>CAWGXI010000001.1:0-31129 GCA_963826515.1 uncultured Actinomycetota bacterium
CAATGGAAGAAGGTTGGCGGACGATTCACCAGCGCACCGTCCGCGGTGACGTTCGCCCCGGGAAAGCCGATCCATTCGCAGCCTTCCAGGCAGGATTCGGTTCAGCGCGGCTGGGACCGCGCGATCAGCCCAGTCCATCCGGGACCGCGGATTGCTGCGGCGTTGCACGGCGACCTCGTGCCCCAGCACGAGCAGCCCGGCGTTCTTGGACGCCATCGAACTACCGAGCAGGAACAGCCAGCCACGGAGCCACATGAAGATCAGGTAGAGCAGACGGATGGACACGGTGATCATCATTCCCCATGACCATGGCTAATCTATCGCCTCAGGTCACAGGCACAGGCAGGCTTCTGGCACCCGCAGGGCCGCACACCGGCCGGAATCCTCATGATGTACACCGTTTCGCACGGCACCGCGTCCCACAAATGAGAAGGCCCGCCCGGCGCGTTCCCGTCCCGGGCGGGTCGTTCCATGTCGTGCCCGGGCGCCGCATGCGTAGGTTCGGCAACCGCGCAAGCGGGAAACGCTCGAGCACATGAGCCAAACACGGCCATACCCAGCGGCGGGCCAGGTCCTCCCGCACGGCGTTGTGTAAGGAGGCGTCGCGGCCGGCCATGCCCGATCACGGCGTCCGCACGCGCGCCGCGGTCCGGCATCGGCCACGACGAGCCAGCAGCCCAGGCCGCATGCACCCCAGCGAGTGCGAACAGCGCGACGCTGGCAGTCGCTGGCCCGGCCGGGCGCATCAGCACACGGCGACCGTATCCCGCGCTGGTCCGCGTGGTCATCCCGAAATGGCGAGAATGCCCTGTACGCGGCATGACCGGTTGTGCTGGCCCGCCCATGAGATCACCGGCGACCCGACGCCCGGAACCTGCTGCTGGTGGCCACCCGGGTCTGCGGCCGGGCCGGCGCCTAGCCTGTGCGTATGCGGGTGCCGCGATCCGGGACAGGCCTCGATGGCTGACGCCGACGATGTACGCCGCCTCGCGGTGGCGCTGCCGCAAGTTGCGGAGATCGACAGCGACGGCTTCGACTTCCGGGTGGCCGGCAAGGGGTTCGTCTGGTCCTACCCCGACCGCAGACCCGACAAGGCGCGGCTCATCCGGATCGATATCGCGGTGCTGTTCGTCGGCGACGGGGCCGAGAAGCAGGCTCTCCTCCTCGGCGAACCCGAGGCCTTCTTCACCACGCCCGGCTACGACGGCTGGCCGCTGGTGATGCTGCGGCTGGCGGAGGTGGACGCCGAGCGCCTGGCCGAGCTCGTGACCGACGCGTGGCGGATGCGTGCCCCGGACGAGCTCGCCGGAGAGTTCGGCGAGGCCGACGGCATCCCGGGCGCAGAACCGGGCTGAGCGAGGCCGATCAGCAGACGACGGGCCAGCGGCTACGCTCCTTCACACCAGTACCAACGTCACCCGGCCTTGACCAACTGGCTCACGGCCGTGGCTTGCGCCGATACCGCGCCGTAAGCGGCATGCGAGTACGCCGGAGCGGGGGCACTGCCAATAACCCGGGCGCAATTTCTACCGTTCAACCGATTGCCGCGGTTCGCCGTCGGCGGCGGAGACCATCACAGGACCTGGAGCCATGTGATGGTCCCTGTCCGCATATCCGGAAGCTGGCGTGCTATCCCTCGGGCACCCAGGCGCGGGTGAAGGTGTTCGACCAGCCGCCGTTGGTGGTCCACACCGCGTGGTCGGCGCCGATGACCGCGACGATGGTGTGCGGCGCAGGTGCGCGCGTTCCCGCGGCGGTGGGGGCGTCGATCAGCTTGCCGCCTATCTTCCGCCAGCCGCTGGACCCGCCGCCACCGACAGCGTCCCCCCACAGTGCGTTGTCAGTGCCGCGCACGTACACGAACCCGCCGTTGCTTTGCGGGATGTAGCCGATCGCGGGTGCGCTGTACGTGCGGCCGCCGAGCCGCTTCCACCCAGACCCGAAATTCGCCCAGACGGCGTGGTCGGTCCCCGCCGCGTAGACCTCCATTAGGCCGTTCGGCACGGCAGGTGCGGTCGTGACCCGCCCACCGATGCTCCGCCAGGGTCCGAGCGCTCCGCCTGCGGGAGCGCCACGCGTCCAGACGGCGCCGTCGGTTCCGCGCGCGAACACATCGATGCGCCCGTCACTCGTCCCGCTGATCGCGGGCGACGAGGACAGCACGCCGCCCCAGCTGAGCCACGGGCTCCAGGTGCCGTTGTGCATCATCCGGAGCCATAGTGCGCCGTCGGGGCCACGGGCTGCGACGATGGCCGTGGTGCGTGCGACGGCGGCCGCGGGTGCGCCGACTATGTTGCCGCCGAGGCCGCTCTGCGCGGACCAGCTGCTCGTGCTGAAGCCACGCCAGTACACCGCGTTGTCCTGGCCTCGGTAGAAAGCGAATCCGGCGCCGCTCGGGTCTAAGGCGAGCGCGACCGCCGATCTCGGGGCCTGGTTTGGTGGCGCCGTTCGCGGGGCGCCCGCATTAGCTTGCGTGGCTGCGGCGGGAACGGCGGCGAGTCCCAGCACGCCCGCGGCTGTGCACGTAACCACGACGAGAGCTTTCCCAAGCAGATGTGACGGGATACGACGGTTGATGTTTGTGGTTCGAGATGTCTTGAACATGTTAGCCATCCCATTCCTAGGAACCTGCTGAATAACCCTATTAATGATCAGTCGGCAGGGCTCTGACCTGCGGACTTATAAACGCAATCGGTCGAATTTAGGCCTTGTTCAGTAGGCTCCTAGAATTGTTCTCACCCAGCACATCGTTAAGGGCCGAAGGTCCCCCACCATGCCCCAGAGAGGAATGCGCCGGGCGATAGCCCGGCAGTCCAAAAAATGAATGCACCCTGCGGGACCTGGTCCGCCGGTGCCTGGTCCTCTCCCGGGCACTGGTCCTGCGCCGGCGTGCCCGGCGTGTTCTGCCGGGCCGTCCGCGGCCTGGCCGCCGTCGCCGCCAGCCTGGCCCGCGACGGTGCTGCCGCGTCGGCGGCGGCGGGCAGCTCGTCTTGCGGGTACAGCGGCCCGTGGCTGCCGAGCACGGCGACGATCGGGGGCCGGGACACGCCGAGCCGGCGGCCGATCTCGCCGTGGGTGACCCCGGCCCGTGCGTTCAGCCGCGCCTGCCGGGTCTGCGCGGGGGTCAGCACGGGGGTCAGCGCGGCCGGCCGCCGCGCTTGCGGGCCAGCCCCGCCGAGCCGTGCTGCCGGTAGGCGCCGCGGATCCGGGACACCTGCATCGGTGTCATGCTGAACAGGGCGGCGACGGCCTGGCCGGGCACGCCTGACTCGGTCAGCGAGATGATGGCCAGGTTGCGCAGGCCCAGGTCGTCCCTGCGGCAGGCGGTGATGATTTAGTCGCCGCGGCGGACCTCGATTACCTGCCCGTGGCCGACCAGGTACAGGTCGCCGGTCTCCAGCAGCGGCAGCTGCCCCGAGGCGTCCATGACGGCCAGCCTAGCCGGGCGGGGATCGTTATTTACTGCTTTTAACTGATAGTGGGCCCGGGGGCGGGTTCTTTCCGCTGCGGATAGCCTCCGGAATCGCCGTCTCGTGCCTACTGGTGCCTGTTCAGGAGCAGCGGCCGCGACCGCCGGGAACGCTCTGCACCTGATGGCCGCCGCGACCGTGTGACTTGCCTTCTTTCCTGACATCAGATGCCCTGGAAGACGCCCAGCTCACGCCGGGGTCGTAGCTGTCACTGCGGGAGATCTGGAGCCCCTGCCTGACCAGTGCTTGACCCAGCTGGGGTCGGCGCGATTGGGGAGTGAACCGTGATTGACATGCCACGGCCCAAGTCCGACACTAGCGGCGCGGTGCCCCGGTGGCGCTGTCCCGCGCGCGGAGGCACAGCCAACAACTGCGAAGGAAAACTCATGAGCGACGAGCCCCGGGATACGCAGAAGCCCACGTCGGCGGTTGGGCAGCCGGACCAGGATGCCCCCCGTGCGGCGATGCCTGCCCCGCCGCAGATTCCCGCTGCCGAGCGCGTCCGCCTGGCGGCGCAGCGGCGGGGCGAGTCTGACTACATTTTTAACTACTGGACGGCGCTGGGCTGGACCATTCTCACCTTGGGGATCTACGGGTTCTACGTCTTCTACCAGCTCGTCCGCCGGATGCGGGATCACAACGTACGTCGCCTCGAACTCCTCGATGCGGCGACCACGGTTGCGTGGGAGCAGGCGGGCCGGCGGGGCCTTCAGCAGGAGATGGCGCCTTCCTTCGAGCGGGCTGCGGGTCACCTGACGGTGCTACGCCAGATGACCCAAGATTTGCGTGAGCCTGTCATCTGGCTGCTGCTTGCCATCCTGGTCCGGGGGGTTACCGAAATCGTCGCGTTTGTGCTGCTCGACCAGGACCTGATCAAGCACAGCCAGGCTGAAGTCGGCGTCGAGGACGAGCTGTCGGTGATCTACGGCCGGCTCGGCCAGCAAGTGCCTGCTCCCGGTCAGGGCCGGGTGAAGGGGCGGGACAACTATGTCGGCCGGATCGTAGCCACAATTCTCTCACTGGGCATCTACATGTTCTGGTGGTTCTACAACCAGATGGACGAGCCGAACAAGCACTTCGCCAGCAATTGGGCTCAAGAGGAAGCGCTGGTGAACGCCGTGGAAGCGCTCAGCTGAGCTCCGCACGGAGCGCGGGCGATATGGCCTGGGCCAGCGGGCGGCAATCCGCCTCTGTTGACGACTTACGCTGATGAGCGTGTGCCCCCAAAACTGGTGGGTGGCCGGCGGAGCAGGGCCATACGCAGACGGCTTGACTAGCGGCAGAACTGAGACACCGGCTCACGTCGTCCGAAGCGCTGCAAGAGGGGCTGATGAGACGCGGTGCCGGGTACGGTTTCGACTTCAATGCAGTTCAGTGGATCCGCCACGCCTACAAATCCCGGTCCCCGTTCCATACGGCCCAGGCCAGATCTCTGTGGCCGAGGCAGCCCAGCGGCCGGGCTGCAGCACCGGCGTCATCTACCATGGATCCACACCGGGCAGCTGAGTGCCCGCCGCGGCTCCGCCAGCCGATCCTGCATTCCCTGGAACGCCCAGGCCGAGGCCGGCTGGCGCAGCAGAATCCAGCAGCCCGCGCACCTGCCCAATGCGCGGTTGCAGGAGGGGTGGCGCAGACAGCGGCGGCGGCTCTACTGCTGTTTCCGTGATGGGTTGTTCTTGAGGATGCCCGGCGTGTCGGTGTAAAGGGGACACGCCGTACCCCGGCTAGCGTGCTGGCTTGTCAACGGTCAGTGCGCTGAGCATGGGGGGTACGCGTGCGGAAATCCAAGCTATGGAAGAAGCTGCTGGGTGCCGAGCATCTGGTGTTCGAAGACGGTGATGTCGAGGCGGCAACGGACGGCGGCGAGGTGCTGGTGTTCGGGGTCCGGCCAGATCACGGTCACCGGCACCGCTGCTCGCGCTGCGGGCGGCGGTACCGCCGCTACGACGGCGCTGAGGGGCGCCGCCGGTGGCGGGCGCTGGATGCGGGCACAATGCGGGTGTACCTGGAGGCTGAGGCACCGCGGGTGGCGTGCCTGCGAGGTGAACCGCAACCCGGGAGACCTAACGGCCGGAGATCTGGGACCGGCCTGGTGGCGTCCCATGAGTGGTGTAAATGCCTGGGCGCGGGTTCCTCTCGTTGTGGGCTGATGTTAGACGGTCGTGGTGACAGTTGCGGCCGGCTTTCTGGAGCGATTCGGGCGGGTTTACCGGGTGCCGCGCCGGTGAGCCTGCCGGCCGGGGCGAGGATGTGCTCGGCGAGTTCGGGCGGGCGAGAGGTGGTCGACGCCTTCTTCGCGGCGGCGCGCGGCGGCGATTTCGACGCCCTCGTCGCGGTGCTCGATCCCGGGTGTCGTGCTGCGAATCGACGCGGGCGCCCGGCGGCCGGCAGCCTCCATGACAATCCGCGGCGCAGCCGCCGTAGCCGGGCAGGCAGCCCGCGGGCGTCTTGCGGGTCGCGGACCTGCGCCCCGCACTGGTCAACGGAGCAGCCGGGGTGATCGTCACCATGCACGGGCGGCCCATGACTGTGATGGGCTTCACCGTCACCGACGGCAGGATCGCCGAGATCGACGCGATCGCCGACCCCGAACGCGTCCACCAGATCGCCGCAGCCGTCCTCGCCGGCGAGTAACCGCACCGGCCTACTCAAGGCGGCCGGCAACGTTGCCGCAAGCTCCGTGGCCGCGCAGAGCGGCCGCGACGCACACACATCAGCGGAGTCGGAGTCAGTTAGCCGTGCCGGTCATGCGCGTGGCCGCGGTGATCACCCCGTTCGGCTGCGGCGCAGTCGGCAACGCTGGCCGCCAGGTCGACGCCCAGGCGGGTATGCGTGCGCCTTACGCGCCGGGCATCACTGATTGCGTCACACTCCGTAACGACCTGGCCGTCCCCGCGCAGGCGCCAAAGGATCGTGCAGACCGATCCGCCGGCCGCGATGGCAGGCAAGGCGCTTCGCGCCCGCCTGCATTCGGGGCCCATGAGCCACGCCTCTCCTCAAGGCCTTATCGGACGGCCATGGGTGTCGCCCGCCAGCGGTATGGGACCAGGGGCGATGGGAGCTGGATTCCATTCGTGTGACCCGTTCGGGGCTTGCCGTTGCCGCGAAACACTTCGGCTCTGGATCGCGGCCACGACGATGGCTTGGCCGGGGCAACGTCGCAGGCAGGGCTAATCGCCGGACCTTGCATTGCTGCGCTCCATCTGCCCCGGGCGAGATCCTATCGCGCAGGCAGTTCGATCCTGCGGGCATGACGTCCGGCGGCGTCCAGCAGCGCGGCCATGCTGTCCTGGATGCCGCTTGCCAGCACCTGGAGGTCTGGATTTGCGGTGTAATCACCCGTGATCCCGAACACAACGTTGTCGCAGTAGGTGTAGATCGCAACGCCGGTGCGGACTGTTGTGGCGATTGGCACAAGCGCGATTACCTCAAGCAGCGGCCGGCCGATTGCGTAGAGTGGCTGGCGTGGACCAGCCACGTTAGTGGTGACCGTGACGATCTCCCGTTGCGGCAGCGAATAGACCAACCGCATTCCCCGTGACATCAGCGGGAACGGCGTGTAGCGGCCAAGTGACACGATCGCATCACCGGCCATCACCTCCTTGCTGGCCTTCAGGTTTGACAGGTCGGCCCGGACGGCGGCGAGCCGCTGCACCGGGTCGGCGATGTGGACAGGAAGGTAGGGCAGCACTGCGGACACCCGGTTGTTGGAGATGCTCTCCTCACTCGGGGCCCGGACCGAGACCGGCACCAGCGACGGGACCATGTGCGGCTGCGGCTGCTCGCCGCGGGCGAGCAGGAGCGCTCGGTAGCCGCCGCTGATCGCGGCCAGGAATACGTCGTTTATGGTGCCGCCAAGCTCCCGCTTGATCGTTTTCGTGTCATCGAGCGACGCCCGGGCCCACAGGTACCGGCGTTGCTGGCCGATCGGCCCGTTCAGCGAGGACCCTTTGGCCGGCCGCATCGAGGAGGCCAACTGCGCGGTTCCCCGCGCCACATCGGTTGCCTGATGAAGGGCACGGCCAGGACGGGTTAGCACGCCACTTAACGCGGCGGCTTCCCGCACCGGTATCAGGGCCATGTCCAATGCCGCCTGCGCCGCCAGCCCCAAGCGGGAAGGCTCCGCGACCGCAGCCCAGTCATCGACGGCGGGTGGCGCAGGTTCAGGTGACTTGTCGAGAAACACGAGGTGCAGGTCGGTGACGGAGGCCCCGTCGGCCATGCAGTGGTGCCACCGGTAGATCAGCGCCCAGCGATTCCCGGCGAGCCCTTCGACAAGCCAGTACTCCCACAGCGGGTAGTCGCGGTCTAGCCGCTGGCCCATCACCCGCGCTATCAACTGACTAAGCTGCTCGTCCGTGCCCGGCGCCGGAAGCGCGGTCCGCCGCAGGTGGTAACGGAGGTCGAAGTCAGAGGTATCAACCCAGACCGGCCGGCCCAGGCGCAGCGGTATCGTGCGCAGCTTCTGGCGGTAGCGGCGAGGCATGTGCGGCAGCCGTCCGCTGAAATGAGCGAGAAGCTCGTCATAGGACGGTGGCGGACCCTCGAACAGCGAAATCAAGGCGACCGCCATCGACGTGTGCCTGTCCTCGTCCTCCGCATCGACGAATTGGACGTCAAGTGAGTTCAGCCGGTCCATATCGCCTCCTTCCCAATTCTCCCGATCTTCGGCCATCCGGAGTCTTCAGGACGGATCCCGCTCTTACTGTCGGACTCTAAGCCGCGCCGCTCCAGCCGCGATCCCGTCGATAGTCCTCATCGCGGGGGACCTTGAGCACCGATCAGGGTGGCGGAGGCAATTCGCGCACCATCAATGCAGATCCTGCGTAACTCCCAGCGCGCGGTGCGCTCAGCCAAGGAAACGATTCTTGAGGTGATCGGCAAGCCACTGGACGATCAGCTGCGGATCGAGGGCTGGAACTCTTACACCTGTGTTGATCGGGATGAGGCAGCGGCGCTCTTGCGGCAGTTTTATGACAAGGCGGATCTCGGCCGGGCCGGCGCGCACGCCACCGCTCTGCGTAGCCCGGTTCCTAGGCCGCCCAGCGACGGCACGACTGGCCACGATGTTGATCGCCCGGAACCGCACGCACCCATGTGAAGACGTTGGCGTCCGCAGCCCAATCACCCGTATGTCTGCCATGGTCGGGTCTCGGCGGCTACAAGGGATCCCGGAGGGCATCTCAGATGCCTGCCCGCAAACGGTCTTGCGCAGGATGCCCGCCGTCGGCGTGTTGGTGACGTCCTCTTCGTCACCGGCGGCGGCATGGGAGCGCTTTTGGGAGCCCGTTGTGCTCCGTCCCGCTGTTTTCCGCTCGGTCGTGCTCACCGCTGCTGCCTGTGGCCTGCGTCGATTGTGCGTCCTGGGAGGTGAGGGAGTGGTGGTGACTCCGCTGACAAGCGAGAGGTCGATGGTTCGAGCCCGCCTGAGCCCACCCACCCAGGTCAGACGCCGGTTACGATCATTGTTCGAGCTGGATCTGGCGCCTGCGGGAGCGTGACTGGGCGAGGGCTCACAGGTCGAACGACATGCGCCCGCCAGGTCGCAACGCTGCGAGGTCAAAGCAGGCGCTCTCTGACAGGCGATTTGGGAGCGCAATGGGAGCTGGTACCCATTTATGCGACCGGAGCTTGTCGGCGCCGAGAATACCTCGGCGCTATGAGCCTGATCGGATGGTGCCCAGCGGTCTCATGCCATCTGTCACCGGCCATGCCGATCCGCCCAGTTACGGACATTAGGCGCACAACCATCCTCCACTACGCAGAGTGAGCACGATGGTGGTTGCCTGAGGCATCAGGCGAAGCCAGATCGCCGATTCCGCGCTGGTCGCCCATTGAGTGCACGGAATGTGGGGGTTGTCCAGACCTACCAGTTCTTCTGTGCGTCCTCAGTTCCGGTGATCCGCTGACCGGGTGGGTCCCGGTTCGCTGAGCAGTCCGCTGAACCATCGGCGGCTTGCTCTGCGGCGTCTGAGACGGCCCGCGCTTCCGCGGCCCGATCCGGGGGATGTCACCGGGCCGGGAGGTTTCTTGCTGGCCGATGTCGAGATTCTGTTCGCGGGTGTGACTTCCGGGTGAGCGGCGCCGCCAGGTGCCGTCTGACCGGGAAGGATATGGCTATGCGATTCATGCTGCTGCAGAACTACGGCGCGGTCGAGCCGGGCTGCCCGCCGATGCCTGAATGGAGCCCGGGGGAGATCAAGGCCCACATCGAGTTCCAGCAGGCGCTGAACGCCGAACTCGCCCAGCGGGGTGAGCTTGTCGACGCCCAGGGCCTGGCCGGGCCGGAACTGGCCAAGTTCGTGGTCTGGGACGGGTCCGGTGCCCCGGTGGTCACTGATGGCCCGTTCCCCGAGGCCAAGGAGCTGCTCGCCGGTTACCGGCTGGTGGATGTCCAGACGGCTGAGCGGGCCATCGAGATCGCCGCCCAGGTGTCGGCTGCGCCTGGACCGGGCGGGGTGGCGATCCGCCAGCCGATCGAGGTACGCCAGGTGCTCAGCGCTCCCGACCCCGAGGTGTGACGACCGCTGTGAGCACCGAGGACCTGCTGCGTGAGCTGGCACCGCAGGTCCTCGGTGCGCTGGTGCGCCGCTATGGCGATTTCGCTGGCTCCGAAGACGCCGTGCAGGAGGCGCTGCTTGCCGCCGCCACCACGTGGCCCGCCGAAGGGCAGCCGGACAACCCGCTCGGGTGGCTTATTCGTGTTGCGTCCCGCCGCCTGGCGAACCAGTACCGCGGCGATGTTGCCCGCCGTCGCCGGGAGGAACTGGCCGCCTCATGGTCCCTCACGCCCCCGGAACCGGCGCCGGGGCGGGACGACACGCTGATCCTCATGTTCATGTGCTGCCATCCTTCCCTCACGCCGGCGTCGGCGATCCCGCTCACCCTCCGGGCGGTCGGCGGCCTGACCACCCGCGAGATCGCTGCCGCGTTCCTGGTCCCCGAGGCGACCATGGCCCAGCGGATCAGCCGCGCCAAAGCCAAGATCAAGGCCTCCGGCGAGCCGTTCACACTCCCACTGCCCGATCAGCGTCCCGAACGGCTGCGATCGGTGCTGCATGCCCTCTACCTGCTGTTCAACGAGGGCTACACCACCAGCGGCGGCCCCGGTCTGTCCCGGACCGACCTATCCGGCGAGGCCATCCGCCTGGCCAGGATCATGCAGGTTGCCGTACCCGGGGACCCGGAGGTGGTCGGGTTGCTCGCCCTGATGCTGCTCACCGATGCCCGCCGCCCCGCCCGCAGCGGTCCCGGCGGTGAGCTGATCCCCCTCGCCGAACAGGATCGCACCCGCTGGGACCGGGATCTCATCGCCGAGGGGGTGGCCCTGATCACCGGGGCCCTGGGCCGGGGACACGCTGGCGAGTACCAGGTGCAGGCAGCCATCGCGGCCCTCCACGACCGAGCCGCCTCCCACGCCGCCACCGGCTGGCCCCAGATCCTGGCCCTCTACGAGCTGCTTGAAGCCATGACCGGGAACCCCATGGTGACGCTTAACCGGGCCGTTGCCGCTGCGATGGCCCACGGGCCAAGCGCTGGCCTCGCGCTGCTTGGCGGCCTTGACGAGCGGCTCAGCGACCACCACCGCCTCCACTCCGTCCGTGCCCACCTCCTGGAACAGGCAGGTGACAATAAGGCCGCCATCGCCGAGTTTCGTGCTGCCGCCACCCGGACCACCAACCTCCGCGAACAGCACTACCTGACCACCCAAGCAGCCCGCCTCGCCGCCGAGCTCGCCGCGGTGCCGGAAGAAGAGGCAGACCCCACCGGCCATCCCGGCACCGATGGAGACGTCGGCTGATGCGTCTACCAGCTGGCGGCCATCAACTCCCGGTGGTAGCCATCACAAAGGGTGAGCGGGTCGCCGGACATTACCGCCCGTTGAGCTCATGCCGAGTATGTGTGGGTCACAATTCGGGTTGCGGATCCGGTGCGGAGCCCAAATCATCTGTTCTGGCGTGATACACGAGCCGGCAGACGGACACGCGCTCTCGCGCCGAACGGCTACGGCGCTTTCGCGAACTGAGTCGCCTGTGACCGCGTGTGACGCGGCACGGGACGGGCCGGCCGATGAGTTTTCCCGCTCGAACCGGTCGTAGGTGTGGCAACCACAACTGCAGGAGGTGCAGGATGACTACTAGCACAGCAACGAGCGGGATCCGCCAGATCAGCCTGGTATGTGTTCCGACGCCCGACCAGGACAAAGCGATCGAGTTCTACGAGTCGATCGGCTTCGAAAAGCGTACCGACACGCCGTTTGGCGGTGGCTACCGCTGGGTGGAGGTCTACCCGCCGGAGGGGACGGCGGGGATCGCGCTGGCACCGCCGCGGCCTGGGACCGAGGTCAGGCCGGTGGAAACCGGGATCACGCTGACCACCCGTGACATCGATGCTACTCACGCCGCTTTGCAGTCCCGCCGGCTGGATGTTGACGCGGAGGTGTCGCGGATGGGCGACGCGGTGCCGCCGATGTTCTGGTTGCGGGATGCCACCGGCCACTCGCTGATGGTGGTCGAGCAGCCCTGAGCGCCGCAGCCCCCGCAGACCGCGATTGGGCGGTTCTCGCCGCGCTGCGCGAGACCGGATCAAAGCGGAGGCCAGGCACATGACCACTGTCATGCCGCCAGAAGTGCAGGCCTACATCGACGGGATACCGCCCGGGCACCGGCCGCTGTTCGAGTGGCTGCAGCGGCTGGCCCCCATCCGGCCAGTTCAGGCCTAAAACGTGAAGACCTGACCCAGGTCAGACGCCGGTTGCGATCATTGTTCGAGCGGGATCTGGCTCCTGTGGGAGCGCGACTGGGCGAGGGCTCACAGTTAGAACGAAATTGCGCCCGCCAGGTCGCAACCCTGCGAAGTCATAGCAGGCGCTCTCTGACGGGCGATTTGGGAGCGCAATGGGAGCTGGTACCCATTCCGGTCTTCGCATTTGCGCATGGCCGCCGCCGCAGCAGGGTCTGTGTCGGCGTAGCTCGCCGCACGCCCACGACCAGGCCCGCGCACGGCAGGCCGCGGCCGAGGAGGCGATGGGCGAAGAGTGTGCCTGATCTCGCTGTTCGTCACGGTGACCGTGATTGATCCCGAACGGCTGCCGCAGGCGGTCGCCACCACTGAGGCGGCGGCGGATGAGGCGGCGGCGGAGTCCTCGAAGATCCGGCTGCGGCGGATGACCTTCAGCCAGGCAGGAGGATTCGCCGCCACCCTGCCATGCGGGATCTGCCCCGCTGAACTGTCCCGGCGGATGCCGCACTGAACAACTGAACAAGAGAGAGACCTGCCCATGACGATGGTGCGCCCACCACGGCGAGGCCACCCCCGACGCCTCCCGCCGGCCGCGCCAGCACACCCCGAATCCAAATACCATGCTCCTGCCAACCCGGCGGATGGCGTGATAGCGGAGGCCGCGCCGTCGGCGTGGGGCCGGAAGCTGCCGTACGCGGGCCGGGCGCGTCGGTGACCAGCGGCGCGGCGGTGGAATAGCGTCCGTGCAGCGGGGTGCGCCAGCGCACCCGCCGGTAGCAAGGTCGAGCCGTTCCAGGCTTGGCGTGGCCGTCCGCAGCACTAGCGCGTCGCTGTTGCCGATCGGGGCCAAGGAGCTGGAGGGCGGCGGTGTGCCGGGCGGGTCGGTCCAGGCGGGGCCGGCGTCTGCGAGGCGCAGCGCGGTCAAGCCCAAGCCGGGGACTTCGGGCTCCCCGCGCCCGGGGAGACCGTGCTGAGCCGCCGAAGGGCAGCAGCGCCATCTGCGGGGTGCCAGGCCCATCCCGTACGTCAGGAGCGTATCGGGGGAACCGGGGCCGCTAAGTTCCCAGCGCAGTCTTCCGCAGGCGAGGTCCAGGCAGGCGACGGCACCGATATCACCGGTGATCACCTGGCCCTCGGGAGAGACCAGCAGCGCTGCGAGGAGCCGGCGCTGGTCCCTGCCCGGGAGCTGGTATGCTCACCGCTGCTCGCCGGTCGCGACGTCAAGGGCGATCAGCCGCCCGGCGGTGCTCGAGACCAGCACCTGGCTACCGGCGGCGCAGATACCGGTGACCGGCTCCCTGGCGGCGCGCGCCGTCCACGCCGGGCCGACCGCGGTGGACCCGGCTGACCAGGTCGGCGCCGTCGCCGGCGGTCGCCGGTGCGAGGACAGTCCCGCCGTCAGTGCAAGGGCCCCCAGGTGCTGGCTGCGCCCCAGCTGATAACTGGCAACGACGGCCCCGGCGGGAGGCGCACCTCGTCGTCACCGAGCTGGGTCCAGCGGTCCCTGGCCTGGTCATAGAGCCGGTCGCTCAGGGAGTTCCTCGTGTACGCGGCCACAAGACGGCGCACCGCCAGCGGCTCCGCGCCCAGATCATCTTGCCGCCGCGCGTGGCCGCGCACAGATCTTGCCGGCCGCAGGGGCCGCGTGATCTTCTGCGGTTAGCCACGAGTTTGTGATGAAGTGAGCGTGTGAGACAGCGGCACGAAGATCTCGTCACTCATGACGCCCTCGCCGTTTCGGGCCTCTTCGCTGGCCCAGTTCCGCCAGCTTCGCGCCAAGCTCTGAGACCGTAAACGCATGGATGCTCAGGGGCTTTCCGCCCTTGCCTGTGCTCTTGTGCTGGGCAGTGAATCCAATACCGTGCTCGACGGAGCGTATCGTCCATCTCGGGTACGTGGTCTTGATCCTCGCTAACTCGGCTGCCGCCGTCCTGCCCATGGCGGGCTACCTTTCTGGCCGCGCACGGCCTGATCATAGTGAGTGCCGCCAGTAGCTCGCCAGCGGCATGCGCGCAGTACTTTGAGCATGCCTCAGGGGCTGGCTGTGACGCGTCTCGCTTTGGCACGCTGGGCTTGCCACGCAGGCTGATGAACGAGGACGAGGGGTGGCATAGCGCTCAGCGCGGCCCGCCGGTTACGCTTCGTGATGATGCGCCCAGCCCGTACCGCCATGGCGGGTTCGGAGGCCGGGCGGGAAATATGCATCCCAGGTTTGACTCTTGTTGGCTAATCTTGCGACGCGGGGCAGCCCCCCACGCGCTGATCTTGATGGCGTTCATGATCTTTTCTGCGGTCGTCTTTCCCTTCCTTTTTCGCGACCGCGGAATCAGTCGTCATGCCGATGTGCCGGGTCCGTGGCCGGAGGTTCCGGCCGGTGCCTGCTGGCCCGGCTGGGCTGGCTGGGCCTGGTGCAGGCCGGCGGTGTGCAGCGGACTGCTTCCACCCACTTGCGCTGGCGCGGATTCGCGGCTTGAGCCAGCTGAAGCTGGCCGGGGAGGCCGTGCGGGCGGCGCTGGTGGCGCTGCCGGCGCTGTGCCGCACTGGCTGGGGTGATCGACGATTCCGGGCAGCAGGTGTACGGGCAGCGGATCGACAGCCTGCGGCTGCCGGACGGCTGCTCGCCGGGCCGTCCAGCTCCCGCCGGAACACCACAGATGCCGTGAGTCGCGCGGATCTCCTCGCGGCTCATACGCTCTCCCGGCGGCGGCTCTTCGGTCAGGTACCCGGGACAGCCGGCGCGCCGTCCGTCTTCCGGGTATCAGGCGGGTACCGGTGTCCTCTTCATAATTGGGACCGCGAATCCTGCGCGCCGGTGCCGGTGATCTTGGCGATCTGCCGGGGCCCAGGCCGACCCCGCGCTTGGCTCGCCCCCATTCCGATGGCAAAGAGGGGAAGGCTCCCGAGATGGGTACATTGCAATACAGCCTGGTGAAGCCCGCGGTGGCGCAGTCGGACCTCACATCGATCGGGCAGTACATGTTCTGGCTGATGTTCCGCAACGTCGCGTCGGACGGGCTGGTCTTCGAGGACCCGGTGAACGCCGGCCGCCAGTCGCTGCCAGGCTGCATACTTGCCTCACCGTCGTTTCCGAACAGCTCCACGCACCTGAACCAGGACTACGTCTACAACTGGACCCGCGACTCCGCGATCGTCGCGGTCGAGCTGGCGGCCGGCCCGCTGGCCACCAACCAGCCGCTGATCGACTACGTGCAGTTCGCGCAGACCTGCCAGAACTCGGCCAGTGCCATCGGTAACTTCGATCGTGCGTCGTTCTTCATCGACGGCACCGCGCGGGACACCAGCGACCAGGCAGATGGGCCGGCCCTGCAGACCCTGGCGCTCCTGCAGATGTACGCCCAGCTCGACGCGCCCGCCCAGGCGGTGGCGAGCGCCGTGATCGCGGCGAACCTGAACTTCCTGCAGAACGCCTACCGGGGCGAGACGTTCAACCTGTGGGAGGAGGAGTTCGGCGCCTCGTTCTTCGCGCGCTCGGTGCAGCTAAAGTGCTTTGAGGCGATCGCGGCCAACACCCTCGGAATCCCGGTTCCGGGCTGGCTGAGCACCGCCATACCGTGGCTGCAGAACGCCCTCACCAGTCACTGGAACGGGCAGTACTACCAGTCGCTGCTGCCCGTCCCGACCAACTCCCGGGCCCCTTACGACCCCAACATCGACGTCGTCTCAGCGGCGATCTACGGCGCGGTCCCGGTCACCGACACCAAGCTCCTGGCGACCGCCGCGCTGCTGCGCAGCCAGTGGGCCGATCCGAACTCGCCGAACTATTACCCCATCAACGGCGCCGACCAGCAGCGCAGCATCGGCCCCCTGCTCGGGCGCTACCCGGGGGACACCTACGATGGTGACACCGCCGATCCGCCGGTGCGTGACCACCCCTGGGCCATTTCTACCGCCAACTTCGCCGAGCTGCACTACCGGCTGGCGCAGCAGGTCACCACCACCGGAACGGTTCCGCTTGACAATCTGTCGGCGAGCTTCTTCGGCCAGATCGGAGCCGACGCCTCGACCGCGCCGAAGGCGGCCGCGACAAGCCTGGAGCGCCACGGCGATCAGATGCTGCAGGCGCTCTTCTACCACAGCGATCACTTGGAGCTCAGCGAGCAGTTCGACGCCACCTCCGGCTTCGAGAAGAGCGTCAGCGACCTGTCCTGGTCCTACGCCTCATTCCTGTCGGCGGTCCGCGCCAAGAACGCCATCTGAGAACCCTGTCTGCAGGCAAACGGACGCTGAACTAGGCCGGGGAGCGTGGGCGGGTGCCGCCGCCCTGGGAGGACGATGACGTCATCGACCAGCCGGGTGAGGTTATCGGCTCAAGGGGTGCGTACGCGGCGGGCTACCCGGCGGACGATCCGCCCGGCGCCTGCCGGTCCAGCCGACGGCCGTCTGGAGTGAGGAAGATCGGCCCCTCGCAGCGCTCGCCAATGGCCAGATCGATCACTCGTGCCGTGCGCGGTGCGAATGGGATGGTGACGACCTTGCCGCCCTTGCGGGTGATGACGAGGGTCCGGTGCCCGCGCTCGACACCCAAGGCCTCGATATCCGCGCCGGTGGCTTCGAAGACGCGCAGTCCGTTGAGGGCCGGCCGGGAGGGATGGCGAGGCGGTGGCGGCCGTGCTGACCACCGCTGTGTTCGCCGCCAGCCACGGGCTGATAAGCGACGCGTTCGGCGCGGACGGGGAAGACGGGGCGGAGCGTCGCGGGCCAGTAGGCCGGGCCCGGTCGCTGTCGCTTCCTTGACGCGGCTCATCACAGAGCCGCCGGAATCTCCTCCCGGACCGGCTGGTATCCGGAGCAGAGGATCCGCATCCAGGTGATATGCGGCCCGTCGGGGTTGTAGTAGGCCTGCTGCTCAACCAGGTAGTCGCGGCCGGAGCGGCGCACCCGCACCCGGTAGGCCACGTGCTCGCGCTCCGCCACCCGGCCAGTCGTGACAGAGCACAGTTCAACGATGTCGTCCCCGGGGCCAAACCACCGTCCCAGGATGATCTCCTCGGCCACCTGCCTGCCGGTCGCGGCCTGCCAGTGGCGCCCAGGCGTCAGGGCCTGGAAGTCGACCGGGTCGGCCAGCAGGGCGCAAAGCCCGGCACTGTCCTTGGCTGCAAGAGCCCGCGCAAAGCGCTCACCAGTGGAAGCCATCGTCTTTCTCTCGCCGTGATTGTGATCAGTAGCTGAACGTGGTCGCGGGCTCATCGCCGATCCATTCCCACAGCCGCACGCTGCCGCCGGGGCAGCGTATCCCACCAGGATGTTTTCGGCGAGATGCCGCGCATTGAAGCAGATGGGGCATGCCAGGTACCGGCCGCCAGCATCCTGGTAGCGCTCGGCCAGCCAACGCAGCGGCGGAGACCCCTCGCAGTCCACGCCCTGAGCCACACCCTCCAGCGCAAGCCGCACGGCCTCCTTGGTGAGGAACATCAGAGCCGGCCGCCGCTGCTCAGATCCGGGTGGCGCGCCTGTTCATGAAGACCCCGGCACGGGGCGCGCTCACCCCGGTCTACCTCGCCTCCTCACCCCAGGTCGAGGGCATCACCGGCCGGTACTACGCCAACCGCGAACCCAAAACCTCCAGCAAGGCCTCCTGCGAGACCACAGCCGCCGCCCGGCTATGACAGGCCCGCGCCGGCCTGACAGCAACCGCATAGGGCCCCGGCGCAGCCTCGGCTCCGCCCCGGCCAAGGCGAGATTTGTCCAGTTGCGGCTGGCCAGAAGGTGAAATACGGTCTAAAGGTTGAGCCCGCTCGGGCTCGTGGCTGCGGGGACCGGAGATGAAACGCAACACGCCCCTCATCACGCTGCTGACCGGCGCCGCGCTCGGCATCATCCTGCTGGTCGCCAGCATGCTGGCGACACCCAAGGCACCGGCCAGCTCCGCCGCCGTAACCACGCCGGCCCCGGCCTCCACCGTCAGCATCCCGCCTTCACCGTCATCGCCCGCGCCAGCAGCCACGGCAGCGGCGACGGTGCCGGCCAGGGCTGACTACGCGGGCGAGGTGAACGGCGGCGGCGCGTCGGTCGCGATCTCGATCCACGGCAGCCAGGCGATCGCCTATGTCTGCAACGGCTCGGTCATCGAGGCGTGGCTCAAGGGCACCGCGGCCGGCGGGCAGCTGACCATGACCGGCAACAACCGGGCCCGGCTCAGCGCGACCTACAACTTCAAGCGGGCGGTCGGCCACGTCGTCGCCGATGGCATCCGCTACACGTTCTCGGCGCCCGCGGTGCACAAGCCGTCAGGCCTGTACCGGTCGATCGCGATCGTGCGTGGTGCCAAGATCAAGGCTGGATGGATCGTGCTGCCCGACGGCACCCAGGTCGGCTCTGTCGAGTCCAACCCCGATTCCGCGGCGCCGTCGGCGGCAACGGCACCGGTGCTTGACGTGGCGACGGGTACCGCCAAGGACGGCAGCACCGTCATCGTCGCCACGCCGATCAACGGTGTCGCCGGCACCGGATTCTGACCAGTAGCAGCCCTCGGCCACCAAAACGGAGACGACGATGACCGTACAACCGGGCGCGTCTGCGCCGCTGCCGCCGGGCCGCGCCGCCTCGGGCGCGGCCAAGCTAGTGGCGCCCTGCCTGATCGGCGCGCTGGCCGCGCTGACCCTGGGTATCTACGGGCACCTCCATCACCCGACTGGCTATGCCATCAATATCGCGGGCTTCTCCAGTCCAGGCTCGGTGAAGTCGTGGCTCGCCACGGCCGCGACCGTTTTCGCGGTCGTCCAGGTGGGATCGGCCCTGGTGATGTATGGGAAGGTCCCGCGCATCGCCGCGCCCTCGTGGATCGGCGGCTTGCACCAGTGGTCAGGCCGGATCGCGTTCCTCCTGGCCGTGCCGGTCGCGGTCCACTGCCTCTACGCGCTGGGATTCCAGACCTACAGCACCCGGGTGCTCGTTCATTCGCTGCTTGGCTGCGCGTTCTTCGGCGCCTTTACAATCAAGATGTTGATCCTGCCCAAACGCGGACTGCCTGGCTGGGTGCTGCCGGCCTGCGGCGCGCTGGTGTTCACCGTGCTGACCGCGGTGTGGCTCACCTCGGCCTACTGGTTCTTCTCCACCTTCGGCATCTAGCTCTGAGGAGTCAGGTCATGGCAGAGCCCAGCGTCCCCGCATCCAGCCGCCGCATCCTGCTGGTCAGCGCCTGTACGGCCTGTGTCGCTGCGCTGGCCGGATGTGCTCGCTACAACTCCAACAACGGCGGAATAGCCGGCAGCCAGTCCGCCCAGAGCAGCGTCCCGCCAGGGGCACCGGCCAGCCCGAGTTCTGGGGCGGCCTCGAACGGGCCCTCCATGCTTGCCAGGACCGCCGACATCCCTGTCGGCGGCGGCAAGATCCTGACCGACAAGAAGATTGTGATCACCCAGCCGAAGGCCGGCTCGTTCGGCGCGTTCACTGCCGTGTGCACCCATCAGGGCTGCACCGTCGGCAGCGTGGCTGGTGGCACCATCAACTGCCCGTGTCACGGCAGCAAGTTCAGCATCGCCAACGGCTCGGTCGTCAACGGCCCGGCCACCTCCCCGCTGGCCCCGGTCCCCATCAAAGTTCAGGGCACCTCAATCATCCAGGCGTGAAGGCCCCGACCGGCCAAGGTAAGGGCGGCGTCGGGGGAGGGCTAAGGAATCTGCAGAGAGCACTTTGCCGCACTGCTCTGTGCTCCAAGACGCACGTCACGCGGGACGCGCGCGGCCTGCCATATGCTGCGGGCCGGTGGCCGGTGGAGGTCGGCTCAGGTGCCGACAGGCCGGTGCCGCAGCCGACGTCGGCGACCAGGTCACCATCGGAGATCTGTAACCGCCGCAGGATGCAACCGGTCATCCATGCCAGGAACTCGGGGCTGTAGGCCCAGTTCTGGTCATAGCCGGCGGTCAGGCGCTCGTAGTGGTTCCGCGTGACATCCCCGTTCACGAGCGGCCCTCCAGCCGAAGTGGCAGCGCAAGTTCCCAGCCCTCCATTGGCCTATCGTGACGGTCAATGCAACAATCCAGATCCTTAACGGCGGTGCGGCCGTTCCCCAAGACTGGATGGTGCGGACTGAGCCGGCGGAGGCGCGGCAGACCCGCCACCGGCCTGCTCGCGGGCCAGCGGAGAGCTGCCGAATGCCCGTGACACCTTCACGAGCCAAGCCCCGTTGCTGACCAGGTCGGCGCCGCCGCCCGTGGCGGGCCTCGCGGTGCCCGGAATCCCGCGCTGCGCAGGACGACCGTCCGCCCTGGCTCGTGCCGCAGCGGCGAGGACAGCGGCGTCGACCGAAGCGGCAAGGTCGTCCCCTGCCAGCCCGGCCTCATCCGCCGCCGCAGTGGCGGCAGCACGTGTGGCCAGATCCCGGCCCGCCGCTGACCCCGCACCCCGCCCGGGAACCTCCACCTCCCCCCGCAGCCCGATCATCCGCTCCCGGATGGCGGCGTCAAGAGCGACTCCGGCGCCGCTGCGCGGGCGCTGCGCGCCGCTTGACCCGGCCATCCGTCCGCGGCCCTGGGCAGCTACCGGGGGGCAGGGGAGGGATAGTGCGGCATGCCCAGGATCAGCCAGGAAACCACACCTAAAAACGATTGCGATCACGGGCCAGAGCAGGTAAGGCACACATACACAGACGCAGACAGTGGCCGCCCCGCCGACGCCGAAACCAGCTAAGGTGACTACCGCGCCAGCCACCGGCACCTGGGGCACAAGGCCTGCGGCGGCCGTGGATACTAGATGTGAATGAGCGATCTCAGCGTAACGACCGGCGACAGGAGGCAGGCTTCGTGACAGCGACCGGCCACGGCACCGGCGACCGCATGGCCGCCGCCGGGGCCAGGCGAGCCTTCCCCGCTGGTACTGGCAGCGAAGAACCTGGTGCGCTCAACCGGGCCGCCGACAACGACGTGGAGGAACAAGCTCTGCGCGCTGTGCGCACCGAGCATCTGCGCCACCGGATCCGTGAGGTCCTCGCCGCGCTGCCCGATGAGCAGCGGCGTGCGATCCGATTCCGTTTGTTCGAGGGCCGGGGCGATGCGGAGATCGCTCCGCTACTGGGCGTCACGCCGCAGCGGGTGTCCGAGCTGTGGAATAGCGGATTCACCACCTTGTGGTCAGCGCTACGCGCCGACCCCGCTGTCTGGCTGGAGGACGAGGATCAGCCGGCACCTCACCATGATCGTGAGCTCCGCGGGAGCCGAGCCGCACGCCGATGATCGCTCGGGCAGCTCATGCACCTGATGCGTATCGGACCCTTTGGCGGCGAGAAGCCCGCCGCGCGGGTCGATGATGACACCTATGTGGACGTCTCGGACGTCGTCGCCGAACTCGACGCCGCGTTCCTGCCGGAGGGCCCTGGCTGGCTCCGGGAGATCGTCGAAGAGCGGATCACAGCCGGTCGTGTCGAGCGGTTCGCCGGGCAGCGGATCGGCGCGCCGATCGCCCGCCCGCACCAGCTCCTGTGCATCGGGCTCAACTACAGCAATCACGCCGCCGAGACCGGTCAGGTCGTGGCCAGCGGACCAGCTACCTCGATCACCCCGACGCTGCCCGCGATGTCATCGCGGGGTTACTGGCCTGCAACGACGTCAGCGATGATAATTAGGCCGTACAAGATCGTGCACTACCTCAGCCAGTTCATGGTCCTGGAGCCCGGCGACCTGATCAATGCCGGCACTCCGCCGGGTGTCGGCATGGGCCTGCGACCGCCCGCCTACCGGCGACCGGGCGACGTCATGGAGCTGGGCATCGACGGGCTCGGTGTCCAGCGCCAGGTCGTTGTGGCGGCCCGGTAGTGCGCGCCTTCGTCATCACTAGGCCCGGCAAGGCCGAGGTCCGGGACGTCACCACGCCCGAGCCGTGGCCCGGCGGGGTCGTCGTCGACGTGGAACGGGCCGGCGTCTGCGGCACCGACATCGAGTTCTTCACCGGCAAGATGTCTTACCTGAAAACCGGTCAGGCGCAGTACCCCGTCCGGATTGGGCATGAATGGGCCGGAACCGTCTCCGCCGTTGGTGATGGGGTCGACCAGTCCTGGATCGGGCGCCGGGTCACCGGCGACACCATGCTCGGCTGCGGCCACTGCGCCCGGTGCCTCAGCGGCCGGCAGCACGTCTGCGCCGACCGGTATGAGATCGGCGTTCGCAATGGCTGGCCCGGCGCGCTCGCTGAGCAACTACCCGTCCCCGTGAAAGCCCTGCAGGCCCTGCCCGGCACCGTCGACGCGGCACTCGGCGCCCTCGTCGAACCCGGCGGCAACGCCCTGCGTTCGGTCCGGGCTGCCGGTCTGCAGCCCGGGGAGCGGCTGCTCGTGCTGGGGCCCGGCACCATCGGCCTGCTCGTCGCGATAATGGCCGCGGCACAGGGCGCTGAGGTGCACCTGCTCGGCCGGGGCACCGCATCGATGTGCTTCGCCAGATCTATTGGATTCGATCACGTCTGGACCCGCGAAACCCTGCCCGACCTGCCCTACGACGCGGTCATCGACGCCTCAAACGCCGCTGTCCTGCCGGCTCTCGCCGCGGACCTCGTCGAGCCGGGACGCGCCGGGTCGTCTATGTCGGGCTCGCCGGCGAACCCAGCAACCTCGACACCCGCGTTCTCGCGCTCAAGGACGTCACCGCCGTCGGCGTGCTCAGCGCCTCCGGCGGCATCGCCGGCACCGTTGAGCTTTACGCCTCCGGCGCCGTCGACCCACGTCCCCTTATCGCCGCCACCGTCGGACTGGACGACATCGCCGCAGTCCTGGCCGGCGAACATCGCCCCGAGTGGGGCGACGCCCCGAAAATCCATGTGGATCCCCGTCGCTGACGGCCATCCCACCCGACGGAGGAACCATGCGCGCGCTCGTTTTCCACGGACCGTGGGATATGACGGTCGATGACCGCCCCGAGCCTGAGCCCGCCCCCTACGACACCCTCCTGGCGATCATCGCCACCGGGATCTGCGGTTCTGACCTGCACGGCTACACCGGCGAAACCGGTCGCCGCCACCCCGGCCAGATCATGGGCTACGAAACTGTCGGCCGCCGCCACAGCAGCGTCGCCAAGGCGTCGGCGTAGATTAGGCCTAGATTAGGCCGGGGTCCGATGTTCACCCAGGGCAGCACCGCGAGTACCGCACCAGGCCCTGGCCGGGGCGATCAGCAGCGGAGGCGCTCGCGTCGTCCGCGCCGAGTTGCACAAACTGGGCCCGAAGCAGGCAACAGCCGAACGGCCGCCAGCTTCCCACCACGGATGAGCGCCTTGTCCAGCGCCGTTGCGCCATCACCCGGCCCGGAGGCACTCAGCGCCCGGAGGACAACTGCGTGAGCGGGTTCCTCAGCGGGCAGGCTGAGCCGCCGCGATGGCGACCCGCACCACCTCCGAGAGGTCCTCGCGGTTGAGCATTATGCCAAGCGTTTTATAGCCGCGGCACGCGACCAGGGCGAGCATCGGGGCGTTGTCGAGCAGGATGTCGGCTTGCAGGTTCGGCACACCGCGTGCCGCCGCGGCGGCGGCAATGGCGTCGAGCAGATAGGCTCCGAGCCATCCTCGCCAGCCAGCGGTAATGGTGAGGCCGAACTCGCCGTCGCCGTCGGGCATGATGGCGTAGCCCGCCTCGGCAACGAGTGCGTCCTCAGCGCCGGAAACGACGGCGACCAAACGGCAGCCGCCCTCATCCTCGGGCCGGGTCATCTGCTCGAGGAACTCACGTTCCGGGTGGTACTGGTCGAAGAAGCGGTGGTGCCGATCCTCATCGGAGAGCCCCTCGAACAGTGCGTCTAGCCCGTCGACGTCGGCCTGCATCACTGTCCGCACGGTAAGGGTCCTGCCATCGGGAAGGCTCACGGTGTCGGGGACGCCATCGACAGCGCCTGTGTCAGCGCCGGTGGGGTCGCCGGGTTCAGCTCGAGCTACTGTCAATCGGGTCCTCGCACCCCCCACCTGCGCTCCTCGGCCGGGAGACGGGGTACTCTCGTCCGGACTGCAGATACTTCCGCCTGGTTCGTGACTCAAATTCTTATTGTTGTCCAGCGCCGTACCGCAACGGAAGTGCCGAACGGCACTGACTGGCAGGGCAAATACGACGGCCGATCCGGCCATGGAATCCGCTCACGAGGCAGCGTGGCTGACCCACGGGATCAAGGCCCGATGCACGATCAGACCCGCTCGCTGGGCGTGGTGTCAGTACCGGGAAGTGGGTGCGCCGGTTCAGGCATGCGAACCCCGGATCCGGGCAATGCCTCCGCTCCAGGGCAGTTCGTTCTCGAAATCACAGGCAGCAACCGCGGGCACCCCGGAACCCCAAGCCACCGTAATAATCTTCGTTGCGGCTTCTACGATCAACTGGTCGTTCGGAGGATCATCGGCCTCAAGCTCAACCAGCAGCGGCCAGCGGACGAAATCGTCACCAACAGCATCGTCTGGGAGGGCATCCGGGTTCCGCAGGACGTCAATCACGAGCCCAGGAAGGAACGCCCGACGAGTGGCGGCGTTGTAAGTTCACCGTCTGAGACGTTGACCCGGCACCTGCATCCGGTGGCCGCAGCGCCAGTACCAGGCTCGCGCACAACACGAACGAAGTCCGCTCGGCCGGCGCTGGCACGATGCGGGCCGCGCTTGAACCACGGGCGGGCCATCACGGTGTGCTGGACCGCGAACAGCAACAGCAATAGCACGTCGATCGCCACCGCGAGCAGCGCCGCGGCGGGCGTCTCCTGGTCGATGCCCTTGGGCACGCCACGACCGGTGAAGGAGCCGACCGAGTAGGCGAGCACCCCGAGGAAGAACACGTACGCGGCTACTGCGTACATGAGATTGAGCAACGCATAGACAGTTGCCGGCGGGCGCCGACCGGCCACCGGGGGAGTGACAGACCTGTTGGCGTGTGACATGTCTTGACACTAAGATCGCTCAACTCGAGCAGCAATCGGGTGAACTACGGCAATCCGCAGGTGTCTCCTGGCCGGGACGGCCTTGCTCGTTGTGTGGAGTCGGGCAAACTACCGAGGGTGCTCAGGGGCGAAAGCGATACTCCGTTACCCACGTCGCGATCTGGGCACGCGAATGCACCTGCAGCTTGGGCCGAATGTTCTCGACATGCGCTTCCGCCGTCCGCGGCGCGATGGACAGGCGCACGGCAATGGAATGGTTGGTCATCCCGGCGGCGACCAGCAGCGCCGCGGCCACCTGCCCGTCGAACGACAGGTCAATTCCCTCCCGATCCGACAGGCCGCGGCCGGGCTTGTCATAGCGGATCACCGTAAACCGCTCGGCCAGGCGCTCGACGAAGCTACCGAAGGAGAATAGCTCCAGCTGCAAGATGGGTAACCCAGCCCGACTCGCACAACAGCGGCGGACCTGCACCTGCCGGGGGTGAGTACTCTGCTGGGCGTGTCGATCGAGCGGCGGGAACTGTTAATCCTTGGCGGTGCGGTCGCTACCGGAGCGGTGCTGGCGGGGTGCACGAGCACGCGGCAGGGCATCGCGCCCCCCAGCGGCAGCCGTTCGGGATCAACACCAGGGGCATCGTCGCCGGCAGTGAGCCCGCCCGTCGGCCACGTGCAGGGCGGCCCGCAGGTCGTGCACGGGTCACGTAACCGGGCCCAGGTGGCGCTCACCTTCCATGGTCAAGGGCCCGTATCTATGGCCGACGCGCTGCCCGCCGAGGCGGAGCGGGCGGGAGCGCGGGTCACGGTGCTTGCCGGCGGGACCCTCTCGAGCAATACCCGCAGATGGCGCGCCGCATCCTGGGCGGCGGCCACGACCTCGGCAATCACACGCTGCATCACCTGGACATCGCGGCCATGGACGCCGCAGCCGCCTACGCGGAGATCGCGGGCTGCGCGCTGCGGCTGCGCGCCCTGACCGGGTCGATCGGCCGCTGGTTCCGGCCGTCGCAGACGCGGTACGCGACGCGCTGATCGAGCGGGCGGCCCGCAAGGCCGGCTACCGGACCTGCGTGTCCTACGACGTGCCCATAACGGAGGTAACGCTTAGGATCTCGCAGACCGCGGCTCAGCCACCTCATCATTGCCGAGATCGTGGCGAATCCCCAAAGTCGTGAACCCCGCCACCTCAGGCTGTTCCAGAAGTGCAGGTCCTCACGCGATCAAATGACGTCTCGCAATCTCGCGCAGCTCTACACCACCAACGGTGGAGACTGCACTGGCCTTGGCGACCTTATGGCCGTCGTGGCAGTACCACGGCCGTGAGCGCGGACCTGGTGATCCTTCCGGAGGAAGGCTGACGCGGCGAACGCTCGGTGGGCGGCAAGTGCGGATGGTGCTATCTGATCATGACGTACCGTTCACAGCCGGTCGGCGCACGGCGCGCGTTGTGACCACGTGGGGTGCCAGGATGCTGGCATGGACGCCTTTGATCGTGTTCGGCTGGCGGATGGCCGGAACCTCGACATGCGGGTCAGCTGGCCTGCCGGCCGGCTTCCGCTGGTGTTTCATCATGGGACACCGACCCTGAATGTGCCATTGCGGGTCGCCGGCGACCCGCAATGGCACATTCAGGGTGCTGCCACGCCGGTGCGGGCGCCAAAGATCTGCGGGACACGCTAACTGCGGCTGCCCTGGTAGCCGGCCACTGGGGGCGTAGTGGTGGCTCGGCCGGCCAGCGGAGGCTGCGCTGCGGGCGAGGGGCTCGGGACGTCGCGTGTCGCCTGGACCGCCCGGTACACCATGCGTGCGTAGACCCTGGTCCCCGGCAATTGGGGATGGATCTTGTCCGGCCAGAGCAGGTAGGTCCGGTGTTTGATCGTGTCGAACCAGTCCGCCAGCACGACATCCGGGTGCCGCCGGATGAAGGCGGCGATCGTGGTGTTGACGTCCTTGCTCCACTGGTCGGGCACATAGGTGTTGATGAGCACCAATTTGCGGTGCGGTCCGAGCAGCTGCGTCAGTTGGCTGAGCTCGCTGGTGGTGACGATGTAGTTGGTGCCCAGGCCTACCACCACGACCGGGCGCAGCCCGCCGCTGGCCGCGAGGCTGCGCACTACATCCATGCCGGCCCGCACCGCCGGCTGGGCTTGGCGTCGACGTAGATGCCCGGCAGCGCGGAATCGAGTGCGATGGCACCCGCCGACATGACCGAATCGCCGATCGCGGTGACCTGCCGGCCCCGGACCTTGCGCTGGGTGGGTGAAGGTGAGGACTTGGCCGCAGGCCCGGAGACCGGCAGTGGGACGTCCGCCCGGGTGGCCGCGCTGACCCGCTCACCGTTAATGATCTGCTTTTCCATGCCGGATGTCCCGGGGGCTGAGTGGAAGACGCCGTACCCGGCAGTGCAGGTCAGGGCCACGGCGGCGGCCGCCCCCAACATGGGCAAGGCGTGCGCGGCTGAGCGCCAGGCGGCGATGGCCGAGTCGCCGAGCGCTCGGCAGCAGGTTCGGCAAGTGGCCTGGAAGCCGTTCCGCAGGATGGGCTCTTCCAGCCATTTCCAGGAGGCAGCTGCCAGCGTGATCGCGATGGCTGCCTCGGCGGCCCAAAGCCAGGGGGCCGCAGGTCCGGGCCCCGTGATCGCGGCTGCGATGGCGATGACCGGCCAGTGCCACAGGTAGGTCCCGTAGGACCGGACGCCGAGCCAGCGCAACGGTGGCAGGCTCAGCAGCGCGCTCACGGTGCCTGGGGCCGCTGCGGCGGCGGTCAGGCCGGCTGCTGCCAGCGCCGCGACGGCCAGCCCGAGCGGGTAGACGGCCGGGTTGGTGCCGGCGAAGTGGACCAGAGCCCATGCCAGCACCACGAGCCCGGCCGCGCCGAGGTAGTCCAGTCGGCGCGCGAACCTTCGTGGCGCGTTGGTGAGCGTGGCCATCGGCCAGGTTAGGGCTAGCGCGGCGCCTACAAGCAGTCCGGTCGAGTGTGTGTCAGTCCCGTAGTACACCCGGGAGGGATCGCTGCCGGGTAGGTACATGAGCGCCATGGCCGCCGCCGAGGCGAGCGCTCCCAGCCAGGCAGTCAGCACCCGCGCCCGCCGTCTCCGCAGGCGGGTGAGCACCAGCAGCAGCAACAATGGCCAGGCCAGGTAGAACTGCTCTTCGATGGCTAGGGACCACAGGTGCTGAAGTGGCGGTGGTGGTCCGAGCGAGGCGAAATACGAGACGTGGTGAAGAGCCTGGTACCAGTTGCTCGAGTAGCTGACCGCAGCGGCCAGCGCCGGGCGGAACGCGGACAGCTGATCAGGTTCGATAACGGCCACTGCTGCGGCCACGGCGACCAAGAGCACAGCTAGGGCGGGAAGGAGCCGGCGCGCCCGCCGGATCCAGAATCTGCGCAGATCCAGCTGCCCGTGCCGGGTCCATTGCGCGACGAGCAGGTCAGTGATCAGGTAGCCGCTCAGCACGAAAAAGATGTCAACCCCGAGGAAACCGCCCGGCGTCATGCGCATTCCGAGGTGGAAAGCGATAACGGCGAGCACTGCAAGCGCCCGGACGCCGTCGAGACCGGGAACCCGGCCGCGCATGTGCCTGACCTGACGGTCGGCGTCAGCCGCGATCGCTATTTCCTTCCCAGCTTGCCCCAGTTGCCTGGTCTCGTCAGCAGACCCGGCGGCACGTCTCTTTACCAATTACTTGGTCCCCCCCCGCTGACTTCACCGGTCTGTTCGCGGCGTGGGGGTGGTTCCGCATCACTTGCGGGTGATGTAGACGACCGGCCGTTAACAGGCCAATACCCGGGGTCAGCAGGGTGATAACAGTGGCAGTCAGGAAAATTCAGCCGCTAACCGGATGCCTATGCGCTGCCGAAGAGCGAGGCTGCGTGGCCCGGCCGGGCTCAGCCTTGCCGCAGCATTCGGGGCCGCGACCGCTTGTACTGTGAATGACCAAGCCGATGGAGTAAATGGGACAGCGCTGGCCCTTGACCTGGCCCTTACCTGGCCCTTGACCGTCCTGCGGTCCTCTCACACAATCAGCCTCGCGTTCCTCTGCGCCTTATTGCAGCCACCATGCCAGCCGAGCCCGGTGGTCATCCATGCCGGGCCAGTCGCCACCTATCAATGCAATCTTGCCGGTTCGAGACTGCGACCGGGGATGGACATTCACGCCGCTTTGGGCGCTGCACGGTTCGGCCCGCGGTGGCAAAACTTCCGGTGCCCGGCGAGGCGTGCTGATCGCATTCATATCGGGTGATTTGTCGCTTGTTCTTCAGAACTATGCCGACCGAGTGAACTTGCCCACCCGGCCACCGCCAGCTGCAGGCCGCGGAGCGTTACCTGGAACGGTACCGCGGGCCCTGGACGGCCTGGCACCTCACTATGGCCACGCCCTAGCCGGGGAGGCCTGCCCGGAGTGCCAGGATCCGGCCGACGGCCGCGGTGAAGGCCGCCTGGGTCAGCAGACCGTCGTGGTAGCCGCTTTCCAGCCCGGCCATCGCCAGGTAACCCTCGCCGGGAGTCTGACCCGCGCACAGCAGCAGGTCCATTCCCGCCTGCGCGGCGAGCTGGCTGCGTTGGCCGATCGGGCCGAACGCGCGCAGCGCGCCAGCCTCCAGCGCGTCGGTGACGGTCACGCCGCGGTAGCCGAGCCGCTGCCGCAGCTCGCCCTGCACGATGGCTGACGACAGCCCGGCCGGGTACTTGGTGTCGAGCGACGGGTAGCGCGCCCATGACATCATGACCAGCTTGACGCCGGCCGCGATCGCCGCGCGGTAGGGGTACTCGTCGCCGCCGCGGATCGCGGCGGCGGGCAGGTTCAGCGTCACTGGCGCCGCGTCGGTGTCTTGTTTCGTCGCGGCGGCGCCCAGGCCGGGGAAGTGCTTGGCGGTGGCCGCTACCCCGCCGCGCTGCTGCGCGGTGATGAAGTCCGCGCCGAGCCCGGACGCGGCGTCCGGGTTGTTGCTATAGGAGCGGCCGTACTGGTCGATGAAATTCCCGGCGGTCCGGTACACGTCGAGCACCGGCGCCAGGTTAACGTCATGCCGACGCCGCGCAGGTTCGCCGCGGCTCCGGTGCCAGCGGCGCGTGCCTGCGCGGCGGGGTCGGCGAAATGGCCCATTTGGTTTTCCGGCAGGTCGGGCGGGCCGGGCAGGCCGCGGATGAGCCCGCCTTCCTGGTCGGTCATCAGCAGCAGCGGCGCCCGAACCGGATTGTGCGTGCTGGCGTTGGCCGGCAAGCTCGGTGATGACCCCGGCGATCTGGGCCCGGCTCGAGATGTTCTCAGCGAAGAAGATGACCCCGGCCGCCTCGCCGTGCCGGATCAGCCAGAACAGGCTGGCGGGCGGTGTCAGGCCCGGAGGAGCACATGACCCGCTGCCCGGCCAGCTGGCTGACGGTCAGCTCGGGGATCACCGCCGCGGGCGAAGCCGAAGCGGCGGCCGCCGGCCGATGCCCCGCAGTCGCCGGGGCGTCGGGTGGGCGGGAAGGCGGGCTGGAGCGGGCTGGGCACGGAAGGCCGGGCGCTGGGCACGGAAGGCCGGGCGCTGGGCACCGGGCTCTGGGTCTGGCCCGGATTTGACGGACCGCCGGGCTGGCTCCCGCACGCCCCCAGCCCGGCCCCCGCACTGCTGATGACCAGGGTCGCCGCCGCCACGTAAATGAGCTTGGCAGCCCCCACGGTTCCCCCCGTCTGCCCCGTTACCCTCAGCCTAGGCCCATAACACCGTAGGCTTTGTGGGCGGCGGCCCGCTGACGCCACGAAGGCCCTGTCTCACCTGTCGCCAAATTCAAGACAGGAGTGCGCTGGTCATCTCCGTGTGATCCGGCCCGTCCGGCCCTCGACGAGTGATCTTGCAAAAAACAGCGGTAGCGAATCGTTCCCTGGTCACGGTGCGCAGGCGGTCGGTGATCATGGGTGGGTTTGCGAGCGCACGCCGCCCGGATCGGGTGGGGTATGGCCCCGCTGACCGCACCAGGTGCGGTACTGCGTGCGGTGGGCGCGGGTGACGATCGTCCGGCCCGGCTGGTCCTGCGCGGTGCTCGGAATTCGACACGTGGCGCAGGCGTTGGTGTGCGGACCAT
>CAWGXI010000002.1:0-771125 GCA_963826515.1 uncultured Actinomycetota bacterium
CCAATGGCTTCTTGGGCCAAATCCGGCACCCAATTGGCCCATCGTGTGCCACCCGAAGCGAGACGGGCCCGCCCGCACCAGGCGACTTCGATGCCGGGTTAAGAAGCGGAACAGCAGGCCCCAGACGCCCGATGGGCCTGAGCCAGATATGGTGCCATCTCGACCATTGATGATCATTTGCGCGATGAGTGACGCCGGTAATGCCGAGCTCATCATGGTCGTGGTGCAAAACTCATCATATGCGCGCGGATACGCCGCGATCATCCAAACCGCGTCGTAACACGTGATCGTCGGGCACTGTGAATGGCACAGACTGGCAGCCGTTTCTAGCGGCACCCTATAGGGCGGCGGCGCGCTACCTGCCCGGCGCGGCACGCGTGGCGCCGCTCCTGCCGGCACGGCACGCGTGGCGCGCCATGCGACGCCGCAGCCACGGCCGCTGTGATGGCGACGACAAGGCCGACCGCCCGTTGCTGACAGCCGGGGACGCTCGAGTTCATCCCGCGGCCGCCCGATCCGCCTGGCTACCGCGGCTTCCGCATCAGGCTCCTGATAGACCCCTCTTGACCTGGCATTTTTCCGCAAACCAGGACAAACGAGCCCAAACCTGCGCACGGTAAATACGGTCGCCCTAGCACAAAACGCCCATCTGGCGAGCAGGACCAGACCGACCGTGAAGGGCTGCCCGGTTCAAGGCAAGCGCACAGAGGAAGGAGACAGGCCACTGGCAAACCGAGACCGTTTTCACACGCACAGAAGGAGAACACATGCTGCACCGAACGTTTGTGATCATCGTGTCCCTAGCCTTGGCCTCGCTGGCATTCACCACCCTGCCCGCCCACGCCGCCACCCGTTCCGTCCGGCGGCACCTACGATACCTCGCCTACGAGTACGCCCTCAAGCAGCACGGCAAGTGGTACTGCAGGGGCGGCACCGGGCCGTCATGCTACGACTGTTCCGGGCTCGTTTACGCGGCCTACGGGAACATTCACATCTGGCTGGGCCGGACCACGCACGACATGCTCCGCAGCAGCCGGCTGGTCCGGGTTAGCCATGCCCGGGCGCGGCGCGGAGACCTGGCCTTCTTTGGCACCGGGCATGTAGAGCTGGTCGATCGCGCCAACATCACGTTCGGGGCGCACGAGTCCGGCACGCGGATCGGGCGGGCGTGGTCCAACTCCTACTGGCGCCCGACGGCCTACTATCACGTCAAGGGCACCGGATGAGGTTGACGGCGCGGGAAGCAGGCGCGACCGCACGCCAGCGCAGTGCTCGTCGCGGCCTAGTTGACCAACCTGGTACGCCAGATGGATGCGGCATTGAACATCGCTGCCGGTGTCGATTTCGCCGCTTGCTGTTCGAAGCGTAGGTAGAGCGCCTGGGTTGACCTGCCGGGACCGTCCGGCGCCCAGCACTCGAAACCGGCAGCAGAACAGGCGAAACCCGACAGCAGAAGGAGAACTTGCGATGCGGTTCTTGATGACGACCACGGGTGGCAGCACGCCGGACGAACTGTCGAAGCGCTTCTGGAAGATCGTCGGAGACGGTGAGAGTGATGTCCGCCAGGTTTTCGGTCCGGATTGATCCGGGTCCGGTGATCCGGGTCTGGAGTGATCCAGGTCCGGTGATCCGGGTCCGGAGTGATCGGGGACGGGTGAGGCGCCTCGGCTTGCGCGGCGGCCGATGACGGTGCTCTGATCCACTGCGTGACGGCTTCCGATGCGCATCGGGCGATAGAGGCGGTCTGGCGGCTCGAATCGGCCCCGATCATCGCCGGCCTCACCCGGATCGTGCGCGATGTCGGTCTGGCGGAGGAGCTTGCGCAGGACGCCCTCGTAGCGGTGCTGGAACAGTGGCCAGAGTCAGGCGTCCCTGACAACCCGGGCGCCTGGCTCATGGTCACCGCGAAACATCGCGCGATCGATCGCCTCCGCAGAAACGAGCGGCTGGAGCGCAAGATCGAGCAGCTCGGTCACGAGGCCGAGACTCGGCAGGAGACGGCCGTTCTCAGCGGCGTTGCGGATTCCGACAACGTGATCGATGACGACGGGGTGCAAGACGACCTTCTGCGCCTGATGTTTATCTCGTGTCACCCGGTGCTATCCACCGGGGCACGTATCGCGCTGACGCTCCGGTTGCTGGGCGGCCTGACGACGGAGGAGATCGCGCGCGCGTTCCTGGTCTCCGAGCCGACCGTCGCCCAGCGGATTGTGCGGGCCAAACGGACCCTCGCCGCCGAGCACATCCCCTTCGGGGTCCCGCCGCAGGCCTGGCGCGTCGTGCACGATGCCGAGCGCGACGTCGAGCCGCCTGCGCTGCCCCCAGGAGTAGGTCTGCACCCGGCGATCCGCGAACTCGGACAGGCCAAGGAGTTCGGCAAGCTCGTCCGCGCGGCGGCGGCCCTGCAGCCTGCCCGTCGGCCTCGGCATGACCTTGTCAGTGCCGGAAGCGAACCCACGTCATGCGGTGAAGCGCTTGGCAAACTGGTCCAGTTCGCAGATGCACAGCGTGTGGGCCCCGAAGAAGGCGGTCGAGCAGCGCGCATGATCGGGTGACGGGTAAGAGTGGTGGCCATGACAGCTGCTCCCTGCAAAGTGTACACTTTGCAGTATGTCTGATCCGTATAGCCTGACTGAAGCGCGCGCCCACCTTGGAGAGCTGGTTGCGCGCGCCAAGCACACGCACCGTCCGGTCCCGATTACCGAACACGGTAAGCCCACCGTCGCCATCGTCAACATAGATGATCTGGCCGATTTGGAAGATCGTGCCGCACTGGCTGCGCATTACGCCGACAAGCTGGCCGGCCGCGAGGGTACCCGGCTGGCCGACCTGGATGCAGCCCTAGACCGGATTGACGCCGACGACGGGCGATGAGCCTCACCGTCGTCGTGCAGGAGACGGCGATCCGGGCGCTGGCCCGCATCCGCTCGGAAGACAAGGATGCTTTCGCCCAGATCAGGCGGGCGATGTCGGCACTGGCAGATCAACCGCGTCCAGATGCGGCGGTCGCATGGGGAGACAGCGGGATCTGCCGCCTGCATCTTGCGGGCATACGGATCTTGTATGAGGTTGATGATCGCGCATCGACTGTCTACATAATCAACATCGCGTCCACAGATTAACTACCCGCCCACCCGACCGGGTCCGAGGCAGTCGGCCCGGGCTATCAGATGCGCAGCCTGCGACGGTGGCGCCTTTGCTGGTCAGGCCGTTGGCGCGGTGCTGGGGAGTTCAGGATCGCCTTTGGCGAGCGGTGACCTGATCAGATCGTGCGCCATGAAGACAGCGGGAAGAGCCATAGTGGCGGCGGGATGGACTCGCGACTGGCTGGGCAGGGACGGTATACGTCATACGCGGCCCCAGGCGGCAATGCCCGCCCACCGCCGGACAGCCGCCGCCTCCGGGGCGGGAACGGCTTCTCACCGCCGCCGACAGGATTCTGCTTGCGCCCGGCGCTGCGGCGAAGAATTTCACGACCACATACGTGAATACGATCCTGGGCAGCAGCGTGAGCTGAAGTCGCTGCTCAGCAGCGTCGTACTCGCCGTAATGACATGGGGCGTGAACACGTGGGAGGCCTCACCAGCATGCAGGTGCCACGAGGACAGCGATCGGGCGCAGATCGCGATCTTCGAGTGGCACCGGGCAGAACCGACCCGGTGCGGTTCACTCATGGCGGCGGAACGGCGCCTCGTCATCCTCGGTGGCCGGCTCGTCATCCTCGTCGCTAACGAGCACTGAAACTGCGGAGCGAGCCGCTTCGCGGGACCGGGCGGCGGCGTCTCCATTGAGTCCGCTTTGCTCGATGCACCACTCCGTCCACTCCGGCAGCAGCCGGAGCGCCCGGTTGGCGTAGTCGGCAAAGTAGCCTTCGCGGATCAGGTGCGCCGCCATCTCGATACGGTGCGGCGAGCAGGCGTAGAACGATCGCTCGTCCAGATTCTTATGCGGTCCCCACTCGCCGAGGATGGTGCCGGTGGCCTCGGCCACTGCCTCGGGGACGTCATCGTGCCGTGCGGCGTACCAGCCCAGGAACGCATCATCCAGATGGTCGGCATCGAACGGGGATGAGCCTGCGCCGGTGTCCGCGGATCCGGTGAGGTCGCGGGCACGGCGCCGGAGCCGGTAGTACTCACGGATGAGCTCGCGAGGCTCCCGCCCCTGCAGCATGTCCGCCAGGACCCCGGTCTGCAGGCAGGGGGCCAGCAGCCGGGCGGTCATCCCCGCCGCGCACGGCGACAGCGCCGCGCCGGAGGCTGCATGGCCGACGGCGTCGCGCCATTCACCCAGCGCGTCCTCGGCCGAGGCGAACACGCCGGCGCCGACGACGACGGCGATCCAGCACAAGTCGATGTCCCAGGCATACCAGTGATCCGGTGCGCCCCCGTCGTAGCTGAACGGGGCCATGAGCAGGAGACGGCTGCCGTACCCGTCGCGGGCAGCCAGGGGTTCCCCGGCCGGCCGGGAACCATCGGCCGGGCGGCCGGCACCGGGCCCACGGTTCGCCAGCAGCCCGGCGACCTTGCCCGCTTCAGCCAGCGTGGTCTCATAGGGATCCTTGATGTCGGGGAACATCTCGCGGGCGCTCAGGGCAGTCGCGCTCACCGCCTCGGCGGGCGTCCGGGGCGCCGTCAGAGCCAGCCCGCACAGCAGCGCCCAGAGCTTCTGCCAGCCATCAGCACCCTGGGCGATCTCCGCGCGCAGTGCCGCCCCGGTCTCCGCTGCGAGGGCGCGCAGCCACTGGGCTGGATGAAGACCGGTCTCCGGCGACTGAAGGCGATCGTAGAACTCATCGCCCACGATCTGGCAGGCTTGCGTCTCCAGATCGACCAGGCGAGACGGCCAGGTGAGGGCGCGGGCCCGGGCGAGAATGCGTTCGTGGGATTCCCGCCACCACGCCGCATCCGGCGCGCCGCCAGCCAGGCGATAGGCCAGCTCCCGGAACGCTGCCCGATCCGGATCCGCCTGTGGCTCCTGCGGCAACTGCCCGAACACCGGCTGGCCCTGGGTCCGCCGCTCCTGCAGCTGCTGGGCGCGACGCTGCGGGTTGCCGCTGAGGCCCTGGCGGTGAGTCCTGGGCATGCGAGAGTTCCGCTTCTTGGAGGACACCCCCGTCAGCGTAGCGGTTCCGGGGGCGCTCCCATATGGGCTTCGCCCGCTCTTGCGCAACTCCCGCGCGGTGATGACCTCGTCCATTTTCATTCCCTGTTCCATCGTCAGTCTGCGGTCAGCCTGCCGGCGCGCGGCCGCCGGAGCCCCGGTCCGCCCGCGGCTCGCCGGTGGCCGGCGGCGGCTCGCCGGTGGCCGCCCGCGGCTCGCCGGTGGCCGGCGGCGGCCAGACGGGCGGGGCATCGCCCGAGTAGACGTCGCGCCACCACTGGACGCCATCGAGCGCACCGGATGAGATGTCGTGAGCGAGTTTGCGTGCGTAACCGAGCTCGGTCTCACGCAGCAGGGCACGGAACTCGGCCTCGACCCAGAACAACCGGGGCAGCCGCTGCTTCTCGACAAGCTCGCGCGCCGCGGCGGCCTGCGCGAGTTCCGATTCAAGACGGCTGGCCCTTTCTTCAAGCAATCCCACCACCTGGTCCGGCGGGAGCGCGGGCAGCAACGACAGGGCCGCCTCGAACGAGGGGTAGTCGTTGACGGGTGTCGAGATGAGCTCAGTGAGCCAGTCGTGCATTTCGACGTGTCCCGCATCGGTGAGGGCGTAGCTGGTGCGCTCGGGCAGGCGGCCCTCCCTGGTCGTCTGCTGGGGAACGATCAGCCCCCGCCGTTCCAGCGACTCGACTACCGCATAGAGCGACCCGTAATTCAGCCGGATGCTGTCGTGCTTGTTCCGCTGCCGCAGTGTGGTCGCAACCTCATAGGGATGCATCGGCCGCTCGTATAGGCAGATGAGCACGGCCAGGGCCAGCGGGTTGGCGCGAATGCGTGCTGCCATCCAGGGCCTCCTCGATCGGGCCAGTCATCTAGATCGGGTACTCTAATCAGAGTAGTGTGGATCGCCTCGCGATACAACTCATCTGCGCGATCCTCACGTAGCCAGCGCGGGGTCACCCGAGGGCCGGCCGGAACAGATCGCGGCGATACCGGAATGTCGAGTGAAAAATGTCGGTGCGGGGCGCTAGTTTCAGCGCATGCAGCATCTCGTGTCGAGTCACGTCGGTCCCGCCGCCCTGGAAGACGCCGCCGGAGTGCCGCGCCGCAGCGCACAAACCGTGGCGTGGGAGCGGTCGTTAGAGTCGCTGCTGGAGCCTAGGCCAGCCACGAGCGGAGCCGCTGGCGCCAGTGGAACACCGCTGGCCGTCGAGCTGACCCTGTCGGGGAACACGCAGCAGTCGCAGGCACGCGGCCATGCGCTGGCACGCGGGCAGGCGGCGAGCGGGCAGCCGCTGAAGCTGCTGGCCCGGCTGGTTCAGACGGGCAGGAACGGCAGCTGGATCGGCGGTGGTCTGAGCTGGGCCAAACTCGACTCCCTGCACTATTACGGCGCCTACCCCGCCGCGCATGTGCGGTGGCTACAGGAGATGTACGCCCTCTACCGATCGCGCAGTAACCGTTCGGCCTACTACCCGTATGGCTACGCTTACGGTGACGAAAAGTCGATCGACCTGTCCGCGTTCGAATCTCGCCAGCTCTGGCCGATGCTGGACGAGGCTGAGTCGATCGGGCTGCCGCTTGTGTACGGGCGCAAGCTCGGCGTGGTGCAGAAATACCGTTCCGCGGAGCTGTGCCTGGACGTCACCGGCGGCGAACCTTCCGGGCCGCTCGTGATCACCCCGCTGATCCGCATCGACGGGATGCACCATGACGCCGCACCGGTCCGGTTTATCGGTACTGCCGGTCACGGCCTGGTCTACGTCGACCCCGCGGAGGCCCAGGCGAGCAGCGATCACGGCGGCTGGCGTTTCCGGCTGGCCAAGCTCGCCAAGGCCGTTCCGCCGCAGCTGCAGCGTATGGCGCTGGAGAATGAGCGGCTGGAGGTTCCTGCCGCTGAGCGGCCCAGGTTTCGCGATGGATACTATCCCCGGCTGCGGCACGCGGCCACGGTGATCTCGTCGGATGGATCCTTCACACCGCCGGCGATTTCTGATCCGACCCTGGTACTGCGCGCCTGCTATGGCAACGGCCACGACCTCGACATCAGCTGGGATTGGGCCTACCAGGTCGGCGATTCGCGGCTACGCGCATCGCTGCATCCGGGTTCACCGGAGGCCGGATACCGGGATCTGGACGCCGAGGAGACGATCCTGGCCAGCCTCGGCCTCCCGCTCGATCGCTTCGGACTGCACCGCCCTGATCCGGTATCCGCCGATCCGCACCAGGCTCTCGCGCCGCACAGCCAACTCGGCGGCATCGACACCATGCGGTTCACCACCGAGTTGCTGCCGCTGCTGAAGGATCAGCCCGGGGTGGCCGTCGAGGTCACCGGAGACCCCGCCGACTACCGCGAGGCAGGCGACTCGCTACGCATCGGCGTGTCGGCCGACGAGGTGGCCGGGGACACGGACTGGTTCGACCTCGGGGTCACCATCACGGTTGAGGGACGGCAGGTTCCTTTCACGGACGTATTCGTGGCGCTCAGCCATGGCGAGCCGCACCTGCTGCTGGACGACGGTGCCTACTTCTCCTTGCAAAAACCCGAGCTGCAGACGCTGGCCAGGCTGATAGCGGAGGCGCGGGCGCTGCAGGACGCCCCGCAGGGAGCGCTCAAGATCAGCAGGTTCCAGGCAGGACTGTGGGACGAGCTCACCGAACTGGGAGTGGTAAACCACCAGGCGCGGGCGTGGCAGCAGCAGGTCCAAGGACTGCTGTCGATTGACGCCGTCGACTGCGAACAGCCACCGGCGACGCTGCAGGCACGGCTGCGCCCCTACCAGATGGACGGGTTCCAGTGGCTGGCGTTTCTCTGGGAACATCAGCTCGGCGGCATCCTCGCCGACGACATGGGGCTCGGCAAGACGCTGCAGTCGTTGGCCCTGATCAGCCACGCCAAGCAGGCCGACCCCACCATTTCGCCTTTCCTCATCATCGCGCCGACGAGCGTGGTGCCGAACTGGACGGCCGAATCCAGGCGGTTCACGCCAGGCCTGAAAGTGGTGTCGATTTCTGACACGGTATCTCGCCGCGGCCAATCCCTCGACGAGATCATCGCCGGCGCCGATGCGGTGGTCACGTCATATACCTTGTTCCGGATCGACTTCGACGCCTACGCGAGGATGCCCTGGTCGGGGCTGATCCTGGACGAGGCCCAGTTCACCAAGAATCACCAATCGAAGATCTACCAGTGCGCGCGGCGGTTGCCGGCCCCGTTCAAGCTCGCCATCACCGGCACGCCGATGGAGAACAACCTGATGGAGCTGTGGTCGCTGCTGTCGATCACGGCCCCCGGGCTGTTCCCTAATCCGACCCGTTTCCGCGATTACTACGCCCGCCCGATCGAAAAGCAAGGCCACGCCGACCTGCTGGCCCAGCTGCGGCGGCGGATCAAGCCACTGGTCAAACGCCGCACCAAGGAACAAGTGGCGGCCGAGCTGCCCGCGAAACAGGAGAAGGTACTGGAGATAGATCTGCATCCGCGACACCGCAAGATCTACCAGACCCACCTGCAACGGGAGCGGCAGAAGGTCCTCGGCCTGATCGACGACATGAATTCCAACCGGTTCACGATCCTGCGCTCGCTCATGCTGCTGCGCCAGCTAAGCCTGCACGCCGGGCTCGTCGATGGCACGCACAGGGACCTGCCGTGCAGCAAGATCGACGCAATACTCGAGCAGCTTCATGACGTGACCGCCGGCGGGCATCGAGCGCTGGTATTCAGCCAGTTCACCGGATTTCTCGACATGGTGCGGCAGCGACTGGACGCCGCGGGCGTGCAGTACTGCTATCTGGACGGCAAGACACGGAACAGGGCCACGGTGGTGCAGTGCTTCAAGGACGGCTCGGTTCCGGTCTTCCTGATCAGCCTCAAGGCAGGCGGATTCGGGCTGAACCTCACCGAAGCCGACTTCTGCTTCCTGCTGGACCCGTGGTGGAATCCCGCGACAGAGGCGCAGGCGGTGGACCGGACCCACCGCATCGGGCAGACGCGCAACGTCATGGTGTACCGCCTCATTGCCAAGGACACCATCGAGGAGAAGGTCATGGCGCTGAAGGCGCGAAAAGCCGAGCTGTTCTCCAGCGTCCTGGACGACGGCAACGTCTTCGGTGCCAGGCTGGACGCCGATGACATTCGCGGGCTATTCGCCTAGCCGCAGCAACAAGTAAGAGACACCTACCGCAACAGCACCGAAGAACTCACGCCCCTGCAGCACGACCCGCGGCCGGGCGTCCTGCTGGCCGTCGCCGCGGCGGCCACCGTCATCCGCCCGCGAGCATGGAAATGGCTCGCCTCAGGAAGCGTCGCGGCGTACGCACTGACGCCAGCCGGATCGGGCCAGATTGCCGACCGGGCGGGGCAGTGGCACGCCTGCGGAAGCCGTTAAGCCGCAATATCCCGAACGGCTCACGCGTGCTGGTTTCGAGCATCGGCGCTGGTCGATGTCGCGACGGTCAGGGGACCTGCCCTCATGGGCACCCGCGATGGCGTCACCCAGCCCGGTCGCCTGGGGCCTGTGCAGAACAGGCGGGCGAGTAACCGCGGCGGCCGGGAGACGGCGCGGCGGCCGGCCATCGTGAACGGGCGCACGGGCCCAGCGCTCCGCGTAGAATTCCGGCGCAAATAATGCTGAATAACGTCATCTGATAACCCATGTCTCGGTCGGTTTTCCGATCCGGTTTCTGCTACCGGGTTTCGGCGATTTGCTTCCTTACATTGATGCCTTAGCATGGAACTTCACGCTGCGGCCGCAATCGTTTATGTCGGCGCTTATTGACACCTTCTGGCGGGAGCAAGCCCGATGCCCGAGATAACCCGCCGCCGTCTCCTGACTACGGCTGGCGTAACGGCCGCAGCTGCTTTCGCTGCCGAATTCCTGCCGCCCAACCTGCGCCGGGCCATGGCAGCGGCCCCCAGCCGGGACAACGGAAGCTTGAGCGACATCAAGCACGTTGTGATCCTTATGCAGGAGAATCGCTCATTCGACCATTATTTCGGCACACTGCCCGGGGTGCGGGGATTCTCTGACCCGGCCGCCTTGCAGCTGAGCACCGGACGGCCGGTTTTCTACCAGCCGTATATTGGCAGTCCCGACGGGTATCTCCTCCCGTTCCATCTGGATACGACCACAACGAGTGCGCAGGCCATCCCCTCCACGAGCCACGCATGGACGGTTCAGCATTCGGCGTGGAACGACGGGAAAATGGACAACTGGCTGCCCGCCCACGTCGCCGCAGATGGCGCCAAGGGGCCGTTTACGATGGGTTACTACACGCGCGAGGACATACCATTCCAATTCGCTTTGGCCGAGTCATTCACGATCTGTGATAACTACCATTGTTCGGTGTTCGGCCCAACATGGCCGAACCGGCTCTACCTCATGAGCGCCACCATCGACCCGCTCGGCGACAACGGCGGGCCGATCCTCGCAAACACCGATCCCATGCCATACCGCTGGCAGACCTATCCGGAGGCTTTGACCACAGCGGGGGTGACCTGGCGGGTCTACCAGGAGGCCGACAACTACGGGTGCAACATGCTCGAGCGTTTCCAGAGTTTCCAGGACGCGCCGGTCACCTCACCGCTTTACCAAAACGGCCTGCGCACGTACCAGGCCGGCCAGTTCGAGTACGACGCCGCGCATGACTTGCTGCCGACCGTGTCGTGGCTCATACCAACCAGTTACCAGTCCGAACACCCCGACTACACACCGGCCTCCGGCGCGGACTTCGTCGCAAGCAAGATCGAGGCCATCGCGTCCAACCCCGACGTGTGGGCCAAGACCGTCTTCATCCTCAACTACGACGAGAACGACGGCCTCTTCGACCACGTGCCGCCGCCCACTCCGCCGTGGGGCACGCCGCTCGAATTCGTTGACGGCTTGCCGATCGGCGGCGGGTTCCGGGTGCCATGCATCATCGTCTCCCCGTGGACGCAGGGCGGCTGGATCGCCAGCGAGGCGTTTGACCACACCTCCACGCTGCAGTTCCTTGAGCGCGTTACCGGCGTCGCCGCCGCGAACCTGACCGGCTGGCGGCGGTCGGCCTTCGGCGACCTCACGTCGGCGTTCGGCTTCCCTGCCCGCGCGCGTTTCCCGCGGCTGCCCGACACCAAACGCCAGCTCGCGCAGGCCGGCTATGAGATCAGTAACTTCCCCGCGCCGGGGGTGCCCGCGGCCAACCGCACGCCGCCCGCCCAGGAGACCGGCACGCGGCCACGCCCTCGCGGCGGATCCCCGGCAACGGGCTGACATCCGGCGCCATGTGTTCTCGAGCCGGCGCGCCGGGGGCGTGACACGCCGCGCAGCCGTTAGGGAGAGGTATTGCGCCCTCTTGCACGCGCCCGGCACCGACCTTTCCGGCAAGGCCATCGGCGTGATCGGCACGGCGCCATCGGCCGGCACGTCATGCAGATCGCGCATGGCTTTGGCATGAACGTGCTCGCCCACGACATGGAGCGCGGCACCCGATACGCTAGCTGGCCTGCCTGGGATATGCGCCCGGCCCGGGTATGCGCCCGGCCGGGAATGCGCCCGGCCGGTAGCCTGTGGCGCACGTATCGTGTCGGGGAAGTTGGGAAGAATGGCGGCCGACGGCGTCGATGCCTGGGAACTCGCGGGTTTCCCCGGGCGACTTGATGTTGCCGCCTACCTGACAGCAACCGAGCACGCGGCGCAGTATCGCGTGCTCGTTGACGTGCTGCTCGACGCCCAGGAGCACTCGCTCACCGGCGTAGGGCGAGACGAGCTGCTGGCGAGGGTACGCAGCCGCATCACCGCCGGCACGGACACGGCGATCGCGGAACGCCTCACCCGCGGCGACGTGTTCGACATCGACTCGCGCATGAAGGCCCTCCATCACTGGGGCGTGGTGTTCCGCTGGCAGGACAAGGCCAGGACCGAGGCTGACTTCGTCCGTACCCGCGATCGCTATCAGCTGACCAGCGAGGCCGCTGACCTGCACCGCTGGCTGCGGCGGAAGATCGACGAGGATGCCGTCGCGACCAGCGCGGCGGCGTTCGCGCCAGCGGTGATCGCGGACCGCCTGGACGATACGCTGCTGGCCCTGACCGAGCATGATCACGTTGCCGCCGCGCGAGCCTGGGCGCAGGTCCGCACCACACTCAAGGACATGGCCGAGGCCGCGTCGATCTGGCAGTCACGCATGGCGTCCGCCCTGGCCGGCTCCCCTGACGAGGCAAAGATGCGCCGGCTCAGGGAGACACTCATGGCCTACGTGACGGTGTGGGGCGCCGGGGTGGACAGTTACAGTCCCCGCATCCGCGAGGCGGCCGGGCGGCTCAGCGACATCGCCGATGGCGACTGGCGGGGCATGGCCCTGGCCGGCCTTGATGCCGAGGCAGCCGAGGAAACGGTCCAGGCGGTCATGGCCGGGCACAAGGATGCCGCCCAGACGCTCGGGACGTGGTTCCTGCCGAGCAGGGGCCAGGCCCTCCGGCTGCGCCGCCAGGTCCGCGACGCCGTCACGCCGCTGCTGCGCGGATCGCGTGCGCTGCTGGCCACCGGCGGCAGCGTGACGCGGCGGGCCGAACTGCTGCGCATCGCGCAAGCCGTCGAATCCGCCGGCAGCGACTGCGACGCCTGGCGGGTATGGTGCGCGGCCACCGGCCTGTGGGGTGCCAGGCACTTGCCCGGAATTCCGGCCGAACCGGACGTCCCTGCCCGTACGTCGTTCTGGGCGGCGGCCGCGGTTCCTGTCGACGTAACCTTGCGCAAGCGCGGCAGCCAGTCGGTAAAGGGACGGCCCGCCCAGGTCCCGAACCATCGCGAGGCACGCAGGGCGGCACGGCATGCCGCCGCTAAGCGGCAGGCCGAGGTCAGCCGCGCCGAGCATGCCATCCTCGCCAGGTCCGGCAGGCACCTGGCCGAGTGGGCGCCGGTCGAAAGCGCCGAAGAAGCGGTCATTGTCTGGGATCTGCTCACCGCAGTGCTGCGCACCGTGCCTGATGACGGCGGAGTGCGGACCGCACTGAGCAGCGACGACCGGTGGCTCGTGCTGGCCCACCCGCCGCCGCCTGGACAGCCCTCGGCCCTGCTCGCAACCCCCGGCGGGCTGCTCGCCTGCGAGAACTGGCGGATCGAGGTGAGCATGGGGTGAATGTCACCGATCCGGACATCGCGCGGGCGGAAGCGCAGGACGCCTTTGTCGGGCTGCTGGCTACCCCGCTGCTCACGGCGCGCACCGATCCGGCACTGTTCGGCGCCATCCTGCGCCGCCGCGCCATGCTGGGCGACTGGATCGCCAGGCTCGGCTACCGGCTTGTCATCGCGGGGACGACCGCCCGGTTGCACCGCGACCCCGCCCGCCCGCAGCTCACGGCCGCGCCGCCACCTTGGGATCCGCCGGCCCGCCGAGACCTGGTCCTGACAGCTCTGACCGCGGCCGCCTGCGAAGGGGCCGACTCCACGACTACGGTTCAGGAGCTATCTGATGAGGTCCGAGCCCTGTCGGCGGCTCCGGGCACCCGCGCGGCGGCCTACGATCCGGACCGGCGGGCGGAACGGCAGGCGTTCGTGCGCGGGCTGAACAGGCTCGCCGTGTTCGGCATCCTCATCCGCCGCACATCTGATGAGACGCTGCTGCGGCAGTGGGAGGAGGAGGGGACCGGTGTCGGAGCCGGCTTCGAGGTGGACGCCGAGGCGCTGCTCCAGTTCACCGACCCCTACACCGTCGAGCTTGCTTTCACCGACGGCGCCGCGGCGCAGGCCGGCGATGACGACGACGGCACTGCCCGTATCGTCACCCGCAGTCAGCGGCTGCTGCGTGTCCTGCTGGAGGACACCGCGTTGCTGTATGCGGATCTGCACCCGCTTGATGCCGAATATGCTCGCGGGCAGCGCTCCTGGCTGGCCGGGCAGGCGGCCGACATGACCGGCGGGACCGTGGAGATTCGCGCCGAGGGCATGTTGCTCCGGCTGCCCGAGGACAGGCCGGCCTCGGCTCGCGTCACACCGGTGTTCCCCGCCGCGACGGCATCGGCCTGGTTCGCCCTCAAGATCTTGGAGCGGGCGATCAGCGACACCGCACCCGGCGAACTCGGCCAGATCGCGTTGACCGGTGCCCAGGTCAACGCCTTCGCTGCCCGCGTGTACACCGACAACTTTCGCGCGCTTACCAAGGCGCTTTCCGACTCACCAGCCAGGCTGCGGTCGGTTGTCGAGCAGATCCTCGTCGGCCTTGGCCTGATCAGGCTCGCGGGCACAGGCTGGACGATCCTGCCCACCGCCGCCAGGTACCGCGATCCGAGGGCGCTATGGGAACCGACGCTGGAGGACGTCTCGTGACCCGCACATCCGGCTTGACCTCGTGGCGCGATGCCGCAGTCGCGGGCAGGCTGCCTGCCGCCACGCGGACGGAGCGCTGGCAGCCGCTGCGGGCCGGGGTGGTGAACCTGTGGGAGTACGACGCCGCGGAAATCTGGTATGCCGACGGGCGGCTACAGCTCCAGGGCGCGAACGAGTCGGGCAAGTCAACCCTCATGACCCTGACCACGCTGCTGCTGCTGGCCGGCGACATCTCCAGCCACAACATCGACACCCTCGGCCCGAGCGAGAAGCGCTTCCGCTACTACGTCGAGCCGACCGGCCATGCGCTGGACCGCCGCGACGCCACGCAGCCGAAGAATCGTGGCTGGGCATGGCTGGAGTTCGGCAGCGGCGAGGAGTACTTCACCCTCCTGCTCTTCGCGGAGTCCCGCCGCGCCGACGGTGGGCTGAAGATCCAGTGGTGCACCGCACAGGGCTCGGCCCGGGTGCGCGCTGGGCTGTCCCTGTCCACCGCCGGAGTGGTGACCGAGCCGGCCCAGCTGCGCGACGTTCCCGGATTCGCCCTGCACCGATCTGGCAGCGCCTACCGCGAGCAGCTCGCGCGCTCGCTTTACGGATGCGACACGGGCTGGCTGGATCAGGTCATCAGGATCCTCCGTGTCGTACGCACCCCGCAGATCGGCCACCGCCTCGATCTGAAGTTCCTCACCGACGCCTTCCGCGTCGCACTGCCGCCGATCGCCGACGACGAGATCAACCAGCTCGCCGACGGCTGGGAACAGCTGCAGCGGCTCCGCGACGAACGCGACACCACCGAGCAGGCACTCGCCGCTGTCACCGAATTCACCCGGCATCGGTGGCGGCCGTGGGCCGACGCGGTCATCCGGGCAGCCGCCGATCCGGTGGCCGCAGCGACCAGCCACCTCACCATGATCACGCGGGCCGAGAAGGGCGCCGCCGACGACGTAGAGCGGCTCGCAGCCGAGGTCGACGCGCTCGACGCGTGCATCATCGCCGAGCGGAACACCAGCAGTTCCGCCGCCGCCCAGCGGGAGGCGCTGCGTGACAGCCAGGCATACCAGGACGCGGTGTCCGCCGCGGCAAATGCCGAGCAGCTTGCCGAAAGGGCCTCCCACGCTGAGGAGATCGCGACACGGTCGCGGCGCCGCGCCGAGGAGGCCGCGGACGCCATCACCCCCGCCGAGGCCCACCTCGGCACCGCCAAGGCCGCTCTCGCTAACGCAGAACGGGAGGTGACCGCGGCTTCAGGCAAGGTGGCGCAGCACGCGGCGGACGCCAGCCTCGCCGCCGTGACCGCGCGTTTCCTGCCCGGCAGGGACACCGCGCGGCTGTGGCAGGCGGCGCGGCTGCGCGGCACGGCCGCGGCGGACGCGCTGCGGCTCATCGAGGCGCACACCAACGCGGTGAGTGCCTGTGACGTGGCGGCGGGCAAGGCACGCGACGCCCGGGTCCGCGCGGCGCGTGCGCAGCAGGAGGCGGCCGAACGCGAGCTCGCCGTGGAGACTGCCATCGCCGCCGTCGCCGAACTGCTCACCAGCTGGGCTCGCGGCATCGACGAGCGGATCCGCCCGGCCGCGGAACTACTCGAAGACTGGACCCGCCGGGTATCCAACCTGACCTCTGCGGACAAGCCCGCGCCCGTACTCGCGGCCGCGGTGGCGCGCGAGCACCTGCTTCCCGTGCGGCGGCCGCTCGCCGGGCGGCGCGCCGCACTGGACCAGGCCCGGGCGGACAACGCCGCGGCTCGCTCGGAGGCCGCGGCGAAACTCGCCGCCGCCGAGGCAGAGCGCGATCCCCGCCCGCACGATCCGGAGTTCTGGGAACGACGGGACCGGCCAGCAGGGGTCAGCGCAGATGGCGCCCCGCTATGGCGCCTCGTCGAGACAGTCGGGAAAGACATCCCGGCAGCGCGGCTTGAGGCCACGCTGGACGCCGCGGGGCTGCTGCAAGCCTGGGTAACGCCGGACGGCAGCTACCTCAGCACCCGCGACGGGCGCGACACCATCTGGATCACGGCCGGCACCGCGGCCGGCATCGCGGCGGAGCACTCGCTGCGGGCGGTACTGCGCCCGGCCGACGACGCTGGCGCGCTTGCCGGAGTCGTCGACCGGCTGCTCGGCTCGGTTAGCTATGCAGAACAACTTCCCGCGGGCGACAGTGCGATCGGCGCCGACGGCCGCTGGCGCCACGGCGGGCTCACCGGGTCCGCTGCACCGATGCCGGCCGGAGCGCGGCTGCTCAGCGCCGCGGCACGGGCCGCAGACCGCGCGCGGCGCATCGCCGAACTTCGCGAACGGCTCCGCGGGCTCGCGGCCGGACGCGACAGCATCGACGCCGAGCTGGACGATATCGCCGGATTGCTGGGCTCACTCGACGCCGCAGCGGACTGCGTGCCAACTGACGCCGAGGTGGTTTCCGCGGTCTTTCTCGCCAGGCACGCGGCGCAGGCCGCGGCGGACGCCGCCGAGGAGGCTGTGCTCGCCGAGGAGGCGGAAAGGCAGGTCAGGTCCGCCGCGGACACCGCCGCCGCCGCGGTCGCCGCCCACTGCGACGAGCACGAGCTGCCGCGCAGCCGCGAGGAAGTGGACCGGGTGCTGCGGGCACTCGCCGGCTACCAGTCGCTGCTTGGCAGCCTGGACAGTGCCATGAGCATCGTGCCTCCGCTGCGCGACGCCGCCGGACGGGCGGCCGACGCCGTCGGGCAATACCGCTCGGCATATGAGAACGCGGCGGGAGACGCCAGGAGTGACAATGAGGCCGCGCTCCGCCTGCGGGCCAAGGCCGATGCCGCACGGGCCGCGCTCACCCAGGAAGCGCAGGAGATCGTCGCCGAGGTCAGCAGGCTGGGCAAGCGAATCGAAGCGGCCACGCAGACCCTCAAGCGGCTGGCGGGCGAGCAGGCAGACCTGAGCGGCCGACGGATCAAGGCGGAGACCATCCTTGAGCAGACCGGGGAGCGGCGCAAGCAGGCCGAGGCGGACCGGCAGGCCGCCGTCGACAGATGGTTCGGCTGCGTGGATTCCGGGCTGCCCAGCATGCGTGGCCTCGCCGGCCCGGCGGCGCGGCACATCACGGCGGCGCTGGAGGGCGTCCGGGCCGCCCGCGCGAAGATAACCATCCGCGAGTGGCCCGACGACACGACCACCGCCGCCCAGCGGGTACAGAACTTGTGGGCGCGGATGGTCGAGGCCGTGGCGATCCTCCGCTCCCGGCTGGAGTCCCTGGCCGGGCGCACCGTCCGCACCATCTCGCCCGGCGAAACAGCAGCGGACTTCCCTGGCACCGTCGAGGTGGTGGTCGACGGAACCGGCGCCGCGCTCGGGCCTCCCGCGGCGCTTGAGACGCTGTCGGCGCTGCTGCTGCGGCTCCAGACCGACTACGACGAGGAGCTGACGCGGACGATCAACGAGCTGCTCGGCAGCACGTTCATCGAGCACCTGCGTGATCGCCTTGCCGAAGCAGAGCGGCTGCGCAAGGACATCAACGACAAGCTCGCGCAGAACCCCACGTCCACCTCGGGGCTTACGCTCAGGCTCATCAGGGTGCCGGTATCGGAGGAGCGCGCGGCCAACGACGTGCTCTCTGCGCTCGAGCGTGATTTCGGCCTGCTGCCGGATACGGCCCAGGACCAGATCCGCCGCTTCCTGGCCGGCCGGGTCACCGACGCGCAGGAAAAGGCGCGCGCGGCAGGCGACCCTGACTGGCGATCCCGGCTGGCGCAGATCCTCGACTACCGGCGCTGGTTCGAGCTGCGGATGGAGTACCGCACGCCGCGCTCAGCCGTTGCCGATGGCGGATCAGGTGGCTGGCGATCTCTCGACAGGGGCGGCCATGGCCTGCTCTCCGGCGGGGCGAAGGTCATCACCTTGCTCCAGCCGTTCATCGCCGCGCTGCATGCCATGTACGACCAGTCGGGAATCGGCCCTCGCATGCTGTGGCTCGATGAGGCCTTCGGCGGCGTGGACTCGGCGAACAAGGCCACCATGTTCCGGTTGCTTGCCTCATGCGACCTGGACTGGCTGATCGCCGGTCCTGGGATGGTCGCGAACTCCTCGACCGTGCCGCTGGCCGCGATCTATGAGGTTCGCCGCGCACCTCAGCCGCTGCCAGGGGTTTCACTGGAACTCGCGGTGTGGACCGGCAACGACCTCACCCACATCCTGACCCCTGACCCCGCCGACCTGCCCAATCTGGTGCCGGAGGGCAATCCGGACGGGCCCGGAGCGGCGCACGCGGACGTGCAGGCCGACGATCTGTTCTCGGTGCCGTGATCGATTCTCGGCTCTTGGAGTGGTGCCGGCTGCCAGGGCCGCAGAAGGTGCTCACGGCGGCGCGGCGGCGGCTTGAGTCTGGCCGCGGTAGCTCAGGCAGCCCGCTACGAGTACCGCTGACACAGGCGGAACGCGATCAGGTAGGCAAGCTCCTCGGAGTGACATGGGCGCTGTCAGGAAGGCCGGTCGGGGCGAAGGCGCTCGCCGAGGCGGCCGGATCTCTCGGCGCTGATCTTGAGACGCTGCTGACGGCCAGCTATGGCCCGCTGCGGGACTTGCCCGCGGACAGGGCCGCCTCGCGGCAGGACGCCGAGCGCGAGCGTGCGCTGGCCGGTGACGCCCTGACCGCCGCAGGGATCCCGCCGCCGTCCGCCGCGACCTGGCTGGCCAGGCGCGGCCTGCCCCGCGCAGGGAGCGGGCAGCTGCTCGACCTCGCACAGCGATGCGCCCGGGTCTGGCGGCGGCTGCCCGATCGCGATGGCCTGACCATGCTGCTCACGGTGCTTGCGGCGTCGGCGCTCGATGATCCGCACGCCCTTGACCGGGGAAGCCCGGTGGCGGCGGCGGTGCTACGGCTGCTTGGCCGCGACGTGCCCGCCGACGCCGGATCGTGGCGAGCCGCATGGGAGGAATTCGGCGTCGTCTGCGATCCGGTGTCCTCCCGTGTCCTCGTGCTCAACCTCCTCCTCCACGGTAACGCGGCCTGCTGCAGGCTGACCGAGGTCGCGGGCGCCGAGCCCTTGTGGCTCACCTGGCGATCGCTCACTGGCACGTTCCGCTCCGCCGCCAGGCAGGTCTACGTGTGCGAGAACCCGTCCGTGATCATCGCCGCCGGCGATCGCCTCGGGGCGCGGGCACGCCCGTTGATATGCATGAACGGCCGCCCGTCGGCTGCCACCCGCCGCCTGCTCAGCGGACTGGCGGCCCACGGGACGACCCTGCACGTCCGCGCCGACGACGATGACGCGGGCCAGGACATCGTGTCCGGATTGCACGGCGCGATAAAAGGCATCCGGCTGTGGCGCTACGCCCTCCGCCCACCGGCACGACCCCGGTACGAGGAGCAGTGCCTGGACCTGCTCCTTGGCGACCTCGACCAGGGGCCGGCGGCCACGAATTCCAATTCGGGCAGCGCGTAGCCTTCGCTGCGCCGGCCGCGACACGGCCCAGACGCGCAGCCGTCTCCGCCCGCTCGGTATCGCAGCGAACGGGCGGAAACCCCCGCGCAGCCGTTCGGTATCCGCGGGTGGCTGGCCTTTGATCCTGAACGGCTGCCGCAGACGGCTCGCCACATGATCGGCGACCCGCGCGCGAGCGGCGCCAGATCCACGAAACTCAAGCTAGGCGTCGGCGGAGCGGAACGTTTGTGGCGGCAGGCGTTCGGCATCGGAAACCACGGCGTCCAGCCAGTCGAAACTGTCGCGAGCGGCCCGCATCCGCTCGGAGCGCGGGTCGGCGGGCCCGACCAGTTGAATCCCGTCCTGCGCGACCTCACGGAACAAAACGAGCGCCGCCAGGCGCCGGCGCAGCACCGCCATCCACGCGTCGTTGTCGATCCGGTAACGGACCACCCGGTCACCCGGCGGCCGGCCCTGCTGCACGAATCCGGCCGCCGTGAGGAACCGCAGACTGCCAGCGACGGACGAGCGGCTGGATCCGATAGCGCGCGCTATGTGCCCGGCGGGCTGCTGTGGCGGGTCACAAATCATCAGCCAGCCCAGTACCCTCCCGGTGACCATCGCGACGCCGTACTGGGCGGCAGCGAACATCGCGAGCTGCTCGACCCAGGTACGGACCTGCTCGTCGGTCAGATTCAACGGCATCGGCGTCACCGGCCATCACTCCCCCCCTACGTGCCAGCGGTTTCATGCTATACCGAATTAAGTGCAGCACCGTTCTTCGCCAGTTCGAGCGTGAACCCCCGTTCAATGTTCCGCATAATCTGTGCCAGACTGGGAAATAAGCCACGCACGGCAGATTGCCGAGGTGCCCAACGATGATCCTTAGGACCGGGACTTCGAGCTGTGAAATGGTCTTCAAAGCCGCGCCATGCCAGCTTACCGGCAAATGAGAGCCGGGCAGGGGGCATTGCCGCGTGCGCTGCCGCGTCTCCCCCGTGCCCGCGGCGGGCTGCGCGGGACGGCGGGACCCGCGGTGAGCCGGCGCGATCACGGGACCGTGCCGCGTGTCTGATAGTCACCGTGGCTGATAGTCACCGTGGCTGATAGTCACCGTGGCTGAAGTCACCGTGGCTGAAGTCACCGTGGCTGGCAGGCAGCGGGTGCGGCTTGGCGCCGTCCAGGAGACGCTGTTCATCCCATTGGCCACCCGGGCGCGGGAAACCAGCAAGAGGCGGCCGGTGCTGCGCGATCCGAAGGCCGTGGAGATGGTGGAGTCGATCGACTATGACACCGCCAAGTATGGCCGGGGAGCCGGCGGGCTGGTGACCATCTTGCGCACCGCGATCTTCGACGTGTGGGTGCGCGCGTTCCTGGCTGAGCACCCGGCCGGGACCATCGTGGAGACCGGCACGGGCCTGAACACCCCCTTCGAACGGGTCGACAACGGCGCGGTGCGGTGGATCGACCTGGACCTGCCCGACACGATCGAGCTGCGCCGTAGGTTCTTCGCGGACAAGCTGCAAAGGCTCGGCCTGCGGGTGGTGGAGTCCACGACCATCACCCGGCCGCCCAGGGCGTTGCGTGCCCAGTTGCCGCCCCTGTACCGGTACCTTCTGCCGCTCACCGATCCGCTCCTCGGCAAGGCTCTCAAAATCACCGTGTTCCAAGCCAGGCCATAAGGGTGTCCAGAGGGCGTGTATCGCAGATCCTTGGGGCGCCTGCGGCCTGCTGCCCGGACCAGGGACCGCAGCCCATAGGGTGATCACGTGAAACCGTTCCTGCTGCTGGCCACCCGGGCCGAGGACGCAGCCGCGGACAACGAGTACGAGTCGTTTGCGGCCTTCGCCGGGCTGGACGAGCGCGACCTGCGCCGGGTCCGGCTGGAGCAGCGGCCGCTGGGGAAGGTCGATCTGCCGGACTGGTCCGGGATCATCCTCGGCGGCGGCCCGTTCAACTACAGCGACCCGGATGGGTCGAAAACGCCGGTCCAGCGGCGCGTCGAGGCAGACCTGCGCGGCCTGCTCAACCGGGTTATCAACGCGGACTTCCCGTTTCTCGGCGCCTGCTACGGCATCGGCACGCTCGGCAGCCACCAAGGGGCGGTGATCGGCCGGCGGTACGCCGAACCTGTCGGTTCCGTCCCGGTCACCCTCACCCGCGAGGGCCGGCAAGACGCGCTGCTTGGCGGGCTGCCCGCCACGTTCGACGCGTTCGTGGGCCACAAGGAGGCGATAAGCAGGCTGCCGGACCACGCCGTGCTGCTCGCCGGTTCCCCCTCTTGCCCGGTGCAGGCGTTCAGGATCGGCTCGCACGTCTACGCCACGCAGTTCCATCCCGAGCTCGACCCGTCCGGCCTGTGCATCCGGATCGAGGTCTACAAGCACGCCGGCTACTTCGATCCCGAACAGGCCGAGGAACTCAAGGCGCTGGCCCGCCGCAGCAGCGTCACCCACCCGCCCGCCATTGTGCGCCGGTTCGTCCAGCGATATGCGCTCAGCGGGCCCGCCCGGCCGGTGTGCGCTCAATGTTGAGCTGACTGGCGGGCAGGGCCACACGTTCCTGGGGCTGCCGCAGCGAGCGCCGATCATCTAATGTCCTGGGATCTCAGCCGATCCGGCCGCATGGATGTATCAGGCCGGCCCGGCGCGCCTCCGTATACGCGGAGTGCAGCAGGATTACGGACGCTCCGCGTCCAAGGGAATGGGGAACCATGTCCGCGAACAAATTCGTGTTGAAACATCGCCAGATTGAGGTCGAGTACACGATCGGCATTACCCCGGGGCTGCCAGCGCTGATCTACAACGACGGCAGTCCCGCCGCCAAGAACTTCACGTCGAGTGAAATCACAATGGATGACACGGCGCTCGGATCGCTGATCTCCGTTCCGCTGCTGATAACAGTGGACACCGGCGGCGAGAGGTTCGGCTTCGTCCTGCCCGAACTTGACGTCCCGCCGGGGCAGACGGAGAACTTCACGACGGTCGGCGTGTACGAAACGTTCGGCGGGCCCGACTCCTTCCCGCACCGATCGCCATCGTGGCGGAGCATCGAGTTGCGCGGTACGGCGCAGACCGCAGTCGTGCCGCTTTAGCAGCTGGGCGTCAAAGGTCCGGCTGGCCTGGTACGGCCGCGGCGGATTGCTGCTGGCCAAAGCGCATGGCCCGTGGCCCGTGGTGTCCCTTGGGGTAGCGTCGCCCTGAAGGCGGATCGTCACGCTGACGGTGCCGCGGCACGGCCGTCGGGGAGGATGGGCCGATGACGGATGGCCTGGCACGGTTCTGGATGCTGATCGGCGGTAAGGCGGCCGGTGCGATTTCCGGCCGGACGTTCGAGCCGGAGAATCCCTGCGGGCGCGGCTGGGCCGTAGTGCCCGACGGCGGCCCCGAGGACGTCGACGCCGCCGTCGCCGCCGCGCGCGCTGCGCTGGACGGGGAATGGGGACGGCTGACCGGCTTCGCCCGCGCGGCCTTGCTGCGCCGCCTGGGGGATTTGATCTCAGATCATGCGGAACGCTCGTTTACACCCGCAGGGAACCTGTGGGCGTGGTAGCGGCGATCACCCCATGGAATTCGCCGCTGCTCTTGATGACCTGGAAGGTCGCGCCGGCGCTGGCCGCGGGATGCACCGTGGTGGTGAAGCCGTCGGAGCATTCGCCGGTCTCCACGCTGGGCTTCGCCGGGCTGATCGAGCAGGCCGGTTTCCCGCCCGGGGTCGTCAACGTCGTCACCGGGCTGTCCCGTGAGGCCGGCGCCGCGCTGGCCGGTCACCCTGGCGTGGACAAGGTCGCCTTCACCGGCTCGACGGCGACCGGCCGCGCCGTCGCACACGCTGCGGCAGGCAACCTGAACAAGGTGACCCTCGAACTGGGCGGCAAGTCCCCGCAGATCGTCTTCCCCGATGCCGACCTGCGGGCTGCCGCGAACGGGCTCGTGGCCGGCGTCTTCGCCGCGGCCGGACAGACCTGCATGGCCGGCTCACGGCTGATCGTGCACGCTAGCGTGCACGACGAGCTGGTTGGGCTGGTCGCGGAGCGGGCGGCTGCGATCAAGCTGGGCGACCCGAACCATCCGGAGACCGAGATGGGGCCGGTCGCGAACAAGCCGCAGTACCAGAAGGTGCTCGGTTATCTGAGGACTGCGCAGGAAGAGGGCGCGGCCGTGGCCTGCGGCGGAGCACCCCATACGGGGCTTGGGGGCTTGTTCATCAAACCCACGGTGCTGACCGGGGTGCGCCCGGAGTCGACCGTCGTCCGCGAAGAAATCTTCGGCCCGGTGCTGTCGGCCTACACCTTTACCGACGAGGACGAGGCGCTGAAGCTGGCCAACGACGCGCTGTACGGGCTGGCCAGCGCGGTGTGGACCAAGGACATTCACCGCGCCCACCGGGTCGCGGCCAAGCTCCGCGCCGGAACGGTGTGGATCAACGCATACCGGGTAGTCGCGCCGAGCGTGCCTTTCGGCGGCTACGGAGCCTCCGGGCTAGGCAGGGAAAACGGAATCGCGGCCATCGATGAATACACCGACAACAAATCCGTGTGGGTCGAACTCACTGGTGGCACACGCGACCCGTTCACCCTCGGGTGAGCCCATTAGGGGGCGAGCCGGGCGGGAAAGCCGCCGGTGGCGACCGGGCCCCCCAGCGGCATGGCGTGATCCGGATCAGTGACTTGTGCTGGCGCCGCATCGCCTCGCGGCACTCCGTCCAGTCCGGGTGCTCCCCGGAGATGCTGCGGAAGTAGTCCACCTGCGGCTCCACGGCGTCGGGCATGTCCAGTACCTCGGCGTCGCCGTCGACCTGGACCCAGGACCATTGAAGTCGTCGGAGAGCACAACGACCGTTGCGGTAGCGGTACGCCGCACATTTGTGGCCTTGGCGCGCTCAGGGGTATGTCGAGACGACCACGCGTCCCCCGCTGTCAACGCCGCACGTGACCGGAGACGCCTGCGGTGCGCCGTCGGCACGGCTGGTAAGCAGTACGGCGCGATGCCGCGGCCGCACGAACTCCAGCAGCCCACCCAGGTCGACCTGGGTAGTGGTGGCGATCCGCGGTGACTTGGCCGCGAGTCTACGCCGCGCAAGACCGGATCACTGATGCTCGGGGAGGAACCACCCGGCCGTCTGGAAGAAGCTCACCGGTATCGTCGAAAAGCACGACGCCGTTGCACAGCAGGCTCCACCCCTGCTCCGGGTGAGCGGCGACGGTGCGCGCGGCGTCGCGGTCAGGAGCGGTGGCCGCCGGACACGGTGGGACGTGATGGCACGCCGGAGTTCGGGCATCGGATGAACAGGCTCCCGGTGCTCCCTTACGAAGCGCTGAAGTGATCACTGTGGCCCCCTAGATCGCCGGCAGCCGTGCCGCGCGACGGATCGCAGGGTGCGCCGGGACCGGGCAGCGGACAAGCAGCAGAACCGCTAGGCGCGGGGCCGCTCGACCAGCCGCCCAATCACGAGGACGGGCCCTGCCGCCAGCGCGGCAGTAGCACACTTAACCAGATACGCGGACGGGCCGCCTGATACACCGGCCGGACGACGCCCCAGCGGAATTCCGCGAGCACCACCTGACGGTGCGCCGCTGCCGCCCGGGATCGCTGCGGGCCGATGTCCCGTCTGCCGTGACTTCCGGCCCTGCGCCGACGACGGCGACAACGGGCACGCCTGGCGGGGTTGCGCCGCTGCCCGGGTAGAAACGCGCCTCAACCGGCTGGGAAGAGATGCCGTCGGCCCGTTGTTCAGGCCGGTCGGATGCGGCGGCATAGCAGGAGGCGGGCAAGTGTCATGCGAGCAGCGGTGATAGTCGGCGCAGGACCGGGCATCGGCACGTCCGTCGCCCGCCGGTTCGGGACTGCCGGAATGCGGGTCGGGCTCATCGCGCGCGCGAAGGACAGCATCGACGTCGCGCGAACGACGCTTGCCGCGGCAGGCGTTGAGGCGGTCGGTGCGATCGCGGACGCCGCGCAGGAGATCCAGCTCACGGGCGCACTCGACGCGCTCGCAGGGCGACTCGGCGTTCCGCAGGCACTCGTCTACAACGCCGGATTGATCCGGTCCGACCGGCCGGGCGAGCTGGGCTACCAAGGGCAACTCGCCGCGTACGCCATCAACGTCCTCGGCGCCTTGACGTCGGCCGCCCACCTCGCGCCCAGGATGGCGGCGGCGGGCGGCGGGACGATCTTGATTACTGGCGGGATGCCCGAACCCGGGCCCGAGGCCACGAGCCTGTCGCTCGGCAAGGCGGCCGTGCGGGCGCTCACGGTGCTGCTCGCCAAGGAGTACGGGCCTTCGGGCATCCACGTGGCGACGGTCACGGTCGGCGGTGCCGTGGCCCCCGGGAGCCAATTCGATCCAGACCGCATCGCCGAGCATTACTGGCGTCTGCACACTCAGCGTCCCGGCGCCTGGGAGACCGAGGTGGTCTTCGCCGGCGAGCCAGCCGCCGCTGACCCTCGGTGAGCCGACGATGCGGGCCGCCGACATTGGGCCACCGCCAGGTGTCCTTCGGGTCGAGCTCAGCCGCAACCCCGCACCGCGCCGGGTAGGCGGGCGGTTATCGTGGGTGCATGTCCACTGAGGTGGCCGAGAGCATCACGGTCGGCGCTCAGCCGGCTGAGGTGTACGCGTGTGTGTCCGATGTGCGCCGGATGACGCGATGGAGCCCCGAGTGTTTCGCCGTGTGGGTGCGGTCGCGGCGGGCCGGTACGCCGGAGCGGTTCGTGGGCTTCAACCGGCGGGGGCCGTTTGTCTGGTTCACCACGTGCCGGGTCGTGGCAGCCGAGCCGGGCGAACAGTTCGCGTTCGACGTCACGACGTTCGGGATGCCGGTGGCGCGGTGGAGCTACCGGTTCGCGGCGGTGCCCGGCGGCACCGAGGTGATCGAGTGCTGGCAGGACCAGCGACGACGGGGTGCCCGCGTCTTGGGCCGCGTGTTCACCGGCAGGGTCGCGAACGCCCGGCCGGAGGCCAACCGCGACGGGATGCGCACGACCCTCACACGCCTCAAGCGCGATCTGGAGGCGTAATGCGCTGGTCTGGATGATCGAGAAGCCGTAAGCGGTGATCGAGGCTGGCACGGGCAGGGCGGTCTGCCCAGCGGCCGCCCAGCGGCGCAGCTCAGCCGGCGAAATGTGCGAGAAAGGTCTGCCGGGAATTCGGCACATCGATGAGCCGGGTCGGCGTGTCATCTGGATCGCAAACGCCCGCACCCCAAGGGTCCTCCCAGAATGTGTGCATTGCGATATCGTTATCTTTAATGTACCTGGCCATCTCGTTGATGAATAGCGGGTTGTCACCTCCGCCCCAGTAAATCCCGGCGTCATTCCACAGGCGCAATCCCCATTCTGGGAATGCGAGTGGCTTGTGGTGGCTGCTGGCGAGGTTAAGCCAGCCGTTATTCCCGCACCCGGCCGTCGGGGTTGGCGAATGCGCTCGGCATGGCTAGCGGGCAGACGCAAGGAGCTGAATCAGATCAGCGCGCGTGGCGACTCTGGTAAATGTGAGATGGGCGTATGCCGGGTCGCGCGCTGCCGCAGCGTAGCGCTCCTTATAAATCGGATAGTGACGCCAGGCCCACGCGATGACCGACTCCTGCTCATCCCAGGTGAAGAGGTTGCGCCAGCGCTCACGGTTGCCATTCCACAGCTCAACCCGGCCAGCTGCGCGCCGTATCGTGCGCCAAACGATCCGGCGCATCACTCTACGCCGGGGCGGGTCGAGCCATACGACCGTGTCCGCACGTTCCCAGACCTGCCACAGGACAGCGCTGTAGTTGCCATCGATCACCCATCCGTCCCCGGATGCGATGGCGGAAACGCGCCGGCGGAACTGCGCCTCGGGCAGTGGCGTCCAATTCTCCAGGTGGAAGATCGCATCCAGTTCCACATACGGCACCGCAAGACGCGCAGCGAGATCCCTCCCCAGGGTCGACTTACCCGATCCGGAGACACCGACCATCGAGACGCGCCGCACGAATCGTGACCCTACCAGCGCCCCGCCACACTCAAATGCTCAGATGGTCGTCGTCTGGCTGGCCGAGGTGACCGGCGCCGGCATGCCAACGGCCTGCCTCCGGCAGACGTTCCGGGGCCGCGTGCCGCGCGGTCACGACCGGGCAAGTGCCGCGCTCTACGTCTGAGCTGGGGTGCGACGCGACCGGGCTAAGGTAAGGCGTGAAATCTTCCGGGATTCCCGACGTATCAGGCACCAGCTGCCATGGTGAGAGGATGGACGCCGTGCCAAGTGAATGGCCCGACAGCGTTGTTGCCGACGATGCGGCACTGCGCCAGCGGATCGACCCGGCGGTGCCCCACATCGCGAGGATCTACGATTACTGGCTGGGTGGCAAGGACAACTTCGCTGCCGACCGGGAAGCAGCCCAGCGGGTAATGGAGGTCACGCCGGCCATTCTGCCTGGCGTGCGCGCTAACCGGCGCTTCCTTGGCCGTGCGGTGCGGTACCTGGCCGCAGAGGCTGGCATCCGGCAGTTTCTTGACCTGGGAACAGGGATACCCACGGCCAGCAACACTCACGAGGTCGCGCAATCTGTCGATCCCGAATGCCGGGTAGTGTATGCCGACAATGATCCAATCGTGCTTGTCCATGCCAGGGCGCTGCTGACGAGCGCCAGCGGCGGTATCTCCTATCTGGACGCAGACGTGCGCGAAACCGGGAAGATACTGGCAGCGGCGGCAAGGCTGCTGGACTTCAGCGAGCCCGTCGGTGTCATGCTGATAGCGATCTTGCACTGCGTCCCTGACGATGACGACCCGCGCCGGATCGTTTCCACCCTGCTCGATGCCGTCCCGCCAGGCAGCTGCCTTGCTATTACCCACCCCGCCATTGATCAGGTGCCCGAGCATTCGGCCCAGGCCGAGGAGTCGCTGACCAGGGCCATGGGCCATAAGGTCACCTTCCGTTCGCACGCCGAGGTGTCACGTTTCTTCGAAGGGCTGAAGCTGGTGGAGCCGGGCGTCGTGGCGGTCCAGGAATGGCGCCCGGACTTTGACCTCGACGGCGCCGGCCCAACGGCCATGTGGGGTGGAGTAGGCGTCAAGGCGTAATCTCGGGCGTAATCCCGGGCCGCCGGGCAAACGCAAGTCAGCCCCACATTGCGTCGCGGGTCTGCGCGGCGGCGAGGATGTCCCCGGCGGCATGGCCGACCCCGGCAAGCTGGATGAGCCGATGCCCCGCCGTTAGCCCGGCCGCGTCGGCGAGCCTGCGGACATGTGCGTCGTAGTAGATGCCGCGCTCGAGCCGGTTCGAGCCCTGAGCCATGGCCGGGGGGCTCACTTCCAGCAGCAGCGCCGCGCCATCATTGTCCTGGGCACCGAGGACGATCGTGACATCGCGCGCGAGGTAACGTTGCAGGCTCTGCCGCGGACTGAGGTCGACGTAGGCGGGCGCGGCCTCGAATCCGTAGCGCCAGTGGTTGACGCGCGAACCACCGGCCACCGCCACCGGCCGCTCCCGGTCGAAATACAGACCGGTCGAAATACAGATACGTCGATGGGCTGGCGATGATGAACCGCACTGGGATGCCACGCTCCGCCAGGGCATCCGGAGCGCGGCCGACCGCGGCGTAGCGGTTGACGTACTGGCCGCCCGCTGAGTTGCCGACGATGACCACCGCGGGCCTCCCGTGACCGGAGAGCCTTCCCGGCTCGGTCAACTGCAGCAGCAGGCCGTCCATCGCAGCGAACGAGCTGAGCGCCGCGGGCCCGAGGGCGGGCTGACCGCCCTTCCAGCCCTCGACGTCCCAGTACAGCGCGCCTTCCGGGGCGCCAGCGCGCGCACCGGTGTCAACATCGGCGAGGAACTGCGGCGCGACGATGAGCGTGCGCACGCCGGCCCGGTGGCAGCCTCGGCGAGCCCAAGGTAGCGGCCCGAATCCCGTAGCGCGCCGTGAACGACGATCAGCAGCCGCTCGACGCCGCTGTGCGGAATGTCCAGGGAATGCGACGCATTGCATAGCAAAAGGCCTGCCCCGGCGCCGTCAATCACCCGGACGTGTCGCTTAACCCGGACGGGTGCAAACCTGACCAGCGGGGCGCGGTGCGCAATTACCAGAGTGTGTAACCACCGTCGATGACCAGGACGGACCCGGTGATGAACGACGAGGCGGCGCTGGCAAGGAACACGACGCTCGGCGCGATCTCCTCCGGCAGCGCGTACCTGTGCTGCGGGGTGTCCTCGATCCAGTGCCGTCGGAATTCCGGGCGGTCAACCGGCGCCATCCCGGTCTTCACGTAGCCAGGAGCAACGGCGTTGACCCTGATACCCATTCCGGCCCATTCCGCGGCCAGCGACTTGGTCAGCTGGTGCACCGCTGCCTTGGACGCGTTATACGCGGGCTGCCACTGCGGGCGGTTGACGATCATGCCGGAAATCGATCCGACGTTGATGATCGAGCCCCCTCCCGACCGTGCCATGTGCCGCCCGCCCGCGACGCTGCACTTCCAGAGCGCCCGCACGTTCAGATCGAACACGCGCGTCCATTCCTCGTCGGTCACCTGCCAGGATTCTTTGTGGATACAGAGCCCAGCGTTGTTGACGAGAATGTCCAGGCCGCGGAGCTCTTCGACGGCCCGCCGGGTTATCCCATCCGCATCGTGAGTAATGTCGGCGTCGATCGACGACACTTCGTGGCCCTGGCCGCTCAGCTCGCGGACGGCCGCCGCGTTGCGTTCGGGATCGCGCGCGACGATGACCACTCGGGCACCAGCCTCGGCCAGCGCTGCGGCGAAGGCCTTCCCCAGGCCCTGGTTACCTCCGGTAACCAGGGCCTTCTTACCGCTCAGGGCGAAACGCTCCAGTACCTTCACCGTTTCCTCCCACGCGTTAGCCAGCCTTCAGCGGATGGCATGACCATCCCTCGCTGTCACCGGCCTTGTCCTGGCCTTGTGCTGGCCTTGTGCTGGCCTTGTGCACGGCGGCGGCCAGGGCATCGAGGGCAGGCGGCCGCCGCGTGCCCGGCCGGGCCGCACCCTCGAGGCGACACGATTGGTGCCGTCCGAGAAGCCAGACGCTGCGCTATTAAGCGGCTCATGACCCCGATTGGGTGCGGGTGTAGTCCCAGAAGCTGGTCTCGCCGTTGTGGCGCTCCCACCAAGCGCGCAACTGTTCCTGACTGTCGCGCAGCTCATACAGCACGCGTAGTTCGGTCTCGCCGGTCTTGTCCAGGTGACTGTCCGCCTCCAGCTCCGCGATGCGGGCGGTGCGGTCGATCATGACGCGCGCTCCTGCCTGTCGCCGGCCTTTTCGGCGGTCATCTCCAAGAATGTACCCGTAGCGCCTCAGGTTCTATCCCGTTTCTATCCCGTGTGCGATGACTCGCGGGGTCGTGCACGACTGCGTCGCTTACCCAGCCAAAGGCCGCCAGGCCGCGGTCAGGTGGCGGTGGAGTCGGCTCCTCGCAGGACGAGATGTGCGGTGGCCTGGCCGTGCGCAACGATGCTGCCGTCGTCGGAGACGAGTTCGAGCGTGACGCGGCCGCAGGCTGGGACACGCCGCTCAGGTCGTGCCCGCACCTCCGTCCCGCGCAGCCCGGCGCACGCCGCGTCCGCGAGCTCGTCCACGAACGCCGCCAGCGGAGAGGCCAGCTGACCGGCAAGCCAGCGCCGGGCGATCGCGTGCGCCGGGCCGCTGACGATCGCAGAGATCACCAGCATCGAGGTCGGGCGGATCTCGCCGCGGCCGGCAAGGGGCGCCACCCACCGCAGAAACTCCTCCGCCAGCTCGCGGTCGAGCGCTTCGACCTCCGCGCCGGCTGGCGACTCCCTGCCGAGGTGCCCGCGAAGGTAGACGAATTGTGCAAGATCGGCATGCTCCTCTGTCCAGCGCAGCTGATGGGCGATCGTGCCCCGCACCGCGTCACGGAGCGAGTGCGGCTCGCGGCCAAGCAGCTCCCAGAGCCCCTGTTGAAACGAGGTGATCGCCGCCACATACAGTGCGCCGGCTATCGCCTCCTTGGACGGGAAGTGGTGAAAGAGCGCGCCGTTTGATGTACCGCTGCGCTGCCGGATGCGCGCGATCGTGGTCTGCTCGTAGCCGTCGTCGACGAAGCAGGCCAGGGCCGCGTCCAGGATGCGCCGGCGGGTATCGTTCGATGCCATCAACAAGAGAGTATCACTCCGGAGTGTCACTCTGTTAGGATTATCGCCGTGAGCGACTACGAGCTGGCCCGCCAGTACGACACCGTCAACCTGTACCGCCGCGGCGCCGCCGCGAAGCTCGAGCTCAACCGTCCCGAGCGCATGAACGCATGGAACACCCAGTTCGGGTTCGACCTGCTCGCAGCCGTGAAAAGCGCGGCAGAGGACACGGACGTTCGCGCGGTGCTGATAACAGGTGCGGGGCGGGCCTTCTCCAGCGGCGCGGACCTCAAAGACGACCTCGAGCAGAGGCTTGGCGGTGATCGGGACGTCTATGGCGTGCTGACCGAGCGCTACCACCCGATCATCGTCGGGATCCGCCAGATGCCCAAGCCAGTCGTCGCCGCCGTCAACGGCCCGGCGGCCGGGGTCGGCCTGTCGCTCGCACTGGCCTGTGACCTGGTCATCGCCGCCGAGTCCGCCTATTTCCTGCTCGCGTTCGTCAATATCGGGCTCGTGCCGGACGGCGGGTCGTCGCTGCTTGTCCCCTCGCGGGTAGGCTTCGCGCGAGCGGCCGAGATGGCGATGCTTGGCGACCGGGTCGCAGCCCCGCAAGCGCTCGACTGGGGACTGATCAACCAGGTCTGGCCCGACGATGAGCTCGCTACCCGCGCCGACGCGCTCCTCTCCCGCCTGGCCGGCGGTCCCACCAGTTCCTACGCGGGAGCCAAGAGGCAGCTCAACAACTGGCTCTACCAGCGGATGGACCAGCAACTTGAGCTCGAGGCCCGGATCCAGCAGGAGATGGCCGCTTCCGGCGACTTCGCTGAGGGGCTCACCGCCTTCGCGCAGAAGCGCCAACCCCGCTTCACCGGCACCTGAGCCCTCCCCGGTCTTTCATGCGACAGGCGGCGGTGTCCCTTCGGCACTCGCGGCGAGCCCCGGATCCCACGCGCAGACGGCGCAGGCATGGCGAAACGCCGACCGGGCGAACTCCAAGGCGGCCGCACGTGGATCCGGGCTGGCGCGGACGTCGTCCCAGTCCAGGATGTACTCGCCCAGGCCGGCGTCCCAGCGGGCCGCTGGCGGGGAAAGGGCCATCCGCGCGAATTCTGGCGGCGCCGGATGCGCGTACGCGTAGAAAGCCGCCTTGCCGTAGCGCGCATCACCGGGCCACCAGCCGACGGCGACCTCTTGTGCGTCCATCGCGTTGCGCATGATGAAGTCATTGGAGGGAGGATCGGCCGGCAATCCGGAAAACAGGTTCACCGCGAGGTCGAAAGAACCCCACCACGCGTTGACCGGCGTCGAGCGGCCACGGTAAGGCGCGCGGAACGCCGCAAGGACCAGCGCCGCCTGGGTCGCCGCGGCGAAATAGTCGCCAACCTGGCCGCGATCGTAATGCGCGTGCACATCGTCCTCGTCGAGTGGCACGCTCCACGGAACCTCCTGCGGCGCCGGGTCGATGTCCACCGCTCCGCCTACGGCGCTCACGGCCGCGAGAACCTCCCGCGTCACCGCCCCGACGGCCCGATCAGGGGTGAGCGCGACCCGTTCGGCCCGCCCGCCACTATGCTCAACCACCGTCTCGTGCACCCGCAAATCGAGCACGACGACGAGTGACCCGGAACCATCAGGCGCGGGCAGCGGCGCAGTCTCCCAGCCCCGCGCCGTCAGCCGCAGCGCGGCATGCTGCAATTGCGGCTCAGGCGGGGCAAGCTTCGCCGCCAGCTTGCCAAGTACTTGGGTGTGCGCATGGAGCGTGTCGCAAGTCGCGCGCCATTGCTCGTACGGGAGTGCCTGGCCAGCCCGAGGACATGATCGCACGCTATTCGACCGGCCGCCAATGCTCAACCCCGCCGCTCGCCGTCCGCGAGCAGTCTCACGAAGCCGAGGTTCGGGTGCCCAGGTGAAGGGTCATGCCGGCGGTTCCGTGCGACTCCGCGCAGCCGTTCGGGATAACGGTTTTGATTCGCGGCTACACGTCGACCGGCCAGCGCAGCATGAAGGCCCCTAGCGTTGGGCGCGGGTCAGGGCATCTGCCCTGGCCGGTCGACAATCCCGGCCGCGATGCGAGCCGGTCGGCTGCCCTAACGCCTGCGGGGCTGGAGTCAGCCATCCAGTGCGGGTGCAGCTGCAGGAGGCCGCCGGACTAGGACTTGGCGACATGGCCTCACACCCGGTCGCGCGCTCGACGCCGGCTGCGGCAAAGGCGCAGACGCCATCTGGCTAGCCGGGCACGGCTGGCAGGTCACCGCCGTCGACATCTCCGCCGTCGCGCTGGCTCGCGGCGCCGCCCAGCGCGCGGCGTGCCCGGCGGCGCCCCAACTGTTCTTCACGGCCGCCGACATCGCGGCCTCGCTGGACCCGCACGAATGGGCGATCGTCGTGAGCGCGGCCCGCGAGCGCAGCGCCACTGACCCCGATGGCCGCACCATCACCGTCCACGACACAGTCCTGCGGGCGAGCGGCGCATGCCGCTAGCACGGCATGCGCCGCTCCCGGCGGTGTTTTGCGGGCGGGGGCGGGGGTGTGGGGCGGGCCGGGACGTTTGGGTTTAGGCCGGGACGTCTGGCTCTAGTTGGCTGGGTTGGGTTGGCGCAGCGTGCGTGGTGTGAGAGCGCTGGGCCCGGTTGGTGGGCCTGGGCTAGGTAGTTCCGGATCGTGGAGGCGTGTGATGGCAGCGCTGGTGGCGTTTGATTCTGCGGGGACCGGGGCGGATTTGCTCCCGGGCGCCGACGACGAGGGTTTTTTCGGGATCCGGTTTGAGTCGATTGGCGGGCTGGGTGCTCATTTGGCGGGGCAGATTCTGGCGGAGGCTGGGGTGTTGCGGCAGGGGCTGAATGGGGCGCATTTTTCTTCGTATGGTTCGGAGAAGAAGGGCACGCCGGTGAAGTCGTTTGTGCGGTTTTGCGTGGCGGGGCGGGAGGTCCGGTCGAGTAGCCCGATTGACTGCCCGCAGGTGGTGGCGGTGTTTCATGAGGCGCTGGCGCGGTCGTTTGATGTGGCGGCGGGGCTGGACGCGGCCGGGACGCTGATTGTCAATACCCGGTCGGCGCCGGAGCAGGTGCGGGAGTTGCTGGGGCTGCGGTCGGGGACGGTGGCGGTGCTGGATGCGCTGGGGATCGCGCTGGAGGAGAAGACGCGGGTGAACACGGCGATGCTGGGTGCGGTGGCGCGGTGCTGCCCGTTCGTGGATCCGGGTGCGGTGCGGGAGACGATCCGGGCGAAGTTGTCGGTCCGGGCGGGGCATCTGGTGGAGGCGAATTTGCGGACGTTCGACCGGGGGTACCGGGAGCTGCGGCGGGTGTCGTGGCCGGCGGTGGCGGGGGAGCCGGGGCGGGCGGTGGCGCGGGCGGCGCCGGCGTTCGGGTATCTGGACGCGCCGATCGGCGGGATCATCGTGGATACGGGGAACAGTGTGCTGAAGGATCTGAGCATGTCGCGGCAGGGGTTTTTGCCGGCGTATGACCCGGAGCTGTGCGCGCATTGCGGGATCTGCGACATTGTCTGCCCGGATCTGTGTTTCGTGTGGTCGGCGGGCGGCGACGGCGAGGGCGAGGGGCCGGCGGTGCGGCTGGCGGGGATCGACTACCACTACTGCAAGGGCTGCCTGAAGTGCGTGGACGCGTGCCCGACCGGGTCGCTGACCGAGCTGCGGGAGGTTGACGGCTGGGCCGAGGACAACCGGGTGCCGCTGTTCGGGTGGCTGGAAAACGAGCGGGGCAGCGAGAAGGGAACGGGCCGATGACTGCGGTGCAGGCGGAGGTGGCGGCGGCGGGCCGGGCCGGGCAGGTGGTCGGGTTCCGTACCGGTAATGAGATGGCCGCGTTGTCGGCGAAGCAGATCGATTTCCATCTGATGGGCTATTACCCGATCACGCCGTCGACGGAGATCGCGGAGCTGCTGGATGAGATGAAGGCGGCCGGGGAGCACAAGATCGTGATGGTGCCGGCGGATGGGGAGCACGGCGCGGCGGGGATCTGTTACGGCGCGGCGACCGGCGGCGGGCGGGTGTTCAACGCGACGAGCTCGCAGGGGCTGCTGTATTCGCTGGAGCAGCTGCCGGTGCAGTCCGGGACGCGGTTCCCGATGCTGCTGGATCTGGCGACGCGGGCGGTGAGCGGGCCGCTGGATATCCGCGGGGATCATTCGGATGTGTATTACGCGCTGAACACGGGGTGGCTGATTTTCATGGCCCGGGGGCCGCAGGCGGTCTATGACCTGAACCTGATCGCGTTGCGGGTGGCTGAGCGGGCCGATGTGCGGCTGCCGGCGATCGTGGCGTTCGACGGGTTTTTCACCAGTCATCAAAAGCGGCGGGTGGCCAGTTTCGCCGACGACGCGACGGTGGCGGCGTGGCTGGGGCCGGTGCCGGAGATGGTGACGGCGCTGGATCCGCGGCATCCGGTGACGATCGGGCCGTACATGAACGACCCGGATCTGATCAACAACAAGTATCAGCTGGAGCGGGCGATGGACGCGGCGGCGGCGGCGCTGCCGGGGGTGGTCGCGGAGTACGAGGCGCTCAGCGGCCGCCGGTATGACCCGGTGGACCTGTACCGGATGGACGACGCGGAGGTCGCGGTGTTCCTGGTCAACTCGGCCGCCGAGACCGCCAAAGATGTCGCCGACCGGCTCCGCGGCGCGGGGGTGCGGGCCGGGGTGATCAGCCCGAACGTGATCCGGCCGTTCCCGGCGGACGCGATCCGCGGCGCGCTGGCCGGGGTGCGGGCGGTGGTGCTGGGCGAGCGGTCGGGCAGTTACGGGGCGCACGGGGCGAGCTTGTCGCATGAGGTGAAGTCGGCGCTGCATGATGACCCGGCGAACCGGACGCTGTGCCTGAGCCGGGTCTACGGCCTGGGCGGGCGGGACTTTTACGCCGAGGACGCGGAGGCGTTCTTCGCGCTGGCGGTGCGGGCCGCCGAGACCGGTGAGGTGGCGGAGCCGTTCGGCTATTACGGGGTGGAGCCGGGTGATCCGGCCGCGCCGCCGCCGCGGCGGCGCGGCGCGCCGGCGCTGACCCGGGCCGAGATGACCAGCGGGCTGCTGGACGTGCAGCCGGGCCCGGACGGGCGGCTGCGGGTCGACGCGCCGCCGTACTGGCAGCTGGCCGCCAAGCCGAAGCGGGTGCTGCCCGGCCACGGCGCGTGCCCGGGCTGCGGGATCTTCCCCGCGCTGGACCAGTTCCTGCGCGGTATCGAGGGCGATGTGGTGGTGCTGTACCAGACCGGCTGCGCGATGGTGGTGACCACCGGCTACCCGTACACCGCGCACCGGGTCACCTACGTGCACAACCTGTTCCAAAACGGCGCCGCGGCGCTGTCCGGGCTGGTGGAGATGTTCCACGAGCGGGTCCGCCGGGGGGAACTGCCGGCCGGGGAGGACATCACCTTCGTGATGGTCACCGGGGACGGCGGGATGGACATCGGGATGGGCGCGGCGATCGGCGCCGCGCTGCGTAACCACGGGATGATCGTGGTCGAGTACGACAACCAGGGCTACATGAACACCGGCAGCCAGCTCAGCTACTCCACCCCGCTGGGGCACCTGACCTCGACCAGCCACGTCGGCCCGGCCGAGCTCGGCAAGGCGTTCCACCACAAGGACACCCCGCAGATCATGGCCGCGACCAACATCCCGTACGTGTTCACCAGCGTCGAGGGCTACCCCGACGACCTGGTCGCCAAGGCCGCCAAGGCGCAGTGGTACGCCCGCCACCAGGGCACCGCCTACGGCAAGATACTGATCTCCTGCCCGCTGAACTGGAAAACCGAGGACCGCGCCGGGGTCGAGATCGTCCAGGCCGCGGTCGACTCGTGTTTCTTCCCGCTGTATGAGATCGAGTCCGGGGTGACCCGGATCACCTACGACCCCGAGCCGATCGGGCGGCGGCGGCCGGCCGCGGCCTGGCTGGCGCTGATGGGCAAGACCCGGCACCTGTGCAAACCCGGCAACGAGGCCACCCTCGCCGCGATCGAGGCCGAGGTGGAACGCCGCTGGCAGCGGCTGAAGGCCAAAGACGCCAGCCCCCTGCTGTAACCCTGCCACCAACCCAGCCACGCCGTGACCAGCCGCAACAGCAACAGCCGGGCGCCGCAGGCAAGTACCCCAATCTGGCGAGTGAGAGATCATGGATACCACTGCACGGATCGTCGAGAAGCGTGACCTGACCGATATCACCAAGCTGTTCGTCGTGCACGCCCCGCTGGTCGCGCGGAACGCGGCGCCCGGCCAGTTCGTGATCGTGCGGATCACCGAGACCGGTGAGCGGATCCCGATCAGCATCACCGATTTCAGCCGCGCCGACGGCACGATCACGATCGTGGTCCAGCAGGCCGGCCGGACCAGCGCGCTGGCCTGCGCGCTGGCCGAAGGGGACGTGTTCTTGGACTTCGCCGGGCCGCTCGGCGCGGCGGCGCCGCTGCCCGAGACCGGGCACGCGGTGCTGATCGGCGGCGGGTTCGGCACCGGCGCGGTGTTCCCGCTGGCCCGCGAGATGCGCGCCCGCGGGGTCCAGGTCAGCGCGATCGTCGGCGCCCGCACCGCCGGCCTGGTCATCCTGGCCGACCTGCTGGCCACCGCGGCCGACCCGGTGCACGTGTGCACCGACGACGGCTCAGCCGGCTACCACGGCTTCGTCACCGGCCGGCTGGAACAGCTGCTGGACGCCGGCGCCGGATACACCTGCTGCCTGGCCGTCGGCCCGATGCCGATGATGCGCGCCGTCGCGGGCACCACCGCCCGCCGCGGCCTGCCCGCCCTGGTCTCGCTGGACCCGCTGATGGTCGACGGGACCGGGATGTGCGGCGGCTGCCGGGTCAGCATCGGCGGCAAAACCCTGTTCGCCTGCGTCGACGGCCCGTTCTTCGACGCCCACCAGGTCGACTTCGACGAAGCGGGCGCCCGGATGAGCACCTACCAGCAACAAGAGGACCTGGCCTGCGAGCTCGCGGGACTGGGGAGGTAACAGCCATGCCGATCGTGTACCCGCACAAAACCGAGATGCCCTGCGCCGACCCCGGCCAGCGCCGCCACAGCTGGGACGAAGTCGCCGAAGGCTACACCGAAGCCCGCGCCATCGCCGAGGCCCGCCGCTGCCTGAACTGCCAGGACCCCGTCTGCGAGCAAGGCTGCCCGGTCAACGTCCCGATCCGCGACTTCGTCCGCGCCGTCGCGATCGGCGACTTCGCCGCCGCCGCCGCCACCATCCGCTCCCGTAACCTGCTCCCCGCCATCTGCGGCCGGGTCTGCCCCGTCGAACACCAATGCGAATCACGCTGCGTGCTGGCCCCCCACCAGGACCCGGCCGGCATCGGCCGCCTCGAACGATTCGTCGCCGACTGGGAACACACCCACCCCCCCGCCACCAGCCCCCCCGCCCCGCCGCCCTGGCGGGACCAGAAAATCGCCATCGTCGGCTCCGGCCCCGCCGGGCTGACCGTGGCCAGCGACCTCGCCCAGGCCGGCTACCCCGTCACCATCTTCGAAGCGCTGCACGCCTTCGGCGGCGTGCTCCGCTACGGCATCCCCCAATACCGGCTCCCCAAAGAAATCGTCGACGACGACGTCGCCCACCTCACCGCCCTCGGCGTCGAATTCGTCCGCGACGTCATCATCGGCAAAACCGTCACCATCGACCAGCTCACCACCGAACACGGCTACGCCGCCGTCTTCGTCGGCACCGGCGCCGGCTCACCCATCTTCATGAACATCCCCGGCGAAAACCTCAAAGGCATCTACTCCGCCAACGAATTCCTCACCCGCGTCAACCTCATGCACGCCTACTCCTTCCCCGACTACGACACCCCCGTCCAGCGCCCCCGCAACGCCACCGTCATCGGCGCCGGCGACACCGCCATGGACGCCGTCCGCTGCTCCATCCGCCTCGGCGCCGAACAAGCCCACATCGTCTACCGCCGCTCCGAACAAGAAAAAGGCGCCCGCGCCGAAGACTACGAACGCGCCCGCGACGAAGGCGTCATCTTCGACTGGCTCACCCTGCCCAAACAATTCCTCGGCGACGGCAACGGCTGGGTCCGCGCCCTCGAATGCATCCACACCGAACTCGGCGAACCCGACAACACAGGCCGCCGCCGCCCCATCCCCATCCCCGGCTCAGAATTCACCATCGACACCGACCTCGTCGTCATCGCCCTCGGCACCAACCCCAACCCCCTCGTCCCCCGCACCACCCACGGCCTGGCCACCGACCCCCACGGCTGCATCACCGCCGACCCCGCCACCGGCGCCACCAGCCGCCCCGGCATCTACGCCGGCGGCGACATCGTCACCGGCGCCGCAACCGTCATCCTCGCCATGGGCGCCGGCCGCAAAGCCGCCACCGCCATGCACGAATACCTCCAGCAACAAGCCACCACCCACCAGACAACGCCCCAATAACCACCACCAGCACCCGCGGCCGCACAGCCAGCGTGCCCGCGAGGATGCCCCGGAAGGGGCTGCGGGCATGCGGTGCGGCGAGAGGCCGGCATAATCGCACTCAGGTGCTCAGCAGCAGCCACGTGTCCGGCGTCATCTCGGGCTGCCCCGGGATGGGCCGACGCTCTTCCCGCCAGGCGGTCCCCACTGCGTCTGTCGCGACCCGGCGCCAGAAACTGGCGGCGCCCGGGTTGTCCTCCTGGAAAGCGATTTCCCAGCGCCCGGGGTGCAGGACGAGGAGTTCCAGGGCAGCCGTACGCCCCACTTGCTGCCTGCGCGCGGCGCGGACAACGAAGAACTCGCCCATGATCCTCGGCTCGCCGGACAACCCACGGATCAAGGCAAAGCCCGCGAGAGCTGGGCCACTGCAAATCAGGTAGCCGCACCGGTCGGGATCATCGAAGTACGCGGGCAGCCGGCCAGCTTCGTACAACCCCTCGCCGTCTGGCATCGAACCGCGAAATTCCGACAGGTCGTGTGCATACAACTGCCACAACCGCTCGACCACGATGCGCTGTTCTCGGGCCACCAGTCGTAGCGTCGGGAAGACGGTCACACAGCCATGTTGGCAGCTAACTAACGCGCATCCGCTTACCAGGTCGGCCCCGACCGGCCGCAAGGAGACCGGCCGGCCCGTTTGAGGTCACAGCCACCGCGCTGACGTGCCGCATCTGAGCGGCTGATCAACGGTTGGCGGGCGCTCGCGGACTCGACGGGCAAGGGGGCGTGAGCCTGCGGTAGTAGCGACCAGGACGACGTGCCGTCGCCGCGGTCGCCGAACTCCGCCAGGCGCAGCAGCGCGCCACCCCGGGCCAGTGCGGCAAGGACAGCAGCTGAACGGCTCCGCGGAAGTTCCACTCCCAAGCCAGCCGCCTCATCAGCCGGGCACACCCCAGCACCCACCCACGGCGAGACCGCTGCCGACCTGGCTGGCGCCAGCTTCCCAGCGCCGCCGTACCCAACGGCGTCAGATATGAACCCCGGCACCGCGGCGACTTAGGACTGCGGCGGTCACGGCGACCAGGCACAAGGCGATCAGCGCCGCAGCGATGGTTGGCCAGGCGCTGACCCGCAGGACGAGCAGAGCACCTCCAAAGGCGCCGAGGAACATGGCGAGCACCGCTAGAAGGCGACGACCCGCCCTTGATCCAGGTCCGCCAGCGAGGCGTGTATCGGCGGAGATCCCGGTGATTGTGAGGGTCAGCACGGTAGTGGTGAGATCGGGAACGGCAAGTTTGCGCGCTGTAGCGTTCTGCATGCCTAAGGCGAGAGCCAGCAGGACGATCAAGAGGTGGCGAATTTCGCTGGACCCCGGGCTGCCGCCCAGGGTGACGGTGACCAGCGCACCAGCGGCCAGAAGGGCTTCGCCGGCGCTTGCCACGGCCAGCAGCCGGCCTCGATCGGCGCCGACATTGTTCGCTAGCCAGCCGCCCGCGAAGGAACCCGCGGAGAAAGCGCCCAGCGCGATCAGTGAGGCGGACATGGAGAATCCCTTCGCGCCAGCGAGCGCGAAGGCGAGGAACACGACATTGCCGGTCATGTTGGCGACGAAAACGTGCCCGAGACTGAGGTAACTGAACGCGTCCACCAGACCAGTCACGACGGTCAGGGCGAGCAGGAGTGGCGCGAAAGGGCCATGCTTGTCATTGGCGGGAGGAACAATCGTCCGCCACGCGTCGGTCAACACTGTGCTCATCCAGGGTTCTCCCGTCTCGGGACGGTGCAGCTACCGGGTGTCTAGCCACAGGCTGCGGTGCGCCTGGTGACGGCGTCAACGAGCCGCAGTGGCAGGTCCTCGCGAATCCCCGCTGCGCCAGCGCGCGCCCCCGCCTCATCGTGGCGCGCTTGCCACCTCCACTCACCGCTGTGCCTACTGCTGGGCGAGCGCAGCGGCAGAAGGCCGGCCAGGCGCAACGCGCGGCTCACTCGTAGTCTTGAGGGCTGGCCGCCGTTCCGCGGAAATTAGCGGCCTCGCATTGTCATGCACCCCGGGGAGCAGGGCCGGAAGCACTACCCACACTCTCGCTGCCGATTCGGAGCGGCTCACAGCCGTACCGACCGCGCGTGTGGCCGCACGCAGATCCTCCATTTTTGGGCGTCCCCGGCCGTGAAGTGAGCGGGCACCGCTCCCGGGCGCCGGTCCCCGGCTAGAACGGCCCGAGTGCGGCATCGCTCAACGCGATGAAGGCGATGACGCCCACCATGATGCAGAACGCGCCATTCGCGACGAAGCTGCCCCACAGTCGCGCCGGCGTGCGGCTCTGCCCACTGAAATAGCGGCGGCCGTTGAGGAGGGCGGCCTGCAGCAGGTAGAGGGCGTAGCCGAGCACGGCAACGGCCATCGCGGCCACTCCCCAATCGAAGACAACAGCCATGAGGCCTGCCATCGCGAAGGCGCCGTTGGCGAACCCCGTCTCCCACTGGAAGAACGGCGTTGCCTGCCCTGCCGCATCCAGCCGCTTGGCGTCCTCCTGCCAGACCAGGACGTGGCGCACCCAGCTGACCAGGCCGATCACGACGTAGGCGATGGTGATGGCGGTGAGCGCCCGTTTGCTGTCGCTGCCCAGGTAGCAGAACGCCACTGCCACGCCCACACCACCGGCGATGTAGGTCAAGATCATCAGAAAGCGAGCCACCCCGTTGTCCCCCGTTCGACTGGCGCCGCCCCCGTCGAGGCATAGTCTGCCGCTCAGGCCACCAACGAGACCGCAGGCGCCGCCGGCGTCTGACCGAGCAGGTGCTGGGCGTACAGGACCGAGGCGGCAGGCAGCAGTCGCTGCTCCCTGGGGCAGAGCAAGACCACCAACGATATCGTGGCTGTTAGCATGCCCCCGGTAGACCCGGCGCGGCGGTTCTTTCCGCGTTACCTCATCGTCCGGCTCGCCGAAGCAACCCGCCCATCCGGCTGACAACCAGCCGGAACGACGCCCCGAGCAAAGGAGGCAGCCGATGGCCGACCGCACACCCAATTTACGATCATCGATCTACCACAGCGATACCGATGGCCGCTGGCACGGCTGGTCACCATGGGAACGAAGGAAGACGGCTCGCTGGACCGCCGTCACCGGACCGGCGTCACCCAGGCCAGCCTGACGCGAAAAGTCCAGGCGCTGGAGCGCCAGCGAGACGGCGGCGCCCCGGGCAGTGACAGGCCAGCTTCGCCCAGGCCTTGTCGTAACACGACCCGAACACGCCTTCATGCCGTATCCCCAGGTCAGAAACCAATTTCGCCTCATCATGTGCCCATCATCTGCGGAAGTCCGGGCACGAGGCGACACCGTTTTCGGCACCCACAGGCGTTCGGGCACAGGCTTAATCTCGGTCGTAACCCTTTCAAGTTATACAGCTGAAACTCGGCGATCCCCTGTTCAGGGAGCGGGCGCCGGGACAGGAACTGGAACGGCGGTAACGACCGATTCAAGTCCGCGGAAATCTGCGGGATTGGTGGTGAACAGAGGAAGCTTGTTCGCTGCCGCGATGCTGGCGATCATCAGGTCAGCCACGCGGCCGCGGGGCTTGCGGCCCGTGGCGATCACCTCGGCGGCGATGACCCCGTACCACCGGGCGGCCTCGACATCGAATGGCAGCGGGCTGAAGGTCGCCTCGACTCGCTGCACACGAAGGACCCGCCGGGCGCGTTCAACGGCATCCACGGCCGAGTGCACCCCTGCCGACAGCTCGGCGAGGCTGACCGTGCTTGTGAGGAGCTCGGCGGGCAGCTGGTCGACCGCCAGCCGTTCCAGGTAGATCAGGATGTTCGTGTCGCCGAGCCCGCGCAGGTGGCGGGCGGTCACTCGCCGTCCTCGGGCTCGTGGGCGCGTTCGTAGGCGTCGAAGGATGCCTCAGCGTCTGCGTAGCGATCCTGATCGGCGCGGAGCGTCTCCGCGCTCATCGGAGGCAGGTCCTGGAACATCGTCATGAGTTCAGTGACCGGAACCGACTCGCGGCGCACGGGGGTTGCCTGATGAACATAGGCATCGATGGCGGCCAGCGCGACTTGCTGCATGGAACGATGTTCGGCCTCCGCCTTCCGCCGGAGCCCCTCCGTCTGTTCATCACTGAGCCTGAGCGTCATAGCCACAGTCCTATGATACCGCCTGGTATCAGCAACGCCCAGCGCTGATAATAGGGGCGGCCTTGCCGCGTGGTCACGTGGCTGACGGGCAGTTCGGCAGCGTCAATCCGGGAGTGGACATGCTGCCTGCGCTGCTGAGCGAGCGGCCACTCGAATGCGCGCCGGTTCGGGTCTTCCAAGAACACGCGGAGAGTGTCACACAGGTCGCACGCGCAGCCGCCTGCGGGCAGTTCGATCGACCAGTCGCCGGATGCGCGCTGCGGGCGGGCAAGCCGGACGCGGAGCCGTGCCGCGCAGTCGGCGGCTAGGCTGCCGAAGCCAGCATCGCCGTGCGTGTCGTCCGGGGGCAGCTCCGCCGCGGCGCGCAGCGCGGACAACTCCAGCGCGGTCACCGCGTCCTCTTGTTCCCGGATATATCCGGGAACAGCGTCTCGGGGGCCAGCCGCCCCGATCTCGGCGGCGGCCGTCAGCACCGAGGCGAGCGGTTTACCCAGGTCGCCGAGTTTCTTGTCGCGGTAGCTGGGCGACGACAACGCGAGCCCCGTGCCGATATCCTTACCGATCCACTCCCACGTCAGGTCAAGGAGCTGCTGCGCTGCCACAGCGCCAGTACTGCCCGTGGCGTGCAGCCCCCCGCACAGGCCGGGCAGCCGGCCCGTCACCCACTGCGTCCGTTCCTGTCCCCCGCCGTATGCCCACGCTGGCTGATCGCCGCCGAACCAAGTGCGCAGCACTTTCGCCGTCCACTGCTGACCGTAGCCGTCGGCGATCGTCCCGAACGAGTCCACATACGCGTCAGTCAGGTTCTCAATACGGAACGGGCGCAGCAGCATCGCCGCGGTTTCCGCGTCCGCCACGGCGTCCGCCGCCAGCAGCGCCTTGCCGAAGAGCCCGGAGATCCTGCCCCTTTCCTCCGGTGCCCGGGTGTGCAGGGTCCCGTCCCAGAGGGGCGCGAGCATCGCCGCGGCACCCTGCGCGCCCGATACGTCGCCTGCTGACGCCATCGCGGCGAGCTCATCGAGAGCCCAGGCCGGGGAGGTTTCGGCGCGGTTCGCGAAGGCCTGGTCACGGGGCCACACGACGACCGCCGCCCAGTGGTACCAGCGGTCCAGCGTGTTGCCCCAGTTGCCCATGTAGCCCTCATACTCTGAGGAAAAGGGCTTGAGGTCGCCTGTCGGGGTGGACGCGCATACCTCATCGCCGTTCGCAGACAGCGAGGTCTCCTCCAAGCGGGTACCGTCTGGCCCGGTCCAGTTGGTGAGGGTGATGTCGGAGTCGATCAGCTCCTCGATGTCGTAGTGGCGTTCGCTGTCGCCCGCGCCGCCGGAGTACTCGGCATCGTCTTGGTCGTGGTCGTCATACCAGCCCCGGCGTCGGTATCCGTAGCCTTCATCGGCCGGGAACGCGCTGTGCGTCGTCTTGATGTCGGCGAGCGCGAGGATGGCCACGCAGCCTGCTTTGTCCGCAGCGGTCCGCAGCAGGGACACCCGGCTCGCGTCCGCGCCTTTCAGCCGCCGCCAGTTCAGCCCCCGGGGCGTGTACTCGTGGTCGAGGAGGTAGACGAGCCGGTTCGGCGGGTCAGCCGCAGGTCCGCCGTAATAGCGCGGCACCGGCGTGCTGAAGTGCTCGCGGAGCAGGTCCGCTAGCTCGGCGACGGTTCCGTCGTCGCCCTCCGGACAGTTGGTGTCACCGTGCAGGAGGAGGTCGTACGTGAGCGTGATCCGGTAGCCCGACTTCACCTTGAGAATCTCGTGCCGGCAGTCGGCGTAGAAGGCGACGAGCGACAGCGCTGTCTTCGACCCCCGGTAGGCCTTCCACTCCTCGTTGTGCCCCACCATCAGCTCGCCGCCGGTGTAGCTGGACGGCAGGGTCACCACCAGGGTCCCGACCATAGAGTCGTCTTTCTCAGAGTCCTGGTGGGCGAGGAAGAACTGGTTCGGCTCATAGACCAGTAGAGAGTGAAGATCGGCAGTCAGCTCGGCAGCGTTCGGAAGTCCCAGCTCTTCTTTTGCCGTCGCGAGGATGACCTTCAGCGTGGCGTCGTTCCACGCTGCGCGGACGAGATGCTTCGGGATCTCCCACGTGTCGCGGACGTCCGGGTCGGTCAGCGTCTGCCCGCCACGGCCGACCAGATGCCCGCCCGGAACGTGCCTCTGGCGGCGGCCATCGATGTGGGGTGGTCCAAGAACTACCGGATCCGGGGCGGCAACGTGCCGTTCTGCTACTCGGTGGTCTGGCTGCCCTGCCCGCCAGCGGTGCCAGCACCGGCCTGGATACGACCCGGTTCTGGTACACGTCCGCCTACGTGGACGCCAGCAAGTGCCCGGATCTGGTCGCCGGAGCGGACGCCGCGCTGGCGTGCCTGATGGGGAACGTAAGCCTGATCGCCGGTCACCAGTTGTGCAGCGACCTGGCAGTCCTGGCCGCCGCGGCCGCCGGTGCGCGGCCACCAGCGGTCGCCGCCGTGTCGGCTGGCTGGCTCACCCTGTCTTTACCGCGCTTCTGGGAGAAGCCGATGCTGCGTGATTGTGTCGCGCTCGCCATCGAGGGCACCCACGCTTCGGGCAAGACCACCGACGTCCTTCAGCGACCGCTGGCCGAACTTCGTGGCGTCGTGCTTCCACTGCTCGGTGAGCCGGGTGATCGTGGCAGTCGACAGGCCGTGACCGGTGCCCAGGAACTGCTCCAACGCCGCGGCGAAGTCGCTGGTGGACCGGCCGTGCAGATACAGCAGCGGCAACGCCTCGCTCAGCTGCGGCAACTTGCGGCACCAGGCGGGCAGGATCGCCGAGGAGAACCGCATCCGCCGCGAGGCCGATACACCGGGGGTGTCGCCTGACGGCGACATTGGCTAGCAAAGGTCGCGAGGAGTCCGCGCGCAGCGTGCTGCGATGGCCTAACGCAGGAGCCAAAGCGGGCTGGGCGGGCGTGGCGTTGACCTCCGGTAGACCTGCTATATACCTCGCGTGGACCGCGATGTGTGCGCTCCTGCTGTGATCCCTGACCTGACGATGGCGGGCACGTTACGGCGGAGGGTCCTGGGCAGGCTGACCAGCCAGTCGAACGGGCAGCATGACCGCCACCAGCCCGGTGCGACGTCGCAGGTCAACGACCATGATGAGGTTATGGAGCCTGCAGGCTCCGGCAGATCAGGCATCAGCATATGGTAGATTAATGGCATGAGAACTGCCATCGATTCTGCCGGGCGCATTGTCATTCCCAAAGCGCTCCGGGACGCTCTCGGGCTGACGGCAGGTCAACCGCTTGAGATTGACGAGCGCGACGGGCGACTGGAGATCGTTCCTGCGACCACGCCGATGCGGCTGGTGGATGAGGGCGATGGCGTGGCTGCCGTCGCCGATGCCGACATGCCAGTGCTGACCGCCGACATGGTGCGGGACACGCTGGAGCGCGTCCGGCGATGAGGGCTGTCGATTCCAGCGTGGTAATCGCGGCCTTCGCCACCTGGCATGAGCACCACGCCCTCGCCCGCAAGGCCATGAGTAGCCGGCCGCGCCTCGTCGCGCACGCGGCGGTCGAGTCCTACTCGGTACTAACCCGGCTGCCGCCACCGCACCGTGCCCATCCATCGATCGTGCACGCCTTCTTCACCGAGCGGTTCACCGAGCCATTGCTCACCCTGTCGGAGGCCGGTTACCAGGAGCTTCTCGCCACTGTTGCCGCCGGGCAGATCCTCGGCGGACCCGCCTACGACGCCCTGATCGCTTTCACCGCCGCCGAGCATCAGGCGACGCTGCTCAGCCTCGACCAGCGAGCCACCGCAACATACGAAGCCGTCGGTGCCACCGTCGAGCAACTCGTTCCCTGACCCTCCCTGGCCATCGTGGGCCTCGTCGGCGGCGGGTCTGGTACCGGCTGGTCTTCAGCCAGCGGATGCCGTGATGACCCGGACGATGACCACTGCCGGAAGTGGCCCGCGCCGCCGCCGAAGCCGCCGCCGCGCTAATCCCAACTACCAAGATCACCGCATCCGAGCAAACATCCGGCCGGCTCGCCCGCCGCGCTGGACGCGGTGCTGAGCAGCTTCGGGCTGAACGGCTGCACGCCGCTGACCGCGAGTTCCTGCAGCACGCAAGAGACGGTGTTCATCAACGACTACTACTCCGGTGCGTGATCCGTCCGGTGGCTGTAGGCCGCAGGCGCTGGCGAGCCAGCGGAGGCGGTCGTTGGCGATCCGGTGGCCCTGCACCCGGACACCGCGGGCCAGCGCCGCCTGGGTGAGCCGCAACGCGGCGTTCGCCATCAGCGATCATGCTCCTGGCAGCGTCGACGAGCTCACCGCCGGGAGTCTGACGGCGCTCGCTGCGCTGTGGCGGCTGGCCGGAAGGTTCGTCACGGGTGCCGCGGTGTGGCGCCGGGTGGGCCTGGCGTGTCCGTGGCCCGCCCGGTGAGTGGCCGTTCAGGCTGATCCCTAACGCATGGCTGTGGCGTCCGCGATCCGGGCATGGCGGCGCCGGAATTGCGGTCGGCGCGGCGATGCTGGCCTCTGAGCTGGCGGCTGCGGTGCCGGGTGTTGGGGAGGCTGGGCGCTGTCCCCCGTCTGTAATGCTGCCCAGCTGAGCTGCGGGTGCCCGGGGAGACGTCGGTCTTCCAGGACGCCGGGGCGGCTTCGGCGCGGCGGAGCCGGCCGCGGGGGTAGCTTCATGTGTGGATTCGCCAGTCCTCGGCGGACCAGACGGGAGCCGATCAAGCGTGAACCTGCCCGAGGGTCTCATCGCTTTGCTGCACCAGCCCAGCCCCTGCTTCCTCGCCACCTTGATGCCCGACGGCTCACCCCAGATGACCCAGACATGGGCCGACACCGACGGCGAGCACGTCGTTATCAATACCGTCCAGGGCTTCCGGAAGGTCAAGAACGTCGAGCGCGACCCACGGGTGGCCGTGAGCGTTTCCGACCCGTCCAGCCCCTCCCGCTACTTCGCGATCCGCGGGCGGGTCGTCAATGTCACCACCGAGGGCGGCGCGGAACACATCGAGGCCCTCGCCCAGCGCTATCTAGGCGCTCCTTACCCGTGGTACGGGGGCCGCGACCAGGTTCGCGTCATCCTCACCATCAGCGCAGACAAGATCCACGAGATGGGGTAGACGCGGCACCACTACGGCTCGGCGATCTACGGCTGTGGGACGACCGTGCACGTGCCAACCCCACTACCCGCTGGGGTGGCTGCTAGGTGGTCGCGGGTGGAGGGCCGTGCTGAAAGGAGGGTACGGGTGGGGTGGCGGCGTGCAGCCGGTCCAGCAAGATCCCGGATAGGGCCATGAAGGTGATCGCGCCGGTGGCGCCGAAGACCGCGTACTGGTGGTCGACATCGACTCCGGCGGCGGCGGTGACAGTCCAGCCCAGCGCCCACAGCAGCGGCATGGCCGCCGCCCACACCCAGGGGTGAGCCACCCGATCGCGGAGCAGGAACGCTTGCGCGGCGCCGAGCGGGAGCCCGGTGATGGCGCCCATCAGGGCCAGCTCGCCGACGCTGTCGCCGTAGCCGGCCACCCAGGCACCACCTGTCCGCAACCTGACGGGCGCCGCGCACTGACGGGGAGCGCTGTGGCCGGGCATCACGGCCGTCGCCATGGTCGACACACCCGCGTGACCCGGTCCATCACACCCCCTCCTCCGCCACCCGGCGCCTGCCCGCAACGGTCGCGCGGTGGCGCGGCGCCGCTGCCTGTTCGGCCAGGGCCGCCTTCGCCTGGGCCAGGCCGTCGGGGGTCAGCCGGTACAGGTGCCGGCGCGGCCGCCCGGCCGGCTGCTCCTCCTCCCAACGCGCCTCGACCAGGCCACGATCAGCCAGCCGGATCAAGATCGGGTACAGGCTGCCCGACTTCAGCCCGGTATCATTCGCGATCCCATACCCATGCCGCCACCCCGCCCGATTCCGAGCACAGCGCCGCAAGGACCGACAGTGTCTGCACCGAAAACCCGGAACCCCCAGCCGCGGCAACGAACTCTACCTAGATAGAGCGCTGGCTCAGATCCGGCCGCGCACCGCTCTGGTGGATCATCCGGATGGGCAGTGGTTGCCGCCCGGTCAATGCCGGTCTTCTCCGGATGAATGACCTCGTGCGCGTCACGGCCACCGCCGGCAGCACCGGGCGGGGTGGACGCGTGCCGCACCGTTGCCACCAGCCACAACGCGAGCGTGACCACGACTAGGACCGCGAGAGCGACCGTACTCGCGGTGATCAACGCGATCACCCCGGCGACCAGCGTGAGATCAGGGGCGGTGCTGCACCGCGAGCTGATTGTGGCTATGCCGCCGCTGAGAGGGTTTGGCGCGCCGGTTCCCTTGGGTTGGCCGCCCGGACGTCGGCGACCAGGACCACTGGCCCGCTGAGGCTGTGCTGTTGAGAACAGCATCGGCATCGCGGCGCCCGCGGAAACGGTATTCGACTACGTCACCGATGTGCGGCGGGAACGGGAGTGGAACCCGCAGTTGCCGGAGGCCGAGAAGCTGACGCCCGGGCCGGTCGATGTCGGCACCAGGTACCGGGTCCGGTGCGGCCGCGGGCTCGGCGCCGCCATCATCGACAACACTGCTTTCGATCGCCCCGCGGCTGGTCGGCGGTCAGCACGTCGCGTCGGCTGGACGTGCGTTTCCGGGGTCAGGTCACCGGGCTCCCGGACGGGTGCCAGCTGGCCGTGCAGACCGAGTTGTCCCCGCGCGGGGCGTTGCGCATATTTTCACCGGTCCTGCGGCGGCTGATGCGGCGCAGCTGGGATAAGGACCTGGCCGCGATCAAGGCAATCATCGAGCACTGACGCAAAGGCGAGGAGGCGGTCGTGAGCGCGGCGAATAAGGTGACCAGCCTCGTCCGGCGATCCCGGCCACCTGGCCACGCTGGGCGTGGTGGGCGCACACAGGCCCGCGCGGGTGCCGGTGGACCGGGCCAGTCCGGCCGACCTGATGCAGCTGCCCGCCGATGTCGGGCCCGCGCCGATGCACGTCGGCGCGGTGCTGGTGCTGGGCACCAGACCAGGCTTCAGCGTGGAGCAGGCGCGGCGGCTGCTGGGTGAGCGGATCGCTGCGGTGCGCCGGCTGCGGCAGCGGCTATACCGGACGCCGCCCGGGTGTGGCCGGCCGTTTTGGGCCGACGACCCAGCGTTTGACCTGTGCCACCACCTCCGGCAGGTGCCCTGCCCGGCACCCGGTGACGGGCGGGTGCTGCTGGATGAGGCTGCCGCGGTGATCGGGCGAGCCGCTGCCCCGCTCCCGGCCGTTGTGCGGTGTGACGGAGCCGCTCATGACGCGCACAGATCTGGCTGAACTGCGCGTGCCCGCAAGAGGACCACGCGCTCTTCTGCCGAATTGAGTGCGTTGTCAGCACGCATGTTTATGCACTGGCCGGCATGTTCACTCGTAGTTGCTGGGGCTGGCCGCAGTCCGCCGAAATTAGCGGCCCAGCGTTGTCATGCATGCCCGAAGGCGCGCCTATCGCCGAATCCGTACGCTCGCGAACTGACCCAATAACGTGGGATATCGCGCCCAGAAGGCCCGGTTCTGCGCGGCCGCTCTCCTGTGCCAAACGCGGCCGTACGCTCACATGCAGGCCATCTCGCCGGTTTGTCTGACGATGTAGTTAGCAAGCACGACCGGTAAGACGTCCGCCAGGGCTTCGTGCTCGGTACTGAGTGGTGATCGTCTCGGTCGCCGAGGCGCCGCTTCCGCGATGAATCTCCACGCGGCCTCCACATGTTCTCCATGCCGCGTGCATTGACCCGCATTCAGGTGTGACGGGAGGCCTTGCAAAGGCTTACGTCCGGTACGTGGCTCTGGTTGGGCGTGCCGGACGCAGTTGCGGCTGTCAGGGGGTGGACAGTGGAAACCTCGCTGGCGCAGTGCGTGCCTGATCAGCTCGGCCGTTTGATGCGAGCTTAAGCAGGCGGCATGCGGTTATTCATATCCTGGTCAGGCGGACGCAGCCATCGGCTCGCCATGGTATTGAAGCAGTGGCTTGAAAAGCATTTCACGGACCATGGGATTAGCGTGTTCGTGTCCTCCTCAGACATCCAAAAGGGCAGCCTGTGGCTGCCCGCGGTCAACGCCGAGCTGCAGCGGACTGACGCTGGGCTTGTCTGCCTGACGGCCAGAAGCCTGGATTCACAGTGGGTGCTATTCGAGGCTGGCGCGCTTTCGACCGCGGTCGCGTTGCGCACGGGTGAGGCGCGGATCTTCACCTACCTGCTCGGGGTGGATCCGGCAGCGCTGCCGAGCCCTTTGTCGGTCTACCAATCGACGGTGGCGACAATGGAAGACACCCTGCGCCTGATTAACAGCCTTCTCGGCTACCTCGAACTCGACCAGATGGGCGCCGGGGCCTTTGCCTCCCCCTGGGACGACCTGTGGCCGAGGCTGCAGCAGATAGAAAAAGAACCGGTCACGAGCATCTTTCCGGGCCTGGCCGGCCTGTTCGATCGCAAGACCTTCCAGGAGCCGGTGGACGAGTGTACCGATCAGTCCTGGTTCGGGCGCTACGACGGCGCCATGGCGACCCGCGACGCGCTGCGGGCGCAGAAGAAGCTGGTAGCTGCCGAGTGCGATGCCCAACTCGCCGACCTATACCGCGACCTGGTGGCGGCCGTCGACGGCTACACCATGGACATACGCGCCTTGTTATTCGAGCCGAAGACGTTCGACCTGGCAGATGACGGTACCCGCGCGATCCCGTGCGGCGCACAGGCTGCTCTCGAGCGGCGCCGACTGGACGTTCATCAACTGGTTGCTCAGATCATCGACAAGCGTCAACAGCCCCTCTTGCCGGACGCCGTGCAGTTCGCCCGGTCGCCCACATTTGCGACGAGAAAGAGCATCGTGCACCGGATCGAGCAGCAGCTTGATGAACCCAATCACGGGCAGCCGGACCATCTCGCCGATAACTGGCCGCGGCTGCTGACCAGCGATTGGGAACTCGACCGCATCACCGCCTATCTCCTCCGGGAGCGCAGGGCCCGCGGCACAACCACGCAGCAAGAACACGACCCTCAGGACGCGCAGGCCGCAATGGCCGCCGCCCGCAGGGAACTTGACCTCGTTCGCGCCACCGCCAAGCCCCGGCTCATGCCGCTTCACTACAGCCTTCGCTGGGCCCGCGCGGCGGTCTCGTATACCAGCCCGCAACTCGCCGCCGACGCGCGGGACCTGGCTACCGCCATCGAGGACTTGGTCACCACAAAGAACCTCGACCCCGGCGGGCAAATCCGAGAGCTGCTATCCGAACTCCGCGCGCTGGCATCCGCCACCTGATGGCTGCGAGGGACCAGGAGTGATCCAGTGAGACCGTCTGCGCCGCCCAGCGAAGTCACCCGGTTCCGCATGGCCCGCGCGATCCAGCGGTCCTGCGAGGACGCCTGGGGCCCGGCCCTGACCCTCGACGCCTGGCTGGAGGGCTGGGGCGTGCCGGCTGCGGTGCTCGAGGCCCCGGCCGCGCAGCGGCTCATCACGGCGCAGGAGCTTTGGCCAGAACGTCCCGAGATCCCCGACGCTCGGTCGATTGGAGAGCTGCCGATCGACCGCGCCGACGTCCTCGACCGCCTCGACGACTGGCTGACCTGCCGGGAGAACGAGCCGGACCCCATACGGCTAATCGAGGAACTCTGCAGGCTCTTCGACCGGGACTTCCCAGGGGTTCCGAAGGAAGGCCCGGAGGAGCGCCCCGCGTCGACCGCCGGCCCGCCCCGGCCCTCACTCGGCCGCGGGGGCGGCCAGGTCGCCTTCGCGCCCGACGACCCCCTGCGGCAGGCCGCCGAGCAGATCGCCCGCCCGCTTGTCGCCGTCGCGCTGTTCGGCGCGCCTCCGGTGATCCAGCGGCACGTGCTCCGCGCGGCCCTGCTCCTAGGCCTGATCGAGCTGATCGTTACTGGCCGCGGCCCGCGCCGCCCCGAGGACGTACTCTGGGCCCTACGGTTCCGCAAGGTCCTCGTGCCCCAGCGCTGCCTGCCGCACCGGTCCGCCGCCAGCGTGCTCGCCCGAGCCCCCGGGTGGGCCGATCTCTACGTCGTCCGCCAGGAGTGGAACCGCTACGTCCCCGGCGAGATCGGCCACATCGAGAACGTGCTCACCGGCGAGTTCAAGGAGCGGGTGCATACCCGCACGGACGAGACCGAGGTGACGGTCACCGCCTCCACCGAGACCAGTCGGAGCGAGCAGCGGGACATCGAGTCGACCACCCGCTTCGAGCTGAACGTGAACACCGACACGGACACGAGCCTCGCGGCGCATGTCGAGGGGCAGGTCGACACCTCCGGGCAGTACGGACCCACCAAGGTTGACACCCACCTCGGGGGCAGCCTGGACTATTCGCGCCAGGAGTCCGAGGAACGCGCCACCCGGCTCGCTTCGGAGCTCATCGCCCGCGCCGTCGTCCGCGTTGAGGAACGCGTCCGGGAGGAGCAGGTCACCCGCACCCTCACCCGGATCGTCGAGCAGAACACACACCGACTGGACAATGGCACCGGGTCGCCCGTCATCGGCATGTACCGCTGGGTGGACAAGATCGTCCGGCTGCAGAAGTTCCGGTACCCGGATCGCTTCCTGCTCGAGTTCGAGCTCCCCGAACCCGCCGCCTACGTGCGTTGGCTCGAGGAACATCAGAGCGACCGCGGGTTCCGCAACGCACTGCCGACGCCGTTCACCCTCGACGGCAGCGCCGAGGACGATGCGCATCCGCGACTCCTGCCGACCGACGTCTCTGAGGACCCGGCCAGCCCCGGTTACTACCTGCGGCTGGCGGCCCGCTACCAGGCACAGGGCGTCACGCCCCCGCCCCCACCGACGCTCACGGCGACCGGCCGGCTGTCGGTCACCGCTCCCGACCCCTCGCAGGACAACCGATCGCGGGACTGCTGGGTCACCCCGCTCACCGGGTCGGGCGGCGGCAGCGGCGGAGCCGGTGGTGGGGTGGACGGGCAATCGGTCACGGTGCCGGCCGGTTACGTGGCCGAGGACAACTGGCGCGGGTGGTTGTCGACGGCCGACCAGACCGAACTGCCCGTAGCAGCATGGAAGTCAGGCAATTCGGCCCCGTCCTGGTTGCTGGAACCGCCGGAGCTGTACGTGACGATTGGCGCGAGCGCCAACAACCCGGTCGACGCAAACCCGCTCGCGCGCAACCAGGTGGTCGGTGGGCGCAGCGCCAACCCGTTGGGCGTTCCGGGAGCCCCGCCGCTGCCCTACGGCGCGGTCTCCCTGCCGGTGGGCGGCCAGTTGACCGGCCGGGATACCGGCCTGCTGCCGATCACCGTGCTGGCCCGCAACTTCCCCTTCGCGTCGCTGGAGGTGGAGGTCGACTGCACCCGCGTGGATACCGGCGCGCTGCTCACCTGGCAGCTGCAGACCCACGACCTGATCCGCGGCGCCTACTTCGAAATGCTGCGGGCGCACGAGGAGGAGCGGGCCGCTCGGGAGGTTCGTGCCGGTGTGCAGATAGCCGGGCGGTCCCCCCTGGAAAACGCACGGATCGCGCGAGACGAGCTGAAGCGCCAGGTGATCGAGATGCTGCTCGGGGAGGCGTTCCGCGGCTACGACGCGCTCGCTCTCGACGCGGCCGACGGCCGCCCCGGCACCGACCTAGCAGCAGTCGCAAGGAGCGCGCCGCTGATCCAGTTCTTCGAGCAGGTCTTCGAGTGGGAGAACCTGACCTACGTCTTCTACCCGTACTTCTGGGCCGCGGCCTCCCGCTGGGACGACCTGCAGCCGATCGCCACGGAGGACCCCGAATACGCTCGGTTCCTCCGGGCGGGCTCGGCCCGAGTGGTGGTCTCGGCCCGGCCAGGGTTCTCCTGTGCCGTGGCCCACTACCTGTGCACGGGGCAACCTTGGGGGACCGACGGAACGGCACCGCTGCCCGGCGATAAGGACTACATCTCTATCGCAGACGAGATCGGGGCCCAGACGGGTGCGCCGGATGACGGGACGCCGAGCGGGTCGTCCTGGGAGGTGCGGCTGCCCACGACGTTGCTGTACCTCGACGCGGACGCCGCCCTGCCGAAGATGAACACGGAGGCCAAACTCCCCGCCCCGGAGGAGGACTGACTTGCCCCTGCCCGCCGCGCTGCTCGCCGTCCTCGCGGAGGCCGCCGCTCTGACCTCGGTCACTGGCTCGCTGGCCGACTACGGGAGCCTGGCCTTTACAGTCGTCGACCACGTGAAGGCGCAGGAAGGGCTGAAGTACAACCCCCACGCCTTCCTCGTCTCCGAGCCGTCCCCACCTCAGCCGACGCCCGCCAAGAAGCCGTCGTCGGCGGCTTCACCAGGGCAGTCCGGCGGCAAGAGCGCTGCGGTCCCGGCGCGCGACCGGACACCGGGCTACGTCACCGACCAACCATCCCTTCCGTTGCTGAGCATTCGCAACAGCACCAGCAGGATCCCCGGACTGGCCAGCACGGAGGCCGTGTTCAGCGTCAGCGTGTACTACCTGGCAAACGCCACGGGCGGCCGGGACGTGCTGCACCTTGTGCACCTGACGGGTATCCGGGGATTCGCCACCGCGGTGGGCGATCAGGCTGAGGTGGAGTTCAGTGGTCAGGCCGTCGAGGGCGGCTACGTCCTGTCGGCGAAGGGAATAGTCAACGAGATCTTCTCCGGCTTCTTCCACTTCTGGTGCGACTTCCTCATAAAGGTGCCTCCACCCTCCAATACCTACGGGGAGTCCTATTCGTGGATACGCACTTTGGAACACGGACTGGCCGGCAAGGGGGGCGAGATCGAGCCCCGGGCCAACGAGTTCCTGATCAGCTTCTGATCTCCGCTAGGCTGGGCCGCCTGTGCCGTGCCAAACCGGCGCATGGGCCCTGAGCTGGTATTTTCCTGCGGTCATTAGCCTGCTCTGCGGTAATCGCTGATCAGGCCGTGGACGACGTGGGTGCGCTTGATCCGGGCGGTCATGTCGACGGGCTGGCCGGGTTCATGCAGCGGTGGTCGTTGGTCCCGTGACTGGTGCGGCCGGTGTTCGTTGTAATGCCGCGAGTACTTGGTCAGGATCCGCCGGAGGTGCTGTTCCTTGTGTATAAGCAGGTAGTCGAGGCACTCGCGCCGCAGCCTTCCCACATATCGTTCCGCAATGGAGTTGCAAGCACGTCGTCAACAACACACTGTCCGGATGATCAGTACCGACGTGTGCGGTAACGCATTCGTTCCACCCGCTGTCCGGCCTGGACTTCGAGTTCGTCGCGCACCGCCAGAACTGGGGTGAGGACCGGGTCCACCTGCATGACGAGGACGGTGAATTGCTCTCTCTGCCTGTCGGCTGGACCGACGTCGCGCCTGCGCATAACACTATGATCTGTACTCGCCGCACGACCACCCGCGGCGCGGCTGGAACAGCAAATATTCGGCAGGGAACGCCCCAACACCAGTGACAATGCTGAATTGACGATCGCTGCGACCGCTAGTGACCTATAGTCCGGTGCATAAGTATACGAACTCGCAACGTCCTCTATTCGGCATTATGCCGGTGATCGAAGATCACGCGCCATTCGGGCTCGGCATGATGCCTGATTATGTAGGTGATCGAGGCGCAGTGCGCCCTCGATCCTGGTGCTTGACGATCACCTACATATCAACCAGAACCGGACGTCGGCCGGCCGGTGGGGCCACGCGTTTGGCCGTACGCAGATCACCCGGTTCGGCGCGGCACCGCGCGGCCGCCTCAGCGATCAGGTTGCCGACCAGATCGGCGGCTATTGGCGCGTTGGCGACATGGCGGCCGATCACGCTGTGTGGTGACGCCGAACCCAGCGCCGTTCGCTGGCTGGCGTTTGCCAAATCCGCTGGCTGCAGGATCCCGATCTGACGAGGCGCATCACGCCCTAGCGGTTTTCACGACCGGTGCGAGGCTGTACTTTGCATCCCTCGCGGTCCCTTTACCTACCGTTCTGCCTGGTCAGGGGCGGGATTAACGTCCTTGCGGTCACTTGCGGATACTGGCCTGTCCCGACACGCACCGATGTTCTGCGGATGTTCCCGGCAGGGCGATCGCATGAGATCCGCGAGTGGCCGCGATAGTCCCGGCTGGCCTCTAGATAACGAAGCGCCCGGCTGGCTCACTCCGAGCTGGCTGGGCGCTCGGCTTCCAAGGTAACGATGGTGCCCCAGCCGTGCACGCCCCGCGCCAGCCCTTCGGCTTTCAGCACGTTGAGCGCCTTGGCCGCGGTCGTCTTGGCGCAGCCCCACTCCTGGGCGATCCGGTTGATCGATGGCAGCGCGTCACCCGGCCGCAGCTCGCCGCTTTTGATGCGCTCTCGCAGGTCAGCGGCGATGCGCGCGAAGCACCCGGCCCGAGGCCGCCACCCCCAGGCTGTGATGCTCCGCCATCAGCTCGTTGTACCAGGCCACCTCATCCGGCCGGGCAAGCCGGACCTTCAGCTCACCATGCTCATCTCGCTCATCAGCCCGTAATACCACGCCAGCGCCCGGAAGTTCAGCTAGGCAAATACCCCAAGCTCACAAGCCATTCGTCACTACTTTGACCCCAGCCCTGCGCTCCAGAGGAGTTCACGATCTGCTTCGAGGGATGCAGGGTCCCCACAGCATGACCGCCACGATCATTTACACATGACGTAGGACGCTCCCGGCGCGAACCGTCGACTGTGCGATTGGTCCCGCCCTCACCCGGCAGGCTAAGGGTCCCCACCGGTCGGCGCAGGCGGTCAAGTGCGTGGCTGGGCGCCTGGGTTCTGGAGATCATTTCGGAGAAATGTCCGGCATTTAGTTGAACGGTTGGCGGGTTGGAGGCGTACCAGTTCGTAGGGGATCCTGCAGGTGCCGATTGTCGGTGTAGGGACTGCTGCTCGCGAGGAGGCCACCGGTATGCCGGGCAGTGGTGCGGGTTTGGTGCAGGCACTGGCCTCGCCGAAGAGTGTTTCGTCGGGTTGCGGCGGACGGCAGGCGGCGTGACGCGGGTCGCGGTACCGTGGCCGAGTTGTGATCGGACGCAGTTTTGCGTGGACGTCCGCAAGCGCCGAACCTCGCGTCCAGTGGGCCGGTGGGGAATACCGAGTTGCCGTCCCCCATCTGGACAGCCCGGATCGGACTCTGGGAGAGCCTGATGGTGCGTGCGGCGCTGGGCTTGCTGAGCCTGGCGCATTGGGAGGTGCTGAGGTTGGTGGATGACGCGAGCCGGGCCCAGTCACATATCGACCAGTGGCTCCGGGTTGCCGCTCAGGGCGGTGAAGGCGTCCACGGCTTGCGGTCGCTGCGAGCCGGGCTGATCGGGGGCAGTTCGATGCCCGATGGTGATGCGTTCCCAGATGTGCGGCATCCGGATGCCGCCGGGTGGGTGCTTGGTGCGTTGGATCCTGGCGAGGCCGAGCGTTTCAAGGGGCATCTGGATTCCTGCACCGAGTGCCAGGAATCTGTCGCAGAACTCGAGCCCGTGACCCGGCTTCTCAAAACTGCCGCACCGGCCTCGCCGCCTCGGCGGGACTTGCAGACGCGTACGCTTGCCAGCGTCACGCAAGCCGCTAGGAGTTCCGCCTGGTGGCGGAATGGGCGGAATCGCTGGCCGCTGCGGTAGTTGCCGCGGCGGCGCTCGGGGTCATGTTCTCGGTCTCGCAGCCCCGCGTGACACGGCCCTAAGTGACCGGCTACCGTCCCGCCGTTGGCTGCCGATCTCAGGTCCGCAGCCTCTAGCTAGACGGCATCGTCCAGATCTTGGCTCGCGGGTGCAAGTACGCGAACTCGTCTCTGCGCTGACTGCGCATTTTGCTATATGCGGTGGTCGATGACCTCATTTGCTTATAGTGTCGCCCTATCGGTGTTGTCATGTCGTTTTGCTGCGGCGCGGCTGATGGGGGGTAACTTATGGCGGGTGGTGGCCGATATGCGGGCACGGTCATGAATGGTGGCGCGCGGCAGGACAGCTTCGGGACTTTTGAACGCGCCGAGCCTGTGTCCCATGTCGGCTGATGCAGCTACGTCAGGTGGCCAGAACCGGCGAGCAGGAGGGGCTGGCGCTTGAAGAGGCCGGCCTTCTCGCGTTGGTGGCGGCGGGTGATGTGGGCGCGCCACTGGCCGAGCTGTACCGCCGGTACGCAGGCCGGCTGTACGGGTTCGCGCTGCAGTCGGTCGGGAACGCGTATCTGGCCGAGGAGGTGGTGCAGGAGTGCTTCGTCCGGTTGTGGCGGACGGCGGGCCGGTTCGATTCCGGCCGTGCCAGCGTGGGTACTTACCTGTTCGTGATCGCGCGCAGCGTCGCGGTCGATGTGCGGAAGCGGCCGTCCAACCGGCCGCTGGCAGTATTGCCCGAGGGCACCGAGCCGGCCGATGATGAAGACATTGAAGAGCGGATCACCCAGCGGCTGGCGGTCCGCGCGGCGCTGGAGTCGCTCAGCCCGGCGCATCGGGAGGTGATCACGCTTGCGCATGACGACGGGTTCACCCAATCGGAGATCGCTGACCGGCTGGCGATCCCGCTGGGTACCGTGAAAACCCGCATGTTCCACGGGTTACGGGCGTTACGCGTGGCGCTGGCGGATCGAGGTTTCGATGTCTGAGGATGCTGCCGAGCCAGGCGTGCATGCGGAGGTGGCCGGTTGGGTGCTCGGCGCGCTCGGCCCGTATGAGTCGGCAGAGTTCCCGGGTCATTTGCGCGAATGCGCCGGCTGCGCGGCTGAGGTGGAACGGCTTGAGCCGGTTCGCCGGCTGCTCGACACCGCAGTGACGGAAGCTGAGTTGCCGGCGGGCCTGCAGGCGCGCACCCTGGGGGCCGTGCAACGGGCTGCCGCCGCTCGCCAGCGGCGGCGGCGGGCCAGCTGGCTGACGTCCGCCGCAGCCGGCGTTATCTTCCTCGCTGTGCTCGCTGCCGTGCAGTTCTGGCCGCAACCCGGTGCATCCGTCCGCATCGGGCTGACCGCCGTCCCGCAGGCCGCTGGGGGGCTCGGCGGGTCGGCCCGCGGGCAAGCAACCGCCCACGAGACCGCAAACGGATGGTCCGTCCAGCTGTCGGTGCGAGGCCTGAAAGACCTCGGGGAGCAGGGCTTCTACCAATGCTGGTATGCCGCTCGCGACGACAGCCGACGCCATCTGGACCGGATCAGCGCTGGCACGTTCGAAGTGAAGCCAGACGGGTCGGCCCAGGTCAGCATGTGGACCTGGGCCGACCCGCGAACATTCAAGATCATGAAGATCACCCAAGAGCAGGCCAAAGGTAATCCCACCCAGACCGCTAGCGCTCCAGTGGCATTGCAGGGACAGGTCCGGGCTTAACTGAGGCTTATTCACGCGTCCCTCCAAAAGTGCAGTCCAATAACGGCTGAGATGGTTGTTGAGAACGTGCCTATAGGGCGACGGTAGTCCGTGTGCATGATGCGCCAGGTTTTGAAGTTGGCGATGACCCGCTCAATCGTGGCACGGATCTTGTTGACCTGCTTATTGAATTCCTTCTCCCAATCGAGGAGATCGCGGCCTTGCGGCTTCTTGATCGGCGTGATCATTCCGTTGCCCACGTAACCTTTGTCCCCGATCCAGTCCGCAGGGTTCAGTACAGCGAGGACTCCGGATTCGTTCAGGCAATGGTTGTCGTGTCGGCTGCCTTCAATGGGGTCTGAAATCCAGGCGAGTTTTTCGGCGAGGGTGCAGGCGACCCGGACGTTCATCCCGGTAGTCTTGTGCTTGCCGGAGTACAGCTCTGGGTGGGCGGCCCACGACCAGCACGGGAGCAAGGCGTCCCGTCGACGAGGTACTGGCATCGTTCGTCCAGTTCCTCGGCTGTGGGAACGTATGGTGCGAGCACCTTCTTGGCTCTGGTGCCGTTTCCGTAATCACGCTTTGCCGTCATCGTCCCGGCAGTTCCGGGCATAGGCCGCCGCGGTGAGGGTGGCCATGGCGATGAGGGCTGCGGCGCTGCGGAACCCGTAGGCGCGGTTGATCAGTTTGCGCAGGTGGTGTTGGTGGCTTCGCTGCGGGCGTTGGAGACGCCGTAGTCGTCCAGGGTGTTCCAGATCAGCGGCCTGAGTCTTTTCAGTGTCCTGGCGAGCTTTTCGAACTCAGGGATGCGGCACCGCTGGGCCCAGGAGATCAGCCCGGCCAGCAGTACCCGGCCGGGCCCGCCCCTGGCCGCGAACACCGCGCGGAGCTGCTCTTACCTGTTAACCGGCCCTCGCGTGGCGACATGCCGGCGAGCACGGGGATCCGCGGTCCGTGACGTGGCTTGTGGGACAGTGGGCGCCGGGCAGGCATCGGGGGGTGCATCATGCCGCTGCGCGTGGACGTCACGAAGGACGGGCCTCGCCTGCGTGATGACAGCGACGGGGCTGACGCCGCCGCGGTGAACCGGTTCCTCGCCCATCTGACGGCACGCGCGTTCTCCCTGGCTACGGTTCGCGCCTACGCCTTCGACTTGCTCAATTTTCTCCGGTTCTGCGCCGAGCGCCGGCTGGGCCTGGCATCGGTGAGCCCGGCAGACGTGTTCGCCTACCTGGACTGGCAAGCCCGTCCGGCTGGCCGGCCAGGCGGCGCCGTGGTGGTCCGGCTCGCAGACCGCAAGCGCCCCGCCGCGGCGACGATGAACCGGCGGATCGCCGCGGTGCGCGGCCTGTTCGAATACCTGGTGATGGCGGGCGGCATCCCTGGTAATCCGGTACCAGCGGCGCGCCGCTCGTCTGGGCTGCGGGCACCGGGCCGCGGGCTGCTCGGCCACCTCGGCCCGGGCCGGGCGGCGCTCGGGTGGCCAGCTGGTGCGCACCGAGCGGCGGCTGCCGGAGTCGCTCGGCCCTTCCGACGTGGCAGCGTTCCTGGCCAGCCTGGCCACCCACCGGGACCGGGCGATCGTGCTGGCCATGCTGGTTGGCGGGCTGCGCGCGGCCGAGGTGCGCGGGCTGCTGCTGGCGAACGTGGACATGGGGCTGCGCCGGGTCCGGGTGACCGGCAAGGGCCGCCGGGAGCGGGTGGTGCCCGCCGGCGCCGCGTTCTTCGCCGAGCTCGCCGCCTACCTGCGCCAGGAACGGCCGAAAGGCTGCCGCACCCCGGAATGCTTCGTCGTGCTCCGCGGCCCGGCAACCGGGCAGCCGCTGACCGGGGCCGGGCTGCGCAGCCTGTTCCGCGGCCACCGGGAACGCTCGGGAGCGACCCGGGTGCGCCCGCACCGGCTGCGCCACACCTACGTTATCTGTACTGGGTTTTCGGCCTGAGGCACGCCGGAATCCGGGGCTTGCCGCATCGTGCCTCATAAGTATCCGGTACTCGGTGAGGTACGTGCGGCAAGGCCGGTACCAGGGTCTTTCTCTCTTCGGTGCTGCTTTTGACCTTACGTGGCTCACGTGCCTCAGTTCCGAAAACGGCCATCTACCAGGCACTTTGCGAAGTCCAGTACAGATAACCTACGGCAGCGAGCTGGCAGCAGCCGGCATGGACCTGCTGGTGCTGCGCGAGCTGATGGGGCACGCCTCACCGGAGACCACCGCCAGGTATGTGCACCTGTCGCCGGAGACACTGGCTGCCGAGTACGCGGCCGCCCGGGCGGTGACCAGCCAGTGACCACGGCCGCCGCTGCTCACCTCGTAGGCTGCGGGAGCTTCGTGCCGCGGGACCTGGTTGACGCCTATGAGGAGCACTGCCGGGCGATGGGGCTCAGCGAACCGGCGATCGCCGGGCGGCTGGCCGGCGCCCGGCGCTTCCTCGGCGCCCACCCAGACCTCACCGCGTGGATGGACCGGCCGCTGGCGGTGCGGCTGGCCGACCTCAAACAGCCGGCGCTGGCCTGGCCACTGGTCAGCTTCGCATTGTTGTCCGGCCGCCTGCGCGCAGACTTCAGCCTGCTGGCCGCCAAGAACGCCGGGCGGGCTTTCGCCCCGGCGGTGGAGGCGCTCTACCCGGATGACCTAGCGGAGCTGCGGGCCGCAGCGGGGCGCTTGCACTGGGCAGGGCCGTGGGCCAAGGCAGTGCTCGGGCATGGCCTGCCGCTCGTGGTCGCCGCAGCCGGCCGGGCCCCCTCAGCGCTGACCGAGGCCGACCTCGGCGCAGTCCGCCAGGCGGTACGGACCAGCCCCTACTACACCCCGGCCGTGCGCCACCAGCGGCTCAGCCATCTGCATAGCCTGGCCCGGCTGCTGTATGAGGCGCGGGTCACCGACACCCCGCCGGTGCACCGCCGCGGCGATGGTCCCGGCAACCTCCCCTCCCGGCTGGCCTGCGTCGCCGCCCCGGAGATCCGCCGGGTCATGCTCGCCTGGCTGCAGGCCAAGCAGGCCGTGGTGCGCGCCTCATCGATCCGCAACCTGGCCAGCCACCTCGCCGCCTTCGGCGAGTTCCTCACCGAGCGCTACCCGGACCTGGCACGGCTCGCTGACCTGCGGCGCGAGCACATCGAGGCGTACTGCCAGTTCGTCCCCACCCGGCGCTGGCGCGGCCAGCGCGCGTGCGGCAACCGGATCGGCGCCTACTCGGTCATCGCCGGGCTGATCGCCATCCGCGGCTTCCTCGATGACATCGGCGCCTGGGGCTGGGCTGAGGCGCCCCCACGCCGGCTCATGTTCGCCACCGACATCCCCCGCCCGCCCCGCGAGCTGCCCCGCGCGCTCGCCCCCGACGCTGACGCTGCGCTGATGGCCGCCATCGCCGGGCTACCGGACCGGTTCGCCCGGACCGGGCTTACCGTGCTGCGGGGCTGCGGGCTGCGCATCGGCGAGCTGCTCGACCTCGAGCTCGGCTGCGCCGCTGACTACGGGCCCGCCGGGCACTGGCTGCGGGTACCGCTCGGCAAGCTCAACAGCGAGCGCAGCGTGCCGCTGGATGACGCGACCCTCGCTGCGATCCAGGACTGGATCGCCTACCGCGGTCCCCAGCGCGCCCTGCCCCACCCAAGGGACGGGCGGATGACCGACTTCCTGTTCACCGAGCGCGGCCGCCGGACCGGCGAGGCCCGTATCGAGCGCGGGCTGCGCGACGCGGTACGCGCTGCCGGGCTGACCGGCCCGGACGGCGCCCCGCTGCACGTCACCGCTCACATGCTGCGCCACACCTACGCCACGGCCCTGGCGAACTCCGGCATGTCGCTGCAGGGACTGATGGCTCTCCTCGGTCACACCACGCCCGAGATGACTCTGCGGTATGCCACCCTCGCCTCACCGACCCTGCGCAACGCCTACGAGACCGCGATGGGCCGGATGCGGCCCCGGCTGCCGATCGCACCTGCCGGCAAGCCGATCGTCCCAGACCGCGTCGAGTGGCTGCACGCCGAGATGCTCAAGACCCGCGTCGCCCACGGCTACTGCGCCCGCGAACTCGCCGCCGAAGCCTGCCCGTACGCCAACATCTGCGAGACCTGCGACAACTTCATCCCCGCCGGCGAATTCGCCCCCGCGCTGGCCGCCCAGCTCGCCGACATCCAGGCGCTGCGCGACGACGCCGCCGCCCGCGGCTGGACATCAGAGGCCGCCCGCCACGAGCGGGTCATCCAAGCCCTGAACGGGCACCTCCAGCGGCTCGAGAACACGCCCTCGCCCCGCCCACCGGCCTGACCGGCCACCAAGGCCGGTTAATTCATCAGATAGCCCTTGTAGAGATGCTTGTTGTCGGCGGCGATCTGGGCCAGGGCGGTGCGCTGGGTGCCGGTCAGCTTCTCCGGTTTCTTGCGCAGCGCCCACATCCCCGAGCCCAGCGTGGCGGCCTGGTCGTCCTTTCCGGCGGCACGCAGCTCAGTGGCGAGGCGGCGGCGCAGCTCATCGAGGCCATCCCCGGCCCACTTGACGACGTGGAAGGGGTCCAGGCAGATCGCGGCCTGCGGGGCCCGCTCGCGGATCACGTCGTGGATCCATTCCGCGCCGTCCGCCGATACGCAGGTGAGCTGCTTCGCGCGTTCGGGGCCGAGGGCGGTGAAGAACGCGCGCACGGTGTCCTGGCAGCGGCCCTCGGCAGCCCACACCATCCGCCCGGTGCCGTGGTCGGTGACGGCCATCAGGTACTCGTCCTGCCGCCAGCAGATCTCATCGATCCCGATCCGCCTCAGCCCAGCCAGCCGGTCCGTCCGCCCGGCCAGGTCCGCGACCACCCGCCCCACGATCGACTGCAGGGACCGCCACGTGATCCGCAGCAGCCCGGCGGCCTTCTTTCCCGGCATCGCCGCCGCCAGCCACGCCGCGTAGTCCTCGAACGCGCACGTGTACCGGGAATCGTGCCGTGCCCACGGGACCGCCGCGACGATCACCCCGTGCCGCGGGCAGGCCACCCGCGGCGCGTCCGCCTCCAGGTAGCACGCCATGACCGCCATATCCAGGGCACGCCACCGGCGCCGGCCCTCCCCGTCATCGCGGTACGGGCGGCGGCACCCGCATAGCGGGCACCGCAGCCAGTGCCGCTTATCCGGCCGCAGCCGGATCACGAGGACCTCTGTCCCGCCCGGCCCGGCCTCCAGCACCTCGTCCCCGGGCACCACATGCCCGGCATCCAGCAGCGTCTTCCATAGCTTTGACCTGCGCACGCCGTCTCCCCGTCATCAGCGAGCTTTCTTTTGACAAGCCAGCACGCTAGCGGGAGACGGCGTGTCCCCTTTGGGCCGACACGCCACGCGTCGCTATCAACACCCCATTACGGAAACGGCACCAGCGCCACCTTCTTGATGAGCGATGTGATGAGCGATATCGCGCGGCTGATCGTCGGCTGCGAAGTCCCGTATGTTTCGGCCAGCTCTTCCTGGACCCGGTTCCGGCGCAGATAAGTCAAGGTGACCACGACCGAATCAAACAGTCCGAGCGACGGCGGCCATTTCTTATCTTCCGGCCCCGTCTCGGTCGAGTGGATCAGCGTGCATAGCTCCACGACTTCGTCTCTGGAAAGTCCCGTGGTATGATACACGCGCAAGGCTCGATTCTCTTAGGCTGGATTAGTCACCCAAATCCTTTCGAGAATCGAGCCTCTATTCACGTAGGCACGCCGACTGCGCGCAGTTTTTTGCAGACTATTATCCGGCCCCTTGAATAACCATCACTAACCCCAGACCTCCGGTAATCGTTAATTGAGTCCTTGGCCTGACCTGGGGTTCGCTGTCCGGCCGTCGATGTCGGGATGTCAGCAATCCACCTCCTGCTCAATCGGGGTCCGCCCAAGCTGCCTCGCCGGTGCCCGATCGGGCCGCGCGCGGCCGGTTCGGCCGTGCGGAAAGGCCCTGTGAGCTGAGGAACTGTCACCTCCCTGAGGTCGAAAAGTAAGCCGATCGTGATCGTTAAAGGGGTATGCTGACCTTCATGAACGCCCAGCAGCTCCCCGGCATGCCACCTCCCTGGCGGCTGGCCGTCACCCGCACCGGCGACGGCCGCGTGGTCGCGGTGCACGCCGGCCCGATGCTGCTGTCGGCCTTCCGCGCCGACGACCTGGAGATGCGGGACCTGACGATCTGCGCGCTCACCGAAGGCAGCCGCTTCCAGGGCAAGACCGTCGCCGCCGCGTTCGGCGTCCTGCCCTCCCAGGTGTCGCGGATCCGCTCCCGCTACCGCGAGCACGGCGCCAAGGGCCTGGTCCACCAGATGGGCCGCCCGCCGCTGCTCAGCACTGCCCAGCTGCGGCAGGCCCGCACCTGGGCAGGACAGGGCCTCACCCACGCCGAGATCGGCCGCAGGCTGGGCGTGTCCCGGTCCCGGATCTCCGAACTGCTCAAACAGCACGGCACGCTGCCCACCCCCGGCCCCCTGTTCGAGGACGCCGATGACACCGAGGCCGCCGGCGCAGACCCGTCCGCCCGCGACGGCCAGGACACCGCGCCCGGCCAGCGGACCTGCCGGGATGCCGGGACCGGGCAGGAAACACGCGCAAGCCGCGATGGCCGGACCGCCGACGCTGCGGGCAACGCCGAAGGGGATGGCGCGACCTGGCGGGTGGCGAGGAGGATCGAGTCCGGGACGGTTGCCTGCCGGTATGCGGGCGCGATGCTGGTGCACGCCTTCACCGACCGGATCGGCGCGCGGGGCCTGCTGGCCGCCGGGACGGGCGCGTCGGCCGCCGGGGCCAGCACGCCGGCGGATGACCTGGGCATCCTGGTGTGCACCCAGATGTCGTTCACCCTCGGTGCGCTGACCCTGGAGCAGGCCAAGCACCTGGCCGCCGCCGACGCCGGGGCGCTGGCCGGGCTGACGTCCCTGCCGTCGCTGCGGACCTGGCGGCAGCGGCTGGGCGAGCTGGCTGACGGGTGCGACCCGCTGGCGCTGCAGCGCCGGCTGGCCAGCCAGATGCTCGCGATCGAGCCCGCCGAATCGCAGGTCTACCTGGCCGATGACCACCTGGCCGAGTACACCGGCCACCAGGCGGTCGCGCTCGGCCGCAACCCGCGCCGCGGCAAGCCTGCGAAGGGCCACGACGACACCTACATCTGCGACCTGGCCGGGCGGGCGATCGCGTTCACCACCGGGGAGCCCTCCGCGCTGTGCACCACCCTGCCCGGCGCGCTCGCGGCGCTGACCGGCGCCCTGCCCGCGCGCGACCAGCCCGGCCCGGACACCAGGCCGCTGATCGTGTCCGGCCGGGGGGCCGCGTTTCCGTCCACCTTCACCGCGGTGGACGCGGCCGGGTATGACTGGCTGACCTGGCGGCGCGCCCCCCTGGCGGCCACCACGCTGCTCCCCATCGCGCAGACGATCACCCTGCGCGGCGGCCGCGTGCGGCAGGTGGCCTGGACCGACGAGCAGGTCACCCTGAAGGACTACGGCAAGCCGGTCCGGCAGCTGGCCCTGTTCGAGCACGGGAAGATGGTCGCCCAGGCGATCAGCGGCCGGCTCGACGCATGCCCGGCCGAGCTGGCCGGGTGGCTGCGCGGCCGGTGGGCCGAGGAGAACATGTTCAAGTACGACATGGCCAATTACGGGCCCGGCATGCTCGCCGATTACGCCGCCGACGAGGTGACCAACACCAAGCCGAAGGCCAACCCGGCCTACGCCACCGCCAAGAAGGCCCAAGCCGCAGCGAACACCGCGCTGGCCAAGGCCGAGGTCGCGCTGGCGAAACTGCTGGCCGACCCCGCCATCCCGGCCAGGACCAAGAACGGCGAGCTGCTCCCCCGCGCCCAGCAGAAGATCGAAGCATGCCAGCAGGCGCTCCAGGAAGCCGAGACCGAGCGCAAGAACCACCCCGCGAAACTACCGGCCAGCGAGATCGACCCGGCCGCGACCCGGGCGATCCTGCACATCAGAAGGCGCTGCCTGCAACTGGTCCTGCGCCTGCTGGCCGCCAACGCCGAGCACTACCTCGCCCGCCACCTCAACGCCTACCTCGACGACGAAGACGAGTACCGGGCCATCACCCGGGAAACGATCATCCGCGGACTCGCCGGCACCATCACCTACACGCCCAAGAGCATCACCGTCACGCTCGACCGGCCTGGCCAGGGTCGCGTCGCCCGCGCCCTTACCCAGCTCCTCGCCGAGATCAACACCCGCCCGCCAAAGCTACCGGGCGACGGCCGGCCCATCACCTACACCCTCCGGCAGCCATGGTGATTGCGCTGTCACGATCACCGATTGCCGGAGATCTGTAACCCTGGCTTTTCATTCGCTGATCGGCGGATGATCGGCGCGCCATCAATAGAAAGTCCTCCTGACCTGGGACGATAAGGGTGCTGAAGCCGGCTCTCCCCGGATCTCAGGTTTGGGGTTGTTACTGATTTCTGCGGCGTGTCGGTCCAAAGCGGGCGGCCAGTGCTCCGGTGGCTTCGCGTGCCGGCAGGTGACGGTACGTGAAAGACAGGGGCGGGACTTTGGCTGGGCCGGTGTGGGATGAGGTGCTCGACACCGAGCACGCGGTCGTGATCAGGACGTACGTCGAGCGCTGGCCGAGGAAGGACCGCGCACCGGAGAAGGTGCTGGTCATCGTGGTCGAGCCGGACGAGGAGACCCGGACCGGTGCCCGCAGTGCGGGCAGCGCGGCCGGCCTGTGGAGTACGACGTGGTGCGGTGGCGGACCCTGGACATGCACGGGAAGCGGACGTTCCTGGAGTCGCGGCTGCCGCGGATCATCTGCGGCCGGCACGGGAAGATCACCGCGGCGGTGCCGTGGGCGCGGCATGATGACCGGTTCAGCAGGCCGTTTGAGGAGTTCGCGGCGTGGAAGGCGGCGCACATGCCGTGGACGCGGGCGGCGGCGGAGCTGCGGGTCACGTGGGAGGCGCTGGCGAATGCCGTCGCCCGCGTGAGCGCGGACGCGTCCTTGGGGCTGGACCGGCTGGAGGGGCTGCGCCGGATCGGGATCGATGAGAAGTCCTGGGGCAAGGGGCAGGGCAAGTACCTGGTCATCGTGACCGACCACGACGCCGGGCGGGTCGCCTGGATCGGCGAGGGACGCTGCCAGGCCACCGTCGAGGCGTTTTTCAGCGACCTCGGGCCGGAACGCGCGAAGGCGCTGACCCACGTGTCCGCGGACGGGGCCGGCTGGATCCACCCCGTGGTCCGCGAGAAGGCACCGCAGGCGCAGATCTGCCTGGACGCGTTCCACGTCGTCAAGTGGGCCGGGGAGAAGCTGGACGAGCTGCGCCGCCGCATCGCCGGGGAACTGCGCGCCGCCGGGCGCGGCGCCGAGGCCGCCGCCCTCGGCGGCGGCATGTGGGCGCTGCGGAAAGACCAGAAGAAGCTGACGCCGGGCCAGCGGGGCGCCCTGGCCCAGATCGCCGTCACGAACAAGCCGCTGTACAAGGGATACCTGATCAAGGAGCAGATCCGCGAGGCGTTCAAGGTCAAGGCCGACGCGGGCAAATCCCTGATGCGGGGCGTGACCGGGTGGGCGCACCGGTGCCACATCCCCGAGTTCAGCAGGCTCGCCAAGACCCTGTCCCGCTACAAGGACAGCATTTTCGCCACCCTGAGCGGCGGCCCGTCCAACGGCAGGGCCGAGGCGCTGAATGCCCAGGTCAACGCCCTGATCACCAGGGCCCGGGGCTTCCGGAGCGCCGCCGCCCTGATAGCAATGATCGACTTCGTGCACGGTGGCCTATGCCCCAAATCGCCCTACGCGTAAGCACACGACCGATTCCTGAACGCCGGGGAGAGCCCTGAAGCCATTATCTAGCCCAGATCGAGGAGCACGTTTCAGGTGAATTTTACCGGCTGGTCGAAGGGTCTGGAAGTCACCACGGGCGGCGAGGGGATCGTGTCGCACGCCGGGCTGGTCCTGCTGCGCCAGCTGGCCGACCCGACCGGGCTAACGGCAGGGCTGTCGCGGGCGCTGGCCTCGCCGAGGCTGCTGATCCATGACCGGGGCCGGGTAACGGCCGATCTGGCCTGCGCGATCGCCGACGGCAGCGAGGCGATCAGCGATTTCCGGGTGCTCGCCGACCAGAAAGAGCTGTTCGGCCCGGTCGCGTCGGTGCCCACCACGTGGCGGACGCTGAACGAGATCGCCACCGGCGGGCCGCGGGCGCAGGCCCGGATCACACGGGCCGTCAACGCCGCCCGCCGCCGGGCGTGGGTGGCCATCGTGGCCCGCCACGGCGCCCTCCCAGGCGTGAAGATCGCGGACAAGGTACTGGAGGGCGTGACCTGCATCCGGCTGGATGCAGGTCACCCCGGCGCACTCGGACAAACAGCTGGCGGAGCCGAATTTCAAAGGGTTCGGCCATCACCCCTTGCTGGCCTACTGTGACAACACGGACGAGCCGCTGGCCGGGATGATGCGCCGGGGCGGCGCCGGCTCGAACACGGTGACTGATCACCTCACGGTACTGGAGGAGTCGATCGCCGCGCTGCCGCCGGCGTACCGGCGGCGCCTGATGGTCACCGTCGACGGGGCCGGGGCCAGCCACGGGCTCATCGCCCGCCTGGACAAGCTCGCCACCCGGCCCGGCCACCAGCTGGTCTACTCGGTCGGCTGGGATCTGGGCGAGCGCGAGCGGGACGCGATCCGGCTGGTCCCGCCGCAGGCCTGGCAGGTCGCCGTCGATCACCGCGGCGAGGTGCGGGAACGCCGCGCCGATGACGCCTGCGCGGACCAGGGCTGCGCGCATCCGCGGTGCTGGCGCGAAGAAGCGCACGTCACCGAGCTCACCGGGCTGCTGCGCGGTCCTGGCCGGGACCAGCTCGCCGGCTGGCCCGCGTCGATGCGGGTCTTCGCCCGCGGGGTGTGGCTGTGGCTGCGCGATCAGGGCCTGCGCTGGCCGCTGCAGGGCGCCTACCGGCGCGGCCAGGACGCCGAGATCGAAGCGGTAGATTCAGGCCCGGAAGCATCCACCGCACGCCGAGTCAGCGTGTACATCAGCGACCAGATCATGACCACCAGTCTGTGCGCCCCCACCCACAGCCGCCGACAAACCCGCAACTCAGGCGGCCGAACCCAGGTTCTGAGACCCCACAGGCACAGGCACCCGCAGCGGGGGTCATCTCTCTAGGAGATCGCTCTGTCCGATCTGCTCGCGCTGTAAGGTGCCGCGATTTCCTATACGCCATCCTCCAGACATGGCACTCTTTGTCGCAGTCAGAACGTTGATTCCCCAGTCGATTCTCCGATTGGCAATAATTGACCGCCAGTCGATGTTGCGATCATCAAGGCAGGTGCCGGGGCGCAAATTTGCGGAAGCAGCGAGCAAGGCTACGCGATCTGTCACATTAGGATCCCAGCCAAGTTCTGCGAGGCTGCAGAGCATTCCATTAGACGCCTCACCCCGGTATTTCCTTCGGCGGATCCTTGTGCCGTTGAGGCGTGCCCCTGGAGGTGCAACAGGCACCAGACTCTTCGGTCGGACGACTCGCCTACCGCCCCACACGATCTGGACTGGATACCCGTCACCAAGATCGACATCCGCAAGCCAGATGCGGTCGCCCTTCGGATGCGCTCGTACGTTGACGACCCGCCCCACGACTACACCGCGTGTCCCCACAGCCCCGGCACACTACTCCAGTTACCGCGATCCGCATGCTAGGTCGCACGAACTCGCGGCTTGATTAGCGACTACAGCGGCCGGCCAGAGGCCCACAGAGCCTCGAAGGCCGTCTTGGCGCGGCGTATATGTGTTGAGTCCATCAGCATGTCGCTGTTGGAGTCGCTGTTGGGCCGGATTACACACCCGAGCCAGTCATCCTCATCCATGTGAGGACTGAACTGTGCGTGTAGAGCCGGCTCTGCCGCCTCCAGGACATCCACATTGAGCTGATACAAGGCAATACCCATCATCAAGGGCGTCTTTGTGCACCGGAAGGCACAGTTCTCGTGAACCTGGTCGCCGCCGGCCCGTGCAACGAGCAATGAACGGAAGGCGGTGACCATGCTTTCCGGCACCTGCTCCTCGTCTGGCACCAGGAATCTGTACCGCGACCCCATCAGGAGGTTGTTCGCGACCACGTGCAGGAAGCGACCCGCGGCGATGTCGCCTCCAACGTGGATGACGTCAAACTCGAGGTCCAGGCTCAAGATGTCTGCGCGGAGGCAGTGGCCCTCGAGACGGAGCATTTCGTCGTCTTGAACCAGACCCTCTCGTGCCGCGGTTGGCGCAGACGCTAGCTCGGAGGCAACGTCGTCGATCCGGTCTGCAAGAACACGGCCAATGCGGGTGACGATCGCCGAGTGCCGACTGCCGCGCGCCTGGACGTCCGCCAGAGCGTGATCGACATACCGGACGACAGGCTCGTACTGTGTCTCACTTCTCGCCGGCTGCCCATACACGAGGTAGTCGAGAGAAACTTCGAAGAAGTCTGCAAGCGCGAGGAGCTTGTTGAAGCTGGGCCGCGTCTGCTCGCGGACGTACTGGGACAGAGCCGCTGCGCTGATGTCGAGTGACCGCAAGATCTTTTTTCGGTTCCGGCTGTACCCGCGGCGCTCGATCAGGGTGTCCAACATCTGCCCGAACTTGACCTCGCGGTACTGCACTTGACTCGCTCCACGACATAGACGTCAACAAAGTGCCACAGCACCTCCACGGTAAAGCTGGACTTCGCGATCTTCAAGGCACGCTACCCAAACAGATTGAACTGTTGAGGCGCAGGCCGCATTCTGGAAGTGAAAGTGGATGAAGCTGCCGCTGCACTTTCTGAAAGTCGGGAAGTTAGTCGGCATCTGAGCCTGCCTTACTGGCAGAGAAAAGGAGGCTTGCTCCGAGGAGGATCACACGAGCTAAAGGAGGAAGCAGAACCACGCGGCCTTGGCATCCGGTGGCGCCAAGGGCTCAAGAGCAGATAACCAGACACAAAGCACGGCCGATGGTAGCGCATCGACCGTGCCAGTCACCGGACCCGTCAACGGAGCGAAGGGCCAGTGATCAGAATCAGCTTACATGCCTGGCCAGCGAGCGCAATGCCGCGCCCCGGCTGGTTTGGCGAGTTGTTTCCCCTGGCCCACTTGGCTGGCAGCAGCCGGTGAGGAGGGAGGCATGTTCGCCGCTCACGGACCAACGCAAGATCCCGATTCCATAAGACTGATCTTCCTGCTGATCGCCACTGGGGTGGTGGTCTTCTGGCGGACCGTGCTCAAGCTCGTGGCTATCGCGGTCGTACTGCTGGCCGTCTTGGGTACTCTCGCGGTCTTGCAGGTCCTGCATTATTAGTGAGACGGACACGCCTGCCGATCGGCTCGCCGTCCGGTCGACCGCTTGGCAGCCGATCGGCAGGCGCAGAGGATTTTTCGTGAGCCAACGACGTCGATGCTTGGTCCCGTTGAGAGCTGGGCAATGGCGCACGGCGTCCATCGCATGAAGCGCGGACACGCGGGCAGGGCTGCGGCAAAGTTAGATGATCATGCTGCTGTGCTGGCGCCGACCTGCAGGACTGGCGTTCCGGCGGCGGGATGTGATAGGTACTGGCGGGTGCGTGATCATGTCGCTGATGTGACGGTCCGGCCGGTCTCGTCTGAGGAGGCCGGGCGGTTCAGCGCATGCCTGGATGCCTATCACTGGCTCGGGCACCGGCTGACCGGGCAGGTGCTGCGTTATGTAGCCGAGCTGGACGGGCAGTGGGTCGCGCTGGCCGGGTTCGGATCCGCCGTGCTGAGCTGCGCGGCCCGGGATGAGTTCCTGGGCTGGAGCCGGGAGCAGCAGTACGCGCGGCTGATCCATGTCGCGAACAACCAGCGGCTGTGCGTGCTGCCCGCGGGCCGGCGGCCGAACCTGGCCTCCGCGGTGCTGGCGAGGGTGCTGCGCCGCCTCAGCGATGACTACCTGGCGGTGTACGGGCACCGGGTGCTGATGGTGGAGACGTTCACCGACCCCGCGCGGCACACCGGCGCGTGTTACGCGGCCGCGAACTTCCGCCCGGCCGGCTCAACCCTCGGCTATGGCCGCAGCGCGGGCACCTATCGCCATCACGGCAACCTCAAGCGGGTCTGGCTGTACCCGCTGCACCGCAACGCGGCCTCGATCTTGTCCGCGCCGTTTGACCATCCCCTGCTGACCCGCCAGGAGGCGAGTGTGATCGACCTGAACACGCTGCCGATGTCGGGTTCTGGCAGCCTGCCCGAGCTGCTGGAGCAGCTGGTGGACCCGCGGGCCCGGCGCGGGGTCCGGCACAAGATCTCGGTGACCCTCGCGATGGTCGTCGCGGCGGGGTTGTCAGGGTGCGCGCGCAGCTTCCGCTCCGCCGGCGACTTCATCAGCGACCTGCCGCAGGACGCGCTGGCGCGGCTGGGCGCCCGCTGGCACCCGGTGCAGCGCCGCTACATCGCCCCGGACGAGGCGACGATCCGCCGGCACGTCAAGATGATCGACGCCGATCACGCGGACCGGCTGGCCGGCGCGTGGCTGCTGGAGCTGGTCCGCGCCGGCCGGATCACCGCCGAGCAGGCCGGCACCATCATGATCGCGCTGGACGGGAAGGTGCTCAGGGGCGCCTGGGAGGAACTGCCGGATGTCAAGGTGCGGCTGTTCTCCGCGCTGGTGCACGGCGAGGGCGTCATCGTCGGCCAGCGCAAGGTCCCCGAGGAAACTACCGAGGTGACCCAGGTATTGCCGCTGGCCGATGACATCGCCGCCGCGCGGCCCGACGGTGACCTGTCCGGCCTGGTGTTCACCGCCGATGCGCTCCACGTCCACCGCGACAACCTGGCACAGATCGCCGGGCGGGGCGGCGACTACCTGATCACCGTCAAGAACAACCAGCCCACGCTCAGACACGACCTGGCCGCCCTGTTCCCCGCCAGCCCCGCCGAGCGCGGGGATTTCCCCCCCTCACCACACCACCTATGACCGCGGCCACGGCCGCACCGAACTGCGCACCATCTGGTGCACCAGCAACGTCGCGGGCATCGACTTCCCCTACGTCTACCAGGCGTTCTGCATCCACCGGGACATCTCCGACCTGAACCAGAACCCCATCCGCAAACCCGAGACCCTCTACGGGATCACCAGCCTGACCGCCTGGCAGGCAAACCCCGCCGACGTGCTGGCCGGCAACCGCGGCCACTGGGAAGTGGAAAACCGCGAGCACTACGTCCGTTCTCCAGGGGTCGCCTGGCCGTCGCATGAAGTTGCACCGAGCGCACGACGGAGAGCTTTTGCAACAGACCTCCATGGGTGTCGTGCTCCTTGTCGCTGCTGCTCTAAGCTTCGCCGTCTCGGGTCAGAGCCGTTGGTGCAACACCTGTGGCGCGACTACCCGATGTTGATCAATCGCTGACCTGGCCAAATCAGGAAGATGCCCAGTTCGCCCCGATATGCACCCCCGGAGAAGCGACGGGACCGGACATTCGACGAAGATCGCTCCCAGGTCAGGACCGGCGCCTCTCCCCAGTTCCTCGCCACGGCACGCAACATCGCGATCAGCCTGCTTCGCCTAATCGGCTGCGCGAACATCGCGCGAGGCGTCGAGCTGCTGTCCCGGCGCCTGGACACAGTCCTGGCACTAATCGGCGTCTAGCGCCAGCGATCAGGAAAGGAGGTGGTCATCAAGCGGCGATCCCTATCCCGGGACTTTGCCGAAGACCCTGGACACGCGGGTGCCTGGCGTCGACGTGGACGGATTGGCCTCTGTCGGCGGCCGGGAACGCCTGCGCATCCTGGCGTAGCTGCTCTCGCAACGCGAGCCAAATGAATTGCTCGAAGGCGGCGTTCATGTCGCCCGACGAGCCGTGGGTGAGCTCGGTGCCTGCGGTGCTGTGAGGCTGGCAAGGTAGGCAGCCGCGCGGCGGTCTACCTCGGAGACTGGGTCGGCGTAATGCTTGAGCGTGGTTGGCGCCGCCGCTGCCGTGCCTGAGCCGGGTGGCGCTGTTGCGCAGGTCGATGCCCCCGGCAAGCAACTGGCTGGCAGTGTAGTGACAGTGACGGGCGTGGATGCGCCGCAGGAGCACGGTGTCCACGTGGACAAGGTCGACCGCCAGAATGCCGCGGGCGCCTGCGCGGTCAGGTCGGGCCTGTCCGGCGGGGTGCGGGTGGATCCCGGCGTCATGCAGGATCTGCCACATCGTGGAGGCTGCGATCGGGTGGCCGAGCTTGACCAGCTCGCCCTGCACGCGCCGATGCCCCCTGTTGGGCTCGAATACATGATCAGGGTGGTGACCTGCGTCTTGTCGACACAGCCCGGGGATGTCATGCGGCGATCTGGTACTCGTGCGTGAGTCCGCCGAGGACTTGTTTCCGGCGGATCCGGTGCTCGGCGAGGTTGATCTCCGGTGGCCGGGTGTGAACCTGAGCGGGTGTGAGCTGGCCGAGGGCCCGGTGCGGCCGGGCGGTGTTGTGATGCGCGAGGTACTCGGTCAGCGCCTGCCGCGGGTGATGCTCATTGACGATCGGCAGCCGGTCCAAGAGCTCCCGGCGCAGGGTACCGATGGTCCTTTCGCAGGTCGCGGCCGGGAAGGGTTCCAGCAGATGGTCGCCGAGGTGTCGCTGGGCCGGGCCGGGATCGTGCTCGGCCTGGAATGCTCCCGGCTGGCCCGCAACAACGCCGACTGGCACCCTGTTCACCACGTTCGAGGCCGCCAGCTCGGCCACCGCCGTGGTGAAGGCGTTCCGCGCCGCCGGGCCGCCGGGTTGTCCTTCCCCTGGCGGCACCACAAAGGCCCCCGCAAGGGCGAGGTCGACCGGCCCCAACCCGCCAGCCCCCCACCAAGGACGCCGGCACGACACCCTGCGACCTGCATCACCGCCCGGCCGCACCGTGCCCTTGGCCAGCACGCACCCGCTCAAGCTGGCACCCGGCCACCGCAGATGAACCTTGCCGAGCACCGGGCCGCCGGGAGCGGTGGCCTGGCCGGCATCCAGGCGGGCGCCTGGTTCAGCAGCCGCGTGGCCAGGTGATGGGAGCAGGGGCAGGGACGGGTTATCCTCCTTCCGCATCTCGCGGGCGGGCAGTTCCGCGGCTTTTGGAGTGGCGCTCGCGGCGGCGGGCCAGCGCTCGCTCGACCGAGCGGGGGTGCGCGCGCACGCCGAAGGCGTCCTGGATCTGGCCCGGCAGCTGCGCCGGGCGCAGCGCGGGGTCGGCGGCCAGCTGCTCCTCGGCCCAGGCGAGGATCTCCTCGGTGAGCTTGCTGGCGCCGCGCGGCCCGGGCCGGGCGGGCACCAGCCCTTCCAGCCCGGAGGACTCCAGGGCGGCGGCCGCGGCGTAGGCCGGCCGGGAGTAGCCGAACGCTGCGGCGGCCTCGGTGACCGGGGCTCCGCCCGCCTTGACCTTGCGCACCATCTCGTACTTGACCTGCACCGCGTCCCGGGCGTCGAAGAAGTCGCTGCCCAGGAACTCCGGGTCGGTCACCTGCTCCGGGTGCGGGTTCAGGCACCGTGCGGCGGCCAGCGCCGCCTCCTTGGGGTCTTGCCTGCCCTGCTGGCCGGCCATGCCGCCTCCTCATCCTGATCACTGTCAGAATGATTTTGCCGTAGCTTGCCAGCGGAAGCACGCTTCGCCGCCAGCTTGCCACGAAATTCCGCAGGAAGATAAGGCACTCAGATCCGGTAATGATCGGGAACGCGATGAGTGCTGCCAGGAAAGACGGCATAATCTTCTTAACGTTCACGGCATAATCTTCTTTACGGCCTCGGTGCCGTCCCGCTGCGCGCGGAACTGGTCCACCAGGTCAGCGAGTGCCAGCAGGCCAGCCATGATGAACCGCGCCCTGCCCGCCGCGACCACCACGAACGGGTCCGCCGCAGCCGCATCGGTCCACCCCGCTGGCAGCGAGAACAGCTGCCCGTTCTCGTCGTGCAGGTGGACCCGGTCCTCGCCCCAGTTCTGGCGGTAGGCGACGAACTCGAAGTCCTGGCCGCACAGGGGATGGAACGGGTGCGTCACCCGGACGCGCCGGTACCGATCGTCCGGATCGGGTGTAGTTGACGATGCGGGGCGATGCCGTCGCGCTGGCAGAGGTAGGTGGGCAGGTCTTTCCCGCCGCGGACGTGGTAGCGGATGGTCATCCGCCCGCCGCAGCGGCCGCAGGTGATGATGCCCTGCAGGAGGGCGGGGCCTTCGCGGGGCGGTCCGGCGGCGCGGTCGCGGCCGTGCGCGGCGGCGTTGGCCGCGAGCCTGGCGATGTATCGTACTGGCGGATCGCGGACTCGGTGTTGTGGATGACCTGTTTGAGGCTGGACTGCCGGACGTAGAGCGCCCGGCGGGACAGGTGGGCGGCGGTCACCTTCGACGCCACGGTATCGGGGAGCAGCGGGTCTCCTTCAGCAAGAGCAGGGGTTAAGGGCGGGGGCTGTCCCGGCGAGCGCGACGGCCGCCAGGACGCTGATGAGGTGGGCGGCCAGGCCGGCGGGCAGCGGGGCCGGCCCGTCGCCTGGTGCCGGCGGGCCGGCGGGGGTGGCGCGGGCGGCTGGGGCGAGGCTGGCCAGGGCGCGCTGCCAGGCGATGACGCCCTTGCAGGCCAGCACGCCCAGGCCGAGCGGGAACGCCTCGCCGCGCGTGTGCAGGGCGGCATGGCGAAGCTGCTCGTAGCGGGCGTCCGGCCCGGGGCTGGTAACCCGCAGCCAAGAGTGACCTTGGTGATCCGGCTCACCGCGCACGTCCGCCTGGCCGGCGGCCAGCACCGCACCCTCACCCTGCCAGTCCCCGAGCGCGCCCTCAACGACGCCCAGGCCGCCGCGGCCGCCGCCCTGGAGTCCTCCGGGCTGGAAGGGCTGGTGCCCGCCCGGCCCGGGCCGGCCGTCGCGGTGCCGGCCGTAGGTGAACGCGCCGGCGTAGCGCGCGAACCCAGCAACGGGCACGCTGTCGAAGTGCTCGCTGCCCCGGTAGTGCGGACCGAAGATCTCGACATGCTGGCCATCGGGCAGCTCGTAGACCCGCAGGCCCGGTTCGGCGTGCACGGGCCGCAACCCCAGCACGTGCTCGTAGAAGTGCGCCAGCTGCTCGTCATGGTCAGTGCGGGTGCCGCACCAGCCCAGGCCCGTAACGTCCATGCCTGCCAGTATCGCGGCCAGCCGACGGCGGGGGTTGCCCCCGGCCGCCCCAATCTGGGATCGGCCATGCCCGCCGTGCGAAACCCGTGCCGCAGCCATCAAGACGAACCATTTGCCGCAGTGTGCTCGGGGCCGGTCCCCGATTCTGGGGCGTGCCTGGCGGCCCGCAATGTCTGGGATGGTTGTTTGTCCGGGCCGGGGCGCCCGGGAAGCGGCCCAGATGAGCAGCTGCCACGCCTTTGGGCACGACCATGCACCACGCCTCGGTGACGAACTCGCGCATCTCAGCCGGGCCGAGCAAGGCCATGCGCACATCGATCCAGTTGTAGCGCTGATCGCTGGGACGATGCAGGAAGAACCTGGCCGGCTCGGCAGCGATCAGCACGGCCCGTTCTTCCTGAGGGAAGCCGAAGCCAATGATCGTCTCATCCGGGGAGATTGCGACATAGACGATCCTCCCGACCCGGAACTTGACCTGGTCGCGTATCAAGTGCTTCTCGGTCCGGGGCAGGGACAGTGCCACAGCGCACACGTCATTCGCAGTTACCATCGCCCGGCTTCCTCCCTGCGCCCGCGCCGCCCCGAGATCGTGCAACGGTCCTTGTCCAGCATCCGATCTGCCGCCTGGCGACCGTCTGCATTGGCGTGGCTGGCCGGCGTTGCGGTACAAGAGTTGATCTCTCCGGTGCAGATCGCCCCATCGCCGTCATGGAGGCCAAGGTGGCACAGAGGATAACCGCCGCACTCGAAGATGATCTTGATGGTGGCCCGGCGGATGAGACGGTACGGTTCGGGCTCCTGACGGCCAAGTCAACGGTGTGCGGCGGGGTTCCCCGCCGCCCGCACGTGCCGATGACAGTGAAGATGCTTGCCGCATAGCTATGCTTGCCTGCGCATACTGATGCACATTGGGCAAGACGGCGCAGCAACCATCGAGGCAAAGCGGTCGCCCTTCGGGCTGAGCTTAAGACGGCCGACGCCAGACACATATCGAATACGTGCGGGCCGCTCGTCGCTCCGCTGTCGAGCGCTGGGCGTACAGCGCGCATGTCTGCCCGTTCGGGGTGACCATGGGCAGCGGGTCCCCCAGGCCAAGGGTTTCCGCACGAGCCACTGCGCTGAATGCGCGCCGCACGCCAGACAAGTCCCGCGAGGACTCTCGGGTCGTTCGCCCACTTTCCCTGCCCGTGCCAGCGCGTGACCGTTCCCGCGTGATCCTCCGGCCACATGTATCACGCGGTGGCGGCCGACCTCCTAATGGGTATCTGCTCACACCCAGGGGGAGGCCTTCTCGATGGCGGACAGCATGACCGTCCTGCGCAGCGCGGGACCACCCGGCACCAAGCGCAATATCGCAATCCTCGGCGACGGGTTCACCGCCGCGGACCAGGCCGCCTACAACCAGTGGGTGCAGACGGTCCTCATCGAGGGCGTCTTCGGACACGACTACTTCAGCGAGGACGCCTCGGCGTACAACATCTACCGCGTCAACCTGGAGTCGGTGGACTCCGGCGTAAGCACGCGCACTTACGACGAGCACGGCACCCCGTCGGACCCGTCTGACGACACCATCGCCTCCGAGACCATCCGCAACACCGCGCTGGGCATGATCTTCAGCGGGTCTTGGGCGCACTGCTGGCTGGAGTACGGGACGAACACCGAGGCACGCATCCAGGCGGCGCTCAACACATGGGTGCCGGACTGGAACGAGCTGCTCGTCGTCCTCAACAACCCCAACTACGGCGGCTGCGGCGGCGGGGGCCGCGCACACGTGCCGATGGGTGTGGACTGGTCGGTCATCGCACACGAGTTCGGGCACGGCATCGGCGGTTTCTCCGACGAGTACTCGGCGGGCGTGGGCGCATACACCGGTGGGGAGCAGGGCTGGATCAATCTGACCACGATCACCGACCGGGCGACCACCAAGTGGCGCCAGTTCATCGCGCCGACGACGCCGCTGCCCACCGGCATTGGCCCCGGGGCGAACTACAACAACGGCCCCCGACCGGCGACCTGGGACAGCAACCAGGACGTGGGGCTGTTCGAGGGCGGCGGCACCTACGACACCGGGATCTACCGGCCGGTCGAGGACTGCCGGATGAACGGGAACGCCCCCCCGTACTGCCCTGTCTGCTACACGTCCATCAAGACCGCCCGGGACGGCGAGACCGGCCACCACTTCCGCAACGCCTATCCCGGGCGCTTCTATGGCACCGGCCGCAGCGATCTGCTGCTGCACCACGGGACGTCCATCCAGCTGTTCGAGGCCGATGGAACCGCTCTGACGCATCGGTTCAGCGGCGTGGAGCGGGTGCCCGGCTCGTGGCAGTTCCAGCCGCACGACCAGGTCTGCGTCGGCGACTTCAACGGGGACGGCGTCGATGAGGTCGCCATCTTCAACGGAGTCGACTGGGCAATCCCGTACCTGGGTCTGCTCGTCTCCGACGGCAACGACGGGCTGCGGCTGGTCGCCCGGTACGACGGGGACATCCCGGGCTGGGGCGGCTTCGCCAGGAACGACCACTTCCTGGTCGCCGACCTGAACGGGGACGGCAAGGACGATCTCGTCGTCGTCAACACCGACGACTGGGCGATCCCGTACGTCGGGCTGCTGCGCTCCACCGGCACCGGGTTCTGGATGACCCGCCGGTACGACGGCGATATCCCCGGCTGGGGCGGGCTGGCCCGCCACGACGAGTTCTTCGTCGGCGACCTCAACGGCGACGGCCGGGACGACCTGGTCATCTTCAACGGCCAGGACTGGTCGATGAGCTACGTCGGACTGTTCGCCTCCAGCCCGGCCGGCTATACCATGACCCGCCGCTACGACGGTGACATCCCCGGCTGGGGCGGGCTAGCCAGCAACGACCGGCTCATCCTGGGCGACTTCGACGGTGACGGCCGCTGCGACGTGTACATCTTCAACGGCGACGACTGGGCGATCCCGTACCTGGGGATGTTCCGCTCCACCGGCACCGGGTTGTCTTACACCCGCCGCTACGACGGCGACGTGCCCGGCTGGGACGGGCTGGCCCGGCACGACCGGTTCTTCGCCGCCGACATCGACGCCGTCGGGCGCACCGACCTGTGGGTGTGGAACCACGACGACTGGGCCACCGAGTACCTGGGCCGGATGATCAGCTCGGGCACCTCACTCAAGGCAGACTACGTCGGCGACTGGGTGGGAGAGTGGAACCTGGGCGCGGTGGACGCCTTCGAACCGGCCCGGATGACCGGCCCGTCCGGTCAGCCGCAGCTGTACGTGCACAACACCGACTGGTTCGGGGTGATCAACGGTCAGCGCGGGATCACGCTCGACCGCATCTTCTACCGATGGATCCACACCTACCGCTACGGCCGGAACTGGTGAGAGGGGAACGGACATGAAGCAGCTCAAGAGGGCGGACGCCCGGGCGCAGCAGGCCGGGTACGCGGCCGATGTCACCGCCCGGGACAGCCGGCCGCTCAAACCGCCGGCCGGGCAGCAGACCCGTCACCGGTTCCCGCTCGCAGGAGGCGCCGTCGCCGCGCCGGTCAAGCCGACCACGGCCGTGAACGTCGCCGCTCACCCGACCGGCGGCAGCGGCGGTCGGCAGGCCAAGGCCGCGGCCGAGAGCATGGACGAGAAGGCGGGTGAGGCGCTGGCCGCGCGCGGCCACCACCCGGACGGCGAGCACCCGGCGCAGAAGCCCCGCTCCGGCGACAATTCCGGGCTGCCGACCGAGCAGTACGTGCGGTTGCGGGTCCAGGTCCGCGGTGACCGCATGACCGTGCTTGACAGCCACCTCGTGGATGGCCCGCTCACGGCACCGACCACGCTGCACGGAGCGGGCGTCTACGAGGTGACCGTGGGCGACCGGCTTGTGCACGCGGCCGCCGTCCCGGATCTGGGGCTAGAGCAGCGCTCCTTCCCGAACCGCGAGGGGCCGCCGGACCAGCGCGGGCACCACTTCACCGAGCGCGCGACCTCCGAGCTCTCGGTGCGGATCCCGGCCGAGGAGCTCACCGCGGAGACGATCGGGGCGGTAAAGGTGCGGTTGTATCGCCTCGTCGAACCGGCCTCGGGCGTGCGGGTCGGGGCGCAGTCGCTGGGCGCCCAGCTACGCGAGCGGGTCGAACCCGTCGCCGAGCTGGCCGGGCTGCCCGGGTCCGTGCTGCCGGAGGCGATCGAAGCCCGGGGAGGCCGGACCGGACAGGGCGCCTGAGCGCGCACGGCGTCCGGGGCGGACACTACGCAGGAGATGCCGCCGCCGCTTGCAGCATCCATCCCGACCGCCCCGCCCCGTCGCTTCCGTCGGGCGTGGACGTGACCCAGCCGCTGCCGACCTCGCCGTCGGCCACCCAGCCGCTGTGGGCATGGCCGCACACCGGTCCGCAGTCCCCGGGCACACCGCCGCCCTGTTACTTCTTCGTGCCTCCGGATTGGGGTGCTGGTCGCCAGGACGGGGAAGTCCCGGCTCGGCCTTGCGTGCGTGCTCAATGAACGGCGCAAGCTGCTTACGGAATGCGGTGGCATTCTTCTTGCTGAGGCCGATCTCGTACTGCCCCATCGAGCCCGAACCGCACCGTCTCGTCCGCTGGGCCGCCGTCAAGGTCCTCTTCCAGCGCTCTGCTGGCCAGCCACCTGCGCCTCAGCGCGAGGCTCCGCCGTGCTCTTCTTGATCGGCATCCAGGTGCGCGGCCGCTACCCAGGTGGCCGGGTTCGGGGTGGTACCCAGCGGTCCGCGGTTGTCCGGCCCGTAGGCTGCGCCCCTGGCTGCGCGAGAGGTCGCGGACCGGTCAAGCGTCTGCCGACTACTTTTGCGCCTACCAGCGCCAACCGCCCCGTCGGTGAGTTCACGAATCAGGTCGGTGTGCCCGTTGTGGCGGGCGTACTCCTTGGTCATGTGGACGTAGACCCGGAGGGAGCACGGTTCACCCCTTCGGGTCAGCCCCGGTGTCGCTGAGACTTCGGGCAGCGGCCGCCTTCCGGCTCGCCTCGCACTCCGCCTGCCATGCCGCCAGGTCGGCGTCCCAGTCGGCGCCGCGCACACCGCCTGCAGGCGGCCGCCGTTCCCATCTCCTCGATCACCAAAAGGGGGCGCCTGACAGCATCTCATCGTGGCTACCTGACGGTGATCGAAGATCACCGCACCCTCCGGGGCTCACATAGCTGCCTGATATGCGCGTCGGCCGGGGTCCTTGACGGCCGTAACAACGTGGCACTGGGAGGCCGCACTAGCGGCTCTTTGCCACTGACTTTCGGGCGCTGCGGGCGCTGGCGGTGGACAGCTGCGGTCGGAGGTGAGGACCAAGGGCTCTGTGGCGGCGGCCCTGGGCCGGTCGAAGGTGGGTCCCGGGAGATGCGTGATGAACGTGCTCGTGGCCTTTGCGACCAAGAACGGCTCGACCCAGCAGGTGGCCGAGGCGATCGCCGCTGCCTTGCGCGAGCGCGATGCGCAGGTCGTGATCCTGCCAGCCAGGTCGGTGCGCGAGCCAGTCACCGGATACGACCTGGTCGTGCTGGGCGCGCCGCTGTATTCCGGACGCTGGCACCGCGACGCCCACCGCTTCCTCAGGCGCCATCGCCGGCAGCTCCCCAGCGTGCCGGTGGCCGTGTTCGGGATGGGACCGCGCAGCGACACCGAGGATGCATGGCAGCGCTCCCGCGCCCAACTGGACCGGGCGCTGGCCAAGCGCGACTGGCTGGCCCCGATCGCAGTCACCGTATTCGGCGGTGTCGACCCGCCTGGACCCAGCAAACATCCACGGCGGGATCTGCGGAACTGGGAAACCATCCAGGCCTGGGGTACACAGGCCCTCGTCACCGCGGACAGAACCCGGCAAGATCCTAGGACCGCGGGCCAGTAGGCGCAGTCGGACAGGCATGATGCCCACGCCGCCAGTGGAGCCTGCAGACCGGATCCGCCCATAACCGCCTATAGGCGTCCACGAGCGCAGACAGCCCGCACTCTAGAACCGTCCATATCGGCGGATACTTGCGCGGATAACTCCCGTTCCAGCTGATCTGCCGAGGCATACCAGACGGAGCAGGCCTTGCATGATTATTCATGACCGACCGGCACCGTACACCGTACACGCTCACTCATGCCGCAACTACAAGGGCACAACGCGGATCCACGCCGAGTCCGGCCTGCGGATCTATCTCGGCTGGTGCGCTGAGCACGGCCTGGACCCGCTCGCGGCCGGGCGCCCGCAGCTGGAGCTGTACGTCCGGTGGATGCAAGTGGTGCGCCGGTTCCAGCCGCCGGCCGTGTCACGGCGCCTGCCGGTGATCGCCGGGTTTTACCGGACATGCGTGATCGTGGCGTACTGGCGCACTCGCCGGCTGAGTATGTCCGCCGCCCGGCGGTACCCGCCGAGTCGCCCACGCCCGGGTTCACCCGCCTGCAGTTCGAGGCGCTGCTCACCACGGCCGGAGATTCCGCCAACAGTAACGACTTCGCGCTCATATCGATGCCGGGCCTGCTCGGCCTGCTCGGCCTGCGGATCTTCGAAGCCACCGGCACCGACATCAATGATATCGGGGAGGAGCATGGCCACCGGGTGCTGCAGGTCTGCGGCAAAGGCAGCAAGGTGGTCCTGGCGCCCTGCCGCCCGCCGTCGGGCGCGCCATCGACCGCGCTACCGCGAGCCGCGACAGCGGCCCGATTCTCCTCAACAGCCGGGGCGCGCGGATGGACCGCCACGCGGCCACCCGCAGGCTTCGGCACCTGGCCACCGCAGCAGGCGTCCGAATCGGCCGAGCTCATCCTGACCGGAAACAAAGCAGTTCGTTCAGGCAGACTCCAGCCACCCTCTGGCGCAAGGCTGCCAGGGGCGGCGGGTGAGCTGCGGTAATACGTTAAGCGATTTCGCCATCCGCGCTGGTAACGGGTAACTGGGGGGATACGTACGGTGGTCAGGCGGCGGGTGCCTGCCCGCCGGGGTCCGCCGGGCTGGGTGTCCGGGCGGCGGGGCGTCAGGGTGACGGTCATGCCGGGGTTGAGCTTTTCGAGCTGGCGGATCTTGTCGCGGGTCTTGCGCCCGGCGTCGAGCTGGTCGTGGTATCCGGATCCGAGCTCGATGTAGCGGAAGCCCGGGTCGGCGATGATGCGGTAGGCGGTCTCGATGATGGTGCGGGATCCGGCGACGATGGCCTTCTGCTTGCCGCGCCTGCGGGCATGGCGCCGGTAGCGGGCACCGAGGAAGGTGCCGGTCTTGGCGGCGGACATGACCGCGGCGCCGGCCACGCCGCGCAGGTACGGGTCGCCTTTGCCGGTGCGGCCGGTCTTGCTGGTGGCGCCGGACTGGATGGCGCGGGGAGTCAGCTTGGCCCAGGAGGCGGCGTGCCCGGGGGTGGGGAACTGGCTCATGTCGGTGCCCAGCTCGGCGACGATGACCTGGGCGGCGTCGTGGCCGATGCCGGTGATCTCATCGAGCCGGGCGATGACGCCCAGGACCAGCTCGCCGCATCCGGTGCACGGCCCGTCCGGTCCGGCCTGCCCGCAGCTGGTGCACACGCCGCCGAGGCCGGGGATGACCTCCAGCTGGGCGGTGATCTGCTCATCCAGCCGGATGATCTTGGCGGTCAGCTCGTCGATGAGCTCCAGCAGCATGCCGATCTCGAAGGCGTGGATGTCGCGGAACCCGCCGGTCAGGGCCTCCTTCAGCTCGGCCTTGCTAGCGCGCAGCCGGTAATCGCCGAGCGCGGCCAGCGCGGCGGGGCTGCGCTCGCCGTCCACCAGGGCCTGCAGGAACCGGCGGCCGCTGGCGCCCATCAGGTCCGAGATCACGCTGGAGACCTTCAGCAGCGCGTCCTCCAGGATCTTCTCGATCCGGTTCTGGTGGCGGACCCGGTCATGGGTCAGGTTCGCCCGCAGCCGGGTCAGCGCCCGCAGGTCGCGGACGGGCTCTGGCGGCACGAACGAGCGGCGCAGCATGCCCCATTCGTTCAGCTTGCACAGCCACACGCAATCCAGCCGGTCGGTCTTGGACCGGCCCGGCAGGTGCTTGACGTCGCGGGCGTTGACTAGCCACACCTCCAGGCCCGCCGCCTCCGCCAGGTAATACCAGATACGCCAGTAGTCGCTGGTTATCTTGGGTAACGAAGATCAAGCACCGTGTTCCCGCAGGTCGCGCTGTTGCGTACGCGTCCGCGACGGGAAGGACAAAAGCGGCAACGACAAGAGGCCGCAGCGAGATCAGCGCCGCCGTCCGCTGTCTGCGTCGCGGACGGTCCCCAGATAACCCGTCCGCGACGGAAGGAGGAACGGACAAAACGGGGCCGTCACCGGCCGTCGCGGACGCCTACTGGCGACCCCAGATAACGGAGGTGGACTCGAGCACGAGCCGCTCCACGCCCTGGCACACCAGGTGATCCATTAGCGTCACGACCGCGGCGAAGGTCGCGGTCACCTCCCACACCTTCTGGGTACGCCGGGATGCGGCCGGGCAGCACACTCGCGCACGCCTTCCGCGCCGCGGCACCCGTACCCGCCCACCACACCAGCCCGCCCAGGACGGACGCGGACACGTTTCGTGGCCACCCCACGCCACCCAGACCCGTTGACTCATATGCTCCGGCACACTAGTTGCAACCATGCTCGACGCCGGGGTGGACCTGCGCAACGTGCAGATCGCGGCCCGCCACGCCGATCCCAGGACCACGATGCGCTACGACCGGGCCCGCAAGAACCTCGACCGCCATCCCAACTACATTCTCGCCGCCTACATGGCCTCCGGCACCTGAACAGGCATCGCGTCACCTGGCACCCTCAGGCCCATGCTGGTATGCCGAAATGAGTGAGTTGCCTACCCGCATGCTTATGCGCTGACCGGTATGCTCACTCCCGTTTCAGGGCGCGGTCGCGATTCCGCAGGGCTTAGGTTTGCCAGCCGTTGCGGCGGCATGCTGGCCGTGCGGGAACCCGCCGCCTCGGCGGCGGGTTCCCGATGTTGGTGTCCGCTCAGCTCGCGGCCTTCCGGGCGGCGTCGAAGGGTGCCCGGTCGAAGACGAACCGGCTGTATGTGATCTTGTCATCTGTGACGGTGACGCATTCGGCGGCGGGAGCGCTCTTTACTGGCACCGTTTGGGTGTCGTACATGATGAGCGCGATCTGGTCGTCACCGTAGGCGGCGATCATCTTCGATCCGGTGAGAATCTGGACGAAGGGGCCCATGAAGCCCCGGTACGCCTCGGCGCCGAGCAGGCGGCCTGCTGGCGCGTCGCAGACGATGTCGTCGGCGATGTAGCTCATGGCTGTGTCCAGGTCGTGACTGGTCCAGGCTCGGTGGTAGGCCAGCGCGATGCGCAGCGCGGGGCTGGTGGTGTCGGTCATGGTGTTTCCTCACTGTGATCGGCCCTCGGGCGGCCTTGCGTTACCCGTTCAGACACCGCGACGGCCGCGAACGGAACGCTGCGCGGGGATGTGGCAGGGCGTGGCATGATTCGGCGGTGGAGCAGGCCACGCTGGAGCGGGCTCGCGATGGGGACGGGCAGGCGTTCCGCGAGCTCACCGACCCGCACCGGCGCGAGCTGCAGGTGCATTGCTACCGGATGCTCGGCTCGGTGACCGACGCCGAGGACGTGCTGCAGGAGACGCTGCTGGCGGCCTGGCGAGGCCTGGCAGGCCTGCAGGAGCAGGCGTCGTTGCGGTCCTGGCTGTACCGCATCGCGACCAACCGCTGCCTCAACGCCCGGCGCGCGGTCGCCCGGCGGGTGCCGGCCGAGCCGGTACCGCCGTTCCAGCCGCCCGAGCCCACCCGGCGCACCGAAGTCACCTGGCTGCAGCCTTGCCCGGACACGCTGCTCGAAGGACTCCCCGACGCCGGGCCAGGGCCCGGGGCGCGCTACCAGGCCACCGAGGCGGTCGAACTTGCCTTCGTGGCTGCCCTGCAGACCATGCCGCCACGGCAGGCAGCCACCCTCGTGCTACGCGACGTGCTCGGCTTCTCTACCGAGGAGGTGGCGAGCATGCTCAACGTGAGCCCGACTGCGATCAAAGGCGTCTTGCAACGGGCCCGCCGGTCACTCGGCCAGCATCGCGGCAGTGCCGATCGCGCCCGCCCAGGGCCAGCCCGGGAGCGACACCTCGCCCGGCGCTTCGCGAACGCCTTCGTTGCTGGCGACGTCCATGGCGTGGTCGCGCTGCTCACCGACGACGCATGGCTTTCCATGCCCCCCGCGCCGCACGAGTACTGCGGCATCGACGCGATCGGCGCATTCCTGCGAGCCTCCTTCGGCTGGCGCGGCGACCGGCGAGTGCGGCTGATATCCACCCGCGCCAACACCCAGCCCGCCTTCGGCAGTTACCTCAGCCATCACGCCAATCCGATCGCCACTCCGGCGGGTCTCATCGTGCTTACGATCAGCGGTGACCAGGTCCAGGCCATCACCCGGTTCCACGTCGACGCGCTCTACCCTCGGTTCGGGCTTCCCAGGTCGCTGGCCGACCCGGCGGAGCGTTCCGGCTCCTGACCACGGTCGCCGCGTCCGTCCGCAGCCAAGCCCAGGAACGACCCAGTTCGTTCGGCATGCGCATATCGGCTACCACCGGCACGGCTGGCAGGCCCCATGAATGAGGCGATCTCTGCCGCACCACCGGATTGTGCCCAGCCCATCCGGTACGAGAGGTCGCCCATGACCAGCCGCGACCTCGTGACAGAACGGTGGCTCAGCGCTCGCGAAACACGGCTTCAGTCTGCCTGTCCCGCTGAAGACCCGTCGGCGCCTGCCATACGACCCAGGTTGCTTGCATGACTATTCGTGATCGTCCGGCCATTGGGATGCGCGCTCATGCCGCAGAGCATGCTGGCCGAGACGGCGATGGGTTAGTGCAGTCCGAGTTGACGGTGGCGCCTTACCTGGAGTTTCCCCAACGAGTTGCTGCCTTCCTCGAACCGTCCGAGCTGCGCACGAGACGCACATCTCATCTTCCGCCGAGGCAGAGCTTGCACCTGCGCACTTGTGGCTGCAGGGAACTGACGGCAGCGACTGCTTGATCAATTGAGGCGTAGGCCCCGCTCCATGAGCCGTTCTGTGTCGGCCCGGTGCCGCGCTCACCCTGGCCGTGGCGGCACTCTTGGCATTCGGCGAGGTGGATCGTCACGCGTCTATGCGGCCGGTTCTCATAGGCATAGATCTCAGCCACCGCTCCGGTCTCCCGTTCGTTGATTAAGCATGGCTGAGGTCGTCCAGGCAGGCAAGGCGACCGAGACCCGTAGCGCCCAGAACCGCAACGCGGGTACGCGAGCTACTCCTGGTAGCTCCTGCACAAACTTGCCCTGCCCTCAGCGCGTGCGTCGAGGTGTTCACTGATTTCGAGAACCGCGGCGAAGTCCGGCGCGTGCCCACGCCGTCGGGCGACGTGGACGCGACGGCGCACCGCGGCGACTATTCGGACATGGCTGGCGCATACGAGGCACTGGAACAGTGGTGCAAGGACAACGGACGCCGGCCGGCCGGATTGAACTGGGAAATCTATGGCGACTGGGACGACGATCCCGTGATCTATTTTTCCTACTCGAGCCCGCGGCGCGTTAAGCTGGACATATCCCAGATCTCACGTCCGCTGCACGATTTCGCCATCATGGCTGCTCATTGAGCGCACCCCGAGGTTTCACTCTCATGCCGCGATGACGCTCGTTCTCGGAGGCGTGCCGGATGCGTGCGTTGCGGATGCGCATAGCGGGTGTCAGCGGCGGAGGATGTCGCGAAGGTGCTGCACGGGCCATCGCCGGTCGAACAGTGTCGGGTCGTCCCGGTCCTCGGCGCGAAGGTGCTCGATCAAGGTCACATAGTCGTCGAGGTCGAGCGTCCTGATCAGGGTGAGCAGGTCGGCCGCCTCGCCGGTGACGGGGGCGATCGGTGCGACGAGCCGGTCGTAGAGTTCCACGACCTGGTGAACCATCGTTAGGTGGCGCGGTCCGGGCTCGGCGGAGCGGAAGTTCGTCGCGGCGAAGTCCTCGGTGAAGACGATCGGCTCGACTGCCAGGGCCTGCGGTCCGTAGTGCTGGGCGAGATGGATGAGCAACTCGACGTCGAAGGTCTCGTTGAAGGACGTCATCTGCCGGATGGCCGGGCCGAGCGCGGCCGCGTCGAAGGCCTTGAAGCCGGCCTGGGTGTCGAGCACGTGGGCCAGCGGTGGGATGAGCAAGGCCCGGACGAAATGGCGGAACAGGACGATGATCTTGTCCGGCTTGTCGCTGGTGCTGCGCGGCTCGGTGACCGGCCCGCCGGCCCGGACCAGCACCGCCCCGTCGATCCCGTAACGCTGGCCGAGCGCGCCGGCCACCTTGTCACCGGCCACCACCGGCGCCGCCAGCGAGCCCAGCTGGGCCAGGTTCGCGGACAGATCCGCGTCGGTGTAGCAGACCACATGCCGGCCGACGCCGTTCGCCCGCGCCGGATCGGTCCGCACCGCGACCTCATGACCGGCATCGCGGCGGCCGAGGGCTACCCGGGCAAAGGTCACCGCAGCGTGACGGTGCTCAGGCTGGCTGAGGTGATCGGGGCTGACATCTCGATCAGCCCCGCGTTCTACCAGCTGATCTCGGCCGGGCAGTCCCGCAAGGGCGGATCGATACTGGCCGGGCTGGCCGCCGCCCAGGACCGGACACACCAGACGGATCCCGTCCCGCTCGCCGTCATCACGAGCAGTGACGTGGTGCCAGGCGAGCAGGCGAAGACGTTGCGCAGTCAACGCCCGGCTACGCCGCTGATCACACAGGGCGAAGGGCAGAGATTGCACATCAGTGCTGGCTCAACCTGGCGGCGGCAAGCCTCCCCACGTCGGTACCCCGTCCCGGCCGGGACCACCGGCCCCGATCACCGATCTCGGGCGGGCCTTGGTCAAGCGGCAGAAGTAACTTCCGAGTAGGTCTGTCGCCTAAGTATGGCGCGCGACATCTTGGGCCAACCGATGTCCGCACATGCCGCCGACGGCGTGTTTGGTCGGCGCTGCCCCTGTGCGTCAGGCCAATCCCGTTGGCTGCGATGCGGTGGTCCTGGTGCTGTTCAGCGTGCGGGCTGAGGTTGCAGGTTGCGCCAGATCCGCTGGACACGCCCTGGATCGTGGTGATTCCGTAGTCGAGTCCGATGGTGCCCTGGCCGCCGGGATCGTCTGTGGTGAGCACGGCCAGGATTTGGTCGCGGCCCTTGCCGTGTACCCATCCCATGCTGTTGACCTGCCATGGGCACGAGTCGTCCTGCTTCGCGCAGGTGGGGCGGTACTTCCAGCCATTCTTGAGGGCGACGGTCACGCTGGGACCGGGGCTGGCGTAGTCCGGCGCATCGCAGGTGGTCCCCCACGGGCCGCAGCTGATTGTGATGCCCCAGCGCTGGCTGGGCACCACCCTTTCCATCAGGTGGAGCCCGTAGTCCCGGGCATCCGGCGTCAGGGTGTGGTTGGGGTAGGCGAGGGTGCCGACAATCCTCACCTGGTCAGCGGCCGTGGTCGTCGTATTGCCCCACCCGTAATACGCCGGCGTTTCGCAGCCGACCTTGGTGTGCCGGGTCGGGATCAACGTGTTGAAGAGGGTGAGCGTGGTGCAGCCGCCGGAGAAGTAGAACAGCGACGTCGCCGCCACGTTGTCGCTCATGGTGATCATGTTCTGCAGCAGGTACTTGATGGAGTACGGCATAGCTGGCCGGGATAGTCTCAGGCTTGGACTCGTAGCGCCACAGCCACAGGGCCAGGATGTCGGCCTTCAAGATGCTATCCCTGATACCCGGAGCTCCGGGTATCAGGGCAGCGACACCGAGCTGGCCGGGACGGGCGCGGGGCTCAGATGCTGACCGGCTGCGGCGGCCGGTGCGGGGCGGACATTCCACGCTCGCCGACGGCGGTAGTGATCGACTGTGCGTGGTTGAACACGTTTCGCGGATCCCACCGGGCTTTGACCTCCTGCAGGGCGGGATAGTTGGCCTTGTAGTAGAGGGCAGGCCAGCTGGGTGGCAGGTCCACATCGGGGTAGTTGATGAAGCACCCGTCGGTGACACTGTTGGATGCGGGAACGCCGCCTGTGGCGGAGTACACGCTGGTGTAGAAGCCGTTGATCCAGCGCAGGTTAACCTCGTCTTCCTGGGGCGAGGTCCAGTAGGTCTGGTACTGCAGCTTCATGATCGACGAACGCTGCGCAGCGGCTGTAGCGTCCGGTGCCGGCACGTTGATACGGCACCCGTAGGAGTCGACCTGCAACAGCGCCTGCGGATTGGTGTAGCGAGTGTCGGTCAGCGCGCTGTGGATGGCCTGGATCTGGTTATCGGGGAACGGGGCTTTCATGTAAGCGGACTTGTACTTGCCGCGTTGGTTCGGCCCGGATCCGGCCAGCGTCTGCGCGGCCTGCAGCCAGGGAAGCGAGACGGTCGTCGTTGATCCGCCCGGCACGCCCCTGCTGACCTGGGCGAGGAACGCCGGCAGCAGGTCGGCCGCAGGCCCGGCTGCCTGAGTGATCATCGTGATCTGCCCGGCTGACTGATGGAACAGCTTGAGGAGCGAGAACAGGCCGGCGAATGGGCTCGACGGAGAGCTGTTGGCCTGCATGAAGCGCCCGTAGTTGCGCAGCAGCGTCGCAAAGCCCTGAGCGGTCAGGCCGGACCATGACCACGTCGTGGTGGCGAGCCGCACCTGCCCTGGGGGACTCGGCAGCCCAGTGAAATAGTACGCGGTGACGATGCCGAAGTTGCCTCCGCCGCCACCGGTGTGCGCCCATAGCAGCCGCCCGGTCCCGGGATCGCCTTTCCTCGCTCTCACCAGCTGGGCCCTGCCGCGCCGGTCGACGCAGGCAACGTCCACCGCGTCGAGGTAGTCGACGGTCAGGCCGTGCAGCCTGGATAGGAGCCCGTATCCGCCGCCTGCGATGTGGCCGCCCGCCCCGACTGAGTAGCAGGACCCGCCGGGCAGGGTGAGGTTGTAGTCCTTGAAGAGCGTCTCATACACGTTCCAGAGAGTGGCGCCGCCCTCCACGCACACCCGGCCGGCCGGGTCCAGGTACACGCCCTGCATCCCGCTCATGTCGATGACGACGCCGCCGTGGTTCCCGGCCGAGAAGTCCTCGTAACAGTGCCCGCCGCCGCGCACGGTAATGCGCAGGCCGACGTCGCGGGCCTGCTGGACGGCGGTGACCGTCTGCCGGGCGTTCTGGACCACCTGGATGTAGGCGGGAGACCCGACCCAGCGCTGGTTGAAACCCATCCGCATGGTGGCGTACCTGGGATCGGCCGGGTAGATCGGTGGCAGGCCGCGGGTAGCCGGTGGTGCGGTTACGGCCCCGGCGTATGGCTTCAGTACCGACCCGGGCAAGCTGAGCGCGCCCGCGCCGACGACGAGGCCTCCGCCGACGGAGAGAAACCTCCGCCGCCCCACGCCGGCACTCATCCCGGGTCCGGGTCCTCGATCGGGCGCCTGCATCCGTGCCGCTCCTTCGTGGCGGAGCCAACGTATTGATCTCAATCCCGTACTTGGCCCACTGCGCTTCATGCTGACAATTCAGGCGATTTATCAACCTGCCGGCATAACCGTGGAACTGTCGGGTCCCTGCCTGGTCCCTGCGAGGCAGGAGAACCCTCCGAAGCTCATCTGACTATCGTCTCCAACGTACTCCGGGTATTCAAGGGATCGCAAATAAAATAGGGCCAGCCCATCCAGGGTAAGGGCATAGCGTATTACTTCTCCCGCATACGACGAGGCGCCACCCTTAGCTGGCGCTCTGCATCGCCAACGGCCCCAGGGCGAATTAAGGGCCTGACACGGAGGGTCAGTTCGGTAATGGAACCCATCCGCTTCTGCCGCTCTGCGCGCGGAGAGCGCTGCGACCCAGAACCCGGGTTGGGCCCCGCTGAACCGGACTGCACGAGTCAATGCGAACAGTAGTCGCGTACGCTCTGGCGGCCAGCTGCCCAGCCGCAGCCCTGCCCGGCAGGCCATGCTGCGCTTCTTGCTGTGGCCGCTGCGGAAGGCCGCGAGCCAGAATGCGTCCCAGGACGCCGCAGCTACCGGGCCCGGGGATGTCCCGCTGCGGGAACCTGTGCCCGCAATGCATTACGACGCTGGTCACCGAGACCGAAGGCAGGCTCCCGGCCTTCTCGGCCATCCTCGCGGAGATGCTCCTGCTCGGCGGCAGCAAAAGCCCGGCCTACCTCAAGACCACCCTCGACGCTCTCGCCGGGATCCTCCCCAAGGCCAGGCACATCGAGTTCGCAGGTTGCGGACATCTGGCGCCGGACAACAGCGGCCAGCCGGAACGTGTCGCCCGGGAACTGCGGGCTTTCTTCGCTGCAGGCTGAGCCGGGGCCGGGACACAAGACCACCCGAGCGGGGTTTCCGGCGTATCAGCGCGCAGATCGACTTTTCGGCACGGCGCTGACGGCCATTGAACAGACAAAGGCAGCCACGCCGAACGGCGGCGATGCGCGCTCTGCTCAACCGTCCGGCTGGTCACCCAGCGTGAGTTACTGCGTGGTTCGTTATCGTTGCGGTACCGCCGGAGCTGATCTGAGTGGCTGAGAGCAGCGTGGTGCGCGCGTGTGGTGGAGTGCGCAGGGAATTCAGGACAGGACGACAGAGCCGGCTGTCTCGACCGGCGCGGACGGCTCCGCAAAGCGTGGCACCGGATCCGCCTGACCGTTTAGGAGGTGAACGGCGGGTCATCGAGCTGCAGGCGCCTGGATCGTTGACGAGCAATGGCGCAGCAGGATAATCATCATGACTGTGGACTCATTCGCCGGGAAGCTCGCGGTGGTGACCGGCGGCGGCTCGGGCATGGGCCGCGAGCTTGCGCGCCAGCTGGCGGCGCAGGGATGCTCGGTCGCGGCATGCGACCTGAACGCCGACGCCGTCGCGCAGACCGCGGCCATGGCGCGGGCAGCCGCCCCGCCCGGGGTGCGGGTTACCAGTCATGCCTGCGACGTCGCCGACGAGACGCAGGTCCTGCAGTTCCGCGACGAGCTTCTTGAGCAGCACTCCCGCGGTCACGTCGACCTGGTCTTCAGCAACGCGGGGATCGGCGGCGGCAGCAGCTTCATCAGCGACCCCCGCGAGGAGTGGGAGCGCACGTTCGCCATCGACTGGTGGGGCGTGTATCACTGCGCCCGCGCGTTCGTGCCGCTGCTCATCGAAAGCGGCGACGGTGTCCTGGTCAACACCAGCAGCGTCAACGGCTTTTGGGCGTCACTGGGCCCGGGCATGCCCAACACCGCCTATGCCACGGCCAAGTTCGCCGTGAGGGGCTTCACCGAGGCGCTCATCGAGGACCTACGCGTCCACGCTCCCCATGTCCGGGTCGCCGTCGTGATGCCGGGGCATGTCGGCACTGACATCCTCGTGAACAGCTTCCGCGCCCGCGGCCTGCCGGACCCGGAGCACATGAGCGACGCTCAGATAAGGGAAGTGATCCCCCGCGACGCGCAGGCCGGGCTGATCCGCGCCGGCGCGCTGGCCGAGGGCGCGTCAGCCGATGAGCTGCGCCAGATGCTCGTGCGGGCGAACACCGACTTCCGTGACAACGCGCCGGTCAGCGCGGCCCAGGCGGCGACCGTCATCCTCGACGGGGTACGAGCCAGGGCCTGGCGGATCCTCATCGGCGAGGACGCCAAGATGATCGACGCGGCTGTGCGCGCCAAGCCCGAGGCCTCCTACGACTACACCGAGCTGTTCAGCGGACTAACCCAAGCGCCAGCAGCACCAACACCTGAGCAATAGCAGCCAGCTCACCAGGACACCAGGTCACTCAGGAAGGCCAGTGGAGCGAGTGACCCGAGCCCAGGCCAACACCGTCGTGGCTGTCGGCGCCATCACGTGCCCACCCAGATCACCCATTCCGGCGCGCCGCCGACGGCCGTCCGAACGGCTATGCCCAGCGCCCAGATCGCTGGCGGAGCTGAAGAAGATCACCGGCGGTGCGAAGATCATGCTCGGGTCCGGCCGCGGCGGCGCCTACCCGCAGGTGTTCCGCTGCTGCCGCGAAGCGGCAGCGGACTGGATCACCTACCGGCGCGCCCCGCTGGCCCCCTGCGCCGCGGCGCCGCGGCGGTACTTCACCGGCCGGCCAGACGCGCCCGCCGAGTGCATCACCCTCGCCGACGAGACCGCCGGAATCGACGGCTACGGCGCGGCCCGGCAGCTGTCACTGTTCGAGGACGGATAGCTGAGGCTGCAGATCCTCACCAGCGACTTCTCCACCCCCGCGGCGGCGCTGGCGGCCTGGCTGCGCTGCCGGTGGCGGATCGAGAACGCCTTCAAGTACCTGTCCGCCCACCAAGGCATCGACTGGCTGTGCGACTACACCGCCAAGCTGATCGACGACGAGCGCATCGTGGACAACCCCGCCCGCAAGGCCGCGGGCAAGACAGTCAAGGCCGCCGAGGCCGGCCTCGCCGGCGCCGAGCGGGCCCTCGCCCAGCTACTGGCATCAGCGCTGACCGCCGCGCAGAAGAACAAGGCCATCCCGGCCGCCCAGGACGCCATCACCCGGGCGAAGCAGGCCGTGGCCGCCGCCCAGGCGGCCCGTGACGCGATCCCCGCCAAGATCGCTGGAACCAGGCGCGTCCCGGCGCGCAGCGCGCCCTCCTCCGCGCCCGCCACCGCGGCCTGCAGATGGTGCTGCGGCTGCTGGCCGCCAACGCCGAGCTGTGGCTCGCCGGGCGGCTGAACGCCTACCTGCGCGACCTGGACGAGTACCGGGCCATCACCCGCCACCTGCTCCACCAGCCCGGCCACATCGCTTACGACCACGGCGCGATCACCGTCACCCTCGACCCGCCCGCCAGCGCCCGCACCGGCCGGGCGCGCTGGCCTGCCTGATCGAGGAGCTCAACGCCACCCCGCCGCGGATGCCCGGCGACCCCCGGCCCATCACCTACCGCCTCGCCGCTTAGTAGCTGACAGCCTTCAACAACCTGCGCAGCGCAACTTCCGGAGGTCTGAGACTGTCCCGGCCTGTACGCGAAGCTCTGGAGCTCCGGCGAATTCTGCGGCGAGAAGCGCATCCACAGCGGCTCGCTCGCGCAGCGGAAGCGATCGGGTCACACTCATCACCTTGCTGTCAATTATTCGCTTCTGCCGCACCGGAGTGCGCGCGGTGACGTTGCGAGCGGGTGCGCCGCGGCCTAGCCGAGACTGCCCGCTCGCTGACGGCTGGGAAGGCGCGCCCGAACGAGGCCAGGCTTTTGAACGGCTCTCCCGACAGAACCCGGTCGGCGGGAAAGGGGAATGCTGTCACCCCCAGCACCAAGACGGCGAATGCTCCGGTGGCTTGCTCGTGAGAAATCCACATCCGCCGTAGGCACGGATCACCACTTCACTGGTGTAGGCGCCGACGATCTTCCACCACAGCTACAGCCGCTTTTCTTCCAGCGGTCCCTCCGCGAGCAGGCTTGCGCACACGAGGTCCAGGTCCGCGAAGCTGTCGTGGGACCAGCCCAGGTGCCGACCGAAATCAACCGCCACGAGCGTCACGCACTCGGTGGCGATACGCGGCAGCGCGCCGGGGTCCGGCGTGGTCATAACCGACGATCCTCCCACCCACCTGACACCGCAGAAGGCATCCGGCATCCGGTTCCGCCGCTGTGCGCGCGGGACGCGCGACCGTGCCGCTGTGAGGACGCGTAAACGTCCGCTCGTTCCTGGGTCGGTGCGGTCGTTCCACCGTGACTGGATGCGAGACTACGCCCAGAGCTGTGGCACGGTAGGTCGTGACAGCGAGGCTGAGGCGGAGCCGTCCGAAGCCGCTGTACCCGAGGGCGATGCGGGCGCTCCGCGGCGGTCGCGGCACCGGTCAGGAGGTCGCGTCCCTCACCAGCTCGGCGACCTTCTTCTCCACCATGGGGCTCCACTTCTTGAGCGCGTACGACACCGGCCACACGTCGCCGTCGTCGAGGTTCGCCGCGTCCTGGAAGCCCAGGGTCGAGTAGCGGTAGTTGAACTTGCCCGCGTTCTGGAAGAAGACGACGACCTTGCCGTCCGCGTTCGCGTAAGCGGGCATCCCGTACCAGGTCTTCGGCGACAACTCGGGGGCGGTCGCGGTCACCGTCACATGCACGCGCTCGGCTAGCGCACGATCCTCCGGTGCCATCTTCGCGATGCTGTCGAGGACCGACTGCAGGCCGTCGGCCTGCTTGGCGCCCTTCTTGCCCTCGGCGCGCAACTCGGCGGCGCGCTCCTTCATCGCGGCACGCTCCTCGGCGCTGAAGCCGCCGGCCTCGGTCTTGGCATTGTTCGCGGGCATTCTCGGGCTTCCTTTCCTGACGCTCAGGGGCTCGGTGTCATGCCGGCCTTCCACCGAAAGACTAGGCCCGACCACACCGTGGCGCTTCTCGGTTCCTGATCGGATCGGGGCCCAGCCGAGGCGCTCGAGTAGCGGCCCCCTTCCACTGACCGAACCCCGGATCTGCCGCGCCTAGTGCGCGACCTCGTCGATGATGATCAGCGGGTGGCGGCCGCGGTTGCGCAGCTCGTCGTGCAGCCGGCCGGCGTGGCGCTGAGCCGGGTGACGGCTTCGGTCAGGGCCAGTGCGGCGCGCTCGGCATCGGTGAAGTACGGCGCTTCCCGCCATGCCAGCCACGGTGAACAGCCGCTCGTCGGTCTCCCCGGCCAGAATGTAGTTCGGATGGGCGGTGAGGCAGATGCGGCTGGCGACCGTCGTCAGCCAGGCGCCGGGGGATTCGATGGCGTCCCGCTGCTGACCGGGCATGGCGTACCAGCGGGCGTAGGTCTCCTGTACGGCATCCGGAACCGGTGCTCACGCTGTGGCCGGCAGGCCCGCTGGCGGGGACAGCGAGGAGGGCGCCGCCGCTGGCGGGCGCTGGATGCGGGCACGCTGGCCTGCTACCTGGAGGCGGAGGCGCCGCGGATGACCTGCCAAGTTCATGGGGTGGTGGTGGCGGCGGTGCCATGGGCCCGGGCCGGGTCGCGGCCACGGCCACGTTCGAGGACCAAACGGAGTGGCTGTGCGCGCCAAGACCTGGACGAGGCGACGCGGCTGCTGCGCACGACCTGGCGGTCGCTGCAGGCCATCGTGGAGCGCGTGGTGACCGAGCTGGCCGATAGGGCACGTCAGCAGATAGGTGATCTTGAGCAGCATCCGGCCAGCCAACCATCACCGCGTCAGGCCTGCTGGTAATAGCCCAGGTCAGCTGAGCAATCGATTATTCGAGCGGGCACACGTCTACGATCAGCAGGCCACGGGCCGCGTTCCTGCTCAGCGCCAGCTGTAGCGGCCGGCACGGGCGGCGCCACGGGCCGCCCTGATCCTCGACGCCGAGCCGCACCGGCCGCCCGGTGGTCACCTCGGCATGCACGCTGAACCGCCCGCCCGGCGTCCCGCTGCGGGAATGCTGCACGGCGTGGGCCGCCAGTGCGCCCGCTGCCATATCCGCTGCCATGTCCGCGGTCAGCTGCGGACGCAGGAAGACAGACCGCCTGGAACCTCCGGGTACAAGCAGCGCCTATGGCCAATCCGCGTTGCAGGTCACCTGTGATGCAACCTCGTCCGGCGGAGCGTCTGAGGCCGGAGCGATGATTTTCTCCAGGCGGCGATGTCATAGTGCCTGGGTGAGTGTGACGGCGAGGGCCAGCGCAGGCAAGGAGGCTGGGTAATGGGTTCGGCAACCGGGCTGACGGCGGCAGGGGTGGAACGGCTGCATGCGGCGGCCGAGCGTCACGTGGGCGAGGAGAAGGTCCCGGGCCTGGTGGCGCTGGTGGCCTGTGGCAGCCAGGTGCACGCCGAGGCGCTGGGAAGGCTAGCGGCGGGCGGGTCTCCGGTGGCCCGTGACTCGATCTTCCGGATCGCTTCGACGACTAAGCCGATTACGGCGGCCGCGACGCTCGCCGTGGCCGCCGAGGGGCTGATCGGGTTGGACGAGCCGGTCGACCGGCTGCTGCCCGAGCTGACCGGCCGCAGGGTGCTGCGCCGGATGGATGGCCCGTTGGATGATACCGTGCGGGCGGCCCGTGCGATCACTGTCCGCGATCTGCTAACGTTCACGTTCGGTTTCGGCATGGTGGGCGAGATGTTCGCCTCGCCCAAGCCGTGGCCGGTCGTGGCGGCCACCGGTGAGCTGCGGCTGGCGACGATCGGCCCGCCCGATCCGCCCGTGCCGCCGGACCCAGACACCTGGATCGCGGCCCTCGGCAGCCTGCCGCTGCTCGCCCAGCCCGGCGAGCGCTGGATGTACAACACCGGCGCCCAGGTGCTGGGCGTGCTGGCGGCGCGGGCGGCCGGGCAGCCGTTCAGCGAGGTGCTCAAAACCCGGATCTTCGGGCCGCTCGGCATGCCCGACACCGGATTCTGGACCACGGATAGCCACCGTCTCGCCACGGCCTACCAGCCCACCCCGGACGGGCTGGCGGTGCTCGATGAGCCCGGCGGCAAGTGGAGCCGCCCGCCGGAGTTCGGTGACGGAGCGGCCGGGCTGGTGTCCACCGCCGACGACCTGCTCGCCTTCGCCCGGATGCTGCTTGGCGGCGGGGCGCCGGTCCTGCCTGCCGACGCGGTGCGGGCCATGACCACCGACCAGCTGACCCCGGCGCAAAGGGCCCGCGGGGGCCTTCTGCCAGGGTTCTTCCACGGCCGTTCGTGGGGGTTCTGCCAGGCGGTCTACGACAGCGGCGCGTTCGGCTGGGACGGCGGACTGGGCACGTCCTGGCTAGTTGACCCGTCCCAGGACCTGACCGTCATCGTGCTCACCCAGCGCATGTTCGAAAGCCCAGACCCACCGCAGGTCCACCGCGACATCCAGGCCGCGGCCTACGCAGCACTGGCCTGAGACCCGAGGACAGCATGCACGCGGGCTGCCCGCCCCAGGCCAGGCTATGCTCGCAGGCCGTCCCAGGGCTGACCGCCGCGACCGCAGAGCGTCGGCAGACATGACGCGAAGCCGCCGATCTGGGCGGTCATCCGTCGGCTGGTGCCACCTGTGCGCCCGCTCATATCTGGCCTACGCGCAGGCGGTCTAGGAAATGGCGGTGCATGCATGACCGCCGCTCAGCGGGCGTCGAGGAAAAGTGTGATCAACGCGAACACCGCCCCCAGGAATTCCCGCGCACCGGCAAAAGGGTGACCGGTCACCCGCACCGCTATGGCTACAGCGCCGTGATCGGCGCAGCCGGCCACGCCACGGTCTCACCCAGCGGCGATTTCGCCGACGAGGCGTTCAGCAACGCACTGCTCAAACATGACCTCACCGCGGGCACCGTGCAGGCACACGAATTCGGCAAAGACGCCACCGCGGGCGAAGGGGTCTTCGCCCCCACCGCACCGGACGCCGACGAAGACGACGGCTACGTCATGGCCTACATCCACAACCCCGACCGCGGCCCTGCCGGCCTGGTCATCCTCGCCGCCCAAGACTTCACCGCCGAACCCATCGCCCGCGTCCACCTGCCAGCCCGCATCCCGCTCGGCTTCCGCGGCAGCTGGATCGCCGACCAGTAGACCCCGGGCGATTCCGGGCGTTCCTGCGCTCTGACGGGAAGTCACCGGGGAAGTGGTACTCGAACCAGCCGGCGTTCTCGAACGGATAGTGCACCTGCGCGAATGACATTGAGCCGGACTCGAACCAGCAGCCGAGCACGTCGGTGACCCGGCGCATGACCGACTGGCCGGACGGGTCGTCCGGGTTGGGACGGGTAAGCTCGTCGATGGCCGGACGGTGCAGGTCAGTTACCTCGACGCCGAAGTCTGTCCGCAGTTCGGCCAGCGAGCCGTACACGTCGATCCGCGGGAACTGCGGGTTGTCCGACTTCCACACCGGGATGGGGCTGCCCCAGAACCGGTTGCGGCTGATCGACAAGTCGCGGGTGTTCTCCAGCCACTTGCCGAACTGGCCGTGCTTAACGTGCTCGGGCACCCAGGTGATCTGCTCGTTCAGGTCGAGCATCCGGTCCCTGATGGTCGTGGTCGCGACGAACCACGACGAGACCGCCATTTAGATCAGCGGCTTCCGGCATCGCCAGCAGTGGGAGTAGGAGTGGTCGTAGGTCTCACGGCGCAGCAGGTCGGTGCTCTCGGTCGTCGCGCCAGCCGACGCGCCACGGTCGCCCGCGTCCAGCCCGTTCGTCCCTTCACCGAAGCCCGGCGCGATGTGCACCACGCCGGTGCCGTCGCAGACGCATCTGGTAGACGTCCTCGTCCATTCGCAGTTCGTGCGCGGACAACGGGGTCTCGTCGTTCCAGCAGTACGGCAGGCAGCGGGAAACCCTCGTACGCCAGCCCTTTGTCCTACAGCTGCCTGAACGCCCAGATAACGCTCTCCATGTAGGTCAGATCGAGCGTCTTGTAGTCGCGGTCGTAGTCGACCCAGCGAGCCTGCCGGGTGACGTAGTCGCGCCACACCTTCCGATAGCGCAGCACCGACTCGCGGCATGCATCGTTGAACTTCGCGATGCCGAGCTGCCCGATATCTTCCTTGGTCCTGATACCGAGCTGGTTCATCGCCTCCAGCTCTGCGGGCAGGCCGTGGGTGTCCCAGCCGAACCGGCGCTGGACCCGCTTCCGCCGCATGGTCTGATACCGCGGGATCAGATCCTTGACGTAGCCGGTGAGCAGGTGCCCGTTATGCGGCAGGCCATTCGCGAACGGCGGCCCGCCGTAAAGACGAACTCGTTAGCACCATTCTCGCCTGCAGGGCGATTGTGCACCGACGCCAGGAACGTGTCGTCCGCCGCCCAGAATCCGAGCACCCGTTCCTCGACCTCGGGGAAACGCGGGCTGGCCGGCACGCCGACGGGGTTCCCGCCGGCTGACACCTTGGGATAGGTCATCGGTGATCCTTCGCGGTCGGTCGGCGCGAGTCACGAGGACGACATCGCCCGGGCACTGGCCCGTGCCGTTTGGTCATGGTGGCAGGCGGTACCGGGTCAACGGCCTGGCGATTGTCCCGGTCATCAGGAAGGTCAGGACCGCCATTTGATGGAGCAGCCCATGCTGGGCCGGTGCGGCTCGGGCACCGGCTGGCCGGCCAGGGTCAGCTCGATGGCCGCGCGGAGCAGCTCGCCGGTGACCGGCTTGCCGTTACCGGGTGTGGACTGGTCGAACGCGCCGCGGTAGGCCAGCCGGCGCGCGCTGTCGTAGAGGAAGAAGTCCGGCGTGCAGGCGGCGTGGTAGGCGCGGCCGACCTTCTGGTCGGCGTCGACCAGGTACGGGAAAAGCCAGCCAGCGCGCCGGGCCTGCCCGGCAAGCTCGTGCGGCCGGTCGTCGGGGTAAGCATCGGCGTCGTTGGTGCAGATGCCCACGACGGCCAGGTCAGGGTAGTGCGACAGCAGCGTGCCCAGCGCGGTCTCGACGTGGCGGACATAGGGACAGTGGTTGCACAAGAAGGCAACCAGCAATGCGGGCGCGGCGGTGAAGTCGTCGCGGCCTGCCACTGTGCCGCTGGTGTCCGGAAGGGTGAAGCCGGGCGCCTGCGTGCCGAGCGGGACCATCAACGACGAGACAGCCATACCGGAACCCTATCCGCGTCCCGCGCGGCAACCGCGCTGGCATCCCTGCCGATCACCTTGATCTGCGCGCGGACGGCACCGTGATGCAAAGCTTGCAGCCCAGCATCGGCGCAGGTGCGGTCCCGGCGCCAGGAAACGGTAACTGACCGCGGCACGCTGCGTGAACGTGCGGCTCCCCAATCACGGAAGGTCCGCAGCCCGGCTCGGCGTACGGCTCATGGGAAACTGGGCCGAGTCGTGGGACGGGACGGCAGATTCCTCTTCAACGCGGTCTCGATGTGGGAGGACCCGGCCGTGGCCGATCCGAACGTCTCGTGGGCGCGAGCCTTCCACGATGCAATGCGGCCCTTCGCGACTGGCGGGGCGTACCTGGACTTCCTCTCCGAGGAAGGTGACGAGCGGATCAGAGCCGGGTACGGCGCCGGCAAGTTCGCCCGGCTGGCCCAGATCAAGGCTCGGTACGACCCCGAGAACCTCTTCCGTCTCAATCAGAACATCCCTCCCGCGAGGTTAGCCGCATTCGACGTTGGCCACCTAACGCGCGTCGCTAACTTGAATCGGATTACGCGGCGCGCGGCCCGACATGTGGGCGATGGCCGCGGCCACGCCCGCCGATTGCGAGCGACATCGCCAGGCGTAGTCCTTCAACGAGCCCCGCGTTCGGCCCGAGCTCGCGCCGTTCAGCCAGGAGCGTACCGGCCCTTGAGCAGGATGATCGCCTACGCCACCGGCTGCGGCGACAGCGGTCAGGCGAACACCTCCGGCGTCCGCTGCGCCCATGGGCGGGCTTGCTCCAGCTGCGCCGCGAGACGCAATAGCGTCGCCTCGTCGCCGAACCGGCCGAGGAAGTGCACGCCGATGGGGACGCCATCGGCGTTCCACCACAGTGGCACCGACATCGCCGGTTGCCCGGTGATGTTGGCGATCACGCCGGAGTAGGCCACTGTCCGGCCGCCGCGCTCAAGGGCGCGCAGCGGCTCGGTCTCGGTCGAGACGATCTCGCCGAGCGGCGCTGGCGGTTCCGACAGCGTCGGGGTCAGCCACACATCGACACCGGTGAAGAACTCAGCCACCCGCCGCGCGTAGACCTGGGTGTCCTCGACGGCGAGGAGGTAGCCGGCGGCGGTGACGTTGCGCCCGGCGTCCCAGAACGCGCGGGTGAGGGGTTCGATCTCGCCCGGCCCGGGCTCGCGGCCCAGACGGCGGATCCAGTACGCGAGTATCCATGCCGTTGCGGCGTTGAACCCGGTCCCGATCGCCGAACCCACTTCGGGTGTTATCTCCGGCAGTTGCGCGTCGACGATCTGGTGGCCAAGCGATTCACACAGGGCGACCGCGTCGTCGAGCGCTGCGACGCAGTCGGGGTGGCCTGGCGAGCCGTCTGCGGTGCGCGCGGTGTAGCCGATACGAAGCCGGCCAGGGTCGGCGCGGACCTCGTCGCTGAACCGGCCTGCCGCCGGGGGCGCCCAGTAGGGGTCACCCAGTGCGGGTCCGGCCGTCGCATCGAGCAGCGCGGCGCTGTCACGTACCGACCGCGTCAGCGCGTGCTCGGCCGCGCCGCCGCTGACGGCGTCGCCGTACTCGGGCCCCAGCGGGTTACGGGCCCGCGTTGGCTTGAGGGCAAACAGGCCGCAGGCCGACGCCGGGTAACGCAGCGAGCCACCAAGATCGTTGCCGTGTGCCATCGCCACCATGCCCGAAGCGACGGCGGCGGCCGACCCGCCGCTCGAACCGCTGGTTGAGCGGCTTACGTCCCAAGGGTTGCGGGCCGGGCCGAACAACACCGGCTCGCAGGTCGGCGCCATCCCGAACTCTGGAGTGTTTGTCTTGCCGACCACAACCAGACCGGCGCGGCGCAGGCGCACCACAATCTCGGAGTCGTACGACGACACGTTGTCGCGCAGGAACACGGACCCTTCGGTGAACCGAGTGCCGCTCGTCTCGGCGATCAGGTCCTTGAGCAGGTAAGGCACTCCGGCGAACGGGCCTGTCACGCCGCGGGTCACCCGCGAGATCGCGTCATCGAACATCGGGGTGACGACCGCGTTGAGCGCCGGGTTCAGCCTCTCGATCCGCTGGATCGCCCACTCGACGAGCTCGGCCGCCGTCACCTCACCGTGCCGCGCCAGCTCCGCCTGACCGATCCCGTCGAGCAACGCGACCTCAGCTGCCGGGTCGGTTGCCCTCGTCACGGCAAGACGGCCTGCCGGATGAGCGCGGTGTGGACCTCGCCGACCGGAACGACCCGCGGTGCCGGCAGGCCCGCCGCCGCCACCGCGGCAGCAAACTCCGCCGCCCGGCTGAAGCTGTCGAAGAGTTCGCGTGACGGGCACGCGTCGAACACGGTCAACCCGCCGTCGCCCACCACGCACACGTGCACATCGAGCGCATCAGGTGGGCAGCCCGCCACCAGACGCTCGTATGCAGGGACCAGCTCATCCCGGCCGCCGTCGAAGTGGTAACTGCCAAGAAACATGGCGCCCCCCTTATACACGGGCAAGCGTAGGTCCCGTCCACCGCTGACGCCAGCCCGCCAGACACATGTGCGGCTCAGGCGCCCTGCACCGCCAGCTCGGCGTTAGCCCTGATCGCGGCGAGGGTCTCGGCCAGCTGCCCCTTTGGGGCCTGAACTGAACGAACTCGCTGCCCGTCTCGGCTGCAGGCACGTGCCCGGCCCCGGCAGCCCCATGAGCACCGGTGCCAGTGAGTGGCTCTGGCGGATCGTGAGGAAGCCGAACCTTCGCGAGTGGTGCGTGCTCGCGCACTCGCCACTCCAGCCGACGGAGCGAAGGGATTTCGGGCTCTGTGATCGTCAGGGACTCCACGGGCCGGCGCGGCCACATGGGCGGTTGCCTCAGCCTTATCTTCAGGAACTGCCTACTCCCGCTCGGGCAGGAGGCCGGGCGCCGGATCCGGCAGGCGCGCCGTCGTGGTAGCTGACATGGCTCGGTCGCGGTGCTCCCGTCCGCGCCTGGCAGTGTCCATCGCGGTGGGCGGCGCATTGCGTCTGAGTGACGAGTCTCGACCACGTGGCAGGTTACCGGCAGCTCACTTTGATGCGCGGTGATCGGTTGCGCAGCGGGAAGGTGGCCCACGCGGCCGGGGTGAGCCGGCAGATGCTGCGGTACTGCGAAGCCGTGCCACGCCAGCGGCAGCCGTTCGGGATCTTGATACATAACGGCTGCCGCGCGCCGCGTCACCCACCGCGGCGCGCCGGGCCCGGGCGTTCGCCCGAGCGCCCGGGTGGGACTGCCGCGTTGTCTGTGTTGAGGCTTAGGACGGTGCGGGGGCGGGACCGCCGGGGTGGAGCGGGAGGGTGAGGACGAACGTGGCGCCGCGCCCCGGCCCGGCTGAGGTGGCCGTGACGTCGCCGCCGTGCGCGCGGGCGATGTTGCGGGCGATGGTCAATCCGATGCCCGAGCCGCTGGAGCGGCGCGGCTGCCCGGGCGCACGGTAGAACCGCTCGAACACGCGCTCCAGGTCCTCGGCGGCCAGGCCGGTCCCGGTGTCGGTGACCACGGCCTCGGCCCGCTGTCCGGCCGCGCGCGCCTCGACGGTGACGGTGCCCGCCGCAGGTGTCGCGAGGAGCGCGTTGCCGATGATGTTGGTGAGGACCTGTGTGATCCGGTCCGGGTCGGCCCGCACCGGCAGCGGGCTGGGCGCGTCGACGGTGAGGAGCACGTGATCGTCGGCGAACTGCGGGGCGAGCCGTCCGGCCGCCCGCCGGGCGAGGTCGGCGAGGTCGGCGCCGGCCAGGTGCAGGTCCAGCCGCTGCTCCTCGGCCCGGGACAGCGCAGACAGGTCGTCGGCCAGCCGGCGCAGCCGGCGCAGCTCGTCGCTGGCCGCTCCCAGGATTTCCGGTTCCGGGGCGAAGACCCCATCGATGAGGCCTTCCATGTACCCGTCCAGCGCGGTCAGCGGGGTGCGCATCTCGTGCGCTACCTCCCCGAGCAGCCTGGTGCGGCGTGTTTCGGTGCCGGCCAGCTTTGTCGCGAGGGTGTTCACGTCGGCGGCGAGCGCGGCCAGTTCCGGTTCCCTGGGCAGCGGCACGCTGGCCTGGTAGTGACCGGCGGCGATCATCCGGGTCGCCGCCTGGACGGCGTCCAGCGGCCGCAGCAGCCGCCGGGTGACGAACGCGGCGGCCAGCCCGGCGACCGCCGCGCTGGCGAGCACGCCGACCAGCAGCGCGGTGGTCAGCGCGGACAGGAACGCCGACCGCACGCTCCCGGCGAAACCGGCCTGCCTCCCCGATCCCGGGCCCATGCCCTGACCCCTCTGGCCGTCCAGCATGGCCATCCGGTGATTGAACAACGGCGGGGCGAGCAGCCGGACCGTCACATAAGCCACGGCCGCGCCGGCCACGATCACCAGCGCGTAGGAGACGAACAGCCGCAGCGACAGCCTCATGCCGGCCGCCCAACGAACTTGTAGCCGACCCCGCGGACGGTCGCGATCAGCCGCGGGTTCGCCGCATCGTCGCCCAGCCGGGCCCGCAGGCTGCGGATGTGCACGTCGACGACCCGCTCGTCGCCGAAGAAGTCGTACCCCCACACCCGTTCAAGCAGCTGGCGGCGGGAGAACACCCGCCCCGGCGCGTCCGCGAGCGCGGCGAGCACATCGAACTCCAGCGCGGAAACCGCGACGGGGGTGCCGTCCACCCGCACCTCGCGGCCGTCCCGGTCAACGGTCAGGCCCTCGAACCGCAGCACGCCCGCGCCGGCGTCGCGCACTTCGCGATCCCGGCGCAGCACCGCCTTGACCCGCGCGGCCACCTCCCGCGGGCTGAACGGCTTGGTCACGTAGTCGTCGGCGCCGACGCCCAGGCCAACCAGCTTGTCGACCTCTTCGGTGCGGGCCGTCACCAAGATGACGTAAACGTCGCTGAAGGCCCGCACCCGCCGCAGCACCTCAAGCCCGTCAATCCCGGGCATCATCACATCCAGCAGCACCAGGTCGGGCGCGACGTCCTGGCGGAGCTGGCGCACCGCGGCCTCGCCGTCGGCGGCCTCCGACACGGCGAAGCCGTCCGCTTCCAGGTATCCGCGCAGCACGGCACGGATATGCGGTTCGTCGTCCACGACGAGCACCCGGCGCATCGCTCACCCCAGCCCCAGGCTACGGCCCACCGCCGCGCCCGACCCGGGCCGCCACCACCGCGTCACGACGCCACTGACGACGAGCGCCCTCTTGATCATCACCGCAACCTCCTGGGCAGATCCCCTCACGCCGTCGGCCATCTTCAGCATGTGCCCTGCGGATGAGGCCACCGCCGCGGCGACCATGAAGGCTCCATGAAGGCTGCCGCGCCGGCACCGCCTTCACCGGAGCTTCATGCCAGCGCCGGTCGTTGCATCACACCAGGCCGGAATGCTCGAAGCATAGGAACACAAACAAGGAGCTGAACAAGATGAAGCTGAACCGAAAGCGCGTGGTGACCGGGCTGGTGGCGACCGGGCTCGTGGCCGGTTCGCTCGCCGGCGGTGGTGTGGCCCTGGCGGCGACCGGCGCGACGCCAGCGCCGGCCACGTCCACCTCGGCGGAACCGCCCTACGGCATGGGCGCCGGCCACTTCGGCGGCATGCACGGCATGTGGTCCGGCCAGCAGCCGGGTCTCGCGGCCGCCGCGACCTATCTCGGCCTGACCCAGACCCAGCTGCGCGACCAGCTGCAGGCGGGCAAGTCGCTCGCCGATGTCGCCACAGCTCAGGGCAAGACGGTGTCCGGTCTCAAGGATGCGATCCGCGCCGCCATCACTAGCCGCATCAACGCCAGCACCGCGCTGACGGCCGATCAGAAGGCGGCGATGCTCAGCCAGGTGAAGAGCCACCTCGACACGATGGTCAACATGACCCATCCTTCCGGCGCGGGCACCGGCCCGATGGGTTCGCCGATGGGCGGGATGTGGCGATAGAGCGCGCCGGTGCCATGCGCGTTGCGGACACGCGCGTATGGCACCGGGCCGACCGGGGGAACCGGGCCGATGCACATTTGTCACCGCAGAGCTGTTTGTCACCGCAGAGCTGGCTGCCCTGACGCTGGGCGACGTGACCGTTGTCCGGCGCTTGGCGCCCGTCAGCAGCCCACCCGCGTCGCGGTGCCCAGGATGTGGGCCGAGACCGGCGATGCGAGCGGCGTCTGGGGCAAGGTGAACTGCTCCAGCCGGTCGATGCTGAAACCGGCGCCGGTGATCGCGGCGGCCGTGTCACGGCTGGTGTGGCAGCCTCCGAACAGGGCGGGCCAGATCGTGGCGTCCAGCAGCCGCTGCACCTGCCGCATGCCGGCAGTACCGGCGTGGACATGTTCGAAGAAACGCAGCTGCCCGCCGGGCCGGAGCACCCGGCGCAGCTCCGCCAGGGCCACGGCCTGGTCGGCCACCGAGCACAGCGTCAGGCAGGCGACGGCGGCGTCGAAGCTGCCGTCCGCGGCCGGGAGGCGCTCGGCGGCGCCACTGACGACCCGCACGGGGACGGGCGCGGCACCGGCGTTGCGGCCCGCGAGTTGCGTCAGGTGAGGTTCGGGCTCCACCGCCAGGACCCGGGTGACCTGCACGGGGTAGTGCGCGAAGTTCAGGCCGTTACCGGCGCCCACCTCGATCACCTCGCCCGCCAGTCCCTCCAGCAGCCGGTGACGGTGCCCAGCCACCCCGGCCCCGTCCAGGACAGCACCGACCATGGCATAGAACCGGGCGAATACCGGGCGCGAGCGGTAGGCGCTGGCCATGTGGCCCCTCCTCACCGTCCCGTCCGACCCCGCTCGCGAACGCCCTGGTGGCGATGTCGAGCTTGGCCGGGTGCGGCTTGAATGGCGGTCGCGGGTGCCCGGCGAAGGACCCGCTGCCGCTCACACTGAGCGCCTACCAGTCGCAACACGGGCAGTGGCGGTGCGCGTGGCCCCCGTGACCCCAGCCTGGTCCGTGGCCATAACCGGAGCCGCGCCACCGGCCCCCGGCCCGGGCGCCCAGCAGCTGTTCGAGGCGTGCCACGCGTTCATCGAGGTCGCGCTCTTGGTCCTCGGCGGGCTCCTCGGCCAGGCGGCGCCGCAACTCGTCCCGTTCCGACCGGCTTAGGCCTGCAATGATCTCGTCAACGTCCATCAGCCCGGCCTCATTTCCATCGCCCGGGTGACGAGCCCAGCATCGCGCTCCTGCCCGCCGCCGGTCAGGGGCGAAGGTCCCGCCGCGACCCGCCCCGACCGCCGTGCCGCAGGAAAGGGTGTGCCAGGCGGGACGCGCCGGGCTTCGCCTGGTCCTGGCGGTCTGCGGCTGAAAGCGGCCGACGCCGGCGGCGCGGGTGTTCACGTTCCGATGAGCCGGTAGACGACGAACGCGATGCCGCAGGCGACGAGAACCGGCCGAATCCCGGCCGGGCAGACCAGCACTGCCTCACTCTCACGGCTGTGGAGGCGGCAGACCGAGCTGGACGGCGACGGCATGCACGTCGTCATGGGCGTGGCGATGGCCGGGATGCTCGTCGCGCGGCTGAACCCCCTGCCAGCCCAGTTTGGCTGCGCCCGCCAACGTTCGGTGCGCGTATCCGAGATCCGGCTGAGCCTGCTCACCTCGGCGGGCACGCCGCTTCCGGGCAGTGACCGGAGGCTGAAGATCCGCGAAACGGCATTTGGCATGCTGGCCTTGGTTATCGTCGGTGTCGCTCTCGGAGTGCTGGTCATCACGTTCGTGGCAAGAGTGCTCCGCAGGGGGATGCGTGAGGCAGACCCGGTAGCGTCGGGGCGGAAGACAACCGAACGGGATGACGATGGATCCGCGGAGGCACGGGATGAGTTCGCCGATGCGCGAGGCAGGGCCCGGCCAGACGCCAGGCAGTAGGTTCACGGAGGACCCTCTCCTGCGCCAGCGGCCGTCGGCTGGTCCGGTGGACGGCCCAGCGGCCGGGCCGGCATACGGGCCCGTTAATGGCCCAGTAAACGGCCCAGTAAACGGCCCAGTGGATCAGCCATCCGAAGATGTGCCCAGTCCTCCGGCCGGGACCGAGGCCCTGGTTCGCGCCAGCGGCGTGATGGCGGCGGGCACGCTCGTCTCCCGCATGACCGGGTTCATGCGCACCGCTGTGATCGCATACGCCCTCGGCACGCTCGCGCTCGCCGACGCTTACAACAACGCGAACACGTTCCCGAACGCCGTCTTCGACCTGCTCCTCGGTGGCATCCTCGCCAGTGTGTTCGTGCCGCTGCTGGTTAGCGCGGCGAAACGGGACGCAGACGGTGGCCGTGCGTATGACCAGCGGATGTTCACCCTGGTGACGATCGCGCTCGCGGTGATCACATTCTTCGCGACCCTGGCCGCGCCGCTGCTAGTCACGATCTACGCACACTCTGTGCACGGCCCGGAACGCGCCCTGATGGTGACGTTCGCGAGGTTCTTTATCCCGCAGATCTTCTTTTACGGGATCTGCGCGCTCGCCGGTGCGGTCCTCAACGCCCGGGGCCGTTTTGCCGCGCCGATGTGGACCCCGGTCGTGAACAACATCGTGGTGATTTTCGTCATCACGCTCTACATGATCATAGCTGGAACCGGCGTCACCGTGTCGACCATCACCCCGGGCGAGGTGCGGCTGCTCGGCATCGGCACCACGCTTGGCATCATCGCCCAGGCCGCGGCCATGATCCCGGCGCTGCGGCGGGCGGGATTCCGCTGGCGGCCGCAGCTTGGCCTGAGCCGCGGCGAGATCGCCGAGATCTGGCGGATGGCCGGCTGGATGTTCGGCTACATCGTCACCACGCAGATCGCGCTGCTTGTCACGCAGAACCTCGCCAACAACGCGGCGGTGCGGGGGCAGGCAGCGAACATCGGGTACGGCGTCGGCTTCAGCGCCTATCAGTACGCGTGGCTGCTCTTCCAGCTTCCATATGCGATCGTCGGCATCTCGGTGATCACCGCGCTGCTGCCGCGCATGAGCGCGCACGCGGCGGACGCCAGGTACGCGCTTGTCAGGCAGGACTTCTCCGCCGGCGTGCGGCTGGCATCCGTAATCACGGTCCCGGCCGCTGTCGTGCTCGCGGTGCTCGCCCCCCCACTTGCTGTCCTGCTGCTCGGGCACGGCAGCACATCGGTTGCCGACGCCACATTCGTCGGCGAGGTGTTCGCTGTCTTCTCCGTCGGTCTCGTGCCATATATGCTGTTCCAGCTGTTGCTGCGGGTGTTCTACGCAATGCACGACAGCCGGACCACAGCCTTCATCGGCCTCGCGGCGATGGCCGTGAACATCGGGGTGAACGTCGCGGCCTGGGCATTCCTGCCCGCCGGCCAGATCACGGCGGGCCTGGCCGCGGGCTTCGGTGTGGCGAACGTGGCGGGCACCGCGATCGCCTGGCTGGTCCTCCGGGCACGGACCGGCGGGCTCGACGGCAAGCGGATCGCCTGGACCCTGGTCAAAACCCTGCTCGCCTCCCTGCCAGCGGTGGTCTTCGCGATAGCGATGACCATGGCCGTTGGCGTGGTATTTCACCCGGGCCCGGTGAACGGGCTCCTTACGGCCGTCCTCGGCGGAGGCGGGGCGTTGCTGATGTACCTGCTCTTCGCGCGGGCGCTCGGGGTCGGCGAGCTAGCCGATGTGGCCGGCACGATCACGGCGCGCTTCCGTGGCGGCCGCCACCGGCCGGGATGAGAGGATGGGCATCCTCGCGTAAGACGGTTTGCGCGAGCGGCCCCGTCGGCACCCCCGGCAGACGGCGGCGGCGGTTTTTGGCGTCGCCCAGGAGATCGGATGCTTTTCTACACCGACGGGTAAGTGAGGCGCGAGACAGGTCGGTCATGAGCTGCCAGGTCTCCCGTGCCCGCTCGGCCGTGGAGCACAGCACCAGATCAGGCCGGCCTGGCGTGCCGCACGAGCACCAGCAGCCGCGTTCGGTTACGAGGCATCACGGCGCTGACATCAGCAGGACCGGAACGGTGCCGGTACGCACGGCCGCCTGTGCGACGTGGCCGAGCTTCCCGGCTAGCGCACCGCCGTCGCCGTGACGGCCGAGCACCAGCAGGTCGAATCCGTGCTCAGCTGCGTAGCCGCACACGGCACGGGCGATGTGCTGGTCCGCAGCGAACTGCAGGGTCATCCGGGCGCACCCAGGACCGGCAAGCTCCAGGCGCAGTTCCTCGAACGGCCAGCGGACCCGGTCACGCGCGGCATCCCTGTCCGCGGACCGCTCAGCCGCCGTCTCGGCGTGCCCCCCGGGCGGCAGCACCGCCAGCGCGACCACCTGGCCCTGTTCGTCCCCGGCGATGGCCGCGGCAGCGCGCAGCGCCGCGGCGGCGTCCCTCGAAGCATCCCATCCGACAAGCATCCGGCGAAACAGCCGAGCTGCGGGCATCAGTCCTCCTTCCCTGGATCCGCGCCACTGGATCCCGATCCTCCCGGCTAGCACTGTCCTCCCGCGGCTGGCGCGGCCGCAAGCCTTTCCGGCCGGTGCGGCGGAAGGCCTGCGGCCGGTACTGCCGCGGCGCACGCCACCCTCACCCGAGCGGTGCCGGGCGCGGACAGCTACTCGTAGCCGAGACGAGGGCACATCTGGCCCCGAGCGCAGTCACGGATCTGGCGGCGTCACCCGCGACGATCACGACTGGCCGAGCCTTGAGCTCACGTTGGTCTCATTAGGGCGCGAGCGCCCTCCGCACGATCCGGTGCGCGATGGTGGCGATCGCGGCGTTGTGGGTGACACCAGCAGGGTACGGCCCTGCTGGTTAGGGTTCTGCGACACCTGCAGCACACCCCCGCCGGTCTCCAGGTCCAGCGCGCCGGCCGGCTCATCACACAACAGCAGCGCGGGATCTTGGCGCCCGCCCGGGCGATCGCCGCCCGCTGCTGCTCGCCCCCGGGACAGCTGCGCGGGGAAATGATCCGCGCGGCTCGGCGACGGTGAGCCAGGCGGGTGCGGCGGCGAGGGAGCACGGGTGACAGGGCGGCGCGGATCCGGGTTTGCTCAGGTCGATGCTGCCGGTAAGATGTGGCCCCGTGCCATGGAAGCGGGCGGTCTACAGGCTAGTTAACGGGGCGCTGCGGCCCACCATCGGCTACGAGCTGCAGCGCCCTCCGGGACACCGGTCATGGCGGCTGCCGCCACCGCGAGACGGGCGCCTGCTGGTGGCACCGGTGTTCATCTTCTCTGCAGCGCGGTCTGGGTCGACGCTGCTGCGAGCCATCCTGGGCAGCCACTCCCAGCTATACGCGCCCCCCGAGGTACCCTTGGCGCATCTGGGGGCTCGTGCGGATACGCGGTGGATCCAGGTGTCCATGGAAACTCTCAAGCTGACCGCCGAAGATCTTGATCACATGCTATGGGACCGCGTGCTGGCCGACGCCTTGTCGCGCAGCGGCAAGCCCACCATTGTGGCAAAGACGCCCAGCAACGTGCTGATTTGGAGGCGGATCGCCAGATGCTGGCCGGACGCCCGGTTCATCTTCCTGCTGCGCCACCCAGTGGCTGCGGTCACCTCGCTGCACGCCTCCTGGGACCCGGCGTGGCACCCCGGCGAGTCCGGCAGCCTTGCCGATGCCATCAGCAAGGGTGTGCGGTCCATGACCTGTGTTGACGAAGCGCGCCGGGCGCTGCCCGGCGTCACCGTCCGCTACGAGGACCTGACCGCCGACCCAGAGCAGGCGACCCGTCTGCTGTGCGACTTCCTCGGCGTGCCGTTCGAGCCCGCCATGCTCAACTACGGCCGGTTCGCCCACAACCGCTTCGCGCCCGGTGTCGGCGACGCTTCAGACAAGATCCGCTCCGGCCGCATCCAGCCCTCGGTGCCGCCGCCGATGCCTGCCGACATCCCCGCCGCGCTGAAAGACGTCTGCGCCACCTTGGGCTACCCGGATCACGCGCCCTAGGCCGCTACCGGACCGCCTGGGCACTGCGGCTGACGAACAGGCCGGTCCGTCCCGGGCAACTGGGGCCCCCGAGACCCTCCAGCAGGTAGCAGAACGGCCGCCAGTAATTCGGCTCCACCGTGCAGGGTGCTTTGGCGAGCCCTGGCCGTTTGAAAGGTCACGCACAGCGGTTTCGCAGCTGCGGTTCTATGCTTTGTGTTGCTGAACGGGACATGGCCGCCCATCCGCGGCGGCGCGGAAACCGGCCCCTGAGCGGTCGGGAAGGCCAAGGAAGGCCGCTACTGGCATGGGTGACAGGTGCGTGGACGAGGCCCCGCCTGGCGGCGCCGACTGTGCTGCGGCCGGCGGGAAGAGCCGGCGTAAGCCGCGCGCTCGGCGGCGGCTGCTGTTGCTGGTGACGTCCGGCATTGCCGTCGTCGTGCTCGCAGCGGTGGCCGCCTCATCTGCTTACCTCGTGGCGCGGCATGACCGGAACCTTCACCCCCGCCCCTACGGCATCCCCGCGAGCGTCCCGGCCAGCCTGGCCTATCTGATGGGGCTTTCTCCGATTCCGCCAAAGACCGCGCCCAGCTTCACCCTCACCGACCAGGCGGGGCGGACGATGGCGCTGTCGGGCTTCCGCGGCAAGGTCGTGGTCCTGGAATTCATGGACCCGCACTGCACCGACATCTGCCCGATCGTGTCGGCTGAGTTCCTCCGCGCCTACCACGACCTCGGACCGCTGGCAAGCCGGGTGGTGTTCGCCACGGTCAACGTGAACCAGTACCACGCTGCCATCACCGATGTGGCGGCGTTCTCGCGCGAACAGCAGCTCACGTCGATTCCGGGCTGGCATTTCTTCACTGGCGCCGTCCCGGGCCTGCGCGCGGTCTGGCGCGCCTATGGCATCGATGTCCAGGCGCCCGACCCGGAGGCTGACATCGTCCACACCTCCGCCGCCTATTTCATCGATCCCGAGGGCAGGGAAAGATACGTCGCCACGCCGACGGTCGATCACACCAAGTCGGGCAAGGCGTTCCTGCCCCCAGACCAGCTCGCCGCCTGGGGGCATGGGATCGCGCTGCTGGCGCGCGACCTAGCCCGGTGACTGCCCCGCCTTCTCCAGCGTCTGCCCGCCGGCCGAGGCCTGTGGGCAACTCGGTGCGTGCGGACTCGTCTGGCACGGCCGGGCCAGTGTGGCAGGGCCAGTGTGGCAGGGAGCCCGCGGCCGACGCGGCGGCCGCGCCTCGGCGCTTGCACCTGCGCGGTGCATCGCCGGGCCAAAGTTCCAGTACGCGTTTAGCTCCCTGCTCGCAGGCGGCACAGGCCGCGACACCAAGCACACAGACGGTGAGGAGCCGGAGCAATTGAGCCGAGGCTGAGTGATCCAGAAGTACTACCTGTCATTCCCGGATTCCGGAGAGCACGGGGCGGTGTACCTGTGGGAGTCGGCCGATGCGCTGCGGGCATTCAGCGGCAGCGACCTGGCTCGCACCATCCCCGATGCCTATCAGGTCGACGGCGACCCGCAGGTGGAGATAGCTGACGTGGCGCTGGTTCTGCACGACGGCGCCGCCCGGCCGGAGCAGCCCGCGACTGCCTGAACGAGGCGGGGCCGGTGAGCCGTGGCAGCTTGCCCTGCGCGATCCACTCGGGGGGCCCACCTGCCGGGGTCGAAGTTTCGTGGAGCCCGGCACGCAGCACTTGACAACCACGGGCATCCGCGGCGGCGGGCATGTCATCAGCTGGGATCCCTGGGCCGATCGTCGGGCACGATCACCACCGGGCAACGGCTGTGGTGAGCGCACTTGATGCTAACCGACCCGAGCACGAGTCCGGCGAAGCCGCCGAGGCCGCGGGACCCAACGACGAGCAGGTCCGCGGCACCGGAACGCGCGCACAGCATCGTCCCAGGGTCTCCCTCGAGCACGAGCGGATCGATCTCGACGGCGGGATTCTGGCCGACGACCTCCGCGACGGTCGCCGCCAGGCGCTTCCTCGCGCCCTCGGCGATACGCTTGTCCACTGGCCAATAACGGTCGCTGCCGTAGTCGAACGTCCTCTGCCACACGATCACCGCCTGGATGACCGCTCCGCGTGCCGCGGCGTCCCCGATGGCCCAGCGCAACGCCTGCCGCGAGCCTTCGGAGCCGTCGACACCCACCAGAATCGCGCCGACCACCCTCCACCTCCATAAGCTGGCCTGCCGGCAGCCACCACCGTTCATCCGCCGGCCGGCTACGTCATTACGCCGACGCCGGACTGCTATCAACCGCATGGCCGAGGCCGGCCTTCTCACACTGCCATGCCCGTCGTAGCTCACGCAGACTTGTGCCCACGAAGGGCCTGCCAACGGAGGAGGGTCATGAGCGCGATGAGCAGAGGCCAGGCGCCGTCACAGGTGCCGGCGGTCGCGGAGGGCGTGAAGCAGCCCGATGAGGGAGCTCTCTTTCGCGGGAGTAAGTCCTACGCCGTCCAGGCAGTGCCGCTGGGTGTCGAAGGGATTTTGATGCCGTGCCCGGGTCCGATCTGCCAAGGCTCCCATGCCCACCCATTCTCCAGCGGGCTGCCAACAACGGAGAGGCGCGCTCCTCGCAGCGCCGCGCCGGCCGCCAGCGTGGATCGCGGCGCTGACGGGCCGCGGCGCATGCGCGGCAGCCGTTAAGGATCTTGATACCGAACGGTTGCCACGTCGCGTGCCCGTATCTTCGGCGGCCAACGGGCTGGCCGTCGAGGGGCGTACGCCAGGAGGCGACGCGTGCGAGGGCGCGTTGCGGGTCGAGCGTGGCAACGTAGCGCAGAGCCGCATGCCAGGGGCCGTGCCCCCTGAACCACGGCACGGGCCGGGTGCTGTTTCTTCGCCAAGGCGGCGGGCAGGTAGCGCCTTGTGATCTGTCCGCCGATGCCCCGCTCGCGGCGCTGACACATGGCGGTGCGCGGTATTGCCGCTTGGCTCGTGTCGGCCGGCGGGACCGCCGCGCAGTCGGCACGGACCCGCCTGACCGTGACGCTCGGCGGCCCCGCGAGGACGCGCGTCATCGTCCTGCTGGCGTGTGTGCTCGGCCTGAGCAGCGCCGACGTGGCGACGGTCGGAGCGTCGGCGACCGAGCTACGGCAAGCCCTGGGCATCAGCAACACCGACATAGGCCTGCTCGTCACGGTGACATCCCTGGTGGCCGCCGCGGCGAGCCTGCCGTTCGGTGTCCTCGCAGACCGGGTGCGCCGCACCTGGACACTGGGCGCGGCGATCGCGTGCTGGGCGGCCGCCATGATCTGGAGCGCCACCGCTGGCAGCTTCGGTGACCTGATGCTCGCGCGGCTGTTCCTCGGCATGGTGACCGCGGCAGCCGGGCCGCTGGTGGCCTCGCTCATCGGGGACTTCTTTCCCGGTTCGGAGCGGGGCCGCGTCTACGGCTACATCCTCGCCGGCGAACTCGCGGGCGCCGGATTCGGCTTCGCCGTCACCGGTGACATCGCGGCGCTGTCCTGGCGGGCGGCGTTCGTCATCCTGGCCATCCCCGCGTTCCTGCTCGCGTGGGCGGTGGCCCGTCTGCCCGAACCCGCGCGCGGCGGCCACGGCGCGCTCCTTCCTGAGGCAGCAAGTGATCACCTCGATGACCGGAGCGGCACCAGGCCCGCCGACGGCGCCAGCGCAGATCATGTCGGGGCAGCGGCAGGGAGCGGCGCCGCGGCCGATGCCGGGGCAGAGACCGACGCCGGGACCGACGCGCAACGGCTCGCCGGCCAACGGGGTCTTTCCCCCGATCCCGCGCTCGTCCTTCGCGTTGATCCCCGCCAGTTGTCCCTGCCGGCGGCCGCCCGCTACGTCTTGCGCGTCCGCACCAACGTGGTCTTGATCATCGCCAGCGCCTGCGGTTACTACTTCCTGGCCGGCGTGGAGATCTTCGGCACCGAGTTCACCAAGGCGCAGTACCGCATCAACCAGGCGGTGGCGAACCTTGTCCTGCTCGTCCTCGGGGCCGGCGCGATCGGCGGCGTGCTCGCGGGTGGGGCAGCCGGCGACGCTCTGCTGCGCCGGCGGCATCTGACCGCGCGGATCCTGGTTGCCGCCCTTGCGGCGACGGCAACCTTCGTGCTATTCATACCGGCCCTGTTCACCCGCGACCTGATCGCCGCTTTGCCCTACCTGATCGCGGCCACCTTCTGCCTGTCGGCCCAGAACCCGCCGCTGGACGCCGCCCGGCTCGACATCATGCCACCGCTACTTTGGGGCCGGGCGGAGTCGATCCGCAGCGTCCTGCGGTCGCTCGCCCAGGCACTCGCGCCGCTGCTGTTCGGCGTCGTCGCCGACCACGTCTTCGGCGGTGGCCGAACCGGCCTGCAGCAGACGTTCGCCGTCATGCTGGCGCCAATGGCGGCCAGCGCCGTCCTGCTCTACCACGCCCGCCGCACCTACCCCGCCGACGTGGCCGCGGCGGCGGCACACCGCCCGGGGAGCTGACTTCCCCCACACCACGGCGTAAGCGATGCGGGTGCCTTCGTCGTGGACCTCTCCGAGTGACCTGCGATGACCCTTCCGTACCACAGGGATCTGCATACGTGCCTGCTCATGGGGTAGCCCTGATCTCACCTGATCTCAGGGAGTATCGCGCTGCTCAGCGCGGAAAGGAGGTGATGCTCTATGACTTCGCCGTCACCGAGTGGGGACAGGTCTGCCCCTGCCCCCCCGTCTCAGGATCAGCCCGCGGGCCAGATGCCGCCTCAACACGTGGTGAGGCGCACACGCATCGGCGGCGTGTGGGTCGCCTCGGTCTTGTTTGCCCTGGTGCTCGTGCTGCTCCTGATTTTCATTCTGGAGAATGGCCAGCGGGTGAACATTGGCTATTTCGGCGCACACGCTCACCTGCCACTCGGGGTTGCCCTGCTTTTCGCTGCGGTCTTGGGCGTCCTGCTCGTGGTGATCCCCGGAACCGCACGTATCGTGCAATTGCGGGTCACCGCTCGCCGGCATCGCAAGAGCGACGCTGGACGAGGGGGCAAGCGACAGGGCCGCACCGATCACTGAGCCCCCATCCTGCGTGCCCGGTCAATCCTGACGAGCATCCTTGCGAGCACGAACGGTAGCGGATACCGTTCGGCACCGGTGCCATGGCACTGGTGACGCTGGTCGGCGCGCACCCGCGCGGTGAGCCTCCTGCGGTTCCGGCGCCCCTGACAGCGGCCGCCCAGGGTTCCCGCTCCGGCGGGTGACAGCGCGCGGCAGCCGTTATGGACATTGATGCCGAACGGCTGCCGCAGCGTGGCGCCCTCCCGCCAGCCGCCGCGGCCACCGCGGCAGTCCCCGCGTGCGTCCCGCGCCGCACCGGGTCGCGTGGGGCGCCAGGACGGCGCCGGTACCGGCCATCCATTGCTCTGTGCAAGTGTTGTGGCTGTGGGAGGCACCTTTCCTGGCCCTGGCTGACGGCCGCCTCGCCGGCACGGTTGGCCGCGTGGCCGCGGGATGCAAGCCCGGGATCAGGGGTACCGCTGCCCGGTGGGGCGGCGGCGGAAGGGGACGGTAGTGGCTCGCGCGTGCGCTGGTGTGTGGTGATGGGTGCGGTTGACTCCTTTGGCCTGGCAGTGCTCGTGGCGGCGCTGGCCACGACCGCAGCGGTGCTGTCCAGCCGGGCCAGCGAACGCCTGCGGATTCCCGCTCCGGCGTTCTTCCTGGTCGGCGCGGCCGTGGCGTCAGATATCTGGCCCCGGCTTGGCGCGTTGTCGTTCACGGCGGTGGAGCGCGTCGTCACGCTGGCGCTGGCGGTCATCTTGTTCGACGGCGGGATGCGGGTCGGCTGGCGGCGGTTCCGCCCAGCGGCCGCCGCGATTGTCTGGCTCGGGGTGGCAGGCACGCTGGTCACCGCAGCGGCCGTCGCCGCCGCCGCGCATTTCTTCTTCTCGTTCGGCTGGCGCGCCGCCCTGCTGATAGGCACGGCGCTGGCGCCCACCGACCCGGCCGTGGTCTTCTCCGTGCTGGGCCGGCGCGAGGTCGGCGGGCGCAGCGGTGTGCTGCTGGAGGGTGAGTCCGGGGCCAACGACCCGGTCGGCATCGCCCTGCTGATCGCGCTGCTGACGGCCACCGGCACCGGGATGAGCGCAGCCGGCAGCGTGATCTTCGAGTTTGCCCTGCAGATGGGGGTCGGCGCCGCCGCCGGCGCCGCTGGCGGCCTGGCGCTGCTGGCGTTCATGCGGCGGGTGCCGCTGCCGAGCGAGGGCCTGTACCCGCTGCGCGTGCTGGCCGGGGCCCTGGCGATCTACGGTGCGGCCACCGTCGCGCGCGGGTCCGGTTTCCTGGCCGTGTTCATCGCGGGGATCGTCATCGGCGACGAACGCGCCCCCTACAAACGGGAGATCGCACGCTTCCACTCCTCGCTGGCCAGCCTGGCCGAAGTGGTGGCGTTCGTGATGCTCGGGCTCACCATCGACCTGCAGGCCCTGACCCACGCCTGGGCGTGGCTGATCGGCCTGGTGCTGGCGATCCTGCTGGCGCTGGTCATCCGGCCACTGCTCGCCGGTGTGTTGCTCTGGCCGGTGCGGCTGCGGCCCCCCGAACGGCTGTTCGTGCTATGGGCCGGCCTCAAGGGCGCCGTGCCGATCGTGCTCGGCGTGTTCATCGTGCAGGCCGGCGTCACGGGCGCCACCCGCATCTACGGGATCATCTTCGTTGTGGTGGCGTTCTCGGTCATCGTGCAGGGCGGGACGGTGCCGGCGGCTGCCCGGCGGCTGAAGATCCCGCTGCGCACCGTCGAACCCGAGCCCTGGAGCCTCGGCATACGGTTCCAGGCCGAACCCGAGGGCCTGCACCGCTGCACCGTCACCGCCGGCAGCGCAGCCGACAGCACCGCCATCGGTGACGTGCCCATGGCTGAGGACGCCTGGATCAGCCTCGTCATCCGCGGCGGGCGCCTCGTCCCCGCACACGCCGGTACCATGCTGCAGGCCGGAGACGAGATCGTCGTCCTCGCCCCTGCCGAACAGGCCGCGCAGCTGAACGAACTGTTCACCATGCCGCGCCGTCCTCCCCCCGAGGCCCCCCGCACACACCGCTCCCACGAGGGAAAACCACCACCGTGACCCACCGGCGGGCCGGGTAGTCCGGTGGCGTGCGCGGCTGCGCGTGGTGCCACACGTAACCTGCTTGCGGAATGCCGGCACGGCATGGATGTTGCCGGGAACCGCGTAGTAGGCGATGTGCCCGCGCACCACGCTGCCCAGCCAGTGTCCCTGTTCTGCGATTGGCCAATGACGCCGCCGCATGAGCAAGGCGTTCACCTCGCGCAGCTTGGCAGCGAGCCATCTGTGACACCTCCTGCCTTGTGTCTATCAGGCAGGCTGTCCAATAAACACGGCCGATCGGTCCCCCGGCGCGGGGAACCTGAACCGGCCCGGCCTCAGCACATACCGGCAGCCAGGGCTGCAGCCTAGACGCCGGACGCGACGCGGGGCGGCCGTGTCTGGACCTCCGCGAGGCCGAACTTCGTGAGCAGTTCCGCGGCGTGGGCCAGCCCTGGCCTCCGCCTGCCGCAGGTCGAGCAGCGGCCCGATCGGCACCAGGTTCTCGGCGCCGGTGAGGTCCTCGTGCCGACAGCGCGAGCGCGGCGGACCGGGAGCAGTAGCTTCGTGCCTCCTCCGCCGCGCATGTACGTCGCGCGTGGTCAGGTCCGCCAGCGGGATGGCTCCCGATCACGTAGCCGCGCATATGAGCGGCGTAACTGCGCTGGGTCGAGGCCCACAGCGACGCCCGCGACGCCAGCCACCTCTCGGGCCACGCTCGCGTCAGCAGCCCGGGCTCAAGCCCGGCGTGCCCGTCCCGTAGCGCATCCAGTGCCGCGATCGCCGCGGCCGGTGACCGGAATCCGCCACGGCGCACCCGTCGCCGGACGCCCACTGCCGCCGCGGGGAACTCGGCGCTGAAATACCACGACCCATGCCCTGGCGCCCGCAGCTGCGGGCATCCGGCCCCCCAGCAGCCGACCCGGTCATTTGATCACGGCAGCCGCACCGCTTGAACACCGAATGGTGATTCATCACAGTCACCCCCAAGAAGCACTGGCCACCGCCCATCAGGGCCAGCATGCGATCACTGGCCGCACGGCCGACTGGAAGATCACACAGAAATGTGCCTGGGACTGGCCCTTCTCCTAGCTGCACGATCCCAACAGCTGCGAACAGCGCCTGATGCGGCCGCTGTACGCCGGGAGCGCAGTCCATGCCGAGCTGCGCCCTTGGGCCGGGAGACAACTACCCGCTGGCCGATGGCCGGGCGGGCGACGAGCAGGACGCGGGCCACGACCACCAGCCGACAAAGAGTCCCCGGATGGCGACTGTCGAGCGCATAGGCGGCCTCGGCCCCGGATCCGGCCTCTTCGAGGTGAGGATCACCGCCGATTCGCCAGCGGCGGGCAGCAGCCTCCGCGGCGCCGGGCTGCCCAACGGCGTCCTCGTCACCTCGATCACCCGAGACGGTGACGTCGTGGTGCCTTCGGGGGACGCTGTCATCCTCGCCGGAGGCCGCCTCTCGCTACTCGGCGAACACAGGGGATGGAGACCATCGGTGAGATCACCCCGCCCGGTCCTGGCCCGGCGTCGTCTTGACCGCTGGCGCTCGGTTATCGTGACGTCCCCAGCCGGGCGGCTCATGTTGAGCACACCGCCAAGCACTCCCGATCGGCTGGCGGGCGCCGCGCTCATCACCGCGTTGTTGGCCGGGGTGAACAGCCCCAGTCCCAGCCCGCATGCCAGTGCAGCGCGGTCAGGGCCAGGCCGGTCACCGCGGCGGGCACCCCGCGCGTCCAGGACCAGCGGCACGGCGAAAAGCAGGGCGAACAGCACCAGGTAGCCAGCGAACGCCGCGCCGAGCCCGGCCAGCAACGACCTGCTGCACAGCAGGGCCACCTCGATCAGCGGGCTGGCCGCCCGCCCTTCCCGCAGCACGAAACCCGCCCCAAGCGCCGCGCCGCAGCCGAGCAATCCCGCCGCGGCCGCCGCGTCCAGGCCCAGGCCGGAGAACCCCGACAGCGCCGCCAGCACCGCGACCACGGCGGCGGCCAGCAGCACCACCCCGGCCCAGTCGATGAACGCGCCGAGCAGGATCGGCACCGCGCCTTTGACCTGGCCACCGGCAGCAGGCCGACCCGCCGCTACCGGTCGCAGCGCCGCGAGCACGGCTGCTGTCCATGACCGGGCCGACAGAGTTCGTCGCGGTGTTCGCCGAGGTGCTCACCGAGTCCGCGCAGCGTGCCGCCGGCCTGACGCTGGTTGCCCTGGAGGCCGCCCGGGTCGATGAGGACATTGCCGCCGTTGGCGCGCAACTCATGACGCAGCGCCAGGTCATGGCCGCCTGGCTGGTGGACGGTCTGCTCCGGCGATCACCCCTGCCTGACGGCGTGGACCGCGCCGCCGCAATCGACACCGTCTGGGCGCTGATGGACCCGGCCCTGTTCTGCCGCCTTACTGGTGACCGGCACTGGAGCCCGGCCCGCTTCCGGCGCTGGTTCACCGATGCCACCCTGCGCCTGCTGCTGCCCGTCCCTGTCCAGCAGCGCCTTGCCGCCAGCCGCTCCCGGGAGTTCACATGACCAGCATCCAGCCGGAGTTGCGGGTCGATCGCGGCGCACAGGCCGTCGCGATTTACCAGGCCGCCTTCGGCGCCGCCGTGCTGCACCGCATCGGCGAGGCGGTCGATCCCGCCGCCGGCCGGCAGCACGTACGGCCGCCAGGCGCGCGGGACGAAATCGACTGGGGCGGTCGCGGGCACCTTCCGGGCGCAGCGGGCGTTGAGTTCACGGAGCAGCTCGACGGCCTTCAGCAGCCGCTCGCCGCCCGGCCCGTCGCGCAGCCGCAGCGCAGCGAGCGCGTGGGGCACGAACTCACGCGTGGCGTGGTAGCGGTCGTTGAGCTGGTCAAGGTGCGAGTCGCCCTCCGGCCGGCGGATCTCCTCGGCCAGCTCGAGCGCTTGTTGCAGCTGCTCCGGGGTTGCCCTCTTCCACGCCGCCTCACGGACTGCGGCGTCCGGGATCGCCTCGTCGAGCAGCGCCTCGAGCAGTTCGGCCAGCAGCAGGACCGAGCTGTTCGCGCCCTCGGCGACGTTGAGCTTGAGCGCGACCAGCGCCGAGCGCGCCTTCGCGTGCTTGGCCCCAATGCCCTGATCGAGCAGGTCAACGATCTCGTCGGTCAATCGCACCGCGGACTCGGCGTGACCACGGCCGGGTGGTGTCCAAGGCGGCCGTCGTCGCCTACGCGGTGCACGAGTCCGGCGTGCGCGAGGTGATCGGGCTGGATGTCGGCGAGGTCGAGTCCGGCGCGTTCTGGGCAGAATTCTTGCGCTCGCTCAAGAAACGCGGGCTGGACGGTGTGCGGCTGGCGATCTCTGACCAGCACGAGGGACTGAAGGGCGCGATCGCCCGGGTACTCGGCTGCCCGTGGCAACGCTGCACCGTTCATTTCCTCAGGGATATGGTCATGCACTGCCGCCGCGACCAGCGCAACCTCGTCGCCGCCGCCCTGCGCGAGATCTTCAACGCCGAGGGCGACGAGCAGGCCAAGGAGCGCGTCGGGCACGTGCTGGAGCGACTCTCAGAGGTGGCGCCAAAGGTGTGCGAGCTGCTCGAAGGCCGCCGAGGAAGACCTGCTCGCGTTCGACGGCTTCCCGCGCGAGCACTGGACCAAGCTGCGGTCCACGAATCCGCTCGAGCGGGTCAACAAGGAGATCGGCCGGCGCACCGATGTCGTCGGGATCTTCCCCAACTACGCCGCCGTGATGCGGCTCGTCGGCGCGCTGCTCTCACAGAGCAGAACGACGAGTGGCTGGTCCAGCGCCGCTGCCTGTCGGTCGAGTCGATGGCGCCGATCCTCGCCGACCACCGCGAAACTGGCGCAGCGACCCGATGTCGCGACCGACCGGGGAGCGCCGCCCTGTCGCGGCCGGCGATGGCGCCGAGCACGCCCAATGCGCAATGCGGAAGCGGCGACCACGGTAGCGGTCGCCAGCCTGGCGCAGCCGCTCGGCGTCGGCGCCTGCCCCGCGAGGGTCATGACGCCCTGGACAGCGCTCCGCCAACCCCGATCGCATTTACGCACCCCACAGGGATCTCCAGCCCTCGCAGAGCGCGCCGGTGGCTAGGGGTCTCAGCGCTCTGGGACGCTGCGGGGTTCACCCGATGCGCCATCCCGCGGGTGCAGATATGCTCGCGATCGAACCAGACTATCCGAAGGAGTGACGATCAATGGGACGCCTGACCGGCAAGATCGCGATCATCACCGGCGCTGCCAACGGGCTCGGGGAGGCCATCGCCACCCGCATGGTCGAGGAGGGCGCCGGTGTCGCTGTGCTCGACCGTGACAAGGATGGCGGAGCGAAGGTCGCCGACAAGCTGACCTCCACTGGGGGTCAGGCGTCCTTCTTCGCCTGCGACGTGACACGCGAGGACGAGGTGTCGTCGACCATTGCCGCCATCGCGACGCAGTTTGAACGCGTCGACATCCTCGTCAACAACGCTGGCATTGAGGGTGCCAACAAGCCCACCCACGAGCTCACGCTCGAGGAGTGGGATCAGGTGATGACCTTGAACGTCGCAGGCGTGTTCCTGTGCACGAAGCACACTATTCCGCACCTCAAGCAGGCGGGAGGCGGCAGCATCATCAACATCTCGTCGATCTACGGTCTCGTGGGCGGCGCGGACCTCCCGCCGTACCACGCATCGAAGGGCGCTGTCCGGTTGATGAGCAAGACGGACGCGCTCATCTACGCCCCCGACAGAATCCGGGTCAACTCCGTCCACCCCGGCTTCATCTGGACCTCGATGGTACACCGCTATGCGCACGATGCGGGGCTCGACCAGGAGGAAGCCCGCGTGATGCTGGACGCCCTGCATCCGCTTGGCGGCACGGGCGAGCCGGACGACATCGCCTGGGGCGCGGTCTACCTCGCCTCCGACCAGGCTAAGTGGGTCACCGGGTCCGAGCTCGTCATCGACGGCGGCTACACGGCCCGATAGCGGCTGTTGACCTGCGTGGTGTGCCTTAGAGGGCATCTGATCTACGTGACGGGTGGTTCGCCCGTTTCGGCGGGCCGGTCACGCCAGGTTTGGGTGGTTTCGCCGGTGAGCCGCCGGCCCATGTTGTCGATCATGGCCCAGTGGATCATCGTTTCGGAGCGTTCTGGGAGCGTCTCGTAATCCCGGGCCAACCGGCGATGCAGCATCCACCAGCCGAAAGCGCGCTCAACGGCACACCGTTTCGGTAACGGGGCGAACCCTTTCTGGCCGGGATCTTTACGGACGACCTGCACGTCGATGCCGCGCGCCGCGCCGAGCTCAATGACGCTGCGCTGGTAGCCGCTGCCGGCCCAGGCCGTGACCACGCCCGGGTGCCGGGCCGCCAGCTCGCTGACAACGTCCCGGCCGCCGGTGGTGTCCTGAACGCTGGCCGCGGTGACCAGCACGACAAGCAGCAGGCCGAGCGTATCGGTGGCGATATGCCGTTTGCGGCCCTTGATCTTCTTGCCCGCGTCGATGCCCTGGGAGGACTCCGCCACATTGCCGGAGGTCCGGATCGGCTGCGCATCCATGATCGCGGCGGTGGGCTCCTCGCTGCGGCCGGCGGCGGTGCGCACCTGGCGGCGCAGGGCGTCGTGGATCACCTCGGTGGTGCCGTCTTTCGCCCACTTGGCGTAGTAGTCGTAGACCGTCTTGTACGGCGGTAAATCGTGCGGCAGGTATTCCCAGGCGATCCCGGTCCGGTTCACATACAAGATCGCGTTCACGATCTCACGCAGATCATGCACCGGCTCGCTGAGGCCCAGGCCAGCTTCTGCCCGCGCCGCCCGCCAGGCGGCCAGGATCGGCTCGATCAGCGCCCAGCGGGCGTCGGACAGGTCGCTGCGGTAGGAACGCCGGGAGGTCATGACGGCGATCTTTAGCAGGTCATAGACCGAAAGTGTGGGACCTTGAACACACAGAAATCTTGGTGCAGGGACAGACAGGGATCACTGTGGATCAGATGCCTCTTAGCACTCCGTGCGTCCCGTGTTTCGCCGCCACGACCGACGCCCTCGTGAGAGAGGCGACTGCATCGGTGCCCGACGACAGCCCGGCACGCTGCTGCCCTGGAACGCCGGCAGAAGTGATCCAGGCGGCGCGCTCGGCTCCTCTGCTTTGGGCTTGGCGAAGCGAAGTGCTGGAGGCGGCGCGCTTGGAGGGGGACCGGTGGCGGCGACCGCGCGGTGTGGGTGAGCAACCACTACGGGGGGACCGTTTCGGCTGGCTCGAATGGCTTCGAGGCCCGCCGAGAGGTGGGCCCGGACGAGCCCGTCACCGCGATCGCCGACGAGCTGCGCGATTTCGGCGCTGAGGCGATGGCTCATCGTCACAGACGGCTCGCGCGCGACGCGGTGGGCCGAGCAGCTCGAGTTCGAGCGCGCTCGTGCGGAGCTCGACATCCCCGTTGCGCAGGTCGTGGTTTCGTCGGGCGGAGGCCGCTGACATGTCTGGAGATCAGTGGCCGTTCAGATCGGTCGGGCTCCTGCTGGCGATCGTCACGTCGGTGCTCGTGGTCGTTGCCGCGATCGTCGCGCTGGCGACGAGCACCTGGCAGATCGTGCCGGTCGCTGTGGTGCTCGAAGTGGCGCTGCTGGTTGGCCTCGTCATCTACATGTATTGGCTGATGCGACCCGGCCCGCAGGGCCCGCGATCCGCCGCTGAGCCGACGCTGCATCTCGGGGACGAGGTCGCTCCCGGTCGCGTCACGTCGGCGCTCACGGCGACCCTGCGGGACGCGCACGCCCAGGCGCGGGGCGCCCAGCGCTTCCTCGCCGGCTGCATCCGGCGACTGGCGGACGCTCCCGGCGGCGACGAGGCGCGTGCACTGAAGGGCATCATCGAGCGTCAGCGCGAGCTGGCCGCCGCGCACGAGCGGCTGGCCCGTCGCCCTGCGCTGAGTATCTCGCAGCCACCCGCACGATCGCCTACCCCCGAGCAACACGCCGAGGCTGGGTAGCCCATAACGCCGGTCGTCACGGACCACGCACTTCGTCCGCCGGCCGCCAGCTCGCGGTTTTAGAACGCGCTCGACGAGTGCGCGCGTGATCGCGGATGCGCAAGCCGCCGACCACCGAGCGGCGACGGGTCCCGCAGCGAACCGGCCAAACCGCGCGACCTGAGGGCTGGCGCACGAAACCGGGCCGAACTGTCGTGCGCGCGGAGGAGACCGCTCATGCTCACGACGGCACCACCGTGCCCGCCACGACCCCGGGCAAGGCGGCCCGCAGGCGGTCAAGCGCGTCTTCGGCCAGGGCGTAGTCGATCCACCGGCCACGCCGGCGCGTCGTGACCAGACCGGCCTCGCGCAGCACCTTCAGGTGGTAGCTGAGCAAGTTGGCCGCGATCGGGACGTCCTCCTGCAGATTGCACACGCACGACGGCTGGGTGGCCAGCCGCTCCAGCACCGTCCACCGGATCGGATCGGCCACCGCAGCCAACAGCGACACCGATACATCGGCCCGGCCCGCCGGGGTTTCACCCGTCGGCTGACGGGCCTTCCCATCACGAGGTCGCGGCGGTGGCGAAGCAGTCGACGCAGACCTGGTTGATCCGGCAGCACGCGGCGGTGCCGCGCCGTTCTGCCAGGATGAACCGGATCTCGGCCAGCAACTTGAGATGGGCCGAGACGGTGGACTGGCCGACGTTGACGACGCAACGATCTCGCCGACGGTCATCGGCTCGCCGCAGCGGCCGAGCAGCGACACGGTCTAAACCCTCGTCGCGTCGGCCAGGGCCTTGAACCAGGAGGCGTACTCAGCGGCAGTGAACCGGTTGAGCGGCCTGCTGTGCCGCCCGCAGCAGCGCCCCGCCGGAACGGCAGGGCAGCGCGCGCAGCGCCAAGGCGACTGCGCGGACAGGCCGGAAAGCCGGGCCGGCCATGCCAAGCAGCACGCCTGCACGGACATTCGGCTAGGTGGTGTGCGGCTCGGTGGTGTGCGGCTCGGTGGTGTGCGGCTCGGTGGTGTGCGGCTCGGTGGTGTGCGGCTCGGTGGTGTGCGGCTCGGTGGTGTGCGGCTCGGTGGTGTGCGGCTCGGTGGTGTGCGGCTCGGTGGTGTGCGGCTCGGTGGTGTGCGGCTCGGTGGTGTGCGGCTCGGTGGTGTGCGGCCGGCTTGCAGCCGGGCGGAAGCGCCGTAGCCGCAGGCTGTTGGACACCACGAACACTGAGCTGAAGGCCATCGCGGCGCCGGCGATCAGCGGGTTGAGCAACCCGAACGCCGCGAGCGGGATCGCCGCGACGTTGTAGCCGAACGCCCAGAACAGGTTTCCCTTGATCGTGCGCAGAGTCCGGCGGGATAGGCCGATCGCGTCGGGCACCGCCCGCAGGTCACCGCGGACAAGGGTCAGGTCGCTGGCTTCAATGGCGGCGTCTGCGCCGGTGCCCATTGCCAGCCCGAGGCCGGCCTGGGCGAGCGCGGCCGCGTTGTTCACGCCGTCGCCAACCATCGCGACCACCCGGCCCGCGTCTTGCAGCCGCTTGATCACGTCCACCTTGCCTGCTGGCAGCACCTGCGCGATCACCTCATCGATGCCCATCTGCGCGGCTACTGCCGTGGCGGCGCGGGCGTTGTCGCCCGTGAGCAGCACCGGTGACAATCCCATGCCGCGGAGCCGCGCGATCGCTTCGGCCGACGTCGGCTTCACGGTGTCGGACACCACAAACACGCCCCGGACACGGCCGTCCCAGCCGGCGTACACGGTGGTCTGGCCGGCCGCTTCGGCCTCCTCGCCCCGCGCTACGAGGCCGGCCGGGACCGGCTGCGCCCACTCCGATTCCAGCCAGCTGTGGCGGCCGGCCAGCACGGCGTGGCCGGCGGCGACGCCTGAGACGCCGCGGCCCTGGTGATTGGTGAAGCTCTCCGCGTCGGGCAGCTCCCCGCCGAGCCGCTCCCGGGCGCCGGTGGCGATGGCCGCCGCGATCGGGTGCTCGGAGGCGTGCTCGACCGCACCGGCCAGCCGCAGCAGCTCGCGCCGGTCCTCGCCGGGCGCGGCGAAGACCCGGGCCAGGCTGATCCGCCCGCTGGTGATGGTGCCCGTCTTGTCCAGCACCACGGTGTCAAGGTGCGGGTGGATTCCAGCACCTGCGGCCCTTTGATCAAGATGCCCAGCTGGGCGCCGCGGCCCGTGCCGACAAGCAGCGCCGTCGGGGTGGCCAGCCCCAGCGCACACGGGCAGGCGATGATCAGCACGGCGACCGCTGCCGTGAAAGCGGCCACGGCGGGCTGCCCGGCCGCCAGCCACGCAAGCAACGTCACGAAGGCGACGGCGATCACGGCCGGGACGAAGACCGCCGACACCCGGTCGGCCAGCCGCTGCACCGGCGCCTTGCCGCTCTGCGCGTCCGCCACCAGCCGCGCTATCTGGGCCAGCTGGGTACCGGCGCCCACCCGCGTCGCCCGCACCACCAGCCGGCCGCCGGCGTTCACCGTGGCGCCGGTTACCGGGTCGCCGGCCGTCACCTCGGCCGGCACCGGCTCACCGGTGAGCATCGAGGTGTCGACCGCGGAGCTGCCGGATTCGACGACGCCGTCGGTCGCGATCTTCTCCCCCGGCCGGACCACGAACCTGTCACCGACCGTGAGCTGCTCCACCGGGATCAGCTCCTCGCGGCCGTCCCGCAGCACCGCGACATCTTTCGCGCCCATCGACAGCAGCGCCCGCAGCGCGGCGCCCGAGCGCCGCTTGGCACGGGCCTCAAGATAGCGGCCGGTGAGGATCAGCACCGTCACCCCGGCGGCCACGTCGAGATAGATGGCGTCCGCCGTCGCGCCGTGCGCCAGCAGGGCAAAGCTGGTGTGCAGGCCGGGCTGCCCGGCGTTGCCGAAAAACAGCGCGTACAGGGACCAGAGGTAGGCGGCGCTCACCCCGGCCGAGATCAGGGTGTCCATGGTCGCCGCGCGGTGCCGGGCATTTGCGGCGGCGGCCCGGTGGAACGGCCACGCTCCCCACACCGCCACCGGCGAGGCCAGGGTCAGCGACAGCCACTGCCAGTTGCGGAACTGCGCCGCCGGCACCATCGCAAGCACCACCACCGGCGCGGCCAGCGCTGCCGACACAAGCAGCCGCTGCCGCAGCGAGGCCGCCTCATCCCGATCTGGGGACGGCCCGCCAGCTTCCAGCTCCGGCTCGGCCGGCCGGGGAGCAGGCAGGGCCGCGGTGTAACCGGCCTGCTCGACGACCGCGATCAGCTCATCCGTGCCGATGCTGGCCGGAAAGCTCACCCGCGCCTTCTCGGTGGCGAAATTGATCGTCGCGGCAACGCCGTCGAGCTTGTTGAGCTTCCTCTCCACCCGCGCCGCACACGACGCACATGTCATCCCGCCGATCGCAAGGTCCACGCAGCGCGCACCGTCACCAGGCGCTCCGGCCGGCCGGTCATCGGTAACCATGCTCATCGGCTCATTCCTCACTCCCCGTACTGCTGCCACCGGCCCGCCGCGCGGCCCCGGGCAGCTGGCTACCGCGCGCTCGTCGCGCTGCGGTCAGGCCGCGACCATGCTGTAGCCGCCGGCCTCATCAAGCGCCGCGGCGACCGCCTGGCCTGGGACCGGTGCTTCACTGGTCACGCTTACCCGGGACTCCCCGCCGGGGACCAGGTCGACCCTCACCCCGCGCACGCCACCGAGGCTCTCCAGTTCCTGCGTGACCGCGCGGGCACAGTGCTCGCACGTCATCCCGGTCACCGCGTAAATCGTCGTTACCATGGCACGCCTTCTTACGTCTTCTACGTCTCATTCGTTCTCCGCGCACGACCGCACCACCATCGCCGCACCTAGCCCGAGTTTCCAATGATCATGCTCCTTGCCAGGGTGTTCCGCCTGGTGGGGATAGGTTTACGGGGGCGCTGGCGCCTATGACCTAACCGGCCTAATGGCAGGGGCGTAGCGGTCCAGCTGGAAGAGCTGGATGAGTTTGTCTTGGGTGCCGGTGGTCTCGGTGAGCATCCGGCGGGCTTTGGGCCTGCCTCGTCCGGCGGGGTAGATCAAGATGGTCTCGCCGATGCCGGCGAGCTGGGTCAGCAGCTCGCGGACTGACATGCGCAGCCCGGCGCGCTGGGCCTGCAGGCGCATTAGGTGCGCGATCTGCAGGGCCAGGACGCAGGTGAGGACGTGGACGCGGATGTTGTGCTCGGTCCAGTGGAACATCGGGGAGAACGACACCGCGTGCGGGTCTTTCATCTGGCGGAAGGAGAACTCGGCTTCGGACTGGGACCGGTAGCCGGCGATGACGTCGGCGGCGGGCCAGTCGTCCTGGTCGGTGATCAGCACGTGCTTGCCGAAGATCTCCTCTTCCAGCGCGGCGCGCCCGGCGGCGTCGATGGACCAGGTAAGCCGCAGGTCGCGGGGGGTATCCCCGGTCAGCTCCCAGATGATGACCCGGCGGACCCAGGGGTCATGGGTGATCTTGGTGATCTCCGCTTCCACCTTGGGCCGGGCCGGCGGGTCTTGCCGCGGGCCAAACGGGCCTGATGGGCGTGGAGCCCGGGGGAATGGGTCAAGATCGCCCGGCGCTCGGTGCCGTAGATGGCGCGGCGGGTGTCATAGGCGGTCAGCTGGCCGAACCGGTCCTCATCGACGACGGCCCTGGCGTCCGCGGGCTCGGCGAGCAGGTCACGGCAGTCACTGGCGGGCACTGACCCCACGTAGTGCAGCTTCGTGCCCGCCAGCAGCGCGAAGTTAGCTTCGGAGTTCTGCCCGGCGTCGAACACGACAGTCATCTCAGTGCCGTCCTGCCCGGCTGCGGCGGCCAGGGCGGCGTGCCGGGCGGCCAGGGTCGTGATCATCTCCGGGAACTGGGTGACGCCGGGCTTGTTCCCGGGGTAGGCGTGAGACAGCAGCAGGACGCCGCCGTCGCGGGAGACCACCAGGCCGAGGCCGACCAGCCGCAGGTCCGCGCGTTTCTGCTTGGCCTTTCCCCGCTGCGCGCCCGGGCGTTGCCGGTATCGATGAACGTCGCGAAGTTCAACGTGGACGTGCTCGGGGACGCCGCGGCTGGCCAGCGCCGGGCGCAGCGCGGCGGCCAGCCGGATCGTGTCCTCGGCGAACCCGAACCGGGCAGCCATCACCGCCCGGGAATGATCGTCAATTTTACCGACCGCGGTCTGCCCGAAAGGTGGTGTGACCTGCTGTTTCACGTCGCGTACATGTTGGCGACGTCGGCTGCCGACGAAGCGCCAGCGCCCACATCGCAAGACAAAAGATCACCAAGGAGAAGGTTTGCAGGGCCACCGGCTCCGTACGTCCGCTTCCTGTAGTGACGTGGCCGACGTGGCGAACGTCCCCGACCTGGGAGGTTAACCAGTCCGGGACGCTCCTGAGGGGAGGCTCGCCGGACATCGCGTACGGCTTAGCGGCCGGTCGGTAAAGTCAATGAAACAGAACAGGTAGGTCTTGCGGCCGTCCAGCCGGATGGCGTGCAGCGCGTCTTATGCGGACCCCGTTTTTATGCCGACAACCGCTGCGGAATGGCCGCAGTGGATGACGCGGACGTTCATTTGCTCGGCATAATCACAGGCTGTCGAGGAACGCGATGACGGCGTCGGACGGCTGGTATCGTCCTGGTGGCGCGTCTTTGGGGGCGGTCCTGGCGATCGCCCGTTCTTTGAGCGCGAGGTCGGCGTGGATGTAGACCTGAGTGGTGGCGACCGACTCGTGGCCTAGCCAGAGGGCGATCACGGTGGTATCGACTCCGGCTTCCAGCAAGCGCATGGCGCAGGTGTGGCGCATGACGTGAGGCGAGATTTTCTTCTCCGCGAGCGTCGGGCACGCCTTTGCGGCGGTCGCCGCATGCTTGGCCAGGCGTCTTTCTAGCGCGTCGCGGCTCATCGGGGTGCCGGTGCGGGCGGGGAACAGCGGGCCGGCCGGCAGGCCGGCGCGTTCTTCCAGCCAGTTTTTCAGCACGGTGACGGTGCTGGCGGTCAGCGGGGTGATCCGCTGCTTGCGGCCTTTTCCCAGGCAACTGACGTGGGCTCCGGTGCCCAGGTGCACGTCGTTCACCGACAGGGAGACCAGTTCCGAGGCCCGCAGGCCGGTCTGGACCGCCGTGGCGAGCATCGCGTGGTCGCGGCGGCCTGTCCGGGTGGACTGGTCAGGGGCGGCGAGCAGCGCGTCGGTCTCCGCCTCGCTGAGGTAGGTGATGATCGTGCGGTCGAACCGCTTGGGCGGGATGGCCAGGACCCGCTGGATGACCGCCGAGTCCTCGGGATGGCGGAGCGCGGCATAGCGGAACAGGGAGTGGACGGCGGCCAGGCGGGCGTTGCGGGTGCGGACGCCGTTGCCCCGCATGGTTTCCAGGTGGTCGAGGAACGCGCTGACCAGCGGGGCGTCCAGGTCGGCGATCCGCAGCCGCGACGGGGTGCTGCCCGTCTGCTGCTCGGCGAAGGCCAGCAGGAGCCTGAAGGTGTCGCGGTAGGCGGCGATCGTGTGGCCGCTGGCGTGGCGCTGCCGGATCAGACGGTCGGTGAAGAACGCCTGCAGGGTCGGGGCGAGGGTGCTCACGCGATGCTTCCCGGGTGGTTTTCGAGTCGCTCGGCGGCCAGGGCCAGCAGTTCCGGCGCGGCGGACAAGTACCAATAGGTGTGCCGGGGGTCGGTATGCCCCAGATAAGTGGACAGGCGGGGCAGCATGGCCTGGACGTCGTCCCCGTGGCGGTACCAGTCCAGGAGGCTGCTGACCGCGAAGCTGTGTCTCAGATCATGAATTCTCGGACGGCAGGCCGCGGACCGGGCCGTGATCCCGGCCTGGGCGGCGATGCGGCGGAACGCTTTCTGGACCCGGGGATAGTCCAGTCTCGTGCCGGCGCAGGAGACGAGCAGCACGTCACCGGCCCGCGCCGGGAGCAGCCGGTCCCGTTCCTGCTGGTATCGCACCAGCGCCGCGGTGGCGGTCGGGTGCAGCGGGAGCAGCCGCTGTTTGCCGGACTTGCCGTTGCGGACGGTCAGGATGCCCTGGCCGGCGTCGAAGTCGCTGCTGTCCAGAGCGATCAACTCCCCGACGCGGGCGCCGGTTGCCGCCAGCAGGCTGATCAGGGCCGGGTAGGTAGCCGCGCTGACCGGCCGGGGCCGGCATGCCGCCGCCCTGACCAGGGCGTCGATCTCGTCACCGGAATACAGGTAAGGGACCGCGCGGTGCGGCCCGTGGGGGATGAGCCCGGCCGGGGGAACCTCGTGGGCATTATCGAGAAAGTGCAGCCAGGACGCGAACGGGCGGACCGCCGACAGGCGCAGCGCGTGCCACCAGGATGCCGCCCCCGCCGGGGCGGTCGCCCAGTCGACCGCGTGGTCGATGGTGACCACGCCGACCTGCTGGTCTTCCAGGTAGTCGAGGAACTGGCCTATCAGCTTCTCGGCCCGGTCCAGCCTGAACCCGAGCGCCCGGCGGACGCCCAGGTAGCCGGCAAGGGCCTCGCGCAGCGGGCTCACGCGGCCGCCTCCTGTCCCGGCCAGGGCCGTGCCACGGCGCGCAGCGCCGTGACGTCGGCTTTCGCGTAGATCGCGGTGGTGAGCGCGTGGCTGTGCCGGAGGACCTGGCCGATCTCGGCGAGCGACCCGCCGGCGTCCAGCATGGCCGCGGCGGCACTGTGGCGCAGGCGGTGCGCGTGGACGGTGCCGAGCCCGGCCTTGCGGGCGGCCCGGGCCGCCACGTTGGTCACCGCTCCGCGGCTCATCCCGCGGTGCGGTCCCCTATCGCAGAGGAACACTTCCCGGTGGCCGCTGCGGGGCCGCCCGTCGCGCAGGTAGCCGACGATCGCGGTCCCGACGTCGGCGGGCAGCGGGAGGCGCTCGGTCCGGCTGCCCTTGCCGGTGACGGTGATCTCACCGCGGTGCCAGTCGATGTCCCCCAGTTTCAGGCCCGCGACCTCGCTGGCGCGCAGCCCGAGGCGGGACAGCACCGTCAGGACCGCCAGGTCGCGGCGGCCCAGGGCGGTGCCCTGGTCGCAGGACGCCAGCATCGCGGCCACCTGCTCCGCGGGCAGCGCCTTCGGCAGCCCGGCCAGCTTCCGCCCGGCCGCCGTCGGGACCGCGTCCGCGAGCCCCGGCGCGGTGACGCCGTCGACGTGCAGGAACCGCAGCAGGGACCGCAGGGCCGTCACCAGGTGCGGCACCGTTCCGGGCCGCTGCCGGGACTGGGCCACGACGAAGTCCATGATCTCCCTGGCGGTCAGCCCGCCCAGTCCCAGGTCAGGCTGGTCCTCGCGGGCCGGGCCCGCCAGGAACGGGCGGAGCGCGGTCACGTTGCGGGCGATCGTCTTCGCGGACAGGCCGCGTTCCGCCGCCAGGTAGCCGGCATACCGGGCGAGCAGGGCATCCGCCGGCATGGCCGGCGGGACCGGCCCGTGGACCGGGGCCGCCCCGATGCCGCGCAGGTACTCCAGCAGCGGCGCCAGCGACCCGATCCGCAGCAGGGCGGAACGCCCTGCTGCCCGGCGGTCCGCGAGGAATGCCTCTCCGGCCGCCTCGTCCAGCGCGGAAGCATCCAGGCCCCCGGCCTCCAGCCACCGGCTCACGTGAGCCAGCATGCGCACGTGGATCACCACCACGCTGGGCGCGTAACCCTGCCTGGCCAGCTCGTCCGCGAAGCCTTCCGCGTATCTCTCCAGCGGCCCCGATACCGCCACCTTCGACAGTTCACACACGATCTTCCTCCTCTGTGACTGATTGGACACGGAGAGACAATAGGGAGCGGTGAACGGGAAAGGCGCACGATTATGCCGACTTATGACCAGGCCAATACCGGCTCATTAGCATTCCGCAGCGGTTGTCGGCATAAAAACGGGGTCCGCATAAGACACATTATGCCTACGAAGGCATAATGTGTCGCCGGTCCAGATCTCATTCGGCCGGGCTGCCTCGAACCGGCCGAACACGGGCGCGGCCTCGGCGGTGACCAGCGCGGTCAGCCCGGTCCGGTTGAACATCCGCTGGATCGTCCGCTCATCGGGTGCCCAGCCGGACTGGGCTTTGAGGATCCGCTGCACCTGCGCCGCGGTCCGGGCCGGGTTCTCCTTCTTCAGTGCCGCCGCCAGCGCTATCACCTCCGGCGGGGTCCGCGGCTGGGACTGCCGCGGCGCCGGGACCAGCGCGTCGAACCCGCCCTGCTGCCACAGCCGGATCCACCGGTCCAGCGTCCACCGGGTCAGCCGGACCGGCCGCCCGGACGGGTCGGCGTGCTCGCGGGCGGCGATCTCCCGCACCATGGCCCCGCGCTGCCGTGAGGTCAGCGCCGGGTCGGCGGCCTCCCGGATCAGCATGTACCGGGACAACCCGATCGCCCGGGCCCGCTCCAGCCGCGCCTGCTCTTCCTCTTCAGCCCTGCTCATGCCCAACAGGGCACCTCCTCCGGTCACGTCCGTAAATGACCGGCACACCATCCCGCGCCGCCCCGGGACCGCGTAACGGGTCAGCTCGCGTTGCGCCCGCCGCCCGGCCACCCCGGCGCCAGCAGCAGCCCGCCGCTGGCCGCCGACGCCGCTGCCCACACCGGCACGTCGCCCAGATGCGCCCACCGCGCCGCCACCGCCGCCGCCGCGCGCGCGATCGCAGACACCGCCGCCGCCAGGCCCGCCGCCCCGGCCGGCATTACCGGATCCGGGCCGGTCCGGGCCAGCAGCACCGTGAAGAACGCCCGCACCGGCTCCGCCCGCCCCGCGAACCGCCGCAGCCACCCCCGCACCGTCGAGGGCGGGCGCCCGACCAGCCCGGCGATCTTCCGGCGCCCGCCCCCTGCCGCCGCCGCCTCTAGCGCCGCGCCGATCACCTCTCCCGCATCAGCCCGCCGCAGCAGGCACCACGCCGGCAGCAGCACATGAGTCGCCCTGCAGCCCCGGCACCGCGACCTGCGCGGAACCAGCTCCGCATCCGGTCCGCCCAGCACCCGCACCCGCCGCAAGCGCGCGTTCCCCCACCCGCCCAGCACCCCGCCGCACGACGGGCACGACAGCTCTCCGCCCGTCAGCTGCCGCTCGACTACATCCCGGTCACCGTTTACCGTGAGCACGACGCCTCCAAGCGTCAACCCAGCGGCCCTCCCGTCTCCGGTGCCAAACGAAGAAACGTGAGGGCCGCGCCCATCACCGACGTGATCACCGTGGCGGCGCACACGAAAAAGGGCAACCCGAAGGCTGCCCTCAACCCCATCCGCACCATCAGCGACGCAAATCCGCCCCCGAATGCTCACCCTCAGCGCCCGCGTACACCGCCCCGTCGGCACGGTGCCGCCGCCAACGAACAGTCACCACCCAGGCGCCTGGCAACCCCAGCATCAGCATTCCCAATGCCGCCAAAGCACCCTCACATCGGAATCCTGAACGCCGCTCAACAAGGCCCGCCGGCGCCGCGGCCAGCTCACCGCCGCCCGCGCCGACTTCACCGCCGCGCTGGGCAGCCTCGACGATCCCGCCAGCCGATCCCGCGTCCTCGCTAAGCTGGCCATCCTGGACGCAAGGACCGTCGGCGCGCCCCGCGGCAGCGAACTCGCCGAGCTGGCGATCGCCGAAGCCGGCGACCAGCCTGCGGCCCTCGGCCAGGCCCTGGCCGCGGCCGCCATCATCGACCTGGCCCAGGCCAACCTGGCCCGCGCCCGGTACCGCGTGCGCCGGGCGGCCCGGCTGCTGGACCGGGCCGGCGACGGCGGCGGCAGTGCGCGCCTGCTGTACTGCCGGGCGATGGGCTGCTTCATCGAGGGCCGGCTTCGCGAGGCCGCCGGTCAACTCGGCCGCCTCGCCGACCTGCCGGTCATCCCGGGCGAGGTACTGCGGCTGTGGAGCCCGCGCGCCACCCGCGGCCACGCCCTCGCCTTCGCCGGCCAGGCCGGGGAAGGACTGTCGGAGATCGAGGAGACCCTCGGCTGGGCCCGCACGGCCGGCCACCCGGCCGTCGAAGCCGAGTGCCTGTGGCGCCGCGCCGAAGCCCTGGCCGCCCTCGGCCAGGGCGGCGAGGCTATCGAATCGGCGGAGCAGGCAGCCCGCATCGCCGTCCGCATCGGGCACGCGGAATGGACTGCTGCCGCGCACCGCGGCCTGGGCATCGCCTGCGAGGCGGCCGGGCTGCCCGGCCGCGCCGAATCCGCCTACCGCCAGTCGCTGCATGCCGCTGGGGGCACCCCGTTGTTCCGCGCCTGGGCAGCGGCCCGGCTCGGTGCCCTCCTGGCCCGCCAGGGACGGCCGGACCAGGCCGCGCCGCACGTCCAGGCCGCCCTCGCGGGCGGAACCCCGCTCACCCGCCACGAGGCCCGGTGGGCACACGCCGAGTTCCTCGCCAGCCGCGGCGGCCACGCGGCGTGCCGCGCGACCGCGACGACCGCCCTGGACCAGGCGCAGGACGACGGCTACCTGATCCTGGTCCCGCGACTGCGCGAACTCACCGACCGCTGACCCGCCGCTCATGCCGCGCGACGAGCTACTGCCGCACCTGCCGGCAACGCTGACGTAACACAGCGACCCGAAAATTGCAGGAAAGCTGCAAGCCGGTGCCGTTAGGCTGGCCGGACAACGCGTACTGCGCCTGCTGCGCGCCAGGCTCAACCGGCCGTCCAGCATCACCACCGGAGCTTGCTGCATCATGCCGCCTGACCAGCACGCCGCCCGAGCCTGCTGGCCTACAGAAGATCAGCGCCGGACAGGAAAGACGCCCAGAACGACAGCAGCGACACGCTGCGGGCGCCGAACGGATGAGGGGGTTATGTGGCCGAGCCAATCGCACGGCACACCATTGCGAGTGACGGGCAGGGCCTGACCAAGCCCGGCAGCGGTGACCTGCTGGCACCCCTGCTGCCGGCCGGGGAGCCGGTCGAGCAGCTGCTGCACAAGGCGCAGTTCTTCGTGCCCGGCGGCCAGCCGAGCCCCGATTTCCGGGAGGTGCACCGGAAGGGCGGGCGGGGCGCGGAGGAGTTCTACCGGGAGCGGTGGCGGCACGACAAAGTTGTCCGCTCGACGCACGGGGTGAACTGCACCGGGTCGTGCTCGTGGAAGGTGTATGTCAAGGACGGGATCATCTCCTGGGAGACGCAGCAGACCGACTACCCGTCCACCGGCCCGGACTCGCCGGAATATGAGCCGCGCGGCTGTCCGCGCGGCGCGTCGTTCTCCTGGTACACCTATTCGCCATCTCGGGTGCGCTATCCCTATGTACGCGGCCCGCTGCTGGAGATCTGGCGCGAGGCGCGGACGCGGCTGGGCGACCCGGTCCGGGCCTGGGCCGAGATCACCGGCGACCCGCAGCGCACCGCACGCTACAAGGGCGCCCGCGGGATGGGCGGGTTCGTCCGGGCCACCTGGGCGGAGGTTAGCGAGCTGATCGCCGCGGCGCACGTGCACACGATCAGGGAGTACGGCCCGGACCGGGTGGTCGGGTTCTCCCCCATCCCGGCGATGTCACAGGTGTCGTACGCGGCGGGCACCCGGTTCCTGTCGATGATCGGCGGCACCATCCTGTCCTTCTACGACTGGTACGCCGACATGCCGATCGCCTCCCCGCAGGTGTTCGGCGACCAGACCGACGTGCCCGAGTCCGGCGACTGGTGGAACTCCAGCTACCTGATCATCTGGGGCACCAACCTGCCGATCACCCGGACCCCGGACGCGCACTTCATGACCGAGGCCCGCTACCGGGGACAGAAGGTGGTCGTGGTCTCTCCCGACTATTCCGACCACACCAAGTTCGCCGACGACTGGCTGCCGTGCAACCCCGGCACCGACGGGGCACTGGCGATGGCGATGGGCCACGTCGTGCTCACCGAGTTCTTCCGGGATCGGCAGGTGCCCTACTTCACCGACTACGTCAAGGCCTACACCGATCTGCCGTTCCTGGTGACCCTGCGCAAACACGGCAACGGGGACGCGCATGTGCCGGACCGGTTCCTGACCGCAGCGGACCTGGAGGATAGCGGTTCGGCGCACCAGACCGTCCTGCTCGATTCGGCCACCGGTGAGCCCTTCTTTCCCAACGGCACTCTCGCGACGCACTTCGGCGAGGCCGGCAAGGGCAAGTGGAACCTGGAGTTGGGAGACGTCGACCCTGTCCTGAGCTTCTATGACACGGGCGAGGACGCCGTCGCGGTCGACCTGCCTCGCTTCGACGTCGGAGACACCGAGGGCGGCGGCGTGATCCGCCGCGGCGTGCCGGTCCGGCGGATCGGTGGCCGGCTGGTCACGACGGTGTTCGACCTGCTGATGGCGCAGTACGCGGTGGGTCGTGACGGGCTGCCTGGCGACTGGCCGTCCGGCTACGACGACCCCGTGCAGCCCTATACGCCGGCATGGCAGCAGGTGATCACCTCTGTGCCGGCGCAAGCGGCGACCCGGGTGGCGCGGGAGTTCGCGCGCAACGCCGAGCTGTCCAAGGGCCGGTCGATGATCGCGATGGGGGCCGGGACCAACCACTGGTTCCATTCCGACCAGATCTACCGCACGTTCTTCACGCTGACGATGCTGTGCGGCTGCCAGGGCGTGAACGGCGGCGGCTGGGCGCACTACGTGGGTCAGGAGAAGGTGCGTCCGCTGACCGGGTTCATGCAGATGGCGTTCGGCCTGGACTGGCAGCGTCCCACCCGGCACATGACCGGCACCTCGTTCTTCTACCTGCACACCGACCAGTGGCGCTACGAGAGCTTCGGCGCGGACGAACTGGCCAGCCCGCTCGGCCGGGGCCTGTTCCGCGGGCAGGCGTTCGCCGACACCCTGGCGCAAGCCTCGCGGATGGGCTGGACGCCGTCGCATCCGGCCTTCGACCGCAACCCCCTCGACCTCGCCGACCAGGCGGCGGCGGCCGGCAAGAGCGTGAACGACTACGTCGTCGACGAACTGAAGGCCGGCCGGCTGGGCTTCGCCGGCGAGGACCCGGACAACCCGGTCAACTTCCCCCGGGTGATGACGGTGTGGCGGGCCAACCTGCTCGGCTCCTCGGGCAAGGGCATGGAGTACTTCATGCGGCACCTGCTCGGCGTCGAGGACGCGGTGCGCGCCGACGAGTCACCCGAGCGGCTGCGGCCGGGCGAAGTGCGCTGGCGGGAGGACGCGCCGCGCGCCAAGCTGGACCTGGTCACCACCGTCGACTTCCGGATGACCAGCACCTGTACGTACTCCGACATCGTGCTGCCGGCCGCGACCTGGTACGAGAAGCACGACATCTCCACCACCGACATGCACCCGTTCGTGCACTCGTTCAACCCCGCCATCGCCCCGCCGTGGGAAACCCGCACCGACTTCGACGTTTTCAAGACCATCGGCGAGGCCTTCTCGCGGCTCGCGGCCGAGCATCTGGGCACTCGCACCGACGTGATCGCCGCGCCGCTGCTGCACGACACCGCCGACGAACTGGCCCAACCCGCCGGCATCGTCCGCGACTGGAAGCACGGCGAGTGCGACCCGATCCCGGGCGTGACGATGCCGCAGCTGGTTACCGTCGAACGCGACTACGCCGCGGTCGCAGCGAAGATGGCGGCCCTCGGGCCACTTGCCGACAGGCTGGGCACCGGGGTCAAGGGCGTCAGCTGGAAGCCCGCCGCGGCGGTCGACCTGCTCGGGCGCACCAACGGGCGGGTCCGCGGCGGCGTTGCCGACGGGCGGCCCAGGCTGACCCGCGACATCCACCTGGCTGAGGCGATCCTCGCCTTGTCGGGCACTACCAACGGCCAGGTCGCCGTGCAGGCATGGAAGGACCTCGAAGAGCGCACGGGCGTGCGGCTGGCCGATCTGGCCGAGGAACGCGCCGGCGAGCGGATCAGCTTCGCCGACACGCAGGTGCAGCCCCGCGCGGTGATCACCTCCCCGGAGTGGTCGGGCAGCGAGACCGGCGGCCGGCGCTACTCGCCGTTCGTGGTCAACGTCGAGCGCAAGAAGCCATGGCACACCCTGACCGGCCGGATGCACTTCTTCCTCGATCACGACTGGATCGCCGAGTACGGCGAGGCGCTGCCGACCTACCGGCCGCCGCTGGACTACGTCCGGCACTTCGGCGAGCAGGGGCTACGCGAGGGCGGCCGGCCGGAGATCACGGTACGCTACCTGACCCCGCACTCAAAGTGGTCGATCCACTCGGAGTACCAGGACAACCTGCACATGCTGCGGCTGTTCCGCGGCGGGCCGGTGATCTGGATGAGCCCTGCCGACGCCGCGAAGATCAGCGTGGCCGACAACGACTGGATCGAGGCCTACAACCGCAACGGCGTGGTGGCCTGCCGGGCGGTGGTGACGCACCGGATGCCCGAGGGAACGGTGTTCATGTATCACGCGAAGGACCGGCATCTGATGACCCCGAAGTCGGAGGTGTCCGGCTGGCACGGCGGTGGCGACAACTCCCTCACCCGGCTGGTCGTCAAGCCGACACACATGATCGGCGGGTACGCGCAGTTGTCCTACGGGTTCAACTACTACGGGCCCACGGGCAACCAGCGCGACGAGATCACCGTCATCCGCCGCCGCGCCCAGGAGGTCGAGTACTCATGAGGGTCATGGCGCAGATGTCGATGGTGATGAACCTCGACAAGTGCATCGGCTGCCACACCTGCACGGTGACCTGCAAGCAAGTGTGGACCAACCGGCCGGGGACCGAGTACGTGTACTTCAACAACGTGGAGACTAAGCCGGGCGTCGGCTATCCGAAGCGGTACGAGGACCAGGAGCAGTGGCACGGCGGCTGGGCGCTCGACAAGAAGGGCCGGCTACAGCTCAAGGCGGGCGGGCGGCTGCGCAAGCTGCTGACGATCTTCTACAACCCGGACCTGCCGACGATCGACGACTACGGCGACCCGTGGACCTACGACTACCAGACCCTCATCCAGGCCCCGCTCGGCACCCGCAACCCCAGCGCCCATTCGATTTCCGCGCTGACCGGCAAGGACATGAAGGTCAACTGGGGCAGCAACTTCGAGGACGACCTGGCCGGCGCACCCGGGCGGGCGATGACCGACCCGAACCTGGCCGGGCTGCAGGACAAGGTCAAGATGGAGTTCGAGCAGGTGTTCATGTTCTACCTGCCGCGCATCTGCGAGCACTGCCTCAACCCGTCCTGCGTCGCGTCCTGCCCCTCGGGGGCGATGTACAAGCGCGAGGAGGACGGCATCGTCCTGGTGGACCAGGACAAGTGCCGGGGCTGGCGGATGTGCGTCTCGGGGTGCCCGTACAAGAAGGTCTACTTCAACCACCGCACCGGCAAGGCCGAGAAGTGCACCTTCTGCTTCCCCCGCGTCGAGGCCGGCCAGCCGACGATCTGCTCGGAAACGTGCGTCGGGCGGCTGCGCTACCTGGGCCTGATCCTCTACGACGCCGATAAGGTCCTCGACGCCGCCGCCACCCCGGACGAGCAGGATCTCTACGAGGCGCAGATGTCGGTGTTCCTCGACCCCGAGGACCCGCAGGTGCAGGCCGCGGCGGCCGAGCAGGGCATCCCCGAGGACTGGATGCAGGCCGCGCGCCGCTCGCCGATCTACCAGCTCGCGGTGCGGCACGGGGTGGCACTGCCACTACACCCGGAGTACCGCACCCTGCCGATGGTCTGGTACATCCCGCCGCTGTCGCCGGTGTCGGACATCGTGCACGCCGAAGGCTACGACGATACTGATCCCGATCAGGTGTTCGCGACCATCGACGCGCTCCGGATCCCGATCGAGTACCTGGCCAGCCTATTCACTGCCGGCAAGGCCGAGACCGTGCAGCTGGTGCTACGCAAGCTGGCGGTGGTCCGCGCCATCCAACGCGCCGGACAGCTCGGTCTCGTCCCCAACGAGAAGCTGACCGCAACGGTGAACGCCAGCCTGGACGATCTGGACGACCTGTACCGGCTGCTCGCGATCGCCAAGTACGACGACCGCTACGTGATCCCGAAGGCCCACGCCGAAGACGCCGGCGCCCTGATGGGTCAGCATGAGCAGCTGTTCTGCAGCCTGGACACAGACGGCGGCCCCGGGATGGGCGGCAACGGCCCCCCTGGCCCGCACGGCGTTCAGAGCTGGCGGCCGGACGGGCGCACCCAACTGCCGGTGCTCGGCCAGGACGACTGATGACCGCTACACACAAACTCGCCTCGGTGCTGCTGCAGTACCCGACAAGCGCCCTGTTCGATGGCCTGGACGAACTCGACGCGTACGCCGCGCAGACGGCGCCCAGGCCGGCCCGCGCGGCGTTCGGGCAGTTCCTGAGCTGGCTGCGCGCCACACCGCCGACCGAGGTCGCCCAGCACTACGTCGAGACGTTCGACCTGCGAAGGCGGTGCGCGCTGTACCTGACCTACTACCGCTACGGCGACACCCGCAAACGCGGCATGGCGATGATCGGGTTCAAGACTGCCTACCGCGACGCCGGGTTCGTCCCGTCCGGGCAGGAGCTGCCGGACTATCTGCCGATGGTGCTGGACTTCGCCGACCTGTGCCCGCGGGGGGAGCGGCTGCTGCACGCGCACCGGGCCGATCTGGAGCTGCTGCGCCGCGCCCTGGACAAAGCCGCGACGCCGTACGAATCGATCGTGGCCGCCGTCTGCGGGCAGCTGCCCAAGCTCGGCCGCCGCCAGATCGGGCAGGTGCTGGAGGCGTGGGAGTCCGGACCGCCCCAGGAAGACGTAGGGCTGGAGCCGTTCGCGCCCCCGGAGTACCTGGCCGGCTACAACGCGGGCACACCCGGGCGGCCGCGATGAGCAACACCAGCGCATGGCAGATCTTCGTGTGGGTGGCGCTTCCGTACCTGGCGCTCGGCATCTTTGTCGTCGGCCACGTCTGGCGATGGCGGTATGACCAGTTCGGCTGGACCAGCCGCTCCACCCAGCTCCAGGAACGCCGCCTGCTCAGATGGGGCTCCCCCATCTTCCACTACGGCACCTTCGCCGCCATCGCCGGCCACGTGATCGGCGTCCTGATCCCCGAACGCTGGACCCATGCGATCGGGATACCCGAGAGCACCTACCGGTGGTTCTCCGCAGCGGCAGGGACGCTCGCCGCGGTGCTGATCATCGCCGGGGTGATCATCCTGGCCGGCCGGCGGCTACTGGTACCCCGGGTACGCGCCACCACCAGCCCGGTCGACTACCTCGCGCTGATCCTGCTGCTGATCATCATCATCACCGGGGTTGTACCCACCATCTTCATCAACTTGCTCGGCCACGGCTACGACTACCGCACCACCGTCGCGCCCTGGTTCCGCGGCCTGTTCAGCGGCTCCCCCGACGTGACGGCGATCGCGAGCGCGCCGGTCGTCTACCAGGTGCACGCCGCGTCCGCATGGCTGATCTGGGCGGTGTGGCCGTTCAGCCGGCTCGTGCACGCCTGGAGCGCCCCGCTGTGGTACCTGTGGCGGCCCTACATCGTCTACCGCAGCCGCAAAGCCGTCCCGCCCGCCGAGCCCGGCACCGGCGGCCGCAGATGGCGCAAGATCGGCGTCCCCTACTAGGCCGCCGGTGAATCCGGGGACAATCGGGCTGTGAGCACCGATGCCGACAGGCAGGCACGAGCTGCGGGCCGGGCAGCCGAGGCTGTCCGGGATCTGCACCCTGGCTACTTCGCGTACGTGATGGCCACCGGCATCATCTCCACCGGGACATTCCTGCTCGGGCCGTCCTGGCTGTCGGTGGCGCTGCTGGCCGCCGCCTCGGCCGGGCTGCTGGTGCTCGCCGTGGCGCTGGCCGTCCGGCTGGCGTTCTTCCGCTCCAATGTGGCCGCCGACATCCAGGCGCCGGAACGGGTGTTCGGGTTCTTCACGATCACCGCGGGCCTGGACGTGCTCGGCGTCCGGCTCGCGCTCGCCGGGCATCCGCTCACGACGGCGATTCTGGCCGCCCTGGCCGCCGCCGTGTGGCTGATACTGACCTACGGCGTGCCCGCCAGCCTGCTGCTCAGCCGCGCCCGCGACTCGGTCCTCAGCAGTGTCAACGGGTCCTGGCTGCTGTGGATCGTCGCCACCCAGTCCCTGTCGATCGCAGCGGCGATCCTCGTCCGCGTGTGGCCTTCGCAGGCCGCGCTGCTCGCGCCGGTCGCCACCGGGCTGTGGTGCGTCGGGCTGTTGCTGTACCTGATGGTGGTCGCGCTGATCCTGCTGCGCTGGCTGACCGTCCCCATGACGCCCGCCACCCTGGGGCCACCGTACTGGATCCTCATGGGGGCTACCGCGATCTCGGTGCTGGCCGGCGCCGGGACTTTTCCCTCCCCGCAGATATTCCGGTGGTGCGGGCGACCGCCGGGTTCGTCGAGGGGTTCACCTTCGCCCTGTGGGCGTTCGGCACCTGGTGGATCCCGCTGCTGATCATCCTCGGCCTGTGGCGGCACGTCCGCCGGCACTGGCCGCTCACCTACGAGCCCACCCTGTGGAGCGTGGTGTTCCCCCTCGGCATGTACAGCGTGGCCACGCTGGCCTTCGGAAAGGCAGCCCACCTCGCGTTCATGGAACCGCTGGCCCGGTTCATGCTCTGGGTCGCCGTCGCCGCATGGGCACTGGTCGCCGCCGCCTTCCTCGCCCGGCTCGCCCGCCGTCCGAACGAACCCGCATCCGGATCGCCAGCGCCGTCCTCCGGCACGGAGGCGATCCACGAGATGACCACGGAGAAGAAGCTGCCGTGACCGTAGCGCTGATCACCGAGGCCGACGCGAACCCCAGCGGGACCGCGTGCCTCGCGCCGCTCGGTGTCCAACCGGGGCAGGTAGCGGAAATCAGGTCTGACAGCTACCGGATTCACACCCTCGCTGGCCTGACGACATGCTGCGCCCCGGCGCCGCCGACACATCCCGCTGTCTCGGTGATCTCCCCGGAACCGATGATGACCCGATTGCCTTCGGCACCAACCCCGGACGGCTGCTATCGCTGCGAGCAGGCATCGAGGACATTAACGGGATCCGAGCATGACTGCGGCGCCCATGTCCGTGACACCGCTCGGGCCAGGCACCCGAGCAGGGTGTCATGGCACCTGCTACACGGTCTTGTTGTCGCCGGCAACCGGCCGGTAAGACCGACTCCCGGGGATGTGCATGGAAACTGTCGCTGACGTGATGGTGCGCCACCCGAAACTCTGTCATGAGGACAATACGGTTGGCGACGTTCGCCAGCTCTTCGCCGACGATCACGTGCACGCCGTCCTGATCATGTCCGGTACCCGGCTGCTCACCGTAATTGACCGTGCCGACCTCGGCCCGGAGGCGGCCGACTCGACGTCGGCTGCGCGGCTTGGCCGTCTGAGCGGGCGGGTGATCGCGCCGACGGCGCGGTCGGATACCGCGCTGCAGCAGATGATCGCGGCCAGGCGTCGCCGGCTTGCCGTTGTCAGGCCGGATGGCACGCTGCTCGGCCTGCTATGCCTCAAGCGCAGCAGCAGCGGTTTCTGCTCGGACGAAAACATCCGCCAGCGGCAACGTGAACACCTCCAGCAGCGGATCACCGGAGCCCAGTGACCGGGCTGCGGGCACTCGGGCACCCAGCAGACCGGCTTGACCCGGTTTGCTGTTCGCTCTCCGGCCACGGGCAGTCCGCGTGTTCATGCGGGCGATCGGCCACAGTGGGGGGGACAGGCTGTGTGAGGCACGACCCAGCAGGCGTGATCACGGCGAGCGCTTGGTTCGGTCCCGTGATGCCGGGCTGGCTTTCGACCGAGGGCGCCTCTTCCCGGCTCGTGCGGTCACGCGGCGTGTTCTGGCCGGAGTCGTCAGGGGCCGACCTGCCCGGCCACGGCTACGACTACCGCACCACCATCGCGCCCTGGTTCCGCGGGCCGTTCACCGGGTCGCCCGACGTGCACGTGGCTGGCCGTGTCCGCCTCCGCCCCGGTCATCTACCAGGTGCACGCCACCGCCGCCTGGGCGATCTGGGCGGTCTGGCCGTTCAGCAGGCTCGTGCACACCTGGAGCTACCCGCTGTGGTACCTGTGGCGGCCCTACATCGTCTCGCGCAGCCGCCGCCCCGCCCGCAGAGCCCGGCACAAGCGGCCGGCGCTGGCGCAAGATCGGCGTGCCCTACTAACCCCGGTACCGCGCCGCTGACCGGCCGCGGCTCCGGCGACCGTATCAGTGACGGCTGGCCTGCGATGCCTTGCTGACCGTCAGCAGGACAGCTGAGTCCTCAACCGCCTCCAGGGCGTGCCGGGTGCCCGGCACGATCAGCAAGTCGCCGGAGCGGCCTTCCCAGGCCACCTCCCCCGCCGTCAGCCGGACCCGGCCGCGCAACACCTGCACCGTGGCCTCGCCAGGGCTCTCGTGCTCGTCCAGGGATGAGCCCGCGGTCAGGGCGAGCACCGTCTGGCGCAGCGCGTGCTCGTGGCCACCGTACACCGTCTCGGCGCTGCGCCCGCTCGCAGCGGCAGCAGCCAGCTTGGCCTGCGCCCGGACGATGGCATCCAGCGAGAACTTTTCCATGCGCGCAGTCTCCCGGCCCGCCCGGCCGGCGGGCAAGCCGATCACCAGCGCGCTGGGCGCACCTGCGGGCTCGCAGACCCCCGGAGCCCGTGTGTGGTGACAGCCACGCGTAGAGACAGGCAGTGCCACAGCACGATCCGGGCTGCCGCAGTTTGGCCCGGTCGGCTGCCCGCACCGCGTTCGTGGTCTTCCGGCCGGCACGAGCGCCCGCAGGCATCAGCCGACCGGGCGGGTCAGCAGACCACCAGCTTGCGAGCGGACCGCCTCGGCTGCTTCCCAGTCCGCGGCCCCCAACGTTGCCAGCGCGGCCGGGAAGACACCGTCTTGCTCCTTGAGGATGTGCTCCCGCAATAGCGTCAGCGCCTCGGCGAACCGCGCCGGCCAGGCCGGATCGTCCGGAGTACCCGCCGCCGCCTCACCCAGTGCCGCCTCCACGCGCCGGTGCTCCGCCTTCAGGCCAGCAACGTGATCCGGGAAATCGGCCGTCAGGGCAGGGAACAACCCGCGCTCCTCGACTTCGGTGTGCGGTCCGAGAATAGCTGCGATCTGCCGGGCCAGGCCGGCCATCCGCGCCGTGTCGGAGACAGCATGCGCGGCCCTCGTCTCACCGATCATGTTGACCACGAGATCATGTTCGCGGGTCAGCTCGTCGATCGTGGCCAGAGCCTGGCAGCCGCAGTACTCGCACATGTGATCTCCGTTCCCGGAACTGCCGTGCTCAGGCGCCAGGTGAGCGGCAGCCAGCAGGCAAACCCCCGCCATCCATCATGACCGCGGGAAGGCTCGCTCAGTAGGGACCTTGGCCCCGTCATCCGATGCTGCCACCAGGACAAGACGCGTGCAGTTCGCCAGCCGCGCCGCCGCCAGTGCGGGGCGGGTGCGGTTCGAGCCCACCGGCGCCGAGCAGGATGTGCACGCCTTCGCCGCGGAGGGATTCGACGCTGCGGCGGAACGGGCACGGCTAGCCAGTGCCGAGTTGACGAAGGGAAGGACCACGATCGGGGTGTCAAGGCCGCTGATCTCCGCCAGCACGCCCAGGGCGTAAGTGTCGCTGATGCCCTGCGCCCACTTGTTGATCGTGTTGCAGGTCGCCGGAGCGACCACGATGGCGTCCGGTATATGCGACCTGGGCGCGCCCGGCGTGCTGTACTGGCTTTTGACCGGGCTGCCGGTCTGCTGCTCGACAGCGGCCTGGTCGAAGAAATCCAGGGCCGCGGGGGTGGCGATGACCTGCACTGTCCAGCCACGCTCCTGCGCCAGCGTGATGAACGAGCCGATCGCCTTGGCGGGCCCTACGGCGCACACGATGACCGACATGACCCGGTTAAAATTACAGTCCCCTCCGTCCCTGGGACGCCGGGCTGGTTTTTCAGGCTGCGGCGCGTCCGGCTGGTCCGCGTGGCCGCCGGACGCGGCCTGGCCAGGGTTGCGGCGGGTCGCGCACTGCCTGCGCGTTCTCCCCGTCCGGGGTATTCCGGTGTCGGCAGGTATACGCGACGGAACCCGGACTAGCTGATGGTGCGGAATGGCCACCGGGCTCGGATTTCGCGGCTGGGTTCTCTCGGGGCGGGGCCGTGATGGCAGCGGCGGCCCGGGACCGGGCCGGTGCCCGGCGGCGATGCGGCGGCCCGCCGCGACCGGACGGCGGTGGCGGGGGTGGCGGTGATGGTAGCGGGACTTCAGGCGCGGCGACGAGTCCACGGGCGCAGCCAGATGCTCAGCCGGGGCTGGCCGGGGCGCGGGGCAGCCCAGGTTGTCAGGAGGGGCGGCGCTCATGCGGGTGGGCGCCCGGCGCGGCGTCATCCGGCGGGCGGTGGCCGGCTCGTTGTAGGAACCGGACGATCATTGGCAATCGCGGTTCGCCGACCAGCGGCGTTGTGACCTGTGAGCAATGATGCCTCGCTCGCGTTCCGGATGATCATGAGCAATCGGGCGCGGGTCGGGACCGACTCGCGAGTACGGATGCTGTGACGGCTTCCGGAGCAGTTACCGAGAGCTACCCGTTGTCGTCCAGCCCAGGCGATCAGCGACGACGGGAATTACCACGCTACGTAACCGATGGCCTCAGGAACGAGTGCGCGAGATCCGCCGCTATGCGCGGCAACCTGGTTGCCCAGACGACTGGCTCGCGCCGCGCCGAACTGGATGTTCTGCGTCCGGTCACTCCCGCAGCCCAACGGCCCTGCCAACGCTTTGGATCTGCCGGTGAGCGCGCACACTCGCCGCGACGGGCCTGGCTGTCGCTCCACCGGGCGATCAGTGGCTGCGGCGATCCGGTCAGCCACGAGGACCGGGCTTAACGTCCGGTCCGGGACGCGCTGCCCCGCGTCCCCGGCTCAGGTCGATGCGCAGATCCGCGTTGTCAGACCGCCGCCAAGGCAGGTCCTGCTCTAGCGCTGCGGGTCGCCTTCGATCAGACGCAGTCGGGACATCACCGTCGGCCATCAGCCTGGCGGAGCATCGCGTCGAGTTCGGGGTCGGCCCCGATCTCCCGGACCTCTTGCGCGCAGCGGCAGGCGATGGCGATCTTGGCAGCCCACTGCAGCGCCTCCTCGCGTGAGGGCACCTCGACGAGCGTGAATCCGCCGATGGCCTCCGGGTACGGGCCGTCGGTGACCGCCCCGTCGGTGGCCACGATGCTCGCCGGCTGGTTTTCCAGCCCGCCGGCGGACACGTACACGCCGGCGTTGATAGCCTCCTGGACCGTCGCGTGCGCGGCCCTGGCCACGGCGGGCGCGTCCTCGTCGGGGATATGGTCCATCGCGTGGGCACCGAACGAGATCAGGTACTGCGTCATCCACGACTCCGTTGTCCCGGCGGCCTGCTCCGGCCGTGTCTGACTCACAGACGAACGACTCGCCCGGATCCCATCGTTTTGCCAGAAGAAATTTCTCACGGTTCCCCGCCGTTCGATCCCGCGAGCGTCATGTGACCCGTGTTCGCGGAGATCATCGCCGCTGCCGCCGACTACGAGCAGTCCAACCGCACTCATCTAATGCCGCGATAGTAGCGTCAGTTCGGTTATGCCGCCGCGCAGAACTGGGGCATCTGCTCACAGGTGCCGTGCCGTGGCAGACCGAGCGTCGACCGCGAATATTCGGCGTTCGCGCGCGTGTTTAGTAAAGATGCGACGCAGAGAACAGCGACTACGTTGATCACCACGCCATGCATGAGTATGTCCAAACGCGCATAAGCATCCGACAGGGATGCGCACTACTTTCGGCATGAGCGGTCAACCGGAACACGCGCGGCGGCTCGCCCATGCAGAACGACCTGATCTGTGCAGCCAACCGCGTCCACTACCGAACCGCTGATTCCGCCCTCAGACACAATTAGGCGGATCTAGTGCGCCCACGCCATTGAAGCCCGGTCACGATTCGTGACGACGTAATCATCTCCGGTCAGCCGCTCCAGGTAACCGACGGAACGGTTCCGGCGGCCACCGGCAAGGCGTCAAGGCGCTTCGCGCCCGCCTGCGTTGCCCTGACCCAGGCTCGTCGCGGCCTGGTCGGGCGGCCGGGGGCGGCCGTTGCGGTCACGATGAAGATCACCGCGTAAGGTTAGCGTTCCTGCGGATTCGGCCGAGCCAGTCCGATACCCCATGTGCATCGGGAGTGGCGTTCTGTTCGCAATTAGTGGCGCATCGCGTATGACCATGCGTCTGGTCAACCCACCTACCCCGGGCAGGGTCGCAGTCGTCACGAGGTTGGAGACCGCGGGACCGGGGCGGGCTGGATGAGGTTGGGGTCGAAGCGGTACCAGCCGTCGGTGCTGCCGTGGCCGTTGTTCATGTACTCGATGTGGCACAGCCAGGCGTCGCCGGATTGCAGCCAGGCGCGCAGAATGCCGAACCGGCCGCGGCCGGCGATGGTGATCAGCACGGGCTTGAAGCAGGGGCGGTACCTGCCGGTCTCCGGCCGCAGCTCGCGCTCGTCCGGCGGCGGGACTTCCTCGGCGTTCGGTGACATCTCCCCGATCTCGGACGCGAAATCGTGTAACTGTTCGAATGTTAGGCGCTGGGGCTGAGCCGGGGCAACACCCTGCCGATCTTGCTGTCCGCGGCCGGTCGCCGCATTCAGCGACTGCAATGGCTACAGGTCGTCTTGGGCAACGCACCCGTGAACCTTGTGAACTTCCACATGACCGGCTTCAGCGCGATCAATTGACCTTTGTAAGCGTTACGGTGCGATAGGGGGAAGACGGTGGGAGGTGTGATGAGCGAGGCGCGGATGTCGCTCGCGGAGCTGCTCCGGCTGGCCGACTGGGGACCGCGGCAGCTGGTGACTGCAATCAACTCCCGGCTGTCCAGCCAGGGGCGCGACAGGCTGCGGCTCGATCCCACCGCAGGTTACGCGTGGGTGCGGCGCGGCTTCCGGCCCCGTGTGCCGATCCCGGACATCGCCGCCGCTGTACTCACCGACCGCCTCGGCTTCACGGTTACCCCGGCTCAGTTGTGGCCGGGACGCCGGGAACCCGGTGGTCTGCAACGGAGCGCCGCCGACGACCTCGATGGCGTTACCCACATCGACGACTTCGCCCGCGAGCTGAATCAGCTCAGCACCATCGCCGCGACACCGCAGAGTCCGATCGCTGAAGCATCGGGCGCAGACCTGAACGCTGCTGTTCTCGACCAGTTAAGCGGCGCCGTGCTCGTCGCCCGCAACCGCCTCGGCCACGAGTACGTGCTACCCGAGCAGGTGGACCTGATCTCGTCGCATGTCGCCGCGTTGCGGCGCCTGGATGACCGGCACGGCGGCGGAGCGCTGAGCCTGCGGTACGTCACAGCGGAGTTAAGGAGCGTCGTCGACCTCGTCGAGTACGCCAACTACGGCCCGGAAGTCGGCAAGCGCCTTCTGACCACCGTCGCCGATCTTGCGCAGCTGCTGGGCTGGCTGCACTTCGACTCCAGCCGGTACGGCGCGGCGGAGCGGTACCTGTTGCTCAGCGTCGGTATCTCGCGGACGCTGGGCGCGTCCGACCGCACCGCCAATGCCATCGGCATGCTCAGCTACGTTTCGGCGTTTGCCGGGCACGGTCCACAAGCGGTCCGGCTCGCTGAAGCAGCGGAATGCGAATGCGGAAAGGGCAATCCCGTGCTTCGCTCACGGCTCTTGGGCCGGGAGGCCACGGCTGCGGCGGCCAACGGCGACCTTGCGAGGTTCCGCCGCCAGTCCGAAGAGGCCGCCAGCTTGCTCCACGGACGGGGATCAGGTGACGCCCCGTCATTCTTGTACTACCTCGCGCCCGAGCAACTCGCGGCTGAGGCGGGGCAGGGCCTGGTCGTCCTGGCCGAGGGAACAACGGCGAACCGCGGCCGGCTGCTGTCCGAGGCGATCGAGGCGCTCAGCGGGGCGGTCTCCGTGCTGGCTGCGCCGGACCCTGCGCAGGGTGGACCGGCGTATCCGCGCTCGGCTTTGTTGCACACGACGTTCCTTGCCCGCGCCTACCTTCTGCGCGGTGAGCTGGCTGAGGCCGTGACGGCGATGCGAGTGGGGCTCGACCTGCTCGCGCAGGTGCAGTCGCCGCGCGGCGGAACTACTTGCGGGGGTTGCGGCCTGCGCTGGCCCGCCGGTCCCGTGCCGGCGTGGTCCGAGAGTTCCTACCGGAGTTCGATGAGGCATTATCGCCTGTATGACGACCGGTCCCAGTGACTCCGCCGCCTCGGCTGACAGAACGGACCGCGTCGAGATCCTCGAACGCGACTTCGACCATCCGGATGCCATCGGGCTGCTTCGCACCTTCTACGATGAGCAGCTCGAGCGGTACGGCTTCGCCGACCCCATCGCGGTGAACCCCCTCGACTACGCTGCCCCGAACGGCGTATTCGCCGTTGTGTACCAGCGTGGCGCTGGGGTTGGTTGCGGGGGTTATCGCTGGTTCGACCATGTGACCGGCACGATCGAGATTAAGAAGACCTACGTAGTGCCCGCACTGCGCGGCCGTGAGATCGGTCGTGGCCTGCTGTCCTGGCTCGAACACCACGCCGTCGCGAAAGGGGCGCGGCGGGCAATTTTGGAGACCGGTGCACGTAATGCCGCAGCCTTGCGCCTCTTCACCAGCGTCGGTTATCAGCCCACTGAACCTTATGTCCATGGCCGCGATCCGGCGATCAACCGCGCCTTCGTCAAGTCACTCACCGAGCCGAACGAGCCCCTGACCCGTGACCTGCCGCGATCCATCGTCCGATAAGCGCCGCTTCCTTGCCAGGGTCGATCCCGTGCTCGTCGAAACGCTCGTGGCGCACCGGCCGGCCGCCGTCCCGAAGCCACGTCCAGGTGTCGTGAATCGTCTCCGCGAGCGGGCGGCAACGCAAACCGGCGGCCTCAGCCCGGCCGACGTTCATCCCCCACGGCGCCGCCGCGTCGCGCCACAGCGGCAACTCGGTCCACTGGGTCACACCCTCTTGAACCAGCCACTTTTCATCCACCCAGACGAGCTCGGCGGGGCGTTCGGCGACGTGGGCCGTTTCCTGAGTGCAGGCGCGCAGCATGTCACCATACGTCTGTGTTCCGGGCGTCGCGGCCACGTTGAACACGCCGTGCCCGCGCCGCTCGACCTGGTCTAGCAGGAACCGGGAAAGGTCCCGCACGTCGACCGGCTGGATACTCCGGTCCGGGGCGGGGGCGAGCACCCGGCCGCCGCGCCGCATGCGATCAAGCCACCAGGGCAGGCGGCCGATGTACTCGTAACGGCCCAGCACCACGTGAGGCCGCAGCACGAGCAGCCGCTCGGAGCCGAACGCGTTCCGGCAAGCTATTTCGCAACCCACCTTGAGCGGGCCGTACGCGTCCGGATCCCAGCTCCGCGTACCAGGATCGAAGTCGGGGTCGCCGTCCCACAGCGCCGAGTCCTCAGCTACAGGAACATGCGGCCAGTCGCGGTATACGGAGATCGTCGAAAAGAAGACACAGCGTTCTGCGACGTCAGCAAGGATTTCCATCGAACATCGGACGACGGCCGGAATGCTGCCCGCGGCATCGACGACGACATCCCACGGGCCCTGCTCGGCGAGAGCCCGGACATCGCCATTGCGCTCCCTATCCCCCTGGACGAGTCGCGCGCCCGCGTGTGGCGAAGCTAGCGAGACGCCGCGGTTGAAGACCGTCACCTCATGCCCGCGCCCGACGGCGTCCTCCGCCATCACCATCCGTCCGACGAACCATGAGCCGCCCAGCACGAGCACCCGCATCCGGCCATCTTGCCGCGCCGATCGACGCCGCTAGCGGATCGGCGCCCACGTTCACGCAATTCACTCCGCTTCGTTCAGGTTCCCACTGTTCACGACCCGCGGCCGTTCCGCTGGCGACCCGAAAGCTGTCGAGTGGTAATCGCTGAAGGCGCCGGACCGGTTGCGCCTTGATGACCCGGCCGGTTCTCCGTCGCCAGCTACTTAGCGCGGCCCAAGCAACCAGCCTGCCGACGGCATGCGGCGCCCGGTCAGCTGCGTCGCTCGCCGCGCAGTCGTTCGGAATCAGCGGCGGTCCCCCAGAGGCCAAGCGCACCACGCCAGCGCCTGTCGAATTATCACCCTCCGTGACAGCCGTTGCCCCAGCTTAATGGCCGTCATCCGGCAGATCCCGAAGGCCACACATACGGGCTCAGCACAGGCAATTCGACGGAGTGTTGGCAGTTTCGTATGACGCTCGAGGCTGTGCCTGGGTCCGTATCCAGGGTCACCGATTATTCCGGCTGCCCCGTCGGCGCGCGACGTCAGCGCCAGAGGACCTTGCGAGACCAGCGCGCACCGTCGGCTGTCGCATTGTCAGGTTGGGCGGGCCTGAGAAGCTGGGCAGTGCAACGCACACCGCGTCATGTCCGGGCTCCCCGCAGCCAGAGTTGGCCTCCGCGGTCGCGTGGTGTTTTGGGGAGGCGTTGGCTCTGGTGACGGCGTGGGCGATCTCGGCGGTGATGTCGGAGCAGTCGAACTCGAGCCGCTCGCCGACGCGGAGGATCTGGCGGATGGCGTCGGCCGGAAGGACACGGGAGATCGCCTCGAGCTCACGAGACCTGATGGGACGAAGGTCGTCATCTAGTGGTTGGAGTGTCCGGCCGCCGCTGGCCTGAACTATGTGCTCGATAGTCTCGGGTGGCAGCGTCGAGGCGATCATGGATGCGGCGGCGCGCATCGCCGCAAGCTGGCCTTCGGCGAAGCGGGTTTCCCAACGGTCGATGGCGGCGTCGGTGACCAGATCGGCCAGGGGCCTGACACGTTCCCGCAGCACCGCCCGAAGCGCGTCGGGGCCTTCGGTCTGGAGGATCTCCGCTGGGTCACGTCCGGGCGGCAGGACCGCGGCGTCGAGCTTGGCGGTGACACCGCGGAGCACTGCGTAGGCCTTGATCGCGGCGTTGTGCCCAGCGCGATCGCCGTCGAGCGCGACCAAGACGCCCACCCGTTCGAGATCGGCCATCCGGTTGAGCGCGGCGGCCTGTTCGCCGGTGAGCGCTGTACCCACGAGAGCGGCTCCGGCTAGCTGGTTCGGGTCGGCGATGCTGACGGCGATCGCGTCGAACGGGCCCTCGACGATGGCAGGGCGAGCGCCTCGGGCCAGCGCGGCGCGGGCCTCGTGGAGACCGAACAGGACCTCGCCTTTCGTGTAGAGGCTGGTTCCTGGGCTGTTGAGGTACTTGGGCGTGTCTGCACGCCCGCCGGGGCGCGCACGGCCGATGAACGCGACGGTCTGCCCGTCCTTCCTTTTGATCGGGAGCATCGCCCGGTCGCGGAAGGTATCGATCAACGTTGCTCGTGATGAGCGGCGGGCCAGGCCGGATGCTTCGATCGCGGCGTCGATGTGGCCGATTCGGCGTAGGTGATCGAGCAGCGCAGTCCAGGCGGCCGGGGCGTACCCGCTGCGCCACTTGCGTTGCGCGTCGGCGCCGATGCCGCGGCTGGAGAGATAGCCGGGGACCCAGCTCCCCCGGAGCCCGGCACAGTAGAAGCGTTCGGCGGCGACGTGAATGGCGGCAAGCTCAGCGTGCGGGGCATCCGGCGGCCCCGGGACGGCCGCGCCGCGTGCACTGGGCTGGGTGGCGGCGGTCCGCGGTGCTCTGTCTGCAGGGCGCCGCCCGGTCAGCTCCGTCTCCGTGGGCTGGGCGACAGGTTCCGCGCCGGGTTCTGGGGCAGGCGGGGCGGCGGTCAGATGGCGGGTGACAGTGCGCGCAGCCGTTAAGATCCGGTCGGCAATTTCCTCGACCGTGGCGGCGGGGCGGGCCCGTTCGTCGTCCCCGGCCCAGCTCGCCACCTGTGGGAACACGATCCCAGACACGTCCAGGCCAAGGGTTGCGCAAGCCACGAACGCGACCGAGTCGGCTTCGACCTTGTGCGGACCCCGCGGCAGCCCGCGGTGCTGGCGGGCGGCGGGTAGGCCGCCGGGCCGTGCAGCAGCACGTGGGCGACCTCGTGGGCCAGGGCGCGGACCGCGTCGGCAGGGCCAAGGCCGGGGTGCACCCGGATGCGCCGGTCCGCCCAGGTCGTCGCGCCCGCTCCCCCGCCGCAGTCGCCGCACCCCGCGCTAAAGCCGTGCGACGCGGCCAGGGCGACCAGCGCGTCCCAGGCTCCGGGCGGCACCTGCCCGGACGGCAGCCGCTCCGCCGGACCGGCGGGCGGCGGAGTCCCGGTGGTCTGGGAGATGTCCCACACGTAGCTGAGCCGGGGGCCCGGCGCGAGGATCTGGATGCCGCGCTCCCCCTTGCCGACCTGCCGCCCGGCCGCCTGCCACGCCTCGTATCCGGCGACCATGGTGGCGCCGGGGCGCTGCGCCGCGATCAGCAGGACGGCGGCGAAGTCCTGGCCGGGCATGCGTGCGGCGGCGCGCAGCCAGCGGGCCCAGTCCTCGCCGGTGCGCAGCGCTCGTACCTCGGCGTCCAGTCGATCTTGCAGCGCGGCGAGCTTGCGCTCGTGCGGGTTGCCGCGGGTTGTGGGTTCCCGTTCGGGCGGAGGGTGGGCGGTCATGGCGATCCGTCCGGTGGCTGCAGGCCGCAGGCGCTGGCGAGCCAGCGGAGGCGGTCGTTGGCGATCCGGTGGCCCTGCGCCCGGACACCGCGGGCCAGCGCCGCCTGGGTGAGCCGCACACCGCGGCGTTCGGCCTCAGCGATGACGCTCCTGGCCGCGTCGACGAGCTCACCGTCGGGAGTCTGACGGCGCTCGCTGCGCTTTGGCGGCTGGCTGGCAGGGTCGTCTCGGGTGCCGCGGTGTGGCGCCGGGTGGGCCTGGCGTGTCCGTGGCCCGCCCGGTGGGTGGCCGTTCAGGCTGATCCCTAACGCATGGCTGCGGCGTCCGCCATCCGGGCATGGCGGCGCCGGAATGGTGGTCAGCGCGGCGATGCTGGCTTCTGAGCTGGCAGCTGCGGAGCCGGATATTGGGGAGGCTTGGGCGCTGTCCCCCGCCTGTGGGCCGGTGCGATCGGCTGTGGCTAGCGCGGGTGTCAGGGTGAGGACCTGGAGCTGGCGCACGACCTCGGCCGCGACAGCCGGGTCGGCGAAACCCGCCCGCGTCAATGCGGCGTGTGCCCGCCGCTCGGCCCGCCGGACCCGTCGGCCGGACGCGGCGGCGGGTTCAGGAGCCTGGTCGTGGGCGTGGATCGCCAGGCGCAGCCGGTACAGCCGCCGGGCGGCGTTGTTGATCCGGACGCGGCGGGTGGCCGCGGCCGCGGGCATCGTCTCGTCGGCAGCCAGGATCAGCTGGACCCGGATCCGCTCGGCCAGGTGCAGCCAGCGCAGCCCGGCCAGCCGCCGGTCCGCCCGGCCCGCCGTGCGGCGGGTCTCCCGCAGGCTGAACTCGAACAACACCGCCGCGATGACCGGCATCAGCGCGAACGCCGCCCGTGCCCCCGGACGCTCAGGGGCATGCGCCGCGTTGAACGCGCTCGACGCCGCGACCAGGCCCCAGACCGCCACCCGCGGCGCGATCGCCGATTCCGCGCGCGCGGCGCGGCGCAACAGCAGCACCGCGCAAAGCCCGGCGGCGCCATCGAGGGCGAAGAACAATAGATAGGGCCACGGCCCTCGCAGTCCCATGTTGTCGCGCGCGAACCCGGTCAAGCCCTGCGCGGAGATCCCGGCCGCGACCGCGGCGAACCCAAAGAGCAGACCGTATTGGGCAATCGCGGCGGCCACCTCGCGAGCCCGTGCGCGACGTTCCGCCTCAGCTGCCATCGCCAGGCGCCCGAGCCTGCGGACGCCGACGGCCAGCGCCGCGGCCGCGATGATCACCACGACCACCCGCCACAGCTGCGGCGGAACGTCAACGGCCAGGCCGTTCATAAGCCGACCAGGGATGTGGTCCCGCACGCGCAGTCCCAAGTGCCGGCCGTCACGCGGCAGCCGCCGACGTGCCGCCGTTTGTCATGCCGTCGGGCGTTCCTCACACCACGCCCCCCGCGCTGCTATAAACTTGGATACAGTTGTTCGGCTGTGCTGACAACTTTAGTTGCACTACTCCAGGATAGACACGGCCAGCAGGAAGATGTCAACCAAAATCTACGGCTACTAGCAGATCATCGCTCTAATATGACAACACGAGCATCGACGCGAGGAGGCCTCGGCGTGCCAGACGAGACCACCCCAGACGACCCGGCCGCTAAGACGCTCGCCGAGAAGGTCGACTGGCTCTTCCAGACCGTGCACCCAGCCGGTCGCGGCCCGTACTCCCTCGCCGAGGTAGCGGCCAAGATCGAGGAAGTCGCCGGCGAGAAGGTCTCCCACACCGCGCTGTGGAAGCTGCGCACCGGCCGCAACGCCAACCCCACCAAACGCCTCATCGAGGCCGTCGCCCGGGTCTTCGGTGTGCCTGCCGCGTTCTTCTTCGACGACCAGCAGTCCGAACCGCTGAAGGATCAGATCGAACTGCTCACCCTTACTGCGCGATAGCGGCGTCGACCAAGCCCAGCTCCGCGCCTTCGCCGCGCTCACCCCCGACGGCCGCCAGGCCATCGCCGACCTCATCGCCGCCACCGCCCGCGCCGAAGAGCAGCGACCTAGCCGCCGAACCGACCGGCATTGAACGCCGTAGTTCGCATCAAACTCTCTCCATGGCAGACGTTCCGCATAGCGACCAACCGGCGCGCGCCATGCGGCATGAGCGCGCATCCCCGCGGCTGGGCGATCATGAATAAATATGCAACCTGGCTCAGTCCGGCAGGCTTCGACGGATCAAGCTGAACAGGAGATGCGCGCAAATAGCCGCCGTTAGGGGCGGCTGTGGGAATTAAGGTTCTGACAGGGCACGGCGATGCGGATCGGGGTGATCTGTGCGCAGGCACGCGTGTGGCTGGCGCTGCTGACGCCGCCCGATTCTGCCGATGGCAGCGCGCCTGCCAGGCGCTCTGGAAATCTAGCCTGGTGTCGCGATGCGCCCAGGATTGACCAGCATTCCGGGTGAAACCTGTGCCTGTTCAGCCGGACGGCCGCTCGTTCACGGCATGCCGTCAATCTGTGGGCCTGCCTTGGCTAGGCCCGGCGCGCCGGCTCAGTGGTGACCAGGCCAGCAGGACCAGCACCGCTCGGGCCAGCCCTAGCACAGGTCCCAACGGCAGCGCGAACCCGATCCAGAAGGCGAACTCAACCGGCAGCAGCGCCAGCGCCAGCACGGCGCCCGCGCGCCGACGGTGCCACAACAACCACCCGGAAACGAGCTCCACCGCGCACACCAGCAGGAACAAGACGAGCAGGGGCACCGTGGTCTCGATCCCGACGTCCTCGAAGGGCCCCCTGCCGTAGGTCGGGAAGCCCAAGAAGGTCCAGACATCACCGCGATCGGCGAGATACCAAATCGCGTAGATGCAGGGCAGGCCAAAGCCGAGCCCGGCGGCCCAGGCGAGCGCAGCCGCGGTCCTCATCATGGCCGTGCCCGCCCCGGTTACCCGGACCTGAACGCCCGAGCGCTCAGTGTGCTGGCCGGACGCCCGATCTGGTGCCCCCCCAGCGCCACCCATGCCTGAACTCATCGGCTCACCCCCCATCCCGGTCACGGGCTTTCCGGCAAACGTACCGCGGCCTGTGCTGGCCGGTCGCAGCGACTGTGGAGAAGGTGTGGATATTGAGTCCTCTTCACGCCGGGGCCGGGGGCTCCGCGCCGCCGCAACGCCGGGCCGCACCAGGCTGCAGGCCGCGATACCAGGGTGCAGAACCGGCTGATCTGGGCGGCATCATTGGGCTGGCTCAGACCGAAATCAGCCCGCGCCGAATCGGCGATCTGGCCTGCTGCGGAACGCTTGGCCGCTAATTCCAGTGGCTGCTTCGGGTGCCTAAAATCTATAAATGACTATCCAGATGAGCGCATACATATGTGCTGCCGCGCCGTCCTCTATTCGGCATTACAGTAAGTGAGGTGCTGTCGAGACGCGAGTGACGGTGGTATCTGACGCCATCTTCCACCGATCATCTCGGCCTGCCGTGGTTGGTCGCACTTCTGTGCTACGTCTGGCGTAGCCTGTTTTCGCGAGTCGGCGGGCGGGGCGTTCTTCTCGCTCGGCCGCTTCTCGCTCGACATGCCTGCACGGCCCAAGCGCGCTCCGCGTCCGGCTGATCGTCCCGGGGCACGCTCACCGCCCGGTCCTGGCGCGGCGCGGCGCATGGTCACTCGTAGAACTCTTCGACATCCGGCAGGTCTAGGCGGATGACGTAGACGGCGTGGTCGGCGGCGGTCGGGTCGGCCAGGAAGCGGACGCGTTCGCCGGTGCGGATGGTGCGGAAGCCTTCTGTGACGATGTCGGCGTAGTTGAAGGAGTAGGTCGCGCCCGTTTCGTCGTCGCGGACAAAGTATGTTCCTTGGCGACCGGTTGGCCCGCTGCCGGAGGGCTGGCGGTCGGTGATGCGTCCGAACCGCTGGCTATGGGCAGGGCTTGCCGGCCGGCTGCGATTGCGGCGGGTGCGACCGCGTCGTGGCGTCGTATTCATGCGAGGTCCTCTACGCATCGGAAACCGACGGCGTTACTGGCGCCGCGGCGGCGGTAGGTCCCCTTGGAAGAGGCCTGCACCGCGCGGTAGGGGTTGTCGAAGGAACCGCCGCAGATAACGGCCTCGTTCCGATCCTCTAGCACGGTTCCAGTGAGCTCCCAGACGTTCCCGACCATCTCCCTGATCCCGAACGGCGAGCGGTTGCCGGGGTATGAGTCGACGGCGCGCGGCAGTGCGTCCCTCAGCCGGCCTCGGTCAAGCTCAGCCCGCCATGCCTCGTAGGTGATCAAAGATCGATCAGTCCAGGAGTCGGCGCAGTTGACGACCGATATGTCGACCTCGTCGCCCCAGGGGAACAGACGCCCGTCGTGGCCCCGGGCGGCGGCCTCCCATTCCAGCGACGTGGGTAGCCGCTTGCCCTCGAATCGGGCGAACGCGTACCCGCTCCACCAGTTGATCGCGATCGCCGGATGGTACTCGTAGGCGGGGTCGTCGTAGTAGCCCGGGACGCGCAGCCGCTCGTGCCACGGCTGGTGGGCGAATCCGGACGGCATCGCCGGATGGTCCCATTGCCCCGACCCGTGGCGGGCAACGGCTTCCAGGAAGCGCTTGTACCGTGCAACCGTTACGGGGAATTGGTCGAATTTCACCGGCCGCTCGACGCGGCGCAGCATCAGGTGGTGTCCGGGTCCGACCACGTAAACGCCTGCGGGCAGGAAGCAATCATCGGTTCCAGCCACATTCGAACGGCGGCACAGGAACTCGCGGACCTGCTCGGTCAGGCGCGGGCGCGCGGCGGCCTCCATGGCCGCATCACGAGCAACGGGGTCGCGCAGGAACACCGCCGCAAGCAGCTCCTGGTAGGCGGCATGCCGGAACGCCAACGTGGCGACAACCCCACCGGCTGAATCAGCGGGCCGGAATAACGACCTGAGCCGGAAGCTGTCGAAGCCGAGATGGCCACCTTCGAACACCGAGATGCCGAATTCGTTGACCAGCTCGACCAGAGTGAAGGTGGTGACACCCTGCAGGAAGGCCAGTCCGAAGAAGGCCACGGCTCGCGGCAGCATCGCCGGATTCACGACCTGGGTGATGTGCGTCCACAGCAGGCTGCCTAGATCACCCTGGTGGGCCGCCCCGACCTCGGCGGCGACGCGCACCACCAGCGGTGAACCCCCAGCCGTCTCTTCCAGCAAAAGCACAGAAAACCGGGGTACCTTGAGCGGGTCGACTCCTTGGGCGTGCAGTTGCTGCACCAGCTTCTCTGGCATCAGGCTGGTGCCATCCAGGAGCCGGCGGACCTCTGGCGAGTCTTCGAGGAACGACACCCGCGAGGTGGTAACCACGGCCGATTCCGCCGACAGCACCTGCGCCAGATCCCCGAACAGTTCCAGGAACCCCGCCTGGGTCATCTCCGTCACGGCCTCATCGATGCCGTCCAGAGCGCACAGCACCGAGCCTGCCCTGGCGAAGTAATGGAAGACCGGGAAGACATACGACCTCTCCACCGCCATGAACGGCGCAAGCGTGCGGGCGATAAATTCGGCGAACGGCTCGTCGCGGCGCTTGAGGCTCATATCGAAGAAGAACCGGTACCGCCGCGCTGCGGCGCCGGGAGCCGCCGCGACGAGGCGTTTGAGCAGCGTCGTCTTGCCGCTGCCCGGCCGGCCCACGATGAGCAGGTTCCCGCCGCTCGCCGCCAATTCCTCGAGCAGCTGCGACGCGGTGCCGGCCTTGGCGATCCGCATCTGGCCCGAACGCTCGTCGGTGGTCAGCACATCACCCGACACCGGGACATCCACCGCATCCGAGCTGGTACTGCCGGGAGGGGACAGGCCAGCGGGACTCGGGTACAGAGCGATAACCTCGGCCAGGTGCCGGTCCACGTCGACGAACGCGTCCATGAAGTGGTCGTAGGTCACCACCCGGCAGTCCTCACGCAGCGGTTCGGGAACCTGGCCGCCGCTTTCTTCCTCCAGGATCAGGAACCGGGTCAGCTTCGGCAGCTGGGTCTGCAGCAACTGCCCGTCCGTGGCCGCGAGCACCTGGGCGACCTCGGCAGCGTCCTTGCTGAGCAACAGCTCGACGTACTCGCTGCGCAGCCCGCGCTCGCGCAGCCATAGCTGGTAGACGGTGTGGTGGGATAACTCGAACCGTTTGACCCGCCGGTAATCGAGCGTCACATACAGCCCGGCGAGGAACTCCGCCTTGGCGGCGACGGCCGGGGCGAGCTTGGGCACCTGCCCGGTGAGCGCCCCGCTGCCGGTGCTGGTGAACCAGACCAGCACATCCAGGAGCCGCCGCACCGCGGTCAGCCCGTCCTCGTCAGCGATCTGAAACCCTTCATGGCTGGAGCGGTTGCGTAGCCGCTGAATGTCGCGCAGGGCCTCGATCACAACATGGCTGCGGATATAGGTCGGCATCCGGCGATCAAGTCCTTGAGCGTCTTACCGGCCGGGGTCCCGGGCACGTTGTGGTAACGCCACAACTGCTTGAGCAGCCGCTCGGTGATCTTCCCGACCCAGGTAGCGGGCGATCCGCGCATGATCGTCTAACTCGGCCTTCAAGCGCTCCAGCCGCGTATCCAGTTGTGTGCTCACGTCTTCTTCCCCAGAACGAACGCGAATGTGTCGGTGAACTCGATCCGGTCACCGGGATGATCGCGGCGGATCTCGTCCACTCCCGCCTCCAGCTCGGCGTCGCTGAACGCCGACAGCAGGGACATGTACCGGTCCCGCACCATCTGCAAATACCGTTCGGCCGCAAACGCCAACGGGAAGGGCTCGCCGATCACGCGGCGGCGTGGTGTGCGCCGAGCCGTCGGCCGGGATGCTGGCGCAGGTGCCGCGCGACGATCGGCTGATCCCGGTCGCCGCGAGCGCGGAGGATCTGGCCTTTGGGCGGGTGGCCCTCCCTCATGACGGTTATGACGCGATCCTGCTCAAGGAAGTGCTGCATCACATCGATGACCGGGTCGCAGTGATTGGCGGGATGGCGCGGCTGCTGAAACCGGATGGGCGGATGCTGGTCGTGATGCTACCGACGCGGATCACCTATCCGTTGTTCGGCGAGGCGTTGAAGGTGTTCGCGGAGCATCAGCCCGATCCGGCAGACATTGCCGCCGCGATGCGCGACTCGGGCCTGGCCGCAGCGGTGACGCAGGATAGCCGCCTGGCCCGGCAGTGCCGCTGGAACTTGCTCGGCTCGACGTCTATCAGGAACAGCCCCCCGATAACATCGCGCTGCCGCTCCGGACCGGCGCGAACGTGACTGTGTGGGTCCGCCGCGCCGTCTACATCGCCTCCGCCGACCGCCAGCCCATGCAAATCCACGTCAGCTGGATCTCCGGCCTCGCCGACGATGCGGACGACCAGTTGCGTAGCGTCGCTGCGGAAACCCAATGGCCCATTACGGTTCAAAAAGCCACTGGCCGGACGATCGGCGCAGTTATCCAGCACACCCGCGCCCGCGGCGCCAATCCCTGGGAGGCCGAAACTCTCGGCATCCCCGACAAGACCGCAGTCCTGGTCACCCACGCGACTCTCTATGACGCGCAGCGCCGCCCGATTGAGCACTCCCGCTACACCTGGCCGACCGACGCCGTCCGCATCAGCGACTACTACATCTACCGGCCTGCCACCTGACAAGCCGCGCGGCGACGTCGGCTAGCGCAGTATGGGCCAGGCATCACCGCGCCGGCAGGCAGAGGGGCGATTAGCCTGACTTACCTGTAATGCCGAAATGAGCACGTTGCCAAGTGCATGGTTATGCGCCAGATGGCATGCTGACTCATGGTTCGGCCAACGCTGCCGTGTTTCTCAACGCCTGCCGCATAGCCGTTCCGTATCCGCAGAGAAGCCATATCGCTGACTATGCAACGGTGGTCGGTAACGAATTCTTCGCGGCCCAAAGTGGCACAGAATCACCGTTTCCGGCGCGTTTCCTGCGCTGTCGTTTTCTGCTGCGGGAGTGGTATTGCGTGCGGTGTTTCGGGTTTGGGTCGCAGTGTCGGCGGCAGAGCGCCGCGCCCATGGGAGCGGGCCGGATCGCAGGTCGGTCGCGTTGTGTGCCGCATCCCCGTGCCGAGTGCCCGGTGGCGTGGGCGTCATCTGAATTGACCGTATCCCCAGGTCGTGTCGTGCTGGGCGAGTGTGCCGGGTCAACCGCCCAGGCCGGCGGCGCGGGCCCGCTGCATTGCCTCGGTGCGGTCGTTGACCTGGAGTTTGGTGAATATGTTGCTTACGTGGTTGCGGACGGTTTTGGGTGACAGGACGAGTTTATGGGCGATCTGGCTGTTGGGCATGCCGCGGGCGAGGAGTTCGAGTACTTCCCGCTCGCGGTCGGACAGTTCGGGGAACAGTACCGGGTCGCGCGCTGACAGCGGCCGGGTGAGGTAGGACAGGATGCGGCTGGCGACCGCCGGCCCGAAGACCACGTCGCCGCGCGCGACCGATTCCAGTGCCCGCAGCAGGTCGTCGGTGTCGGCGCCCTTCACGACGTAGCCGCGGGCTCCGGCGCGCATCGCCGCGAACACTGGCTCATCCTCATCCAGCATGGTCAGCACGAGCACGGCGATAGCGGGGCTGGCGGCGACAATCTTGCGTGTTGCCTCGACGCCGTTGAGGCCGGGCATGTTGAGGTCCATCACGACCACATCGGGAAGCAGCTTTGCCGCCTGCTCGATTGCGGCCTCGCCGTCCGCGGCCTCGCCGGCCAGCTCGATGTCTGGCAGCGAGTCGATCAGCGCCTTGAGCCCTCGGCGGAATGTCGGATGGTCGTCGGCGATGAGGACGCGGGTGGTCATGATGTCACTCGCAGGGGTAGCACGGCCACGACGGCGGTGCCGCCGTCTCGGCTGCCGACTGAGCAGGCGCCGCCGAGTTCGGCCGCGCGCTCGGCCATCGCGGCCAGGCCGACGCCGGTGCGGCGGTCATCGCGGCGGGTGGCGATGCCGACGCCGTCGTCGATGACCTCAAGTCGCAGCTGTGCGTTGTCGGCGGTGAATGCCACCGTGGTGTGCCGGGCTCGGGAGTGCCGCGCCGCGTTGGTCAGCGCCTCGGCGGCGATGCGGTAGGCGGCGACCTCGACGGCGGCCGGCAACGGCGGCAGGGCTGGCGCGGACACACAGATGTCAAGCGCGCCGCGTTCGCCGAGCCGCGCGGCGTAGGCCTGCACGGCCGGCACCAAGCCCAGCTGATCCAGGTCGGGCGGCCGCAGGTCGTAGACGAGCCTGCGGACGTCAGTGATCGAGGCCTGCACTTCGGTCTTGAGTTCGGCCAGCGTCACGGCCGTGGCTTGCGGGTCGCTGGCCAGGGTGTTGCGGGCCGCGTCGAGGCCGAACATGATGCCTGCGAGTGCGGGCCCGAGCCCGTCGTGCAGATCACGGCGGATGCGGCGCCGCTCTTCCTCCCGCGCGGCCACGAGCGATCCCCGTGAGCGCTGCAGGTCACTGGTCAGCGTCGCGGCGTGGGCGGCGACGGCGATGTGCTGCGCGAGGTCGTGAAGCAGGGTGAGGTCGCGCTGGCTGTAGTGCTCGTTCGGGGTCCGCTGCGCGACGATAAGGGACCCGGTTTGCCTGCCACGCAGCGTGAGGGGTACCACGATCTCGGGGCCAGCTCGATGGCCAGCGGAGGCTGTCGGCGCCTGCTCGCCGGTCAGGACGACCGCGGCGTACGGTGCGCGTAGCGCGTCGGCGACAGCGCGCACGACCTGGTGCAGGAGGTCGCCGGGGCTGCCGGTGATGCGGCGGCCCAGATCGGCGAGCGCCGCGTAGGGGTCGCCGCGGGCGCCGTAGACGAGGCGGTCGGCCGAGCGCTGCAGCCGGGCCCGCAGCGGCGCGGCCAGGACCGCGATGAGCCCCGCGCCGACGAAGATGGCGGCGCGGTCGGCGCGGCTTCCCAGCACCGCTAGCGCGAGGCCCACGACGGCGATATAGGCGGCAAGGAGCAGGGCCGACAGCGAACCGTAGACGAGCAGGCGCGGCAGCACCAGGCCGTCGCGGCGGACAAGGGTGACGGCCAGGGTGACCGGCAGCATGAATGTGGCAATCACGTTGAGTGCCAGGATGACAATGCCGAGTGCCTTCGGGCCGGGCACCGCGATGGTGACCGCGATGACCGCGACGGCAGCGAGGAGCCAGCGCAGCTGGGCGCGGACAGCCGCGTCGCCGCGGTAGAACCGCCAGCCCACCGAGGCGAGGGTGGCCACCGCGGTGACAGCGAGGGTAAAAAGCCGGCGAAGCCGATGACGCGCAAGGCCGGTCCGGCACCAGTCCAGCCCACGGGGTTGGCGATGTGCACGGAGAATGCGGGCATCGGGCCGGGCGTGAAGGCGATCGCGAGCCAGATCGCGGCGAGCGATACGGCGACGCCGCCGACGGCCCAGCGCCACCGGGGCCCGGGCACGTCGCCGGTGGGGAACCACAGCAGGGCGAGCAGCAGGCCAGTGGGAACCCCGATCCACAGCCAGGTGTAGACCCAGGCGCCGGCCAAGATGACCGGGCCGTGATGGCGCAAGTCGTACATGACGAAGACATGCAGCACGATCGTGGCGGCGCACAGCGCGCCGAAGCCAAGGAAAAGCCAGGCCAGACGGTCCTGGCGCGGCGGGCGGTCCGGGTCGCGACCGCGGTTGCGCAGCATGAACGCTGCCAGGAGCGGGAACGCCGGGCCGGCGACCAGGTTGATCCAGGCTCCGGTCTCGACAATCGGCAGGTAGATGCTGGCCTCGGCGGCGATCACCAGGGCGGCGGCCACCGCGATCGTGTCGAGGACCGAGACCGCGACCGCGACCCACGCCCAGGCCGCAAGACGGTGGCCGGTACCGGGTGCAGTGCCTGGTATCCCCACCATCGCATCGTTACACGGCCTGGGCGGTTGCGTCATGTCACGGTGCGTGGCGCTAGGTGCTGACCGCGACGCGGGCATCGGCCCTCCCGCCGACCTTGCCGGCACTGGCGCCAGTGCCCGGCCTGATAGCCAGGCGGACACTCACGGCGAGCAGCCACAGCAGGCCAAGCAGGAACGCCAGCGGGTTGGGGCTGATCGGATCATGGATGCCGATGATGGTCAAGACCAGGCCAGCGGCGCCGAGGACGAGGCCGCAGTAGGCAGTGGGCCGACCAACAAGGCCGGCGCGGTGCAGCGCGGCCGCGGCGGCCGCGACGAAGATCGCGAACGGCAGCCAGCTGATGACGAACGCCACGCTGCCCAGGTCGTTGAGGATCAGGGCGAGCTGCGGGCTGATAGTACTGTGGTCGGCCCACAGCGTCATGATGGGGGCGGCCGAGCCGAGCTTGATGGCGACCATGACCGCGCCCGAGACGATACCGGTACCCGCGGCGATGCTGCCGTGCCGGCCCCTGGCAGTGCGGCGCAGGACGTCGGCGAGATAGCCCAGGAAGACGAGAAACGCGGTGAAGCCCAGCACCTCCAAGGCCACTCCCGCGGTGACGCTTGCGCTGGAGACCTGGTGGGCGGCGTCCCTGAGAACCTGATCGCCCGTCGGATGGGCAGACTGGCCGGAGCCGGCAGTGGCCATCTGGTTGCCGACCAGGATGAGTGCGACGAAGGCGGCGCCGGTCACGGCGCCAAGGCGGTCGCGGACGGTAGTAGACATCTCTTTCCTCCTGCGGGCCGACACGGTCGGCCAGCCCGCACATGCAACATCCACCGGGACTTGTCCCGTCGTCATGGGTCCCGCAGTCCCGACCTGTCCCGGCGCAAGAAACCGGCGTCAGGATCGCCGCATACTGCCGAAAGAGCCACAGCACCGTGCCTCAGTCTGGCTAGCCGACCCGTCCACGCCCGCCGGTGTCGCCCTTTGAACAAGTGCTCACGAACGCCAGAAAACTGTATGAGTGCCTACGCCGACAGCGAATGTGTAATGGAAACAGAACAGATCGGCGGGTCGGCGCGCGGTTATCAAGAGCTCCTTCGCGTCGTTGGCCGCATAGCAGTCCCGGGCAATGGCCTGACGGGCAGTCAGTCAGCCAGGCTGCATGTTTATACATCGCCGCATTTGGGGCAAACGTCCGCTTCTGCCGCGTTCCGCGCTTTCATTCACGAACGCCGGTCTAGTTAGGGCGCACCTGTCGGCCAGGCTTCGCTGTTGCCGACGGCGGGCCGTCGGCGGCTCGCGGCTTTTTCCCCGCGCCGTGGATCCTCCGGGTGGGGACGTTCCGCTTGAACGCGGCCGGGTCGCGGTGATGCAGCCGCACGCACCTGCCGATCTCACGCCACGGTGACGACGACCTTGCCGCGCGCGTGCCCCTGCTCGACGTGGCGCAGACCCTCGGCCGTATCGGCCAGGGGGTAGGTCCGGCCGACGACCGGCGTGAGCTTCCCGTCCTCGATGAGCCCGGTCACGGCGAGCAGCTCCTGCCGGTTCTGCCGGGACGGGAGCGGGCGCAGCCGCTGCGAGACGAACGAGTTGGCCACCACTGCCCGCAGGATGCCACCGACGGGCCCGAACACGTGGCCGGGCGAACCGCCACCGTTGAGCACGAGGATCCCCTTCGGGGTGAGCGCCCGGCGCAGCCGGGTGAGCGGGAGGCTGCTCACGTTGTCGAGGATCACGTCGTACCGCGTCCGCCCGCCGGTGAAGTCCTCCGCCGTGTAGTCGACGACGTGGGCGGTGCCGATCGAGCGCACCAGCTCGACATTGCGCGTACTGCACACCCCGGTGACCTCTGCGCCCAGCGCCGCCGCGATCTGGACGGCGTACGTGCCCACCCCGCCGCCGGCCCCGTTGACGAGCACCCGCTGACCGGCCGTCACCTCGCCCACGTCGCGGATCCCGCGCAGCGCCGTCGTCGCCGCTACGGGGACCGCGGCCGCCTGCTCGAAGGTAAGGCTCGCCGGCTTCGGCACCACCATGTCCGCCGCGGCGCACGCGTGCTCCGCGAACGCACCCCGGCAGAAGCCGAGCACCTCGTCGCCGGTCCGCAGCCGGCGCACGTCCGCGCCGACCGCCTCCACCACACCCGCCGCGTCGATCCCGGCTACATGGGCCTTCGGCTTGGTCAGCCCCACCCCCATGAACCGCGCCACCAGCGGGTCTCCTCGCAGGATGTGCCAGTCGGCCGGGTTGAGCGCGGCGGCGTGCACCCGAACCAGCACGTCGCCGGCCCCGACCTCTGGCAGGCCGGTATCCACCAGCTGCAGGACGTCCGGCGGGCCGAACCTGTTCTGGACGATAGCCCTCATCGGGTCCTGCCTCTTGTCGTCGCGCCGCGTCGTGGTGATCGATACTAGACCGCCCTGCTGCGGGCGGTGCCCCTGGACGAACGCCGCTGGTCCCACTACTGGCGATCGGGTGGTCCCATGCTCATGGCGGAAAACCCCTCAACGTGGTCCCATGCCGCTGGCGGATGACAGCTCACATGCCGATGTGAGCGAGTTCCGGCATCGCATTCTTATGCAGAGGCCAGCATCTCCATTCGTGATCAGCAATGCCGTGAGAGGTACGTGGCTGGGCGCTGGTACCCCACCCTCGGGTGGGCCAGATCGAATCCGGCGTCGGTTGAGGCGCAGACCCCTGATGTTGGCCCCGAGCGCGGATCGGCAGTTATGGGCGGCAGTCGGCGCTGACGATCAGCTTTGGGTAGTGCGGGTATACCGCCGGACGGGGATCTCAGTCGATCGGCTCGCGATGCACCCACTCGACGAGGTTGTCGGACGCGAGCGCCCGCACGCGCGCGGCGTACCGGGCGAGGTCGGCGTCGTCGAGGAGGTCGCGCCACTGGCCGCTCGTGCCGCGGCTGAAGAACGCGGCGGGATCGATCCAGTGCTCCGGACCGCCGCCGGGGACGGTCGTGTCGGCCCTGCTGCGCATCGACTCGAACGTCGCCGCCTGGACCAGGCGGGGCCATCGGTGCTCGTCGACGTCGATGCCGAGGCGCGCGGCCATCTGCCGCATCTGCCCCTCCAGGTCGGCCTTTAGGTCGTCGTAGTGCAAATACACGACGTCGAGATCGTCGGCGGCGTCCCGGAACGTCTGCAGGTGCTCTACAGTGCGCCGCAGCGACGACCCGACCTGCGTCGACGGCGTCTCGTCGTCGACCCACTGCCAGAAGCGGTCCCGCTCGCCGTCGGGGCGCGGCCGCGGTGGCCGCAATGGTCCGAGCTCGATACCGTCGATCGCGGCCGCCCGTTCGCGTTGGCTGAGGAACGCGCCGATGTCGGTGTTGTCGATATGGTGGTCCATCGACAGCCCCACGTCGCGCGGGTCCCGCCCGACGCAGATGTACGTGACCGTCGGATCGTTGGGTATCCCGTCGAGCGGCGTGTGGGTCTTGATGAACCGGCGGTGCGTCTGGGCTTCCAGGTCCGCGAACACGTCTGTGCGGGCGCGAGTCACCATGTCGATCCACGGCGAGAGCGTGTCCAACGGGAGCGGGAGCTCCGGTTCCTGCAGTATGAGCAGGGCGCAGATCATCTGCGTCCACGTCGTCCCGCACTTTGGCGGGGTGCTGATGATGATGTCGCCGGGGCGGAGCTCGAAGCCGTCCCAGCGGTTGCTGTCGTACATACTCGCCTCGTAGCGGCGCACAGCCGTCATCCTTGCAGCGGATCCGATCCCGTGAGGCCCAGATGATTCACCGCACGACATCCTGCCGAGGGCTCAAGACTGAGGTTCCGAAGGGCGTCGCGCAACAGTACGTAGCGCAGCACCCGCCCATAATGTCCGATCTCGAACACTCCGCGAGGGCATCATGAAGGCCAGAGGATGAGCGCCGAACGGCGGGTCGGCGCGCGTTTATCCAGCGGGGCCTCGCGTCGTTGGCGGCCCGGTCATAGCCAATGCACCATCGGCTCGACTGCATGTCTATGCAGCACCCACCTCGGGATGAACGTCCGGTCATGCCGCGTTCCGCGCTTTCATTCACGAACGCCGGTCTAGTTAGGGCGCACCTGTCGGCCAGGCTTCGCTGTTGCCGACGGCGGGCCGTCGGCGGCTCGCGGCTTTTTCCCCGCGCCGTGGATCCTCCGGGTGGGGACGTTCCGCTTGAACGCGGCCGGGTCGCGGTGATGCAGCCGCACGCACCTGCCGATCTCACGCCACGGTGACGACGACCTTGCCGCGCGCGTGCCCCTGCTCGACGTGGCGCAGACCCTCGGCCGTATCGGCCAGGGGGTAGGTCCGGCCGACGACCGGCGTGAGCTTCCCGTCCTCGATGAGCCCGGTCACGGCGAGCAGCTCCTGCCGGTTCTGCCGGGACGGGAGCGGGCGCAGCCGCTGCGAGACGAACGAGTTGGCCACCACTGCCCGCAGGATGCCACCGACGGGCCCGAACACGTGGCCGGGCGAACCGCCACCGTTGAGCACGAGGATCCCCTTCGGGGTGAGCGCCCGGCGCAGCCGGGTGAGCGGGAGGCTGCTCACGTTGTCGAGGATCACGTCGTACCGCGTCCGCCCGCCGGTGAAGTCCTCCGCCGTGTAGTCGACGACGTGGGCGGTGCCGATCGAGCGCACCAGCTCGACATTGCGCGTACTGCACACCCCGGTGACCTCTGCGCCCAGCGCCGCCGCGATCTGGACGGCGTACGTGCCCACCCCGCCGCCGGCCCCGTTGACGAGCACCCGCTGACCGGCCGTCACCTCGCCCACGTCGCGGATCCCGCGCAGCGCCGTCGTCGCCGCTACGGGGACCGCGGCCGCCTGCTCGAAGGTAAGGCTCGCCGGCTTCGGCACCACCATGTCCGCCGCGGCGCACGCGTGCTCCGCGAACGCACCCCGGCAGAAGCCGAGCACCTCGTCGCCGGTCCGCAGCCGGCGCACGTCCGCGCCGACCGCCTCCACCACACCCGCCGCGTCGATCCCGGCTACATGGGCCTTCGGCTTGGTCAGCCCCACCCCCATGAACCGCGCCACCAGCGGGTCTCCTCGCAGGATGTGCCAGTCGGCCGGGTTGAGCGCGGCGGCGTGCACCCGAACCAGCACGTCGCCGGCCCCGACCTCTGGCAGGCCGGTATCCACCAGCTGCAGGACGTCCGGCGGGCCGAACCTGTTCTGGACGATAGCCCTCATCGGGTCCTGCCTCTTGTCGTCGCGCCGCGTCGTGGTGATCGATACTAGACCGCCCTGCTGCGGGCGGTGCCCCTGGACGAACGCCGCTGGTCCCACTACTGGCGATCGGGTGGTCCCATGCTCATGGCGGAAAACCCCTCAACGTGGTCCCATGCCGCTGGCGGATGACAGCTCACATGCCGAATAGCGCGCGTTGCGCGCGTGCATGCTTATCCGGTTACCCGCATAACCACTCGTAGTCTCGGGGCGGCCGCGGGTTGTGGAGATTGGCGGCCTGACGTTGTTACCTGTCGCTACGGCAAGACATATCGACTCGGAGCGGTGCCGAATATGACTCGGTCTCTGTGCCTGTGGGCACCGAATTCCCAGTTCGGCGTGGAGGCGCGCTGATCCCGCTGTCCGGCGAAGTCGCGATCGAGGCCGTCGGCTCCGGTCTTCGCCGGGGTGCATCGGTGGCTAGGCGCTCGACTCGATCAACTCGCGCAGCTTCTCCCAGCTGTCCGTCCAACCGCCCCGATGCAACTCCAGGCGCGCCTCGGTCGCGAACTCGCCCTGCGAGAGCGACACCTCCGTGGCGTCTCCGAGGTCATCCAGAGACAACGTAACGACTGTCTGGCGGTCGTCGGGGTCGGGTTCTTCCCAGCGGAAGGTGTAGACGAGGCGGCTCGGCGGCTCGATCTCGAGGAACTCGCCTGCGAGGTGGAACCGGTCGCCGTCGGGCGGCCGCATCGTGAAGCGATAGCCGCCCCCCACGCAGAGGTCGAGGTCTATCTCGGGCGTTGTGTACCCATGCGGCCCCCACCATCTCGCCAGCTCAGCGGGCTCGGTGAGCGTTCTGAAGATCCGCTCCCGCGGCGCATCCACGACGAACTGCAGTTCCAGGACCAAGCCCCTCCCCCCGCGTTCATGACCCGACTCTCCCATACCGCGGCGCTGCCGCGCATTGGGCGGCACTGCGCTCACCGGTCCCGGACCAGGTCGGGCACCCAGAGTGACCCGATCCCAGGCTCGGCAGGCAGGCGGATTCTGGCACGGCATGGGCGTTTGGTCATGGTGGCAGGCGGTGCAAGGTCAACGGCCTGGCGACGGGCTGCGCTGGTCATGACGATGGTCAGGACCGCCATTTGATTGAGCAGCCCATGCTGGGCCGGTGCGGCTCGGGCACCGGCTGGCCGGCCAGGGTCAGCTCGATGGCCGCGCGGAGCAGCTCGCCGGTGACCGGCTTGCCGTTACCGGGCGTGGACTGGTCGAACGCGCCGCGGTAGGCCAGCCGGCGCGCGCTGTCGTAGAGGAAGAAGTCCGGCGTGCAGGCGGCGTGGTAGGCGCGGCCGACCTTCTGGTCGGCGTCGACCAGGTACGGGAAATTCCAGCCGGCGCGCCGGGCCTGCCCGGCAAGCTCGTGCGGCCGGTCGTCGGGGTAAGCATCGGCGTCGTTGGTGCAGATGCCCACGACGGCCAGGTCAGGGTAGTGCGACAGCAGCGTGCCCAGCGCGGTCTCGACGTGGCGGACGTAGGGACAGTGGTTGCACAAGAAGGCAACCAGCAATGCGGGCGCGGCGGTGAAGTCGTCGCGGCCTGCCATCGTGCCGCTGGTGTCCGGAAGGGTGAAGCCGGGCGCCTGCGTGCCGAGCGGGACCATCAACGACGAGACAGCCATACCGGAACCTTACCCGCGTCCCGCGCGGCAACCGCGCTGGCATCCCTGCCGATCACCTTGATCTGCGCGCGGACGGCACCGTGATGCAAAGCTTGCAGCCCAGCATCGGCGCAGGTGCGGTCCCGGCGCCAGGAAACGGTAACTGACCGCGGCACGCTGCGTGAACGTGCGGCTCCCCAATCACGGAAGGCCCGCAGCCCGGCTCGGCGTACGGCTCATGGGAGACTGGGCCGAGTCGTGGGACCGGATGCGGCAGGTCATCATCGAAGCGATCTACGTGCTCATCGACGAACTTGAGCAGGCTAACCCCACCTGCATCCTCGGCTCCAGGCCGTGTCGGCCACGCAGAATGTCCCGTTCGGCGCTTCATCCGTGATCACTGAGGCGGGTCATCTTGACGTACCGAACGGCGGCTATTTGCGCGCGCAGCTGCTGTTCCAGCTGGATCCGTCGACGCGTGCTAGACCAAGCCCGGGTTGCATGATTATTCATGATCGCGCGACCACGGCATGCGCGCTCTTGCCGCTCTGCGCGCGGTGCGCCGAGAGCGTTTCCAGGAGCGGCGGGGCGGCGGAGCGTCGAAGGCATGACGCAATGCAACGAGCTACTGCCCGTCGCTGCCGGAAGCCTCGTGCAGCACGCCGATCGGCTGCGCCTGGCAGCTGCTGCCTGGATCTTCGTGACGTGCAGATCCCAGCCCGCCACGCCGGCCCCAGAACCACAATGCGCTACGACCGGGCCCGTAAGAACCTCGACCGCCACCCCAACTACATCCTCGCCGCCTACATGGCCTCCGGCACCTGAACAGGCACGGCGTCATCTCGCGCCATCAGACCCATCCTGGTATGCCGATGTCAGGCAACACCGGTCAAATGGCGAGGAGGATTGACTGAGTTGACGTGATTGCCGGCCTGCGCGACGCGGGAGGACAGTTCTGCCATGGGTGAGTTCGAGGACTTCCATAGCGACTTCCTGCCTCGCTTCATCGAGGCGCAGAGCGCATTTCACGACGGGGACGCAGGCCCAAATATCTCGCTATGGACCGCCTCAGACCCGGTGACGCTCTCCGCACGGCACCCGCACCGTGCAGAAAACCCACGTGGCCAGGCTGAAGTTCCCGGCCCCAGCCACACCGGAGACCTGGGTCACCGATCAGCATGGTGACCCGGTGTTCATGGTGGTCGCCGAGCCGTCGCAGTCACTGGCCGGCGAACTGAAGGCGCTGCTCCCCAAGCTGCGCCAGATCGTGGGCGACGGGCGGCGGGTGACGGTCTGCTTCGACCGGGGCGGCTGGTCACCTGCCCTGTTCGCCGACATCCTGGCGGCCGCGTTCGATCTGCTCACCTACCGCAAAGGCCCCGCCCCGGACCTGCCCGCTGCCGCGTTCACCACCATCAAATGCGCCGATGACCGCGGCCGGGCACACGAATACACCCTCGCGGACACCACGACGAACCTAGACATCACCGAGGGCCCGCTCAAAGGCCAGCAGGTCAGCTTGCGGCAGGTCACCCGCCGTGTCCCCGCCCGCCGCGACGGCACCCGCCAGATCCACACCCTCACCACTCACGGTTCAGCCAACGCGGGCCGGTTATTGCTGCGTACCATTGTCATACCTATGAAAGGAAGCCATATCGCCGATTCGGAGCTGGTGGGGCGCTGGCTGGTAGTTGTGGCGCGGACGGCCAGATTCACCAGTTCTGTTCGTCCCCAGCCCTGTCAGCTGACCGGCCGTACTTGGCTTCGGCCATGCACGCGCAGCGCCAGCCTGACAGCCTCGATGTGATCGGCAGCGGTCATTTCGCCGCTGGCGTTCCCGCCGGGCCGGCGCCGGGCGCGGTGAGCGGAACGGCGGGCCAGCCGGCCCGGCCGAGGGACAGCCTTCACGCGTCACTATGGGCGCCCGGCCGCTGGCACAGCCACTCCGCATAGGACCTGGAGTCGTCCGTGCCGGGTTCCACCCCACCGGGCAGAGCGTGGGCGAACACGAGCGCGGCGGTGGCCTGGAGTTCGCTGCGCAGCAGATCGGCGGGGCCGGTCGCCTCGAACCCCAGGGTCCACCAGTCCTGGCCACTTGTGTGGACCTCGGTCAGTTCCACCTCGCACCGCGGCTGCGGGCCCAGCCCCGCGGCGCGCCCTGATCTGCCCGCTGGCCAGCGGGAACCGGCTGATGCGCCGCCTCTTGCGCAATGGCCGCCAGCCGGGCGCCTCACCGCTGCCGGGGCTGAGCGGGCTAAAGGGAAAGGACCACTTCTGCCAGGACTCCATGCGCCCGCGGGCGCGCCCGGCCACCTCCAGGATTCCCGGGCTGCCGCGGTAGGCCTTCACCTCTAGCGCCCCGCCCCCGCGGACCTTCACCGACAGCCCGGGCAACGGCGGATCCAGCAGGTAGATGTCCTCACGTGCCTCCGTCCCGGCCGGGAACCGTCCGAACCATCTGGCCACCGCACTCTCCAGCTGGCCCGGGAAGATCCAGCGCAACTCCAGGCTGCGGACTGCCTCGGTGACCGGGCTCCCAGGCGGTTCAGCCGTCATGGTCATATGCTCCTGCCCCGGCCCTGCCGGCCGACCCCGGGCACTGCCGCCGCATGCCTGCACCTGCGTCGGGCCAGCTGGGTGCTGCGCGGGCCCGTACGGCCGGGCCGTACTGGGCGTGGCCAGGAAAGCGCGGATCAGGCGCACCATCAGTGCTCCGGCCAGCAGGCAGGCTGCCCTGCGAGGACGGCTGCCAGGAATTCTTCCCTCGGCCTCGCTTGGCTGTCTAGAACGGTGTCGGGATATACCGCAGCGGCAGGTCCGGCTCCACATAGCCGCTGGTCCGCTGGCGCTTGGGCAGCGCGATGTCGCGGTGGGTGAGCGGCTTGTAGGGGACCTGGCTGAGCAGGTGGCTGACGATGTTGAGCCGGCCGCGCTTTTTGTCGTCGGTGTGCGCGACGTACCAGGGCGCCCACGCGGTATCGGTCGCTGCGAACATCGCGTCCCTGGCTCTGGAGTAGTCATACCAGCGGCTGTAGGACTTCAAGTCCAGGTCCGATAGCTTCCAGATCTTCCGCGGGTCGTTGATGCGGCTCTCGAGCCGCCGGGTCTGCTCGCCGGCGCTGACCTCCAGCCAGTACTTCAGCAGCAAGATCCCATCATCGGCCATGGCCTTTTCGACCCCCGGCACCAGCTCCAGGAACCGCTCGGTCTCCTGCGGCGTGCAGAAGCCCATCACCGGCTCGACGCCCGCCCGGTTGTACCAGCTGCGGTCGAAGATCACCACCTCGCCGGCCGCCGGGAAGTGTGGGAGGTAGCGCTGCACGTACATCTGCGACTTCTCGCGCTCGGTCGGGGCGGGCAGGGCAATGACCCGGAACACCCGCGGGCTCACCCGCTCGGTGATCCGCTTGATCGTGCCTCCCTTCCCGGCGGTGTCCCGGCCCTCGAACACGATGCAGATCTTGGCTCCCGACGCCTTGACCCACTCCTGCATCGCCACCAGCTCACCATGCAGGACCCTCATCTCCCGCTCATACTCCTTGCGCTTCATCTTCGGGGGCGGACCCGCTCCGGCCTCCGGCGGCGCTGCGGCCGACGACGCCTGGACCTGCGCATCGTGCTGCTTCTGCTTGTCCCTTTTCTTCTTTTTCTTGCCCATGTCGCTTACCTCCAATGGGTGCGGTGACGTGAGTGCGATGTCCCCGCAGCGCTCACTGACGGCCACGGTTCAGTGCGCACGCGGGGGCGATCCCCGCTGCGCATCGATGATGGCTGCCTTTGGCGTGCGGCGGCGTGTCCGGCGGATAACGTCCACAAGACGGGAGAACCGGCACCAGCCCCTTCCTGGTCATCGGGCCGGCACGGTCGCACGCTTGGCCAGGGTCCTTCGGCGCGCGATCCACTTGCCGACCTCCCAGCCGAGGAGCAGGACGACGGCGGCGAGAAGCGCAAGCCCCCACTGCCCGGCGGTCAGCTGAGCGCTACCGAGCAGCCGGCGCATGAAGTCCGCTTGGGTGATGAGGAACGCCCCGGCGATCTCGGCCACCGCGATCAGGTTCATCCTCGAGCTGTTGAAGATGTCTGTGTCGAAGGCGGTCCCGGTCTCGCTGCGGGCCTCGAAGGCGGCGACCACGAGCATCAGGCAGAAGGCGACCAGGGCCATCGACTGGCCGATCTTGAGGCTGCCGAAGTGGTTCTTCCCGGTCGCGATGAGCGCCAGGTTGGCGACGGCGATGAACAGCCCGACCAGGCCGCAGGTGATCATCACCCCTTTGGTCAGGACCGGCTCCCCGCGCGGCCGGGGCCGGCGGTTCATCAGGCCGGGGGTCTGCTTGTCGAAGCCGAGCGCGACACCGAACGGGGCGTTGACGGCGAAGTTGATCCACAGGATCTGCACCGGCGTGAACGGCTGGCCTGCGGCGATGTCCAGCAGGGTCGCGCCGAGGAAGGTAAGCACGAACGCGATAAGCTCGAGCAGGACGAAACGGATGTATTTGTTGAGGTTGTCGTAGAGTTTGCGGCCCTGCTCGACCGCGTAGACGATCGTCGCGAAGTTGTCGTCGGACAAGATCATGCGGCCGGCGTTTTTCGCGACCTCGGTGCCGCTGCCCATGGCGACGCCGATGTCGGCTGCCTTGATGGCGGGCGCGTCGTTGACGCCGTCACCGGTCATCGCCACCACGTGGCCCTTTTTCTTGAGCGTCTCGGCGAGCAGCACCTTGTGCTCGGGTGCGACCCGGCCGACGACGCCGATGGCATCGATCCGCTCGAGCCGCTCGGCCTCGGTGAGCGCGGCGAAGTCGGCGCCGAGGACCGCCTCCCCGGGGATGTTGAGCTGCTTGGCGATCGCGGCGCCGGTGACGACGTCATCGCCGGTCACCATCCGGACCCGGATGTGCGCCTGCTGCGCATCGGCGACCGCGGCCTTGGACTCCTCGCGCGGCGGGTCGACCATCCCGACCAGGCTCGTCATCTCCAGGTGCTGGACGTAGGAGAGCAGGTCGCCGCCGGGGTCGAAGCTGGCCGGATCGAGGTCGCGGAAGGCGCCGGCCATGACCCGCAGGCCCGCCTCTTCCATGCGATGGACGTGCTGCTCGGCGCGCTGCTTGAGCGCATCGTCCCAGGGGATGCTCGTGCCGCCCGCGAGCGCGGCCGCCGCGCGGGCTATCACCGCTGGCGCCGCTCCTTTGACGAAGCAGCGCACGACGTCGTTCCCGGCCGCGTCCTTGGCCTGGTTGAAGGTGGCCATCAGCTTGTAGGAGGGGTCGAACGGCAGCGTCGCGAGGCGGGGGAGTTGCTCGCGCGTCGCGTCGATGTACACGCCGGCCTTGTGCGCCAGCACCAGCAGCGCACCCTCGGTCGGATCGCCGACGACCTTGCCGCCAACGAGCTTGGTGTCGCTCGCCACCACGTAGGGCAGGATCGCGGCGTCGATGGTGTCCGTCGTGCCGGCCGGGTGGCTGATCTTCCCCTCCAGGCTGTAGCCGGTGCCCGTGATCGCATACCGGTCGGTCGGGTCGACAACCTCGACCGCCGTCATCTGGTTCATCGTCAGCGTCCCGGTCTTGTCCGAGTTGATCGCCGAGGTGAACCCGAGCGTTTCGACCGACGGCAGGTCTTTGACGATCGCCTTTTTCTTCGCCAGCTCGACGCTGCCCAGCGACAGGACGACCTGGACGACCATCGGCAGGGCCAGCGGGATCGCCGCGATCGCGAGCGCGACCGCGGTGTCGAACAGCGTCGTCCACGATTGCCCGCGGGCCAGGCCGAGCGCGAACATGACGATCATCGTCAGTCCCGCTGCGCCGACGATCCACAGCGTCAGCGTGTTCATCTGCTTGGTGAGCGGGGTGTCCTCTTTCGCCGTGGCCGAGAGCATGTGCGCGATCTTCCCGACCTGGGTGCCGCTCCCGGTCGCCGTGACGATCATCACCGCGCTGCCGTGCGTGACCGGGGTGTGCATGAACGCCATGTTCGACTGCTCACCGGGCCCGATCTCACCGCCGGGCAGCGTCTCGGCGTCCTTCGCCGCCGGGACGCTCTCGCCGGTCAATGCCGACTCGTCGATCTGCAGCGCGCTCGAGGCCACGATCCGCCCGTCCGCCGGCACCTCATCCCCCGCCGCGATCAGCACCACGTCGCCGGCCACCAGCTGCTCGGCCCCGATCTCGGCCTCCACGCCGTCGCGCCGCACCCGCGCCGTCGCCTTCATCATCGACTGCAGCGCGTTCATCGCGCTCTCGGCCTTGCCCGCCTGGCGCAGCCCGACCAGGGCATTGAACAGCGTGATCACGATCAGCACGATGGCCGTGCTCCACTGCTTGATCACCAGCGAGACGATCGCCGCTCCGACCAGGATGAGCTGCATGTAGCTCGTGTACTCGGCGAGGAAACGGCGGGCCGCCGACGGCGGCTCCTCCACCGGGAGCGCGTTCGGGCCGTCACGCCTGAGCCTGCCTGCGGCCTCATCAGCAGAAAGACCCGAGTCAGGGACAACCCCGAGTCTGCCCGCTACGTCCTCCGGGTCGAGCGCATACCAGCGCTCACCGGCAGACGCTGAACGCTCGCGAGTTTCCTCCGCCGTAGCCATCACGACTCCCTTCCGCAGACTGCAGCCGCCTCACGGCGGCCGTCCAGGCGCCGACACGGCGGGCAGCACAGCCACCTCGCCCCAGCACGGCTACCGCCTCCCCATCGCCGGGCCACCGTGAGAGAATTCTCGTCGGCGTTACCCGACACACAATTGCCCAGCGCCCGGGATCCGATCCGCTCTGCCGCCCTGAAAGCCACCCGTCCCTGATCCGGTCCGATACTGTCCCAGAGCCAGCCCGCGCCGCGCTGACAGCGCACGGACGCAAACGCCAGGCCGTGATCATGCCATCAGCCGGCTTTGCTTGACCGGCAGGGCCGAAAGTCCCCGCAACTGGGACCACACCCGCTCCGTGATGGCCCCGGCGTGCTCGTGGATTGAGCAGTTGCTGCAGGCCACATGCAGTCTCTGGCCAGGGCAGGCAGCGTCAACCTCCTACGCGACCCGACGCCACCGGAAACATCAGGGCGTCCTCGGCATCGGCCTCCTCGCAAGCATCTGACCGCCGTCGCCGTCTTGCCCACGCCGCCCTTGACGTTGTACGAGGCGAGGATCTTCATCGCGCCGCGTGGAACGCTCGCAGTCATACGCCAACAGACCCGACGACCTTCTAGAGATCCCGGTCACTGACGCGGCTCAACTCCTCAAGAAGGACCTCGGGCCGCAGTTCCGCGCACGCCTCCGCAGTGAGCTAAGCCAGCCTCTACACGGCGTCGGCCATGCGCTGCTCGCGTCACTGCGCACGACCGAAGCGATCACGACGAACTTCGACGCGCTGTACGAACAGGCGTGCGCTGCGACCTTTGACGAGCGTCCATGCAAACTGCCCTGGCAGAAGGCCGAGCCCGGCCGGCCCTGGCTGCTGAAGATGAACGGTGACGTCGACAGCGAGTACCTGGTGCTCAGCAGCGACGAGTTCCTAGGCTACGACGCACTATGGCGACCGCTGGCGAGCATGGTTCAGACCGCAATGATGACGCGGCACGTCCTGTTCGTCGGTTTCTCCCTTAACGATCAGAATTTCGTGCGGCTCGGGCGCGATGTCAGCCTGCTTCTCGGCCGCATGAAGCTCGACCGGGTGGTAGGAACCGTCCTGACCCTGCGCCAACAGCCGATGCTTACCGCACTATGGGGAGAAGACCTACGGCACGTGCCGATGGCCACGCCGGAAACAGAACTCCCCGCCGCGGCCCGACTTCTCGACATTTTCCTCGACCGGGTGGCAATGAACGCGGCGTCCGGCGAGCGTTCCTATCTCCTGGACTCGCGATACGCCGCTCTTGTCGACGACGCTGACAGAGCCGTCATCAAGAAGCTCATCGAGCTAGGGCAGGCAGTTGACGCAGAGGACGACGGCCGTTGGCGCGACGTCGCGGAACTGCTCAAGCGCTACGGCTACCGTTGACCCTCCTTAGCAGGTGATCGGCGGTCATAGTGAGGGTGACCGGCCGCCCCAAAACCACTTGACTCTCATGCCGACACCCGCGTGTTCTTGCCGGGGCGGATGGCTGTGAACGGTCGTCGAGTTCGGGTTACGCGGCGGCAAGCCGTCACCCGGACGTAGCGGCCGCGCCGGTAGGACATCGCCTCCAAGGACGCGAGGTCGCGCGTTAGGCGGCCCGGGCGGGTGCGCGGAAGACCTCCCGGGTGTGCCAGCCCGCATGAGGAGCGGCGACGGCGGGGAAGCCCTTAATGGGCCCGCTGAACTCCCGGTCGTTGAGGGACCACCAGCAGTTCCGCGGCCTCGCTGCGCCCGACGAAGTGGACCGACGCCGTGACCGACCGGCCTGGGTCGGCTCGCGCGACGAGGCCGCGGCCCGTTACCTGCGCCTGTCAGGTCTGGCCGGCCTGCTGCCCGCCGGTGATCCAGCCGTGGACGCCGGACTGCGTGAGCAGGACGGGCGATGGCGGGTGGCCATGGATCCGGGTGCGTTCGCGGTCGGGGCGCCCGACATGGCGCAATTGTTAGCGCGGTCCCAGGCCCCGGTGACTCTTGCCCGCGGCGAGCATGACCCAATGAACGCAGATGAGCAACTTGCCCGGCTGGCGTCCCAACGATCACGCTCCCAGGCCTCGGCCACAACGCACACATCGAGAGCCCGGAACTGTCGATCGCCCTCCTCGACCCACATCGATAATCCCGGCAGCGAAGCCAACTCGGCGTGCACATGTATCCGCCGCAATGATCGTTCTGGGCGTGCGAGTTGCGCGAATCATGCGGCTAGCCTCGGTCGCCACGTTCCCATTCCCGCTGGGCCTCCTGATCTGCGCGGCCGGGCCGACTTGAATCGAGATAGCAGGCTGTGAGGTCCAGGCAAGCCTGAAACTCATGCTCGAGCCATCTTTGACGGGGATTTCAAGCCGTGCACCGTGCTGGTTGTCGGCCTCGGTGATCTCTCAAGGCGGCGGCAGTCGGCTCACGACGTACTGGCGGGCCCGGTCCGCCCAGCAACCAGGTCAATCGCCACCCCTCACGACTTCGCCGAACGCCGTGGCGGGTCCGGCTGCACGTTCGGGCACCAGATCTTGGGCCGACCCCACATCCGGGCTCGCGTCACGAGGTCGATTCGCTCGCCGGCCTCCGCATCGAACGAGAACGGCTGGCTGGGGCCGAGACCCTGAAGGATGCTAGAAGGACCGGTCACGATGTTGTGGTGGCCCGGCGCTGCCTGCACAGTGAGGGAGCCGGCATTGGGAAGGGTGCCCACATGCTGGCCGTCGACCAAGACTATCCAGGACCAGAACGAGCCCCACCAGGCCCATTTTCGCTTGATCACGATGTGGGATGAGTTGACATCTGATGGCACGGATTCCCCTCAAGTCACCATCAAACCAGCACCGTGAGGGTGCGGCGGCATCAGGGCTGTGGTCAAAGTAGCCGTTTCCGGTCTGGGGGATTGGATCACGATCTGGTCTCGTTTCGGGTTGGCCGGGCGGGTGTTACAGGCCGAGCAGGGTGAGGGCGCCGAGGCCGGTGCGGTCCCAGCAGATCCACCGGATCCTTTCACGCGTCCTCAAGATCGCTTGGAAGCGCGGCAAGTGCGGGCGCAACGTGGCGGCGCTGGTCGACGCGCCGACCGGTGAAGAGGTGGATATCGAGCCTCTGACGCAAGAGTAGGCGCGCCGCATTCTCGCCGCTGCCAGCAAACGATCGAACGGCGCGCGCTGGTCGGTCGCGTTCGCCGTCGGCATCCGCCAGTCCGAGGCCATCGGCCTTCGCTGGAAGTACGTGAACCTCGAGGCCGGAACGATCGAAGTCGGCTGGCAGCTCAAACGGCACCGCTTCAAGCACGGCTGCGAGGACGTGGCCGCCTGCACCTCCGGCAGACACCGGAAGGCGTGCCCGATAGCCTGCGACCAGCATCGGCACAAAGATGACTGCGCCGCTGACTGCGCCAAGCGTGGCCACGGTTGCCCCGAAGTAAAGCGGCCGTGCCCGAGCGGATGCACCGGCCACGCGCGCGAATGCCCGCAGCGCACGGGCGGAGGCTGGTGTTTCGCCCAGCGCAAGGGAGTCAAACCGAACCGGGGGCAGGCGAAACTGACCCTGGCCCTGCCAAAACCGCTTGTCGCGCAGCTCCGCGCCCACCGCCGCCGCCAGAACTCCCACCGCATAGCAACATCCGGGCCTTGGCAAGACTGGGACCTCGTCTTCTGCTCACCGACCGGCAAGCCGATTGACCCCCGCGATGACTGGGAAGACTGGCGCAAGCTCCTCAAGTCCGCGGGAGTCCGGGAAACGCGCGTGCACGACGCCCGCCACACGGCAGCGACCCTCCTGCTTGAGCAGGGCATCGACATCCGCGTCGTGCAGCAGATCCTTGGACATTCTCAGCTCAGCCAGACCCAGCGCTACACACACGTCACCGCGAAGCTCACGCAGCACGCCGCCGATCAGATTGGCAAGGCACTATGGGCGTAACGACGCCAATGGCAATCGCAACCAGGACTGCAACCACCGAGGCGTGAAATACCACGTGAAGAGGCATGTATAGCCAGGTCAGGACGGGTGCGCCGCCAGGGACTCGAACCCCGAACCCGCGGATTAAGAGTCCGCTGCTCTGCCAGTTGAGCTAGCGGCGCCAACGACGCAGTGATGGTAGCAGTATCCGCGTCGACGGGCGAATCACAACCTACTCACGCGCAACGCACGGACCGCAAGGTGCCGATCGCGTCATGCGAGACGGACAAGCGCCGCGCGGCGCAGGTTCTCGGCTGGCGTTTACGCCGGTGAGCGGCGGCGCACCGATCCGACCGCCCCCGTGATGCCGAACACGAGCAGGCCGTGCCAGAAGGCGCTGAAGACCGCGCCGAAAACCCCGGCGCCGCCGAGAACGAGCGCTACCGGCAGCACAGCCGCCGCGCAGGCAAGCGCGGGCAGGAGAGCGAAGCGCCAAGGGTTGTTCCTGGCCCAGGCCAGCGCACGGGTACGGCGCGCCCGTAGCAGGGCGCCTGACGCGGCGACCGCCATGAAGGCGACGACGCCGAGTGAAAGCGGGCCGCTGAGCATGGTCAGCCCGATGTGGCCACCGATGAGGTTCAGGCCGAGATCGCCTGCGGCGACGACTCCGCCGGTCAGTGTGGCTGCACTCCAGGGTGCGCCGGACAGCGCCGCACCCGAGACGGCCATCTCGTCGCGCCGGGACAGTGTCGACATTTTCACTCCTGGTTTGCGGTTGCGCCCGCCGCGCGGCTGGCCCTGCGGGCCAGCTCCGCGGATCACGCGTCATATCTCGATTACTTCAGAATGCCACGCGGGCGCTCCGTTGACAAGATATGTCGTGTCCAGAGTGGATACGTCATCGCCAGGGCCACACCGGCTTGCACGCTGATCAGGGAGATGTTGTGGGCGAGCACGTCGTGCAACTCCTGCGCGATGCGCAGCCGTTCCTCGCTTGCGCGGCGGCTGTGCCACACGGGCCGCGGGCCTGGTTCCAGGGCCGGCGAGGCCGTCGCTGGTCTGCATCCACACTCGAAAGGTAGGCGACAATCCTGGGCACGTCATCGCGCGTGCGGAGACTGTGTGCGGCAGGCGGCTACTACCAGGGGAGTAGGCGCTCGGATGCGCCTAAACGGTACTGCCCCCGCGGCCGTGGGCCGCACCTGATGGACGAACGCCCGGACGAGTCGGCCGAGCGCGGGAGGACCGCGCTCACCGCGATCAGGCAGGCGAGTAAAGAAGCGCTCGGCGAACTGCGGTCCGTGCTCGGCCTGCTGCGCGCATCGGCAGGCGACGCCCGCCGCTGTCGCCGGTTCCAGGGATGGCTCAGCTCAGCGACCTAGCCTCGCGCGCTACCGCAGCAGGAGTTTTCGTGCGGACCGAACTCGACGGAGACGCGCGGCACTGCCGGCCGAGGCCGACCTCGCGGCCTACCGGATCGCGCAAGAGGCGATGACGAACGTGATCAGGCACGCCCGCGCGAGCAACGTCACCGTGCGCGTGGGGTACGGGGACACCAGGCTCGACCTCGAGATCGAAGATGACGGTGATGGCGGCGCCGCCGTCAGCGAGCCGCGCCCAGCACCAGCGGTACCGGCTCTGGCGACCGGAGCGCCAGTGATAGGACCGGCGCCAGCCATAGGACCGGCGCCACTGACAGGACCGGCGCCACCGACAGGACCGGCGCCACCGACAGGACCGGCGTGACCGCGGCGAAGGCCGGCGCGGCCGGGAGGGGCACGTGATCCTGGTCCTCGCCGATGACCAGGCACTGGTACGTGCCGGGTTCCGCGCGTTGCGTGACGCGCAGGAGGACTTCGAAGTGGGGGGCGAAGCTGCCGACGGTGTGCAGGCGGCAGCCATGGCCGCCCGGCTTGTGCCCGACGTGGTGCTGATGGACATCCGGATGCCGAAGTGTGAGGGTCTCGCGGCGGCGAGGGAAAATCATCTCCGGCAAGCGGGCTCAACGCCGTGCGCGTCGTCACGCTCACCACGTTCGACCTCGACGAATAAGTCTTCGAAGCATTACGTATCGGGGCAAGCGGCTTCCTCGTCAAGGACACCGAGCCGGCCGAATTGATCGCCGCCGTACGAGCCGTCGCGCGCGGCGACGCCCTGCTCTCCCCCGGTGTGACCAGGTGGCTGATCGCGGAATTCGCGGCGCGTGCACGCCCTTCGCGGTCCGCGCCCCAGCTCAGCAGCCTGACAGAGCGCGAGCCGGAGGTCATGGCCCTCGTCGCGGAAGGGCTCTCCAACGACGAGATCGCGCAGCTACTTGTGGTGAGCCCGGCGACGGCCAAGACTCACGTGAGCCGGGCGATGGTCAAACTGCAGGCCCGGGACCGCGGGCAACTTGTCGTCTACGCCGACGAGCCGGGCCTCGTGCAGCCCGGCCAGCTCAGGCCCGGCGGACCATAGACCGGCCACGCCCAACAGGCCCACGGCACCGGCTACGAAGGCCGGTGCGCAGATTCACCGGCCCCGATCCAGCCTTGCCAGCGCGGGCGCGGAGCGGCCCAGCAGGCAACAGGCATGGTCCAACCGCCCGGCGGGCGCCTTCAGCATTTCCTCAGCAAAACCCCAAGGGAATCGGCGATAGGTCTTACGCCTCTCTTAACAATGAACTGGCCTACTTGTAAGTGGACGACCCAAGCCGAGCATCGACGCTGGGTCCGGACCGTCGGGCAGAAGTGCTGTCCGCGAACACAGCCTGTTCCAATCGAAGGTGATGAGGATGCAAGAGCACGACAGGGAGCAGGACCCGGCGTCGCATAGCAGCGGCGAGGAAACTCTCGCCTATGGGATCAGCGGCGAGCCGACGCCGGCCGATTGGACCGCAGGCAGCGAGGGACCCGGGTATGAAGCCGGCCGCGAGGTGCCGCGCGCCGACTCGCCGGCCTATGGGGCCGCCAGCCAGCAGCCCCCGGCCTACGGGACCGGCAGCGACCAGCCCGGCTACAGCGCGAGCAGCCCGCAGACGGACGCTTTCTGGATCAGCAACCAGCCGGCAGCGAGCTACGGTGCGGCAAGCCAGCCCAGCTCAAGCCAGCCCAGCTCAAGCCAGCCCAGCTCAAGCCAGCTCAGCTCAAGCCAGCCCGGCTACGGTGCGGGAAGCGGAAGCCAGCCCGGCCACGGTGCCGGGAGCCAGCCGGGCTACGGCCCGGGAAGCCAGCAGCCGCCCCCGTACCCAGGCGCATGGCAACCGCCGGGCGCAGGCAACTGGCCGCCGCCGCCCGGATCACCGTTCGGGCAGTGGGGTGCGCCTCCGCCGCCGCCGCACAAGCGTGGCCGGCGCGCCCTGGCCTTCGCCGTGGTAGCGATCGTGGGAGTCGGGATCGGGGCGGCCGCCTCGTTCGGCCTCGCGAACAAGTCACAGCAGTCATCGTCCAGCCCGGGCGCTAGCGCGATTCCGACACCTGGGTCGTCGCGCGCACCGCTGCAGAACACGGGCACCAGCAACATCAACGCGCAGGCGATTTCCAAAGCGGTCTCGCCGTCGGTCGTCAACGTGACATCCAAGCTCACCTACACCAACGAGACCGCCGAAGGCACCGGCATCGTGATCAGCTCGTCCGGCCTGGTGCTGACGAACAACCACGTCGTCAACGGGGCCACCAATGTGACCGCGCAGATCGACAGCGCCGGCCGCACCTACACCGCGCGCATCCTCGGCACGGACAAGACTGACGATGTCTCGCTCCTGCAGTTGGAGGGCGCGTCAGGCCTCAAGGCCGCATCGATCGGAGACTCGTCCAAGGTCGCCGTCGGCGATGCGGTTGTCGCCCTTGGCAACCAGGGCGGCCAAGGTGGCTCGCCGGCCGTGACCTCAGGCGCGATCACCGGCGTGAACAAGTCCATCACCGCAGGCGACCAGGCAAGCTCGGACACCGAGACCCTGCACGGGATGCTCCAGACCGACGCCTACATAGCAGCGGGAGACTCCGGCGGACCGCTGGTGAACTCCTCAGGCCAGGTCATCGGCATGGACACGGCGGCCTCGAGCAACGGCGGCAGCAGCGGCGGCTTCGGCGGCGGCTTCGGCGGCGGCTTCGGCCAGGGATCCGGCGGCAGCCAGGGCAGCCAAGGCGGCAACACCAGCCAGGGCGGGAACATCGGATTCGCGATCCCGGTCAACCACGCGCTGTCCATCGCCAGGCAGATAGCGGCTGGGCGAAGCAGTTCGACCATCCAGATCGGCACCCGCGGCTTCCTCGGGGTGGGCGTGCAGGACATCAGCAAGGGCTGCAATTCCGGCTTCGGTAACCTCGCACCAGGTGGCGGCACCGGCGGCACCGGCGGGTCCACCGCCCCGGCCAGCTCCGGCGCGCTCGTCTGCCAGGTCTACAACGGCACCCCCGCGCAGTCCGCAGGTGTGGCGGCCGGCGACGTCATCACCCGCGTCAACGGCACGACGGTGTCGTCGGCGCAGTCCCTGACCACCACGATGCATTCCAAGCGACCCGGCAACAGTGTCTCGCTGACGTGGGTGGACACCAGCGGTCAGCAGCACACCGCAACGGTGACTCTCACCACGGGCCCGGCCGGCTGAGGTAACAGGACGTGAGGGGCCCGGTCCGGTGGGGCCGGGCCTTTCAGCTGTCCCGGCCCCGCCGGGCCGGGCCTCTCACGCGCCGGGACGCCCGGCCTGACGTGGGGTCACGAAGAGGAAGGACACGCCAGCCAGGCGCGCATCCGCGCCTCGCACTCGGTTATCTGCGCAAGCTCCACGTACTCGCCCTGGCTGTGCGCGACATCAGGGATACCTGGGCCGTAGTTGACCGCGGGCACCCCGAGTGCGGCGAACCTGGCGACGTCCGTCCAGCCGAGTTTGGCACGGGGAGACCCACCGACGGCAGCAACGAACGCCGCTGCGGCGGGCTGATCCAGCCCCGGTCTGGCACCTCCCGCAACGTCAGTGATCTCCACGTCCCACCCGGCGAAGGTGTCCCGCAGGTGCTGCTCGGCCTGGCTCACGTTCAAGTCGGGAGCGAAACGGAAGTTGACTGTCACCACGCACGAATCCGGGATCACGTTCCCTGCCACCCCACCGGCGATGCGGACCGCGTTCAGCCCCTCACGGTAAACAAGGCCGTCCACCTCAGGCTGCCGCGACTGGTATCCGCGAAGCACGTCGAGCACGCTTGCCGCGTCATGGATCGCGTTGCGGCCCCGCCACGATCGGGCGCTGTGCGCGCGCACACCCAGCACCCGCACCTCGGCACGAATGGTGCCCTGGCAGCCGCCCTCCACCACGCCATCTGTCGGCTCCATCAGCACCGCGAAATCGCCGGCCAGCCAGTCCGGATGCTGGCGGCTCAGCCGGAGCAGGCCGTTCCTTTCCGCCTCGGCCTCTTCGCAGTCATAGAACACGTACGAGACGTCACGTTCCGGCTTGGTCATCGTCGCGGCAAGCCGCAACGCCGTAGCGACGCCGCCCTTCATGTCGGTCGTGCCGCACCCGTACAGCCGCTGTCCTTCCCGCCTGGACGGTACGTTGCCCGCGATGGGCACCGTGTCGATGTGTCCTGCCAGGACGACCCGTTCCGCGTATCCGAGGTGAGTCCGGGCGACTACCGCGTTACCGTCGCGGTCCACCGACAGGTGCGCAACGCCGTCCAGCGCCGCCTCGATGGCCGTGGCCAGCGGTTCCTCATCGCCGCTGACGGAGGCGACGTCCACCAGGCACGCGGTCAGCGCCGCGCCGTCCATGGAAAGGTCGAGTTCCATGGACGGCAAGGGTAGCCCGGCGCCGCGCTGACAGCTCAGCCAGTGTCAGGCAGCCGGCCGCGTCACCCCGCGGAGCCGTTAAGACAAATGATCCCAAACGGCTGCCGCGCGGCGCGAGCAACAGAACTGCGGGTTCAACATCGCGGCACGGGCCCTGCGCATCGGCTAGGACCGCGGGCGATTGTAGCGTTCAGGACCAATCACGATTGCGCCGGTCAGAACGCTGTCACCGCTTGGGGCACAGGTTCGGCAGGTTTCCGTGCACCTTCGCGATCCCGGTGAAAAACCAGTGCTCCCGGGTAGCGGCGAGCAGGTAGGCGGAGTATTCGGTGCCGCTCGCGGTATGCGCGAGGTCGGCACAGATCGCCGCGGCCGCCTGGGCCTGGGACGCCGTCGCGCTAAGCCTCATGATCTTGAGGTGCAGGGTGGTGAAGTAGCCAAGCGCGGCGGGATCGTCCCTGCCGTCGGTACAGAACAGCGGGCCTGCGTTTCCTGCCGCGTACCTGACGAGCGGCGGGCAGCGAGGCGGTGGCGGAGCGGGGGCAGGCATAAGCGCTCCGTCTGGATCACCGGTCGAGGCCGCCTGTGGAGCCGGAGCCGGGGCCGGCGCCGTCGCGGGTGCCGACGCTGGGGCCACTGCCGGGACCGTGGCCGCCGCCGACGCCGGAGCCGTTGCCGTGACCGACGCCGGGGCCGTCGCCTTGCCCGTCGCCGGAGCCGTCGCCAGGGCCGGAGCGGTCGCCGCGGCCGTCGCGGCGGGACTCGTCAGCCCGGCAGCAGGGCCGGTATGAACCTTCGCGCTTGCAGCGCATCCGGTGACCGCGATCGCGGCCGTCGCCATGGCAGCGACCGCGCGGCCTGGCGTGTGCCACCGCACCCGCGACATCGGCTGCCCCCCTACCCGCTCTGCTACGTCAGGTTGTGCCGCCCATGTTGGCCGCAGCGGCGATGAGCGCCGTCAGCACCACGGCAACGGACGGCCGCCGCACGCTGGCCGCGCGGGCAACCGCGTAGATATTTCGGGCGAGTGTACCGGGAAGCGCACGGACCATGACAGGTCTGCTGTCCGCGCCGAGCGCTCCCGCGCCGGCGAACCGCTCCACCCCGCGCTTACCCGGAGCTGCTGTGTCGGCGGCGAGGGTGAGCTCCGGAATGACGGCGATCCCGATCCCCCTGGCGACCAGGCCAAGTATCGTGGCGAGCCCTTCGAACTCCCAGGGCACGGGCAGCGCGCCTCCGACACCGGCGAGGAGCCAGTCCACGGCCTGCCTGGATGGCTCACCCGCCGGCGCCGCCATCCACGGCTCCTCGCGCAGCCGCCGCAGGTCAACTGGCTGGGCCGGGTCGGCCATCCAATGACCCCACGGCACTACGAGCACCAGCGGGTCGCGGATCAGGTGGTACATGCGCAGAACACCCGACTCGTCCGCAGGCAGGCGGCCGGACCAGTCATCGACGAGCGCGACATCCACCTCGCCCGACCGTACCTGGCGCAGCCCTTCCCCTTGGCCTGTCTGGCGCAGCAGCAACGTCAGCGCCGGATGCGCTCGCAGGCTGCGGGCGAGCGCAGGCGCGAATGCGACGGCAGCTGTCGGAAATGCGGCCACGACTACCCGCCCGGACGGTGTCTGCGTGCGGGCGGAAAGGTCCGCCTCCGCGGCCTCGACCATTGCCAGGATCTGCTCGGCGTGCTCGGCAAGACGCCGGCCGGAATCGGTGAGCTCGGCGCTGCGCGCCGTCCGGTCGAGCAGAGCGGTGCTGGCCTCGCGTTCGAGCGTGGCCAGCTGCTGCGACACGGCGGACGGCGTGTAACCGAGAGCCGCCGCGGTGGCCGCGATACTGCCCCGGCTGGCGAATTCGGCCAGCAGCCGGAGTCTGTGCAAGTCGAGCATTAGCAAATCTTAGGCTATGCGTCGCATACCTTCGCTTGTCCTGACGCTCGCTGGGGGCGACGCTGAGGACATGGGCCGGAAAACCCGGCCTGACGCGGTTCCCCGCTGCGCGTCCTCGAGCATCCTCCCGGTTGAGGAGTGAGCCACCCGTGCCGATGGCTGGGTCGATCGTGCCCGCAGTCCAGTCCGATTTCGCCGGAGCGCCCATCGCCGTATCCGCCACCCTTGCCGCAAACGAGATCCTTGCCAGCAAGCGCCGGGCCGGGATCCCCGTCCTTCCACTCGCATTCGGTGAAGCGGGCCTCCCTGTCCCCGCGCAGATGAGGGAGGCCCTCGCCGCCGCGGCTGGCCGCGGCGGCTACGGCCCGGTCGGCGGCCTGGCTTCGCTGCGCGCAGCCGCCGCGGGCTACTGGCAGCGCCGCGGCCTGATTACCGAACCTGGCCAGCTGGTGTGCGGGCCGGGAAGCAAGCCGTTGCTGTTCGGCCTGCTGCTCGCCATCGGCGGGGACGTGGCCGTGCCCAAGCCGAGCTGGGTGAGTTACGCCACGCAGGCGGCGCTCATCGGCGTCCGGCCGCATTTTGTGCCCACGCCACCAGGCGAAGGCGGTGTCCCCGACCCGTATCTACTGGCCAGGCGCGTGCGGGAGGCACGTATCGCCGGGCGTGAGATCCGCTCCGTGGTAGTCACGCTGCCTGACAATCCGACCGGCACTCTCGCCAGGACCAGCACCGTCCGCCGGCTCTGCGCCACCGCCGCGGACCTTGGGCTGATCATCATCTCGGACGAGATCTACCGTGACCTGGTGCACGACCCCAGCCAGGTGGTGCCAAGTCCGGCGGCAATGGCGCCGGACCGCACGGTTGTGACCACGGCGCTGAGCAAAAGCCTCGCCCTCGGCGGCTGGAGGATCGGCGTCGCAAGGTTCCCGGCAGGAAAGAACGGCGCCGCGCTTCGTGACCAGCTACTCGCCATCGGCAGCGAGATCTGGTCCACGCCGTCGGGGCCGATCCAGCAGGCTGCGGCGCTTGCCTTCACCGAGCCCGCGGCGCTCACCCAGCGGATCACGGCGAGCCGCCGCCTGCATGCCAGCGTCGCGCGGGCGGTCGCCGCCCGGTTCACCGCCGCTGGCGCGCGAGTGCCACCGCCGCAGGCGGCGTTCTACCTGTATCCCGACTTCGGGGCGGGCCGCGACCGCCTGCGCCGCGTGCACGGGGTGACGACCGCCGCCGGCCTCAGCGCGCTGCTGCTCGACCGTTACGGCACCAGCGTGCTTGCAGGCAGCGCCTTCGGCGACGACCAGCCCGCGCTCCGCCTCCGGGTCGCCACCAGCCTGCTGTATGGGGACACAGACGCCGAGCGAGAAACAGCGCTGGCGGCGAATGATCCACTGGCGCTCCCCTGGATCGCGTCCGCGCTGGCACGCATCGAGGAAGTGCTCGAGGATCTGACCGGTTAAGGTGCGGCCTGACGTGGCGGGCCAGATCCAAGGCCGGCCGCCCGGCCGGGATTCAACGCCGGCCGCCCCGGCCGCCGGGATTCAACGCCCGCCGCCCGGCCGGGATTCAACGCCGGCCGCCCGCACGCCGGGATCCAAGGCCGACCGCCGCGCCGCCGGGGATCCAAGGCCGGCGCGAACGCCCATGATCCCTAATCGTGTTAATCTGCCCGCGCTATTTGCCGGTAAGTTAACACGAACGCGGATCATGCACCGGATCGCGGTGCATGACCGGCCGGTGGTAGCCCTCTGATTGGCGGCGCGCTGCAGTATTAGCAACCGCGCGCGGACACAGATAGCAACCGCTTGCGGCTACAGATAGCCACTCTGTGTGGCTACAGATAGCAACCGCGGGTGGCTACAGAGCGTTCTCAGGCTGGAGCGGGAGCAGGCCGGGGCGCTTGGGCTCCAGGCCGTCGCCTGAAGAAATGCCACGCAGGCGCCTGCTGACCCACGGCGCCGCGTGCCAGCGTGCCCACTGGACGTCCCGGCGTCGCATCGTGAGCCAGTCGGCCGCCGCCGCTGGCGGCCACTGGTCGCGCCAGTCGGCGCCCACCGGCACGCCGAGCACCTCGGATAGCCGCAGCGCCACTCTCCGGTGGCCGTCAGGTGACAGATGCAGCCTGTCGGCGCTCCACGCACGGACATCCTGCAACGGCGGCATCGACCACAAATCGGCCAGGTGGCAGTGCCGCTGGTCGGCAATCGCACGCAGGTGCTTGTTGTAGGTCGCGGTCTTGCCGCGCAGCAGCCGGAGGACGGGGAAGTGCGCGGTGTCGAATCCGGTGAACACCACGACCTCGCAGCCGACGGCTCGCAGGCTCGCCACGGCCTCATCGAAGATCCCCGCGAGCGCATCCGGATCCGCTCCCGGGCGCAAGATGTCGTTCCCGCCAGCGGCGATGCTCACCAGATCCGGCGCCATCCGGGCGGCGGCCGGCACCTGTTCCGTTGCCACCTCGCCGAGCCGCTTGCCTCGGATCGCGAGGTTCGCGTAGCGAAGGCCCGGGCTGCATGCGCTGAGCAGGGCGGCGAACCGGTCGGCCCAGCCGCGGTAATGCCCGGCGGCGTCGAGATCATTGAGTCCTTCCGTGAAACTGTCGCCGAGAGCGACGAACGACCCGATCCTGGGGGGCGATTGACGTATGTGCACGTGCAACATCTTGCCAGCGGTTACGCGCTCTTGGGCCGTCCCCCCGGGACGGCGCACCGGACTCGCGGCCACGGCGGGCTTCCCGAGGCCATGACCCGTAGTGTGTACGAGTACCAGTGGGGCGGATGCTGCGGCATATGACGGGGGTGTCGCCCGCGCGGCCGATTCGGTTCGTGATCAGATGACGCTGCGTGGGTATGCTCCAGCTCACAGCTAACTAAGAGGTCGCAGGCCGTGTCCAACGACGCACCAGCCTTCACGGGGGAGACCAAAGGTCCGTCCCTTCACGCAGCAGACAACCACGGGACGACCGCCGGCCGTCCCACGATGAAGGATGTCGCCGCGCGGGCCGGCGTCGGCCTCAAGACAGTTTCCCGAGTGGTGAACGGCGAGACGGGGGTCACGCCGGACACCGCGGAACGGGTCCGCGCCGCGATCGATTCGCTCGGCTTCCGGCGCAACGACAGCGCACGCGTGCTCCGCAAGGGCCAGACGGCATCCATCGGCCTAGTACTCGAAGACGTCGGCAACCCCTTCTATTCGACCCTGGCCCGCGCCGTCGAGGACGTTACGCACGGCAACGGATCGTTGCTGTTCATGGGTTCCAGCGACGAAGATCCAGAACGGGAGCGCAAGCTCACGCTCACATTCTGCGCCCGCCGCGTCGACGGGCTGATCATTGTCCCCGCCTCCACCGATCACACCTACCTGCTGCCTGAGATCGCGGCGGGCATCGCCGTGGTCTTCGCAGACCGGCCGCCCGGGCTGATTGACGCTGACGTCGTGCTCACCGACAACGTCGGCGGCGCACGGGACGGGGTATGCCATCTCGTATCCCAAGGCCATACCCGAATCGGGTACATCGGCGACGCGCCACATATCTACACGGCCGGGCAGCGGTTGCGCGGCTACCAGCAGGCCATGGCGGCCGCGGGATTGCCGATTCAAGAACACTGGGTGGCGATGGCGCTTGCCCAGCCCGAAGTCATCCAGCGGGCGCTCGGCCGGATGCTGGCCGGGCACGCCCCAGTCACGGCGGTACTCTGCGGCAACAACAGGATCAGCGTCATCGTGCTACGCGAACTCGCGGCGCGCGCCGCGCCTGTCGCGATCGTGGGCTTCGACGATTTCGAGCTTGCGGACCTGCTGAGTCCCGGCGTCACGGTCGTGGCACAAGATCCCGGGCAAATGGGCAACATCGCTGCTGAACGGCTCTTCAGGCGGCTTTCTGGTGAACAAGGACCCGCCCAGCGAATCGAGCTACCGACCCGCCTAGTGATCCGCGGGTCGGGGGAGATCCCGCCGGCCTAGTCCGGCCATAATTGTGACTGGCCGCAGCGGTCCTTATCTCGGTTTAACGTGGAGTCCGGCAACCTGGGCCTGGGGCACCGTGTCCCGGTAGGCGGCGCGGCTGCGCGGGCCGGCGCGGCGCGGGTTCCGTCCGGACGTACGCGCGCGAACACACAGGCATGTCAGGAAGCAGGTCGAGACAGGCGATGGGCAAGGCGAGCAGGAGCAAGCAGCGCTTGACTACCCGCGAGAAGGTCGCGATGCAACGGGCGGCCGAGCGCCGCGCCCAGGTACGTACCCGGGTTTCCCTGGTAATCGGCAGCGTGGTCGCGGTGGTCGCCATCGTGGTGGCGTTCATCGTGGTCAAGGGCGTCTCAAGCGGTTCGTCCGGCACAGGTTCCCTGCCGCAGGGGGCGGCGCTTTCGAAGATCGTCACGAATGCGACGAACGTGCCCGCCGCCACGCTGGCCACAATCGGCAAGGGCACCGTCCAGACGACCCCGACCGTGCTAACAGGTCAGCCCGCACTCACCAAGAACGGTAAACCGGAGATCGTGTATATCGGTGCGGAGTACTGCCCGTACTGCGCGGCGGAACGCTGGCCGACGGTGGTCGCGCTCAGCCGTTTCGGCACCTTCTCGAACCTCAACGTCACGTACTCAGGTACTGCAGACGCGTACCCGAGCACAAAGACGTTGACCTTCCACGGCTCCACCTACACGAGCAAGTATGTCGTCTTCTCCCCAGTCGAGCAGACCGACCCCAACAAGAAGACCCTGGAGACGACGACAGCGGAGGAGAACGCGCTCGTCGCCAAGTACGATGCGCCGCCGTATGTGCCTTCCGCCAGCCAGGGAGCTATCCCGTTCATCGACTTCGGCAACAAGTACCTGATCAGCGGGGCGAGCTACAATCCGCAGATCCTGCAGGGCAAGTCCTGGGCACAGATTTCGGCCGCTCTCTCCGACCCGTCGAGCCCGATCGCCAAGGCCGTGGGTGGCACGGCCAACTACATGACCGCGGCCATCTGCAAGCTGACAAACAATCAGCCAGGCAACGTGTGCACCGCTCCCTCGATTACCGCGCTGAGCGGGAAGGTGTGATGTCGGGGACCAGGCCCCGTAACAAGGGCCAGGCACAAGCGAGGAACTCAGGCAAGCAGGCCAACCCGGGCAAGCGGGGCCAGGCGGCGGGCCGGGCCAGGGACAGCAAGCCGGGCACGACGCAGGCCGCCGCCCGTTCCGCCGGTGGTACCGCACGCGGCCCACGTCCGGTACCGCCCGTTGCTGCCGGGCCGGCCAGCAACGGGGAACGTGCGGCTGCGGAAGACGCACCCGTCGCGACCGGCGCCCGCGCAGGCGCCCAGAAACACCCTGCCGCGGTCGGCGGCCAGCCGCCTTGGGTGCGGCTGACGACCATGATCCTTTCGGTGGCTGGCCTCGGGGTCTCGATCTACCTGACCATCACTCATTACTCGACATCGGTGAGCCTGGCGTGCCCCGACACCGGCACCATCAACTGCGAGAAGGTGACCTCAAGCCCGGAGTCGGTCGTCCTCGGGATCCCGGTCGCGGTACTTGGCCTGGCCTTTTTCGTCCTCATGGTTGCGGTCAACAATCCGCTGGCGTGGCGCTCACCGTTGCGGGCGGTCCACCTGGCCCGCCTGCTCTCCGTAATCGTCGGGATCGGCTTTGTGCTGTACCTGGTTTACGTCGAGCTGTTCAAGGTAAACGCGATCTGCCTGTGGTGCACGAGCGTGCACGTGATCACGTTCGCACTATTCGTGCTGATCCTGCTCAGCGCTGCCCTGTGGGGCCTCGCCGAACGCTCGCGGTAACTGCTAGGGGCTTCCCGTAGATCTCGGTGGATGCGGGCGGTGCTCCAGGCAGCGATCCGGCAGGGCCCTGCTTGTTCCCGAGGAGCCGATAGTGGAACTATCGCCGCCAAAGATCTGCGGGACACGACCACTAGCGCACCGCGAGCGCGATGATGACGATCACGACAAGTACGGCCACGAGTGCGGCCATGATCAGGGGGTTGCGCAGGCCTCCGCGGCGTACCGACTCCGTTCCGCCCCTCTCGACGAAGGCGCGGAACTCTCCTGTGCTGCCGCTAGGGTCCGGCTTGGCTTCGGACATGGGACGACTTTAGCGGTCCAGCGCTGGCGAGATGCCCAGTTCCGGGGGTTCCGCTTGCTGAGGCCGCATTATCCCCGTCCGCTCCGCCACTCCGCTACGCCGCGCCGCCCGGCCTGGCACCCTTGCACTCAACCGGAAACAGTAAAACGATCTTCTCCCGCCCGCGGCGTGCCGCGTAGCCCGGGGTGGCGGTCATGGCGCCGCCGCCGCTGGCGCGGGCCCGCTTCCAGGCCTGTCGATCAGGCGCGATAGCACGATCTCGCTCCGGGTCCTGACGACGAACGGCTCCGCGCTGATCCGCTCGACGATCCGCTCGAAATGCCGGACGTCGGTGGCGCGGATTCTGAGCAGTGCATCCGCCTCTCCTGTCACCGTGCACGCATCGACTACCTCGGGGTACCTTGCCACCGCAGCGCGGATATCGGTGGGCGAGGTCCGGCCGCGGCAGAACAACTCGACGTACGCCTCCGTGGTCCAGCCGAGGGCCGCGGGATCCACGCGCGCAGAGAAACCGGTGATTGCCCCGGTAGCCCTGAGCCGATCCACCCGCCGCTTGACAGCCGGAGCGGACAGCCCCACCTCGGCACCGATTTCCGCGTACGTCGCGCGGGCGTCCTCGATCAGGGCACCAATGATCTGCTGGTCCAGATCGTCGAGTGCCATGGCCGCGCCAGGCCGGTGTCAGTCGCCTGCCGAGCCGGAGAAGCCGGAGGCTTCGTGGACTCGGGCGAGATTGTGCCGGGCCGGGTGGGCCAGCCCGGCCGGCCCGGCGGCGAAGGCGCGAAGCAGTTTGGTGGTCGCCACGTCGACGAACCGCTGTGCAGCGCTGCTGACCCCGTGACCGCACGCCGGGCCCTTCATGGCGCACACCCAGCGCATAGTGCCCGAGGCGAACACGCCTGCGCCGCCGCGGACTGTGTAGTACGCGGAGTCCGCGTAACTCGACACCCCGTCACAGGTCAGCGGCGAATGCGCAAGCACCTCGATCGGCTGCGGCACCGCCACGGCGAGGTTGACGCGGTCGTACTCCGGTCCAACCATGCCGGCGAATGCCTCCCCCTTGCGCGCACCGGTGCCAGCAAAGATCCAGTTCTGGGGGTCGTACACGACATAGGGGTCGCTCACAGGGTTGCACTCGTAAAATACGCCCGTCAGCACGCTTTCCGGCCTTGGATCTGGCGGCTCGCGCCAATCCTGCGTGGTGGCGCTCTTATCCACCCGGAAGAGCGGGTCCTCGCTGGCGACCTTGTAACAGATCACCACCCGGTCGGGGCCAAGAGGCGACGAGCCGAACCTGATATGACGGAACACCGCGTTCGCACCGAGAAACGCGACGTTGGTGCCGGCGTCCCTTGCCGCAGTCAGCCGGTCCCGCATGGCCGCCGAGTAGTACTCGTCATGCCCAAGCGAGATCACCGCCCGTGCGCCACGCAGCAGTCCCGGATCCTGGTTCAAGTCCACGTCTGTCTCGTAGGCAAGCGGGACACCGGTCTTCTCTGCCAGCGCGACCGCTGGCTGGTCGAAAGACATGAACCACTCAGCGCCGTTGTCATAGCTGTTGCCGTCGTAGGGCCGGTCGAACGACACCTCGCGGGCACGGTCCGCGAACCCGCCGGGCCCGGTGTAGAGGTCGTAGCCGCCCCACAAATTATAGGCCTGCCACGTGGTCACGTCGTTGATCAGCACGACGGCACCGGCCGTGCTCGCCGACCGGACGGTCACCGGCACGAATCGCTGCGCGCCGCTCGCGGCGTCCAATCGGAGCAGATAGGACCCGGCGGGCCACCCCGCGGTCTGCACCGTCAGCGATGGCTGCCATGGCGCGCTCACCATGTTGGTGCCCGCCGAGATCACCGGGCCGCGCTGGGGGTGACCATCGACCCGGCCCGACATCCAGACCCGCCGTGCCTGCGCCCCGTGGTACCAGCCCATCCGGAACGCCTCCACCCGCCACGAGCGCGAGGTGGTGGACACGAACAGCCGGAACGGCTGCCCAGGGAGCACGCTCACCCGGTCGGCGAACCCCTCGATCGCAGCGGGCGCTGCCAGCCGGCGCACCCGCCAATCGCCTGTGCCCCGCTTCTGGTTCTCTGCGACGGCAAACGGCCGTGCCGCCGGAACCCGGGCGGTCCGCCCAGACGCCGCGCTGCCTTCCGGCGCGCTGCCCGGCCCCGTGCCCCCCGGTGAGCTGCACCCGGTCACCGGGATGATGACCAGGGTGAGCAACGCAGCGCCCCGTACGGCGAACTGGCGTGCCGACGCGGATGGCCCCGCAATTACGTGCATAGCTACCGCATGATACGGAGCCCGTGTTAAGTTTCCGGCAAACAGCGCAGGCACCTTAAGACAAGAACGGATCACGAGCCGGGGCCACCGGAGCCCATGGTTGTATGGAGCACGTGATCGTGCGAACCGCGAAAAATGGTGAGTTTGCCGCGATTGGTGAGCTGCGAGTCGCCGCCTACACCGCGCAGGGTCTGCCGACGGCGTCTCCGTATGCTGACGTGCTGCGTGACCTGGGTGTGTCGACACCTGGCGAGGTACTCGTGGCGCAAGACGACGGGCGGATCGTGGGAACCGTCATGCTTGAGCCGTTCCATCCGGGCAGCGAGATCGCCAAAGTGCCGGACGAGGCGGAGGTCAGGGCCCTTGCGGTCGCGCCAGGTGCACAAGGCCGCGGCGCGGGCAAGGCGCTCGTCAGCGCTGTCATCGAGCGGGCCGCCGCCAGCGGAATCACGCATCTGCTGCTGTCGACGAGGCCGACGATGGAAGCCGCGCAGCATTTGTACCGTGCCGCCGGATTCACCCGGCTGCCAGAACGCGACTGGAGTCCCGCCCCCGACATCCCGCTGCTCGCGTACGGCCTGCGGCTGCCAGCGCGCCGGATCGTGGCCGAATAGCCGCCGCCGGCCTCCCCTTTGCGTACAGGCCCTTTGCACATACAGGTCGGGCCTTTTGCATACAGGTCGGGCCTTTTGCATACAGCAGTCTGGCGTGCCCGGCCTTCGTCGGCATCGAGGCCGACGCCCAGCAGGCGGCGCGCTACCCACTCGGGTTCGCGAACCCGGCGATATACGCGCGGTACGGGACGGCCGCGTTCCATGATGTGACCGATCACCCGCTGGGACCGTCCTACCCCTCGGTCGTCGGGGCGGGCCCAAGGGGCGTCATCCTGGTCGCCCTCGGGGTGAACGGCGAGGGAGCGGCCGCCCTCAGAGGGCATCTGATCCACAGTGATCCCTGTCTGTCCCTGCACCAAGATTTCTGTGTGTTCAAGGTCCCACACTTTCGGTCTATGACCTGCTAAAGATCGCCGTCATGACCTCCCGGCGTTCCTACCGCACCGACCTGTCCGACGCCCGCTGGGCGCTGATCGAGCCGGTCCTGGCCGCCTGGCGGGCGGCGCGGGCCGAAGCTGGCCTGGGCCTCAGCGAGCCGGTGCATGATCTGCGTGAGATCGTGAACGCGATCTTGTATGTGAACCGGACCGGGATCGCCTGGGAATACCTGCCGCACGATTTACCGCCGTACAAGACGGTCTACGACTACTACGCCAAGTGGGCGAAAGACGGCACCACCGAGGTGATCCACGACGCCCTGCGCCGCCAGGTGCGCACCGCCGCAGGCCGCAGCGAGGAGCCCACCGCCGCGATCATGGATGCGCAGCCGATCCGGACCTCCGGCAATGTGGCGGAGTCCTCCCAGGGCATCGACGCGGGCAAGAAGATCAAGGGCCGCAAACGGCATATCGCCACCGATACGCTCGGCCTGCTGCTTGTCGTGCTGGTCACCGCGGCCAGCGTTCAGGACACCACCGGCGGCCGGGACGTTGTCAGCGAGCTGGCGGCCCGGCACCCGGGCGTGGTCACGGCCTGGGCCGGCAGCGGCTACCAGCGCAGCGTCATTGAGCTCGGCGCGGCGCGCGGCATCGACGTGCAGGTCGTCCGTAAAGATCCCGGCCAGAAAGGGTTCGCCCCGTTACCGAAACGGTGGGCGGTAGAGCGTACTTTCGGCTGGTGGATGCTGCATCGGCGGTTGGCCCGAGATTACGAGACGCTCCCAGAACGCTCCGAAACGATGATCCACTGGGCCATGATCGACAACATGGGCCGGCGGCTCACCGGCGAAACCACCCAAACCTGGCGTGACCGGCCCGCCGAAACGGGCGAACCACCCGTCACGTAGATCAGATGCCCTCTCAGGGCCATCCGCGGCTACGACGACGCCACGGGTGTCGGCTCGCCGGCCAACTACGTACAGTCCTGCGGCACGGGCATTCTCAGCTCATCACCGCCTGTCGCGCGCAGATAACCCGCGGCTCGCGGTAGAAGGCACGGGCCAAATCCGGCCAGCGGCAACCTCGGCACGTGGCGCAGCCCCCGGCGCCGGATGCGACCCGGCACCGGGCTCGCTGGGCCGGGGCCAGCGAGCCGCGCCGGGCTAGCCGGCGGACTCCGGCCGCGTGTCGCACACCACGGCTGGAGGGCCGGCAATGGCACGAACTGGCCTCTGCGCCCTCGCTGATCCGCCTGCCGCGCTCATGATCCGTTCTTGTGTTAACTAACCGGCGGATAGCGCCGGAAAGTTAACACAGCTGCGGATCATGGCGTGTTCTGGGCACATAATGGCGAACCGACCGCGCGCGGCAAGCAAAACGATCATGAATCCGGGTGCTGGTGTTCATGTCCGGTGGGCGGGAGCCTTGTCCAGGGGCAGGGCTCGATCCCAGATCGCCGTGAACGCGTGCCGCAGGGTCAGGGCGAGCGCAGCGTGCTCGATGATCAGTGATGTGGTGGCGCCTGTCTCAGCAATGGGGTCAGCCATGTCGAACAGGACCAGCGACTGATCGGCGATTACCAGCTTCAGCGGCAGTTCGTCAGCGACCCGCACGCCCTCCCCCGCCCCGGCGAACCTCAGTACCACGTCCAGGGTGGCAGAGTCATCGAGGATGATCGAGGATGTCGGAGGTGTGGACAGTACGGACGCTGCCGCCGCTGCGGGACAACCGGCGCGTCACCCGCAGCCCTTCGATGTTGTCGGATGGCTGGCCAAAGAAGGGCGGCTTGGCGAAGCAGAGCAGTTCGCCACGCGCCTGCCGCTGGATCTGCGTGAAGCGCAGGGTAATAGCCCGCGGGTCGCGCAAGACCTCGACATAGTCCAGCGGGCGGTCTGAGTCTGCCAGTCCGACCAGGTCGGCGCCAGCGCTCCGGCGAGCCGCTCGGCCACCTGTTCGAGCCGGCCAAGCGTCGCGCGACGCTCGTCCACGAGCCTGCCGATAGCGAGATCAGGCGCGATCGCTCGGTAGCTCGCCACCCGGCCTCGGCGCATGATCGCGAGCCGCTGGTGGACCAGGCTCTCGAGCACGTCGTCGATTCGCTGACGTGGCACACCGGCGGCCCGGGCCAACTGTGCCGCCGTATAGGACTCACGTCTGACTAAGGCTAGATACGCGCGGGCCTCGTACATCGTCAGGCCGAGTTCCATCAGCTCAGGGAGCCGCCAATCCTCCAGCGCCATGCGCTCAAGGTAACCAAGTCGGACAGGCCACGACCGGTTCGCCAGCATCCTCACAGGAACTCCAATGACCCGGTATAGCTGCGGGGCCAGCACAACATCGACGGGCCATCGATCTTCGGGCTTTGTCGCCAGCTTGGCGTGGTGAGGTTCCCCCCGAACCCACAGTGGGTTGGAGTGTGGTGTTGCGGGCCGGGTGCCGGTGGGCGGGCCGGGTGCCGGTGGGCGGGCCGGGTGCCGGTGGGCGGGCCGGGTACCGCAGGTGGGTGCCACCGGCTAGCATGATCACTCAACCCGAAGGAGGTCACGTGACCAGGGTTGGCAATATGTATGGCCCGGATGCAACCTTCCTTGGCGTGCCCACGGTGGATCTCGCCGACCCCGGCTCCATCGCTGGCGCCGATGTGGTCATCCTCGGCGCACCGTTCGACGGTGGCACCTCGCACCGGCCGGGCGCCCGGTTCGGCCCGCAGGCGATCCGGTTCACCGACTACCTGCCGCACGACGGTGCGCGGCCACACCTGGCGCTCGGCGTCGACCCGCTTGCCGAACTGAACGTGGTCGATGCCGGGGACGTGGAGATGCCGTCCGGTGAGACGGAACAGGCCCTGCACCGCCTGGAGGAGGCCGTGCAGGCCGTCTGCCAGGCCGGCGGCATGCCGGTCATCCTGGGCGGGGACCACACCATCGCCTGGCCCGATGCGACCGGAGTTGCCCGCGCCGCGGGGTGGGGGCGGGTGTCGATGATCCACTTCGACGCGCATGCCGATACGGGCGACACCCAGTGGGGGTCGCTGTACGGGCACGGCACACCAATGCGCAGGCTCATCGAGTCCGGCGCGGTCCGCGGCGACAGATTCCTGCAGGTCGGCCTGCGCGGGTACTGGCCGGAGCCGGAAACCCTGGACTGGATGGCGGGCCAGAACATGCGCAGCTACGAGATGACCGAGGTCGTCGCTCGCGGCCTCGAACGGTGCCTCACGGAGGCCTTCGCGATCGCCACCGACGAGTGTACGGGCGTGTTCCTTTCCGTGGATGTGGACGTGGTCGATCCCGGGATGGCGCCAGGCACCGGCACTCCTGAACCCGGAGGGCTCACCGCGCGCCAGTTGCTCGACTCGGTGCGGCGGATCGGGATGGAACTGCCGCTCGTCGGGATGGACGTGGTCGAGGTATCGCCGCCGTACGACCACGCTGAGGTGACGGCCCTCCTCGCGGGCCGAGTGGTGCTCGAGGCTCTGTCAGGCGTCGCATGGCGCCGCTGCCGCGCGGCCGGCCGCCCTGCGCGCGACCCGACCGGTCCGCTGCTCGCGGATCGCGAGGGGCGCTGAACTGGTCAGATAGCGGCGACACAGACCCAACAGACGAAAAATCGAACACATCTATACTTGCACCATGCTGGACGTGACCCGGCTTCGGGTGCTCGCCAGTAGCTCGGCACGGATCGGTGACGGGCGCCGCGAGGGAACTTAACTACGCGCAGCCGTCAGTGAGTCATCACCTCGCCCGCCTCGAAGCGGAGACCGGGTCCAAGCTCATCCAGCGCGCCGGACGTGGCATCAAGCTCACCGACGCGGGGAGGTTGCTCGCCGAACGCGCCGCGGAGATCCTCGGCAGGCTGGATGCCGCGGAGAACGAGCTTGCCGCGCATGTCGGGCTGCGGCACGGGCGGGTGCGGCTGGCCGCCTTCCCTTCAGCACTCGGCACCATCGTGCCCGCGGCGGCGGCGCGGCTCAGGTCGGAGAACCCCGGCGTGGATCTCACCCTGGCGGAGGCCGAACTACCGGAGGCGCTGCGCATGCTCCGCGCTGGTTGGTTATATCGACGTGGCGCTTTATATCGACGTGGCGCTGGTCTTCGGGCACGAGCCGGATGTCGCGGGGCAGGGCGCCCGCGGCGTGATGCTGCTTGACGAGCCTGTCTGCCTGGTGACACGGGCCGCAGGCGCCCCGATCTCAGGGATCCCGATCTCAGGTACCCCGATTGCACGTATCCCGTCCTCAGGTATCCCGTCCTCAGGTATCCGTCCCCCGGCGCCCCATCCTCAGGTACTCCGTCCCCGGTCGCCCCGCCCCCAGACCGCCCCGCTGCCGGCGGGAGCACCTAACCTGACCGCGCACGCAGCCGCGCAGTGGATAGCCGGATGCGACCGCTGCCGCAGCTTCCTGCTGCGACAGTGCGCACGTGCCGGGTTTACCCCGAAGATCGCGTTCACCGCCGACGACTACGTGGCGGTGCAGGCACTTGTGGCGGCCGGCCTCGGCGTTACCACCTGCCCAGCCTCGCCCTCCGGGCGGCGCGGCATCCAGGGATCACCGCGGCACCGCTGCCGGGAGCCCGCCGTTACGTGTTTGCCGTGACCTATGGCGAGCCGCCCGATCCGCCAGCGACCACGCGATTGCTCGATGCGCTGATAGCCGCAGGCCAGCGTGCCATGCACACGAACCCGCCGTGGTGAGCACCTGGCTCTTCATGCAGGCCGCCTGCGGTAGAACTCGACGACAAACGCGGTGCCCGCCAGATAGTGGAACTGGTAGGTGTCCAACTGGCCGCGGGCCGGCGTATCAATGGTCAATCGATGCACTGTCGTAATGCCCAGGCTGTGAATTTGTGCGGACTGCCCGTTCCGCACCGTAACCCGCGGAATGAGCAGTGAGAATGTCGTCGAGCCCGCGTCGATGGTCATGACCGTTGTCACGCTGACCAGTGTTCCCGCGTCGCTGGCGACTTGCCTGATATCCGAGTCTGCGAAGTGTAGGGCCTGCCGCCGCCGATCCTGGTAGGTGAGCTGCGGCCTGCACAGCAGTCCGGTGCTGTCGTACGTGCAGCCCGTTGCCGCTCAGCGCGTAGTGATTTGGCGCTAGATCGGCGGCGAGCGATCCTGTCGAAAAGGTAATTTGACAGCGCGACCTTAATAAGGGTCTACGGTAATGTCAAGGTTGCGGTCGTGTCGACGTTTGGGTATACCGATGAATAGAACAGGAGGAGCGCAGCGATCCCAGTTCGAGCGGTGGTGGCCGGCGTGGTGGCCGGGCGCATGTGCCGATTGTGCCCTTGCGCCAGCTATTCCCCCGGGCCCGATTTGCCGGCATTGATTGCCGAATCGGCGCGTAGCGCTGTCTGGCGCGCCCATCTGTAGTCGGCCTTGCCGGCGGGCGAGCGCTTCAGTTCGGCTACGAACGCATAAGTACGCGGCACCTTGTAGCCCGCCAGCCTGGTCCGGCAATGGTCGTCAAGCTCATCGATCCGGGGCGCCGGGCGCCCGGGCCGTAGTTGCACGACCGCGGCCACGCGTTCACCGTAACGCGGATCCGGGATACCGGTAACGATCACGTCAAACACCGCGGGGTGGGCCTTCAAGGTAGCCTCGATCTCCTCCGGGAAGACCTTCTCGCCACCGGTATTGATGCACAATGTGCCACGGCCGAGTACGGCGATGATGCCATCCTCTTCGACGGTCGCGAGGTCGCCGCTCAGAAGCCAGCGTCTGCCGTCGACCGTCACGTACGTCCCGGCCGTCTTCTTCTGATCGTTGTAATAGCCGAACGAGATATGACCGCTGCGAGCCACCTGGCCGATGTCACCGGATCCGGGCTCAACCGGCTTGAGCCTGCTGTCAAGCACGTTGATCAGCGAGTCGTTGGGCTTGTATCTCAGGCCGGACTCTGGTGTGGCGCCAGCCACCCCAGACGCGGTGTAACCGGCCTCAGTCGAGCCGAAGTTGTCCAGGATGATGCTGCCAAGCAGCGACTGCAGGCGATCACGTACCGAACCGGACAATATGGCGCCTGTCGAGCTGACGACGAGGAGAGACGACAGGTCATAACTGCCCGCCGCGATCTCGTCGGCCAGGGGAATGGCCATCGCGTCGCCGACGATATTGATCGTCATCACCTTCTCGCGCGCGATCGTCTCAAGCACGTCGGCCGGGTTGAACTTGCGCACGAAAGCGACCGCGCCGCCCATCCAGAAGCTGATGAACATCGCCATCTGGCCCGCGCCGTGCATGAGCGGTGAGACAGGCATCATCACGATCGGGCCCGAGGTGCGCGCCTTCTCGACGAGTTCCTCCGGCGAACCGACCGGCTCACCGCCCGGATTTCCACCACCGAAGGCGAAGAACAGGTCCTCGGTGTGCCACATGACGCCCTTGGGCACGCCCGTGGTACCGCCTGTGTAAATGATGTAGACGTCTTCGGCCGATCTCGGCGGAAAGCCGCGGGTAGGTGCTTGGCCAGCGATCGCGTCCTCGTACCGCACCGGGACATGGAGGCGCGGCGGCCGAACGGGAGCCGACAGCCGAGCGCGAGCCGACAGCCGAGCGCGAGCCGACAGCCGAGCGGGAGCAGCGCCAACCGAGATGAGATGTCGCAGTGCGGGGGCGGCCGGCGCCGCGGCGGCGACACGATCGGTGAACTCGGCGTCGTACAGCAGGGCGACCAGGTCAGCGTCCCGGTAGAGATATTCGAGTTCGGATTCCACGTACCGGTAGTTGACGTTGACCGGCACTGCTCGGATCTTCAATGCTGCGATAATCGCCGCGGCGTACTCCACACCGCTGTACAACTGCATGCCCACGTGCTGACCTGGCCGGACACCGGCCGAATCCAGGTGGTGGGCGAGCCGGTTCGCCTCGGCGTCAAGCTCGGCATAGGTGAGACGCCGCTCACTGCAGATCAGCGCCGTCCGTTCCGCAACGGCGTCGACGACTCCTTCAAAGAGGTCGGCGTGATTGAACAGCACGGCTCACTGCCTCCATCCGGCGCCGAGTTATCCCCAGAATCGCATTCAACCTTTCGTTCCGCCTTTACAACTCGCCAGAATCAGTAGTAGGGCAAGGCCCCCACGGCGGGTGGGTCTTGTCGGGTGGGTCTTGTCGGGTGGGTCTTGTCGGGTGGGTCTTGTCGGGTGGGTCTTGTCGGGTGGGTCTTGTCGGGTGGGTCTTGTCGGGTGGGTCTTCTAAGGAGCGGGCGGCCGGCACGGCAGCGTATATCAAGGCTTGTCACTGCCGACCACCCACATGGCGAAGAACTGGGCGCCGCCACCGTAGGCGTGGCCGAGCGCACGACGGGCGCCAGCCACCTGATGCTCCCGCGCCGTGCCCCGCACCTGCAACGCGGCCTCGGCGAACCTGATCAGGCCCGATGCCCCGATCGGATTCGAGGAGAGCACGCCGCCCGAAGCATTCCACGGGATATCGCCGTCAAGCGCGGTCGCACCTGACTCAGTCAGCTTCCAGCCCTCGCCTTCCGCGCAGAAGCCGAGGTTCTCCAGCCACATTGGCTCGTACCAGCTAAAGGGCACATAGACTTCGGCGGCGTCGAACTCCCTGCGCGGGTCGGTGATCCCGGCCTGACCGTAGACATCGGCCGCGCAATCGGATCCCGCCCGCGGGTTCACCGTGTCGCGGCCAGCGAAAAGGATCGGCTCACTGCGCATCGCGGCGCCGTGCACCCAGGCAGGAGGGTTCGGCGCCGCCGCGGCGGCCTCGCTCGCCAGCACCATGGCACAGGCACCGTCGGAAGACGGGCAGGTCTCCAGATAGCGGATGGGTTCCCACAGCATCGGCGTGGCAGCCACCATCGCGAGGTCGATACCCGGGATCTTCAGATGCGCATACGGGTTGCGCAGCGCATTGAGCCTGTCCTTCACGGCGACCAGCATGCCGATGTGATCTGGCGCGCCCGACCGCTGGATATAGGAGCGGATATGTGGTGCGAAGAAGCCGCCCGCGCCCACCACGAGGGAAGCGTTGAACGGCAGATGAGTGGAAAGCGCCCAGGTGGCGTTGGACTCAGACTGCTTCTCGAAGGCCGCGACGAGCACCCGCTCACGCACCCCGCCCTGGACGAGGCTGGCACCGGCAAGCGCGGTGGACCCGCCCACCGAACCCGCGGTGTGCACCCGCATTATCGGCTTACCCACCGCACCCAGCGCGTCGGCCAGGTACGCCTCGGGCATCATCACGCCCTCGAACAGGTCCGGCGCCTTACCGACGACCACAGCGTCGATGTCGGCGAACTCCAGGCCAGCGTCCTCGAGCGCGCGGAGCGCGGCCTCGCGGACCAGGCCCGCGATCGACACGTCCTGGCGCTCGGTGCGGTACCGCGTCTGCCCGACACCAATGACCGCGCAGCGATTACCCACGGGGGCCCGCCGCGCTCGCTCGCCGTGTCAGGATCACTCGGCCTCCAGCACGCAGACGAGATTGTGCTGCAAGCACGGGCCCGAGGCGGCGTGCGCCAGCGCACGGCCTGCCGAACCTTCGAAGATCCGGGTCGCCGCCTCGCCGATTCTGATCAGGCCCGTCGCCATCACCGGGTTAGCGCCGAGCGGTCCGCCGGACGGATTGACCGCAACGTCGCCGGTGAGGCCGAGCGCCTCGCACAGGATCAGTTCCTCATAGCTGAACTGGCTGTGCAGCTCGGCCACATCAGGCTGCCCGCGGCCGGCAGCGCCGGCACCCGCACCGGCGCCCCGCGCCGCGAGCGCGGTCGACTCCGACCGGGTCAGGTCACGCACGCCTGGGTAGTGCGGCTCGATCCGATGATCGATGCCGCGAATCCAGGCCGGGCGGCGACGTATCCGGCGGGCCAGATCTCCAGCGGCAAGCACGACCGCGGCGGCACCGTCGGTAACCGGCGCGCAGTCCGCGGGCCGCAGCGGTGCCACTAGGGGCGGCTGTGCCATGATCTCCGCAGCTGTCAGCGGCGGGGCCTGGACCGCGTGCGGATTCGCGGCCGCGGCGCGCAGGCTGCGGGCGGCAACGCCGGCGAGATCCGCCGGCGTATGCCCACTTGCCTCCAGGTAGGCGCAGGCCGCCAAGGCGGCGAGCGAAACCTGATCGGGCCCGAGCGGCGCCAGGTAGTAGGGGTCAAGCTGCAGCGTCATGATCTCGCGCAGGTCCCCCTGGGTGGACTTGCCGAATGCGTACACAAGCGCGGAATCGATGTCGCCGTGCTGCAGGCGCGCCCATGCCTCGTATAGGGCCCACGCGCCGTCCATCTCGACATGGCTCTCCGAGATAGGCGGCCAGGCGCCGACCGCGTCGAGCGCCGACACGAAAGAGAACGGCGCGCCGGCCAGATAGTCGCAGCTGCCCGAGCAGGTGAACCCGATGTCCACGCGGGCCATGCCCGCCTGCCTGAGCACTTCCGCGATGACCGGCTGCAGCATTTCGGTCTCGGTGAGCCCGCTGTCGGCGGCGGCGTGCTTGGTCTGCGCGAAAGCGACGACCGCGACGTCACGCAGCGCCATCAGAGGTCACCCTGCCGGACTCGACGGGCGCGTCAGGTTCACCGGCCGGCTCGAACCACTTGATGTTGGCCATCGATCGTTCCCACTCGGCGCGCGGCCGCCATGCCGCCCGCACCCGCATGCCCATCCGGACCTGGTCCGCTGGTATGCCGCCGACCAGCGCGAGGATCGGGGTGTCCGCCCCGTCGAGCAGAATGTGCGCGCACACGAACGGCACGTCGGGGGCGCGCGGGTCCGGGATGTTGTTCACCGCGAACGTCGTGATCGTCCCGGTGCCTGAGACCTCGACCTCCTCGGCGGTGGGCACGCCATCCGCCGGGCAGAGACCACGCAACGGGACATAAACCTTGCCACAGACGCCGCAGCGGTGACCGAGGAACCTGCCTTCCGCGATGCCGTCGAGAAACCGGCCGAGCGCCCGCCCGGCGGGCAGCCGGTACTCAAGCCGCGCCGGCGCGTTGAGCATCGTCACCTCGGGCACGAAGCACTCGATGTCGCGGATGCTGCCGACGCGCTCGCTAACGTCCCGCCACCGCGGCCGGACCCGCAGGCCGGTGCGCATCGCCTTCTGCTTTCCGCCGGTGTCGACGGCGTGCAGCAGCGCGGTGTCAGCGCCGTCGATGCGGATGAGCGCCCACCCGAACGGCTGCCGCAGCGGATGGACCTTGCGCGGCTCGGTGACCCATGCCCAGGCGGTGACCGTGCCAGCGGGACCCACTGGAATGAAGGGATCGGCCCCGCTGTTCCCGCCCAGCGCGGCGCCGGTCGCCGGATCGTATTCGAGCGGCGGGACCAGGACCCTGCCACCAGGCGCGGCGATTCCGACGAGCCTGCCATCACGCAGCTCGGTGAGGAAACGCCCGATGACCGGGCCGGTCGAGCGCGTGTAGCCACCGGGGAATTCGAGTGCGTGGTCGGCGAACAGTGCGGCCACTGGCGCCGACTCGGCGGCTTGCGCCGCACCTTGTTTGCGCGACGGCTCTGCGGCAGCCGTTAAGGATGCGCTTGGATCGCCGGGCGCTGGTGGCGGCCCATCCGCGGGCGGCTCATCCGCCGGCCAGTCATCCGCGGGCGGCTCAGATGACACTGCCGCGTTCCTGCCAGTACGGATCGCGCAGCTTGCGCTTGAGCAGCTTGCCGTTCGGGTCGCGCGGCATTTCCTCGATGAAGTCCACGGATTTTGGCCACTTCATCTTCGCCAGCCGTCCCTCGAGAGAGGCGATCAGCTCGGCGGCGAGTTCGGGCCCCGGCGTCACCCCCTCGGCGGGCTGCACCACGGCCTTGATCTGCTCGCCCCAGTCCTCGTCAGGAATGCCGAACACGGCCACGTCGGCGACCTTCGGGTGCGTGGTCAGCTCGCACTCGACTTCAGCCGGATAGATGTTGGCGCCAGCCGAGATGATCATGTCGGATTTCCGGTCGCACAGGTACAGGAAGCCGTCCTGGTCGGAGAACCCGATGTCACCCACCGTGAAGAAGCCGTCGAGCCGGTTCGCCGCCGTCTTCTCCGGGTCGCCCTTGTAGACGAAATCGCTGGTCAGCATCTTCATGTAGATGGTGCCTGGCGCGCATGTGCGGCAATCGCTGCCGTCGTCGGCCACGACGCGGACCGCACTGATCGGCCACGGCTTGCCGACGGTGCCAGGATGGCTCAGCCAGTCCTGCGGGGTCGCGATCGTGCCGCCGCCCTCGGTGGCAGCGTAGTACTCGTAGACGCACGGCCCCCACCAGTCCAGCATCGCTCTCTTGACCAGGACCGGGCAGGGCGCGGCGGCGTGAATCAGCCACTTCATCGAGGACAGGTCGTAGCGCGCCCGCACCTCTTCTGGCAGGGCCAGCATCCGCTTGAATTGCGTGGGGACCATGTGCGACTTGGTCACCCGGTACCGCTGCACCTTGGCGAGGGTCTCCTCAGGGTGGAACTTGTCCATGTAGACAAGCGTGTGGCCCATGTGCAACGCCGCGCCGCCAAACTGGGTCACCGCGGTGTGGTAATTAGGCGAGGTGACCAGGTGGGTATTGGGCTGGCCCACCGTAATGCCGGGCATCTGCGGCAGGACGGTCATCAGTTCCGCCATGTCATCCGGGTTTAGCCCGGTCAGCGGCCGCCTGACGCCCTTCGGCTGGCCGGTGGTACCCGACGTGTAATGCATCGTGGCGCCCGCCGTACGGTCGCCGGGAATCGAGCCCGGCTGGCCCTCGCGCAGTGGCTGCACCGGCAGGAATCCGGGCACCTCGCCGTAGCTGAAGCGCGCCGCCGCGGGAAGCTGCGCCTCGTCAGCTGCCTGGACGGCTTGCGCGGCGTACCTCGCGTCCGCGAAGAACGCCTTCGCCTCGCAGTCGCGCACGATGTAAGCGATTTCCGGTGCGGTGTAGTGCCAGTTGACCGGGGTGAAGTACCAGCCTGCCTGGAGCGCGGCAAGGCATACCTCGAGCGCGCGTGCACCGTTGGGCATCAGGCCGGCGATCCCGTCGCCTGTCCGCAAGCCGCGATCGCGCAGCGCGCTCACCAGCTTGTTGACTTGTTGACTCGGGCCAGCAGGTCCCCCGCCGCGTGCTCGGTGCCGTCAGGGTCGGCTACCGCGATCCAATCGGGCTGCGCCTCCGCCAGCCGCCAGAAGCCCAGCGACCCCATCCGCTCCGCCCTCCTCCCTCCTCGCGAACGTGCCTCGCCATTCTTGCGCGTCAGTTGACCGCTCCCGGCGTAAGTAGATCACGTTCTCGTTTCTGGTCACAAGGGGTGCCCGGCATCGTGGACGTTAACTAGAATCCGTTCTCGAAACCTGTTGCTGAAATGCCTCTGAACTGGGCCGATGGCTCCGGAGGGAAGATATAGGCGATGAGCCCGACTGCAGGAATGAAGCGGCTGCCGATCAGCACCCCGCACTGCGATGTGGAGCAGGACGGGCATGTGGTCATCGTGACAATGAACCGGCCCGGTGCGAAGAACGCGCTCAGCACGGACATGCTCGTCGGAATGGCGGATGCGTTCGCCTACATCGATGCGGAACCTGAGGTGCGGGCCGGGGTCCTGACCGGCGCAGGCGGCGAGTTCTGCGCGGGCGCGGACCTGAAGAGCATGGGCAAGGAGTCCAGCGACGAACGGGTGCGCCGTCGGGCCGGCGAGCTGGAGAACTACCACTGGAAAGGGCTGCTCCGCGAGGCCAGGCCGGGCAAGCCCCTGGTCAGCGCGGTCGAGGGACACGCCGTCGCGGGCGGCACAGAACTGCTGCTCGGCACCGACATCCGGCTGGCGGGAGTCAGCGCGACATTGGGGCTTTTCGAGGCCCGCCGTGGTCTTTTCCCCATGGCAGGTTCGGCGATCCGGCTGCCCCGCCAGATTCCTTACACCCACGCGATGGACATCCTGCTCACCGGGCGGGCGGTGAGCACCAGGGAGGCTCTCGCGATGGGCCTGATCACGCGCGTGGTCCGCGACGGCACCGCACTCGCCGCCGCGCGCGAGATCGCGACACGGATCGCCGCGTGCGGTCCGCTGTCGGTCCAGGCCATCCTGCGCTGCTACAGGGAGACCGAGGGGATGGCGGAGGAAGACGCGCTGAAGATCTCCGACGCGATCGGCTGGCCGGTCATCGCGTCCGAGGACGCCAAGGAGGGCACGCGGGCCTTTGCGGAAAAGCGCCCCGCGGTCTTCCACGGCCGGTAGACCATTCCGCGGCGTGGCCGATGTCCCTGTCCGGCGCGGTGGGATCCGTGTACCCGGTGGCTCCCCCCGGCTGTCCGCCGGTCATTGCGCGGTGATGCGGTCGAGGCGCTCGAGCGTCTCTACGTATTCCTGAACCATCTCGAAGATCACGTCGCGGGCGGGCTTGACCTGGGTCATCGAGCCGATGATCTGGCCGGCGGGCATCGCGGTCAGGTTCGCGGCGCCCGCCCGCAAGGCCCGCCTGAGCGCGTCGGAGATAAGCATGAACTGCAGCGGCATGGGGAGCGTGCCCGGCGCCTGCGGGCTCTCCCATGCGGCAGTCCAGTCGTTGCGCAGAAGACGCGCGGGCTTGCCGGTCATCGACGTGGACCTGACCGTGTCGCAGGAGGTCGCAGCCAGAATCTGGTCCCGGGTGGCCGGAGGTGTGTCCGCCTCGGCCACCGTCAGCCAGACCGAACCCGTCCAGACACCCTCCGCACCGAGCGCGAGCGCCGCGGCTACCTGGCGGCCGCGGCCGATGCCGCCTGCGGCGAGCACCGGGCGCGGCGCGACGGCGTCGACGACCTCGGGGACGACGACCATGGTCGAAACGTCGCCGGTGTGGCCGCCGGCCTCGGTGCCCTGCGCGACGATGATGTCCACGCCGGCCTCGACCTGCTTACTGGCATGCCGCCCGTTACTGGCCAGCCCGGCCATCTGCACGCCGTGCCGGTGCGCCTGCTCGACGACGTCGGCGGGCGGCGGCCCGAGCGCATTGGCGAGCAGCGCGATGGGATGCCGCAGCGCCACCTCGACCTGCGGGCGCGCGGTCGCGTCCGTCCAGCCAAGCAGGTACCGCCCAGCCTCGCCGTTCTCCGCCAGCGGCGTGACTCCGTTGTCGGCGAGGAGTTGCTCGACGAAATGCTTGTGGCCTGCCGGGATCATCTGCTGCAGCCGCGCGAGCAGATCCGCGGGTGAATCCGCGTCAAGCTCAGCGCCCTCGTATGAGGCGGGCATGACCACGTCCACCCCGTAGGGCCTGCCCCCGGCGTGCTCGTCCAGCCACTTCAGCTCGCGCTCGAGTTCGTCCGGGGTGAAGGAGAGCGCACCGAGCACGCCCATCCCACCGGCCTTGCTTGCCGCTGCGACAACATCCCTGCAGTGGCTGAACGCGAAGATGGGGTACTCGATCCCGAATTGCACACTTACGCGTGTCCGCACGTGCGGAGTCTATCTACGCGCCGGGAAAAACTGCAACGTGTTCTAGTTTCGTACCGGTCGCGGGCGCGCCGCAGGCGTGCCTCGTAGGGCGTGCCTCGGCGTGCCTCGCAGGGGGCAATCCCGAACATCTAAAGAAATCCGGCTTGCCTCCCCGCGCCGCGATGAGCTCGTCATGAAGGTCCTTGTGGCATTGCGGGTACCCGGCGTGGATGTCATGAGGTCGTCCAGGTGCACCGCAGGTACCTGGTGGAGCTGATGCAGCAGTGGACCCGCATCAAGGAGGACGAAGCCGAGCACGATCTCGGCTTGGCGCTGGTGGTCGGCGCCTAGCTGTTCCGGCTGGACTCGGTCATCCGCTGGCTGGACTCCGCCGACGGCCGCCTCAAGCGCGCCGCTGCCGAACCTCCCCAGCGTGCTCCGTCCTCGTTGCCAAGGCTGCGGCGCAGGGCCGGGGTGCGGCGATGAGCATGCTGGAGCTACGGGGGGTGTCGAAGGTCTACGGCGAGGGTGCCTGTGCTCGACTTGCTCCTTATCCTTGCCGGCATGCCCGTCGTCGCCGCTGCCGGCGGCTGGCTGTTCGCCGGGCGCGAGCCACCGGCGATCGCCAGCCGGCCGCTCGAATGAACCAAGACCCCGTTCCCGAGGACCTGACAGGTTCCCGAGGACCTGACAGACCCACTGGTCAGTGGACTACGACCGTCGCCACTGTGGCCGGCCCTGTGCGCCACTTGAAGTTGAGCGCGACCACGCGGATCTGGTACGTCGCGCCGCGGCTGAGGCCGCTGAGGGTGGCGCCTGGCGATGAGACGGTCCGGGCCAGCATGGACCGCGGGTCCCCGAGCCTGCGGACGTAGACCTCGTATCGCAGGCCGAGGCCCATATTGGGCCATTCGAGCCTCAGCGTGCCCTTGTCCTGCTGAATCGCGACGTTCGGCACGGCGGGGACGGGCGGACAGCCGCCTTTGTACGCCCAGCCGTCGAACCACTGCGCCGGGTTCTTCCTGGCAATCGACGGATACGGCGAAGAACCCGCCACCACGCGCAGGCCGCCAACTGAGCCGGCGTGCACGGCACTGAACGCGGCGCGCGGCACCGCGATGAAGCGGGGCTGGGTGATCGTGTTGGTATACACCGACATCGGGACGCATCCGGTGGTGACCGCCTCCGAGTTGACGTTGTAGCTGATGATCAGATTCTGGGGGGTGGACAGGGCAGGCTCGACGCGGGCCTCGTACATGATCCGGTAGTCGTGGGCCTGGTCGAGCCCGATGTCAGGAGACCGGTACACAAGGACGCCGCCCGCCAGGTCAAACGGCCCCCATGGCGCAGGCGCGGGATAGGCGTAAATATCCGGGCTGCCGGCCTGTGCCGCCTGCTGGATCAGCCAGTACCGCCCGCCCATCTGCACCACGCTGAATCCGGTCGAGACGCTGAGGCTGCCTGCCGCCTGGACCGGCTGCGCGTTCTGCTGGCCGGGCAGCCACCGGCCGCCGGTGTAGAACTGCCATTTCGCGAAATCGGTGAGCCGGGTCGCAGGCACCCGCGCGAGGTAAAGCTGTCTCGTGTCGGCCCGCGGGCCGGGGCTCTGCCAGCCATAGACATACACGGTCGCGCCGACCTGGAGAAGTGCCGATCCCCAGACGATGGGCGTTCCGCCGCCGGGCGGAATATGGGCAGGCAGCGAGGTCACCTGGGGGCTCGCCAAGCCCCCATAGACCGGCCCGTGACCTGCGGCCTCGAGCGAGCTGACGGCAAACTTGGCGATCACGGTACCGACCGGGATAAATGGCTCGATACCAGGCAGGTAACTGTTGTAGAACTTCAGCACGTACGGGCCGACCGTGACGCCGTCCTCATCCCAGAGCCACTGGTGAATTCGCGCCGCGAGCGATTGAGCGTCCGATACCACCGGCAGGGCGCCCCTGCTCGATTGGCCAGGTCCGCTGCAGGCACCTCCGCCGGTCAGGGTGACGAACCTGCTGGTGCTCCCGGCCGTCGTCTGCAGTACGAGAAGGTTATGCAGGAAGCCGCTGAGGCGGGAGAAGCCGATCGTCGGGCCGGCGGGCCCTAGGTAGGTGTCAGAGAAGAACCAGGCAATCTGAGCGGAGCTCAGCCTGATCGCTGATACCCCATCGCCGCCGGCCCAGTCGGCGCAGGTGGAGTGGCCGGAGTAGGCGGCCCACTCCGCGTCAAGAGCCGACGGCGAAGCTTGGTCCCCACTGCCTGAATCGATCGCCGCGGGCCCTGACGTGGCTGGCGCGGCGGCCCGGTGATGAGCGTTCCTGAAAGCGCTCATCCCAGCGAGGGTGAGACCGAACCCGACGAGCAGGCCGCACACGGCCAAGCCGACCTCAAGCTTGCGGACCGATGACGCCATTCAGCGAGTTCTCCTGCCTGCCGCACGCGGGTCAAGTGCGCCGCTCAGTGCGGCGCCAGGCCCTGGTCCCGCGGCTGGAAGTCCTGCTCGTGGGCGACCTCGCTGGTCCGGCCGCGCCCGACCATGGCCAGCATGAGGCCGGCCACCAGCAACACGAGGCCGGCCAGCAGCAGGATCAGCGGGAGCACCGATGTCACGAGCGTGATCTTGTTCCGGCCATTGCGGTCGGTGTTGACGAAGCTCTGGGTGCTCTGCGGGCTGAACTTCAGGTCAGCCTTGAAGAGCACCAGGCGGGTGGCACCGGTGCTGTCCTTCAGCGTGATCAGCTGATTCTGCTCGACCTTGACGGGGGCACCCGTGACGGGGTCCACCCAGTACGTATTAACAGCCTGGTAGTACTGGGGAAGCGTGACCGATGGCTGATCAGGCATGCCGACATTCGAGCCTGGCACCGTTTGCGTGCCTGTTTGCTGTGGTAACACCTGCTCGACGAAACGGTAGGCCTGCGTGCCCAATACCGATTCGGTGCCCGCGTAGGTAGCCGGCCTGGGCTTGTTCAGCTTGGTGTCGAATAGCTGGTAGGTCCGCTGCTGTGTGTTGAAGGGCCAGACAAAGCCCTGCCCGGCCAAATGAACCGTCTTATTCTGGCTGCCCTGATTGACGAAAGCGCCGCAGCAGTTGATCAGCAGTCCCGACCTGCGGTCGAACGGCGCGCGGCGCTGATAGTAACTGAAATTCACGTTATTGTTGTTATCGTGCACGGCGGTGAACTCATTCCAGACCGCCCGGCTGCCATTACCACCGGTCACGTCCCCCTCGATCGTATCGGTGACGGTAACCGACACACCGGTGAGTTCGCGCAGCTTGTCCGCGCTGAAATAGCTGCCGTTGGGGTCATTCAGAGTGGCGACCTGGTACTCATTGAGCGGAAACCTGATCACCTGGCCGGGCACATAAATGCGCAACAGAAGGGCGAGCATGAGGAAAAAGGCGCCTAGCCCGGCAAGTATCAGACCAATGACTCGGCGCACTCGTCCTCCAGATGCAGCGGGCCCGCCGCCAGTGGCCGACCGGGTTCATGATCGTCGTAACGTCGTCACGAGGCCCCGCTCAAGCTCACGGCGAGCCGTAGTTGTAAAGCTGCTGGTTCACCGGGTTCGGCTGGGCGCTGCCCACCACGCCGCTCAGCGCGAATGCCACCGCGATAGCCAGCGCCGCGCCAGCTACGAGAGAGACGGCGATGAGTGCGAGACGCGTCACGACGATCCTCCTTGGCTCGGGCTCCCCGCGTGAGCGGTATGGGTCGCGGCGCCGAGCGGCCTGGGTGGTGGGACAAGACTAGAACCTGATCTACCTTACAATCCAGATCTATACCGAATGGTAACTCTCATATCCTCACATGGAATCTCTTGCTCTGTCCTGCCGACAGGCCATTTTGCGGACTGCCAAGCCTGCCAGGAGAGATCGGCAGTTCAGGCAACGATGCATGCGCCTGGCCGCCGCTGCCCGGCGGGGATGGGGATAGCCGGAAAAGCACCAGATCGCCACTCGCGAGTAGCAGGGTTGCGCCGGGCAGACGTGCCTGCGCGGTGCGCGATGCGCGGGCGGTGCGCGATGCGCGGACGGTGCGCGATGCGCCGCCCCCCAGCAGCGGTCCCGAGTCGATGAGGACGTACCTGACACCTGCCGCCCGCAGCGCTTGGGTCATCGGGCCCGCCGACACGATCACCGGTCCGAGGCGCCGCGCTTCGGGGTCCTCCGCTGACAGCGCCTGATCGCCGACCCTGAGCCCATCATTGAAGATCACCCGGCGGCGCAACAGCCGGGACCACGGATCGAATACCGCCTCCGCCCGGTTCCACGGATAGCGGCGATACGCCGCCCATGGCAGTACCAACGCGGCACCAGGACGGCTGTCGCCGTCAATGATCCGGCGTGCCCGCAGCCAGTCAGCCGGGTACTGCACCGGGTGCAGGCGCCCGGCCGCACCCCACGCGAGCCCGGGAAGCAGTGCAGCCGGCGCGAGTGCCGCCATCAGGCCGAGCGCCACCGCCGGGCCGGCCGCCACCGTGCGCAGAATTCGCAAGAGCCACGTCACCGCCGCGCCGAGTCCGACCGCCTCGGCGAGCGCGAGTGGAGCCAGATATTGCTGGCCATCCCTGAGCACGGCGATGCCCGGCCAGATCCCGATCAGGTCCCGCAGCACGCCGCGGCCCTGCGCGGTCAGCCCGATCGCGGCGATCGCCAGTCCCACGAATGCAGCGACGCCCACGCCCGGACACAGCCGCCGCGGCCGCACCACGGACACGTAGCCAGCAATGGCCACGATTACGATCACCAGCCAGGCGGCCGACACCGCACCGCCGTACCCGCGCGGCACTGTCTCGGCGTTCCACGCGCCGCCGAGCATGAGCAGGCTGCCCAGCCGGCCGAACGGCGTGTCGGCACGTGCCGCGAACAGATCCGCGCCCCGCGGGTCGGTGTGCACGGGCACAAGCAGGGCCGGCACCAGCCAGGGCGCGCTGCCAACCGCGATCACCAAACCGGTCACGGCAACCCGGTGGACGCGGGCACGGCGGCCGCCGCGGGCAAGCGCGGCCGACATGGCGGCGGGGGCCGACAGGCTGATCGCGGTGAACCCGCCCAGCGCGGCCGGGATGAATGCTGCCGCCAGCCGCCAGGCACGGATCCGCACCGGGCCGCAGCAAAGCGACCTGAGCACCCAGGGAACCCCCGCGTAGCCAAGCAACAAAGCCCACTGACCGATGATCAGCCGCTCCCCGATGAACGGGTTCCAGGCATAGAACACGCCAGTGGCCAGGCGGGCAAGCAGTGGCGCGCCGGCGGGGGACATCCCAACCGGGCCAGCAGGTTCCCGCGCACGGCAGGCGGCGTCCAGGAGGGCGGCGGCGCCGGAGCAGGCCAGCACGAAGATCAAGAACAGCATCAGCTTCTGCACTACATCGGCCGGGATCACGTGGGCAAACAGGGCTACCACCGCGTCGCTCGGCACCGCACGTGGCGGCCCGCCGATCAGCCCGAAGGTCGCGGCGGACAGCGGCGGAGCCGGCACGAACACCATGTCGTAGGAGAGCAAGAAACCCGGTGCGATGCCTGGCCCGATGGCGAGGAGGCCAAGCGCAAGGCCGACCAGGACAGGCCCGGCGCGCGCGAACCTGGGTGCCAAGGCCGTCCTGGACGATACGGCTGCCGCGGCACTGCTGGTCAGCGAGCGTGGGGTCACTTCTTCCGCGCGTGGACCAGCAGGATGGAGGCTGCGGAAGGCAGCAGGCAGAACGCCCAGTCGAGTGGGCGCAGCGGCCGCGGCACATCGTGGTAACGGGCACCGGCGACATTGACGCACGCGAAACCGTTGGCCTCGAGAAATTCCACCAGCGCGCGGCGGGTGAAAAGGTGAAGGTGACCCGCGACCTGGCTGCCTGGCCTGCCGAACACGCCGCGGAGACTGACTTCGGAGAAAACCGGCTGGGTGCCAAGTGCCAGCAGACCGCGGTTGAACCAGGCCGCGAGGTTCGGCGTGGAAAGCAGCAGGGCGCCGCCCGGCTTGAGCACCCGGTGGACTTCCTCGATCGCACTGTCGGTGTCGACCAGGTGCTCGATCAGTTCGCTCATGATCACGACATCGGCGGTTCCTGTCGCCACCGGCAACCCCGGCGCATCCACGCCACCCTGGACGAGGGTCAGTCCGAGCGGTCTCGCGCGCCGCAGCGCGCCGGCCGACCAGTCCACGCCGACGACGTGATGAGCGGGGTTGCAATGCGCCGCCAGCCCCGTCGCAGCGCCGTCCCCGCAGCCGATATCAACGATGCGCGCCGGTGACGTGCTGCCACTTAGAAGTTCGGTGAGCATGGCCGCCTGGCGCCGGGCGCGATCGAGACCGGAACTTGCAGGAACATCGGGATTCTCATAGAAGTCCTGCAGCGGATTGCGCGGCATCCGATGCTGGGACAGGGATCTCTGCCCGGCTGACATGGTCACCGGCATTGTCGGATGCTCCTCTCTCGCCGCGTTATGCCCGGCTGCTGCGTCCTGCACCCTTGCCGCGCTCTGCACCGTTGCCGCGCTCTGCACCGTTGCCGCGCTCTGCACCGTTGCCGCGCTCTGCACCGTTGCCGCGCTCTGCCCGGCTGCTGCGTCCTGCACCGTTGCCGCGCTCTGCCGCATTCCTGCGTTCTGCATCGCTGCCACGTCGTGCGTCACAGTCGGCCAGCGCCATCGCTTCGTCGACCACCTTGGCGAAACCTTCCACCGCGGCCGACCATTGCAGCCGGAGGGCCTGGCCGCGGGCCGCCTGCCCGAATGCCGCCCTGCTTGCATGGTCGATCGCGAGCGACGCCCACGCGGAGGCGAACTGGCCCTCGCTGCGGACAAGCGTCCCTGTCTCGCCATCCAATACGGAGTCTCGCAGGCCGGGCACATCGAACCCGATCGCCGGTGTGCCACGGATCGCGGCTTCGGCGACGACGATACCCCAGCCCTCGATTATGGCTGGATGCACGAGCATCCACGCGGCACACAGCAGCCGGTGCTTCTCCTCCTCGCAGACCCTTCCTGTGAAGACGACGCCGGGCCCAGCGAGAGCCTCGAGGCGCTCACGTTCCGGACCGTCACCGGCGATCACCAGTTGCCCGCCGACAACCGGCCGCACCCGGTCCCACAGCCGCAGCAAGAGGTCCAGGCGCTTGTAGTCGGTGAGCCGCCCAAGTGCGAGGAACATCGGCTCGGGCGAGCGCGGCAGCAGCGGACCTGGGGGCTCGACACCATTGAAGATGAGCCTGATGTTCGCCCTGTGCACCCCGATCTGCTCCAGAGCGGCGGCCGTGGACGTAGAGACCGTCAGGAACAGATTCTTCCTGTGCGCCCATGGCATCAGCACATTCTCCGCGAAGCGACCTGCGGTCGAGATCGGCGGCGGGAAACGCAGCCCCCACAACTCGGTGTGCACGTGGTTGACGAGGCACAGTGCCGGGCGGCCCGACCACAGGGGCGCGAGATAGGGCATTCCGTTGCAGACCTCCACGACGAGGTCGCAGTCGCGCAGGTGCCGCCGGTACACGAAGGGCGCCCTGAGGAACTGGCTGTAGGTACCGCCGCTACGCAGCACCCGGTAGGGACGCTGACCCGAGGGTCCGCCGCAGAGGAGGGTGACGCGGTGGCCGTGCGCCGCGATCCCTTCCGCGAGCCGGTCGACAAGCACCTCCGAGCCGCCGGCCCGTGGATTGGCAAGATCCCGCCATGCCACGAACAGGACATGGCGACCGCCTGCCGCGCGGTGCACCCGGTCCGCGCCGGCCCCTGCGCCACCGGCGGCAGGCTGCTATCAAGCCCGGCGACCGGCTGCCCGCCGCTGCGCGGCTGGGGTAGCTGCGGCCGCCCGGATGCGACGTCGGCACCTGCAGGCTGCCGGGCTGCCGACGCGGTCTCCGCCTCCAGCCATGACGACAGGAGTGATGACTCGTGCTCCATGCCTAGCCTCCACACCATCCGGCGAGTAGGGCTATTTCCGTAATGTGGGTAACCAGATCATGATCCTTACGCGAGCCATGAAGCATTATTGGAGCGATTTTGACAGATCGTCAACAGATGCGCCGAAGTTTCGCGGGACTGCGCCCGCCAGCCCATGCGGCAACGGGTACTCGCCGCCGGCCGGCGCCAGGCGTGCGGGCTGCGCTGCGGCGCTTGCCAAGCCGCAGCGCCTAATACCTGCTCTGTGCCGCCTGCTCTGTGCCGCCTGCTCTGTGCCGCCTGCTCTGTGCCGCCTGCTCTGTGCCGCCTGCTCTGTGCCGCCTGCTCTGTGCCGCCTGCTCTGTGCCGCCTGCTCTGTGCCGCCTGCTCTGTGCCGCCTGCTCTGTGCCGCCTGCTCTGTGCCGCCTGCTCTGTGCCGCCTGCTCTGTGCCGCCTGCTCTGTGCAGCCTGCTCTGTGCCGCCTGCTCTCGCGGGATCATCGCGCTGGCTCGCCTGTTTCAGATGCGGAACTTGATGTGCAGGGAGATCACGGCGGCATATGAACGAATTTTCCCGAATTGTTGTTGCTATCGGCTAATTCCCGGCGCGCGATTTTGTGCTAGTGGTCTGTAAGACTGCTTGTTCCCGAGGAACGCTTCGTGTGTTCCTACGCGCGGGGAGCGCGGCGGCCCGCCGTGCACCGGGCGCATCCCGGCGACCGGAGGGGGACCAGCCGGAGCGGGATGTAGCCGCTCGGTCGGCACATTAGGCGTGAGTAATGGACTATCGATACATTGGCCCCCTACTTGGGAGTAGCCTAGCTTCACCGATCGCATGTGACATTGACCGCCGTCGAGCCACCCCCTGACCAGGTGAACGGCGAGCATGAGGTGTGCAGGGCCCGAGCCGATTCCCGGATGGCAGCCGGTGCCGCCGGCACGCGTGACCGCAATGCCGTCAAGCACCGGCCGCTCGCTGCCGCGCCTGCAGTGCCCATCCGGCTCAGGAGAGGCGCTACCTGAGGACGTGCATGAGCCTGCTGTCGCCGATTCGCCGCCGCCGCGCCCGTTCTGCCGGCCCGGCCGGCTCCGTTGACCCGGCCGGCCCTGCCGGCTCCGTTGACCCGGCCGGCCCTGGCCCTGCTAGCCCTGCTGGCGAGCAACCCGGCCAGGCACAAATGGCCCGCGCAGCCGTTAAGGCTGTAATGCCCGGGGACGACCCGTCCGGATTCCCCCGCCGGCGGTACCGGCCCGCTCACTGGTGGATGGGAATCGTGCGAAGGTCAATCCGGCGGGCACGCAGCGGCGGGCTGCTCCGGTCCGCCCGGTTGTTCCGCTTATTCCTCGATGAGCAGGCAGATCCGGAGCGCTTTTACGCCGGCCTGGCCGAGGACGCGGTGCGCCAGTTGGAGGACTACGGGGACGTGGCCGGGCGCACGATCGTGGATGTGGGCGGCGGCGCCGGATACTTCACCGCCGCATTCCGGGCCCGCGGCGCGAGCTGCTACCTGTTCGAACCCGATCCGGGCGAGATGAGCAGCCGAGGCGAGAGCCCTGGCAGCGCGGTTGTCGCCGACGGTTACTGGCTCCCCGTCCGTGACGGCGGAGCCGATATCTGCTTCTCGTCCAACGTTCTCGAGCACGTAAGCGATCCGGTTGGGCTCATCGACGAGATGGTCCGCGCCACCAAGCCTGGCGGCCTCATCTACCTGTCCTACACCAACTGGTACTCGCCCTGGGGTGGCCACGAGACCTCGCCCTGGCACTATCTCGGCCCGCGCTTCGCGGAGCGCCGCTACACCAGGCGGCACAAGCGGCCGCCGAAAAACCGGTTCGGTACGAGCCTGTTCCCGCTCCATGTGGGGCCAGTCCTGCGCTTGCTGCGGTCCCGCGCGGACATCGAGGTCGTCGATGCCCGGCCGCGCTACTACCCGCGCTGGTGCCGCCCGCTGCTGCGGATCCCCGGCTTGCGCGAGATCGCGACGTGGAATCTTCTCCTGATCCTGAGGCGAAGGGGATGACGACGTTCCGCACCCGCCCGGCGATCACCGGCCGTGCGGCGCGTGACGGCAGGGCCATCGGCGGTCCGCAGGCACCACCGCCTGGCGATCGGCTGCGCCGGATTCTTGGCAGGCACGCCGCGCCGCGCGAGCCGCCGTCAGCGGCCAGCGCACGCTGGTTCCTGCTCGCGTGGCTGCTGGCCTTCATCATCCTCGCCGCCAACGCACCGGGCCGGATGATCTTCAATACCAAACTCGGGGTGGATATTGACCCTGCCGGTTTCTACGCGGGCCTATGGCACCTGTGGAACCCGCAGGAATGGTTCGGGACGCTGCAGAACCAGTACATCGGCTACGCGGTGCCGATGGCACCGTTCTATCTGGCTGGCCAGCTGCTGCACCTGCCGGTGTGGATCACCGAGCGGCTGTGGCTGTCGCTGCTTGCCGCGCTTGCCTTCTGGGGTATGGTGCGGCTCGCCACGGCGCTGCGGATCGGATCGCCGGGTTCCCGGCTGCTCGCAGGCGCCATGTTCGCCCTGTGGCCGACGTTCACTATCGTCATCGGGTCGACCTCGGCTGCCGTGCTGCCAGGCATCCTCGTGCCATGGGCGCTGCTACCGCTCATATCGGGGGCGGCACGTGGCTCCGCCGCGGTCGCGGCCGCCAGGTCCGGCGTCGTGGTGTTGTGCATGGGCGGGGTCAACGCGGTCTCCACGATCGACGCGCTCATGCTTCCTGCCTTGTACATCCTGACCCACACACGCAGCAGGCGGCGCGTTTCGCTCGCCCTCTGGTGGAGCGGAGCGGTAGCAGCGGCGACGAGCTGGTGGCTGATCCCGCTGCTGCTCCAGGGCGGCTACTCATTCAACTTCCTGCCCTACGTAGAGCAGGCCGCCACCACCACGAGGACCATGTCGGCTACCGCGTTCCTGCGCGGTGCGGGCAACTGGACCGCCTATTTCAATCTCGGCGCCCCGTGGCTGTCCGCTGGCTGGCAGGTAGTCACCACCCCGCTCGCGGTACTCGCCAGTGCCATCGCGGCGGCCGCCGGTTTGGCCGGACTGGCCCGCAGGGACATGCCAGCAGGGCGGTGGCTGCGGCTTTCGCTCGGCCTCGCGGCGCTCCTGGCGCTTACGGGCTACTGGGGACCGCTCGGCGGCGTCTTCCACGCCCCCATCGATCATCTCCTTGACGGGGCGCTCGCCCCGTTCCGCAACCTGTACAAGTTCGAACCCGTGATCGCCGTGGTCCTCATTCTCGGCACCGCGCACGCCGCAGCCCGCTTGTGGCAGCGGCGCATCGTTGTGCCACGCCTCCCGCGCCAGATCACCTCGGGCCTCGCCACCGCGCCCGTCACCGCGCTCGTCCTCGCCGGGCTCGCGCTGCCCTACCTGTCGGGCCAGATCCTGCAGCCAGGGTCGTTCACCAAGGTGCCGCGCTACTGGTACCAGGTCGCGGACTTCCTTGCCGCGCACTCGAAGCAGGCGCAGGCGCTTGTCGTGCCCGCGGATGCGCACGGACAATTCGGATGGGGTAATCCCATCGACGACCCGCTCGAGCCGCTTGCCCGCTCGCCATGGGTGGAACGCGGCCTCGTGCCCTACGGCGGCGCCGGTTCCCAGACGGTTCTTGATACCGCAGAAAGCGCCATCGAATCCGGCGAGGAGGTACCCGGGCTCACGACGTACCTGCAACGCGCGGGAATCCGCTACGTCGTCGTGCGCAACGACCTCAACCCCGCGACGGTCGGATACGCGCCGCCGCAGGTCCTGCACGAGACACTGAGCCTGTCCGGCTTCCGCCGGGTCGCCGGATTCGGGCCGCTTATCACCAGCGGGCAGGCCGACCCGCGGGCGCCGCCGCAGATCCGCAGCATCCTGCCCGCGTATCCGTCGGTCGAGATCTACCAGGCAGCGAGCAGCGCGCAGCGGCCGGACGGACCCGCGACGGTGCTGCCGCTCAGCCAGGCCACCCTGGTCAACGGCGGCCCTGACTCGCTGCTGCAACTGGCGGGTCAGCGCATCCTTGGCACCCAGGCAGCCGTCATCGCAGGTGACACCGCTGGCACACCGCTATCCAGGTGGGTGGTCACCGACGGCATGCGCAGGGCGGACCACGCGTTCGGGCTGATCAACTCGAGCGTGTCGTACACGTACACCGCGACCGAGCGCAACCCAATAGATGATGCGCTCGGCGGCGCGGGCGCCCCGCCGAGCCAGCTACTGCCGGTAACGGCAGCGGGTCACCAGACCGTCGCGGTCATCTCGGGCGCCGCAAGCGTGAGGGCGTCCTCGTACGGCTCATGGCTGGCAGAGTCACCGCAATACGACCCGGTCAACGCCTTCGACGGCAATGCGGGCACGACGTGGACGGAGGGCGATCCTGAGACGCCCGCGGGCCAGTGGATCGAGATCACCTTCAACCGCGCGCTCGGCTTGCCCGCCAGCATCGGGATACGGCTCCTCGACGACAGCTCCTTCCGCGCCATCGCGGACCATGTGCAAGTCAGCACCGCAGCCGGGCACGTCTCGACGGCCGTCGCGGCATCGAACGCTACCCAGCACCTCCGCGTCATACCGGGGCGCACAACCTGGCTGCGTATCACGATCACTGGAGCGCATCGCGTGACGCCGGGCGGCGCGGGCGCCGGCATCCGCGACGTACTGATCCCAGGCGTCCAGGTGGCCCGCTATCTGCAGCCACCGCAGACGGCTCCAAGCGCGGTCACCGATCCGATGGCGTTCTCGTTCCACCAGCAGGTGCCCGCCCCGTCTACCCTTGCCGACCCGGCCGCGGACCCGCCGCTCGCCCGCACCTTCACAACGCCTGGCGGTCAGACGCTGAGAGTCTCGGGCAGCGCCCTGGCACTACCGGGCGGGACGCTCGACGCGGTGCTCGACACGCTCGCGCCGGCCAGGAAGGCCGCACTGAACGTGACGGCGAGTTCCACCTGGGGCTCGCTGCCCGGATACGGGCCCGCCAACCTGTTCAGCACGGCGGGCCATGCCCCGTGGGTAGCCGGATCGGCGAATCCCGTCATCCGGCTGAGCTGGCACGGCAGCCGTCGCATCGGCAAGATGGTGCTACAGCCAGCGTTCGGGATCTCGGCGGCGCCGCAGAGCGTTCGGGTCACGAGCCCGAACGGAACCCGGGAAGCCAACATCGGGCCTGGTGGGGTGGTCCAGTTCGTGCCAGCTCTGACCACCGACCGCATCGACGTCACATTCCCCCAGATCCAGTCCGCGGAAACGGTCAGCCCTTACACCGGTCGGCTGGTCCCGCTCACCGTCGGTCTTTCCAGGCTGCAGATCCCGGCCCTCGCGGGCCTGCAGGCAGCGGTGCCAGATCCCGCGCAGCGGTTCAGGCTTGGGTGTGGCCAGGGACCCGCGCTCCGGGCCGACGGGCGGACGTATCAGACGGCCGTCAGCGGGACGGTTGGTGATCTGACCCAGTTCCTTCCCGTGCAGATAACACTCTGCAGCCCGCACGGCGCCCTCGACCTCGGCCAGGGCCGCCACTGGCTCACGGCGTCCACGCCCGGGCTTTTCATGATTACTGACCTCAGCCTCGCTGCCGCCGCGGCATCCGGGGGCGGCGCGGGCGCGGCGGCCCGCGTCATGGAGGTGTTCTCCTGGCAGCCGGAGGAACGCCAGCTTGGGATTGGGCCCGGACCCGCCTCCTATCTGGAAGTGCATGAAAACGCCAATCCTGGCTGGGTTGCCACGCTCAACGGCCGTCCGCTGCGGGCGGTACGGCTTGACGGATGGCAGCAAGGATTCATTGTGCCGGCCGGCGAAGGCGGGATCGTCACACTGAAGTTCACTCCGGCGACCGTGTACCACATCGCCCTCGCCCTCTCCGCGCTCGTGGTCATCGCCCTGATAATCATCGGCACCCGCCGGAACCGCAGGCGGCTGCACGGGCCTCGAGCCGCGACGCCGCCCGCAGCGCACGCAGGCAGCCGGCGGGGATGGCCGGCAGGTTCCGGCGGGACGCGGTCACCGTCCGGCAGGGCCGCCACAGGGCCCGGCGGGAGGGGTGCACAGTTCGCGGGGGCGGGTGGATGGCTTGTGCTGCTCGCGTTGTCCGCGCTGTTCTTCGTGATCGGCGGGCCGGTGGCGCTCGCCGTGCCGGTAATCGCCGTTCTCACCCGCTGGCCGCGGCACTCGCGCACTATCCTCGCGTTCGCGGCGATGCTCGCGGCCGGCCTTGTGGCGGCCGCGACGGCAAAGCCCGCCACGCCCGGCTCTGGCGCGTTCAGCGGCCTGGCCCAGGCCTGCGCGCTGATTGCCTTGGCCTGCGCCCTGACCCCGCAGATCAGTGGCAAGCCGAGTTGGAGGATGCCGGACGGCACCAGATCCGGCCGCAGCAAAGACGACGGCCAACCGGGCGGCACCAAGTCCGGCCGGCTGATACCCGGCACGCCCGGTGAGCGCGCGGGGGGTGACAGCCCGTGATCCGCAGCGGAAGAGCAGTCCGGATGCCTGGCCCGGATCTGTGCCCACGCGCGCCGTTCGGCGTCGTCGACGAGCTCAGCTGCTATTACGACGGCCCCGCCGAACCCAACAACGTCCACCTGGAGGCTTGGCTGCCCGGTCACCTGGACCCGCAGGAACTGCGGGCCGCGGTCGCGGCCGCCCTCCGGGCGCAGCCGCGGGCACGGGCCAGGCGAGTGCCAGGGCATCCGTGGCGCCGCGGCTACACCTGGGAGTGCCCACCGCGGCCAGACACGGATCCGGTCCTGTGCACGACCTGGGCAGACGACGAGGGTCTGGCGCGCGAGCGTGCGTCATTCCTCGCGACCGCGCTGCCGCTTGACACCTCACCTCCGCTGCGCCTGCTGCTCGCTGCGGGGCCCGGCCAGGACTGCGTCATCCTCAAGGTTCATCACGCCGCATTCGACGGGATCTCGTGCCTTCAGCTGCTGCGCTGCATCGCGCACAATTACGAAGGCACGCAGGAAAGTGCTCAGGCATCCAAGGAACCTGCCCAGGCCGCCCAGTTTGCGGTGTGGCCCACGGCAGGCACGTCCGATCCGGTGGCCGGCCCGGCCGCGGTTTCCCCGAAGCTGCGGGCGGCAGACAGCGGCCGCGTGCTGCCCCTGCCGGCGGCCCGGGTCGCCGCCCAGCGGCCGGGCGGCGCGTCGTGGCGGCACAAGCCTGGCTACGGCTTTCATCTGATGACGTGGCCGCGGACGCGAACTCCGGCGTGGCTGAGCCAGTGTGGCGGCACGGTCAACGACATGCTCATCACCGCGATGATCATAACGATCGGCCGCTGGAACGCGGCACACGGCCGGCGCGCCGGCAGGATCCGGATCACCATGCCCCTCGCCGGTCACCGGGGCGGCCTGAATGACGGCACGGCGGGAAACCTTTCCCGGCTGGCCACCGTGACCGCGGGCCCGCCCGGTCAGCGCTGCACGCACCGTGAACTCGTTGCCGACGTGGCGCGGCAGACCCGCCGCGCCAAAGAGATACCCGGCCCGCAGGTCGGCTCGCTGTGCCGCGCGCTGGTGGCCGCCTGGTGCCCGGCCGCACTCAAGCGCCGGGCGCTCCGGGTTGCGCTGCGCACACTCGGACCAGTCTTCTGCGACACCTCGCTCATCTCCAACCTCGGCGTCCTCGCTGATCCACCCCGCTTCGGGCCGGCCGCCGCGACCCGGATGTGGTTCTCAACATCTGCCCACATGCCGCGCGGCCTGTCCCTTGGCGCCATCACCACCGGCGACGGGCTTCATCTGTGCTTCCGATACCGGCGGGCTTTGTTTGACGAAGCGGCGGCTGCGCAGTTCGCTGCCAGCTACGCCGCGGTGCTGTCACTGTTCACCGACGCCGGACCTGAGGGGTGACGAGGTGCCCTATACCGGGATCCCGTTGGCGCTGCTCGCCACCACTGCGTACAACTCCGGGCTGATTCTCGAGAAGCGCGCGCTGGAACAGCTGCCGGCCATTGATGTGCGGCGCGCTTTGTCCCTGGCACGAACAGTCCTGACCGCGCCGCAGTGGCTCGCCGGGTTCTCGCTCATGCTGTGCGGACTTGCCTTCCAGGTCATTGTGCTGACCATCGAGCCGGTGACCGTCGTGCAGCCCGTGCTTGCTTGCGGGGTCGTGATAGTCATCGTGCTCTCCCGCCTCTTGCTGCACGAGCAGCTAGGCGGCGGGGAATTCGGATGCGTCGCCGTGATGGCCGTTTCGGTGATTCTGCTCGCGCTGTCCACCGGCGGGCCCACGCCCGGGTCCGGCCACAACGTGAACGGCTGCTGGATGGCGGCGACGGCGGTCCCCTCGTTCCTCGCAGGCCTGATCGTAGCCAGGAGCGCGCTGCGGGCGACATCAAGGAAGCACCGGCAGCCGGTAACTGGCGTGTCCTACGGTATTGGCACCGGGCTGCTCTACGGCGTCGCGGCACTCGCGATCAAGGCCATGTCCGGGATTCTCGCCCACGGCCACGGCCACGGCCACGGCCACGGCGTCGTCGGCGTGGCGACCGCAATCGCCGCGTCACCCTACCTGTACGTAATGGCCGGTTGCTCGGCGGCCGGCCTGCTGCTTTTCCAGACAGCGCTGCAACGATGCCGCGCGTCCATCGTGGTGCCGGTGTCCAGCATCGCGGGAAGCCTGTACTTCATGGTGACCGGCACGTGGCTCTTTCACGAGCATCTCCCCGCGGAACCTGGGAAGCTCGCGCTGCGCCTCATCGGCATCCTCGTCGCAGGCTCCGTGCTCATACTGCTGCCACGACAGGCCACCGCCGCGGGCCGGGCCCCACGGCCCGCGGCACCGCAGCCCCGCGAGGCCGGCCGGGCGGAAACTTAGGAGATATTCAATGGCACTCGAAGATGCGCTGCTAAGTATCCTCGTCTGCCCGATCGACAAGCGCGGGCTGTTGTACTTCCCCGACGAGGGAGCCCTCTACAATCCGCGGCTGCGCCGCATGTTCAGTATCGAGAACGACATTCCGATGATGCTCGCGGAACAGGCGAAGCCGGTCGCGGACGTCGAACACGCGCGCCTGCTGAAACGGGCGAGGTGCGGCGAGGCAACAGGAACCGCCGGCGAGCCGGCGGGCACGATCGCGGCGGCCAGAGCCGACGGGTAGCTGGCTCGCTGGCACACCGCGGACCCGCGCCGCCGAAGATCCACGGGACTACGCCCTACGGGTCCCTGGGCAGGCCCAGCATGCGCTCGCCGATGATGTTGAGTTGCACCTGCGACGTGCCCCCGTAGATCGTCATCGCGCGGGTGGCTAGGATCATCCGGCTCCAGTAGCCCGCTGGCCCCGACGTGAGCGCGCCGGTGATCGCGCCGCGCGAGCCGAGCAGCGACCAGCATGCCTCGGCTATGTGCTGCGCATGCTCCATGGCGAGCAGTTTGCGCACGCTCGCCGCGGCACCTGGCTCGGTGCCTGACAACTGGCTGAGCGTCACGCGCAGCGCGAGCAAGGCCAGCGACTGGCCCTCACCGGCTAGCCGGCCGATGCGCTCGCGCGCCGCGGCGTCCGGATCGGCGCCGCGGGCCGCATCAAGCAGTTCCTTAACGGTGATCCCGGCTGTCGCACTAGCGGAAAGTGACACCCGCTCGTTGCCGAGAGTGTTGCGTGCGACCTTCCAGCCCTCGTTTACCTCGCCCACCACCATGTCGTCGGGGACGAAGACGTCGTCGAAGAAGACCTCGTTGAACAGGTCCTCGCCAGTCATCTCCGTAAGTGGGCGCACGTCGATCCCTGCCGACTTCATGTCGACGAGGAAATATGTAATGCCCTCGTGCTTCGAGGCAGAATCGGTTCTGGCCAGGCAGATCGCCCAAGCCGCCTGGCCGGCAAGCGACGTCCAGGTCTTCTGCCCGGTCAGCTTCCAGCCGCCGTCTGCGCGCACCGCGCGCATCTGCAGTGAGGCCAGGTCGCTGCCGGAACCCGGCTCGCTGAACAGCTGGCACCAGACGATCTCCCCGCGCAGCGTCCCGGGCAGGAAGCGCTGCTGCTGCTCCTGCGAGCCATAACTGGCCAGGGATGGCACCACCCACGCGCCGATCGCCAGGTACGGCGGGCGAACCCGCGCGGCGCGCAGCTCCTGCTGGATCAGGATCTGCTCGAGCGGTCCGGCGCTACGGCCCCACGGCTTTTGCAGGTGGGGCACGACCAGTCCGTCGGCGGCTAGCTTGCGGACCTGTCCGGCAGGTGGCAGCGCCGCGATCCCGGCGATCTCGGCGGCGATGCTCTCGCGCAATGGCTCCGCGTCCGCGGGCAGGTCGACGTCAAGGTTGCGCTTCGCGCCGTGCAGCGCGAGCGTCGCGACCCGGTCCGCCCAGCTGGCTGGCGAGCCGGTGAGCGCGCGGAGCGTCAGCGCCCGCCGGTAGTAGATGTGGGCATCGTGTTCCCAGGTGTAGCCGATCCCGCCGTGCACCTGGATGCACTCCTGCGCGCACTTGACCGCCGCGTCAGGGGCGATCAGTGCCGCGATAGCGGCCGCCAGCCGCACGCCGCCGGCGCTGTCGTTCCCGTCGCCCGCCGCGTCGGCACTCCCGTGGCCGCCGCTCCCCAGGCCGGCGCCCGCCGCATCGCTGGCCGTCCCGTCCCCGGCCGGCGCGCCGCCTGCGCGAGCCTCGTCGAACGCTCTCGCCGCGTCCCATACGACGGCGCGGGCCTGCTCGAGCGCGACCAGCATCCGCGCGCACATGTGCTTGATGCCCTGGAACTGGCCGATCGGCCGGCCGAACTGCTCACGCACCTTCGCGTACGCCGCGGCGCTCGTCACGCACCAGTCGGCGATGCCCGCCGCCTCCGCGCCGAACAGCAACGCCGTCAGGTCGAGCACGTCGCTGCCGCTCAGGCCGTCGAGCACCCGGTCGGGTGCCACGGTCAGGTCATGCGCCTCGACCCGGGCGACGCGGCGCACCGGATCCATGCTTGGCAGTTCGGTAATTGCCAGTCCGGCGGAGTCGACGGCGACCCATTCCTCGCCCGCGTCCGTCGCTACGGGCAGCACGACGATATCCGCGACCGTGGCCCCGAGGACGGGTTCTGCGGCGCCGTTGATCACCAGGCCGCCATCAGCCTGCCGGGCGGTAAGGCTCGACACCGGCGCGGCGCTGCCCGCGACGCCAGCGGCGCGGCCCGCGAACACCGCCCCGACCTTGGAACCGTCCGCCAAGCCGGGCAGCAACTCGTCACGGGCCTTGATCGCACCAGAGGCAAGCAGCACCGCGCTGGCGAGAACGGTCGGCAGGAAAGGCCCAGGAGCCGCACGGGCACCAAGCTCCTCGAGGGCGACGGCGAGCTCGACCATGCCTGCGCCCTGGCCGCCGTGCAGTTCTGGGATGTGCAAGCCGAGCAGCCCCTGGTCGGCGAGAGCCTGCCAGTACGGCGGGAGGCCGGACTCGGCCTGCGCGCCAACGGCCGTCCGCACAACGTCGGACGTCACGTGCCGCGCTGCCCAGCCACGCACCGCCTCGTGCAGCGCTTCATGCTCCTCAGTCAGCCCGATTGCCATGCCCACACCCCTTACTCGGTCCTGAAGGTGCCTCCGGCGCGTTCGCTCTGGCGCACGTCCATGGCGGTTACTCGCGAGTCACCAGCTCGCCTTAACTGTAGAACGAGATTCGGGCAGGAAGCTACCCGCCGGTAGGGATACAGGCTTCTGCGGCCCGCGTTCTGGCGCCAGACCATTGGCAGGTTTCCAGTACCGGATGTGGATCACGCGGCATGTCCATGATCGTGGTACCTGACCCGTGAATAGCGCGGGCCAGGTACCAGGATCATGGAGAAGCGTCGCGCCACGCGCAGCCGTTAGGGATCCTTACCGCGTCAGCCTGCTGCATCGGCAAGCCCTACCGCGACGGTCGCGCCAAGTTCCCAGCAAGCCTCGATGTCATCGCGTGAAGGCGGGCCGACCACCGTGACGGGGGGGCGGGCACGCCGCCACCTTAGCCCGGTCGCGATTGATTCGACCGCTCGGACCGCACCCGTCGTGTCGTTGTTCCCGTGCACGTACAGCCCATATGGGCGGCGGACCGTCGCCTCCAGACACGGATAGTAGATTCCGTCGAAAAAGTACTTCAATGCTCCCGACATATAGCCGATGTTGGCCGGGGTGCCGAGCAGATAGCCGTCCGCCGCAAGCACCTCGGGTGCCGTGGCGGTGAGCGCTGGGATGACGGCAACCTCGACGCCGGTGATCTCGTCGGTCGACGCTCCGGACAGGACAGCCTCGAACATCTCCTGCATCGCAGGAGATGGCGTGTGGTGGACGAGCAGCAACCTCGGCATCACGGAGAGCCTCGCAGCCGCCGCTCGGCGGCGCAACCCGACCCGGGCGGCGGATCCGGCGGTGCATCCACCCCGTCCAGCGGCTTGAGCACCGCCGGATCGCGCCTCCAATCGATCGAGCGTGACCGCGCACAGGCACACGGCGGAAACATGAACCTGCTGGCACGCCTGGCGTCGGGAGCGGGCTGCCTTGGCTCCCGGGCCGTTCACATTCTGGGCGTAGCCGCCCGCTCATCGCTATAGGGAGATCTCCCCATGTGATACCTACGCGGCCTATGCCGCCCCAGGCCTGGCTGTTCCCCGTCGGCACGCCTCGAGCGCTGCTGCGTCACCCAGGTGGCTACCTGGGTCCGTGAGTTGAAGGTGAGCTTGGCCAGGATGTGCTCGACATGGGCGTCCGCGGTGCGCTTTGCGATCACTAGTCGCTGCGCGATTTCCCTATTGCACAGGCCGTCTGCGACGAGCGCCGCGACCTGGCACTCCCGCCGGCTGAAAGGCGGCCAGGGCGCTGCCACCTCGGCCCGCGCCGTGGCTGGGGCTGTGGCCGCCCCTGCGGCCGGCGCCGTGGCCGGCGCCGTGGCCGGCGCCGTGGCCGGCGCGGTCGGCGCAGCACACGCGCGAACCCGCCCAGACGCGGCGGCCCTTCGGCCGGTCCGCGCCAGCCCATCAACCCGGCCCTGCACGGATCCTGTGGCGGCAGCGCCGGATGGGGCGTGACCGGTCCACTCTGGCCCAGGTTCCCGGTACGGCGGCGGGCCTGCGTCGGCGGGCGCGGGTGATCGATGACGCAAGGCCGCAAGTCCCAGCCGTGCGGGCATTCCGCGGTCACCGAGCGCACACGCCACTGCCAGGTCGAGTGATAGCCCTGCGCCGTACTCGAAGGCCGTAGCGAACTCCCGCTCGGTCAGCGCCGCCCTGGTGCGCCGCACGCACTCGTCATGCGGGCCATTGAGGTATCTGGACCCCAGCAGCGGCAGGCCGGCACGCGGCCAGATACGGTCGGCCGCGCCGAGTAGCGCTGCTGCCAGGCACGGGTCATTATCGCTGACAGAAAAAAGCGCGATCAGTTCGATCGCGAGCAGGATGCCGACAAGATCGTGGAACGTGTGGCCGATGCGCAGGCACTCCCGCGCCTGCGCCATCGCGGTCGCCGTGTCGGAGCTGGCCCAGGCGCCGAAAGCGTGCACGCACCTGGTGTAGGCGCAGGCCCATTGCTCGCCCGATTCCGCGCACTCACCCTCAATCTGCACGCAGATCCGGACCGCTTTTTCCAGGTCGCCACGGAACACGGCCACCAGGGCAACTTCGGCCCTGGCCATAATCACGTTGCTGTTCTGCTCGCCGAGCCGCTCGTATCTGCCAAGGGCATCAGCGAAAAACACACTCGCATTCGGATGGTCGCCGCCGATCAGGGCCGCGGAGCCCAGCAGGTGAATGGAGTTCGCGAGCGTGAGTTCGTCCGCCGATGCGGTCGCACAGCGACGGCACTCCTCCAAAATCGGCACCGCGGCGGCGACGTCACCCTGAAAGATCGAAATGTAGCCGCTGACCCACAGAGCCTTAGCCCAGATCGCCAGCGGCACGGCCGCCTTTGCGGCGCGATCAAACGGCCCGCCTGGGGTGCACCTGGTGCCTTCTGGCGGTGCGCGTCCGACTGGCGGTGCGCGTCCGAGCGCTCGCGCCGCGACGGCATCCGCGAGCCCGCGATCCAGCCAGTAGCGTCCCTCCGCCAGGCAGCCGCAGCCAATCCAGTAGAACCAAAGCGTTTCCGCAAGCTCAAGCCCAGCCAGCTGCTCGCCTGGCGTCGCGAAACAGAACTCAAGCGCAGCCTCGAGGCTGGCGTGCTCGGCTTCGGTACGCCGGAAGGCATCCGCCTGACGACCAGCGCGCCAGTCCTGGTCGCCGCGGCGCGCCAAGGTGAGGCACCAGGCACGGTGCACACGGCGCAGCCGCGGTTCCTCGCCAAGCCTGCTCAGCCACTGCCTGCCGTGTTCCCTGACGTCGCCGAGCATCCGGTACCTGACCTCGGCATCGCGGCGCTGCACAAGCACGACCGACTTGTCGACAAGCGCCGAGACCACATTGAGCTCATCGCCAGGTGCGATCCCCGGTCCCGCACAGATTTCCTCCGCCGCCGCGATCCCGAAGTCTCCGGCGAATACGGACAGCCGCGCCCAGGCGAGCCGCTCGGCGGGCGTGCACAGCTCGTAGCTCCAGGCGATCGCCGCGCGCATCGTCTGATGCCTGGCTACGCCGCCGTGCCGGCCCGCGCCGAGTACCCGCCGGCCGTTGTCCAGCTGGCGAAGCAACTGCTTGACAGACAGTGCGCGGAGCCTGGCCGCGGCGAGCTCGATGGCCAGCGGCACCCCGTCGAGCCTGCGGCACAACATCGCGACATCCGCAGCGTTGTGCTCACCAATGGCGAACCCCGGTACGGCCGCAGCGGCGCATTCAGCGAAGAGGATGACGGCCTCGTTGCGAAGCAGTGCGGCAAGATCGGCGCTGGCTTCCGGCGCGGGCACCGCGAGCGGCTGAATGGCGAGCACGTGCTCGCCACTGATGCCGAACGGCTGCCGGCTGGTGGCGACGATGCGCAACTGCGGTGCCGCGCGAAGCAGCTTCTCCGCCAGTGCCGCACAGGCATCAACCAGGTGTTCGCAGGTATCGAGCACCAGCAGCAGCTGCTTGCCTGCCAACTGCTTGGCAAGCGCATCGGCCCTGCGGCGCGCGGTCTGGTCACGCAGCCCGAGCACGTCAGCGACGATGTAAGCGACCACGGCCGGTGCGCTGACCGAGGAAAGATCCGCCAGCCACGCGCCGTCAGGGAACCGCCTGCTCAGATCACTAGCGAGGCGCACGGCGAGCCGTGTCTTGCCGATTCCCCCCATGCCCGTGACAGTCACCAAGCGTGACGATCCGAGCAAGCGGCGCATCTCGGAAAGCTCCGCGCGGCGGCCGACAAAACTTGTCATCTCGCCTGGCAGGTTGCCATTCTGCAAACCTGCAGCCCCTGCCACACGCACCTCACGCCAGATCATTCGTGCCGCGCGAACGTTCTTTGCCACGGAAGCAGCCGGCAAAGAAGCGGCGCGGCGCGAGTCAGGTATTCGCCCACCGCCGCACGCACTCTATCGGGCTTAACGCCACGAATAGGAGAAGATTCCCAAGCGGGTAGCAAGGTATATCCTCGCCGTTTCTTCCAGCTAGCGCTCGGCAGCGGCGGCCGTCCCGCCCGCGGCTTGGAGGCGAGCCGGCCGGGCCGGGCCGCGGCCGGGCCGGGCGCGGCTGGCGCCGCAAGCGCCGGGGTGCTGCCTAACCTTTGACGCGTGCCGTCAGCCCGCCGAGCGGTCAATCATTACCCAAAATAGCCGATACCAAATCGGACGGCTACCTGACAATCCACAGCAGGCTTCCCTAACTCCGAAATCGAGTCACCGGGCGCGTCTATCTGAAATGTGGACATCGGGCCAGGCCGACGGCAATAGGTAGCGCATTCGCTGGCATGTCCCGCAGCAGGCCGGGCACATGGTCAGAAACCATGCATCACACAACTAGCCTATCAGGAGCTCAGCCATGAGCTTCAGGAGTTCAGCGATGAGCCGAATACCTTTTTGCCGAAGAGCCTGGCTGACCTGGATTTGCGGCATTTTTCTCGCCACTGCAACCGTAACCTTCTGCGTTCCTGCATCAGGTGCCGCCACCGGCGAACAGCCGTCGGCCGCGATGAAAGAAGTGTCATTCCTTGGCTTTCGCGCACTGGTGCCAGCCTCATGGCGGGTCGTCAACCTCCGCGCCACGCCGGCGGCGTGTGTGCGTTTCGACCAGCACGCCGTCTATCTTGGTGCGCCCGGTCCCGTCGAGTACTGCCCGGCCCACCTCATCGCAGCCAAGACCGGGTCCCTCCTGATTGAGCCGCTGAGAGCGCGTTATGCAGCATCGAGTGCCGGCGCCGACGCGGTCGCGCACCAGTACGTCGTCAACGACGCCGCCGCGGGGGTTCAGATCACGGCGGCCTACGGTAGCGACGAGGCATTGATCAAGAAGATACTGAGCAGCGCCGCTGTCATACCGGAGCAGGGCGGCGCCGCAGTCGTGCCGCAGCGTGCGCCAGCCGGCCCCGCAACCATCCCTGCGGACCGCCCGGAACCGCTCCGAGCGAGGGCGCCGCTCACCCGGCTCCTGCCCGGGCAGGCACCCCCCGCTCCAGCGCCGCCAGCGGTGCTCCCCGCCGGCGTGACCAACGGAGCCGGGCTGGGTTTCGACGCATGCGCAGCGCCTGGCCCCGCCACGATGAGGGCCTGGCTGAGACACTCACCGTACCGTGCAGTGGGGATCTACATCGGCGGTGCCGATCGGGCCTGCGCCCAGCCGAATCTGACCGCTGGCTGGGTCAGCCAGCAAGCGGCGGAGGGCTGGCACTTCATCCCCCTCTACGTGGGCCCGCAGGCACAATGGGGCCAGATCACGGCGGCGGCCATGCAGGGCATGAGCGCGGCCGACGATGCCGTCACGCAGGCACAAGCCCTCGGTTTCGGGCCTGGTACTCCGCTCTACTACGACATGGAGGCCTACCCGCGCCGGCAGAGCCGCCGCGCACTGCGATTTCTGTCCGCATGGACGAATGAGTTGCACGCTGATGGATACGCATCCGGTGTGTACAGCAGTTCGCATTCCGCGGTGGCCGACCTCGCCGATCACTACACCGGCTCGCCCAGCTACCCGGCCGCGGCCGGCTACACCATGCCCGATGTGATCTTCGACGCGCTCTGGAATGGCGATGCCGATACCGTAGACGCTCGAATCCCGCCGGGTGCATGGGCCGGGCATCAGCGCATCCACCAGTTCAGTGGCGCCACCAACCGTACCTTCGGCGGTCACCGTCTGAACATCGACCGGGATTACCTCGACGTCCAGTTGCCCGCGAGGCTGACATCGCCCACTTGGACGCGGTACCGGACGGGCCGGGTCAAAGCCAGCAGGTGTGATGGCAGCGGAAGAATTCGGCGAGGTCGTTGCCACTGACAGCTTCGGGCGCGCTCGGCGCCGTCCCGGCTTCTATCCCTGCCCGCTTCTATCCCTGCCCGGGGCCGAGGGTGTCGCGGTAGAAGCTGAGGGCGGCGTCGGGGTCGTCGACGAGGACGTGCACGCTGCTGAATGAAATGGTCATGGCACCGACGCTAGGCGGGTACGGCGACGGATGCTTCTCCGAAACTGCTCTCTTCGGCGCGCCCCTGGCCCCCGCCCCTGCGCGGCCGGGTCAGCACCATCGCCTGGCAGGCGGGCACGACACGCAGCTCGTCGTGGTTGCGGGCGCGGTACGTGGACGGTGTCTCGCCGACGAGCTCGGTAAACCGGGCAGAGAACGAGCCGAGGCTCGTGCAGCCGACCGCGAAGCAGACATCCGTCACGCTCAGGTCGCCGCGGCGCAGCAGCGCCTTCGCCCGCTCGATGCGCCGGGTCATCAGGTAGGAGTACGGCGTCTCGGCGTACGCCTCGCGGAAGCGGCGGCTGAAGTGCGCCGGCGACATCAGCGCCGTGCGGGCGAGCGCCGGGACGTCGAGCGGCTGCGCGTACTCGCGGTCCATCCGGTCGCGCGCCCGGCGCAGCCGGCGCAGCTCGTCAATGTCGTCACTCACACGCATATTCTCCACTTTCATACACAGGCTGATCCTCGCGGCTGGGGCTGAGCGATCCGCCAACAGTCCGAGCACCGACCCGAGGGCCTGGCTCGGCCGCCCTGCGGCGTGGAGGGCCGGCCGGAAGTGAGCAGGTTTGGAGAAGCGCAGGTCACCGAGCCACGCCTAGCATGACCGTCATGGACATCACGAATCACCAGACCTTCCTCCCACATGACGACCCGGACGCATCCCGGGCACCCTATCGCGACACCCTCGGCTTCCAGGTCCGCAACGACGTCGGATACGGCGGGATGCGCTGGATCACGGTCGGCCCCGCCGACCAGCCCGGCACGTCGATCGATTTCGCGCCTCGCCGTTCGTCCTAACACGACCGTGCACACCGGGTCGATGTGACCCACGACTTCAGGAGTGACCATGACCGGCTCTTCCACCCAGGGAATCAAGACCGTGCTGCATCCCGTGTCCGACCTGGCGAGGGCCAAGGCGGTGTACGCCGCCCTGCTCGGCGTACCGCCGCAGGCCGACGCGTCCTACTACGTCGGCTTCGAGGCCGCAGGCCAGCACATCGGGCTGGTGCCGGGCGGTGGACCGCAGGGCATGACCTCACCGGTGGCCTACTGGCACGTGCCGGACATCGAGGCGAAGCTGGCCGAGGTGACCGCCGCGGGTGCCACCGTGAAGGAGCCCGCGCGCGACGTCGGTGGCGGCCGCCTGGTGGCCACCGTCACCGACCCCGATGGCAATGTCCTCGGGCTGCTTCAGGACGGATGAGTGCCGACCCCCGCTCCCGCGCTCAGCGTCGTCGCGACACCGAGCATCGGCTCACCCACGACATCGATGTCTGGGTGGCCAGTGCCTCGGCGGACGGAGCGCCGTATCTGGTGCCGCTGTCCTTCGACTGGGACGGCGAGGCGCTGCTGGTGGCCACGCCGACGGACAGCCCGACCGGCAGGAACCTGGCTGCCACCCGGGCCGTTCGGCTGGGGCTGGGCCACACCCGCGACGTGTCCATGATCGAGGGCGAAGTCGAGGTCCTCGAGATCGACGCGCTGCCGCGGGAGCGGGGTGACCGGTTCGCCGCGCGCACCGGCTTCGACCCGCGTGCGCTGGCCACGCCGTACCGCTGGTTCCTTATCTCCCCGCGCCGCGTCCAGGCTTGGCGCGAGGTGAACGAGCTGCCCGGCCGCGAGCTGATGCGCGACGGCCGCTGGTTGGCCTGATCCGTCGGCCGGGCGCGCCGCGTGGGCGGCCCCGCCTAACAGATGGAGACACGATGAGCATGGCCACGATGACGGACACGCAGTCGCCTGCGCTGCACGCTGGTGACAGCCACGATCTGGTCCGCGTGCACGGCGCGCGCGTGAACAACCTCAAGGACGTCAGCGTCGAGATCCCGAAGCGCCGGCTGACGGTGTTCACCGGCATCTCCGGCTCGGGCAAGAGCTCGCTGGTGTTCGGCACGATCGCCGCGGAGTCGCAGCGGCTGATCAACGAGACTTACAGCGCCTTCGTGCAGGGCTTCATGCCGACGCTGGCGCGGCCCGAGGTCGACGTACTCGAAGGGCTGACGACCGCGATCATCGTCGACCAGCAGCGGATGGGTGCCGACGCCCGCTCCACGGTCGGCACCGCCACCGACGCCAACGCGATGCTGCGGATCCTCTTCAGCCGACTCGGCCAGCCGCACATCGGCTCGCCAAACGCGCTCTCCTTCAACGTCCCCTCGGTCCGGGCGAGCGGCGCGATCACGATCGAACGCGGTGCCTCCAAGACCGTAAGACAGACCTTCACCCGCACCGGCGGCATGTGTCCGCGCTGCGAAGGCCTTGGCACGGTCTCCGATATCGACCTCACCCAGCTCTTCGACGATTCCAAGTCGCTCGCCGAGGGCGCGATCACCATCCCCGGCTACAACGTGGACGGCTGGTGGACAGTGCGGATCTTCACCGAGTCAGGCTTCCTCGACCCGGACAAGCCGATCCGCGACTACACCGAGACCGAGCTGCACGACTTCCTCCACCGCGAGCCGGCCAAGGTGAAGGTCAACGGCGTCAACCTCACCTACGAGGGGCTGATCCCGCGGATCCAGAAGTCGTTCCTCTCCAAGGACCGGGAGGCGCTGCAGCCGCATATCCGGGCGTTCGTGGACCGGGCGGTCACCTTCACCGCTTGCCCCGAGTGCGGCGGCACCCGGCTCAGCGAGGCGGCCCGGTCGTCGCGGATCGGCGGGATCAACATCGCCGATGCGTGCGCGATGCAGATCAGCGACCTGGCCGAATGGGTCCGCGGCGTCGACGAGCCGTCGGTGGCGCCGCTGCTTGCGACGCTGCAGCGGACTCTCGACTCGTTCGTGGAGATCGGGCTGGGCTACCTCTCGCTCGACCGGCCGTCGGGCACGCTGTCGGGCGGCGAGGCGCAGCGCGTCAAGATGATCCGCCACCTCGGCTCCTCGCTCACCGACGTCACCTACGTCTTCGACGAGCCCACCACGGGCCTGCACCCCCATGACATCCAGCGCATGAACGACCTGCTGCTGCGGCTGCGGGACAAGGGCAACACGGTGCTCGTCGTGGAGCACGAGCCGGAGACGATCGCGATCGCCGACCACGTCGTCGACCTCGGCCCCGGCGCCGGTACGGCGGGCGGCACCGTCTGCTTCGAGGGCACCGTCGAGGGGCTGCGGGCCAGCGGCACCCTCACCGGCCGCCATCTCGGCGACCGGGCCGCCCTCAAGGAGACGGTGCGGACGCCCACCGGCACGCTGCAGATCCGCGGCGCGACGGCGCACAACCTGCGCGACGTCGACGTCGACATCCCGCTCGGGGTGCTTGTCGTCGTCACGGGCGTCGCCGGCTCCGGCAAGAGCTCGCTCGTGCACGGGTCGATCCCCGCCGGCGCGGGTGTGGTGTCGATCGGCCAGGGCGCGATCCGCGGCTCGAGACGGAGCAACCCGGCCACGTACACCGGACTGCTCGACCCGATCCGCAAGGCGTTCGCGAAGGCCAACGGCGTGAAACCGGCGCTGTTCAGCGCGAACTCCGAGGGCGCCTGCCCCAACTGCAACGGCGCCGGCGTCATCTACACCGACCTGGCGATGATGGCCGGCGTCGCCACCATCTGCGAGGAGTGCGAGGGGAAGCGGTTCCAGGCATCGGTGCTGGACCACTACCTCGGCGGCCGCGACATCAGCGAGGTGCTCGCGATGTCGGTGACCGAGGCCGAGGAGTTCTTCGGCGCCGGCGAGGCGCGCACGCCGGCCGCGCACGCCATCCTCGGCCGGCTCGCCGACGTCGGGCTCGGCTACCTCAGCCTCGGCCAGCCGCTCACTACGCTGTCCGGCGGCGAGCGGCAGCGGCTCAAGCTGGCCACCCACATGGCCGAGAAGGGCGGCGTCTACATTCTCGACGAGCCGACCACCGGCCTGCACCTCGCCGACGTCGAGCAGCTGCTCGGCCGGCTCGACCGGCTCGTCGACTCCGGCAAATCGGTCATCGTCATCGAGCACCACCAGGGGGTCATGGCGCACGCCGACTGGATCATCGACCTCGGCCCCGGCGCCGGCCACGACGGCGGCCGGATCGTCTTCGAGGGCACACCAGCCGACCTCGTCGCCGCCCGCTCCACCCTCACCGGCGAGCACCTCGCGGCGTACGCCGGCAGCTGACCGAGGCCGCCGCGGACACCGTGAGACGAGTTCTCTCATCTGTTTCGATAGGGCGTGTTTCAGAAGTGGGTCGGGTGGCGGCCTGGAGGCGCCGGCGTAGCTGGCCGGTAACAGGCGAGGTCTCCGGTAGATGGTTCATCGACGAAGAAGACCATCGGTACGGAGAGCTCGTGGCCACCTTAGCGGTGACGGAGTGGGCGGACCTGACGGACGCGCAGTGGGCGGTGCTGGAGCCGCTGCTGCCCGCGCGCAAGAGACTGGGGCGCCCGCCGAAGTGGACGAAGCGGCAGCTCATCGACGGGATCCGGTGGCGGGTCCGGGTCGGATCGCCGTGGCGGGACGTGCCGCCGCAATACGGGGCGTGGCACACCGTGTACGGGCTGTTCGGGCGGTGGCGGCGCCACGGGACCTGGCAGTGGATCCTGCCCGGGCTGCGGGCCCGCGCGGACGCGGCCGGGCTGATCACCTGGGACGTCAGCGTGGACTCCGCGATCGACCGGGCGCACCAGCACGCGGCGGGCGCGCGGAAAAGGGGGATCTGCAGGAGGAGCCGCCCGGCGGGGCGGCAGCCGAGCCGGCCGATCACGCGCTGGGCCGCTCGCGCGGCGGGCGGACCACCAAGGTGCACCTGAGCTGCGAGCAGGACCAGAAGCCGCTGTCGATCGTGGTCACAGCCGGGCAGCGCGGGGACAGCCCGCAGTTCGCCGCCGTCATCGAGGCCATCCGGGTACCCCGGCCCGGCCCGGGCCGCCCGCGCACCCGCCCCGACCGGGTTCTGGCTGACAGGCCTACAGCTCGTAGGGGAACCGGGCTTACCTGCGCCGCCGCGGGATCAGGGCCACCATCCCGGTGAAGGCGGATCAGGCAGCCAACCGGCGCAGGCTGGGCCGCAAGGGCAGCCGGCCCCCGGCCTTCGACCCCGAGCTCTACCAACAGCGCCACGCCGTGGAATGCGGCATCAACCGCCTCAAGCGCAACCGCGGTGTAGCCACCCGCTTCGACAAGCTCGCCGCCCGCTACCAGGCAGCCGTCACGATCGCAGCGATCAACGAATGGCTCCTGCCCGACGTATGAAACACGCCCCTAGCGCCGGCCTGGCGCTAGGCGCCGTCACCGGGTGGTCGATCCTCGCGCAGCCAGCGGCCGATCCGCTCGACGGCCTCGTCCGCTTCCGGCAGCAGCCCGGCGAACGCGTGCCAGACATGCGGCATCTCCGCCCAGATTTCGAGCGTCACGTCGACCCCCACGGCCTGCGCCGCCGCGGCGAACCGGAGGGAGTCGTCGCGCAGGATCTCGGCGTCCCCGGCCTGGATAAGGACCGGCGGCAGGCCGCGCAGGTCGGCATAGAGCGGCGAGGCGTAAGGGTGCCGGGCATCCTGCCCGGCGAGGTACCAGTCCGCCGCCTCCCGCGCGCCATCTGGCGTGAGCATCACATCGACCGCCGCCCGGCTGCGCAGCGACTCGCCGCCCAGGTCCAGGTCGGTCCACGGCGAGATGACGACGGCCGCGCCGGGCAGGGGGTCGCCGGCGTCGCGCAGCGCCACGAGCGCCGCGAGGGCCAGGCCGCCACCTGAGGAGTCGCCGCTGATGACGACCTGCCGGGTGTGCGTGCCGCCGGCGATCAGCCAGCGGTAGGCGGTCAGCGCGTCCTCGACGGCCGCCGGGAACGGATGCTCGGGGGCCAGGCGGTAGCCGGCGCTGAGCACCCGCGCCTGCGCCGCCGCCGACAACAGCGCGAGCAGGCCCCGGAGCCGGGCGGGCGAGCCGAGGTGGTAGGCGCCGCCGTGGAAGAACAGCACCACCCGCTCGCCCGTCACCCCGGCCGCGACCACCCACTCGGCCGGAACGCCATTCGCGTCGACCGGATCGACCTGCGTGCCCTCGGGCGGCGGCGCGCCGGCCGATCCCATCAGCGCACGGCGCTCCTGGAGCGTCAGGGTGCCCAGGTCAACGCTGCCCACGAGCTCAAGCACGGTCTTGAGCTGCTCACTAGCCATCTGGCGTCCTCCGTCGGCGGCCCCGTCGGAATCCTCACAGCCCGGGACCCGGCCGGCAACCGAATAAACGCCCGCCGGGCTGGCCCGCGCGCCGCTAGCGCCCGGAACTTAGGCTCCCAGTTCACCTCGCCGGTGAGCTCGATCAGGCGGGCCCAGGGCGTCAAGCCGGGTACGCAGCGAGCCGTCGAGCGTCAGCGAAGGGTGCTGACGCCGACGCCTCCAGGCCACCACCCGACCCACTTCTGAAACACGCCCTTAGCTTGCCGTTTAACCCGTCTGGCTCTCGCGAGAAGCTTTCCGGTGGCCGGGCCGGGGCCCGCCTGTCTGGCGGTTCTTGCCGACGTCGTAGCGGGGGTTGCCGGGCGGCGGTTCTTGTGAGCCGGGCGGCCGGCCCGGGGCCGGGGCTTGCCGGGTTTCGGTACGCCGGCCGGGCAGGTGATCTTCGCGCGGATGTTCCGGATACCCCCGCCGCACCCGGGCGGGCGGTGAGCCGATGCCGGCGCGGCGGGGCGCTCCCAGGGCGCAGGCGCAGGTCGGCGGCCAGCGGCCGGGCGAGGCGAAGCTGGGCGTGGCAGGCGATGACCAGCCAGGTCCACCGGTCAGCGGCGGCCGGGTCGCAGATCTGTCGGGGCGGTCCAGCCGAGGACCTGCTTAAACAGGCGAAAGGTGTGCTCGATGTCGAACCGGCGCAAGAACGCCCGCCAGCACCGGTCCACATCTGCTGGCGTCGCCCCGGTGCGCGACCACCATAGCCACACCGGCTTGGGATCGCGGTCGCCTGGCAGGTGATCGACCTGCAGCCGGATCAGCGTGCCCTCCAGGATGGGCAGTTCACCATCGTGGTGGCCGTCCCACGCGGCGCGGTGCGTCAGCCGCGGGTGCAGCCGGTCCCAGGACCGCGCCACCGCGGTGCCGTACCGGCTGGTCTGATGAGTGACCGTGGTCACCGGCGGCTCCGGCCAGGTGCCCGCCCCGGCGAGCTTGAACTCGCGGCCGTGCCGGGACGGGCGGCCGTTCGCGCCGGGTGCGCGCGGCGCGGCGGGGAAATACAGCACCCGGTCCGAGCGGAGCCGCCCCAGCAGCTCCACCGGCAGGTCCGCGAGCAGGAACGCCAGGCGGGTCACGTCGTACCCGGCGTCGAACACGACCAGGATGTCCGGGTCGTCTTCCTTGTGCTGGCCGGCCTCGATCAGCCGGGTGACCACGTCGCGGACCTGGGCGGCGGTCACGTCGGTCTCATCGTCGGCCGGGCGGAGGCGGACCGCGTCCAGCACCGCGGTCCAGGAGGTCCGGCCCGGCTCCAGCGCGGCCACCACCGAGTACGGCCAGCCCGGGATCATCTGCGCATTGCCCTTCCCCCGGCCGTAGACGTGGCAGAACAGGCGCTCCGGGCTGGTCGCCGCGCCCGGCCGCAGCCAGTTGCTCACATCCACCGCCAGCATCAGGCGGCCGCCGGCGGCGCGCGGCAGCGCCAGCCCCGCCACCGCACGGCGCAGCCGCCCGATCTCGATCCGCCCCGCATTCACCGCGTCATACAGCGCGCCGTGCCCGCGCCTGTGCTCCGGCGCCAGCGATAACCCCGCCAGCGTCCGCACCGGCCCGTCCGCGCACAGCATCGCCTCAGCCAGCTCGAACAGCGCATCCGCGCGCTTGGTCAAGCATCTGTACAGCTCGCCGCGGAAAGCCCCCAGCCGCTCCAGGGCCTCCCGCGTCCCGTCCACGGCCCCGCCCGCGGGCTCGACGTCCGCCCCCTGCCACGAGATACTGAATGCCACGGCCACCGCCTTCATCTCCGAGCTCCTGGTAAGAACCCGAAGATGATCACGCGGTGGTCTCCTCGTGTCACCTGTGACACGCCGGACAGGACAAATCATCTGCGTCAAGCGGGACAGCAGAGGTTAAATGACAAGCTTAGCACGCTCCTACGCTGGCATCGTGACGCCTGAGGAGCTCGCCAACCTCGCGCGCCTGCGCCGCGCCCGCGATCTACGTACGTCGCTCGGCTCGTTCAGCGCGCGCTTCACCCAGCTGGTGGGCGAGACGCCGACGGCCTGCCGGGACCGTGACCACGGCGCGCTCGCGAGCGTGCCGGGCTGCGTCGCCAAGGACCTCAGCCGCCCGAACCGCAAGCCGAGCGGGATCCGGGAAGCGCGCGGGACGCTGGCTCCCTAGCATTGCGGGCATGGATCTCACTCTTGCCCGTTGCTTCGTCCAACTCCATGACCCCGACCTCGCACTGGCCTTCTACCGCGACGCACTCGGCCTCGAACTGCGCAACGACGTCGCCCGCGAAGGCTTCCGCTGGATCACCGTCGGCGCCGCCTCCCAGCCCGGCGTCGAGATCGTCCTCACGAACTACCTGCACGGCAGCCCCGCCGACGGCGACGCGCTCGCCGCCCTCGTCGCCAAGGGCGCCCTGAACGGCGTCCACTTCCACACCGACGACCTCGACGGCACCTTCGAGAAGGCGTGCGCCTGGGGCGCCGAAATCGTGCAGGAGCCGACCGAACAGCCGTGGGGCACGCGAGACTGTGCCGTGCGTGACCCGTCCGGCAATCTGGTGCGCATCGACCAGCCACCCGCCGCGTAGTCGTGATGCGGCCAACGAAGACACCTCACGTAAGGACGGCCTAGCCACCGACCCGCGCCGTCAAGGCCACCCTATTGGCGAGCCTCACCACTTGACCTGCTCAAAGAGGAGCAGGACCGCCTCGCCCACCAGCTCGACCTCATCACCGCCAGGCTCCAGGCGCTCAACACCACCTACAACGAGCTGTGGATGACGGGCGCCGAGGGGCCGGATGGCCGGCTTGCGTGGTGAGCGCGGGCGCCGCGCCGCGCCCACCACGAGCCCCCCGGCCGGTGGCCTTCGGCTGCCGAAGCAGCGCGCGAGCCGGTGCGTGGTTCTGGCCGGCTGGGGTGGCCCAGGCCGGACCGCCCCAATGGGTCTTTAGTGCGCCGCCGCGGTGGCGTCGAGTGCCTGCGCGATGCCGGTGGCCCACGTGCGGATGTCCACCTGGTCGCGGAAGTCGCCTTCGGAGACGAGATCCTGCTTGGCGAGCAGTTTCGCTTGCTACGGGTTGCTGGCTAGGACAGCAGTATTTCGCCTGACGAAGCGTTTGGCTTCCCTGCGCCAGAACCCGAAGTAGACGGCGCTGCCGATCACGAACGCCTCGTAGTCTTCAAGGTCGTCGATCTTGCCGATCGGCCGGACACCCACGCGAGGCCGTTGTGCCCATGCTCGTCTCCCTGGCAGCAAGGCCGGCGGGGTTGTCGATCTCGCGGGGGCTCTTGCGTTACCTGGGACGCGCATATGGGGTGACGCGGTAGGTCCAGCCGGATGGCGCCGTCCAGATCAGGATTCCTGGTTCTGGTTGCGCAAGTTCCCACCCGTTCGCCTGTTTCACTTTGTGATGGAACCGGCAGAGCGGGGCGATATTGCACCAGCACGTTCGGCCGCCCTTGTGATACGGCACGGTGTGGTCTTTGTCGCAACGTGCCGCTGGCCACCTGCAACCTGGGAACGCGCACGTGCGATCGCGGATTTCGATCAGATGGCGCAGCGACGACGTGGGCTGATACCCCGGGCTTTCGCGCTCATGCGAACAAGCGCCAAGCGTCAATGGATTCACCTTGATCATGAGCTGCCAGCCGCCGGGACTGGCTGGATCACCGAGGCTTTGGCTTTGCCTTGAGTCGGGGCGTGCGCCCGGGGTTGCTAAACCTGGGCCCGGGCGTGCGCCCGGGGTTTCCGGGCCTGGGCCCGGGCCTGGGCCCGGGTCTGGGCCGCGGGGCATTCGCGCTCGCCGGCGGGTGGCGCAGCCGTGCCCGATCGCCCAGCCATCCTCGTTGGTGACAGTGACGCACCATTTCGTGGCGCCGCTGTTTGCGGCGGCGGCCGCGATCTGGCGAGCCGTCATGGCAGTGACGGGCCCGAATCCGTCCAGGTAGCCGGGAGTGCCGGTAAGGCCGAGCCATGTGGTCAGCGGCACGGTCAGGTTTACCGATCCGGTCAGTCCCGGCCGATCCGGCGCGGTGAACGGAGGGACATGGGCGTCACCGTTGCCCGCCGGTACCCGCCGCAGCCCGGCGGGAAGATCCTGTGGACGAGTGGCGGCGCCCGAAAGGTCAGGTCCGGGTGAGAGGCTGGCACCACGGAGCCGGCCGGACCCGGAACCGCCGGCCACGCACGCATCCAGCGGGTCCAGACCTGCCTCATCGCCGTCGCCTGGGCCGGTCGGCGCATCTGGGCCGGTGGGCGCATCTGGGCCGGTGGGCGCATCTGGGCCGGTGGGCGCATCTGGGCCGGTGGGCGCATCTGGGCCGGTGGGCGCATCTGGGCCGGTCGGCGCATCTGGGCCGGTGGCGTGATCTGGGCTGGTGGGCGTAACATCATGCCGCGAGTCAGGCTCTGCTGCGGGTTCCCGCGCAGGTTCTGCGTTCGGCTTTGCGCCTGGCTGTGCGTCAGGCCCTGCTGTGGGCCGTGCTTCGGGCCGTGCGTGCGGTACTGGACCGTGAGCTTGGGCCGCGGCAGGGCGGCCGAGCAGTAAGCCTAGAAACACTTGTGCGCGCAGCAGATCCATGCCGCCCGCTGCCCCGTCGGCCTGCAATGCCTTGGCGATAGCGGTGATCCGGTTCCAGGCGGCCGCAGCGTCGGCAGTGGGCAGGTTCCGCCCAGCCAGGCCGGCACTGACGCCGTCCGGCTCTGGTTGCTGTTCCACCCGCGCCCGCCGTTCGGCCTGGGCGCGCCGATTTTCCGCAGCGGCGGGGTCGGCCGCGAGCGCGGCGCTGGTCACTGCCGCCCGCAGTTGTCCGGTTGTCTGGCCGGGGGCAGCCGGAAGCACCTGCTGTTCAACGGCGCGCGCCAGTTCGTTGCGCAGCCCGGTCACGCCATTGACAATCGCCAGTGCCTTTGGCACGTCGATCTGCCCGGCGGCCAGTGCGGCCCGCGTGGCTGGCAGTTCCGCGAGTGAAAGCGCGCGATCGACCAGGCTCTCCGCTGCCGTCCGGGTCAGGGTGAGCGCCGCCGCTACTTCGGCGGCCGCATACCGGCAGGCCTCCATCGTCCAGCAGCCTTCCGACCGTGCCTCGTCGATGCGCCGGCCCGCAAGCTCCGCGACCGCCGCGTGCTCCATCGCCGCCGCCCACGACCCCAGCCGGCGCCAGCCGCGAACCACCCCCGTCAGGGCGTCGTCACCCAGTAGACCCAGTGCTCCGGCTTTCCCGTGAAGAGCCGCGGCATCCTCGTCGACGCCGCTGACATCGCGGGGGTCATGACCGGATGCAGGCGCATCTTCGGGCCGATATGCGTCACCGGCGTCGCTGCCTGGAATGCGCGGGCCGACGCATATCGGGTCCTGCAGGAAGACGGCAAGCTCCGGCCCTGGCGCCAGCCTTTCCAGTAGGCCGCCCTGCTGGAAACCCATTCGCGCCGGCGCGCTGACAAGCCCGCCGAGCAGTTCGCCGCTCCCGCACAGCCAGATTCCCTGCTCCGCAAGCCCATCGGCCATTGGTGGCGTACCGCTGCCAGGTGAGCTCGCCGACTGAACAGCCGTGGACAATGAGCTCACCTCCCGCGAGCCGGCTGGCTAAACAACTACATGGAACAGTTTATCGAAAGATCGCATTTTCGTACATGTGTTCGCATGAATTCGCATGAAATCGTCAGTCCTGATATTCGCGGCCGGCTGGCAGGCTTGGCAGATCTAGCACCGCCGCACCGCGCCATTAAAGATCTGCTGCCGAGTTGACGGACCGTGGCACAGGGGCCGAACAGGGGCCGAACAGGGGCCGAACAGGGGCCGTGCGGATGCCTGGATCGCCCACATGGCCTGCCTTCGGCACGCCGGGTACGGGTACCGCCTTTCCCGGCGGAGCCCTCAGGAGCGCGAGCTGTGACGCGGGAAGAACGTCAACCTAGCGTTGACGTTTCCCGGTAGACCGGCACACGCCGGGCCTCGTCCACGGGAACGGCGCTCGGCGCACGGGCGGGACAGCGGGCCGGGACGCCGGCCGTTTCCGGTCCTCGCCGCCGCCCGCCGGCCCGCCGGCCCGCCTCTGGCCGCCTCTGGCCGCAGCGGGGGACGGGCTGGCCGCTTGGCTCGTCGCCGACGTGGGCTGCGTGCCTGCCGTGACTAGGCGGGCTCCATGCCGAAGCGGCTCATCAAGGCACGTTCCTGTTCCCGTGCTGGTAGTTGCTCGCCGGGCCACACAGCTGGTGCAACTTCTCGAAGTAGGCATCCATAGCCGGGGCGTGCAGGACGAGCAGCCGCGCAACCGCCTCACCGCCATTGCCGAACGTGTGCGCGGCGCCGCGTGGGCCCACAAGGGTGGCGCTGCGGAGGCGGCCGCTGAACCCTGGGTCTGATGGAGGCTCTCGCCCCGGGCCACCACCTCGGCGGGAACCACGAATCGAGCTTGGTCATCGCTGTGTCCAGGGCCCGATTTCGTCCCGTGATCCGAACCGAGGGCGCGGGCCCAGCGACGTCGACCAGCCACGCGAGGTCGCCCAGCGGTTGGGGATCTCGGCGTGGTGGGTGCGCGAGCAGATCCGGCGAGGGCGGGTGCCGCACCTGCGGTTCGGTCGGCGGCGGATCGCGCTGCTGCCCGCCCACGTGGACGCGATCATCGAGCTGGTGACGGTGGAACCGGCCGGGTGGCAGGGGGATGGCGGGGGCGGTATGGGAGCGTCAGGTGGTGGGGAGGATGCGTCAGGCTCACGCCGCGGTGCGTCCAAGCCGGCGAGTGCGTCAGGGACTGCGTCAGACGACCTGACGGCGCTGCGGCCGACCGAGCGCTTCGCCCGTGCCCACCGACGCCGGCCGCACGTCCAGGGCGATCAGCTCTTCTGAGGCCGCGTCGAGTAGGAGCGCCGCGTCAGTCGCCGGGGTTGTCGCTGCGGCGATGTCTGCCCCGGCGACGCCACCCATACCGTCTGACGCGCACGCGTACCTCCGGAGGTACGGACGCGGCCTCCCTGGCGTACTCGGCGGCGAGCTCTTGGTCCGTAGCGCTCGGAGACATGTGCACGGTGAGCTCCTGCGGGTGCTCGTGCGCTCGGGCCCGCACGGCCTCGGCACCGTCGTCGATCGCACTCGTGTCGCCCGTGAGGAACCCGGGCGCAACTTCCCGCAGCAGCGTGGCGGCCAGGGCGAGCTGGCGAGGTGTTGTCTTCTTGGAGAGCCCCTTGTGGCCGGTCAGCTCCGCGAGCTGCTCCGGTCGGCGCGCCTCGACGACGTTGTCGAGCAACATCCGATCCATGGGGGGCGTCGGTGACCCGCACCTGGTAGTCGGGCATCTGAGAATCCACCAGCCGGATCACTTTAACCTGAAGGCGGTCGTACTCGCGGCTGGCAGCAACCTTCAGCGCAACGACGTCGGCCGGGTATGTCACCGAGGTCTCCCACCATCGGCTGTCGTCGACGGTCGTTGCGGTGAACCCCGCGTCGGTGAGGAAGCCGAAGTACGTGTCGACGACTTCGCGCCACCGCTCGCCCTCGTGTCCCGTGCGTGCATCCTGCCGTGCTTCCGGGTTGCGACAACGACGATTGCCAATGGAGACCGGGACTCCTCTGGCTCCTTGAGTTCGAGTCAGTCGGCGGTGGCTCGCTGACGGGCATCTGCCTCACGAAACTCGGCGACAGTATCTGACGCCTGTGCTGTCCTGAGCCGAGCGGAATCGGGACGATCAGGAGGCAGGGTGGCTGAGCATGGGGAACCGGTGATCAGGGACGCCGGACCTGACGACGTCGCGGCGATCTGCCGGTTCGGGTTTGCGCACATCAGGGACCACTACGCGCCGATCGTCGGCGAGGGCGCCGCGGACGAGCAGATCCGACGGTGGTGGAACGAGACGTACATCGGCGCCGGGGTCGCCGGTGGCCAGGTGGTCATTGCGGACGACGGCGGGGAGCTCGTCGGCGTCGGGCAGCGCCGCCGCAGCGGAGCCGACCATGTGATCTACAAGCCCACCCCGACCACCGCGGTCGAGGGATCGGACCGCGGCTGATCGACGGCCTCATCCGCCAGCTGCCACCCGGGACCCATCGGCTCTACATCGAGCAGTTCGCCGGCAACGAGCGTGCTGGTGCCTTCTACGAGCGCGAGGGGTTCGCCGTCGACCGGATCGAACCGGGGCCGACCGATGCACTCGCGGTGGTGTGGCTGGTTCGGGAGCTCGGCCCGCGCGAGCCGTCCGGTCCGGCGGTGCCGCGGTCGTTGTCCGAGGACCTGCTCAGGATGCGTGCCGAGGAGCGCTACTGACGGCGCGGCCGGTACCCCGCGCGTGTCAGGGCTCCGGCGAGTCCTGCTCGGCCGGGTGGCCGCCTGAGGACACGCTGAGGGCGCGAGCGAGGAGTTCGGCCGCGATCGCCTCGGCCCCGCCTCGGTCAGCCGCTCATCTCGGAAGGTGACGTTCGCCCGGTCCAGGTCGATCTGCTCGACGGGCGCCTGTGCCTCGATCCACTCGCGCAGCAGTGCGGCCACGCTGAGCCCAGCGAAAGGCGTCGGGGTCCCACTCGGCCGGGTCGCCGACTGTCCCGGAGTAGACCGGGTCGATGAACGCGATCACAGCGTCGAGCTGGTCGGCGAAGTGGGCCTCAGCGGCGCCCTCGAGTCCGTTCTTGCGGAGCCAGGCCGCCCACTTGCGTTGGGCAACGTCCGGGTACCCGGACGTGACCGTGGAGAGCGGTCCGAGTTCGACCTGTCGATGGTCGGCGACCGCCAGCGCGGCCCTTCTCAGGTCTCCCGCCACGAAGCGGTGGGTCCGCGCGATCAACCGCAGGTCGAGGAAGTCGCGCCAGCGGGTGCTCGTCGTGCCGCGCTGGAGGATCGTGACGGCCTTCTCGGCGACGACCGTCGGCAGAGGGTGGCCGACCATCGTGAACGCGCCGCCCAGTAGCGCCGGCAGCTCGACCTCCTCCGGCGCCGGCCAGATCGGGTCACCGGTGGAGATATCGAGCTTGAGGTCCATGCGGAAGGTGTGGATTGCTGCGCCGACGGTGACTCGCAGGCCCTGGTACTCGGCGTCGTCCCGGATCGGTTCCACGGTGAGGCTGTCGAGGTCGAGCGTCAGGCCGTCGTCGGCGGGTACGGCGGCTACTGCTGCGACGACGGTGCGCAGGTGGTCCTCGTCGAGTGAGAGGTCGAGGGCCTGCAGGTCGACGTCGCGGGTCGGGCGGCGGAGCCGGTAGGCCGCGAGCAGCACGCCTCCCTTGAGCACCAGGTCGTGCCGGTACTCGGTCGCGGCGAGCCGCGCGAGGAAGCGCTCCAGGCCGTAGAGGGTCAGCAGTTCCGTCGTGGTCCGGCCGCGCTCGCGTGCCTGACGCTGCAGGGCTGCGTGGATCTGCGCCGGCCTCACGTCAAGTGCTCCAGCGCGGTGCGGATCGGGCCAGCTGCGCGGGGCAGGGCCTCGGCGATGCGGATGAGTTCGCTGGGATGCGAACCGCGCCGCCGCAGCCAGGCGCGTAGTGCTTCGATGCCGATCTCGTAGCCCTCCTGGCCGCGGAGCCGGAAGACGTCGGCGATCGATCGGGCGGGGGAGTAGAGCCCGATCTGGCGGTCGGTGCCCTCGATCGGAATGACCGTCCGGCCGATGCCAAACGTCTCTCGGTCGAACGAGTGCCATCTGACGGCGCGTGCGGTGACCGGCAGGTAGGTGCCTCGCGGAAGGGCGAGGTCGTTGGCCGCCGGGATGGCATCGATCAGCCCGTGGCGTGCGAGGGCCGAGGTCAGGCAGATCGTCGCCTCGGGCGCGCGTGTGACCGCGTCGATCAGGTCGGTGTCGGTCGGTGTCGCATCCGGGCGCTGGAAGAGCCCTGGGCCGAGCCGCTCGATCTCGCCGCGTCCGGCAAGGCGGTAGAGCGTCGCGCGGCTGACCCCGGCCTCGGCCGCCTGCGCGGCCGTGAACGGCGATGCGGGGAGTCGGTCGAGCGTGCGCATGTGTACCTCCGTAAGACAAAGTCTAGACAGATAATCCTATCTGTCAAGGCTCCGCCTCACCCCGTGCATCGATGGGGGCGCTGCTTGACAGTGCGGTAAGTTACTGTAACTATCAGTAGCAACAGAAACTACTAGAAGCCGAGGATGGAGGCGGAGATGAAGTTCGTAGTGGGTGGCGAGGAGTACGACTTGACTCGCCACGAGGTCGAACACCGAATGCGCGGCGTGGAGCCGGAGGAGATCCGCAAGCATGTCGTCGAGATGCTTGGGACGGTGTATCCCCCGAAGCAGGTCTTCGGCACAGTGGCGCGTCGGCCGCGCACTTCGTTCACGACGATGGAGGCGCAGCGAGTGCTCACCAAGCTTGGGTTCAGGTGCCGCACCGTCGGTTCGCTTCCCGACGGCACAGCCTCCTGGTCGATCGACGGGGGCGGTGGCGCGGCCACCGATCCTGAGGGGCCTTCCTCGCGGCTCGAGGTCTTGGAGGCGCAACTCACCACGGCGATGACGGCCATTCAGGGGTTGGCGGCGCGTGTCGCGGCCCTCGAGGACAAGCATGACCTGGGTTGAGCGCGGCTTCATCGGTCGTGCATAGGGGCGGGCACCAGTCCCCCGAGCGCCCTGCCCGCAGCATCCGCGGCGGCGCGCTGCTGGTCGGGCAGCAGGTGTAACGGTCTCGGTCGTCGTGGTGATCGACTCGTGCCCGAGGCGCCGCTGGAGCACGAACAGGTCCGTCCCGGCGGCAATCATCCAGGACGCGTGAGTGTGCCGGAGGTCGTGCTTGTGCCGAGATCTTATCCGGGGTTCGTGATCGTAGATGAGCTGTTTGCGCAGGTGGACCGCTTGCGTACGCGTCCGTAAGAGAACCATCGACGACGAGGCGCGTGCTCACCTTGGCATCGTCGCCGACTGAGCGAAGCACAGCGCCAGGCTGGGCACACGGTACGGCCCGGGGAGCGCCCTCGCCCGCCCTCAGCCCAGTTGCAGAGGCTCCCCGGATATCTTGTCCGCGATAGAAGCTGGACTGGGCCAAATCGGACTCTTGTCCGTCGTCGCAGACGCCAGATTCGTCCCCCGGATAAGACGTCGGCACAACCACGATTATGCCGACCTTCGCGTTATGCCGACCTCGATGGGAAGTCGCTGTTCAGCCGGGGTGATCGCCGCGTCTGGGTCGGCATAACGAGGTTGCCTGTGACCATTGTCTCCTTCTGGTTCCCCGAGAGAAGGAGGCCATCATGGCCAGGCCAGTGAGCAGGGTGAGCAGGGTATTGATGACGGGGCCGTTGGCTCCGTTTGCGGACGCCCACCGGCTGGAGCTGAGGGAACGCGGCTACACGCCGCTGACGACGGTCAACCAGCTTCGCCAGGTGGCGCAGCTGAGCCGTTGGCTCGAGGCGAGCGGGCTGACAGTCACGCACCTTAGCGGCGAGCGTGTCAAGGAGTTCCTTGCTTTTCAGCGCGCGGTGGGGCGCCATCGCGCGAAGTGGTCACGTCCGGGGCTGCTGTGCCTGCTGGACGTGCTGGGTGGGCTGGGGGTGCTGGCGGCCGGGGAGCCAGCGCCGGCGGGCTCGCCGATGGAGCTGCTGTTGGTCTCGTTTGAGCACTACCTGCTGGCCGAGCGCGGGCTGGCGGCTGGCACTGTCGGCGGGTATGTGCGGCATGCCCGCCGGTTTGCGGGCGGGTTTTCACCGGGCGGTGGCCTCGCTGGCCTGACGGCCCGGGAGGTAACAGAGGCGGTGCTGCGCGAGTCGGCGAGGGTGCCGGTGAGCGCCACGCAGTTCTTCGTGGCCGGGCTGCGGTCGTTCCTGCGTTTCTGCTTCATCGAGGGGTTGGTGGAGGCCGACTTGTCGCTCGCGGCGCTTGCGGTGACCGGCCGGCGGCGCTCGTCGTTGCCCAGGGGGATCAGCAAGGCGGACGCCCGCGCGCTGCTCGCCTCCTGCGGCCGCCGTTCGGTGCCCGGACGGCGCGACTACGCGCTGATCATCACGCTGCTGCGGCTGGGGTTGCGAGCCAGCGAGGTGGCAGGCCTACGGCTGGATGACATCGACTGGCGGGCCGGCGAGCTGGTCGTGCGCGGCAAGGGCGCCCGTGAGGACCGGCTGCCGCTGCTCGTGGAGGTGGTTTAGGCGATCGCCTCCTACCTCCAGCGCGGGCGTCCGGCCAGCGACCGGCGGGAGGTGTTCTTACCAGCCAGGGCGCCCTTCGGGCCGATCGCGGCCCGCACCGTTTCCTCGACCGTGCGCCGGGCGTGCAGGCGAGCGGGGTCGCCGAGGTGGGCGCGCACCGGCCCGGTACCCGAGCCGCACCGCCGTCGTCATCGCCGCGGACAGCAGGCCGTGCACGTTGGCGATCGTCTTGGGGGACAGGCCCTTCTCCCTCATCGCGCGCACCCATCCGGCCACGTGCCGGTACGTCACCGCCGACACCGGGAGCGCCCCGAGCCCAGGCGCGATGTGCGAACGCAGCTGCCCGCGATAATGCGACCGCGTATCGGCGCCGACCCCGGTCAGCAGGTCGATGTGCTCGGTGATCGCCGCCTCGACCGTCGGCCCCGGCTTCCGCACCGCCGCGGCGATCCGCGCGGCCTCGTCGGCCCGCCCGCCGGCGGCCTCGATCAGCTCGCGCGCCGCGCGTGCTTCCCGCTCGTCGTCGTAGGTCAGCGAGGTCTGTCGCCCGGGTGTCCGGGTCGCGCCAGAGCACAGCGAACGAGCGCGTGCCATCGGCCCGTCGCCGCTCCCGGATGCTCGCCACAACACGAGAAGGTAGCCCTCCGCATCAACGGATGACTACCTTCCTGTCAACATGACTTGCGTTTCCGCAGGTCACAGGGGTGGAGGTGGCGGGAATCGAACCCGCGTCCTTCAGTACATCACCAGGGCTTCTCCGGGTGCAGCCTGCTGTGCTTTTGTCGGCCCCGGCGGTCACGCAGGCAAGCCACCGACGGGCTCAGCCGCTGTGTGGTGTCCTAGGCAGTCCCGCGGCCGGGCCGCCTAGTGGAGCCTCCTTACTGATGCCAGTCACCGGGCCGGAGGCGCTCCCGGGCTGACAGCCTCACTACTCGCTCAGGCGGCGAGCGCGAAGCCGTGCGATTTATTATCGGCACTTATTGGTTTGCGGTCACAGTATTAACGAGGTCATGTCCGCGACCCTCGACCCGCTTCACCTGGATCAACTACCGAAGTCGAAGCCAGTCACCCCCTCTTGAGTTGTCCAGCCAGCGCAGTGGGCTCAGCGCTGCCAGCACTGGGCTCGCCGTTACGGCTGACCGTACCCTTACAACACTCTTGCGCCAAGCCGGATTCCCCAGACCGATCCAGAACGGCTGCCGCGATCCGCACACTTGCGAACGTGGCACGCCCTTGGCCGAGGCCCCGGGGACGCAGAGCTAGGCCGGCTGAGGCGGTGAATATCTGTGCAGGCGGTGAATATCTGTGCAGGCGGTGGATATCTGTGCAGGCGGTGGATATCTGTGCACGCGCGCGGGGAACCAAGCGAGCCCGGGGACGTGAGAACCCCCGTGGGCGCTGGCGGTGGCCGAAGTTGCGCCCACGGGGGCCGACCGGCAGGGTCGGGGCCGGTCATAACGCCCGGGCCTCCCCCGAGATGAAGCCCGGTTCTCATCACGGCGACTGGGCCGCAACCCCCCAAGCGACTCCCAGTCACATTTGAAGACGTCAATGGGTGCTCATAAGGTTGCTCCCTGTAATCGAAATATGGTAACGATTAGGTAACGGGCCATGACGGCACGAGACATGCCGGGACCGCGGACGGTGGGCGAGCAGTCGTGTCAGGAGCGGGGACACCGCGTCAGCCGTTAGCCGCCGCAACTTCGGGTTAGGGCACATTTCTGCGGGACTACGCCCTAGCCACGGCCCGCGTCGCGGAGGAACTGGGCGGCGACCGGCGCGGCCGGCGCGGCATCCGGGTTGCCGAACGTCAAGACGGCGAAAGCGACGTCACCACGGTAGCCGACGAACCAGTTCGCCCAGGTCCGCCCGTTCTTTATGGTCATGGGCGCCGCACCGACCTGCCCGAATACCGGCTGGCCGGGCAGGTTCGCGACCTTCGCGGCACCCGAGGCGACGGTACCCCGCATCAGGCCACGAAGAGTGCCCATCAGCTGGGCGTCGAAGGGCACGACGGGGACATTGGCCGGATCCGGCGGATCGGTCACCAGAATCGGGCGATGCCACGCGCCGGAGTCCACCTCCGCGGCGACCAGCGCCATGGACATCGGACTGACCCGCACCGAGCCCTGGCCGATCGTGTCCGCCGCCCGCTGCGCATCGCTGGCCGGGGACGGCACGGACCCGGCGAACGCCGGCAACGGGAGCTGCCAATTCGCGCCGAGGCCAAACTTTGTCGCCGCCGTCGTGAGCTCGTTGTCCGTGAGCAGCCTGGACAGGCCTACGAACGCCGTGCCGCAGGTGTGCGCAAAGTCAACGCGGAACGGCGGCTGCGCGCCGATCCCCTGCTCCGGCTGGTCGTTGGTGAACGTCTCACCGCCGACGTCCTTCGCGCCGAAACACGGGATCTGCGTGTCGACAGCGAACCCGGTATCGAGCAGCGCCGCCGTGGAGACAATTGTGAACGCCTCGCCTGGCGGATAATGACCGTCGAGCACGTCGGAGGTCGTCAGCGGCTGGCCAGCCGCCTCGCGCCGTGAGACGGCGAGGATGCGCCCGGTGGACGCCTGGACTGCCAATATCGCCGCAGCACCCGGGGCCGTGCCCACTGCCTGCGACGCAGCCGCCTGAAGCCCGGCGTCGATGGTCGTCCGTACCGGTGCGGGTGGCTGGCCGGGCCACTTCTTGAGCACCGAGACGACCTCGCCGCGCGAGTTCTCTGTGACCACTTCCGTCGTCGGCGTGCCGACGAGCCGGTGCTGGTAAACGGCCTGCAACCCCGACCGCCCGACCGTCGTGCCCGGCAGGTAGGGCAATCCTTCCTGGTGCAATAGCTGCGCGTTCTCTGTGCCGACGGTGCCGACGATCCCGCGCGCCGCACTGCTGAAGAGCCTGCGCTCAACGCGGTGCACCCGGACGCCCTCGATCCGGCCGATTCGGTGCCGCAGCCGTGCGTAGGTCGCGGGATCGAGGGTGAGAAGCTGCTGGAAGTGGTCCGGCGGCGCGGTGCGTATCTGGCCGAGGATCTGATCCGGATCGAGCCCGGTAAGGCTCGCGAACTCGGCTGCGGTAACCCTCGGATCTGACAGCCGGTTCGGCTGAACGCCCAGCGCGTATGCGGCGGACAGCTGGACAAGCGAGCGCCCGGCTGAATCTAGGATCGGTGCGCGGTCAGGCACGCGGGTGACCACGGCAAACCTCAAGCCGGGGCGGAGGCTGGGGTAGATGACGCCCGGGTTCCAGTCGATCTTCCAGTCGGTCCCGACCCTGCGAAGGGCGAACCTGCCCTGGTACTGCCATGGAGCACCGTCCTGGCCCAGATCCACGGACGCCGAGAAATGCGCCTCCCCTCGGCCACGGTGCACGGCGATGCGTCCAATGTTCAGGAACAGGGCGGCGGCGTTCAGCTGCTGATACTCGGCACGTAGCGCCGTTGACACCGTGCCAGGAGACCCCGTGGTGTAGGTTGCCGCGTCCCAATACCTCCCCTGTTCCCAGGCAAGCAAGAAACTGCGGACGGTCGGCTCCGCGGATGGTTCCGCCGCACAGCCCCCAACAAGGCTGACAGCTAGGATCAGGAGCGCCGCGAGTGCCGCCGCTATCCGGACGCCGCCGACGGAAAGCAAGCGTCGCCACAGGGCTCGAGCTGAAAATCCCCGCACCTGCGGCCGTCGCGACGATGCGGACCTGGGCGGCACCGCCCGGCTCGCCGAGCCTGGCCGCCCACCGGCACGCGGCAACCCCCGGGTGCGCGCCGGGCGGGGCGGTGGGCCGGATGAAACCCCAGGGCCGGGCGGTGAACCGGATGAAACGCAAGGGCCGGGCGGTGGGCCGGATGAAACCCCAGCGGGTGGCGGCCCCGGTGGCTCCCCGGGGCCGGGCGGCACGCCCCGTGCTTGTTCCTGGCGGGAAGGTGACCACGGCTGCTCGCCTGAGCGGCCGGGCCGCCGCCCGGGTGGCTGCGCCGCGCGGCGGCCCACCCGCCGCGGGTCACCGCCGCTGCCGGAGGGCACGATCCACCTCCCTGGCCGCATCACGCGTAGCGAGGTCGTGTCGCTTGTCGTAGTTCCGCTTGCCACGGGCAAGCGCCAGTTCCACCTTGGCCTTGCCGTCTTTGAAGTACAGGGATAGCGGGACCAGCGTGAGACCGCGCTCGGCAGTTGCCCTGCTGAGCCTGTCAATCTCGGTCTTGTGCATCAGCAGCTTGCGGATCCGCCGCGGCTCGTGGTTGGTCCACGTTCCTTGCGTGTACTCAGGAATGTGAACGTTGTGCAGCCACACCTCGCCGTCGGCGACCTGGCCGAAGCCCTCGGACAGCGATGCCCGGCCCGCGCGCAAAGACTTCACCTCGGTGCCGGTGAGCACGAGCCCCGCCTCGTACACATCCTCGATGTGGTAATCGTGCCTTGCGCGCCGGTTACGTGCGATTACGTTGCGTCCCTGCTCGCGTGCCACGGTACTCCTCAGCGCTCCGCTGCCACGCTACTCCCTAGCGCCCGCTGCACAGCACGACGCCGCCCGTGTCTTCACCGGACCCATCAAACGCGCAGATAGCGCCGGAGCGTCAGGAACGACGTGGCACCGCACAGCAGGATCCCTGCGCACAGGGCAAGGATGACCACCTGGACCAAATCCGAGGCGCTCAGCTGGACGTTGAAGGTGAAGTACTGCTGCAACGTGTCGAGCCACAGCATCTTCAGGACAAGCAACAAGCCAGCAGCGATGATCCAGCCGAGCAGCCCCGCGATCACCGCCTCGAGCAGGAACGGCAGCTGAACATAGAAATTGGAGGCGCCGACGAGGCGCATGATCCCGGTTTCCCTGCGCCGGTTGAACGCCGAGAGCCTGATCGTGTTGCCGACTAGCAGCACCGCAGCGACCACCATGATCAGTGCGACGAGCAAGGATCCGTCACGCAGCCCGTTGAGCAGCTTGTAGAACTTGTCGAGCAGCGATCGCTCGTCCATGATCTGGTCGACCCCTGGCCTGCCCTGCAGCGTGCCCACGACAATTGAATAGTCGGTCGCCGGGTTACGCAGCTTCACCCGGAACGAGTCAGGGATCTCGTCGGCGGGCACCGCCTGGACGAACGAGGGCTGGTTCGAGAATTCCTCCTTGAAGCGCTGGTACGCAAGCTGCGGCGACTCGTAGTTGACGTGCACGACCTGCGGCAGCGCCTGCAGGTCGTGCATGATCTGGGCCCGCTCCCGCGGGGTAGCCGGGCCGTTCTGCCTGCACCCCAAGCTCGGACTTGTCGCCGTGCAGAGGTAGACGGAGATCTCGACTTTTCCCTGCCAGAAGGTCTTGGTGTTATTCACCTGCTTCATGATCAGCAGACCCATGCCGAGCAGGAACAAGCTGATGGCAACCACCACGATCAGCACGACCGTCATCGTCAGGTTGCGCCTGAGGCCAATCCAGATCTCCTGAAACACAAAGTTAGACCGCATGCTCGCTCTCGCTGATCCCTCGATTGCCCGGTACCGCGCGAATCGCCGGCCAGGTTCAGTAGGCCTGGCCGTACACTCCGCGCGACTGGTCACGCACGACCTTGCCGTGCTCAAGCTCGATGACGCGCTTACGCATCGAGTCCACGATCGCCGCATCATGGGTAGCCATCACGACGGTGGTGCCGGTCCGGTTGATCCGGTCGAGAACCTTCATGATCCCAATAGAGGTACCCGGGTCGATGTTGCCTGTCGGCTCGTCCGCGAGGAGGATCATCGGCCGGTTCACGAACGCCCGGGCCATCGCCACACGCTGCTGCTCGCCGCCGGACAGTTCATCGGGCATGCGGTCGGCCTTGCCGTCGAGGCCGACCAGGTCGATCACCTCGGGTACCACCTTGCGAATGAACCGGCGTGGCTTGCCGATGACCTCAAGCGCGAAGCCCACGTTCTGATAGACGTTCTTGTTGGGCAGCAGCCGGAAATCCTGGAACACGCAACCGATCTTCCGGCGCAGGTGGGGAATCTTCCAGTTGGTCAGCCGGGCGAGATCCTTGCCCGCCACGTGGATCTGGCCACCGGTCGGCTGCTCCTCCCTGAGCACAAGCCGCAGGAATGTAGACTTACCGGAGCCTGACGGCCCGATCAGGAAAACGAACTCTCCCTTTTCCACATCAATGTTGACGTTCTCAAGGGCAGGCCGGTTCTGGCTCGGGTACAACTTGGTGACATTGTCGAAGTGGATCACGGGCCCATCACAAGCGCTCGACGATAGTGGACGGCTAGCGACGCGCCGGCGAACGGGCCCTTCCCGCTCCTGCCACTGCATCGCATCATGATGTCCCCAGGTACTTTTCGGTGGCTCCAGTTGGTCATCGGACAGTCTAGGGGGGAAACTGGCATTGAAGGTCCAACACTTGAGAAGTGGTCAGGCACCAGCTGGCCGGAGAGGCCCTACATGAGCTGCGAACACCTGATCTGCGCTCAATGCGCGGCACCAGTTGTAGAAGGCCGCTGCGCGGTGTGTCGCGCAGCCAGGGCCGAAGTGCACCACCACGGGCCGACCAGCCTCGCATCGCCACTGCTCATCGCGGCGTTGATCATAATGCTGCTGGTGATCGCCTTGCACCTCTCGCACTGAACCGCACGCTCAATCCCGTGGTTGCCACTCCCCCGCGGGCCGCTCAGCCGCTTGCCGCACAGCCGCTTGCCGCACAGCCGCTTGCCGCACAGCCGCTTGCCGCACAGCCGCTTGCCGCACAGCCGCTTGCCGCACAGCCGCTTGCCGCACAGCCGCTTGCCGCACAGCCGCTTGCCGCACAGCCGCTTGCCGCACAGCCGCTTGCCGCACAGCCGCTTGCCGCACAGCCGCTTGCCGCACAGCCGCTTGCCGCACAGCCGCTTGCCGCACAGCCGCTTGCCGCATAGCCGCGGGCCGCTCAGCCCTGCGTCCCGCCTGCTTCCCTGCGTCGAAGCCAGCGGATCTCGGCCTCGATGAAGTCGTCGATCTCACCATCGAGCACGGCCGCGGTGTTGCCTGTTTCAACGCCGGTGCGCAGGTCCTTGACGCTCTGGTAGGGGTGCAGCACGTAGTTCCGGATCTGAGTGCCCCAGCTGCTCGTCGTCTCGCCGCGCAGCGCGGTCATCTTTGCCTCGTCTTCCTGGCGCTTGCGCTCAAGCAGCTTGGCCTGGAGGACGGCCATCGCGGTGGCCCGATTCTGGATCTGGCTGCGCTCGTTCTGGCAAGAGACGACGATGTTCGTCGGCAGGTGCGTGATCCGCACCGCTGAGTCCGTGGTGTTGACGCCCTGCCCGCCGGGTCCGCTGGACCTGTAGACGTCAACCCTGATCTCGTCCTCCGGGATATCGATGTGATCTGTCCGCTCTACCACGGGCACTACGTCCACCCCTGAGAACGAGGTCTGCCTGCGGCCCTGGTTGTCGTAGGGCGAAATGCGCACGAGCCGGTGGGTACCGTGCTCGCCGCGCAGGGTGCCGTACGCGTAGGGAGCCTTCACCGCGAACGTGGTCGACTTGATGCCCGCCTCCTCCGCGTACGACGTGTCGTACACCTCGGTCGGATAGCCGTGCCGCTCCGCCCAGCGAAGGTAAATCCGCTGGAGCGTCTGCGCCCAGTCCGCGGCATCGGCGCCCCCCGCCTGCGCGTTGATGGTGATGAGCGCCTCACGCGCGTCGTACTCACCGGACATGAGGGTGCGGGTCTCGAGCTGATCAATTTCCTTCCGGAGCGAGGCGAGTTCACGTTCCGCATCACGGCGTGTCGGCTCGTCGTCCTCACTCTCTGCAAGCTCAAACATGATCGAGGTGTCATCGAGACGACGGCGCAGATTCTCCACCCGGGAAAGCTCGGCTTCCACATATGACAGCCTGCGGGTTACTGCCTGCGCACGTTCCTGATCGTCCCACAGCCGCGGATCGCCAGCCTGGTCGCGCAGACCGGCTGCCTCACGTCGCATCGCGTCCAGGTCAAGGACGGTCTCGACGCCAGTGAGCTTGGACGAAAGCTCTTTGATCTCCTCCGCGGGGTCGGTCGCTGCCATGCGAGAAAGCCTACGCGAGGTGAGCACGGCGTATGGAGGCTGGCATACTCGCGGGCGTGGGAAAGGGCGATTTCTGTCCCTGCCGCGACCGCCCAGCCCGTCGGCGCGCCTTCGCCGGTGGCGCCATCGGTGTGATTGGTCACGCAGAGTAATAATCTGACAGGATAGATGACGATCAAGAAGGAGACGAAGATCACCGCCTTGCGCAACATGTACCGGACCGCCGCCGGCCTTGCGGCCGTCGCCGGCCTGATGCTCAGCACGCTTGCCTTCACGCCCTCCTCGGCAGCGGCGCCCAAGCGGACAGCGTTGCCCGCGCGGAGCGGGTTGACCGCGGGGCCTGATGCCGCCCCACCCGGGGAGCTCACCCTGGCCTACGCAAGGCGGGTGTTCGACACCTTTTCCATCACCGACGAGGTGGCTCGTGCCGCGGCTGACGAGTCTCTCGAGCTGTCACTCGTCAGCGAAGCTCAGCTGCCGCTTACTGTGTCGGCATACGAGCATGCTGACTACACCGGCACGCCCGCGCCCATATACCGATACGGGACCCCTGCGCTCTATGTGCCGCAGATGAAGTCCTTCCCGCTGTGGTTCGTCGCGGTCGCGCCGCGGACACCCCTTCGTGGCGGACCGGCCCGCACCGCGATCATGGTGTTCAGCCGGCCTGCTGTTGCCGATTCGTGGCAGTTGAGCCTGTCTACCCTGGTCGCACCTGGCGCGGCAGCGCCGGAGATCGCCGTGGGCGCGGGCGGCCATGCCACCGCACTCGCCACGTTCGACCACGGCTTGCTCATCAGCCCGAACAGTGTGGGAGCGCTGCAGGCGGCAGTCGCCGACGATGGCCCCGGCGCCGCGGCGGCCGGAGTCGTCGCCGACGGCCCGTACACCACCGGCATACACGACCAGATCGTGGCCGCCACGCGCCGCGTGACTCAGCCCGGCCTCAGCTACGACGCACAGCTGCAGGGCAGCGCGTTCCCGTTGTACGCGCTCGGCACTTCCGACGGCGGTGCGCTGGTCCTGTACTCGCTGACACTCAATGCGGTCATCAAGCGAACCTCGCAGAAAGGTCCGATCCAGATCCCGCCTGCCTTCGCACCGACTCTCTACGCGACCGGCCGCCTGATCCTCCGGTCAGAACTTGACACTGGCGAAACGTACCAGTATGCGGCCGAGGTGCCGGCGAGCCAGCCATCCGGTCAGCCATCCGGACGCATGCGCGTCATCGCCTCCGACGGTGGTCCGACTAGCGTCGGCGGTTCCTGACGACCGTTCAGCCGCGGGCACTCAGCCGCTGGTGCGCGGAAGGCTACTCGTCGTGACCAGCGTGCGAATCGCACGCAGCGCGACGGACAGGGTCGCCACGTTGAACCGCTCGCTCTCCCAGATCTCGGCGAGCGTCTGCCTCGCTCGTGCGACCGCTGACGCGTTGTGGTTCGTCCAGACCGCGAGCCGTTCTTCCGGTGTGCCGGAGCCACTGACGACAAGGACATCGCTGGTCAAGGCGGCGTGCGCCGCATAGAGGTCGTCGCGAAGCGCCGCGCGTGCCATGGTGTTCCACCGATCGTCCTTGGGCAGCGCGATGATCCGCTCCCTAAGACGGGTAATCTGCAGCCTGTCGGCCAGGTCGAAATAGACCTCGGCGACCTCATCCACGTCACGCTTGACGCTCGCGGCGATCTCCACGATGTCAAAGGCCGAGTAGGCGGGGACCATCCCGGCCGCCCGTTCGGCCAGTTCAAGCGGCACACCACGGGAGGTGAACGAGTCGCGGCGCTCCTCGAATCCCGACAGATCGCGGCCGGTGAGCAGCTTCGGCAACCCGGAACCGATGGTGACCGCACGGTCGGCGAAGAAGTCGATGGTCGAACGGATGGGCACCGGCGGGCGCCGGGTATTCAGCAGCCACCGGGCCGCGCGCTCGGTTAGTTTGCGGCCCTCGAGCAGCAGCGACACCTGCGTGGCCACCTCCACCCTGCCGTCGAGCGCCTCGACCGATGCCCAGAACGCCCGCATACCGAAGACCTGGCGGGCGACCAGCCAGGCGCGCGCCAAGTCCGGCCCTGATACGCCGGTTTCCTCGTTGAGCCGGAAAGCGAACGTGGTGCCGGACCTGTCGACCATCTCGTTCACCACGCCAGTCGTGATGATCTCCCGGCACAGCGGGTGGCCGGGCATCCGGCCGGCGTATCGCTCGCGCAGCGGATGCGGGAAGTAATCCGCCAGCTCTCGGTTCAGGTACTCGTCGGCCGGGAGGTCCGAGGCGACAAGCTCCTCGGTCAGGGCGATCTTGGTATAGGCCAGCAGGGTAGCGAACTCCGGTGCTGTCAGGCCGAGCCCAGCGGACCGCCGCTCCGCGATGACCTTGTCGTTCGGCAGGTATTCGAGCCGCCGCCGCAGCCGTCCGTCCCTTTCCAGCTTGCGGATGTAACGTGCGTGCACGTGGAGCATGGACGCCGTCTGCGCGCGCGCTGCTGCGAGGCAGGCGTTCTGCTGGTAGTTGTGCCTCAGTACCAGGCCCGCGACCTCGCCGGTCATCTGTTGCAGCAGCTTGTCACGCTGCGGCGTTGTCAGCTCGCCGTCACGCACGGCGCCGTTCAGCAAGATCTTGATGTTGACCTCGTGGTCGGAGGTATCGACCCCGGCGGAGTTATCGATGAAGTCGGTATTGATCAGGCCACCCGCGAGCGCATATTCGATGCGGGCGGCCTGAGTGAGACCGAGGTTCCCGCCCTCGGCAACGACCCTGGTGCGTAGGTTCGTGGCGTCGATCCTGACCACATCGTTGGACCGGTCTCCGACCTCGGCGTGGCTCTCGCTCGTCGCCTTCACATAGGTGCCGATACCGCCGTTCCACAGCAGGTCCACGGGCGCGCACAGGATGGCCTTGACCAGTTCGTGCGGCGTCAGCGTGATCACCTGGTCGCCCAGCCCGAGAACGGCCCTGACCTGCGGGCTCACCGGGATCGATTTCAGGGTGCGCTGCCACACCCCGCCGCCAGGGGATATCAGCTCATGCCGGTAGTCCTCCCACGACGACCGCGGAAGCTGCATGAGCCTGCGCCGCTCGGCGAAGCCCGACGCCGGATCGGGGGCTGGGTCGATGAAAATATGCCTGTGGTCGAAGGCCGCCACCAGCTTGATCTTCTCAGAAAGGAGCATCCCGTTGCCGAACACGTCTCCGGACATGTCTCCAATGCCCGCGACCTCGAATTCCTGGGTTGCCACATCGATGCCGAGCGCACGGAAGTGGTGCTTTACCGATTCCCAGGCGCCGCGCGCGGTGATCCCCATCTTCTTGTGGTCATAACCCGCGGAACCGCCAGACGCGAATGCGTCCCCGAGCCAGTACCCGTACTGCTCCGCGACCTCGTTGGCTAGGTCGGAGAACGTCGCGGTGCCCTTGTCGGCCGCGACCACCAGGTAAGGGTCGTCGCCGTCCTGACGTACCACGCCGGCGGGCGGGACCACCTGACCGCCCTCAAGGTTGTCCGTCACGTCGAGCAGGCCACTGACAAAGAGCTTGTAGCAGGCAGCTCCCTCGGCCAGCCAGGCCCCTCGATCAGCCGGGCTCGGTAGTTGCTTGCAGACAAACCCGCCCTTCGCGCCGGCCGGCACGATCACCGCGTTCTTCACCTGCTGCGCTTTGACCAGGCCGAGGATCTCGGTACGGAAATCCTCACGCCGGTCCGACCAGCGCAGCCCGCCACGCGCAACCCGGCCGAACCTGAGGTGAACGCCCTCAAGGCGCGGTGAGTAGACGAACACCTCGAACCGCGGCCGCGGCGCGGGCAGGTCGGGCGCCTGCTGCGGATCCAGCTTCAGTACCAGATACGGCTTGTACTCGCCGCCGTCGTTAACCTGGCCCTGCTGACCCGGGGGGACACCGCGCCCCCGCTGGCCCTGCATATCCGGGGGGCCGACCCCCCGGACCCCCCGCTGGAAGTAGTTCGTCCGCAGGGTGGCACGGACCAGGGTCAGGTAGGAGCGCAGAATCCGGTCCTCATCGAGGCTCGTGACCTCGTCGAGGAGCCCGGCGATCTCTTCTGCGATCGCGTCACTGCGCTCGGCTTCCCCATTGCCGGCATCGTGCCAGGCGTCGTCGCCGGCCGGGCCGCGGCCCGGGCCAGGCTGACGCGCCGGATCGAATCTGGACTCGAAGAGCAGGACGAGCAATCTTGCCACGGTCGGGTTCGAGCGGAGCACGCGCTCGATGTATTCCAGACTGAACGCGCTGCCCGCCTGCCTCAGGTACCTCGCGTACGCGCGAAGCACGACGACCTGCCGCCAGGACAGGCTCGCGTCGAGGACAAGGGCGTTGAAGCCGTCGTCTTCCACCTCACCGTGCCACAGCGCGGTAAGCGCATCCTGGAACAGGTTCTTGGCAGTAGCTCCGGCGGGCCGGCCGGCTGGCGGCGCAGGCCGAAATCGTAGATCCAGAACCTGGCCGGGATGGTGATCGGGCCCTCAGGGTCGTCATCACCCGCGAGCACGTGCCCGCCGGGGCCTTCGGGATCCTTGAAATCCAGGTCCCGCGCGCTGAACTCGTACGGCCGCTCGTCGACCACCTCCACTCCCATGTGCTGCAGCTCGGGCAGCACGTCGGAAAGGACGATCGGGGACGTCGCCCGGTACACCTTGAGCCGCTCCTCGCCCGGCCCGGCGCCTGGCGGCTCGTACAAGTCAACGCTGAAGACGCCGCCAGACTCGGCGAGCCGCGCGACCTGGATCAGGTCGGCGACCGCTGCGGCGGCGGGCACGGCCGCCTTGTAGCCCTCCGGGATCATGCGGCCGGCGATCCGTGCGAGCTGCGCCGCTATCTCGGGGCCCAGTTGCGCCTCGGCCTCGTCGGCGAGGTCTTCGTCCCACGACCGCGCCGCGGTGGCAAGAGCGCGCTCGAGTTCGTCCGCGTTCACCTCTGGCACCGGGACGCCGCGCTCGCCGCGCACCACGATGTGCAGCCTGGCGAGGGACGCATCGCCGATCATCACGCTGTAGTCAACGGTCTTGCCGTTCAGCGCGGCGCGCAGGATATCGATCGCGCGCAGCCGCACGTGCGTCGTGTACCTGTCCCGCGGCAGGTATACCAGGCAGGACATGTAGCGCCCGTACACATCCCTGCGCAGGAAGAGCCTGGTCTGCTTGCGCTCACGTAGCCGCAGCACGCCGAGCGCGATCGGCAGCAGTTCATCGACGGAGATCTGGAAGAGCTCCTCGCGAGGGTAGGTCTCCAGAATCTCGGCCATGTCCTTACCGTCGTGGCTGGCAGGCGACAGTCCCGCGCGCTGAAGCACCTCGGCTAGCTTTTGCCGGAGTACCGGTATCCGCGCCACACTCTCGGTGTAGGCGGCGTGACTGTACAGGCCGAGGAAGCTGTGCTCCCCCACCACTTCGCCGCTCTCGCTGAACTTCTTCACCGCGATGTAGTCGAGATAGTTGGGGCGGTACACGGTCGCACGCGAATTGGCCTTGGTCAGGATGAGCAGCCGCCGCTCCCTCGCCTTCGCCCGCACCTCGGGCGGCAACGACGCGAAGGATTCCGAGCGCTCCTTGTCATGGCGCAAAATGCCCAGGCCGGTGCCTGGGACCGCCCGCAATGCCGCATCGTCGGGCCCGGCGTGCCCGGCTGGCTCGATCACGAGGTCATACTCGCGGCAGCCGAGGAAAGTGAAGTGACCGTCGGCGAGCCAGCGCAGTAGCTCCTGGCCCTCGGCAAGCTCAGCTCCGGGCAGTGCGGCCACTCCCGGTGCCGGCGGCTCACTGCCGAGAGCGTCGGCGAGCTGGATCGCGGCCGACACCATGCGCGGGCCATCCTCAGCCACCACCGCCACGTCGGCGAGCACCCGGCGCAGATGATCCTCGAGCCCGGGGGGCGGCAAGGCCGACCTGCCGGCCTCGATATGCATCCACGCCTCTGACTGCTCGTCGGGCGCGCAGGAGTACCCATATACCTGGCCGCATATCTCGCGCAGCTCGCCGGCGATGTTGCGGCGGACCCGCAGCTGAGGGTGGATCAGCAAGTTGATGCCAAGGTCGTGACGGCTGAGTTCCATCGTGAGCGAGTCGACAAGGAAAGGCATGTCGTCTGTGACAATGTCAATCAAGATCCTGCCAGGCTCCAGCCCGATGGCGGCCGCACCGGCGCGCTCGCCGCGGACGCGGACAAGCGCGCGGCCCTGCGGCCGGTGAGCGCCGAACCTGGCGTGCTCGATGGCCACCGCGGCCACTCTCGCCGGGTCACGCCCGGCCAGATCCTCCGGCGCGACATGGCGGTAGTACAGGCGGAAGTACTCGAAAAGATCTTCCGGAACCGGGCTCGGGCCGCGCCCGCCGCCGTCGGCAGTGGCAGCGGAATCCGCCGTGCCAGCCACCCCGGCGGCGGCCACCTCCGCGCTACCGCGCGCTGCCTGCCGCAGCACCGCGTCCTTTTCTGCGTCGAGACTTACCGCCATCGCCCCACTCCTTTGCGCCGGGACCTCGTTGTGCTCGCACCCGTCCGGCCAGTCAGCGACATGCCCGCGGTTCCCACAGCAGCGGGAAATAGCGCAGCGCGACCCGTTCCCTCAGGTAGAGGACGCCGCCCTCGTCACCAAAGCGGCGGCCCGCTCCGGTCAGCGCCCCACCGCCCATGTCATTTCTCCCGCCCGGCTTCGCCGCTCATCTCGGTTCCGCTCCCCGGCTGCGCGCGGAAGTAATCAAGCACCTCGGGGTTGACGAGCGCCTCCGGGTCGGCCGCCTCGGCGACGGGTGTGCCAAGGAGGATCTTCCGCACCGGCACCTCGAGCTTCTTACCTGACAGAGTCCGCGGGATGCCGGGCACCTGATGGATCTCGTCGGGCACGTGCCGTGGCGAGAGCGCTGTCCGCAGGGCGGCACGGATCCGGTCGATCACGTCCGCATCGAGCGGCTCCCCCGCGGCCGGGACCAGATACAAGATCAGCCTGCCTTCCCTGCCAAGCTGTCCCGTGTCGACCACCATGCTGTCGGCTACCTCGCCGAAGCGCTCGACGACACGGTAGAACTCGCTGGTGCCCATCCGGACTCCGCCCCGGTTGAGCGTGGCATCCGACCTGCCGTAGATCACGCAGCTGCCGTCAGGCAGCACCTTGATCCAGTCGCCATGCCGCCACACGCCGGGGTACAACGCGAAGTAGCTGTCCCGGTAGCGCGTACCACCCGGGTCGTTCCAGAATCCGACCGGCATTGACGGCATCGGCACCGTGATCACCAACTCGCCGACTTCTCCGATGAGCGGCTTGCCACCCGGATCATAGGCCTCGACCTTCGCACCCAGACACCGGCCGGAGATCACCCCGGCCCGTACGGGCAGCAGCGGGCAGGGTCCAACGAAACCGGTGCACAGATCGGTGCCGCCGGAGAACGACCCAAGCACCACGTTACGCTTCACCTGGTCATACACCCAGTCGAACCCCTCGGGGGGCAGCGGCGAGCCGGTGGAGCCTACGCCGCGCAGCGCGGTCAGGTCCAGTTCGCTGCCTGGGCGGAGCCCGGCCTTGGCGCAGGCGAGCAGGTACGGTGCCCCAGTACCGAAATACGTGACGCCGGTATCGGCGGCCAGCCGCCATAGCGCGTCGGTGCCCGGATAGGTCGCGCTGCCGTCATAGAGCACCACGGTGGCGCCCACCAGCAGCCCTGCCGCCAGGTAGTTCCACATCATCCAGCCGGTCGTGGTGTACCAGAAGAACACGTCACCTGGACCGAGGTCCTGGTGAAAGCTGATCGTCATGAGATGCGCGAGCAGCACGCCGCCGTGCCCGTGCACGATTGGCTTGGGCAGGCCGGTCGTGCCGGAAGAAAAGAGCACCCACAGCGGGTGGTCGAATGCCACGTCGGCGAACTCGATGCCGGGCGCGCCAGCGGGCCCGGCGTCGCCACCGGGGCGGCCGCGGATCCCAAGATCATCCCAGCCGACCGTGGTCACGTTGGGCAGCACCCGCTCCTCAGCCGCGCCTTCACCCCTTTTCCCGAACGGCTGCGCTGGGTGTTCCGCCCGGTCACCGCGATCAATCCCGGTGCCCCGGTAATCCACCGCGACCAAGGCGCGCAGGCACGGCAGCGCCGCGACGATGTCGCCCACCGCTTCCGCGCGGCTGAAGGACTTGCCGCCGTAGCGGTAACCATCCACGGCTATCAGCACCTTCGGCTCGATCTGCGCGAACCTGTCGATGACGCTCGCCGCGCCGAAGTCGGGCGAACACGACGACCAGATCGCGCCAAGGCTGGTGACCGCGAGCATGGCGATGAGCGCCTCAGGAATGGTCGGCAGGTAGGCGGCGACGCGATCGCCGCGTGTGACGCCGAGGGCGCGCAGCCCAGTCTGGACCCGGGCCACTTCCGCGGCAAGCTCCTGATAGGTGAGGCTGGCGGCGTCGCCGCCCTCAGACCGGAAGATAACGGCCGTCCTGTCCGGATCGGAGGCCGCCGTCCGCAGCGCGACATGCGCGTAGCTGACCGTGGCGCCGGCGAACCAGCGGACATCCGGCATCGGCCCGCCGTCAAGCGGCGGCGCGTCCCCGCGCCGTCCCGGCAGGTCGAAGAAATCCCAGACCGACTGCCAGAACTCCCCGGGCCGGTCCACCGACCAGCGCCACAGTTCGTCATAGCCGCCAAAGGCCAGCCCGCGCTCTACGGTAAGCCAGCGCAGGAATCGCGTGACACGTGCCTGCGCGCGATCGGCTGGGCCCGGCGCCCAGAGCAGCTTTCCCTCAGGCGTCGGCGGCACCGCGGGTACCGGTGCCGTGTCCGGCGCGCGCACGGTACGTGCCGCGACGTCGTCGTCATGTGACATAGGCCCCAGCATCGGCCCTGACAGGGGTCCGCGCAACGTGAGCCACCCGCTCCGGGCAGCCGAGCGGCTGGCAGAGCCGGGCCGGGTGCCGCGGCGAGACACGCAACGTGGCAGCCAGCGCGCGGTGGCCTGTGACGCTGTGCAGACCGGGCGTGATGAGCGATGATGAAGTGAGAGGTCCCGACGAGGCTTCCGCTGTGAGGACTGGCGCATGCTAGGCACCAGCACGACACGCCCCCAACCGGACGCACCGGACCGGGCAGACGACCTGGTCGGCTATCTCCGCAGCGGACCGAGGGAACTGCCGCCAGGAATCCCGGGCGCGCCAGAGCAGCCCGCCACACGGCCTATCGTCCCGGCCCTTGCCTGCGCCGTCGCACTCGCCGGGTTGCTGGTGGGCTGCCAGATCGTCAAGCCGAGCCCGAAACCGTCCATCACAGCTGCCGCGCCGTCGAGGCCAGCCACCCATGCCGCGCCGTCGCATTCCGCCGCCCCTACCACCCGGTCACCGTCCGCTGCCCCTGCCACCCGGTCACCGTCCACCGCATCCGCGAAGCCGTCGCAATCCGCCAGCGGGCCAGCGCCGAGCCCGACCTCGAGCGGCTCGCTGCCCGCATTACCCGCTTCTTCTGGTCAGCTGTCCGTTCAGGTCAGCAGCCGGGTATTCGCCGCGCGCACGCTGGATATCAGCGTTGTCGTGCGGACGCCGCAGGCGCACACGCTGAAGCAGACACTGACCGGCGCGGTATCTGTCGCGCCTGACGGGACGCTCACAGGAAGCGCTGTCGCCACCGCGGACAGGTTCAACGGCGTACACGTCCGCGCACCCGCCATATTCCTCACCGGCAGCCGCATCTACTTCGCGCCGCCCGCGAACCTTATGCCCCCGGGCAAGACCTGGACGCGGATCACGCCGGCAGTACCGAACGGCCGAGCCTCGTACGCGGCACGAGAGGCCGCCTACGTTGTCTACGCGAGCGCGACAAGCTGGAACCTGCTCAGGTACGCGACGGACACCGCGCGGCCGGCCTGGTCGGGAAGTGGCGCATCCGCGCGGGCGAACATGTCGGGCACGGTGCTGCTCGCCACGGCGCTGCCCCATGCCACCCCGGGCGCGCGCGACGCGGTCATCACCTTCGCCGGCCCCGGCACGGAGAAAGCGACCTGGCACGTCGTGCTCGACTCGCACCTGCTGCCGGTGAGCTGTGTCATCACCGCGTACTCGCCAGCCCTTGGCCCGATTACCGCGGACGTGACCTACGCCAACTGGGGTACCCAGGTGCAGGCGACGCCACCGCCCGCGCAAGACGTCGCGACCTACTCAGAACTGCCGCCCTACCTGCGCGAGGTATCAGGTAGTTCGGCGGGGCAGCCAGGTTAGGCCCGGCTGCCCCGCCGCGTTTCTGTTTACTGGCCCTGTTACTGGCCGCGTTTGCTGGCCGGCGTTTACTGGCCCGCGTTTACTGGCCGGTGCTCACCGGGCATTGCTGATCGGCATCACCAGTGCGGCGGCGCGGACGAAGTCGACGTCCCTGGCATGGGCGTCGGCGACATTGCCGGCGTTGCCGACTGTGTTGGCATGCCTGACTTCGTCGGCATCGTCCGGACCGCGGACGACATCCGCATCGGCACAGGTGGGGCAGGCAAGGCCCGGTAATGGCCGCGGGCCCTAAGCAGGCCGTGCGTGTTCCCAGCGGCATCGGTGTAGAAGCCCACGAGGTCACCCGCGTCGTTCACGCCGTTGATCGTGGTGGCACCGCGGCCGTGCGGGTCGTCCACGGTCTTGAACCCGTGACGGCTGGTCCAGGTGAAACCGTGCATCTTGGCGCTGTTGCCATTCCCGGTCTGGTAGACGCCCACCACTTCACCCGCGTCGTTGACGCCGAGCGCCTGGGTCATCGTCGCGTGCGGATAGGCCAGCTTGGTGGCGTGGCGGCCGGGGCGCATCAGGAATGCCTTGGTGACGCCGCCTGAACCGGTGAAGAAACCTGCGACGTCGCCCATGTTGTTGATGGCGGCAGCGGTCAGGCTGGTCGCGCCCCTGATCGTGATGGAGCGGTACCTATGCCTATGCCTGGCGATGTTATAGCGGTACCCGTGGTTATTGCCATTCGCGTCGGTGTAGAAGCCCACCGCGATATTCGCGTCGTTCACGCCGAGGAGCTGGTTGACGGGTGGTTTGGCATTGTGCATGGTGGGGAAGTTGACCCGATGGAAGTGGCCACGCACAGCATAGAAGCCGAAGTTGTCGTTCATCTGGCTGGCGTTGTTCATGTCCGACCAGAATCCGACCGTGACGCCGCGGTTGTTGAGCCCGGTGACCTGCGTCTGGACTGACTTCGGGAAGTTCTCGTTCCTGAACCGCGACCCATGACGTGACAGAATCAGCTGGTAGCCCTTGTTCGGGTGGCCCTGCGCGCCAGACCCGAAGTAGCCAGCGATCACGCCGCGGTTGTTGATCCCCAGCAACTGGTTAAACGTGGGGTCATTGCTGTTGTCGAGCGTACTGAACACAAAATGGCTGGCACCACGGGACTGGGGCATTCCATGCGCGTGGCTCGCACTAGCCGTGAGGCTGATATCGCTGTGCCCGTTCAGGATTAATGCGCTTGCGACGGCGCCTGAAACAGCGACGGCGGCAATGCCGGCCGACACCGTTCCACGTCTGGTCATTCGGGGTCTGCGCGGGGTCGCGCCTACCCGGTCAAACCTCGTTCTCACTATGATCCCCTTCCCATGCATCTCGATACGTCGCTTTGGGTCCGCTCCCCAAGCTGGCACGGCATAACGGCGGCTTAGGGTCACCGACCTCGTACGCAACGGCCCGCGGCGGTCACGGTTGTCCATAGCGATCCGCAGCGATCCACGGCGGTGTGTCTGATCGCGAGCACGACGTTAGCGGCGCAAGACGGCCATTCCAGGCAAGTTGGGGCCTGGGTCCTCGGACCGTAATATCTGGCTCGCCGGCCTGCGGCTTCCGCCTCAGCCAATGGCTGTGCTCGCCCTTTTGGTGGCCGGCCCCGGCCGCCGCCGCGCTACCCGCGCCGGCAGGACGGGAAACGATCGCGCCGCCTTGATCAAGCCTGCCGCGTACCCGGCACCGGGGTGAGCTGATCGATCGCACGCATCACCGCGGCCGTATTGGCCAAGTCGGCAAGCACCCGGTCCGCGCCCGAAGCGCGCAGCTGCGTGGTGGTGGCACGCCCGCTCGCCACCGCGATCACCCGGGCCCCGCCGATACGTGCGGCCTCCACGTCGCGCGGCGAGTCCGCGATGTAAACGGCGCGGTTCTCACGAAGCGACGGGCCGTACCTCTCCGCGGCGCGGCGGTGCGCGAGCATTAACAGCGTGCCCTTCGGGTACGCCTCCGAGCCGTATCTGCCCACCTCGAAGTCGAGTCCCATGCGCACACCGGCGACGCACCCACAACCCCGCACAAACGGCCCTATCTCAGCCATAACGTGTGCGTGGGCTGATCAGTACCACGAGAACCTGGTCGACGATGCCGGTCACAACCCGGTCGGGGATCGGCGCTCCGTGCAGCAAGAAATGGCTCATCAGGAGGGCGGGCCCGACGCCGGCTATCTCCGGCGTGAGCGCCCCTGGACGCACCTCGCCGCGGGCCGCTCCCCTACGCAGGATTTCGAGCACCTGCTGGTCCCGGTGGCTCGCCAGCCGGGCGCGGGCCGCGCGAACGCGCTCGTTGCCTAGTGACTCGGCGATCACGCCGCGGATGACCTCGCCGGTCGGCCCGGCCTGCCTGGCTGCCATTTTGCGGAGCAGGGTCAGGAGATCGCCCCTGACCGTTCCGGTGTCCGGCGGCTCCTCCCGATCAGGCACGACATAGCGGATCGCTTCGACCACCAGCTCCGCGCGGCTTGACCAGCGGCGGTAGAGCGATGCGTTGCCCGTGCGGGCACGCTGGGCGACGCGCTCCAGGCTTAGGTTCAGGTAGCCGACCTGGTCGAGCTCCGCGAGGGTGGCATCGAAGATCGCGCGCTCAAGCACTTCGCCGCGGCGGCGCGGCGCCTTCCTGTGATCGGCTGGAGAGTTGTCCGGCTCAACCGGCCCGGGCCTGCTGGCCGTCTCGGCCGGCTCTGCCCTGGCGACCGTCTCCACCCCGCCGGTCGTCTCCACCCTGCTGGCCGTCTCGGCCGGCTCTGCCCTGGCGACCGTCTCCACCCCGCCGGTCGTCTCCACCCTGCTGGCCGTCTCGGCCATGTCGGCCTCCCGCTGATTCCCTTGCGCCGCCGCCGCGCCGAGTCTAACGTGGATTTAGTTAGAGAAGAGTTTTTTCTCTAACTAAATCCAACAGTACCTGGCCGGACGCGGGTTGACAGTGCCTGCGGCAGAAGGGACTCGTAATGCCGCGACCGTCGGCGCAGGCCGCCCAGCCGTCTCCGGATGGGGCTACCGGGGTAGCCGGTGCTGGAAACCGCCAGGTGCTCCTTATCTTCTCCGGCCTGATGCTGGGCATGCTGCTCGCCGCGCTCGACCAGACGATCGTCGCCACGGCCCTGCCGACGATCACCGGCGACCTGCACGGGCTGAACCATATCGGCTGGGTGGTCACCGCCTATCTGCTGGCGGTGGCCGTCGTGATGCCGATCTACGGCAAGGTCGGCGACCTGTTCGGCCGCAAGCCGGTGTTCCAGTTCGCGATCGTGGTCTTCCTGGTGGGCTCGGTAGCGTCCGGCCTCGCGCACTCAATGACCGAGCTGATCATGTTCCGCGCGGTGCAGGGGGTGGGCGCGGGCGGGCTGATGATCGGCGCACAAGCGATCATCGGCGACGTCGTCAGCCCGCGTGAGCGGGGCAAGTACATGGGACTGATCGGCGGCGTCTTCGGGCTGGCGTCAATCATCGGGCCGCTGCTCGGCGGATTCTTCGTGGACAACCTGTCCTGGCGGTGGATCTTCTACATCAACCTGCCCATTGGTGCCGTCGCTCTGCTTGTCACCGGCGTCGTGCTGCACCTGCCCAGGCCGCAACGCAAGCCACGGATCGACTTCCTGGGCATGGCCCTGCTCGGCGGCGCTGCCGTCTGCCTGGTCCTGCTCACGAGCTGGGGCGGCACCACCTATGCCTGGGGCTCGCCGATGATCATCGGCCTCGGCGCCGCTACCCTGGCGCTCGCGGCGGCCTGGCTGGTCTCCGCCCGGTACGCAGCTGAACCCGTGATCCCGCTTCGGCTGTTCCGCGATCAGACCTTCAACATTGCGTGCACGATCTCGCTCATCCTCGGGATCGCGATGTTCGGCGCGATCAGCTATTTGCCGACCTACCTGCAGATCGTCACCGGTGTCAGCGCGATCACGTCAGGGCTGCTGCTGCTGCCGCTGATAGCCGGCCTGTTGATCACATCCATCTCGTCCGGCAGGCTCATCGCCAGGACCGGCCACTATAAGGCCTACCCGATCGCTGGCACGGCGATCGCGGGCGTAGGCATGTACCTCCTGTCCACCTTGCGAGCGGACACCACGTACCTCGGCTCGAGTCTGTACATGCTGATCCTCGGCCTCGGCATTGGCCTGATCATGCAGGTCATGGTGCTGATCGTGCAGAACAGCGCGGCCAGGCGTGATCTGGGCACGGCGACGTCATCGGTCAACTTCGCCCGGCAGATCGGCAGCAGCCTGGGTGTCGCACTGATCGGCGCGCTGTTCGTGCACCGCCTGGATGCACAGCTTTCCGCGCGCATGCCCCGTGCGGCGGCAGGCCACCTGAGCGGCCAGCTCGTCAGCTCGCTCACACCCCACGGCCTCACTCAGCTGCCCGCGTCGATCAAGCATGCCATCGTGGTGTCCTTCGCCGATGCGCTGCCGCCGATCTACGCCTATCTGGTTCCGCTGCTTGGAGTGGCGTTCTTGCTCGCGCTGATCCTGAAGGAGACACCGCTGCGCACGCACGCACACCTGACTGCGGCGCAGGCCGGCCAGCCGGGCTCTGTACCGGGCCAGCCGGGTACGGGGCCGGCTCAACCGGGCACGGGGCCCGCTCCGCGCCCGGTGCCCGGATAGGCCCGGCCGTCGCACCGTGCCACCAGGCAGCAATCCTGGCGAGCAGTAGGCCCCGGCGGGACACGCCATGATCCACGGGATGCCCTGCTAGCCCATGTGCGGGTAGCGATAGTCGACGGGGGGCGAGAACAGCTCCTTGACGGTGCGGGCGCTGACCCAGCGCGTCAGGTTCAGGATCGAACCTGCCTTGTCGTTTGTCCCGCTCGCCCGCGATCCGCCGAACGGCTGCTGGCCGACGACGGCACCGGTCGGCTTGTCGTTGATGTAGAAGTTTCCCGCCGCGAACCGCAGCGCGTCGCTGGCCTCGGCGATCGCGGCACGGTCCCGGGCAATGACCGCGCCGGTCAGCGCGTAAGGCGCCACCTCCGCTGCCTGGCGCAGCATGGCCGTGTAGTCGCTGTCGTCATACACGTGCACGGAGAGGATCGGCCCGAAGTACTCCGTGGTGAACACCTCGTCGTACGGGTCGGAGCACTCAAGCACGGCCGGCCTGACGAAGTAGCCCTCTGTGTCGTCGTAGCCGCCGGTAAGGACCCGCACGGACGGGCGTTCCGCCGCACGGTCAAGCGCCGCGCGATGTTTGGCGAAGGCCCGCGCGTCGATGACCGCGCCCATGAACAGCGACAGGTCGGACGCGACGTCACCGACGGACAGCGACTCGGCGAGGGACACCAGATCGTCGCCCATCCGATCCCACAACGACCGCGGGATGTAGCTGCGCGAGGCCGCCGAGCACTTCTGGCCCTGGTATTCGTAGGCGCCACGGATCAGCGCCGTGATGAGCACGCCGGGGTCGGCGGACGGATGGGCGAACACGAAGTCCTTGCCGCCGGTTTCGCCAACGATGCGGGGATAGCTGCGGTAGTTCGCGATGCCGCTGCCGATGGTGGCCCACAGGTGCCGGAAGGTCGCGGTCGAGCCGGTGAAGTGGATTCCGGCGAGATCGCGGTGCGCCAGCGCGACCCGGGAGACCGCCTGGCCGTTGCCGGTCACCATATTGATCACGCCGGGCGGCAGGCCCGCCACCTCGAGCAGGACCATGCTCATGTGCGCGGCAAGCTGCTGGGTCGGCGAGGGCTTCCAGACCACGGTGTTGCCGAGCAGCGCGGGGGCGGACGGCAGATTCGCCGCGATCGCGGTGAAGTTGAACGGCGTGATCGCCAGCACGAAGCCCTCGAGTGGCCGGTACTCCATCCGGTTCCACGTCCCTGCCCCGGATGCAGGCTGGTCGGCGAGCAACTGCCGGGCGAACGACACGTTGAACCGCCAGAAATCGATGAGCTCGCAGGCCGCGTCTATCTCGGCCTGGAACACCGACTTGGACTGGCCGAGGATCGTCGCGGCGTTCATCATGGCACGCCACGGTCCCGCCAGCAGATCCGCCGCCTTCAGGAAGATGGCCGCACGGTCGTCGAAGGACAGCGCCCGCCAGCCCGGCGCTGCCTCGCGGGCCGCGGCCACCGCCGCCGCGACGTCGTCATCGGTGGCGTCGCCCATCCGGCCGAGCACGTGCCTGAAGTTGTGCGGCTGTACCACGTCGATCTGCTCGCCGCCGCCCATCCGCCGCTCACCGCCGATGTTCATGGTGAGTGGCGTGGGCTCGCCCGTCAACTCCTTGATCTTCCGCTCGACCGCTGCCCGCTCGGGGCTTCCCGGCACATACTGCCTGACCGGCTCGTTCGCCGGCCCGGGCACGTTGGTCACAGCGTCCATGACAGATCGCTCCCGGTGCTTGATCCAACATCGCAGCCGCACTGGTGTCGCTCCTGGCCCCCGGATCGCGGGAACAGCCGGCGCGGCGCCAGAACCTCTGATGGGTGAATCGTGCCACGTCAGGCGACGCCAAACTACGGGCGAGCCCGCGCTGGCCGGTTTGGCTGCGGCGCCGCGGACAAAAAACCATTAGCCGCAGCCGGGCCAGCCTGGCTACCATCCGTACATCCCTGCACAACAAACCGGTGTCACCACGCACCGCCGTTCGGCATGCTTCGGGGGTTTTTGGGGGGCACCACCCAGCAAGCACGGCGCAGCACTGCCTGCCCCGCCTGCCCGCCACGAACGAGCATGATCCTTAACGGCTACGCGGCGCGCGCCAGCATTGACGAGGCACACCATGCGCGAGCTACCCGTCCCCGACCCTGGGGAACCCGACCATAGGTCGGCTGCACGCTACCTGTGGTGGGTCGCGCGCAGCCAGCAACGCGGGATGCTCGCGGCCGCGGCGACAGGAATCGTCTGGATGGTCGCCCAGGCGCTGATGCCCGCCGTCATCGGGCGCGCCATCGACGCAGGCGTGACCGCGCGGGACGGCGGCGCACTCGCATTGTGGACAGGAATGTTGTTCTGCCTCGGCGTGATACAAGCGGTCGCCGGGGTCGCGCGGCACCGCAACTCGGTGCTGAACTGGCTCGGCGGCGCCTTCCTGACCGTCCAGGTGACCGTGCGCAAGGCGGTGCAACTCGGCGCGGCGCTGCCGAAGCGGCTCGCGGCGGGTGAGGTCGTCAGCATCGGCGTCTCCGACGTCGTGCAGATCGGCGGCGCGATGGACATCTGCGGCCGTGGCAGCGGATCGGTCGTGGCCATCATCGTGGTCGCGGTGATCATGCTCAGCACGTACGCGACGGCTGGCCTGGTCACCGTGGCCGCGGTGCCGGTCATGGCCGTGGCGATGGCACTGCTTGTCCGGCCGCTCCACCACCGCCAGCAGGCGCAGCGTGAACGGCAGGCGCATCTCGCCACCCGTGCCTCTGACATCGTCGCCGGGCTGCGGGTGCTGCGTGGTATCGGCGGTGAGGACCTGTTCGCCGCGCGCTACGCCACGGGGTCGCGGGACGTGATGCGGGCGGGGATCCGGGTCGGCGCGATCGACTCGCTGCTCGCCGGCGCCGAGATCCTCCTCCCCGGGCTGCTAGTCGCGCTCGTCGTCTGGACCGGTGCGCGGATGGCGATCAGCGGTTCGATCACGCCCGGCCAGCTCGTCGCCTGCTACGGCTACGCCGTATTCCTCACCGGCCCCATCGGGACGCTTACCGAGGCAGCTGACAAGATCACCAAGGCGCACGTGGCGGCCCGCAGAGTCACCACCTTGCTGAACCTGCCGCCTGACATCACTGGTGCGGGGCCTGCGCAGACTATGGAGACTGTAGGGACTCGTGAGGCGGTGGGGACTGGCGCCGGGCTGGAGACTGGCGGGCTTGTCGACGCGGAATCGGGTCTTGTGGTGCGTCCCGGCCTGGTCACCGCAATAGCGGCGGCAGCGGCGCCCGACGCGATCGCCATCGCGGACAGGCTCGGCAGGTTCTCGGCTGGCGAGGTGTCCTGCGGCGGGGTCAGGCTCGCCGACCTGCCGATCGACACGGTCCGCCGGACGATCCTGGTGTGCGAGAACTCCGACCGGCTGCTCGCCGGGCGGCTCCGCGCCGAACTCGACCCCTACGGGGCGGGAGAGGCGGCCCTGACCGACGCGCTGCGCACGGCTTCTGCTACCGACATCGTCGACGCCCTGCCTGCTGGCCTTGACGCCATGATCGCCGACTCTGGCCGTGAGTTCTCGGGCGGCCAGCAGCAACGGCTCAAGCTCGCCCGCGCGTTCACGGCCGATCCGCCCGTGCTCGTGCTGGTCGAGCCGACATCCGCGGTGGACGCCCACACCGAGTCCCGGATAGCGGCCAGGCTCGGGCCCGCGCGGGCGGGACGGACGACGGTCATCGCAGCCACCAGCCCACTCGTCCTTGCCCGCGCCGACCACGTGGCCTTCATCGACGGCGGCAAGGTCGTAGCCGAGGGCAGCCACGGCGAACTGCTCGCCAGCCATCCCGGATATGCCGCCACGGTGACCAGAGAGGAGACCTGATTTGGCTGGCACCCAGGCCGGCCGCGCCAGCGCACCGCCCGCCACCGCACCGCCCGGCACCGCACCGCCCGGCACCGCACCGCCCGGCACCGCACCGCCCGGCACCACACCGCTGGATGGCGCCGACGCGGCCAGCGAACCGGCCCGGCCGATCCTGCCCATCGCGACCCGGCGGGAGGTCCGCGGCTACGCGCGGCGGCTAATGCTGCGCCACCCGTGGCAACTCGCCACCGCGCTGACCCTGCACGGCCTGGCCGCAACGGCCGGCCTGATCTCGCCGCGTCTGATCGGCAATCTGGTCCAGGCGGTGAGCGGCGGGCACCTGACCCGGCAGCACGTGGACCTGGTCGCGCTTATCATCGGCGGCCTGATCGTGACGCAGGCCGTGGTCCTGCGGTTCGCCGTCTACTGCTCAGCGCGGCTCGGCGAACTCGTACTTGCGCAGCTGCGTGAGGATTTCGTCCGGCAGGTGCTCACGCTGCCGCTATCCACCGTAGAACGGGCCGGCAGCGGTGATCTGCTCACCCGCACGACGCGGGACGTGGACGCGATGTCACGTGCCGTCCGCATGGCGGTCCCAGAGACTCTGATAGCGATCGTGACCGGCGCCTTCGCGGTCGGCGCGCTGATACTCAACGGGCCGTTGCTCGCGCTGCCCTGCCTGACCGCGGTACCGCTGCTGTTGTTCGCGACGCGCTGGTATCTGGCCCGGGCTAGGGACGGCTACCTCGCCGAGAACGCCGCCTACGCGGAGCTGACGGAAGGTCTCGCGGAAACTGTGGCGGGCGCTCGCACCGTGGAGGCACTGCGGCTGCAGGCCCGCAGGCTCGCCCACACCCAGGCCGACCTGAAGCGGGCCTGGCGGGCGGAGCGTTACACGCTCGGGCTGCGCATGGTCTGGTTCCCGCTGGTCGAGCTAGGCTACGTGATCCCGGTGGCGGCGACCCTCGGGATCGGCGGGCTCTTCACCCTGCGGGGCTGGGCCACTATCGGCCAGATGACCGCGGCCACCCTATATGTGCAGCAGCTCATCGATCCGCTGGACCGGCTGCTGAGCTGGGTGGACGAACTGCAGGTGGGCGGGGCCTCGCTGGCGAGGCTGCTCGGGGTGGCGTTGGTGCCCGCGGACCGCGTGGAAAGCGGCCGCACGCCGGTCGGCGAGCACCTCGCGGCCGAGTCGGTCCGCTACGCGTACTCGCCGGGCAACGACGTGCTGCATGGCGTTGACCTGCGCCTGCAACCAGGCGAGCGGCTAGCGATGGTGGGCCCGAGTGGTGCCGGGAAGTCGACACTCGGCCGGCTGCTCGCGGGCATTCACGCGCCGCGCTCGGGCGCGGTCACCGTCGGCCGGGTGCCATTGGTCGACCTGCCACTTGGCGAACTGCGCGGCCAGGTCGCGCTCGTCACCCAGGAGCACCACGTGTTCCTCGGCACCTTGCGCGACAACATCGCACTTGGCGCAACTGGGGTGGCCGCGGATAGCAAGGCCGCGGATAGCAAGGCCGCGGATAGCAAGGCCGCGGGTAATACGGCCGCCGGGCACGTGGCTGATGACAGGATCCGCGCGGCGCTTGCCGCGGTGGATGCCCTGGAGTGGGCGCAACAGTTGCCCGACGGCCTGGACACCATGGTCGGTTCGGGCCAGCTCACGCTTTCACCTGCCCAGGCGCAACAGGTGGCCCTGGCGCGACTGGTGCTCGCCGACCCGCACACGCTGGTGCTCGATGAGGCGACGTCGCTGCTCGACCCACGTGCGGCACGTCACCTCGAGCGTTCGCTCGCCGCGCTGCTCGATGGACGCACGGTGGTAGCGATCGCGCACCGTCTGCATACGGGCAGGGACGCCGACCGGGTGGCAGTGGTCGAGGACGGCCGGATTCGCGAACTCGGCTCGCACGAAGAACTGGTCGCGGCCGGCGGCGCTTACGCCGATCTGTGGCGATCCTGGCACGGGCATGCCCCAGGGGCCCCCGGCCCGGCCCACGAGGATCATGAAGGTCGCAAGCTCCCGCGGGTCGCTGGCGACTGTCAGAACAGGTGGGGAAGCTCGGACGCGGCGTACCACAGCAGTTCGTGACCTTCGGCGCCGTCCACCACGAATTTCGCGTCGTCGTCGCCCTTGTCCGCAGCCGGGAGCGCGCCGATCGCGGCCTGCACATCGGGCGCCGCGACAATGTCGTCGATGTGCGCGGAAACGACTTTGCCGAGCGGGACGGCGGACCCAACCAGGACCGCGGCGCGATCGGCGCCGCTGGCGCCGCGGCACACCGTTTCGCCGGGAATTTCAGCGGCGAGCACGACCCGCCGCCGCGGCGCTCCGGGGTTCGCGGCGAGCAGCCGTAGCGAGGTACGGGCGGCCGCGGTCATCGCCGTGTACTCGAGTTCTTCGAGATCACCGGTCGCATACCACTCGCGCAGCGCGGGTGTGACGGCGAACGCGCAGATCGGTGGCGTGCCGAACTCACTCGTGTCAAGGGCGGCAGCGAGCGCCGCAAGCGTGGTTGGCAGATAGACGCGCATTTGCTCCTCGGACATTGCCGGTGATCCAGCGACCACACCAGCCCGGTGTGCGCGGATGATCGAAGTCTGCCAGCAGGCAGCGCCGGGTGGGCGCGAAATCCGGTGCTCGGTTCGGTGAGAGGGCGCTGCCGCAATGCCCGCACTGGTCCGTGCTGCCGGTGCGAAGCCGCAGCCCTAGGGCTGGTGTCCGGTGGATCCTTGGCGGCGACGGCCCGCATCCACCAAGATCCACGGGACATGCCTTAATCCCGCCCTAATCCCTAATGCGGCCCTCGACGCGGGCCGAGCACGGCGATCACCGCTGCCGTGGCCTCAGCAAGCGGCATATGCTCCCATAGCCGGACCACCCGCCAGCCCGCCGCCGCCAGTGCCACGTCGGCAGCCCGGTCACGCTCCACGTTGCGGCGGAGTTTCGGCGACCAGTACCACTCGTTCACCGTTGGCTCGCGGCCATGCGCAGGGCAGGCATGCCAGAAGCAACCGTCTACGAATATGGCGACCTTCCTGGCCGTGAACACGATGTCCGGCCGGACCCGCACGCCCGGGCCCAGGTCGAGACGGTGATCCTTACGGTATCGGTAGCCCAGCCGATGCAGCGCGCTGCGCAGGGCAATCTCGGGCTTGGTGTTGGTGCGCCTGTTGGCGCGCATGTTGGCCGATCGCCCCTCGCTTGCCGCTTGGGGGCAGGAAGCGCTGGCCATCACACGAGCCCAAACAGATCCCGAACGGCTGCCGCGGTGGCTTCGGGGTCACGATGATGCAGACCGATCATGCCGAGCGCCTGCGCAGCGGCGACATTGGCCTCGATGTCATCGACGAAGACGCATTGCTGCGGCGAGAGACCAAGCCCGGCGAGCGCGTGCATGAAGATTCGCTCCTCGGGCTTGCGCATGCCCACCTCGCTGGAGATGACGACCGCGTCGAAGAGACCTGCGAACATCTCGCGCGGGTAGTCATTGCCCCACGAGTTGGACAGCATGCCGATCCGGATTCCGGCCAGGCGAAGCGAGCGCAGCAGCGCATACATGGGCTCGACCGGGGCCATTTCCGCGAACATCCGGCCGAGCAGGCCGCTGGCGGCCACTGCGGCGCCGTCGCTGCGCACTAGCTGCGCGGCGAGTAGTTCCTCGAACTCCTCCGGCCTGCTCTCGCCGCGTTCAAGCGCGTGTATCGGGTTCGCCAGCCCATCGCCGCTGTACGCTTCGCTGACCCACTGGCTCATCAGCACCCGGTAGGCGGGCTTGTCGATACCGTCCGCGTCCAGCCAGGCGGCCACGGCGGTGGCAACGGGGATCGTGAGGACACCGCCCCAGTCGGTGATCAGGCCAACCGGCGCGGACCGCCGCGGTTCCTGACTTTCTGACCGACTCGCAAGCACGCTCCCGATCCTAATGAAGCCTGCGCCCGAATGCGGCGGGCCGCCCGCGCCTGCGCCGGTGACCCGGGACGGTCGGCTGGCGAGCTAACTGCGCTCAGCCTGGCGACCCCTCTTACTGGCTCACCGCCGCCTCGCGGTTGACTGTCAGTACTGCAGGCCGGCGCCGAACGGGTAGGCGGTCTTCCGGTTGGACGCGGGCACGGCGACGGGCAGCAATCCGGACGGCCTGACGGCGCCCATCAGGACGCCCGCCACCGCGGTCATGGATACGGCAGTGCCCGAGTACGCGGCGGCGGCCGCCGCGGCCGTGGGGAACAGCCCCAGGTCATATGGCTTGCCTGTGGCCACGACGATCACCGGGGCGTACCCGGCCAGCAAGCAGTGGACCGCGGCCTGCTGCACCGGATCGCGGATGGCGTCCGTAGTCGCCGCGACGATCGCGTTGGCGCCGCGGGCCGAGCCGGCGACGACCGCGCCCGCACGCTCGAGCGCGGCGGCAAGCGGCGCTGCGCCGGTGCCCGTGACGTAGACCCGTGCGCCGCGATGTAGCGGCAGCACGCGGCCCGCGTTCCGCAGCAGTGTCACGGACCTGTCCGCGACGCGGGCCGCGACGCTCCTGTCCGCGGCGGTATCCACCTGCCGCGCGGCCGCGCTTGAATCCACGTACGGACTTGTGAAAAGTCCGCGGTCGAGCTTAAGTGTGAGGATCCTGCGCACCGACTCGTCTAGGCGCGCCATCGAAATCTCGCCGGCTCGGATGGCGCCCAGCACGGCATCATACGCGGTCTGCAGGCGCTGCGGCATCAGCAATTGGTCGCATCCCGCCTGGATCGCGCGCACCGCGATTTGCGCGTCGCTATAACGCTGGCGCACGCCCGCCATCTGCAGTGAGTCGGTCGTAACCACACCCTGGTAACCGAGGCTGACGCGCAGCACGCCGGTGATGATCTCCGGCGACAATGTCGCGGCATCCGCCGACCCGTCGAGCGCCGGCACGGCTATATGCGCCGACATGATCATGTCGGCTCCCGCGCGGATGGCGGCCTCGAACGGCGGTGCGTCGATCTCCCGCCATTGCCGCAGGCTGTGGCGGATCACCGGGAGACCGGTGTGGCTGTCGACGTTGGTATCCCCATGCCCGGGAAAATGCTTCGCGGCAGAGGCGACCCCGGCGGCGTGGAAACCAGCGATCGCGGCCTGCGTCATCGCAGCCACCAGCGCGGGCTGCGAGCCGAACGACCGGGTGCCGATCACCGGGTTGGCCGGGGCGACGTTCACATCGGCGACCGGCGCGTAATCCAGGTTGATGCCGACCGCGCGCAACTGCCGCCCGGTTGCGCGTTCGGCTTCCTCCACCAGGGCTGGGTCCCTGGTCGCCCCCGCCGCGAGCTGGCTGGGGAATGTCGCGAGAATGCCGTCAAGCCGGGAGACTAAGCCGCCCTCTTGATCTGTGCCGATGGTGAGCGGCACCGCGGGCGCCTGCGCCATGGCGGCACGCTGCAGCCCATTGGACAGGCGCGCAACCTGCGCCGCGTCTCGCAGATTGGCACCGAAATAGATAACTCCGCCGAGGTGATACCTGCGCACCAGGTCAGCGCCTCCCTCAGCCGCTGTCATGCCTGGCACGGCCGACACGAAGAGCTGGCCGACCTTCTCCGGCAGGCTCATCCGCGCCGCGAGCGCCTCGATGTCGCTGCCGGAGTCGTGGCCAGGGCTAACCACAGGAACCGGATGCCGCGGGGCACGGCCCGATGGCCCGTGCGGCCCACCCGAGGCGGTGCGACCCGGCCTGCATGCGGTGACGCATGCGGTAAGCATAAGCAGGCAGCGGCCCCGATTCATGCGGGTGCGTGACCGAACCCGGTACGTAGCGTCGTGACCGTCAGAGCCTCAAGGGACGCCGCAGGGCCGATGCGCGCCGCTGGGTGCAAGCGCCGCAGTCACGCGCCCACGCCAGCGTGCTCTCGATCTGCTCGGTCCCGCTGGACTGGGACAGGTCATGTGTGCGTCCGGCGTGCCTGCCACGGCTTCGTTCCGCACGCCATCGGGCGCGCGCGGCGCAAGGTCGCGTGGCTGCGTGCGCTGCGTGCGCGTGTTCAGCCCTGCCCTACTCATCGCGCGCTTCCCAGCCTCGCACCCCAAGCTGGCCCCGCGAGCCGTGCCCAGGCGGCGAGCCATCCTGCAAAGAAGGCTCGTGCGCAAAAGAATGGTGGCTCCGGCGAGTAGTGCCCGGTTCCGCCGAGTACAGCAGATCACCGGCTATCCAGGTGGACCGGGTCCGTAGATCGTCGCCGAGCCAGACAAGATCGGCCGCCGAGCCCCTGCGGATGCGGCCGAGATCCGGCCGGCCGATAAAGTCGGCAGGTATCCGGGTCGCCGCGGCAATCGCTGCGGTCAGGTCGACGCCGGCAGCCACCATGTTCGACACGCCGACGTCCATCCGCAGGGCCGAGCCCGCCAGCGTCCCGTCAGCGCGCACCGGTGGCACGCCATCGCCAGCCGGCAGCTGGATCGGCTGCCCCCCGAGCTGGTAGCGGCCCGGCGGCATGCCCGCGCAAGCCGCAGCGTCGGTGACAATCGCGATCCGGCCTGCTGCCGCCGCGAAGGCGATTTTGCAGATGATCGGCGCGACGTGGTGCAGGTCCGCGATGAGGCCACTCGTGATGCGCGGGTCGCCGAGCGCCTCGCCGACCACGCCGGGCGCACGGTGGTGCATCCCCGTCTGCGCGTTGAACAGGTGCGTCACCATCCGGGCGCCAGCATCCACTGCCGCCGCCACCTGGGCCGAGTTCGCGTCGGTGTGCCCCACGCTGACACGCACGCCGGCATCGGTCAGCAGCTTGATCGCTGTCATAGCACCATGACGTTCTGGGGCGAGCGTGACGAGCCTGAGCGCGCCGTCGCCCGCCTTCAAGAGTTCCTCGACCGCTTCGGGCTCCGGGTCGATGATCCATTCGGGATCGTGCGCGCCCCGGTGCCGCAGCGAGATGAATGGTCCCTCCAAATGGACGCCAAGTACCCGCGCGCCGAGCGGCAGCCCAGGCAGCAAGCGTTCCGTCGCACGTAGCGCCCCGGCGAGCCTGTGCACGGGGCCGGTGATAAACGTGGGCAGAAATGCGGTGGTGCCTGTCTCAGGGAGGCGCCGCACTACGGTCGCCCAGGCTGCCGTCTCGACCGCCGCGAGGTCGACACCGAAATGACCGTTCACCTGGAGATCGACGAAGCCGGGCGCAAGCAGGCCATCCGCGAGATCGACGTCCGGTGGCTCCACCGGGCGTCCCCGTCCCACTTCGGTCACCACCCCGCCGCTGACCCTCACGAAACCGGGCGACAGGATCTCCGCGCCGGTGGCGGGCACGACGCAGCCCGCAGCGATCAGAGTGTCCGCCACGATGCCGCCCTCCTGGCAGCCCCATGCACTCGCATCAGGCTCCTGCCCTCTCCACATGTAGTTCTGCCCGCGGACCGAGCCATCCGGGTGGCAGCCCGCCCACGGCGGACCGTCCGGGCACTGGTGCCCTCAGGGGTCCGGGGGCCGTCCCCCGGGCCAACAGCAGCCCCGCAGATCCGCTGTCGTCGCGCCGCGACAGCCATTTAGTTTACTGCCGCGAAGGCGCCCGGGCCGGCGGACCGCAGCCCTGTCCTGCTGTTTCAGCGCGGTTCCTGCACGTCGGGCAGCGGACCGCGGTCGCGGCCTCGCTGTGCGCGCGGCGGATCACGATGGCCCGGCACGCGAAAATGTCACAGGCATGCGCTACAACGAAGACACTGCGTGAATACGCCTGAGCCGTCTGGCTGTTGCCGGAGTATGGACGTTTTCTGCCATTCCCAGGAGGCCAAATGTCAACGCCATCGTCGCCACGGGAAAGCCTTAATAGGGCAAGCGTAATAAAGTGGACAGAAGCACTGGCCTGTGCCCGGAGCATTGGGGCGCCCGGGGCTCCCGTGGTGCGGGCGGCGGCGTCGCGGGCACGGCGGCGCCAGCGTCGCGCTCCTGATCCGCCGCCGGGTTCCTGGCCATTACCGTGCCCGAAGCCCGCCTCCCCCCTCCCAGATCCGGCACTCGCCGGGCTGCGCGCGGTGCCCGATCCTGCACCCCCATACGACGACGAGATCCAGGCGATCCGGACGGGCCCGGAGGCTGTGGTGCACGCCGATGACGGCGACAACTCGGCCCACCCGCCGCCTCCAGGCAATGCGGCGGGCTCGAGCGAAAACCCGGGCAGCGGGGCTGGCGACAGGCCAGATCCGGGGCCCCGTCCAGCCGGCGACGGCGCGACGCGGCCGGCGCCGGCCTGGCCAAGCCAGTTCGCCCAGGTTCTTGCCGAGACGCTGGCCGGATCGAGGCCGTCACGCCAGCTGACTCCGTGGACCACCGAGCGCGCCAGAGGCCACATCCGGCGCCTGGGTCCCCTGCTCGCGGGCAGCCAGGAGCCGCGAATACGGCGCATCGTCGCAAGCACGCCTTCGTCCGGCGTTGTCGAGATGGCGGTGGTGGTGCGGTTCGGGCCGCGAGTTCGCGCGCTCGCCGTCCGGCTGGAGCGCGCGGACTCCGCGCGGGTGACCGGATGGCAGTGCACGGCCATCGAGGCCGCGTAACGACTGCCGGGCAGCTCCAGGCGGGTATCAGTCGGCTGCCCGTGTCCGCGGGTCGCCATGGCAGCGCTTGAACTTACGGCCAGAGCCACACGGGCACGGCTCGTTGCGGCCAACCCTGGCGAATTCACCGCTGCCAGCGAATTCCGCGCGATGCTCGACACCACCGTCGGCGCCGTCCATCGTTGGCGCCGAATACTCCAGCCTCGCCGGGCGTTGCGGTTTCTTGAGCCCGGGCGGAAGAGCCGCGCCTGCGGTCGCCGCTGCGTCGGCAGCCGCGCCGCCTGAGCGCGCTGGGCCGCTGGCAGTGGCGCCAGCCGCTCGGCCCGCTGCGGCACCCGACGCTCGGCCTCCTGCGGCACCCGACGCTCCGCCTCCTGCGGCGCCCGAGGCCCGCGAGCCGGACGCTCCGCCCGAGGCTCGAGAGCCGACCGCGGTGCGCCCCGCGACGCCGCCCTTTGCGGCCGTCTTGGCAGTGGTCTTGCCGCTGGCCTGGGCACCACTGGTCTGGGTGGTCTGGGCGGCGGTCTGAGCGCCCGCCTGAGCTCCGCCGATGACCAGATTCGGCACAGCAGCCTGGCCCGTCGCGCCGATCGGCGTCTCCTCGACAACCGGGTTGTCCTGCAGCTCGACCTTGAGGTTGAAGAGATAGCCGACCGATTCCTCGCGGATAGCGTCGAGCATCGCGTTGAACATCTCGAAGCCCTCCCGCTGGAACTCGATCAACGGATCGCGCTGCGAGTAGGCACGCAGGCCGATGCCCTCCTGTAGATAGTCCATCTCATACAGGTGGTCCTGCCACTTCCGGTCCAGCACGGAGAGCACGACCCGGCGTTCGAGCTCGCGCATCACCTCGGGCGTCATCTCCTCCTCACGCCGGTCGTAGGCCTCCTGCGCATCACGCTTGACCCGCTCAACGATGAACTCGGCGGTCAGCCCGGCACGCTCCCCGCCAGCCTCCTCGACGAGCTCATCCTGGGTGATTTTCACTGGATAGAGCTGGTGGAAGGCCTGCCACAGCTTGCCTAGGTCCCACTCTTCTGGGAAGCCGTCGCTCGTCGCGCCGACGACGTAACCCTCGATCACCTCGTCGATCATCTTGCGGACCTGTTCATGCAAGTCCGCACCCTCAAGCACCTCACGCCGCTCACCGTAGATGACCTGGCGCTGCCGGTTGAGCACCTCGTCGTACTTGAGCACGTCCTTGCGGATCTCGAAGTTCTGCTGCTCCACCTGGTGCTGTGCGGACCTGATCGCGTTGGTGACGATCTTCGATTCGATCGGCACGTCCTCGGCGAGCTTGAGGGTCGACATGATCGACTCCACCCTGGCCGAGTTGAACATCCGCATCAGGTCGTCCTCGAGGGACAGGTAGAAGCGGGTCTCGCCCGGGTCGCCCTGCCTGCCGGACCGCCCACGTAGCTGGTTGTCGATCCGCCGTGACTCGTGCCGCTCGGTGCCGAGGACGTACAGGCCGTCGGCGGCCACAACCTGCTCGTGCTCCTCGGCGACCGCACGGCGCGCCTTCTCGAGCGCCTCCGGCCACGCCGCCTCGTAATCTTCTGGCGTCTCCAGCGGTGACAGGCCCCGCTGGTGGAGTTCGAGGTCGGCCATGAATTCAGGGTTGCCGCCGAGCATGATGTCGGTGCCCCGGCCTGCCATGTTGGTCGCAACGGTAACCGCGCCGAGCCGGCCCGCCTGTGCGACGATCGCGGCTTCCCGCTCATTCTGCTTAGCGTTGAGGACCTCGTGCGGCACTCCGCTGCGCTTCAGCATCTGCGACAGGATCTCGGATTTCGCGACGCTCACCGTGCCGACGAGAACGGGCTGGCCCTTTTGATGCCGCTCGGCGATGTCACTGACGCAGGCGGTGAACTTGGCCTGCGCGGTCCGGTAGATGACATCCGAGGCGTCCATCCTGACCATCGGCATGTTGGTCGGAATCGGCACCACGCCGAGCTTGTAGATCTGGTGGAATTCGTTCGCTTCTGTCATCGCCGTTCCGGTCATTCCTCCAAGCTTGTCGTACAACCGGAAGTAGTTCTGCAGCGTGATCGTCGCGAGCGTCTGGTTCTCTTCTTTGATCTGCACCGACTCCTTGGCCTCGATGGCCTGGTGCATGCCCTCGTTGTAGCGGCGGCCGTGCAGGATCCGCCCGGTGAATTCATCTACTATGAGGATCTCGCCGTTCATGACGACGTAGTCCTTGTCGCGCTTGAACAGTTCCTTCGCCTTAAGCGCGTTGTTGAGGTAGCCGACAAGCGGCGTATTCACCGGGTCGTACAGGTTCTCGATGCCGAGCACGTCCTCGACCTTCTCCACGCCAGCCTCGAGGATCCCGACCGTCCGCTTCTTCTCGTCGACCTCGTAGTCGCCCTCGCCGTCCTCGCCACGGCGCAGCCGCGGCGCGATCTTGGCGAACTCCACGTACCAGCGGGCGCTCTGCTCAGCAGGGCCGCTGATGATCAGCGGGGTACGCGCCTCGTCGATGAGGATCGAGTCGACCTCGTCAACGATCGCGAAGTTGTGCCCGCGCTGTACGCATTCGTCGAGTCCCCATGCCATGTTGTCGCGCAGGTAGTCGAAACCGAATTCGTTGTTGGTGCCGTACGTGATGTCGGCCTCGTACGCCTTGCGCCGCTCGTCCGGGGTCATCTGGGCGAGGATGACGCCGACCTCGAGGCCGAGGAACCTGTGGATACGGCCCATCCACTCGGCGTCGCGCTTAGCCAGATAGTCGTTGACCGTGATCACGTGGACGCCGTTGCCCGTCAGTGCGTTGAGATAGGCAGGCAGCGTCGCGACAAGGGTCTTGCCCTCGCCGGTCCTCATCTCTGCGATATTGCCGAGATGGAGGGCGGCACCGCCCATCATCTGAACGTCGAAGTGACGCTGGCCGAGCGTACGCCTCGCTGCCTCCCGCACCGTGGCAAACGCCTCGGGCAGCAGTTCGTCGAGTGACTCACCGTCGTCGTGCCGCTGCTTGTACTCGTCAGTCAGGGCTCGGAGCTCGGCGTCGGTCTTCGCGACGAAGTCCTCTTCGATCGAGTTGACCTGGTCGGCGATCCGCTTGAGCTTGCGCAGGATCTTGCCCTCGCCTGCGCGCAGGACCTTGTCGATGATGGCTGGCACTTCTCGTCGCGCTCCTCGCGGATTATCTGACCTCTCCTGGCGACCACGCGCCACAGCCGGCAGGCAGCTACCTGTCGGTGGCGCACGGATGCCACGGCACTGGAAATCATCGTAGGCGACCCTCGCGGCAAAACAGAGCTTCCTATGATGGGGGGCGGGAGTTTGCTTCGCGAACGCACCAACCACAATGATAAGAGCGGCAGGGTGAGAGGAGTTGCGCGCATGGCCGACCAGGCATCATCAGACATTGCTGCGGTGCCCGGAGAGGGTCAGCCCGCCGTGCCCACCGCTGCGGACAAAGCTGAGCTCGCCGCCGCGATCGGGGCTGGCACTGCTCCTCACGGACATCACGGCAGGCCCGCCTCCTGGATCGCCGTCAGCATCGTCTTGGTTGGCTTCATCGTCGGTGGAGCCGGGCTCGTGTTCGGGCCGACGTGGTTGCTGTTCTGGGTCGGCATCGGCGTCGCGGGTGTCGGCGGAATCCTCGCTCTTAGCACCGGAATCTTCAACGACTGGTACTGAGGGCACCCTCCCAGCCTGATCCCAGCCTGGTCCACCGCCACCGCGGCGCTTTGTTTCGCGCGAAAACTGTCAGACCCCGCAGCTAGCATCGGCGACGTGACCCTACCTACGCCTGGGGCCTCAGCGCGGCCGCCTGAACTGACCCTCTCCGCCGACGACGTTCGCCGGATCACCCTGCGTGCGCAGGGATTCCTTGGGGTGAGCGGGCGGCGTGGCGGCGTCAATGGCATGATCCACCGCATCGGTGCGGTGCAACTTGACACGATCAGCGTGCTGGCACGGTCACATGAGCTTGTCGCGTACGCCCGCCTTGGGCCGATCGGCCGCGACCGGGTCGAGCGCTCCTACTGGCATCCGAGTCGGCCGACGGCGTTCGAGTACTGGTCGCACGCCGCGTGCGTCGTGCCGATCGACCGGTGGCCGTACTACGCCTTCCGCAGGCGCTCGTTCCGCGCGCGCGGGCTGCGCTGGCATGAGGTGCCAGAACGTGCCTGCAAGGAGGTACTCGCCAGGCTGCGCGCCGACGGCGCGCTGACCGCGACCCAGCTAGGCGGCGCCAAGGCAGGTGGACCCTGGTGGGACTGGTCTGACGTCAAGATCGCAGTGGAGTGGCTGCTCGACATCGGTGAGGTGGTCTGCGCACGGCGGTCTGGCTGGCGCCGGGTATACGACCTGCCGGAGCGGGTAATTCCCGCAGATCTTCTCGGCAGCGAACTGTCCGATGAGGAGTGCATGAGCCATCTCGCGGGTGTCGCGGCGGGAGCGCTCGGCGTGGTCACCCGCGCAGATCTAGTCGACTACCACCGGCTCCGCAACTTCGGCCCGAGCCCGGCGGGCCATACCGGCATGACGGACGATGGTGCCGAGGCCGCGGGGCTTGTCCCGGTCATGATCGACGGCGCGCGGCCGGTGCCGGCCTGGGCCGACCCGGCTGCGCTCGCCGAAGCACCGCGCGGACGCCACCGGACCACCCTGCTTTCACCGTTCGACTCGCTCATCTGGGACCGCAAGCGGACGCAGCGCACGTTCGGCTTCGACCACAGCCTGGAGGCGTACCTACCGAAGACGAAACGCGTGCACGGCTACTTCGTGATGCCACTGCTCGCGGGCGGCCGCCTGGTTGGCCGGGTGGATCCGGCCCGTAGCGGACAGACCCTGATAGCCCGACGTGTCTGTATCGACAAGCCCGCCGCCATCACGCCCATGGCCAGCGCCCTGCGCGAAGCCGCAGAGTGGGTCGGTTGTTCCGCTATCCAGGTGGAGCAGGTCAACCCTCCCCACCATGCCGAACGGTTGCGCGCCGCGCTCACCTGACCACCCTGCGGCCGTCTCACCAGACCACCTTGCAGCGGCCTCGCCTGACCAGCCGCGCGGAAAGCTCACGTTCGGCCAGGCTCAGCTTCCGCCCCGCCCGGCCACGCTCGGCTTCAGCCCCGCCAGGCCACGCTCGGCCTGCACGCCGCCGGCCACGCTCGGCCTGCGCCCCGCCAGGCCACTCGCGGCTTCCGCCCCGCCCGACGTTTGACACCGCCACGCTCGGCCTGCACGCCGCCGGCCACGCTCGGCCTGCGCCCGGCCAGGCCACGCTCGGCTTGCGCGGGAACCTGATTACGCCAGCCGGACAGCGTTTGCCGGACAGCGCTTGCCGGACGTCGTTTGCCGGACGGCGCTTGCCGGACGGCGTTTGCCGTGGGCAGGACAACCGCACCGTGCCAGTCCAGGCTCATCCGGCGGACGCTCCCCGCTTAGGGCGTGTCTCGTAGATCTCGGTGGATACGGGCGGTGATCTAGGCGGCGATCGGCAAGGCGGAGGAGCCGATAGTGGGAGCTATCCGCGACGACGACAGTGCCGCCGGTGACCCCGGCCGCCCGTCTGGGGTCGTGGGCGGCACTGCCGCGTCGCCAGGGATCGGCGAGACATGCCCTAGCTGAGCTCGATCAGCTTCTCCCTCACGGCGACCATTACCGCTTCCATCCGGGAGTGGATCTGGAGCTTCTCCAGGATGTTCCGCACATGGTTCTTCACCGTGTTTTCGGAGATGAACAGCTCCCTTGCGATGTCGCGATTGCTCGAGCCCTTTGCCACGAGCTTGAGCACTTCCATCTCCCTGTCGGTGAGCTTGGGCACTGGGACCTGCTCTGACCGCTCCTCGCCTTCCCGCCTGGCGAGCGTCGCGAATTCGGTAATGAGTTTCCCGGCCATCGACGGATTGATCAGCGACTGGCCGCCGTGCACGGCGCGGACTGACTCCGCGACCTCGTCAAGGGGGATGTCCTTCAGCAGGTAACCGCTGGCACCTGCCTTGATCGCGTCGAAGAGGTCCTCCTCCTCGTCGCTGATCGTAAGCATAACGATCTTCGCACTCGGGCCGGCCGCCTTCATCGACGCGCAGGCGTCGATGCCGCTGCTACGGGGCATCCTGATGTCCATCAGCACAACGTCGGGCAGCGACGCCGCCGCCCTGGCGACCGCCTCGGCACCATCGCACGCCTCGCCGACCACTTCGATATCGGCCTCTTCCTTGAGGACCATCTCGAGCCCACGGCGGAACAGCGCGTGATCATCGACGATCAGCACGCGAATCGGCTCGGCGCGCCGCCCGCGCTCCCGCTTGCCGGGATCTGCGCTCACCGTTCCTCCAGCACTGGTGTACTCAACCACGGCTGCCGGAGGCGGCCGCCGACGGTACCTGCCGGTAGCGGGCAGCCGGAAGCCACCTGCCACCCGTTACTGACAATCACCCGGCGCGCAGGCACCGGACCCCTGTGATCAGACTCTGGCGGAGCCGGTCACGACACGCAAGCTCCAGAGCGTTGCGTGTGGATATAGCACACCGCAAGACGCGCCCGCGACACCGGTTCAGCGGCGTCACGGTCGCGCAGGTCAACCCTCCACGAGGCGGATCACCCCGTAGTCATAGCCGCGCCTTCTGTAGACGACGCTCGGATGACCGCAGCCGGAATCGCGGAACAAAAAGAAGTCGTGACCGACCAGTTCCATCTCGAACAGCGCCTGGTCCAGCGTCATCGGCCCGGCCCGGTGCGACTTCTCCCGCACGACGAGCGGGCCGTCACCATCCATCTCGATGGGAACGACCCCATCAGCTGTTTCGGCATTACTCACTGCGCCATCCATATCGGGCCGGGCCCGCGCCGACGCGCGCGCCACCGAACCGTTCGAGCTGCCCGCCTGCGCATCCCCCATCGCGGCGATCGCCGCGGCGTCGGCGGCCATCAGCCGGACCGAAGCATGGTCGCAATTGCGGGCATCACGCCGGTCGTTCGCACGGCGCAATCGCGATTCCAGTTTGGCGAGCGCAAGATCGAGGGCGGCATAACGGTCGTCGGCCGCCGCCTCAGCCCGGATCGCCGGGCCACGGTGCCTGATCGTGAGTTCGACGCGCTCCCGACGGCCCGCCTGCCGCGGGTTACGTTCCTGGGTTACCTCCACATCGACCCGGATCAGCTTCTGATCCAGCTTCTCGATCTTGGCGAGCTTGATAGCCGCCTGCTGCCGGAACCTCTCCGGTACACCAGTACGGCGACCCTTGAAGACGATGTCCACCTGGGACCCCCTTCCGCGCAACACGCAACGGCAGCACCCGCCCGGCCGACCTGGTCTTCGTCCCCACATCCGCCTGCTGAGGGCCTCGCGGCGTTCCTGTTGCCACTACTGCCCTTCTCCCTGCCCGGAGGACGTCTGATCCGCCGGCGGGGCAGGACTTACTCCTAAGCCGCACCGTGATCGGTCGACGAGAAGTCGCCTTACGTGGGCCGCTTCGCCTGCGGCTGGCATCGGCTTGCCGGATAGAGCACCCCACTGCAGGGGCGCCCTGCCCGACGCAACCACGGACCCGGGCGGGTGCCATGTGACGAACGCTAACTCGCTGGAGGCCGAATGTCAGGAGGCAGGAGGGGGATATCGCCGTGATCAATCACACAGAGTTCAAATATTCTCCCCGCAGATCAACCTGGGTAAACCGGAGCGTGGCCATGTGCGTATTGGTACCCGCCCGCGGCCTGCCAGATCGATCCATTCAGATCCGGCAGTTGCAGCAGGGTGCCATCACTTAGGGCCGCAAGCAGCTGGCCGTCGAGCGATGCGGCGATCGATACCGTGTGTGGCTGGGTGACGATGGGCCTGGACTGGCCGCCGTCCACCGGGACCTCGTACAGCAACGAACCTGATGGTGGCTGGGTCAAGGCGATCACGTCGCCCGTGTCGTACCAGATCAGATCGGTGAAATCAGTGACGTCGGTGCCAATGGGGACCGCCGGGGGATGCGCTTTGCCTATCGCCACCTGGCCCCCCCCGTGTACGATCGCGGCCAGCCACAGGCGCGAGTGCGCACCCGATCCGGTCACCATCGCCACCCGCACGCCGTCCGGCGCCACCCGCACGACGGTGACTCGCCCAATATCTGGCATGCTCACTGGCACCGGCCGCACGCCGTGATCAAGCCACCACACCTGCGTCCGGTCGCCGACCCGCCCGACGACCCACAGGCCGTCGGTGTCCCATGACAGCGACGTGATGGCCGTGGCGGTCAGCTGGCGGGTCAGCGTGCCGTTCTGAGTCAGGCCACCGATGTAAACCGCACCGCCGGACACTCCGGCCAGGGTCATCTGGTCCGGTGACACCGCGATCCTGTCGAACACCACTCGGCCTGCCGCCGCGGGCCCTGGCTGCGGACTGTCCGATCGAGGGCCGTACAACCCCGCCACGCGTCCCTTGGTGTCGACATAGTAGGCGTGCGAGTCCGGGGCCGATGCGACCGGCGGCTGGCATATGGACAACTGCAGTGCGGTGCACGACGGCAAGTTCACCGGCTTCCCGTTGATCTCGAACACCACCGACTGAATCGAGGCGGAATCCGGCTGCGGGTATGCCGGAGGCCCCGCCAGCGTCTGCAGCAATTGCTGTGCCATGTGCTCGAGCTGCTGCGGTAGTGCGCGCGCGGCCGCGCCACCGAGGTTGACGGTCGCGGTGCTGCCGGTGACGGAGGTACCGAGCAGAGCGGTACCCGGCGGAAACTCAGTCTTTGTGCCGCGTTTGAGCCATCCCTGTGGCCCCTGCTGCAGTGCCGCAACCAGGCGGGCCACCAGTTGCTGCGCGGTCGCCTCGGCGGGTACGTAGACGGGATCAGGCACGAGCGACAACAGCGACGGATCGAAGAAGTACAGGTCACGCGAGCGGAACGCCCTGCTGACGTCGCTCTTGGAGAACAGCAGTTCGTCCGGCGGATTGACGATGCGCCACTGCCCCTTGACGCGGACCAAGGTGAAATTCGTCGGCCTCGGGACGGTACCCTGCTCGGCCGCCTGATATTGGCCGTTCTCACTGATCGTGCCGAGCAGATTGCCGCTGGCCTGCATCGTCACCGTGTTCGCCTGGACAGAGTTCGCCGCGACGGACGGCATGTGCGCGAACTCCAGAACCGACGACCCCGGCCGCCATGCCCTCGCCGCCGAAGGCGTGAGGTACTCACGCGCGATCGCGTGGTTGTTCGTAAAGTTTGCGCTGGCAAGCAAGAACCCGTAAACGATCGTGCCAGGATCCCAGCCCGGCTGCGGCCCGGATGGGATCATCTGGACGAACCCAGCCGGCTGGCCACCATTCTGGGCCATCGTGGCGGAGGTGACCACGCCACCGTCCGGCACAGCCGCGCAGGCGCTTACCAGCGCGATGGCAAGACCGGCGCACGCGACGGCGAGGGCCCGCCGCACCGTCACCCGGGCGCCGCGGCGCTGCGCAAAGAGACGAGGCACGGGCGCGGTGAGCACAGGGTCCGCACGTGCGGGCACGGCGGGCGCGGGGCCCTCGCGCGTAGACGCTGCAGCCACGGCGGGCGCGGCAGGCCCGGGGTCCGCACGCGCAGGCGCAGCAAGCGCGGGGGCGCCAGTTTGGCGACCTTCAGCCACCGGCGTTCACTTCCCTGCGGGTGAGGCCGGACTCGGCAAGCCCGCTCATGTCAATGCCGAACACTGGGCCAGCCGAACCTGGCGGGACAAGCGGGAGCGGAGATCCCTGAAGCTCTTCGCCGGCGCAGCGGGGCAAGGTGAGCCGGAACACCGAGCCTTTGCCGACTTCGCCCCAGGCCTGCAGCCAGCCACCATGCAGGCGGGTATCCTCGAGCGCGATCGACAGCCCGAGCCCGGTCCCACCGCTGGTACGCGCGCGTGCTGGATCGGCGCGCCAGAAGCGGTCGAACACCATCGTCTCCTCGCCTGGCCGCAGGCCCACCCCGTAGTCCCGCACGGCGATGGCGACCGCGTAGCTGTCGGTGGCCGCGCTCACCAGAATGTCCTTGCCTTCACCATGCTCGACGGCGTTGACAATCAGATTGCGCAGAATCCGCTCGACCCTGCGGCCGTCGACGTCAGCGATGCACGGATCCCCGGGCAACCGGAGCTCGACCCCGCTGCCGCGACGCTCGGCGATCTGCTGCGCATCCGCCACCGCGCGCAGCACGAGATCGCGGATGTCAACCTGCTCGGTCTCCAAAGTCGCCGCGTTCGCGTCGTACCTGCTTATCTCCAGCAGGTCGACGAGCAGCGACTCAAACCGTTCCAGCTGGCTCTGCAACAACTCGGCCGACCTTGCCTCAGCCTCTCCGAGCTCGTCCTTTGCCTCGAAGAGCACGTCGGCCGCGATCCTGATCGTGGTCAGCGGCGTGCGCAGCTCATGCGAAACGTCGGACACGAACTGCCGCTGAACCTTGGAGAGTTCCTGAAGCTCTGCGATCTTGTCCTGCAGGCTCCTGGCCATCTGGTTGAACGAAGTGCCGAGCCTGGCCAGATCGTCCGTGCCGTGCACAGGCATCCGCTCCTCCAGATGCCCGCCGGTCAGCCGTTCTGACGCTTGAGCCGCTTCCCGCAGCGGTATGACCACCCATCGCGTCACCAGCGAGGCGATCGCGGCGAGCAGCAGCACGAGCGCCAGCCCGACTCCGGCCAGCGTGCGCTGCAGCAACAGGAGGGTCTGCTGCTCCTGATCAAGCGGGAACAGGTAGTAAAGCTGGTAGTCGCCCAAGGGAGCGCCCACGACGAGCGCGGGTACCGAGCCATGTGCGCGCTGCAGCCGGGTCGGCACCGACATAAGCAAGGTGTCGTCTCCGGTGCGTTGCTCGGCAGTGACCTGCGTGATCAGCGGTGCCGGGATGCTGCAGCTCGCTTGATACTGATCGCCGCACCAGGTAATTGAGTAGTAAGGCTCCGAGCCCAGAATGCGCGGCGCGGTCCGTACCACCACGACATACCGATTGCTCACGCTGCTGCGAGCCTGCAGCTGATTCGCGAGCGGCGCACCGAACGCCTGCGGATCGGACGGTGACGGCGCCGTGTCGAACCCGGCCTCGCCTCTCGCCGTGGCCAGGCCGCCGGAGAGTTCGTCCTGCGCGGAAAGCTCCTTGTTGCGCAGCAGGCCGACGCTGATCTGCTGCAACAGGAAGAACCCGAGAACCGCGACAACCGCGGCAGAAAGGAGCAGCGTGGTCGCGACGACCCGCAGCTGAAGGGAACGGCGCCAGCGGATAAGGAACCTCACGACCAGGCGTCGGCCCTTCTTGCGGGCACGCCTGGCGAGGTTGCGGTTACGCCTGGCGAGGTAGCGGGCGCGCCTGGCGAGGTTGCGGGCGCGCCTCAGATGACGAGCCGCGCCAGCCGCCGTCCGCCTCCCTGTAGCTGCCCCCTCCATGACCTTCGTCACCGCGTTAAAGCCACCGTGTCCGTCGCTCCTGTCCGTCGCTAACTGTCCGTCGCTCCTGTCCGTCGCTACTGTCCGCCGCTAAGGTCCGCCGCTAAGGTCCGCCGCTGCGCTGCCCGCTGTCATTGTCAGCCACACCGGCGCAGCAGGCATCATCAGCCGGGGCCCGCCTTGTAACCCACGCCGCGCACGGTCACCACGATGTCCGGGCGCTCGGGATCTTTCTCGATCTTGGCGCGAAGCCGTTGCACGTGCACGTTGACCAGCCGGGTGTCGGCAGCGTGCTGGTACCCCCACACCTGCTCGAGCAGCACCTCGCGGGTGAATACCTGGCGGGGCTTACGTGCGAGCGCAACAAGCAGATCGAACTCAAGTGGCGTGAGGTTGATCGGCTCGCCCTGACGCTTGACGGAATGCCCGGCGACATCGATCGAGATATCGCCAATTTCCAGAACCTCCGGGGCCGGGTCGTCGGTTCTGCGCAGCCGTGCGCGCACACGCGCGATGAGCTCCTTGGGCTTGAACGGCTTGACTATGTAATCGTCAGCGCCCGACTCGAGGCCGAGAACGACATCGACCGTGTCGGTCTTGGCCGTCAGCATGACGATCGGCACCCCGGACTCGGCGCGGATCTGCCTGCATACGTCTATCCCGTCGGCGCCTGGCAGCATCAGATCCAGCAGCACAACATCCGGGCGCGTATCGCGGAACATCTCGAGCGCCTTGTCACCGTCGGACACGAACGTCGGCTCAAAGCCTTCACCGCGCAGCACAATCCCGAGCATCTCGGCAAGAGCGGCGTCGTCATCGACGACAAGCACACGTCCTTTCATGCACCTCATCGTTTCACGTGTTGTGAGCTGAGCCGCCGTGAACGGCAGTCACCACATCCCCAGGGGCTGCCAAGCCGGCAGGGAGCAGCACACGAAGGGTATCCGGACCAACAGGTGCGGCCGCAATACCAAATTCGGACACTATTGCTGTGATCAGCTCGGGCGGCGTGACGTCGAAGGCCGGGTTGTAGGCGCCGGCATCCTCAGGAGCCACCGCGCGGCCGCCAAACGACAAGACCTCACCCGCGGGGCGCTGCTCAACCACGATCGCGGCACCGTTCGGCGTGCCGCGGTCCACTGTTGAGGCGGGCGCCACCACGACGAACCGCACGCCGTGCCGACGGGCGAGCACGGCCAGGCCATACGTGCCCACCTTGTTGGCGACGCTGCCATCGGCCGCGATGCGGTCCGCGCCGACCAGGACAATGTCCACCTCACCTCGGGCGAACAACGAGGCTGCTGCCGCGTCGGGAAGGACCGTATAAGGCATTCCTGCGCGCCGCGCCTCCCATGCGGTCAGCCGGGCTCCCTGGAGCAGTGGCCGCGTCTCGTCCACCCAGAGCATCCGCAGCCGCCCGGCCCGGTGCGCAGCCAGCGCGACAGCGAATGCGGTCCCTTCCCCCGCAGAAACGAGAGCACCGGTGTTGCAGTGGGTGAGCACCCGGGCCTGGTTCGGCACCAGGGTGAGACCGCGGGCAGCCATCGCCGCACTGGCAGCGGCGTCCGCCCGCTCAATCGAACGCGCCTCCGCGAGCGTGGCAGCCCGCGCAAGCCGTTCAGGATCTGGCTGGGAAGTACCGTTGCTGGCACGGAGCGCGTCCTCGTACGCGGCGAGCGACCGCCGCACGCCCCACGCGAGGTTGACCGCGGTTGGCCTGGCGGCGGCGAGCGCATCGGCTGCGGCTGCCACATCGTCGCCCCGCTGCGCCGCGAGCGCGACGCCGAACGCGCCAGCCACGCCGAGCACCGGCGCGCCGCGAACGACCAGCCGCCTGATCGCGCCGATAAGCGCGGGCACGTCACCGCAGACCAGTACGGACATCTCGGCGGGGAGGAGCGTCTGGTCGAGCAACGCGATAGCCGGGCCCTGAGGAGGGTCCAGCCAGCGGAGCGTGGGAATTCTTTCCACGCAAAGAGTGTGCGTCATGCCACTCCGGCAGGAAAACTCGTAGTCTGCCGCGCAGCGGGCCGCGGGCATTCCTGGGCCTTTCTGGTGCCAGGATGAGCGGTACGCATCGCATTGACGGCGGGAGCCAAGGATGAGCGACGGACCGGCGTGGAAGCCGCCGGAACAAGGAGACGGTTCGTGGGGGTCAGGGCCGCCGCCGGGCCAAGGCGCAGGACCCTGGCCGCCGCCCGGCCAAGGCGCAGGACCCTGGCCGCCGCCGGGACCAGGTCAGGGGTGGCGGCCACCGAATCCACCTGAATACGGGGCGCCCGGATACGGCGGCCCGGGCCAGGGCGGATACGGCAGCCCGAGCCAGGGTGGATACGGGGCGCCGTGGCCGCCGCCTGCGCCCAAGCCCGGTGTGATCCCGCTCCGCCCGATCGGTCTCGGCGAGATAATCGACGGCTCTATCACCACTATCCGTCGCAACCCGAAGGCGACCCTCGGGTTCACCGCCGTAGTGATGGCGGTCAGCACCGCTATCACCACCGTGCTGTCGGCCGCCGAACTGCCTAGCCTCCAGCGGATCTCCCAGCGCGTAAGCGCGGGCCAGCAGTTGACAGGCGCCGACGTCAGGCCGCTCGTCGGGTGGCTGGTGACCTACGGAGTCGTAAACCTGCTGCTCGGGCTCGCGGTCAGCGTCATCCTCACCGGGACCCTGACTGCCGTCGTGGGCCGCGCGGTGCTCGGCCAGCAGGTCACCGTCAGCCAGGCCTGGCAACAGGCGCGCGGGCGGATAGGCGCACTGGCCGGGCTCACGCTACTGATACTCGCGATCTTCGTCGGCATGTGGGCTGTGCTGATCGGCGTGCCGGTGCTCGGCTTCCTGGTCTCGGGGCCCGTCGGGGGTGTGCTCGCGATACCAGCCATCATCGGCGGGATTCCCCTGACGATCTTCGTTTGGGTGAAAATGAGCCTCGCACCGTCTGTGGTGGTGCTCGAGCGGGTGGGCCCGTGGGCGGCGATCGGCCGGTCCTGGCGGCTGACCAGGAAGAGCTTCTGGCGGGTGTTCGGGATCTGGATCGTCGCCTATCTCGTCATCTTGCTGGCTGGCCTGGTGCTACAGGTCCCGTTCCGGATCGTCGCGGAGCTGGTAACAGGCACGAGCGGGCTCGGCTTCGGCACTCCCCCAGCCTCCCTGAGCGGAGGCACACTGATCGCGTACCTCGTCATAGGCGCGGTAGGCGGCCTCGTGGCGGCGACCGTTACCCGCCCGATAGTGGCCGGCGTGGCCGCTCTGCTTTACGTCGACCTCCGGATGCGCCGTGAGGGCCTCGACATGGCGCTGCAGACGGCGGCTGGCCGACACCTCGCTACCGGCGACGAGTTCGCCTCGGTGTGGCAAACGCCCAGACCTGGCTCATGGCAGGAGCCAGGATCGTGGGCGGCACCTCAGCCGGGGCCGGTACCGCCAGGGCAGGGTGGCTCCGGTCCTGGCGCGCCGCCGCGCCAGGGCATGCCGCCGTGGTGACAGTGTCACCAGTGGACAATGTTGCCGGTCATTTCCGCGCCGTGTCCCTCGGCGCCGTGTCCCTCGGCTGCGTGTCCCTCGGCGCCATGTCCCTCGGCGGCGCCGTGCCGCTCCGCGCTGTGCCCCTCGGCGCCGTGTCCCTCGGCGCCGTGCCCGCCGGTTTCCGCGTGGGCGGCCCGCCGCTGATCAGCCGCGGCGCTGCCCGCCAGCTAGCCCACCGGGAGCTCGCCAAGCCCGCCTACCACCAGCGCGTAGCGATCCTTTGTGGCGACGACTACGACAGTTGAGCCGAGTTCTTCAGGCTGCCGCGGGCAGCCTCGCCTGGGCGAGCTGGTCGTCGATTATTCGTTCGATTGTGCGTAGTGCGGCGCTGAGCTGGGGCGGTGCCTGGGGCTGGCCGGCGGTGAACAGCGGTGCCATGACTCCTCCGACACAAGTGGCAACTTCTGTTTCGAGGTGACGCTGGGTTATCAGCGTTGTGAGAGGCCCCGGCGTGTCGCGAAGGGCATATGACATGACTGGTAGTAAGATCATGACATGTCACGTGGTGGCCGGGTGGATGGTGTGGAGTACGCCGGTCGCATCAACGCGGCTGCTGATCTGGTGGCGAGGGGGCTGCCCGCAGCGGAGGCGGCCGGTGTGCTGGCTGGGCGGTGTGGGGGTGTCGGTGCGCCAGGGCCGCCGTTATGTGGAGGTGGCAACCCGGTCGGGGAGTATGGCCGTGCCCGGGGAGCGGGCGGTGTTCACGGTCAAGGTGCCGGTCACCGTTGCCCAGCGGGTGCGTGAGTATGCCCGCTTGTCGGGCAGGTCGATCTCGGCCGTGGTCACCCAGGCGCTGGAGGAGTTTCTTCAGCGGGCCCGCAGAAACCATTCCCGCAGGTGAACAGGCGGGCGGTCGCGACCGAGTTCGTCTTCGACCGCCTTGGTGCCGCGGAATTACCGGCGGCCTACGCCATCGTGGTCCCACAGCGGCCGTCTCGTCTCGTGCGGGCCGGCCAGGAAGGACGGTGCCGCAATGACCAGCGCGGCGATCTACGCCCGGGTGTCGTCCGCCCGGCAGAAAGAACAGGAGACGATCGTCTCCCAGATCGAGGCGGTGCGCGCGCACGCCGGGCGGCTGGGGCTTGACGTCCCGCCGGAGTGGGTGTTCGCCGACGACGGGTGCTCGGGTGCGTCGCTGGTACGGCCGGCTCTGGAGCGGCTGCGGGACCTGGTGGCTCAGGTGCCCGTCGATGTGGTGGTGTGTCATTTGCCGGACCGGCTGGCCCGGAAATACGCCTACCAGGCGCTGCTGATGGAGGAGCTGGCCCGGGCGGGCACGTCGGTGGTGTTCGTCAAGGCCCCCCTCCGGGGACAGCCCGGAGGACGCGCTGCTGGTGCAGTTCCAAGGCATGCCGAATATGAGCGGGCGCAGATCATGGAACGGACCCGCCGGGGGAAAAACCAGCGCGCCAGGTCCGGCAGCGTGAACGTGCTGTCGGGCGCCCCGTTCGGGTACCGGTACGTGCGCAAAAGCGACCACGCCGCCGCCCGCTATGACGTCGTGCCGCACCAGGCCGCCGTCGTCGCCGAATTGTTTCGCCGCTACGCCGACGAGGGTGTGACCATCGCCGACCTCGCCCGGTGGCTGGGCGAGATCGGTGTCGCCACCCGCACCGGCAAGGCCCGCTGGGACCGCTCCACGCTGTGGGCATGCTCCGCAACCCCGCCTACGCCGGCCGGGCCTGCTTCGGCAAGACCGGCCGCCTCGGCCAGCAGGCCGGCCGTAACCGGGTCGCCCGCCTCGCCGGGCGCGCCACCGGCACCGCCTACACCACCGTGAACCGGCCCCCCGGCGACTGGCTCCAGATCGCCGTCCCGGCCCTGATCGACGAGCCCACCTTCGAACGGGCGGCCCGCCGGCTGGCCGGCAACAAAACGTTCGCCTCCCGCGCCAGCAAGACCCCGTCCCTGCTCCAGGGCCTGGCCGCGTGCACGGGCTGCGGATACGCCTACTACCGCGGCCACACCACTACCACCGCCGACAACAAGATCTTCTACTACCGGTGCCTGGGCAGCGACAACCACCGGTTCGAGCACGGCAAGGTATGCGACAGCAAACCCGTCCGCGCCGACTACCCCGGCCAGGTCGTCTGGAACCACATCACCCACCTGCTCGCCGACCCCGCCCCGATCCGCGCCGAGATCCAGCGGCGCCTGGCACAGACCCGCACCGCCGACCCGGCCACCGTCGCCCACCAGCGCCTCGACCACGCCCTGGCCAAGACCACCGGCGCGATCACCCGGCTGATCGGCGCCTACCAGGAAGAGCTGCTCTGCCTCGATGAGCTCCGCGCCCGGATGCCTGAACTGCGGGCACGCCAGACCAGCCTGCGTCACCAGATCAACACCCTCGATGCCCAACTCGCCGACCGCGAGGTCTACCTCAAGCCCGCCGACAACCTCGAGGACTTCCTGACCACGCTGCGAGGGTCCGCGGCCACCGCGACCGTCGAAAACCGCCAACGCGTCGTGCGCCTGCTCGTCAAGGAAGTCCTCATCGGCCCCGCCACCATCGTGATCCGCCACTCCATCCCGACCCGCAGCAGCGGAACCCAGACCAGCACACACAGTGACACCGACGCGGAGCCCGCCCCAAGTTGCCACTTGGGTTGGAGGAGTCAGGGACGCGGTTGTGGAGCTTGGTGTAGAAAATCGCGAACTTCAGGCCATCGGGGGTGAGGTCGTAGGTGTTGGCGTTCGGGCGGCGGGTGATCAGCTCGTTGCGGCGCAGGCGGGCGAGGTCGTAAGAGGCCTGGGTCATGCTGTACGGGGCGCCGAGCAGTCCGGTCATCAGGGCGCGCAGGCTCCTGTTGGTGATGCCGGTGACGGCGCACAAGGTGACGCACAGGGCGCCGGCCAGGGCCTGGACCCGAGAGTCGCCAAATCGCATGGCTGTAGCTCTCCGCCCGTCCGCGGTAATTGACGGGTGCGCGATCCGCTCGAAGACTGGATTCGCAAGGACGCAGTCCTGGCCGGCACGTTCAGTGTCCAGCAGCCGGGCGTTGACCGCACGTGCCCGGCTCTGGAGCTCATCAAGGTTATGCAGGCGCCGCTGGCAGCCGAGGTCGCCGGGTGCGTTCACCACGGTCTCCACCCGCAGGGCGCGGGCGTCTTTCAGGTTTATCTCCACCGCCTCAGGTGCTTGTCCACGACGTCTATCAGGTGTTGACCGGCTTGCGTGGGAGACATGTTCTCTCCAGCGTGTCGCTGACGCACTCGCGGTGTCTGCGGCGAGTACGGTCAACTGTGACATCGGGTGAGCCGGGGGGCGCGCGGTGATCGTCCACAAGGTGGCGACGGCAGGCGGCGGCGCCGTGTCGTGGACTGTGCTCGGCGACGACGGGTTTCCGGTCGAGCCGGCGGAGGCGTATCTGGCGCACCTGGCGGCGCTGGAACGGTCGCCGAACACGTTGCGGGCGTATGCCCATAGCCTGCGGATGTGGCTGGAGTTCCTGTCCGGCCAGCGGACTGGCTGGCGTGAGGCCGGCGTGGAGCAGGTCGCACGGTTCGCGGCCTGGCTGCGGGCTCCGGCGGCGAATGTGATCGTGCTGGATGCGGGTGAGTCGGCCCGGACGGCAGCGACGGTGAACCGGCATCTGGCCGCGGTGTTCGGCTTCTATGATTTCCACGCCCGGGCCGGGGTAGGGCTTGCCGCCGACCTGGTCGCCTGGCGCCGGGTGGGGCGCGGCTCGTATAAGCCGTTCCTGCATCACGTCACCGCAGGCAAGCCGATCCCGGTCCGCCCGATCAAGCTGGCGGTGCCGCAGCGGATCCCGGGCACCTTGACCGATGAGCAGATCCGGGCGCTGCTGGAGGCGTGCACGCGCCTGCGGGACCGGTTCTTGCTGGCCTTGCTTGCGGAAAGCGGGCTGAGGATCGGGCAGGCTCTGGGCCTTCGTCACGCCGATGTGGTGAGCCGGGACAAGCTGATCCGCGTCGTGCCCCGCGACGATAACGCCAATGGGGCCCGGGCCAAGACCCGCGGGGTGCATCAGATCCCGGTGTCGGCGTCCTTGATCCGCTTGTATTCGGAGTACATGCACGTGGAGTACGGGCCGCTCGACTCGGACTACGTGTTCGTCAACCTGTTCGCCGAGCCGGTCGGCGCGCCGCTGCGGTATCAGGCGGTGGAGACGCTGGTAAGCCGGCTGCGTGCGCGGACCGGGATCGATTTCACCTGCCACACGCTGCGCCATTCGCATGCCACCGACCTGATCCGCCGTGGCGTGCCGATCGAGGTGGTCAGCAAGCGGCTCACGCACGCGTCGGTGTCGACCACCAGCTCTGCCTATGTGCACCTGCAGGCCGAGGACATGCGTGCTGAGCTGATCCGCGCCGGCGTGTGGCCAGGGCCAGGGGGCGAAGGGTGACCCGGCCCGCCGCAGCCCGGCTGCTGCCTGCGTTGCCGGCGGCGGGAGGCCTGGCAGGCCGGCTGCTGGCCGTGCTGCGCCCGTTGTTCGCCGCTGAGGTGATCGTCCCCGGCCCAGCCGATGTGGTCCTGGCCGGGCAGCGCTGCGCCGTGCCGGGCTGCGGCCGGCGCTGCCAGGGCCGCGGCTTGTGCGGCAGCCACTACTCCAGGTGGCATAAGTCCGGGAAGCCAGGCCTGGCGGAATTCACCGGAGCCACCGGCCCGGTGGTGAGGGCCTGGCAGGGATTGCGGGCCGCCGAAGGGTACGACCTGCGCGGCCTGTCGCCGCAGCTGCGGCTGGAGATCGCATACGCGTTGCAGTGCCGCAGTGACGAACGCGGGCCGGGCCTGCGCCCGTGCCAGGTCGCTGCGGCCGTCAGGCTGCTGGCCGGCGCGAACGTGACCTCGCTGCTGGACCGGCCCCGAGACGAACTGGACGCGGTCGCGCGGCCCGACCCGACCCGCGGCTACGACGCTGCCGCGTTCGTCAGCTATGCCCGCGTCCGCGTCGAGGACTTCGCCCAGGGCGCGACCGCCGACGACGAGTACCAGCGGGACACCTGGGATGCCCGGCGGCTGGGACTGCCGGCCAACGCCAGCAGCTACCTGATCCGCTTCGGCGGCATCCCGCAGGCCTGGCTGCGGGATGCCGCCAGGCGGTGGGGCCGGTTCCGCCTGGCGACCGGCCGGGCAGTCGGCACGGTCGCCGGCGACGCGCTCGCGCTCACGTGGTTCGCCCGCTACCTCGCCGACACCGAACCTGCCGCCGTCGGCGAGGCGTCGATCAGCCGGGACGTCCTGGAGCGCTTCTTGTCACATCTGGCCTCCGCCGGCCTGAGGGTGCAGACCCGGCTGGGTTACCTGGTCGCGCTGCGCAGTTTCCTGGAAGCCAGCCGCCGCCACGGCTGGCTGCCGCGCCTGCCGGCCGGCGCTGTCCTGTATGCCGACGACATGCCGCGCCGGGGCGCCTACCTGCCCCGGTTCATCCCCGAGGCCGTCATGGCCCAGCTCGAAACCGAGGCCAGCCTCGCCCGCATCACCGACCTCACCACCCGCCACCTGATCATCGTGCTGATCGAGACCGGGCTGCGGTCCAGTGACGCCTGCCGGATCGGGCTGAATGCGCTCGCCGATGACAGCGCGGGATGGCCGTGCCTGCGGTTCTACAACTCCAAGGTCCGGACCGAGCAGATGGTGCCGCTCAGCGCCAGGGCCGCCGACGCGATCCGCGCGCAGCAGGAGCATGTCAAGGCGACCTGCCCGCCCGGCACCCGATGGCTGTTCCCCCGCGCCACCTGCGACCCCGACGGCCGGGCCTGCTTCACCTATGCCACCCTGCACGCCCGGCTGAGCCGCTGGCAGGACGACATCGACCTGCGCGACGAGTCCGGCCAGCCAGTCCGGGTCAGCGCGCACCAATTCCGGCACACGCTCGGGACAAGAATGATCAACTCAGGCGTCCCCGAGCACATCGTGCAGCGCATGCTCGGGCATAAGAGCCCGCAGATGACCGCCAGGTACGCCTCGCTGCACGACACGACCCTGCGGGCCGCCTTCGACCGCTACTGCGAGCAGCGCGTCGACATCACCGGGCAGCTGATCGGCTACGATCCCGGTTCCCCGGCCGCCGACGCCGAATGGGCCAAGCACAACCTGTCCCGGGTCCGTGACAGCCTGCCCAACGGGTACTGCGGCCGGCCACCCCAGCAGGACTGCCCGCATCCCAACGCCTGCCTGACCTGCCCGGACTTCCAGACCACGCCCGAGTTCCTCGACGTCCACCGCGCCCAGCGGGACCGCGCCGCCGTCCTCATCGCCACCGCCGAGCAGCTCGGGCAGACCCGGATGGCTGCCGGCCACCGCAAGGTCGCCGCCAGCCTCGACGCCATCATCCCCGCGCTGGAAGCCCTCGAGCGGAGCACACCCGATGCGCCCTGACAACAGCCGTTACCTGATCCAGTCCGCCCAGCGCCGGCATGAGGACGCGCTCACCCGGACCCGCGACGCCCTGAAAGGCCTCGACCGCGCCGGGGAACCAGTCACCTTCCGCGGCGTGGCCGCGGCCGCCGGGGTGTCCCGCGCCTGGCTGTACCGGCAGCCAGTCCTCCGCGCCGAAGTCGAGCGGCTGCGAGCCGCGGCCACCCCAGCGTTCGGGCGGCCGCGCCCGGCAGCCCAGCGCGGTACCGACGAATCCAGGCAGCAGCGCATCGAGGCCCTGCTAGCTGACAACGCCCGGCTCCGAGCCGACAACACCCGCCTCAGCGACCACGTCGCAGTACTTCTCGGCGAACGACGCGCCGCGCAGATCCACGCCTGACCCGGACACGGCACCGTCGCCCCGATCACCGTCAGCGACATGTCTCCACAGCAAGTCCCCAGTTCAGAATGGCCATTTCAAGATCAACTCAAGATAATGAGGTATTGCTTGATGCGGGAGTGCTTGTAGAAGGTGCTGACGGTCACCTCGGTGCCCCGGGTGATTACCCTGGTCTTGAACACGCCCTGAGTGGCGCGCTGCCGGCCGTTGCGGACCTGCCGGTCGAAGATGATCTCGATGGTGTCCGGGCGGCCGAGGTCCAGGTTGTCGGTTACCAGGGCATCGAAGAAGCCGCGGGCGTAGCGGGGCTGGGTGAAGACCAGGGTGCGGGATACCTCGACCTGGGCCATGGACAGCTCCCACCACCATCCGTCGCCGCGGTCGGCAGCCGTTAACGGCAGTGGGAGCCGGTGCAGCCACCGCTGGAAGAACACCTCGATGGTGCCGCCCTGGAGCGTCGCAGATCTTCTGCAGCGCGGCCGGGTCGTCGCAGGAGGCGAACCCGTTGGACAGTTCCGTGAAGCCGATCCCGGCCTTGCGGCACTGCCGCTTGGCCCAATCGTGCCCGTTGACCTTCACCGGCCAGGGGCAGTACGTGCAGACCTTGATGAACGCATACGGCCCGAACCCGGCGTCCCACAGGTAAAAGTAATAGACGGTGACCCGGCGGTCTTTCTTGTCGAAGGAGAACTGCGGGACCTTCGACGGGTCGGTGTCGCGCTTGCGGGAGATGAACACCCGCTGCATCTCCTGGGCTACCCTGACCGCCGCGAGCTGCGAGCGGCGCGTGGCAGCAGCCCGCTGCAGGTAGGGGCGCATCACCTCGATCTTGCGGTCAGCGGCGCGCAGCGCCACCACCGGGATGTGGTTGGCCTCGGCGAACGAGGCGACCCGGCGGCGGAACCCGTCCCCGATCTGCTGCAGGCACGCCGGGGACGGCACCGGGTACCCGCGATGATTCAGGAACTCGTCACCTGCCCGCCCACCTGCAACTGCCCCAGATAGCCATGCAGGTAGATCCGGTCCAGGCACTCCAGGTCCAGCTTCACGTGCCTGTCCAGCACGTCGCTCACCGAGACCGGCACCGACCGCGTGATCCGGGACGCCATGGCAACCTCCAGAACATGGCCCGCAAACAGAGGATGCGCCTACCTGCACACGAACGCCACGCCGAACCAGGAACCTCGGCGGTATCAGGCGGAGCCTGCCTGGGAGGCTGCTGAAAAAGGTCGACAGCTCACGGTGTGTTTGCCGGCCCGGTGTTCGATGATCTGGGATAATTGTCTCATGCAGGGCTTCGAGCGGATGGACCGGGAGTTTACGGACGCGGAGCTGCTGGCCGGTCACCTGGTCCCGGCGGGCAGCATGTTCGCGTTCCTGGCCGCGCACCGCGCCGAGGTGTTCCCCGACGCCGATTACGCGGACCTGTTCGCCCCGCCGGGGTTCGGCCGGCCGTCGCTGCCGGCCACCAGGATGGCCGCCATCCTGGCGCTGCAGACGCTGCACGACTACTCAGACCGGGAGACCGCCGAGGCGGTCCGGTTCGATGTGCGGTGGAAAGTGGCCTGCGGGCTGGCGATCGATGACGTGGGGTTTGACCCGTCCTCGCTGGTGTACTGGCGCAGGCGGATCGCGAAGTCGGAGCGCCCGCACCGGGTCAACGACGCGGTCAAGAAGGTGGCCGGGGAGACCGGGGTGCTGAAGGGGCCGCGGCGCCGGGCGGTGGACTCCACGATCCTTGCCGATGCGGTGGCCACCCAGGACACGGTGACTCAACTGGTCAGCGCGGTGCGGCGGGTGGCCCGCGAGGTGCCGGGCGCGGCGGAGCAGATCGCGGAAGTCTGCACCGGCCATGACTACTCGGTGCCGGGCAAGCCGAAGATCGACTGGGATGACCCGCAGGCGAAGGACGCGCTGGTCTCGGCGCTGGTGAATGACGCGAACGCGGTGGTGGCCGCGCTGGAGGGCCGGGAGCTGGATGAGCGGGCGGCGTCGGCGGTGGCGCTGCTGGCCCTGGTCGCCGGCCAGGACGTCGAGCCGGCCGAGGGGTCTGACGGGCGGTGGCGGATCGCCCGCAAGGTCGCCGGGAACAGGGTGATCTCGGTTAACGATCCGGATGCCCGGCACACCCGCAAGTCCCCGGAGGCCCGCCGGGACGGCTACCGGGCGCACGTCGCGGCCGACCCGGAGACCGGGATCATCACCGATGAGAAGCTGACCGGGGCTTCCGGGACCGAGAACTCCGACCCCGCGGTGGCGGAAGAGTTCCTGGCCGCCGAGACTGCTGGCGACGACGGTGACCGTAGGGACGGCGCAGGTCGCGCAGCTCAGCCGCGCCCGCATCGCCACCTTCGGTGTGGCCTGCCGCGACTGCCCGCTGCGCGAGCGGTGCACGACCTGCAAGACCGGCCGCAAGCTCGTCCTGCAGGAACGCGATGACCTGCTCCGGGCCGCCCGCGTGGACTGGGCCGCTGACACCGGGCTGCGCGAGGACTACATGGCTCACCGGCCCAACGTCGAGCGCACCGTCGCCCAGGTCGCCACCTTCCGGGCCGGCGGCTCAAGCTCCGCTACCTGGGGGTGACCAAGAACCACGCCTGGCTCAAGCGGCGCACCGCCGCGCTGAACCTGCGCAACCTGCTCGGCAAGGGCCTGACCCGCCGTGACGGCACCTGGGTGCTGGCCACCTGACCAGGGGTCAGGCCAGCACCGGGCGGGCAGGCCGGCCGGGCCGCAGGCCCCGCGCCGCCCGGCAGGGCACCTGCCCGGTCCTGCACGGCAGCCGGCGCGGCCGCAGGGGCCGGGACGGCCAGAACACGGCGCGATGACCCGCTATAGACGGCAGCCAGAACCGGTCCAATTCAGCAGGCTCCCAGGGAGGCTCCGCCTCTGACCGCCGAGGCATCCGGTGACCTGGCCTTTCTTCTCGCGCGACGCGGATCTGGGCAAGCTACCGCAGGGACCTGCGGTCATGATCGGCCGACCGCCGCCACCCGCTGCGCCGAAGTCCGGTCCCACCATCGAACCGGCCATACCACTCCAAAGCGGCTGGTCAGGACACTGCCTGCAGGGTTGTGGAGCGGGCGTTCACGACGCTACGCGCCTGCAAAACTCAGGACAAGTGTCAAAGTCTGCGGCACCGAGGAGCCCTAGACCGAGGCGGCTGACAGGACCGCCCACGCGACCTCCGGGTGCCGGATGTCGCTGTGTGCTCCGCTGAACGCCGATTGGTCCGCGCAGATGATCTTGTTCGAGTCCAGGCGGTAGACGCTGCCCGCGGTGAAGCCGTAGCCGTGGCCCTGGGCCTGCAACTCCACCGTCGTCCCCGCAGGTGATTGCTGGAACCCGTCGTGACCCATGCCGCCCCACTGGTAGGTCAGATCGGTCAGCGACTCGGCGTTCTGATGCGCCAGCATGCTCGCGGTCGGATACCACCAGCCGACTGCGCGATCGGCTGAGGTGAACGTCGATAGCAATGGTCCGTTTACCCGATTTAGCACGTCCGCAAGCGCGCCGGATTGCACCGCCTTGCACGGTGTCGGATTTGCGAAGGAGAAGTGCGAGAACGCCCCCTGGATCAAGGTGAGGCTCTTGATCGGGCTCGCGTCACTGACGGCCGTGTCCGGCAGGCCGGTCAGCGAGAACGAGACGAGGCGCGCGCCGAAACTGTGTCCCATCAGGTGGATGCGCAGGGGCGAGGCGACGGGCGCGAGCATGGCAAGCAGCGGTCCCAGACCCTTCTGGCCGATCACGCCGGCGCGGTTTTTCATCTCGTAATAGGACATGGTGCGTAGCACCTCGCGCGCCCCCGACCACATCGTCTTGAACGGGTTGGGCAGTCCCTCCGCACCGCCGGCGGGTGTCTTCGCCATCGCGGCGGCGTGTCCGAACACGGCGCTGGTGTCGCTGGTGATGACCGCCTGCGGCCCCTCGTCCTCAGGCGCGAGCGCGGGCGTGGTGACCAGCCCGGACGCCAGCTGATGGAACTGCTGCAGCTGCGCCGAGTCCTGCGGCTGCTGGTCGAGCATCGTGCCCATCACGGTGAGGCTCTGCTCGTTGCCGGCGAAGGCGGGCGCGAGTGCGTTGGCGAGCTGCGCGCCGGTCGACGGCGTATCCGGCGTGCTCGGGTCGTCCTCGGGGAACAGGAGGGACGGCCAGAGGACACCGACGGCGGCAGACGTCGACAGCTTCGGGCCAAGCATCCTGGCCAACAGCGTGAACATCGCCTGGTATAGGCTACGCGCGCTGTCGACGCTGTTGTTCCAGCCGTGCGAGAAGACGAATAGGTCGGTGATGCCACCGGCGCTGACGGCAGCGGGTAGACCGCCGTCCGTACTCAGCGTGCCATCGGCGGCGAAGGTCAGTTCGTAGTACCGCAGTCCCGCGATGTCGGCCATCGTCGGCCCCCCTTCACCTAGACGTTGGAGAGCACGCGCATGAGGTCGAGCATGCCGGCGCCCTGGTAGAACTCGTGCCGGCCGAGGGGTGTGGCGTTCTCACAGAAGAGCCGTTTCACCTCGTCCGGTTGCCCGATGAACTCCGAACGGACGGAGAGGAACGCGGCGATCGCCCCGGAGACGTGCGGCGCTGCCATCGACGTGCCGCTGTCCTCCACGTACGTCGCGATCCCCGGATCACCTTCGAGCGGGACGACGCCGGTGCGCAGCGCGCCGGTGGCCGCCGATGTGACCCGCTCGCCGGGAGCGACCAGATCGGGCTTGAGCCGCCCGTCCAGCGTCGGGCCCTTCGAGGATGTGTAGCTGATGCCGTACGTGTGCGGTGCGAAGCGATGCGTCGAGCCGACGGTAATCGCCTTCGCCGCGTTACCCGGGTCGGTGATGGTCGACAGCTGCCCGCTCACATCGCCGCTCGCGCCGGTGAGCGTTCCGCCTGCGCCACTGTTGCCCGCCGACACCACCACGACGACGCCGCTGCTGACCAACTCGTCGACGGCGCGGCACAACGGGCTCTGGCCCGCGGCGTACTCGTCCGGATACCAGTCACAGCCGGCCGACAGGTTCACCCCGTGGATTACCTGCCGTCCGTCAGCGTTGACCGTGCGGACGTAGTCGAGCGCGGCGATGACCACGCTCGACGAGGTGTCACCGTCGTCATCGAGCACCTTGAGGCTGACGAGACGAGTCCTGGGCGCCATGCTCGTCAGCGAGTGACCCAGGTCAAGCTTGCGCTCGACCCAAACCGGCATGTCGTCGCTCGTCGGCTGGTTCGCGGCAATCTTGACGACGGCTGGCGCGGGCGGCATCGCCCCTGCGATGATCCCAGCAACGTGCGTGCCGTGTCCGAACGCGTCCTGCAGTGCCGACTTCGGGTCGTCGCTCGGTGCGCCGTCGAATTTGCGCAGCGGGGTGAAGTCGCGATGTAGCGCCGCAACCCGCTCGTCCGTAAGGTTGAGGCCGATGTCCGGGCAGGAGAAGTGCGGGTGGCTCTCGTCGATGCCGGAGTCGATGATGGCCCACACGATGCCGTCACCGCTCGTGCCGTAAGTGCGTGCCGCAGCGTCGCCCTTCACGGTCGACGCCGAGCGGTCGATGTGCGGGGTGAGCTTGAAATCCGGCCAGATCCGGAAGATCGAGTCCGGCCCGGCGCGGTCAGCATCGCCAAGCTGCTTGATCTGTTCCTGGGTTAGGAAGCAGCGCAGGTACTGCCGCGCGATCGGGACGGGTGCGATGACGCCCGGGCCGGTGAACGTGGCTGTGAACAAGTCGAGGAAGTTCTTCCGCGACACCGAGATGCCGTGCGTGAGGTTCAGCTCGACGAGCACGGCTATTCGGTCGTCTACGGTGCAGAGCAGCTTATCGCGGTCGGCGTGCGAGGCGCCGCCGTCGGTGCGGAGCAGCGGGCTGGTGAGCAGCTTGGCAGACGGGCTGGTCCGATCGGCGCGGCGCGCGTCGCCGCCCGTAGCAGGCGCCGGCGTCTTGTGCAAGCCGTCGTCGGTCATCAATCCTCCAAAGCCGCGCTGTCCCCGTGTCTGAGTCCCTGCCTGGCCCAGCGGTAGCTGCGGGCCGTGCGCGCCGAAGGCACCACGTCATGCGGATCCGCTAGGCCGGAGCCGGGCACAGCGCCGATCACATCGCTGGCAGGGGGGCGTGGCGCTGGCCATCTACGATGACAGCAGCCTCGCTGCGACGAACTGTTCACGGAGCTGCTCGAGCAGCGCCGTGATCGCCTCGGGAGAGATTGCGCTCGTGGGGGCTGGCTGGCCGGTAACGGCGCGGACTGCGTCGGGGACTCCGGCGCCCGTACGACCGGGATCGCCAAGATTGAGGGGCGTAGCGCTGGCCTTGATGATCTCGAAGAGGCGATCCACGCGCCCCGCGGTGCCCTTGCCGAAACCGCCGGCGAGATCGGGGTGATGGGCCAGAGCGAGGGCGGCGAGCCCCGTTATGTGCGGGGTGGCCATCGAAGTGCCGTCCCATGCAGCGAAGCCGTCGGGTGGCACAGAGGAGACGACGGCGACTCCGGGTGCGCACACGTCGACCTCGGGTCCGTGGCAGCTGAACGTGGCCGAGAAATAGCCCTTGTCGATCGGTCCGTCAGCCGGGACCTGTCGGGCGTGGAAGCTGTCGGCGGGGAACTCGCCGAGTTTGCCGATCGCGGCGACGGTCAGAACGTCGGGTGAGACTGCGGGGAACTGCACCGCATCACCGCTGTTACCGGCGGCGACAATGCAGGCGACCCCGGACTGCCGTGCATGGGCGAGTTTCTGCAGCATTGTGTCGGAGGTTCCTCCGCTGCCCAGACTCATATTGACCACGTCGACTTGCTGCTGGATGCAGTAGTCGAGAGCGTCGAGCACGGTGCTGAACCTGCCGCCGGGAAATATCCGCAGTTCACGGACGTCCGCGGCCGGCGCGAACCCGCGGATCCCGGTGGCGTTGTCACTGCTACCCGCGATGACTCCAGAGCAGTGCGATCCGTGTGCAATGACGTCGTTGGTCCACGCGGTGTCGTTAGCGGGGGAGACGGTAAAATCGCGACCGGCCTTGATCTGCCCGAGGTCAGGATGGCTGGTCGCAGCACCGGAGTCAATAACGGCAACCTTGACCCCGGCACCGTCCAGGCGGGAATCCAGCTGATCCAGTCGCATCGTTCGCTGGCCCCAGCCGATGAGCTGAGAGCCGGGAAAGCCGGTGAACGTGGCGTCAAGGCGGCGAAGGCGGATGGAGTTGCGTCCGGAGCTGCTGAGCCGGGGATTATCAATCCAGAGGTCCCAGTAGCCGGTCTGAGGATTGACGAACAGCGCGCGAAGAGTGTCGTCGGTTTCGTTGAGCAGGCTCAGCGAGACCGTCCCGTCGTCGCCGGTGCGACCCTGCGCCGGAACGCCGGCCCCGTACAGGTAAACCGTCGCCCCTGCCGCTGGGGCGTCGTCAGGACCGGCGACCCGGATCATCCAGGTGGCGGTCCCTCCAAACGGCAGGAACGAGCCTGGATCCTGCAGGTCAGGCACCACTGGGGCCGGGGCGGGTACCGGCCGCACCAGCGCGTCCTCCTCAACCAGAAGCTGCGGGTGAAGCTGATCGAGCTCCTGGGCTCGTTCGTCCGACATCCGGGCGACGATTACTTTCTGCAACGAAGTCGGTGCGTCGGCCAGCAGGGCGAGTCCGGTCGGCTCGATCGTTCGCATCACTTGGACGGCCGGGTCCTTCGCCAGTTGGTCGAGCACATCGTCGAGCTGCACCGGGGCAAAGCCGGCCGGCAGCAGCACATCCTTCCGGGTCACGAGGAATTGCTTGTCCCGGGGAGCATTGATAGGCGCCCCGCCTGCGGGACTGGTCATACCTGCGGGACTGGTCATAGCTGTATCTCCCTTGGTCTGCGGTGGCGCGCCGGTCAACCGGCCGGGTTGACCGGCGCGTCGGGCTCCACGATCAACTGCCCGCCGAGCGCACCGCGCAGCAGGTCGGCCCGGGCTTGCGGCATGCGCACCACGATCCGCTCCGGCGCATCCGGCGGACCGGATACCGAGACGAGCTGGAGACCCGGGTCGGCGATTACGACCTGAACAAGTGCCCGGACGAGGTCCGGGTGCCCAGCAAGGATGAAGGGCTCGGAGTCAGCCACACGCCTCTCCCTCGCCTACGGGATCGGAAGGTCGAGCGAAGTTGTGCGAGCCTGCTGCAGAAGCTGAAAGACAGCAACGCCCTTTTCGAACGCCTGCTGCACGTCATTGCGCCCATACAGCTGTGCTGCTTCCCGCAAAGACAAGACCGCCGGCAACAGAACAGGATGCGACGCGGCGTTCGCCTTGACGTACTGGTAGAGCAACACAAGAAGCTGAGCGGCCTGCGGCTGAGTCGCCGCTGTGGGCACCGTCATGTGAGCAGCCCGACGGCACCCACGCCGCTCGGGATCCTCGAGAAGGGCACGATGCCGCCGACGGTCTGCCCGATGTCGCTGATGGTCTGGCCGGCCTGGCCGCCGATGAGGCCGCCCGCGCCCTTGCTGACTATGGAGATCAGCGATCCCCACAGCCCGGCCGGCACGGCGATGAGGTCTTCGCCGCCGGGCTTGCCGGCCTGGCCCTGCGGCCCGGCACCGCCCGGGACTACCGAGAAGGGCACGATGCCGCCGACGGTCTGCCCGATGTCGCTGATGGTCTGGCCGGCCTGGCCGCCGATGAGGCCGCCCGCGCCCTTGCTGACTATGGAGATCAGCGATCCCCACAGCCCGGCCGGCACGGCGATGAGGTCTTCGCCGCCGGGCTTGCCGGCCTGGCCCTGCGGCCCGGCACCGCCCGGGACTACCGAGAAGGGCACGATGCCGCCGACGGTCTGCCCGATGTCGCTGATGGTCTGGCCGGCCTGGCCGCCGATGAGGCCGCCCGCGCCCTTGCTGACTATGGAGATCAGCGATCCCCACAGCCCGGCCGGCACGGCGATGAGGTCTTCGCCGCCGGGCTTGCCGGCCTGGCCCTGCGGCCCGGCACCGCCCGGGACTACCGAGAAGGGCACGATGCCGCCGACGGTCTGCCCGATGTCGCTGATGGTCTGGCCGGCCTGGCCGCCGATGAGGCCGCCCGCGCCCTTGCTGACTATGGAGATCAGCGATCCCCACAGCCCGGCCGGCACGGCGATGAGGTCTTCGCCGCCGGGCTTGCCGGCCTGGCCCTGCGGCCCGGCACCGCCCGGGACTACCGAGAAGGGCACGATGCCGCCGACGGTCTGCCCGATGTCGCTGATGGTCTGGCCGGCCTGGCCGCCGATGAGGCCGCCCGCGCCCTTGCTGACTATGGAGATCAGCGATCCCCACAGCCCGGCCGGCACGGCGATGAGGTCTTCGCCGCCGGGCTTGCCGGCCTGGCCCTGCGGCCCGGCACCGCCCGGGACTACCGAGAAGGGCACGATGCCGCCGACGGTCTGCCCGATGTCGCTGATGGTCTGGCCGGCCTGGCCGCCGATGAGGCCGCCCGCGCCCTTGCTGACTATGGAGATCAGCGATCCCCACAGCCCGGCCGGCACGGCGATGAGGTCTTCGCCGCCGGGCTTGCCGGCCTGGCCCTGCGGCCCGGCACCGTATCCCGCGGACTGGCCACCAAGCATCGAAGTTATGGCTCCTGGTACGCTCATATTGGGCTTCCCTTCCAGTTATTCTGAGTATTCTGAGACAACTCCAAGCACGCTGACGCTATGTAAACCCTGCTTCTCACGCCGGGGTCCGCGCCTGCCCAACACGCCAGCAACAGAAATTGCCCTGACCTGGGACGATCAGAGTTGCTGAAATTTTTCTAATCCTGGCCGAGATCAGTTCTGGCATTTGCGCACTCCCTTCAAATCGCCCAAGCCTGCTGAGGCCACGCAAGGGTGTAAAGAATGGACTGAGCCAACTCTCGGTTCGGCTCGCCTAGCAGCCAAATCTCCCTTCCCCTGGTAGTGCGGACGCTGCATATGAGCATCGCTGTCGGAGAGTCACGGTGGTATGTCTATGCGCGTCCTTATTTCCGTGAACGGGTCGTATGCCCCCGCGCCGATATCGAGATCGGAAGCTTGTACGTCAGCCATCTGGCGGGTGAAAGCGCGAAAGCGCAAACCGGGCAAACTGTGTCAGGCTGAGTCTCGCCGTATGCAGACCCAAAACGAGTGGGCTGACCAATCACGCCGGCGGGCACCAAGCGACTTCAGTCTGGCGGCCCGGCCTCGCTTGAGATAACGCCCCGTAGCCAGGCTTGGACGGCACGGACAACTTCCTCCGGGTCCGCAACAGTACGTGGCGTAGCGGAGCCGGCCATCCAGTCGGAGATCACCGCGATGCGAGCGAGGAACTGGCCATCAGCCTCGACCGAGGCGCGGACGACGAAGATACCGATCCGGCGGAAAGGCCTCGCGTCCTCAGGCATATGCCGATCGTCGGACAGCGAGCATCACTAAGGTGTGTGAGATGCGATCAATGGATGCATGAGCTCATCCATTGCCGTGGTGGGGGCGAGGTTCAGCTCGCGGCGGAGCTTTCGCTGATAATCCTGGTAATGCTGCACCGCAGCTCCCCAGTTGCCCTCGGCGAGGTACACGCGGATAATGACCCGATGTGCGCTCTCGCGGAACAGCTCGGACCGGGCCGCCACGAGGCCGGCCTCTAGCGCGAGCATATGCTGGCCGCGGCAGAGTAACACCTCAGCGGCCGCCTCGAGCGCATATAAGCGGAGCTGATCCCAGCGCTCTTGTTCCAAGAGGACCCAGTCGTCGTACCAGCCCGGAAGCAGACGCATGGACAGCCGGGATACGGTTTCAGCATTCACCGCAGCCACCTCGGCGTCATGGCCGACCGGGGCGCTGATGAGCGCCCGGGCCTCCTTGGCGACATCCTGCGCGTCCACAGCGACCGTGTTCGCTAAAGCCAGCCGACCCGGTTCAGTCCAGACAACGCCATCGCCAACCTGCCCGCGCACCCGCCACAGCGCCGTGCGGAAGTTCGCGGCCGCCTGGTGGCGCCGGCTGTCCGGCCACAGCATCTCTGCCGCGTGGACCCGCGTCACCCAAGACTCTTCAAGGGCCAGGTAGGAAACGAGGCGCTGCGCACCTAGCGGAAGCTCCACCACGCGATCATGAGACCGCATCCTGAATCCACCCATTAGGTTGACTCTGCATCCAGAGGTGGTCGCACTGTCGGGACTCCCCATAGCGATCTCCCCCAGTGATGGTCTTCCGCTATAGACGGTAACGAGGAGGGCGTCACGTTGATGTCCTCTCGTCCGCCTAAGGAAAGCCCAAAGGGCGCATATGTCGGCGGTCTGCAGACGATGTGTGGATCATCTGGAGATTCCCTCCACCTCCACCTCCACCTGGCCCACATCACGGCTTCAGCCGAAGCGCAACAATGCCGGTGAGTTAAGGCGTTTGCGCAGGTAGGGGCATCAGGGCTCCTGACATAGGGAGATCGTTTATGCAGTGTGTTCTTTGACTTCGTACCGCAGGGTGAGGCCGGTGCCGGGGTACTTGGTGGCGGTGGCGGTGAGCTGCTTGCAGAGGGCGGCGAGGGCGCGGGTGCGGCGGGGCGCGGAGAGCGGGTCCAGGCGGACGGTGAGGGTGGCGTCTGCGGGGATGATGTCGGCGCTGGTGGTGAAGGCTTCGCGGATCAGGGCGTACGCTTCGTCGTCTGCGCGGGCGTAGGCGCCGTTCAGCGCGCGGGCCAGGATGGTCTCGGCATTGCAGGCGGCCATCCGGATGGCGTGGGTGATCAGCTTGGTCTCGGTGTCCAGCCGGACCAGGTCCGGGTTGTGCTGCGGCAGCGGGATCTTCGCGGGGATGGCCTTGGCGGTCGCCTGGGCGTCCTCGAGCCGCTGGCGGGCTGCGGCGACAGGGGCGTCGAGCCTGGCGAGCTGCTGGTTGGTGATGAGGGTTTCCTGGCCGGGGGCGGGGGTGCGCATTCTGGTGAGCCTGGCGTCGCGGGCGGCCTGGGCTGCGGCGAGGTCCTTCCTGGCGGTCTTGACGGCGGCGGCGGCTTTCTTCTTGGCCGGGTTGGGGACCTTGCGGCCGGGGTCCTCGGCGGTGACGGCGTAGGTGTCCAGGGCGTCGAGGGCGAAGTGGGCCCGGCCATAGCGGAAGTAGTTCTCCTCCCGCCACCGGGAGCCCATCCCGTAGACCGCGGCGGCGGGCGGCATGTCAGCGGCCTGGCGGGTGGTCAGGATCCGGACCTGCCGGCCTTTGTCCAGGCGGGTGACCTGCCGCAGGGTGAGCACGCGTCCTTTGTGCGTGCCGCTGGTGACGGTGATGTCCGCGGTGCCGTCGGCCAGCTCGTAGCGGTGCTCGCGGCCGTCCTCGCCGGCGTGGACGGCGGTGGTGAACGCGTCCGCGGGCAGGTCGGGGGTGTCTTGCCCGGGGCTGGCCTTGCGGTAGGTGAGCAGGCCGAACCTGGCGTCGGTGATCTCGGCGAACAGGTCCGGGGACCAGCCGCCCCGGTCAAAGCACAATATGGGCTTGCGGTCTTCCCCGGTGATCTGGCGCAGCTTGGGCAGCAGCTCCTTGATCTGCCCGGCCAGCGAGGTGGACGGCTCGGCCATGACGACCAGCAGCGGGTCCCCGGCCCGGTCGGTGACCCAGGTCTCCTCAGTCGCCGGGCCGGGGAACTTCAGCCGGGCCACGTGCATCTTCTGTATCTCCCGGGTGCCGAAGTACGCCCTGGTGTGCCCGTCGATGTAGAGGAACCCGAGGTCGTCCGGGCTGGCCGCCGCGCGGCGCTGCGCGATGGTCATCTGCAGGTCCGCGGCCTTGCCGGCGGCGGCGAGCCCGGCGAGCTTGCGGCGGACCGTCTTGACTTCCGGTGCCCGGTCCAGGCCCAGGATCCGGCCCATCGCCGGCGGGGGGATCCGGGTGGCGCCCTCGGCGCGGGGCTCGCGCAGCAGCGCCTGCAGCACCAGGTGGACCAGCACCGTGTCCAGGCTGTACCCGTCGCGGAGCCGCCCGTAGACCTGGCGGGCGCAGGCCACCAGCCCGGTGTCAGCCAGCGCGGGCAGGGCGGTCAGCAGCCCGGCCAGCTGGTACCGGGCCCCCGGCGTGAACACTGGGGCGGCGCCCTCGCCCAGCAGCCCGGACCGGGCCAGGACCCGCTCCCCGTCCCGCCGCACCGGGTCCGGCAGCACCGGCAGCATCACGCCGGCGGCGGCGTCCTGATCCGCGGGATCCTCAGCGGCGTCACAGGCGGCGCTGCCGTGATCCGCGGTCCCGGCGGTGTCCTCAGTGTCCTGGCCTGCGGCGTCAGTGTCCTGGCCTGCGGTGTCCTCGGCGGGCTGGCGTTCTTCGCGGGCCGGGAAGCGTCCCAGGGCGGTGCGGACCGCGAACACCGAGACGCCGCACTGGCGCGCGATCGCCTGCAGGACCAGGCCCTGTGCGTCCAGGTCCTGGATCGTCGCAGTCAGCTCCGGGGTGAGCTTCGCCGGCCCCTTGGGGCCCTTCTTGGCCGGCAGCAGCCCGGTCAGCCCGTCCTTGCGGAACGCGCTGACCCACCGCCATACCGTCGCCAGGTCAGTGCCGAGCGCGTCAGCGACCTGCTTCTGCGTCGCGGCTTTCAGCTGGGTCACTTGCACCGCGGCCAGCCGCCGCCCGGCTTCGTCCCCGGCGTCCCAGGTGAAGGTCGCCATGCCGTGCACCCACATCTGGCCGCCGCCGTCCGGCAAGGTGAGCAGCCCGACGCCCGGGGCAATCTCCACAGCGCCGCCGGGCAGCCACGGCAGTACCGGCTGGATCAGCCTGCTGCCTGCCATGACGGCCCTCCTCCCGGTCCCGGATACTGCATCTATTTCATTAAATCCGGGCGATCCGGGCAAGGATCGGGACAGGAAATTACGTCGAATTCGCAGCTCAGAGTGCTTGTTACGATCGGTCAGCAAACCGCAATGTCAGGAGGCCTGGGCATTCGCGGCCGGGGACGGGGGTTCGCCTTCCGGTGCGGATTGTCGCGTTCTGATGACGGTCTGGGTGTTCGCCGGGCTGGTGCAACGAAGTTCTCGATAGGACAGCGGTCGACCAAGATCGCATTGCCCTCCGAGGAGCTTCGTTGCTCGCTCAGTCTGTCATGCCCGCGCCCGTGCTCGCGGGTTCCGGCCGTCCGGCGTGCCCGCTTGACCTGGGAGTCTTGACCAGCGAGATCACCCCGGATCTTGTCGATGAGGTGATCGGGCTGTCGGGCTGCCGTGAGAAGCGGCAGCGGCTGCTACCCGCGCGGACGGTGGTGTACTTCGTGCTCGGGCTGTGCCTGTTCAGCGGGGCGGACAGCTGCGCTCCGCCAGGGTACCGGTCAGTGATGCGGTGGCTGAGCAACGGGCTGCGGCAGATGCACGGCCTGGCGCTGCCACCAGTTCGGCGCTGACCAGGGCGCGGCAGAGACTAGGCTCCAAGCCGCTGGAGCTGCTGTTTGACCTGCGGCGCGGGCCGCTGGCCAGCGGGGAGACCGCCGGGGCCTTCGCGTTCGGGCTGCGGCTGGTGGCCTGGGACGGGACAGGGATAGACGCGGCTGACACCCCGGAGAACGCCCGTGAGTTCGGCGTCACCGACGGTGCCGCCAGAACCCGCCGGGACCGTGCGGTCACGGTATGCAGGGGCTATGCTGCTGCACGCGTTCAGCGCGCGGGCAGGCGCTTCGCAGCTGCTAGCCGCCGCGGCCGGCCAGGCAGACGCCACGGCGGGCGCCCGGTACGGCGACGTGGCGCTGGCGCCCATGAAGTAGGTGGCCAGGCTGGCGCCACCCTCGTATCGCCATCCGCCGCGGACGAGGGCGAGTTCCCGAAACCGCGGCAAGGCAAGCGCCACGGTCATTGTGGCCAGCTCCTCGCGGACGTCGGAAACACGGTGCAGCTCCGCGAGCCCGCGGGTCATTGGCGTGAAGCGCGAACCCGCGCCCGGCGGCGAGCTGGAAGACGTACCCGGAGTACATCCTGGAACGCCGGGCGGCCGACCAGGAACTGCGTGACGAGCTCGCGGTCCTGCGATTTCGATGGCAAGCGCTGCAGGCGAACACCGCCATTCCGGGAGGCTGGTGGGCACTGGTGGCGCTCGGTGCGCTCGCGGTGATCATCCTTGGCGCGGCGCTTGCCAGGATCGGCCCTATCTCACGTGCGCATCGGGACCGCCGCGGTACGCTCCTCGGCGCGGGCATTGCCACCGCCCGCGACCATCGCGAGCGCGCGGATGAACTAGCCGCAGCAGGAAACTGGTCCGGGGCCATCCGTGCCTGCCTGCGCGCCATCGCCAGGGACCTCGAGGAACGTGCGATCCTGCCTTCGCGCGCGGGACGGACCGCGGATGAACTGGCCGTTGAGGCGGGCCGCGCGCTACCCGGGCACGCGGAGGAGCTGTGGTCAGCCGCGCGGCTCTTCGACGACGTGTGTTACGGGCAGCGGCCTGGCACCCCTGACGGCTACGCGCGAATGCGGCAACTCGATGCCGCCATCAAGTCGGCCAGACCGCTTCCGCTTCAGCCGGCCGGTACCACCAGGGGCCCAGCGTGACAAGCAACGTGACAAGCGGGATGGCAACCCATGGCATCGCGCCCGCGACGACGGCGGTCGCGGGTTCGCGGCCCGTTTCCCCGGCAGCGCGTTCGGTGTTCAGGCGGCTGCGGTTCGCCTTCGCGCTTGCCGCTCTCATCCTGGCCACGGGCGTCGTCGTAGCGCTGCTCCAGTCACACGCCGGGCCCGGCTACCTGGACCCGAACGATGCCGGGCCATTTGGCTCCAGGGCACTCGCCCAGATCATGATGCGCCGAGGCCAGCAGGTGGTCCGGGTGAGCTCGCCGCAGCAGGCCGCCCATGCGGCAGCCGCGGACCGCACGCTGGTCATCACCGGCGCGCCTTTCCTTGATCGCAACCAGCTTGCCGCACTCGGCGGCCTGCCCGGCGACGAATTGCCTATCGAACCTGACGCCGTCGCGCTGCAAGTACTCGCGCCCGGCGTCAGCAGGGTCGGCACGGCCCAGGTCGGCGCCGCGGAACCAGCGTGTGGCCTGGCCGCCGCGCAGCTTGCGGGCAACGCCGACATGGGCGGTATCGCGCTGAGCGCGGCGCAGACCTCCCCGCAGGGAACGCACCCGCAGGAAACGCACCCGCAAGGAACGCAGCCGCAAGGAACGCAGCCGCGGGGCACGCAGCTGCGGGGCACGCAGGAGTGCTATCCCGCACCGGCAAGACCGTCGCTGATCCGGTATATGAAGGGCGGCCGCACTATCACGGTGCTCGGGACCGGCGTCCCACTCACCGACAGCAGCCTGGCCGAGCGCGGCAATGCCGCGCTCGCACTCAACCTGCTCGCCGCCCGGCGAACCATGATCGCGCTTCTTTGCCGCGGCCATGTGTTGCTCGAAGGGGTGCCCGGCGTCGCCAAGACATTGCTCGTGCGAACCCTCGCGGCAGCCCTCTCACTGCAGAGCAAGCGGTTGCAGTTCACCCCGGACCTGATGCCCGGAGACGTCACAGGTTCACTCGTTTATGACGCGAGGACCGCGGAATTCGAGTTCCGCCACGGTCCGGTGTTCACCAACCTGCTGCTGGCCGATGAGATCAACCGGACGCCGCCAAAGACCCAGGCCGCGCTGCTCGAGGCGATGCAGGAGCGGCAGGTGTCCGTGGAGGGCGCGCCGCGGCCACTGCCAGAACCGTTTGTCGTAGCTGCCACCCAGAACCCAATCGAATACGAGGGCACCTATCCGCTGCCAGAGGCGCAGCTCGACCGCTTCCTGCTTAAGCTGACGGTTCCGCTGCCGAGCAGGGACGAGGAGATCGGCGTGCTGCGCAGGCACGCTGCCGGTTTCGACCCAGGCGACCTGACCGGCGTGCGGCCGGGCCGGGCCCGCCGATCTGGCCGCAGCCGGCCGCGAGGTGCGGATGGTGCGGGTGGCCACCGAGGTCACCGGCTACATCGTCGACCTGTGCCGGGCCACCCGCCAGTCCCCGTCGCTCGGGCTGGGCGTTTCACCGCGGGGGGCGACGGCCCTGCAAGCCGCGAGCCGGGCATGGGCATGGCTTGGCGGACGCGACTACGTGACCCCCGACGATGTGAAGGCCCTCGCCCGCCCGGCCTTGCGTCATCGCGTGCAGCTTAGGCCGGAGGCCGAACTCGAGGGCGCCACGCCGGACGGGATCCTGGCCGGAATCCTGGCGTCCGTGCCGGTCCCGCGGTGAGCGCCGAATGGCGCTGACCGGGCGGGTCGCTCTGGCTGCTCACGGACCTCAACCCGGCAGCGATCGAGGAAGGGCTGCTGCCCAGCTTGCCCGCCTCACGACCAGGCACCTTGTGGTCCTCTGGTCCTCGCGGCGGTTGCCGACCCCCGCATTGCGGAGATGGGGCTCGGCCGCGGTGACGCGGCCCATGTCTACAATGCCGCCGCCGCGCAGCGGGCGCAGGCCCAGCGAAGCCAGGTATCCGCAACGCTCAGGCGCCGTGGCGTGCAGGTGGTCGACGCACCGCCGCACGAGCTTCCCCCTGCGCTCGCCGACACCTATCTGGCCCTCAAGGCCGCCGGGCGGCTATGACACGGCCGGGGGACGACCCCCCGGGATCCCCCCGCAGCCGGTGGGCGGCACGCGCCGCGGCAGCCGTTCAGGATCTCTATACGTAACCAGCCGCTGCGGCGCGGATCCACGCAGTTACGGCGCTCGTCAGCCCGCGACGGGCAGCGTGTCCGGTGTCATCTCGATGTCTCCAGCCTGATCCGCCCGCAGTGCGCGGCGGCCGAACACGATGACGTAGCTTAGGAAGATTGCCTCAGCGCCGATTCCGATCAGGATACGAGCCCAGGTGGGCAGCGGTGACGGAGTCACGAACGCCTCGATCACACCGGACACGAGCAGCACCACGATCAGGCCGAGCGCCAGCCCTATCGCGGCCCTCCCCGCTGAGGCGAGGGCCTGGCCGCGTGGACGCGGACCGGGGTCGATGACGCACCAGCCGAGCCGCAGGCCCGCTCCTGCCGCGAGGAAGACGGCGGTCAGCTCGAGCAGCCCGTGCGGCAGGATCAGCCCGAAGAACTCGCTGCCTCTGCCGTAGGCGAACATCAGCCCGCCGTCGACGCCGACATTGAACGCGTTCTGCAGCAGCACGATCAGGGTTGGGATACCCAGCAGGATGCCGAACACCAGCGCCTGAGCCGCCACCCAGATATTGTTCGTCCACACCCTGGCAGCGAACGAGGTCGCCGCGTACTGCGAGTAGTAACCGCGGAAGTCGTGCCCGACGAGCTGCCTGATCTGCACGGGTGCCGCGATGCCAGCCTGAACCCGCGGTGACCTGGCCACCCACCAGCCGATCAGCAAAGCGACGGCCAGCGAGCCGGCCGCCGAGCCGAGCCACCACCACCGGGCCCGATAGGCCGTGACGGGAAAAGACACAAGAACGAAGCGCCCGATGTCTCGCCAGGCCGGGGTATGGGCGCCGGTCACGGCCGCACGGGCCCGCGCGACGAGGGTCGAAAGCCGGGCGATCAGGGCCGGATCGTGCGATGCGGCGCGTACCGCGGACAGCTGCGTCGTTACCTGCTGGTAGAGGCCGACAAGCTCGTCGATCTCGGGCCCCTGACAGCCGCCTGCGCCTGCCGATGAGCTGCTCGAGCCGCCGCCACTGCGCCGCGTGGGCCAGCACGTACGCGTCGACATCCACGAAGGGACAATATTCCCGGCGGGACTGGGATAGACAACTCGCCGCCGCAGCGCGACGGGCCCTCGATGACGGTCGATAGTGCCCCATGACCACCGCACGCACTAGCCTTTGGGCAGTATTTGCCGTGGCGCTCCGCGCGAGGTGCGGCCAGATTTGCCTTGGCGCTCCGCGCAAGGTGCGGCCAGCCCATTACGTGCAGAGGGAGTGGTTGTGGCGAACCTCGTCACCGGCGAGGCCGTCATAGTCGATGTCCCCTATGCCCGGTTCGGCAGCCGCATGGTTGCGATCATGATCGACCTGGCCGTCCAGGTCACCCTGCTCGCCGTCACGGTCGTGCTGCTGACACGGTCCGCGGATTCGCTCGATGGCGCGGCGCTGGCCGCGATCGGTCTCACCGTGACCGTGCTCGTCATCGTCGGTTATCCGACGATCTTCGAGACGCTGACCCGTGGCCGCTCGCTCGGCAAGCTCACTCTTGGCCTCCGGGTGGTCAGCGACGACGGCGGTCCTGAACGGTTCCGCCAGGCCTGGGGGTGCGCGGTGGTGAGATCTGGCTGCTCGTGGGTTCCGCTGCGCTGATCTGCTCCCTGCTGTCGGCGAAGGGTAAGCGCCTCGGCGACATCTTCGCGGGGACCGTGGCCATTCAGGAGCGCCTGCCCGGCAGCGGCGGCCAGGTGGCCATGATGCCGCCCGCGCTGGCCTGGTGGTCGGCCAGCCTGGAGCTGTCGGGCCTGCCGGACCAGACGGCGGCCATGGCGCGACAGTACCTCGCCAGGTTCTACGAGTTCAGCCCGGCGGCACGGGACGAACTCGGCCGCCGCATCGCCGCGGCCGTGGCCGCCAGGATCGGGCCACCGCCACCTCCGGGCACCCCGCCCGCCGACTATCTGTCCGCAGTGCTCGCCGAGCGCCGCGCTCGCGAGCAGGCACGCATGCCCGGCCCCGCGGCCGCCTGGCCGGTCCCTGCGGCCGCCCGGCCCGCAGCGCCGGCCACCTGGACCGCGGCGCCGGCCGCCTGGACCGTTCCGCCAGCGCCAGCCGCAGCGCCGGCTGCCGACGGCGAGCCCGCGCGGCCGGGCTTCGCACCGCCTGCGTAATGGCGCAAAACGGATACCTAACGGCTGCGCGGGCCGGCCCTGCGGGCCGTCACCCCTGACCGGGGCTCCGGCCGGCCGGCCGTGACCGGCCCCTTCCTCGCGACCGCGCCAGGATGCGGGTAAGACACAGATGCGGGTAAGACAGAGATGCGGGTAAGACACAGATGCGGGTAAGACACAGATGCGGGTAAGACACCGACGATGCCTGTTCTCGTCGGCACCTCCGGCTGGCAGTACCGCGACTGGCGAGGGGTGCTTTATCCGCCGGAGGTACCGCAGCGCCGCTGGCTGGAGCACCACGCCGAGCATTTCGCTACGGTGGAGAACAACAACACGTTCTACCGCCTGCCCGCACGCGAAACATTCACGGACTGGCGCGAACGGACGCCAGACGACTTTGTCATGGCGGTCAAGGCGAGCCGTTACCTCACCCACGTCAGGCGGTTGCGCGATCCCGCCGAACCGGTCCGGCGCCTGCTCGGCGCGGCCGCGGGTCTTGGCGACAGGCTCGGCCCCGTGCTGGTCCAGCTTCCGCCGAACCTCGCCGCGGATCCCCATCTGCTTGACGCGTGCCTGCGTGAATTCGGGCAGGCTCAATTCGGGGACCAATTCGGGCAGGACCAATTCGGGCGTGTGCGCGTCGCGGTCGAGCCGCGGCACGAGTCCTGGTGGACCGACGAGGTGCAGCAAGTCCTCACGAAGCACCATGCCGCATTGGCCTGGACCGACAGGCTCGGGCATCCGCTCACCCCGCTGTGGAACACGGCCGGCTGGGGCTACTTGCGATTTCATGAGGGAGCGGCGAGCCCATGGCCGCGCTACGGTCAGCGCGCGCTCAGGTCATGGGTAGACCTGATCACGAAAACGTGGCCTGACGACGCGGACGTGTTTGTCTACTTCAACAACGACCCGGGCGGCGCGGCCGTGTACGACGCCGTCGCGTTCGCCGCGCTCACCCGCCGCGCGGGCCGCCAGGTAACGCGCACGGCCCCACCCCACGGCGCCCCAGCCCGCTGACCGCCGCCCCTGGCGCGCCCTGGCGCGCCCTGGCGCGCCGCGGGGGACCGAGGGGACCGGCTTCATCGGCTGTCAGCGGCCACGGTGTTGTTCGTGCCGCCAGTCGTGTGTTTGATGGATCCGGGCGAGGTGGTGCTGTAGTTGCGCGTGGCGGAACTGGTACACCCCGCCTGACTGGCGCAGCACGCCGCGGCGGTTCGCATCGGTTAGAAAGGCCATCAGATGCCACGGGAGGCGGCCTCGCAGGGCAAGCCATGTCCGGTCGACCGTATAGGTGCCCCACGCCCTGGGCAGCATCGTTATTGCCGCAATGCCGCATCCGAGAGTGATTCCGTAGGAGAGCCCGGGGCCGAGGCCGGTTACGTGTACGGGACCGTCGGCCAGGGCGCCTGCAATCGTCACCGGGAATGCGTAGGTAATCGCGCCGACACGCCCGTACGAGAGGCCTCCGATCAGCGTGCCGGCCGCCAAGCCCATGAGGACCGCGATAACGATCTCTGCGGTTCTGTTCCTGATGCTGAACACGGGATCACCCGCATACCCGACGGTGAGCCCACCGACGGTCCCGAAGGCGAGCGCCACCGCAACCCCGAACGCGAGGGTGGCCGTCCGGTCTTGGCGCAGCACCTCCTTTGGACTGGGTACGGCGGCGATGAAGGTTGGCCGGTGCAGCCAAACGTGTGATCCGAGGGCCAGCCCACAGGCGAGGCCGGACAGGAGAGTGCCGCCGGGCCCGAGCCCGACGGCGAGGGCGAAGGCGAAGCCGACGACGAACCCCCCGGTTAAGCGCTGAAGGTAGGGGGACGCGGCGCCACGAAATCGGACCTGTGCGTGTGCGGGTTCCCGCCGCGGGCCCAGTCCGAAGGAGAGACCGCCGGCTAACCCGAACACGAGCCCGTTGATGAGGGCGTAGGCGAGCGCGTAACGCGATCCGGTTAAGGCGCCGCCGCTGAGCCAGCCCGCAAGCCCGAACACCACGGCGCTGGCGGCCCCGGCGATGAGCCCGCGGGTGAGCCGCCGGGACGTGGTAGTGCCCAGCTGCCACACGGCCAGGTCGTGTGTGCCGCGCCGGTCAAGTTGCGAGGCGATGTAGCCGAGCCAGTGCTGAGCCTGAGCGGGGTCCCACCGCCGGTGCCGGCGGCCGGGGTGCTCGCGGAGCTGGTCCTGGTATGCGGCTGGGGTGAACGCGTCAAGGAGGTGATCCTGCAGCGCCACAGCAGTGCCGAACCTGTCAGTGTCGAGCAGGTCGACCGGGTCGTGGCCGGGAGTGTCGCTGTAGACGGTGCGGGCGAGGGTGACCATCAGCGGGGCCGACAGGACCTGTCGCAGCGTCTTGGACGCGGGGTCGGCTGGCTGGTCACGAAGGTGGGCCAGCACCGGATCCCACCCGGTGGTCAGCTGCCCGTCGGCGAGAGCGGGCCTGGTCGTGCGGGGAAGATAGTCGTTCAGGTCGGCCAGGCTGAGATCATCGAGTTCGATGCCCGCCGCGGCGGACAGGACGTCTGTGGTCGTGACAGCGGCGACATATTCGTCGGGCCGGCTGGTCAGCAGCAGCGCCATCGCAGTGGCGTTGAGCGCGTGCATCGCCGGGCCACGCAGGCCGTCGGCAATTTCGTCGAATCCGTCCAGGACAGGCAGGATACGGCCGGCGCCGACCAGAGCAGCGGCCACGCTCGGCCCAGCCGGGATACGCGCGGCAAGGGCCGGGTACTCGCGCTCCAGCTGGCGGGTCAGCCAACTGCCCAGGGAGGCGATTGCCGGGTTCCATGGCCCGACACTGAAGAGCACCGGTACGGGGTCGGTACTGCAGCGGGTGGCGATCATGTCCGAGACGAAACGGAGGGCCACGATCGTCTTGCCGGCTCCAGCCCGTCCAAGCACGACCAGCCGCCCGGACGGTATCTGCCGGTAGACATCGGCGATCCGCTCCAATCGGCCTGTCACCGCCAGCGGGCCGGGGCTTGCTCCGGCCGGGGCACGGCGGATATTCGCCCAATGATCCACCAGTTGTGGCGCCGCGGGATGCCAGCGCACCGGCAGCGGGAACGGGTCATGTATCCGCCGTCGCTGCTCCTCCTCGCGCCACTGCGCACCTACCGCGACGGCGAGCTGTGCGGCCGCCTCATCCAGCTCGATCCTGCCGTCCAGGGCCTCGATCCTGCCGTCCAGGGCCTCGATCCTGCCGTCCAGGGCCTCGATCCTGCCGTCCAGGGCCTCGATCCTGCCGTCCGGGGACTCGATCCTGCCGTCCACGGATCCGCGGGTGCTGGCGGCATGGACGCTCACGTTACCGTGGGCTAGGTGCGGTTGATCTGCCTGCCGGATGCTGTACGCGGCAGGTTCGCGGCCGGCGGGCCCGCGGCAGACCCCGTCCTCTGAAGGTGGGATTGTTGTCCCGCTTTCACCGGCCGCGGCGCCAATGGCATCGCCGGACCCTGATGGTCTTGAGGTGATCCTGGCCACGGGCGCGGGTGGTAGCAAGGCATTGCCGACGTCGGGCCCACTGAGCTGGGCGAGGATGTCGCCGAGGCTGGGCCTGCCGGCGGAGTTCTTGGTCAGGCAAGCGCCGATCAGGCCCCGGAGCCCGTGCCCCTCGGGCATCTCGCGCAAATCGGGTTGATTGCTGGTGATGCGGTGGACAATGGCAGGGATCGACGCGGCATCGAAGGGGCTGCGGCCGGTGGCGGCGAAGGTCAGGACGCAGCCGAGGGAGAACACATCGCTGGCGGCCGAGGCCGGCTGTCCGCGGACTTGTTCGGGGGACATGTAGGCGTAGGTGCCAAGGACGGCACCGGTGTCCGTCATGGCGCTTGCGTCCAGGGTGCGGGCGAGGCCGAAGTCGATAATCCGGGGCCCATCGGGGGCCAGGATCACGTTGCCAGGTTTCAGGTCGCGGTGCGCCAGCCCGCACGCGTGGATGGCGGCCAGTCCTTCGGCTAGCCCGGCGCCCAGGGTGCGCACCACGTCGATGGTGAGGGGGCCGCGGTCGGTGACGGCGTCGTGCAGGGACGGGCCGGGGATGTAGGCGGTGACCATCCATGGCGGGTCGGCATGAGGCTCGGCGTCGACGACAGGTGCGGTGTGGAAGCCGCTCACTCGCTTGGCAGCCTCCACCTCCCGGGTGAACCTGCTGCGGAACTGCCCGCTACAGGCGTGCTCGGGGCGGATGAGTTTCACCGCGACCGGACGACCACCAGGAGAACGGCCCAAGAACACCTGACCCATCCCGCCCGCGCCCAGCCGCCCCAGTAACTGGTAGCCGCCGACCTGGCCGGGGTCACCGGGCTGGAGAGGATCCATCGGCGCTCACCCGTCGTTGAAAAGGAACGAGAGAACCAGCAGCGGCTCGCGGTGACCTGGGGCGAGGTCAGACAGCATGCGGTCGCGGTCGACGCCGTCCACCAAGTACATAACTACGATTATGCGCTGTGACCCCAGACGCTGGAACCAGAACCAGCGAGGTCCGGACCGTAAGCTCGAGCCGGGCTCACCTTGCACGATGGCATTCCGTACCTTTCCGGCAACGTCAGGTTGTCACCGCCCGCGCACATCACGCGGTTCGCGATGATCGTGTTCAGGGGCAACCGCGATGCCCGGCGCCAGCCGGCGATGGCATCGGGGCAAGCGTCCCGCCGGTGTGATCGCGGGGGCGCAGGGCCACGGTCAAGACAATGGTGATAAGCAGGACGCCCGCGCCGAGGAGCGCAGCCACGGTGTAGCCGGCGTCGGCAGGGAAAGCATGTCCGGCCGGGGTGGCGGCCTGCAGGACCAGGCCGGCGAGGGCGCTGCCGGCGGCGAAGCCGATGGTTCGCAGTACCTGGTTGGAGCTGATCGCGCTGCTGGTGACCGCGGCGGGCACGGCACGGACGATCAATGCGGGTACTGTCGCGAAGACGCTGCCGACCCCGAAGCCGGCGACTCCCATCACGAAGAAAACCTGCCACAGGTGGCTGCGGGCGAAGGCGAAGCCGAGCGAGGCGACCAGCACAACCGCGCAACTCGCGGGTGCTGCCATGCCGCCAGGCACCCGCCGGGTCAGCACGGGAACCGTTCTGCTTGCCAGGAAGCTCATCGCCGAGAAGGGCACAAGCACAAGGCCTGCCACGATGACGGTGCCGCCAGAACCGTAACCGGTCGAGGCCGGCGTCTGAACGAACCGGGTGGCCAGCGATAGCAGCAAGTACATGCCTACACCGCCCAGCAGCACGGTCACATCCGCGGCGGGTACCGCAGGGATGCGGAGCATATGCAGGTCCACAAGCGGCCGGGTGACCCGCAGTTCGTGCCGCACCCAGGCCAACCCGAGCATGACCGACACACCGGCGATGCACAGCGGCGACCACGCGGCGATGCCGCTTGCCGCGGCCTCGCTGATCGCGTAGAGCAAGCCGGACAGGGCACTCCCGAGCAGCAGGGCGCCCGCGATGTCCAGCCGGACGGAGGGGCGCGGGAGTCCGCGCGGCAGCACGAGGGCTGCGACCACGAACGCGGCGGCGGTGACGGCCGCGCCCACGCCATAGGCAGCACGCAGCCCCGCGTACTCGGTGACCACGCCGGCCAGGGGGTAGCCGACACCGATTCCGGCGACGGATGTCACCGAGAGCAGGCCGATCACCGCGTGCGCACGCTGGCCGTCGAAGGCGTCCCGCGCCACGGCGATGACCAGCGAGGTGAGGCCAAGCCCCGCGCCCTGCAGGCCGCGCCCGGCCAGCAGCCAGCCGATCCCGAGCGGAAGCGTGGTCAGGATGCTGCCAAGCAGCACAACGCCGAGGGTGCCGAGGATGACCGCACGCCGCCGCGGGCCGTCGCCGAGCCTGCCAAGCACCGGCGTCGTCACCGCACCCGTGAGCAGGGTGAGCGTCAAGGTCCACTGCGCGGTCCCGAGCGAGACGCGCGTCTGGCGGGCAACCTCGGGACAAGCGGTGCGCCGAGACTGCCGGCGGCGGCCACGACGAGCCCGACGAACACCAGCGCAGGAACGAGCGCCTGGGATTTCCGCCCGCCCATCCAGCCGCCCATCCGTCCGGGTCCGGCCCGTTTCTAGGACCCGTAGCGCCAGGACTCGAGGTACTCATGCTGGGCCGAGGTCAGTGCGTCGATCTGCACGTCGAGGGACGCGAGTGCAAGCCTGGCTACCTCGGCGTCGATGTCAGCCGGCACGTCGTGCACGCCAGGCGCCAGGTCATCGCGGCGCCCAGCGAGCCAGGCGGTGACCAAGGCCTGCGTCGCGAAGGAAAGGTCCATCACACCCGGCGGGTGACCCTCGGCCGCGACCAGGTTGACCAGCCGGCCCTCGGCGAGCAGCAGCAGCCGGCGCTCGCCGGCAAGGACGTACTCGTCGGTGTCAGGGCGCACTCCGCGGTTCACCGTGAGCGCCTGGTTCTGCAGGGCCCCGATGTCCACCTCCACATCGAAATGCCCTGCATTCGCGAGAATCGCGCCGCTGCGCATGACGGCAAGATGGTCACCGCCGATCACATCACGGTTCCCGGTCGCGGTGATGAACACGTCTCCGACCGGCGCGGCACGCGCCATCGGCAGTACGCGGAAACCTTGCAGGACGGCCTCCAGGGCGGCGGCGGGATCGACCTCGGTCACGATCACCTGGGCGCCGAGCCCGCGGGCCCGCTCGGCCAGGCCCTTGCCGCAGTAGCCGTATCCCGCAACGACCACGATCCGCCCTGCCAGCAGCGTGTTGGTGGCACGCAGGATGCCGTCCAGAACCGACTGGCCGGTCCCGCACCTGTTGTCAGACATCCGCTTCACCGGCGTGTCGTTGGCCGCGACCACCGGGAAACCCAGTTCGCCTGCCGCGGCCATGCCACGCAACCTGATCACGCCGGTCGTGGTGGATTCGCAACCGCCCCGCACCCGGCTGACCAGGTCCGCGCGCTCGCTGTGCAGTGTGTTGACCAGGTCGCAGCCGTCGTCGAGGACGAGGTCAGGGCCCGCATCGATGGCCCGGTGAATGCTGCGGTAGTACGTCGCGCGATCAACGTCCGCGCGGGCGAACACGGCGGCGCCGTATTGGACGGCCAGCGCGGCAGCCACCTCGTCCTGCGTCGACAGCGGGTTGGACGCGGCGAGGAAGACGCGCGCCCCGCCGGCCAGCAGGACCCTGACGAGCGCAGCGGTCTCCGCAGTGACGTGGAGGCACGCCGAGATCGTCAGGCCGGCCAGTGGCCGCTCGGCGGCAAACCGCTCGCGGATCCGGCGGAGCACCGGCATTGCATGGTCGGCCCACTCGATGCGCCGCACCCCCGGCTCGGCGAGACCGGGGTCGGCGATGGCCGAGTCGCGGCCTGCATGGCCGGCAGTGACTCCGCCATCGCCGGCGCCCGTCATGTCGCGCACGTGCCTCAGTAGCGGTAGTGGTCGGACTTGTAAGGCCCGTCCACCGGTACCCCGATATAGTCCGCCTGGTCCTTGGTGAGCTGGGTGAGCCTGACACCAAGCGCGTCCAGGTGCAGCCTCGCGACCTTCTCGTCCAGGTGCTTGGGCAGCGTGTGCACACCGAGCGGGTAGTCCTCCGACTTCGCGAACAGCTCGATCTGCGCGATCACCTGGTTGGCGAAGCTGTTGGACATCACGAAACTCGGGTGGCCGGTGGCGTTGCCCAGGTTGAGCAGCCTGCCCTCGGAGAGGACGAGCACGGAGTGGCCGTCGGGGAAGACCCACTCGTCGACCTGTGGCTTGATGTTGATCCTCCGGATCCCGGGCGTCCTGGCCACCCCGGCCATGTCGATCTCGTTGTCGAAGTGACCGATGTTGCCGACGATGGCCTGATGCTTCATCGCGGCCATGTGGCCCGCGGTGATGATGTCGCGGTTGCCCGTCGCGGTGACGAAGATGTCGGCCACGCCCACCACATCGTCGAGCGTCGCCACCTGGTAGCCGTCCATGGCCGCCTGCAGCGCGCAGATCGGGTCAATCTCGGTGACAACGACGCGGGCGCCCTGGCCCTGCAGCGACTGCGCGCAGCCCTTGCCGACATCCCCGTAGCCGCAGACCACGACGACCTTGCCGCCGATCAGCACGTCGGTGGCGCGGTTGATGCCGTCGACCAGGGAATGCCTGCAGCCGTACTTGTTGTCGAACTTGGACTTCGTCACCGAGTCGTTCACGTTGATCGCAGGGAACAGCAGCGCGCCGCCCCGGTACATCTCGTACAGCCGGTGCACGCCCGTCGTGGTCTCCTCGGTCACCCCCTTAACGGCTGCCGCGAGGCGTGTCCATTTGCCAGGCCGCGAGGCCAGCGAACGGGTGAGGAGGTCACAGACCACCTTCCACTCGTCCGGGTCGTCGTCGCCCGCGGCCGGCACTCCGCCTGCCTTCTCATACTCCGCGCCCTTGTGCACAAGCAGCGTGGCGTCGCCGCCGTCATCGAGGATCATGTTTGGGCCGCCGGACTCGCCGTCGGGCCAGGTGAGCGCCTGCTCGGTGCACCACCAGTATTCCTGCAGGGTCTCGCCCTTCCAGGCGAAGACCGGGATGCCCGCGGGCGCGTCAGGCGTGCCGCCGGGACCGACCGCGACCGCGGCGGCGGCGTGGTCCTGGGTGGAGAAGATGTTACAGCTTGCCCAGCGCACCTGGGCGCCGAGCGCGGTGAGAGTCTCGATGAGCACGGCCGTCTGCACCGTCATGTGCAGCGAGCCCGTAATGCGCGCGCCCGCCAGCGGCTGCGCGGCAGCGAACTCGCTGCGCAACGCCATCAGGCCGGGCATCTCGTGCTCGGCGAGACGGATCTCCTTGCGCCCGAAATCAGCGAGCGAAATGTCGGCGACCTTGAATGGTTCAGCTGGCATGCGGTCCTCCGCGATGTTCGTCGGGTACTTGAGCTTCGTTTGGTACTGGGGCCTCGCTGGGTAGGGGCATTGGCGGCCACCCCGCCGTGGCCCGCCTTCGGCGATGCCCGCCTTCGGCGATGCCCGCTGTGACGTGGCGGCGGCATTCGAAGCTTGATCAGGGTGACGCGCCCCAGGCGTCCGTGCTGCTGCTCACTCGACCCTAGGCCGGCGGACCCGGATACACATGCCTATCTGCCGGTTCTTAACACGAGAATGTTAGAATCGCGTCCATGCGCATCACTGAGGCTGCGAGGAGCCTCGGCACGTCACCCCGGATGCTCCGCTACCGCCAGTCGCTCGGCCTGCTCCCGCCCGTTCAGCCGGGGCGCCGGGGACACCGCCAGTTCACGGGGCGCGATGTGGACGCGGTGGCGGCGGCACTCGCGCTGGAGCGGCGATTCGATATCAGCCCCGCCGCGCTTGCGTTCGGGCTACGGGTGCTCGCTGAGCCCGCGGTGCGGGCCGCGGTGGCCGATCTCGGCGAGCGCACGGGCAGGCTCGGCCGGGCGCGTGCGCTCGATTTCGAGCAGGAACGCGCGCTGCGCCTGCTCGGAGCCGCGTCACGGCAGCGCCCGGCGCCACGGCAGCGCCCGGCGCCACAGCCGCGTCCGGCGGTGCCACCTGGCGTGGTGACGCGAGAGCCTGGACGCGACGCCCCGCGTGCCCGTTAAGTTCCCTGACGTAGATCATCATCCGTGGCACCGCACCGCGAGCGTGACCCACGCCGTTGACGGCCGGTTCAGTGCCAGGAAACTTAGCTGTCCGTGTCGGCGGGATGGACGCTGCGCATCGATGGGTCGGTCTCATCCACCTTTGCCGGCTTGTAGAGATCAGGCTCCAGGTAGATCAGCTCAGCCATCGGCACGGCCCGGCGGACGCGGCGTTCCGCCGCGTCGATGCCGCGCGCGATCTCGGCCGCCGTTTCGTTGGCGCGGACCCCGACCTTGGCAGCGACAAGGAGTGATTCCGGGCCGAGATGCAGGGTGCGCAGGTGGATGACGCACTGGATCTCCGGCCCGTCCTCAAGCGCCGCGACAATCTTGCGCTGGGTGCCGGCGGTCGCCGACTCCCCGATCAGCAGGCTCTTCATCTCCAGCGCGAGCACGATGGCGACGCACCCGAGCAACAGGCCGATCGCGAGCGACCCGGCGCCATCCCAAACGCCGTTCCCCGTGATCACCGCGGCAGTCACGCCGAGCACCGCGCACGCCAGGCCGACCAGGGCCGCCAGGTCCTCGAGCAGCACGACGGGAAGTTCCGGGGCTTTCGTCCGGCGGATGAAGGACACCCAGCCGCTCCGGCCGCGTAGCCTGTTTGACTCGCCCACGGCGGTGCGCAGCGAGAAACCCTCGAGGACGACCGCGATGCCAAGGACGATGAACGCGATCAACGGATCGCGCACCGGATGCGGATTGGTGATCTTGTGCCAGCCCTCGTACACCGAAAACGCGCTACCCGCGGTGAACAGGACGACCGCCACTAGGAACGCGTAGAAGAACCGCTCGGCCCCGAATCCGAACGGATGCTCCATCGTTTCTGCCCGCTTCGATTGCCGCCGGCCGACCAGCAGCAGCGCCTGGTTCCCGGTGTCGGCGAATGAGTGCACGGACTCCGCGAGCAGCGAGGACGACCCGGTAAGAAGGAACGCCATGAACTTCGTCGCCGCGATGCCCAGGTTCGCGGCGAGAGCGGCAAGAATCGCCCTCGGCTTGCGCTCGGCGATGGTGGTTCCTTCCTGTGCCCGCTGCTGCGCCAGAGATGTCCAGCTCCGGCGGCGATCCTGAGGTCCGGCGTTCAGCCGGACGCAGGTTCAGCAACGACACTAGGCGATCCGCGCCTTGAGCTCCTGGATGGGGTCGATCGGGCTCGGGTCGATGCCGCTGCCGAGCGCCAGATAGACAGTGGCATAGTCGATCAGCTGAACCAGGCTGGCCAGGCGCATCAGCGGATGATCACCCTGGGCGGACAGCTCGGTCACGCCGATGCCACGTTCGGCCGCGAGCTCGGCGGAAGCCTTGCGACGCTTGGTTACCTGCGGGTGCTCACGGGTGTCAGTCAGCAGCACGAGCCGTATTGGCAACGGGGCGCCGGGAGCCGCCAGCGGGCCGTCAAACGCGACGACCTGGTTGTGATTGGCCTCGGGTAGTACCCCTGGCAGGCCAAGCAGCTTGGCGTTCTCATTGAGCTGGGCGGCGAACCGGTACGCGACCACCCCGGTCAGCGGCGACGTGGCCCAGATCACCGGCAGGCAGCCGACCAGTTCTGCGGCGAGGACCTTCGCCGGGTTGACGAAGGACTCGCTGCCGGGCCGGCACCGGTGCGAGATGTCCTCGAGCAGTTTGGCCGTTTCTTCGTAGGTGTCCTGACCTAGTTCGGCGAGCCCGAGCCGCTGCGCGATCGCGATCAGCGGGACAGACAACCCCCATAGCGTGGACCGCGGCGATCCGGCCGAGACCACCGGGATGAACGGCGCCCGCGCCTGCGCGGCAAGATCGGCAAGCGGTGATCCTGCCGCGCCGACCGCGGCGAGCCTGCAGCCACGGCGTACTGCCTCGTGCGCCAGGTTCAGCGTCTCCTCGGTCGAGCCCGAGCACGAGACGGCGATCACCAGATCCGCGGCGCCTGCCCAGCCGGGCAGCTGGTAGTCACGAACGGCCGCCACCTGCACGGGGCTGCCCGGACCGCATACCGCCGCCAGGATGTCCCCGGCGATTCCCGAGCCGCCCATTCCGGTGACCAAGATCGCCCGTGGGCGGTCAGGCCCGACGATGGCGCCGAGGTCCACCTCGGCAGCGGCCCGCTGCCCGCTGCGGATCTGGGCCGCGGCGGACGCCACCTGCCGCAGCATGCCGCCAGGATCTGCCGCCTCCAGAAGGTTCCCGTCGTCAAGCAGCCGCTCGTCAAGGACGGTCGTCATGGGGTCCCCTTGGCGTCGCCCGCGGAACCGCCGCCGGCCGGCGACCCGGTGGCGGGCTGGCGGGCCTCATCGACCAGCAGTACGGGAATGTCGTCACGAACCGGGTAGGCGAGCCCGCAACTGGAACCGGTGCAGACAAGCTCGTTCGTGGCCCCGTCCGGGCGCAACGGCGATTTGCATTTCGGGCAGGCGAGGATCTCAAGTAGCCAGTCGTCGATCTTCACGCTGTCTCCTAACTTGTCGCCGCGGACCGGCTCATCGGGGAATCAGTGGGCGCCGACCTGATGATCTCGAGAACCTCGTCGCGTAGCGCGGTCATGATGCCGCCGTCGGCGGCTTCGACGTTGAGCCTGAGCACCGGTTCGGTGTTCGAAGGCCGCAGGTTGAACCACGCGTCGGGTGCGGTGACCGTCAGGCCGTCCATATCGTCCAGAACCGTATCCGGCCGGCGCGCGTACACGTCGCGCACGCGGCGCGTCGCGGCGTGCTGGTCGGCCACCTCGGTGTTGATCTCACCGGAGGCCACGTACCTGGAGTACTGCGCGAGTAGCTGCGACAGCGGCTTGGCCTGCTCGCCGAGCGCGGCGAGCACGTGCAGGGCGGCCAGCATGCCGGAATCGGCGTACCAGAAGTCGCGGAAATAGAAATGGCCAGAATGCTCGCCACCGAAGATCGCGTTCGCGGCAGCCATTTCGGCCTTGATGAAGGAATGCCCCACCCTGGTGCGAACCGGCCTGCCACCGTGCTCGGTGATGATCTCAGGCACGGCGTGTGAGGTGATCAGGTTGTGGATCACTGCCGCGCCGGGCTCGCGAGCCAGTTCCCTGACCGCGATGAGCGCGGTCAGTACAGACGGTGAGACGATCTCGCCCCGCTCGTCCACGACGAAACAGCGGTCGGCGTCGCCGTCGAAGGCAAGGCCCAGGTCGGCGTGGTGCGCCCCGACGGCGCGCTGCAGATCCCTCAGGTTGGCCGGGTCGATCGGATTGGCCTCATGGTGCGGGAATGTGCCGTCCAGCTCGAAGTAAAGCGGAACGACTTCGAGCGGGAGGCCCTCGAATACCTTGGGCACGGTATAACCAGCCATCCCGTTGCCGGCGTCCACGGCGACCTTAAGCGGCCGGAGGGCAGACAGGTTCACCAGCGTCTTTAGATGCGCGGCGTAACCGGTGAGCAGGTCCCTGGATTCGATGGTGCCCTGCGGTCCGTGATGCCGCGGCAGCCCCCGCGCCACGATGTCGCGCAGTTGCGTCAGGCCGGTGTCGCGGCCGACCGGGCGGGCACCGTCTCTGCACAGCTTTATCCCGTTGTATTTGGGCGGATTGTGGCTCGCCGTGATCATTGCACCCGGGATACCCAAGCTGCCGCTCGCGTAGTAAAGCATGTCAGTGGAGCCGAGGCCGGCGGCCACCACGTCGGCGCCTTGCGCGGCGGCCCCGCGGCCGAACGCCGCCGCCAGCGGATCGGATGAGGTGCGCATGTCGTGCACGGTGACGATCGCGGGGGCATCCGTGAGGCGGGCGAATGCGGCGCCGATCGCTTCGGCGACAGTCTCATCCAGTTCGTCGGGCACAATGCCGCGAATGTCGTATGCCTTGAATATCTTGGCGAGCTCGCTCACTCCGGCTCCAGCTTCTGTTTCGCCACTTCCGGCTTGGTCCGCCTCGTTCCCTGCCGGTCTGCCCGATCATCGAGCCTACCGGGCCGGGGGCGGCGCCAAGTGGCACCCGCCGACCCTCGTGGCTGGCGTTCGCTAGGGATCGCAGCAAATGCACGATTCTTTCTGGTGCGGTGCCGATCAAACTGGCGCTGGCTTACTAGCCAGCCGCGGTCAGGGACCGGCGTGGATCAACCGCCGGGACCACGGGGCGGCGCCGACCGCAGTACCCGCAGATGCCCGCGGCGGCCCACCTCGATGCCTTGCCCGACTGGCTCTTCGGCCGGCTGCGGCCGAGCGGCCTCCCTAACCGCGTTCGCCAGCGCTTCCAAGTCGTCATTGGCCGGCTGCGCCGGCTCCACGGGCAGCCGGACAACCTCCCAGCCAAGCGGCGCGGTCAGCCGCTCGGCATGCGCCGCACACAGGTCGTAGCAGTGCGGTTCTACATACGACGCGAGTGGCCCTAGCACGGCAGTGGAGTCACGGTAGACGTACGTGAGGGTACAGACGGCAGGCTGCTTGCAGGCGGTTCGGGAGCAACGACGGGTACCCACCTGTCCACCTCGCTCGTCAGTTTCGCCCTGATGCTGGTGCGCTGATGCTGGTGCGCTGATGCTGGTGCGCTGATGCTGGTGCGCTAATGCTGGTGCGCACCGGTTTCGCCGCGCCATGCTCGTGCTCGTGCTCGCGGGATACTGCCCATACTGCCCGCCCACGGACGCTCATCTGGACGCCGCGGCGTGCGCCTCGCCTACCTCAGTCATTGACCGTATCCGGCCGCAGGCCGTAACGCCATCACCCCGGGCACTCTGCACGATCGTGTCTTCCCTGCGCACCGGCGGCGGCGGGCTGGTACACCGGATAACCTCGGCCATGTGCAGCCAGCTGATCCAGGCCGCAGGCAGCGTCCGGCCCGTGCCGTGCGCAGGGACCGGCACGGCCGGGGGCTCCGCGGCCCGCTCGCGCCGGCCGGCATACCGCTGTCGAGGACCCGAGCGCAGCATTTTGACGACCTCGTGCTCGACGCGGTCAGCCGGCTGGAAGCCCGTTGGGAGAAGCAGCTCGCGGGCGTGGAGTTCGCGGTAGAAGAGGTGCCCCCGGCCGACCCGGACGTCCCAGGCGACCCGGTGCCGTTGGGCAGGTTGCACCCGGCCGTGGCTGGGAAGCCCGCCCGCATCGTGGTCTACCGCCGCCCGGCGCAGGCGCGCGCCGAGGGCGATGAGGAACTGGCCGCGCTCGTCTTCGACATAGTCGTCGAGGAGGTCGCCCGCCTGCTCGGCGTCGACCCGGAGACCGTCGATCCGGGCTACTCGGACGACGGCTAAGCCGTCGGCTTAGCCGTCGCTTAGCCAACGAAACAGGCATCAAGATCGCCTGTGGCCGGTGACACACGATGGCCCATTGGGCGCCGGATCTAGATCTGGCACCCGATGGGCCATCGGGTGCCGGCTCCAGGCGGCGAGCAGGTTCAGCTGATGACCGGCGGTGTCATCTCGCCATCGTCGCCCCAGACATCCCCGTCCTCGGTCAGCCAGGTGCCGTGCTCGCGTCCCGCGCCGCCCTGAGCGCCGCCCATTGGCATGAAGCCAGGACGGGCCAGGGCCTCGGCACCTGATGCGTCGCTGGCGGCGGCGCCTTCGCCAGCTGCCGCGTCCCCAGCCTGGCCCGGGCCTAGCGCTCCGTCTCCGGCGAATGCCTGACCGCCGGTGGCCGCGCTCTCGCTGCCGAGCACGCCGGTCCCGCCGCCAAGGGGCTCGCCACCAATGGGCTCGCCACCAATGGGCTCGCCACCAATGCCGCCACCAATGGGCTCGCTACCAATAGGCTCGCCGGCGCCGGGGTCGCCGCCCATCAGGCCGATAGTCCTGCCGCCGATGACAGGTTCACCGACGACGGGCTCGCCGCCCGCGCCGCCCATACCTGGGCCACCCGCCGCCGGATCCCCGGGTAGGGGTTCACCGGGTACGGGGTCGCCCGCCGCCCTGCCGGGCTGCGGGCCGCCGATGACCGGACCCGCGAGGATGGGCGCACCGCCGCCAGCCGTACCTAGACCGCCGGCGACAGGGCCGCCCATGCCAGGGCCACCCATGCCAGCGCCACCCATGCCAGCGCCACCCATGCCAGCGCCACCCATGCCAGAGCCACCCGCGCCCGGCCCTGCGGGTGCACCGCCTGGCGTCGGATGGAAGCCGGAAAGCGTGCCACGGCCGCCTGCCACGGCACTGCCGTGACCGCCACCGATCACAGGACTGCCCGCACCACCAGCGCCACTACCAGCACCGGTACTTCCCCCAGCACCGCCGCTGCCACCAGCACCGCCGCCGCCGCCAGCACTGCCGCCGCCGCCAGCACTGCCATTACCAGCTGCGGCGCTGCCGTGCGAAACCGGGATCGGCGAGCCGTAGCCGCCGCCAGGCGCCCCGGCACCCGAGCCGGGCCCGCGGGCTGAACCGCTGCCGACGCCACTGCCCGGGCCCGGTACGTCATAGGAGCCGGTCATCGGCGGCAGGTTCTTGGTCGCCGCCGGCGGGATCGAGTCATAGGCCTCGACTGTGCGGACGTTCAGCTTGGCGAGCTGGCTGGCCGCCGCCGTGTTGGCCGGATCGGTTCCCGTGAGCAAGCCATGGACCTTGTCACCGAGGGTGTCGCTCATGCTCTGGATTTGCGCCTTGTACCAGGGCTGGATCGTGCCGCCGTACCAATTCAGCACCGAGGCGGTGCCCCGGCTGGTGTTGGCGAGGTCGATCGCGGTGTCGTGCAGCTGCTGCATTTGCGAAATCGCCTTGGGCGCGGTCTCGCCACCCCACGCGCCGGCCAGTTTCTGCGCGTGATTAATCAGGTTCGACGCGAGTTCGGTCAGTTTCTGGCTTGCCCGCTGATACGCGGCACCCGCGGCAACGACCTGCTCCGGCTGAATGGGGTCGACCAGCGCCTTGACCTCTTGGAGCGTCATGCCGGCTGTCGATCCTGAGTAGATGCCGTCGAGCTTGAAATGCCAGGTGTTCCCGCCATTGCTGAGGGGATCGGGCCCGCCGCCGTCACTCGATCTCATCGCACGTCACTTCGCTGACGCGCAGAAACCAGGGCGATTGCGCGGTCATCAAATGTGCACCCCGTTCGACAATGCGACATTATTCGCTTCTGTGTCGGAGTACGCGTTCGCGGACTTGCTAAGTCGCTCACTCACGGCGTTCTGGGCTTGGATGAGATCATTAACGAAACTCGTGATGCCAGCGAACGCGTTGCGTGTCGCACCTGCTAGCCCGGATGGCGCGTCCCACTCACCCACTTGAAGCTCGGTTACCAGGCCATTTGCCTGCAGGTCGGTACATACCGCCCGGATCTCCGCGACGTCCTGCTTCAACGCGCTGGAAACCTGCCGCAGCCCGTCGCGGTCCACCGAAAACCCGCCGCCGGCGAAGGACGCTGGCCAAGCCGGCTGGATGGCGGGCGCGGGCTGGTAGTCGTTGGCCTTACCGCGCCCGTCCGAGTAGTACTGCCCGCCGCCGGTGCTCTGGCCCGGAGCCGGGGGCGGAGTTGGCGCGGAGGTCGGAGCCGGCTGCGGGCCGTCGCCCATCATGAACCACCCGTTCCCTTTGCTGACCCAGTGTTGTCCTCACCATCGGTGTCCCGGCCACTCCTAAGGCACCGCAGCCGGGACCGTCGCGACCAGGAATCGCGGCGTCAGCCCCACATCTGCGCGAGGCCGCGCTCCGTCTCCTGATAAGTCGTGTTCGCGGTCCCGATAACGGTGCCGAGCGAGTTCAGCACGGCCCCCATGTGCTGTGCCGCCGCATCCCACTGAGCCTTGGCCTGCGCGTACGACGCCCGGGCCGAACCCGTCCACTGGCCAAGCGAGCCCTCCAGATTGTGCTGCAGGTCGCTCAGGGTGCTGGTCAGCGTGTTGTAGATCGCGAGGAAATCCGACTCGCCCTGCGCCATCCCGGCGAAATTGGCGCTGGTGTACTCACTCACTGCCGTTCCCTTCCTTGAACTCGGCGGCGCTCATTTGTTGAGCAGTCCAGCAACCTTGCTGACAGTCTGGCTCTGCTGGGCCTCGGTGGCCTCGTACCTCGCGTGCGTCTGAACCATGTTCTGGTGGAGGGTGTCCATCGCGTTAAGTACCTTCGCCAGGTCCGCGTCGAAGGCATGGTAGACGTTGGAGAAGGCGGTAGCCGCGTTGCCCTTCCAGTTGCCCATCAACTCGGACTCGTGGCTTTCAAGCTGCTGCCGCAGCGCCGTTACGACGCTGAACGCCTCGTCAAGCTGGCCGGCCGCTGTGTTGATGGCATCTCTCTCAACGGAAACTTCGCCCGCCATCGCCCACCTCCGTGATGTCTGCCCGTTAAGTGCCCTGCTTGGCGGTCGCATACGGAACCCCCGCGCAAGATCACCCGCGCGCGGCTGTACCTACGGGTCCATCTTGCTGACGGCCCCAGCGGACAGCCAGGCACGCGGCGGAATCCCGTGCCGCAAACCGGTTAGAAACCTATGGTAGGCACCATGTCGCGTCAACCCGAATGGTCACCACGATCCGGCATTTAACAGGTATGTAAGCTGGCAGAAAGCCCCGACCTGCGGGAAAGCCATACGGCGCCAGGCTCGTCACGGAAGCGTGACTCCGGGGCCACCGGAGGGTGCCGGGGAGAACCCGGGGGTCGTTTCCGCAGCGGCGGCAGCGGGGGGATCCCGGCGAGCGGCCCGCCGGAGAGGTGGCGGGGCAGCCGGTGCAATTTGCGCGCTCATTACCTGCCTGGCGGTGGCCAGCGCCCGGCCAGCGCCAGGCAGGTAATGGGCCTTCTCATGGGATCGTTGCCGCCAGTGAGCCGTTGATGGCCGGCAACAGCACTGAGGAGGGCGCGCTCACGATCGGAGTGATCAACTGGACTCCGCCGATCCGCGTCTGGAGCACCCGGCCCGCGTATACCGGACCGGAACCGTCCACGGGCGATATGACGATGGCGAACCCGTCGCGTCCGTTGCGCGGCGCCTGCACCTTGACATCGGCGGAATGAGCTGCCGGTATGGAGACGAGCTGGCCCGCTCCCACTGCGCCGCCTGTGCCCGCCGTGGTGATCCGGACCTGCGCGCGGCCAGCCGGCGCGGACAGCACGACCGACGTCGTGTATCCATCGCCTGACTGGTTGTCCGCGATGATTCCCTGCTGCTGCAGCGGTGGGGTCGCCGCGGTGAACGCGTGATCCCCGGCGAGCACGGCTGCGGTCACAGGAGTCGCCGACTGCAACCGCAGTGCGGCGGGAATGCCGTTGAGCGACGGCAGATCCAGCGCCACCGCAGAGCCAGCGGGCACGTCTATACCACCAGCCCCGGCCGGCTGTAGGTGCCCGCGGGAGTGACCGCCTGAACGTGCACCTGCGCATCGCTGCCGCCGGGATCCACGAGGTAAAGCCTGCGGCCGCGGCCGGCTCCAGGCAGGCCTGGGATGACCACTTGCGTGGCAGGCGCCGTGGCCGCCCGCCACCAGACGCCCGCGGTCTGCACGGCCGCGGCAACCCGGCCGACACTCGTGCGGACATGCAGCGCAACGACCTGAGCGCCTGGCACAAGCGTGCTGACGGACTGGACAACGCTGCCGCCGGGTGGCACGTCTATCCCCGTATCCTTGTTTTCCTGGAGCGGCCCGGTGTCCGTGAAGATCTCGACATCGACTGCGGCGGGCGCGCTGTCCGGGTTCACCAGGTGCACGTCGATGGCCGCCGCTCGCATGGGCCCAGGGCCAAGGAACCAGAAGTCAGTCCCCGGCTGCGAGCACTGAACACTGCTGACGGTGCCCGCGGAGCCGTTAGGGGGGTAGCTGGTCTGCTCGGCCTCAAGGCCTCGCGCCATCGCGCCGGTCGCCTCGATTATGACCGCTGCTGGCTGCGCCTCGTGGTGTGTCCCGCGCGGCTCGCGGCCCACAGCGAGGCCGTTCCCTGACAACCAGAGCCGTTCCGGCTGCGAGAACGTCAGCAGCGGAGCCGCTGGCGCCGAGAGGCTCGTCCCTGAGCCGCTTCCCGCGCCCGCCTCAGCGCTGCTTCCGGCGCTCCCCGCGGCCGCGATGCCCTCGCTCGGTGCCGCGACAAGCTCGGCGCGACCCTGGCCGGCCTGCCCGCCAGGCGCGGCGAATACCGCGACGCGGCCGGACCCTGGCGCGGGGCAGGAGCTGACGGCCGACTTCACAGGCGCCAGCCGCGGCGCTGCGGTCGCGCCATGTGCGCTTCCCGTAGGGGGCCGGCTTATCCAGGCCACACAGAACAGTGCGGCGAGCGCCGCCGAGACGAGCCCGAACAGGGCGAAACGGCTCGCGATGAGACCCCTCATCCGGGCCATCCAGCGGCCTCAGAGCCCAGTCCCCGGGGCGCCTGGGCTGCTCCAGGCGGTGCTGGCGATCTCGGGCCCGCCCGGGCCGGCCCGGGCGGGGCAGGCCCGGGCGGGGCAGGCGCAGGGCGCCCAGCCGCCCGGGCGCCAGGTGGGACGTCTTGTTGCGCCGCGTGCGCGCCTGGCCGGGCGCGGCCACCGGGCCGGGTGGCGACGCTGGGACCGCTGTCCGCGCCGGATCCGCCGCCCGTGCCACGCGGGCCGGCAGTTCCCGACGGCACGCGCTCCGCCGCCCGGTTACGGGCCGGACGATCCGACATGGCCGGGCGCCCGCGAGATACTCCCCGGGTTCGCCTTGACCGCCTAGCCCTGGCTGGCTTGCGCCGGCTGTGCCTGCGTCCAGCATCGTCGCCCGCCACAGGCTGCTCTTCCTGTTCAGCCATGGACTGCACCCGCGCCGAAGGCAGTGCCAACGCCACGGCCACGGCCACGGCGACGGCCTCCAGAGCCAGGATTACCTGGCGGGTCAGCATGCTGCGGCTTATGTCGACCCTGCCACCGCCCGCAGGGAGGTTGAAGCCCTGTGCCCAGCCGTCGACCGGACTGGCGAGGGGTGTCAGGGGACGGCCGTTCAGGCTTGCGTGCCAGCGGGCGTCCGCCGGTTCCGCGAGCACGAGCGTGCCACCTGCCGAGGGCACGGGTGCGCCCTTTACGTCGACGCGCCCGGATCGCACCGGAAAGACCGTGCCATCGGGCCCGACCACGCGGACCCGGGCCGCAACATCCGTGACCTGCCATAACGCGAAAGATCCGGTAAGGCTTACCGGCCGTAGGCCAGGCGTCCCGTCAAGCACCCGGACCAGGACCTGATTCATGGGCGCAGGCAGCAGCACGTAACCGATGGCGAACTGGCTGAGGGTATGGCCATCGTCACCCAGGTCTGCGCCGCTGCCGGTGGCCAGGCCGGCCACCACCGAGTCCAGGATGCGCCGCGCCGCCACCGGCTGGGCCAGCTCCGGCGCACCAATGAGCGGATCGGCGTTCCGCAGCACCGTGTAGCGAAGCGTTCCTGGCCCGGACCGGAGTTCGAGCGTGCGCAGCCGCAAGCCGCCCGTCGCGGATGCCGTCACGAATGCGGGCAGGACACTCGAGCGCGTCCCTGTCAGCGGACCACGAACTCCGCTGACAACCCATATGCCCGCAACGAGCGCCGGTGCCGTGCAGGCAGCGAGGGCGATGGCGGCGCCGCCCATCCTGTGCAGCCCGCCCGCCCGCAGGAGGCCGGGCCACGACTCGGCGACGGTGATGGCGGCGAGGAGCACACCGCCCGCCGTTAAGGCGAGGGCGACGCCCGGCCAGCCGGGCACGACTGGGCCGCCGGCCGGCGAGGCGACCTTGATCCTGCTCACCGCGATCGCGGTCACGAGGCCGGCCAGTGCGATTGCCCAGCCGGCGGCGACGAGCACGTGACGCCGGTTCAGCAGCACGGCGAGGAGCCCGGCCAGAGCCAATCCGGCCGTCACCCACACCGGTGGCAAGCCTGGGCCGCCGGGGCTGAGCAGGAATAAGGAGGGTGCAGGCAGCCGCGGATCGGCCAGGCCCCTGCCCGCCGCGCCGGCCTCGAGCAGGAACAGCGACGGATGCATGAACAGGTCGAATGTCCAGGGAGCGAGCAGCGCAGCAGGTACGAGCGCGACGATGCCGCAATGGATGGCCACCCGGCGCCTGCTCCTGCCGAATGCCAGCACGGCCGCCACGGCGCCGACGAGGCTGACGGCCCATACGAGCGGGACAAAGGCCGCCGCGACCGCCACCACCAGGCCTGCCGCCCAGGCGGATTGGCGGCCGCGGCGCCCAGGCGTGGTCAGCATGCGCCCGACCAGGATGCCGATGACGGGCACGAGCACGAACGCCACAGCGGTGCCGATCCGGCCCGCCGCGATCGCGCCCGTCGCGACGGGCAGCAGCGCGTACGTGCACGCAGCCCAGATCCGGGCGGAGGTATGGACGGTGATACGGCGGGCCGCCAGATAGGCCGTGCTGCCAGCCAGCGGCACGCAGCCAAGCAACAGCACGTCGACGGCGAGCCAGGGCTTGCCGCCGAGAAGGGTGGAGAGCAGGGCAAGCACGGCCACGTAGGGCGGCGCATTCCCGGCGGTGCCGAGTCCGACATCGTGGTACCCGGCCAGGTACTCCCGCCATAGGTTCGCAGAGCCACCTGAAACGGGGACCAGGGCGCCGCCGCCGAGCCACCCGCCCCGTAGCAGCGACCGTTCCGCGACGAGGGCGACAAGGGTCAGCCCGAGTACCGTGAGCACACCAGGGTTGCTCATCAGCCGCTGAGCCAGGCCGCTGTCGGTGAGCAGCGTCTCTTCTTCGTCTTCTTCCGCGCTCGCCCCGGCCAGGGAGTGCATGGCCGGCTGCGGCCCGGCCAGCGCGGTGCCGATGATCTCGGTGATTCGGCCGACCGTCCGGCCCTTCGCTATGAACGAGCGGACAATCGGGTAGGCGCGGCGACGGCCAGGTGCCCGCTGCCGACGCGCCTGCAGCAGCTGGAACGGATGAGCGAGCACCGAAGCTAGCGCGGTGATCTCGTCCCATGCGGCACTCGGTTGCTTGCTCGCGAGGAGGATAATTGTGCGAAGCAGCGAGCCGACGATGTTGCGGCCGATCGCGGTAAGCATCGGGGCGGCAGGCAGGTTCGCGAAAAGCACGAGGAGCGCGTTCCGCCGGTCCAAGTGGTGTGGCCGCCCGGGGCGCTCGCCGCTAGCTGCCGATATTGGCCGGTAGCGCCGCGCGGATGCCTCCACGTGGTGAACTACCGCGTCTGTGACCAGCTTGACCCGGTAGCCGGCCGCGATCACCCGCCAGCAGAAGTCGATGTCGTCGCGGAACAGGCGGAAGCTCGGATCGAAGCCGCCGACCCGGTCCCATACGTCACGGCGGATGAGCATGCCCGCGCTGCCGACAGCCAGCACGTCACGTTGGCCGTCGTGCTGACCCTGGTCAAGTTCGTTCGGTTCGAGACCGGTTTCCCTGCGGCCGGCCCCGTCGATCGTGATGCCCGCCTCGATGACGACCCGCTGGTCCTCCCAGTCTCTGACCTTAGGACCGAGGACAGCGCTGCCGCGGGAAGCGCTGGCCGCATCGAGCAGGTATCCGAGAGCTTCGCGATCGGGTGCGCAGTCGTCGTGCAGCAGCCAGATCCATTCGACGACCTCACCGGCGCTTCGCTGTCCCGGGGGCACCGGTGTGTGGGCGGCGCGGTGCCGCAATGCCTGGTTGATTGCGGCACCGAATCCAGTGCCGCGATCCGCGCCGAACACCGAGCCCTTGCCGAACACCTTGGTAAGCAGCGTGCCGCTGCGGTCCCTGCTGCCGGTGTCGACGGCGACGACGCGGTCAACAGGGCGCGTCTGCTCGCGCACCGCACTGGCGACATCGGGAAGCCAGCGGGCGCCGTCATGCGCGACGATGACGGCGGTAACGACGTGCTGGGCGTTCGAATCGTTGGGCGACACGGGTCCGCTCGCTCGTGGAGGGATTGGCCGCCGATCGTGCCTGGTGGGGCTCGGCACGTCGGGTGGTAAGCGTGAACAATACGCGAATGCGGGCCCGCACGAGGTGGGACCTGAAGGACAGGTCGGGTATACGGCGAAGGTGCTCTGGTCCCTGCCGCGGCGGCTAGCCGGCCTGCCTCTTCAGACGGCGCCGCTCGCGTTCGGAGAGCCCGCCCCAGATACCGAACCGCTCATCGTGCGAGAGCGCGTACTCAAGACACTCGGCCCGGACGTCGCAGGCACGGCATACCTTCTTAGCTTCCCTTGTCGACCCGCCCTTCTCCGGAAAGAAAGCTTCCGGATCGGTCTGCGCGCACAGCGCGCGCTCCTGCCAGCCAAGATCCTCGACTTCATCCACGCCGTTGCCGAATGAGCCGTGCGCCAGCGGGATGATCACCTCGCTCAAAAGCGCACCTCCTACCCCTGTCGGAGCCCCCAAGGCTCGCGCCTGTCTCCCCTAGAGACGCGAACCACATTGATGGAATTACACGCGCGTGTCTTGCTCGAAGTCAAGCGTGATCGGTGGTATTGGCAGCGGTCTTGTCCGCGATCATGCAAAAAGTCTGTCGGCCGATCCTGGGATCCCAGGGTGCGTCACGCGGTTCATCCAGCTCGCAATGCCCACCGCGAACAGTCTTAACGGCTTACGCGGAGCAGCCCGATCTCTCGGCGGCGCGACATCATCGCGGAGGATCCGCCGGAAAGGTCAGGCCGCGTGCGTGTCGCCTTCCCCGCCTCACCGGTGGCGCGAATCGCCGTTCTTGACGCCGCGGTTTGGCTGACCGTCATCGGACGAGCGTTGCTCCGCAGGCTGGGGCGGATGCTGCCGGTAATACTGCTCGTAGGTGTCAGTGCTGGGCTGGTAGGCGTCAGCACCGGGCGACTGGTAGGCGTCGGTGCCCGGTGGCTGGTAGCCGTCAGCGCCCAGGTGAGCCTGCTGGCCGTAGCCCTGCTGGCCGTAGCCCTGCTGGCCGTAGCCCTGCTGGCCGTAGCCCTGCTGGCCGTAATCCTGCTGGCCGTAGCCCTGCTGGCCGTAATCCTGCTGGCCGTAGCCCTGCTGGCCGTAGCCCTGCTGGCCGTAGCCCTGCTGGCCGTAGCCCTGCTGGCCGTAATCCTGCTGGCCGTAATCCTGCTGGCCGTAGCCCTGCTGGCCGTAATCCTGCTGGCCGTAGCCCTGCTGGCCCGGCTGGCCGTGATCCTGCTGGCCCGGCTGGCCGTGATCCTGCTGGCCCGGCTGGCCGTAATCCTGCTGGCCCGGCTGGCCGTAATCCTGCTGGCCGTAAGCCTGACCGTGCTGGGCCTGGTCGCCCGGCAGGTCGTAGGGTGCGTATCCCTGACCATCGGACTGCTGCTGGCGATAGCCCGTGTCGTAACCCTGCCCGTACGACTGCTGCGAGTAGCCAGCCGGTTCGGCCTGCTGCCCAGCCGGCGGTCCCGATGCCTGCTGCCCGTAGGACCCGTAGGGCTGCTGGCCGTATCCGCCGCCCTGCTGGCCCTGCTGGTCGTACTGATGGCCAGAACCTGCGCCGTATGGCTGGCCCGCTACCTTCTGATATTGGGTCGTCTGCGCCCCAGGCCATTCAGCCGCGGACCGCTCAGCCGCGGACCGCTCAGCCGCGGACCGCTCAGCCGCGGACCGCTCAGCCGCGGCCGAGCGGTCCGGGCCTGAACGGCCCGGGGACAGGGCACGCCGACGCGCGGCCGTCTGCTGGCGAGCCGCCTGCAGTTCACTGGACCGCAGCGTGACCACGGTAAAAAACAAGCCAGCCGTCGCGGCCATGACTCCGACGGCACCGTCGAAGAAGAAACCTAGCTTCGCAGCGCCGCTGACCTGGATGCCAAGTGCCATCAGCCAGGTGAGCACGCCGAACAGCAGCGCGATCCCCTGCAGGACCACCGCGAACAGAGTGATCCTCCGCGCGTGCCGCACCTGATCACCAAACTGAGTGGCCAGTGCCACGGCTGCGACGGCCATCGCGGTGAGCGAGATAGACGTCAGGGCGTGGGAGGCGACGACCGCACGATCGGCGAAGGTTGGTCCTGCCGCACCGCCTCCGGTCAGCGCGATCAGTGTGCCCGCGTTCGCCGCAGCGGCCCAGCCATTGCTGAGCATGGCCATAAGGCCGAGGAACACGCTGATCGCGACGCCGCAGAGCAGCAGCCACGCCGCGGGTTGCCTGACTCGCCTGGTTTCGTCCCTGATCACAACGACCCCCTGCGGTTTCATGTCGGAGGGAAGCCTCCCACATACTCGCCACCGCGTCAGCCTGTGGCGCAAGGCGGCATCGTCGCGCCAGCCCTCATGCCCCGGGGGCGTCGTCCGGCCAAACCCATGCATCAGGGGGCGAAATCCGCGATCCCGGTGTACCTGCGGGGACCGGGATCGCGCGCCGTATCCAGCAGCGTGGTGCGGCGTGTACCTGGACAGACCCGCGCGGCGGGCGGTGGCAACGCACGCAGCCACGCCAGCCGGTGCCCGCCTGAACGAGTCCGCCGACGCGGCTGGGACACTTGTGCCCATGCGGATAGTAGTACCGGCCGGCGGCGTCGGTGCGGCACGTTTCCTTCGCGGCCTCAAGGCAGCCGTCCCAGCTGCCCAGATCACCGTCATCGGCAACACCGGAGACGACATCACCCTGTTCGGGCTGCGGATCTGCCCGGACCTCGACACCGTCATGTACACGCTCGGCGGAGGTATCGATTCCGAGCAGGGGTGGGGCAGGTCGGCCGAGACCTTCTCGGTCCGCGAGGAACTCACCGCCTACCAGGCGCAGCCACTCTGGTTCACCCTTGGCGACCGCGACTTCGCCACCCATATCTTGCGGACTCAGCTGCTCGGCTCGGGCAAGCCGCTCTCCGCGGTGACCGCGGCCCTGTGCGAGCGGTGGCAGCCTGGCGTGACCCTCCTGCCGATGACCGATGACCGCGTGGAAACCCATGTCGTGATCGAGGAACATGTCGTGATCGAGGAACATGTCGAGATCGAGGAACATGTCGAGATCGAGGAAACTGACGCGCGGCCGCCCGATCCGCCGGGCCACGCAGGCCGACGAGACCAGCCGGCCGAACGTGGCGAGCGTGGCGACCCGGCCCAGCCCGGCCAGCCAGGCCCAGCCCGGCCAGCCGGCCCAGCCCGGCCAGCCAGCCCAGCGTGACCAGCCAGCCCAGCGTGACCAGCATTTCCGGCGTGTGATCCATTTCCAGGAATGGTGGGTACGCCACGGTGCGCGAATCCCCGCCGCTGAGATCGTCGCGACGGGCGCGGCCGACGCCATCCCGGCACCCGGCGTGCTAGATGCGATCGCATCCGCCGATGTCGTGCTGCTGCCGCCGTCCAACCCGGTCGTGAGTATCGGCACGATCCTGCGGGTACCTGGCATCCGGGACGCGCTCGAGCGCAAGACCGTCGTCGGCGTCTCGCCGATCATCGGCGGCGCGCCAGTGCGCGGAATGGCCGACAGCTGCCTCGCCGCGATCGGCGTGCCGGCCAGCGCCGCTTCCGTCGCGGCCTGGTACGGCGACGGGCTGCTGAACGGATGGCTTGTCGATGACGCGGACAAGGCGGCCGCAGACGATCCGGAACTCGCGGGGATCGCCGTCCGGGCTCGCCCGCTCTACATGCACGATCTGCCGGCCACTAGCCAGATCGCCATAGAGTGTCTCGATCTCGCTGCCACGCTTGGCGCCGGGTCGTCGCCGTGACCGGCGACACGTCCGGCAACGCCGCCGGGGTGAGGCCGGGCGGCGCGCCCGCGCTCACCGTCACGGCCATCACCGGGCTGCCAGAAGTCGACGCGCGTGACGACCTTGCGGCGCTGATCGCGGAAGCCGCGCCTGATCTTCTGGATGGTGACATTCTGGCCGTCACCTCAAAGATCGTGAGCAAGGCCGAGGGCAGGGTGATGCGCGCCGCAGAGCGGTCTGTGGCCGCCGCCGCGAGGCTCCGGGATGCCGCGATAGAAAAGGAAACCGTGCGGGTCGTCGCGAGGCGCGGCGCGACCCGGATCGTGCAGACCAGTCATGGTCTCGTGCTCGCCGCGGCGGGTGTGGACAATTCCAACAGCGAGGCAGGCAGCGTCGTGCTGCTGCCCGAGGATCCTGACGCCTCCGCGCGCGCGCTGCGCGCGTCGCTTGCCGACCGCCTCGGGGTGCGGCTCGGCGTCGTCATCACCGACACTCTGGGCCGTGCCTGGCGGGTCGGCCAGATCGACACCGCGATCGGCCTTGCGGGCGTGGCACCCGTACTCGACCACAGGGGGCAGGCCGACTCTCACGGCAACCAGCTCGAGGTCACCCTGCCCGCGGTGGCCGATGAGATCGCCGCGGCCGGGGACCTGGTCAAGGGCAAGTTCGGCAACACGCCGGTGGCTGTCGTGCGCGGCCTTGCGCATCTGGTCACTGCGGCGGATGGTCCGGGTGCTGCCGCGCTCATCCGCCCGTCAGCTGAGGACATGTTCCCGCTCGGATCGCGCGAAGTGATCTTCGCGCGCCGGACAGTGCGGGACTTCACCAGCGATCCGGTCGACGACGAGGCGGCGCGCCGCGCCGTGCTCGCGGCGTTCGCCGCTCCCGCTCCGCACCATTCGGTGCCGTGGCGGTTTGCCATCGCATCCTCCGCTCAGGCGCGTTCAGGACTGCTCGACGCCATGCGCGATGCGTGGGTTGCCGACCTGCGCGGCGACGGCTTCACCGAGGATCAGATCAAGCGCAGGATCGCGCGCGGTGAGCCGCTGCGCCGCGCTCCGCTGCTCATCGTGCCTTGCCTGGTCGCCGACGCGGCACACACCTATCCGGACCAGCGGAGGCAGCGCGCAGAACGGGAGATGTTCCTGGTGTCGATGGGCGCGGGGGTGCAGAACCTGCTTGTCGCGCTCGCGGTCGAGGGACTCGGCTCATGCTGGGTGTCGAGCAGCATGTTCTGCCCGGAGGTCGCCCGCAAGGCGCTCGGCCTGCCCCACGACTGGGAGCCGATGGGCGTCGTCGGCGTCGGTCATCCGGCTGCGGCCCCCCCGCCGCGCCCGGATCGCGACGTCGAAGCGTTCATCATCCGCCGCTGACCGGGCCACTCGGACGCACGATGCGTCTGAGTGCACATCCACGGCGAGCTGTGGAGATCGGCGTGACCGAAAAGCGGCACTCTGCTCGCACCCCCGCACCACAGCAAGCTCCACACCCCGGCGTCGGCGCCCGCCCCGGGCCAGCGGGCCGGGCAGGCCCCGCGCCGGGCAGGCAGGCTCCGGGCAGGCAGGCTCCGGGCAGGCAAGCGCCAGCCCCGCCAGCGCGCCGGGCAGGCCCAGCGCCGGGCAGGCCAGCGCGCCGGGCAAGCAGGCTCCGGGCAGGCAGGTGACAGAACCTGGAGCGGCTCAGCCCGCGACCACGGGGAGCTTTTGGCGGACCGCGTCGCAGACTCCGTCGCTCACCCGCGCGGCGGCAACACGGTCCGGTGGCACGTCCCCGTACATCGTGGTGCGCTGCCGCACCTCCCGGCCGAGCGGCGCCACCATCGAGGTGAGGTCGCTGATGGTCTTGAACGAGCCATTGGCGGAGCCCGCCATCCGGCTGATCGTCTCTTCCATCAGCGTGCCACCCAGATCGTTGACGCCGCCCCGAAGCACGTCGCGGCACAGGTCATCACCGAGCTTCACCCACGAGCACTGGATGTTCGCGATCGCCCCATGCAGCAGCAGCCGCGATACAGCGTGCACCGCGCGGTTCTCGCGCCTGGTCGGCCCGGGGCGGGCCAGGCCCGCCAGGTAGATCGGCGCGTTGGCGTGCACGAACGGCAGCAGAACGAACTCGCTGAACCCGCCGGTCCGCTCCTGGATGCCGCGGATCACCCGCAGGTGCCCCACCCAGTGCGCGGGATTGTCTACGTGGCCGTACATCATGGTCGAGCTTGTCCGGATGCCAAGCTCGTGCGCCGTCGTGATGACTTCGATCCAGGTGGAGGCGGGCAGCTTGCCCTTCGTCAGCACCCAGCGCACGTCGTCGTCCAGAATCTCGGCCGCGGTACCTGGAAGCGAGCCGACCCCGGCTTCGCGCGCTCCCGTCAGCCACTCCCTGATGGACATACCGGTCCGCGACGCGCCGTTGACCACCTCCATCGGTGAGAACGCATGCACGTGCATGTCCGGGCAACGCCGCTTCACCTCGGCCGCGATGTCGAAGTACGCGGTTCCGGGCAGATCAGGATGGATGCCGCCCTGCATGCACACCTCAGTCGCGCCTGCCGCCCACGCCTCGACGGCCCGGTCGCCCACCTGCTCCAGCGACAGCGTGTAGGCATCGGCGTCGGTACGGCGCTGCGCGAACGCGCAGAACCTGCAGCCCGTGTAGCAGACGTTGGTGAAATTGATGTTCCGGTTCACGACGTAGGTCACCGGATTGCCTGCCACGTCGCGCCGGACGTCATCAGCTAGTTTCGCGAGCGCTTCGAGTTCAGCGCCATCCGCGTCGAGCAGCGCAAGCGCTTGCGCGTCGGTGAGGCCAGACGGGTCCGTTTCAGCGTGCCTGAGCGCGGCAACCACGTCAGCATCCATACGGCCGCGCGGGCTGGCCCCTGGCCTGATGCGGGCACCTATCTCCGCCCAGTCGCCATAGACCTCGCCAAAGTCGCTGCGGCGATCGTCGGTCCGGCCCGTTGTATCGACCGTAACGTGCAGATCGGTGCGGCCGCTGCCGCCCCAGCCGCCATCAGGTTCCTGCCACGGCAGGCCGCGCGGCATGGCGCCTGCCGCGGCGAGCCCGGTCGCCCGATCCGCCAATGCCGCGACATGGCCTGCCAGGCGCGGGTCGAGCCACGGCTCCCCAAGGTAGCCTGGATAGACGGTCAGCCGCTCAGCGAGCGTGAATCCCGCGGCAGCCGTTAGGGATCCTAGGTCGTCGATCTGTGGCCAGGGGCGTTCCGGGTTGACATGGTCGGGGGTGAGCGGCGAGACACCTCCCCAGTCGTCGATCCCGGCCCGCAGGACCACGCCGTGCTGATCGTCGACCAGGTTCGGCGGCGCCTGCACACGCGCCTTCGGGCCGAGTACCAGGCGGGTGACCGCGATCGCCGCGGCCAGATCAGAAAGGCCTGCATCCGGCACATCCCGCATCCTGGTATCCGGTTTGGCGCGGAAGTTCTGCACGATCACTTCCTGGATGCCGCCGTACTCGCGGGAGATCCGCCGGATCGTGAAGATCGAATCGGCGCGCTCGGCCGCGGTCTCGCCGATGCCGATGAGGATGCCCGTGGTGAACGGCACGCTGCTGCGCCCCGCGTCCTCGAGCACCCGCACGCGGAGCGCGGGATCCTTGTCCGGGCTGCCGAAATGCGGACCGCCGCGCTCGGTGTAAAGGCGGGCGGCGGTGGTCTCGAGCATCATGCCCATGGATGGTGCGACCGGCTTCAGCCGCTGGAAGTCCTGCCAGCTCAGCACGCCGGGGTTCAGGTGCGGCAGCAACCCGGTCTCCTCGAGCACGCTGATGGCCATCGCCCGGAGGTAGGACAGCGTGTCGTCATAGCCGTGCGCGTCAAGCCACTCGCGTGCCTGCGGCCAGCGATCCTCCGGACGGTCGCCAAGGGTGAAGAGCGCCTCCTTGCAGCCGAGCGCGGCGCCCTGCCGCGCGATGTCGAGCACCTCGTCGGGGGAGAGGTAGGGACTCGGCAGGCGGTGCGGCACTGTGACGAAGGTGCAGTAGCCACAGCGGTCCCTGCAGAGCCGGGTGAGCGGGATGAAGACCTTGCGGGAGTAGGTGATCACGCGTTCGCGGCCCGCCGCCGCGAGGCCCGCGTCCCTGGTGCGGGACGCGTAAACCAGCACTTGATCCAGGTCGCCGCCGCGGGCGTGCAGCAGTACCGTTGCCTCGGACTGGTCGAGCGGCTTGCCGTCCCTTGCCCGGGCGAGCGCCCTTCGCATCGCAGTGGCAGTGGGGCGATCCTCAGAAAGGCCCATGGCGGCACCCTACGTGGAGACCAGATCACGATTGTCCGCGCCCTGCTCAACAGACGCGTCACCCGGCCGGGCCGGCACCGCCGAGCACACCCCGCGCATCGCCGCCCGCGCGGCACGCCATCACCGCCTGCGCGGCCACGTACCGCACCCGCGCAACTCCGACCGGGCGCCGCCGCGCATCGCCGCGTACGCGGCGCGCCACAGACCGCACCCGCCCATCGCCGCGTACGCGGCGCGCCACAGACCGCACCCGCCCATCGCCGCCTGCGCGGCACGCGACAGACCGCGCCCGCTGGCCCTCATGATCGTGGTACCTGGCCCGTGAATATCACGGGTAAGGCACCACGATCATGGACATTCCCGAGGGCCGGCCGGTATCGGCCGGATCAGAATGCGCTGTAGTCGCGAGCAGCAAGGCGCGGGCCGCGACGGGGTGGCGACGCGCCGCCGAGTTCCACCAGGCGCGTGGCGCGGTACCTGTGACCCCGATATGGGGCGAGCAGTTCGAGCATGCCGGAATCGCCCACGACCCGCCCCGCCAGAGTCCATCCGACCATGGCGGGCAGGTTGTAGTCGCCGACCGACACCGCGTCCGCGTCACCCGATGCGCGCTGCCGCACCTCCGCCGAGGTCCACGGCCCGATCCCGGCGATGGCCCTCAGCCTGCGGTCCGCCGCGGCCGGATCCATTTCTGCGATCTCCTCAACGCGCCGCGCCACCCTCGCCGCGGCCATGATCGTCTGTGCCCGCACGCTCTCCACCCCGGCCCGATGCCATTCCCAGGACGGGATCGACGCCCAGACCCGCGGGGAAGGGAACACACGCAAGCCAGTGGGAGCGCACCGGCCCGGGCCAGGGCCCGGCGCCGGTTCCCCGTATCTGTGCATCAGCAGCCGCCAGGCACGGAAAGCCTCGGCGCCCACCACCTTCTGTTCGAGTACGGCGGGCACCAGCGCCTCGAGGACCCGCGAGGTCCTGCCTACCCGTAGCCCCGGATGCCTGGCCGCCAGGTCGCGCAGCACGCCGTGTCCTGGAGCAAAGCCGACCGGGTCGTCGCACGAACCGAGCAGTTCGGGAAGGTGGGTGAGCAGCCACGCCGCGCCTGGCCCCCAGGCGGCGGCCGATGCCACCATGCCTGCAGCCAACGTGCCTGACGCAACCGTTCCTGCAGCCAACCTGCCTGACGCGACCCTGCCTGACGCGACCCTGCCTGACGCGACCCTGCCTGACGCGACCCTGCCTGACGCGACCCTGCCTGACGCCGCGACCCGCAGCGTACCCGGCCCGTCCGGGGTCAGGCAGGTCCGCCATACCGCGCCGTCCGCGCCGACCTGGAAGGCCGGGTCACCGGGTCCGCGCCTGTGCACACCGAGGACCGCGGGGATGTCCAGCGGGAACGGTGGCCGCCAGACGCGGGTCAGTGGTGGCGGCGGCACGGCGGCACCTGGCACCCGGGGCCTGCTCAGGCGTCGGTCGAGAACCGGACCGTCCGCGGCCCCAGCTCGACGTCCGGCCAGATCCTGATGCCGTGCCGAAGCTCGTTGCCCGCTCCGATCACGGCACCTTCGCCGATGAACGCGCCGTCGAGCACGGCACCCTCGCCGATACGGACGCCGCGGCCCAGGATGCAGCCCTCGACGCGGGCGCCTGGCGCCACGGTGACCTGGTCCAAAAGCACGCTTCCGTGGATACGCACACCAGGGGCGATCACCGACCCCGCGCCGATTACGGTACCGCCCGACAGGTCCGCCACCGGATCAACCGCTGCCCCGGAGAGCACGAGCGCGCCGCCGCACGGGCCCGGCATCGCAGGGGACGGCAGCAGGCCGAGAACCAGGTCACAGGAGGCACGGACGAAGGCTTCCGGGGTGCCGACGTCAAGCCAGTACGCGGTGTCCGCGAAGCCGAGGACGGACTCACCTGCCGCTATGAGCCCCGGAAAGGTCTCGCGCTCGACCGAGACGACCCGCCCAGCCGGGATCCGGTCGATCGCACTCCGCCTGAAGACGTAACACCCCGCGTTGATCCGGTTCGTTGCCGGCGTGGACGTCTTCTCGAGGAAGGCAGTGACCCGCCCCCTGTCATCGGTCGGCACGCAGCCGAACCTGGACGGATCGTCGACCTCCACCAGATGCAGTGTCACCGCGGCGTCTGCGGCGCGATGCAGGTCAAGCTGTGCCGCGATGTCGTGACCGGAGAGGACGTCCCCGTTGAGCACGAGCACGGGGTCATCGGGGCCGCAGGCCAGCCTGCTGGCGGCGTTCCTGATGCCGCCGCCCGTGCCGAGCGGCGTGTCCTCCATGACGTAGTCGAGTTCTAGGCCGAACGAGGATCCGTCGCCAAGAACGGCCTCGAACATGTCCGCGCGGTAGGACGTGGCGAGAACGGCACGTGCGACGCCGCTTGCCGCCGCCCGGGCGAGCTGATGGGCGAGGAAGGGTGCTCCCGCCGCGGGGAGCAGCGGCTTAGGCGTAGAAATCGTCAGCGGACGCAACCTGGTGCCCTGGCCGCCTACCAGCACAATCGCCTCGACCGGTTCCATAGGCAGGGACGTTACCAGGCCGGGATCGCCCGCGTGGGCCGGCAAAGAAGGCAGGCGGCGAGGTGCCGCGCACCGGTGCGGTTCCCGCGCGCGACAGGGCACGTTGCGGCGCCAGGTCAGGGCATTTGCTGCTCAGCGGCGCGCTGATAGCAGGCCATGTGCGCCTCGGCCGACGCTTCCCAGGTGAACTCCTGCGACCGCGCGAAGCCCGCGTCACCGAGCGCCTGCCGACGCGCCGGGTCGTCGAGCAGTGCCCGCAGCGCGGCGCGGATACTGTCGGCGTCCCGCTCGGTGTAGGCGACCGCGTCGCCGCCCACCTCAGGCAGCGACGTGCAGTGCGTCGTCAGCACGGGGGCGCCGCACGCCATGGCCTCGAGCACGGGGAGCCCGAATCCCTCACCACGGCTCGGGAATGCCACTACCATCGCACCGCCGAGGAACCCGGGCAGATCGGAGAAGCGAAGGTAGCCGGGGCGTATCAGGCGAAGATGCGGCGGCGCTGCTGCCACCGCGACATCGACCTCCTCGCTCCAGCCACAGCCGCCGGCCAGCACGAGCGCGGGAGGCTCCGCCATGCCCGCGGCGGCGTCGGACCAGCCTCTGATGAGTGCGGGGACGTTCTTGCGTGGCTCAAGCGTGCCCAGGAACGCGACATACGGCTTGCCGTGCAGGCCGAGGCGGTCGGAGACATGCCCGAGCTGCAGGGGATCCGGCCGGTGGAAGAGCTTGTGATCCACGCCGTGGTAGGCGACATCAATCCTGGTCGGGTCCGCGCCGAGGACGCGGACAAGCTCATCCCTGGTCGCTTTCGACGGGACAATCAGCCGGGTGGCACGGCGCACGGCGGTACGGATGGCGGACTTGAAGAAGGTGGCGGTGACCGCGGTGTGCAGATCCGGGTCGGTGAAGAAGGTGAGATCGTGCACCGTTACCACGCACGGCACCCCAGGACGCAGCGGAATCGAGTAGTGCGGCGCGTGGATGACGTCCGCACCCACCTGCTGTGCGGCCAGCGGCAGCCCGGTCTGCTCCCATGCCAGCCTGGCCGCGCGGTGCGCGATGGCGGTAGGGCCAGCGACGACCCTCGCGTCCGGCGCTAGCCGCGCGTACCGCTCCTCGTCCGCACGCTGGCAGGCAACCGCCAGGTCCGCATCGGCGGACACAAGCGCGCCGATCAGCCCGTCAACGTACCGTCCGACCGCGCCGCGGTCAGCGGGCACTGCCGTCGCGTCAACAAGCACCCGAGGCGCCACGAGCGATCTCGCTCCTTTCTTGGGCCCTTTCTTCGGCGGGGACAACCCAGCGGGCAGGACCGGGAACCGGATGAGCCGCGCGCGGAACCCCGCGCACCGGGCTTCAGCTGGGCGAGCAGCCCCAGCCGCCAGCCCCGCGGGCCAAACCAGGAACTCGTCTAACCCGGGCGGGTATCCCGATTGATCGGTCCTCCCTAGACGAGGGTACGCCGGTTACTGGCCAGGATGGACCGGTGAAGCAGCATGCGGGCCAGGTGCCGCCGGTCGTCATGGGCAATTCACTTGCCAGCGCGGCGTGCACGTAGCAGGACGATGCTTCCCTGTTCTTGATCTGCCCGCCGATCACTGGCGGCAACCAGCGGAATCAGGGCAGCGGCGGCGTTAAAACCGACCCGGCCGCCGTGCGCGGACAGCCCGAGGTAAAGGCGCTCTGACCAGCCGGCGCGGAACTGATAGGCGTGCTCCACCACCTCTAGCCCGCGGGCCCGCAACAGCGCGGTCAAGGTCTCGTGCGTGTAGGTCCGCTTGACGTGGTAGCGCGAGCAGTGCGCGCGATAAAGATCCGGCCACTGGGCGGCGCGGGTGAGCGCATCCGCGGACAGCACAAGCTCGCCTCCCGGGCGCAGCACCCGCGCCATCTCGTCGAGCGCGCGGTCGCCGTCGTCGAAGTGCTCGATCGCGCAGATCGACATCACCCGGTCGAAGGAGCCGTCCGCGAAGGGCAGCCGAAGCGCGTCCCCCTCGACCAGAGCGGGGGCGCCGGCCAGTGCGCGCCCGCGCAGCATCTTGGCGCGGGCCAGATCGATGGAGACCGCTTCGGCGCCGCGCCGCCTTGCCCGGCCGGCCCAGTACCCGTCGCCCCCCGCCACGTCGAGCACGCGCATCCCGCGCAGGTCGCCGCCGAGCCAGCGCAGCAACGCGCCAGCCTCGCGGTAACGGCAGACATGTACCTGATGGCCAGTGAAGGCAACGGCGTCCGCTAGTCGCATGTGGCAGCTCTTGTGATTGTTGCTGAATGTTTGTCCAGGAACCTTCGCCCGCTCGCGCGGCCACCCGCAGCCGCTGCCTGGCGCCCTATTGCGCCCGTCACCGGGAGGGTGACGGTGACGGTGAGGCGCCAGGCTTCGCCGTCGGCAGGGCGGCCTTGCTCGCGGCGTCGAGCGACTGCTTCACCTTCTGAATGTCCTGGCCGTAGGTCGCGAGGTCGCCATTCCTCAGCGCCGCCTGCGCGTCCTTGTAGTAGGTCTCCGCCTGGGTCAGGTAGGCGCGCACGGTGGCGCTCAGCTGGCCGTTCCCCGATCCAGTGCTCGACGCGGAGGGCTGGCTCGGCAGTCCGGCGAACACCTGGCTGAGTGCGCCCTGCAACGTGGCCGCGTAGCCGATGCGCCCGTTGAAGGACGCGAAGACACGCTGCAGCGTCGGATAGGAGCCCACGCCTTCGCCCCCCGTCGCCTGCAGGTACACCGGCTCGATATACAGCAGCGCGCCGCCGACCGGCAGCAGGATCAGGTTCCCGGTGATCACCGTTGACCCGCCCTGGCGGTACAGCGCAAGCTGCTGCGAGGCGGCCGGATAGGACTCGAACGTGTTCTGCACCTGGCTCGGGCCAGGGAAGACGGTGGATCGCGGCAGCTCGAGTAGCCGGATAACGCCGTAGCCCGGGCTCAGCGGGTTGCTGTCCACAGCCATGAAGGCCGACGTGTTCTCCCTGCCCTTCGCCACGAAGGAGCTAATCAGGGAGTACTCGGGGCCGGCGTAGCCGGGCATGGACATGGTCAGGTAATAGGGCGGCTGGGTTCCGCCCGCCGCAATGGTCGGGTCGTTCGGCACGGCCCAGAAGTCCTGGCCGCCGTAGAAGGCCTGCGCCTGCGTGACGTGGTACCGGGCGAGGATCGGCCGCTGCACCTTCAGCAGGTCCTGCGGGTAACGCAGGTGCGCGAGCAGATCCGCGGGGATCGCGCTGCGCGGCTTGATGACGCCGGGAAAGGCTTTCATCCAGGTACGCAGCACCGGATCCGGGTTCCACTCGTAGAGCGTCACCGTGCCGGTGTAGGCATTCACCACGGCCTTGACCGAGTTGCGGATGTAGTTGATCTGGTCGCCCGACTGCTCGACGGGCGCGGGCGTGCCGATAGAGTCCGCCGTGACGTCATCCAGGCTTTCCCGTTCGGAATACGGGTAAAGGTTGGTGGTGGTGTAGGCGTCGACCACCCAGTCGAGGTTGCCGCCGGATATCACCGGATACGCATCGCCGTCGAGGGTGAGGAACGGCGCCACCTTCGCCACCCGGGCCAGCGGGTCCCTGACATACAGGATTCGCGATTGATGGTTGACCGCACCGGACAGCAGGATGTTGAGCTGCTTGAGCTTGGTCGCGTATAGCAGCCGGTTCCAGAACGAGCCGATCGCGACGCCACCGCCGCCACGGTATGTCGTGTTCTGCTGGCCGCTGGCGCTCTGGCTGGGAAAATCGAGTTCCTGCGGGGCGCGGCCCGGTGGCGCTCCCACGATCACATAGTTCGACTCAAGCGGGCCGAAGTAGACGCGCGGCTGAAAGGTGGGGAGCTCGCCCTGGGACGGGATGTTGCTCTCCAGGAAGTTCGGCTGGCCCTGGCCAGCCACGGTGTTCGCCGACGCGGCGACCAGGCCGTAGCCGTGTGTGTAGACCAGGTGCTGGGTGATCCAGTTGCTCTGGCCGGCCGGCGGTCCCGGCATTTCGCGCACCGCGACCACGGTGTCTTGCGGCAGGGCGCCGCTGGCGGGCAGCGGGTACCGGTCCATGTCGAGCACATTGGCGAACTTGTAGTAGCCCTTGATCTGCTGTAGCTGCTGGAACGCGGGAGCTACCACCGCGGGGTCGAGCATCCGGACCCCGGGCAGCGTGGCCGCATCGGCCGCGAGCTGGGCGGCTGGCTGGTCCGGGATCGCCGGATAGGACGTCTCCTGCACACCGGTGATGCCGTACGCGTGCCGCGTGCCCGCGATCTCCCGCTGGATGTAGGGCGACTCCTTCGCAGGCTCGTTCGGCTTGACGTCGAACTGCTGAATGATCGCCGGGTAGACACCGCCGACCAGGATCGCGGATAGCACGAGCAGCCCGAACCCGACCGCAGGGAGCATCACGCTGCGCCGCAGCGCGCCCGCGAAGAACAGCAGGGCGCAGACGATCCCGATGACCGCGAGGATCGTCTTCGCGGGCAGCACCGCGTTCACATCGGTATAGGAAGCGCCGGTGGTGACGGCGCCGCGCTGCGAGTAGTTGAGGCCGTACCGGTCGAACCAGTAAGCGACGGCTTTGAGCAGCACGAATATTCCGAGCAGCACGAACAGGTGGGCCCTCGCGGCCACGCTGGAGCGCTCACCAGGCCCTTGCAGACGCAGCCCGCCGTACAGGTAGTGCGTGGCAGCTGCGGCGATCACCGACAGCACGACGGCGGTGAAGGCGAAACCGAGGACGAGCCTGATGAAGGGGTAGGTGAAGGTGAAGAACGAGATGTCCAGATGAAACTGGGGGTCCTTCACCCCGAATGACGTCTGGTTGACGAAAAGGATCCAGGTGCGCCACGCTCCGGCGGTTGACAGCCCGGATATCAGCGCGAGCAGGCCAAGCCCGAGAGCCATGACCAGCTTTCGGTACGGATCAAGGCCGCTGCGGTACCGCTCGAGCCCCTGCTGCTCAGGTGAGGAAGCACGGTACGCCGGCCGGAGCCGGTAGGCCAGGTAGATGTTGAACCCGACCACCGAGGCCATGACGGCGCCGCCAACCACGAAGAGCACCAGCTTGACGCTGATGATCTTCGTGAAGACCGAGCCGTAATGGATGGCTTGGAACCACAGGTAGTCGGTCCACACGTTCGCGAACACGATGAATACGACAATGACCGCGACGATCGCGGCCAGTACCGGGATCAGGTAACGGGGCCGGTGCGGCAACCGCACCGGCCTGGAGCGCCCCGGAGAACGGAAGGTCACGCCTCCCCCTCACGTCACAATCACACGGGTGCCAACGCTGCGGTCCAAGGCCCTGGCGCTGCGGGGCGCCCACTGGATTCCGGCCGTCGCGAGCAGCCCCGCAAACACTAGTCCCACTTGAGGGCAACTTACCTGGAGTGCTGCCGGTTCCAAGCCCGACACACGCGCGCCGCCCGGACCGGATGCCGATGGTGGCCGCTTGGGCGGCGGCGCTAACACGACGGTACCGGCGAGCCCGCATTGATGGCCCGCAGGTCCTGTACCGCCTGGCCGAGCGTGCTCACCTTCACGACGCGCAGGCCTGGCGGCACGGAGCCGCGTACGTCCGGGCAGTTGCTCGCCGGCGCAAGAAAGATCGTGGCACCCTCGTTGCGAGCGCCCACCATCTTCTGCTGTATGCCGCCGATCGCGCCCACGTTCCCGTTCGCGTCGATCTTCCCGGTGCCCGCGACGAATCTGCCATCGGCGAGATTGTCCGGACTCAGCGTGTCGACGAGGCCGAGCGCGAACATCATTCCTGCGCTCGGGCCGCCGATGTCGCCGACCCTGATCTGCACGTTGAAAGGAAACTTGAACTGCTCGCTGACGACAATCCCGATGGCGGCCTGCCCCTGTTGCGATTTGGTCACAAGGCGGACGGTCTTGACCTGTCCGTGCCGTGAAATGGTGAGCTCGACAGGCGCACCGGGGTGACGCGCGCGGATAAGGCTCGCCGTCTTGGCCGCGGAAGAGACCGGAGTACCGCCGATCGCCGTGATCACATCGCCCGCCCGCAGCACGGAGTAGGCGGGCATTCCCTTCACGGTCCGGCCGACGATCACCACCGTCGTGAACCCGATCTTGAGCTCGCGCAGCGCCGCCGCGGTGGCCAGCTGTTGCGAGCTGGTCATCTCCTGGACGTTCTGCTGCTGCACCTGTCGCACGTTCGTGCTTGTGCCGAACAGTTCCTCCTGCGGAACGACCGCGTCGTGCGGCTTCAGCCATGCTCGCAGCGCCGTATAGAGGTTGATCTCGTTCCCCGGGCCGCCCTGGTAACTGACCGTGACCAGATTGAGGTGACCGGTCGTCGGATACACCTTGTGGCCGACGACCGTGATCAGCGGCTTCCCGCCCTGGCTGCCAAGCGTGTTGAACGTCGGGCCCGGGCTCAGCACCACATAAGGGACGGGCAGCACGGCACCGGTCAGAGCCAGGACTGCGGCGCCGATCCCGGCGACGAGCATCGTCAGGGCGCTTCGCGACATGCACGGAAGACTATTGCACTGTCACGCTCTGCCGGTCACGTCCCGCCGGTCACGTCCCGCCGGTCACATCCTGCCGGTCACATCCTGCCGGTCATACACTGCCGACCCACTCGCTGCCGCCGTCCTCGAACTGCTGGTGCTTCCAGATCGGCACCGTGGCCTTCAGCTCGTCTATTAGCGCACGGCATGCCGCGAACGCCTCCGCGCGGTGCGGGCACGACACGGCGACCACCACGGCGAGATCCCCGATGGCAAGATCGCCGGTGCGATGCACGGCCGCGAGTGCGAGCGCGCCGGACTCCGCCGCCACCTTCTCCGCCACCCTGCGCAGCTCATCCGTCGCCGACTCGTGCGCTGTGTAGGACAGCCGGGTCACGTCGCGGCCATGGTCGGACTCCCTGACCTGGCCAGTGAATATCACCGTGCCACCGGCCCCGGTGTCAGCGACGGCGCCGAGCACCTCATCAACGGACAGCGGCGTGGCGCGAATCCCGATCAACCTGACGACTCCCACGCCGAACACGGTACCGGCCCGGTTCCGGCCGCCGAACCCACGGCCTGATTGACGGATGTGACCAGCCGTACTCACTGACATAGGCGACGGGAACTGCTGGCCTGGATGCCGCTACCGCAGGGACAGCGGAGCTGAGCGCGGCTGCCAGCGTCAGCGCGAGCACAGGAGCGGCAAACAGCGCGGCTGCAAGTGAGATGAGCTTCTTCATAATTCCCCCGTGAGGTTTGGCCTGATAATTCCCCCGTGAGGTTTGGCCTGATCTCTTGATCGATCCCAGCGCCGGATTGCGGCCAGCGGTCAGAAGGTGCGGCCGTTGATGACATAGGTTCCGTTGCAGATGTCTTCGTAGGTCTTGGGCCTGAAGTGCTGGCCATGCCGGGGGAAGTACCACTCAACGGCCCGGTACATGCGCTTGCCGTGGCAGGTTCCCAACCTAAAGACCACGATGTGGGCACGCTCCTCGTGGCCGTTGGCGACGCTGTGGTTGGGCCCCACGTACCAACCCGTGCCGTTACCGGTCGCATAGGGCTTGCCCCAGTGCTTCCAGGTGATATGCGTGACGAGCCCCGTGGGGTCGCCGCCATTGAAGACCGTGCGTGGCTTAACCAGCCCGAAACCTTCACTGCCGTGAGCGAAGATCCCTGCGCGGTGGCCCAGGGTGGGGACTGTAACTGCTGTCGCGTTGCCCGCGAACCCGGCTCCGAGTGTGAGCGCGGCGAACAGCGCCGCCACGAATGAGATGATCTTCTTCATGTTTTCCCCGTTATGCTGTGGTGCGATCCGTTTGATCGTTCCCCATGGCCTCCTGAAGGAGAAGGGCCAGCGATCAGCAATCAATCCTCGGACGGGGCAGGCAGATTCCTCTGAAGGGCCAGATCCCGTTGCAGAGTCGTGCTGGACCGAGGTGTACCCACCGCCAACGGAATTTCTTGCGGTTAGCTGTGAGAAATAGTGTCGGCTGCCGTGTGTCACCCGGCCGAATAGGCTGAGACTGGCGCGTTTCCACCCCAGGACGACCCTTTGAACCCAACCGCGTTTCAGCAAGCCTGTCCGTGGCAGCGAGATTTCCGGCAGGACAGACTTTGATGCGCGCTACCTCAATACGCCCCGCCGACAGTCGTGCGCCCGGCCATCGAGCACCAGCTCAGCTACTGGGCGGAGGAGTGCCGTTAGGCCAGATGCAGACCGAGCTTGCCCCGAGGGACAGGGCCCCGTTGTCGCTTGATTGCAGCGAGATCCGGAAAGCGTAGGGCTTGGCAAGGCCGGTGATCTGGGGAGCGCTGGTGCCGACGCCCTCGGTGCTGGAGATCACCCAGCCCTTCCTTTTCCAGAGCTGCAGGACCTGCTCGCCGATGGTGGCGTTGCTGCTTTGCGCTATGCCGCGCAGCCAGTGCCCGCGCGCGACGACGACGAGGCCCGCTGCCGACTGGGGGTTCGTGTCGTCCAGGCAGGGGCTGGTGGAGGTGAGATACGGGTCGGTTTCGATTTGTGGCCGGGGGTTCAGTGCTGCCGCCGTGTCCTGGATGATCTGGTCGGCGTGCGCGGCGGCCTGCTGCTGGGTCATCGTGGGCTGGTGGTTCACGCTGCTCCCCGAACAACCGGATACTGCAAGCAGGGCGAGGGCGAGTGCAGCCGGGATTGTCCCGGGCCGCGCGGGCCGTGCCGGGCGGGCGCGGGCGGTGTGAGGTGCGAGGGTCCAGCGCATCGTCATCCCGGGCTTCCTGGCGTCGGTGATGGCTGTCGCCGGGGTGGACGCCGTCGCGGACGGCGGCCTCACCGACCACCAGCGACCCGTAGCTGTGCCCGAGCACCACCGTGTGGCTGGGCATGCCAGGCTGGCGGGTGACCTGCAGCCCGGCCTGGAAGCGGCTCAGCGCCGACGCACCGGCGATGGCGTCACCGGTGGAGGCGACATCGAGATTGTGTAGCCCCTCGCTGAGCCCAAGCTGCGGTGAATTGTAGCCGAGCCAGTAGATCGATGCGACGGTCTTGCCCGGAGCGAAGTTCGCAGCGGCCTTAGCCAAGGCTGCTGCGCGACCGCTGTCGCCGAAAGCGCCAGCGAGCTTGGAACCCAGGCCCGGCACGTACGTGACGGTGTTGTCGGCGGTGCCGGGGTCACCGAACGACACGATCGCGTGCCCGTTGCCGGTGGTGTCGAGCCCCAGCAGGTAGGCGCGTGGAACACCGCCCTGCCCGCCGAGCGCAAGGCCGCTTTCGACCGCCGAGATCCCGGCGAGCTTGCCCTGGACGGCGGCCACCTGGCCGTGCCACTGCTGCCAGGCCGGGTTGGGCATCTGCCCGGTGCCGAACCGGCCCCCGCCTGACGGTCGCCGCTGGCTCGCGCGCGTCCAGGCCCTCGAGCTGGCCCTGAAGCTGCTGCTTGCCTGCCGCCAGGGTGATCCGGTTGGCCTCGTCCCGCACCGTCGCGGGCAGCCCATCCAGCCAGCCGATCTGCGCCGGGAACTCACGCAGAAGGCCATGCTGCTGCGACGTTCTCAGGGCCTTCCACCAGGCATTCACCTCAGCCGGATTAGTGCGCTCAGCCCGGATCATGGCACGGTCGAAGACCCCGGCGAGCTGCCCGGCATCCAGCAGCTCCTTGCTCGCAGTCACCGGGAACGTCTGGAGCGCCTTCAGCCGCGCGGTGATCTGCGCATCGATGTCGGCCGCCACCGCGAGCGCCCGCCGGTGACACCTCGGGCACCAGCTTGCTGATCGCCTGCGAGATCTGCTGTGCCTGCTCGCCAGCCGACCTGACCGATCCAGGGGACACTTGCACCGAACCGGAACCCCTGGCAGCCACTTCCACCAAGACATCCGCCCGTCTTCATGGCCTACGCGGGCTTTCTACCACATTCTGGGCACAGCAGGTATCGGAACCGTCACTCGTGAGCGACCCAAGGCACAGCCTTGCCGTGTCCCCCGCGACGCTGCCGATTACGTTTCCTGCTGACCCAAACCATCATTTTGCGGGCCTCTTGAGGCTCGTTCATTGGGCCAGCGATCAGCAGTCCTCGCACACGCCATCGCGTAGGTCGTGGATGTCCGTGGTCTCCCCGCACCGAGCGCATTCCTTGGCCATGACTCATCCTTGTTATAGCCTTTTGCACCTCAACTGCTGCGTCAGGCTACTAGCCCGTGCCAATTGTAGTACTTGATCATCCAGGTACGAGGGCCTGGATAGGATGGCACACCGCCAGTGAAGTGGGACTGAAGCCGTGTGTAGTAAGCGCTGCGGACGCGCCACGCCGACAGGTGCACGTCGTACAGGCGGGAGCTGCCCTGGGCACAGTTGGGCACACAGGTGTGGGTGTAGAACTTCCCGTAGCCTTTGGCGGAACCACCTGACCAAGGACCATGGTCAGCGGTCAAGATGCGGGATGCAGACCATCCGGGCCGGGCAGCAAGTTCCCGTCCTAGTCTGTTACCGCGTGGTACGCAGCCCAGAGGGTCTTGTGGCATCAGATGCACCTGGCAGCCCCAGACCTCTGTGTTCACTGGACCCGCGTGCACCCCAGCGCCTATCGGAGTACCGCCAGCGTCAAACGTCTCCGGTGTCTGCGCGCAGCAGGCCCCGTCAATCCAACTGCCGTCATCAAGCGTTTCGGCGACAACCTGATCTTGTATTGCGAGGTACGTATTCGGCGTCTCGGGCTGCGTTGTGTGGTTCGCCGGATTACTATCACTCCGGCCCTCGTTCTGGTTCGCCTGCTGGCAGGCAGCATCACATGTGCCTGTAGGCGCTGGCTGGCTGGTGCTGCTCGCTGGCTTGGGGGCCGCCGTGGTGCTGCCACACGCACCGAGGCCAAGCCCAAGGCTGGCTGTGGCTGCGCCTGACGCCGCGACGGTCGCAAGCTTGCGATTGAGTTTCATGGCTCCCCCTTGCCGCTAACCGCGTGGAGCCCTCGCTTCTGTGGTCTCGGTGTCAGCCCGGTCCCGGCTGGCGAGCTGGCTGAGCACTGGAATGCACATCTCGATGCCCCGCTCCGCAAGCCCGCGGATATCGCGCCCGTCTCAACGTCTCAGATACGTCCCGGACCCCTTGGCTGAAGGCGCGCTGGGCTGGTCCGCCGTCGCCGCCCCTGCCTGACCTGGGCTGCTCCCCGTTTCCGGGCGTTCCGCTCCCCCGCCTGCTCCCCGGAATCCTGAAACCCCCGCTACGTAAACACTTCTGGCACCCAGAATCTTGACAACCTGTCAAGATCGTCAGTGGGGCAACGCCCCCCTGGGCGGGTGGGTCGTGTAAAGGGAGGTCGTGTAAAGGGAGGTCGTGTAAAGGGAGGTCGTGTAAAGGACGGCCGTGTAAAGGGACTGTGGGAGGGCCGGAGCCAGAAATGGGACGGGTCAGGTGCTGCGCCGCTTGCGGCGCGCACGGCGGACGATCGCGGCGGTGCCGATCACTGCGACGGTCGCGCCCGCCGCACCTGCGGCGGTAATCGTCGCCTCCTTGCGCGCCAGCCGTCGGCCGGCCACCGCGTGATGCCCGGCACGCTGCGCGAGCAGCACCGCGATCGCGGTCTCGTTGTCGTATGTGGGCCGCCACCCGACGGCGCGAAGGGCCGCGGCATCCACCACCCACGGGTAGGCGACGTAGCGCAGGTCAGCGGCGGGAGCCGGGGCTATGCCCGCTCGGTGCAGACGCTGCACGGTGCCGAAGGTGAAACCCGCGGGCAGCTCGATGCTGCGCAGCCCGCTCAGCTCCTCCACCCGCTCCTGCTCGAGCCAGCCGTCGCAGCCGACCGCGAACTCGCCAGTCAGCTCGCCGGTGACCGCGAGCTCAAGCGCGGAGACGAGGTCATCGACGTGGCAGAACTGCCAGCGGGTGGCGCAGCCCTTCACAGTAAGCAGCCGCGGCGCCTCGAAATGCCTGGTGATCAACGTGTCCACGTCGTCACCCACAAGCGCGGCGGGGCGCACCACTGTGACCTGCATGCCGGGATAGGCGCGCGGCGCGCGGCGCGCCAGGTGCTCGATCTCCAGCAGGTCACCGGCGATGCTGGTGTCAGGATCAGCCTGCAGCGGCGCGGTCTCGGCAAGCGGCACGGGGTTGTCCGGACTTGCGCCATACACCATCGCGCTCGTCACAAGCACCACACGGCCCACACCCTCCGCCGCGGCGGCAGTGAGGACTGTCTGCGCCCCGCGCACGTTGAACGCGCGGCGCTGCCTGTCGTCGGAGTCCGGCGTTAGGTCCACGTCGGTGTGCACTACCACGTCCACGCCTGCCAGCCGGCCCGCGAGAACCGGGTCGCGGACGTCCACCACACGCCAGACAACTCCGGTGGCCTCCCCTCGGCGATCGTCGATCGCCACCACCTTCTTCACCCGCCGGGACGTGGCGAGCCTGGCAGCGAGCGCGTGGCCGACACCTTGCGCTGCGCCAGTCACCGCCACAATCGGGCCAGCACCGCGCGCCGGGCGGCGGTCACGGCTGCGCGGCGCAGGCGCAGGCGGTGGCATGGCCGAAGGGCCCGGCGGCGGAGCAGCCGCCGGGTTGGCAGTTGGCGGCGGAGCGGTAGCATCCTGCCTGCCGCTGCGCCGTGGGCGAACCTGGCCGCCAGAGTTGCTCACCCTATGTCGCTCCCGGGATAACGTGGCTAGCACAATCAACATGACCCTTCCATCCTGCCTGAGAGGTCACACGGATGGGTGACAGCCCTTTCGGGTTCAGCCTGCCTGGCGAGCCCGACAAGCCAGGTGGCAGCGAATCTAGCGGTTCCGGCGCCGGCGGCTCCGGCCCGGGCGGCTCCGGGCCCGGCGGGCCAGGGCCCGGCGGGCCAGGGCCCGGCGGGCCAGGCCAGCCTGGGCCGCCTGACCCGATGGCGATGTTCGGCAACCCACAGCAGTTCGCCGACGCGCTCAGGCAATTCGCCGACCTGATGTCCTGGCAGGGCGGCCCGGTGAACTGGGACCTTGCCAAGAACGTGGCACGGCAGACCGTGGCCGCGCAAGGCGACGCGAGCATCCTCGCCCCGCAGGCCGAGGAGGTCGCGGAGACGCTCAGGCTTGCCGACCTGTGGCTCGACGACATCACCCCGTTCCCGTCAGGTGTCCGCGCCGCGGGGGCGTGGAGCCGCTCCGAATGGGTCGAGGCAACCCTCCCGGTCTGGTCCAAGCTCTGCGACCCTATCGCCGCGAAGGCGGTTGAGACCATGAGCGGAGCGCTCACCGCGGGCACCGAGAGCCTCGGAACTGAAACGTTCGGCGGTGATTTCGGTGCCGCGGGTGAGGTGCCAGACGATCTCCGCGCGCAACTGCACGCGATGGCCGGGCCCATGCTGGGCTTGGTGCGCCAGATCGGCGGCCTCGTGGTCGCCAGCCAAACAGGCCAGGCGGTCGGCGCGCTCGCACTCGAGGTGGTGAGTTCTACTGACGTGGGCCTGCCAGTCGGTCCGGAAGGCACGGCCGCGCTGATCCCGGCCAACGTCGCGGCGTTCGGCTCTGGCCTGTCGGTTCCCGATGGCGAGGTCAGGCTATTTCTCGCGCTCCGCGAGGCGGCGCACCACCGGCTCTTCGCCCATGTCCCCTGGCTCCGGGCCCACCTGTTCGGTGCCGTCGAGGAGTATGCCAAGGGCATCACGGTTGACACGTCACAGCTGCAGCAGTCGCTGATGCAGATCGACCTCACCAATCCGGAGGCCCTGCAGGAGGCGATGGCGGGCGGCACGTTCCTGCGCCCAGAGGAGACACCTAGGCAGAAGGCCGCGCTCGCCCGTCTGGAAACCGCACTCGCGCTCGTCGAGGGATGGGTCGCCACCGTCGTGGAGGAGGCCGCCGGCCAGCGGTTGCCCGCGTCTGCGGCACTCGCGGAGGCGGTGCGGCGCCGACGCGCGACCGGCGGCCCGGCCGAACGTACGTTTGCCACGCTTGTCGGCCTCGAACTGCGGCCACGCAGGCTCCGTGAGGCAGCGGCGATCTGGCGCGGGCTCACCGACGCACGTGGAGCGGGCGGCCGTGATGCCATCTGGGCCCATCCAGATCTGCTGCCGGATCCTGACGACTTCGACGACCCAGAAGGTTTCGTCCGCGGTCCCAAGGAACTTGACATCTCGGCGCTCGACACCGAGCAACGCGCACCGCAGGCCGAGGTCGGACCTGACGGGCCTGATGACTCTGACGGGCCCGATGGCTCTGCTGGACCTGATGGCTCAGCCGGGCCTGATGGCTCCGCCGACTCTTCCCCACCCGGCGGGTCAGGTGACGCGGGCACCAATGGCGGCCCGGGCAAAGAGCCACCTGGCGACGGGTGAATCTGCACGCGGATGCCGTTAAGGTCCTGGCGGGATGGACACCACCAGACGACGAGCAGCAGGCGCTCCGCGATCTGTACCTCGCCCATCTGCGCGCGCATCCCGACGGCCTGTCGCGGGCGTGCAGGCCTGGGCACATTACGGCGAGCACGGCTGTTCTCGACGCGGCCGGGCGCCGGGTGCTGCTGACACTCCACCACAAGGTCGGCCGATGGCTCCAGCTCGGCGGGCACTGCGAGCCCTGCGACACGACGCTCGCGGCCGCTGCCCTGCGCGAGGCGACGGAAGAGTCGGGCATCATGGACCTCGCACCGCTGGCCGACCCGGTCAACCTTGACAGGCACGCCGCTCCATGCCGCCCCACGGCCGCCGGACCCGCGGGCCGGACATGGCACCTCGACGTGCAGTTCTTGGCGATCGCTCCGCCTGGCGCACGTCCAGTCCGTGGCGACGAGTCTGATGATCTTCGGTGGTGGCCGGTCGGCTCGCTGCCTGCTTCGGCGGATTACGCGGTGCGCAGGCTGGTCGGCCGCGCATGCGCCGTCAGCTCGTAAGCCCCTCGATGATGCTGATCACGCCGAGCACCGCCATAACGATGGCCGCCAGGCGGGCGACCAGCTTCAGCGGCACGATCCGCACCAGGCCGTGGCCGCCGAGAATGGCCACAGCCCCCGCCGCCCACAGCGCGAGCACCGCACCCACCAGAACCGCCGCCGGGTTGTGATACTTCGCTGCGAGGTTGGCGATGATGATCTCCGTCAGGTCGCCGAACTCAGCCACCAGGATCACGCCGAAGCTGGCCATTGCCACCCTCGGGAACGAGGTACGCGGCGGATCCTTGAGGCTGGGTCCTTCATCGAGGCCGGCATGACTACGCAGTAATACGGCGGCGCCGATAAGGAACACGGCACCGACGATCAGCTCGAGCAATCGGTGCGGGAGCGCGCCAAGTAGGCTTCCGGCCGCCACGGCGATCACTGCATGCAGGGCGAACGCTGCCGCGGCACCGGCGAAGACGTACAGCGGCCGGTACCGGGTCCCGAGTATGAGGCTCGCGAGCGCGGTCTTGTCCGGCAGTTCCGCCATGAAGATAACCGCGAACACTGTTGCCGCGACGACAGCATTCACCGCCACAGCGCTCACCGCGACAGGCTCCTACTGATCGCGACGCCACCAGCGCCGGCCCGGGTGCTGCTGGCCTGGGTGCTGCTGGCCTGGGTGCCGCACGCCCGGCCTACGCTGGCGCCGCCACTGCTGGCCTGGCCACTGCGGCCGGCCTGGTCACCTCGCTGATCTGGCTGGCGCGGCCGGAACACACGCAGAGCCTACGCGACACGAGGCCCGCTGGCTTTCGGTCCGCACGGTGCGGGTCAGCCGGACCGCAGCAGCCCGCGAGTCGCGGGCCAGCCCTCAAGTCCCGGGTCAAGCCGGCCAATGTCAGCAGGTGACCTGAGGCGGTGCCATCCGGGCACCACCTGCACGGCGCCCCGGCGCGGCGCGCAGCGGCGCAGGCGGTTGGTCGCGTCAGCGAGGTCAAGTTCTACCGTGCTGCTGGACAGGGCCCTGGCAGGAACGATCCCGGCGACCCATTCCGCCACCGGCAGCCAGGCGGCGAGGGCCACTAGCCCACCGCCGTCCGCAGGGCAGACCGCGACATCGGCGCGCCGCGTGCTACCGCCCAGCGCCCGCAGCAGCTTGCCGATTAGCAAGATCGGCAAGTCGGGCGCATCGGCAGCGAGTACTACCCCCTGCACCGCGCCGAGCGCTTCGAGCGACCGCAGCGTCTGGCTGGCCAGGCCGAGTCCAGCGCTATCGGCGGGCGCGAGCCGGATAACCGCGGTCCCCGGCCAGGCGAGTTCCTCCACCGCACGCTCGCCGAGTCGCTGCCGCGCATCGTAGCTGACCGCGATCGCGGGAGTCACGAATTCGAGCTCCCCCACGAGGTCGCAGGCATCCTCAATCACTGCGAGGCCGAATTCAGCGGGATCGGTGCCAGGGGGCGCGGCGGCTTGGACGGCCGGCGTGACGAGCACCGCCGCCATCCTCCGCACGGAGTCCGGGGCGTTCAAAGCTCCATATCCTCCAGGCGCGCCGCGTACGCTACCCCCTCGAGGTAACCCTTGGCACGCTCAGTCCTCGGATAGCCAGCCACCAATTCCCAGAACCGGTGCCCATGGTCGGGCACGATCAGATGGGCAAGCTCATGGACCATCACATAGTCGAGCACCCAGCCTGGCATGCCGAGCAGCCGGCGCGACAACCTGATCGAGCCGTCTGCGGGCGTACACGAGCCCCACCGGCCGTGCTGGTTATCAACCCACCGAACGCTTGCGGGGACCGCGGCGCCGTCGAGATACCGGGCCGACAGGGTTTGCGCACGCGCCAGCAGGCCGACGTCCGTCGGCCGTCGCCGCTGCTCGCGTGCGGCCAGACGCTCGAGCATCCGAGCCACCCATTGTTGCTCTTCTGCGCGAGAGAACCGGGCAGGAACGAGCACCACCGTCTTGTTGCCTTCCCGGTACGCGGATACCGTGCGCCGGCGCCGCGGGCTGCGGCGCACTTCGACGTCTGTTTTGGGCGGCACGGATGAACGGTAACTCAGAACTTTTCATCTTCCACAGGGGGTACGCGACATTTCACCAGTTAGCGGTCGGGCCCCGAGGTGCTTCTGGCCGGTATCCACAAGCGCCGTAGCGCTTTATCCACAGCGACACACCGCAGTCTCCCCAGGCAGTCCACAGGTTCGTCCACAGGCTGAGTTGACGCGGCAGGCGATCCCTCCTACGGTCCGTGGCACGAGTCCCCGGGCCTGCGGACCTTTCGTCACTTCGGGGAAGGGGGGCGAAGGGCCCGCCAGCGGGCAGTGCACGGCGCGGCCTTGGTGGAGGCTGTGGCGGCACTGTAGGGCACACGCAGCGCCTCCGCGCCCGGGGGCTCGGGTACAACCACAGCCGCACCCACGCCACCCCCGCCATACGCACCCCGGCCGCGCCGCACGCACCGGCCGCGCCGCACGCACCCGGTCGCGCCGCACGCACCCGGTCGCGCCGCACGCACCCACCATGCCGCACGTGCCCCGGCGCTGTCCCACTGCCGCACTGACCGGCTCGCCGCCGCGGCCTCGTCACCGCGGGGTAGCGCCGGCCTGCCTATGCGGCGATCGCCGACCGAGGACCACGAAGGTGAACAGGCCCGCGCCGAGCACCAGGAGTGCCGACAAGAGCAGCGCGGCGTGCAGGCCAGTGTAGAAGGCGCTGTAGGCGGCGTGGATTACCTGTTGAACGAGCGAGCCCTGGCCCGGCGCCGCGGCGGCGCTATTTGCGTTGCCGCTGGAGGGGACCCCGCCGGTCTCGACCGCGTGGATCACAATCGACTGGAAGTTGGCTGGGATGCCCAGGTGCTTCAGCTTGCTGGTGAGGCTGGACCGCAGCTGGGCGTTCACCAGGGCACCGAGGATTGCCACGCCCATCACGGCGCCGATCTCCCGGCTGGTGTTCGTCGCCGAGGCGGCCATGCCCGAGCGCGCGGGCGGCACCGCCGACAGGGACGACGAGGTGATGGGGACAACCGTGGTCCCGATGCCGATACCGGTGAGGGCGAGGGTCGCTGCCAGCGGCGCATAGGCCGGATGCGGGCTGAGCGTGAATGTCGTCAGCAGCAGGCCCGCGCTGAACAGCAGGCAGCCGGTCAAGATCGACCACCGCGGCCCGGCCGCTCCGGTCCAGCGGCCGGCCAGCAGCGAGGCGGCGATCATAAGCGTGGTCATCGGCAGGAAGACGAGCGCGATCTGGTAGCCGCTGTCACCGACCACCTCCTCAAGATACAGCGCGGTGAAGAAGAAGACGGCGAACGTTGCGAAGTATGTGCAGAAGGCGACCACGTTAGCGGTGAGGAAGCGCGGGACACGCAGGAACCTCAGGTCAAGCAGTGGATGGGGGGCACGGCTCTCCCACCAGAAGAACGCTGCTGCCCCCACCGCGCTGATGCACAGTAGCGCGAGCACGCCGGGCGAGCCGAAGCCGGTGCTCTCGGCGTCGATCACCGCGAAGATCAGCGCTGTCAGGGCGGCGGCGCCGAGCACGGTTCCGGCGATGTCCACCCGGCGTGCGCCGGGATCGGAGTTCTCCTGCAGCACCACTGCCCCGGCCACCAGAGCCGCCGCGCCGAAGGCCAGGTTGAACCAGAAGATCGCACGCCAGCTCCACACACCCACGAGCGCGCCGCCGACGACTGGGCCGACAGCGAGGGCGAGTCCGGACACGGCCGCCCATACGCCTACGGCCCTGTTGCGGCTGCGCTCGTCTGTGTACAGGTGCCGCAGTATCGACAGAGTGCCCGGCTCGCTGGCGGCTGCGCCGAGGCCCATGACAGCCCGTCCCGCGATCACGAGCCCGATGCCCGGGGCCACCGCTGACATGACCGATCCGGCGCAGAAGATGCCGACCCCGGCCAGCATGACCCGCTTGCGGCCGAACTCATCGCCGACCATCCCGAACGCGAGCATGGCGGCGGCGAAGGTCAGTGCGTAAGCGCTGACGACCCACTGCAGGGCGCTGACGCCCGCATGCAATTCGTCCTGCACGCTGCCGAGCGCCACGCTCACGATCGTATTGTCGAGGAACGTCAGGAACAGCACGATGCAAAGCACCGCCAGCGCGAATGCCCGGCCACCATGGCGCGCGACCGCCCGCCCGGCGGGCACGCCTGCCGAGCGGATCACCCCCGCTAGCCCGCAGACTTGCAGGCAGCCGGCAGCGAGGATGTCGTGCCACCGTTCTCCAGGGCCAGCAAGCCGCAGAAGCTCCCAACGCCGACCTTCCAGGTGCCGCCCTCGTAGACGGCGATGCCCGCCTGGTTCGACAGCGCTGGCTGGCCGGCCACCAGGATCGAATATGTGACCTTAGCCTGTTCGGGCGACGCCAGCGTCACCTTCGTGACCTTCGCGGACGCCTCCGACGCGAGGCTGGAGCCGGCCTGGGCCTTGATGACCGATGAGAACACCTGCCCATCCTGCAGCAGGCCGACCCGCTTGGCGACGGGCGCCTTCGCGTCGAAGAAGGTAGTCCAGTTGGCCGCGATCACCTTCTCGGTGGCCGAGCCGCTGGGGGCTACCGCCGGTGCAGACGTCGAAGAAGCCGAGCTGGCTGGCGAGCTGGCTGGCGAGCTCGCTGTCGAGCTGGTGCTGCTGGTGCTGCTGCTGCCACCGCAGGCTGCCAAGCCCGCACCCAGCATGCACGCCAGCAGGATCCCGGCGCGGGACCTATGAGGCTTGGCGAAACCCACGGCTCGAAAGTCACCAGCGATGGTCATGGTTCCATCGTGGGCCGCGCGCAGAGATGCCTCCTAGGGTCTTTGGGCCTAGGGCGTGTCCGGTAGATCTTTGGCGGCGACGACAGTGCCGTCGCCGATAGTTCCACCATCGGCTCCTCGAGAACAAGCAGGGCCTTGCCGGATCGCCGCCTGGAGCACCGCCCGCATCCACCGAGATCTACGGGACGCCCTAGCTCGCACACCGAATCCCGGCCACGAACACGGAGGAATCAGGCTGCGACACCCTGCGGCGCCGTTCGGGATCATGATCCTTAACGGCTGCCGCGGACGCGTCATTGCACTGAGCGGTACCGCGGGCGCCCGTCTCGGGCCTGGCCCGTTCGCGGGTCGAACCTGAGCCGGGAATTCACCACGTCGTACTGCTGCTCACCGACACTCGCTGGGAACTGAAGGATGAGTCCTGCTGACATGCTGGCCCCCCATAGGTACGCAGGCCTCGTTTTAAGCTCATCAGGCACTTGTGGCGCTCAGGGCACTCTGCCACCGCTCGCATCAGTTGAACGAACGGGCGTGACAACCGAGGCTGTTGATGAAGATCACCCGGATCGCGGTCAATGGCCCCTGCCAGGGGAACGCTTCGACGAGCTCGATGAGCTCGATGAGCTCGATGGGTGCGACCGGGTCGGCCGCAAGGCGACCCTGATCGCGGAAACTCCTGCTGATGGGCATCGCGAGTCTCAGGATGACTGTGCTGCCCTCATCCGCGGCGATCGGAGGCGAGCCGTTGCACGCAGTCCCGGATAACTTGCGGGACAGGCGTGGGCCGCCCGGTGGCACGCTCGACATAGACGTGCACGAACCGGCCGACCGCCGCAGGCTCGTCGCGGCGTTCGCCAAACAGCGCCAGCCGGTACACGACGCTGGAGTTCCCAAGCCGCTCCACGGCAAGTCCGGCGGTGACCGTCTCGGGGAAGCCCAGCGATGCCAGGTAGCGGCACGAGCTCTCCACGACGAGGCCGATCGCGTCGAGGGTACGGATGTCGGTGCCGGTCGCGCGCATCAGCCACCCGTTCACCGCGGTGTCGAAGAGGGCGTAGTGCACCACGTTGTTCATGTGGCCGTAGGCGTCGTCGTCGTTCCATCGGGTGGGCAGTGGCACGGTCACGGGGAAATCGTCAAGCCGCAGCCGGGGCGGGTCGTCGATCACCGGTTCTCGATCGACTGGGTCAAAGCCCAGCGAGGTAGCCACCGGCTGCCCGCCGCGGGCCCGTTGTGCGCAGTCACTGCCGCTGCTTCCTCTTCGCCTCGTCCCCGGCCGGATACTGTGCGCTCATTACCGCCCTCCCGCTCGAGCCGACCCGCCGGTACCGGCGGAGCCACCATCATCGCAACCGCGGTGTGGCCGTTCGCGATTCCCTCCCTGCCGCCCCGATCCGATCATGAACCAATCCCACGGGTCACGCCGATAATGAAGATCACCGGGATCGCGCGCCAACAATGCCCGGCCGCGTACCGACGTGCGGGACCTGCGCTCCGCCGCGATATCCACAGCCGGGAAACTCGGTCTCCTGTTTCGTTGCTCGCGCTGGCACGCTGACGGTCATGAGACCTGTACTGAAACCGGGCCTGCTCCACCTGTGGCGCGACAGCGAGACGATCCAGATAGGGGTCGACCCGCGCCGCGGCTTCGCGGTCACCGGCCTCGGTCGTGCCGCGGCCGCAGTGCTTTCCGTCCTAGATGGAAGCCGTGATCGTGCGGCGCTGCTCGCCGAGGCAGCCAAGCGCGGCATACCCGCCGACGCCACTGATCGGGTGCTCACCCTCCTCGCGGCGGGCGGGGCGCTCGACGACTTTCCCGCGGCAGCACGTCACGTTCTGCCGCTCGCGACCCAGGCACGGCTGGCACCCGAGCTTGCTACCGCATCGCTCGCGCAACGAGACGGCGACGGCGGCGTCCGGGCAATGGTGCGCCGCCGGTCAAGCCAGGTGCGGGTGCATGGAGCCGGCCGCATAGGGTCAAGCGTCGCGTGCCTGCTTGCCGCCTCCGGCATCGGCCATCTCACCTGCAGGGACCAACGAACGGCGGGGCCAGCCGACGTGGCGCCCGCCGGCCTCGATGTCACTGATTCCGGTGCGCCGCGGGAACGAGGAGTGGCGCGGGCAGTCAGACGCGCCGCTCCTGATGTGCGCACCGACGACGACGACAGCCGGCCAGATCTCGTCGTGCTGACAGAAGCACACGATTGTGGCCTGATCGCAGACTTGATGGCCGAGCGTATTCCGCACCTGATGGCCACAGCGGCGGAGGCGATCGGTGTCGTCGGGCCGCTCGTACTGCCCGGCCGATCGGCCTGCCTGCGCTGCCTGGATCTGACCCGGCGGGATCGCGACCCTGCCTGGCCGCTGATCACCGCTCAGCTGGCAGGCAAAAGTCCCGCGACCCCTGCGTGCGACGCTGTGCTAGCCACCGCCGTTGCGGCCCATGCGACCGCTCAGGTCCTCGCGTTCATTGACAGGTCGCCACCAGGGCCGATTGTGACGAACGGCACTCTCGAGCTTGTCTTGCCCGACTGGCGCTGGCGTCGCAGGACCTGGCCGCCCCACGATGAGTGCGCATGTGGAACTAGCAACCTGGCCTAGCGGACAATGAGAGATGTGAGTGACCTGCCTCGCCGCGCCGTGACGCGGACCGCAAAGCTAGCCACGCTGCCCATCGGGTTCGCGGGCCGCACCGCACTCGGCTTCGGCAAGCGCATCGGCGGCCGCCCGGCTGAAATCGTCGCGGCCGAGATCCAGCAGCGTACCGCCGAGCAGATCTTCAAGGTCCTCGGCGAGCTCAAGGGCGGGGCAATGAAGTTCGGCCAGGCATTGTCGATCTTCGAGGCGGCACTGCCGCCGGAGATTGCCGGCCCGTACCGGGCGACACTCACCCGGCTTCAGGAAGCCGCTCCGCCGCTGCCGTCGCGGACGGTGCACCAGGTTCTCGCGCTTGAGTTCGGCGCCGACTGGCGCAGGAACTTCGCTCTTTTCGATGACAGGCCCGCCGCGGCTGCATCGATCGGCCAGGTGCACCGTGCGGTGTGGAACGACGGCCGCGAGGTCGCTGTCAAGATCCAGTACCCTGGCGCGGGCAAGGCGCTGATAAGTGACTTCGCCCAGCTGAGCCGGGCGGCGCGATTGTTCGGCGTGCTCATGCCCGGGCTCGATGTGAAGCCGCTCATCGCCGAGCTCAAGGACCGCGTCGCCGAGGAGCTTGACTACAACCTCGAAGCCGAGTCGCAGCAGGCGTTCGCCACCGCGTACGAGAACGATCCCGACATCTACGTGCCACGAGTCGTAACCAACTCCGATCACGTGCTGATCACCGAATGGATGGACGGTACGCCGTTCTCGAAGGTCATCAGCGATGGAAGCCAGGATGAGCGAAACCGGGCCGGCATTCTGCTCACGCGGTTCCTCTTCTCCGGCCCCGCCCGCGCCGGCTTGCTACACGCCGATCCGCACCCTGGTAATTTCCGGCTGCTGGCCGACGGCCGGCTTGGAGTGCTCGACTTCGGTGCGGTTGACCGGCTGCCTGACGGCTTTCCAGCATTCATCGGAAAACTACTGCGGATCATGCATGACGACGGCGACATCGAGACGGTCGAAGAAGAACTACGTGAACAGGGGTTCCTGCGCGAGGGCATCGACATAGACCTGGACGCACTGCAAGCCTTCCTGGCGCCGCTCGCCGAGCCGTCCAAGGTGGACTCGTTCAAGTTCACCCGCGAATGGCTGCGCACCGAGGCCGGGCGCGTGACCGATCTGCGTCCCTCCAACATCACGAGGAGGTTTAACGTACCTCCGTCATATGTTCTCATCCACCGGGTCTCGACGGCCGGCATTGGCGTGCTCTGCCAACTCGAATGCGAGGGTGAGTTCCGCGCCGAGGTCATCAGGTGGATACCCGGCTACGCCGACGAACCAGAAATGTCCTAACACGGGCCGCTCTATTTTCGCGGTGGCGCGGGCGGCGCTATCTCCAGAGGCAGGCAGCGCTATCTCCGGAGGCGGGCGGCAGTATCGCCAGTGGCAGGCGGCGCTATCTCCGGAGGCGGGCGGCGGTATCGCCTGGCGGCGGCGGTATCTTCTGGGGTGGCGGCGCTATCTGCAGTGGCAGGCGGCGGTATCGTCAGAGGCGCGGCGGTATCGCCTGTGGCGGGGTGGCGTGCCCGGCAGCAAGCAGCCGCCGGGCTCCGGCAGCGGGACGCCGCCGGAGCCCGGACAGGATTGAACACACCCTGCGAGCCCTGCCCGCAGGGTCCGCCGTGCTACGCGTCGGCGTGCAACGCGCCGCGCAGCCGGGTGACCGCCCGTTCGGCGCGGTTCAGGCGGGCCGCTGCCCGGTCGGCGCGCCGCCGCGCTCGGATGAGCGCCGCGTGTTGCTTGGCGAGGCGCGACTCCCTCGCCTCTGCGAGCATTGAGTTTATTCGGTCTTTTGCCAGCTGTTCTTGTAGCAACATTTCCTTGTCCCTTGTCAGCGTTGTGAAATTGTCGTCTCGCCGCGCCTCGGCGCCGCACATGGCGGGCCGGGCATGGCAGCCACGGATAGCGGCCCCGGCTGGCGGGTCCCGGCTGGCGGGTCCCGGATAGTGAACCCGGCTGGCGGGTCCCGGATAGTGAACCCGGCTGGCGGGTCCCGGATAGTGAACCCGGCTGGCGGCCCGGACAGTGGTCCGCAGCTTGGGGGCCGCGAGTGGCGCGCCGCTGGGCAGCCGCAGCGACCTGCTCGTCCCGCGTGGCGCGGGAGTCGCGGCTGGGGCGTGTCCCGCAGATCTTCGGCGGCGCGGATCGGCGCCCAGGCGACGACAGTGCCATCACGACCCGGTCGTCGTCTGGGGTCGTGGGCGGCACCTTCACGCCGCCGAAGCTCCACGAAACATGCCCTAAGCAGCAACTTCGGTCTTGCGCGGCCGGCCGCGAGGCCGCTTGCGTGGGACGACCTCCCCGCGCAGGAAGAGTTCGCCGCCCCAGACGCCCCAAGGCTCCCGGCGATCGATGGCCCCTGTCAGGCAGGCCAGCCGTGCCGGACAGCCGCAGCAGAGGGCCTTCGCAGACTCGACGTCCGCGGGCGACTCGGCGAAGTACAGGTCAGGCTCTTCGCGGCACGGCAGATCAAGCCCGCCGAACACGCTGGACGCAGCCTCGATGCCTGCAATCAGGCTCCCGTCTTCACCCCGCAACGCATCGCCCGCGGCGCCCACCTCGTACCCCGCCGCCGCTCCCATCGAGACGGCGATGGTGTCGGGCCACTGCATCGGTGTCAACCCCTCTCCTCTGCTCGTTTTGCTCTCGTTGTCGTTCTGCTGTGCTCGTCATCGAGTCGCTGATCTGACAAACGGTGGCCCGGCATAACAAAGGCCGCGGACCCTTTTCGGGTCCGCGGCCTGGAGGAGCTTGAGGCCGGTCAGGCTAGACCGGCACCCTCCATCGATGCGGACCCGGAGCGTCACCGCCATTGGCGATGAAACGGGTCATGTAGGTGTTCCGCCTGCGGACAGTCACGTGCACGGACGTCGTCTGTCCAAGGGTCGCCCGCCCAAGGGTCGCCCGCCCAAGGGTCCGCGGCGCGGTGAACGGAACGGTGTTGACCTGCTCGCGCACGTTGGCCGCTGGCACGCCAGCCGCCACCGCAGCGTTAGCCACCGCAGCGTTAGCCACCACAGCGTTAGCCACCACAGCGTTAGCCACCGCAGCATTAGCCGCCACGGCGCCCGCCACGGGTGCACCGGTGTTCACCGTGCTTGTGCCGGCCGCGCCAGCAGGGCACATTCCGCCCCGGACATGGGAGAAGGCACCCGGCGTGGGCAGCTCAACGACGCCGCGCGGGGCAGCCAAGCTTTCTGTAACCACGTCGAACACCTCCCTCTGTGTTGATCGTTGATCTGCTGTGTTGCTCTGCTGCGTTGCTCTGCTGTATTGATCTGGGCTGTATTGATCTGGGTTGCTCTGCCGCGTTGGCCTGCCGCAGAGTTCAGTTTTGATCTGCTGCAGAGGTCTGCAGTCAGGCCCAATTGGGCGTGACAACAAGCCTAGGAACCCGCTGCGGGTTCGGCAACCTTTTTTTGACGTGCGGTTTCGCTGTATCTGCGGGGTAAGCAGAGCAGGTTAATTCTGGCGGCTTCGCTAGGCATTCCGTCGTTGGGGAGTCTGTTATGCGGATCAGGCCCTCCTGCATGACCGACACGACCAGCTCGCCGTCCTGGGTGAAAACCTGGCCGTGGGCCAGGCCGCGCGCGCCTCCGGTGAAGGGCGTGTCCTGGGCGTAGAGGAGCCACCGGTCCGCGCGGAACGTGCCGTGGAACCACATCGCGTGATCCAGGCTGGCCCCGGTCGTGCGGCCGTCCACCCACGACAGGCCGTGTGCGAGCAGCACCGAGTCGAGCAAGGTCATGTCCGAGGCGTACGTCATAAGGGCGTTCATCATCAGACAGACGTGGAGCATCGGGTCGTCCGGCAGTTTGGGCGAGTGCCGCGGATCGCGTGGGTTATAGCACATGCGATCCGCGGCGCTGATGAATCGGACGGCTCACCCGGCGGGGTCGGACCGGGTGGCTCAGCTGACGCCATGATTCCTGCACAGGTCAAGCACCTCCGCGCCGTACCTGTCCAGTTTGACCCTGCCGACGCCCGGCACCGCGCCAAGTTCTGCCTCGCTGCACGGCTGCCGTTCGGCGATCACCTGCAGGGTCACGTCGGTGAACACCACGTACGCGGGAATGCTGCGCTCGCGCGCCGTTGCCGCGCGCCACTGCATCAACCGGCGGTAAAGCATCTCGTCGCGGTGCGCCGGGCAGGTTTCGCAGCGGCCGAGCTTGCGCTCGGCGGCGCCGCCGAGCGCCCGCCCGCACACCGAGCACCGCGGCAGCGGGGCGGCAGAGTTACGCCGCGATGACTTGCGTCCAGGCGCCTCCGCAGTTCCCTCGCGCGGCAGCCCGCGTGAGCCGTTAAGGGAAAGTAGCGGCTCCAGAAATGGCGACGGCCGACGAGACCGCCTGGCGCCCGGGGACCGGGCCAGCGACCATGAGAGCAGCAGCCGTTCGCGTGCGCGCGTCAGCCCGACGTACAGCAGCCGCCGCTCCTCCTCAACCGCGTCCGGGGTTTTCGCGTACACGATGGGCAGCACGCCGTCGACGAGCGCGGGCAGGAACACTGCGTCCCACTCCAGCCCTTTGGCCGCGTGCAGGGACGCGATCGTCACCCCGTCGAGCGCGGGGGCTTGCTGCAGGGACGCGCGCTGCGTGAGCTCGGACGCGAGGTCAGCGAGGGTCGCCTCAGGCTGGCTGCCGAACAGATCCGCGGCGAGCTTCGCGAGCGCGGCCAGTGACTCCCACCTGTCCCGCATCGCCCCGCCGCCGTGCGGTGGCTCCGCGGTCAGGCCGAGGCCCGCGAACACATGCCAGGCGGCGGCCACGGGGGTGCCTGACGGCTCGGCCTTGGCCGCCGCGCGGAGCAGTACGAGCGCCTGCCGCACCTCGGGCCGGTCGAAGAACCGCTCGGCGCCGCGCACCGCATAAGAGACCTGGGCGGCCCGCAGCGCGCGCTCGAATGCTTCCGTCTGGGCGTTGGTCCGGACAAGCACGGCGATCTGCCTGGCGGCAAGACCGCCGTCGATCAGCGCGCGCGCCTGAGCGGCCACCGCCGCCGCCTCCGCCTCCTCGTCCGGATACCCCGTGAACTGTGGCTGCGGGCCGTCGGCGCGCTGCGCGACAAGCTCGGCGCAAACCGGCCGCGACCGCGCGGAACGCAGCCCTGCCGATGCGATCAGCTGGTTAGCCAGCCGGACGACCTGCGGCGTCGACCGATAGTCGCGGACCAGCCTGATCACGGCTGCAGCGGGGAACTCCGCGGTGAATCCGGTGAGGAACGCGGGCGTCGCACCGGTGAACGAATAGATCGTCTGATTTGGGTCGCCGACAACACACACGTCGTCCCTGCCGCCGATCCAGGCGTCGAGCACGAGCTTCTGCAGCGGATTGACGTCCTGATACTCGTCCACGACGAAGTAGCGATACTGGTCGTGCACCTGAGCGGCGGCCGGACGGTGCTCGGCGAGAATGCCCGCGGTCAGCTCGAGCATCGATTCGAAGTCGAGCACATGCCGGTCGCGGCGCAGCCGTTCGTAGGCGCCGAACAGCGTGGCCATCTCGTCAAGCGGCACCGGCGGGACCCGGCCCGCCTGCCCAGCCGCCGCGGCGTAATCATCCGGCCTGGACTGGACGGCCTTCGCCCATTCGATCTCGGCCGCGGCGTCGCGCAGCCCTGGCTGGTCGAGCTTCAGCCGGCTTGCCCGCGCCGCCTCGGCCACCAGGCTCAGCTTCGAGGCGATAACCCTGGGCGCCTCGCCGCCAACGGTGCGCGGCCAGAAGTAGACAAGCTGGCGCAGCGCCGCGGCGTGGAACGTGCGCGCCTGGACCAGCTCCACGCCCGATCCTGGTCCCCCGAGCTGACGCAGCCTGGCGCGCAACTCGCCTGCCGCACGGTTCGTGAACGTCACCGCGAGCACGTGCCGCGGATCGGCCGCGCCGCTGTGGATCGCGTGCGCGATCCGGTAGGTGATAGCGCGGGTCTTGCCCGTACCCGCGCCCGCCAGCACACAGACCGGCCCGCGCACGACTTCCGCGACCGCGCGCTGCTCCGGATCGAGCCCGGAGAGAATAGTGTCCGGCATGATGCACATCATCGCAGGACGGACCTGACGAGAGCGCGCCGTAGCGGATGTACGGGCGGGAAGCCGGCGGCCACTGTCGGCGTTGGTATCCTTCGGGGCCGCGGGGACGCCGCGGCCGAGGAGGGAGACGGAGGGAGACGGCCAGTGACCCTGACGCCGACGGGTCCGACGATGTACACGACGCGGTGGTGCGCGTCCTGCCGACGGCTGAAGAGCCAGCTCGCGCGCGAGGGGATCGACCTCATCGAGATTGACATCGAGGCCGACCCGGTTGCCGCCAGCTTCGTGATGGGCGTGAACGGCGGGAACCAGACCGTGCCGACGGTCGTCTTCGACGACGGCAGTGCGCTCACCAACCCCTCCGCCGCCCAGGTCGTCGCGCGGATGAACACTCTGGCAAACTGCTTATGAACCAAAAAAGCTCCATAACGGCTACCGCGGGAGGCGCCCCCGGGTCAGCCGACGCGGGTGCGGCGGCCGATCGCGCGGCCGGGCACGCGCCGCTTGAACCTGACACGCCTGCCGACCCGAAGACCCGCGGGGCCGATCGCGCTCACGAGAAGACTCACAGCACCAGCGGGCACGGGGACAGCATGCGCACCGCGGCGGTGTACCGGACGGCCTCCGGATGGCGCGTCGGCGAAGAGGAACTGCCCGATCTAGTTAGCGCGATGGTGTTCGCCGATCTGCTCGTCAGCGAACTGCCATCCTCGGCGAGACCGGCCGCGGACCGCGACGGCGCAGCCGGCTCAGCCGACGCGCAGACGGCACGGCTGAAGATGACGATCGCGCAACTCGAGCATGCGCTGGCGAACCGGGTGCGTGTTGAGCAGGCCATCGGCATCCTTACCGAACGGTACCGGGTGCCGCCGCGGCAGGCTTTCGACATGCTCCGCACCGCGGCACGGTCGCGCGGCCGCCGGGTGCAGGAACTCGCCGAAGAGGTCGTGGCGAACGTCACGAATCCGTTGCTGCCGGTCGCCGAGGAACTCGCGCGGCCGCAGAAGCCCCCACAAGCGCGCCGCCGCTCGCGGTCGGCTTAGGCTAGGCTCGCTGTTGCGCCATCTCGTTCTATGGCCCTGCGTTCTTCCGACCCGGCGTTCTTCCGACCCGGCGTTCTTCCGACCCGGCGTTCTTCCGACCCGGCGTTCTTCCGACCCGGCGTTTTCTGTGACCGCGCTCTCGTCGTGACCCGCGCACTTCCGTGACCCGCGTTCCGTGGACCCGCGCCGTTCCGTGGACCCGGCGCCGTTCCGTGGACCCGCGCCGTTCCGTGGACCCGCGCCGTTCCGTGGACCCGCGCCGTTCCGTGGACCCGCGCTCGTCCGTGGACCCGCGTTCGTCCGTGGACCCGCGTTCGTCCGTGGACCCGCGTTCGTCCGTGGACCCGTGCTTGTCCGTGGACCCGTGCTCGGCCGTAGAGCGCGCGGCCGTAGAGCCGCGCCGGCCGTGGAGCCGCGCCGGCCGTGGAGCCGCGCCGGCGACGATTCCGCCTGGCCCGCGCGGCCTGCCGGGTCGACGGTCGCAGCGTCGACGGTCGCAGCACAGTGGCGCGCGCCGCTTTTGTGGCCTGACGCCCACGATGGCGGAGCGTTGCCAGTGAATGGGCGCTGCCGCAATGCCAGGTGCCGCGTAAGCGCGCGACCTGGGCGCGAAACGTGTTCATGATGGGCCCATCGGTGCCGTGATGGCACGGCACCGCCCAAATACCGCCCCCTACGGCTCATGATCCGTTTTCGTGTGAACTTTCCGGCCGATAGCGCGGGAAAGTTCACACGGATCGGGATCATGAAGCGCTCCCCCGACACACAGGGGCCCGCAGGGCGACAGATGGGCCACACCAATGGGCCATCGGCTGCGATGGCAGGCGCCGCTTGATCATGATGGCTTCCGCGCGGCAACAGGCACGCCAGCCCGCCCGAGGTGCGGCGACTTGCATCGCCGTAGGATCGGAGCCTCCATCAAACCCGGCGCAGGCCACCGCGCCGCAAGGCGCCATGGGCTAGAGGGCATCGCGCGCGAAGGAGGAACCGGCATGGCAGCGACCGAGCGTATGAAGCGCTGGGGCATCACCCTCCCGCTGTTGCAGATACCAATCGCCGACCAGCGTGACATCGTGGCCGGGCTTACCGATCTCGGCTATACGGACGCATGGTCATCGGAGGTCAGCGGAACCGACGCCTTCTTGCCACTTGCGATGGCAAGCCAGTGGGCACCGTCCTTGCGGCTCGGCACCGCTATCGTGCCGATTTTCACGCGAGGCCCCGGCCTGCTTGCGATGAGCGCGGCAACGCTGGAAAACCTCGCGCCCGGGCGTTTCGTGCTCGGGATAGGGACATCGTCCCCCGCCGTGGTTGAGCAGTGGAACGGCATCCCGCTGGAGAAGCCGTACCAGCGCGCACGTGACATGCTGCGGTTCCTGCGCGCCGCACTCGCCGGCGAAAAGGTAACCGAGCGATACGAGACGTTCACGATACGCGGGTTCCGGCTGGACACGCCGCCCTCTCCGCCTCCCCCACTCGCCCTGGCCGCGCTGCGCCCTGGCATGATCAAACTGGCGGCGGCCGAGGCCGACGGTGTCATTACCAACTGGCTGTCCCCTGCCGACGTCCGGCAGGTGCGCGAGGTAGCGGGCCCAGAGCCCGAGGTCATTGCCCGGGTGTTCGTATGTCCCACCGCTGACGCTGAAGTCGCCCGTGGCATCGGCCGGCGGCTGATCGCCAGCTATCTCACCGTGCCTGTCTACGCCGCGTTTCAGGCCTGGCTCGGCAGGGCGGACGCGCTCGCCCCGATGCAGGCCGCATGGGCGGCCGGCGACCGCAAGCGGGCGCTGACCGAGATCAGCGATGAGGTCGTCGATGACTTGATCGTGCACGGCGCACCTGCGGCGTGCAGGGAGCGCATAGCGGAGTACCACGGGCATGGCCTCGACACCCCTGCCATAGCGATCATTCCCGCGCCCGGGGTTGATGTCGCGCAAGCCGTTAGGGATCTTGGACGGACCGGCTGAGGGCAGCCGGGTAAGCCACCGAGGGATCGGTCACCGATGCTTCGCGGCCGCGTTGACGACGGCGTGCCGCTGCGGATGCGCTGTTGAAGCGGCCCACTCGTGCCCCGTGACCGTTCGGGGAAAGACGCGTGTATCGGCGCGGCAGCGATGAGCCAGCTGGCTGCTCTGGCTGCTCTGGCGGCGGGCGGCCCGGCCCCGGCGGCCCGCGGCCCCGGCGGCCCCGGGCGGCCCCGGCGGCCCGGCGGCCCCGGCGGCCCCGGCGGCCCCGGCGGCCCCGGCGGCCCCGGCGGCCCCGGCGGCCTGTCACCAGGCGTTTCCGCAGCGGGGCGGCCGGCTGGTCACCAGGCGTTCGGCAGCGGCGCCCCGTACCACGCCTCGATAATCCGGTGAGCGATCGAGACGGGCGGCGGTAGCAGGATGTCGCCCGCCTCGATGGCGGCCCGCAGCTCGTCCCGGCTGTACCAGCGCGCCTCGGCGATCTCATCGTCGTCGACGCGGATGGCTTGATCGCCGGGTCCGTCGGCGATCGCGCGCGCACAGAAGCCCAGCATGAGGCTCTGCGGCATTGGCCACGGCTGACTGCCGAGATAACGGAAGTCTGCGACAGAAATGCCAACCTCTTCACGCACTTCCCGGGCTACCGCCTGCTCGACCGATTCCCCAGGCTCCACGAAACCCGCCAGGATCGACACCCGCTTCTGCGGCCATTTCTGGTTCCTGGCCAGCAGGCAGCGGTCGGCCGGGTCGAGCACAAGCATGATCACGGCCGGATCCACCCGCGGGAAATGTTCGCTGCCGTCGCGCGGGCACAGCCGGGTGTGGCCCGCCGTGGCCAGCCGGGTGCGGGCGCCGCACCTCGGGCAATGCTCATGGGTGGCGTGCCAGTTAGCGAGCGCGACCGCGTGCGTGAACAGCCCCGCATCCCGGTCGCCGAGCAGCGCCCCGGTCTGCCGCAACCCGGCGCGCGCGGGCCCAGAGCGCACGGGCTCGGCGCGCACGGGCCCAGAGCGCACGGCTCCCGGGCGCATGGCCCCTGCGGCCTCGCCGCGACCCGCGCCAGGCTGCTCACCGGCATCCGGTGCCTCGCCAGGTGCCGTCCGGTCCGCGGCGGCGATGCGGCCGATAGCGGAATCTTGGCCAGGCCCGGAAAGCGAGCCTGGATCCGGAAGCGGGCCGAGCACGGCGAAATACGCGATGCCATCCGCATCGACGCCGAGCAGTATCCGCGAGCCGTTTGGTGCCTCCGCTGGTGACACGAGAACCAGCTCGGCGGCGCCCGCGCCCGCGGAGTTTCCCTCGCCTGATCCCGGACCCGCGTCCGCTGAGCTTCGCTCGCCGGTACCCGCGCTAGCGTCCGCTGAGTTTCCCCGGCCCGTGCCTGCGGCGCCCACAGAGCTTCCGTCGCCGCCAGGGAACCTGACCAGCGCCTCTCCATCGTCGACGATGAGAACGCGCGTGCGATGGTCGGCCCAGGCCTGCGCGAGCCAGCGTTTGTCGCCCCGGCGGTGGGCCGCCCGGTCCAATGTGCCACGAGCAAGCGCGAGGCGCCCGAGGATCATCGGGCCGTCGTTCCCGCTCACCAAGCCACTCACCATGTTTCGTTCATTACACGCTCGCCGGCCGCTAACCCGGATCCGCTGGCTACCCGGATCCGGCGTCCACCCGGATCCGCTGGCTACCCGGATCCGGCGTCCACCCGGATCCGCTGGCTACCCGGATCCGGCGTCCACCCGGATCAGGTTTTACCCGGATTGCTCACTGGCAGGCCCAGCACGCCGCCACGAAGCCGGCACCGCAGAACAGGTCACCCGGCAGCGAACGGCTCCTATACGATCCCAGCCTTGCCGATCGCCGCGAGTTCGTCCCACAAATATGCGGCGGCCTCGGCGCCCCGGAGCAGCAACGGCATCTCGACCTTCTCGTTGGGCGCGTGGATCCGGTCTGAGTCCAGCCCAACGGCCATGAACACCAGCGGGGCGCCGAGAATGCCCGCTAGGTCGGCTTCCGGCCCGCTACCGCCCTCACGGGTGAAAAGCACCGCCTGCCCAAACGCGCGTTGCATCGCGCCGCGTGCCGCCCGCACCGCGGGTGAGCCGATGTCGGAGAAGCAGGGCCGCACACCGGGCCCACTGAAGGTCACCTGGGTCTCGATGCCAGGCGGCGTCTTCGTGTCGACGTACTCGCGCAGCGCCGCGCCGACGTCAGCGGGATCCTGGTGGGCCACCAGCCGCAGGGACACTTTCGCGTGAGCCTCGCGAGGAATGATCGTCTTCGGCCCGGGGCCGGTGTGCCCGCCCCAGATGCCGTTGATCTCTGCGGTCGGCCGCGCCCAGATACGCTCCAGCGTGGAGTATCCGTGCTCACCCGCGGTGGCCCGGCTGCCGCCCGCGGTGGCCAGCCACTCCTTCTCGTCAAACGGCAGCCGACCGAGCAGTTCACGTTCCTCGGCGGAAAGCGGGACCACCTTGTCGTAGAAACCGGGCAGCATAACCCGGCCGCGCTCGTCGTGCAGACCTGCGAGCAGCGCCGCCATCGCATGCAGCGGATTAGGCACCGCGCCGCCGAACGAGCCCGAATGCAGGTCGCTTTCCGGGCCGTAAAAGTCAATCTGGGCGTCGATCAGGCCCCGCATACCCGTGCACATCGACGGGACGTCCGCTGCCCACATGGTGGTGTCACTGACCACGATCACGTCGCAGGCGAGCCTGTCGCGGTGACGGCGCAGGAGCCCGGCAAAATTCGGCGAACCCGACTCCTCCTCGCCCTCGATGAGCAACTTTAGGGTGACAGGCGGCGCCGTTCTCGTGCCCTCCTGCGATGCGGCGATGCACGCCCGGACGCCGAGCGCGTGGAACAGGACCTGCCCCTTGTCATCGGACGCGCCGCGGCCGAGCAACTGCTTTCCGCGCTCCACCGGCGTAAAGGGATCGAATTCCCACTCCTCCAGCGGCTGCACAGGCTGCACGTCGTGATGCCCGTACACCAGAACGGTTAGCGCCTGTTCATCTTCCTGCCGTCCCGCCGCGGGCTCGTCTGCGGGCGGCTCAGCCGCGGGCCGCTCAACCGCGGGCCGCTCAACCGCGGGCCGCTCAGCCGCGGGCCATTCCGCGTATACCGCGGGCAACCCGGGCGCGTCCGGTTCACCGGCTGGCCAGATCTCCACGATCGGGAAACCGCTCCGCCGCAGGTGCTCAGCCAGCCAGTCCGCGGACCGCGCCACGTCGCGATGGTGTGCGGGATCCGCCGAGATCGAAGGGATCGCCAGCCAGTCCTTGAGGGCAGCGAAGAACCCGGCCGCATTAGCCGCGACATAACTCCGCGCATCCACCCCCTGCTTATCCATGCCCTGCTTACCCGTGCTGGGCTCATCCATGATGGCGATCCCTCCTCGTCCCGCGCCCGCGCGGCAACGCGCCGCCGCAGCGTACCGTCCGAGATCGAGTATCTCCACTACGAAGTGATCCACCGGGCTGCGAAGAGGATCGCCAGGATGCAGCCGGCCCCGGAACGCCGCCCCCGGGACCGGCCCCGGGGACCGGCCCCGGGGACCGGCCCCGGGACCTGCGCCGGGTCTCATGTTGGGCGGCGTGTTGCCCATCGGGCCACCGGGGTCATTGTGACTACGGGGCTATTGCGTCCATCGAGGTCATTGCGGCGATCGGTGCCCAAGAGCTCATCGGGGCGATCGATTCCTGGGCGACGGTGACAGGGGACGGGCGGCTTGCGTGCCGCGGCGCGTACGGCGTCCGTGAAGGGAGCGAGCGTGCTGGGCGCTGCGGTCAGGCGGCGCCCGCTGGCGGCACGCTGGTGATCAGCGCTTCGAGTCCTGCCGCGTCAAGCACATCCGAAGGACGGACTGTCAGATCCTCACGGACGTAGTAGAACGCCGCCCTGACCCGCTCCGTGGGCATTCCGGCGAGGCCCGCCCACGCCACCCGGTAAGCGGCCAGTTGAACTGCCACAGCGCGTTTCTCCGCGTCGGTCCGCGCAGGCCGGCCCGTCTTCCAGTCCAGCACGTCAAAGATGCCGTCGCGGCTATCGGCGAAAACCGCGTCGATCCGGCCACGCACCAGGCGGTCACCGATCAACGTCTCGAACGGCACCTCGACCTCGGCCGGCACCCGGGACGCCCACTCACCAGCTTCGAAATGCGCGCATAGCGCATCGAACTCGGCATCCCCGGCCTCCGCCCCCTCGTCCGCCGCCCCTGGGAGGTCGTCGGGATCGATCAGTTGCTGCTGCCCGAACCTGGCTTCCAGCCAGCGGTGGAAGGCAGTGCCGCGGCGGGCCTGCGGAGCCGGCGGACGCGGCATGGGCCGCCGCACCCAGCGTGCGAAATCACCAGGATCGGCGGCGAGCGAGACCAGCGAGGAGACCGACAAACGTGATGGCAAGTCGACGGCGATGGCGACATGGCCGCGGCGGGACGCCCGTTCGGCGAGAAGCATGGTGGCGTCACGTGACCAGGCGGCAACCAGTTCCTCGTCCGAATCACTGAGCCCGGTGGTGCTGACGGGCTCGATGGTGCTGACGGGCTCGGTGGCGCTGACGGGCTCGGTGACGGGACCGGTGGTGCTGACGGGACTGGTGGTACTCGCGGGACCGGGATCAGTGGTGCTGACGGGGCTGGTTGTGTCGATGGGACCGCCAGCAGGCTCGGTGGTGCTAGCGAGCTCGGTAGTTCCAGTGCGATCAATGGGAACCTCAGGGGCGGTGCGCGACGTGGGTGACGCGCGGGACGATAGCAGCGCGAGTTCGTGCTCCACCATCGCCGCGGCGGCCACAGTCGCCTCATACCTCGCGCCTGACGGAGAGGCGGGCCACGGCGCCGCGGGGGTATCGGCAAGAACCGGGTTCTGCGCGTCCTCGGCGGGTGCGGGTTCCCAGCGCCACACGCGGCCCGCTCCCTCCGCACACGCCGCCCGCACCTCAGAAAGGAATACAGAAGGTCCGAGCGGTGCGAGCGCGTCGCCCCACCAATAGCCGGAGCAGCCTAGCCAGAACGCCGCCCTGGTCGCGGCCACGTACGCAAGGCGCCGCTCCTCGCGGAGGTCCCGTTCTTTGGCCGCAGCGGTGAACGCTTCAATGGCAGGCGCGTCAAGACCTGCCAGTCCTGGCAGATCGATCGCGTCGCCGCGCAGCACGAAAGGCAGCTTGCGCGGATTGTCCGTCCACCGGGTCGAGACCCGCGGCTTGGCCGGGAACAGTTGAGCCCGGTCGCCCGCGGATAGCCCTGGCACGAACACCACCGGCCACTGCAGTCCCTTGGCGGCGTGCACCGTCATCAGTTTGACGCTGTCGGTCTCCCCCACCCGGCCCGCCTCCAGGCCGAACTCCTCGGCCTCGGCCGCGATCAGGTAATTGAGGAACGCGCCGAGCGTCGGCTGCTCCTCGTCGCCCGCGAAGGCCGCCGCCGCGTCAGCGAACGCATCGAGGTCCGCGCGCGCAGCCGCGGGATGCGCTCCAGGCCGCGCCGCCACCTCGATGTCGAGCCCAAGCGCCCGCTCGACTTCGAGCACCAGATCGGGCAGCGGCTGCCCGACCTGGCCGCGGAGCATCCGAAGTTCGCCCGCCAGCGCGGACAGGCGGTCATAACCGGGATGCGAGTACCCACCCGGATCGCCCAGATCATCGAGCGCCTCGACGAGGCTGGCCGGCTCGGCTGTCATGTCGGCGATCGCTTCGCTCACCGGATCGATCCCGAACGGCTCACGCGGGCTGGCACCGGCGCGAACGGTGGCACCTCCACCGGGGCCGACGCCGAGGTCACGCGGGCTGGCACCGGCGCGAACGGTGGCACGTTCACCCGGGCTGACCTCGTGCTCCCGCGCGCCGCGCTGCCCAGGCCCGGCGGCCTGGCGGGCGAGTTCCCTGGCCCGGCGCCCCAAGGCAACCAGGTCGGCCGGCCCGATCCGCCAGCGCGGCCCGGTGAGGACCCGGGCGACCGCGTCTGACGCCGAGGGATCGTGCAGCACCCGAAGCGTCGCCACCACATCCTGAACCTCAGGCACGGTCAGCAGGCCCCCGAGCCCCACTACCTCCACCGGGATATCACGGTCTTCCATCGCACGGCGCAGCGCGGGAAACTGGGTGCGCTTGCGGCAGAGCACCGCGACATCCGACGGCCGCACCCGGTCGTCGCGCCCGTCTGGCCACCGCCGCCCGTCGGGCGCGACACCTGGCGGAAGGGTGAGCAACCGCGTCAGCCGTTCGGAAACCCAGGCGGCCTCATCGGCAGCGGTGGGAAGCAGGGCACAGGCGGTCGTGCCCCGGCGCGCGCGCTCAGGCGCCGGCATGAGGCGCGGCACCTCCGCCGCCTCGGTGCGCAGATCGGCCTGCAGGGCCGCGGCCACGTCGAGAATCCGCTCGCTGTTGCGGAAACTCGTTGACAGTAGAGCTAGTAGAGGCGTTTTCGCGGCGCGCCCCGACCCGGTCGCGAAATCGGAGCGGAAGCGGCGCAGGTTACCCGCGCTCGCGCCCCGCCAGCCGTAGATCGACTGGCACGGATCACCGACGGCCGTGACCGGGTGACCGCCGGAGAACAGCGCCCGCAGCAGGACAAGCTGCGCGTGGCTGGTGTCCTGGTACTCGTCGAGCAGCACGACCTGGTAGCGGGCACGCTCGGCGGCACCCACCGCTGCGTGACGTACCGCGATCGTGGCTGCCAGGCGGATCTGATCGCCATAGTCCATGACCTCGCGGGCTGCCTTGGCGGCGTCGAAGGCGGCCACCATCGGCAGCAGTTGCTCGCGGGTCTGCTGGGTCGCGAGGATCTTCGCCGTCGCGGCGGACAGCCTGCCGCCGCGTCCAGCGGGCAGCGCTGCGGCCTGCTCGGCGAGCCGCTCGCCCACGGCAGAAATCTCGTCCGCGGTACGCAGGTGCTCGGCCATCTCGCCGGCGAGCTCGAGTACCGCCGCCGTGACAGAACCAGGCGTCCAGGCGATCTTGTCGACCGGCCCGTCGTAACCGGCGACCACCTTCGCTGCGATCTGCCATTGCACCGCAGGCGTGATGAGGCGCAGCGACGGTTCAAGCGCCTCCCGCAGGGCGTTGTCTGCGACCAGGCGGCCCGCGTAAGCGTGGTAGGTGCACACCGTCGGCTCACCAGCGAGCAGATCGTCCGTGTCGCCGCCGTGCGAGGAACCGGTCGCGCCGCCGTTCTTGCCCCGGCCAGTTGTGCCCACGCCGCCCGCGCCCGCGCCGCCAGTGCTCGCCGCGCCCGTGCTCGCCGCGCCGGTGCTCGCCGCGCCCGTGCTCGCCGCGCCGCGTGCTCGCCGCGCCCGTGCTCGCCGCGCCCGTGCTCGCCGCGCCCGTGCTCGCCGCGCCCCAGTTCAAGCCGACCGCGCGCAGGCCGTCGAGCCTGCGCCTGACGCGTTCGGAGAGTTCCGCGGCGGCCTTGCGGGTGAAAGTCAGGCCGAGCACGCGTTCTGGCCGGACAAGGCCGTTCGCCACCAGCCACACGACCCGTGCGGCCATGGTCTCGCTCTTGCCTGATCCCGCGCCTGCCGCGACGACCATCGGGCACAGTGGGGCGCCGATCACCGCCGCCTGCTCGGTCGTTGGCTCCGGCAAGCCGAGCAGCCGCGCGAGCTGCGCTGGGCTGTAGCGGACGCCGTCGCTAGCTGGCCCGCTCACGGCGTCACCTGGCTGCCGCGGTCGTGCACCGGGCAGCAGGAAGCCACCGGGCATGTGCGGCAGCCCGGGTTGACCGTTGCGTTGAAGACAGGACCCGCCATGCCTTCGGCCACGGCATCCACGAGGTCACGTGGCCAGTCAGGCTCGGGGTCCGCCGCGAGCTCGCGCTGCCGCTGCACGCGCGCCCGCGCGCTCAGCCCCGCCTTGCCGACCTGGACAAGCTCGGCGCCGCCCGGCTCGAGGAGGCCGAACCGCTCAAACGCCCCGAGCAGCACGGCGAGCTGGTACACGCCAAGCTGCGGATGCCGGTCAAGTTCGTCGTCCGCTGGCCTGCTCGCGCCTGTCTTCAGATCGACGATCACGGCACGGCCATGGTCGTCTTCCTCGAGCCTGTCCACCCGCCCAGTGATCTCGACGCGGCCGACCTGGATACGGAACGCCTCCTCGGTTCCTGCGAGCTTGCGCGGGTTCGCCTCGTGCCACTCGAGGAAGCGACGGACCATCCGGTGCGCGTCCTCGCGCCGCTTCTCGCCGTACCAGGCACTGCCGAAATCCAGATGCCGCCACGCCTCGTCGATTCGCGCCCCGATCTCGTCGTCTTGCGCGCCGGCCGCGGCGAGCACAGCCGCGGCGTGAATCACCGTGCCTAGGCTCCTTGCCACGTCGGGCGAGCGCGCGCCCGCGGCCGCCTCGAGCAGCCAGCGCAGCCCGCATGCGGTGAACGACTCGGCCTGCGATGGCGACAGCCGGACGATCTCTCCTTCGGCGGTGACCGGGCCGGCATCGGACAACTCCGTGAGCGCGTACCACTGGCTGGGGTGCGCACCGCGGACACCCGCGGCAGCGAGCTCCGCAAGGCGGGCCGCCGCCGCCGTGCGCAGCTGATCCGGCACCGTTACATCGGCGGCGGCGGCACGCAGGCTGGCAACAAGGGCCGGCAGCGACAGCCAGCGCGCCTGGGTGCCAGCGACCCGCTCTATCGTGACGTCGTCACCGGCCAGTTCACGCAGGAAGCGGGAAGGGCGCTCCTCGGTATCGTCGCCGCCGACCGCGGTGACCACCACTTTGCGGCGCGCCCGCGTCACCGCCACATAGAAAAGCCGCCGTTCCTCGGCAAGCAGCTTGTAGGTCGCTGCCACGGCGGCAGCCTCTGGGGCCGCGAGCTGCGAACCGGCCGCCACCTCGACAAACTCGTCCACCCCAAGCAGCGAACCGCGCGTGCGCAGATCCGGCCAGGTGCCCTCCTGCACACCGGCCACGATGACGACATCCCACTCCAGGCCCTTGGACCTGTGCGCGGTGAGCACGCGGACCGCGTCGCCCGCCGCAGCACGTTCTGCCAGAGTGTCGCCGGGGATCTCCTGACCGGTAAGGCTCTCGAGAAACACGCCGGGCGCGCCTGGCGGCAGCCGTTCGGTATGTCGGCCAGCCGCATCGAACAGCGCGAGCACCGCGTCCAGATCGCGGTCCGCGGCCGCGCCGCGTGCGCCGCCCTCGGCCGAGACCGCCTGCCAGGGTGCCGCCAGCCCCGACTGCTCCCACAGCGACCACAGAACGTCCTCCGCGCTGCCGCCAGCCACGATGGCCTGCCGCGCGGCGGCGAGCAGTGCCGCGACGCGCTGCGCCGGCTCGCGGACGTCCGGCGCGATAAGGATCAGGTCTCGAGGGTCCCTAAGGGCGGCCACGAGCAGGTCGCCCGCGGCCGGAGGCTCGGCCGCGGCCGGAGGCTCGGCCAGGCGACCCGGCGTGCGCTTCCCCGGCTGGTGCTTCCCCGGCTGGTGCTTCCCCGGCTGGTGCTTCCCCGGCTGGTGCTTCCCCGGCTGGTGCTTCCCCGGCTGGTGCTTCCCCGGCTGGTGCTTCCCCGGCTGGTGCTTCCCCGGCCCGCGGGTCCGCGCGGTACCCCGGCCCGCGGGTCCGCCGGCGGTACCCCGGCCCGCGGGTCCGCCGGCGGTACCCCGGCCCGCGGGTCCGCCGGCGGTACCCCGGCGGGCGCAGGAGCGGCTGCGTCCTCAGCCGGGCTTGCGCGCAACGTGTGCAGGGCCCGCCGGAGGCGGCGCAGGCCGAGCGCGTCGGTGCCACCGAACGGGCCGGTGAGCAAGTCCACGGCGGCCTCCCCATCAAGCGCGTCGGGGTACAGCGCACAGCGGAGCAACAGCAGCAGGGGCCGGACCGCAGGCTCTCCGACGAGCGGCACCTCATCTCCCGCGACCGTCACGGGTACGCCCGCCGCCGTGAGCGCACGCCGCAGCAGCGGTACCTGCAGCCGCGCCGACCGTACAAGCACTGCCATGTTTCGCCATGGCACGCCGTCCGCGAGGTGGGCGCGGCGCAGCGTGTCGGCCACCACCGCCGCTTCCTGGCTGGCGCTCTCCGCCACGACGATCCTCACCTCGCCCGGGCTCGTGGGTGTCCCAGTGCCCACGGCTACGAGGTCTCGGTGCCTGAGACCGTGGGGACCACGGCGCTCATCGGCGGTGGCGGCAGCGCTCTGGAAGGCGGGAAGCCGGGCGGCCACCCGCCGCGAAGCCGCGAGCAGCACCGCACCACTGCGGCGGCTCCCGTGCAGCGCGACGACGGTTGCGGGCCGGCCGTCCGCTGACCTGAACCTGTCAGGGAAGGCGAGGATGCCGCGAACGTCGGCACCACGGAACCCGTAAATCGACTGGTCAGGATCACCGACGACGATCAGCTCGCGGCCACCGGATGCCAGCGCGTACAGCAGCTCCTCCTGCGCAGGGTCGGTGTCCTGGAGCTCGTCCACGAGCACGACGTCGTAGGCCCCGCGCTCCCTGGCCCGCACGGCGGAGCGGGTGAGCATCGCCGCAGCTATCCGGATGATCTCCGCGTAGTCGTATGCGGGCACCGGCGCCAGATCGAACCGCGCGGCGTACCTTTCGAGGAACGCGCCTGCCGCGATCCACTCTGCTCGCCTGCCATGGCGGCCCAGTCTGGCGAGGCCTGTCCCGTCGAGGCCTCGTTCTGCCGCGCGGAGCAGCAGGTCCCTCAGCTCCTCGGCGAACCCACGGGTGGTGAGCGCCGGCCGCAGCTCCGCGGGCCACAGCCCGGCGCCATCCTGTGCTTCGCCGCGGAGCATCTGCCTGATCTCGAGCAACTGCTCAGGCCCGGAGAGCAGCCGCGGCGGCTCGTCCCCCGCCGCAGTGAATTCCCTTCGCACCAGCGCATACGCGTAGCTGTGGAAGGTGAGAGCGAGCGGCTCGCGCGTGGTCCTCCGCAACCTGGCCGTGATCCGTTCCCGGAGCTCGTGTGCCGCCTTACGGCTGAACGTGAGCACCAGGATCCGCTGCGGCTCGATACCGCGTTCCTCAATGCGATCGGTGACCGCCTCGACGATCGTCGTGGTCTTGCCTGTGCCAGGACCGGCAAGTACCAGCAGCGGGCCACCGCGGTGGTCGGCCACCGCCTGCTGCGTTTCGTCGAGGCGCGGCCGGTCCGCCGCCTGGGAAGGCCGGCGGACCAGTCGGTAGGAAGGGACGTGCTGGTCCATGGCAGTACGCATTCCAGCAGAAAGGTCTGACAGTCCGCGGGACTTTCGCTATCCAAGCGGCCGCGCGTCGCGGCGCGCCGGATGCGCGGCTTCTTGATCCGCAACACCCCAGGGATCCTGAACGGTTCCCGGCAGTGCGCCGCCATTCGCCAGGTACATCGCGTGCCAGGTCACCGCGAGCGCCACAGGCCGCTATCGGCTCGCCTGCCGGTAAAGCGACGAGGACGGGCCGAGGGGGCCGAGCCTCATACGGGCGCCAGCGGCACCGCCCTCGGCTCATATCACGTGCAGCCCGACCATGATCCGAAATCGTGTTAACTATCCGGCAAATAGCGCGGGCTAGTTAACACGAGCAGGGATCATCAACCCGACCGTGCCTGGGCCAGGGCGAGTCACCGGTCCAACTGGCGGGAAGAGCCATCTGCGCCCCGCGCAACTGTGATCTGCGGCGTCGCTGGGATCTGCGGGGCCGCCGGGGCGAATGGCACCACCGGGGCGAATGGCACCACCGGGGCGAATGGCGCCCCTGCGTAATCCGTCTGCGGTGGTCCCATGACACCTGATGGCCCATTGTGTGTCATATCTGGGTCACACGATGGGCCATCGTGTGCTCCGGTCTGACGAGGTCATCCGGAGGCGAGTGCGGCGCGCGCGGCGTCAACTGTGGCGGCGCGGTAACCGGCGCCGAACAAGCACACGTGCACGAGGAGCGGGTGAAGCTGGTGCAGGGGGACGCGAGCCCGCCAGCCGTCCGCGAGCGGTGCGGCCTCGGCGTACGCGGCCATGATGCGGTCAAGATAGGGGGCACCGAACAGGGACAGCATCGCCAGGTCCGTCTCCCTGTGGCCGCCATGCGCTGCTGGGTCTACCAGCCAGGCCCGGCCTTGTGCCCACATCACATTTCCTGACCAGCAGTCGCCGTGGATCCTGGCCGGGGGCTCGGCAGGCCCGGCTAGATCACCGGCTCTCGCCATGACCGTCTCGATCAGGCGCGTGTCAGCGGCGGACAAGAAACCGCCGTCGGCGGCGCGGCGCAGGAAAGGCGCGAGCCGCCGCTGCGCATACCAAGACGGCCACGTGTCGCCCGCTGTGTTGTCAAGCGGAAGCGAGGCGATGAAGCCGTCCCATGGCGCGCCAAACCGGTCCGCTCCCGACGCGTGCAGCCCGGCGAGGTCGCGGCCGAACCGCTCGGCTGCGGCCCGATCAGGGCTCTCGGCCTCCAGCCAGGACAGCACCAGGGCCGACTCGTCGCAGCCGAGTACCTCGGGCACGGCCGCGCGCCCCGCCTCCTGTAGCCAGCGCAGCCCACGCGCCTCCGCGGGAAGGAGGCCGCCGAGTGGCTTGTCCGCGGCCTTGACAAACACCTCGCGGCCGTCGGCAAGGGTGGCATGGTACGTACGCCAGCGATGCTGCGCGCCGAGCGGGCTGACCCGCCGCACCTGGGTGCCGAGCAGGACCGTGATGCGCGCATCGATCACGGCCGCGGCACGTCCTCGGCTTGCCGCACGCGGCGGTGGCCGTCCGCCGCGAGCGCGGACGTCGGGTGGTGCACGGCCACCGCGACAGCGGACATTGGGCGGCGCACGGCCACCGCAATCACGCTCGCCGCGCGAGCATCTCGGCGAGGCGTGCCGCGAGTTCCTTCGCGGCGGCCTCAATCAGGACGAGCACGTGGGCGAACGCGTCACCGTCTCCGAGATACGGGTCAGGGACCTCGGCGCCCGGCGGTGAGCCGGGATCGAAGGAACGCAGCAGGCGGATCCGCGCTTCCGGCTCTCCGGCCGCTCCGCCGTGCCCCGCGCTATCACCGCCACCGGCCATTCCGAGCAGCGCACGCATGTTCTGCACGTCCATGGCCAGGATCAGATCTCGCTCCGCGAGCCACGACGGCCCGATCTGCCTAGCTCGGTGGCCGGTTCGCGGGTAACCCTGCCGGGCAAGCTCCGCGCTTGCCCTCGGGTCCATCCGCTCCCCTTCGTGCCAGTCTCCGGTGCCGGCGCTGTCGACCTCGACCAGGTCACCGAGGCCCGCCCGCTCCACCTCGGTCAGCAGCACGGCCGCAGCCATCGGCGACCGGCAGATGTTACCCATGCACACGAGGCAGATCCGGTAGCGCCGGTCCGGATCGCGTGGGGGCGGCACCGATGCCGCCCGAGGTTGCCGCCCAGTAGTCATGCGTCAAGGATGCCTGAGTGATCGGGCCACCGGGCACGGCGCATGTCCACTCGGATCGCGGCACCTGGTGAGCGCAGAGGCGTTGCTTCTGCCAGGTAGTGCCTGCGGGCTGCCCGCTCGTGACCGGGGGGCGGCGAGCCATCGGCGTGGATCACGCGCCACCATGGAACGGCGCCACCCCACAATGCCATCACCCTGCCGACCTGGCGAGGGCCGCCTTCGCCCAGGTACTCCGCTACGTCGCCATAGGACATAACGCGGCCAGGCGGGATCTGCCCAACCACCTCGAGCACTTTGTCGGCGAAGCCGTCCACCCCAGACGAAGTGTCGGCGTGGCCGCGTGTCACCCCGGTTCCGTTAGGGAAGAGGGCGGAACGCTGTCCGGGGCGGTCGGTTGCGCGGGACGGCCAGGCTGAGCGGGGGCCGCCGGTTGACAGGGATCTGAAGGCGGGGCGGGATCTGGGGCCGGGGCGGAACCCGGGGCCAGAGCGGAACCCGGGGCCAGAGCGGAACCCGGGGCCAGATCAGAACCCGGGGCCGGGGCGGGACCACCTGGCGGCGCGGGACCCGACGGTGGCGCGGGACCCGACGGTGGCGCGGGACCCGGGGGCGGCGCGGGACCCGAGGGCGGCGCGGGAGCCGACGGCGGTGCAGGAGGGGGGACCGGCGGCGGATCCGCGGGCATGCGGGCTGGAGGCCACTCGCCGGGCGCGGCGCGCTCGACGCCGGCGTAGCGGTAACGCCTCGATCGGCGCACCACCATAATCCGCCTCAGCGACGTCACCACCAGGATCAGCGACGTCAGCCCGAGCAGCCCGAAGCCGACAAACGGCAGGTTCCCGCGCGGGCGCACCGGCGACGGGGCAACCCGGGCTGGCCCGCCACCAAATTGCCCATCGGGCGACGCGACGAGTTGCCCGCCCGAGTTACTCCGGGCCGACAGGCCGCCGCCAGTGCGAAAAATCGCGAAGATCATCTTCGCCTTGCTGAGCGCCGCGGCGGCGTCGACCATGCCGAACCCCACTCGTTCGTCGTAACCGCTTAGCGGGCGGTCGCTCGTGGTCGAAACGATGGCCTGGCCAATCAGAGCCGGTGGCAGCTTCGGGTAACTGGCCTTGATCAGCGCAACCGCACCTGCGACGAGCGCACATGCGGGGCTCGTCCCGCTCACCTCCCAATACTGGCCATCTCTGCCCTGCGCGGGCACGTTCACGCCCGGTGCCGCGACCTGAACGGAAAGGTTGTCGCTGGAGAAAGCCGCGCCTGAGCCGTTTTGATCAGCCGCGCCCACAGCGAGGACGCCTGGATAATCAGCAGGGAAGGAATACGGAGCGTAGCTGTGAGTCCGCGCGAACCAGCCGTCACCGGAGTTCCCCGATGACGCGACAACCACGGTGCCACGCGTGTCGGCGTACTGCAGCGCCGATCGGACCGCCGCGCTCGGTTCGCCATACCCGATCGACATGCTGATCACAGCCGCGCCTTGCCGCACGGCGTAAGTGATGGCACGCGCCAGGGCGTTCTGGATCTCGTCTGGCTGCTCGTGCTGGTAGCGCTCGTACCCGGGATCATCACGATCGGTAATCACCCGGATTGACAGGATCCTCGACTGTGGCGCCACCCCCAGGATGCCGCTGCCGCCGCCGTCGTGTCCGTGACCGGCAATCAGCGACGCCATCCAGGTCCCGTGCTCGCCCCAGTGCGGGTTCGAAGGCGCGGTGCCCGCCCTGGTGTAATCCGGGCCTGTCGTTACCGATCCGGCCAGGTCGGAGACCACCGGATCTACCCCGCTGTCGAGGACCGCGACCGTGATCCCGCGCGCCTCGCTCGTCGCCCACGCCTGCGGCGCCCGCAAATCATCAAGCACCCACTGCTGCGAATCACGCACGCCGTCGGCGCGGGCAGGACGCGCAGCGCCCGAAAAGGCCATCGCAAGCAGCGCCGCAGCAAGCAGCCCTGAAACAACCAGGTCCTGATACGTGAATCGGCGGATTCTCATCCAGCAGTGCAGCCGGCCGCCACAACCTGCGGGGGGATCCCGGGGAGTAGTCTCCCCGGGGCAATACAGTCTTAACGGCTAGCGCGAGCCACTTCCCGACCTCGCGGTGGCTCAGCATCCGGGTGACCCCGGGCAGGCGGGCACCGCCGGCCGCACACCAATCTTGCCCGCGATGTAACCTGCGATCCCCTCTGCCGACTTCAGCAGCTCACTCTGTGCATAATGGGTCCCGTCCGCGGCGGCGCGCGGGCGGCCATCTGTGTAGCCCGCCGCGTACATGACGAGGTAGGGCCCGGCAGAAATGCTCAACGAGACCTGGCGGCTCCAGTCAGCGAACCATGCGGTCAGGGTGCCGGGGAAGACGGCCGCACGGATGCCAGGCTGCGGCGTGCCTGAGCCGGACAGCGCGGTGTTCACCGCCGCAGCCGCGCGGGCGCTCGGCAACACCGCGACGCCGACCGTGGTGACGAACGCCCCGGCCGCATCCACGTAGGTCGCGCGCAGGACGGTGGTGCAGCCGCCCCGGGCGAGAACCTGCGCCGCCGCCGCGTCGGTCACTGTGCCGCACGACGCCTCCGGCGCGATGCCCACTCGGCGGGCGGTCAGGGTCAGGCCCGTATCGCTTGCGAGGATCGCCGCGGGCACATGGTAGGCGATGCTGGCGGGGAAGATCTCTCTGGCCGTCCAGGTGCGCCACCGCTTCCCGATTTCCCAGGAGATGATCTTCTGCTGCTCCGCCGCGGTGAAGTGGCGCGGCATGATGCGGATATCCAAACCGGCAAGCGACGCCGCGAGGCCGATGAGACCCGCGGCGACCGCCGCTACGGCCAGGCCAAGCCGCGGCCGGGGCGGCCGCCCGGTGGGAAACGCTTTGTGACTCCCAGACGTCTGGCCGGGCCAGGAAGCGGCTGACCCATTTTGGCCCTCGTCTACCGGCTGGTCTGCCACAGGGGAATGTTACGACCTGAATCGGACACTGTGCGTTCAGGCACTGACGTTGCGGCACTGACGTTGCGGCACTGACGTTGCGGCACTGACGTTCGGGGCACTGACGTCCGTGCAGTGGCGTCCGGCCACGACGCGCCACGAGCATTGGGGCGCGCGCACAGTGCGCCGGGGCGGGCCTGGGCGGCGGCCAGACCATGCGCTGCGGTCAGTAGACCGGCAGCGACGGGTCCACCTGCTTGACCCAGGCGACCACGCCACCGCCGACGTGGACGGCGTCGGCGAAACCGGCGCCCTTCACCACCGCGAGGCACTCCGCGGAACGTACGCCCGTCTTGCAGTGCAGCACTATCCGCTTGTCCTGTGGCAGCGATGAAAGCGCAGCGCCGGAAATGAACTCGCCCTTGGGGATCAGCACGGCGCCGGGGATGGCGACGATCTCGTACTCGTTCGGCTCACGCACATCGATAAGGAAGACGTCCTCGTTCGCATCCAGCATGCTCTTCAGCTCACGCGCGGTGATCGTCGAACCCGCCGCGGCCTCCTGCGCCTCATCGGAGACGGTGCCGCAAAACGCCTCGTAGTCGATCAGCTCGGTGACCGAGGGGTTCTTGCCGCACACGGGGCACTCCGGGTCCTTCCTTACCCGCACCGAGCGGTAGCTCATCTCAAGCGCGTCGTAGATCATCAACCGTCCGACCAGCGGGTCGCCAATCCCCGTGATCACCTTGATCGCCTCGGTGACCTGGATCGATCCGACGGATGCGCAGAGCACGCCGAGCACGCCGCCCTCGGCGCACGAGGGCACCATGCCGGGCGGCGGCGGCTCCGGGTACAGGCAGCGGTAGCAGGGTCCGTGTTCGGCCCAGAACACGCTCGCCTGGCCATCGAAGCGGTAGATCGATCCCCAGACATATGGCTTGCCGAGCAGCACGCAAGCGTCGTTCACCAGGTACCTGGTAGCGAAATTGTCCGTGCCGTCGACGATGATGTCGTAGGGCTCGAAGATCTGCATCGCGTTGCCCGAGTCAAGCCGCTCCTGGTGCAGGATCACTTCCGTGAGCGGGTTGATCTCCCGCACGGTGTCCCGCGCGGACTCCGCCTTCGGGCGGCCGATGTCGGCCTGCCCGTGGATGATCTGCCGCTGAAGGTTGGATTCGTCGACGACGTCGAAGTCGATGATCCCGAGCGTGCCGACGCCCGCGGCAGCGAGATACATGAGGGCGGGCGAGCCGAGGCCGCCAGCACCAACGCAAAGCACCTTCGCGTTCTTAAGCCGCTTCTGGCCGGACATCCCGACGTCCGGGATGATCAGGTGCCTGGAATAGCGCCGGACCTCGTCAACGGTAAGCCCGTCAGCGGGCTCGACCAGGGGTGGCAGCGACACGGTGCTCTCTCTCCGCTCTACAAAGCCTTGGGTTCTGTGCCATCGCGGTTCCGCCTTGCCATCGCGGTTCTGTGCCATCGCGGTTCTGTGCCATCGCGGTTCTGTGCCATCGCGGTTCTGCGCCATCGCGGTTCTGCGCCATCGCGGCTCTGGTCATTTCATTGCGGTTTGGGTCATTGCGGTTCGGGGCCCTCGCCGTTCGGACGCGTGCGGTTCGATGCGCCCACGGTTGTGTGCGCGTGGAACCTGTCCCGCCACTCAATGCTGGCGGATACGACGGTCCCGATGTCTTCCAACCCAGCCGCCCGGGTAGCGCATTCCCCGTATCCGCCAGGCCGTAGCCTCGTGCGCGCCGCGAGTCGCCCTGTCAGCGAAGCCCGGGTTCAGCCAGGGCCGGCAGGTGCTTCGCTGACGCTGCGCTTCGCGCAGTCACGCAGGAACGCCCGTACCTCGCGCGCCACGGCGGCGGGGGTCTCCATCTGGGCCACGTGGCCGGTCCGCATCAGCACGACGGATCTGCCGGCCTGGAACCTGCGAGCAGCCCGGCGTGCCTGCCGGTGGCCGATCAGCCGGTCATGGCTGGCGAAGATGGCTAGCACAGGTGCTTTGACCTGCATGGCATCACGCCAGATCGAACGGTTGCCGACGCGGAAGTTCTCCTTGACAACGGCTCGCGACGAGCCCAGCAACACGGCACCGGCGTAGTCGAGCCGATCCCTGCGGGCAAGCTCGGCGATCTCTTCGCCACGACGCTGCGGATCTATGCGCTGCGGATCGAAATAGACGAGGTCAGCTGTCGCCGCCACTCTGGCAGGTACTGGCTGGAGTCGCCATTGGCTGATCAGGTAGTCGCCGAGGCCGGGCACCAGGAGCAAAGGGAACCTGAGAGTGGCCGACCTGGGTCGCAGATCGGGCAGGGCGGGCGAGATCAGGGTCAATGTTCGAACGAGGTCGGGACGGCGGGCGGCGAGGCGCGTGCAAACGGCGCCGCCAAGCGAGTTGCCGAACAGGTGCACGGGACCGCGGCCCTGGCTGTCGATAAGACGTGCCACGGACCGGGCGTGCCCGCTGATCGAATAATCGCCGTCCGGTGGTGGCGGCGAGAAGCCGAAGCCCGGCAAGTCGATCGCTTCGCCATCAAGGAAGGCCGAGCCGGGCGCTGCGCCGGCGGAGCCAGGCGATGCGGTGGCATGGTGCCCGCTGAGCAATGCCATCAGGTCGGTCCAGTTGGTGGCCGATCCGCCGAGACCGTGCACGTAGACGGCGGGCTCGGCGACAGGGCCCGCCGACGGGGCACTGCGCACGAAGACTTCGCGGTCCCCGACGCCGACAAGCCGCCCCGGCCATGGCGGAATTGGTGCAGCCATAGATCGATCAGGCTACCTTCGGCCGCCGCCAGTGGCCGCGACGTCGCCCTTCTTCCGCTTGGTCCGCCGCCGCGCCGCGCCCCTGCCCGGATCAGCCTCCCCGCCTTCTCCGCCGCTTCCGCCGTCTCGCGCCTTCGCTGCCTTGACGCTCGCCCGCAGCGCCGCAACCAGGTCTTCCGCGGGCACCGCTTCGCCAGGTGCCTCGGCCGGCCGGACAGCTTCCTGCCCACTGATCTTCGTCTCGATCAGCTTCTCGAGTGCTTCCCGATATTCGTCGCGGTACTGCGACGGATCGAAGTCGCCGGTCATAGTGTCGATCAAGGACGCGGCCATCTTGAGTTCCTGCGCGCGCACGCCGATGTCCTCGTCCAGGAAGGGGAAGTCGGGGTTGCGTACCTCGTCCGGCCAAAGCATGGTCTCGAGCACGAACACGCCGTCCCTGACGCGCAGGGTCGCGAGTGACTCTCGCTGCCGCAAGGCGATCTTCACGACAGCTACCCGCCCCGAGCGTTCCAGCGCCGTGCGTAGCAGCACGTACGGCCTGACCCCGACGGCCTCCGGTTCCAGGTAGTAGGACTTCGCGAAGAGGATGGGATCGATCTGCTCGGCCGGCGAGAACTGGAGCACCTCGATCGTGCGGCCGGTGACCAGCGGCAGGCCAGCGAGATCGTCGTCCGTCAGGACCACCATCTCACCGGTCGGCAGCGGATACCCCTTGGCTACGTCCGCGTACGGCACTTCCTGTCCGCACGCCGAGCAGACCCGCTTGAACTTGATCTGGCCGCCGTCTGCCCGGTGGACCTGACGGAATGAGATGTCACGCTGCTCGGTGGCCGCGTACAGCTTCACCGGGATGGTGACCAGGCCGAACGAGATCGTGCCCTTCCAGATGCTGCGCATAGTAAGTCCCTACCCGTCTGGCACTACCTCCCATCAGTCCATACTTGTCCAGATTCCTCCTATCGACAATATGTTCGATAGTTATTTAGGGCATGCGGACGGCGGGAGGTGACTCGAGGCGAGGTCTGCCGCCGCCGTTGACAGTTCCGCCGCCGTTGACAGTGCCGCCGCCGTTGACAGTGCCGCCGCCGTTTGACAACGCCGGCGCCGTTGAGGGGGTGGCGGCGCCGGCCAGTGCGTCGAATTGGGTGCCAGCACGCATGTGGTGATCTTACGGGTACCGACCTGACCGACCTTCCTCCGGTCAGTTGGTGCAAGCGGATGGCGTGCTCGCTAGCAATCCAGCTGGCATTGGGGTCACGCTGGTCGAAGGCAGGACAGTGGATTTACCGCGCGCTTCTGGCGGCCGGCGGCGTCGCGCACGGCCCGCCGGCGGGAAATGACGCGCACGGCCCGCCGGCGGGAAATGACGCGCACGGCCCGTCGGTGGGAAATGACGTCCGGCTCCGCCGTAGGCTAAGGGCAGGAACCGGCACTTAGCAGGCTCCGGAGCCGGACCAAGGAGGGCGCCCGATGACCGAGAAGGGCATGGAAGCGCCGGTCGATGACGCCATCGAGCAGGACCAGAGCGTCCGCCCGGACGAGGATGCCGAGCGCGAGGACTGGCCTGATGAGCTGCCACTGGACGCCGACGAGGCCGACGCCGCAGAACAAGTCCGCACGGTGGAAATCGACGAGGACGACTACCGCTGAGGATCACGCCGACTCGGTGACGCGCCTGTTGCCGCGGGCATGCCACCAAACTCGATGGCCGAGCAGGCGCCAGAAGTGGCGCCTGCTCGGCCAGTGGGCGTCAAGCAATCCTCTTGCGTGCTCAGCCTGGGGCTCGCCATGGCCATAGTGCTGTCCAGCACCCCTACTGGTAGGTAGGATTACGGCGACGCTGCGCAGCCAGGGCTGCGCAGCCAGAATCGGTGCTACCTATCGGAGTGTGTGGTGACCGCAACCCCGGATGCTCGCCCGCGCGGCACGCGGCTGCCACGGCCCGCCAGGCGGCGCCAGTTGCTCAGCGCCGCACAGGAGGTTTTCGTCTCGCACGGTTACCACTCTGCCGCGATGGACGAGATCGCCGAACGGGCGGGCGTCAGCAAGCCAGTGCTTTACCAGCACTTCCCAGGCAAGCTCGAGCTGTACCTGGCGCTTCTCGACGAGAGCGTGGACCAGCTTGCCGCCACTATGCGTGACGCCCTCGCGTCCACCACCGAGAACAGGCAGCGGGTGATCGCCACCTTCGGCGCGTTCTTCGACTTCGTCGCGGGTGAAGGCGAGTCGTTCCGGCTCGTCTTCGAGTCGGATCTGAGCAACGAGCCCGCGGTGCGGGCGCGGCTCGAACGCATCCTGCAGGCCTGCGCGGAGATAATCAGCCAGATCATCCGGGAGGATGCCGGCATCTCCGATGCCGAGGCGCATCTACTCGGCATGGGCCTTGTTGGCATGGCCCAGGTGAGTGCCAGGTACTGGCTGAGCGCCAACCAGTCGATCCCGAAGGACGCGGCTGAGCAGCTTATAGCCAGGCTCGCATGGCGCGGTATAAGCGGCTGGCCACGCACCGGCTGACCGCACCCCGTCGTTTCGCCTGGAGCGTAGCCCCCCGGCCACCACGATCGTACCCGGCGTCTGGCGGGCTAGCCTGGCGCAGGAAACGTGCGGATAATGCCGCCGAGAGGAGCGCCGTGGAAGTCAAGATCGGCATGCAGTCAGTCCCGCGTGAACTCGTCATCGAGACTGACACACCCGCCGAGCAGATCGAGCGCGACCTTGCCACGGCCGTCAGCGGCGATCACGCGATATTCATCCTGGCCGCCGAGAAGGGCGGCAAGATTCTCGTGCCGGCCGAAAAGATCGCGTACGTCGAATTTAGCGGCACCGAATCGCGCAGGGTCGGGTTCGGCACGACGATATGACGGCCGCACCGAGCACTGAACGAGCCGCCCGGCTTCCAGGCGCAGCGCTCGCGACCGATGGCCGACGCTCGAGCCAAGCGAAACACGGGCTCAGCTGGCCCGCGCGGGCCAGCTGAGCCCGGACCCACGCGGGCCAGCTGAACCCCAGACCACGCGGGCGCGCCTGCGCAGCCCGGGGCGCCCACGCAACCAGCGGAACTCACGCCACGAAGGCCAGCGGAACCACGCCACGCAGGCCAGCGGAAGCCGCCGTCGTCCCCAGTGGACGAGGCCAGCCGAGCCGCCTGGATCCCTCCGGAGTATCAAATCACCCGCGGCCGCGACCCACAATGGGCCATTGTGGGTCGTATCTGACACGTAATGGCCCATCATGGGCCAGCCGCAGCCCCAGGCCCACGCCGGACCACCATCCTGGCGTCGGCCGGAAGCAACGCCCCGCGACACCCGCGACACCCGCGACACCCGCGGTTCAACGGCCGTGGCACTCTAGGCATCAAGGCCCGGCGTCGCCATCCGGTGCGAGTGTGCGGCGGGACAGGCACCGCCCCGGCCGATACCACCGGCGCCCATACCGCCGGGACAGGCACCGCCCGGGCCCATACCGCCGGGGTTATCGGGGTCACACCGACAAAGCCACCGGACATGCACCGCCGGGGCTCATACCGCCGCGACATGCGCCGCCCGGGGCCAGCACCACCGGGGCCAGCACCACTGGGGCCAGCACCACCGGGGCCGGCGCCACCCGGCCCGTCAGCACCAGAACCCGCATCGTCGGAGCCTGCGCCGCGGCGCCGGTGGTACGTTTCCTGCCGTCGGCGTAACCCATGAGCGGTCGACGATGGCCGCGTGACACTCAGGATCGTCATCGGGAAGCGCTACCTGGGTCACGCCGCCGAGCGCAACAACGCGATCTCAGTTACACTGTGCCCGGCTCTTGATCGGAATTTGGGCCCACTCGACGGCGTTATACCGTCTAGCGGCCGATGGCATCGGTCAAGATACGTAGGGCCGGCTACTGCCCGGGCAGACCGTCTGCATGATCCGTTGAGGACGTAGGCGGCATGGGGGCGCGGCGACAGCCGGCAGTACCACGAGGCCCGAAAGCCGGCCTCATAATGGAGGCGGAAGCCCTGACAAGCAACATCCTTACAGACGAAAGCATGCCGGACGACCGGAGCGTCGCGGAGCCGCAGGCTCCCTCGTTCCGTGGACTCGGCGTCACAGACCATATTTGCGACGCGCTCGAAGCGCGGGGAATCACATACGCGTTCCCCATCCAGTCCCTCACGCTGCCGATCGCGCTCGCCGGACACGACATCATCGGCCAGGCCAGAACCGGCACAGGCAAGACGCTCGCATTCGGTATCCCGTTGCTGCAGCGGCTTGGCCGGGACGAAAAGCGGAGCGCCCGCGAGCCGCGCGCGCTCGTCATCGTGCCGACCCGCGAACTCGCCATCCAGGTCGCCGGTGACATCCAGGCCGCGGGCGAGAGATTGTCACTCGGTGCCGACGGCACTTCGCACGGAGCGCGGGTACTGACCGTCTACGGCGGCCGCGCCTACGAGCCGCAGATCGATACGCTCCAGGCTGGGGTCGATGTGGTCGTGGGTACCCCGGGCCGGCTTCTCGACCTGGCAAGACAGCGTCACCTCGTGCTATCGGGCGTTGAGACCCTCGTCCTCGACGAGGCGGACAAGATGCTCGACCTGGGCTTCCTGCCCGACATCGAGCGCATTCTCCAGCTCATCCCCGGCGCGAGGCAGACGATGCTGTTCTCGGCGACCATGCCGGGCGAAGTCGTCGGTCTCGCCCGGCGCTACCTGCGCCAGCCGATGAACGTCCGGGCCGAGCAGCATGACGCGCCGCAACTGGTACCGAGCACTGAGCAGCATGTGTTCCGCATCCACCACCTCGACAAGATCGAGGTGCTCGCTCGCGTGCTGCAAGCCGAAGATCGCGGCCTGACCATGGTGTTCTGCCAGACCAAACGTGCCGTGGACCAGGTAGCAGGTGCACTGACGGATCGCGGCTTCGCGGTCGCAGCGGTGCATGGAGACCTCGGCCAGGGGCAGCGGGAGCGCGCATTGCGGGCATTCCGCGGCGGCAAGGTCGATGTGCTCGTCGCCACCGACGTCGCGGCCCGCGGCCTCGACGTGGATGACGTGACCCACGTGGTGAACTATGAGTGCCCAGAAGACGACAAGACCTATCTGCACCGCATCGGCCGTACCGGCCGGGCCGGCCGCGACGGCGTCGCTGTCACCTTCGCCGACTGGCGTGACCTGCAGCGCTGGAAGCTGATCGATGCGGCCCTCGCACTCGGACAACCGGAGCCCGCCGAGATTTACTCGACCTCGGCGCAGCTTTACGCCGAGCTCCGCATCCCTGCGTCCGCAACCGGCATGCTGCCAACAGCGATGCGAGGGCGGGCCGGGCTTGAGGCCGAGGCGGTCGAGGACATCGGAGAGACCGGACGCACCCGCGCACCACGGCCGCGCGAGGCAACCGCGAAGCGGGCGAGGGTCAGGCGCCGTACCCGGTCGGGTCGGCCTATACCGAACGGCGCCGGGGCGGAACCCACCACCTCAGGTGGCGCGGACAAAGGAAGAGCCGCCCGCGGGGCCGCCACCAGGCAGGCAGCCGACGGTAAAGGCGAGAAGCCGCGCCGACGGCGTCGCCGGCCGCCCCACACGCACTGAGCCTGCGGTGCCCGCGCAAGGCAGCCCTGGCATGACACCTTGTGGTCTGTCAGAGGAGTCTTCTTTGGCTCTGTGGTCCACGACGACGTCCATGCGGGCACCTCGCGGCGTTGTCGTCGTCGCGCGTAGCACCAGCGAAGCGCTCGTCGAGGACAAGCACCGCCTTGCGATCCACCCACCTGGACGCCGTTCGCTCAAAGGACCCCTCTGACAGACCACTAGCGAGCAGCTAAGCCGGCGCCGGTGCGGCCCGGTTGCGCGCGAAGTACAACGGCAGCAGCATGATCCCGATAAAGATCGGCGTCGCCATGTAACGGAACGCCTGGGTCGGAATATCGAGGAAGACGGTCAGCTGCTCCCCCGCGACCACAGCCGCCAAGGCCAGCATCGCCCAGTTTCTGCGGCGGCGCGCGACAGCCCAGACCACCAGGTAGGTGACATACGACCAGGTCGCGCCGCGCCACAGTAGCCACTCGAGCTGCGGCGCCTCGCTCGAGCGGCGGAGGAAGGTCGCCGCGGTGTTCACCGGGCCCGCCATCGGCCGGGTGGCGAGATCAGCCCGGTACGGGTTGTCGCGCACGTCCTTGAGCTTCACGGCGCCGTACAGATCAGCGGGGATCCGCGACCCATAGAGGAAGGCCCGCGAGGACGGCGAGCCTGGAAAGACCAGCCAGGCGATCGAGCCGCGGCAGATGCGGGCATCCAGGATCAGGTCCGGCGAGCGCCCGAGCACCCGCAGCCACAGCGAGAAGAGCTGATGCCTCAGCGCAGTCGCACGGTGGATGAAGCCCGGGATTTCCGTCGTCTTGTCCGAGTCATAGCAGTTCGCGGTCTTCTTCCACTCGGCGAGCGGAGTCACCTGCTGCATCAGCGCCGTGTCGGCCGCAGTAAAGCTCGAGGGCCTGTCGGCATAGGCGACCGCGATGTCCGCATAGGCGGGGCCGAGTGCAAGCGATGAGGGCTGCGGTTGAATACCCGCTGCCGGGTAGACGAACAGATTCAGGAAGAAGCTCGCGCAGATCGCCGCCGCGGCGGCCCCGGCGAGCCGGCCACGGATGCCGGGCAGGAGCAGCACGAGCAAAGCCGCGGCGACCAGGGCGGGAGCGAAGCCGTTGTTCCTGAACAGGCAGACACCAAGCAGTTCGAGCCCGAAAGCGGCGATCAGCCAGGTCACCCTGCGGCTGGTGCGCCAGCCCTGATCGCCACGCAGCGAGATCAGGTGCGCCACAGTGGGGACCACCAGATAGGCGCAGATCGAGAACGGCACGTCCTTCCAGACGAAGACCATGAACGAGCCAAGCGGCGGCAGCGCCGCCACGACGACCGCGGCGGCGGCGGTCCAGCGCCCTGGTACGCCCAGGCGCCGGAACGCGGCCACCGTGTAGCCAAGCGCCGCCGCCATCGCGACGGTCTGCAGGAATGTCAGCGCACCGATGTCGCCCGTCGCGTGCAGGCTCAGCCACAGCATCGAGTCGTACAGCACGGAATGGTTGTTGACCCACGGCCCAGTGGTCACATGCTGCACGAATGTGATTGAATCGCGGTTCATGAGACCGGGATAAAATGCCGCCCACCAGAAGATGAAGATCAGCTGGCAGACGGCGTAGGTGGCGAGCGGCAGCCGCCGCCGCGGCGTCCGCTCAGCTACAGTGCCACGCAGCTTGCGGAACCTGCCGGCAGGGAGAAGGGAGGCCTGACCAGGTGCCTGGTCTGCAGGTGGCCCGGCCGTCCCGGCAGTATGTTCGACAGGCATTGGCTTCCTGGTAGCGGCGAGGTTAGGGGCCCGCGGCACATTGCGGGCGCTCGGCGTGGCGGTTGCGTTCGTGACGAATGACCAGGATACCGATCGGCTTGCGGGCCTCCGGACCTGATAGAGGAAGACGAAAATGACGGCAGATAAACCAGATGGTAATGGCAAAACAAGGTAGACGCACCGCAAACCGGAGCGGCCCGACCTCGGCCCGACCTTGGGTTCGCATTTGCAGCCGACCTAACTGGAGCAAAGGAGCGCAATGAACCAAGAGGAGACGCCGACGGCCAGCAAGCCACCAGCGACAGCCCAGCCGGACTATACCGACCGGCTCGTCAAGCTCCGATCCACGAGATGGAAGCGTGCTGCCTTCGTTCAGGCCCCGTACCGTTGGAACGTCCGGCGGCTTCGCTTGGGCCGCACCCTCGACGTCGGCTGTGGAATCGGCCGCAACCTGCAGCACCTCGGCGCGGATGCCGTCGGCATCGACCACAACGCCCGGTCGGTGGCGGTCGCCCGCTCGCAGGGGCTGACCGCCTATACACCGAAAGGGTTCCTCGCGTCCGCCGACTGCGTCCAAGCGAGCTATGACGCGATGCTGCTCGCGCACGTCGTCGAGCATATGGACCGCGACACCGCGGCCGGCCTTCTCGCCGAGTACGTACAGCTCCTCAAGCCCGGCGGCCAGGTGGTGTTCATCACACCTCAGGAAGCAGGGTTCCGGACGGACGACACGCATGTGCGGTTCGTCGACTTCGCCGGCCTTGCGGACCTTGCCGCGACAATCGGTTTCGCGATCACCAGGCAGTACTCGTTCCCGTTTCCGCGGATGGCAGGAAGAATCTTCCCGTACAACGAGTTCGTCGCGGTTACCCGGCCCAGGAGCTGAGCCCGCACCCCGGCCAGCGAGGCGACCTTGCCAGCCGCATAAGCCCCTCTTGTTGCGGATGAATTCGGCGGAAAAATTCGGTCGCGCTAGCGACGGCCAGTATACTCGCGTGGGCATGAAGGTCCTGGCCACCGATTTGGCCGGCCTTCCCTGATTCGTGGGGCCCACACTCGCCACGAACCGCTGGGATGGGGATGGCGCGGTGACGCTACCACTCGACATCACAAGATCTAGCAGCAGGCAGGCCGCACCACCCTGGGCGGAGGGACGAGTGGCTCGTGGCCACCGCGGCCTGGCGCAGCGCAGAACCGCCGCCTGCCCGAGCGCACATCGGCGTCTGGGCGAGCCAACCCGCCGCGCGGACCTTCGCGAAGACCCGGAGGGACGCTGTTGAGGCTTAGCATTCTAACCGCCATCGCCGCACTGCTGGTGCTCGCAGTCATCTTCGAACTTCTTCGGCGGCGGCAACTGCGGGAGAAATACGCTGCCCTGTGGATGTGCGCCGTGCCAGTGATATTGGTGCTCGGATTCTTCCCACGGTTGCTCGACAAGATCTCTGACCTGGTCGGGGTGGCCTCCGGGGTCAGCCTCGTCCTCTTCCTCGGCGTCGTCTTCCTCCTGATGGTGTGCATCCACCTAAGCTGGGAAGCCAGCCGGCTCGAGGAGAAGACACGGACGCTCGCCGAGGAGATCGCGCTGATCCGCACGATGCTCACGGAGCGGGATCAAGCCAAGTGATCAATAACAAGCGGGTGCTGATCATCGTCCCGGCCTGGAACGAAGCCGAGTCGATCGGCGAGGTTGTCACGGAGATCCGGGGCGAGCTGCCAGGGACCGAGGTGCTTGTCGTGGACGACGGCTCGGCCGATGACACCGCCGCGATCGCCCGCGGCGCCGGCGCGATCGTGGCCCGTCTGCCGTACAACCTCGGGGTTGGCGGAGGGATGCGTCTTGGCTACAGGTACGCCAGGAGCGAGGGCTACGACGTCGCAGTCCAACTGGACGCCGACGGCCAGCACGACCCCAGGTATGTGCCCAAGCTCGTCGATGCGCTGCAGGACGCATCGCTCGTGATCGGCGCCCGCTTCGCGGGCGAGGGCGGCTATCAGGTAAGCGGTCCCCGCCGATGGGCGATGGGCTTGCTCTCGCTCGTGCTCTCCGCGATGGCCCGCTGCAGGCTGACCGACACGACCTCCGGGTTCCGCGCCTGTGACCGCTCGCTGATTGACCTGTTCGCTGACTGGTACCCGGTGGACTACCTGGGCGACACGGTAGAGACACTCGTCCGCGTGATCCGCCTCCGTTATCGCGTCCGTCAGGTGCCCGTCGCCATGCGCCGCAGGTTCGGCGGCACGCCGAGCCATTCGCCGATCAAGGCGCTGATCTACCTGTGCCGCGCTTTCCTGATACTGGTGCTCGCACTCATCCGGCGATGAGGCTGCTGCTGACGAAAGCGCTGGGAGTGCTTCCCGTCGGCACTCTCCAGGTGGGCGCCGGCCTGATGGTGTTTGGCGTGGCCTCCTACATCCACCTCGCGGTCGCGGGCCACAGCCTGAGCACGAACGCCATGGCGGCCATGTCGGTGCTCTGGTCGATAGTCTTCCTGCTCGGACTCGGCCTGTTCTTCCCCGTCGAGCAGGAGCTCATCAGGCACGTCGCGGCGCGGGTGGCGGCCGGCCAGGGCATCGCGCCCGTAGTACGCCGCGCCGCCGCGCTCGCCACGGGCATCCTGCTCGTGACCCTCGTCCCGCTCGTGGTGGCCGCCCGCCCGCTGGCCGGCAAGCTGTTCAACGGCGACATCGGCATGGTCGCGGCGCTTGGGACGGCCTTCCTGGCGCTGGCGGTCGTCTCGGTGTCCCACGGGGTGCTCGCCGGGATGGGAAGGTTCAACGTCTACGGACGCCAGCTCGCGCTCGACGCCGGGATGCGGATCGCATTCGCCGTTGCAATCGGCGTGGCGGGCTTGCACTCACCCGTCCTGTTCGCGCTGATCCTGACCGTTTCGCCGCTCATCGCAGTGACCCTCACACTGCGGCCCGTACTTGGCGACCTGCACCCGGGGCCAGCCATCACGTGGAAGCTGATGTGCCGAGGGCTGGGCCTGCTCATCGCCTCGACGCTCCTCGCCCAGCTCGTCGTGAACATCGGGGTCGTGAACGCCAAGCTGCTTTCGCCCGGCGACGCAGCGGTGGTTGGGGCGCTGCTTTCCGCCATAATTCTCGCCCGGGTGCCGTTGTTCATCTTCGCGTCGCTTCAGGCGTCGCTGCTACCTGGCCTGTCCGGCGCGATCGCCTCGGGTGAGCGGGCGCAGTTCAGGAGGCTGATGATACGCGGCGTGGGAATCGTGGCCGCTCTCGGCCTCGCCGGTGCCGTGATCGCCGTCATCCTCGGCCCCTGGCTCGTCCAGGTGCTGTTCGCCGCGCACCGCGTACTCGGTCCCGCCGACTTCGCCGTGCTCGCTGTCGGCACCCTGTTCTACATGCTCGCGATGGTGTTCGGGCAGGGCGCGATGGCGCTGTCCCACCACCGCGACCAGTTGCTCGCCTGGATCGCGGGCACGGTGGTGCTCGTCGCCGTCACGCTCGTGCCGGGCGAGGTCAGGGTCAGGGTCGAAGTGGCATACGCGCTCAGTTCATTGACCGCGGCCATCGCGCTGGCGATTGTGCTCTACGTGCGCGCGGCCAGGCACTGGGGTGCGTCAGATGAGCGTGACTATCGCATGGCGCTGCAGCCGGGCGGCGCCGAATGACGGCCTCGGTCACTGCGGTGATGCTTGCCTACGGCGCCGAAGAGTGGCTGGAGCAGGCTGTGGCCGCCGTGCTCGGCTCAAGCGGCATCGACATCGACGTCGTGGTCGTCGACAATGGCTGCACCTCCGATGCGGTCGCGCACGTCAAAGGGCTGACCGGGGTGCGGGTCAGCACGCCAGAAAGCAATCTCGGATTTGCCGGCGGATGCGTCCGAGGCGGCGCCGGGGCGACCGGGGAATACCTGGCGTTCGTCAACTCGGACGCGATTGTCGCGCCGGGCGCGCTCGCCCAGCTGGTCGTGGTGGCGGCCGAGGCGGATGTTGGTTTCGCGATGGGCTCCATCCGGCTCGCCGATTCGCCTGAACTGATCAACTCTGCGGGCAACCCCCTGCATTTTGCCGGGCTGTCCTGGGCGGGCGGTTTCGGCGAGCCGGCCGCGTGTCATGCCGAGCGCCGCAGTGTCATCGCGGGATCGGGCTGCTGCTTCGTCATCCGCAGAGAACTGTGGGAGGATCTCGGCGGCTTCGCCGACGAATACTTCGCCTACGCGGAAGACACCGAACTGAGCCTGCGGCTCTGGCAGCGCGGTCGCACCGTCGAGTACGTTCCCGATGCGGTCGTGCTGCACCACTACCAGTTCTCGCGTAATGAGCGCAAGTTGTACCTGTTGGAACGTAACCGCGCGATCCTGCTGCTCACGACCTACCAGCGACGCAGCCTCATGGTGCTCGCCCCGATGCTGCTGCTGACCGAGATACTCATGCTCGGTGCGGCGATCGCAGGCGGCTGGGGCGCCGCCAAGCTTCGCGGCTGGCGGTGGCTCTGGCGGCACCGCGGCTGGATCCGAGCCCGGCGGGCGCTGATCCAGCGGGAGCGGGTGATCCCGGACTCGGTGATCTTCAGGCGTGTCACTGGGCGTTTCGACCCCGCGAACGTCCCGGCGCCGCCCGGCATCGGGGTCTTCAATGCAGTCATGAGCGGCTACTGGGCCGTGGCCCGCAAGATGCTCTGCGGGAGAGTGGCCGATTGACCAGCGGGAGGCCCTGGTGCGTCTGTTGAGCGACACTGGCGGCGCGCTGGCGAGGCAGGGTCTGACCCGTCCATGTCGCGCCTTAGCGGGAAAGAAGAGCCAACGTGGCAGATACAGTCGGCCTTCGCGCGTCCGGTGCCGCTGGGCCGGTGGAGCGGCACGCGAGCGGCGCAAGCCTGACGGCCGTCGTGGATGGCGTAACCGAATTCGCCGTGCTGGCCTTCGCGGCGTGGACGCTGATCTACGACGTTGGCCTGGCGCTGCGGCTTACCACGGTAGTGCTGCTGCTGCTCTGGGCAGCATGCCTGGTGGTGGTGGCAGCCGCGCTCGTGCGGGTGCATCGTCCCACCGTTCAGGTCGCCGCTGGGCGTAGCTCAAGGCCCGACTCTCCTGTACCGCTTGCAGGTCCGGCGTGGCAGGGATACCTGGCCCCGGCAGGTGTCATTTCCGGCGTGGCGGCGGGCGTTGCCGCAGGGGCACACGCAGCCGGCTTGCCCTGGGTGTTTACTTGGGCGCTCGGGGCGCTTTCGGTCTGCTTCACTGCGACGGCCCTGGTCGCCCGCGACCGTGCCGGTCCGGGGGGCGACCCCCCGGATCCCCCCGTCGGGGCTGGCGCGGGGGGCGACCCCCCGGATCCCCCCGTCAGGGCTGGCGCGGGGGGCGACCCCCCGGATCCCCCCGTCAGGGCTGGCGCGGGGGGCGACCCCCCGGATCCCCCCGTCAGGGCTGGCGCGGGGGGCAGCGCCCCGGACTCCGCCGTCGGGGCTCGCACGGGGGGCCGCACCGCCCGGTCATTCACCGGGCCCACGGCGCGGGCGGCTGGTGCGGCGGTACCACCGCACCGCTCGTTGCTCGCGTTCGTAACGGCGCTCGGCCTCGCCGGACTCTCGTTGTTCATCTTCCGGCCGGACGGTGACGACGCGTATTTCGTGTCCCGCTCGGTGTGGACCGCTCAGCATGGCCGCATCCCCGTGAAGGACATCCTGTTCACGAACCAGGCCACAAACCACTTCGCAGGCGAGCCGCCCGTCGCCTCGATCGAAGTACTCAACGGCGCCCTTGCCCGCGAGCTCGGGATCCAAGCTGCGACGTTCACCTACTACGTCGCCTTGCCGGTGGCCACGTTCTTCGCCGTGTGGGCCGTATGGCTGCTGATCCGTCGCTGGACGCCTGCCCGGCCCGTCGTCTGCTTCGCGGTGGCGATGGTTTACCTGCTGTGGAGCGGCACGAGCGGAGCCTCATTCGGCAGCTTCCACCTGGTGCGGATGTGGCAGGGCAAGGCCGTATTCGTCTCCGCGATGGTGCCATTGCTCTATGCCTACCTCACTCACTGGGCGGAGCACAGGTCGCGGCGCGGCCTCTTGCTTTCTGTCGCCGCGAGCATCGCCGCGGTCGGCCTCAGTTCAGCGGCCGTCATCGTCGTCCCACTTGTCGCCGCGGCAGTCGTCGGGCCACTGCTGCTGGCCAGGCAGGTGAAGACCGGGCTGACGGCGGCGCTTGCGGCCGCGTACCCGCTCGCCGCAGGGCTTGGCGTCGCCGCGCTGGATCCCGTGCATCTGCCGGGCTCTGCGTACATGCCTGCCCCGGCCGCGTGGTCCTGGGTGATGCTGACCGGGGTGCTCGGCGCGATCACCGGAATCGCCCTGTGGACGTCCCCCTGGCTGACCCGCCGCGGCGTCCCCGCGCTGATCACGACGGGGATCGCGGCCGTGGCCACCCTGGTCCTTGTGCCTGGGTTCCTGGCGCTGATCAGCCACCTCACCGGAGCCGGTCTCGTGAACTGGCGCCTGCTATGGGCGGCACCTGGCCCTGTACTTGTCGGCTTGCTCGCAGCCATCCCGATTCCCGCGGGCATCCGCATTCCCGGCGCCGCACGCCAGCGACCTGGCGCCGCCCGCCTGTCGCCAGCCGCGCTACGGTGGCTCGCTCTCGTCCCTGCGCTGGCCGTGTGCGCTCTTATACTGGCGAACGGGCGCGTCGTATGGTCGCACGGCAACGGCGGCGCCAAGATAGCCAGCCGGCCGTCATGGAAGTACGACCAATACTCGCTGTTGCTGGCCCGCAAGGCGCTGCAGGCGGATCACCGCGCGGGTTACCTGCTGTCCACCCAACGGATCATGAGCGCGATCCCATTGATCACCACAGAGGTGCGGGCCATGAACGGCCGCAGCTACTATCTCCACCTGCTGCCGGCGCAGCCGGCAGTTCATCGCGGACCGGGATCTGCTCACCCGGATGGCGGGTGCGCAGCGGCCAATGCCGTCGGAGGCCGCCGTGCGGGCAGCGCTGGCGCGGGTGGGAGTCGGCTACGCGTGCGTCTGGCGGTCCAACAGCACGGCGCTGCGATTGCTTGCGGACGCCGGTTTCACGCCGGCAATGCATGCCCACAAGTTCCAGTGCTTGCGCAGCGGCTGACGGCACGGCCCGAGCAGCCTCAGCCGTCGCGGCGCCGGCCCGTCCCAGCCTCGCGAGGTGTGTGCCCATCATGAGCGGGCAGTGGGGCGCTCGCCTGCGAAGCAGGTGAAATCCGCCCGGATGGCGCGGGCCGCTTGCCCGCGAAGAAGAGCGGCACCAGCATGATGCCTACGAAGATGGGGCTGACCATATAGCGGAATAGCTGGGCCGGGTTATCGGCGAGGACCCCGAGCTGCTGGCCCGCCACGCTCGCCGCCAGTGACAGCAGTGCCCAGTTCCGGCGGGCCCGGGCAAAGACGAACACGGCGAGATAGGAGACGTAACACCAGAACGCCGCGCGCCACAGGAGCCACTGCAGCTGGGACGTTCCGCTCACCTTGTGCAAGAACAACGCAAAGTTGTTCAGCGTGGCCGAAAGCGGCCGGGCTCACCATGGCGGCACGGTATGGGTTGGCCGCGACGGCCGGTCTGGAGGCCAGCCGAAAGAGATCCGGCGGGATGCTGAGCGCATAGGTTGCCAGGTTCGCCGACAGCTGTGGCGGCCCCGAGAAGATACTCCAGGCGATGGAGCCCCTGCAGATACGGGCACTCAGGATGAGATTGGGCGTTCGCCCAAGGATCCTGAGCCACAACGACATCAGCTGGCCGCTCACCTTGGCAGAGCGTGCGCTGAATCCCGGGATGCGGTTCGTGTGATCGGAGTCGTAACAGGTCGCGCTCGCCTTCCATGCCGTCAGCGGCGCCACCTGTGCCATTAGCTGCTTGTCTGCCGCGGTGAAGCTCGACGGCTGGGCGGCGTAGGCGACGGCGATATCCGCGTACTGGATGCCATACGCCAATGACGAAGCAGGTCGCTGGATGCCAGCGGCCGGATATACGTAGAAATTCAGTACGAACGCCAGGCAGCCCGCCGCCGCGGCGGCAGCGGCGAGGCGCAGCCGGATGCCTGGCAGCAGGCACACGAGCGCAAGTGCCGCAACAGCGACGATCAGGAACCCGTTCAGCCGGAAGAGCATTATGCCGAGCATTTCCAGCCCGAGGGCCACGATCAGCCAGCGCACCCTGCGGTCGCGCCGCCATTGCGGCATGCCGCGCAGCGAGACAAGATGGGCGACCGTCGGCACCATCAGGTAGCTGCAGATAACGAAGGGCACATCCTTCCAGACGACGATGATGAACGTGCCTATGGGCGGCAGCGCCGCCACGATCACCGCGGCCACCGCAGTCCATCGGCCCGGCACTCCGAGGCGGCGGAAAGCCGCCACCGTGTAGCCAAGCGCCGCAGACATCGCCACGGTTTGGCCGAACGTCAGCGCGGCAAGGCCACCGGTGGTGTGCAGGCTCAGCCAAACCAGGGAATCGTAGAGCACCGAATGATTGCTCACCCATGGCCCGGTCGTCACGTGAATCACGTAGACGACCGAGTCGTAGCTCATCAGCCCGGGATAGTGCGCCGCCCACCAGAACAAGAAGATCAGCTGGCAGGCCAGGTATGTCGTGAACGGCAGCCACCACCGCCTCGGCACGCGGACGGCCACGCTAGGCATCAGCGTTCGCAGGCGCGCAGTCCGTGACGCTCCCACCGACCCCGACGCCGGGTCCAGCGGTGGCTCAGCGCGCCCGGCTGACTCGTCCGCGTCGTGGACGGCCATCTGCCTCCTTCGTAGCGGTCAGGGCGGCAGCGCAAGCTCAGGGCAAGACGCAGCCAAAAACACTGACAGGACCACGTCGCCCGCCCGGACAGGTGCAGCGCCCGGCGCCCAGCGCCCAGCGCCCAGCGCCCAGGCACAGTTTATCGGTGACAGATCTGCCTATCCCCTCTGCCTATCCCCTCTGCCTATCCCGGCGAACGCCCGACGCCGCGCTTATTTTCAGCCGCGCTGTCAGCGCTGACCGGCGAGGAGCCGATCCACGACGCGAGCGGCGGCTGCGCCATCGTCGAGGGCGCAGAACTTCGCCTTGAACGCCTTGTATGCCTGCTGATGGGCCGCCGCGATCTGATCGACATCGCGTAGCGCCTCGACGACCTCGTCGGTGGTGCGCACGAGCGGGCCCGGCGCCTCGGCCTCGAAATCGAAGTAGAAGCCGCGGAGCTTGTCCCGGTAGCGCTCGAGATCGTAGGTGAAGAACAGCATGGGCCGCCCGGTACCGGCGAAATCGAACATCACTGACGAGTAATCGGTGATCAGCACGTCGCTGATGAGATAGAGATCGGTGATGTCCGGGTAATGGGTGACGTCGAACACGAATCCGCCGTGGCCGCGCGGCCGCCCGCCGTTGCGCTCATTGGCATGCAGGCGTAGCAGCAGGACGTGATCGCCGCCGAGCGACTTGGCGGCGGCATCGAGATCCAGCTGGAGCTCGAACCGGTAGCGCCCGTTCAGCTGCAGGGCGTCGTCGCGCCAGGTGGGCGCGTACAGCACCACGCGCTTTCCGTGCGGCAAGCCGAGCCGTTCCCTGATGGCCGCGGCGCGCTGCTCCTGCCCCTGCTTGTGCAGCAGGTCGTTGCGCGGGTAGCCGCTCTCCATGATCTCACCGGAGAAGCCCAGCGCATGGCGGAAGATCGGGGTGCTGAATCCGTTCGGTGACAGCAGGACATCCCAGTCGGCGGCGTCCTTGCGAAGCACGTCGGGATAGATCAGGCCGGTCGCGAATTGCGGCCTCTCAATGTCGAGGCCAATGCGCTTGAGCGGCGTGCCATGCCAGGTCTGCAGGCAGAATTGGCCGTCACGTTTCTTGAACCAGGCCGGCAGCGTGTCGTTGAAGATCACGTATCGCGCCTGCGCGAGCGCCTCGAAGTGACTCCGGCTGTCCACGAATACGGTGCGGCCGCCGTCAGGGACGCTGAACTGGCCGTCGCGGCTCACCCATGCACACTCGAGATCGGGCAGCGCCGCACGCAACCGCTCATAGATAGCACGCGGGTTACATGAACACTGGCGGCCGCTGAAGCTGTCGAACACAGCCAGGTCGCGGAGCGGCCGCGCCAAGGCCTGCGGATAGTCGTGCCGCTCGAGCTGTCGCCGCGCATAACGACCGCGTTCGTCGTCGCCGATAGAGGTCCTCGACCGCAGCCGGAGCGCATCGGTCCGATATGGCAGCGCGGCTATTTGGTGGGTACTCGCAGCATGGAAGTCAGGCAGGCTTGGCAGCAGGCCACGCGCTACCGCCACCGTCACCTGCTTGCCGTCGCCGCACGCCGCGAGCAGGTTCCAGTTACCCCTGGCCAACGGCAGCTCGCCCGCGAGCCCTGGCATCCTGCCCGGGGCGAACTCGGCAGTGAAGGTGCCCTGCTCCCAGGTCAGCGGCACGACTTGGGTGTCTGTGGACTCGCCGTGGCGCAGCAGCAGCTCAGTCGGCCTGGTGTGCGGGTTGGTGTGGTCGCCGCGGAGAATCAGCCGCTCGCCGTCGGTCCACTCGAGCTGCGTGACAACGGGCCGTACGGTGCGTTCGAGCATCGACAGGTAGCCGAAAGGGGTGACGAAGGCGGTGACCTCCCGTCCGCCGTCACGTGCCCGCGCACCAGCGGTTTCCGGCGCGATGGTGAGCCTGACCGCGGCACCGTCTCCGCCTGGCGCGAGGGACAGGTCCCAGGTCACTTCGTCGTGCACCTGGATAGCCTGGTCGATGGCGCTCGCATTGGCACCGGCGGTTGCCAGCTGCGCGATCGGCACCCGCGCCACGAAGCCGGTGCGGGGATGCCGGCCTCGCCGGCCGCCCACGACCGGTACCGCGGTCGCTGCTGCGGCGACGCTTATCGGCGTGGTGCCACCAGCCCGTGGTGCAATGAGCACGGTGGCCCCCGTCGTGAGCTTCGATGTCGTCCAGCCCTCGAGCTCCAGCGCATCACCTGCCGAGCGGCAATCGGTCACGAATGCGCCGACCCGCCTGCCGCGGACGAAGAACCGTCCGTCGTGCTCGACGGCCGGCTGGACCCAGGCGCTGCCGATCCAGCGACCCGCTGGCCACTGCGCTGAGCCCGGTGCCACGCCGCCGATCGGCCCTTCCCTGCGCAGGCCCGCACCGCTCACTTCGACCCTGAGTTCCCAGTTCGCCACCCGCCAGACGCCTGGCGCAAGGGCCAGCCGCCGCGGGTTGACCTCCACGGCGAACCCTGACCAGTCGTAACACGCCACGGCCTGGGCGGACCTTCCGGTGACATCCGGCCGGAATATCCGCTCGGGCCTGAGCCGAATGGTCCTGTGTGCCCTGTTGTTACGCAGCACTACCTGGATCTTGCATTCGCCCGGGCTGGCTGAACTGAGCCTGCGGATGTAGGCATGTCCCTCGATGCGCAGCCGTCCCGCCCGCCAGGTGACCGAGTCAAGACGCGCGATCAGCCTCATCTCGTCGGTCACGTCATACACCTCGTCGGGAATGCCGCGGGTGGGGTCACGGAAAAACGGGTAGCGCGCATACCACCGCGGCGCGCTGGTATCGCTCGCCGCGACCGAGGTGGAGAAACCGTCGCCGCGGCGCCAGTACCGCAGCACCTCCACGAGCTCGCGAGACATATCCTTCCTGAGCAGGTAGTACTCGAGCCGCTTGGCCGCTGTGACCTCCCGGTACACCGACTCGTCGACAGTACTCAGGCAGGTGCGGGCAAGCTCGGCGAGGCGGCGTCGTTCCGGCTCGCTGGCGAGTTCGTACGCGCGGACGAGCATCGCGAGGTCGACGTTGAGCACGGACTCGTCGTATCTGGGTTTGAGCGCTGGGGCGGCCTCGGCCAGGAAGCGGCCAACCGTTCCCACCGACGCCATCCGCTCCTCGATGTTGGCAATGTCGCGGGCACGCTGGGTAATGGAAAGCTCGCCCGAATCGCGGACCCGCCAGTAGTAGACGACGTCGCGGAAAATATCCACCGACGACGCCAGGACGTGCGCCCGCAGCACGACCGGGCCATCCTCATAGAGGGTCCCGGGAAACTCAAGGTCGTGGGCGTCCCAGAATGAGCGGCGGAACACCTTGTTCCATGCGGTCCTGTCGCGCAGCAAGACGGGGCGGCGGGTGACGTGCGTCCGCAGGGCCGTCTCGCGGAAAGCCTCGTCGTGCAGCCACGACGAGGCGAGGCCCATGGGCTTGAACCTGCGGACGCCACCGCATGCGATGTCGGAGCCGGTCTTTTCCAGCGAGCTCACCAGGAGCTCGTAGGCGTGCAGGTCGAGGAGGTCGTCGCTATCGGCGAAGGCGAGATAACGGCCAGTCGCGTGCCTCACTCCGGTATTGCGTGCCGGGCCGAGGCCCTGGTTTTGCTGCTGGACGAGCTTGAACCGCGAGTCGCGGGTGGCAAATGATTTCGCGATGACGCTACTGCCGTCGGTTGACCCGTCATCCACCATGATCACTTCAAGGTCGCGCAGCGTCTGCTTGGCGATCGACTCGAGTGCCTCGCCGATGAACTCTTCCACATTGAAGAACGGCACTACAACGCTGAGTTTCGCCATGCAAGCATGCCTCTCAGGCGGTCCGCAGAGAGACCGGTATCCGTGGGCGATAGCTACGACCCAACAGATTGTGGCAATCGATCACGATTCGGTCAAACGAATCTCTTGGATGGACAAAGCCTAGGTCATCCCGTCAAGTCGAGAGCCACCGGGCAGGGCATTAAGCGGGTTATGCGAAGGTCGTGAAGCTCAGGAAACCGGCCCCACGGTGGCCAGGCCGTCCCATGGCAGGCGGGGCGTGGCCGCCGCCCTCCCCTCCGGGCAATGCCGCACGTAATCGCACCAGCCACAGGCCGGTCGGGGGTTCGGAGGGAACACTGCGTCGTAGCGATCCGGGGCGAGCCCGGCGCGGTAAACCTGATCGGCCGCCGCGCACTCGGCGGCGATCTCGGTGGCCCGGCGCAAGTGGCGGCCCAGTGTCCCATCGGAGTGCACCCAGCTGAGCACCTGACCGGTCGGGAGGTGGTGCAGTTCGACACGGTGGCACTGGCGGCGCATGACCCGCTCCGCGGCCAGGGCGTAAAGGGCGAGCGGCAGTGAGGTCCGCGCGTCGTCGACGGTGAGCACGCGCCGCCCGGTCTTGTAGTCGACGACGACCAGCTCGGTAGGGTCCGTCTCAGTACCGCTCGTCCCGGTACCGCCCGTCCCGGTACCGCCCGTCCCGGTACCGCCCGTCCCGGTACCGCCCGTCCCGGTACCGCCCGTCCCGGTACCGCCCGTCCCGGTACCGCCCGTCCCGGTACCGCCCGTGGTCTCGCACCTGAAGTCCCGTCGGCCCCTGTCGTCCCGCCCGACCCCGTCGTCCCGCTGAAAGCTATCGGGAAGGCCGGTTACGGGTCGCTCATCGAGCCGGTCGATCCGGCCGGACAGCGCGATCCGGTCCGTCCTGGTGGCCACAGTGCGCTCCACGCCGACCGGCTCGTCGGCTGGATCGAGCCCGCCGGCATATGCCTCGACCATTTGACGCGCGATCGCGCGATAGCACGCCGACTGCGCGGCGTCCGCGAATCCCTCCGTGATCCAGCCGCGCTCGAGCAGGGCGCCCGCCGCGACGGGAGTGCGCTCGGCCGGCGGCAGCCGCCACCACCCGGCGAGTGCGTTGTGCACGCTCGCCCCGAGGCTGTTATGCGCCCACGGCGCGCCTTTGGGCGGCGGCGGCCGGTCCAGATAGGTCATCCGGTAGCGGCGCGGGCAGTCGAGCCAGGCGGTGAGCCGCGATGGCGTACATGGGTAGAGCCGCTGCGGCATGCCGTCGAAACCCAACTGGTCCACCCGGCCATCCTCGCCTACCCGTGGGCCTTATGCACGACCGATCGGCAGCCTGTGGATAACCGCGCCCGGCCGGCCCCGCACTCGGCAGCCGGTCCGAAGCCGGCGACCGGTGCGCAGCCGGCGGCGGCCAGCGCGCAGTCACCGGCGGCCGGTCCGCAGCCGGCGGCCGGTCCGCAACCGGCGGCGGCCCGTCCGGTGCGCAGCCGGCGGCGGCCGGTCCGCAGCGGCTGGGCGGTCCGCAGTCGGCGGCCGGTGCGCAGCCGGCTGCGACCGGTCCGCAGCCGGCGGACGTTCCCACGCTCGGCGGCGGCGCCGCGCTCGGCGGCGCTCTTACTCCGTGAGGAGCGCCGCAGGGCCAGAAGCCACCCAGGAGTCGAACCGCTTCTCCTCGGCCGCCACGGTGGTCTCCTCACCATGGCCGGGCAGCACCCGGGTGCTCGCGGGCAGGGTCAGCAGATTCTCGCCGATCGAGGTGAGCTGTCCGGGGAAATCGGGATAGCCGTCGCCGTAAGGCCCGGGCCTGCCTTTGAGCAGCGTGTCACCGGAGAACACCACGCCGAGATCCGCCGCATAGATGCAGACGGAGCCGCGGCTATGGCCGGGTGTATGCAGCACCTCGAGCCGCATGCCCGCGACTTCGAAGCTGCCGCCGTCCGCCATGTCGATGTCTGGGTTCTCGTCTGGGTACACCTCGCGCCAGGCCAGGCGGTCGTCCGGGTGGAGTGCGATTTCCGCGTCGTCCCGTTCGGCGACCTCGACCGCCGCGGCGATATGGTCGGCATGCCCGTGCGTGCAGACGACCGCGAGAACCTCGCGGTCCCCCACCGCGTCGAGCACGGCGGCCGGGTCGTGTGCCGGGTCGATCACGATCACCTCGATCTCGTCACCGACGACCCAGGTGTTGTTCTCCACCTGCTTGGCAGCAGCGCCTTCCACGCTGCCTGCGCCGTCAGCGACCAGTACCCCGGACGAGACGACACGATCAATGCGCGTGGTCACCTTTGCGTCTTCCTTCCGCATTCTCATTCTCCGGCCGCGGGCGGCTTCGGCGACGGTGCCAAAGCAACGGGTGCCAAAGCAACGGTGCCAAAGCGACGGTGCCAAAAGCGGTGGCGCCGGCCTCAGCCCTGCTTGACGAAGGCCCGGATGGCGCCGGCCACCAGTTGCACAGCGATGGCCGACAGTAGCAGGCCGGAGATCCGGGTGAGCAATTCAACGCCGTTCGCGCGGATTACCCGCAAGATCAGTACCGAGAACCGCATGGAAGGCCAGCGCAGGATGCTCACCGCCACCACTGCCCCCGAGAAGAGCGGGCACGTCACCCGCGCCGTTGATCTGCTTCACGAACAGCATGGTCGCGACGATCGCCCCTGGACCGGCGAGCAGCCTGCCGTGTTCACCTCCGCAGACGTGCGGCCGCAGGCGGCCGAGCCTGAGCCCGGATCGCTGGCACGCGGCAAGCGCCCGCCGGGTAGCTCATCGGCGATGGCCAAGCTCAAAGCCCCTGCATGCGAGAGGATGGGGTAGTGCCCGAGCCGATCCAGCTGAACGTCAACGGAACGCGTCATGCCGCCCGGGCAGAGCCGGACCGGAGCCTGCTCGTCGTGCTGCGCGAGGATCTTGGCCTGACCGGCGCGAAATACGGCTGCGAGGTCGGCGCCTGTGGCGCCTGCACGGTCCTGGTCGATGGCGCGCCGGTGCGTGCGTCACGCCGCTGGCCGGGATGGCAGGCCGCGCCGTGACGACGATAGAAGGACTGACGCCGGCCGGAACGCCGCACCCGGTGCAAACCGCGCTCGTGGCCGCGGGCGCGACGCAGTGCGGCTACTGCACGCCAGGGATGGTCCTCACGGCGGCGGCGCTACTCGAAAAACAGCCGGATCCGGACGACACCCAGATCATCCGCGCCCTCGACGGCAACATCTGCAGGTGTTGCGCCTACCCGCGCATCCTGCGGGCCGTGCGGGCGGCGGCCCGCCGCGCGGATACGGCCGAGCAGGCCCCCGCTGCGCGGCCTGGTGAGGCCCGGCCAACCCAGGAATCCGAACGGCTGCCGCAAGGCGCGCTGCCCACAGCGGCCGCGCCGGCCCCGGGGGCCGCGGCGGCCGCGGGGAGCTCCGGGCCATCCGGGCCTGGGGTATCCGAAGCGGACGCCGTGCCAACCTGGGCTAGCGCCGTGCCAGCCTGGGCTAGCGCCGTGCCAGCCTGGGCTAGCGCCGTGCCAGCCTGGGCTAGCGCCGTGCCAGCCTGGGCTAGCGCCGTGCCAGCCCAGGCTGCCGCCGTGCCGTGGGATCTGCAGCCACCGGAGGAGCGCGGCTACTTCGGCGTGCTATCTGACGGGCTGGTCTCAGTGCTGCCACCTGCGCCAAGTGGCAGGCAGGAGCCATGGCGCGGCAATGGCGGCGTTTGGATTCATGTCGGTGCGGATGGCACGGTCACCGCCTTCGCGGGCAAGGTCGATGTCGGCCAGGACAACGGGACCGCCTTCGCCATGCTGGTTGCGGAGGAACTCGGCGTGCCCTTGCCCGCGGTGCGGATGGTGCTGGGCGACACGGACCTCTGCCCGTTCGACATCGGGACGTTCGGCAGCCGTTCGATGCCCGACACCGGCCAAGCCCTCGCCACCGCCGCCGCGGCCGCGAGGCAGGCACTGATCGCCTTGGCGGCCTCCGCGCTCGAGGTCGATCCGGGCCAGCTGGGTGCCACCGCCGGAGCCGTTAAGGATAATTCGACTGGAACTGCGGTCAGCTACGCTGACCTGCTGCGGGGCGTACGGCAGACGGTGACGGCCGCTGCGGACACGCCGCCAGGGACCGCCAGGCCTGGGGTACGGCCGGCCAGCCGACGCTGAAGCCCGGGGCGGCGGACGCGGTGACAGGGGCAAAGTCGTTCGCGTCGGACCTGGCACTGCCCGGCATGCTGCACGGCAAGGTGCTGCGGCCACCCGCCTACGGCGCGCCGCTGCGCCACGCCGGCCTCGGCCGGGCCCGTTCGGTACCCGGCGTCGTCGTGTTGCACGAAGGCTCGTTCGCCGCGGTGGCCGGCCCGGATCCGGTCACAGCCGCTCGCGCCTTGGCGCTGGCTGACGCCGCGTGGGACCGGGCACCGCAGCCGCGCGAACAGGATCTGGCGGCGCTCCTGCGCTCTCATCCGCTGGACATCGAGGGCTGGGGCGGGCGGTTCAGTCACGAGACCGGCGACGCGACCGCCGCTCTGGATTCTGCTGGCACCCGGGTTGCCGCGACTTACACCGCCGCCTACATCGCGCACGTTCCGCTCGAACCGCGGGCGGCGGTGGCCGAGTGGTCCAGCGGGCGGCTGACCGTGTGGACAGGCACGCAGCGGCCGTTCTGGGTGCGGCACGACCTGGCCCAGGCACTCGGCGTCGCTGAGGCCAAGGTGCGGGTGATTGTGCCGTGGACCGGTTCCGGCTTCGGCGGCAAGCACACTGGCCCGGTCGCCGTCGAGGCAGCGCTGCTCGCCAGGGCCGCCGGCCCGTCAAGGTGCAATGGAGCAGGGAAGAGGAGTTCACCTGGGGTTACTTCAGGCCGGCCGCCGTCATCGACGTCAGCAGCGGCGCGGAAGGCAGCGCGAACGCTGGTTGCTGGCCTGATTCCGAGCCTCGTTTCGAGCCTGGCGGAGATACCGGCGCAGATGCCGAGCTCACCGCCTGGGAGTTCACCAACCTCAACGCAGGTGCGGCCGGAATACTCACCCGTACCTGGTGCCGAACCAGCGGATCACCTTCCAGCCAGCGCACTCGCCGCTGCCCCAGGGCTCCTACCGTGCGCTCGCCGCGACCGCGAGCAACTTCGCCCGCGAGTCCCACATGGACGAGGTCGCGCACGAACTCGGCGTTGACCCGCTGGAGTTCCGGCTACGCCATCTCGCCGATGACCGGCTGGCGGCAGTCCTGCGTGCCGCCGCGGAGCGGCCGGGCTGGGCGCGGGCGCGGGGAGACGCCCGGCATGGCGGGCCCGAAGGGCACGAAGGGCCCGGACGGCACGACGGGCGCGGTGGTCACGGCGGGCGCGGTGGTCACGGCGGGTACGGCCTTGGGATCGCCTGTGGCGTGGAGAAAGACGGCCGGGTCGCCACGTGTGACGCACCGCCGAGGGCCATTACGGTCGCGCCCTCGATCTGGTTCACCACGTTGTCCGGGTTCACCTGTTCGAGGCCGTCCATTTCGGCGAGGGCGTCATCCTCAACGCGTCGCTTTCCCAGCACCGGGTGCCACGCTTCAGTGACGTGCCACCAATCGAGGTGATCCTCCTAGACCGCCGCGACATCCTTCCGGCGGGCGCCGGGGAGACGCCACTCATCGCGATCGCGCCGGCCCTGGCGAATGCGATCTTCGCAGCCTCAGGGCAGCGTATCCGCTCGATTCCGCTCCTACCGCAGGGACGGCTCCCCGACCAGGCGTGAAGCGCCCGAGGCCGCGCCCGCCGATCGCGCAACCCCCATCTCGCCCCGCCAGTGCTACGTCGTGGCGCCGTGGATCGGGCGGCCCGGCGCCCCGTATCAACTGGCTGACACACCCAGGAGGCACACCCAGGAGGCGCGCCTAGGGCGGCCCCGATATCGGCTTCGAGCCGGTGGAGAGCGCAATCAGGCGCGCGTACTCGCCTGGCGATGTCGTCTCACACCCAATCCTGTGACCGGTGAGGCTCCCGTGATCGTCACTCGATCCCAGTACCAGGAGGCCGAGTTCACTCGCCTCGCGACGCAACTGGGCCCGTTCCGCCTGATCGTGATCTGGATGGTCGGCCTCGACCGCGGCCAGCCCTTCCGTCTCGAGCTCTGCGAGCCGCTCCATCGTTAGCCGCCAGTCACGGCCGGCTCTGGGGTGGGCGACGCCCGCCACACCTCCCGCCGCTCGCAGCAGGCCTATGGCCCGCGCGGGGTCCGGCGCGTACCTGCCGACGTAGGCACGGCCGCCTGGTGCGATCCAGGCCGCCGTGAAGGCCTCATCGAGGCGCTTGATCGCACCGGTAGCGAGCATCGCGCGGGCGACATGCGGCCGGCCAACCGCGCCGCCCGCCGCCATCTCCGTCACCTGCTGCCAGGTCACGGGAACGCCGAGCGCACGAAGCCGCGCCACCATGTCCTTGGCGCGCACAACCCGGGACTCGCGGATCTTCGCGCATTCGGCCGCCAGGCCGGGATCGGCGGGATCGAAAAGGTAACCGAGCAGGTGCACGCTGTGCGGGCCGATCAGGCACGACAGTTCGATGCCAGGGACCAGGGTGAGCCCGGCAGGTAGCGCTCGCGCCGCCTCCCCCAAGCCGGCTGTCGTGTCATGATCCGTCAGCGCGACGACGTCGACGCCTGCCGCTCGTGCCTGGCGCATCACCTCGGCCGGCGGATCCGTACCGTCGGAGGCGCTGCTGTGGACGTGCAGGTCTATACGCACCACAAAAGATGTTAGGGCACTTCCTTATGCCCGGAGTCTGGGCGCCGATCCGCGCCGCCAAAGGTCTGCCGGACTACGCCCTAGCCGTGCTTTGGCAGACGCGGCGAGAGCGCGCCGAAGGGCAAATCCAGATCCTGGCCAGGATCACGCAGGTCACGCAGTGCGAGCGCCTCCACAAGCAGGACTCCGGCCGTGTCCGGCCACAGCACGGCCCACAGCCAGTTCCCCATCGCCTCGCCCGCGAAGACCGCACGGTCCGGCGATGGCACGTACCACAACGGGAACTCGTGCCCACCGTACTGAAGGCTCGCATACGGCGGCCTGACCGCGAAATCCTGACCGGGATCGGGGCCGTCAAGGCCGGCCAGCATGGCGCCAAGGCCGACACCAGGCTCCTCCGCCACCAGTAGCAGATCCCCTGGGCCGCCGACGGGGTTTGGCCCGGACAGCGCGACCACGCACGCTCGCGCACCCGTGCGCTCATCACCTGCCCCCGCGAAACCGGTCACCAGCCAGCCGGCCGGTAGTGGCCAGGGCAGCCATACGGGCACGGCCGCAGTACGCAACAGCGCCTCCATGCCGTCACGGGACGGCGGGTACGCAGGAAACAACGGATGCACGTCACCATGCACGTCGCAGCGCCACGCGCTCGTCCACGCGTTCGGTTCGTGCACGGGCCCGTCGCAGCGCGGGCAAGATGGTGCCGGCTTCATGATTACACAAGGTGATCTGTCTGAGGTCCGGCGTCAAGTGGCCGCACCGAATGAGATGGCAGTGCCGGATGCCGCGCAGTAGCCGGAAGGTTGCCGCGCTGTACCTGGATGGCGAGCAACGTGTCACCACGCGGCGACGGTTGATCCGCCAGTGCCACCGGAAAGGCTCCTGAAGCCAAGCAGGGATACCCTGCCGTGGTGGGTGCATTACCCATCCGGTGCGTCGGCGCGGTGATCAGGGACGCCGGCGGCAAGATCCTGCTGATCCAGCGCGGCCACCCGCCGGGCGAGGGCCTGTGGTCGTTGCCTGGCGGCCGGGTCGAGGCTGAGGAGAGCGACGGCGCGGCCCTTATCCGTGAAATCCGCGAGGAGACGGGGCTAACCGTCGTGCCTGGGCAGTTCCTCGGGGCCGTCGAGCGGCCGGCGCCGGACGGAGCGGTGTTCGACATTCGCGACTACGAAGCCACCGTCAGCGGAGGGGCGCCCGTCGCCGGCGACGACGCCGCGGACGTCCGCTGGGTCAGCCCTGCCGGGCTCGCCGCGCTGCCGCTGACCGAGGGTCTTGCCGAGGAACTCATCGCGTGGCACGTCCTTCCTGGTCACGTCGGCGGCGGGCCCAGGGGCTCAGTCAGGAAATGGCCGCGTTAGCTTCTCGTCCGGCGGCTCGGGCGGCTGGTGCCCCGCCGGGGGGCCTCGTTGTCGGCCTCGACCCGCCCCGGGTGCAGCACCCACTTGCCGTCATAGCCGAGAGCCGCGGAGCGGTCCGCGGATCTGCGGAAACCCGCTACGTCGCGGAGCTTCACGAACGGCCCATCAATGGCCTGCAACCCGTGGCTGCGCGCCCCAACCAGGATCCGCATTAGCGCGTAGTGACACGCGTCAACCTGGTCGTAGCCCGCCGGCTGCTCCCCCACGTCAGCCGATTTCGTGCCTATGCTCGCCATGAAATCGGCTGGTCCGAAAGCGAGCGCCTCCATCCGCGCGGATGCTCCGGCGATGGCGTCGGCGCAGGATAAACCCGCGGCGTCCTCGATCTGCGCCTCGATGCCGATGCCGCCCTCGTCGTATCCCATGGCGCGCTCGAGCTGGGTCAGAAGTAGATCGAGCCAGACGACCTGCCCGGGATAGCCGACCTTGGGCAAAATGATGCAGTCCAGCGCGAAACCCGCGGATTCCACTACGTCGACCACGTCACGGTAGGCCCATTGCGTGGTCGCATCGTTGATGCGAACCGCACGGGCCTTACCACGAGGCCTCCTACGGCGAGCGCTTCCGCGACATTCACCCGCGCCTCGTCCTTGGCGGCCGGCGCCACGGCGTCCTCGAGGTCGAAAAAGACCTGATCAGCGGCTAATTCCCGCGCACTGGCGAAAAGCGTGGATTGCTGCCTGGCACTGCCAAGCATGATCTCCGCGAACGAAATAAGCGCCCCATGGGCTAACGATGCCCGGAGCCTGGCAACCTGGTGAGGTGGATCCGTTCCAGGCTGCGCTCATCGAAGAGGCGACCAGGAGGTCGGGTGTCATCTGGATCACGGCGCCCGGTGAGGGGCGGTGCAGGCCAGCATGGCATATCTGGCATGCTCCGCAGGCGGCGAATCCACGGCTGCCAGCGAATCCACGGCAGCCGGCGAGCCCAGGGCCAATGCCGCCCGGCGAGGACCCAGGCCACAGCCGGCGCGGGGCAGCGTACGTGGTGACCGGCACCGGCGAACAGGCGCTGCCCGGCCTCGCCGACGGGCGGCAGGTGACCGTGACGGTGCCGAGCAAGGACTCGCGCGGCCGGCTGATCACCTGGACGGCGGAAGTCGGCCGGATCGTGCCCGGCAGCGACGAATGGGGTGAGGTTGCCGGCCTGCTCGCCGCGCGGCGGCGCGCAGGGGCGGAGCCACCGGCCAGCCTGCCGGAGCGGTGGGCCGCCCAGGCCGCGGTGTTCCGGCTCAGTCCAGCCGATGCCGGGACAGCCGATGCCGGGACAGCCGATGCCGGGACAGCCGATGCCGGGACAGCCGATGCCGGGACAGCCGATGCCGGGACAGCCGATGCGGGACAGAAGCGGTGGCGCCGGCCCGCGTTGACGACATTTGATGTGCGTCCGCGGAATTGCGCGTGAATTCGCCTGCGAGTATCGCGCCGTTCACGTGCGCGGATCCTGACGGCGCCATTGTCGGCATGGCATTGACGAGGGAGGTTATAGATGCGCAAGTCCTTTAAGAGCGTGCTCGCGCTCGCCGCGGCAGGCACCGTCGCCATCGGAGCCGGCGCCGAGTCCGCGCTCGCCGCACCGGCAACGCAGGCCGGCAAGCAGCAGACCGCGCCACGCGCGGCGACACCTATCAAGCATGTCATCGTCATATTCCAGGAGAACGTCAGCTTCGACCATTACTTCGGAACTTATCCGAACGCCGCGAACACCGACGGCCGGCCCTTTCACGCCAAGGCTGGCACGCCGACCGTGAACGGCCTGAGCGGCGCCCTGTTGACCCACAACCCGAACGAGGACAACCCGCAGCGGCTGAGCCCTTCGCAGGCACTCACCTGTGACCAGGACCACGCCTACACCGCCGAGCAAAAGGCATTCGACGGCGGGCTGATGGACAAGTTTGTCCAGTTCACGGGAAACAGCAGTTGCAGCACCCCGGAGGCCCACCCGGCGGGGCTTGTCATGGACTACTACGACGGCAACACCGTCACCGGCCTGTGGGACTACGCCCAGCGGTTCTCGATGAGCGACAACTCCTACGACACCAACTTCGGACCGTCCACACCTGGCGCCCTCAACCTCGTCTCAGGCCAGACCCACGGCGGGGTCGGGCTGAACAGCGCGGGCCAAGTCGTACCCGATCTCGGTGTGGTCGGCTCACCCGACGCGAGCGGGGTCGGCACCGTCTACAGCGACCAGGACCCCTATTTCGACGACTGCTCCAACCGCGCGGGCACTCTGCTCAAGACGACCGGCCCCAACATCGGTGATCTGCTCAATGCCCACGGCGTCACCTGGGGCTGGTTCGAGGGCGGCTTCTCGCCGACAAGCAGGACTGCCAGCGGCGCCGCCGTTTGCGGCGCGACACACACCAACATCGGCGGCGCCAGCGTCACGGATTACATCCCGCACCACGAGCCGTTCGAGTACTACGCCTCCACCGCCAACCCGCGCCACGTGGCGCCCAAGAACGTGGCGGAGGTGGGCCGCACTGGGCAGGCCAACCACCAGTACGACCTTTCGTGGTTCGGCAAGGCGCTGGACAGCGGCAACCTGCCGTCGGTCAGCTTCCTCAAGGCATCCGCGTACCAGGACGGGCACGCCGGATACTCTGACCCGATCGACGAGCAGCATTTCCTCGTCAACACGATCAACTCGATCGAGCGCTCGAAGTACTGGCGCGACACCGCGATCGTGATCAATTACGACGACTCCGACGGCTGGTACGACCACGTCATGTCGCCGATCATCAACCCATCGGCCGACCCGGCGACCGACGCGCTGAACGGACCGGGCGTGTGCGGGAACGGCACCCCGCTCGGCGGCTACCAGGACCGCTGCGGCTACGGCCAGCGGTTGCCGATGCTGGTGATCTCGCCCTATGCCAAGGTCAACTACGTCGACAGCACGCTCACGGACCAGACCTCGATCATCGGTTTCGTCGAGAACAACTGGCTCGGCGGTCAGCGGATCGGCGACGGCTCGTACGATGCGCTGGCCGGCTCGCTCGGCGGCATGCTGAGCTTCCGCCACCCGGACTTCGCTCCGCTCATCCTCAACCCCGCGACCGGCGAGCCTGGGAAGTAATAGATTCATGATCCCGGAGCGTTTTGTCAGGGCGGAATCATCGGCCCTGACAACGCTCCGGGATGGGTCGGACGGCGGCACCTGTTCACCTGTTCGCCGGTCACCTCGGGCGGTGTCGCAGTCACGGCTTCGGCGCACTCCAGCGTCAGCCGTTCGGTATCTGTAAACAAATCACCGTCGCGCCAACGAGCCACGGATCGGTCAGGCTGGCACCGCGGATCGGGTCAGGCTGGCACCGCGGATCAGGACAGTTTCGCTGCGAGTCTGGACGCCATTGCCGCGACCTGGTGCAGCTCGTCAGCACCGATATGGTCGAGAAAGCATTCGCGGATGCACTGGTGATAGGCGGGCGTCGCACCCTGGAGGCGGCGGTGCCCAGCCCCGGTGAGCACCGCGTACAGGCCACGAGCGTCGCTGGCGCAGGCACGCCTTTCGACCAGGCCATCCCGTTCCAGCCTGTCCACCATGCGGGTGAGGCCACTGCGTGACAGCAGTACCCGGCCGGCCAGGTCATTCATCCGCAGCCGACGCTGGGGTGCGTTCGCGAGCTGCTGCAAGACCTCGAAGGACGCTAGCGGCAGGTCGTGCCGGTCGAGAAGCTGGGCCTCAATCCGGCGCATGATCGTGACCTGGGCCCGCTGCAGACTCTGCCATACGGCGAGCTCCTCGGGTGAGATCACGTCGGCAAGCACATTCACCAGCCCATGCTAGTAGTGGAATCGCGACATGGAGCGACGAGGGTTGGCTAGCATGCGCCCGTCCCCCTCAGTCTAACTAGTCTCATTTATCTCACCAGTCCCGATGGTCTCGCGGCTCGCATCTGCAAGCGCCGTTCGGGCTGTCAAAGCGCGCATCCGCGGCCCGTCAGAACGCGCCCCCGCGGGCCATCGGAACGCGCATCCGCGGGCCGTAACATGAGGGCATGACGACACCCACCGTCGAGCAGGTGACTCAGGCTCTCAGCCGAGTGCTCGATCCTGACATACGCCGTCCAATTACCGAGCTCGGCATGGTCAAGGATGTCGCCATCGCGCCGGAGGGCGCGGTCCGCGTGGACGTCTACCTGACGGTCGCGGGCTGCCCGATGAAGGACAAGATCACGAGCGACGTCACCGCAGCGGTGAGCCGGGTTCCTGGCGTGTCAAACGTGCAGGTCGGGCTCGACGTGATGAGCGACGAGCAGCGCCGCGGGCTGCAGGACCAGTTGCGCGGCGGCCAACCGGAGCGCGAGATCCAGTTCGCGAAGCCCTCCTCGCTGACCCGCGTGTACGCCGTCGCAAGCGGCAAGGGCGGCGTCGGCAAGTCGTCGATAACGGTGAATCTGGCTGCCGCGCTCGCTGACAGCGGGCAGAACGTCGGAGTGGTGGACGCGGATATCTACGGTCATTCGGTGCCACGGATGCTTGGCGTCACGACCCGCCCCACCCAGGTCGAGCAGATGATCATGCCGCCCGCGGCGCATGACATCAAGGTCATCTCGATCGGCATGTTCACCAAGGACAACACGCCAGTGGTCTGGCGCGGGCCCATGCTGCACCGGGCCCTGCAGCAGTTCCTCGCCGATGTCTACTGGGGCGACTTGGACGTGCTCCTCATGGACCTGCCCCCGGGCACTGGCGACATAGCGATCTCTGTCGCCCAGTTGCTGCCGACCGCCGAACTGCTCTTGGTCACGACCCCGCAGATCGCCGCCGCCGAGGTCGCAGAACGCGCAGGAGCAATTTCGATGCAGACTCACCAGCGCATCGCAGGAGTCATCGAGAACATGTCCTACCTGTCCTGCCCGCACTGCGGTGAGCGGCTGGACGTGTTCGGCAGCGGCGGCGGCGAGGCGGTAGCCACCGCCCTGACCCGCATCACGGGAACCCGGGTGCCGCTGCTCGGGCAGGTTCCGATCGACCTCAGGCTCCGCGAGGGCAGCGACTCCGGCGTACCTCTCGCCCTGAGCGACCCCACATCACCGGCTGGCTCGATGCTGCGTGAGATCGCGGACGGGCTCGCGCGCCGGGCGCGCGGGCTGGCCGGCCGCCCGCTCGGCCTTACACCTGCGTAACCGCAGCCGCTGATTCCTGATACGTGAATCGGCGGATTCTCATCCAGCAGTGAGCGGGCAACGCTCAGGTTGCCTCGGAGTCGTACGGCGGGCGCTCGCCAGCCGGGAGCGACCGCGCCACGGCGGCGCCGCCCGCCGCCCCGTCTTCCGCGTAATGTGCCGACGAGGATTCGTTGAGGTCGTCAAGGTCATCGATGAGGTGCTTGCGCACGAAATTTTTCGGATTGAGATCGGCGATGTCGAAGTCGGAGAACTCGGGCCCGAGCCCTCCCCGCAGGTCTGCCTTGGCGCCTTCAGCCAGGCGGCGGAGGTCCCGCAGGGCACGCCCCGCCTGCGCAGCGATCTTGGGCAGCTGATCCGGCCCGAACAGGACGAGCGCGATCACGCCGAGCACCAGGATCTTCCCGATGGACAGGTCGAACACGCGGATCTCCACCAAACCGACGGCACCCGCCGGGCGAATGCCCAGGCGACATCTCTAATGTAAACCGTCCCTCGCGAGATCCGGCACGCGTACCTTCCTGCTTGTGAGGTTCAGGGCGAACTGGCGGACCCCAGGGTGAGCGTGACGGTTCGCTGCGTGGCGCCCCGCTTGTAAGTGACCCGCACCTTGTCGCCCGGCTGGTGGCTGCGGACGTCCACGATCAGTTCATCGGCGGTGGTGACCGGGTTCCCGTTGAAGGCCACGATCACGTCGCCGGGACGTAGGCCGGCCTTGGCGCTTGGCCCGCCAGCCAGGATGGGTGATTGCCCGCCTATGGCCGACTTCGCTATCCGCGCGCCAATGCCCGTGTAGGACATGTCGATGACCGCGCCGATGACGGAGTGGACCGCCTTGCCGGTCTGCACAAGTTCCTGCGCGACGCGCCTGACCTGGTTGATCGGAATCGCGAACCCAAGGCCGATGCTGCCGCTTTGCCCACTGCCGCCGATCGACGTGCCGCCCAGCGTGGCTATGGCCGAATTCACACCCACTACCTGACCCCGCGCGTTCACCAGCGGTCCGCCGGAATTCCCCGGGTTGATCGGCGCATCGGTCTGGATCGCGTCGATGTACGCCTCCGACGCGCTGCCCGTTTGATCCCCTGCCTGGACCGGGCGGTTAAGCGCGCTCACGATACCGCTAGTTACCGTACCCGCGAGCCCGAGCGGTGAGCCGACGGCGATCACCGGGTCGCCAACCACGACACCGTCCGAGTTGCCCAGCTGGACAGGGGACAGATTAGAAATACCTTGCGGCTGGATCACCGCGATGTCCGAGTAGGGGTCGGTACCTACCGGCTTGGCGGACGCGGTCCGGCCACCATTGAAGACAACCTGGAGCTTGGCGCCCTTGACCTGGCCGTCGAGGGTGACCACGTGGTTGTTCGTGATGATGTAGCCGCCGTTGACGATGAACCCGGAGCCGGTTCCAGTCCCGCCGTTTATCCTGATCATCACGACGCTGGGCAGGATTCTCGCGGCGATCCCCGCGACGGACGTGGGTGGCCTGTTGGTGACCGCGGACGGTATTGGCCCTGGATTGTAGGCCTGGCTGGTCGCCGTACCCGGCGCGCGGCGCGAGCCGAAGTACCCTCCGATGAGCCCGCCGAGAAGCGCCGCGATCACCGCGATGGACAGGCCGAGCGTGACAAGTGTCCCGGTCCTCGGACCCGTGCGTTCCGCCGGCCTGGCCGAGTGCGTCCGCGAGCCAGGGGGTTGCCGGTGGCCGTCTGCCAGACCGGCCCGGCCCTCCTGGCTCGCCACGGGCCGCACCTGGCTGAAAATCACCGTGCCACGGCTGGTGAGCCCCGGAGCCTGGCTGGTAGCCCCCGGATCCCTGCTGACGGAGCGGCGGGCCCGCCCGGTCGTGAAATCCCGGCCCCGCGCCAGGCCACGGCGGCCGCGTACCTGCACCGGGAGGCGGCGCCGCAGGCCACGGAGGCTGCCCGCCGGCGCCGGGCCCTCGTGTAGCCGGCGGAGCCCGGTCCGCCGTGGCCGCCGCGTCCGTACATTTCTGCCGATGGGCCATGCACAGCGCCCGGGTACGGTGGGTAGGGCTGGTTAGCCTCGTCGGGAGGGGCGAAGAACGGCGGCGGCGAGATGCCTTCGCCCGGCGTGCGGTCCGGCAAATTGGAACCTGGCAGTGGTGGCACCGGGTACCGGTTTGCAGAGTCAGGCGGCGTACCACGATCCGTAGGCAGGCGATTGTCCGGCTGCGGCCGGCTGCCCTGGTGAAGATCGCTGCCCTGGTGAAGATCGCTGCCCTGGTGAAGATCGCTGCCCTGGTGAAGGCCCACGCCCTGGTGCGGATCGCTCCCCACCTCGGCGCCACTTCCTGGCTCCGCGCCGCCCTCCGCCTCGGCGGGCTCGGCGTCCGGCTCATCATGCCCGGACTGGCCCTGCCCGGACTGGCCCTGCCCGGACTGGCCCCGCCCGGACTGGCCCTGCCCGGGCACCGCGTGATCAACATCGGCGTGCTCAGCATCGGCGTGCTCAACCTCGGCGTGCTCAACCTCGGCGTGCTCAACCTCGGCGCAGTCAAACTCGGCGCGGTCAACCTCGGCTCGCGTAACGCCGACGTGCTCAACCTCGGCACGCTCGGATACCGCGTGCACAGGCTGGGCATGCTGTGGGCCCCCGGGCTCTGGTGCCCACGGCCACGCCTCTGGCTCCACGCGCCCGGGTTCGTCGCTCGTCATGTCCCTACTCCCTGCGCTGCAGCGCCGGTCGAGCACCGCATGCCCGCGTTATCCGCCCGCGGCGCCGCCCGTGGTGCACGCTAGTCGCCGATAAGGGGAGTCTCTTGCGCGAACCGCGTCCACGTGGGTCCAACGCCGCGAGGCGCCTGCTTGGGCGTCGTCATGTGCTGCAGAGCCAGGAAGACTCCCCCTGCAGGCAACTAGGGTAAACGTGCACACACTGCCCGTGGCATAGAAGCGCGTACGCGTGATGCGTGCCCGCACAATGACCTTTTCATGCGTGTCGGCCCGACATTACCGGGCCAATCACGATCTGTAACGCACGGCCGGCCGCGGCCGGTGTGCTCTCACCGGAATGGGTCAACCCACGAAATAATGCGCCCGAATCCGTGGCCCACACGCGACCAGAACCCGCGCTGGGCGTCGTGTGGCAACGTCCTGACAGCCGCGTCAATCGTCGCGGCCGGGGCGTCAGCGATGAGAGTGAGCACGTGCCCTTTAGTGGACCAGGTGATCCCTCGCCCGGCCGGGTCGCGCGCGTAGACGGTCCGGCCAGCGACCTCGACCTGTTGCCAGCCGGCGAGCCTGCGTGGCAGACCGCCGCGCTGCACGAACAGCGACACGCCAGCAAGCCCATCTGAGTAGCCAAGCTGGACCACCGGGCCGGAGGCCGTAACGGCCTGTCGCGCATCGAAGAGCAACAGGCCGCCGGGCAACTCGGCCGGCAGCGGCCAGCCCTTTGCCCGCAGCCTGTTGCGGCCGGCTGCGGGCAGGACGTTCCATGGCCTGGCCGCGGCGGCCGCGGCGGTCGCTGACTTAGCCTGCACCGAAGCTGCCGCCATGGGCAGGCCAGGTTGAAAATCAACGAAGGTGCTCTCGTTGATCATCCTAGAGCTGTCATCGAAGAGCTCACGGCGCAGTGGAATCTTCGTGACGTTATCCAGCCAGAACCTGGCCGCGAGGGTGCCGTCACCGCGACGCGCATCGACGACCGTGGCGGGCCGGTCACACGCAAAGCCCGGCCCGCCAGCGACGACCTGGTAGTTGGCGGAAAGCAGGTCGAGAGTTTCCTCGGTAACGCCGAGTACATCGCCGGGCTGCGCCCCAGGACCGCCCGCTATCAGGGTCTGACCAGCAGGCACGGCATCTGCGCCCACGGTCTGTAGCAATGTTCCCTGCCACGGCTGGTGGGTGACATGCACAGCTACCGTCGTCGTACTGTCCGGGTTCCACCAGGAGATGATCTGGACGCCTGCGTACGAGACCCTACGGCCCGCCGAGGCCGCCTCCTGCAGCAGCATCAGGCCCGGATCGTCGGCCCGGCCAGCAGTCCGCACCGTGTTTCTGGGCCCGGCCGCAGGGGTTCTCGCGTGGGCGCGCGACTGCGTGCCAGTCCCGTAGGGCAGCGCCTCTGCGCCGGTGACGATGACTAGCGCGGGCGCAAGGATCAGGAAGAACACCGCCACCGAAGTGACGGCAGAGCCACCCTGCCTGGTCGCAGCGCGGGCATCGTCGAGGACGGCGATTCTCACGGTCCCCCGCGCGGTGCGACAGGCGCTGGCAAAAACGTGGCGGCTGGATTGGCGAAAGGTAGCTCGCCGGTTGTCACGGAATGCTCCACCGTGAACATCTCCACCGGCGGGGTGATGTGCGGTCCAGGTGCCCGCTGCCCACCGCCGACAACGAAGGACAATCCACCCACGCCGACGACGATGAAGGAGACGACACTGGCGATCACATAATGGGATCGCCTGCCGCCCGGCCGCACCCGGCGGTGCGGCGCCCCGCTGCCCTCGGCCCCGCTGCCCTCGGCCGGGCCGCGCTCGGCCGGGCCGCCCTCCGCCGGGCCGCCCTCCGCTGGGCCGCCCTCCGCCGGGCCGCCCTCCGCCGGGCCGCCCTCCGCTGGGCCGCCCTCCGCTGGGCCCCCCTTTGCCGGGCCCCCCTCTGCCGGGGCACCATCAGGCCGCCGGTTCGCGGGTCGGCGCGAGCCGCGCGGCCGGCCGCCCGGCAGTTGGGTGTCCGGGTACATGAGCAACGCGGGACGCGGACGCCCGGATCTGCCTGCCGGCCGCCGCCGCTTGGGAACAGGCTCGCCAGGCTCGGCGAACGCCAGCAAGCGCCCGAGCAGTGTCGCGTCCATGTCCGGGTCCCCGAGTGCCGCCACGCGCCGCTTGAGTGCCCGCAACGCAGCCGCCTCGGCGCGGCATTCCTGGCACGCAGCCAAATGCACGTACAGACGGTCCCGCTCGTCGTGGCCGAGCTCACCGTCGACAAGCGCGGAAAGGCGATCTCCCAGGTGACTCATGGTTCTTTGACCTGCTCTGACGGTTCTGGCCGCGGCTCCGGCGCCCGCGGCCGGCGGTGGTCAAGAGCGGTCCGTAGATGTGCGCGCCCGCGGTGGATGCGGCTCCGCACCGTTCCCAGCTTCACCCCAAGCGTCGCCGCGATCTCCTCGTAGGACAGGCCCTCGATGTCACAAAGGACCACTGCTGCACGGTATTCCGGCGGGAGGGACTCAAGCGCGGCGAAGACATCAGGTCCGAGGTGCCGTTCCTCGAATGCCTCAGCGGGGGTGGGTCCCGGGCCATGGAGCCGTTGGGCGGCGTCATCTGCGAGGCCCTCGAATCGTATCCGCTGACGGCGCCGCGCCGTGTCAAGGAAGAGGTTCGTAGTGATCCTGTGCAGCCAGCCCTCGAACGTGCCCGGCGTGTACCTCGACAGGGACCGGAAGACACGGACGAACACTTCCTGGGTCAGGTCCTCCGCGTCGTGGGTGTTCCCAGTCAGCCTGTAGGCAAGTCGGTACACCCGTCCGGAGTGGGTTCGGACGATCTCTTCCCAGCTAGGAGGCGTCCAGTCCGGGGCCGCATCGGATGGCGTTCGCGTCCCGTCCACGGCCGCCCCCCTCCTCCCGCCTACCTCCGTCACCACCATCGTGCCCGGTCTTCTCCACTTCCGCCAACCTGCCCGGAGCCGGTTGTCCAAGCCTGCTGGAACAACGCCGGATCAGCCGTGCGGGTTCCCTGCTTGCCACGTGCTGAGCGGTGTTGGCCGCGGGCGGTAGCAGCCGGCCGGTAAGCTGCGGCAGCAGGCAGGGGTGTCGAAGGGAGGCAGCAATTAGCAGCTCAGAGGCCATACTGGCGTATGTCGAGGGTTTCCTCGCCGAAGACGAACCGCTACGCGCGGCCCGCATGAACGCGGCAGAGGTGGGCGGAGCAGCTCCCGTCGGCCCAGGCGCCGGCGCGGTTCTTCGCTTCCTCGCCGCCGCGATCGGCGCGAGGGCGGTCGTTGAGGTAGGTACGGGCTGCGGCACCTCAGGTATCTGGCTGCTGCGCGGCATGCGTCCGGACGGCATCCTCACCAGCGTCGATGTCGAACCCGAGCATCAGCGGCTCGCACGCAAGGTGTTCAGTGAGGCGGGCTTCGCTGGCAACCGCTACCGCCTCATCAGCGGCCGGGCGCTGGACGTGCTGCCGCGCCTCACCGACGGCGGTTACGACATAGTGTTCTGCGACGCTGCCAAGCAGGAGTACCTCGACTACCTGGCTGAAGGCCTGCGGCTGCTGCGGCCGGGCGGAATCCTTGCGTTCGACAATGCGCTGTGGGGCGGCAGCGTGGCCGATCCCACCCAGCGCGACCCAGACACGGTGGCACTGCGCGAGCTCGCCGCGCAGGTCCGCGACGATGAAGCGCTGCTGCCGGTGCTGCTGCCGGTAGGTGACGGCCTGCTCGCCGCGATCAAACGGCCGGTCGCGTAGCCGGCTCGATCACCGGCTGCATCGACATCGACGGAGATCTAATCGACGGAGATCTACGAGACACGCTCTACGGGCCAGCCAGCCAGTGCAGCAGCACCCGGGTGCCGAAACCGGTGCCTCCCTTTGTCGTCTCGCCGTCGTCCGTGGCCGAGCGGGCCGGTCCAGCGATGTCGAGATGCGCCCACCTGCGCCCACCGCTGAACTCGCGGAGGAACAGCGCGGCCGCGATCGCGCCAGGCCGGCCGTAGCGGCGCGCGGGGATGTTGGCGAGATCAGCGACCCCGGAGTCGAGGAAATCGCGGTACTCGTCGACGATCGGCAGCCGCCACAGCCGCTCGCCACCCGCCTCCCCCGCGCTGGCCAGCTCAGCGGCCAGGTCATCGTCGTCGGTGAACATGGCGCCAACCATCGTGCCAAGTGCGATACGGGCCGCCCCGGTCAGCGTGGCGAGGTCCACGATCACGTCCGGGTCAATGGCCAGGTCCGCGTACGCCAGGGCGTCGGCGAGCACCAGGCGCCCCTCGGCGTCGGTATTGAGAACCTCCACGGTCCGGCCACCGAATTGGGTGATCACGTCGCCCGGCCGCATGGCCGACCCCGACGGCATGTTCTCCGCCGCGGCCACCAGGCCGGTGACCTTGACCCGCGCGTCGAGTGCGCGGAGCGCGGACAGGGCCGCCATGACTGCAGCGCCACCGGCCATGTCGGTCTTCATGGTTTTCATGCCGTCGAGCGGCTTCAACGACAGCCCCCCGCTGTCGAAGGTGATGCCCTTGCCGACGAGCACGACGTGGGTATCCCAACCGGCTGGCTCGTAGCTGAGCTCGATCAGCCGCGGCGGGTGCGACGAGCCGGATCCGACCGCGACGATGCCGCCGAAACCCGCCGCGGCGAGCTCGTCACCGCCGCGCACGCGCACGCCAAGGCCGCACCGCCGGGCCAGCTCCGTCGCCTGATCTGCCAGCCATTGCGGGCTCTTCCGCACGGACGGGGTGTTGATCAGGTCGCGCGCGAACGCCACCGCCCCGGCCACCACGACCGCGCGTGCCGCGGCGTCGGTGCAGGTAGTCGGGTCAGCCGGTGCTGTAGCAAGCAGCCGAACGGCTCCGCTGGGCGGCCGTGACCTGTCTGGTGCGGCGGATCCTGTCGCCGCACCACGCTCGGACGGCGCGCGTGACCCGGCAGGCACACCAGGCACACCAGGCACGCCTGGCGCCGCAGATCCGGCAGATACCGCAAGTTGCTGCGCGGCGGCCGGTCCGCCGTTAGCCGCGAATACGTACCTGTAGGAGCCCAGCAGCACGCCCTCGGCGAAGGCCTGCACGGCATCGGCCGAGGCGTCAAGCGGGAGGATCACCACCGCCGTTCGCCCGCTCGCCGCCCGGCGCCCAACGACCGCGCCGGCACGGCGCAACGCCCTGACCGACCCGTCACCTATGCCGAGGAACACCAGCCGCACAACGCCGTGACCCAAGTCGGCAGGTGCTTCCGTTATCTCGCCGGCCGCACCCGACGCCTCGGATGACGCGAGCAGGCAAGCTGAGCCGCCGGGGAGAAATGGCTCGAGTTCCGCGGCGCCGGGATCTGCGGCCGCCGCGAGGCCGGGCTCATAACCAGCCGTGCCAGTGGGATCTGTGACATCCCGGCTGTGGTCGCCACGACCGCCGTTGCCGCCAGCAGCACCGCTACCTCCGCCGCGATCCGCGTCGGTGGGACGCACCGGCACGACAGCGAAATCGACGAGTTCACCCAACTCGCGTGTTTCGGCGATGTGGTCGCGCAACGGTGATGGCCCAGGGGCCGCCGCCACGCTGATCGTGACGTGCAGCACCTGTGCTCAGCCGACGCTGACGACGGACTTGAGCGCGTCGCCCAGCTGGTTCGCCTCGTCCGCGGAAAGCTCCACTACAAGGCGCCCACCACCCTCAAGCGGGACACGCATGACGATGCCACGGCCCTCCTTGGTGACTTCCAGCGGACCGTCGCCTGTCCGCGGCTTCATCGCCGCCATCCTGCATCCCCTTCCTGTCTGGGGCCGCATGGGACCTTCCGGGCCGATGCGACGCCCGGAACCGGCGCCCGCGGCGGACCGGCCAGCCTCAAACTCATCGATCAGTGGTACCTATTATCCCGTCTCCAGGCCTGGAATGGTAACGATCAGCTTCCCATCCTGCGCACGGGGCCATAGCCAGGCCGCGACGCGGGGGCCTCGCAGCCTCGGCGGCAGGGCGGCTAGCCGCGCAACTACCGCCACAGGCGCCTCACTGGAGATCCAACCACGCGTGCGCGACACTGGATCGTGCGGAGCACGCTGGTGCGTGAATAGCGCAAGTTCCTGTTCTCCGATCCGGGGCCTCCAGCTCGGTTGCTGCCCGGCAAGTGGCCTGGACGGAAGGCGGCCGAGTTGTTCAACGCCGAGGCGCCGCGGCTCTTGCCTCCCGCAGCGCGGTTCGTAGAGCGTTGTCTGTGAACTGGCACAACCACCTAATGAACTGGCACAACCACCTAAGGAGATCACGTGTCCGACATCGCGGCGAATGACTCCGCTCCCTCCGAGCTTTCTGCCGATGTCCTGTTCGATGTCGTGGGGGCGGTGGCCACTGTCACGCTGAACCGTCCGGCGGCGATGAACGCACTGACCGCCGCGATGAAGGTCCGGCTGCTCGAGGTGCTTGACGCGGTGGCGGCCGACGCGGCGGTCAGGGCGGTCATCCTCACCGGCGCGGGCCGCGGCTTCTGCGCCGGCCAGGATCTACGCGAGCACGGTGCGGTGCTGGAATCGGGACACGGAGCTAGTACCGTGCGGGAGCACTACAACCCCATCGTGCGCGCGATCGCGTCGATGCCCAAGCCGATTGTCGCCGCGGTGAACGGGATGGCGGCCGGTGCCGGCGCAGCGCTGGCCCTCGCGTGTGATCTCCGGGTAGCGGCGGCGAATGCGAGCATGCTGATGGCGTTCGCCCGGGTCGGGTTCGGCCCGGACACTGGCACCTCGTGGACCCTGCAGCGGCTCGTCGGCCGTGGCCGTGCGACCGAACTCCTGATGCTCGCCGAGCCCGTCGATGCGCCGCGGATGCTCGAACTCGGGCTGGTCAGATCCGTGGTACCTACCGGGGAACTCGCGGGGACCGCGCGTCAGCTGGCGGGAGAGCTGGCCAAGGGCCCGACCGCCGCGTACTCGGCGATCAAGGAGGCGCTGGACTTCGCGGCCAGCCATAGCCTGAGCGATTCCCTCGACAAGGAAGCGGACCTACAGGAACACCTGGCCGGGACGGCCGACCACATGGCCGCCACTCGGGCTTTCCTCCAGAAGGAACGGCCGGAATTCCACGGTCGCTGACCGCCGCCCGGGATCAGGCCAGGACACGTCGCCCTTGAATAGAATGATCTTCGTTCGGCAGCAGGCCGGGGTTCGGTGACTGCTAAATGGCCGTGCCAGCGGCGTAATTCCCCCCCTCGCCGCTGGCACGGCCACGCCGGGACAGCCCTCACCAAACCCCCGGCTGCCGCCGGCCACAGGAGGCCCGGCGGCCCCGCTCGCGTGGATGGCGGGCGGATCGATCAGGCTGCCAGGCACCCCGTTGCCCGCGATGCCTTCGTCCTCGCTTGAACTTATGAATCTGTGAAACACAGATTATGAGTCATGTACGCATCTTCGCAACAATATCTTCATAACTGTAATCAGGCCAAGATCGCATTTCACGTGGGCCGATGATCACTAGTAGCCGATCGTTCATCCAGGCCCCGCAGCCGCCCCGCGGCTGGGTAGGGTTCCGCACGTGCAATTAGCTCGCACCGAGCTTCGTTTCCTGCGAGAAGGCTATTGACCTGCGCATATGCACCCTGCCAGTGGCGCGTGTACAGTCACAGTCGAGGCGGGGACCGTCCGGTCCCCCGCCGGGCCTTTGAGACAGGCACAGTAATAGAAGAGTCCCCCGGAGGGCAGTTCGGGGGACTCTTCGTAGCACGCTACGCGATCATCAGATGTCGTAGCGTCCAGTTTTCGCGTCTGCGAGGAATGCCGCAAAGGCGGCGCGGCCCACCACGTGGGCGCCCTCTTCCGGTCGCTTGCTATCCCGGACTGCGATCACGTCTGGGAGATTGGCAGCGACTTCAACGCAGCCCCCGTTGTGCCCGCTGCTACGGGCCTTCCGCCAGGCTGCTCGAGACAGGTCGGTCATTTCCTCACTCCAGTTTGTCAATGAGTTGGTCGAGGTACGTCGTGGTTTCCTCGGGTTCGAGCGCGGCGTCGCGAGCCCGGCCGAAAGCCTGGCTGTACGTCGTCGCTTCCCCCGTGCTATTCACCTCCTGAATGGTCAGCTCAGCTTCCACGTACACGGCGTTTGGCTCGTCACCGGGAAACTCGAAGATGTTGATCATTGAGAGCATGCCCGGGGGCGGTCCGTCTACGAAGCGCTGAATGCGTAGTTCCACATTCGGACGGCGGCTCATTTCGACGAGATGGGCCACCTGCTCGCACCGCTCGATTCTGGTGCTCCAGCGGTACATCAGCGACGCCTCGGTGATCACTGCGATGAGCCCGGGCGCCGTACCGTCTTCACGGTCAAGAATCTGCTGCCGCCTAAGCCGCGCTTCAAGAGCGCGCTTGCGCCACGCCAAAGGCCTCGGTCCCACCCGCAGGAGCGCGTCGATGTAGGCCGGCGTCTGCAACAGCCCGGGCAGGACCAGTGGCATGAACACCCGGATCTCGGCGGCATCGGCCTCGAAACCGGGGAACTCGCTGTCGAACACGTCGCCGTAGTCACGCCACCAGGGCCTCGCGCGCGCCCGCATCGCGAGATCCTCGACCACCATCCGTCTGTCGCCGACGACGCCATAGATACGTAACAGGTCCCTGATGTCGCTCATCTCCGGGCGCTTCCACTGATTTGCCTCGAAGCGCCCGACCTTGCCGCGACCCCAGTTCAAGATGTCGCAGACATGGTTGGCCGTGTAGCCGCTCTCGACGCGGAGATCGGCGAGGATGCGGGATAGCCGACGCTTCGCTACGGTCGCGCCGCGGGCGTCCTCACTCATCTGAAGCATCCTCCTTGACAATGCACCGCTTTTAGCATAGCGCTACCCAAGTTGTGAATCACAAGTATTGTCACGGATATTTGTGCGAACAGCGCGACTCCGCCAGTGTCGTGGTCTGGGCGACGGCCGCGGCCGACTTGCTGGTCTTGATGGTTCCGCCCGCCGCGATGGCGCTGGCTCGCAAGCACGCGCCTGGCCCAAGCCACCCGGACCAGCCGCCCGACGGCAGGCAGGGGCGGGCAACACCAGGTAACGGGCCGGGCCGGCGGCGGGGGGTGGACCAGGACCTCGGGTGCTCGTCGGCCAAGGGCGCGAGAAGCGCGATCGGGCCGCGGCCGGCGATAGCTGGGTTCGCCGTCATGCGCCTGGGACGGCACACCGGCGGCGTACCCGCCCTCAGCAGGCTCCGTCGTCAAATTCGCCCTTCTTGACGCCGTCCAGAAAGCATTCCCACTCGTGACGGTCGTACGTCAGTACCCGGCCAGCGGGATCCCCGGCCACGCGCATCAGCACCCACCCATCTGGCCACCCGCCCGGCGGCCCATCGACCCGCCCGGCGACCCGCTCACCTAGCGCGCCCGCCAGATCATGGACGAACGCGATCTCGATCGCGCCATCCCCATCCCCCGAACGCTGCCAGGCCTGAGCCCCGATATCGATTCCAAGTTCCTCCGCGGTTGGTTTCGTTGCCACAATGACCCCCTATCGTGCGCCCGAACGGCGCGATTAGCACTGGTTATCCACCGCCGAAGGTTCCCTTAGCGGAACCGCCGGCCGACATTACACGTCCCGGACAGCGGGCGACTCCGCACCACAGCGACCCGCGATCCCTCGCTGTGGAGGAAAGCCTTGACCGCCTGGGGCGGGTTCTTGTCTGCGGTCAAGTGCGACAGCGACAGGTGGCTCACGTCTAAGCGCGGCGGGGGTTGCTCGACCTCAGCCATCTCGCCTCCACTGAGCAATTAGATAACAGTCTGGCGAGTAGGTGAACACACTCCGCCACATCTCTGCGAATCACAAACCATGAGCTTCATGACAGGATGCGTTCACGCCTGCCTAGGATCAGTGGTGTGCCCAGCCATCTGGGCGTATTGCGCGCGGTACGCACCACGGCGGAAGCAGCCCTGCAGGTGATCGTCCACCACCCCGCACGCTTGCAGCGTCGCGTAGGCCGTCGTGGGTCCCACGAACCGGAACCCGTGACGCCTCAGTTCGCGCGCGAGGGCCGTGGAGCCGGGCGTTGTGGCAGGCACGTCGGCGAGCGTGCGCGGTGCTTGAGCACCGGTATCCGCATACTGCCACACCAGTGCCGCCAGTCCCGCGGGCAGGCCCAGGGCTGCGCGGGCGTTGGCGACGGCAGCCTGGATCTTCGCGCGGTTACGCACGATGCCCGGATCGGCGAGCAGTCGGCTTATGTCGTCTGCCCCGAATCCGGCGACCGTCTGGATGTCAAAGCCACCGAAGGCGGCGCGGAAGTTCTCCCGCTTCCGCAAGATCGTCAACCACGAGAGCCCCGACTGGAACGCCTCTAGGCAGAGACGCTCGAACATGCCCTGATCGTCCGTGACCGGGCGGCCCCATTCCTCGTCGTGGTAGGTGACGTACTCGAGCGCCGACAGACCCCAGGGGCAGCGGGCAAGGCCATCAGGACCCGGCGCCGCCACTCCTTGCGCCTCCGGCGCTACGTCATTCACCAGGTCTCCTCCTCGTCGGAGTGCTGGCGGCGAGCCGACGGTTCCTGCAGTGGCTGCGGGCAGGGATGCGAAGTATCCGGCTTGGCGCTCGCGCGCGGGTTATTCCTGACGACCGCGGCACCCGGCCAGCCAGGCCAGCCAGGCCAATCCGGCGGTCCAGTATCGGGTGCCCCGGGAGGCCCGCCTCGACCGCCTTCATCCGGCTCCTTGGCGGCAGCTAAGCGGTCCTCACGTCGGGGCCCGGTGGTGTCTCGGGGTCCGGTGGTGTCTTGAGGACCCGTGTTCTCCCCGAGCCCGATGGTGTCTGGGGGTCCGGTGGTGTCTTGAGGACCCGTGTTGTCTCGGGGCCCGGTGTTGTCTCGGGGACCCGTGTCGCCTCCGGGTCCGGTGGTGTCTCGGGGACCCGTGTTGTCTCGGGGCACGGTGGTGTCTCGGGGCCTAGTGGCGTCTTGAGATCCGGTGGTGTCTTGAGGTCCGGTGTTGTCTCGGGGACCCGTAGGGTCCAGCGGTCCGGCGGTGTCTCGGGAGTCGGTGGCGCCTGTGTGCCCCATGTTCGTCACAGAAGCGCCTCCCGCGGCGCTCGCAGCGGTCCACGAGGCAGGCCTCGCACCAGCCGCAAGACCAGCGCTACTTGCGCCGGGGCTAGTGCTGCCCGCCGAAGTTCTGTTGCTTGCTTGGCCGGTGCTGCTTGGCTGGCCGGTGCTGCCTGGCTGGCCGGTGCTGCCTGGCTGGCCGGTGCTGCCTGGCTGGCCGGTGCTGCCTGGCTGGCCGGTGCTGCCTGGCTGGCCGGTGCTGCCTGGCTGGCCGGTGCTGCCTGGCTGGCCGGTGCTGCCTGGCTGGCCGGTGCTGCCTGGCTGGCCGGTGCTGCCTGGCTGGCCGGTGCCGCCTGGCTGGCCGGTGCCGCCTGGCTGGCCGGTGCTGCCTGGCTGGCCGGTGCTGCCTGGCTGGCCGGTGCTGCTTGCTTGGCCGCTGCTGCTTGCTTGACCAGTCTTGGGCGCGTGGGGCGCGGGCGGAGGCGTGCCCGCCGCAGCCGTGGGCGCACCTCGTGTGCGCGCATCTGCGGTGGGCGCACCAGCTGAGAGCGCACCTGCGGGGAGCGGAAGACCCACTGTGGGCGGAACTGCGGTCGGTGGACCTGCCGCGGGCGAGCGCGTGCGCGCGGCGGACGTGGGCATGCCTACCTGCGCTTCGCGCGCTTCGCGCGCTTCGCGAGTGCTACGCGCGTCGTCAAGCTGCCTTTCCAGGGACGCGATGCGGACTTCGCGCTCACTCAGCGCCATAGCGATGAGGCTAAGCGCCTCGTCGGTTGCCTGCATGTGGTAACCCCACAACGCCCTCGGAGGCGTGAACAGCGCCACGTCCGTGGGGGCAAACGCACCGAACTCGGGCGGCGCGTAATCATTCGGGAAGCGTGCCATCTCGCCGCCCCTGCCAAGCGCAACAACCACGGCGGCGGCCAGGATCGCGAGTATGGCGGCGACCATCAATACGGGCACGTAATGCATCGTGCCATGCTCAGCGCGTGGAGTTGCGGCTGCGGGGCAGAGTGCTGCCGGACAAACCCACGATCATGGCGAATATCGGCTGGCCGCACGCCGAGCGCGCCGACGCCGACCCTGACGATGCCCACCCTGACGATGCCCACCCTGACCCTGACCCTGACGATGCCAGCCTTGCCGGCCGAACAGGCGTTACCGCCCAAGGTCGCGGGGACGTGACAGCGGCCGGATACGGCGCGGCTCTCGCAGCAGTGCGCAATGCCCTGGCCGGAGGCGCCCGCCTGATCGACCTCGGCGCGGCGAGCAGCGGGGCTGTCAGCGCGGTCCGGGCCATCGACCCGGGTGTCATCGTCTGCGCGGACGCCCCAGGGGCAGACCTGACCCGCGATCCTGGCATCGCGGCGCGTACCGGCGCGACTCTGCTGCGCCCAGAACCGGCAGACGTCACGTCAGGCGCGGGCAGCGGCGGCGCCGGCCGCGAATCCGTTCTGATTGCGGGGACGCGTGCCGACGTGGGCAGGCTCGCTGCCGCGGGGTGGGCGGTCCTGGTGGACGTGGACACCGAGGAACTCGCGGGCACGCTGGCGGTCGCCGCTGTGTGTGCCTGGCTCGGCGCGAGGATCGTGCGGACCACGCACATCGCGGCTGTACGTCAGGCCGTCGAAATGGTCGAGTCCATCCGCGGTACCCGGGCCCCGTCCTGGACCCGCCGGGGGCTCGCTTGACCGGATGCCGCTTCCCGCTCGATCGCGTCGAGCGCCGCCGCCGCCGATGTCACCCAGGTGACGACTTCGAGCGCACCAGGGCGGATGAACCCTTGTGCCTCCAGCTGCCCGGTGAACTCGCGGAAGGGCATGAAGATCCCATCCGGGTCGAGCACCACCACCGGCTTGCCGTGCAGGCCAAGCGCGCGGGTGGTCCACACCTCGAGCAACTCATCCAGCGTGCCCAGGCCGCCCGGCATGGTGAGGAACGCGTCGGCCCGGCGCATCATCTCCGCTTTGCGCGTGCACATGTCGACGGTCACGTGCAGTTCATCCGCCTCGGTATCCGCGATCTCGGCGCCCGAGAGCGCCGCCGGGATCACCCCGATTGTTCTTGCGCCTCCGTCCCGTGCGGCACGGGCGACTGCGCCCATGGCTGACACGGAGCCGCCGCCGCTGATCAGCACATGCCCGCGCCGGGCAAGCTCGGTGCCGACGTCAGCCGCGAGACCGAGATGACCGCTGCTGATCCGGGTCGCGGAAGCACAGAATACGCAGATGTCAAGCACTGGCCGTGGCGGGCTGGTCATGCCAGCCCGGAATTCTCGTGGGCTTCCTTGATCACGCGGACCACCTCGGCGGGATCGTCGGTCACGTGGAACAGTTCAGGGTCGCCGGGCGATACCTTGCCCTCGGGCAGCAGCGTGCTGTTGATCCATGAGAGGAGACCGCGCCAGTATGAGGTTCCCACCAGCACGATCGGGAACTTCGTGATCTTGCCGGTCTGGACGAGCGTGACCGCCTCGAACAGTTCGTCGAGCGTGCCATACCCGCCGGGCATCACCACGAATGCCTGCGAATACTTGATGAACATTGTCTTACGCACGAAGAAGTACCTGAACTCGATCCCGATCTCGACGAAATCGTTGAGTCCTTGCTCGAGCGGCAACTCGATGCCAAGGCCCACAGAGATGCCCCCCGCGCCGATCGCACCCCTGTTCACCGCCTCCATGACCCCAGGGCCACCCCCAGTGATCAGCGCATATCCGGCGTCTGCGAGCCCTGTGGCGATCTTCTCCGCAAGCTCGTACTCAGCCGACCCTGGGCTGACGCGCGCGCCGCCGAACACGCTTACTGCCTTGCCGAGTTCCGCGAGCAGCCCGAAGCCCTCGACGAACTCGGCCTGGATCCGCAGCACCCGCCATGGATCGGTGTGCACCCAGTCACTTGGGCCCCGCCTGTCGAGCAGTCGCTGGTCGGTGGTGGTCTGCGGGATGGCCTTGCCCCGCAATGTGGCGGGTCCCTGACGGCGCACCCGGCGCCGCGCGTCTGAATTCAAAGGCATGGCGACACGGTAATGCCATGGCCACAGGTCACGAGGCACCCGGGCTCCCTGCGCACCCGGGCGCGGCAGGGTCGATGAGCTGGGCAGGCGTCTTCTGGCGCCCGGCGGCTGACACACAGGCGCCCGCTATCGCGGCGGCCGCCAGACGGCCGCTTAGCGGCCGCTAGGCGGCCGCTTGGGCGGCCGCTAGGCGTTGACACCGTGCTCGCGGAGGATCTCGTTCAGCATCAGCTTGTCGTGCGTGCTACCCGCTGGCAGCCGCTTGAGCACGAGCACGCAGGGCATGCCGAACTCCCCGCCGGCGAACTGCCTTGTGCGCGTGCCCCCCACGCAGACCGACCAGGCCGGCGCCTCGCCGCGCGGCAGTTCCTCGCCCGTCTGCACGTCGATGACGTGCGTGGTCGCCGCGAGGATCGTGCCAGAACCGAGTTTGGCGCCCTCGCGCACCCTGGCCCCATCCACCACCATGCAGCGGGAGCCGATGAACGCATCGTCCTCGACGACGACAGGGACCGCGTTCGGGGGTTCGAGCACGCCGCCGATGCCGACACCGCCAGAAAGGTGCACATTCTTGCCGATCTGGGCGCATGAGCCCACGGTGGCCCAGGTGTCCACCATCGTCCCGGCGCCGACATAGGCGCCGATGTTGACGAACGAGGGCATCAGCACCACGCCGGGCGCGATGTACGCGCCCCAGCGCGCGATGGCCCCAGGCACCACGCGCACCCCGTCGAGCCGTGTCTTCAACGGGATCCTGTCGTGGTGGTGAAAGTCGCCGACCTGCGAGCGCACCATCGGCAACAGGCGGAAGCTCAGCAGGATCGCGCGCTTGGCGCGCTCGTCCACGACCACCTCGCCGGTCGACGCGTCAACGGCCGCCACCCGGGCCGCGCCGGAGTCGAGACTGTCGACGCCACTCGTCACGGTCGCCCTCGCGGCGGTGTCGCCAGGACCGAGGTCGCCGCGCCGCTCCCACAGCTCGTCGATAAGCGCTGGCAGCGGGCTTGCAGGCGCTGCGGGAGGCGGGCCGGAATGCCCTGTCATCCCCGGTGCTTGGCTCATAGCGAGCGAGCCTAGCGTGCGCAGGGACAACGGAAACGCGGACCGTGAGCGGGCGCCCCGTCGGGCGCCGTCCGGCGCCGGCGGGCCGTCGGGCGCCGCCGGGGAACGTCTTGGCGCGCCTGTTGGCCTGCCGGCGACGTATCTGCGGGTACCGTCTGATGCTGTGGTGAGCAGGCGTGCCAGGCGATGGAGAGCACTTGTGATCACCATGGTCACGGCCCTGATCCTCGGCTTCGGCGGCTACGCCGTCTTCCAGCACGCCAAACCGTTCCTGCTCGGTGACGGCTGCCAGGCGACTGTCTCGGGCCAGGTCGTCAAGCTCGACTCGCAGCAGGCCGCGATCGCCGCGACGATCGCAGGAGTGGGCTACCGGCGTCGCGTGCCCCAGGCGGCCGTGACGGTCGCATTCGCCACCGCACTGCAGGAGTCCCACCTGCACAACGTCGGCTACGGTGACCGCGACTCCGTCGGCATCTTCCAGCAGCGCCCGTCGCAGGGATGGGGCACGCGAAGCCAGCTCAAGGACCCGGTCTACGCCGCCACCAAGTTCTTCGCCGCGCTGGTCAAGGTGCCTGGGTACCAGAAGATGCCCGCCTACCGCGCCGCCCAGGCGGTGCAGCACAGTGCCGACGGCACTGCGTACGAGCAGTACGAGCCGGTCGCAGGGACGCTTTCCGCCGCCTTCACCGGAGGTGCGTCCCGGGCCGTATCGTGCTGGTACACGCCCCTGGCCAACCGCCCGGCGCAGTTCGCCGCGGCGATGAGCCAGCTCGGCCGTACGTTCGGGCAGCTGGGCCGCCACGGCAGCACAGTGAATCCTGCGGGCGAGCCTGTCACCACCGAGACTGCGGCGCGCGACCTGACCGTGCGGGTTCCGCGCCCGCAGACGGGCTGGGCCGTCGCGTGCTGGTCGGTGGCGCACGCCAAGACCTACGGCGTCAAGGAGGTCCGTTACGCCGGATACGAGTGGCACGCGGCCAGCGGCGAGCGGGGCTGGCGGCACGACCCCGGTTCGCCAGCCACTGGTGTCGAGCTCGGCTGAGCGGGCGAACCAGGAACCCGCAGACTTGGCCCGCTATTCGGGACTCTTTATCTCATTTTATGAGAAGTTGGCTAGCCGGGGCGCCGATTCCGCCTGGATCGTGCCCCGCCGATGCGGGAAAGGTGCGCGCCTCCGCGCGCAAACGCCCCCAGCGCGTGGCGATACTAGGTACACACCCGCGGTCGGTCGTGGTGTGCCCTGGATCAGATGCCGTGGCATGGCCCCGGACAAAAGAGGAGTTGGAAGTGACCTACATCATCGCGCAGCCCTGCGTCGATGTTCTTGACAAGGCGTGCATCGAAGAGTGCCCTGTGGACTGCATCTACGAGGGCGAGCGCATGCTCTACATACATCCGGATGAGTGCGTGGACTGCGGCGCCTGCGAGCCTGTCTGCCCGGTCGAGGCGATCTTCTACGAGGACGACGTGCCCGATCAGTGGAAGGACTACTACAAGGCCAACGTCGAGTTCTTCGAAGATCTCGGCTCACCAGGCGGAGCGTCCAAGGCCGGAAAGATCGACAAGGACCACCCGATCGTGGCGGCCCTGCCTCCGCAAGGAGACGAGCACTGACGCTCGCAGACCGCCTGCCCCGGTTCCCGTGGGACCTTCTCGCCCCGTACAAGGAAAAGGCGCGGGCGCACCCGGGCGGCATCGTGGACCTCTCGGTCGGCACGCCGGTGGACCCGGCGCCCGCCGCGGTGCGCCACGCGCTCGCCGGTGCGTCCGACGCCCCCGGATACCCGGTCACCGCGGGCACGCCGCGTCTTCGCGAAGCGGCGGCGGGCTGGCTGGCCCGCAGGCACGGGGTCGTCACCGCGCCCGATGCCGTGCTGCCCGTGATCGGGACCAAGGAATTCGTCGCCTGGCTGCCGACGCTGCTCGGCCTGGGCAGCGGGGACGTGGTCGCCCATCCCGCACTTGCGTACCCGACGTACGACATTGGCGCGCGGCTCGCGGGTTCCCGACCTGCAGCGGCCGGCTCGCTTACCGCGCTCGGCCCGGCTCCGGTGCGCCTCATCTGGGTCAACTCACCGTCCAACCCGACTGGCCAGGTGCTGCCCGCCGAGCACCTGCGCAAGGTGGTCGACTGGGCGCGTGAGCGTGGCGCGGTCGTCGCATCGGACGAGTGCTACCTCGGGTTCGGCTGGGATGCGCAGCCGGTCTCGATCCTGCATCCCACCGTTTGCGACGGCTCGCCAGCTGGCCTGCTCGCCGTGCACTCGCTGTCCAAGCGGTCGAACATGGCCGGTTACCGCGCAGGTTTCGTTACCGGCGACCCCGGGCTGATCGGCGACCTGCTCGAAGTGCGCAAGCACGCGGGGATGATGGTGCCCGATCCGGTCCAGGCCGCGATGGCGGCGGCGCTCGACGACGACGGCCACGCCGACGAGCAGCGCGCCAGGTACGCGGCGCGCCGCGCCGTGCTCCGCCCGGCACTCGAGGCCGCCGGCTGGAAGGTGGAGCACTCCGAGGCCGGCCTGTACCTATGGGCGTCCCATCCCGCCCGCGACTGCTGGGAATCGGTCGCGATGCTCGCCGGGGCCGGCATCCTGGTGGCGCCAGGGCAGTTCTACGGACCGCAGGGCGGGCGCCACGTCCGCGTCGCCCTCACCGCGATGGATGAGCGGATCAATTCGGCATCTAAACGGCTGCGCGGGCTGACCCTTCCGGATAGCGATGGCTCGTAGGCTGGGCAGGTGCTGCGGCTATACGACACACGGACCAGGCAAGCCAAACCAGTCGGCCAGGCGCGCCGTGGTGAGCTTCGGATTTACACCTGCGGGCCCACGGTCTACCGCTACACCCATGTGGGCAACCTGCGCAGCTACCTGCTGTCCGACCTGATCCGCCGCGCCGCTGAGCTACGCGGCCTGCAGGTCATGGTGTGCCAGAACATCACCGACGTCGGGCACCTGGTGGATGACGCGGAGACCGACGCCACAGGCGAGGACAAGATGCTCGCCCAGGCACGTGCCGAGGGCAAGTCCGCGCTTGACGTCGCGCGTTTCTGCGAGGACGCGTTCTGGGCTGATCTCGCGGCACTGAACATACGGCCCGCAGAGCACGCGCCGCGCGCGTCGGAGTCGATCCCGCTCATGATCGACATGATCGCGCGGCTGATTGAGTCGGGCAACGCCTACCCGGCCGGTGACGGTTCGGTGTTCTTCGACACCCGCTCCTTTCCAGGTTATGGGGAGCTGTCGGGTAACAGGCTCGACGACCTGCGGCCTGGCCACCGGCTGCCGCCTGGCGTCGGGGAGAACAAGCGCTTCCATGCGGACTGGGCGCTGTGGAAGGCAGCGGAGGCGGGCAGGGAACTGACCTGGCAGGCGCCCTGGGGCACGGGGTTCCCCGGCTGGCACACCGAATGCTCCGCCATGTCCCTGTCGTACCTCGGCGACCTCATCGACGTCCACACGGGCGGCATCGACCTGCGGTTCCCGCACCACGAGGACGAGCGCGCGCAGTCAAACACGCTGGCGGGCCACGAAGTGGTAGGGCACTGGGTGCACGGCGAGCACCTGCTGTTCGAGGGCCGGAAGATGGCCAAGTCCACAGGCAACGTGGTCCTGCTCGCCGACCTCGCCGCACGCGGCCTCGACCCGCTGGCGCTCCGCCTCGCGTTCCTCGATCATCGCTACCGGCAGCAGCTGAATCTCAGCTGGGACACTCTCGAAGGAGCCGACAAAACGCTCAGGCGCTGGCGCGAGCAAGTCGCGGCCTGGGCGTGCGAGCCGAGCGCCCCGATGTCGCGGCGGCACGCCGACGCCGTGGTGACCGCATTCGACAGCGACCTCGACACTCCCGCTGCCGTGCGCGAACTCCGCGCGCTGGAGAAGGACGCTGGTGTCGCCCCTGGTGCGAAGTTCGAGACATTTGCGCACCTGGACCAGTTGCTCGGGCTAGATCTGGTGCGTGATCTCGGCAAGGTCGCGGGCGGAATCATGGGAGCCGCTGCAGGCGCTGCAGGCGCTGGGAGCGCCGCGGGCACGGGACCCGCCGCGAACGTCGCGCAGCGACTGCCCGAAGGAGCGGCCGCCCTGCTCGAGTCCCGCGCGGCGGCGCGGCGCGGCGAGGACTGGGCGGCGTCCGATCAGCTCCGTGACCAGCTCGCCGCCATCGGCGTCACCGTCTCTGACACCCCTGAGGGCCAGGCGTGGACCGTCCGCGCCACCTGAGCCGAGGGTTCCTACCGCCCTAACTGGTCCGCCGAGCAGCCGTTTGGGCTCCGCCAGCCCGGGGGGACGCCCCCCGGACCCCTCGCTGCGCCGCGGACGGCGCCCCACGCGGCAGCCGTTTGGGCTCCGCCAGCCCGGGGGGACGCCCCCCCGGACCCCCCGCTGCGCCGCGGACGGCGCCCCACGCGGCAGCCGTTTGGGCTCCGCCAGCCCGGGGGGACGCCCCCCCGGACCCCCCGCTGCGCCGCGGACGGCGCCCCACGCGGCAGCCGTTTGGGCTCCGCCAGCCCGGGGGGACGCCCCCCCGGACCCCCCGCTGCGCCGCGGACGGCGCCCCACGCGGCAGCCGTTTGGGATAACGCAAGAAACTGCGTGCTTTTGTCAGATCTGCGCAATGAATCGCTGGGCACGCGCATGTCCAGATGCTGCAAGGCACATCGTGGTAACGCCTAGCATGATCATGACACGGCTGACCAGCGGAGGATGAGGTGACCGATGCTCGAAACCGCACCCGCACCGACGCCGCATCTGGCGCCCGCCGACGCTCCGGCCGCGCAGCACGCTGGCGTGCCAGGCCGCCCCGCGCGCACGTACCTGATGTGCCCACCCACCTATTTCACGGTGGGTTACTCGATCAATCCCTGGATGGACCCGCGGGTGCCGGTGGACAAGGAACGGGCATTGCGGCAATGGGAAATGCTCCGGCAGACCTATCGCATGCTCGGGCACACCGTTCATCTCATCGGCCCGGTGCCAGGCCTGCCCGACATGGTGTTCGCGGCCAACGGCGGGACGGTCATCGGCGGCAGGGTCCTCGGTGCGCGGTTCCGGCATGTGGAGCGCGCCGCCGAGGCGGATGCCTACCTAAGCTGGTTCCGCGCGAACCGCTACCGTAACGTGCGCGAACCGCTGGTCACCAATGAGGGTGAGGGCGACCTCATCTGCGCGGGCCGCGTCGTGCTCGCCGGCCACGGGTTCCGCAGCGACCTCGCCGCCCGCGCCGACATCGAGGAACTGTTCGGGCTGCCAGTGGTGAGCGTCCGGCTGGTGGATCCGCGCTTCTATCACCTCGACACGGCGCTATGCGTCGTCGATGCCGACACGGCCGCCTACTACCCGGGCGCGTTCGACGACGCAGGGCGGGCCGCAATCGCCACCCAGTTCAGTGACCTGATCGAGGTGACCGGGCAGGAGGCCGCGATGCTCGGCCTTAACGCCGTCAGCGACGGGCACCGCGTCGTGCTCGACGCCGGGGCAACGGCGCTTGCTGGGGAACTCACCGTACGGGGCTTCGAGCCGGTGCCCGTGGAAATGTCCGAGTTTCGCAAGGCAGGAGGTGGACCCAAGTGCTGCACGCTGGAACTGCGACCATAGGTCGCGCAACCGGGGAGGACGACATGAGCCTGCAAGGCGAATTGCGTGCCGATAGCAGAACCAGCGAGCTGATAGCGCTCAGCGAGGCGCACAGCGCGCGCAACTACCACCCGATGCGGGTTGTGATCACACAGGCCGAGGGCGTCTGGGTCACCGATGTCGAGGGCCGCAGGTACCTCGACATGCTCGCCGCCTACTCGGCGCTCAACTTCGGTCATCGCCATCCGCGCCTCATCGCGGCCGCGGTCGCGCAGCTTGACCGGGTCACCCTGGTGAGCCGCGCATTCGACCATGATCAGTTCGGGCCGTTCTGCAACGAGCTTGCCGACCTGGCCGGCATGGATATGGTTCTGCCGATGAACAGCGGCGCCGAGGCTGTGGAAACCGGCATCAAGACCGCGCGAAAGTGGGCCTACGAAGTCAAGGGCGTGCCAGCGGATCAAGCGGTGATCATCGCGTTCGAAGGGAACTTCCACGGCAGGACCACGACCATCGTCAGCTTCTCAAGCGACGCGGACACACGGGCGTCGTACGGGCCATACACGCCGGGATTCCGGCTCGTGCCGTTCGGGGACCTGGACGCGCTCGCCGCGGCTGTGGCGGACGCGGGCAGCGCCTGCGCCGCCGTGCTCGTGGAACCCATCCAGGGTGAGGCGGGCGTTGTCGTGCCGCCGCCGGGTTTCCTTGCTGGAGTCCGGCAGATCTGCTCGGAACATGACGCACTCATGATCGCCGATGAGATCCAGTCCGGGCTCGGGCGCACCGGCGCCACGTTCGCGTGTGAGCACGAGAACGTCAAGCCCGACGTATACCTGCTCGGCAAGGCGCTCGGCGGCGGGATCGTGCCGGTGTCGGCCGTCGTATCGAGCTTGTCGGTGCTTGGCGTGTTCCAGCCGGGTCAGCACGGATCCACATTCGGCGGGAACCCGCTCGCCTGCGCGATCGCGCGTGAGGTGATCGCGATGCTGCGAACGGGCGAGTTCCAGCGCCGCTCTGCGCTCCTCGGCGCCCACATGCACGACCGGCTCGCCGGCCTGCCGGCATCGACCGTCGCCGACGTGCGCGGGCGAGGCCTTTGGGCGGGCGTCGAGTTCACCACCCTGTCCGGACGTGCCGTGTGCGAACGGCTCGCTGAGCTCGGGGTCCTCGCCAAGGACACGCACGGCAAGACCATCAGGCTCGCCCCGCCGCTTGTGATCAGCGAGCGCGACCTGGACTGGGCGCTCGACCGGATCGCGGAGGCGGTGCGCTGACGGCGGCGCGGCGCCGGGGTGCGAGCGGCTTGGGGAGTGGCACGCCAGGGACGGGGTGACGCGCGGCGCCGGGGTGGCGAGCGGCGGCCGGGGTGGCGAGCGGCGCCGGGAGTGGCACGCCAGGCACGGGGTGACGCGCGGCGCTGGATTACCTGCGTGTCCGGCGCTCCAACGGCGCTGGGCCGTGCGGCAGCGGCATGGCCGGCTTGCGCGTCCAGCCGGAGAGGCCGACGCCCACCCCGATTGCCGCGCTGAGCGCCCCGGCGTACAGATACACCTGCCCGGCCGCAGTGTTGGTGATCACGACACTCCCGCTGGGCATCGGCATCCCAAGCACGAAGGACGCTAGCAACCACCCGATCGCGGGTGCCAGCGCGCCTACCGCCGAACGCATCCCCCGGCCGCACAGCACGCAGGTCAAGCCGATCGCCAGAGCGAAGCCGGCCGCAGCGACGGGTACCGGTCCGATGCTCCTGCTGTACTGGAAGGAACCTGTCATCCCCTGCAGCAAGCCGAACAGAAACAGCAAGCCGTAGGCGCCCACCGTCGCGGGTCCTTGGCCGCGGCTTGCCTCCGGCTTGCGTTCAGCTGACCCAGGCGCGCTTCCCACGGGAGAAGGCTAGCCCAGAGCGCGGGTGATCCCGCCGCCCGTTGCGCTGCGTGGTCCCAGGGCGGCGAACAAATCATCCTCGCGGCCTTCCGGCCCGGCCCCTTTACCGCGTGGACCGGCCAGCAGGGTGAAGTACTCGTGACCAGATGCCAGCTGGGCGATTTTGTTGGAGAGCGCGAAGAATGGGCCGTGCACCGAAATCTGGGTGGCGTGCGCCCGCATCGCGGCGAGCTTGGCATCGAGGTAAGACGTCACGTCGATCTCGGTGGTCACTTGCTCGTCGGGCACCCCGGGCGGCAGGTCGCCGGCGGCCGCGACCGAACCGAGCTGGGTGCCCGCGGCGCGCACTGTCTCCACCGCCCCGGCTAGGACGGTTTGGGGGACCGCGTGCGCGTAGAACTTCGCCACTTGCCACTGCTCGCCCGCCGACTGCCCGAAGGCGCGCCACGCGACCCGGTGCGCCTGGATGTGATCGGGATGGCCGTAGCCGCCGTGCTCGTCGTAGGTGACGATGACCTGCGGGCGAACCTCACGGATCACGCTTGCCAGCGCAGCGGCCGCCTGGTCCGGGTCGGCGCGCCAGAAACAGCCGGGATCATCGTTCGCGGGCGTCCCCATCATGCCGGAGTCGCGCCACCTGCCCGGCCCGCCGAGGAAACGGTGATCGGTCACGCCAAGAGCGGCGCACGCCGCCGCGAGCTCACCGATCCTGTACTCACCGAGCCGGTCCTCACGCTCCGCCCGCAAGTGATCGAGATCGGCCGGGATGACCTCGCCTAGCTCGCCGAGCGTGCAGGTGACAAGCGTCACCTGAGCCCCCTCGGCGGCATATTTCGCCATGATCCCGCCCGTCCCGATCGATTCGTCGTCCGGGTGCGCGTGCACCAGCAGCAACCGCCGCCAGTCCCGATACAGGGTCATGCCGGGCAGGGTAGCCGCTGGCGTGGGCCCAAGCAGCGAGTGGTCATCTCGCCTGGCCATCGAGGCGCCATTTACGCGCGGCCACTGGTTTCGTACCGTGATGACCTCACCGTGATCCTGCTGGCCGGCCTGATCGTCACGGCCGCGGCGCTCACCACTGCGCTACGGCCCCGGCTCACCCGCGAACCTGGAATGATCGGCAGGCATGACGGAGAGTTTCCCGCGCCAATACGCCGCTACCCGCCGCTTCTCCCTCGGCGTACCGCGCGCCTTCAACATCTCCCCCGACGGCTCCCGGGTGGCATTCCTGCGCAGCCGTGGCGGCACCGATCCGGTGAACTGCCTGTGGGTGCTCGATCCAGGCGCCGGCACCGAGCGTCTCGCCGCGGACCCGCTCAAGCTCGGTATCGGAGATGACGACCTGCCACCGCAGGAGAGGGCGCGCAGGGAACGCACCAGGGAACAGGCGGGCGGAATCGTCGGCTACGCCTGCGACCGCGACCTGCGCGTCGCCGTCTTTGCCCTCTCTGGTCGCGTGTATGTGGCCGATCTCGCAGGCGAGGGCGGCCCACGCGTCCGCGAGGTACCCGTGCGTCACCCGGCACTAGATCCACGCCCCGATCCGGACGGCAGGCGCGTCGCGTACGTCAGCGGCGGGGCGCTGCGGGTCGCCGACCTGCCCGCCACTGCCGACGCAGGCGCCTGGGCAGAAGGAGCCGCGGGGACGCAGGCAGACACCGCCGGGACCCCGGATCACACCGCCGGGACCCCGGATCACACCGCCGGGACCCTGGCTGCCACGGCCGAGGGCCGCAGCGGGCTGCCTGGCCCGGACCGCGTGCTCGCGGCGCCAGAGAACAGCCAGGTCACCTACGGTCTCCCCGAGTTCGTGGCAGCGGAGGAGATGGGACGGCTGCGCGGCTACTGGTGGGCACCTGACGGATCGGCTCTGCTCGCCGCGCGCGTCGACGAGAGCCCGGTTCAGCGGTGGTACATCGCCGATCCCGCCAACCCCGGCCGGCCAGTCACGGAGGTCGCCTACCCGGCAGCCGGTACCGCGAACGCGGACGTCACGCTCGTCCTGGTCGGCCTCGACGGCAGGCAGACGCCGGTTGACTGGGATCAGGTCGCTTACCAGTACCTGGTGACGGTGTGCTGGGACGACGCCGGTGAGGACGGGCCGCTCTTCGTGGTTCAGGACCGCGGCCAGCAGCAGATGCGCCTATTGCGGGCCGATCCGGCAACGGGCAGATGCGAGCTTGTGCATGCCGCGAGCGATGACGCGTGGCTTGACATCGTGCCGGGGGTGCCAGCATGGACCGCCGCCGGGGACCTGGTATGGACCGCCGACGCTGGCGGCACGCGCAGGCTGTTCGTGTCACCACCCGCGGCGCTAGCCAGTGCCCCGCCCGCCACTCCGCCGGGCCTTCAGGTGCGCTGGGTGCTCGATGTGGACGGCGATACCGTGCTGTTCGCCGGTTCTGAGGAACCAACCGAGATCCACCTGTGGACCTACGGGCCTGGCGGGCTCAGCCGTCTAACCAGCGAACCCGGCGTGTACAGCGGGCGCCGCGCTGGCGGCACCACCGTCATCGCGGAACGGGCGCTCGGCGACGTCGGCACACGGATCCGGATCGTGCGCGACAGGCGCGGTGAGAGCGGGGAAGCTGAGCCCGGAACCATAACAGAGATCTCCTCGCTCGCCGCCCGCCCGAATATCACTGATCCAAGGCCAGTGATCATTTCCGCGGGGTGGCGGGAGATCAGGACCGCGGTCCTGCTCCCGTCGTGGCACCAGCCCGGTTCTGCGAAGCTGCCCGTCCTGCTCGCCCCCTACGGCGGTCCAGGCCACCAGGAGGTACTCGCCGCCCGCGGGGCCTACCTCGCGGCACAGTGGTTCGCGGACCAGGGCTTCGCCGTGGTGATCGCGGACGGCAGGGGCACGCCAGGTCGCGGCCCGCAGTGGGACCGGGCGATCCGCGGCGACATCCCAGGCCCGGTGCTCGACGACCAGGTCGAGGCGCTGCACGCCGCCGCGGGGCGGTTCGGCGACCTGGATCTGCGCAGGGTGGGAATCCGCGGCTGGTCCTTCGGCGGCTGGCTGGCGGCGCTCGCGGTGCTGCACCGCCCTGACGTGTTTCATGCCGCGGTGGCGGGCGCCCCTGTGACCGACTGGCGGCTGTACGACACCCACTACACCGAGCGCTACCTGGGCCACCCGGACGACGACAAGGAGGCCTACGAGCGCTGCTCCCTGCTGCCCGGCGCGCCGCGGCTGTCACGCCCGCTGCTGCTCATTCACGGGCTCGCGGACGACAACGTGGTGGTCGCACACACGCTCCGGCTGTCGTCGGCGCTGCTCGCGGCCGGCCGCCCGCACAACGTGCTGCCGCTGTCCGGAGTCACGCACATGGCATCACAGGAGGAGGTGGCGGAGAACCTGCTGCTGCTCCAGGTGGACTTCCTGCGCCGATCCCTCGAGCAGGTTGCCGGCCAGCCCAGTGCGAGCTAGGGCGTTGCCTCGGCTGGGGCCTCGCGGCGGCTTCGGCGGCCGCGATCCACGCGGCAGCCGTTAGGAATGTCGTAAGAATCACAGAATGTAGCGAGAGTCACAGCGCCGTAGAATCACCCCGTGGCGCATGCTGAGATGGACTGCAATAAGGTTCGTCAGCAGCGCATGACCGGGCACGGGGCGGCCCGGGTAGCGCAGATGGATCAACGCGAGCAACGGAGGCGTCGGGCAATGACGCAAACGACGACAACGCCGGAGCGAACCCGGGCGAAGATCACTGCCCGGACGCTGCGGACCGACCCCTGGTGGCGTGAACCCGCCGTCACCGCCGTGCTGCTCACCATCTGGGTGCTGTACGCGGTGGTACGCGTCTTCATGGGCCGGTGGTACTGGGTGCCGCAATACCACTACCTGACGCCGTTCTACTCGCCTTGCGTCAGCGGCGCGTGCACCGCGGGGTCGAGCAGCCTCGGCACCTGGTTCCCCAAGGTGCCCTCGATCGTCCCGTACGCGATAGTGTCGTTGCCATTCATCCTCGGTTTCCGGCTGAGCTGCTATTACTACCGGTGGGCCTACTACCGGGCGTTCTGGCAGGCGCCGACCGCATGCGCCGTGCGCGAGCCGCACGCCCGCTACACCGGGGAGACGAGACTCCCGCTCATCCTGCAGAACCTGCACAGGTACTTCTTCTTCATCGTTGTGCTCGTCTCCGTGCTCAACACCTGGGACCTGATCGACGCCTTCCACGGCAAGACCGGCGGGGTCGGCTTCGGCCTTGGCACGCTCATCATGCTGGTCAACGTCGTGCTGCTGTGGGCTTACACGCTCGGGTGCCACTCGTGCAGGCACATCACCGGCGGGCGGCTCAAGCACTTCTCCAAACACCCGGCCAGATACTGGATATGGACGCAGGTCTCGAAGCTGAACGCCCGGCACAAGCAGCTTGCCTGGATCACGCTGGGCACGCTGATGCTAACTGATCTCTACATCATGCTCGTGGCCAGCGGCGCCATCTCCGACCTCCGGTTCTTCAATTGAGGTGACCACCAAAGATGACTGAGATCGAACGCCATTCTTACGACGTGGTGGTGGTCGGAGCGGGCGGTTCCGGGCTCCGCGCCGCCATCGAGGCACGCCTGCAGGGAAAGAAGACCGCGATTATCTCAAAGTCGCTTTTCGGCAAGGCGCACACCGTGATGGCCGAGGGCGGCGCGGCGGCGGCGATGGGCAACGTGAACCCGCGCGACAGCTGGCAGGTGCATTTCCGCGACACCATGCGCGGCGGCAAGTTCATGAACAGCTGGCGGATGGCCGAGCTGCACGCCAACGAGGCACCCGACCGGATCTGGGAGCTTGAGGCCTGGGGTGCGCTGTTCGACCGCACCAAGGACGGGAAGATCAGCCAGCGCAACTTCGGCGGCCACGAGTATCCGCGGCTGGCCCACGTGGGCGACCGGACCGGGCTCGAGCTGATCCGCACCCTGCAGCAGAAGGTGGTCGCGCTCCAGCAGGAAGACGCCGTGACGCACGGCGACCCAGAGGCGCGGATCAAGATCTTTGCCGAGACCACCATCACCCGGCTGCTCGCCAGCGGCGGCGCGATCGCGGGGGCATTCGGCTACGCCAGGGACACCGGCAACTTCCTGATCTTCGACGCACCTGCCGTGGTGCTCGCGACCGGGGGCATCGGGAAGACGTTCAAGGTCACCTCCAACTCGTGGGAGTACACGGGCGACGGGCACGCGCTCGCGCTGCTCGCTGGGTCGACCCTGGTCAACATGGAGTTCGTGCAGTTCCACCCGACCGGGATGGTCTGGCCGCTGTCGGTGAAGGGCCTGCTCGTCACGGAGTCGGTGCGCGGCGACGGCGGTGTGCTGCGCAACTCAGAGGGCAAGCGGTTCATGTTCAACTACGTGCCTGACGTGTTCCGTGCGCAGTACGCGGACACGGAGGAAGAGGGGGACCGCTGGTACGACGATCCCGAAAACAACAGGCGCCCGCCCGAACTGCTGCCGCGCGACGAAGTGGCCCGGGCCATCAACTCCGAGGTCAAGGCGGGCCGCGGCACCGAGCATGGCGGCGTGTTCCTTGACGTGTCCACCAGGCTGCCCGCGGCGGAGATCCTGAAGCGGCTGCCCTCCATGTACCACCAGTTCAAGGAACTCGCCGACGTCGACATCACCAAGGAACCGATGGAGGTCGGCCCCACCTGTCACTACGTGATGGGTGGCGTGGAAGTGGATCCCGACACCGAGTCGGCACTAACGCCGGGTCTCTTCGCGGTCGGCGAGGTATCGGGCGGCATGCACGGTTCCAACCGCCTCGGCGGTAACTCCCTGTCCGACCTGCTGGTATTCGGACGGCGGGCCGGGCTGCACGCCGCCGAGTATGTGGACACGATCGGCTCGCGGCCTGCCGCGGCCGACGCGGAAGTGGCCGCGGCGCAAGCGGAGGCGCTGGCCCCGCTTGAGCGGCACGCCACTGCGCCGGGCGAGAATCCGTACACGCTGCACGGCGAGCTGCAGCAGATGATGAACGATCTCGTCGGCATCATCAGGCGCGCTGAGGAGATCGAAAGCGCGCTGGGCCAGCTGGAGAAGTTCCGCGAGCGGGCAGCATCGGTGAGCGCGGCTGGCGGCCGTGCCTACAACCCCGGCTGGCACCTCGCACTCGACCTGCGGAACATGCTGCTCATCTCGGAATGCATCGCGCGTGCCGCCCTTGAACGCGAGGAAAGCCGCGGCGGGCACACCAGAGACGACTTCCCGCAGCTGTCGCCGGAATGGCGCAGGGTCAACCTGATCTGCTCGCTTGGCGGCAACGGGGTGGCGCTGAAGCATCAGCAGCTCGAGCCGATGCGTGACGACCTGATCAGGCTCTTCGACCGCGACGAGCTGAAGAAGTACATGACTGCCGGGGAGCTCGCCGCCGTAGCGGAAGCAGCGCCCGGGCAAGTAAACACGGCCACCGCGCAGGAGAAGACGCAATGACCTACAAGGCGCAATTTCAGGTGTGGCGCGGCGACGCCGGGCAGGGAGAGCTCGCCGACTACCAGGTAGAGGTCAACGAGGGCGAGGTCGTGCTCGATGTGCTGCACCGGCTGCAGGCAACTCAGGCGCCGGATCTCGCGATCAGATGGAACTGCAAGGCCGGTAAGTGCGGCTCATGCTCGATGGAGATCAACGGACGGCCGCGGCTCGCCTGCATGACCCGGATGAACACCTTCACCGAGGACGAGACCCTCACCGTGACGCCGATACGCACGTTCCCCGTCATCCGTGACCTGGTCACCGATGTTTCCTTCAACTACGGAAAGGCGCGGCAGATCCCGGCGTTCACCCCGGATCCGGCGCTGAAACCCGGCGAGTACCGGATGGCGCAGGTGGATGTGGAGCGCTCGCAGGAGTTCCGCAAATGTATCGAGTGCTACCTGTGCCAGAACGTGTGTCACGTCATCAGGGACCACGAGGAGAACGAGAGCGCATTCGCCGGCCCGCGGTTCCTCATGCGCATCGCCGAACTCGAGATGCATCCGCTTGATGTCGCGGACCGGCGGGAGATCGCGCAGGACGACTTCGGGCTCGGCTATTGCAACATCACCAAATGCTGCACCGAAGTCTGCCCGGAACACATCAAGATCACCGACAACGCGCTGATCCCGATGAAGGAACGGGTGGTCGGGCGCAAGTACGACCCGCTGGTCTGGCTCGGCTCGAAGATCACCCGGCGGCGGCCGGACGACACGCCGAAGGTCCCAGGCAAGAAGTAGCACCTGGATTGCCCGCCTTTCCGTGATCCCGGAGCGTTATCAGCGGATATACGGCCGGAAACGCTCCGGGATCACGGATGCCACGGCCGCGGGACCCGAGGACTAGCTAGGCAAAGAAGGCAAGGGCGGGTCACGGCGCTGCGGCGGTTTTGGCATGATTACGGGACTGAGGCGGGCAGGGCGCGGTCCTGCCGTAGCGAGAGGCTGGCATGAGTCACCTGACCTACCCGGAAGCGGCGATAATCGGCCTGCTGCAAGGCGTGACCGAGCTCTTCCCCGTATCCAGCCTCGGCCACAGCGTGCTGCTCCCGGCGATCATCGGCGGCCAGTGGGCACATGACCTGAACGTGTCCGCCAAGGAATCGCCGTATCTGGCGTTCATTGTGGGGCTGCACGTCGCGACGGCGATCGCGCTGGTGATCTACTTCTGGCGGGAGTGGGTCAGGATCGTCGGCGGATTCTTCTCCTCGATCCGCGACCGCCAGATCGAGACCGCTGACCAGCGGCTCGCCTGGATAATCATATTGGCCACCATTCCCGTGGGCATCGCAGGCCTGGTACTCGAGCACGCGTTCCGTATGCTCCTCGGCAAGCCGATCCCCGCATCGGTCTTCCTGACCCTGAACGGCCTGGTCCTCTTCGGGGGTGAACGGCTGCGCAGGAAGGCATCCCGCCGCGCGGACGAGGAGGTCGCGGCCGAACTTCACAGCTCCGGCGGGCCAGGCAAGCACGCGGGCGGCCATCGCGCGCTGCGGCAGCAGGAGGCGGCGCTCGACCTCGCCTCGGACCGGCGGCTCGCCGACATCGGTTACGTGCAAGCCGTGATCATCGGTTCCGCGCAGGTCCTCGCCTTGCTGGCCGGTATCAGCCGGTCGGGCGTGACCATGGTGGCCGGCCTGCTCCGCGGCCTCTCACATGAGGACGCTGCGAGGTTCGCGTTCCTGCTCGCGACGCCCGTCATCCTGGCGGCGGGAGCACTCAAGATCCCGGACCTGACGGGTCCGCTCGGCAAGGGGATCCACGGCCAGATCCTGGTCGGCAGCGTGTTTTCGTTTGTCGGCGCGTACCTGTCGGTTCGCTTCCTGACCAAGTATTTTCAGACCCGGACGCTCACCCCGTTCGCGATCTACTGCCTGGTAGCCGGCATCGGCAGCTTCATCTACCTGAGTGCCACATAGATCGCGCCGAGCTGACGGCGCCGAGCTGGCGGCGCCGGGCTGGCGGCGCCGGACTGACGGCGCGGCTGAGCGGCCACGGCGTGCAGGCCCGCAGGCGTTCGCCTGATCGGCTGACGGCGGATCACCAGCCGGGGTGTGACGCGGCGGTACGAACGAGACCGCACGCGGCAGCCGTTAGGGATCATCATCCGAATCTCTGCCGGAACGGCGGGCGGATCATCCCGGCGCGGGCAGGCCGCTCGCCGCAGCAAGCGGCGGGGACGGCCCCTGGATGGACCGTCCCCGCCGCTAGCCAGAGTGTCAGTGGAAGAAGGATCGGATGTAACGGCCGGGCGACCCGACGCCGGTGGCGTCGTCGTAGCCCTTGGTGGCGCGCAGGGCGTCCGCGCCCTCGCCGTTGATGCCGAGCGTGCGCAGGAACGCCACGAGCGGCGGTTGCCTGGTCGCTGGATCGGTGTAGTTGTTGCGGACCTGGGCGATCCTGACACCCGGCCCGAACGGGAAGTCGGTCACGTCGCGGTACGCCGACGTGCCGTGCCTGTGGTAGATCACGGGGTTGGCGAAGCCAAGCACATGCCCCGCCGCCTGCTGCGCGTCCGCCTCGATGCCCGCGAACACCGCGCAGGCGACGCTGGTGCCGCCGGACCTGCTGAGCGAGAAGGCGTAGGTCGTCCCGTCCGGCTGCAGCGTGGTCTGCCCTACGAGCATGCCCGTGCTCGGGTCGGCGAGCGCGGACACGTCCGGCACCACCCGCATCGGGGTCCGGCTGATCGTGCCGTCAGGCAGCCGTCTCGATAGGCTGCTCGGCACCACGCCGCGCTGGTAGAAGGGCTGCTGGTACAAGGTGCTCGTGCCGCCGCCGCCGGAGCCGTCGTAGTTGTCCGGGTACTTGCCTGGCGGCGGGTTCAGCCAGGAGGTACCGCTCGGCGCTAGCGGGTCGTTCATCGTGCCCCAGGAGGTTTCGAACTGGTAGTTTTTGCCTTTGCCGATGGCCAGGCTGGTGCCGCCGACGGAGGACACCCAGGGGCTGGATGTCGGGTAATCAACCTGCCGCATGTCCGAGGCCGGGTTCTCGCGAGGTGACTCGTATCCGCTGTCGCCCGAGGAGAAGAAGAAGCCGATTCCCTCGGCCGTGCCGGCCCGGAAGATCAGGTCGAACACATTGGTCATCGTGGCGTCGTCCGCAGGTTCGCCCCACGAGTTGCTCGCGATGCTGGCCAGGTGGTTGTTCACGATGAATGCCAGCGATTCGGCGAGGTCGGAGTCCAAGCAGCTGGCGGCTGCGACGAACCGCACCTTGGCATTGGGCGCCTGACCGTGCACCGCCTCGATGTCGACCGGCTGCTCGCGGTACCAGAGCTGCGCGTCGCACTCGTCCGGAGCGGTAAGGGTGAAGGTGGACGGCAGGTACTGCCTGTACTGGCCTGGGCGGAACGGCTGGTCGCCCGTTGCCTTCGCGAACTGGTTGGCGTCGGCTGGCATCGTCGGTGAGGCGTAGGCGTCGACGATCGCGACCGTCTGGCCCTTGCCGGTCATCCCGGAACTTGTCACGCCGTAGACAGAGCGGATCTGGCGCTGGTTGTAACCACAGACATTCCACGGCTGGTGGACGCCGTAGGCCTTCGGCTCGCTCGTCGCGATCTTCTGGTCGTAGTAGGTACCGCACGGCGGCGCCACCCAGTAGTTGGGCCCGGGCGGCGGCAGCGTGTCCGCCGGCTTCGCCAGGTGCGGCGCGGTGTCGAGGCCACTGACGGTCAGGACGGAACCCGCGATAGAGCTAGGGGCGCTTGCCGCTTGTCCCGGCGCGCGGTACATGTGGCCATTGGGGGCCTTGAACTTGCCGAAGTGCACGCCGAACGCGCTGCGTGCCGCCGCGACCGAACCGCTCACCGAGACGTAGCCCGCTATCTGGCTGTCCACCCCGGTGACCCGGAGGCCGGCCGACCGTACCCAGGACTCGATGGCGGCGATCTGCGCCGTCGTCGCGCCGTACCGCGCGTGCACCTGCGCCGGGCTGAGATAGTGCCCGTAAAGGGCGTTGCCCGGGGTGGATACCGCGGTGGCGTATGCCGTCAGGCCAGCCAAATCGCGCCCAGCCAGGTAGATCCGGGCGTTCACGGTGCCGGAGTCGGCCGCCGGCGCCGGCACCCCGCCGTGGGTGGTTGCCCAGGCCGGGTGGGTGCCGGGAATGGCTAATCTGTGCGTCGCCGCCTGCGCGCTGGTGGCCGCGGCCAGCCCGCCGGCTGCGAGCGCGCCCGCCGCCACTGCGGCGGTGACCGCACGGCGGCGGATGACTACTTGTGACATGCACGCGTCCTTTCCCTGGGGACGTGGCGCGCCCGGCGGCGCGCTAAGTAGGCCAACGACCTTCAGGCATGCCAGTCAGAATGAGCTATGGCAGGCCGCCGGCCACCGTTGAAGGAGACAGCCGAACGGGCCGCGCACCAACGGCCACAGCCAGCGGGCGGAGTATCCGAACCTCAATCACCTGCACCACCGTTGGCGTCGGGGCTCCTGCAAATTGGATAAAGCATACAAGAACAATATTTTCCTGCATAGACTTCCCTTTTGGGCCGGTCGTATGGAATCCTCCGACACCGAAGAAGTCGGCGATGATTGGCCAGCTAGCGCCGTTACAGCGGACGATTCGCGCGCGGCGTTTCATGCAGATCATGATCCGAGCCGATATTCAACGCAGGTATCGCGCGGGCGTCCCGAGGTGAGGGACGACACAACCCCAGCAACGGGCCACTGGCGGCCCGGCGCGGGCAAGCGCTCAATCTGGTGCGGCAGCGAGCCCTAGGGCGCCCCGCCCCGCCGGGGCGCGGCGGGGCGGGGCGGGGCGCGGCGGGGCGCGGCGGGGCTTCAGTGGCGGGCGCGGGCGCGGCGAGCGCGCTTCCGCTTCCGCTCCCGCTCACGCGCGTCGCGCCGGTCCGGGGCGGCGCGACGCCTCACTGGCGGGCGCGGGCGCGGCGGGCGCGCATCCGCTCCCGCTCACGCGCGTCGAGCACGACCTTACGCAGCCGCACGGCGGAGGGCGTGACCTCCACGCACTCGTCGTCCGCGCAGAACTCGAGCGCCTGCTCCAGGCTGAGCAGCCGAGGCGGCACCAGCCGCTCGAGTTCCTCGCCCGTTGACTGGCGCACGTTCGTCAGCTTCCGCTCACGGCCGATATTCACATCCATGTCACCCGGGCGGGAGTTCTCGCCGACGATCATGCCCTCGTAGACCTCGGTGCCAGGCGACACGAACAGCGATCCCCGCTCCTGCAGCCCGAACATCGCGTACGGCGTCGCGGATCCGCCGCGATCGGCCACCAGCGAGCCCGAGGGCCGTGTGCGCAGCTCACCGAACCATGGCTGGTAGCCGTCGAACACGTGGTGGGCCACACCGGTGCCGCGCGTGTCAGTGAGGAACTCGGTCCGGAAACCGATCAGCCCGCGGGCCGGGACCACATACTCGAGCCGGACCCAGCCGCTGCCATGGTTGGTCATCTGCGCGAGCCGGCCCTTGCGGACCGCGAGCAACTGGCTGACCCGGCCGTAGAACTCCTCAGGTACATCTACGGTGAGCCGCTCCACCGGTTCATGCACCTTCCCGCCGATCTCGCGGGTGACGACTTGGGGCCTTCCGACGGTGAGCTCGTAGCCCTCCCTGCGCATGGTTTCCACCAGTACGGCGAGCGCGAGTTCGCCGCGGCCCTGCACCTCCCAGGTGTCCGGGCGCTCCGTCGGGAGCACGCGCACGGAGACGTTGCCGACTAGCTCGCGGTCCAGCCGGGCGGACACAAGCCGCGCCGTGATCTTCGTGCCCTTGGCACGACCGGCCATCGGCGAGGTGTTGACGCCGATCGTCATGGATATTGCGGGCTCGTCGACGGTGAGCAGCGGCAGCGGGCGCGGGTCGTCGGGGTCGGCAAGGGTCTCACCGATCATGATCTCGGGGATTCCCGCAACCGCGATGATGTCCCCGGGCCCCGCAGATTCGGCGTGGACGCGGTCCAGCGCAGCCGTTAGGTACAGTTCCGTGATTTTCACCCGTTCAATGCTGCCGTCACGGCGGCACCAGGCAGCCTGCTGGCCGCGCGAGATCGTTCCCGACATCATCCGGCACAGCGCGATCCTGCCCAGGTAGGAGGAGGCGTCCAGGTTCGTCACGTGCGCCTGCAGCGGTGCGGCCGGATCGTAATGGGGCGGCGGGATCGTCCCCTCAAGGACCGCGAAAAGCGGCACCAGGTCCGGCGAATCCGGCATCGTGCCGTCGGCAGGCCGCGTCAGCGACGCACGACCGGCGCGGGCCGAGGCGAAGACGATCGGGAACTCGATCTGCTCCTCGGTGGCGTCGAGGTCCAGGAACAGCTCATAGCATGCGTCGACCACCTCGGCGATGCGTGCATCAGGGCGGTCAACTTTGTTGATCACCAAAATCACCGGCAGCCCCGCCTGCAGCGTCTTGCGCAGCACGAACCTCGTCTGCGGCAGTGGCCCCTCGCTCGCGTCCACGAGCAGCAGAACGCCGTCCGCCATGGAAAGGCCGCGTTCCACCTCGCCACCGAAGTCGGCGTGCCCCGGGGTGTCGATGATGTTGATGGTCAGGCCGTCGCGGTGCACCGCCGTGTTCTTCGCCAGGATTGTGATGCCTTTTTCGCGCTCCAGGTCGCCTGAATCGAGCACGCGGTCAGCGATCTGCGCGTTCGCGCGGAAGGCTCCTGACTGCCACAGCATCGCGTCCACCAGCGTGGTCTTACCGTGATCCACGTGTGCGACGATCGCGACATTGCGTAGATCGTCGCGTGTTGCGGTGGCTGCCGGGGCTGGGGCAGTGCCTGGCGGTGCGGGCATAGCGTATGCCTGAACTCCATTTGGGTGTTCGCGGGATGGGCCGCTGAATCTCGCGGCCTGCACAGTCTATTCGAACCCCCTTCCCGAACGGCTGCGCGTCTGCGCCACCCGCGCCAGCCGGCACGGTCCTCGGCCACGACCCGCTCCGGCCCCGCGGGCACCGGGATCATGAGCTCGCCGGCCCCAATCCCGCGCGGGATTGGGGCCGCGACGGCGCGGGCACGTGACGGTGCACCGGCCCGGCCCCCAGACCGTGCGGAGAGGGCCCAGGCCGTGCCATTGCTGCATAGAACGTACGTTCTGGCCGTGTTACGGTGAGCCATGACCGTGCAGCTTCCGCCGGGGTGGCCGGCCGGAGTGCATCCTCCCGGTACAGAACGGTTCGAGGAGACGGCGGTCGCCTGGCTGCTCGACGTCGTGCCGCCCGATTACCGGCTTCACGGCGTGCTGCGCCGCTACCCGGTGGCCCTCGCCCATCTGGCCCGCCATCATGTGCACGCGTGCGCTGAGGGCGCCAGGCAGGGATACCGCACCGCGCGGACCGATCTCGCCGGGACGATGCCGCCCCGTGCGTGCAGCGCGGTGCTTGCCGCCTACCGCAAGGAAGGCCGCAGGATCGCGGCAGCGGCCGTCGCGGTCGACCTCGTAGAAAAAGCCCTCCGCAGCCAGAAGTCGATCACCCGCTTGCCCTGAACCAAGTCGGCACGGCGCTCGATGCTGACTGCGATCTGGCTGCTCGGCGGATCTGGCTGTTCGGCGGATCTGGCTGTTCGGCGGATCTGGCTGTTCGGCGGATCTGGCTGTTCGGCGGATCTGGCTGCTCGGCGGATCTGGCTGCTCGGCGAAAATGCGTATCTTCTACCGTTTCATCCCATTTGTTATGATCAGCGCGGCAGGCCAGCCGTCGATTCATGTCGAATAGCCGCCGACCTTCATGATCGTGGTACCTCAGCCGTGAATATGACGGGTAAGGTACCACGATCATGAGTTTGCGGGCTTAAAGCGCTCGCATTACGATCAGCGCCGTGTCGTCCGCGGGCGGCGTCGGCGCGAAATCTCGGACGGCTCGCATGATCCTGGCCGCGACCGCGCCAGCGTTCAATCCGGCGCACTCGGCAAATAGCCTGCTCAACCCGTCCTGGTCGTCAAGCAACTGCCCGGCATAACGCCGCTCGGTCACGCCATCAGTCACGCAGAGCAGCACATCGCCTGGCTCAAGATCTACAGTCTTGCTGCGGAACGCGACTTCGTCGAGCACTCCGAGCAGCGGCTGGGGGTTCGCGGCAGGCTCTGGTTTGCCATCGGCCCGCAGCACCAGCGGCAGCGGATGCCCGGCGCATACCAGGGAGACCCGCGTCGGAGGCGGCCGCCGCTGCTGTGACCCAGCCGGCCCAGCGGAACCAGCGAAACCAGCCGGCCCAGCGAAACCAGCCGACCCAGCCGACCCACCGGAGCGCGGCTCAACGAGCCCAGCCAGTCCAGCCGCCCCAGCCGACCCAATCGGCTCAGCGAGCCCAGCCGGCCCCGCGGACTCAATCGGCCCATCGGACCCATCGGACCCAATCGACTCACCGGACTCACCGGACTCACCGGACCCAGTTGGGCCGGCGGGGACCGCGCCGTTGTGGTTCGCCTCGGCTGCGTCCGCGCCGCCATTGGCTGAGCCATCGACCGTATTGCGTGCAGGCGCAGAGCACGCAGCCGCAGAGCCCGCAGTCGCAGAGCCTGCAGTCGCAGAGCCGCTAGGTGGAGGGCTCTGACGCGCGGTGATGATCTCGCCGTGCACCAGCGTCACGAACCGTGCGCGTGGGCCTTCGTCAAGGATCAGCTGGTTCAGCCGATCGAGCACCGCGGCGATCCCGCGTCCCTCCCTGGCCAGGATGCGCATCGAGGTTCTGGCCAGGCCGGTGACCGCAGCCGCTTCCGGGCCCGTGCCGCAAACGTCGCCGATCGCGAACCGCCAGCGGCCCTCGCCGACGGCAAACACGTCGTAGAAGTCACCGCCGACGTCGTTTCCCTCCCCTGCGGCCTCGTATTCCACCGCGAGATCCACGCCGGGCACCCGCGGCACCTCCGGCGGCAGCAAACTGCGCTGCAGCGCCCGGCTGGTCTGCAGTTGCTGCGAGTACAAGCGCGCGTTGTCGAGGGCGAGCGCGGCCCGCCGGCCAAGATCTTCCACCATCTCGATGGCCTCGCGCGGGAACCTGTCACCAGAGGGGCGGCCGATGACGAACGCGCCGAGCACCCGGCCACGCGCGACGAGCGGGCAGCACCAGACCGCGTCGGAGGCCAGGCCGGCTGCCCCGGCTGGCAGCGCTGACCGTGGCAGCCCAGAAAGTGACCACCGCAGTGCGCCCGCTCGCGACGGCACCTGCGGCGGTGGCATGCGGTCGAGCAGCGCGCCGAGCGCGTCAGCGAGTGCCTCGTCCGAATGCCATACGTAGGCCGGACGCGGCACGTCGCCGCCATCGGCGCGATCGGCTCCAATGAGGGAATCGGCGCGGTCGGCTCCGTTAACCCTTTCCGCCCTGTCTCTGCCTCCTCCGCTGCCTCCTCCGCTGCCTCCTCCGCTGCCTCCTCCGCTGCCTCCTCCGCTGCCTCCTCTGCCTCCTCTGCCTCCTCTGCCTCCGACGAGGTAGACGGCGCACCAGTTGGCCAGCCGCGGAACCACGAGCTGGGCCGCGAGAGCGATTGTCTTGTCTTGGTCGAGCGTGCCAGCGAGCAGGTCACTCGCCTCCGCGAGGAAGCTGATCCGTCCTCGCCGCGTGCGTTCGAGCTCGGCGAGCCGCGCCCGCTCGAGAGAAAGCGCGACCCGGTCAGCGACCTGTTGCAGATGTTCCGCGTCGACATGGTCGAACCTGTCAGGCTCGGCGGCCGCGGCGGCGAGCATGCCTGTTACCCGGCCCTCGGCCAGGAGCGGAACGGTCACCAAGGACCTGGCCGCGGCCGATTCCGCCGCGGCAGAAACCGCGGGTTCATTCCCTGCGGAAACCGCCGCATCGGTCCCTGCGGAAACCGCCGCATCGGTCCCTGCGGAAACCGCCGCATCGGTCCCTGCGGAAACCGCCGCATCGGTCCCTGCGGAAACCGCCGCATCGGTCCCTGCGGAAACCGCCGCATCGGTCCCGGCGGGCATCGCCGCATCGGTGGCGCCGGGAGTATCGGCGGCGAGCCTGCTCAGATCGTCGTAGACCGCGGGCAGCCGGGAAGAACCGCCCACGTCGTCGGGCGCCTGCGCGAGTCTTGCCGCGGTGCTGGCGAGGCCGACCAGCAGTTCCGGGTTACCAATCCCCGCGCCCGCCCGTATCCGCAGCTCGCCGTCCTCGTCGGCGACGAGCGCGTACGCGGCGTCGGCGCCCGCCGTGTCACGTGCGGTCTCCACGGTGTGCCGCAGCAGTTCGTCGTAGCTGAGCCGGCCGATAGCCGCCATCGGGTCCTCAGCCTCGTCCCTGAGCATCACCCGACCCGCGCCGTCAGCGGCGTCAGGGGCGGCCCGTGCAGGTGTGTGCCCGAATATCTCGCCGGTCCACCCGAGGCCGGGCTCCTGCTTGGCCGCGGGCCCCTCAGCGACTGCCATCCGGAACCAGACGGCCTTCGCTGTTCTGGCGTAGCTCACGCCCCACGACGAGGCGAGGGCCGCAGGCAGCATGAGCCCACGGCCGTTGGTTCGATCGGTGTCTCCCCCTGCGCCATTCCTCTCGCGAAGCGCGCGGGCGGGATGACGGTCCCGTACGGCGACCTCGACCTCGCTGCCGTCCAGCCGGCAACTGACCTGGAGCTGTGTGCCCGCGTGGACGATGGCGTTGGTCACAAGTTCGCTGGTCAGGAGCACCGCGTCATCGACCAGCCGACCCGAGCGATCGGCCAGCTGCCAGGAACGGAGCGTCTCCCGCACAAAACGCCGTGCGGCGGCAACGGCGGCAGGCTCCGGTTCGTAGGCCGCACTTGCGGCGAGATCGCGGCGCGCCTTCACATGCCCTCTTGGTGTCGTTACGTGATGTCCGACGCTGTCATCGTGACACACTCGTGACGGTGATACATCCTAAGGAGTCGAACCAGGTTTCGTCGGGCCGGCTAGCGAAGCCGCCCCCGCGAGGCCAATTAGTCCTGGCCAAATAGCAACGAAATACGCGGAGCATGAGCAGCAGACGGAGCACAGCGCCATCGGCGCCAGCGGCGACCGCTGATCGCGATGCAAAAACGACGACCGCGAGCCGACGGAACCGCGACGGCAAAAGCGCAGGAAATCGCGGCGGCGGTGGCGGCGGAGCGGATCAGGCCAGGCGTTACACCGACGCCGACCTCGAGCCCATACGCGCGGCGCTGGCCGCGCTGAGCGACGGCGATTTCCGGCCGCGCCGATTGCCGCCCCCGATCCCGAACGGCTCCGGGGGTGCACTCGCCGAGATAACCGCGCTCGTCGATGAGGTGGGCGGCCAGCTTGCCCTGCATGCCTCTGAGGTGACCCAGATGGCTGTCCAAGTGCGTGACATCGCACAGGTCGCTACCGCGGTCGCCAAGGGAGACCTGTCACAGAAGATCACTGTCGACGCCCAGGGCCAGATGCTGCAGCTGAAACAGACCATGAACACGATGGTGGACCAGCTTTCCGCGTTCGCCGACGAGGTCACCAGGGTCGCGCGCGAGGTCGGCACGGAAGGCAACCTCGGCGGCAAGGCCCATGTCCGCGGCGCCTCCGGCGTGTGGGCGGACCTCACCGACTCGGTGAACGGCATGGCCTCCAACCTGACCGTCCAGGTCCGCGGCATCGCACAGGTCGCTACCGCGGTCGCCAAGGGAGACCTGTCACAGAAGATCACTGTCGACGCGCAAGGCGAGATACTCCAGCTCAAAGACACCATCAACACGATGGTCGACCAGCTTTCCGCGTTCGCCGACGAGGTCACCAGGGTCGCGCGCGAGGTCGGCACGGAAGGCAACCTCGGCGGCCAGGCCCATGTCCGCAGCGCCTCCGGGGTGTGGAAGGGCCTCACCGACTCGGTGAACGGCATGGCCTCCAACCTGACTGTCCAGGTCCGCGGCATCGCACAGGTCACCACCGCGGTCGCCAACGGCGACCTGAGCAAAAAGATCACCGTCGACGCCCAGGGCGAGATACTCCAGCTCAAAGACACCATCAACACGATGGTCGACCAGCTTTCCGCGTTCGCCGACGAGGTCACGAGGATGGCCCGCGAGGTCGGCACGGAAGGCCGCCTCGGCGGCCAGGCGCAGGTCCGCGGCGTGTCGGGCACGTGGAAGGGCCTGACAGACAACGTCAACTTCATGGCAAACAACCTGACCAGCCAGGTCCGTAACATCGCACAGGTCACCACCGCCGTCGCCAACGGCGACCTGAGCAAAAAGATCACCGTCGACGCCCAGGGCGAGATACTCCAGCTCAAAGACACCATCAACACAATGGTCGACCAGCTTTCCGCGTTCGCCGACGAGGTCACGAGGATGGCCCGCGAGGTCGGCACGGAAGGCCGCCTCGGCGGCCAGGCGCAGGTCCGCGGCGTATCAGGGATCTGGGAAGACCTGACAGACAATGTCAACTCGATGGCGTACAACCTGACCAGCCAGGTCCGCGGCATCGCCCAGGTGGCAACGGCGGTAGCGGGCGGTGATCTGAGCAAGAAGATCACCGTTGACGCGCGTGGCGAGATTCTCGAGCTGAAAACCACGATCAATACGATGGTCGACCAGCTCTCCGCGTTCGCCGACGAAGTGACCAGAGTCGCGCGCGAGGTGGGCAGTGAGGGGCGCCTTGGCGGCCAGGCCCAGGTCCAAGACATCTCAGGGACCTGGAAGGGCCTCACAGAAAGCGTCAACGAACTCGCGGGGAACCTCACCACGCAGGTGCGCGCGATCGCCGCCGTGGCCAGCGCCGTGGCAGAGGGCGACCTCACCCAGTCCATCCAAGTGGAGGCGCGCGGCGAGGTCGCCGAACTCAAGGACAACATCAACTTGATGGTTGCCCACCTTAGGGATACAACCAGTACTAACCAGGAGCAGGACTGGCTGAAGACCAACCTGGCGAGGATCGCGGGCCTCATGCAGGGCCACCGCGACCTGCTCGAAGTCGCACAGCTGATCATGAGTGAGCTGACTCCGCTGACCTCCGCCCAGTTCGGCGCCTTCTTCCTCGCCGATTACCCACAGGTCACGGACGGCACCACCGCCGAGCCGATCCTCAGGAGGATCGCCGCGTACGGCTTCCGCAAGAAGGGAACCGCGGAGTTTTCGTTCGGCGAAGGACTTGTTGGCCAGGCCGCTGTGGAGGGAAAGCCGATCCTGATCACCGAGGTGCCCAAGGACTACATCACGGTCGGCTCCGGCCTCGGCGAAGCCGCTCCCGCCAGCATCGCGGTGCTGCCGATCCTGTTCGAAGACCAGGTGCTCGGCGTTCTCGAAGTCGCCTCGCTGCGCCCGTTCAGCGACACCCACCTTGCCTTTTTCGATCAATTCGTTGGCACCATCGGCGTTACCATCAACACGATCATGGCGAACTCGCGGACCGAGGCGCTGCTCACCGAGTCGCAGCGGCTCGCGCAGGAGTTGCAGGAACGCTCAGACGAGCTGCAGCGCCAGCAGGCCGAGCTACGAAGGTCGAACGCGGAACTCGAGGAAAAGGCTGCCCTGCTTGCCAAGCAGAACCGGGCCATCGAGGTGCAGAACTTCCAGATCGAGCAGGCCCGGCGGGCGCTCGAGGAGCGCGCACAGCAGCTGGCGCTTTCTTCAAGGTACAAGTCGGAGTTCCTCGCCAACATGTCGCACGAGCTGCGCACCCCGCTGAACAGCCTCCTCGTGCTCGCCAAACTCTTGTCGGAGAATCCAGACGGCAACCTGACCGGTAAGCAGGTGGACTTCGCGAGGACAATTCACGAATCGGGCAGCGACCTGCTCCAGCTGATCAACGACATCCTGGACCTGTCCAAGGTCGAGGCGGGCAAGATGGACGTGCACCCACAGGTTCTCGCCATGGCGACGCTGGTGGAGTACGTGGAGGCCGCATTCAGGCCGGTGGCGGTCGACAAGGGCCTCACGTTCCGTGTCGAGGTGTCTGCCGACGTGCCCGAGCAGCTGTTCACGGACGAGCAGCGGCTGCAGCAGGTACTGCGCAACCTGTTGTCGAATGCGGTGAAGTTCACCACCGCAGGTGACGTGCGGCTGCAGATATCACGTGTCGCCAACGTGGAGTTCAGCGGCTCGCTCGCGGCCGAATCCGAGGTTGTCGCGTTCGCCGTGACCGACACCGGCGTGGGCGTCGCCGAGGACAAGCTGCGCCTGATCTTCGACGCGTTCCAGCAGGCCGACGGCACGACCAGCCGCCGCTACGGCGGGACCGGCCTTGGCCTGTCCATCAGCCGTGACATCGCCCAGCTGCTTGGCGGCGAGATCCGCGCCCGCAGCAGCATCGGTCGCGGCAGCACATTCACCCTGTACCTTCCCGTCAGGTATCCGGTTGCCAGGCCGGCGTCCGGTGGCGGCAGCCGCGGACCTGCGGGACAAGCCGGGCAGGCCCGGTTCGCGGCGAGGCCGCGCCACGCCGGTGCCGCGGGAAAACCAGCGGCGCGCACCACAGCTGCGCCGGACGGGCCAGCGAGGTCCGGGCCAGCGAGGTCCGGGCCAGCGGGGGACGGGCCAGCGGGGGACGGGCCAGCGGGGGACGGGCCAGCGGGAGACGGGCCAGCGGGAGACGGGCCAGCGGGGGACGGGCCAGCACGGCCGGCACGCGGGCATGCGGCCATCGATAGCAGGGCCCCGACCGGGGCCCGGCGGGCTCAGACTCCTAACGAGGAAACCAGGACACACGCCGAACGGACAAGGGAGCGTGCGCTGAGCGCGGAACCGGATCCCGGCGACGCGCTGAATGGCGCAAAGATCCTTATCATCGATGACGACGTTCGGAACGTCTTCGCGCTCACCAGCGTGTTCGAGAGGTGCGGCGCTCAAGTGCTCTACGCGGAGAATGGCCGCGAGGGTATCGACGTGCTCGAGCGCACAGAAGACGTTGCGCTTGTGCTCATGGACGTGATGATGCCTGAGCTTGATGGCTACGCCACCACCGAGGCGGTACGCCGGATGCCGCAGTTCGCGAACCTGCCGATCATCGCGCTCACCGCGAAAGCGATGAAGGGTGACAGGGAGAAGAGCATTAGCGCGGGCGCGTCCGACTACATCCCCAAACCGGTTGACGTCGAGCACCTGCTCCAGGTGATGCGGCAGTGGCTGGAACCAGCCGGCGCGCAATAACGCCGGCTGGTGGCAATGTGCTATCGGCCACGCACATTTCGTCGCTTGGGCCGGTAACATCGAGTTCTGCTCGACCAACCGCGGCAGCCAGGAAAGGAAGCACACCAGGTGGCCGACAAGGTGAAGATCCTGCTGGTCGATGACCGCGAGGAAAACCTCGTCGCACTCGAGGCCATCCTCAGCTCGCTGGATCAGGCGCTGGTATCTGTCCGATCCGGTGAGGCGGCGCTCAAGGCACTCCTCACGGATGAGTTCGCGGTCATCCTCCTCGACGTGGTCATGCCGGGCATGGACGGCTTCGAGACCGCGACCCACATCAAACGGCGCGCCAAGACGCGCGACATCCCGATCATCTTCCTCACCGCGGTGAACGCCGACCCCGACTACGCGTTCCGTGGCTACGCGGCCGGTGCCGTCGACTACATCTCCAAACCGTTCGACCCGTGGGTGCTGCGCGCGAAGGTGTCGGTGTTCGTGGAGCTCTACGCCAAGAACCGGCAACTGCAAGCTCAGGCCGCACTGCTTCGCGCCCAGCTGGACGGCCCGCTCGGCGGCGCAGAGTCCCTGATGGCGGAACTATCCGGGCGGCTGGCCGCGGTGGAGGATCAAGTCGCGGTGCTCGCAGGCCAGGCTTCCCTCGCCGTGGACAGCGTCATAGCAGACTCGGTATCCCGCCTCGAGGAACGGACCGGACGGCTGCGTGACGCGCTCGACGCGCTGCGGGCGCGCCGCTGACCAGCCGCCCCGCCGCGGGCGCGCCGCTGACCAGCCGCCCCGCCGCGGGCGCGCCGCTGGCGAGCCGACGACGCGCTGAAGGCGCCCTTGCGGGCCGACGACGCGCATAAGGTCAGCCGGGTAGCGCATGACGGCGCCTACCGGGTGGGTTCGAGTACCCGGAGGACCAGCATCGTCATATCGTCGCGCAGGTCGTTCAGGCTGAATTCCAGCACGAGCGCTCGCATCGCCGAGATCACCTCGTATGCAGCCCGCCCGGCCAGCGCGGCAAGCTCGTCGGTCAGACGGTCCTCGAAATAGGCGTTATCCGGGCTGCGCGCGTCTGTGACGCCGTCGGTGAAGAAGAACAGCATGTCACCAGGTTCCAGCTCCAGCTCCGCTACGCCTGGCTCACAGTCAGGGAAGAGACCGAGGGGCAGCCCGCCGCCCGACAGCACCCGCACCCGGCCGTCGGGCCGGACCAGCACCGGGCCCGGGTGCCCGGCCGAGCCAACGGTCATCCGCAGGATCGCGCCGTCCCAGCGCAACTGGGCCGCGATCGCGGTGACGAACCGGTCGTTGCCCGGCTGCGCCAGCATTACCTCGTTCACCATGCTGAGCACAGCGGCCGGGTCGGAGTTCCAATGTGCGAGGACGCGCACGGCATGCCGCGCCATCGCGGTGACCGTCGCAGCCTCCTCACCCTTGCCCTGGACGTCACCGATCGCCAGGCCCCAGCCGCCTGGGCTGTCGTAGACGTCGTAGAAGTCGCCACCGACGTCCAGTCCCTCGGTGGCGGTGATGTACGCGGTCGCAATGTCCACGTCGGGTACTGGCGGTACGTCCCTTGGCAGCAGGCTCGCCTGAAGAGCCTCGACGACTTCGGACCGGCGCACGAACATCCGGTCCACTTTGATCGCGAGCGCGACCTGCTCGCCGAGTTCCTCGACCAGCCCGAGATCTGCGACCTCAAGCGGCCCGTCGTCAGCCCGGCGGATCAAGGTCAGCGCGCCATAGCTGCGCTCGCCATCTGACAACGGCACGCAGAGGACCGAGGTGGCACCAAGCAGCGTGAGCACCGGCACTCCGGACTCCGTTGCACCCAGTACGGAGACATCCTCGGCATAGGCAAGCAGGCGGGACCGCTCGGACTCCTGTACCTCGCAAGGGAGCGAGTCAGGCTCAGGGTCAACCGCGCCGATTGCCCTGGTCAGGTCGGCCGTGCGGTCAGCTGGCGGGCCTACCACGAACTGGCGCTGCAACCGCTTGTCGTGGACGACATCGACTATGACCCACGCTCTGAGCTCGCTCGCAAGCAACCGCGCGCAGCGCTGCAGCGTGACCGACTCGTTGAAGGTGGCACTCTCAAGCAGCAGGCGAGTGGTGGCGGTCATCAGATCCAGCCGCTGCGTCGCGTCAGCGACGGCGCGGTTGGCAGCATCGCCACGGCCCGCCTGCCCATCGGCTGGCCCGTGCCACTTGGGCCCAGGCGCGACCGCCGCCGGCCCAGCGACCGCGACGACTAGCGGCTCCGGCTCGCCCGCGAGTTCCACCAGGTCGATGGTCAGGGTCGTCTCGACCTTGCCGCTTGCGCTCTGCAGCCCGCACCTGACCCGACGCGGCCGACGCGTGCGGACCAGTGCGTTGAGCTGCGTCTTCATCGCGGCCCGGCCCGAGAGGTCGACGAACGCCGTGAACGGCTTGCCGGTTGTGTACCCCGGCGGCACGCCGAGCAGCCCGCCCGCCCGGCGGTTGGCCCTGCGGACGGTGCCGTCCGTCTCCAGCAAGAAGATCGGCGCGGGTGCATCCTGAAACACCGCTCTGAGCAGGCGGCGCTCCACGTCCCCCGTTCCCGGCCGCCGGGCTTCGTCCGCGGGTCCAGTAGCGATCCGCGCCCGCACCTTGGTGAGCATGTCGACAGCAAGCTCAAGCTCGACGAGCGCAGCCTCCAGAGTCGGGCGGAGGGTCGCGCCCGGGATCTCGGCGGCCTGGCGCAGCTCATTGACGCGCGTCTCGAGCTCGGCAAGCTCGATCTCCAGCTCGTCGGATTCGGATAGCTGGGACATGCGGGTCCAATCTGCAAGCAGCCAGCAGGATGCTCGGTGCTACCGGAACGCGCGGCGGCTTGCTCACAGCCCGGTGACCGGATGGCTCTTGATGCATCGGGGCGGCACTGATGGTCTGCGCGAGAAGCCCCCTGAGCGAACGGCGGCGCCTCGCAAGGCCCTGGTTGTTCCCGAGGAGGCGGTAGTGGGCCTTCGCGCGGCGACGACAACGCCGCGAGTCGCCTGCCGGCGGGTTGACGTGGACCACAAGGCCAAGGAAAACTCCTCTCCCAGTCCACCTAATGCCACCACGGAGTTTATTGTGCTTTGCCGGCACTACGTCCCGCGTAACCGTTTGAATCGCGGATCAGGTTCGGCCGGCACCCTGTCGAGCGAGGTGGCGGAGGCAGCGCGGGCCTTACGGTGCCCGCGACCGGTGCCCGCGCGACCGGCGCCCGCGCGACCGGCGCCCGGGCGGGTAGTGCCCGCGCGCGTAATGCCCGCGCTGGCATTCGAGCCTAGGTCTTCTTCGTGGCGGATGTTTGCCTATCGCACGGGGGGTAGTCAGGTGGCGACGCGCCCACCGGCGAAGGCAGACAGGCGGACGGGGCGCGGCAGCAGGCCGGAAAGACCGGTCCGCGAGGAGGCTGACGATGGTTCTCATCCTGCTGATTCTCGTCCTGGCACTGCTCCTTGGCGGCCTCGGCTTCGCGATCCACGCGCTTTGGTGGATCGCCTTGATCGTGCTCGTCGTGTGGCTCGTGGGCTTCCTCGTCCGGGCGGGTGAGGGAGCGCGCTGGTACCGCTGGTAGCCGAGGACCGGCGGCGGGTGGCCGGGTGACGGTGGCCGGTGACGGTGGCCGGTGACGGTGGCCGGGTGACGGTGGCCGGGTGACGGTGGCCGGGTGACGGTGGCCGGGTGACGGTGGCCGGGTGACGGTGGCCGGGTGACGGTGGCCGGGTGACGGTGGCCGGGTGACGCTGGCTGGGTGACGGACACCGCGTGACGTGTGCGTGCGGGGGCGGGAGGGCTCGCAACAGGCCGCCACCCGCCGCTCAGCCTCCGCACGCCGCGCCGCGCCAGCGCGGAAGCGATAGAATCCTGGCAGCTTGCGCAGGCACAGACCGGGCACGCGGTACGCTCGGCGGAGGAACTTGCGCTGGACCGGCTGCCCGACTTGGCCGTGCAGGCCGCGTTGCAGGAGCTTCCCGACGATTTCCGGCTCGCCGTCTATCTCGCCGATGTCGAGGGCTTTTCCTATAAGGAAATCGCGGGGGTCTTTGGAACGCCGATCGGGACGGTAATGTCGCGCCTGCACCGGAGCCGTACCCAGCTACGCGCCCTGCTCCAGGGCCACGCTCGCGAGCGCGGCCTGGCCAGCTAATCTGCGGGCCCGTGCACTGGCGTCGGGAGATCAGGCATCAGGCATCAGGCATCAGGGCAGGTGACATCGGGGCGGCTCACTGCGCCACTTCCAGCCGGGTCCTGAGCTGCTCAAGCGATCGAGTGAGCAACCGGGATACGTGCATCTGGGAGATCCCGACAAGCTCGCCGATCTGCGCCTGCGTCATGTTGCCGTAAAAACGGAGCAGCACAATCTCGCGCTCGCGGGCGGGAAGTTCGCCCAGGGCTGGCTCCAGGTCCTGCCGGTATTCGACCAGATCGAGGCCGGAATCCTCAATGCCGATCAGGTCCGTGAGGGTCGCACTCTCCTCGTCACCGAACTGCGCGGCGTCGAGAGACGAAGTGCTGTAGGCCGCACAGGCATCCAGGCCCTCGATCACCTCTTCCTCGTCGAGCCGTAGATGATCGGCAAGTTCGCCAGTAGTCGGCGCGCGGCCGAGCCGTTGCGTCAGGTCGTCGGTGGTGCGGAAAAGTTCCAGCCTCCTGTCGCGGAGCCGTCGCGGCACCCGTACCCACCATGACGTGTCGCGGAAGAAGCGCTTGATCTCCCCGGCGATGGTGGGGATCGCGAACGCGAGGAAGCTGCCGCGCTCCGGGTCGAACCGGTCAATCGCCTTGATCAAGCCGATCGTGCCGACCTGGAGAATGTCCTCCATCGGTTCGCTGCGGAACCGGTACCTGCGCGCTGCGCCGCGGACCAGCGGCATGTTGAGCTGTACGAGGCACTGGCGCAGCTTGCCGCGCTCTGCGCAATCGGGATCGAGGCTGGACAGCTTCATAAGCAGGCGGTCAGTTAGATCTCGCACGTCATGCTGGTTCCACCGGGCGCCAGTGGCGGGGAGGAATGCGACGCGGATGTCACCGGCCTCCGCCATGGCCGCCAGGGCGGCCTCCGCGAAGGCCTCGTCCAGCGGGCCGCTCTGCTCGTCGACGTCCGGTGCGGCAACCGGTCGGGTTGCGGCGTCGATTGCTGTTTGCTCGGGCATGGGGTTTCTCCTTGCTACATTCCTGGCGGGCCCCCCTGCCGTACCAAGCAGCGCGGGAGCTAAACACATTTCGTCAAAACTTCTTCAGCGCGGCTCGGCAAGTCTTCGTCAGCGCGGCTCCGCAAGTCTTCATCCGCGCGGCTCCGCAAGTCTTCATCCGCACAGCTCCGCAACGTTTCCGACACCGGCGTGGCCCGGCAAGTATTCGTCAGCACAGCTCGGCAGCTCAGGGACCACCGTGGGTAGGCCGGAAAGGAGTCCGCGATGCCCAGAGCGCAGATTAAGGACGAGAAGACTTACCAGAAACTTCGCGAGCATGGCGAAAGCGAGGAAAAGCCGGCGCGGATCGCGAACGCGGCCGCACGCACTTCTCGGCGCGCGGTCGGCGCCAAGGTCGGCAGGAGCCCCTCCTGCGACGGCTGGAGCAAGGAGGATCTGCTCAAGAGGGCCAGGGAGATCGGGGTCAAAGGCCGTTCCTCGATGACCAAGGCGAAGCTGATCGACGCACTGCGGAACCACTGATGACCGCGCGTCCCAACCGCACGAAGACGCCGCACAGGTGACCAGGATCCGCGCCGCAGCAGACGCCGCCGTAGGACAACGATCCGCCCGCAGCAGGCGCCCCAGAAAGACAAGGAAGAACGATGTCGCGACCACCTGATCCGCGTGAGGACTACCCGCCGGAAGAGCAGGGCGAGCCTGCGCCATTCGACACGGGGAGCCGCGTCGAGCACACCGATGTCGACGCCAGGCGGCTGCAAGAGCTTGGGCACGGCCAGACGCAGCGGCCGGGCGGCCATCCGAAGGCCAGACCCGACCACCTCTGACAATCCCGCATCACGGGCCCACCAACACCGCGCACTTGGCCCCAAAGGTCAGACCCGACGGCCCGCAACGGGCCCGTATCACGGCCCAACATCACCATGGGACCCGGACCGACCTGTGGTGTTTGAGCCTCCTGTGAACGGTGATGTACGGCGCTATGCATGGACACAGGCTCGTTCATCCGCCCCAGCCATCGCCGGCCCCCGTGCCGCCGATGCCGCCGCCCGGGCCGGTACCTGATCCCGTACCTCCTGCCCCGCCGGGACCTCTACCTGAGCCATCGCCAGGGCCCGGGCCGGTGCCTGTCCCTGATCCGGAACCTCCTCAGCCCGCGCCTGAGCCCGTCTAGCCGCCTCTTCGGTGTGGCACACAATGGCCCATCGTGTGTCAAATCTGGGCACGATGGCCCATCGTGTGTCCTGCCAAGAAGGCGAAACCGCCTGCCGCCCGCCGTCGGCGCGACAACGGGCAGGCGGCGCGCCGCGACCGGCCGAGCTCTGGGCACCTGGCAGTATTGCCATGATCGCAGTGGGACTTCCTGCACCCGCCGGATAGTGCACTGCCATCACGAATCGACGATCACGAATTGGCCAGGCGCTCGGGCGGGTCGTCGCCGACAATGAGCCCGCCGCCACGCTGCCAGGTGAGGTACCGCCAGGAGAGGTTGACGAGCGCGGAAATGCGGTTGCGGTTGCCGAGCAGAGTCACCAGGTGCAGGGCCAGCCAGGCGAGCCAGGCGAGGGTGCCGCGCACGCGCACGCTCGGCCGCGCCAGCTGGACGACGGCGGAGCGGCTCCCGATGGTGGCCATGATGCCCTTGTCGTGATAGCTGAACGGCTCCGTCGGATCCCCCGCCAAGAGCCTGCGGACCTGCTCCGCGGCGTGCCTGCCCATCTGCAGGGCGGGCTGGGCAAGCTGAGGCAGGCGCTGGTCATCGATCAAGGCGATGTCGCCGATGGCGAAAATCCTGTCATGCCCGATCACGCGCAGATCGGGACCGATCAGGATGCGGCCGCCTGGTCCCTGCGGCAGCCCCCACTGGCCGACGGCGTCCGCCGCGGCCACGCCTGCGGCCCACACGGTGATGTCGCTGTCCAGGGCCTCGCCGTCAGCGAGCAGAACACCGGTGGGCGTGACCTCGCTGATGGCGGTGCCAAGCCGGAGTTCTACGCCGCGAGCGATCAGCTGATCCCGGGCGTAGTCACGCAGCGAGGGCCGGAACGGCGCGAGCAGCGACGGAACCTGCTCGATCAGCCTTATGTGCACACACGCGGCGTCGATCTCGGGGAAGGAAGCCGCGAGGGCAACGTTGCGCAGCTCCGCGAGTGTACCGGCCAGTTCCACGCCGGTGGCACCGCCCCCGATGACGGTCACGGCCACGTCCCTGCGAAGACCGTCAAGACTCAGGCGCTCAAGGCTGGCCATCAGGAGGTCGCGCAGCGCCAGGGCATCACGGCGGGTATAGAGGCCAAGGGTGTGCTCAGCCGCTCCGGTGATGCCGTGGTAAGCGGCCGCGACGCCGGTAGCCACGATCAGGTAGTCATAACCGAGCTTCCCGCCGTCGGTGAAAGTGACATGCCTTGATCCGGTGTCAATGTGAGCCACCCAGCCGCGTCGGAACCTTGCGTGATACTTGCGCGTGATGCTACGGACCGGGTAGGCAACGTCGCTGCCGCTGAGCCCGGCGGTAGCGACCTGATAAAGCAGCGGCTGGAAGGTGCTGTAGATATTGCCGTCCACCAGCGTCACCTGTGCCCCCGCGCGGGCCAGCCTCTTCATCGTGGCCAGGCCCCCGAAACCGGCACCTGCAACCACGACCCGCGCGGACGCGTCACCCGCATCGCGACCTCTGGGACGCCGTCCGCGCCGCCACACTGCTGCCATAGCGCCCTCCACAGCGCTGGCGCTCGTGAGCGCCAGCGCATCTGGCTGCATCCCGGCTCCATCCGGCCGGGCGCCCAAATCCTCTTGACCGCGACCCCGCGGGCTAAACCTTCGCAGCGTTCGTGGTGCGCCTGCACGCGGCTCGATGTGGCTCGGGTGCGGCAACATTGCGGCTCCGTGCCGCTTGCTGCAGCCCCAGCCTCTCGCGAGCGTGTTCCGCAGGTCAGATACGTCTTACGGCCGAGGTGGCCACAGCACGTGCGGGCGTTAGCAGCCCGCTTGACGAGGCAAGCCTGTTTAACTGGCCCGTCTTCTGGTAAGAACTGCGTTGCAGTGCCTATGACGCAGGCACACCTTTGATTCCGTGGCTCCGCTACCGGAGGTGTGCCTTGAAGATCGACTTCGTATCGGCGCAGGTTAACCCGCTCGCTGGCATTGGCGGGCCTGGGTTCGGCAGCCAGCACGTACATGTCGCGGCCCTCGCCCGCGAGTTCGGCAGGCACGGCCACCAGGTCACTATCTACACCCGGCGCGACTCAGAAAGCGTCCCCGCCAGGGTGCGCATCGCCCCGGGAGTGACGGTCGAGCATGTACCCGCCGGCCCGGCCCGCGAGCTGCCGCACGACAAACAACTGTCACGTATGGCCGAGTTCGGCCAGTACCTCGCCGACCGATGGCTGCGCGAGCCACCCGGCATGGTGCACGCGCATTACTGGATGAGCGGCCTCGCCGCGCTGGCTGGGGCGCGTGACCTCCGCCTGCCAGTCATGCAGACCTTCCACGGCCTCGGCGTCCCACCGCGGCGCCGCGAGTCTGGCGGGAGCCAGGGCCCGGCGGTCCGTATGCGGCTCGAGGCGGCCATCGCCCGCGGCGTCGATGCCATCCTGGCGACCTCGACCGATGAGGCCTTCGAACTGGCCAGGCTCGGGGTACCGCGGCACCTGGTCCGGGTCGTGCCTTCCGGGGTGGACACAGGTCATTTCACTCCTGAGGGCCCGGCCACGCGGAAGGGCGATCAGCCCAGGCTATTCACCGTCGGCCTCGCCAGGCAGACCGGGCTCGAGGAGATCCTCCGCGCGCTGGCCGGGGTGCCCGACTGTGAACTGCTGGTCGCCGGTGGCCCGGCGAAGGCCAAGTTGCGGCAGGACCGCGAATACCGGCGCCTCGCGAAGCTGACCGGCCAGCTCGGCGTGGCCAGCAGGGTGAAATTCTGCGGCCGGGTCAGTCATCAGGACATGCCCGGAATGCTCCGTTCCGCGGACCTCGTCGTCAGCGTGCCCTGGCACGGCCCTTCTGGCCTGGTGCCGCTTGAGGCGATGGCGTGCGGTAAGCCGGTTGTGGCCTCTGCCGTGGGCGGTCACCCCGATGCGGTCGTGGACGGCACAACGGGCGTGCTTGTCCCCCCGAACCAGCCCGAGATCCTCGCCCGGCGGATCAGGGATCTGCTCGCGAGCCCGATGCTGCGGCAGGGCCTCGGGATTGCGGCGGCGGATCGGGCAGCGGCCCGCTACTCATGGGAGCGAATCGGGCAAGAGACGCTCGCCGCCTATGACCGGGTACGCCGGGCGCGCCAGACCCGGCCGATAGCATCCGCAAGGCCCGCAACGCGCTGACCAGAACAGCGGCAAGCTGAATCGTCAGCGGCCCGCCATCACCGGACGCAAGGGAGTGGACTGGCAGTTCGCGAGGGCGGGCCGCACGTGTGCCGACGGCGCCCGGCCGTGCGACGAATGCGCCATCGCAGGCGCCGCCTTGCACGCTCCTGGCCCGCTCGACCATCCGCCGATCAGCAACGCGCCGGCGGTCGCGGCGAGTGCGACCGGCGTGAACAAGATGATGCGCAGCCGGCTGACCACTGCCATTCTCAGGTATCTGCCCCGGCCCGTGATCCAGTCAGCCCTGACTCTGAGCCGCTCGACGCGGGGCATTTCCTCCTCCCGGGCGAGCCGGGAAAAGGTCGCGAAGAGCGATGTCAGCCGGGGGTCCGAGTGGTCGAGCGCGCCCTGGATGCCGCGCAGGCGCCGCCGCTCGCGGGCAGGAAGGCTCATAGGGACCTCCGGTGCGGGCTGGTGGTATGTACCTCTTTCCACCTTGCCGCGAATTTCTAGATCAAGCGGCTCCGATCCCATAATCTCGCCAGGTTTTTTGCATTGCCTTGGTTCAGCCGTCGCTGAGTTCCGCCAGGAGCTTCTGCGCCCGGCGCAGATCATGACGGTTGCTCCAGAACCCCTCCCATGGATCCGGCGCGCCTGCGAGCCGCTCCCTGATCGTGTGGATGGTGAAACGGCTCGGCGCGAGCGCGGCGTCGCCGAGCTCGGCCCAGTGCAGCGGCGTGGCAACAGGTGCGCCCGGCCGGGCGCGAACCGCGTAGGGCGCCACGATGGTCTGCGCATACGCGTTCCGCATCACGTCAAGGAACAAGCGCCCTGATCTTGCCTCTTTGCGCTGCTCAATTGTCAGCTGATCCGGGAACCTGCGCACCAGCACCTCCGCCACGGCGCGGGCGAACCCGCGCACGTCGTCGAAGCGCGCGCGGCGGTTCAGCGGCACGTGCACATGCAGCCCTTTGCCGCCTGACGTGCGGACGTAGGCGGTCAGGCCAAGTTCATCCGCGAGCAGTTCCCGCAGCCGCACGGCCGTCGCGCAGGCTACGGAAAAGCCTGCGGCCTGCGGCGGGTCCAGGCCGAACACCAGCTGGTCGGGCCGGCTGATCCGGTCGGCCCGGCTCAGGAAGACGTGCAGCTCGATGCAGCCCTGGTTGGCCAGGTACACCAGTGTCGCCGCGTTGTCGCAGATGACGTGCTTGACCACGCCACCCTGCTTTTGCACCTCGGCGGTCCGCACCCAGCCGGGGAAGTAACCAGGCACGTTCTTCTGGAAGATGCGCTCACCGTCGATGCCGTCCGGGTACTTCGCCATCGCGATCGGTCGTCCGCGCAGGTACGGCAGCATCCGGTCGGCGATCTCGTGGTAGTAGCCGAGCACCTCGCCCTTGCTGATGCCGTCATCGGGAAAAAAGATCTTGTCAGTGTTGGAGAGCGGCACGATCAGGCGGCCGAACCTGAGTTCCGCTGGCATGGGATTAGCAGCCCTCGCAGGACCTCCGAGGGCTCCTTTTCGCGCCGCTGGTTGCTTCGGCATATGGCCGGCCTTTCAGCTGGGACCCGGGATCAGCAGCCCGAGCCGGGTGCGCCAGCGTGCGTACCCGCATTTAGGGCAGGTCTCGCAGATCTGCGGCGGCGCGGATCGGCGCCGTCCGCATCCACCGTGACCTACGAGACAGGCCCTTGGGTGAGTGATCCTCTGTCCACGGGCGGCGAGTCGAAACACCTCGCGCATGGATTGACGCCGCTACCACGCGGCGGACGCCCCGGTTCGCCGCGCGCCGTGCCGGCGCCCTTGCACCTGACGGTCAGCCCGCTTGCTGATCCTCATTCCCGGCTGCGCCGCCTGACCAGGCGGCCGCGGTGGTGGTGGTCCCGGCGGCGACGCTCGTCTCGGCTCCGATGCCACCGGTCTCGATGATGCGGCGCGCCACCTCGGTCAGCTTGATGTGCTGGGTCTGCGAGACACGCCGCATCCTGTCGAAGGCATCACCTGCGTCGCAGCCGAGTGCGTGCATGAGGATTCCCTTGGCCTGGTCCACCACCCCCCGGGCCGCTACGGCCTCTTGGAGCTGTGAGGCAGTCCGCTGCGCCTCGCCGTACCTGGAGGCGCTGGCTACGCTCGCCGCGCCGAACGCGGCGAGCAGCGAGGCCAGCGGGAGCTGCGCCGGGTCCAGAGACCGCGGGCGGACGCCATACAGGGTGAGCGTCACGGCCATGCCGCCGAACTCGTGCACCAGGCTGACACAGCAGCGGACACCTCGGCTGAGGGCGGCGGCTGCGAACTCTGGCCACCGCTCTTCGGCGAGCGTGTCGGCGCAGCTGCACGGCTCCCCCGTGCGAACGGCCTCGATCGTCGGGCCGGTGCGCATCTCGATCTGCAGGGTGGTGAGCGCGGCGAGGTCAGGATGGCTCGCCGCCATCGTCACCGCCTCGTCCTGTCTCCAGAGGGTGGCGGTCGCTCCCGAGCACGCCTGCACCCGGCGTGCCGCAAGCTCAGCCAGCTGACGAATCGATTTCGTACCGGACGGGTCGGAAGTGGCAAACAACTGTGCCGCTTCTCGGGCGAGCTCGTCAGCGGTCATGGCGTGCTCCATGGTTTCGGGCGATGGGGGCAGCTCATCGGGCACGTCGCTGGCGCGGATAGCAGAGCTTATAGCTGGTCAGTTCCATGCGGGTGATCATTCCGTGGGTTACTTGCGCCCGGCTGCGCTCCGGACGGGTAAGTGGGTGGATCGAGGACGCGCAGCGCCATCATCGTGACGTCGTCGCGCAAGTCGCTTTCACTGAAGTCGAGTACGCGATCCCTGACACAGGCGACGACCTCCCCCGCCGGCCTGCGCGAGCCGGGCAAGCTCGTCCGCGAGCCGGCGTTCGAAATACTCGCCCCCCGTATCCCGCGCCTCGGTAACGCCGTCTGAGTAGAAGAACAGCAGGTCGCCTGCCTCGAGCTCGAGCTGCTCGGTAGCCGGCCGCGCATCTTCGAAGAAGCCGAGCGGCATGCCGCCCCCCGGCAGGAACCTGACCCGGCCATCCGGCCGCACCAGCAGCGGGCCTGGATGCCCGGCACTCGCCAGCACGACATCCAGTTTCTCGTCCCGCCATCCCAGCCGCGCGGAACTGGCGGTGACGAACTGGTCGGATTCATGCCGGGCCACGACCTCGTTAGCCAGCCGCAGCACATCCGCGGGCTGCGGATTCCAGTGGGCGAAAACCCGGATCGCATAACGGGCCAGGGCTGTCACGGCCGCCGCCTGCTCGCCCCTGCCGCAGACGTCGCCGATGACCAGGCCCCATCCGCTCGGGCTTGGGTAGATGTCGTAGAAATCACCACCGACGCCGAGATCCCGTGTCGCCGCCACGTACGCGGTTGCGAACTCCACCCCGGGGACGGCAGGCAGATCACGCGGCAGCAGGCTGGCCTGCAAAGCCTCGGCGACGGCGGACCTGCGCATGAACATCCGGCCGACCTTGATGGCGATCGCAAGCTGCTGGCAGATCTCGTTGACCAGTTCGAGGTCGGCGGCGGCGAATTGCCCGGCCTCCGGCCGCCTTGCCAGGGTCAGGGTGCCATAGCTGCGCTCGCCGTCGGTCAGCGGTGCGCACAGCACCGAACTCGCCCCGAGCAGGGTAAGCACCGGCATGCCGGACGAGGCGCGGCCGAGGACCGCGTCGTCCGCCGCGTCAGCGATGAGCTTGGACCGCCCGGACGCGTGCACCTGCCAGGGCAATGAGCCAGGCAGCGGGCCCTGATCCTCGATCGTCCGGGTGAGATCAGCGAACTGACCTCCCGCGGGGGCCGCCACGAACAGGCGCCGCATCTGTCCATCATGTTCCACGTCGACAATTACCCAGGCCGTGAGCTCAGCCGCGAACAGGGCCGCGCACCGCCGTAGCGTAAGGGACTCGCTGAAAGCAGCATTCTCGAACAGCAGCCGGGTGACCGCGCTGATCAGGTCGAATCGCTGCGCCGCCGCGGCGATCGCGCGATCCACGGCGGCGCTATCTGCCGTCATACTGCCTGCTTCGGCCACCGGCAACTGGGGCATGTTCGCCGGTCCCGCGACCGCCATGACCAGACGCCCTGCTTCACCCGGGCGGTCGAGCACGTCAAACGTAAGGGTGGTCTCTACCTTGCCTGCCGCGCCGGCAAGCCTGCAGCGAAGCCTGCGCGGCCTGCCGGTTTGCAGGACGCCGGTCAGCTGTGCCCGCACCGCGCGCCGGGCGGCTGGGTCGACGAACGCGGTGAAAGGCTTTCCCGTGGCCGAGCCTGGCTCCATGTCGAGCAGGGTCGCCGCCTGCCTGTTGACCCGGCGGATCGCAGTGTCGCCTGCGAGCAAGAAGATCGGCGCCGGTACCTCCTGGAACACCGCGCGCAGCAGCCTGCGCTCGGCTTCTGCCCCCGCGCCGCCCGCGCCGAAGGGCTCGCCCAGGTGCGGGCTTGACCTGAGCTTGCCCAGCAGGCCCATGGCGGACTCCAGCTCGCCGAGCACGACCTCCAGCGTCGAGCGCAGGCCGGAGGCCGGACCTTCTGCCGCGCCACGCAGCGACTGCACGCGCTCGCGCAACTGCGCGATCTCTGGATCAAAGCCCGTCGGCGCGGCCGGCTGGCGCATACCGCTCACGGTGCTACCGGTCCTGCCGGCGCCCGCGGTGCGGCGGAACCGCCGGGCTGGCTCGCCTGAGCGCCCCTCACGGTCGGGGTGGTCCCTCAGGAGGGCCCGCGAGGGCCGCCACGCGGCACGGCGTCAGGTTCCCATTTCGCAACCACACCAAGATCTGCTGTCAATCCGACGCTCATGTGGCCACCTCGAACTCCTGGTCCAGTCCAGCGACCCGCCGGACGCTGCGCCGTCGCTGTGCAGCCAGTTCACTCGTGCGCAGCTGAGTCGCCGACCGGGCGGATACGGAGCGACGACGATGTACTGACGAACTATTGAGTAGCTTACGGCACCCTATAGGCGTGTCAACTCCGCATTGAATGAGTACTGAGGAGATTTTGCCGATGCACTAGAAGGCGGTAACATCTGTGCCGATGACGACTGGCTCCGGACGGCCTATCTACAGCATCGGCGCTGTATCCGAGATACTCAGCGTTCCTGCGGCGACGATTCGCACCTGGCAGGAGCGTTACGGCGTCGTGGAGCCAGAGCGCAGTCCCGCCGGGCACCGGCTTTATTCGCGCGATCAATTGGAGCAACTGCGGTTCCTGGCGGATCAAGTAGGCAGTGGCCTGTCGCCAGGTGACGCGCACCGGCTGCTCCGCGAGCGGCTAGCGCGCGGAGCAGTAAGCGAGGACACCGGCCGTGACGGTGGCACTCCGCTGATCCTGCTGGCCGAGCGAGATCCGCACGCGGCGGACTTCGCCGAGTATTTCCTGCGGACCGAGGGCTACGAGGTGGTTGTCGCCATGGATGCGGATGCCGCCCTGGCCAAGGCTGCCGAGGAAATGCCCGATCTCATCAAAGTCGACCTGCTCATCTCGGGCGCGTGCGGGCTCGAGCTTTGCCGGCAGCTGCGTGCCAGCAGCCAAACACCGATCCTAGCGATTTGCACCCTTGAGCTTCGTGACGCCGCGCTGGACGCGGGAGCTTCGGCGTTCCTGCAGCGGCCGGTCGAGCCGCTGTATCTCGTATCGGCTGTCAAGGACCTGCTGGGCCGCAGCGCGTTCATCCGGCGTGGCGCCGCGGCGACATGATCGACCGATTGACGACCGGGACCAGCCGGCTGGATGTGGTACTCGGAGGCGGGCTACCGCAGAACGCTATTTCGCTGGTCATCGGGCTACCGGGCTCGGGCAAGACGATCCTCGCCGAGCAGTGCGTCTTCAGCAACGCGAGCCGCGAACATCCCGCGCTTTACCTGTCAACCGTCTCGGAACCGCTCGAGAAGATCCTCCGCTACGGTCAGACGCTGTCGTTCTTCGATCCGGCCGCCGTCGGCACCACCGTGTGCTACGACGACCTCGGGATCGTGCTCGGTGACAAGGGCCTGCCAGGGGTACTCGAGCGCGTACGCGACCTCATCCGCGAGCACCGGCCGTCGATCATGGTCATCGACAGCTTCAAGGCACTGCGGCCTTATGCCCCACAAGCCGGCGAGTTCCGCAGATTCCTGCATGACCTCGCGGGCATGCTCGGTGTGCTGCCCATCACGTCCGTATGGATCGGCGAGTACGAGGACCAAGAGATCGCCGTCGCACCGGAGTTCGCCGTCGCCGATGCCATCATCGCGATGGGCAGCAACCAGGCCGCAGATAGATCATCGCGGGCCCTGCGGGTACTAAAGCTTCGCGGCGGCGGATTCCTTTCCGGCAAGCATTCCTACCGGATCTCAGCCGACGGGATCGTGGTCTTCCCCCGCCTAGCCGACCCAGGCAAGGAGGAGGCCTACACGCTCGGTGACTGCCGCACTTCGTCGGGCATCCAGGCGATCGACGAAATGCTGGGAGATGGGTACTGGCCTGGTGCGTCGACGCTCGTGGCCGGCCCCACCGGTATCGGTAAGACCCTCATGGGCCTGCACTTCGTTTTCGAAGGCGCGCGCCGTGGTGAGCGCGGTCTGATCGCGACCCTGCAGGAGAATCCGACCCAGCTCAAGCGGATCGCGCGCGGGTTCGGCTGGTCGTTCGGGGAGGACAAGGTCAGGCTCATGTATCGGAGCCCCGTCGACCTGTACCTCGACGAGTGGGTCTACGAGCTGCTCGACACCGTCGAGGAGACCGGCGTGCGGCGGGTGCTCGTCGACAGCCTCGGCGATCTCCGGAACGCCTCGCCCGACCTCACCCGCTTCCGCGAGTACATCTACTCGCTGCTGCAACGCTGCTCGCGCCGTGGGGTGAGCATCATGATGACCTATGAGGTTCCTGAACTGTTCGGTCTTACCCAGCTCACCGAGCATGGTGCCTCGCACCTGTCGGACAACGTGGTCTTGCTGCAATACCGGCTAAATCAGGCGAATGTGAACCGCACTCTTACGGTGCTGAAGACCCGCGCGGGCCATCACGACCCCCGCATCAGGGAATTCGCGATCACCCCGGACGGCATCACCCTCACCGAACCGCTGGCATAAAGCCCCTTCGCTCCCGTGCCGCCACCGCGGGAGCCCGTGCAGCCGTGCCGCGCGGGCACGTCCTGAAGCTAGTCTCTAGTGGTCTGTAAGACCACTAGCCAGCGGACCACTATGTGAGGGCGTGCCGGGTCGGAACGTGGAGCCGTATCGTGCATCCCCCATCAGCGGAACGTGTTTCGACCCGCTCGCAGACCTGACGGGCCAGCCACAGGCCGTCGTCAGGACGTGGCCGGTCCAGCTCAGGTGGTCGCCACCCGGGCCGCGGGTCGGCGAGGCCACCGGCTGGCTGGGTGATGTCACACACCACCGCGCCAGGCCGGTCCCAGATAGTTACAGCGGCCTGTTCGTACTGGCGGACATAGCTCGCCGCTTCGACCGCCGCGACGACAAACAGCGCCGCGTTGTCGGCGGTCAGCCCGTGCGCCGCGGCGGCGTCGGCGACAAACTGACGCAGCAGGGCCATGTCACCGTTGAAGGTCAGCCCAGCGGCGCCGGCAGGTGGTCGCGGCAGCGGTCCATCGTCCAGACCGCTAGCGAACACTGCCGGATCCGTGTAGGACGCGCTGGGCACCGCGTCCCCGCCGACCACGCAGGAGGGATGCGTACGGCCGGCGTCGGCAAGGATATCTTCGCGCAGGACGCGGGTGTCATAGGGGCAGACCATCCAGAGCCTGGTATCGGCGAAGATCAGGTTGAGCCTGGCCTCCATCCGCTTCCACGCCCGTATCTCCGGCTCCGAACGGCCTATCCAAGTCGGCTCGGCGATAATCCGGACATGGCCGGGTGAGGTCAGATGCGTCTTCAGATAGCGGTCGAATGCCGCAACGCGATGCGGGGGGCGCCTGCCGAAGTAGGCGGTCTCCGCGAAGTCGAGGTGGCGCGCCCGGTTACCAAGTGCGCCATTAAGCAGTTCCAGATTGGCCGAGGTCGTGGCCGCGAGCACTGGCTCGCCTCGCGCCAGCCCAGCTTCGATGAATGGGACCGCCATGGCCACGAATTCATCATCGGAGCCGTACAGGCAGCCCTGGTGAGTGAACCGCGACCGGCCGGGCGCCGAAGTGCACGCGACGAAGGCCATCAGCTCTCCACCTCCCCGATGTGCAACCCGGACAGCGTGTCCCAGTTCGTGGCACGAAGCAGCGCCTGAACGTACGAAGGTACCCGTTCAAGCACAAGCAAACGCCCCTCGCCCAGATCGCGGGCGGCCCGCGCGATGGTTCGCAGGCCCTCCATGTCTATGAAGTCCACCCCAGAAAGGTCGACGTGTATGATCCTGGCCCCCTGCTGGGCTGCGGAGAGCGCGGCCGCAAGGCCGCCGCGGCTCGTGACGTCGACAGTGCCCTCGACGCGGAAACCTGACGCGTGGGGCAACCACGTGATCTTGAGCAGGCCGTCATCATAGGCCGGTTCGACGGGTGACACGGCAGTCACAAATCACACCCCTCGACCCCATCGATGAACGCACAACGGAGCGTAACCTTTGACCGGCGGTGAGCGCCAGGCGCGCGTCACGATCCCGATGGCATGTCTCCTGAACGCAACGGCGTTTTCCAGCCGCTGCCTGGAACGTACTCTCGTACGACCCTCGCTGGCACGCCGGCCACGACGCAGCGGTCCGGCACCTCGCCGCGTACGACGGAACCCGCCGCGACAACGACATTCCTGCCGATCTTCGCTCCAGGCAGGACGATGGCCCCGGCTCCGAGCCAGGCACCCGCGCCGACGCAGACCGTTTCATTGCTCGGCCATTGCCTGCCGACAGGGACGTCCGGGTCGGTGTATCCGTGATTCTGATCCGTAATGTACACATATGGTCCGGTGAAGACGTCGTCGCCGATCTCCACAGAGCGGTGCGCCACGATGTGGCTGCCGCGCCCGATCACGCAGCGGTCGCCGACTCTCAGCACCGGCTGGGTGCCAAGATCCTGGCCAGGCACCATCCCCGCGCACATGGTCACGTGCATGCCGATCATGGTTTCGTCGCCGACCTCGATCCACCGCTCGCCGAATACGGCGCCGGTAGGGAACGCCATGCTGCTGCCGCAGCCGAAGCGCGCGAACCGGCGCCCGGCGGCGGTGTCGGCAGTGATCAACGCGGCCGACTGCACGGCCTGCCATAACCTGTGCACGAGCCAGGCCACGGCGTCGCGCAGCAGTGCCTGGGGTGCCCGCCTGGCGCGGTGTGGCGGCTTCTGCGCATCACGCCAGGGCATGGGCCGATTACCGTACCGGCGGGTGGGCCGCGGCGGCGAGCTGGCCGCAGGCACCGTCGATCTCACGCCCGCGCGTATCGCGCACGGTGACCGGCAGCCCGTGTGACTCAAGCCGGCGCGCGAACTGCGAAGTCACCTCGGGCGCCGACGCGGTCCACCTCGATCCAGGCGTCGGGTTCAGCGGGATCAGGTTGACGTGAGCGAGCCGGCCGGCGAGCAGCGTGCCCAGCATGTCAGCCCGCCACGCCTGATCGTTGACGTCGCGGATCAGCGCGTACTCGACCGACACACGGCGGCCCGTTGCCGCCGCGTAGGCCCACGCCGCGGCCAGCACCTCGGCCACCTTCCAGCGGGTATTGACGGGGACAAGCTGGTCCCTCAGCTCATCATCCGGCGCGTGCAGCGAGACGGCCAGCGTGACCGCCAGTTCCTCCGCGGCGAGCCGCCTGATCGCCGGTACCAGCCCGACGGTGGAGACGGTAACCGACCGCCGTGAGATGCCGAGCCCGTCGGGTACCGGATCGGTGATCCTGCGCAGAGCGGAGATGACGCCGCGATAGTTCGCAAGCGGCTCACCCATCCCCATGAAAACCACGTTGGTCACTCGCGCGGCTCCGCCAGGCACGGCGCCTGCCGCGAGCACCCGCCCGGCCGCGACGACCTGATCGACGATCTCCGCGGCGGATAGGTTGCGGGTCAGCCCAGCCTGCCCCGTCGCGCAGAACGGGCACGCCATTCCGCAACCTGCCTGCGAGGAGACACACACGGTGACCCGGTCCGGGTATCGCATGAGCACCGACTCGAGGTAGGCGCCGTCAAACGCTCGCCACAATGTCTTGCGGGTGGTCCCGCTGTCGCAGGAAAGCTCCCGCGCAGCGGTGAGCAACCCGGGCAGCAGCGCGGCGGACAGCCGCTCACGCGAGCGGGCGGGCAGGTCGGTCATTTCGGCCGGATCGCAGGTCAGCCTGGCGAAATAGTGCCGCGAAAGCTGGCCGGCCCGGAAGGCCGGCTGCACCGAGCCCGGATACAGCCGCCCGCCGCTCCGCGGGATCCAGATCGGCGAGGTGACGCGGCGGCCTGGCGCGGCGGGGCGGCGGCTTGGTCAGGCCTGGCAGGCCCACCGCTGCCGCGGTTACGGATCCGGCCGGCTGGACGAGCCGCGAAACGGGTCCCTGCGATCGCAGAGCTTGCTGGCCCGGATCCCCTGCCGTCGCACGATCACGGCTCGCCACGCTGGCTCCGTTCCCTGAAACCACCCGGCCGGGTGGATTGGCAGTTGCAAACCCTTAACAATGCTGCCCTGTCCGCGCAATGACCTGCGGCAAGTCAGTAGATTTCAGCCATGCCGACGCTGCGCAGGGGACCCGCTCCTACCCGGGCACCGCAGGTGATCCTGAATAGTGCCAGCCCTTACGAGAGCCGCCGGCTGACCGTGGAATATGACGGGGTAACTACGGCAGCCTACCTGCACGGCGAGACATCAGCCATCGCCGCGACCTGGATCGCGAATCACCAGCCCGCGGCGCCGACAACTGACCTGGGCCGGCTGAACGCCGGCAAGGCTCCGATCATGCCGGCGGCGCACACCAAGCATCCGCAGGGCCGGCCGCCATATGAGGCCCGGGCATTGCAGGCCCTGTGGTTCGAGGAGGGCGACGGAGTCGCCCTCCTCGAATCGGGGCAATTGCTCGCCGTGATTCCAGGCTGGGCCGACATGGCCCACGGCATGCCCGGGTACAGCAGGGAGATCATCGGCCAGACGCCGTTCGGGTGGTCACTGGACGACGCCATGGAAGGGCTCGCGCCGCGCGTCGAGCACGCCCGCGCTTTCTGGCAGTGGCGGGCTGACCCGGCCTCATGGGGCAGCTTCCAGCAGGCGGTGCTCGGGCATCTGCTCGCCAGGCTAGGCCCGGGTGCCCACTACTGGGACGCGGGAAACGGTAAGCAGCCGCCCGTGGGTGTCACCGAACGGCCGCCCACATCGTCGCGGCCGTACACAGTGCTCTCCACGGTCGGGATGAGCTGCCAGCGGATGCCAGTAGTCGAGCAGTTTGCCGAGGACACGAGCAGCTACGGTCGCATCGAACTTTGCCTGGCGAGCACGCTGCCGAGCGCTCAGGCCGCACGCATATTCCTGTGGCTCGGGCAGTACCCGTGGCGATCTGTGACCTGGTTCGGCCCCGGCCACAGCGTCCGGTGGTACCACGAACCCGCGACGTTTCCGCTCGGCGGCGGAAACGAGGCGGTGCTGCTGCTCGATGAGCCAGGCAGCCTGCCCGGGCCCGAGCCTGCGGACCTGTCCGGGTTCTCATCCGGCGGCGACGCCGTCCGCTGGCTGTGGATAGTACCGATCAGCGAGCGGGAACGACTACTTGCCAAGGAGCGCGGGTCGGCGAGCCTTGTTACCCGACTCGCTGCGCAGCGCAGGAGCTTCGTCGCCGAATCCTGAGGGCTATGTTGATAACGATGTATTGACTTCTCCCCGCCCTGAAGGACTGGGATTCTCAGCCCTCGCGGGCTGGGGTTCCTGTTTCACTGACGGTTGCCTCCCTGCACTATGTGCGGGGCGGTCTCACACCATCTTCGCAGGCTGCATCCGCCAGTCCGGCGGCCCGTAGAACTTTCGGCGCGTTCACGTCCCGGTCGTGGAGCACACCGCAAGCGGCGCACGTCCATTCCCGGACGTTCAGCGGCATTACTGCGGCGATGTGGCCGCACGCCGAACAATGGAACCGGCTCGCACATGTCGCGCCTGGCGGCAGCCGTTAGGGAACTGTTCAGCGGGCCCCGGCGGGAACGAAGAGGGCAAGCAGCAACCACGTCACCGGCGCATTGATCAACAGCGAGTCCAACCGGTCAAACAGGCCGCCATGACCCGGCAGCAGCGTGCCCATGTCCTTGATCTCCAGATCCCGCTTGATCATGGATTCGGCCAGGTCACCCAGGGTCGCGGCACCGACGGCGGCGACGCCAAGGATCATGCCTTGCCAGAACCGGCCGTGCAGCAGGACCGGCACGAGCACTCCGCCAGCCGCCACGCAGGCCACCAATGAGCCACCGAGTCCTTCCCACGTCTTCTTCGGGCTGACCGCGGGCGCCAGGGCGTGCCGCCCGAGCGCAATCCCGGCGAAATATCCGCCGACATCGCTGCAGACCGTGAGCACGATGAACACGAGCATCCGGTCGGGTCCGTCGCGGGAGGCAAGCATGAGAACCGCAAACACGGCCATGAGCGGCAGGTAAGCCAGCACGAAGATGTTGGCGGTCATGTCGCGCAGGTAGCCAGCCGATCCGCCGGGCATCCGCCAGACGATCAGTGCGATCGCGGTGAACGCGACCGCGGCGAGCGCGGCGCGCGTGCTGAACCAGTACGCAAAGACCCACATCGCCACACCGCCTGCGACCAGCGGAGGCAGCGCTATCCGGATACCGCGGACGGCCAGGGCACGGGCCAGTTCCCAGCCAGCGACCGCAACGGCGGCACCCATGTAGATCAGGAACGTTGCCTTGACGGTGTACAGGGTGACCAGCACACCCGCGCCAAGGACAAGACCAACCCCGACCGCGACCGGCAGGTTGCGGCCGGTCGCGACCCGCCAGCGCTTTCGGCCTCCGGTGGGCGCGCTTTCTGGCGGGTTATCGAGATGCAACTAGACCTCGAGAAGCTCGGATTCCTTGTGTTTGAGCAGCTCGTCCACCTGTGTTACATAGGTGTGCGTGAGATCGCCCAGTTCCTTTTCCGCCCTACGGCCCTCATCCTCGCCCGTGTCACCGTTCTTGACGAGCTTGTCGAGTGCATCCTTGGCGTGGCGGCGGATATTCCGGATGGCCACGCGGCTGTCCTCCGCCTTATGCCGGGCAATCTTGATGTACTCTCTGCGGCGCTCCTCTGACAGCTCGGGGAAGACTATCCGGATCACCGTGCCGTCGCTCGACGGGTTCACGCCCAGATCGCTGTTGCGGATTGCCTTCTCGATCGCGGCCGTGGACGATTTATCAAACGGCTGTATCACCACCATGCGCGGTTCGGGCAGGTGGAATGAGGCAAGCTGGTTGACCGGAGTCTGCGTGCCGTAGTACTCAGCCGTGATCTTGCTGAACATGGCCGGATGCGCGCGCCCCGTCCTTATGCCGGCGAAGTCCTCCTTGGCGACCGCGACCGCCTTCTCCATCTTCTCCTCGGCTTCGAGGAGGGTCTCGTCAATCACTGCGGCTCCTGTGCATCGTCATCCCGCTGCCAGGAGGCTACTGGATAACCCGGACTGCCGGAGCCCGCCGGCCGCCTCCCGAGGCTCGCTTCCATCTTCCCCTGTGTGCGGCGCCCGGTACCAGGATGGCTCCCCACCCGGGTGCGGCTTCGGCTACGCACCGACCGGGCAGACCAGCGTGCCGATTTTCTCACCCCGAATCGCCCGGACGATGTTCCCCTTGTCCATCAGGGAGAAAACGACAATCGGCATCCCGTTGTCGCGGCACAGGCTAACTGCCGTGGCGTCGATCACCTTCAGGCCCCTGGTCAGCATCTCGCTGTAGTCGAGCCGCTCGAAGCGGATCGCGGCTGGATTCTTCAGCGGGTCGGAGTCGTAAATGCCATCGACCTGTGTGCCCTTGAGCACCGCGCCCGCCCTGATCTCGAGGGCCCGTTGCGCCGCGCAGGTGTCGGTGGAGAAGAACGGGGCCCCCAGGCCCGCGCCGAAGATCACGACGCGGCCTTTTTCCAGGTGGCGGATGGCCCGCCGCGGGATGTAAGGCTCCGCCACCTGGCCCATCGTGATCGCGGTCTGCACGCGGGTGTCGATGCCTAGCTTCTCCAGTACGTCCTGCAGGGCCAGGCAGTTGATGACGGTGCCGAGCATTCCCATGTAGTCGGCACGTGCGCGGTCGATGCCCCGCTCGGACAGAACCTCGCCGCGGAACATGTTGCCGCCGCCGACGACCGCCGCGACCTGCACGCCTTCCCGGACAGCCGCGGCGATCTCCTCGGCGATGTGGATGACCGCATCGGGGTCGATACCCGGTGGCTGCCCGCCCGCGAACGCCTCACCTGAAAGCTTGAGTACCACCCTGAACCAGCTTCCATGCGCGCCCTCCGGCAGTGGCGGCGGAGCGGGCATGGGCTCGGCCGCAACAGGCGATGAGAACCGCCCAGGCCGCGGATCCATGCCGCGGCCAGGACCAAGCGCGGGACCCGAGCCAGGGATCTGAGCGGTCGCGGACTGCGCGGTTGCTGCGCCGAGGGGCCCGTTCTGATCGGGGCCAGGGCCAGCGCTGCCCGGCCCGGCGCTGTCCGGCCCGGCGCTGTCCGGCCCGGCGCTGCCCGGCCCGGCGCTGTCCGGCCTCGAACTGCCGTGGATCGTCACGTCGCTTTCCTGCACGGCCATGGGCTCCCTCTCGTCGCTTCCGCGTCGCCAATCACGTGCGGGTCCGGGCGTCAGGCCTCGCCGATCTTGAAGCGGACGAAGCCCTTCACGGTGGCACCAGCCTCGGCGACCAGCTGCTTGACCGCCTTCTTCGGATCCTTGACATATGCCTGCTCGACAAGGACCACGTCCTTGAGGAACGAATTCAGCCGACCCTCGACAATCTTCGGGATCGCCCCTTCGGGCTTGCCCTCGTCCCGGGTGATCTGCTCGGCGATCCTGCGCTCCTTCTCCATCACCGCCGCGGGCACGTCCTCGGTGTGCACGTAGGACGGCCGCATGGCGGCAACCTGCTGGGCGAGGTCCTTCGCCAGCCCGGCATTCTCCGCTTCGAGCTGTACCAGAACGCCGACCGACGGCGGCAACGATGGGTCAGACTTGTGCAGATATTTCTCGATGTAGCCGCCCTCGAGCCGCGCGAACCGGCCGAGCTCGACCTTCTCCTTGATCGCGACGCTAGCCTCGTCAATACGCTGCTGCACGGTGGTACCCGGCGTCACCTGGGCATTGAGCAGGGCAAGCCGGTCCACTGCGCCGGTGCGGACGGCCGTGGCGAGGATCTCGGCGGCAGCCTTCTGGAAGCTCTCGTTCTTCGCGACGAAGTCCGTTTCGCAGTTCAGCTCAACGAGTACGCCAATGCTTGTTCCCTCTACCTCGGCTGTCACCAAGCCGTTGGCTGCCACCCGCTGCGCACGTTTGGAGACATCTTTCGCGCCCTTGAGGCGCAACAGCTCGACTGCCTTGTCGACATCACCGGCGGCCTCTTCCAGGCAATTCTTGCAATCCATCATTCCGGCGCCGGTCAGCTCGCGAAGACGCTTGACGTCCGCGGCCGTGACGTTCACCATTTTTTGGCCTCTCGATATCTCATCAGGGGGACGTGTTGTCACGTTTGTTGCGGTGCTCGTTCGTGCCGGCCGCCCGCGTGCCCGCGGTCGCCGCCCACGTGCCTGTTTGCCCGCGCGCCGTCTTCCTGGTGGCCGCGCGATCCAGCCGTAGCGCCGACCGGGCGAACCTGGATGCTTCGCGGCGCCGTCGGCGCGGCGCCGTCCACGCGGCGCCGTCCACGCGGCGCCGTCCACGCGACGACTGCCGCCGGGCACCTGGCCGCCGCCGGGCACCTGGCCGCCGCCGGGCACCTGGTAGCCGCCGGGCACCTGGTAGCAGCAAGGTTCCGTGGGCGCCCGGTGGGCCCACCGGACCCGTGGCTCCGTGCGCGGCCTACATCTCGGGCCCTGCGTCCGGCTCAGCCGTCTCTCCTGTGAGAGCCTGCTCGCTAGCCTCGCTGTGTTCACCGGCTTTCCCCGTACTGCCGCCTGCCGAATCCTGGGCAACTTCGCCCGCTTCCACGCCGCCGCCCGCCGCTTCCGCTGCGGCAGCCGCCGCACCGGAGCCCGCCAGTCCTGCCACCGGGCCCGTGCCTGGCGCTCCCGTGCCTGGCGCTCCCGCGTCTGGCGCTCCCGCGTCTGGCGCTCCCGTGCCTGGCGCTCCCGTGCCTGGCGCTCCCGTGCCTGGCGCTCCCGTGCCTGGCGCTCCCGTGCCTGGCGCGGCCGTGCCTGGCGCGACGGCCTCCGTTTGCACGTTCCCGTCGGCGGCCGGGCCTTCCCCGGCCTCGGGCGGAGTTCCCTCGAGCAGCTCGCGCTCCCATTCGGCCAGCGGCTCCTCGACGCCGATTTGGGCGCCGGCCACGTCGACTTGCGGCTTCTCCTCGCCTATCGCAGCCCCGGCCCGGGCGATCAGGCCATCCGCCACCGCGTCCGCGACGACACGCGTCAGCAGCGCGACGCTCCTGATCGCATCGTCATTCCCCGGGATCGGGTAGGTGACCTCGTCCGGATCGCAGTTAGTGTCCAGAATCGCCACAACAGGGATACCAAGCTTGCGTGCCTCGTTGACGGCGATGTGCTCCTTCTTGGTGTCGATCACCCAGACGGCGCTCGGCACCCGCGACATGTCGCGGATGCCGCCGAGGGTCCGGTCGAGCTTGTCGCGCTCACGCTTGAGGTGCAGCAGTTCCTTCTTCGTCATGCCAGAGCCAGGGACATCGTCGAAATCGACCTCCTCGAGCTCCTTGAGCCGCTGCAGCCGCTTGAACACGGTAGAGAAGTTCGTGAGCATGCCGCCAAGCCAGCGCTGGTTGACAAACGGCATCCCGACGCGACGCGCCTGCTCGGCGATCGCCTCCTGAGCCTGCTTCTTGGTGCCGACGAAAAGCACGGAACCGCCGTGCGCGACGGTCTCCTTCACGAATTCGTACGCGGTGTCGATGTAGTCGAGCGATTGCTGGAGGTCGATGATGTAGATGCCGTTGCGCTCAGCGAAGATGAAGCGCTTCATCTTCGGATTCCAGCGGCGAGTCTGGTGACCGAAATGAACGCCGCTCTCGAGCAGCTGCCTCATGGTGACAACGGGTGCCATGCCCGCAGTCCCTTTCTCTCGTGCGGCGCGCCAGCGAGGCGCGGCCGCTTCCCGGTTTCTTCCTGGCGCCCGTGCGCACCTGACCGCCAGAACCTGCTGCTCGACGGACCGAGAGGTGCGTCCCACCAGTGCCGGTCCGGGGACCGGATAGCGGGCGGGCGCGCGAATTAGGCCATTAAGAGCCGTCGGCCAGTCTACCGGCTCTGGCATGGGGATAGGGTCGGGACGCCCGGCTAGCCCTGCACGCGCACTGGAAACTCTGCCCACACTGGAAACAGTGGCCCACACTTGAAACAGCCTGCCGGGCTGGGCACACTGTGCCCACACTGGACACACCGTGCCCACACTGGAAACTGCGGGCACAGCCGCTCCGGCGTCTGCTGACACGGATGTGCCCGCTGGCTGGGAGGCCGAGCCCGATGGGCACGGCGGAGGTCCGCGGGCAAGGAAACCGACCCGGATGAGCCCGGCACCCGGCGCAGGCCGGGCTGGGAGGATGAGCCCCGATGGGCACGGCGCAAGCCGCGGGCAGGGAGGATGAGCCCCAATGAGGCCCGGCGCAGGCCGCGGGCACGGAAGCCGACCCCCGATTGACCCGGCGCAGGCCGCAGCTGAGCAGCGTACGCTCCCGCAGCAGCGCCTTGACAGGTATTCACCTCCTGAACGGCTGCCGCGGGCGCGACACAGGGCTACCGCGGGCGACACAGGCACGAGCGTGCTCGAGCCCATTTCGGGCCGTTACTTGATGAATGCCTCGCTGGCCGCGTTCAAGATCCCTTCTCGTGTTAATCTGCCCGCGCTATTTGCAGGAAACTCAACATGGTTGCGGATCATGGGCCGGTCCGACGGTTGCTAGCCGGAACCTGCGCGACTGGCGCGTCAGGAATACGCCTTGCCACCCCTCCTGACGGTAAAGAACGCGATCTCAACAAAGCTTTACGCTTCGTGCGGCCGCGCCGGGTCACCGGCCATAGCCGGTGCGTGAGGCTCGCCATGCTTCAGCCCGGGACTTCAGGCACGCGGGCTTCAGGCACGCGGGCTTCAGGCACGCGGGCTTCAGGCACCCGGTCGTCAGGCACCGGTCGTCAGGCCGCGGGCTTCAGGCGCGCGGGTGCGCCTGGCGGTAGCTTCCGATCAACCGCTCGGGCGAGACGTGGGTGTAGATCTGTGTCGTGGCCAATGATGAATGACCAAGGATCTCCTGCACACTCCGCAGGTCGGCGCCCCCCTCAAGCAGGTGAGTCGCCGCCGCGTGGCGCAACCCATGCGGCCCAGAATCGGGCGCTTCAGGAACCGAGGCAAGTGCCGCATGCACGATGCGGCGGGCGACCCGCGGATCCAGGCGGCCGCCGCGCTGCCCGAGCAAGAGGGCGGGACCGCTGAGCCCGTTGACGAGTAGTGGGCGACCTACCCTGCACCACCGGTCGACCGAGCGCAGGGCTGGCACCCCGACGGGAACCGTGCGTTGCTTGCCTCCCTTGCCAAGCACCCGGACGGTCCTACGCTGCGGATCCACATCGGGCAGATCGAGGCCGCACAGCTCGCCCACCCGGATTCCGGTGGCGTACAACAACTCGAGGACCGCCTCGTCCCTGAGCATGGTCGCCGACTCCCCAGCGTGCGCGGCTGCCTGCGCGAGGACGGCCGCCATGTCGCACGCCGTGGCCACATGCGGAATCCGGCGCCGGGTCTTCAGGGTGCCGAGCAACGGCCCGGGATCGGCGGCGAGCCAGCCACGCCGATGCGCGAACCTGGTAAATGTCCTGACCGCTGCGCCGCGTCTGGCCAGCGTCGATCTTGCCTGGCCGCTGGCGTGCTGCCGAGCCAGCCAGCTACGGATGAGTCCGATCCCGACGTCGTTCGGCCCGTCCGCACCCGCCCGCCATGCGTGCGCCATTATCGACCGCGCATCACCAAGGTAGGCCCGGACCGTGTGGCTGGAAAGCCCGCGCTCTGCCGCCAGGAACGTTTCGAATGCTGCGAGGCACGCCTCGAAAGTCGCAGGCAGCGGGCCGCCTATCCTCGCTGAGTCGGCTGGCGCTGTGGCCGACGGCGCGGCCGGCCGAGCACCGCCGGGCGGCGCAGCCGACCCAGCAAGGCCCGGCCGGCCTGGCCCAGCACCGCCCGGCGGCCCAGCACCGCCCGGCGGCCCAGCACCGCCCGACGGCGCGGCCGACGGGACTGTGCCGGATTCTGCGGCCGGCGGGGCTGTCGGGGGCGGGGCTGTCGCGGGCGGGGCCGTCGCGGGCGGCCCCGTGGGGGGCGGTGCTGTACCCGATTCTGCGGCGGGCGGCGCCATGGCGGGCGGCGCTGCGGCGGGCGGCGCTGCGGCGGGCGGCACCGTGACGGGCGGCACCGTGACGAGTGGCGGCGTGGAGGGCGGCGGGAAGGTCACACGCGCCACCGTGCGCCGCTGAGGCCGCCGAGTCAAGCACCGTCCTTGCCCGCGAGCCGCCAGCCGCGCGGCCCGCGCGCGACGAATCCCCCAGCTGCCAGCAGGCCGAGGCAGCTCAGCGTGGTGTCGAGGGCCACGCCTGCGGATACCGCGATCGTCGCGGGTCCCGCACCACCCCGGGCGGGTACCGCTTCCAGAACCCGCGTTGTGAGCGGATCAAGCTCGGCCGCCGCGATGACCTGGCCAGGCCCGGTCAGGTGCTCGCCCACATCGGCGACATCTTCAAGCACGTCCTCTGGGCTGGTCACGCACACGGCGCCCCACTCCCGCATAATCCAGTGGCAACCAGTGGAGCAATCGGACGTGACGGGCCCGGGCACCGCCATGAGCGGCCGGCACAGATCCCTGGCATGCCTGGCGGTACTCAGCGCGCCGCTACGACGGCGCGCTTCGACGACAACGGTGCCCCGGCTCAAAGCCGCTATCACCCTGTTCCTCGCCAGGAACCTTGTCCTAGTGGGATTGCGCCCCGGCGGCCATTCGCTGACGAGCAGGCCCTGTGCGACGATGCCGGCGAACATTTCGTGGTTGCCCTGCGGGTATGGGTTGTCGACACCGCTCGCCAGGATGGAAATCGTGATCCCCTCCGCGGCGAGGGCGCCGCGATGCGCGGACCCGTCGATCCCGTACGCACCTCCCGATAGGACCGCCCAGCCCCGGCTGGCCAGACCTGCGGCAAGTTCTGCCGACACGTGGGAGCCGTAAGCAGTGGCGGCGCGAGCGCCCACGACCGACACTGACCGCAGGCAACTGTGCCGCAAGTCCGCGCTTCCTCGCAGCCAAAGGGCATACGGCCGCGCATCTCCGAGAATGTCCAGCTGTGTCGGCCACTCCGGCTCCCCGGGGCAGACCAGCCGGATTCCGGCCTCTTCGGCGGCCCACAGATCACGTTCGGCAGGAATCTCGGCCAACCTGGCTCGCCAGTTCCGCATCGACCGGCCGACCGCTGCTGCCAGCCTGTTGTCCTGATCACCCCCAGCCGCCAGTTGCGCGGGAATGCGGCCTGCCTTGATCGCGGCGACAACGTCCTCCGGACCGGACGTTCGAAGCAGAGCGCCGGCGGCGTTGTCACCAGGCTCCACGAGGTAGGTCAGCGCGGCACGGGCCAGGCGCTGCGCGTCAGCCGAATTTCTCATTGCGTCACGCCTAGCCACAGGCCGAGTGCGTATCCGGTCTCGTCCGCGGTGGGCCGCGCCTTACCGGCCAGATCAGCCAGGGTCCATGAAACCCGCAGGACGCGGTCGACCCCTCGGGCGCTGATCTGGCCGAGTTCCATCGCGCGCTCGACCCGTGCCAGAGCACCGGACACCGGCGGGAACCTGCGCCGCAGCTCGCTGCCCGGGATCTGTGCGTTGAGCCGCCACGGGGTACCCGCAAGCCGGTAGGCAACACGTTCACGCGCCAGCTCGACGCGCTTGGCTACGGTCGCGCTGCTTTCCGCGAATCGCCGGTCGCTCAGCAGCTCTGCCCTGCCGACAGGGAGGAGCTCGACCTTGACGTCGACGCGATCGAGCAGCGGGCCAGATAACCGGGCCAGGTATCTGCGCCTGGCCATGGGCGTACAGGTGCAGGCCGCTTTCGGCCCGGCAGCACGCGCGCACGGGCACGGGTTGGCCGCAAGCACGAGCGTGAACCTCGCGGGGAAACGTGCCGTCAGCCCAGAGCGCGCCACGACAACCTCGCCTGACTCCAACGGCTGGCGCAGGGCATCGAGCACGTCACGGCTGAATTCGGGTGCCTCATCAAGGAAGAGCACCCCGAGGTGGGCCAGTGATACAGCCCCGGGCCGGATGATCCCGCTTCCGCCACCGACGATCGCCGCCTTGGTGGCGGTGTGGTGAGGCCCGCAAAACGGTGGCTCTGTGACGAGCGGGCGGCCAGGCGGCAGCGTGCCTGCCACCGAGTGCACGGAGGTCACCTCAAGCGAGGCCGCCAGGTCCAGAGGGGGAAGGACAGTCGGAAGCCGCTCCGCGAGCATCGTCTTGCCCGCCCCTGGTGGCCCGAGCATTGACAGGTGATGCCCTCCGGCCGCGCAGATCTCGACTGCCCGTCGTGCGACTGGCTGGCCGAGCACGTCGGCGAGGTCGGGGGCCGTCTGGTCCTTTGACATGACCAGGCTGGCACCCATCCCAGGTACCGCCCCGGCTTGCGGCTCTGGCGGACTGCCGCCGGGTTGGCCGGCCGCGGTTCCGCCGCCTTGCGCCCGGCCGGCTCCGGCTCGCCCGGGCCTCCACGGACAGGTCACCGCGCCCCGGTCAGGGCTCGCGACCCAGTGAGATGATCCGGGAAACGTTCCGCCCTCGATGACCTCCACTGGCTCGCTCCCCGCTGGGCACCGCTCTCCCCGCAGGTGGGCGAGCAAGGCCGCCAGTGAGGGTACGGCCAGCACCCGGATGCCCGGCATAAGCGCCGCTTCCGGAGCGTTCATCCGCGGCACCGCCACGGTGGTGAAGCCAGCGCCTGCGGCGCTCGCGGTGGCTGGCAGGACGCCGCGCACTGTCCGCAGCCGGCCGTCCAGACCGAGTTCGCCCATGAGCACAAGCCCCGCAAGCGCGGTGGGCGGTAGCGCACCAGCCGCCGCCATTATCGCCGCGGCGATGCTGAGATCGAAGCCACTGCCCCGTTTCGGCAGGCTGGCCGGGGACAACCCGACTGTGATCTTGCGCTGCGGCCATTCCTGGCCGCTGTTCACGATCGCCGACCGAATCCGGTCGCGCGCTTCTCGTAGCGCCGTATCTGGGAGCCCTACGAGCAGGAGCCCAACCAGGCCATTGGCGATATCTGCCTCAACTTCGACCGTGTGGCCTTCTACACCGACGAGCGCGATCGAGTAGGTACGGGCGAGCGGCATCTAGTCCACCCCTCGGACATGCTCGATCGCATAGTTGCCGCCAGCGTCGCGAGTTAGCCCGACGGCATCGATCCTGATCCTGTCGAACACGATGCCATGGGCTGAAATCCAGCGGACAGCCAGGCGCCTGAGCCTCAACCTCTTCTGCCGCGTGATCGCTTCGAGTGGCGTGCCGTAACGGGTTCCCGAGCGCGTCTTAACCTCGCACACCACCAGCGTGCGGCGCTCAGCAGCGACGATGTCCAGTTCGCCGTCCGCGCACCGCCAGTTACGGCTCAGTACCCGCAGGCCTGCCGCCTCCAGAAAGCCTGCGGCCACCTCCTCGCCTTGCCTGCCAAGGGCATCCTTGGGATGCAATGCCACCACCTCCGCTTTCAACGATGACGGCAGCAACCGGGACGAGCGCCGGTACGACGAGAGCTGTGGACGGCGGACTGTGGCGGCATTCTCCTGTGGGTACTCCAGCCAAAATGTCAGACCCCCGTGCTAGCCCCGCGTTGGGACGCGCTGTTTGCCGCTGGCGGGGCCCGCGCAGCCGTTAAGCATCTGCGGGAAACTTCTGCGGCGCTAAACGACCGCTCTCGCGGCTAGGCTGCGGCAGCTAGCGTGCCCGCAAGCCATGAGAAGCCAGGCGGTGCCAGGAAACGTGGCGGGCGGAACCTGCCTTGGATCACGCAGGTCCGCTGCCTCCTGGAAACCGCGCGGCCTGCAATCTGCTGCCCGCCTGACCGCCGGCCTTGAGCCGGGGTAGCCGTGGGATAGCCGCCTGTCTTGTGGAATGTGTGCGGGCACCAATCACGCCCCGGCTTGACGCGTCGATTCCTAGGTCGGGAATCCCGGCTTGTCCTCTGGAAGCTCCAAGTCGCTTTGCGCGAGTTCCTCGACGTTCACGTCCTTGAAGGTCACGACCCGCACATTCTTCACAAACCGCGCTGGCCTGTACATGTCCCATACCCAGGCGTCCTGCATCGTGACCTCGAAGAACACCTCACCGTTGTCGGCCGTCCGCACGTTGAGGTCGACCTCGTTGGTGAGATAGAAGCGGCGCTCGGTCTCGACCACATGGGTGAACAGCCCGACCACGTCGCGATACTCGCGGTAGAGCTGCAACTCCATCTCGGTCTCGTATTTCTCGAGATCCTCTGCGCTCATGGTGTCCCCTCCGATCAGGCGGCCGGCCTAGAAGGCGCCGGAAGCCTCTTCCGCCAGGTCCGACCTGGCTGCGAAGCCAGCCCCGTTGGCTGCACCGCCAGCGGCGGGCACGCCATTCCTGGCACCATCGACAGTGCAGGCCACGTCCGCCATCCCTCCATTGTCCGGCATCGGCCGTGCACCCGCGTCGCGCCGCTGGATCGCGAACATTACGTTCACATAGCTGAATCGGTGCTCCGGGCTGGGACCGTGCTCGGCGAGCGCCTGGGTGTGCCGCCTTGTCGAGTAACCCTTGTGCTCGGCGAAATCGTAGGCCGGGTACCGGTCATGCAGCTTCGTCATGATCCGGTCCCTGGTCACCTTCGCCACCACAGAAGCGGCGGCGACACAGGCAGCGACCTGGTCCCCCTTCCACATCGCCAGCGCCGGGACCGTCAGACCGCAGACCGGGAAGCCGTCAGTGAGCACATACCCAGGGCGGCAGGAAATGCCGGCCAGGGCCCGGCGCATGCCGGCGATGTTGCATACGTGCAGCCCAAGGCGGTCGATCTCGCCAGGAGGGATTACCACCGTGTGCCAGGACAGCGCATTAGCCACAACTTCACGGTAGACCTGCCCCCTTATGGCTGGGGTGAGCGCCTTCGAGTCAGCTAGCTGCGGCACCGGCGGATCCGGAGTGGGAAACACCACGGCCGCGACCACGAGGGGACCCGCGCACGCGCCCCGCCCGGCTTCGTCGATGCCTGCTATCGGGGCAAGGCCCGCGCGAGCCAGAACGCGCTCGTACCCGGACAGACCGGCTCCCCGGCGCGGCGTGTATCCCGGCGGCCGGAGCACGGATCGACTGGGCGGGCAGGCCGGCACGGCCATGGCATGGTCCGCGAGCGCGTCGGCCGCCGGCCTCCCACGGGAAGGATCCGAGATCATCCTGGTATCAGCATCAGCGACAACACCGGGTGCCTTCTGCGGCAAAACATCCGCCATGCTCGCGCCGGCCTCGCCCGCGGCAGCTTCGCCGTCGGGGCCCCCGATACTGCCGGGCACCGCGTCCCATGCAGACATCCCGCGTTCCAGGCTCATCATGACACTTGGCAGGGTACGTCGGATCGGCACGGTCCTCCGCAGGATCGGGCCATCAAGGCGCGTGACCCGCCGAGCGCCCGCGGCGCTTGCGGATACGGCGCTGAACCAGTGCCAGGGGAATGGCCCCAACGACGCCGGAGGCCAGCGGTGCGGCCGGCGCTGCTGCGGCGAGCGCCTTCTGCTCGAACGTGGCTGGAATGGGCAAGATACCGAGCCGGTTGAGTGGCCACACGACCACAAATGCGCGCCCGATCACCTTGGACTCAGGGATAGCGCCACCGCCGGGGTCACCCCGATGCTCACGGGAGTCGTAGGACACCGCCCGGTGATCACCCATGACCCACAATTCGCCAGCTGGCACGGTTACGTCGAACCGAAGCGACGACGGGGCATTGCCCAGATAGAGATAGGAGGTCTCGTTGAGCGGGACACCGTTGACCGTGATCCGGCCGCGCGCGTCACAACATGCCACGCGGTCGCCGGGCAGCCCGATGACCCGCTTGACGTAGTCTTTCTCGCCCCCGGTGACTCCGAACTCGGAGCCGGCCCAGTCGGCGAAGCGCCTGATGGGATTTGATGACGCGGTCTGCGGAACCGTCGGGTCCCACGAATCCAAGCCGCTGAAAACGACTATGTCGCCACGATGGATGCTGCGCAGATGATAAACGACCTTGTTCACAAGCACCCGGTCGCCGATCTTAAGCGTATTCTCCATCGATGACGAGGGAATATAGAAGGCTTGTATGGCGAATACCTTGATAATCACGGTGAGCGCGAGCGCTATCACGACAAGGATGGGCAGTTCGCGCCAGAACGTCCGCCGCCGCTTCTTTGCCCCCTGTTCCCGCGCGACGGCGTCGCCACGACCAGCGCGCTCGGCCTCGTCCCGGGTGGTGGCACCCTTCACTGGCGCATCACTCACCTCGGCGTCATCCGGGCGGGGATCCCCCCGGGTGCCGGCGCCATCAGCGTCCCGGTCTTCGGGATCATGTGGCTGCGTCATGGCGGGCTGGCGTGGCCCCTGCTCGTCGTCCATCGAGTTGAGCTTATCGCTGGGCGAGCGCGCGAACAGCACCAACGCCGCCGATCCGGTTACCCTCTGTGCAATGGGCTGTTGACCGGGATCACAAGCCGAGGTCAAGGTCCCAGCAGGGCGGCAGGCTTGCTGGGCAAGTGACCAGGTCGCGGTTCAGCGCGATATGGCCGCCGTAGGGTGGCGGCCGAATGGTCCTGACAGGCGACGAGCAGGTGCCCGGCCCCACCTGAGCGGATGGCCCAGTCACCCGTGCTTTGAACTACACGCCGGATCGAGGGCGCCTGCGGAACCGCCGAACCAGCCACATCGCAGGTATCGCCGCTACAAAGCCCCCGGCGAGCGGCAGGGCCGGCGCCGTGGTGCCAGCGGCTTTGAGCGCTGCTTGCTTGAAGGTCCCGGGGATCGGCAGCGTCCGTAGCTGGGACGGCGGCCAGATGACCACGAACGCCCTGCCGACTACCTCCTTGATGGGGATGGTGCCGTCGCCTGGGCTATCCATGTGGTACCTGGAGTCGGCCGAATCGGCGCGGTGGTCGCCCATCACCCAGAGCCGGCCCTGCGGGACTACAATCTTGAACTGCTGCAGCGACGGGTTGCTTCCCGGGTAAAGATACGCACTCTCGTGCAGCGGAATCCCATCTACCGTGATCCGGCCGTCGGCGTCACAACAGGCCACATGATCGCCTGGCAGGCCGATGACCCGCTTGATGTAATCCGTCCCGTCCGTCTCAAGGCCCACCCAGCGCAGCACGTCGTGGTAGACGCGGGGGATCTCGCTCTCGGACGGCGCCGATGCGACCGACGGGTCCCAGGAGCCCTGACCGCTGAACACCACGATGTCGCCGCGGTCAATCCCGCGGAAATCGTAGACGACCTTGTTGACGAGCAGCCTGTCACCGATCAGGAGCGTGTCCTCCATCGATCCGGACGGGATGCGGAAGGCCTGGACCGCGAATGCCTTGATCAGCAAGGCAAGTATCAGCGCGACCGCCACGAGTAGCGGCAGCTCACGCCAGAATGACCGTCGTCGGGCCGCCGGCACCTCGGGGGGTTCGGCCATCGGTGGCGATTGGGGCTGGTCACCGGCCAGTGTGGTCGCGCCGTTCCCTGATCCGCGCAGCCTTTCCGCGCAACGACCGCAGGTAGTAGAGCTTCGCGCGGCGAACCCGCCCGCGAGTCACAACCTCGATCTTATCGATCGACGGGCTGTGCACAGGGAATGTGCGCTCAACGCCCACGCCGTAACTAATCTTGCGGACGGTGAACGTCTCACGCCCGCCGCCGCCCTGCCGGCGGATCACGACACCCTGGAAGACCTGGATCCGGGATCGGGTGCCCTCCTTGACACGCACGTGCACCTTCAACGTGTCACCCGGGCGGAAGCTGGGGATGTCCGAGCGTAGCTGGGCCCGCTCAAGCTCGGCGATCGCGGTATGCATGACGGCGTTCCTCTAATTAATCGCGCGTTCGCGGGCGTGCATAGCGCCCCGGACATGGCTTAGGGTATTCCGAATCCCGGCCCCGGCGCAGGCTTCCCAGGCCGGGCGGCGGCTTTCAGTGTGCCACATCTTCGGAGCGCACAGGAAAGCCAGCCTCGGACAGCACCCCACGATCCAGGTCGTCGAGGGCCGCGGGATCGAGCATTCTGACCATTTCCGGGCGCATAGCCGCGGTCCGCCGCAACGCGGAATCGCGCCTCCAGCGCGCGATTGCCGCATGATTCCCGGAGAGCAGCACGGCTGGCACCTCGCGCCCGCGCCAGACTCGCGGTTTCGTGTAAACCGGGCCTTCGAGCAGGCCCGCCATGGCGCTCCGCGCAGCTACTCCCACTGCATCGCGGCCATCGGCACTATCGGCCGCGGGCCCGGCCGCACCCTCAAGACCATCGGACTGGCTGGGAATCCCGGGACCAGGGCCCAAGCACGAGCGTGGCACAGTGCACCCGCCGAACGAGTCATCCGCGACCGACTCCGCGTTGCCGACCACGCCAGGCAACAGACGGCAGATCGCCTCCACCATGACCAGCACGGCGGCCTCACCACCAGCAAGTACATAGTCACCGATGCTGAGCTCATCGACCGGCAGCCGGGTCCTGGCGTCGTCGATGACACGCGCGTCAATGCCCTCGTAGCGACCGCAGGCGAACACCAGATGAGGCTCACGGGCAAAACGGGCAGCGACCTGCTGGTTGAACAGGCAACCGCTTGGCGTGGGCACGACAAGCCGCGGCGCCGCGCCAGGTTCAGCTGCTGCGACCGCATCCAGTGCGTCACCCCATGGCCCGGCTTTCATCACCATCCCAGGACCGCCGCCGTACGGCGTGTCGTCGACGCTGTGGTGCGCATCGCGCGCCCAGTTCCTGAGGTCGTGCACGTTGACCCGGATGACACCGCGTGCCGCCGCCTTGCCGATGAGCGACATCCGCAACGGCCCGAAGTACCCAGGGAAGATCGTGATGATGTCGATCCGCATGACGGTCAGGCCGGTTCGTTCTGCTCGAGCAGGCCCTGCGGCGGGTCGATGCGCAGGCGCCCGGCCCGGACATCGACCTCAGGCACGATGGCGGCGACGAATGGCACGAGAATCTCTGCGGCGCCCGATGCGGTCCGCACCACCAGGAGGTCCTGGCCATGATGGCGGACGTCGGCCACCGTCCCGACATGACGGCCAGCAACGGTGACCACGTCGAGCCCGATCAGCTGATAGTCGTTGTATTCGTCCGGGTCGTCAGGCGCGGGCACGTCGGCCGAGTCGATGACCAGCCACGCGCCGCGCAATTGCCCGGCTTCGTCGCGGCCGGTGATCCCGGCGAAGCTGACGATCAGGCCGCCAGCATGCGGCCTGGCGCCCGCAACCGTCAGCGGGCCGAGCGCTTCGGGCTGAGTGGCGAGCACGCAGCCCGAAGCGAACCTCTGACCCGGATCGTCGGTACGGATGTCGACCGCGACCTCACCGCGAACTCCATGCGGGCGGCCAATGCGGCCAACGACCAGGAGCATGCCCGTCAGCGAACCTCATCCAGATCAAGCAGGTCGACCCGGACGTAACGGCCTCCGGCGAGCGAGCCCACGACGGTGCGAAGGGCCCGTGCGGTGCGGCCACCGCGGCCGATGACCTTACCCAGGTCATCGGGATGGACGCGCACCTCAAGGACCCTGCCACGGCGCAGTCCGCGGCTGGAGACCCTGACATCTTCCGGATGCTCGACGATGCCGCGCACAAGGTGCTCAAGGCTTTCCTCAAGCACCTCAGGCTCCGCCACCGGCCTCGTCGGCCGCGCTACCGGCCTTGTCCGCCGCAGCCTCGGCGTCAGCGCTATCGGCCTTGTCAGCTGCGCTACCGGCCTTGTCCGCCGCAGCCTCGGCGTCAGCGCTACCGGCCTTGCCGGCTGCGCTACCGGCCTCGCCGGCTGCGCTACCGGCCTCGCCGGCCGCAGCCTCGGCGTCAGCGGCATCGGCCTCTGGCGCACTCTTTCCGGCGGCCCCGGCCTGCCCAGCACCGGCCGCCTCGCCGGGCTTGTCAGCGTCCGCCGCCTTGTCCGCAGCATTGTCCGCAGCCTTGTCCTCGGGCGTGTCCGCCTTGCCGGCAGACCTCTTCGCCTTGGTGGCGCCGCCCTCGGCCTTGCCGTCCTCGCCGCTGCCGCCCTCAGCCTTGCCAGCGTCGGCCCTACCGGCCTGCGCACCCTCGGTGCCCGTGTCGGTCACGGCCGTCTTGGTGGCCTTCGCAGACCGCGCTTCCGGCTTGTCGGACTTGGGTTCTGACCTGCGGCCACGCCCCTTCGGGGTGGTGGAAGCGCCGTCGGGCTCGCCGTGGGTTTCCCTCAGTGCCGCCGCGAACGCTTCCTTTTTGTCCGCCCCTGGTGACGCGGTCTTGAGGGTGCCCTCCGCCCCGTCCTCACCGTGGAACCGCTGCCAGTCCCCGGTGATCTTGAGGAGGCTGCGTACCGGATCGGTCGGCTGTGCTCCGACCGACAGCCAGTACTGTGCGCGCTCTGAGTCGATCTCGATGAGCGAGGGCTCCAGCTTCGGGTGGTATTTGCCGATTTCTTCGATCGCCCGCCCGTCCCGCTTGGCACGGGCGTCAGCGACGACAACGCGATAGTACGGCGCATGGATTTTTCCCATACGCTTGAGTTTGATCTTGACAGCCACGGGTGTGGTCTTCTCCCAGGAATCTCGGTTCGAGTGGCGCCCTGCCGGGTGGGGACCGGTGAGGCCACTCAGGCGGTTGCCCGGCCCCGCGGGTCAGAGAGGGCCCCGCAGCCCGGGTGGTCGCCGTCACATTGTGCCAGACGCCCAGCGCCGGCGCGTAATCGCCACCGACCGTGAGGTGCGCGGCCGCGCGGGGTGTGGAGATCAGCGTGACCAGAACGCGGCATTCAGCTGCGACCAAACCGCCACTGATCTCCACACCGGATCTGGACTTTGGACTCCGCACCGGATCTGGACTCTCCGCACCGGATCTCGGCGCGCTGCATCCCCGCAGCTGCCGCGGTCCGGCGGCTACTTGCGTTTCTGGTTCTTGGCCTTGGCGGCGCCCCGCATCTTGAACGCCGCCGGGAGATCTTGAAGATCTGGCAGATCCGCTGGGCTCGGGGCCCCCTTGCCAAGACCGCCTGGCAACCCCGCAGCCAGGTCGCCCAGGCTGCCAGGCAACGCAGAACCAGCAGAGCCCGCACCAGAACCAGCACCGCCGATCCCGGGCAGCCCGTGCGGAAGCCCTTGGCCGGCTCCGCGCGCAAGCCCGCCGCCACCTGCAGACCCGCCACCCGCGGACCCGCCACCTGCGCCACCTGCAGATGCCGCACGGTCGGGCGCGCCGGGGCGCCCGCCCTTCGGCTTCTTCTTGTTCTTCTTGCCGCGGGCGTTCTTGACCGATTTGCGCCGCATGCCTGGCATACCTGGCATGCCAGGCATGCCTGGCATCCCGCCGCCGAGCATCTGGCGCATCATCTTCTGCGCTTCGAAGAAGCGGAGGACCAGGTCCCCGACCTCGCTGACGCTGACGCCCGCACCACCAGCGATTCGCGCCCTGCGTGAACCGTTAATGATCTTCGGGTTACGCCGCTCGTCAGGGGTCATCGAGCGGGCAATGGCGAGCACGCGGTCGAGCTGTGCGTCGTCTATCTGGCTGAGCATCTCCCTGTTCTGAGCCGCGCCAGGCAGCATGCCGAGCAGGTTGCCGATCGGCCCGAGCTTGCGGACCATCAGCAGCTGGTCGATGAAATCCTCGAGGGTGAAGCCCTCACCTGAGACGAGCTTGCCCGCCATATCGGCGGCCTGGTCCTCGTCGAAGGCCCGTTCTGCCTGCTCGATCAGGGTGAGCATGTCGCCCATATCGAGGATCCGCGACGCCATCCGGTCGGGGTGGAACAGGTCGAAGTCTTCGAGTTTCTCGCCTGACGAGGCGAACATGATGGGCCGGCCAGTGAGCTCGGCGATGGACAGCGCCGCGCCGCCGCGGGCATCGCCGTCAAGCTTGGTGAGGACCACGGCGTCGTATCCGACACCGTCAACGAACGCCTGCGCGGTGCTCACGGCGTCCTGGCCGATCATCGCGTCGACCACGTACAGGATCTCGTCCGGCTGGACCGCGTCCCTGATCGCGACGGCCTGCGCCATCATCTCCTCGTCGATGCCGAGGCGCCCAGCGGTGTCGATTACCACCATGTCGTGCAGCTTGAGCCTTGCTTCTGCCACAGACTGGCGGGCAACCGCGATGGGATCGCCGACACCATTGCCTGGCTCTGGCGCGTAGACGGGAACCCGGACCTGCTCACCGAGCACCTGCAACTGCCCGACCGCGTTCGGCCGCTGCAGGTCCGCCGCGACCATCAGCGGCGTGTGGCCCTGTTCGCGCAGCCAAAGTGCGAGTTTGGCGGCGAGCGTGGTCTTGCCTGAGCCCTGCAGCCCGGCAAGCATGATCACTGTTGGCGGTGTCTTGGCGAATTCGAGCCTGCGGGTCTGGCCGCCGAGGATCTCGATGAGCTCCTCATGGACGATCTTGATGACCTGCTGCGCGGGGTTAAGCGCGGCGGAAACGGCCTCACCGCGCGACCGCTCCTTGATGCGCGCGACGAACTCCCTGACCACCGGGAGCGCAACGTCCGCTTCGAGCAGCGCGATGCGTATCTCGCGGCAGGTCGCGTCGATGTCGGCCTCGGACAGGCGCCCCCTGCCGCGAAGGGAGGAGAAAACCTGGGTCAGCCGATCGGAAAGGGTTTCGAACACGTGTCTTTGCCGTCCTCGGGCGGGTAATGCGGATCGGCTACCCAGGTTATCCGGTCGGCGGCGGATGAGCGCCCTGGCCGTCAGGCGGATCGGTTCCGCGGGTCAGGGCGGCGAGCACCCGCTCACGGATTAGCGTGCGCACGTTGTCCCCCACCGGTGGCTTGCCCGTGCTGTCGACCACGTAGAACGCGTCCACCGCCTCCGCGCCGAGCGTTTCCACCCGCGCGGCCCGCACGTCAAGGCCGCACTCGCCGAGCGCACGGCCGATCCGCCACAGCAGGCCAGGCTCGTCGTGCGCACGCACCTCAACCACGGCCGCGCTGTGTGAGGCGTCGTCGACCATCGTGACCTTGGGTGGCGCCACAGAGACGCCAGGACGCGGCCGGTATGCCCGCTGCCGCCTGGCTAGCCGCTCCGCCACGTCTAGGCGGCCTTCCAGCATCCGGTGCAGGTCGCTCTCGATCAGCGCCGCGTCCGGCGGTGCCCCGAACTCCGGCGCGATTGTGAGCACGGTAACCGCTGTGCCGTTGGTCGCGGTCGCGGTCGCGGACCTGACCGCCAGCCGATGCGAGGCGAGCACGCCGGCCGCCCGCCACAACAGCCCAGGCCGGTCGGGCGCGACGATGGTCACCTCGCAGTCGTGCACGACCGCGGCCGTGCCGCCGCGCGCGGCAAGCTCCACCTGCCCGGGTGACAGCGGCGTGGGCCGCGGCGGCTCGTCGCCCGCAAGCACGGCGGCAGTGCGGTGCACCAGGTCAGCGACGAGCCCCGCCTTCCATTCGTTCCACGCGGCAGGCCCGGTGGCTTGCGCGTCCGCGATGGCGAGCGCGTGCAGCAACTCGAGCAGTTGCCTGCTGCCCACCAGCTTCGCGACCCGCTGGGCGGTCAACGGGTCAGCCAGGTCGCGCCGCGTCGCTGTCTGCGGTAGCAGGAGATGATGCCGAACGGCTGCCGCGAGCGTCTCCACATCCTCGGCCGCGAGCCCAAGCCTGTGGCCAACATCCCGGGCCACCTCTGCGCCGGAAACGCTGTGGTCTCCCGGCCAGCCCTTGCCGATGTCGTGCAGCAGCGCGCTGAGCAGCAGCAGATCGGGACGTGCGACGTCACGGACCAGCGGCGCGGCCGCCGAGGTGCACTCCACCAGGTGCCGGTCGACTGTGAAGGTGTGCAGCGGGTTGCGCTGCGGCCTGTTGCGCACCCGCTCCCAGTCAGGCAGCAGTGCGGTGATGAGTTCTTCCTGATCGAGCGCCTCCCACACGCTGATCGCGGCAGGCCCCGCGCCGAGCAGCGCGACAAGCGCGTCCCGCGCCTCGTCCGGCCAGGGCACCGGCAGCGGCGGGCAGTCACGCAGCCTGGCGAGGGTACCTGGCGCGAGCGGCAGCCCGCTTCGCGCCGCCGCGGCGGCGGCGCGAAGCACCATGCTGGGGTCACTCGCCGGGTCAGCGGAACGAGCGAGCACCACCTCGCCGTCCTGCTCGACCACACCCTCCGCGAGCGGCCGGCGCTCTGTACCACCGCGCGGGGCCCCGCCGCGCGGCAAGCGCTGGGCCGCGCCCCTGCGCTTGCCGCGCGGCCGCTTGGCCATGCTGCGGTCCACCTGCCACCAGGTGTGATCGACGGCGTAGCCGATGGTCCGGCCGGCCTGGGCGAGCGACCGCAGCACCGCGTCCGCGTCGAGCAGGCCGAGGGCGCGCGCCACCTCGTCCTGCTCCTGCAGCACGAGACGGTCGGCGCTGCGGCCGCTCACCTCGTGCAGGGCATACCGCACATCCATGATCAATTCGTACGCGGCACGTACCCGTGGCCCGGGTGCGGGCGCTACCCAGGCCGCGGCGACCGCCTGCATCGCATGCACGTCGCGCATGCCGCCCCGCGCCTCCTTCAAGTCGGGTTCCAGCAGGAAGGCGAGTTCACCCCAGCGCTGCGCGCGCTCCGCTCCGATGGCGGACAGTTCGGCGAGGCGGGCCCGCGCCGAGGCCCGCCAGTCGCCGAGCACCGTCTCGCGTAGCTGAGCGGTAAGCGCCGCATCACCCGCGATATGGCGTGCGTGCAGCATGCCGAGCGCGGCCTTCAGGTCAGCCTGTGCGACCCTTCTGGCCTGTGGCACCGTTCTGACCGCGTGGTCAAGTTCTGCTCCAGAATCCCAGACGGGGTACCAGATCCGGTCCGCGAGCGCGCCGACGTCAGGGCGCCCCGAGTGCAGCAGGATGACGTCCAGGTCGCTGCCAGGGGCGAGCTCGCGGCGGCCGTAACCACCCACGGCGACGAGCGCCACGGCCGGCTCCGCGCCGAGCAGGCCCGCGAGCCACCGGTCGGCTTCCGCCGTCCGCTGGGCGCGCTGGGCGGCGAAAGACACCCTGGCGATGCCCCTGACTGTCATACTGCTCCCCCCACCTGCCTGTTCGCTATCTTGCCGCGCTGCCCACGGCGCATTCAGACGGCCAGCTGTGGGGGGGTGACCGCACGAGAGCCGTTGGCCCTAGATCGCGTCCGGGCCGCGTTCTCCGGTCCTGACCCTGATAACGGACTCGACCGGGACGGACCAGACCTTTCCGTCTCCGATCCGGCCGGTCTGCGCCGCCTTGACGATGACGTCGATCAGATCATCGACGTCCTCGTCATCTGTGAGCACCTCGACGCGCACCTTCGGCACCAGGTCCACCTGGTACTCGGCGCCCCTGTACACCTCGGTGTGACCACGCTGCCTGCCGTATCCGCTGGCCTCGGTGACCGTCAAGCCGTGCACGCCGAACGCCTGCAAAGCTGCCTTCACCTCATCGAGCTTGAACGGCTTGATGACGGCCGTGATGAGCCTCATCCCTGCACCAGCTCCTCTGCCCTTAACCTGCTGCGCTCTGACCTGCTGCCCTCTGACCTGCTGCGCTGTGACCTGTTGCCCTCTGACCTGCTGCCCTCTGACCTGCTGACCTGCCACCTGCTGACCTGCCACCTGCCCGCAAGCGGACGCGGAGGCGCCACCGGTCAGCAGGCTGGTCCGCCGCAGCCCTGGCACGAACATTCACGCGCGTGCACGTCAGGCGTCGTCTACGCTCGTGCTTGGTGCCAAGCTGCGGCCTGCCATGACTTTCCGTCAGCGGCGTTTCGCCACATGCCGCGGCGTGTTTCGGCCGCGTGAAACCAGCGGCTGCAATGTTACCCCGGTGTTTCGGGCGGGTCCCGTGAGGCTGCGGGGTCACCGGTTTGAATGGCCAATCTAGGCCCTTTGACCCTAGTGGCCGACTGTGACCCTAGGTGACTATCCCTCGTGGAGCGGTGGGCCGTGAAGGCTATCCAATCCCTGCGTCGGCGCGGCCCACCGCGAACGGGGCGTAGACCGGGAATGGGTTGAGCTCCATGACCTGAACCACGGTCTGCCATGATCGCGGTGGAATCTTTGTCATATTGACGGAGAATCCACCGCGATCATTGGTTTGCGCCGGTCCTCGCCGTGCCACGTTCCGGTCACACTGATTTATCGCGCCTCGGCTCGCGCGCCGAGCCGTCCACCGTTCCGCCGGTGAGGCAGGCCGATTCGGCTTGCGAACTCGCGACCATCGTCTTCTCGTCTCCGGCGGCTGCCCACATAATCTTGAGCCTGCCCAGCCAGGCACCAACCACGGCGCGTAGCCGCCGCGGATGGCCGCCGCGGATAGCGCCCGCGGGTGGCCGCCGCGGATAGCCGCCCGCTCGTAGCCGCGCGGATAGCCGCCGCGCGTAGCGCCCGCGGGTGGCCGCCGCGGATAGCCGCCGCGGATAGCGGCCGCGCGTGGCCGCCGCGGATAGCGGCCCGCGCGTAATCGCCGCGGATATAGCCGCCGCGGGCGGCACGAGCCTGCTTCCGGGGCAAGCGGCGCACGATGCTGCCAGCATCCGGCCGACCCCGCCCATGATCCGCAACCGTGTTAAGTTGCCTGCAAATAGCGCTGGCGGATTAACACGAACAGGGATCATGACCGGCCCGCTCCGGCCCGCTCCGGCCCGCTCCGGTGTCACCCGCTCCGGCACGCTCCCGGCCTGCTGCGCGAAACTCCGCCCCCGCCTGCTGGCGTGCAGCGCAGCCCGGGCCGGGCGACGCGACGCACCGTTCGAGCTCAGCGACGCTGGCGGGCTCCGCGCACCGGACATGACACGATCTGTCACGATTGCACGGTATGCGTGGCAACCTTCAGCTTGATCAACTGCGCTACTGCGGCCGTAAGATTACGCTGGATCACGAGCTCACGTGACTGCTGTTGGCAGCGCGAGTGGTGGTCTGACCGGCTACGGCGCGGCCGCGGCGCCTGGCATCGTGGTGGCAACCAATGTGGTGGCGGCAAGGAGGCTGACCATGACATTTACCGACGAGGAACGTTCCTACCTCGACAGCCAGCTGCTCGGACGGCTGGCCACGATCGGCCCGGACGGGGGACCACGCAATGTTCCCGTCGGTTTCCACCTCAACCACGATCTCGGCACCATCGACATCGGCGGCCATAACCTCGGCGCAAGCCAGAAGTTCCGCAACGTTCGCCGCGACGCCCGCGTCTCCTTCGTCGTCGACGACCTCGCCTCGGTCAATCCGTGGACACCCCGGTTCATGGAGATCCGCGGTACCGCGGAGGCGCTTGAGTCGGGCGGCGAGGAACTTGGTCCCGGCTTCGGGACCGAACTGATCCGCATCACGCCCACCCGCATCATCGCGTTCGGCATCGACGAGGGCCGCACCGCACGCAACGTCCCTCCGGCTTCCTAGCGTTCCCGCACGGGCCTTCGCGCTGGCCGGGTTCCCCCATCTGCAGTGGCGGAATGGCCGACTGCCCCGAGCCGCGGACCTCACAGTCCGCCACGACATCGCAGCCAGCGGGGCTCCGCGCAGGCGATGCGGATCGAGGCGATGGCCGGGCAGCTACGCAACGCGGCCGCCGAGGGACGGATCAGCTTCGAGGAACTCGAAGAGCGCGTCGAACGCACGTATACCGCGCGGACCTACGATGAACTCGACGCTGTCGTGTCCGACCTGCCCGCGCGGGCAGCACGCGGCACCGATCTTGACCGGCTATGCTGCGGACCGGTTCCGGCCGCATCGCGCAGAAGGGTTACTCCGTCCTCGGGTTACTGGGTGCGGGAACCAGCTGGGCAACGCGGCCGCTTGGTACCGGGGATCGCAGGAATCAGCTCAGGCGCGGCTCAGGCGCGGCTCAGGCGCGGCTCAGGCGCGGCTCAGCCGCCGAGGATCGCGTCGACGAATGTCTCTGGCTCGAACGGCGCCAGATCGTCACGGCCTTCGCCGAGCCCCACGAGCTTCACCGGAACGCCAAGCTCACGCTGAACCGCGATGACGATTCCGCCCTTGGCGGTGCCGTCCAGCTTGGTCAGCACGATTCCGGTGACGTCGACGGCCTCCGCGAAGACGCGTGCCTGCCGCAGGCCGTTCTGGCCGGTGGTCGCGTCGAGCACGAGCAGGACCTCGTCCACGGGTACCTGCTTCTCGACCACCCGCTTCACCTTGCCGAGTTCGTCCATCAGCCCGGTCTTGGTGTGCAGCCGGCCTGCGGTGTCCACGATGACCACGTCGACGCCCGCAGCGATGCCCTCGCGTACCGACTCGAACGCGACGCTCGCCGGATCCGCGCCCTCCCTGTCGGACCTGACGACCTGGGCGCCGACCCGCGCTCCCCAGGTCTGCAACTGGTCCACCGCCGCGGCACGGAACGTGTCCGCCGCACCGAGGAGCACAGTACGCCCGTCCCCCACCAGCGCGCGCGCCAGCTTCCCGCACGTCGTGGTCTTGCCGGTGCCGTTTACCCCGACCATGAGCACAACGGCGGGCCGGCTGCCGCCCGGGTCCAGCTTCAGCGCCCGCTGGCCGCCGGTGTCGATCTGCGTGAGCAGTTCGGCCTTCAGCAGGGCCCGTACCTCGCCCGGGCTGCGGGTGCCAAGCACCTTTACCTTGGTTCGCAGATCCTCCACCATCTGGCGGCTCGGCGTCACCCCGACATCGGCGGTGATGAGAGTGTCTTCGATCTCCTCCCATGCGTCCTCATCCAGGGCGTCCCTGGACAGCAGGCCGAGCAGCACCGACCCGAACGCTCCTTGCGACTTCGCCAGCCTCGCCCGCAGCCGGACCATCCGCCCGGCCGATGGGGGCGGTCGTTCGATCTCCGGTATGACCAGGGCGTCTGGGACGAGCGGTGCCTCGGGCGCGATGGTGCCCGACGCACCGGCCTCGCCGGTCACCTCAGGGCCGGCCCGCCGCCCCTCGGCGGGCGGCGCAGGCGGCGCCGGCGGCACGGCGCGGTGCTTCCTGCCTGGACGCAGGAAGTACACGCCGCCGCCGACGATGAGCACGACGAAGATAGCGATAATGAGGATCAGATAAGCCATGACGGTCCCAGTGTCGCAGACGGCGGGTTCGGGCGGGACGCCCGCTCGGTCAGGTCCGGGTGCGATTCCGGCGCACCCGCACAGTCCAGGGTGTGGAGATCGGTGTGACCGGAAAGTGCAAGTTGTCTGCGCTGCCCGTACCACTCTGATCTCCACACCTCCGCGCGCAGCTGGGCCTCCGGCGTTAGGGCATGTCTCGCAGATCTTTGGCGGCGCGGCAGTGCCGCCCACGACCCCGGCAGCCCGTCTGGGGTCGTGGGCGGCACTGTCGTCGTCGCCGATAGCTCCACTATCGGCTCCTCCTCCGCCTTGCCGATCGCCGCCTGGATCACCGCCCGCATCCACCGAGATCTGCAAGACATGCCCTAGTTGTGCGCTCGCACCGGCATTGGTCGCTGGATGGTTGCCGGTTACCGTCAGTAGCCGACATACGGTTGACCGTCGTGTACGGCGGCGACACCTGGAACGTTGTCCAGGGAGCCATAACGAGCCAGGGCGTAGCGCACGCCAGCGATGATGTTGTCGACCGGGTTATAGATGTCGCCATGCCCCGGCAGCGCGTACGCATTGAAGGTCGGGCCGATTGTCTGCATAAGGCCGATCGACGGGGTGCCCGCGGCAGCATTCGAATCCCAATTGTTGATTGCGCTAGGGCTGCCGCCTGATTCGTGCTGGATGATGATCCAGATGTCCTGCGGGCTGAGCTTGGACGCCGGGATGCCCTGGGCTTCGAGAATCTTGGTCGCCTGGCCGATCCACCCGGTCAGCCGCTGCGGCGGTGCAGGTCCGCTCGGCGCTGACGGTGCGCCCATGAGGACTGCACCGACCGTCTGCGCGCTGCCGCCGGACACGGGCCGGCCATCAAGGGACCCGGATGATGGCGTGCGGCCCGCACCTGCCGCAACAGGCGTACCGGCTGGAGCCGTCGAGCCCGCCGGGGTGCCAGAACCCGACGAACCCGCCCCGGAATCCGGCGAACCCGGGGTACCGGAAGCCGACGAGCCCGCCGGGGCGCCGGAAGCCGACGAGCCCGGAGCGCCGGAAGCCGACGATCCCGCGGTGCCGCCAGCGCCCGGTGAGTGCGGCGCACCGCCTCGGCTGCCCGTTCCCGACAGGTTGCCTGGGCTCTGGTGCGGCACCGGCCCCCAGCCGCCCGGTGTTGCCCAGCTTGGCAGGAAGCCGGGTGCGCCTGCCTGCGGCAGAGCGCTGAAGGTCCTGTTCAGCCGGCTCAGATCGCCTGCCAGGGCGGCCTGGGCGCGGCCGAGTGCCTGCTGTACCTGCGCGACCTCGGGGCGTGCGGCCGCAGCCGCCTCCGCGGTAAGGCCGCTGATCTGCACGTTGAGCTCAGCGGAACTCGCCTGCGGGTTGGCCGCCCTGAACTGTGACACCTCGCCGAGCAGGTTTTCGCAGATGCTCTCCACCGACACGTGCGCCTCTTCAAGCGCCCCAGCGACCCCGCGTAACTCCCGGGCGGCCGCGTCGAGTGCCTGCTCCGCACCGCGCCCCGCCGCGCCGAACCTGCCCATGAAGGCGGCGAACGCGCTGGCCGAGCTGCCCTGCCATTCATGCCCGACGTCGGCGACCGCCGCTTGCACGTTCCCCGCATGGGTGGCGCAGTCACCCGCCGCCGCCGACCAGCGATTCGCGATGTCACGTATCGCTGCCGGGTTCCCGTGGACCTGCGCGGCAAGCGCAGCCAGGGCCTCGCCACCCGGCAGGCCTGCGACCTCGTCCGAAGCACTCATGTGACCTCAGCTGATGGTCTGGATCGCGTTAACGTTGGCCTGCTCGGCCGCGCTAACTCCATGCCTGACGGTGTCGAGTGCCCGCTCGACGCCGCGAAGGAACGTCTCCGCGGCGGCGAATCCGCCGCCCGCCGCTGAGTCCACCTGGCCAGCGAGACCGGCAACCGGTCCAGCGGCCAGCAGCGTGCCGAATATTCGCGCATCGATCTGCAGGCTGGAAAATCCGTCCGCGATCCCGCCGAATTGCCCGGCTTGCGTGAGCATGGAGCCCCGGCACGTGTCCAACGCGTCGAAGTCAGCCGTAAAACCCCTCATGGCAACTCTCCCGTTAGCGCTCGGGCGCCAGAAAACCGATGCCAGAGTAACCGGCAGAGCGCGCAACCTGCTACCTATTGCGCCGGTATGACCTCGGGCGGTGGCGCGCTCGCGCAGGCGCCCGGCGGTAGCCCGCTCGCGCAGGCGCCCGGCGGTAGCCCGCTCGCGCAGGCGCCCGGCGGCGGCCCGCTCCCGCAGGCGCTAGGCGGTAGCGCGCTCGCGCAGGCGCTGGCTCACCACAGCGGACACGCCATCCCCGCGCATGGTGATGCCGTAGAGCGCATCGGCGACCTCCATCGTCCGCTTCTGGTGCGTGATGACGATGAGCTGCGAGCTCTCCCGGAGTTCCTCGAAGATGCCGAGGAGCCGCTGAAGGTTCAGATCGTCGAGGGCTGCCTCGACCTCGTCGAGGACATAGAAGGGCGACGGCCGCGCCTTGAAGATCGCTACCAGGTAAGCGATGGCGGTCAGCGATCGCTCGCCGCCGGACAACAGTGACAACCGCTTTACCTTTTTTCCCGGCGGGCGGGCTTCGACCTCTACCCCGCTGGTGAGAATGTCGTCAGGATCGGTGAGCAGCAGCTTGCCCTCGCCGCCAGGGAACAGCCGGGCGAAAATGTGCCCGAACTCCCGCGCGGTGTCCTCGTAGGCGGCAGCGAACACCTGGTGCACCCGGTCGTCCACTTCCTTGACCACCGCGAGCAGGTCGCGCCGTGTCTTCTTCAGATCCTCGACTTGCGAGGACAGGAAATTGTGCCGCTCCTCCAGGGCCGCGAACTCCTCCAGGGCGAGTGGGTTGACCTTGCCGAGCCTGGTGAGCTGGCGCTCGGCGACACCGGCGCGGCGTTCCTGCGCCTCGCGCTCGTAGACCCCGGGCGCCGTCCCATCGGGCGCGTCCGCTGGCGGTGGCACAGGTACATCAGGCCCGTACTCGGCGGCGAGCGCCTCCGCGTGTACCCCGAACTCCTCGACCGCACGCCCCTCGAGTTGCTCGAGCCGCAGCCGCTGCTCGGCCCGCGCGATCTCCGCCGTGTGTGCCGCGTTGACCAGCTTGTCGTGTTCGGCGCCGAGCTGCCGCAATTGCTCGCGGACCTCCTTGAGCTCGGCCGCACGTGCGCTTCCCGCCACGTCCGCGGCCTCACGCTCGGCGAGCGCCGCGGCGACGTGCGCCTCGATGAGTGATGTCGCATAGGCCGCGCCCTGTGCCACGGCCCCCGCGGTCAGAGCCTGCTGTGCACGCAACTGGCGGCGCCGCTTGGCCTGCTCGATTGCCGCCCGCTCCTTCGCCGCGGCCGCCTCGAGCGCGTCGGCGCGGCCGGCGATCGCCCGCACCCGTTCCTCCACGGTGCGGACGGCGAGCCGCGCCTCCATCTCCGCGTTGCGCGCAGCCTCACGCCGCTCCGCGAGGATCTCACGCTGATCGTGGACTGTGCTGCCGGCAACACTGGAACCGCCGAAGCCGCCGGAACCTGCCTGGCCGTCGTCGCCCGATTCCGCGAGCTGCGCCTCGGCTTCGACCTCGTCGAGCCGACGCTCGAGTTCGGCGAGTTTGGCGAGATCCGCCTCGCGCGACCGCCCGGCGGCCTCGATCGCCTTGGCCAGCCGCTCCGCCTCGTCGGTCGCGGCGCGGGCGGCGCCGCCCAGGCGGCCCAGCCTGCCGGACACCTCCGCCGCCGCGGCGTCCGCCTCACGGAGGACACCTGCGGCCGCTGCGACCGCGCGCTGTGCCCGCTCCTCCGCCAGCAAGGCGGCCGCGAGCCGCCGCGCGGCCGCGGCGCACCGCTCGTCCGCCTCGGCCAGCCTGGCAAGCGTCTCGTCGGCGGCCGCGCGCACCTCGATCTGGCTCGGGCCGTGCGCCGATCCGCCGTACGCCCAGTGCGCGCCGAGCACGTCGCCTTCCCTCGTGACCACGCGCAGCCGCGGATAGGCCCGCACCAGCTCCCGCGCGGCATCGAGGTCGGCCGCCACGACGACCCCCGCGAGCAGGGGGGCGACTGCTCCGGCAAGCTCAGCAGGCGCACGGACAAGATCAACCGCATACATAACGGCCGGGGGCAGAGTGACACGATCGTCTTGCGCGTGCTGTTTGAGGCTGATCAACGGGACGAGCACAGGAGCATCACTGGCCCCAACAGCACCAGCACCAGCACCAGCACCAGCACCAGCACCAGCACCAGCACCAGCAGACGCCACAGGCGCAGCAGACGCACCATCAGTGGCAGCAGGGGTAACGGTCGCACGGACCCGAGGAGAAGCACTGGGCGTATCAGACGCATTGTCCCCAGCAGACGCACCAGCAGACGCAGCAGGGGCAACGGTCGCACGGGCCCCAGGAGAAGCACTGGGCGTATCAGACGCATTGTCCCCAGCAGACGCGGCGACCCGGGCACCGGGCGGCGCGGACGCGATCACCGCGCCGAGCTTGCCCGCGCCGTGGTGTTTCACTTCCGCGATCACCGCGGCCGCTGCGTCAACGTCGGTGACGGCGATGGCGTCGGCAGCGACGCCAAGTGCCGCCGCTATCGCGGCCTGCGCGCCGTCGTCCACGCTGAGCAGGGCGGCGACCGGCCCGAGTACACCGCGGAACCTGCCAGGATCCGCGAGCACCGCCGCGGCCGCGTCGGTGCCCTCGCGCAAGCTCAACTGCAGCGCCTCCGCGCGCGCGTGCAGCGCCGCACGCTCTCTGCTGGCCTGATGCTCGTCGCCGCGAAGCTCCTTCACCCGCTGGGCGCAGTCCGCGGCCGCGGACTTCGCGTCCTCGTGTGCAACCTCATTCTCGGCGTGGTCGCCCGTGCGCCCGGCCACCCGCTGCTCAAGTTCGGCGTGCTCGGCCCGGGCGCGCGCAGCACGGGCCTGCGCCTCCGCGGCGGCCACACCAAGCCGCCCGACCTCCTCAGTCGCCGCGTCGGCATGACTGCGCAACGCTTGTGCCTGCTCGCGGAGCCGCGCCGCGCGTTCGGCCCGCTGCGCCGTCTCCTTGGCGGCCGCGGACACCTGCCGCTCGGCCGCTGCGACTGCCTCGTCCGCGGCGGCGCGCTCACGCACCGACGCCGCAAGGCTCGCACGGTCGGCTCCCAGGCGCGCCGTAAGCTGCGTCTCCTGCTCACGGGTCTGCTCGGCCTCCGCCGCAAGCTCAGCCGGGTCGCGGCCCGTCCTTGGCTGTCCTTCCTCGGCCGTCAGATGACGGTGCCGCTCGGCCCCGAGCGCAGCGACCCCGCGCAGCCGTTCGGCTAGGGCTGATAGCGCGAACCAGGTGTCCCTGGCACGCGTGAGCCTTGGCGCGTCTTGTGCTGCTGCGGTTTCGAGCGCCGTTTCCCGTTGCTTGGCCTGCTCGAGAGCCGCTGCCGTGACACCGCGCCGCTCTGCGACGAGCGCCTCGCCTGCTTCCTCACGGTCGAGCATCGCCTGGAGGGCCACGTAATCGTCGGCAAGCAGCCGCAACTTGGCGTCGCGCAAATCGGCCTGGATGACGGCGGCCCTGCGGGCGATCTCCGCCTGGCGGCCGAGCGGCTTTAGCCTGCGGCCAAGTTCCGCGGTCAGATCGACCAGGCGGGTGAGGTTGGCTTGCATCGCCTCAAGCTTCCTGAGCGCCTTCTCCTTGCGCCTGCGGTGCTTGAGGACGCCGGCCGCCTCCTCGATCAGCGCCCGCCGCGCCTCCGGCCCTGCGTGCAGGATCTCGTCAAGCTGGCCCTGGCCGACGACCACGTGCATTTCGCGGCCCATGCCAGAGTCGGACAGCAGTTCCTGCACATCCAGGAGGCGGCAGTGATCGCCGTTGATCGAGTATTCGCTCTGCCCTGACCTGAACAGCAACCGGCTGAGCGTCACCTCTGCGTAGTCGATCGGCAGCGCGCCGTCGCTGTTGTCGATGGTGAGCGTCACCTCTGCGCGGCCGAGCGGCGGGCGGGAGGAAGTGCCGGCGAAGACGACGTCCTCCATCTTGCCGCCGCGCAGTGACTTGGCGCCCTGCTCGCCCATCACCCAGCACAGTGCGTCCACTATGTTGGACTTGCCTGACCCGTTAGGGCCGACAGCGCACGTGATCCCTGGTTCGAAGCGCAGCGTGGTCGCTGAGGCGAAGGACTTGAACCCGCGCAATGTGAGGCTCTTGAGGTACACGCGCGAGCACTCCCCCTCAATCTGCCGCCGCTCGATCGCTGCAATTCCGCACCCTACCGTGACGGTCTCGCCAGATCGGGCATGTTTGCGGCGAGCCGCACTCGGGCCCGCCGTACCAGCAACGTGCCATTGGACACATAGGGCCGCCACGGCGAGGCGGCCCATTGACGGCGGATGCTCCGGACTCTCGCAAACGGCCCCGCCAGGCGAACCGGGCCAGGCGAACCGGGCCAGGCAAGCGGGGCCAGGCGAACCCCGCCAGGCAAGCGAGGCCAGGCGAACGGGGCCAGGCGAATCGGGCCAGGCGAACCTGGCCAGGCGAACCTGGCCAGGCGAACGGGTCAAACGAACAGGGACGCCCCAGTCGGCGTCCCTATTCGTTTGCCGGGTGGCCTTTCGTCAGGTGAGCGCCGGCTCCCTTGCGAGCACCGGCTCGCGGGTAGGAACCAGCAGGTCCTGGCCGACTTCAGCGGCAAGCGCGTCGTTTTCTTCCTGGAGCCGGACGAGCTCAGCCTCCAGGTCACGTACGCGCTGCTGGAGACGGCGCATCTCGGCGACCATACGCAGATCGATACCGCCGACGTGGCCGAGTATAGCCTTCGCCATAGTAAAGGGTCCTCCACACTGAGTGACCAGAGTGGGCACACGCACAAACACGCCAATGACACGTGGAAGGGTGCGCGGCGGGTAGTACTAATAGGGTCCCACCCAGCCGTTGACCAGTCAAGTTGAGGGCACACGCGCCTCGTTTAGGCGGCGCTCACCGCGGTTGCACCCGCCGGTTGCACCGGTCCCTTACTTGGCCATCTCTTACCTGGCCATCTCTTACCTGGCCATCTCTTACCTGGCCATCTCTTACCTGGCCATCTCTTACCTGGCCAGCTCTTACCTGGCCAGCATCAGGTCGCCTGGCCGCGCCGTACCCGCTCACCTGGCATGCGCCTGCTCACCTGGACACGAAGCTGGAAAGCCCACGTTCGTCAGGCTCACTCCAGCGCGCGGTGATATCGGCGACCCGCCCTGGTGCGGCAGGGCCGCGGAGCAGGGCCAGCAACTGCGCGCACGCGGGCCGCGGGCCTTCGGCGACGACCTGCACCCGGCCGTCGGGAAGATTCGTCGCGGACCCGGCAAGACCGAGTTCGAGCGCACGAGAGCGGACCCACCAACGGAACCCGACTCCCTGTACCCAGCCGTCCACCCACGCCGTCAGCCGCACCCGGGACCCCGGCTCGCCTCCCGGCCGGCCTGATCCGGACGATCCAGGCATGACCGTCACCACCTGGCGCGGCGGGGCCGGGGCTGGCATCGCGGGCAACTGTAGGCGGAGCGGTTCATGAAAGTATCCCTGCGCACGGCCTCACCGCAGCGGGGGCACGGTTTCCCCGCTTGGCCGTAAACCGCGAGTGACCGGCTGAAGTAGCCACTTTCCCCGGTCACGTTGACATATAGCGCGTCGAATGAAGTTCCGCCCGCTCGGAGCGCGTCGGCGAGCACGCCGAACACGGCTGCGAGCAGGCGGTCGACCTCGCCGCGGCGAAGGGTCTCGGTGGGGCGGGACCAGTGCAGCCGTGCCCGCCAGAGTGCTTCATCGGCGTAGATGTTCCCGATGCCGCTGACGAGTGACTGGTCGAGAAGCGCGCGCTTGATGCCGGTGCGCCTGCGGTGAAGGGCCGCGGCGAAAATCCCAGGGTCGAACGCGGCCTCGAGCGGGTCGGGCGCGATGTGCGCAATGGGCGCCGGCAGGTCAGCTCCGCCCTGCACCAGGCAGAGGTGACCGAATGTGCGCTGATCCACGAACCGAAGGTCCGGCCCGGCGTCGGTGAAGGTGAACCGTGCGCGCACGTGGCTGGACACCGGCCGGCCTGGCTCGCCGATCACCAGTTGCCCGCTCATGCCGAGATGCGCGAGCAGCGCGTCGCCCGATGGGCCCGTGGCGCCTGGAGGGCCGGTCACGCCAGAAGTTCGTGCCGCACTGGTCACCGGGAGCCACAAGTACTTGCCGCGGCGACGGGCTCCGGTGATAGGGCGGCCCGCAAGCCGCGCGGCGAAGTCTTCGGGCCCGGCCATGTGCCTGCGCACGGCGCGGGGGTGGAAAACGGCGGCCGCCTCGATCGTCCGGCCGACCGCGTGCCGTTCCAGACCGGCCCGCACGACCTCCACTTCGGGCAGTTCGGGCACGGGTCACTCCCCCAGCGGCGTCACACTGGGCCGGCCGAGCCGCCGCCTGTGCGGCCACGCCGAGGTTCGCCGGCCGTGGCTTCGGCTCCCGCCTTGCCAGGCGCGCGGGTCCTGTCGGCCGGATTTGCCGCGCCTGAGCGGCCGGTCTTACGGTCCGACTCCGCGCCGATCGCCCGCCAGGCGACCTCCGCGGCCTGCTGTTCGGCTTCCTTCTTGGAGCGGCCCTCACCGGAACCGTGGATCTTGCCGCCGACGCGGACGACGGCACGGAACGACTTCTGGTGGTCAGGCCCGCTCTCCGTGACCTGGTACTCGGGCACGCCGAGCATTTCCGCCGCCGTCAGCTCCTGCAGAGATGTCTTCCAGTCCAGTCCTGCGCCCAGCCGGGCCGAGTGGGCGATCACCGGGTCGAACAGGCAATGCACGAGCGTGGACGCCTCACCGAGCCCCCGGTCCAGGTACACCGCGCCGATGATCGCCTCGAGCGTATCGGCGAGGATGGAGGACTTGTCGCGTCCGCCGGTGCCCTCTTCGCCGCGGCCAAGCTTGATGTGGCGGCCGAGTTCAAGATCGCGCGCAACGCCCGCGAGCGCGCGCATGTTCACCACGGCCGCACGAAGCTTGGCGAGCTGGCCTTCTGGCAGGTCTGGGTGCTCACGGAACAAGGTGTCCGTCACGACCAGCCCGAGTACCGAGTCGCCGAGGAATTCGAGCCGTTCGTTGGTGGGCAATCCGCCGTTCTCGTAGGCATACGACCGATGCGTCAGCGCCCGGTCGAGCAGTTCGGGACCGAGCGGAACGCCCAGGGCGGTCAGCAGTTCGGCGGGGTCTGTGACGGCGGAGGCGCCATTGCCAGCGCTGCGTAGTGGCTCACCGCTCATCAAGCTCACCGCGCTCCTCTCCAGCTCACGCCCCCGCCTGCCCGTATAGCTCATCGTGCCTGCCTGGCGACTCAATGTGGCAGCGAAACATGTAACTGATAGCAATCCATGCGGCTTTTCTGCCTGCTGACAGGCATGCGGATACCGACATGGCGGGATATTCCCGCATGCCGTTTCCGCCAGCAGGGGCAGCGTGCCGCACGGACAAGGATCTGGTCAGGTACGAAGCCCTTATGCGGGCGTGATGACCTGGCGGCGGTTGTACGTGCCACACGTCGGGCAGGCGGTGTGCTGGAGCTTCTGCTCATGGCACTGTGGGCACTCCATCAGCGCTGGGGCGGCCCCCTTCCACCTCGCCCGGCGCGCCCGGGTGTTGCTCCGCGACATCTTCCGCTTCGGGACGGCCACGTCTGCCCTCCTTTGGGTCGTCTGCGTTATCCCGGCGGGTCCGGGCCGCAGTGCCGGCTGTGTCAAGCAGCCGCAGCGCCGCCCAGCGTGGGTCGGCGCTGTCGCCATGGCCGTGCTCCGGGCCGACGTCTGCCAGCCGCGCACCGCAGTCGGCGCACAGGCCCGGGCAGTCACCCGAACAGAGCGGCGAGAGCGGGAGTGCAAGCAGCACCGCGTCGCGGCAAACCGGCTCGAGGTCGAGCAGGTCACCGTCGAGGTAGTGATCCTCTGCTGTTGCCTCGCTGTCCCCAGCATGACGGGCAGCCAGGTAACAGAAGAGCTCCTGGAACCCCACCTCGATCGATGAGGTCACGGCATCCAGGCAGCGCGCGCACTCACCAGTGAGCGGAGCCCGCACCGTGCCGGACGCCAGCACGCCTTCCATCACCGCCTCGAGCAGGAGATCCAGCTCGAGGTCGGCGCCCGCGGGGACGCCGACCAACTCGACACCGAAATCAGCGGGCGCCATGACGGTCCGGTGCTCCCGTCGCGAAGAACCCGGCTGGCGTCCGAGCGGACGCACGTCAAACACGAACGGACCGTGTGCATCGCGAGGAGCCGTGTGATTGCTGCTTCCGTATGACATAGCTGATAACGGTGTCGGGCACGACGGGGGCAGCCTACCTGACGACTAACGGGTAACCAACTCAGGCCCGCGACGGCCCCGCCGGCTGGACCGGACGCGGCGACGCGAGTGCTGGCGCCGGCCCGGACACGGCGGACTCAGGACTGAGCCAGCCGGTCACGCAGGCGCTGCACAACCGACGAAGGAACCAGGCCGGTCACATCCCCGCCGTACTGGACGACCTCCTTAACGAGGCTTGACGAGAGGAACGCATAGAGGGGATTCGTGGGCATGAAGAGCGTCTCCACCCCGGCCAGACGGTAGTTCATCTGCGCCATCTGGATCTCGTAGTCGAAGTCGCTCACGGCCCGCATCCCCTTGACGATCACGGGGATATTGTTGGCTTGGCAGAATTCGACAATCAGCCCGTGGAATTTTTCTACCCGGATGTTGGGGTATTCGGACGTCACCTGGCGCAACATCTCAATGCGCTCATCCACCGTAAACAGGCTGTGCTTGGAGATGTTGATCAGAACCGCGACGATGACCTCGTCGTACAATCGCGCCGACCTGGCGATGATGTCGAGATGCCCGTTCGTCACGGGATCGAATGAGCCTGGACTCACGGCACGACGCACGGCGACCCAGCCTCCCTCCAATTATCCTGCGGAACCGCCTGCGGCGAGACCGTACCAGAGCGTCGCGTCGCCGTAGCGACGCGCCCGGTCAGCGAGGTATCCATGCGGCCAGCCGAGCGGCGCACCGCCGGTCCTGCGCTCGACGGTGACAAGCGCCCCGTCCGCGAGCCAGCCGCCGTCGCGCAGCGCCAAGAGCATCGCGGCGACCTCGTCATCGCCGACCGCGTAGGGCGGGTCCGCAAACACAAAGTCATAGCCAATTCCAGCACCGCCACCCCTGGCAGCGTCATCGCCAGCACGGTCACTCCCATTATCAACATCGTCAGCAGCGCCAGCGCCAGCACCAGCACAGCCAGCGCCAGCACCGGCAGCACCGGCAGCACCGGCAGCACCGCCAGCACCGCCAGCACCGCCAGCACCGCCAGCACCGGCAGCACGGCCGGCACGGCCAGCACCGTCCAGATTGCCGCCGCATGCGGCGGCAAGCGCAATGCCCGCGCGACGCGCAGTGCCCGACGCCGCAGCTTGAGCGGGGCCGCAGGATACGTGCTTGGCCCCGGGTCCGCGGGCAAGCACCCGCTCGACACGATCAGTGGCCAGGCACGCGCCAGGAAGATCAAGCGCAGCGATGTTCGCGCGGATCACCCGGACAGCGCCCGGTGCAGACTCCACCAGGAGCGCGTGCGCAGCGCCGCGCGAGAGCGCCTCGAGGCCCACCGCGCCTGAGCCGGCGTAAAGATCGAGCACCCTAGCACCGCTAAGCGACCCGAGCACCGCCTGCACCGTCCCAAACAGCCCCTCACGCGCCCGATCGCTCGTAGGCCTGGTGGCCCTCCCCGCCGGCACGGCCAACCGCCTCCCACGAGCAACTCCAGCGATCACGCGCGTCATGGCGCCAGGTCCCCGGGTCCGGAGCCGCTACAGCCCGAGCGCTCGTGGCACACGGCCCCGGATTGCTGGGAGCAGGTGCGCCGGCAATGTGCGGCTACCGTCATGCCTTCTCCAGGTAGTCGGCGCGCTCGGGGTCAATGACCACAGACAGCGCGGCGGCGAGCGCGGGGTGGCGGGCAAGGCCTGGATCACCGGCGACCAGCGCGACCGCCTCAGTTCTCGCCTGACCGATCAGATCCTCGTCCCTGAGCAGGGTGAGCAGCTTGAGGTGCGACCTGCGCCCGGACTGGGTTGCGCCGAGCACATCACCCTCGCGGCGCTGCTCCAGATCCAGCCTGGAAAGCTCGAACCCGTCAAGGGTCGCGGCCACGGCGTCGAGGCGCGCCCGCGCCTTCGCGTCCGCGGGCGTCTCGGTGACTAGCAGGCACAAGCCGGGCTCGCTGCCGCGGCCAACCCGGCCGCGCAACTGGTGCAACTGCGACACACCGAACCTGTCGGCATCCAGCACGACCATCACCGAGGCATTCCGCACATCCACGCCGACCTCCACCACGGTGGTCGCGACAAGCACATCAAGCTCACCGTCAGCGAAACCGCGCATTACCCGGTCCTTCTCGTCCGGGTGCAGGCCGCCGTGCAGCACGGCGAGGCGGAGCCCGGCCAGCGGGCCTTCCGCGAGCCTTGGCGCGACGTCAAGCACCGCGAGTGGCGGCCTGCTCGCCGGCTCATCCCCGTAACCGCCTTCAGCCAGGGAGTTATCCGCATCCGAGTCATCCGTTATGGATCCTGCTTCGCCGATGCGGGGGCAGACGATGTACGCCTGGCGGCCCTTGGCCACTTCCTCGCGCAGCCGCTGCCAGGCACGTTCGAGGTACCGCGGCTTCTCCGTGGCGGGAACCACGTGGGTCGCGATGGCCGCGCGGCCCGCGGGCAACTCGGTGAGGGTGGACACGTCCAGGTCACCGAATACGGTCATGGCGACGGTGCGGGGAATCGGCGTCGCGGTCATGACGAGGACGTGCGGGCGGGCGGACGCGCGCGACGCGGCCCGCTCGCGCAGCATGTCCCGCTGCTCCACGCCGAACCGGTGCTGCTCGTCGATCACGACGAGCCCGAGGTCCGCGAACTGCACATGCTCCTGCAGCAGGGCGTGCGTTCCTATGACGATCCCAGCGGCACCCGATGCCGCGTCGAGGAGCGCCGCGCGCCGCGCGGCAGCCCCCAGTGACCCGGTGAGCAGCGCCACTCGGGTGGCCCGCTCCGCGCCGTCGAGCTGGCCCGCCCGGCCAAGCGGGCCGAGCAGTTCGCTGATCGAGCGGTAGTGCTGCTGCGCGAGCACCTCTGTGGGAGCGAGCAGGGCGGCCTGCCCGCCCGCGTCCACCACCTGCAGCATCGCGCGGACCGCGATGACCGTCTTGCCCGCGCCGACCTCACCTTGCAGCAGCCGGTGCATCGGATGGCCACGGGCCAGATCGGCGGCGATGGTGTCGCCCGCCGCGCGCTGGCCGCTGGTCAGCCTGAACGGCAGTGCGTGGTCGAACCCGGCAAGCAGGCCGCCTGCACGGCCACGGCGGGGTGCGGCGGGAAGCGCCTCGGCCGCAAGCCGGCGCTGCGCGAGTGCTATCTGGAGCAGGAACGCCTCGTCCCACTTCAGCCGCTTGCGCGCCCGCGCCGCATCGGCGTAGTCCACCGGCCGGTGAATGCCGGCAAGGGCTTCGCGCAGTGAGCAGAGGCCATAACGGGTGCGAATGCCTACGGGCAGCGGGTCGTCGACACGGCCGAGAGTGTCGAGCACGATCCGGACCGCGCCGGCGATCTGCCACGAAGGCATCTCCTTCGTCGCCGGGTACACCGGGATCAGCTCGGTGGCGAACTGTTCCGCCTTACCCGTGTCGGGGGCGCCCGAGTCGTTGGCGACCGGCTCGAAGTCGGGATGGGCGAGCTGGCGCTTGCCCTTGAACGCGGATACCCGCCCCGCGAACAGGCCGTAGGTACCCGGCTTGAGCAGTGACTCCCAGTAGGCGTTCTTGCGGAAGAAGGTGAGGACCAGCCTGCCGCGCCCGTCGGTGACCGTCACCTCGGTCAGCCTCCCGCGCCTGCCTGTCATCCGCCTGCCGGTCACGGTCGCGACCCGGGCGAGGACCGTCACGTCCTCGCCCTCACGCAGCGACGCCAGATCGGTAAGCTCACCTCGCTGCGCGTACCTGCGCGGATAGTGCCCTAGCAGGTCACCGACGGTGCGCAGGTGCAAGGCGGCGAGGTTCTTCGCCGTCCTGCCTGGCACCACCGCAGACAAGGGTTCATCGAGTACGGCGCTTGATGAGCTGGTGGTACTGGCACTGCTGGTAGTACTGGTTTCCATCGCGCGGTCCCGTTGCCGTCCCCTCGCGGATTTCCCGCATTCTCTCTCGTGCGGCGGCCGCGCACCTCGCCGTGGGCCATCCGGGGCCGCCGCCAGTGTCGCGCCTGCCAGCCAGTGTCGCGCCTGCCAGCCAGTGTCGCGCCTGCCAGCCAGTGTCGCGCCTGCCAGCCATTCGCGCCTGCCAGCCAGTGTCGCGCCTGCCAGCCAGTGTCGCGCCTGCCAGCCAGTGTCGCGCCTGCCCGCAAGTATCGCGCCTGCCCGCCAGTATCGCGCGCCTGGCAGGGCCAGTCGCGTGGCTCGCGACACCAGGCGGCCCGGCGCGTGGAATGCTGTGACATGCGGGCCCGGCAGCCGTGATGGCGGTCGCGGCCTGACGGCGCAGCTACACGGGCAGCTTTCGATAGGAACTTATCGTGTTGGGTATCCCTGACCAGATCCACGCCTGCCTGCTCGACCTGGACGGCGCGGCCGCGAAGGCCGCGGAGATCGACGGGGTCGTCGCCGCATGATCGGGCATCCTTCCTTCCCGGTCGAGCCGTGGTGCCTGCGCGAGACCGAGCTGAGACTCGATCTGCTCGCCCAGGCCGAGTCGGTGTTCGCGCTGTCCAACGGGCACATCGGCTGGCGCGCCAACCTGGACGAAGGTGAGCCGCACGGCTTGCCGGGCGCCTACCTCAACGGCGTGTACGAGCTACGGCCGCTGCCCTACGCTGAGCGCGGCTACGGCTTCCCCGAGTCGGGCCAGACCGTGGTCAACGTGACCAACGGCAAGGTGATCCGGCTGCTCGTCGACGACGAGCCGCTCGACATCCGATACGGCGAGTTGCGCTCGCACGAGCGGTTGCTCGACTTCCGCAGCGGCGTGCTGAGCCGCGCCATGGAATGGGTCTCGCCGGCCGGGCGCCTGGTCCGGATCAAATCGCAACGCGTCGTTTCGCTCACCCAGCGCGCGATCTGTGCCATCAGTTACGAGGTCGAGCCCATTGACGGCCCGGCAAGGCTCGTCGTGCAATCCGAGCTCGTCGCCAACGAGCAGCTTCCCGACCTGGGCGGTGACCCACGGGTCGCCTCGGCGCTCAGGGCCCCGCTGCGCATGGAACAGCATGGCGCGCGTGACACGGGCGCGCTGCTCGTGCATGTCACCAAGAAGAGCGGGCTGCGGGTCGGCGCCGGGATGAGCCACGTCGTCGAGTGCCCGGAGGCCTGCGGGATCGAGGCAGAGAGCTTCCCCGATGTCGGCCGGGTGACGATCACCGCGTTCCTGCGGCCCGGGCAGCGGCTGCGGTTCGTCAAGTTCGTGGCGTACGGCTGGTCGGGGATGCGCTCGCTGCCCGCCGTCAGGGATCAGGTCGAGGCGGCGCTCAGCGCGGCGCGGCGGACCGGCTGGGACTGCCTGCTCGCGGAGCAGCGGACCTTCCTTGACGACTTCTGGGATCGCGCGGACGTACAGCTCGACGGCGACACCGAGATCCAGCAGGCCGTGCGATTCGGGCTCTTCCACCTGCTGCAGTCGGGCGCACGCGCGGAAGCCAGGGCGATCCCCGCGAAGGGACTGACCGGCCCAGGCTACGACGGGCACACCTTCTGGGATCAGGAGATGTTCGTGCTCCCCGCCTTCACCTACACGGTCCCGGACGCGGCGGCGGCGACCTTGCGGTGGCGGCACAGCACGCTGGACCATGCTTACGAACGGGCCCGGCAGCTCAACCTCAAGGGGGCGGCCTTCCCCTGGCGCACGATCAATGGCGACGAGTGTTCCGGCTACTGGCCCGCGGGAACCGCAGCGTTTCACATCGGGGCGGACATCGCCGACGCGGTCAGCCGTTACGTACACGCCACAGGGGACGAGGCGTTCGAGCGGACCGTCGGCCTCGAGCTGCTCGTCGCGACCGCGCGGCTGTTCCGCTCACTCGGCCATCACGACGCCGCGGGCGGCTTCCGCATTGACGGGGTCACCGGCCCGGACGAGTACAGCGCCGTGGCGGACAACAACGTGTACACGAACCTGATGGCGCAGCGGAATCTGCGGTCCGCCGCCGAGGCGGCGAAGCGCCATCCGGACGAGGCAGCCAAGCTTGGCGTCGACGAAGAGGAGATGGCCAGCTGGCGGGACGCGGCCGAGACGATGTTCATCCCGTATGACGAGGCGCTCGGCGTGCATCCGCAGAACGAGCTTTTCACCAGCCACGAGACGTGGGACTTCGCCAACACGCCACCAGACAAGTATCCGCTGCTGCTGCACTACCCGTACTTCGACCTGTACCGCAAGCAGGTAGTCAAGCAGGCCGACCTGGTGCTGGCCATGCAGATCTGCCCGGACGCTTTCACCGAGGAGCAGAAGGCACGTAATTTCGGCTACTACGAACGGCTGACAGTGCGGGACTCCTCGCTTTCCGCGTGCACCCAGTCAGCCGTCGCCGCGCGGGTGGGCCAGTCGCGGCTAGCCTATGACTATCTCGCCGAGGCAGCGCTGATGGATCTGGCAGACCTCGAGCACAACACCAGGGACGGCCTGCACATAGCCTCGCTCACCGGGGCATGGAACGCACTGGTGACCGGTTTCGGCGGTATGCACCGCCACAACTCGACGATTGGATTCGCGCCGCGCCTGCCCGAGGGCATCTCGAGGCTCGCGTTCGCCGTGACCGTGCAGGGCAGGCGGCTGCGGGTTCAGGTTACGGACTCTTCGGCGAGTTACCTTCTCACGGAAGGCGATCCGCTCGAGATCCTCCATTACGGCGAGCCGCTGACCGTTTCGATCTCGGAGCCGATCGTCCTGCAGGTTCCGCCGCTGCGGGTCCGCCCCGAGCCGGCGCAGCCACCCGGGCGTGCACCCGCGCCCAGGCTGCTGAGGGATATGCGGATGCATGCGGAAGCGCAGGCCGGATCCGGGTGAGAGCCTGCGCCGCTTACCCGACCCCGATCAGGAGCAGGTATCCCGGCCCGCTGACGGGCGGGACCCAGCACGGGCCGGGGCAGCGCCTGCCCCGTCGTTCTCGCCCCGCCAGGCCGCCGGGTGGAGGAGCGTGCGCGCGGGGGGACGCGGGTGCCGGGATCGCGTACGTCTGCGGATACATCCCGGTGACCACCGCTGCCAGCGCGTCAAGCACTACGCACAGGCCGGCCGCGCCCGCTGTCAAGGAACTCGAGTACCGTCATGACCGCAGGATGGGCATGATTCGCGCGCTGGGCACCGCGTCGGATACTCTCTGACGACTGCCCTGACCACATCGGTGGGCCTGGGCGCTGACCGTTTCCGTGCATGCACCCATTTGGAGCGATTCCCGTGGCTTCCGTCTGCGACGTCTGTGGCAAGGGGCCGGGCTTCGGCAACAAGATCTCGCACTCGCACCGCCGCAGCCGCCGCCGCTGGAACCCCAACATCCAGACCGTTCGCGCCGTGGTCGGCCGCACGCCGAAGCGCCTGAACGTCTGCACCTCATGCATCAAGGCAGGAAAGGTCAGCCGCTGACCCCTGGCTCAGCTCCGGGCCCGTCCGATGTTGACCTCGGGTGAGAAAATTTGACCTTGCCGCGCGGGATTGGCATCGTCAGTCATAGCGGCGCGGCACTCGACGGCGGGGGGCGGACCGGTGTGACGATCTCCCCTGAGACGGTCGGAACGGCCCACCAAACGGCTCCGGCCGTGCTCGTGCGCGGCCTGCGGAAATCCTACGGGGATCTGCGCGCCGTCGACGGCATTGACCTGGAGATAGGCCGCGGCGAGATCTTCGCGCTGCTCGGCCCCAATGGCGCAGGCAAGACCACCACCGTCGAGATCCTGGAGGGGTACAGGGCGCGCGACGACGGTGCCGTCACGGTACTTGGTTACGACCCCGGCAGGCAGCGGCAGCCACTGAAGAGCCTGATCGGGATCGTGCTGCAAGCCACCGGAGTCGACCTCTACCTCACCGTGGCAGAGACCATCGCCATGTACTCGAGCTACTACCCGCATCCCCGGCCAGTCGATGAGGTCATAGAACTGGTGGGCCTCGCGGAAAAGCGCGACGTACGGGTCGTGAAACTTTCAGGCGGCCAGCAGCGCCGCCTCGACGTCGCCATCGCCCTCGCCGGCGACCCTGAGCTACTGTTCCTCGACGAGCCGACGACCGGCTTCGATCCGTCCGCCCGGCGTGAGGCATGGGAGGTGGTAAAGAATCTCGCGTCGCTCGGCAAGACCGTCGTACTCACCACGCACTTCATGGACGAGGCGCAGTACCTGGCAGACAGGGTCGCGGTCATCGCCGGGGGCCGTATCGTCGCCGAGGGCACGCCGGCTACCCTCGCGGGCCGCGACATAGCTCTGGCGCGGATCCGCTACCGGCTGCCGGAAGGCCCGGCGCCGCCGAGCGACCTGACCGGGGCCGTGACCGGCAAGCTTTCCGGCGACCTCGGCGGGACGGCGGGGGACAGATTCACCGAGTTCGCCCCCGGCGACCTGACCGAGGCACTCCATCGGCTTACCGGCTGGGCAATCGAGCAGCACGTCGCCCTGGACGGGCTGCAGATCATCCGGCCGTCGTTGGAGGACATCTATCTCGACCTCACCGGCCCGCCCTCAGCAGACCAGCCCGCCCCGGCCGCCGTGCGGCAGCGAAGGGACCGGCAATGAATTCCTCGGCGCTGACGCTTTCGCAGGTCCGCTACGTGAACAAGGCCTTCTGGCGAAACCCGGCTTCCGCCTTCTTCACGTTCGCGTTCCCTTTGATGTTCCTGGTGATCTTCACCGAGTTGCTCGGTCACGGCACCGTGCGCATCGGCGACCGCAACGTCAGCCAGGCCACCTATTACGTAGCCGCGATGGCGGCCTTCGCGGTGATCACGGCCTGCTTCAACAACATCGCTATCGCGGTGACCTTCCAGCGGGACGCCGGCATCCTGAAGCGGACCAACGGCACGCCGCTGCCGAGCGCCGTGTATCTGGGCGCGCGGATCGTGCACGCGATGCTGGTCGCGGTTCTGCTAGTGGTGATCACGGCCGCGTTCGGGCGGGCATTCTACGACGCCGCCATCCCGACCGGTGTGACGCTGCTGCGCTTCGTTGTCATGCTGGTGGTCGGGGCGGCGAGCTTCTGCGCACTCGGGCTCGCGATCACGGCCGCCATCCCCAACGCCGACGCGTCGGCAGCGATCGTCAACGCCGCCATCCTGCCGTTGCTCTTCCTGTCCGGGATCTTCATCCCGTTCGGCAGCAACACGCCGGACTGGATTTTGTGGATCGCCCGTATCTTTCCCGTCAAGCACTTCGCGGACGGCATGCAAGCGGCCTTCATCGGCACGCCGTTCCACTGGTCCGACGTCCTCGTCGTCGCGATCTGGGGGCTGGCAGGAATGGTGCTCGCGATGCGGTATTTCAGCTGGGAGCCACGCCGTGGCTGAGTGGGGTGCGGCCCCGCGAGGCGGGGAGATCAGCGTGGCCGTAAGCTGCCACTCAGCTACTGCCAGAGCCCCACAGTGATCTTCACAGTTAAGGCCGTTTCTCGTAGCTCCAGGGCGCTGGTGTCCCGTAGATCTCGGTGGATGCGGGCGGCGAACGGCAAGGCGGTCAGCGGGTGAACCTGGCGCTGCTCCAGGCCGGCGCCTCGGCCGGCGCCTCGTCGGCGGCGATCCACCGGGCGAGCGCCCGCGCCGTCACCGGCGCCATGAGGATGCCGGTACGGAAGTGCCCTGAGGTGAACCAGGCGTTGCCAATGCCGGGCACCCTGTCGATCACTGGGTGCCCATCGGGATGGCGAGGCCGGAAACAGCACCAGTGATGCGAGACGCCGGCACCCTCCAGCGCAGGCAGGGCGGCGTAAAGGCCGCTCAGGATCTCGTCGATCACGTGCGGCCGCACCGACGGGCTCTCGTCCCCGATGTCGAAGGTCCCCCCGGCGAGCAGCCGCCCGTCCTCCAGTTGCGTCGCGACCGGCGCCACCGTGCCTGGCAGCCGCGCCGCAACGGGCTCCGTCACCAGCAGATGCCCCTTGACCAGGTCGGACGGCACATCGAGCGGGAGGCCGTCAAGCACTGGCGGCCGGCCGGTGGCGAACACGACCACGCCAGGGTGGATGTCACCGGCCGACGTGCCCAGGGTGACCACACGGCCGCCGCGGATCGTCGCGGAAAGGGCGGCGACGCCTGTCGCGACGTCTGGCAGAGTCGCGGTCAGCCGGGCGATGGCACGGAGCGGATTGACGCGGGCCTGATGGCGGATCAGGGCACCAGCCATCGGCAGCGCAAGGCCAGGAACCCGGTCCTGGACCTCAGCTGGCATGAGCCACTCGACGGCCGGCGGCTGATGGGGCGCGAAACTCTCCGGATCGGGCACGAGACCGATCCAGTCAAGGTGGATCAGGCCGACGCCACCCGGGTGGCTCAGCTCGAGGTCCTTCCAGTGCTCGAGACTGGCGCGCGCCAGGTCCGCGAAGGGCCCTGGATCGCTCCACTCGCGGATCTCGGGAGTCAGCAGGCCCGCGGCGCCACCGGTCGCGCCGGAGCCCAGCTGCCCGGCCTCGATCAGCAGGACCGAACCGAGCCCTGCCTGGTGGCACGCCAAGGCGGCCGCGGCACCGACGATGCCACCGCCGACGATCAGCACGTCCGGCCTGATCTCGGGGATGAAGCCGGCACCGCGGCCGAGCGCGGCCCGCTCACCCGGGGCGAGCTGATCACGCCATATCGCGCGGCTTATCGTCATAACCACCATTCTCAGTGCTGCCAGACGGCAACCCGCTGCTGCCTTGCCGCGGCGCCATGGTAAGCGCGGAGCCGGGGGCGCAACCGGCGCACACTGGTCCGCAGCCGCGGCAGAAAGTGAGATCACCGATATGAGCGAATTCGACGGCCGTGCGGCTGTCGTCACCGGCGGGGCGTCAGGGATCGGCCTGGCCACGGCGCGCCTGCTCGCCGCCCGCGGCGCGCAGGTGGCCGTGCTCGACCTCGACATCCCGGGTGCGAACCACGGCGCCGGGGGCCTGCATGCGGTCAAGGCGGACGTGACCGACGACGATGGCGTGCGGTCGGCGATCGCCGGCACTGCCGCCGCACTCGGCGGGCTCGACATCCTGGTGAACAACGCCGGAATCGGCGCAGCGGGCACGGTCGAGGACAACGAGGACGACGAGTGGCGCCTGGTCTTCGACGTCAACGTGCTCGGCATGGCCCGGACCTCGAGGGCGGCCCTGCCGCACCTGCGCGAGGCGGCACGGCGACGCGGCCAGGCCGCGATCGTCAATACCTGCTCGATTGCGGCGACTGCCGGCCTGCCCAAACGCGCACTCTACTCCGCGACAAAGGGAGCGGTGCTCGCACTCACCCTCGCCATGGCGGCCGATCATCTCGGTGACGGGATCCGGGTCAACTGCGTCGCGCCAGGAACGGCGGACACGCCCTGGATCGCGAGGTTGCTCGACGCGGCCGCCGACCCGGCAGCGGAGCGCGCCGCGCTCGCCGCACGCCAGCCGATGGGCCGCCTCGTCAGCGCCGACGAGGTCGCCGCCGCAATCGCCTACCTGGCCAGCCCGCTTGCCAGCGCCACCACCGCAACGATCCTCGCCGTGGACGGCGGCATGTCCGGCCTGCGGCTTCGCTCACCCCGTTAGTGACCCGTCCAGGTACCGACCCAGACGACGGCGCCAAGGCTCGTGACCGCGAGCATGGCGATGGGCGCCTCAGACGCAGCCGAGTACGTCGCACGGTAGCGGGCTGACGCCTAGCGGCAGGCCCGTGGCGGGCAGGCACCTGGCAGGTACCGCCTTCGGCGCCCGGACGCAAACGGGGCATCATGGACGGGCAGTCGTGCTGCACGTCATGCAGCGACCCGGCCGGACAGCGCACGCGGGTGCATTGACATTGACACCGAGCAAGGAGCAGCCCATTGGCGAAGCGACGCACGCTCGTGGCGCCGTCGGTACCAGGCGGGCCTGAATCGCCGGATCGGCGGACAGACCTGATCTCGCTGTCGGTGGCAGATCTGATGACCGGCGAGACGCTCGAACTTGGCGGCGCCGAACCGGGCGGCGCCGAACCGGGCAGCACAGAACCGGGCAGCACAGAACCGGGCAGCACAGAACCGGGCAGCGGCGAAGCGGGCAGCACCGGATCACGCCGGACCGAAGAAACGGCTGTCGTGATACTCGCCGGCGTGGTCGAGGTGGCCGCAGGGTCCCGGCCGCTCGGCCGCGCTGGCGGGCGCCGCGACGTCTTCGAGGCACCGGGCGACGCGATCTACGCTCCACCCGGCGTCACGGTCTCTGTCACCGCTGCGGACGGGCCCGCGTCGCTCGCGGTTGTGAGCGCGCCCGTTGACGGTGCGGCGGCTCCGGCGCAGGCCCGGATCATCACCGCCGCCGGCCAGCGGATCGCCGATGTCGGCAAGAACAACTGGCAGCGGACCGTGCGCACGATTCTCGGGCCCGAGCACCAGGCCGGGCGACTGCTGCTTGGTGAGACCATCAACCCGCCAGGCAACTGGTCCTCCTATCCGCCGCACAAACATGACACGCACGAGCCGCCGCGTGAGGTCAAGCTGGAGGAGGTCTACCTGTTCAAGGTCCATCCCGCTGGCGGCTTCGGTGTGCAGCTTCGGTACGGCCCTGAAGGGGAATCCTGCTGCACCGTCCGCGACGGCGACGCGGTCGCGATCCGTTCCGGATATCACCCAGTCGTAGCCGCGGCCGGTTACCGGCTCTACTACCTGTGGGCGATGGCTGGCGAGGGCCGCGAAATGATCCCCTACCTTGACCCTGCGTATGCCTGGGTACAGCAGGGCGGCGAGCCACCGGGCGGCGAGCCACCGGGCGGCGAGCCACCGGGACGCTGACACCGCTGGCCGGGCGACCCGGTTGTCAGGCGGCACAGCTGGTCAGGCAGCGAAGCCCGTTCGTCGACGCGACCGGTCACTTACTGACGTTGCAACGCACGCCGTCGAACAGGCAAGCCGAAGGGACGCGTGCCTGGCCGGTCCCGGCGAAGGTGACCGCGAGTGTCGTGCCCTCGCGCAGCTCGCCGGCCTCGCCTAGCGGCTTAATGATCACGCTGCCGTCACTGCCCGCATGCCAGGTCGCGTTGGCCATCCAGGCGATCCGGACGCCCGGTAGCCTGACCGACAGCCACCAGCGGCCGTCCGGCGGGCCGCCATGGTCGGCAATGGAAAGCTCCGCGACGAAACCGCCGGCAGAAGACGTCGAGCGGTAGGTGATCTGGATCTTTGACCGCGATTGCGGCCGCCGCGGCGAGGACCCTGTGCTGGCCCGCCCTGGTGAAGGTGACGGCTGCGCGCTGCCCCGGGCGGCGCCTGCGGCCATCGACTTGCCCGAGGTCCTCGCGTCCGCGGTGTGGCCGGAGCTTGGCCGCGCGCACCCGTCGACCGTGCATTTCGGGCTCGGGCGCGAACTGCTGAAAGTGAAAACCGTCTGGGTGGCGCCAAAGGCCAATACGGCCATGGCCAGGATACTGACGCTGAACACGAACGTCGGCGTCACCATCATCCGGCGCAATGAACCGCCGCCACAGGCGCGCTGACCAGCCGTCTCGGCCTGCGCCGTGGCCGTTCGGCGGTGCGCAGGCCTGATCCGGCTACTACGCCAGCGGTTTCGATGCATCGGGCGATTTATACCAAGCAAGTGGTGTTCACGGCTAGTAAACCCGAATGTTATTGTTTGATTACATTAAGTGACTAGATGATACGTCAGCGGAAATGCTCCCAGCCACCCCGGCGCTTGTATCGCTTTCCGTCCACCAGAACCCCGGCGGACGTGCCTGTTGCCGGTGCCCTGACATGGCCGATGACCGACCAGCGCGCGGGCAGGGTCACGTCAGGCGGGAACGCCGCGGCGAACGCGTGATCCTCTCCCCCGGTGAGCATCCAGCCGACGGCCGAAGTCCCCGCCACGGCCTGGCCCGCCCGCGCCGCGCGGGCCACCTCCCGCGGCCGGGGCCCGCCAGCGGCAGCCGTTATGATCAATTCGGCCGCCACGCTCAGCGGGCGGCTGCCGGGCAGCAGGGCGGAGGTCAGTTCGATCAGGACATCGCTCGCCTCGGCCACATGGCCGAGGTCGGCAAGCAGGCCATCACTAACATCGATCATCGCGGTAGCGCCGCACCGGGCCGCCTCCGGGCCCGCGTCGTACGAAGGCCGCGGGCGCCGGTGAGCGGTGAGCAGTTCCTCTGGGCCGGTCAAGCCGTGATCGAGCAGCGCAAGGCCGGCGGCGGAATGACCGAGCGCCCCCGCGACCGCGACCACGTCCCCCTGGCCAGCGCCCGAGCGGCGCACAGGCGCACGGCCCTGCAGGTCGCCGAGCGCCGTCACCGCAATCATGATCTTGTCTGCCGCTGCGACGTCGCCACCGACGATGGCCGCGCCGCCGCGTGCGCACTCGGCGGCGAGCCCGGCGGTGAACTCGTCTGCCCAGCTCACCGGGAGCTCCGGCGGGGCGGCAAATGCTACGAGCAATCCGGAGGCCACCGCGCCCATCGCGGCGACGTCAGCGAGGCTGCGCGCCCCTGCCTTGTGGCCGACGTCACGCGGGCCCGACCAGTCGCGGCGGAAATGCTGTCCCTCCACCAGCAGGTCCGTGGTCGCGACCACCCGGCGGTCCGGCGCACGCAGCACCGCGGCGTCGTCGCCGATACCCAGGATGACGCGGCCGCCCGGCGGGAGCCCGGCGGAAATCCGGGCGATCAAACCGAATTCGCCAAGCTCTCCGATCGTAATTTGAACCTCCAGAAAGCCGCCCTGCCGCGGGAATGTCCGCCTAGCCCGGCGGGCGCCGTAGGCCCCAGCGCAACTACCAGCCGGGGCTCTACGGTAGCGTGGCGTTTCCGGTTAGTGGTCACTCTGGTCTACTCCGCCCCTGGGAGGACGTCATGGTCCAGGCCTACATCCTCATCCAGACCGAAGTCGGCAAGGCAGCCGACGTCGCCATTCGGATCGGGAAGATCCCGGGCGTTACCCAGGCCGAGGATGTGACGGGCCCATACGACGTCATTGTGCGAGCCGAGGCGGCCAACGTCGATAATCTCGGCAAACTTGTAGTCGCGCAGATCCAGGCCGTCGACGGCATCACGCGCACCCTGACCTGCCCCATAGTGCATATCTGAGGCGCCGTCACGCTGTCCAGCCACGCGGCGCGATCCACGCAGGCCAGAAGCACGCTCACCCGGGTGACGGTCACGGCTGCCGCCGCCATGGCGGCCGCGGTGGCCGCTGGGGCCGTGGCCTGCCTGCTGCTCGCCGGTTGCGCCTCCGGTGGTGCGGGTCACGGTGATGCGGCGGTCCGGCTCGTCGCGCCCAGCCCGGCGCCGGACGCGAGCAGGTACTGCGCGGCGCTCGCCCGCACGCTCCCCGCACGTCTCGACGGTCATCGGCGCCGGGCGGTGAGCCCGGGCTCCGCGCTCACCGCCGCGTGGGGGAAGCCACCAATCGAGTTGCGCTGCGGTGTGCGGCTCCCCGCGGCGCTCACCCCCACGGCGGAACTCACCGTGGTGAACGGCGTGTCCTGGTTCCCGCAGCCGCCAGGCGCGGCCACGCCAACGCGGTTCACCGAGGTCGGGCGCGAAGCCTACGTCGAGCTCACCATCCCGGCCAGCTACGCCCCCGCTGGCACGATCCTCGTGGCCGTCAGCAACGCGCTCGCCCCGGTAATACCGGCCAAAGCGAGCGGCCAGATCTGAGTTGACCGCGAGGGCGTGTCTCGTAGATCTCGGTGCGCCGCCAAAGATCTGCTGGACACCAGCGCCCTAACCGGGGCCACGCAAGAGCCGCGCCGCCAGCGGTGCCGTCGCGGGACCCAGGCCGAGCGCGGCCGCTTCGCCCAGATCGGCCGCCGTGTCCACATCGCGGCGCAGCCCAGGCAGGTCATCACGGCCGATCTCGCGGGCACCCGCGGCCACGTGGTTGCGCCGTGAACCCGGACCGAATCTCGGCCGGAACGGGATGCCGGGCCGGGTTGTGTAAAGCGTCGTGCCAAGCCCGGAACTATCGGGGACGATCGCCTGCGGCCAGCGGGCCGCCTGCTCCAGTGCCCGGTCGAGCTCGGCCGGCCTGAGCGCGGGCAGGTCCGCGGAAAGGGCCGCGATTCCTGACCCTGGATCGCGGCACGCGGCCTGCGCCGCCCCGTATTCGAGCGCCGGATTCAACCCAGCATCTGGCCCGTCACCGACCACCGTGGCGCCAAGCCTGCCAAGTTCCCGTGCGGCGAGTTCGTCGCCGGTGACGACGATGACGTGCCGTACCCGCGGGCACCCGAGCGCGGCCCGGACCGTGTCTGCCGCGACGGCAAGAGCGAGCGCAGGCCTGTCCGCGCCTGCCAGCGCGGCCAGCCGGGACTTGGCCCGGTGCAGCAGCTTGACCGGGACCACAAGTGACCACGTGAGCGGGCCCTCAGCCCTCATGCGATGATCCTGCCTCGACACTATGCGCGCTGAACCGCGAGACTAGGTTACGTGCGGGGATACTCAAGGCAGGAGGCCGGTGTGGCGGGAAAAGAGCCGGATCAGGGGTACTCGTATTCGCGCGCCTGGCGGATGGTGTCGGTCATCCTGTTGCGGCCGTCCCTCAGGATGCTGCTCAAGCGCGACTGGGCGGGCCAGGAGAACATCAGGAACATTCCGCGAACCGGCGGGCTGATCCTGGCGCCCAACCACATCTCCTACGCGGACGTGTTCGCCATGGCCCTGTTCAGCTACGAGTCGGGCCGTTACCCCGTATTCCTGGCAAAGGACGCTGTCTTCCAGATTCCTGTGGCCGGCTCGATCGTGCGCAAGCTTGGCCAGCTGCCCGTCTACCGGGGCCAGACCGACGCCGCGCTCGTGCTCAAAGATGCCGAGCGTGGCATCGCGGACGGCGCCTGCGTCATCGTCTACCCCGAGGCCACCTGCACCCGCGATCCCGACCTGTGGCCGATGACCGCGAAGACGGGCGTCGCGCGCCTCGCCCTCAGCACGGGTGCCCCTGTGATCCCCATCGCGCACTGGGGCGCACAGAACGTGCTGCCCTATGGCAGTAAGAGGCCCCGCCTCTTCCCGCGCAGGGTCATCCGCATGGTGGCCGGGCCTCCGGTCGATCTGTCGGAGTTTCGCGGCAAGCCGCTCAATGCGCCAGTACTGCGGGCGGCCACGACAGCCGTGATGCGTGACGTGACCGGGTTGCTTGCAGGGTTGCGCGCGCAGCAGCCACCAGCCGTCCCTTACGATCCCCGCGCGCGCCGTAAGGCAGACCCGGGCGCGCCGCGGCCGCTGAGTGGTCAGGCAGGCGGCGGAAGGGCCGGCCAGGGGTGAAGGCAGCCGTCCTCGGCGCGGGCTCATGGGGCACGACGTTCGCCCAGGTTCTGCGCGACGCGCAGACCGAGGCGGTCGTCCTTGCCCGCAGGCCAGAACTCGTCAAGGCGATCACGCAGCGGCACGAAAACCCCGACTACCTGCCCGGCATCAAGCTCGATCCGCGGCTGCGCGCGACCGCCGATCCCGCGGAAGCCCTCGACGGCGCGGACATTGTCGTCCTAGCTGTCCCCGCGCAGTCGCTGCGGCAGAACCTGACCACCTGGGCGCCGCACATCCCCCCGGCCGCCCACCTGGTCAGCCTCATCAAGGGGATCGAGATCGGCAGCTGCAAACGGATAAGCGAGGTCATTGGCGAGGTGCTGGCGCCGGCCGCTGGCCAGATCGCGGTGATCAGCGGGCCCAACCTGGCCAAGGAGATCGCGCAGCGCCAGCACGCCGCGACCGTCGTCGCCTGCGCGGACCAGACCGTCGCGCAGCGACTGCAGCGCGCCTGCCACACAAGCTATTTCCGGCCCTACACCAACCCGGACGTCATCGGCTGCGAGCTCGGCGGCGCGGTGAAGAACGTGATCGCCATCGCCGTCGGGATCGCGATCGGCATGGGCCTTGGCGACAACACCAGGGCGCTGCTGATCACGCGGGGCCTCGCCGAGACCGCGCGTCTCGGTGCGGCCCTCGGTGCCGATCAGCACACCTTCGCCGGACTCGCCGGCCTGGGCGACCTGGTCGTCACGTGCAGCTCGCCGTTGTCACGAAACCGCACGTTCGGCGAAAACCTTGGCCGGGGGATGACGTTGCCCCAAGTCATCGCGGGCACGAGGCAGACCACGGAAGGCGTGAAATCGTCGGGCTCCGTCCTCGAGCTCGCCCGCAAGCACGACGTGGAGATGCCCATCACCGAGGTCGTGGACTCCGTGATGCGGGAGGGGCTGCCAGTGGAGAAGGCGGCACAGCTGCTCGCCAGCCGTTCCGCCAAACCTGAGCGTTACGGGCTCTGACGGCGAATGGACAGGCGACGCTGAGTCACGGCAGCTGGGTCCTGGCAGCTGGGTTCTGGCAGCTGGGTTCTGGCAGCTGGGTTCTGGCAGCTGGGTTCTGGCAGCTGGGTTCTGGCAGCTGGGTTCTGGCAGCTGGGTTCTGGCAGCTGGGTTCTGGCAGCTGGGTTCTGGCAGCTGGGTTCTGGCAGCTGGGTTCTGGCAGCTGGGTTCTGGCAGCAGAGTCACGGCAGCGTATCGAGCGGGTAAGGTCAGGCGCTGCGACTAGATGCGAGGAGGCGGCATGAGCCAGCAGCGGAAGATCCGGGTTGCCGTCGTTTTCGGGGGCCGCAGTGCCGAGCATGCCGTGTCGTGCGTGAGTGCAGGAAATGTGCTCGGTGCAATCGACACAGCCAAATACGAGGTGATACCGATCGGGATCACCCAGCCGGCCAGTGGGTGCTGACGGACGCCGACCCGGCCCGGCTCGCCATCGCCGAGGGCCGGCTTCCTTCCGTGGAGTCGCTGCCGTCACCGGCCTCGGCCGCACCTGCGGCCAGCGACGACACCGTACGACCCGGGGCGGGCACCGGCCTCGTGGTGACCGGACCAGGACAGGTACCACAGGCCCTCGCCGACGTCGATGTCGTGCTGCCACTGCTGCACGGCGCCTACGGTGAGGACGGCACCATCCAGGGGCTGCTCGAACTCGCAGGTATCCGCTATGCAGGCGCCGGGGTCTTTGCCAGCGCGGCCGGCATGGACAAGGAGTACATGAAACTAATCTTCAAAGCCCGTGGCCTACCGCTCGGGCCCTACGTCGTTGTCCACGACAGAGACTGGGGCCAGGCGGCTGACGCCAGCACCGGCCCTACGGCCGCGGTCAGGCGCAAACGCGTCCTCGACGAGATATCCGAACTGGGCTGGCCCGTGTTCGTCAAGCCCGCGCGGGGCGGATCGAGCATCGGCATCTCAACGGCCTCCGACGTCGCCGGACTGCATGAGGCGATAGAAGCTGCGCGCGAGCATGACCCGAAGGTGCTGGTGGAAGCGGCCATAGCGGGGCTCGAAGTCGAATGCGGGGTGCTTGAGGGCATCGAGGGCGGGCCGCCGGACACAAGCGTGCCCGGCCAGGTCCAGGTGGGGGGCGGCGAGGAGTTCTACGACTTCGAGGCCAAGTACCTCGACAATGCCACCAGCATGGTGATCCCCGCCCCGATCCCCGCGGAGCACAGCCGGGAAGTACGGCGGCTCGCTGCCGCCGCCTTCGACGCGTTGTCCTGCGAAGGGCTGGCCCGGGTGGATTTCTTCTACACGACGGACGGCAGGGTGCTGGTCAACGAGATCAACACCATGCCCGGTATCACGCCCGGCTCGGGCTTTCCGCTCATGTGGGCGGCGACCGGCGTACCCCTCACGGAACTCATCGACCGGATCCTGCAGGCCACGCTGCGGCGTCCGGTTGGACTGCGCTGAGCCGCCGGCAGGGGCGGAGGGGCAGGGCGGTGCGGGCGTTGCAAGCCACGGTGCGAAGCTACGACGCGCTGAACCGATCGGGGACAGCCTTCCTCGACGACGGAACCATTGTGCCGTTCGGCAGGATCGCGTTCGACGCGGGCGGTCTACGGTTGCTGCGAGCCGGTCAGCGCGTGACCATGTCGGCGGACAGCGCCGGTCAGGTCACGGCCATTACGCTGGTGACTTTGCCATTGCCGGGATAGGTACCCGGCGAATTGCGCTCTGCTGTTGTGACCTGCTGTTGTGACCTGCTGTTGTGACCTGCTGTTGTGACCTGCTGTTGTGACCTGCTGTTGTGACCTGCTGTTGTGACCTGCTGTTGTGACCTGCTCTTGTGAGCTGAGATGTGGCTGAGCGGCGCACGGAGGCTCAAGCCTGCAGGCGCCGCCCAGCCAACTGATCGAACGCCGCGACTACTTCTTCTTCGCGGTCCTTGCAGTTGCTTTCTTCTGGCCGTTCACCATGGCTTTGAAGTCCGCGCCAGGCCGGAACTTGGGCACCGATGACTTCGGCACCTTGATGGCCGCCCCGGTGGCTGGGTTACGGGCTGTCCGCGCGGGACGCAAGGTCTTCTCGAAGACGCCGAACCCTGTAATCGCCACCTTGTCGCCCTTGGCCACTGTCGCCTGAATAGTGTCAAGCACAGCATTCACGGCATCGGTTGCGGTCTTCTTGTCCCCCAAGCGGCCGGAGATCGCGTCGATCAGGTCACGCTTGTTCATGAGTCACTCCTCCGATTACCCCCGAGGTCGCGCACGCAACACAGCCGTGCTGGCGACCTCTGACCTGCTAGAAATTAGGCTACTTGGCCCCGTCGCACAATTACCTGCGGGCCGAATCCCGGCGTGTCGGCACATCCGGCGTTGATTACGAGACGGGAGGGGCGTGTGGAACTCATGATGCGAACAATTCGGTCTGCCTTCTTATATCGGTACACCTTCTGCGGGAGGCCACCGCAGGCGGCTCCCGGGGGAGCGCAGGCGCCTGATGGCTTCCGCTGCCTGGACCGCTAGGCGGTCAACGGCAGCCACGCGGGGCGGCGCCGCTCGAACTCGGTGATCTCATTGGCGTGCCGCAGGGTGAGACCGATGTCGTCGAGGCCCTCCATGAGCCGCCACCTTGTGTAGTCGTCGATCTCGAATTCAGCTCGAATACCCGCTGCCCGCACTTCGCGTGCCCGCAGATCGACGACGATCTCGGTGCCGGGATCCGCCTCGACGGCATCGTGCAGCGCCTGCACGATCTCCTCAGGCACCTGTACAGGGAGGAGGCCTGCCTTCGTGGCATTGCCGGCGAAGATGTCACCGAACCGCGGCGCCACGACCACGCGGAAGCCGTAATCCTGCAGGGCCCACACTGCGTGCTCACGTGAGGACCCGATGCCGAAGTCCGCGCCTGCCAGGACGATCGTCGCCCCGGCGTAGGCGGGGTCGTTGAGCACGAAGGCCGGATCCTCCCGCCAGGCGGCGAACAGTCCTTCGCCAAAACCAGTTCTGCTGACGCGCTTGAGGTACTCGGCCGGGATGATCTGATCGGTGTCCACGTTGCTGCGCCGCAGCGGAAGGGCCCGGCCGGTGTGGGTGCTGAACGGTTCCATCGAGCTCTCCTTACAGTTCGGCTGGGACGGTGAGCCTGCCGGTCACCGCGGTCGCGGCGGCAACCTGGGGTGACACCAGGTGCGTGCGGCCACCCTTTCCCTGCCTGCCTTCGAAGTTGCGGTTGGAGGTGGAGGCGCAGCGCTGCCCCGGCGAGAGCTTGTCCGGATTCATGCCGAGGCACATGGAGCAACCCGCGCTGCGCCATTGCGCCCCAGCGGCGGCGAAAATGCTGTCCAGGCCCTCGCCTTCCGCCGCCTTTTTGACCTCCATTGATCCAGGTACGACCAGCATGCGGACGCCATCAGCGACACGGCGGCCGCGCAGGACTTCAGCGGCCGCGCGCAGGTCTTCGAGCCGCCCGTTGGTGCAGGAGCCGACGAACACGGTATCTACCGTGATGTCGCGCAGCCGCATGCCTGGCCGCAGGTCCATATATGTCAGGGCACGCTCGGCGGCGGCGCGAAGATCAGGATTCCCGAACGACTCCGGGTGTGGCACGGTGCCGTCAAGCGGACCGGCCTGGCCTGGGTTGGTCCCCCAGGTGACATATGGCGTCAGCTGGCTCGCGTCGATCTCGACCTCGCGGTCGAAGGTGGCGTCGTCATCGGTTCGCAGCGAGCGCCAGTAGTCGAGTGCCTCCTGCCAGCCGGCGCCGCGCGGGGCGTGCGGCCGGCCCTCGAGATAGCTGAACGTTGTGTCGTCAGGCGCGACCAAGCCGGCCCGCGCCCCCGCCTCGATGGACATGTTGCAGACCGTCATCCGGCCTTCCATGGACAACGCCGCGAGGGCGGTGCCCCGGTACTCGATGACGTGGCCTTGGCCGCCACCCGTACCGATCCTGGCGATGATAGCGAGGATGAGGTCCTTGGCCGTGACGCCGAAAGGCAGGCGGCCGCCGCACGTGACGGCCATCGTCTTGACCCACTTCTGCGGCAGCGTCTGGGTGGCAAGCACGTGCTCGACCTCACTGGTGCCGATGCCGAAAGCGAGGGCGCCGAACGCTCCGAGCGTGCTGGTGTGCGAGTCGCCGCAGACGATAGTCATGCCCGGCAGGGTCAGCCCGAGTTGCGGGCCGATGACATGCACGATCCCCTGGCTTGCATCGCCCATCGGATGCAGCCTGATGCCGAACTCGGCGCAGTTCTTGCGCAGTGTCTCCACCTGGATACGGGAGACCGGGTCGGCGATAAGGCTTTGCGGGCCCGTCACGCCTTCGGTGGGGACATTGTGGTCCTCGGTCGCGATGGTGAGGTCGGGGCGCCGCACCTTGCGGCCGGCCAGCCTGAGGCCGTCGAACGCCTGCGGGCTTGTCACCTCATGTGTCAGGTGCAAGTCGATATAGAGGAGGTCTGGCTCACCTTCAGCGCGCCGCACAAGATGTGCTTCCCAGACCTTCTGCGCGAGTGTCAGGCCCATTGTCTCGCCCTCCTAGCCGGCTGCGTCCCGCCCGTGCTGTCAGTTCCGTGCTGTCAGTTCCGTGCCGTCAGTTCCGTGCCGTCAGTTCCGTGCTGCTTAGTTCCGAGCTTGTCAGCGCTGTGCTTGTCAGCGCTGTGCTTGTCAGCGCCGCGCTTCCCGGCTGTGCGCTTCCCGCCTGTTTGCTTCTCGAATGGCGAGACGGCAGTATTCATTACATGGACAACTCTAGCGGAGTCGGGGTCCTGGACAAGACGGTATCCGTGCTCGACGCCCTCGAATCCGGCCCTTCCTCGCTCGCGCAGCTTGTGACCGCCACAGGACTGACGCGGCCGACCGCGCATCGGATTGCGGTCGCGCTCGAGCGCCACCGGCTAGTCGCCAGGGACTCCCGCGGCAGGTTCACGCTCGGTCCCAGGATCGCCGAGCTTGCCACCGCCGCAGGCGAGGACAGGCTCCTCGCTGTCGCGCAGCCGGTGCTGAGCCACTTGCGCGACCTGACCGGCGAAAGCGCGCAACTCTACCGGCGGCAGGCGGACTCCCGGATCTGCGTGGCCGCGGCCGAACGCGCAAGCGGGCTGCGCGACACCGTGCCGGTCGGCGCGGCACTGCCGATGACGGCCGGCTCGGCGGCGCAGGCGCTTGTCGCCTGGGATGAGCCCGAGCGGCTGCACCGCGGCCTGCGTAGCGCCAGATTCAGCGCCACGACCCTGGCTCAGGTACGCAGGCGTGGCTGGGCGGCGAGCGTCGCGGAGCGGGAGCCCGGTGTGGCGTCGGTGTCCGCACCGGTCCGTGGCGCGGGCGGCAAGATCGTAGCGGCGGTCTCCGTGTCCGGGCCGATCGAGCGGCTGACCCGCTCACCGGGCCGTCTCCACGCGGCAGCCGTCGTTGCGGCCGGCGAGTGGATCACCGAAATGCTCCGGCGGGCCGGCTGATCCGATCCCGCTCAGGTCTCGTCCGCGGCGATGGCCTCGTCCGCGGCGATGCGGGCCCCCGGCGCAGCGGCGTGCCGATCCCGGCGATCAGGTACTACCCGCGGGAAGGTGCTCTGCGAACGCGTGCTGGTCGCGCCTCGCCGGCTGGCCCGGGAGGACGCGTCGGCGCGTCGTTTCGGTCCTGCGGCCACTACCTGAGCTGGACGTCCTGCATGATCGGGTCGCAGGAACGGAGCTGGCCGGGCAATACTGGTCACTCGGCCGGTGACCGAGGGTCCCGCACCTACAGGGGCGTAAGCCTCTATAGCTTCAGCCGCGCTCCGTGCAATGCTCTTGCACGAGTCACGAGGATCGCCTCGAAAGTGGCTGATATGGCTCACCCACCGAGCCTTTAGGTTCTCCCTAAATGATCGTCGAGGTCCCACAAGTGAAGGTAGCTGTCGTCAAGGAGAATGCGCCAGGCGAGCGGCGTGTGGCTCTGGTGCCTGACTCAATCCACAGGCTCGCCCAGGCAGGTCTCGATGTCCTCGTGGAGCAGGGCGCCGGAGACGCCGCCTTCTTTCCCGACCATCTCTATGCCGAGGCTGGCGCCCGCATCGTCAGCCATCAGGAACTGCTGTCGCAAGGCGACATCTTGCTCATGGTGGGCAGGCCCGACGCCAAGGACCTGAGTTCACTCAGGTCCGGGCAGGCGCTCATCGGGATACTGCAGCCGCTCACGGAGCCCGAGCTGGTACGCCAGCTCGCGGCCGCCGGAGTGACGGCCATGAGCCTGGACAGCATCCCAAGAACAGTGCCCGCGGCCCAGAGCATGGACGTGCTGACGTCGCAGGCTAACGTCGCTGGTTACAAGGCCGTGCTTGTCGCGTCCGGGACGTTCGCCCGCTACTTCCCTATGCTCATCACCGCGGCCGGCACCGCCCGGCCGGCCCAGGTGCTCGTACTCGGCGCGGGGGTCGCGGGCCTCCAAGCGATCGGAACCGCACACCGCCTCGGCGCCGTTGTGTCCGCCTACGACGTGCGGCCGGCATCCAAGGGTGAGGTCGAATCGCTTGGCGCGAGCTTCCTCACAGTCGGCGGGGTCGCGGACGGGGCCGCCGCCACCGGTTACGCGCGGGCCCTCACCGACACGGAGCAGCGCGCGCAGCAGGAGGAACTGAATGCGCACATCGCGCGCCACGATGTCGTCATCACCACCGCCCAGGTCCCAGGCAGACGGCCGCCCCTGCTGGTGACCGCTCAGGCGATCAAGGACATGAAGCCAGGTTCGGTGATCGTCGATCTCGGGTCCGGACCGCTCGGCGGGAACGTGGAGCTCTCTGAACCCGAAGAAACGATCACCACAGAGAACGGGGTCACCATCATCGGAGCTGGGAACCTGCCCGCCACGATGCCTACCGCCGCCTCGGCCGCGTTCGGCAGGAACGTCAGTGCGCTGCTCACCTACATGGTGCACGACGGCGTGCTTGGCATCGACCCTGACGACAAGATCCACGCTGGTGTCGTCATCACCCACGCGGGCAAGGTGATCCATCCCGCCGTGGCAGAACTACTCGATCCCGCACCTGCCGCCGGAGGTCCGCCCGATGAGTGAGAGCCTGCTCGCCGACATCACCATCTTCGTACTGAGCCTGCTTGTGGGTTTCGAGGTCATAAGCAAGGTGCCGTCGATGCTCCATACGCCGCTGATGTCCGCCGCGAACTCGATTCACGGCATCGTGCTGGCCGGCGCCATGCTCATCGCCGTGACCGCGAACAACGCGCTCGGCTACGTGCTTGCCTTTGTCGCCTCGGCGTTCGCGGCTGCCAACGTCATGGGCGGCTACGTTGTCACCGGCCGGATGCTGAAGATGTTCCGCAAACGCCCTGAACTGTCCGACGCGGCCGCACCGGCGGCCGGTGCGGTGGGCAACGGTCAGGTTAGCGCGAGCGGCCAGGTGACCAAGGGCGGCACGTCATGACCGCGTCCGACACCCTCGTCCGGCTGAATGCGGCCGACATCGTCGTCCGGCTCAGCGCGTTCGATACCGTCATCTACCTGATCTATATCGCCGCGGCGGCTTGCTTCGTCCTCGGTCTGCACCTGATGAACTCGCCGGTGACCGCGCGGCGGGGCAACCAGCTCTCAGCGGCCGGCATGATCGCCGCGATCGCGGCGACCTTCGCACAGCTGATACATCACCATGCCACGATCACTGCCACGGGGTGGATCGTGGTGCTCGCCGGGATGGTAGTCGGATCGGCCGCCGGGCTGTACAGCGCCCGCACCGTGAAGATGACGGCAATTCCGCAGCTGGTGAGCCTCTTCAACGCGGTCGGTGGCGGCGCCGCGGCCATCTTGGCGATAAACGACTTCGTCAAGCTCGCCACCGCGCCAGGGTCGCCGAGCGTGGCGGGGACGGTGGCGGTGGCCACCGCCCTTGACGTCCTCATCGGCGCGGTGACCTTCACCGGCTCGCTGATCGCCGCCGGCAAGCTGCAAGGCGTCATGAGCGGCGCGCCGATCTCGTATCCCGGATCACGGGTGGTCAACGCGTTGCTGGCCGTCGTCATGGTCGGCTCGGCCGTCTGGCTGATGACCGGGACAGGAAACATCGCGGTCCTGGTCGTTCTCCTGCTGGCCGCCTGCGGATTCGGCGTGACCATGGTGCTGCCGATCGGCGGCGCCGACATGCCAGTGGTCATCTCGCTGCTGAACGCCTTCACCGGCACGGCCGTCGCGATGGCCGGTTTCGTCATCAACAACCCGGTGCTCATCACGGCCGGTGCCCTGGTCGGCGCATCAGGAAGCATCCTGACCAAACTGATGGCCGACGCAATGAACCGCTCGATCCCCAACATCATCATTGGCGGCTTCGGTACGGGTGACATTGCCGCCGGGGCCGCGGTGGGCGCCGGAGCGGGCGTTCGGACGGTCGACGCCGACGATGCTGCCATCCAGCTGGCTTACGCCCAGAAAGTCATCATCGTGCCTGGTTACGGGCTCGCCGCCGCACAAGCGCAGAACGAGGTGCAGGCGCTCGCGGAGTTGCTCGAGGCAAAGGGCGTGGACGTCAGCTACGCCATCCATCCGGTGGCCGGCCGCATGCCTGGGCACATGAACGTGCTTCTTGCCGAGGCCAATGTCCCGTACTCGCAGCTCAAGGAGATGGATGAGATCAACCCGGAGTTTCCGCGGGCCGACGTGGCACTGGTGATCGGCGCCAACGACGTGACGAACCCGGCCGCACGACGTCCGGGCAACCTCATTTCCGGCATGCCGATCCTCGACGTGGACGAGGCCAAGGCCATCATCGTCGTCAAGCGGTCGATGGGACACGGATACGCCGGACTCGATAACGAGCTCTATTACGACCCCAAGACATGCATGTACTTCGCGGACGGTAAGAGAGCCCTGACGGAGATGGCGGCGGCGGTCAAGACCCTCGTCGGCTAGGGCGTGTCCCGCAGATCCTTGGCGGCGCGGATCGGCGCCCAGACGACGGCATCCACCGGGATCTGCGCCCTAGGACACGGTCGCGCCGATCAGGTGGCCGACCCCGAAGGTAACGACTGCGGCGAGGCCGCCCACCAGCAGCTGGCGCAGGCCTGACCGCAGGGGAGAGCGCCCGTTCAGCACACCGATGCCCGCACCGACGCCCAACAGCGCCGCAGCCGCGAGGATGATCGCTGCGATCAAGGCCGCCGTGCCACTACCGATCAGGTAGGGCAGGATCACGACGAGCGCACCAGCGGCGAAGGTCAGCAGGCTGGAGATCGCGGCGGATACCGGCGACCCGAGACTGGTCGGATCCAGGCCCAGTTCCTCGCGGGCGAGGGTGTCGAGCGCGACCTTGCTGTCCGCCATGATCCGGTCGGCCAGCCGCTCCGCGTCGGCACGGTCCAGGCCCTTGGCCCGGTAAAGCAGGACAAGCTCGTCGCGCTCCTCCTCCGGTTTCTCCTCTAGTTCGGTTGCCTCGAGCGCGATCTCGCGCTCGTACATCTCGCGCTGGCTCGCCATCGACACGTACTCGCCCGCCGCCATCGAGAAGGATCCGGCCAGCAGGCCGGCGACGCCGGCGAGCAAGATCACCGTGTGCGACGCGCCCGAGCCCGCGATCCCCATGACCAGCGCCGTGTTGGACACCAGCCCGTCACTGACGCCGAACACCCCGGCACGTAGCGCGCCAGAACGGTCACCGCGATGCCACGGCTCCCTGCGGGCGATCTGGGCTCGCGAGCTCGGCTTGCCGCCTTCGATGAGCTTGGCGATGGTACGCGCATGGCCATGCTCATCGGCGGCCATTCCAGGTGCGGCATCCGGATCGGCGTCGTAAATGCCCGCGTCGGTGCGCTCGGCCCGCTCAATCATCGGCAGCACTATGCTCAGCGACAGACGGCTCGCCGCCGCCCCAAGCAACCGGGTACGCAAGCTCGGCCTGCCCGGCTGCGGCACGGGCGCTCCCTCGCGCCGCAGCCTTTCCTCCCAGTGCGCGGCGTGCTTGCGCTCGACGGCGGCGAGCTCGACGAATATCTGCTGCCGTTCGCCCGTCTCAATCTCGGCGAGCCGTGCGTACAGAGTCGCCGCATCGCGCTCACTGGCAAGAAGTTCCTGCCACCGCTTGATGCGGCTGGCACCATCGCTGCGGATCATCTCGTCCTCAAATCAGCATGAGTTCTCGTAAGTTGCCTGGCCAGATAACAACAAGCTGCCCGCCCCTTCCGGTCAACACGTCCTGCGACACGATCCATCCGCGCGCCACCGGCCGGCCCGATGCCTCGCGGGCGGGCCAAGCAGCCGCCCGGCCCCATCCCTACCAGCCAGTACACGCGGACGCGATTGCCGGCCGAACGTGCCTGACTGGGCTCACATAGCGACTGAAACTGTCCCAAACCAGATCGAATCATTGTTTCGGGCTGACGACATCAGTGGTTTTGTCCTTGATCATCCAGATGCGGTGCTAATATCCTGCCCGTTTCAATATTCGAACCATCTTCGTGGCACCGTGCCAGCCGCACCGGTCCACCTCTCACATCCGGGGCCAAAGTCATGGGTTTGCGCCGGCAGTCCATTCGCCTGAGGATCTTCCTCCTCGTCCTCATCCCCTTGCTGTCACTGCTCGGCCTGTACGTCTTCGTGGCGAGCATCACGATCGGGGATGCCGTGAGCGAAGCGCGGGCAAGCGCGCTGAAGAACGACACCGGCCTGCCGGTCGGTAACTTCGAGGGTCAGCTCGACGCGGAGCGCCGGATCGCGATGATCTACCTCGCCGCGCCGATACCGCAGTTCCTCGCGCAGCTCGACGCGCAAGAGGCCAAAACCGACCAAGCGCGCACCGCTATGGGCGCGGCGGTCACCTCGGGGGCGACAACGGACAGTGCGTCCGCGGCGGAGAAGCAGGCAATCGCGGCCCTGCTGAAGTCCGCAGCAGGACTCGGCCCGCTGCGCACCAGGATCGTCGCACGGACGGTTAGCCGGCCGCAGGCGATGAGTGCCTACAACGGCATGGTCGCGGCCTCGGAAGAGGTGCTGAAAGAAACGATTCTGCGGGAAACGAATGCCTCCCTGGTCGTCCAAGCGCTCGCCCTTGTCCGGATGGGCGACTCAGAGAACCTGCTGCTGCAGGAGGACGCACTGCTCGAAAGCGACATGGCGGCGCGATCGTTCCCAGTGGCTGACCGCCACAAGTTCACCGAGCTTGCCGGGGCGCGCCGCGCCACCCTGGCGGCCGCGCTGCCCGACCTGAACGGTACCGACAGGCAGTTCTACGACAAGAACGTCGATCCGAAGGTCGCCGCCGCATTCGGCTCGCTCGAGGACACGGTGATCAATGATCCGCTCAGCGCGGGCCCGCCGCCGGTTCAGCCCGCTTCCTGGGGGACCGACGTGGCGGCGCTGTCTGGCGGATTCTCCGAGGCGGGTACGCAGGCCGCGACCGACCTGACGAACCGGGCACGGCCGGTCGCGCACGCGATCTACCTGCGGCTCATCCTCGCAGGTGGGCTGGGGCTCATCGCGCTGATCGCATCGATCTTCGTGTCGATCTGGATCGGCCGCGGCCTGATCCGCCAGCTCGCCGACCTCAAGCGGTCGGCGCTCACGCTTGCGGGTGAGCGCCTGCCCAGTGTCATGCGGCGGCTGCGGGCCGGCGAGGACGTGGACGTATCAGCGGAAGCGCCGCCGATGGAAACGAGCGCTGATGAGATCGGGCAGGTCGGTCAGGCTTTCAACGCCGCCGCGCGTACCGCCATCGAGGCGGCGGTCGATCAGGCCAGGCTGAGGCACGGAGTCTCGGACGTCTTCAGGAACCTCGCGAGGCGCAGCCAGTCGCTGCTGCACCGCCAGCTGACCCTGCTCGACACCATGGAGCGGCGGACGAGCGACCCGGACGAATTGGGTGACCTCTACCGCCTCGACCACCTCACGACCCGCATGCGCCGTCACGCGGAGGGCCTGATCATCCTGTCGGGTGCGGCGCCCGGCCGGTCATGGCGCAACCCGGTACGGCTGGCGGACGTGCTGCGAGCGTCGGTGGCCGAGGTGGAGGACTATACAAGGGTCACCGTCGTGACGATGACTCAGGCGGCGCTGGCCGGGCCGGTGGTCGCGGACGTGATCCACATGATCGCGGAACTCGTCGAGAACGCTACGATCTTCTCGCCGCCGAATACCCCTGTCCGGCTCACCGGGGACATGGTGGGCAAGGGGTTCGCGGTCGAGATCGAGGACCGTGGTCTTGGCCTGAGCGAGGAAAAGCTCGCCGAGATCAACAACCGCCTCGCCAGCCCGCCGGAATTCGATCTTTCCGACAGCGATCAGCTTGGCTTGTTCGTCGCGGGCCGGCTAGCCAAACGCAATGGCATCAGGATCTCCATGCGCCTCAATCCGTACGGGGGCACCACGGCGATCGTGCTGATACCGCGTAATCTCGTGGTTCCCGAGGAGGTCTTCTCCCGCGACCCGTCAGCCGGACTTGCCAGCGATGGCGCTGTCCAGCCAGCGGGCCGTCACGCCGCGCGGAGCGAGGACATCATCGCGGCTGCCGCCGCGACCGCGTCACCCGCGGGCGCGCACCCGTATGCAGCCGCCGACCACCTGAACGTGAACGGATGGACGGACGGCTGGGCCGGCGACGGCAGGGCCGCAGGCAGTGACATAGCAGGTGGCGTGACCACCGACGGCCAGGCCACTGCGCCGCGCATGCCTGCCGTGCCCGCCGCGCCCGATGTGCCTGCGCCGCCGGCCGCGCTGGCTCCGCCTGCGGTGCCCGACATGCCCTCGCTGCCCGCCGTGCCGTCAATCGGATGGTTCCAGCGCCCAGCTGAGAACGGGTGGCCCGAAGCTGAGCCGCTAGTGACCCCGGATGGCACCGAGGACGCGGCCGCCGCCGAGATGACCGAGCTTGGGCTCCCTAAGCGGATTCGCCAGGCCAATCTGGCTCCCCAGCTTCGCGACGCAGGGCCACGGCGCATCGTCGGCATCGACAGCGAGCCCGAACTGCCGTCCCCGGAGAAAGCGCGAGCCACGATGACGGCCATCCAGCGGGGATGGGAGCGCGGCCGGTCCGCGGCAAGGCCCGCCAGAACCCGTATCCGATCAGGATGCGGATGATGAGCCCGCCGCACCGGCACCGGCGGACGGGGGCGAGGAATGACACCGTCAGCAGCGACCGATGGCACGGGCAAGCCGAGAGAGCAGATCGTCAGCTCCGACAGGGAACTTGACTGGCTGCTCGACGACCTCGTCAGCCGTGTCGCCCAGGTTGAGAAGGCCGTGATCCTGTCCAGGGACGGGCTGGCCATCGGGGCTTCTGCCGGGCTGCGCCGTGAGGATGCCGAGCACCTGTCCGCGATCGCGGCCGGGTTCCAGAGCCTGGCTCGTGGCGCCGGGCGGCACTTCGGGGGCGGCCACGCGCGGCAGACCATCGTCGAGATGGACTCCGCTTTCCTGTTCGTGACCGCCGCGGGCGAGGGTAGCTGCCTCGCCGTGCTCAGCTCGGCCAGCGCCGACGTGGGCCTAGTTGCCTACGAAATGGCGGTGCTGGTCAAGCGCGTGGGCCAGCACCTGTCGGTCAGCCCACGGCCGGCGCCAGTGCCCGCCGACGACGTAACTAAGTGACCTCGCATGCCCTCACAGGACGACACCTGGCAGGACGAAGAGGCCGGGCCCGTAGTCCGTCCCTATGCGGTCATCCGCGGCCGGACCAAACCCACTGGCGAGAGCCTTGACCTGATCGCGATGATCACTTCAACCCGGCTGCCGCCGCCGGACCCCTGGCAGCTTAACCCGGAGCATTTCTCGCTGCTCCGCCGCTGCCGCGTACCCATGTCGGTCGCCGATCTCGCATCTGATCTCGACCTGCCGCTCGGAGTGGTCCGTATCCTGCTGGGCGACCTGCGTGACCTGGGCCTGATCGCAATACGCCGTCCCGTATCGCCCGCACTACTGCATGACCCGCGCGTTCTGAGGGAGGTGGCCGATGGGCTACGGCGGCTCTGACCGCACCGACGGCCTGGCCGGCATACCGGTCACGATCAAGATCCTGATAGCTGGCGGATTCGGCGTCGGCAAGACCACACTCGTGACCTCGGTCAGCGAGATCCGGCCGCTGCGGACGGAGGAGCACCTCAGCGAGCCGGGCACGCATGTCGACGTGCTCGACGGGGTGGAGCGGAAAACCACGACCACGGTCGCGATGGACTTCGGCCGCATCACTATCCGCGATGACCTGCTCATCTACCTTTTCGGCACGCCTGGCCAGGAGCGGTTCTGGTTCATGTGGGACGAGCTCGCACTCGGGGCGCTCGGCGCGGTCGTCCTCGCGGACACCCGCAGGCTCGCCGACTGTTTTCCGTCGATCGACTACTTCGAGCAGCGCGGAACGCCTTTCATCGTCGGGGTCAACTGCTTCGACGGGGCCAGGCACTTCTATCCCGGGGACATCAGGGCAGCGCTCGACCTGGACCAGGAGGTGCCGATCGTCCTCTGCGACGCCCGGCTGCGGTCATCGGGCAAGACCGTACTGACAGGGCTTGTCGAACACGCCATCCGAATACTGAGCCGCGATCCGGATTATGGCGCACGTGTTACGGCACCCTAGGGCGTGTCCCGTAGATCTTGGTGGATGCGGGCGGTGCTCCAGGCGGCGATCCGGCAAGGCGGAGGAGGAGCCGATAGTGGAACTATCGGCGACGACGACAGTGCAGTCCACGACCCGGGTCGTCGTCTGGGACCGTGGACGGCACTGTCGCGCCGGAAAAGATCTACGGGACACGCCCTCTAGGGCGCCGCGGCCGGGCGCACGGAATCTTCGTGTGCGGCAGGGCCACGCCGGTTATCTAGCCGACTGCCTTACCGGGGGGCGAACGTGACGTCAAGGAGATTCGCCGTGAGGGGTGCCATGGGAGCGGATACGCGGCAGGTCCGCGCGAGGTCGATCCGCCTCACGCTTGCCAGCTTGTTCATCATTCCGCTGGTCACACTCGTCGCACTGTGGGGATTCGCCGCGAGCGTCACGCTCGCGGACAGCATCGCCAAACGCAACTACGACACGCAGAACACGGACACGGGCGCGGTCGGCCAGGCCCTGCTCGTCCAGCTCGGGCAGGAGCGCCTGCAGTCGTTCATCTGGCTGGGCAGCGGCCGCCACTCGTCGCATACGCCCGTCGAGTTCCAGCGTGAGCACACCGACGCGGCGGTCATCGCGTTCCGCAACGGTGCCGCGGCGGCAGAGGACGTGATGAGCCCCGCCACGAAACAAAGCCTGGCGGCGATGCTCGCGCAGCTCGGCCAGCTGCCGGCGATCCGCGATGCGATCGATTTCGGCACCATGAACGCGCCCCAGGCCTTCCGGGCTTATAACGGCATCGTCGACGCGGGGTTCCGGTTCTTCAACAGCCAGGCGGCCATTAACGACATCGCCCTCTACCAAGAGGCCGATGCGAACATCGAAATGGGCCGCGCCCTCGAGATGGTCGGCCGCGAGGCCGCGCTCGTCGGTGCGGGCCTGGCAGCGCACAAGCGCATGACCCCGGCCGGCCATAGCTTGTTCGTGCAGACCATGGCCAACCAGCGGTTCCTGGAAGGCGAGGCGCTTTCCCAGCTGAACGGCAGGCGCGCCGGACCGTACAAACACCTGTTCGCCTCGCCCGCGTACACGTCATTCAAGGCAATGGAGAACCAGATCGCCGGCAGCGCACGCGCCAGCGCGCCGATCCCGGTCAAGCCCGCCGCCTGGGAAGCCGGGGTGCAGTCCTTCCTGACGGACTTCAACCACGCGTCGGGGCTCGGCAGGCAGGCGGTGACGCAGGGCCTGCGCCAAGCCGGCACCGGCATCGGATTGCGGCTCGCCCTCGCGGGTGGAGCAGGGCTCCTTGCGGTCCTTATCTCGACGTACCTGCTGCTCCGGTTCGGCCGCCGGATTACCAGGGAACTGATCGGTCTGCACGAAGCGGCTCGTAAGCTCGCCGACGAGCGGCTGCCCAGGGTGGTCAGCCGGCTTCGGCACGGCGAGGATGTCGACGTCTCAGCGGAGGCGTCACCGCTGACCCCCGGCAAGACCGCCGAGATCGCGAAGGTCGCGGAGGTGTTCTCCACCGTGCAACGGACGGCCGTTGAGGCGGCCGTTGGGCAGGCTCAGCTGCGTAAGGGAGTGAACAAGGTCTTCCTCAACCTCGCGCGACGTAACCAGTCGCTGCTGCACAGGCAGCTCGACATGCTCGACTCAATGGAACGCAGAACCGCCGACCCAGCGGCACTGGAAGATTTCTTCCGGCTTGATCACCTCACCACCCGCATGCGCAGGCACGCCGAGAGCCTGATCATCCTGTCCGGCGAGGTGCCGGGGCGTGGCTGGCGTAGCCCGGTGCGCATCCTCGACGTGCTGCGCGGTGCGATCGCTGAGATCGAGGACTACGTGCGTGTCGACGTCGTCAGCGAGTCGCGTGATGCGGTCGTCGGCACCGCGGTCGCGGACGTCATCCACCTGCTCGCGGAACTGATCGAGAACGCGACGGCATTCTCACCACCGAACACGCGGATCACGGTAACCGCTGACCGGGTTGGCAGCGGATTCGTCGCGGAGATCGAGGACCGAGGGCTCGGCATCACCCCAGAAGAGCTCGCCGCCATCAACAAGCGGCTGGCCAGCCCGCCAGAGTTCGGCCTGGCCGACAGCGACAGGCTGGGCCTTTTCGTCGTCGGCCAGCTTGCCGCCAGGCATCAGATCAAGGTGTCGCTGGTGGAGTCGCCGTTCGGCGGGACGACAGCGGTGGTGCTCATGCCGCACAACCTCGTGGTACCAGAAAGCGGCCCCGAGGGATTCGGCGGCAACGGTCACGGTGTACCGGCGGTCGCCGGTTCAGGTAATGGGCTGGCCATGCCGCTTGCCACGGTGGGGTCCGCAGCATGGGACCAGGGGCTGTGGCGGCTTTCACCTGCCGCTGATGGCCGCAGCGGCACGGACGGGACGTGGCTGGGCACGCAGGGAGAATCGGCTGGCCTGCAGCCGGTCACGGCCGTATCGCCCGCGTCGGCAGCATCGCTCCCCCCGCCCGCCACCTCAGCGGGCGAGACGCCGACGGCGTGGCAGGACACTCAGGCGCAGGTGGCGTGGCCCGATTACGAGGTGCAGGGAGCGTGGCCTGAGTCCCAGTCGCAGGCGGCGTGGCCTGACTCCCAGTCGCAGGCGGCGTGGCCTGACTCCCAGGCGCAGGCGGCGTGGCCTGACTCCCAGGCGCAGGCGGCGTGGCCTGACTCCCAGCCGCAAGCGGCGGAGCCGGAACCGCCGGGTGGACCGTCGGCTGGGTCAGCCGCCCACCAGAGGAAGACCCCGATGCAGGCTGCGACGGCGGGGGCAGGCGGCGCGGCGGGAACCTACAAGGGACTGCCACGGCGGGTCAGGCAGGCAAGCCTGGCGCCCGAGTTGCGCAACGGCCCCGCGCCGGGCAACGGCGCCGCTGGCCACGCGGGCACATCCGCGCTTAGCTCCGCTGAGGATCCGCGCGCGGTGATGTATTCACTGCAGGAGGGCTGGCAGCGCGGGCGCGCCGACGTCGCGGCACCGGCGCAGGACGACGGCCCGGCGGGTGCGGCGCATGGGGCCACGGACCACGCCACGGACCACGCCACGGACCACGCCACGGACCAGGTCATGGACCAGGTCATGGACCAGGTCATGGACAGCACCGCTGGGAACGACTCCGCTCACCCCAGAGGCGACGCCGGGGACGACTCCGCATACGCCGGCGACGCCGGGGCCGACTCCGCATGCGCCATAGGCGACGCCGGGGACGACTCCGCATACCAGGCCGCGGACGGGGCCGCGGATCAGGAGGTCACAGACCACGCCGCAGATCACGCCGCGGGCTCGGACACCGGCGTCGGGTGCGGCGATTTGTGATGGCAGGCGAACACACGGCCAATGACCTGAACTGGCTGCTCGACGGCTTCGTGGCGCGCGTCGAGCACGTGCGGCAGGCGGTCGTCCTGTCCAGGGACGGCCTGACCATGGGCGCCTCGATCGGCCTCGTCAGGGACGGCGCCGAGCACCTATCCGCGCTGGCAGCCGGTGTGCAGAGCCTGGCCAGGGCGGCAGGCAGGACCTTCGGCGGCGGCGAAGTGCGGCAGACCGTCATCGAAATGGAATCCGCGCTGTTGTTCATCACCGCGGCGGGGCAGGGCACCTGCCTCGCGGTCCTGAGTGCTGCAGGTGCCGATGTGGGCCTCATTGCCTATGAGATGGCAATGATGGTCAAACGCGTCGGCCAGCATCTTGCCGCGAACCCGAGACCTGCTGAGCAAGATCTCGCGGCTGGATCGGCAGGGCGGTGAGCTCGTCGAAGGACCGATGGCTGGACCGGGACGCCGGCCCGGTGGTACGGCTCTACGCGCTGACCCAGGGCCGCACCCGGCCAGCCGGTGAGTCGTCCCTCGACCTCGTCGATGTCGTAGTGGCGACCAACCTTCAGGCCGTTGACCGTTTCCGGCCTGGACCCGAGCACCGGAGAATGCTGAGCCTGTGCCGCCGGCCCGTAACCGTCGCGGATCTGGCCTCCGAAATCGATATTCCCATTGGTGTGGCACGCGTGCTACTCGGCGATCTGAGCCTGCACGGGCTGATCAGGGTGTACAGGCTAGCGCAGCGAGGATCGGCGACTAACGAGCGTCTACTAAGGAAAGTACTCGATGGGCTCCAGGCTCTGTGATCCGCCCGCTGACGGCAACGACGCCGGCAAAAACGCCGGCAACGCCCCCGGCACGGACTTCGCCACCGAGGACGACCTGGTGGATACAGCCAAGATCCTTATCGCCGGAGGGTTCGGTGCGGGAAAGACGACGCTGGTTTCCGCGATCAGCGAGATACGGCCCCTGCACACCGAGGAGGCCCTCAGCGAGGCAAGTGACGGCATCGATGACGTGAGCCGCGTGCGCGGCAAGACCACAACGACGGTCGCGATGGATTTCGGCCGGATCACCTTCGACCAGGACGACCTGGTGCTCTATCTGTTCGGCACGCCTGGCCAGGAGCGCTTCTGGTTCATATGGGACGAGCTTGCGAGCGGTGCGCTCCGGGCGGCGGTCCTTGCCGACACGCGGCGCCTGGCCGACTCATTCGCCTCTGCCGACTATTTCGAGCGGCGCGAGACGCCGTTCATCGTGGCCGTCAGCTGCTTCGACGACGCCGAGATCTACGACCCGCAGGACGTGCGGCTCGCGCTCGACCTCGATCCCGAGGTGCCGCTCATCATGTGCGACGCACGCAGCAGGGAGTCCGCCAAGCAGGTGCTGATCACGCTGGCCGAACATGCGCTTACGGCGCCCGCCAGGGCCGGTGCGCCTGGCCACGAGGCACGGCACGCGCCTATCTAGCCAGCTGATCGCTGTCTAGCCGAGTGCCTCCCGGCCCCGCGCCCGGTAGTACATCTGCGAGGAAAGCCCTAACTGAGGGCGATGCGCGGATCCTGCAGGGCCGTGCCGTAGCGGATGGCGACAAGCTGGCCGAGGGCGGGATGGGCGCCAAGTGGCTGGGCGCATCGTGCCCCGGTCTGCGCCGAGGCGGCCATGAGCTCTTCAAAGTTGGTCTCCGGGCCGATGACGCACGGCGCGAGTGCCAGCCGGGTGGCACGGGCCTCACGCAGCCGCGCGACTGCCTCCCGCATGCTCGCGGCATGACCCAGCGAAGCAGGCACGACAGGAATGGCGAGCCGCGAGGCGAGCAGAACCGCCACGATGCCCGCCTCCTGGAGCGCTACGGCGCCTGCAGCGCCAGCGACGCCCACCACCACCCCCTCGGCTGCGTCGACGATGCTGATGTGGCGCATGCGCTCCGCCCTGGCCAGGCCCGCCTCGGCCAGCCGCGCGTGCAGCACCTCGCCGAGCAGCGGATGGGGGCCGAGCGGGCCGGTGACTATGACCGGCACGCCCGCCTCGGCGACCGCCTTACCGAGCGCGGCCTCGGCACCCGGATGCGGGCCGGTCAGGATCGGCACCACCACCGCCGCGGGCACGACGCCGCCAGGGCGCAGCGCACCGAGTACCGACACGAGGTGCGCGTGCGTGCCCTCGAGGTACCCTGCGCGGACCGCCACGCCTGGGCAGGACCCGCTGGCGAAGGCCGCGATCTGCGTGCTGACGTCATCGCTTGCCTGGCACGCGGCTCCTGGCACGGCGAGCACCAGAGCGGGTGCATTCGACGGCACCGACAGCCGGTCCGGGCTCCGGTGGCGCCCGGAAGGCCGGCTGCGGGCGGTACGCATCGGAAGGGCATCTCCGGCCCGGGCGTCAGCGCTCACAGCCAGGCATCGTAAATCATGTGTCTTACGTAACAGTCGAGATTAGGGATACTTTCGTTATCCGTGGCAGTCTCTGCCGCAAGCCGCCCCTGCCAGGCCGCAAGCCGCGCGCCATTGGCGCAGCCGTTAAGGATGATCAACGGCATCTGTTGAAGTGAGATCGCGCACGTTGCCCCTGATGGGCCTGCCTGCCTAGACCGGCGGGTGCACGAAAACTGCCGCCGTCGATGATGTCAACGCTCCGCCGAGCATGGCGGAGATCGCCGCCGTGCTCTGGGCGGCCGGCCGAGCCTTTACCCGTAAGGTCTTCCGGCTTGAAGTAGCCTTCCTGCTGCGTAATGTACAAACCCACGGTGCCGGCGATGGGTAGCGCGCTGCGACCGTAATGGCCATCTTCGCCAGTCCCCGCTACTACCCTTGCTTCCGCCTCGCTTGCCGTTTTGACCTGCCGCGCGCGGTTATCTGTCACGTGCCTGACGTGCATCAACCGCCGATACGTGCGATGTACCCGCAGCTGGCGCGCGGCCAGGGTAGCCGCAGCCCAAGAGAGTACCCCAATCGTGACAGGGCGGTATCACGTATCACGTTAAGTAAGATTTCTTTAATGTCACGGTACGATCACACGCATTACCTGACGTCCCGCTAAAGTAGATCCTTGGCTGTGCTGCGGTCGCCATGCTGCACTCGCGGCTGCCACTGACAGTCACGAGGCAATGGCCGCAACGTTACGTCTGCTGTTACTCTTCTCGCGATGCTGACCGTTTCGGCCATTAATGTCCAGCTAGAGGTGCGAAAGCAGTGCGGACGCAACCGATGATCGATCACGACAGCGCACCGGCCAGTCAGCCCGCCGCGCCGATCAGGGACGGCCAGGTCCGGGGCAGCGGCCAGCAGGCCGGCGCCCAACGCCCCAAGGGCCGGACCTCCGCCCTGGCGCTCAGGAACTGGCGGGTGCGCTGGCGGCTGCTCGCACTCATCGCGATCCCCACCGCGACCGCCATCGCGCTCGGCGGCATCAGGATCCAGACTGCGATCCACAGCGCGGGAACCTTCCAGCGGATCGAGCAGCTTGCCGTGCTCGGCGGTGATGTGACCAGGCTCGCCCAGGCCATGGAGGACGAGCGCGATATCACGGCCGGTTTCATCGCGGCGGGCAGGCCGGCCAGCGGCCGGGCCGCGCTGCAAACCCAGTACGCGGTCACCGGCGCGCAGGCGCGAACCGTCCGCGCGCACGCGGCGAGCATCGGCAGCGCCTACCCTGCGGCCACCCGTGAGCAACTCGCAGCCGTGCTCGCCAGGATTGACGACCTGAAGGGATTGCGAACCGCGGCGCTCTCGAGCAAGCTCCCGGCCCTTCCCATGATCACGGACTACTCGCAAGCCGTTGCCGCGATGTTCGCCGTCAATGACGACATCGCACAGGGCAGCGCCAACCCCGCGCTCAGTGACAGCGTCCGCACGCTCGGCCTGCTGTCGCGGATGAAGGACCAGGCGTCGCAGCAGCGCGCCATCCTGTACGCAGCCTTCATCTCGGGGCAGATCACGCCGAATGCGCTCAGCGCGCTGACAAGCGCGCAGGGACAGCAGGCCAGCGAACTTGCCACGTTCATGGCCTCGACCACGGTCAGCCAGCAGCAGCGTTACGCCGACACGGTGACAGGAACGCAAGACGACCTCGCGCAGAACGTAGAGCAACACGCGATCACGCTGGGAAGCGGCGGCACCGCTCCACTGCTCGCAGGGACCACGAGCGCGGCCGCAAGCCGGCAGTGGTACTCGGCGATGTCCGCCACAATCGCCCAGATGCGCGCGGCAGAAAGCCAGGTGGTGGGCTCGATCATCGCACAGAGCCGGGTACTGCAGCGCGCCGCCACCCGCTCGGCGCTGCTAACCGGCATCGTGGTGCTTCTTATCCTCGTCCTCGTCCTGGTCGTGACCGCGATCATCGCCAGGTCGATGGTCCGCCCGCTGCGGCGGCTGCGCGCAGGCGCGCTCGATGTGGCCGGAGTAAGGCTGCCAGAGAAGGTGCGCGAGCTCAGCGAGACCGGCGGTGCCGGAGAGACTTTCGAGGTCGAGCCCATCGACGTTTCATCCACCGATGAGGTGGGTGAGGTAGCCAGGGCGTTCGACCAGGTGCACAGGGAGGCGCTGCGGCTGGCGGCCAACGAGGCCATGCTGCGCGGTAACGTCAACGCGATGTTCGTCAGCCTGTCCAGGCGCAGCCAGTCCCTGGTCGAGCGCCAGATCAGGCTGATCGACGAACTGGAGCAGGGTGAACAGGACGCCGACCGGCTGTCGAACCTGTTCAGGATGGATCACCTCGCCACCCGGATGCGGCGTAACTCGGAAAACCTGCTCGTGCTCGCCGGCCACGAAACGGTACGGCGCTGGGGTAAGCCGGTCTCGCTCGTCGACGTCCTGCGCGCCGCCGTTTCCGAGATCGAGCAGTACCAGCGGGTCACCATGAACGTCCAGCCCGGCACGTCCGTCGCTGGCAACGCAGTCAATGACGTGGTGCACCTGCTCGCCGAGTTGCTGGAGAACGCCACTTCCTTCTCCCCCGGCGACATGCCGGTCAAGGTCGCCGGGCACCTGCTGAACAGCGGCGGCGTCCTGCTTGATATCACCGACCAGGGCGTGGGGATGGGCTCAGAGGAGATGGCCCGCGCGAACTGGCGGCTGGAGAACCCGCCGGTGGTGGATGTCGCGGTCTCCCGGCGGATGGGTCTTTTCGTCGTGGCGCGGCTAGCTGCACGGCACGGGATACGTGTCCGGCTGCGGCAGCCCGAGCTTGGTGGCCTGACCGCGCTCATCTGGCTGCCCGACACCCTGATCTCTCAGGAAAACAGGCCGCCGGCCACATGGCTGCGCCGGCTTGGCACGCTGGATCCCGGGCAGGCAGCGAGCGGACAGGCGTGGGACTCGACCTCTCCCCCTGCGATCTTCAACGCACCAGCCCTGCCGTCGAATGACTGGCCGCGCCAGCGCACGACAGAAATCAGCCCCTTCCGCGGCGCCGACGCCCGGCCGATCCCGTCGGCGGACAGCGGGCCGGTGCCCGGCGCGGAGACCGGGCCGGCGCCCGGCGCGGAGACCGGGCCGGCGCCCGGCGCGGAGACCGGGCCGGCGCCCGGCGCGGAGACCGGGCCGGCGCCCGGCGCGGAGACCGGGCCGGCGCCCGGCGCGGAGACCGGGCCGGCGCCCGGCGCGGAGACCGGGCCGGCGCCCGGCGCGGAGACCGGGCCGGCGCCCGACGCGGAGACCGGGCTCGTGCGGCGTGTCAAGCCGATGCGTGAAATCAGCCCGGTGGTGATCCCGGCGGGCCTGCAGCAGGGTCCCGACGCCAGGCTGCCCATCTACGACTCACTCGAATCCGACTGGTTCCACCGGCGCGGGCGGCCGCCGCAACGCGACGAGGATGCGGATGACGATGCCGGGATTGGCCTCGCCGTTGTCGCACCGTGGACGTCGGCAGGCGACGAAGGCTGGCGTGCCGCCAAGGGTGCCGCCGCGCCTTCGGCCGGCGGCCTTACGCCCGCCGGGTTGCCACGGCGCGTCCCGCAGGCCAACATCGTTCCCGGATCGGCGGCCGCCCGCGGTTCTGCGCCCGGCAACCCGGTGTTGTCCGCGGAAAGCGCGCGCAACCGGATGGCAAGCTTCCAACAGGGTGTTCGGCGCGCCCGTGCCGCGATCAAGACCGAGGACCCTGCGAATGAATAACAGCGGCGATCCCGGCAGCCGCGACCCGATGCAATCCGCGGCGTGCGGCAGCGCCAATGGCAAGGTAACCACCACCGACGAGGCCTGACTACATCTATGGACAAGGGCTACCGAAGAGATTGACTGGCACGGCCGAGCGCACAAGCGGCACGCGTTCGCGTGGAGAGGAGCATCTGTTGAATCCGGCAGGTTACCCGGTGCAGGATCTGGGCTGGATGATCAACAACTTCATCGAGCGTGCCCCCGACGTCGCGCACGCGCTTGTGGTGTCGTCCGACGGCATTCCCGTGGCCTGCTCCACCGGGCTCCCCCCGGACCGCGCGGATCAGCTTGCGGCGGTCACCTCGGGCCTGACCAGTTTGACCCAGGGTGCCTCGAGGATCTTCGAAGGTGGCGTGGTCACCCAGACCGTGGTGGAGATGCAGCGCGGCGTGCTGATCGTGATGGCGATCAGCAACGGCTCCATTCTTGCCGTGCTCGCCCGCCGCGACTGCGACATGGGCCTGGTCGCATATGAGATGACCCTGCTTGCCGAGCGCGCGGGCAACGTCCTGACCCCACCCGTCCGCGGTGCGGCGCACGCGTCCGGCCAGCGGAACTAGAGATCGGTAAGGACGGACGGCCATGACCGGCCTGGCCGGCCAGGGCCGAGGGCCGAGGGCCGAAGGCCGAAGGCCGAAGGCCGAACTGCTCGGTGGCCGGAGGTGCTCAGCGCCCATCTGCCACCAGCCTGACTGGGGCCTGCGACCGCTCGACGCGAAGCCTCCGCCGCTGAGCCCAAGACCGGCCCTGGGCTGTCAGCCGCGCCGGGCCCGGGAAAGTACCGCATCGACCACGCCGGCGCCATGGTCGAGCTGATAGTCGAGGTTGACAGCGGCGCTGATGAGAGCGAGATGGCTGAACGCCTGCGGGAAGTTGCCGAGCTGTTCGCCGGTGCTCCCCACCTCTTCTGAGTACAGGCCGAGGTGATTAGCGTACGTGTGCATCTTCTCGAATGTCAGCCTCGCCTCATCTAGCCGCCCGGCGCGCGCGAGCGCCTCGACATACCAGAACGTGCACAGGGAGAAGGTGCCTTCGTCGCCAGACAGGCCGTCGGGCGACGCACTCGGGTTGTAGCGGTAGACCAGGCTGTCGGACACCAGCTCGCGGTCCATCGCGTCCAGCGTGGACAGCCACATCGGGTCGCGCGGCGCGACGAAGCCCTGCAGCGGCATCAGCAGCAGCGACGAGTCGAGGACTTCGGTGCCGTAGTGCTGGGTGAATGCGCCGATCTTCGGATTCCAGCCGCGTTCCATGATCTGGTTGTAGACCCTGTCGCGCTCGGCGGTCCACCGTTGCACGTCGGCCGGGCGGGCCCGGTGCGTCGCCATCCGGATCGCCCGGTCAAGCGCGACCCATGTCTGGAACCTGCCGTAGGTGAAGTCCTTGCGCCCGCCCCGGGTCTCCCAGATGCCGTCGTCGGGCTGATCCCAGTGCTCACACAGCCAGTCGACCAGGCCGGCCAGCTCCAGCCAGCCTTTGTGAGCCACATGCAGGCCTTGGCTGTCGGCTTGGAACGCGGCATCCATGGCCTCACCGTAGATGTCGAGCTGTAGCTGATCGGCCGCACCGTTGCCGATGCGCACCGGTCGCGAACCGCGCCAGCCTTCGAAATGGTCGAGGGTCTCCTCCACCAGGTCGGAGCTGCCGTCAACCCGGTACATGATCTTCAATGGGCATTCGCCGTCCGCCCCGTCGCTTGCCCGGTCCCGCAGCCACGCCGCGAAGCCCGCGGCCTCTTCTTCGAAGCCCAGTCCCAGCAGCGCGTAGATGGAGAACGAGCCGTCCCTGATCCACGTGTAGCGGTAGTCCCAGTTGCGCTCCCCGCCTGCCTGTTCGGGCAGGCCGGTCGTGGGCGCGGCCACGATGGCGCCGGTGGGAGCGTACGTCATCAGCTTCAGCGTCATGGCGGAGCGGGCGACCATCTCCCGCCAGCGGCCGGTGTAGCTCGACTGGTGCAACCAGCCACGCCAGAACCGTTCGGTTTCCTGCGCGAGACGCTCCAGTTGCTCGGGCGGGATGCGCTTGGGCGGACCGCCCATGGATTCGAGCACCAGTCCGCCGGTTTGTCCCGCCCGCAGTGTCCGCGCCGCCCGCACCCCGTCGCCGTCGCGCTCCAAGGTAATTCCCTGATCCTGCAGCGAAGTGCCCGGTGCGCCCACGGAGTGCAGCGTCAGCTCGATGCCGTCCGAGTGGAAAACGGCGCCGTTCTCGGACAACTCCAGCTTGTGCGGCTGACGGCCGTAGTCGAATCGTGGCTGCAGGTCCACGACGAACCTCATCGTTCCGCGCACCATCCGCAGCATCCGCACGATGCGGTGCTTGCCGGTCGCGGCTCCGTGCAGGACCGGCATGAAGTCCAGCACCTCGCCGACCCCGTCAGGGGTCATGAACCTGGTGATCAGGATCGCCGTGTCGGGGAAATACAACTGCTTGCTGACGTAGTCGTCCCGGTCGGGAGCGATGCGGAAATGACCGCCGCGGTTGGCGTCGAGCAAGGAAGCGAACATGCTGGGCGAGTCAAAGCGGGGACTACAGAACCAGTCGATCGTGCCGTCGGTCGTCACCAGCGCCGCTGTCTGCAGGTCGCCAATCAGCCCATGATCACTGATGTTGGGATAGCGGTTCACGCGTTCTCCTCCCGCCCGCGCGCTCGCGGGCCTGTGTCACGGCGTCCTAGGGCTGGTGTCCCGTAGATCTTGGTGGATTTGGGCGGTGTTCCAGGCGGCGATCCGGCAAGGCCCTGCTTGTTGTCGAGGAGTCGATAGCGGAACTATCGGCGACGGCAACCGTGCCGTCCACGACCCCGGCCGTTCGTCTGGGGTCGTGGGCGGCACTGCCGCGCCGCCAAAGATCTACGGGACACGCCTAGATGGTCAGCGGCGCCGAGGGCGGGCGGCCTCACCCCTGGGGAGTGAAACCGCAGCTTGAGCGTTGGACGGCGACAATCGATCCGGTATCAGGCGAGGTGCGAACCCAGCGGCCAGTGTCGCCCCCGCGGCGGATCCTGCTGCCATCGTCCAGGCGACAGGGCCAAGGGGCGTGCAGCCGAAGAACTGGCTGACACCCGGGGTCTCCACGATTCCGGCAAGCGCCGCCGCGGACATGCCGCTGGTGACCATGACTACAGGACTGCGCCAGTTTGTGAGCAGCGTCTGCCCCAGCTGGGTGAGCACCACGCCCGCCAGCCCCATGGTGTCGGCGCGCTTCCTGCGCCCGGTCAGGCGGCCGGCCTGCCACGCTGCGATACCGCCGAGGGCCGTGGCGCCGCCGCGAATCGAGATGTTCCGCGCGAGGCCGGCGCCGAGGAAGGAGACTACGGGGCCGGAGGTGGCGAGGGCATCGCCACCGTTTCCTGCGCCGTCCGGCGCCGCTGGTGCGAGCGCCACGGCGAGCGCGGGAAACATGTCGGTCAGCAGGTTCACCAGCAGCAACTGGCGCGTGTTCAATGGCGCCCGGCCCGTGAGAGCCGCGCCGAGAAGGGTGAAGGCAACCTCTCCGGCATTGCCGCCCACGAGGATCGACACCGCGTCGCGCACACTCGCCCACAGTGCTCTGCCCTCCACCAGGGCATCGACGATGCGGGACGGGTCCGCCTCCGTCAGCACCAGATCGGCCGAACTCCGAGCGGAGGTCGAGCCACGGGACGAGACGCCGATACCCACGTCGGCGATGCGGATGGCGGCGGCGTCGTTGGTCCCGTCGCCGGTCATGGCGACCACCCGACCGGCTCGTTGCAACGACTGGATAATGTGCACCTTCTGCTCGGGTGAGACCCGGGCGAAGACGGTGCTCGCGGCGATCCGCGCGGTCCGCTCCGGCTCGGCGAGCTTGCTGATCTCCGTGCCGACAAGCACCCGGTCCGGGTGCGGGATTCCAACCTGCCTGGCGATCGCGGCGGCGGTCGATGGGTGGTCACCCGTGATCATGGTGATCGTGATGCCTGCCTGGCTCAGTCTCTGCACGGCCTTCGCCGCCGTCGGCCGCGGCGTATCGGCGATGGCCAGCAAGCCGACCAGGGTCAGCCCGCCGACCAGGTCGGCGACAGGGCCAGCGCTGGTTACGCCGAGGCGGGGGGCTGCGGGGGTTCGCCCGCCTGCGCGCGCAGGGCCGGGGGCTGCGGGGGTTCGGCGGCCCGGGCCGGCCCGGCTTGGGCCGGGGGTTCGCCGGCCCAGGCCGGCGCGGCCTGGGGGCGCGGAGGGTGGCTCCCCCGGCCCCACGGGGGAGGCACCGACCCGCTCCGCCAGCACGGACGGATCAGCCTCGGCGACGGCGAGAACCCGGAGCCCGTCGGCGGCGAGATCATGGACAAGGGCCCGCGCGGCGCGGCGACGGGCCGGTGTCATGGGCACGAGTGCTGACGCGGCCTCGTCGCCTGCGCCGCCCGCTCGCCGCCGGGCGCCGCCAGGGGCCGCGCCCGGCGGCGCGCCTGGGGACACGCGGATACTCGTGCAGCGGGCGAGAAGTACCTCCGGCGCGCCCTTGACGGCCAGCCGGCTGCTTCCCGCGTCCGTACCGAGGGAGGCCGCATAGCCACGGCTGGTCTCGAACGGCAGTTCATCGACGAGCTGCCAGGACCGGTCGGGGCCTGCGTGGGTGCGCGCCGCGTCTACCACGGCCCGATCGGTCGCGTGCGCCAGTGTTCGCGTCGCCTCGCCGTCGACGCGCGGGCTTGCCCGTGCGGCCACCCGAAGCAAATGCCGTCCGAGCGGGCTGTCGAACGCGATGTCCTGGCCGGGCAAGGCGAGCCTGGCGACCGCGAGGCGGCCCTCGGTGAGCGTGCCCGTCTTGTCGAAGCAGACTGTGTCCACCCGGCCGAGCGCCTCGAGCGCCCTGGCGGAGCGGACAAGAACGCCGCGCCTGGACAACCGCCGGGCCGCTGCGAGCTCGGACACGGTGGCGACCAGCGGAAGCCCTTCAGGCACGGCGGCTACGGCCACCGCGATACCCGAGGCGACCGCCTGGCGCAGCGGGACACCCCGCACAAGCCCGAGACCCGCGACAGCCAGCCCGCCGAGGCCGGTGGCCGGCAACGCGATCCTGGTGAGCTCGGCCAGGCGCGCCTGGATACCGGCAGGCGGAGCCGCCCTGCTTGCCGTGCTCGCGGCTCGCCCCGCCTCGGTACCGCGGCCGATTGCGGTCACCACCGCGTAACCCGTCCCTGCGAGCACCGAGCTGCCCTCGTAGATCATGCAGGCCCGCTCGGCGAGCGGAGCGCCTGGTGTGGCCGCAGGCGTCTTGGTTACCGGCACGGACTCGCCGGTCAGCGTGGACTCGTCGATCTCCAGGTCAGCAGCGAGCAGCAGCCTGGCATCCGCGGGCACGACGTCGGACGGGCGCAGCATGATGACATCCCCGGCACTCAACTCGCTGACGGGCACCGTGTCCAATGGAGCCTGGGCGAGGCCGGCGAACAAGCCCGCCGCCGAGGTGGCACGTGCGGCACGCGCGGTGTCGCGGGCCTGCGGCTCCGCGATGGACGCCGCCGCGAGCGGCGGCGTCCATCGCGGGCGCCTAGCCACGACCTGCTCCTCGAGCAGCAATCGCCGCAGCGCCCGTTCTGCGCGCATCCGCTCGGCGCCGCTGATCAGCGCGTTGCCCGTCATGACGCTTGCGACCAGGGCTGCGTCAACCGTCGATCCGACCACAGCCGACGCTACGGCGCCGAACGCCAGCACTGGCGTCAGCGGATCCCGAAGCTCGTCACGGACCAGCACGGTCAGTTCGAAACCGCCTCGCACCGACCGGGAGGCAATGGCCGAGAGCACGCGCATCCCGGCCGGCGGTCTCGGCGCCGCCCAGCTGCCGGCCCCGCTGCCGGCGCTGCCCGATGAGGCAGCGGTCCTGGCCCGCTCAACCGATGGCGCTTTGCGCGCCTCCCACAGCCGCGATGCCGCATCTTCCGCGCTCATCGCGTGCCAGGCCCCGTGCGGCAGCGGCTCAGGATCGGGCTGGCGCATGGCGGCCCACGCGGATGCGGCCCCCGACATGAGCGCCACAAGGGCCGCGCTGTGCACCGGTGTCAGGCCACCGCGGCTGCGCGCAGAACCGGTGCCAACCGCGACCAGCAGCCCGCCTAGCGCGGAACCGCCGAGCGCGAGACGAGCGGCACGGTGGCTGGCCTGCCGCGCGGCGGGGACCGCCCGCAACACGCGCCAGGCCCCCAGCAGCCCCGGGCCGCAGATCAAGTCAGCTGACCAGGGCACGCCGTGGCCACCGGCCAGGACGCCGACCCCCACATCCGCGGCCTCGAGCGCCTCGTCAGCGCTGACCGACACGGCGAGCACGCCATGCCCCTGCGCCTGCAGCTTGCGCACCTGGTCAGCGAGCGGCACCGCGGTGGAAACGATCTCGTCGGCTGACGCGGCCAGTTCGGTGACGCTGTCGTGCTGTGTGAGCAGCACCAGGTCCGCGGCGTCCCTGGCAGCACGAAGCAGAGCGTCAGCGAGCGAGTCAAGTTCGAGGCCCACGCGTACCCTGCCGCGGCTGCGGCCGCCGCTGTCCACCAGGTCCATGCTCGACGCGCCCGGTCCTGGCCCCGAGCCGTCGCCGGTACCGCGCACCCGCCTCAGGCGCCAGCCGCCGCGCGCCGACGCGAGCTTGCCCGCAGGCTTTGCGGGACCTACCGGCCCAACGCGCCCTGCCGCCGCTACGGGCGCTGCAAGCGCTACAGGCCCTGCTGGCGCTACGGGCGCCGCAGGCGAGCGGCCGGCGAGGACACGATCGGCGTATTGCCAGACTTCGGCAGCGCTGAGACCACGGCTCGTACTCTCCGCGGACAGAATCCGCCGCCGAGGTGAGCAAAGCACCGCGGCATCAATGACGACCGCAGTGACGCGATCGAGCCGTCGCAGTACCGTGTTGTCCAGGGGCAGGACGTCCCTGCGCGCAAGCTCCGAGCCCACCGCTGTCGCGAACCCTTCACGGCCAAGACGTGCCGCCCTCGGCACAGTCGCCACAAGCGCATCCGCGGCCTGCGCTGGGTCCCTCGTCCACGCGAGTATGCCGGAGGCACCGAGAAATGACGCTGCCGAGATCCTGTCGGCGACGGCCTCGATCGGGCCCTGGGGCAGCGGCAGCGGACGTGGCTTTCTTTCAGCCGTCTCGGCCGGAAGCGCGTGCCCTGTCGAGTGCAACGCCACCTCCCTCCGCTCCCAAACGTCACGCCTCGAGCGCAGCTCGCCCAGCTGCAGCACGCGGCTAATCGCGTCGACGGCTAGCGGCCCAGCACCTTCGGTCAGGCCGTGCGCCGCGGCGTTAGCCACGGCGAGCACCAGGTCGGCACCGACCGGGCCGAGCCGTGCCCCGAGCGCGGCGCGCAGCCGCGGCTGCGTCTCGATGATCGCGATGGGAGCGCGCAGGCCACGCGGCGGGGCGCCGAGCCGCGCCAGCCTGCCCGTAGCCGCCGACATGATGCCAAGGACGTCGGCGGCCAGTGCCACGGCGGCCGAGGCTAGGGCTGTGTCATCGGTCGGGTGGGGCGGATGAGACCAGGAGAAGCTGTCCTCGTGGGTACTATGTGCCTCCTCGACGACCTCGACGGCATCCACGAGCTCGTCGATGTCGACATCATCTTCGTCGAACGCAATGAACACGTGGGCTGTCACGGCGTTCACCTCGGCCCACCTGACGCCCTTCAGCCGTGTCAGGGCCCCGGTCACATCCTGCGCCAGCCGCCGATGCTCAGGCCCACGCCCCGTCAGGCCGCGCACCTCGACGTGAGCCCGGCCGGCGCGGGACCACACCCGCCTGCGGCCGCGGTTCGGCCCGAGGTCGGTGATAGCGCCCGTGGCCGATGCGATACGGCCCGCCAGCGTCCGCACGTCCGCCATAGCATTCGCCGAGGCCGCGGATACCGGCCATGTCGCGGATACCAGCGCGGAGACGGGTTCAGGAGCGGCAATGCCCGCTGACTGGGCGGCTCGCTGGACCGTTGATACGCCCCGCCATGCAGTCGCAGCCGCTCCCCCTCGCGCCGTGGCCGCGTTCCTCCGCAGGACGGCGGCACCCTCCTGTGCGGCAGCTGCGCTGCTCCTCGCCGCGGCCGACCCGCCTCGTATGGCCGCCGCTGTCCCGCCTCCAGCAATGGCCGCGCCGCCCCGCACCACAGCAGACCCGCCCCGCACCACAGCAGACCCGCCCCGCACCACAGCAGACCGCCCCGCGCCGCAGCAGACCCGCCCCGCACCACAGCAGACCCGCCCCGCGCCGCAGCGGTCGCTGTCGAGCCCAGATGCTGGCTGGAACGTGCCGCAGCAGATCCCGCCGCTGCGAGGCCGCGGGCCTGGACCGAAACCGCAGCCTCCGCGGCAGCCTCCGCGACAGTCCGCGCCGCGGCCGAGGGCGCGGATAGCACCCCGCCAGCGGCCGCCCGCCCTGCGGTGGCGAGGGAGCCGAACAGGGCGGCAGGTCCCCCCGGTCGCGGCAGCCTCATCGGCTTATCCCCTGAGCCGGGGGCGATGGCCGCTCATTGTAGAGTGATTGGGTATCCGGAAATTTCCGGGGCGCCGTGGGAATCTCGCCAACGGGCGGCATGCCGGGCCTTAGGCGCGCAAATCGGGGGACACAATGCCGAAACACGCAGAATCGACCAAAACAGCTTCGAGAGCGTCCGGAACTGAAACCCGTTACGTGACAGAAACGGCACGCCATGGCGCCGGGCAGCCCGCGCGCGTGCTGACAATTACCATTCCGATGGACGAGGCAATCGACGTGGCAGTCTTCCCGGTGAAGATGGCGGGCCGAGTGCTTAGCTCGAGCGGCGGCCTGCCGCTGTATGCCGGTCTCGGCGTGCTCGCCGCGGCGCAGGTCATCGAGTGGCCCGTCGCGGCGCTCGCTGGCGTGGGTTACGCCGTACTGCGCCGCTGGGGACCACTCCGCCCGGCGGCTCATACTCCGCCCGGCGCGGACGGTACGGCTAGTGGCAGCGCGACGGGCAGGCCGAACGCCAGCGCAACGGGCAGCGCGAACCGCAACACAAACGCCGGCGCGACCCGCAAGACGAACGCCGGCGCGACCCGCAAGACGACCAGCGCAACGGCCGGGACAAGCCGCAAGGCGAGCGGCGCAACGGCCGGATAGGCAAGGGCCGCCGCTGCGCCCGCGCGCCGGCCAGGTACTTGCGGGTATCCCCGTATCCCCCAATGCGCCCGCCTCCCCGTCGCGGTACACCGTTATGTTCCCAGGCGAGGTCCCGCCAATACCCGTGCGCGGATCGCGGATGTCATGATGTGCCGCAGGCCGTCGAGAACACCTTCCAGCGGGTACCGCAGAGCGCAGCCGTTATGGATCATCCGCGGGAGCTTTTGCATTTAGAAAGCGTTGCGTTACCGGCGCTGCCGCGCGGGTCCAGCAGCAGGCACCACCGCGATCGGCCATTGTCGCGGCGATTGGGCCTCACCCGCGATGGGTGATGTCCGGACCTTCGCTGCGGCTGGACGCTGTACCACAACGCCTATGTCCTCGGGCGCCGGATCCGCGGGCCGGTATGGGCCGGTGGAAGGCTCCCGCTGCGGGTCTCCGCCTGACAGCTGAAAGCGGCGACCGGGAGCGCCCGGTCATCGGCGCCCAGGAACCGGAACCTAAGCCGCGGCCGGGTTGGCTGCTCCGCGGCAGTGACAGCGGATCCGCGGCAGTGACATCGGACCCGCGGCAGTGACATCGGATCAGCGCAGTGACATCGGACGATCCATGCGACCCGTACTCCTACCAGGAGGTGACCGATGGCATCGAGGACCGAGCGAAGCGTCATCAACGTCGCCGGTCTGGTGCAAGGCATCGTCCTCGTCACGTTTCCTGCCGCCAGCACCATTCTTACGGAAAAGAGCGAGTACGGGCTGTCAAGCAGTCGCTACGGTGACATCTTCCTGCCTCAGGTGCTGACGGCCATCGCGGCGTCGCTGCTTGGCGCCGGGCTGGCCCGGCGGATCACCACAAAACGGGTCTACCTCATCGGCCTGGCCTCGAGCCTTGTTTCGATGGGACTGCTGATATCCAGCACGTTCGTCAAGACTGACCAGTCCGCCGCCTATCCGCTGCTCCTGGTTGCGACGGCGTTCCTTGGTGCGGGGTTCGGGCTGACTGTGCCGGTACTTAACACCTATGCCGCTGTCTTCCACCCGGCGACGGTGGATCGCTCGGTTCTCGTCCTGAACGCGCTACTCGGCCTCGGCACCGCACTGGCGCCGGTGTTCGTGGCGGTCTTTGTCGGCCTCGGGTTCTGGTGGGGCCTTCCTGTCCTGTCCGCGGCGATGCTCGTGGCACTGCTGATCGTCAGCCAGCGGCTGCCGCTGCGGGCAGGGGCCTCCGGCCGCCGCGCCGTGACCCAGAAGGGGCGCCGCCTGCCCACGCGGTTCTGGTTTTTCGCGGCCTTCGCCGTCATGTACGGAATCTGCGAGACGATGAACGGCAACTGGTCCCAGCTTGACATGACCACGCAGCTTGGCGCGTCGGCCGCGCAGGCGTCGCTGGCGCTCGCCGCGTTCTGGGGGATGGTCACCGCCGGGCGGGTCCTGTTCGCCGCCATCGGACGGTGGCTGCCAGAGCGGGTCACGTATCACGTCCTCCCGCTGATTCTGGTGGCCACCTTCATCCTCACCGGCGTCCTGCCGCAGCACCAGGCCGCAGCCGGCATCGCGGTCTTCGGGCTGGCCGGGCTCGGGTGTTCGGCACTGCTGCCCCTGACGATCAGTTTCGGCGAGCAGGACCTCGCCACGATGCGGGCTGCGGTTACTGGTGGTGTAATCGCCTTCTACCAGCTCGGATACGGCATCGCGGCGTTCGGTGTCGGCCCACTGCAGCGGGCCGGATTGAGCTTGCCGGCGATCTTCGTCCTCACCGCCGCGGTCGCCGGTGTGATGGCGCTGATGTCATTCGCCGTTGCCCCGGCCCGATCACGTGGGGGTCCGGCCCTGACCAAGGAGACGGGGCAAACACGGCACGCTTCCCGTGGCTAGCGCAAGCAGGCTCGCGCCGTGGCCGCGCCTCGTATCGACTCACGCGATCTGGCGGCTTGCGCTGTCCTGCACGATCCGCCAAGCTGGGGCAGGCGGGGAAAAGTGAGCACCTTGGCGGCCCCTGAGGTCTGACTTTTTGACTGCCGCGCAGACGGCCTTGGCGGCGCTCTTCGAGGCCCGCTAATTAGCGGTCCGGCTGCCTGCTCGTCGCCCGATCCCTAGGACGTCATCGAGCTTGGGCGGCGGGCCATGTGGCAAGGGGGCCACGGCACGTGACCAGGCACGCGGGGGCGAAAGGCCGCTTTGAGCTGAGCGAGGCCGACTTTCGCGCGCTGTTCGAACGGCTGAGGCGCGAGTCCGTATGGGGGCCGAACGACCGCAGGGGCGCGCTGAACAACATCACCGACGCTACGGTGCTCGCCGCGGCCCGCGAGGTCAAGCTGGGCCGTAGTGTCTCGCTCGCCGCGCCACTGGAAAGCGGGGTGACTGCCGACAATCCAGAACCCTGCCTGCACAAGATGACGCACCCGTTCAGCGGCGCGCCCGGACTGCACTTCGCCATGGACAGGGTGGCCATGAACGTGCACGGCAACGCCGACAGTCACATCGACGCGTTGTGCCACGTGATCTTCGACGGGGAACTCTACAACGGCGTCACCGCAGGCGCAGTCACCGCGGCTGGTGCAACAGCCCTGTCCATCGAGGTGGCGCGTGACGGGATCGTCGGCCGCGGCGTCCTGCTGGACATTCCGCGGATTCGTGGAACGTCATGGCTTGAGCCCGGCGACCACGTGACGAGCAATGACCTCGCCGCGGCGGAAAGAGCGCAGGGTGTCCGTGTCGGGCAGGGTGACCTGCTGTTCGTGCGGGTCGGGCACCGGCACCGCAGGAACACGCTCGGGCCCTGGGATGCGGCCAAGGCTCGCGCCGGGCTGCATCCTGACGCGCTCAGTTTCCTTGCCGAGCGCCGCGTCGCGGCGCTCGGCAGCGATGGCAACAACGACACCGCCGCGAGCGCCGTCGAGGCCATTGATTTCCCTGTTCACGCGCTTGCTGTCAATGCGATGGGCATGCACCTGCTCGACTACCTCCAGTTCGAGGATCTGATCCCGCTGTGCGAGGAAGAGGGCCGGTGGTCGTTCTTGTGCGTGATCGCGCCCATTCGGCTGCTCAGCGGGACCGGATCACCTGTCAACCCAATCGCGATCTTGTAATCCCGTATCGCCTGCTGCGGCGTGGGATGATGCGTGGTCTGTCATATCGAGCGTGATGCCGGACAGGAGACACCGATGCCGCTTAGCTTGCGCGATCGTAACTTCCTCAAGGAACTCGACTTCGCCCCCGCCGAGTGGACGCTCCTGCTTGAGATCTCGGCCGAGTTCAAGCAGGCGAAGCAGGCACGCACGGAGCGGCCGCGGCTGCGGGGAAAGAACATCGCCCTGATCTTCGAGAAGACTTCGACGCGCACCCGGTGCGCGTTCGAGGTCGCGGCGCACGATCAGGGCGCGCATGTCACCTACCTCGACCCGGGCGGGTCCCAGCTCGGCCATAAAGAATCGATCAAGGACACCGCGCGCGTGCTCGGGCGCCTCTACGACGGCATCGAGTACCGCGGGGCGGCCCACGAGGGCGTCGAGATCCTCGGACGCCACGCGGGCGTCCCGGTCTGGAACGGGCTGACCGACGACTGGCATCCGACCCAGTCCCTCTGCGACATGCTGACGATGCGTGAGCACAGCCCGAAGAATGACAGCGAGATTGCCTTCGCCTTCTGTGGTGATGCCCGCAACAACACAGGCAACTCGCTGCTTGTGGCCGGCGCGATGATGGGCATGGACGTTCGCATGGTCGCCCCCAGGGCGCTGTGGAACGACGGCCACGTCATTAAGGAGGCGCAGCGGATCGCGGCAGGGACAGGTGCCAGGATCACGCACACCGAGGATGTCGAGGGGGGCGTACGCGGCGCCGACTTCCTCTACACGGACGTTTGGGTCTCGATGGGCGAGCCCAAGGAAGTATGGGATCAGCGCATTGCCCTGCTGCGCGGGTATCAGGTCAACATGGGCATGATCCGCGCCACCGGGAATGCGGGCGTGCGGTTCATGCACTGCCTGCCCGCGTTCCACGACAGGGCCACGAAGATCGGCGAAGAGATCTTCGAGAAGACCGGAATGGACGCCCTCGAGGTCACGGACGAGGTGTTCGAGTCGCAGCACTCGATCGTCTTCGACCAGGCAGAGAACCGGATGCACACGATCAAGGCGATCATGCTCGCGACGCTGACTGGCTGAGCGAACCTCCCGCGCGCGGCGCGCCGCATTCCAGCACCCCCGCTATTCAGCACTCTGCTGGCCAGCACCCCGCTGGCCGGAACCCGCTGGCCGGCACCCGCTGGCCGGCGCCACTGGCCGGCGCCCGCCGTCGATCACCCCGCGCGGGCGATGCCCGGCCGGCAAGCCCCGGCGAAGGTGATGGTGACCAGCGACGTCAAGGATGGTGTGATGACTGACAGCGAGACAACCCAGGGCCCGCAGCTCAACGCCAAACTCCTGGTCAGCGGCGTACTGCTGATGGGAATCGGTGGCGCGATCGGCCTTGTCGGCCTCGCGCTGGGCAGTTCGGCGGTGCTGGCGGCCGGACGGCGGTGGGTGCGGCAAATGGACACACCGCCGAGTGAGCTCGCGAAACAGCACTGGAACCGGGCCAGGGTGGCCACCTCGGCAGGCGTCGGTGCCTGGCGGAGCGGACAGCAGACACAGCAGGTGGGCCCATCCTGAGCCGTTCACGGGCTGCCTAATCAACGGGGCGGCATCTTTCGACACGGGCGGCGGTCATCGTGAGCCACGCGCCATGGCCGGCCAACGGCGCAACGTTGCAGGTGGTGATGTCCAGCGTCGCGTTCACCCGTCCGGTGGGAACTACCGCTACGATCAAGGTCACGCCCGGGGCCAACTGCCCGGCAGAGATCACCCGCCAGGTGTGATGCCCAGCGAAACAACGGCGTGGACGATTTTCCCCTGGAGATGGCGAGCCGGTTGGCGCAGCGTGCGGCTATCACAGGATCGCGTGACGGGAGGGACGGATGAGCCAGCTCGATCTCGCGCGATGGCAGTTTGCGGCGACGTCAATCTACCACTTCCTTTTCGTCCCCGTGACAATCGGCCTCGCATTCCTGACCGCATTGCTACAGACCGCGTGGTACCGGGGCAAACGCGACGAATATCTCAGGTTGACCAGGTTCTTCGGCACGCTCCTTGTCATCAATATCGCGGTCGGGGTGGTAACGGGCCTGGTGCAGGAGTTCCAGTTCGGGATGGACTGGTCGCAGTATTCACGGACAGTGGGCGGCGTATTCGGCGCGCCGCTCGCGATGGAAGGGCTCGCGGCGTTCTTCCTCGAGTCGACGTTCCTCGGCCTGTGGCTGTTCGGCTGGGACCGGCTCTCGCGGCGGGTGCACCTTCTCACGATCTGGGCCGTCGCACTTGGGACCGTGTTGTCCGCGGCATTCATCATGGCCGCCAACTCGTGGATGCAGCACCCGGTCGGATACACAATCAACAAATCGACGGGCTTCGCGCAGCTGAACAATATCTGGGCGGTGCTGACCAATCCGGTGTTCCTGTGGGGGTACACGCACGTCCTGCTGGCGTCGGCGGTGACCGGCGCGGCCGTCATGCTCGCGGTGTCCGCGTGGCAGCTGCGCCATCGCGGCGACGCGGAGACCTTCAGCAAGTCGGCGAGGCTTTCGCTCGTCGTGCTCGTGCCTGCGATTATCTTCGCCATGTTCGTGGGCAGCGAACTCGGCGTGGTGGAGGCCACCTACCAGCCGATGAAGATCGCGGCCGCGGAGGCGCAGTGGACCACCTGCCAGCCGTGCTCGTTCTCGATCTTCCAGATCGGCGGCGGCAACAACGACCAGACCCCGACCCAGATCATCGCGATCCCACACTTGTTGTCGCTGCTGGCGACCAACCACTGGAACGGCAAGGTGATCGGGCTCAATCCGCTGCAGTCGCAGTACCAGAGCACGTACGGGCCCGGCTATTACGTGCCGAACGTGTTCATTCAGTACTGGTCGATGCGGGTCATGGCTTACTCCGCCGTGCTGGTGTTCCTGCTGGGTGCGTGGGGGCTGTGGCTGATCAGGCGAAGAACGATCGCCGCGTCGCCGTGGTTCCTCAGGCTGGCCATCTGGGCGGCGGTGCTGCCGTTCCTGATGAATACGGCGGGCTGGCTGCTGACAGAAAGCGGCCGTCAGCCGTGGATCGTGCAAGGCGTGCAGCTGACCAAGAACGGGGTGTCCCCATCGGTCAGCACCCTCAGCGTCGCGATCAGCCTGATCGTATTCGTCGCGCTCTACGGCGTACTTGGAGTCGTCGACTTCGTGTTGATGCGGCGGTATGGCCGCAAGGAGCTTCCGGCCGCGCCCGCCGGCGGTGACACCGACGTCCCCATCCCCGCCGTCCAGTATTGAGGCTGCGATGACACTGGTCGAGTTCTGGTTCGTGGTCATCACCGCGCTGTGGACCGGGTTCTTCGTGCTGGAGGGATTCGACTTCGGTGTCGGCATGCTGCACCGGGTCATCGGCAAGGACGAGGTAGGGCGGCGCGCCACGATCAACACGATCGGGCCGCTGTGGGACGGTAACGAGGTGTGGCTGATCGTGGCGGGTGCCGCCATGTTCGCCGCGTTCCCTGGCTGGTACGCGACCATGTTCTCCGGGTTCTACCTCGCGCTGGTGCTGCTGCTGGTGGCGCTCATCGTGCGCGGCGTGTCGTTCGAGTACCGCGGCAAGAACGACAGCGCCCGCTGGCGCGGCAACTGGAGCGCGCTGCTGATCGCCGGCAGCCTGCTCGCCCCGCTACTCATCGGGGTCGCGCTGGGCGATCTGCTGCACGGCCTGCCGATCAACGCCAAACAGGAATACACCGGATCCTTCTGGAACCTGCTCCAGCCGTACGGGATCTTCACCGGGATCACCCTTGTCGCGCTGTGCGTGCTGCACGGCGCCACCTTCCTGGCGCTGAAGACCACCGCGGACTTGCGCGAGCGGGCTGGCGCGCTGGCCCGCCGGGTGGCCCCCGTGACCGGGATCCTCGTGCTCGCGTTCGCGGTGTGGACCCATGTCACCGCCGGAAAGGGAGTCTTCCCGAACCTGCCGGAGATCGCCGCCGTGCTCGCCGTCTTCGCCGCCGCCTGGCTCGTCCATGAGCGGAGCGAGGGCTGGGCATTCGCCGCGACGACCGTCGCGATGGCTACCACCGTGATGTCGATCTTTGTCGACCTGTACCCCCGGGTGATGGTGTCGAGCACGAACAAGGCGTACGACCTGACCGTGAGCAACACCGCCGCAGGCAGTTACGCGCTGAAGGTGATGACCGTGGTGGTCGTCATTTTCCTGCCGTTCGTGCTCGCCTACCAGGCATGGACCTACTACGTCTTCCGGCGCCGCATCAGCGCGGATGATTTCGGCGCCGGAGCCACCGCGAGGGCCCAGCCGAGTCCGGCTGGCGGCCCCGTCGTAGCACCCGCGAACCCCGGATATCCCGATGACAGGCAGGAGCGGCACAAATGACGGCAGACTCGTTGGACGCGCTGGTCATCTTTGGCGCGACGGGCGACCTGGCCAAGCTGGAGACCTTCCCGGCGCTGGTCGGGCTGGTCGACCGGGGAGTGCTTGACGTCCCGGTGATCGGGGTGGCCAAGAGCGGCTGGGGTGTTGAGCAGTTCCGCGACTACGCGACCGCCTCGCTGAAGCTGAACAACATGGATCCGGCTGCCCCTGCCGCGGCCAAGATGCTCGGGCTGTTGCGTTACGTGGACGGTGACCTGGGCGACGACGCCACCTACACGGCGATGTCGGATGCCATCGGGCCGGCCTGCGGGCCCTGTTCTACCTGGAGGTGCCGCCGCCGCTGTTCGGGCGGATCGCCAAGGGGATCTCCGGCGCCGGGCGGGCGAAGGGTGCGCGGGTGATGGTGGAAAAGCCGTTCGGGACCGACCTGGCCAGTGCGCAGCAGCTCAACGCGACCATGCACAAGTTTTTCCCGGAGGACGCGATCTACCGGGTGGACCACTGGCTGGGCCTGGATCCGGTGGAAAATGTGCTGTTCGCGCGATTCGCCAACTCGGTGCTCGAGCCGCTGCTGAACCGGACCCACGTGGAGAGCATCCAGATTTCCATGGCCGAGGCGTTCGACGTGTCGGACCGCGGCCGGTTCTACGACCGGACCGGCGCCATCCGCGACGTGGTGCAAAACCACATGCTGCAGGTGCTCGCGACCGTGCTCGCCGACCCGCCGGACGGGACGGGCCTGGGATCGTGGCGGGACGCCAAGTCACGGGTGGTGGCCTCGCTGCGCCCGCTGACCCCCGACAACACCGTGCGCGGCCAGTACGGCGGGTATCACGACGTGGCCGGCGTGGACCCGGGATCGACCACCGAGACCTACGTCGCGATCCGGCTGGCCGCCGACTCGTGGCGGTGGGCCGGGGTGCCGATCGTGATCCGCGCGGGCAAGTGCATGCCGGTCACCGCCACCGAAGTGAGTGTCCATTTCCGGCGCGCCCCGCACGATGTCTTCGGCCTGCAGCCCGCGCAAGCCGCCAACGCGCTGCGGTTCCGGATCTGGCCGGAGACCGCGGTCAGCTTCACTCTGGCCGGCAAGAAGCCCGGCGCCGGATGGCAGGCCGAACACGAGGAACTGCGGTTCGCCCAGCAGCCCGGGTCGGACATGCGCCCGTATGACCGGCTGATCGGCGCCGCGCTGGCCGGGGACCGCTGGCTGTTCGCCCGCCAGGACACCGTCGAGGCGGCCTGGCGGGTGGTCGACCCGGTCCTGGGCGACGTCGTGCCCGTGCACCCCTACGCGAAGGGCAGCTGGGGGCCCGGGGAAGCCGACCGGCTGCTGCCGGACGGCGACACCTGGCACGACCCGGCATGAACGAGCGGCAGGAGCGCTGGACATGACCGACCCAGCCGGGCCCCGCCGCGTGGTGATCGTGGGCGGCGGCTTCGCCGGGCTGTTCGCCGCACGCCGGCTGAAGGGGTGCGCCGTCACCCTCATCGACCGCGAAGGGCACCACCTCTTCCAGCCGCTGCTCTACCAGTGCGCCACCGGCATCTTGTCCGAAGGACAGATCGCCGCCCCGCTGCGCAAGGTGCTCACCCGGGACAAGAACGTCGACTGCGTGCTCGCCGAAGTGACCGGCATCGACGCCGCGGGCCGGCAAGTGCACGCCATCCGGCCCGGCGGCAGCCGGATCGAGTTCGGCTACGACGACCTGATCGTCGCCGCCGGGGTGCAGCAGTCCTACTTCGGCCACGACGAGTACGCCCAGTGGGCCCCGGGCATGAAAACGATCTCCGACGCTCTCACCATCCGCCGCCGGGTGCTCGGCGCGTTCGAGCTGGCGGAAACCGCAACAGAGCAAGCCGAACGGCGCCGCTGGCTGACGTTCGCCCTCGTCGGTGGCGGCCCCACCGGGGTCGAGCTAGCCGGCCAGATCCGCGAACTCGCCACCAAGACACTGCGCGCAGAATTCCGCACCGTCAGACCCGAAGACGCGCGCGTGCTGCTCTTCGACGGCGGCGGCGAACCGCTGGCCGCCTTCGGCCCGCAGCTATCGGCCAAAGCCGCCCGCACCCTGCAGCGCCTCGGTGTGGAACTGCACATGCACACCCTCGTCACCCACGTCGACGCCGACGGGCTGCTGGTCCGCGACAAGTCAGGCACCGAAACCCGGTACGACGCCGGCACCGTGCTATGGACCGCAGGAGTCGAGGCACCCCCCATCGCGGCCGCGCTCGCCAGCGCAACCGGCGCCGAGCGTGACCGGGCCGGGCGCATCACCGTCGATGACAACCTGACCATCCCCGGCCACCCCGAGATATCCGTCCTCGGCGACCTGATGAGCCACGACAAGCTCCCCGGCGTCGCCGAGGTCGCCATGCAGTCCGGGCTCTACGCCGCGCGCCGCATCAGGCACCAGGCCGCCGGCAAACCCGTCAAGCCGTTCCGCTACCACGACCTCGGCTCGGCTGCTTACATCTCACGCGGCCGCGCGGTCGTCTCCGCCGGGCGACTGCATCTCAGCGGCTTCGCCGGCTGGGTCGGCTGGCTGTTCATCCACATCGCGTTCCTGACCGGATTCCGCAACCGCTTCGGCGCCATCCTCACCTGGTGGGTCGCCTTCACCCGCGACATCCGCCGCGAGCGTGCCTTCACCACCCACCAGGTCGGCCTCGTAACCGATATCTACACCGCGCGCCCCGCCGAGTACGCTGTCCGCCCCACCGAGCCCCCTGCCGCAACGGCCGAGGTCGCGGGACCGGCCGACACGGCGCGAAGTCAGGCGTCACCCGGCGCGGGTGACGCCTGACTTAGTGTCTTTGATGAATCGTGGTAGTGAACGGGGTTTACCACAGTTCTGATACGGGAGGCCAGCATGACCTCGGCACCAACGATGAGGCCCGGCTCCGGATCCAGCGCGGACTACGGCACTGACCGCGGTCGCGGTCTGATGATCTTCGCGTCCGTGCTGCTTGCTGTAGTCGGTTTCTTCAACCTATTGGACGGCATCGCAGCCATCTCCAGGTCACATGTCTTCGTCGGCAACGCGCGCTACGTGTTCGGCAGCTTGCGGGCGTGGGGCTGGGTCGTCATGATCCTCGGGATCCTGCTGCTGATCGCCGCGGCCGGAGTGCTCACCGCCAACCAGCTGGCGCGCTGGTTCGGTATCGTCGTGGTCGGGCTCAACGCGATCGGGCAGATGTTCTTCCTGGCCTCCTACCCCTTCTGGTCCCTGGTGATCATCGCCGTCGACGTGATAGCGCTTTACGCGCTTTGCGCCTACGGCAGCCACGAGGGGCCCATGGCCGTCCGCTAAGAGGGCATCTGATCTACGTGACGGGTGGTTCGCCCGTTTCGGCGGGCCGGTCACGCCAGGTTTGGGTGGTTTCGCCGGTGAGCCGCCGGCCCATGTTGTCGATCATGGCCCAGTGGATCATCGTTTCGGAGCGTTCTGGGAGCGTCTCGTAATCTCGGGCCAACCGGCGATGCAGCATCCACCAGCCGAAAGTACGCTCTACCGCCCACCGTTTCGGTAACGGGGCGAACCCTTTCTGGCCGGGATCTTTACGGACGACCTGCACGTCGATGCCGCGCGCCGCGCCGAGCTCAATGACGCTGCGCTGGTAGCCGCTGCCGGCCCAGGCCGTGACCACGCCCGGGTGCCGGGCCGCCAGCTCGCTGACAACGTCCCGGCCGCCGGTGGTGTCCTGAACGCTGGCCGCGGTGACCAGCACGACAAGCAGCAGGCCGAGCGTATCGGTGGCGATATGCCGTTTGCGGCCCTTGATCTTCTTCCCCGCATCGATGCCCTGCGAGGACTCCGCCACATTGCCGGAGGTCCGGATCGGCTGCGCATCCATGATCGCGGCGGTGGGCTCCTCGCTGCGGCCGGCGGCGGTGCGCACCTGGCGGCGCAGGGCGTCGTGGATCACCTCGGTGGTGCCGTCTTTCGCCCACTTGGCGTAGTAGTCGTAGACCGTCTTGTACGGCGGTAAATCGTGCGGCAGGTATTCCCAGGCGATCCCGGTCCGGTTCACATACAAGATCGCGTTCACGATCTCACGCAGATCATGCACCGGCTCGCTGAGGCCCAGGCCAGCTTCGGCCCGCGCCGCCCGCCAGGCGGCCAGGACCGGCTCGATCAGCGCCCAGCGGGCGTCGGACAGGTCGGTGCGGTAGGAACGCCGGGAGGTCATGACGGCGATCTTTAGCAGGTCATAGACCGAAAGTGCGGGACCTTGAACACACAGAAATCTTGGTGCAGGGACAGACAGGGATCACTGTGGATCAGATAGCCTCTAACAGCCCGTAACGAACGAAGTCGCACAACCCACAGAAATTTGCTAATCTCCAGGAATTTGCTAACCCCCAGAAAATCCGAAAAGGAGACGGCATGGCAGACCTGATCGCCATCGGTTACCCCGACGAGACCACCGCCGAACAGGCAGCCGAGGAAGCGCAAAGGCTCGCCCGCGACCTCATCATCGAACCCGACGCCATCGCCGCCATCGTCAGGGACAAAGAGGGAAAGTACCACGTCCACACCAGCCACCACCCCGTCGGCACCGGCGCCACCTGGGGCATGTTCTGGGGCCTGCTGTTCGGCGCGCTGTTCTTCGTGCCCGTCTTCGGCCTGGCGATCGGCGCGGGCCTCGGCGCACTGATGGGCAAGATCACCAAGTCCGGCATCGACAAGGCATTCCAGGACCAGGTACGCGACATGCTCAAGCCGGGCACCTCGGCGCTGTTCCTGATGGTCGAGAAGGTCACCCCGGACAAGGCGGTGGAGGCCCTCAGCAAGTTCGGCGGCACCGTGCTGAAGACCTCGCTGTCCAAGGACGCGGAGAAGGAACTGCAGGAGTCACTGCACGGCGGCGGTTCCGAGCCGACGGCCTAGGCGGTGTTCAGGGGCCCCCGACGGAGGGGGCTCGAGATCGGGCCACGGCGCCGGATTCCGGCGCCGTGGCCCGTTTCTCGTGGCAGCTCAGGTGCCGAGCAGCTTCGCCTTCGCCGCGGTGAACTCTTCGTCGCTCAGCACGCCCTGCCCGTGCAGCGCAGCGAGCTGGTTCAGCTGGTCAAGCATGGATGGCGCGGCAGCCGCAGGTGCCGCGGCCGGTGCCGCCGGCTGCAGCAGGCGGTGGCGCAGGCTGCTGCTGTTCGAGATCGCTGATGCGCTGGTCCTGCTCGGCCTGGTAGTCAGCCTGCTGCGCGGACTTGTTCGCTACGTGCTTACCCGCGACATATGCGCCGCCGCCGATCACGGCGGCACGCATGAGCGGACGTCGTCGGAACATGGATGTCTCCCCTCGGTCTTGCCGGTCCGGTCTTGCCGGTCCGGTCTCGCCGGTCCGGTCTCGCCGGTCCGGTCTCGCCGGTCCGGTCTCGCCGGTCCGGTCTCGCCGGTCCGGTCTCGCCGGTCCGGTCTCGCCGGTCCGGTCTCGCCGGTCCGGTCTCGCCGGTCCGGTCTCGCCGGTCCGGTCTCGCCGGTTCAGTCTCGCCGGTTCAATCTGACCGGTCCGGTCGATCTTGCCGGACCGGTCAGATGTCGCCTTCCGGCAGGGACAAGCCGAGCGCGAGCATGATCTCAGGTACCGCGGCAATCACGCGGGGCCCGCCGACCTGCAGCGCGACGGCGCGCAGCACGCCAAGGATGTCGCCGGGCGTCGCTCCCGAGTCCAGGGCGTTCGGCACCTGCCACAGGTAAGAGGCCGGCGGGGCGTCGACCGCGACGAGAGCGGCGATCTTCACGAGTGAGAACGTGCGCGCGTCCAGCCCGCTCCGCTCCTGCGCCATCTCGCGAAGTGCCAGGGCTTCCTCGAGCACGCTCGGGTCACCCATGGCCAGGCTGGCCAGCGCGTCCTGCGTGGCCTGGTCAACATCGGCTGTGTCGGCGGTCATGATCAGCTTCCTCTCGATCGCGCAAGGTAAAATGCGCCCTCGGGGCTTCGGGGCTTCCTCTGACACTCGCCTGATTGACGGCCAGACACGCCACCCGCAGGGGATGGTCGTATTCTGCTTGCACGGCGGACCGACGGTGGCCGGATCACCCCTGGTGGGTGACGCAGGACCTGCGCCGCGCCGCCGACGCTTGGCGAACACGACGGCGCTGCGCCGCGGACGCTTGGAGAAGCGAACGGAGGGACGGGGCTATGAAGCAGGCCTCGGTTCCCGGCGCGCAGCCGGGTGGACCGCGGGTGCAACGGCGATGAGCACGCGTGACCGCGCGGACCAGTGATCGCGCGGCTCAGCTGCGTCCCTGGATGGCGAAACCCGGTGACCGTTACGGCCTGCTGCTGGCCCTGCTGGTCTGCACCTATGTGATCTCGGCGTTCGCCACCAACAAGATCATCAGTACGCTGGAGAGCCTGCTGTTCATAGTGACGCTGTTGCTAGCGCTGCGGACGTCGAAGGTGCGTCGGCCGGCAGTGCACGTGATCATGGGCATTACGCTCGTCGGCTCTGCGACCGCGATCGTGCTCGCGCTCGCGCAAGCCACGGACGTCGGCATCGGGATAGCGAACATATGGACCGCACTCATCCTGCTCCTCACGGTGGGCGTGATCTTGCGGCGGGTGCTGACGATGCCTACCGTTTCACTGCAGAGCATTTTCGGAGCGGTCAGCGCCTACATGATCATCGGGTTGATGTTCGCATCGATCTACTCCGCGATGTCCCACCTGGAATCGCAGCATTTCTTCGCGACCGGATCGCCAGCCGACACCAGGAACTTCCAGTACTTCAGCTTCACGACACTCACGACGCTCGGCTATGGCGACTTCACCGCCGGAACCAGCGGCGGCAGGGCCATAGCCGTCCTGGAGGCGATTGGCGGCCAGATCTTCCTTGCCACGCTGGTCGCCCGGCTGGTCGCCTCCTACCGGGCGCCGCGCCTTAACGCGGCGGCACAGGCCGCTAGCATCGGCAACGGCCTTGGGGCACCGGAGCGAGCCGGGACGGGCCACGACCCTGCCAGCATGGGCGGCCACCCGCCCGGCACAGGCCACCACCCGGCCAGCGCCACCGGCCCGGCCGGCACAGGCCACCACCCAGCCAGCGCCACCGGGCCAGCTGGCCGGACCGGCACGGGCCACCCTGCGGCCACCGGCGACCAGGCTGCCGACACCGGGGACGCTGCCGGCACCGGGGACCGGCCTGCCACCCCCGACCGGTCGGGAGATACCAGCCCGCGCCGGGGCAACGGGGCGCGGCTCAGGGCGGCGCGGCGGCCACCGGTCAAATGGCATCGGCACCGTCCGAGGTGATCCTCGATCGCGACTCGATGCCCCAGTTTGTGCTTCCGCTCGTGGTACGTGTCGAGCGCGCATCGCCTCCCGAGCGCACCGATGCGCTCGAGGGTGCCGCGCAGGCAGTGCTTACGCTGCTGAGCGACCCCCGTGCGACCGACGGTGAATGGGCCGGGCAAGTCCGCGCCTGGGAGGCCGGCCGGATCAGAAAGGTCGTGCGCCGGGCGAGGGGCGCGGGCTGGCAACGTGTGCTCGCGCTCCCGGGGATAACAGTCACGCAGGGCAGCGCCGAGGTACGGGTCCATCCACCCGTTCCTGTCGGGGACTGGCCTCCTGAACTCGCCCGGCTACAGGTCGCAGGCACCGATCTGGCGGATCCTGCACCGCCACCGGAACCTGGCCCTGCGACGCCAGTGCTCTGGCTCAATCCCGGGCTGGAAATGACCGCAGGTAAGGCGATGGCCCAGGTTGGTCACGGCGCGCAACTCGCCTGGTGGCGATTGCCTCGCGCGGCCAGAGCCGACTGGCTGGCCAGCGGATTCGCGCTCACGGTCCGGACCGCGACGGCGCACCGGTGGGCGAAACTAGCCGAAAGCGACCTGCCACTCGTCCGAGACGGGGGATTCACCGAGGTAGCTCCCGGCTCATGCACCGTCATCGCCGAGCACCCCGCGTTCCTGGGGATTCCGCATGATGGTTGCTGAAACCTGCCGCAGCTCAAGCCCACCCAGTACGGGCGACGCGAAGCCAGGCCTGCCCGGCGCACAGTGAGCACTGGTGACAGGCAGCACGAACAGGCAGGCAGTCACGTGGGGGGTTCCCACGATGTTTGGCAGCCGCAGACGGCAGGAGCAACGCGAGGACCGGGGCGCCACGCGGTACCAGATGCGCCAGCGGATGATCTCCATCGGCGATGACTACGTCATCGGGAACGACCGCGTTGAGCACGTGTTCAAGATGGACGGCAAGGCGCTCAGGATCCGCAAGACCATCCTGTTCGAAGACATGCACGGGCACGAACTCTGCAAGATCCAGGAACGGATGCTCAGGGTCGAGGACAGCATGGAGATCGAGGATCCCAGTGGTGACCGCATCGCCCTGGTCCAGAAAGCCATGATCGCCCCGCTACGCGAACGCTGGCTCGTGCGGGTCGACGGCCCGGACCTGCGAGCCCAGGGCAACATCGTCGACCACGAGTACACGATCGAACGCGACGGGCACAAGGTCGCCGAGATCTCCAAGCGATGGTTCAGGATCCGTGACGCCTACGGGGTCGAAGTCGCACCGGGCGAGAGCGACGTCCTGATCCTGGCCATCACGGCTGTGATCGACACGATGGCCCATCCGGACCGGTAGGCGCACGGCACCGGACCTGACCACGTTAGGGCGCTGGGTCAGGCGGGCGGTGCCGTTCGGCTAAAGATCCGCGAGGCATGCCGTAGTGCCCGGTTTCCTGGGGATTGTCGCAGGCTGATTTGGAAAGCTAGAGTCCAATCTGAATTGTCTTGGCCTGCGCCGATCCTCATCGGAGCGTGATCGTGTTCTGGAGCCGTAGGTTTTTGAGGTTGCCGTTCGTCGTCGCGCTACTGGCCGCCTGCCTCGGGCCTATCGGCTTAGGGCCCGCCCTCGCGTCCGCGCCGGCGACAGGCACGGCACGGACGCTGACGGGCACGCTTGCCGACGGGGCGGCCTACAAGATCGAGGTCCCCGCCAGCTGGAATGGCACGCTGTTCCTCTACAGCCACGGCTACGTCAACCCCGGGTCGTCCAACCCGGCGACAGACGTCGGCGACGCCATCACCGGCGGCTGGCTGCTCGGCCATGGCTACGCGCTCGCAGGCTCCTCGTACGCAACGACCGGCTGGGCCATCCAGCAGGCGCTGCCTGATCAGATCGGCACGCTCGGCGTGTTCAGCAGGCTGGTGGGCCGCCCGTCCACGACGATCGCCTGGGGCCACTCGCTCGGCGGCATCATCACCGCGGGCCTCATCCAGCGCTACCCGCGCAGGTTCAACGCGGCGCTGCCGATGTGCGGCGTGCTTTCCGGCGGGGTTGCCACCTGGAACACCGCGCTGGACTCCGCGTTCGCCTTCAAGGCACTGCTCGCGCCTGCTGTGGTGGTGACAGGTATCACCGATCCGGCCGGCAACCTGAAGACCGCGGAGGTCATAGCCGCGGCCGCGCAGACGACCGCGCGGGGCCGCGCCCGGCTCGCCCTCGCGGCCGCGCTCGGGGACACGCCCGGCTGGTTCACGCCGCTGTCACCCGAACCCGCCAGCACGGACTTCCTGGGCCAGGAGGCCAGCCAGTACCTATGGGACTCGCAGGTCGACTTCCCCTTTGCTTTCGCGCTCCGCGCCGAACTCGAAGCCCGAGCGGGCGGTAACCCCTCCTGGAACACCGGTGTCAACTACGTCAGCGACCTGGCAAGATCAGCGGATTCGACCGAGGTGCGCGCGCTCTACCGTGCGGCGGGACTCAGCCTGGCGGCAGACCTGAAGACGCTGGACAACGCGCCACGCATCAAAGCGGACCCGGCCGCGGTCCGCTACCTGGCGAATAACATCACCTTCAATGGCCAGCTCAACATCCCCGTGCTCACGATGCACACCACCGGCGACGGGCTCGTCGTGCCGGAAAACGAGCAGGCCTACAGAAGCGTTGCCGACAAGGCAGGAGACGCGGGACAGCTCCGGCAGGTGTTCGTCCACCGGGCCGGTCACTGCGCGTTCACGCCGGCGGAGACGATCACGGCCGCTCAGGACCTGCTGCACCGCCTGCACACCGGTCGATGGGGGCAGGACGCGACCGACCCGGGCTCCCTGAACGCCACCGCCGCGGCGCTCGGCTGGTCCTACAACGTGTTCGCTTCCGGCTACAAGCTGGTCGCCACCCCGCCCGCGTTCCTCCACTACGAGCCCGGCCCATACCTGCGGCCGTTCGACGCCCCGTAACGTGGCCACCACTGGGGGACGATGATCGCAGGGTCGCTTCGGCCGCAGTCTCAGGATTCAGGAGGCGCTGCGCGCGTTAGCGTGACGCGGTTCTACGGCCAGTTGCCGCGCTACCGGCAGAACATAGTCCTGCGGCCCCAGGCGGTCACCAACCATCCCGAGGTCATCCGCCGTCTTGGCGTCCTGTCGATGAACGCGATGCTTGAGGCGGACATCTACGGCAACGTCAACTCGACCCACGTCATGGGCACCATGATGCAGAACGGCATCGGCGGGTCCGGGGACTTCACCAGGAACGCCTACATCTCGATGTTCGTCAGCCCATCGCAGGCCAAGGGCGGCGCCATCTCCCGCATCGTGCCGATGGCATCCCACGTGGATCACACCGAGCACGACGTCCACGTGCTCATCACCGAGCAGGGCGTCGCCGACCTCCGCGGCCTGGCCCCGCGCCGCCGGGCGAGGAAGATCATCGACAACTGCGCGCACCCGGATTTCAGGCCGGCCCTTGACGACTACTTCGACCGGGCATTCGCAGGCTCACGCGGCAAGCACACGCCCCACCTGCTCGCCGAGGCGCTTTCCTGGCATGACCACTTCGAGCAAGAAGGAACGAATCCGCGAGGGCGAAATCGTCGCCGACGGCACATCATCGGAGGTCAAGTCGCTCGCGGCCGGACGGACAGTGCGCGCATCACTGCCCGGCGCCCGGGGTCTTTGCTGACGACTTCGACGTCGATGCCGTGCGCGGCGCCGGCCTCGGCGACGCTGCGCTGGCTGGGCGGCGCGGTGGCGGCAGCGGAGCGTTATACGGGCCTTTGGCGACCCGGGCGCCAGTTGTGGCGGCGCGCCGGCCCGCATAGCCTCATGTTGCGTCGGCGTGCCCGGCTCCGGGTGGAAGGCAGCCGACGCGGGGTGGCAGCGGGCGTCGGGCGGCAGTGGCCGTCGGGCGGCAGCGGCCGTCGGTAACGGTAAGCGGTGGGCGTGCTCGGCGGAAGCCGCCGTCTGGTGACAACCCGCTTGAGACGGTTGCGGGCACACGGGTGGCCCCGGCCAAGGGACGGTACACGATGGAACGGATGAGCGCGCTTGACGCCGGGTTCTTCTTCCTGGAGAACGAGAACGTGCCGATGCACGTCGGGTCGGTCGCGGTGTTCGAGGGACCACCGCCGGCCTACGGCGACGTCGTCAGGTTGCTGGTCTCCAAGCTGCCACAGGTGCCGCGGTACCGGCAGCGGGTGCGTACGGTGCCGCTGCACCTCGGCCGTCCCGCCTGGGTGGACGACGAGCATTTCGAGATCCTCTATCACGTCAGGCACACCGCGGTACCTTCACCCGGGGCAGCCGACCAGCTGCGCAACCTGGCTGGCCGCGTCTTCGCCCAACGCCTCGATCTCGCCAAGCCGCTGTGGGAGATGTGGCTGGTGGAGGGCCTGAAGGATAACCAGTGGGCGCTGATCTCCAAGGTGCACCACTGCATGATCGACGGCGTCGCCGGCTGGGACCTCACCGCCGCCCTGCTTGACCTCACCCCTGACGCAGAACAACACGCGGTGGTCCCCTGGGTCCCCCGTCGCGCCCCAAGCACGGCATGGTCGATCGTCGACGGTGTCCGCGACGCCGTGGTTGAGCCGCTGCAGCAACTGGCCCGCATACCGGCGCTCGCGCGCAATGTGCCGAGCCGCCATGAGGTGCTGGAATTCGGCCGTGGACTACCAGGTAGCGTGCGCCGCCTGGCCAGTCCCTCGGCAAGCTCACTCAACGGGCCGAGCGGGCCGAACCGGCGCTGGGAATGGATGCAAGCCAGCCTGAGCGAGGTCAAGCTTGTCCGCAAGGCGCTCGGAGGGACAGTCAACGACGTGGTGCTCGCCGCGGTCACCCGTGGGTTCCGCGACCTGCTCGCCGAGCGGGGCGAGCTTTCCGACCGGCAGGTGGTGCGCTCACTCGTGCCGGTCTCCGTTCGCGCGGAAAGCGAACGAGGCACCTTCAACAACCGGGTAGCTGCCGTGCTGGTGAACCTGCCGGTGAGCGAGCCCGATCCGGTGATCCGGCTCGGCCGGCTGCGCGAGCAGATGGATGACCTGAAGAGCAGCCGCCAGGCGGTGGGAGCCCAGGGGCTCACCGAGTTGGCGGGTTTCGCGGCTCCCACCCTGCTCGCCTTGGGTTCCCGGCTGACGTTCCGGTTCCCGCAGCCGCTTGTGCAGACCGTGACGACGAACGTCCCCGGACCGCGCTTCCCGCTGTACATGCTCGGCAGGCAAATGACCGAGATCCACCCGTATGTTCCTATCGCCAGCAACATACGCATTTCTGTCGGCATTCTCTCCTACCTCGACCAGCTCAACTTCGGCATCAACGCCGACTTCGACGGGGTGCCTGACATCCGCGTGCTCAGCCGTGGCATCCGGGAGGGCTTCGACGAACTCATCGCGCTCGCCGCATCCGTGTCGACCGCGTAACGCCGCAGGCCGGGTCGCGGTGCGGGCCGCGTAGCCGGGTAGCGGTGCAGGCTGGGTAGCCGTGCAGGCGGGCGCGCCGGGAGCCGGCGGCCCGCGAGGCATGATCCGTTCTTGTGTTAACTTGCCTGCGCTATTCGCCGGGAACTTAACACGATTAGGGATCATGAACGCGCCCGGCGCAATGGCGCCGACCTCGTCCAGCGCCTGACGCGGCATAATTGGGCCAGGGATAGCGCAGCGGCGCAGGAGTTCGCCGGCGGCTGGGTTCAGGGGTGGAATGCCCGCGACCTCGAGCAGGTGCTGAGCCACTTCGCGGAGGACGTCGTCTTCACCTCACCTGCGGCTGTGCAGCTGCTTGGCATCAGTGATGGCGTCATCGCGGTAAGCCAGCGCTGCGGCACTACTGGAGCGAGGGCCTGCGGCGCATCCCTGACCTGCACTTCGACCTGATGGGCGTCTACGCCGGTGTCAGCACGCTGGTCATCAACTACCGAAATCAAAGGGGTGGCCTGGTCAACGAGGTCCTGATCTTCGATGGCGATCTGGTTACGTCGGGTCACGGGACCTATCTCGGCGGCGACCTCAATCCCGCAGGAGCGACGTTGCGCTGAAGACCTCGTCAGGCTTTTCTGTGACGGCGAATTGTCCGGCCGGGTTGCGCGGCATGCCAGCCAGAAGTGAGGACGAAACGCTGGGCAGGTACTCGCTCTGCTGCGCTGCAGCATGGCGGCGCGAGGTACGGCCCCGCGACGCCGGTAATATCCAGAACGGCTGCCGCTGGGTGACACGCCGCGGCAAGCTGCCCGCGGCCGATGTCACTGGCCAGTGTCAGCGTGGCGTCAGGACGCAGAACTCGTTACCCTCAGGGTCGGCAAGAACCACCCATGGCACCTCGCCGCCCTGGCCCACGTCGGCGGGCACCGCGCCGGATTCACGCAGGCGCGCCGCCTCGGCATTGTGATCCTCGCCTGGATAGGGCGCGACATCGAGATGAATCCGGTTCTTGACCGTCTTCGCGCCGGGGACACGCAGCAGTTCGAGATACGGCCCGACGCCGTTCGGCGATCGCATCGAGGCCCAGGTCTCATCGGCGTCGTGCGGCAACCAGCCCGCCGCGACACTCCAGAACTGTGCCAGGGAGGCTGGGTCAGCGCAGTCGACCACGACGGCCGCGACCGGCCCGGTGCCGCGGTAGGCCGGCCGCGGATCGAGCACGCACAGCTCGTTGCCCTCCGGGTCGGCCAGTACGACCCACGGCACCTCACCCTGGCCGATAGCGGCGGGCGCCGCCCCCAGGTCGCGGAGGCGGCGCACCTCGGCCACCTGGTGCCCGGCCGACGTCGTGGGCAGATCGAGGTGCGTGCGGTTCTTGCCTGTCTTCGGTTCGGCGACTGGCACGAAAACCAGCGGCAGCGCCGCCGGGCCGGGATAGGAGAAGCCGGCCGGCGCCACCACTACCTCGTCGGGCTCCTTGGCTGCGGCCTCCCATCCAAGTGCGGCCGCCCAGAACCGCGCCAGGCGGGGCGGATCGGCGGCATCGATCACAAGGTGCACGAGGCGAGTAGGCATGCCGCCAAACCTCGCACTCCTGAGACCGCCGGAGCAACCTGTGCCCGCTATCGCGCGGGCGGGCCCTTGGTCACTGGGTTGCCCTTCGGCGGCCGATGAAGAGCTCGCGTGGCGTCCAGCCGTCGGTGGCCTGTTCGGTGACAGAGCCCGCCTCGAAGCCCGCGTCGGAAATGATCCGCATCCACAGCTCACGGCCGAACAACCCGGTCCGGTGGGTCTCGTGCACCGCCTGCACCGAGCCGTCGGCGTCGCGAAGCAGGAACGCGTACTCGGTCTGGGTCCAGGTGTCGGCGGGATCGGGATCCCACGACCAAGACAGAAAGCGCGCACCGCGGCCGGTGGCGTCGTCGCTGCCGCCATGACCGGTCGCCGCCTGGAAGGTCTCCGCGGTATCGTCGGGGACGAAGACGGCGGTGCCGCCAGGACGGCAGTGCACGAAGGCCGTCTCGATGGCTTGCCTTAGGTCCGCCTCGGTGGTCATGTAGTCCACGGCGTCGTGCACGAACACGGCGTCGAAGGTGCGGCCAAGCCGCGCCGTACGCATGTCGCCCTGCTGGTGGTCGCACTCGGGGTTCAGCCGCCGCGACACGGCGAGCATGTCCTCCGAGAGGTCGACCAGGGTCAGTGCGAACCTGCCCTTGAGGTGGACGGCGTTGTGGCCGCCGCCACTGCCAAGCTCAAGGACATCGCGCACCGGAATCGATGCTGCGCCGAGCACCGTCGCGGCGTACGCGGCCTCTTCGGCGTACGCCTCCGGGGGCGAGATCAATGGCCACCATTGAGCCAGGTCACCGTACAACCGGCAGGTGGCAGGCGCACCCGTCATGCCTACCATCCTCGCTCAAGCGTCCGCGTTCTCAGACGCGTCCGGCTCGGCGGCCTTCTCCACGAGTATTCGCAGTTCCCGCAATGTGACCGCATTTTCGGCACCCGCAGGCTCTGTGCTTTCCGGCCCGGGCTGGCAGGGCGGCAGGGACTCTCGCGCAAACTCAGCCAAGCCCTCGTCTACAGGCTGCGGATGACCCGGGCGGGATTGCCGGCCGCGACGACGCCCGCGGGTAGATCTCTCGTGACGACCGCACCCGCGCCCACGACGGTGTTCGCGCCGATGGTGACGGCAGGTAGGACGATGACGCCGCCACCGAGCCACGCGTTGTCCCCGATCGTGATGGGCCTGGCGGCCTCCCACTTGGCGCGCCGCGGTTCAGCCTCCACCGGGTGCGTGGGCGTCAGCAACTGCACGTTCGGGCCGATCTGGACATCGTCGCCAATGGTGATGGCCGCGACGTCCAGGGCCATCAGGCCAAAGTTTATAAATGTGCGGGCGCCGACCCGGATCTGGTAGCCGTAATCGCAATACAGCGGCGGGCGGATTGCCGCATCCTCGCCGAGCGCTCCAAGCAGGTCCATCAGGATGCGCCTGCGTTCGCGCGGGGCGTCCGCGGTACTTCGGTTGAACTCCTCCATGAGCCGCTCGGCACGGCGCCTGTCGGCGTCCAGCCGCGGGTCGTCGGCAATATAGAGGTCGCCAGCGAGCATACGCTCGTACTGGCTCCGCTGGTCGCCTGCTGCATCCGGCGCGCTCATGAATACAAGCATGAGGGTTCCTGACCAGTTGCCTCCACCTCCGCTGCCGCGGACTTTGGCATGGCGCGGTGGCTAGCGGGGTGATCGCCCGCAACGGGTGGCCGGGCTTGAGGCAGCCCGCAGATCGATTGCCCTGGGCGTGTCTCGTGGATCTTGGTAGATGCGGGCGGTGATCCAGGCGGCGAAGCTGCGGGACACGCCCTCGTGCACCGCGGCTGACGGCGGGCCCGCTATAAGTACAAATATGGAACTCGGACTTCCCATCTGCAGCACCTGCGGCGTTCAGTACGGCGGCCCGCGTCCGGGCTGCCCGATCTGCCTGGACGAGCGCCAGTACGTCGGCTGGGACGGGCAGCAATGGACCACGCTCGGCGAGCTTCAGGCCGCCGGTCACCGCGGCCGGATTCAGGAGGAAGGCCCCGGCGTGGTGGGCATCGGCGCCATTCCGCCGACCGCTATCGGCCAGCGCGCCCTGCTGCTGCGCAGCCCCGGGGGTAACGTGCTGTGGGACATGATCACTTACGTCGACGACGACCTGCTCGCACGGGTGAGTGAACTGGGCGGGGTCAGCGCGATCGCAGTCAGCCACCCGCATTTCTACGGTTCGATGATTGAGTGGGCGCACGCGTTTGACGCTCCGGTCTACATCCACCACAAGGATCGCGCGTGGGTGCCGCGGCCCGACGACGCCGTCGTCTTCTGGGACGGCGACGCCCGCGAGATCGGCGACGGCCTGACCCTGGTCAATGCCGGGGTCCACTTCGACGGCGGGCAGGTATTGCATTGGGCCGGCCCGCCTGGCGGCGCCGGCGCCCTGTTCTCCGGCGACATCTTCACGGTGGCCGCCGACCGCCGCTGGGTCAGCTTCATGTACAGCTACCCCAATCACATCCCTGAACGCCCGCGCACAATCCGCCGCGCACTCACGCTGATCGAACCGCTGCGGTTCGACCGCGTCTACGGCGCCTGGTGGCATCGCATCGTGCACGCCGACGGCGCCGCCGCGATACAGCGATCCGCGCAGCGCTACCTCAGCTTCGCGCTCGACGACGACCGGTCATGACTGGGGGTCAAGGGGCCGCCGGTTCAGGCGCTCTCGGCAAGCCAGGCCGGCATCGGTCTCGATGCTCCTGGTATCGGTCCGCGCACTCACGGCGGTCCCTCTCGTCGCCTGCCAGGGCCTTGTGCGGCGCTGGTGCGCATGTGCTCAGCCGCCGGTCTCCTTGCCGCCGCAGCGCCGACGAGGTCGCCCGGCGCTGGACGCGCATGGCACGGACAATGATGTCATGACCGAGTTCGTAAGCTACGGGGGATCCGGCACGGCAACCCGCGACCGGACGCGCACCCTGTTCGGGCAGACCATGGGGTACGTCGCGGTTACAGCCGCCCTCTTCGCGCTCGGCGCGTACCTGGGACGCAATCTCTCGCATGGCTGGGCCATCGGGTCATTCATCACCGCCTTTGCCTGCCTGATCGGCATGAATTTCGCGGTGCGGTGGTCCGAGCCGCTGACCGCCGGGCTGCTCTTCGTGTTCGGTGTCCTGATCGGGCTGGCGGTGGCGCCCGCAGTCGTTTACTACGCGAGCGCGAACCCGCAGGCGCTCTGGCAGGCCGGCGGTGCTACCGCGCTGTTCATCGCCGGCTTCGGAGCAGCGGGCTACGCGACGCGGCGAGACCTGTCAGGGATCGCCCGCCTCTGCTTTTTTGCGCTGATCGCCCTCATCGCGTTCGGCATCGTGTTGATCTTCGTACGCATCCCGCACGGATCGCTGATCTACTCGGCGCTCGGCTTGGTGATCTTCGCAGGCCTGACCATGTTCGACTTTCAGCGGCTACGGCGGTCGAAAGGGCTTGGCTCGGCGCCGATGATCGCCGCATCGATCTTCCTCGACGTGCTGAACGTGTTCCTGTTCTTCTTGCGGATCTTCGCGAGAAACAACTGACCGCTGAGCTGGCACCGGAGCACGTGGGGCGGCGCGAGCTATCCAGCACAACGCCCTGCCGGGTCGCCACCGCCAACCGCACCGGCTGCGTGACCAGGCCTTGCCCTTACCTGTAGCAGGAGTCGCCGGAGTCGAGGGGCGACATCGGGGCCCGCGGCGAAATGGCGCACCAACCGCACGCTCAACCGGCCGTGGCTGAGGGGGGCGGGGTGACTGCCCAGCGGATCGCGCGCACGACCGCGTGGCCGGCGGGCCGGACCACGGCGGCCTCGGTGAGCGGCAGGCGCGGCAGGTAAAGCGGGCGGCGCGCCCACCCGGGCAGCAGCGAAGTCGCCGCGGCGGCGAGCACACCGTAGGGCGCTCGGGCGACCATCGGCAGCGGCGGGCTGAGCAGCAGGAACCGGGCGGCCGAGCGGGCTTCGGCAGTGCCTCGCAACTCGCTTCTGTAACGGCTGATCCGGTCGGCGAGCTCGGCCTCAGTCCTGGGCGGGTCAGGTACGCCAAGTGCGGCGCCGATCTGCGCCATGTCGGCGACGTACCCGTCGCGTCCCGCCTGATCCAGCGGCTGGGCCCCAAAACGGGCATGCGCGCGCAGGAAGCTGTCGGCCTCGGCGATGTGAATCCAGGTCAGCAGATGCGGATCGGAGGCCGCGTAGGGCCGCCCGTCCGGCGCTGTCCCGGTAACCCGCGCGTGGATCGCCCTGACCCGCCGGATGGCCGCTTGCGCGTCGCTGGCCCGGCCGAACGTCGTGACCGCGAGGAAGTAGCTTGTCCGCTGGAGCCGCCCCCACGGATCGCCGCGGTAGCCGGAATGCGCCGCCACGCCGGCCATCGCAAGCGGGTGCAGCGACTGCAGCAACAGGGCGCGGATACCACCCACGAACATCGACGAGTCTCCCTGAACCCGGCGGATCGGGCGGTCTTCCGCGAACCACCGTTCGCCGCCGGGCTCGTGGATAGACCGCCGGCGCGCCGGCCCCTCGGACCCTGCCACTCGTTCGAATATCGACTCGCCGATACGGCGGCGGAGAGAATCAGCTGCAGCCTGTACTAGCACCCTCCCATTATCCGCTGGCCCATCGACCAGGTTGACCGCCACCTGCCTGCGGTGATCGTGCCGCACGGCAGCACGCCCAGCACGCGCCGCCGGTGCGGCGGAACCGCGATAGCAGGCCACGGAACGCGACCTGCGCCTCACCAGCCAACAATGCTGCAACGGCTCAGCAGAGGAAATCAGCAGGGGAAAGACGCCGAGGGCGGCTGCCACGTGCAGCCAGAAACGGGGTCGCGCAGCAGGCCCGTGTCACCGCGCGTGAGCCGTTATGCATTTATTATCCCGAACGGCTGCCGCACAGGCGCTACGGCATGCCAGGCGCGCCGTCACGCCGGGGAGGACCCGCGGCCCCGCGGGGTGTCCGCCGCCTCAGGCCGCCGGCCCCTCTTCCCGCTCGCGGTGGGCGCACCGGCGGGCCTGCGCCGTCGTGATGGTCGCGCATCGCTCGCAAATGCGCCAGTGCCTGCTTTAGGGTCGCTGCGGGGCGGGTGATTAGGGTGATCATGACAGGTCACGGAGGCTGTGACCCACCGCGCCGTACCGGCGCCCGCCCCGAGGAGAGCTGAGCATGCCTGAAGTTGATTTCGCGGGCCGGATGGTGATCGTGGCCGGTGCGGCCGGCGCCCTCGGCGCGGGCCTGATCACCGCGTTCACCGAGGCCGGTGCGACCGTGAATGGCATAGACAAGGCCGTGCCCGCAGCTGATCGGCGGCTCGACGGGGTCAGCTATAAGGCGGTGAACGTGCTGGACGACGCGGCGCTCGCCGCGCTGTTCGACCAGTTGCCACCGCCGTGGGCGGTGATCAACACGGTCGGCGGATTCACCGCCCATGCGCCGCTTGCGGAGCTGGACCCAGCGGTACTCAGCGGCCAGCTTGAGCTGAACCTGGTCAGCGCCGCGCTGGTCACCAAGCATGCGCTGCGGCGGATGGCGGCCGCCGGCCGGGGCCGGATCGTGCATACCGCGAGCCGCGCGGCCATGGTGACGAAGGGCTCCCACTTTGCCTACTCGGTCAGCAAGCTCGGCGTGCTGCACCTCGTGTCGATGGCGGCTGACGAGGCTAAGGGCACGGGCATCACGGTGAACTGCGTCGTGCCGACCATCATCGACACCCCGGCGAACCGCGGCGCGATGCCGGATGCTGATCACGCCTCCTGGCCTAAGATCCCTGACGTGGCACAGGCCTATCTGTTCCTCGCCTCACCCGCGGCCCAACTGGTTTCCGGTGCCGCGCTGCCGGTCTGAGGACGCTGTTACGCCTCCGCGCAGCAACCGGAGCCCCGGACCCGCCTCCCCTTCCCCCGGCGCTCTGGGCCGGGCAGTCTTGGCATAGCCGGTGCGCTCGCCCGGCACATGACTGCCAGCCATGCCTGACGGTCACCGTGGCACGCGACGGCGCGAGTGACCCGGGATGTGCCATCGCGGGTCGTATATGACCCGGGATCGCACATCCCGGGTCACCAGCGGCGCGTCGCGGCCGGAGGACGGAGATGACGATGACCGAGTCCGACGCGGCGCTCCGGCGCCTGTACGCCGATTTCGAGACCGCGGGGATGCTGCCGCTGTGGACGCAGCGGGAGGACCTGATGCCGCTGAGCCCGGCGCCCAAGGCCATCCCGCACGTGTGGCACTGGAAGGACCTTTACCCGCTTGCCGAACGGGCGGGCGAGCTGGTGCCTGTGGGCCGGGGCGGGGAACGCCGGGCCATCGCGCTGGCCAATCCTGGTCTCGGCGGTGAGCCATTCGCTGTGCCCACACTGTGGGCTGCCCTTCAGTACCTCGGCCCGCAGGAGGTCGCGCCTGATCACCGGCATTCCCAGAGCGCGTTCCGTTTTGTGCTCGAAGGCGAGGGCGTGTGGACGGTGGTCGACACCGATCCCGTGGCCATGCGCCGCGGCGACCTGCTGCTCACCCCGGGAATGGCCTGGCACGGACATCACAACAGCGCTGACGCGCCGATGGCCTGGCTGGATGGCCTGGACATCCCCATCACCGGATACCTCGATGCGACATTCTTCGAGCCTGGCCATGAGGACATGCAGGACCGGTCAACGCCCGCCAGGTCCCGGTCCGAGCGGCTGTGGGGGCAGCCGGGTCTGCGGCCGCTTTCCGCGCCTGACTCCGCCAGCTCGCCGCTGAGCGCCTACCGGTGGGAGTTCACCGACGCGGCGCTCAGCGCTCAGCTCGAACTCGAAGCCGAGGGCCATCCGGGCACGGTTGAGCCCGGCCACGCCGCCATCCGCTTTTCCAACCCGAGCACCGGCGGTGACGCCCTGGTCACTATGCGGACCGAGATGCACCGCCTCACCCGCGGCTCCCGTGCCGCCCAGCGACGTGAGGTGGGCTCTTCCGTCTGGCAGGTGTTCGAGGGCTCCGGTGCATTCGAGCTCGACGGCCAGCGCACCGAGGTCGAGCGTGGCGACGTGATCGCGGTTCCGTCATGGTGCCGCGTCGCCATCGACACGGCCGAAGGGCTGGACCTGTTCCGGTTCTGTGATGCGCCCGTCATCGAAAGGCTCAACCTCGCCCGCGCCGCCTCGGCGGGCGCGTGATGAGACTCGCCGCGTTGCGGACAGCCGGAGGCACCACACATGCCGAGCGACAGGAACCACGAGATCCTTGTCATCGGCGGCGGCATTGGCGGCCTGGCGGCCGCCCTCGCCATCAGCCGGACTCGCAGGCGAGTGCAAGTACTCGAGCGGTCCCGCCAGTTCGGCGAGATCGGGGCAGGTATCCAGCTAGCGCCCAACGCGACCCGCGTCATGGACCGTCTGGGGCTCCTCGGGCAGGCCCGCAGCGCCGGCGTGCTGCCGCGGCGCCTCGTCCTCGCTGACGCCGTCGACGGCCGTGAGCTGACCGCCCTCGACCTGACCGGCTTCACCGAGCGCTACGGCGCTCCTTACATCGTGCTGCACCGGTCGGACCTGCTGGACATCTTGCTGAGAGGCTGCACCGAGGCGGGCGCCGGGCTAGAGGCGGGCGCCGACGTGACGGACCTGCGGGACGACGGCGCATCGGTGCAGGTCAGCTGCGCCGACGGCCGTGTCTTCCACGGTGCCGCCGCAATTGGCGCCGATGGGCTGCACTCACGCACCCGCACCCTGTTCAGCGACGATCAGGCCATCTGCTCCGGCTACGTCGCCTACCGGGGTGCCGTCCCGATGGAGCAGGTCGCCCGTCACGCCGACCTGCGTGACGTGGTCGCGTGGATCGGGCCCGGACTTCACTTCGTGCAGTACCCGCTGCGCAGCGGACGGATGTACAACCAGGTCGCGGTCTTCCGCAGCGACGCCTTCCGGCGGGGCGAGGCCGACTGGGGCACGCCGGAAGAGCTCGAGCAGCGCTTCTCGGCCTGCTGCGAGCACGTCCAGGAGTCCATCTCCTTGATCGGCAGGGACAACCGGTGGCCGATGTACGACCGGCTGCCCATCCCCACCTGGGTGAAGGGACGGATCGCGCTGCTCGGGGACGCCGCCCACCCGATGTTGCAATACCTTGCCCAGGGCGGCTGCCAGGCGATTGAGGACGCGTCGGCGCTCGCGGCTGCCCTGGACCACCACGGCGGCCGTACTGCTTCGGGCGCGAACGTCGAGGCCGCTTTGCTTGCCTACCAGGAGGCCAGGGCGCCACGCACCGCTCGCGTGCAACGCGCCGCGCGCACCTGGGGTGACATCTGGCATCTCGACGGCGCAGCGAAACTGGTGCGCGACGAGCTGTTCCGGCAGCGCCGGGACGATGACCATGCCCACGTCGAGTGGCTCTACGCCCGGATGGCGAGGTGAGGGCCAGTGCTCGACGACCTGGCGTACGACGATAGCGAGTCACCCGCGATCGGCATCGTCCCTGCGGGCGTTCCGTGGGAAGAGGTGCGGAACCATATAAAAATCGGCCATCACCCGCTCCTGGTGTCACCGGATGACCTCGGCCAATACGTTGGGGCCTACTGGGCGGGCACGAAGCTGGTCGTTGCCCGGGATCTCGGATCGGATCAAGATGAGGCAGTCCGCGAGTTCCGGGAGATCCTGCGCGAGCGCGGCGAAGCCTAGCAGCGCCTGCGGAAAGGCTGGCAGCTGACTGGATCACCGCCGGTGAATGGATCACCGCCGGCGGATAGTGGCCAGCCACGCATGTGCCGCCGGAGCACTGATTCGGGGGTTGAGCGCGAACGTGTCCGCCGCGATGTCCGTGACGGTCCAGCCGCCGCCGAACGCGATTACGAGCTCGTCCTCGCGGACCCGGCGGGGGCCGAACCCGCCCGGCTGGCGGTCGGTGAAGGGCCCGGCCGCGCTGGCCGTCATGGCCCCTGCGGACGCCACGTTCCATCGCGGATGGCCTGCTCCCTTCGTACGCGGTAGGCCTTGCGGCCGGCACCGGCTTGCCTGGTCGCGGACCAGCTCTCGGCGGCGTTGCTGCTCATCCCCCAGCGGGCGCCGAGCACGGCTACAGAAGCAAGGCCGGCCAGGGACGCGACCAGCGCCAAGATGCTCAAGACGTGAAGGACTCGATGATGCCTGGTGTACGTCTGCAGTTCGAGGACACCGACGACGTGCGCCAGGATGACCAGCATGAGCCGCTGCAAAACCCGCTGGCGGCGCCGCCGAAGCTGGTAGAGCGCCTCTTCGTGGTCGGACCAGATCATCATCCCTCGCCGGTCTCAAGCGGAGGCCCGCGATAAACCACCAGAGTAGCGTCCCGGTTCCCGCGACCGCGCCCGGGATCGTTCATGCCTGGTCATACTCGTCGTCGTGAAGCGGGACGATGGGCCGTTCGCCTTCCCGCCCGGCGGTGCCCGGCCGAGCCACTGGCAGATCCCGCACCGGGCATCGGTGTGCCCATGGCGTAATTGGAGTCCGGTTCCGACGGCGAGCTCCTCGGCCAGCCCGAACCGGGCCATGAACGCCGGGATCGACAAACACGATGAGCCCGGCAATCCGGCCGGTCGTCCGGCCCGTCGTCTGGCCAGGGCTCCAGCCAGACCGGTCCCGCCACCGGCTCACCGAGATCGCCGGTGTCCTAACCCGCCATCAGTCGCTCGAAGGCCGCCGAATCACCCCGGCTGGCAGAGGCCAGCAGCTCCGGCCCGGGCGGCGCGTCCACGTCGTCCACACGTTCACACGTTCACACGTTCACACGTTCACCAGCGGATCAGCGGCGCGCGGCGGGGACGGCACACCTTCAGGCGGCATGCAGGAGGCAAGTCGGGGAGTTCGCCGCCAGCTGGTCAGGCCGGCGGGGCGAAAAGCTCAAGGGCGATGTTGCCGGGGTCGCGGAACGACAGGCCAGAGCCGTAGCCGGCGTCGACGATGCCGCCGTGGGCGACGCCGGGCTCATCGAGGCGGGCTGCCCATTCGACGAGCCCGTCGCGGCTGGCGCAGCCGAACGCGATGTGATCCAGGCCCGGCTTGCGCTCATCGAACGGCGCGTCGCTGGCCAGATCCGGGAAGCCGTGCAGCCCGAGCAGCGTGTTGCCGAGCTGGTAGTGATGTGCCGGAACGGGCCGGTGTCCTCGTCGAGGACCGGTTTGACACCGAGGACATTGGTGTACCAGGCCTCGCTGGCGGCGAGGTCTGTCACGGTCACGGCGACGTGTGAGACGGCGGGAATGGTTGCCGGGATGGCCACAGTAATTCTCCTTACCATCGGTTCTGCACGCCGCTCCCGGGCGTTGCCAGCACGTTAGGTGGCCGGGCCTGCCGGTGCGGACACCGGCTGAGGTGAGGCCGGCGGCGCGCTTCGCCGCCGTTTGGCTAGGGCATCTACCCCCGATGCATGAGGAACCAGCCGGAATGGGGTGCCAGAGTCGGTCCCGGTCAAACCCTTCCTAGTGCCGGCGGAGCCCGCCGCCGCCTCCGGACATCCGGGAGTTGAGATGATATGACGGCGATAGGCGGTCGGGATCTGGACAGCCTGCGCGAACGGCTGTCCGGCCGGGTGATCACGGCCACCGACAGCGACTACGACCGGGCACGATCGGTCTGGAACGGCGCCATCAACCATCGTCCGGCCATCGTCGCGCGCTGCGGCGACCCAGCCGACGTGGCCGCCGCGATCAGCTTCGCCCGGGGCGCAGACCTGGAGATCTCGGTGCGCGGCGGCGCCCACAACTTCGGTGGCGCCTCGGTGGGGGACGACGGGCTGACCATCGACCTCAGCCCGCTACGTCACATCTCTGTCGATCCGTCGGCGCGCACCGCCCGGTGCGGTGGGGGCGCCACCTGGGCACAACTGGACGCCGCTACTCAGGCCCACGGCCTGGCCACGCCAGGTGGCACCATCAGCCACACCGGGGTCGGCGGCCTGACTCTCGGCGGCGGATTCGGGTGGCTCAGCCACCAGTTCGGGCTGAGCTGCGACAACCTGATATCCGCCGAACTGGTCACCGCCGAAGGGGCGATCCTGCGCACCTCGGCCGATGAGCGCCCCGACCTGTTCTGGGCGTTGCGCGGCGGCGGTGGCAACTTCGGGGTCGTCACCGAGTTCGAGTTCCAGCTGCACCCGGTAGGGCCGCTCGTTCAGCTTGGCCTGTTCTTCTGGGGCCTCGACGACGGCCCCGGCGCGCTCGCGGTCGCCCAGCAGGTCACCGCGGCCCTACCGGATCGGATGGGCGCGATTATCGCCGCGATCAACGCCCCGCCCGCGCCGTTCGTGCCAGACAGGCACCGCCTCCAGCCCGGCTACGCGCTGATAGTCGCGGGGTTCGGGGCCGACGCGGCGCACGCCCGGCTGGCCGAGCACGTGCGCACTGCCTTGCCTCCGCTGTTCGAGTTCGTGACCCCCATCCCCTACGTGGAGCTGCAGCACATGCTCGACGAATCCGCACCGTGGGGGATCCTGGCTTATGAGAAGGCGCTGTATCTCGACAGCCTGTCCGCAGAGGTGATCACGGCAATCACCGATCGCGTCCCTGCCAAGCGGTCCCCGATGTCACAGGTGCTTGCCTTCCCGATGAGCGGCGCCTGCTGCGAGGTCCCCGACGATGCGACCGCATTCGGCGGCTCGCGCGCCCCCGGCATCGTGATTGGTTTCGCCGCCGTCGCACCAGAACCGGCGCTGCTCGCCGCCGACCGAGACTGGGTGCGCCAGTCCTGTGAGCGGTTGCTGCCGCACGCTACCGGGCCCGGCAGCTACGTCAACTTCATGACTGAATACGAGACTGACCGGGTCCGCGCCAGCTACGGACCGGCCAAGTACCAACGGCTAGCCAAGGTCAAATACCGCTACGATCCAGACAACATCTTCCACCGCAACCCCAACATCAGCCCAGCGGGATGAATCGCAGCAGGCGGCGGCCCATTCGCAGTCCTTAGGACGGGCGGCGTTCGCGCGGCCTCGTTCATGGGCCGCACCGGCTGCCGTGGCGGGGAAGCGGCGGCAGCGAAGCCGCGGCAGGGAAACGGAGCAGGTGAATATGTTCTACAGGCTCGCGGCCTGGTGGCAGCAGCAGCGCGTCCGGTGGCACTCGCTCACCTGCGTGTGCCGCAAGTGCCTGGCGGCCGATCAGTACGCTTGTGGCCACGTCAGCGGCAGGCTGGTGAGCAGGCGCGCGCTGCGGCGGATGGAAGCCGGCCGACGGCGTTCGCCCCGTTCGGCAGGCTGCGGCTAGCGCGTCCCCGGCTGCAACCCGCCGCACCCCCGGCGCGTTCCGGCGCGGTCATACCTGCGCCACCACCCGTCTGGACGGGCAATATGGCACGCGGGTGTTCCAGGGCCGATTCGCCCGCGAAACGCCGGGCCATCGGCGCGCCGGCCGGAGAATCCGGCGAGCGCTTTCCATCCTCTGGATATGGTTCCGAATATTTCGCGCGGTGCACGGCCACCACGCGAGCCGGACTCCTACTTGCGCAGGCGGGTACTCGTCTTCGGGGGTGGCCTTGGCCTTCTCGGGCTACAGCCAGACAGAAGTGTTCGCACTGCGCTAGCGCAACAGCCCACGACGGTCAAATCACGGTTCTGCAGGCGGCGTTGCCGGGCGACGCCGAGGGAGGGCGCGGGGTGGGTTAAGTCAGCAGGCGGACCAGGCCGCTGATCGCCATGTAGGCGCCGACGAAGATGGCGACGGCCGCCATAAGCTGCCGCGCGTGGCTCATCAGCCAGTTCTGGGTGTGCAGGAGCCGCGCCTTGGTGTCCTCGGGCCTGAACTCCAGGAACGCGAACGGAATGATGACCAGGGAGAACTCGATGAGGACGAAGACAACCACGGCCACGGCCTGCGTCGCCGTTGACGACGTCCCCGTGACCAGGTCGTGCAGCGCGGTGATATAGGTCGCGCCCGGCGTGCCGGCCACCGCGCCGATCAGTACGGCGAGCCCGAACCGTGGCTCACGCAGAACTCGCTGCGCCCAGCCATCCTTCTTCGGCGGTTGCGCTGCCCCAGCCGGGGCCGCTGCCTTCCGCCGGCCATGCAGCCGGCCGGTCGCGACGAGCACGCCGACGGCAATAAGCGGCACCCCGAGAACCAGGTCGAGGCCCGCGCTGGCGGAGCCTTGGGTCTGGACGGCATCGGCCTTGAAGACGAATACGTCCAGCATCCCGATCGCCAGGGCCACGCCCATACCGCCAAGCAAGAAGCACGCGAACATCAGCCGCGGCCGCGCGTTTTCAATCAGCAGCAGATCAATGGCGAAGAGCTTCGGATTCAGCGCCGAAAGGACCGCGAGCGCGAAGAACGTCCCGGTCATCGCCGATCGACCGCACCCGGCTTGTACTCGGCCAGTCCCATCCACGGCTCCAAAGGGCGACTGGACGTCACATCCGCGCCGCCAGCCGCCTTCCAGTCGCCTTCGAGCAAACCCGATCACCGCCGCGGCGTCGTCACCCGCCGCGGGTGGAAGCCAAGCCAGCAGCCGGCACCCACGGAGGCTTTGGACGCGCGTCTGGCCTGGCCGTGGTTCTCCCGGATCTTGTGCCCGCAGCAAGGACGGCGGTTCGGCTCGTGCATAACCTCACTCGCGGTCCCTGCAGGTCAGATGGCTCTCACCGCGAGCTGCCGCGCGGCGGGCAGACATGGCCGCCGCGGCGGCGGCCTGGCTCACCGTTGCGTCAAGGCTGGCCGTCGCTGGCCCCTGCTGCCCGGATGCGGCGCTCGGCGGCGTCCAGGAGCTCGGACACGCCCTCCTCGATGCCACGGGCCAGCACCTCGAGGTCTGGATTTGTGCCGTAGTCACCGGTGATCCCGAATGTGACGTTACCGCAGTAAGTGAAGATCGAAACCCCGGTGCGGACCGTGGTGGCGATCGGGACGTAGGGGATGATCTCCACGAGCCGGCGGCCGATCCCGTAGAGCGGCTGGCGCGGACCAGGGATATTGGTGGTGACCGTAACGATCTCGTGCTGGTGCAGCCCGTAGACGAGCCGGACTGCCCGCGACATCACCGGGAACGGGGTGTAGCGGCCCAGTGAGACAAGCGCCTCCCCGACCATCGATTCCTTGCTCGCTTTTAGAGCCGACAGCTGGGACTGGACGGCTGCGAGCCGGTCGACCGGGTCGGCAATATGAACGGGCAGATTCGCCAGCACCGCCGACACCCGGTTCTCGTAGACGCTCTCGTGGCCTGCGCCCCGAACGGAAACAGGTACTAGCGACGGGACCATATGCGGTTCAGGGTGCTCACCGCGGGCGAGCAGGAGCGTACGGAAGCCGCCGCTGATCGCGGCAAGCACGACGTCGTTCACGGTGCCGCCAAGCTCCCGCTTGATCGTCTTGACGTCATCGAGCGACGCCCGCGCCCAGGTGTACCGCCGTTGCTGGCTGATGGGCCCGCTCAGCGACGACCCAGTGGCCGGCCACATCGATGGGGCCAGCTTCACCATGGCCCGCACTGTGCCGGCTGCCTGCCGGACCGCGCGGCCGGGATGGGTCACGGCGTCGCTCAGCGCGGAGGCTTCCCGTACCGGAAGCAGCACCATGTCCATTGCCGCCTGCGCGGCGAGCCAGAGGGGGGACGGCTCCGCGGGCACAGTCCAGCTATCTGCGGCGGGTGGCGGGGTTTCTGGGGACATGTCATAGATCACGCGAAACTGGTCGCCGGCTGTGACCCCGTCGACCATGCAGTGATGCATCTTTGAGATCAGCGCCCACCGACGGTGGGCGAGCCCCTCGACGAGCCAGTACTCCCACAGCGGGTAGTCGCGGTCGAGCCGCTGGCCCATCACCCGCGCCATCAACTGGCTGAGCTGCTGGTCTCCGCCGGGTTCCGGCACGGCGGTCCGCCGGAGGTGGTAGCGCAGGTCGAAGTGCGGGTCGTCGACCCAGACCGGCCGCCCGAGGCGAAGCGGTACCGTGCGCAGCTTCTGCCGGAACCGCGGCACCAGCGGCAGCCGCCCGGCGAGGTGAGCCAGCACCTCGTCATAGGACGGTGACGGGCCTTCGAACACGGCGACCGTCGCGATCGCCATCGATGTGTGCCGGTCCTCGTCTTCCGCGTCGATGAACTGCGCGTCCAGTGGATTCAGCCGGTCCATGACGCCTCCCTTTCCCAAGCCGTATCGATCTCGGTCATCCGAACGCCGCTCGGCAACGGGTTGAAGATGAATTCCCTAGTGCGGATCCTAAACCGCGCTGGCTCCGGCCCGACCTTGTCGAATGGTCCCGCCGACGGGGACCTTCGGCTCTGAATAGGACGCCCCGCAGCGTGCGTCATATCGCCACGCCACGAGAGCCCCGGCAGCGGTACCGGGCCGCTCGTGCCACGTCAGCCAGCGCACGCGGCGGTTAACCCATTAGCCGCTCGGCGACAGGACAGGACCGGCCTTCATGCCGAAGCGCGTGGTCCGCGGCTACCGGATTGCTGCCCTGGCCGGCGCGTGCGGAAGCGGATCCGTTGACGTTTTTTGATCAGGCCATGGCGTGCGCGACCGGCCGGCGCTTAAATGACCTCGTGCTGGGATAGAGGCGCACGGCCGGCTCCCACCCTCCACCATGCATTCCGGCCCTGGTTCCGGTCACGGAGACATGGCGCGGCCCGGCTCGGAGCCCCGGCCGCGTGCTCGACTGGCCCGCCCCAGCCCGATTTGGCCGCGCGGCCTCCAATCCTTCGCTAATTTGCCGAACTAGTCGACTCGTCACTTCTGGTCATGGCATAATCACTCTGGGGCCATAACGAGGCCCATCATCCAAGGGGGGAACTTCATATGCCTACACGCCTGCCCGCCACCGAATCGCTGCTCACACCAGCAGAAGTCGCGACGATGTTCCGGGTCGACCCCAAGACCGTCACCAGGTGGGCGAAAGCCGGCAAGCTGACCTCCATCCGAACCCTCGGGGGTCACCGCAGGTACCCGGAGACCGAGGTCCGCGCCCTGCTGGCAGACCCGCGGCAAGAGGCCGAAGCCAGACACGTCGCCTGACCGGGGTCACGCCGGACGTACAAGCTGTGCCGCTGCCCGCACACCCGCCACCAGCGTCGGCGGAGTGAAGGCGAACCACGGCGGGGTGAAGGCGAACCACGGCGGGGTGAAGGCGAACCACGGCGGGGTGAAGGCGAACCACGGCGGGGTGAAGGCGAACCGCCGCGGGGTGAAGGCGAACCCCCGGCGGTCACCGGATCCTTCAGATCAGGCTCAGCCACGACACGGTGCTGCATGTGGGCGTCCACCCACGGCCCTCAGCGTGTGCTACAGCTCCTGGCAGCCAAGAATGTCCGACACGACACGGATAGGCACATTCCCCGCAGCTGGTTTAGCGAACACATCTGGGTACGCTCCGAGATTGCGCAGGCCGGGATCCGCGTCGGCGTCCATGATCTGCGTAACGCGAATGCATCGTGCGTCCAGTTCGCCGACGGCACCGATTTAGCGGTCGTCCAAGAGCGGCCCGGGAATTCCGGTATCCCGGGAATTCCGATACCTCAGCTGGAGCTGGGCGCAACCGGGGCTTTGGCCGCACCAGCTCGCCAAATACGCCGACAAGGACACCATCGGCGGGTAGCGCAGCACGGTCACAGGTCCGGGGCGGCACGGGCCCGCCGGGCCCATGGCAGCGGATTGAGGGTGCCGTCGACGGTGGCTTCGGCGACATCGGTGAGGCGCAGGTTGCCGTTACGGGCGTAGCCGCGCAACCGGGCGAAGGCCTCGGCCAGACCGACGCCGGCCCGCTCCGAGATCACGCCCTTGGCCTGCTCGATCACCACCCGGCTGGTCAGGGCACCAGACAGCTGCTCGTTCACGCGCTGGGCCTCGGCGCTGGCACGATGCTGCACGATGCTCAAAGTGGCCAGATCCGCGAAGGCCCGGGCGACGATGACATCCGCCTCGCCCATCGGGGCCTGCGTGACGCCGAACAGGTTCAGCGCACCAAGAGTCACATCCCGCCAGCGCAGCGGCAGCGCGGACACCGACCGGAAACCGGCCCCGAGGGCAGCCTTGGAGAATGACGGCCAGCGGCCGGACCCGGCCACCAGGTCCTCGTGCTCGACCCGCTCACCGGTGCGGAAGGCGTCCAGACACGGGCCCTCCTGGGCCTGCAGCTCGAACAGCTCCAGCAACCGCATCGCCTCACTGGAAGAGGCCACCAGCCCCAAGCTGCCCTCGGCAGAGGCCAGCATCACCCCGGCGGCCGACACGCCAAGCACGTTCACGCACCGGTCCGCGAGCCCGGTCAGCAGGTCAACGATGTCATAGTCATCGACGAGGGTGCCGGCCATCTCAACCAGCGACCGGACCACGGCGGCTTCTCGGGTCATCTCCAACACGCCCTCCTCAGCCGGGCGGGCCCGTTCACGCCCGGCGGACGCCGGTCCAGGCCCGCGCCGTGACACCCCAGCCTAATCGTCAACCGAAGCTGGGCCAGCAGAGCCAGGCGCTACCGCGCGGGCGGTGGATCGGGGTCCAGGTCGGCTTCCGCGAGAAGGCGGGCGGACGCGCCGGGGTCACCCAGCAGAGCGGCGAGCAGATGCCGCGCCGGCCACCTGCCCGACGCCCAAGCAAGCCCGCAGGCGAGGCCGCCGGGCCCGGCGTGCACGGCGCCTGAGGTGTAGCGCCACGGCACAGCAACGCCGTCCACAACCAGCTGGTCATGTGCGTAGTACGTCGTGGGAGCCTCAGGCAGCACCGCGCGCGCGATCGCGGGGGCCTGGCAGCATACTGGTGACGACTCGATCCGGCCGGCGACCTCCTCCGAGACCAGCGGCAGGTCCAGCAGGTCAGCGAGCCGGAGTGCCCGGTCGCAGGGTGCCAGGACGAGCGGCTGTGCAGCCACCAGCGGCCACAGGTCCGGGGCGTCGAGTACCAGCGCATCCTCGGCGTCGGCCACGACAACCTCGCCCCCGCACACCACACGCACCCGATCCGGCGGTGCGGCCTCGCCGACAGCCGCGAGCGCCGCCCACAGTGCGCGCAACTGCGCCCGCGTCACCGCCCGCCCGGGGTCGGCCATCCGGTCAAGCAACTCGTCCGGGCCGCCCGGCTCTGCGAGCAGCTCGGCGAGCGAGGTGCGTACGCCAAGCGCGCGGGCGACCGCCGGGTCCGCTGGCAGATTGGCCTCGTCGTACAGGCCCGCGAGCAGCGGGTCCGTGCCTGCGACACGCACCTCAGTGGGCCGATGGCCGCCGAGGACCGGATGACGGCGCAGCCACCAGGCGGTGTAGGCGGGCACGTCCGCGTGGCGGCCGTCTGCGAGCAGGACCCGGGTGGGCTCGACGAGCCCCGCCCGCAAGGACGGTGCGGCGATCAGCTCAAGTGCCCGCGGCCAGCGTGCCGGGTCGACGAACTCAAGGTCGCGGACGGCCAGCACTTCCGCAGCCACCGGCGGCACGTCACCGCCGGGCAGCCGCGCGCTCGTGTCGTCCGCCCACTCCTGCGCCCCGTCCAAGTCCAGGTCGGGGGCATCGAGGGCAACGTCCTGCGCGACCAGCAGGCTGAATGACGACAGCACGCCGGCTGCCTCGAGCGTCGCGGCGCCGTAACGCTCGAGAGTCGCCGGGCAGACGGTGCCGAACGGCGAATCCGCCGCGACTACTTCGGCCAGCGGCCCGCCGGGGAGCAGGAGCTCGCCCGCCGCATACCAGTCGCCGTCGGCGCCCGGCAGCGCCAGATCCGCGAGCCAGGGCTGCTCACCAGGCCGCAGGTGCGCCGCCGCGACGATGCTGAGCACCGCGTCGGCGAGCGGGCCGGGATCCTCCTCGTCGCAGGAGGCCGCGACCGCCGCGCGCACGGCCGGATCGGCCAGGACACCCCGAGGTGTCGCCTCCACGGCGCCCAGCCGGGCAAGCAACGGGTGGACCGCGCCGGGATGCACGACGCGCAGGCCGAGTAGCGCCAGCCGGCCGGGATCCTCGAGATCGGGCCCGGGGAGCAGCAGCCCGCGCGGGCCCCGCACCAGCCGCCCGTCGGCGAGCGGCACCGGCAAGGCCCCGAGCTCGCCAAGCCCGCCCGGCTCCGCGGCGGCCAGCGCCGCGTACAGCCGCCGCCACCAGGCCGGGTCGCGGTCGAGCGAGGCGAGCGTGTCGGCAAGCTCGGCCAGCCCGAGCCGGCGCACGCCAAGTACGGCGTAGGCGGGATGCCGCGCAGGCCCCGCGACCAGGCCGGGCAGCACCGGCGCCAGGCAGCCGGCGAGGCCGGGGAGAGCTGCGTCCAGGACCACCGCGGCACGCGGCTGGACCCGCGCGCCAGGCCGCTGCGCGGCGGGAAGGAATGCGGTCTCCTGCAGGCGCGCCAGGATCGCGCGACGCAATTGCGCGTCAAGCTCGCCCTGCGCGACCGGACCCGGGACCAGATCGAGCAGTCCGGCGCCTGGGGCGAGGCTGGGCAGCAGGCGGGCGTAGACCTCGGCGGCCTGATCGAGAAGGAAGTCTGTGAGCGAGCACGGCGCGACGTGGCGGCGGTCGGGACTGAGCGGGAACGAGGCGAGCAGCAGCGCCGGGAGGCCAAGCGGTTCGCTGGTCGGCGTGGGCGCGTGCACGACAGCGCCTACCCCCGCTGGCAGGCGGCCGGCCAGCGCGTCGCCGTTCCCGCCGCCCCGCATGACGGGCACCGCCCAGCGCACCGACCACGACGGGCGCGCACGCTCCTCGGCTGGGCGCCCGGCGAGGAGCCGCGGATCGGCCCGGCCAGCCGCGGTCGCCGTGCGCCACCTGCTGGCTGCCCCGTCGACGGTGATCGTGACGCCGTCGCCATCATGCACCGCGGTCAACGTACGTGCCGCGCCGTCGACCTCGATCTCGATAGTGGCGAGGGCAGGCAGCGCGAGGAGGAGCGCGGGCCCTGTCTCGGCGAGCAGGCGCTTGACGAGCCCGGCGGCGGTCTCGTCCCGCAGGCGCAGCGTGACAGCTGTCACGAAACCTTCGGGGGGCGCGCCGTCCGCGGGGAACGGAAGCCGCAGCACAGGGAGGTGACCCGACCTCGCCGTGAGCTCGGCGGCCAGCTCGGGAATCCGCCGGACGATATCGCCGGCGGCGCTGCGCGACCAGCTCACCGCGCCGGTGATCGAGGAAATCCGCGGCTCGTCGCTGACCGCGACCGCGGCGGCGAAACCCACACCGAACCTGCCGACAGCTGTCTCGTGCGCGGTGCCGGCCGCACCGGACCCGCGCTTGCTAGAAGCACGCAGCGAGGACAGCGCCGCGACGCCCGCCGCGTCCAGCGGCGCACCTGTGTTCGCGGCCACGAGCGTTCCCGCGCGCAATGTCAGCCGCAGCCAGCCCGCCACTCCCCCGCGCGCCGCGGCGTCGGCCGCATTCTGCGCCAGCTCCACAACAATGCGGTCCCGGTAGCCGCCGAGCGCGTAGTCCTCTTCCGCGTTGGCGTCCTCACGGAACCGCGCAGGCGACGCCGCCCACCCGTCGAGCACCCGGCGGCGCAGCTCTTCAGTGCCGAACGGGTCCGACTGGCTGGCCTGCACAGTGTGGATCCCCCCTGCCCATCACGGCGCCCGCATATCCGGCTCGCTCACCAGGCTCTGTACTCGCACGCCCGCGTGCTCGCCACGCCCGGCCCGCAGACCCGACCATATTCCGGCGGCGTAACGCACCGCGCCCCTGGGGCCCGCCCATATCCGGTATCCGCGTCCCCCGCCCGGCTCGGACGGCCGCCGCCGGAGGCGCCACATCTTGATCGTCCTGGGCGCGGGGTTGTATGCAGGCAGCCGGTTCGATCGCGCGCGCCAGGCTCATGAGCGCTTCAGCAGCTACCGGGCGAGTACCGTCAGCGGTCTCGGCAGCTGGCTCAAGAACATGATGGTCGCCGTCCTCGGGGCTGGCGCTCTCATCTTCGTGTTCGTGCTGTACCTGCTCTTGGTGCACTTCCAGGTCGGCTGAACTTGCGGCCGTTCCCGCGGTGGCGTACCCGACGCCGAGCGCGCTTGCGGCACTGGCACTGGTGCTGGCCTGTTCGCGCTAAGGTCCAAAGAAACGGGGAGGAGGGTGGCTATGGCAGAGACGACGCCGTTCACGATCGGGGCGGATGCCAGCTGCAGCGACGGGGTGTGTGGCGAGGTGAGCCGCGTGGTCGTCGACCCCGTCGCGCGTGCGGTGACTCATCTGGTGGTCGAACCGAAGGGCCGGCGGGGGCTCGGCCGCCTTGTTCCTCTCGACCTTGTCGACACCACGACGGGCGAGATCCGGCTCGGCTGCACCATGGCGGAGTTCGAGAAGCTTGACTCCGCCGAAGAGACACAGTTCGCACCGGGAACCAGGGGCTACGCGGCCTACGGCCCTGAACAGGTGCTGTCCTGGCCGTACGCCAGCCTGGGCGGCGGCACGAGCGTGAGCGGCGACCTGGTTACGGGGGTCTCGCAGACCATCACCTACGACACCGTCCCCTTGGGTGAGGTGGCGGTGCGCCGCGGCGAGCACGTCCATGCCACCGACGGCGACATCGGGCAAGTCCAGGGACTCGTCATCGATCCGCGTAACCACCACGTGACGCACGTGCTCCTCCAGGAGGGGCACTTGTGGGGCCGCAAGGAAGTGGCCATCCCGATCAGCGTTGTGATTGGCGTTGACGACGGCATCCGGCTCCGCATCACCAAGAATGAGGTGCAGGACTTGCCGCCCGTGGACATCGAGCACCCGACCGGCTAGGCCCGCCAGGATGGGCCCGCCAGGATGGGCCCGCCAGGATGGGCCCGCCAGGATGGGCCCGCCAGGATGGGCCCGCCAGGATGGGAGGAGAGCAACGGTTGCGGGCTGCGCATCGGTGCGGAGGTCGCCGCGGTCGAGGATGCCTTCCAGCGGCGGGCAACCAATCTCGCCAGCGGGTCTGCGTGGCCGGAATCTCGCTCATACCGACACCACGATCATGACGGTGCGCCCGATCCTGATCTTGTCGCCTTTCTTCAGCCGCTGAGCCGCGTAGATGCGGCGCCCGTTGAGCCAGGTGCCGTTGGTTGAGCTGAGGTCTTTGACGTACCAGATGCCGCGGGCGAACTGGAAGAGGGCGTGGTGGCTCGAGGCATGCTCATCGCTGATGGCCAGTGTGCCCTGGCGGCCCGCAGTGAAGTCGGTGTGGAAGATGCAGGTCTCGCCTCCGGCCTGGACGACGAGCGACTGGGCGGAAAGGGCATCGGCGAGGGTGACGTCGCCCTGGCCGGTGACGGCCGACACGGCGGCCCGCCAGGCTTGCTGCTCCTGCTCGGTGGTGTCTTCCCACGGCGGGAGAGATCCTTGGCGCGCGCCGCGGTGGGCTTCGTAGGCGGTTCGTGCGAGGCGTTCGAGGTCAGTGCTGGTCACGCATCGATGATGCCAGAGGGGCAGTGGCCCGTGTCCCCCGCACAAGTCCGCGCCAGCCACGGCAGCCAGCGAACTGCCCGGCCGCATGCACCGGCCAGGCAAGCGGGCTCAGAGGTAACCATGGGCATGGTCATCCCGATCGCGTCCGGGACCGACGTGAGGACCTTTGTCCCTGACCGGATGCCTGACTGCGCGGGTCTGCTAAATGGGAATGTTCGCCGATGAGGGAGTCTTGCTGGATGCCAGTTTCCGCTCAGCCCAGTTGTCCCGTTACTAGCAACCCTCTAACTGTATCTAAAGGAATGCTCCATTCATGTTTTGGAGCATCAGCCTGCCGTCCGTTCTTGAAAGGAGCTGATAGCCATGTCGGCCCTCGTGAAGGGCAGGCGCGACTGGCTGACGGTCCTGTCGTTGGGCTTCAACATCGACCGTAACGGCCAGCGACGCAAGCCGGTATGGAGCAACATCGTGGCTCTGGGAATACTGTTGCCCATCTTCGGGATGTGGGGACTGTACCGTGTCTTCACGACCCCCACCGGCATCGGCCTCTGGGCGCTGGCAGCAGCTATGTACCTGTTCACGATGTTCGGCGTGACGCTAGGGAACCATCGCTACTGGACCCACCGCGGGTTTGAGGCCAAGTTCCCGCTGCAGGTAACACTGGCCCTGGCGAGCGGCATGTCGATGGAGGGCGACATCCAGCAATGGGTGATGAACCACCGCGCCCACCACCGCTTCGCCGACGTGGTCGGCAAGGATCCGCACTCGCCTTACGAATACCCCGGGTGGCGGGGCTACAAGGGCCTCCTGTGGGCGCAGGGCGTCTGGCTATTCTTCAAATACGAGCGGCCGCCGGGGTACGCGCTGCACCGCGACCTGGCCGCGGACCGGTTGGTGCAATGGCAGCGCCGGGCGTTCCCTTTCCTGGTTGTGGCGAACTTCGTCGTGCCGCTGGCGTTCTACCCGCTGTTTGGGTGGAACGCCGTGCTGATAGCCGGAGCGCTGCGAACAGCAGCCGTAATGACGGCCACCGGATTCGTCAACTCCGTCTGCCACAAATGGGGCAGCCGGGCCAAGGATAGCCGCGGGCAGGAGTTCCGCGCGGACGACAGCCGCAACAATTCGTTCGTGGCTATCGTGGCCGGCGGCGAGGGCAACCACAGCTGGCACCACGCCGACCCCGCCTGCCCCCGGCACGGCCGCAGGGTCGCGCTGGACGCCGAGGCCGTGGCGGCCGGAGCCAGGCCCGAACGCGGCTGGCGCCCCGACGCCACATGGCGGCTCATCCAGCTCCTTGCCATGTTGGGCCTGATCTACAAGCTGAAGAAGCCGAAAGTGAAGGTCATCTTCGCAGGCAAGCAGCTGGTACCCAACCAGTCGCTCCAGCAGACTCACCTCGAGTGGCACATTAAGGAGCCAGCGGAAGTGCACGAGCTCCTTGCGGCGTGACCCACTGGATGCGCTGCCCGCGGGATCGGCGCTGCCGGCGCGCAGGGCCCAGAAATGCGATCGCGGCAGCCTCGGTGTCTGCCGCGCCACGCGGCGCAGGCCCCGGGCGACGTTGCGGTCATCGGTTCCCCGCTGTGCGGGGTCGTCCAGGCGCTGTCCACTGGGACAGCACGCCGCAGCCGTGGGTCCATCCACTGCGTGGCCAGCAGGGCCTTTTCGTTGACGCTTTTGCGGGACGCTTGCGCTGGCAGGGCTGCTACTGGCATCTCGAGGAACGGAGTCATACCGGGGCCAGCTCGACGTCGTGAGCGAAGTCGTCGTGCACCTGCCACCCGCCCGGCCGGCTGCCGGATGCGTCCTTGGCCTCGATGTGCGACACCGTCATCCGGCCGCCTGCTATGCCGCGCAGCGGCCCTTTGATGAACGCCCGGCAAGAGCGTCCTTGACCCGCCAGGAGCGGTCGCGTGACGTTCGGCCAGCCGGTACCGATGTCGTGGAGCCAGCCGTTCTCACGGTGGAAGGTGACTGACCCGCTCGGGTACCACGACGGCCGGGACCGTGACGGGACGGAACTCGGCAGCGCCGGTGAGCCGGTGGCTCGCCTGGCCGCCGCGGTCGTCATAGAGCTCGCGCTCTACGGCGAGCTGTTCACCGCCGACGCCTACGCCCCCGGCTTCCGGCCCTGGGATGGCAGGTCGTCGGCCCGGGTGGCCGGGATCCGCGCGCCCGAGGGCAACAAGACCCCGGTGGTGCGCCAGGAGGTCCTGCAGCCGATGCTCGCCGCAGCCCGCTACCTGGCAGGCACCATCGGTCCCCGTGTCGCGGCGCCCGGCGAGCAAGCCCGCCGCCGGCGCGGGGAGGAACACGCCAGGCCACCTGCCGGCGCTCCGCCCGCTCATCACCCGGGCCAGAACCAAGGTGGGCACGGAAAAGCCGTGGGGCCGGGACGCCGGGGCGGTGCCACGAGCGGACAGCGGCGAGCCCATCCCCTGGACGCTTCCGCTGCATGAACGTGTCGCGGCGATGGCCCTGTCGTCGGTCTTCGTCGTGTGGAACAGCGCCCGCCTGCGCCACTTCAGCGTGTCATCTACGGGCCCGGGCGAGCCCGGCGTACCGGCCGATGTTCTGGCCAGCCGCCTTGTCGACGCCTGACGGGCGGTGACCGGCGGTCACGGGGTGACAGCCTGCGGCAGCCGTTCAGGATCAAATACGTGCGGCCGGTAAAGATACCGAATGGCCCACGCGGACGCGCGACCCGGCGAGATCGGGGCAACCGGCCCTCCAGCAGCACCCGCAGCCGCCAGCGGCGATACTTAAGCAGGCAGGTTAGGGGCGCACAGCGAGGCCGGAGGTGGCATGTACGGCTACACACAGAACAAGGACAGCTACCTGAAGCGGCTCCGCCGGATCGAGGGCCAGATACGCGGCCTGCAGCGGATGGTCGAGGACGACACGTACTGCATCGACATCCTCACCCAGGTCGCGGCCGCGACCAAGGCCCTGCAGGCGGTCGCCATCGGCCTGCTCGAAGAACACCTGAGCCACTGCGTCACCCAAGCCGTCGCGGAGGGCGGTGACGCCGCGGCCGCGAAGATCCGCGAAGCCTCCGACGCCATCGCACGGCTGGTACGGTCCTGACCCGAGAGCAAGATCGCAGGAAGGCGCGCGCTGGCGCAGGCCCCTTGCTGCGGGGCAAGCGCGATCTGTCCGCCGTGAGCACCGTGAACGGATACCGTCAGCTGCCCGCGAAGCCGCATTCATAATCTGCCGGCCCAGGGCCGGGCATCATCACATCATGCGGCGGGGCGCAAGCCCATCTACGGTTGCCGGGCCGTCATCCCTGGACCGGCGTGACGGTAGCCCCATGGCCGAGCACCTGGCAGAACTCGCTGGCTGCGGACGCCGAACTCGTCGAATCGTCTTGAGGTGTTCTTGGACCGTGTATGGGATGACCAGGTCTTGCGCGATCTCGCGGTTTGAGCGGCCGCCCAGGAGGGCGAATACCTGCTGTTCGGAGGGGGAGTGTGTGGTCGGATACCGGAGAGGCAGCAGGCCAGGCCGGACGGGCCGGGCCGTTCGGCCCTACCGCCAGCCGGTTGTTGCGACTAGCTTGCATGTAACAACTTCTGGCAGAAGGTGTCATGATGAGTTGCTATCACGGGTACTGCCACCACCACCACAGGGGCGGCTACGGCTACGGCCCGCCAGCCTACGGCCCGCCAGAGGCGTACGGGCCGGAATATGGGCCGCGGCGGCGCGGGCGCCCGGGACGGGCCTGGGCGCCGGACGAGGACGACCTAGCCGAGCACCTGCACGATCTTGAGGACGAAATCGGCCGGGTGCGCCGGGAACTGGAGAACCTGCGCCGTTCCCGCTCCACCCCGGATGGGTGATCTGCGATGCCCGCCACAACGGCAAGGCGGGTAATCGTCGCCGGCATGGACGGGTCGGGTGACAGCAAGGAAGCGCTGGGCGGCCAGCGAGGCCCGGTTCAGCGGCGCGAAGTCGCATGCGGTGCTGGCCTGGCGGGCCCCCGTTCAGGATCTACCTGGTGCCGGGCTACACCGAGGCCGACTACGAACGCGATGCCGCGAACGCTCTGGATGCGGCGGTGCTTGAGGCGCTCGGGCCGGACCCGGGTGTCCCGGTGGAAGGCCGCCCTCAACGCCTTCGGCATTACCTTCGACCCCCCAGCAGGATCCGGCCCGCAGGTACCAGCGCGGCGAGCGCGAGGTGGCCGGCCGGGTTCCACCAGGCGGTGTCGAAAAACAGGCTCGGGTGGTCGCCGAGCCGCCGCGGCGCCGGGACGAACGACTCTTCCTGCTTTCCGCGGCACGGCCCTACGTTAATCAACGGAGGCAACCCGGAGGTGGACTAACTGTCCTGGGCAAGAAACCATGCGGACTGGCGATCCCGACCGTAGGGCAGTGCCGCGTCCACCGCTCGCACCACTGTCCAGACCCAGCCCCCCCGGCGCGCATGCCGAGGAGCACCGCCCGGCCGACCGGGGGAACCGGGAACCGCGGGCGCTGTGGGCGGCGCTGATCGCGAACGCGGCTCTGCTGGTCGTCGAAGCCGCCGGTGGCGTCGCCTTCGGGTCCCTTGTGCTGATGGCCGACGCTGGTCACCTGCTCGCCGACGTCTCGGCGCTCGCGGTGTCCGTGGCAGCCATCGGCCTGGCCCGCCGGCGCCCCACGGTCAAGCACACGTTCGGGTTCGAGCGGGCCGAGGTGCTCGCCGCACAGGTTAACGCCCTATTGCTGGTCGGGGTGATGGCGTGGATCGTGCAGGAAGCGATCCGCCGCCTCGCTGCGCCACCTCCCGTCCAGGCCGACGGCATGCTCGCGGTCGCCGCCTTGGCGCTGGTGGTGAACGGGGCCAGCTCGGTCCTGCTCGCCCGTGCCGCGGGGCGGAGCCTCAACATGCGCGGCGCATACATTCACCTGGCGGTCGACGCGGCGGGCTCGCTGACAGCGATCGTCGCGGCCGCCCTGATCCTCGGATGGGGACTGCGGTCAGCTGACCCGGTTGCTTCGCTCATCACCGCTGCCCTCGCGGCATGGGCGGTTTTTGGCCTGATCCGCGGCACGACACATGTGCTCATGGAAGGGACACCTCGCGGTCTGGATGCCGGGCAGGTGGAGGGGGCGCTGCTCGAGCACCGCCACGTGGTGAGCGTTCATCACCTGCATCTGTGGAGCCTCGCCTCCGATGTCCCTGCCCTGTCCGCCCACGTGGTGCTCGCCGGGGAGCCATCGGTCCCCGACGCGCAGCGCTGCGCAGAGGTTTTGAGGGCGATGCTTGCGGAGCGGTTCGGGATCGTGAACGTCACCTTGGAGCTCGAATGCCAACCGAGGTGCAGGGGGGTTGATGAATTGCAGCCCCATGCCCCCGCCGGCGGTGAGACGCAGGCGCCGGAGGGGAGGTAGCCGTCCGCAAGCGTTCACGTCACGGTACTTCCCGATGCTGCGCCAATCTGGCCTTGGGGTTCCCGCTGGGGGCGCACCGACTGCTGCGGGGTGCCCGGGAGGAGGCCATCGCCTTCTCGGGCTGAGCCCGCCCCAGGCCGCGCTGGTCCGGGTGCCTGCGGTGAGCTGGTGCGGATCACGTAGACCCCGTCGAAGGCGGTCTCAGCAGCGATCTTTCCTCATCACGGCGGAAGGTGAACCGCCCGGGGTGATATCGGTGATGAAGCGCTTGCCCACCTTCCGCTTGCCGATCACCTTGCCGACCCTGATCCCGATCTTGTCCGGTCTTGCAGCCGCCCGGCGTCCACCGCTCCATGATCTTGGCCGGGTCGTTCTCCGTGGCCAGGTTCGCGACGCCGAAGTCGCCGCGGACCCGGGTGATGGCGGTCTTGAACGACTCGGGGTCGCCGGTGTTGCCAGGGAACACCTCCACGGCGACCGGGCGGCCTTCGGCGTCGGTGAGCAGCCCGTACTCGATTTGCCTGCGGCCGCGCTTGCCATCTTGGGAATAGCCGAACGCGGCCAGCCGGTGCGTCAGCCCGGGTGCCGGTGGGTCAGCAGTCGGCCAGTTCCGGGGGCCGCCGCGTGGCGGCGGGCGCGTGTCTGGGCGAGGCGGTCACCCCGGGCTCTGCGGCAGGAACATGCCGGAACGGGTTGACGCGCACACGCACAGTTGCCACTCAGGCTGGCACGAAAACGATATTCATTCCAGTAGGCTAATGATGACCGGGCGGTTAGCAATGACTCACTCGGGGGGTTGCGCGTGACGGGCTCAGCGCTGGGGGGACCGGTGAAAATCGCGTTCGTGGGCAAAGGCGGCAGCGGGAAGACGACGTTGTCGTCGCTGTTGGTGCGGCATCTTGCGGGCCAGGGGCTGCCGGTGGTGGCGATTGACGCCGACATCAACCAGCATCTCGGCGAGGCGCTCGGCGCCACCAGCGATCCGCCCGCGATGGGTGCGCATCTTCCTGAGATCAAGGAGTATCTGCGCGGCGGCAACCCTCGGATCACCTCGGCCGAGGTGATGGTCAAGACCACCCCGCCCGGCCGCGGGTCCCGGCTGTTGCGGCTCGGCGGCACCGACCCCGTCCATGGCCTGGCCGTGGGTACCACGTGCGGGGCGAGGCTGATGGCGGCCGGCCCGCTGCGCGACCAAGACCTGGGCGTGGCCTGCTACCACTCGAAGACGGGCGCGGCATCGCCCTCCGTGGTCATCGTGGCCGAGGTGCCGATGCACTGAACGGCCGCCGCGTCGCAGGTGTCCTGGAGCCGGCGGACGAGCAGGCTGCGGCTGCGGACGACCGAGCTGGCCAAGTTCGCCGACGAGACCGGCCTGGCCGTCACCGTATGCCACCTGCCGCCCGGCACCTCCAAATGGAACAAAATCGAGCACCGGCTGTTCAGCTTCATCTCCGAGAACTGGCGGGCACGCCCACTGACCAGCCACGAAGTCATCATCAACACGATCGCGGCCACCACCACCAAAACCGGTCTGACCATCATCGCCGAGCTCGACACCGGCAGCTACCCGACCGGCATCAAGATCACCGACCGTGAGATGAAGTCCTTCGAGAAGACCCGGCTGAACCGCCACCACTCCACGGCAACTGGAACTACACCATCCACCCCACTACCACACACAGCGATCAACAAATCAACATCAACACCTTGATTCAAGATGATCGCTAACGACGACCGCGCGATCGAAACCAGCGGCGTGCTGTTCATGGAAGGCGGCGGCGAGCCCGCCGAGATCACCCGGATCAAGTCCGAGCTGCAGACCATGGCCGCCAGCAGCGAGCAAAGCGGTCCTGGCTGGCGGCCGTGATGGAAGCCTCCTGGGCCATGGCCGAGGCGCTGCTGGCCTACCCCCAGCTCGCCGACCTGCTGGCCGAACGCCACAAGATCATCGGCAGCCACTGGCAGAACGCCTCCACCGGCCAGCTCATCGCACGCTGCCTCCGCCGGGCCGTATCGATCATGGAACGGGTCGACTTCTCACCCGCCGGGCTGCGCAAAGACCTCGCCGGGCCACGCTCCGCGCCGGCCTACCTGTATGCGGCGGCCGAGCTGATCAACCACGCCGCCGACCTGTCCGCGGCAAGCTCCGTGCGCACCCACGAAAACGAGCGCCGATGGCGGATCTTCCACGAACGAATCGAGCAGATCAGCCCAGCCGGCTAGCAGCCCGTGACTCGGCTGGCCTGCCCAAGCCCTCATCTGCACCACAGCCTTCGCCGGCTGCCTGTTCTGGCACGGTTCTGGCACGCGGCCCATGACCAGGCTGACCCGTCGCGGCAAGCGCGGCGGCCTGACGGCGCAGAGCAGCTCCTCGGTTGCGCACGGCATCAGCCGGGAGCTGCGGCATTTTGCTGACAGATCCTGTGTCAGACCTGGTTCCGGGAAGCGTCAGTAACCGGCCAGAGCCAACACGATGACTGCCGCCAGAATCAGGAGCAGGCGAGGATAACTAGGCTCATCATCGGATCGGTACGCTTCGGCGCTTCGTGTTGGCCGCCATGCTGCAGTGCCACACCTCGATGAGCCGGCCGCGCCATACGGTGCCAGGACCAGCAGGAACGCCGGCCCGGCCGGTCGCGGGGCGGCACGGCAGAGCCGGTGAACAACCTCGTCTGTGGGTGTCTTTGGCCCCGCCACGCTACCGGTGTGGGATGCCCTTTCCCGGGCGGTGCGGGCATGCCCAGGACGTCATGGCCTTTGCTCGCGGCTCCTGCGTGAGCCCCTGAGGACTGTGATCTTGCTCGGGTGCGGGCGGCACGCGAATTTGGCCGCTGAAACTGTCGTTACCGGGTAGCCGCAACTGGGGAGGCGAACGTCACGGGACCTGCCGGCCTTTGCCTCTGGTTGCCTTCGTTCCGGAGATTCACGATCGGATGTAATTGGAACGATATTTTCGAGCTCCCGAAGGACAGCGGGTTTAATGGTGACCTTAATACGCCAACGGCTGCCAGCAGTCGCGGGCGTTTTCTACTCATCCGCAGGGTTCGTCTTGCTGATGGGGATCATTACCGCCGAAACGAAGTATCCGATCTTTCGGCACTATACGACACGGCAGGAGATCAGCGACCTCGGCGGCACTAGACCGCCGCAAGGGCTGGTGACGCAGCCCGCCGCGATGATCTTCGGTACAACCATGCTGATCGCCGGGGTGCTGCTGCTGGCGGGAGCGTTCGCCTTGTGGCGGCTCTACCGGGACCGGATGCTCACCGTGGTGTCCGCACTCTTCGGTGCTGGCACGCTCGGCGTTGGCATCTTCCCTGGCAACACGGCCCCGCATCCCATCGTCGCCATGATCGCCTTCGTCTTCTCGGCGCTGACCGCGATCGCGGTCTTCAGGGTGACCTCGGCACCGTTCCGGTTCATGTCACTGTCGGCGGGCCTGCTGTCGCTGATCGCGCTCATCGTAGGCTTGCTGGGCGACAACAGCCCCGTTGCGAAGTCGATCGGTATCGGCGGCGTCGAACGGTGGGTGGTCTTCCCGATGATCTTGTGGCTAGCGTTCTTCGGCGGCCACCTCCTCGCGTCGAGGCACCACAGGCAACCGGATCGGCACGGCCCGGGTGCGATGGACGGATCAGCGGGTGCGCAAGCGGACCCACGCGCGGTGGCTCCAACGGTGTGAGCCGATAGCAGGTGACGCTACGCGCACAAGTGACTGTCGCAGCCGCCGTAGCGCGAGGGTACCGGCCGGATTCCTGACTGACCGGTTGCCCTCCAGCACCCGAGTACCTCGCACTCACCGGGACCTCGGGCAGGTCGTGCGCGGACAGCACGTCGGCAGCCGCGGGCCGGGCGTTCTGCACCGGCACAGATGCCAGGCCGCCTGGCACGGGCTGTCGCAAGCGACAGCCCGTGCCAGGGACGAAGCGTGAGAGTAGCAGGCGTGGAGCGATGGACGTGGCGAGGGCAATGAGGGCAGACGGCCCGCGCCCACAGACCCGGACCCTGACCAACAACTGGGCCTCCCCAATCCCAAATGTCACACAAATAACTGGCTGCTCGGCGCGAACTCAAAATCTCAGGCACACCTTGCGTCGACGCGCCAGATTCGGCGTTCTCTGGCGCTGGTTGCCGAGTCCGGTGCTCGCTGCGGTACCCACTCAGCGTGACGGTTACGCCTTACCTGTTCCGGCCAGCCAGCGCAACCAGCCCGTTTTCGCCGTGTCTGACCGGTTCCTGGTCAGCGGGAGGGCACGCTCCATTCCCCTGCCCTCCGGTAGCTGCCCGGTTCTCGCGGACCGCCGACGACCAGGAACTCACCGTCGTGTTCGACGCCGGGCAGAACTCGTCGGGCAACTTCGCCCACCTCGCCGACGCCGGGCTGCAGTTCGTCGGGTCGCTGCCGCCCTCGGACTACCCGGACCTGCTCGCCCTCCCGGCCCGCCGCCTCGCCGTGATCGACGCCAGCCGGTTCCCGGGGCTGACCGGGTACGAGACCACAGCCGAAGCGCTGGGGGCCCGGCGGCGGGTGCTGCTCACCCACTCCGGCACCCTGCACGCCAGGCAGTCCCGCGGCTTCGGCCAGACCACCGGCAAGGCCACCCGTAAGCTCGCCGAGCTGGCCGCCCGCCTGGAACGCGGCCGCACCCGCCGTGACCGCGCCGCCGTGGAAGCCGACATCGCCAAGATCACCCGCCCCCGCTGGCTGAACCGGGTCCTCACCACCAACCTGACCGGCGACAAGCCCAGCCAGCTGCGGCTGACCTGGACCGTGGACGAGCCTGCCCGCCACGAGCTGGAGACCGAGCTGTTCGGTAAACGGATCCTGGTCACCAGCCGGGATGACTGGCCGGTACCCGAAGCGGTCGCCGGCTATCGCTCCCAGTCCGACGCCGAAGCCGGGTTCCGCCAGCTCAAAGACCCGCGCGTGGTGTCCTTCTCCCGATGCACCACTGGACCGACCAGAAAATCCGGGTGCACGTCTCCTACTGCGTCACCGCCCTGGCGTCTGGTATCCCGCGTGCGCGGCTGCGGATCTCGGCATGGCGCCACGCGTCCATGACCTCCGGCATGCGCACGCGCGACCGGCGTCAGGGCTGGCCACGCGCTGACCAGGGCGCCGATTGGCCCGTGCCCGAGGCCGCGGCTTCGGGAGCCGATTGTGGGCCGAGGCGTGGAATGGGCTGGCGCCGTTCGGCGCCAGCACCGAACCGGCCGTGCGGATGGCTCGGGTACCGCCATCTAACGACGTAGCGGTCTCGTGTCTGTCCCCGGCGGGGCCGTATCGTCAGCCGGTACCGGACTGGCCGAGCCGGCTGCCCTTTGCATATCTCGATCGTCGCTAGGCGCGGCGATTTTGACGCACCGCTTCGGGACGTCGTGGATTGGAGTCGATGGTCCCCGCTCGCGGGGACCATCGACGAGGTCGCGCCGGAACCCGCGCTACTTACGATGCTCATTAGGCAAGTCATCTTCAGCCGCCCGCTGGCGGCGTTCGGGTGAGCCGAGATCGAGACAGCTTGGGAGGGGGGCGTCATGGACCGCTTAAACCCACTGGACGCTCTGTTCGTCGATGCGGAGGACGAGGACCGGCACACGTCGATGGGGATCGCGTCGATCGCGGTGTTCGAGGGCCCGTCACCGTCGTATGGCGAGGTCCTCGAACATCTCGCCGGGCGCCTGCCGTTGGTGCCCCGCTACCGCCAGAAGCTTCGCACGGTACCGTTTCGGCTCGGGCGGCCGGTCTGGGTTGAGGACCCGAACTTCGACCTCCGTTACCACGTCCGGCGGACCGCGTTGCCGGCACCCGGGGGGGACCAGCAGCTTAGCCAGTTAGTGGCGCGGGTGATGGCCCAGCGGCTCGAGCGCGATTACCCGCTGTGGGAGTACTGGCTTGTCGAGGGGCTCGCCCAGGGTCGCTGGGCGCTGATTTCAAAGATGCATCACTGCATGGTCGACGGGGTGACAGCCGGCGACCTGTGGCGCGTGATTTTAGACCCGTCCCCCGAACCTTCGCCGCCCGCCGTCGATGGCCGGACCGTGGGCCCGGAGCCTTCCGGCCTGTGGCTCGCCGCTCAGGCGGCACGGGACATGGTGCTGCTTCCGGAGCGGGAAGCCGCCGCGCTGGGCGGCGCGGTGGCCCATCTTGGCCGTGCCGTCCGGCAGGCGGCCGACACGGTGCGGGCCGTCGCGAAGCTGGCCCCCGCTTTGTGGCCGGCCACGGGGTCCTCGCTGAGCGGGCCCATCGGCCAGCAACGGCGGTATACCTTGGCCCGGGCGTCGCTCGATGACGTCAAGACGATCAAGCGGGAGTTTGGCGGCACGGTCAACGACGTCGTCCTGGCCGCGATCAGCGGCGGCTTCCGGGCACTCCTGCTCGCCCGCGGCGAGCATCCTGAGCCGCATATGGTGCCGTCTCTGGTTCCCGTTTCTGTCCGGGGCCCAGCCGGATCTGTCCGGGGCCCAGGCGAAGAGAGCATCTACGAGAACCGGGTGTCGGCGGTAGTGGCTTATCTGCCCGTCCATGTTGCCGACCCGGTTGACCGGCTCGCTGCCGTCCATGACCAGCTGTCGGCGTTGAAGGCGAGCAAGGAAGCGATGGCCCCGGAGGCGCTGTTTTCGGTGGGCCGTTACACCCCGTTCCCGGTGTTTTCGCGGGGCGCCCGGCTTGTTTACTGGTTGCCCCAACGGGAGATCGTCACGGTCACCACCAATATTCCGGGTCCCCGCCAGCCGCTCTACGGGATGGGCCGCCGGCTCCTGGAGATCTTCCCCTACGTGCCCATCGCCACGACGGTCCGCACCGGGGTTGCGATCTTCACCTACTGCGGCAACGTCACCTTCGGGCTCACCGCTGACTACGGGACAAATCCCGACCTCGAGGTCCTGGCCCGTGGCATCGAAGACGGCTTGTCCGGGCTGCTGAAAGCCGCCGGGCACCGGCATCCGGCCAGCAGCGCCGACAACAGCCAGCCGTGACTCAACCGTGAGCCAGGCCGCCGCGGCGGCTCCGATTCTGGGAACAGGTTGGGAGCGGCGGCGCGCGACGTACGTAACACCACGATCTACGAAGGCACACCAGAGATTATGGAGATGACGATAGGGCGCGACCGGTGGCAGCAGAACCTGAAGTCGTCCGGCCATTGCTACCCGCAGATCGCCGCCGGGCTGCGCGCCCTGCGCGCGCGGCACCCGGACGTGGGCGCCGGCGCCGCGGCCCTCGCCTGCCAGGCGCCCGGCAGTGCGCTCGACGCCTGCCGCGCCGGGCGCCTCACCAGGAATCAGCACGTGCTGCTGCGGCCCGGCGAGCCGATCGCGTACGCGGAGTGTGCGGGAAGTCTCGCGGCCCGCGCGGCGGCAGCCCTCGGCAAGGCCCTTCCACAAGGCCGGCCCGCGGTTCGATCCGGCGGTCCTTGCGCGATGAGCCGGGTGCTCGCACGGGAGGCCGCATACAAGGTGGCCTATGACGGGCTGCGCGTGATCGGCGCTGGCTCAGGTACCGACATGACCCCGTTCGTAGCCGGCCTCGGCCTGGATGCGGTGAACGCCGCGCACAGGCTGGGCTGGTAGCCGACATGGACGGCGTCGCGGACGCGCTTTACGGGCGAGCCTGATCGCCGCCCCCGACCCAGGAGCGATCCTCATGAGCCTAAGCCACTCAACTTCACGCCTCCCGCAGCCGATCGCCATCGTGGGGGTGGGCGCCATCATGCCCGAAGCGCCCAGCGCTGCTGCGTTCTGGGCGAACATTACCGGGGGCCGTTACTGCATCACCGATGTCCCGAAGGACCGGTGGGATCCGGATCTGTACTACGACGAGGACCGGAAGGCGGTCGATAAGACCTACTCGCGCATCGGCGGGTGGGTCCGCGAGTTCCCGTGGGAGCCCCTCAAGTGGCGGCTGCCGATTCCGCCGAAGGTTGCCGGGCAGATGGACGACGGCCAGAAGTGGGCGGTCTCGGCGGCACGCTCGGCGCTCACCGACGCGGGCTGGCCGGATTGGGGGGTAGACCCGGAGCGGGTCGCCGTGGTGCTCGGCAACGCGATCGGCGGTGACAAGCACTACGACACGAGCCTGCGCATCCGCCTGCCGGAGTTCATCTCGGACCTCCGCCAGTCACCTTCCTTCGCCGAGCTGCCGGCCAGGGCCCGCGAGGCGATCATCGCGGAGGCCTCGGGCTCGTTCCGGAGCAAGCTGCCGGAGGTCAACGAGGACACGATGCCGGGCGAGCTTGCGAACATCCTCGCCGGCCGGGTCGCGAACCTGCTCAACTTCCGCGGGCCCGGCTACACCACCGACGCGGCCTGCGCCTCCGCGCTGGCCGCCCTCAACGCGGCCGCGGCGGGGCTCGCTGACGACCAGTACGACGCCGTGATCACCGGCGGCGTTGACCGCAACATGGCCGTCACCGGGTTCGTGAAGTTCTGCAAGATCGGAGCGCTCTCCGCGACGGGGACACGTCCCTTCGATGCCGGGGCGGATGGCTTCGTGATGGGTGAGGGCGCGGCGTTGTTCGTGCTCAGGCGGCTCGCCGACGCCGAGCGTGACGGCGACAAGATCTACGCGGCGCTGCTCGGTGTCGGGGGCTCAAGTGACGGCAGGGGAAAGGGGATCGCCGCCCCCAACCCGGTCGGCCAGAAGCTGGCCGTCGAGCGGGCCTGGCGCAACGCCGGCCTCGACCCGTCGACCATGACCAACATCGAAGCGCACGGCACGTCGACCAGGGCCGGCGACGCCTCCGAGCTGGAAAGCCTTACCGCTGTCTTCGGGGGAGCCGGCGTGACCCAGGGCTCGATCGCCCTCGGCTCGGTGAAGTCGAACATCGGCCACCTGAAGGCCGCGGCGGGCGCCGCCGGGATGTTCAAGATGACCATGGCGCTGCACGACAAGGTGCTGCCGCCCAGCCTGAACTTGCGAGACCCCAACCCGAACGTCGACTGGGCGACCTCACCGTTCCGGGTGAACACCGAGCTTCGTGACTGGCCGGCACCACCGGGTGGAGCGCGGCGCGGCGGCATCAGCGCCTTCGGCTTCGGCGGCACCAACTTCCACGTCGTGCTCGAGGAGTACATCCCCGGCAAGTACAAGAACGGCGGCAAGCAGACGTTCGCGGGCGCAGACATCCCCGAGCCGGTGACAGCTAACCGGGACGAAGTTACCGCGACAAGCGAGCCAGCCGGAGCCACCGCGGCGGCGAGCGGCGACCAGCGGGCCACCGCGGCGGCGAGCGTCGGCTGGGCGGCGGCCAGCGCGACGACGGGATCCCCGGACGCGGCCGGGGCCACGGCCAACGGCCCGGCCGCGGTGACTGCCAAGGTGCCGCTGCGCGGCGCCCTGGTGGTGGGGGGCGACAGCGATGCGGACGTAGCCGCGCAGCTGACCCGGGTTCAGGAGGAGGCGGCCAAGGGCCTGGCACCCGAGCCCAAGGCGCCGGACCCTGCCTTGGCGACGGCGAAGGTGCGCGCCGCCATCGACTACAGCGACGCGGCTGAGCTTGCGGACAAGGCCGGCCGCGCCGCGGCGGCACTGGCCAAGGGATCGCCTGCGCTTGCCAAGATGCTGCGTGCCCGCGGCATTTTCCTCGGCCACGGCCCAGCGCCCAAGGTCGCCTTCCTCTACCCCGGCCAGGGCTCGCAGTACGCCAACATGCTGCGCGAACTGTGCGAGACCGAACCCATCGTGGGGCAGACGTTCGCCGACGCCGACCGGATCATGACGTCGCAGCTCGGCAAGCCGCTGACCAGTTACATCTTCATTGACCAGAACGACCCGGCCGCGGTCGCCCGGCTCGAGCAGCAGCTTCTGCAGACCGAGATCATCCAGCCGGCGGTGATGGCCGCCGACTTAGCTTTCACCCGGTTGCTTGCCGCGTACGGCATCCGGCCGGACATGGTGATGGGTCACAGCGTCGGCGAGTACGGAGCGCTCGCGGCCGCGGGCGCCCTGTCGTTCGAGGCCACGATGGATGTGGTCAGCACCCGCGGCTGGGAGCTGTCCCGCCTGGACATCCCCGACAACGGCGCGATGGCAGCCGTCATGGCCCCGCTCGAGGAGATCGAGCGTACCGTGGCGTCGCTGGACGGCTATGTCGTCATGGCCAACGTCAACAGCAATCACCAGGCCGTCATCGGCGGCGCTACCGCAGCCGTTGAGCAGGCGGTCGCGAAATTCGTCGAGGCCGGGCGCACGGCCATGCGCATCCCGGTCAGCATGGCCTTCCACACGTCGATCGTCGCGCCGATCAGCGGGCCGCTGAAGAAGCAGCTGGCCAGGCTCGGGCTGAGGCCGCCGGTCCTGCCGATCGTGGGCAACGTCGACGGCGAGTTCTATCCGGTCACCGGCACCGGCGCTGACGTGACCGAGCAGATGCTCGACATCCTGGGCCGCCATATCGCGTCGCCGGTCCAGTGGATCAAGGGCCTGCGCACCCTCTACGACGCGGGGGCGCGCGTGTTCGTCGAGGTCGGGCCCAAAAAGGCGCTACAGGGCTTCGCCGACGACGTCCTCGGCGCGGACCCCGATGTCTTCTCGCTGTTCACCAATCACCCGAAGTTCGGCGACATCCCGTCATTCAACGCCGCGCTTTGCGGCCTGTACGCGGCCGGCCTCGGATACCCCGGTGCCGCACCGCCAGCCTCGACGGGCCCGCCAGCACCCGCCGCCGGGTAAACTCCCGCGCCGGCGTATCCGCCCAGGACCGGATAAAGCGCCCCGTCGCGCGCGATCCGGATCACCCACCGGACCGTGCGCTTGCGGTAGAAGGGCGGCGGGAGGTCGCTGCGGTGCCTGGCGTGCTCCGCCAGGCGGGTGAGCAGCGTCAGCTGTCGCCTCGCTGGCGTGCGGCGGCTGCGGCCAGTTCCGATGCCGCGTTCGGCGACGTGACGGACTCGAGGCGGGCATGGAACCAGCGGCAGGTTTCCGCGCCACCGGTGTAGGCGATGCTGTCTGCGCAGCATCACACCCAGGTCCTCGCTGTGGCTGATCGGTACCCGGTCGGTCTGCTTGGTGAAGCTCGCCGAGCCTTCGCGGGTGCCTGGGAACGGCTGGGAGAAGCAGGCGCCCTTGTCGACGCGGCGGCGGAACTGCTCCCTGCAGGCCGCCTCCGGCGTGTGACACGATGCCCTGACCCCCGCCGGTGACTTCCAGGCCCTTCGAACACCCGGTGACACGCGCTTCCTGAGTCTCAGGTTGCCTGCCTGCCGGCGCTAGGGCCCGGGCTTGGCTATGGGCTGCGGGCGGTGAATCACTCCGTCTGGGGGGTCAGCGTGGTGGTCAGCCCGGTCAGGAGGATGTCGAGGCCGCGTTCGAGTTCGGTGGCGCCGTCGTAGGCGGCCAGGGCGGGAGCGAGGCTGCGGAGCAGGGGGAATTCGCCGATCGGCAGGCGGTGCAGGCCCAGCCGCAGCAGGTCGTCGGTCTCGTCCGGGTTTTCGACGAGTTCTTGTAGCTCGTTGAGTACGTGGCCGTGCACGAACCCGAACAGGGCCCGGTAGATGTGCAGGGCATCGGGTCCGCTGAATCCGGCGCGGGTGAGCAGCGCGAGGACGTCTTCGAGCGGGCGCAGGGTGCCCTGCGGGCGGAGCGCGAGCGGGGTGGCCAGCGGCCGGGTGACCAGCAGCGGCACCACGTTCGGGTGGGCCAGCGCCAGCCGCCGGTAGCCGCGGGCGACGGCGCGCAGCTGGGCTGCCCAGTCCGGGTCGGCGGAGTCCACCTTGAGCTGGGCGAGCACGATCTCGGCGACGCCGTCGAGCAGGGCTGCCTTGCTGGGCGCGTGCCGGTAAAGGATCATCGGGTCCCGGCCGAGGGCGCGGGCGAGGCGCCGCATGGACAACCCGCCGGCGCCGTCGCGGTCGATGATCTCCAGCGCGGCGGCCAGCACCACCTCCCGGGTGATCTTGCCTCTGCCGTTGGCGGCGTCACCGGCGGCGCGGTCGGCCAGCGGTGGGGTCATCGCGGTCGCACCTTCCCTCACGTGGCCCAGGCCAATGCCACAATATCGTAGCCAAACTGTGTAGACCTACGACGTTGACGTCACGGTGGCCGCGGCGTCTACTGTGGGTAACAACGCAATCCCCGGAGCTTGCCATGATCGTCGTCCTCGGGCTCATTATTCTGGTGGCCGCCGTGGTCGCCGGCGTGGCCGGTGTCCTCAGCAATAGCGGCAGCGCGCATGCGCTCCACGGGTCGGTGGTGTTCGGCTACCATCTGACCGGCTCCGCCGGCACGCTGTTCCTCTACGGCATCGTGGTCGGCGCGGCCGGCATGTTCGGGCTGACCGTGCTGCTGGCCGGCGCGCGCCGGACCTCCCGCCGGGGCAGCGCCGCGCGCCAGGAAGTGCGGCAATCCCGCCGCGAGACCGCCGCCGTCAGCAAGACCCGCGACGACCTCATCGGCCAGCGCGACACCGCCCGCGCGTACACGGCAAACGCAATGCAGAACGCCCCCCAGCCCGCCGTCACGCCACCACAATCGCCAAACGGCCAGCCCGCCCCCGACGTCCCTGCCGATTCGGCCGCCCCGCAGAATGAGTCCAAAGGGAGCCACCCATGAGCATCACCAAGAAGATCGCGCACAAGGCCGAGGCCGTCAAAGGCGGCGCCAAGAAAGCCCTCGGCCGGCTCACCGGCAACCAGCGCCTGCAGGCCGAGGGCCGCGGCGACCAGGCCAAGGGCGACATCAAGCAGGCCGGGGCGAAGATCAAGGACGCCTTCAAGCACTGACCACTCCGCACCGTCGGCCCGACCCCGCTGTCCTGGCGATCCGGGGCTACCCGCCTCGCCTGGGAACGGCAGTTCTCCTGGGAACGGGACTCAGAGCCCCGGCGCTCCCGGCGCCGGGCAAGCCGCCCGTCCCGTGGCGCCGTGGCCGATCCCGAGCAGTACCATGCACCGGTCGCACTGGCGCCGCCTTTCCGCGCTGGCCAAGGCGGCTGCGGCGGCCTGACCGTCCCCCGCCTCACCGACGGACCACCAGAGCCGGCTCCGCCGGCGTTGCCACGCGCCCGGCCAGGATCCCCAAGTTTCGTTACAGGTGAATGACTGTGCAGCTCAGCGTCCTTCTCACGCCCTCGAGGGTCCGGGTGACTACCAGCTCGCCTAGCTCGTCGATGTCCCGCGCCTCCGCGCGGGTGATGACGGCTGTTCCCCCTCCTGCTGCCTCATCATCACCTCTCTGCGTTCGTCCGGCTCGTTGAACTCCGGCGGCGCAGTTCCTTACATGAACCGGCGCTACCGCCTTGAGAGAGCGTCCCTGCGCAAGGGTGGCGTCCGGAATCCGGTGTAAATCGACGGGCGCGGTTCCGGCTTCGTGATCAGGTTAGGCGTGGCGCTGACGGTTTCGGGGTGATCGTCGGGCTGGCGGGTGGTCACGGTGCGTGGCTGCAGCTCGCGGGGTGGTTCGAGCAGGGATCGGCGCAGGTCCTGCAGCAGGCGCAGTCCGCCGGCGGTCATGGTCAGGCCGCGCCAGCCGCGGGACGCGCGGGCCAGCACGGCCCACACCAAGTTGAGGCAGCTTGTCTCGCCGGGCAGCCGGCCGATGACCTTGACCCGGCGGCGGGTCTCCCCGAACGTTCTTTCGATGAAGCCGAGTGCCGGATCCGGTGATGGTGCCCGGCGGGGAAGCGCAGGTAGGCGGTCAGGCCCTCCCGGTCGGTGAGCAGGCACTTCATCGCCGAGGGGTAGGTAGGGGCGTACCTGGCGGCCATCTCGCTGATCCTGGCGTCGATGATCTCCACGAGCTTCGGCCCGGGCGGGGTCGTCAGGCCCTCGGTGTCGAAGATCTTCCAGTAGGCGTCCTTGACCTCGGCCTGCATCCCGGCCGGGATCTTGGCAAGAACGTTCCGGGCTCGATGGATCAGGCACCGCTGACGCAGCGCCCGAGGATAGGCCTGCTCGATCGCGGAGATCAGGCCGGGCGCCCCGTCGCTGATGACTAGCAGCGGGCTGGCCAGGCCCCGGCCGGTCAGGTCGGCGAGGAAGTCGTGCCAGGCGTCGGCGGGCTCCCCGGTGCCGGGGGCCAGGCCGATGAACGCGGGCTTGCCGTCGGTGGTGATGCCCCAGGCGGCCAGCACCGGCTCGGCCGGGGAGCCGGGGTGCATCCGGAAGAAGCTGGCGTCCAGGAACAGGTAATCCAGCGCGATGCCGTCCAGGCGCCGCCGGGCCCACGCCTCGTGCTCGTCCTTGATGGCCTGGCAGACCGACGACACCGTGGACTTGGAGATCGCGGCCTGGTCGCCGAGCGCATCAGCCAGGGTGGCCTCCACGTCCCGCATCGACAGGCCGCGGATGAAGGAGGCAATCACCAGGGACTCCAGCGCATTGGTCTTGGTCACGTGCGCGCCGAACAGGCGGGAGGCGAACGCCTCGGTGGTGCCGCGCAGCTTCGGCCGGGCCAGCGTGACCGGCCCGGCGGTCGTCTTGACGGTCGCGTCCCGGTAGCCGTTACGGGAACCGGGCCGGGCGTCCTCGGTCACCGCTGCGCGGGCATAACGGTCCCGTCCAAGGAACTCGGTGACCTTGGCCTCCAGCGCGGCCTGCATCAGCAGCTGCGCGCCGAGGCGGGCCACCTCCTCCAGGATCTCCGGCAGCGCCCGGCCCTGAGCGTGGCAAGCATGCCGTGTCGGGACGAACCGTGCGGCAAGGTGCCGGTCAGCGGCGTTCAGGGCGACGGCCAAATGACGGTCAAACGATCAAACTGACGCGCTCAGCGACGCCCAAATACCACATCCTGACCTGGGCACCTTCGGTCCATCCGTGAGATTCGAACTCGCGGCATCTTGCACCCAAAGCTTGCGGTGGATCTCGGATGTGGTATCCGCCGCGGGACAGTGGCGTTGAGACCGTCGCTACCGCATCCCTACTAGATGGCGGCAGAAAGCTGATGAAGACGTGGATGAGTGGACCGCTGCGGCATTCCTGCCGCTGCCAGGTGATCGTCATCAGGCAGCTCAATGTCGTGGGCCCGCTCCAGCAGCGGGCTGGTGCACGGGGTCGCATAGCTGCCCCATCGACGTAGACGTAGGGGCGGGGATGCGGGCGGCGCGCTGCGGCCGCGCGTAGGCGATGATGTCGGTGCCAGCGATGGTGACGTCGGTGGGGTGCTCGCTTCGCAGGTGCGGCTGCTCGGTGGCGGGCGTGCTGTTGTGGGTTCCGCCGCCGAGCAGGCCCGTAAGGAGGCAGCTCGACCGGGCAGCCCTGGCGGAGGGCTCGGCTAAGTTCCCCGCTGGCGACGAGATGCTGGAGCGCGCCCTGCGTCCCGGTCTTTGTGGAACCGGCCCCGGTGGCGATCTCCGCGCGGGTGCGCGGCCTGTCCGGGGTGGCCTACCATTCGCGGACGCGGTCGGTCATGGTGGGAGCGGCCGTCGGCGCAGCCGGCGCGGCGGCAACAGGATCGGCCAGCCCTCTCGCCCATGTGGCCGGGAATACCTGAACGAGGCGGCCGTCCAGAGCCAGGCTCGGCGCGGTGTCGAAAAGATCAAGGTGAACGTCTGCGGCGCGCATCTTGACGAGCGCCTCGGCGGTCTCGGCTAGCGTGTGCCAGAGCCGGTCAAGCGCCTTGGACACGATCACCTTGAGGTCGCCGCGTTCCATCGCGGCTTGCATCCGGCGATACTCGTGGCGGCAATTCTCGGTGCCTGCGCCGATTTCGTGGTCGACGAAAACGCCGGGCGGCCACTGCTCGCCGCCCGGGTGCTTCGGGTCAACTGGCGAGCCCGGCAGGTCGCTCATCCGCCAGTCGCCACGTCGGCCGTCGACCAGCTTGAGCGCTTTCCTGACCTGCCGGCGGACGCCTTCCAGGGTGTTGCCCGGATCTTGGCTAATGCGCGCATAGACGGCGGCCGGCTGGGCGGCGGCTTGAGCGCCGGATTTGGTGTCGGTGCTGGTCATAGGCATACTGCTCTCAGATTGTTAGGTAGTAGTCCCAGCGTATACACGCCGGTGCCGTCCCGAAAAATATTCGCAGGGGCCCAGGCTGCTTCTGCAGCTCCGGCTATGTCCTCTGTTCAGGCGCAAGATCACGAGCCAGACAGGCAGTAGCCGTAAGTATGCGGAAATCGTGTGACGGGGCGTTGGCGTCCGCGGGTGCCTGGGCTGCGGCACGCTGGCTCATGGTGCGTGATTTGCGGTTGCTGAGGGTGTTTGCTGTAGTGCGTGGCGGTTGCGGCTGGCGTGGCCCGGGATGCGGGGGATGCTGAGGCGTCGCTGCTGGATGCGCTGGCTGCCGCGCTGGAGGCGAACCGGCAGCTGTCGGAGACGGCGGGCGGGCTTCGCGAGGAGAACGCGCGGTTGCGGAAGCAGAACGCGCGGCTGCTTGAGCGGGATGCGGAGCGGGACGCCGAGCTGAACCGGATGCGGGCTGACCTGGCGGTTTTGCAGAGGATGCTGTTCGGGCGGTCGTCGGAGCGGTCGCGTCCGGGGCCGTCTGGCCGTGATGACGCTGGCAGTGACGGGGACGGCGGGCACGGCCGGGAACGCGGCAGGGGCGTTAAGCGGGGTCCTGGGGCGCGGGCGGGGCGGCGGGATTACTGGCGCCTGCCCCGGTTTGAGGTGGCCTGTGATTTCCGGGTGGCGGGTACTGCTGCCTGCAGTGCGGGGAGCCGTTCACGCTGCTGGGGGATCATGTGTCCGGGGAGCAGCTGGACTGGCAGGTGATCGTGCGGCTGGTGGCGCACTGCCGCCGCCGCTACCGGCGGGCGTGCGATTGCCGGGTGCCTGCGACGGTGATGGCGCCCGGCAGCGACACCGGCCGCGCGTGCGAGTTCGCCGGTGCGCGCCTCACGCTGATCTGCGGCCCGCTCCCGCGGGCCGGCAAGGGCCTCACGCTCGTCCGCGGCCCGCTCCCGCTGGGCAAGCGCCTCACGCTCGTCCGCCGCCTGCTGCCGCTGGGCGGTCAGCGCCTCACGCTTGTCTGCGGCCCGCTCCCGCTGGTCACCGCACCCTTCACCCAGATCCGGTGCCTGTTCACGTTCTCCGGAATCCACGCACACAAGAATGCGCGCCGGCCTGCGCTTACCGCCAGTCGGCCCCACCCCCGCCCGGGTTGTCCCCCGTGCGCGCCTTCCAAGCCGCCCAGGGTGCCGTTGGCCCCGGCCGGCTGGCTGAGCCGCTGCAGCAGGACAGCGGCCGCGATCGGGCACACGACCCAATACCACGCCGAGCCCGTCAATCGACGTCCCGTCATCCCGCAGGGCGGCCGCGGCAACTTGATGCGGCCCAAGGCCAGAACGAACAGGTTGGGGATAACCAGCGGGCACGGGCCGGCCCGACGTGCTGCTCGATTGGCAGGACCCGCATGGCGGCATCCCCCGCAGGCCGTACACGGCCCCGCGCGGCCGGGTGACGCCGCACCCGTGGTCAGCGTCAGTTCTTCGGGGATCTGCGCACCGCGCATCCGCTCGATGGCAGGAACCGCGCCCGCCGAGCCGCTGCCAGCAACAACTGGGTGCCGTCCTCACCGGCCGGCGCCCGGGGTGCTGCCGTCGCCAGCCAGCAAGCGGCCTGCCTGTCGCGCCGTTCGGCACTAGCGGCGGGCATGTCCGCGCGGCGGCGAGATCGGGCCGGTCTGGCCGGGCCGTGCGGCTGGCCGGGGCGGGCATCGCGGCCGGCGTTCTGACGCGAGCAGGCGACTGCGCCTCGAGCGAAGATCAGCTGGCCCGGCGCCGGTCCCGGTCCGCCAGATGGCCGTCCATATCCCCCAGAACGGTGACTTTGCCCGGCCTGATCCGTCGGGCGGGCCCGCAGGCCGCCGGTTTGTTAACCCGGCCACACACGGCGCAAATGCGGGCCCGCGGCGCAGCCGAACGCTCCAGCTGCCGTACCGCGAGGCCACAACAACCGGGAGTCCTCGGGCCACGCTGCGGCACCCCGCCGTCGGGCCCGGTGCACGTGCGGGAGAGCCGTGTCATGCGAGCTGGTCTGACTCTGCCGCCGACGGCCAGGGGGCAGGCCCCGGGGTGGTCAGGAGGGGGCCGGACGGGCGGGCGGGACCCATGCCAGCGGGTCGAGGGTGCCGTCGACGGTGGCTTCGGCGACATCGGTGAGGCGCAGGTTGCCGTTGCGGGCGTGGCGGCGCAACCGGGCGAAGGCCTCGGCCAGACCGACGCCGGCCCGCTCCGAGATCACGCCCTTGGCCTGCTCGATCACCACCCGGCTGGTCAGGGCACCAGACAGCTGCTCGTTCACGCGCTGGGCCTCGGCGCTGGCACGATGCTGCACGATGCTCAAAGTGGCCAGATCCGCGAAGGCCCGGGCGACGATGACATCCGCCTCGCCCATCGGGGCCTGCGTGACGCCGAACAGGTTCAGCGCACCAAGAGTCACATCCCGCCAGCGCAGCGGCAGCGCGGACACCGACCGGAAACCGGCCCCGAGGGCAGCCTTGGAGAATGACGGCCAGCGGCCGGACCCGGCCACCAGGTCCTCGTGCTCGACCCGCTCACCGGAGCGGAAGGCGTCCAGACACGGGCCCTCCTGGGCCTGCAGCTCGAACAGCTCCAGCAACCGCATCGCCTCACTGGAAGAGGCCACCAGCCCCAAGCTGCCCTCGGCAGAGGCCAGCATCACCCCGGCGGCCGACACGCCAAGCACGTTCACGCACCGGTCCGCGAGCCCGGTCAGCAGGTCAACGATGTCATAGTCATCGACGAGGGTGCCGGCCATCTCAACCAGCGACCGGACCACGGCGGCTTCTCGGCTCATCTCCAACACGCCCTCCCGAGCCCGGCGGCGCCCACGGCCGACGGACGCCGAATCGCAGCCCGGGCCGCGGCACCTATTCTAGTAGTGGCCAGCGGCCCTGTCCCCGGCCACATGGCCCTTTCCCGGCCCGGCGGGCAAGGTTTATCCCAGCAGGAGCCTGCGGGCCACGACATCCTCAGCCACATCGGCGAGCAGCCGATCGCTGTTGAAAGCGTACGCCCGCAGCCGGATGATCGCCTCGGTCACGCTGACCCCCAGCTGCACCGCGACCATGCCCGCCGCGTTATGCACCACGAAATGGAAATCAGCGCCGGCCTCCAGCCCGGCAGCCACCGCGCCCGGGCCGGGGGCGCCCCGGCCTGGGCCTCCAGCACCCAGCGGGCGGCCACGTCGGCCACCACCAGCGCGTCAGCGTGCTGGCCGGCGCTCAACGGGCCCGGCCAGTCCCGGTACAGGTTCAGCGCCCCCAGGCGCACCGCGCCCACCCGCAACGGGAACCCGAACACCGCCCGCACACCCGCCGCCAGCGCTGGCGGGGTGAACGCGAACCACCGGCCGGTCACCGCAGCCGCCAGGTCAGGCTCGGCCACCACCCGGCCGGTCTGGTAGGCGTCCACGCACGGCCCCTCGCCGAGCGTGTACTGCAGCTCCTCGATCAGGTGGCTCACCTCGTTCGTGGTGCACAACGACCCGCTGGGTACGTCACCCGACATCAGCATCACCCCCGCGCCGCTCACCCCGGCAATCCCCGGGCACACCCCGCACAGCCCGGCTGACGACCACGCGTCTGCTCCCCCGGCAGACAGCTCAGCCAAGATCCGGTGAAGCCTGTCGCCTGCCATTCAGCCGCACCAGCCCCGGCAAAAGCCCGCCGCACTGCCCACAGCACCCTGGCAACTGTCCATCTGCTGCCTCCTTCGCACGAGAAAGGAAAGCGCCAGCGGGGACTGGACTCAACGACCTTCCGGGCCCGGACACCGCCGGGCCCCTCGTCACCGACGCTACGCCGTCGAACGGCCAACAGCGCCCGGTCAGGTCAACGGACAATCCAGATCTCGCCGGCGCCGGACGATCGACGCCATATTCGGCAGGCGCGGCCGCAGATCCCCGGCTGCCCGCCGATTCGGACACTCTGCGTGTTCCTCAGCGCTGTGGAATTGCCGGTCATCCCGGTACGCCGACGACCCCGGGACACGGTCGCCGCTGCAGGCGATCAGTTATCCCGGCCAGGCCACGTGATCCCAGGCGCCCGCCCCCGGCGGACCCCTATCCTCGGTGTGCGCGTGGCCAGTGCGGCTTGAGTGGCTGACCTTGCCGCACGACGGGCAGATCCTGGCCGAAGGAACTAGCGGAACTGTCACTTAGCGCACTTGCCGCAGACGTGCTTACCCGTGGCCGGGATGTGATGCGTCACCAAAGACCCAAGGTCGAACCGGCCCCTGGTTCGACCTGTACCCGCACACGCCGAAACAGGGCGTGAATAAGGGCGGGGTTAAGCGCTACCGGTCGTTCCGTAAGCACGCCGAGCGGCTTGGGCATCAAGGTCGACTACGATGCCGGCCAGTTTCAAGGCTGTCCCGATGTTGTTTGTTCTGAAGAGGACTTTGAGAACCGGCTTCGGGCGCTATCGCTTTCCCCCCGCGGGTACGGCGTTCGGAAGGCCAGGCTATGGAATCAGCAGGAGATCCCGGCCTGGCCTGAGGGCCATCGCCCGGAGTTCTTCGAGCTATGAGCGCGTGCCTGCTCCGGCAGGGTAACGGTCCCGAATTGCTGTGGTCAGGTCTCGGCTCGCTCCCGCGCGGCAGAGCCGTGGCATCCCCTGCCGCGCGGTGCGGACGCCACCCCGGCGGGTGGCTTGCCAGCGCGCCGGCCCGGCACGGCCCATGTCCAGCGGCATGCGCGTCCATCAGCCGACCGGGCGTGACGTCCCGTTGATAGCCGACGCCGCGAGGGGGCGGGGGATGGGCGGGAGCAATGGCCCTTGGCGCGGCAGGCTTCCCTGGGCCGACGAGCCGTTGCTGGCGCGCCTGGCCGGGGAAAGGGCCGCGCTCGCCGCCGAGCACCCAGACCACGTCATCCGTGCCGAGCGCATCGGATGGCGCACCCGCTACGTGGCGCAGCGGCGGCGCGGGACGGCCGCCCATCCATACGTGGTGGTCACTGAGTACCCGGATGAGCTGCGGGCCGCGCTTGGCGGATAGCCGCGGGAGGCGGCGCGCTCGTTCCTGACGCGCACGCCGCCGGCAATCGCGCCGGACGTCCGGCAACCCTGCAAGCGGCAACGCCCGAACAAATGCACGGATCCGGTCGTGCCCCACCCGGACCGCTTGATCGCCGCCAAGCTCTACGGCGCGGCACCCCACCACGCACAATGGCGGCAGTTCACCGAGGCGGAAACCGGCCGGTCTGCTGGACCGCGCCGGGGCGGTGTACCGTGCCGGCATTCACGTGTATCGCGGCAAGTTGGGACGGCCAGGCTGCCGCCACGCTGCGGAACCCCGCCATCGGGCTTGCCGGGCGAGCCCTGTCATGCGAGGTGGTCTGACTCTAAGACCGGCGGGGGGAACCCGCAGGCCCCGGGTGGTCAGGAGGGGGCCGGACGGGCGGGCGGGGCCCATGCCAGCGGGTCGAGGGTGCCGCCGGCGGCGGCTTCGGCGACATCAGTGAGGCGCAGATTGCTGTTGCGGGCGTAACTCCGCAACCGGGAAAAAGCCTCGGCCAGATCGACGCCGGCGCGCTCCGAGATCACGCCCTTGGCCTGCTCGATTGCCACCCGGCTCGAAAGGGCACCAGCAAGCTGCTCGTTCAAGCTCTGCGCCTCGGCGGTGTCCCGATGCCGCACGATGCTCAGACAGGCCAGATCCGCGAAGGCCCGGGCGGCGATGACATCCGCCTCGTCCATCGGGGCCTGGGAGACGCTGAACAGGTTCAGGGCGCCGAGGGTCATCTCCCGCCATCGCAGCGGCAGCGCGGACACTGACTGGAAACCCGCTGCGAGGGCGGCCGTGGCGAACGACGGCCAGCGGCCGGACCCGGCCGCCAGGTCCTCGTGTTCGATGCGCTCGCCGGTGCGGAAGGCGTCCAGACAGGGGCCTTCCTTGGCCTGGAGCTCGAACAGCTCCAGCAGCCGCATCGCCTCACTGGAGGAGGCCACCAGCCCCAAGGTGCCCTCGGGACAGGACAGCATCACCGGAGGGGAGGCCAGCATCACTCCGGCGGCGGAGACGCCGAGCAGGTTCACACACCGGTCGGCGAGCCCGGTCAGCAGGTCGACCACGTCGTAGTCATCGACGAGGGTGCCGGCCATCGTGACAAGCGCCTGGACCACGTCGGCTTCCCGGGTCATCTCAACCCACCCTCCTGAGCCCCGGCGGCCCGTCACAGCCAGCCGGGCCCGGGCGGCGTATAACCAATTCTAGTAGCTGTCTCCGCCGCATCGGGCCGCGCGGGATGGGGTTCATCGCAGGCGGAACCTGCGGGCCACGACGTCCTGCCACATCGGCGAGCAGGCGATCGTTGCTGAAGGCGCCACGCGAGCGATCCCGGCACGGAGGGTGAACTTCAGCGGGCCGCCGTTGGAGACCGAGTATCCGAGGAACCGTGGCTTCGGATCGCCTGGCTGCTCGAGGCCGACAGCACCAACCGGTACAAGCAGGCCGACGTGCTGATGCTCCCGTTCCTGCTCTCCCGCGACGAGCTGCGGCAACTGTTGCGCGACCTGGGCTACGAGGTGACCGGCGCCCGGACAGACCCGGGGCAGGCCTGGCATCTTCGTCCGGCCGCTGGGAATGCGACGTCGCTGACGTCCAGGGCGGGACGACCGCCGGGGGCATCCGCCCCGGGGCCATCGCCGTCACGGCCGGCATTGTGCTGAGCTGCCTCACCGGCATGCGGGCTCGCGGCGATGCGCTCCAGTTCGATCCGGCGCTGCCCGCCCGAGTCAGGCACCTCCGCTTCAGCGTCCACTACCGGGGACACCGGGCCGACTCATACTGGCGGAGGACCACGTGCCGGTCAGCTGCCGCCCCGGCCGCGCGTCGCCCCATCAAGATCCTCGTCCGCGACAAGACCCGCGTCCTCGCGCCCGGGCATGCAGGCGGAGCTGCGGCTGGAGCCCAAGCCGGCCCCGGGCGCCGCACAACAGCCCGCCGCCGCCAGGTCTTGGCGATCTTGAGGTTTCGGGCCCGGCTCGGCCCCGGCGCCGCGCGCAGTCCGGGATGTGATCGCGGCGCGCAGCCGCGGCATCCCGCCGGAACCTGCGCATCAGTCACCCACCCCGCCGGGATACGTCCCGCACAGACGGGCGCGCGGCCCGGGCGAGGCAGGTCTAATCCTGCCGCCCCGGCCTGCAGGGCCTGTCAGGGCTGCGGGTCGAGCCCGTGGTCCGGGAACACCGCGACCCGGGTCGCCATGATCGCCCGGTCGACGCGATCAGCGGGATCGTAACCATGGCTGAACGGCGTGTGCACGGCGGGTTTCCCGTCGGTCATCGATTCCGGCGCGGGCTCACCGGTCCGCGACTGGGCGTACTCGCGCCACGCCGGTGGTGTCTGCGCGCCGGGATCGGCCTGCCGGCCGGCGGCCTCGGCGAGCAGATGAGCCCAGGCCCTCGGCACCACCTGGACAAGCGCGTAGCCGCCGCCGCCGATGAGCACCCAGCGCCCGCCCGCGGTCTCGTGCGCCAGCTGGTGCACCGCGGCGGCCGCGACCCGCATCGCATCGACGCTCAGCCCGAGATGGGCGAGCGGGTCGAGCTGGTGGCCGTCGCAGCCGTGCTGGCTGACCAGCAGCTGCGGCCGGAACTCCCGAACCAGCGGCGGGACGACCGCATCGAAGGCCCGCAGCCAGCCCGCGTCACCCGTGCCCGCAGGAAGCGCGACGTTGACCGCGTAACCCGCGCCCGCCCCCGACCCGGTGTCGGCCGCACGGCCGGTGCCGGGAAACAGCGTCAGCGGATGCTCGTGCAGGCTGATCGTCAGCACCCGGGGATCGGCGTAAAAGGCCGCCTGCACGCCGTCGCCGTGGTGCACATCGAGGTCCACGTAGCCGATCCGCTCGGCGCCCTGGGCGAGCAGCCACTTGATCGCGATCGCCGGATCGTTGTACACGCAGAACCCGCTGGCCGCGGCGCACATCGCATGGTGCAGGCCGCCCGCCACGTTCGCGCCGTGCGCGGCCACGCCATCCCACACCACCTTCGCCGCGGCGACGGTGGCGCCGGCGACCAGCGCGGACGCGTCGTGCATCCCCGTGAACACGGGATTGTCCTCTGTGCCGAGGCCGAACAACGGGTCGGGCGCCAGCGTCCGGCTCGCCCGCCGCACCGCCGCGATGTAGGCCGGGTCGTGCACGAGCTCTAGCAGCGCGTCGCTGGCCGGCTCCGGGATAGCCACCGACACCCCCGCGGCGTCGAACACGCCGAGCCCGCGGGCCAGCGCCATGGTGAGCTCGACCCGGACCGGGGCGAGCGGATGGCCCGGCCCGAAGTCATACCCCGCGAGCGCTTCATCCCAGATCACCACAAGCTTGCCGCCCACCGCGCCGCCCCATCATCCTCGGCTACTCTTGCGCGCCCAGTCCGCAGCCGCGGTCGCGCGCGGCCTCGACGGCAGCCGGGACCGCCGCCCTGACCCGGTGCCTGTCCAGTTCACGGACCGCCGAGGCCGTGGTCCCCGCGGCTGCGGTGACGGCCTCTCTGAACGGCACCGGATGCTCGCCCGATCCGCGCAGCATGCTGGCCGCGCCACAGACAGCCCGAGCCTCAACCATCGCCTCGACCAGACAGCAGAGGCAGGCGGGACCACTTCCCGGCGGCACGGTCGCCGCGCCCCGTGTCCCGGGGATACCCAGCACCTCACCGGCCGGGCGCAACAGTTCCCCGGTGCGGCGCAGATGCTCCGCACCGGCCAAAAACCCGCCGATATCACGCTCATCGCCACATCCACCAGTACAGGCGTACTCGACATGATACGGACCGCAGCCAGATCACTGCGCAGCCCGCTCTCCACGAAACCGGCACCCTCCCGGCGCCAATCGTGGCAGCACAACCGCCAGCCTCCCCCAAGGACGGCACTGGGAAGCGCCGGGAACGCCGCCAGCTCAAGCACCGCGCCGCCAAGGAAGTCCGCCCCGCGCCCCTCACACCAACGGCCTGCCCGGCTGCAGCGCAACACCCCACCGAATACGGCACCGCGTCCGGCCGCCGCCTGTTTCGTGGCGACGGCGGCGGATCGCTCCCGGCACCGTCGACAGCCGCACGTGGGAGAACGCCCGCCAGGCCGCCCTCACACCAGCCGAGGCCGCCTCGCCGAACGCCCATACGACCTTTCCCGCTGCTCAAGGGGTGTTTCCGCTGGTGGTGACAGGTCCTGGATTCGAACCAGGGTAGGCTGAGCCGACGGTTTTTCAGGCCCCTCGACGACGGCGTCTCAATCTGCACAGACCTTGGACTCCAGGCCGAACTAGGCGCGCATTTGGGCCCGATCATGTGTCTTTGGATCGGCGTGGCCTGTGGCACGAGGCATCGCTTGCTGCACACCAGCGACCGTGACAAGCTCGCCGCGAGCCATAACCAACCGGGCCACCCCTGTGCTAGCCGCCTGAGCTGTTCACGCCCGTCGATCCCCACCAGCTCGCCCTTTCCGCGGGCAGGCTCGTCCCGCGTGGATCGAGGAAGGACGCCAGGCGGCGGCAATAGCAGCGCCCGCCTCCTGTGGGGGTGTGTGATCACGAGCCGTATGCGCCACGATCGAAAATGATGTCCCGGTGGTCCCTGATGGCCTGGTCCAGGCTACCGATGGCATCGCCGACATGGCCAGCCACGCGCCCATCGCCGGTCAGCTGCAGCGCGGCCTGCAGATCCAGCCCGGCCGCGAACAGCCGGTTGACCACGACGTCGTTCTGGTCTTGGACGATCTGGTCGTGATCTTCGGTCACGCTCTGGGGCAATTCCGCTGAGACGGCTGGGCCGTTACCCGCACGGGCCCCGCTGCCGGGCGGGGGATTCCGGGTCGGCCGTATCCGGGGCGCGTCCCGTGCCGGTAGCGTGGCGGCGGCTACGGCGGAAGACAAACTTGATGATCGGTCCATCGCGGAGGCTCCTTGGTCCGTGCCCAACACGGGCTTGGCCGTGCCACCGGGGTCCGGAGCGACGCGGTACCTGCACCCATGCGTGGGCCGGGTCAGGGTCGAATGGACATTCTGCATTTACCCTACGCCGGTTCGTAGTACCTGCATATACGTGGTGACGTTCGTGCCGGCAGCGTGAAACTGGGTTTGTGCGGGGCCTGGCGAAGCGCCGGGTCAGCCCTGCCTTCGCTGACGCGCTCGGCGATCAGGCCGCCATCTCCAAGTCGACGGTCTCCACCGTGTGCCGGGCCATCAAGGACGAGCACGAGGCGTGGGCCCGGCGGCGCCTGGACGGCATCGCGCTGGATTACCTGTTCCTGGACGCCAGCTTCTTCCGGATGCACCCCGGCTCCCCGGCCGAGCCGGTGCTGGCCGCCTGGGGCATCACCACCGACGGCAAGCCCGCGTTCATCGGCCTGGCCCCCGGCACCGGGGAGCCCGCCGACGCCTGGCACGACTTCCTCGCCGACCTGACCGGCCGGGGCCTGGCCAGCCCGCTGCTAGTCATCAGCGACGGGGCGCCCGGCCTGATCTCCGCGATCGAGCAGGCCTATCCTCGGGCGCTGCGTCAGCGGTGCCTGATCCATCGAGCCCGGAACGTTCTTGCCAAGACCCCGGCCGGGATGCAGGCCGAGGTCAAGGACGCCTACTGGAAGATCTTCGACACCGAGGGCCTGACGACCCCGCCCGGGCCGAAGCTCGTGGAGATCATCGACGCCAGGATCAGCGAGATGGCCGCCAGGTACGCCCCTACCTACCCCTCGGCGATGAAGTGCCTGCTCACCGACCGGGAGGGCCTGACCGCCTACCTGCGCTTCCCCGCCGGGCACCATCACCGGATCCGGCACTCGGCTTCATCGAAAGAACGTTCGGGGAGACCCGCCGCCGGGTCAAGGTCATCGGCCGGCTGCCCGGCGAGACAAGCTGCCTCAACTTGGTGTGGGCCGTGCTGGCCCGCGCGTCCCGCGGCTGGCGCGGCCTGACCATGACCGCCGGCGGACTGCGCCTGCTGCAGGACCTGCGCCGATCCCTGCTCGACCCGCCACCCCAGCTGCAGCCACTCACCGTAACCGCCACGCCCGCCGCTGACAGCCCTGAAACTGTCAGCGCCACCGCCTAAGCTGACCATGAAGCCGGGAATCACGCCCGCCGATTTACACCGGAATCGGGACGCGGCCGGCGCGAACACGAAATAGCCGAGCTCGTCTCAGCCGGGCTCAGCAACCGCTCGATTGCCGACACGCTCGTGCTCTCCGAACGGACCGTCGAGGGCCACGTCAGGAACACGCTGGCCAAACTCCAGCTCGCCAACCGCACCGAGCTCACAGCCTGGGTGCTGCGAGGCTCACAGCCTGGGTGCTGCGAGGCACCCCCCGCACCCCGACGGGCTTGACGCCCTGCCCGCCTGCTAGCTCATGACTGCAGGACTCGAGCCCTCGGCCGCCTGGCTTGCGGCTGGTCCGCAGCACCATATGCAGCCACACCCCGAGGTCACATACCGGGCGCGCGGGCGTCCGCGAGGCTGCGGCCACGCTGGCCAACGGCGCGGGGCTTACCCGCTAGTCTTCCCACGCTCGAACCCGCCCGCCCCGCGATCGGCCTACATCGTGAAATGAGACCGGGCCTGTGGCAGCGCACCACCAATGGAGGCCCGAACCCATGACCTCTCGCGCATCGTCTATGCCGCGACATGCACGTCAGACCGGCGGCCCCGCCAAATCAGCAGGTCACCAAACGTCCCTGAGCGCAGCCCCGCGGCCAAAGTGCCATTCAGTGGCAGAAACCGCCGTTGGATACGTATTCGAAATATGCGTATGACCTGGTGGAGCTACGGGGATTTGAATCCCGGACCTCTTGCATGCCATGCGGATCCGATCAGTCGATCTACATCGGAGCGAGTCGAGCGGGGAGCCACTCACCTGCAACAACGGTCTAGCTGGGTCGCGCTGGGTCTGAGGGCGCCTGACCACAGTGGCTCCCATTTGTGGCTCCCGTGGCCCCTCGGCTTAGCTGGTCCAAGCCGCCGACCCCGACCAGTTCGCTGCGGCCCGCCGCAGCGACATCGCCGATGGACCCACCGGACCACCGCGCCTGGTCAGCCGATGACGAGCCGCTCGTCGCCGAAGTCTGCGACGAGTTCGAGACGGCCGCCGAGGGCCTCTACGTACCCGGCAAGGCCGCGAATCGCCGCGCGGTCGCATTGGCCGTGCTCGATCTGGCTTACACGTGCCTTACTCACGCCCAATGCGGCAGCGATCTGCTGCTGAGTGAGGTGGCGGGCCTTGCGGATCTCGGCGAGCTTGTGCGCGCGGACCTCGGCACGCAGCCTGTCTTCAAGTTCCCGGACCCTGTCCTCGTCCCCAGCGGGGAACAGGTCGCGCTCAACGTCGGCCCAGTGGTGCGTGGCCATGCGCTGACTTCCTCTCTTGTCCTTTTCCTGTTAGCCCGGCTAATTAGGTGCCCAAGGTTGTGGCACCCTCACGGTTCCCTGTCCAGGTCACGAAGGTGGTCGTCGTAAAGGCGTTCAGGCTGCCTGATCGCCTTCGTGTACCAGCCTTTCCAGGCGCCTCGCTTGTCACCCGCGGCAAGCAGGATCGCCTGCCGTTGCGGGTCGAACGCGAACAGGATCCGGATCTCGCTCCGCCCGGATGAACCGGGTCGGAGTTCCTTCAGGTCTTGATCTCCGACCCCTTCACGGTGTCAACGAGCGGGCGGCCGAGTGCTGGGCCGTCGTCAGCGAGGACCCGGATCGTGGCACGGACGAGCCGGGCAGTCTCGGGAATCTTCTTTGACGAGTTCGGCGGGCCATGTCCTCACCTCGTCGGTGAGGAGCACCGCCCAGCCGGTCACACTCGCCTTCTGTTTGTTAGGTTCCTGCCGTCAGCTACAGGTTAAGCGAACCCTTGATTGAATTCCGGGTCCTTGTTGGCCTCCCGTACGGTGACCGTTCGGCCGAGCCGGGCGACCAGATCGAGGCCGATGATGACGTCGGACCAGTCGTGTTGCGCAAGGGCGGGCTCCCGGATCTGCGCGCTGTACGGAGGGTTCGGGTCTGGCCGACTGGTGATCGTCGGAGCCCCGGCTCGGGTAAGAGCGGTGCAGGCGTGGCCGGGCGGGCAGGACGTGCGCGATATGCTGGCGCGGGTGATAGGCGCGCGTGCACTCTGATTGCGGCTGTCCGGACTGACGCGGGAAAGGCGATGCCCTACACGCCCTACACGTATACGAGTCCTGATGATCCCGCCAGGGAAGATGAGGGCTTGTTCGGCCCCGGGTCGGTGACCTGGCGTGTTATGAACAGCCGGGTCATGTGGGTGGCGGTTGTCCGCGCACTGTACCTGCAGGCATTACATCCGCGGGTGATACGCGGCACGTTGCAGAACGCCGCTACCCTCACAGAGCCAGTGGATGCCTGGGCCAGGCTGAGGCGGACCAGGAAGTTCATCGAGACGCGCACTTTCGGGACGACGGCCGAGGCGGAACGTGCGGGACGCCGCGTGCGGAAGATTCACGAGTCGCTCACCGGAACCGACCCCGACGGCACGCGGTACCGGGTGGACGAGCCCGAGTTGCTGCTGTGGGTGCATTGCGGCGAGGTCGCCTCCTGCGCCGACGTAGCCCGGCGCAGCCGGCTGCCGTTCTCCGCCGCGGATCTGGACGCCTTCGTGGACGAGCAGCGCACAAGCGCGGAGCTGATCGGCGTCGACCGTGCGGCAGCGCCCGCTTCGATGGCCGAACTCGACGCCTACTACGAGGAGATCAGGCCGAGTTTGTACGCGTGCGAGGAGGCGAAACAAGCGCTGCGGCTGACCTTCCATCCTCCGGTACCCGACGGCAACCGCGTGCTGAAGCTGGGGCTGCCGCCGGTCAGCGCCCTGGCGTTCTCGACCCTGCCGCGCTGGGCGCGGCGGATGTACGGCAGGCCGAGCGGCCCGCTGAGCGACATGGCGGCGACCGCCGGGCTTCGGGCCGCGCGGCTGGTGTTTAGTCAGCAGCGGCTGTTCCTGGGCGGCATGCGGGCAATACACCGCGCCGAATCGGCAGGCGAAACACCAGGCTGACTCCGAAAATGGAGATCAGCTGGGCGCGGTAGCGGACCCTGCCCATCGAGAGCCGGTCAGGGCATGTGGAAGGGCGGTATCAGTTAGGCGGCCTGGGCGCCGCCCGTTTCCCCCCGGTCAGGGTTCGGGGCGGCGGCAGCGGGTGACTCCGAAGCAGAGGGCGCCGGGCTTGCCGGCGTGGTGGGCGATCTGGCGGCGGGTGCTGGCCTGGCGTTCGTAGTAGTCCGGGCCGAGGCCGGCATAGCGCATGTCGGGGTTGGACAGCAGCTTGTGGTAGACCTTCGGCTGGGTGTTGCCGAGCGGGACCCTAGGCTTTGGGCTGGAGGCGTGGCTCGCAGCGGCCGGCGCGAAGCTGCACGAACGCCGCGATCGAGCCCGCTTGGGTCGTCCGCGGTCAGTCGCCGTAGTCGTCGTAGAAGCCCCTGCCGGACTTCAGGCCGAGAAACCCCTTGCCGACGTAGTCGCGCAGCAGCTCCCGTGCGGCGGTGGGGATGCCGTCGCGAATGCTGGCGTAGTGCTCCTCGACGGCGAGCGTGACGTCCAGGCCGATCCGGTCCATCAGCCGGAACGGTCCCAGCGCCGTGCCGAGCGACAGTTGCCAGATGCGGTCGACCTCCTCAGGGGTTGATACGCCCTCGGCGACGACCATCAGGCATTCGCGCCGGGTGGCGTGCCAGATGCGGTTGAACAAGAAGCCGACGCTCTCGCGCATCACGGTGAAGGGCACGAACCCGTAGCGCGGCAGCCGCCCGGCGAGGGCGTCGAAGACCGCGGCGTCGGTCCTGCCGCACGACATAAGCTCGACCGCGATCAGCTCGGGCGGCATCTGGAAGTGGACGTTCAGCAGCCGCTCTGGGGACTCGACGGCGTCGAGCAGGCGGCTACTGGGATACGACGACGAGTTCGTCGCCAAGATCGCGTCGGGCGCGGCGAGGCGATCGAGTTCGCCGAACACCTGTTTCTTGAGCGCCAGGTCTTCGGACACCGATTCGACGATGAGCCACGCCGTGGCCACGGCGGGCTCCAGCGCGTCGAAGAGCTCAACCGTGCCCAGCAAGCCCGCGGCGAGCCCGAGCCGCTCGCGGACATCGGACGCGTGCTCGTCGACGAAGCGTCTGGCGGCCTCACGCGAGCCGGCGGAGCGAGAGAACAGATGCACCCGGCTGCCACCGGCCGAGAACATCATGGCGATCCGGCGGCCGAGCGTCCCGCCGCCGATCACCGAGATCGGCCGCTCGTCCACGTCGCTGGGAAAGACATAGGACATGGCCTCCATGCTCGCCCACCATCGCGGCTGATTCAATCGGCCGGGACAGCTGAGATCATCGACACCGTCCAGCACGCCCAGCACCGATTCATGTCCATCACCGCGACGTTCCGCTGTGAAGCACCGTCGGAGGAAGACGGGCCCACGCACACCGCCGCATGCTGTCGTGGTGGCGCGGCGTGGCCTCTGGCAGGAGCCAGTGTGAGCCGTCTCCGGCATGCTGGTGACGGAGCCGTCGGCATCTATCAGCGTTTGGCGGCGTCGTGCAGGTGGCCGATGGCGCGCCGGAGGGTGGTGCGTGCCACGCCGAACAGGTCCAAGAGGTCCTTTCGGACTGCAGCGGTTTCCCCTCGGCGGGATCTCCCGATTCGATGCGTGCGAGCAGCGAGAGCCACCGCAGGTTGGACACCAGCAGCGCGCTGGCTCGGTCAGGTCCAGTCAGGTGAGCGGGTGCTGGCGGCTATGGGTTGACTGGCGGCAGCTGCGTCACCAGGCTCTCCATACCGGTGCGGTCGGCGTCGGCGGCAATCTGGCATAGCCAGCGAGTCATCTGCTGGGCTCGGTCGTGGGGGTCGGCCAGGCTCAGCGCCGGGTCTGCCTGCACGTGGGCGCCCCGTGAGCCGGTGGCGCCGCGCCGTGGTCGTCAACGGCGACCTCGACGACTACATGACCTGTCGGTGAGGTCAAGGTGGCAGGTGCGGGGATCGGCGCGGGCCCTGGCAGCAACGGACGCCAGGGTGGCGGCGACGGCCCTGCCGCGGCCGTGCAGCACCCGTAGCCGCTGCCCGTCGGCCCACTGGCCGGCGGCGGCCTGCGCAAGAACATATGGAAGCCGGCACGGATGGCAGCGGGTCTGGAAGACGCGAACGTTCGAGTGCGCGACCTGCGTCACGCCCACGCTTCGTGGCTTCTCGCTGGCGGCGCCGACCTGGAGGTGGTCAAGGAGCGCCTCGGCCACGCCAGCATCGTCACCACGCAGAAGTACCTTCGCCATTGCCCTGCCGGATGCCGACGAGACTGCGCTCGACGCGTTGGCGAAGATCCGGACTCGATGACGCCAAGCCATGAAGCTGCGATGCTCTTCGGCTACCGGGACCGACTGGATTCGACCCGAACCCGCGCCTCTCAACCACCGGCGCCCGCAGCCGCCGTGGCGGCGCGTGCCTGCGCCGATCCCGCCGAACTATAGGAATTCGACCCCGAACTTGCATGCCATGCAAGTCTGGCGGCCCGCCACCCTGCGGCATCAGCGGCGCCTACCTGCACATACCGTGTACCGACGTGCCCGTGAATACCTGCCAGGCTGTCGCTGATGGCTGTCCACTTGGCTGTCCGCCGACCCGTCCGTGATCACAGGTGTGTTCGAATCGTCAAATGCCCGGCGGATAGCAGCGCCAAGTCAGCCGCTACCTTCCGAGGGCACAACCATCCATGGCCGCTTCTGGCTGCACGGCAGTCATGGCGCCCCCGCCACGGCGGAACTCGACGCCGGCCTTGTGGGCAGCCCTGGAAGTTTCGTAGTACGATTCCTAGGTGGAGGTTCTCCGCCCGGCCCTGCGTCATGGCATCCCGAGCGAAGATATTCACCACGCCGTCGTCAACGCCGTCGCCGTCGACGAAGTTGGCGACGACCCGGTCCGCTGGCTGGTCCTTGGGCCGGACCGGGCCGGGAACCTGCTCGAACTGGTGGTGATGGACCGCCCCGCCGGCCCGGCGGTCATTCACGCCATGCCAATGCGGGCCACCTACCGGCGACTGCTCCCGAAGGGCAGGCGAGAACAGACATGAACCACGGACAGCACAAGGACGGCACGCCGATCACCGATACCGACATCGAGGCGATGGCCGATGAGGCCGAGCGGGGATACGACGTGGACACGCTGCTGCGCCGCCGGCGGGGTGGGCGGCCTCCGCTGGGTTCGGCGGCGGCCTCAGTCGAGTCGGTGCGTCTGGACCCCGAACTGAAGCGCGCCCTGCTGCTGCGCGCCGTCCAGGAACACGTCAGCGTCTCCGAAGTCATCCGGCGCGCAATCGGCGAATACCTGCGGGCCAGCTGAACAACCTGCGGGCAGCACATCAAGACCCAGCCGTGCTTGGTGAGGCGTACCTTGCGGACAGCGCCATCCGGCTTGCGCGCGTACACGTAGTGGTTGCGCAGCTCGCTGCGGGAGGACTTTGGCGCCGGTCAGGCGCCGGGCGGCATCCAGCAGCCGGCGCCGGACGGCATCGAGGTGGCCCTCCAGCGCGGCGAGCATGTCCAGGGCCGTGGCGACCTGCAGCTGCCCGGCCGGCGACAGCTGCGTCCCGGCGATGGCCCGCAGCGCGGCCAGTCCCTGCCCGGTGCGCAGGCTTGCCTCGCCCAGCTGCTGGGCGCCCTGGTGAAACAAGACGGCGTGGATGCGCTGCACCCAGGCGGTGTGCCCGGTCCGGAGATCGTGATACAGCTCGAGCAGCGCCCGGCACTCCAGGATGTGTGACGGTGGGATCCAGCATTCGGGCAGCCGCCCGCCGGCCAGCAGCTGCCGCAGGTGCCGGGAGTCGGTCTTGTCGGTCTTGGCGCGTTTTTTCGGGCCGCGCGCCGCCGCCGTCTCGGCCGGCTCGCCCAGGTGCGCGCCGATCCCGGCCGCCGCCAGCTCCTCGGCGACATACCGCCACCCGGTGCACCCTTCCAGCGCGAAGTCCGCGTCCTGGCCGCCGGGGAACCGCCGCGCCAGCCAGGCGGCCAGGTGCGCCCGGTCCGCCGGGGCGATCTGGCCGCGCTGCAGCTCGCCGGTGGCGGTGTCGAGATAGTCGAAGGTGATCTGTTTCCGGTGAATGTCCAGCCCGCCTACGATGGGCATCGGGATCTCCTCAAGCTCCCGAGGGCGCAAAGCGCCCGCACGCGAATGATGCTTCCGAGCTAATCGTCACGCGTCTGAGCTGAGGAGGTCTCCCGCTCAGCGGGAGACCTTCGGCCCGGCCCAGCTCAGCCGCTACGGCAGCAACCGATGCATGTCATCTTTGGGCCTGCCGCGTTCCGCAGGATAGATCAGGACGGTCTCGCCGATGCCGGCGAGCTGGCGCAGCAGCTCGCGGACTGACATTTGCAACCCGGCGCGCTCGGCCTGCAGGCGCAGCAGGTGGGCGATCTGCAGGGCCAGGACGCAGGTGAGGACGTGGATACGGATATTGTGCTCGGTCCAGTGGGACATCGGGGAGAACGACACTGCGCGTGGGTCTTTCATCTGCCGGAAGGAGAACTCGGCTTCGGTCTGGGACCGGTAGCCGGCGATGACCCCGGCGGCGGGCCAGTCGTCGTGATCAGCACGTGCTTGCCGAAGATCTCTTCTTCCAGGGCTGAGCGGGCAGCCTGGTCGATGTCCCAGGCCAGGCGCAGGTCCTTGGGCTGCTCGCCGGCCAGCTGCCAGGCGATGACGCGCCGCACCCACGGGTCGTGCGTGATTTTCCCGATCTCGGCCTCGACCTTGTCCCGGGGGCGGCGGGTCTTACCGCGGGCGAGTGTTGCGGCCAGCTCGTCCAGCTTGCTGCCGGCCTTGGCCAGCGTGGTGCCGGCAAAGCCGCGGGCCTGGTGGGCGTGCAGTTCGGGGGAATGCGTCAAGAGCACCCGGCGCTCGGTGCCGTAGATGACGCGGCGGGTGTCGCAGGCGGTCAGCGTGTGACTCCCATGGTCTGCCGTGAGAACTTTCCCTACGGCTTCAGGGGCGCGCGAAGCGCGCCGCTCACGTGATCATCCCGGGGTATCGACAGGCAGCGGGGAATAGAGGAAGCCGGGAAAGCTCACCGTCAAGGGCCTTCGGTCGCTGGCGCGACGGCCCTGCGGGCCGCCCTTGACGCCGAACTTGCCCGGCAAACCTTGGCGCCTATCGGAAGTATGGCCAAGTACGGAACCTGGATCCGTACAGCACGCAAGTACAGCAACCCCACCGGCCACGGCGCAGCGCCACCCGGGGAGGCTCGTCCCAGCCGCGCCGCGCAGCCTGCTCCGTCTCCGCCCGCGTCGGGCGTTTGGCGGCGGCGCGGTCGGCCGGCGCTGTGACGCGCAGCCCGTACCGTCCCTCGGCCGCCTGGCACGCCTCCCGGACATCGTGGATTGTCAGCCCGGAGCCGGCGTCGTTCACTGCGGCCGGCTTAGTTGCCGGGCTACGCGGCCGGTTGCCTCGCGCGCCTCGGCGCCGAGGCGGCGCACGATCTCTGCGGCCGGCGCGGCTTGCGCGAGCGCGTGCGCTTGGCCAGCCCACAGGTTGATCCCATCGGGGTCACCTGCCGACCGGGCCGCCGCGCGGATTGGCGTGGTGAGATGGTGGACGTCCGGGTAGGCGGCCGGCGCGTCGGTGCTGTGCTCCCGCATGAAGCGGTTGACGATGCCGCGGGCAGGCCGGCCGCTGAAGGCTCGGGTGAGACGGGTGCTGCCCGCCGCGGCGAGGGCCGAGCGATGCGGCGGTGACGTGCCGGCCTCGGGGGCCAGCATCAGCGCGCTGCCGATCTGGGCCGCGGCCGCGCCGGCGCACAGGACCGCTGCGACGGACGCCCCGTCGGCGATACCACCCGCGGCGACCAGCGGAAGCCGGACCTGGCGGGCGACGAGCCGCAGCGCCGCCAGCAGGCCAAGGTCGTCGGCATCGGGTTCGTCGGTGAAATAGGCGCGATGCCCGCCCGCCTCGAAGCCCTGCACGACGAGCGCGTCCGCGCCGGCGGACTGCGCGCCGAGGGCCTCGTGCGGATTGGTGACGGTGACCCACACATCACAGCCGGCGTCGTGCAGCCGCGCCACCACATCCGGTTCCGGGCAGCCGAACGTAAACGAGACGACCGGCACGCGCTCACCGGCGACGAGAGCCAGCTTGGCCTGGAATCCGTCGTCGTCGTGGCGAGGCTCGCCGAGCTCAACGCGGTAATGGTCCGCCTCGGCCCGCAGCCCGGTGGCGTAAGCCCCGACCGCCGCCGGTCCTGCCGGTGGCGCCGGCGGCGGCGGCGCGAAGATGTTCACCCCGAACGGATCGCCGGTCAGCGACCGCAGCGTGCGGATATCGGCCCGGACCGCGTCCGGCGTCTTGTAGCCCGCGGCGAGGAAACCCAGCCCTCCCGCAGTGTTCACCGCGGCCGCGAGCCTGGGCGTCGAGGCCCCGCCCGCGAGCGGCGCCTGCACGATCGGCTCACGCAATGCGGCGAGATCCATGGCCAATGGTGGAACCCTTCATGTCACTGGCGCCCGGCAGCGAAGCTGAGTCGCATGAAGCCGAAGGCCGATGGTTGGGAACGGGCGGTTGCTTGCCGGTAGCTGCAAACGGTCGGCGGCGCAGGGCGGCGAACATCCCTCATAGGGCGGTGCTCCTCAGGCCTACCTGCACCGTCTCATGAATGCAGCGAGGCCCGCGCACCGCGGCAGCGCCTTTCATCTTGAAGCATGTTAGATCACCTGCCCGGCGGTTGGTCGCGGCTGGGATTGGATGCTGAGCGCCAAGGTTGCGGGCGGCAGGTTGCCGGGCGACGGCGCGGACGGCAGCGGCAGGTCACAGTAGGCGCACTAGGCCGCTGGCCGTCATGTAGGCACCGGCGAGCAGGGCAACAGCGGCCATGAGCTGGCGGGCGTGGCCAATAAGCCAGTCCTTCAAGCGCTGGATCGCCACCTTGGTGCCCTCAGCTCAGGCCTGGCCGCCAGGAATACGAACGGCAAGATCACCAGCGAGAACTCGATGAGGACGTCAATGGCGAGCAGCTTCGGGTTCATTGCCGCGAGGCACGCCAGCCCGAAGAGCGTCGCCGCCCTCATGGCCCGTCATCGGGCATCGTCATCGTCTCCCCGATAGGGGCCATCCGCGACCCTGGACACTTTCTTACCTGAGAACACGCAGGCGAAGCTAGAGCTGCGCCGAAGCCGCTGCACCGGACATAACGCATGCTCTCTCGCGTATCGCCGCGCGGGCTCGGCCACGGATTTCCGTTCCACGGGGTCGTTACTATCGGGCACCAGGGCAGGTCTGCCGATCTACGTCGGCCCCGAGCCCGGCCGGCCCCCCGTGGGCGACAACAAGCGCCAGCCATTCCCGCGGCCGCGGCAACGGCGGTTCTGGGACCTCAACCGCTACGCCGCCCCGCTGCGGGCATGCCCATGGGGCCGGGCCCACACTTTCTCGGGCCGTTCACACAGGCCCGCCATCGGCGGGCCCGCGGAGCACGAAGATCGACCGGGGGCTGACGGTTAGCTGATCGCCGGCGCGGAGCGAGGCGGCGGCAGTGGGCCTGGTGGGGTTGTAGGTGTCGATTCCCGCCTGCCAGGTCGGGACGCCTGCGGCGGGGCCGGGCGGCCCGGTCGCTGGTGTGCGGGTGGCCGGGATGGTGAAGGCGAGTGGCTCCCACCAGGCGTTGACCAGGACGAGGAAGTCGTCGTCGAGCAGCGGTGTGCCATCGGCGGCGCGGTCGGGGTCGTCGGATCCGTCGAGGTACAGGGCCAGGGCGCGGGCGTTGCGGTCGGACCAGTCCGTGCCGGTCATCGCGGTGCCGGCTGGTTTACACCCGCCAAGCTCGGAGGCCGCGGCGGCGCCGGCCAGGAACCGTTGCCGGCGGAACACCGGGTGCGCCTTGGCGGAAGGCCACCGGCTGGCTGGTGAACGCGAGCAGTTCGCAGTCGGCAGCGGACCAGTCGTACCAGGCGACCGAGCAGCATCGGGATCGCGAACGACAGCAGCAGGGTGGTGAGGATCGCGCGGGACTGGCCGGCCCGCAGGGCAAGCACGCCGGGGTCGTCGGTCGGTCCTTCCGCGCCGCAGTTCCACGAGTAGTTGTCGCTGGTGCCGTCCCGGTTGGATTCCCCGTTGGTCTCGTTGTGCTTGTCGTTGCAGGAGACGAGGTCGCGCAGGGTGAAACCGTCGTGCACCGTGATCAGGTTCACCGAGGCGGTCGGGCGGCGCCGGGCGCCGCTGTACATGTCCGACGATCCGCAGAACCGGTTGGCGAACTCGCCGATGCAGACCGGGTGGCTGCGCCAGAAGTTACGCATGCTGTCGCGGTACTTGCCGTTCCACTCCCGCCACCCCGGCGGGAACCCGCCCAGGCTGTCCATCTGCCCGACGTCCCACGGCTCGGCGATCAGCTTCGCGCGCGACACCACCGGATCCTGCGAGACAAGGTCGAAGAACGCCGACCTCTTCTCGAACTCGCCCTCCTGGCGGGCCAGGGTGGGCGCGAGGTCGAACCGGAAACCGTCGACGTGCATCTCAGTCAGCCAGTAGCGCAGCGAGTCCATGATCAGCTGCAGGGTCACGGGGTCGCCGACGTTGAGCGAGTTGCCGCAGCCGGTGGTGTCGAAGTAAGAGCTCGGGTCGCCGGCGTCGAGCCGGCGCGGCGGGTGTTCGGGGCCCGGGTCGCGCAGCCCGCCAACCACGCCCTGGCTAGGGTCTCGTCGATCGTTCCCGACGGCAGACCTCGGTGGGCGGTGAACCGATCCAACGCCCGCAGCTGGGTCAGGGTGGTCTTGCTGGCGGTGGCGCTGGCCTCCAAGGTGGCGGCATCACCCGCTTCGGCGTCGGGACGATCCTCAACGCAACGTAGCGGTGGCGGCCACCAACCTCGCGTCGCTGGCCGCCAAGCCCGTGAGCCCGCATACCCTTCGCCACACGACGGCCCTGCACCTACTCCAGTCCGGCGTCGAGCTCAACGTGATCAAGTCCTGGCTCGGACACGTCAGCATCACGACAACAAGCGAATACATCGAGATCGACATGGCGATGAAACGCAAAGCGATCGAACGCTGCCCCCCCCGTTCCCGACCCGGAAGGTGAAAGCAACGCGCAGCCGCCAGCTGGAAGCAGTTCCTGTCCGCCCAGGCCAAGACGATCGCCGCGGCCGGCTTCTTCCACGCCGGCACTGTCTTTCTTCGCCGGCTCTACGTGCTGTTCGTCATCGGGCACCACCATCGCCGCGTCCACCTGGCCGGCGTCACCGCCCACCCGACCACCGCATGGACAGTACAACAGGCCCGGAACACGCTCATGGACCTCGGCGAGCAGACCGAAGGCTTGAAGTTCCTGATCAGGGATCGGGATGCCAAGTACACCGACGCGTTCGACGCCGTCTTCACCGCAGCCGGCATCCAGATCATTAAGACGCCTGTCCAGGCGCCGCGAGCGAACGCGATCTGCGAGCGGTGGATCGCCAGCGCGCGGCGCGAGTGCACCGACCGCATCCTCATCGCCGGCCGACGGCATCTGCGCCACACGCTCAGCGAATACGTCGATCACTACAACAATCGCGCCTGCCGACGACAACATCCGCGTCCGAAGACGCGACCGGCTCGGCGGCCTGATCCACGAGTACTCGCAGGTCGCATGAGGCAGCCGCGCTCCGCAAGCTCGTCATCCGCATCGCGACAGACAACCCGACGTGGGGGCACCGGCGGGTGCAAGGCGAGCTCGTCAAACTCGGCCACCCGATCGCCGCCCGCCACCGTGTGGCAGATCCTGCATGATGCAGGGATCGACCCCGCACCCCGCCGCACGGGTCCGACCTGGAGGCAGTTCCTGAACGCACTGGCCCGCGGCATCCTGGCGGCCGATTTCGTCCACGTGGACACCGTGCTCCTGCGGCGCATCTACGCCCTGATCGTCATCGAGCACGGCACCCGCCGCGTTCACCTGGCCGGCATCACCGCCACCCCGACGGCACGTGGACGACACAGGCGGCGCGCAACTTCCTGATGGACCTCGGGCAGCGCGCTGCTTCAGTCAAGTTCCTGATCAGGGACCGCGCCGGCCAGTTCACCGGCTCCTTCGACGCCGTGTTCACGGCGGAAGACATCAGGATTCTCGCCAGCCCACCGCAGGCGCCCAGAGCGAACGCCATCTGCGAAAGGATCACCGGTACCCTGCGCCGCGAGCTCTTCGACCGGCTGCTGATCGTCAATGAGCATCACCTGCGCCAGGTGCTGACCGAATACCTTCAGCACTACCACACCGCCCGGCCGCACCGCGCCCTCGGCCAGCTCGCACCCGCTCAAGCCGACACCTGGCCACCAAAGATCAACCTGGCTGAGTACCGGATCCGCCGAAAACAAGTCCTCGGCGGACTTACACACGAGTACCAGGTCGCCGCCTGACAGCTCCAGGCCGTTACCAGAAGACGCAGGTCACCACTGCGATCGTGTATTCGAGCCCGACAGGCCAGGCTTTGGGGACTGAGATCATCGCTCTACCTGGCCGCGCGCTGTCTGCTCGGCTGCCTGATAGTGCTGGCCAAGCCGGTCGGAGGCCTGACCGCCGCAACCGGCGATCAGGCCCGTGACCTGGTACTTCACTCGTAGCCCCGACCGGATTTGAACCGGCGCTACCGCCTTGAGAGGGCGGCGTCCTAGGCCGCTAGACGACGGGGCCAAGTTCGCCGTATATAGGCGCAACAGGCCCGGCGCTACCTTGCGGCTGCGCCGGGGACGTGACGGCTTAGTCAGCATAGCGGGTTCCGGCGAGGCGGCCGAACCGGGCAACGCATCTGGTCCCACTTTGTGACCCCGGCCGGGAGACCGGACAAGAGTGGCCGCAAAAGCCGCCCATCTTGATCTCGCCAGAAGCCGTCTGAGGCTTGCTCGTTCTGCCGCCTCCAGAACAGCCAGCGCGGACATCCACGGGAGACGTCCGCGCTGGTCACACACTCGCTGGGGTACCAGGACTCGAACCTAGACTAACGGAGCCAGAATCCGTTGGGCTGCCAATTACCCCATACCCCAAGGGGGCGAGCCTTCGCTCGCGCCCGTGCAGTTTAGCCGAATCCGGGCCGCCGGCCAAAGCGATGGCCATACCCCGGCCAAGCGGCGGCCACGCCCCGGCGAAAGCGACGGCCGCGCGAGCGGGGCCACCTCACGATCGTGCGCGGTCACCACGAACACCTAGGCGACCGCCACCTCAGCCGGCGGCCGCGGCGAATGCGCGGTTGAGCCGGCTGAGTGTTCGTTCCTTGCCCAGAAGCTCGATCGACTCGAACAGTGGTGGTGATACCCGCCGCCCGGTCACCGCGACCCGCACCGGCCCGAAGGCGGCCCTCGGCCTGAGGCCCAAACCGTCCACCAGCGCGGCACGCAAAGCACCCTCGATCGCCTGCGACGTCCAGTCGCGGGCGGACTTGATCGCGGTTATCGACGCCTCAAGCGCGGGCGCCGCGTCTGGTGTCAGGATGCGTTCGGCCGCCTCGCCCTCGATCTTGAAGTCCTCCTCGTCCACGAAGAGGAACCCCAGCATCGGCGCCGCCTCGGTCAGCCGTGAGATCCGCTCCTGAATCAGCGGTGCAGCAGCTGCCATCAGAGCTGCCGCCCGCTCGTCGGCCGGGTCTCCGACGAGCCCGGCTGACTGCAGGACCGGGGTGATCCGGTGGGCGAAATCAGCGGGTTCAAGAGCGCGGATCTTGTCTCCGTTGATCGCCTCGAGCTTCCGCACGTCGAATTGCGCCGGATTCCGTCCCACCCGCGCGAGATCGAACTCGGCGGCCATCTCGGCGAGCGAGAACTCTTCCCGGTTGTCCCCCGGAGACCAGCCGAGCAGCGCAAGGTAGTTGCACAGCGCCTCGGGCAGGAAACCCTCCTGCCGGTACCAGGCGATCGATACCACGCCATTACGCTTGGACAGCTTCTGGCCGTCCGGGCCAAGGACGTAGGGCAGATGGCCGAACCTCGGCATCTGTTCCTCCGGCACCCCCATGGCCCGGTAAACGGCGATCTGCCGGGGCGTGGACGACAGCAGGTCCTCGCCTCGCAGAATGTGCGTGAGCTTCATCGTCACGTCGTCGACCGCGACCGCCAGCGTGTAGAGCGGGCTGCTGTCTGCTCGCGCGAGCACGAAATCCGGTACGGCCGTGTGGTCAAAGGTGACCTCACCGCGGATCAGGTCGGTGAATGTCGTCGATCCGTCCGGCATCCGGAATCGCACCACGGGCCGCCGTCCCTCGGCCTCGAACGCCCCGGCCTGGGCCGCGGTCAGGATCCGGCAGTGCCCGTCGTACCCGGACGGGCCGCCCGCGCTACGCGCCGCCGCCCGGCGCTGCGCCAGTTCCGCTGGCGTGCAGTAGCAGTAGTAGGCGTGCCCGTCGTCGAGAAACCGGCGCGCCCAGCCCGCGTACAGGCCCATCCGCTCGCTCTGCCGGTAAGGACCGAAGGAGCCGCCCTCGTCCGGCCCTTCATCCCAGCCGAGCCCGAGCCAGTGCAGCGTCTCGATTGCCGCGTCGATGTATTCGCCGGTGACCCTGGTACGGTCGGTGTCCTCGATGCGCAGCACGAACACGCCGCCGCTCCGCCGCGCGAACGCCCAGTTGTAAAGGGCGGTCCTGATGTTCCCGACGTGCAGGTCACCGCTGGGTGAGGGAGCGAATCGCACCCGAACGCCGGCCGGGCCGCCGTCGGCAGCACGCCGCGAGTCACTCGCGGGCACGCCCGGATCAGTCACGGGAAACCACCTTGCTAGTCAGCGTTCCAATGCTCTCGATCGTCACGGCGACCTCGTCACCGACCTCCAGCGGCCCCGACCCCGCAGGGGTTCCCGTGAGCAGCACGTCGCCTGGCACCAGCGTCATTACCTCGCTGATGAAAGCGATCAGCGCGGGCACGTCGTGGTGCAACTGCGAGGTCCGCGCCTGCTGCCTGACCGCGCCATTCACGCTAGTCGTTATGGCCAAGTCGGCGGGGTCAGCATCCGTCTCGATCCACGGCCCGAGCGGGCAGAACGAGTCGAATGCCTTCGAGCGGTCCCATTGTCCATCGTTTTCCTGCAGGTCGCGCGCGGTAACGTCGTTCGCGCACGCGTAGCCGAAGATCACTTCGCTGGCCCGCTCCGGCGGCACCTCACGGCACAGCCTGCCGATGACCACGGCAAGCTCGCCCTCGTAGTCGACCCGGCTGGTCAGCTTGACCGGGTAGGAGATCGGATCGTCGGGGCCGGCCACCGCGGTGGACGGCTTGAAGAACAGCACGGGCCCAGGCCGGCCGCGGGCGGGCTCCTGGCCGTCGCCGCCGTAGGTCCCCTCGACCGCGACCACCTTGCTCGGCAGCACCGGCGCGAGCAGGCGCACGTCGGCGAGCCGGTACCTGGTCCCGGTAAAGCGGACCACCCCGCCCCCGAACGGGTGCCCGGAGATCTCCGCCACGACAAGCTCGTCTTGCGCGGCGCCTGTCACCCCGTTGCCCTGACCACCCTCGACCACGCCAAAGGCAACCTCCCCAGCACGGGAGAATCTCGCGATCCGCAACGCCACCCCTTTGCTCTGCCGGCCCCAACAGGATCGAGCCTACTGAGCCCCCGAGATGCTTGCGCGCCGCCACCGCGATGCGTGCGGCGGCCTGTCAGCCCGGCGGCAGGCCAGCGACCAGGCGAGCCGGAACAACCTCTACGGGAAAAGGCCCGCAGGCCGCGAACACTTCGCCGGCGGTGACGTGAGCGACTCCTACCTAACGGCTGCCGCGCAGTTCGAACGCCATGAGCTGCGGTCAGTCCGTGAACAGGCCCGCGACCAGGCGCGCGGGAACCACCTCGACCTGGAACGGGCGTTCCAGCCGGAGACCCTCGTCTCCGGTCACGTGCGCGACCTGCTCATACTTGCCGTCCATGAGCTCGAACACGATCAGCTCGGGGCGGGCTTTAGCTGGCACGACGATCCAGTACGACGCCACGCCGAAGAATTCATATGCGGCCTTTTTCCGGTTGAGGTCGATCAGCGCCGTGCTCGGCGAGCGGACCTCCACCGCGAGCAACGGAGGCTCGGTGACCTTGGCTCCGTCGATATGCGCCCGGCGTATGACGACGATGTCCGGGGCGAATTCGGTGTCCCTCGAGATCTGGACGGCCGCCTCGGGCAGGGCAAGCAGCTCACGTGGGCACGCTTGCCTCAGCACTACCAGCAGCTCGGCCGCGACTTCTTGGTGGGGTTTGGCTGGCCGGGGGCTCACGATAAGAACCCCGTCCAGCAACTCGTACCGGCGGCCGTCATCGGGCATCCGGTCGAGTTCGTCGACGGTAAACGGGCGGCCGGCCGCTGGCCAGTCGGCAACACTCACAACTGCCATGGTGCCTCCTGTTGCTCATGCCCGCCACTTTCGCGGGGGCCACCGACAATCTGCGCCTGTCCGATTTGATGCCGTTGCCGTGGGCGGCCGTAGCAACGGTCTCCTCGCTCCATGGCGGGGCCGGCCTGTCAGACGGGCGGCAGATCGGCGACCAGGCGGGCCGGCGCAACCTCGACGGGGAAAGGCTCGCAGGCCGCGAAGACTTCGCCGGCGGTGACGTGAGCAACTTCTACATAACGGCTGCCGCGCAGTTCGAACGCGATGAGCTGCGGCCGCGCCGGATCAGGCACAACGATCCAGTACGAGGGCACGCCGAACTTCTCGTAGACGCTCTTCTTCTGGTTGAGATCAAAGAGCCTGGTGCTCGGTGACTGGACCTCCACCGCTAGCGCCGGCGGTTCGGTCAGCTTGCGACCAGCCAGGTCCTGCTTCAGCACGACGACGATGTCCGGAATCAGCTCAGTCTGGATGTTGACCATGATTCCCGGCCCAGGCAGCACGTACAGTCTCTCCGGGCAGGCCTGCTTCAGCAGAAAGCTCAATTCCATGACCGCGACCTGATGCGCGATGATCGGCGCCGGGCTCACGATCAGTACTCCGTCGATAAGCTCATACCTGCGGCCGTCATCTGGCATCCGGTCAAGCTCGTCGACGGTGAACGGACGCCCAGCGGCCGGCCACTCGGCAATACTCACAACAGCCATAGTGCCTCCTGTGACTCATGCCCGCTACTTTCGCGCGGGGCACCGACAAACTGTGCCCGCGCTGCGTACACCGTTTGCAGAAGGGCAGGCCCGCAGCCGTGCTGGTCCTTGCTGTTCTTGCCCGGTCAGTCCGTGAGCAGGCCCGCGATCAGGCGCGCGGGAACCACCCCGACCTGGAACGGCCGCTCCAGCCGGAGGCCCTCGTCGCCGGCAACGTGCGCCATCTCCTGATAGCAGCTGTCCCGTAGCTCGAACACGATCAGCTCGGGCAGGGCTCGGTCTGGCACGACAATCCAGTACGAGGCCACGCCGAATGCTTCGTATGCCGCCTTCTTCCTGTTCAGGTCGATTAGCGCGGTGCTCGGCGAGCGCACCTCGGCCGCCAGCAGCGGCGGTGCCGTAACCTTGGCCCCGCCAACGTCCTGGCGCCGTACCACGACGACATCAGGATCGAACTCCGTCTGGTCGCTCAGCTGTACAGCTGGCTCTGGGACAACAAGCAGACCGTCTGGGCACGATTGATCGAGTTCTCGGGCCAGACGGAATGCCACCATCTGGTGAACCGTGGCCGGCCGGGGGCTCACGATCAGCGCCCCGTCCAGCAACTCGTACCTGCGGCCGTCAGCGGGCATCCGGTCGAGTTCGTCGACGGTGAACGGGTGGCCAGCGGCCGGCCACCCCGTGGCGTTGCTCACAACAGTCATGGTGCCTCCTGCCGGTCATGCCCGCCACTTTGGCAGCGGGTACCGACAGTCCGGCGCAGCGATTCCCCGGGCAGACTGTGGCCATGCGCCAATCCCGATTTGATGCCGTCGTCGTGGGCGGCGGCCACAACGGCCTCGTCGCCGCCGCGTATCTGGCCAGGGCCGGCCGCTCGGTCCTGGTGCTCGAACGCCTGCCCGGCGTCGGCGGCGCCGCCGTGTCCGCGGCCACCTTCGCCGGCGTCGACGCCCGGCTGTCCCGCTACTCCTACCTGGTGAGCTTGCTGCCCGTGAGCATCGTCAGCGACCTGGGCCTGCGTTTCGCGACCCGGCCGCGGCGGATCGCCTCTTATACACCGTGTGGCGACCGCGGCCTGATCGTGGACTACGGCGACCCAGCGCGAAGCGCGGCATCTTTCGCCGCGGTCACCGGGGGCGACGAAGACTGGCAGGCCTGGCAGCGCTTCTACGCGGCGACTGGCGACCTCGCCCAGCTGCTGTTCCCGACGCTGACACAGCCGCTGCGGTCCAGGTCCGAAATGCGCGCCATCGTGGGCACGGGCCCAGCGTGGGACATCCTGGTAGAACGCCCCATCGGGGAGACGCTCGAGCGGGACTTCCGCGCCGACGCCGTGCGCGGTGCCGTGCTCACCGACGCCGTCGTCGGCACGTTCGCGCGCGCCACCGAGCCGAGCCTGCGGCAGAACTGCTGCCTGCTCTATCACGTGATCGGAAACGGGACCGGCGGCTGGCGGGTCCCTGCCGGCGGGATGGGCGCGCTCACGGCGGCACTGCGGGACGCGGCCTGCGAGGCGGGTGCCGAGATCCGCACCCGGAGCGAGGTGGTGGGCATCGACCCGGCAGGCGAGGTCACCGTGCACGAGGACGGCGGCGAGTACTCGGTGGGCGCCGCGCACGTCCTGGCCGGCGTCGCACCGGTCACGCTGGCCGGGTTGCTCGGCGAGGGCCACGGCGGAGTCGGCGGGATCGCCCAGCCTGAGGGCTCACAGCTAAAGATCAATATGGTCCTGTCGCGGCTCCCCCGCCTGCGCGACCCGTCCGTGGACCCGCGCGACGCCTTCGCAGGAACCTTTCATGTCAACGAGGGGTACGCGAACCTCGACGCGGCCTACACGCAAGCCGCAGCCGGGCACATCCCCGCGCTGCCGCCGTGCGAGGTGTACTGCCACACGCTGACAGACTCTTCAATCCTCGGGGACGCGCTCGCCGCCAGCGGCGCGCACACGCTGACGGTTTTCGGCCTGCACATGCCCGCGCGGCTGTTCCGCGACCGCCCGGACGAGGCACGTAAAGAGGCACTCGCCGCGACGCTAAGGTCGATCAACGCAGTGCTCGCCGAGCCGATCGAGGACTGCCTGCTGCGCGACTCCGGCGGCGAGCCGTGCCTCGAGGTCAAGACACCGGCCGATCTCGAGGCCGAACTCGGGCTTCCCGGCGGCCACATCTTCCACGGCGACCTGGCCTGGCCGTTCGCCGAATACCCCGGCGAAGCCGGGCAGTGGGGCGTGGTGACTCCGCACCCGCGGGTCCTGCTGTGCGGGGCCGGCGCACGCCGCGGCGGCGGCGTGAGCGGGATCGGCGGCCACAACGCCGCAATGGCGATCCTCGGCGCCGGCTGACAGGCCCAAGCCGCGCAACTGCGAGCAGCCCTGCTACCCGCACCAACCAACTTGGCCACTGCGCGGATGACGGTAACTTATATGGTCTTCCTGGCGGTTCGCTGAGGTTTTTGACACCTTGACAAAACGATAGCCGAGCGAGGTTGCGCCTGCGCACAGAAAGGCGCAACCCTTCTCAGGGGCAACCCATGTGATCAATAATCTGAGTGATAGAGCTGGGGCCAGATCGGCATGTTGAGAGCCGGCGGCACGCTGCCACGGCTTTCGATGGATGCGAAATCCTGTTCCGGGGGCGGATCATGCACGGGAAACTCGCGCTCATTCTGGCCATGCTTGCCACCGTCATCGGATCGCTGAGCCAGGCGCAGCCGGCCCTGGCATCGGCACCCGCGCCGGCGGCCGGGGCCACGTGGCATTGGACAGCCCAGTCGGCTGCCTTCCGGGCCCAATCGGCCGCGCCGGCCGCGCCAAGTGGCCTCGCAGCCGCACCCGCTGGGTCGTCGGTGTCGCTGACGTGGACGAACAACGCCACGATCCCGGCGGCGACGGCCGGACAGATCGAACGGGCGACCGACGCCCGGTTCGCCCAGCACGTGACGAGCTTCGCCGTCGGCCCGAACGTCACCAGCTATACAGACACTGGTGTCGTCGCGGGCACGACGTATTACTACCGGGTGCTCGCGCGGAACCTGGCAGGCAGCTCGTCGTGGTCGCACGTCGTGTCGTTCCTGCGCCCAGGTTCTTCGGCGCCGGCCAGCTTCTTCGGCTCGCAGTTCGCCTGCGCGGCCTACTGCGCCGGCAGTTTCGGCTGGAATAACAACACCGCGGTTGTCACCGCTGACGGGCTTCCCGCAGGCAGCTCATTCACGAAAATGCTGCGGGTCGCCTACCCGAAGGGCAGCATCGACTCCAGTGCGGTGGCCAAGCTCGGGACGCGGGCCGGCGGCGCTCAGGCGGCGCTCCCGTTCAGCGCCGGCGCGACATCTGCGCCGACCACTCTCCAGTATTACGTGCGCCCGCAGCCAGGCTTCCAGTCAATCCGGGGTGGCAAGCTGCCCGGCCTGTACGGTGGCGACACAACCGTCGCCTCTGGCGGTCATGATCCTAACGGCACCAACGGGTGGAGCGCGCGGCTGATGTGGCGCAACGACAACAACGGTGAGGTCTACGCCTACCTCGACGACACCGACGGCTACGGTATTCAGCTCGGGTGCGGCAACTGGACCTGGCAGCCCGGAAAGTGGACCAAAGTCCAGGAAACCGTGAGCCTGAATACGCCAGGCAAGTCTAACGGTAAGATTACCGTATATATCAACGGAGTGCCGGCGCTTGAGGCCGTCGGCCTGGAGTTCCGAACGGTCAGCTCGCTCCGGATCAATGGCCTGTTTTTCAGCACATTCTTCGGAGGCCATGACAAGACCTGGGCGACTCCGCAGGCACAGCACACCGATTTCGCCGGGTTCGCGATGACTCACCAGGCGATATCAGCCGCGCCCGCGGTGGCCTGTAAGGTAAGCGCCGCTTACCCACACGGCCGTTATCCACACGGCCGCGGCGGGTCGGCGCGCTGGCCGGTCAACCAGGTAGATCCACGTGCGGATCGCTTCAGGACACCGAGTGAGTGATCGTTGCCGAGTAGACACCCGCGACTGCTCCGCTGGGCACAGAAACCTGGATCACCGGGTTCCATCTGGCGGAGTTGTCGCCGTGTACTTTCGTGGCCGTGACAACGGCCTGCGCCGCGTTGGACAGGTCGGTCTCAGCCGCCGCCGCGAATGTGGCCGAGCCAGTTTCTGCGGTGAAACCCTCGATCAAGTACAGGGCGTCATGAACGGGGATAGTCTCGGCAGCCGTGCCGCCACCGGTGGTGAAGTCGGTCGAGGAGACCGTGGCGGTCCAGCCGACCGCGAGGCCGGCGCGTCCGTCGGTCACCTGGACGGCACCGAACCCGCCGGTGGCGACTCCGCCTGGCGCCGTCGTGCCGAGGTCGCCACTGGCCGGGACGGTGATCGAGAGCACACCGGTGACGACGGCGACAGTGGTGCTGCAGCGTCCGTCGGTGCCGCCGGTTGGGCAGTTGCTGCCGGTCGTGGCGGAGATGACGGTGCCGGTGAGCGTCATGTCGCCGGTGCCGGGGCTGTCAACGGTGACGGAGTAGGTGATGGTCACGGTCGCGCCGACATCGAGGTCGCCGGTCCAGGTCAGGTTCGGGCTGGTGAACGAGACGGTGCCCGCGGTGGCGTGGGCGTCGGCCTGGTAGGTGGCGTCGTCGAGGACGCCGTCCAGGGGGTCGGTGAGGGTGGCACCGGTGTACGGGGTCTGGCCGGTGTCGGCGACGGTGATCGTGTAGTTCACGGTGGCGCCGGGAGCGGTGTTGGCGACGTCGGCGGTCTTGGTGATGGTCAGCGCCGGGATGAGGGGAATGGCAGTGGTGATCGTGTTGGTGTCGAGGGCGACCGCGCCGTTACGGGCCAGCGCCCGGCCGTCGATGGTGACGCCGGTTGTCACAGTGATCGACGTCAGGGCGAGGATGTTGCCGGCGAAGCCGGAGTCCGTTCCCAGCGTCGCGGAGCTGCCCACCTGCCAGAAGACGTTGGCCGCTTGAGCGCCGCCGGTGAGGTTGATTTGGCTGGCTGATGCGGTGATGAGGGTGGAGCCAGCCTGGAAGACGAACACGGCGCTGGGATCGCCCTGACGCGTCGAGGGTGAGGGTGCCGGTCAGCCCGAGCGAGGAGGCGGCGTTGTAGACGCCGGGGGTGAGCGTCTGGCCGCCCAGGTCGCCCGAGACGGTGCTGGCCGGGGTTCGGCCGGCGGCGTCGTTGTATGCGGTGGTCAAGTCGGATTGTGCTTGCAGCGCGACCGCATCGGCGCTGTGCTGCGCACCGGTCACCGCACCGGGAGGAAACCCGGTTACCGCGGTGCCCGGGCTCACTCCCAGGTCCCCGGTGATGACGCTGGGACCGGTGTTGGTGACCGTAGTCGCGGCCAGGACAGCGAAGTTGCTGGCCGTTCCGAGATCCACTGGCGGTTGCGCGGCGCCCGCGCTCGATTGGGTGGCGCCGAGCATGGTTATGGCGGCGATAAACGCCAGACCCGCCGCCAGCCAGGGGAACCTGTGATGGCGTATGGCTGGCGTAGGCCGCACAGCGGGCCCCTGCGCCTGCCTCGACATTGCGGCGTCTCGCTGGTTAGGAGACCGAGTGGGTGATGGTGGCGGTGTAGGCGCCTGCGACGGCAGTGGGGGGGACGGTGATCTGGATGGCGGGGTTCCAGGTGGCCGAGTTGCTGCCGTTGCCATTGGTAGCCGTCACGACGGGCTTGGGGGTACTGGCGAGAATGGTCACGGGTGCGGGAGTAAAGGTGGCCGACCCGCTGGTCGTGCCGAGGGCGTTGAGGAAGTATGTCGCGTGGGCGGCGGTGATGGTCTGCGCGGGCAGGCCCGCACCGGTGGTGAAGTCGGTCACCGAGACGGTCGCCGTCCAGGCGGCGCCCGCGAGAGCGCGGTCGTCAGTCACCTCGACGGTGCCAAGCCCAGCGTCGGCGCTTGCGCCCGCGTCCGCCGCGCCGAGGTCGGCGCCCGCGGGCACCGTGATGGACAGCGTCCCGGTGATGACGTCCACGGTGGAGATGCAGGCCGGGTCAACGCTGCCGGGAGGGATGCCGGTAGGGCAGTTGGTTCCTGGGGTGGTGGAGTCGACGGTCTCGGAGAGGACATTGTCGCCGATGCCGGGGTTGTTGACGGTGAACGATCCGGTGACGGTGGCGCTCGCGCCAGGTGCGAGGTCGCCGGTCCAGGTCGAGCTCGCGGTGTCGGTGTCGAGGGTGATGTTTCCGGCGGAGACGGCGAGGTCGCCGTTGTAAGTGGTGTCGCCGGCGACGTCGCCGAAGTGGGCGGTGAAGGTCGCGTCGGAGACCGGCGCCTGACCGGTGTTGGCGATGGCGACGGTATAGCCGACAACACCGCCGGGCCTGGACGTGGTCACGTCGGCGGTGTTGCTGATGGTGAGCTGCGACACGTTGACCGTTGAGGTGCACCGCGGGTCGGTTGCGGGTGTGGACGGGCAGTTGCTGCCCGGGGTGGCGGAGGTGACGGTGTTGGTGAGGGTACCGTCGCCGCTGATGTGGGTGCTGACGGTGGCGGTGTAGGTGATGGTGGCGGTGGCACCGACATCGAGGTTGGCGGTCCAGGTCAGGTCCGGGACGGTGTAGCTGAGGGAGGTGGGTCCGGTGGTGGCGGCAGCGCTGGTGGTGTTGTACGCGGCGTCGTCGAGGACGCCGCCCAGGTTGTCGGTGAACGTGGCGCCGGTGTAGGGGGTCTGGCCGGTGTTGGCGGCGGTGATGGTGTAGGTCACGGTGGCGCCGGGGACCGTGGTGGCGGCGCTGGCGGTCTTGGTGATGGTCAGGGCCGGGGTCAGCACCGGGACGGTGACCCGGCAGGCGGTGCTGGTGGTCCCGGGCGGGCAGGTGCTGCCGGGGTCCGCCGAGGTGACGGTGTTGATGAGGAGCTTGTCCCCGTCGTCGGGGTTATTGACCTGGACGGAGTAGGTGATGGTCACGGCCGCATCCACGCCGGCGCCGACGTCCCCGGTCCAGGTCAGGTTAGAGCCGTCGTAGCTGAGCGAACCGCTGCTGACGGTGGCAGAGCCGAGGCCGTTGAAGACGGCGTCGTCGGCTATCAAGGCGAGCGAATCGGTGACGGTGACGTCGGTGGCGGGGCTGGCTTCGGTGTTGGTGACGGTGATGGTATAGGTGACGTTCTGGCCGGGCACCGCGGCTGTCGCGTCCGCGGTCTTGGTGATGTTCAGCCCCGCCACCCGGACGGTGACGATGGTGCCGCAGGGCGCGGCCAGGCCGGGGACCGGGCAGTTGCTGCCCGGCGCCGTCGTGTAGGTGCTGCCGCGCAGCACCGCGTTCCCCGGATCCGGGTTTTTCACCGTGACCGACCCGGTCACCGTGACCACGGCCCCGACCGGGATGTCCCCGGTCCACGACGCCCCCTTGGCGGTGACCGAGGTGGTTCCCGAAGCACAGGTGTTACCGCCGACAGCGCACGACGTCGCCGTGTCCCCGTTCGGAACCGCGTCGTCGAACACGTCGTCGGTGACGCTGGGGATCGTGATCCCGGTGTAGGGCACCTGCCCGGCGTTGGTGAACGTGAATGTGTAGACCACCTGCCCGCTCAGCGCCACTGTCCCGCCCGGCGCATTGGTGCCGACACTGATCGTCAGCTGCTGCACGAGCACTGTCGTGGCGCAACCGGCGCCGGGACCGCCCGTCAGCGGGCAGTTGCTGCCCACCGTCGGCGAGGTGATGGCGCTGGCCAGGACGTGACCGCCGGTGTCGGGCTCGTTGACCGTCACCGAGAAGGTGATCGTGGCGCTTTCACCGGGGGTGCTGTCGGTGGCGGCGGCGAGGTCGCCGGTCCAGGTGAGGTTCTGGCTGGCGAAAGCGGCGATGCCGGTGCTGGCGTCCGCCCCGCTGTCCCCGGCGGCGTTGGTGGGCCCGCTGGCGTCGGTCAGCACACCGGCCAGGTCGTCGGTGAACGTGGCCCCGGTGTAGCCGGTCTGGCCGGTGTTGGTGACGGTGATGGTATAGGTCACCTTGGCACCCGGCGTGGTGGTGGCCGCGCCGGTGGTGCTGGTGATGGTCAGGGCGGGGGTGAGCACCTGAACGGTGGCCCGGCAGTCCGCGCTGGTGGTACCGGGCGGGCAGGCGCTGCCCGGATCGGTGGAGGTGACGGTATTGATGACGACCTTGTCGCCGTCCTCGTCATGCAGGTTGACCGTGACCGAGTAGCTGATAACCACCGACGCCCCGACCCCGAGGCCGCCGGTCCAGGTCAGGTCCGTCCCGGAGAGCGTGACCGTGCCGGCGGTGGCGGTGGCGCCGCCGCCGTAGGTGGCGTCGTCGGCCATCTGCGCGAGGGAGTCGGTGACGGTGGCGCCGGTGTAGGGGAACGTGCCGGTGTTTGTGACGGTGATGGTGTAGCCGATGCTGGCACCGAACGCGACGGCGGTGGTACTTGGGGTTTTGACGATAGTCAGCGCGGGGGTCAGCACGGTGGTGGTGGCGGTGCAGGCCGGGTCGCTGCCGCCGGTGGGGCAGTTGCTGCCGGGGGTGTCTGACACGGCGGTCGCGGTCAGGATGCCGCTGCCGGTGTCGGGGTTGTTGACAGTGGCCGAGGATGTCACGGTGACGGTGACGCCGGGTGCGATGTCGCCGGTCCACACCGCCCCGGTGGCGCCGACCGACAGGGTGCCGGCATCGGCGGTGGCGTCGCCGTTACCGGTGGCCTGGCTGGCGATGGCGCTGGCATCGGTGGCGACGCTGATCCCCTGATAGGGCGTCTCACCGCTGTTGGTCAGGGTGGCGGTGTACCCCACCACCCCGCCCGGCGTGGTGGTGTCCACGTTGGCGGTGAAATTGAATGGTCAGCTGCGACACGGTGACCGTTGCCGAACACCGCGGGTCGCCGCCGGTGGACGGTGGCGGCTGCGGGCAGTTGCTGCCGGTGGAGGCGGAGCTGAGTTGGTCGGTGAGGATCATGTCCCCGGTGCCGGTGCCGCGGCTGTGCACGGTGACCGTGTAGGTGATCGTGACCGTGCCAGGGACCCCGTCGGCTGCCGCCGGGACGGTCCCGCTCCAGGTCAGGTCCGGGCTGGTGAAGTCAACCGTCCCGGCGGACTGGGTCGCGCTTAGGTAGCTTGCGTCGTCGAGCACGCCGGTCAGGTCGTCGGTGAACGAGGCCTCCGCAAGGGGCACGCCGCCGGTGTTGACGGCCGTCACCGTGTGGATCACTTCGCTGTCCGCCGTGGTGGACGCGGCGGCGGTTGTGGTGAGTGTCAGTGTCGCGGCGCTTGCGACGGTGACTGTTGCGGTGCAGCGGGTGTCGGCGGAGCCGCTGGCGCAGTTGCTGCCCGTGGTGGCGGAGGTGACGGTGCTGGCCAGGGTCGTGGCCGCGCTGCCTGGGTCCACGGTGACCGTGTAGGTGATGGTCACGGTCGCGCCGGGCGCCAGGTTACCGGTCCAGGTCAGGTCCGTCCCGGTGAGGGTGAGGGTGACCGTGGTGTCGCCGGTGGCGGCGGCGTCGGCATTGTAGGTGGCGTCGGCGAGCACCGCGGCCAGGTCGTCGGTGAAGGTGGCACCGGTATAGGTGGTCTGGCCGGAGTCGGTGACCGTGACCTTGTACGCGATGATGCCGCCGGCCGTGGTGGTAGCCGGGTTCGCGGTCTTGACGATGGTCAGCGCCGGGGTGAGGACAGCGATGGTCAGGCGGCAGCTTGCGCTGGTGGCGCCGGGCGGGCAGGTGGCACCCGCGTCGGGAGAGGTCACGGTGTTGATGACCTGCTTGTCCCCGGCATCGGGGTTGTTCACGGTGACCGAGTAGGTGATCGTCGCCGACTGGCCGTGTGTCAGCGCACCGGTCCAGGTCAGTACCCCGCTGGCGTAGGCGAGCTCGCCGATGTCGGCCTGGGAGGAGCCAATGTCGTAGACGGCGTCGTCGGCCATCTGGGCGAAAGAGTCGCTGACCGTCGCGGGCGTGTAAGGGGTCGGTCCTGTGTCGGTAACGGTTATCGTGTAATTGACCGTGCCGCCGGGCACGGTCGTGCCCGTGTCGGCGGTCTTGACGATCGTGAGGGCGGGAATCTCGACGGGCACGGCAACCGAGCAGGCGGGGTCGGTGCCGCCGGCCGGGCAGTTGCTGCCCGGCGCCGTGGTCGTGATGGTGGAGGCCAGCGACTTGTCCCCGTTATCGGGGTTCAGGACCGTCACCGTGCCGGTGACCGTCACCGTGGCGCCGGCCGCGATGTCCCCGGTCCACGAGACCATAGCGCCGTTCAGCGTCAGCGTCCCGACCCGCAAGCCCCCGGAGGTGGCGATCTGGTCCCCGTTGGGGACCGCATCGTCGAACACCCCGGCCGCGTTGGTGGCGATCGTGATCCCGTTATAAGGCACCGCGCCGGTGTTGTGGAACGTCGCGGTGAAACGCACCACCGCGCCGGGCGTGGTGGTGGACACGTTGGAGGTGTTGATGATGGTGAGCTGTGTGACCTGGACGGTGGCGGTGCAGCGGGGGTCGGTTCCGGGTGTCGTGGGGCAGTTGCTGCCGGGCGTGGCGGAGGTGACTGTGTTGGTGAGGGTGCCGTCGCCGCTGATCGGGGTGCTGACGGTGGCGGTGTAGGTGATGGTGGCAGTGGCGCCGACGCCGAGGTTGGCGGTCCAGGTCAGGTCCGGGGCGGTGTAGCTGAGCGAACTCGGGCCGGTGCTGGCGGTGGCGCCGTTGTAGCTGGCGTGGTCCAGCACCCCGGTCAGGTCGTCGGTGAACGTGGCGGCGGTGAAAGGGGTCTGGCCGGTGTTGGCGGCGGTGATGGTGTAGGTCACGGTCGCGCCGGGTGTTGTGGTGGCGGCGCTGGCGGTCTTGGTGATGGTCAGGGCCGGGGTCAGCACCGGGACGGTAACCCGGCAGGCCGTAGCGGTCGTCCCCGGCACGCAGGTGCTGCCCGTGGCCGTCGAGGTGACGGTGTCGATGAGGAGCTTGTCGCCAGGGTCCGGATTCTTGACGTCGACGGAGTAGCGGATGATCACGGTCGCCCCGACGTCGACGTCCCCGGTCCAGGTCAGGGTCAGGTCCGGCGCGCCGCTGAAGGTGGGCGGCGGGCCGGCGTCCGCGGTGGCGTCATTGCCGTAGGTGGCGTCGTCGGCCATCTGGGCGAGCGAATCGGTGACCGTGACGGCGGTGTAGGCGGTGGCGCCGGTGTTGTGGACCTTGATGGTGTAGCCCACGGTCTGGCCGGGCACCGCGGACGTCGCGTCCGCGGTCTTGGTGATGGTCAGCCCTGGCACGAGGACGGTGACGGTGGTGCCGCAGGGCGCGGCCAGGCCCGGGGTCGGGCAGTTGCTGCCCGGCGCAGTGGTGTAGATGCTGCCGCGCAGCACCCCATTGCCGGGGTCGGGGTTCTTCACCGTGGCCGACGCGGTCGCCGTCACCGTGGCCCCGACCGGGATGTCCCCCGTCCAGGCCGTCCCCGCCGCCGTCACCACCCTGGTCCCCGGCGCGCACGTTCCATCGCCAGCAGCCGCGCACGAGGCCGTGGCGTCCCCGTTCGGCACCGCGTCGTCGAACACATCGTCTGTGTTGATGGGGACCGTGATCCCAGTGTAGGGCACCTGCCCAGCGTTGGTGAACGTGAACGTGTATGTCACCGTCCCGCCCGGCGCCACCGTCGAGACCCCGGTCCCGGCACTGACACTAATCGCCAGCTGCTGCACCAGCACCGCCGTGGTGCAACGAGGGTCGGAACCACCGGTCAGCGGGCAGTTGCTGCCCGCCGTCGGCGAGGTGGCCGTGCTGGCCAGACTGTGGTCACCGGTATCGGGCTTGTTGACCGTCACGGAAAAGGTGATGGTCGCGCTTTGACCGGGCGTGAGGTCGCCAGTCCAGGTCAGGTCCGTGGCGGTGTAGCTGAGCGAACTCGGGCCGGTGCTGGCTGTCGCACCGGTGGGCCCGGTGGCGTCGTCCAGCACCCCGGCCAGCGGATCGGTGAACGTGGCCCCGGCGTAGTCGGAGTCCCCGGTGTTCTTGACGGTGATCGTGTAATGCACCGTCGATCCCGGGGTTGTGGTGGACACGTCCACACCGTCTACACGCGCCGATGTGACGATGTTCAGCGCGGGAACGAAGTCACGCACCGCGACCGAGCAGTTCGCGTCAGTGCCACTGGCCGGGCAGTTGGTTCCCGGGGTGGACGATACGACGGTGTTGGCGAGTGTCTTGTCACCGGCATCAGGATTGTTCACCGTGACCGAGTAGGTGATGGTGGCGGACGCCCCCACCGCGAGGTTGCCGGTCCAGGCGAGGTTCGGACTGGTGTAGGTCACGCGGCCGGTAGTGGTGGGGGTGACGGCGCCGTCGCCGTTGTAACTGGCGTCGTCCAGCACCCCGCCCAGCGGGTCAGTGAACGTCGCCCCGGTGTAAGCGGTCTGCCCGGTGCTGGTCACCGTGATCGTGTAGTGGACCACCGAACCTGGCGATGTCGTCGGCACATCAGCGCTCTTGACGATCCTCAGGCTCGCCACCGTGACCGTCGCCGCACACCGCACGTCCGCGCTGCCACTCAGGCAGTTGCTGCCCGCCGTCGTCGATGTGACCGTATTGGACAGCACCCCATTGCCAGGAAGCGCCCCAGTCACCGGATTCGGGTTACGGACCGTCACCGAGTAGGTGACGGTCGCGGACACGCCGATGGCGAGGTCGCCGGTCCAGGTCACATTCGGGCTGCTGAATGACGCCACGCCGGCGGTCGCGTCCACGTCATCCTTGTAGGTGGCGTCGTCGAGAACCGTGGTCAGCGGGTCGGTGAAGGTGGCCCCGGTAATACCGGCCTGGCCGGTATTGGTCACCTTGATCGTGTAATGCACGGTCGATCCGGGCGCGGCGCTGCTCATATCCGCGGTCTTGACGATCGTCAGCGAGGTCAGGCTTACCGTCGCCGTGCATCGGGAATCCTGGCTCCCGCTTGGGCAGTCGCTACCGGCCGTGGTGGAAGTGACGGTGTTAGCGAGCACGCCATTGCCAGTAACGGTGTTGTTGACCGTGACCGAGTAGGTAATGGTGGCGATAGCCCCAACGGCGAGGTCGCCGGTCCAGGTGAGGTCCGGGGCGGTGTAGCTGAGCGAACTCGGGCCGGTGCTGGCGGTGGCGCCGTTGTAGGTCGCGTCGTCGAGGACATCGGACAGCGGATCGGTGAAGGTGGCGCCGGTGTAGGCGGCATGGCCGGTGTTGCTGACCGTGATCGTGTAGGCCACGACCTGGCCCGGCACCGCTGAGGTCGAATCCGCGGTCTTGACGATCGTCAGCGCCGACACGGTCACCGTGGCCGTGCAACGCGAATCTGTGCTCCCAGTTGCGCAGTTGCTGCCGGCCGTCGAGGTGACGGTGTTCGACAGGATCCCATCGCCCGGGTCAGGGCTGCGGACCGTGACCGAGTACGTGATCGTGGCGACAGCACCGACCGCGAGGTCGCCCGTCCAGGTTATGTTCAGGCTAATGAAGGAGACCGAGCCCGCGGTGGTGGTCGCATCGCCGTTGTAGGTGGCATCGCCGATCACACCAGAAAGCGGATCGGTGAAGCTCGCGCCCGCATAGGCGGCCGAACCCGAGTTGGTCACCGTGATGGTGTAATGCACGGTCGAACCCGGTGTCGCGGTCGTGACATCCGCTGACTTTGAAATCGTCACCTGCCCAGCGGCGCACGACTGGACCGTCGTATTGAACGCATTAGGCACCACCTGGCCGCCGTTGAAACTTCCGTTCGGCCCGCCCTGCGTGTAGGCGCCGGCGATCACGCCGCCGTTGAGCCCATTCTGGTCGGTCTCTACAACGGTCGACCCCGGCGCGTAGATGGTCCCAGGGATCGTCGAGGAACCGCCGAGAGTCAAAGTGGCCGCGGTCGGAAAGTTCCACAGTATGTACGCCGCGTCCCCATTGCTCACCGAGTTGAAGTTAGGCGGGGCCCAGGTGAAGTTGTTGCCGACACCGGTGGTATCGACATTGATGATCAGTGGCATTCCGGAACTAGGGTGGTCCCGGAATTGCAGAATCCTAATGTTGGCCAGATTCGCGGCGGTAATGTTGAGTACGTTCTGCCCTGTGACAAGGTGCACGTAGGCGTTGGTGCCAGGCGGCAAGGTTGCGGGGAGCGGTGTGTTATTCGCGTCCGTAAGCACCCCCACGGTGCCCGTGCAACTGGCCAGATTGGTGGAGTTCGCACGGAACGTGCTGAACGCGCTGCCGAAGCCGATGAGCCCTGACTGGGTGACCGACGTCTCCGGCTGGCTGACCGTTTCCGCGATCTGCGGATGCGAGTCGAAGCTATGCCCTGGCCCTGTCGGGACGACATGAGTGTTGCCATTAGTGAGCCACGGCGGAACCGGTCATGTTGCCGATCTTGACGTAGTCATTGGACTGCACGTTGATAGCGCTGTTAGAGCCGCCGCTCGCCCAGTTGACTTTGCCGCCGACAAGCAGGCCAGTCGGGTGCGCGTCGTCCGCCGCGGTGAACGTCCCGCCGTTCTGGCTCGCGACGTTGAAGTTTGACGTGCCGACGGTGAGGTTGCCGCCGAGCGCGAGAGGACCGCCGATCGACGTCGAGTTCAGCGTCGTGTTCCCCCCGACGAACACGTTGAAGCCGAGGCTTCCGGTTACCGGATTGAAAGGGGTTCCGCTCGGGGCGGCGGCAGGGACAGCGCGGCCACCACTGATCGCCGGCGATCGCGGCCGGCGGCCTGACGGCTTGGTTGATGCGCCCAGTTTGGCAGGGGTGGCTCCGCGACGGGCACGTGACCGGTGAGCGTTCGGAGCCGCGGTGATACCTGCTGCGGCCGGACCCAGTGTGGGGGCCGTCGGCGTCGCCACGGAGGTGCCCAACGTCGGTGCGGCCGGACCCGTCGAGGTGGCCGCTGGCCTTGCGGCCGAAGTCGATACTGCCGAGGGTGCCGCAGGCGTCGCCGCAGCTTGACCGGGCGAGGGCGCCACGCGTTTCGCCGGCGGGGATACCCCTGTCGTCGGCGAGGACCCCACCAGCGGCGGGGCGTGCAGACCTGCCGAAGGCGCCACCGGCCTCGGCGGAGCCAGGCCGAGCGAAGACGCCGCAGGGGTCGGCACGACGGCGCCTGCATGGGCCGGCACGGGCGTTCGCGCGGCCTGGCCCGGCGCCCCGGCAGGCGTCGCTCCCGATATTGCCGGCCCCGCCCCCGCCGAAGGCGGCGCTCGCGTCGCTGCGGCGTGGCCCGCCGGGGACGCCGCCCGGGTCCAGGCGGCCGTCGCCCCGGCCGGGCGTGGCGACCCTCCTGAAGAGCTCGCGGCGGGCGCACTGGCCGAGGGCCCGGGCGACGCGGCAGTGGGCGGCGCCCCCGCGATGACCGTGGCGGCCGCTACGGCCAGGCAAACTGACTTACGCATGCGAGTTTCCCGTGCGGAAATAGGCCGGACCTGGTTTGGATCCCAGATCGGCCATTTCGGCTGAATAAGGCGGCTGCACGGCCTTCATTGGATTTGTCGCTCTTCGAACCAGCTCCGGTCACATCGGCGCGCCGCCAGCGGCGGCCGAACACATTGTCTTTCGAATGAGTAGATCCCACCCAGAACGGGCGAGAGCACTGCACCCCCGCAAGTCGAACATTCCAGCACGCCGGGATCACACCCATACGAGCGCCCCCTCACAGCGGCGTGATCACAGCATTAGTGCGCGATTAAGTACTCTCCGTAATGGCGTTTTCGTAAACGTTCGAAACCGCCCACGACCTCTCCCGGTATGGCCGAGGGTGATCCGGTCGCTTACACGGAAAAGGTCAGGTCCAGGAGTAGATGGGCTCAGGGTAGGAGAGCCCAGCAGCGAACCACGCACGAACGGGCACTCGCACAGCTGAAATGGCCCTGGATGTTCGCGTACAGGTCGTCGCGGTGGAAACCGGCACCGGCGGGCTGACCACGAACTCGCCGATCACCTTCGACCTGCGGCAGCAGCGCTGACGCACGAATCTGGCTCACATTAGGAACATAAGGGACATGCGGGCTCCTGCATGATGTAGTTGTCGGGTGACCACGAGTGCGTCCAAGGCCGGACGGCCGCCGGCCGCTGAGGGCACCCTGGCCCAGCGCGACCTTGACGGCCTCGTCTTTACCGCCGAGATGTACGGCGTCCAGCTCGACCAGCTCGCCGAGCTGCTCGCGCTCACCGAGGAACGCGCACGTGCGGTCGGCGCTCGCTGGCGCGCCCGCGGCTACGCCGACACCGCGCGGCTCGGCCCGGGCAAGCCCTGGATCTGGCTGACCCGGGCGGGCCTTGCCGCCTGCGGCCTGCGTTACACCTCCGTCCCGCCAGCCCTGTCCCGGCTGGCCCACATCCGCGCGGTCACGGCGATCCGGCTCGCCCTCCAATCGTCGGGCACATACCGAACGGCTGCCGCGCGCTGGCGCAGCGAGCGGCAGCTGCGGGCCCGCATCGGCAAAGTCGGCGCCAGGGAGCACATCCCCGACGGCGAGGTGCACTGGCCCGATACCGCGGACGTGCCCTACGCCGGGGAGTGCTGGGCGATCGAGGCGGAGATCACGGCCAAGACCGTCCGCCGGACCGTCTCGATCATGCAAGAGTTACTCACCCGGACCGGTGACTATGGCTGCGCGGCGGCCGAGCGGCTGCGGCCCGCGGCGCCGCCCCTGCACGCCCGCGCGCTCTACCTGTGCTCCGGCGCCGCGCGGCCCACGGTGCTGCGCGCCCGCGCGGCGCTGGGCGCGGCGCTCGGGGCGCGGATCGAGGTCAGGGACCTCCCGCCCGGCGCCTATTTGGAGCGCTCGTCCCGGGCGTTACAGGGGGCCGCCCCGCAGGGCAGGCACCGGGCGCCGACGTGATCAGGTCCTACCTCACCTGGATGGCGCTGCGCGCGGCGGGCCGGGCCCTGCGGGCGCTCGTCAAGGTGACGGCCGCGGCCGCCGCGTGCATCGCCGCCGCGCCCGCGACGATCGTCGCGGCCTACGCGTACGTGCTGGCCTGGCTGCTCGGCTGGCCGCCGAGACGGCTGTACCGCGCCGCCGCCTGGTGCGCCCCCATGGTGGGCGTGTTCCTCGCCGCGCAGGCGCTCCGCACCCGGCAGTGGGGTGACACGTGGCGTGAGCCGTTCGGGGCCTGGCGGCAAATGTGGCTCCTCGCGGCGAGCGGCTCGGCCGGGGCCGGCCTGGTCACCGCGGCTCCCGTCGCGATCCCCGCCGGACTGCTGATCGGCGCGCTCGCCTGGTCGTACCGGGTCTTCGCGATGGAAACCGGCACCGGCGGGCTGACCGCGAACTCGCCGATCACCTTCGACCTGCGGCAGTGGTGCCACCAGGAGCGGACCGCGCGGGCGCGGATCGCCGCACCTGGCGCCGTGCCGCTGATCGGCCGCGGCGGCGACATCGTGGTAGGGGCGGTGATCCGCACCGTGCAGCATCCGGCAAGGGCAGCCGCCCGCATCCCCTACCCGCGGCTGCGGTCCCACCAGGTCGTGATCGGCACGACCGGCTCCGGTAAGACAACCTTGCTGCTGCGGCTGTGGGCGGGGTTCGTCGCGGCGGCGTGGCAGCGGTTCGCCGCCGGATCTGGCCGCAGGCCACTGCTGGTCGTGCTGGACTGCAAGGGCGGCGCCGACTCACGCCGGGTGGCCGACCGGGTCCGGCGGGTGCTGCGGTCGGCGGGCGCCCGGTCGACCGCGATCTGGCCGGACGAGGCCAGCCTGTCGCTGTGGCAGCTGCCGCCCGACCAGCTGACGACCACGCTGCTTGCCCTCATCGAGCAGGGCACCGGCGCGGCCGCGTACTACGCCGACGTGATGGAGGCGGTGGTGTCGCTGGCGATCGCGGCGCCGTGCGGGCCACCGGCCGACTCGGCCGGATTCCTGTCCCGGCTGGACAGCGACTGGCTCGCCCTGGCGTACGCGTCCGACCCCGCGGCGCTGGCCGCGGTGCGCTCGTCGGCGAAACAGATCACCGACGTGGCGCTGCGGTTCCGCGCGCTGTTCCGGCGGCTCGGCACCGGGCTCGACGGACCTGGCAGCTTCGACGACGCCGATGTCTGGTACTGCATCCTCGAAGGCACCGCGGAGACGGCGGTCGCCGAGGCGCAGGCCAAGGCGCTGGTGGAACTTCTCGCCTGGTACGCGGCACGGCCAGGCGCGGGGAGCGGCGGATGGCGGCAGGACGCCGAGATCCTGCTTGCGGTGGACGAGTTCAGCGCGGTGTCGCGGCGGGTGCCGATCTGGCAGTTGTACGAGCGGGCCCGCTCGCTCGGCCTGGCCGTCCAGGTGTCCGCGCAGTCCTGGCAGGGCCTGGCCCACGAGGACGATGACAGGTACCGGATCGCCGCCACCGCCGACGGCGGCATCTGGCTGCTGCGCACCCCGTTTCCCGACCCGGTCAGCGACCTGGCCGGGAACCGGCGGATGGTCGACACCACCAGGCGGCTGCTCGGCGCGGCGCTGTGGAGCGGCGGCGGCTACTCGCGGGCCCACTACACGCGGGTGGTCGACCCGGACATCGTGCGCTGCCTCGACGTGGGGCAGGCGGCCTACATCTACCGCGGCGGGGTCACCTACCTGCAGGTGAAGCGCCTGCTGGCCGGTGCGGCCGAGCTGCCAGGGCCGGCGCAGGTGCGGCCGCCGGCCCGGCCGCAGCTGCCCGCGGCGCCAGCCGGGCCGCTGCAGCCCCGGCCCCCGGCGGCGCCGAGGCCACCGGGACCGCCGGCACCGCCACCCGATGCCGGGCCCCTGCTCGACGAGGTCTTCGGCACGGAGGCGCCCAGATGACACCCGGCACGGCTGCCGGTGGATGGCACATCGCTGCGGTCACAAGCCCCGCGGCGTGCCATCCACCGGGCCGGCCGGCCAGCCCGGACTGGCCGGGCCGGTGAGGGGCGGGATCAGATGACGACCGGATCAGCGGCACCGATGCATGTTCCGCGCCCATCGCCCGATGGCGGCCCCTTCGAGCTGCTCGGCCTGCCGGCCAGCGCCGCGGTGACCGACGAGGACGTGCGGGCGGCCTGGCGGCGGATCGCGGCGGCCACGCATCCGGACCGGCCCGACGGCGGCGACGCGGAGCGGTTCGCCGCCGCCTCGGCGGCCTACATGACACTGCGCACCCGCTCCGGCCGCGGCGAGGCGCTCGCCGACCGGGGCCGCGCGGACCCGGCGCCCGGCGTCATCGCGCCGCCGCGCGAGGCGCCCGTCGCCCGGCGGGCCGCGGCCGCGGCAGCGGCGCCGGTGGCCCGCGCCACCGCACCGGGGCCGGTACCCGCGGGCCCGCTGGCCCGGCTGGCGGCGCGGGTCAGGAACGGGCGTCCCGCCGTGCTCACCGCCCGGCTCGTGATCGTTGCGGCGGTGGGCGCGGGATCGGCGGCACTGATCGGATCCGCGCCCGCCACCCCGGCGCTGATCACCGGGGCCGTCACCTGGCTGCTGCTGACCGCGCGCGCTGACCTCGCCCCGCCAGGCTGAGCATCGGCTGCCTGGCCACGCGCGGCCGGCGGAAGGCGAGCTGAACGAGTTGTTCCTCGACCCGGTGCACCACATCCAGCTGGCCCGCCTGCAACATTGCCTCACCGACCTGTGAATGCCCAGCCTTTCCGGTGGGTCGATGCCTGACCGTTTCCCGCGGGTTGCCGTCAGGAGCGGTGGCCCGCTCCGGCAAGCGTGTCCGTTGGCGACGCCTCTGGCACTGGGTCGCTGGCACTGGGTCGGCGGATTCGGTGCGGCCATCATCTGCGCGATCGTCAGCCCCTCTGCCGCGTTCGTCCGGTAGATGCTGGTGTTAGGGCAAACAGTCTGATTGCTGAAGGAGGCCGCTACAGGGAACCGGCGGCGAGGGCGCCCCCTTGCCGCGCGGGCGGCCGGCGGCCTGGCCGACGGCGGTCCATTGGGCGGCACCTCACGATTTAGTTGTGCACGCCCGGAATCCGGCCCAACGTCATCCGCCGCGCCAGGCTGAACAGCTTCGGTCAGATGGCGGGCCCGGCTTCACGCTGCCCTTAGCGTTCGCGCAATAATTATTTCCCATGATTCGGGCGTGTCGTGTCGCCGGGCGGGATCGCGGGGAGGGTGTAGTTCCAGTTGCCGTGGAACTCGTGGCGCTGGAGGTGCCGGGCTTCGAAGGCCTTCATGTCCTTGTCAGGGATCCTGATTCCTTTGGGGTATAGGCCGGTGTCCAGGACCGCGTTGACCTTCAGGCCGGTCCTGGTGGTGACCGCGCTGATCGTCTCGATGATGACCTCGTGAGAGACCAGCGGGCGTCCCCGCCAGTTCATGGTGATCGCGGAAAATAGCCGGTGTTCTATTTTGTTCCATTTGCTGGTTCCCGGTGGCAGGTGCAGCACGGTGATGTCCAGGCCGGCTTCTGCGGCGAACGCAGCCAGTTCGGTCTTCCACAGCCGCAGCCGGGAGCCGTCAGCCCCGCCGGAGTCAGCGGTGATCAGCAGCCGCCTGCCGCCGGGGTAGGCTGCCTGCCCGATCGCCTCCCACCAGCTACGGATCGAGGCGACGGCGAACGCGCCGGTATCGTGGTCGGTGCCGACGTTGACCCAGCCGGTGTTCGCGGTCAGGTCGTAGATCCCGTAGGGCACCGCCTTGCCCAGCTCCTCATCAGCGAAGTCATGGACGCTAACCCGCTCGGGCTGCCCGGCCGGCGCCCATTCCGCCCCGCCGTTCCTGAAGTTCCCGACGTTCTCTTTCTTCTTGGCGTCCACGCTGATCACCGGGCTGCCGTCGGCCTGGAACGCGGTCACCTGGGCGTTGATGTACCGGAACTGGGCGTCACGGTCGGGGTGCTGCTTCCCCTCCACCGTCTTGGCGTTGCCCTGCAGGCTGTACCCGGCGCCGGCCAGCAGCTTGGCCACCGTCCGCGCCGTGACCTGGTGGCCCTGCCTGGTGAGCTCTCCGGCCAGGTTTGCGGTTGACTTGGTAGTCCAGCGCAGCGGTGACATAGGGTCGCCCCTGGTCTCAGGATCCACCAGCGCTTCCAGCGCGGGGATCAGCCCGGCGTCCCGGCCGGCCAGACCGGGCCGTCCGCCGCCCGGGCCGCGCACCCTTCCGCCGGGCTCGGCTCCCGACTCGATCTCAGCCTTGCCCCGGCGCACCGTCTTCACGTCCGCGCCGGTAGCCCGGGCGATCACGGCCACGCCGCCGCCGCCGATCGCCTGAGCCTCCACGCCCAGCCACAAGCGCCGCTGCCGCTCATCCAGATAAGGACAGATCTTGACGTACCGGGCGGCTATCTCCGCGTCAGTCAGCATCCATTCGACATACCACAAGCTGCCACGGGATTATTCGGACAACACCAGTTAGTTTCTGCGCGAGCGCTTAGTGCCTCGGTGGGCGGGGGCCGGGCCGCGCGTACCGCAGGGTAGACGCCAGCCAGCAGCCCGACCCGACCAGCCCGTGACCGCCAGCAGCGGCGGCCACCCCAAGAGCAGGCACACGGACGGCTCCGGCTACGCCGACGTCTACCTGCACGGCCCCTGCACGGGCAGGTAGATCGACGTGACCGCAGCCGCCGCGTCGTGCTCGGCGACCGCAAGCGGATGCGGAACGTGCCCGAATCCGGGTGGCGGACTCGCTAAACGCCGGAGCAGCCCCCTCCTGACTGCTCCGGCATCTGCTGTTACATGTACTGCGTGATCTTCCAGTGGCCCCCGTGCGTTCCAGAACGAACAGCTGCCGGAGACGCGCTGGTTGCGCCTCGCCGGTAGCGCGGATCGTGATCGTCCGCTGGCTTGTTGCCCTGACTGCCGCGAGGTCGCCTTTGACGGTGATGCCGTCGAATCGGAACGTAAAGTCCAGGCGCATGTCTCGAAAGCGGCGTCGTATGTGGCCGTAAGCTGCAGACTCCCTACGACGGTTTCGAGCTCGGGCTGCATGACGGCGGCGTTGCCGGTGTACTGGCTGACGGCGCCGACCACATCGGCCGCCGCCAGCCGGTCGCCATAGGCCTCGATCACCGCACGCACGGCAGCTGCGTCGTCACTGGTGGCGCTGGCGGCCCAGCTCGCCACCCGGCTTTCCAGGTCGGCGCCCTCCAGGTCGGAGCTGATCATGCCACCACCTCGGCGAGCACCTGCTGGGTGGTGAGCTCGTGCCCGTGGGAGCTGCGCGCGTGCTCGCGGATGGCGGCGACAAGCTGGCTGAACTGGTCGTCGCTGGCGACCCGGAACTCAACCCCGCAGGGGCAGCGGCCGACGTGCCCGGCTAGTGCACGTCCGGTGAAAGCGAGGTCAAGCGCGACGCACGGCTCGTCGCCCTCCACCCAGGCGTCGTGACCGGCAGACACCACGTGCGCGTCACCCGGGCCGAAGTCGTATTCGCGGCCGTCGTCCATGCGGGCGTGGAGCCGGCCAGAGATGATGTAGCCGGTGTGGGCCGCCTGGCAGACCTCCGTGCCAACGACCGGCTTGACGTCGGTTGACCACTTCCAACCGGGCTGATACACAGTGCGGGCGATCGTGACGCCAGGCAGGTTGACCACGTTGAGCGAGGCGTGTTCGGACGCGTGCCGCTCATCGGGCGTCTCGATGTTCTTGACTGCCACGATTAGTTTCGTAGCTTCGAGCATCCGGTGTTGCCTTCCCTTGGCCTGGCTTGCCAGGCCAGCATGCAAGCCGGCTGCCTGCCGTCACATCGGGAACAACACGTAGTTGCCAGCCGGGACTACGTAGTGGCCGAGGGAGGAAGCGCCCGCTGGGAGTCGCGGGCTGCGGCCTGTGATGCGGCCGCCACCAGGCCGGTTCGGGAGCGAGCGCCGGTCTTGCGCAGCAGGCTCTCGACGTGCTTCTCCACGGTGCGTGGCGACAGATGCAGCCACGCTGCGATCTGCTTGTTGGCCAGCCCGCCGGCGACGAGGCGCAGCACGTCCGCCTCCCTGGCGGTGATTCCCGCCGCCACCCAGGGATTGGGCTGCGACTCCTTGAGCAGTTCGCGGCAGCGCTCGGCCAGGCGGGGCAGGTCCCGGCGATCGAATCCTGCCTCGGCCTCGGCGAGCCAGCGAAGCGGGTCGCCCCATCGGTCGGCGAGCGCAGCGGGGGCGGCGCAGAACCTCGCCAGCTCACCCCAGGCCTCGCAGTTCGTGAAGCCGACGTCGCAGCCCGCCGCCAGTTCGTTGGCACGCTGCCGCTGCCCGGCTCGCCCGGCCAGAACCGCCTCGGCATAGCCGATAAGGCTCCGGTTGTGGCGGATGGCGCCGACGCCCAGCCGGCGGGCCTCCTCGATCGCCCGTGCCGCCCGGTGATCACCAAGTGAGGCCAGGAGCAGCGGCCATAGCGCCCGAAGCCCCGCGGGTTCGGCATGCGGGAGGCGGGCCAGGATCGCCATCCCCCGGGCGTAGGGGTCCACGGCCGCCGCGGCATCGCCACCGAGCAGAACCACTGCTCCCCGGCTGGCCCAGCAGATGCCCTCGACCATCTGGTCGTCCGGAGCGGCCGCGATGGCGCGGGCGGCGTAGCGCTCTGTCTGCCCGGCGTCGGCGCGCATGCTGGCGCTGCCGGTCAGTACCGCCAGCGCCTTGGCCCGGACCTGGTCCAGGCCGAGCCGCTCGGCGAGGCCGACGGCGGCCTGCGCGTGGGCATCACACGTGTCAAGTTCCCAGCGGCAGGTGAAGCCTGCCGCCAGCTGGAGATCCAGAATCGCCACGGTACTCAGCGCACCCATCTGCTCGGCAGCGCGCCGCGCCTCGGACAACCGCTCCACTCCGGCATGATCAAGTAGGTCGATGGTGCCCAGCTCGTGCAGGGCGCGCAGCCGCCACAACGGCAGGCCAGCGGTCTCCGCGGTGACCAGCGCACTCTCGAACGCCGCGCGGGCGGCGCTGAGATCACGCAGCCGGTAGCTGCGGCCGATGAGCTCCAGCGTGTGACAGCGGACATCCGGAGCACTGCCCTCGGCGGCGAGGACGTCCTCGGCGAGAAGCCGGGCCTCATCGAGGTCATCGGCGGCGAAGGCCACCTCGGCATCGATGACGCCCATGCGGGCGCGCACGCCAGCCGGCGGTCCGGTTCCGGCCAGGCGCCGGGCGGCGCCGAGGTGGTGACGCGCCATCTGCCACCGCGAGGCGCCCACCGCCGCCTGGCTGAGCCGAAGGTGAACCTCCGTCCGGACTTCCGCCGCCTCGGTCCCGAGCCGGGTGATGAGCTGGCCACCGGCCGCCGCTGCCTCCTCCACCCGCCCGGCCAGGGCCAGCGCTTCGACCAGGAGAAGCTCCGCCTGTTCCCGCTCGGGAGTGCCTTCGAGTAGGTCAGCGGCACGCCGCAGGGTGCCGATCGCGGTGGCCAGCGCCCCCCAGGCCAGCGCCTGGCCGCCGGACTCGCTCAGCAGCGTTCCGGCCCGGCGGCGGTCCCCGGCACGAGTCGCCAGCTCGACGGCCAGCTCGCGCAGGCCGCCCTCCAGGCGCCGGTGTGCGGCATCCAGAACGGCGAGCGCCGTCGACGCCAGTGCCCGCTGGCGGGGTGGCAGCATGGTGTCGAGCACCGCTTCGCGGGTCAGAGCGTGCCGAAAGCGGAAGGCCGCGCCGTCGGCGCTCACCAGCAGTTGCTCGACCGCGAGTTCGAGCGTCTCCGCCACCAGGGCCGCAGTCTGGCCGCTCACGGCCGGGAGCAGTTCCCAGTCGAAGTGGCGGCCGAGGATGGCAGCGGCCTCGATCACCGAGCGCTGCGGTTCGCTGAACCCGGCCAGGCGCTCGCGGACCGTCTCGGTGAACGACTCCGGCAGCCCGGGAGACGCCAGCAGATCTTCCACCAGCAGCGGTACTCCTTCGGCGGAGGCCTGCACCCGGCGCAGGAGTTCCGGCTCTGCTCCCGGGAGGCAGGCATGGACCATGCGCGCCATGTCCTCATCGCTGAGCCGGTCAAGACCGAGGTGAAGTACGCCTGGGCGGCCCCGCTGCCGGCGGGCGACTTCCAGTGCCGCCGACGGCCGGTTGGCGCGCAGCGTAAGTACGCACAGCAACGACTCGCCATCCAGGTGCTCGCCGAGGTACTCCATCAGGGCCACGGTGTCCGGGTCCGCCCAGTGCAGGTCCTCTAGCACTATGACCATGCCCTGCGGCGCGAGGCGCCGAAGAAGCTGGATCAGCGCCTCACCGCGGATCCCAGGTGAGACCTCTCCACTCACCGGAGCGCGGCCAGCCATCCCCGGCAGCAGCGCGCTCAGCGCGGGCAGCCAGGGCTCCATCGTCGCGTCATCGGGAACGGCCCGGTCCCGGAGGAGCCGCACAAGCGCGTCCGTTAGCGGCTGGTATGCAGCGGTCGCTGACTGCGGCGCCGCCCGGCCGGTAACGACCCGGATGCCACGGCTGGCCGCCCGGCTGGCCGTCTCCAGGGCCAGCCGCGACTTGCCGATCCCCGGCTCCCCGGTGATCACTACACACCCGCCGTGCCCGGCCATCGCGGCCGTCAGCGCCGTGCCGACCGCCTGGAACTCGGCGTCCCTGCCGATTACGATCGGGCACAATACCTGTGCCATCAGCCTAGTCTGACAGCAACCCCTCGATAGTGGAGAAAGGTCACCGGTTTCCGGAACGGGCGGCGCCAGGAGTCCCCGGTTGATCAGGAGTGCTCCCGCCTGGCGGTCTCAGACCGCCACCGGCAGCATCCGGCTTGCCAGTGCTGTCGAGGTCGGCCAGGCTGTCCAGGAGACCGCGCGCGAACGGATCGTCGCGCACTGCCAACAGCGGCACGTCGGCCGCGCCGAGCGCCGCGGCGAAGAACTTGACCTGCTTGTCTGCGAGCCTGATCATGCCTGTCCCGGCGAAGAATCCGGCGAGTTCCGGGTCGGCGACGACCCTGCCGTAGAAGTCACCGACCACGGTGGTGAGGGCTTCTTCCCCGCCGATCGTGTCATAGATGCTCGCGTTCCCAGTATCAGTCATGACGCGCTCCCCCATCTTCGTTTCGACCTTGCAAACACAAGGACCCAGGTTTCCCCCGGCGCCCTTTGCGTGTCACTTTCCCGGATCAGTCACTCATTTCCCTGGCAAAAGACCGGATCGGCGATCAAGATGCAATTCCAGCTTGCCGGTCCTTCAACACTTCGGGCGTGGGGATACCGATGGTGTCCGCCCGCAGGGCACCCCGTCATGCCTGCCTCGGCGGTCACCCCGCCGTGGGCTTGCGCAATGCCAAGTCCGGAAAGAACGGCGATGACACCCACTCGTAGTGGCCCTCTTTGCGGCCCGGAGGTTCAGCACCAGGTCATCGATCGTCTCGGCCGCTATGCCCGACTTGGCGGCGCGTTCTCGGGCCGCGGCCAGGGTGGCCGCGTGAAGTTCGAAGCCCAGCTCCGGACCGAGGGTGGTGAAGGTGCCATTCGCCTCGACAACCTCCAGGCCGCGGCGCGGGCGGCTCGCTCCAGGCCCTCGACGATCCCGCGCGGCGCACCGGCCATGTCCATCACCTCGTGCAGCAAGTCCCTGTAGCCGGTCAGGGCACCCAGGTGAGGATGCGATCGCGGCGGCGGGCTGGGCAGCGGCTCCTGTGCGACGATCCAGCCGCCAGGGCAACCCCGCCGATAGGGCCGCAGCCGCAGTCGATCGCCGTCCATCCTTCACAGACACCCACCCTGCCGAACGCACGCCGGGCAGTCTCCGCCGTGACCTGAGAGATGGCCAGCAGCCGCCGCAGGTCCTCATTGCTGCCATCGAGGATGTAGCGCCCGACTTGCTCCGCGGTCGCTTCCGTCATGCCCCCGTCCGGTCCGCCTATGACCGGTGCCAGTTCTGAGTAGTACGGAGGAGGCCCGAAGGCCGTTGATACACGTGCACGTGAAGGAACCCAGCAGGCCCGTCAAGGTCGGGCGCGTCACGAGCTGCCCAAGCAGCAGAGTGCCCACCTGCCAGTTCCGATGGTCCAGGATGAAAGCTTCTGAATGGTCTCCGAGCCGTCCGCCGTCGCAAGAGCCGATCTTGCTAACGGATTTGCTAACAACAGTCACGGACGATCCCGGATGCGGCTGGACTTAGTGGTTGGCGCTGGAAGTTCATTGGGGGTTGATCACGCGGCTTTCAGGGTGGCAGTTGGCGCGGCCTGCTTGGTGATGTCGGCGGGGCAGGTGGTGTCGAGGCGGGCAAGGTGGCGTTCGAGGTCGGCGGCGGTGTATGTCCAGTTGAACGGCGTGGCGGTGGTGTTGTATCGGCCGGTGAAGGCCAGCAGGGTTGCCGACAGCCGACAGCCGACAGCTGCTCGGTGCTGGCGAAGTCGTTGGGCGAAACGACCTTCTTCTGACCCGAATCCACGAGTAGGGCCTACTCACGGATTCGGGTCTGAACGATTGAGAAGAAGATCTCTACCTGGTTCACCCATGACGCATGTACCGGTGTGTGGATCATGATGCAGTTCGGGTAGGCCTTGCGCAGCCGTTTGATCGCGGTCTTGCCGCGGTGGTCGGAGCCGTTGTCGACGATGACGAACACCCGGCCAGCGCTCGCGTATGGTTCCTGGTTCATGATCTGGTCCATCAGCGCCATGAAGGGGGCGATCCCGGTGGTCTTCGGGGTGGAGGCGAACACCTTGCCGGTGTGCACGTCCAGCCCGGCTAACAGGGCCAGCGCGCCGTGCCGGATGTATTCGTGCTCTACCCGCATCATCCGGCCGGCACCGGGCGGGGCTGCCGGGTGGCACCGCTGGCGTGCCTGGATGGAGGGCTTGGCATCGACGGAGACGATGCGGTCGCCGGGCCGCAGCGGCTTACCCTGGTAGAAGCCCTGGTACAGGTCGAGGATCACGGACGCCTTGGCGGCGGACTGCGGGTCGCGGGGGAAGAGCCAGGACTGGTATTGCCACGGTTTGATCGGGTTCTCCGCCAGGATCCGGCGGATCGACGACACCGAGACCTCCCCGGTCACCCCGGCAGCCACGATCTCGGCCCGCAGCTCCGGGCCGGTCCAGCGGGCCAGCGGCACCCCGGTCGCTGCGGGTAGCTGGCAGGCCAGCGCGCAGATCTCGGCCCGCTGCAATGCCGTGATCGTCCTCGGCCGGCCAGCGCGGGGCCGGCCGGCCAGCCCGGCCAGACCTTCGGCGGCGAACCGTCCCCGCCAGAGCCGGACGGTGTCCTCGCTGATCCGAAGGTGGCGGCCGATCCGCGCATTTGGCCAGGGCCGGGCGGCCAGCAGCACGATAGCGCCCGCTCGCGGTCCCGGTGCGGCGACGTACGCCCGCGGGCCCGCTTCTTCAGCGTCTTGCGCTCACTCGCTGTCAGTGTGATTGGCACGGCAGCACATCGCGGCATCAACGGCTCCAGAGGAATTACACGCCTGTAATTCACCCCCGAGCACGATGATCATAGCTGCCCGGCCACGCAGAGGCGGCACAATAAGGCGGTGCCCGCCATCCCCGAGCCGGCCAAGAACTCGCTCACCTGGCGGCTGATCGACCATGCCCGGGCCAACTGGCCCCAGCTAGCCAAGGTCCAGGTACGCTGCCGCGGCGCCTTCGCCTACATCACTGGCGTCCTCAAGGACGGCGAGCAGATCCCGCTGTGCCGCCTGCGCTACGGCGGCTCGGCCCACTCCTTCAGCTTTGCGATCCACTCCGCCGCCCACGACCGGTACGAAGACGCCGTCCTGCTCACCGGACTCCCCATCGGCACCCCGCAAGAAGCCCTCGACACCGCCTGCACGATCCACCTCGCCGGCACTGACCGGCAGCGACCAGCCCGCGCACCGCTCACTGGACCGGCCAACCCCCGAGGGACTTTCAACTCGAACCACTTAGCCGCTCGCCCCGGATGGTACCCAGGTGACCGGGATCGAACTCGACCCGGTGACCGCGGGAATCGCGGCAGCCCTGTACCGGCCCGGTGGACGACCTCACCCTGCAGCAAGGCCACTGGGCGACCAGCGACAACCAGATCGTGATCTCCTTTTACGGGACTGCGACTGTTTGCTGAGGGTCGGCCACCGGCTGTAGCGCTACCCCGGCATCTCTCGCCCGCGATGACGATGCACTACGCGCAGACCCTGGCCGAAACCCACGAAGCCGAGTTCCTGCGCTACCGCAAGCTGACCGCCGATGCGGGCAGCCAGTCACCTTCCGCGGCGTGGCCGCGGCCGCCCCGGTGTCGCTGGACTTCCTCTACCGCAACCCCGACATCCGCCAGCGCGTCGAGCAGCTGCGCGCCCAGCCGCGCTGCACCAGCAGCTCGGCGTCTTTCGACGCTGCCGAGCGTGCCAGCAGCGCTATCCAGCCAGTCGGCCGGACGAAGAGGCGCGGCGCCGGTGAAGGCGTTGTTTGAGGTGCTGGCCGGGCCGGTGGCGCAGCCGCGCACCCCGGGGGTGCGGTTCGGCCGGTACCGGACGGTGGCCTTCGACGGCTGCACCTCCATCAAGGTGCCCGACACCGGGCGCAACCGCGGCTGGCTGGGGAAGATGAAAGCCGCGCTCGGGGTCACCGGCTACCCGGCGGTGGAGCTGATGACCTTGGTGGAGACCGGCACCCGGGCCCTGCTCGGCGCGGTGTTCGGGCCGCCCGCCACCGGCGAGGCCGATTACGCCCGCCAGCTGCTGCACCTGCTGCGGCCGGACATGCTGGTGCTGGCCGACCGGGGTTTCGACGCCGCCGCGTTCCTGGCCGAGGTCGCCGCCACCCGCGCCCAGTTCCTGGTGCGGCTGCGTTCCAGCCGCCGGCTGCCGGTGCTGGCCCGGCTGGATGATGGCTCGTTCCTGTCCCGGATCGGCGAGCTGACCGTGCGGATCATCGAGGCGCACGTCACCGTCGCCTGCGCCGACGGCACCACCTACACCGGCAGCTACCGGCTGGCCACCACCCTGCTTGACCACCGCCGCTACCCGGCCGCCGCGCTGATCCGCCTGTACCACGAGCGCTGGGAAACACGAGGTCGCCTACCTGGCCCTGCGGCACACCCTGCTGGCCGGCCGGGTGCTGCGCTCAGAAGACCCAGCCGGCCTGGAACAGCAGATGTGGGCGCTGCTGGCCCTCTACCAGGCGCTGCGCCGGGCCATGGCCACCGCCGCCGAATCGGTCCCCGGCACCGACCCCGACCGGGCCAGCTTCACCATCGCCCTGGAAACCGCCAGGCAGACCCTGACCGCGGCCACCGGCGTGGTCACCGCCGACGCCAGCCTCACCGGCCGCATCGGCCGCGCCGTCCTGGACGGCCTGCTCCCGCCCCGCCGCCCCCGGGTCAGCACCCGCAAAGTCAAATCCCCGCTATCGCGCTGGAACAAGGCCGACCCGCACCGGCCCGCGCGCAGCACCCCGGTAACCGCCCTGACCGTCGCCGTCAACGGCCCCGAGACGACAACTCAATCCGCGACACGCCGAGACCACTGCTTGATCGCCACGCCCGGCCCTTAACTACCCGGCATTGCTTCTAGCCCAAGGGGTCGAGGCCATGCTGTCGACCAAGCTGGCCACCGTCACCGACCGCCACGCGTGTTACTGTTCCGCCGGGGCCAGCAGGATCAGTCATCAGGCCTTCCATGGCGCCGCTTCGGCACCCCGGGTGTCCGGGGGGTAGGCGGCGATCAGGAGCTTCATCAGTCTGGGGAACTGTGAGGTGAAGCGGCCCTCGCCCCAGCCGAGGCCGGGCTCGTTGGCCATTGCCTGGCTGAGCACTCCGACGATCAGCGTCGAGACAAGGTAGATGGCCTCGTCGGAGTCCGCTTCCGGGCCGAGCTGTCCGGCGGCGACCGCGTCGGTCATCGCGGCGCGCTCCAGGGCGACCATCTCCGTGCTGGGGGCGAGCGCTTCGACTGAGGGCTCGAAGCTCGGCACGGGCCGCCAGAACATCAGCTGGGCGATCGCGCGGTTGGCCAGCAACCAGCGTCCGCTGGCTTCTAGGCCGGCGGTCAGTGCGTCCAGCCCGGGCTCGGGCCATCGGGGCGTTACTGACGTGCTCGCGGGCGATTGACGCGCTCCGCTCAAGCGCCCGCAACGCCGCGCGGTCCCGGCGCGCCAGCCCATAGGACAGGGCGGATATGGTCCAGCCTTGGGCCTGGCGCTCGCGAGACGGCAATCCCGGCAGCAGCGGTGCGAGCTGCTCCGCCCGTTCAACCGCCAAACGCGGATCACCCAACTCGAGCGCCGATTCGGTGGCGTGCAACTCCACATTCCGCGGGCCGAACGCGGTCTGGCGGAGATCGGCATCATCATCAAAGCCGCGGGCCATCTCGCGTGCCCGGCCGAGGTACTCCTCAGCGGCAGCACGGTCCCAAGAACGGGCAGCCGCGATCGCAGTCCGCAAGTTCAGCGCCCCCATCAGGAGAGTCCCATGCCTGGTGGCCACATGCGGGGCAAGGCGGCCGATCGAATCAAGCGCATACCCGCGGGCCTGGTCCAAGTCCCCGGTGTGCAGGTGCAGCCCAATGACATCCCAGTCAGCAGATGCCGTGACCACCGGATCGTCTAGGAGGGCCGCCGCGGATGTTTCCCGCAAGATCGCAAGGGCAGCAAGGTCATGGTGGCCGAGCAAAGAGGCAGTAACCCTGGCCACGTGCGCGGCCCGGGCCATGAGCCGTTCCGCTGCCAGCCGAGTTTCCTCGTCTCCGATACCGCTGTAGCTGGCCAGATCCTCCACAATCTCAGCGAGCCGTTCCCCAAGCGTGTTAAAGCGGGCGGCCTGGCGCAGAGCCTCAACCTCGGTCAGATCACGCTCGACCTCAGGAAAAGGACGAGGGCTCACGGACCAGGGCTGAGGAAGGCAGCGTGGCCCGCTGCAATGCCTGCCGCAGAACGGGGACCGCGCCATGACCAGAATCAAGATCCGCAGTAGTGTGCCGGTACGGCTGGCGAGGAATGCTTGAAACCTGTGGATCTGCCGGGAAGGGGGTGTACCTTCCCGGATCATCCAGAACAGGCTCTCAAGCAAGGCCGGCGGGCCAACGCCGGCCGGGAAGGCACACCCGGTGCTTACAGTAATCCCTGACCTGTCCGGCGCGCTGTCGGCGGACGGTTCTTCCTCGTCGCTGATCGATCAGATCGTCCGCGAGGGCGCCCGCCGGATGCTCGCCGTGGCGCTGCAGGCCGAGGTCGAGGCCTATATCGAGCGGTTCGCGGGCGAGCGTGATGAGAACGGTCACCGGCTGGTGGTGCGCAACGGGACCGCCGAATCGCGCACCGTGGTGACCAGCGCCGGGGCGGTCGGGGTGACCGCGCCGCGGGTCAACGACAAGCGCGCCGACCCGGCCACGGGCGAGCGGATGCGGTTCTCCTCGGCGATCCTGCCGCCATGGGCACGCAAGACCCCGCAGGTCACCGAGGTGCTGCCGCTGCTGTACCTGCACGGCCTGTCCTCCGGCGACTTCGTACCGGCCCTGGGTCAGTTCCTGGGCACCAGCGCGGGCCTGTCCGCGCCGGTGATCACCCGGCTGACCGAGGACTGGAAGGGCGAGGCCCGCGCGTTCATGGACCGTGACCTGTCCGGTGTCGATTATGTGTACGTGTGGGCCGACGGCATCCACGTGAACATCCGCCTCGGCGAGGACAAGCTGTGCCTGCTGGTGATGATCGGGGTCCGCGCCGACGGCCGCAAGGAGCTCATCGCCCTGGCCGACGGGTACCGCGAATCCTCGGAGTCGTGGGCTGACCTGCTGCGCGACTGCGCACGCCGCGGCATGCGCGCCCCGGTGCTGGCCGCGGGGGACGGCGCGCTGGGCTTCTGGAAGGCGCTGCGCGAGGTGTTCCCCGAAACCAGGGAACAGCGCTGCTGGTTCCACAAAATCGCTAATGTGCTCGGCGCCTTGCCCAAGTCCGCGCACCCCGGCGCGAAGAAGGCCCTCGCGGAGATCTGGAACGCCGAGGACAAGGACCACGCCCGCACGGCCGTGAAGGCCTTCGCTGCCGCCTACGGCGCGAAGTTCCCCAAGGCCACAGCCAAGATCACCGGCGATGAGGACGAGCTGCTCGCGTTCTACGACTACCCGGCCGAGCACTGGGTGCACCTGCGCACCACCAACCCGATCGAATCAACGTTCGCCACCGTCCGTCACCGGACCAAGGTCACCAAGGGACCCGGCTCGAAGGCGGCCGGGCTGGCCATGGCCTACAAGCTCATCGAGTCCGCCCAGCGCCGCTGGAGGTCTGTCAACGCTCCCCAGCTCGTCGCCCTGGTCCGCGCCGGCGCCGTCTTCGTCAACGGCAAGCTCGTCGAGCGACCCGAAGACCAGTCACCTGCCGCAGCTGAAACGGAGGTCCCGGCAGCCGCCTAAAAGATCTTGATCCACAGGTATTGACAATAACTCCGGCTGGCCAGTCAGCTCCACTAGTTCAATACGCAAAGCATCGGCAAGCATGACCAGAACCGACATGCGGTCAACGCCACGGGCGCCGGTCTCAACCTTCTGCACCCACGACAGCGAACGCTGGCAACGCTGCGCCAGGTCGCGCTTAGTCAGCCCTGCCCGGCGCCGCGCCCGCGCGATCCGTTCCCCAGTGGTCCGCGAGCTGTCATCCATACATCTCACCCTTCCGCCCACAGTATGAAGGCGAGCATGGCCCACGCCAGCCACAGCGCAGTTGCACAAAGCGTGCTGCTTTGGCATTGCCACGCCCCCACGGGCGCGGCGTGATCGACACCATGCCGAGGAAAGCGGCCGACGCGCCGAACAACTGGGGCACAGCGGTGATCACTGTTGGTCGCGTCCCAGGCGCGTCCCAGGAGAGATAACTAACGTGTCACTGCGCTTGTAGGAGCGGTGTACGCACTTGCCCTCCGGAGCCGTGAGCGCAGGTTCGAATCCTGTCGGGGGCACCACCACGAACCTACTAGCGGATATAGCGACCCGACCAGCGGGGAGGCCAATCCCGTGGGGTTGCCATCCATCGCCAGGGCTGCGACACGAAACGCCGCGACCTGACGCCTTCCGCCCCCCATACGCCCCCCAAGAAGGCCATCAGCGGTGCCGAGCATCGGGAACGGCTGCCAGTGGGTCCCGGCAGACACCGGTAGCGCTGCGGCGCGCGTATTGCGCTCCCTCTGCGACTCATTGCGCGCTGACAGCCGGGGGCTCCCTGCCCAGCTAACAGGCTTCTCGCCGCGAAGCAGGTGCCGGAACGGGCGGAAGGCCCTATCTCACAGCACCTCGTGGCACTACGACGTCTGTGAGCAACACGTGAGCAGGCGACGCAGCGCGCCGGCCACGGTCAGGGTGATCTACTCGCGGGGTTCCGGCACGGGCGCTGTCGTTCTCGACGCCGGACCGTCCGGCTGTGCTCCTACGGACCGGCCCCCGCCTGGCACTGGCCAAGGCCGAGGCTAGACCGTCCTGGAGGTCGACCGTTCCAGCCGACGTCGTCGCGGCAAGGACGACGACCTGGACGTGCTCAGCGCCGCGGGGGCCGCGCCGCGCGACCGTCGGACCACGCTTCCGAAGTCGAAAGGCAGTGCGTGCTGCCGGACATCCGGGCTGTGCACCATGCGCAAGACAGCGTGGAGCTGGCTCATCTAGCCAGGACGCGGCCGATGACCCATCCTGAACAGGACGAGGCTGACGCCGAGACGACGGCCCGTCCCTCTGCGGGGCGGCTCGCCGCCGGCGGCCTGCCGGTGGCCAGCAAGTGCCACGGCCAGGTGGGCCGCCAGGGTGAGGGAATGGCAGGGGAGCCTAACGTGGCCACCCTGGGTCCGGTTTGGTACCGCATGAATCGGAGGAGGCAGCGATGGCTCAGTTTGAGATCTATCTGGACCAGCGGGGAAAGTTCCCCTGGAGACTGCGCGCGGACGATGCCGTGGTGATCGCCGTGTCTCCCCAAAGTTACGCCAGCGATCAGGAAAGCCAAAGTTCCATAGCCATAACCAAGGCCTTGGCGTTGGAAGCCCCGGACCGGTTCGTCGAGATCTTCGAGGAACAGCAGGGTCGCTTCCGCTGGCGGCTGCGCCTGGGGAAGCAAGGAGTCTTCGCCGTCTCCCCCGGGGACTTTCCGAGCAGGCGCGACTGTGAGCTCGCCATCGCACAGATGAGGAGGCTGGCCCCGGCCGCATCGGTCGTGGATCAGACGCAGATACCGGGCACCAACCTGCCCCCTGTCGCCTCGTTCATCGCAGACCCCAAGGCAGGCAAAGCGCCGCTGCGAGTTTCCCTCGACGCGTCGGCCTCCAGCGACCCCGACGGCGCGATCGTCCGCTATGTCTGGGACTTCGGCGATGGCTCGACCTTGTCGGCCCGGAAACCGATCGCAGAGCACACCTACGACGCCTCCGCCGACGACTACGCCCTGACGTTAGCCATCACCGACAACAAGGGCGCCACCGGCGTCACAAGCAAGATAATAAGCGTTGAACGGGTGCCTGTGCCGCCCGACCCGAGCACGGTAGCCCCACCTCTGGACCCCACGGCGACGACCGATCTCGCTTCGGCCACGAACTTCCTTTACACGGGGAACAATCCCATCCAGACCGGGGTAGCCCCCGGCACCATTACGGCGCGGCGCGCGGCGGTTCTGAGGGGCAGGGTGCTCTCCACCGACGGCTCCTCGCTACCCGCGGTCACCGTCACAGTGCTTGATCACCCTGAGTACGGCCAAACCCTGACCCGGGCAGACGGGGCGTTTGATCTGGCCGTCAACGGCGGCGGGTCGCTCACCGTCCGCTATGAGAAGAACGGCTTGTTGTCCGCCCAGCGGCAGGTGGATGCCCCCTGGCAGGACTTCACCTGGCTCCCCGACGTGGTGATGGTCAGTCTCGACGCCAAGGTCACTACGATCGACCTCTCCTCCCCCGACCCGCCCCCGCCGGCCAGGGCAGGCCGGATCGAGGACCAGGACGGAACCCGCCAGGCCACCCTCCTCTTCCCGCAGGGGACCGGCGCGACGATGCGCCTACCTGATGGCACCACCCAAGAACTCGCGACGCTGCGTGTGCGGGCGACCGAGTTCACGGTGGGCGACAAGGGCCCCGCGGCCATGCCGGCGGGGCTGCCGCCCTCCAGCGCTTTCACCTACGCCAGCGAGCTCAGCGTCGACGAGGCGCTCGCGGCCGGCGCTAGCAAGATTGACTTTGACCGGGCCGTGCCCTTCTACGTGGAGAACTTCTTGGGCTTTAGCGTCGGCACCCCCGTACCAGCCGGCTACTACGACCGAGAAAAGGGCCAATGGATTGCCTCGGAGAACGGACGCGTCATCCAGATCGTAGGCCTGGCCAACGGCAAAGCCGACATCGATTCCACCGGCGACGGGCTCGCCGACGCCGATGACGTGCTCGCTGCCTTGGGCATCGACGAGGCCGAACGGCGGCGGTTGGCGCAACTCTACGCGTCGGGGCAGAGCCTGTGGCGGGTTCCGGTGCGCCACTTCAGCCCCTGGGACTTTAATTGGCCCTACGGTCCACCGGACGACGCCACCCCGCCGAACCAGAAAAAACCCGAGCAAGACGACGTGCCCGATGACGAATGCCAGTCGCAGGGCTCGATCATCGGCAGCTTAAGCCAAACCCTGGGCCAAGCGCTCAACATCGTGGGCACGCGGAGCAGGCTTTATTACCAAAGCGACCGGGGGCCGGGCCGGAAGGCCTCCTACACCTTAGGGATCCCCCTTAGCGGCTCGAGCATCCCCGCCACCCTCAAAGGCATCGATCTGCATGTGCGGGTGGCTGGGCAGATCATAGACCAGAGCTTTCCCGCGTCGCCCCACCAGAGCACCGCCTTCACCTGGGACGGCAAGGACGCCTACGGGCGCATTGTGCAGGGCACGCAGCCCGTCACCGTCCGGGTAGACTACGTCTACGGCGCGGTTTATCGAACGCCAGCCCAACTAGACCAGGCCTTCGCTGCCTACGGCGGAGCAATTAGCGGTGTTCCAGCTCGCCGGGAGGTGGCCCTCTCGCAGCAGGGGCAAGGCTGTATCGGCGCCTGGGACGCGCGAGCCCAAAGTGTTGGAGGCTGGAGCCTGGGCGTGCACCACGGCTACGACACGATAAGCAAGACGGTCTATCTCGGCGATGGAGGGCGGCGCAGCGCGGCGGCGACCGGGGCCGTGATTACCACCGTGGCAGGCAACGGGATCTCTGGCTTTAGCGGCGACGGCGGCCCCGCCACCCAGGCCGCACTCTCCGATCCCTTCGTGGTAACAGTGGGGCCGGACGGCAATCTCTATATCGCGGACAGAAACAATAATCGCATCCGGCGGGTTGGGCCGGACGGGATCATCATTACCGTGGCGGGCAACGGGATCTCTGGCTTTAGCGGCGACGGCGGCCCCGCCACCCAGGCCGCACTCTCCGCTCCGTTCGGAATGGCCGTGGGACCGGACGGCAGCCTCTACATCGGCGACAGAAATAATAGGCGTGTCCGGCGGGTGGGGCCGGACGGGATCATCACTACCGTGGCGGGCGACGGGCAGTCTGGCTTTAGCGGCGACGGCGGCCCCGCCACCCAGGCCGCACTCTCCGATCCCATCGCCGTAGCCGTGGGACCGGACGGCAGCCTCTACATCGCGGACAGAAATAACAATCGTGTCCGGCGGGTGGGGCCGGACGGGATCATCACTACCGTGGCGGGCGACGGGCAGATCGGCTTTAGCGGCGACGGCGGCCTCGCCACCCAGGCCGCACTTTCCGAGACCATCGGGGTAGCCGTGGGGCCGGACGGCAGCCTCTACATCGTGGACAGAGGTAACAATCGCATCCGGCGGGTGGGGCCGGACGGGATCATCATTACCGTGGCGGGCAACGGGCGGTCTGGCTTTAGCGGCGACGGCGGCCACGCCACCCAGGCCGCAGTCTCCGCTCCCTTCGGGATGGCCGTGGGACCGGACGGCAACCTCTACATCGCGGATTCCAGCAATAATCGCATCCGGCGGGTGGGGCCGGACGGAATCATCATTACCGTGGCGGGCAACGGGCAGTCTGGCTTTAGCGGCGACGGCGGCCCTCCCACCCAGGCCGCACTCTCCGCTCCCTTCGGGGTGGCCGTGGGACCGGACGGCAACCTCTACATCGCGGAGTTCAGTAATCAGCGGGTGCGCAAGCTGGCCGCGCCTCTGCCGGGGTTCGCTGCTGACGACGTCGTCCTGGCTGCCGAGGACGGCAGCGAAGTGTACGCCTTCCACGGTCCGAGCGGTCGCCATTTGCTGACGCTCGACGCCCGTACGGGCGCTGTCCGCTACGAATTCAGCTACGATGCAGCTGGGCTACTTTCGGCTGTTATCGAGCCGATCATCGACAATGATGGCAACGTAACCCAGCACAACGTCACCCGTATTGAGCGGGACGCTGAGGGTGAGCCTGTCGTCATTATCGCTCCCTTCGGTCAACGCACAGGGCTAGAGGTCAACGCCGACGGGTACCTAAGCAGAATCACCAATCCGGCAGGAGAGGCGACCAAATTCTCCTACACTTCGGATGGATTACTCATCAGTCTTACTGATCCACGAGGAGGCGTTTACCGCTTCACCTACGATGAGCAGGGGCGTATGACCCGGGATGAGGACCCCGCCGGCGGTTCATCCGCTCTAGCGCAGACCAAGACTGACCGTGCCTACAAGGTCGTCCAGCTGACTGCTCTGCTCCGCGAGAGCAGCTCCCTGACAGAACGCCTTCCCACCGGGGACGAGCGGCGGGTCAACCGGTGTTGCGGCATGGAAACGGTCGCGCTTGACGGGCTAGACGGTACTCAGACGATAACCACGCCAGACGGCACGAAAACCACGATGGTGCAAGGGCCAGATCCGCGTTGGGGCATGCAATCGCCCCTAGCCCGAAGCGTCAACGTCACCACTCCCGGCGGACTTTCGTCGCTGATCGCAAGCGAACGAAAGGTGGCGCTTGCAGATCCCAACAATCCTTTTGGCTTTAGCACGCAGGTCAATACGGTCAGCTTCAACGGACGGACCTACACCCGCACCGACGAGGCGTCGACGAGGAAGATCACCGAGGAAACGCCGGAAGGACGCCAGACCGTCACGATTCTCAACGCTCGTAGCCAGGTAGCGCAGATGCAGGTGGGCGCTCTTCTTCCCACCAGCCACGTTTATGACGACCGAGGCAGGTTGAAGTCTACAACGCAAGGGACAGGCGCCGACGCCCGCTCCTTCACCTTCGCCTACGACAGCGGTGGCGATCTTGAGACAACCACTGACCCGCTGGGACGCACGACCCGATTCGGCTACGACGACGCTGGGCGCCTCGTCACCATGACCCTTCCCGACGGCCAGACGACCCGCGCCTCATACGACTCCAGCGGCAACCTCAGCGAGCTCACTCCTCCTGGTAGGTCCGCTTACCGCTTCACCCACACGCAGGTCAACCTCCTCTCAGGCTACGACCCGCCGGACGTAGACGGACTGGCCGATAGGACCCTCTACACCTACAACAAGGATCGACAGCTCAGCCGGATCACTAACACGGACGTCCAAACGGTGGAGCTAGGCTACGACAACGCCGGTCGGCTAGAGACCGTGATGCTGCCCGGTGGCCAAGTGGCCTGCACCTATGAGGAGACCACCGGCAACCTCAAGAGCATTACCAGTCCGGATGGAATCGGGCTGTCCTACGGCTACGACGGTGCATTACTCAAGAGCGAGACCTGGGCTGGTCCCATTGCAGGCAGCGTGAGCGTCACCTACGACAACAACCTGCGTGTAATCTCCCAGCGTCTCAACGATGCCCACACCATCAACCACCAGTACGACAACGACGATCTGCTGACCAAGGTCGGAGATCTGACCCTCACACTTGACCCTCAAAACGGTCTGCTTACCGGCACGACGCTCGGCGCCCTCACTGACCAGTACAGCTACAACGGCTTCGGCGAGGCGACAAGCTATAGCGCCGCCCACGCGAACGTGGCCGTCTACACGGTCCAGTACGCCCGCGACAAACTTGGGCGTATCACCCAGAGGACCGAGACGATCAACAACCGGACGGATACCCACGTCTACACCTACGACGCCGCTGGACGGCTGAGGGACGTCACAAAGAACGGGACGAGTATCGCTCGCTACGACTACGACGCCAACGGTAACCGGCTCAGCCACACGGGCGAGGACGGAACGTCTGTTAACGGCACCTACGACGGGCGGGACCGCCTGAGCCAGTACGGCAACACTACCTACAGCTACACGGCGAACGGGGACCTAAAGAGCAAGACCACCGGCGGTCAGACAGCCTCCTACGAATACGACGTCCTCGGCAACGTGAAGGCCGTCACCCTACCCGACGGCAAGCGGATCGCGTACCTGGTCGACGGCCTCGACCGGCGCATAGGTAAGAAGGTGGACGGGACTCTCACCCAGGGTTTTCTGTACGAGGGGCAACTGCGGCCGATTGCCGAGCTGGACAGCGACGGCAACATCCAAAGCCGGTTCGTGTACGCCACCAGAGGAAACGTGCCCGACTACATAGTAAGAGCTGGTACGACCTACCGCATCATCACCGACCACCTCGACAGCCCTAAGCTGATCATTGATACCAGCACGGGCGAGGTCGTACAGCGAATAGAGTACGACGAGTTCGGCAACATCACAACGGACACCAATCCCGGTTTTCAGCCGTTCGGTTTTGCGGGCGGCATCTACGACCACCAAACGAAGCTTACACGGTTCGGAGCGAGGGACTACGACGCAGAAACCGGGCGATGGACAGCGAGGGATCCGAGCGGGTTCGCCGGTGGGGGCGCGAACCTATACGCATACGTTCTAAGCGATCCGGTGAACCTTACGGACCGAACCGGTGCCAGCCCGAAGGGAAGTAAACCGAGAGGCCCTACACAAAAGACGCCGAAGCAAGTGTTGCCGCGCATTGGAGACAAGCCTCATCAACGAAGAACGATTACCCAGCTGTGCACCAATGAGAGACGCGAACAATTGCGTGCCGAGAAGGAGAAGATCTGTAATCGGCCACGAAGCTGCAGCCCGCAGGGAGATACGTGCGATATCGCGATCACGAAATGGGCCAACGGGAATGAGTGTGTCGCTATCAGGACGACCATCCAGCAAGAGTGTTGGTCAATAAAAGACCCTGAGTACCAGGGGCACATGGATGAGCTAGCCAAAGTTTATGGCACCATGCGCCATTGCTGGTATGAAGTAATCCCGGAGGTATGTAAACCAAAGCCGCCGCCAGCATGTGAGTGACGCCGATGCCGGAGTTGGCTAAGTCACCGAGAGGCGTGCGACTTTTGGTTGCTTTTGCCGGCCCGGCACCGATGCATGTTCCGCGCCCATCGCCCGATGGCGGCCCCTTCGAGCTGCTCGGCCTGCCGGCCAGCGCCGCGGTGACCGACGAGGACGTGCGGGCGGCCTGGCGGCGGATCGCGGCGGCCACCCATCCGGACCGGCCCGACGGCGGCGACGCGGAGCGGTTCGCCGCCGCTTCGGCGGCCTACATGACACTGCGCACGCGCTCCGGCCGCGGTGAGGCGCTCGCCGACCGGGGCCGCGCGCACCCGGCGCCCGGCGTCATCACGCCGCCGCGCGAGGCGCCCGTGGCCCGGCGGGCCGCGGCCGCGGCAGCGGCGCCGGTGGCCCGCGCCACCGCACCGGGGCCGGTGCCCGCTGGCCCGCTGGCCCGGCTGGCGGCGCGGGTCAGGAATGGGCGTCCCGCCGTGCTAACCGCCCGGCTCGTGATCGTTGCGGCGGTGGGCGCGGGATCGGCGGCACTGATCGGATCCGCGCCCGCCACCCCGGCGCTGATCACCGGGGCCGTCACCTGGCTGCTGCTGACCGCGCGCGCTGACCTCGCCCCGCCCGGCTGACACCCCTGACCGGCATAGCCGCGGTGGCCCGCCGGGATAGGGTTGGGAATGGTCAGGTTGCAGGTAGTGCCGAATAACCCACTTTGTGCGTGTATCGAGATCTCCGGATAAGTTCAGTCCCCAGACAGCCGGGAAGGTGCACATGTGCAGCCCATCCCCCCGCGGAGACTTCGAGACCGTGGCGGAGGCCGAGGTAGACACGCGCGGGCGGGTGAGCCTTGGCCGGGCCGGCGCTGAACCCGGCCGCCGGTACCGAATCGAGCGCAACGTTGACGGCGTCCTGCGCCTGATCCCGGTGGTATCCATCCCGGAGCGAGAGATGATCGTGTGGGACAACCCCGACCTGGCCGCAGCTGTCCGCCAGGGCATCGCCGAGGCTGAGGCCCGGGCAACGCAGGACCTTGGGAGCTTCAGGAAGTTCGCTGACGAGGACTAGGGCGTGTCCCGTGGCGCAGGTGCTGCGCTTCGCTAGGCAGGCGGCCCAGGTTCTTGCGCTGCTGGAGACCGACCCGGGTTCGAACCAACGTAGGCTGAGCCGACGGTTTTACAGACCGCTTCACTTGATCTCGCCATAGATGGCCTGACCTGCGATTATCCGGCTGATTGCCCGCTTCGTGGTCGTCCCTGTCCGTCATATGTCCGTTCGTTCAGGGGTCCTGGCGGGTGAAATCGCGGATATGCACGGACAGCGTCCGCGCAAGCCTGCTATCAGCACGTTTACCCGACCCGCAGAGTTCCCGTCCACGCGCCGCGCGGACATTCCGCGCTACCCCGGAAAGCGGAAGAACCTTGACACACTTCTCGCCACCTCCTTCGGCCCAGTACCCCACTCGGTCAAGCACCACGACTTCAGTCAGTTTCCTGGCCAGGGCTCACGCGCGCTCGTTCACCAACTTCCTTCGGCGCGGTGGTCACGGCGGAGGGCACGGCACAATACAGCCGGCCGGGGTTATCCGGGGTAACGAAGATCCAGCATCGCGTTCCCGCAGGTCACGCTGTTGCGTACGGGTCCGCGACGGGAAGGACAAGAGCGGCAACGACGAGCGTCCGTAGCGATATCAGGGCCGCGGTCGGCTGTCTGCCTTGGCGGATGGTCCCCCAGATAACCCGTCCGCGACGGAAGTAGAAACGGACAAAGCGGGGCCGTCACCGGCCGTCGCGGACGCCCGCTGGCGACCCCGGATAGCCACCGCGCATAATTCGGTGACCCGGCCCGCCAGCGGAGTAAGATAATTGTATGAAACGCATCACGGTGAGCCTTCCCGACGAGCTGGTGGAGAAGATCAGGCGCGCTGCCGGAGGAGAGCGGCAGGTCAGCTCGTATGTGGCCACGGCACTGGAGGACTACCAGGAACGCGAGAATCTGGACGATATCCTGGCCGTCTGGCGCGCGGAAACCCCTGTGCCCGAGGAGGTCCGCCGGCAGGTCGAAGCCGAGCTGGATCAGGCCGGGCTGACGGGCCAGCCCCGGCAGGGCGGCAGGATGGCCGGGTGAGCGCGGGCGCGACGACGGGGCTCACGCTCGACACCGGTGCGCTCCTTGCGCTTGACCACCCCGCCAAGGCCGTCGCCATGCAGGCACGCCTGGAGACGGCCCGGCAGCGCGGCGGAACCATCTGCATCCCCGCCGAAGTCGTCGCGCAGGCGTGGCGCAGCTCCCGCCAGGCGCGCCTCGCCCGGCTGCTCAAATCTCCGGACATCGACATCGCGGTCATGACGCTCAGCGTGGCCCGCAGCGTCGGTCTGATGTGCGCGGACATTAACCACGACGATGTCGTGGACGTACACGTCGTGCTCTGCGCCCGGCAGCGTCATCATGCCATCGTCACAAGCGACCCCCGTGACATCGCTCGGGTCGACCCGACTGTGCCGCGGATTCTCGTCTAGCCTCGACTCCTTCGCGGAGGCATGTGTTGCCGCGCGCAGTGCTGGACGCCGCGCAGGCCAGCTCCGGGCCATTTGACGCAGCGCAGCACAGCCGGATAGCTACAGCCCACGGCCAGCCGGTCCAGCTCGGGGATGAGGGCGTCGCTGGTGATCGAGCGGGCGACCAGGCCACCGAGGCACTCGCGGGCGAGCTCATCGACAATCGACACGACTTTACCGGCCACCTGTCGGTGGTGGAATCGAACTGAAAATCCGCGGCCCAGACCTGTGGGGCTCGATTTGTAGGTGCCGAAAACCTATGCCACCAGGCGATATTCGTGGATGACGCCACCCGCGCGGTCATGCCGCCGGACCCGGAAATGATCCAAGCCGGTGACGCCATCTGGCAGGGGCCGCAGTGGCGCGGCCTGGTCCAGGGCGCGGTGCGGCCGGTGCGAGTTGTAGAAGTCCTCGTACTCCCGCAGCACGATCATCAGGTGGCGCTGGTTCCAGATCAGGGTCCGGTCCAGCAGCTCACGTCGGCAGCTGCCAATCCACCGCTCCATGATTCGAATTCATTCGCGGTTATCCGGCCAATCGGAGATTGGTCCGGCCTCCGGCCCCGGATAACGCTTAACCGGCCAATCGACGCCGATTTGCTCTGATTTGAGGCGCGTCACGTTTGGCCGGTTAAGCGTGGTGCCTGAACGGCGGAGCGGATGACCCGGATCCCGGCCGCCTGGAACACGGCATCGAACGCCTGCGTGAAGCTGGCGTCCGGTCATGCAGGACGAACTTCGCTCGTGCCCCGGCATCCCCCAGGTCCATGAGCAGGTTCCGGGCTTGCTGGACGACCCAGGATTGGACCGGGTGCTCCGTGGCGCCCAGGACCCGGACGCGCCGGTTGCCGTGCTCGATCACCGCAAGGGCGTATACCTTCGTGCCATTGAGCAGGTCAGCGGTGAAGAAGTCCAGCGCCAGGATCCCCTGCGCCTGCGACCGCAGGAACTCCGCCCACCCAGGGCCGTCCCGGCGGGCGCCGGGTCGATCCCGGCGTCCTTGAGGATCTGCCACACCGAGCGGCACAGCTTGATTGCCCACCACAGGTTTGCGTGGGTCGCTGACAAGTTTGTAGGCGCCGTCTGGGAGAACCAGCGCGTTGCCCCTGTAAGCCAAGAGGCAGCAGCGTGGCGAGATTGTGGCGAGGCGTACCGGCGGAACGAGCCGACAGCAGCGGGCCAGCGATGGCACCCCGGGGAAGCAGATCAGCTTGGCCCAGCAGATGAGGTCGGCGGCAGCGAGCACGGTCTCGATCCAGGCGCTGGTTGCGTCCCAGGCCCGGCAGGTCATCGCAGGCCGGCTGCCTAGCCCTCGCGGATGCGGTGTCCGGCCCGGGCGACTGGCGGTGCCGCAGTTCCAGCCCGGCCACCTGCCCGGCGATGACGCCGCGGCCGGTATCGGTGAGCACGGCAGTGACGCGGTGCCCGTCCAGTCGGTGAAGGTCAGCTGCGCGCCCGGGTGGGGCGTTCCTTGCGCAAGATCAGCCGCGAGCCTTCCGGCCAGGAGCTGAGGTCGATCATCCCGGTGGCCTCTGCCACCCAGGCGCCCTCGCGCAGCCCGCCGCCGTCGCGCTGTTAGACCCGGCGTTGCCTGGCCCGATCCGCTCCACCCTGCGATGATGCAGCAGCAGGACGGCACGAATACAGTTCGAGCTGTACTGTGAGCTCGCTGGGCTCAATAGCGCCAGTCATACGGGACCGGGTCGTCAATGGCATCCGGTGGCCGGGGCGAGGCTGTTCGCTGACCACGCTGCGGGAGTGGGAATGGCACTAGGCGCGGCGTACCGGTGGCTGCGCGCCACGTGGCGCCATTACCGCTGGGCGGTGACCGGGGCCATGGTCGCTGCCGTGCTGATCCTCGGCATGGTCGGCTTCGGCGAGTACCGCCAAGTCCCTGGGCGCACCGGCGCACCGCTGCCATACGTGGACCGGCTCTACGAGACCGTCGGGTTGTTCTCTTTCAGCACGGCAATGACGCCGCCGCTGCCTCCCGCACTGGAGCTCGCACGCTGGCTCGCGCCACTCGCCGTGGCGTACGCGGGCTTCCGCGTCCTTGCCGCGATATTCCGGGAGCAATGGGTCCGGCTGCGCGTGCGGGCCATGTTCCACAATCACGTCGTCGTTCTCGGGCTCGGGCGCGTCGGGATGCCCCTCGCCGTCAGCTTCCATGAACGAGGGAACCGGGTCGTCGCCGTCGAAAGGGATCCCGCCAGGGCGGCAGCAGCGGAATGCGCCGACCGCGGCATCCCAGTAGTGCTCGGCGATGCCACCGATCCGGCGGTTCTTGCCCGCGCCGGGGTCGGCCGCTCGCAGCTGGCGTTCGTTGTCTGCGGTGATGAGGGAACAAACGCGGAGGCCACCGTCCTCATCACCCGGTTGTCCCGGCACCGGCGCTTGACTCAGCACGCACTCGTGCACATCGACGACACCAATCTGTGCCAGCTGCTTGAGCAGGCCGCACTCACCACCCTGGGCGGAGCCACGCTTCGGCTGGAGTTCTTCAACGCGTACCGGCTCGGGCCGAGCGCGCTGCTCGATGCCTGGCTGCCGCAGCCTGCTGCCGCGGGCGGCGCCGCCCCGCACATCATCGTTGCCGGGTCCGGGCCGATCGCGGTGAACCTGGTTACCGAGGCCGCCCGCCGGTGGCGGCTCGATCACCGTGACAGCCCGGATCGGCTGCGGGTCACGCTGATCGCTCCCGACGCGGGCGAACGGATCGCCGCCCTGCGCACACGGCTCCCCGCGCTCGGCAAAAGCACCGACCTCGCAGCGGCGACTGCCGATCTGGCCGGCCCGGCAGGCCCGGCCGACCCGCCGATTTCCCTCCCTCCACTGTCAGCCGCCTGCGACCGGCCAGGTACCGGGCGGCCGGATATCGCCTTCGCGTGCCTCGAATCAGATGCCGGCAACGTCCAGGCGGTGATCCGGCTCCGCCACGTGCTGCCCGATGAGGTTCCCATTGTCGCCTGCGCCACCGGCCCCGCAGGCTCCAGCCTGATCACGCTGCTGGACCGCTCCGCGACCGGTTACCTCACCAACGTTCACGCGTTCGAGATCCTCGACCGGATCTGCCGAGCCGAAGTTCTCCTCAACCTCGAGAGCGAGAACATAGCTCGCGCGATCCACCAGGACTATGTCCGCAGGCGCCTGTCGCAAGGGGCAGCGCCCGGCACCGACCCGGCGCTGTCCGCGTGGGACGACCTCCCCGAAGACCTGCGCGAGTCGAACCGGCTGCAGGCAACGGACATCCGCGCCAAGCTCCACGTGATCGGCTACGAATTTGCGCCAACCGCGGATTGGGACGCCGAACCCTTCAAGTTCACTCCCCCACAAGTTGAGACGCTCGCCCATCTTGAACACGACCGCTGGTGGCATGAGCGGCTGCGAAGCGGCTGGCAGCATGGGCCTGTCCGCGACGCGCATGCCAAGCTCTCGCCTTTCCTCGTGTCATGGGACGAGCTCAGCGAGGACATCCGCGAGCTTGATCGCGACGCGGTCCGGCTGATCCCATCCATACTCGCCAGGGCCGGGTATGCCATCGTCCCGCTGCGCGGACGAGCCGGCACGGCGCCGACTATCCCGGCGACGGACGCCAGCGGTCAAGTCTTCCCCGATCAACCATCCGGGACCACTCCCATAGCTGGATGACCGGATCCGATTTGCGCACGGTAGCTTGGTGCTGACGATCTCGGGCTGGGCCGGTCTAGCGGGCGTACTCTGGAGCAGGAAGAATAGGACGGGTGACCTCGTGATCGGGACGGTACCGGCCGCGCGTATCGACAAGCCGGTCAGCAGGCCACCCATGCATCGTGAGTCATCCTGGCCGCCATGTGTCCGTCCCGCCGCCGTAGCGGATCTGCGGATGCACGCCCCGATGCGCTAGCGCATTCCAGCCCATGGCACGCGGTTCACTACACCAGCAAGCGCTCCTCTCACGACCGCTTTCGCAGCGCGGTGAGGCGCTGGCACGCCTCCGTACCGAGTCATCAAGTAGCTGCGAGTCAGCTGGGCGCTGACCGCAGCTTATGTAGTCGCCGCAAACGAGCCCGCCCTGGACCACGTGACCGTGGCCGAGGTCGGCGGCGCCGACGGAACGTCCACGATCCTTGGCCGCTGGCCACGGCGGCAACTCCCTCGACGAGTTCGACGAGCGATGCTTCAAGTCATTCCCCGCCATGTCCCGGCTGCTCGAGGACGAGGCCGGCCAGAGGGCTGAGGCCGCCGAAGGGCGGCACCTGCGTTGCGCGCGGGACCCGCCCCAGTGGTCCGGGTGTGCGGCGCGGGCGGTCGGCGACACAGACCTGATGCACGAACCCCAAGTCAAGCCGTCGACGGGCAGGTCTTATGGTACGGCTCGCCAGGCAGGTACAGCTGCCACTGCTGTGGGGTAAGGCTGCGGCGCACGTGCGCGCACACCTGATCCTGGAGATCGCTGAAACTCTTCTTCCAGAGCACCGGATCCCAGAGTCGCACCCTTTTGTCGTCACTCGCGGACGCCAGCGTCCCGTCACGGCTGAATGCGACACCGTTTACTGGGCCGCTGTGACTGGTGAAGGCGGGAGCCAGTGGTTGCCCGGTGGCCACATCCCAGAGCCTGACCGTTCCGTCCCGGCTTGCGCTCGCCAGTGTGCTGCCATCTGGGCCGAAGGCGACGTCGACGACCTCCTTGGAGTGACCGGTCAACGGTTGGCCCAAGGCGCGATGACCAGCGACATCCCAGAGCCGCACCGTTTTGTCGTCACTCGCGGACGCCAGCGTCCTGCCGTCGGGGCTGAAGGCAATGCTCATGGCCCAGTCGATGTGGCCGCGCAATGGCGGGCCGATAGGTCTGTGCGTGGTAACGTTCCACAGCCGCACGTGCTCTACCAGGCCGCCGTTGGGAACCTCGTCAGAGCCCGTCGCTGCCAGTATTGTGCCGCGTGGGCTGAACGCCACTGCGTGTGCTCCGTATGCGTATTCGAACGGGTCATCATGGCGCGACTGTCGGGCAACGTCCCATAGCTGGACGTAATTGTCGCTGGCTGTGGCGAGAAGTTTGCCGTCGGGGCTGAATGCAAGGTTCCACACATCGTCGAGGAACGGACCGAGAGGGTGTCCGATGGCCCGGTGATTGGCGATGCTCCACAACCGCACGGTTTTGTCAGTACTCGCTGTGGCCAGCGTCGTGCCGTCCGAGCTGAACGCGATATCGGTGATTCGCTCTGTGTGGCCGGTAAGCGGAGGATCAAGCGCCTTGCGGTGGGCCACATCCCACAGCCGCACGGCGTAATGGCCGCTCCGCGTGGGCGGACCCTGTGGGGCTCGATTACTCGATCTGGCCCGGCCGGTCTTGCCCGTTGAGATCATCGCTGAGTGATCTTCTCGGTCGTCTACCTGGCCGCGCGCTGTCTGCTCGGCTGCCTGATGGTGCTGGCCCGGCGTGAGGTTTCCAAGGATGCCGAGTTGCTGGTGCTCCGGCATGAGAACGCGGTGCTGCGGCGCCAGATCGGCCGGGTCCGCTACCAGCCGGCCGACCGGCTGTGGCTTTCGGCACTGTCCCGGCTGATCCCCCGGCGCCGATGGGGCGAGGTGTTCGCGGTGACCCCGGCGACACTGCTCGCCTGGCACCGGCGACTCGTCACACACAAATGGGACTACACCAGCCGGCGGCGTCCCGGACGGCCGTCCACGGCAGCCGCGATCCGCAAGCTCGTCATCCGCATCGCCACGGACAACCCGACCTGGGGGCATCGGCGCGTGCAAGGCGAGCTCGTCAAACTCGGCCACCCGATCGCCGCCTCCACGGTGTGGCAGATCCTGCATGACGCCGGGATCGGCCCCGCACCCCGCCGCACCGGCCCGACCTGGCAGCAATTCCTGACCACCCAGGCCCGCAGCATCCTGGCGGTCGATTTCGTCCACGTGGACACCGTGCTCCTGCGGCGCATCTACGCCCTGATCGTCATCGAGCACGACACCCGCCGCGTTCACCTGGCCGGCATCACCGCGAACCCGGACGGCGCCTGGACGGTACAAGCAGCCCGGAACTTCCTGATGAACCTCGACCAACTCACGACTTCAATCAAGTTCCTGATCAGGGATCGCGCCGGCCAGTTCACTGACTCCTTCGACGCCGTGTTCAGGGCGGAAGGCATCAGGATTCTCGCCAGCCCACCGCAGGCGCCCAGAGCAAACGCCATCTGCGAAAGGGTCATCGGTACCCTGCGCCGGGAGCTCTTCGACCGGTTGCTGATCGTCAATGAGCACCATCTGCGCCGGGTGCTGACCGAGTACCTGCGGCACTACAACACCGCCCGGCCGCACCGTGCCCTCGGCCAGCTCGCACCCGCTCAAGCTGACACCCGGCCACCAGAGCCGATCGACCTCGCCGAGCACCGGATCCGCCGAAAACAAGTCCTCGGCGGACTCACACACGAATACCAGATCGCCGCCTGACAGCCCCACGCTGCTACAAGAAGAAGCAGGTCACCGCCACGATCGTGTATTCGAGCCCAACAGGGTCCGAGACGAATATTATGTTTCCGAATTAATCGCCGATAATGAGGCTCCCATGGCCCGTAGTTTTGTATTTCCCAGCCCACATTTCGGGCGCGATATCCCACGACCAGCACGGCCACAAAGTGCCGTCTACCAGCGCAAGCGGCTGCGGGTCATCTGCTTCGCCTCCTCTGCGTCCGGCCGGAACTCCTCGGTTGCCTGAGCGATCAGCGGGGTGAAGTCTGTGATGATGTCAGAGACGGTAGCCTGGGAGACGCCAAAAGATCGGCAATGACTTCTTCGACCATATTCTGCCGTTTGTACAGCAACGTGACCATGATCGCTTCCCGCAGCGAGAGGCTCTTCGGCCGCCCGATTCCCTTATCCCACGGTCCGGACAGGATATCTTCGATGCGCACCTCAAGCTCATCGAGTTGTTCGGCGTTCAGTCCGAAGGTACGATGGTAACGCAACGGCTCCTCCGTCGGTTGAGGGTTTTGATTAGCTCTTGATCACAAGGGGTGAAGGCAATCGGGCTATTCGGGAGAGCGTGATCTTCCCGGAGGTATTGATGTCTTCCTGTCGGTGATGTTTTTGCTGGGAGTATTCGGCGGACCTGATTATTGTTGGAGGGGTCCGTGGGGGAGCTTCGACGGCCGTTGACGCTTGAGGATCGTGAGGAAATATCGCGCTGTCTGGCGATATGCTTGACGAACAAGGAGATCGCGGCCCATATCGGGCGTGCCGAGTCGGTCGTATGCCGGGAAATCTCCCGCAATGGCGGACGGGAGAAATACCGGGCGCACCGGGCGCAGTCGCGGGCGGAGGAGGAGCGATGCCGCCCAAAAGCCCGGAGAATGGACGCTGATCCGGTGCTGCGCTGCCGGGTGGTGTCCGGTTTGCGCCGCGGGTTCTCGCCGGATCAGGTGGCGGGCCGGTTGAGGTACGACCGGTCCTGCGGGCAGGCTGGACGGGTGGTATCGCACGAGACGATTTACACCTGGATGTACGCCTTGCCGAAAGGCGAGCTGGCCCGCCTGGGCGTGGAGCTGCGATCGGGCCGCGAGCAGCGCAAGCCGCGCGGGCGGAAAAAGACCCCCGGCGCCCGGATCGTGGGCATGCGTTCCATCGACGATCGTCCCGGCGAGGTCGCCGGCCGCCAGGTGCCCGGGCACTGGGAGGGAGATCTCATTGTGGGGAAGAACGGGGCGACCGCGGCGGGCACCCTGGTCGAGCGCACGAGCCGGTACACCGCCATTGTCCCGCTTCCGTTCGGCCGTACCGCTGATCATGTGCGCGCGGCCCTGATCGGCCAGGTCGAGGGCCTGCCCGGCCGAGCTGGTGAAGTCGATCACCTGGGACCAGGGGTCAGAGATGGCCGGTCACGCCGCCTTCTCCCTCGCCACCAAGATCGATGTCTATTTTGCCCACCCGCATTCACCGTGGGAACGGGGGACGAACGAGAACACTAACGGGCTCATCCGGGAATACATCCCGAAAGGGACGCCGGTCCCTTCCGATCCTGGATTCTTGAATTCCGTGTCTCACTCACTAAACATCCGCCCGAGGCGTATACTTGGCTACAGAACGCCAGCCGAAGTGTTCGCCGAGATGCTCAGCGAAATTGCTTCCACCGGTTGACACCGCCCCTCCTTCCTATCGATTTGGGGAGCCGTTGTCTTTTAGGCGCGCCGTGCCGGAATTTAAACTTTAGTAATAAATTTGATCGAGATCAGCAAAAGCTCGCTTAGGCGAGTTTCTGATAATCCTCTGTGAAGACCAGCACTAGTTTCCTGACCATGCTCGTTCTCCTTTGCTCTGGCGAGAATCTGAGCACTCCTGCTTCGTTCTGCGCGACCCGCAGGCATGCCTACCAGCGACTTCCGTGCTGTGCTTATCCAGCGCGGGCTGCTGCCAGCATGGTACTGCTCGCGTTGCTGCTCGCTGTTCACGACGAAGGTCCCACCCGGCTGGGCCTGCGGACCCTCGCTGCACCGGTGGGGATGGCTGCATCGTTTTGCCATGAGCGCTTTACGTGAAACCAGCCGACGGCTGGCTCCGCCTCAGCGGATTTCCTGGAGCGCCACCACCAAGGAAAGGGCGATGGTGCTGCCGGGAGACGATCTAGTGCCAGCTCCGATGGTCCCCCCAGCCCATCGCCTGAACCGGCGATAACGCCGAGTCGGCCCGGCGCGCTGCAACACGCCGTGCCACAGCCATCGATGCCACGCCGATGGGTTGATCTGCTGGCAGCAAGGCATGGCCCGACATCGTGGACCAATATCCCGACTCTGCCGAATTGAGTACGTTGCGTGCACGCATGCTTATGCGCTGACCGGCACGGGGTTCACTCGTAGTGTTGAGGGCTGTCGGTGGTCTCGCGAAGATTCGCGGCTAGGCGCTGTGAGCGTCAACCGGGGCCTGCCGTCACTGGCTTATTCCCGGCCGCTGCGAGGATCCCTGCCTGCACGCCGGCGCTCAGGAGGTTGTGTCATAGCGGCTGGGCCGATCATCCGATACCCGAGAGTGGCCGCGTGCGAGCAGTACCAGGTACCCGGCGGCGACTATGCCGGTGAGGTTGATGACGAGCTGGAGGGCTGATCCTGCCGCGTCGTGAAAACGACCGAAGACCAGGGCCAGCGCCAAGTTTCCCGCGGCCGGAATCGTGGTGACCGAGATGAACACGCCCACCAGGGCCGCCGATTTGGCGGACGTGAGCGACAACATGCCGGCGGCGCCTGCGACGAGGGCGGTGATGAGCGAGAACCAGCCAGGCCGGTAGATGTATTCGGTGCCGGTCGAATGAGCGAGGTTGCCAGCATTCACCAAACCGGTAGCCCGCCACAAGACGGCCACGACGGCGGTCGCTGCGATTGCACCGGCGAATCCGACGACCAGCGCGATTATCCCGCGACGCACTGCGTCCATCCGGCGCAATCGCAGCCCTACGGCTATCCCGGCGAGCGGACCGAACTCGGGGCCGACGACCATCGCGCCGACGATAGTGATCGGGGAGTTGGTCGCGACGCCGATCGCGGCCAGCAGGCATGCCAGCACCATGAACGCCATGAACACCCAGGTCAGCGTCGAGTCTTCGCCAGTGCTGGCGATGACCTCCTCCCAGATGACAGCGTCGGCGGCGTCGCCCGGCGCATTGCGCTCGGCGCGGCGCACGCCAGCACCGATCGCCATGTCAACCGCGTGCACGCTGATTGAACCGCGCCGGTCGACACCAAGCTCCCGCAGGTCGCTGAGGACTTGCTGGACACACTCGCGTGCAAGATCAGCCTGGATGAGGTCGCCGCCCGGCTCGCGAGCCGCGCCCGGGAGCACCACGAGGTTGGTCGCCCCTCGCTGGTCACGCAACATCGCCTCTACCTCATCACGCAGATCCGCTGGGCTCACTACCCGTACATGCTGCAACGACATGCTGGATAAGCCTGCCCGACATAACCCGCTACCGTCGAGAGGCCCCGTTTGGGTCGGCGTAGCAGACCGGCGCACCCGTATGCCGAGCCCATGCCGGCAGGGCTGGTTCACCTGGCGTGTCGAGTTGAGAGGTCCGCGAAGGGCCGTGCGCCCTGGCGGCCTATCGTCACCGTCGCGGCTGGAGATTCCGGTCACGGGCGGCGGCCCTCACGACTACGGCCGGCCGATTGCGCCCGGACCGGCGCGCGCGGTGCCGCTTGACCTCCTCCTCTTCGGCCAGCAGATCATCGGCGTCGGTCTCGATGAACAGCTTCACGAACATCGGATGCATGATGTCCTCCCCCGGGGCCGGCGGCGGTGACCGTTGCGTGCCGTGCCCTTTAGCGCTCGCGCATAATTAATTCCCATCGTTCGGGCGTGTCGTGTCGCCGGGCGGGTCTGCTGGGATGGTGTAGTTCCAGTTGCCGTGGAACTGGTGGCGCTGGAGGTGGCGGGCCTCGAATGCCTTCATGTCCTTGTCGGGAATCCTGATCCCCTTGGGGTAGATTCCGGTGTCCAGGACGGCTTTGACGGTCAGGCCGGTTCTGGTGGTGACCGCGCTGATGGTCTCGATGATGACCTCGTGGGAGATCAGCGGCCGGCCCCGCCAGTTCATGGTGATCGCGGAGAACAGCCGGTGTTCTATCTTGTTCCACTTGCTGGTTCCCGGTGGCAGGTGCGTCACGGTGATGTCCAGGCCGGCCTCGGCGGCGAACGCGGCCAGCCCGGTCTTCCACAATCGCAGCCGGGAGCCGTTGGACCCGCCGGAGTCGGCGGTGATCAGCAGGCGCCGGGCGCCGGGGTAGGCTGCCCGGCCGGGCCCGTTCCACCAGGACCGGATCGAGGCGACGGCGAACGCGCCGGTGTCGTGATCGGTCTATTGACCGGCGTTGACCCAGCCGGCGTTCGCGGTCAGGTCGTAGATCCCGTAGGGCACCGCCTTGCCCAGCTCCTCGTCGGCGAAGTCATGCACGCTGACCCGCTCGGGCTGCCCCGCTGGCGCCCATTCCGCCCCGCCGTTCTTGAAATTCCCCACATTCTCCTTCTTCTTCGCGTCCACGCTGATCACCCGGCTGCCGTCGTCCTGGAACGCAGTCACGGCCTCGTTGATGTACCGGAACTGGGCGTCACGGCGGTCGGGGTGCTGCTTCCCCTCCACCGTCTTGGCGTTGCCCTGCAGGCTGTACCCGGCCCCGGCCAGCAGGCTGGCCACCGTCCGCGCCGAGACCGCGTGACCCTGCCTGGTGAGCTCCGCGGCCAGGTTGGCGGTTGACTTGGTCGTCCAGCGCAGCGGTGACATGGGGTCGCCCCGGCTCCCGGGATCGACCAGTGCTTCCAGTGCGGGCAGGACCCCGGCATCGAGGGCGGTCACCGAGGGCCTCCCGCCGCCAGGGCCGCGCACCCGCCGGTCCGGCTCCAAGCCGGCCTCGATCTCGTCACGACACCTGCGCACGGTCTTGACATCGGTCCCGGTCGCCCGCGCCACCAGCGCGGCACCTGCCCGGCCCAGCGCCTGCGCCTCCACCCCCAGCCACAATCGCCGCTGACGCTCATCCAGGTAGGGCCGGATCTTGCTCTAACGGGCGGCTATCTCAGCGTCGGTTAGCATCCATTCGACATACCACAACCGACCAGGGGATTATTCGGACAACGCCCTGTAGTTTCCGCGCGAGCGCTTAGCGAGCAGAGGACCGCGCACAACCGTTGATACATTCCGCAAGCACTGTCATGCCGCAATGAGGTACGCCACGTCTGGAGCATGATCCAGAACCGGACGTTCTGCACGCCGGGTACCGGCCCACGCGGCGCGACTGCGTTCGCGCAGACTCGGCAGGCACTGGGACACCGATCTAACACCCGCAGAATTCTCACCCTCCGTGAGGGCTTGTGCCCTGACTTGATGGCTGGCATCGAGCACATCCCGATGGCCGCGGCAACGTGGGGCAGATCGCCGCGAGAGCGGGCAGCAGCGGGGGCAGGAGAAGCCAGCGGCCGGCCAGCACAACAAGCGCTCGCTAGTGCCGGTTCCCGTGAGCTAATGTTCAGCGTCGCCGGGCCGCCACGGTCTCGGTCACCTTCTCCGCGTGTGAGTCCTGCTCGCGCAAACTCCCACCCCAGCCGTCGTCCTCCGGGCCTGAAAACTTCTCCGCGTATTCGCCGTGGCGCAGGCACCTCGCCCCGACCGTGGGGATAGCCCGGCGGGGTGACCTGCAGGAACCGCGCAATGCAGCGAACACCGACGGTCTTGCGGACCGCTCCCTGAACCGGCGCGGAAGTCCTTCGGGCGAGGCCCTGACCTGGTATTTCGTGGTGGCAGGTCCTGGATTCGAACCAGGGTAGACATACGTCGACGGTTTTACAGACCGCTTGGTCCGAAGCGGCCATATGCCACCTGACCTGCGCCTTTCACCCTGATACCGGTCGTCGCACCCGGTCCTGTCCGTCATACGTCCGTGCGCTCACCGGGTCGGGCAGGTGAAACCGCGGACAGCCACGGACAGCGTCCGTAGCAAGCCTGCTACCAGCGTATTCACCTGATTGCTAGCCTGGGGTAGGCGTGCCAGCGCGGGCGTCGAAGCCGTGATGATCCTGCCCCACAGTTCCCGTGCTATCCCCTTCGCAGAGCGGTATGTGGGCACGGTCGTCAACGGTGCGGCCAGGGTGCCTCGACCACCTCCTGATCTACGGTGAGCCGCACCTCTGGCAGGTTCTGGCTGAGTACATACGAGCCCACCAGACGATTGATGCGACCGCCCGGATCAAGCACAGACAAGCAATCCGAGGCGTGATCACCGAGCACCGCAGAGCAGCTTAACGATCACAGAAACACCAGATCAGACAGCGTGCGAGTTCTGGCACAGCACCGTGGGCCAGACGGCGACCACCAGTGATCTTCCGGGGCCGGCGGGCCCTTCACCGAGGACGGCTGACCATCGCGATTGGGGAAGCCAGCGGTTCGGTGAACCGCTGGCTCCGGCCGGATTCCGTCCGCCATATGTCCGTAGCCACTGCTATGCAGGGGCGCACAGCGGCACATCATGACGCACAGCGGGACAACACCAAGACGGCCCGTGGGGCCGGTATCCCCAGCTCACGGGCCGTTTCCGCAGGTAGTGGCAGGTGTTGGGTTCGAACCAACGTAGGCTGAGCCGACGGTTTTACAGACCGAGCCAAGCATGCGGCTGAGCTGCGGCCTTCCCGCAGAAACCTCGTTTTCGGGGCGCATCTGGGGTGTGCGAGATGCCCGCGCTGCGCGGCGGCCACGGGCGCCGGTGACCCTCGCTTGTAAGCACGGCCTGACCGTGTGGGAACGTCACTCACCTGGGGACAGCGATGAACCCGAGCAGCATCGGCGTTGTCGGCGCCACCCGTTCGTCACTCACAAACACCGCCTTGCCGCTGTTGTCATGACCCGTCACCACTCGTCGAACGTCCATCCGTTCCCCTTCCTCCGGGCAGGTCAGCGAGGTGTTCATGGATCACCGTGATCACTGTCACGGGTCGGCTCGAACGCGTCGAGGTGCGTGGTGGCCCCTCCGCCTGGCGCGGTAGCGCTACTCCCTGCCCACGAAGGCCAACTCGCGTTAGGAGGGTAATTCCCCTGAAAGACCTTCAGACGATAGGTAGTTCGCGATCCCGCCGTCATCAGGTCAGCCCCAGATCTGCGGAAGTCGCGGCCGGTGAGGCCTTCAAAGTCGGGAACCTTTGTAAGAGAGCACTTACAAGATCGAATGGAGGATCTCCTGTGGGCCGCGCTCAAACAGCAGATTCTTCACTCCTTGATCACAGACGGTCCAAGCAATCGGGTCTAACAGGCGACACGGATGTAAGGCCCGAATCGGGCATTACGGGGGTCATCTTCCTGTCGTGAAAGGCTCGCGCGACACGCGAGCCGACAGGAGAAAGCGTGGCCCCCAAGCGCGAGCCGCTCACCCTGGAAGACCGTGAGGACATTTCCCGCGGCCTGGCGAAAGGACTGGAAAATAAGGAAATAGCATTCCCGATCGGGCGGGATGAATCGGTCATCTCCCGGGAAATCGCGCGGCACGGCGGCCGGGAACGATATCGTGCATGGAAAGCAGACGCAGCCGCCCGCGAATCGCGAAGCCGCCCGAAGGAACGCAAAATAGACACCGATCCTGAATTGCGCGGGCGGGTCACCGGTGACCTGAGGAAAGGCTGGTCACCGGAAGAGATAGCGGGCAGGCTGTGCTACGAGCGGTCCCGGGGAGAAACGGATATGTCCGTATCGCACGAGGCAATCTACACGTGGATCTACGCCCAGCCCAAAGGCGAGCTGGCCCGTGCCGGAATTATCCTGCGCACCGGCCGCGAGCAGCGCAAGCCCCGCGGGCGCAAGAAGACCCCGGGCGCGAGGATCACCGGCATGCGGTCCATCGACGACCGCCCGGCCAAGGTCGGCGGGCCGCCAGGTGCCCGGCCACTGGGAAGGCGACCTGGTCATCGGGAAGCAGGGCAAATCGGCCATGGGCACGCTGGTGGAGCGGGTCAGCCGGTACCTGTGCCCTGTCGCGCTACCGCACGGTCACGACGCCGGCTCGGTCAAGGATGCCCTTTTCGATGCGGTAAAAGACCTGCCCGCGCACCTCCGCAGGTCGCTGACCTGGGACCAGGGCACCGAGATGGCCCGGCACGCGGCCCTCACCCTCGCCGCGGACCTTCCGGTGTATTTCGCCCATGCCCATTCCCCGTGGGAGCGCGGAACCAACGAGAACACCAACGGCCTCATCCGGGAATACTTCCCGAAAGGGACAGAGATAACCGGCGACATGGATTATCTCTGGGCCGTCGCTGATTCCCTTAATGACCGGCCCCGTGCTATACTCGGATTCAGGAAGCCAAGCGAAGTGTTCGCGGAGCTAATGCTTCAGGAAGCCGAGATTCCATCGGCCTGAATTGCTTCGATCGCTTGAGACCGCCCTCCCAACCCCAGCAGTAAGGATGATCTACTGCTGCCCGGTGGTAGGTAGATTCGGACAACTTTAACTGGTTAGGCAAATTGTTGCTCGCACAACTTTGCAGGTCAGCGGCTTGACCGACGTAAACTTCCGGAGATCTGAGCCCAGCGAGTTCCACTGGAGGTATTATCGCCCAGGATTCCGGACATGCTGGTAGTCAGCGTTTGACAACTACGTCTGGAATGACTTGGTCGATCAGCTACGCGCACCGGGCAGCAGTTCCACGCGAGTATCGCCGACCATGTTTATGACATAGGTCGCTGCTATGCCGTGCCGCCAGCCAACCGGCAATACGAAGTAGCGATCTGGCCGGGCAAGCAGCAGACGCAGCCCGATGTAGCGGTAACGGTAGTGCTCGTCGGCAGGGAATTGCTCGACGTGTAACCCAGGTCCTGACAAGGCCAGGCGATAGGGACTATACACGGCGACCGCAGTCCGATCTGGCAGATCACGGGCCACTTCGGCGGCGTCATCCGTGCCCTTTGCGCTCGCCAGCAGGGCAGCCGTCCAGAACGCGCAACTGCCGGTAATCAGAACAGCGGCAATCCTGGCGATCCGGTCGGCCGCAGGCTGCAGGTTCCCTGCCGTCCGCCCCGGCCAGCGAGACAGCAACAGGCCCGACCCGATGAAGAAGACCACGACGTATGTGTTGATCCGCACGTGATAGGCAAGCACGGCCAAGATGACACCAGCAGCGCTCAGCGCCAGACCCACCGGACGCGCCAGCTTGCCGCTGCGCAGCAGGTAGCAGCGAATTGGCCGAGGCACCGGCACCCACGATCGGGCGCCAGCCGCGACGGCCACCGCAGCCCCCGCAACGATCAAGCCCGGCGAGAAAAGGCTGAGGCTTTCCAGTACGAACTCAGGCACAGTAAACCCCACGCTGAAAGCGCCCACGTTGAAATAGCCGAGCCAGGAATTCATATACGCCCAGCCCATGTAGAACATCAGTGCCGTGATCAGTGTGGCGTTGGCGGCCAGAGGTACAAGCAGACCGCGGTCATGCTCGCCAGAACGGTGCGTGGTTGTCACGACGGCGGGGCCGCGGGAAGCGGTGCCGGTGTCGGCGTCTGTGAGAGAGTGGTGGAAGGGGTAGACGAGGGAGACGGAGACGACGTGGTCTCCGGCGATACCGGCAGCGGGATGAGCCCCAATGCGCGTGGCAATGGACTGCCTGAGATGAGTGGCGGTGGGACGGAATCGCCGCCATTGCTGGTACTTGACGGCCAGCCCGCGACGTTCGACGCCGCCGAGCCGCGCGTGGAAGTGATTTGAGTTGGACTCACGGCAACGCCGCCTTCCGGGGCCGCCCTGCCCGACGCCGCCGAGCCGCGCGTGGAAGTGATTTGAGTTGGACTCACGGCAACGCTGCCTTCAGGGGCCGCCCTGCCCGACGCCGCCGAGCCGCGCGTGGGTTTGATATGAGTTGAACTCACCGGCACACTATCTCCGGAACCAACATGACTGCAGCAGGCGGCGCAACCGAGGAGGGCGATTGCGGCGGCCGCCGCGAAAATATCCCCCCACCTCCGACGCGAGTTGGCGATTTTCACGGTGCCACGAACTGGTGCGAGCCATACAATATACGGGCACGCTGGATGGCGGACCATCACGAGGCATGCGTGCAGACCCGCCCCGAATGGGAGAGCAGTGGTCTCGGATCGACCATCGTGGCGGGTCCCGCGCCGGTGACGAAGGCGCACACGACCGATGAGTAGGACGCCAATCAGTCCCCCGAAGCGGACCGAGGGCAGACGCCGACGGATCTCGTGCTCCTGACCCGCGTCGGCTCGACTGATTCTCCGTATCACGATCCCGCCGCCCTTTTGCCCTCGCAGTCGATAAGAGCTTGCACCGCGACGCCCCCATCAAGGCAATCCCCTAGGCAGATACAAAAGACAACCCCGTCATTAGGCCAGCACGCCTATGCGGACATATGTGGCCGAATAGCCACCCCTAGCATCGCGTAAAATGCCATCTTGATCTTTCTCCTGGTTGGTGCTGATAGCGGACCGGCGTGCCGAGAATCGCATCCACGGCTCTGACCAGCTGAGTAGCTACCGGTGAGTTCATCGGACCCCACTGGCGAGCGTTCACCTCATCAGATGGCAGGATGGTTTGCATGGCTGACGATGCGGCATCGGTCTTGCTGTTGTGGGACGTAGACCACACCCTGATCGAGAACGGTGGGGTGAGCAAGGAGAACTACGCACTGGCGTTCCAGATCCTCGCAGGTCGCGCGCCGGATGTTCAGCCACAGACGGACGGGCGCACGGATCTGGGCATCATGGCGAACCTGCTGGCCGCCAACGGGGAGGACCCGACCGCTTACTCTCTGGAGCGCCAGTGGGACGCCCTCGTGGAGGCAGTGCGCCTGAACAGTGCGGCCCTGATCCAGCGTGGCTATGCGTTGCCGGGGGCGGCGGCCTGCCTGGAGCGCGTATCAACCGAAGCGGGAATCCGCCAGTCCGTGCTGACTGGGAATATCCGGCCTAATGCCATAGCCAAGCTTCAAGCCTTCGGTCTCGACGTATGGATGGATTGGGAGATCGGCGGATTCGGTTGGGATAACCCAGTCCGCGCCCGACTGGTGCCAGCAGCCCAAGAGCGGGCGTCAGAGCGATATGGTTTCGTCGCCTCACGGGACGTCACCTTGCTCGTGGGCGACACCGCGCTCGATGTTAAAGCGGGAATTGATGGCGGAGCGCGAGTGATTGCCGTCGCTACTGGCATCTTCTCACGTCAGGAACTAGAGCCGACCGCGGCCGACATCGTGCTGGACGGCCTGGCCGATGTGGAGGCCTTCATGAACGCGCTCAGTACGGTTCGGCACATTGGTCCCGTTCCGCGACTTCAGGCCGCCGAGTCGTAGGGATACGATTCGGCCCACGCCAACTCGAAGCTGCGCTCATACA
>CAWGXI010000003.1:0-831605 GCA_963826515.1 uncultured Actinomycetota bacterium
CCGGGAAACGAGCCCGCTGCAGGCGCAGCGCCGGGGCGCCGAGCGTGACCACAACCGAGGAGGTGCCCACCACGACGCTGGAAGGGTGTGGGGAATCGGACCGGACTGGACCAAGTCGGCGGCAGCTTATCGAACGGCTCTTCGCCAAGTGGCTCCTGCTGAAGCTGTATGGTGCGAACTTATCCTCGCTGGGTCGGCCAGATTGCGGCACGGGGAACGCACACCGGCCGCAGCGTCTTTTACAAAGACAAGGCTAGGATCTTCCGGTCCGCAGCTCGGTGCTCAACACTATTCACCCAGCGGAGATAGCCCTGGCGTCAAGGGGCGGCTCTTCCAGGCCATCGCGACCGCCGCGGCCACCCTCACCGAGTTCCGTCCCGGCGTGCCCGAGCTATTTGTTGTCGGCGACGGGGTGCTGATCTGCCACGACTTTGACGACATCGGCCTGACCGCGTGGTTGACGCCGCAGCGCGTCAAGCGCACCGCGATCACACCTACGATGTGCGGCTCGCGAAAACCCTTCGAGAAGATGTCATGACCATAGTGCCAGTCGATCCGCATCCCCATGCGTTCTGTGCCCTACTCCCGCCCTACTGCACGCGTGGTTAGAGAACTACGGAGCTGCCCGTGGGACAACTTCCTAAAGACGGTGATTTCACCTGCGACATTACTTACCTCTGAGCCATGCAAAGTACTCACGGCCGTTCCACGCTATGCTATGAGAAGCCGGCCGAAACAGTTGCCGAAGGACGCCGCTATAATTGCCGCTCCGGCTGAGGCCGGCCCAACGTTAGGGCCTACCTAATGAAAGAAGAGCTACGGAAGATCTGTAGAGTCAAGGGCGAAGAGACGCTGCTTGCCGGACGATCATGAAAAGCCTCCACCCGAACGGCCGTAGAGCCGGTTCACTGCCCGGAGGGGGGAGAGGGTCGTCTACTTCATCATGCACTCGAAGAGTGTCCTGAGGTTCGTGTGGACGCACCCCTCAAACGAGGGGGGCGCGCGCGCGCTCTGCTGCGCTTCGCGCGCTTCCAAGCCAGGGGCAGGCTACTGCACCGGCGGACTCTCGCCCGGCTCGGCGAACGGTCAAGCATCTGGGCCGGACTGCACCGCTACTTTTAGCTTCCCAAGTTGGTGGGCGCCAACCCGCCGGACCATCCGGAGATGCTGGTGTGGCGACGGGCTCTGCGGCCAGGGGACCTCTTCGTCGATGTCGGTGCCAACGTCGGAAGCTACGCGATCTGGGCGGGTGAGCTGGGCGCGGAAGGCGTCGCCTTGGAGCCTGCAGCCGATACTTACGCCCTGCTGGTGGAAAATGTCGCTCTCAACGGCTATCCGATCAAGACGATTCAGGCCGCAGCAGGGGCGGCTCGCCTGGGTACTGCCCGGTTCACAAGCGGGCGGGATGCTCTTGAACCGCCAGGATCCCGACGGCAGCGTCGAGGCAACCTACGGTGACGATCGACTCAATCGTCGAAGACCGCACCGTCGCGGGAATGAAGATCGACGTTGAGGGCTTCGAGATTGACGTGCTGCATGGATGCCAGAGGGGTACTGTCCGAGCACCCGCCTCAAGGCGGATCCAGCTTGAATGGAACGCGACCTCCAAGGCAGGCGGTGGGGACAGATCGCCTGCCTGTCGCCGACTTGCTCGCTAAGCACGGATACGGCCTTTACCGCCCCAAACCCGACGGCACCTTGGAGCCGATCACCGACGTGAGCTTTGGCCCTGATGTCTGGGCCCGCCCAGAATCCCTCTGAACATCCGATATTGATACGTTAACAATTGATATATTGAACGGCACCGGTCTCGCTGTCGGATCGGTATCCAAGGGTTATTGATAACCATTCAGCCGCGTTGTCATGTTGGTGCGGCAACGCCTATACGGTTACCAGAATTAAGATTCCTATAGGTGGCCGCGTGATGACGGACAGCACGAATCACACGCCACGGGGAGGGAACTGGGGGAGGGAAACGGCGGTGCGGACACTTACCGTGCGAATCAACGGCTACGCCGTACCGGTACGAATTTGGTGGTCACCATGGCCGGCCGGATGGGCCGCGGCCTGAGCCTGTCAGCTGTGGCGACGGTGACGATCTGGCAAGAGACAAGCAGCTACTGCCCAATAAAGAGCTTCACGGCTACGAACCATTCGCTCCGTAACACCCGTTCGCGCCGCTACGTGGTGGTCACGAGACGACCGTTTCCCCAGGAGCAAGACTCATGACAGCATCCGGCAGCCAAACGAGGACGGTTCTGACTTGCGCCTGATGCCCGGCACGGTTAACCCGGTTCAAGCCGACGGCGCCCAGATGGTGTTCTGGTTTCCCGATCCCGTAGCGGCCCTGGGACGGCAACTGATGGTGCTCGCACCTTACGGCGCGGTCTTCTTCAAGGACCACATATCGTCGAGCACCTGTGGGCCAACCTCGACATGCCGGTCTACTATCTGCCCGAGCATGCAATCCGCGGTGAACGGCCGCTCGCGCCTGCCTGGCACCGAGCCCTACCTCGTCGTCGTCGGCACTATGTATCCGGTCCGGGTGCCGTTGCTTGACCACGCACGGCTCTTCGAGGCCGCCGGGTGCGGTACGGCCGTGCTCACCGAGTTCCGCCCTATTGTTCCTGCGTTGTTCGCCATATGTGACGAGGTACTAGTGCAGCGCATCGTAAGTCCCTGACGGGGTGCAGTTACCGAGCGTTACGATCATGCGGCTTCCGGGAGAGCTGGTGCGGGTTCGGGGCTGGGGTGGCGTTCGAGGTAGCGGGCGTGCTCGGTGTCCGCGTCGTAGCTCCACCGTATGGCCGGGCGGTGCTGGTTGTACCGGATGGTGAACGCGGTGATCTTGGCTTCGAGGTCGCTGCGGGAGGTGAAGTCGCCGCGGCGAGGAGCGGCGGGTCAGGACACCGAACCACTGCTCGATCATGTTCAGCCAGGACTGGCGTGCTTCGGGGTGTAGGTGGCTGAGAACCTGGGGTGGGCGGCGAGCCAGGCCTTCGTGACGCGGGAGGTGTGGGAGGATCCGTTGTCCATGATCAGGTGGATGCGCAGGTGCCGGGCGGGTCATCCGGTACAGCATCGCCAGGAATCCGGTGAATGCGCTGAGTCGTTGCGGTTGATGCGCTCGGCGATGACCTGGCCGGTGGTGACGTTCATCGCGGCGATGATGGAGATGGTGCCGTGGCGGATGTACTCGAACTCGCCGCGCGGGTCTCGTCCGGGGCCGGCGGGGATCTGCGGGGCGTTGCGGGATTTCGCCTGGATGCCGGTCTTCTCATCGACGCTGATCAGCACGGTGCCGGCGGGGATGCTAAGGTACAGGCGGCACACGGCCCCGGCGCGGAACCAGAAGGAGGGGTCGTCGGCGCGGTTGAGCCAGCCGCGGACCTTGTGCGGGCGGACCTTGGCCTCGGACAGGACCCGGCCCACGGCGTGCGCCGAGATCGCCAGGCCCCGTTCGCGCAGGTGGGTGGCGACCATGGCATGCGACCATTGGGACTCGCCCTCGGGCGGGACGGACGTGGCGACAGCGGCGACCGCAAGCCCGCACTGGGGCCGTCTTCCGGGCCGCCCGGAGCGGGGCAATCAAACAAGCCCGGCACCCGGGCGGGCGAACCGGCCCCGCCAGGTCCGCACCACCGCCACGCTGCAGCCCAGGTCGCGGGCGATAGCCGCGTTCGCCGTCCCGTCCCTGGCTGCAGCAGCACGATTCTCGCCCGCAGCACCAGGCGCTGCGGGCTGGCTGCCGCAGCGACGATCTGCTCCAGCTTGCGGCGCCGCTTGATGGTCAGCCTGGCGGGGCACGGGCACGACAGGCCACCGGGGCTCCTTCCGTGTCACGGTGATCACAGAAGAATGCACCCGTAACCGGGCGGAACAGCGGATATCCGCGCCGCTGGCGTGTCGCACCAGGACCCGGCGCCGCCATCGGCGCAGGCAGGCGACACCAAAGGATGCCAGTACCGCCCAGGCGCCTGAAAGACCTGATCGAGGGGACCGTGGACCACCACGCTTCGCTGACCTGCCCCGCCCTCCAGGAAGTCACCATCCGCTGGCGCGGCTCCTTCGGCTACCTAATCGCCTGGGCCGGAGAAGGCGACGACAACGACGAGCAGATCCCGCTGTGCCGCATCGAATACCTCGGCGACGACGAGGACTGGGGCTTCGCGATCTACGATCCCGCCACCGAGGCCTACACCCCGGCCCCGCTCCGCACCGGGCAGCCCACCGGGCACCCCGATGACGCCTTCGACACCGCCGCCATCATCCACCTCGCCGACTACCAGCAGTGAACATCACGCACCCCCTTAACCCGTAAAGGAACTTACGAGGGGCTGTACTAGCCTTCCGGGAGAGCTCGTCGACCAGGTGACCGGGCTGCTAACTGCGGCGGGCCTGACCGCCCGGCTGGGCGATGCCGCCGCAGAGCGCGCCCACCGTGACCACATACGAACAGCGGCTCGTGACCATGCTGGGAAGGTGTCATGACCGCAATGCTGAGTCGCGTCTCCGGTGCGACAGGTTGCCGGAACGCAAAGGTGCGCGGTGGCAATGTGTGCGGTGGCAATGTGTCCGGTCGCATGATCTGCAATTACGGAACGTTCTGCGATAGAGTCGTTGCTGAGCGTAACATGACAGGGGGGGATCGGAATGCGCATTGGCGTCATTGGGCCTGTAGGTGGGGAGGAGTTCGCGGAAAACATCGCCGACGCGCTAGGCCGTTTGGGCCACCAGGTCACCCAGCTTGGCCCTGCCCACCCTGCCATCGCAGCCGACACGTCCACAACGCCGCGATGCTCGCCCGGATGGCCCTGCCCGGCTTTGACGAGAAGGCCCAGCGCCAGATCGCCCGGGTTGCCCTGGACGCAGAGTGCGAAGTCGTGATCAACATCGACTTGCGCCTGATGCCCGGCACGGTGGCCCGGCTCAAGCGCGGCGGCGCCCAGGTGGTGTTCTGGTTTCCTGATCCCGTGGCAGCACCTGGGGCGGCAACTGATGGTGCTCGCACCGTACGACGCGCTCTTCTTCAAGGAACCACATATCGTCGAGCGCCTGAGGGCCAACCTCGACATGCCGGTGTACTATCTCCCCGAAGCATGCAATCCGCGGTGGAACCGGCCGCTTGTGCCGGCCGGCACCGAGCCCTACCTCGTCGTCGCCGGCACTATGTATCCGGTCCGGGTGCGGCTGCTTGACCGTTTGATCACCAAGGGTATCCCGCTGAAGCTGTACGGCGTCGGAATCCCCCGCTGGGTCGGCGAGACCCCGGCGCGGGCCGCGCATGCTGGCCGCTATGTCGCCCGCGAGGAGAAGGCCCAGGTGTTCCGTTCGGCCGCCGGTGTCCTCAACACCATGAACCCAGGCGAGGTGGCTGGAGTCAACGCACGGCTCTTCGAGGCCGCCGGGTGCGGTGCGGCCGTGCTCACCGAGTTCCGCCCCACGTTGCCCGAGTTGTTCGCGATAGGGGACGAGGTGCTGGCCTTCCGCGACTTCGATGAGCTCGTCGACCAGGCGACTCAGCTGCTAACTGCGGCGGGCCTGACTGCCCGGCTCGGCGATGCTGCTGCAGAGCGCGCCCACCGTGACCACACATACGAACAGCGGCTCGCGACCATCCTGGAAAAGGTGTCATAACCACGACCTCCGCCAAATGCCCAGCCCAAGCCCCAGGACTCCCGACATAGCCGCCCGCCGACTGTCCGTCACATACGTCTTGGCCTGCAATTTTGCCCTGTTGTCTCGGTGTTTTGCCTGCGCCGCCTGCCCTGCTCCCGATAGAATTACACCAGTGTAAGAGGGTTCCGGGAGGCGGTTATGGCGGTGCGGCTGAGTCAGCTGCCGCTGCCGTGGCTTCCGGAAGGCGCGACGGAGATCGCGCCGGGGATCGGCGTGGTGCCCGGCGGGGATGGCGGCGGCACGGCGTGGGTGCACGGGATGGCGACGTATGCGTGGGCGGCCGGGGACTGGGCGGGCCGGAAGCTGGCCGCGGTGCAGCTGGCGGAGCTGACCGGGGCGGACAAGCAGGACGTCGCGGCGGCGTTCGGGACCGATCCGGCGACGTTCTGGCGGTGGCGCAGGGCGTATGAGCGGGAAGGGCTGGCCGGGCTGCTGCCGGGCAAGCGCGGGCCGAAAGGGCCGTCGAAGCTGACGCCGCAGGTGACAGCGCGGATCCGGGAACTGGCCGCGGGCGGGCTGCCGCAGGCGGAGATCGCCCGCCAGTGCGGGGTGTCAGAGTTCGCGGTGCGTTCCGCGCTGGGCCGGGTTGGCATCCGCGAGGCCCCGGGGCAGCCGGACGGCGGCGGGGAAGCGGGCGCCAGCAGCGCCATGGGCGCAGGACATGCTGCCCGGGGATACGGAGGTGCTGCCGGTGCTGCCGGACCCGGTGCCGCGGGACGGCGGGCGGGCGCTGGCCCGGTTCGGGCTGCTCGGAGAGGGCGCGGTCCCGGTGTTCACGCCGGGCGCGAAGATCCCGCTGGCCGGGCTGCTGCTGGCGCTGCCCGCGCTGGCCGGCACCGGGCTGCTGGCCTCGGCGCGCGCCGTTTACGGCCGGCTGCGCAACGGGTTCTACGGGCTGGAGACGGTGCTGGTGCTGCTGGTGTTCCTGGCGCTGCTGCGCGAGCCGCGCGCCGAGGGCGCCACCCGCGTCCCGCCCGCCGCGCTGGGCCGGGTGCTGGGGCTGGACCGGGCACCGGAGGTCAAGACGATCCGCCGCAAGCTCGGCGAGCTGGCCGCCGCGGGCCGGGCCGCGGACCTGCAGCTGGCCATCGCCCGCCGCCATGCCGCGCTGCGCCCGGATGAGCTGGGATTCCTCTACATCGACGGGCACACCCGGGCGTATTTCGGGACCCGGGACGTGCAGAAGATGCACCTGGCCCGGATGAAGCACCCCGGCCCGGGCACCGAGGAGACCTGGGTCACCGACGGCCGCGGCGACCCGATGCTGGTGATGATCGCCGAGCCGTCGGCGTCGCTGGCCGCCCAGATCAAGGACCTGCTGCCGGACCTGCGGGCGGTGTGCGGCGACGGCGCCACGCCGGTGCTGTGCTTTGACCGGGGCGGCTGGTCCCCGGACCTGTTCGCGGAGATCATCGCCGCCGGGTTCGGGCTGCTCACCTACCGCAAGAACCAGGCCGGCAAGGACATCCCGGACCTGGACGGCGACGCGTTCACCGTGATGACCTGGACCGGCGATGATGGCCGCGACCGCAGCTACGACCTCGCCGACGGGACCATCGAGGTGCCCGTCACCTCCGGGACCCGTAAAGGCGAGGTCCTGACGCTGCGGCAGGTCACCCGCCGCGACAAGGGCCGCCAGGTCCACATCCTGACCACCATCGGCGCCAGCCAGCTGCCCGCCGCCGGCGTCGTCTACCGGATGACCGGGCGGTGGCGGGAAGAGAACTGGTTCCGCTACGGCCGCGCCCACTTCGACCTGGACTCCCTCGACAGCTACGCCGTCACCCCCGACGACCCCGCCCGCATGGTCCCCAACCCGGCGAAGAAAACCGCAGCCGCCGCGGTCAGGGCCGCCAGGAAGACCCTCGCTGACGCCGAGGCCGCCCGCCAGCGCAAGCTGGACCAGCTGCGCAGCCCCGCACCTGGCAGCCAGATCGTGATCACCAACACGATGCTCGCCAGGCTGGACGTCCCTGCCGGCGCCGCACGCCGCAGCCTCGTCGCCGCCCAGGCCGAAGCCAGGGCGACCCGGGCGAAGATCCCGCTGCGCGAGCACAACCCGGACCTGGTCCGGCTCGAAGCCCAGGCCAAGCTGATCACCCACGCAGTCAAGATGGCAGCGTTCAACGCCGAGACCAGCCTCGCCCGCGCTCTGAACGGCAGCTACGCCCGCGCCGGCGACGAGGCATACGCCCTCATCCGCGAAGCCCTGCACGCCAGCGGCGACATCATCCCCGGCGCCGGCACCCTCACCATCCGCCTCAGCCAGCTATCGGCGCCGCGCCGCACCCGGGCCCTGGCCGCGCTCTGCGCTCAGCTCAACAGCACCGCGACCTGCTACCCCGGCACCAAGCTCGTCCTGCGCTACGAAGTCGGCACCCCGCCCGGCGCTGCATAAACGATCTCCTATGTCAGGAGTCCTGAGCCCAAGCCCTCATCGTGCCGCGAGAGGGCGGTCATCGCGGCGATCTTGCTTGCTGGCGCGGTCGGGTTGCTGGGCGCGACATTGGCCACTCTGGTCCAACTCTGGACCAGCTCAACGCATGCAGCGGTCTGGGGTGGCTTGGCCTTGGCCGCATATGCGGCTGGCCTCCTGTGCCTGCACGGCAACGACCGGCCGACTCGGCTAGGTCGGCGACGCGGCATCACGGTAAGCCCGGCCACAGGCTACGGACACTCCTGGCGGCACGCAGTTTTCTGCGCACCGCTCGCTGCCGCCGCCGCGATGCAGGTATTCCGGGAACGGCGGCCCGGTGCGCGGATCACGCTGAGCTGCCTGTTCCTGATCGAACTCGCCTTCGCCTGGCTTCGGGGATGTACCCGTCCCGCATCAAGACGCCGTCGTAGCCGGGAAGCACCGCCCCGGCATCGATGTAGGCCGCGGACCGGCCGCCGGTGTGCAGGTAGGTGAGGTACCGGGTGCACGCCACGTGCAGGTACCAGGCCTTGCCGTCGGCCCGGACCGGCGTCTCATCGGCGCCGATCGCCGGCCTGGCCCGGCCCGCAGCAGATCACGCACCCGCTGCATGAAGCCGCCCGCCGTGAGCAGCCGGGCGGCCTTGCCGCGCACGCCGGCCATCCAGCCCGCCGACACGCTGATGCCGGCCAGTTGCGCCAGCAGCAGCGTGGAACGATAGATCGGGATGTGTGACCGGAGACGAGGTTAGCGGCCTGGGCGTGGGCCTCCGGTCCGTAGCTCGCCCGCGCCTTGACCTGATCGGGCAGCTCACCGACGCTGGTCCTGCCACATCCCCGGCACACCTTCGCTTGCGCCAAGAACTCCGTCGTCTTCGCCGGCGGCGGCGGCCCGGCGATGTCGGTCACCTGATGGCGGCGTTGCGCGCTCACCGGTTCCCCGGCCAGATCCGCGCCGCACCCGCAACAACAGCAACACGTCCCCGGCGGGCATTCGATGATCTCATCCGGGTCCTCGATGAGGTTCATCGTCGACCCCGGCTCACCCGGCTGCTTACCCGGCCGACGCTGCCCACGCTGCCGTAACGACCGTCCTTGGCCTTGGTCTTCTCCCGAATTCGAGGAGTCCTTGCCGACCTGCCGCTCCAACCGCTCCACCCGAGCCGACAACCGTGCGATCAGCCCGTACGCCTCGACCGGCCGCGCCGCAAGCTCGTCCGCCGGAAGAGCCGACAGCTCTTCTTCACTGGGCAGATCGGGCGCAGGAGACACACCACGTAATGATCACTATCCGGACCAGCCGATCAAGCACCCAACCCGGCGTAGTAATAGGACGAAGCGCAGGAGGCGCGTGTTTCTGCTGGAAGTGGTTGAGGGTCTGTCAAGTAAACGGTGTAACTGATCTTGTAGGTCTTAATTCCGTCCGGCGGACAGGCGGCCATCGAAGGTGATGTCAAAGGCGTTGAGGGCGGCCTTCCACCGGTTGGTCCAGCGCTGGCGGCCGCGGCCTGTCGGGTCGAGGCTCATGATCGCCATGTAGAGGCACTTCAGGGCGGCCTGCTCGGTCGGGAGGTGGCCGCGGGCGTTCACGGCCCTCCTGAGCCTGGCATTAATTGATTCAATCGCGTTGGTGGTACAGATCACGGTCCTTATTTCTCGGTCGAACCGCAGGAATGGCACGAATTCCGCCCACGCGTTCTCCCACAGCCGTATAATAGCCGGGTAGCGCTTCTCCCATTTGCCGGAGAACTCGGCGAACCGGTCCAGCGCCTCGGCCTCGGATGCGGCGGTGTAGACGGGCTTCAGGTCTTTCGCGACCTGCGCCCAGTCCTTTTTCGAAGCGTACTTGAACGAATTCCGCAGGAGATGGACAATGCATGTTTGCACGATTGTCTTCTCCCACACGGTGCTCACCGCGTCGGGCGGTAGCGCGGGTGCCTTGTGGCCTGGGGCTTCTCGCTCTACGTAGTGCAAGCGGGCGGCTCTCCCCGGCGTTCAGGAATCGGTTGCTTGCCTACGCGTAGGGCGATTCGGGGCATAGGCCACCTTGCACAAAGTCGATCATGGCCACCAGGGCGGCGGCACTGCGGAAGCCTCGTGCCCGTGTGATGAGGGCGTTGACCTGGGCGTTCAGTGCCTCAGCCCGACCATTCGAGGGACCGCCGTCGAGGGTGTTATGGATGGTGTCCTTGTACCGGCTGAGGGTCTTGGCGAGTCTGGTGAACTCGGGGATGCGGCACCGGTGCGCCCAGGCGGTCACGCCGCGCATCAGCGACTTGCCCTGGCCGCCTTTGACCTTGAACGCCTCGCGGATCTGCTCCTTGATCAGGTACCCCTTGTACAGCGGCTTGTTGACCACGGCGATCTCGGCCAGAGAGCCCCGCTGGCCCGGGGTCAGCTTCTGCTGGTCCTTCCGCAAGGCCCACATGCCCGAGCCGAGGGCAGCGGCCTCATCGCCTCGCCCGGCGGCGCGCAGCTCGCCGGCGATGCGGCGGCGCAGCCCGTCCAGCTTCTGTTCGCCCACTTCACGACGTGGAACGCGTCCAGGCAGATCTGCGCCTGCGGCGCCTTCTCGCGGACCACGGGGTGGATCCAGCCCGCCCCGTCGGCGGACACGTGCGTCAGCATCTTCGCCCGCTCCTCACCGAGGGCCTCGAAGAACGCCTCCACGGTGGCCTGGCAGCGTCCCTCACCGATCCAGGCGACCCGCCCGGCGTCGTGGTCAGTGACGATGACCAGGTACTTGCCCGGCCCCTTGCCCCAGGACTTCTCGTCGATGCCGATCCGCCGCAGCCCCTCCAGCCGGTCCAGCCCGGCTGCGGCGTCCGCGGCGACCCGGGCGGTGATGTTCGCCAGCGCCTCCCAGGTGATCCGCAGCTCCGCTGCGGCCCGGGTCCACGGCATGTGGGCGGCCTTCCACGCCGCGAACTCCTCGAACGGCCTGCTGAACCGGTCGTCATGCCGTGCCCAGGGCGCCGCGGCGGTGATCTTGCCGTGCTGCGGGCAGATGATCCGCGGCAGCTCTGACTCCAGGAACGCCCGCTTGCCGTGCACGTCCAGGGTCCGCCACCGCACCACGTCCGTCTCGACGGGCCTGCCACGCTCCCCGCACTCCGGGCACCGGCACCGCGTCTCCTCATCCGGCTCGACCACGATGATCAGCACCTTCTCCGGCGGGCGGTCCTTCCGCGGCCAGCGCTCGATATACGTCCTGACCACGACCGCATGCTCGGTGTCCAGCACCTCATCCCACACCGACCCAGCCAACGTCCCGTCCCCTGTCCGTCGCGTACCGTCACCTTCCGGCACGGGACGCTACCGGGCCACGAGCCGCCCGCTTTGGACCGACACGCCGCAGAAATCAGTAACAACCCAAACCTGAGAACCGGGGAGAGCCAAGCGGGCTCGGCCGTGCGGGCCTGCCCCGACAGCGTTCGGCCGAACTGGTGAGAAGCTCCGGGCGACCAGGGGAGAGCTGCCCAGGGTGTCGCACGAGGTTGGTCCCCGGCGCCGGGGCGGGCTCGCTCTCCCCTCATCTGGAGGGAAGCTTGGTCTAGGGCACTGCTGATGTGGTGCGGTATGCGCTGGTCAGGCTGCCTCCAGGTAGCGGGGGGCGGCCTGGTGGTCTTTGCGGCCGGCGGCGACATCAGGGTCCCAGCTGGTGCCGTGCACCACGATGCAGTAGATCCAGCGCAGCAGCGCTGCGGCGCACGCTACGCGGGCCTTGGCGCGGCGGCGCCGGGCAGCCTCGGCGGCCGCGCTGGCGTGCCCGGCCCGCCCGGCGCCGCCGTCCTGCGGCGGCTGCCTGGTCGGTGGCTGCGGTCATGGCCTGGTATTTCGCGGCCATGACGGGGTTGTGGATCAGCATCGGCCACACGGCGCGCCACGCGGTCAGGCGCAGGGGGCCGGCCGCGGCGGGAGATGTGAGCCTCGCCATCGAAGGCGCCGGAGGCGTTCTCGGACGGGGACATCCCGGCGTGCCCGGCCAGCGATGATGACGTGTCGTACCGGTGGGGGTCGCCGGTCTCGGCTAAGATCGCCGCTGCCCCGGTCACGGTCAGGCCGGGGATGTCGCCCAGCCGGGCCAGGCCGAGGCTGGCCAGGGCGGCGGCCATCGCGGCCTCGGTGTCCCGCTGCTGGGCGCGGGCGCGTTGCAGGTCGCCCAGCTCGGCGGCGATCCGGCGCAGCAGCCCGCGGCGGTGCGCGCGCACCACGCCCTCGGCGCTGGTCAGCGCGGTGAACACGGCCTGGCATACCGGGCCGCTGACCCGCTGCCCGCCCCAGCCGGGCACGGCAGGCCGGACCAGGCCGGTAAAGGCCTCTAAGCCGAGATCAGCCAGTTCCTCCGGCTGGCCGCCGCACCGCGAGGCCACCACCTGCAGCGCCGCCAGCCAGGTCTCCGGCTTAAACGGCTGAACGCACGCCTCGGTCACCACCGGCCAGGCCACCGACAAGAAGTCCCGGACCCGCTGCCCCGGCGCGGTGCCCGACGTGATCAAATCAGCCCGCCGCCGGCCCAGGTGCCGCAGGTCCGCCCACACCTCATCCAGCTCCTCGGGAACATAGCAGTGCAGCTCAGCGGCCAGCCGGGCGATCATCACGCAGTCAGCCTCATCGGTCTTGTGCGTCGTGTAATCCTGCTGCTGGCGGGCGAGATGAGTCACCAGCGGCTGCACGCACACCATCGCCAGGCCCCGCTCCGCGCACAGCCGCTGCACCTGCAGCCACCGCGGCCCGGTCGGCTCGCACGCCACCGTCACCGACGTGAACCCCTTCGCCCTGGCCTGCGCCACCGCCCAGTCCAGCGCCTCGCCCAGCCGGAACGCCTTCACCCGCACCGTCTTACGCGCCAGCACCCGCACATCATGATCAATCACCGCGAGCGCCTGCTTCTCATCCGCCAGATCGATCCCGATCACCGCGCCATCACGCGGCAGCATCCCCCGCAGCCGCTCCCGCCGCGCGTTCCGCCTGCGATCCCCCCGCGTCATGCCATTACCCTTGCCCATAGGACGTCCTCCTGTGTTGCGCCTGGGACACCAAGCCCGCACAATCGCACCAGGAGGACGTCCCCGTCTCAACCACTTCCCGCAGAAACACGCGCCTCCTGCGCTTCGTCCTATTACTACGCCGGGGCCGCCACCCTGCCGGGCCTCTCCGGACCCGCGCCACTGTCGACGTGCCGATGATAGAGGATCACCTGCGAGGCTGACGGCGGAGGGCCAGCGCGGCCCGCTCGTAGCCGCACGCTGTCTCGGCGATCGTGAAATGTTCAAGTCGCCTCCGAATCATGTCACCCCGGGCACGAGCGTCCTTCGATGCTTGTAGCAGGGCGCGCGCCAGCGCGCCGATGTCCCCAGCAGGGACGACCTCGCCTACGCCCTCTACCAGGTCGGGGGCGCAGGCCGACGGCGTCGCTGACCACCGGGACAAGCCCGCAGGCCATCCCTTCGTTGACCACCAACCCCCAGGGCTCTCTTTCACTGGGCAGGACGAGGACGTCACCGCAGGCGTACCAGCGGGGAAGGTCGGCCTGGTTGACGAACCCAACGCAGCGGACAGGCAGTTGCGCCTCAAACCTTCCGATCTCGCCCCGGAGCAGGCCATCGCCGAGCATCAACAGGCTGAGTTTCCCCTCACATCGCCCGATCGCCTGCACCACGTCGAGAGGGCGCTTTCTCGGGATGAGCTTCCCCGAGAAGATGACGACAGGCCGTTGTGGATCCAGGCCGAGCGATGCGAGCCGCTCGCCCCGGTCGCACCGCGCCAAGTTGGCCGCGGCGCGGAACCGGTCGTTGTCGACGCTATAAGGGGCCAAGAAGTGCGGAATGCGGCCATAACGATCGTAAAAGTCGGCGTTTAGCTGCCCGATGGGAAGCGCGCCTGCAGCGCCCCTGACACTGAAAAAGGCGAGCAGGTGCCGTGCGAAGCGCCGCGTGCCAGTCGCCGCTGACTCTGCATGCGAGTCGCCTCGCAGCAGGTAGGGCACCCGCAGTGCCTGGCACGCGGCGGCCGCAAGCAGCATCCCGGGGTCGGCATGCCCGTGCAGCACGACGATGTCATGTCGGCGAATCCACCCAATCAGCGCGAAAACCCATCTAGTCCTACTCCGGGGTGAGTCACGTTCCAGCATGGTCCATCGATAGCCGCCGAGCAGATCAACATCCCAGGCGAGCGTTATGCCGAAGTCGGCGTCATGGTATTGGACTGCCCCTTTTGCGCCGAGAAAGCCGACATCGAGATCTACCAGGGCGCGCCGAGAAATTTCTTGGTACAGGGGTGCCTGATACTGGATCGCGTGAGTCGCTAGCACCCCTAGACGGGGACGGGCCGGGTGTGCGGTCCGGCAGACTGACCAGGCGTGGCCCACAGCCCTGCCGGCCATTCGTCTATCCATCAGACGCCCTCCCTGTGGTTTTCGCGATTTCCGCTTGCAGGGCGGTCACGCTGGCCTCGTACCAGGCGTGGTAGAAGCAGAAGCGCAACCCGGTTAGCCCATCGAGCAAACCCAGTCGCAGAAGGTACATGTAGACGAAGAGCGCCACGGGCTTGGCCGGCACGGAGGGGAAGATCACGTCTTTGAGCATGACCCGGATGAGCGGCCGGGTGTCGGTGTGATCTCGCGACCAGATCCGGCTTAGTCGGCGCGACATAGGAACGGGGTGGCCGCGGCGCTGAGCCTGCAGCTGCGCGTAGCGTACGTGCTTGTGGAGCCAGGTCGCGAGACCCTTGAGGTCCTCATCGACAATGTCATTGCGCAGCCGACGTACTGGGCCATCCACACAGGCGCGCTCACCGACCACGTCTCCGTTGAACTTCGCGTAGCGCCGGTCGACCAGCCGGACGACAAGCGAGGCGCTGTACCAGCCGCAGTGGCGGATCCAGGTACCCTGGAAGACAAGGCGGAATCGGTGTGCGAATGCCGCGCAGCCAGGTGCACGCAACTGCTCGGCGATCTCACCGGCAAGCTGCGGGGAGACCCATTCGTCGGCATCGACAAAGTAGACCCAGTCGTGCCGGATCAAGGGAAGACGAAGCGCGAACTCACGCTGATCGGAAAAGCCAAGCCATCGCTGCTCCACCACCTCGGCTCCGAGCGAACGCGCGACGGGCACCGTGCCGTCGGTCGAGCCAGAGTCGACAACCACCACCTGATCGGCCCACGCCACCGAGGCGAGGCACCGGCGAATGTTCGGTTCCTCGTCGCGGGTCAGGACGACCACGCTGACTGGGACGCTTCCCGGCGCAGGATCGTCGCCCAAGCGCATACGGCCGCAAGCCGAGTCGGCTCATTGGCGTGGGCCCCAGCAGCCAGCTGAAATAAGCGTCGGGATCGAACGGTGCGGGATCGGGCGCCACGTCCGTCGTCAGGGCAAGCTGCGGTGGCCTTACGCAGCGAGTCCGCATCACCGGGAGTGAAGCCGCACAGCGCCGGGCCGGCGATCTCCCGGTTCTGCGCCGTGTCACGGGCAATGACAGGCTGACCGCTGACCCGCGCCTCGGCGAGGGGGTAGCCGAACGACTCAAGGCCAGTAGGGAAGTAGATGGCGCGGCTGCGCGCCCACAGTCGGCTCAGGTCAGCGATGGTGGAGTCGCCCCACGAGCTCGATCCTCGGATGGCGTGCCAGGACTGCGGGCACCTCCGCATGGTCGGCCGTCACGAGCAGCCGGACCGATGGGTCGATGTGCTCATCGATCGCTGCGAGCCATTCCGTGAGCCGGTCGGTCATCTGCTTGTACGGGGGAGAACAGCACCGGGCACAGGATGACCGGGTCACGCGGCAGGCTCGGGATCGAGTCGGCCGAGACTGGGTGCAGGCGCACAACCACCCGGCTGCGCAGGATCGGCAGGATCCGGGTGATGCGCTCGGCCATGCGCGTGGAGGGCGCGATGAGCACGTCTGATCGGCGGGCGGCCAGGTGGACCACTGCGGCCTTGCGCCGGTTGGCGACGCGGGTCGCCGGGTCGAGGCGGGACGCCTCGCCTTCGGTCAGGAAGTGCAGGGCATTGCGCCAGCAGCGTCCACCGCTCGCCGCCCGGGGCGACGAAGCTGACATTGTTGAGCGCCACCCGCCGGCCCCGGCTGGGCCTCGCTATCTCACGCCGCAGCAGCCACGCCGGGCAGACGCGCCGCGCCGCACCGATGACCTGCACGTCCTCGCGTCCGGTGCGCGCCAGGTAGCGGTGAAGCTCGGCCGCTGAAGCGAGCGGCGCCGCCCATCCGAGCCGCCAGCGACGTCCACGGTCACGGACGCGGTCACGAGCTCCCTCCGCTCGATGCCGGAAAGGAGGCAACGACTGGTCGATGTCGTAAGAGTCCGCTAGCGGCAACGCGGCGGCCTGGATCGTGGCGCGCATCGTGCGCAGCATGGCCTCGGTCGGCATCGCCGCCCCGCCCACCACCGCGCGCCGGAACGCGGCGGCGCACGCGCGGTGGCCCTTGTCCTGGCGGCCCTTCCACAGCGTCTTGCCGTCGGCCTCGGCCGAGCGGAAGTCATTGATGACCACCCGGTGCGATCCGGCGTGGACCTCGATCCATTCCTTCCCGGCGACCGCGGAGGCGCTGCCGTACGCGATCGCGGCGAGCGAGCCGTCCGCGAAACGCAGCGACACCACCACGTCGTCGCCCGGCTGCGCCCCCGGGCCGCCGCCTCCCGGCAGGCCCGTCACGTCCTCGATCGGGGCGCCGACGAGGGCCTGGGCGGTGTCCACGAAATGGCATACCTCGCCAAGCAGCCGACCGCCCTGCCGCCGGTCGTGGTACCAGTGACCGTCCGGCACCCGGCCCGGCGGCGACTCGGTACACGACAAGCTTGGGCGCGGCCACCCCGGCGAGCGCCCGCTGCGCGGCCACCACGGCCGGGGACCAGCGCCGGTTGAAGCCGACAGCCAGCTGGCGCCCCGACGCTCGCCACGCGCTCTCGACCGCATCCAGCCCGTCAGCGGTCAGCGCCAGCGGTTTCTCGCACCACACGTGCCGTCCCGCGCGCAGCGCCCGCGCCGCCAGGTCCTCGTGCGTGTCGTGCGGGGTGGCGATCACGACGACCTCCACGTCCGGGTCGCCGATGACCGCGTCCGCACCGGAGACCGCCTTCTCGAAGCCGTGCCGCTCCGCCGCCCGCCGCGCCGACAGGCCGCTGGCCGACGCCACCGCCACGAGGTGGTCGAAACCCGCCGCACGGAACGCGGGAAGCAGCGTCCCGGTTGAGAACGCACCCGCACCGACCCAGCCCACTCCTGGAGACGAGGTTGACGGCGGGCAAGACCGCAGCCGAACGGGACCGTCCGGGGCAGCTCCCCCCGGGTAGGTGAGCCGGATTGCCAGGTAGGGATCGGCCCGTTCCTCGATCAGCTTGTAGGCCGCGGCCGCCTCGGCGATGTCGTAGGTGTGGGTGACCAGGTCGGACACCTGCAGCCGGCCCGCGGCCAGGAGGTCAAGCACCGCTTCGAAGTTCCGGCCTTCCGTCCAGCGCACCTGCCCGGCCGGGATAGTCCACTCCCCAGGCCTCATACGACGGCTCGTAGCGGCCCGGGCCGTAGGAGCGGGCGAAGCGCAGCGAGAGCTCCCGCTCGTAGAACGGGGCACGGCGCAACTGCAAGGCCGACGTCTCCCACCACCACAACGGCGGCGCGGTCCCGGCACAGCGCAGGAACCCGCATCACGGCGTCGGACGACCGGCCAGCCGCGCACACCAGCACCGCGTCCGCGCCCCGGCCGCGTGACCAGGTGAGCACTTGATCCGTCGTGGCGTCGCCGCGCTCGTCGAGGGCCAGGACGCCGGAGCCGGCCGCCACCTGGCGGGGGTACCCGGCCGGGTCGATGCCGGCCACGTCGCAACCCGCGGCCATGGCGAGCCTGGCAGCGAGCTGGCCGATCAAGCCAAGGCCGAGCACGACGACCTTCGATCCCGGGCCCAACCTCGGCCAGCCGGAGAGCGTGCAGCGCGATCGACGCGATCGTGGTGAACGCCGCGTCCTGCGCGGGAACGCCGTCGGGAACGGCCGCGCAGAGCAGGCCGGGCACCGCCTGGAACTCGGCGTGGTTGGCCTTGCCTGCCCCGCCCGTCGCCACCAGCTGGCCCGCTCGGACGCCGGTGACGGCCGCGCCGACCTCGACCACACGGCCAGCCGCGGAGTAACCCAACGGCAGGTCCTCGGCGAGTCGGCTCCGGACGGTCTGCGTCGTGGCGGCCAGGCCCTCGGTGCGTGCCTTGCGCACCACCTGGCGGACCAGGTCCGGCCGCGCGCGCGCTTTGGCGAGCAGGCTTGCCTGCGCCAGGGCCGTGACCGCCCGCTCGGTGCCCGGGGAGATCACCGACGCGACCGTGCGCACCAGCACCTCGGTTGCATCAGGAACCGGACGCGGCACGTCGAGCACCTCGACCGCCCCTCCCGCAACCGGCTGCACTATTTGCTTCACACGACCCCCTGGGTGGCAAGTACCGGCTCGGCGGTGAGTGGGCGGGAGTGGTGGCTGTCGCGATCCCGGCGATTGCCCGGTTGCCTGCCATGCGGCGCCAAGATGTGCTGACCCGCACGGGTAGCACGGCGTCGATGCTGCATGTCAGCACCGGGGCGTCCACGCTGCGGCCGAACCCGGTGGCCACCGGGCCTGATTCGGCGGTGAGCGCCATCGAATCCGTCGCGGAGACCGTGACGGTGAAATCGCCGACCGGAGTAGTGACAACGGCCTGTCCGTCGTTCAGCCGCAAAGCGGAGCCGGGCGCGAGGTGCCACCGGATCACGATGGCGTGGCGCCCGTGGCCGGTGACCAGGTCGTCCACCTGCAAGCCCGTCTCCGTCAGCGACCAGCGGCGGTGGTGACACGGGCGGCCAGGCAATCTACGGAAGCCGTCGTGACAAGCCTCGATGGTCACGACGCCGATGTCAGCGCGCGCCACAACGTCGCGGACCCGGGCCCGGCGCGCCGCACGGAACGCCCCCCACACCTCGGTGGAATCGGCGCCGTCGATCCCCACGGTGTTGTGGGCGGCGGTCGACCGCTCGTAACTGCGCAGCGAGCCGGGCGCGTATGTCGATGTGCCGGTGTCCACCAGCAGCGGCATTCCATCCACGTGTACCAGGCACCCGAACGTGTCAGCATGCGCGTGCGCCGGCAACTCGTCCGGGCAGGGGGCGCCGACATCGGCAAGCAGGTGCCAGCCACCTACCCTCGCCCGCACCAGGCCAGTGTCAGGCAGGGTCAGCAGGGGATCGTCGGGCTGCGGCCCGAGCCCCAGGGCTGACTGCAGCGCGCCGTCAATCGGGTAGCCGTCATTGAGAATTGGCACCTCACCGTCGGGTGACAGCACGCCAGCCAGCCAGCGGCGCATCTGACTAATCGTCGTGGTGATCTCGGGCGGCGGTACGTGGCCCGCCGCGCGGACCAGTTCCGCCACATCGATCAGGTCGGCGAGCACCTGACAGTGGTACGCAGGTGCCCGCTCGTAGTGACCACCGTCCGGCAGTATCTGTACGGCCACCTGTCTAGTCAGCCGGCGAAGCGACTGGCGCAACAGCCTGTCGTCGCCAAAGAACACGGCCAGGCCCGCCAGCGCCTTGAGATCCTTCACCAGGTGGTTGCCGCCGACATCGGACTCGAGATGGAGTCGCAGGAACCGGATGTGCATCGCGAGTTCCCGTACGAATCGGTACTCAATACTGCTGCCAGCCACCAGGTCACGGTGCAGCCCGCACCACGCCCAGGCGCGGAGCGCCGCAGGGTAGGGAAGCCAGGCATCGCCGCGGCCGACCTCCGCCGTCGCCCGCCAGGATCGCCACAGCCGCGCGAACATCGCCCGGGCGGCCTCCCTGTCCGGGTCGCTGGCGAGCCCCCAAGCCCAGTCCCAGTAGTGCAGGTGGAAACGCCACAGCTGTGGCGCCTCGGCTTGCCGCCAGTCCGGAGCGCTGCGGAGATTTCTGGTAATCCCGAGAAGCCGGATCTTGCCTGCTTGAAGCTCGGCAAGCCTGGGCGCCGCGTGACATGTTCGCGCGTCGATCGGGCAGAAGCTCGCTGGCCAGCCGACGGTGGCCGCCGGGCCGGGGTCCGGCGTAAAGGCGATGCCCCGCCTGCGGCCAACGGCGCAGGGCGGTGCGCTGCAGCCGCAGGCGGGCCCGGTGCGCGACCTGCTGAGGCCGCAGGTGGGCCGCGGTACGGGCCAGCAGAATGAGGTCGGCGGCTGGTCATGTCGTCAGCCCCATCAGTTGCGCCTCCGCGCGGATCCCTTCGCCGAACGGACGCGGCGCAAAGCCGAGGTCACGTACCGCGTCATCGATGGCGAACGCCTTGTCCTCGGCGAGCCGCAGCAACTGCTCGGCCCGGATCCGTGGACGGTGGCTGAGCCGTTCATAACCGTGTGCGAACCCGACGAATGGCGTCAGCGGCACAGGGACGAAGCGGGTCCTGCTGCCGACCGCACAGGCCGAGGTCCGCAGCAGGGTCCGCGAAGGGCAGCGGCTCGGGACCCGCCACGTCATACGTTACGCCCGTGGCGACGGGCCGCTCGACGGCGGTCAGCACGGCATCGGCGACGTCGGCCACGTGCACGGGCTGCTGCAGGTGCCGGCCGCCTCCAGGCATGGGCAGCAGCGGTGTCCTGCGCAGCAGCGCGAGCAGCCGGGACAGGTTCCTGTCCCCGGGTGCGCCGTAGATCATCGTCGGCCGCAGAATTGTCCACTGCAGCCGGGATGAGCGAATCCGCTGCTCGGCTGTGAGCCGGACAGATTTCGTCGCCGCGGCGAGAGTGGTCGTCACCGCTGTGGTGGAAACGAAGATGGCACGCCGGATACCGGCCTCCTCTGCTGCCGCCACGATCGCTGGCCCGTGTCCGAAGCCCAGCGAGGCGAGGTTGAGCAGCGCGTCGCATTCGGCCGAGTCGAAGGCCTCGTCAAGCGCGCGGGCGTCGTCGAGGTCACCGGGAACCGGCCGCGCGCCCCGGTCGGCAACCGTCCGGGACGCCGCCGGGCTGCGCGCGAGCCCCAGGGTTTCGTGCCCTCGCCGGGCCGCCTCGCGGAGCACGTACCCGCCGAGGAAGCCACTGCCGCCGGTGACCAGCAGCCTCATGGCCGACCGCCAGGCCCATCGAGGATCTTGCGGTACTGACGCGCGAGCGCAACCCGGTCGAAGTACTGCTCGACGTAGGACCGTCCCTGCCGTCCCATGGTCAGGCGCCGCTCCGGGTCGGCCGCGAGCGCGCGGATCGCGTCGGCGAGGGCGGCGCTATCCCCCGGCGGTACGACCACCGCACCAGCCTCGCGCAGGATCTGCGCGGCCTCACCGGTGACCGCGCCGATAACTGCTTTGCCCGCCGCCAGGTACTCGAACATTTTCGACGGGATAAAGGTCGAGAACAATGGCACGTCTCGCAAGGGCACCAGGCAGATATCGGCCGCGGCCAGCAGCGCAGGCACCTCCTCGTGCGGCACGCCAGGAACAAGCGTGACGTTGTGCAGGCGTAGCTCGCGGACCCGGGTTTCCAGCCGGGGTTTGTCCGCGCCCTCACCGGCGAACGCGAAATGTATAGGCTCACCGGCCAGGCGCGCGGCGGCGTCCGCGACACCGGGCAGTCCGTGCGAGATCCCGTGCGTCCCGGCGTAAAGCACCAGGCATTCACCGGAGCATGCGCCGAGGCGCTCGCGTACCCGTGGGTCGGCCGCGGCTCCAGGATCGAACCGCTCCAGGGCCGCACCGTTGCGGATCGTGTGCACCTTGTCGGCTGGCACGCCCCGGTCGATCAGATTGGCGCGGAACCCGTCGCTCACGACCACGACCGCGTCGGCGGCCTCGTACGCAGCGCGCTCCAGCCGTTCGAGCAGGCCAATCAACCGACGGTTGGTCAGCACGCCTAGCTCCACGAAGATCGCGGGCCACAGGTCGCGAATCTCGACAACAAGCCGAGCCCGCTTCAGCCGGGCGAGCAGCCAGGCGGCACCGATAGAAAAGAACGTCGGCGAGGAGACCACCACTGTGTCGGCCGGACCGCAACGACGGCCGCCAAGCAGCACGCTGCTGATCATGAAGCTCAAATGACCAACGGTCTTGCGCACGACGCCCTCGTTCGGCGTCGCATACAACCAAGTGCGGACGACCTGGTAACCATCCCGTCGCTCCCGTCGCCGGATCGCTCCCCGGTACGGCGGCGGCACCACGCCGGTCGGATGGTTCGGCATGCCGGTAAGGACCGTTACCCGGTCACCTTCGGCAGCCCAAGTCGCGGCCAGTGACGACAGCCGCGCCTGGGGCGCTCCAGTCTCGGGTGGGAAGTAGTGGGTCACGATGAGAATGCGCACTTTAATCCCGCCTCCGGCAGTGCGCGGGTACGCGCGAGTAGAGCCGGCGACCGCAGATATGCCGCGAGTACGCCAAGGCCGGCCAGGTCGGCGGCGACACGCAGGCCAGGGTGGCCGCTGAGGCTCACCGCCCCGAGCAGGCATAGCAAGACCGTTCCCCCCGCGGACATCACCGTGACGCGCTGGTGCGACCAGCCCACATCGCACCACTGCTGGTAGATATGCGTCCGGTGCGACTCGAACCAGCGTTCGCGGGCGCGGATGCGGCGTTGCAGGGTCCACGCCGTGTCCGCGAGGTACAGGGCGAGCGGGCCCACCACGGCCTCGGGCGGAATGCCACGCATCACCGCGCGAGCCGCGAGCACCGCCAGCGCAGCGCCCAGCGCGTAGCTGCCGACGTCCCCCAGGAAAACCCGGGCCCGGACCGCGTTCCACGGCAGGAAGGCCAATGCGCTAGCCGCGATCGCGGCGCTTGCTGCCACCAGCAGGCGGTCCGGACGCAACGCCCCGAGGCACGCGTACGTCGCGCCACCGATCAGAGCGTGGGCCGCCGAGATACCGTTCACACCATCCATGAAGTTGAAAGCGTTCACGAAGCCGATGACCCACACCGCAGCGACCGCCGCAATGCATGCGAGCGCAGCAGGCGGCATGCGGAGGTTGCTGACGAGCACACCCGCCACCGCGGAGGCGCCTGCGGACTGAAGTACCAGCCGACGACCGACGGGCAGCCCGCGCAAGTCGTCAGCGAACCCGATCATGGCAAAGGCGGCAACCGCGACAGCGAACGGCACCGCGGCCGCCCTGTGAATCACCGCCGCAGCCACCAGCAGCCCCAGAGCGATGGGGACCCCGCCGCCCCGGGGCGTAGGAATGGTATGTGACGACCGCAATCCTGGAAGGTCGATCGCCGATGCCCGGCGCAACAGCGGAATCGCCACCGGCTCTGTCACAGCCACCACGGTTGCGCACGAAACGGCAGCGACCACACTGATGATGTCCCCCGACACACAGTAGTGCTACCCGCCTATCCGCTGTTCCTAATCATTAGCTGACGATAAATTATTCCGGGCTGACGCTGTTGGGGCCGCGTTCCATGGAAAAATGTCGTAGAATGGCCATAATGATGTGGCTACATTGCGGTGTCGCTAATGGCCTCAGAATGGCATAAATGGCCGAGAACGCCTACCGTGACCTGAACATCGCATTCGCCAACGAACGCTACGCTCAGCTTGACGCCTGATCACCTTTACTGGCGGCCGATGCAGCCGCCGCCTTGCCATTCGCACCCGCCCCATTTCCGGCGGGAAGCTCACGTGCCCGCGAGTCGTACCCGTACCCGTACTCCGTATCCGTAACCGCTCTGCTTGTTCACCCCGTTGAGGACCAGGCCCACAACCGGCGCGTTCACTTGCGCGAGCTTCTCCGAGCTGCGCCGCAGGGTGACACGCCTGGTCTGACCCGGGGTTACCACCAGCAGCGTCGCGTCCACCTGCTTCGACAGCACCACCGCGTCGGTGACAGGAAGCAGTGGCGGACTGTCGACGAGCACCAGGTCGAAGCTTTCTGCCAAGGCGGCGAAGACCTTCCTCGTCCCCGGTTCGCTGAGCAGCTCTGCCGGGTTCGGCACAGCGGGCCCGGCGGGGAGCACCCACAGGGACTCGTGGCCGCTCACCGGCTGCAATGCCCTTTCCAGCGAATGCTCGCCGCGCAGCACCGTGGTCAGGCCGACCTGCTCGTCGAGCCCGAAGAACTGCCCGAGCCGCGGCCGCCGCAGGTCGCAGGAGACCAGCACCACCCGCTCGCCCGCCTGTGCGAACACGACACCCAGGTTGGCTGTCGTCGAGGTCTTCCCCTCGTCGGCAGCAGGGCTGGTAATGAGGATGCTTCGCAGCTCACGTTCCTGCCGGGCGAACTGAAGCGCGGTGCGGAGCGACCGGTACGCCTCAGCGGCGGGCGAGGTCGGCTGGGCAGTCGAAACCAACAGGGCGCGATTGCGCTTCTTCCACGACGTCACCGTCGGCACCATCGCAAGCACCGGGGCGCCCGCGAGGGACTCGGCTCCTTCCTTAGAGGAGAGCGCCTCGTCGAGGTTGTCCCGCGCGAATGCGATGCCGAGGCCGACCAGGAGCCCGGCGGCCAAGCCGAGCGCACCGTCTCGAGCGGGCTTGGGTGAGCTGGGCGATGCGGGGGGCTGTGCGGGCGTGACGATCTCAACGCCTCCGGTGGCCACCGCTCCGCTCACCTGCGTCTGAGCGGCTTGCTCCTTCAGCGCGGCCTGCTGGTTCACCAGGGCCGTGACCTCCGCAGCCGCACCCGGCTTGCCCTGCAGCGACTTGATCTGAGTGCCGAGCGAGGAGATCTGCGACTGTAGCTGCCCCTCGGCAGCCGCCAGGTTCCTGCTGGCGACGGCCTGGCGATAGCTGACAAAGGCCTGCGCATACGTATTGGCGACGATCGCGGCTCGCGACGGAGTCCGGCTGCTTGCGCTAATGGAAATCACGTTCGTCTGGGCGACCTGCGCGGCCGATACGGCAGGTTCGCTGCCAAGTCGCCGACGGACCGCCTCGATGACCGGCGCACTCGTGATGAGCTGCAATTCGGTCTGGACAACGGTCGGCGTGACCGGTGGCTGATATGCCCCGAACGTCACAGCGCCCGACGGCAGCACCAGAAGTTGCGCGGTGGCCGAGTATTCCTTGTGCTCGGTGAACGAGATCGCGAGGCTTCCGGCCAGGCCAAGCAGCGCGAACAAGGCCAGCCACCACTTTCGCCGCCGCACCACGGTGAGGTAGGTACGAAGACTCGGAGCGGCGCCAAGCTCGGTGGTCATGCGATTTCCTCCGGTGGTGGAAAAAAGCCGATTTGGCTCTGCGGTGGTTCAATCCCCGCAACCCGAATAACATTAAGCGTACGTCCGATTACTATACGTAATCAACTACGCCCACGCTCTTCGCGTCGCCTTTTATTGCGCCGGGTTTCCGTACGACTCACTGGGTGACCAACCGGTCGACCTCCGATCCGGCGGACCCGGCGCATGCGGCAATGGCCACGCGCAAGTCGTCGGCGCTGGTGTCCGGGTCAAGGCCGGTGACCTGGCCGGGCAACAACGGCGGGACAGCCACGTGCTGGATGAGGGGATGGTACGGGCGCCGCGCGATCTCGCCTTGCCCGAGCAGATCCTCCGCCAGTTTCTCGCCCGGCCGCAGGCCGGTGAAGACGATGTCGATCTCGCGGGTCGTGTTCGCCACGAGCCGCCGCGCGATGTCGGCGATCCGCACCTGCTCCCCCATGTCGAGTACGAGCACCTCGCCGCCGCGCCCGATGACGCTTGCCTGCAGGACGAGCTGAACAGCCTCGTTGGCCGTCATGAAATACCGGCTGACCTCTGGATGCGTGACGGTGACAGGGCCGCCCGCAGCGATCTGCGCAGAAAGCGCGGTGAGCACCGAACCCCGGCTGCCGAGGACGTTACCGAATCGGACGCTCAGATAGGTGGCGGCGGCCTGCCCGGACAGGTAGGACGTGAGCCGCTCGGCGGCCCGCTTGGAATGGCCAAGGACGCTCGCCGGGTTCGCCGCCTTGTCGGTCGAGATGTTCACGAACGACTCGACGCCGTATTCCGCCGCCGCCTCAAGCAACGTCAGCGTGCCCCACACGTTCGTCTTCAGCGCCTCAGCCGGGAATTGCTCGAGCAGCGGCAGGTGCTTCAATGCCGCCGCGTGGAAAACGATCTGCGGCCGGAAGCGCTCGAAGACCTGCCGGACCCGGCGGCCGTCTCGGATGTCGGCCAGCGCCGTCTCCTCGGAGTCGAGCAGGGCCCGCCCGTGCAGCGTCAGCTGAACGGCGTGCAGGGCGGACTCGTCTCGATCCAGCATGATCAGCTCGGCGGGTCCGAACCGGTGCAGCTGGCGGCAGAGCTCCGAGCCGATGGACCCGCCTGCCCCGGTGACCATGATCCGCTTGCCGGCGAAGTGCGCGGCCACCGCGCCCACGTCGATGTCCACCGGTCGGCGGCCGAGCAGGTCGCTGATCCGCGGGTCACGCACTCCGTCGATGCATACGCCGCCGCCCAGCAGTTCGGTGATCGACGGAATCACCTTCGGTGTCAGCCCGCAGCTATCGGCGGCCGCCGTGAGATCCCGGATCAGCGCGCCGCTTGCCCCGGCGACCGCGATCACGAGGACCTTGGCACCGGTGCGGGCGGCCACCTCGGCCAGCCGTTCCCGGCCGCCGAGAACCGGGACGCCCCGGATCCGCAACCGCCGCTTCGCCGGGTCGTCATCCAGCATCGCCACTGGCCAGTAGTAGCGGGACTCGCGCTGGCCCAGCAGCCGGTGCACTAGCTGGGCACCCGCGCCACCGGCGCCAAATACGATGATCTTTACGGGCGCTGACCCGTGCGCTCGAGATCGCCGCCGGACCGCGAATAGGACGTACCTTGCGGCAAGCATGGCGGGCAGAGCGAAGACCCCGGCACATCCCGCGATCAGCAGCGGTGCCCGCCGACCGGGAACAAGCAGGGCGTCAACGACGCCGAGGGAAAGCGCGGTCCCGCAAGCCGCCAGGCTCACGCCAACGACCTCATCGAAGCTCCCCCGCTGGTATCGGCCGACGTACAGCCCCGCCAGCAGGCCGCATCCGGACGGCAGCAGGAACATGGCAACCACCGCGTGCCACATGGCGGGTGCGGCACCCGCACCAGCCAGTTCGCGGGTCAGCCAGATAGCGGAAAGCACGCCGCCGAACCAGGCCGCGGTGTCATAACCCGCCTCGGCCGCCACCTTCCCCCAGCGATTCTTTGGATAGGTGCGCAACGTTTGCCGGAATGGCGCACATTCCGGCCGCGCCTCATCGCTCACGCCAACCCCCGCCCCCCGATTCCCGAAGCTGACGCCGGCTCGGCAATCCGCCGGAATCCCGGCACAGACCTTTCACTACCCTCAGTCATCACGTAGAAACGATCAGTAGTGAAATGATCGTCTTATTGGCCGGGGGCGTGCTGTTGACCTGTAAGGCGGCAAGGGGGACGCATGTCCATATTCCGAACCCGAACGCCGCGTCCGGACCGAGCATGCTGCGGATGGCGCACCGGGGCGCCCGGGCAGAGGCAGGAGCCGAACGACGGCGTCACTTTCCACGGAGCATTAAGCACCCAAGTGCCACGCTGGACTACGTGGCGGCAGCCAAACGGCTGAAGGTATCGAACGTGTCTAATGCGGTAGTAGTGCAGCAAGCTGCGGGTAGGCGCTGGTCAGCTCCTGCTGAGCACGCGCTCCTGTGATCAGCACGCGGACCCGGCCGGGACCGTTACCGTGGTACGCCTGGATCTGGTTGGCGAACGCCAGCACGTCCGTGACGCCCGCGTGTGCGCTCGCGCTCAGCCCTGGCATGTTCAGAACCGCGTGCCAGGCCGGGCGCTGCTCGTTGATGGTTTTGGCGAGGTAGCTGGCCTTCATCGCGTTGGTGCCTCCCGGCGCGGAGGTGATGGCGGCCTCATCTGCCTTCAGGAGCCGGTAGACCTCAGCCTGCCCGACCGGCGCATTACGGGTGGGCGCTGCTGCCGAATGGGTCGTTTCGGGCTTAGCCGCTACGGGCTTGACGCTGTGCGAGCCGCACGCGGCCAGGCCGCCGCAGGTCCCGGCGATGGCGAGCGTGGCGGCTGCGATGATGGTGAGCTTCATGGTGTCCCCCGTTGCTTTTGGCGTCCTACTTGGTTTCACAATGCCGGGGACAGCATGAGCCTCGCCGGGGTTCCCTCGCCTTGGGCCCAGGCGGCAGCGGCGGACGGGCTGGCCGCACCATCTGGCGGGTGGCACCCCGCGCCGCCGTTCGGCATGAGCAGCGGGGGGCTCGGGGGCGGCCTGCGGGGCCAGCGCGCTAACGGTAGCGGCTCCGCGGCCTGTGCCATGGCGGGCAGCCGGGCGGCCGCCCGGGGCGATGGGTTGACCATCGCCCGGGGCGGCATCTTGGCGAGCCGGGCGTGGTGGTGGTCAGGTTTGTCCACGCGGAGGTGGCGGGCCCGTTGAAGGCCAGGATCCTGACGTGGTACCGATGGTTTCTGAGCAGCCCGCGGAGGGTGACGGACCTGTGCCTAGCGCCTACCCTGACCCAGGCGAAGCCCAGCGTGAAGCGAGCGTTCGTGGCCCGCTCGACGATGAACCCGCTGATCCCGGCGGCGCGGCTCTCGGTCCAGGTGAGAACCATCCTGGCCGGGGCGTTGCCCGGCGCGTAGGCTCTGGCGGTCAGGTTCGCCGGGGCCGGCACGCGTACCAGGATCGACACGGCGTTCGACCAGGCGGACCTGCGCGCCTGGTTCTGGGCCAGCACCCGGTAGTAGTATCTCGTGCCCACCGCCACGCTGGTGTCGGTGTAGCTGGCCGCGGCCGGGCCGACGGGGATGTCGGTCACATTTCTGGTGAACCGGGCGTCGGCCGCCCGCTCGACGATGAACCCGGTGACCCCGGCGGCGGGGCTCTCGGTCCAGGTGAGTACCACCTTGGCCGGGGCGGTGCGCGGCGGGTACGCCTTCGCGGTGAGGTTTGCCGGGGCCGGCACGGCGACGAGGATCGACACGTCGTTCGACCACGCGGAATTGCCGCCGATGATCTGGTTCAGCGCGTGCACCCGGTAGTAGTACGTCGTGCCCTCTACCACGCTGGTGTCGGTGTAGCTGGTTTCGGCCGGGCCGAGCGGGATGTCGGTGACATTCTTGGTGAACGCGGCGTCGGTCGCCCGCTCGACCGATATGCCCGTCGCCGCCCCGGCGGCGTCGCTGTTCTTCCACGTCAGCGACACTGACGACCCGGCGAGCGTGGCGGTCAGGCTACCTGGCGCGGCCGGCAGCTGCGGCGCCGGCGGCAGCGCGATGGCCCCCCCGCCGTTTCCGACCGGGATCGGCGTGCCGGCCTGGTCGTCGGCGGTCGTGATCGGGGTATCGGTGCCGTCGCCGCTGTCGCCGACATAGGCGGTCTTGCCGTCCGGCGTGATCGCGATTTGCTCGGGCTCGTGCCCGACGTGGATCGCCGCGCGAGGCCTGCCGGTGGCGGTCGCGATCGGGGTCACCGTGTCGTCGCCGAAGTTGGCGACGTAGGCGGTCTTGCCGTCCGGCGTGATCGCGATCCCCTCGGGCTTTTCTCCGACCGTGATCGGCGGGCCGGGGGTGCCGGTCGCGGTCGCGATCGGGGTCACCGTGCCCGAGCCGAGGTTGGCGACGTAGACGGTCGTGCCGTCCGGCGCGATCGCGAGTGCAACGGGCTTGCCGCCGACCGGGATCGGCGCGCCGACGGTGCGTGTGGCCAATGTGATCGGGGTCACTGTGCCCGAGAGCACGTTGTTGACGACGTAGGCGGTCGTGCCGTCCGGAGTGATCGCGATGGCCGCGGGCTCGTTTCCGGCCTGGATCGGCGGGCCGGCGGTGCCGGTGGCGGTGTCGATCGGGACCACCGTACCGTCGTAGCAGGCGACGTAGGCGGTCGTGCCGTCCGGCGTGATCGCGATGGCGTGGGGGTAGTGCCCGACCGGGATCGGCGGGCCCGCGGTGTTGGTGGCGGTCGCGATCGGGGTCACCGTGCCCGAGCCGTCGTTGGCGACGTAGACGGTCGTGCCGTCCGGCGTCATCGCCAGGGCAACTGGGCCCTTTCCGACCGGGATCGGCGTGCCGGCGATGCCGGTGGCGACCGCGACCGGGGTCACCGAGCCCACGGAGAGCACGTCGTTGGCAATGTAGGCGTAAACCGGCGTTGCCAGCGCGTGGGGCGGGGGCTGGGTCGTGGTGGCACCTGGCAGCGCGTCCGGGGTGAGCCGGCCGGGCAGGGATCGTTGTGTTCCTTGCGCGCGCGGGCGCGGGCGGCGCGCCAGCTGGCGCTTTGCCGCCGCCACCCGGATGGCGGCCGCCGCACCGCTCCCGGCGATGGACACCGGAGTCCGCACCCGCGCGCCACTGGCCGCCGCCGCAGGCCCGGACGCTAGCGCCGCCTGGGCCTGGCTTAGTGGTCCGATGACCATGGCAAGCATGGTCACAATGAGCGCGAGTTTCTTGCGCATGATCCCGTCCCCCGACGCAGGAGTTCATACCAATAGAAAACCGGGACAACGGGCCGTCGTCCCGTACAGGCCGATAACCTCCGCCCGCGTTTACCACCCAAGTATTGATCAAATCTCTCCCGCCAACAAGGGGCGCAGCGGCAGGTTTCTTTCGCCCGCCAAAATCCTGCGGCCACATTTCGGGCGCGGCGTCAAAAAATCCCGGCCATGCCGCAAGAAAAGTGCAGACATGACTGCCGTGCCTGTATATAACCACTGTGGCCGCATATATCAGCGCGGCAGGCGCATTATCCCGGGACGGCCGGACCCGCATTGGCCCTGCGCCGTTGTCGCCATTCACAGGGCAGACATGGCCGTCTCCGGCTGCGTGTGCCACGCGTGTGTCACGCCGATTCCGCTGCGACACGCCGCGAGCCTGCCGATTCGTGCCCGCGGCGTTCTGCTGGTGCGACGATGGGGGCACCCAGGCTAAAAGGCTGGAGAGTCGAGCTGTCATGTCGGGTGAGCCTTTCGGCCGGGCGGCTGAGGGGTTGGGGTGAATACTTGTGAGCGCGCCGGGCAGCGCTTTGACGCCGCTTGAGATCGCCAGCTGCGTGGTGGTGGGGCCCGCTGGTTCTCATCGCGAGCCCGGCCTGTCCGGTGTCGTCGCCTGCCGATCCGGTTACGGCGCTGGAACGGGTGGTTGCCCGGGCGCTGCAGCGGCCGCCGTGCCTGGTGAGCTTCTCGGGTGGGCACGACTCGTCGCTGGTGCTGGCCGCGGCCGTGCGGGTGGCGCGGCGCGAGCAATTGCCTCTGCCTGTCCCGGTGACCTGGCGGGTGACCGATGCCCCCCGGGCGGATGAGTCGGCCTGCCAGGTAGCCGTCGTGGATGCGCTGCAGGTCACCGACTGGATTCGCCTGCCTGCCGGTGACGACCTGGACTTCGTCGGGCCGGTGGCCACCGGTGTGCTGCGCCGCCACGGGCTTCTGCATCCGGCCAACGCCTATTTCCATGCCCCGCTGGTCAGCGAGGCGGCCGGGGGGACGCTGCTGACCGGTGTGGGGGGAGATCAGGTGCTCGGCCGGCTGCGGCGGCCTCGGCGGCCGTGGTGGTGGCCTCGGCGGGCCGGGCCTGCGCTGGCGTTCGGCTGGCTGCGTCCAGGAGCGGCACGCCGCGTCCGCCGCGGTCTCCGGCGTGAGCATCGGGCCAGGCCGGTTCGCTACGAAGACCGGCCCGCGTGGGCGTCGGGCCGGCGTGATCTGGAGCTCACCCGGCGGAGCCTGGCTCTGCTGGGCCGGGCGGCCGGCACCGACGTTGTCCACCCGCTCCTTGATCCGGAATTCCTGACGGCCGTCTGCACCTCGGGAGTGTCGCCGGACAATGCCGGCGGCCGGGCCGGATTGCTCGGCCAGCTATTCGGTGGCTGCTACCCTGCCGCGGTTTTGCGGCCCCGGCCGAAGGCCACGTTCGCGGAGGTGTTCTGGCGCGGCTGCACCCGGGCGCTGCTTGCTGCTTGGGACGGTGCAGGGGTCGACCCGGCGGTGGTTGACCCGGCCCGGCTGCGGCGGGAGTGGGATCGGCCGCAGCCGGACCTGTGCACCGCGATGCTGGTCCAGCAGGTGTGGCTGGCCACGGCAGCCGCCGCGATCGGCGGCCCGGCCGGGATGACTGATCAAGGAGGCCTCGTGCCCGTACCACCCAAGCTGGGCGAGCCCGCGGCGGGCGGCCGGTCGGTGCGGGCCCGGCCAAGCGGCCTGGCGTGGAGGCAGGCCGGCGACGAGGTGGTGGTGCTGGACCTGGTTGCCGGTAGCTACCACGCGCTCAACGCCTCGGGGGCGTTGCTGTGGGAGCGGCTGGCCGGCTGGACGACGGCCGGGGAGCTCGCCGCGGTACTCGTCAGCTGCTACGGGCTCACGCCGGCCGCGGCGGCCCGGGACGTCGTCCGTTTCTTGGACGCGTGCGGCGGCGCCGGGCTGCTCGAGATCGCGGAATCCTGATAGCGGGGGGCCGCCCGGAGCGTGTCGAGTATCAGGTCCACGGCCTCGTCCATGCGGGCCCAGTCAGCCGGGCGCCCGAGGTCCCACCCGGGGTAGGCGGCGAGCGCCAGCAGCGTCTCGGGATCTGAGGGCAGCGCCGGCCAGGCCCGCCGGGCTGCCAGCCGGGCCAGCAGGGCAGACGCCGGGACCGGGGGCATGGCCATCTCGGTGGTCCAGCGCAGGTAGACCCACCCGCCAAGCGGAACCGCGCCAGATAGCGGTGGCAGCGACAGCCGCCACCGGCTCGCGGCCCGGGCCCGCGTCAGCGGCTCAGTGCTGCCCGGCGGCGGCCGGCGAAGATCGATTGTCCGGGGCCCGCCGTACACCTGGTGACCGTCGGTGATCACCAGGTCGTCCGCCAGCACCGTGAAGCGCCGGGTGGCCAGCGCGGCCAGCAGGCTGCTCTTGCCCGCCTCCCGGCCGCCGACCAGGGCCCACGCCAGGCCGCCGCAGACGAACGCGCCGGCGTGGTACACCTCGCGGCCTGCCCAGCGGTTGAACACCGACGCCGCAGCTCCCAGGTAGGGGTGGACCAGCTCGTCGTCGTCGAGCGGCGGCCCGGTGAAGGTCGCCGTGCCGTCGCTGCGCTTGACCAGGAGCTGACGGCCGCAGGGAAGGTCGAGCACGACTCGTTCGGGGCCGGCGCAGACGGGCTCGGGGGGGTGCTGCGCGTAGCCGATGCCGACCCGCGGCCGGACCGCGGGCGGGGCCGGGAGAAGGCCGGCACCCGCGACGCCCGTCACGCAGAGGCCGTACACCTCGTGGCCGCCGCCGGGCGGTATCAACGCAGCACGCCGGTTCCGCCAGCGTCCCCCGGCGCCCTGTCAGCACCCGGGAGCGATCTGGATGCAGAGGCTGCCCGCGGGGACGAGACCCCGAACGCGGGCCGGGCCGCCCGGGACCCAAGGGCAGGCGCGGCATGGTGGGCCACGGTCAGGTAATCGACGTCGTAGCCGAACCAGTAGCTGCCGCCACGGTCGACCGCGAACGTGACGGCAATATCGGCCGAGGCGCCCGGCACCAGATCTCCCGCTGAAGGGGGGACCGACAGCGTGCTGCCGAGCCCGCCGCCGCCGGGATTGGCGCTGACCGGGGCGTCCACGCTCAGGTTCTGCACGGTGACCAGGTTGCCGCCCACGGTGACCTGACTGGTCGGAGTGGCCGGATCGACGATCCGCAGCGCAGCCGGCTGCCCGGGCTGGCTGGCCACCCCGGGCTCGGGGGCGCCGTTCACCTCGCTCAGGCTGGTGATGCGGATCTTAGCGACGATGAGATGGTCGTTTGAGGTGTTGGTAATGGTCCGCCGCACGGTGAGAAGCCCCGGGGACCCCCTCACATAGTCGACGTTGGGGGCGTCCGGGGCCGGTGCGGCAGGATCGAAGAGGATGGATTGGAAAGCCCCGTTCGCCTGGCTAGGAGATCCCGAGGCTCGAGGAGATGGCGACCCGAGCGCCGACGGGAGGCCGCCGACCATGTCACCAGTAGTTGATACCAGCGTGAAGTCCGCCGCGTTGTCGCCGCTGTCGGCCGGCACGCCTTTGAGCTCCGCACGCACCCAGGCGTACTCGTCGGCCGGGACAATCGACATCGCCGGCAACGGGGTGCCGGAAGAGAAACCGGCCGGCGCGCCCGCCGGTCCGACAGCATCGACCACCGTCCCGTCCGGGGCCGTGACCTGCAGGCCATCCGATCCGAGGCTGGGCGCCGACAGGTCAGCGGCCGCGATAGCCGACAGCGAGTAGCCGCCGCCGGCGATAAGGTACGCCTGGTCGGTCGGCACCACGGGGGCGCTGCCCGGGACGGTAATGGAGGCACCGGACCCGGCGGCGAGACGGAAACCAGCCAGGGACACCGGGAGTCCGGTGTTGTACAGCTCGACATACTGGTCGTCGGCACCGCCCGGGCCGGACAGCCGGAACTGGCTGATGATCACCTCACCGCGGTAGGCGCTCCCGGCCGCGATCGTTGCCGCGCGCGACGACGCCGCGGACACCGGTGACGCCAGCACCGTCTGGGCCGCCGCGCAAGCTCCTGACATCAGCGCAAACGCTGCCCCCGCTGCCGCACATCGCCTCAGCACCCCGCGGGGCACGGCCCCGCGCGCTACCACCCCGGGCCACCGATGCCCCCCGGCCCGGGACACCACTCCCCCGCCCCATATCCAGCCCCCGATCAACACCCGCTCCCCCGTTCCTGATCGGCCGTTGCCCCGAAAAACGGGCACCGCGCGCATTTTCCCCTTATAGCGGCCGCCCGCGCAGACACCTATTATGCGCGAGCCTCGCTGGCGCAGTTCCATCCCTTCCCCAGAAGACCGCAGAAGAAACAGCAACCATTCAGCGGCGCCGCCAAAAGCATTGACATCGGTTAGCCCGGCCGTGAAAAACAGTTCACCCGTGGCCGGTGCCCCGGCCGGCACGCGGCACGTTGAACGCGGTACCCGCAGGCACGCTGAACGCTGAACGGGCTTGTTCCGCCGGACCCAATCAGCTAGCCGCGGGCCACATTGACCAGCCACATTGACCGCCCGGCGGTGCGGAAAAAAGAGACGCCGGTTTCCGCTGAGGATGGCGGCTCTGACAGAACGTCGTTACCGCCCCGGCGGAGCCGTTGGCCCGCGGTGCCGCCGATGACCGCCCGGCGGTGTCCGCGTGCGCGGGCCCGGGAACGCGATCGCGCTGGTAGCCCACCCGAACGCGGAAGAGCCCGGCACAGCCACCGTCATCACGAGCTGCGCCGTCTAGCAGCGCCGCTGCCGGACCCCGTCACGATGCGCCGGGCCAGGACCATTTCTCACCTATTGTTCAATTTCCCCGGCTTGAGACCGCCGAATGCGCAATGGCCTGCCGCCGCCTGTTTCTCCTGCCACGCCGGATCTCCTGCCAAAGGCCACGTGCCTACTGCACCAGGGACCCGATGTCTCCGGCGCCGCCGACGCCATCGTCGGGCCCCGGCGACCCGCCTAGGGTCAGTTCACGCAACGTCCCTAGGTATGTCACGCGCGGGGAATCATAGTGACCATCAGGCCGGGCGTCGGCTGCCTCTTCCGGCTCACCTGGGACTCTTGTGCCAGCCACTCGCTTGGTCCTCTCATCTAACTAAACGCGATCATGCTATCACTACCCGTATTGGCAAGGTTAGTATCACCGCATGAAACCCAACCTCGGGCTGGCGGCGCGCACCCTGGCCCTGGATCTGGCAACCGGCGAGGTGGTCAGGGGCATGGATGCGGCAGGCATCGGCTGCATGGTCCTCAAAGGCCCGGCCATGGCCCACCGCCTCTACGGGGACACACCGGGCGGCCGTAACTACGGCGACATCGACCTGCTGGTGGCACCCCGGCACTTCGGCGACGCTGGCCGGGTGCTGGCCTCGCTGGGCTTCAAAGATCAGCTGCCCGGGATCCGGGCCAGCGAAGCCGCCCGGATGCAGGGGCACCCGTGGCACCGTGACAGCGCCGCCCACGTCGTGGTGGACCTGCACCGGGGATTCCACCACGTCGCCGACCGGCCCACCTGGTGGGACCTGCTGAGCGCCCGCCGCGTCGCGTGGTTCAGGGCCACATCCTTCAAGCGAGGCGCAGGTTCTCTCAGCCTCGTGCTGGAACCAGGTACCTGCAACTTTTGCTGGCCTGGCACAGGACCTCGGGGCGCTGCGGCGACGGGCGTCGTGGCGGCCCATGCCGTCCAGTCCCCGGATCGTGGTGCGGGTGCGCAAAGGGGACAACCACTTGGTGGACCTTGCGGACGTGGTGGCAGGTCCACCAGCGGCTGGCCTCCGGCCGGTGGGGAATCGGCGTGCTCCCGGTCATCACTGGGCCGGCGGCACCTGCGGGGCCACATTCGGGGCGGGCGGCTCGCCTTGTGCTCGCCTGTTGCCGGGCGACCTGTCTGGAGACCGCACTCATCCGCCAGGCCTGCGCCGCCGGTGCGGGCGCCGCGATCGACGTCGTCGTCGGGGTGACGGCCCCAGCCAGCGGCTTCCGCGCCCACGCCTGGCTCGACGGCGACCGGGTCGACCCGGCGTTCGTGGAATTGTGGCGATACCCGGCGGTGACGGCGGAACCTGACCAGCCCCGGCCCTCCGCCTGATGGCCGCCTTCGCGCACGCACCGCAGCCACCTGCCAGCACCGGCCGCGGCGCGGCTCCCGCCATCGAGATCCGCGCGCTGACACGCCGCTTCAACGGCGCAGCAGTGCTGGACAGGATCGACCTGACCATCGGCCGCGGCGAGCGGGCCGGCATCTGCGGCCCCAACGGCTGCGGCAAGACCACCCTGCTGCGGTGCCTGGCCGGCACACTCACCCCGTCAGAGGGCCACGCCCTCGTCCTCGGCCACCCGCCGGGATCACGCGAGGCACGGCACGCCCTCGGTGTCTGCCTCGGGCAGGAACGGGCGTTCTACGGACGGCTGTCGGGCCGGGAGAACCTGCTGTTCGCGGCGCGGCTGCGGATGCGCCCGCAGCACGCCGCACTCGCCGTCGCTGCCATCTGCGACGAGCTGGCGCTGGACCCATTCGCCGGACGACCGGTCGAGCGGTGCTCCGCTGGCATGCGCGCCCGGCTGGCCCTGGGACGAGCGCTACTCGGCCACCCCGAGGTGATCTTGCTCGACGAGCCGGCCCGGTCCCTCGACGACCCGGCCAGCCAGCTAATCCAGGCAGCCCTCACCCGCCGGCCCGAGCTCACAGTCCTCGTCGCCTCCCCGCGCCGCGACGACCTCACCTGGTGCACCCACATCACCGACCTGGCAGGGACGACTGCGCAGCAGCAGGAAACCCGCGACCCAGCACCGGGGTTCCCTCGCCTTGGGCCCAGGCGGCAGCGGCGGACGGGCTGGCCGCACCATCTGGCGGGTGGCACCCCGCGCCGCCGTTCGGCATGATCAGCGGGGGGCTCGGGGGCGGCCTGCGGGGCCAGCGCGCTAACGGTAGCGGCTCCGCGGCCTGTGCCATGGCGGGCAGCCGGGCGGCCGCCCGGGGCGATGGGTTGACCATCGCCCGGGGCGGCATCTTGGCGAGCCGGGCGTGGTGGTGGTCAGGTTTGTCCACGCGGAGGTGGCGGGCCCGTTGAAGGCCAGGATCCTGACGTGGTACCGATGGTTTCTGAGCAGCCCGCGGAGGGTGACGGACCTGTGCCTAGCGCCTACCCTGACCCAGGCGAAGCCCAGCGTGAAGCGAGCGTTCGTGGCCCGCTCGACGATGAACCCGCTGATCCCGGCGGCGCGGCTCTCGGTCCAGGTGAGAACCATCCTGGCCGGGGCGTTGCCCGGCGCGTAGGCTCTGGCGGTCAGGTTCGCCGGGGCCGGCACGCGTACCAGGATCGACACGGCGTTCGACCAGGCGGACCTGCGCGCCTGGTTCTGGGCCAGCACCCGGTAGTAGTACCTTGTGCCCACCGCCACGCTGGTGTCGGTGTAGCTGGCCGCGGCCGGGCCGACGGGGATGTCGGTCACATTTCTGGTGAACCGGGCGTCGGCCGCCCGCTCGACGATGAACCCGGTGACCCCGGCGGCGGGGCTCTCGGTCCAGGTGAGTACCACCTTGGCCGGGGCGGTGCGCGGCGGGTACGCCTTCGCGGTGAGGTTTGCCGGGGCCGGCACGGCGACGAGGATCGACACGTCGTTCGACCACGCGGAATTGCCGCCGATGATCTGGTTCTGCGCCTGCACCCGGTAGTAGTACGTCGTGCCCTCTACCACGCTGGTGTCGGTGTAGCTGGTTTCGGCCGGGCCGAGCGGGATGTCGGTGACATTCTTGGTGAACGCGGCGTCGGTCGCCCGCTCGACCGATATGCCCGTCGCCGCCCCGGCGGCGTCGCTGTTCTTCCACCTCAGCGCCACTGACGACCCGGCGAGCGTGGCGGTCAGGCTACCTGGCGCGGCCGGCAGCTGCGGCGCCGGCGGCAGCGTGATGGCCCCCCCGCCGTTTCCGACCGGGATCGGCGTGCCGGCCTGGTCGTCGGCGGTCGTGATCGGGGTATCGGTGCCGTCGCCGCTGTCGCCGACATAGGCGGTCTTGCCGTCCGGCGTGATCGCGATTTGCTCGGGCTCGTGCCCGACGTGGATCGCCGCGCGAGGCCTGCCGGTGGCGGTCGCGATCGGGGTCACCGTGTCGTCGCCGAAGTTGGCGACGTAGGCGGTCTTGCCGTCCGGCGTGATCGCGATCCCCTCGGGCTTTTTTCCGACCGTGATCGGCGGGCCGGGGGTGCCGGTCGCGGTCGCGATCGGGGTCACCGTGCCCGAGCCGAGGTTGGCGACGTAGACGGTCGTGCCGTCCGGCGCGATCGCGAGTGCAACGGGCTTGCCGCCGACCGGGATCGGCGCGCCGACGGTGCGTGTGGCCAATGTGATCGGGGTCACTGTGCCCGAGAGCACGTTGTTGACGACGTAGGCGGTCGTGCCGTCCGGAGTGATCGCGATGGCCGCGGGCTCGTTTCCGGCCTGGATCGGCGGGCCGGCGGTGCCGGTGGCGGTGTCGATCGGGACCACCGTACCGTCGTAGCAGGCGACGTAGGCGGTCGTGCCGTCCGGCGTGATCGCGATGGCGTGGGGGTAGTGCCCGACCGGGATCGGCGGGCCCGCGGTGTTGGTGGCGGTCGCGATCGGGGTCACCGTGCCCGAGCCGTCGTTGGCGACGTAGACGGTCGTGCCGTCCGGCGTCATCGCCAGGGCAACTGGGCCCTTTCCGACCGGGATCGGCGTGCCGGCGATGCCGGTGGCGACCGCGACCGGGGTCACCGAGCCCACGGAGAGCACGTCGTTGGCAATGTAGGCGTAAACCGGCGTTGCCAGCGCGTGGGGCGGGGGCTGGGTCGTGGTGGCGCCTGGCAGCGCGTCCGGGGTGAGCCGGCCGGGCAGGGATCGTTGTGTTCCTTGCGCGCGCGGGCGCGGGCGGCGCGCCAGCTGGCGCTTTGCCGCCGCCACCCGGATGGCGGCCGCCGCACCGCTCCCGGCGATGGACACCGGAGTCCGCACCCGCGCGCCACTGGCCGCCGCCGCAGGCCCGGACGCTAGCGCCGCCTGGGCCTGGCTTAGTGGTCCGATGACCATGGCAAGCATGGTCACAATGAGCGCGAGTTTCTTGCGCATGATCCCGTCCCCCGACGCAGGAGTTCATACCAATAGAAAACCGGGACAACGGGCCGTCGTCCCGTACAGGCCGATAACCTCCGCCCGCGTTTACCACCCAAGTATTGATCAAATCTCTCCCGCCAACAAGGGGCGCAGCGGCAGGTTTCTTTCGTCCGCCAAAATCCTGCGGCCACATTTCGGGCGCGGCGTCAAAAAATGCCGGCCATGCCGCAAGAAAAGTGCAGACATGACTGCCGTGCCTGTATATAACCACTGTGGCCGCATATATCAGCGCGGCAGGCGCATTATCCCGGGACGGCCGGACCCGCATTGGCCCTGCGCCGTTGTCGCCATTCACAGGGCAGACATGGCCGTCTCCGGCTGCGTGTGCCACGCGTGTGTCACGCCGATTCCGCTGCGACACGCCGCGAGCCTGCCGATTCGTGCCCGCGGCGTTCTGCTGGTGCGACGATGGGGGCACCCAGGCTAAAAGGCTGGAGAGTCGAGCTGTCATGTCGGGTGAGCCTTTCGGCCGGGCGGCTGAGGGGTTGGGGTGAATACTTGTGAGCGCGCCGGGCAGCGCTTTGACGCCGCTTGAGATCGCCAGCTGCGTGGTGGTGGGGCCCGCTGGTTCTCATCGGGAGCCGGCCTGTCCGGTGTCGTCGCCTGCCGATCCGGTTACGGCGCGCTGCGGCGGGAGTGGGATCGGCCGCAGCCGGACCTGTGCACCGCGATGCTGGTCCAGCAGGTGTGGCTGGCCACGGCAGCCGCCGCGATCGGCGGCCCGGCCGGGATGACTGATCAAGGAGGCCTCGTGCCCGTACCACCCAAGCTGGGCGAGCCCGCGGCGGGCGGCCGGTCGGTGCGGGCCCGGCCAAGCGGCCTGGCGTGGAGGCAGGCCGGCGACGAGGTGGTGGTGCTGGACCTGGTTGCCGGTAGCTACCACGCGCTCAACGCCTCGGGGGCGTTGCTGTGGGAGCGGCTGGCCGGCTGGACGACGGCCGGGGAGCTCGCCGCGGTACTCGTCAGCTGCTACGGGCTCACGCCGGCCGCGGCGGCCCGGGACGTCGTCCGTTTCTTGGACGCGTGCGGCGGCGCCGGGCTGCTCGAGATCGCGGAATCCTGATAGCGGGGGGCCGCCCGGAGCGTGTCGAGTATCAGGTCCACGGCCTCGTCCATGCGGGCCCAGTCAGCCGGGCGCCCGAGGTCCCACCCGGGGTAGGCGGCGAGCGCCAGCAGCGTCTCGGGATCTGAGGGCAGCGCCGGCCAGGCCCGCCGGGCTGCCAGCCGGGCCAGCAGGGCAGACGCCGGGACCGGGGGCATGGCCATCTCGGTGGTCCAGCGCAGGTAGACCCACCCGCCAAGCGGAACCGCGCCAGATAGCGGTGGCAGCGACAGCCGCCACCGGCTCGCGGCCCGGGCCCGCGTCAGCGGCTCAGTGCTGCCCGGCGGCGGCCGGCGAAGATCGATTGTCCGGGGCCCGCCGTACACCTGATGACCGTCGGTGATCACCAGGTCGTCCGCCAGCACCGTGAAGCGCCGGGTGGCCAGCGCGGCCAGCAGGCTGCTCTTGCCCGCCTCCCGGCCGCCGACCAGGGCCCACGCCAGGCCGCCGCAGACGAACGCGCCGGCGTGGTACACCTCGCGGCCTGCCCAGCGGTTGAACACCGACGCCGCAGCTCCCAGGTAGGGGTGGACCAGCTCGTCGTCGTCGAGCGGCGGCCCGGTGAAGGTCGCCGTGCCGTCGCTGCGCTTGACCAGGAGCTGACGGCCGCAGGGAAGGTCGAGCACGACTCGTTCGGGGCCGGCGCAGACGGGCTCGGGGGGGTGCTGCGCGTAGCCGATGCCGACCCGCGGCCGGACCGCGGGCGGGGCCGGGAGAAGGCCGGCACCCGCGACGCCCGTCACGCAGAGGCCGTACACCTCGTGGCCGCCGCCGGGCGGTATCAACGCAGCACGCCGGTTCCGCCAGCGTCCCCCGGCGCCCTGTCAGCACCCGGGAGCGATCTGGATACAGAGGCTGCCCGCGGGGACGAGACCCCGAACGCGGGCCGGGCCGCCCGGGACCCAAGGGCAGGCGCGGCATGGTGGGCCACGGTCAGGTAATCGACGTCGTAGCCGAACCAGTAGCTGCCGCCACGGTCGACCGCGAACGTGACGGCAATATCGGCCGAGGCGCCCGGCACCAGATCTCCCGCTGAAGGGGGGACCGACAGCGTGCTGCCGAGCCCGCCGCCGCCGGGATTGGCGCTGACCGGGGCGTCCACGCTCAGGTTCTGCACGGTGACCAGGTTGCCGCCCACGGTGACCTGACTGGTCGGAGTGGCCGGATCGACGATCCGCAGCGCAGCCGGCTGCCCGGGCTGGCTGGCCACCCCGGGCTCGGGGGCGCCGTTCACCTCGCTCAGGCTGGTGATGCGGATCTTAGCGACGATGAGATGGTCGTTTGAGGTGTTGGTAATGGTCCGCCGCACGGTGAGAAGCCCCGGGGACCCCCTCACATAGTCGACGTTGGGGGCGTCCGGGGCCGGTGCGGCAGGATCGAAGAGGATGGATTGGAAAGCCCCGTTCGCCTGGCTAGGAGATCCCGAGGCTCGAGGAGATGGCGACCCGAGCGCCGACGGGAGGCCGCCGACCATGTCACCAGTAGTTGATACCAGCGTGAAGTCCGCCGCGTTGTCGCCGCTGTCGGCCGGCACGCCTTTGAGCTCCGCACGCACCCAGGCGTACTCGTCGGCCGGGACAATCGACATCGCCGGCAACGGGGTGCCGGAAGAGAAACCGGCCGGCGCGCCCGCCGGTCCGACAGCATCGACCACCGTCCCGTCCGGGGCCGTGACCTGCAGGCCATCCGATCCGAGGCTGGGCGCCGACAGGTCAGCGGCCGCGATAGCCGACAGCGAGTAGCCGCCGCCGGCGATAAGGTACGCCTGGTCGGTCGGCACCACGGGGGCGCTGCCCGGGACGGTAATGGAGGCACCGGACCCGGCGGCGAGACGGAAACCAGCCAGGGACACCGGGAGTCCGGTGTTGTACAGCTCGACATACTGGTCGTCGGCACCGCCCGGGCCGGACAGCCGGAACTGGCTGATGATCACCTCACCGCGGTAGGCGCTCCCGGCCGCGATCGTTGCCGCGCGCGACGACGCCGCGGACACCGGTGACGCCAGCACCGTCTGGGCCGCCGCGCAAGCTCCTGACATCAGCGCAAACGCTGCCCCCGCTGCCGCACATCGCCTCAGCACCCCGCGGGGCACGGCCCCGCGCGCTACCACCCCGGGCCACCGATGCCCCCCGGCCCGGGACACCACTCCCCCGCCCCATATCCAGCCCCCGATCAACACCCGCTCCCCCGTTCCTGATCGGCCGTTGCCCCGAAAAACGGGCACCGCGCGCATTTTCCCCTTATAGCGGCCGCCCGCGCAGACACCTATTATGCGCGAGCCTCGCTGGCGCAGTTCCATCCCTTCCCCAGAAGACCGCAGAAGAAACAGCAACCATTCAGCGGCGCCGCCAAAAGCATTGACATCGGTTAGCCCGGCCGTGAAAAACAGTTCACCCGTGGCCGGTGCCCCCGGCCCGGCACGCGGCACGTTGAACGCGGTACCCGCAGGCACGCTGAACGCTGAACGGGCTTGTTCCGCCGGACCCAATCAGCTAGCCGCGGGCCACATTGACCAGCCACATTGACCGCCCGGCGGTGCGGAAAAAAGAGACGCCGGTTTCCGCTGAGGATGGCGGCTCTGACAGAACGTCGTTACCGCCCCGGCGGAGCCGTTGGCCCGCGGTGCCGCCGATGACCGCCCGGCGGTGTCCGCGTGCGCGGGCCCGGGAACGCGATCGCGCTGGTAGCCCGGGTAGCCACCCGAACGCGGAAGAGCCCGGCACAGCCACCGTCATCACGAGCTGCGCCGTCTAGCAGCGCCGCTGCCGGACCCCGTCACGATGCGCCGGGCCAGGACCATTTCTCACCTATTGTTCAATTTCCCCGGCTTGAGACCGCCGAATGCGCAATGGCCTGCCGCCGCCTGTTTCTCCTGCCACGCCGGATCTCCTGCCAAAGGCCACGTGCCTACTGCACCAGGGACCCGATGTCTCCGGCGCCGCCGACGCCATCGTCGGGCCCCGGCGACCCGCCTAGGGTCAGTTCACGCAACGTCCCTAGGTATGTCACGCGCGGGGAATCATAGTGACCATCAGGCCGGGCGTCGGCTGCCTCTTCCGGCTCACCTGGGACTCTTGTGCCAGCCACTCGCTTGGTCCTCTCATCTAACTAAACGCGATCATGCTATCACTACCCGTATTGGCAAGGTTAGTATCACCGCATGAAACCCAACCTCGGGCTGGCGGCGCGCACCCTGGCCCTGGATCTGGCAACCGGCGAGGTGGTCAGGGGCATGGATGCGGCAGGCATCGGCTGCATGGTCCTCAAAGGCCCGGCCATGGCCCACCGCCTCTACGGGGACACACCGGGCGGCCGTAACTACGGCGACATCGACCTGCTGGTAGCACCCCGGCACTTCGGCGACGCTGGCCGGGTGCTGGCCTCGCTGGGCTTCAAAGATCAGCTGCCCGGGATCCGGGCCAGCGAAGCCGCCCGGATGCAGGGGCACCCGTGGCACCGTGACAGCGCCGCCCACATCGTGGTGGACCTGCACCGGGGATTCCACCACGTCGCCGACCGGCCCACCTGGTGGGACCTGCTGAACGCCCGCCGCGAGATGCTCGTGGTCGAGGGCCAGCCGGTGGCGATCCCCGACCAGGCCGGATGCGCCTTGATCGCCGCCCTGCACGCCTCGGAAACGGCCTCAGGGGCCAAGCCGCTGGAGGATCTTCGGCGGGCCCTGGAGCTCTTCGACGACGACGTGTGGCGCCAGGCAGCCGGCCTGGCCGGATCGGTCGGTGCCGGCGACGCGTTCACCGCCGCCCTATGCCGTCACGGCGCCGGGGCGGAGCTCGCCGCCCGTCTCAGCTTGACCGTCACCGATCCCGTCGCATGGTTTAGGGCCACATCCTTCAAGCGAGGCGCAGGATCTCTCAGCCTCGTGCTGGAACCAGGTACCCGGGCCTCCCGCGCCCAGCGCCTGCGCGACATTGTTTTCCCGTCGGCGGCGGTCTTCGCCGGCCGCTGGCCCATCGCAACCCGGGGCCGGGCCGGGCTGGCTGCCGCCCACCTAGGCCGGCTCTGCGTTAGCGTCACCCGTCTCCCGCAGCTGTTGCTGGCCTGGCACAGGACATCCCGGGCATTGCGGCGCCGCGGCGCCGCGGCGGCCCATGCCGTTCCCCGTCCCCGGGCTCGTCGCGCTCTGCGGGCCCGCGCCAATGCGGCCGCTAGAACCACTTGGTGGACCTTGCGGACGTGGTGGCAGGTCCACCAGCGGCTGGCCTCCGGCCGGTGGGGAATCGGCGTGCTCCCGGTCATCACTGGGCCGGCGGCACCTGCGGGGCCACATTCGGGGCGGGCGGCTCGCCTTGTGCTCGCCTGTTGCCGGGCGACCTGTCTGGAGACCGCACTCATCCGCCAAGCCTGCGCCGCCGGTGCGGGCGCCGCGATCGACGTCGTCGTCGGGGTGACGGCCCCAGCCAGCGGCTTCCGCGCCCACGCCTGGCTCGACGGCGACCGGGTCGACCCGGCGTTCGTGGAATTGTGGCGATACCCGGCGGTGACGGCGGAACCTGACCAGCCCCGGCCCTCCGCCTGATGGCCGCCTTCGCGCACGCACCGCAGCCACCTGCCAGCACCGGCCGCGGCGCGGCTCCCGCCATCGAGATCCGCGCGCTGACACGCCGCTTCAACGGCGCAGCAGTGCTGGACAGGATCGACCTGACCATCGGCCGCGGCGAGCGGGCCGGCATCTGCGGCCCCAACGGCTGCGGCAAGACCACCCTGCTGCGGTGCCTGGCCGGCACACTCACCCCGTCAGAGGGCCACGCCCTCGTCCTCGGCCACCCGCCGGGATCACGCGAGGCACGGCACGCCCTCGGTGTCTGCCTCGGGCAGGAACGGGCGTTCTACGGACGGCTGTCGGGCCGGGAGAACCTGCTGTTCGCGGCGCGGCTGCGGATGCGCCCGCAGCACGCCGCCCTCGCCGTCGCTGCCATCTGCGACGAGCTGGCGCTGGACCCATTCGCCGGACGACCGGTCGAGCGGTGCTCCGCTGGCATGCGCGCCCGGCTGGCCCTGGGACGAGCGCTACTCGGCCACCCCGAGGTGATCTTGCTCGACGAGCCGGCCCGGTCCCTCGACGACCCGGCCAGCCAGCTAATCCAGGCAGCCCTCACCCGCCGGCCCGAGCTCACAGTCGTCGTCGCCTCCCCGCGCCGCGACGACCTCACCTGGTGCACCCACATCACCGACCTGGCAGGGACGACTGCGCAGCAGCAGGAAACCCGCGACCGGGCACAACGGTGACGGTGGACGAGCGCCCTGGCCGGCCGTCACAATCGGCGCCCAGGCCGGCCCGGATGCCGGGCGCCGCATCCGCTGTCCTGGCGCTCGTACGCCGGGATCTCGCCCAGCGACGGCTCGTCAAGTTCGCGGTGGCAGCAGACCTCGTCTTCGGAGCGCTCAACCTCCTCGTCTTCCAGTTCATCGGCCGCGTCCTGCGCCACCCCGTCCCGGGATCCGTGACCCGGGCCGGCGGCTACTTCTCCTACGCATCGGTGGGCATCGCCTTCTTCCTGGTCATCCAGACCGCGACTACCAGCATCACCCGGCAACTACGCGAGGAACAGCACAGCGGAACCCTCGAGCTCACCGTGGCACAGCCGGTCGGTTCAGGGTCACTGGCCTTGGGGCTCGCCGGCTTCCCGTTCCTTTTTGCCACCTTGAGAGCGCTCATCTACCTCCTCCTCGCCGCCGCCCTGGGCCTTTGGACATCGCACGCCAACTGGGCCGGAGTGCTCGTGGTCCTCATCGCCGCCGCCCCCACCATGGCCGCCATCGGCATCGTGCTGGCGGCAGCGGCACTGGTGGCCGACCGCGGCGACGTGCTCGGACGCTTCGCCGCCTTCGGCCTCGCATTCCTGTCCGGGGCCTACTTCCCCGTGAGCGAACTCGCCCCGCCGGTGCGCGCGGTGAGCACCGCGCTGCCGACCCGCGTCGCCCTGGACGGTCAGCGAGCCGCACTCGCCGGCGCGCCCTGGTGGCCGGCAGCTACCGCCCTGGCGGTTTTCGACCTCGCAACCCTGCCGGTAGCGGTGGCAATCTTCGCCGGATCGATCCGCTGGGCCCGCCGGCATGGCCGCCTCACCCGGGGATGAGACGGCATGGCGTCCCGGGAACCTGAGGAAAGCTCGCCCCATTTACGGCGAAAGGCGGCCGGCCGATTAGCGGACGTTGTGTAGCCAATGTCGTTGCCATGGGGTTTCGACGGCCCGGCGGTGGTAGTTGCCGCGGACCCAGGTGAGCGCTTCGCGTGGGGTGAGGCCGTCCAGCACGGCTAACGCGGCGAGGGCGGTTCCGGTGCGGCCGATGCCGCCGCGGCAGGCGACTTCAAGGCGCTCGCCGGCGTGTGCGCGGTGGTGGGCTTCATGGAGGGCGTCGAGGGCATCGCCGCGGTCGGTGGGGATCCAGAGGTCCGGCCAGCGGATGTGCCGGTGAGGCCAATCCGGGACCGGTCCATTGGCCAGGAGCAGGGTGAAATCGGCGGGGCTGGCGGGATCGCTCAGGCGCCGGCCCCGGACTCGGACTCCGCTGGGCAGGGTGACCAGGCCGGTGCCGTCCAGCCAGGCGGCGCTGGTCATCGGCTGGTCACGGTCCGACGTGCGGGTGCTTGGCCAGCCACGCGTTCACCTTCTGGTCTGGTGGATGCCTTCATCAGAAATGCGCCCGGGAAACCCCTGGCTTCAGCCATTGGGAGGAACGGGCGCGCCTCCCTTCACAAAGCCGCAGGGTAGAACGTGAAGCATGGCACAGCAGGTCAAGCGGGCGTACAAGTACCGCTTATCCGTCTCCAGGGACAGCGCGGGCCGGTGGTTCGTGTCGATCCTGGTGGAGACCACGGTCAGGCCGCTCGGCCCGGTTACCGGTGTCGTCGGCATCGACGCGGGCAGCACCTGCCTGGCCACGCTCTCGACCGGGGAGAAGATCACCAGCCCGCGGCATGAGCGGCGGGACCGGAACCGGCTGGCCACGGCGCAGCGGCGGCTCGCCCGCAAGGCCAGCGGCTCGGCCAACCGGGCGAAGGCGCGGGTCAAGGCCGCGCGTGTCCACGCGCGGATCGCCGACCGCCGGCGCGGCCATCTGCACAAACTCACCACTCGATTGGTCCGTGAAAACCAGACGGCCGTGATCGAGGACCTCGCAGTGAGGAACATGGCCCGCAACCATTCCCTGGCCCGCGCCATATCCGACGCGGCCTGGGCGGACCTGCGGGGCATGCTGGAGTACAAGTGCCAGTGGTACGGCCGCGACCTGGTCGTGACCGGCCGCTGGTTCCCGTCGGGCAAGACGTGCTCCGGTTGCGGGCACCAGATCGGTGTGCTGCCGCTGAACGTCCGCGAATGGGCGTGCACCCGCTGCGGCGTGCTCCACGACCGGGACATCAACGCAGCGCGCAACGTACTGGCCGCCGGGCTGGCGGTGACAGCCTGTGGAGACGGTGGCATGGCCAACGTCATCGACGACCTGCTCGAGGCGATGACGACGGTGAAGGCGCGGTGACGATGCTGCGCGGACAGGACCTGCAGGACAGCCTGATCGACGAGACCGCACTGCCCAGCACCAACCCGGACCTGCTCGGCCCGTTCGCGCACATCGTCGTGGACGAGGCCCAGGAACTGACCGACGCACAGTGGCAAATGCTGCTGCTCCGCTGCCCGTCCCGGAGCTTCACCATCGTCGGGGACCGCGCCAGGCCCGGCACGGGTTCACCGAGTCGTGGCGGGAACGGCTCGAGCGGATCGGGCTCGACCGGATCAACCTGGCCTCCCTGAGCATCAACTACCGGACGCCGGAACAGGTCATTGCGGAAGCCGAGCCGGTCATCCGGCCGTCCTCCCGGGCGCCAACGTGCCGGCCTCCATCCGCGGCAGCGACGTCCCCGTCGTACACGGATCTGCTTCGGATCTGGGCCGATCCTCGACACCTGGCTCGCCGCGCATGCCGACGGGATCGCCTGCGTCATCGGCGATCCCACGTTCCGGGCGACGTCCCGCGTCCGGTCGCTGACCCCGGAGGTGTCGAAGGGGCTCGAGTTCGACCTGGTCGTCCTCATCGACCAGCAGGCGTTCGGCACGGGTATCGAAGCAGCGGTCGACCGCTATGTCGCGATGACCCGGGCGACCCAGCAACTCGTCATCCTCACGAGCTCCTGACGTCGGCCAAGACAACGTGATCACCGCCTGACGATCATGAGGACCGCCACCGAAGCTCAACAGAACGCGGTGTTGGCCAGATCTGACCGCGCCAGCAGGGCCATCCAACCGAGTGGGCGCAGCACTGCCAGGTAGGCGAAGCGTAGGGTCGCCGCCAACAGCGCCCGGGCGTGAGCGTCAGCGCAGCCGAACGTCGAACTGACGGCTCCCCGTCCACTGGTGCGAGGCAAGGTCAGACCGTGTGACACTGTTCTCGGCATCCACAGGCGTGGGAGCTGACCCGCTGCCAATGAAGCCGTAGAGGACCTTGGGACCTGGCCCGCCCAGCATGGACGTGTCGTCTGCCTTCGCGGTGCCGGCCAGGCTTTCGATGGGTGCTCTCGTCGGTCCGGCGGACAGGACGTGCCTCAGCGTAAGAGCTGGGCTGTCATAAGCACGGTGCTTATAATCGGGTAATGCTTATGGATGCTGTGCAGTGGCTGCGGAAATCGGGTCTGGCCGTCGAGCAGTGGGAACCTACCTTGCTGGGCGATGCTCACGCCGACGCGATCCTCGACGTGGCCGTCGGTGGCAAGAGTGCCAGGTTCGTGGTCGAGGTGAAACAGCGGGCGCCCTACCCGAATGAGCTGGATCGCCTTCGGCAGTCACGGGAGGCGCTATCGGGACTGGGCGAGCCACTGCTTGTGGCGCCATTCGTGTCCGAGGTGCTCGGGGTTGCGCTGACCGCGAATGGCTGGTCGTGGGCTGACGCGCAAGGGGATTTCGACCTGCGCGCCCAGGGGCTGATGCTCCGGCAGCGGCGCGCGGTAACGGCACCGAAGCCCGCGCGGGCGACGTTGCCGCGGGGGTCGGGGAGCTTCGCCGTCATCCGGGCGCTCATCCGCTTCGGTGACGGCGAGGATGAGGAAGCTAGTGCAACGGTTCTTGCCGCCCAGGCCCGGGTGTCCCAGCCGCGGGCATCCCAGGTGCTAGCACACCTGCGGGACAACCAACTCGTCGACAGGGTGGAGCACAGGCGGTGGCGGCCCCATCGGGAGGCGCTACTGGACCGATTCCTGGCGGAGTATCCGGGGCCGGGAGGATCGGAGCAGTACTTCTACAGCCTGGACTCACCGACCGACGTGGCCATTCACGCTGCCCGCAGCCTGGAGCAGCAGGTGGCGGTGTCTGCAGATGTCGGCCCGGACCTCATCACCCCGTGGCGCCGGCCGAGCGCAGTGATCATCTACGCGAAGCGGCTGCCCGACATGGCGGGCCTCGGGCTGGTCGAGGCACAGGGTAGGCACGACGCGAACGTTATCGTCCGCATGCCAGCCGACCGTTCGGTGTTCCCGGTGCCCACTCTGCTGGCCGAGGTGCGCGGTGTCGAGGTTGGGCTGGCCGATCCTTCCCAGATGATCTGGGACCTGGACGATCTTGGCGGGGCTGACCGTGCCGAGGCTGCAGGGAGGCTGCGGGAATGGCTGCTGGCCAGCCGCTGAGCCGCGTTCGCCGCCGGGATGATGAACTCCTGCTGGCCGACCAGCGGTGTGCGGCGCGGCGCGGGTTGTCAGCCGAGGAACGACTCGACCAGGGGAATGAAGGCGGCCTGGTCCTGGAACAGGAAGGCGTGGCCGGCGTCGGGGTAGAGCGTGAGCTTGGCTCCGTGGATCAGGCCGGCCAGGGCGTGGCTGTTGGCGAGCGGGTCGAGCCGGTCCGCTGTGCCGTCGGCGATCAGGGTGGGGACGGCGATCTTGGCGGACTGCTGGCCGACCGGGTCGAGTCCGGCCCACCACTGGTCCACTGCGTGCCCCTGCGCGGTCACGGTGCCCGCAGGGGCGCCGGGGGCGGCCGGATAGCTCGAGATCGAGGCGAGGTAGGTGTTCTGCGCGCCGGCCTGGCCGGCCGGGAACAGGTCGGCCATCACTTGCTGCGGGCCGCCGCTGGTGAGCGCATGTATCGCGTTCTCGGAGGGCCGAATCGCCGTCCCGCTGCCGGGGTAGCTGGCGCACAGGACCAGGCGGCGTACCTGGTCCGGGTGGTGCACCGCGAGGGCCTGGGCGATCATGCTGCCCATCGACCAGCCGAGGATGTCGGGCCGGCTGAGGCCGAGCGCGGTGATGAGCGCGCTGGTCTGGTTGGCCATCGCGTCGATGGTGAGCGGTGAGGGCAGGGCCTGTGTCTGGCCGACGCCGGCGTTGTCGAAGATCACGACCCGGTGGCGCTGGGCGAGGGCGTCGATGAAGCGCCGGTCCCAGCCCTCCATGGTTCCGCTGTAGCCGGTGATCATGACCAGGGGCGGGCCGCTTCCCACGATGCGGTAGGCGACCGTGCCCAGCGTGGTGCGCGCGGTCCGTATTGGCGCGGACGTGACCGAGACCTCGTCCGGGACCCGAGCCGTCGCCCCGGTCTCTGCCTTCGCTACCGCCGCGTCCACGAAAGCCTGCACCGTCGCCGCCGTGGGCGGTCCCAGGTCGGAGTAGGTGAGATAGCCCGCGTACGTCCCGGTTTCGAACAGCAGGAGGTCGAAGCCGATCCGGATCCCCGCCATCGTGAACCCCCATGCGTAGGCGGAGGACGTGCTGGCGATCCGCGGGAAGGGCAGGGGCCGGATGGTGGCCTTGACCTTGGTGCCCTCGATGGTGAGGGTGGCCGTCCGGCAGCGTGCCATTGCCCGGGCAAGGCTCTGCCACCTCTGCCGCGCCTGCGGGCCGGTGGCCAGGACCTCGGAGAGCGTGGGGATCGCGGTGCGCTGCACGAAGGCCGCGGCCGCGTATGTCCATCCCTTCGGGTTGGCCGTCAGGCTCGACAGGCATGGCGCACTGGTCTGCACGCTCTCCGGGTTCGCGGATACCGCCGACCATCCGGCGGGCAGGTCGGCAACCGCCAGGAGACGGTCGTGGAGCGCGGCCTCCGTGCTGTTCCCCCCGCACCCCGATGCCAGCACGGCCGTCGCCGTGAGCACGGCCAGCGCCATAACCCAGGCGCGGCGTGGCAGGCATCCCGTGGCCAGTGTAGGCATGTAACGGCTCTTTCTCGCGTCGATCAGGCTCGGCTGGCCCGGGTCAGACGGTGACGCGGCGCACGGTGGCGTACCCGCCGGCCAGCAGCGCCACGGTCAGGGCGGCGAGCAGGCCGGTCAGCCCGCCGATGGTCAGCGTGGTGAAGAAGTGGCCGACGCTGTGCCAGTCGCGCGCCCCGCTGATGATCAGCAGTACCAGGAGCAGCGCCAGGGCCTGAACGGCGATGAAGCTGAGCAGGCCGGCTAGGTTCCAGCGCCGGTAGACGATCCCGAACCACATGCCCCAGGTGAGCATCAGGGCCAGGCCGACGAACGAGGTCAGCCAGCTGAGGTACCACGGCCCGGCCAGGAAATACGGCACCCGGAAGAAGTGCAGTTTCAGGCCCCAGCCGCCGGTGCCGCGCTCGATGAGCTGCAGCACGGTCAGGCCCAGCCCGTAGACGGCAGCGAGGGCGACGGACAGCAGCGCGGACCCGGCGTAGAAGGAGCGCCGGCTCACGCCGAGGGCCAGCGCGAACGGCAGCTGCCGGGCGATGCTCAGCGCCCCGGTAACGATGAGGACGACGTAGATGCCGGCCAGCGCGCCCGCGTAGACCTGGCCCTGGCGCCCCGGATAGTTGGCGACGATGACCACGATGATCAGGAAGTCGAGGGCCAGGATGAGCCAGGGCTGGACCACGAAGATGTTCCGGTCGGTCAGCTGGGTGCGGGCGACCTTGATCCAGGTGCTCATGCGCTCGTCCTTTCCCGCGGGCTGGCCGCCGGTGTGCCCGCGGCGCGGGCCACGACCTGCTGCAGCGTCAGCGGTTCCAGGTGCAGGTGCAGCGCCGCGGCCCGGGCCCGGTCGGTCTCCTCCAGCGCGCCGGCCACGACCGCCGACTCCTGGGAGGCGATCCGCCTGCGGTCCCAGACCGAACGCCCGGCGGTGAACTCCGCCACGGCGATGGCCGGGCCGCTGACGCTGGTCGCGGCGCCACGCAGGTCATCGGCGGAGGTGTTGAGCACAATCCGGCCCCGGTCGATCACGACCACCCGCTCGAACAGCCCGGCGGCCTCATCGATCAGGTGGGTGGACAGCAGCACGGTCCGCGGACGTTCGGCGTAGTCGGCGAGCAGCCGGTCGTAGAACAGCTGCCGGGCCACCGGGTCCAGTCCCGCGTACGGCTCGTCGAACAGCGTCACCTCGGCCCGGGCGGCCAGGCCGATCACGATGCCCAGCGCCGACCGCATCCCGCGCGACAGCTTCCTGACCTTCCGGTTCAGCGGCAGGGCGAAGTCCTCGAGCAGCGTGCCGGCCAGCTCGTGGCTCCAGTTCGGGTAGAACCAGGACGCGGCCTGCACGACGTGCCGGACCCTGAAGTCCGGGTAGGCCTGGTCCTCGCGGACGAACACCATCCGGCGCAGCACCGTCTCGTTCTCGACCGGGCAGGCGCCGAGCACGGTCACGGTGCCGGCCGAGGCGAACTCATGGCCCGCCACGATGCGCATCAACGTCGTCTTGCCCGCGCCGTTGCGGCCGAGCAGCCCGGTGATCGACCCGGGTTCGATGTCGAAGGTGACCTGGTCCAGGGCGAGATGGCCGCGGTAGCGGCGGGTCAGCCCGCTCAACGATATCGCTGGCGACATAGCGTGGTACCTCCCTGGGCGAAGCCGGATTCGCGGATCATCGCGGCCAGCTCATCGGCGCCGATCCCGAGCCAGGCCGGCCTCGGCGACCAGCGGCTCCACATAGCGTTCGGCGAACCGCTTGCGGCGCTCGGCCAGCAGCCGGGGCCGGGCTCCGGCCGCGACGAACATCCCGATGCCCCGGCGTTTTTCCACCAGCCCGTCGTCGGTCAGCATGGCGATCCCCTTTGCCGCGGTGGCCGGGTTGATCCGGTAGTAGGCGGCCAGCTCGTTGGTCGAGGGCACCTGATCGCCCTCGACCAGGCCTCCGTCCGCGATCTCGTCGGCTAGTCGCTCGCCGACCTGGACGAACAGCGGAGCCCCCTCATCGAGGCCGGCCATCTCCCGCAACAGCCCGGCTCCTTCCCCCGGTTATCTGGTTCATTACTTGAGTAATATACCAAGGTCCCTCCATGATCGTCAACAGACGATCGCCGCCAGCGGCCAGGCCCAGCCGTCAGGGGAGCCCGTGAGGCACGCCAGCATCGCCGAAGCCCGTGAACCGATGCGCAGGACCGGGATGTCGTACCCGGCGCCAAGGCCTAGACCAGGCGCGCAAGAGCGAACCCGGACGGCCCCGGCTGACTGACAGCACCCGGAACACCCTGATTTGCGCGTCTCGGCTAGTGACCGTCAAAAGCCACCAGGCCACGCCGAACGGGTATTGCATGCCCGTTCCAAGGCGGACGGTAGGTGAACGGGTGATGGCGGCCCAGTCTTCATCCGCCGGACCACCCGCCCAGATCCGTTTGAAGGCGGCGAAGGCGTCGCGGAACCACAGTTCCGCACGCCTTCGCTCGGCCACCTCACGCCGGTCCTGATCGGTGATCCCCACCCCGGCTCGGACTGGGGGTTACCAGCGCCAGCCCGTTGATGTGCCGGATGCCGGGCGGCGTACAGGATACCGATCGCCGCTCCCGCCGAGTGCGCGAGGAGGTCGATCTCGGTCAGGTTCAGGTGCCGACGCAGGGCTTCGACGTCGTCGACGAGGTGGTCGCACCGGTAGGTGGTGGGGTCCTCCGGGGGTGCGGAGTCGCCGGTTCCCTGAGGTCCAGGAGTATGAGGGAGCGGTGTTCGGTCAGGCCGCCCAGGATCATTCCGTTAGGAGTTCTGGAGTTCTTAAGACGTCACGTGCAGATTGGATCCGCGCTCTAACGCTCGGATCTCAATTTTCCGGCTGTGTCAGGCAATATCGATCTTCGTCATGCACACTGTGACAAATGCTCGCTCGCGTCCCGCGACGAGTGCACGTCGGAGACGGATCTCTGACCCACGGCGGTGGACGCCGCCAGACTCAGGTTCCCGGTCTGGCACTCCCAGGTGCTAGCAGGGATGCGCGGTCATCGTGTGCCCGGCCTGCCTTGACGCCGGTACTCCTCTACGATCGTCCGCATGTCACCGGTATCCCGTGGTCGCAAGACCAAGCCCAAGACCAAGACCAAGGCCAAGAAGACCAAGAAGCGCGCCGCTGGCCGGCCGGGTACCGCGCACCGCGGCGCGGGCGACCTGCTGGGCGATGCGGGACCATGGCCCTTCGCGGCGCTGCGGTCGCTAATGGAGCCACGGCAGCGGCCCCAATGGTTCGACGTATCGATAAAGGGGGTCCTGGACCGGGCTGGCGACCTCATGGCCGCGCAAGGGCCGCGGGAACTCGAGCAAGCGACAGCGGAGCTGGTGGGCGCTGAATTGTGCGCCATCGTGCATGACGAACGGCACGGGATGTGGTTCAAGTGGCTGTTTGAGGAACTCGCCGATGGTGCGGCAGCACGGGTTCGGGAGGAAGCTGAGCGTCAGGATGGCCGATGGGAGGCGTCCTGGCGGCTGCTGCACGGCCTCACCTCGATCGGGTCACCCGCGCTGCGGTCCATTGCGCAGTCCGCGCTGGCCCGGGCGGGGAAAAGCCTGCCCGCCGGCGCAGCGGCGCGGCAGCCCGAGTGGCTGCGGCAGCTCCCGCGGATCGCCGCGACCGGCGAGGTATGGGAGATGCACGATGCCTACGGCAGCCGATTCGCGGTGATCGCAGCCTTCTCCTATCCCGGCGGGACGGACCCATCGGTGTTCCTGTTCGACATCGACGCATGCGGGTTGGTCACCCTTGCCAGCGCGGGCGTCTTCGACGACGTGGAGCAGGCGGCCACCGCGTGGCGTGCGCTGGTTGGCGAGGTGGGCGGCGGCGCCCGGCCGAGCCCCGTCGAGACGTCTGATCGTCTGGTCTGCCTCGTCCATTGGGACGACGGAGAAGAAAGCCTCAGCGGATCCGAATCGCGGGCGGTGATGGACAACTGGTTCCGCGCGCGCCGGCGCCACCACGATCTTGCTGACGCCCTGCGCAAGCGGGGGACGCCGCTGCCCGAAGCGAAGTCGCTGTATCACGACATCGACATTGCACCGATGGCGGAGGCGTTCACTAGCTGGTATGCACGGCGGCACGGCACCAAGCCGGACCCCGACGTGGTCGACGCGGTGGCGGAGGAGTGGCTCGAGGGGACGCTGCCAGGCACCTGGCACGCCGCGTCGCCGCACCGGGCACAATTCCAGCTCGACTTGATCAGCGACTGGATCCCGGACCCCGTCACCGTAGGCGCAAAGACGCTATTGCCCGAATGGGTCCGGTGGAACGGCGAGCAGTCCGGCCTCCCCGGGCACCTCATCGAACGCGCGGTCGCCGCCGCCAGCGGAGGCCCCCGGTCGCCGACGGACGGCGCGGCAGACAGTTTCTGACCCTGCCCTCCGGCAAAGCAGAACCCCTTCCGTCGGCGCGCAGCGCGGTGTCTGCGGTTCGTCCGGACGGCGGAGTCTTCCCGACCGTTTCTCGACGACTACCTCGGCGGGTCGTGCGAGGTCATGGCGGCGCGACGTCATCCAGGGCAACGGCGACCGCCGAGGGGAAGGGAGCCGTTCGGGCACGATGCGCTCGGTGATCTCAAGGAGTTCAGCGAAGACCACGGTCATGTCGGCCAGCGTCCCATCGAGAGACGATCTATGATCCTGCTGCCACGGCCATCCGGCGCGCCACTTCTTCGTCTTCCCCTTTGTGCTGGCCTAGATATTGCCTGACATGCGTAGCTGGCACGAGCAGCGATCCTGGACCTGCCATGTACGGGACGCCTCATGATGGTAGGAACGCCTTCCTACCATGAGCTACGATAGGGACATGACCGTACGGAAACTCTCGATCTCAGTTCCTCCCGAGGTTGAAGAGACGATCAAGGCAGCGGCTGCCGAAGAGGGCAAGCCGGTGTCGGCCTGGCTCGCCGAGGCCGCCACCGAAAAAGCCCGCGCCGCCGCCCGCCAGGCGGCAGGCAGGGCGGCCGCCCGCGAACTGGTAGCCGAATATGAAGCCGAGCACGGCCCGCTGCCGGCGGCGTCCCGGCAGCGGGCCCGCCAGTTCCTCCTCGAGGCCGGGCTGCTGGATGACGAGCCACAGCGGGCCGCCGGATAGTGGCCACGATCGTCTATGACACCGGCGCGCTGCTGGCGGCCGAGCGGCGTAATCCGGACTTCCTCGCCCTGCATGACGAACTGACCGCCGCGCGCATCCGCCCGATCGTGCCGGTAGTCGTGCTGGCCCAGGCCTGGCACGGCGGCCCCCAGCACCAGATCTCCCGGTTGCTCAAGGCGTGCGACATCGTCCGGGACGACGAACGCACCGGCCGGGCCGCCGGCGTCGCGTGCGCTGCCTCGGGCACCGCCGACGTGGTGGACGCCATCATCGTTGCCACCGCGGTCCGCCACCAGGCTCCCATCGTCACAAGCGACCGCGGCGACCTGTCCCGCATCGCCGACGCCATCGGTGTGAAAGTCCGGTTCTTCGCGACCTGACCCGCACACCAGCCAGAGTCTCCAGCACGAGAGCGCCGGATCACCGAGGCCATCACCCAGCTCCAGGCATCCCAGCACCTCCTCGACACGAGGCGCGCCGCCGCCCAGCAGCAGGGCAACGATCCCGGCGATCCCGAGCGCACAGATCTCGCGGCATGCACCGTTGTGATACCATAACGGTATGGCTATGACACTCCGCCTCCCACCTGAGATCGAAAACCAGCTCAAGCAGGTTGCGGAGGTTGAGCACCGCAGCATGCAGCAGACGGTGCTGGTCGCGATCGAGGAGTACCTGTCGACGCGGGAGACCGCCGAGATCCTCGCCGATCCGGCGGCGCTGCGAGGACTGGCCGAGGCCAGGGAGTCTGAGCAGGTCGGCGACGTGGTCTACGGCGCCGACGCAGCGCGCGCGCTGCTGGCTGAGCGCAAGCGGTGAACCTTGAGCCTTACGAGCTCGGAATGACCCGCCCGGCCCGGCGCGCGATCTCAGAGTCGCTACCGGAGGATGTTGCTGCCGCTGCCGTTGAATTCATCACCGGAACGCTCCTAGAAGTTCCTTACCGGGTTGGCAAGCCGCTCCGGGATACCTTGTCCGGGTTCCACAGCGCCCGGCTCGGTACCCAGTGGCGCGTGCTGTACCGGATCGACGAATCAAAGCACGCGGTCGTCGTCCAGGACATCCAGCACCGCTCGGCCGCGTACCGTCGCCGGTAGGCCCCGTAGCGCGGCCTGGTCAGCGGGATTACTACACCACGACGTCGAAGTACTGCCAGTCGGCGAAGTATTATTGGAGCATGTCCAGCGACCGTGCTGTACGTGCCTTCGAGGCCGTGCTGCCGCAGCGTAGCCGCAGCGCTGAAATTTCTGGATAGCCAGCGCTTCCTGGCGAGCGACGCTGATCGCGGGCCGCAGTCACGGCGCCATGTCGCTGATTTTGACGGGCTCATGGACGCGTACGCGGCAGCCGCAGAGCGGCTCGGCTCCCCGGTATCGATCCGGGCGGGCGTCTTGTGGAGAGACCCTGTGACAAGTGTTGCCGAAACCGGTCGATCATGGGATAAGGCTTCCATCGGATGGGCCGTCACAAGTGCTCTGTCGGCCGCAGCCTGGGCCCCGGTCATGACCCAGGTCAGCATTGCCGCAGGTCAGGCACGTCACACCCGAGTCAGCAGGATCCTGGACATATGCGACACTTAACTGTGACAGACCCAGGTCAGGGCCCGGGTTCACGGAATTCCCAGATCACACCTCGGCCTGCGCACCGGGGACAAGCCTGGCGCGTGCCAGTGCGGTGGCCGGGTGAACCAGCGGGCTGTGCTCACCCACGAGCATGAGGGTGGGTACCCGGATGGAGCAGAGCTCGTCATTGGTGAAGGGCTCGGGGACGTACTGCTCGGAGCGGTACGTGCGGAATCCTGTCAGCAGGACGCCGCGCAGCTCAGGCTCCGCGAGTACCGGGCTGCCCAGCCAGCTGGCCAGTCGCCTGCGGGAGAACCGGGGCGCTAGCTAGGAGGGCCAGCCCGTTGATCCCGAGCCACCAGAACCGCGCGCCGACCTTCTCCAGGCCGCCTGGGCCGAGCAGCGTAATGCTGGCCACCCGCCCGGGCGCGTGCACTGGCCTGGTTGAGCGCAAGCCAGCCGCCGTAGTAGGAGCCGGCCAGATGCGCCGGGCCGTCCGCCAGCTGGCGCAGCGTCTCATCCAGCCAGTCGGCGCTCGCCGCCTGGGTGGCCAGCGACCATTCCGCGCTGCTTCAGGGGTCGTAGATACCGTGGTTGCCGACAAGTAGCCAGACCACGACCGTTTCGCCTGCGACCTCTGCCAGCCGGAACAGCGCTCGGCCATCGGGTGCCGCGAAGCTCCATGTCATCGAGTAGTCCACGCCGATCCGGTGGATGCGCAGCGCCCTCGGCCACGGCACCGCCCCTTGTGCGCGCCAGCATCCAGCGCGGGACGGAGAATCTCATGCACGGCCTGCCCGAACAGCTTGCGGTGCTCGTCAGGCAGGCGGGGCAGGTCGATCAGGAAACCAGGCGTGCGAACATACTTCATTCGCCTGCGCCGAGATGAGCCACCAGCGCTTCCATCGAGTCGTACACGTTGCCGTCAGGGACGTCATCACCTGGCCGAGACGGGTACCTGCTCTCGTGAGCGACCCAGTACAGCTCAGCCTCACGCTGCTCCAGCGCCTTGAGCGCGCGATACTCCTCCAGGGGTACCACGACCGCCTCGACCTGGCCTGCCCTGAAGATCACCTGATGGTCAGCGACCTCGGCATCGAAAGACAGGGACCCCTCACTCATACGTACGAGAGTACTCCTCGGAGAAACGTCGGCCAGTATCGTGGCTGAGCGACCACATCTTCCCTTGCTACGCGGCCAGGGTGCATCAGTCCGCCGGAATCCAGGCCGGTTGCTGTACTTGCTGTACCGCTCTCGGCAACTCGCCGGTGACACCAGGGCCCGTACAACCTGCGTTCCAGGCGATGGCGGCTCAGCACGCCCGCGCCGCCCGGCCCGCCCGGCTCAACCGGGTTCAGCCTGGGTATCCCCGCCGGCTCGCAGGCAGAGGTCGACGAATGGCTTCGGCACGCCGCAGCCGCCGGCGGCAGGCTGACAGCACCCGCCCATATGCGCCCGTTCGGCGTCTACTCCGGGTACTTCACCGATCCCGATGGTCATCTCTTCGAGATCGTCTGGAACTCCAACGAGTAGAACCGGGGCAGCAGCGGTGACCATGCGTCGCGAGCAAGGCCCGGACCAGTCTTCACGCCCCGGGGTGAAAAGCATTGACCGGCCCAATTTGTTCACTCTGAGTGACACAACTCCGAAATCAGTAACGAGCGCAATCCCGCCGCTCTGCGCGTAATCTTAGGTTTACCGGTCTGCTGTCAGCACAGGGCCGAACAGGGTGATCAGGCGCTACGCCGTCGAGGCTTGGCCATGCATGCTGAGCGAGCGTGGGGTCATCCGTCTGCGGTGACTGTGCGCACAGCCCTCAACCGTATCGAAACATGACGGCAGCATGATCGGGGATGACAAAGAGATCCACGTAATGCCCGATGTCAGGACTTGAGTGGAGCCGCTACGGTGGGTTGCGTAGTACGCCGGGTTGTGTACGGGTAATTCACGGCGGGGTTCTTGCGGTGGGGGCAGCGTATGACCACGGCCGATGCGCTCGATCGGGGCCGAGGCGCCTTTGGCCTTCGGGCTTGGGCGGATGCCTATTCCGGATTGTCTGCTGCGGATCATGAGGCCCCGCTTTCGCCTGAGGATCTTGAACGGCTTGGGTTGGCCGCTTATTTGGCCGGCAGGGACGACGACAGTGCCGACATCTTGGCGCGGGCGTATCACGAACGGCTGCGCCTTGGTGATGTGCCGCGTGCCGTTTGGTGCGCGTTCTGGCTGGGCTTCACACTTTTGCACCTGGGTGAGTTCGCCCGTGGTGGTGGCTGGCTCGCCCGGGCCCGGCGGCTGCTTGACGACGGCCATCTGGACTGCGTCGAGCAGGGGTATCTGCTTCTGCCAACCGCGCTGCAGAGCATGGCGGGCGGCGATGCCGCGACCGCGTGCGCCACCTTCGGCCGGGCCGCCGAGATCGGCGGGCGTTTCCGCGACCCCGACCTGGAGACGCTGGCCGGGCTCGGCCGGGGCCAGGCGCTGATCCGGCTGGCACAGACGGCCGAGGGTGTCGCGCTGCTGGACGAGGTCATGGTCGCGGTCACCGCCGGTGAGGTGTCCGCGTCGGTTGCCGGGATCGCCTATTGCGGTGTGATCGCGGCGTGCCAGGAGATCTTCGATTTGCGGCGGGCGCAGGAGTGGACCGCGGCGCTGACCCGCTGGTGTGATTCTCAGCCGGATCTGGTGCCCTTCCGCGGTCAGTGTCTGGTGCATCGCGCCGAACTCATGCAACTCCACGGCGCGTGGCAGGAGGCCATGGACGAGGTGCGGCAGGCCCGCGACCGGCTCGCCGACCCTCCCGGCCCGCCGGCGGTGGTCGCCATGGCCTGCTACCAGCAGGCCGAGCTGCATCGGCTGCGCGGGGAGTTTGCGCAAGCCGAGGACTGCTATCGGCAAGCCCTCGAGTCGGGACGGCAGCCGCAGCCGGGTCTTGCGCAGCTGCGGCTCGCGCAGGGGCAGGTCGATGCCGCGGTGGCGGCGATCCGCACCGCGCTGGACCAGGCGCAGGACCGCGCGGCCCGGTCCAGGATGCTCGCCGCCTGCGTCGAGATCGTGCTGGCCGCGGGTGACGTCGGGGCGGCACGCGTCGCCGCGGATGAGCTGGCGGAGATCGCCGCCGGCTTTGACGCGGCGTTCCTGCATGCGGTGGCCGCTGACTCGCGTGGTGCCATCCTTCTCGCCGAGGGCGACGCGCGAGCCGCCCTGGCGATGTTGCGCCGCGCATGGACGGCTTGGCAGGAGCTGGAGGCGCCCTACGAGGCCGCCAGGGCCCGTGTCCTGGCCGGGTTTGCCTGCCGGCAGCTGGGGGACGGGGACACCGCGGAGATGGAGCTGGATGCCGCCCGCCGGGTGTTCCAGGAGCTGGGCGCGGCACCGGATCTGGCCCGGCTGGCGAAGATCTCCCGGACCGCGCAGGCCGAAACGGCGGGCGGGCTGACCAAGCGCGAGGTGCAGGTGCTAGCTCTGGTGGCGGCTGGCAAGAGCAACCGGGCGATCGCGACGGAGTTGTTCCTCAGCGAGAAGACCGTCGAGCGGCATCTGAGCAACATCTTCGCCAAGCTCGGCGTCGGCTCGCGCACCGCCGCTGCCGCGTACGCGTTCGAGCGCGGGATCTGCTGAGGCACTACAAGGAATCACCCATGGCGCCGGTGCCCGGCGTTTGGGTGGTTTCCCCGACGCCGCCACGCCTGCGTCTGCCTAGTGTCGGAGCGGAAGTCACGGCGCAGGAGGCAGACTATGAAGCAGATCGGTGGCCAGGCGGTGGTTCTCGGGGCCGGCATGGCCGGGCTCCTCGCCGCCCGGGTCCTGGCCGATGCATACCAGCGGGTGACGGTCGTGGAACGCGACCCGCTCCCGCAGATGCCTGCGAACCGCAAGGGCATCCCCCAGGGCCGGCACGCCCATCTGCTGGTGCCCCGAGGGACGCAGATCCTCGACGAGCTCTTCCCCGGACTGCTCGGCGACCTCGCGGCGGCGGGCGCACCGGTGATCGGGGACTACGCGGAGTTCCGTTTCGCCCCAGGCGGTCATCTTCTCCGCCTCGAAGGCCGCCCCGCGCAGCCGTTTATCTGTCAGGCCAGCCGGCCCCACCTGGAAGCTCACGTGCGCGCCCGGATCCGGGCACTGCCCGCGGTGGAGATCGCCGAAGGGTGTGACGTCCTCGGGCTCGTCACCACCACGGCCCGAGACCGCGTCACCGGGGTACGGGTCATGCGCCGCGCCGCCAGTGGCGTCGAGGAAACCGTCGGCGCCGACCTGGTCGTGGACGCGACCGGGCGCGGCGGCCGCACGCCGGCCTGGCTGGCGGCGATCGGCTACGACCAGCCGCCGGAGGAGCGGCTCGGCATCCACCTCAAGTACGCCACCCGGCACCTGCGGCTGCACCCGGAGGCGCTGGGCGGGGAGAAGGTGATCGCCATCGGCGCCGAGCCGGCCCGGCCCACCGGCTTGGTGCTGTTCGCGCAGGAGGAGGACCGATGGATCCTGACGGCGATCGGTTACGGCGGACATCACCCGCCGACCGACCCAGAAGGATTCCTCGGCTTCGTCAAAGCCATCGCCCCGCCCGGCCTCTTCGCCGCGATCCGCGACGCTGAGCCGCTCGACGACATCGTCGCCTACCATTTCCCCGCCAATATTCGCCGCCGCTACGAGCGGCTGCGCCGCTTCCCGCCCGGGCTGCTCGTCATCGGCGACGCGATCTGTAGCACGAACCCGGCATACGCCCTGGGCATGTCGGTGGCCGCGCTGCAGGCCGCCTCCCTGCGTGATTCGCTAGCCGGCGGCGACCGGGACCTGGCCCAGCGGTTCTTCCGCGCTGCCGCTAAGCCGGTCAACACGGCCTGGCAACAGGCCGTCAGCGCCGACCTTTCCCTGCCCCAGGTCAAAGGGCCACGGCCGCTGCCTACCCGGGTCATCAGCGCCTACATCAACCGGGCGCTGACCGCAGCTGAACAGGACCCTGTGGTGGCTGAGCGGTTCCTGCGAGTGGCCGTCCTCCAAGACCCGCCACCGCGGATGTTCCAGCCCTCCACGGCGCTTCGCGTCGCCCTCGGCAACCTGCGACGGCGCCGCGCGCCAGCGGCCGAGGCCGCAAAGGGACGCCAGTCATCGCGCTACGCGCCTGAGGAAAATCAGACCGCCCAGGACACGGCCGTTCCTTCCCCGTAACAGCCTGAATGGCGAATCCCCCGAACTGCCCCGGCGGTGGACTTAAGGGCGGCTGGATTCGCAGCTCGGACAGCAGCATCCACCACCGGGATCGCCGGGCTGACCCTCGGCGGCGGCGAGGGCTGGCTGATGGGCAAATACGGCCTGACCATCGACAACCTGCTCGCGGTGGAGGTCGTCACCGCAGCCGGGGAGATCGTCACCACCAGCGCCGACGAAAATCAGGACCTGTTCTGGGCGCTGCACGGCGGCGGCAACTTCGGGGTCGCCACCTCGTTCGAGTACCAGGCCCACCCGCTATCAACCGTCTACGGCGGCATGGTCGCCCATCCCATCACCGGGCGCGGCAGGCGTTCGCCTCCTACCGCGAGCTCACCCAGACGGCACCCGACGAACTCACCGTGTACTTCAACCTCTTCGCCGACCCGGCCGCGCCAGAAGAGAAACTCACCGCCATGATCGCCTGCCACTGCGGCGATGACCACGCGGCCGCGGAGAAGGACCTCAAACCACTCCGGGATTTCGGGCCGCCAGCCGCCGACCTGATCCAGCCCATGCCCTACCCCGTCATCAACACCCTCAGCGACGCCGGGTACCCCGAAGGACGTTCACCGACGGTAGCGAAAGCACCGCTCCGTCGAGGAGGTCGCCATCGCGTGGCCTGGAATCGCTCGAATCACCGAACGGCCGCCAGTTGGCTGCCCGAAAGAAAGGGGCAGTGACACGGTCGTGTGCCCGGCCTCGCCGTACGCCCTGACCTGCACCAATTCCAAGCCCGGCTCAGGGCCAGCTGACCACTTGCACTTGAGCTGCAAGCGCTCAAAGATCACTTACAAAGATCAGAATATACCTCTGAACTGCGGAAACGTGCGTGGAGCTAAGGGGACTCGAACCCCTGGCCTCTTGCATGCCATGAATCGCTAACCGGTTCCACGACCAGCCACACTGCCTGTCACCAGGGCAGACACAAGCTGGCACTAGCAGCCACAAGCTGCCAACCGGCTCCTGCAAGCACGGTTTGCCACTCGATCCGCCACTCAACTTGATCTTGCGCGGTACTGGGGAAAGACTCCCCTGGCCCGCTGCCTCAATCCGAGCCACATCGCTCGCCGCGCCCTCCGCTGCGTTCGTTCACAGCCAAGCCACTCTGCTGCTCCCGGCTTCGCGGTCGGCGGCGAGAAGCGCTCCAGATCCGCCTAGTTGCACGGCTTTCGAGCCGAGGCGTCCCTGCGGTCGTGGCTGCGCATAACGCCGTGTTTTGGCACCCGTTCGGCGGTCTGTGGTTCTCGGTCCTCAATCGCTGGGACCTTGGGCTCCGTGTTCCGGCTCGCCTCGGCGGAACGGTGCTGCTGTGACCGGCGTGCCGTCTGAAGGGCCGATGTGATGAGACGCACGGCCGGGGCCATCGTTCTCGTGCTCAGCGCCGGTGGGTATCCGCTCACCCAGTTCGTCGTCCGCCGCTGGGGCGTGCGGGGGGCGGCGGTGGCGGAGTCCGTGTGCGTCGGGCTGGCCATCCGCGACGCTTCGATGATGGCCAGTGGCGTCCCGGGCAGGCTTGGCCGGGTTCCGGCGATGCTGCTGCGCCTGGAGCTCGCCGCCCGGCGTCATGGCCTCGCTGGCTGGGCTGCACCCGCTCCTGAGCGCGCGATCGGCTGACCGGGCGGATCCGCATGCTGGTTGCGCATAGCGGCCGGTCAGTCAGCCTGACTCGTCGGTCCAGGGAGCCCGCGCACGGGTGATGAATGTGGGCGAGGCCGCCGCCTCCTTGTCCAGCGTGAGCAGCATCGGCATGTAGACCTTGCCAGCCGGGTCGTCGGTGTCGGGTTGGAGGTCGCCGACCAGCTCGAAGCCGTGACGGGTGTAGAGGCGCACCGCGGCCGTGTTGGCGGGTATGACCCACAGCCGGACGCCGATCGCGCCCACCGTTCGCGCCCAGTTCAGCGCGGTGTCGAGCAGGGCGTACGACGCCCCCGTCCCCCGCACGGCCGGCGCGACCCACATTCCGGCCAGTTCACGGAACTCGGGCGCCAGCGACGGCTGGTGGACCTCGACCATGCCGATCGGATCACCGTCCGTCTCCAGCAGGAACGTCGCGTGCGCGTCACCCGCCGAGTTACGCAGCGCGCGAGCCGTCCAGTCCTCAGGGGGACGGGCGCTCTCACCCGCGACGGTCTGCCAGAAGGACTCGGGCGCATCCCTCAGCGCCGCCAGGCGGACGCCGCGCAACCGCGCGCCGTCATCCGGCCCGATCCGGCGTACGTGGACCGTCATGCTCATGTCAACGACGACCGGACCGCATCGCCTTCCCAACGCCGGCAGGCGGGTGTAACCGCCTAATGGACGGCTCCCGATTGCGGGCTATCTGCGCTCGTAGACGCGCATAACGGGACATTCTGCGCTCAGGTCGACCGCACATGGTTGTTATAGAGGTGATCGTGAGGCACCAGGATCGAGGCGCGCTTAGGCATTGTGCCGGCCGGAGGCGTAGTGATCTGATCTTCGATCACCGGCATAATGCCGATGTGAGGGCGGGTAGCCTCACATCGGCCGACCCGTCCGGACGTGCCGAGATGAGGGCGGTCAGCGCAGAGTTGAGCAGCGCAGCGCCGATCGATGCGGGCGGCGGCACCGTAGGATTCGGCAGGATCTCTGGCTTATCTTGTATGTGCCTACCATTTACGAAAAGGCGTTCCTCAACCCGCAAGTCGGCTAGACCGAGTTTCATCATCTCATGCATTATCGCGGCGTGGACGTCCTGATTCGTAAACCTTCCAGGCTCTGCCGCCTGCCGGTGCCAGACTCCTGCGCCCTGGCCCGGCTCACATCGATGACCAGATGCTCCTTGCTGACCTGGTAACCGCTACACCGCTACCGACAAATGCTCGGTGGCCCCGGAACACAACCAGATTGCCAGTACCGCTTTGCGATACCAGGGCCAGCCTGTAGTGCTGCTCCCGACCAGGGGGCGCAGGTGCCGCCGCAGGATCGAAGCGGCCGCGCAGCATGTGCTCGCATACGCGGTTGATCCTGGTCAGATGCTCTTTCGCCACGATGATCCACGACAAGGCCACGGCCAGGAATCGAGGCCAGCGCCCACGCTGCCACAACCGCCACGTCGATGCCGTACGACGGTGCCAGCGCCCGGGCTTCACCGTGACGGACATGTCAAGGACGACTTCTTCTTCGGCGTGATGGCCTGCGTGTCGGCACGGTCCTCGTCGAAGTCACGGCCGACCGCGCCCCTGTCTTCGGCGGGTCCTCGGCGAGTTGATTCCGTCAGCGCTGCACATCGTTGAGCAGTACGCGAAGAACCCGGTCGAGGCGGACCACGGGCGGCTGAAGGCCCGGCCGCGGCCGATACGAGACCTGAAGCGTCACCGCTCAGCGGGGATCCTCGCCGCCGGTCACGCCTCCGTGCAGAACCACGCAGGGGCCGATAATTCATCCGCGCACGTCAGCGGCCTGCTGGTGCCCGCGGCCCCGCGCGAGGGGAACCTTCTATGACGACGCCGTGACCGCAGGACCGCTCCCCATGGGGGATGATGATCGGCTGTGCTGCGACTGGCCTATCTCGCCTTGACGAACACGTTCGCGCTCATACGCATGCTGCCAATGAGCGACCGCGACAAGGACGTGGAGATCCTTGCGCTGCGGCACCAGCTGGCGGTCCTGCAACGCACGGTGGGCAAGCCCGCGTTCACGCCGAACGACCGCACCTGCTGGCCGCGCTCCTGCACCACCTCCCCACCCAGAAGCTGCGGCAGCTCCGCCTGCTGGTGCGTCCGGACACTATCTTGCGCTGGCACCGCGAGCTGCTGAACCAACGCCACGCCGCGACCTGCGCGCCGAAGCGACGCGGACGCCAGCGCACCGTACGCTCCATCCGCGCCCTGGTCCTGCGCCTCGCCCGCGAGAACCCCTCGTGGGGCTACCGGAGGATCCACGGGGAACTCACCGCGCTCGGCATAAAGGTCGCCGCCTCCACCGTCTGGGAGATCCTCAAGGAACACAGCGCCGAACCCGTCCCCGGGCGCGCACAAACCAGCTGGGCCAGCTTCCTCCGCTCCCAAGCCGAAGCCCTCCTGGCATGCGACTTCTTCGAGACCAGCACACTGTCCGGGGCGCGCCTGCATGTCTTCGCCGTCATCGAGCACGCCACCCGGCGCATCCGGATCCTCGGTGCCACCGCACACCCCACCGCCGCATGGACCGCGCAGCTCGCGCGGAACCTGGCCATGGACCTGGAGGACACGGGCAGCAAGGCGAAGTTCATGATCCGTGACCGGGACTCCAAGTTCACCGCCGCCTTCGACATCGTCCTCCACAACGCCGGCCTGCGCGTCGTACTCACCGGCATCCGGATGCCCCGCATGAACTCGATCATGAAACGCTGGGTGCAGACCCGCCGGCACGAGCTCCTGGACCGCACGCTCATCTGGAACCAGCGCCACCTCCTGCACGCCCTCCGGGAGTTCGAGCACTTCTACAACGAGCATCGGCCCCACCGAACCCTCCGGGCTGCCGCACCCCTGCGCCCACTACCCGGACCGATCACCGATCCTAAGCGGATCGCGCACCTCGATGTCCGCCGGCGAGACCGACTCGGCGGCACCCTCCACGAGTACCGACATGCTGCCTGACCAGCACGGATGAATGATCGGCACCCACAGATCCTGTCGGCTATTGACTACAGCGAACGCGCCGGACTCTCGGTGACAGGCGTCATGGAGGACCTTGTCACGATCGATGACATTGCTGAAAAGACGAGCAGATCCGGTCAGGCAGTCGGGCACTGGACCACCGGTGAACGCGGACCGGGAGCCTTCCCCCCTCCAGTGATCCACCGCAGCAGCCGGATCAAGCTCTACTCGTGGGCGCAAGTCTCGCACTGGCTGGCTGACGCCAGACTCGGAGAGGTCGATCCGGCTGCCGCGGAGGTCGCAGCAGCTGCCACCGAAGTGGATGCGCTACTACGCGCCCGGCAGATCCTGCGTGATGCGCCCACGGCGCGACGTCAAGCAATGGCGAAACTGGTAGACGCCTGACCCTGGCGGATCAACAGACGGCGCAACAGCCTGTTTCTGACCCTGCCAGCCGAAGAGGAGAACGGGTTCCGTCGGCGGGCAGCGTGATCTCCGCGGTTGTCCCGGCAAGCGTCTCGAGCCCGCGCCGGTTGGGTCGCGCCACGCGGCAGCCGTTCGGGATCATTGGCGACGTCGGGCTGGGCCGGCCCTTCCTGCGGACCGACCGGGGAGCGCTACTTCAACGTCAACGACTGCTGCCTCGAAAAACAGCGTGACGGCAGCGGTAACCTCGTCGCGGCCCCGGCGAACCGGATGGGATCAAGGCCTCGCCGACCACGTGCACAAGGACGGCCTGAAGCTCGGCATCAACGAGGACGCGGGCACGCCCGTCGAAATGATCTTCCTGTAACTGCTCGAATCCCGAGTCGCCGAATCGTACCGTCATCGGCCCTACGTCCGAAGGCCCCGCGGCCAGGCGAATATGCCAGTAGCAGCACCCCCTCGTCCGCCTCGTGACTCCGCTGGAAGCCTGTGACGCCCGCTCCCCCATCGCGGCCACCTCAACGGGAGAACCTGTGGCTACGCAGAGTGAGAACGCAGAGGATCCCTGACCTCCAGGCCGCGAACAGATCCCTGCCGATTCGGCTCACTCCCTATGCGGCTGGCTCGGGGCGCCATGGCGGCACAGAATATCCATTCCGGATGCGGCCTCCGGCGCGCTTGTCCCGTCCGGCTGGGGAGCCTCCGGTACTTGCGAAACCGCAGATCAGACCATGTGACAGGCTTACGGGCACCCACAAGGCCAGTCGTCTGTCGCGTTCGCGAGCCAGCGAGCCGATGAATTTCAGGGCGTGGCCGGCGGCGGGGAGGGGTTCGCCGTGACACCGTCGGGTGCCCCAGAGGGGCGCCAACGGGAACCAGCTGGCCCATCTCGCCAAGAGATCCGGAGCGTAGAAGTGAACCCTCAGGTCCTGGGCGCCGGCGCCTCGCCGCGTGGATCGAAGAGTTCATCACGGTCTCGGCCGGCACCCGCCGAGACGTGCCCATAGTGGGCCGCGAATGCACTCATGATCTCCTCGAACGGCAGGTCGGCGAAGCTGCCTCGTTCCGCCACGTACTTCATGTGGCGCCGGCCGTCCGCCGAGTACTCGTGGAACAGGGCGTCGCTGCGGCCATCAAACTCAAGCGGCAGTACCCCGAAGCGTTCACAAAGCTCAATGTTGAAGGCGGGGGTCGCTTTCACCCACCGGCCGGCAAGCCAGAACTCGGTGAAGCCGTGGAAGACGAACAGGTCCGTCCCGAGCCGGGCGAGCAGCTTCTCGCTTGCCAGGTGGTTGCGCACGTCCGCGAAACCCAGCCGGGCTGGGATGCCAACGGCACGGGCGAGCGCGGTCAGCACCACGGCCTTGGGGATGCAGTAAGCGGCCCGCTGCCCGAGGACCGTGCTCGCGCGGTAGTCGTCCGGATTCCTGGTGATCGAATAGGGGTCATACCGGATCCCGTCGCGCACCACGTAGAAGAGCCGCATTGCGCGTTCCTCATCGCTGGTGGCGCCGGCGACTACCTCCTCCGCACGGCGCCTGATGCTCGGAGTGTCGCAGTCGATGAACCAGGTAGGGCGCAGATACGGCTCAAGATCCTCAGCGACGGGCACCAGGCCAGTCTACGTTCGTTCCCAACCGGAGTCTGGTGCTGACAGGTGGCGAGGTCAGGCGGTCGCCGCGACTGGGACGGAGGATGATGCTTGGCATGCCCCGAGGAAACAGCCGGATCTCGAACGGGCTCGGCCCGATGTGGATCCAGCAGCACCAGCGGAACCCGCAGCAGCAGGGCACCGCCGGGAGGGGAACGACGCGGTCCTCGTGGTCGCCCTGGCGCTCTTCCTTGTGTTCGGAGTGTTCATCCTGGCGTGGAACGGCGGCATCCTGAGCTACCAGGGCGTGAGAAAGGTCATGCACGAGGCAAGCCGCCTCTCTCATGCCACCCAGTTCGTGGGCGTACAGAACACCCAGATCGGGATGGCCAGCGTCTCGGCCTACGTTGCGCCAGAGCCGCGCAGAGCGGCGGCTCGGCGCGCGTTCTCCCTGGCCTTCTTTATCACTCACCGTGATGCCGTTTGCCCATGCCGACTGCCGACTGCCGACTCAGGGCGGCGTAACTGATCTGGAGATCGCTGCGCGGCGAGGTGATCGACGATGCTGCGAGCGAACGGCCTGGCCGCCGCGGCTAGATCCCGCCTGACCTGGTGAGCGCCCTATGCGGCATGACCGAGCGTTCCAGCGACGCGCGGTCATGAATAGTTATGCAGGTTAGAATGATGGCGTCATAGGAGCGTCGAGGACTGGCCGGAGTGCGACGCTACAGTTGCCTGCTAACTGGGCGCTCGGAGCCGCCTTTTGGCGAATGCCGACTGGATTCCGATCGAGACGCCGGCCGTTCAAATCTGGTCATTCTGCGCGCCCAGGGTGCCTGGGACTTGCCGCTGAGCCGTCGGCCATGCCGCCGCGGTCGTGGCCGGTCACTCGCCGGCAGGCGTCGAGCACGTCGCGGGCAAGACCGGGCCAGCCGTATGCGGCCGCGGTGCACCGCGCGGCTAACGACAGCCGGCGGCCGTCGCGGGGCCCGCAAGAGACCCGGCTGATCGCGGCGGCGAGCGCACTGGGATTGCGGGGGCTACCAGCAGCCCGTTCACGCCGTCGGCCACCAGGTCCGCTATGTCACTCCATCTGGGCCACCACCGGCAGGCCCGCCGCCATCGCTTCAATCGAAGCCGATGCCCAGGGCGGGCGTATTGTCCCCGAAGCTGATCCGTGGGATTTTTGTGCAGTAGTGGGGATTGGGGCTTGGCTCGCCGGCGGCGGGCCAGGGGGTGCTGTGGCTACTTGGCAGAGGGTCCCGGAACGGGCAACGCCGGAACTCGGCCCGGTCATTGCTCCGAGCCGTGGAGTGACGAAGGTCGCCGCTGTAGGCACGCGCAGCGGCTTAGCAGCAAGCTTTGTCCCGCTGCTGGGCGGGGTGCCTGATCGCGGATCGGCAAGCCGCGTCCCGGTGGCCTTCCCGGGCCGGTTCCGCTGGTGGTTCAGGACCGTATGCTCGCCACCGCCGTGCCGCTGCTCTTCCGGGCGGGTCTGGCTGTTCACGCCGATGTTCCTGGCGCCCAGCACCCCAGACGGGGAGGGCCAGCCGTGTGGCAGATCGCCACGTGCGGCCGGTCCCGTGACGCACCCTTCAAGATCGCGCGTACCCCGCGGGAAAGGGGAGATGTTGTGATGATCACCCGAAGGCAGTTTCTTACGCGCGGCGCAGCGGCGGGAGCCGGCTTAGTGGTCGCGAATCAGCTCGGCTTGCCGAGGCTCGTCCCTGCGCAGGCGGCGGCGCAGGTGCAGCTGCCGGGCAGCTCGATCCCGCAGTTCGCCGACCCGCTGCCGCTGCTCAGCGTCGCTGGCGGGCCCATGGAGACCGTGCTCGCCGGCACCGATCCGATCACCGTGACGATGCGGGAGTTCCCGGCGAACGTGATGCCGTCCACCTTCGTGCCGGCGGCGGGAACCTACGGCGGCACCTGGGCGTGGGGGTACCGGACCGGCGAGCAACCGGCCAGCCCGGCCGGCACCTACATCGGCCCGGTGATCGTCGCCACCCGCGGCACACCGGCCGAGGTCAGGTACGTGAACGAGCTGACGGCCGGCCACATCGCCTGGCGGGATTGGACCGACCAGACGCTGCACTGGGCCGATCCGCTCGGCGGGGGCGCAAACCACTGCGCCCACAGCATCGTGGCTGGCCAGCCGCCGTCGCCGGACTGCGCCGCCCACTACATGGGCCCGGTTCCGGGCGTGCCGCACCTGCACGGCGCGGAGACGCCGCCGGTCATCGACGGCGGCCCGGACGCGTGGTTCACCGCCGACGGCGCCCACCACGGGCACTCGTACTACCCGGGCCCGGGCGGCGGCGGCAATACCTCGGTTTACCGCTACCTGAACACGCAGGAGGCCGCGCCGCTGTGGTTCCACGATCACGTCCTCGGCGCGACCCGCCTCGGCGTGTTCGCCGGCCTGGCCGGCGCGTACCCGCTCATCGACCCAAACCTCGAACTGCCGGCCGGCCTGCACCCGGTCGGCCTGCAGCAGGGCAGCACCGGGCCGGTCGACTACCTCGTCCCGATGGTGCTGCAGGGCCGCTCGTTCGACACCAACGGGCAATTGTTCTTCCCCACCACCGGGATCAACCCCGAACACCCCTACTGGATCCCGGAATTCGAGGGCGACACCACTGTGGTCAACGGCAAGGTGTGGCCCTTCCTTGAGGTGGAACCGCGCCGGTACCGGTTCCTGTTCATCAACGGCTCGAACGCGCGGGCCTACGAGATGTTCCTCACCAACCCGGTCACGAAGGTGAACGGTCCGCCGATCTGGCAGATCGGCACCGACGGCGGCTACCTCGACCGGCCGGTGAAGATCGACCCCAACGCACCCGCAGGCCAGCTGCAGAAGCTGCTGTTCATGCCCGGCGAGCGGGCCGACGTCATCATCGACTTCGCCGGCTTCGCCGGCCAGACCCTGCTGCTGCGCAACACCGGACGCCACCCGTTCCCGAAGGGGACCCCGCCCAACGGCGGCACGATCGGCAGGGTGATCCAGTTCCGGGTCGGGCCCGGGCCGGTCACCGACGCCAGCTACGACCCGGCCAGCGGAACGCCGCTCCGCCCGGAGATGATCCGCCTGGTCAACCCCGCCGCCGGCACCCTCGCCGCCGGCGTGACCGCAGACAAGACGCGGCAGCTGACCCTCAATGAGGTCGCCAGTCCGGCAGACGAACCACTGGAGATCCTGGTCAACAACACCAAATGGAGCGGGATGCGAGAAGACGGCACGATCCGTGATGACTTCACCCCGGTGACCGCCGGCGGCACCACCGAGTACTTCTCCGAACTGCCCGCCGAAGGCACCACCGAGGTGTGGGAGATCGTCAACACCACCGCCGACGCCCATCCCATCCACACCCACCTGACCCAGTTCCAGCTGATCAACCGGCAGAACTACAACACCAATAAGTACGGCACCGCCTACGATGACGCCTTCCCCGGCGGCGCCTACATCCCCGGCTTCGGCCCGCCGCTCAACTACCAGACCGGCAACCCGCGCGCGCTGGGCGGCAACCCCGACATCGAGCCTTACCTGCAGGGCCCGGCCAGGCCCCCGGAGGCCAACGAGGCGGGCTGGAAGGACACCGTCATCATGTACCCGGGCCAGGTCACGCGGATCGCGGTACGCTACGCACCCTTGGGCAAAGCGCTCAACGACCCCAACCTCATCTACCCCTTCGACCCCGACGCCAAGGCCAACCCGGGCGATCCGGACGGGCACGGCTACGTCTGGCACTGCCACATCATCGACCACGAGGACAACGAGATGATGCGCCCATACAAGGTGAGGCCGGCGCCCGGCGCCAAGAGAACCTATGTGCAGGGAACCGATTACTGACCTGATCACGGCGGCACACCCTGGCGGCCACCCACCCGGCTGAAAACCTCCGCCACAAGGGCCGAAGACCAAATGCGGTGTGGTGCCCGGCGACCGATCGCGCGGACGGGCTAATCGCCTTGGGATAGCTCGTCCACAATAGGACGATCTGGCGTGCGTGAAATCCACAGCCGGCCGATTACACCCGCCTGTAACCGGCAGGGCGTGGCTCAGCCAGGCATGACGATGCTGCGCGGCTGACCTCCACATACGCGGCCACATACGCGGCCATCCTTCAAGACGCGAGTGCACATGCGAATCGGCGCATAAGCATGCGTGCACGCGACGCCCTCAATTGGGCATGTGCGGTAATTGGACCGGATCCACCAGCGAGTGCTTGATGTCCGCGCGGTGGTCCCGCAGTTTTCCTGGGGCGACAGAGGCGCACGTCACCATGGCCAACGACCCCGCGCCACCCCCCATTGACGGTGGCCGGCTTCCCCAGATCATTGCCGCGCGGGGCGCCTGCGCCAAGCCCCCCCAAACCTAAGATCCCGGACTCATGACCTCTTGCATATCGTGAAAGCCCTGGCCCTACCGCCAGGCAGGCCGATACTTCACGTTCCCGCAGGTCAGCAATCCGGCCCCAAGCAGGTGTGCCCCTCAAATGCCCCGCAGGGGCCGACATGGTCATCGGTAGGTTTTTCGAAATGTGTTCATGACCTGGTGGGCCAACGACAAAACCCTGCTGAACTGCGGTTACGGAATGTTTTTGACGGGCTGTTCCCGGGCTACGATCTGGCCGAGGGCAGCCTCGATCGCTGCCCTGGCCTGCGCCGCGCTGGGGTCGTCTGGTGGCGGCATCGCCCCTCCGCGGCCCGGATCCCGCAGATTTCTTGCGGCACGTGAGTGCCGCTGGCCGGCGTGTCCCCCGCCTGCGGTTTCTGTGAATTTATACGGTTAAAGGATACTCGTGGGGATATTGTGGCGGGAGGGCAGCGATGAGCGGCCCGGCGCTAGCAAGAGCTGGCCGCGCGGCGGGTCCGCGGCGGCAGGTGATGACCGCCGCGGTGCTGCGCGGCCTGTGGCGGTTCGCTCATACGCGGGGGATTCCGGCCAGCTGGGAGTACCTGCTGGATTATGACGTGATCGAGGCGCTTTGCATGGCCGGGCTCGCGGGCCGGGCGCCGGCCACCCGCGGCACCTACCGGTCGGTGCTGTACCGCCTGGCCGCGCCGGTGCACGGCCCGCCGGGGCCGCGGGCGACACCGTTCGCGGGCGCGGAAGGCCCGGGGCCTGGTCGCCGATCCGGCCGCGCCGCGGCTGCCGGTGAGCCGGGCGCGGGCCAGCTTCATCTGCGATCACCTCGCCCCGGGTACCCCGCTGGGCGAGCTGCTGGCCGTCAGCGGGATCAGCCAGGCCGAATCGCTGGCCCGCTACGCCCGCCACGTCGATGGCGCCCCGGCCAAGGCCGTTTTGCGGGCCCGGGACAAACACCAGCAGGCGGGCTGAGCATGGGCGGCTGCGGGCTGGAGATCCCCGAGCCCGGCAGGCTGCGGCCTGCGTTCATCACTGCCGCGCTGGATGCCGGTGTCCCGCTCCGCGACGTGCAGGAAGCCGTCTCGCACGCCGATCCTCGCACTACCATGCGCTATGACCGGGCCAGGGCTTTCCTGGGGTGCCTCGGGGCACCCCAGGCACGCCACCTACATCGTCGCCGCCTACGTCGCCGGAGCCGCCCGATAGCAACCGGGTCCAGTAGCAAACTCCGCCTGGCAGGCCAGAGCCGGCCAGGCGGAAACCCAGGAGCAGCCGTCTCCGCATGGATTTCCGACCGCCGTGACCGACCGTCAATCCCGCAGATAGACACGAACCGCCGATATGCGCGCCCGGCAGGTGGTAGGTGGCCGCAACCGTCGGGGTGCAGATCGGTTAATCTGTCGCGCGTCGAATCCTTAGCCAGTACGCGGCGCGTTACAACGGGCATCCCGCCCACCAGAGCCCAAACCAACGCCATCCCAACGCCGCCCGACGACGGTACCTGCCTTCGTCGGCCTCGACCAACAACGGATTAAATGCAAACCGGTCCTCGGTGGCCTCATCCACGAGTACCACCTGGCCGCCTGAACGAAGCCGAGAACCCGCAGTTCAGAGCCCGGATCCTATTTCCGAGCGGCACAGCTCGGCGGCAAACCTGTCCAGGTGACGGGATCCTTCGCCCTCCTGACCTACCGCGGCGCTGACACGCCGACGGTCGTGGATTCCGGCGTACCGCCCCCCTACCCTCCTGGTTCGTACTTGAACGAGACCTGAAGCTTGATGCGGTACTTAATCGCACCGGCCTCGTCAAGTTGGATGTCCTGCTTGACCACCTCACCGATCCGCAGATCGCGGATCGACGCGCTCGCTGTCCGCACTGCCTCCGCAGCCGCTTCTTCCCACGAGACTCTGCTGGTGCCGATGATGTCGATCACTCTGTACACGCTCATGCGAACCCCTAACACAGTGCCACAAGGCCTTGCGGGGTCCTACCCATCGCTGGCAGGAGTATGTCGCGAACCGCCCAAAGGGCGGCCGCCGCCGTCTTCCGGTAGCTGATCATGTACGAATGGCGATAGAACGAGGAGGTGCGGCTCACGGTGTGCGTGAGGACCCGGAGTCGTGCACCATCGTCACCCTGGGCGGCTGTATCGATCTGAGCACCCGCAAGCAGTTGCAGGATGGCTCGACGCGGCATCAAACGGCCACCTGCACAAGTTCGTCCAAACGGCGCTCGGCGCCGCGTGACTGGTGACGAGCTCGTAAGCCTCGTAGAGGCGGCGGCCGAGTATCTGGGCGTGCCGGCAAGGCAGCTTGAGATCAGCGTCTGGGAGGCCCAGAGCGGGGGCTTCGGCGAGGCTCAGCCAGCCGGCCGGGCAGCGCGGCCTCGTCCACATGCCCGCGACCGGCCACCGACGGTGACCTCCAGCAGATCGGTCACACCACACCGGAACGCCTAATTCTGCGCGGTGTCGGCATCTGGGCTCGATGCCGATCAAGGCGCTGGCAGTCCGGATCTGAGCATTCTGCGCGTCCACGAGCCTGTGGGGTGCCAGAAGTCTGCCGTCCTGTGAACTGCAGCGACACGCGAAGGATCCTCGGTAGGACATGATGATCAGCCGTGTCCCTTCGCCTGCTCTACCTGATCTTCGCTCGGCTCTGCGGCCGATCCTGCTCGGTCGTTCGTCGGCCTCCAAGAAACGCCGAGCTGCTCGTGCTGCGGCATGAGGTCGCCGTGCTGCGCCGGACCAATCCGCGGCCCCGGCTGGACTGGACCGACCGCGCGGTCCTCGCCGCGCTGATCCGGCTCCTGCCGCAAGAGCTGCGACTACAACGGCTCGTCACGCCCGGCACCGTCCTCCGGTGGCACCGCCGCCTGGTCACCCGGAAATGGACCTACCGCCGGACGGGACGGCCGCCAGTCAGCGCCGAGATCACCGCGCTCATCGAGGGGCTCGCCACCGAGAACACCGGCTGGGGATACAAGAGGATCCAGGGCGAGCTACTCAAGCTCGGCCATCGGGTTGCCGCATCCACGATCCGCCGGGTGCTCAAGACCCTGCGGATCCCGCGGGCACCGAAGCGACAGACCGACCGGACGTGGCGGCAATTCCTGCGCGCGCAAGCCGCGACGATGCTCGCGGCGGACTTCTTTCACGTGGACTGCGCGGTGACCCTCCGGCGCAAGTACTGCTTGTTCGTGATGGAGGTCGGCTTCCGCTACGTCCACATTTTCGGAGTCACCGCGAGCCCGGACGGGCCATGGGTTCCGCGCCGGGCTTGTCGAGGCTGGCCGAAGTGCGCTTCCTGGACCTGGTGATCCGCGCGGACTCCGCTCTGCTTGTGCTGAGGTGGGAGGCCATCGGGCGTGGCGGCGGGCTGTTTCCCGCCCTGGACGCCGACATCACGCTGGCACCGGCCGGGGAGCACGCCCCGTTGCTCACGGTGGCCGGAGCGTACCGGTCGCCGCTGGGGATCCTCGGCGCCGCGCTGGACCGGACGATCTTGCACCGGGTTGCCGCCGCAACGATCCGGGCGTTCATGAACCGGGTCGCGGATGCCATCACCCATCCCGCTAGCACGGCCAGATCAGGAAACGGCATCGCAGCTCAAGAGTCTCCCAGGCCGCCGGCTGCGTCCGGAGACGCCATAAGGCCGACGACCTCGCTGAACGGTGCGGCCACAGATCGCAATGTGGTCACGGAGCGCTGGCCAATCCACGGGGATGGCCCGCGCCTAGCCGCCTGATGGGCGAGATGGCGTTCGCCGAAGACTGCATGGCCCATACGTCCGATCGAACGTTATGGCGTCCTGCGGTTGGATTATGAGCGCCGACTTGCCTGTGTCAGATATCTGCTGGAGCCGGGCTGAGACAGCGCGCCGCCGCGCTGGTGCTCGTCCCGGTCGCCAGACCGGCAATAGACGCGCCCGAGGGCACCGCTCGCATCCGGCGCGGAGTGAAGGATGCAGCCGACCCAGCGCACCGTCCGCGCCAGAGTGGCGCAGATACTGCCGTTCCTGGGCCGGAACGCGAGCGTTCCTGCCGTTGCGGAGCTACTGGATCACTCCCCGGCCGTGCACACGTCCGCTGCCCCAAGCACCCTTTACTTCAGGGGTCTGTCAAGTAAACGGTGTAACTGATCTTGTAGGTCTTACTTCCGTCCGGCGGACAGGCGGCCGTCGAAGGTGATGTCGAAGGCGTCGAGGGCGGCCTTCCACAGTCTGGTCCACCGCTGGCGGCCCCGGCTAGTCGGGTCCAGGCTCGTGATCGCGATTCTGTGGAATCTGGCTTGTCACGGTTATCCGCATTTGCCGTGCCGGGGATGGATGATCACTAATGAGTGGCCTGCTGGGCTGTGCTGGCCGGAGGGCTGGACAGTTCGCAGATCGCAGACACTCGATCTCGGTCACGCGCAAATGCACCGACTTCGCGTCCGGACGCAGCCGATAAACAGCCGAATGCACGACCACGACGAACCTTGCCAGCCGCGACCAGTGACACGGCAGGAACGTCGCCGCGCAGAACGCACGTTCCCGCACTCCCCTGATGACAAGCGGGCCACCATGGCTAGCGTGCATATCGGCGGCAGTGCGCGCTGGTGCCTACTGGGGCTCTGCCACGCTCTGTGATCACTGGAGAACCAAGCCTGATCGCGGCCACTTATTCGTTGGGCACCCGGGGCCTGGCGGGCGTACGGTCCCGGTACGCATGCCAGGTCGGCGGACAACTGGGTGAAGCCAGTCGAGGTGGAGGGACCAACGGCCCTGGCTAAAGCCTGGCTGTGGCAACAACGCTCATGGTGACTGGGGGAGGAGGGAGTTCTGCCGTGGATAGGTTGCAGGGGCGTGCCGCGCTGGTGACCGGCGCGGCCAGCGGAATCGGAGAGGCAACCGCGAAGCGGCTGGCCAGTGAAGGTGCCGCGGTGCTGGTGACCGACATTCAGGACGCGGCCGGGGCGCAGGTGGTTAAGGACATCATGGAGAGCGATGGCCGCGCGGCCTACCATCACCTTGATGTGACCTCACAGCCTGAGTGGGAAGCCGCGGTCGCCGCGGCGCTGCAGGAGCTCGGCCGGCTCGACATCTTGGTCAACAACGCCGGCATGGGTGACCTGGCGGCGATCGAGGACACCTCCCTGGAAGACTGGAACCGCACCATCGGCATCGACCAGACGGGCGTCTTCCTGGGCATGAAGACGGCAGCAGCAGCGCTGGCCGCATCCGGGCACGGCTCGGTGATCAACATCAGCTCCATCTTCGGCACCAGCGGAGGATTCGGCACCTCACCGGCCTACCACGCGGCCAAGGGCGCGGTCCGCACGCTGACCAAGAACATCGCGCTGCACTGGGCCGACCGCGGCGTCCGTGTGAACTCGGTACATCCCGGGTTCATCGCCACCCCGATTCTCGACCAGGCCAAGGGCACGCCGATCGAGCAGGCGATGCTCGACGTGACCCCGATGGGGCGCCTGGGCAAGCCAGCTGAGATCGCGGCAGGAGTCGCCTACCTGGCCAGCGACGACGCCTCGTTCATCACCGGCCTCGAGCTATACATCGACGGCGGCTACATAGCCCGCTGAGCCGCAGCGGCGATCACGCCATACCCTCGCTCGGGCCCGAATAGCCGTCGGCCGGGCATGGTGGCAACGTGTGCGCCGTGGCCTTGCACACCAGCGACCTGAGGCCAGGTGCGGCTGCGGGATACCCTGATCGGTGCGCGATGGAAAGCGGCCCAGCCGACCGGGACTGGCGCGCAGATGGGCAGCAGTGCACGCCTCACCCGGATCGAGCATGGTTACGCGGCGGAGTTTGAGTTAGAGGTGCCGAGCACGAGTGCCGGGAGCGATCTCGATCGGGGCCGCTGACACCGGTATCGAATCCATGTCAGCGGGCGACCGACGCGCAGAACTCCGCCGTCAGATCCAGATCCTCGCGGACGTTACCCGGATGCGCGACCAGCCGGTCCACGGCGATCATCCGCCGCGCACAGGCCGGGTTGCCGGGATCCAGCAGACACCGCCGCCCGCGGTGGCCTGCCCGGGAGCCAGACACGCAAGAAGCGCACCCAGTGCAGCAGGCACCCTCATGGCGAAGGACCCCAAAATGACCCGAGCCGGCCGCGCAGCCCGTTCAATCAGCGCACCGGACCCGGACGCCGAGCGTGCCATCCACAGACGATCCGTACCGCCAGATGCCGCCGGTCCACGTCCACAACACCGGTCAGATGACGGTCAAACGATCTTCACAAGATCTTTAGCAAGCGACGATAACGCTCTGACCTGGAGGTTTGAGCGGAGCTACGGGGATTCTCGAACCCCGGACCTCTTGCATGCCATCAAACGGCAGCCCGTCCACCCCAGTACATACGTGCAGGTCACCCGTCCCAGGACGTCCGCAGGAATCCAGGTCGGTTGCCGGTACTTTCGTGGGACCCCCTTCGCTCGCTCGCCGCGAGGGCAGCTTCGGAGCTGGCACTCATCCGTATCGCCAACTACAAGGGCGGACGACCCGAATTCGTCCTGCTCGGCGGACTCGTGCCCGCCCTTCTCTGCGCTTAGTCAGATGCCCGCCACGCCGATACCACCGACGTAGACGTGCAAGTCGACTTGGAAATCAGCGCCGGTTCAATCAACGCAGCGCGGCTCGAGCAAGCACTCCGCAACCCAGGTTTCCGTCCTGACGAGCAGTACATCTGGCGATGGAAGCCGGGCGACGTAGACCAGGCAGCGACCGTGAAGTTCGAACTCCTCGCGGACATCGACACTCAGCCCGCTGGCGCGACCGCCGGGTTCGGCAACTGCGATCGCCTTGGCGCGGCGAACCGCAGAGGAACCGGCTTTGCCGCCAGGGACCACCGCGAAGTCCGCACCCTCGTTGCTGACGATCACGACGTCCAGCAGCAGGCAGAAATCTACGTCACCGGGCTGGCCGGATTCCTGCACGCGAAGACCGCAGCTGCCTACAGCCGCAAACCAAAAGACTGGTACGACATCGCATACGTCCTGCTCAACAACGACCACGGCTTGCGGCCGGTCTAATTCGTCACGCCCCTGCCGAGGTCCGGGCGGAGGGAGTTGCGTCGGCCAGCAGCTTCTTGTCGTCGGCCAGCAGCTCACGGGCCAGCTGGCGGACCATCTCGGCGAGCTCGGGGTGGACCTCGGGGTCCCAGCCGTCGAGCAGCTCGGTCAACCCAGCCCGGCGGGCCGCCAGGACCCGGTCGATCGCTTGGTGACCGTCCTTGGTCAGGACGAACTCGCACCCGCCCGGCCCCTCAGCCCTGTCCACCATTCCGTTCTCGACCAACGTCCCGATGACCTCGTCGATGCGGTGCGGATCGACCTTCAGCCGCGAAGCCAGGCTGTCAAGTGTGCAATCGGGGTGATCGGCAAAGCGGCACAGGAGCCAGCACGACCGGGCGTCCAGCTGCAGACCGGCCCGCTGCGCCAGCGTCGTGTAGAGCTCGCGGCGGTTCTCCCGCAGGGCGACGCGCTCGAGGGCAAGCTGGATCTCATCGAGCGATGTGCGCGACTCGGGCATCCCGTACTCGTTGCCGGGATCGGGGGTTCGCACCGCCTTGCGCAACTCGATGTCCGGAAGCAGCCAGGACAGCGCGAATGCGACCGCGGCGATGGGCACGGCGATGAGGAACACGGTCTGGATCGTGTGCACAATGCCAGACACCACCCCAGCGTGGATGGCCGGCGGCAGGTGGGCGAGCGACGTCGGGTCGGCTGCGCTCAGTGAGCCTTTGAGATTGGGTGGGACGGCGCTCAGGTGCAGCGCATGGGCCACGTTGGTCGCCAGGAGATTGGCAAAGACGGCACCGAACACCGCCGTGCCGAAGGACCCACCGATGCTGCGGAAGAACGTCGCCCCCGACGTCGCCGTGCCCAGCTGCTCGTAGGGCACGGCGTTCTGGACGGCTACCACCAGGATCTGCATGACCAGGCCCAGGCCGACCCCGAACACGAACAGGTAGCCGGCGATGATCCAGCCACCGGTGGTGAGGCCGATCGTGGACATCAAGAACAGCCCGACGACCATGAGGAAGGTGCCGACGATCGGGAACACCTTGTACCGGCCCCAGCGGCTGACGAGCTGACCCGCGCCGGTGGAGGCCAGCAGCAGGCCGCCCATCAGCGGAAGCAGCCGCAGCCCGGACGCGGTCGGGCTGATCCCCCGGGCGTCCTGGAAGAAGATGGGCAGGAAGGTCAGGGCACCGAACATGGCGAATCCCACCACGAAGCCCACCGCGCTGGCCGACGAGAACACCCGGTTGGAGAACAGCGCGAGCGGGACCACAGGTTCGGCGGCCCGCCGCTCCACGAGCAAGAACAGGACCGTCAACACGACCCCGGCGACCGCCAGGGCGATGATCTGGACAGACGCCCACGGGTAGCTGGTGCCGCCCAGACTGGTGAACAGCACCAGTGAAGTGGTCGCCAGAGTCAGGAAGATCGTGCCCAGGTAGTCGATGACGTGATGGAGCCTTTGCAGGTTGCCGGGGAGCTGCGCGGCGGTCACCACGAGGGCAACGACGCCGATGGGCAGGTTGATGTAGAACACCCAGCGCCACGATAGGTACTCCACGAAAAAGCCGCCGAGCAGCGGGCCGAGCACGGTGGCGACGCCGAACACCCCCCCGAACAGGCCCATGTAACGGCCGCGTTCGCGGGGCGAGACGATATCGCCCACGATGGCCTGGGCGCCGATCATCAGGCCCCCGCCGCCCAGGCCCTGAATGGCCCGGAAGGCGATCAGCTCGATCATCGATTGGCTGAACCCCGCCAGCGCGGAGCCCGCCAGGAAGATCACGATCGCCGCCTGGAAGAAGATCTTGCGCCCGTACTGGTCGCCGAGCTTGCCCCACAACGGCGTCGAGACGGTGGACGCCAACAGGTAGGCGGTCACCACCCAGGTCAGATGGGACGCCCCGTGCAGGTCACCGACGATGGTGGGAAGAGCGGTCGACACGATGGTCTGGTCCAGCGCGGCGAGCAACATGCCAAGCAGCAGCGCGCTGATTATCACCAGCACCCGGCGCCGGGGCAGGTCGAGGTTCGGCGCCAGCGCCGGAGCCGCCGTGCTCATCGCGCAGCGCCCGCATCCACCGGGCAGGCCGCAGCCGCCGATGCGAAGGCGCCAGCCGGGGCCGGCGAGACTCGCCGCCCAGCGAGGCCGCCCCGAGCCCCCGTCTCACTCGGCGGCCGCGCCATCGCCGCACCGATTCCAGAACGCGCCACCAACCCCGCAAACCATCCCACCGAACACCCCATGGCGTCCTTCCGCATTCCAGCCCGACGCGCACATGACCCGCCAGCCGATGCGGACTCTGAGCCGAGTCAGGGGCCGCCGCCGGTTATTTGCCCACGATACGGGGCGCCCGGTGGCGCTGGCTCTTACCGCCGTGATCTACGTGCCGACTGTTAGTGTTGACGAGCCGACCCGAGCACTGAGGCGGATCTCGTGAGTACGCCGTCCCTCTTCGGCCGCTCGTGCTGAGTCATGACCGCCTGCGGGCGTCGATCGCCGTGTTCTTCTCGCGGCACAAGGACGCGCCCGCGATCCTGCTCGGCGCCGCCGCCGCTGCCGGCCCACCCGATGCACCCCTGATCCGCGAGATGCTCTTCGAAGCCAAGGAGGCTGTGCTGGTCGCCCGCCAGTACACCACCGGGGCCACGCCCGCCGAGGTGGCACACGCGGCGCTGCGGGCACCGCGGGCACCGCGGGATCCGGCCGGGCCGGTGACGGTCACCGGCTCGCTGCTCGACGGTTTCGCCACCCGGATCGCCGTCGGCTACCCGCCGGCGGTGCCGCTGCTGCGCGCCGCGGTCGCGGCGCTCTTCACCGGCGAGCAGGCCGCACCGGCGGGCATACCGGCCACCATCCTCGGCTGGTTCGCGGCCGATGACCTGTGGGACGACGAGGGCCGGCGGGCATTGCCCGGCTGCGCCGAGGCAGTCCAGCGCCGCCACGGGGCGCTGGGCGCGCTGCGCGTCACCCTGGCGGGGCTTACCACCGGTGAGGTGTGGGCCGGGCGGCTGGCCGACGCCGAAGCCCGCTACCTCGAAGCGGCCGAGATCTCCGCATCGATCGGGGTCCCGCCGCCGGCGACAACCGGGGTGCTGCTGGAGGTGCGGGCCTGGCAGGGCCGCGAGCGGGAGAGCCGGGCCCTCGCCGAGCTGACCGCACAATGGGGCCACCAGCGCGGCGCCGCGATGCTGGGCATCTTCGCCCTGATCGGGCTGACCGTACTGGAGATGGCCTGGGCCGCTACGCCGAAGCGCTGGGCTGGGGCATGCGCATCTATGACGAGGACCCGCCCGGCTCCGGCAACCGCGTGCTGCCCGAGATCGTCGAAGCCGGCGCGCGCGGCGGCGGCCGCGGCGCCGCCGAGGCCGCGCTCACCCGGCTGGCCGGCCGCGCGACGGCCAGCGGCACCAGCTGGGCGCTGGGCATGCTGGCCCGGTCGCGTGCGCTGCTGGCCCACGATAACGCCGCCGAGACCCTCTACCGCGATGCCCTAGCGCACCTGGCCGGCACGTCGGTCCGCACCGAACTCGCCCGCGCTCACCTGCTCTACGGCGAGTGGCTGCGGCGGCAGGAGCGCCGCGGCGACGCCCGGTCGCAGCTGCGCACCGCGTACGACATGTTCGACGCCATAGGCGCGGCGGCGTTCGCCGGCCGGACGCGAGCCGAGCTGCTGGCGACGCGCGACAGCCCCCGGCAGCACGCGGAGCAGCCGAGCCACGACCTCACCCCCAGGAAGCGCAAGTCTCCCGCCTCGCCGCGGCCGGCGCGACGAACGCCGAGATCGCGACTCACCTGTTCGTGACCACCTCCACCGTGGAATACCACCTCAGCAAGGTGTTCAGGAAACTCGGCATCACCTCCCGCCGCCAGCTCGCGACCGCCCTGGCGCACTGACAGGTCCGCGCCATCACGCGCGAGCCGTTCAGGATCATTATCCCGAACGGCTGCCGCTGAGTGTCGCCGCCGGGTCACGCGAACACCGGTACCGGGGAACTGGCTCGCTACATCGGCACCCACGGGACCGGCCGGCTGCGGGGCTGCGTCTTCATCGAGAGCCTCGCGCCGTCGTTCGTCAAGTCCGGCGAGAACCCGAGCGGGGTCGACCAGGCGACGATCGACACGGTCCGGCAGGCGATCCTCGACGACCGGCCCGCGTGGCTCACCGGGCTGCTCGCGGATTTTCTCAACCTCGACGACCTTCTCGGCAAGCGGGTCAAGGAGACCGTGCGCAATAACTGGAACGCCGGGGCCGCGGCGTCGCCGTGGGCGACGTGGGCGACGTGGGCGTGCGTGCTCACGTGGCTGGAGGACTTCCATCACGACATCAAGCGGATCGACGTCGCGACGCTGATCCTGCACGGAACGGCCGACCGGATCCTGTCCGTCGAGGGCCAGGGCCGCCGGATGCACGCGGCCCTGCCGGACGCGCACTACGCCGAGATCGAGGGAGGCCCGCACGTCATGTGCGTCACCCACGCCAAGGAGGTCAACCGGGAGCTGCTGGCGTTCCTGCGCGGCGGCGTTACCGCAGGCGCGGGTGATGTCCGGGGCGCTGGGCTATCTGCTGGCGGTGCGCAGATATGGCCCGGTGGCCATGGCGGGCGTGCTGGCCGGTGCGTTCGGCGCCGCCTACCTCGCGCGCTGGGTCGGTGAGCAGTCCGGGCTCGCCACCTTCCACCACCTGCTGGCCACCCTCCCGGCCGGCGCCCGCTTGCGTGATTGGCTGACGCTGCGGGCCAGCGGGCACTCGCGTCCTGGCCGCTTGCGGCTGGCCTGGTGGCTGGCGGCATGACCACCCTGACCAGCGCGGACCTGACAGCGCGGCCCGCGCTGAACGCTTCCTGACCCTGCTCCCGCTCCGTTTCGTCAATCGCTGTCACGGCGGCCGGGGCGCTTTCATCCCAGCAGCAGAATGTTCATACCCCCGGCAGGCAGGGACGTTCGCATGCCGCCCAGGGGACCTTCGGCATGCCCGGATCCGGCCTTGGGCCCCCCTCTCGCCGCTGGTTAGCGGCATACCGTCGTACTAGAGAAAAAAGGAAACTATTGGGGCGGATCGGCATGCTGCGGATGGTGAGCAGTTCGCCAGCTGTGGAGCGGGCCTTTCCTGCCGGGGGCTTCCCGGGGAGCTCACGGCTGACGGCCCAGGGGCAGCTTCCTGACGGCTCGTCGGCATTCGGCCGCCCGGGCGGTCAGCTTGCCTGGGCGCGGGCTGTCGGCTCTTTCTGCGAGCGGATGGCGTGATGTCAGTGAAGACGCCAGCCTTACAAGGGCGCGCTGGCTCCCCTGGGCGGCACCGGCGGCGGGGCTTGATGGGGATGCTTCCCGTCGGGCGCACCGTGAGACTGCACGCGCGCCGGGTGCTCGGGGCCGCTGCCGTCATCGGCGGGGTGGCAGTTCTCTGCGTGGTCGCCGCTCTCGGCCCGGACCGCTCCGGCGGTAGCGGCATTCCGGGTTATCAGAAGCGGGAGAACCCCTTCCTCCGCACCCCCGCGAGCAAGCCCGATGGCAGGGCCGGTGCCGGCAGGAACCGCCAGTATCCGTCGCCCAGCCTCAGCCTGGCCCCGTCCCTGGGCCTGGGCGGTCTGCTGGCACCCATCCGGATCACCCCGGCGCCGTCGACGGGGCCGGTCTCGCGGTCGCCGAGCCCGACCTCGCCCCCGGCCTCGCCCCCGGCGCCGAGCACCAGCCCGAGCGCGTCGCCCAGCCCGGCCGGGTCTCCTAGCCCGGGCCCGAGCGCGTCGCCCAGCCCGGCCGGCTCCCCTAGCCCGGGCCCGAGCGCGTCGCCCAGCCCGGCCGGGCTCCCCGAGCCCGGGCCCGAGCGCGTCGCCCAGCGCGAGCCCGGCGCCCACCTCACCAGCGCCCAATTTATCGCCGCCGGCCGCGTCCTCCGCGCCGGCCTCCTCCGGACCGCCGTTACCGGCCCCAGACGTCCCGCCGGGTACATCAGCGGGTGCCGCGCCGGGCCGAAACTCAGCTGCTGCGGGAACTGCCCGCTGAGAACGACACCACCAAAAAGGGGGGTGTGCACCATAGGGCGCCATGCCAGCTACCGACCCCGGCGCAGGGCCCGGCAGGTCTTCGCCAGCAAAAGCGGTCGCCGCGGGCTGGTGGTGCTCCTGTTCGTGCTGGTGCTGGCAGCCGGCCTGGCGCTCGCCATAGTCCGCGCCCAGCAGCTGGTAGCGGCGGCACAGGCGCCGGTGCACCACGCCGACACCGCCTATACCCGGCAGCTCGCCACCGAGATGACCGCCTGTGGCCGCACGCACGGGGAACTGATGCCGGGCGGGAAGCGCGGCATTCCGATCATTGGCAGCGGCGTGTTCCGGCGGGTGGTACAGGTCCGGCGCAGCGGCGGCACAGCCTTCGCAGTCGATCCGTTCTCCGGCCGGACGGTCATGAGCCAGCTGACTCCCCTGGAATTGCACAATACGCAGGGATGTGACTACGCGATCGAGCAGTTCGGCGAGGTGCCACCGCGCACCCTGCTGCTGACCTTCGATGACGGGCCCAGCAAGACCTGGACGCCGAAGCTGCTTGCTGTCCTCAACGCCTATCACGTCGGGGCGACGTTCTTCAGCATCGGCACGAACATCCTCCGCGCCCCGGCGGTGTTCCACGAGGTCGTCGCGGGCGGGAACGTGGTAGGCAACCACACGCTCAGCCATCCCGTGCTGGAAGGGCTCGCACCCGCCGCCGCCCGGCACCAGCTCGTGATGGACGATCACATCATTGCCACGGTGGGTGAATACCGGACCCGGCTGTTCCGGACGCCCTACGGCGGGAACAACACCTCGGGCCCGGGATCCATCCGGGCCAATGTCTTTTCCACGCTGGTCAGCCAGCAGATCGGCTTCACCGAAGCCGGTTTCACGACCGATACCTCCGACTACAGCTACCGGCCAAGCGCGGACATCCCGCTCCCGGAATTCGGCGGCCCGGGGCAACCGGGCCAGGTCATCGTCCTGCATGACACCGGGGGAAAGGACGATGCCGCGACCGTGCGCCTGACGGAGCGCATCATCCAGAAGGCCGAGGCGCTGGGGTACCGGTTCATGACTCTGGACCAGCTCCTGCGGCAGCAGGGCGAGGGCAGCCCGGTGGTGCGGGCGCGGCCGGCCCCGGGTGACCGGCTCGGCTACTGGTGGGAGTGGGGCCGGCAGGTGCTGGCGCAGTCGGGCCTGCCGCTGGTGCTGAGCCTGGCCACCTGGGTGGTCCTGGGGTTCGGGATCATCTGGATCGTGCGCGCCCTATACGGGGGCTACAAGCAGTACCGGCCGGTGCCCGGCTGGCATCCGAAGCTTGTCTCCGTCCTGATCGCGGCCAAGGACGAAAAGGCGGTGATCCGGGCCACGGTAGAGTCGGTCTTCGCCTATCGGTACCCCTTCGACCTGCAGGTCGTGGTGGTCAACGACGGCTCGCGGGATGGTGCGGGGGGCAGCGCGGACGGAGCCGGCGGGACCAAGGCCATCCTGGGCGAGCTTGCCGCCCGGTACCGCGATGAATCGTGCAAGCTGGATCTGATTCACCTGGAGCCGAACGCAGGCAAGGCCGCCGCCTGGGATCTGGCTTTCCGTACCAGGATCCGCGGCGAGGTGTGTGTGACATTCGATGCCGACACCCAGCCGGCGGGCCCGGACACGATCCCGAACCTGGTGCGCCACTTCCGCGATCCGAGGGTGGGCGCGGTCGCTGGCTACATCAGGACGGGCAACGTCACCCACCGCCCGTGGCAATGGCTCCTGTTCCGATTCCAGCAGGCCGAGTACAACCTCGGCATCGGCCTGATGCGGGTGGCACAAGGGAAGAACGGCATCCTGATCGTGCCGGGCGCCTGCTCCGCCTGGCGGACCTCGGTCATGCGGAAGATCGGCGTTCCCGGCGACACCGTGGGGGAGGATGCCGACGCCGGGCTGGAACTGCGCCATGCCGGGTTCACCGTGGTCCAGGACATCAGGGCCGTGGCGGTGACACAGGCACCCGACACCCTCAAGGGCATCGCCAGGCAATGGACGCGGTGGACCTTCGGCACCGTGCAGAACCTGTGGAAACACAAGGTGATACTGGCGCAGCCGGGTAAATACGGGGCCCTTACCTGGGTTATGTGGTACTCGGTCACCGGGCTGTTCATACCGATCGTGCTGCTGCCGCTGAACTACGCCGTCACCGTGCTGGCCGTCGCCACCGGAAACTGGTCTAGGCTCATCGTCTACCTGGCTGTGTTCACCGGCTTCCGGCTGGTTCAGAACTTGACTGCAATGGTTGTGCTGCGGGATTGGTCGTGGGACCCGCTGACCGCCGTTTTCTACCGCTTCATCAATGACCCGCTCCAGATCTACCTGGCGTACCGAACGGTGTTCGCCGTGCTGACCGGCAGGCTGGTCAGCTGGAAGGGCACGCGGGTGGCCAGGATCGCGGTGGCCGATCACAGCCGCCCGCTGAAAGCCGCATGACGAGGGGGATGGCCGGATGCGCGCACGACTGTTCACTTTGCGGAGGCTGATACTGGCGGCCGTCTTGGCGGTTCTGGTCGGCACCGGCGTGTGGCTGTCCGTGGGCAGCACCGGGGCCGGCGGTCAGCCGCCGGTTGCGGCCACCTCCGCACCGCCCGCCGCGGGCGCCGGCGCCACCGCGAAGCTGGACCTGCAGGCGCTGCCCGCGACCGCGCCCGCGCCGCGTCCCGCGAACTGCGGCCGCGCTCGGCTGGCTGGCGCCAGCGGAGCGTGGCTTCCCGACTGGCTCGATGACCCGGGCCGCCCCAGCCTGATCGCCGAGCAGGCCAGCCGGCTGCGGCTGCTGGACTTCTCCTGGCTGGGCCTGGGCGCTACCCCGGACACCATCGTGCGGCAGCCAGGTAACCCGGGAGGCGCATCCCTGGAAACCGTACTGAGCGCGGCCGCAGCGGCGAACCCGTGCGGATGGCGGTTCATCACCATCGCCGACGAGCGGACGCCAAAGGTCACGATGGCGCGGATCCTGCTCGACCCGGAGGCCAGATGGCGCAACGTCACGGCACTCGCGACGGTGATGGCTGAATACCCGCAGGCCGACGGCCTGACGCTGGACTACGAGTACGCCCTTCCCAGCAGCCAGAGCGATCTCGATCTGTACGCTTCGGTGGCGCACTGGCACGGGCTGACCGGCCGCCAGGAAATCGGCCGGATCACCGCCGGCTACACCGAGCTCGTGCGGGAACTCGCGCTGGCGATGCACCGCCAGCACCGGGCGCTGCGGGTGGCGGTCAGAGTCCGTACGACCGACGAGATCGACTACACGAACCTGTCGGATCTGGCGCCGTTCCTCTACGACTACGGCCAGCTCGCGCACTACGCCGACCAGCTCGTGCTGATGGCGATCGACTTCCACTGGTCGAAAGGTGATCCGGGGCCGATCGCCACGCTGTCCGACCTGAAAAACGTGCTGAGCGACGTGCAGGGTTACCACATTCCCAGCGCGCGGCTGGCCGTCGAATCGGCCATGTACGGCTACGACTGGACCCTGAACAGGGCCGGGCACCTGCTGGCCGGCACCCAGGCCGCCACTGTCACCGCTACCGACCTCGCCGGCCGGGGCTGGGCGAAGGCCGGAAGCAAAGACGGCGAAACGTATTACGAGTACACCGCCGGAGGTCATCGCCACGCGGTGTGGTTCGCCGGGACCGGGCTGAAATACCAGGCCGCCCAGTTGCGGCGGCTCTGTCCCGGCTGCGCGGTCATGGCCTGGGCCATGGGCAATACCGATCCGGCGGGGTCCGCCCTCATCCTGCAGGCTCTGGGCGGCTAGGTGGCTGGGTTAAAGGGCTCGTTGTGCAGGTGACCGCGCTCCCGAACGGCGGGTCGGAGCGTGTCCGTGCGCCAACATGGCCGCACTCCCGTGGAGGTGGATGGTGCGCCGATGGCAGAGTGGGTCGCATGGACGGTTGGGTGCGCGCCGGCTTCGAGGACGTCGCGCGCGTGTTCCGGGGGCAGCTGCGGCGTACGACGGGCGGCGCGGCCGTCGGAGTGTACTACCGCGGGGAGCTCGTCGTCGACCTGTGGGGCGGGCGGCGTACCGAGGATGAGCTGTGGCAGCGCGACACGCTCGCGATGTGCTTCAGCACGACGAAGGGAGTCACCTCGACGGCGCTGCACCTGCTGGCCGACCGGGGGCAGATCGAGTACGACGCGCCGGTAGCGGCGTACTGGCCGCAGTTCGCGCAGGGCGGCAAGGAGCGCATCACCGTGCGGCAGGTGCTCACACATTCGGCTGGGCTGCACCGGATGCGCACGCTCGTCGACCGCGCGCACCGGATGCTCGACTGGGAGTACATGGTGGCGGCGCTCGAGCGCGCCGAGCCGGCGTACGAGCCGGGCAGCCGGCACGGCTACCACGCGCTGACCTACGGCTGGCTGGTCGGGGAGCTGGTCCGCCGGGTGTCGGGGCGGCCGATCGCGCGGTTCGTCGATGAGGAGCTCGCCCGCCCGCTCGGCCTCGACGGGCTGTATGTCGGGTGCCCGCCCGAGCATCGCGGCCGGGTCGCGCCCCTCGCCCCCATGGCCGCCCCGCTGGGCCGCAGGCTGGGCCTGCGGCCGGGTGCGGTGATGGGTGGCCCGGTGGGCCGGATCCCTGGACTGCTGCGACTGCCGGTCAGCCCGCGCCGGTTCGTCAACGCGCTGTTGCCGCGCGGCATCGAGGACGTGCTGTGGGGTCCGGAGGTGATGGACGCCGAAATCCCGGCGGCGAACGGGTTCTTCACCGCCCGGTCGCTGGCGAAGCTGTACGCGATGCTCGCCCACGGCGGGGAGGTCGAAGGCGTGCGGCTGCTTTCGCCGCAGACCCTGAAACAGATCGCGGTGAGACACTCCCGCGGGCCCGACCTCGTCCTCGTCCTGCCGATGGGGTGGCGGCTCGGCTACCACAGCGCGTTCACGACCCGAGGCACGGTGCGCGGTGCGTTCGGCCACTTCGGGTTCGGCGGGTCGGGCGGGTGGGCCGACCCGCGGCGTGACCTCGCGCTGGCGATGGTGTGCAACCGCGGCACCGGCACGCCGATCGGCGACCTGCGCATGGCCGAGCTCGGCACCGCCGTCGACCAGGCACCGGGCGTGCGCTCACCGTGACGACGAGCCGATACTCCCGTCGCGTCCAGTTTCGGCGTGGGAGCGCACACCACTCCCCGCGCGTGGTTCCGGGTACGGGGACCGGAGACGGGCGCTTCGGGCGGCGCGCCATCCGCCCCTCATCCTGGCGTGCGTGTGCGCGATTCGCCACACTGTGGTGATGACGGCCGGGCAGCAGGACGCACGCGTGGGCCGGGGAGGCTGGCTGGCCTCGCCGGCGCGACAGATTAGCCGATCTGGACGGTCGCCGGTATGCGTGACCGCGATCTCGCCGCCGCCCATAACAATTAGGCGGGTCGGCGCGCGTGAGCAGAGAGCTGGACTAATCACAGAAAGTGGCGTTGAGCCTGGACAACCATGCGGCCGGAACGCCGAATGGGTGTTTGTGAACAGCGATGCGAATGGGATGGCGCGCTACACGCGGATCAACCGTTCGGATTCAACGCCGCGGATTAAGGTCGAGGAGGTCGGGCGTCAAACGCGGTCTCGCTGGCTGAGGGCCGAACGGCCCATCGCACCTCAGCGCCCCAGCGTCCGGCGCGCACGGGAGACAGGGACGCGAGAGCCAGGGACGCTGTCCTAGCGTCTTGCGCCCGACGATTCCTCGTACGCGGCGGCCGCCTATCTGGACGCCGAACGGCCGCCGGGCACTCGCAGCGACCGGACCGGGTCTTGCTGGTACTCAAGGGACCACGACGCGGGCAGCCGCTGTACCTCGGCGAGGGCGGAGAGCGCCGTGTATCGTTCGGCAACGTCAGATTCCTGATGCACCGCGGACCTGAGTAATGGGTGACGGAACCGGGTCGCCATGCCGTCAATGTCGGTTACCTGGGCATTTGCCGCAGGCAACAGGTCTCGGACGTCAACCGGTGTGCCCATCGGGAGGCCGGCCGCGGCCAGGATCTCGCCAAGCGAGTCCCTGTCCGCGACCGCGGCGACGAGCAGGGCGGGCCGCACCAGGTCACGCACAGCGGCATCGATCACGCACCGTTACGAAGCTCCGTCGGCCCGAACCGCCGCGAACACGCTCTTCTCACCGGCATTGACCCTCAGCCCGGTGGTGGTTGTGGTCGCGGCGATCGTTTTGACGATGACGTCGTGGCCCAATCGAGTATTCGAGCAGCACGAGTTCGCGGCTGCCGCAGGATGCTGCCCTGGCGTCGTTGGTGTGCGCCCTTTACGCGGGACGGATGACCTGGTGCGCCTGTCCCACGAGTGGGAGCACGTCGTAGGTCAGCTCAACGCCCGGGGTGTCTATGAACCCGCGGCTCGTGGTCTTGATCGCTATGGTTCCGAAGGTCACTGGATCCTCGCGCCTGACACCGAATGCCTTCGGCACCAGGACGGTGATCTTGATATCGCCGGCATCGGCGTTCGGCCTGAGAACGACGGTCAGGAGAGTTCCGAGGGCGCTGTCCAGGCGGGTGATCTGGTCGCCGGAGAAGACGTCGTCGCCTTCCGGGCCCTGATACCCGAGCTGTCCCCTTTGGCTTGAGCCCACTGGGATTGGGCCAGGCATTTCCGTCAGGTACGTCATCTGGGTTCGGTCGCCTGCAAAGGTAAATTCGTTCGCGCCGAGGTCCTCGCTGTTCATCGGTGTGATCCTTTCATAGCGTGACCGGTTACTGGCAGGTATGGTGCAGCGCGGAGAAGTTCGTCCTCAGGGAGGGAATCCTTGGCTTGCCTGTCCCACGGGTGGCAATACGCCATAGGTCAGCTCTGCGCTCGGGTGTCTATGAAGCCGCGGCTCGTGGCTTTTGAAGCCATGGTTGCGAAGGTCACTGGATCGCTGGCGCGTGACAGCGCTTTCCGCGGCCAGGACGGTGATGTTGATCGCGCCAGCATCGGCGTTGTTGCTGTTCACGTCGTGCATGCGCTGCCTCCTTGGGACTGGGCCGGGCGGCCGGTGAACGGACGGGTCAGATCGGGCCGAGGTGGCCGACGACTCGGCCCGCCGTGACCGGCCAGCCGATCGCGGCGGCAGATCGCAGTGAGCTTGGGCGCCATAACCCTTCGACGGATAAGATGACAAATGTCCCAAGCTGATACATCTGGGCGCCCTCCGGGCCCGCCAGCAGGGGCTCATCAAACGGCATCGCTCCTCCGCGCGGTCGGAGCCGCCGATCAACAGGCAGGCCGGAGATGCTGCTCATCAGCGGCTCTGACGCCTGTCCCGTGGCCAAGCGCAGCGAACTCACCGGGAGCCTGCGAGGCAAGCGCGGGCTGCGGCGGTTCCTGCGGCGCACCAAGACCGGGTTGCGCATCGACGACACCGCGATCGGCCGGTCCTTGACCTGCCCGCCGCTCGCCACAAACATCGGCAGCCATCGGCGAATGAACGACGCCAGTTACGCATGGCCCGCAACTGCCGCGATCGGGACGCTGCGACAGAACGAGCAGTGAACTCAGCGCACACCACGGAAGGGATGATCCCCAGCGGGAGGAATCTGACATGAGCGTTGTGGTCGTCGTCACGGCCTTACGCGTCCCCGAGCACCGCGCCGAGGTGATCGCCGCCTTCGAGGCGGCGATCACCCAGGTTCACCACGAACCGGGCGTTGAGCTCTACGCCCTGCGAGGGGCACGACCGGCTGGTCATGATCGAGAAGTACGAGTCGGAGCAGGCGCGATCGGAGCACTCCAAGGGCGCGTCCCTCGCCGGGCTGCGGTCCGCTTTGGAGGGCAAGCTCAGCAGCAATCTCGGCGCGCAGGTCCTCGTACAGCACCCAGCCGGAAACGCGCAGAAGGGCGCGCTGTGCCGTTGACATCGAGCTGACGTCCTTCTCGCGGAACAGCGGACGGATATCGCGCTCGTCCCCGACTGCTTCTTGCATTGACCTCCGTTCAGTGTCCTGCGTTCATGAGGAGACGAACTGCTGCCCGCCGTCGACGTCGTACGTCGTGCCGGTGAGGGCCGTGTTGCTCATGATGTGGACGGCGAGCGCGGCGACGTCGGCGGGGCCGGCGACGCGGCCGATCGGGAGCGTCGCGCGCAGCTCATTCCGGCGCTCCTCGAGTCGGGCTCCGAGCAGCGATGCCGACAATGGGGTGTCGACAATGGGGTGTCGACGAAGCCGGCGGCGATGAGGTTGACGCGAACCTGCGCGAGCTCAAGCGCGAGGGCCGCGGTGAACGGAGGCAGCGCTGCGGTGGCGGCAGTGGCGATCCCTAGGCCGTGACCGATGCGCCGGCCGCCGGTGCCGCCCATGAGCAGCAGCGTGCCCCCGGACCTCATCTTGCCGGCGGCGTTGCGCGCGACCTCGAGCCCCAGCACCACGTGCTCGGTGGGCGCCTGGCGCACCTGGGCTGAGTCCATCTCGAGCAGGGGCCCATAGCGCGGGCCGCCGGCCGTGACCATCACATGATCGATCGGTGCTGGCAGGTCGCCGAAGAACCGCTGCAGGGAAGCCGCGTCGCTGGCGTCAAATGCCGCGGTGCGTTGCGCGCCGATTTCCAGCGCGGCCTGCTGGAGCCGGCCGGGATTGCGGCCGGTGAGGATGACATCGGCACCCTCAGCCCGGGCACGCCGGGCTGTCTCGAGCCCGATGCCCGCGCTGCCGCCGATCACGACCACGGTCTGCCCGGCCAGTTCCGGTTCGCTCTGGCGGAAACAGGAGTGGAGGCGCCGGTCATGGTTCCTCCGATCGGTGGTGCCGGCAACCGGCGGTCACAGCCAGCGCAAGCACCGGCAGCCGGTGGCGGCGCAGCCACCCGGCCAAGCGCCCTGGCAGCGGGCGCACGGCCAGCCACGGCCACTAGCTCGCGGTAGGTCCCGGCCCGGGCGACTGGCCGGGCGGACGCTTCCTGCGCGGAGAAGGTGGCGGCCTGAACGGGTAAACCAGCAGCTTGTGATATCCGCGCCGGTACACGGAGGCCAGGAAGAGGTGGAGCTCGTTCTCCGATTCGCTTTGCAACCGGCACGCCAGGCGCGGCAGGTCGTGGGCATTGTACTTGTGTGTGTTCGACGTGGAAGCGTGAGTTTGCAGGGCGGCCTGCAGCCGCTCTGGGGGTTCGTCGCGGCCGATCATCTCTACTATCTTGATCTTGTGCCAGATGGATTCCCGCCAGGCGTTAAGCTCCTCTCGTTCCCGGTCGTCCTTTAACCGGCCGGCGACCTGGTTGTAGTAATATTGCGCCGCGCCCGCTACCCACTGCGGCTTCCGAGACACCGCTCTAGATCTGACATCGCACCAATCCTGCAAGTCGTCACCCATCCGGTCGTCTAGGCGGCGAAGGGGGAGCACGATGAAGCCGGCCAGCGGCTCGGGTAACCGGTTGCCGCGTCGACGGCGGCGTTGGGCAGACGCCTTCCCCAACCACAGGCTGCTGGGCACGATAACGGCGATATAGGCCGCACGGATATGGTGGCTCGCTGCGACGGCAGCCACGCCCAGCGCGGTGGAAATCGTGGCCGTAATCACGACGACGGTGATCGCCCAGGACTTGCTGCGAGGCCCGAACGGATGTCCTGCCCCGCGGCACCGGAGCAACAGAAAGCCGTAGGCTGAAACGACCGACAATGCAATGGTTCCGGCAACGCCTACGACCCAGCTTGGCATGGCCCCCACCCTGCTGTGCACCCGCAGTTACGGCCGACCGCCCCCCCAATGTAATATGGTTTCAGGTGATCCGCGATCTTTCTAGGCGTAATCGCTCAGGCGCCAAATCGGGGCGTCTACCATCGCGCCGCTTGCAACATGGCGAGGCAGTTTGTGATCAGTTCGAAGACCCGCCCGTCGTGACGATCGGTAAGGATCAGTGACGATGAGTTCGGCCAGCAGGTTAGTATTTCGTGGCCTTGGCGATACTTCCTTTAGGCACACCTAAAGCTTTAGCTATAACTAGGCAGCTGGGGGAAGCGACAAGACTGGGAGCTACCCATGGGCTTTCGACGAGGCGTTTCTTCCGGCCATGAGGCCGACGACCACCGGGTCGACGAGGAGTTGTCCCGCCTGATCACAGAGGTCACGAACGAGATCAACTGGCGAATGCGTGAGGATGATCTTACCCGGGCCGACCTCGCCGGGCGCATGGGCGTGTCCCCAGGGCGGGTCAGCCAGGTCCTGTCCGGAGGCGAAAATCTTACCCTGCGGACACTGGTCTGCCTGGCGACAGCGCTGGACGGGCGGTTCGAAGTGGAGTTCCGTCCGCATAAGCCGTCAGACGACGGTTATGCCGGTCAGGGCATGGACGCCACGGACACTTCGGCATAGGGCCACGGGCCACTCGCGCCAGCCGACCGGGCCGGGGAAGAACGGTCCAGCGAGGTTTCTCCGCGACGTTGAGGCTCAGCGGGCTTCGTTGGACCATCTTGTGCTCGCAAGGTGGACGGACGCCTTCAATTCGCGAGAATCGGGCGTCCTCACACGGAAGCTCCTGTCTGGTTACATGCGCTCACGACCGCGGGAAGCCTGCGGTCGAGAGCCGTCCCTATCGGCGATCGCTGCTACGAAGCCCCGACGGGCACGGGGAAAGCACGAGTGGCATGTGCAGCAGAGGTGTGCGTCAGACTCGCCACCTGGCCGCTGGCGGTGAGACTGTGGTAGCTCGTCTGCAAATCCGGCAGGCCAGGGCCGCTCTGCTCCCAGCCGGCGAATGTCGCCTCATCGCACCAGTCGTCGAGGGCTGCCCGTTGCTGAGCTCGCCCCAAGTAATGATCAGTGCCGGGGGCGCTCGGCGCGTGGTGTCAGCCGCGCCCGATGAACGGCATCTTGGTGGCTGTGATCGTCAGGAACTGCACGTTCGCGTCGAGCGGCAACTGAGCCATGTAGAGCACGGCGGAGGCGACGTGCTGCGGTTCGAACGTCGCCTCCGGCACGATCCGGCCGTCGGCCTGCGGGAATCCGTGCGCGATGTGCGCGGTCATCTCGGTTGCCGCGTTGCCGATATCGATCTGGCCGCACGCGATGTCATGGTCCCGGCCGTCGAGCGCGATCGACTTGGTCAAGCCGGTGATCGCGTGTTTGCTCGCGGTGTAGGCGGCGCTGCCAGGGCGCGGGCTGTGCGCGGAGATCGAGCCGTTGTTGATGATCCGGCCGCCGCGCGGCCGCTGTGCGCGCATGATTCGCACGGCATGGTGCGCGCACAGGAACGCCCCGGTCAGGTTGGTGGCAATCGTCTGCGACCACGCGCTGACGTCGATCTCGTCCACGGACCCGTAAGGGCCGAACGTGCCTGCGTTGTTCACCAGCAGATCAAGCCGCCCGAATTCGCCCTGTATCCGCCCGAACAGCGCCTGCACCGAATATGGATCGCTGACATCGGCCGGCACCACGACGGCCGGACCTTGGGCCGCAGAATGCGGAGCCGGCGAATCCGGATCCACCGCACTTGAAGCGACCGGGCCTGAGTCTGCCGCCGTTTCCTGCAGCGTGTCGAGCGTGCGGCCGGCGAGTCCGACACGCCAGCCATGCGCAAGCAGAGTTCGCGCGATATGGCGGCCGATTCCCGACCCGGCGCCGGTGACCACCGCAGCCGGAGCGGATGTCATAGCACGAACTCCTTCGTCGGCGCCGCGTCAGGGTGACCAGCATAAAGAACCGGCCTGCGCAGCGGGGGGGTTGCCGCGCAGGCCGGCCGTGCGATCGGCTGTAACGCTCCCGACCGCTAAACTAGCTTACGGGTAAGTCGTCACATCGCTCGGTCTTTACCAAGCCAGAGTTCACTGCCGCTTCATAATATGGTCAACCTGTTCAAACCCACGCTGATCATCCGTGCCGGATGCGGCCGGTTTCCCCCCGCCGCGACCTGGGCATCGTACCTGTCATGAAGATCACGATTGCCGCCGTCGGCTGCGTGGCGGCGACGGCGGCCGTCGGCAGCGTCGCGACCGACCCGGGCTCGCAGTGGTATCGCGATCTGAACAAGCCGTCATGGCAGCCTCCCCCTCCGGCCTACGCGCTGGTGTGGACGCCGCTGTATGCGGCCATCGCCTACGCCGGTGCACGGGCGCTGGGCCGCGCCGAGGGCCCCGCGCGCCGCCGGCTCGCCCGTAGCTTCGTTCTCGACCTGGCCCTGAACGCGGCCTGGACGCCGCTGTTCTTCCGCGTCCGCCGGCCTCGCATCGCACTGGCCGAGATCGTCTGCCTCAACATCGCCAACGTGCTGCTGATCCGCCGCGCCTCGCAGGCCGACCGCGCCGCGGCAGCGCTGCTGCTCCCTTACGCCGCGTGGACCGTATTCGCCACCGCGCTGAACGCCGAGATCGTCCGGCTGAACCCAGATTCCTGACCTACCCGCCGCCGACCGCGCCGCGGTTAGCCCGGCATCCGGACCTGCGCATGTGACCTTGCACTGCGCTGTTTTGACGGCCGCTCCGTCAGCTAATTTAGGCGCCGGCGGCGGCCAAGCGGCGGCCGTAGCCGATGCGGTGGCGGACCGCTCTGACATAACGGCTGCCGCGGTGTGTCATGGCTTTACGGGCAGGCGCGCACCGCGCGCACCGGGACCCGTTCAGGTGCTCGTGTGGCTGCGGCGTGCCTGGGTGTCGATGGTCACGGCTACGATCAGCACGATCGCGGTGACGATGTCGGTAGCGGCGGCACTCAGCCCAATGAGAGCCAGGCCGTTGGCAATCGTCGCGACAACCAGCCCGCCCAGCACTGCGTGCAGCATCCTGCCGCGGCCGCCGAACAGGTTGGTGCCGCCAATGACGGCGGCTGCCACCGCGAAGAGCACGTACTGGCCGCCATTGAGGTTCGAGCCGATCGAATTCAGCTGTGAGGCGAGGAGGATCCCCGCGATCCCGCCGGTAAAGCCGCACAGCGTGAACGCAAGCGTCCTGATCACGCGCAGGTTGACGCCCGCCCTCCTTGCCGCCTCCGCGTTACCGCCAATCGCGTAGATGTAGCGCCCGAAGCGGGTCCGCCCGGTCAGGACTATGTACACCACGAGAACGCCGAGCACGATGAGGACGACCCACGGAACGCCCTCCAATGTCACCAGGCCAGAGCCGCGGTTGGTGTTGCAGACGAGAACGACGACGATACCTGCGACTGCCATGAACGCGACCTTCAGCAGGGTGACGCCGAGCGGAGGTGCCACCAGGCCGTTTGCCCGCCTCCGCCGGTCCCGCGTGACCATGAACAGGCCAGCGAGCCCGACCAGGGCCACCATCACGACCCAGCCGGCCACCGGGCTCAGGTTCCCGGAAGTGAGGTCGTCGAGAATGTTGCTCGGGTTCGAGATCGAGCCCCCGGCGCCATGGCCAGTGCGGGCGATCAGGAGGATCAGCAGTCCTTCCAGGGCGAGCAGCCCGGCGAGAGTCACCACGAAAGACGGCAGGCTCAACCGCGTGATCAGGACGCCGAGCACCGCGCCGATCAATGCGGTGCAGGCAAGCCCGATCAGGATGGCCACCCACCAGGGGAGCGTGTAAGCCGCCCAGAAGACCACTACCGCGCCGATTCCCGCGTTGTAGCCGACCGACAGGTCGATCTCGCCAAGCAGCAGTACAAATATCTCCGCCATGCCGAGCAGGATGATCGGAGCGGCCAGCACCATCAGGTTGACGAGGTTGCCAGCGGAGAGAAACAGCGAGTCCTTCACCTGGAAGAAAACCACGACCGCGACCAGGCCAAGCAGGACGGGCAGCGCGCCGCTCTCGCCATTCCTGACCCGCTGGAGCCAGATGCGCGCGTAATCGCCGATCGAGTCCGCGATCAGCTCCGGTGCTCCGGCAATCGGCGCATCCTCGGCCGCGGCCTCCGCGGCAGCGGGCCCCTCCGCGACAATTACGGGCGCGTCGGCATCTGCCCGATCCCGCTGCCCGCCATGCTCTGTCGGTGACATCGTTCAGCCTTCCGCGCCGCTGCCGCGACCGCCTGGCGCCGCGGGCTCGGTTGGGGCGCCGTTCCCGCCGCCCACCCGGGCTGAGGCGCCAGTGGTCATCAGTTCCACGACGGATTGGGTATCAAAATCCGACGCAGGACCCGTCGCGGCCAGCCGGCCAAGGTAGAGCACCGCGATGCGGTCGGCCACCTGGAACACCTCGGCGAGGTTGTGGGAGATAACGATGACCGCATGCCCTCGGCTCGAAAGCCGCGCGATGAGGTCAAGGACGAGCTCGGTCTGGGTGACACCCAGTGCTGCGGTGGGCTCGTCCATAATGACGAGCCTGGCATCGAGCATCACGGCCTTGGCCACGGCGACCGACTGGCGCTGCCCGCCGGACAGCGAGCCGACCGGCTGCCGGATCGAGCGGACCGTCACCACCCTCAGGTCCGCGAGCGTCTGCTTCGCGGCCAGCTCCATGGTGACCTCGTCGAGCAGCCCGCCCCGCCGCACTTCGTGGCCGAGCATCATGTTCTGCACGATGTCCAGGTTGTCGCACAGGGCGAGGTCCTGGTACACGGTCGCGATGCCCAGGTCCGTCGCGTCCTTCGGACCGTGCAGGTGGACCGGCTTGCCCTTCCACAGCATCTCGCCGCCGCTCGGCTCCCAGATGCCCGAGATGGTCTTGATGAGTGTCGACTTGCCCGCGCCGTTGTCGCCCACCAGCGCCGTTACCTGGCCCTCGGGAATGTCGAGGTTGATATCCTCCAGCGCACGCACCGGGCCGAAGCTCTTCCCGATCCCGTGCAGCTGAAGCAGCGGCGCGTCCGTCTGATCCGCCTGGGCGACGCGGGATGGCGCCCGGCCCGCTGCTGCGGGCCGGGCGCCGTCTCCGGCGCTAGCTGTCATCACTGCGGCAATCCAGCGATGGACCGAACGCTCATGATCACCCCGTGATCCCTGCCGCCGTGCAGGCCGCCTTGTACGCCGCCGTGCACAGCTGCGATGCCGGCACGAACTTGTCGGCGATAACTGTCGAGTTCATATTCGATGGCGTTACCCATATCGGCCTCAAAAGCACCGACGGAACGCTGACGTGGGACACGGTGTCGGTCACGCTGCCGTTGACCAGGCCAGCAGGAGGCGTCACGCCGGCCCGGACGTACATCGCAAGCGCCGCTGCGGCCTGCGCCTCGAGGTAGATCGGCTTGTAGACGGTTCCGCACTGGTAACCGGTGAGGATGTTCTGCAGCCCGATCAGGGTCGCGTCCTGCCCGGTCACCGGGAAGGTCTTCGCCTTGACTCCCTTTGTCTGGAGGTAGTGAATGATCGGGGCCGCGTTCTCGTCGTTGGGAGTCAACACGGCATTGATGTTCTTGTGCGCGGTGAGCTGCCCCTGGAACTCGGTCAGCGCGGTGGGCGGATCCCAGGTTCCGGCGGCACTGCCGACCTTGGCCCACTTGCCCGAGCTGAAGAAGGGCGCCATGACGGCGTTATAGCCCTTGGCAAACAGCGTCGCGTTGTTGTCGGTCGGCGCGCCATACATGACGAGCACGTTCGGCTTCGCCACCTTCCACGCGGTCACGCAGCTGACCAGGCCGGTCCCGAGCAGCTTGCCGACCAGCACGTTGTCGAAGCTCACGTAGTACTTGCGGCTGCCACCCAGGGTCAGCCGGTCGTAGTTGATGACGGCGACGCCGTGGGACTTGGCGTACTTCTCGATCGACGCGCCGACGCCGGAGTCGAGCGGGTCCACGAGGAGCACGGTCGCGCCCTTGGTGATGGCAGCCTCAGCGTCGCTCAACTGGGTCGCGTCACTACCCTGCGCGTTCTGTACCGTGAACTGCGAACTCGTCAGGCCGGCCGTCTGGAGGGCCTTCGTCAGGTACGGCGCATCGAACTCGGTGTACCGCGCGGACGAAACGGTGTCAGGCAGGATCACGCCGACGTTGCCCTTGCCCTTTGACGCGAGCGGCTTCAGCGTGGCCATCTGGGAGAAGTCGTTCGTGAACGACGTCGCGGCGACCGCAGGCACTGTCGCGCTTGCTGAGCTACTAGGGCTGCTCGAAGACGAACTGCTGGTGCTGCTGCTGCCGCAGGCGGCAAGGAGAAGAGCCGCGCTGCCGGCGGCGGCCGTCAGCGCGACTCTCTTGGAGACTGAGTACAACAAGACCACCTCGCTCTTAGGCGGGACACGCCAGGACGCGCAGGCGCCATGGGCAAGTCCGCATGACACCACCGCGGGCCGGAACTATCCCGGAACTACCTGGGAAAACACTAGGCCGACGGGAATAAACGCGGCCGTTAACATCTGCGTCACCTTGTGAAAAATCTATCAACAAACATCTGCCCAGGTCAGCTGCGGCTCGCCGGGGAACCGGCCGTGTGCCCGGGCCGGCGCTGAGGCGCGCCGGGCGGCCGGCCTGCCGCGCCGGGCGGTGGCGCGCCGGGCGGCCGCCCGGCCGCGCTGGGCCGTGGCGCGCCGGGCGGCCGCCCGGCCGCGCCGAACCGTGGCGCCGGCCCGCCTCGCGGCCTCACTCCGCTGCGATCCGGTAGCCGGCCCTGGGCTGGGTGAAGATCAGCGGGGGAACCCCGTCGAGTTCCAGCTTTGCCCGCAGCCGCCTGATGTAGACGCGTACGTACTCGGTCTCGGTCTCGTATCCGTGGCCCCATACGCGCCGGAGCAGATGCGCGTGCGTCAGCAGCTTCCCCCTGTTGATGGCGAGCTCACGGAGCAGCGCGAACTCCGTCGGTGTGAGGTGGACGGCGAGCCCGCCCCTGCTCACCTGCTGGCCGGCGAGATCAATCTCCACTTCGCCGATGGTGATGACCGGCGGCGCGCTCTCCGGGGCAGCGTCGCCCGGGCGGGTGCGGCGGAGCGTGGCGGTGATCCGGGCGAGCAGTTCCTCGATGCTGAAAGGCTTGGTCATATAGTCGTCCGCGCCTACGTTCAGCGCGGCCACCTTGTCGCGCTCGCCACCACGGGCGGAGACCACGATGATGGCGACCGATGAACGCTCCCGGATCAGGCGGCACAGCTCGAAACCGTCCACCTCGGGCAGCATCAGGTCGAGCAGGACGATGTCGGGAGCCTCGGTCTCCAGGAGGTTGAGAGCGCGCAGGCCATTGGTGGAGACGACCGTGTCGAAGCCGCGCACGGCCAGGTTGGATCGGATCAGGTCGACGATGTTCGGGTCGTCTTCGACCACAAGCGCGCGTGTCTTCACTGCCTGTTCAAGCACCGGTGATGGCTCCCATTGTCGGCCTCGGATCGTCGCCGCCGCGGTCGGCCTCCCCGGCTCTGGCCCCGTCGCAGGACCTGACCCCGTCGCAAGACCTGACCCCGTCGCAGGCCCTGGCCGCGTCCCCGGCCCTGGCCCCGTCCCCGGCCCTGTCCCCGTCCCCGGCCCTGTCCCCCGCCGTGACCCCGGCCGCTCCGTCTACGGCAAGCTCACGATGCGCGGCCGGCTGTGTCGCGCCCGACCGGGCAGCAGCTCCTTCCACCGGCAGGTGGATACGGAAGCATGTCCCCCGTCCCGGCCGTCCCGGCCGTCCCGGCCGTCCCGGCTGATCCAGCTCGATGCGGCCACCGTGCGCCGTCACGATAGCCCTGGCTATAGAGAGCCCAAGCCCGGCGCCTGCGCTTGGCGTGCACCGGCGCCGCATTGGCTCGAAGGGCGCGAGCGCGACCTCGGCGGGCATCCCTGCCCCGTCATCGGCGACGCTCACCGTCACCGCGGCCGGGCCGTCCACGCTCGCGCTGACCCGCACCTTGGTACCCGCCGGATTGTGGCAGAACGCGTTGGTCAGCAGGTTGACGAAAACCTGCTCGAGGCGATCGTGGTCGGCCCAGACGACCGGCAGGCCCGCATCGCAGTCCACCTGCACCATGGGCGCGTCCGCTGGGGGCAGGCACGCTATGGCCGCGTCAAGCACCAGCGCGATGTCGCACCAGTCACGCTGCAGGCGGAGGATCCCAGACTCGATCGCGGAGAAGTCAAGCAGATCATCGACAAGGCGCCCCAGGCGTGCCGACTCAGCGGCGATACGCGCGATGAACCGCTGCTGCGATTCTGCGTCCCAGGTGACATCCGGCTGCAGCAAGCTGGAGGCGTAACCCCTGATCGCGGTGAGCGGCGTCCGGAGCTCGTGGCTCAGCCGGCTGAGGAAGCCGCGCTGCAGCTCCTGGGACTTGCGCAGGGTTATGGCTTCCTGGTGGGCGAACAAGGCCTCCTCCCGCTCAAGCGCCAGCCGCAGCGAGTGGGCGGCGTCCTCAAGCAGCGCCGTCGCATCCGCTGACGGCAGGCCGCTCTGCCAGCATGCCACCAGCGCGGCAGGCCCGCCCGGCGCGGCAAAGGTCACGGAAAGGAACCGGTCACCGCGCGCGCCGACCCGGTGCATGGCCGCGCCATCGCGGCCCGCGAGCGCGAGCGCGGACGACGCGGCGTCGAGCGCGCCGAACGTCGCGGCCGCCGGCTTGCCCTCGCCGCCCGGACCGGACAGGGCACGGCAGCTGGGCGGCCCGTCTCCCGCCTGGGTGACCAGCGCCGCCTCGTCCGCCTGCAGCCCGCGGCGCAGCGCCGCCAGGGCGATGCTGAGTCCGTCGGCGACGGGGATGGGACCCGCCAGGGTTTCCAGTATTTCCCTGATCGTCTCAAGCACCCGGTTGCGCGCGGTGACCTCGTCGAGCAGCCGGTCACGCTCGATCGCGCTCGCCGCGTAACCCGCGTAGAGGGTGGCGAGATCGAGATCATCCCGGTGAGGTTCGCCTGTCATCGCGCCGAAGACCGTGATGACGCCGAGCAGGCCGCCCGGGCCCATCACGGGGACTGACCACGAGCTCGCAACCTTGGCGGCCCTGGCCAGGGCGGTGAAGGGCGCCCAGGCGGGCCCGGTCCGCGCGTTGTCCTCGACGACCGGCCGCTCCGCGGCGGCGGCCAGCCCGACCGGGCCCCCTGCGGGGCCGCAGGGAAGCCGGGACCACGCGGAAAGCAGCGTCGGGGACAGGCCGAGCGAGGCGGCGCAGACGAGCGAGGAGCCCTCGAGCAGATGGATGCACAGGCGCTCACTGCCGAGTGCGGTGCCCAGCGCCGAGAGGATCAGCGACAGGCTGGACGACGGGTCCGCCGACACAAGCCGGTCGGCCAGCCCGTGCAGGCGGGTGAGCTGACGGCGGGCGGAGGAGTCCACCTCCTGGCCCGACAGCAGCGCCACCAGGTCGTCCGGGTGCACCTCGCCGGGGTCCACCTCGGCGATGACCCGTCCATGCCGCAGCACGACGACGCGGTCAGCGAGCCGGAACATCTGGCTGATGTCGTGGCATGCCAGCAGGATCGAAGTGCCCTGCTGCCGCAGCCGGATGATCAGCTGCTCGACCAGAGCCGCCTCCCTTACCCCGAGCGAGGCGGTCGGCTCGTCGAGCAGCAGCAGGCGTGGATGGTGGGCCATCGCCCTGGCGACCGCCACCAGCTGGCGCTGGCCGCCGGACAGGGACTTGACGCTGCGCGTCGTGTCCCGGAGCGGGATGCCAAGCCGCTTCAGAAGCTTTGCCGCGTCGCCGTGCAGGCGGATATTGGATAGCAGGTGACGGCGGCTCTCGCGGCCGAGCAGGAGGTTAGAGGCGATGTCGAGGTTGTCGCAGAGCGCCAGATCCTGCCAGACGACCGAGACGCCATGGCGTTTCGCTGCGAGCGGGTCAGCGGGCACCGGCCTGCCGTCGAGTGCGATGGCGCCCGCTGAAGGCGCGATGTCCCCGGCGATGCAGCGCACCAGGGTGGTCTTGCCTGCGCCATTCTCGCCCGCCAGGGCGACAAGCTCGCCGGCCCGCACCCCGAGATCGACGCCTTCGAGAGCGGTCAGCTTGCCGAAGCGCACCGCGACGCCCGACACCGACAGCAGTGGCAGCGCTGCCTCTTGCTGGTGAACGCCGGCGGTCATAGGGACATTGTCGTCTGAACTGCCCGTTGACTACCAATTGGGGGTCAACCTGGCGTTTCAGGGCTCCCGGCAAGCGCGCGCCACCCCGCGCAGCCGTTCAGGCTGCATTACCCCGGGGGGACGACCCCCCGGGATCCCCCCGCAGCAGTAGACGCCGCGAACCCGCGGCAGCCGTTCAGAATAATTGTTGGCCTGGCCTTCCAGCGGCGTCGCACGGCCGGACGTGCCTGATCGCTAGTCCAGGCGGCGGGGCGGGACCATCGGGGTGAGCTGCTCGATGTCGTGGCGGGCCCGCAGCTGCGCGATCGCGGCTTGATCCGGTGGCTGCGGCTGAGCGAACAGGTCGGCGAGCTCTCGCAGGTCGCGTGGGTGCTCACCGGGTTCGGGTCTCGGCAGCGACGTCGACGAAGCGCACCGGGCACCTGAGCGGTCTGGCGCGGTCTCACGGACGTCTGGCAACCCCGCAGTAGAGCCAGCGCGAACCATCACTGTCGGCCAGCGCGGGGTCGTCTGCCTCCCATTCGCCCGCATAGCAGAGGCGTCCCTCGGGGTCTCCCTTGCGCGGCGGCACCAGTTCCAGCCCGGCGAAGAAGCGCTCGATTTCGAGCTTGGAGCGGAAATGGACCTGCTCGGTGGCGCGGTCGAAGACGCGACAGAATCCCTGCACCGCGGACGGCGGTTTTTGGTCGTGGGTGAGATGTGAAAGTGACAGATAGCTACCGGGCGCGAGCGCGCCCAGGTAGCGCGCCAGTAACCCGTACGGATCCCAGTCGTCGGACACGAAGTGCATGACCGCGGTCATCAGCAGCCCGGTCGGCTGCCTGAAGTCGATCAGCTCGCACACATCCGGGTCCTTCAGCACGTGATCCGGATCGCGCAAATCGCCCAGAACGATCCGTACCCTGGCGCGGTCAGTCACGAGATGCCCGGCCTGCTCGGGAACCATCGGGTCGTTGTCCACATAGACGACCCGGCAGCGCTGGTCGGCTAACTGCACCACCTCGTGGGTGTTGCCAACGGTCGGCAGCCCGGACCCGACGTCGATGAACTGGCGGACCCCGCGCCGGGCTATCCATCTGGCCGCCCGCTGATGGAACCCCCGGTTGGCCCAGGCGCAGTCCCTGATCTCGGGCACCAGAGCCATGATGCGCTCGGCGGCATCGCGGTCGGCCGGGAAGTTGCTCTCGCCTCTAAGCAGATAGTCGTAAATCCGCGCAGGCGCGGGCCTGGCCGGATCTACCCCGGGCGGAACCTGGCGAACCTCGCTCATCCCACTCCAACTAATCGTCAATTCACAGTCTCACACCTGCGTGTGATTCGCGACAGCCACTTCGCGCGCCGGGCCCCGTCATCGCCTACCTACTGTCCGATTTGCCGCTTCTCGAACGGTCTGCCTGCCCATTCGTACCAGCCCGTTCGTACCAGCCCAGCCCGGCAGCTTGGTACCAGCCGAGCCCGGCAGCACCAGCCCGGTCAGGCTAGCGGACGCAGAACTGCAGGTGCCTCCGATTCTCCGTGAGCCTCAAACTGTCAGGCCTCTGCACCGGGCGGCATGACTGAGACCTTCTGCAACACATACTCCAAGGGTGTCAGTGCTCGTTGTCCGCTGCTGCTCGGCATTGTTCAGGCTGAGTGTGACGCACTTGGCCGCGTGGGCGACGGCGTCCGGTATTCGGCAGGTCGGGCCCGGCCAGCGCACCAGACCGCGACGACGTGGGCCACGCCGGCCGGGCCACGGGACCAAACAATTGCTGACTGTCCCGTGTCGCTGCTGGCCATGATCCCGAGCGCGTACTGGCCATCGCGCGGTGAGAGCCGAAGGCCGCCAGTGCGGGTACGCCGTTCAGGCGCGCTCCTCGCCCGGCCAAGCCCCGGTAACCGGATCCCAGGTCGCGGACACCACTCCCTCGGTCAAAACGGGGTCAGCGAATTTCCGCCCCTGAGTCGAACGAGCGTCATGGCGGGATGGCCAGCCCACGCCCCGCTGGCGCAACTCAGGCCACTCCAAGCTCACTCAGGTGCCGCGCGCCGAAGCATGATCCGTTTCGGTGTTAAGTTTCCGGCAAATAGCGCAGGCAGATTAACACGCAAACGGATCATGAAATCATGGGTGCGCCGCGCATACCGCTTTGGCGGTGTGCGCGGCACACCCGATCTGGCCAAAGCCAGCCCTCGACGAGCCTGAGACCGCTGACCTGCGGCCTGCGCACCCAGACCGTGACGATAGCTGCGACGAAGGAGCGAGGATGGACGAGGCTGAGATGTTCGTGCTTATTGGCGGGCCAGAGCCTGCAGATCGAGGTAGGCGCGCGGCGGGGGCTCATTCCTGCAGTAACCGCAGCGCTTCGGTGACCGGCGTCCGCACCCTCAGCGCCCCGGCCAGTTCAATAACCCGCGCAGGTTTCGGCCGCGGCCGCCGTAGGTACCGGCGAAGCCCCCCGATTGCGAGATCCTTACCCAGGAGATGCCGCAAACGGAACGCATCGACGACAGTCCGCTCCGCATCGGTGATGGCGAACCGAGCACCAGGCTCCACCGCGACGTCCACCCTGCCCAGGCCGAAGGTTTCGGCCCGGAACACATGAACCCGCGTTGGCGGATGATCGATCTGCGGGCGGTGGGTCCCCACCGGAACGGCAATATCAACCCGGCCCGGTATCTCGTCACTCAAGTCCCAATAGGCCAGCGCTGAACCAAGGCACACCACCGCCCGGGGCACACGCGCACAGACGGTGACGAAATCGATCTCGTCCAGGCCGCCAGCGTCCCGCAACTGGAACACGCCACGGGAAAGCTCCAAGACCAGCCCGGAGTCCCTGGCCCAGTACAGGTCCCGCCAGGACACTCCGGCGCCGACTGCATCGGCCGCACGGAACACCGGCCCGACTCTGCGTACTCGCTGCCGCGCCGCGGCGCAGACGATGCGGGGGCCTCGCTGACACCTCCCCGCAGGCCCGGGACCGGCGGATACACCGCCGGCGCCTTCACCATCGACTGGGACAGCAAGCGGGCCAGCCGCCCGCGTGAGGTCCACGACGCCGTCCAGCAGGCCCGTTCCAACAGGCCACCGGCCAGTGGAAAAACGACTACAAGATCCGGGCCGGGGTCGAAGGCACCATGCGGCAAGCCACCCATGTCACCGGCGTCCGCCGAGCCCGCCTGGGCCTGCCCAAGACCCGCCTGGAGCACAGCGCCGCCGCCACCGCGCTCAACCTGATCCGGCTGGATGCCTGGTGGACCGGCCGGCCGCTTGAGGACCCGGACCACCCACTTCCAGCGGCTCGGCCGGACCTTCGCCGCCTGAGCCCGAATAAGCCAACAGGGTCCCGGGTGCCGCCAAACGGCACTCCGCAAGGGTGTTTCGGGGAGTGCTCGCCGGCCCGACACCGGCGGGAGTCCCAGACTAGGAGGACATCATGTCCCACACCACACGCCGCCTCGGTTTCGGCGCCTCGCGGCGACCGCGGCGCTCGCCGCCGCGGTCCCGCGACGGCAGCGTTCGTGACGGTGCGTGGTCGTGGCTGGTTCACGGCGCCGCGCGGGACCCCAGCACAGGGCGGGACTGCCATACCCGGTCACCCGGTCGGGACCAGCCCCTCTACGGATATCCGGGTAATGAAACCGGGGTAGGCTGACAGCGGAAACGTCCAGTCGACCCTGACCCGGCCAAAGCATGGGTGCAGGGGACCGCGTTGCTCCGGACCCTGGTGGCACGGCCAACCCCGTGTTAGGCACGGACCAAGGAGCCGCCGCGTGGACCGATCAGCAAGTTCGTCTTCGGCTGTAGCCGTCGCGACGATACCGGCACGGGACGCGCCCCGAAACCGGCTGACCCGCAGTCCCCCGGCCAGCAGCGGGGCCCGTGCGGGCAACGGCCCAGCCGTCTCAGCGCAATTGACCCAGAGCGCGACCGAAGATCACGACCGGATCACCCAAGACCAGAACGACGTCGTGGCCAGCCGGCTGTTCGCCGCCGGACTGGACCTGCAGGCCGCGCTGGGGCTGATCGGCGATCAGCGCGTGGCCGGCCATATCGGCGATGCCATCGGCAACCTGGACCAGGCCATCAGGGACCTCCGGGACACCATTTTCCATCGTGGCGCATGCGACTCGTGATCACGCACCCCAATGGCAAGCGCGCGGCGCTTACCATGCCGCCGCCGACGTCCTTCCTCGATCCACTGCGGGATTGAGGTTCCCGCCGGCGCCAGCCGCAATGAGCAGCCTGGCCGTGCAGCGCTGACCGGGTGTGCACGAGACCCGCGGTCACCCGCTGCCGAGGCGGCTGGCAGCCTGCGACTGGGCACAGACCCAGCGCGTGGCCTGGTATGCCTGGGGAGGCGCTGAGCCGGTCCAGGCAGGGCCCGATTGCTCCGGCAGGTCGGATGCCAAAAGAGCGCCTATCGCTGTGACCTGGGGCGATAGGAGAGGCGTGGCCGTGGGCATGAAGATGGGCTAGGGCCGGGCTAGGGCCGAAGTTTCGCGCGCCCAGCGCCTCAGGAGCTGATTGTCCAGCGGTCATGACCTGATCGGAAGCTCGACGAAAGTCCGGTCCGGTAGGCGCCAGGGAGCCCGGTGGCACGCCGTTACCCGTTGCCCGATCGGGCATACGTTCACGGCTCCGCAGGTGGCAGGCGATCATCCTCGCTAGCTGCGTCTGTGGACGGCCGAGCGGCTGCAGTTGGCCCGCGCCTGGGCGGCAGGCTCCCGGCCAGCACATTACGAGCGGAGCGACGACCGTCAAGACTCGTCAGAATCTGGGCGTCTCGACCCGCCCGGTCTTCCTCGCGTCGGGGTTCCTGGACCCACATCGATCCAGCATCGTCGGAGATCGTTGTCCGCATCGGCGGAGGCGATCGAACCAGAGGGCCCGGCTGGACCCTTGCCCGCAATGGTCGCGGCTGTTGGTGTCTGGCCGAGTGTGAGGACCTTTGCCTCTGCTCGGATGGCTGGCGCACGCATCTGCTGAAGGTGTGTTCGTCGGCGACGAGTTACTACTGGATGTCAGTTTCCGCGCTGCCCAGGCCAGGCTCGCGAATCTGGCTCATGGCGGCTGGGTGAGCGCCGCGTCGGAAGGAGCCTATGACGACGGGCTCGCTAGCTTGATCCGGGTCGGCCCGGTGGGCGACGTGCCGGGCATCTCCAAACTGGTCCGGGTGCGCTTCCGGGAACTGGTGACACGGGATGACACAGCGCTCCTCACGCTGCGCTGGGAGGCCACCGGGGATCGTGGCGGGCTGTTTCCGGCCCTGGACGCGGACGTCACGCTGACCGCCGCCGGGGATCAGGCAACGCGGCTTACGCTGGCCGGAGCTTACCGGCCGCCGCTTGCTGCCCTGGGCGCCGGGCTGGACAGAGCGATCTTGCATCGGGTGGCCACAGCGACGATCCGGTCACTGCTGGGCCGTGTCGCAGATGCCGTCGTCCATCCCGAGAGCGCGGCCCATCGATCGGATGCGACAGACCAAGGCCGGGCAGCGCCGCTAACAAGGGCGCGGGAACCGTTGCCGTCATCACCATGAAAGAGGGATCGAACCTGCTGGCCACCGGCTAGCGGGTCAGCGCTTTGTGATGATGGTCGTGACCGGCAGCCTGAACCGGCGCTCGGCCTGATGGGGCAGGTCGGCCCCGAGCCAGCGCGAGACCTGCCGGGGCAGCGTGGCCACGATGATCTCGTCGAACTGGTGATCGATGAGCACCTTCTTCATAGCCTCGAGCGGGCGGGAACTCCCGAGATCACCCTCGACGGGGACACCCAGCGCAGCCAGGTCGGCCAGCATCTGGTTGAGCCGTCGCCGGGCGTGCGCAGTCGCGTCCTCGTCGGTGGCGGGTTCGGGACGAGGACGCACAAGGAACTCGATCCCGCCCCGATCGGCTTTCACGGCCTTTCCCGCGTCGCGCAGGACATAAAGGTGCGCGGCGCTGGTGTTCGGGACCAGGACGTAGAAGGAACTCGGTGCCGCTTCGATCCGCTTGCGAAGCTCATCGCGTAGCTCCGCACCCTGCAGGGTCTGGTTCGCGACGACAAGGTACCTAAACATCGCGACCACCCGCTTGATCTTGGCCTGCGCCTGACGTGCGGTACCAGCTCAATGTACCGCGCCGCGCTTGAGCCGTGATACCCCCCGTTCACCTGGCCAATGGCCTGCTAATGGCCCGGCGATCTTGGATCGCAGGCTCCCGCCGCCTGATCATCCCGCCTGCCTTCGGCCCACCCGCCGAGGTGTCCGTGGCCATGAAAAAGTCTCCACTGGTGGCCAGATCGAGGTCTCCGCTGGTGGCCAGTCAAAAGCCCCCATCCCTTGTTCGACGTACGCCGGGGAGTGTGAGCCCCGGGCGGTGACTGAGGCGGTGTCAGCCAGTCACGATCACCGCCCGGGGGGCTCCCAGTCATGAAGTCTGCGAGGGAAGTCATGGACGTCATCGCTGCCTACAGCAGGTGGGCACCTACCGTGGGGCCGCCGCCGCGCCCGCCGGCGACCCTTGTCCTGGTTGCGTCCGGCCGATCTGGCGGCGCAGCACCGTGTTCTCGTGCCGGACCACCAGGAGTTCGGCATCCTTGGACACCTCACGCCGGGCCATCACCATCAGACAGCCGAGCAGGCAGCGCGCGAGCAGGTAGACGGCCGAGGAGATCATTCAGCGATGATCTCAACCCGGAAGACCGCGCTGGCACCGGCAACGAACGGGTCAGAGGCCAGATCGAGTAATCGAGCCCCGCAGGGTCGTGGACGGCCCGGACGGCTCGACCGCAGGTCACAGCACCTGCGGTTTGCTAGGTTCCGGGGATCCGAGCCCTCGACTGGGCGGGGCGTTGGGCGGGTCGTGGCGTCGGCGCGGCAGGTGACGATGGCTTTGTTTGGCTGTTATAACGAGATGACTGGGCTGATGCGGTCGTTGCTCGGCCCGCAGGACGGGCCGAGCACCGACCGCTGCAGGGTTGCGCGCGGCAGCTCGCTAGGGATTGTGCCGAACGTCACGCGGGCCGTTGGCAGTGCTTACCGGGCGGTCGCCGTGGCGGCAGGGGATGTGCGGGAGGTTGCATGGAGATCTGGCCGGGACGGCCGTCCCCCCTGGGTGCCACGCCCGATGGGTCCGGGACCAATTTCGCGGTGGCGTCGCAGATAGCCGAGCAGGTGGTGCTGTGCCTGTTCGACGCGGGCGGCGCGGAAACGCGTCTGCCGCTGCCGGCACTCGATGACGGCGTGTGGCATGGGTTCGTGCCGGGAATCAGCGCCGGCCAGCGGTACGGCTTCCGGGTGCCCGGACCATATGACCCTGCGCGTGGGCTGCGCTGCAACCCGGCGAAACTGCTGCTCGACCCGTATGCCAAGGCGACAGACGGTGAGCTGGTGTGGGCGGAGAGCCTGCTCGGTTACCCGCCAGGTGATCCGGACGGGCGGAATGACGTCGACTCCGCGCCGGCGGTGCCGCGGTCGCTGGTGGCCGGCCCTTCGTTCGCATGGGGCGCGGACAGGCGGCCCGGCACGCCATACCGCGACAGCGTCATCTATGAGCTGCACGTCAAGGGGTTCACGCAGGCGCGCCGGGACGTGCCGCCGGAGCTGCGGGGAACGTATGCAGGGCTGGCGTGCCCGCCGGTGGTGGAGTACCTGGCCGGCCTCGGGGTGACCGCGGTCGAGTTGCTGCCGGTCCACCAGTTCGTCACCGCCGGGGATCTGGCCGGGCACGGCCTGGCTGACTACTGGGGCTACAACACCATCGGCTTCTTCGCCCCGCATGACGGCTACTCCGCGGCGGTGCGGGCCGGCCGCGGCGGCGGGCAGATCGCGGAGTTCCAGGCGATGGTCCAGGCGTTGCATGCGGCCGGCCTGGAGGTGCTGCTTGACGTGGTGTTCAACCACACCGCGGAGGGCAGCCACCTGGGCCCGACGCTGTGCTTCCGGGGGCTCGACAACCCGGCGTACTACCGGCTCGTGCCGTCGGACCTCAGCCGTTACATGGACACCACGGGCACCGGCAACTCGGTCAACGCCGACAACCCGACGTGCCTGCGCATGATCATGGACTCGCTGCGGTACTGGGTCAGCGAGATGCACGTGGACGGCTTCCGCTTCGACCTTGCCACCACCCTCGCCCGGGAGCGGGGCGATTTCGAGCGGCTGGCCGCGTTCTTTGGCGTCGTCGCGCAGGACCCGGTCATCTCCCAGGTCAAGCTCATCGCCGAGCCGTGGGACGTCGGCCAGCCCGACAGCTACAGCGTGGGCCGGTTCCCGGCCCTGTGGCGCGAGTGGAACGGCCCCTACCGCGACACCGTCCGCGACTTCTGGCGCGGCAGCGACGGGGTGCTGCCCGACTTCGCCACCCGGGTTGCCGGGTCCTCCGACCTCTACGGCGCCACCCGCAGCCGGCCAAGCGCCTCGATCAACTTCATCACCGCGCACGACGGGTTCACATTGCGCGACCTGGTCTCCCACGACCGCAAGCACAACGAGGCCAACGGCGAGGGCAACCGGGACGGAACCGACGACAACCGGTCGTGGAACTGCGGCATCGAAGGCCCGTCCACCGACCCGGAGATTCTCGCGCTGCGCGCCCGCCAGTCCCGCGCGCTGCTCGGCACGCTGCTGCTGTCCCGCGGGGTGCCGATGATCCTGGGCGGCGACGAACTCGGCCGCACCCAAGGCGGCAACAACAACACCTACTGCCAGGACAATCCGGTGTCCTGGTTTGACTGGGACGGCGCCGACACCGGGCTGACCGCCTACACCCGCCGGCTGATCGCGCTCCGCCGCGCGCACCCGGCTCTGCGCCGCGGCGCCTACCGGGCCGATCCCGGCCACCAGGTCTGGTTCACCCCGGCAGGCAGCGCGATGACCGACGCCGACTGGCAATCCCCGGGCAACAAGACCATCGCCGTCTACGTCGACGGCACGGTCGCACCGGACCTCGACGCACACGGCCGGCCCATGCTCGACGACGACGTGCTTATCCTGCTCAACGGATCGCCGCAGCCGGTCACCTTCACCATCCCGGAGGTGGGGAAACGCTGCTCCTGGCGTGCCGAGGTGGACACCTTCGACCTCCGCGCCGACACCGCAAAGTCCGATAGCGCCAGTGGCACACCCGGCGCGGTTGACGCGGCCGGCGCAGGCGAGCCGGACGGCACGCGTGACGGGGCCGGCGTCGGCGCGGGCGGCCAGCTGACCGTCAGCCCGCGCTCGTTCGTCCTGCTCCTCGCCCGGCCGTCCTGACCCTTGGCGAACCGGCACGTCCGCGCCGCCCGCCGCCGACAGGCCGCAACCTGCCTTCCGCATCTTGCCCGCCGCGGCGCATGACCGGCAGTGGCTTCCAGCTGCCGACCTTGCAGTGGCCAGGCCCGCAGGGCCTACAGCACTGGGATCCGTCTTCGGCTCTTCAAGCGCTGACCACTCCCGGCCGCCGGCCCCGCGACCGGCGGTGCGAGCCGATGCCCGGCCCATCGTCCTCCCCCGGACCGGGCAGTCATCATGATCGTTCTCGGAGAGCCATCCTGCTGATCGCCGAGTCTTGATCTAGAGGGCCAGCCAGCGCCTGCAAGGGCCCGAGTGGGCCACGAGGGTTCGCCGTGATACCACAGCCCTGGTTCCAGCCCCGTGCCGGAAGGCAGGATCAGACGCGAGTGCCCGCTGGGCAGGGCGAAGGTGAGCCGGGCGCGCCCGCCGGGCAGTATCCGTGACATTCGCGGCTGGGCCGTCAGCGAGCGCGTGGCCGGGCGGTGCTGGTGCGATCAGTACTGCCGGGCCGGCTCTCCCCCACCCGGTCTCGTTCCGGGCGTTACCGGGATTTACCATCACTCCGCTGCCAACGGGAGGATTCGGACGTGGCACGGCGGCTAGGGCCGCATCAGCGTTTAGCTGCAGGTCGGCGAGAATGCCGTGGAGCGGTTGGGTGCTGCGTCGGTGAGACGAAATGGCGTTCCGGTGTCGTCGATGCGCAGCCATTCCGGACCGCCGATTGCCTGTTGTGCTTTCTCGGCAATTGCGGTACTCTCGTCCCCCGTCGCAGGGCCGCTATTGCAGCCCGTTCGGACCGGCGATGCCGCCGCGCCGGGCCCGCGTCTGAGCGTCCCGTGCCGTAAGCGCCGGTAAAGACGGAAGAGTAACGATGGAAGGTCGACAGATGCCCGGTCCCTTGCAGGTGATCGCCGTCAGCCTCGGTCGCGGTGCCGACTTCGGGGGCCAGGTGCTGGCCGAAGTCGATCGACTGCGGGGGCGAGGACTGCTGCGGCTGGTCGACCTGCTTTTCCTCGCCAAGAACGAGGTCGGCGAGATCGAGCGTCTGGTCGTCGGCGACGACGACGACGATTTTGGCGCACTCCTGTCCAGAATCATCCCGCTTGGCGGCGCCGGTCTGGTGGAACCAGCGGCAGGCGAGGGCGCGCCGGGCTTCGATCTCACTGACGTGCGGGCACTGGCAGAATCCCTGCTGCCGGGGACGGCGCTTGCGTTCCTGCTCGTTGAGCACGGCTGGGCGCGGCCCCTCTTCGACGCGATCGCTGAGGCCGGCGGGGCGCTGCTGGGCGAGGGCTTCCTCACCGCCGAGGCCGGGTTGGTCGCGGGTGCCGAGGTCGCGGCGGTCGAGGAGGCGGCTGAGGTGATTTCGGCGGCGCAGGCCGCCGAAACGGACGCAGTGCTCCGTGCTATGACCGCGGAGGCCGAAGCAGCCGAGGCGATTGCTGCTTCGGAAGCGATCCGCGCCGCTGCGGCCGCCGACGCCGTCCGAGCGCTGATTGACGCGGGCATCGTGGAGGAGGCAGCTGCCCACGAGGCTGTCGAGGCCCTAACCGCCGCGGGCGTGATCGTCGCGGCCGCCGACAAGGTCGCGGACGACGCGGCAGCGGTGGCGGCGGCCGACGAGGCGGCCGCGGACAAGGTCGCGGACGACGCGGCAGCGGTGGCGGCGGCCGACGAGGCGGCCGCGGACGCGGTCGCGGACGACGCCGCGACCGCGAGGGCAGGGTCGATCAGCACGGCTGAGGCGAGGGTCCTGCGCTACTTGCCCACCCCGTTGACCTTCGCGCTCATCGCCGACAAGCTGGGCATCTCCCGGTCGGCGGCGAAGGAACGAGCCGAACGCGCCTACAAGAAGCTCGGGGTCCACAGCCGCCCCGAGGCGGTCCGCCGGGCCCGCGCGCTCGGGCTCATCAAATAAACCTGATCCTTCCCTCAGCCGGTTCGGCCGGTGAGGATCCGGCCGCGCCGCTCCGATGCCTGCAATGGCTCAAGTGATCGAGGCCGATCGCCGCTCGTCCGGTCCGTATGGCCCGCGCCGGGCTGACCAGAACGCGGCACTAGCCGCGGGGACTGAGATGAGCGGATATGCAGAACAGCCAGATCTGAGCGCACCGCGCGCCAGCACCACCGCGGGACTTGCTCGCGGCCCTGCTCGGCCCAAAAGCGCCGGCGCTAGGGGCTGCGGCTGCTGGCCACCCCGGATCCCATCCTGCGCTGGCACCGCGACATCGTCCCGCGCCGCTGGGCCGCCAGGTCCATGCGCGCAAGTCCGGCCGGCGACCTGACGGAACATCAGGACCCTGGTCCTGGCCCGCGAAAGCCCCGACTGGGGCACCGCAGGGATCCACGGCGAGCTGGACCTCGGCGAACAGGCGCATCGGGCCAAGTTCATGATCCGCGACCGCGGCTCGGACTTCACCGCCGCGTCGGCGCCGTCGTCGCCGACGCCGGCATCCGGACCGTGCTCTACAACATCCGGACGCCCCGCATGAACGCGATCGCCGGACCCTGGACCGGCGGCTGCCGGCGCGAGTTCCTGGACCGCATCCTGGTCTAGAACCAGGCCCATCTGCGGCGGATCCTGCGCCAGTACCAGACCCACCACAATCAGCACCCGCCGCGCCGCGGTGCCGCGGTGCCGCGGCGGGCGGTACGGCGCGGCCGGGCCAGCAGCAGGTCGGTCTGATGAGGCCGGGCGCACGCAGTGGACGGTAGGTGCGGACTCCACCCTTGGCCCGCGCGCGTCAGCACGCCGCCGGGGCGCGCATGCCCCGGCGGCGGGGCTGACTGGGGATGATGCCGGGGGCTGGGCGGTGCCTCAGCTGCGCGCGGCCTCGGTGATGAGTTCGTCGAACCCGGTACGGATGCCGTCGGCCAGGACCTCAAGATCGGGCATCGCATCGAAGTCGCCGGTCAGCCCGAAGAACAGCCGCCCAAGGTAGGAGACGTTGCCGATCGAGACGCGGAACCCGGTGGCGATGGGGACGTAGGGATACATCTCGACGAGCTTGGAGCCCATTACGTAGAGCGCGAAGGGGGGCCCAGCACGGTCGTCACGACCGTGTGGATCACCGGCTGGCGCAGCTGAAGGGCGGCGTGCACGGTGGCGGCGTGCAACGCGGGTGCCATGCCGAGGAGACTGACCAGCGCATCCGGCCCGATCGCCTGGTGACTGCCCTTAAGGAACTCCATCTGCTCATGCACCAGCTGCACGCGGCGCACCGGATCCGGCTCGCCGCAGGGCAGGTTGACAAGGACCGCGGAGACCCGGTTGGTATGCAGGCCCTGCTCACCGGATGAACGAGACCGGGACCATGGTCCGCACGACAGACTCGGCGGATAGCACCCAGTGCGAGCGGAGCAGGTCGCGGAAGGCTGAGGAGACCGCAGCCAGGATGACGTCGTTCACGGTCCGGTCCCGCCGAGCGCGCGGCGGACTCGCTTAACTTCCTCGAGATCGGCTTGTGCCCACGACCACCGCCGATGTGGGGAGGTAGGTCCGTTGAGTTCCGGCGGGCCCGACTGGGTAAGGTGCCCGGCGTACTGCGGCAGGCCACCCGCGAAGCCAACGTTCTCCTTGCTGCCAAGACGGCGTGCAAAGCCTGGGATCTCCGCCGCTCGGCGTAGTGAGCCGGTCACCGTTTCGCGGACGCCCCCGAGCATCAGCGACAGCGCCGACGGCGCCGCCTCCGGCGTCCACGACGCCGACTCGGCCGGTATCTCGCCAGGGGCGTGGTCGAGTAGACGCGTCAGCAGATCCGTGGCCCCGATACCCCTCTATGGAGGCCTTTTCAACAGCACGCCCGCAAGGGCCATTTCGGCCCTTGGCTGGGTTGCCGCGGCTCACCGCAGGCAGTGCAGGCCGTCTCGGCGCACGGCGAGGTAGCCAAGTTCCTGTTGGGCTATCTGCTGGTGACCAGGACACACCAGTGCCCTTCTCCGACGCCCGTGGCGCAGGAAAAGCGATGGTCATTATGGTGGCGGAGATGACCGGCAGCCTTACCAACCTCGCTCCGGCGATGGCCGCCGCCGGGCTGGCGCGGCTCATCGTGCGCCGCCACGGCGACACGGCCTACATACCGGAGCCACCTCAAGGGCCGGGCCGCCGCACCTGCGCAACGACTGCTCGCCGGGCGGATTGGCGCCACTTTCCGCGACGAGTGGCCGCCCGCGGGCAGATGCTGACGGCCGTCACTGGGCAACGCCCGACGGCTGCCCACAAGATACGGACCGGGACGCCTCACATGCGGCACTCTCTGGGTGGTCGTAGATGAGCCGGCGGCTGACCCCGGCGCGGCGGGCTAGCAGGGAGACGCCGGGCGGCTCCCCGGCGCCGGTCATCGCTTGGAGTGCGGAACGCACGCGTGCCGCCTTGGCCTGGGAGTCAGCCCGGCGCAGCTGGGCAAGGCTGCTATGCCGACCGAACTGACGGACGGCGGCAAACTTCGCGGCCTGGCGATTCCTTACGGGTCGTGGACGACGAGGTGATCGCCGGGCTCAGCCATGACGGGACGGTCCTTCGGCGGCGCGTTCGATCGTGGGGAACAAGCTGGGGCTGGCCTGGCGGGTGAGGCCGCGGAACTGGGCCGGGAAGGTTACAGGGCGGCCCGGCTCCGGCGGGCCTGGCGGCGCAGGAAGTCACTCCGGTCGCCGGCGTCCAGGATGGGGGCATGCCTTGTGGTTGGGGGCGAACGAGCAGCCCAGGTACAGGCCGAACAGGCCCTGCTGAACCAGGATGAACACCGCGGCCTTCACCGGCGACAGCACCGCCAACACGATCGTGAGGTAGCCAGGCGGTGGGCACGCTCTGGTGAGGGCGGCCGTGGATGAGACCCGAACATGAGGGGCCGGATCCGAATTCCGTCCATGTAATTATGCCACAGGTGTTTACGCGGGTAGCCTTCTGGCGAGCGAAGACGGTAACCCCCACCGCCATACAGCAAAGTGTTCGGGAAGCCAGGACGACTCGGCTGACACTGATCAGATAACGCGACAGAATCCAATGGACATTTATGGCAGAGATTCGCCCTACGTGTAAACGAGCAACCGATTCCTGAGCGCCGGGGAGAGCCGCTTGAAGGTGGCAACAGACACCTCGTCCAGAGACGCGAACTCCGCGCGGCCTGTTGCGACCGCAGTCGCGTTGCGCAGCAGCCAGTCCAGGCTGAAGGCGAATCCCTCCTTCCGCCAGCGGCTCTCCCCGGCTCTCAGGTTTGGGGTTGTTACTGATTTCTGTGGCGTGTCGGTCCAAAGCGGGCGGCCGGTGCTCCGGTAGCGTATCGTGCCGGAAGATGACGGTGCGTGACGGGCGGGAGGCAGGCTGGTGGCGGGGTCGGTGTGGGATGAGGTGCTGGATACCGAGCATGCGGTCGTGGTCAGGACGTATATCGAGCGGTGGCCGCGGAAGGGCCGCCCGCCGGAGAAGGTTCTGGTCATCGTGGTGGAGCCGGACGAGGAGACGCGGTGCCGGTGCCCGGAGTGCGGGCAGCGCGGCAGGCCCGTCGAGCACGACGTGAAGCGCTGGAGGACCTTCGACGTGCACGGCAAGCGGACGTTCCTGGAGTCGCAGCTGCCGCGGATCGTGTGCCCGCAGCACGGCAAGATCACCGCCGCGGTGCCGTGGGCAGTCGGTGAGGTTCTGCTCGTGCAAGGAGATGGCGTCATCAAGGCGGCCTGCGTTCTGGCAGGCGGCGGTGAGGTTGCCGCGGGAGGTCAGGGGTGCCCGGGTGGTCGGGGCCCAGAACCCGCTCACGGTCGGTGAGGTTCTGCTCAAGCAGGGGATGGCGTCGTCGAGGCGGCGCGCGTTCTGGTAGGCGCCTGCGAGGTTGCCGCGGGATGCCAGGGTGTCCGGGGGACCCGGACACGGTCGGTGAGGGTCTGCTCGAACAGGGGGATGGCGTCAGCCCGGCTGCGCGACGTCGCGGTGCTGGTCCTGGCGCTCGGCTCGGCAACGGCGGGCGGCGCGGTCCGCGGCTCGGCTGGCAGCCGGGCGGATGGCCGCAGGGAAGACGATCGGCAGGCGCTCGGCGAGGCCGCACGGGTCACGGGCAGCTCGCGACGGCGGCCCCCCGGCGGTGCTGGTCCCAGAGCTCGGTTCGGCGACACCTGCGGCCGCGCTTGTGGTCCACGGCTCGGCTGACGCGCCGCCACAGATACCGGCTCACGAGGAGACCGAACGTCAAGCCGCTGCCGTCATCTTGGCCTCCAGGGTGCCCGGGCCAAGACCAAGCCGCTGACCCGTGCCGCGCTCCCTTCATCAAGCAGGCAACCAGCGACAGCGTTAAGCTGGCTCCCAGTGGTACAGACGTCGTCGAAGATAAGGATCTTGCGCAGGGCGGTCCGTAGCCCGCGGCCTGCGGCGCGTTTCGCTCTGGCCGTAGTTGCGGCGGAGCTGACCGTTGGCTGCGTCTTGATGACTGCTGTGGGCTCTGGACGTCGAATGGCCAGCGGCCCAGCAGGTCCTCCCGGGCAGCCGATCTGATAATCGCCTCGATGTGGCCGGCGCCCGAGTCGCCAGGTTCGAGGTAGGTCGGGTTCGCGATGATTAGGCCGGGAGGGTCGGCGGCAACATGGGCCTCAAGCCAGCCTATGAGAAGCCGACCAAAGATCAGCGACCATCCGGTCTTCCCTCCGTACTTGTAGCGGTGGATTTTCCGCTTCAACGCCCCTGACGAATAGGCGATCGCGTCAATGCGCTCGATGCGCCGGTCGGCGTCGTCGCACAGCCAGTTCGGGCACGAGCCGTCCTCTGCAAGCATCTGCCTGCAGACCGGGCACGCTCTCGGAACGATAGGCTCCAGCGACGTGCTGGCGCAGTCGACACAGATCCGCGCAGGACCCACCCGGACGTAGGGGCACTTTTGGCACCGGGGGAATCCGAGAGGTTCCCCGGCGGGCAGCTCGGTGGACGGGGCCATCTGCGGTCACAGGAACGAGAGAGAAAGCTGCTGATGCTGCTCGGTCGCCTGCCGCACGCGCTCAGGCGCGGCGAGCTGGGCGCTGACCTCATCAACGTCGTCCACCTCGATCGCGCCGCGCCGGTCCACATAGTCCCTCGCCCACGGCTGCGTCGTGACAAGTGACCGCACCAGGAACACCTTCTTACCGTGTTCAAGCGCGAGACGCGCCTGCATCTTGGCACCGGACGTGCTGCTGGCCTCGATCACGACAGTCCCCTGGCTGATGCCCGATGTCACGACATTCCGACGCGGGAAGGTGTCCCGTCCTGGCGGCCGGGTGGGCCAGAATTGCGACACCAGGGCACCGCTGGCCGTGATCGCCTCGGCCAGGTCCCGGTTCTCGTTCGGATAGCATCTGGTGATTCCCGTGCCCAGCACGGCGATGGTCCGTGCGCCCGCGGCCAGCGCAGCACGGTGGGCTGCGGTGTCGATGCCCCTCGCCAGGCCGGAGATCACGGTGACGCCCCGCTCGGCGAGCAGTCTTGACAGGAGCGCAGCCCGGTTCGTCCCGGCTTCGCTCGCCTCTCGCGTGCCGACGACGGCAACGGAGCGAGCGTCGTCGTCGCTAAGCTCCCCCCGGTAGAACAGGAACGGCGGAAGGTTGGGAATCAGGCGCAGGTTCGCCGGGTAGGTTCGGTCGAGCACCGTGATCAGCTGGGCGCCCGCGCCCGATGCCGCTTCAAGCTCCGACACGACGCGCTGGGTCAGCGTGGACGTATTGCGGAGCCCCTTGCGCAGGACCGGCAGAGATCGCTTTTCCGCGGCCGACTTCTCCGTGATGATCGCCTGCCACAGGTCGTCGAGACCGCTCGGGTACTGCGCCTGACGGGCGATAAGGCTCCAGTCAACGCTCTCGTGGTCAATCCGGATCGCACATAGCTCAAGGAGCCTGCGCTGTTGGTCAGTAACCTCCATGCTACTCCCGGCTATCGAACAGATGTTCGCATGGGTACCGATACCATGGTCTCAGGGGAGTGTGACACAGATCAAGTCACGACACGCCCGTCCCACGTGGCTCAATCCTGGGTGGGGGTACTGGAGGTCGCTGACGCGGTTCGTGGTCGACGGCCCGGGGATGCCCCCCCGATGTGCGGAATCGGGCGGATGGGGACCGTTCGGCCTGCGCTTGCGCTGCCGCGCCGTCACGCCGGTCTGCGGGCGGGCGATGGGGGGCCCACGTGGCCGCGGCGGCCATCCCCGAGGAGGCCAGCACCGCCGCCCCGTACCGCCAGCCGCCGCCGAGCCCGCCGGCGGCGATACCGCGCAGCTGCTCGTAGGCGCCAGCGAGCGCAGCAGCGCCCGCGTCCTGCCCTGCGGGCGGGGCGCTAGCGGCTTTTGGCCGCCTCCTGCTGATGGTTCCCGGCGGCGCGCCGGGCGGCGAGCGCGCGCTCGACCGATCGTTTGTGCACGGTGACGCCGAACTGGCCGGCGACGGCTGCGGCGAGCTGCGCCGAGGACGGCGCGGGATCGGCGGCCGCGTGCTGCTGCTCCAGGAAGTTCACCACCGCCGCCGTCAGCTTGTGCCCGCCCTGCGGGCCCGGCCTGGCCGGGATCAGGCCGGCCAGGCCGCGCCCGGCGAGAGCCTTCCTGGCGTTGTAGTAGCTCTGCCGGGCCAGGCCGAACGCCGAGGCCGCGGCGCCCGCGCCCAGCCCGCCGGCCCCGGCCGCGCGCACCATCTCGTACTTGACCTGGACCAGGTCGGCGGGATCGAAGAAGGCGCCGGAGGTGAAGGCCGGATCGGTTACCCCTTCCGGATGCGGGTTCAGCGTCCGTGACGCCGCCAGCGGGGCGTCCTTGCCCTGATCCCGGCCTGCCATGGTGCCTCCCGCATCTAAATTTCGTCCATGTAATTCTGCCGCCAAAGGTAACAGCCCGGATAGCCTGCTGGCGTGCGGACACGGCGGCGACTACCGGCATATACGCACTGAAGAATCTGGAAAGCCCGGTGATCTGCGTTACACCGCCACGGTCATGCGACAGGATCCCGTGGACACTCACGGCAGAATTTCCTGGACACCGGCCGCACCGGAACGCAGCCGGGCAACCTCATCAGCCAGCTTCAGCAGATCCGCCGTCCGAAACGGCGCCCGGCCCGCCGCGACCACCACGAACGGATCCGCCGGCGCCAGATCGGTCCACTCCACCGGCAGGCTGACCGGCTCACCGGCGTCATCGAACACATAGACCCGGTCCGCCCGCCAGTTCCGGCGCCGCTTCACAAATTCCAGATCCCGCCCGAACCACGGATGGAACGGATGAACCACACGCACCCGCTCTGGGCCCGCCTGATCTACCGGTTCTTGCGTAGTCGACGACTCGATCGAACGGCCCGGCCGAGGCACTGAACGCCCAGCTCAACGCGCTGATCACCAGGGCGCGGGGCTTCCGCAGCGCCGCGGCCCTTATGGCCATGATCGACTTCGTGCACGGTGGCCTATGTCCCGAATCACCCTACGCGTAAGCAGACGACCGGTTCCTGAGAGCCGGTTAGAGCCCCGCCAGCGCTCTAGATGCGCCTGCATATCGGCCCGTGCTCCGGGCCATTGCGCGCACTTCTTCGCTAGGGCAAGGTCCCCCTTGGACAGCTTGGTGCCGCCAGAGTTGACACGGTTGAAGATCTCGACGACCACGTCGACAGTCTTGCCATACCACTGATCTTCTCTTCGTGCAGGTCGTGGTCAAGGACGGCGTTCAAGCGGGCAAGCCGCTCCATATAGGTGACGATGCGCGCCCGGGTTTCCGGGTGATCGTTGAGCGCGCCAATGCAGGGTTCGAGTCCATGGGTGAACACGGCGGTGACGTCAATCCAGCGGGAGTTGTCGCGCATCTTGGCGGGGCGTAGAACTCGAATGTCTCGTCTTCGACGTCGAACCGCAAGCCGGAGAACGCCGTGGCATTGCCTTGGAAGAACGCAGGCGGCCGGCCACGGGACACGCCGTACAGGGACGTGACGCGTTGCTGCCCGTCGAGGATCAGCACCCGGGCACCTGGCGTGGTGACGGTCTCACCCGGACCGCTGAGCCGTCCGTCTGTGTCTCCCAGGTAAGAAGGCCGCCGATCGGGTAGCCCCGATACAGTGACCGCATCAGCCCGCGGACCTGATCCCGGTTCCAGACGTAGCCGCGCTGAAATTCCGGCAGCAGGACGCTGCCGGAATCGATCTGATGAAGTATGGCCGCCAGCTTGGTCAAAGTTTCCCTCGCTCCGTGCATCCCGTACCAGTGACACGCTGTCAGGCACCAGCCGCCACCGAATAGTCCCGGCCGGCCCGTCAGTCCTTACTATGGACGCGGTGCGCCGCCGATTAGTGCGCAAGCTATGACACCTCACCCGCCTGACACCCCTGATCCACACCCCCATGTGATGCAGGGCGTCCGTGCACACCCGCCGCCAAGACCTTGCACTGGCGCCCGCCGGTCCGCTCTGGCCGTGCCTGGGCAAAACGGTCTAATGTGATTGGCAGCAAATAGGGCGGGACGGTAAGGGGCGGGAGGAGGCACGCTTTGGCGCGCCTGGCTATCGCGAAGGACTTCCTTGCTGAATACGCGAAGCTGGAGAAGAACGTCCAGAGCGCGGTCGAGTCCGCGATCGGAAAGTTCGCCGAACACACCCATGCGGGCGTGCACCTGGAGAAGCTGCAGCACAGCCGGGATAGCCATGTCCGCACAATCCGCATCGACAGCTTCTGGCGCGGCGTCGTGCTCGCACCCGGCTCCGGTGACACGTACTGCCTGATCACCGTCCTGCCGCACGACAAGGCCAACGCGTACGCAACCAGTCACCGGTTCAGCGTGAACCAGGCGCTGGGCGTCATGGAGGTCCGCGACGAGGCGGCACTCGAACAGCTCGAGCCAAGCCTGCGCACGGTCGCCGCGACGGCACAGAAGCTGTTACTCGCCAACGTCAGCGACGCCGACATGAAGCGTCTTGGCGTCGACGAGCAGATCATCCCGGTTGTGCGCCTGCTCACCAGTGAGGCCCACCTTGAGGCGATGCAGGGCGTACTGCCCGGGGCACAGTACACCGCGCTCTACGCCCTGGCCTGCGGGATGACCGTCGACGAGGCATGGACCGAGGTGGCGCAATACCTCCCGGCCCAGGCGCCGCCGGAGCGGGTCGACGAGACCGACCTGGTGACCGCGATGGAACGCACCCCCGGCCAGGTGGCATTCGTGTCCGGCCACGAAGAACTGCAGCGCATTCTCGCCCACCCGTTCGCTGCCTGGCGCATCTTCCTGGATTCGAGCCAGCGCAAGATCGCGTACCAGCCGAGCTACAACGGCCCCGCCCAGGTGACCGGAGGCGCTGGCACCGGCAAGACCGTCACCGCGCTGCACCGCGCGGCCTACCTGGCCGGCCGCTATGACGAGCCTGCCGTGGCCAGCCAGCGACACCACGACGCCGGGGCGCCGATCCTGCTGACCACCTTCACCCGGAACCTCGCCGACTCCCTCGACGCCCAGCTCTCACTGCTCATCGACGACGACGCCGTGCGCAGCCGGATCGAGGTCATCAACGTGGACCGCCTCGCCTACCGCATCGTCGCCCAGGCGCGCGGCGCCAACCCGGCGATCGCTGACAATCAGCAGTTGCGCGCGCGATGGTCGGCAGCGTCGGCTACCGAGACCGGCGTCGCTTTCACCCCCGAGTTCCTGCAGCACGAGTGGAAGCAGGTCATCCTCGCCCAGGACCTGCACACCGAGCAGGCCTACCTGACCTGCCTGCGCTCCGGACGCGGCACACCTCTCAGCCAGCCGCAGCGCAGCCAGGTGTGGCAGGCTGCCGAAAGCGTCGTCGGCGAGCTTCAGGCCGCCGGCCTGTCGACCCACATCCAGCTGGCCAACGAGGCCACCCACATCGTGCGCCAGTCGCTGCGCGCCCCGTACCGGCATGTGATCGTGGATGAGGCCCAGGATCTGCACCCGGCGCAGTGGCGGCTGCTCCGCGCAGCCGTTAAGGAGGGGCCTGATGACCTTTTCATCGTCGGTGACCCACACCAGCGGATCTACGACAACCGCGTCTCGCTGGCCAGCCTCGGCATCCAGGTAAGGGGCCGCAGCCGTCGCCTGCGCGTCAACTACCGCACCACCCAGGAGATTCTGGCCTGGGCGGTGCCGTTGCTCGGCGGCGCGCCGATCATCGGGCTGGACGGGGAGGCCGACTCGCTGGCCGGGTACCGCTCGCCGATGCACGGCCGGCGGCCGGAGGTCCGCGGCGCCCGTGACCGGGAGGAAGAACTCAAGATTCTTACCGAACGGCTGCGCGAATGGATCGCCGACGGCATAGAGCCGCACGCGATCGGGGTCGCCGCCCGCGCGGCATATCTTGCCAAACAGGCGCGCGACGTACTGGAAAGCGCCGGGGTCCCGGCCGCCTCAATGACGGCCAAGGGCAAGAAGGACGCTGTCCGCGCCGGGACCATGCACGGCATGAAAGGCCTCGAATTCCAGGCCGTCGCGGTCATCGGTGTGGAGGCCGGCACTATGCCAGCGCCCGCCGCTGTGACTCCCGCCGACGCCGATCCGCTCGCCCACGAGCAGGATCTGCAGCGGGAGCGATGTGTGCTGTTCGTCGCCTGCACCCGAGCCCGCGACCACCTGCATGTCTCCTACACCGGCACACCCAGCCCGTTCCTGGGTCGGTGATTACACGCCCGGCCGTCTCGGGCATCTGCCTTTGCCATATCGAGACCTGAACTGCACGGCCATGACCTATATGTCCACGCCGAAGCGGCAATACGGTAAGCAGCGAGGTCACGTGACCAGGGTGGGCGCGCCGGCCGCCGCGGCCCAAACGGCACGGCCGCCGATACGGTTCCGAGATCAATCTCGTGCCATCCTGTCGCGCTCTTCGCGTGTCCTGTCTAGGTACATGACCAAATGTCCATCAAGGGCGCAGGAGCATGCACCATTGATGTTCTGCGAAAGGCTGGCTGACGACAGACGGTGAGGGTGGGAACGGCCCGGCACGGGTCAAATGTGGATGGACGTCTTCGAGGTACATGAGCGGCTGATCTCCGACTACGATGCGTTCACGTCGTCTCTGGTGCAAGTACGCGACGAGCGAGTTGCCCGGCATCTGGCGGCCGAACGAGCCGACAAGGTGCGCTGGCCTGACCCGTGGCTGTCGTTGAACCCGAATTTCGAGACCGGTGGAACGATCACCGAGTTAGCCCGCGACGGGCTGCTGCACCCCGGGTGCGAGCGGTTGTTCCGGATTAAGACTGATCCGGATGACACCGGCTCCCGGCCGCTCACGCTTCACCGCCACCAGCGCGAGGCCATCGGGGCCGCTCGAACGGGCCGTAGCTATGTGCTCACCACGGGCACGGGCTCGGGCAAGAGCCTGACCTCCATTGTGCCGATCGTCGACGGCGTGCTGCGCAATCCCGAACCAGGGAAGATCAAGGCGATCGTCGTCTACCCGATGAACGCGCTGGCCAACAGCCAGCTGCACGAGCGCTCACCGAGACGCAGGCGGCGGACCGCGCCCCAGAAGAGGAAGGGCTGCGCCCATTCGACGACGCGGTCCGCAGGGCGAAGGTCGTCCCGTACGTCGAGGACCGCAAGAACGTCTGTGTCGTCCGCCTGGCCGCGCAAGTATCCGAGACGGTCGCGGTGACGCTGCGGTACGCGCTGGAACGCGGCATCGAGGCCGCCTTCCAGCTTGAGGATGCGGAACTGGCCAGCGAGGCGCTGCCCGATCTCGCCGGGCGGGCGCGGATGTTGTTCATCGAGAGCGCCGAGGGTGGCGCCGGGGTGCTGCGCCGCCTGCACGGCGAGCCTGATGCGCTGGCCGAAGTCGCCCGCACCGCCCTGGAGATCATTCACATCGACCCCGCCACCGGCGCCGACATCAGGCGGGCCCCAGGCGCCCGGGAGGACTGCGAGCGCGGCTGCTACGACTGCCTGCTCTCCTATACCAACCAGTCAGCGCATTCGGTGATCGACCGGCACACCGTCGTGCCGCTGCTGCTGGCGCTCGCCGGGGGGCGAACCCAGGCCGCAGGCGAGCGAGGAACCGCGCTGGATCAGCTGACCGTGCTGCTCGACGGCAGCGTGAGCGATCTGGAGCGCAGGTTCGTGCGGTTCCTCCAGGGCGGCGGTTACCGGCTGCCCGATGAGGCTCAGGAACTGGTCCACGATGCGCTTGCCAGGCCCGACTTCGTCTACCGGCTCCCGGCCGGCCTGGTCGCGGTGTTCGTGGACGGCCCGCACCACGACGCGGCGGCCGTGGTGCTGCGTGACGTGGCGGCGGAGGAGCGCCTGGGTGACCTGGGCTGGCTGGTGGTCAGGTTCCGGTACGACGACGAGCGCGGAGGGTGGGACCAGATCGTGCGCAAGCACCCGAACGTCTTTGGCCAGGGACGGGGAAACCGGTCATGACGACCCGGGTCCTGACACCAGATTCGCTGGTCGCGGCCCGTGGCCGCGAGTGGGTGGTGCTGCCGGCGAGCACGGCCGAGTTCGTCGTGGCCCGGCCGCTCAACGGTGACATGGAACTGGTCACCGGCCTGTTTCCCGGCGAGATCACGGAGGCGAGCTTCCCGCGCCCATCCGCAGGACCAGGTGAGGTCGGCGACGACATCGCTGCCGACCTGCTCAGAACGGCGCTGCGGATCGGTTTCACATCCAGCGCCGGGCCGCTGCGCTCGCTCGCGTCGATCGCCGTCGAGCCACGGCAGTACCAGCTTGTCCCGCTGCTGCTGGCCCTGCGGATGGACGTCGTCCGGCTGCTGATCGGTGACGACGTCGGCATCGGGAAGACCATCGAGGCCGCGCTGATCGCCAAGGAACTGCTGGAGCCAGGGTGAGGCGCAGCGGCTCACCGTGCTGTGCTCCCCTGCGCTCGCCGAGCAATGGCAGGACGAGCTGAGGGACAAGTTCGCGATCGACGCGACCCTGGTCCTGCCATCGACGGTGACCCGGCTGGAACGCGGCGCTGGATACGAGTCGATTTTCGAGCGGCACCCGTACACCGTCGTGTCGACCGACTTCATCAAGTCCGACCGGCACCGGGCCCAGTTCCTGCTGTCCTGCCCGGACCTCGTGATCGTGGACGAGGCGCACACCTGTGTGGCGGCGGGGGCCGGCCGCAGGCAGCGCCAGCAGCGGTATGAACTGCTGCAGCGGCTGGCGGCCGATGCGCAGCGCCACCTCATTCTGGTCACGGCGACGCCGCACAGCGGGAAGGAGGATGCGTTCCGCGACCTGATCGGGCTGCTGCACCCGGATTTATCGGATCTGGACCTGGAGAACCCGAAGGGGCGTGAGCGGCTTGCACGGTACTTCGTGCAGCGGCGGCGCCGTGACATCCGCAGCTATCTCGACGAGGAGACGCCATTCCCGAGGGATCGCCAGCCTCGCGAGGTCGCCTATGACCTGTCCGGCGGTTACCCGGCGCTCAACAGGAAGGCCCTCGCCTACGCCCGCGAGACCGTGGCCGACACCGGCACCGGCGATGTACGGCAACGGGTGCGCTGGTGGTCTGCTCTGGCGCTCCTTCGTTCTGTCGCGTCGTCTCCCGCCGCCGCCGCCGCGACGCTGCGGGCCCGTTCGGTGACGGCGGCGGCCGAGACCCCGGAGGAGGCCGACGAGCTTGGCCGGTCCACCGTGCTCGATCTCGTCGACGACGGCACACTCGAAGGCGTCGATACCGCGCCGGGCGCCGACGACGAACATCTGCCGGGCACCGCGCGCGGGCGCCTGCTCTCGCTCGCACGCGAGGCGCAGAAACTGGCGGGCCCGGGGTCCGACGCGAAACTCGCGGTCGCCATCACCGAGGTCAAGGCGCTGCTCGCGGATGGCTACGACCCGATCGTGTTCTGCAGGTTCATTCCCACCGCCGAGTACGTCGCCGAGCATCTGGCGGCGTCGCTGGGCAAGAAGGCGCACGTGGCGGCGATGACGGGCACCCTGCCGCCAGCCGAGCGGCGGGACCGCATCCACGACCTCACCGCCGAGCCGGGCCGCCATGTTCTCGTGGCGACCGATTGCCTGTCCGAGGGCGTGAACCTCCAGGAGCATTTCCAGGCCGTCGTCCACTACGACCTGGCCTGGAACCCCACCCGGCACGAGCAGCGGGAGGGCCGGGTCGACCGGTTCGGGCCAGCGGCGGACCTACGTCCGCGCCGTGACGCTGTACGGCGCCGCGGCGATGCTCGCCATCGTGGTCGGCTTGGCGAACAGTTGGTGCGCACTGCGGACGATCCGCATCCTCGTGGCGCGCGCGTTCTTTCCGCGCCGCAAGGCCGATACACGCTCAGGAGGTCATCAGCGTGTCCTGCCTGCCCAGGCCACGATCACAACACCCGCGATCGCCAGCACCACATCGGTGGTCCTCCGTGATCACCACGCCCGCAGGGCCACATAACGCCCTGATCTGGGCGCGCGGCTACCTGATCGGCAGTCGGATGGCGGTGTCCCCGTACGTGCGGACGGTGCTGGCGGAGTCCGACGACCTCTCGGCCTTGATGGATCCGCCAGGACGCCTGGGCCGTTTCCGGAATCCGCGTCCTGAGGATGTTCGCTGACCGAGCCGGATCTGCCGATCGCCGGCGGCGAAAGCCACATCCCCCTCGAGCTGCTGTACGTGCTCGCCCGCCAGGACTGCGGCGTCAGGCAGACCTGTAATGACAGCCTCGCTCCATCGGTTCTGCACCCGGCCTCCACCAGGGCTGGGTCTGCTGGGCGGGACGGACGACAGAAGAGTGAGGAGTCAGGCGATGACAGGAATCTCACGGCAGGAAGCCTCGGTCGCGATCGAGGGCGCGGGCGTCGAGTTGCGTATACGTGACATCGGCGGCGACGTGACCACCGCGTTCGTCCGCATCGCCGCAGGCACTGACCTGAGGCCCGCCTTCAAGGGGCTGCCGGACGATCTGTGCCAGTGCCCGCACTGGGGCCATCTACTCAGCGGGCGGCTGAAGATGCGCACCAGCGACGGGGCGGAGACCTACGAGGCCGGCCAGTCGTTCTACTGGGCGCCCGGCCACGCGCCCGAAGCGCTGGAGGACTCCGAATACGTCGACTTCTCACCCAGCGAGGAGTTCAACGCGGTTATCAGCCATATCAAGTCCCAGGGATAGGCGGCCAATCCGCACAATTCCCTCTGTCACCGAAGGAGCAGTGGCCCAGCAGTTCGGCAGACCGAGGCGCTCCCCACAGCCGAGCGGTATGGCGGGATGTAAGCCCAAGTAGGAGAGAAACGATGAGGACAATACAGCTCAGCCGGCAGGCAAATCCGCCCGCGGTGGCACCCGGCCGGGCGACAATGCAGGCGATCGTCCAGGACCGGTACGGCACCGCACCCGAGGACGTGCTCCGGCTGGGTCAACTCCCCAAGCCCGGCATTGCGGCGGATGAGGTCCTCGTGCGGGTGCGCGCGGCCGGAGTGGACCGGGGCACCTGGCACCTCATGGCGGGCCAGCCCTACCTGATGCGGATCCTGGGCTTTGGGCTCCGCGGGCCGAAGAATCCCATCCCCGGGCTGGATGTGGCGGGGACGGTCGTAGCGGCCGGCGCCAATGTCACCAGGTTCCGGGCCGGCGACGAGGTGTTCGGCATCGCCCGGGGCTCGTTTGCCGAATACGCCGCCGCGCGGGAAGACACGCTGGTCCCCAAGCCAGCCAGGCTGAGCTTCGAACAGGCTGCCGTCGTGGCGGTTTCCGGGCTCGCTGCCCTCCAGGGACTGCGCGGCGCCGGGCGCATCCGGGCCGGGCAGAAGCTCCTGGTCATAGGAGCCTCGGGAGGCGTCGGCAGCTACGCCGTGCAACTCGGCAAGGCCTTCGGAGCACAGGTCACCGGGGTATGCAGCACCGCCAAAGCCGATCTCGTCCGGTCGATCGGCGCCGACTGGGTCATCGACTACACCCGGGAGGACTTCGCCGCTGCCGGCCAGCACTATGACCTGATCCTCGACATTGGCGGCAACAGCCCTCTCTCACGGCTCCGGCGGGCACTTACTCCCAAGGGAACGCTGGTTATCGCCGGCGGCGAAGGCGCCAAGTGGACCGGGGTCGGCCGGCAGCTGCGCGCGCTGGCACTATCGCCGCTGATCCGCCAGCGGCTGACCATGTATGTCTCCAAACCCCGGCAGGCCGATCTCGAAGCGCTGCGCCGGCTGCTCGAAACCGGCCAGATCACCCCGGTCACCGGCCGGGCTTACCCGCTCAGCGATGCCCCGGCAGCCATCCGCAGCCTGGCAGACGGCCACGCCCAAGGTAAGATCGTCATCACCGTCTGAGGGCTGCCAACGACGCTGAAACAGGGTCATTATCCGAGCGTCGCCGAAAGGGCCGCCGCCCTGCGTCCTCGCCACTCCCGGCACGTCCGCCGGACGGAAGTAAAACCTACAAGATCAGTTACACCGTTTACTTGACAGACCCGGGAGAGGCGGCCCCGAGGTGTCAACCGGTGCTGTAATGGTGCGGCCCGTTTACTCCAACTCTCGGATGCGACGTCGGGCGGGCCGGCCCGCCGAGCAGATGAAGCGTTTATGGCGCGGTGGGGGGTTTCCGGCAGCGCACCTTGTCTGTCTCTTTTCCTCGCGTCGGGCCGTTTTCCTCGCGTGGGGCCGTGCGGGCAGGACTGCGGCCTCCTTCGGATCAGTGTCCGGCGAGCGATCCTAGTGGCGTGTCCGGGTTGCGGAGCGCGGTCTTGTCCACCGGCTGACCGGCGCGCACGAGTGCCTGGATGGCGTCGCTGGCGTCCCAGGTGTTGACGTTCATGCCGGCCAGCACTTGTCCGCCTGCTCCGAGCCAGAAGGCGATGAACTCGCGGCGGTCGGTGTCACCGCGGAAGATGACCTCGTCGCAGCCGCCGGGCTCGACGTAGCCGGAGTATTCCATGCCCAGGTCGTACTGGCCGGTGAAGAAGTACGGCACCCGGTCGTAGGCGACGTGCTGGCCGAGCATCGCCTTGGCCGCGGCCTGTGGCTGGTGCAGCGCGTTGGCCCAGTGCTCGAACCGGATGTGCTTGCCCTGCTGGGGGTGGAAGGCGTTGGCGACGTCGCCGGCAGCGTAGATGTCCGGGTGGGAGGAGCGTAACTGCGCGTCGACCCGGATGCCGTTGGCGGACTGCAGGCCCGCCGCTGAGGCGAGCTGGCTGTTGGGCGTGATCCCGATCCCGGCGATGACCGCGTCAGCCGGAATATGGCGGCCGTCGGCCAGGCGCACCCCGGTGGCCTTGCCGACGTTGCCGGTGATCTTTGTGACCTGCACGCCGCAGTGCAGGTCCACTTCGTGCTCGCGGTGCAGGTCGGCGAAGATCCGGGCGACCTGACGGCCGAGGACCCGCAGCAGTGGCAGTTCCGCCGTCTCCAGCACGGTGAACTCGACACCGGCGGCGCGGGCCGCGGCCGCAGTCTCCAGGCCGATCCAGGCGCCGCCGATCACCGCGACCCGTGATGCTGACCGGAAGGCAGTCTCGCCTCGCCCGCCTGCTGTTGCGCCCAGTCAAGCACCGGGATAGCCGCCCAGCGCAGCCGCAGCGTCCTGGAAGCACAGACCCACGGCGAGGGCCACGGCGTCAGGTTTCGCCGGCGTTTCCGCCGTCGTCGAGTCCTAGCCGCCGGTGGACGATCTGCCGGGCCAGGGCCAGGACTGCGGGGTCGTCGTGCAGGACGAAGTTGGTGTCGGCGGCCAGCATGATCCCGTACAGCTCGAAAGCGAGCCGGTCAGGGTCCTCGCGGGCGGGAAGCTCGTGCTGCTCCAGCGCGGTGGCCGCGAATCCCCGGACCAGCGCCGCGAACGCGGCCTGCAAGGCCGCGACCCGTTTCTTGACCGGCCCGGGGCGGGTGCCCATCTCCAGCGCCGCGGCAGCGAAGAAGCAGCCGCCGGGGAAGGTGCGGCGCTGCAGGTAGCCGAAGAACGCCTCGCACACCGCGACGAGCTGGGCCCGGCCGGGGGGAGCCGCCAGGGCTGGCTGCACGACTTCGTGCTGGAGGATCCGGTCCGCTTCCTCCACGGTGGCCAGCTGGAGTTCCTGCTTGGAGCCGAAGTGCGCGTACAGGCCGCTCTTGCTCATGCCGGTCGCCGCGGCCAGGTTCCCGATCGACAGGCCCTCCAGGCCGTCGACGGTGGCCAGCGAGGCGGCGGCGCGCAGGATCGCGCCGCGGGTGCGTTCCCCGTCCGCGCGTGGGTGCCGTTGCGCACGGCCGCGCTGCTTCATGGTGCCATTCATCGTGTTGACAATTTAGCACGACCGATCGTACCGTTCGATTTAGCCCGAACGATCGTGCTATCTCGGGACGCACCCAAGGGGGAGCTACATGACCACTACAACCGCCGGCATCGCCACAAAGCCGTTCGGCGAGCTGGCCGCCGCCTTACGCGGTGACCTGATCGTGCCGGGCGATCCCGGCTACGATCAGGCGCGCGCCGTCGACAACGCCATGATCGGCAAGTATCCGGCCGCGATCGCGCGCTGCCGGGACACCGCCGACGGCATCGCCTGCGTCCGGTTCGGCCGCGCCCACGGCGCCGAGCTCGCCGTCCGCAGCGGCGGCCACAGCGCGGCTGGGCTCGGGGTCGCCGACGGCGCCCTGGGCATCGACCTGTCGCTGCTGCGCAGCACCACCGTCGACCCCGCACACACACCGTCCGCGCCGACGCCGGGGCCACCTGGGCCGACGTGGACCACGCCACCGCCGCGTTCGGCATGGCCACCCCGTCCGGCTTCCTCGCCTCCACCGGCGTGGCCGGGCTGACCCGCGGCGGCGGCATCGGCCCCGGCAACACCTTCCACATCAACCAGAACATCCAGCCCGCCAGCGAGCCCAGCTCACAGGCCGCGAGGAAGTGACCTGAGGCTGCACCCCGGCCAGACCCGCAGCTCAGATAGGACCGGCGTGGCCGCGCCGATCCCTGTCCGCTGGCTCCGATCCGGGGCGGAGCTGGCCGGACGGCGCAGGTTAGGCCATCGTTTCTCACAGAAACAATTGAGAGCAGGTGACATGAGCAGCGACGAAGTGATCGGCCCGGCGGCGGATGTGGCGGACGCGGCAGGCCGCATGGCTGCATCAGCCCGGGCGGTGAGCCCGGCGGTGCCCAGTCTGCGGCAACTGGCGCCGCCGGCCTGGCTGCTCCTGGTCGGGGCGGCTGGCGCATGGGCCGGGGTGGTGCTGGTGGCGCGTGGTATGGGCTCGATGCCCGGGACGATGGGCCTGGGCGCTGGTTCGTTTGCCGGCGTCTGGGCGTTGATGATGGCCGCGATGATGCTGCCCTCGGTGGCACCGTTCGCGTCGCTGTACGCGCGCACCTTCACCGGCGGCCGCGGCTCTCGGCTGGGCGTGTTCGCCTCGGGCTACCTGATCGTGTGGACCCTGGCGGCGCTGCCCGCGTACGGGCTGGCGTGGCTCGCCGGCCGGCTCGCGGCCGGCCACCCCGCCGCGGCGACCGTGCTGGCGGCGGCGATCTTCGCCGCCTGCGGCGCCTACCAGCTCACCCCCGTAAAGGACCGGTGCCTGGCCCGCTGCCGCTCGCCGCTCGGGTTCCTGCTCAAGTTTGGCGGCTATCGAGGACGCACGCGCGACCTGCGGGCCGGGCTCTACCACGGCACATTCTGCCTGGCCTGCTGCTGGGCCCTGATGGCCGTCCTGGTTGCCTTCGGGCTGATGAACGTGATCGCCATGCTGGTTCTGGCCGGTGCCGTCCTGGCCGAAAAGACGTGGGCCTGGGGCGCCGGCTTCAGCCGCGCCCTGGGTATCGCCGCGCTCGCCCTCGCGGTCGCGGTTATCTTCGAGCCGGGCCTGGCACCCGGCCTGCAGCACACCGCCGGCACTGGCGGGATGGGAGGCATGTGATGGCCGCATCAGCGCCGGGCCCGGTGACGGACTGGCACGTCCGGGGCTCCTACTTCGAGGCATGCAACTGCGAGGCGATCTGCCCGTGCCGCAGCGTGGGCGGCCGCCCCGGCGGGCCCTCCAGTTCCGGGGAGTGCTTCGGCGCCTTGTCCTGGCACATCCACTACGGCCACGCCGACGGTATCGACCTGTCCGGCCTGCGGGCCGTACTGTCCCTCCGCTACCTCGACCGCGTGCGGCCGAGCACCCCCTGGGAGGTCGTGCTCTACGTCGACCACGGCGCCGCCGCCAGCCAGCGGGCCGCGATCGCCGACATCTTCCTCGGCCGGGCCGGCGGAACGGTCGCACGGCAGTACGGCCCGGCCATCGGCGAGATCCACGCCGTGCGGCCCGCCCGGATCACCCTTGAGCACGCCGCTGCCCGCAAGCGCATCGGCGTCGTCGGCTACCTGACAGTCGAGGCCGAAGGCGACGCCTCCGACCCCGGCGACGTCCAGTGCGGCATCCCCGGCTTCGACCACCCCGGCACCGAACTGCACGGCGACACGCTGCGATCAACCGACCCAGCGCTGCGCTGGGAGGTGACAGGACGCCGACACGCCGCCTTCACCAGCGACTTCGACTACCGCTCCAGCACCTGACGGCACGGCCCGCGATGACCAGCGGCCCGGCAGCACGGCCGCGTCGCCGCGCCGCAACCCGTTCCGGGACCTGCCGCCGGGCACTGGGTGACCGCCGCTGACGGCCGATCCGCGTGGTCCTCGACGCCACCTGCTGCAAGGCCCGCGTCGATCACTAGGTCGTCTCCCGGGCCGTGTCGCCACCGGTGTCAAGGGCCATATGAGGCGAGCGTGACGCTGCCCGGAGGGCCTGGTCAGGGCCAACCGGGCAGCGTTCGGCCGGGCACCGGGCTACTGGTGGGATCGGTGCGGGCGGAACTTGATCCAGGCCAGGATGCCGATGGCCACCAGGAGCCAAGGGGAGAACAAGATGTGTACGGTGAAGCTGAGGACGGTCAGCGCCACGATGGCGATGAGGGCAAGGGCGATGATCCCGGGCATAGTAATCGGTCTCCATTCACGTCAGGCTTGTTTGAGGACAGGGGTTAGCGGGAGCGGTTTGGAGCGGCCGGCGATCCAGGCCGCGGCGACCGGCTGGTCTTCGCCGTCCTCGGGGATGAGCAGCCAGGCGGCGATGTACAGGGCCACGCCGGCACCGGTGAACAGGGCTAGCGCGGCGACGATGACGCGAACCAGCGTGACGTCCGCGCGCAGGTACCGGGCTATGCCGCCGGCCACACCGGCCAGCATCCTGTCGTCGGCGGACCGGCGCAGCTGGCGGGCTGCGGACCGGTCAGTAATGGTGGCGGAACCGGTGTCTGCAGTGCTTGTGCTCATGTTTCAAGACTGCCTCCGGCGAAGACCCCCGTCGATCGGGATCAGCCCCGGTTCGCACCCTGACCTGCATCCCCGAAGGCATCAGGGTCAACCCTGACCGTGCTGAGGGTTGCCGGCGCAGCGAATGATGAGCAGTGATGTGGTGAGAGTTTCGCGGACCCACTGTTCGTACTTGCCTGGGGTCCAGGCGCAGTCGCGACGAACTCGGTCGCGGTAAGCCGGGTTTCCGCCGGATCGGGATGGTCGGGAAGTTCCTGGCCACCGCGGGCCGCTCGGTGCAGCAGGTGATGGAGTCACCGTTGCGTCTTGGCCACTCCCGGGGCGTGGCCGAATTGGCGCCCAGGCCGGCACGACGCTCGGGCCGCCGACGTCGCCATGCTGCGCCGGGCGGCGCTGGGTGCGCGATATCGGCGTGATCGCGATCCCAAGCGGTGCCTGGGACGAGCCTGGCGAATGGAGCATCTCCCAGCGCGAGCGGGCCCGGACCCATCCGTACCTGACAGAACGGATGCTGGCCCGCATACTGCTGCTGGCCCAGGTCGGGCACTGTGCGGCGCCGCACCACGAGCGGCTCGACGGCTCCGGCTACCCGTGCGGGCTGCGGGGCGAGGCCATCTGGCTGCCGGCGCGGATCCTCGGCGCCGCCGATGTCTACGATGCCCGCCAGCGGTACTCCTGCGGCTCGGCCAGGGACGGTCCAACCCCGAGATCGCCGCCGAGCTGCACGTCAGCCGGAGGACGGTCTCCCCGGACCGAGGCTGCCCTGTTCGCCATGCGCCACGGTCTGATCGGGACGGCGGGCGAACCGGGAACCTGACCGAAAGATCGGGCAGCTACCCGATTCGCCCCCGCTCATGGATCCGTACAACGGATCCATGACGACGACAACCCATAGCCACAGCGCGGCCCCTGCGGTGCCGCAGTTCGCCCTCGCCGGCTCGGTCCTCGAGGGCCTCGCCGCTCAGGACTTCGCCCAGCTCGGCGGCGCGCTCGCCTCCGACGTCCGCCTCCGCGCCCTGCTGCCCACCGGGCTTGAGGGGTGGGCCGGTGCCGAGGTGATCGCAAACCAGTTCGCGCGCTGGTTCGGCGACACCGAGGACGTCGACCTCGTCGAGGCCACCGTCGGCGAGGTCGGTGGCCGCTAGCACCTGCACTGGCGGCTCCGGCTCCAGGCGGAACGGCTCGGCACCGGCTGGTTCACTGCCAAACAGCACGCCTACGCCGACACCGACCACGGCGGCCGCATCGCACGGCTCGACCTGCTCGGCACGGGCTACCGGCCCGAGGGAGATTGCTGACACCCCAGCCACCTGGGGCGGTTGGGGACCAGCGATCCGCGCCGACCCGTTCGGTCACTTCGCCGAATCCCGAGCTCGGTGCCCGGTGCAGAGGGTGTGCCTCGCCGACGTTCACCCGGCCTGGCTCGTGCTTGGCTACGACGCAGCCCGGCCAGCGCTCAACGACCCCCGCATCTCCAAGGACATGCTGCCGCCCTCGAGGACAGCGGCCACGTCCTGGCCGACGGCCTGCCCGGACCGGAGTTCTCGCGGCACATGCTCAAACGTCGACCTGCCAGACCACCCCCGGCTGCGGCGGCTCGTGTCCCGAGCCTCGAAGACGCCCTCGCCGAGGCCATGCGGCTGTCCGGGGCGAAGACGAAGAAGGAAACGGTCAACGTTGCGCTGCGAGAGTTCGCCGCCCGGCACCGCCGGATCGCAGCCCTGGAGCACTACGCGACGCTGGCGGCCGGGTGGGATTTCGAAGGGTGGGAGCACCGCCGGGCGGCTGAGAAAGACCCGGCGGCGTGATTCGGTACCTGCTCGACTCGTCTGGCCTGTGGCGCATCCTGCGGGACCCCGCGCTCCGCGCGGCCTGGGCAGAGGTCGTCTCCGCGGGCACGGTCGGTTCCTGTCACCCGCAGCGCGTCGAGTTCCGCCGCTCGGCCCGCACCATGGACGAGTACGAACAGATGTCGGGAATGTTCGAAGCGCTGTACCCCGACGCGGCGATCCCCAAGGGAGCCTGGCGCTGGATAGAGTCCGCGCAGTACCGCCTGCTACGGCAGGGAGCCCACCGGGCATTGTCGGCCGTGGACCTGATGATCTGCGCCACCGCAGCCCAGCACGACCTGGTGGTGCTCCACGACGACAAAGACTTCGCGACCGCCGCGCTGTACCTCCCCGACGTCCGCGAGCGCACCATCGATGACGCCCCGAAACCCGGCTGAGACCCTGCCCCGCCGGCGCAGGGTGATGCCTGCGAGCGAGAGCCGGCCCCGCGATCCGACAGGCCATCCCCTCGCGGATTTGCCGCTGCCCGGCCTCAGAAACGTTTGCGTAATTGTCCAGCCGGACCGCCGATCGTTAACCCCGGGAGGTGGCACATCAGCGGACCAACGTCGCAGAATGTCCCGGGTGAACAGTACGTACTCGCATACGAACCGCGACATCCTGATTGCGGTAACCCCGTGCCGGTGCATCTGTGCAGGTCACGAACCAGAATGGCGCCATGATGAGCCAGCGAAGCACCAGCCGCCAAGACGCCGATCAAGGTGGATCTGCCGGGACGGGGACCGACTATGGTGATTGGAATAGAGCGGGCTATCGTCGTTTAGCCCCAGCCCTGGGCCGCCCGCGACTGCGTCCATCTGGGTGACCAGTGCGGCGGTGCTCGCGCAGCGTCATGCCAAGGGCGGTAGACATCGGCCCAATGGTCAACCCGGAGTATAACGACCCGGGGTGTTTTCGTCGTCTATCTCATAGATCACCCGGTTAAGACCCACGCCGGGCGGACCAGAGCCCCGACAGCTCGCGGCGCAGTGGCTTCCCTCCACGGCGCGGCGCGGCCAGCAGGCCGACCGTCTTCGCCGCGGCGGGCAACAAGCGCGCCATCCTCAAACAACTTCATGACATCGCGCTGGCCGGAGACGACCAGCCACTGCCGGTCGCCGAACGCTCCTGGTACCGGGAAGCCCTGCGCTAGCCAGACCCGTGCCGCTCGCTGCGCCTATACGCGCGCAACGTGGCGGGCGTGCAGGAGCGCTACGCCGATCTCCACGAGGTTGCATTGCCTGCGCTCTCAAAGTACCAGCATACGAACCGCGATGTGCTGGTCGAAGGTGACCCGCTGCCGACGTCTGCGCAGGTCACCGGCCCGGAAGGCGGCGCGATGACCCACGCCGGCACCAGATCGAAGGCAGTTCGCACACCGCCGCGCGTTCCTCCGCGGGACTAACGCGGCACCTTCAGCGGGCGAATTGTCGCGGTCAATTCTCTCGGCGGAGCGGACGTCTCGTGGCTCGCCGGATAGCTTGTTGCAGCCGCTCCTGCCGACAACCCGCATCGCCTGGGCCAGGCCGAGAGTCAGACCTGGAACGGGGCCTGGAGATCTTTGATCATCGGGAAATGGCGCACGTTGAGGGTTGCGAGATCCAGCCCTTCCACGTCCGCTGTGGCCGCGATCAGGTAATCTCCGAGCCCGATTCCCTGATGCGAGCGCTGGTGCTCACGCATGAACTCCGCGGCGCGCCATGCGACCCGTTCCGTCACCGGGAACGCGCGCATGCTGGACAGCAGGCGGCTCACCTCCCTCCGCTCCGGGGATCTCATGCCGCCGACGACCTCGGTCAGACTGACTGCGCTCACCGCGAGCGGGCCGGTATCCCGCCGCGCTGCTAGCAGCCAGTCCTGCGCTGCGGGAATGCCGCGCAGGTTCGCGATAAGGACGTCGCTGTCGACCAGGATCACAGTTCAGCTATGCGGTCCAGGTGCCGCGAGCGCTCGTCGGGCCTGCGGCCGACAGAGATGTCCTCGTCGCGAGCTATACCAAATGAGTCCCGGATGGCGGCTAGGTCCGCGTCCAGGTCAGCCGCCCCCGACGCGCCAATACTTCGATCAATGAGCTGCCGGATCAGCTCCGCGCGCGAGATGCCCTGCGTGCGTGCGACCCGCTCCAGAGCGGCGGACTGGCCTTCATCCAGATAGATATTGGTCCGCTTCATACACCACATTATACATCAGTAGCCGCCATCGCGACTGCCCCGCTCATGCCCGTGGCAAGTCCGATCGGTATCACCCGCGGACAGCAAGGCCGCAGATAGGGCCCAATAGAGGAGTACCAATGTCTCATCGGTGGACCGAACGTACCAGCATGCGAACCGCGATGTGCTGGTTGAAGGTGACCCGCTGCCGGTACGTCCGCGCAGGTCACGTACGGCAGAGGCGCGCGATAAGCCGCACCGGCAGCAGATCGGAAGCGCTCCTGGGCGGCGTCCCGGCGGCCGGCAGCCGGGCGGCGGATGGGTGCATCCGCGCGGCGGCCGCGGGGTGACCGTGGTCAGGCTGCCGGGCATCGCGGGCGCGACCAGCAGCCACATGCGGCTGCTGGTCGCGGTGCACGGGGAGACGGGGAGACGGGGTGGCAGGCGCCAGGCCGGTCGGCCGACATCCAAGATCGTCCCGCCAGCATCCAGGATCGTCCCCTGGTCCCGGGCGGCGGCTGGGACGATACGCCGGCCGGACCGGCGCCCGGCCGGGGGACGGAACCAGGGGACGGGGAAGCACCAGTCACGGCGGCCTCAGCCGAGGCCGGGGACGGAGCCGAGCCTGATATCGCCGTGGCGTCACATTCGCTTAGCACGAACATTCGCCGAGCGGCTTGGCGTAGATCACGTAATCTCGTCGGCTCCGAACGCTTCGACGGCCCCTGCCTTCGCCGCCGGGTCGCTGCGGCGGCCTACATCCCGATCTCCGTCGCGTGCCGGCACATCTGCCCGGAACTGGTCTTCATGCCGGTCGGAGACCTGAGCCCGAGCGAGGTCGTGGCAGCCTGGCCGGACACCTTCCGCTCCGCTCCCGCCCGGCTTCGCCCGCGCAGCCCTCGAACTCCCCGCGGGCCATCCCGAGCAGGCGGCGGCGCTCGCCTTATCTCGACGATCCGGATAAACGGTCCCGCCCCTCACGGCCAGGCCAGCGGCAGCCTGCTGGCGGCGAACCCGCCGGTCGGCATCACCGGCAGACAGCAACGCTGCAGCTAGATGTCCTGCAGGACGTACCGGTCGCGCAGCGGCGTGCCCCGCCTGCGATTAGTCAGCTGGCCTTCCGTAGAGCGGTCTCGACCTGCTCCCGGACGATCCGGGCTAGCTCGTCCCGCGAGACCAGCAGCTCCTCACCGGTGGTCTCCTGCCGGAGCCGCTCCAAAACCCAGCCGCGGATCAACACGCTCGGAAGCTGCCCGCGCGCCTCGGCGAGCCGCCTGATGCCGTCCGCGCCCAGCAGCCCAGCGGGCCACGGCTGGTCGCCTTCTTCGCGGTGATGTACTACGCCCGGCTGCGCCCGATGCGGGCAGCGAGTGGACTGATGACGGGAGCCCGCGGGAGCGGAGGCAGTTGAAGCACAGGGCCGAGGGAGACACCCGCATCGTGCCAACCCATCCCGAGCTGACACAGCTGCTTCGGGATCATCTTGCGAAGTTCGGCACATCCCCCGACGGCCGACTGTCCGGTGGCGGGGCGGCGAACTGCCGACCATCACCTACCGGCGCGCCTGGATCAAAGCGCGCCAGACGGCGCTAACCGCGGCGCAAGCCTCTGCTGCCGGTATCTCTGCGCAGGTCGCGAACCCGAAAGTGAGGTGCGGCAATCAGGCCAGTGGGTTGCGCCAGCGCAGGCCGGGAAAACGGGCGAAATCGGTGTCGTTCGAGAACATGTCCGCGTCGTATTCGAACGCGAATGCGGCTAGTTGGACGTCCGTCGTGAGGTTTCCGCCAGTCCCGACACTGTGCAGAAGGCCGAAGGCAATGTCAACATGCCGCGGGCCAGGGATGAGGTGGCTTATGTTGGGCTGGCCGAGCCACGCGGATACGTATCCCGTGGCGGCGTCGACCGTCAGCGCGGGAGACAGCACTCGCGGATTCGTCGCTATCCGGATGAACCCGAAGATGGCCGGCGAGGTGAGACCGATCTCCGCGGAGGAGTTGACCGTTTCCTCCCACCACGCATGAGCGGCCTTGTGCTGCGGGAAGGCCGACACGACTGCGTAGAGCAGCAGATTGACGTCGGGGACGATCACGATCCAGGACGGTTCCCGGTAGCAAGAATCGCCTCGTCCTCCAGTTCGTCGGCCAGGCGGTTGAAACCGGCCAGGTCGAAGCCGGGCTGCAGCGTGGCCTCGTGAACAGGAAGATGATAGGAGTCCCGGCGTGACAGCGGCTGGGAAAGCTCCCGCCGCAGGGCATCGTTGATCACCTGTTTCCTTGATGTCCGCGCGCGGTGGGCGGCCTCCTCGACGAGGCGGGCGACGTCGGGGTCAAGGGTCAGGGTAGTTCGCACATAGACATCATAGTGCCACCCAATTGAGGCATCAAGATGCCGCGTCGGCTTGCACGATGAACTTGGGCAGCGGCCGGTCATCGGTACCGCTGAGAGGCAGTCGAGCAGCAGGTAATGGCCACCGCGGGGGTACCGATGTCTCGGTGGGCCGGACGCAGCATTATGCGAACCACGATCTTGCCGTCGTCGGTGACCCACTTCCGGTACATCTGCGCAGGTCACGGTTCGCGGAGGCTTTTCAGCTTCGCGACATTCTGATTGTCCTGGCGCTCGGGCGGGATCACCAGCGAGATCACTTTGCTGGGATCGAGCTCGCGGATGTCGAGCTTGACCTTGTCCACCACGAAGGACCGGTAGAAGTCGCTGTCGCCCTCCTTGTAGGTGAACACGGCGAGTCGGTCTTGCAACTCTGGTACGTCACACAACCCTGGTCGGCCCTTGTCGTCTGGCCAGTAGTACTCGCCATCGGGATCGAAGATGATTGTGCCGACCGGGACTTTGCGGCCACCCCCCCGACATGGGGCGAGCGCCGGTGCGAGGCGACGAAGACCGGCTCCTTGTCGTCAGCCCGCCTTCGCAGAACGCCGAGAATCCTGATGTTAACGCGGTACGTCAGGAACTGGTCACGCAAGTCCTCCGGAGCAGGGCGGTTCTCGCGCTGCTGCCGGTCCCGCAGTGCTCGCATGCATCCAAAATCACCTGCATCCGCCACCGTCACCACCCGCGGCAGCTTCTTCGGAGCCTTGACCGCGATGGTCCGCCGGGCCTGAGGCTGGTTCTTGCTGATGTGGTGCAGGAAAGGGCGCCAGCCGCCCCGACGTCGACCCGTGCCGCACCTGATGGAGGTAGAACGCCGCCAGCGCCGACAGCTTCCGGTTCACCGTCGCCGCACCCACATGCGGCTGCACCGACGGCAGCACCGCGACCGCGCCGGTCCGGCAGCCGACGGCAGTGCGAGGCGGCGAGCTGCCCACCATCACTTACCGGCGCCCGTGGATCAAGGCACGCCAGGCCGCGCTCACCGCATCAGAGCAAGCCTCTCCCCTCGCCCGGCGACCATACGACCTCCGGCATGCCTGCCTGTCCACATGGCTGAACGGCGGCGTCTACCCAACCCAGGTCGCCGAATGGGCCGAGCACAGCGTCGACGTTCTCCCGCGGATTTACGCCAGGTGCGTCGTCGGCCAGGACGAGCTCGCCCGGCGCCGCATTAGCGAAGCCTTGCGCCAGAGCTAACTTGGGCACGTATTGGGCACAGCGACCTGCAGCTGGCCACTTGTAGCCGCACACAGCTGTATACAGGCGCGACAGCGCAAGATCACCATAGCCGGGCATATCCGCAGGTCAGGAGCGCCGGACCAGGACTTTCAAACGGTGGGGCGGGTGGGACTCGAACCCACGACCGGCGGGGTGCCAGCGGTGGCGCAGTTTGGGCAGGGGCACAATCGCTATTAAGAATCACCGGCAGAAAGACGCGGCGACTGCTGAGAAGGCCAGACAATGACGGGAGGTGACGCGACGTGGAACCGCCCAAGAACGGCCCGAACCCTCCCGCACGCGCCGGACGCCGGTCGCGTCAACCCGCGCGGCCCGACCCTCGCCCAACCCCTCCCGGTCACGCGGCCCGCGCCGCTGACACCGCCACGAAGTGCACCCGAAGAAAAGCCACCACGGCATCAGCATCAGTGTCCGCTACGGTAACCATTCATCGATCTAAAATGATGACCGGAGCGGAGGGAGGATCCGGGTGGACGACGAACCCACAGCCGCCCCGCCAGCACAGCCGCCGCTGCGCACCCTCGCCGATAAGGTCAACTGGCTCATCCAGCAAGCCCACCCCGCCGGACGCGGCCCCTACTCCAACACCGAAGTCGCCGCGCTGGTCACCCAGGTCACCGGCGAACCGGTCTCCCACACCACGATCTGGAAACTACGCAACGGCCAAGCCACCAATCCCCAAATGCGCCTCATCGCCGCTCTCGCCCACACCTTCGGCGTCCCACCGGCCTTCTTCTTCGACAACAACGCCGAACAACAGGCCGACCTGGACCAGGATCAGGTCGAACTCCTCGCCCTCGTCCGCACCCATGGCGTCACCACCACCGAACTCCGCACCCTCCTCACCACCACCCCCGAAGTCCGCCTAGCCATCACCAACCTCATCACCGCCACCACCCAAGCCGAAGCCGAACCATCCAACCGCGAGCACGGCCAAAACGACCACCACATGGCGCCGTAACGTCCGCGACGATTCGCTAACTAACTCAAAGGATCGTCGCAGCTCACCCCGCGTCGTGCGGATACAGCGCTATAAAGGCAAATCTTGCTGGGCCGACGGCATCGCCGCCTACTATCGCGCCAGTGGCCTGCCGACGCCGTATGGGGCCGGTGCTGGTCGGTCGACACCGCCATCGCGGCGTCGAAGGACTTGTCAGCGAACGGGAGGCTGCCCGCCGCGCCGGGCACGCACGGCGCAGCCCGCCGGCCGCTGGGCCCGCATGACCGCCGACGGTTCGATCGCCGTGACGTCACGGTCGGGTGGCTCATACGATCCGGTCCCCGCCGCCACGTTGACGACCGTGCGCGCGTCGCCGAGCGCGGCCCAGATCCGCGCCGCGATCCGCGGATCGGTCGGCCGCGTCGCCGCATAGGTAGTGCCGATCGTGTCGAACAGCTGGTCGCTGGACAATGTCCTGCCCTCTGGTCGAGTGCGACCGGGCCGAGGTCTGCGGTGTTCCGTCTGGTGCGCGGCGAAGCGTGACGCATTTGGTGACGGTCGCGGCCGTGGCGAGCGTCGCGAGCTCGGTGATCAGCCGATGCAGGGTCCGGGCGGTGTCGGCAGGCCGTGCCCAGCGGGCGGTGCCCAGTGATGCGAATAACGCCTGCTGGCCGCTGGCGGTATCGGCCAGGGTCCCGGTCAGCTCGCTGACCTGCTGCCGGATCTGGACCGCTTGGGCGTGCCGGGCGGCGGGCGTGAGCGCTGGCGTGCCCGTGGCCGGCGGCTCGCCGGCCTTTCGGCGGGCGCGGTAGGCCTTTGCCTTGCATGCGCCGGAGCAGTACCGGGGCGTGCGCCCGCCGCGAGGGCGGTCACGGGCAGGGAGCTGCAGGCGGGCACCGGGGGCCAGCGGTCATGCCTGGCCTCGTGTTTCGTGACGTGACGGAACGGGCTAAGGCGCGGTCCTGCGGCTGACGTCGGCGGCGTAGGCGGTCCAGTCCCCGGCGGAGGATGGCTGGATTCGACAACCGCCGATCTACCAGGAGTCCCTTCGCTTACTTAGGCGCCGATCACCAGCCAGAACAGGCTGAGGGGTCCCCACTTGATGAGCCACTCGCTATGCGAGCTGTAGCTGCTGTCGGTGGACCCAGCGCTCGACGAACTCGACCGGGGCGGGCCAGCCGTGGGCCGAGTGGGGTCGGTGGTTGCTGTAGTCGATCCGCCAGGCCTCGGTGAGGACCTGAGCCTCGAAGAGGCTGTCGAACCGGGTGCCGTTCAGGGATCAGCGTCGAGTATCTGGTCCGCATCGAGCAGGGACGCGACCATAACCCCTCGCCATCGGTGGTTCGACCGAGCTGGAGTGCTCAGCCACGGCGGTGCGGCCCCCGCTCACTTCGGCTCGGCCGCTCGGCGCCGGTTGTAGAGGCGGATGGCCCAAAGGTAGGCCACGACAGCGATGCCGATGCTCCACGCGACGGCGGCGATGGCGTGGTCGCCAATCGCGGTGCCGGTGAGCAGTCCGCGCACGGTGTCGGCGACGGGGGTGAAGGGCTGGTACTCAGCGAACTGGCGCAGGCCCGTTGGCATGGTGGCCGTGGCCACGAAGCCGCTGCTGAGGAACAGCAGCAGGAACAGGATCATCGGGGTGTTGCTGGCGGTCTCGACACTCTTGGCGGCAAGCCCGAGCGCGACGGCCAGCCAGATCAGCGCGAAGGCGAACAGGGCCAGTATCCCGATCGCGGCCAGCCAGTGGATCGGTCCGGCAGCAGAGCGGAATCCGAGTCCGAAGGCGACTGCGATGAGGACGGCGATGGCTGCAAGGGTTTGTATCAGGCTGCCCAGCACATGGCCGGTGAGGACCGAGGCGCGGGCGATGGCCATGGTGCGGAACCGGTCGATGATGCCGCCGGTCATGTCCATGGCGACCATGATTGAGGTGCCCTGGATGGCTGAGGCCACGGTGAGGAGCAGCAGCCCTGGCACCACGTAGTTGAGGTAGGCGCTGCGCCCCTCGTGGGCGCCGAGCCCAGCGCCGAGCTGGCCGCCGAAGACGTAGACGAAGAGCAGCAAGAGCACGATGGGTATGCCGATGAGCATCACGGTCATGGACGGGTAGCGGAGCTGGTGCTTGAGGTTGCGGCGCAGCATGACCCGTGAGTCGCTGAGCGTGTAGGCGAGCGTGGTCATGACAGCGGTACTCCTTGTGGTGCGGGGTCTCCGTTGAGCTGCGCGGTGACGTGGCTGCCGGTGACGGCGAAGAACACGTCGTCGAGGTCCGGGGTATGGATCGTCAACCGTTCGACGGAGATACGGGCTTCGTGCAGCTCGTCGAGCAGGCCCCGGAGCGAGTCGACGGTGCTGTCGGCCGGGACCTGGAGGACGAGCTGGTCCTGGTCGGGTGCGGCCGCCGGAAGGAGCTCGCTCGCCGAGTAAAGCAGGTGAGGATCGGCGAAGTGGAGTCGGACGTGGCCGCCGGGAATGCGGCTCTTCAGCTCGGCGGGGGTTCCTTCGGCGACGATCCTGCCCTGGTCGAGCACCGCGATCCGGTCGGCCAGCTGGTCTGCCTCGTCGAGGTACTGGGTGGTGAGCAGGACGGTGACCCCGGCAGTAGCGAGCTCGCGGATGATCTGCCACATGGTGCGACGGCTGCGCGGGTCCAAGCCGGTGGTGGGCTCGTCGAGGAAAATCACCCGGGGCTTGCCGACGAGGGTCATCGCCAGGTCGAGCCGTCGTCGCATCCCGCCTGAGTAGGTCGGAAGCAGCTTGTGAGCGGCGTCGGTGAGGTCGAACTGCTCCAGCAACTCGGCCACCCGCCGCCGCCCAGCCTCGCGGCCGAGGTGGCGAAGGTCGGCCATCAGCCGCAGGTTCTCGGCGCCTGTGAGCAGGTTGTCCACAGCCGAGAACTGGCCGGTGACCCCGATGACGGCCCGCGCCCCGTCGGGGTCGGTGACCACGTCGTGACCGGCGATGCGCATGGAGCCGGAATCGGCCGGGATCAGGGTGGACAGGATGCGGACCATCGTGGTCTTGCCGGCCCCGTTGGGGCCGAGAAGCGCCAAGATCGTGCCCTCCTCCACGGCCAGGCTCACCTTGTCGAGCACCAGATGGTCGTCGAACGACTTGCACATGTCCTGGGCCAGGATCCCGCTCGCAGCGGACACGCTTGTCATGGCCTTCTCCGTCCTTGCCGTGTGGTCGAGTCGTCGGGAAGCTCGCCCGCGGCACGCAGCGCCTCCCGTTGTGCTTTCCACTCCTGCTCCAAGACCGGGAGCCGCCCGACCAAGAAATCGGAGAATGCCGCCCACTCCAACAAGATCGCTTTCCGCTCAGGTGGCGCCTCGGCCAGCAGGCGCAGACCCTCTCGGGCGAGTTCGGCCATCTCCCGGTACTCGGAGACGTCGAAGCCCATCGCGTGGGACGACGACATGTCGATGCGCACCCGGTCCATCCGCTCGCCCGCAGCCCGGGAGCGCTGGATGAGCCCGAGGTTCTCCAACACGTTCACCGCTCCGGCGATCGCGCTCCGGCTCGCCAGCAGGGCGTCGGCCAGCTCGCTGATGCTCTGCTCGCACGGGTCGCACACCGCCAGGTAGCCGATCAGCCGACCCACCATCGGCGCCATCCCGAAGCGCCGGGCATAGAAGCGCCCGGCATGGTCGGCAAACGTGATCTCACCGTCACTGGGCATGCCAACCACCCTACACAACCTCCTTAGATAACACAAATCTGTGTCATCTCAGCACCGCCACACAGACCGCATAACGCCCAGAAGGATTCGTTGCCATCACGAAATGCGGGCCAGAACCCGTGAATTGACCCTCTGCTCCCAGCCGTCGCCGTCCCCGTGCATGGCCCGTGACGGCAAGCCCGTTCATTCTTAGCCGCAGTCCGCCATGGGCATCGTGTCGTACGGTGCCGCCCTGGTTCGCTATTTGTCACTTTTATGTGATCAGAAGATTTCTGACTTAAATCTATATTGCTGTCCCGCGAGCGGGAACGTAGCGATGACGTGCAGCCGCCGCTGCCACAAGCGCACCATCCATTCACAGTAGTAGCGCGGCAGCAAGCGGGCCGGGACTGGCGTAACCGTCCCCGTCCAGGCCACGGCCCGCACCTTGGCCATAATGGCCAAGGCCATCGGGGTCACCGCAGATGAACTGGCCGACGCCGGGCGCGCAGACGCCGCGCGCGAACTCCGCGACACGGCCAGCCAACGGCAGCTACGCGAGCGGCTGGCCGCCATTCCCGGCCTCGGCGCACTGACAGACGACGCCAGCGACCTGGCCAGAGAAGGCGAACTGCTCCCCCTCATCGCCCGCGGCCTGGACGCCATCGAAGACAGCAAGCTCCCCGCGCGCACCAAGCACGAACTGGCGGCCCTGTTCACCAGCAACCTGCTGCACGACGCCGGCCGCCGCTACGACGAGCTGATCCTCATCGTCCGGCTCGCCGAAGCAACCCGCCCATCCGGCTGACAACCAGCCGGAACGACGCCCCGAGCAAAGGAGGCAGCCGATGGCCGACCGCACACCCAATTTACGATCATCGATCTACCACAGCGATACCGATGGCCGCTGGCACGGCTGGGTCACCATGGGAACGAAGGAAGACGGCTCGCTGGACCGCCGTCACCGGACCGGCGTCACCCAGGCCAACCTGACGCGAAAGGTCCAGGCGCTGGAGCGCCAGCGAGACGGCGGCGTCTTACAGATCCACCGCATCCTGTCCCGCGCCCTCAAGGTCGCCTGGAAACGCGGTAAAACCGGCCGCAACGTCGCCGCGCTCATCGACGCCCCGGTCGGTGAAGAGATCGAGATCGAGCCGCTGACCCAACGCGAGCACGCCAGATCCTCGCCACCGCCAAGAACAGGCCCGGCGGCGTTCGCTGGTCGGTCGCCCTGGCACTCGGCATCCGCCAGAGCGAGGCCCTCGGCCTGCGCTGGCAGTACGTCGACCTCGACACGGGCACCATCGAGGTCGGCTGGCAGCTCAAGCGGGCCCGCTACCGGCACGGCTGCGGCGACCCAGCCGCGCGCGCCACCGGCCGCCACCGCCGGCCCTGCCCGCCGAAGTGCAGAAAGCACAGGCACCTTAACGGCTGCGCGGCGGACTGCCGCAAGCGCGGCCACCGCTGCCCCGAGGTGAAAAGGCCGTGCCGGGACGGCTGCACCAATCACGCACGGGAATGCCCGCAGCGCACCGGCGGCGGCTGGTCCTTCGTCCGCCGCAAGGGCGTCAAACCGGGCCGCGGAAAGGCCACGCTCATCCTGGCACTCTCCCGGCCCCTCGTCGCCGACCTGCGCGCCCATCGCAAGGCCCAGCTCGCCGACCCCATCGCGGCAGGCGCGGCCTGGCACGACTGGGACCTGGTGTTCTGCGGCCGGGGCGGCGCGCCGCTGTCCGCCAGGCCGACTGGGCGGACTGGCGTGCGGTCCTCGCAGCAGCCGGCGTCCGGCCGGCCCGGGTGCACGACGCCCGCCACACAGCCGCCACGCTGCTGCTCGAACAGGGCATCGACATCCGCGTCGTGCAGCAGATCCTTGGCCACTCCCAGCTCCGCATGACCGAGCGCTATACCCACGTCACGCAGAAGCTCACCCAGCTAGCCGCCAAACGAATGGGCAAGGCCCTATGGGGATGACAGCCATGCGACTCCTGGTCAAGAAACAACATGCATAGCATTGGGAGCATGAGTGAGCCAGCGTTCACCGTGCGCGCCGAGGACCAACCGTCGTGGGCGGAAATCGTGCAGCACGCCGAGCACGGCGAGTCCGTTTCGGTGATAGCCCACGGCGACCACGTGGCCGACATCGGGCCATCTGGCGAACTGGACCGGCTGCGCGAGACGATCGAGGTCTTGTCGGACACCGAACTGGTGCGCGACCTGCGGGAAGGGCTGGCCGATGCGCGCGCTGGCCGCGTTTTCTCCGCTGAGCAGATCGCCGCTGACCTGGCCGCCCGCGGTGCCGCTGGCGAATGAGCGAAGCGCCGCGCTACGCGGTCTTCTCAGGCCTGCTGCCCGCCGTCGGCTGGACAAACTCCCCCCTTCCAGCCGCTACCGCCCTGTATGAACGCCTGACCGGCCCAGTTGCCGAGAACCCATACCGGCTGGGCAAACCCCTGGATAATCCGCAACAACAACTGCAACCAAGACTGCAACCAGAAAGGATCGAAGTGTCGAACAAATTTATGAAAAAAATGCTTCTAGCTGGTGGGGCGGGTGGGACTCGAACCCACGACCGGCGGATTATGAGTCCGCTGCTCTAACCGGCTGAGCTACCGCCCCGGGACGCGTGACATTACAGCAAAGCCGCACCGCCCGCGTCGAACCGGGACCCCTCGCATTCGAGACTCTGGCGCTGGCGCAGGCCCGGCGGCAGCGCCAGATCTCCCGGCGACAGCGGCCTGCAGCTTCAGACCGCAGCCGCACCAGGCTTCCGCATGAGACTCCACCGGCAGTCGCGGCCCCTCCTTCAGTATCGATGGCTCATCTGCATTGCCATGGCATGCTCGACCAGCGTGATCAACGTGGTCTTGGTGGATTCCCTGCTGCAGGCATCACACTGAACAATCGGCACGTGCGACCCGATCGACAGCGCATCCTGGACATCCTGGACCGCGTGCGGGAATTCGCCGTAGAAGCCGTTGATGCCCACGATGAACGGCAGGCCTGCCGCCTCGAAGTAGTCCAGCGCAGGAAACGAGTCGGCAAGCCGCCTGGTGTCGACGAGCACAACCGCGCCGATCGCCCCGTGGATCAGGTCGTCCCACATGAACCAGAAACGGTGCTGGCCCGGTGTACCGAACAGGTACAGGATCAGCCCCGCGTCGAGAGTCAACCGGCCAAAATCCATCGCGACCGTGGTCGTCGTCTTGTCCGGCACATGAGAAAGATCGTCGACATCTGTGCTCGCGACGGTCATCACCGCCTCAGTTGTTAGAGGCATGATCTCTGACACCGAACCGACGAAGGTTGTTTTGCCAACGCCAAAGCCGCCCGCGACCACTATTTTGACGGACGTCATCGCAGACCCGGTGGGAGAGCCCTGGGCGGCACCGTTGCCTGCCCACGAGGACGGTCCAGAAAGGCCCCCCGAACTAGAGTTTGCGTAGTCCACTTAGCACCCTTTCGAGCAGGTTAAGGTCCGGGCGTCCTTCCACATGGTCGGTCTGGTGGACCCGAACCAACCCCTCGACCGCCATGTCGGCGACGAGGACCCTGGCAACACCCAGCGGCAGCCGAAGTACCGCGGAGATCTCGGCGACACTGCGCCAGTCGCGGCAGAAGCCGAGGATGGCCTGACATTCCGGGCTGAGAATCGACAGATCGCGCGGCTCATAGTAAGACGCCGCGACCATCGCCTCAATTTGAAGTTGATATTTCGGCTGAGTTCGCCCGCCCGTGACGGCGTACGGACGTACCAGCGGGCTAGCCACAGTATCCTCACCAGGGGCTAGCTCACTCTCACGGGACAGCGGCACGTTAACCGGAGGGTAGCTCCAGCGTAGATCACCGCGCGGGCGCAGTTCATGCGCCCCGCCGTCCCTAGTGCGGTCGTCGCGACCCGGGTCGGCCATCGGATTCTCCTGTCACTATCTGCCATCCTCCGACCACTCGGGCGGGAGCGTACTGCGCAACTGCGGCGTCAGCGCGCGCCCCACACGCTCTACCAGCAATGCCATCTCGTAAGCAATCAGCCCCATGTCGCAGTCTGCCGACGCGAGCACTGCCAGGCTGGAGCCATCGGTGATGGCCATGACGATGAGCAGGCCGCGGTGCATCTCCACCACGGTCTGCGCAACTCCACCGCCTTCGAAGATCCTGGCCGCGCCCGTCGTCAGGCTGGTGAGCCCGGACGTGACCGCGGCAAGCTGATCCACGCGATCCGGAGGGAAGCCATGGGAAGACACCACGGGCAACCCGTCGGATGACACGACGATCGCGTGGGCAACCGCCGGAACGCGTTCGACGAAGTTCGTGACCAGCCAGTTGAGATCCTTTACCGGGTGGGCTACCGGACTCACACGTCCTCCTCGCTCTCTCCCTGTCTACCTGAACTGCCGCCAGCGGCGCGGTATCCAGCGGCCAGGCCGCCAGTCGCCGGGCCGCCAGTCGCCGGGCCGCCAGTCGCCGGGCAGCCAGTGGCCGTGCCGCCAGTGGCCGTGCCGCCACCAGTCGGGCGGCCAGTCGTCGGACCGTTAGAAGGTGGCCCGCGCAACCGCCGGTATGCGGCGGCGTGGCCTGCGCGTACGCCGCGCTGAAAACTGCCGAACCGCTCGCGCACCGCGTCCGCCGAACGAGCCGGCACCCCCGCAGTTGGCTGGTCCGCGCCAGCGGTTCCCGGCACGAGATTGGCCCGGGGAATCCGCTTAGGCAAACCGGCCGACGTGGTGCCGCCCGCGACCGGGTCCTTCACGGCCGCGGCCGCCCGCCAGCCCTCGTCAGCCGGGGACGTCCAGTTCACCGCTCTCGCAGCCCTCGGAGGATCGCTGCCAGTATGCGCACCGGCCGGCGCCCTGCCGCGGCGGAACCAGTCAGATTCCACCGCCTCGAAGATCGGCAGCCTTCCCATTTCCGCGGCATACATGGGAACGACGACGTGCCCGATACCGGAGCCAAGGCCGCCCGGCGGGAAAGGCGGCTCGGTGACATGGCCGAACTCGCCAAGCTCGCCGCCCTCGGCGAACCCGGCGGTCGACTCGGGTACGGACCCGAGGGCCAGATCGGGGGTTGCGTCGCGTACCGGGACGCTGAACACGGACTGCACAGCCGTGGGCCGCGCGCCGCCAAGTTTCTCGATGAGCCCGCCGGGGAGCCCGCCCGCTCCAGCCAGCCCGCCCGCTCCAGCCAGCCCGCCCGCTCCAGCCAGCCCGCCCGCTCCAGCCAGCCCGCCCGCTCCAGGCAGCCCGCCCGCTCCGCGCGACCGCTCGCGCTGCCACTCCCGCGACCGCTCGCGCTGCTCGACCGAGGCGCCGAAACGTGGCGCCCGCGCCGCGGCGACCTTATCCGCCACGGTCTTCGGCCGGGCGCTGACCGCGCTTTCGCTGGCGCGGCCGGCTGCGGCAGCGAATCGGTGTGCATCGGTTTGAGCCTCGATGGCTTCGCTGATGACCAGGTCGTCTGGCAGCCAGACCAACGCTGTGAGGCCACCGTCCTGCGCTGGTCGAAGCCGCACCCGGATACCGTGCCGCGCTGCCAGCCTGGCCACCACGAACAGGCCCATCCGCCTGGAGACCGCTACATCCACCACCGGCGGGTTATCCAGCCGCCAGTTCGCGTACGCCAAATCCTGCGTCCCCATGCCGGCGCCATGGTCGGTGATGTCGAGCAGCAGGCCACCCCCGGGCAGCAGGTCGCCCGATATCCGCACCGGGCTGTCGCCGGGCGAGAACGATGTCGCGTTCTCGGCCAGTTCGGCGATCAGGTGCACGACGTCGTTCACCGCCTGGCCATGCACAGCGATCCCGGGCTGGACGTCCAGCGAGACGCGGCTGAAGTGCTCGATCTCAGAAAGCGCCGCCCGTAGCACATCGATGAGCACGACCGGGCTGTCCCACTGCCTGATCGTCTCCTGGCCCGCGAGGACGAGCAGGTTCTCCGAGTTGCGGCGCATGCGGGTCGCCAGATGGTCCATCTGGAACAGGTTCGCGAGCCGCCCGGCGTCCGCTTCATCCAGCTCGAGATCGTCTATTAACTGGATCTGGCGCTCGACCAGGTATTGGCTACGCCGAGACAGGTTGACGAACATCGCGTTGACGTTGGCCCGCAGCATAGCCTCGTTCGCTGCGAGCCGCAGCGCCTCGCGATGCACCTGGTCGAACGCCCGTGCCACCTCGCCGATCTCGTCGGTCGTGTCGACATCGATCGGCTTAACCTCCGGCGGCAGTTCGGCGCCGCCTGTATCGCTCAGCCTGCGCACCATTTCCGGCAGCCGGACCCCCGCCACCTCGAGCGCACCGGCGCGCAGCCGGGCAAGCGGGCGCACCATCGTCCTCGCGACGAAGGCGGTAAGTATCAATGCGAGCGCGAGGACGAGCAGGATCGCGACGGTAACAGCCAATGCCCAGGTCATCGCGTCGTGTACCAGCGAGCGCGCCCTGCTGGCAACCGAATCAGCCAGATCCTTCTCGACCGTACGCATCCTGTCGACGGTGTCCGACATCGCGCCGTACCAGTCGTGGGCCGTGATTGGGGCACTGGCCAGTGAGCGGCCTCCGCTCGCCAGTGAGATAGCGCTTTGCTCCTCCCTCAGCGCGCGAGCGGTGAGTGATCCGGAAACGGTGTCCAGGTATTCCCGGCGCTGGCCGGCGGTCGCCGAGGAATTGAACACCGCCAGGTTGCTCTGTTCGGCCGCCTCCGCCGCGGTCAGCTTGCTCAGCACACCGGGCACGAACCTGCGGGACGTCAACGCGACCTCGAGGATGGCGCGCTGCTGCGATGCCTCCTCCTTCATTCTCGAAAGCAGGCCGAGCACGCGCACCGTGTCCGCGAGGGCCGCGTCCCCGCCGCCCTGAGCGATCTCGTCGTCCATCGCGAGCATGTCGTCGATCGTCGCCGCGTATTTCCCGATGACGGCGAGCGCGGGCAACTTGGTTTGTGTCGCCGCCCTGCGCAGGCTGCCAAGGTCGTCGATCCCGGTCAAAACGACGGCGGCCTGTGCTCGCGTCTGCGCGGGGTACGCGGTCCCGATGCGATCGGCGAGCGCGGCGACCTGCCGTGCCGCCCGGTCCGTAGCGGAGTGTTCCTGGCCCAGAACGATCTTGCCAGCCGCTGGTTTGCCCCGGGCGATGTATGCGGCGGTGAAATCCCTTTCGTCTTCAAGGGATTGAGCGAGTGAGGTGATCGCCTCACCGAGGGTTGCCATCGCCGCGACGCGCTGATAGGCCATCGCGCTTCTGCTGGCGGAAACAATCTTGATACCGCTGACGATGAGGGCCGTGACTGTCGGGATGGCGATCAGAGCGAGCAGCCGGGTGCGAACGCGCCAGTTCCTCGGCCCGCCGCGGTGATGCGCGTACTGCTGCAGCACCTGCTCAGGCCCGGCCTGCGCTAACCCGCCCTGTGCTAGCCCGCGCTGGCCGGGCACGCCCTGGTCCGGCCCGCCCTGGTCCGGCGCGGCTTGCGCTGGGTTCTCCGCTGACCCGCTGAACGTGCCAGTATGGGGCGTACCAGGGCCAGCCGGAACTCGGGCGGCGGGCTGGCCTGCTCCACCGCGGTCCTTACTGGCCTTGGACCGCACTCTGCGTACCCTCCACCCTGCTAGCGGAACCGGGAAAAGACGCCCAGCTCGCCGGCGAGCGAGACTGGCATGCCAAACCCCTTCCCGGGTGACAATCCACTGATACGGGTCATCGTGACGGGTCCGGCGACCACTCTAGCCTGATACCGGGCTAAGGCACATCAATACCCTAATGAGCTGCAAATACCTATGTATCGCACTCCTTGCGGCACGCTCAGCGCCGGTCGGAGTGCTACAGCGCTAGCCCCGCACCCGGCGGCGCCAGATACGCCGGCCATTCGCGCGTCTATTCGCAGCGGTAGTAATACGCATCGTTACCGCCGGCTGTGGCGCATGAGCCAGGCTGGGCCAGCGAGGACCGTGATAGGGCTGTTAGTGATGCTCGAGTCTGTCGCCGGCAAGCCGATCACCACGCCGCTCATGCTGCCGTGCTTGCGGCACGCCGAGCCCCACTGCCGGGGCCCCCAACTGCCGGGCCCCCAACTGCCGGGCCCCCAACTGCCGGGCCCCCATTGCGGGGCTCCCACTGCCGGGCCACCGGCCGGCCACCCCAACTGGCCAGCCCCAGTCGCCAAGCACACATGTGCAACTAGCCGGCGAGTGCTGGCCCGCCGTGCAGGCCGTGCAGGCCAGGAAGGCCAAGCTCACGGGCAATCAGCAGCCGCTGGACCTCGGATGTCCCCTCGCCAATCTCGAGGACCTTGGCGTCACGGTAGAAACGTCCCACCGCGGAGTCGTTCATGAATCCGTATCCGCCAAATATCTGCGTGGCGTCGCGTGCGTTATCCATCGCCGCATTCGACGACGTCAGCTTGGCGATCGCCGCCTCCTTCTTGAATGGTTCACCCGCGTGCATCCTCGCGGCCGCTTCGTACCAGGCGAGCCTGGCCACCGCTGCCCTCGACTCCATGTCCGCGATCTTGAATCGGATCGCCTGGTAGACGCCGATCGCGTGCCCGAATGCGGTCCGGTCTGACGCATAACGCAGGCTCTCGTCCACGCAACCCTGGGCGAGCCCGGCGGCAACCGCGGCGATCGCGATCCTTCCCTCGTCCAGGATCTGCAGGAACTGGGCGTAGCCGCGGCCCCGCCCACCCACCAGGTGGCCGGCGGGAACCTTGCAGGAGTTGAATGCTAGCTCGCGGGTATCCGACGCTGACCAGCCGACCTTGGAATAGCGCTGCCCGACGGTGAATCCGGGCGTTCCTACCGGGACGACAATTGACGAGATCTCCTTGTCTCCGTCGGGGCGCTGGCCAGTTATCGCGAGCACAGTGACAAGATCCGTGATCGATGTGCCCGCGTTGGTGATGAATGCCTTGCTGCCGTCGATCACCCATTCGCCCTCGGCCAGGCGCGCCGTCGTCCGCATCCCGCCAGGCACGTCGGAACCCCCGCCAGGTTCGGTCAGCCCAAATGCGCCGAGCCGTTCGCCTGCGCACAACGGGGGCAGCCAGCGCCGTTTCTGCTCCTCGGTCCCGAACCTGTAGATCGGCATGGCGCCGAGCGAGACCCCGGCCTCCAGCGTGATCGCCACAGAAGAGTCCACCCTGGCAAGCTCGTGCAGTGCCAGGCAGAGCGCGAAATAGTCGCCGCCCATCCCCCCGAACTCCTCGGGGAACGGCAGCCCGAACAGGCCCATCTTGCCCATCCGCGCGACGATCTCGTAGGGGAACTCGCACCGCTCGTAGTAGCCGCCGATCACTGGCGCGACTACATCGCGGGCGAACTCCTGCACCGTCGCCCGCAGCGTCTCGTGCTCATCATCGAGCCGATTGCTGATCACTTCCGCCCCCTTCGCAGGCCAGACGGCGCGATTCCGGGCCGCCCAGCCACCCACGACCAACGGAAGGCACCTGTCAGTGATGGTAGTGCCACCGCTACTGACCAGTTAAGTCTCAATGGTCCTGAACGGCTGCGCGGCCCGGCCCTGCGGGCCGTCACTCCTGCCCGGCGGCTGCGCGGCCCGGCCCTCCGGGCCGTCACTCCTGCCCGGCGGCTGCGCCGCCCGGCCCTCCGGGCCGTCACTCCTGAAGGCGCGTCCGCGCGAGGACCACCCATTACTCGCTACCACCTGAACCGGCGCCACGCCCGGGCGCCAGGTTGACGATACCGATAATCGAGGCCCGTCCAATGCGCCCGCAGAGCGCCGAGCAGCTCACCGGCTCGTTCGTCGGGGAAGAACAGCCGACCGCCGCCGACCTCGACCACGTCGTCCGCGCCGGGAAGCAGGTCCTTCAGCCAGTAGGCCCAGGAAAGCTCGAAGAACACGTCCCCTGTCCCGCAGACGACTAGGGTCGGCACGGTCGGCCGTGACAGCCCTGGTTAACTCTGCAGTGGGCAGTGCAAGCCCGTTCCCGCCACCTGCGCCTCCTAGTCCTGCCGCCCGGCCTATGCCGGGACAAACAGTGCCGCTGCGGCGTGTGCTGCCACACCGCGTGGCGCCCGTGCCCCGCAGGCTCCGCCGCGCCCGCGACGGACACCAGTAACCAGCCGATTCCGTTCTAGGAGGTGGCATTTCCCCAGGTGGCACCGTGTATGAAGTTTTCGATCAGTTACGGTGCGACCAGGGATGTATGGCAGGCGTGCCAAGGTCTGGCTGGGCGAGGCTAGCCGAGGCGAGGCATGGCAGGCGCGGTTGCCAGGCCCCGGCAGGGCTCGGCAAGCCAGGCGAGGTGCGGCGAGCGAAGCCATGGCAGGCGGGCCGAGGGATGGCGGGTCACGCGGCGGCAAGCCTCGGCAAGGCAGGCACGGCAAGGTGGGCTACGGCAGGCCTAGTCGTGGCGCGCCATGACTAGGCGCGGACTCAGAGGCCCATTTTCCGGTACACGTCGCGGCGGTGACCGGCCATCTCGACCGTGATCCTTTTCGCGTTGTCGTCCACGTCGTAGATGATCCGGAAATCGCCGATCCGGATCTTCAGGTAAGGAGCGCCCTGCATGGTCCCGGCGTTAGGCGGCCGGGGGTCGTCGGCGAGGGCACGCATTGCCGCCAGTATCTTCGCCGCCTCGCGGCGGTCCAGCTGGCGCAGCGCCTTGCGGGCTCGTGAGTGCACTTCGACCGCGTAGGTCACTGCTCCGCCAGCAGCTCGGCTTCCAGCTGCTCCAAGCTGATGTAGTCACCCGGCTCGCTGCCCGCCTGCCTGATCTCGGCCGCATCTTCGAGATCCTCCGCCCGCCTGAGCACCTCGATCGCGGCGAGCGGCACGACAAGAGCCACCGGCTGGCCTTCGATGATCAAGCGGCTGGCGCGTCCCTGCTGAGCGCCGGTCACGGCCTCCGCAAAGGCCGCCGCCACGCCGGATAGCGCCTCCAGCACTGCCACCAGCCTGGCGGATGCTTCGATGGGCAGCTCGACATCATGGGCGGTCATGCCTCCGAGTGTATCCACTGTTGGTAAGCTCGCTTGTACGGCTGGGCATGGCAGGCGGGGGTTGGCAGGGCGGGCCTAGGCCTGGCGAGGCATGGCATGGCGCGGCAGACACGGCCAGTATAGGCATGCCCCGGCATGGCAGGGCGAGCCCAGTCCCGCTAAGCCGAGGCTCGGCAGGCATGGAATGACATGGCTCGGTCAGCTCCGGTGCTTGTGCAGCACCAAAACATCGGGATATTCCTGGGCGAACTGGACGACATCAGGATGGTTCTGCATCGCCCACGATCCCGGCCGCACGTCGATCGCCGCATGCAGGATCCGGTGCAGCACGCCACGCTGGACCGCATCAGGCGGCCGCAGGTCCATGTTCACCCGGTTTCCAGCACATAGGTGCTCAGGCGAGGCCGCCTGATCGATGTCACCGCTGCCGATCACCGGGACTGCACCCTGCTGGCCCTGGCGCCTGTCCTGAATCTGGTCACGTAGCGCAGCGACCCTGCATGGCGTGCGGCGAGATCGCTCATGACCCTTCCCGGCTGCTCGCCGCAGTGCCGCTGAGTTGGCCGCCTGCTCGGCCGCTCAGATCAGCCCCCTTTCATGCAAGATCGCCCCGACCGCCCGGATCAAGCGGATCTCAGCCTCGGTAGCCAGCGGCTGCTTCGACAAGGACCGGTCCACGATCTCGGCCGTCACCCGCACCGCCTCGCTTCTCAGCCAGCTCGTATGTCGGGCCTGCGCGCTGACGGCCTGTTCCTCGCGGTCGGCGTGCGCCTGCTTGGCGGCCTCGGTCAGCCTCGCCAGCAAGGCCATCAGCGGCTGCCTGGCGGGGTGTTCGGTGTCGCGTATACGGCTATGGCGCCCGCTGTCGCGGCCACGGCCTGCAGCCAGCCTGGGCCGCCGGGGATGGCCACCACGATGCTCACGATCGCTCCCGCGCCTGCGGCTATCGCCTTCCTGTGGCCCTTGATCCACGCCTCCGTAGCGATCATGCGGGTACCCCCGTGGATCCGGCGGCGCGCCTGGAATGCTCGTTGTCGGCATGCGTCCGACGCGAAGATCCTCGGCCGTCCCGCCCCTGCTGGCGGCGGCAGCGGCTTCCGGCATCCGCACCCGCACCCGCACCCGCACAAGACCACCATCTCCATCGGCCCGGGAGGGAATGGGAACGCCCACGGCCTCCTGACCACGGCTGGCGGTGGTTGCACCGCCTTGTCCTGGTAGATCTGGAAGCTCACGAGGTTCCGTGGCAGGCCCGCGCGCCTAACGTTAGGGTCCGGCTGCTGTGAGACCGCCGTCCGTCCGTACCGCGCGCCACGTGAAATGCCGTATTCCGTTAGGGCGTTGTCAGGCGTCCTTGCCAGGCGCGGGGCAGTCCTCGCCTGCACTGTGCTGCCGGGCGGCCTGCTGCCTGATCGTCCGGTCATGTGGCCGCCGCCGCCTTCCGTCGTGCCCTCGACTCCCGCTGGCGGCACCGGTCCGAGCACGTCACCGCGTCCCGCCTCGCCTTGCCCAGGACCGGCTGCCCGCACGGGCAGATCCGCGCGCACCGCCGTGACCAGGCATTACTCCGGATGCTGCCACCACAGTGGGAAGTGGCGTCGGCTCGATCATCCGCGAGCCCCTCAGCATCCAGCACATCGGGACCCGCCAGCAGCAGGCCGCCGCCTTGGTATCACCGCGGTGCAGCCGGAACGGCTCCGCCACCTGGTAGCCGATGGTCTTCGTGGGGTCCAGCGAGGTGAGCGGATCCTGGAAGATCATCGCTACGTCGTTGCCGCGGATCTTGCACAGGTCAGGCTCCGGCAGGCCGACCCCCTGCCGTCCAGCTTGATCGAGCCGCGGACGACGGCTCCCCCTGGCGGCAGCAGCCCCATGATTGAAAGACTGGTCATCGACTTTCCGCACCCGGACTCGCCTACCAGCCCGAGCGTCTCGCCGGGCTCGATAGCGAGGTCGACGCCGCCGACGGGCTGCACGACCTGCTTGGTCAGCCGGATGTGCGTCGAGAGGTCCGTGATCTCCAGGACAGGGGCCATCCGGGGTACTCCTCGGTCAGCGGGTGGAATCGGTGCCGGGCCAGGTGATCAGCGAGTGCGGTCAGCGACGGCGCGGCCGCACGTCAAGCGAATCGCGTAGCCCGTCGCCAAGCAGGTTGCATGCCATCACGACCAGGACGATGCAGGTCCCGACAGGGTAGATAAGCCACCAGTATCCGTCCTGCAGGTAAGTGGTCCCGGTGGAGAGCATGTCGCCCGAGTCCACGTTGGGGTAGTGCAGGCCGAAGCCGAGGAAGCCGAGCGTGGCCACGGCCACGATTGCGTCGGCGATGTTGAACGTGACGTTTACGATGATCACGCCAAGCGCGTTGGGGATTAGGTGCCGGTGGAACCGCCACAGCGGGTTGCTCGCGTAGGTGCTCACCGACTCCGGCTCCGCGGCGAGGAAGTCGTAGATCTTCTTCGCGTTCGCTGGCTTGGTGAAGTCCAGGATGCGGCCGTTCGCCGAGGCCTTCGCCCAGGCGTAGGCCGGCATCGGCTGTATCCCGAGCTCGTCCTCTGTCATCCACAGCGGGTTGACGGCCGAGTTCAGGTTCAGCACGAGCGTCGTCGCGGTCGGCGTGCTGGCGCTGATCACCTGGTCGGGCAGCCCGACGTTCGGCGTGTAGCCCGCCCAGTTGGCCGGGTCCTCCTTGACTGCCGCCCTCGCTTCGTGCTGAAGAACAGGGCGTCCGCGGAGGTCAGCGGCAGGCCGTCCGACCACTTGTAGTTGTTCTTCAGCGTGATCGTGACGGTTCTGTCGCCGTTCGAGTACACGGGTGCGCTGGCCAGGCTCATCGCGGGGGTTTCCGTGGGTGCCACGCCGTTGGCGTACCAGTACAGCGGCCGCCTCATCTCGTCCTGGAACGAGAAGGCGGTGTAGACCGAGTTGTGCCCGCCCAGGTGACCGGGAAGATCCAGTTTGGCGTGGCCCCTGGCGGCTCCGCCACCGTGATCGTGCCGGCGTGCGGCGTGCCGCTCGCGGGTGGTACCGCGCCAAAAGCGCCGGTGAGCCCGCTTGCCGGGGCACTCGCGTTTACGCCTGACTGTTTGAGATCCGGTCATGGCTCGCGCCTTTCTGCCAGGCCGAAAGGGACAACGCCGCCGCCCGCCACATTTTAGCCGCGCGAATGTTGAGTGCGCGAGAAACGGAATTCAGGGATCCAGGATGGAAGAACGGAGGTTTCTTTGGGCATGTATTGGCGGATGAGCAGTTGGTGTTCTGGCTCGTTCACCATTCCAACGATAAATTGGTGCATGCAGGTGGGACCTGATCGGTTGGGCCCGGGTACATGATCCGCGGTACGGCCGGCTCATGGCGAGCCGGCCGCCCGGCCGGGGACGGCCTGGGATGGCCGCGGACGGCCTGACGGCCTGCGGCCCTGACGGCCTGCGGCCTGACGGCCTGGGTGCCTACGCCAGCCGAGCGAGCCAGGTGGCGATGGCCTGGCCGATCCGCTGTCCTGAGTCCTCCTGGATGAAGTGCAGGCCGGGGACGGTGACCTCGGTCTGGTCGGGCCAGGTGCGGCAGAACTCGCGCTGGGCTCCGCTGAGGATGCTGCCTGGGGCGGCGTTGATGAACAGCTTGGGCAGCCCGGGTGTCGCGGCGAGCCATTGGGCGTATCCGGCGCACACGGCGGCGACGTCGGCTGGCTCGCCACCGATGGGAATCTGCCGTGGCCAGATCAGTGTCGGGAGCCGGTCATCGCCCGGCGTGGCGAAGGGCCTGCGGTACTCATCCATCTCCTCGTCGCTGAGGGCGCGAAACACCGACGCGGGCAAGATGCGCTCCACGAAGACGTTGTGATCGAGGATCATTTGCTCGCCCGCGGGCGAGCGCAGCCGCTGGAAGATCGATCGTGCCGCCTCGGGCCAGTCCTGCCAGCCAGCGAAGGGGCCGACGATCGCCTCCATGTAGGCGATGGCGCGAACGCTGTCAGGGTGGCGTCTGGCCCAGTCAAAACCGAGTGCGCTGCCCCAGTCATGCACGACGAGGGTGACATCGCCGGTCACGCCGAGGGCGGCCAGCAGCCCGTCGACGAACTCACGGTGCCGCGTGAACGTGTAACGGTGATCGTCGTCCGGCGGGAGCTTGGCGGAGTCGCCCATGCCGATCAGGTCGGGGGCGATGCAGCGGCCGTGACCGGCAAGTTCCGGGATGACCGAGCGCCACAGGTACGACGATGTCGGATTGCCGTGCAAGAACACGAACGGCGCGCCCCGGCCCTTCTCGATGTAGGCCATCCGGTGGCCGAGGACCTGGACGTGGCGCTTGGACTGCTGCCAGCCGACCGGCATCATCAGGCACTCCTATCCCGTGCGGGCCCGGGCTCAACGTGCCGCCCGGGACGTCTGATCCCATGATCACCGGCGGCTTGCCGGCCGTCCACCGGGCCCGCCGGCAATCGCCTGACGTGGCCGGCGGCTGCCCCATCACGGCTGTTCCGGGCGGCGGCCGCCGGGCGACTCCGGCGGAGCAGCACAGCACACGCCGGCCGCTGGCCCGGACCGCGGTCCGGGCCAGCGGCCCGGACCGCGGACCGCATGCACGGTGAACGTCACGGCGTCATCGTGAAACGCCGTCGCGGGAGTTTTGCATCCAGGCCCAGACGACGGCCCATATTCGTCGGAGGTGACGTTCTGTGTCACCTCCGACGCGCAACATTCGCGCCGCGGCAGCCGTTCTGGCAGTGCTGACCCCGGGGGGACGACCCCCCGCGATCCCCCCGCAGGTCGCTCGCGGTAGGCGCCACGGCAGCCGTTCTGGCAGTGCTGACCCCGGGGGGACGACCCCCCGCGATCCCCCCGCAGGTCGCTCGCGGTAGGCGCCACGGCAGCCGTTCTGGCAGTGCCGACCCCGGGGGGACGACCCCCCGCGATCCCCCCGCAGGTCGCTCGCGGTAGGCGCCACGGCAGCCGTTATGGATGGTTAATGATCTCAGCCGCAACCCGGCGCCACGCCGCCAGCGCCGTTTCTATGCCTGCCGCCGTGATGCCGACGTGCGTGAGCATCCGGATCCTGCCCGCCACCATCGTGACAAGGACACCCTCGGCCGCCAGGCGCTCGAGCCAGGACGCTGCGCTGTGGCCGGTGTGGCTGACATCCACGAACACGATGTTGGTCTGCACCCCAGCCGGGTCGACGAGAGGCCGGCACGATCTCCGCCACGCCTCGGGCCAGGCGGCGCGCATTGTCATGATCTTCATGCAGCCGCGCCGGGCCCTCGGTGAGCGCGATCAGGCCGGCAGCCGCCATGATGCCCGCCTGCCGCCAGGCGCCGCCGAACACGATCTTCAGCCTGCGCGCCTCCCTGATGAACTCGGGGCCGCCGACCAGCATGGACCCGATCGGCGCGCCCAGGCCCTTGGACAGGCAGAACATCATGGCCTCGGCCTGCGCCGCGTAGCCGGCGACGGAGGCACCGGTCACGGCGCACGCGTTGAAGATGCGGGCACCGTCGATGTACAGGGGGACGGCTCTGGCCGTGCATGTCTTGGCGATCGCGCGGACGTCATCGAGGGCCATCGCCGAGCCGCCACCCACCTGGTGGGTGTTCTCGATCGCGACCAGGTCGATGACCTCGACGTCGTAATTGTCGGGCTCCAGCGCCCCGGCCACCTGCCCGGCCGTTAGCAGGCCGCGCGACGGCGCCGCGATCCGGTGGAAGGCGATCCCTGAAAGCACAGCCGCGGACGACGCCTCCATACCGCACACGTGCGCGGTCGCCTCGCAGGCGACAAGGTGCCCGGCGCGGGTGAACGCGTGCATGGCGATCTGGCTGCACATGGTGCCTGTCGGCAGGAAGACCGCCGCTGCCTTGCCGGTCATTTCCGCGGCAAGATCCTGCAGCCGGTTAACGGTCGGGTCGTCGCCGTACCAGTCGTCTCCGACCTCCGCCTCGGCCATGGCGCGCCGCATGGCCTGCGACGGCTTGCTGACGGTATCCGAGCGAAGGTCGACTGGGGCGTCCATTGTGTACTGGCCTCCTCGGGTGGGACCGACGCGAAACCGCGCTCCCACGCATTGTGCACCGGGGCACATGACGGCCGATGTCACGCCGCCCTGGCCGCCGCGGCCACTGCTTGCCCGACTGCGGCGCTGCGGAGATCAGCGTGACGTGACCGTGTGGTGTGGAGATCAGCGTGACGTGACCGTGTGGTGTGGAGATCACTGTGACCTGACCCTGCGGTGTGGAGATCACTGTGACGTGAAAGTCGCACTTGTCTGCGACGGAAGCGTCACAGTGATCTCCACAGTGATCTCCACAGCGGAGCCCGAACGGCGGTCAGCCGGCAGCGGAGCCCGTACGGCTGGGCGCTCAGGCCGCGGCGGAATCCACCGCCCGCGCTGCGCCGGCCGGTTCGAGTGCCGCCTCGAGCACCTGCCTGACGTCGCTGAGGGCGTGAATCGTCAGCTCGGCGCGCACGTCCTCGGGCACATCGTCCAGGTCAGGCTCGTTGCGCTCGGGGATGAGCACGGTGGTGATGCCCGCACGGTGGGCGGCGAGCAGCTTCTGCTTCACCCCGCCAATGGGCAGCACCCGGCCGGTAAGCGAGACCTCACCCGTCATCGCCACGTCCGACCGCACCGGCCGGCCGGAAAGCAGCGACGCCAGCGCCGTCGTCATGGTCACGCCCGCGCTCGGCCCGTCCTTCGGGACCGCGCCGCAGGCACGTGCACATGAATCCCGCGGTCCTTGAGGTCACCGACGGGCAGTTCAAGCTCGGCACCGTGGGACCGCAGGTACGACAGCGCGATCTGCGCGGATTCCTTCATCACGTCACCAAGCTGGCCGGTGAGCGTGACGTCGGTGCCGCCGGTCTCCGGATCGGCCAGTGACGCCTCCACGAACAGCACGTCACCGCCCGCGCCGGTAACCGCGAGCCCGGTCGCCACGCCTGGCACCGAGGTACGCTCGCCGGACTCCGGCGTGTGCCGTGGCCGCCCGAGATAGCCGACCAGGCCGTCAGCGCCGACCGTGACGGGAAGCGTGGCCTCGCCGACCGATACCCGTGCGGCGATCTTGCGCAGCGTACGTGCGAGGCTGCGCTCCAAGGCCCGGACCCCGGCTTCCCTGGTGTACTCGGCCGCGAGGCGCCGCAGCGCCGCGTCCTCGATCGTCACATCCTCACCGTCCAGGCCGGCCCGGTCGAGCTGGCGCGGGAGAAGGTGGTCGCGAGCGATCGTGACCTTCTCCTCCTCGGTGTAGCCGTCCAGCGCGACAAGCTCCATCCGGTCGAGCAACGGCTCTGGGATGGCGTCCGCCACGTTCGCGGTGGCAAGGAAGAGCACGTCGGACAGGTCCAGCTCGACCTCGAGGTAGTGGTCGCGGAACGTGTGGTTCTGCGCGGGGTCGAGCACCTCGAGCAGCGCCGCGGTCGGGTCCCCGCGATAGTCCGATCCGACCTTGTCGATCTCGTCGAGCAGGATCACCGGGTTCATCGATCCTGCCTCACGGACGGCCCGGACGATGCGGCCGGGCAGCGCACCGACATATGTACGCCGGTGACCGCGGATCTCCGCCTCGTCCCTGATGCCGCCAAGTGAGACCCGGGCGAACTTACGGCCCATGGCCCGCGCGACGGACTCGCCGAGCGAGGTCTTGCCCACTCCTGGCGGGCCAGCCAGGGCAAGCACGGCGCCGCTGCGCCGCCCGCCCACGAGGCTCAGGCCCTTGCCTGCCCTGCGCCCGCGGACCGCGAGGTACTCGATGATCCGGTCCTTGACATCGGTGAGCCCGGAGTGATCTGCGTCGAGCACGGCCCGCGCCGCGATGATGTCATAGGAATCCTCGGTGCGCTCGTTCCACGGGATGTCCAGCACCGTGTCCAGCCAGGTGCGGATCCAGCCCGCCTCGGGTGCGGCCTCTGACGCCCGCTCAAGCTTGTCGACCTCGCGTAGCGCGGCCTCAGCCACCTTCGCTGGCAGCCCGGCGGCCTCGACCCTGGCCCGGTAGTCGTCCTCCTCGGACTCCGGGTGACCATCGAGATCGGCGAGCTCCTTGCGGATCGCCGCGAGCTGCTGGCGCAGCAGGAATTCGCGCTGCTGCTTCTCCATCCCCTCGCGCACGTCGTTGCGGATGGTCTCGGCGACATCCTGCTCCGCGACATGGTCGCGCGCCCAGCCGGTCAGCCGCTCGAGCCGCTGCTCAGGGTCGAGCGTGTTCAGCAACTCGGCCTTCTGCTCCACGTTCAGGTATGGAGCGTAACCGGCGCTGTCCGCGAGCGCGGACGGGTCGGTGAGCTGCTGCAGCGCGTCAATCACCTGCCAGGCGCCCCGCTTTTGCAGGATTGTCGCGGCGAGCGCGCGGTACTCGCGGGCAAGCTCATGCGCGCGAGGACTCGGGGCTGGCTCTTCCGCTACCGTCGCCTCCACCCACAGGGCTCCGCCCGGGCCGGTGGTACCCGCGCCGATGCGGACGCGGGAAATGCCGCGCACGACCGCGCCTGGCTCGCCGTCTGGAAGCCGCCCGACCTGCTCGACCACGCCGAGCGTGCCCAGCGGCGCATATTTGCCATCCAGCCGCGGCACCAGCAGCACGCGCGGCTTGGTGGCGGAACGGATGCCTGGAACATCGGGGCGGCCTTCCGCGACCGCCCTGGCCGCCTCGATGGCGGCCCGCACTTCACCCTCGGACATGTCAAGTGGCACCACCATAGTGGGCAGCACCACGGCGTCGTCCAGGGGGAGCACAGGAAGCGTCAACGTCTCAGCCATGAAGGCCTCATCTCCGTGTTTCTTGTCAACTGCCGATGTCAAGAGCAGAGCTGCCTGCTTTGTTTCCGCCATACGTTCGCGGTTAGCGGAACGCAGCCGAAGTGCCGCGGACCCGTGCTTTGCGTGCTGCCTGGGCCGCGTTACGCTCTCGTGGACACGGCGCTCGAAGCCGGCCGTACCGGGCGCGACCCCTCCCGCGCCTCATCACAATTCAGGAGTAGCGGAGCATGGGGACCGTGGCAGAGAACCTGTGCGGGCCGACGTCGTGACGCCGGCCGTATGTCCCGATTGCGGGGCTGAGATCCAGCCCGCCGACCTGGTCTGCGTGAGTTGCGGCGCCAACCTGACACACGTGGACCTAGCGGGCGAGGAACGGCCCTCACCGCCCACGGTCATGCACGAGCGGGTACGGCTGGAGGACGTCCGCTCCGCGGCGGCGTCAGGGCCCGCGGCGAGCTGCCCGCACTGCGGCACGGCGCTGCCGGAGCCCGCCGCCCGCGCCTGCCCGGAGTGCCATCGGACGTTGCGCCACCCAGCCTCCATCACCTCGCTCGTCGTGCTGCGGCTCTCTTTTCCCACTGGCAACGTGGACGTCCCTGCCGGGACCTCCGTGGTGCTTGGCCGCGCGCCGGAGGAATCGCTGGTGGCCGCCGCCTTCGATCGCCACGACGACGTGTCGAGGCGGCACGCCACGATCACCGTGGACGACGCCGGGCGCGCGACCGTCCGTGACGAGCGGTCCACGAACGGCACCTTCGTCAACGGTGACCGCGTGCTGCCAGGGTCCACCGTGACCCTGTCCGATGGTGACAGCCTCCGCCTGGCCGGCAAGGTCACCGCCCGCGTCCATCTGCCGCACGCGGGGCCTGATCCTGCCGCTCTCGCGCGGGAGGAAGCCGGCTAACGAACCGTCCGCCTGGCGCCTGGGTCGCCTGCGGGCCGGGTGGGGTGCGGGCCTGGTGGGGTGCGGGCCTGGGGTTACGTCCAGGATGCTCCGCCGTCGGACGTTTTCAGCTGGAGCACCGCGCATGTCGCGCTGCCAGCGTAGTACAGGTGGCCAAGGCCAGTTCCGAATGCGATCATCCCAAGCGCGCCGTTGGCGGACGTGGGGCTGACCTTCTGCCAGGTCCCCCAGGATCCGGCATGCCACCTGATGGCCCAGACGTGGCCATCGACCCCAACCCCGGCCGCCACGGTGTCGCCATCGTCCCAGCGGACGCTGGTGACTCCTCCCACGATCTTGCCGCCGAGGTTATTCACTGGTACCTCCGTATATGTTCTGATCCATGCCGTCAGCTCCGCATCGGTTCCGTTGAATGCATCCGCATCGATCCCGCTTACGGTGCCCCACTGCCAGAATTTCCAGGTTTTCCACGGCGCCACAGAAGCGGGCGCGGCATTCGAGGGGTACGCGATCCACAGCGGGAAACCCGTGCATCCGGGTAGCTTCGCCGCGAAGGAGGCGTAGGTATACACGATCACGGGGCAGTGCGGCCCCGCGATCCTCATGACCTCGTCGCAGAACGCTTTCGTCGAACTGTTGACCGAGGCATCCGCGAGCCCATCGGTCACCTCCGCGTCGCAGACCAGCATGTCGCCGGGCAGCAGGCCATGAGCCTTCACCATGTTCATGAAGTACTGCGCCTGTGCGGTGGCGCTGTCGGCCGGGTGGAGGAAGTGATATGCGCCGCGATATAATCCCGCAGACTTGATGCCCGCCCAATTCGCCGCGAATTCGGCGTCTTCGAACGTGGTTCCCTCTGTCGCCTTGCAGAACGCGAACGCAAGGCCCTTGCCGAGCGTCGCCCAGTCGACCTTACCCTGGTAGTTGCTAACGTCCTTGCCTTGCGCACTCGCCACCATAAGCCCCATCTCGCCCTGGGCGGCGGCGCGCGGATCGCTGCGCGCGACGGTCAGTGAAGTGCACAATCCCGTCGGTACCAGCTATCCGCTTGCCCGCGCCCCCATCACCGCAGCCGAAATCAGTCCATGCTGTATGAGCCATTTAACCAAGCTTGGGGTAAGGTGGCGATGCCGCTGCGCCGATTCGGCTAAATTTGATGAAACTGAACGCGATCTGCGCCGTTCATGGGGCGCCTGAAACTCCGAACGGCATCCTTTCTGACGTGTTTGCTGCGCGTACGGCGTTTGCTGCGTTTGTGGCGTTTGCTGCGGGTGCCGCATTTGCTGCGGGTGCCGTGCTTGCTGCGTCTGCGGCGTTTTGCCGCAGACGGTCTCAGGACGCCAGGGGACCCCGCTCGTGGCGCGGAAAGGCGATGCCCCCCGTGCGCGTGCGCCACGTCAAGATCTCGAAGGTGTACTGGCCCTGCAGGACACCAGGATCTCTCGCGACGAGTTCGCGTACAGCCTCGTGGGACCCCTGCTGGTAGATGCCGAATCCGGTCACAGGCTCGTCTTCGGCCTTGGACTCGGTCACCGGTCCCGCGGCGAGCACTTGACCGGCGGCGCCGAGGCCGATCGTGTAGCCGCGTGCTCGCGGAAGATCCGCTCCTGGGTCTGGTCGTCAAACTCCCGGCTCTGCCTGGTCCGGCGCAACAGGACAAGCTCATAGGTGTCGAACTCGATGCTGCCGGGGTCGATGCTCATGACACGCCTTCCTGCGTCGCTTCTTCCGCTGGACGTCCGGTCAGGCCCACAGGCCCACGGCGTTGCCGTCCGGATCAGTGAACATCGCGAACTTGCCGTAGCCGGCGGGCAGGCCGGTCGGCCGGTCGGTGGCACGAGCGTACTTGCGCCCAGGGTGGTTCGCGGCGGCGCTCGGCGCGGAGTCACCGCCGGCTTCGCCAGCTCAGGCGCCGCCGGACCTGCAGCTCAGCCGCCGCCGGACCTGGCGCGCCGGTAGACGTCCGCCAACGAGGTTAGCGCCTCAGGTGGCAGCGGCACGTGTCCGCCGAAGGCCAGCGCCCCCCATGCCACCCGCGCGCAGTGCTCCACCACGCCTGCCTGGTGCAGGGCAGCGGCGGGCGTCGCGGCGATGGTGACAAGGCCATGGTTGGCAAGCAGGGCGCTGCCCACGCGGCCAAGCACCGCGACAGCGTTCGCGCCGACGGCCGCTGTGCCGCTCATCGCGTAGCTGGTGACAGGGACCTCGCCGCCGATGAACAGCACCGCCTCATCGATGACGGGTGGTACCGGCCTGCGAGCGCACGCGAACATGGTCGCGTGCGGCGGATGGCTGTGCAGTACGGCCCCGACCTCATCAAACGCTCCGTAACAGGCTAGGTGCAGCAGCCTTTCCGTGGAATGCGCGCGCGGCCCTGCCACTTGCTCCCCTGCCATCGTGAGCACGGCGAGGTCGTTCGCGGTCATCTCCTGGTACGGCACGGCCGACGGGGTGATCACGATGTGCCCGTCGTCGAGCCGGGCGGAAACGTTGCCGCTCGTGCCCGCGCTGAGGCCAAGTTCGAGCATGCCCCTGGCAGCGGCGAGTACGGCGTCAAAAGCCGCGTCACGAGACTCCCACGGGTCTGGCACGTAGCACCTCCGGGTCCGGGCTCAGCCGGGCCGGGCATGGCCGGTCCGGGCGCCGCCGGGGCCATGATCGGCCGTACTGCCGATCACAGCTGCGCAGCCGCTCCGGGTGCGGCAGCACGGCCGGTCCGGGTGCGGCAGCACGGCCGCTCCGCGGCGCCAGCCCGCTCGATGTCATCAACGATCATCGCCGAATGATGCCCCGCGTGTCGCGGGTGACCGCGGGCCTGTCTTGTCGCGCCGGCATCGCGCGGCGCAGCATGCCGGATCGTACAGTGGAACCAGCCCGCTCACGACGGGTGCGTCCGGAGGTGATGCCGGTGCGGAAAGCACCGGTGCGTAAGGCGCCGGTTCGCAAGGTGCGGCCCGACCCCGCCGACAGCGAGATCACGATCGGGGTTGACGTCGGGACCACGGCGGTCAAGGCGATCGCGGTGGATGGGCGCGGGCGCGTCCGCGGCCGTGCCAGGGTGCCGCATGCGGTACGTGTTGCGGACCCTGACAGCTTTGAGCACGACGCCGCCGCGGCGTGGTACAAGGGCCCGCGGCGAGCGGTCGCGGCACTCGGGCCCGCGGCGGGTCCCGCCGCGGGGCTGGGGATCGCCGCTTGTGTGCCCTCACTTGTCGCCCTCGATGATCATCTGGAACCCCTGTCACCTGGGCTGCTTTACGGCGACTGGCGTGGGCGTGCCGCTGCGGCGGCGTGGCCGCCGGCCAGCCCGCTCGATATTCGTGAGGGCGAAGCCTTTCTGCACTGGGCGGCCAAGCACTGGCCGGGCGCGCGCGCCTACTGGCCCGCGCAGGCGCTTGCCGCGGTGGCTCTCGGTGGCGAGCCGGTCATCGACTCCTTCACGGCCATGTCGTACTTCCCGATATTCGACGGGCGCCGCTGGGATCCGGCCGAGCTCAGCAGGATCGGCATCACCGAGGACCAGTTGCCGATCGTGGTGACCGAGATCGGCGCGACCGCTCGCCACCTCAGCGGGCTGGCCGGCGGATCGGATGGCGGCGATGCCGATGGGCAATGGGCGGCGCGCACGTCACTCGCGCCCGGCAGTGTCGACGTGATGACGGAGCAGATAACCGCCGGTGTGTCACGGCCAGGCGAGGCGCACATCATGTGCGGTACGACGCTGCTCACCTGGGCCGTGATGCCCGACGAAGGTGACGTCCCCGGACTGTGGCGGTTCCCCCATCTGCGCCCTGGCCTGTGCCTGCTCGGCGGGCCGAGCAATGCGGGCGGGCTCTTCCTCGGCTGGGCGCGGCGCCTGCTCGGCGGCACCCGCACCCGGGCAAGCACCAGTAGGGGCACCGGCATCAGCCCGGGCACAGGCACCAGCCCGGGCACCGGCGGCCTGCACCCGGACCGGATACCGCTATGGACCCCCTATGTCCGCGGCGAGCGGATTCCGCTGCACAACACGTCGCTCCGCGGGTCACTGCACGGCCTCGACCTCACGCACGACGCCACCGCCCTGCGCCGCGCCGCCTATGAGGCCACCGGTTTCGTGGCCCGCCGCATCCTCGACATGGCCGGCTGCGTGCCCGCCCGGGTCGTGGCCACCGGCGGAGGGACCAGGGACCGCGCCTGGATGCAGGCGCTCGCCGACTGCACAGGAGTACCGGTGATCCGCGCCGCCGTGCCCGAGGGCGCGGCACTCGGCATGGCCTGGATGGCCAGGATCGCCGCGGGCCTGGAGTCGTCGCTCGATGACGCGGCAAGATGGTCCCGGCCCGGCCGTCCCGTGTACCCCGACGAGCGGTGGGCGCGCGCGTGCTCCCGCAGGTATGAGCAGTTCCGTGAGCTCACGGCAGCGATCAGGACATATTGAGGCCGCGCATATCCGGGCTCGCGCGCCACACGCTGAAGCCGCACCACACCCTGAAGCCGCGCCACGACCTGAAGCCCCGCGCCACCCTGAAGCCGCACCACAACCTGAGTCCCGCGCTGGCCCGAAACATGGTTACGCCATCATGCAGGATGTCGCGGAAGGTTCCGGCGTGCGGCTCGGGCCGGGCACGCTCTACGGCGTGATCGCACGGCTGGAGGAGCGCGGGCTCATCGAGCCACTTGCCGCGCAGGACCGCCGACGCCCGTACCGCATCACAGCCGAGGGATCAGCCGTGCTCGCCACTCAGCTCGAACGCATGCGCGCGGTGGCAGAGACGGGGCTTGGCCGCCTGGCTGGCGCCCCCGTCACGTGGTCGAGTGTCACGCCAGGCGCGCGCCGGCAGACATGGCGTGCGGCCGGCCCGCGGAGCCGTTAAGGGGATGGCATGAAGCGAATGGCAATCGCACTGACACACCTCTACCCGGCGGGCTGGCGGGACAGGTACGGTGACGAATTCCAGGCACTGCTCGAGCAATGCCCGGCCGGCAGGCGCACCGTGCTGAACACCGCTGCGGGAGCGCTCGGTGCCTGGCTGCGATGGCCCGTGCTTGCGGTGTCGCAGCCGGCGCGGCTGCGCGGCGCACTGACGGCGGTGCTGTGGGGCGGGCTCGGCGTGCTCTTCGTTTGCGCGGGTTTTGTCAAGGCCGAGATTCCCGCTACCCATTCGTCCGTGCGTGCCGTCGGCGGCGCGCTGGTGGCGGCCAGCCTCGCCGCGGCCATGCTGATGGCGGCCGGTGCCGTCGCCCCTGCGATAACGGTCATCCTGCGTGCGAGAGCGGAGCACAGGTCAGACGTGCTCCGGCTGGTCGCGGCGCCCGTGGTGGCCGGGGTCGGGTGGCTTGGGTTCGTCGCGGCACTGAGTAAGTGGGCGCGGAATTCGCACCCGTCGGCTCCCCTGGGTCACACGTTCTTCTACGTCGTGTCCGTGCTCTTCCTAGCCGCCTTCTACGTCGTGTCCGTGCTCTTCCTAGCCGCGGTGATCATCGCAGGCCGGGCGCCCGCCCTCGCAGTGCGCCGGATCGACCCTGGCGTGCGGGTGCTGCGCTCGGCGCATTGCGGGCGACGCGGGGCCGCCTGACGAGCCCGCCTGACCAGCCGGCCGGCCTGCGGTCTGGCGCTGCCGGCCGGCCCCCCGGGTCTGGCGTTCCCAGCCGGTCTGGCGCTGCCGACCGTTGTATGATCGCAACTAATGACTGTGCACCCCGCGAACTCGAATGGTGGGCAATCCCGCCACTCGGGACGCTATCGCTGGGTAGCGCTGTCCAACACGACGCTCGGCGTGCTGATGGCGACGCTCGACGCGTCCATTGTCATCATCTCGATGCCCGCTATCTTCCGCGGCATTCACCTGAACCCGCTTGCGCCAGGGAACATCAGCTACCTGCTGTGGATGATCATGGGTTACCTGCTGGTCACCGCGGTTCTGGTGGTCACGCTCGGCCGTCTTGGCGACATGTTCGGCCGGGTCCGGATCTACAACATGGGTTTCGCGATCTTCACGCTCGCGTCCATTGCGCTTTCGCTTGACCCGTTCCGCGGCGCTCCTGGCGCAATGTGGCTAATCGGGTGGCGAATCGTGCAGGCCGTTGGCGGCTCGATGCTCATGGCCAACTCGGCCGCGATCCTGACGGACGCCTTCCCCGCGAGCCACCGCGGCATGGCGCTCGGCATCAACCAGATCGCCGGAATCGCCGGTATGTTCATCGGCCTGCTCGCAGGCGGACTGCTCGCCGCCTGGGACTGGCGGGCCGTCTTCTGGGTGAACGTGCCCATTGGCGTGTTCGGGACGGTATGGGCCTACCGGAGCCTGCGGGAAACGAGCAGAAGGCAGTACGGGCGAATCGATTGGCCGGGCAACGTCACCTTCGCGGTGGGCGCAGGCCTGGTCCTCATTTCCATCACGTATGGCATCCAGCCATACGGCGGCCGCTCGATGGGGTGGACGAATCCGTGGGTACTCGGCGGGCTCGCGGGCGGCGTTGCGCTGCTTGCGGCGTTCTGCGTCGTCGAGACCAAGGTCGCAGAGCCAATGTTCCAGATGGGCCTGTTCAAGATCAGGGCGTTCGCCGCGGGCAACGCCGCGGCCTTGCTCGCGGCGATAGCGCGCGGCGGCATGCAGTTCATGTTCATCATCTGGTTGCAGGGCATCTGGCTCCCGCTGCATGGTTACGCCTACGAGCAGGCACCGTTGTGGGCTGGCATCTATCTGCTGCCGCTGACCACGGGGTTCCTGATCGCCGGTCCGGTGTCTGGCCACCTGTCCGACCGGTTCGGCGCACGCCCGTTCGCGACAGGCGGGCTGCTGGTCACCGCCGCCGCATTCGCCGGCCTGATGATCATCCCGGTGAACTTCCCCTACTTGGTCTTCGCGCTGCTGATCTTCATGGCCGGAATAGGGCAGGGCCTGTTCGCCTCGCCGAACACGTCCGCGATCATGAGCAGTGTGCCCGCCGGCCAGCGAGGTGTCGCGTCGGGCATGCGGGCCACATTCCAGAACTCCGGCACGTCGCTGTCCATAGGGGTCTTCTTCTCGCTGATGATCGTCGGCCTTGCTGCCGCGCTGCCATCAACGCTCGCCGCCGGGCTGCATGCCCAGGGCGTCCCGCTCGGCGTGGCCGCAGGCGTGGCGCACCTGCCACCCGTCAGCACCCTGTTCGCCGCGTTCCTCGGCATCAACCCGATCGGCAACCTGCTCAAGCCCTCAGGAGTCCTGCACACGCTCCCGCCGCACAATGTGGCCGTGCTCACCGGGAAAGAGTTCTTCCCGCACCTGATCTCCCAGCCGTTCCAGCACGGGCTGATCATCGTGTTCACCGCCGCGACCGCGATGGCGCTTGTCGCCGCGCTCGTCTCGCTGATGCGCGGAGCGCAGTACTACTTCGACGAGCCGCCCGCCCAGGCGCCTCCGCCAGCGAAGACCCGGGTCCGCTAGGGCATGTCCTGGGCGCGTCCCGCGGATCTTGCGCTGATGTGCGTGGCCTCGCGCCGCCGTTTCGGTGCCACGGCCCGGCGGGGGCAGGTGCGGAGATCAGTGTGGAGCGCAGGTGGCAGCAGACTGGCAGTTTCCGGTCACAGTGATCTCTGTGTCGCCGGGGAAGCCCGCGCCACCGGCGTGTCCAGCGTCACCGGGGAAGCTGCGTCACCGGGAAAGCCTGAGCGCTGCCAGGCCCTCGGCGTCGCCGGAATTCGCGCGCTGTACGAACAGCCGCGCCAGGTCCTCAGGCTCGAGTGCACGCTGGCGGTCACTAGTCATCGTCGATCCTCCCTTGCTGAAACGGGGCGGCGGATCGGCAACAGTCAGCGCCATTGGCCCTGGTGGCATGCCGATCGAGCAGATCGACATCGCCACGCATCCTCGGCGATGGAAACCTGGCCAGCGTCCAGAACCAGTTCTCGCCCGGATTCCGCTCCAGCGAGCCCGGCGCGAGCAGGCCGGAGTCGATCATCGACTCCGGCCAAGGCCGTCGACTTGGCGCTGCGGGTGAGGCGACAATTACGGCATGACTGAGTCCCAGCCGGCGACCCAGCCCTTCTCCGGCCGAACGGCGTGGGCGCGGAACCTGCAGACCCCGCTGCGGATGTTCCTGCGGACCGAGACGGGCAGTGCCGCCGTTCTGCTCGCGATGGCGGTGGCGGCGCTCATCTGGGTGAACGCCGATGCGTCGTCGTACGAGACCGTCTGGCGCACCCAGTTGTCGATCCACCTCGGCAACGTGGGCGTATCAGAGGATCTTCGCGGCTGGGTGAACAGCGGGCTGATGACGTTCTTCTTCTTCATCGTCGGGCTGGAAGCACGCCGCGAGTTCGACATGGGCGAATTGCGCGAACGGCGGCGGCTGGCGCTGCCGGTCCTGGCTGGCGCCGGCGGGATGGTGATACCCGTCGCGATCTACCTCGCCGCGAACGCGGGCCGTTCCTCCGCACACGGCTGGGGTGCGGCGATGTCGACGGATACCGCGTTCGCGCTCGGCATGCTCGCCCTCGTCGGGCCGCGCTTCCCTGATCGGCTGCGGGCCTTCATGCTCACCGTCGCCGTCGTCGACGACCTCGTCTCGCTCGTGGTGATCGGGGTCGCCTACAGCACGAATGTGGTGCCTGCCGCGCTGCTGATCGCGGCCGGGGTGTTTGGCGTGATGCTGCTCATCCGCGCCGCGGGTATCCGCTACGGGCTGGTATATGCGCTGCTCGGCATCGCGGCGTGGGTGGCGGTCTTCAAATCGGGCGTGGACCCTGTCGTCGTCGGCCTGGCGATGGGACTGATGACCTACGCCTATTCGGCCAGCCGCAGCGACCTCGAACGCGCGACAGACCTGTTCCGCAACTTCCGCGAGCAGCCGACACCCGAGCTTGCGCGGTCGGCAACCGCCGGGCTCACCTCGGCTATCTCACCCAACGACCGGCTGCAGCAGCTCTATCACCCCTGGACAAGCTACGTCATCGTCCCATTGTTCGCGCTCGCCAACACCGGGATCGTTATCAACGGGGGCTTCCTGGCCCGCGCGTACACATCGCCGATCACGCTGGGCATCCTTTTGGCCTACGTCGCGGGCAAGCCCATCGGGATCGTCGGCGCCGCGTGGCTGGTCACCAGGGTGAGCCGTGGCCGGCTGCGCCCGCCCGTCGGCTGGGGTGCCGTCACCGGCGCCGGGGCGATCGCGGGCATCGGCTTCACCGTCTCGCTGCTGATCGCGACCCTTGCGTTCAGCGGTACCGAGCTCGAGGAGGCGAAACTGGGTGTCCTCAGCGCGGCGCTCGGAGCCTCCCTGGTGACGTGGCTGGTCTTCCGTGCTACCACGCTGCTTCCGCCCGGGCTGCGGATCCGCGCGCTGCTTGGCACCTCCGAGGTGCTCATCGATCTCGGCGCACCTGTCGATCCCGGCCGCGACCACATCCGCGGCCCGCAGGATGCGCCGGTAACCGTGGTCGAGTACGGCGACTTCGAGTGCCCCTATTGCGGCCAGGCCGAGCCTGCTGTCCGTGAACTGCTCGCCGGCCACGGCGACGTGAGGTACGTGTGGCGGCACCTGCCGCTGAACGACGTTCACCCGCACGCGCAGCTTGCCGCGGAAGCGGCCGAGGCCGCCGCAGATCAGGGCGCGTTCTGGGAGATGCACGACCTGCTGCTCGACCACCAGGATGAACTGCGGGCTGCCGACCTCATCCGGCACGCCCAAGACCTCGGCCTGGACGTCGAACGATTCCGCGAGCACATCAGGAGACGCGCGGGCGCCGCCAGGATCGCGGAAGACGTCGACTCCGCCGACTTGAGCAGCGTCTCCGGCACGCCGACGTTCTTCGTCAACGGCCGCAGGCACTACGGCGCCTACGACATCGGCACGCTGTCCGCAGCGGTCAAGGCCGCCAAGGCCACCGCCGCGATCAGGCGCAGGTCCGGTGCTTCCAGGGAGCGGGCGCGATAGCCGGGAGACCCGATTGGCGCCGCGCGCGCGGCATGAGAGAACATCCCCTCATGACGTGTGCTCACCCGCACCTATGGCGTGACGCCGATCCGCGCCGCCGAAGATCCACGAAGCATGCCCTGACACAACCGGGCTCGTCACGACCCTGGCTCGCCGCACCCGTGGGCGGTAAATGGGCAGTATCGTCCACGGAACAGGGTTGACTTGCTTTCCGTCGGCCTGGTCCTGCACCCTCGGCGTGACTCCGCCGCGGCCGTGACTGCTGTGCTCGACTGGGCCGCGCAGAAGGGCACCCAGGTCCTCGGCATCGACCGCGAGATCCGCAGGCTGCGTAGTGTGGCGGTGGCGGTATCCGCCGAGGAACTCGGGCGGCGCGCGGACCTGCTGGTCAGCCTCGGCGGCGACGGGACGATGCTGCGCGCCATGCGGCTTGCCGACAGGCAGCGGGCCCCTGTGCTCGGGGTGAACCTCGGCAAGCTGGGCTTCCTTGCCGAGGTCGACGTTCCTGACCTGCCCGGCGCCCTCTCGGCGATCGATAACCACGACTTCACGATCGAGCCACGGCTCGCGGTGGACGCCGTCATCGGCGATCAGGTCGTGACCGCGTTCAACGACGTCGCGGTCGTGCGGATCCCCGGAGAGGGAAATGCCGTGGTCGCGGTTCGGGTGGCCGACTACCCGTTCGTCAGCTATGCCGCCGACGCGGTCGTCGTCGCCACCCCGACAGGCTCGACCGCCTACAGTTTTTCGGCCGGCGGCCCCATCGTCAGCCCTTCTGTCGAGGCCCTGCTCGTCACGCCGGCCGCGCCGCACTCGTCGTACAACCGCGGGCTCGTGCTCTCGATTCACGACAGCCTGGCGCTCGACATCCTGCCCGCGAGCGGCAGGCTGGCCGTGGAGGTCGACGGTGCGGTCGCGGCGCACGTGACCAGCGGCGACCGCATCGACCTGCTGCCCAGGGCGGGCGCCGCTCGGGTCGTGCGGCTCGGCCACACGACGTTCTACCAGCGCGCGCGGCGCAAGCTACGGGTGACAGACTCCGCGGAGATCGCCGCGAGCGTACCCGACCGCACCCGCCGCGACATTTCATGATCGCGGCGGACCTTCATCGCCGTATCTCGACGGAATAACCACCGCGATCATGAAATTAGGACGTGGGTGCGCGGCGGGAGCTTGGCCCGGCGCAAGCAAGAACATCGCGAGCAAGAGGGGACACAGGACATGCGCGACGACGAGATCTACGATGCGTCTTCCGATCTCGAGGACGACGGGGTGCTTGACGCCTCTGACACGCTCGAGGGCGACCCGGGGGATGACCCTCTCGACACGGGGATCGTGCCGCCCGATCGATGGTCAGCCGGGCAGGGATTCGGCACCACGGAAGCGGAGGAGCGGGAGGGCGAGTCGCTCGATCAACTGCTCGCCGAGGAGGAACCTGACATTGATCCCTACGCCGACGATGATCGTCGCCCGGTAGCGAACACCGACGAGGAGTCCCCTGACGAGGACGCCTACGAGTCGTTGCTCACTACTGCTGATCCTCGGTCCGGCCGTCTGGTCGCCGAGGACGAGGGCGCGCACCCGGACGAGGAGCCCGACCTGGTCGCCCGCGATGTCGGCATCGATGCCGGCGCGGCGGGTGCGGAGGAAGCAGCGGTCCACATTGTCGACGAGGACGCCGGCGAGGGTTCTGGCCGCTAGCGAGCTGGTGCTTTCCCGGCACCACCGGGCACGATCACGGGACTTCCTAGCGGAAGGCGGAGATGACCTTGGCCATGCGTTCGAGCGCGGCCGGGCCGTCCAGGTCAGGCAGCCGGACCATTACCTCCTGAACTCCCGCTTCGGCCAGTTCACGGAATCGGCCGACGTGGTCGGCGACCGTGCCCGCGTTGACCGACGCCGCATACCAGGCCGGGTCGCGCCGGCGCGGGCGCAGGCGATCGACGAGTTCGGCGACATGCCTGTCGCCGTCTCCAACAAGCGCGGTGGACAGGTGGGTGAACGCGACCTGACCGGGGTCGCGGCCGGCTTCCTCGCAGTGCGTGCGAAGGACTGCCGCCTTATGCCGCGCGCCGACCGCAGCCCGCAGGCGGTCGCTGGAGACGATGCAGTCGGCAGGAAAGTGAGCCGCCGCCCAGGTCGACTTGCCGGCCGCGCCAGGACCCGCGAGCACAACGACGCAAGGTGATGGCAGATTCAGCGCCTCGCCCATGCGCCAAGTCTGCACCGGCCAGCCTCGAAGGTGGCCCGCCGCACTAGGACCAAGCCGCCCACCGCGGCTCACGCTAACCGCGGCTCACGCTAACCGCGGCTCACGCTAACCGCGGCTCACGCAACAGCCGTGTCTCCACGCAGCCCGCCGCGCCCCACGCACCCGACCGCGCCCCACGAACCCGCCGCGCCCCACACAGCGCACCTTGGCGAATTTGGCCGCCCGGTGGCTTCCCAGAACAATCGCACGCAACCACGACGATCGAAGTTCAGAAGGGCCTGCCAGCCCTGGAGCAAAGGGACCAATGCCTCTGGCAGGAAGGGCCGGGTGGCACTTCGGTCAGCGAATTCACCGGCCAAGCGTTCGGGATAAGGGCAGCCGCGGAAGGGCGGGGCCGGAGCGCCACATCGGCGAGGAGGTGGCCGGCGACCGGGGTGGGATGTCCAACCGAGCGAGATGGGGTCGGCCGGAGACGGCCGGCTCGTGTCCGTGTCCCATTGGGGGTGGACCAATGGAAGCATTGACCCTGCCACGAGCAGGACACATGAGCCCGAGCGGTAGCGAAGTAGTGATTTCGGCCGCCGGGCTCCGTAAACGTTATGGGAACGTGGAGGCCGTCCAGGGCATCGACCTGACGGTGTTAGAAGGGGAGATCTTCGCCTTCCTGGGACCCAACGGCGCCGGGAAGACCACAACGGTCGAGATGCTGGAGGGATACCGGCTACGCTATGCCGGCGAGGTGGCGGTGCTCGGTCAGGATCCGGCCCATCCCACCCGGCAGTGGCGGTCCCGTATCGGGCTTGTCCTGCAGACCTGTCACCTGCCGGCCGATCTGACGGTGTACGAGCTGGTCCACCGCTACGCGGCCTACTATCCGCACCCGCGCGGCGTTGACGAGACCATCGAGCACGTGGGGCTGGGCGCCAAGCGGAAGGCGCGGGCGGGGAGCCTGTCAGGCGGGCAGCAGCGCCGGCTTGACGTGGCACTCGCCCTGATCGGGGATCCGGACCTCATCTTCCTGGACGAGCCAACCACCGGCTTCGACCCGGCCGCGAGGCACCAGGCCTGGAGCATGATCGCGAACCTGCGGGAGCTGCGGAAGACCGTCTTCCTGACGACGCATTTCATGGACGAAGCCGAGGCGCTCGCCGATCGGCTGGCGGTTATCGCGAACGGGCGCATCATCGCCGAGGGGACACCACAGACGCTTGGGCACCGGGACCAGTCGTGTGAGATCCAGTTCCGCCTGCCCGGCAATGACACCGGCGCACTCCCGGCAAGCATCCGAGCGCAGCTCACGGCCGAGGACGGGCATCTGGTGATCCGGACCGCCGACCCCGTGCCGGCTCTGGCAGGCCTGACGTCGTGGTCCCTGGACCATGGCGCCGGGCTGCCCGGCCTGGAGGTACGGCACCCGAGCCTTGAGGAGATCTATCTCAAGCTGGTGGAGGAGGCGACATGAACAGCGTGAATCTGGCGATCCGCGAATTCAGGTTTGACCAGAAGAGCTTCTGGCGTGACCCGCAGACGGTGTTCTTTATCGTCGGCCTGCCGATCCTCTTCATCCTCATCTTCGCGACCATCTTCGGCAGCCAGACAGTCACCGTGGCCGGACAGGGGGCGATGAAAGCCACGGTGTTCTACGTCGCCGGGATCATCGTCCTCGGGGTCATCTCGGCCGCGTTCTGGAATCTGGCGCAAACGCTGGTGCTGGAGCGCGAGAGCGGCAACCTGAAGCGGCTGCGGAGCACCCCGCTCCCGGCCGGCGTCTTCTTCGCCGGGCACGTCGCAACGGCTCTCCTGATGGCCGTCCTGCTTGCTGCGGTTGTCATGGTCTTGGGCCGGGTCGCCTACGGCGTGCCCATCCCCGGGGCGACCATGCCGGCCTTCGCCGTCACGGTCCTGGTGGCGGCGGCGTCGTTCAGCTGCCTGGCGTTCGCCTTCAGCCTGGCCGTCCGGCAGCAACGAGCCGCCATGGCGATGAGCTGGGCGGTCGTGTTGCCTCTGCTCTTCATCTCCGGCAACTTCGTCCCGGTTGACAAGGCTCCCTTGACAACGATCGCCAACGTGTTCCCGGTCCGCCACTTCAATACGGCCATGTGGACCGCCTTCAACCCACACACCACCGGCGCGGGCTTCCAGTGGCCGGATATCGGTGTCATAGCGTTGTGGGGGCTGGCCGGGCTCCTGATCGCGGTCCGGTATTTCCGGTGGAACCCGACCGGGGAAAGGTGACGGTACAGCTATGACGAAAATCAAAGAGGCGGCTACCGAATTCCTCGCCAGCAAGCGCATCGCGGTCACCGGGGTCTCCCGGGCACCACAGGGCCACGGGAGCAACGTCGTCTACCAGCGCTTGCGGCAGCGCGGTTACCAGGTCTTCGCCGTCAACCCGAACGCAGACGAAGTCGAGCACGATCGCTGCTACCCGGATCTGAGATCCATCCCGGGCGGCGTCGACGCGGTCGTGATCGCAACCAGGCCGCAGGTCGCTGAAGGCACCATGCGCGAGTGCGCCGACCTGGGCATCAAGCATGTGTGGATGCACCGGTCCTTCGGCTCGGGGAGCGTCTCACAAACGGCCGCCGATTACGGCAGGGAACACGGCATCACGGTGATCGACGGAGGCTGCCCGTGCATGTTCAATCCCACCGCCGACACCGGGCACAAGGCGATGCGTCTGGTGTTCACCATGACGGGCAAAGTCCCCAGACAGGTCTGAGCCGGACCAAGCTCCGGAGCGCGGGCGCCCTGCCTGGGCAGTTAGGGCACGGCCCAGGCAGGGGCCATTCGGCGGCATATCCGGAGGGAGCCATGGATCGCAAGGAAGCAATCATCCGCCCTTACCGTCCCGGCGACCTCGGCGCCTTGTACCGGATCTGCCTTCTGACGGGCGATAACGGCCAGGATGCGACCGGCCTGTACCACGACCCCAGATTGCTCGGGCACGTGTATGCAGCTCCCTACGGCTTGTTCGAGCCATCCCTGGCCTTCGTCGCAGAGGACACGGCCGGCGTGGGCGGCTACATTGTCGGCGCTCTGGAGAGCCGGGCCTTCGAGGATCGGCTGGAACGCGACTGGTGGCCCAGGCTGCGCAGTCGCTATCCAGAACCGCCGTCCGACCTTCCTGAGGCGCAATGGACGCCGGACCAGCGCGCGGCGCATCGGATCCACCATCCCCGGCATACCCTGGGCGAGCTGGCAGATCGCTACCCATCTCACCTGCACATCGACCTAGTGCCACGTCTGCAGGCACGCGGGATTGGGAGGCGGCTGATCAACACGCTGATCGGGACGCTGCGAGCCCAGGGGTCCCGGGGAGTTCACCTGCATGCCGGCCTCGCCAACCGGCGGGCGACCGGGTTCTACCGGCACATCGGCTTCGCCGAGCTCGCTGCCGACGACGTGCACGTCTTCTGCATTGACCTCCGGAACGCGTCGACACCTGGCGCCGCCGTGCTGCGGGTGCACACCTCAACCTCAGATGACCCAGGGCACCGGTGACGGCAACAACACGGCGGCGTTCAGTGGGCGTGCGCGCAGGAGGCACCGATTGTTGATCGCCGGGCAGCGGCATTGCGTCCGCGAGCACCCAACGGCCCGTCCTGGAACGTTCACGGCAGCCATGGCTTTACGTCGCACGAAGCCACGCTGGCGTGTTCGACGCGGGGACCGAGGACTGGGCGTGCGCCTTGCCGCCAGTCGGCATGGCGACTAACTGCCCGCCGCAAGCCGAACGACCTCCGGTGCAGCGAGTCATCGAAGCTGCGACCCGCAACATTCTCGCAGCGTTCTCCCGCGGGCCTGCCGGGCGGAGTACCCGGCACGCGACTTCCTGACCAGCCAGTTGTATTCCTGACCTGTATCCCTGACCGGGTGCCGGGCCCGCGCGGCAAAGACGACGAGCCCTGCGCCGCACCCACCGGAACCGATCACCGGCGCGGGCGCATCGTCCCCCCCTTGTGCCAGGCACAGCGCCGCCCGGGTCCGGGATGACCGGTCAGCCGCCCGCGATCAACAGGTCTGGAGCGGTAGGTCGCACGGCACGTCAGGCGTCCGGGATCAGGTAGGAGTTGAGGTGGGAGTCGAGTGCGTCCAGCCCGGCTGAGCCGGCCGGGGCGGCACGGAAGCCGATGTGCCCGTCGGGGCGCACCAGGACAGCGCCGGGGGTGGACAGGCCGGCCCGCCGCGGGTCGCCGGTGGCTTGGATAACGTCCACGAGCCCGTGCCACCGGCGGCGCAGGCGCGTGACGTCCGCTTCCTCCACCGCGCCGTAGAGCAGCAGGTGATGCCCCGTGCCAGCGAGCGTCGTGCGGTCCGGATAGCGGTCGCCGGGGGCAGGGGCCGGGGGCGGCTGCACGCCGTCCGCAAGGTGCTCGCCGACAAGCGGGCTGCCGGCGTACGAGACGTCGAGCATCGAACGGGACCGTACCAGGGCCGCCACCTGTTCTGGCGTGGGTGGCGCAGCGGACTACGCCGGACCGCGCCGCCTCGACGGCGCGGTGGGCCAGCTCATGAAGGCGGTCTGAAACCTCCAGCACGTGACGGTCGGCGGCGAGTCGCTCCGACGCGAAACTTTCGACCAAGCCGGCCCGGGCCCGGCCCCGTAGCTCAAGCGCGAGCTTCCAGCCCAGATTGTGGCCGTCGTGAAAGCCGGAGTTCAGGCCCTCGCCGCCGAACGGGCTCGATAGGTGCCCGGCGTCGCCGAGCAAGACACGCCGCTTGTCGGCCAGACGCGGGACCAGCCGGTGATGCATGCGGAATGGGGCGGCCCAGGCGACCTCTTCCACGCCGATCTGGTGTGCGACCCGGCGCCCGATGGTCGCGGCGACCGCGTCGATCGACGTGTCACTCGCCAGCCGTTCGGCCTCGCTCTCGTCCAGATCCCCGACGAAGGTGAGCCAGCGCCCCTCAGGCAGCGGCGCGAGCATCACGTAGCCCTCCCGGCTGGCGACCAGCGCCGACCCGTCCCGGGGCAGCCCGCAGGACGCGCGCACATCGGCGACCAGCGCGGGACCCGGGTAGGTCGCGCCCGCCAATGCCTCGGCCATCGACTCCCGTGTCACGCTGTGGGCACCGCCAGCGCCGATGACCCAGGCGGCCTCGGCGGCCTCGAACGTCCCGTCCGCTCGCTCGAGCCCGACGTGCACACCGTCATCCCGCTGCTCAACCGACACCGCCGCGACGCCGCGCTCCACGCCGCCGCCAAGCTCGGCGAGCCGGTCGGCGAGGATTCGCTCGGTGCGCCACTGGGGCAGACTGCACTGGAAATCCCACGGGCATCCCGCGCCTGCGAAAGCCATCTCGGCCACGAGACTGAGATCCGCGTCGAAGACTCGCGCGAACCCCAGATGGACCGACGCCGCGAGCGCCCGATCCACCACCCCAGCCCGCGCGAGAATCTCGAGCGTACCCGGCTGCAGCGCAGTGGCGCGAGCCTGGCGATGCGCTTCGGGCTCGCGCTCGACCACGCGGGCCCGCACACCGTGCCGCGCGAGCTCAAGAGCGGCAAACAGGCCAGACGGTCCCGCGCCGACTATCAACACCTCGGCCTTCGCCGCCTCGCTCACCGCCCTCGTTAGATCCGGCCGGCCCGACGGGCACCAGCGTACGAGCGTATTTCGGCCCGTCCGCTACCGCCTGCACACCCGCCCGCGTTCCCGGCCAGCCCAACCCGGGAACCACCGCGCCCCGCGCTCCCGCGGCGCCCGCCTCCGGCGCGCCAACATGCCGTAGTTTCACGGTATTTTACCTGGCCAGCCCGGTCCTACGGTAAGACAACGAATCCGGAAGGCGGGTGGTCGCGTGACTTCAGGCGACGAGATCGGGCAGCGGTTCGCATGGAGCAGCAGGCCTACTGCGATCTCGACGCCGGCGGCATCAGCCCGCTGCGGCTGCTGCGCTCGGGCTCGTTGCCCACTCGCGCCAGGACGTCCTCGGCTGCGAGCAGTTCTTCCGGCCCGGCTATGCGGCGCACCTGACCGCTGACTGGCTTCCCGCACTCGACGGCGCCGGGGCCAAGCTCCAGGCTGGCGCCCGCGCCGCGGACGTCGGCTGCGGGCTCGGCGCGTCCACCATCTCGCTCGCGCGCGAGTATCCGAGATCCCGTTTCGCCGGCTCCGACTATCACCAGGGCTCGGTCGAGATGGCGCGAAAGCGGGCCGCGGAGGCCGGTGTCGCCGAGCGGGTCAGTTTCGACGTGGTGTCTGCCCAGAGGTTCTCGGGCACCGGGTACGACCTCGTCACGACCTTCGACTGCCTGCACGACATGGGCCACCCTGCCGCGGCGCCTGCTCACATCCGGGCCGCGGTCGCGCCGGACGGCACGTGGCTGATCGTAGAGCCGATGGCCGGCGAGCGCGTCGAGGACAACCTCAACCCGGTCGGCCGGGTGTACTACTCGCTGTCCACCCTGTTATGCCTGCCGAACGCGCGGTCGCAGCCTGAGGGCGCTGCGCTCGGCGCTCAGGCCGGTGCGGCGGCGATCAGCGCCGTAGCTCTCGGAGCCGGGTTTCACCAGGTTCCGGCTGGCTGCGCAGACGCCGTTCAACCTGGTCTACGAAGCCCGGCCGTGACCGCGGCCGATCGCTGACATGAAGATCGCTGACATGAAGATCGCTGACATGAGGATCGCTGACACGAAGGCGGTCACGGGCAGCGGATCCGAACGGCGGCCGCTCGCGAGCTACCGCCGCCTGGGATGACAATGCACGCTGTGAGCATGGACCGGTTGCTGGTCGGGCGCGCGGCCGAACAGGATGCCCTAGGCCGCCTGCTGGGGGCCGCGCGGTCAGGCCAGGTGCCTATCGCGCTGGTGGCCGGCGAGGCGGGCGTGGGCAAGACCACCCTGGTCGAGTCTGTGCTGACGGCTACAGACCGCCGGGTGCTACGCGGCCGGGCCTCGGAATGGACACGATCCGCGTACGAAGTGCTCGCCCAGTCTCTCCGCCCGGCTGTCAGCGGCATGACCGCCGCCATGGCAGGAGGCGGCGCGCTCGCGCTCATCCTGCCCGAGCTCGGCGCGCCGCCACCCGAGGTGAGCCTGCCGGCGCTGGCCAGCGCGGTGGCCTCGGTGCTGGCCGCCGCGGCGGGCAGCAGCCCGGTCGCCGTCTTCCTCGACGACCTGCAATGGGCCGACGAGGCCACCCTGGACCTGCTGCCCGCCCTCGCGGGCGCGGTGACAGGGGTGCCAGCCGTCCTGATCGGCTGCTACCGGGCCGACGAACTGCCCCGCGACCACCGCCTACGGCCCGTCAGGGCCGAGTTGCGCCGCAACCACCGGCTGGAAGAGATCAACGTGGCACCACTCGGTGACGACGACGTGTACCTGATGCTCAGCGGGCTGCTCGGAGCCAAACCCGAGGTGAGCCTGGCCGCCGCGGTGACCAGCCGCGCGGACGGAATTCCCTTCGCAGTGGAGGAACTCGCGTTCGCGCTGCGCGATGGCGGCCGCCTTGCCTTCCGCGCGGGGATGGCCGGTCTCACCGGGCCCGCCGGCACGCCGGTGCCCGATGGTGTCAGGGAAGCCGTGCTACTCAGGACCACACGGCTCGGCCCAGCCGAGCGGTCGCTGATAGAAGCAGCCGCCGTGGCGGGCAACGAGTTCGAGATCGACACCGTCCTGGCGGTGGCCGGCGGCCGGGGTGCAAGCGCTGCCGCAGGCCCAGCCGCGGATCCCGTCGCAGGCCCCGCCGTAGACCCCGTCGCAGGCCCAGCCACGGATCCCGACGCAGGCCTTGCGGCCGCGGATCCCGCCGCAGGCCCAGCAGCCGCGGTGTGGCCGGATCGGCTCGCGGCATCGGGGCTTGTGACCGAGGTGACGGACGGGCATGCCGCCTTCCGCCATGCTCTGACCCGCGACGCGGCGTATGCCGACATCCCCTGGACGCGGCGCCGGGAGTTGCATCGGGCGCTGGCAAGCCGGCTCGCGAAAGGCGGCTGCTCCCCCGCCCTGATCGCGGCTCACCTGCTTGCCGCGAGAGACTTCGCCGCGGCGCGGGGCGCGCTGCTCGCCGCCGCAGAACAGCACTGCGCGGTGCACGCGTACCGGGACGCCGCGCGCGCCCTCCGCACGGCTCTGGAGCATTGGCCATCCGGCGCGGAACAGGGCCGGCGGCTGGAACTAGTCGACAGGCTCGCCCGCTGCACGGAAATGTGCGCGGATTACGCCGATGCGGTCGCGCTGCTCCTCGAGCTGGCCGACGGATACAGGCACGGCGGCGACAAACCTGCGCTGGCCGCGGCGCAGCGGCGGCTCGCGCTAGCGCACGAGATGCTCGGGCAGTGGGATGCCGCGCTAGCGTCACGTGAGGCCGCGGCGGTCGCATTCGCGGCCGCGGGCCTGCCCGCCGAGGCCGCCATCGACCGTCTCGCCGCGGCCGCACACCTGCGCTCGGCGGCCAGTTTCTCGGCCGCACTTGGCACGCTCACGGCGGCGCGCGCTGATGCCGAGGCCGCCGGGCGGGTCGACCTCATGCTCCGTGCCGAAGGCCTCCGCGGCAACCTGCTGTCCAGGATGGGGCAATCGCGCGAAGGAGTGGCCGCCCTCAGGGCGGCGCTCGGCCAGGCGCTGACGCAGGGCCTCACCGGCCCGGCCGCCGAACTGCATCAACGGCTGGCCGACGCCCTCGAGCACGCGGGTGACAATCGCGCGGCCTCGGCCGCGTACGCCTCCGCGTACCAGTTCTGCGCCGCGCACGGCGACCAGGCCACCGGCCAGCTGTGCCGCGCCTGCGTGACGGTGGTGCTGTTTTCCCGCGGGCTGTGGGACCACACCTCGGAGGTCTGCGGGGAAGTTCTCGAATCGGCGGCTAGCCTGCCGCACGCCCGCGCGGTGGGCTCGGGCATCCTCGGCCTCGTTCACGCCATGCGCGGAGCGGCCACCCTGGCGCGCCCCGAGTTGCTCGAAGCCGCGTCGATCGCCACCCGGATCGAGCTCACTCCGGTGGAGCTTCTGTCGTCGTGGGGACTTTGCGTGCTAGACGATGCGGCGGGCGCCCGCGGCGACGCAGCACGCAGGGCGCGGCTGATACTCCGACGCTGGAGCGAGACACAGGAACGGCACTACTGCGTCCCGATCATGCAATGGGCGGCTACGTTCTTCGCCGAGATCGACGCGGCGGCCGAGACAAGAGCATGCGCTGCCGCGTTGTGCCGCATCGCAGAGGAAACGGCGCAACCTGAGGCAGTTGCCGCGATGGCCCACGCCGTGGGTGAGGCCGCCCTGCTTGACGGTGAACTCCAGCTCGCGGCACAGGAGCTGCTCCGGGCGGTGGAGCTGCTGCGGCCACTGGACCTCCCGCTGGCCACGGCCCAGGCGCAGCGCCGGGCGGCGCTGGTCCTCACCGGGCTCGGTGCAGGCGAGCGCGCCGCGGCGCTGCTGCACGAGGCGCACGACACCGCGCAGCGCCTCGGGGCGGATCCGCTGCGCGGAAGGTGTGCCGCGGCGCTCGCCGCGCTTGGCGAGCGACCACGGCGCCGCGGCGCCCGCCGCGAGACGCCAGGCCTTTCCCGCCGCGAAATCGAGGTCATGCGGCTGGTAGCACAGGGCAACACGAGCCGCGAGATTGGCGGCTGCCTTTTCCTCAGTCACCGGACCGTGGAAATGTACGTACGCAGCAGCATGCGCAAGCTCGAATGCAAGACCCGGGCCGAGGCGGTACACCGGCTGGCCGAACTCGGCGGCCTGGATGGCACGCCACCCCATGATCCTTAACGGCTAGCGCGAGGCGCGACCCGCCCGTGCCCGACACGAAATTTCCCTGATCGTGGTGCTTTGCCCGCGCATATGATGCAAAAGCACGACGATCAGGGAAACCGCCGGTGCAAACCTGCTGTCGATCACGGTGAATGGCCGTCCTGGCAGCCGTGTCACCACGCTGGGTGTCACACGTGGCCGCGCCAGGCATGCGCCACCATGTTGGCGGCAGCGCGCGCGGCGTCATGCGGGTGGCCGTGACGCGAGCGCCGCTCGGTTCCGCTGAGCAGCCGGGACGACGCCCCGAATTATTGGTAATTGCTCCAATTGCTGAAAATCGTACCGCGATCATTAAGCTTACAAATGCGGTACGATCATGACTTCTGGAGGGGGGCGGCGATGGCGAACACGACTCCTTGGCCGATCATCCACACCGAACGCGCGGCTCTGGCCGACGATCTCGCCGGACTTGACGACGTGAGATGGTCGACGCCGTCGCTGTGCCCGGGATGGACGGTGCGCGAGGTCCTCGCGCACATGACGGCGACGACCAGGAAGACGCCGGCGAAGTTCATCGTCCACCTCGCAGGCTCAGGATTCCGGTTCGACGCCATGACCGCCAAGGATGTCGCCCGTGAGATCAAAGGGACTCCCGCGGACGGCCTCGCCGCGTTCCGCGGCCAGATCCAGACCACGACCCATCCGCCCGGCCCTGTCGATACCTGGCTCGGCGAAACCATCGTGCACGGCGAGGACATCCGCCGCCCGCTCGGCATCAGCCACGCCTATCCCACCGATGCCGTGACCAGAGTCGCCGACTTCTACAAGGGCTCCAACCTGCTGATCGGGAGCAAAAAGCGGATCGAAGGCCTGACCCTGCGGGCAACCGACGCGCAGTGGTCGACCGGCAGCGGCCCTGAGATATCGGGGCCCGCCATCTCGCTCGTGCTCGCGATGACAGGGCGCAAGCAGGCACTTGACGACCTGTCCGGCGAAGGAGTCGCCGCGCTGCGGGCCCGCACGTAGGCCGTGTCCTGTGGATCTCGGTGGATGCGGGCGGCGCGGGCCTACTCTGCCGCAGAAAACCTGCCGCAGAAAAACCTGCCGCAGAAAATGCCGTGCGTGTTCACGCCCGCGCGCCTTATGGTGGACATCGTTCCATTGCCGAGATCCTGGGTGATCAGTTGCTGATCTGAGGCCACAGACACCGCGCCGCGAAGCGTTCACCGGCGTAAGTGACCTCAGCCCGGGTGCCGATCTTGGGGATGACCCCTCGATCCCCGGCATTCTGATCGGCCCGGTCATACGGCGGCCCATTGTTTCGCGACGTCGGCGCCGCACAAGATCCTGTGGTCGCGACGGCCCGGCCGGCCATCTCGCGCGCGCCCGCCGGCAGCGGTGTCTCCAACGCGTCAGTCATCCGATGCGATCAGGGAGCCGCTCATGTCTTCTGCCATTTCCGCCGCCGGCCTCGGCTTTACCTGGCCAGACGGCTCTGTCGTGCTGGATCGGCTCGACCTCGCCGTCGGCCCAGGGCGCACCGGGCTCATCGGCGCAACCGGGTCGGGCAAGTCCACCCTGCTCACGCTGGCCGCCAGGGAACCTCGGCCGGCCCGGGGGTCGGTCACCGTCACCGGCAGGCTTGGCTACCTGCCGCAGAACCTGCCCCTGGAGGTCAGCAGGAAGGTCGACAACGTGCTCGGTATCGCCGCCATCCGGGCCGCGATCAGCGCGATCGAGGCAGGCCGGGCGGACGACGAGCACTTCAAGGCGGCCGCCGGCGCATGGGACATCGAAGAGCGCTCCGCGGCCGTCCTCGGTCGGCTCGGTCTCGGTGACATCGGCCTCGACCGCAGGGTGGGATCACTTTCAGGCGGCGAATCGATGCTGGTCGGGCTGGCCGCGCAACTGCTGAGCGAGCCGGACGTCCTCATGCTCGACGAGCCGACCAACAACCTGGACCTGGCTGCGCGGCGCCGCCTCTACGACGTGGTCGCCGGGTGGACCGGTGTCATGGTCATCGTCAGCCACGACCGGGCCCTGCTCCGCCCGGTCGATCAGGTCGCCGAGCTATCTCACGGGCAAGTCCGCTGGTACGGCGGCAACCTGGCCGCTTACGAGCAGGCTGTCGCTCGTGAAGCCGAGGCCGCCGGGCGCGCGATCCGGCGGTTCGCGCCACAGGTTTCCGTCAATGCCGCACGCGTGCGGCTCGCCCAGTTCCTGTTCCGCGGCTCCCGCGCCGATCGGCTCGCCGGGACGCTGTCCGGCGGCGAGCGATTCCGCGCCACGGCGGCTGTCCTGCTTTCCGCACAGCCGCCGCCGCACCTCCTGCTGCTCGACGAGCCGACCAGCAACCTCGACATGGCGAGTGCCTGCCAGCTCCAGCAGGCCTGGGCGGGTACCGCGGCGCACTGATCGTAGTGAGCCACGACCTGCCGTTCCTGCGAGCCATCGGGATCACACGGTGGCTCGAGCCTGATCGACTGACCGGCCTGCGGGAAACGGGCCCGGCATGAAGCCACGCTGCCGCCGTCGCGGGTATCGTCTGACCTTGTGGGAGACACACTCATGCCGCGCCAGAGTGAGGCGCGGGTACATATCCTGCATGCGGGATACGTCGATGACAACGGCGGCGAGCTCCACGTGGGCAGCACGGTAACTCTCATCATCGATGGCGACGCCGTCATCGTCGTCGATCCCGGCATGGTGGCCGAAAGGGCAGCTCTCGTCGCGGCGCTGAAAGGGCACGGGCCCGAGCCGCTGGACGTTACCGACGTCGTGTTCAGCCACCACCATCCTGATCACACTGTCAACGCCGCCCTTTTCCCCGCCGCGCGCGTCCATGATCACTGGGCTACGTACCAGGGTGATCGGTGGGTGGACAGGGATGCCGAGGGTGCAGAACTCAGCCCGTCGGTCCGGCTCCTGCGCACCCCCGGGCATAGCGCAGAGGACGTCACGACCGTGGCGTCCACAGCGAACGGGCTGCACGCCTGCACGCACGCCTGGTGGGGCGAGCATGGTCCCGCAGACGACCCGTACGCTCCAGACCGCGACGCGCTGCGGGCCGCCAGGGAACGGATCCTCCGATTCGCCGCGGTGATCATACCCGGCCACGGCCCCGCGTTCCGCCCGGACGACAGCACCCCGCGCTGACCGGCCCTTGGACCCTGGAGCCAACCGGACCCGTTACGCGAAACCGGTGAGGATGGCCACATGAAGACCCTGGCGATTGACGTCGGCGGCACCGGGCTCAAGGCAGCCCTGCTCGACGAGGACGGTGCGATGATCGGCGAACGCATGCGCGTAGCCACTCCGTACCCGTGCCCACCGCCCACCTTGATCAAGGCGTTGCGCAAGCTCGCCAGCCTGCTACCGCCGTCCGACCGGGTCTCGACCGGATTCCCCGGCTTGGTACGCGCCGGTGTCGTGCTCGAGACCCCCGCGCTGTCACGCGTCAGCCTGACCGGCCCGCGCGACGACAACCTCGCCGGGGCGTGGTCTGGGTTCAACATCGCGAGCGCCTTGGAAGACGCCTTCGCGAAGCCGGTTCGGGTGGCCAACGATGCCGACGTCCAGGGCTGCGCGGTCGTTGAGGGGCAGGGCCTGGAATTCGTGATGACGCTCGGCACTGGCTGCGGCACCGCGTTGTTCTGGGAAGGTGACCTGCTCCCGCACATGGAGCTTTCGCACGGACCGTTCCGCAAGGGAGAGACATACGACGAGCAGCTTGGCGACGTGACCAGGCAGGCCATCGGCCACCGCCGGTGGCGCAAGCGGGTACAGCGGGCAATCAACGCCTTCGACGCGATGCTGCTTTTCGATCATCTCTACATTGGCGGCGGCAACGCCAAGCACCTGCACGAGAAGGATCTTGCCGACAAGGCCACCATCGTCTCAAACGTCGCGGGGATCCTCGGCGGGATAAAGCTGTGGGAGCAATCCTGGGATCTGCAAGCTCGCCAGCCGGCCGCCACGGACTAATGGCCAGGGCGCCAGGGGCAGGATTGCCGGGGCCAGGGGCAGGGGCCAGGGGCAGGGGCCAGGGGCAGGGGCCAGGGGCAGGTTGCCGGGTGCCAGCGCCAGGGGGCCAGGGGCAGGGTTGCCGGGGGCAGGGTTGCCGGGGGCAGGGTTGCCGGGGCCAGGGGCAGGCGCGCCCACCCGGCTTGATCCCTGAATGGCGCCAAGATCACGCGGAGCCGGTGACACACAATGGGCCATCACGTGTCATATGTGACCCGCAATGTGCCATCGTGTACCAGCGCCCGGCCCCAGCCACATGCCGCCCCCGCCCAGCCGCAGCCCCGCCCAGCCACATGCAGCCCCCGCCCAGCCACATGCGGCCCCCGGCCCCGGCCACATGCCCGCCACGACCCCAGCCCCAGCCCCAGCCCCAGCCCGGGCCCGGGCCCTGGACCGGTGCGGGGCGGGCGGCGAACCTGAGCCAAGCCCGCGCGTGCCTCACTGGAACGCCTGACGAAACATGCCCCACTCGGCGCCTGACGGCACGCACGGCTTACTGGCGCTCGCGAGGCGCTGGCCGCAACGTGACCCGTGCCTGGTTCAGCGCCTGCATGGCCAGATACTCTCGGTAGGCACCGCGCTCGACGAGCCGGTACTTAACGCCGTGCAGGCCGGGCGGATAAGCGTAGGAGCCCGGACGGAACCTGGCGAAATCTTGGGACATCCGGCGGAAGAATTCCCGCCTGGAACGGCGCGGCACCGCGCCAGGTGCGCCGAAGATCGTCGTATAGTGCCAGATCGCCCGGTCAAAAACCGCACACCTGAACTGGCCGAACTCGGCCTGGTTCGCGTCGATGACCGCGAACACCCGCTCGTATCTGGCGAAGACCTGGAAATTGTCGTTGCTAGGCGTATTCGTCAAGGCGCCACCGCGCCGCTGGCGGTACAGGTAGCACACGGTGTCCAGGGTAGCGATGCGCTTCGCATTGAGCAGCAGCAAGCAGGTCAGCGGCACGTCCTCGTGAATTCCCTGCTCGAAGCGCAACCCGAGGTCGGTCAGGAACCCGCGCCTGATCACCTTGCTCCATGAGGTCATCGTGAGCCTGATCACCTCCGGCCGGTCCGCCAGGGTGAAAACGCGCCCCGGCTGCGGCTCACGGAGCAGCTGGCGCCAGGCGTTCGGCTCGGTGCGGCCAGATGGCTGCAAGCGGGCGAAACCGATCAGCAGCACGTCCGGCTCGGTCAGGGCCAGCTGCGCCCCGACCGCCGCAAGGGCAGCGCCCGCGAGCAGGTCGTCCCCGTCGACGAACCAGACGTACTCACCGGCCGCGAGGTCCAAGCCGGTGTTGCGCGCGTTGCCCGGGCCGCCGTTGCGGTCCAGATGAACTACCCGGACGCGCTTGTCCCGCTCCGCATACTCGTCGAGGATCTCGCCGGACCGGTCCGGCGAGTGGTCCTCGACCGCAACCACCTCGATGTCGGCGGACGATTGGGTCAGAATCGAATTAAGGCAGGCGCGAAGGCCGTCCTCGACGCCGAACACGGGGATGACGATGCTGATTCGAGGTGCGGCTCCTGGCGCCGCGCCGGGCACCGCCTTGGGTTGTTCCGTCATCTCACCTCCAGCGGCGATGTGCCTCGAAGGGTGATCCTAAAGGGTCGCGCCCGCAGCGCATGCCGGGCGAAGGCTGCATAACGACGACATGCGAAAGTGCATCGCTGGGGATACTGTCAATTCAGAGAGCGTGCACGGCCCTGGAAACCGGTCGCGCGCTCCCCCAAACCAAAGAACCCTGCCTCGTGGCGCTGGAATTCGGAGAAGCCATGAACGGGTGGCTCATCTGGCTGATCCTGGCCGCCGTGCTCGGAATCGCCGAGTTGCTCACCCTGACGCTGGCCTTTGCGCTCATCGCGGTCGCGGCGGTCGCCGCGGCCGCGGTGGCCGCGGCAGACGGCGCCCTGCCATTGCAGCTTCTCGCGTTCGTTCTTACCGCTGGCGCTGGCCTCGGCCTGGTCAGGCCCTTCGCGATGCGGAATATCAAGCAACCGCCGCCGCTGCGCACCGGTGTAGCCGCACTGGTCGGACGTAAGGCGATCGTGGTCGAGGAGGTCACCGGTCACAACGGGCGGGTCAGGATCGACGGCGAGCTGTGGTCATCTCGCGCGTATGACGACTCGCTCGTGATCCCGGTCGGGTCCACGGTAGACGTCTTGCAGATCGAGGGCGCTACGGCGCTCGTGTATCCCCGGGAGTAGCCATGGGACTGGCCGAGCTGATCGTTGGCGCCGTGGTGGCGCTGCTGGTGATCATCGTGATGATCAAAACGGTCCGGATCGTGCCGCAGGCCCGGGCGAGAAACGTCGAACGCCTCGGCCGTTACCGCAAGACCCTCGAGCCAGGGATGAACGTCATTATCCCCATCATCGACCGGGTCAAGCCCCTGATCGATCTGCGCGAGCAGGTCGTGTCGTTCAAGGGCCAGCCGGTCATCACGGAGGACAACCTGGTCGTGCTCATCGACACTGTGCTGTTCTTCCAGATCACTGACCCACGGGCAGCTGACTACGAGATCGTGAACTATATCCAGGCGATCGAGCAACTCACCGCGACCATGCTGCGGAGCGTGATCGGATCGATGGATCTGGAGCAGACGCTTACGTCGCGCGACAGGATCAACAAACTGCTCCGCGGTGTACTTGATGAGGCATCCGGGAAGTGGGGCATCCGCGTCACCCGCGTCGAGATCAAGGCGATCGACCCGCCGAAGAGCGTCAAGGACGCGATGGAGAAGCAGATGCGGGCGGAGCGAGAGAAGCGCGCGGCGATCCTCACCGCGGAGGGCGCGCGGCAATCACAAATCCTCACGGCCGAAGGCGACAAACAGGGCGCCATTTTGCGCGCCGAGGGCCAGAAGCAGAGCGCGGTGCTTCGCGCGGAAGGCCAAGCGCAGGCGATCAGCACGGTATTCCAGTCGATCCACCACAACGACCCGGACCCGAAGCTGCTCGCATACCAGTACTTGCAGATGCTGCCGCAACTGGCGCAGGGCCCTGGGAACACGTTCTGGGTAATTCCGAGCGAGGTGACCACGGCGCTCAAGGCTGTCACCTCGGCGTTCGGCGGAGCCACGGCGGCGGGCGCCGAGGGTCCGGGCGGGGCAGGGCCGGGGGGCGCGGGCCCAGGCGGCGCGGCGGCCGGTGGCGCGGTGGCAGCGGCGGCAGGTGAGCCGGCCGGCGAAGTCACTGGTGGCGTCCCGGGGAGAGCCATCGACGGGCCGCTCGGATCGGCCAACGGCGATACCGCCGACGTGACGGCCGCGCACGTCAGCGCCCCGGACCCGACGACCCCGGACCCGACGGCCCCGGACCTGACGGCGGGCCACGTGACCGCCGCGGACGACCAGGCCGTCGCCGCCGCTATGGCCGCGGACGACAAGAGCATCGGCGCTGCCATCGCCGCGGATGACGAGGCCACCGCGGCAACTATCGCCACGGACGACGAGGCCACGGCCGCCGAAATCGCCGCGGACGACCGGGCAGCCGCTGCCGCGATCGCCGCGGACGACGGCGCGGCGGCAGACAGCCGGGTCACTGGGGGCACAACACCAGGGACGCCCACCGGCTAAATCGTTAGGCCCCAGCGGAGCAACAGCACGCCGCGGCCCGGATGCCGCCCTTGGTGAACCGGGCTGCGATGGCGGCACGTGCAGCAGGTAGACGGTGATACAGGCCCTTGGGCCCTGATTACGAGGGAACTACGTGCCTACCCCCCCGGACCATGCCGGTGAGAGCCTCAAAACATGCATCCGAGATTCCCGCACACCAGCGCCGCGGAACACGACCACCCGGCTGGCACCGGACTGGTCAAGTCAACCTCGGCTGCTAACGAAGCAACGAACGTGGCCGCCGCGATCCAGGTGGCCGACCGGGCGTGCTGCTGCCTGGCCAAACCGGTAGTCATGGTCGTGCTGCCGCCGACCAATAGCCGTCCCCACCCGGTCGACCTGCTGCTATGCGGCCATCACTACTACGTTTCCAAGGACGCACTCGCGACCGCTACCGCGAAGATCTTCGACTCGCGCGAGTTCACGGCCGACGAGGTTGGCCAAAAGGCACAGGACCCGGTCAAGGCAGGCGGATGGTGACCGCACCCGACGCCTTTGGGACCGGTGCAGGAGCGTAGGTGTCCAAGCGTCTGCATGGCTGGCGGAAGCTCGCGGGATCGGCCTGGGGGGCCGCCGAACGACCCGCAGTTCTATGGCGAGCTAGACCTTGACGCTACCGCGCTGCTCGCCTACATCGACCGGGTGCGCAGTGAGACCGGCGTGCACGTCACCGTCACGCATCTGGCTGGTCAGGCGGTCGCGCGAGGACTCGCGGAGGTACCTGCGCTACGGGTGCGTCTGGCCCGCGGGCGAGAGCACGAACGCGGGAGCGTGGATGTCTTCTTCATCGTTTCCGCGGCGGGTGGGCACGAACTGACCGGCGTCAAGGTCGGGGCGGCAGACGTCAAGCCCCTCGCCGACATCGCCCGCGAGGTGGACCGCCGACTCGCTGCGATCGAAGGCGGCCGCGATCCGGAGTTCGGCCGGACCAAGACGACGCTTGCCGTGCTGCCGCCTGGGCTGTTGCGCTGCACGTTGCGCGTGGCGGCTTGGCTCACCTCGGACTTGAATCTGGACCTGAGCCGATTCGGCATGCCCCGGCAGGCGTTCGGCGGAGCGATGATCACGTCCATCGGGATGTGGGGGATCAGCCGGGCGTACTCGCCGCTCGCACGTTATTACCGTGTCCCTGTGCTTGTGCTTGTGGGCGCTGTCCGCCCGCAGCCCGTCGCGATCGACGGCGAGGTCGCGGTGCGCCCCGTGCTCACCCTGACGGCGACATTTGACCACCGCTACGCCGACGGGTTCCACGCCGCGCAGTTCTCACAGGCGGTCAAGGACTACTGCCTGGACCCCGCGGCGTGCGAACCGCCGCTCCCCGCATCCGCTCCGCAGCCGATGGCTGGCCCGGCAGCGAATGGCCCGGCAGCAAATGGCCCGGCAGCGGCTGGACTGGCAGCGGCTGGCCCCGCCGCGGATGGGCCTGCCTGAGCCTTCCCCCCGTGTCTCAAGCGCGCAAGCCGTCGATGACGACAGAAAACAATCTTCGATGTGTGCGCCCTGCTGGTGATCCTCGTCACTGTCCGGGGCCGGCAGGGCCCTGCTGGTACTGCACGCGAAGCTGGTCGATCATCGTGGTGAACTGAGTGACGTCGGGCTTGTTCCCGGGGTAGGCGCCGCTCATGTCGACGGGTTAGGTACCACGATCAAAACCGCTGTCCCGTATGCCACCGTCGTTATGCATTTTTTAGTCGTCCCTAAACGTGTCCTGACCTGCGACAATGCCCAGATTCGCTGAGTCGCTGGGGGTGTCCGTAATGTTCCGAAAGTCCGCCCCCCACCCCGTTGGTTGGCTCTATGTTTGGCTCTACTGCCCGGGGGGCGCCTCCGCCATCCTGACCGCGCGGAAACCTCCTCGGCAGCGGAGGCCATCCGTCGCGGCGGCGATAAGCCCCTGAGACGAACGCTACTGTCATCCTCCGTCCCCCCAACCAAACTTGAACCGCGGCCATGCCCGGAACCTACCAGCCGCCATCCTGGCCGCGCGGAAACGGGTCTGCCGGGGTACGGGCCGCAGAGCGCTGCCCAGAGCCCTCCTCACGGTTCCTCCTCCAGGTCGGCCAGCGGGACGTACTGCTCCAGCTCGGCGGGCGTTTGCACCTGCGCTGCCGGGGTGCGCGCAGCGGCCACCCTGGGCCCGTCCTGAGCGGATCTCCGGACTTCGCGGCAGAATGCGACTGTGAGCACACGGGTCACACTGACCGCCAGCCTCGGCGCCGCTCTCGGCGCGGCTGCGTTGACACAGTGGTGGGCCGGGCGCCGTGAGGATGTGCGGTGGAGGCGCGATCAGCAAGACCGGGACGTGCAATGGCAGCGGGAACGCGACGATCGGCAGGAGCAGCGGCAGCGTGAGGACTCATTGCGCTGGCTGCAAGACCGCCAGCAGGCTTACGCCCGGCTGATAGCCGCGCTGTACGAGTGGGATGACGTGCTGCGCTCCGCCCGAGGAAGCTGACGCGCGGCTCCTGCACCTTGAGCGCCTTCTTCGGGTCCGCGCCCTGGTACCTGAGCGCGTGGCCCTTGTAGGCGAGCTTGAAGGTGAGTCCGAGGTTGCCGCGGCCCAGCTTGCCGAGGAGGTACCCGAAGTCGTCGAACAAGAGCGTCGGGCCCTGTCCCGCGGCGGTGATAAGCCGCCGCTTGGTTGCGACGGCGAGGCTGCCGACGATGTTGCCGTGCCACGCCCGCCCGGCCAGCTCGAAGAGGTGCTTGATCTGGTCGAAGGCGGTGCTCTTGCGGCCATCGCCGCTCGGGCCCATGATCAGCGTGAACAGCCGCGGCGGGGGGGTGAGCATGCCGAGCCGGAACACCGGCCGCGGGCAGGCGCTGCCGAGCATCCTCAGGTAGCAGAGCAGCAGCGCCGCGGGATCGGCCTCGGTGTAGGGCGCGAGCGTGCTCATCAGGTCGCCGGGCAGCCCCCGCCTTTCCCCGCCGAGGTTTTCGCTGCTTGCGCTTTAGCGCGCATGGCAGCATCGGCCTCCCGACGACGCCGCGCGATCTCGTCAGGGACATGGGGGTGGAGCTTCATCGCGACGAGCGCATAGAGAACAACGGAGAACGGGCTGAGGTCCCGTATCTCGTCCAGTTCGTCGCTGACCTCGCTGGCGATGACCATTGGTACCCGCCTGGCGACCACGTCGAGGGCTGGGGTGCCCTGGATCTGCGAACGCCGGCGCTGCTGCGATACAGGGGTCGGCGGCGCCTCGGGGTCTGAGAAAAGCCGGGGCTGTGATGGGCTGCCGGGCGTTGGATGGCTGGCAGCCAACGCATCGTTGAAGCTGCCTGAGCGACTGGGAGACCCCTCTCCGGGCGCGGATTCTGGCTGGGCCTCGTGCGTGCCGGTCATGGAATCCGGCAGCCCTTTGAACGGCTTACCGCCGAAAGCTGGCCCGACAAAGGCCGTTGAGTCTGAGAACTGCGGGACCTTGGGAGTGCCCAGGCCGACCGGGCTGCCAGGCCGGGGAGCGTCGGCACCGGCCACCTTCATGGCCGGCGCGATCGGATCGGGGGTCCGGGGATGTTCCGCTGAACGCATGATTCTGCGTTGCGAATTGTCCGAACTGATCGTGATTCAGGTTGGGCATTACGCTGCACCGCCCATGGTTTCGCGCACGGGGGTAAGCAAGCCTGTGGTCACCTGGAGCTCGGGATGAACGTTCGGGTTCGGCTGGATCGGCCGGCCAGGGGCGGTCGCTGGGGCCGAGTACCAATACGATCTTGTGGCTTTCACCTTGCCCGCCGTGGATGAAGGGCTGGCACCTGGGCTAACGGCAAATTCTTGCGCAGGGTCAATCCTGCTCGCCCACGGCGCTGGCTCCGGCGGCTCGGCCTGCACGTCCGCCACCGCTCTTTGCATAGACGGATGATTGCTCACCAGCGGATCCTGCGATGGCGGGCCGGAATTCGCCGGCTGGATCTCAACGTTCTCGGCCAGAACCTGGGCGCGCTTGTTGGCCTTGTATCCCTGCTGGTAGGCCGCCCAGCTTGCACGACAACGGCTGCATCTACAGCCGATTCCGTAACACGACGTGCCGCTCCACGGCCGCTCCACGGCTGTCCGTCCTTGCCTATGGGGTGAATCTCCACCTCAGGGCCGGTCTTGATTGTCATGCGTGCACTTCCTTTCCCCTATTCCAATTGTTACACACCGGTAAGGTAAAGTAAGAATAGAATGACTACTACAGGCGCGAGAATGGTCAAGTGTGAGCATTGCGGCAAGCTGACGGCCTGGGTGCAAAGGGGCTTCGGCTGGGATGTCTGCCCACCGTGTCACGCGCGGCTTTCCGAACTAGAAGCTCAACTCTATGAGCGCGATGACGGCGGCATGAAATAGCCGCGGCGAAGGAGCGAACCATGAGTAAGTACAGCCCGGTGCCAGATGATCTCGTCTGCTTCCCCCTGGCGCCGGGATATGACGGGCAGGCTTTTCTAGTCGTCGCCGCCAGCAAGGACCACGTCACCGTCGACGATGATGAGCGCAGCTACATCGTGACGATGCACCTGAAGAGCGAGCCGCGTGTACCCTGCGTTAGCCCTTCATCTGGTACACCACGACGACCGAGGTGGTCATCTGCTGGGTGCCGGCCGAGATGGGCACCGCGGACCTGGGGGCGAACAGCGCGCTGTGGAGAACCGGACTGCGAACGGTGCCGCTGCCAGTCGTGCTGATACTCAGCACCCGGCCGAGCCGCGTGCCCGCCGCCTTCGCGTATTGCTCCGCCTGGTCCCTAGCATCGTTGATGGCCTTGGCCCGGGCCCGGGCCATCAGCGTGGCCGCCTGGTCGGTGAGGTCAAGCGACACGTCGTCGACAGTTACCGCGTTCCCGCCCGCCTCGACCGCGTCGGTGATGGTCTGGCCCGCCGTGGCGAGATGATGCAGCTCAGCGGTGAGCGACTCGCTGACGGTGTAGCCGGTGATCGTGTTCTGCTGGTTGTACTGTGGCTGCACCGACATGCCAGAGGTCTGCATATCGGCCGGGGCGACGCGGCCGGCGGTCAGCGCGTCGCGGACCGCGATCATGGCCTGGTTCGCGCTGTCGAGCGCCGCGCTGACCGAAGCCGCCTGGGCGTTGGCTCTCAGCGACAGCTGAAGCTCATCGGGCGTGCCGGTCACGGCACCGTTTCCGGTGACCGTGATAGTACCCGGTGTCGCGGCCGCCGCCCGGCCGGCGCCACCCGCGCCCAGGCAGATCGCCGCGCAGGCGACTCCGATCGCGCGCGCTGTCATCGTCGTACCGCTCATGTGTCCCCCGTCCATGGATCGGCAAAGAGCGACTACTTAGAGTATCAGCTCATGATCAAAGCGCGACCGGCCAGGCCTCCCTCTGGTGTCACCTGCCGAGCAGGCTCTGTTGCGGGTCCGCGCTGTCTGGCGCCGTTGCGCCGCGCGTGGCATTTGCAGCAGACATCCATGTAGGAAGCAAGGCGCAACGGCTTACGGAGGGCTGACGGCCCAGTTGTCGCGGCGCTGCGGTGAGATGAAGATCGCTGAAGCCGGACGGCTGCGGTCGTGGATTGCCTTTGCCGGCGGCCTGCGGATTACCGCCGAGGAGGCGTACCAGCGGTGCATCTGCACGCCCGGCCCGGAGCTGGCGGCTGGCGTCAAGCTGGACGGGGTGCTGGTACCGCTGGCGCCCTGCAGAAATCGCCTGATGGCGCGGTGGCCGGCAGCGGCTAGGGCCGCGCCGCGGGGGCCTTCAGCATCTCCGCGAGGCACCGGCAGACGATCTGGTCCGCCGCCTCGCCGGGGTGCTCCCCCCGCAGGGCCGCGAACTCGGGCGTCGAGCCGGCCACGACCCCCACCCAGGCCACCAGCCCGTCCCGGGCGGCCCAGGTCTCGGCCGCCGGGCAGACGCCGCCGAGCAGCGCGAAAAAGGCCTCGAAGTCGCCGGTGAGCCGCGTTCTCGTAGACGTTAGCGCTCGCAATAACTAATTCCTTCATTCGGGCGTGTCGTGTCGCCGGGCGGGTCTGCTGGGATGGTGTAGTTCCAGTTGCCCTGGAACTGGTGGCGCTGGAGGTGCCGGGCCGGGCCTCGAATGCCTTCATGCGCGCGAAGGCATGAACGTCGTGGTCTCAGGACGTCGCGAGGAGGTGCTCGCTACCGTCGCGGGCGAGCTGTATGAGCTTGGCATCAAGGCGCGGCCGGTGCCCGCAGATTTATCGGATTTGAGTCAGATCTATCCGCTGATCGAGCGGAGCGAGAGTCTGCCCGGCCCGATCGACCTGCTTGTGAACAATGCCGGCGTGGAGATCGCAGGCGCCTTCACCTCGTACACTCGCGAGGAGCTGACCTCGATGGTCGATGTCAATCTCACCGCGCCGCTGCTGCTCACCCACCGGCTGGTCCCGGGAATGCTCGCTCGGGAACGAGGCCACGTCGTCTTCATCTCCTCGGCGGCGGGCAAGTTGGGCCCCGGCTATCAAGAGCCCTACGCCGCTACGAAGGCTGCACTCATCGGGCTCACGCAAGCGCTGCGCTCGGGGTACCTCAACGCTCGAGTCGGCTTCTCGGTCGTGTGCCCCGGCTTCATCGCCGGCGATGGCATGTACCAGCGGATGGTCGAGGAGGGCTTCATGTCCAACCGCCCGCTCGGCGAGACGACAATCGAAAAGGTCACCGACAGAGTCGTAGAGGCAATCCGACGCGATCAGCTGGAGGTCGTCGAGACGGGCGCCCCGATCAGGCCGATACTCGCACTCAACCAACTCACACCCAGGTTCGTCGAGCGTATGGTGCCGCGCTTCGGCCTCACCGAACTGTTCCGCCGCGTCGCCGTCTCGCGGGACCGCAGCAACTGAGTCGGTCGCACAGGCAGGCAACGCCGGGCAGGCCGGCAGTCGGTGCGGGCGGGCGTCCTGGCGGTGCTTCAGTTGAAAGGCCCCGATCACCGCGTCGAGCGTGACAGGTCACGCGGCCCTGTCCAGCAACCACCCGCGGCCACGGGAATTCCGCGGGGGAGCTACGGCCGAATCGTGGCGAGGAAAGGAGGTACGCGCCGGGGCGTACGGGTCCGGCGTAGCGGCGCCATGACCCATCGTGTGGACCCCCCCACCTTGGCCATGACGTCGGGGCCCGAACGGACACCGGCGGCGCTCGCTTTTTGCGGATCGCCCCCTGAGGGCGATCCAGACGGGGCGCGGCGGCCATACTTAATGTCGTGGATCCGTTTGATCGATTGCGCTCCGCTGGGCGGCGGGTCACCGATCCCGTGGAGTCGCTCGCCCAGGCTGTCGCCGAGCGCGTCATCGACATTGTCGTCCAAGCGCTGGACATCAACGAAATCATCCGCCAGATCGACCTGACCGCTGCCCTCGATCAGATTGATGTCAACCGCGTGCTCGACCGCGTCGACGTGACCGAAATACTCGACCGCGTGGACGTTGACCGGCTGCTCAACCAGGTCGACGTGGATGGCCTGATGGAGCGTGTCGACGTGGACGCGATCGTGCGGCGGGTTGACTTGGACGGCCTGCTCGACCGCGTGGACGTGAACTACCTCGTCAATCGCATCGATGTCGACACGCTTGTCGGCCAAACGGATCTTGGAAGCATCATCGCCAAGTCGACCGGCGGCTTCGCGAGCGAGGCACTGGACGCGCTGCGTGCCCAGGCAGTCATGATCGACCAGTTCGCCGACCGAGTGGTGTGGCGGATGGAACGCCGCAAGAGCGCGCGGCCGCAGGCGCCTGCTCATGCGATGCACGAGGGCAGTCCTGCTGCCGGGGCGGTGCTGCCCGGTGCGGCCGTCGTGCCTACCGGGACAGTATCGCCGCACGCGGCCAGTTCGCGGCTCGACGCGCGCGGGCCGACCGCGGCCGCGCCGCCGCGCCCACCCGGCCCGCTGCGGGACGCCGCGATGTCGGCGGTGCCAGATGCGCCGCACGAGGACACGACACCACCACTCGTGGCGCCGCGTTCAGCTGGCATGTCGCCGCGGGCCAGCATGCCACAGTCAGCTACCCAGCCGCCTGGCGGCCGGGCGCAGCGCGCCGCCGGGCCGCCGCGGCAATCCGCCGTGCGAGGTGACGCCGAACCGCCGCGCGGCGCGACCGCAGCGCCAATCACCATCCCGCCCGACCCGCACGCCCACCGAGACGGCAGCGCTACCCGAGCTAGAACCAGGCGGGGGACGTGGACCAGCTTGCACGGTCACTACGCGGGCGGCGTGTCACGACTCGCCGCGTTCGTGATCGACATAGCCGCGAGCGGCGGCGCGTTCACGCTCGCCCTCGCCGCCATTTCGTATGCGGCGACCGTCATCACCGGCCATTCGGTGAGTTATAGCAGGGCGAACATCGTCGTCGCCGTGGCATACGTGCTATGGCTATTCGCCTATTTCGCCTATCCCTGGTCGCTGAGCGGCAAGAGCCTCGGCATGGCCATGCTCGGCATACGGGTCGTCGCGAAGGACGGCACGCACGCCGGCTGGCGCCGGGCGGTCGTCCGCACCCTCGCCCTGCCGCTGAGCTTCCTGCTGTTCGGCCTCGGCCTCGTAGGCATCGTCTTCCAGCGGCAGAACCGGGCATTGCACGATTTCATCGCTCACACGGCTGTCGTCTATTCCTGGGACGCACGCGCCGCCAGAATCCGGTTTCTTGCCCGCGCGGACACCGCGGGCACCGCGGACAGCGCGGGCAGCGCGGAAACCGGGCAGGCCGCAAGGACGTGAGGCGGAAAAATCGGGGCAGCGCCGTACCGCGGCAACCGCGCCGACGGCGGCAGCAGGCGACTTGTCACGCCTTGACGCCGCTCAGCTCGAGCGCCCGCGGCGCGACAAGCGTGACCGGCTTGCCATAGTCCGCGATGTTCATCGAACCGGTGCCAGGCGGGCCGTCGATCCTGACGGGAAGCGCCGGCCCTCGGACCGCGATGTAGAGCCTGCTGCCGTCTTTCGAGTCGGCGAGTGCGACGGCCGGAATGCCACCAATTACCTGGACGCCGGGAACCTTAACCATGCCCACCGCCGCGGCGGAACCGAGTATGCCGCCGAAGAATTGTGCGCCAGAGGTGAGGCTGGCGAACCGCCTTAGCCTAGAACCAGCGGCAGGTGCCTTGATCCATCGGCCGGCGATCGTCGAAGCCACCCGGCTGGGCGAGCCCGTCTTTGCGTAGAACGTGGCCGGAGCCTTGAAGTACATGGCCGAGCCGATCCGCATGACCTGAAACGGAACCCCGGCATAGGTCACCGATCCGTAGGCTCCTGACGTGCCATCGAAATGAAGGTCCATGCTGAAGCCCTTGTTCGCCCGCTTTATCGCGCCTGCGACGTGGAAGGTCTTGACACCCTTGGTGGCTTGCTGCGCGTCAGCGACGATCTGGCGGGCGCTCTTGGCGGCCTCTGGGTAGGCGCGACTGGCTGTGGCAGACGTCCCTGGCCCACCGCCACAACCGGCCAGGGCCAGGCCCGCGAGCAGGAAGGCGGCAGCAGGGCGGCGAAGCACCAGTGACATCGGAATCGGCCTCCAAGAGGTGACGCGGAATGCCGGAATGGCTGTCGCCAACCCGGTCGACAAGGATGGAACTACGCACGTTTGGGCAGAACTGCAGGTGTCCGGCCTGATTGGATCTTTTGCCCCCGGTCCAATCCCAGCCCTAAGCCCGCAACGCGCGACACGATACCGCTCCAGCATCCCCGAGTAACCTCGTTACCGCATTACGCGCACAGCCCGTCGAGGATTTTAGCTGTACTCCGGCTGCCACTTGCACGGCACAATGGTCCGCCGACGGCGTAGCGTAGTTTTGTTGTCCGCTTATTTCGGCAGAAATGCGGCTGCGATCAAGCGGTTTCCCTGGCGCCACGCCGTCGCGATGATGAGGCGGGAACGTACCGCCACCCGGATGCGCCGCGGAGACGTGCGCGCGGGACAATGCCGGGAGCCAGGCGTGGAGGTCACATGACGAGCGACGGACTGATCACGATGGAGAGCCAGTTCTCCGTATCGCAGACGATCGACAGGCTCGCGGAAGTGGTCATCGCTGCGGGACTTCTCGTATTCGCGAGGATTGATCATGCCAACGGCGCGCACGAGGCCGGCATGCAGCTTCGGCCAACCGAGTTGCTGATCTTCGGCCATCCAAAGGGGGGCACGCCACTTATGCAGGAGCGGCAGGCCGCCGGGATCGACCTGCCGCTGAAGGCGCTCGCCTGGGAAGACGCGAGCGGCCAGGTCTGGCTCGGTTACAACGACCTCGGGTGGCTCGCGCGGCGCCACGATCTCGGCGCGGCAACCGCCGAGGTGCTTGAACCGCTGCGGGCCGGTACCGCCAAGTTGACCAGCGGCGCAGCGGGCGCCTGACCCAGCCGACAGCAGGCGGCGGTCAAGCGGACCGTGGCCGTCGACCAAGCTGCGATCGCGCGCCCGGCCGCCGGCCCCGGGGACGGCGCGCCCCCGGCCGCCAGCCCCGGGGACGGCGCGCGCCCTGCCGCCAGCCCCCGGGGACGGGCGCGCGGCCGCCGCGTCAGTCCAGGTCGTGCACCGGCGTCAGCGGTCGAGCCGCTTCTGGCCCGCTCGGCGCAGCCTGCGCCGCTGCGATGGATCGAGCATGAGATAACCCGCGGCGGGGATGGCAATCGCGGCCGCGATGATCAACAATCCCACCCAGTACGGGAGAAAAAGCATGGCAAGGAAGCCGAGCACTACCCCGCCAATGACGAACTTCATCCGGTTCGACATATCCGCCACCCTTTCGTTCGGCGGGAGCACGTCTCCGCCTCTACTCACTATCCAGTGTGCGCGATCCGGTCCGCGTAAAGTCCGTTCCAGGGCCCCGCGCGCCCGCGACATTACCGCAGGGGTCAAGGGGTCACCCTGGAACAGCACTGCCTAACTTAACGGCTGCCGCCTGGCGCGCCACCCGCAGCGCGGCAGGGGTACCGGCGGGTCGCCCCCCGGGGGCACTGCCGCAACGGGTGCCCATGGCGCACCGCGGCACAGCGAACGTCCAGGGGCCCGGTCCGCCGGGCCAGCAGCGCCACAACCGCTGCCGGATGGCGCCAAGCGCGCCGCCAAGCCCGGTCAGGAGCCGTGCACGGCCACTTCGTAGATGTCGGCCTGGAAGACCCCGCCGTCCGGTGGCAGCTTCGTGAACCAGATGAGCACGTACCGGCCGTGGTACGCGGCGGCCGCACGGAGGCTGATCTGGCCGCCGGCATCCCTGGCTCTCGCCGCCACCCCCATGTCGCCGAGCGCTTGCGTGCTGTCACCGATCCTGAGCTGAACGTTGGCGCCGGGGATCGAGCCGAGCAGGACCCGGACGCTGGTGATCGTTACCGAGTGTCCCATGTCCACAACCAGGCCCGTGCCGGTCTGGAGGTTCCCGAAGAGCGGCGTCGTGTACCAGTCGGTGTGCCAGGCCGTGCTTTCGTTCCCGTCGATCGCCGCGGGGGCGAGTTCGTTGTTCTCGTTCTCGCCGCCCCCGTACGGGTCGAACGCCTCGGCGCTGGCCGGTTCGAGCAGGCGGCTGGGCAGCCGGTGTGGCCGCTGCGCGGGCTGCTGGGCGTGGGCGACGGACCGGGCGATGTTCGGGGCGTGCGCGGCTCCCAAGAGGCTGATGCCGATGATCGCGGAGTCGAGGAAGAAGAGCGCGCCGACCACCCCGCCCGCAGCCAGCGTCCGCACCCGGCGGCGGCGCCTCGGCCACGCCGGGTGGCCGATCGCGGCAGCTTCGAACCCGCCCGTGCTCTCGGCCGCGGCGGTGCCGTCCATGCTGTCGATGAACGTAGCGCCGAGCGGCACGGCGCTGGCGGGCGGCCGCGATTCGTAGTGCAGCGCGCCGGTGAGCACTTCTGCGAGCTGGCCAGGGCTGGTGATCGGTGCCGGATCGCGCGGCAGCGGAGCGAAGAGCGCGCGGCAGGTGATCTCGTCAATCCGGGCCGGCACCCCGGCCCGGACCTGGCGAGGGCGGTACGGACGCCCGTCACGGTGCGGTGCCGGAGGCAGCGCGGTCTGCTGCTGTCCAGGCCAGCATGCGGTAAGGGCGGCGTAGAGAAGTTGGCCAAGCGCGCGCGTATCGGCAAGTGCTGCCGCTGCTGCCGCCATTTCCTGTGCAGCATGCGCCGGGGCAGCGCTGCCCGGCACGGCGCTGCCCGGCACGGCGCTGCCCGGCACGGCGCTGCCCGGCACGGCGCTGCCCGGCACGGCGCTGCCCGGCACGGCACCGCCCGGCGCGGCAGCCGCGGCGGCCAGCGCCGCGTCGACGCCGAGGCCGAGGATCTTCACTCCGGCGTCGCGGCTCCAGACCACTGACCGCGGGGTGAGGCGCAGGTGCGCGATCCCCGCCGTGTGCGCGGCGGCGAGCGCGCTGGCCACCTCTGCCACGACGCTCGTGACCCACCCGACGTCAAGCAGGCCGAGCAAGAGCAGGTCTTCGAGGTTCTCCCCAGCTGGCCACTCGGTGACGATGTACGCGCCATCGGCGGCAACATTAGCGTCGAACACCCGCACCAGCCGGTGATCAGGCACCCGGCAAGCAGCGCGCGCGGCCGCGACCACGTCGGCTGCCCCCGCGAATCCCGGCCGGAAGGTGCGGACCGTCACCGGACGCCCGAGTACGTCGTCAAAAGCGCGCCACAACGTCGATTGCCCGCTTTCGCTTATCCGGTCCTCAAGGTGGTACCGGTCGGCGATCCGGGCAGCACACACCGCCGCCCGGGCATCTGCTATCGGCCTCGCGCTGCCGCGCTTAGCCCCCACAGCTCCGCCGCGCTGACCCCTCTCGTTCCGGTAAGCGTCGCCCCTGGTTGCCATGACCAGCCTCCGTATGGCGATGCCACCACCTTCCCCCCCATACCCAAAAAAGCTCCTTGGGTACAGCGGAAGGGCCCTTTGTCCCGCGATCTGATGCTATGCTGCCGCACCTCGGCCGTCAGGCATCGTCACATCACCAATTGGCAAATTCCAGATCTGCCCATCGGGGGCACACGCTCAGTGAGGGTGCGCGGGTGACGCGCCCTGCGCACGGATGGCGACCTCGCGCACCGATGGCAACCTCGTGCACGGATGGCAACATGCGCAGCGATGGCAACATTCGCAACGGCTGGCGCCCTCGCGCGTGATATCGACCTGACAGGCGATGGCGACCTGGCAGGCCCGCGGGATCAGCCTCGTCTCGGCCCGGGCTGAGGCGTCGCCTATCCGGCGGCGCTGCCGACGGTAATGCCCCTGCGATGGCGGATTCCGCGGTCGACCGCACCGAACAATGAATCCACGACCATCCCGATCACGATGATGACAATCATGATCGCGATCACCGCCTGCGCCGAGCTGGTGTTCTGGTCATTTTCGAGCAGCACGCCGATGGACGGCTCGTGCGCGATGAGGACGAGCAATTCACCTGCCATCAGGCTGCGCCAGGCGAATGCCCAGCCCTGCTTGAGCCCACCGACGAAGGCAGGCAGCGAGGCTGGCACGATCACATGCCGGTACAGGGCCAGGCCGCGGAGGCCGAGAACCTTACCCGCCCGCAGCAGCAGCGGAGGCGTGTAGTCGACCCCCGAGATCAGGCCGTTCGCGATGGATGGCGCGGCACCAAGCACGACCACGAAGAAGATCGCGGTTTCGTTGGGCTGGAAAACCAGGATCGCGAGGGGAAACCAGGCGATCGAGGGCATCGTCTGGACACCCGTGATCAGCGAGCCGATGGCAGCCCGCAACACGCGGAACCGTGACACGGCCAACCCAATGGCCGACCCGATCACGACGGCAAACGCGAAGCCAGTCACGGCGCGGCGCATCGTAATCGCGAAGGCCTTCCACAGCACAGCGTGGTGCGCCTCGTTCCACAGTTCCCCGAACGCCGCCCGCGGGCCCGGCAGCACGTACGCCGGCCTCCAGCCTGACCAGACGACGATCTGCCACACCGCGACCACCAGGCTGAGCGCGAGCAGCTTCGGCCACGTCGCTGACCATACCCGGGCGGCGCGCCCCGCGCCTGGACCCGCGTCCCTGGCTCCCTGGAGGACATCGAGCCCGGCGAGTGTGTCAACCGCCATGACGCGTTACCTCTTCGCGAAGCCGTTCGGTAATCTTGGCGGCCCGCCCGGACACTTCCGGCGAATCGATCAGGCGCGGGCGTGGTGCGTCCACCGGATATTCCTCGATCACGGTGCCCGGGCGGCTGCTCAGCAGCACCACCCTGTCACCCAGCCGGACCGCCTCACGCACGTTGTGCGTGACGAAAAGAACGGTCAGGCCGCGCTCCAGCCAGATCCGCTCGAGCTCGTCGTGCAAGAGGTCACGCGTCATCGCGTCGAGCGCGCCGAATGGCTCATCCATGGCGAGCACGTCCACGTCCTGGGCGAGCGCGCGGGCGAGCGCCACCCGCTGCCGCATCCCACCGGACAGCTCATGCGGCCGCTTACCACCGAGCCCGGCCAGGTGAACTGCCGCGAGTAGCTCGTCGGCGCGCTCGCGCCGCTGCTTCGCCGGCATCGATCCGCCGCGCAGGCCGAGCTCGACGTTGCGTCCTGCGGTGAGCCAGGGAAACAGGGCGGGCTCCTGGAACATCAGGGTGCTGCGCCCAGCCACCTCGACCGTGCCCGCCGACGCCTCATCGAGCCCGGTGACGATGGACAGCAGGGTGCTCTTGCCGCAGCCGGAGGCGCCGAGCAGGCAGACGAACTCGCCGCGGGCCGCGCTCAGCGACACCCGGTCGAGCGCGAGCAGGGCCCCGCTGCCCCGCCCATACACCTTCGACATGTCAGACAGCCGGACCGCACTGCCGTCCGGCGCGATCCGCGCGGCTGAATTCTCGCGTTGCTTGGCTGCCGCCTCGCGCGGTCCGGCCATGCTCATGATGACGACACCGCCGGCTCCCCAGCCGCGGCCAGCACCTTATTGAGCGGGGCGAGGACGAATATCCCGCTGAGGTTGACCGGCTGGAGCAGCCCGACCTCCTCCGCGTGCTGTGCGCCCGTCTGCAGCGACGAGGCGATCGGGTCGTTGGTGAAGGTGATCTCCTTGAAAGCCGCGCTGATCACCTTGGCCTCGAGGCCCTTGCCTGTGAGCGCGGTCAGCTCGGCGTTCGCAGCCGTCTGCGCGGCAGCGGGATCCTTGTTGATGTAGGCGTTCGCGTCGACCTGGCCCTTCAGGAGCTTGGCGACGGCGCCTGCATGCTGCTGCAGGAATGCTGTCCGCACGACGAGCAGGGTGGTGGCGAACTGCCCGTTTGGCCACAGGCTGCGCTCGTCGACCAGCTTGGTCCCTCCGGCCTGGGCGAGTTCAGTCGCGTACGGCTCGGGCAGCCAGCCGCCGTCGATCTGGCCCGACTTGAACTCCTGCACGGTGATCGAGTTCTTCTGCGGCTTGATGTGCACGTCGCCGCCGCCTTGGGTGTCCGCCTTCAGCCCGTGCTGTAGCAGGTAGTACCGCAGCGCCACATCCTGCGTGTTGCCGAGCTGCGGTGTGGCGAGCGTCTTGCCCTTGAGGGCCGGCACCGACGTGATGCCTTTCCTGACCACGAGCGAGGCGCCGCCTGACGCCGCGCCCGAGATGATCCGGATCGCCTGGCCCTGCGACTTCTGCCAGGCATTGATCGCCGGGCCCGGGCCGATGTAAGCGGCGTCGAGCGCGCCGGCGAATAGCGCCGTGACCTCGTCGGGGCCCGCGTTGAAGGTCTCGGTCTTCAGCGTGACCCCGGTGCCGAGGTCCTTGGCGAAGATGCCGTTCTGGACCCCGACGAGCGCGGTGGCGTGAGTGATGTTCGTCAGGTAACCGAGATGGAGCGTCACCGGGCTGCTGCTGCCGCTAGAGGCCGCCGACGACGAGCCGCAACCCGCGATGACAGTCGCAGCGGCAAGGGCCGCCGCGGCGATACCCAGGACCTTGACGGCTCTCTTCTTGGCCGCTACTTTCCTGGCCGCTACTTTTCTGGCCGCTACTTTCCTGGCCGCTACTTTCCTGGCCGCTACTTTCCTGGCCGCTACGGAGGTGAGAGAGGTCCGCATACAGTGGACTCCATTCATTCCCGATCAAATGAGTCGCCAACGTAGATTACACCACGCCGCGAGCACGGGCTCCAGTCAGCTATCACATGTCTAGACCAATGGGGACAACTGCCTGGCTTGAGGGGTAGCGGCCCGCTGGGCCTTCCGCCGGCTCGTTGACAGCGCACTCGCAGGAAGGAAGCGTGGGCACCGACGCCCAGCGACAGGATTGAAGCAGCCATCAGGAACCTGCCGCAAAATGATCGTAGGAGGGCTCAGGCATGCTCTATGCGTTTGGCTTCGAGCGGATCGGCGTCGTGGTGAGCGACCTGTACTTTGTCGATCCGAATCCAGGCAAGGGCCAGGAGGGCGCCGAGCGCGGCGTCCGGCTCGAAGTCCGGATGCTCGACCGTGGCGAGCTCAAGGGCTCGATCTACTCGGCGCAGCCGATCGAGGTCGGCCAGCCGATCTGGCGGGTTGACCTGCTCGAATCGGTGGCCGGTCCACCAGGCAGCTTCGACAGGACCCACCATCACCCGGCCTTCCGCGGCTGGGAGCCCGGCAGCCGGGTGTTCACCAAGGAACTGACGGCGAATCCGCTCGGGTGGCTCGGCGCTCAGCTCGCTGACCTCGAAGGGGTGCTCGAGCGGGCCGGCGTTCCCGTCGACGAGACGACGGCGCGGGACGCCGAGAGCCTCCGTGGCAGCGTTGAGGGAGTCGTCGGCGCGACCGAACGGCTGCTCGGGAAGGTGCGAGCCGGTGAGCTCGGCAGGCCGCCAGCCGACGAGCCGCTCACCAGCGCGCGCGCCGGCTGGCTGTAGGGGTCTGTACGCGCCTTGCGCCGCGCCTATGGTCGCGGCGGTACGACAATGGCGCGCTTGAGGATCTTGCCGGTGTCACCGTGCGGCAGTTCGGGCACTATCCAGACGGAGCGCGGGTACTTGTACGCGGCGAGCAGGTTCTTCACGTGTTCGCGCAGCTCTTCCGGGGTCGCGGACGCGCCGGGCTTGAGCACCACCACCGCGGCGACCTCCTCGCCGAGCATGTCGTCGGTGATGCCGATCACCGCGGCCTCCGCAACGGCCGGGTGCTCGTAGAGGACCTCCTCGACTTCGCGCGGATAAACGTTGAACCCGCCGCGGAGGATCATGTCCTTCTTGCGGTCGACGATCGAGAAGTAGCCCTCCGCATCCTCGCGGCCGAGGTCACCGGTGCGGAACCAGCCGTCGACTATCGCCTCCGCGGTTTCGTTCGGGCGCCGCCAGTAACCCTTCATGATGTTGTCGCCCCGGATCGCGATCTCGCCCACCTCGCCCCGCGGTACCGGCTTGCCGTCGTTGTCCTGGACTCGCATCTCGACGCCAGAAATCGCCTGGCCGATGGTGCCGGGCTTGCGAGCGCGGTCCGGGTGGTTGAAGGAGGCCACTGGGGAGGTCTCCGACAGGCCATAGCCCTCGAGAATAATGCAGTCGAACGCCTTCTCGAAGGCGCGCAGCAGTTCGACCGGCATGGCTGCGCCGCCGGAGACGCATAGCCGCAGGCTAGCCACGTCGCCCGCGCTGCCCCCCGCGTAGTGCAGGATTGCCGCGTACATCGTGGGGACGCCTGGCAGGATGGTCACCTGGTCGCGTTTGATGATCTCCAGCGCATGGACCGGCTCGAATCGCGTGATCAGAGTCAGGCACGCACCGCCGGCGATCGCGCAGTTCATTGCGATGGTCTGCCCGTAGGAGTGGAAGAGGGGCAGCGCGCCGAACATCACGTCATCGGGCCGCAGGTTCAGCAGCGTGCCGCTGGTGACCTCGACGTTGGTCTCCAGGTTGCTGTGGGTGAGTCCGGCGCCCTTAGGCTGACCTGTCGTGCCCGAGGTGTAGATGATGACCGCGATGTCGGACGGCTCCTTGTCGGCGAACGCGGTCGCGGGCTCGCAGCCACGAAGCGTCGCGGCCAGTGCTTCTGTCTCGATGGCGACAAAGTCGGTTCCGGCGCGCTTGGCGCCCTCGCCAGCCTCGTCGGCGATCCCATGCCAGGCGAGCGCCAGCGACGTCTGCGAGTCGTTCAGGTAGTACTCGACCTCGCGGGCCTTGAGCAGCGGGTTCATCGGGACGACGATGGCGCCGGCGCGCAGCAGCCCGTAGTAGAGGATCACGAACTCCGGCACGTTCGGGAGCATGAGACCGACCCGGTCGCCTGGCGCGATCCCGCGGCCAAGCAGCCAGGACGCTGCCCTGGCGCTCTTGTCGTCCAGCTCACGGTAGGTCAGCACCTGCTCGTCCAGGCGCACTGCGATCCGGTCCGGGTAACGTGCCGCGGTCTGCTCGAGATTTATGGCCAGATTCGTCATTGAGGCCCCTCCCTGTGCCTTGGTCACGCTCACGGCCGAGCTTGGCCTGTCGGCTGGTTATTCCGGTGCGTCAGCCGGTCCGCTGATGATGGTCTTTTCCCCTACTTTGAGCAGGCCCTTGCGACGCGGTCAACGGGCCTATGGTCCCGTCAAGGTCACTTAAGACCCCCTGCCGCCGGCCGTTTCGCCGGCCGCCATCGTCAGGTGGGCTGGCATGAGGTGCGGTGGTGGCCGGCGCGTGCGGTGGTGGCTGGCGGGTGCCGGTTGGCCGCCTAGGCGCCGTGCCTGCCGGACCGCCGGCGTGAGAGTATCGGATGAGGAATGGAATCGCGGACGATGATGGGAAAGCGGATGACGAGGTGGCCGCGGGCTATGCGGCGGCGGGCGGCGGCGGTCGCCGCGGCATGCGCACTGACCGCCGCCGTCGCGGGCTGCACCGCCAGGGCCGGCGTAACCGCCGCGCCCACACTCGCGGTGACCAGCGCCTACGTTCCGCTTCCCGCCGCCGCGTCACCCCACACGACCGTCGCGTTCCTCGACATCCGCAACGACGGCGCACCCGACCGCCTGGTGGCGGCGCGCACAAGCATCGGCGGCACGGTAGCCTTCCGCGCGCCCACGGGTCAGGGCGTGACGACTAAGGCCGTGACGGCGATCAGCATTCCTGCGGCGACCACGGTGCGGCTGCTGCCGAATGACGCGCATCTGGTCATCACCGGCGCCGGGCAGATGCAGGGCGGCAAGGACATCACGCTCGTGCTCACCTTCGCCCGGTTCGGGACCGTGTCGGTAACCGCGCAGGTGACCGACCCGCAGAGCGGCGGAAGCAGTTACTTCACCAACTGACAACGGCCCCTCGGGCCCGGCCGCGGCGCCTGCCTCGGACCCTGAATTCCATGATCTCGGAGACTTTGGGTATTAGTCCCGGCCGCTCCGAGATCATGGGACTGGCGCGTGCGGCGGAGTTGATCAGGCCTCCTGACCTTGGGCTTTGGACGGGCTTAGGCGCGGCTTAGGCGGGCTTAGGCGGGCTCAGGCGGGCCGAGGCCGGCTTAGTCCCGCGGCCGGGGTGAGGACCCGCTGATATTAGGCATCCGCCCGATGCGGCAGCTCGGGCCTTAGCACGAATGTGAATGGTGTCAGGGCTGAACAAGTCGGCCAGGAATCACGGAGGACACCATGCATCCCGAGTTCATCCGCGCCATTGCAGCGCAGCAGATCGATGACTGGGTGGCTGCGGCCGAGACCGATCGGCAAGTCAAGCAGAGCCGGGCGAACCGCTCCCGCCGGTCGTTCAAGCGAGTCGTGCGCCGCCCCGCCGCCAGCACGTTCTAGCGTCACTGGTCCATGAGATGGTCCGGATCGCCGTCGGCGGCGCATCTGACCACCGCGTCTTCGGCCACAGCGTTAGCACCGCCGGGCAGCACAGCGCTACCCGGGACCACCAACGGCAATATTGCCGCGGCTACAGCTACGAACGCCGCTGGCGTCATGGCCATTGTGCGCGACCGCCGACGGGTCACGGCCGCCCAGTGCCGGCGGCACGCGACGTCCACCAAGGAGATCATCCGCTGCCTTAAGGGCGATACGCCGCAGCGCGAACTCTACTGACGCCGGCGGGTAGCAGGCACCTCAGTCCCATCCACCGCGCAAGCGGGCATCCAGGGCAATCGGGCCTTACCGGCCACTGGTGAGCAGTACGCAGCCCGCGACCGGCCCACCACCGGCCGATACGACGGCGACCCGCGCGCCGGGCACCTGTCGACCCCCCGCGCCGCCGCGCAACTGCAGCACAGCCTCGTGCAAGTGGCCGAACCCGTGCAGGCGCCCGCCGGACAGCTGACCTCCCCACGTGTTCATTGGAAGTTCGCCTCCGGGCGCAATCCTCGCTCCGTCGCCGACGAACGGGCCGCCCTCCCCTGGCCCGCAGAAGCCGAGCGCCTCCAGCCAGGCCAGCGCGAGAAAACTGAACCCGTCATACAGTTGCGCGGTGTCCACGTCGGCGGGTCGCAGATCGGTGCGGGACCACATCTGCGCTGCAGCATCCCGAGCCGCCATAGTGGTCAGGTCTTCCCACTGATCCCACGACGGCCGGCCGCGGATCGCGGCGCCCATGGCTTCGAACCGTACGGGCATGTCCGCCCCGGCCGCTGTGTCCGCCGCAGACACGATCACCGCCGTGGAGCCATCGCAGGTGGCATCGCAGTCGTAGCGCCGGAACGGCGAGGTGATGACCGGCGCGGCAAGATAGTCGTCGAGGGTGAACGGATCGGTGAATACCGCGCTCTTGTTCATGGCGGCGTACCGCCGGGCGCTGAGGGCGACCTGGGCGAGATGCTCGCTCGTGGTGCCGTACCTGTGGAAATGCGCGGCGGCGTAAAGCGCGATCCAGTTCGCCGCCGAATACGCGTGGAATGGCAGGCTCCACTGCAGGAATCCCGTTACCCGGCGGCGGTTTTCACCCAAGCCCGCGCCGCCGCCCGGTGGGATCCCGACGCCCCTTCTGCCGCCACCACCCTGCGCGGTCGCCTCGGTCACGGTCCGGTAGACGAGCACGTGCCTGGCCAGGCCCGCGGCGACCGCAGTGACCGCATTGATCACAGGAGCAAGCTGCGCAGGGCCTTCCATGCCCGCGCTGTGCCAGGACAGGTTGAGCCGGAGGGCGTCCTGCACCTCCGGTGTACCTGGGCCGGAAAAACCGGCGGGCGCGACCAGCGCTCCTGGGTAGGCCGCGAGCCCGTCGATGTCGTCGCGGGTCAGCCCCGCGTCCTCGATCGCCGCAAGCGCGGCGTCGACCGTCAGGTCGAGGCCACTGCGGCCGAGCCGTCTGCCGATCAGCGACTGCCCGACCCCGCTGATGACCGCGCGGCGCTCGGCCTTGGCGGCCGGGGGCGCCGCCGAACTCCCCGCCGCCGAACTCCCCGCCGCCGAACTCCCCGCCGCCGAGAGCCCGCCCGCCGAACGCCCAGCCGAAAGGCCCGCGTGCTGGCTGGGCATTTCGGTATGGCGACACACTTTGCGGGGCTCTTCGTGCGAACACGGCATCTCGGGACAACGACTCGCTTGCGAAGGGCCTGCGGCAGCGCCAGGTTGCCCGGGACCCGGCGGCTTACCGCCCGCGGTCTCGTCTGGCTGGAACGAGGGCAGCCAGACATCTTCCTCCCGCTCGAACGCGACCCGCACAGCCGTGCCAATCTCGAGTGCGGCGGGATCGGCACCGGTCAGGTTGGCCAGCACTCGCAGGCCTGGTTGCTCGGCAAGCTCGACGAGCGCAATCACGTACGGCACAGGCACCGTCTGGTTCCACTGCTTGTGGTTCACCGTGAAGGACACCAGGGTGCCGCGGCCGCTGACCGCTTCGGCGGCCAGATGCCGTGACAGGCAGGCAGGGCAGATCGGGGCGGGCGGGTGCAGGTAATGGCCACACGACTGGCATCGCCAGAATGTGAGCTCACCGCGGGCGCCGCCGGTCCAGAACGGCCGCACAGCATCGTCAAGGCGAGGCAGCAGGCGGAACGGCCGGACCAGGTGGTCATCCGCCATGAGCGCCCGACTCAAGCGCCTTGGCTGGCCTGTGCGCTCGGAACCTAAGCTCAGACATCGTCTTCCCAGCTGTTCCGGCTCCCCCGCCGGTATTTCGATACACGTTAGTAGTTACGGCCAGCATCATCCTGGCACTGGTTCGCGCGATTTCGCATGAGTGTCGGATATTTGGCCGGCTAGCTGCTCGCCAGGCCGTCAATTCGGGTGGCGCGCCGACGGCCCCAGTGCCCCGGGTGCGGACTTCACGGGTGTCGGAGGCGCGCGCGAGGTAGGCACTCCCGGACAGCGCTGGCCGGGCTGACCGGGCCGGCCCAGTGGCGACGAGATAAACCGGATGCGGCGGCGTGGCCGCGCACCGCAACATAGAACATGACCTGGTTTACGACGGACGATCTGACCGAGTATCTCGCCACCGCGGGAGGATTCCTCAGATCGCGGCCGGTGGAGAACACCGTGCCGCTGACCGTGCTCGAGGTCCTGCGGGCCCGCGGCGCCGGGGCATTCGGCGATGCCGCCCCGCTCTTCGGCTGGTGGCGGCGGGCTGGCGACGTCAGCGGCGCGTTCCTTCTGACTCCGCCCTACCCCGTCGCGCTGAGCCCGACGCCACCGGAGTCCGTGGAGCCCCTCGCGGCTGTCCTTGCCAGCGCCGGCCTGCGGCTCGCCGGTCTCACCGCAGAACCGGCCACTGCCGAAGCTTTCGCCGCTGCATGGCGAAGGCGCACGGGAACAACCCCTGAGACGTCGATGCGCCAGCGCCTCTTCAGGCTGGTCGAACTCGTGCCGCCCGCACCGGCCCCGTGCGGCCGCGCACGGGCCGCCCAGTCCGCCGATCGCGGCCTGCTCGTGGCGTGGGTCGCGGCATTCACCGAAGAGGCGGGCGCCCGGGCCGCCAATCACGAGGACATGGTCGACGACCGTCTCAGTTATGGCGGCCTGACCCTCTGGGAGGACGAAGGTCAGCCTGTCTCGCTGGCCGGGCTCACCCGGCAGGTAGCGGGCATGATCCGGGTTGGGCCTGTTTACACTCCGCCGCAGCACCGCCGCCACGGCTACGGCGCGGGCGTGACGGCTGCGGTCAGCCGCCGGGCCTTGCAAGCAGGCGCGGGCGAGGTGGTCCTGTTCACCGACCTGGCCAACCCCACAAGCAACGCCCTCTACCAGCGGCTCGGGTACCGCACGGTGCAGGACAGGGTCGACCTCTCCTTTGCGAACTGATACCGGTAATCCTCCTGACACGTGAATCGGCGGATTCTCATCCAGCAGCGGCGGGCTTCGCGGGCCACCCGATGGCCGATCGCGCATCAAGATCAAAATTTAGCTCCGGGCACGCGCGGCCATCGACCATCGACGTGACAGCCAGTCAGCGCGACACGCGCACAGGCAGCGGTTCCATCTGACGTGGAGCGCTCTGCTTGCGCAGCTGCCCGCCGCGCACCTGCCCGCCGGGCTCAGATCCTGACCGTCAGCGTCATGCAGCCCGGATCCGGCAGCTCGTCGTAGCCGCCAGCCGCCAGGGCCAGGCCTTCCTGCGTGTCACCTGCAAGGCCGCCGCCGGCCGGGCGAGCGGTCTTAGCCCGGGTGAAGACCGGTTGCCGGGCCCGTGCGTGAGCACACAGCGCAGCCGTTATGCATGGGCCCTGCCCCCACCCCATCCAGGGCGTGGCACGCCGCCGATGGCCAGGAAGCCGGGCGGGGATCTTGAGCACTGGCTACCGATACGGAGGCACGCGCACAGGCTCGACGTGCCAGATGTCGCGGCAGTAGCCGCTAACAGCCCGGTCAGAGGAGAAGAAACCCGAGCGCGCGGTGTTCAAGATCGACATTCGGCTCCAGCGTTCTTGATCGACCCAGGCCGGGCCGACCCGATCGTGGCAATCGACGTAGGAACGGTAGTCGGCGAGAACCATGTACTCGTCCGATTTGAGCAGCGAAGCGATCACCGGCTCGAAGGCCGCGCGGTCCCCGCCCGAGAAGCTACCAGAGGCGATGGCGTCAATGGCCGACTTCAGCTCGGCATCGCCGCGGTAATAGGTGCCGGGAGAGTAGCCCCGTTGCTTTAGGGCGGTGACATCGTCGGCCGTGACGCCGAAGAGGAAAAAGTTGTCGGCGCCCACCCGGTCACGAATCTCGACGTTGGCGCCGTCGAGCGTGCCGACCGTGACCGCACCATTGAGGGCCAGTTTCATATTGCCGGTGCCGGATGCCTCCTTACCGGCGAGCGAGATCTGCTCAGAAATATCGCCGGCGGGCACCACGATCTCGCTGACCGAGACGTTGTAGTCGGGGAGGAAGACGACCTTGATCCGGTCACGGACGTCGGGGTCCGCGTTGACCACGGCTGCCACCGAGTTGATCAGCTTGATGATGCGTTTCGCCTGCTGGTAGCTCGGTGCCGCCTTCGCGGCGAAGATGACCGTGCAGGGATTCAGGACGGCTGACGGGTCGGCCTTGATCCGGTTGTAGAGGGTGACGACGTGGAGCAGCTTGAGGATCTGGCGCTTGTACTCGTGGAGCCGCTTGACCATCACGTCAAAAAGAGAATCGGGGTCCACGGTGAGGCCGGTAGTGGCATGCGCGTGCGCGGCCAGGTCGAGCTTGTTCAGCCGCTTCAACTGGCGCCACTGCTCACGAAACTCGGCATCGTCGACAAAAGCCTCGAGTTCCCGCAACCGATCGAGGTCGGTTAGCCAGCGTTCGTCTCCCAGCCGGGCCGAAATAAGGCGGGCCATGCGCGGGTTGGCAAGACAGATGAACCGGCGCGGACTGACGCCATTTGTCTCATTCATGAACTTACCTGGCCACAGGTCCGCGAAGTCCCGCAACGTCGCCTGGGCGAGCAAGCGCGACTGCAGCTCCGCCACGCCGTTGACGGCGAAGCTGCCAGCGACCGCGAGGTTGGCCATCCGCACCCGGCGCTCAGGCACCTCCTGGATCAACGACACCCGGGCGATGCGCTCTTCGTCACGTGTGTGATGAGCACGCACATCGCCGAGGAAGAAGTGGTTGAGGGCGTAGATGATCTCCAGGTGGCGTGGCAAGAGCCGCCCGAACATCTGGACTGGCCACGTCTCGAGAGCCTCCGGCATCAAGGTGTGACAGGTGTAGGCGAAGGTGCGACGCGTGATGGACCACGCCTGGTCCCAGCCGACCCCGTGTTCGTCGACGAGCAGGCGCATAAGCTCGGGCACGGCCAGGACGGGATGGGTGTCGTTGAGCTGGATTACGACCTTGTCGGGAAAGACCTCCCAGTCAGTGTTGCGAAACTGGAAGCGGCGGATGATGTCCCGCAGCGTGCAGGAAACCAGGAAGTACTGCTGCTTGAGCCGCAGCTCACGGCCGGCCGCCGTGCTGTCACTGGGATACAGCACCTTGGTGAGGTTCTCCGAGCGCATCCGCGCCTCGACGGCCTCCGCATAGTGACCGGCATTGAACAGGGCCAGGTCAAACGACTCCCGGCCGGCACGGGCCTGCCACAGCCGGATAATGTTGACCGTCTCGGTGCCATAGCCGGGTACCAGCATGTGGCTGGGTTCGCCCCGCACCGTCTCCCCGGGCACCCATCGGGCCCGCAGCCCTCCTTGATCGTCGTCCACAGCCTCTGTGTGGCCGTAGAACCCGACGACCTGGCGGTCGTCGGGAGCGGGGAACTCCCACGGGTTGCCGTAGAAGGTCCAGTCGTCGGGGTGCTCGATCTGATAGCCGTTCTCGAAGACCTGTTTGAAGATCCCGAACTCGTATCGGATGCCATAGCCCACAGCCGGGATGTCGAGGGTTGCCAGTGAGTCGAGCAGGCAGGCCGCCAGCCGCCCGAGGCCCCCGTTCCCCAGCCCGGGCTCCACGTCAAGGGCCTCGAGGTCCTCTACTGAGACGCCGATGCTGGCAAAGGCCTGGCGGGCAAGGTCGTAGGTGCTCGTGTACATCGCGTTCTGGCGGAGCTGGCGGCCGAGCATGTACTCCGCCGACAGGTAGTAGACGAATTTCGGGTTGGTCACATAGTGCGCCTCGGCCGTCCTGGCCCGGCGCTCGGCGAGACGGTCGCGGACGGTGACGGCCAGCGTCCAATAGGCATCGTGGGCGCTCGCCGACTCGACCGTCGTCCCCCTGTCGTAATACAGGTTGTCAGCGAGGTCCCGCTCGAAATCGGGCAGCGTGTTACCTACCCACCGGGTCTGGGGTCTGTGCCTTAGAGACGTCATGAGCCGAATCTAGCCGCGGCGCCAAGGACGACAACCCAGCGCCTTCCCTCCGGCATGGCCCGCCCATTAGCGTCCCCACGTTACGTGCCGGAACGCCTGGCCTGGTCAGCGCCGTGCCGGCAGCTGGAATCCCGGCGGAGCCCGCAGCGAACCCGGGTGATCGTGCCAGCCTGGGACCTTTGTCCCTTTTCCATCCCGCGCTTGTTCGCCTACAATGCACCGGGCAGGCCGAGTCGTCCCCTTGGGGACGATCCCGGGGCCCTGCATCGGCGGCATCGGCGGCGCCGGATTGTGCTGTTGCCCCATTCGGTACTGCGCTGACGGAACCGATAGGGCCGAGGCCTTGACGGCCTTGACGAGGGGAGCCCGTGAAGAACCGGGCGCTACGAGGTGAATTTTGTACATCGTGATGGTCGCGCCCGAGTGCGCCCCGGCGGCCAAGGCCGGAGGGTTGGGCGATGTGGTTTTCGGGCTCAGCCGGGAACTGGAGATCCGGGGAAACACCGTCGAAATCGTGATGCCGAAGTACGCTTGCATGCGCTACGGCGACATCTGGGGACTACAGGTCAGTCATGACGATCTTTGGGTGCCCTGGCATGGCGGGGCGGTTCGCTGCTCGGTGTGGTTTGGCTATGTGCACGGCCGCAAATGCTTCTTCATCGAGCCGCACTCGGCCGACAACTTCTTCGGCCGCGACCGCCTGTACGGGTACCCGGACGACATCGACCGGTTCACGTTCTTCTCCAAAGCGGCGCTCGAGTTCATGGTCAAGTCCTACAAGCGGCCCGATATCATCCACTGCCACGACTGGCACGCCGGGCTTGTGCCGGTCCTGCTCTACGAGCAGTATCGCGACGCGATGCCCTACCAGCGGGTCTGTTACACGATCCACAACTTTCGCCACCAGGGCGTCAGCGGCCCGCAGGTCCTCCGGGGCCCCCAGTTGAGCCCGCCTGAGTACTTCCTGGACCGGAACCGGCTGGGTGACGACAGGTACTTCCAAACCGCAAACCTCATGAAGGCCGGGGTGGTGTACTCAAACTTTGTGACCACCGTCTCACCCAACCACGCCAATGAGGTGCGGTTCGGCGAGTGCGGCTCAGGGCTCGGTCCTGCCCTGCATGCTCATCAAGGCAAGTTCGGCGGGGTACTGAACGGCGTGGACTACGACGTATGGAACCCCGAGACCGACCCATTCATACCGGCCCGCTATTCGGCAGACAACGTCGACCGCAAATACGAGAACAAAGAAAGGCTCAGGGATCGGCTATTGCTACGCAAATCCTGGAGCCCGATCGTTGCGTATGTGGGCCGACTGGATGAGCAAAAGGGCATGCACCTGGTGCACCACGCCCTCTTCTACGCGCTGTCCAGGGGCGCTCAGTTCGTGCTGATTGGCGACGCGTTCCACCACAAGGGCATCAACAGCCATTTCTGGAATCTCAAGCACTACCTCAACGACAACCCAGACTGCCACCTGGAAATCGGTTACAACGAGGAACTGGCTCATCTCGTCTACGCGGGCGCCGACCTGCTGGTAGTGCCCAGCATGTTCGAGCCGTGCGGGCTCGCCCCCATGACCGCGATGCGGTACGGGACGGTTCCGGTGGTGCGGGGGGTCGGCGGCATGGTCGACACCGTGTTCGATCGCGACCATTCCGCGCGTCCACCTTACGAGCGCAACGGGTACGTGTTTCACCAGAATGACAACATGGCCATTGAGTCAGCACTCGACCGTGCGCTGGGGCTGTGGCTCGCCTACCCGGCAGAATTCCGCCATCTCCTGCTCAACTCCATGAGGTCAGACTACTCGTGGGCCCGGCCCGGTCAGGATTACCTGAACATCTACGAATACATCCGCCATAAGTGAGCCAATCGAGAGCGAGCATAATGGACACCCTCGCCGAGTATGTCGACGGCCTGCCCAACCTGTGCGGGCAGGAGCAGCTGATCAGCGAGGCCGTCGAAGCGGGCAGGCAGAGCCGCGTGTTTGCGAATGGCCTCGATATCGAGCGTGCTGCCAGCACCTTCGCGGTGGCACTGCACATGCATCAGCCGCTCATCCCCGCCGCCAGCGACGACCTGCGCACCGCTGCAATCATCAGCAACCTGGCGTGGATGATGCAGCATCCGGACATCGGTGACAGCCACAACGCCCCGGTGTTCGTGTGGTGCTACAAGCGCATGGGTGAGTTCATCCCCCAACTGCTTGACGAAGGCCGCCAGCCCCGGGTGATGCTGGACTACTCGGGCACGTTGCTGCACGGAATGCGGCAGATGGGCCTGAACGACGTGTTCGACGCGCTCGGCTACCTGACTAAGGACGGCCGGGCCCGCCGGACCACCGAGTGGCTCGGTTCCACCTGGGGTCACGCGGTGGCCCCATCCACGCCGGTCCAGGACTTCCGCCTGCACGTGCGCGCATGGCAACACCACTTCGCTGCCATCTTCGGCCCGGAGGCGCTCGGCCGCATCCGGGGCTTCTCCCCGGCCGAGATGGCGCTGCCCAACCATCCCGACGTGGCCTACCAGTTTGTCCGCACCCTGCTTGACTGCGGCTACGAGTGGGTGCTTGTCCAGGAACACACGGTGGAACAACCCGGCGGCCGCGGCGTCGAACGCCCGCATCTGCCGCACCGGCTCGTCTGCACGGACTCACACGGCAACACGGCGAGCATCATCGCGATCGTCAAGACCCAGGGCAGTGACACCAAGCTGGTGGGCCAGATGCAGCCCTACTTCGAGGCCAAGGGCCTCGGGCCCGCGGACCTGGCAGGCCGGCGGGTACCGCCGCTGGTCACCCAGATCGCCGACGGCGAGAACGGCGGCGTCATGATGAACGAGTTTCCACCCAAATACCTCGAGGCCATGAGGGAGTGCTCGGGCTCGTCCACCCCTGCCGCGAACGTCACCGAGTACCTCGAGGCGCTAGCCGGGCTGGGAATCGGCCCCGAGGAGCTGCCACCTGTGCAGCCGCTTTTGCAGCACCGGGTATGGGAGCGTTTCGAGCCCGGCGAGGGACCTGACCGGCTTGCCGCGGTCATTGGCGAGCTCGGCGCAGAAGACGACCGGTTCAACATGGAGGGCGGCAGCTGGACCAGCGACATCTCATGGATGCGCGGGTACGAGAACGTGCTAGCGCCGATGGAGCGCGCGAGCTCGCTCTTCAACGAGCACTTGCTGGCAAAAGGCGTGCCGTCCAGCGACCCGCGCTACCGGCGCGCGCTCTTTCACCTGCTGGCCTGTGAAACCAGCTGCTACCGCTACTGGGGCCAGGGCATCTGGACGGATTACGGCGCGGAGCTCGCCCGGCGCGCCGGCGATGCCGCCAGCTCGGTGGCCTGAGCGACAAGCGGCTCCGGCCGGAGCGACAAGCGGCCGGAGCGACAAGCGGCCGGAGCGACAAGCGGCCGGAGCGACAAGCGGCTCTGACCGGAGCGACAAGTGACCCCGACCGGAGCAACAAGTGACCCCGACCGGAAGGCAAGCTGTGGACGATATCGCATTCGCGCTGGTGCTTAACCTGCACCAGCCTGCAGGGAACCTCGAAGACCTTCTCGGCAGCGACCAATGGGAAGCCACTGAAATCCTCTATGCGCTCGACCGAATCCCCAGATCGCTGTGGCCCTACCAAGACATCGGCCGTGTCCACCTCGCCATGTCCGGCACGCTGCTCGAGACCCTCGCCGATCCCGCCTTCCAGGCACGCGTCTACGGCATCGTCGACTGCGGGTCGCTGCTGTGGCACCTGCAGAACACCAGCATCATCGACATCCTGGGCTCCGCGTACTACCACCCTGTACTGCCGCTCGTCCCGTCCGCCGACTGGCCGCAGCAGCTCCAGCGGTGGCGCGGCGTCGCCGAGCACCTTTTCGCCCGCAGCTATTTCGGCGGCTTCTGGCCACCCGAGATGGGCTTCACGATGGAGCTCATCCCCTTCATCCGCGCCCTCGGTTACCGCTACGTGCTCGTCGACGCCAATCACGTCGAACCCGTGGACCCGATGCGCTGGGACGAGCTCCGCTACCGGCCCCATATAGCTCGCCACGACGGCGCGGAGATCGTCGTCGTCGTCCGCGACCGCGAACTTTCCGACGCGCAGGAATCAGGGATGGACGCCGACTGGTTCATCCATGAGGTCCAGGCCCGCACCAGGCACTGCGATTTCACTCCCCTGGTCACGACCTGCACTGACGGTGACAATGGTGGCTGGTTCCGCAACGCGACTCCCGGCGCTAGCTTTTGGAGTGCGTTCTATCAGAAGCTCCTCGACCGGGTCCGGACGCACCAAAGCGGCGGAATCCGCCCCGCCTTCATCCACGAGCACCTCGCGACGCATGGCGCGCACGGCGAGGTGCGGGTCAGGCCCGGCGCCTGGAACACCGGCTGGCACGACGGGACCGGCTTCACCCAGTGGACCGGCTCGCCCACGCAACGCGACGCCCTGGCCAGAATCCGGGACGTGAGCGGGCAACTCCACGCTGCGGCCGATCGCGCCGGTTCCGCTCACCGGCCGAGGCTCGACGACGCGTTCAACCACCTGCTACGGGCGCAGACGAGCTGCAACTTCTACTGGGGCGAGACCTGGGTGCCCCGCTCCTACGCGGACCTCGACCGCTCCGTAGCGCTTCTGTCGGAGGCAGAAGGCTAAGTGCGCCTTTAGGGTGTGTACCTTGAGTACGCCACGCTTAAGTGCGCCTAGATGCGGAGCTTGGCCATTCCCTGCGTACCAGCGGGGGTGGGGTACCCGGTGGTCACGGGGTCCCTCAGGTGAGGGACAGCCGCGGCACGGCCTTGGCGCAGCCGCTGCACAGCCGTGGCCGCCGCGGCACAGCCATGGCGCAGCCGCGGCACGGCCTCCGGCGGCGCCGTCCGGAAGCCGGAGGCCACCGAATCCCGCGGATCCCGCATCACGTCAAGATCACCTGCTTCGGCTGATTCACTGACCCACGGCGCCGGGGCGGCAGACGACGCGGGCGGCGGAAGCGGTCACGTGGTTGATGTCGCCGGGAAATGCGGCCCGGTCCGTGAGCTGGACCCGCAGCACGCCGCCCGGCACGCGCCAGGGGCCCTCCGGCACCCACGTGCCCTTCGCCTCCTCCTGCGCGATGGAAAATTGCGCGATCGGCAAGCGGCCCGCAGCGAATACCTCGTACTGCGCGATGCCAGATGACGGGTTGGTGCCGGCGATGAACAGGCTGGCCCGGCAGGAGGCGGGGTGCCCGGCCCGGAACGTCCAGGTGAATGTGTCCTGCTCGCGGGTCACCTGCCCGGCCTTGCGGCTGGCAACGGCCTGCCTGTTGCAGGCGGCTCGTCCGCCGCCGACCTGGATCCATCCGTCGCCGCCAGCGTTCGTCGCCGCGGCAGCGGTTGCGCCGGGCACGGCCGGGCATCCGGGCCCGGCGTCGCCCCCCTTGTAGACGACGGAGGCAGCCGGATGGCGGTTGACGGTAACCCGCTGGGCGTGCCGCCCGCCTACCAGAGACCCGGCAGCCACGAGTGCGACGACCACGGTCACCGCGATCGCCGCCACTAGGACGTACTGGCGCGGTCCGCCGTACGCACGAATCGGCTCGCCGAGGCCGATCGCCGGTCTGCGACGACCCGCGGAGCGGGGCACCGGGCCGCCGACGGTTTGCACGGAGGCAGCGGCGTGTTGACGCGGAGGGACGCTGATGGGCCCGGTCAAGGTGTCGTTTGATGCGCCGGTTGCGGCACCGGCGGCCGGGAGGCCGGATTCATGGCGCAGCGCCGCGGCGAAGTCGGCGCATCCGCCGTAGCGGTCACGTCGTGCCTTGGCAAGGGCTTTCCAGAAGACCCGGTCAAGGGAGGGCGGCAGATCGGGTCGCCGGGAGGTGAGCGGCGGCGGCAGTTCGTACAAGTGCGCCCACAGCACCGCGCGGTTGTCGCCTTCGAAGGGTGGGCCGCCGGACAGCATGTGGAATGCGGTGCAGGCGAGCGCATAGAGGTCGGCGCGCCCATCCACGCTGTGAGCCTCAATTTGCTCGGGTGCGACGTAGCGCGGGGTGCCAACGAACTCAGTGGCACCCGCGAACCCGCCGGAAGGCAGCGGCCGGTCGGTGACGCCGAAATCGGTCAGATAAGCATGATCAGCTCGCTCGCCGGCTGCCCCGGCATCCAGCAAGATGTTGGCCGGCTTGACGTCTCGGTGGACCAGGCCGCGCACGTGAGCAGCATCCAGTGCAGACGCTGCCTGGCAGATGATGTCGCAGACGCGGTCGAGCGGTAGCACGTGATGCCTATTGAGCAGCGCCGCCAGATCCCCGCCGCCCACGTAACGCATGGCGATGTACAGGACCCCGTCTGCCTCGCCAGCGTCGTGAATCGGAATGATGTGCGGGTGATCCACCGCTGCCGCGGCCCGCGACTCGCGGATGAAGCGGCGACGGAAGGCATTGCCGACCGCGGCATCCCCTAACAGCACCTTCAGAGCCACCCGGCGATCGAGCCGACGATCGTAGGCGCGATAAACGACCGCCATTCCGCCGCGCCCGATCTGTTCCTCGATGTGGTAGCCAGCGACGAGCGCGCCTGCGGGCAGCGCGCCATGCCGTACTGCGGTCCTGTTGCCCACTGCACCCCCGGGCCTTGTCCGGGCCAATATTCCTTCTGCCTACCACCACAGGAGTGAGCAGTCAGCCGATTCGCGGGAATCGAGCCAGCCCCTGCGTTGCTCGCTGGCGTCGGCCGCGCGCGCTGGAGACGCGGCAACTGCTCCGGCAACAACCCCGATCAGGTCCGCATCGGGGCGAGGAGGTACCTGAAGCCTGGGCCTCCCCTGATGATCGTGGGTTTGCCGGCTGTGGTGAACTCCAGGCTCACGCGAGCTTCGCGGGTCGCCTGCGCCTTGCCACCCTCGGCACCGCCAGCCTGCGCCGCATCACCGGCCCGGCTTTCCGCGCCCCCCTCCGCGCCACTCTCCTCTTCCGCGCCACCAGCCCCTTCCGTTCCACTAGCCGCTTCGGCGCCACCGGCCCCTTCAGCCCCATTAGCCCCTTCCGCACCACTCTCCTCTTCCGCATCACCAGCCCCTTCCGCACTACCAGCGCCTTCCGCACCACTAGCCGCTTCCGCGCCGCTGGCCCCTTCAGCGCTACTGGCCCCCTCCCCGTCACGCACCCGCTCGCGGACGCCCGCGGCCGCGGCGGCGACGCCATCGGCGAGGTACTGGGGCTTGAACGCGATCGCGAAGCCGTCCTCACCCTCAAAGTCGGCCTCGATTGATTCGATCGCCTGCGATCCGTCGCCGGACCCCGTCTCGAGCACAACCTCGCCCGCGCCGAACGTCAGCAACAGCTGGGACTCCCTGTCGGCGACGAGCGCAACTCTCCGGATCGCCTCGCTAAATGGCCCTGCCGCCAGCTGCGCACGGGATCTGAAATCCCGCGGGAACCGCGACTTGTAGGCGACGAACTCGGTCCCCAGCAGGCGGGTGGTGAGGCGCCGGCCACCGCCGTCGAACCCGATCAGCCCGCTCGGGCCGGCGGCTCCCCGCCCGCCGCCGGCGCCGCCCAGACCGGTGCCGCCCAGACCGGTGCCGCCCAGACCGGTGCCGCCAAGGCCGCTGCCTGCCAGGGCCGGGGTTCCTTGACCCTCGACCGCCAGCGAGATGGCCACCTCGCTGCCCGCGGCCATCGTCTTCGCTGCGTCCGCAAGCGTCCGCGCGGGCACGAGGGCGGACGCCACCACACCGGCCTGGAGGGGCTGCCAGTCAAGCTCGCGAACGGCCATGCGGTAACGGTCGGTAGCCACCAGCGTCATTTCGCCGCCGTCGATCTCTATGAGGACACCGGTGAGCATGGGCAGGGTGTCATCACGGCCCGCCGCGATCGCCACCTGGCTGACCGCGGTCGCGAACCTCCCGCCGTCCACCGTGCCAGCCGGCGGCGGCAGCGCAGGCAGCGTAGGGAAATCGTCCGGGGGCAGCCCAAGCAGCGTGAAACGCCCGCTGCCGCAGGTCAGGATGACAATGTCCCCCTCTGACTCAAGATCGACCGGCCGCGCCGGCAGGCTCCGGGCGATCTCGGCGAGCAGCCGGCCCGACACGAGCGCACGGCCAGGCTCCGCCACCGCGGCCTCCGCGCCCACCCGGGCCGAGACGTCGTAGTCGAAGCACGACAGGGTGAGCCCGCCCTCATCCGCCTCAAGCAGCAGCCCTGCCAGGATTGGGATGACAGGCCGGGTCGGTAGCGCTCGTGCCGCCCATGCGACCGCTTCTGCCAGAGCCTCCCGCCCGATCCGCAACCGCATGACCGCCTCCTGCCCTGCCGCATTCTCATCTTCCACTGAGATCCTGGCATCAGGAACTGACAAAACGGCCCATACTTAACGGCTGCGCGGGCCAATTCGCCTGCGACCTGCGGCGACAGCCGGTGGTGAGTCGGCATCCGGTGGTGAGCACACGCGGAAAGCCAGCCGAGCCGAAGAGACATGTCCTCGCACGCCACGCTGGCGATCACTCGCCGGGCGAGCGGACCGCGCTGGGGAAGACGTCACGGTAGGAGGGTGCACCCGGCCGGCCGGCCGCGGCAAGGATCGCGTGCGCCATGGCACGGGCGAATGCGTCGGCCGCCGCGCCAAGCAGTTCCTGGAACACACCGAGACCGGCAGGTTCATCTCCGCAGCGCGCGAGCCCGAACACCGCGTCGCCATCCACCATCGTGTGCGCGGGCCGGATCGCGCGGGCCAGCCCGTCATGACCCGAACCAGCCAGCCGCGCGCACTGCGCATTGGTCAGCGCCACGTCGGTAGCGAGGACCCCGATCGTGGTGTTGAAGACGGCACCGCGATCAGTGCGACGCCAGGCGGCGAGTTCTGCCTGGTCCGGAACCATCAGACCGCGGAATTCACCCGGCACCCCGTAACGGGCACCGTAAAGCTCGCCAGTGCGTGGATCCACTGGCGAGCCCGCCGCGTTGACGACCGCGAGGGCGCCGACGGTGCGACCGCTGCTCAGCACGGCGCTGGCCGTGCCCAGGCCGCCCGCGAAGCCGCCCGCGACCGCACCCGTGCCAGCCCCGATGCTCCCCTGGCCAGAAGAGTCCCCGTCCTCGTCGCGCCGATCTTCGGCCATGGCGGCGTCATAGGCGGCGGCACCCATGCTCGCGCCGGGTGTCGCGCGGAATGAACCGCCCCTGCCGAGGTCGAAGATCACGGCGGCGGGCACAATCGGCACGATCTCGCCTGGACCCGCCCCGACCGGATGACCGATGCCGGCGTCCGCCAGCCTCGTCAGCACGCCGTCCGCGGCGGCCAGTCCATATGCGGAACCCCCCGTCAGGACCACCGCATGCACGCGTTCGACGAGGTTGCGTGGGTCGAGCAGATCCGTCTCTCTCGTTCCTGGCGCGCCGCCGCGCACGTCGACCCCACCGGTCATCCCGGCCGTTCCGGTCAACACGACGGTGACCCCGGTCAGCCAGCCATCACCGGTACGCTGCGCGTGCCCGACCCGGATACCCGCGACGTCCGCCAGGGAATTCCTGGCGCCCCGGCGCGCCGCAGGGTCGGTGACTTCCGCGCCATTGTTCATGTCACCGCTCATTATCACGCCACCCCCAACGCAACAGGCGGAACGAGGCCGTCAGATACACGATCCGGCCCAAGTACCGACAGTTTCCCGGCCGGCCGTTCATGATCCCGGATCGCGTTAACTTTCCGGCGCTATCCGCAGGAAACTTAACCCGAAAACGGATCATGAAGCCGTGCGGTGGATCCGGCCATGGAGCCGGATTAGCGCCGCCCCGGGGCACGCTATCGGAGGACTGGCGATCTGGCCGACGCCTACGGCGCCTACGGCCGGCGGGTGCGGTCACGTTTCTCAATGAGCCCGAACGGCAGGGGGCGCGGGGAGGCCTGCGCGGGCGCCCGCAACGACGGCTCCGTGGGACTGTCCTATCTCGAACCGGGCAGCCTGGGGACGGACACCCAGCCGTCGTGGGATTTCCGGAGCTTCCCGACCGCGCAGGACGCGGTCACATTTCTCAACGGGCCCGCCCGGCAGGGATCCGGGGCAGGTCAGCGCGGTTGCTCGAAACGATGGCTCCGCGGGGCTCCTGTTCCTCGAACCAGGCGGCTTGGCCACCAGCACCTCTGCGGGGAACCTGTGGGATCGGATCTTCTGACTACAGCCTGGCGCCGCGATGCGGCTGCCGTCGCCGTGCGCGGAGCAGTTGCGCTGGTATCCGGCGGGCCAGGGCGGCCGGCAGCCTGACCGGCATCGCGCTCAACGTCGTCATCCCGGGCCGAAGCACCACCCCAGCCACGATCACCGGTAGCCCCTGCCTGCCCCTGCCTGCCGCGGCCTGCCGCGGCCTGCCGCGGCCTGCCGCGGACGCTGGTGATCAACCGCCGTAGCGGGCGGACCCGTGACCATGGATGTACCGCCGGATCGCGCTACCGCGGTCGCGGGCGACCCCTGGACCTGTATAAAAGTGACATCCGCGCCCGGTAATGACGATATGTACCATCTGGGTCAAGACCGGGCGCGGCGCCGAACGGGGAGGTCGAGCACTAGGAGTGCCTGCCCCGTGGCACATCAGGAGCAGAGGACCCAGATCACGATCGAGTCGTGCGGTCAGGGCAAGGGGTATGTGCGCATTCGCCGTGGCGACCGGGTGGCCACGCTCATCTTCAACTCGTACGGCATCTTCGCTGCCAGGAACTGCCCGCACGTCGATCACCACGACATCTGGGTGGCAAGCCGCGTGCTGCGGCGGTGCGGTTTGCTGCGGGCGCAGCGCTGACAATGCCCCGATTCGATCTTGGCCGGAGGGTAAGAAGGGTTATCTGTGTCGCCACATCGCCCCAGTGACACCGTTCGCCCCGCTCGGGCGCGAACTACGCGACATTACGCGGCATGGAGTGCCTCTTTGAGCCATGTTAACCCTCCGTCGTGCCCAGTGTCACAAGCAGGTCACTTGTGGATAACTAATCTGCATCTGTGGATGGGCCGGTGGCTCGATTGCGCTTTTCTTACGCACCGGGAGCGGATGGCGTTCAGGCTGGTAGCAGTCGCCCAGCGGGCAGGATTTCGCCGCGATTCCAGCGCTTGCCCCCCCGGCTGCGCCCAGCTCGGCCGCAATGTCTGCACAGGTCGTCCACAGGAGCGTGCAGCGCGCGTCCGGCGTGTCGCCTTCCCGGCCCACAGAACTGGCAGTCCCGTCCGCAGCACTTGCGGGCGTAACGCGGCAGCCCGGCGCACGAGCGCGTAACTCCGGGTCCTCCTGCTCGCGCCGGTAGCCGTACTCGATCTCCGGCCCCCGGTTCAAGAAGGCCCTGTGCCCCGTCGTCGCCGCACCAGCAGGCCATGCGCCGGGTGAAAGACTGCTCCCCATGACCTCCTACGTGCCCACTTACGTCCCTGCCGCCGACCGTTACGAGCAGCTCCCCTACCGCCGCTGCGGACGGAGCGGCCTGAAGCTGCCCGTCATCTCGCTCGGGCTCTGGCAGAACTTCGGCAACGACCGGCCACTCGACACGCAGCGTGCGATCATCTGGCGCGCGTTCGACCGTGGGATCACGCACTTCGATCTCGCCAACAACTACGGCGCGAGCGAAACTGGTAAGTACGGCCCGGCGTACGGCTCGGCCGAGATCAACTTCGGCCGCATCCTGCGCGAGGACCTGCGGCCCTACCGCGATGAGCTGGTGATCTCCACCAAGGCCGGCTACGACATGTGGCCGGGCCCCTACGGCGACTGGGGATCACGTAAGTACCTGCTGGCCAGCCTGGATCAGTCGCTGCAGCGGTTGGGCCTCGACTACGTCGACATCTTCTACAGCCATCGCGCCGACCCGCAGACGCCGCTCGAGGAGACGATCGGCGCGCTCGACACGGCGGTCCGGTCCGGCAGGGCGCTCTACGCGGGAATCTCCTCCTACTCGGCGAAGCGCACGGCGGACGCTGCCAGGATCGCACGTGAGCTTGGTACCGGCCTGCTGATCCACCAGCCCTCATATTCGATGCTGAACCGCTGGATCGAGGGGGGCCTGCTCGATGTGCTCGAGCGCGAGGGGATGGGCTGCATCGCCTTCTCCCCGCTTGCGCAGGGCATGCTCAGCAGGAAGTATCTGCGCGGCGTTCCTGACGGGTCGCGTGCGAGCCGCCAAGGGTCGCTGTCACACGACCTGCTGACCGAGCGGAACCTCGCCCACGTGCGCGCGCTCAACGAGATCGCACAGGCCCGCGGTCAGACGCTGGCGCAGATGGCACTGGCCTGGGCACTGCGCGACGAGCGGGTCACGTCCGTGCTGATCGGCGCGAGCAGCACGGAGCAACTTGAGGAGAACCTCGCGGCGCTCAGCGGACTACAGCTCACCGCGGCGGAAGTCGCGGCGATTGACGCGGACGCGGTCGAGGCCGGCATCAACATCTGGGCCGCATCGAGCAGTTCCTGACGGCCGGGCGGCGCGACGTCCGGATGCGAACGCCAAGACCCATCCAGAACGGCTGCGCTGGGTCCTCCACCCAAACGAGCTGGCTGGCTCGTGAACGGAGCTGGCTGGCTCGTGAACGGAGCTGGCTGGCTCGTGAACGGAGCTGGCTGGCTCGTGAACGAGCTGGCTGGCTCCTGAACGATTAGGAGCGGCGGCGCAGCGCGCTCGCAACGGCGGACGGGGGCACCGCCGAGACAGCGAGTCACGCGCGGACGGGGGGACCGCGCCAACTGCGCCGCCGCTCAGCGTCACTGTACACCGGCCGTTCCTCCTGAACACCGGGCCAGCAAAGTCCTTGCGCCAAAAACCTTCGCCCGCACCTCCGGCGGTCCGGGTGCCCCGGCCGTCGATCCAGGTCACCGGATTGGCAGCCCTGCACGTCAGAGGCGCGCGGCGGCATGGGCTCGGCTGCGGCACCGCGTGCTGCGCTACCGCGTCACATGCGGGCCTGCGGGCAGGAACCAGCTTGATTCGCGCACTTCACGCATCGCCTGCCTGCGGGTGGCGGCGTCCAGCCGGTCCAGGTAGAGGATCCCGTCCAGGTGGTCCACCTCGTGCTGCAGGCAGCGCGCCATTTCCTCGCTGCCGCTCACGATGACGGGCTCATTGCGCGCGTCCACACCGCGCACGGTCGCGGACCTGGCCCGCGGGGTGGGGAAGTAGAGGCCTGGGACCGAAAGGCAGCCCTCATCACCTTCCTGCTGCTCACCGGACACCTCGATGAGTTCGGGATTGAGGACGTAACCGCGGCGCTTGTCGATGTTGTAGCTGAAGGCGCGCAGGCCAACACCGATCTGGGGAGCGGCGAGACCCGCCCGCCCAGGCAGCACGACGGTGTCCATCAGGTCTTCGATCAATGCCTGCAGATTCTTGCCGAACCGGGTGACCGGCGCGGCAGGTGTCTTCAGGATGGGATCGCCGAGGTATCGGATCTTCCGCTCTGCCATGTCAGGTGGCTCCAGCGCATTCATCAAAGGCCGGCGGCGCCGGCCAGGGCCACCGGTCGGGCCCACCGGCTGCGATGTTACGTTCCACGGGTCCGGTAACCGCACGTGCCGGGACTCTGGAGAAGACTATGGCCAAGCTGACAGAAGACGCACTCGCGCACCTGGGTGTTGACACCTACCCGTCCCACCGGCCAGACGAGCAGCGCATTACGGTGCGTGTCATACCTGACAAGATCATCTATGACGGCGGCAGACCATCGCCACGTCTCTGACCTGCTCGACAACATCGAGGCAGCCGCCCGGCTGCTCGCCTCGACCGACACCGCCGAAGCGCGGTCCCGGCTCGCCGGTACCCCCGCCGCGCTGGCGAAAGAGTGAGCCAGCCAGCGAGCGAGCGAGCCAGCCAGCCAGCCAGCCAGCGAGCGAGCTCGAGCACCTGGCATTTGACATCCTCCCCACGGCTAAAGCCGGGGGATTCCAGCGGTCGCCCGCTGGGGTTCCTGCTTCGCCGACGACTGCCCGCCCCGCTTACGCGGCTGGGGTCTTACACCGTCTCCACAGGCTGTCACCGCCAGCCCGGCGGCCAGTACGTTGCGCGCTGCGTTGATGTCCCGGTCGTGGAGCACGCCGCAGCGGGCGCACGCCCATTCGCGGACGTTCAGCGGCAGCACACCGATCTGGTGCCCGCAACCGGAGCACGTCTTGCCCGACGGGAACCAGCGGCCGGTCACGACCAGGTCGCGGCCGTACCACTGGCACTTGTACTCCAGCATGCCCCGCAGGTCCGCCCAGGCCGGGTCGGATATGGCGCGGGCCAGGGAATGGTTGCGGGCCATGTTCCTCACTGCGAGGTCCTCGATCACGGCCGTCTGGTTTTCACGGACCAATCGAGTGGTGAGTTTGTGCAGATGGCCGCGCCGGCGGTCGGCGATCCGCGCGTGGACACGCGCGGCCTTGACCCGCGCCTTCGCCCGGTTGGCCGAGCCGCTGGCCTTGCGGGCGAGCCGCCGCTGCGCCGTGGCCAGCCGGTTCCGGTCCCGCCGCCCATGCCGCGGGCTGGTGATCTTCCCCCCGGTCGAGAGCGTGGCCAGGGAAGTGATGCCCGCGTCGATGCCGGCCGACACCGGTAACCGGGCCGAGCGGCCTGACCGTGGTCCCCACCAGGATCGACACGAACCACCGGCCCGCACTGTCCCTGGAGACGGTGACAGTGGACGGTTCCGCGCCCCCGCGCAGCGGGCGCGACCACACGATCGCCAGCGGCGCGCCCATCTTGGCGAGCCACAGATGCCCGTCGCGCCACCGGAACGCGGACCGGGTGTACTCCGCCGACGCGCGGGAATGCTTCCGCGACTTGAACCTGGGGTACTACGTCTGCCCAAGCTCCTGAGCCTGCGCGCCGGCCGGGTAGAAGCGGTACTTGTACGCCCGCTTGACCTGCTGCGCCATGCATCACATCCTACCCTGCGGCTTTGTGAAGGGAGGCGCGCCCGTTCCTCCCCATGGCTGAAGCCAGCGGCTTCCCGGGCGCATTTCTGATGAAGAGGACGCCATCGGCCCGACCCTGCTGCAGATGACGGATTGGTGGCGATGACCTCCCGGGGGCCAGCTCAGCTCGCGACCGCACGCCTCCGCGAACCGGCCGGGGACCGCCGCACCGGACCGACGGTGCGTCCCGGCCGCACCTCAAGGTGATCGAGCAGAACCTGGGTGGCGGCCGCGATGGTGTCAACGGCGCGGTCGAACGCCTGCGCGTTGTGCGCGGCAGGGGCACGGAACCCGCTCACCTTCCTAACGTACTGAAGGGCTGCGGCGTGCACGTCCGCCTCGGTCACGGCCTCGGTGTACGGCTCTCGCAAGGTTTTGATGCTTCGGCACATGAGTCAACAGTACGAGACCCAGGCGGCCGGGGGTCAGCACGGACGGCGGTCAAGCGCGGTGCTGCATGACGCGCCCGCGCAGCACCACAGCCCTCGGCGCCGCGAGCTGCGCGAGATCGCGGCGGGGATCGATCGGATCGCCCGCAGGAAGCGCGTACCCCCGCACTCGTAGCACCGTCATCGGGACCCACCTCCGTCGGCGAGCGCACAGAACTCAATTGTGCGAACTCACAGCGGCGGCACCAGTTCGAAATACCCTGTCCAGCAGGCTCGCCTCGCCGGTTACGTTCAGGCAGCTGGGCGCAATCCGGTGCCCGAGGTAGAGCATCAGGTCCGCTGCTGTCCCGTTCGCCTCGACGTCAGCGGGCTCGGCCGGACCGGTGCGGTGGATCCCTTCGCCGTCGAACCGCACAGCCCACACGTCGTCGCCGTCGGTGCGGGTTTGGTCCGGCTACCAGGTCCGCACTTTCTCGCCGGGGTCCGCGTCAGCGAACCTCGCCGCCAGCGTGGCAGCGCCCACTGCAGACCAGTCAACGAGTGCCGGCGGCACCGGCGCTGTGCCGGGCGATAGGCGTCACCGCTTGGCGGCAGTCACGGCAGCGAGCCCCAGGCGCACAACGCGGTCACTTCCGCGCCAATGCCTCGCAAACATACCACGATCATGACTTGGCGCGTCGGGCCCGTTCCGGGCCGTCCGGGCCCGAGTGAGCACGCTGGGGAGACCATGCCGGGGAGACAATGCGGGAGAGACCATGCCGGGGGAACAATGGCGGCGTGGCAGCTGACCTGTGGCGGGTACTCCTGCTTGAGGCGTGGGCGGCGATTGGATCCGGCGCCGGGGTAACGGCCGCGCCGGCGCCTGGGGCGCTCGAGGTAACTGGCCCGATGGGCGATCTGCAATCGGCGCTGCCCGTCGAGGACACCGCGATCGCCTGTGTCGGGGCCGCGCTCCTCGCCGCCGCGTCGCTGCACGAGCGGCGCGGCGGCCGGCTAACCGAGCCGGTCCGGCTGGCCACGGGTCACGTGGCCGCGGCGGTGCGCAGCGAGGCGTACCTGCGACGCGGCGGCGAGGCGTTCGGCTCGGGCTTCGCGCCACTGTCCCGTTTCTGGCGCGCCGCCGACGGCTGGGTTCGCACCCACGCCAACTATCAGTGGCACCGCGATGCCCTGCTGCGCGCGCTCGGCGCGGCCGACGATGCCGCAGCCGTCAGGGCCGCGATCAGCAACCTGCCGTCGGGTGAGATCGAGGAACGGGTCTTCGAGGCTGGCGGCGTCGCCGCCGCCGTCCGCAGCGCAGACGAATGGCGCAGGCAGCCGCAGGGAAGGGCCGTGGCGGATCTGCGGCTGATCGAGGGCCGCCGGATCGGTGACGCACCGCCGCGCGGGCGCCCGGCCGGCGCGTTGCCCGCGTCGGGCGTGCGGGTACTCGACCTCACCCGGGTCATCGCAGGCCCGGTGTGCACCAGGTACCTCGCGGCCCTCGGCGCCGATGTGCTCCGGGTCGACCCACCGCAGCTGCCCGAATTGCCGCTGAGCGCCCACGAGGGGCTGCTCGGCAAGCGCAGCGCGTTGCTCGACGCACGGATACCAAGCGGCGTCACGCGCTTGCACGAATTGCTCCACGCGGCTGACGTCCTCGTCCATGGCTACCGGCCGCACGCGCTCAGCCGTTATGGATTAAATCCTGCCACCGTCGCTGAGCGGCATCCCGGCCTTGTGGTCGCTTCGATATCGGCCTGGGGAGCGGCCGGCCCGTGGGGGGCACGGCGGGGTTTCGACAGCATCGTTCAGGCCGCCTGCGGGATCGCGCTGGCCGAGTCCGCCGACGGCGAGCGGCCGGGCGCGATGCCTTGCCAGCTGCTCGACCATGGCACCGGGTACCTGTGCGCGGCCGCGGTGCTCGACAGCCTGCGCCTGCAGGCGGCCCAGGGCGGCAGCCACCTACGCGAACTGTCGCTCGCCAGGACCGCGAGCTGGCTGCTCAGCCAGCCGCGCGCTGACACGAGGCCAGCACTATCTGGCCCTCGCCGGGGTACCTCGCGCCAGTGGCTCACGTCCATCGCCAGCGAGGAAGGCACGGTCACCGCGGTGGCGCCCCCCGGCCAGTTCGACGGCCATAACCTCGGCTGGCACCGGCCGCTCTCACGCTACGGCGGCGATCGCGCCCAATGGTGAGAGTGTTGCCGGGTGGTCTCCCGTGCGGCCAGGGCGCGCCGCGCCCGCTCAAAACCTGGCTGCCCGGACGTCAGGCGCGGCTCGTGATAGGCGCGTTCGCGAGGGCCGGCAAGTCGGAAACGCTTGACCCCCAGGACGTAGGGGTACAAGAACGCCCGGGTCACCTGCACGGCCCCCGCGGCGGCGCGGGTATTGGCACCGCCGCCAGGTCGCGGCGGGCCTTCACGTACGCGTCGGCGTCTTTTTTGAACTGGGCGGCGGAGCCCGGTTCGTGGGCTACGCCGCGGGCGAACGCCTCAATCAGCGCCGTCAGGGCCTTGTCGCCTTCGCCTGCTAGCTCGGCTCGCCGCTGTATCGCGGCCTGGAACTGGGCGTTGGCGGCAGTCCGGCATTCGGTGAACCGCTTGACGTGCTGCGCGCGCGTGAAGCTGGTGCCGATGCCGACGGCGGCCGCGGTGAACGCCAGGAACGTCAAGACCGCGCCGACGATCGCCAGCTTCCCGATCCTTGATTTCCACAGTTTGACCGCGGTGATCTCGCCGGTGAGCTGCGCCAGCGCCGCCTCGAGCCGGTCGGCCTGCGCCAACGCCACGGCGACCTTGTCCGCGGTGGCTTCGCCCGCCGCAGCCTTGTCCGCGGCATCGTCGCCGCCGCGTGCCTGCAGCCCCGCCCTGCCTTCTCCCGCCCGCCTGCGGTGAGCCTGCAGGATCGTCTTCACGTCGGACACAGTCACCCGCAGTTCCCCTGCGAGTCGGCCGGCCTCACCGATGAGCTGGTCGACTTCGTCATCCTTAGCGGCCAGTTCCGTTCTCCGGGCCGGGCGTGGCTGCCGCATCAAGGTGGCCTCTCATCGAGCCGGTCCAGCACCGTAGCGAGTGTCACGCTGGTCTGCCTGAGCGTTTCGTTGATCGCGGTGAGCATCGGCAGCATCTGCGTCGTGTGGGATTCGATGAGCCGGTCCCGCTGCGCCTCAGCTTGCACTTTTTCAGCGAGGAGCATGGCCCGCATTTCCTGCGCCTGCGCCCACAGGATCGTGGCCTCGCTGGTGCCGACTCTGCCGCTCGCCGATCGGCGGCGCAGCAGGTAGGAGGATGCCCCGCCCACAATCGACCCGGCCACGGTGAGGACCGTCACTAGGATCGTGACTGCGACGGTCGACACGGTAAACCACGCTAGTTGCTGTGGATGCTTCGTCCCACTGCCGCAACAGCCTTAATTACATTACGTTATGCCACGTCACTCTAAGTAGCAGCGGAGTCGCGGCCTCAGCGTAACCGGCGCGGGCCTGGTGCTCGCGCCGCTCACAGGCGTCATCCTGGCCGGAATCCGGGCACGGGATGCGGGCGCGGCCGCTGGGATCCTGGCGACCGCGCAGCAGGCCGGCGCCGCGGCTGGAATCGCGATCGCCGGCGCCTCCCGCCGTCAAAGCAGCCGTGGCCGAGGCGGTCAACGGCCGGGCCGCCCTGCTCGCCCGCAAGGATGACTTCACCCGAAGCCTCCAGCACACGCTGCTGGGTGGTTCATTCCCGCGTTCGTGCAATCCGGACTGCTTGTGTTCGCCTGCCCAAGGTCAAGCCGTCCAGCACGATCCCGGGCGCAGGCTGAGCGGCAAGCGCGGCTGCGCAGTCCCCGCGGCGATCGCCCATCGGTCCGGGAGCCCTACCCGCTGCTTGCCTGGTTATACCGTCCTTAGGTTATACGGCCACTTCCCGGCACCAGCCATGCCCGATCGGGCCGGCCCTCGCGCGGGGCACCCGGTGTGCATCCCGGTAGGACGCCCGGGCATCGTCGGCCGTCAGGCGGGTAGCTGGTGAGTGGCGTTGCGGAGCGGCGGCGGCCGCGGGAGGTGTCGGTATGGCGCGCGCGATCTGGACAGGATCTCTGTCGTTCGGGCTGGTCAATGTGCCTGTGGGCCTGTATTCGGCGACCGAGGACAAGACGGTGCACTTCAACCAGTTCGAGGCTGGCACCTCGGACCGGATCCGCTATAAGCGCGTCAACGAGCGCACCGGGCAAGAAGTCGAATACAAGAAGATCGTCAAGGGTTACGAAGTAGGTGACGGCAACTTCGTGATGATCACCGATGAGGAACTCGAGGCGGTCGAACCCGGCCGGTCCCGCACCATCGAAATCACCGACTTCGTCGATCTCGACGAGATCGACCCGATCTACTTCCAGAAGACCTACTATCTGGCGCCGCAGGGGGAAGGCGCCGACCACGCGTACACGCTGCTGCGTGCGGCAATGGCGGCGACGAACAAGGCGGGCGTGGCCATGTTCGTTATGCGCGGCAAGCAGTACCTGGTCACCGTGCGGGCGGACAAGGAGGCGCTGGTGCTAGAGACGATGTTTTTCGCCGACGAGATCCGCGAGCCGCGCAGCTCAATCGAGAACCTGCCGGCCGCACGCGCCGCATCCGGCCGTGAGCTGACCGTCGCGAAGCAGCTCATCGACTCGATGGCGACCCCGTGGCAGCCGGATAACTACCGTGACACCTACCGTGAGCAGGTGGAAGACCTGATCGACCGCAAGCGCGGCGGCGAGGAGATCATCGCTGAAGGCGCGCCGCCGCAGGAAACCAACGTTGTCGACCTGATGGAGGCATTGCGCCGCAGCGTCGACAATGCGCGCGGCCGGCGGCCAGATGGCTCAGGCAGCGGCGACAGGGCGGCGCAGGACGACGCTTATGCCGGCGACGCCGGAGACGCCGGAGACGCCGGGAACGCCGGGGACGCCGGGGACGCGGCAACGGGACGGGAGCAGAGCGCGCCGGGCACCGGCTTGGCCGCAGAGCCCGTTGCGGGCGACGACGACCTGTCCGGGATGACCAAGCGCGAACTGGCCGAACTGGCCGGTCGGCTCGACATCGCCGGCCGGTCGAAGATGGCCCGCGACGATCTGGAGACAGCCATCCGCGAGGCCAGGCGCCCGCCACGGGGCAAGAAGGCCTCATGACCGCTGTGGTGGCCTGAAGCTACCTGAAGGAGTAAGCGTGCAGAAGTTCTCCATCGAGGCGATGGCCAGGCAGCAGCTCACCGCCGCCCGGCAGTCGCCCGCAGCCCGCGCCGCCACCACCGTGGTCGGGGGGCACGAACACGCACTGCGGCAGGCCATTCTCGCCCTGCTCGACGGCGCCACCCTCGCCGAGCATGACAACCCGGGTGAGTCGACCCTGTACGTCCTTTCCGGTCGTGTGACGCTTACCGCGGATGGTGCCAGCTGGGAAGCCCGCACCGGCGACATGCTGGTCATACCACCGGCCAGGCACACCGTGCGGGCCGAAGAGGACAGCACGCTGCTGCTCACCGCGGTGCCCCGCAACCGCGCCAGCTAGCCAACGCCGGACGGGCGTGGCGATACCGGCACGGCGGGTCGGCCGGGTCGGCCGGGTCGGCCGGGTCGGCCGGGTCGGCCGGGTCGGCGAACCTACCTGCGCCGGTCGGGCGAGGTGGCCGGACCGACAGTCGATCAGATTGGCCGGGCGCCAGCCGGCAGGATGCGGATCCGCCGCGCAGCCGTTATGAATCCTTACCGCGGATCTTGGTGGTGTCGCGAAGCTGCATGTACGGTTCTTCGGTTTCCGGATGGCCGGCCAGCATAGCGCGGCCGCGCTCGATTTCGGCGTTGAGTTCGGCGCCGAGCAGTACGGCGCTGTTGGAGATCCATAGCCAGACCAGAAAGATGATCATTCCGGCGAGCGTGCCGTAGGTCTTGTTGTAGGAGCCGAAGTTGGCGACGTACAGGCCGAAGGCCGCCGACGCGATCACCCAGACGACGATGGCGAGGATGCCGCCCGCGCTGACCCAGCGGAATCCTTGCTTGGCGTTGGGAGAAGCCCAGTACAGCAAGGAAAACAGGAAGCCGACGATGACAAGCAGGACCGGCCACTTGGCGATGTTCCAGACCGTCACAGCCGTCGATCCGACGCCAAGGACCTGCCCGACCCGGCCGGCGAGCGAGCCGGTGACGACCACCATGACCGCGCTGACGGAAAGCAGGACCAGCGTGACAATGGTGACGGCGAGGCGGATGGGGACGGTCTTCCAGACGGGACGGCCTTCTGGCACGTCGTAGATGGCGTTGGAGGCGCGCATGAATGCCGCCACATAGCCCGAGGCCGACCAGACCGCGACCGCCAGGCTGACGACGGCCACCACGCCCGCCGCGGATTGGCCCTGCTGTAGCTGCCGGATTGCGGCGGTCAGAATCTGCTTTACCGATCCTGGCGCGAGCTTACCTGCGTTGGTGATCAGCGACTGCGACGCCGACTTGCCTGCCAAGCCCACGAGCGACACGATCACCAGGATCGCGGGGAAGATCGACAGGACGCTGTAGTAGGTGAGCGCGGCAGCGCGGTCGGAAAGATTGTCACGCTTAAACTCAGCGAGCGTGCGTTTGACGGCAGCGCGCCATGATCCGCGAGGCAGCCTGGCCAGGGAATCGGGCACCCCGGCCTCGTCAGGGTTTGGCCGACCTGTCACATCCTTCGCCTGCTCGGCCTTGTCCCTGGTGCGGGTCCGCAGATCAGCCTTGGCGGCGAGGGCCGCCGCGGTGTCCGCAAGCTCCTGCCGAGTCTGGGCAATCTGTTCCTGCAACTCCTGCTGGTCCGGGGAGGTGGCGCCCGGGGCAGCACGGCTCTTCCCAGCCGCTGTGCCTTCCCCCGTCACGGACAGTGTGGGCTTGTCAGCCGTCATCGCTTCGCCCTTTCCTTGATCTCGGCAAGGTCCGTCCGCACGCTTGCTGCGGCCTCGTCTGCTGGAACCAACGGGCTGGCGTGGTTCATTCTCCCGCCCGTCGGAAGGTTTCTCGCTACCCGTCAGATCAAAGGCCTAACGGCCGGGAAGAAATATCTCCAGCCTCCATAACGGGGGCGGGTGGTGGCGGTCCATCCCCTGCGACGGGCTCGACGGCGGTCGCGCCGCTGGTTCCATAGCACCCAGCCGCAGAGGGCAATGACCCCGTTCGAGTCCAAGATGATGGCCGCGACCCTGGCGAGCCTCGGGGACGCCATCGCCGCCGCGGCCCCGCTCTGGCGCATCGGCCGCCCCGACGACATGGCCGGGGCCGCGGTCTATCTGGCCGCAAGCGCGGGTGCCTACGTCACCGGCGCTGTCATCCCCGTTGACGGCGGAATCGGCACCACCGTCTGATCCGCCTTGCGACGGGAACGAACGTGTGGCAGGGGAACGAGCACACGGCCGGGGAACGACCGGGCCATTAGAGCACTTTCGGCGGGTCCAATCGGGACCTATGGCGCTTCCAACTCGTGCGCGGGAAGGCGATGCTTCCCGCATCTATCCGGATTCATGAGGAGACCCGCAAGCAGCCCAGCAGCAGGCAAGGATCCTCCGGCAATCGGCGGCGCCGCTTGGACAAGCAGTGAGGGAAGTGTAGTCATGGGCCGTTACGAAGAAGCGTTCCGCCAGAGCCTGACTGACCCTGAGGCGTTCTGGGCCGCGGCAGTCAAGGAGATCGACTGGTACCGTCAGCCGACAGTCGTGCTGGACCGCTCCAATGCGCCGTTTTACCACTGGTTCGCCGACGGCATGCTTAATACCTGCTTCAACGCGGTGGACCGGCACGTCCGCGACGGCCGCGGCGACCAGGCCGCGCTGATCTACGACAGCGCGGTGACCGGCGCCAGCCGTACCTTGACCTACCAGCAGTTGCTTGATGAGGTCGCCCGGTTCGCGGGTGTGCTCCGCGGTCTGGGGACGGCCGCTGGCGACCGCGTGGTCATTTACATGCCGATGATTCCAGAGGCCGTGATCGCCATGCTCGCCTGCGCGCGCATCGGCGCCGTGCACTCGGTGGTGTTCGGCGGCTTCGCCGCGCCCGAACTGGCACTGCGCATCGAGGATGCCACGCCCACAGTCTTGGTTTCGGCTTCCTGCGGGATCGAGGTCAACCGGATCGTGGATTACCAGCCGATCCTTAACCGGGCGATCGAACTGTCCAGCCACAAGCCACGGCGGTGCGTCATCCTGCAGCGCCCGCAGGCGCCCGCCACGCTGAGCACCGACCGTGATCTGGACTGGGAGCAGGCGATGGCCGGCGCCGAGCCGGCGGACTGCGTCCCCGTCGCGGCCACTGACCCGCTCTACATCCTTTACACGTCCGGCACCACCGGCAAGCCCAAGGGCGTTGTCCGCGACAACGGAGGTCACGCGGTAGCGCTGCGCTGGAGCATGGAATACATCTACGACACCCGGCCCGGTGAGGTGTACTGGGCCGCCTCGGACATTGGCTGGGTCGTGGGGCATTCCTACATCGTCTACGCCCCGCTGCTGGCCGGCTGCACCACTGTGCTTTACGAGGGCAAGCCGGTCGGCACGCCGGACGCCGGGGCATTCTGGCGGGTGATCGCCGAGCACGGGGTCAAGACACTGTTCACCGCGCCCACCGCGTTCCGGGCGATCAAGAAGGAAGATCCGGCCGGTGAACTGGTCCGCAAGTACGACCTTTCCGCCTTCACCTACCTGTTCCTTGCCGGTGAGCGCCTCGACCCTGAGACCTACCGGTGGGCAGGTGAGCTGCTCGGCATACCGGTGATCGACCACTGGTGGCAGACCGAAACCGGCTGGCCGATCGGGGCCGACCTGATGGGCCTGGAGCCCATGCCCACCAAGCCAGGCTCGCCCACCGTGCCGGTACCCGGTTACGACGTGCGCGTCGTCGACCTCGATGGCATCGACGTCCCGCCAGGCACCACCGGGGAGATCGTGGTGCGGCTGCCGCTGCCGCCCGGCTGCCTGACCACCCTGTGGGGCGACGACCAGAGGTTCGTCTCCTCCTATCTGACGCGCCGCCCGGGCGCCTACGTCACGGGAGACGGCGGGTACCGCGACAGCGATGGATACCTCTATGTCATGGGCCGCACCGATGACGTCATCAACGTCGCGGGCCACCGGCTGTCTACCGGGGAGATGGAAGAAGTCCTCGCCAGCCATCCCGCCGTTGCCGAGTGCGCCGTTATAGGCGTCAACGACTCGCTCAAGGGCCAGGTCCCCCGCGGATTCGTCGTGCTCAAGGCGGGCACCAACGCCGACCCCGAGGCGTTGCGCGCCGAACTCGTCAAGCTCATCCGCGACCAGATCGGCGCCGTCGCGTCGCTGCGCAGGGTCGACATCATCGCCGGGCTTCCCAAGACGCGCTCGGGCAAGATCCTGCGCAAGACCATGCGCAGCATCGCCGACGGCAAGGTCGATCCCGTACCATCCACCATCGACGACGCATCCGCCTTGGATGCGCTACGCCCCATCCTGCGGGATAGCGACTGACGGGACACGGCCATCGCAGCTCAGGTCGAGTTGCTGCCTTGCCCGGTGCGGGAACTGGACGGACCATAGCCGCGTACCCCGGAATCGGCGCGGGCGGCGACGCAGACAGAAGGGAATTTGTCCGGTGATCAAATACGTCTACGAAATCGACTATCCGCTTGGGCGTAAGCGCGAGTACACGCAGTGGGTCCGATCGGTCGCGGAGGCTCTGCAAGGTCCCGAGGAGCTACTACGGCTGGCGTCGTACGACAACGTCTTCTCAGCGACACCGCAGCGCGTCGTGGAGTTCACGTTCGACTCGCTGGAGGACGCAGGGAGGTACTTTGGCCGCAAGGACATCAGCCTGATATTCCAGAGCGAACTACCGGCGCAGGGCGTCAACATCCACATCAAGGCGCTGGCGCTACGCGGGGACTACACGAAGGACATGGTGCGGGAGCAATAGTCCTGAGGTCCCGTTCGCCTGCTCGATCTGTCGAGATCGGGGCGGCCCAACTGGGTTGGGCCGCCCCGACGACCAAGGGCCTGGTCTCGTTGATGGATGAGGCGGGTAACCGCTCGTCCGCAAGCTCCTCGACCGCACGCACGGCCGCGCAGCTGCCGCCCGCGCCGACGATCAGCCATGAGCCTTCCCCGGAGAAGCCCCCGGTCATCCGCTGTCCACCGCCCAGCTCAAAGTGCGCCTCGCGCGCCTAGGCAGCCACCGCCGCTCCGGCCGCAACGGACCTCGCCGCCAAGCTCCCGCCGGTCGCGCTCGCCCGGCTGCTCGGCATCAACATCGGCACCGCAGGAGCCTGGGCCGACCGGGCAAACGGCTCACCCGCCGCCTACGCCGCACAGGGCTCGCGCAGGGGGTCATTCAGCACGTTCTGACTCGATGATCTGGCGCAGTGGCCTGAAGAAGCGGGGCCCCAGGCCGTTTCGGGCTCGCTTTGCGGGCCGGGCGGAGCAGGACGAACCCGGCTAGGGGATCAGGGCCGAGCTGGCGTGCCCGGGTGACGGCTTCGGTGCGGTTGGCCGCCCCCAGCTTGCCGAGCAGATGGCTGACGTGTTTCTTGACCATGTCGAGGGTGACTACCAGTTCGGCGGCGATGCGCGGGTTCGGCGCGCCCGCGGCCAGCAGCCGCAGCACGTCGAGCTCGCGGGCGGTCAGCTGCTCGGCCAGGCCCGGCACAGCCTCGGTGGCACCGCGCCCGGCGCGCGCCGCGGGCCGTGCGCCGAACGCTCCAAGCACCCGGGCCAGGCAGCCCAGCGGGACGCCGCGGGCGGCGGCATGGTCTGCTTTCTGGGCCGCGACCAGGCGGGTAAGCAGCGCGTGCATCGGCGGGCCCTCGTCGGCGAACACCCGGACATAGCCCTGCGGGCAGGCCAGGGTGAGCGCTGCGGCCAGAGTGTCCAACGGCGTTGTCGTCACCTGCGGCCGCAAGCGCGAGCGCATGCAGCGCCTGGATCTCGATGACGCTGCCGGTGCGGCTGTGGGCGGTGGCCGCCGTGCGCAGCCGCTCCAGCAGCGCAACTGCCGCGCCGGGCTGGTTCTGGGCGAGCTGCACGCGTGCCAGCACGAGATACAGGCCCATCTTCGCCTCGTTCAGCGCCCAGTACACCTCGCCGCCAGTCAGCTCAGTAACCGCCTGCCCGAGTTCCCGCGGGCCGGTCGCGGCGATAAGGCACCATTACTCCAAACGGCGGCGCGATCCGATCGTAGTGCTCAGCGAGCTCTCCTGGCCCGCGTCGCGGCAGCGAATGCCGCGTCCGCCCGAGGTGATGCGCCTGGGGCGGGCCACCAGCGCTGCCCGGAGAGTGTGAACGGGTACCAGCGCCCGTCGGGACCGTGGCGGATCTGGACTCCCCTTACCGCGTCAGTCACGATCCCGGCAGCGTCAGCGAGTTCCGCTGCCGCTATTTGGCGGGTCACCCGACGGGCAGCTTCCTCCACGCGCTCGTCGGCGAGCGGAGTGGCGCCGATAGCAGCGTGCGCTCCGGCCGTACCGCCGTGCCGGAAAGCGAGTAGGAGCCGCCTGACGTCGGCCTGGGCCAGCCCCGTGTTCCTGGAGATCGCCTGGTGCCGTTCCGGGGTGGGTGCCTGAGCGAGCAGGCGGATGGCATCAACCAGCGGATCGTCGTCTCGCGGATCCGGTTCTCCGCCGCCGATGGCGGCCGCCCGGCGGGCCGCGTCGCCGACGATCAGCTCCAGCGTGTCAGGATCCGGCAGCGGCGCCGGGCCCTGTTCGGCGAGCCACTCAGAGGTGGTCACGGCGTCCCCCCGCACCGAGCCTGACGAGCTGGCCGAGTTCTTCATCGGTGAGTTCGGTCAGCGACATCTCGTCTCCGGTCAGCAGGCGGTCAGCGATCGCGCGCTTGTGACGCAGCAGCTCACTGATGTAGTCCTCGACCGTGTTCTCGGCGATGAGGTGGTGCACGTGGACGGTCTCGCGGCGGCCGATGCGGTGGGCGCGGTCGGTGGCCTGGTCTTCCGCGGCGGGGTTCCAGTGCCGGTCGAAGTGGATCACGTGGTCGGCGCGGGTGAGGTTGAGACCGACGCCGGCGGCGCGGACGGACAGGATGAGACACTCGCCCTCGCCGGACTGGAACCGGTCCACGATCTCCTGGCGCCTGGCGGCCGGGATCCCGCCGTGCACGATGTCGGCGGATGTGCCCCGGGCGCGAAGGTGACCAGCCAGCAGATGCGCCATGGAGACGTAGCTGGTGAAGATGAGAACCGCCTCACGCCGTTCTGTTATAGCGGCGAGCAGGTCGTCGAGACAAGCGAGCTTGCCCGAGCGAGCGGCCTCGGCGCCGGCGTCCCAGCCGTCGGGGCGCTCACGCAGGTAGTGAGCCGGAGAGTTGCAGACCTGGCGGAGCGCCTGCAGCATCCGCAGGATGAGGCCGCGGCGCTGGATGCCGCTGCTCGCGCGGATGTTGCCGAAGGTGTCGCGGGCGATGGCGGTGTACAGGGCCCTCTGCTCGGGGGTCAGCTCGACGAGATGGTCGCTGACGATCTTCTCTGGGAGCTCGGCGGCGATGGCCGGGTCGGTCTTCCGGCGCCGCAGGAGAAAGGGGCCGACGAGGCGGTTCAGGTCCGGCGCCGCCCGGAACGCCTTCGCGGTGCCGAACAGGCCCGGGTTGGTCCAGTCCAGGACGGCCCACAGATCAGTAAGGCCGTTCTCGACCGGCGTGCCGGTGACCGCGATCCGCAGCCGCGCGTCCAGGTGGCGGAGGGCCGCGGACTGCATGCTGCGCGGGTTCTTGATGTTCTGCGCCTCGTCGGCCACGGCCAGGTCGAAGGAGATCCCGCGGAACTCGTCCACGTCGCGCAAGAGTGTTCCGTAGCTGGTGAGAACGATGCCGCCGGCCGGGAGGCCGTTCAGGTCGCGGGCGGCGCCGTGGTGGCGCCGGACCGGGACGCCGGGCGCGAACCTGGCGATCTCCCGTTCCCAGTTGGTGAGCAGGGACGCCGGGCACACTACGATCGTGGGACCCGCCGACCGGTGCAGGTGGAACGCGATGATCGTGAGCGTCTTCCCCAGGCCCATGTCGTCGGCGAGGACCGCGCCGAAACCGAGCCCGGTGATGCCCGCCAGCCACGCCACGGCTCGCCGCTGGTAGTCGCGCAGCGAGGCCTTCAGCCCGGACATGGTGACCGGCTCGTCCGGCTCGCCGGGGTCCGGCTCGCGGGAGCGGGCGAGGAGCCCGGCGAGGCGTCCCGTGGCCGCGCAGCCGAAGGTGTCCGCGCCGATCTGGATCACCCCGGTGAGGGCGGCGCTGACGGCCTGGGACCCGGTGATTGCGGGCAGGCCCGGGTCGCGGGCCCGATCCCGGGATGCCGGGTCGATGACCACCCACTGGCCGCGCATCCGGATGAGTCCCTCGGCCTGGGCGACGGCCGCGGACTCCTGCTCGGTGAGCGCGGCGTCGTCGAGCCACAACCCCCAGCGGACGGCGACAGTGGACTGGGCGGATACCGCTCCGGCGGCACGGGGCCCGAGGACCGCGCGGGCGACCAGGCCGCGGGCCACGTTCTCCGGCCACTCGATGCGCACACCGAGGCTGGAAAGTTCCCGGCCCGCGGCCCCCGCGAGCGGGGCGACGGCGCTTCCGGCCAGCCGGACGGGTCCGCCGGAGAGGTCATCGAGCAGTGGCCAGACACGCCGGGCATAGCGCACCATGCGCAGCTCCGGGTAGCCGAGATCCCGCGGTAGCAACTCCCCGGTAATCCCTTCATCCTGGATGCGCAGCCTGATCACGAGCGGACGCCCGGGGCGGCGGTCAGCAATCCCGGCGCACCGGTCAGCCCACTCGGCGACATCGCCGGGCAGCTGCGCGGGCCGGCCGGCGTAGGGGCCGGCCCGGCGATGAGGGCCGCTCCCGGCGTCCGTAGCAGGTACTCGGCGGCCACGTCGGTGAACTCCCGGGCACCTGCTTCGCCGAGCGTGCCGTCTTCCCCGTCTTCCCCGGCCAGAATGCCGTCGGGCAGCACCAGCGCCCACCGGTCGCAGCCGGCGGCGTCCACGGCAGGATAGACATCACACCGGGCCACCGCGGCCAGGACGGCTGTGGCCAGGTGCGCCCAGGCCCGGACGCTCGGGTGGGCGTCCTGACTCCGGACGCGTGCCAGTACCGGCAGCAGGTGCGCCGCCGGCACCGGGAGATCCGGCAGTTCCTCGGGCAGCGGCCAGCCGTCGGGAAGCCCCAGATGGAACTGTCCCTTGGCGTACCCGATAGCACAGCCGGCCTGGATGAGCCGGTCGGCGGCCCCGACCGGACTGGTGGCGTAGCGGGAGACAGCCTGAACGTGCGACGGCGGAGCCGGTTCGGCAGGTCCGGCCAGCTCGGCGAGCAGGGCTTCCGCCGCGGCGGCCCGGGCCTGTGACTTGGTGCGCCCCTGGCCCGTCCCGGAGATCTCACCGTCGGCATGGCAGCAGGCGGCCGAGCAGGTGAAGACCGGAGCGTGCGGCGGGCCGACGGCCGTGACGGTGAAACCCAGATCGGTGATCGCACCGACCTGGGCACGTTCGTTGAGTTCGATGAGCGGGTTGCGGCCCGGCGCGGTCACCTGGTCCTCGTCGGCGAGCGGCGGCATGAGGTCGGCCAGGAGCGCGAGCGCGGCGGCCGCCTGGGCGGCCTTGGTCGTGGCGGCGCGGCCGGGAGCACCGACGTGGGTACCCTCCTGGATCCAGTCGTGGTGCGGAAGGACAGCGACGACGACGCCGTCGGTGATGGTCACGTAGCGAACCGGCGCCTGGCCTCGCGACTGGGTGTGCAGCGAGAGGACGCCGCCGGCCAGTTGCGGGCCCCGGGTGAGCTGCTCCCAGGCGACCTTGCGGGCGGCGGCCCAGGCAACGGGATCCGCTGCCAGTAGCAAGTCGTGCAGCTCTTGAGCGGACAGCCGCCGGGCCGCGAGGCCCTCCGCGAGCGGCGGGACAGGAGGCGTCCCGTCACGTATCGCCGCCAGCAGTTCCTCGGAGCCGATCGCACAGGATCCGGTATCTCCGGTATCCGGGTCCCGCGTCTGGCCGACTGGATCGGGCAGGCCCGCGAGCGTGGCGATGAGGGACAGGGCGGCGAGCTGGCGGGCCGTCTTCTTACTCGCGCCGCGTCCCGGCCGCCCGGTTACGGGCTGTCCATCGACCGTGAGGGCGGCCCGGGCGGTGAAGCCAGCCCCGTCAGCGGTTTCCTCGAACGCGGCCGGGGAACCGAGCCGCTGCGATTCGAGGTGAACGACGGTGACCGCCATATCGGGCCGCTCAGTCAACGCAACGAGAGCAGCTTGCCGGACAGGAGCCCATTTGTCGTTCTGTCCAGAGGTGACAAGGACCCGGTGCAGTTCCCGGGCCTGCAGCGCACCGCCCGCGAGGCGGCGCTCGGTCTCCGGCACCGCGGCCGCGGGGACGGACTCGGCCCGGCATGCGGTCTTGAGAGCGGCGAAGAAGTCGTCCGGGGTGAGGGCCGCCCAGTCCGTGATGTCCGCGGCAGGCGTCGCCTGGTTCCCTGGCGGCCGCGCCGGAAGGGGAGCATGGTGCCGCCGGTCCCTCAGGCGGACCGCGAGATCCGCGGGACTGGGAGCATGCGGTGATACGGGCACCAGACGATTATGCCGACCCTGGAAAGCCTCGGCGGCCCGGTGGCCGGCACCTGCCGCGCAAGCCGTCCCCGGGGAGCGGCCGGACAGCCCTCGGCCAGCATGCGTGTTGTCAGCGACCGCGGCGTTTACCCGGGCGGGACGCCGCCGGGGGCGCGTTCCGGACGGTGCGCGGCCGGGACGGCGCGCTGAGGATCGGCTCGGCGACGAGGGCCCGGAAGTCCTGGAGCGTCTCGCGCGCCGGGTAGCCGGAGTCACGCACGGCGCGGACCACATCCTCCCGCTGGGAGCGGGGCAGCTCCTCGAGCTGCTCCCGCACCGCGTCTGGCCCTCCGATCTCCAGCAATTCCAGGACGCTTCCGGCCATCAGCCAGGCGGCCTGCGCCGGGCTTACCTCGTCAGGCCTGCGGTCCTGTTTTTCCGCGAGCAGGGATACCGGCCCGAGCTCCGGGTCGCGCCGCAGGCTGGCCAGCAGCTCATCTCCCTCCGGGACGGCGTTGACGAGGGTCTTCAGCAACGCGACCTGTCGGGAGAGGAACGAGCAGTCGCGGATCGCCTCCACGAGCGGGTCCAGCGAGCCGCCGTGGGCGGCCCGCCAGATGCCGATCTCCTCCGCCGTGGTTTCGGGCGTGTAATGCTCCGCGACCGTGCCGAGCACCTCGGCGGGCGACGCGCCCGCTAGCTCGCCCACAAGCCCCGCCTCCCGGCCCTCTGCCAGCATGCGCCGCCGCATCGCGCGGGTGCCCAGCGGCGTGAGGCTCACCATGCGCCCGGGCTCGGCCATCCGCTGCCGCAGCGCGGCGGCTCGCGCGCCGCTGAACGGCCGGTCCGCCATGTCGGACCCCTCGTCCAGGTCTTCAGCAAACACCGCGCTGGCTACGCCATGCGTCGAGGTCACCGCGCCAAGCGCCTCGAACGCGTCGAAGATGTGCTCCACGTCATTGTCCACCCGACCGCGCAGGCCCGTCTGACCAAGCGGGCTGAGGGAGTCGACGTCGAAGTGTGCCCGGACCGTTTCCCAGACCGACTCCGCGAGCCGGGCCACCGGAACCGCTTCGTCCATGCTGTAGATGGCGGCCAGCACGTCGGGCACGATCACGTCGTAAAGGAGCCGCACCGGCGAGGGCGGCTCATCCGCCCAGATGGGACGGGAGACGGCGCCGCCGAGATCGAACGCCGCCTCGAAGGCGCGCTGCCACAGGGCCTCGGCATCGGCCAGCAGGGGTCGCGCCTTCGCCACCGGCACCAGGCGCATGCCTTGCTTGCGGACCAGGCGCGCCTTCTTCGCCCAGTTCACGATCAGGTCCAGGCCCGGGAGCTCGGCGGCGCTGTGGAACCTCAGCCCCTCGTCGGCGGTTCCGAGCAGCGCGATCAGCTCCCGGGCATCGGCGGGCCTGATGTTCCCGGCCGACGTGAGCGCCCGGCCCCTCGGGCCAAGCCATTCCGCGAAGGCGCGGAGCTGCCCGACAACCTTGCTGCGTCCTGCCGCCGCCGTGAGTTCCTCCCGGGCCGGCAGGGTCACAGGAAGCTGGGTGAATTTCCGCTCCTGGCCCGGAGCGGGCCGGCCGAGCTGCCGATTAAGGGCACGCCCCAGCAGATCCTCGTCAAGCAACAGGCGGCCTTCACGGACATCGGCCAGGAAGGCGGTCAGCGCCTCGGGGTCGCTGACATCCACGCCGCGGTCCTGGGCGGACATCGCTACCGTCTTCGCCATCCCGTACCGCTCTTGGTCGCCGATCGCGTCAGCGAACTCCTTGACGACGGAGTCAATGGCGGATTCGTTCTCCTCGACGGCGGCGCCCCGCGGGTCGCGCAGCCCGTGAGCGTCCAGGTAGCGCAGCAGGGTCCGTAGCGTCTCGGGCGCGTCCAGCAGATCCTCGTCGGGGGCCGTGACCTTCTCCGGGATCCACTCCAGCAACGCCCGGCGCACTTGCGCCGGGGTCCAGTAGCCGAGCCGCCCATCCGAGCTGAAGTGCCGCGAATCCAGCAGGGTCCCGGCCAGCGGAAGCGACATCACCTGGCCATCCGCCTCGGCCCAGGCCCCACACCGCCTGAGCAGCAGCTCACGGGCGGCAACGTAGGCATCGGTCTCCTCGATGCCGTAACAGGTACGCACCTCTCAACCCTAGCCACCCGCGCCCGCGCCCGCGCCCGCCATGGAGCAGGCGCGCAGCGGTCAGACCGCGGCCGGAGACATGCAGGCTGTGCGCAGCCGCCACCGTCCGTTCGGAGTCAGATGAGATTTCCGAACGGACGGTGGTGCTTCTTCCACATCCATCGCGGCGGCTCAGCCGCGATGGATGTGGCATGCTCGGACGGGTGAGTCCGAAGAGTCGTGGTCGCAAGGTCAAGGCGGGCAGGCGGGGGCAGCGTCGGGTCCGGGGGAATGCGGCGCAGGCGTCAGCGGGGGCCGCGACACGGCCGGGCGCTGCCTGGCGGTCACCGTCGTCGGCCCGCAATGAGTTCGCCGACGCGCTGCTCGACCAGCTGAAGGTACTGGGTGACCCGGAGTGTGTTCAGTCGGCTTTCCAGGCTGAGGTGGCGACGAGCGTCGTGCTCGGGAACATGACCGAGGCGGGAACCAAAGAGGGGATCAAGCCGGAGACGACCCGCGAGCTGCTCGTCGAGGCAATCCGCCACATGGTGGAGGGGCTTGAGCGGGGCACTTCCCCGGGTGCGTACCCGGTGCTGCGGGCGCTCGCGGTGCTCACGCCGCCGGAGGTCGCCGAGTACGCAGCCGAGGCCGCCGCGGAGCTGGCGGGCGCGGACGACGGCACCGCACCGGCCGCAGGGGGAGCGCCTCCGTGGGTCGGCAACCTGGCATGCGTCACGCCCGGGGCATGTTACGTCACGGAGGACGAGTTCGGCGAGACGCTCGCGGTGCTGTGCGAGTTCAGCTACCGGGGAGGGACGGAGCCGCACTGCGTCTTCGGGGTGATCGACAGGGCGTGGCACGGCGCGGTCACCACGCTCGTGGTCGCGGATGAGCCAGGAGGCAAGCAACTGCGCCGGATGGAGAAGGACGCGCAGCGCCACGGCAGCGAGGTCCGAGAGGTCAGCCACGCCGAAGCCGGGCGGCTGCTGCGCGGTGCGATCGTGTCGTTCTGGAAATACGGAGCGGGACCGGGCCCGGATCGCGGCGATAGGTACGGCCTGCTGTGCTCGAGTCTGGCGATCGCGAGCGCCCGTGCGGCGGTGCTGGCTCCGGGCGCGGCGGTCACGGACGCGGCAGCGGAGCGGTGGCCGGCCGAGGCGCGGCGAGCGCTGGTCGAGGATTTCCTCGCGTCACCGCAGGCGGCGGAGCTGCGGGACCCGATCGCGCGCAAGGTGCCGCACATGCTGGCCATGTGCTACGTCGGGCACCTCGGGTGCGAGCCGGTGCTGATCGGGCCGTCAGTGCTGGAGCGGGTCCTGGTGGACGCGCTGCCGAGGGCGGCGATCGCGCCGGACCGGTTCGGCAAGGCCGTGCCGCAGGCCGTGCGGGCCTGGACCGACTGGCTCGCGGAACGGAACAAGCTGACGGACAGGTCCCGGCGGCGACTGGGGTTCAGCCTGCGGGCGACACTGGTCCGGTTCGCCGACGCGTGGTACGGGCCCGGGGCGCATCCGCTGCGCCGGTACCTGGAGGACCTCAACGACGAGGACGCGAGCACCGGTAACGTCGTGAACGCGGTCATCGAACGGCGGGTGTTCGCGGCGCCGCTGCCGATCGAGCGGGTCGACGGGCTCGCGGAGGAAAGCGACGGGTCGCGGCGCGAGGCCAGCGAACTGGACGCGGCCGTCCAGAGCGACCGGACCCTTATCACGGTGATGGAGGCGAGCGCGCGCGGGGTGCCGCAGCAGCGGTTCCCGTCCTTCGTCACCGTCGCGCAGCAGCTATGGGACGGCGACCCGCCAGGGGTGTGGGAGGCAGCGCGGCGGCTGCGTGATGCAGGGCGGTCGCGGGACTGGGTGCTGGACCGGCTGGCGCGGACCTGGGACGCGCACGGGGGCGACGACGAGAGGTATGTCGCGGCGCTGAAGGAACTGTGACGGTCCACCCATGGCGACTGGGCTGACCTCCCGGATAGCCCAGTCGGCTCTTTCGGTCCACACCGTGGGCGCCCAGGTCTTTTCGAACTGAGTCACCATCGCTCGTTCGGTATCTGGATCGGGCCCGGCTGCAGCGGCGGGACCCCGCGTCGCGGCGAGGTGCCCGGTCAGCAGCACCCGGGGCCACCCGGCGGTACACGTTCCGCCGGCTGGCAGCCGACGCGCTGGCGGCCCTAACTAACGGCCAGCGACCCTGCACCAGCACAACAGGCCGTCGCGAAGATTATTGATCTGGCCTGCGATTTGAAGAGATACGACTATTTCCACTCTGACGATCCGGTAGAGGCCGCCAAGTTCGTGGTATCGGAGGCCGTGGCGGCGCTGTGGGAATCGGTACTCCGGCACGACGGTTTCGCGGCGCTCGCTGGCCGCGCGCCGGAGCAGCTCATCCGCTGGGAGGCAGACTACGGCTGGACCCGCCGGGGCTACGGTCAGGTGGCGCAAAAGGAAACGCCCCTGGCCGTTCCGCTTGCCCAGCTGCTTACGACGCCAGATATGTGGCGGACGTTCGCCGAGTCCTACCTGGAGGCGCTGGAGGCAGCCGGACGCGCGGATCCCAAGCGGCCGCGCACCGTGTACGGAACCTTCGAAGAGACCAGTTACCGGCGCAAGGAGCGGGCGGACGACCTCGCCGCGTGGCACCAAATGCTCCTCGACCGGTTCACGGGCACCCCCGAGGAGGAACTGCTGGACCGGCTCGTCGCCAGCCCGGCACTCGCCGGACCGGAACTGATCTTCCTGCGCGCGACGATCGCGGAGCGCCGCGGTGACCTTTCCAAGGCCGCCACACTCGTCACCAAATGCCTTAAGGAGATGCCCGGCCGCCAGGCGTACCTGAACTTCGCCGTCGAGGTCGGCGCCGAACTCCCGTCCCGTGCCCGCGACATAGCGGCCGAGCGCACCCGGACAGCCGAATACCTCCGGACAACCTGACGGTGATCGCGACCAAGTTCGGGCTGATACGGACGGCTACGGCGGCTATGTCATCAGCGGTTGGCCAGACTATGTGCGCCGGGCCTGCGACGCCTCGCTGAAGCGGCTCGGCACCGACCCATCGACCCGTATTACCAGCACCGGCTCGACGCGCGAAGGAACTGGCTGGGGTCAGGCGGCACGTCGACTCCCGAATGCAGAATTTAGGCGGTTCTCGTGCTCGCTGCCTATGGTCTTCTTGCCGTGCTGCGTGATGACACTCCGGCAGTGCCTGATGTGGCCGGGTTCCCTACCGACCGCAGGAACACGGCGTTGCGGTCAGCTCAGGGCATGCCCGGGACCTGGCAGGAGCGTGAATGCCTGTACGTGGCGGGGCCTGATGACCGTGAAGTGCCGATGGTCAAGCGTGGCGATCTCGGTCAGTCCAAGGCGCTCGGCGATGGCCACCACGGCGGCATCGACGATGCCAAGCGGAAGATCAAGATAAGTCTCCACAAGTTCGGCCATGCGGCCGATGTCAGCGCCTTGGAGCTCGGCGACCTTGAACCCGTCACCGTCGAACGACCGGAGGAAGGTCACCTCAGCCTGCGGTCCGACCCGTGACTGCAGAAGGTACCCGATCTCGCCCAGGACCGGCGAGGGCACCAGCAGCGGGCCTTCCGCATGCCGCAGGAGGCGGAGGCATGCCTGGTGGGCGTGATCCTTAACGTTGCCCGCAGCCAGCAGGACGCCAGTATCGCACAGCAGCACCTCAGCGGCCGAGTTCCGAGGCGAGGATCTCTTCCGCGCGTTCAGCCAGGTCCGGATCGGCCTCAAATGAGGCGAAGAAGGGCAGGTCTCTTTCCGGGCCGTCCTCCCCGGCTGCATGCGCGCGGATCAGTTCGAGAGCTGGCCGCAGTTCCGCCTCCGGTAGCAGGTCCACCAAATGGTGCAGCTCCTCACGCATCGCGCTCATGCATCCAGTGTAGGCCCGGCAGTCCCGATGGCCGACGCGCGCAATGCCACGGCCTGGCTGCCCTCCTCCCGTCAGTTCCTGCCCAGCCAGACGGGCAGTAGCCATCCGCCTGTCGCCTACCGGGTGGCACGGTTGTCGGTTTCCCCTGGTCAGGTGGCATAGGATGGGCAACGGGGCCGGGCAAGCCCGTTACCGAATTGTGGCATTCATTCGGGCTGACAGTCATGGCGCCGACGAGTGTCCTCGGCGCACCCCGTGGATCTGCAGACCATGATCATTACCCGTGGACTCGGCCGATCCCGCACGCGCCGATTCTGAGCGTCTCTCACAACGGCTGCCATCCAGGCAGGGAAGCGCGCAGATAACGGCGGAGTGTGTGCCTCGCTCGAGTCCAGGCCGATCACTTAGCGTGAGCTTGGTGCGTCTCCCCTGCAGATTCCGAGCGTTCAGGTGCCTTTGCGGCAGATAGTCCGGGACGTCTGTACGTGGAAGCTGACGTGAGGGACTGCCCGGTAATTAGCCTGCGGGCCGGGACTTCCAGATGTGGCCGTGACGGTTCTCGGCAGAGCGTTGCGGGGGCGGACCTTGTCCGTTTGGGGTGATGGCTGCGCCCGGATCGGCCGGTGGGGCCAGGGCCTGGGCGAGCATCGCTTCGATCCGGTCTAGCCGCTGGCTCAGTTCGGCCTTTTCCTGGCCGGTCTTCTCCTCGACGAAGTAACTCGCCACGGTGGCGGTCAGCACGCCGATCAGCCCGATCCCGACAAGCATGAGCACCACAGCCACACCGCGGCCGCCGGGTGAAACGGGATACGTGTCGCCGTATCCCACCGTGGTCACGGTGACGGTGGCCCACCACAGAGCTTCTCCGAAGTTGCGGATCGTCGCGTCACGGGCGTGCTGCCCGAAGCCCAGTTCCGCAGCCGAACAGACGAGGACTATGCCGAGCCCGGCCAGGAGGACAAGGCGCAGGCCGCGATGGGTGAGGATCTCCCGGGCGCGTTGGAGAGCGCCGGCCAGAACGGCACCGGCCCGGGCCAGGTTCAGCAGGCGCAGCAGGCGCAGGGCTCGTAGCGGCCGGAGCGCGGGCAGCGCGACCGCCGCCAAGTCGACAACATGGCTGGTGAAGAACCGCCGGCGCAACGGCGCCAGGTAAAGCCTAACGAGATACTCGACGACGAACACCGCCCACACCAGGTAGTCGATGACATTGAACGTGCCAGCGACGCCGGCCGGGAGGCGCGCCGCGAGCGGCAGCACGAAGATGGGCAGCCATTGGAGAGCAAGGATCGTCAGCGGTAGCTCGACGACCGCCGAGAAGCGGTCGTAAGCGTCCTGCGAGCGAGCCAGCGAGGGCATGGTCCGAATCCGACCGGCGGGGTCCCCTACCCTTTTGCGCCGGCCGGCGCGACGGGACGCTGCGCGTCGAGCTGGGGCCAGTTCCGCCTGCAGCCGCCTGACAAGATCGCCGACCGTGCCACGGAAGTGCGCCAGCGCGAGATCCAGCCGGAAATCGAAGGCGCCCGACGGCGCCTGCCCGTAGTGCATGGTCGTAGCCTTCTGACGGTTCGACACCGAAAAGGTGGTAGATCCTTCGGTGTCAGAGTGCTGGAACCCGATCAGCTTGGCCGTCCAGCCCGAACCGGACCGTCCCCTCCGCCTCACCGCCATCGATATCGTCCACGAACAGCACCTGCACCTGCTGCACCATCAGCTGACCCGTCCTCTCCTGCCTGCGACCGACCACACGAAAACAAGACCCTGACCGCCCGGGGACGAACACCCGCGCACCACCGGCCTGCCCACCGCCAGCAGCCTACTGACCAGTACCCGCCCAGCACCGCACCCCGCGCACTCCCCCACCCCGTGTACCAGCGCACCCGCCAGCGGCCAGACGGACTGAGCGCCATGCCAGAGAATCAAGACCCCCACACCACACAGGCCCTCATATACCCCGCCAGCACCGCGCGAAGAATCCGCGTTCACCCACCTCCGCTGGTCACAAACCAGATCAGAAAACTCCCGCGGTAGGGAATCGAGCCTATGAGCTGCCGGTTCACGGCCGGCAAGTAACCGCCGCCAACCCGGCCACCCCACCCCAGACCAGGCAAGCACAGCAACCCTGCCGTTAGGAAACAAGTTAACGGCGCTGGCCAGGCACATCACCTTGCCGCATTCCCGGCCACCGCGGCCGCGGGAGTATTTCCCCGCCGCGGGGCAACGCCCGGCACGACAGGGAATCTGCCGGGGAAAGCAAGATCCCCACAAAATCCCCACAACCAACTGGCCCCACCAGTCACACGCGTACCACCATCTTTCGCGCGTTTCCGCTGGTCATGAAACAGATTGGAAAGCTCCCGCGATAGGACTCGAACCTATAACCTGCCGGTTAACAGCCGGACGCTCTGCCAATTGAGCTACGCGGGATGGGGACAGCACACGATCATACGGACAAGGCGGCGCCGAAGTACGGCAGGTACCAGGTGCACGCCGGCAACCAGCGTAGCGCACCCGCAGACAACACCCCGCCATCTCGTTGGCGGCGGCGCCGCCCCCGCGTGCGGACCTCGCGCCCGGCCAGACAAGGTCGCAGTGTTCGCCCGCGAACCCAGCGACGGTTCCGCTGCCTTCACCAGGAATACCGGCGGCCGTCACGGGCAAATCATGGGTGCGCGAGGAAATATGGGACAAACAAATCGCGAAGAGAGGTTCTGATGCGTTACCGCATCACGTTCGTCGCCGGGTTCGCCGTCGGTTTCATCACCGGCGCCCGGGCCGGCCGGGAACGTTACGAGCAGATCAAGAAGGTCGCCCGCGGGGTCATGGACAACCCCGCCGTGCAGCAGGCGGCCGGTGCGCTGAACGCCCAGGCGGGCGGCCTTGCCCAGACCGCACGGCACAAGGTCGGCGGCAAGGTTCCCGGCCTGCGCAGCGATGTGTCAGGCAATGGCGAGGCCTACTTCCCCGGCTCCGACACCCGGGACAGCCCGCCCGCACGGCACTGAACTGAACCGCCCGCACCGATCGCCGCACCGGTGCGGGCCGGCATCACCGAGGAGGGCCTGTCAACGGGTCCTCCTCGGTTATGAGCCTGCCGGAGGGCGCGGCGCTAGGATGCCCGCGGCTTGGTGGCGGGCCGCGGCGGGGTTGGATGCCAGGCGTCGTCGTGGACGGCCGATGTGTCGAACTCAGGGCCATTGGTCCATTGCACGGCGACCGCCCCGTCGAGACCGTGCGGGACGTGGGTCCAGTCGGCACTCCAGTACTTGACCTTCAGCCCTTGGCATGCAGCCTTGACGGCTGGCCAGGTGGCTCGGTTGCAGTACACCGTGGCGACGAAGCCAGCCGCTGAGCGCGCTCTGACCCAGTGCGCCGCCTGGGCCGGGGTGGCATCGCCGTTCTCGACATCCCAGGACGCCGGCGTTACGAGGCGCGGCCCCAGTCACGTCGATACGCACCTTGGCGGCGTGCGGAAACCGCTTCCACACCTCGGCGGGCCACGCGAATTCGCCGTTGAAGCAGCCTGCGACCATCTGCGCATCAGCAGGGATCGCGCCAGGATTGACAGAGTCGAACATCGTGCGAGTCATGAAGTTCCTCCCGGGGCGCGGGCACGACGGCAGGTGGCAGAGAATGCGCTCCCATGCCACCGCGCTCATCATCGCGCCGGAAGGGCACAAGCGGTACGCATGAGCCGGCGTGACGTCAAGCGTGCCGTTTAGCTGGAAACCGGTCGCACCGTTAGTTAGGGGCTGGGCTCGCCGACCCCCCGCCTGGAGCACCGCCCGCATCCACCGAGATCTACGCGGCTACGCCCTAGTCGAGGTACTCGCGGAGCATTTGGGCGCGGCTCGGGTGGCGCAGCTTCGCCAGGGTCTTCGACTCGATCTGCCTGATGCGCTCCCTCGTCACGCCGAACTCCTTGCCGACCTCCTCGAGGGTCCGCGGGTGCCCGTCCGCCAAGCCGAACCGCAGCTGGATGATCTTCTGTTCGCGGGCGGACAGGTCGTCGAGGATGCCCTCGAGCTGATCCTGCAGCATGATGAATGCGGCCGCCTCGATCGGCACCACGGCGTCCGCGTCCTCGATGAAGTCGCCGAGGTCGGAGTCTTCCTCACCGATAGGCGATTGCAGTGACACGGGTTCCTGCGCGATCCGCTGGATCTCCACGACCCGGTCCACGGGCAGGCCCATCTCCGCGGCGATCTCGTCGGGCGTAGGCTCACGGCCCAGGTCCTGGTGAAGCTGACGCTGGACACGGGCGAGCTTGTTGATCGTCTCGACCATGTGCACGGGGATCCGGATCGTCCGCGCCTGATCGGCGATGGCCCGTGTGATGGCCTGGCGGATCCACCACGTCGCGTACGTGGAGAACTTGTACCCCTTGGTGTAGTCGAACTTCTCCACCGCGCGGATCAGGCCCAGATTGCCCTCCTGGATCAGGTCCAGGAACAGCATCCCGCGGCCGACGTACCGCTTGGCGATCGACACCACCAACCGGAGATTCGCCTCTGTGAGCCGCTGTTTAGCTCGTAGTCCGTCCCCGACCAGCAGGTCGAGGTCGCAGCGCTGCACGCCGAACAGCGGGAAGCCGCCGTGCAGCTTCTCCTCGGCGAACAGGCCCGCCTCGATCGTCTTGGCGAGTTCGACTTCATCTTCTGCAGTTAGCAGTGGCACACGGCCGATCTCGCGGAGGTAGATCCGGACCAGATCGCTGGTGGGTGCCCGTCTGCCGGCCTCCTCTTCGCCAGCCCGCCGCAGATCCTCGATCTCATCGTGCTGAGCGTCGAGAATCTCCACCCCCTCTTCTGCGAGCAAGCTAACGACACCATCAATGGCGTCTGCGGGAAGGTCGGAACGGTCGAGAGCGGCAGCCACGTCCCCCATCGTGACGACGCCGCGCTCCCTGCCTTGCGCGACGAGGTCCGCCACCCGCTCTGCCGGCGGCGACCCACTGGGCAACACCGAAGGGCCCACGGAGAACAGTGTGCGTCATGGGAGCCCCCGAGTGGGGGCCTAGTTTTGTAACCTTCGTGCTAGTAGCGAAAAGGTACGGATGTATCTCATGAGCCGCCGCCGTCACATACCGGACTTTTAACGGCTCCCCACGGCCAAAGCCGGGGGATTTCAAGCTCGGACCGCGCTGACGGCCTACCCGTGAGAGGGGGCCGGCAGTGACTTACATCTTCAGTACTTGTGTGGCCCCGTTCTGCCACAGCCAGGATCACCCTGGCAGCGTTCCTGCCACGGTCGGCGGTGTAACCGCAGGCCGTGCACAGGAAGGTCCGTTCGGCCAGCCCGAGGCGCGCTCCCCGGCCTTTGACCTTGAACGAGTGGTCCAGGGCGAGGGCGTAGTTGCGGAGCGCCTGCTGCTGGGCGACCTGCTCACCGCGCGGCCTGCGCAGCCACGGGTTCGCGGCGCGGGCCGCGGTGAGCAGTTTCGACAGTTTGCACAGGGTGGGCTTACGGCGGGCCTGCTGCTGGTGCACGGCTTCGTTCCACAGCCACGGCACCTGTGCCACTCGGCGAGCAACGCGTTCCGCCTTCGCGCCGGGGCGCAGACCGCACGTCCGCCTGCTCGTGGTCTGCGACCCCCCAGTACGGCATCCACCGCCTCGTCAAACAAATCAAAGGCCGCACGTCGCGGCTGCTGCGGCAGGAGTTCCCGCACCTCAAGTCCCGGCTGCCCACCCTCTGGACCAACAGCTACTTCGTCGCCACGGTCGGCGGCCCAACCCTGCAGATCGTGCAGCGCTATGTGGACAACCAGCGGAACGTGTGAGCGAACCCGCCCTTACCGCCCCATGGCAAAGCCAGGGGTTTCTCGGGCGGATTTGATGAGCAGCGGTCGCGCCATCCCGCCTGCCTGGCGTCACATCGCCCCTGAACCACCTCGCCTGCCCGGCGTGACATCGCGCTTTAAGCAGCACCTTCTGCCCGGTCGAGCAAGACCTTGCGCCGCTGCTCAAGGGCGATGAGGTCACCGAACAGCCGGTTGTACGCGGCCTGCTCCTCCACCGGGTTCATTCGCTGCAGCCGCGACTTGGCCGCCACGATCTGCCGCGACACGGCCAGCTCGCCGACCCGGGCAATGACGCCCTCGGTGTAGCGGTCATCCGCCTCGCCATCCAGTCGTGGTGGCAGCAACAGCGGCTCGACCGCCAGGCCGGTCACGAAGGCAGCCGCGGTGTCCCCCGGAGCGGCGGCACGCAACTTTGCCGCCCAGTCGAGGTCGCCGCGCGATCCGGCCACCCCGCCACACTCGGCAATCAGCCGGAACGTCGCTGCGTGCACGGGCACCGTGAAGGCGTGAGTCCCGAGCGCGTCGAATGCGGGCCCACATAGGGCGGGCCGCTGAACGGCAAGCTTGAGTGCCTCTCTCTCGACCCTGACAACGGGATCGCCCACGTCGTAGCCAATGCCACCAAAGGAGCCGGCCTGCGTCGGCCCAAGCGCCTCTCGCGCTGGTGCCTGGCCTGCCCCGCGTCGCGAGCGACGCGCGGGCGCGCCGGCCTCGTTTCGGCCGAACGACGGATCCGCCGGTCCCGACGGCCCTCGCCGCAAGTACAGGCCGATCCGGGCAAGCACGAAATCCTCGTCCATGAGGCCGAGCCAGCGGTCCACCCGCTGGGCGTAGACCTTGCGGAGCCCCCCGTCCTTGATGCGCGACACGACCCGCGCCGCACCGTCCAAGGCGGCGAGCCGGCCCTCGGCACTGTCCAGGTCGTACTCGTCCATCGCGCTACGGACGGCGAACTCGTAGAGCGGCACGCGGCCGGCGATCAGATCGCGCACCGCTGCGTCGCCGTGCTTGACCCGAAGGTCACAGGGGTCCAGGCCGTCAGCCTGCACGGCCACGAACGTCTGGGTGACGAACCGTTCCTCCATGTCGAACGCCCGTAGCGCGGCCCGCCGGCCGGCCGCATCTCCGTCGAACGTGAAGATGACCTCGCCCCGTTGCCAGTCAGCATCTATCAGCAGCCGCCGCACGATCTTGATGTGCCCCTCGCCGAACGAGGTACCGCAGGTGGCCACCGCCGTCGGGACGCCGGCGAGGTGGCAGGCCATCACGTCGGTATACCCCTCGACGATCACCACCTGGCGGCGCTGCACGATCTCACGCTTGGCCAGGTCTGCCCCGTAAAGCACCGAGCTTTTCTTGAAGATCGGGGTCTCCGGCGTGTTCAGGTATTTGGGCCCGTCACCTCCGGCCGCGAGCGTCCGCGCGCCGAACGCGATCACCTCGCCCGTGACATCGCGGATCGGCCAGACCAGCCTGCCGCGGAACCTGTCCACCGGGCCGCGCCTGCCCTCGCTCGCGAGGCCTCCGAGCAGCAACTCGTGCTGGGTGAAGCCCTTGCGGAGCAAGTAACTTGTGAGCGCCTCCCATTCGGCGGGCGCGTACCCGGCGCCGAAGTGCTCCGCATCGGCAAGCTCGAATCCGCGCTCGCCGAGGAATGCGCGGGCGGGGGCGGCGTCAGGTGCGCGCAGCCGTTCGGAATAAAACTCGGCGGCGGCACGGTGGGCATCGAGCAGCCGGCGCCGCTGGCCATGCTCCCTCCCCGGCACCTGCCCGCCCTGTTCGTAGCGGAGCTCGATACCGCCGCGGGCGGCCAGCCGTTCGACCGCGTCGGCGAATGTGAGGTTCTCGATCTTCTGCACGAACGAGATGACATCGCCGCCCTCCTGGCAGGAGAAGCAGAAATACAGCCCGCGAGCGGGTGTGACGTTGAACGACGGGGTCTTTTCCTCGTGGAATGGGCATAGCCCTTTGAGCGATCCACCGCCGGCGTTGCGCAGCTGCAGGTGCTCGCCGATCACGTCCGCGATGGGCGAACGCTCACGGACGAGATCGATGTCCTCGTCGCGGATCCGGCCAGCCACACACGCCTCCGCACGGTTCAGCCTCAGTACCGACGCGGCGAGTCTAATGCGAGGCGGTGACCGCAAGCCGTGCGTTACGGCGAGGGGCGCACCAACGCTCCGCTAACCCGCAACGAGCGAAGTACCAGCACGGTCGCCTTGGCGCCGAGATTGCGAGATTGAGCGCGAACTGCCGCTGCCAGTTTCCGCGCGATCACCGGATCAGCCAGAACCAGGCGCAGCGGGAACGTGCTCTCGCGGATGACCCGCCGCGCCGCGAGGAGTTCCCGCCTGCCAGCACTTACGTGAGCACCTGCGCCCGCGGCGAAAACCGTCCGGATCGTGTTGAACGTTCCGGACATAACGCCAAGATCGTGGTTGGCGGCTGCGGCGTAGAAGTTGTCGTACTGGTCGGTCCGCGTGTTGCCATCGAACACCACCGTGGGCACGCCGTCGCCAAGCAGGCCCGCGTCGGTGAGCGTGATCAGGGATGGGGCGTCGGCCGCCTGCACCTTGCCTGCGCTCCAGTTCGCGAGCCCTGATCTCACCCAGACCAGCGGGCTCACGCCGGACAGGCTCGATTGGACGACGATGGCGAGACTCAGCGCGACCGCTCCTGCGGCAACTGCCAGGCCCGCCTCCGGCAGCCGGCCCGGCCGGCCGTCCCGCCGGGCCCGGGCATGAAGCGGGCGCAGGAAGCTGCCGAGTGCGCCGAGGCCGATCAGGCAGGCGACATAGCCGACAATCATCAACTTGTTGAAGTAGTAGCTGGTGCTGCCCAGCTTGTTAATCTGATAAAAGGCGAAGGCTCCGATCACGGCCGCCGAGACAAGCAACTGGGCGATCATGGCACGCCACACGGGCAGCCCGGCCAGAGACGGGGCTTGCCATCGTGGCGACGATGACGAGCGCCAGGCCGGCTAGGAGCGGCCATGGAAGCGGCACCCGCCAGCCCGCGACGGCCAGCGCCTGCGCCTGCACGTTGAAACCGGAGCCCAGGCTGAGCGCCGACGGAAAGCACGCGATCGCAACGCCAGCGACGATGGTGACGACGGCGAACCGCCAGTGCCGGCGCAGCCGGCGATGGTACACAATGCAGGCAGCCCCCATGCCCAGGCCGAGCGGAATCGCATAGATGTTGTAGGCGTAGGCCACGGCGATCAGCAATGCGCAGGCGATAAGCACCTGCTCCTGGACAACGCGCGGCGGCCGGACCGCCACGGCCACCCCGAGGGCGAAAAACGCCAGGCCGAGAATATCCGAATCGAGGCCGAAGACGACCATAGTCACCAACGGCGCGGAGAGCGCCAGTGCGGCCACGGCTGCGCAGATCACGAAGCGCCGCCAACCGGCCACCCGCGGGCCGGCTATCCAGCGGGCCGCCCACACAATGGCCATGATCAGGAAGGCATACGCCGCGAGTACGTAGATGAAATAGCGGTTGAACTCCGCCAGCGCGGCCCCTGGATTGGTAGCTGACCTGAGGAACGTGTCGAACAGCGCGAACAGGAAATGCGACCCGGATGGGTACACGACGGCGGTGGGCGGCGGCACAGACAACCGTGCCTGGTTCTGGTGCAGGAAGGCATATCCGCCGAGCCGGTGAATTGTGTCGAACAGGGCGAACTGACGGAACCGGTCCGAGGCTATGGTGGAGAACGTCAGCCGTTGCGCCAAGGAAGGCCTTGCGATCGGAGCGTAGGCGGCCCAGAAGGCGAAGATCCCCGATCCGACCACCACCAGGTCGGATCCCAGCAAGCGGCGCGGCAGGCTCGGCCGCCGGGCGGTGAGCCAGCCCGCCATGGCGACGAGGGTGAGGCATGTCCCGCCGACCGGCACTGGAGCGAGGCCCCACGGCCAGATCGAGAAGAGCAAGCCCAGCGCGAGGGCCGCTCCCGCGAGCAGGCTAGCCGCCAGCACGAGGCGGTCGACGAGGTTGGTTCCCGAGCGCAGGATCGAAGCGACCGCGAGGAGAAGGATGACCGGCGTGGCAACGTCAACGCGCAGTTGATGAAGCGCGAGCGGCACCAGCCACGCTGCCAAAAGCAAGGCCGCGAGCCAAATTAGCCGACGCCGCCCCAGCCAACGAGAGCGCGAAGGCTCAGGAGCAGGCTGAAAGGCTGACTCCATGCCACGAGGCCGCCAAGATCCGGTGCTCGACGGCACCTGGGCTTGATCAGTCAAGTTTGCTGTCGCTCTCAATACTTGAACGCAAAACCCGGCGCATTCGGGTAAATACTACCTAAGCCTGTGTATACGCTCGACGTACGGCGAGAAGAATGATCGACGCTTTGGGATAGTTTGGTCGTATTTTTGTGTTGGTGGCATCGAGTGTGCGCCGCACAATGTCGTGCTTGTCAAACTTTTGCCAAGCCTACACGCACACGCGCGCACTGCTAGCTTGTGGGCCATCATGCCGCGTGCAGTTGCGCGTGGCCGAACGCCACGGGGCGGGGTGCGCGGCGCGGGGTGCGCGGCGCGGGGTGCGCGGCACGGGTGCGCGGCACGGGGTGCGCGGCGCGGGGTGCGCGGCACGGGTCACGCGGCGCGGGGTGCGCGGCACGGGTCACGCGGCGCGGGGTGCGCGGCGCGGGGTGCGCGGCGCGGGGTGCGCGGCACGGGTCACGCGGCAGCGGCTGGCTGAAGAGACTGCCTGGTACTGTCGCGGCGTGCGCAAACGACTCGTCCTCTGGGATGTCGACCACACCCTGGTCAACGCTGGAGGCCTGAGCCCGCACCTGTATGTTCTGGTCTTCGCCGAATTGTTCGGGCGCAAACTGGAGGAAGTGGCACCGATGGCCGGGCGGACCGACCGGGCCATCATCCTCGACACGCTCTCCAGGGCAGGCGTGCCTCACGCGGCCCAGCAGGTGTGCGCGTTCGCCACTGCACTTACCACGCACGCCCCTGAGTTCGCTGACCGCGTCAGGGAACGCGGGCGCGCACTACCCGGCGCTGTGCGCGTCCTCCAGACCCTGGCGGCATCCGGCGGAAAGCAGGTCTATGGGACCAGCGTTGTGCAGTCGGTGTTGACGGGGAACCTACGCCCGCTCGCCGAGGCGAAGCTCGGCGCACTGGACCTCGCGGAATACCTCGATCTGGACATTGGCGCCTACGGTGACGCACATGAGGACCGCGCTCAGCTCGTGCACCTGGCCAGGGACAACGCCGCACGCGTGCACGGGATGACCTTCCCTGGTGAGGAGACAGTGCTGGTTGGGGATACGCCGCTCGACGTAGCGGCCGCCCTCGAGACTGGCGCCCGCAGCGTTGCGGTGGCGACCGGCGCGACCCCGGCCCCAGAACTGGCTGCCTCGGGTGCACACGTGGTGTTGCCTGACCTAACCGACACCAAGGCGGTCGTCACGGCCGTACTCGCCTGACCTGCCGCCACCCCATGCCAAGCGCTCGCCGCAGCCGCCTGTACCCGGTTCCGGCTGCGTGGCCGTCCCCGAACTCGCACTCGCACTCACCCCCCCGCCCACGCCCACGCCCACGCCCACGCCCACGCCCACGCCCACGCCCACGCCCACGCCCACGCCCACGCCCACGCCCACGCCCACGCCCACGATGATCGAATGTCACTGGCGGCGGTCAGTCTAGGGGCATGGGACCACAACTTTCTGACCGCTGCCTGAGACTGCTGGACCTGCAGGGTGGCGTGATCGCCCGCTGGCAGGCATCGACTGTAGGGCTGGGTATCAGAACGATCGAGGGCCGGCTGCGTAGCGGAAGGTGGCGTCGGCTGTTCCGGGGTGTATACGCCACCTTCACCGGCGATCCGCCTCGGATCGCCCTACTATGGGCGGCGGTGCTGCGAGCGGGGCCGCAGGCAATCCTCAGCCATGAGACCGCCGCCGAGTTGGATCGGCTGCTAGACAAGCCAGCCGCTCTGATCCACATTAGTGTCCCCAGCGCACAGCTGGTTCGGCACGGCCCGTGCGTAGTTATCCACCGGTCAGGCCGTATCGAGGAAGCGCGCCATCCTGGCCTCACGCCTCCACGCACGATGATCGAAGAAACAGTGCTCGACCTGGCTCAGGCGGCCGCGACCTTCGATGACGCCTTCTCTTGGGCGAGCCGCGCCTGTCAGCGTGGGCTTACGACGCCCGTGCTGGTGAGGATGCGAATGGACATGCGTAGCACCCTGCGGTGGCGCGGCGAATTAGGCGCTGGCCTGCAGGCGATCTGGGACGGTGTGCACTCGGTCTTGGAATTCCGGTACCTGCGCGACGTGGAGCGCGCCCACTGCCTACCAGCAGCGGAGCGTCAAGTACGCGCCACGCAGCGCGGCAACACTGTTTTCCGCGATGTGCTGTACCGCATGTACCGGGTCGCAGTGGAACTGGACGGCCGCACCAGCCATCCCGCCGACCAGCGCTGGCGCGATATCGACCGTGACAATATCGCCGCAGGCGACGGGATCGTCACCCTGCGCTATAGCTGGGCCGACGTTACCCGCCGGCCGTGCGAGGTCGCCGCCGAGGTGAGCACGGTACTCCGGCGACGCGGCTGGGCAGGAGCGGCGAGCCCCTGCCGGAACGTCTGTTCGATTCGATGATCCGTTCCCGTGTTAACCTGCCCGCGCTATCAGCCGGAAAGTCAACACGATCGCGGATCTTGCCATCCGGGCGCGGGCCAGGCACGCTCCCACTCGCTCACCGGCCCCGCACCACGGGCAGCCAACGCGCCGCCGCCCGGCCGGACCCCCCGCCCCCCTGCCATGATCCGTTCCCGTGTTAACCTGCCCGCGCTATCAGCCGGAAAGTCAACACGATCGCGGATCTTGCCATCCGGGCGCGGGCCAGGCACGCTCCCACTCGCTCACCGGCCCCGCACCACGGGCAGCCAACGCGCCGCTGCCGGACGCGGAGCGCGCCGCTGCTGGACGCGCGGAGCGCGCCGCTGCCGGACGCCGCTGCTGGACGCGCGGAGCGCGCCGCCCAGTCATGGATCGAACCCACTCCGGTACCCGGCGATCACGCAGGAGTGGCGAGGGCGGCTAGGGGGACGCTGGGGTCGGCGAGGCGAACTGGATCGACGCGCGTGCCGGATCGTACGAGCGCCTGGATGTCGGCAGTCACGTCCCAGACGTTCACGTTCATGCCCGCGAGTACGCGGCGGTCCGCAAGCCAGAATGCGATGAATTCAAGCGACTCGGGTTCGCCGCGGTAGACGACGGCGTCGTAATCCTCCGGCAGCCCGGAGGTCTCCATGCCGAGCTCGTACTGGTCGCTGAAGAAGTATGGCACCCGGTTGTAGCTCACGTCCTGGCCGAGCATCGACCGCGCGGCCGCGGGGCCGCCGTGCAGCGCGTTGGCCCAGTGCTCGACGCGGGTCCGGCGGTCAAATAGCGGATGCCAAGAGTTCGCGACGTCACCCGCCGCGTAGATGTCCGGATCCGAGCTACGCAGCCCAGCGTCGGTCAGAACCCCGTTTCCAATATCCAGCCCTGCCGCCTCGGCGAGCGACACGTTGGGCGCTGCCCCGATCCCGACAACCACCAAGTCGGCCGCCAGCTCGGCGCCATCCGTGGTGACAACGGTCCGCACCCGGCCCGCGTCAGCGCCGCCGCGGAACTCCGCCACCCCGGTCCCCAGCAAGAACTCAACGCCGTGACGGCGGTGCAGGCCCGCGAACACCTCGCCGAGTTCTGGTCCGAGCACACGGTTCAGTGGCGTGCGTTCTGGCTCTACCACCGTGACCTCGCACCCATACGAGCGGGCGGCGGCAGCCGTCTCCAGGCCGATCCAGCCGGCCCCCGCGATCACCGCCCGCCCGCCGTCCTGGCCGGTCGAGCGGAAGGCGTCCGCAAGCCGCTCGCAGTCGCCAACAGACCGCAGGTACAGCACACCATCAAGGTCGCCCCCGGGCACGTTCAGCCGGCGCGGTGACGCGCCCGTGGTGATCAGCAGCTTGTCGTACCCGACGACCTCGCCGTTCGCGAGCGAGATCTGATGGGCGCCACGATCGACCGCGACCGCAGCGATGCCGCGCCGCAGATCCACGTCGTGCTGCTCGTACCAGCTCTCCTCGTGTACGTAGATCTTGCTCTTGTCGTCCTTGCCGAGCAGCAAGCCTTTGGAGAGCGGTGGCCGCTCATACGGGCGTTCCCGCTCGGCGCCAATGAGGACCACCGGACCGCCGAATCCTTCCCCCCGCAGGGTCTCGGCCGCCTTGGCGCCGGCCAGACTGGCGCCAATGATCACAAATCTGGGTTCGGCAGGCATCTTTCGCCCCTTCCCGCAGCACGCTCACGCCCGCTGACACGCAATTCCACGCGCCCGCCTCCCGGGCAATCGATGGTGGCCGGCTCCCCGCGAAGCTCACCGCGGCGCGGTCCGGACGCACCACGCACCACGCTAGTGGCCGGGACCACCGCGGCGTGACACCCGGGGCCAGACGCGACACCCAAGATCAGGGGCGACACCCGGGACGAGACACCCGGGATCAGGGACGACGCCCGGGACGAGACACCCGGGATCAGACGTGCCACCCGGGACGTGACACCCGGGCAGCGTGACACCCAGGGTCCAGCGTGGCAACCACGGTCCAGGCGCGATGCCCGGGCGCGGCATCCCGGGTCAGGCGCCCAGAGGCGCGCCGCACAGCCGGCGATGCCAGCTCACCGCGGATGTGTCTGTGAGTGAGGCCATCTGGTCGACCACCACCCGCAATCGGTGCGGATCCGACGGCGCGGCTACCCAGGCCGGCCGCAAGACGGGGTCGAGTGTGGCGGGTGCGCCGCGGGCGACGGCGTCGGCCAGCCCCGCGATGAGCTCACGCTGGCGGGCCCTTACCGGTCCCGCACCAGGCCTGCTCATCACGTAATGCGCGGTGACGCCCTTGAGCAGCGCACACTCGAGCCGCTGCCGGCGCGGCACGATCAGATCCGCCGCATAACGGGTCAGCTTCCCGCCGCCATGCACCCGCCTCGTCGCGCTCTCCGCCGCGCGGCAGAACCGGCCGATCAGCTCACTCGTCAGGTTCTTCAGCGCGGCGAGCGCCTGCGGTCCGCCATCGAAACCGCCGGGCCAGCACCTGAGCGCGAGCAGTCCGGCGAGCACCTCACCAAGCTCTGCCACCGAGGCCGGCTCCTCGGGATCGGCGTACGTCGCGGCGGTGAGCCTTGCCACCGCGAGCCGTTCCGACTCGTCTTGAAGCTGCCTGAGCGTGACGTGACCCGCGTGCAGGCCATCCTCCAGATCATGCACCGAATACGCGATATCGTCGGCCCAGTCCATGATCTGCGCTTCCAGGCAGGGCTTTCGGAGCGGCGCGCCTTCCCTGATCCAGCCGAACACATCCGCGTCGTCGGCATAAGCGCCATACTTGGCGGCCGCGGCTGACGCCCGCGGCGCGCCAGGTGCAAACCAGGGATACTTGAGCGCGGCATCGAGCGCCGCACGGGTCAGGTTGAGCCCTGCGCTCTGACCCGCCGCCGTCACCACCTTGGCCTCCAGCCGGGTGAGCAGGCGCAGGCTCTGCGCGTTCCCCTCGAACCCCCCGCAGGCCCGTGCCACATGATCAAGGGCGGTCTCACCGTTATGCCCGAACGGCGGATGCCCGATGTCGTGGGCCAGGCACGCGGTCTCGACCAGATCAGGGTTCGCGCCAAGAGCCTTGCCAAGCTCGCGGCCGATCTGGGCACACTCAAGTGAGTGGGTGAGCCGGGTACGCGGGAAATCGCCCGCGTCGACCTCGACCACTTGGGTCTTGGCCGCGAGCCTGCGCAGCGCAGAACTGTGCAGCACGCGCGCACGGTCCCGCTCGAAGGCGGTACGCCCGGGCCGTTTGCGCGACTCGTCGGCCCATCGCGCGGTGGCCCGGGCGTCGTAGCCGGGCAGGCTCCCCTGTTCGCTCAGCGGCTGTCGCTGCCGGCCGTAACTATGGCCGCACGGCCAGCCTCCAGCCGTGCCACGGGGACCCGGAATGGAGAGCAGGACACGTAGTCGAGCCCGGCGTCGTGGAAGAAGTGCACCGACTCCGGGTCACCGCCGTGCTCACCGCAGACACCGATGTGGAGGTCCGGCCTGGACCGCCGCCCTTCCTCCACCGCGATGCGCACCAGCCTGCCGACGCCGTCGGCGTCGATGGTCTCGAACGGCGACACCCCGAACACGCCAAGCTCCAGATACCGGCTGAAGAACGCGGCCTCGACATCGTCGCGCGAGAAACCCCACGTCATCTGTGTGAGGTCGTTCGTGCCGAAGGAGAAGAATTCAGCCGATTGCGCGATCTCACCCGCCGTGACCGCTGCTCGCGGAACCTCGATCATGGTGCCGATCAGCGCGTGCGCGTCGATACCGGTCTCCGCTGTGACCTCGGCGAGCACTTGCTCGGCTCGCTCGCGTGCGATCTCCATCTCCTGCACCGAGGCCACGAGCGGGATCATGATCTCCGGCTTGGGGTCGCCGCCCGCCTGCTTGCGCTCGGCCGCCGCGTGCGCGATCGCCTTCACCTGCATGGCGAGCAGCCCGGGGATGACGAGGTCGAGCCGGACACCACGCAGTCCGAGCATTGGGTTCTGCTCATGCAGCCGGCGCACGGCGTCAAGCAGCTTGCGATCCTTGCCGGTGGCGTTGTCCCCGGCCAGCGCAATCTTGACCGACAGGTCCGTGAGGTCGGGCAGGAATTCGTGCAGCGGCGGGTCGATGAGCCTGATGGTCACCGGCAACCCGTCCATCGCGGCCAAGATCTCTACGAAGTCGCCGCGCTGCAGCGGCTCGAGGGCATCGAGTGCCGCCTGTCCCTGCTCCTCGGTCTCGGCCAGGATGAGGTTCTCGACAAGCTGGCGGCGCTCGCCAAGGAACATGTGCTCGGTCCGCGTCAGGCCGACGCCCTCCGCGCCGAAGCGGCAGGCGCGAGCGCAGTCCGCGCCAGTGTCGGCGTTGGCGTGTACACGGAGGCGGCGGCGGGTGTCGGCGTGCGCCATAATCCGATGTACCGCCTTGATCAGGTCATCGGTCTGCGGGGCCGCTGGGTCGATGCCGCCCTCGAAGTACTCAACCACCGGTGACGGGCTGACCGGGACCTCGCCCAGGTAAACGTCGCCGCTTGTCCCGTCGATCGAGAGAATGTCGCCCTCTGAGATCGTGACACCGCCTGGCGCGGTGGCCTTGCGGCCGGCGGTGTCGACGTCCAGTTCCTCCGCACCGCATACACAGGTCTTGCCCATGCCACGAGCTACCACCGCGGCGTGGCTGGTCTTACCGCCCCGGCTGGTCAGGATGCCGCGGGCGGCGATCATCCCGTTCAGGTCATCCGGGTTGGTCTCACGCCGGACCAGGATGACGTCCTCGCCCCTCACCGCGGCCTCGGCCGCACGGTCGGAGTCGAAAACGGCCTGGCCGACCGCGGCACCCGGCGACGCGCTCACTCCGGTCGTGACTCTGGTCGTCGCCGCGGCGGCGTCGAACCTGGGGAACATCAGCTGCGCTAGCTGGGCACCGCTGACCCGGCTGACCGCCTCGTCCATGTCGATAAGGCCCTGATCGACAAGCTGGGTCGCGATGCGGAAGGCCGCGGCGGCGGTGCGCTTACCCACCCGCGTCTGCAGCATCCACAGCTTGCTGCGCTCGATCGTGAACTCGATATCGCACAGATCGCGGTAGTGATTCTCCAGGGTCGCCATGATCTGCAGCAACTCGTCGTACGACTTCTTGTCGATACGCTCAAGATCCTGTAGCTGCACCGTGTTACGGACACCGGCCACCACGTCCTCGCCCTGGGCGTTCTGCAGGTAGTCGCCGTAGACGCCCGGCTGCCCGCTGCCCGGGTCGCGGGTGAAAGCGACCCCGCTGCCCGAGTCCATGCCCAGATTGCCGAAGACCATCGCGACCACATTGACCGCGGTGCCGAGGTCGGCAGGGATCCTTTCCTGACGCCGATAGAGGATCGCCCGGTCCGAGTTCCATGATTCGAAAACCGCGCGGACCGCCATGTCCATCTGCTCGCGCGGATCGGCAGGGAAGTCTCGGCCTGTCTGCTCCCTGACGATCTTCTTGTAGCTGTCGGTCAGGCGGCGCAGATCGTCGGCGTCCAAATCAAGATCGTTCGTGGTTCCCTTGGCCTTCTTCGCCGCGTCGATAGCGTGCTCGAACTCCTCGCCATCGATGCCGAGCACGGTCTTGCCGAACATGTGGATGAGGCGGCGGTAGGCGTCCCAGGCGAACCGCTCGCTGCCCGACTGCTTGGCCAGGCCGCGGACGGACTCGTCCGACAGGCCGATGTTGAGGACGGTGTCCATCATTCCAGGCATGGAGAACTTGGCGCCGGAGCGGACGCTGACGAGCAGCGGGTCGCCGGGGTCGCCCAGCCGTTTTCCCATCGCCTGTTCGAGATCGGCCAGGTGCCTGCCGACCTCCTCGTCCAGGCCATCAGGGATGGTGCCCAGTTCAAGGAAATGGCGGCACGCCTCAGTGGTGATGATGAACCCTGGCGGGACCGGAAGGCCCAAGTTGGTCATCTCGGCAAGATTGGCGCCCTTGCCGCCGAGCAGGTCCTTCAGGTCCTTGTTGCCTTCCGCGAAGGCATAGACGAACTTGGCCACTGCGCGTTCTCCTCGTGATGCGACCCGGCATGGGCGACGGGCTCGATGCGGGCAGCATGGATGATTGCGGCCTGACGGCCCCGATTACTCGAACTCTACCGAGCGCCGCGTAGCCGGTGCGCCACCCGGCCGGGATTCCGGCCGGGTTGCCGCCGCCCGTGATGAATCAGCGCACCAGTGTGAAACGCGCACACGCGGCTAAGATCGCGCCAGGTGCCGGCAGAATGACCGCATGATGAACGACGCGGAGAGCAGCGAAGCCATCTGACAAGGCACTGCGGGCACAGCCGGCACAGCCGGGCACAGCAGGCCACAGACGCCACAGCCTCCACAGCCTCCACAGCCTCCACAGCCTCCACAGCCGGGCACAGCCGGGCACAGCCGGGCGCAGCCGGGCGCAGCCGATATAGCCGATATAGCCAACCTCTGACTTGCTCCCGATGGTCAACGCAACAAGGAGGCGTTCCATGGCGAGTCTGACCATCAGAAGAAACGTCGTCCGTGGTCACGCGATCGGGCAATGCAAGGCCCTTATCCCTGTATCTAGCTCCGCTCAACCGCTGCGCCGCCTCCTCCGCTCGGGAGGACGGCGCGACGTCGGCTCCATGCACCCAGCCCGGAACGACCGGATTGGGAAATCGAGACAAGACACACGGAGGCAAGACACGGGGAGGCAAGACACGCGGAGACAAGAAACGACGGCCTAGGACCTGGAAACCCAGGCCACGCCGGTAATGCGTTGGTAAATCTCGATGTACCTGGCGCGCGCTGCCTCGACGACGTCGGCGGGGATCGCAGGGCCTGGCGGGCGCTTGTCCCAGCCGGTGGCCGCCGCCCAGTCGCGGACGATCTGCTTGTCAAAGGCGTGCTGCGGCCGCCCAGGCTGCCACTGATCCGCAGGCCAGAATCGCGACGAGTCCGGGGTCAGCAGTTCGTCGGCGAGTACCAGGGTGCCGTCAGCATCGAGGCCGAACTCGAGCTTGGTGTCGGCGACGATGATGCCCCGTCCGGCTGCGATCTCCGCGCCCCGTCGGTAGATCTCGATCGTGGCGCGGCGGAGTTCGGCGGCCTCCGCAGGGCCGAGTTTGGCCGCGACGTCGTCGAACGTGATGAACTCGTCGTGGCCCACGGCCGCCTTGGTGGTCGGGGTGAAGATAGGCTCCGGCAGCAGCGATCCCTCGGCCAGGCCGGGAGGCAGCGCGATCCCTGACACCGCCGCCGACGCCTCGTACTCGCGCAAGCCCAGGCCCGCCAGGTAGCCGCGGGCGATGCACTCCACCGGCAGCATGTCAAGCCGGCGGCATCTCATCGCCCGGCCGCCGAACTCCTCGGGCACGTCGGTGACCGAGATGGCGTGGTTGGGCACGATGTCAGCAAGCCTGTCGAACCACCACAGCGAGAGCTGGGTGAGGATCTCCCCCTTGCCTGGGATCGGCGTGGGCAGCACGACGTCGTAGACGCTGACCCGGTCGGAGGCGACCAGGATAATGTCCTCGCCGTCGGCGTACACCTCGCGGACCTTGCCAGAGTGCAGGAGTTCCATTGGTCGCTTTCCTGTGTCGTCTCAATATGCGGCATGGGAGCCAACCACCCGCGCGGCGACGGCAGGTCAGCAGCGCGGCAAGCGTTCCTCAAGGTGGGACTCGAGCTTGCTGATGCCCACTCGCTCCTGCCGCATCGAGTCGCGCTCCCGCACGGTTACAGCCTGATCCTCAAGCGTTTCGAAGTCGACCGTGACACAGAACGGCGTACCGACCTCGTCCTGCCGCCGGTATCTGCGGCCGATCGCGCTCGCGTCGTCGAACTCGGTAGTCCACAGTTTGCGCAGCCCGGCCGCCAGGTCACGGGCCTTAGGGGAGAGATCGGCGTTGCGCGACAGCGGGAGCACCGCGATCTTGACCGGTGCTATCCGCGGGTCGAGCCGCAAGACAGTGCGCTTCTCCATGACCCCCTTGGCGTTGGGCGCCTCGTCCTCGGTGTAGCCGTCTATGAGGAGAGCGAGGACTGTGCGATCCACGCCGGCCGCTGGCTCGATGACGTACGGCAGGTACCGGGATCCCGAGTCCTGGTCGAAGTAGGAGAGATCCTCACCTGAGGCGGCGGAATGCACAGACAGGTCGTAATCCGTTCTGTTGGCGATTCCCTCCAGTTCGCCCCACTCGCTGCCCTGGAAGCCGAAACGGTACTCGACGTCGACGGTCCGTTTCGAATAATGCGAGCGCTTCTCCGCTGGATGTTCGTAGAGCCGGAGGTTCTCCCCGTCGATACCCAGATCGACGTACCAGCTCATCCGGGTATCGATCCAGTACTGGTGCCACTGCTCGTCGGTGCCTGCCTCGACGAAGTACTCCATCTCCATCTGCTCGAACTCACGCGTGCGGAAGATGAAATTCCCCGGTGTTATCTCGTTGCGGAAGGATCTTCCGATCTGGCCGATCCCGAACGGGATCTTGCGCCGCGAAGACTGCTGTATGGCGCGGAAGTTGATGAAGATTCCCTGCGCTGTCTCTGGCCGGAGGTACGCCAGGCCCGACTCGTCCTCCACCGGGCCGAGCGATGTCTTCAGCAGGCCGTTGAACATGCGGGGCTCGGTGAACGCTCCGACATTTCCGCAGTTTGGGCAAGCAACGTCGGCAAGACCAGCGGCCGGGGGGTGGCCGCGCTTCGCTTCGTATGCCTCGGCGAGGTGGTCGGCGCGGAAGCGCTTGTGGCACGAGGTGCACTCGGTGAGCGGCTCGGCGAACTCCTTGACGTGGCCGCTGGCCTCCCACACCTCCCTGGCCAGGATCACCGAGGAGTCAATGCCGACAATGTCGTCGCGCTCCTGCACCATGGTTCGCCACCAATGGCGCTTGACGTTGTTCTTCAGTTCGACGCCGAGTGGCCCGTAGTCCCACGACGAGCGAAGCCCGCCATAGATCTCGCTAGACGGGAAGACAATACCCCTGCGCTTGCAGAGGTTGACGATCATGTCCAATCTGTCGCTGCGTCGGGCCATGAAGATCTCCATCCGGCTGGCGGTCGGCGGGCTGTGAACACGCATATCCCGTCGATCCGGGAGCGAGGCCCCTCTGATCCGGGCCGCGTGCTCAGACTTGCTGTATTCAGACTTGCTGTGTTCATTCATACTTGCTGTGCTTGTGCCTGCTGTGCGGGCCGAGCCTGCAGGGCCCAGCTTGCGGTCCCAAGCTTAGAGCCACGCGGCGTGCGGAGCGAATCGATTCGACTACAAAATGGATTTGACAAAGCACGTTACGTAACTTGCCCGTCGATCTCTGCGCTAGCAATGGGCGGCGGCCGTAGGTGGCTCAGCAGACGGCTCCGAAGACCTCGTCACGGTCGATGTCGAGCCTGAACCCACCGTGTTTCTGCCAGCGGTTGCTGCGGAACTGTTTGATGCGGCGGTCCCTCGGCCACCACGACGGAAGTAGGTAGGGCTGTCCTCGCAGGTTGACGTGGCCATCCCACAGCGCGAACCAGATTGACTGCGGCCTGGCCAGCCGGTGACCCGCAATCCTGGCGGTACCGCCCAGGCTTTCTGCGCCAGCGGCGGCACTCGCGTAGACGCCAGGTACGTAGCCGCGGGCTCGCAACCGCCGGGTCCAGGCATCGAGAAAGGTGAGCACGGCGGTCCTGCACTTTCTGCTCGCGCTGTTATAGGCCTCCATATCGAAATAGATCGGAGCATGCCGGTGCAGGCGCAGGCCGCGCGCGAGGATGACAGCGTCGTTCGCGGCCGCAGCGCCCTCGCTGGCCGCCCACCGAGGTTTGATCTTGACGCTGAACGGGTCGCAGGGTGGCTGCCGGCCGACGTACGCCGGGATCAGGGACCATCCCATCCGCTTGACCCGCCGCACCCACCGCGCCGAGAGATTGCCCGTACCGCAGGCCCTGTTCGCGCCGCCGATGTAGATGCCAATCGCCTTGTAGTAGGGCCGCCACGCCCGCATCGCCGGAATCGAGGGTGCGGTACAGGTGTCGAATCCCGCGAGCGGCCGCCGGGCGCGGCGCGCGCGGGCGCCTTCCGTACCGGCAGCGACCACACCGGCAGCGACCACACCGGCAGCGACCGCGTAGGCCGTGTCCTCGCGCGCCGCCAACGCGTCGCTCACATCCCTGCCAGCCGTCACCGCGTCCCTGCCAGCCGTCACCGCGTCGGCCGCTTTCTTACCTGCAGTACTGACGGCGACCACGCGGGCGGCGGCCGGGCCCATACGGGCGCGCGCGCCTGCTCGGGTGGCCGAGCCTGCGCGGGCAGGCGCCGCTGCCGCCGCCATCACCGCACGGCCGGGAGCGATGTGCTCAGCTGCCAGCGCCAGCCACGGCAGCGACGCGCTTGGCGCCAACGGGCCTGCCGGTGCAGAGCCGGCGCCGTGCACGCTCGAGATGATCCATTCCACGACGGCAGGATCGTTGGCATACGTCGCGACGATCGACAGGCGCGGTCGCTCGATCGTCAGGGCAAGCTCATGTCGCTGCGCATCGCGCACGATCATGCCACGGTGCGCGGACGAGCCGGGCACGCTGGCGAGCGCGACGCCGCGCCGATGAACGACGGCCTGACCCCCGCCGCCGTCGATCTGCACCGTGTCTGTCCGCCCGACCAGGTGCGCGGGGCACTGCTGGTCGGGACCGGGGGTCCCCAGGTAGACGGCATGCCTGTCATAACGCACGCACCGCGTCGGCTGCACGGGCAGCAGGTAGACAGGCCAGCCGGCAGGAACGTTGATGACGTAACCGTCATACTCGACTGTCTTGGTGCCGGTGGCAGCCATGGCGGCGGCTTCCTGTGGCTTCGCCGCCGCAGGCCCATCCTGGCCTGCTGTTTGCGGCCCGCAACCGGCGGCCACGCTGACGCCGAGCACCAGCGCCGCGGCCGTCACGGCCATGGCTGTATGGCGCATCGGCACCCCCCGGCTGCGATGACCCCCGAACTAGTGCATGTCTCGCAGATCTCTGGCGGCGCGGATCGGCGCCCAGACGACGACCGGCGGCGTTGTCGTCGTCGCCGATAGCTCCGACTATCGGCTCCTCCTCCGCCTTGCCGATCGCCGCCTGGGTCACCGCCCGCATCCACCGAGACCTACCAGACACGTCCTAAGATACGCCGCACAATCGTGCCTGCCCGGTCACCGTTCGCACAGGCTGGCGCGCCGCGCATTTGCATCGTTAGGTAATGACGGGCGGTATCTTTGCCTGCCACATGCGAGATCATGGGAGAGCACGGCAGTCAACGACGCGGGCGGAGGGCAAACCACCGTGGCAGCACATCAACCCCGGCGGCGGCCGCTACCGAAGGGCGAGACCTTCTTCACCCCCGGGGCGACCGGCCTGCGGCGGCGGATCGAGCGGCGCAGCGCTCGCCCGCTCGTCCTCCTGCACGAGCTACCCAGATGGGTCCTGCCGATCGCGCTGCTGGCGGTGCTGATCGCCGGCTTCACCCTGCCGGGCTGGATTGGGGCGGCCGCACTCGCCGCACTCGCGGTTTTCCTCGGCTGGTTCAGCTATCTTTCCTGGCCGTCGCTTGGGGCCTCTGGGCGTCTGCTGCGTAGCCTGACCATCACGGCCGTCCTCGCCCTCGCCGTTGTCCAGGCGGTCCGCTGATGGGGGGTTCGGGTGTCAGGTGAAGACGAGTCCGGTTGTCAGGTGAGGAATGGGGTGCGTGTGTCCGGTGGGGACAGGGGCATCATGACAAGCCGCAGGGAGGCCGTGCGCAGGGTGCTGGTCCGCAGTGATTCGTTTCGCAGCGCACAGGACATCTATGCGGACATGCGGGCGGATGGCGCGAAGATCGGCCTGACTACCGTATACCGCGCACTGCAGGCACTCAGCGAAGCAGCCGAGGTCGACGTGCTCCATACTGGCGACGGTGAGACCGTCTACCGGGCCTGCCACACCGAAACGCACCACCACCACCTGGTCTGCCGCGTGTGCGGGCGGACCATCGAGGTCGCGGGACCAGCGGTCGAGCGATGGGCAGAAGGCGTCGGCCGCAAGCACGGATTCAGCGAGGTTACTCACACCGTCGAGGTGTTCGGTACCTGCCCGGGCTGCGCGCGGTAGCGCGCAGCCCGGGCAGGCCGCAGCCCGGGCAGGCCGCAGCCCGGGCAGGCCGCAGCCCGGGCAGGCCGCAGCCCGGGCAGGCCGCAGCCCGGGCGGGCCGCGCAGCCAGGGCGGGCGCCCTGCGCCGTGCGCCGTTCCTTGTGAACGTGACCGCGCGCCTACCCAGTGGTGGGGTTAAGCCCATGGCGGCGCCACTACGCACGGGCCACGATTGCCTTAAGGACATGCGGCGGACTGCTGACCACAGATGGGCCGCCGTCGCCGCAGGCTGACTCGCGTTTTGTGCGCAGAAGGAGAGCCGGCAGCATGAAGAACATCGCATCGCGCCTGCGTGAACTTGGCTGGGGCGGCCTCCTCATTCCGGTGGCGCTCGTATGCCTGGCGCTGTTCGGCATGCATGGGTGGACGGTGACGGCGTTGGTCTTTGCCGTTATCGCGGTGCTCGCAGTCCCTTCTGTGGCGGCCGGCCTGGTGCCGTTCGCGCTCGTCACGCTTGGCCTCTACGGGATCGCCGCCGCGCTCAGGCCGCATCAGTTCGGCATCCACTTCGCCGCGGTGGGCCGGGCAATCGTCAGCCGGCCGCTCGGCCATGTGCTCGTGAACCAAGCACTCGCCCGGCCGGGCAACTCGGTGGCTGTACACCGGGCTCTCGCTCAGCTGGCCGCCGGCCCACTGGCGGGTCCGCCCACCCCCTCCGTGACGCAGGTGGTTCGCAGCCAGGTCCCTATTGGCGGCGTGGGTTATTCGACGTGGAATCTGCTGATGCTGCCGGTTGCGCTCGGGTTCGTCGCGGCAGGCTTGTGGCTAGCGCCACGTACTCTCGCCGCGCCTGCGCGCAGGGTCAGGCGGCTGCTCTGGCCTCGATCGCCGAGCTCACCGACCGGGTGCAGCGGCTGACCGAGACCCGCACCTACGCGGTGGACGGCGCTGCCGCGGAGCTTCGGAGGGTCGAGCAGGACCTGCACGACGGAGCGCAAGCGCGGCTGGTCGCGCTCGGCATGAGCCTGCGGGCGGCCGAGCACCTGATCGAGGAGAACCCGAAAGCCGCGATCGCCCTGGTCGGCCAGGCGCGGGAAACCTCGTCCAAGGCACTGTGCGACCTGCGCATCCTTGTCCGCGGGATCTGCCCCCCGGTACTGGCAGAACGCGGCCTCGGCGACGCCGTGCGCGCGCTCGCCCTAGACACTCCGCTCAGGACCGAACTCGAGATCGACCTGCCTGAACGACTGGATACACCAGCCGAGTCCGCGGCCTACTTCGCGGTCGCCGAGGTCCTCGCCAACGCCGTCAAGCACTCGGGCGCGCAGCGCGTGCAGATCCGGATCCGCCGCGCCGTGGGCATGCTGCGGATCGAGGTGATTGATGATGGCGCAGGCGGCGCCGATCCGCTCAAGGGCACCGGGCTGCGCGGCGTCGAGCGGCGCCTGGGTACATTCGACGGCATCCTCGCCTTGAACAGTCCGCCAGGCGGACCCACCATCGTGGTTGTCGAGGTGCCATGCGCGTCGTCGTCGCTGAAGACCTCTTCCTGCTGAGGGATGGGCTGGTCCGGCTGCTTCAGGCGCATGACTTCGAAATCACCAGCGCCGTCGGCAGCGCGCCTGAACTGCTGAGAGCGCTGCTCGAACAACGGCCCGATGTCGCGATCGTCGATGTCAGGCTCCCGCCGTTGTTCAGCGACGACGGGCTGCAGGCGGCGCTCGCCGCCCGGCGGGAGGTGCCCGGCTCCCTGTCCTCGTGCTTTCTCAGTACGTCGAACAGCTTTACGCGCGTGAACTGCTCGCCGACCGGATCGGCGGCGTCGGATACCTGCTCAAGGACCGCGTCTTCAGCGACGACCAGTTCATTGAAACGATTCGCGCTGTCGCCGGCGGCGCCACGGTCATGGATCCGGAGGTGGTCTCCAAGCTACTGGTCCGGCGCTCTCGCGACGAGCCGCTTGCCCGGCTGTCGGCACGGGAGCGTGAGGTGCTCGCGCTGATGGCAGAGGGACGTTCCAACAGCGCGATCGCGCAGCGGCTGTTTGTCACGGAAAAGGCCATCAGCAAGCACAGCACGAGCATCTTCACCAAGCTCGGACTCGCCGCATCCGCCGACGACAACCGGCGGGTTCTCGCCGTGCTCGCTTACCTGAACTCCTGATCTGGAAATCCGCATGGGCCCGCAGGCGCGGGGGTTCCAGGGGGACGACTCCTGGAGCCCCCGCATGCCGCACGCGGCGCGCCAGTCCAGGGGGGCGACCCCATGGGAACCCCCGCATGCCGCACGCGGTGCGCCACGCGGCAGCCGTTCGGGCAGCGCAGGTGGACCACCACCTGGACCCCCGCATGCGGCTCAGCCGGTCACCGGGTCCGGCAAGCGATTGGGCGCCGCGCCGCCATACCTGCGATCTCGGCTCGCGTAGATCTCGCACGCGTGCCACAGATGCCTGCGATCGAAGTCGGGGAACAGCGTGTCGAGGAACACCAGTTCCGCATAAGCCGATTGCCAGAGCAGGAAATTCGATATCCGCTGCTCACCCGACGACCGGACGAACAGATCGACGTCAGGCAGACTGGGTTCGTCAAGGTAGCGGGCAAACACCCTCTCGTCGATCTTCTCCGGCCGCAGGCGGCCCGCTGCCACGTCCTTGGCGATCGCGGCCGCCGCATCGGCGATCTCCGCGCGGCCACCGTAGTTCACGCAGAACTGCAGGGTGAGGACGTTGTTTCTGGCGGTCAGCCGTTCGGCATCCTCCAGCTCGGAGATGACGGTGCGCCACAACCTGGGGCGCCGTCCGGCCCAGCGCACGCGGACTCCCATCTCGTGCAACTGGTCGCGGCGGCGCCTGATGACATCCCTGTTGAACCCCATGAGGAAGCGGACCTCCTCCGGCGACCTCCGCCAGTTCTCGGTGGAGAACGCATAGGCGGAGAGGTTCGGGATGCCAAGCTCGATCGCTCCCATGATGACGTCGAAGAGAGCGAATTCGCCACGCTTGTGCCCCTCGGTCCTTGGCAGGCTGCGTTGCTTGGCCCACCGGCCATTACCGTCCATGACAAGCGCGACGTGGCGTGGCACGAATTCGGCAGGAATGGCGGGCGGACGGGCACCCGAGGGATGCGGATCCGGCGGGCGGACATCCGGCTGTGACGGTGGCGGCAACTGGCGGCCAGGCCGGCTTCGATCCGGCTGCCTGGCGTGATCTTTCACGCACGCTCCACGAGTCGCAATGAACGAATCGAGTGTTCCAGGTGCCACTGCAGGTAAGCAGCCACCAGGCCGCTGCACTCCACCCGGTGCCTGGAATCGCTCGCGTCGGCGTACACCCAGTCGCCGCGCAGCAGCGCGATCATCAACGCGACTGTTTGGCTGGCAGGCGACGCCGCACCTGGCGGACGGCACGAACCGCATACCAGGCCGCCCGCGGCAATGGCGAATGCCCGCGATCCGGTCCGAGTAGCACGACCTGCCGGAACAGCCGGGTCGGCCGGGTCGGCCGGAACGGCCAGGTCGGCCGGAACGGCCGGGCGTGTGCCGACGGTACAGGTCACGCTGCGTGTGCCACAGCGGGCGCATTCTTCGAGCGCAGGCGCATACCCCGCGACCGCGAGCGACCGTAGCAGGTAGGCGTCAAGCACCATCCGCGGGTCGTGGACGACCTCGCCGAGCGTGCGCAGGCCTCCGACAAGCAAGAGGAACTGCCGCAGCGCTGGCTCCTTCTCCATCGGTGTCAGCCGCTCCGCCGTCTCGAGCATCGCAGTGCCTGCGGTGTAACGGGGATAGTCGGCCGCGAACGGTTCACCGTACGGGCGCACGGTCACCGCCTGGGTGATCACGTCGAGCGAGCGGCCCGCATAGATCTGCAGATCCACATGGGTAAATGGCTCCAGCCTGGCGCCAAAACGTGACGTAGTGCGCCGCACGCCCTTCGCGACCGCACGGACCCGGCCGTTACGCCTGGTGAGCAGGGTGATGATGCGGTCAGCCTCGCCCAGTTTGTGCGTGCGAAGGACGATGCCCTCGTCGCGGTAGCTGCTCACTACGCCATTGTGCCGCGTTCGTGGACTGCAGAGCCCAGATGGCCCCACCAGGCTGGCGCGGGCGCGCTGGCCCCGGGACAGCCGGTAACCCGGCCGGCCCGGGATCTGCCCGCAGCCGAAGAAGACTCCTCTGACAGACCACTAGCTATCAGGACACTGCGGCACGCGGACCGTACGCGCGGCGGCCCGGTTGACTGCGGAAAGCACCGCCTTCAGCGACGCCGTCACAGTGTTCGCGTCGATGGCGGCGCCCCACAGCACCACTGGATCCGCAGCAGAACCACCAGCGCCATCGGCCCCCGCCACCGTGACTTCGCATTCGAGGTATGCGGCGGCCTTAGCGTCGCTGCCTGCAGAAAGCGCATGCTCGCTGTAGTCAAGTACGCGTACGCCGATGCCCGCGCCGGACAGTGCGTCGCAGAATGCCGAGATCGGCCCATTGCCCGTGCCTTCGAGTTGACGGGCCTCGCCCGCCAGCCGCACCTCAGCCGCGAGGACATCCTTGTCGTCCACGGCAGAGGACGAATGGCAGGCGAGCAGGGCGACACCGCCTTCCGCGAGGTATTCGGCGGCGAAGATGTCCCACATCTGGGCGGGCGTTACCTCGCCGCCCTCGGCGTCGGTGCGCGCCTGGATCACCCGCGAGAACTCGATCTGCAGCCGCCTCGGCAGCTCGAGCTGATGCTCGGCCTTCATCACGAACGCGACGCCGCCCTTGCCGGACTGGCTGTTCACGCGGATCACGGCCTCGTAGGTGCGGCCCACGTCCTTGGGGTCGATCGGGAGATAAGGAACCGCCCAGCCGAACTCGGCCATCGGCAGGCCGGCGGCCGCCGCCTCCCGCTGCAGGGCGTCGAATCCCTTCTTGATCGCATCCTGATGGGAGCCGGAGAACGCGGTGTAGACGAGTTCGCCGGCATACGGGTGCCGCGGATGCACGGGCAGCTGGTTGCAGTACTCGACGGTGCGCCTGATTTCGTCGATGTCGGAGAAGTCGATCACCGGGTCGATGCCCTGGCTGAACAGGTTCATGCCCAGCGTGACCAGGCAGACGTTCCCGGTCCGCTCACCGTTGCCGAACAGGCAGCCCTCCACCCGGTCCGCCCCGGCCAAGACGGCGAGCTCGGCATCGGCCACCGCCGTGCCCCGGTCGTTATGGGTATGCACGGAAAGGCACACGTGCTCGCGCCGGGATAGCTTACGGCTCATCCACTCGATCTGGTCGGCGTACGCGTTCGGGGTCGACCGCTCCACCGTGCACGGCAGGTTGAGGATGATCTCCCTGCCCTGGGCGGGCTGCCAGACGTCCATGACCGCTTCGCACACCTCGGCGGCGAAATCGAGTTCGGTGTCGACGAAGATCTCCGGCGAATACTCGAAGCCGAAGTCACAGCCGCGCAGATATGCCTCGGCGTGCTTGACCACGGAGCGCGCGCCGTCGGACGCCAGTGATTTGCACTGCTCGCGGTCGACTCCGAAAACAACCCGCCGGAAAAGCGGCGCTGTCGCGTTGTACAGGTGCACGGTCGCCCGCCGCGCGCCGACCAGCGACTGGACGGTTCGCTCGATCAGCTCGTCCCTGGCCTGCGTCAATACCGAGATCTGAACGTCATCGGGAATCAGGTCGCCCTCGACAAGCTCGCGAACGAAGTCGAAATCGGCCTGGCTGGCCGAGGGGAAGCCGACCTCGATTTCCTTGTAGCCCATCCGGACTAGCAGGTCGAACATCTTGTGCTTGCGCGCTGGGCTCATCGGGTCGATCAGCGCCTGGTTGCCGTCGCGCAGATCCGTGGACAGCCAGCGCGGCGGCTTCGTGATCGTCTTCGCCGGCCAGGTCCTGTCCGGGAGGTCGACTGCCTTGAACGGCCTATAGCGATGACAGGGCATGCCGCTGGGACGGCGTCCGTGGTGTTGCCGGCCGGCGTCCTGGACGGCGCCTTGGAGCTGACCGGTCTGCTGCCCGGTCTGCTGGTCGTTTCGCTGGTTGTCCTGCTGAGTGCTCTGATTGCCGGCCTGCTGGTCGGCGTGGCGCAGTTGGCCAGGATTCTGCGGGGCCTGCTGTTGCTGCGGATTCATCTGTATAGCTGCTTTCCCTCGTCTATCAGCGGATGGCCAGCGGTCACGCCAGGAGACTCCGCGGCGAGGGAACCGGCCGTTATCGGACCCCGCCGCGGCCGCTAAGGAGGAGCAGCTCACGCAGCACAGTTCTTAACGGTACCAGACCGAACGGCGCCGCTCGCTGTCGCCGGCGATTCGCTGTCACAGGCCAGTCGTTCCGCCGGGCCAGACTGTCACTGGCTAGCCACATTCAGCGGCCAGCCAGTGTCACTGCCAGCGGCCAGCGTCACCGCGTGACGGCGGGCGCGTCGCCGCGCGACGGCTGGTGGCGTCACCGCGTGACGGCGGGCGGCAGGCGCGTCGCCGCGTGACGGCGCCTGAGGCCGAGTTCGGTCCGGTCAGTCCCGTGGCGCGGAACCCACCAGGACCCGTCAGGGCGGGCCATCATGCTGGCATGCTGACATTTGCCGGCCGTGAACCGCGATCATGGCTGCGAGCCCGGGTGGAGGACAATCGGCATCGTGAACTCGCCACCGATGGCCGAAGGGCCCGCATTCCGCTCCGGCTTCGCCTGCTTCGCGGGCAGGCCCAACGTGGGCAAGTCAACTCTGATGAATGCGCTCGTGGGCGCCAAGGTGGCGATCACAAGCAGCCGACCCCAGACGACCAGGCGAGTTGTGCGGGGCATCGTGCACCGAACGGATGCGCAGCTCATCCTCATGGATACCCCAGGACTGCACAAGCCGCAGACATTGCTTGGCGAACGGCTCGACAGCCTGGTCCGCTCAACCCTGGCCGAGGTCGACGTGGTCGGCTTCTGTGTGCCGGCGGCTGAACCCGTGGGCCCTGGGGACCGGTTCCTCGCACGCGAACTCGGTGCCTTGAGCAAGACGCCCGTGGTCGCCATCGTCACCAAGACCGACCAGGCCTCGAGGGACCAGGTTGCCAGCCAGCTCACGGCCGTCGACCGCCTTGGCGGCTGGGCGGACATCGTGCCCGTGTCCGCCGTCACCGGTTACCAGCTTGATGTCCTCGCCGATGTGCTCGTTTCGCACCTGCCTGAAGGCGTTCCGCTGTACCCGGCCGGTGAGCTGACGGACGAGCCCGAGGAACAGCTGGTCGCCGAGCTGATCCGCGAGGCCGCGCTTGAAGGGGTCAGGGACGAGCTACCGCATTCGATTGCCGTGCTGGTGGAGGAGATGGAGCCGCGGCCGGACGACAGCGGGCTCATCGACATCCATGCATTCATGTACGTGGAGCGGCCCAGCCAGAAGGCCATCGTCATCGGTACCAAGGGTGCCAGGCTCAAGGACGTCGGCAGCCGTGCCCGCCGGCAGATAGAGGCGCTCCTTGGCAGCAGGGTCTACCTGGACCTCCGGGTGAAGATCGCGAAGGACTGGCAGCGGGACCCGAAGCAGCTCCGACGACTGGGCTTCCATGACTGAGCGGGCTGACAGCCAAACCGCCGCCGGATACTCGGGTACCCCGCTCGCCAGAAAGCTCGGCGTGAAACCCGGGCACCGGGTGCTGCTCAAGCACGCGCCCGCGGGCTGGATCATTCCCGGGCTCCGGCCGGATGTGAGCGTCACCCGCCGCGTTTCGCCGTCGGCCGATCCCGCTGACATCACGGTCGTCTTCTGCCGGTCGCGGCGGCAACTCGAACGTGACCTGGCCGCGCTCACGTCGGGTCTCACCGCGAATGGCTCGCTGTGGATCGCGTGGCCCCGGCGTGCCGCCGGGTACTCGTCCGACGTCACGGAAAATGGCCTTCGCGAGCTTTTGCTGCCGGTCGGCGTGGTCGATGTCAAGGTCGCAGCGCTCGACAATGACTGGTCGGGCCTGAAATTCGTCTGGCGCAAGTCCATGCGCAAGCAGCCTGGCCTGGCCTAACTTCCGCCGGCCCGGTTGCCCTCGTCGGTCGCAACGGCGCCCGGTTGCCCGCGGCAGCCTGGGGTGCGGGGCTGGCCCAGCGACTGGCTGCCTCATGGGGTGTGCCTCGAGCGGATCGTGCCGTCAGGCGCGGCGTTGATCACCACCGCGGCAGGCCCGAGATCACGCACCGCAGCAAGGTCATCCGGATCGGGCGCATCCGCGTCACTGACCCAGGCCGCGGCGGCCAAGCTGGTGGCTCCGCTCGATGCCGCCATGGCGACCGCGAGCCGCAGCGCGGAAAGCCGCAGCGAGTGGAGCGAAACGGCGGCCGCGGCGTATGTCCGCCCGGTCTCGTCGCGCACCGCCGCGCCCTCTGATGCCGAAACTCGCGCCCGCGTTGACCGGGCCAGCGTAATGATCTTCACGTCCTCGGGATCGGGATTCATGTCATCACCTTCACTCGCTCGTTCGCCTGGCAGGCGGCGGCAGCATCTCCCGGCACGCCGCTTGCGCCGGTGATCATGCCACGCTACGCCGAAGGGCCACCTGGCCGCGCGGGCGCGCGCACGCGTTCCACCACCACCGTCCAGATCCGGTTGCGCCTGCCCGCTAGGCTCTCCGCGGTGAGGCGCAGGCCCGCCACTGTCGCCACAGAACCGGCGATGGGAACCCGGCCGAGCGCGTGGGCGAGCAGGCCGCCGACCGTCTCGACATCCTCGGCCTCGATGGCGACGCCGAAAAGGTCGGCGAGTTCGTCCACGCCAAGCCGCGCCGTCACCCTGGCCTTGTCCGGAGCCAGCCATTCAACCGCTGGCTGCTCGCGGTCGTATTCGTCGGCGATGTCACCGACCAGTTCTTCGAGGATGTCCTCGATAGTGACCAGGCCGGCGGTGCCGCCGTACTCGTCGATGACGATGGCAAGATGGATCTGCCGCGCCTGCATCTCCCGCAACAGTTCGTCGATCGGCTTGCTCTCGGGTACATACGTCGCCGACCGCATGATCGACCCGACCTTCTCCACCGACTCGCCCTCACGATATTCGTGACTCCGGGCCACAATGTCCTTGATATAGGCGATGCCGACGACATCGTCCTCGTTCTCGCCGACAACGGGGATCCTGGAGAAGCCGCTGCGCAGGGCGAGCGAAAGCGTCTGGCGCAGGGTCTTGGCACGCTCGATGAAGACGATGTCGGTGCGCGGGACCATCACCTCGCGCACCAGGGTGTCGCCGAACTCGAAGACGGAATGGATCATCTCCCGCTCGCCTGGCTCGATCACTCTGCGCTGCTCGAGCAGGTCCACGAGATCGCGTAGTTCCGCCTCGGACGCGAACGGGCCGCCGCGGAACCCTTTGCCCGGGGTGAGCGCGTTGCCGAGGCCGATCAGCAGCCTGGTAACCGGGCCGAGCACGCGGACCACCGGGTACAGGACGGTGGCCGCGCCAAGCGCCACGCGGTCCGCATGCTGCTGGCCGAGAGTACGCGGCGTCACGCCGACGGCGATGTAGCTGACTACGATCATGACCGCCACGGCCGTGCCGAACGCCCGCGGACCAGTACCGAAGACTTTCACGAACGCGGCCGTGACGACGACAACCGCGGACAACTCGAAGCTCACCCGGAGCAGCAGCACGACGTTCAGGGACCGCGGCGCGTCGGCAAGCGTCTCCCGCAGCCGATGGGAACCACGGCGGCGCTGCGCCACGAGTTCCTGCACGCGCACCCTCGACACGCGTGCGAGCGCGGCCTCGGCGCTCGCGCACAGACCAGCCAGGAGTGTCAGCAGGACCGCAGCGGACACAAGCCACCCCATGGGCGACATCACCCAGGCCTTTCCCGCCCTCCAGGGGCCTCGCTGGGCGGCTCCCCGGGACGTTCTTCCTGCGGCAAGACAGCGCGCGGCTCCCCCGCCGCCCCAGGAAGATCGACGTCTGCCTCGCCGGCGCCACGGCCTGATGCGCGCCAGGAGGCGAGCAGCTGCTCCTGCAGGCCGAACATCGCGGCATGTTCTTCAGGGTCGGCGTGATCGTATCCGAGCAGATGCAAAATGCCGTGGATGCACAGCAGTTCGACCTCGTCCTCGGTGCTGTGCCCCTGCGCCTGCGCCTGCCTGGCCGCGACCTGCGGGCACAGCACGACGTCGCCGAGCAGGCCAGGTACCGGCTCCGGCTCGTGCCCGCCACCCATCGCGCGCGCGCCAGTCATATGCGGTGGCCGCAGCTCGTCCATCGGGAACGCAAGCACGTCGGTAGGACCAGGCTCGCCCATCCACCGCTGATGCAGGTCGGTCATCGCCCCTTCGTCGACCAGCAGCACGGACAATTCGGCGAGGGGGTGGATGCGCAGCCTGCCGAGCACGTGCGCGGCAAGAACCGCGAGTGCTTCCTCGCTGACGGCCACGCCCGATTCGTTGGCGATGTCGATACTCAATGGCTGCTCGCACTCACCGGCGCCCTCATCTGGCCCGGTCACCGCCCACGTTTGCGCTGGCCGCGCATGGGTGTGTTCTGCTGGCCCGCGGCAAGCGGGCCGGCAGGCTTGCTGCGGGCGTCATACCGCTCGTACGCGTCGACGATGTCGCCAACCAGCCGGTGCCGCACAACGTCGTGGCTGGTCAGCCGGGTGAAATGAATATCGTCCAGGCCTTCGAGGATTTCTTGCACCACGCGCAGGCCACTGGGCTGGCCGGCCGGCAGGTCAACCTGGGTCACATCGCCCGTGACGACCACCTTCGACCCGAACCCGAGCCGGGTAAGGAACATCTTCATCTGCTCAGGCGAGGTGTTCTGCGCCTCATCCAGAATGATGAACGAATCGTTCAGGGTCCGGCCGCGCATGTAGGCGAGCGGGGCGATCTCGATCGTGCCCGCCGACGTCAGCCGCGGGATCGAGTCTGGGTCGATCATGTCGTGCAGGGCATCGTACAGCGGTCGAAGATAAGGGTCGATCTTCTCGTAAAGGGTTCCAGGCAGGAAGCCAAGACGCTCGCCGGCCTCCACGGCTGGCCTGGTCAGGATGATCCGGTTGACCTGCTTGGCCTGCAGCGCCTTCACTGCCTTGGCCATGGCCAGGTACGTCTTCCCGGTGCCCGCGGGACCGATGGCGAAAACGATCGTGTGATGATCGATCGCATCGACATAGCGCTTCTGGTTCACCGTTTTCGGACGGATCGTCCGGCCGCGGGAGGACAATATGTCCAGCGTGAGAACGTCGGCCGGGCGCTCGCCACCACCACGGCGAAGCATCGACAAGCTCCGCTCCACGGCGTCGGCGGACAGTTCCGCGCCACTGCCCAGAAGCTCGATCAATTCCTCAAACAGACTCGTGACCAGGGCATTTTCATGTGGTTGCCCGGTGACCGTGATCTCGTTGCCTCGCACGTGGATGTCAGCGTCGAACCCGCCCTCGATCACGTGCAGGAGCTCGTCCCCGGAACCCAGCAGGCTGACCATTGAATGGTCACCGGGAACAACGATCTTGACTTGGGACCGTTCGCCCCCGGTGCTCCGCCGCGGCTGTGGCGTGGTGGTCTCCTCGCGCGCCGCACTTACGACGGTCCTTTCACCGCGGGTGCGGGAATCACTCGATGAATCTGCCAATACTCGTTTCTCCGCCCGCTGTGCTGGCCAAGCTGACAGCCGCTGGCTCCCCACAGGCTCACGCTCAGGTGTAACTACATGCTAACGGTTTGGGGACCGTGAACAGCTCCGAACAACCTGGTGGTCCATATGCGCAATTTACCGGCAACTAGCAGGCCGGCCGCTAGCCGGGAGGCCATCCCATGGTACGCCCCCCAAGTACGTGGACATGGGCGTGGAACACCGTCTGACCGGCGCGCGAACCTGTGTTGAACACCAGCCGATAACCATCGTCGCTGACTCCTTCGGCGACTGCGACGCTATGTGCCTGACCAAACACCTCTGCGAGCAGCCCGTCGGCGGCCCCTGCCAGTGCTGCCGCATCCGGATAGTGCTCCTTCGGTATGACGAGCACGTGGACGGGAGCCTGTGGGTTGATGTCGCGGAACGCCATCGTGCGATGGCTCTCCATAACCCGCTCGGCCGGGAGTTCACCGGCGGCAATCTTGCAGAACAAGCAGTCAGGCACCCGAGGATCTTAGCCGCGGCGCCCGCGCTCCGCGAACCCGGCCGGGACCCGCCGGTTCCGGCCGGTCCCGGCCGGAACCCATAGTTGTTGGAACATGTCAGTAAGGCGCACGGGTGCAGGCCACCGAACATATTCTTGTCTTGTCCAGGCTGGAGGATGCGTTCTGGAGCTATAACCTTCCGGTGGCGCGAGCATCAGTGGGCTACCTGTCGAGAACCGTAAGCATGGCCAGGAAACCCTGGTGCGCTTACCGTCCTTATGATTACGATTTGCGGGAACGTTCCGCAATCACGACATGGTTGCGATACACGCTAGAGAGTGCGTGCCAGGCGGGTGGCCGGACAGGGGCGGCGGCGCGGAGTCGGGTGGGGTGGCGTTGGGGCATGACCGAGCAACGGCGATCGACGGCCGGGAGACCGCCGAATCCGGGCGCAGGCTCAGCGATGGGCCCGGGTCGGCGTGCCGGGGCGGCGCATGCCCTCGGTACGCATGCCCGCTGGTACGCATGCCCGCGGTACGCATGCCCGGGGTGAGGGCGCCGGACGCGGCGCCGCCGTCGGCCGGCAAGGTGGCGTCCTGAGGGCGAGCCTTGGGCACTTGATGGCGCGCGGGGCCTTAACTAGGTCGTTCCGGACGCTCCCAGGCGAACCGGTTTCCCCGGACCCCCACGACGGCAAACAGCCATGAACATTCGTGAACCTGGCGGCAAGGCCGCGCGTCACACTGACGTGACCGAAACCCTTGTGGCGGAAACCGTTATGGGTTCGATCGCAGCCGAGCAAATGTCCGACGACGCGGTGTGCGCCCTGTACATCGAGAACTATCAGTCGCTCGTGCGCTTGGCCGCGATCCTTGTCCGCGACGCCGCCACCGCGGAGGAGGTCGTGCAGGACGCGTTCGTGGCGATGCACGGAGCCTGGCGGCGGCTGCGTGACAACGACAAGGCGCTTTCTTATCTACGGCAATCGGTGGTCAACCGGTCCCGGTCGGTGCTGCGGCACCGGGCGGTCGTGGATAAGTACGCGCCGAAACCAGCGCCTGACGCGCCGAGCGCCGAGCTTGGAGCCATTGCCCTGCTCGAACGATCGGCTGTTGTCGCGGCGCTGCGGGCTCTTCCAGCCCGCCAGCGGGAGGCGCTGGTGCTGCGGTACTACGCGGACCTGTCGGAGGCGCAGATCGCCAGCGCCATGGGGATCAGCAGGGGAGCAGTGAAAAGTCACACGGCGCGTGGCATGGCCGCGCTCCGCAGCGTGCTGGAGCAGGAGTCATGACGGATCCCGAAGCCGAGTACGGCGAGCGCCTGCGCCGCGCGTTGCACGCGGCGGCGGACAGCGTCGCGCCGTCCGGCGACGGCTTGGAGCGCATCCGCAGCAGGATCGCCCATGAGCGGGCCCCGGACAGCTTCGTCCTGTTCATTGGCTGGCTGCGTTCGGTCGTCTCCGACGTCAGGGGCGGCCTGCCCGATCTGCGGCCTGTCATCACAGCACTCAGGTCCCTGCCGCCCGCCATCAAATCCGCGTTGCTTCCCGCCATCAAATCCGCGCAGCTGGCCACCAAAACCGTGGTGCTTCCCGCCGTCAAATCCGCGCTGCTGGCCATCGCCTCGGTCGCGGTGACGCTGTGGTCCTCGGGGCGTGACCGGCTGCGCACAGGCGACGGCTGGATGCGGCTGGTGTTTGCTACCGCTGGAGCAGTCTTCATAGTCGCCGCGGTGACGATCCTCGCCGTACCAGGCCTGCGGCAGAGTGTAGGTGTCACGGTCGGACTGACAAGCCCGAACCCTCCGGCAAACCCGCCGGGAGGCTTCAACGTGCCGACTTCCAAGCCGATTGCGACAGCCTCGGCCACCCCCACCGCACCGCAGCAGCCGCAGTCGAGCGGCGTGCAGCAGCGAACCCCCACACCAATCGCCACGGCGACCCCCAGCTGCACGCCCGCTACGGAAACCCCTCCGGCTGGGCACAGCCTTTCCCCCACGCCACATCCATGCACGCAGAAGAGCACCCAGCGGGTGGCCGGACCGAATAGTCCGACTCCGTCGTCCACGCCAAGCAAATCTGCGACGCCTGCTCCGACGCCGAAACCGACACCGAAACCGACACCGAAACCGACACCCACACCGACACCGAGGACACCCACACCGACGGCAACCGTCTCACATGCGATCCAGCACACCCTCACCCCGACAAGCACCGGACACCCCGGCGAGCCTTAGGTAGGCCGTCGGGGACGACGGAGCCGCGGGCGTGAGCGGGCGCGTCACCACCGCCGGGTGCGGCTGAGGAGCACGGCCGCAGCGACCGCGCCGGCTGTCGAGGTACGCAGCACCGGCGGGCCGAGCCTGGCGGGCACCGCGCCCGCGGCCGAGAACGCGGTGTTCTCCGCCTCCGTAATGCCGCCCTCCGGGCCGGCGACCAGGATCACATCTCCGGATCCGGGTATCCGCACATCGGCGAGCCGTACGCTCGCGCCAGGTTCGAGCACGACGGCGCGGGCCGCCTCTTTGATCATCGCGACCACATCATGCGTCAGCGCCGGTTCGACGACGTCGGGTAGCCACGCTCGCCTCGCCTGCTTCGCCGCCTGGCGTGCGGTATCACGCCAGCGGGCAACCCCTTTCGCGGCCCGGCCGCCCTGCCAGAGCGCTATGCAGCGCTCTGCCGCCCACGGGACGATGACGTCCACCCCGGCCTCTGTCATCAACTCGACCGCGAGCTCTCCCCTGCCGCCTTTAGGTATCGCCTGAACGACGACGATGACAGGCTCAGGCCGGGGCTGTGTGACCCGTGACACGACCCTTAGGTCCAGGCGCCCATGCGCCGCGCTCATGACGACGCACTCGGCGACCTGCCCGGCGCCGTCAGTCAGATCAACCCGCTCGCCCGGCCTGATTCTCCGCACGGTCGCCGCGTGCCTGCCCTCTGCGCCCGCCAGCACCACGGTGTCCGCGCCAAGCTGGGAGGGCTCGGCGAGGAAGACGGGCGCGCTCAGTGCCGCCTCAAGTGCGCCCCTCCGCTGTGCCGCCTCCACTGTGCCGTCCCGAGTTGTGCCGTCCCGAGTTGTGCCGTCCCGAGTTGTGCCGTCCCGAGTTGTGCCGTCCCGAGTTGTGCCGTCCCGAGTTGTGCCGTCCCGAGTTGTGCCGTCCCGAGTTGTGCCGTCCCCGCTGCGCCGTCCCCGCGCGGGAACCTAGCGGCCGTTGAAGGCATCGCGCAGCCGGGAGAACAATCCCTGCGAGCCTGGCGCGAATCTGCCGGGAGGCGCTTCCTCGCCGCGCAGCCGAGCCAGTTCACGCAGCAGGCGCTCCTGCTCCGCGTCCAGCTTGGTGGGCGTCTCGACCGTCACGTGTATGACCAGGTCGCCGCGGCCGCTGTCGTTCAGGTGCTGCAGGCCCTTGCCGTACAGGGGGATCGCCTGACCGGATTGGCTGCCGGGCCGGATATCGACCTGCTGCTTGCCATCCAGGGTCTCAACCGACAGCGTCGCGCCGAGAGCGGCGGCGGCCATCGGGATCGTCAACGTGCAGTGCAGGTCGTCGCCGCGCCGCTCGAAAATCGGATGCGGGCGCTGCACAATTTCGAGGAACAGGTCACCCGGCGGCCCACCGCCCGGGCCGACCTCGCCTTCTCCGGCAAGCTGGATGTGCGTTCCATCCTCGACGCCGGCCGGGATCGGCACCTTGATGGTGCGGCGGGTGCGGACCCGGCCATCTCCGTCGCACTCGGGACATGGATGGTGAATCACCGTGCCGTGCCCGCCACACCTCGGACAGGGCCGGGTGGTCATCACCTGGCCGAGGAAGGAGCGGGTCACCTGGCTCACCTCGCCGCGCCCGCCGCAGACCTCGCACGTCTCTGGATGCGTCCCCGGCGCCGTGCCCTCACCGGAGCAGGTGGGGCAGACGACCGCCGTGTTGACCACGAGTTCCCTGGTGGTGCCGAACGCGCACTCGGCGAGGTCGAGTTCGACCCGCAGCGTCGCGTTCCGGCCCCTGCGTGCCCTGCTGCGTGGGCCGCGTGATCCTGCGCCAGCCCCGAAGAAGGCGTCCATGATGTCGCTGAACGGGAACCCGGCAGCAAACCCGCCCGGTCCTGCGGCGCCGGACGGGGCGAACGGGTCGGCGCCGAGGTCGTACATCTGACGCTTCTCCGCGTCGGAGAGCACCTCATACGCCTGGGTGATCTCCTTGAACCGTTCCTGGGTCTGCGGGTCGGGGTTGACGTCCGGGTGCAGCTCACGCGCGAGCCTGCGGTACGCCTTCTTGATCTCCTCCGGGCCGGCCTCGCGGCGGACGCCGAGCACGGCGTAGTAGTCGGTCGCCACTACGACCCCGCCAGGATCTGGCTCACATACCGTGCGACAGCCCGCACGGCCGCCATCGCACCCGGATAGTCCATCCGGGTCGGCCCGAGCACGCCAAGCCTCGCCACAGTCTGGTCTCCCCCGCCGTAACCAGTCGTCACCACCGACGTGCCTCGCAATCCCTCTACCGGGTTCTCCGCGCCGATCCGCACCGTAACCGAGGCGGGTTCCGCCGCCTCACCCAGCAGGCGGATCAGCACCACCTGCTCCTCGAGCGCCTCAAGGACTTCACGCAGGCCAATGGACAAGTCTGCGGTGGCGGCCAGGTTGGCCGCGCCGCCGAACACGACCCTGCCGTCGTGGTGCTCGGCAAGTGTCTCCAGGATCACAGAGAACACCGCCGTGGCATTCGGCCTCGCGGCCGGCTCCAGCCTGTCCGGCAGACCAAACACGATCCGGGGCACGTCAGTGATCCAGCGCCCGTCGAGCGAAGCGTTGAGCAACGCACGCAGATGCGCGATCTCGCCGTCTGTCGTCGCGTCGGGAAGGTCGACCGCGCGCTGCTCAACCCGGCCGGTGCCAGTGATCAGGACCAGAAGCAGCCGCCGGCCCGCGAGCGGCACAAGCTCAACATGCCGGATCGCCGACCTCGTCAAGGACGGGTACTGAACCACCGCGACCTGCCGGGTTAGCTGGGCAAGCAGCCGGACAGTGCGGGTGACCACGTCATCGAGGTCGTACGCACCCGCGAGGAACGTCTCGATCGCCCGCCGCTCCGCCACCGACAGCGGCTTGACGCCCGACAACCGGTCCACGAACAGCCGGTATCCCTTGTCGGTCGGCACCCGGCCTGCGCTCGTGTGCGGCTGCGTGATGTAACCCTGCTCCTCGAGGATGGCCATGTCGTTGCGGATGGTCGCCGGGGACACGTCCAGACTGTGCCGGTCCACCAGGGCCTTCGAGCCGACCGGCTCGTTGGTGGACACGTAATCCTCGACGATTGTGCGCAACACCTCTAGCTTGCGGTCGTCGAGCACGTGCTCACCTCCTTGGCACTCACTGATCCCGAGTGCCAAGTGTATTGCGCAACTAAGGCTCCTTGACAGTGGGCTTCGGTACCAGCAAATCTCCCGCCCATTGGAGGAACCAACGGCGCGGCGCGTCCGTTCCCGCGCGGCCAGACAGGTATTTGAGGTACGGTCCGGGCGCGGGCCCGTGCAGCGGCGCGAAGCACACGGCCTGCCCAGAACGCAAAGCAGCGGACGTGGATCGCGTGGCGGCCGAAGGCGAAGGGCAGTTATGCGCAGCTGGGATCGGGGCAGATACGGCCATGACGTGCTCGCTGGAGACCAGCAAGGACCGCGCGGCGGGCACGGCCGGCGGAACGGGCAGTTGCCGCAGGTCGAGGCTGCTCCAGGGCTGGTCGTGGAGACTTCCGACGCCAGCTTCTGCGGGGCGGTCGTGGCGTGCGACAAGCAGGCGGTGACGCTGGCGGACCGGTTCGGCAGGCACCGGGTGTTCCCGCTCGCGGCGGCCACGTTCCTGCTCGAGGGCAAGCCGGTGACGCTGGTGCGCCAGGCGCCGGGCGAGCGGGGGACGGCCCGCGGCCGGGCGCGGACGCCGTCAGGATCGCTGGCGTTGCCGCAGCTGGCCCGGGCTCGGGTGGCCAGGGCGAGCAGGATCTATGTGGAAGGGCTGCACGACGCTGAGCTCGTGGAAAGGATCTGGGGCGACGACCTGCGGATCGAAGGCGTCGTCGTGGAATACCTCGAGGGAGCCGACCACCTGCCTGCACTCGTGACCGAGTTCGCTCCAGGGCCGGGCCGCCGGCTGGGCGTACTCGTAGATCACCTCGTCGCGGGGTCCAAGGAGAGCCGCATCGCCGCTGCGGTGAAGTCGCCGCATGTGCACGTCACAGGGCATGAGTTCGTCGACATCTGGCAGGCTGTCAAGCCGTCCGTGCTCGGTATCGACGGGTGGCCTGAGGTGCCACGCGGCATCCCATGGAAAGAAGGCATCGTGGCGGCGCTGGGCTGGGGAGCAGGCACGACCGCCGATACCAGCGCCGCATGGCGGCGTATCCTCGCCGCGGTGAGCACGTACGCCGACCTGGAGGTCGGACTGCTTCGCAGCGTCGAGGAACTAATCGACTTTGTCACCGCGTCTAAATAGGTGGACGACCACCAGGCGTGATTGGGGTGGGATGCAGCGGTGAGCGAAAGGCGCTGGAGGCCATGACGGGGTACTCGACAGGACCGCTCGGTGATCTGCCTAACCGTGACGATCCGGACCCTGCGGAGCCGCTCACGGGAGCCTCCAGCGGGCCATTCACGCCGCCCATTCCGCGGGATCGTCGCGTTGCGGCCGGTTCAGGCTCGCGTGACCGCGGCCATAGCGCTCACGACTCACGCACGGCCGGGCACGACCGGGCTGCCGCAGGCAGCCATGACCCCGGGTTCCCGGCGCCGACACTCGTGCGCGATCCCCCCGATCCCCCCGACCTGCGCGATCCCCCCGACCTGCGCGATCCCCCCGACCTGCGCGATCCCCGCGACCCGCGCGATCCCCCGCGGACCCGCGCGATCCCCGCGACCCGCGCGATCCGCAGGTCCCGGGCGACCCGGACGACCCAGGCCCGATGTTCGGCCCATCGGGTGACGACGACGACCGCCTCTGGGCGATGGTGGCCTACCTCGGCATGATCTTCTTCGCTTTCCTCCCGCCACTGGCCATCTACCTGATCAAGCGGAACGAGTCACGCTACCTGCGCTTCCACGCGGCCCAGGCACTAAATCTGTGGATCACCACCGTTCTCTACTCACTTTCGTTTGTGATCATCGGCGGCACCCTCGCCCTCGACACCGTCACGACGGGGCTGTCCGCCGCGGTCTCGCTGATCGTCGCGGCCGGGCTCGCGCTACTCATCTACGCGGTGCTCGCGGCTGCCGCCGCCAGCCGCGGCGAGCTTTACCTGATTCCGAGCTGGATCTGCGTCCCTATGGTGCGGTGCCAGCCCGGGGGACGGCCCCCGGACCCCCGATAAGCGCCAGCCCAGGGACGACCCCCGGAGCCCGCTTAGGGCGTCGCTAGTCCGTGAGATCGCGGATGACGGCGTCGGCGAGCAACCGCCCGCGCCTGGTGAGCACCACCCGGCCCGAGCCAAAGGCCGCCGCATCCGCGAGCCCGTCCGCCACGGCACGCTCCGCGGCGGCCCGGCCATCGGCGCCGAGCAGGTCAGCCGGGCACCCGCTGGCCAGCCTGGTGCGCAACATGATCCGCTCGAGCTGGCGCTGTTCCGGCGTGACGATTTCCCGCGCCTGCCCGGGACTCACCCCCGCGGCCAGCCGAGCGGCGTAAGCCGCCGGATGCTTGACGTTCCACCACCGCGTACCGCCAACGTGACTGTGCGCGCCAGGCCCGATCCCCCACCAGTCGCCGTCCGTCCAGTACAGCAGGTTGTGGCGGCACCTGGCCTGCTCCCGAGCCGCCCAGCTGGATATCTCATACCAGGTAAGCCCGTAGCCGGTGAGCATGTCGTCCGCTGCGAGATAGCGGGCGGCCACGGCGTCGTCATCGGGCGCGGGTAGTTCGCCGCGGGCGATCCTTGCGGCAAGCCGGGTGCCATTTTCCACGATGAGCGCGTACGCGGAGATATGGTCGGGCCCGGCGGCCAGGGCGGCCTCCACGCTGTGAGCCCAGTCCCCGTCGGTCTCGCCTGGCGTGCCGTAGATGAGGTCGAGGCTCACCCCGGTGAACCCGGCGGCGCGCGCCCACGCGACGCACTCGGCGGGGCGGCCGGGGGTGTGCACGCGGTCGAGGACCTCGAGCACGTGCCGCGCCGCGCTCTGCATCCCGAACGACATCCGGCTGATCCCGTGACCACGCAGTGCGGACAGGGATCGCTCGTCCACCGTTTCCGGATTGGCCTCTGCCGTGACCTCGGCGCCGCGCTCGAAGCCGAACTCCGCCCCGATCGCGGCGAGGATCTTCCCCAGGTCGGCGGGTGGCAGCACCGTCGGGGTACCGCCGCCGAAGAACACGCTGCTCACAGGTACGTCCACGGCGCCGAGCACGCGCCGCGCCAGCCGGACCTCGGCGATGGCAAGGTCCGCGTAGGTGCTGCGGGAGGCGCCAGGGCCAAGCTCCGCGGCGGTGTAGGTGTTGAAATCGCAATAGCCGCAGCGCGTCAGGCAGAAGGGGACATGGACATAGATACCGAACGGCTGCCGCGTGGCACACCCAAGCGCGCTGGCGGGCAACTGGCCATCGGGCGGAACCGGCTCGCCATCGGGTACCGCTGCGCTCATCTCGCTCGTTTCCTGCTGGTTTCGCTGCTGCGCGTTAGCGTCAAATTCACAGTGCAGACGGGTGCCACCTGCGCCGCAGGTGCCGCCGAGCCACGTTACGAGCCAAGTTAACCAACGGGCAAGGTCCGGTCGAACGCAAGCGCCAGGCCCGTTGTGCGCTGCCGCGGGTTAGACTGGCAAACGGTGACACGTTGCGGGAGGCGCCGAATGGTGGCTGCGCCAGGGAACGGTACGGCGGGCGGCGATTACGGGCGGTTGCGGGCGTCCCACGGCGATCGTGACAGGGCCGTGGACGTGCTCAAGGCCGCGTTCGCTGAAGGGCGGCTGACCAAGGACGAGTACGACGAGCGCGTGGCGAGCGTCTTCGCGTCGCGCACCTACGCCGATCTTGCCGTACTGACCAGTGACCTTCCCACGGGACCGTTCGGGACCATGCTGCCAGCCCCGATGGCCGCTGACCCTGCTGCCCGTACTCCCAACGCGATGGCGATCGCGTCACTTGTCCTCGGGCTCGTGCAGCCGTTCGCGCCCGGCATCGCCACCATCCCCGCCGTCGTTTGCGGTCACGCCGCGCGGCGGCAGATCCGCAGGACCGGCGAGGCCGGGATGGGCATTGCCACCGTGGGCCTGGTGCTCGGGTGGATCGGCGTGGCGATCATCGCGTTGATCTCGGTCGGCGTCGTCCTCCTGGCCGTCGCAAGCACGCACCATATCGGGAATGCCACGCCCACCGGGGGCTTCCAAGTGCCGCTCGCACCGCCCCCACCGCCGGCTCCCTAGGGCATGTCCTAGGGGGCATGCTTATATCCGGCCGGATGCGGGCCCGGCCACCCGTAGCACTCGCCGCGCGACCTGGTCCCACTGCGGAGACCGTCCGGGCACCTTCAGCAGGCGCCGCAGCAGCGCAGAATCGCCGTAGTACGCGCGCATCGACTCGGCGACGGTGACACTGGCCGCTGGCCGGTCGAGCACGAGCACCCGGTCGCCAGGCGCGACCGCACCCTCCTCGGTCACCCGCAGGTAGGCGCCCGGCCGTCCCGCGGCGGAGAAGCGCCGCACCCAGCCCTGCTCACCAAGCCAGTTCTGGAAGACGACGCAAGGGATCCGCGGGAAGGTGACCTCTACCACCGCGGTGCCCAGCCGCCACCGCTCGCCGATCAGCGCGCCGGAAATGTCGAGGCAGGCCGTGGTGATGTTCTCGCCGAAGGTGCCGCCGGGCAGCTCACGGCCGAGGCGTTCCTTCCACCAGTCAAGATCCTCGCGGGCGTACGCGTACACGGCCTGCTCGTACCCGCCGTGGTGTTTCCTGTCGGCCTGCTCATCCCCCGCCAGGCCGAGCCGGCCGACGGCGACGGGGCCGGTCACCGGACGCTTGTCGATCGCGGTGCGCTTGAGCGCGCCCGCCCACTCCGCGGCCACGCCGCGCCCCGTGTTGATGGAAACGACCCTTGCCGACGCTGCCAACTCCATGTCTAGCACGGTACGGCGGTACACAAGCCCGCGGCGAACGCCTCAGCGCTGCTTGGCCTGCTGGCTGGCCGGATGGGTGGACAGCGCGGCCACGAACGCCTCCTGCGGCACGTCCACGCGGCCGATGGTCTTCATCCGCCGCTTGCCCTCCTTCTGCCGCTCAAGCAGCTTGCGCTTGCGGGTGATGTCGCCGCCGTAGCACTTGGCCAGCACGTCCTTGCGCATGGCGCGGATGTTCTCGCGGGCGATCACCCGCGATCCGATCGCCGCCTGGATGGGCACCTCGAACTGCTGCCGCGGGATCAGCTCCTTCAGCTTGGCCGTCATCGCGACGCCGTAGTCGCGGGCCTTGTCCGCGTGCACGATCTGGCTGAACGCGTCAACCGGCTGGCCCTGCAGCAGGATGTCGACCTTCACCAGGTTAGCCTCCTGCTCGTCGGCTGGCTCGTAGTCGAGGGAGGCGTAGCCGCGGGTGCGCGACTTTAGCTGATCGAAGAAGTCGAAGATGATCTCAGCGAGGGGCATCGTGTAGCGGATCTCGACCCGCTCGGCGGACAGGTAGTCCATGCCGAGCAGGGTGCCCCGCCTGCCCTGGCACAACTCCATGATGGGGCCGATGTATTCGCTCGGCGCGAGCACGGTGGCGCGGACCACAGGCTCGAAGACCTTCTCGACCTTACCGTCCGAGGTGCCTGCCCGGGGGAGCATCGTGGCGCCCCTGGCGGCCCCGGACCCCGGCGGCCCCGAACCCCCCGGATAATCACTGGGATTGGTGACAATAAGTTCCTGCCCGGAGTCGAGGACAACCCGGTACACCACGTTAGGCGCGGTTGAGATCAGCTCAAGGCCGAACTCGCGCTCGAGCCGCTCCCTGACGATCTCCATGTGCAGCAGCCCGAGGAACCCGCAGCGGAAGCCGAAGCCGAGCGCTGCGGAGGTTTCCGGCTCGTAAATAAGCGCGGCATCGTTCAGCCGCAGCTTGTCGAGCGCGTCACGCAGTTCCGGGTAGTCGTCGCCGTCGAGCGGATAGAGCCCGGAGAACACCATCGGCTTCGGGTCTGCATAGCCGGGCAGCGGATGCGCTGCGGGGTGGCGCGCGCTGGTCACCGTGTCTCCCACCCGTGCCTGGCTGACGTCCTTCACACCGGTGATCAGGTAACCGACTTCGCCAGCGCCGAGCCCGGGACGTGGCTGCGGCTCCGGCGAGATCACGCCGACCTCGAGCGTTTCGTGTGCCGAGCCCGTCGCCATCATCAGGCTGCGCTCGCGGGCAGACAGATGCCCGTCGAACACCCGGACGTAGGTCACGACGCCGCGGTAGGTGTCATAGATCGAGTCGAAGATCATCGCACGCGCCGGGGCCCCCGCGTCGCCTGACGGCGGCGGGACTCGCTCGACGATGGCGTTCAGGAGTTCGGTCACGCCCGCGCCGGTCTTGGCCGAGACCCGGAGCACATCGTCCGGCTCGCAGCCGATGATCCCGGCAAGCTCACGCGCATACGCGTCCGGTTGCGCGGCAGGCAGATCGATCTTGTTGAGGACCGGGATGATCTGCAGGTCCGCGTCCAGCGCCAGATAGAGGTTGGCGAGCGTCTGTGCCTCGATCCCCTGCACGGCGTCGACAAGCAGGACGGCGCCCTCGCACGCCGCGAGCGACCGCGAGACCTCGTAGGAGAAGTCGACATGCCCGGGGGTGTCGATGAGGTTGAGGACATAGGTCGTGCCGTCCGGGCCGGTCCAGGGCAGCCGGACGGCCTGGCTCTTGATCGTGATGCCGCGCTCACGCTCGATGTCCATCCGGTCCAGATACTGCGCGCGCATCTGCCGGTCGCCGACAACGCCGGTGAGCTGCAGCATACGGTCAGCCAGCGTGGACTTACCGTGATCAATGTGCGCGATGACGCAAAAGTTGCGGATCACCGCAGGGTCGGTACGGCCCGGCTCAGGTGCCGGTGGCACGGCTGTCGGTGGCACGGCACATCCGTCTGCGCGTCGTCGGGTTCACGGTTCACGTTCAGGGTTCAATGGTCAGGTACGCGGTCTCGTGCCGGGCCCGGGTCGCTGCCTTGGTTGCCGGCCCTGAGCCCTTGAAGCGGGCGCCCAGGGTTGGCCCCGGCGCGTGACCGCGCAAAACCTGCCGACGTCCATGGTCGCATGTCCCTGGGACGGCCAATGACAACAGGCGGCTCGCAGTGAATAGCTCGCAGTGAATAGCTCGCAGTGAAGGGGGGTGCCCGATGTCAGCAGCCGGACGCGGCCCCTTCTGGGCACGAAGCCCGCGCCGTGGGGGCGCCGGCGGGTCAGGTGGCACTGGCTTAGGGGGCACGGGCACCGGATCTGGTGGCACCGGCTCTGTCGGTACCGGATCCGGTCGCACCAGGCCGGGTGGCGCTGGATCTGGGGGCACCCGGTCTCCGGGCGGCTGGGGGCGGTCCGGCCGGGCGTTCGGCTCCGCGCGAGGCGTGCTCTGGTGGATCTGGATCCGGGTCGCCGCGCTGCTCGCCGTCATCGTCGTGGTTGTCGGCACGGTCGGCTTTCTCCTGCACCGCGCCGACGGCGGCCCGGTCGCGGCCGGAGCCAGATCTACCGGCCACGACGCTCTGTGGATGGGTGACGCCTGGCTCGATGGCCGGCGCACCCCGGCCGACCTGCGGATGCTCGCCGCGCGCATCCGCGGCTCAGGGATCAGCGACGTCTACGTCTTCGTCGGCGGGCTCGACAGCGCAGGGCGGCTCGCGCCCGCCGGGTATGCACGCGCCGGCGCGTTCCTTGCCTCGTTCCGCTCGGCATGCCCAGGAGTGCGGGTATCCGGGTGGCTTGGCGGCGTCATCGGATCGGGCCACATCAACCTCGGCGACCCCGCCACCCGTCGCCACATCGTGGCGGCGGACGCGGCCGTGCTGCACGCAGGCTTCCGCGGCGTGCACTATGACCTCGGACCGGTGGCAAGCGGCGATACCGGGCTGCTCGCATTGCTCAGCGAGACGCGCGGGCTCCATCCCGACCCGCTGTCCGTCGCCGTGCCCAAGCTGGAACCGCTGCCGAGCTTGCGTCTGCCCGCACAGCTAGTTACCCGTAGGCCTGTGTTCTGGACTTCCGGCTACCTGGCGCAGGTGGCGAGCCTGGTGAACCAGGTAGTGGTCCTGAGTTACGACACAGGAATGCCCTTCCAGTCCTGGTACGGCGGATACGTCGAACGCGAAACCTCGCTCGCGCTTCGCGCCGTACCGCGCCACACAAGGCTGTTGATCGGCGTGCCTGCTTATCACAACAGTGATCTCGGCCACCATGCGGGCGCGGAGACGGTCGCCGCGGCCATTCATGGCATCCGGATCGCCCTCACGGAAGCGGGGGGTGTCCGAGACCGCGCTGGTGGGGGCGCCAGTAGCGCGGGCAACGGCGCTGGCGCGGGCGGCACAGGCGCGGGCGGCACAGGCGCGGGCGGCACAGGCGCGGGCGGCACAGGGGGGTTCGGGGTCGCGCTGTTCGCGGACTACAGCGCCACCGCGCAGGACTGGACGTCCTACCTGCAGGATTGGGTGCGGCCCGGATCGGGCGCGACGCGCGGCAGATGATCTTTCTCTTGGCCTGGATAGCTGGTGTCACTTCGGTTTGACTACGTAGCGTCTCTTCGGTCCGGGTATCTAGCGTTTCTTCGGTTTCAGTAGCCAGCGTCTCCTCCCGCTTTCAGTAGCCAGCGTCGCATCGGTTACAGTGGCCAGCGTCTCTTCGGTTTGGGTAATGGGCACCGCCTCGGCTATCCTTCTTCGTGCGCGGTCCATGCGCGCAATCCATGCGCGCAGTCCGGGGCGCCGAAGGCGGCGCATCGCATGAACCAGCGTGACGACCCGATCTAGACCAAACCTCAAGCGAGGCTTTCGCGTGGCGAACATTAAGTCCCAGATCAAGCGCAACAAGCAGAACGAGAAGGCCCGCGTGCGCAACAAGGGGGTCAAGTCGTCGTTGAGGACGTCCGTGCGCAAGTTCCGTGCGGCCGCGGGCGCGAGCGACGTCGACGCGGCGACGGAGGCGATGCGCGCGGCCTGCCGGCAGTTGGACCGGGCTGCGAGCAAGGGAGTCATCCACAAGAACCAGGCGGCGAACCGCAAGTCCGCCCTTGCCAGGCGCGCCGCCGAGTTGCAGCGCGGCTGAAGTCATCGCGGTTGGTAGCGGTCATCGCCGGCCGGGCCCGGTGCCGCAGCGGGAGTGGGCGCCGGAGCAGGAACGTCAGCGACGCGGGTGTGCGCGGCCGTGGGTCCACGCAGTGATCCTGTAGCCGGGACTACGGGCTACGAGACTACGGGCCATTAGACTCTGCAGACGGCACCACAGGGCGCGACGATTCACGCAAGCGGCTGACACGCCCGCCCTGGGCGTGAACCTAGGAGCCACGATGGCGAACTACCCTCAATATCCACAGTATCCGCAATACCCGCAGGGTGCGCAGGGTGCGCAGCTGCCCGAGCGGCCAGAACCGCCCCCATCGATGGTGAACGCGGTCAGGTTGATGTACGCAGGCGCGGCGCTGGCCATCATCGGTGCCATTGTCGGCGTCGCGACCATACATACGATCAAGACCATGATTATCCAGCGCCAACCGGATCTCAGCACCAGCGGGGTCAACGGGGCGGTGGCCGTGGTCGTGTTCTTCCTGGTAGTCGGCGGGCTGATCGGGGCCGGCCTGTGGCTGTGGATGGCGTGGGCGAACAAGCGCGGCCGATCATGGGCGCGGATCGTCTCCACCGTCTTCTTCGCGATCGCCACGCTCGGTTTGATCGGTAGTTTCGCGCAGGCGAATACGATCGCCAGCCGGATCATCACCATCGCCGGGTGGGCGATCGGCCTGGCTGCGCTCGTATTCCTCTGGCAGCGGCAATCCAGTGACTACTACGCCGCGGTGAGCAGGCCGCCGGCTACGCACCGGCTACGTATGGGCAGCCGCAATACGGTCAGCCCCAGTATGGGCAGCCCCAATATGGGCAGCAGTACGGCGGGCAGCTAGGCCAGCCGGGCCAGCAGTACGGCCAGCCAGGTCAAGGGCAGCCAGGTCAAGGGTACGGCCAGCCGGGCCAGCAGTACGGCCAGCCAGGTCAAGGGCAGCCGGGTCAAGGGTACGGCCAGCCGGGCCAGCAGTACGGCCAGCCAGGTCAAGGGCAGCCGGGTCAAGGCTATGGGCAGCCGGGCCAGCAGTACGGCCAGCCAGGTCAAGGGCAGCCGGGTCAAGGCTATGGGCAGCCGGGCCAGCAGTACGGCCAGCCGGGCCAGGGGCAGTCCCCGTACGGCCAGCCCGAGCAGGGGCAGTCCCCGTACGGCCAGCCAGGCCAGCAGGAGTCAGGGCATGAGCAGCCCCGCCAGCAGTACGGGCAGCCCACGCAGTCGTACGAGCAACCCCAATATGGCTCGCAAGGCCAGTCGTACGGGGAACCGCAGTACGGGCAGCCCGAGCAGGGGCAGCCCCCGTACGGCCAGCCAGGCCAGCAGGAGTCAGATCACGACCAGCCCGGCCAGCAGTACGGGCAGCCCACGCAGTCGTACGAGCAACCCCAATATGGCTCGCAGGGCCAGCAGTACGGGGAGCCGCAGTATGGGGAGCCGCAGTACGGGCGGCCCGAGCAGGGGCAGCCGTACGGCCAGCAGGAGCCAGATCATGACCAGCCGGTGCAGGAGAACCACGGCCGGCAGGCGCCAACCGAGGCTTTCCGCCAGCCGAACCAGGAGCAGCGCGGCCAGCAGGCACCGACGCAGCCCTACCGTGAGCCGGACCTAGACCAGGAGCAGTAGTCCCCGGATATCCCAGGCACCAGGCACCAGGCACCAGGCACCCGTGGCCATCAGGGCGTTCATTGCCGTCGCGCCACGCGGCAGCCATTCGGGATCATTTGCCGACGTCGCGCGGAGGGCCCAGCCGCGAACCTCGGCGGAATCCTCGCAGCCAGCCGGCGGTTCTGTGGGTGCTGCGTAGCGCGCGTGGCCTGTCACGGCCAGCGGTGGGCCGCGAGTCTGCTGCCGCGATGCCGGCCGGCGGCTCGTCCGGTCCCGGATTCCGCGGCTTGGCACGGCTCCAGCCCTCCGATTGCCCGGCAATGATCCGTTACCGTGTTAACTTTCCGGCAAATAGCGCAGGCAAGTTAACACAGGTAGGGATCATGAATGTGGCGGCGGCAGAGCGGGGCTGGGCCTGCATGCGCGGTCTGGACGGGGACCAGTGTGCATCCCGTCATGAGGCCCCGGACCGCCTCCACACGCTCCCGCGCCGGCCAGCACAATACTCACGCGAGTGGGTGGTTCAGCCGACCGACCGAGCCGTCACGATATTGGTGACAGCCTGCTCGAGCGCGTAGGCCGGGTTCGTGCCGCCGCCTTTGACCTCGGCGTCCGCATCCGCGATGGCACTGAGGGCACGGGCCACGCCTGCCGGGGTCCAGCCGCGCAACTGCTGGCGAACACGGTCCACTTTCCACGGCGGCATGCCGAGTTCGCTGGCGAGGGCGGCGCCGCCGCGGCCGCGCGGTGCACCGCCGACCTTCGCGAGCGAGCGGACGCCCTGCGCCAGCGCACTCGTGATCAGGACGGGCGACACACCCACGGCAAGCGCCCAGCGCAACTGCTCCAAGGCAGCACCGAGACGACCCTCGACGGCCTGGTCGGCCACGCTGAATCCGGTCACCTCCGCCCGGCCGCGGTAATAGGTCGCCACCACGGATTCATCGATCACTCCGGTGGTGTCCCCGGCCAGTTGGCTGCACGCCGCCGCGAGGTCACGAAGATCCTGGCCGACCGCATCGAGGAGGGCGCGTACACCGCCATCGCCAGCGCTCCGGCCACTGCGGCGGAACTCCTGCCGGACAAAATCCATCCGCTCAGCGAAACGCGTGATCTTCGGGCATCTCACCACGCCCGCGCCGGTTTTGGTCAGCGTGTCGAGCAGGCCCTTGCCCTTCGCCCCGCCCGCGTGGGTAAACACGACTACAGCGTCAAGCGCGGGCCTTGCTGCGTAATCGGCGAGTTCCGCAGCGACATCCTTGCCCGCGTCCTGAACGGCGCGGATCACAACGACACTTCCGCCACCGAACAACGACGGTGAGACCAGAGCCGCAAGCTGCCCGGGAACGAGGCTGGCGGCCAGCAGGTCATCCGCGTCCGCCGATCCCGCTGCGTCGCGCGCCACCGCGTCGCGGGCCGGTGGTTCGCGGCCAACTGCGTCGCGGGCCGCACCGTCGCGGGCCGCTGCGGTCAGCCCGGCGATGGCCCGTTCGACGAGAAGCTCTTCGTCGCCAACCACGATTGTCACGGGCGCTGGGGCCCCAGAGGCGCCTGAAGCTGGTGCTGGCATGTCGGCAGGATGCCACAGGTCTCCGCCGTTATCCCTCAACTACCCGCTTGCAGCAAGGCTCGATTGCCCTGACGGCGGGCGCGGGATGAGTGTTGCCGCAGGTGGGATTCGTCGTCATCTCGCCGCCGCGGGCCACCCAGGGTAGGCGCAGCGCGCTGGCGCGCTGGCGCGCGAGCGCGCTAACGCGCCAGCTTCCAGGCTGGCGCTACGAACCTTGGAAACCAGTTTGGGGGAAGCTGGATGTTGGTTACTCAGCGGTGCAGCGGTGCCGCATGTCCGCTACGATGCCACTCATCGTGTGCATGTGCAAGTACTGATGCACGTGCACGAGGATTGTGGCCTCGCGGCTCTTGTTTGTCACCAGACGCACGAGCAAGGATTCACATCGGCGGGGTCGCCTGATCCTTAGCAGGAGAGCGAACGTGAGTCCGACCTACAACGGTATGCCTGCCTTACTGATGCGCAGCGCGGTATGGCGGAAGAGTCACCGGAGCAACCCGAGCGGCAATTGCGTCGAGATCGCCCGCCTACCCAGCGGGGTGGTCGCGGTCCGCAATTCACGCGATCCGGACGGGCCGGCACTGATCTACACCCGCGCGGAGATGGACGCATTCATCCGGGGGATCAAGGACGGTGATTTCGACGGCTTAGTGACATGATGCCCATCCCCAGCGGGGTGATGCCTATCCCCGAATCCGGGGTTTGCAATGGGCGCCCGGAGTGGGAGACTGGGCCGATCTAGTGTTCTGAGGAGCACACAATGGTCACAGCAGAGCCGGGTGGGGACCCTGCTGTCCGGAGCATGCTCGCACTCAGGAAAGGCGGACCGACGGTCCTGCGGATCCTGCTGGGCGCGCAGCTGCGGCGGCTGCGGGAGGCGAAGGGCATCACGCTGGAGGAGGCCGGGCACAAGATCCGGGCCTCGCACTCCAAGATGAGCCGGCTGGAACTCGGCCGGGTCGGATTCAAAGATCGCGACGTTGCCGATCTGCTTACTGAATACGGCGTCCATGACGAGAAGGAACGCGACATGCTGCGCGCGCTCGCGCGGCAGGCAAATGCGCAAGGCTGGTGGCACGTCTACTCCGACATCATGGCGAACTGGTTCGAAGCCTATGTCGGGTTAGAGGAGGCGGCCGCCAGCGTGCGCACCTATGAGGTCCAGTTCGTGCCGGGCCTGCTGCAGACGGAAGACTACGCGCGCGCAGTCACGATGCTCGGGTACGCGGACTCGCCCGGCAACGAGATCGAGCGGCGGGTCAGCCTGCGGATGGCGCGGCAGCGGCTACTCGAGGGAGATGATCCACTCAACCTGTGGGCGGTGGTCGACGAGGCGGCGCTACGACGGCCACTCGGCGGCCAAGCGGTGATGCGAGAACAGATGTCGCACCTGATGGAGGTGACTGCCATGCCTCACGTGACCCTCCAGGTGATTCCGTTCCACTCTGGTGGCCACGCCGCTGCAGGCGGCCCCTTCAGCATCCTCCGTTTTGCCCAGCCTGATCTGCCGGACATCGTGTACCTCGAACAGCTCACAAGTGCCCTCTACCTGGACAAGCGGGAAGACGCGGACCATTACCTGGCGGTCATGGAACGTCTCTGCCTGGAGGCAGAACCCGCCACGGACACCACGGAGGTTCTGGGCAAGATCCTCAAAGAACTCTGACCGGGTGGCGCCGTATCACCATCGGCGCTACCCGGTTCTCAATCGCAGTTACGCGCCAGTTTGCGGCCGACGCCGCCAACGAGCCAGACCGATTCTGGATTGTTGATCATCCTAGACAGCTCGGGTCGCCACGTGGGCAGGTAAACGACGCCTGGATCGACGAGCTCAAGACCCCTGAAGAAACTCTCGATCTTGGCTTTAGTCCGGGTATTACTGGCGCGCCGCCCACCTGCGATTGCCTTCTCGTCCTGGTAGAGGGACGCAAGGGACCGCGTGACCTCTGGGCGGACGTCGCAGACGGAGTGCTGGATGGCCAGATAGCTGCCTGGCGCCATCGCCTCACGAAGCTGGCTGACCGCGCGCTGGGCCACCTCGTCATCCGGGATGGAGTGCAGCACGGTGAGCAGCAGGATCGCGACTGGCTGATCAAGATCGATCAGCTTGCGCAGCGCCGGGTGGGTGATGAGTCCGGCAGGCTCGCGTATGTCGGCGCGGATCGCGATCGTCCGCTGATCGTCCGCGAGAAGTGCCTGCGCGTGCGAACAGACGACCGGATCGCTATCCACGTAGGCAACGCGGGCATCCGGTGCCGTCGCCTGCGCGATTTCATGCACGTTTTCCTCGGCAGGCAGGCCGGTCCCGATGTCGATGAACTGCCTTATGCCGCTCTGGGCCAGAAACCGCACCACCCTGCGGATGAAGCTGCGCCACTCGCGCATGAGGACAAGAAGCTCGGGAGCAAGGTCAAGTGCCTTCTCGGCGGCCTGCCGGTCAGCGGCGAAGTTGTCCTTACCACCGAGAAAATAGTCGTTCATACGGGCGATGTTCGGCGTGGTGGGATCAAATCCGTGCGGCATCACTATGCGCCCTCCGTCCATCGTCCGGCCAATAATAGCCTCAGCCGGCGCATCGGTCCGGAGCCACCACGACCCCAAGCATTCCCGGGCCAGTATGCACGGCAATTACCGGCCCGTCGCAGGTGATCCAGCGAGGCGAGGCAGACCGTCATCCCCGCGCGCAGCGCGGCGGTGATGTCGAGGCCGACGGATGGTGTCTCGTCGTGTACTTGCCCGGCGAGCACCACCTGCAGTGGCACCACCCGAATGTCGTGGCTACCCGCCAGGTCAGGCGCGAGGAAGGCGGTCGAGTCCGTGACGACCGCTACCGTGCCCGCCATCTGTGAGCGTGACTGGTCAGTCAGGGACGAGTTCGCCGCCGCGCCACACGCGCTGGGGCTTGAGGCCATAGGCCCAGGCAAACGCGCCTTCATGGTCGGCGTCCCAGAGCACCATGTCAGCGAACCTGCCACGGACGAGTGCACCCCTGTCGGGCGCGCGCAGCGCATGCGAGCCGCCGATCGTAGCGGCCCGGAGGGCCTCGGTAACGCTCATGCCGAAGTGAGCGATGGCGAACGCGATCATGAGAGGCATCGAGGTTATGCCATTGCCGCCCGGCGAGTGATCCGAGCCGAGCGCGACCGCGACGCCCTTGTCGAGGAGTGCGCGGACCGGTGGCCTGCGGCCGGTCTGCAGGGCGGTGCTCGGGCAGACGACGGCGGCCACACCTGCCTGCGCCAGCGCCGCTACATCGTCGTCATCGGCCTCGTGCAGCATATCCGCGGACGCGCAGCCGAGCTCGGCGGCCAGCCGTGCCGCTCCGGTGCGGGAATGACCGCAAGCGTGCAGCCGGGGCAGCAGCCCTGACGCGCGGCCCGCACCAAGAATCCACCGCGCCTCGGCCTCGGTGAACCGGCCTTCCTCGCAGTACACGTCCACGCTGTCCGCGCCGGCGGCGGCCGCATCGGCGCACCACAGGCTCACCGCGTCGATGTAGTCGTGGCGGCGCCCGAAGAACTCGGGCGGCACCGCGTGCGCAGCAAGGAACGTCACGTGGATACGCGGCGTGTTTGGCTCCTGCTCGAGTGACCGCAGCATCCGTACATCGGCGAGTTCGCCATCACGGGTCAGGTGATACCCGGTCTTGGCCTCTATGGTCGTCGTCCCTGAACGCACCCAGTCGCTGAGCCGCTCGCGCACGCCGTTGCAGAGCGTCCAGGGATCCGTTCCCCTGGTCACCGTCACCGTGGACGCGATGCCCCCGCCGGCGGCGGCGATCTCCGATGCGGTTGACCCGCTCGACCGCATCGCGAGCTCGGCCCACCGGTTCCCCGCATAGACGGGATGTGTGTGCGCGTCAACGAGCCCCGGCGTCACCAGTCCGCCGCCCAGATTCTCGACGTGGTCGACGTCAACGATGTCGTCGACGACCCCGGGTACGCGCTGCGGTAGTTCGACGGCAGGGCCCACCCATGCGATCCGCTCGTCCTGAGTGATCACGGCGGCGTTGGTGAGGATCTCGCTCCCCGTCCAGAGGCGGCCGATGTTCGTCAGCAGGCGTACCGTCACAGCCCGGTCCTCAGCAGCCCGGTCCTCAGCAGCCCGGTCCTCAGCAGCCCGGTCCTCAGCAGCCCGGCCCTCAGCAGCCCGGTCCTCAGCAGCCCGGCCCTCAGCAGCCCGGTCCTCAGCAGCAGCCCGGCCCTCAGCAGCCCAGTCCTCAACAGCTCAGCCCTGATCGCGGTAAGGGAACCGGGGGCTGGGGTTCCGGGCGTCATTTTGAGGTCACCTGCCGTCGGTCGTGCCTGCCATAACGCGGATGTGCTCGGCGGGTTACACCGGCAAGCACACGGTGAAGCGGATCGTTCGCGGTTGACGCAACCCCGGCACGCTGAGGGCGCGACCGAGATATTCGATTCCGTTACGGTATTGCACCGCTGGCACCATGTACAGGCTGTACGCGAAGAAGTCCTACCCGGAATAGCCAATTTCGGACAACGGTCATCCTGCATCTCCGTTCAGGTTCCTCCGCATCCCAGATACGCCCGCCTTGTACTGCCGCAAGCCGCGGGATTCGCCGCAACGTCATGCCTTCGAACGACCTGCGAACAGACCGTATGCACAGCACACACGCACATCTGGGAGCGGCGGCAGCCGCTCTCGAGCCCAACCAAAAGAACGATTACGGTACGCCAGCGCGCAGCTTCGAAGAGTTATCTCATCCCGTGCAAGCTGATGCGGTTGGAGCCGTTACGCGGCCGACCGGGCGCCACCCCCGGGCCGCAGCCCATTTCGTCCCGACTTTACTGAGTAAAGCGACCTAAATGGGACCTGGCTTCACGCAAGATGGCCGTTGAACGCCGCGAGTTCCGCGGCGAGGGGCGCGGGTACGCGCGCATGCAACGTGATCCCGTCCGCGGCGTGATCCTCGCCGATCACCTCACCGAGCTCGTGCGCCCGCGCGACAAGATCACCCCGGCTGTATGGCACCAGCGCGCGTATCTCACGATCGTGCCGCGGCAACTGCTGCTCAATGGCGGCAAGAAGCTCGGAGAAGCCGGCCCCCGTGCGGCACGACACCACCACGCAGCCGCGCTCGCGGAGCCGGAGCCCCTCGATCGTGATTGGGTCCGCCACATCGGCCTTGTTGACCACCACAAGCTCCGGCACGCCCCCGGCGCCAATCTCGGCGAGCACCTCGCGCACCGCGGCAAGCTGCGCCCTGGGATCCGCGTCAGAGCCGTCGACCACGTGCAGGATCAAGTCGGCGTCCGCCACCTCCTCGAGAGTGGATCTGAAAGCCTCGACAAGCTGATGCGGCAGGTGCCGCACGAAGCCGACCGTGTCCGTCAGCGTGAGACCGCGTCCTGACGGCGTGCGCGAACGGCGCACCGTCGGATCCAGGGTGGCGAACAGGGCGTCCTGCACCAGCACGCCCGCACCGGTAAGCCTGTTCAGCAGGCTCGACTTGCCCGCATTGGTATAACCGGCGATGGCCACCGCAGGTACGTCCCTGCCGCGCCGCCGCCCGCGCTGCACCTCGCGGCCCGTCGCCATGGCGGCGATCTCCCTGCGCAGCTTCGCGATCCGCGCCCGGACACGGCGCCGGTCAGTCTCCAGCTTCGTCTCGCCAGGCCCACGGGTACCGATGCCGCCGCCACCGGCCACCCGCCCGCCAGCCTGCCGTGACAGTGACTCGCCCCAGCCACGCAGCCTGGGCAGCATGTACTCGAGCTGGGCAAGCTCAACCTGCGCCTTGCCTTCGCGGCTGCGCGCGTGCTGCGCGAAGATGTCCAGGATCAGCGCGGTGCGGTCGACGACCTTCACCTTCACGATGTCCTCAAGCTTGCGCAGCTGGCCAGGGCTCAGCTCGCCATCGCAGATCACCGTGTCGGCGCCCGTCGACGCGACAATCTCGGCCAGTTCCTCAGCCTTGCCCGCGCCGACATATGTTGCCGGATCGGGCAGGCGGCGCCGCTGGATAAGGCCCTCGAGAACCTGCGATCCCGCCGTCTCCGCAAGCTGCGAAAGCTCGTGCAGCGAGTGCTCCGCGCTGGCCAGGCTGCCGTCCGCCGCAGCTCGGTCAACGCAGACACCGATCAGTACGACCCGCTCAAGCCGCAGCTCGCGGTACTCGACCTCGGTGACGTCCTGCAGTTCGGTCGACAGCCCCGCCAGCCCGGCCACCCGCCGCAGTGCCTGGCGTTCTTCCAGATCCAATTCGCCTGTAACTGGTTCCTCCACGTGTTCGCCCTGATCAAGGGCTCCCCCGGCTCCGTCTGGCCGCGTGCCCTGTCCCGGAGCGGCCGGTCCCGGTCCGGCCCGTCCCCGTGCGCTCTGTCCCGGTGCGCTCTGTCCTGGTGCGGCCCGTCCTGGTGCGGCCCGTCCCGGTGTGCCGTTCGTCAATGCACCCTCTGACAACCGTAAACGCCCCCCTCATCTGCGTCATTCCCCGATAGTGCCACGCGGCGGGCGGCCCCTTCATCCCAATTTTGACCGGCGGAGCGGTGACAGCTAGCGTCTTGAGTCATAATCCGGAAAATGCCGCGCCAGGCTCCGGAAGCCGTCACCAGACCGTGAAGGGAGCGGCCGATGCCGGGACCTGAGAGCGTGAAGATCACTGGCCCGATCCGGGAACGCTACGACGAGATCCTGACCCCTGCCGCAGTCGCCCTGCTCGCCAAGCTGCAGCGGGAGCTTGGCCAGCGCCGGGTGGAGCTGCTCGCCGCGCGCGCTGCGCGCCAGCAGGAGCTGATTGCCGGGGGGACGCTTGACTTCCTGCAGGAAACCAGGGAGATCCGTGACGACGGGTCCTGGCGGGTGACGCCGCCAGCGCCCGGGCTGGTGGACCGGCGCGTGGAGATCACGGGGCCGACCGACAGGAAGATGACGATCAACGCGCTCAATTCGGGCGCCAAGGTCTGGCTTGCCGACTTCGAGGACGCCAACACGCCGCTCTGGGACAACATGGTCGGCGGCCACCTCAACCTTGTGGATGCGCTCGACCGGGAGATCGACTTCACCAGCCCGGACGGCAAGGAGTACCAGCTGCTGCCCGACGACGTGCTGCCCACAATCGTGGTCCGGCCGCGCGGCTGGCACCTGGACGAGAAGCACCTGCTGATCGATGGCCAGCGCATCTCGGGCAGCCTGTTCGACTTCGGCCTGTACTTCTTCCACTGCGCACGGCGCCAGATCGACAAGGGCAAGGGCCCGTACTTCTATCTGGCGAAGACCGAGAGCCATTTGGAGGCGCGGCTGTGGAATGACGCCTTCAACATCGCGCAGGACGAGCTCGGCATTCCACGCGGCACCATCCGGGCGACCGTGCTGATCGAGACCATCCCGGCTGCGTTCGAGATGGAGGAGATCCTCTACGAGCTGCGGGAGCACTCGGCTGGACTGAACGCGGGCCGGTGGGACTACCAGTTCAGCATCATCAAGAAGTTCCGCACTCGTGGCCGTGAGTTCGTACTGCCCGACCGCAACGCCGTCACCATGACTGCGCCGTTCATGCGCGCCTACACGGAATTGCTCGTGCGCACCTGCCACCGGCGCGGCGCACACGCCATCGGCGGCATGGCCGCCTTCATCCCGAGCCGCCGCGACCCCGAGGTCAACGCGGTGGCGCTCGCCAAGGTCCGCGAGGACAAGGCGCGCGAGTCAGCCGATGGTTTCGACGGCTCCTGGGTTGCGCATCCCGACCTCGTGCCGGTGTGCCGGGAGATCTTCGACGGCGTCCTCGGCGACCGCCCCAATCAGCTGGACAAGCTCCGCGAGGACGTCAGCGTGGTCCCGGACGACCTGCTCGCCATCGCGAAGACCCCTGGCGCGATCACCGAGGCCGGCCTGCGTAACGACATCAGCGTCGGCCTCCAGTACCTGTCGGCGTGGCTGGGCGGCAACGGCGCGGTCGGGATCTTCAACCTGATGGAGGACGCGGCCACCGCAGAGATCTCCCGCTCGCAGGTCTGGCAGTGGCTGCACAACGACATCGACCTCGCCGAAGGCCCCCGCGTCACCAGGGAGCTTGTGGAGCAGATCATCGGCGAGGAGCTTGCGAAGATCCGCGAGGCGGCCGGGGCCGACCTCGATAAAGACCGTCTGGAGCAGGCAACGGCGCTCTTCACGGAGGTCGCACTCGCCGACGACTACGCGGAGTTCCTCACCGTGCCCGCATACGAACGGATGCCGTAGCGGGCCCGGGCAAACCGATCCAGCAGCGATTCTGGGGATAACGTCGCCGCGGCTCGGGAGCTAGGGTCGAGGCATGAGTGAGTATGGCGATGCCGCGGCGGTCGCACCTCGCCTCGCCGAGATCGTCGGCAGCGCGAACGTCATCACCGATCCGCGCCAGCTCCGCACCTACGAATGCGATGGCCTCACCGCGCATCGCTGCACCCCTGCCATCGCCGTGCTGCCTGAGTCCGCCGAGCAGGTGGCCGCGATCGTCCGCGCCTGCAGGGACGCCCGGCTGCCATATGTGGCGCGCGGCTCGGGGACCGGACTGTCCGGTGGGGCGCTGCCCCGCGCTGACGGCGTGCTCGTCGTCACCACGAAGATGCGGCGCGTCATCGAGGTCGACGCCGCGAACCGTCGCGCCGTTGTCGAGCCTGGTGTCACCAATCTGGCTGTGAGCAAGGCCGCGGAGCCGTTCGGCTATTTCTACGCCCCCGACCCGTCCAGCCAGGTGATCTGCTCGGTCGGGGGGAACGTGGCGGAGAACTCGGGCGGCGCGCACTGCCTCAAGTACGGCTTCACCGTGCACCACATCCTCGCCCTGCAGGTCGCCTTGCCTTCTGGGGCACTGGTCTGGATCGGCGACGGGACCTGCGCGGCGCCCGGATTCGATCTGCTCGGCGCGTTCATCGGCTCGGAGGGCACGCTCGGGATCGTCACAAAGATCGTCGTGAAGCTCACCCGCCTGCCGCAGGCGGTTCGGACCCTGCTCGCCGCGTTCGCAAGCACGGATGCGGGCGGCACCGCGGTTTCAGCCATCATCGGCGCGGGTGTCCTTCCCGCGGCGATCGAAATGATGGATGCGCTCGCCATCGAGGCCGCCGAGGCGGCGGTGGCCTGCCGCTACCCACAGGGCGCGGGCGCCGTCCTCATTGTCGAGCTCGATGGACCTGCGGCCGAGGTCGAGCGCGAGTACGCGCAGGTCCGGAGCCTGTGCGAGGAGTCAGGGGCGACCGAGATCAGGGTCGCGGACGACCCGGCCGAGCGAGCGGCCATCTGGAAGGGCCGCCGCGCGGCGTTCGCCGCTGTCGGCAGGATCAGCCCCGCCTACATCGTGCAGGACGGTGTCGTGCCCAGAACCGCGCTGCCCGAGGTGCTGCGGAAGATCTCCAGCCTGTCCAGGGAGGAAGGGATCAAGGTAGCGAACGTGTTCCACGCAGGCGACGGCAACCTGCACCCGCTCGTGCTCTTTGACGACACGCGCCCAGGAGAGGCCGAGCGGGCGGAGCGGCTGTCCGGCGCCATCCTGGACGCCTGCATCGCGCACGGCGGCTCGATCACGGGCGAGCATGGCGTCGGCGCCGACAAGTCGCAGTACATGCCGAAGATGTTCGGGCCCGCCGACCTGGACACGATGCAGCGGCTGCGGTGCGCCTTCGACCCCGCCGGGCTATGCAACCCTGGCAAGATATTTCCCACCCCGCGGTTGTGCGGTGAGGTCCCTGGCATCCGGCGCGGCGCCCACCCCTTGGTGGCCGCCGGTCAGGTGGAGCAGTTCTGATGTCATCGCATTTCATGATCACGGAGCCTTATCGGCCGCATTCGCCTAAAGCGCCTTCTGGCCATGGAGACGACAGCTGTGGCTGATCCCCTATCGGCGCTCGCCGGGGTGTGCGCCGACGTACGGCCAGCGGTGGCCGCGGACGCCGTGCTCGGCATGGTTCCCGCCGCCGTCGCCGCCCCCGCCACCGTCGCGGAAGCCAGCGAGCTGATACGGGCCGCAGCCGGGCACGGGCTCGCCGTCCTTCCCCGCGGCACCGGGACCAAGCTCGCCTGGGGCACCCGGCCCGACCGCTGCGACCTCGTCGTCGATACCACCCGGCTCGACCGGGTCATCGAGCACGCCGCCGGTGATCTCGTCGTTCGGGTACAGGCGGGGCTGACCATGGCGCGGCTCGCGGCCGAGCTTGCGCCGGCCGGGCAGCAACTCGCGCTCGACCCTCTGGTCCCTGCCAGCGGGGTCACGGCTGCCGCAGACATGGCTACCGACGTCACGGCTAGCGAGGTCACGGCTGCCGCGGTCACGGCTACCGAGGTCACGGCTACCGAGGTCACGGCTACCGAGGTCACGGCTGCCGCGGTCACGGCGGCTCCGGGCGCGGCTGGAGCGAGCTACGGGACCGTCGGCGGAGTGATCGCGACGGGTGCCGCCGGACCGCGGCGGCTGCGCTACGGCGCGCCGCGCGACCTGCTGATCGGAATCACCGTGGTGCTCGCCGACGGCACGGTCGCCTCATCGGGCGGCAAGGTGGTCAAGAACGTCGCCGGCTACGACCTCGGCAAGCTGTTCGCCGGATCGTTCGGCACGCTCGGGCTGATCGCAGAAGCCGCGTTCCGGCTGCATCCACTGCCGCAGACGGCCGCCTTCGTCACGGTGACCTGCCCGGCCCCCGCTGACGCGCTGGCGGCCGTGCGGGCAGCGATCGAGTCCCAGCTGGTCCCATCCGCCGCGGAGATCGACCGGCCCGCGCCGGGCGAGCCCGTGTCCGTGTGCCTGCTCTTCGAGGGAACCGCGCAAGCGATTACAGAACGGGTGGCCCGGATGCGCGACATCCTCGGAAGCGGCGCGCACGCTGGCGGGGCGCCGCCTGCGTGGTGGGGCCGCAGCATTGCGGGCGCCGACGCCACCGCGCTGCGGATCGCGTTCCCGCCAGGCACGCTGCCGTCCGTGCTCGACGCCGTCGACGAGACCGCTGCCGCCGTGACCGCCGGGTTCGCGGGAGCCGGGGTCGCAGGGGCCAGCGGCGATGGCGTCCTAAGGCCTGCAATCCGCGGCTCAGCGGGAGCGGGCGTGCTCGATGCCGCGTTGGACGCCCAGACCTCGCCCGATGCGGCGGCATCGTTCGTGGCGGCGCTCCGGCGCCGTCTTGCGGCGCCACCGCGCTGGGGCGATGTGCCTGGCGCAAGCGTCACCGTCGTGCACGCACCAGCAGCGATACGCGAGGAGATCGACATGTGGGGACCTGTCACCGCGGCTGAGCTGATGCAGGCGATCAAGGATCAGTTCGATCCAGGTCAGCTGATGTCACCCGGGCGCTTCGCGGGGGGGATCTAGTGGAAGATCTGCGCAAGCTCGCTGGAGACTGCGTGCACTGCGGGTTCTGCCTGCCGCCCTGCCCCACCTACCAGCTGTGGGGCGAGGAGATGGACTCGCCGCGCGGCCGGATCCATCTGATGACCCAGGTCATGGACGGTGCGAAGCTGGATGGTCCGGTGCTCGCGCACCTGGATCGCTGCCTCGGCTGCATGGCGTGCGTGACGGCATGCCCTTCCGGGGTGCAGTACGACCGGCTGATCGAAGCGGCGCGCGCGTGGCCCCTTGACGAGCCGCGATCGGCGGCGCAACGAGCGGTACGGGCCGCCATCTTCGCCGTGTTTCCTTATCCGCGCCGGCTGCGCCTGCTCGCAGCCCCGCTGCGCGCGGCGCAGAAGGCCGGCCTCGACCGGTTGCTAACGCGCAGCGGCGTCGCTGCGCGGCTGCCCCCGACCGCCGCGGCGGCGCTGCGGCTCGCGCCGCCACCGGCGCGCCGGATCCGGCTGCCCGAGCGGGTGGCTGCCCGCGCCCCCGGCGGCAGCGGCCGCCCGCAAGATCGTGCAGAGCGCCGGCAGCGCCGCGCGGTCGTCGGCATGCTCACCGGCTGCGTCCAGGGCGAGTTCTTCCCGCAAGTGAATGCCGCGACGGCGCGGCTGCTCGCTGCCGAGGGCTGCGACGTCATCATCCCGCGTGAACAGGGCTGCTGCGGCGCGCTGTCACTGCACTCGGGCCGCACTGGGGAAGCCACGTCGCTGGCGCGCCGCCTGGTAGACGTGTTCGACCGGGCAGGCGTCGACGCGGTGGTGGTGAACGCCGCGGGCTGCGGGTCGGCGATGAAGGAGTATGCCGAGCTAGTCGCCGGCGGCGCTGCTGACGGTGCTGCTGACGGTGCTGCTGACGACTCCGCTGACGGTGCTGCTGATGGCTGCACGCGGGCCAGCCGGCTGGCAGGGAAGGTCCGCGACCTGACCGAGTTCCTCGACGAGCTTGGGCCGGTGGCAACGCGGCACCCGCTGCCCATGACCGTGGCCTACCACGACGCGTGCCATCTGGGACACGCCCAGGGCGTGCGGGCGCAGCCACGTGCCCTGCTGCGGACGATCCCGGGGCTGAAGCTCGTCGAGATGCAGGACGGCGGGACCTGCTGCGGTTCTGCCGGGGTGTACAACCTGCTCCAGCCCGAGGCCGCCAGCGAGCTTGGCGAGCGGAAGGCGGACGCCGTGATGGCGGCCAAGGCGGCGGGCGCGGAGCTGCTGGTCTCCGCGAACCCCGGGTGCTCGCTGCAGATCACCGCGGCGCTGGCCGGGCGCGGTGAGCGGATGCCCGTGGCTCACACCGCCGAGGTCCTCGACGCCTCGATCCGCGGACTGCCGGTGGCCGCGCTCACCTCCTGAAGGTGCGCTTTCCTGATCGTGGTACCTGGGCCGCGCGAGAGACTGCGCTGGCGCGGCGAGCTTTCGCGCGCGTTGCCGGACGCCGCGGCGGGAGTGCACTCGGTGCTCGAATACGAGTACCTGAGAAATGTCGAGCGCGCCCACGGCCTGCCCCGCGCCGACCGGCAGGCACGCTCGGCCCGGCGTGGCAGGGCTATCTTCCGTGACGTGCTCTACCGCCAGTACAGGGTCGCGGTTGAGCTCGATGGCCGCGCGGCCCATCCCGATGACACTCGCTGGGCGCGACATCCGGCGGGACAATACCGGCCGCTGCTGACAGCGTGATCACGAGTAGCCGAAATGCGCCTGTAACGGCGAGGACACCTCAATCACTCCAAACCTTTTGTTACTGAACGGTAGTCAACATTGCCTGGACGCTCTAGGCTTCCTTGTGTGACCACGGCTCCCACCGGTCCGGCCACTGGACTGGTCGTGGTCCGGGGGCTGAGGAAACAATGAGCAATTTTGATTACGACGTTCTGGTCATCGGTTCTGGCTTCGGCGGCAGCGTCACGGCGTTGCGGCTGACTGAGAAGGGCTACCGCGTCGGTGTCCTTGAGGCCGGCCGCCGGTTCGACGATCCAAGCGATCCCACGCCTGGCAAGCGTCAAAGCAGCTTGCCCAAGACATCATGGCGGGTCCTCAAGTACATGTGGGCGCCGCAGTTCGGCCTGACCGGGATCCAGCGCATTCACCTGCTACGCGGTGAGAAGGAATCACGGGTGCTCGTCCTGGCCGGGGCCGGGGTCGGCGGCGGTTCGCTGAACTACGGGAGCACGCTGTACAGGCCCACTGGGCCGTTTTACGACGACCCGCAGTGGCGCCACATCACCGACTGGCGTACCGAGCTTGCGCCGTTCTATGACCAGGCCGAACGGATGCTCGGCGTGGCGCCCAACCCGACCATGACACCCGCGGACCTGGTAATGAGAAAGGTCGCGGACCGGATGGGACGTGGCGACACGTTCCACATGACCCGGGTCGGCGTCTATTTCGGCGACAGACCAGGCAAGGAGACCCCCGACCCGTATTTCGGCGGTGCAGGCCCGCGGCGGACCACTTGTGTCGAGTGCGGCGCGTGCATGACCGGCTGCCGCAACGGCGCCAAGAACATGCTCACGGAAAACTACCTCTACCTCGCTGAGCGGGCCGGCGCGCGGATCATGCCGATGACGATGGTGACCGCCGTGCGGCCCCGGCCTGGCGGTGGTTACTCCGTGGAGACCAAGCGCACCGGGAGCCCGGGCCGCCAGCGGCGCACGTTGACGGCCGAGCAGGTCGTGTTCGCGGCGGGCACGTGGGGCACCCAGAAACTGCTGCACCGGATGAAGGCGACCGGCGGCCTGCCACGGCTGTCCGCGCGGCTTGGCGTGCTGACCCGCACCAACTCGGAGGCGATCCTTGGCGCTGAGCGCGCGCGGTTCAAGGGTGAGGACTACAGCCGCGGCGTGGCAATCACGTCGTCCTTCTTCCCGGACGACGAGACCCATATCGAGCCGGTCCGCTATGGTCGCGGCTCCAACGAGATGGGCTCGCTGCGCACCCTGCTGGTCGACGGCGGCGGGCGGCAGCCGCGATGGGCGAAATTCCTCGGCCGGGTGGCGACCCACCCACTGGACCTAGGCAAAGTGCTCAACCTGCGGCACTGGTCAGAGCGGGCGGTGATCGCGCTGGTCATGCAGAACCGGGACAACTCGGTCACCGTGCGGTCCAAGCGCGGGCGGCTCGGCTGGGGCATGCGTTCCGGGCGCGGGCACGGTGAGCAGAATCCGGCCTGGATCCCTGACGCGCACCGCGCCACGCGCATACTTGCAGAGGAAATCGGCGGGACCGCTTTCGGTACCTGGACCGATCTGTTCAACATCCCGATGACGGCGCATTTCCTCGGCGGCTGCACGATCGGCGACTCCCCGGAGACCGGGGTGATCGACCCCTACCACCGCGTCTACGGGTATGAGGGACTGCATGTCGTCGACGGTTCAGCCATCTCGGCCAACCTCGGCGTGAACCCGGCACTCACGATCACCACTCAGGCCGAGCGGGCGATGGCGATGTGGCCCAACCGCGGCGAAGCCGACCCGCGGCCCGCTGCCGGCGAGCCGTACCAGCAGGTGGTGCCGGTCGCCCCGAACAGCCCCGCCGTCCCTGCTACCGCGCCCGCCGCCCTGCGCCTGCGACCCGTGAGCAAGAAGTAGGCGCGTAACCGGCGGCCCCGATGCCCGGGGCCGCCGGCCGCGCAGGTGACGCGGCGGCTGACCCCGGGAGGGCGCCGATTGGCGCGGGCCGGCTGTTCCGGCGCGGGCCGGCTGCTCTGGCGCGCGCAGACTGTGCTGACACGCGCCCGCCGTGCCGACACGCGCCCGCCGTGCCGACACGCGCCCGCCGTGCTGACACGGGCCGGCTGTTTAGCGCGCGGCCATTGCCTCGACCCCGGCGATGAACAGGTCAATACCGAAGCGGTAGTGAAGGTCGGGATCATCGCACGCCGTCATCGGGCCCGCGGCCTCGACAAGGTATGGGTACCGGTCGGGCGGCAGCACCGTGAGCCTGACCCGGTTGCGCCGCTGCGTCTCGGCGCGCTCCTCTTGCGTCAAGCCCGGATCGTAGCCGGGCTCGCTCATCACGAGCATCAGCCCGGTCCAGAGTGCGCCCCGTGCGACCTCGCTGGCATGCATTGGATCGAATCCGGCGCGTTGCAGGACCTCGAGCGTGATCTCGGAAACCTGCAGCGCGGCCTCGGTCTGCTGCACGCCTGAGACCAGCAGCTGTGCGGCGCAGGGGTGCGATCGCAGCACATTGACGAGGGATTCGACTAGGCCGCGGAGCTGGCCTGGCCAGCGCGCACCCGCGTCGACGTCAGTGTCGATCTCGCCCCAGATCCGGTCGGCGAGCCCGGCGAGCAGCTCCTCCTTGTTGCGGAAATGCCAGTACAGCGCCATGGGCGTAACGCCGAGTTCCTGCGCGAGCCGCCGGATGGTCAGCCCGTCAAGACCGTCGGCGTCGCCGAGGGCGAGCGCCTGTTCGACCACGCCCGCCTTGCTGAGCCGGGTTCTCTCTGCCTCGTCGCGTGCCCGTGTGGATGCCATCACTTGACAACTATACGCCGTACAAGGCACGCTAAGCCGTCGCACTGGTCCTCGCGGGTGCGGTCGCCAGCTTCACCGCACTGCGCCATGCCGGATCGCAGAACGTGACTCAGGAGCGCGTCGCCCACAAGGATGCCGCTCCCGAGGATGCCGCGTGGCGGCCCGCCGCCCGGGGTGCTGCGGCCGCCGTCGCGCAACCAGCGCTGCTTGCGGCGGCCAGCGAGTGATTTTTCCTGACCGGGAACCAACTCCGGCACCCCGCACGTCTAACCAACGCCTCTTCCCTGGGGGCCATGATGAATAGTCCGCCCGCACGACCTCGCGGTTGCGCATGTCGCGAGGCCGTGCGGGCGGCGTCCGTTCTGGACATGAGCACCCATGCAAGCTCCCCGCCGCGCGGCACCGGATTCAGCCGGCCGTTGAGCGGCCGCGGCTGAGCCGGCCGTTGAGCGGCCGCGGATCAGCGGGCGGCAGCTGAGCGAGCTGCGGATCAGCGGGCCGTAGCTGCTCAGGCCCAAGACCAGCGGGCCGCTGATCAGCGGATCAGCGGGCCGGATCGCGCGCGTACTCCTCGGCGGTCAGGTATTCGACCCCGGCCTGTTGCAGCGACGGGCGCAGCGCGTTCCTGTCGAGGGTGAGTTCGCCCGCCAGCAGCGCCGCGCGCGTCGCCACTTCCGCTTCGGACCGGGCCTGCGCCGCCGCAAGCGCGTCGCCCACCTGCGCGCGCGGTACGCACAGCACGCCGTCGTCGTCGGCGATAACGGCATCCCCTGGGCAGACAAGCTGGCCGCCGACGACGACAGGAACGTTGACAGCTCCAGGCGTGGTTTTGACCGCGCCCTGCGCGCTCACCACCGCCGACCAGACCGGGAAGCCAAGCTCGTTGATCTCGGAAACATCGCGGACGCCGCCGTCGATGACGGCCCCCCGTACGCCACGGACCTGAAGCGAGGTCACGAGCAGTTCGCCGAGCATCGCGTCCGTGCACGGAGACGTCGTCGTGACCACAAGAATGTCGCCAGCCCGGCACTGCTCCACGGCGACGTGCACCATGAGGTTGTCTCCCGGCCAGCACAATACGGTCACCGCGGTGCCGCCGATGCGGGTGCCAAGGCGCACGGGGCGCAACCGCGGGCCGAGGAAACCGGACCTGCCGAGGGCCTCGTGCACGGTCGCAACGCCGTAAACCGCCAGCTTGCCCACCTGGCCGAGATCGGCTTTCGGCGGGTCGGTAACCACCACTTTTCTCATGCCAGTACCTCCGTCACCCGCACGACCAATGGTCTAGGGCATGTCTAGGGCATGTCTGCCCAGGCCTCGGCGCAGGTGTTCCGCTTGCAGGCTAGCTTGCGCCCCGAGCGTCGCTGGCGCGGCCGACGCAGGGCACACGGGGGCGCGTGATCGTTTCTCCAGCCACCTGCCAGGCAACATTTTTCAGGTTCCGGTCAGCATGAGCAACAGGAGCCGCAACGATGAGCCCGGGCCGCCCGCTTGTGCGCCCGGCCCAGCAGCCGCGGCTAAGCCTGCCCGGACCGCATCCAGCCCCCGGGCCAGGCTGCTGCTGACAGCTGCCGCGGGCAGGTTTCTGCGTTGAGGATTTCGATCACTACGTGGCCACCGGCGAAGGGCTTCTGCGCACCGGCGACGTGCTCTCCCCCGCGCCCGGCTGACCTGATCGCCGCGGCGGGCTCACCAACGGCAGGGAACTTCCCGCACGACCCCGTCCCTACCTGGCAGGTGCGGCCAGAGAAAGCCAAGCGTCGCTTAGCTCGCCAGCGGCGACGATCACGGCAGGCCCGGCGAGCCAGCTTGCCTGGCCGCCCAGCGTGACGGTCAGCTCCCCGCCAGGAACCGCGACCTGCCAGGCGCCGCCAGCCAGACCAGCCACATCAGCCGCATCAGCCCCGTCAGTCATACCAGACCTGCCAGCGGCACCAGGCCCGCCAGTCATACCAGACCTGCCAGCGACACCAGACCCGCCAGTCATACCAGGCCCGCCAGCCGCACCAGCCGCACCAGACCCGTCAGCCACTCCAGCCGTACCAGACCCGTCAGCCACGCCAGACCCGTCAGTCACTCCAGCCGTACCAGACCCGCAAGCCACGGACGTGGCCGCGAGCGGCGCGCTGTTCGCGCCAGCGGCTGCCACCTGGCTGCCGCCGTGCGCGGCGTAAGCGGCGGCCGCAGCGGCCGCCACGGCACCGGTGCCGCAGGACCGTGTCTCCCCCGACCCACGTTCACGCACCCGCATCCGAACTGCTGCGCGGCCTGTCACCCGGACCAGCTCGACGTTCGCGCCTGCTGGGAACTGCCCGGGATCGAGCTCCGGCGGGACGGACAGGTCGAACTCGTCCAGCGGCGTATCCACCAGGCAGGCCAGGTGGGGATTGCCGACAGACACCCGAAGGCCGTAGTAAACGCGGCCGCCCAGCCGCACGTGCCCGGGGCCGAGGACACGGGGGGCACCCATCTCCACGCTGATGTCGCCGCCGGGGTGTACGCGCACCTGGCGACGGCCGGCCCTGGTGGCAATGGCGAACTCGCCGCCTGAGGCGAGCCCTTCATCGATGAGGTAGCGGGCGAACACACGGATTCCGTTGCCGCACATCTCGGCGAGGCTGCCGTCGGCGTTGCGGTAGTCCATGAACCACTCGGCATCGGCCACCTGTCCGGGGGCGGGTTCACCCGGTGCCGCCGGGCCGGCCGCGCCCGCAAGCGGAAACGCCGCCGCGGCAGTCCTGACGACCCGGAGCACGCCGTCCGCGCCGAGGCCGGCGTGCCGGTCGCAGAGCCTGGCCACCAGCCCGGCAGGAAGATCAAGAGCCCCATCAGGGTCAGGCAGGATAACGAAGTCGTTCTCCGTGCCATGACCCTTCGCGAAACGCATACGCCGAGCCTAGCCGGAACAGCGAAGTGATCTTCGCGCCAGCACGGCGCCTGACGACGGATACCGGGATTGGCGGTCTGTTTGGTCTGCATAGCGCTGGAGGGCCGCTCGAGGTGAATGAGACTGAAGTGGCCGCGCGACGCCGGAGCCGGGGGCTCCATCGCGACACACGATGGGCCATCGCGGGTCGGATCGACCCGCGATGGCCCATCGTGTGCCAGCAGGGCACGGGTGATCTTGACGGCAGGAGTGATCAAGCTGGACTCGGTGGCCTCCACCGAGACCGGGCCGGAGCGGGCGATGATCGGCGCGCTGTCCGCCCGTCATCACCGGGCGGTGCATGGGTTTCGCGCCATACGTGGCTGGCTAGCAGCGCGACGTGACCGCCAGCGCGGCCGCCAGCGGGTCCGGCTCGGCCGGGTCGAGCCAGCTGATACGGGGATCGCGACGGAACCAAGATTCCTGCCGGCGCGCGAAGCGCCGGGTCGCCTTGACCGTTTCGTCCCTTGCCCGCTGCTGCGACCACTCACCTGCGAGGAACCTGAGCACCTGGGCATAACCCAGGGCCCGGCTCGCCGTCGGGCCTTCGCGCAGGCCAGCGGCCGCAAGCTGCCGTACCTCGGCCACGAAGCCCGCGCGCCACATCCCCGCCACCCGCGCCTCGATGCGCTCATCAAGCCGCTCGCGCGGCACGCGCAGGCCGATCAGCACGGCCGGATAGACCGACTCATAGCTCGGCAGGGTCGCCGTGAACGGTCGCCCTGACACCTCGATCACCTCGAGCGCGCGGACGATACGCCGCCCGTTGCCAGGCAGGATCGCCGCGGCCGCGCCAGGGTCGAGCCGGTTCAGCCGGTCGTGCAGGGCGGCAGGACCCCGCTCGGCAAGCTCATCCTCCAGCCGCTCGCGTACCAGCGGGTCAGCCGGCGGGAACTCGAGGTGGTCGAGGACTGCGCGCACGTACAGCCCTGAACCGCCGACGAGAACGGGCACCCTGCCGCGCGCCAGGATCTCGTCGATGGCGCCGCGTGCGATCCGCTGATACTCAGCCACGCTGGCGGCCTGCCTGATGTCCCAGATGTCAAGGAGATGGTGCGGTACGCCGCCGCGCTCGGCCGGGGTCAGCTTCGCGGTGCCGATGTCCATGCCGCGGTACAACTGCATCGAGTCCGCGTTCACCACCTCGCCGCCGACCTCGCGGGCCAGGTCAACCGACAGGTGGGACTTTCCGGCCGCCGTCGGCCCCACGACCACGATGACGCCTCCGGGCATGGATTCAGTCTCTCAGCCGTGGGTACGGTGACATTAGGGCATCAGTGTGACTCAGCGCGTTATATCAGCTAGGCACGTTGCCGTGATGGCCGGGGGAAAGTCGATGGGATTCGCTGACAAGGTACGCGCGATGTTTGGGAGCAAGTCCGGCAAGCACGAGAAGCACGCGTCGGGCGCCGCCGGCACCGATCATGCGAGCGACGCGGAGTCCGGGCAGCGCGCAGCGGAGAGCCAGACTGATCAGGCATCGTGGCACGCGCAGGACAGCGGGCAAGGCGGCGTGCACCCCGACACCACCGACGTGCACCCGGCAGCCACCGACGTGCACCCGGCAAGCACTGCCGATGGGCCAGCCAGTGCCGCCGATCAGGTCGGCGGCACGGGCGAGCAGGGTCCAGGCCAGGCCGGTACCAGCGCCGGGGCCTAGAGCCTCTCCCGCGGGTCCGCGCACCTGATGGATGACCGCGCTCAGGCGCAGGTGTTCCACGACGCCACCAGATAGCTGACGCCGTACGGCGCGGCTGCGCAGTGCAGGTGACCGTGGTACGTGCCGGTGCCTGCCGCGCCGGCGAGCACCTGCCAGGCCACCCGGCCCGCGGCAAGCAGGTCGGCGGACAGATCAGGATCCAGCCGCGCCAGCCGGTGCGCGTCCGCGTCCGCGAGGGCGGCAGAAACCTCGGCGTCATATGGCGCAGCGCGGGGATCCAGATATCCGGGCGCCTGCGGGGACAGGCACGCGGGCCCGTCACCCATTGCGAGCAGCGCCACCCTGCTGGCCCGGCTGGCGATCCGCGCGCCGATGCGCAGGCAGTCGCCCGGCGGTGTCCCGAACGCCGTGGCGGTCAGCCGCACCCGTGGCGTGGGCCTGACCGGGCCGGTGCAAGGCGCCACGCGGGTTCGCGCCCCCGGCTCCCCCGGGCCGGCAGCGGCCGAACCCGGCTGCCGCCGCGGCCGCCCCCCGGCGTCCGGCCCGAGCAGGCCGGAACGCTGCAGCAGCCAGCGCCCGATGGTCAGCGACAGCGGCAATACGGGCGTGCCAGTGCCCGTTCGCCAGCCGACCCCATAAGCCGCGAGGCTCCCTGCCGCGCTGCCGTCGAACTCCCTGTCCTCGGCGCCGCCACCGACCGTGACGATCAGGTCGGGCCCGGCGGCTGCCAGCACGTTCACGGCCTCGTCGCAGGCGCCGCGCACCTCGTCGAGTTCGGCCACCGCGCCGCCTGCCGCGGCCGGCACGAGCAACGGAGGATGGGGACAGACGGCGGCGGCGATAAGCACGCAGGAACGTCCCGTTCGTGCGGCAGGCGAAGGCTGGAATGCCCGGCACCGGCGACCGGGCGATCCGCCCTGGGGCGCTGGGTAGCGACGATCACTGGCCGGCTGGCCGGCCAACGGAAGGCATGCCGAGCAGCACAGCCGGAGCGGGCCGTGCGCCTTGGCCCGTGGGGCTTGGCTGCCCGCCCGGCGGGTTCGCCGCGGCCCGCCACGCCTCCCACGCGTCGCCCGCGCGCGTCCGGCGGACGGCCAGCGGCGGCAGATCGGCGATCAGATGGTGCGGCGCGGCATGCGTGACAGCTACCCGCACCATGTCGCCCGGCCGGGGCATGGCGTCTCCGGGCGCGAAATGCACGAGCCTGCCGTCGGGCGCCCGGCCGGACAGCCGGTGCGTCGCGACGTCCTTGCGTCCCTCGCCCTCCGCGACGAGCACCTCGAGCTCACGGCCGAGCAGTGTCTGGTTACCTGCCCAGGTGATCTCTTCGACCAGCGCCGCGAGCCGCCCGTATCGCTCCCTGACCACCTCGGCGGGCACCTGGCCAGGCATGTCGGCAGCGGCCGTGCCCGGCCGCTTGGAGTACTGGAACGTGAAGGCGCCCGCGAACCGCGCCTGGCGGACGACATCGAGTGTGTCCTCGAAATCACGTTCTGTCTCACCGGGGAAACCCACGATGATGTCGGTGGTGATGGCCGCTGCCGGGATCTCCGCACGGACCTGATCGATGATCCGCAGATACTTGTCCCTGCGGTAGGCGCGGCGCATCGCCCGCAGCACCGCGTCGGAACCGGACTGCAGCGGCATGTGCAGCTGCGGCATGACGTTCGGGGTCTGGGCCATCGCCGCGATCACGTCGCCGGTGAAGTCGCGCGGATGGGGCGAGGTGAACCGCACCCGCTCCAGCCCCTCGACCTCGCCGCAGGCGCGGAGCAGTTTCCCGAACGCCTGCCGGTCGCCGAACGCCGCGCCGTAGGAGTTGACGTTCTGCCCGAGCAGCGTCACCTCCAGTGCACCCTCGCTGACCAGGGCGCGGATCTCGGCCAGGACGTCGCCGGGGCGCCGGTCCTCCTCACGGCCGCGCAGGCTCGGCACGATGCAGAACGTGCACGTGTTGTTGCACCCCACCGAGATCGCCACCCAGGCCGAGTAGGCGGATTCGCGGCGGGCCGGCAGCCCGGAGGGGAACCGCTGCAGCACCTCCGCTATCTCGACCTGCGCCTCGTCAAGCACGCGCGCACGTTCGAGCAGCGCGGGAAGCGAGCCGATGTTATGCGTCCCGAACACGACGTCCACCCAGGGGGCACGACGGACGATCTCGCCCCTGTCCTTCTGCGCCAGGCAACCGCCGACCGCGATCTGCATGCCCGGGCGGCTGTCCTTCACCGGACGGAGGTGACCGAGGTTCCCGTAAAGCCTGTTGTCAGCGTTCTCCCGCACCGCGCAGGTATTGAAGACCACCACGTCGGGCGGTACATCAGGCGCCGCGCGGCGGTCGCCGGCCTGCTCAAGCAGACCGGCGAGGCGCTCGGCATCGTGCACGTTCATCTGGCACCCGTAGGTGCGGATCTGGTAGGTGCGCGCGGCTGCGGCAGCTGTGCCATTCACGACTCTCATCTCCGGATAGAGGGTACGCGGCTGACACGGCGAGCGCGCGCCGAGGCAAGTTCCGCTGGAGGATTGGGGGACATTTGCGTACCCGTCGCGCGCCGCGCAGCCGTTAGGGAGGGGTTTGGTTTACTGGTGGCCCAGCGGCGCGCCACCGCCTCCGCAGGTAGACTAAGCGTCCTAACGGGTACGCAAAGTGCGAATGAGGGCCCATCATGATGCGGCCGCCTCACCCCGCGGGCAATGCCGTACAGTCGGCGGGACCGAGCTGCCGGGTCCGTGCCCCAACGTCCCGCCGCATAGGGCACGATGCCGCTATGACCGAATGCCTGACGGCCCCTTACGGTGCCTGGCCCTCCCCTGTCGGCGCGGCCGATGTTGCCCGCGCGCAAATCCTGCTGTCCTTCCCTACCGTCATCGCGGACCAGGTGTGGTGGCAGGAGCTCCGGCCGGAGGAAGGCGGGCGAACCACCGTCGTGCACCGCGCGGCGGACGGGCATCGGTCCGAGCTGGTAGCGGCGCCATGGAATGCCCGCACCCGGGTGCACGAGTATGGGGGCCGCTCCTACCTGCCGGTGCCCGGGCGGTCCGCCGGTGGCTGGGACATCGTGTTCGCGAACTACGGGGACCAGCGGCTTTACCTGGGCCAGGGCGCTACGGCGGCGAAGCGGAAAGGTGAAGCCCCCGCCGCGCAGCCGCGAGGCGGGCGCGCGCCCCGCGCGCTCACACCCGAACCGGCCGAGCCTGGCGCGCTGCGCTACGCCGACTTCGTCCTTTCGCCCGACCGCAGGGAGATCTGGTGCGTCCGCGAGCAGCATGACGAGGACCGCGTCAGGCGCGCGATCGTCGCGGTCCCCCTCGACGGCTCGGCCGCCGACGACCCTGCCGCGGTGCGGGAACTCGTCAGCGGATCCGACTTCTATGCGTTCCCGGTCCCCTCCCCTGACGGGTCGCGCCTCGCCTGGATCTGCTGGAACCACCCGCGCATGCCGTGGGACGGTACCGAGCTGCGGGTGGCGGTGCTGGAGAACGGCGTTCCCCGCAAGGGAACCCTGATCAAGGGCGGAGTGGCGGAATCCGTGCTCGCGCCCCGCTGGCGCGACGCGACGAGCCTGTACGTGATCTCCGACTGGTCTGGCTGGTGGAACATCTACCAGGTCGGCCTTTATGGCGAGCCGCCCCAGGCTCTCTACCCAGCCGAGGAGGAGTTCGCCGGCGCGCTCTGGCAGCTTGGCGGGCAGCCTTTCGCGGTGCTCGGTGACGGCAGGCTGGCTGTCGTGCACGGTCAGGGGGACCTGCGGCTCGGCGTGCTCGATCCGGACAGCGGTGAGCTGACCGACCTGGACATTCCATACTCCGCCTTCGGAGCGTCGGTCTCCGCGGACGGGACAGTTGTCGTGGGAATCGCCGGTGGCCCCGGGGCGCCGCTGGGCGTCGTGCGGGTCGACGCGGTCACCGGCAGGACTGAGGCCCTTCGCCGCGAGCTTGACGAGGTTCCCGACGCGGCCTACCTGCCCGTCCCAGCGGCGGTCGAGCTCGAGGGGCCGTTCGGCCGCATGGTGCACGCGCTCGTGTATCCGCCCTCTAACCCGGCGGCTACCGCCCCTGAGGGCGAGCTGCCCCCGTATGTGGTGTGGGTGCACGGCGGGCCAACCAGTCACGTGACAAGCATTCTTGACCTGGAAAAGGCGTACTTTACGAGCCGCGGCATCGGGATCATCGACGTCAACTACGGCGGCTCGACCGGGCACGGCCGCGGTTACCGTGAGCGGCTGCGCCGCCAGTGGGGGACCGTGGACGTCGAAGATGCGATCGCGGCAGCGCGTGGCCTCGCGGCTCGCGGCGACGCGGACCCGCGGCGGCTCGCGATCAGGGGCGGTTCTGCCGGTGGCTGGACCGCGTTGTGCGCCGTGACGACCGGCGCGGCGGCACATGGCCCCGTCTTCGGCGCCGCCGCCTCCTACTTCGGGCCCGCCAACCTGGAGCAGTTCAGCCGCGAGACACATGACTTCGAATCGCGCTACCTGGACGGCCTGGTCGGCCCGCTGCCCGGATTCGAGGCCACCTACCGCGAACGGTCACCCCAGGGTCACGTTACGGACGCCACCAGCCCGGTTCTGGTGCTGCAGGGGACGGACGACCCGGTCGTGCCCGCCGACCAGTCGGAAATGATCGTCGCAGAACTGCACGAGCACGGCATCCGGCACGCCTACCTGGCATTCGAGGGCGAGTCGCACGGGTTCCGCAGGGCCGAGAGCGTCATCGCCGCCCTGGAGGCGGAATTGTCCTTTTACGGTCAGGTGCTCGGCTTCAACCCGCCCGACATTCCGGTGCTGAAGCTGGAAGGTGACAGCTAGGCACCGGAGCGGACGGTTGGTGGTGGTTAGCGGGCGAATTCGGTGGCGCGCGACTCGCGTACGACGATAATCCGGATCTGCCCGGGGTAGGTGAGTTCCTCCTCGACCTGTTTCGCAACGTCCCGCGCGATCACCTGAGCCTGGATATCGTCCACCCGGTCGGGCTTCACCATCACCCGGATCTCGCGGCCAGCCTGCATGGCGAAGACCTTGTCCACGCCCTCGTGGGCGGCGGCGATCTGCTCCAGCCGCTCGAGCCGCTTGATGTACGCCTCCAGCGACTCGCGACGCGCGCCTGGCCTGCCACCGCTGATCGCATCGGCAGCCTGAGTGAGGACCGCCTCGACCGTACGCACCTCGACCTCGTTGTGATGCGCCTCGATCGCGTGCACGACGTCCTCGTGCTCACCGTATCTGCGGGCGATCTCGGCGCCGACCAGGGCGTGACTGCCCTCAACTTCGTGCGTGAGGGCCTTGCCTATGTCGTGCAGCACGGTGCAGCGCTTGAGGAATGGGGCGCTCAAGCGCAGTTCGCTCGCCATCAGCCCGGCGATGTGCGCTGACTCGATCAGGTGTTTCAGCACGTTCTGGCCGTAGGAGGTGCGGTACCGCAACTGCCCGAGCAGGGTCACAAGCTCGGCGTGCATGTCGGTGATGCCAAGCTCGATAAGCGCGTCCTCACCTGCCCGGACACACAACAGGGCGACCTCGGCCTTGCTGCGCTCGTGCGCCTCTTCGATCCGCTGCGGGTGGATTCGCCCGTCGAGGACGAGCCGTTCCAGCGTGAGCCTGCCGACCTCGCGGCGGACCGGATCGAAACAGGACAGCAAGACCGCCTCTGGCGTGTCGTCAACAATGAGGTTGACGCCGGTCACCGACTCGAAGGCGCGAATGTTCCTGCCCTCACGGCCGATGATCCGGCCCTTCATCTCGTCGCCGGGCAGATGCAGAACGGACACGACTGACTCTGTGGTCTGTTCGGTTGCGACCCGCTGGATCGCCAGCGTCACTATCTTGCGCGCCCGCTTCTCACCATCGGCACGCGCCTGCCTTTCTACATCCCTGACAGTGAGGGCGGCTTCGCGCTTTGCCTGGTTCTCGATGCTGGACACCAGTTCGGCCTTGGCCTGGTCCGAGGTGAGACCGGCAACGCGCTCAAGCACTTCGCGACGCTGCGCGTCGAGGCGGTCGAGATCGGCGCCGCGGTTGTCAAGCTCACGCTGCACCGAGTCGAGCCCGGAGGCGCGGTCCTCGAGCTTGCGTTCCTCATCGTCGATCCGCTGCTCACGCTCGGACAGCCTGGTCTCGCGTCGTTCCAGATCGCTGCGAAGCTCACGCAGTTCGGCCTTGGCCGTCCGTGCCTCGTCCTCGATGTCGTTCCTGGCCTTCTCGGCCTGCTCAACTGACGCCTCGGCGCGCTGCACCATCTGGGTGGCGCTGGCCTGCGCCCGGGACAAGATCTGTTCGGCTTCGCCGCTTGCCTGGCCGGCGCTCAGCTGCGGTGTCGCGCCTGCATGATCGTCGTGAGCCGGCGCAGGCATGGCTGCGGGGGCGGCCTGACGGCGCAACATGACGACAAGGGCGAACAGGCTGGCAAACAGCCCCAGTCCCAGCCCGATAACGGCCAGTAGTGCGCTGCCCACGGCGTACCCCTTCCTGCTCGCAAGGCGGCCGTGACGATGTACCACAGCCGTGCCCTGGCGCGAGGGGTTACAAGCGCGTGCGACCGTTAGTAACGTCGCATGCACAGAATGCGGCAATGCCTCCACTGCCGCGACCGGCGGCACCGCGACCGGCGGCACTGCCAGCGGCACCGCGACCGGCGGCACCGCGACCGGCGGCACTGCCAGCGGCACCGCGACCGGCGGCACCACGACCGGCGGCACTGCCAGCGGCACCGCGACCGGCGGCACCACGACCGGCGGCACCACGACCGGCGGCACTGCCGGCGCCGTGGCCGACGGCACCACCGCCGGCACCGTGGTGACCGACGGCACCACCGCCCGCCGGGCAGCGGATTACCGGGCGGCGAACCGCTGCGCTCCGGATCACGGTGGGGCCGGCCATAGCGCCCCGCATCCAGATGATCATGGGCATCGCCACGCACATCCGCCCAGCCATCATCCGCCGGTCCCGACCGCTCGGACCTGCCGCCGAACGCCTGTCCGACGCCCGGCCGCCAGAATGCGCAAGGCAACCGCCGTACGCACGGCGACGGCCGTGCGTATGGCCGCCGCCTTGGGCAGAGGAACTGCCGTACAGATGGCCACCGCTAGGAGCATGGCCGCCCCTGCCCGGCATGGTCCCTGCGGCCCATGCGATCACGACAGTCCACCCGGCCACCACGCGTGCGACCAGGTATCCGCCAGGACTGCTGGCGGGCCGGTCCGGGACCGGCCAGTGGCGAGCGCCGCAGGAACTGCGGCCCGGTTGTCGTCTCTGCATCGTCATGTCTGTCTATGTCAATCCGCGCGCTGCGGAGTAACACCTCGCTGCCGTGAGGTTAAGCTGCGATAACGTCTAGGGCAAGCAAACCGCTCTGCCAAGTCCGCCGGCCAGGTGCCTTGATGTGCCTGTGACCAGGCTAGATAGCCGATTTAACGGCTGATCGGCTCGTTTCACCGCGCACCTGAGCTGCCTCGTGTCTCCGGCAGGGTATTGCGGCTATCCATCCCGCCAGCACGTGCGGACTAGGGAGCTAGGTCCGGCGAAGCCGGAAAGATCGGGCGTGTCCTGTAGATCTCGGTGGATGCGGGCGGCGCCTCCAGGCGGCGATCCGGCAAGGCCCTGCTTGTTCTCGAGGAGCCGATTGTGGAACTATCGGCGACCACGACAGTGCCTCCACCACCTCCCCGGTCGTCCATCTGGGGCCATGGGCGGCACTGGCGCGCCGCAAAGATCTGCGTGTTCTGGGCGAGCGCCCGCCCTTGTCAGCTGGGCCGGTCCGCTATTTGCCAGCTGGGCAGCTGGGCCGGTCCGCTATTTCTCGACGCAGCGCGTCGACCTGGCCTTTCACCGAGCACGCGTAGACGAGCGGTACGCATCCCTCCGGGACCGGCTCCAAGCTCCCGTCCTCGCCGCGGCGCTGCTCGGCCACGACCGGTATCTCCGGATGCCGTCGGCGAATGGCCGCGGCAACGCCCAGCTTGCTGTCGAGCCCGTGAAGCACGGCATCGGCGCTGGCTAGCACCTCGCACTCCGCACCCCGCAGCAAAGGGCAGTCCTCGGGAGTGTGACCCGGTCCGGAACAGAAGGCGACGTCAAAGCCCGCCTCCTGGAACCGGGAGAAGTCCGAGATCGCGAGAGCAGGGTGGTCATCCTCGACGAGCACCCGGGGGCGGCCAAAAGCTCCGCCCGGCGAGTACCACGCCCTCCTGGGCACCCGCTGTTTCATGCGCCCTCCCAAGCACTCTGTCTGTCCAGTAAGCGCGCGCCCGGGCGCAGGGGGCAGAGCCTTTCGTCCCCTCCATAGGTACATTCGGCGCCGGCCCCGCGCCGCTACGACGAGGGTAAATGTCTGTGGCTGTCGGCGTCCGCGAACCCTGCGGAGTGCGACCAGCGCGATCCGCCGGCGGGGCGTCGGGCCGGCGCTCGTCCGGTATCTGATGAACCGTGTTCCCGGCGGCACATCGGGCTGCAAACCGACGCGGATGGGATGTCTCGCGGCGTCAACTGCTTCTTGCCTCGCTCTTGGCTCTGCCACCGCCACCGTTACGGCCGCTACCCCAGCGGTTCGTGCAGATATACGGGCCTGCGGCACATTAGGCAACCTGCGGGCTCGGTGGCGGCCCGTGGGCCGCCCGGCGCATGATCGAGCCGAGCCCTGCCGAGCGCTCCTTCGCGCCGCACTCGTCGGACTGGCCAGCCACGCGGGCGTCATCAGCCCGGCTCCGCGCCGTCCGGCCACGCATCTGCGCCCTCGAAGGCCGCCTCCGCCGATTCGTCGAGGCCGGCCTCGGCCGCGTCGATACCTTCCTCTTCGAGTGCTTCACGGACGATACGGAACACCAGCCCCGCCGGGTAACCCTTCCTGGCCAGCATTCCCGCCAGGCGACGGGTACGGACGCGCGGCGGCTGGCCACGGGTGGCTGCGAGCTTGGCGTTCACCAGGTGACGGGCGGTCGCAGCCTCCTGCTGCGGATCAAGCTCGCTCACAGCGTCACGGACATCGCCGTCGGCGACGCCGCGCTGGCGCAGTTCGGCCGCGAGCGCGCGGCGGGAAAGGCCGCGGCTGTAGTGACGCGACTCCACCCACGCGCTCGCAAATGCCGCGTCGTCGATCAGCCCGGTCTCGGCGAAACGGCCGAGAACCTGTTCGGCCACGGTCTCCGGCACCCCCCGGCGGCGCAGAGCATCGGCGAGCTGAGCCCGTGTCCGTGGCGCAGCGGTCAGCAGCCGCAGGCAGGCTTCCCTCGCTGTCGCCTCCGGGTCCCGCAGCCCTTCCGGCTGCCCGCCCCTATCCCGGGTCCCGCGTCGCCGCGTGCCACGCCTCAGCGGCTCTGGCATGCCGGTGAGCCCAAGGACGGGCGGATCGCCGGCCCCGTCCGTTGCCGCGTGCCCGGCGGCACTGGCTGTCCGCCCCTTCGCGCCTGCTGGCTGGCCGCTCGCACGCTCCGCATTTTCCTCGAGCGTGCGGCCGGGACCAGGTACACGTGATCCTCGACGCCGCCGGGTGGTCACCTACTCGCCTCTCTCCGGAATCAGTTCCCCGGCCGTTCCTCCGCCCGCGTGCCGAGTAACGGCCGGTCCACAGCCCTGTTGGGGCGTTTACTCCGATCCTGGCCTCGGCACCGTGCCTGTCCGCCCCGGACCAGCCGTCCGGCCGCGTACAGCAGGTCCTCCAGGCGCCGCGGCCGGGCCGCCGCCGCGGGATGGCGCAACCGGACCGTCCGGACCCACAGTCTCCATGGAGTCCGCATCGAGCTGCGGTCCCACGCCCAGCTTCTCTTTGATCTTCTTCTCGATCTCGTCGGCGAGGTCGGGGTTGCTCCGCAGGAAGTTCCTGGCATTCTCTTTGCCCTGCCCGAGCTGGTCGCCTTCGTAGGTGTACCAGGCACCGGACTTGCGCACGATGCTCTGCTCTACGCCGAGATCGATCAGACCGCCTTCCCTGCTGATCCCGAAGCCGTACAAGATATCCATCTCGGCCTGTTTGAAGGGCGAGGCCATCTTGTTCTTCACAACCTTTACCCGGGTGCGGCTGCCGACCGGCTCGGTGCCGTCCTTGAGCGTCTCGATGCGCCGCACATCGAGCCGGACCGACGAATAGAATTTAAGTGCCCGCCCACCTGTCGTCGTCTCGGGACTGCCGAACATCACGCCGACCTTCTCACGCAGCTGGTTGATGAAAACTGCCGTGGTTTTGGTCTGGCTTATCGCACCGGTGAGCTTACGCAGCGCCTGGGACATGAGCCTGGCCTGCAGGCCGACGTGGCTGTCCCCCATCTCGCCCTCGATCTCGGCTCTCGGCACCAAGGCGGCCACGGAGTCGATGACGACGATGTCGAGCGCGCCGGAACGGATCAGCATGTCGGCGATTTCCAGCGCCTGCTCGCCGGTATCGGGCTGGGAGACGAGCAGCGCGTCTGTGTCGACACCGAGCCGCTTTGCGTATTCAGGATCGAGCGCATGCTCGGCATCGATGAAAGCCGCGATCCCGCCCATCTTCTGCGCATTGGCGACGGCATGCAATGCGACAGTAGTTTTTCCGCTGCTTTCAGGTCCGTATATTTCGACGACACGGCCGCGGGGCAGGCCGCCGATGCCTAGCGCGACATCGAGCGCGATCGAACCGGTCGGGATCACCTCGACAGGGGCGCGGGCGTCGTCGCCAAGGCGCATGACCGAGCCCTTGCCGAACTGCCGCTCGATCTGGACGAGCGCGGCCTCGAGGGCCTTGTCCCGGTCGCCGGGACGGCCCATCCCCGTCCTGTCGCTAGCTGCCATGAGAACTCCCTGTGAGGGTCACGGGCCTGATGGTGGCGTCTCCGCCGTACCGCTCAGATGATCGTCGTGGTCGATATGCTGCCGACGGTGCCGTATAGCGGTGCCGTATAGCGGTGCCGTTCAGCAACGCTGCCCGGTGTGCCGCCCGGCTTGTCGGCACTGACGCTACGCGCCCCTGCTGACAATTTGCGCCCACCCGGGCGGCACAGTCTCAGGCCACCAGGAAAACGGTGCCTCGCCAGTCCGGGCAAGCTCGCCAGTCCGGGCAAGCTCGCCAGTCCGGGCAAGCTCGCCAGTCCGGGCAAGCTCGCCAGTCCGGGCGAGGTGCGGCGCACGCGAGGAGCCTATACGAACAGCTGTTCGATCATGAGCCCGACACGCCGGCGTAGGCGGAGAACTTAGGCGGATCTAGGGCGTGTCTCGTAGATATCGGTGGATGCGGGCGGTGATCCAGGCGGCGACCGGCAGGGCGGAGAAGTGGAGCTGTCGGCGACGACAGTGCCGTCCACCACCCCGGCCGCCCGTCCGGGGTCGTGGGCGGTCACTGCCGCGCCGCCAGAGATCTGCGAGACATGCCCTAGCGCACCAGCGTGTCGAAAAGGTGCTCAAGTTCGGCCTCAGGGTCGTCGGTGAGACCGCTGTGCACGGGACTGGGCTGGACCATCGTGGGCCAGCGACCCCGCAGAACCGCGCAGCACATGATCATGGGCGTCGAAGGGTTTCGCGGGGTCCGCTGTCGGCCAGTTGCGATGAAGGTAAAGCGCCGCACCGTGATCTATGAGCCAGATATCTCGGTGCCACACGAGCAGGTTGGTGTTGCGCCACGTGCGGTCGACGTTCTGGATCAGCGCGTCGCCACAGCACCTTGCTGGCGAACAACCGGTCGGGCGCCCACCCGAGCGGGTCGAAGCCGACCGAGCCTGGGAGGAAGTCCACGCCAAGGTTGAGCCGTTCGCTCGCACGCAGGAGATCTTGGATCTCGGGGTCGGGCTCGCTACCCGGTATGCGCGGATCAAGGTCACCCAGTACCAGTTCTGGCGTGCGAAGCCTGAGCCTGCGGGCGAGTTCGCCGTCGATGATCTCCGCAACGAGAGCTTTCGGCCCCTGCCCCGCGCCGCGGAACTTCATCACATACGTGCCGAGGTTGTCGGCCTCCACGACGGCAGGCAGTGACCCACCCTCGCGCAGCGGGGTCACGTATCGCGTCACCGTGACATGTTCGAGCACGCGGGTCAGGTTATCCGCGCGTCCCGACCTGCCGTTCCACTATCGCGGCGGAACTTGCGCCAATATGACGGAGAATCCACCGCGATCGGGGAAGAAACAACAGAAACCATCGTGAACCGGTCTAGACCGTGCTAACCAATGTGCTAAGCTATCGCGATTAGCTTTTAAGCTACTTTGAATAGCTAAACTGCCGACGATCGACATCGCTCCGGGAGAGGCCTGCGAATGCAATCCCAGCCCAAGCCGCAAACCGAGCCCCCCAGCCCATCCCAGGCGCACAAACCACCTCAGACCCGCAAACTACCCCAGAGCGAAGAACCGTCCCAGGCCCAAGCACCACCTCAGGCCCGCACCCAGCCGCAGGCCCGCGCCCAGCCGCAGGCCCGCGCCCAGCCGCAGGCCCACGCCCAGCCGCAGGCCCACGCCCAGCCGCAGGCCCACGCCCAGCCGCAGACGCACTTCGTCGACGTGCCGTGCGGCCAGCTTGCTTATGACGACACGGGCAGCACCGGTCCCCTGATCGTCTGCGCGCCAGGCATCGGCGACCGCCGCCAGCTCTTCCGATACCTGCGCCCCGCGCTCGCCGAGACCGGTTACCGGGTGGCGACGATGGACCTGCGCGGTCACGGCGAGTCGAGCACCGGATGGCCGGTGTACTCCGCCGCGGCTCTCGGCTCCGACATCCTGGCGCTCATCCGCCACCTGAACGCCACCCACCCCGATGCGACACGCAGGGACTCCGGGCCGGCCATCGTGATCGCCGAGTCGATCACCACTGCCTCGGCAGTGTGGGCCGCGGCCGAGGCGCCCGACCAGATCGCGGCCCTCGTGCTCTGCGCCCCGGGCCGACCGCCATCAGGCAGGATCCAGCGCGTCGTCATGAATGCCGGCGGGGAGATCGTCGGCCGGTACCGCTGGGCGTGGATGGCCTATTGGGCGAGCCTCTTCAAGGCGCGTAAGCCTGACGACTACCACGAATACAAGAAAGCCCTCGCAGCCATGCTCGCCGAGCCTGGGCGGATGGCGGCGCTGCACGGCATGCTGCGGGCGCTCGCGGCGGGCACTGCGGACGAGTGCAACGCGAGGATGCCCGAGGTGCGCTGCCCGGCGCTCGTCGTGATGGGCACCAAAGACCCCGATTCGCGCGACCCGATCGCCGACGCCAACGCGATAGCGAAGGAACTGCACGGGCGCGCGGCAATTATCGAGGGCGCAGGGCACTACGCGATGGCCGAGTGTCCCGACCGCGTCGCCGCCGAGATCATCCAGTTCCTCGAGCAGGGCACTGGTGCCGCCTAGAGCAGGTTTGTCCACGAGCTCGGTGGTGGATGCCGCCACCGCCCTCGTTGACGAACGCGGGCCGGGCGCGCTCACGCTGGCTAACGTCGCGGCCCGCACGGGTGTCGCCGCCCCTTCTCTCTATAAGCACGTGGACAGCCTCGCCGCGCTGCGGAGCCTGGTGAGCCTGCGGATACTTGGCGAAGTCGCCGACACGGTCGCCGACGCGGTCCTCGGCCGCAGCGGCGACGACGCGGTCGCGGCCCTCATGCTCGCCTACCACACGTACGCCACCCAGCACCCGAACCGTTACACCCTGTTCCCGCAGCTGCCAGGCGATGACCCGCGCCTCGCCGCCGCCGGGCAGCAACTTGCTGACATCGTGCTTGCCGTGCTACGTGGCTACGGCATCGACGGATCGGAAGCGATCCACGCCGCCCGCTGCATCCGGGCCGCGATGCATGGATTCGCGGCGCTGCAGATCGCAGGCGGGTTCGGGCTTCCGCAGCAGACGGACGTCACGCACCAGCGTCTCGTCTGCATGGTCATGGCCGGCCTGCGGACTTGCGCCACCTGCGGATAAGGGAACTCAGCGCAGCCGTTCTGGAACTTGGAACGTTTCACACACCGCACGCCAGACCGTTTTGGCGTCTTCGCCCTCCGCGAGTGCCTGAGTGATGGTGCGCCCGCCGAGACTCGCGAACACGAAGTCCATGGCCACACTGTCCGCGTAGCCCGCACCGAACTGCGCGTTCATCCGCTCCCACAAAACGGTCAATCTCATGCACTTCCTCCGCCTTCCCGCCGTCCCGCCGGCCAGCGGCCAAGTGAAATCTTACGAGGCATCCAGGCGACCGATTGACGCGGGACGCACCGGAGGATGACGCCGCTCATTAGCGCCGACCGGCTCATCCGCGCCGTGACCACCGGCGTTGTGCTCGCCTTCGCGGCCGTCGTGTCGTACCCCCAGATCTCACGACCTCGGCCGGCCCACGGGCACCGCGCAGCCGTGGGACGCTTGCAACGGTCCGCCTGGCGACGGCGATGTTGATGTGGCCCAACACCGCGTGATCTTTTCTCCGATTTGAGGTGTCGTACCTATGGCACGTGTGCCGGGCGGTCCTCAGGCGTACCAGCGGTAACCGTCCTCAGGGGAAGCCCGCCAGAGCTGACTGCTCAGCGCCCCAAGACGCGCCCCGCCGCGCAACAGCACCCGCCGTGCATGTCGCCCGTGGCATCTACCCCAGCGGTCCGCGCGAGTGTCACGACATTGGCCGAACTGCCGTGCGCCGGCGTCAGATCTCGGGCCAATCGCGCAGCCGAGTTCTAGTCTTCCCAGAAGTCGATCTCCTGGGCCGGCAGCCGCGCTGCCTGCAGCCCAGAACGCGTCGCGTAGATCTTGGGCCGGGCCGGTGTGGATCGTTTCGCGTGGATGATCGCCTGAATCGTCATGACCTGTCGAATGCGGAGTGGGAGCGGCTGACGCCGCCGCCCAGCCATCCGCGGCAGGGCCACCGCAGGAACGGCCGCGCGGAGCGGCCCTCCGGGCCGTCACGCCTGACCGGGGGTGGTGTGGAGATCACTGTGGCCCCATCGCGTGGCGTGGAGATCACTGTGGCCCCATCGCGCGGCGTGGAGATCACTGTGGCCCGAATGTCGCACTTTTCTCGGTCCACAGCGATCGTCACGGGTGATCTTCACGCATCTGGCCAGCCGGGCGGGCTCAGAAGGCCCCGGTGCCGTCAGGAGTGCCGAGGCCAGTCGGCGCGTCGTACCCCTTCTTGGCGACACACAGGTAGTCGAAACCGCACGCGGCGCCATTCGTGCCGCTGAACCAGTCGTTGTTGCCCGAGATGATGTCGAACAAGGATCGGGCGTGCCGGTACGGGTAACCAGGCGCCGCCTTGGCCGCGTTGCCTGCCAGCGCGTAGACCCCCGCGATCAGCGGCGCGGACGCGCTCGTGCCCTCGATGCTGATCCACCCGCCCGCGTCTGCGTTATACATGGCCACGTTGCTCGCGAGCGCAGAGACATCGGCAACGGTGCGCATCGCGCAGTGCCTGTCGTGCTGCCATGCGGGCTTACGGACGTACGCGGAACAGCCACTGCTGCCCGCACCGCCGGATGGATCGTTCCAAACCCGCTCGGTCCAGCCGCGTTTGCTGTGTGCCCGGGCCAGTTGGGTGCCGCCCACCGCGGTGACTGTCGCCAGGTTGGCAGGGAACGACACCGCGGTGAACCCAACGTCTCCAGAGGAGACGGTGATCACACGGCCGCGGTGGCTGAAGTGCTTCGCGTACGTCAGCGTGAGGCCGTCCTCGCGCGAGCCCCAGCTGTTGGACACCGCCTTCGCACCGAGACGGACCGCGGTGTCCTCGGCGGCAGCGAGGTCGGCGATCCTGTCGCTCTTGGCCTGCACGACCAGGATCTTGCAGTACGGGCAGGCGGCGGAGACCATCGAGGCGTCCAGGGTCGTCTCGATCTCCCAGCCTGAATCGGTCGGCGGCAGCGGAGACGCCTTACCCGTCTGGTTGACCTTGCGCAGGCATCCGCTCGCCGCGCCGCATCCGGGCAAGCCGTACTGCTTGCGGTAAACACCCAGGTCGTGCGCCAGGTTCCGATCGCCGAAGGCGTCGACCACCGCGACCAAAACGCGAGATCTGCGGCCGACAGGCAGCTTGTAGGCCGCCTCGATACTCTTCGCGCCCCAGCCCTGCGGCTTCGCCGCAGGGCCGGCGGCACGTGCGCCGCGGGCGGCAAGCGCCCTGTTCACCGCCACTTGCGGGGTGAAAAGCGTCAGGCAGCGTGCGAAACCCGGCGCCACCGGCGGGCAAGCCGGCTCCGGCGCGGGAGCTAACGCCTGGCCCATCGCTGCCCCGGCCACCGTGGTAGCACCCGCTGACCCGGCGCCTGCGGCCGCCGCGGCCGAACCGGCCATACCGGCCGTGCCCAAGCCTGCTGTTCCGATCATGATCGCAGCTGCGGCCGTCGCGGCTGCCGCCGCGCGCAGCGTGGCGCAGGGCATGCCGAACGCCGTGCTGAGCCTGCGTATGTTCATGGGCTTGCTCCCTCGGCTCGGCTCAGAGCGCGATCTTGTAGGCGCGGGTGATGGTTTCCTCGATCGCCCCGCCGGCCGCATCCGTCGCGGTTATCCGCAGTGCGATATGGCCGGCTTTGCCCGATCCTGGTGGCGGAGCGGTGAACACGGCGCGGAAGTCGCCGCGGCCCTGCCGACGGCCGACGCTCGCCGGATGCCAGGTCTTCCCGTCGTCGAACGACGCGGCCACGGTCGCGCCGGTGATCTTGGCGGCGTGCGCAAGCTGGAGATGGCCCACCGACACGTCGAGTACCTGCGGCCCGGCCGCGGCGGAGCCATCGAGCGCGAGCCCGCCGACCGCATACTGCAGCGTCAGCAGCGGTTCAGCCGCACAATCGTGGCTCAGGACGCCGCTGAGGAAGGTCGACGCGCACGTCCACCCAGCCCGCAGCGTGGTGCCCGCCTCATGCGAAGAATGCCAGGTCCAGATGGTCTGGCTGCTCGTCGACAACGGATACTGCCTCCCGTTCCTCGCCGCGGTCAGGACCAACCTGATGACCGAAGGCCTGGCACTGAGCCTGACGGCGGGAATGAGCAGGTCGGGCGGCGCCGGCTCAACCACCTTCGCGGCGGCGATCTTCTTACCGTTCTGGTCGATCTCGAAGCCACCGGAAATCCTGGCACCGCCGATGTCGAACGCGTACCCGTTGCCCGCGTGACCGGGCAGGTTGTCGCTGAATGGCGTCATATCGATCGACAGCGTGTCGCCTGCGCGACCAGCAGAAGGCGGCAGGACGAAGGGGTTGGCGGCGCCGAGCAGGTCCGCATTGACACCAACATGGAGCGGGTAGCGGTTCCAGTCCTCGCGTGCCCGCTGACGAGCGTGGTACTGGCGGAACCCGTCGTTCTGCAGAAAGTCGCCCGCGTTGGTCGTGAGGACGGCCTTCCACAGCAGTCCGGTGCCGACACTCGTGTACTCGATCCGCCGCTGGGGCAGCTTCAGCGGAAAGGAGTTGACGAAGACGAAGCCATCCCGCAGCTGAGCCGGGAACAGACCGGCCCGGCCGAACTGGCCTGTCATTGACACGGCCGAGTAGTAGCGGGCGTCGACACGGGCTGTGTTCGCGGCTCGCACTACGAAGTGCTGCGGCGGGACAATCCCGCTGGGCCCCGCGAACGCCAGATCATATTCGTAAGGCGTGGCCTTACCGCTCGGCGAGGTGAGCAATCCATCGGTGAACGTCTGGAGCCCTCCGACGGTGGGCCGCTTGCTCGTCGTATTGGTCCAGAGCGGCAGTCCTTGAACCGCGGCCGAGTATGGCAGAGCGAAGCCGGCCGGGCTCGAGCGGCGAAGCTCGATACTGAGCGACTGAGCGACCGCACGCCGCGGCGTCGCCATCGTGATCTCGCTGGTCGCCGTGCGCTCGTCGACGCGAACGCTCGTCGTCCGGGCCACAGTGAACTGCGGCAAGACTACGAGCCGCAGCGCGGGATGCGGCGGAAGATCGAAGAACATGCCGACCGCCCAGTAATGCCCCACGGGCACGCTGAATTTGGCCGAGCCATGGAAGAAGTCGTTGAACGATTCAACCGGGTCCGCGAACCGGTTGCTGTTGTCGGCGTTGAACACCGACACGACGTCGCCCTCGTCGGGCTTTCCAGCCGTGTTGATCCCGGTGACAGCGAGGGTGTCCATCACGAACGCGGGTTTTGCTACCTGGTGCGGCATCACGCCCGCGAGGCTTACGACCACTTCGTGACCGAACAGACCATCGCTGCCGTAATGACCGCGGGCGTGATCCACACGGAACTGGCGGGTGAGCGCGACACCGAACAGCCTCGCCGAGGATGCGGTGAGGTAGCCGTCCTCGAGCCCGGAGGCCGCGTGAGTGACCCGCACGCCCGGCAGAGCCGGTGGACGCCCCTGAAAGCCCACCCGCACCAGCAACCGTCCACTGGCCTCGTTGCCGATCAGGGAATTCAGGTCGAACAAGCTTGGATCGAGGCCGCGGCCGAGGTATGGCAGGGCCACCGCGGGGATCTCGTAGTGTTTGCCGCCGAGGCGCAGGTTGAGCAGCGCGCCTCCGATTCCGCTCGGCGCGCTGACGACACCGCCTGAACGGGCCGTCGCAGAGACAATCTTGTCACCGTTGATGAGCACAACGGTGCGGGACGCCGCCCTCGAGAGGGTGCCAGATGCGGCTCGCGGCGCGGCTCCAGGCGTGATTCCCGGTGCGCTGCGAGGACTAATTCGAGGTACGACGAGCCGTGCCGATGCCGCGAGCGCGCCAGGTGCCGAGCCGGCCATTGGCCCGGCAGGTAACGCCGCCGCGGAAGCGGCGCATGCCGCCGGTGCAGCGATGGTCAGACCAGCCGCGACTGCTGCCAGCCGAAACAGGCGATGGTGCATGCGGTCTCCTCAATCGGACGTCTGGTCAATCGACGTCTGGTCGACGTCTGGGCTTGCCTGACGTCTGGGCTTGCCTGACGTCTGGGCTTGCCTGACGTCTGGGCTTGCCGGACGTCAGGCTCGGTGCCAGCCGAGGCGAAGCCGTGCAGATCCTCCGGCTCCGCTCAGCGAACCCGGTAAGAAACCATCACACGTTACAGACGCCGTGCTCGGCCGAAAGATGGGCCAATCACGCGATTGTTTCCTGAATGTTGTGTTATCGGCGTCCGCCGCCGGTGGTGCGACCAGGCTTCCGGCGATCACAGCGACCCGGCTCATGCTGCCTGCCGAAGGTGAACCAATCCGGTTTGGGCCGGCAACTAAGGGGCGCAGGCGCCAGCTTTCCCAACCCGACCAGGGAGGCAATCATGGGGATTGTCATAACCATCGTGGTCGCCGTCATCATCATCGCCGCCATTGCGGCGTGGTTCACGATGGCAGCGCGGCGGCGAAGGCGCAGGAACGTTTCGGTCCGGAATACGAACGGCTCGCGGAGTCCCATGACAGCAGGCGGCAGGCCGAGGCCGAATTGGCGCAGCGCGAGCGCCGGGTCGCTGACCTGGACATCCGGGCGCTCAGCCCAGATGCGCGGGCCAGGTATCGCGCAGAGTGGACAGTGATCCAGGAACGATTCGTCGAGGCGCCGGCCGAAGCCCTCAACGCAGCGACACGCCTCATCGCGGCCGTTATGACAGATCGCGGCTATCCGTCGCAGAACTACGACCAGATGATGGCCGATCTGTCCGTGGAGCACGCGCATACGCTCAGCCGGTTCCGCGACGCGCACGAGATAAGCAGGCAGGCCGACTCGGGCGTCGCCTCCACAGAGGACATGAGGCAAGCGATGATCAACTATCGCGCCCTCTTTCAAGAGCTTGTCGGCGCTGATGGAGGCGAAGCCGCGGCAGGCGCGGGCGCCGGACCGCGTGACGTCCGCATGGCCGGTGGCGCACCCAACGGCGACGTGCAAACAGCCGCCACCGCCGTGGATGGTCCCATCCAGCAAGCCGAGCCGCAGCAGCGCTCGCCCAGGAGGTGACGAACGTGGAAGATCGTTTTCTCGACACCGCAGACAGCGAAGCCGCCGAGCGCCGGAACGGACAGGACGTCGCCAGTGAGGACGGCTATCGCCAGGACCCCGCTGGCCAGCGCGTCACCGGCCAGCGCGTCACCGGCCACGTGGTCCAGTCCCTGCTCGCCGCCGCTGATGAACGCAAGCGTGCCCTGCGCGGCTCGTGGGACGACAGCGGCGCCGGCACCGAAGTGCTACGCAACGCCCTTCGGAATTACCGCGTCTTCATCGACCGCCTTTCTCGAGCCTGATCGGGAACGGTAGCAAGGATCTACCCGGCGATGGCGCCGTGCGTACAGGTTGAGACAGGGCGTGGAGATCAGTGTGACCAGGATGTGGCACTCCGCTACCACGCCCGCCCCACACTGAACTCCACAAGCACTGCTGAGGGCCCCACGAGCGGGTGATGTGCGCGCGATGGGCGGGTCGTCGGCCGGGCGGCCGACCGGCAGAGGTGTCCGAGATTGTCAGTGGCACGAGGCAGGATGGGTACATGCCTGCCATAGCTACCCCCGGCCGGTCTGGGAAGCCGTCCACGGGCCAGACGGGTGACCAGACCGGCAAACCAGACCGGTGACCAGACCGGTGACCAGACCGGTGACCCGCTTGGGTGCTTCTCCGAGGTCACCCGTGCCTGGTTCGCCGGCGCTTTCGCCGCACCCACGCCCGCGCAGGTGCAGGCATGGGAATCGATCAGCAGCGGCAAGCACACCCTCGTCATCGCCCCGACCGGGTCCGGCAAGACGCTCGCTGCCTTCCTCTGGGCCCTGGACAGGCTCGCCGCGGCGCCAGTGCCCGACGATCCAGCGCGCCGCTGCCGCGTGCTGTATGTCTCGCCGCTCAAGGCACTTGCTGTGGACATCGAGCGTAACCTGCGCGCGCCGCTGGCCGGCCTCCGCCAGGCGGCCCACCGCCTCGGCGTGCCTGAGCCGAGCATCAAGGTGGCGGTGCGCTCAGGGGACACAGCGGCGGACGAAAGGCGACGGCTCGCTGGCAGCCCACCTGACATCCTGATCACGACGCCCGAGTCGCTGTTCCTGCTGCTCACCTCGCGCGCAAGGGAGACGCTGCACAGCGTGCAGACCGTGATCGTGGACGAGGTACACGCGCTCGCAGGGAATAAGCGCGGTGCGCACCTCGCGCTCTCACTCGAACGGCTGGACGCGCTCAGGATCCCTAACGGCTGCGCAGGCGGCGGCAGCCTGGACGTGCAGGCCCCAGCTCAGCGCACCCCACCAAAATTGCCGCTTGAGCATATGCGGGACGGGCAGGAGCATCCCCAGCCGGCCCATTCCCGGCCGGCACATTCCCAGCCGGCACATTCCCAGCCGGCACATTCCCAGCCGGCACAGCGCATCGGGTTGTCCGCGACCGTGCGCCCACCTGCGGAGGTCGCCGCGTTCCTGGCGGGCGATCGCCAGGTGGCGATTGCTGCCCCGGCACACGAGAAGCGGCTTGAGCTCGAGATCGTGGTGCCTGTCGAGGACATGACCGAACTCGGCCCCGGGCGACATAGCGGGCCCCCGGCGGGTGCCCCCGACCCCGACCTGGCTGCCAAGGGGCGTGCTGGCACCGGGCACACAGGCTCCTGGCACACAGGCGGCGGCCTTTCAGGCACCGGGCTAACCGACGCTCCCATGGTTGAGGCTGCGCCAGCAGACACTGGCTTCGCCGACACTGGCTTGGCTGATACCGGCTTTGCTGACGCTGGGCGGCGCTCGATCTGGCCGCATGTCGAGGAGCGGGTGCTCGACCTGATCGAGCGGCACCGCGCCACGATCGTGTTCGCGAACTCGCGCCGCCTTTCAGAACGGCTCTGCGCCGCGCTCAACGAACTCGCCTACGAGCGGGCCGTGGAGGCCGCGCCGGCCGTGATTTCTGTGCCCGCGGACGGGCCCGTCCCGCCACCTGCCCAGGTGATGGCTCAGGCTGGCGCCGCGCGCGGCGCACCTGCCGAGGTGGTGAGGGCCCACCACGGCTCGGTCTCGAAATCAGAACGGGCCCAGATCGAGGAGGCGCTCAAGGCGGGGCGGCTGCCCGCCGTGGTCGCCACCTCCAGCCTGGAACTCGGCATCGACATGGGCGCGGTGGACCTGGTTATTCAGGTGGAGTCACCGCCCTCGGTCGCGAGCGGGCTGCAGCGGGTGGGCCGGGCTGGCCATCAGGTGGGCGAGGTCTCCCGTGGCGTGATCTTCCCCAAGTACCGCGGCGACCTGGTGCAGGCGGCCGTGACGGCCGAACGGATGCGGGCCGGCGAGATCGAGGAACTCCACTGCCCGCGCAACCCGCTCGACGTGCTCGCACAACAGATAGTGGCGATGACTGCGATGGACGACTGGCAGGTTGACGCGCTCGAACGAGTGGTTCGCAGGGCGCAGCCGTTCGGGACTTTGTCGAGACAGGTCCTGGAAGCGGTGCTTGACATGCTCGCCGGGCGTTACCCGAGCGAGCAGTTCGCCGAGCTGCGGCCGCGGCTGGTGTGGGACAGGGTGACCGGCACGCTGCGGGGCAGGCCGGGAGCGCAGCGGCTGGCTGTCACCAGCGGTGGCACGATACCGGACCGCGGGCTGTTCGGGGTGTTCCTGGCCGGCCGCCAGTCGTCGCGGGTGGGCGAACTGGACGAGGAGATGGTGTACGAGTCGCGGGTCGGCGACGTGTTCGTGCTCGGCGCGAGCTCGTGGCGGATCGAGGACATAACCGCCGACCGCGTTCTTGTCTCGCCCGCTCCCGGGCAGCCGGGCAAGCTCCCGTTCTGGCACGGCGACGCGCCAGGGCGGCCGGCCGAGCTTGGCCGCGCCATCGGCGGGTTCTGCCGCGAACTCGCGGCGATGGAGCCCGGCGCCGCCACGGCACGGGCGCGCGCCGCCGGACTTGACGGGTACGCGGCGGGCAATCTCGTGAGCTACCTGGCGGAACAACGCCAAGCCACCGGCCGCGTGCCAGACGACCGCACGCTGGTCGTCGAACGCTTCAGGGACGAACTCGGCGACTGGCGGATGGTCCTGCACAGCCCGTACGGGGCACGCGTGCACGCCCCGTGGGCACTTGCCATCGCGAGCAGGTTGCGCGAACGCTACGGCGACATGGATGTACAGGCGTTGCACGCCGACGACGGGATCGTGCTGCGCATCCCTGACACCGACGAGCCGCCGCCGCCCGACATCGTGCTTTTCGATCCAGACGAGATGGAGCAGCTGGTGACGGCGGAGCTCGGCGGTTCCGCCCTGCTTGCCTCGCGTTTCCGCGAATGCGCGGCCCGTGCGCTGCTGCTGCCACGACGCCGTCCTGACCGGCGCACGCCGCTATGGCAGCAGCGCCAGCGTTCCGCCCAGCTGCTCGCCGTGGCCAGCCAGTACAGCACCTTTCCTATTGTGCTGGAGACCGTCAGGGAGTGCCTGCAGGATGTCTTCGACATGCCTGCCCTGACCGGCCTGATGCGCGACATCGCAGGCCGCAAGGTGCGGATCACAGAAGCCGAGACCGCGATGGCATCGCCGTTCGCACGCTCGCTGCTGCTGGCGTACGTGGGCGCGTTCATGTACGAGGGAGACTCGCCGCTCGCCGAGCGGCGTGCGCAGGCCCTCACGCTCGACTCGGTGCTGCTGGCCGAACTGCTCGGCCAGGCGGAACTGCGCGAGTTGCTCGATCCAGAGGTGATCGAGGAAGCGGGGCGGGAGGCGCAGCGGCTGGCGGCGGGGCGCCAGGCCCGCGGCCTGGAAGGCGTCGCGGACCTGCTGCGTGAGACCGGCCCGCTGTCGGCCGATGAGGTAACGGCGCGGTGCACCTGTCCCGGTTCTGTGGCCGGATGGCTCGCCGAACTCGAAGCCACGCGGCGGGCCATCCAGGTGCGGGTCGCTGGCACGAGCTGCTGGGCGGCGGCTGAGGACGCCGGCCGACTTCGTGACGCGCTTGGCGTACCGTTGCCGGTCGGCATACCAGAGGCCTTCACCGAGCCTGTCGCAGATCCGCTCGGCGATCTGGTCGCCCGCTACGCGCGGACGCACGGCCCGTTCAACGCGGCCGGCCCCGCCACCAGGTACGGGCTCGGCGTCGCGGTCGTGACCGGTGCGCTGCAGCGGCTTGCCGCCGACGGCCGGGTGGCCGAGGGGGAGTTCAGGCCGGGTGGCCGTGGCACCGAGTGGTGCGACGCTGGCATCCTGCGGTTGCTTCGCCGCCGCTCGCTCGCCCGGCTACGCGCAGAGGCCGAGCCGTCGCCGCCCGAGGCCCTGGCGCGGCTGCTTCCTGCCTGGCAGCAGGTCGCACCGTCCTCCCAGCCGGAGCGGATACCGGCCAAGGCTGCCGCACCTTACGCCGGTACGGACATGCGGCGACTCGACCAGGGCGTGCGGCGCGGCGGCCCGCATGCTTTGCTCGACGCCGTCGAGCAGTTGCAGGGCGCGTTGCTGCCGGCGTCTGCGCTTGAAACCCTGGTGCTGCCGTCCCGGGTCGTGGGCTACTCGCCGGCGATGCTCGACGAACTGACTGCCGCAGGCGAGATCATCTGGGCGGGCGCAGGCGCGGTAGGCGGGGCGCGTCCTGGCGGCGACGGCTGGGTCACGCTGGCGCCAGCCGAGACGGCGCCGCTGCTCTTGCCGGAGCCTGCGGAGATCACGATGACACCAGTGCACGAGGCTGTGCTCGCGGCCCTCGACGGCGGCGGGGCGCTGTTCTTCAGGATGCTCGCGGACCGGGTCGCCGGGATCCTTGCCAGCGCATGCGCGGGTCAGCTCGCCAGCGCTGCTCAGTCCCCCGTATCCGCGGCTCAGCTCCCTTCAGCCCGCCCCCAGCCTCCCGCATCCCCAGCTCAACCCCTTGCATCCCCAGCTCAACCCCCTGCATCGCCCGCTCAACCAAACCCCGGGGCTGAGGGGCTTACCGACCAAGCGCTTGCTACTGCTCTCTGGGACCTCGTGTGGGCGGGCCGGATCAGCAATGACACGCTCGCACCGCTGCGTACCGTGCTCGGCGCAGGCAGGTCGGCGAACCGGCAGGGTTCGTCGGCCACGGCCTCAGGTACACGCTCGAACGGCAGCAGCCGGTGGGCCAGCCCAGCCGTGGCACGGCAAGGCCGCATCTCAGGCAGGCGACGGGGTCCTGGCCGGCTCGCCATGCCCTCGCGCGCCGGGCCGCCGACGGTCAGTGGGCGCTGGTTCCTGCTGCCCGAGCGTGACACGGATCCCACGCGGCGTGCGCACGCGCTGGCAGAAACCCTGCTGGACCGGTACGGCGTGCTGACCCGCGGCGCCGTGGCAGCGGAACGTGTACCGGGCGGGTTCGCCGCCGTGTACCCGGTACTGCGTGCGCTCGAGGAGACCGGCCGATGCAGGCGAGGCTACTTCGTGGAGGGTCTGGGCGCGGCGCAATTCGCGCTGCCAGGGGCCGTCGACAGGATGCGGACGCTGCGAGCGGGGGGATCCGGGGAGTCTCCCCCTGGGCAGGCACAGCACGCGCGGGATCCCGGCGGGCCGCCCCCAGAGCAGGCACAGCAGCCGGGGGGGTCCGGCGGGCCGCCCCCCGGGCAGGCACAGCGGCCGGGGGGGTCCGGCGGGCCGCCCCCCGGGCAGGCACAGTGGGCGGGGCGTTCTGGGGGCCGCCCCCCTGGGCAGGCACAGTGGGCGGAGCCGTCGCGATCGACCGGCGGCGCGAGTGACCTGCGCGCGCTGGTACTCGCTGCCGCCGACCCGGCCAACCCGTACGGAGCCGCACTTGCGTGGCCGGCCAGGCCGGACGAGATGGCGGGCGCGCACAAACCGGGCAGAAAGGCGGGCGCGCTGGTCGTACTTGCCGACGGGAGCCTGGTGCTCTACGTCGAGCGTGGCGGCCGCACCCTGCTGTCGTGGACCGAGGATCCGGAAATTCTCGGACCGGCCGCGTCGGCGCTGGCGCGCGCGGTCCGCGAGGGCGCGCTCGGGCGCCTCACCGTCGAGCGAGCCGATGGCGCGGGCGTCTATGAGTCACCGCTGGCGCAGGCGCTGCGAGACGCCGGATTCCGTCCCACCCCGCGCGGCCTCCGCCTGCGGAAGTAGCGGGGCGGCACCCCGGGACGGGCGCCGCGGGCGCCAGCCGCAGCGGCGATGCGCCGACAGCGTGGCCGCTACCCTGCTTGCAGCCTTCACTCCCCGCCCGCCTGAGCACATGCCCGCACCCGCCTCGCGACGGTGCTGAAAAACCTTCCGGTGCCGGGCCGATCGATCTCCGCGACCGGGAGCGAGACTTGGGGCCTCTGCGACTTAGCGTCATCCCGCCGATGCGTGAGGTGACGGGCGCAAGGGGCTGCCGCGACACTAGTGGCGGCCGCCACGCGGCGACCCGGCAGTTAAGGGAATAATGCCGTCATGCGGTTGTCTGCCAGGGCCGACTACGCACTACGCGCGGCCGCCGAGCTTGCTGTTGGTGACGGCACACCCATTACGGCTGAGCACCTCGCGATTGCGCAGGGGATCCCGGTCAAGTTCCTGGAGAACATCCTTACCCAGTTGCGCCGCGCGGGCCTCATCCGTAGCCAGCGCGGCGCATCTGGCGGGTTCTGGCTGGCGCGGCCAGCGGCTGACATTGCACTCGCGGACATCATCCGCGCCGTCGATGGGCCGTTGGCCGGTGTGCGTGGAGCGCGTCCTGAAAATGTTGACTACTCAGGCGCGGCCGCGCCACTGCAGCGCGTATGGATCGCGCTGCGTGCGAACGAGCGGGCAATCCTTGAGCAGGTCACGCTGGAGCACATCGCCTCGGGAAAACTGCCAACCAGGGTGATCGAGCTTGCCGAGGACCCGGAGGCGTGGGTGTGAGGCACACATCCACGCAGGTCCACCGCTGTACCGAGAACGCCAAGGCATCGGCGTCATCAACGCAGCCGTACACGGCCGCCAACGCACTGAGGACCGGCGGGCAGCGCCAGCCAGACCCGGGCTGCGTAGCAGCCGTGGTTACGCCGCTAGGGCGTAGCAGAAATTGGGCTCAGGTCAGACCGAGACCATGTCCTTGATGTCGTCGATCCGGTCGGAGCCCTCGCCGAAGGTGTGCCGCGCCGGCTGGCCGCCGTGCCTGCCGATGATCTCGTGGTGCAGCGGCCTGCTGGCGAGCACCTCTCTGGCGGGTACCGGGCCCTCAAGCACGGCCTGGCGTGAACCCGGCAGTACCGCAGCACCCGGAACAAGCTCGCCATCGCGGCGGGCGGAGCGTCCGGCAAGCGCCGGCTCTTCCGGGCCGCCGAGAACGGGGGCGTTCTGCAGTTCCGCTAGGGCGAACCCGTCTGAAACCTCCCTGACCACGCGCGACAACGGGACACCCAGCGCCGAGCAGATGGCCGCGAGAAGCTCAGACGAGGCCTCTTTCTGGCCCCGTTCCACCTCGGACAGGTAGCCGAGCGACACCCGTGCCGCGGCAGAAACCTCGCGAAGAGTGCGACCCTGCCGCAGGCGCAGCCGCCGTAGCACGTCACCGAGCAAGTGACGAAGCAGTACCATCGTCGCACCCCTTCCCCTGACCCTGGCACTTCATCCTGGCGATACCTTCCACCGTACCTGGCGCCACCGACGAAGTGGCAGGCCCCCGTGGGCGGTCTCGTTAATCTTGGTAACGCTGTAATCAGGCCGTCTCTTCCCTGAGGCGGCCGAGGAGCAATCCGAGCGACATCGCGACCGTCCTGGCTCGCACGGCATCCCGGTCCCCTGGCACCGCCACCGTCCGAACCACCGAGTCGCCTTCTGCCGACACAGCGATGTGGACGGTCCCGACAGGCTGACCATCCTGGGGATCTGGGCCCGCCACGCCCGTGGTCGCGACGGAGAATTGCGCGCCGAGACGCAGCCGCGCTCCTTCCGCCATCGCCACGGCGACATCGGGATGCACCGCCCCGTACTTGTCGAGCAGGGCACGCGGAACGCCGAGCAGCACCGCCTTCAGGTCGGTCGCATAGGCGACGATGCCGCCGCGCACCGCAGCCGATGCGCCAGGGATGCCGGTGAGCGCGGCGCAAACGAGCCCGCCGGTGAGCGACTCGGCGACGGCCAGCGTGTCGCCGCGTACGCACAGCAGGTCCAGGATCTGCCCGGCCACGTCCCCGATGTCCAACCGATCGGCATCAGAATCGTTAGTATCCGGCTCGAGCAGCCGCTGTTCAGCCATGACTTTCCCTCCGCGGGCGGGGAGCGCCGACACGGCCACGGCGCAGCGCTACCGCCCGCACCACGTAGTCGCCACCCGTCACAAGGGTCACCACCAGCGCCGCCGCCATGAGGGTCTCACGGATCAGGCCGAGCGGCCCCGGCAGCACATAGAACCCGATCGCGACCACCTGGAGCAGGGTCTTCAGCTTGCCCCCCCGGCTAGCAGGGATGACCCCGTGCCGGATCACCCAGAACCGCAGCACCGTGACCCCGACCTCGCGAAAGAGAATCACGGCAGTCACCCACCATGGCAATTCTCCCAGAAACGAAAGGCTGATCAGGGCCGAACCGGTGAGGGCCTTGTCCGCGATCGGGTCAGCGATCTTGCCGAAATCCGTGACGAGGCCGTGCTTGCGGGCGAGCCGGCCGTCGAGCACGTCGGTTAGCGACGCGAGCACGAAAAGCACGAACGCGATGATCCGGTCCAGGGTGCCGCCTTCGAGCAGGAAGATGACGAAGACGGGGACAAGCAGCAGTCGCAGCACGGTGAGTGCATTGGCCACGTTGGCCAGGCGCGCGGCCGGCGGAACGGGCGAGGGAGGCGCGGCCCGCCGAGCCGGAGCGGCGGCAGGCGGAACCTGAGCGGCAGGCGGAACCTGAGCGGCAGGCGGGACCTGAGCGGGCTGCGGGACCCGAGCGGGCGGCGGAACCTGAGCGGCCGGCGGGGCCGCAGTGGGCGGCTCGGAAGGCGGAACGGGTCCGGTGCCGCTGCCGGCACGTCCGGCTGGCATACCGTCTGCCGTGCCGCCGGGATTCGAATCAGGCCCGGCCCGGTTCAATGCCGTTCCGCGGCATGGCCCGGCACGATCTTGACCGCGTCGGCTACCAGGTCCACGCCGGCCGCCGCCGTGACGGTTGCCCGGACGAGGTCGCCCGGACGCAGGCGGAGATCACCGTGAACGGCCGTCGCACCGTCAACCTCAGGCGCCTGGTGCGCGGCGCGCCCCTCAAACCCGCCGTCAGGCAGCCGCCGCTCGATCAGCACCTCCACATCCTCGCCAATCCGCTCCTCGGCGCGCTGCGCCATGAGTTCCTCGGCAAGGTCGCTGACCTCCCTGCGCCGGCTGGCGATCTCGTCGTCGTCCACCTTGCCTGGCAGAGAGGCCGCCGCCGTGCCGTCCTCGTCCGAGTAGCCGAAGATCCCGATGGCGTCCAGCCCGGCTGCCTCGAGGAAACTCCTCAGCTCACCGACGTCGGACGGGGTCTCGCCGGGAAACCCGACGATGAAATTCGACCGCACACCCGCGTCCGGGCGAAGCCGGCGGACCTGCCCGAGCAGCCCGCAGAACCGCTCACGATCACCGAATCGGCGCATGGCCCGCAGCACGGGTCCGCTTGCATGCTGGAAAGACAGGTCGAAATACGGCGCCACGCCTGGAGTGCGCGCCATCACCTCGGTCAGTCCTGGGCGGACTTCGGCCGGCTGCAGGTAACTGACGCGTACCCGCGCGATCCCTGGCACGGCGGCGAGCGCGGGCAGCAATTCCTCAAGGAGACGCAGATTTCCCAGGTCCTTGCCGTACGAGGTCGAATTCTCGCTGACGAGCACGAGCTCACGCACACCCTCGGCAGCGAGCCAGCCGGCCTCCGCGATTATGTCCTGCGGCTGGCGGGAGACGAACGCACCGCGAAAGGACGGGATCGCGCAGAAGCTGCACCTGCGGTCGCAGCCGGACGCGATCTTCAAGGGCGCCGCCAGGCCGCCGGAGAGCCTGCGGCGCAGCACCTGCGGGCCCGAAGGGGGCGGCTTGACATTTCCATAACGGCTCACGCGTGCTGGCACAGTTCTGGAAGGTGACCCGCGCGGCGGCGCAGGGACGACGGCCGGCACCGGCTCGCCCCCCGTGCGCGTGACACCTGCGGACCCGGGATCGTGGGCGGCAGCCGTTCTGGATCCTGATAGTGACACGGGCGCGGCGGTGTCACCGTGGCCAGGCACATGCACGCCGTCGGCTCGTCCCGCTGCCCCCGGCCGCTGCGCCGGCGCTAGCGGAAGCAGCCTGCGCCGGTCGCGCGGCGTATGCGCCTGCCTGCGCTCCCCTGCAAGCACGGCGTCCAGGCGTGCGCCGATGTCCGGGTAGTCGTCGAAACTGATCACCTCGGCCTCGGGAAGCGCCCCGGCAAGCTCGGCGCCGTACCTTTCTGCGAGGCAGCCGGCCGCTACCACGGCACGGCCGGAGTCCGCCGCGGAAAGCAGTTCGCCGATGGAGTCCTGTTTGGCGGCCTCGATGAAACCGCAGGTGTTGACGAGCACGACACTTGCTTCTTGGTAACCGCCGTGGTCAGCAGCGTCGCTGGTGCTCTCGTCGTCCCCGGCGTCTGCGCCGACCAAGGTCCAGCCCGATGCCTCGAGGCGCGCCGCGAGTTCCTCGGAGTCGACCTCGTTGCGCGCGCAGCCGAGCGTGACGACACGGACGGTCCGATCGGGCCGCGGCGGCGCGGGTAGTGCCGCTTCGGGCGCCAGCGTGCGGGGGGTACCCGGTGAATCATGCGATGACGACGACACAACCGCAGACTACGGGACCCGGGGCAACGGCCGTGCGCGCCAAACCGCCACCGCGGCCGACGAGGAGCGGACTTTTACAGCCCGCTGGCGGCGACCGCCTTACTGCCAGGCCGCAAATCAAGCGTGACCGGCTGGCCGCCGAGGGTACTCATGCTCCGGCCGTTCACCGTGAGCGCGATGCCACGCGGGTTGCCGATCTTCATGGAAACGTGCCGGGTGAAGGTCCACGAATGGGTCGTACCAGCCGAAATGACCGTCTGCCACTCCGCGGTCCCGTCCGCGGAGTACAAGCCGATCCAGCAATCCTCGGTGGCGGCTAGCTGGATCACCACCGAATGTCGTTGCCGGCTGGTCGCCGCATTGGTATGGCTGGCAGAAGCAGTCGGGGTTGGGCTGCGGACCTGCTCACCGCGTGCTGCCGTATTCACATGGTGTGATGAGTTCGCAACCGAATGAACTACCCAGAAGATGATGACGGCGACAACCGCGAGCGCCAATATCGCGCTCCAATTCGGCGGCCGACGCTCCCTGATCTTGATTGGCGTTGCGGGCTCGAAGACCTCGGCAGCGGATACCTGGCCGGGCCCGCCATGCGCCTCGTCGTAGTCGTGGATCAGCGGCCCAGGATCGATCCCAACGGTCCTGGCCATGCTGCGGATGTGCCCGCGCGCGTAGAAGTCCCCACCGCAGGGGGAAAAATCGTCGTTCTCGATCCCGCGGATGACCGTTTCCCTGATCCGCGTCCGCTGGCTGACCTGCGTAACGCTGAGACCGGCGTCCCTACGGGCGCGTGCCAGGGTATCGCCGATGCTCACGCCATTCCTCCGCTAGATCGCCGCAGCCCCGATCTCAGCCACAAGTCTAGACACCGCCGTCGGGGCCAGCGAGATGCCCCAGGCATCAAGAAGGTCAAAATCGGCACTCGGTAAGACGCTCCCCCTGGAGCGAATACCTTCATACCCGGCGCCGCCGACAGGCAATCGCCTGTGGATAGCTCAGTCACCACGCTCAGTCACCCCGCAGGCCGCCGAGGACCTCAGCGAGATCATCGGGCTTCACCAGGACATCCCGCGCCTTGGAACCCTCGCTCGGGCCGACGATCCCCCGGCTCTCGAGCAAGTCCATCAGCCGTCCAGCCTTGGCGAAACCCACCCTGAGCTTGCGCTGGAGCATCGAGGTCGAGCCGAACTGAGTACTGACGATCAGTTCGGCCGCCTGGACGAGGATCTCCAGATCGTCACCGATGTCCTCGTCGATCTCACGCTTATGGCCCGCCGGGGCGCTGACATCTTCGCGGTAGGTCGGCTGGGCCTGCTTCTTGCAGTGCGCGACGACCTCGCGGATCTCCTTCTCCGTCACGAACGCGTTCTGCAGCCGGAGCGGCTTGCTCGCCCCCATCGGCAGGAAAAGCGAGTCGCCCTGCCCGACCAGCTTCTCCGCGCCGGGCTGGTCAAGGATGACCCGGCTGTCGGCGAGGCTGGAGGTCGCGAAGGCGAGCCGGGACGGCACGTTGGCCTTGATCAGGCCTGTGACCACGTCCACGCTCGGCCGCTGGGTCGCGAGCACCAGGTGAATGCCGGCCGCCCGGGCTAGCTGGGTGATCCGGACGACGGAATCTTCCACATCGCGAGGTGCGACCATCATCAGGTCGGCGAGTTCGTCCACGATCACCAGCAGGTACGGGTACGGCTCGTAGACCCGCTCACTACCGGGGACCGGGGTGAGCTTGCCCGCCCGTACCGCCTTGTTGAAGTCGTCCAGGTGGCGGAAGCCGGACGCGGCGAGGTCGTCGTAGCGGCGCTCCATCTCGCCGACAACCCACTCGAGCGCCTCCGCCGCCCGTTTGGGGTTGGTGATAATCGGGGTGATCAGGTGCGGAATGCCCTCGTACACGGAAAGCTCGACCCGCTTGGGGTCGACGAGGATCGCCCGCACCTCGTCCGGCGTGGCCCTGGACAGGATCGACGTGATCAGCCCATTGATACACGTAGATTTTCCCGCACCTGTGGCGCCCGCGATCAGGATGTGCGGCATCTTGGCCAGGTTCGCCACGACGGTGCGGCCCTCGACGTCCTTGCCGAGGCCGACGACCATCGGGTGGTGGTCATTCACCGCTACCGGGGACCTGAGCACGTCGCCGAGGCTGACGATCTCCCGGTCGGCGTTCGGGATCTCGACGCCGATCGCCGACTTGCCCGGAATCGGCGAAAGGATCCGGACGTCGGCGCTCTTCACCGCGTAGGCGATGTTCTTGGACAGCTGGGTCACCCGCTCGACCTTGACCGCGGGGCCAATCTCGATCTCGTACCTGGTCACCGTCGGGCCGCGGGTGAAGTTGGTGACCTGGGCATCGACGTCGAACTGCTCAAGCACTCCGCTGAGCGCGGCGACCACGGCGTCGTTTGCCCGGGTGCGCATCTTCGGCGCGCTTCCCGGGCGCAGCAATGCGGCGGGCGGAAGCGTGTAGCTGCCATCCGCCGCACCGGTCAGCGTGAGCTGCTCGGATCCGCGGACGGAAGCGCCGGCCGGGTTACGTTGCCCGCCGCCACCAGAACCGCCGCGTGACCGGTCTCCTGGCCTCTCTCCTGGCGTCGGCCCGAAACCAAGCGCATCGAGCAGTTCGCCGTCAGCGTCGTGCTGATCGGCCCCATGCTGGCCGGCCCGAGCTGGCCGGCCCCGAGCTGATCGGCCCCGAGCTGATCGGCCGGGCCCTGGGCGGAACCCGGCTGGCCACCGCCAAGCTCATCCCGGCGCTGCCCGCGACGCAGCAGGGCGGCGCCGCCGCCCGCCGCGTCCCCGGCAGAAGCCGGACGGCCCTGGCCGACGCCGCCGCCGGACAGCAGCGGGGTGTCATACGGCTGCACGTGATCGCCGGCCTCGATGGCAGCCTTACGCGCCCGTGCGCCGCGCAGGAGGTGGCCACGACCTCGCGCGGGGACCTTGCCTGGCCCTGATCCGTCCCCCGGGCCCTCGATCTCCCGGTTCGCGTCATCCGCGTGGCCCGAGGCTCGCTGCTCACCCCGCACGAACCCGTGCAGATCCGCAAGCCGCTCAGGTATCCGGTGCAAGGGCGTGGCCGTAATGACCAGCAGGCCGAAACCGCACAGCAGGGCGAGCAATGGCGCCGCGATCCAGGGTGTTACCGCCCCGACGAGCGGTGCGGAGGCGAAGAAGCCGATGAAACCGCCCGCCGAGCGCATAGCGGCGGCGCCTGCGGTGGGCGGCGGCGTGCCGTTGGCGATGTGCACGAGACCCAGTACTCCCACGATCAGCGCCGACCAGCCGATCACGATCCGGCCCGTCTCCGCGTTACGGTCCGGGTGGCGCAGGAACCGCCAAGAAAGGAGGGCGAGCAGCAGTGGCACCGACCACGCGGCCGAGCCGAAGGCGCCACTCAAAACCGTCCACAGGCCGCGGCCGACCGCGCTGCCCAGGTGCCACCAGATGGCCGCGGCTGTGACGATCGCCGCGCCAAGGATGGCGAGGCCGATGCCGTCCCTGCGGTGCAGCGGGTCCAGGTCACGGGCACTGCGGCCGAACGCCCGCGCCACGAAACCGACCCCGTGCGCCGCGACCATCCACGCGCCGGTGAGCACATTGGCGAGCCAGCCGAAAAGGATCAGGAATGGATCTCTCGGTCGCTGCGCGGCTGCAGTCGTCCTCCGGCCGCGGCCGCTCTTCCCACGGGGGCGGCCCTTGCCATACGGCGGCCGCTGCCGGCCCTGTTGGCGGCCCTGTTGGCGGCCCTGCTGGCGGCTGTCCCACCGACCGTCGCGGCGGCCGGTCTGCCGCCCGGTCTGCCGCCCGGATCGCGTGCGCGACCCTTTGCCTGAGCCGGCCGCGGGCTCACGCCGGGCACGGCCCGATGGCTCCGCCGGCATTCGGGCAACGGTACGCGGGGCACGGGTCGCCATGGTTGCAACGGTACTGATTAACCCTTTGCGGCCAAAGGCACTGGCGCGCGTGTCGCGAAGATTGTCACCCTGGCCCCGCGTCCATACTGCCCGTTGCCGCGCCGGCTGTCGTCACTCGGCACGACCGCCACGGCGCTCTCCGGGCCAGTTGTCGTCACTCGGCACGACCGCCACGGCGCTCTCCGGGCCAGTTGTCGTCACTCGGCACGACCGCTACGGCGCTCTCCGGGCCAGCTGCGGCACTCGGCACGACAGCGGGGTCCGACGGGCCGGTTCAGCAGTCCCGGGCCTGGGCGCTTCGTGCGCGGGCCTGACCCTATCATGCGCAGGGCCCGGCCCCTCGTGCGCAGGGCCCGGCCCTTCGTGCGCAGGGCCCGGCCCCTCGGGCGCAGGGCCCGGCCCCTCGGGCGCAGGCCCGGCCCCTCGGGCGCGGGCCCGGCCCCTCGTGCCGTCTTAGACCTCCACCACGACCGGGATGATCATCGGGCGGCGCCGGTACGTGTCGTTCACCCAGCGTCCCACCGTGCGGCGGACAAGCTGGCGAAGCTGATGCGGGTCGTTGATGGCGTCGGCGGCGGCGTGCGCGAGTGTCTCCTCGATCAGCGGCCGCACACCTTGCAGCGCCGCGTCGTCGATACCCGAACCGCGCGCGTGGATCTCCGGCCCGCCGAGCAGCTTGCCCGTCGTCGAGTCGACCACGATGACAACGGACACGAATCCTTCGTCACCCAGAATCCGCCGGTCCTTAAGCGACGACTCGGTCACCTCGCCGACCGAAAGGCCGTCCACGTAGACGTAACCGCACGGTACCGCGCCCGCCACTGACGCCTGCCCGGCCACGAGGTCCACGACGACGCCGTCCTCGGCTATCACTATCCGGCCGGCCGGCACGCCCGCGAGCTCGGCAAGCTCCGCGTGCGCCCGCAGATGCCGCCACTCTCCGTGTATCGGCATGAAGCTTGCCGGGTGGGTGAGGTTGAGCACGTAGAGCAGTTCACCGGCCGGTGCGTGCCCCGACACGTGCACGAGCGCGTTGCCCTTGTGCACCACCCGCGCGCCCCAGCGGGTGAGCCCGTTGATCACCCGGTAGACCGCGGTCTCGTTTCCCGGGATCAGTGAGGAGGCCAGGATTACCGTGTCGCCCGCGACCACCCGGATCTGATGATCACGGCTGGCCATCCTGGAGAGGGCGGACATTGGTTCGCCCTGCGAACCGGTGGAGACCAGCACAACCCGCTCCGGCGGCAGGTCGTCGACCTCGCGCACGTCGACCATCAGGCCGCCTGGCACCCTCAGATAGCCCAGATCGCGCGCGACCCCCATGTTGCGCACCATCGACCTGCCGACGAACGCCACCTTGCGGCCGTGGCTCGCCGCCGCATCGAGGACCTGCTGGACCCGGTGCACGTGGCTGGCGAAGCACGCCACGATGATCCGCTTCTCGGCGGTGGCGAACACCTCGTCGAGCACGGGAGCGATTGCCCGCTCGCTCGTCACGATGCCGGGCACCTCGGCGTTGGTCGAGTCGGACATGAGCAGGTCGACGCCCTCGCCGCCGAGGCGCGCGAAACCCGCAAGGTCGGTCAGCCGGCTGTCGAGCGGCAACTGGTCCATTTTGAAGTCGCCGGTATGCAGTACCACCCCGGCGGGGGTCCGGATAGCGACGGCGAGAGCATCGGGGATGGAATGGTTGACCGCGAAGAATTCGAGGTCAAAGTTCCCGAACGGCTGCCGCGTGCCTTCAGCTACCTGGACGGTGACCGGGTCAATGCGATGCTCCGTGAGCTTGCTCGCCACCAGCGCCAGGGTGAGCTTCGAGCCGATGAGGGGGATGCCGGCTCGCTCCCGCAGCAGATAAGGCACTGCCCCGATGTGGTCCTCGTGCGCGTGCGTGAGGACAATCGCGTCGACCGCATCGAGGCGTCCCCGTATGTAGTCGAAGTCCGGCAGGATCAGGTCGACGCCCGGCTGGTCTGATTCTGGGAAGAGGACACCGCAGTCCACGATGAGCAGCCGGCCACGGTACTCGAACACCGTCATGTTCCGGCCGATCTCACCGAGCCCGCCCAGTGGCACGATGCGCAAGCCGTTAGGGGAAAGGGGCGGTGGCGGGCTGAGCTCGGGGTGCGGGTGGCTCACGCGGCCAGCCCCGGGATCTTCACGCCGCCTGCCTGCAGGTCGTCACGGAGCTTGGCTATCTCGGGAGGCGTCGCGTCGGCCAGCGGACCGCGCACTGGGCCGCCGGGAAGCCCGAGCAGCTCAAGCGCCGCCTTCGTCATGATCACTCCCTGGTTGCGGAACATCCCCGTGTATACGGGCAGCAGGCTGCGGTGAATCGCAAGCGCGCCGGTCACGTCACCCGAGGAGTAGGCGTCGATCATGTCATGCAGGCGGTCGCCGACCAGGTGGCCCACCACGCTGACGAAGCCGCACGCGCCGAGTGCGAGCCACGGCAAGTTGACCATGTCCGTACCGCAGTAGTATGCGAGGTCCGTCCGGGCGAGCACCCAGGACGTCGCACCCGGATCGTCCTTGGCGTCCTTGACCGCGACGATGCGCGGGTGTTCTGCCAGTTTGACGAGCGTCTCGGTGGCGATAGGGGCCGCCGTCCGGCCCGGTATGTCGTAGAGCATGACCGGCAGCCCGGTCGAGTCGGCCAGGGCGGTGAAATGCCGGACCAGGCCCGCCTGCGGCGGCTTGCTGTAGTACGGGGTAACGGCGAGCAGGGCGTGCGCTCCGGCCCGCTCCGCCTGCGTCGCCAGCTCGATCGTGTGCGCGGTGTCATTGGTCCCGACGCCTGTTACGACCGTCGCCCGGTCGCCGACAGCGCCGAGCACGGTGGCGAGCAGGCGCTCCTTTTCCGCGTCCGTCGTGGTAGGGGACTCGCCTGTGGTACCGCTGATCACGAGACCGTCATTGCGCATGTCTTCAACGAGGTAGGCGGCGAGCCTGGCGGCGCCGTCGTAGTCCAGAGAGCCATCGGCCGTCATCGGCGTGACCATCGCGGTCAGCATCCGGCCGAACGGCGGAGCTTGCTTACCTGTCATGAACCGAACGCTACCCGCCTCGGGCGGTCGCGGCAGGCTTGACCCCACGGCTGGCGCGATGGCGCGCCGTTTCCTTTCGCCACTATCTGGCGGCCCTGCCGCCGGTGCCGATCGCGCACGGCGCGCCGGTAGCGTGCAGACGCGGCCGACGTGAGCTCGGGGGTACCCACGTCAACCGCGTCTATCTGGCTATCGGCGCCGACGTGGGAACCGTTACTCAAAGGGGTCTAGAGATACCTATGCGTGACCGTGACGCCACATCGGCCAGGTCAGACGCCCTGTTGCCCAGATCGGAATTTTGCGACAATCCGAACTCCTGGCGGTTTCTTACGTGCCTGCGTTGTGAGATCGCGGGGATTGGCGTGCCGGGCTCACGCGGCGCATAGCGGCGCCGGGCGAGCGGCCCAGGTCTTGTCCCGTGCACGCCATCCGCGCGGCCCCCCGGTTACATGGGTGAGCCCCCATAGACTCCTGACCTGCCGCGCCCATCGCTGGGACCGTCCGCTAGGGCGTAGTCCCTAGCACAGGTTGGCCGCGCGCTCCTGCAATGGGCTCACGTCGGCCGGCTCACCGGTGCCATCCTGCGACTGGATCTGTACTGCCGTGATCGACGGGTAGCCGCTTGAGAGCTGCGAAATCCACGCCTTCGATGTCGAGTTCGGGAATGGCAGGAGGGCAGATGCCCCAGCGCTGCACGATCGCCCGGACCCGGGCCATCGCGACGCGCCAGTTATCCGCCTGCCCGGCAGCCGCGGGATCTCAGGCGCGGGCCAGAACCCGCCGTCGGGAATGGTCAAACCGCCAGCATCGTCCGGCCCGGCTGAAACCACCTCGCCGGCTCGGCGAAGTGCGCCAGCGGGTCGCAATCAGCCAAGCTGAGCCAGCAGGTTCCTGTCCCAGACCATGATCGTGTACTGGCCGACATGGTAGGTGCGCGCGGGTTGACCGAATTTCGCCCGCACGGGACCGTAAGGCACCCAGCGGTGAAAGAATCCCGGCTGGCTGTCGAAGACGACAAAGTCGGCGCGGTCCGAACGCCGGTCATACCACGAACCCTTCGATTCCCAGCTGTCCCGCTGGACCGTGTCCGGCAAGACCGCCCTGATCGTGACACGGCCCCCGGTATCGGCCGTGACGATGCTCGCCTCCCAGTAGCCGCCAAGACCGGATGTCAGGTGATGGGCTGCCAGCCATACCGCAAGCCGTTCATTGGCCGGCGGGACGGATGGCTGGGCCACTTCATACGCGAGGCCGAGCCCGTAGCCGATCAGCACCGCCACAAGCACCCGCGCGAGTTTGCTGCCGCGGATTCGCGGCGCGAGCGTCCGCCCGGCAAGCGCGGCGCCGAATGGCAGTACCACCGCCATCTCCCGCACGTTCAGCACCCCGGTAGCGAAGGTGCTCGGCAGATACACAGCCACGTTCGCCGCCACCGCGACTGCCAAGACCTGGTCGACCAGGCTCGCCCCTGCCAGAAACCGCCGCGCCACCAGCCACAGCGCCCAGGCCACCAGCGCCACCCCGGCCAAGTGCAGGACGGCGAAGACGAGCCCGGCACCGTGCGGCAGCGCGAAAGTCAGCCCGGCGCCCGGATACAGTCCGTTGAAACCAGCGCCGAACAGCGCGAGCAGTCCCTCAAGCGTGATCCCGGCGTGGGCGGGCAGCTTGCTGGCCCCGACGATGCCAACCGGGACTGAGCGGACAAGGTACCCGCCGTCGTCACGGATCAGCCTGACCACGATCGACGAGACAGCCACAGCAACGAGGGCCGCGCCGGCCAGGGACAGCTCATACCACCGCGCCGCCAGCGCCCGCCGGACACGGCTGCCGCGATCGCTGGCCGGTCCCCGATTACCCGACAGCTCCCGGGCCACACGCACGCCGCACACCAGCACCAGCGGCGCGACCCCGGCTACAAGCACGAGGGAATCGGCGACCAGGACCCACGCCAGCGCCGCGCCGAGCGCCACCGGCACATACCAGCGGGGCCGGGCCCGGTCCAGCATCAGCCAGATCAGCAGGAGGGGCACGGCCGTCCCGATATGCCCCACAGACAACAGCAGGGCGAAGATACCCACACCAAGCTGCGGCGCCAGCATGATCCCAGACGCAAGCAGCACCCGGACCGCGGCGTTCTTGCCGGTCGCTTTCCCCTTTGCCAGCAGCGCTGCGAGCAGTACGGCAAGCGTGTAGGTCATCGCGGCCGCAACGTGCGCCGTGTCCGGGTTCAGCCCGCGGACGAGCTCCACCAGCATGTACTGCGGCAGCTCGGTCGTATAGAACGACAGGTGCGACATGGACCAGCCGTGCAGCAGCAGGTTGCCATGCAGCATGTCCGACGCCATCAGCAGGATGTTCGCCTCATCCGAGTTCTCCGGATAGGTGCGCGACAACCGCAGGTAGGTGAAAAAGAGCACGACCCCGGCTACGGCAAGCACCGTGGGCCCGCTCCAGGGCCCGCCGCGCGCCCACCAGGTTCCCGCCCTGGCCGCGAGCCGGCCGCCGGATGAGCCTGGTGACGGCGCCGTGGCTGCGTCAGGCAACCGGACGGCTGCGGCCGCTCCTCCCGCCGGTGGCCTTCGGCTGGGCGTCACCGGGTCAGGCATCGGCCCTGCGGGCCACCGGGATCATGCCCCAGCAGACTACTCACCGTCCCTTTTCATGACGCCGCTTTCATGACGCCGCTTTCATAACGCCGCGGGCGCAGGTTTCTCTGAGGTGTCAATGAGACGTCGCTAAGGTCCGCCCGATATTGTGACACAGCGTATCTGGCGGTCCTGTGTTGCTCATGATGGTCTCGCCAGTGGAAAGGGCGATCCGAGCACTGGCAGCGTGGCGGCATTCTCACGTCGCCGCGCCTTCCGAGGAGGTAGAAGTCCTGGCAGAAGGGGCGAGCCGGTCGGCCCAGGGTGAGGCGACCCGCACCGGAGGCTCCTCGGTGCGCTTGACGTCAGCCAAGGACGAACGGGGGATCGCGGCAGGCGCCGACGCGTCCGCCTTGGTACCTGGGCCTGCGTTCTGGTCGAGGACGAACCGGGCCGCTCTCCCTGGACTTGTCGCCCTCCTGGCGGCGGCCTGCTTCGTCATAGTGCGCCTGCGGACCCGGGCGCGCGGCGACATCAGCGCGTTCATCATGCTCGGCAACCGTTACGCGAATGCCACCCAGCTGCCGAAGGGCGTGCACCTTCAGGCGACCTATGGCTACGACGGCCAATTCTTCTACCGCCTTGCCCTGGATCCAGCCAACCTCCACCGCACCGCGTTCGGCATCACCATGGACCAGCCCTACCGGTACTCGCGGATCGGCTATTCCGCGCTCACCTGGCTGATCTCGCTCGGCCAGCAGCACTTTGTGCCCGTCGCCCTCGTCGTGGTCAACATCGTGGCCATTGCCTGCATGGGCGTGCTTGGCGGGCTGTTCGCCCGCCAGTCCGGCCGCCACGCCCTGTGGGGGCTGCTCCTGCCTGCCTACTTCGGGCTCCTCACAAGCCTCAGCCGCGACACAGCCGAGCCGCTCGCCACGGCCTGCCTGCTCGGCGGGATGATGGCCTACCGCCGACGGCGCCCGGTGCTGGCCACGGTGCTGTTCGCCTACGGCGCCCTCACCAGGGAGACCGTCCTGGTAGTCCCCGCCGCCATCGCGTTAATCCGGCTGGCTCAGCTGGGCCGTCGCAGGGCCAGGCCCGGGACCGGCGACCTGACCTGGGTCGTGCCAATGGCCATCTTCGCCGGGTGGCAGCTCGTGGTGCTGGCCACCACGGGAAGACTCCCCCTTTTCGCGGACGGGGGCCGCAACGCTGGAGCGCCTTTCGCTGCCGCCATCCACGCGGTGCTGTTCAACTTCGGCCACATCATCACCACACCCTCCGCCAGGCTGGACTGCTGGCTCCTTGAGTTCACCATCCTTGCCAGCGTCTCCGTCGCCGCACTGCTGTCGCTGCGCGCCACGACCGCACCGGCCCACGAACGCCTGGCATTCGTGTTTTACCTGGTCGAGGTCTGCGTCCTGACCCCCACCACCTGGAGCAGCTACGTCGGCGAGTTCAGGTCGTTCATCGAGGTGTACCTGCTCGCCGTGATCATCCTCCTGGCGACACCACGGCATTACCTCGCGACGGTTCGCTGCGAAGACGCTCACGTTGGGCGACCACGCTGGCCTCGAGGGCTTCGAGCTGCCCAAGCCGGCCGACGAGCGAACGACCTGGCCGGTCGTGACGAGTTGGCGTGAGGCGCGTCTTGAACGCCTAGCGGGTCGTCCTGCTTGGAGCCGCGTGAACGTAGGCATCCACACGCGCGGCCGCGGCCGCGCGCAGACACTGGCTGATCACGACCGTGCTCGTCATCGGCGTGATGCTGCGGGTCGCCGTGCCGATCGCGTAATGGCCGGCGCGTCACAGCCCCAGACCTCGGCCGATTATTTCCTTCATGATCTCGGTAGTGCCTCCGAAGATCGTCTGCACTCTCGCGTTCACGTACGCCCGGGCGACCGGGTATTCGAGCATGTAGCCGTAACCGCCGTGCAGCTGAACGCACCTGTCCACTACGCGGTTGGACAGTTCGGTGTTCCACCACTTGAGCATGGAGGCTTCCTCCGCGCTCAGCTGCCCGGCGTTGTGCTCGGTGATGGCCCGGTCGGTGAAGGCCCGCGAGACGGCAAGCTCGGTGGCGATCTCCGCGAGCACGAACATGTTGTGCTGGAACTTCCCGATCGGGCGCCCGAACGCCTGCCGCTGCTTGCAGTACTCGAGGGTCTGCTCGAAGACCGACTCGGCGCCCGCCAGCGCGGTGGCGCCGATCGCGACGCGTTCACGCGGCAGGTTCTGCATAAGGTAGACGAAACCCACGCCTGGCTCGCCGAGCAGGTTCTCCCTGGGTACCCGCACATCGGAGAAGAACAGCTCCGAGGTGTCCTGCGCGTGCAGGCCGACCTTCTCCAGGTTCCTGCCGCGCTCGAACCCCGCCATGCCACGCTCGACCACCAGCAGGCTGATACCCCGGTGCCCGGCCCCGGCCCCGGTGCGCGCCACGACGATGACCAGATCGCACAACTGGCCGTTAGAGATGAATGTCTTCTGCCCGTTGAGCAGGTAGTGGTCACCGCCGTCCGCGGCGGTAGCCCGGATGCCCTGCAGGTCGCTGCCTGCGCCAGGCTCGCTCATCGCGATCGCCGTGATGATCTCGCCAGAGCAGTAGCCAGGGAACCACCGGTCCCGCTGCTCCTGGGTGCACAGCCGCAGGAAGTACTGCCCGTTGATGTCGTTGTGCACGGAGAAACCAGGGCCGGATGCGCCGGCCCGTGACATTTCCTCGTTCAGGATCACGTAATACCTGTAGTCGGGGTTGCCGCCGCCGCCGTATCGCTCGTCGAAATCGATGCCGAGCAGGCCCGCGCGGCCCGCCGCCAGCCATACGTCACGTGACACGACGCCGTCGCGGTCCCACTGCTCGTGGTACGGCTCGATCTCCTTGGTGATGAATGACCGCACCATGTCGCGGAACGCGTCGTGGTCCTCGGTGAAGATGTCCCTGCGCATGACGGCGGCGCTCCGTTCTGCCCCGGTTGGTCCGGCAAATCGAATGTAACACCGCGTTAACCAGGCCCCCCACAATGATCCATAACGGCTGCCGCGGTGCGAACCCCGGGTGGGCATGCGGGGGGATCCCGGGGGGTCGGGCCCCCGGGGATGCACAGCCATAACGGCTGCCGCGGTGCGAACCCCGGGTGGATCTGCGGGGGATCCCGGGGGTCGGCCCCCCGGGATGCACAGCCATGACAACTGCCGCGGCGCGGACGACGAGTGGTGTGCGGAGATGCTGCACGCCACCGAGTTATCCACAGATTGGCCATGCCGCAGGCCTTGACAACCTGTCAGAACCTGAGGGCCTTGGCCCGAACTGGCGGGACGTGGCATCATCCTGCCGCACCCCTCCTGACCTGCGACGATGACGGAACAGCAGGATTGGGAGGGGGACGAGGCCAGACCGGAGAAGCATCCCACCGGCTGGCACCGCGCGCCTACGGGACGGTGCTACGGGTGCTACACCTCTTCGATGAGCAGCCGCCCTTCTTCGGCGACTGTTCGGTGAGCCACCGCCGCTCTTCGTCGGAAAACGGATGGATACCGGCTTACGCCGGTGCCGGTCAGCCCTTGCGGGGCGGATCGTCTAGCCGCTGGTCGACGTGCATATCCTGGCCGGTGATAGTAATCCGCAGTGTCCGCTCGTCGGCGAGGTCGGTGAGCAGGACCCAGCACCGGCGGCCGTCATCCTCCGGGTCGTCGCCATGATGGCCGCCGGGATGGTTCTCCCAGTGCAGGCTCTTCAACCGCAGTCCGCGAATCTGGTCCGCATGGAGCACCAAGTCGTCAGTGGGCAGGCAGTATGGGCATCCCGTGCATCTCGGTGGTGGTCATCGCACCCACCCCTTTGTGATGATTCCACTATACAATCTGGCGGATATGACGAAGCCGTATAAGGCGGCTCACACGCGCTGAGCGCCTGGTGGTAGGCGAAGATCACATATGCGGCGTGTATCGCGTTGCCCGGAGGGACCTCAGCGGGCGGGCAGCTTCCCCGCCGAGCGACGTACGCCGACGCGCTGACCAGCTTCGGGCGCTCCTGACTGCGGTGTCACCCGGCCCGGGCACGCGGCCGTGGCGATGCCGGTGCGGGTGCGGGTGAACGGCGGCCCGGAGCAATGGTTCCGCCGCGCCGACTGCGGCTGCTGCCAATAAATGGAGGGCGAGAGCGGCGCAGAGGCGCGGGGACCTCATCGCCCGGCTCCCGCAGTTGCTGATCGCGGTGATCTTGATCGTGTACGGGCACTCGCTGGGAGTCCCAACCCGCAAGTTCACCCGTCCGTGGCCGCCCGCAGTGTCGCACAAGGGCCACATGTCGGGACCTGGGGCCCTTCCCGCTGTCTTGAAGAGCTGAGCACCGTGGGCTTACAGGTGAAGCAATTCGGCATGATTATAGCGGAGTCGCGATGGCCGCACCATTAAGGATTGTCCGGGACGTATGCCGCAGCGTCGGCAAGCCGAGCATGCCTCGCTCGCCACCCCATGAGGACACCGGAGCGGTATACGGCCCGAACCCGAACAAGGTAACCCCCGAGGAGAAGATGCCGGAACCTCGGCGGCAGTGGCGTGATCGGCGGTTTCTGATCGGCCGATCCGGAGGTTGAACGCCCGTCGCCCCTGGGGACAATGGCGCTCTCGCACCAGGCGAAGGCTGACCAACTCACCGGGAGCTGACGAGAGGGAGGAGCGCGAATCATGACTGACCGCGCCGCCCGCATTGCGGAGCTGGAGGCGGACGGTCACCTGGACAAGGCCGGCGAGACCGAGCTGCGGGTGCTGCGTGAGCTGCGCCACAGTCAGGAACAGTTGCGCGCGTGGTGGGAATCCCACACCGCCGCGTCCAGTTTCTGGGACTATCCGGGTACCCAGGCGCCGTCATGAGCCGCTTAATGGCTGGATGACACTCAGCCATCAGTGCCCGGCCGGACGCACCTGGCTATGCGCCTGCGGCGTCGGCGTGGCGGACAATGTTGTGGGTAAACGGGTGCCGGGCCACCGACAAGGCCGAGGCGCGCTCCACGTCGGCGAGATGGCATTCATCGACTTTAGGACCAAGGGGCGGCCGCGGAAGCCTGCCGAGTCCGCACAACAATGTCATGGCGTGATGAATTATCACACGAAGCGCTGCCGCGTGAATGTCCAACTTAATCAAAGACAGGTCGACCGGTTGCCGGAACAATTCCGGGCTTCGTTTGCGTCTTCGCCGGTTCCGGGGTGGGCTCCGGGCTCAGGAGTCCTGGGGCTGGTCTTCGACCGCGAGGTCTTCTACGGCAGTCGCTTCCGCGCCGGAGAGATCGGGCACGTCAACCTCAATCCGGGCCCGCAATGCACTTTGACAGCGCACACAAGCCACTCCAGCCGCGCCTCTGCTCCCGCGAGACGAGGGGCTTCCACTTCGAATCGCTGGTGGGCATCGATAAACGCCCTCGACCTCGACCACATCGCCTTGTGCGGAACCGTCCCCGAGTTTCTCCAGCACAACAGGCCCCTCGTTAGGAAACTACACGAGCACGGACATGGCGAAGATGCAAATGGGGATGACCGGCATCATCGAATACGGCAGCATGCTCCGCTGGGGATGGCGCGGGGCTGGCTGCTACCCCGCGATCCCGGCTACATGCACCGCCGCCTTAATTCGCTCTGAGAAGAGACTGGCTGACGTGAACGTGAACGGCGGAACGCCAGCACCCGCGAGCGCCTGCCCGTCTTGCCGGTCCTGATCCAAACCGTCAACGAGCAGCGCGTGGCGGCTCAGGAATTGCTGGAGGCGGCCCGCCAAGCCCAGCACGGCGAGACTTTCACCGCGGCCGGGCAGACGCTGACCCGGGTGGAGCGGCTGGCACGCGCGCCGCCGCGGCGGGCCTGCTCGAGTGCGGCTGCGGCGGCTTCGGCCTCCAGGCGGCGGCGGTGGCGGCCTGGGCGGCGCGGGCGTCCTCGCGAGGTGCCGCAGGTGCGCCCACACCTCATCCAGCTCCTCGGGAACGTAGCAGTGCAGCTCAGCGGCCAGCCGGGCGATCATCACGCAGTCAGGAGGACGTCCCCGTCTCAACCACTTCCCGCAGAAAAACACGCGCCTCCTGCGCTTCGTCCTATTACTGCGCCCTAAGCGGCGTTCGGCTCGGGGAGGTAGGGCGCCCACTGCGGATCACCGTCGTGGTGCGCACCGATCAGCCGCCAGTGCACGCCGCGGGGCACCACCGGGACCGAGCGCAAGGTCCAGCCAAGCTCTTCGAGCAGCCGGTCGGCCTTGCGGTGGTTGCACGACATGCACGAGGCGACGCAGTTCTCCCAGGTGTGCGCGCCGCCGCGGCTGCGCGGCACCACGTGGTCGATCGTCTCGGCCCGGTGGCCGCAGTACCCGCACCTGTAGTCGTCTCTGCGCATCAGCGCGGCCCGGGTCAGCGGGACCCGGTGCCGGTAAGGTACCCGCACGTACCTGCGGAGCCTGATGACGGAGGGAACCGCGAGTGCGATCGAGGCCGCGTGCAGCACGGCGCCTGAGGCGTCGTCGTGCACCACGTCTGCCTTGTCGCCGAGCACCAGGCAGACCGCCCGCTGCATGCCCAGCGTCGTCATCGGCTCATACGTGGCGTTGAGCAGCAGAACTCGTCGCAATGACACCTCCATGCGGCGCGGCACGCGGGCCAGCGGGCAGCCCCGCAAGATACGCCCGAGAGATCCAGTGTGTCCGGTGAGATGTGCATCCGCTACCCCATCTGCCGACGGGCGGTGTCATGCACGCGCGAGCCGGAGGCTGGTCACGGCCCGCTCGCGGGCAGCGGCGCGGCGGCCCTGTCCTGCGCCACGCTCGCGTCCCTGGCACATTTCACCGGCCTGAAGGTCAGGGAGTGACCTCGGCGAGCAGCGCGATTGTTGCCACGTCGCCAGGATTCAGCTCCAGCGATCGTTCCGCGTCGTCCCGCGCCGCATGCCGCCGCCCGGCGGCCTTGTGCGCGACGGCACGGTTGAACAGCAGGGTCGCGTCCTCACCCTGCTCGAGCGCCTGGGTGAGGTCGGCCGCAGCCGCGTCCGGATCTCCTGCTTCCAGGTCGAGCGCGGCGCGGCTGGCCCATGCCGCCGCCAGGCCGGGACAGGACGCGACAGCCGCGTCGAGGGCGGCGCGCGCCGCCGCCGCCTGGCCGCTCGCGGCCTCAAGCTGGCCGACGACGCACAGCAGGTAGGGGTTGCCAGGATCCCTCGCCAGCCCGGCTTTGACATCCAGCCAGGCCGCGGCGCCATCACCGCGCGCGGTGAGGATGCCAGCCCTGTTGATGTAGGCATCGAGGAAGTCGGGGTCAAGTTCGAGTACCCGGTCAAGATCGGCAAGGGCCGCGTCTTCCTCGCCGCGCGCGGCGAGGACGTCGGCGCGGTTGTAATGCAGTTCTGGGAAGGGCAGGGACAGCCGCTGCGCCGCCGTGTATGCAGCGAGCGCCTCGTCGTCGCGGCCGAGCAGGTGCAGCACGTTGCCCCGCTCGAAGTGATATTCCCCGTAGGTCGGGTCGAGGGCAACGAGAGCGTCGTGAACGGCCAGTGCCACCCGCAGCCCGCCGCCCATCGTCAGCAGCCGGGCGCGGTTGGCGAGCAGGGAACAGCGGTCCAGCGGGTGGCTGCAGGCCGGCAGCTCATGATCAAAAAGAGCGAGGGCCGCGTCGACCAGCTCGGCCGCCTGCGTGGCATTGCCGAGCCGCATCTCGATGAGGGCGCGGCCGTTCTTGCTGAATGCGAGGTTGAAGGCGCGCTCGGCCGGATCTGGCAGCGCGGCCGCGAGCGTGATCGCCTCGTTGATCCAGCGCCGCGCGGTCACCGGGTCGCGTCGGGACGGATCGTGGTGGCGGGCATAGAGCATCGCCGTTTCGTACGCGGCGGTCCGGTGCACGGACGGATCCGTGCAGACCGCCCGCGCCTCGTCGTAGAGCGCTTCGGCCGCGGCGCCGCGGCCCAGCGCCGCGAGTGAGCCCGCGGCAAGCGAGGTGAACAGCCACCAGTGCCGCGGGTCACGCTTTGCGCTGGTGAGTGCCCGGCCGCGTGCGCCGAGGTCGGCCACGGCGTCGTGAAAGCCGGCCGCGAAACAGTGCTCCGCCGCCTCCGCAAGGGCATGTACCCCCGCGCCAGCCGGATCGGTTCCCCGCTCCCTGTGGTAAGGGATGGCGCCGAGCCGGACAGCCACCTCGCCACTGCGCGCGAGCTCGTCGGCGCGTGCGTCGTGCAGCCGGGCGCGCGCGGCGTCGCTGAGGCGTGCGTAGGCACCGAACAGAGCCGGGTCGTCGCAGGCGCCGTCGCCGCTGACGTAGCGCCAGGCGAGGGCCGCGGTGTCTGCCCGGTCAAGTTCCGCGCGTTCCCCCCGGCGTCCGGGCACCGGATCCTGCGTGACCATCTGGACCTGGACGGCGTGCGCGGCAAGCGCGTCCGCGAGCGGGTCGGCTGCCGCTGGCACCCCCTGTGGTGCGCCACCGGGCGATCCGTGATCAGGGTCAGCGGCAGGACCTGGGCCTGGCGCGCACGCGACGACCGTCAGCAGCGATGGGTCGAGCCTGCGCACCAGGACGGCGACGAGCTCTCGATCGGACGGGTCGGCGTGCCGCAGGTTCTCGATCACCAGCGAGCGCGGGGCGCCGCCGAGACCAAGCAGGTAGTCGCGAAGGAGGTCGGCGACGCCGTGCGCGAGCCGCCTGGTACGCAGCCTTGGGTATATGCGCGTGCGCTGACTGGGCGGCACCGCCTCGGCAAGCGCCTCCCTGAGAACCGGCACCGCGTCGCGCAGGTCAGGCACCAGTGCCCGGATCTCGATGTCGTGACGGTGCGCGAGCGCCGGGTCCTTGCGCAGCGCGGCTTCCGCGACTGCGCGCACGATAAGGCCACCAGCCGTGTACGGCCCGCGCAGCCTGACATGGGCGTCGACAGGGGCGATGAGGTGCGGCGGAAGGTTCATGGCGGCGATCAGCCGTTGCCGGTCCGCGCGCGAGCCGCCGCAGACCGCGCGGTGAGCAAACTCCCTGGTCGCCAGCTCCCGGTGCGGCTCGCTGGCCCAGGCACGCAGGAGCGAGCCGACGAGGTCTCGTGGCAGCGAACCTGGCCCGCATCGTGACAGGTAGCGCGAAGGGCGGCCAATGGGGAGACGGAGCGGGAGCGCGATCGCGCACGGCAGCCGGAATTCCCCGGGCAGCCAGCGTAAGCGGGGTAGCGGGAGTGCCCGGGGCAGCAGCGCGCACGACCGCGGCCACGACGGTCGCCGGGCTGCTGCCCGGGCCTCACCTGACCCGGGCAGCACTCCGGCGGATCCACCGGCAAGTTGGGTCCGGCACATTTCGTACCCCGTCACAGCCGGCGAGCCCTGATCACCTGCACGTGCCAAACCGAGTCCCACGGGATGTGTCGCCGCGCCTTCCTGCTACCTACTGCAGTGGAGTGTGGTAGCGATTCCGGTCAGCCGCACCGTGCCTGGCTTACGCACGATGATCTTCTTCATCAGTCCTCCTGACACGGGGCAACCACTCGATGACGGCTTGCCAGGTCCGCGCTCGATACAAGGTGCAGTATGTCAGTAGCTATGCGTAGCGTCAAGAAACTGTAGAATTCGGATGGTTCATTATGTTTTGTCTAGTTAACACATGTTTAAAAGGGATTTCTCCTTGTTCGAGCTATATCAGCCCTGGTGTTGAAGAATCACCCGCCACATTGCCACGAACCTTCGCGGCCGGACCGGGCCATGGGCCGCGCCCGCATCCTCGGGCGCGCTTAGGCACGGGACGCCTCCACCTGCCGGCCCATCATCCCCGGCCGATCCCGTCCTGCGGCGTTTGCCCACTATCGTGCGCTGTTGCGCCGCTGTCCTGCGCCGTTCATCCGGTGTCGTGCGCCGTCCGGCCGCTGGCCCGGGCCACGTCGCCGCCCCAGGCCACCGGGAGTATCTGGCGCGGGATCCCCGGCGCGGTCGGACGCTGGTGCCACTCCCTCGGGTAGCCGCATGAGACCTCCTCGAACCGAACTCCGTCATGCCAGGTTGTCCGCGGGATGTGCAAATGGCCATACACGACTGCTATCGCGCCGTACCTGATATGCCAATCGGCGCTACGCTCGGTGCCGCACCACTGCGCGAATTCGGGATAGCGCAAGATCCTCGTCGGCTCGCGGATGAGCGGGAAATGATTGACGAGCACGGTCGGCAGGCCCGGATCACGGTCAGCGAGCCTGCGCTGCGTAACCGCGAGCCTGGCCGTACACCAGGCCTCACGGCTCGGATACGGATCCGGGTGCAGCAGCCTTTCGTCGGTGCACACCACACCCGTCTTATAGGCCGCCGCGAGCCCGGCCTCCTTGGTTTCGGCGCCTTCTGGCCGGAACGTGTAGTCGTAGAGCAGGAACATCGGCGCGATCGTCACCGCCCCGCCCTGGCCATCCCAGACAGGAAAAGGGTCTTCGGGGGTGAGGACGCCGATATCCCGGCACAATCCGACCAGGTGCAGGTACCGCTCCTCCCCGCGCAGTTGCACCGGATCGCCGCGCGGCGTCCAGAGCTCATGGTTGCCTGGCGTCCACACGACCGTGGCAAACCGCTTCTTAAGCGTTCGCAGGGCCCAGGCGATGTCGGCGATCCGCTCAGCGACATCACCTGCCACCAGCAGCCAGTCGGCGGGAGACTGCGGGCGCAGGTTCTCGGTGATCTCCCGGTTCTCCCGGTAACTGATGTGGAGGTCGCTGATGGCGAGCAGTTTCGGCGCCGTAGCGGTAACGGCCGGCATGAATGCGATCGTTACACATCAACAGGCCCGGGCGGTATCACGCACGGCCTTGATCCGCCTGCGCACCACCGGCGCCCACCACCTCTACCTGGCCGGACGCCGGCCGCGGGTCCGCTCAGATGGCTAAGCGCTCACCGCCGCAGGAAGCGCGGCGATCTGGTCACGCAGGCCCTGCGCCTTGGCGCCGCTGCCAGTCTGGGCGTCAGCAGCATGGACCAGCTGCCTGGCCCGGTTAAGCACGATTTCCGGGCGATGGTCGGCGGGCAGATCCTTGATCACCGCCTCGCCGATCCGCAGTGCCTCCTCAACCTCGCCGCGAATGAGCCTGAACATCGCGCGATCGAAGTGGATCAGTGAGCGGTCCAGGCGTTCGGTCGCCGGATATGCCTTGAGCGCGTCGGCGAGCACATGGTCCGCATCCGGAGCACCAAGCGCGGCAAGAGCCTCGCCCTGATGGAAGAGCAACTGCCGCTCGGTGTAACCGAAGGCGGTGTCGGCCCGCTGGTCCTCAGCCAGCTGGCCGAAAACCGTGTGCGCACGGGTGATCGCGCGCTGGGCCTGTTCTGCCGCGCCTGGGCGACCCGCGCCGGCCTTGGCGAGGGCGCGTGCCTCGATCATCGGAGCCAGCGCCCCTGCCGCGCAGGGCGTCCGGCCCGCCAGGTCCTGGCTGATGCGGGCGAGCCGCAGCGCCTCACGGGCGTCACCGTAATACAGCGGCACCAGTCCCTCCCTGGCGACGACCCACGCACGCAGTGCCCTGTCTCCGGTTTCGTCCGCCGCCGTGCGCGCGGTGCGGAAGAACGACCTGGCCAGCCGGTGGTCACCGACATCGATCATCGTCATCCCTGTCAGCGCCGCAAGCTGCGCGGCCAGCCGGCACAGCCGCTCCTGCGACTCGATCGACTGCCGCTGCTCGCACATCCTTCGCACGTCGCTGAGATCAAGGAGGACATCGCAGATCAGGCGGAGCGGCGGCACGGTCATGTACTGACGCCCGTAACCGGCCGCAGCCTCCTCCCACTGGTCCAGCGTCGTGGCGGCGACGCCGCTCCTCAGCAGGGTGTCATCGAGATGGCGCCTGACACCATCGACGGCACCGAAGAAATGGCTGTCCAGCGACAAGCCCGACCCAGCGATCAGCTGCAGCAAGGTTCGTCGTAACACGTCCTCATGCTCCTCGCCTGTGAGGCCAAAGTGATCACAGACGCCGCTGCCCGCCGACGCGGATGCGGTACCCGCGCCTTCGCGGCCGCGGCTTGCGCCCGCCATTGCACCAGCAGAGTCGCGCTCGTTGCCATTGACCCGATCGCCCACCGGGACCGCGCACCTGTGACTGCGACCGCAGAAACACCCGGCCGCGTACCCGAGATCAGCCGGGTCGGCGCGGTACACCGCGCACAGGTAGTGCAGGTATTCGGCCCCCGGGCGCTTGTGGCCGCTCTCATACGCGGACAGCAGGGTCTCGCTGAAGCGCGGCGCGCTGCGGCCCTCATGCTCATACCAGGCCTTGACCTGCTCGACGATGTCGGCGAGCGCCGTGCCGCAAGCGAGCCGATAAGCCCGGATCCAGGTCGTGCCGAACACGGGTTCACACTCGTCGTGGATGGATGCCGCGATCGCGGCTGTCGTGCGCCCGGCAACCAGGCCGTGGGCTCGGATCCTGCGCGCAATGATGGCTTCTTTCTGCATGTCGCCGCCCGCCAGGTCAGCTGGCCTTACAGACGGGACTTCCGTATCGTGTGGCTCCGCACACGATCTGACATGTCGAGCGGCGGTCGCGCCGTAGTGCCCAGACATACCGGCCCCTTCCCCCTAGCTTTTGCTCGCCTGACCCCGGCCGGACCATTCTATCTGACGCAGCGTGACACACTCGTTGCTCTCCGCCAACCAGAATGGCACGTAATCAATTCGATCACACGATGTTCACCGGATCATGGCGAATGATCCTGACACCGAGGTGGACCTTCCTTCCCTGCCACGCATAGATCCTGAACGCCTGCCGGGTCACAGTGTTTGACCGCACTGTATCCATATTGCGATTCTCATTTCACATGTTGCGTAATGCGTAACCCACTTCATGTGGCAGACGATTGCAGCTGACCTGCTATGACTACGTAAGGTGATCTAAATTTGCACTCGGTGATAGATCATCAATACGGGCTTTGGTCATGAGATGTGAAGATCTGTCCGATCTGTACCAGAAATGGGCCCGCAAGAGTGATCGTGACGGGCAAAGACGTCAGCAAGCGTGACGCGCACTTGAAGGGGACTGGATGAGAGGGAGGCATGCCATGGACGCGCAAGACGGCATGGCAGATCCGGGCACGACAGCCAGATCAGGCGCCATGGCCCAGCGCAGCGACGGGACCAGGCCTGCCGCCGCAACCGGGCCGGGGACCCGTGGCGCGGACGACGGAGTACGCCGCCATTGCCACGGTGCGATGGCCTACCTGAAGGACCTCGCGGATGAACTGGATTCCCGCGGGCTGGTGGCCAGAGTGATCCGGACAGGGTCAGGAGTGGCATTCGTTCGTGTCGTCAATCCACTGGCGACGACGATGCGTGAAAACGTCACGTGCGCACCCTCACCGGCAGGCCTCCACGATTGGTACTACTGGTGGTCGTGGGGCGAATGCATGCACCGCGTTGACGACCCGGCCGGCGCGGCCTCGAAGGTCGCACACGTCTTGGACACGGCGGGGGCGCCGGCCGGATAGGGTCCGGTATCCCCATCCGACGTGCGAGGGAACCGCGGCATCGGCCAGTATGAGGGTCAGTCCGCAGACGGGATCACCGATCGGCCAGGGCGGCGGCCTGGCCGATCGGCCCGTCGCTCCCCCGGCATGGAAGGGGAACCACGGTGACTGCCCTCGCGCCGGACGTGCCCGTCGCGGGCGCGGTACCGGACAGCCTGGTCGCCGCTTGCGGTCGCGACCCAGGTGTGGCGTGCCGCCTGGTCTGGGACCTGACGCACGACGCAGGCGCGTCCAGACTTGTCGCGGAATACTTCGCCGGCCCAATCAACGTCGTGCTGCGGATCGCCTTTGTGGTGATCCTCGCGCTCGTTGCGCGCATGCTCACCCACCGGTTGATTACCCGGCTGACCAACCGGGCCGCCGGCATGGCATCCGCAAGCCGCAAGCGCGCGCCTGGCGCAGCCGCGCAACTGCTCTTCACTGAGCGGCGCAAGCAGCGCGCCTACGCGCTCGGCTCGATCCTCCGCAGTATCTCCTCCGCGGTCATCTTCGGCATTGCCGGCATCTACATTCTTGGTTACCTCGGCCTCAATCTCGCGCCGGTACTGGCCAGCGCGGGGGTGCTCGGTATCGCGGTGGGATTCGGCGCGCAGAGCCTGGTCAGGGACTTCTTGTCGGGAATTTTCATGCTGGTGGAAGATCAGTATGGCGTCGGGGACGTCATCGACGCGGGCACGGCCACGGGGACGGTAGAGACCGTGGGCCTTCGTGTCACCAGGCTGCGTGACGTCAATGGTGTTGTCTGGCACATCCGCAACGGCACGATCGACCGGATAGGAAACGAATCCCAAGGCTGGTCGCGAGCGGTCATTGACCTGCCGGTCGAATACGATCAGGACATCGCCAGGGTCCGCGGGATCATGAAGGAAACCGCGCGAACCATGTGGGCCGAGCCGCTCTGGCAGCCGGTCATCCTGGAGGAGCCAGAGGTCTGGGGCGTACAGGCACTATCCGGCCGCGCTGTCGTGCTGCGGCTGGTCGCAAAGACGGTGCCGCTCAAGCAGTGGGAGGTCGCCAGAGAGCTTCGCGAGCGGTTGAAGATCGCCCTCGAGAGCAACAACGTGCCGCTTGCCGCGCTCGACGGCGACGGCCGTGCGCGCGACGGCCAATGAGCGGACCACGGCGACGGCTGAGCGCGCCACGGCGGCGGCTGAGACACGGTCAAGCCCGCGTGACCGCGCATTACCCTTGTGACCAGCCATGAATGACTCAACAGAACTCACCTTCTTCCAGGCGGTAGGCGGCGAGGACACCTTCCGCCGTCTCGTCAGCCGTTTTTACGCCGAGGTCGCCGATGATCCGCTGTTGCGGGCGGTATATCCGGGCGAGGACCTGGGACCAGCCGAGGAGCACCTGCGGTTGTTCCTGATTCAGTACTGGGGCGGGCCCCGCACCTACAGCGAGCAGCGCGGCCATCCGAGGCTGCGCATGCGGCACGCCCCGTTCCGGATAGGCGAAGAAGAGCGGGACGCATGGCTGCGTCATATGCGCACCGCCCTCGATGACCTGCGGCTCGAACCGCAACTGGACGCGCAGTTGTGGGACTACCTTGTGCTGGCCGCAGGTGGCCTGATCAACTCACCCGGACGCGGGGAGGCTGCCGCGAAGACGCTGCCGCTGGCCCCGCAGTAGGTGGCGCGCGCGGCAGCCCGGAGTGCGTCAAACCTGCCCCTGGCCCTCGTCGCCGCGGCGGACGGCTATCACCCCGCGCAGCCGTTCAGGTAAACGCTTTGACGCCCCTGGCATGCCGGGCTGGGCGGGATACGCTCGGCGATCAGCCTCGCATGAGCTTGCGGTAGGTCACCCGGTGGGGACGGGCTGCCTCGGCGCCCAGCCGCTCAACCTTGTTCTTCTCGTAGGCGTCGAAGTTGCCCTCGAACCAGAACCAGTTGGCGTCGCCCTCCCAGGCCAGGATGTGGGTGGCAACGCGGTCAAGAAACCACCGGTCGTGACTGGTGATCACGGCGCAGCCGGGGAAGTCGAGCAGCGCGTTCTCCAGCGAGGAAAGGGTCTCCACATCGAGGTCGTTGGTCGGCTCGTCGAGCAGCAGGAGGTTACCCCCCTGCTTGAGGGTGAGGGCCAGGTTGACCCGGTTCCGCTCCCCGCCCGACAGCACGCCGGCCGGCTTCTGCTGGTCCGGCCCCTTGAAGCCGAAGGCGGCGACGTAGGCGCGGCTCGGTATCTCGACCCCGCCCGCGCGGATGTGGGACTCGCCGTCTGAAATGACCTCCCACACGTTCTTGTCTGGCGCGATCCGGCCGCGCGACTGGTCCACATAGGAGATCACTACCGTGTCGCCTACCCGGATGACGCCCGCGTCCGGGTGCTCCTCGCCCACGATCATCTTGAACAGGGTGGTCTTGCCGACGCCGTTCGGCCCGATGACGCCGACTATGCCGCCCTGCGGCAGTGAGAAGCTCAGGTCCTCGATCAGCACCCGGTCACCGAAGCCCTTGGTGAGATGCTCCGTCTCGACCACGAGCCTGCCAAGCCGGGGGCCGGGTGGTATCTGAATTTCCTCGAAGTCCAGCTTCCTGTGCTTGCCGGCTTCCGCGGCCATCTCCTCGTAGCGCTCTAGCCGCGCCCGGCTCTTGGCCTGCCGCGCTCTCGGCGCCGCGCGCACCCACTCGAGCTCGTCTTCCAGGCGCTTGCGGCGCTTGACGTCCTTGGCGCCCTCGACCTTGATCCTGGCCGCCTTGTTCTCCAGGTAGGTCGAGTAGTTGCCCTCGTACGGATGGGCCTGGCCACGGTCAAGCTCGAGGATCCAGCCCGCCACGTTGTCGAGGAAGTACCGGTCGTGCGTGACAGCCACCACGGTGCCCGGATACTTGTCCAGGTGCTGTTCCAGCCACTGCACGCTCTCGGCGTCAAGATGGTTGGTCGGCTCGTCGAGCAGCAACAGGTCCGGCTGGGACAGCAGCAGCTTGCACAGCGCGACGCGCCGCCGTTCGCCGCCAGAAAGGATCCCCACCTCGGAGTCGGGCGGTGGGCAGCGCAGGGCGTCCATCGCCTGCTCGAGCTGGCTGTCGAGATCCCAGGCGCCCCGGTGGTCAAGCTGCTCCTGCAGCTGGCCCATTTCGCCAAGAAGCTCGTCCGAGTAGTCGACTGCCAGCTTCTCCGCGATCTCGTTGTAACGGTCGAGCAGCGCCTTGGTCTCCGCGACGCCCTCTTCCACATTGCCGAGTACCGTCTTGTCCTCGTTGAGCTTCGGCTCCTGCTCCAGGATCCCGACCGTGTACCCGGGCATCAGCCGGGCCTCACCATTCGACGGCTGCTCGATCCCAGCCATGATCTTCAACAGCGTGGACTTGCCTGTGCCGTTCGGCCCGACCACGCCGATCTTGGCCCCAGGCAGGAAGGCAAGCGTGACGTCGTCGAGAATTACTTTATCGCCGTGCGCCTTGCGCACAGCATGCATCTGGTAGATGAACTCGGGCATGGCATCAAGAGTACGGGTTGCTCGTAACCATCCCGGCCGTAAGGCCGAGCACCACCGTCATGACCAGTATGTTCCGATACTCACGCACATGCACTATCTAGTCATCGCAGGCTCAACCTTGTCATCGCAGGCTCAACCTTGTCATCGCAGGCTCAACCTTGTCATCGCAGGCTCAACACGGGCGGTTCCGGGGCCGCCGCACGAAACCTAACCGCCACACGAAACCTAAACCTAAACGACGCCGGCATCTGGTTCGGGGGCGTCCCAGCCACCGAGCCGCGCGGTCCCCGCATCGCCAGGGGTATAGACGCACACCCGGTCGCGGCCTGCTTCCTTGGCGCGGTAGAGCGCAAGATCGGCCGCCGCAAGAAGCTCGAACAGGTCCTTGCCATGGGTCGCGAGCATTGCCACGCCGATGGAGACCGTCACCGTGACCGTGTGCTCCTCGACCTGGACGGCCACCTCCCTGATCCGGGTCCGCATCCGTTCGGCCACCAGGTGCGCCCCGGCGACGCTGGTCCGCGGCAGCAGCGCGACGAACTCCTCACCGCCGAACCGGCCAACGAGATCGCATGCACGGACAAGCACGCGCAGCGCCGCAGACAGCCCGGCGAGCACCTGATCACCTGTGAGGTGACCGCAGGTGTCATTGACCCTCTTGAAATGATCGATGTCGATAAGCAGGAGCGCGAGCGGTTCCCGCCCGCGAACTGCCTTGCCGATCTCGGTGTCTGCCTCCCGCTGCCAGGCTGCCGCGTTGAGCAGGCCGGTCTTCGCGTCAATACGTGCTGCAGCCCGTAGCTGCTTATGCAGCAGGCTCCGCTGCAGCACTACTACGGGCGGCAGCGCGACGAACAGCAGCGCGGGACTTTCCACGCAGGCGATAGTGACGAGCACGCCCAGGCAGAGTTCGGCAACATCGAGGAGCAGGCTTTCCCTGTCCCAGAGCGCTCCCAGCCATGCCGTCCGCCGCTCGGCTAGATGCGCGGCGACAGCGACCAGGGCAACGTTCACGATGGTGAACAGCACCGCGCAGGCGACGGCCGCCGTCAGCATGGCCGGATAGGTGAGCCAGACGTCAGGGTCCCCGAGTGCGGTGTCCCCCGCGATCCGAGTACCGAGCCACTCGAAGGTGACAGACGCCGCGGCGCCAGCGAGACCAAGGACGGCGGCGCTGAAGACGCGGCGGAAAGCTAGCGTGCGCCTGACTCTCAGCTGAAGCAGGAAGCTGATCGGCAACGGTGCCAGCAGTGCGTAAAGCGGCGGCAGCAAGAGGGCGATAGGCAGCCACCATGCGGAAAGCAGATCCCGCGAGACCCCGGCCGGCATCCCGAGCCGCCTGGTGGCCTCGATGCATACGGCGCTGCAGGCGAGCAACGACACGAAAAGCGCGAAATTCCCGGTACGCAGCGGGGTGCGGGCTATCTCCCAGCCGATAAGCGCGACATCCGCGCCTACTACCGCTAGCAGATAGCCAACCAGTGGCGGCCGCTGGTCAAAGAGCGGCAGGTGCGCAAACCAGCGTGCCATTAACCGACCCAGGCCGCGGCGTGCCCCGCGCCGGATCGCAACCTGATGATTGGGTGACATGCCTTCCACTCCCAGTCCCGTGGCTCCATGCCTGGTCCTGCAGCTGTTAGGGGTCGTCACATTGAGTAACATGATAGATGCAATCTGTGCGGGCGGCTAAGAAAACGAGTATGTTGAGCCACGCAGCGACACCGACCGGGGCGAAGCGCCATCATGCTTGGCACCCGTGACCCGCGCCACCCGGCGCCCAAAGCGCCGCTGCTGCGGCCCGGCAGATCCCGGCCAGTGATTCACCGTAAGGCAGCACCCGCCGCGTCGACCCAGTCCGGGCAGGACACCGCAGGCCGGCTCCGGGCTGCACCGCAGCTGGCTCCGGGCTGCACCGCAGCTGGCTCCGGGCTGCACCGCAGCTGGCTCCGGGCCAGAGGCCGTGAAGCATCGCGGCCACGTCGGCCCGGGTCCACGGGGCGGTCGAGGCCAGGGTGCACAGACGGCACCACTCCGGACACAGCAGGCATGGTCCAGACAGGCCCCATGCGCCTGGCAAGCCCGGCCAGGGCACCATGAGGCCCCCGGCCGGAACGGGCCAGACACCACGAGGCACCCGGACGGGCGAGGTTCGGAGCGGCGCTGCGGCTACAAGAGGTTCGGAGCGGCGCAGCTACGGGACACGCCGAGCAGCGGCACCCAACCGCTGGCGGCGGGGTAGGCAGCGAGTTCATCGCCACCCCTGGGGGGTGTCCCGTAGATCTCGGTGGATGCGGGCGGTGATCCAAGCGGCGACCGGCCAAGGCCCTGGTCGTTCTCGAGGAGCCGATAGTGGAGCTATCAGCGACGACGACAGCGCCGTCCACGACCCCGGTCACCGTCCGGGCACCGATCCGCCCCCCAAGATCTGCAAGACACCCCCCTAGGCCGACGTGCGCTAGAAACAACACGCATGGTCGAGGCCAAATGGGGCCGTGCGAGGCGGCAGCCTGGTGCACGGTGGCATGGGGCGTTCCCCGCGCCGCCAGCCTTGGATACCTGGGCCGGCGGCGGATGAACGATTGGAGGAGATCGCACCGATGCGAGGCGTCATCTGGACGTGACCGGTTCCTGGCGTGAGGGCCGGCACCGCGGCTGACTGCGGGTCAGGCGGCCCGGCCAGCTTGCTGCGCATCCGTTCCATCCGAGCCAGGCAGGGGGTCGTCAGGACCATTGACTTCGCCACTGCCAGCGCCGCCCTCCCCGCCGGCTACGAAGCCGGCTGACGATGCCTCGATCCCGGCATCGTCGAACAAATCGGCGCCGGCGAACTCATCGTCCGGAACGTGCCCCGGCTGCGGCTCGTCTGCCATTTCCCCCGGCTCGCTGTCGCCGAAAGGCTCATCCGCGGACCGCACAGCCGCGGACCGCTCATCCGCGGACCGCTCATCCGCGGACCGCTCATCCGCGGACCGCTCATTCCCAGGCCGTCCTTGCCAGCCGTTCGCTGAGTGCCCACCGGGCTCGAACCGGTCATCGCCTGCCGTGGGGGGACCACCCGCGGCCAGGTGCTGGGCGAGTTTAAGCGGGGGTGCGTCACCCGGTGAGCGCTTGGTTCGCAGGAAGTGGGCCACGCCGCGGGTGAGATCGTGGCCGAGCGTGGACGCGTCCACTTCGACCGCAGTCCGCTGGTTTCCGTCCTTGTCGTCAAACTGCCGTACCCGCATCCGTCCCTTGACCACGACGGGGTCGCCCTTTCGCAGGCACGCGGCGACGTTAGTCGCGAGCGAGCGCCAGCATGTCACGGTGACATACGAGGTGTCCCCGTCAGACCATTGACCCGTTTCCTTGTCCTGACGCCGGGGTGTCACTCCGACGCGCATGTTCGCAACGAACTGCCCGGCCTTCGTCACTATCAGGGTCGGCGTGCTCGCCACGTAACCGACCACGGTCAGCTGTGCTTCGTTCATCACAGTCCCTCCAGGGCTGCCGGCCGCGCGGCGCGGCCGGCTCTGCTATCCACAGTCGGTTAACTGGGCCGACGCCCGCCATGGCGAGCGAGGGTTCTGTGGACAGGGGGAGACGCTTGGCCTGACTGTGGAAAGACCGGCACGATCATGTCGGGATCGTGGGATGATCCGTGTCGGCTCAGGCGCCAACCAGCTCCGCCGGCTCAGTGATCACATCAACAAGTGCACCGTTGCGCAGGGCTGTGATCGCAAACGGACGGCCGATGGCCTCGGCGAACATTAGCCGCTGCAGGGCCTGGGCGCCGTCGACAGGCTGTCCGCCCGCGTAGACCAGCAGGTCACCGACGCGAAGGCCAGCTCGGTCAGCGGGCCCCCCAGGTACCACTTCGACCACCCGGATTCCCCGCCCTGAGCTGCCGTGTTCGCGGAACTTGGGCGGCAGGGGAGCGGGCTTCGTGATGAGCCCGAGGTAGGCACGGCGGACACGGCCGTCTTGCATCAGGGACGCGATGATCCGCCTGGTTGTCGAGTTCACAGGGACAGCAAGGCCAAGGCCGACGCCGGCCACGGCGGTGTTTATGCCAACGACGTGTGCGTTCGCGTCCGCGAGTGCTCCGCCAGAACTTCCGGGGTTCAGAGCGGCGTCCGTCTGGATCACATCTTCGATCATCCGCGTCGCGACACCCGACCGCGTGGTTGTGTCGGTGCGCGCGGGCAGCGACCTGCCCAGAGCGCTCACCACGCCAGCGGTGACCGAGCCCGCGAGGCCCAGCGGGTTACCCACGGCGACGACAAGCTGCCCGACGACAAGCGAGTCGGCGTCACCGAGCTCGGCGGGATCAGGCGTCGGCCCCGCCGCGCGGACCACGGCCAGATCGGAGAGCGGATCGGCACCCACAACTGTGCACGCGACGCTGGAACCGTCGGCGAACTCAGCCGTTCCGGCCTGGGCGCGCCCGACGACGTGCGCATTGGTGAGCAGGAAACCGTCCGAGGTGAACACGACGGCGGAGCCGAGGCTCTGGCCACCCGCGACGCCGCGACGCGGTACCCGCAGGCTCGCGACCCGCGGCGTGAGCTGCGCCGCGGCGCCGGCGACGATCTGCGAGTACGCGTCGAAGGGCGAACTGACTGTCATGCGGGCCTCCGAAAGGCAGATTACAAGATTACATCTCCCGAACGGCTGCGCGGAGGCGCGGCTTCCGTGAACTGGTTACGCCAGGAGCATAAGTCGATCAATAGTGTGATCCCCATGCGCTGACCTGGCACGGCTGGACAGATCCACGCCGCTTGCCGCGCCTTCTCTCCGGCCCGAGCACCGGCCAGGGCCGCGCACCCACGCTCACCGGCCGTCGCCACGGTCATGATCCGTTTTTGCGTTAACCTGCCTGCGCTATTTGCAGGAAAGTCCACACGCAAACGGATCAAGGCCGGTGACGCACCAAGCGCCGGGGCGGAGCTGGTGGCATCTGAGTCCAATGTTGCGGTAGTGGCCACCGGGGTATTAGGCACTACCATCAGCGGCCCGTAGCCGCCGCCCGCCCCGGGAGCCGCCGCCGCGTAGCCGCCGGCCGCCTAGCCGCCGCCGCGTAGCCGCCGCCCGCCCCGTAGCCGCCGCCGCGGAGCCGCCGCCGCGGAGCCGCCGCCCGCCGCGTAGCCGCCGCCCGCCCGGAGCCGCCGCCGCGTAGCCGCCGCCCGCCCCGTAGCCGCCGCCCGCCCCGGAGCCGCCGCCGCGCCAGCTCCTCGCCGGCCGAGCACCGGCCAGGACCGCGCACCCACGCTCGACGGGCACTCAGCTGCCGTCGCCACGGTCATGATCCGTTCTTGCGTTAACCTGCCTGCGCTATTTGCAGGAAAGTCCACACGCAAACGGATCAAGGCCGGTGACCCCCCAAGGTCAGGGCGGAGCGGTGGCCTCTGATGCGCCGCTAGTCAGACAAGGCCGGCGTTGCGCAACTCCTCGCGGTATCGCGCGTATTCAGAAAGTTCCTGCTGTATCGGCGTCAGGACCTTGTCCTGGGCAACGGTGGCGATCCGGCTGCGCATGAGCTCGATGGTCTGGCCCCGCTGCCGTTCTGCCGCCATCGCGACGAAATTCTGGCAGCCGGCCGAGGTGAGCCAGCCGAGCAGCAGGATCGCGGCGATCATGACGCAGACCCACGGAATGAGGGTGGGGTCGTCGAGAAGCGGGGTCGACTGGCCTGAGACGTCGAACACGCCGAACGCTAGCAGTGCACCGAGCCAGGCGAGCCCGGCGATGGTCACCGCTACAAGGGCCCACTGCCACACCCGGACCAGCCGCCACCAACTTGGGATCCGGTTCACCACGGGAAGCGATTCCTTCAGCGCGCTGCCGAGCTCGGCCGGAATCTGATCGGCCTGCGATCTCGCCGCCGCGCGTACCGTTCGCGACCACGGCTCCGGCAGGGAGACGCAGACGTCACCGGCTAGGGCGCTGAGCGTGTTGTCGATATCGGCCCGCTGAGCGCCGACTGGCCCGGCGGCCATCCCGCGCAGTTCCTCGCGCAGGTCGCCGAGATGCATCTTGCGCACCGGGTCGCGGCCCGGCAGGCGTTCGGCAAGACGGGCGACCGGCCAGCCCACGTAGTCGACCGCGCGCAACTCATCCGCGCTCTGCAATCCGTCGCCGACCGCCGATACGCCGGCCGCCGCGGCGAAAGCGTCCACCAAGCGGGCCGCGTGGTCTGCATCAACCGCGAACATGCCGGGGTCCGCCGCGCGGTATGCGGCGAAACGCGGCAGCAGCGCGTCCACATCGGCAGCGATGCGCTCACTGGCCGCTTTCCGCGCCGTCACCGCGTCGATGAGCACCTTGCGCAGTTCATCAAGGCCGGCACCGGTCCTGGTGGAAGTAAGGAGCACCTTCAGGTCGCGGAAGTCGGCGGAGTCGAGCAACCGCCGCAGATCGGTCACGCATTCCTCGGCCTCCTGCGCGGTCAGCAGGTCGATCTGGTTCAGCACGACGGCGGTGACGGCGGAATGCCCGGCGAGTGGCGCAAGGTAGCGGCGGTGCACGGCATCGTCCGCGTACTTCTGTGGATCAAGCACCCAGATCATCAGGTCCGCGAGTCCGACAATCCGGTCGACCTCTGCCGAACTGCCTGCCACCACGGAATCGTGATCTGGGAGATCGAGGAGCACGAGCCCTGACAATGACTCCTCGCCACTATCGAGTGCACTGGCCCGCCCGAACCTGTATCTCCGCGGCACGCCGAGCCAGTCGAGCAACGGGCCTGCACCATCCATCTGCCACACACAGGCGTGCGGCGCAATGGTCATCGGCCTTGTTACGCCTACTGGTGACAGGTCGGCGCCTGCCAGAGCGTTGAAGAGCGACGACTTGCCGCTTCCTGTCCCGCCAGCCAGGGCCACGACGGTGTGCTCAGAGGAAAGCCGCAGCCGCTCGCCGGCGCGGGCGAGAAGATCTTCCGCAGCTTCGAGGAGCGCGAGGTCGAATCCTGCTGGCCCGGCACGCGCCGCTCCGATCTGAATAAGGCGTGCGAGCGCCGTCAGCCGGCTAGCAAGGCCGGCACGTGCCCCTGGCGCGAAGGCGGCGGGTCTGGCGGGCGACCAGATGCCGGACCCGCGCGTGTTGGGCAGGTTAGTCTGGTAGTTGGTCATCTTGCGTTCTCAAGAGAATACGCCGCCTGGTAGAGGTGGACGGCAGCGGCTTCGTCTGGCACTCCCGCCGCGTCAGCAAGCTGGGCAAACCCGAGCATCTCCTCCGCGAACAGCAGGCTGAGCCTGCCCTGAAGGTCGGCACGCGCGGCCAAGGCCATGGCACGAAGCGGTCCAGGGCCAAGTAGCGAGCCGAGCAGGCGCTGCGGCACGGTCCCCCCGCCGCGATCGGTGCGTGCGGAATCAGTGCCGACGGAATCAATGCCGACCGAATCAATGCTGGACGAGCCGCTGCCCGCAGAACCAGCGCCCACCGAATCAGCGCTGGTCGAATGAGCGCGCGCCGAACCTGCGCCCGCAGAACCAGCGCCCGCAGAACCGGTGCCCGCAGAACCGGCGCCCGCCAAACCAATGCTGGGCGAGCCGCTGCCCGCGGAACCAGCGCCCGCGGAACCAGCGCCGGCCGGGCCGGTGCCGGGCGATCCGCCGCCCGCGGAACCAGTCCCCGCGGAACCAGTCCCCGCGGAACCAGTCCCCGCGGAACCAGCGCCCGCGGAACCAACGCCCGGCGATCCGCTGCCCGCCGAACTAGCGCCCGGCCAACCAGCACCTGACGAACCAGCACCTGACGAACCAGCACCCGACCAACCAGCATCCGACCAACCAGCACCGGCCGAATCAGCCTCCGCCGAACCAGTACCCGCGGCCTCGGACTTCGCCGACCTGATCCCCGCAGCGGCAGGACCGGAACCTTCTGAACTCGCGGAACCGGAAACGCCGGCGCCGGCGCTGTACCCGAGTACGTCGATCATGAAAACGACCGCGAGCGCCTCGTCATCGAACGACACCACCCGCGCGGCAGAACGCTTGGTGACACCCTCGGCTCGCACCAGATGCCGAACATGGTCCTGCCAGCCGCTGACAGTCATGGCCGCTCGCCTCGCGAGGCCCGGCGAGGATCCGGTCTGCGCCGGGTCATGGTGACGGTCACCGTCGTGGCCCCCGCCACCGGCCGAACCTCCGCTCGTGCCGCCTGCCGTTTCTAGCAGGCCCGCGCCAGCCGGATGCTCGCGCCAGCGTGCCATGGCCTCCTCGGCGGCCCGGTCGCCAAGTGAGACGATGAGCGACTCCAGACTCGACCGCAACGCGGTCTCCAGCGCGCGAAGGCGCACGGAGCTTCGCCGCTTTCTCGGCGGCTGCCCCGGGCCGCGCGAGTGCCGCACCTGAAGGGTGCGCAGCAGGTCACCGGTGCCCGCGAAGTCCTGCCAGCGGGCGAGCACCTCGCCTTGGAGCAGCGAGCCGTTCGTTGTCGACTCGTCGAGATCGGCGAGCGCCGCGTCGTACGCGCCCTCTACCAGGCCCTGCAGCTCGACCCGCAGCGCCACCTGAGCCTCGACCTGCGCCGCGAGCTCCGGGACCCCAGCGCGGAAGGTATCGAGCACGCCCGACATCGTCTGGGTAAGCACCGCGACCCGGCGGTCCTCGTTCACCGCCGCCTCTTCGAGCCAGCTACGCACCGGCGCAAACACCTCAGCGGGGAGCGTGCCGTCGGCGACCACTGTCTCTGGAATGACGAAGCGATCGGCTTCGTCGACACCGTTGGCGTCGAGCATCGCGCAGAAATGGCCGACAAGCTCGCTGTGCCCCGATTCCGGCACCCGGGACAGCACGATCCCGAGCGAAGCGCCGCGTTCCCTCGCATACTGCAGTAGCTCCCACACCTGGGCGTCCGCGTACCGTGCCGCCGTCGTGACAAATAGCCAGAGATCCGAAGCGTCGAGGAACTGGTGCGCGAAGTCGTAATGTGCCCGCACCACGGAGTCGATGTCAGGGGTGTCGAGCAAGGCGAGGCCCTGCGGCATCCCGGCGGACGCGGCGATGACAAGCAACCCGTCACGGCCCGGCCGGGCCAGCCCCTCCTGACGTACCCGGGGCAGGGTGGGCAGGAAGCGGTTTTCCGCGAACCAGTCGGCGTCGGCGGGATGGCAGGCGAGAACCGGGCTGTTCGTCGTCGGGCGGCGGATACCCGTCGCTGATACCCGCTCACCCACGATGCTGTTGACGAGTGTGGACTTGCCTGCGCCGGTGGACCCGACGACGGCGACAAGGATGGGCGCGGCCGGACGGTGCAAACGGGGCAGCAGGTAGTCGTCGATCTGCGAAAGCAGCTTCTTCCTTGCCGCCTTGGCCTGCGCTACGCCGGGCGCGTCGAGCACCAGTGCCGCAGCCGTGATCCGCTCGCGGAGCGTAAGGAGGGCGTCCTCGAGCTGGCGGGCGTCCACATGGCGAGCCGGGCCACGCCGCAGGGGGTCGCCGCGCCCGGCGTCCTGGCTCGCACCTTCGTCGCTGGCAGGACCGCGGTGCGCATGGCGAGGGTACGCATGGTGTGGGTGCCCGGGTTCGGCGGGCAAGGAGTGGCCGGCCTCATCATCGGAGTCAGGCATGGAAGAGGCGTGCCGCGGGGGCTCACCGCTTAACGCGCCGTAGCGGAAAGAGGAATGCGGCGAGACGTCACCGCGCGAACCCTGCTGGGCTGGGGAGCCGGCCGGCGAGGCGGCGTCGCGGGACGCGGCGTCGCGGGACCCGGCCGGCGAGGCGGCGTCGCGGGACGCGGGGTCGCGGGACCCGGCCGGCGAGGCGGCGTCGCGGGACGCGGCGTCGCGGGACCCGGCCGGCGAGGCGGCGTCGCGGGACGCGGCGTCGCGGGAACCGTCGTCGGGAGAAGACCCGTACGGCGGGGAGCCACGGCGCGAGGGGTCGCCGGTGACGGCGGAAGCATCGTCGTCGCCGGCAGCACCGGGGCGCGCGGCATCGCCCGCCGTGGCGGCGGTTCGCTGCTGTCCCGCGTTTCCTGCTGCGGGATCCCGCGCCGCTTCCGGGGCAGCTGTCACGCTCTTTCGATCCACCGCTGCCTCCCCGGCAGCAATTCTGCTATCTCTGCCGCGATGTTGACGACCTCCCCAACAACCACAACCGCTGGCGGCCGGATTCCGGCCGCGACCGCCCGTTCCGCGACCGTACCCAGGGTCGCGGTAAGTGTGTGCTGCGTGGGAAGGGTACCGTCCTGAATCACCGCAACGGGAGTAGTAGACACACGACCGTGACGTATTAGTGCATCCGCGATCGTATCCAGCCGTTCAACCGCCATGAGCAGGACGATCGTCCCGCTCGACCGGGCAAGCGCGGCCCAATCTATGGTAGACCGCTGGTCGCCGGATGCAACATGTGCGGAAACCACGTGGAACTCCTGGGCGATCCCGCGGTGGGTGACGGGAACAAGAGCGGCGCCAGGGACCGCGACGGCGCTCGTCACACCCGGAACCACGGCAACAGGCACGCCCGCCCGCAGGCAGGCGAGAACCTCCTCGGCGCCACGGCCGAAGACGAACGGGTCGCCACCCTTGAGCCGCACCACGAACCGGCCCGCGAGCGCGTGCTCGACGAGGGCCGCGTTGATGTGATCCTGCGCCATGGCCCGCCCGTACGGGATCTTCGAGGCATCAACAATCTCCACGTCCGGCGGCAGCTCGTCCAGCAATGGCCGAGGGGCGAGCCGGTCGGTCACCACGACGTCGGCCTCCGCGAGCAGTTGCCTGCCCCGGACCGTGATCAGTCCAGGGTCCCCTGGGCCGCCGCCGACGAGCGCGACTCCCCTGATGGCCGCGCCACGCTGCCCGTCGAGGCCGCGGCCTTCGGCGCCAGGCCCCCCCGCGGTACCTGGCACGTGCACCGCGTCCGGGTCCGCGGCCGCGGCGCGCCCGCGCCTCGCGCCGATCGTCCCGTCACGCAAACCGGCGACCACGGCGTCCCTGATCCCCGCTGATCTGCGCGGGTCCCCGGTGACCACCGCCACGTGAGCGTCGCCCGCCTCACCTGACGCGGGTGTCCAGGCCGCGGAGGCGGCCCGGTCATCGGCCCGCACGCACCAGACATGAGCGGCCTCGCATTCCGCCGCTATCGCGTCGTTGGCGGCGCGATCGCTGGTACACGCCTGCACCAGCCAGGCGCCCTTGGCGTCGCCCGGCGCGTAGCGGCGGCACTGCCAGCTGATCTGGCCGGCCACGGCCATGCTTTCAAGGCCCGCCGTCAGCGACGGCGAGACCACGACAACGTCTGCGCCCGATCGCACAAGAACGGGCACGCGGCGATCGGCGACCTTGCCGCCGCCAGCCACGACCACGCGGCGGCCGGACAGGCGCAGCCCGAGAAGATACGGGGGCCGGCCCGGCCGGGCGCGCGTGCCAAGCTGGCCGGGCCAGGCAGCAGCCGCGGATCGTCGCCGGCAGCCATAGGTTCCAACAATTCTTCCCTGCACTCAGCTCAACAGGCTCTTCAGGGCTTCTTCAGGCTCTTCAGGCTCTTCAGGTTCTTCAGGTTCTTCAGGTTCTTCAGCACTCTTCGGGACCACCTCTACCCGGCAGTCAGCTCTTATCCGTCACCCCCGCGGAATCGAACGTGGCGACGTCGCGAATCGCCCGCACCGCGCTCTGCACAACAGGGAGCGCGAGCAGCGCGCCTGTACCCTCGCCGAGGCGCAGCTCCAGGTCGACGAGTGGCCGCAGCCCCAGATGGTCAAGGGTAATGCTGTGCCCTGGTTCCATCGACCGGTGGCCAGCGACGCACGCGCCGAGCGCGTCGGGGGCGAGCGCGCAGGCAGCGAGCGCCGCCGCGCCAGCGATCACCCCGTCGAGGACCACAGGCACCCGCCGAGCGGCGGCGCCCAGGATGAAGCCGGCGAGCGCCGCGTGCTCGAATCCGCCGAAGGCAGCGAGCACGCCGGCCGGATCGAGCGGGTCTGGCGCGTGCAGCGCGAGGCCCTGGCAGACGACCTCCACCTTGCGGGCGTAGGTCGCAGCGTCCGCGCCGGTGCCCCTGCCGGTAGCTTCCGCCGGGTCGGCGCCGGTGAACGCGCAGATCAGGGCGGCGGAGGCCGTGGTGTTGGCGATGCCCATGTCACCGGTCACCAGGCACCGGTTGCCCGCCGCAACCAGGTCCCGCGCCACCTCGACGCCGACGCCGAGCGCGGCAGCCGCCTGTTCGCCGCTCATGGCAGGCCCGGTCGTGAAGTCCGCGCTGCCGCGGGCCACCTTGCGTGGCAGCAGCCCGGCGGCCGGGGCAAGTTCCGCCGCGACCCCGACGTCTACGACGAGCACCTCGGCACCCACCTGCTTCGCGAACGCATTGACGACCGCGCCGCCCGCCAGGAAGTTCTGGACCATCTGCGCTGTCACCTCCTGCGGCCACGGGGTCACGCCACGGGCATGCACCCCGTGGTCCCCGGCGAAGACCGCGACGGCGGCGGGCTCGGGCAGCGGCGGCGGGCACTCGCCGGCCAGCCCGGCGAGCCGCACCGACAGGTCCTCGAGCGCACCAAGCGAGCCCGGCGGCTTGGTCATCCTCGCCTGCCGGTCACGTGCCGCGGCCATCGCCGCTTGGTCGAGCGGGCCGATCGCGGCCGTTGTCGCTATGAGCAGATCCATCGGTTCGTCCCTTTCTAGCTGATTTCCCCTGGCCGCTGCCCCGCGGCAGCGCATCGGCGCGGGCGGGCGTGCGCGCGGCCCGAGCGGCTGCAACCACCCATTTTCCTGAACGGCTGCCGCGGATGCGCGCACATGTTCAAGGCGGATCCTCGGCCAGCAGTGAGCGGGCCGCTACAGTCTGCCGGGGGGATCCCGGGGGGTCGTCCCCCCGGGGCAATACTGCCTGAACGGCTGCCGCGGATGCGCGGACATGTTCAACGCGCAGCCAGGCCAGGATCCGGGACGCGGCCACGCTGCGATCACCACGACGCCTGCGCCGCCCCTGCCCTGACCCCCCCGCGGCAGGTGGCATCTTGCCAGCGGGAAGGTCCCCGCGCAGCCGTTCAGCTGGCCAATTCCTAACCGCCCTAGCGGCGATCGCCGCGAACGCGCCGAAGCCGCCTAATGCCCAGGTACACGCCCTAGTGAACATGGCCCTGAGCGGCCGCCGCCGGCGCCTCCGCGGGGTGGTAGTGCGGCCGCTGCGGCGCACCTACCCGGTGCTCGAAGCCGGGCAACCCGGCCCGGTATACGCACATGTCACAGTTCATCCGGATGTCCCCCGTCAACGCCTCGGCGTAGCGCACCGCGACAAGCTGGGCGATCTCGTCGCAGTCGCCGAGCACGCCGGCGCAGCGCACATCCAGTTCGTCCCGCACCGCCCCGAAGCCGCTCGCCTGCTCCAGAACCCGGTCCGGCAGAACCCCGGGGAACAGGAAGTAGCGAGCCACTACGATGCGCCGCGCGCCGAGCCTTCTGCAGCGTTCCAGGCCCTCGGCGACGTCGGGCCTGGCAAGCGACACGAACGCGGTCTCCGCGAGGGCAAAACGCTGCTGGCCGCCCTGATGGGTCTCCCACAAAAGCCGGCTTGTCTTGTACGTCTCCGCGTTCGCGTCCGGGTCGGTCGAACCGCGGCCGACGACAAGCACCGCCACGTCCTGCGGGCCGCCCGCCGGTGCCGCCGGAGCGTGCGGGTGGCGCCGGCCCAGGGTCTCGCTGATCCGGTCAGCGAGCAGGCGCAGCAGTACCGGGTGCGGGCCGAGCGGGCGGCCGTACGCGAACGACAGGCCCGGATGACGCGCGCGAGCCGCGGCGAGCGCCGCGGGCACGTCACCCTTGGCGTGGCCGGCCGCGGCAAGGACAACCGGCACCGCCACCACGCGCCGGTGTCCGCGCGCCACCAGCGAGTCCACCGCGGCGGAAAGCGGCGGCTCGGACAGTTCGATGAACCCCCCAGCGACGTCGACGCCGCGGCCGGCGAACATGTCCGCGACCCGCCCGCGCAGCGCCACAAACGCCTCCGCGCCGGCGGCATCGGCGCTCCCGTGTCCGGCAAGCAACAGCGGCGGCGGCGTCATTGCCGGCCTCCCCTGGCGTTGATGGCGCGCAGCAGGGCGTTGAGCGCGGCAGCGGCCACCGCGGATCCGCCCTTCTCCGAGACGTTCGTGAGCGCGGGCAGGCCACTCGCGCGCAGCGCGTCCTTCGCCTCCGCCGCGCCGACGAACCCGACGGGCAGCCCGATCACCAGGGCAGGCCGGACGTCCCTGCCGAGAATCTCAGTCACAGCGGTCGGCGCGCACCCCACCACCCAGACCGCGCCGGGACCTGTCTCGCCAAACGCCACCCGGACACCGGCCGCGGCGCGGGTGATCCCGACCGTGCGCGACAGCCGCGTGGTCAGCGACTCGCCGATCCTGCAGGTGACCGGGCGGCTGGTGATTCCGGCGGCCACCATCTGGACGTCGGCGATCACCGGCGCTCCGGCGGCGAGCGCCGCGGCGCCTGCGGCGAGGGCTGCCTCGTCGCAGACCAGGTCGGTCGCGTAGTCGAAGTCGGCGCTCGCGTATATGACGCGCTCCGTCACCGCGCGGCTGAGCGGCGGCAGATGACTCAGGCCGATCCTGGAACGCAGGATCCGGTAGGACTCCGCCTCGATCGGATGCACCTGCTCGCTCTCGTGCGCTACGCCACCTGGAACCGTCACGCTGTCTCCCCCTCCATTGCCCCTGTTATCTCATCCGCCAAGCGACCGGCCGCGGGCACGCGCCCCGCCGCGGTGAATTCGATCGCGTCGGCCGGGCAGATCTCCACGCACTCGCCGCAACCGGTGCACCGTGCTTCGAGCACGGCAAGCGGCCCGGCGCCTGGCACCGCGTCGCGTACCGGACGAATAGCCCACTCCGGGCAGGTCAGCAGGCATGCGCCACACCCTTGACAGGCCAGCGTAACGGTGATCATCCTGACCTCCACAGGTAGCCGCGCGGTGTCACCATCCGGCCGGCCACAATCCGCGTCGCCGACGAGCCGACAACCACGAGCGTGCGCATGTCCGCCTGGGCGGGATCGAAGCAAGCAAGCGTGCTCACGATGACACGCTGCCCAGGCCGGGACGCGTCGGCGACCATACCCACCGGCGTATCCGGCGGGCGGTGCGCAGCGAGCAGCGCGAGAGCCTTCGCCAGGTGGCCGCCGCGGTTCCTGCTGCGGGGATTGTAGAAGCAGACGACAAAGTCTGCTGCCGCGGCTGCGCTGATCCTTCGCTCGATCACCTCCCACGGTGTGTGCAGGTCGGAAAGTGAAATCGCGGCATGGTCGTGCCCCAGCGGCGCCCCGAGCAGTGCGGCCGCGGCTAGCGCCGCGGTAATTCCAGGCGCGCCCACCACGTCGATCGACCCATCGGCGGACTCGAGCGCCGGGCTTGCCATGGCATAGATCCCCGCGTCACCCGAGCCGACGAGGGCGACCGCGCGGCCCTGCCGTGCCTGGTCCACCGCCGCGGCGGCCCGTTCCTCCTCGGCGCCGAGTTCACTCACAAGAACGTGCGTACCCGGACGCAGCAGATCGCGGATCTGGTCCACGTACTGACGCAGGCCCACCACCACGCTCGCCTGGCGCAGTTCGGCGACAGAGCGCGGCGTCATCAGGTCGCGTGCGCCAGGACCGAGGCCGACGAGCGCGAGCCTCCCGCGCGCCGCGCACCTGGCGATTGCCACGGTGGCGCGCGCGCTCTTGCGCTTGGCCGCGGCGAGCACCGCGCCGCGGCCCGCGGCGAGCATGGCGGCGGCCTCGGCCACACTTGGCGTGCCGGTCGCGGCGCGCACGGCCTCGCTTGGGTTAGGGACCGCGACGGCCGCGAGCTCACCTGGCGTGAACCCGGTCACCTCCCAGCCGCGTTCCCGCGCCGCGGCAAGCAGGCCCTGCTCGCCCTCCTTCAGGTCCACGGTGGCGACCTGGCGGACCGAGGCGGCCGACAAGCCGGCCCCCGCGAGCGCCTCGTCCATCAGGTCACCCATCTCGGCGGCGGTCACGCCGCGGCTCGCGCCCGCGCCGAGCACGAGCGACCGCGGCCGGTAGATGACCTGGGCCGGCCCCGCGGCCGCGGCACGGTCGGTGATCACAATCGCGGGGACGCGGGGCTCGGGGGCTGCGGTCGCGGCAACGTTCCGCGGCAGCGCGGGAACCGGCCACGCCTGATCCATGCTGAGCGTGACGCGCTGGCCGGACAGGACGGCGGCGCCCACCTCGGCGAGCCGGCTGCCGTGCTCCACACGCAGGCCAAGTGCCGTGCCGAACTCGTCGAGCGCGGGAACGCCCGCGGCATCGCTGGCGGTCGTGATCACGGCCGTCGCGCCGAGAATGCCCGCGACCCCCCGGGCGAGCGTGTTGCCGCCGCCCGCGTGTGCCCCCGCGACAGGAACCGCGAACGTGAGCGACTCATCCACGCACACCACGCCGGGATCGGCGGCTTTCGAGGTGAGCAGCGGCGCGATCAGCCGGACGGTGGCGCCAACCGCGAGGAAGCAGACGATCTGGTCACATTCGCCGAAGGCCTGCGGAACCGCGCGCGCCGCAGGGCCCGGATAGGTGCGGGTGGCCGGCGCCGGCCAGGCGGCAGCGAGCCTGGACGCCGCGGCGCGGCCGGTCGCGGTGACCGCGATCAAGCCGATCACGGCAGGTTCCCCCAGAGCACGAACACCGGGTTCGCCGCCGCGAGCCGGATCGAACCGCCTGGCAGCGTGGCGAGCCTGGACGCCTGCAGTGCCGTGCCTTCCACCAGGTAGCCGTGGCCGGCCAGCAGGTCCCGCACGCCGCGTACCCGGTCCACCGAGGCGAGTGCCACCACGACCCTGGCGGGACGGGCCGCCGCCGCGGCGGCGAGCGCCGCGTCCCCGCCCCCGCCTGCGAACACGGCGTCGGCGCCGATCAGGCCGGCGAAGGCCCCGGGCGCTGAGCCCTCGCGCAGCTGGACTCGAACGCCGTGTGCGGCGGCGTTCGCGCGGATCCGCGCGCACTGTGCCGGGTCGGCTTCGATGGCGATCGCATGCGCGCCGAACCGCGCGCATTCGATCGCTACCGAGCCCGAGCCTGAGCCGATGTCCCAGATAGTGCGGCCGGGACCAGGCCCGAGCCTGGCGAGGACGAGCGCCCGGACCTCCGCCTTCGTGATCATCGAGTCGCGGTGGGAGAAGGCGGCGGCCGGCAGCGCCCAGCCGGCAGGCGCTCCCTGGTGACCCGCCATCCAGCGGCGGCCGCCAGCCGAACCGTCGAGCGCGATCACAATGTTCGGATCCGCGAACTCGGGCAGCGGCCCTGTGGCGACCCTGCTGAACCGCTCATCCGGGCCGCCGAGGCACTCGGCGACGTGCACCGACCGGCCCGCCGCCAGCAGCGGGGGGATAAACCGGTGCGGGCCGGCCGCGGGACCCGGTGCGGTCAGAATCGCGGCCTTGCCGCAGCCGAGCGCCGCGGCAAGAACCGGCCTGGCGTCGCGGCCGTGCGCGGAAAGCACCAGCGCGTCATCCCAGGGCATGCCGAGCCGGGCGAACGCGACCGCTACCGAGGAGATGGCAGGGATGACCCCGGGCGCGGCGCCGCGCGCGGAAAGTGCGCGGACGATACCGAAGAAGCCCGGATCGCCAGAGGCAAGCACGGCCACCGGTCCTGGGTGGGAAACGATCGCGGCGAGCGCGGCTTCGAACGCGGACGGGGTACTGCTGGCGTGGGTGGCGGCGCCGATGACGGCGATGCCGGTGCCGGCGGCCCTGCTGGCGTGGGTCGGCGGCGCTCTCCTTGGCGGCGCTGCCGGTGCCGGCGGCGCTGCTGGTGCTGGCAGCGCCTTCCTGCCCGCCGATCGGGATGCGATCGACTTCGGTGGGCAACGCGACGCCCGCCAGGTGCCTTTCCGAGCCCGCCACGCAGCGGGCGGCAGCGAGCGCCCGCACGGCCCGCTCGGACAGCGGCCCGCCGTCACATCCGATCACCGTGATAACCGGAGGCATGATCACGACCTCCCGCGGGGACCGGCGGCCAGGGCTGCTCGCTCAGGGAACGCGGCGATGACGTTGCGGCCAGTGAAGTCCACCATGATCACTTCCACCCGCGGGACGTAACCGTCCGCGAGCCCGGCGCAGAATCGCGAGATCACGTCCGCGGTCCGGCGGCAAAGCTCGGTGCCCGCGGCAGTGGCGACCCCCGCCTCCTGCCACAGTTCGAGCGCATGCCGCGCCGTGTTCGCCACTGCGACACGTGCCGCCAGGTCGGCCGTACCGCCTGCGGCGCTCGTGATATCGGCGAGCAGGCCCGTCGGCACCTTGGAACGTGTGTAGTGGGTCATCAGCACGCCGCCGGCGAGCTTGCTCAGTTTGCCCGCCATCCCTGCGAACACGATGGTGGGGATGCCGCCAAGCGCCGCCTGCCGCAGCGCGGCCCCGGTGAAGTCGCCGACTTCGACAAAGCTCGCCTCCTGCAGCCCGGAAAGCAGCGCCATCGCGCCTTTCTCTGTCCGGCCGCCCGTGCAGAGCACGAGCACATCACCGCCCTGGGCCGCCAGAACCGCCACCGCCTGCTCGACGCTGGCCCGCCATGAGGCGGTCGAGAACGGCCGGACGATGCCGGTGGTGCCAAGAATGGAGATTCCGCCGAGAATGCCGAGCCTCGCATTGGTCGTCTTGCGCGCCATCCGCTCACCTTCGGGCACCGAGATGACGACGCGAAGCCCGCGGCGCGCTGGGTCGGCAGCCTCCGCGACCGCCGCCGTGATCATCTGCCTGGGCACCGGGTTGATCGCGGGGCCGCCGACCTCCAAGCCGAGACCGGGCTTGGTGACGACGCCGACGCCGACCCCGCCGTCGAGTTCGATGCCTTGCTGCCCGGTCCAGCTCACCGTGGCGGTGAGGTGCGCGCCATGGGTGACATCCGGGTCGTCGCCCGCGTCCTTGACCACGACCGCCTCGGCACGAGCGGGGCGATGCCAGCAGTCCTCGACCGCGAACTCCACCCGGCGCCCGGACGGCAGCCCGATCTCCACGGACCGCTGCGGTTGCTGTGTGACCAGGGCGGTGGCCGCTGCTTTCGCGGCGGCGGCCGCGCAGGCCCCGGTCGTCCAGCCGGTACGCAGCCCGCTGCGCCGCACCTTCGCGGTCCTTGGCAGGTCCGGTTCTCGCAGCCCGGCAGGCTCGGTCACTGGCCGCTGCTACCGCCCTGGCGGTAGCCGCCTGAACCCACCTGCCTGGCGCGGCGGGGCTCGTACTCGCCCGCGGCGGGACCAGCGCCCGCGGCGGGCCCGCCAGGCCCCGCGGAACCGGTAACCGCGCCGCTGCTGGCCGCCGCTGCGGCGCGCAGGCCGCGGCGGGCCGCAGGCTCAGCCCTGCGGTGCCCATGGAAGTGCCCGGGGTGGTAGAGGTGCGAACGAGTCCCGCCCGCCGCGAGCGCAGGACCGACGAGCACGAGTGTGTGCTTCCACAGCTTGTGCGCCCTGATGGTGCCGGCAAGCTCGTCCAGCCTGCATTGCAGGATCAGCTCGTCCGGCCAGGTCACCTGGTAGGCGATGACGCAGGGAGTAGCGGGCTCGTAGCCGCCGGCCATGAGCTCGGCCTCGAGCTGTCCGGATCGCGCGGCCGACAGGAACAGCGCCATGGTGGTGCCGTGCCGCGCGAAGGCGGTGACCTGCTCACCGGGCGGCATCGGCGTCTTGCCGCCGCCGAGCCTGGTGAGGATCACCGATTGGGCCACCTCTGGGATGGTCAGCTCGCGGCCGATCCTGGCCGCCACGGCGGTGAAGCTTGAGACGCCGGGGATGACTTCAGTCCGCAGGCCGAGCGCCTGGCAGCGGTCGAGCTGTTCCTGGATGGCTCCCCACAGGGACGGGTCGCCCGAGTGCACACGGGCGACCCGTAGCTGCTCTCGCGCGGCGCGCTCGTAGTAAGTGAGCACGCTCTCCATTGGCAGGCGCGCCGAGTCGATCAGTTCGGCGCCTTCGCGCGCGTGCAGCAAAACGTCCGGGTGGACCAGGCTGGACGCCCAGATGACAAGGTCAGCGTCGCCGATCGCGGTCGCGCCGCGGAGGGTGAGCAGGTCGGCCGCGCCGGGGCCCGCGCCCACGAAGGTGACCGATCCGATCATGGCACGCGCAGTTTCTGTCATCTGAGCTTGCTCCCGGCCCCGCTGCGGCGTCCCGGCGCGATCAGCGTGGACAGATACGGCAGGGACGTCGTCCCCGCGAGCTCGCTGGCTGGCCTGATGTCTTCACCCGGCAGGCCGAGCCGCGCCCCGTAGATCGCCTCGTCGAGCCGCCCGGCCTCCTTCAGGATGGCGAGCAGCGCGGGGACATCAGTGCCTCCCTGGCCACCCGGCGCGGCAGCGCCGAGCTTGTAGGCGACGACCGTGTCGTGCCGGGCAAGCGCTTCGCTGAGCGGGGCCAGCGGCGTGGCAGCCGGCGGTGCGGCGCAGCCGTTCGTGCCAGCTTCGATGCCGGCGCCGCCGCCCGTGGCAGCTTCCATGCGGGCGCCACGGCTGACCGGAACCAGCGCGAGTGACTCGCTGCCCTCAGCGAGCACGATCCCCGATCGGGCGGCGAGATCCTGCATCGCCGTTATGCCTGGCACGGTGCGAACCACCACGCCGGGGACAAGCTCGCGCACCGTTTGCGCCAGATAGCTGAACGTCGAGTAGATATTCGGATCACCGATAGTGGCGAAGGCGACGGTATTGATGCCTTCCGCAAAGGCGGCGGCCACCTGGCGGGCGGCGGCTTCCCAGGCGGCGAGGCGGCCGGGCGTGACGCCGCCGCGGTCACTAAGGGCGAAAGGCACCTGGCGGATCCGTGCCCCGTCAATGTGGGCGCGGACCGTCGCCTCGGCGCGACCGGGTTCTGCTGGCCCGCCGTCGGCCATGACGGGAACGAGCACCAGGCCGGCCTCTGAAAGGATCCGGACCGCCTTGATCGTGACGAGTTCTGGGTCGCCGGGGCCCACACCGACGCCGAACAGCTGCCTTGCGGTCACGAGGCGCCCCCGCCGGCCGCTACGTCACTGGTGGTGGCAATGTTGCTGATGGTGGCTGTGTTTTTCGCGGATGAGCCATCTCCGACGACCGTTCCGTTACCCGCAGCACCTGCGGGCGCGGGCGGGCGGTGCGCGCAAGCGGCCGCGAAGCGCCGCGCGAAGATCGGCGTGTGTGCCCAGTGCAGGTGCAGGTATGAGGCGAGCACATTGCCATGGACATGGCCGTCCGTCCGCCGGCCGCCGGCCGCCGCCCCGGCGCGCCCGCCAGTGAGCTGCCACGCCGGCCGGCCGCCAGACACAGGGGCGGCGGCCGTGCGGTGGAACTCGTGGCCGCGCACCTCGTGTCCAACGTGCGTGAGCACCGAATCCGACATCGCTACCGCGGTGCGGTACCCCAACGTCAGCCGCTGCGTCATGTGCGTGTCCACCTCGATCACGCCGCACATGGGCATGCCGTCGAGGGTGCGTGCCAAGTAGAGCAGGCCCGCGCACTCGGCCACGACCGGCACGCCCGCGGCAGCGAGTGCTGCCACCTGCCGGCGAAGGAGCGAATTGGCGGAAAGCTCGGGGGCGTACATCTCGGGAAAGCCGCCTCCGATGATCAGACCGGCGGTGCCGGCGGGCAGCGCCTCGTCGGCGAGCGGATCGAACGGGGCGATGCGCGCACCCGCGGCCTCGAGCAGTTCGGCATGCTCGGCGTAGCTGAACGTGAACGCCGGGCCCTGAGCCACCGCGACAAGCGGCCCGGCTCCGCTCCTTCGGCTCGCTCCGCTCTCTCTCGCTCCGCTCTCTCTCGCTCCGCTCCGCTCCCTCCGATCGCTCCGCTTCCCCGATCCCTCCGATCGCTCCGCTTCCCCGATCCCTCCGATCCCTCCGATCCTCCGATCGCTCCGCTTCCCCCGATCCCCCCGATCCCTCCACTCCTCCACTGAACATGCGCTTGGTTGGGCGTTGGGGAGAGGTGGCAGCGGCTGGATACCTGGCCGGGGCCGGACGCCGCGGAAGTGGTCGCGGCCGCTGCGTCGAGCGCCGCGCGCGGGTCCCATCGCCGGGCGGCGAGCGGCGGCGCGGTTGCGGCGAGGGCCCGGAGCCCATTCAGGTCACATGACGAGGCGACCAGATCACCGAGCAGCGCGATCGCGCGCCCGGCCGCGGCACGCCGCTCCGCGGCCGGCACGAGGCCGAGGTGGCGGGAGGGCGTGACCACGGCGTCCGTTCGCCTTATCGCGCCGAACACCGCGATGCCGACAGGCTCGACGGCATCCCTGAGCAGCCGTTCATGGCGCGCCGAGCCAACCCGGTTGAAGATCACCCCGGCGATCCTGACCCGGGGATCGAAACCGGCGAATCCCGCCACCAAGGCGGCCACTGACCGGCCGACGGCAGACGCGTCAACCACCAGCACGACCGGCGCTCTGAGCAGCCTGGCGACGTGCGCCGTCGAGGCGAAATCCGGACCCGCGTGCTGGCCGGCCATGGCGGGATCCGCGGCGCCATCGAACAGGCCCATGACACCCTCGATCACGGCGATGTCCGCGCCCGCCGCACCATGAGCGAACAGCGGGCCGATCAGCTCCTCGCCGCACAGGAAGGGGTCGAGGTTCCTGCCCGGGCGCCCGGTCGCCAGGGTGTGATAGCCGGGGTCAATGTAGTCGGGGCCGACCTTGTGACCGGAAACCGCGACGCCCCGCGTGCACAGTGCCGCCATCAGGCCCGTCGCCACGGTGGTCTTGCCGCACCCGGATGCCGGAGCGGAAATGACCAGCCGGGGCGTGCTCACCACTCGATCCCCTTCTGGCCTTTCTGGCCGGCGTCCATCGGATGCTTGACCTTGGTCATCTCCGTGACGAGGTCGGCGAACTCGATCAGCCGCGGGTGCGCTCGCCTGCCCGTGATCACCACATGCTGATCGCCTGGCCGGTCAGCCAGCACGCCGATCACCTGGTCCACATCAACCCAGCCCCACGTGATGGGGTAGGTGAACTCGTCGAGGACGTACATCCGGTAGGTCTGCGCGGCGAGGTCACGGCTGATCTGTGCCCAGCCCTCCGCGGCGTGCTTGGCATGGTCGCCGCCCGCATCCCGCTGGATCCACGACCACCCCTCCCCCATCTTGTGCCAGGCCACCGCGCCGCCCGCGCCGCTGTCGCCGAGCGCGCGCAGCGCGCGCTCCTCGCCCACCCGCCACTTAGCCGATTTGACGAACTGGAACACGCCGACGGGCCAGCCCTGATTCCAGGCGCGAAGTGCCAGGCCGAACGCTGCCGTGGACTTCCCCTTGCCTGACCCGGTATGGACGATCACCAGCGGGCGGTTCCTGCGCTGGCGGGTCGTGAGGCCGTCGCCCGGCACGTTGACCGGTTTCCCCTGCGGCATCAGGCGGCCCTGCCCGCGGCATGAGCGGATCCTGCGCCGGCCCGCGCGTCCCTGACCGTCGCGGCGAGCCCGCCAGCGGCAAGTTCGTCGAGCCTGATCAGCCCGCCGCCAAGCGCGGCGGCGAGGCCTGCGGCGAGCCCCAGCCGCACCGGCCCCGACTCGCAGTCCACCACGATGCTCGCCACGCCGCGAAGCAGCGCCGCGGCCCGCAGTACCGCGCCCGGCTCGCCGCACGTGTCGCGCCCGTCGGTGACAACCACAAGCAGCGGGCGGCGGCCAGGGTCGCGCAACCGCTCGGCGGCCAGGACCTCTGCCGACCGGATTAGACCCGCGGCAAGCGGCGTGCGGCCGCCCGAGGGCAACTCGGCCAGTCGCCGCGCACCTGCCTCCACCGAGGAGGTCGGCGGCAGCAGCAACTGCGCCGCGCCAGCCCTGAAGCTGATCATTCCCACCTTGTCCCTGCGCTGATACGCGTCAAGCAGCAGCGACAGCACGGCGCTCTTGACCGCCCGCATGCGCTGCCTGGCCGCCATCGAGCCGCTCGCGTCCACGGCGAACAGGACCAGGTTGCCCTCCCTGCCATGCCGGACAGCCGCACGAAGATCCGACCGGGCGAGCCGCAGCGGCAGGCCGACGGCCGGGTGCCACCCCCTGGCACGTTGGTGAGGTGCGGCGGCCCGCAGCGTCGCGGGCAGGTGCACCGCGGTGGTCTTGCCGCGCGGCATGCGCGCCCCGGCGAGCCTCCCCTGCTGGATACGTGCGGCGCTGCGGCGGCCAGGTGCTCCTGCGCCGACGCCAGGGATGGTAAAGACGGGCGGCCGGAACAACGTGCCAGACGGGGCGACGGTGATGGGCGTGGCGTCGTGCGAGGACGTGTGACCGGAGCCACCCGGCCTGGGCACCGCGGAGCTCCCTGGCACCGCGGAGCCGGGCGGCGCCGCGGAGCCGGGTGGCACCGCGGATCCATCCGGCGCGCCGAAGCCGCCAGGCACGGCGACGTCGGCTTGCCCGGCGCCGGGCTCTGAACGATGCTGGCCCGGTCCGGTCTCGTCCGGGCCCGCGGCATCGGCTGCGCCTGACCGCTCCGCGCGGCGGCTGGGCCCGGCGCCGGCCGGCTCCCCTGCCTGCGCCGCGCCGCCACGGCCGTTGATCGCATCCGTACCGGATGGCGGCCCGGTTCTGGCACCGCCGCCAGGACGGTCGGGGCCGCCGTCGGGATCGCCGCCGTCGCCGCTGGACTCCGCCGCCTCGCGCAGCGCCTCGTCGAGCGCCTCCTCATCGAGGCCCGGCGCGTCGAACGGGTCGCGGCGGCGCCGGTGCGGTAGCGCCAGCCTGGCAGCCTGCCGCACGTCGTCCGGGTTAACCTCTTCGCGGCCGTGCCATGCGGCGAGCGCCATCGCGGCGCGGGCGGTGACGAGGTCGGCGCGGAGCCCGTCAACGTCGAACGCACCGCATACGGCGCAGATCTGCCGCAGCACGGCTGCTGGCAGCCGCACGTGGCGAAGCCGCATCCTCGCGTCGGAAATCCGCCGCGCGAGCCGTTCAGCATCAGCAGCCCAGCCAGCGGCAAAACCAGCCGGGTCGGCATCGTAGGCCAGCCGCCGCCTGACCACCTCCGCCCGCTCCGCGGGGTCGCGGGTCGCGGTGACCTGAACCGTAAGCCCGAACCTGTCGAGCAGCTGGGGGCGAAGTTCGCCCTCCTCCGGGTTCATCGTGCCGACGAGCAGGAACCTCGCCGCGTGCGCGACAGAGACCCCTTCACGCTCCACGTAGCACCTGCCGAGGGCCGCGGCGTCGAGCAGCAGGTCGACAAGGTGATCGTGGAGCAGGTTGACTTCGTCCACGTAGAGCAGGCCGCGGTGCGCGGCGGCGAGCAGGCCGGGCTCGTAGGCCGTGACGCCCTCGGTGAGCGCTCGCTCGATGTCCAGTGAGCCGACGAGCCGGTCCTCGGTGGCGCCGACGGGAAGTTCGGCGAGACGCGCGCGGCGGTTGCCGGCTGGTGCGCCCACCGGGTGCGGGCCATCGGGGCACCCGGGATCGGGCGAGCCGGGCTCACAAGAGAATCTGCATCCGGTGACGACGGCGATCGGCGGCAGCAGCTCAGCGAGCCCGCGAACCACCGTGGACTTCGCGGTGCCTTTCTCTCCCCGCACCAGTACCCCGCCGACAGCTGGCGAGACCGCGTTGAGCAGCAGGGCGAGTTTGAGATCGTCCATTCCGACAATGGAATTGAACGGGTAAAGCGCGCTCCCGGGCGCGGCTCCTGCGCCGCGCACCGCAGCCCCGGCCGATCCGGCGGATCCGGCCGTTCCGGCCGCTCCGGCGGGTCCGGCGGATCCGGCCGTTCCGGCCGTTCCGGCCCCGGAGGGCGCTACCGCAGCGTCAGGCATGCTTCTCATCCTTCCCCGGGTCCCGCGCCCGAAGGTGGCTCCGATCGGCGGCCGGAGTCTCCTGGCTCCCGGATCAAGGCTCGCCCCGCCTTCCCACCGCTGTGCGGCAGTGGCGTCGTTGGGGTTCGCTCCCCGGTCACAGTTGCGCGACAGCCCCGGACTCACACCGGGTTCCTCCGCTGACCTCGCCGGTTTCCCAGCATGACACATGGCACCAGATGTCCGAAGCCCGGTGCGTCCCTCGGCGAACTCGCAGCCTCCTACCAGCGCATATGGCCTTCAGCGGCGCCAAGATCGTGCATACTTGGAGCGGGCGATGTTGGACTGGCTCTGACGTCCTGACGGCGGGCGGGGCCGGGCCCGGGCACACCATGTGCGGGCATCCGCCGCCGAGCGCCTTGCATTGCCGTAAATTGGCCGCCGGACGGGAGTTTCGCACTATTTCGGACAATACGATCACCGGACGTCTGAGCCGCCGTATCTTCGGCGTCGCGCCGGCGAAGTCCACCGCCTAAGCCCTGCTGGCGCACCGCGGTGACACGGCGGTTGACACGGCGCGCCTGCGGTCGGCGCCGCCAGACGTTCAGCATTCTGGCAGGGAGCGCTCAGCTTGGCCAGGTAGGCAGTAGCGGCGTACTGAGAGAACCTGTCTCATTGTGACTTCTGCGAATGGAGCGTGCATGGCGGATCCGGGCGGTTCCCGTGTGCTTGTCACCGGTGGAGCCGGTTTCATCGGCCGACGGGTGGTGAGGACGCTGCTCGAATGCGGGGCCGACGTAACGGTCGCCGACAAGCAGCCCTTCCCTGAGGGCGTCGTGCACGGTGACGTCAGGACCGTCCTTGGCGACCTGCGGGATCCCGACGTAGCAGCGCGGGCCCTGGACGCCGGCACCGAGGTGGTCATTCACCTCGCGGCCCTGACATCCGTGCTCCGTTCCGTCGAAGACCCGGCAGGAACCTACGAGGTCAACGTCGCGGTCACCGCGAACCTCCTCGAACTGGCCCGGGCGCACGGAGTCGGCACGTTCATCTTCGCGTCAACAAACGCCGTCGCAGGTGACGTCGGCCGCAACGTCATCACCGAGCGGACACCGCTTCGCCCGCTGACGCCGTACGGCGCGACCAAAGCCGCCGCCGAGATGCTGCTGACCTGTTACACCGCGGCATACGGCATCAACGGTTGCGCGCTGCGGTTCTCGAATGTCTACGGCCCCGGCATGGCCGCCAAGGACAGCCTCGTGCCGCGGCTGATGCGCGCCGCGAGGTCAGGCACTGGAGTCGACGTGTACGGTGACGGCTGCCAACTGCGTGACCTGGTGCACGTCGACGACATCGTGCAGGGGATCCGCACCGCCTGGCGGACGGGCTACGCGGGTCCGCTCATCCTCGCGTCCGGCCAGTCCGACTCGGTCAACGAGATCGTCGCGGTCGCGCGGCGGGTTACTGGGGCACCCATTCCGGCGCGCCACGTACCGCGCAAACCGGGCGAGATGCCCGCGGTGCTCGTCGACATCTCGGTGGCAAGGGCGATCGGCTACGAGCCGGCGTACGACCTCGAATCCGGCATGGCAACGGTTTGGCCTGAGTTCGCAGCCGATCCGCCCGTGCTCACCCCCAACGGGCACGGCGGCCCAGTACGAGCGGAGGCAGCGAAGTGACGAGCCCGGAGGCCATCCGCCAGCAAGGCCAATCAGTCGACGACGCGGCTGCCAGCGACTTCAGCGGCGAGTACGCCGGACGCGGGCAGCAACTTCCGCCTGTCGCCATCGTGATCGCGGCCTATAACGAGGAGGCAGCGATTGGCCCGGTCATCGACGCGCTCCCGGCCAGCATCTGCGGGCTTGCCACAGCGGCCATCGTGGTCGTTGATGGATCAGTCGACGGCACCGCCAAGGAAGCCGCCGCGCACGGTGCGCTGGTCTGTGACGTGCCCGTCAACCGCGGGCAGGGGGCGGCGCTCCGGCTCGGCTACAGGCTCGCGCGCGAGGGTGGCGCGCGCTACATCGTGACCACGGACGCCGACGGTCAGTACGACCCGGCCGACGCGCAGCGCCTGCTTGAGCCCGTGCTTGCTGGCGACGCGGACTTCGTGACCGGATCGAGGACACTTGGCAGCGAGGAGACCAAAGACCCGGTGCGCAAGCTCGGGGTCAGGCTCTTCGCCGCGACGATCAGCCTGCTGAGCGGGCAGCGCATCACCGATCCGTCGTTCGGCATGCGGGCGATGCGGGCGGAAGTGACCGGCGCGGTCCAGTTGCAGCAGCCTCAGTACCAGTCGGCTGAGTTGCTGATCAGCTTGATCGCCCGCGGCTTCCGGGTCGCGGAGCGGCCGGCCACCATCCGCAGGCGCAGGATCGGCGAGAGCAAGAAGGGCCACAACGTGCTCTACGGCCTCAGGTTCGCCGGTGTGATCGTCGGCACCTGGTGGCGCGAGCGGCGTCAGCGTGCGGCCGATGTCTGCCTTAATTCGTCTTCTGCGGATGCCGCCCGCCGCCGCGCCGCTGACGCCGATCGCGTCGCTGGTGCCCCTGGGGTCCTTGGCGCCGCCGCCGACGCCAGCGGCACCGCCGACGCCGGGGTCGCGGGCGTGGCGCCCGTGGACGGAGCATCCGCGGATGCCAGGGCGGGCGGAGCCTGGACGCCCGGTGAGTCCGCTGACCGCGGCGCGGAGGCCTTGGCACCCCGGTCGGCGAAGAGGATGTAGTGGAAGATCGCGAATCTCGACATGAACGTCACCGCGTTGGCCGCGAGGTAAGCCGTGCCCACGAAGGCAAGCCGCGGAATCGGCCGCAACCCCATCGACAGGGCCGAGTGATGCGCCAGGCTTGTCGCCAGCGAGAGGAAGGCGATCGTGCCCGCGGCGATGAGCCAGAAGGGCAGTGTCTCCTTGAGCAGATCCGGCCTGCCCCTGCGTTCCCACGCCCAGCGGCTCAATACGTAGCTGACTGTGGCGCCTGCGAACCAGGCCACCGCCGCCGACACGGTCGGCCACAGCTTCAGCAGCCCGAGGCACGTCAGCAAGGTGATCTCGCTCGTCGCAAGCGCCAGGGCGGCACCGATGGCGAACCGCGTGAACTGCCTGCCGACCGTCCGGACGCCGTACGCGTACGCTGCCCGGACCATGCTGTGAGCTCGCACAGCCCGGACTATTCTGCGCAACGCCAGTGCCATTGGTACCTCAGCTTACGTGTGGTGGTGACCGACGATAGCGGATCAATCTGGGCGTTCGGTCAGGAACCGACCGCAAGGAGAATAGGAGCAGTTTCATGAAGATCTTGGTGTTGGGCGGTGACGGCTACCTGGGTTGGCCGACGGCACTGCACCTGTCGCATGCCGGCCACGATGTGGCTGTTGCCGACAACTTTGCGCGACGGCAGTACGATCATGAACTCGGCGTTGAGAGCCTAGTCCCCATTGAGACGCTGCGCACGCGGGTCGCCGCGTGGCGTGAGCTCACAGGGGAAGAAATTGAGTGTTATGTCGGAGACCTCACCGACGCCGACTTCACGTATCACATCATTAAGGACTACCGCCCCGACGCTGTCGTTCACTTTGCCGAGCAACGCGCCGCGCCGTACTCGATGATCGATCGCAAGCATGCTGTCTACACCCAGGCGAACAACGTGATCGGCAACCTCAACGTGCTTTACGCGATCGCCGAGACCGATCCGCATATCCACCTGGTCAAGCTCGGCACCATGGGCGAGTACGGCACTCCCAACATCGACATCGAGGAAGGCTGGCTCGAGGTCGAGCACAAGGGCCGCAAGGACCGTGTCCTCTACCCGAAGCGGCCGGGATCCTTCTATCACCTGTCCAAGGTGCACGACAGCCACAACATCGAGTTCGCCTGCCGGATCTGGGGACTTCGGGCCACCGACCTGAACCAGGGCGTGGTGTATGGGCAGCAAACGCCGCAGACGGCCATGGATGAGAGGCTCGCGACCCGCTTCGACTACGACGCGGTCTTCGGCACGGTGCTGAACAGGTTCTGTATCCAGGCCGTGCTCGGTCACCCGTTGACCGTGTACGGCAAGGGTGGTCAGACCCGTGGCATCATCGACATCCGCGACACAGTCCGCTGCATACAGATCGCCTGTGAGAACCCGGCGGACAAGGCCGAGTTCCGCGTCTTCAACCAGATCACCGAGTGGATGTCCGTCTCGGACATGGCGGACACAATCGCCAAGACCAATCCGGAGCCTGTGACGATCGAGTGCGTGGACAACCCGCGCGTGGAAGCCGATAACCACCACTACAACGTCGCGCACACCAGGCTCATCGAGCTTGGGTTGCAGCCGCACCTGCTGTCCGACACGCTGATCGAGTCGCTCCTCGAGATCACCAAGCGGTATGCCCACCGCGTGCGGACCGAGGCGCTGCGCCCGACAGTCAACTGGCGCACCCCCGGCGCGGACTGACAGTCGGCCCGCCCACGGCGCTCCGGGACTGACCGTCGCCCCGCCCACGGCGCTCCGGGACTGGACGGTAGCCCGCTCGCTCTGGGACTGATGGTGCGCCCGCCGCGGGCCCGCGACTGGCGCTGTGGAGATCACTGTGACCAGCACGTGGCACTAGCCTGCGGCGTGTCTGCCACAGTGATCTCCACACCTTGGCGCACACCTGCCCAGCAGGTGTACCCCGGCGCCGCTGGCCCCGGCGCCGCTGGCCCCGGCACTGCTGGCCCCGCACTGCTGGCCCGGCACTGCTGGCCCCGCACTGCTGGCCCCGGCACCGCTGCCCCAGCGCGCGGGCGGCGGCGCCCGGGCGGCGGCTGCCAGGAATCCCCCCGGCAAATAGGAACGTCTTCTCGTATGGCGCTGGGCACCCGATAACTGGGCAAACCAGGGAATAGGGCACCCCAATGGCTGGGCACCCGGATAACAGCGGAGGTGCGTGCAGTGACGGACGACCTGAGGCTGGGCCTGAGCATCGGCTACTGGATCACTCCAGCCGACGCCACCGAGACGGTTCTCGCTGCCGAAAGTCTTGGCTACGACTCCGTCTGGACCGCGGAATCGTACGGCTCCGACGCCCTCACCCCGCTGACCTGGTACGGGGCCCGGACCAGCCGGATCAAACTCGGCACCTCGGTCATCCAGCTATCCGCCCGAACCCCCGCCGCTACCGCGATGGCCGCCGTCACCCTGGACTTTCTTTCCGGAGGCCGGCTGATGCTCGGCGTGGGCGTGTCGGGGCCCCAGGTGGTTGAGGGCTGGTACGGGGTGCCGTTTTCTGAGCCGCTGGCACGTACCCGCGAGTATGTGGATCTCCTTCGGCTGATGTGGAGCAGGCAACGACCGGCACGCAACGCCGGGCCGCACTACCCACTGCCGTACCGCCCTGGGACTGGGCTGGGCAAGCCGCTCAGGCTGAACATCCCTCCGCTGCGCGATGCCATCCCGGTTTATCTCGGCGCGGAAGGGCCGAAGAACGTGGCGCTCGCCGCCGAGATCGCCGACGGCTGGCTGCCGCTGTTCACGCATCCGGAGAAGATGAGCCAGGTGTACGGCGACGCCCTCGCCTCGGCGCCGCCGGGTTTCGACATCGCCGCCACGGTGAATGTCATCATCACCGACGATCTTCCCGGCGCCTTGCGGACCGCGAAGATGACCCTCGGTTTCTACATCGGCGGCATGGGGGCACGTAACAAGAATTTCCACCTCAACGTTGTCAGCCGAATGGGATTCGAGGAAGCGGCCCGCAACGTTCAGGAGCTATGGCTGAACGGCCGCCGCGACGAGGCCATCGCGGCCGTGCCCGATGAGCTCGCGGATGCGATCTGCCTGCTCGGCCCAATCGGCCGGATCCGCGAGCGGCTCGAACTGTGGCGCAAGAGCGCGGTCACCACATTGCTTGTGGCCGGCCCGAATTCCGAACCGGAACTGCGGGCGATACGCGACGCGGTCCTCGGCTAGGCACCGCGCCGCCCACTGGTCAGCGAGTGAGCGCTGGTAAGAATGTGCCCACGGCGTCAGCCGCGTCTCTCAACCTCGCGCAGGCGCTTGCTGCCGATAAAGGTGAACATGCTCGCGCCAGGTTCGAGCGGCTCCGGCGCACCGGTAAACCGGTGAGCGCCGACACCGAAATCCTCGCCGGGCGCTGAGACCCACTCCAGCTCGAAACCGTCCCGCTCGAACCAGCCGCACAGCAGCGGAATCAGGTCAGGCTCACGGCGGTTGCGCGTCCACACGACGGTCGCACCGGTCTGGCACATACGGCCGAGAAAGGCAGCGGTGCGCTCGATGTCGGCGGCCGTGACGTTGCCGAAAATGCCGCACGCCAGCACCAGATCAGCGGGGACCATGTCTAGGTAATGATCGGTGAGCGATGCGTCGCCCACTACCACCTCGACGCCGCCAAGCCCGTCGGCCTTCGCCGCTTCTCGCGCGATAGCGGCATTGCGTGGATCCAGTTCCACCATCCGGGCCGCGGCGTCACGCCGACGCGGGTGGCTGGCCAGAACGCCGAGCAGGTCACGACCCTGGCCTGCGCAGATGCTGATCACCTTAAACGGCCCGGGCGGGCACGACCCGAGCGCGACGCGGATCCGCTCCTGGACCACAACAAGCCGCCGAGCGAGGAGAGAACCTGGCACGTCATACCCGTCGTGCCAGGCGCGCCAGTCCTGGCCCGTAATGGCCTTTCCTGGCCGGTCCAGGCCGGTCATGGCCTGTCCTCGCCGGTCACTGGCCGGTCCTGGGCGTCCTGGGCGTCCTGGGCGTCCTGGGCGTCCTGGGCGTCCTGGGCGTCCTGGGCATCCTGGGGCGTCCTGGGCATCCTGGCCAGCCATGGCCATTCATGGAGGCGCGGCGGTAGCGCCGCACCCCGGGCGGCCGTGCGAGACCCGTCGCGGACGCCGGCATACCGCGATTGTCTCAGAGCGAGCTGCGCTAAGCGAGATCATGGCTGGCGACCCAGATCGTCCGGCGCGTAGGTACCGCTAATCCCAGGTGCGCGCGAGGAGCCAGTCACCGACTCCGGGGTCGCAGCGCAACTCGTAGACGCCGTGCGGCGCATCATCGCCCGGCGACGCCCGCACCCGCCAGAACTCCCGGCCGGCCTGCGCCCCGGGGTCCTCCCGGCCCTTCCTCCGCCACCACTCGTGGCTGATTTGCTTGTGCTCGAGCACATCGAGCACCGTGAATAAACGGCCGCGCCAGACGAACCTCGTCGGCTTACCGTCGTCGTCCGTCCAGACCTGGATGGGGTCGCCGTACACTCTGTTCAACGCGCCCGCCTGCACCTTCCGCCTTGTCCCCGCCCCGCGTCCTCGCGGTGATGTCTGCTTCGATCCGGCAGCCACCCGGGGGAAGGCAGGTAGCACTACATTCGAACATATACTCGATTGCCGTAGCGGGCAATCCGGGTGCGGAAAACTCGTGGGCGCTTGGCGCCGTGGCACCTGGCAGCCGTGGCACCTCAGCAGCCTCGGCACCCAGCCGCCTCGGCACCCAGCCGCCTCGGCACCCAGCCGCCTCGGCACCAGCGCCAGCCTGGGCTCGCCGGGGCTGGCCCTGGCCGGCCTGCCGCTGGCGCCCTGCCGCCGGCGTCTGGGCGGCCCGCCGCCGGCGTCTGGGCGGCCCGCCGCCGGCGTCTGGGCGGCTCGCCGCTGGCGCGACGGCGTCGCGCGGACCTCGGCGAACCTGCGACACTACCGATCATGCGAACGCTGGTCGTCGACCATCCCCTGATCGCGCACAAACTCACCGCGCTGCGCGACACAACCACCGAAGCCCCGACATTCCGCCGGCTCGCCGACGAGCTTGTCACCCTGCTCGCCTACGAGGCGACCCGCGAGGTCCGCGTTCAGGCCGTGTCGGTGCAGACCCCGCTCGCGCCAGCGGCCGGGGTCAAGCTGGCGCGTCCGGTACCGCTCGTGGTGCCCGTGCTGCGCGCCGGTATCGGGATGCTCGACGGCATGGCGAGGCTGGTACCGACCGCCGACGTCGGTTTCGTGGGGATGGTGAGAGATGAGGAGTCGCTCGTTGCCTCGACCTACGCCGACCGGCTGCCTGCCGATCTGTCCGGCAGGGAGGCATTCGTACTCGATCCGATGCTTGCGACGGGCGGCACGCTGGAAACAGTGATCGGCATGCTCGTCGGGCGCGGCGCCAGCTCGGTGACTGCCATCTGCCTGATCGCCGCACCGGAGGGAGTCAGCAGGATCGAGACCGCCTTCCCCTCCGACGATCCCGTCCCTGTCCGGGTGGTTACCGCCGCTGTGGACGACCGCCTGGACGGCCGTGGTTACATCGTGCCCGGCCTCGGCGACGCGGGCGACCGCCTGTTCGGCGAAATCTGACTGGATGCTGATGCTTGCTCAGTCAGATCGGGGCAGGCCTAGGAGGCCGATAATGCCGCCCAAGCAACAGCTCCAGAGAAGCACCGTGTTAACCCAAATGCTGTGATCGAAAAACCCCCAGATAATGGGAATTACGAAACCTCCAATCAAGACTGAGAGGACGAAAATGTAAAGGTAGCGGCTGTAGTCGATCATGAAATCGTCGACGCGGGAACTCATGTGATGACCTTTCCGAGGTCGGCGCCTGGGAACGCCAGTCTCGATGGCCCATGAATTCGTGTCAAGAGCCGTGGTCCAGGGCCCATGAGGGATCGCGGAGCGCCCCTGCCGCGGCCTCTGGTTGTGGTGCTAGCCGCGTTCGTGCGCTGGGAGGGCGTGTGGCTGGCGGCCGTCGTGATGGTGGTGGCCGTCGTCGCGAACTGGATCGGGAACTGGCCGTCGCTGCATGAGGATCCCGCCCGGCTGCTGCGCCCGGTAGGCCTTGGTAGGCCTGCTGCCCATCCCGCTGTTCGGCGTATTAGTTCTCGCGACCACGCTGCCCTTGCTTCGCGTCATGAGGGACGGACATCTCCGGGTCCATGCTGAAACCCTGGAAAATAGTTCTTCGCGCGGCCGGAGGCAGGCCCAGACGAGGGGCGACGAATAGACGAATAAGGAACACGCCATAGTGCTCAGTTAGAGTGCTAGCCTGCTCATCTACAAGATCAAGGGCTTTACTGGAGTCTTGATCCGTCCCTTCATCACCCAGTAACTGCTATCGAGATCTATCCCTTCATCCTGTAACTGGAGTCAAGATGCAGTAGCTTGCGCGATGAGGGACAGATCAGTCAAGGAATATCCGCAGGACGCGCAGCGCGTCCATCGGCCCCGCCGCGGGTGAGCCGGTCCAGCGACCAGATGATCAGCACCTGGAACCTTCCCTGCCATGCGTCGTCCGTGGCCTGCTGGAGTACAGGACGTGCCGCCGTCTCGCCCACCTCGAACGCATCGATGACCGGCGGATAGAAGCGTGCGTTGAGTTACTGAAATGGCATGACGCCTTTGAGCCCTTCGTGGAACGCGGTGATGGGCCATCATGCGCCAGCCGCAGGCCCGCGTCAGCCGCTAGATGCCGATGGGGTGCCAGACGGTCTTCGTCTCGAGGAACGCCAGCATCCGGCCCGGCTCAGGCGGACCGGCCCAGTCGGCGTCAGCATCGCCGCGGGGGACGAATACGCGCTTGAGGTTGCCCGCCGCGAGGCGTTCGAGTTCGGCCCGGTCGGCGAGGATCACGCCGGACAAGTCGATCGCGTTGACGTCCATATGCGCGGCGAGGACGGGCGCGAGTTCCGCGGTACGGCCGGTGAGCACGTTGACGACACCTGGCGGGACGTCCGATGTCGCGATCACCTCGGCGAGCGTGACCGCAGGAAGCGGCCGCGGCTCGCTCGCGACGACGACCACCGTGTTGCCGGTCACGATGACCGGCGCGAGTACGCTGACCAGCCCGAGCAGGCTCGACGTGGCGGGCGCGACGACCGCGACGACCCCGGTCGGCTCGGGGAGACTGAAGTTGAAATACGGCCCAGCTACCGGATTCGCGGCGCCGGCCACCTGGGCTACCTTGTCCGGCCAGCCGGCGAACCACACCCACCGGTCGACGGCTTCGGCGACCGACCGCGCGGCCACGGCCGCGGGCACACCTTCGGCGGCGGCCACCTCGTCGGTGAATTGTGCCGCCCGGCCCTCGAGCATTTCTGCCACGCGGTAGAGAACCTGTGCCCTGTTGTACGCGGCGGCGCCTGCCCAGCCGGGCACGGCCGCCCGCGCCGCGACGACCGCGTCCCTCGCGTCCTTGCGTGACCCCTGCGCCGCGTTGGCAAGCAGCTCGCCGTCCGCGCCGGTGACCTGGTAAGACCGGCCCGATTCCGACCGAGGGAACGCGCCGCCGATGAACAGCTTGCAGGTCTTGCGCACGTCCAGCCGTGAACTGTGGGCAGCAGGGGCCGCGGCGCCGTCGTCAGACATCGAGATAGGCCTCCAGCCCGTGCCTGCCGCCTTCCCGGCCGAATCCGGACTCGCGGTAGCCGCCGAACGGGCTCGCCGGGTCGAAGCGGTTGTAGGTGTTGGCCCAGACGACGCCGGACCGCAGCCGCTGCGCCATCCAGAGGATCCGGCTGCCCTTCTCTGTCCACACCCCGGCCGAGAGCCCGTAGGGCGTGTTGTTGGCCTTTGCGACTGCCTCTTCCGGGGTGCGGAACGTGAGCACCGACAGCACCGGCCCGAAGATCTCCTCGCGTGCGATCCGGTGCGACTGGCTAACCCCAGTGAACACGGTCGGCGGGAACCAGTAACCACGCTCGGGCAGCCGGCATTGTGGTGACCAGCGCCCCGCGCCCTCCGCCTCGCCAGCCGCGGACAGTGTACGGATCTTGTCGAGTTGCCGCGCGGAGTTGATCGCGCCGATGTCGGTGTTCTTGTCGAGCGGATCGCCGAGCCGCAGCGTATCGATCCGGCGCTTGAGGCGCTCGACCACCAGGTCGGCGACCGACTCCTGCACGAGCAGCCGCGAGCCGGCGCAGCAGACATGGCCCTGGTTGAAGAAGATGCCATTCACGATGCCCTCGACGGCCTGGTCGAGCGGCGCGTCGTCAAAGACCACGTTCGCCGCCTTGCCACCGAGTTCGAGGGTGAGCCGCTTGCCGGTCCCGGCGACCGCGCGACGGATCTCCTTGCCGACCTCGGTCGACCCGGTGAAAGCGATCTTGTCGACACCGGGATGGTTGACCAGCTCGGAGCCGGTGTCCCCGGCGCCGGTGATGATGTTCACCACGCCGGCAGGCACGTCCGCCTGACGGCATACGTCGGCCAGGAGCAGCGCGGACAGGGGCGTCGTCTCGGCCGGTTTGAGCACGCACGTGTTTCCGGCGGCGAGCGCGGGTGCGAGTTTCCACGCCGCCATGAGCAGCGGGAAATTCCACGGGATGATCTGGCCCGCGACGCCGATCGGGCGCGGCGCCTGGCCGAAGCCCGCGTACTCCAGCTTGTCCGCCCAGCCCGCGTGGTAAAAGAAGTGCGCGGCGGCGAGGGGCACGTCGACGTCGCGCGACTCCCTGATCGGCTTGCCGTTGTCCAGGGTCTCGAGCACCGCGAACTCGCGCGCACGTTCCTGCAGGATCCGGGCGATCCGGTAGAGGTACTTGGCCCTTTCCCGGCCCGGCATCCGGCCCCACACGCGGTCGAAGGCTGCGCGCGCGGCAGTCGCGGCGCGGTCGACGTCGGCGGTGCGGGCGGCGGCCACCTCTGCGAGCCGCTCCTCCGTGGCCGGGTTGACGGTCGCGAACTTCCCGCCGTCCGCGGCGGGGCGGAACTGCCCGTCGATAAACAGCCCGTACTCCTGCTGGATGGAAACGATGTCGCGCGACTCGGGCGCAGGCGCGTAATCCCAGGCCATCAGTCGAGGGTGAAGTAGCCGGGACCGGCATATACCCCAGTGCGCTGCTTGCTGCGCTGCATGAGCAGATCGTTGAGGACGCTGGACGCGCCGATCCTGAACGACTCCGGGGTGAGCCACTGCTGCCCGGCCGTCTCGCGCACGAGAACGAGGTAGCGGATCGCATCCTTGGCAGTGCGTACTCCGCCGGCCACCTTGACACCGACCCGCCGGCCGGACTGTTCAGCGAAGTCCGCAGCGGCCGTCAGCATGACGAGGGCGACAGGTGGTGTCGCCGCAGGCGACACTTTGCCCGTCGATGTCTTGATGAAGTCGGCTCCCGCGAGCATAGCGAGCCACGACGCGCGCGAAACATTGTCGAGCGTGGCGAGCTCCCCCGTTTCGAGGATCACCTTGAGATGCACGTATCCGCACGCCTCGCGGACCTTGCGCACCTCCTCGTAGACCTGCCCGTAACGCCCGGCCAGGAAGGCACCCCGGTCGATGACCATGTCAACCTCGTCCGCCCCGGCGTCGACGGCGCTCGCGACGTCGGCGAGTTTCACCGCAAGCGAGGCTCGGCCGGAAGGGAATGCGGTGGCCACGGACGCCACGGCGACCGTGCTGCCGTCCAGTTCGGTGCGGGCCACCGCGACGAGATCCGGGTAGACGCAGACGGCCGCGACCGGCGGCACGCTGGGGTCGAGCGGGTCGGGCCGCCGCGCCTTCGCGCACAGCGCGCGGACCTTGCCCGGGGTGTCAGCGCCTTCGAGTGTGGTCAGGTCGACCATCCGGATCGCAGTATCGACGGCCCACAGCTTCGCGTCCCGCTTGATCGACCTGGTGGCCAGGGCAGCGGCCCGCGCCTCCGCGCCGACCTGGTCGATGCCTGGCAGCCCGTGCAGGACCTGCCTGAGCGCGGCATCGGAAGACGGCAGGGTCGCGATGCCAGACGGTAGCGCGTTCAGCATCCCCAGGGTATTCAGCGGGCTGTCAGCGACAGCCTGCGAACGCGACTCGTTGTTCACGTCCCGACGCTACCTCGCCGCGCCGGACCCGGCATCATCCGGCCCCGCGGCGCAGGCGCCTGGCCAGGAACGTCGCCCGGCTCCGGCCCGGGCCCGCGAGCCGCTGCTTTGCGCTGCAAACCCTCCGCCGCAAGACCCTCCCGCTACAAGGCCCACCCGCCCTCGGGGGCGCTGCCCCACTGGCGATCTTGGCATGTTGTCAAGATTACGTGGGGCTGTTTCCCTTGTGCAGCAGGCGATCGGCACCGACGTCCTGTGGAATGTCGCCGACCCGGCCCGCCCGAAGCGGCTGGCCGTCTTCGAGGGCGGAGCCCCCACGGCAATCTCGCCGGATGGGCTCCGCCGCCGAGTCCACCGGCACGCGAGACCGTGTCCGTGTGGAACATGGCCGACCCCGGCGCGGTCACTCGCATCACCACCTTCAGCCGCACGTTCACCGGTGAATGCTGCGTGACCCGGGTGGCGCTGGCCGCCAGTGGGCGCACCGTCGCACGCGGTGCGCCCCCCGAGAGCAACAACACGGTGGACCTGTGGACGCTGCCTGGCACACCTGCCCGCGCCCGAAGATGAAGATGCAGCGTGCGGGCCATCTCAGTGGCGCACGGCAAGGATAAGTTCGGCCGGCGAGGAAGGCTCAGCGGACACCCAGGGCCGGTCGTCGACTAGCCCGCGTGGCGGGTGAGCCTTGCGGCCAGCCCCGTTGCTGCTGCACTGGTCCCGCCAGTGACCAATCGTGCAGGTCCGGGGAGGCGGCCGTGGTCGGTTTTCGTGGGCCGCTGATAAAGGAGGGCGCCGCGTCCCACGCCGCGTTCCACCCCGCCAGAAGATTTGTGGCATTGGTGGTGAATGTGGCCTTCAGTCGCCGGGATAAGCTCGCGGGCAACTCCCTACTGAACATGAGCGCCGTCGGCCCGCATGGCCGCGCTGATATCGCGGACGAAGGTGTCCCTCGCCTTCTGGTCCAGGTAGGGCACGGTCTCCTCCCCGGCCTCGATTGTGTCGATTATGTTCCGGCAGTGCGCGTCCCAGAAGCCAGGCACCGTCATGGCATGCGCGCGCAGCGCCAGGGCCGGGCCGCGCAGTGATTCGGCTACGGCCCGCATCTTCTCGCGGGTGTCCTGCGCGAGGCCGGACATCACGGCCGAGGCCACCTGGAGGGCCTTCACGTGGTCGCCAAGGGCCGGCTCGCCCAGCTCGTCCGTGATCTCGTCCAGCTCGGTGGCGTGGCTGGCCAGGGCGGCAGACCAGTCGTCGAGGCCGCCGGGCCCCAGGTCACTCAAGGTGACGGTGGGCCCAAGGGCCTCGATGTCTTCCGCCAGCACCCGGCACAGACGGTCGAGGTTACCCAGCCACTCGTCACGGGTCAGCCCGCTGCCGCCGGTCTTCTCGTCGTTCAATCTGGCCCCTTTTCTTGATCTCTTCGTAATAGGACCGCCACTGATGCTACCAATTCCGTCCGGGCGGTCCAAATATACCTCCTTCTGTGGATTCAGCATCCAAGTCGTGTATGTCGCCGACAAGCCGACAAGGAGAAGGTCGCTAATACTGTTCTCGCCAACGGCGTTTCCAGTCGCGGGTCACCCCGATCCGGACGCCGGTCTTCGCCCGGCTGCCTGGCAGCGGCACACGGCGGGAAGGTGAACCAATGGAGCCCATCTCGCGTGTCGGCCCGCTGGCGCGTGCCCCGGTTACCGCACCCCGACCGCACCCCGCTGGACGGCGGGCCCGTCCTGTACCGCTGCCAGACCTGCCGCCACGCCGTATCAGCGGCCGACGTCGGCACCCGGTACCACGCCCCTTCAGGGGGCACCGCCGCATGATCGCGCAACGGCTGTCCGCGCCGACCCCGGTGGTAGCCGCAAGCATGCCAGGCGCATCCTCAGGATCAGCCGCAGAGATTATCATCTTGGTGCGCGGAAACCATCTCCACCCCGACGACAATAGGTTCCGGCCTGCGTCGGTGGACCGTTCGGGTGGCCATTGGTAATTCCTCTCGGTGCATTTACTTCGCTCCGCTCATTGCAGCTCCCGGCCGGGACTTGAAATGCCTGTCGGCTGCCACGATCATGGGACCACCTTCGCTGCCACGGGCATGGGACCACTCGGACCACTCGGTTGCCAGTGCTGGGACCACCTGGCGTGTCGTCCCGGGTAACTGGGCGGCCGCGATGAACGCAAGGGACCGCGCAGCCGCTGTTATGGCGTGATTCGCTCGATCACCAGCGGCGTCACCGGCGGTGGCTCTGGCCCGATCTCCGCAGCGCCGGCCAGCGCCTCCCTGGCCTGCCAGAGGCGCGCGGCGTCGTCACTGCGCAGCTCGAGCATGACTTGCCCCTTTTCGACGCTGTCGCCGGGTTTGGCCAGGCAAATGACTCCGGCAGCCGCGCTGACGGAGTCCTCTTTGCGAGCCCGGCCTGCGCCGAGAAGCCACGCGGCGCGGCCGACCGCACGGGCGTCGAGCCCGCGGAGCCAGCCTGACGCGGCGGCGGCCACTGTCGCAGTGTGCGCCGCCCGCGCCAGGGGTGCGTCAGGATCGCCACCCTGGGCGGTGATCATCGCGCGGTAGCGCTCATATGCCCGGCCGTCCGCGAGCGCGGCGGCGGGTTCTGCCCGAGGATTCCGCGGGTCGGCCGTGCCGGCCTTTGCGGCCGCCCCCGGTTCCGGCCCCAGTCCGGCCAGCCAGAGCATTTCCCCGGCCAGCGCGAGCGTGACCTCGACAAGGTCTGGCGGGCCGCCGCCACGCAGCGTTGCCACTGCCTCCTCGACCTCTACCGCATTGCCCGCGGCGTGCCCGAGCGGCGTGTCCATCCTGGTAAGCAGCGCGGAGGTCCGCACGCCATGCTCGGCGCCGAGCGTCACCATGGTTGCCGCCAGCTGCCTGGCGTCGCCGAGGTCGCGCATGAAAGCGCCGTTGCCGACCTTCACATCAAGCACGAGCGCCGCGGTGCCCTCGGCGATCTTCTTCGACATGATCGAGCTTGCGATCAGCGGTATCGACTCGACCGTGCCTGTCACGTCGCGCAGCGCGTACAGCCGCCGGTCGGCCGGCGCCAATCCAGAACCCGCGGCGCAGATGACGCAGCCAACGTCGCGCAGCACGGCAATCATCTCGGCGGGCGGCAGGCTTGCCCGCCAGCCCGGCACTGCCTCGAGCTTGTCGAGCGTCCCGCCGGTGTGACCAAGTCCGCGGCCGGACAGTTGCGGCACGGCGGCGCCGCAACTCGCCACGAGCGGCGCCAGGATCAGCGAGACCTTGTCCCCGACCCCGCCGGTCGAGTGCTTGTCGACGGTCGGCGCGGTTACGGCGGCCAGGTCGAGCCGCTCACCTGACGCGACCATGGCCGAAGTCCAGGTCCGCAGCTCGCCGGGGTCCAGGCCGCGGAAATAGACGGCCATGAGCAGTGCGGACATCTGCTCGTCGGGTACCGCGCCACGGGTGTAGGCCGCCACCAGCCAGCGGATGTCATCGTCAGCAAGCCGGCTGCCGTCCCGCTTGGCTCTGATCAGCCCGGCGACGTCTGGTCTTTGGGTGTCCGGCGACGGCGTTCCAAGCGTTGTACCCGGCGCGGCTATCTCAGGCATGGCCGCTCCGCTCGCCGGGCAGGTCTCCTGGGCCGAACGCGGCGGGCAGCAAGGTGCCGAGTTCGCGCGGCCCCGCGACGGTATCGATTAGGAGCCCTTCGCCACCCGCCTCGAAGAGGAGCTGGCGGCACCGACCGCACGGTAGCAGCGGCGAGCCGTCACCTGCGACGACGCTGATCGCGATCAGGGTTCCGCCACCGCCGGCGTGCAACGCGGACACCAGCCCGCACTCGGCGCACAGGGTGAGCCCGTATGACGCGTTTTCCACGTTGCACCCGACGATGACCCTGCCGTCAGCCGCCTCGGCGGCGGCGCCCACCCGCAGCCCGGAGTACGGTGCATACGCCCGGCCCGCGGCATCGCCTGCGGCGACCCGGAGCCGGTACCAGTCGATCACCACGCTCGCGCCTCCGGCCGCCGAGCGTAGCCGGCCCCGGTGGCCGCTGGCATTCGGGCGCCTGCGCCCGGGCCGCAGGCCACTCCGGCAGGATATGGGCGCGTTTCGATTTGGCAACGGCGCAGTTCCGACTGCCTTGTCCTGCTTCCCCGGACGGTCGCACCCGGTCTAACCTGCGCTCATCCCGGGGCGGGAGGTTCGGGATTTCCGTCCCCGGCCGGCGTGGGGGTGCTAAGAGGCCGGCGGTCCGTCCGGGCTACCACTGACTGATCAGTCAATGAGGAGGTATCCGTGAGAGGGACCGTTCCTGCGGTCGCCGCGATGGCGGTGGTCGCGCTGCTCGCCGCAGCCTGCGGCAGCAGCTCCAAACCAGCAACATCATCATCGCAGAGTGCCTCGACCAGTTCATCGGCGTCTGCAACCGCGTTCAAGGCGTGCATGGTCACCGACACGGGCGGCATCAACGACCGGTCGTTCAACCAGTCATCATGGCAGGGTATACAGCAGGCCCAGACCGCAAACATCACGGGCAAGTACCTGCAGTCCACGACGGAAAGTGACTACGTACCCAACATCAACGCGTTCATCGGCCAGAAGTGCGGGATCATCGTCACCGTCGGGTTCCTGATGGGCGACGCGACCCAGAGCGCGGCCAAGGCCAACGCCACGCAGAAGTTCGCCATCGTGGACTACAACTACACGCCGCCGCTGTCCAACGTCGACGCGCTGCTCTTCAACACCGTGCAGGACGGGTTCCTCGGCGGCTACCTGGCCGCGGGCATGACCAAGTCGGGGAAGGTCGCGACATTCGGCGGCCAGAAGCTGCCGACCGTGACGATCTACATGGACGGCTTCTATGACGGCGTCCAGTACTACAACAGCAAGCACGGCACGCACGTGCAGGTGCTCGGCTGGAACGAGAAGACCCAGAACGGCAACTTCACCGGGGACTTCACTGACCAGACCAAGGGCCATGACCTCACCAACACGTTCATCACAGAAGGCGCCGACATCATCTTCCCCGTCGCGGGCAACGTCGGCCTGGGCGCCGCCAAGGCGGTCCAGACGGCAGACCAGTCGGGCCAGCACGTCAACATGATGTGGGTTGACACCGACGGCTGCGTGAGCGCTCCGCAGTACTGCAAGTACTTCATCACCAGCGTGCAGAAGGGCATCCAGACCGCAGTTAAGACGGCGGTGAGGACGGCGGCTGGCGGCACGTTCAAGGGCGGCAACTACATAGGCACGCTCGCGAACGGTGGAGTAGCACTTGCCCCTTACCACGACTTCGCCAGCAAGGTCCCTGCCTCACTGCAGTCCGAGCTGACGCAGGTGAAACAGGGAATCATTAACGGGACAATCCAGACACCCACCAAGAGCCCCGTCTAGGGCGGTGTCCCGTAGATCTCGGCGGATGCGGGCGGGCGCCGATCCGCGCCGGCCAAAGATCTGCGGGACACGCCCTCGGCCGGCCCGAGCCGGCGGCACGTGGCCTGGCCGGGTAGGTGCCCGGCCAGGCCGCGCCCGGATGCCATGGGAGGGAGGCGGCAGTGAAGCTTGAGCTGAAGGGGATCACGAAGCGCTTCGGCAGTCTCGTCGCCAATGACCACATCGACCTGACCGTGGCTCCCGGCCAGATACATGCTCTCCTCGGTGAGAACGGGGCGGGCAAGACCACTCTGATGAACGTTCTGTACGGCCTGATGCGTGCCGACGAGGGCGAGATCCTCGTCGACGGCAAAGCGGCCATTTTCCGATCACCCAGGGACGCGCTCGAGGCCGGCATCGGCATGGTGCACCAGCACTTCATGCTGGTGCCGGTGTTCACTGTGGCCGAGAACGTAACCCTCGGCATGGAGCGGACCCGCGCCCTTGGCCTGCTGGACCGGCGCAGGACCCGCCGTGAGGTACGTGAGCTTTCCGTGCGCTACGGCTTGGATGTCGACCCCGACGCCTATATCGAGAACCTCCCCGTCGGCGTGCAGCAGCGGGTGGAGATTGTCAAGGCCTTGATCCGCGAAGCGAGCGTGCTGATCCTCGACGAGCCCACCTCGGTTCTGACACCGGGGGAAACGGAGGACCTTTTCCGCATCATGCGTGAGCTACGCGCCGGTGGCCGGTCCATCGTCTTCATCTCCCACAAGCTCAAGGAGGTCCAGACGATCGCCGACACGATCACCGTCATCCGCAGGGGTAAGGTCGTCGGCGAGCGCCCGCCGACCGCGAGCGACCAGGAACTCGCCACGCTGATGGTGGGCCGTGCCGTCGAATTGCAGGTACGCAAGACGCCGGCCAGGCCGGGCGCCGTCGCGATCGATATCAGCGGGCTCACCGTCTACGACGACCGCGGCCAGGTGGCCGTGGACGACCTCTCGCTGCAGGTGCGGGCGGGCGAGATCGTCGGGATCGCCGGCGTCCAGGGCAACGGCCAGACCGAGCTATGCGAGGCGGTGATGGGCTTGCGGCCCGCGGCAGGCGGATCCGTCCGGCTCGACAGCCGCGACCTCAGCCACGCCGCACCGCGGCAGCGGCTGCGAGCAGGCGTTGGCTACATCCCGGAGGACCGTCAAGAGGACGGGCTTGTCGCAGACTTTCCCGTCGCGGACAACCTCATCCTCGACGTCTACGACAGGCCGCCGTTCGCCAAGGGCATCGCGCTCAACCTCGACGCGATCCGTACTGCCGCGGAAACCAAGGTCGCAGAGTTCGACGTCAGGACGGCGTCGATCGCCGCGCCTGCCGGCACGCTGTCGGGTGGCAACCAGCAAAAGGTCATCCTGGCCAGGGAGATCGGACGCGAAATTGAGTTGCTCGTGGCCAGCCAGCCCACCCGCGGCCTCGATGTCGGATCCATCGAGTTCGTGCACCGTCGCATCGTCGAGGAGCGCGACAAGGGCATCGCCGTGCTGATGGTGTCCTCAGAACTCGAAGAGATCTACGCGCTGGCAGACCGGATCGCGGTGATGTACGAGGGCCGGATCATCGCCCTGCGCCCGCCGGCCGTTTCCCGCGAGGAACTCGGCCTGCTCATGGCTGGTATCGATGCCGACGAGCAGCGGGCCGCGGAGGCGGCCAGGCCGGCCGACCCGCCTGATGCGGTGCAGCCGGATGCGGGGCACGGCGGCCAGGACCCGGTGGAGCCGACATGAGCGGATCAACCCCAGCCCCGCCGGGGACGAACGAACCCGCAGAGCACGCCGAGTCCGGGCAACCGGAGCAACCATCCTTCGGCCGGACCTTCATCGACGCCATCCTCGAGGGCAACTCGACGGCCGTCACGGTGCTCGCGTTCGTGGTGGCCATCGTCATCGGCGGCCTGCTGATCGCCTTCACCGATCCGCCGGTTCTGCACGCCTGGAGCACCTTCTTCGCCGCACCGGGCAACGCGATCGCCCAGGCGTGGGATGCGGCCGCCGCCGCCTACTCGGCCATGTTCGAAGGCGCGATCCTGAACCCGCATACTGTCGCGGCCGCCTTCCACGGTGGCTCGATCAGTGCCGTCTTCTCGCCTCTTTCTGAGACCGCGGTCAACGCCACCCCCCTCATCCTGGCGGGTCTGTCCGTCGCGCTAGCCTTCCGTGCCGGTCTGTTCAACATCGGCGCGCAAAGCCAGTTCATCGGTGGCGCGCTCGCCGCCACCTGGCTCGGCTTCGGGATTGACCTGCCGCCCGTCATCCACGTCGTGGCCTGCGTGCTTGGCGCGTTCGCCGGCGGCGCCGCGCTTGGCTGGATCGTCGGCGCGCTCAAGGCGTGGACAGGGGCGCACGAGGTCATCGTCACGATCATGCTCAACTATGTGATGGCCTACTTCCTCGCCTGGATCCTTAGCACGAGCGCGATGCAGCGCCCCGGCAGGACCGACCTCATCAGCCCATTCGTGGCCGTGGACGCGGAGCTTCCGCACCTGTTCGGCGCGAGTCTGCGGATCAACGTGGGTTTCCTTCTCGCCCTCGCGGCCGCGGTAGCGGTGTGGTGGCTGCTGAGCCGCAGCACGGTCGGTTTCGAGTTCCGCGCCGTCGGCGCCAACCCGAGCGCGGCGCGAACGGCGGGAATGAGCGTCCAGCGGAGCTGGATCCTCGTGATGGTCATCGCGGGCGGCCTGGCCGGGCTCGCCGCGTCCACGGTCATCTTGGGCACGGACTACGCGCTCAACTTCCAGAGCTACGGCACGTACGGCATCGACGCCATTACCGTGGCTCTGCTCGGGCGGGCCCGGCCACTCGGCACCGTGCTCGCGGCGCTGCTCTTCGGCGCACTTCATGCCGGCGGGATCCAGATGCAGGCGGTCACTCAGACTCCGACAAGCATCGTCACGGTCATCTCATCGCTCATCGTCCTGTTCGTGGCGGCGCCGCCGCTCATCCGCGGGATGTTCCGGCTTCGTGAAGCCAGGGCGCGTGGCGCCGGCCAGGCGCTCGCCAAGGGGTGGAACGCATGACGACCTACGTCGGCGTTTTGCGTGCCCCGTCCGCGGTCAGCCGAAGGGCGCTGAGCGCGGGCACATTCATCCTGCTCGGCCTGATCGACATCTTCGTATTCGGGTTGTTCTCACACCACGGCGACGCCAGCTTCGCGCTATCCCTGCCCAACGCACCGGTCCACGTGCCAACTGCCCATATCCCTGCCGCGCCCGTGGCATATGGTCTCGGCGCCGTATCGATCGCGCTCGGGATTGCGCGGGCGACCGTAGACCTCGGCAAGCGCGCCAACCGCTGGTCAATCGCGGTGGTCTTGGTCGCGTTCGTGTTTTCCCTGCTGTGCTGGGCAGACGCGGGCAATCTCATACCGCTGAACATGATCAACCTGCTGCAGGGCACCGTGGTGCGCTCGATCCCGCTCGTCCTCGGCGCGATGGCGGGATGCCTGTGCGAGCGGTCAGGTGTCATCAACATCAACATCGAGGGTCAGTTGCTGCTCGGCGCTTTCGCCGCGGCCGTCGTGGCGAGCGTGTTCGGCGTGTTGTGGTTCGGCCTCGCCGCCGGGGTGCTGGCCGGCGGCCTGATCGCCGCTGTGCTTGCCGCGTTCGCGATCCGCTATCTGGTCGATCAGATCATTCTCGGCGTCGTGCTCAACGTCTTCGCCCTCGGGCTTACGAATTATCTCTTCGAACGCGCCCTGGTCCCGTACCAGAACACGCTCAACTCCCCAGCAACCTTCACCGCCGTCAAGATCCCTGTGCTCGGCGACATCCCGATCATCGGCCCGATTCTCTTCGACTCGACCATTTTCCTCTACATCACCTACGTCATCGTCATCCTCGTCCAGGTCGGCCTGTTCCAGACCAAATGGGGCTTGCACGTGCGCGCTGTGGGCGAGCACCCGACCGCGGCTGACGCGGTCGGCATCCGGGTCCGTTTCAACCGTTACCGCAACGTCATCCTCGGCGGCCTGGTCGCTGGCATCGGGGGTGCGTACTTGACGATCGGATCGGTCGGCTCGTTCGGCGAGAACATCTCGTCGGGCAAGGGCTACATCGCACTGGCCGCGATGATCTTCGGCAGGTGGACGCCCCTGGGCGCTGTCGGCGCTGCGCTGATCTTCGGCTTCACCGATGCGTTGCAGAGCATCCTGTCGACCCTCAGCGTCCCGATCCCGTCCAACATCCTGCTGATGGCGCCGTACGTGGCAACAATCGTCGCGGTCGCCGGCCTGGTCGGCCGGGTGAGGCCACCCAAGGCCGACGGCAAGCCCTATGTCAAGCAGTGACCAAGCGCTGACGTGATTCCCGCCGACTCCGCCGCCGACGGCCCCGTACCCGCTGGTACCGTGCCCAACGGCACCGCGCGGGAAGACACCGCGCAGGAAGACACCGCGCGGGAAGACACCGCACGGGAAGACACCGCACGGGAAGACACCGCGAAGGAAGATACGGCGCCGGGATGCCTCGTTTCTGCTGATCTTCGCGCCAGGGCCGAGGCATGGGCCGCCGACGACCCCGACCCGGCCGACCGGGCCGAACTGCTTGCGCTTCTTGGCGCTGGCAGCGCCGAAGCGGCTGCGGAGCTAGCCGACCGCTTCGCAGGCCGGCTGCAGTTCGGCACCGCAGGGCTTCGCGGCGTCGTCGCAGCGGGCCCGAACAGGATGAACCGTGCCGTCGTGCGGGCCGCGACCGCCGCTGTCGCCCGCTGGCTGCGAGAACGCCAGCCGGACGGCACCGAGGCCGGTGTCGTCGTCGGCTGCGACGCGAGGCACCGCTCAGCCGAGTTCGCCGACGAGGTGGCCGCCGTGCTCGCTGGCGCGGGCATCCGGGTGCACATGCTGCCCCCGCGCCGCCCTACGCCGCTGCTGGCCTTCGCCGTGCGCCACCTGTCAGCCGCAGCAGGGATCATGATCACCGCGAGCCACAACCCGCCCGCAGACAACGGCTACAAGCTGTATCTCGGGGATGGGGCGCAGATCGTGCCACCGGCAGACGCAGAGATCGAGGCTCACATCGGCGGCATCGGGGCGCTTTCCGAGATTCCCGTCGCGCTGCCAGGCAACCGGCTTGTCGCCCACCATGGCGGCGACGTTGCCGCCGCTTACCTCGACGCCATCACCGCGACGTCCCGGGCAATGGCCGACCCGCACGGCCCGGACGCGGCCTGGGCAGGCAGGACGCCGCTCCGGATCGTCTACACCCCGCTACACGGGGTCGCACTTGGCCTGGCGGTCGAGGCGATCAGGCGGGCAGGCTTTCCTGCCCCGCACGTCGTCGCCGCTCAGGCGCAGCCCGACCCGGACTTCCCGACCGTCGCATTTCCCAACCCGGAGCAACCCGGCGCACTCAATCTGGCCATCGCAGACGCGCGCAGGATCGGCGCGGACCTGGTGCTAGCGAACGATCCTGACGGGGACAGGCTTGCGGTCGCCGTCCCCGATCCAGCGGCGGAGGGCGGCTGGCGGGTGCTGACCGGTGACCAGCTGGGGGCGCTGCTCGGCAGCTTTGTGCTCGAACACACCGCGGCCGGCCCTGACGCCGATGCCAGGATCGTCGTTACCACGGTCGTCTCCTCGACGCTCCTCTCGCGGATCGCAGCCGCGGCGGGCGCCAGGTACGCCGAGACGCTCACCGGCTTCAAGTGGATCGTTCGTGGCGGCGAGCGCCAGCCCGGCAGCCGTTTCGTATTCGGCTACGAGGAGGCGCTTGGCTACGTCATCGGCGACGCGGTCCGTGACAAGGACGGCATCGGTGCGGCGCTTGCCCTGCTTGGCCTCGCGGCGGCCGCCCGGTCAGCGGGAGCGTCCCTGCTCGACAGATATGACGCGATAGAGAAGGCGCACGGCGTGCATCTCACCGCGCAGCTCACCGTGCAGACTCGGGCCGCGGCAAGCGTCATGGCCCGGTTGCGCGCGGCTCCGCCCGCCGCACTCGGCGGCGCAGCGGTGACCTCGGCCCTCGACCTGGCAGACGGCTCCGGCGAACTGCCGCCCGCCGACTTGCTTTGCTACCGCCTGGACGGCGCGCGGGTGGTCATCCGCCCGAGCGGCACCGAACCCAAGATCAAGGCCTATCTTGAGGTCGTCGCACCGGTCGCAGGCGGCGAGCTCACTGCCGCGCGCGCCGTCGCGAGTAACAGGCTCGGCCCGCTGCGCAGCGCTGCCGCCGCCTTGATCGTTGGCCCGGAGGGCGGGCTATAGCGCCCCCAGCGGGCCAGCCACGGCGACCCGGCAAGCGTCAGGGCGGTAGTCCCGTGGATCTTGGTGGATGCGGGCGGTGATCCAGGCGGCGATCGGCAAGGCCCTGCTTGTTCTCGAGCAGCCGATAGTGGAGCTATCGGCGACGACGACAGTGCCGTCCAACGACCCCGGTCGCCCGTCTGGGGTCGTGGACGGCGCTGTCGCGCCGCCAAAGATCCACGGGACACACCCTAAGTGCCTTCCTCGAGGTCGCCCTCCATGTCGAGGAACACCTGGCGCAGCCCGTCGAGGGCCTTGGGATCTGGCTCGGCCCACAGCCCGCGCTGCGCCGCCTCAAGCAACCGCTCGGCGATCCCGCGCAGCGCCCACGGATTCGATTCCTGCATGAACTGCCGCGTCTGCTCGTCGAACACATAGGACGCGGCAAGCTGCTCGTACATCCAGTCCGCGACCACGCCGGCGGTCGCGTCATAACCGAACAGGTAATCCACCGTCGCGGCCAGTTCGAATGCGCCCTTGTATCCGTGCCGCCGCATCGCCGCGATCCATCGCGGGTTTACCACCCGGGCGCGGAACACCCGGTGGGTCTCCTCGCCCAGGGTCCGGGTCTTCACCGCATCGGGGACCACGGAGTCGCCCACGTAGGCGGCGGGATTGCGCCCGGTGAGCGAACGGACCATGGCTACCATCCCGCCGTGGTACTGGAAGTAGTCGTCGGAATCGACGATGTCGTGCTCACGGTTGTCCTGGTTCTTCGCTGCCACCGCGATCCGGCGGAAGGCGGTCTCCATGTCCGGCCGCGCGACCCGGCCGTCGAGCCCGCGCCCGTACGCGTAGCCGCCCCAGACGGCGTACACCTCGGCCAGGTCTGCGTCGTCACGCCAGTTCCGCGCGTCGATGAGCGGCAGCAGGCCCGCGCCGTAGGCGCCGGGTTTGGAGCCGAAGATCCGCGTGGTCGCCCGGCGCCAATCGCCGTGGTCAGCGAGATCCGCCAGGGCGTGGGCGCGGACGAGGTTGTCTTCTGCTGGCTCGTCGAGATCCGCGACCGCCGCGATCGCATCGTCCATCAGGGCGACGACGTGCGGCAGGGCGTCACGGAAGAAGCCGGAGATGCGCAGCGTGACGTCGATGCGCGGGCGGCCGAGTTCGGCAACGGGCATGACCTCGAAGCCGGTCACGCGACGCGACGCGTCGTCCCACGTCGGCCTGCAGCCGACAAGGGCAAGTACCTCGGCGATGTCGTCGCCCTGCGTACGCATTGCCGAGGTGCCCCAGACCGTGAGGCCCACGCAGCGCGGATAGCCACCCTCGTCGGCGAGGTGCCTGGCCAGCAGCGACTCCGCGAGCGCGCAGCCGGTATCCCACGCGGCGCGGGACGGGATGGCCTTCGGGTCCACCGAGTAGAAGTTCCGGCCGGTGGGCAGCACGTTGACCAGGCCACGGGTCGGTGACCCTGACGGCCCCGCAGGGATGTAGCCGCCATCGAGCGCACGGAGCACCGCGTCGATCTCACCCCGGGTCGCGGCGAGCCGCGGCACCAACTCGGCCGCGGCGAACTCAAGCACACGGACGACCTCCTCCCGCCGACACCATGATCGTGGTACCTCACCCGCGCTATTAGCGGGTGAGGTACCACGATCATGGTCAGGGGCACGAGGCGGCGTGTCCCGTGTGGCTGGTGTGGCCGATACGCCCTGTGTGGCCGGCGTGGTCGGGCCCGGGGGCGCATCGTGTCCGAGATCATGGTCAGGGGCACGAGGCGCCGTGTCCCGTGTGGTTGGTGCGGCTGGTGTTGCGAGGGACGCCGGAGGCCCGTATCCGAGGACGGTGGCGCAGACCTCCGCTGCGCGGGCCGGGTCCCAGCCGGTCTCGGCCATGCCCTCGAGCAGCAGGCGCACAGTCTCCTCGGCGCTGTCGCGCTCGCCCCGCGACGCCGATGCTTCGTCCACGCCGAGCGCGGCACGCAGCCCCGGCAGTGCCCCAGACCGCCCGCCCCACACCTGCGCCGAACGCAGGATCACGCCCACCAGGTTCACCAGCGCCGGGCCCGATGGTGCCTCGCCTAGCACGTGCAGCCCGTCGCGGATCGCGGCGTCCTTGACCTCGCACAGGTAGCCGTCGATGTGCAGCACGAAGTCGCCGAACTCCGTCTCGTCTGGCTGCTGCGCGACCTGCAGATCATGGTGGAGTTGCGCGGCTCGCACGAGGGTCCAGATCTGGGCCCGCACCGAAGGGAGCTTCGCAGGGTCGAGCGCCTGCACGGTCGCGTACTCGTCCAGCAACTGCTCAAGCTTGGCCAGGTCACCGTAGGTGTCCGCGCGGGCCATCGGCGGCACCAGGTGATCCACGATGGTGGCGTGCGCGCGGCGTTTAGCCTGTGTCCCCTCACCAGGGTCATTGACGATGAACGGGTAGATGAGCGGCACCTCGCGCAGCACCTGATCTGGCGCGCACTCCGCCGACAGCCCGAGCCCCTTGCCGGGCAGCCATTCGAGCGTGCCGTGCTTGCCCAGGTGCACGATAGCGTCGGCGCGGAACACCTCCTCCAGCCACCGGTACGCCGCCAGGTAGTGATGCGACGGCGGCAGGTCAGGGTCGTGGTAGATCGCCACCGGGTTCTCGCCGAAGCCGCGCGGCGGCTGAATCATCAGTACCACGTTGCCGAACCGCAGCGCGGCGAGCACGATGGCAGCGCCGGTGCCGTCCACGTACAAGCCGCCGGGCGGGTCACCCCAATGAGCAACGATCCGCTCGCGCAAGCCGTTAGGGAGCTGGCTCAGCCACCGGCCGTAAACCTCGCGCGCGACCCTGATCGGTGCGTCCCGCAGCTGCTCCTCGGTCAGCCATTCCGTGTCGTGCCCGCCGGCCGCTATCAGCGCGTGAATAAGGGCGTCGCCCTCGCGCGGGAACCCCGGTCCGAGATCGTAGCCTGCCCGCTGCAATGCATCCAGAAGCCGAACGGCTGACGCCGGGGTGTCCAGCCCTACCGCGTTTCCCACCCGTGCATGTTTGGTCGGATAGCACGACAGCATGATCGCGACGCGTTTCGCGGAATTCGGGGTGCGGCGCAGCCGCGCGTGCCGGATCGCGATGCCAGCCAGGCGCGCCGCCCGCTCCGGATCCGCGCGGTACACCGGCACGCCGTCCGGGCCTTCCTCCTTGAACGAGAACGGCACCGTGATCAGGCGGCCGTCGAATTCGGGGATCGCCACTTGCATGGCTGCGTCCATGGGGGTAAGCGCCGCGTCCGAGTCGGCCCACTCGGCGCGGCTGGAGGTCAGGCACAGACCCTGGATGATCGGCACGCCGAGAGTGGCCAGCGCCCCCGCCTCCCATGACCCGTCGTCATCGGCGCCGTTGCTGGTGGTGCTGCCGGTGGTGCTGCCGGTGGTGCTGCCCGCGCCGCCGGCGGCGAGCACAGTCGTGATCACGGTGTCGGCCTGGCCGAGCAGGTCGATCAGGCCGTCAGGCGGGTTGCGGAGGGAGCCGCAGAACACCGGCAGGGCGCTGGCGCCGCCCTGCTCAAGCGCGGCGCAAAGGGTATCCACGAACGCCGTGTTGCCTGACAGTTCGTGCGCGCGGTAGTAGACGACCGCGACGCGAGGCTGCTGCGCATCGTGGCCATCGGGCACGCGCCGCGCTTCCTGCTGGCCCGTCTCGGGCCAGTCAGGTCCGGGCGGCCGGCCTTCATGTCCTCCGTGCACTTCGGGCACTTCGTGCACTTCGGGCCGTTCAGGCACTTCGTGCACTTCGTGCACTTCGTGCACCCCGTACTGGGCCATCGGGCTTGGCGGCGCAAAGCCCTCGCCGGTCAGCAGGACGGTGTCGGACAGGAACGCGGCAAGCTCGCGAAGGTTCTCGGCGCCGCCCTCCCGCAGGTAGGCCAGTGCCTGCGCGGCGATACCGGCCGGCACGGTGGACATCGCCATCAGTTCCGCGTCCGGTGCGGCCTCGCCGCCGAGCGCGACCAGTGGCAGCCCCGTCTGCCGCAGCGCCTCGACCCCCTCCGGCCATGCCTTCCGCCCGCCGAGCAGGCGAACGACCACGAGATCAGCACCGGCGGCAAGGTCGGCAAGGTCGGCAGCGTTGATCCGCGCCGGGTTCGCCGTGCGGAACGCGGCACCGGAGCGCTGGGCCGCGAGGAGTTCGGTGTCGGCCGTGGAGAGCAGCAGGATCGTGGCCATTCACCAGATCCTGCCATCTCCCGCGGGTCGAGGTAGGAGCCCGCGCGGCTTACGCCGTCTCAGGCGACCGGCGGGCCTCCGCCGCGAATCTCGATGTGCGGCCGGGCAGCGAGCATCGTCTCGGCCAGTGCGGCGCGACTGCCGCGCCATGCGACCGGGCATCCGGCACCGGGCAGCAGCACCGCCACGTGCCCAGCAGCCGGACGGCTGTCAGGTCTGAAGTGGCATCAGTTCAGTCGCGAAGTGCTCGATGAACCCGTCGAACGGCGCGGCCGCCGCCGCTGGCCGGATGACGAACTTGCTCAGTCCAGCGGCCACATACTTGTCGATCAGCCGGCGGGCGTCCTCCCAGCTCGGCGCCGCGAGCCTGGCCGCGTCCGCATCCGGGCGCCGCTGGCGGATCGCCGTGATCAACTCTGCGGGCAGCCCATTCGGCGCAACCGCCAGGCTGATCCCGAAGTGCTCCGGGTCGATCTCACGGCCCGCTTCTGCAGCCGCCGCCTGGATAGCCGCGCGCCCAGCCCGGGCTTCGTCGGGCGTCACAAAGCTGGCAAGCCACCCGTCGCCGAACTTGCCGACCCGGCGAAACGCGCCTGGAGCACTGCCGCCCAGCCAGATGTCGAGCGGTTCCGCGGGTGGCGGGCCGACGCTCGCCTCATCGACCACGAAGAACTCACCGGCGAACGAGACCGTTTCCTGGCGTAGCAGCAGCCGCAGCAGTTCCAGCGATTCGTCGAACACCGCGCCACGCCGGCCGGCTGGCACGGCGAACAAGGCGCGCTCCCGCGGGCGGGCAGGTTGCAGGCCAAGGGCGGGAAGCACCCGCTTGGGCGCGAGCGCGGCCAGTGAGGCGAGTTGCTTGGCGACGAGCACGGGGTTACGCCCAGGCAGCACCGACACCCCGGTACCGACCTTCAGTCGTTCCGTGCGCGAAAGCGCATGCGCCATCCCGACGAACGGTTCCACCAGGGCCCCGAAAACACGCTCCGACAGCCACAAGGAGTCGACGCCGATCTCCTCAAGATGGTCGACGGCCGCGGCGTACTCGCCCGGGGCGGCGGCGGCACCCAGCCCAACGCCTATACGGACCTTCACAGACTCCATCCGATCTTCACAGACTCCATCCGACCACGCCGTACTCGTGCGCCGCATCCCCAGGTGCCCTAGCGCCGCACCCACCGCGCACAGCCGCCACAGCGGCCACCTCCACAGCACCCGTAGCGGCCACAGCAGCCACGACCGATCACGGCAACTAGGCACAGCCCCCACGGCGGTCACGACAGCTAGGCAGCCACAGCGGCCACAGCGGCCACAGTCACAGCGAGCGGCCACAGCGGCCACAGCGGTCTCTAACCGGTAGTGACACACAATGGGCCATCGTGTGCCGAATCTGACACCCAATGGGCCATCGTGTGCCACCACCGGAGCGGCTTCGGCGCCCTAGCCGTCCGGCGCGGCGCCAAGGGATCCGCGGATCATCGGCAGCCCCGCAGGCGGGCCCGATTCGATCAGGCGGCGGATTGCGGACGTGTCGAGGTGCTCCGCGACAAGATCGCCGAGCGCGTCCAGACGCGCCTCGCGCACAGCCGCGAACACGGTGTCCGGCGCCGCGGTGAAGTCCCTGCCCGCGATCTTCGCGATATCGGCCAGGAAGATCCGCCGGAACTCGTCGTTCTCCAGGAGACCATGCCAGCTTGTCCCCCAGACCGCGCCGACGCGGCAACCGTCTGTGAACTCCTCCACCCCGCCGCCCCGCTGCGCGTCACCCGGCACCGCGTCACCCGGCACCGCGTCACCCCGCAGCGCGTCACCCGGCACCGCCTGACCCCGCAGCGCGTCACCCGCCACCGCGTCACCCGCCGCGGTGCCAACCTGCACGGTCGCCACTCCGTGATGGATCTCATATCCAGTCACGGGGACCCCGCCCGCCATCCCGGCCAGCCGCCCCAGCTTCTTTTCCGCCCCGAACGCCACCCGCACTGGCAGCAGCCCGAGACCCGGCACCAAGCCCGCCCCCGATTCGACTTCGTCATGGATCTCGCCCGCCAGCATCTGGTAGCCGCCGCAGATGCCGAGCACGGGCTGTCCCCGCCGCGCCCGCCGCAAGATCATGTCCGCCAGCCCACGCTCGCGCAACCACGCGAGGTCGGCCACGGTCGCGCGGGTCCCCGGGAGCACGACGAGATCGGCGTCGGCAAGCTCGGCGGGCCGGTCAGCGTATCTGACCAGCACTCCAGGCTCGCTGGCAAGCGCGTCGATGTCGGTGAAGTTGCTGATCCGCGGCAGCCGTACTACCGCGACCCGCAGCACGTCGGCGCCGTACGGCACGGCACCGGCCGTACCGGCCGTACCGGCTGTGCCGGCCGTACCGCCGAGGGCCAGCGAGTCCTCCGCGTCAAGCCAGAGGCCCTGGCGCCAGGGCATTATCCCGAACGGCTGCCGCCCGGTGCGCTCGGCGAGCATCCGTATTCCCGGTTCGAGCAGTTCCACCGCACCGCGGAATTTGTTGATCACGAAACCGGCGACGAGTGCCTGGTCGGCCGGTTCCAGCAGCGCGAGAGTGCCGTAAAGGGCGGCGAAGACGCCGCCCCGGTCGATATCGCCCACGACGATCACGGGCAGCCGCGCTGCACGAGCCAGGCCCATGTTGGCGATGTCGGACTCGCGGAGGTTGATCTCGGCGGGACTTCCCGCGCCCTCGCAGATCACGACGTCGAAGTCGCGGCGCAACTCGGCGAGGCTGTCAAGCGCGACCTGCCGAAGCGCCGTCGCATGGCGGCGGTACTCCACCGCGTCCACCTCGGCGACGGGACGGCCGAGCAGCACGATCTGGCTGCGCCTGTCGCTGCCGGGCTTGAGGAGCACGGGGTTCATCCTGGCGTCGGGCTCGATCCCAGCGGCGGCGGCCTGCATCACCTGGGCGCGTCCGATCTCGGCACCGCCGCGGGTGACGGCGGAGTTCAGCGACATGTTCTGCGCCTTGAACGGCGCGACCCGGATCCCCTGCCTGGCAAGCCATCGACACAAGCCGGCTGTCAGCACGCTCTTGCCCGCATCCGATGTCGTGCCCGCGACAAGCAGCGCCCCGTTCACCATCGCCTCGTTCCGCTCCATTCTGGTCCGATGCTGCCGCCTGGTCCGATGCTGCCGCGAGCCTACGCATGGCTCGCGGTGCCCTCACCTGGCGGGTACCGGCGGGCCGACCGTAGAGATCACTGGGGAGCGAACGCGGCGGCCCAGCCGGTGACCCCGACGGCGGCGCAGGTCACGGCGCGCGACAGCCGGATCGCGCGGCGGACGTCCGCGGCACACGGAACGCGTCCGTCGCCGAGGCGTGGCCGGTCTTCCGCCACGCCCTCGTACACGTTCGTGCCGCCCAACTCGATCCCGAGGGCACCCGCGAACGCCGCCTCGCAGCGCCCGGCGTTCGGGCTGGGATGCCTGGCCCCGAAGGAACGGATAGCGCGCAGCGTCGCGGTTGGGCGACCGCCGACCGCGGGCGAGCACGCCGCGGCCAGCAGGCCCGTCAGCCGGGCAGGCGCCACGTTAGCGACGTCGTCGAGGCGCGCCGCGGCCCAGCCAAACTCAAGGTAACGAGGCGACCGGTAGCCGATCATCGCGTCCAGGGTGTTCACCGCACGGTAGGCGACCAGGCCGGTCAGGCCGGCGGCACTGCCCCACAGCAGCGGCGCCACGACAGCATCGCACGTGTTCTCCGCGACCGACTCAACCGCGGCCCTGGCCAGCCCTGCCGCGTCGAGCCTGGCGGGATCGCGTCCACACAGGCTGGGCAGCCGCGCCCTGGCGGCCGCCACGTCCCCGGACTCGAGGGCCCGCGCGAGCCGTTCGGCTTCAGTTGCCAGCGAAGCCGCACCGAGCACGGACCAACTGGCGGCGGCGATAGCGGCAAGGCGCGCTGCGGGCCGGCTGCGGGTGAGATGGTGCGCGAGTGCGCCCGGGGCGGCGGCGCCGAGCAAGCAGACTGCGGCGTGCAGGGCGCCGCGGGCCTTGGTGGCCGCGTACAGGCGGTCCTCGATCGCCCCCGCGGCCCGGCCGAACGCGGCAACCGGGTGGCCCCTGCGCGGATCGGAAAAAAGGGCGTCGAGGGCGGCTCCTGCCGCGAGGCCAGCCGCGACCGGCCAACCGGCCGCGCTATCGTCGGACCTGGGGCGGTGCAGCCGCGAGGCCCGCTGCCGCTGCGCCATCACGGCTCCCGACCTTAATCGCGGGTGTGAGATGACGCGGCACCGACCCCGCCGTGCTGGCCCACGAGGTGGCCGGCAAGGGGCACAATGTGGCGGGAGCGCCTGTAGCTCAGCCGGACAGAGCAGCTGCCTTCTAAGCAGCCGGCCGGGGGTTCGAATCCCTCCAGGCGCGCCAGCAGCCATCTGACCTGGGTAAACGTGCTCGAGTGCTGCTTTGCTGATGTAGCAGCGGCCAGGCAGCTGGTCGCAAGCCCTGGATCCGCCCGGAGCCCGGAGAACACCTTCTAGCTGCGGAAATGCTGTCTTCCTCGCCTCGGTCGCGTTAGCTACAGCGCTGCGGCACCAAATAACTATGCCGGGCCGTTTCCTCCGAACTTTCTGCCTTCCGACGCTGCGAGGAGCCAGGCTCGTCACGCCAAAGCGGCCAAGACGGCGCGCTCGATCAGGTGAGCAGGGACACTGGCCTGCTCGCCGTTCCAGCGCACCCACTCCGGAAGCAGGGCCAGCGCTGCGTCCGTGACAGGATCGTCCCTCCAGTCGCCGATGCGCTCACGGTAGAACTGTGACCGGTGGGGCGAGACCGCGTGCTCGGTACCGGGCAGCATCCCCTCCAGCCACTCCTCCGCCAGCGCTTCCACCGCGTCCCGGCTGGGAGCATGGCCGTGCCGCGCCGAAAACCAGCCGGTAAACTCGGCCGCCATCGGCGCGAAGTCGATGTCGCGGTACAGCGAACCCGGGCGTGGCAGGTCGACGCCCCGGCTGCGCAGCGCATCGGTGACGTCCCGCATCCGGCGGGGGCCACGGAACCAGTTGTCCATCAGCGCTCGTGGCTCCCTGCCGCTGAGGATTTGCTCGGCATGCTCGCAGTACACCAGGCACGCCAGTGATCCGGCCGTCGCCGGGACAGGCACCACTTCCTCCGAGCCCGCATCGGCCTGTTCCCGCCAGGCCGCGGCTGCCTGCTCCACGTCGTCGAACACGCCAGCTCCGGCGAGACGGATCGTCCCGCACGCATCAATGTCGAACAGGTACACCGACGGATCGATGCCGCCCGGATAGCAGAAGCCCGCGATCACCGCGAACCGCGTCCCGTACGCGTCCTGCATCACCCGCACGTCACCGGTGGCCTCAATGTCGGGCAGCAGCTCCAGCCAGGCCGGCTGCGTGGCCAGCCCGTCGCGGAGCAGCTTCTTCGCGGCCTCCAACGCCTGCTGGCTGGCGAACGCCCCGAGCCCGTACGACCCGATCGAGGCAAGACCGCGCAGCAGCCGCCACGGCCCCTGCCACGCACCGTTGCTCCGGCCGGCGGCAGCTACCATCCGGTCGACGGCGCGGCCGGTAAGTTCCGTCGCCCACAGGTCGAACCGCAACCCGGAACGCTCCGCGCGCACCGCGCGGTGAAGCTCGGCACCGATCAGTTCGGCTGTCGCCTCTTCTAGTGCCCGCGGCCCCCGCGCCGCGAGCAGGCCGCGCGAGGCCGCGAGCACGCGTTCCTGCGACGGCGCGAACCACTCCGGACGGTCAGGTGACCCGAAGAACGCGTCGATCCGAGGCCTGGCCCCGGTGCTCAGCCCGGAGAGTCCAGGTTCCGCCGCGTTCACCCGCCCAGAGCGGGGGGCGGGCGCGGGACGCTTGCGCCGCTGCGGCTTCTTCGGCTTGCGACCGCGCGACACCGGTGACGTGCGGCGAGCCTAGCCGGCAGCTGCGGTCACGTCCTCGCTGAGGGCGGCCAGCCTGCGGTTGACCGTGGCCAGGCTGAACGGCCGGGGCTCTTCCGGCTCGTCCTCGGACCAGTACTCGACCGGTGAGTCGCCCTTGAACTCGACACAGACCGGGTAGTCCCGGCCAGGGTCACGCTCAAGCGTCTTCTCCAGCGTGATCTCGTGCTCCCAGCAGGCGCCGAGGTCGTACGTGTAGGTGATCTTCCGGGCGCCCGGCGCCAGGGCGTCCTGCACCCGCACCTCTTCCTCGTCCCGGGCCCCTTCCAGGTCCGCGAACGGGTCACTGTATTGCTTCTTCGCCACGGCGAAGACGTGCAGGTGGTCCGCGTCCCAGCTGAACAGAACCTGAATGGCTTCGTGCAGGTCGCCGAGGGTGGCCGTGGCCGGCAGCCGCACCCGCCGCCAGATCGGCGGCCGGGCGCCTGTCAGCGAGACCTTCAGCTCGGCTACCTGATCCATGCTGCGCGGCGCGCCGGACGCGGCGAACTCCGCCACCGCCCGCGCGACTGCCCCCGCGTCCGGGTGGCCGGTGGCCCGCACGGCCGCAAGCCGGGCATCAAGGCCCGCCCCGGGCATGCTTTCGCACACCCGGCTGAGCGCCTCATCGGGACCCTTGTCCGCCAGCGCGGCCGCGGCGGCCTCGACCCGCAGCCACTGCCAGTCCGCGTCGCCAGGCTCGGGGCCCTGGCCCCAGTCCGCCAGCACGGCGCGGGCGTGCGGGCCGACCCGCGGTGCCGCCGCCAGCTCCCGCCAGGCCGGCAGCGCGTCCTCCCCCAGCCGCTCGGCCACGCGGACCGCCACGCCGCGCAGCAGCGGCGACAACTCCTCCGCCGCGGTGAGAATCTCCCGCGCAGCCGCGGCGGCGTCACGCTCCGCCAGCCACCCCCACGCGACATGATCCCGCTGTTCGGCTTCGCTGAACCGGGCAGCCGCCGCGATCATCTCGCCGGCCGGCAGCACCGGATCGGCCAGCGCGGGCAGGCCGGCCGACAGATGCCCGGCCGCCCAGCGGCCCAGGGTCGTGATCACTGGCTTGCCGGCATCGCCGCTAACCGCGCCGAACTCGGACAGCAGCGCGACCACCCCAGCCAGCGGGTTCCCCGTGCCCGGGCCGAAGTAGCGGTCAACCGCGTGCATCGGCCCCCAAAACGACTTGTCATACAGGTCGCACAGGCCGCGCAGCGCCTCGGCCACGGCGGGCCAGAGACCGCCCTTCGCGCCAGCGGGCCTGCCGTCCTCGCCCAGGACCCCAAGCAGCGCGAGCACCAGCAGGCGGACGCTGTCCTCGTCCTGCGGGTACGACTCCGCCGCGCACACCGCGCGCAGGCCCGCCAGCCATCCGGCCAGCAGCTCAGCCTCACCGGATGGCCAGCGTTCCAGGGCGGGACCACCGGTGACCTTCCCCTCGCCGACCTGCAGCAGGCCGGTCGCAACCGCGACGCGCCAGGGCCGGTGCAACGCACGGACGTCGGCCATCGTGCGCACCCGCGGCGGGACGGGCACCCCCAGCGCCGCGCCCGCCGCCGCCACCTCCGCCTTACGCAGCACCTGCCCGGCTGTCACCGGCCGCGGGCTGGTCCCGATCCACTGGCCCAGCGCGACGGCGCGACCCGTGACCAAGCACTCCCGTGCCAGGCGCGCGGCATCGCGAAGGTCATCTCCGGAAGCCATCGTGTCCACGGCGGCACCCTACCGCCATGGACCACGCTTTACCGGCGTGATCCGGGACAGCGACGTAACACCACGTGTTACTATCCATTGTATGGGCACGAAGCGATTCAGCATCAGCACCAAAGAAGAAACCCATGACCGCATCCGGGCCCACGCCGATGCCGCGGGAGTGGACATCTCCACCTACATGATCGCCGCCGCCGTTCAGCAGATGATCCGCGACGACCAAGCCGCCGCGTCATTCACCACCATCGACGCCGAGATCGCCGCGGACACGGCCGGATCGGGGAAGGTCGCCTGACCGTGTCCCCGCGTGACCTGCTCGCGGATTACCCGGACACACGGACCGGCGAACGAGTGGTCTACTACGACGCTGGCATGCTCATCGCCCTGCTGGACAAGAACGCCCGTGCTCGAATCACCCACGAGGCGCTCACGGCATCCCCGCACCGGCCCATCATCACCGGCCCGGTCCTTGCTCAGGTATGGCGCGATGGCCCGGCGATCGTGCACACGCTCGCCGGGATCGCCGGCGAGTGCACGATCCTGCAGGCCAAGGACGACATCGGGGCTATCCGCGGCCTCGAACAAGGAATCATCGGCTGCCTTCCTTGTCATCGCGTCTACCGGCGAGCCGACTTCCAGCGCGCCGGGAAGATGCTCGGCAAAGCCGATCTGCCTGCCAAAAAGAAACCTGACGCGGTAGACGCCCTGATCATAGCCGCGGCCGCCTGGCACGGGCCCTCCCTGATCCTCACCAGCGACCCAGCGGACCTCATCGCCTACCGGGCGGTACTCGACACACACCAGATCGAGATCATATCCGTTAACTGAGCTCCGGGGCGACGTCCCCGCCGAGGTTCTCGCCCCGGCAATCGCTGGGCTCACCGACCTCACCCTGGCCCAGCACTGGGCCTCCGGCGGCACCAGACCCGGCCTGGAGGAGATCCCGAGCTGGTGCTCACCCGGCTGCTCGGCCGCCGCCCGCCGAAGACAGCCCGTGACCCGTTTGCTCCCCCGCTCGCCGTCCTTCCGCCCTGTCTGCTGGCCGTGCAGTTCTTGCTCGGGATGGTCGCAAACTCCCACGCTCGGCCCCCCGAAACCCCGTCGGGACTGCCCGGAAACTCGACGCCCGCCTTGGCGCGGTGGGCGCCCCTGCAGGCCCGCCCGTGCTCAAACCGCACATCGCGGCCGACCTCGCGATCGGAGCATGCGCCGTCGCCCCTGCCGTCCTCGCGCTCAGATCCAGGAACGATCACGGCGAAACCCATACAGGCTCTGACCTGCCGGAACTCATTCCCATCACCATCGAGCTTCCGCGCTCGACCGTTCTCGCACTCGCGCGGTTAATCTATCCAGGCATCGACCTGCCGCCGCTCTACGTCGCGAAACACGTGGTCGAACGCATGGCCGACTACGCGGCCCAGGGCGTCTACCGCGAGGAGTCCTGGGAGCGCGACTGGATCGTAGACCTGTTTGGCGAGCCAGAGATCTGGGCGCCATCGCCAGAGTGGTGTTCGCCATGCTCGTCCGCGCATGGTTTTGCGCAGGATGTTGATCCTGGTGGCTTATTCGCGACGCGCCGGGCGAGGTGCTCGATCCGGGCTGTGCGGATGGCCATGATCCTTCCCGCGGCCGGTCCTTCCCCCTCGTCCTGGCCGCAGAATGGGTGTGTCATGTCGATGCAGCCTGTTCCCTGGCCGGAGCCGGATCCGCAGATCGCGGCGGCGATCAGGGCGATGTACGGTTCCCGGAAGACCGAGCGGCCGCTGGCGGTGGAGATCGGGGACCGGCTGGGCCAGTGGCTGGCCGATGAGGATTTCGCGGCCGCGTTCGGGATCCGGGGCCGGCCGGGCTGGGCGCCGTCGCGGCTGGCGCTGGTGACCGTCTTGCAGCGGGCGGAGAAGCTGACCGACCGGCTGGCGGCCGAGGCGGTGCGGGCCCGGCTGGACTGGAAATACCTGCTGGGGCTGCCCGTGGATGATCCGGGGTTCGATCACACGGTGCTGGCGGAGTTCCGGGGCAAGGTGGCGGAGGCGGGGCTGGAGCAGGTGGCGCTGAACGCGCTGCTGGCGAAGCTGGCCGCCGATGGCCTGCTCAGGGCCGGCGGGAAGCAGCGCACCGACTCCACGCATGTGGTCGCCGCGGTGGCGGCGCTGAACCGGCCTGGCTGCGCGAGCTGCCCGCGGTGGACGTGCTGCGCCGGGTGCTGGTGCAGAACTACACCCGCACCATCACCGGGAACGGGCGGGAGGTGATCAAGCGGCGGGAGAAGGAGCCTGAGGGTGACGGTCTCCCGCCCGGCCATGCCCGGATCGCCTCTCCCTATGATCTGGATGCCCGCTGGGGCGTCAAGCGGGACACCTTCTGGCTGGGGTACAAGCTGCACGTCACCGAGACCTGCGACGGCGAGCCGCAGTGCGGCTGCCCCGGCGGCGGCGGGACTGGCCGCCGCGGCCACGACCAGGACTGCGCGGCCCCGGCGTTCCCGAACCTGATCACGCACGTGGCCACCACCGATGCCACGGTGACCGATAACCAGATGACCAGCGTCATCCATGACGAGCTGGCGGGGAAGACCCTGGCCCCGGGACGGCATTACCTCGATTCGGGGTACCTCAGCGCCGCCCTGGTGGTCAGCGAGGCCGCCAGACACGGCATCGCGCTGATCGGGCCGCTGCTGGCGGACACCTCCGCCCAGGCCGACACATCGCATCCAGGAACTGCGGACGGACACGACACGCCGCTGCGGTGCGTGGCAGTCCGCGACGTGCTTGGTGAGGTACTTGGTCAGGTAGCCGATGCGGCGGGCCGAGTCTGTCGATCCTGCCAGGACACCTTGTGCGTTCTATCGCTGTCCGAACCGGGCGACGTGGTGCGGCCCGCCCTGGTCGCCGATGGCGTCGAGGGCCTCGTCCCAGGTCGGCAGGACTTCCCCAGTGGCGGGGTCGAGGTAGTTGCTGGTGTGCTCGTCCCAGACGGGCAGGTGGTCACCGTCATGGCGGGCGGCCCCGGTCGAGGGCCACCACACCTGGTGGTAGGTGGCGGCGAGCACCTGGCGCAGCTCGGCGCGCGACACGGTGCCGCGCATCGCGACGTGAATGTGCGGCGCAAGACGGCGCTGCGATTCCACGGCCGCGAAGTATTGGACGTCGTAGCCAAGGAAGCGGCGCAGGTTCTGGATGAACCGGTCGAAAGGCGCGGCGAAGTGCAGCGCATCGCGGGCGGCGCGGGTGTAGTCGTAGCTGTCGGGGTCGGCCGGTGTGCCGTCTTCGCGCACTTTGCCGTAGCTCGGGCAGGTCAGTGTGACGAACTGCGAGGGCCGGAAAGTCTTGCCGTCCGGTGTGGTGTAGGTCTTGCCGACCGTCCGCGCGGCGATCTTGCGCCGGGGCAGGTCCGGGGTGTCGCGGCGGCGCCGGGTGGAGCGCTGGCGGCGCGCATATCCGCCGCTCGTGCGTGACAACGGCAGAAGCCGCAGTGGCGCACCGATCGGGGGCACCGTGCGCTTCGCAAACATCGAGGCAGGATCACCGACCTGACGGACTCGTCGGGAGACGAAGCGCCGGATCGCCGAATCGGCATACTTCTCGATACCTTGACCCGTGAGGCACAACAAGCGCAGATCAGCCAGCTCTGCTTGCACTTACAGGCTGTCTTCGCCAGGTTAAGGCAAGAAGGTCAGGGCGGTTGCCGGCGCGGGCTGTGGCACGGTGTTCAGTAGGATGCGCAGGGACCGTCCCGCAAGCCGATCGTTTACGGGCCTAATCGGTGCCGTTGGCCTAGCGACCACCTGGCCGAGTGGTTGCGGGGCGCCGCACGATGACTGATCGCCGTAGGGCGCCGCGTCGATGCGGGCCGCGGGCGATAGCTGCGCATTCGGAGCCCCGTTACCGGGTGCCCAGTCCGCGGGCGAGGAGGAGCTGCCGGGTGCGGGCTCCGGTCTTGGCGAGGATGGCTTTGAGGTGGTCGCTGGCGGTGTGTTCGGACACCACCATCCGCTCGGCGATCTCGCGGGTGTCGAGGCCTTCGCAGAGCAGCGCGAGGACTTCGGACTCGCGTCGCGTCAATCCGCAGGCCCGGGCGTAGATGTCCAGGCGGTCCGCCGCAGTGCTCGGCTCGATCGACACGGCGATGTCGGTGCCCAGTCGCGACGCTTTGACCGTCACCCAGCGGCTGCCGCCGAGGTGTATCCGCGACCACGGCGGGCCGATGGGCATACCGTGCTCCTGCGCGACGAGGGCGGCGGCGATGTTGTACGCCGCGGCCGGGATCGGCGCCATTGGCTCATCGGGCGGGTTCAGGCGCAGCAGCGCGTCGGCCGCCGCTTCGGTCTGGCTCCTTACTTGCAAGTCGGGGTCGAGTACTACGACGGCGGGCCCGATTGGATGCAGTTGCCGTCCTGGATCGACGAATGTGCGGGCGATGGCCGCGCGCAATCCGGCCGTCACCGGGCGGGTGAGCGTAGCGAGCAGGCGCAGTTCGTCCGCCCTGAATGATCCGCCGCCGTAACGCCACAGGTCGAGCAGGCCCCAACAGCCGTACCGGTCGGCGAATACGACGATGGCGGTATCGCTGACCCCCATCTTGCTTTGCACGTCGCGCCAGAGCAGTGATCGGTCGGGATGCCCGTCCGTCTCGTGCAGCAGCGAGGTGGCCGCGGCTCCCGCCTCGAGCACGTGATCCCAGCGGCAGGGCGGAGTGAGATACCGGGAGCAGATCAACCTGGACAGCTGCGGCCAGGAAAGGCCGGGCACGTCGGCCAGCGGCGAGGTGCCCACGCGAGACACTGGATCAGTTAGCGGGAAGTTGTACCCGCCGAACGGGACGGCCTGGCGCACCAGCGCGACGAGCTCCTCGCGGAGCGCCTTGGCCGACAGCGGCCGACGGCACGCGGCCGCAGCCCGGTCGGCCAGTTCGTGCGAAACAGCCATCGGCTCAGCATAGGGCGCCGGAAATCCCCCGGATCTGGGATAGGACGGCGCGTGTCTTCGCCGCAATCTGGTCTTCCACCGATCCGAGGAGGAGACATGACCACCGTCCACATCGAGAACACCGTCCAGGACTTCGACACCTGGAAGGCGGGAAAAAGTACCTGATGATATGTCGCTGACCTGCAGATACGCGGTCCTGAGTGGTCTGGAATGGTCCCCAGTGGCGTGGTCGATGGCTCCCATTTAGTCTCCCACCGGAGCCTCAAGATCTTTTGTTGTTCGAACCCTCGAACATGCTCAAGGAGCCGGAGCGAACTTTGACCAGGACCTGTGCCACCCGGAACCCGGTCGTGTCGTTGACCTACCCGTTTCGCCTGCGCGGCTGGTACGGGGCTGGCTGTCCGGAGAACTCACTGGCCTCGGGCACAAGAGCGCGCCCTCCAGTCGCCGGACCTCCCCCTGGGTGACGGAGGTGCCGCCCGCCGTTTCGGCCGGATCCGCTGTCCGGGCCGCCCGACTCCGTCCGCGATGCGTCCGCGTCACAGCGGGACTCAGCTGGACGCCATCGGGTCCTGGGCACCACCCCGCCGCCGACGACATGGCCTCTGAACTGCGCGTTAAGGGGGGCGATCCGCGCGGTAGCACCCGGTCTCTGGCATATATGCATGCTAATGTATGTGCATGTTGACCCACCGGCTGCAGATTCTCATTGACGATGAGCGCTACGAGCGAGTTCGCGCTCTCGCTCGGCAGCGCGGTACATCCGTCGCCACCGTGATACGGGAGGCGCTCGACCGTGGCCTGCCCGCGACGCAACGCAGGCGAGCCGCCGCTGCCCGGCGCATCCTCGATGCGGCACCGATGGAGGTTGGCGATCTGCTGACCGAACTGGATGAACTCCGCGGACGTCACGCGTGATCGTCCTTGACACGACGGTCCTGGTCTACGCGGTCGGCGCCGATCATCCGTCGCGCGAGCCATGCCAGCAGCTCGTCCGCGCAATAGCAGGCGGAACGATCCTGGCGACCACCACTATCGAAGTCATCCAGGAGTTCACTCACGTCCGCGCTCGCCGCCGTCACCGGAAAGACGCTGCGGATCTTGCCCGTGACTACATCGAGTTGCTGTCGCCGCTTCTTATCGTCGAGGAGACTGACCTGCGCGAAGGGCTACGCCTGTTCGAGGAAGGAGCGGGCTTCGGCTCGTTCGACGCGGTCCTGGCCGCAGCGGCCCATGCGGCAGGAGCTGAGGCGCTCGTGTCGGCAGACACCGGGTTCTCCGGTATCGCGGCCATCCACCATGTCGTCCCTGACGCCGATGGCGTTCGAGGGCTGCTGGCCGCCACGGAAGTATAGGCCGCGGGGATGGCTCGCGGCGGCCCTGTGGGCTCGATTACTCGATCTGGCCTGGTCAGACCAGCGGGCTGGGATCATCGCTGAGTGATCTTGTCAGTCGTCTACCTCGTCGTGCGCTGTCTGCTCGGCTGCAGCCCGCGGGTACCGGTCTCGGCCAGGGCCATCAGCCGCAGGGTGGGATACCCCGCGAAGCCCATCCGGAAGCGGATCCGCCCGATCCACGACCGGTTCCGGTCAGTGTCGGGGACCTTCAGGGAGTTCAGGCTATCGAAAGCGACCGTGCGCAGCCCGGCGAAACAGACTCCCGGGGTGCGTGGCCAGGCCAGCGGCCCGGCTACCACCTCGAACAGCGCTTTCACCGGCGCTGGCCCGAGGCGGCGGCGCAGGTCCCGCAGGGCCTTCTCCGACGGGGACGGCACGTCCAGCCCAGCCAGCCCCGCGGTGAGCTTGGCCCAGACCCGTACATAGCCCAGCCGCGGGAACATCGCCAGCGTGAGCAGGAAATACACCCCCGTCCGGGACGGCAGGGCCCGCAGCCTGCGCTGCACCGTTCTGGTCTGCTCCAGGACGTCATCGACGAGCTCGAACGGCAGGTACCGCGTCAATTCACCCAGGTGGCCCGGGGCATAGACCCCGGCGGCGGCTGTGACGGCGCGGGTGATCGTGGCAGTGGCAGACTGAACGCTCAACGGGACCTCTGGTATCTGGAAGATCTTGGCGGATTGACCTGATCTACCAGAGGTCCCGTCTCCTGCCAGCCACAACACGCCGTGCAAGATCTACTTGACTATGCCCCCATACGCCTAACTACGCGGCATTGACCGCGCAGCGGCTTGGCCTTGACTCGGCGGACTCGGTTGAGATCATCGTGCAGCGAGGAGGACAGTAGTCCCAGCTTGGAAGGCTGCGACTACCCCTGCCAAGACCAGCGATTATCCAGGTGGCAGGCTGGCCGGTTGTCCCGTGAGCGACCGCGATTACCCGCCTCTGACCGCCCTATCGGGCATGCAACGGGCCCGGACAGATCTACTGCTTACCTGCTTTTGGTCTTGCCAGCACAGGGGCCAGGGGCGGGATACTCGTTGCGGGAATCGAGGTGGCGCGATGGGTGACAGCGACTCCGGCTACGAGCTGGGGAGCGGTGAAGACGAGCTGGCGCGCCTGGAGCTGCAGGGCAGGGCGCTTGCCCCGGCTACGCGCATGATCTTCGACGCGGCGGGCATCCGGCCGGGCATGCGGGTGCTGGATGTGGGCTGCGGAGCGGGGGACGTGGCATTTGTGGCCGCCGACCTGGTCGGGCCCGGCGGCTCCGTGGTCGGCGTGGACCGCTCGCCGGATGCGCTCGCCCGGGCCCGGCTCCGGGCAGAGCAACGCGGCCTGGCGCAGGTGCGGCTTGTTGAGGGCGACATCCACGACCAGGCGCCAGGCAAGCCGTTCGATGCGATCGTCGAGCGGCTTGTCTTGATGCATGTGCCTGACCCGCCAGAGGTGTTGCGGCGGCTGGCCGCGGCCCTGCGCCCTGGCGGGCTTGTCGTGCCGGTAGAAATGGATCTTGCGACAGCACGGTCGCTGCCAGCGACTCCACTTGTGAGCCAGGCATTAGCCTGGCTGGTGGAAGCGTTCGCCAAGGCCGGGATTCCCACGCTGGGCCCACGGCTGTGGGCCATTCTCCGGGAGGCGGGGCTGCGCCCGCTGGGGATGATCGGAATCCAGCCGCACTTCGGGCCCGGTGATCCTGCCGGTGTCGGCACGCTGACCGGGATCATCCGCACCGCCGCCCCGCTGATCGAGCGGACCAGAGTGGCCACCGCTCAGGAGATAGGCGTAGAGACGTTTGCGCACCGGTTGAGAGACGAAATGCAAGCGTGCTCGGCGGTAGCTGCCCATGCCATGCTGCTCGGCGCGTGGGCGACGAACGACTGAGCGAACGCTGGCGACCGTCGAGCCCGCCGTGGGCCTGTGCGTGCCGAGAATCGTATCCATGGCTCTGACCAGCAGAGTTGCTCGCCCGGCGCTCTGCCCGTGATGATCACCGATCATGTGCCTGCGGTTCGTTTTCCTCCTGACGACGCGACTAGCCGCATGGCTGCGGCTGTCCCGGCGGAAGGAGGCGTGGAAGACCGCCGAAATCTTGATCCTGCGCCACCAGCTCGCCATCCTGCAGCGACGGCAGCCGCGCCGCCCGAAGCTCAACTGGGCGGACCGGGCCCTGCTCGCGGCACTGCTCAGCGTGATACCCAAAGCGCACCGCCACGGGCTGCGGCTGCTGGTCACCCCGGACACGATCCTGCGCTGGCACCGCGACATCATCCGGCACCGCCAGGCGGCGCGGTCGAGGCGCGGCAAGACCGGGCGGCCGGCCACCCGCCAGAACACCAAGGTCCTCGTCCTCCGGCTCGCTCGGGAGAACCCCGAATGGGGCTACCGCAGGATCCACGGCGAGCTAGCCGGCCTGGGAGCCAATGTCGCGGCGTCGACCGTATGGGAGATCCTGAGGAATGCCGGGATCGACCCGGCGCCGCGCCGATCCGGGCCTACCTGGTCGCAGTTCCTGCTCTCCCAGGCCGAGGCGATCGTGGCATGCGACTTCTTCACAGTCGACCTGCTCGACGGCACCCAGGCTCATGTCCTGGTCGTGATAGAACACGCGACCCGGCTCATCCGCATCCTCGGCGTCACCCTGCACCCCACCGGGGAATGGGCCACGCAGCAGGCCCGCAACCTGCTCATGGACCTCGGCGGACAGGCAGACCGGGTCAAGTTCATGATCCGCGACCGCGGCTCCAACTTCACCGCCGCGTTCGACGCGGTCCTCGCCGACGCCGGGATCCGGACCGTGCTCTGCAACGTCCGGACGCCCCGCATGAACGCGATCGCCGAACGCTGGATCGGGGGATGCCGCCGCGAGTTCCTGGACCGCACCCTGATCAGGAACCAGCACCATCTGCGGCGGATCCTGCGCGACTACGAGACCCACCATAACCAGCACCGGCCGCACCGCTCGCTGCGCGGCGCCGCGCCGCTGAAACCGCTGCCCGAACCGGTCGATCTTGAGCAGTATCGCGTCCGAAGACACACTCGCGTCGGTGGCCTGATCCACGAATATCGCCTGGTCGCATGACTTGGACGAGGTTTTCGGCACGCACATGCTCGCCACCGGCTTCTTCCACGTTGACTGCGCGGTAACGCTCCAGCGCCTGTACTGCCTGTTCGTGTGCGCCACGAGGCGCTGTTGGTTCGGATGGAGGTGAGAGACCGTCCATCTCATCGCCGTCGCAGCGGCGGGGTGAAGCTGGAGGCAGCCTGAGCCGGGGGTCGCCGGGGAGGGTGGGAGCAGCCCCGACAAAGTCGGGCCGGTTCAGTACTGCCGGATGGGCCGGGCCTGGTGAGCGAGACGGGAAGGTATACGAGAGAAACCGGCTTCGTTACGCCTCTTGAAGCAGTGCCAGCTCTAACCCGGTGGATGCGGGCTGGTTTGCGGTGGGTACCCGCCTTTCATGACGGGCGGGGAACTCCAGGCAGGGTCTGCGAAGCCTGGGCCTGGAGGCCACGGTGAATCGCCTGCGGCGTAGCCGTGGCGAGATCGCAGGGGCAGAGCCGGGTGCCTAACCCGTCGACCGGACAACAGTGAACGTGGGAACCATCCGCGTGCGTTCCGTAACCCGTCTTCCGGCCAGGGAGACCGGGATGGATAGGCGCGACGCCTGCTGAAGGCGCGGGTGGGGCGGAGCCGCCGTAGTACTCCGAGCGCGGGAAAGCCGCGTACATGGGGAAGGGCGGCAGCGTGTCAGTTCAAGGAGGGAAGGCAATGTCCGAAGATGCGCTGGTGAATACCGGCGCCGTGCGCTGGCCGGATCCTGTTCTGGCCCGCGTGGCGGTACGGAGTATGCAGACCAAGTTGCATCGCTGGGCGGGAGAAGATCCTTCCCGCCGTTTCGGCGACCTGTTCAACCTCGTCTACGACCCGGCGTTCCTGGTGGATGCGTGGGAGCGCGTGTCGGCCAATAAGGGCGCGAAGACCGCGGGGATCGATAAGGTCACCGCGGCCTGGGTCGAGACCGTGATCGGGGTCGGGGCTTTCCTGGGCCAGATCCGGGACCACTGGCGTTCGGTTAAGATCTGAGTGCGTTCTGGCCTGCGGGGTTACGCCTGATCTGGGCGGGGCCCGCCGGGCCTGGTGGTCACGGATTGCAACGGACGGTTCTCCGGGGCGTTGGTCACGTTGTGTGGCTGCTGCCGGTGCCGCGGCATGGCGGGTGCCGGGGACGCGAGAGAGCCGGCTGCGGTTTCGGTGCGACACGCCTGGCCGGTTACGGGACAAACGGGTCTGATGCGGAAGCATCGGCGGTCTCTGTCCGCCTCTCGCGAGGGGCCCGCCGATGCTTCCGCTTGCGACAGTACCTGCTGCCGCCGGACCCGTCACGACGTCGTGCTGCCCGGAGGGCGGCGGCGGCGCGCCCGGCCGGGAAGGCGGGCCGCGCCGGGCGAAGGAGCCGCCGCGGGACGCGGCGGCGGGCCTGGCCGAGGTGCTGGCGATGCCGGCGATCTGGCGGGACGCGGCCGCGGCTGACTGAGCTGCCGGGGCCGGGCTCGGGGATCGTGGCGTGCGGGGCGCTGCCCGGCGCGGTCGCCCCGGTCCCGGCGTGGACCGCCGGGGAGCTGGCGGCGGCGGGGGTGGCGGCGGAGCCGGGGCGGGTGCGGGATGGCACGGGGCTGGGGCTGGTGAGCTGCGTGATCGGCCCGGCGGTGCTGGATGAGGCGCTGGCAGGCGTGCCGGCCCGGCGGGCGCGGAAGATCACGCCGCGGCTGGCGATGCAGCTGCCGCTGGCGCGGGCCCTGGAACCGGGGACCGCATCTGCGGTGCTGCGGCAGATGGCGCAGCGGCCCCGGGAGGCTGACCCGGGCTATGACCTGCCGGCCGCCTCCTCGCTGTCGGACGCCGACGGCTTCTTGCAGGTCAAGCCGTTCCTGCGGCTGCTCGCCTCGCTGTGCGGGCAGGTCCGGCCGGTGCCGCTGCCCGGCGTGGCACCGCACCTGCCCGCGGCCGGGACGGCGGACGGGGACCGGACGGCGGTCCGGCTGCGCCCGCTGACGCACGCCGCGGGCGGGCCGTGGCGGGACGGCCGCTGGCACGGGCTGCGGGTGCTGGCCAAGGACGGCACCGTCCGCGCGGTCGCCGACCCGAAACGCACCGACCGCGACGGCGAGCGCGGGCGGTCCCGCAACGCCGCGCACTTCGGCCGCCCGGCCAGCACCGGCGCCGAGGCGGCCCCGCAGCTGCGCATGGTGGAGGTCACCGACGTGTGGGCCCGCAGCTGCGCGGCGTGGGCGGCCGGGCCGTGCCGCATCGGGGAGACCACCCTCGCCGCGCACCTCGAGCCCGCCTACGGGCCGGATGACCTGGACCTGGCCGACCGCGGGTTCCCCAGCAGCCAGGCCGCCGTCGCCAAGATCACCGCCGGGAAGCACTTCGCCTGGCGGGTCTCGTCGGCGTGGAAGCTGCGCCGCTCGGGACGGCCGCTGACCGACGGCACCTGGAAGGCCAAGATCATCTGGCGCGGCCGCACCGTCAAGGTCCGCGTCATCGAGTACCACATGGACCAGGTCTTCGACCTCCAGCCCGGCCACCGGCTGCTGGTGTCCGCGCCGCCGCCCGGCGTGTCCGTCCGCGTCCTCGGCGACGTTCAGGGCGCGGCGTGCGAGCAGCCGGACGACGGGACGATCCGGGTGGAGGTGTCCGAGACCGTCACCATCATCACCAGCCTCACCGGCCCCGCTGCCTACCCGGCCCGCGACATTGCGGAACTGTACGGGATGCGGTGGGCCAGCGAGCTGGTCTACCTCGAAGAAAAGCAGACGCTCTCGGCCGGGCAGCCGCTCACCGCGGCGACCCCGGCCGGGGCGTACCGGATGGCCGCCGCGACCGTCGCCGTGCACCAGGCGCTGCGGATCGCCGGCGCCGCGGTCGCCGCGGCGATCGGCGCCGAGCCCGCCCGGATCAGCGCTACCGCGCTGCGCGACACCGCCACCGCGAGCATCCGCGCCGGCCAGGGCGCCACCGTCACGGCCCTGACCGCCGCGATCGGCAATCATCAGCCGCGACATCACCCGGCACCCGCTGCGGTTCGCGACCGCCTGGCGGCCCGGACGGCACTACCCCCGGTTCACCATCAAGAAAGTCCGGACCCGCAAAAGCGGCCACGCCGTCCCGGCCGCGACCCGGCTGCACCTGCTCCCGCTGCCCGTCACCACGCCGGCCGCGCAGCCGAACGCGCCGCCAGCAGCCTGACACGCGACCCCGCCATCCCGGCCCGGCACCGCCGCGCCGGGATGCCGGCCTGCCCCCGCTGCCGGAAACGCCCGCAGGAACACGGCTTACCGCGAACAGGAGCCGCAGCAGGCCCGCTGGCACGAACCAGACTCACGAAAAGTAACCGGAACAGCAGCCGCACAGCACCCACGCGACCCGTCGCCGGCTACAAGACGTGACGGCACGCCGATCGCATCCGGGGAGCCACCCAGCACAAGCGATTCATAACCGAATGCCAGTGGATCCGGGACTCGCTGAAGTCCGGCGGGTTCCGGCCGGTCGAAGTGCGGCAGGTAATGATACCCAAAGGCAACACCGGGAAATTCCGGAAACTGGGTATCCCTACCATCGCCGACCGCGTGGTCCAGGCCAGCCTGAAGTCGGTGCTCGAACCCATTTTCGAGGCGGATTTCCAGCCGTGCTCGTATGGGTTCCGCCCGATCCGGCGTCCGCACGACGCGATCGCCGAGATCCACCACCTGGCGTCCGGCAACCGGAACTATCATTGGGTGCTGGAATGTGATATCAGAGCCTGTTTCGACGAGATTGGTCATACGGCTCTGGTGGACCGCCTCCGGGTGCGGATCAAAGACAAGCGCGTCTGCGGGCTGGTGAAAGCGTTCCTGAAATCCGGGGTCCTCACCGAACTCGGAGACCGGGAAGAATCACCGACCGGGACCCCGCAAGGCGGGATACTTTCCCCGCTGCTCGCCAACATCGCCCTGTCAGCGCTGGACGACCATTTCGCCCGGCAATGGCAGCAGGAGATGGGAACCGGCAAGCAGCGGGCCAAACGCAAAAGAAACGGCCACGGCAACTGGAAACTCATCCGCTACGCGGATGATTTCGTCCTGATGGTGTCGGGCGACCGGCACCACGCCGAGGCGCTGCGCGAGGAGGTGGCCGCCGTGCTCGCCCCGCTGGGGCTGCACCTGGCCCCGGAAAAGACCCGCGTGGTCCACATCGACGAGGGCTTCGTGTTCCTCGGCCACCTGATCCGCCGCCAGCGGAAACGAGGAACCCAGAAGCACTACGTCTACACCAAGCCGTCCAGGAAGGCCATCGCGTCGATCAAGGACAGGGTGAAGGCCAGGACGTACAGGTCAACCCGCCACATGGACCTAGACGAGATGATCACTCGCCTGAACCAGTCACTGGCGGGGTGGGCGAACTACTTCCGGCACGGAGTGTCCAAGGACGTGTTCAGCTCAGTCGACCACCACGCGTGGGGGCGGCTGATGCGCTGGATACGCGCCAAGCACGCGGGCAGACACCGGCTGGGGATGAAAGAACTCCGCCGCCGCTTCTGCGACCAGGGGTGGCGGTTCGCCTGCAACGGGGCCGTGTTCACTGGCGCCTCCAGCGTCAAAGTGGAACGCTACCGCTACCGCGGCAGCAACATCCCGACCCCGTGGACCCCGAAACCGGCAGCCGCCAGCGGCTGACCAGCGGGTAAGACACACGGAGCGCCCGTTGCGGTTACCGCACGGCGGGTGCGGGAGGGGGCTCGCGGGAGACGACCGGTGGCAACACCGGCACCGCGCCCGCGGGCCTACCTCACCATCGAAGTCGGCTCGCGCTACGTCCACATCCTCGGGATCACCGCGAATCCGGACGGGCCGTGGACCACCCAGCAGATCCGCAACCTCCTGATGGACCTCGGCGACCGCGCCGCGGACTTCCGGTTCCTGGTCCGCGACCGCGCCGGGCAGTTCACCGCATCATTCGACGCGGTCCTGGCCAGCGCCGGCATCCGGCCGTGAAGATCCCGCCCCGGAGTGCTCGCGCGAACGCTTATGCCGAAAAGCTCGTCCTCACAGCCCGGACCGAGATCACCGACCGCATGCTGATCTTCGGTGAACGCCACCTGCGGTCGGTCCTCGCCGAATACGCCCAGCACTACAACAGACGACGACCGCACCGCAGCCGCGGACTCCGCCCGCCCCGGCCCGACCACCCCGCCGCCGACCTCTCCCACGAGCAGATCAAGCGTCGGCCCGTCCTCGGCGGCCTCATCAACGAATACGAGCGGGCCGCGCAGAAGACCAGGTCAACATCTGTGGCCGAGTTCTGGAACCCTACAACTGTCGTGCGAGACCCGGCACTTAGGCTCCCCGCAGCGGACCAAATTCGTTGATTACACTGCAAAACGCGTGGTCAGGGGCGGGGTCGAACCGCCGACCTTCCGCTTTTCAGCCCCTGATATCCCTGCGGTGACGCCCGTTCTGGGCGGAAAATCGGGTGTGGCTGCTGCCCGCTGACGCCGACTACTCCATGATCTTCGAGGTCGATTTTCAGGCGAACTTCGACAAGTACGAGCGGTTCCGTGCCGAGCAGGGCGTGCAGTCCTACCGAGTAAGCCGCAGCGTCGCCGATCCGAGCGAGGTCCTCGTCGATCTCGAGTTCTGTGACGAGATGGCCGCGCAGGCGTTCTTGCCCAAGCTCGAGCAGATCATGCGCAGCCCGCAGGCCCAGACGCAGTTGGTGCGGCATTCGGTCCCACGGCTGTACGCCGTCGTGACCGAGCGCGTCCCGTCGGCGACCGGCTGATCTCAGCGCTTCGGGTAGCGAGACTCATGAACCGCAACGGAATCGGCCTGCTCGCCGCCGGAAGCGGACACAATGCTGATCGCTCCACTGCGCTGATCACCGCGGCGCAGCGGAGCGACAGCGGAGCAGCGCTACGGCGCCAGCGCCACCCCGATCCCAGGCGCCACCTACCAGCCGAACGTCGTGCCCATCGGCGGCGGCGCGAAATCAGTGCGCTCGGTCAGCGGCGACGGTCTGACGTGAACCACGGACGCGGCCGCCGCTGCTCGGCTCCCGTGACGCTGTTCGTGCGGGAATCCGCGGCGCGCATCCGCTGGTGGTGTTGCTGCACGAAGGCGCGGTTCGGGCACGGCCTGGGACCCATTCCTTCCCAGGCTGCTGGCCGGGTACGCCGGTCTCCTCTACCACCGTCGCGGATAATGGTGCTCACCGCGCCGACGCCTGGTTCGGCGCAGACCACTTCAACCAGGCACGTGACCTGCTCGATCTGCTCGACCGGCGCGGCACCGGACCGGCACACCTGCCGGGCCACAGCGACGGCGGGTCGATCGCGCTGCTCGGAAGCGAGGCAGCGCGCAGATCGCCCGTTCGGTTTCTCGTCGACGGTCGGCCAGCCAGCCCGCGAAGATCAACGTACATTAGGCGGATCTTTGCGCGTCTGCTACTGGAGTGCCGACCACGCTTTGCGATCGGCGTCGGGCCGGGGTGCGCAGGCGCGGTCAACCGCAGCGGGTGCGCCAGCGACGCCGCATGTGGTCGCCAACCGGGCCAGCGCTCCGTGGCTTATTCCCCCCATCGCTGGTAGCGTGTCGCGTCCGATTCATGGTGGCGACGGCGAGCGCGCTGGCCTGCGATCCGCCAACTGGATCTGGACACCCGGGCCGTCAACCGTCCAGCTCTACTTGGCGGATTCCGCGCGCCGCCGACCATGCGCCCTGGACCCGATCAGTGGGCCGATATATGCGATAACGGACCATTGTCACGCTTTCGGCGCTTGCGGGGATGCGTTGCTGGGTCTTCGCCGTGTTCAAGCCAGCTAACAACTCGCAACGACTCTTCCAGCTCGTGGTGGTAAGGAATCTGGCAACCTGGCCCCGAGTTGGACCAAATTAGTGCACAGGTCAGCGGGCCTGGCCCCGGCGGGTAAGGTCGCCATGCTGCATGCTGCATGCGAGGCCAGCCAGGCGGCCACGATCACCTTGCCCCGGCTCCGAGGTCCGGCCGACCAGTACCCGGCAGGCGGCTCCCACCGGGCAGGCAGTACCGCGGCCGACAGCCGGGCCTTGGCGCCATGGTCCCGGCTCCCACCGGGCAGGCAGTACCGCGGCCGACAGCCGGGCCTTGGCGCCATGGTCCTGCGGCAGGCCCCGGTGCCGCCCTTGCTCCTGTTACAGGCCCGGCAGAGCACCTGGAAGCCGTCCGGGGAACCGTTGTTGACGAGCCAGGCGCGCGGCTGGGTGCCCGTATAACCCTGAGCCGGCGAGTTCCCGTCGATGTGGCCGATCTCCAGCCCTCCCGTTACCCCGCAGCACGCGCAGGCCTGGCCGTAGCGGTCCAGGCACGTCTCGCGGTAGGCAAGGTTCTGCAGGTTCAGCTGACGGCGCCTGCACGTGCTGCACGCGTGGATCCCGGCCGCCGGGACTGCGCGGCTTCAGGTAGAACTCGCTCAGCGACAGCTCGTGCGGCCCTGCGTGGTCAGGCTGGTTACACGCCTTGGTCTCCATGGCTACAGCTCGTCCAGCCACTCCGGCGGGCTGAACGGGACCTGCCCATTCCAAGGCGGGTGCAGCGCGTTGATCAGCCGGGCCTCCAGTGGGGCCGGGTCATCGTCCGTCAGGTGCGCGTACAGCGACAGGGCCGTGCCTGTCGTGACCGCGGCGGTGATGAGGCCGTTGATCTTGCAGGTGGTCGGCTGGCCGCCCTGATAGCACTTGGCCGCGTTGATGTGCCGGTACCCGGCCGAGCCCCACCGCTCCGCGATAGATTTCCTGGCCCGGCCGATGTACCAGACGAAGCCGGCATCGCCCGCGATCGCGTACACGCCGCGGCTGCGCGGCAGGACGTCCAGCACGAGGCGGGCGAACGGGCCGGAGCCGTGCCGGTGCAGCACGCGGCCTCGTAGGTTCGGGTGGTCCTGCCAGGGCCGGGTCAGCACGGGCTCGCCGTCCGGGCCGCGCATCAGGTCGATGCCGGACACCCGGTTGAACGGGACGCCATCGAGGATGATCATGTCAGCCTGTCCAGCTCGTCCAGCTTGTTCTTGCCCAGCTCGGCCATGATCTCCGCCTCGTCCGGCGGGTACCCCAGCTGGTGGTAGAGCAGCAGCATCCGGCTGGTCGCTCCCTTCCGGGCCAGCACATGCGTAAGCATGGCATATCCAGCCCAGGCGCGCGCTCGAGCTCGTTTCTGCATAGCAGCACCACTCCGAGTTCCTGGCACAGCTCGCGCCAGGAGGGGTCGCGCGGCTGGCACTCGGGTACGAGAACAGCTACGACGCGGTCATGCCCGAGTGCCGACAGGCGTTGCCGGTAGCGGAGTACCTGGCCGAGACCGAGCCGGAGCTGATGTTCCTCGTTCTGAGCGGTGATGCTCTTGACTTCAGCCACGAAGACGGTCCCGTCCTTCTGCCAAGCCAGGTCAAAGTCCGGTCCTGGCCGCAGGCCGCGGCTTGAATCGATTCCAGCGTTGCTTAGGACGCTAGCCAGCTCGTTCTGGGTGTCGGTGTGTCCTCGCAGGCCCCGTTCGACAAGCGCCGGATCGACGCTGAACGGATCTCGGCTTCCGGACAGGCCGGTTACCGGTACTTGGCGGTAAGGCGCGCCGAGGCCAGGGCTTACGGTCCGCTGGCCGGTGAGCTCACTCAACGCCGGCTCATCCGCAACAGCGAACACGGCATCGAAATCGCTGCGGATCGTCTCAGCGAGCGCGGAGCCCAGCTCGGCCACTTCTGCGGGACTCCAGACGCGGCAGAATCGAAGACCCGGGCGCATATTCGCGCGCCAACCGTCCAGAAACTCGTCGAGAAAACGTAGCAGCATGGCGTCGTCGCCGTCGTCAGCAAATCCCATCTGCTTCAGCCACGGCCACAACTCATGCTCGACGGCCCCCCGGGGGTAGTTGCCTCGACACGACTGAGCGCGTCCTCGTCCTCCCAGCACGCTACATAGGCAAGCGCCTTGTCCGACGGCAGAGGCATGTACAGCCGTCTGTCCGGCGCTCTGGGGTGCGCAATGTGGGGCGACGGCTCCACTGTCCATCCGCGCTCGCGCGCAGCAGCCACCAGAGGCAAGCCGAATCCGCCGCCGTAGAGGTAACACGCCTGCGGCTTAAGCTCAGCCGGCCACGTCTCCACCCCCACGCCGCCGGCGCTGTCGATGATCCGCAGCCGTCGAGTCGAGTGAAAGCCCAGACATTTTTCTAGATTGACCCACTCGCCCCCCGGCTGGGGCTGGATCCGCGCGACCTCGAACAGCAGCTCCGGGCGCGGATCACCGAGGAGATAGAGTCCGTCGGCCCCGATCTGCGCCGCCATGCCGCCCAGGCTACTGCTGCCCGTGCGCGTCATCAATCCGCTGTCGCTCGTGCCGCGCACGCTACTTAAGAGATCACGCGCCTCTCGTGTGCTCGTGTCACGCATCCGGTTACTACGGGTACGACCGGAATACGCCGGAAACCCGCCGTAGATCTTGAAGTGTGCTGGTCAGTGGTCGCTGGGCAGGCTGCCGATCGCGCGTTCGCGGTCGGCCTGGGTGGGCAGGCTGTACCGGCGTGTTTGATCCAATCGCTTGTGGCCCATGAGTTCGGCGACGAGGACGAGGTCGTGGCCTTGGCGGAAACTGGTAGGGAGCGGTTTACCAACTATGCTGAATGGGTTGGCGGGACGACAGGCCGGTAGTGGCATCTGCCCTTGTCGCTGCGATTTTCGTTGCTCTTGCCGCATCATGCTTGCGTCTGATGCAACCAGAGTGGACGCAACATCGTGGCATCTGACGCCACACTGTCCTGTCACGGCCGTCCTGGCCTGCGGGTTCGCCCTGTCGCCGCGATGGCCGCCTCGTCGCGCCCGGACCGGTAGCCCCTACGGCGCCGTCCTCACGCCGGACGCGGAACATTGCATCTGATGCAACTCCGCGCCTTTCGAGTGTGGTGCCGAAGGTATGACGCAGGACGTGGGTGGTGAACTCGTCTGTCAGGTGCGCCTCGTCGGCGATGGCGCCCAGGATGCCGTCGGCGCCGCGGGCGCCGAGCCGTGCGCCGCGGTGGTTGAGCAGCAGTGCGCTGGTGCGGGCGGAGCCCTTCCAGGCCGGCCGTTCGTCATTGATCCATAGGGCGAGGTCGGGTCGCAGTTGCGGGTGGACGGGGACCTCCCGGTATGTGCCGCCCTTGCCGGCGCGCACGATGACGATTCCTTCCGGGCGGACAGGCGGATGTCGTCGAGGTCCAGGGCGATGACCTCGCCCAGGCGCAGCCCGGCGTAGAACGGGATCAAGGCGAGGACCCGGTCGCGGGGGCTGACCCATCGTTCCACGGCGCGCAGCCAGCGGGTCACGTCGCGGGGGTCGAGGGCGCGTGGGGCGGCTTGGGGCAGGTCGAGGCGGCGCACGTCGGGGGCGCCCAGGCCGTCATCCGGTTACTGCGTACGGCCGGGGCAGGTGAATATGCTGGAGCTACTTCACGCCGTGCCAGGGCCGCCGTCCGCTCTCCCGATCCAGCGGGCGAGGTTGGCGCGGGCGGTCGGGGTGTGCGGGTGCTCCGGGCCAGACACCCGCTCGAGCACGGGCAGCAGCCCGGCGAAAGCCGCGTGATGAAACCCTAGGCTGCGGAACGGATGTGATCTGCGATGGGTATCGGGCATGACTATCCTGTACGTATAGGGGTCTGAGCGGCCCACGGCCTCAGACCCGACGGGCACTACCAGGCTGATCTCCCATGTCGGACGCCTCGATCGGGCAGGCTGACCTGGCATTTCCCCTTCGCGGCGCCTGCGACGGCGGTCCAGGTACTCTGCCCAGGCCGTTGACGAGCTTCGTCGGCAGGCAGCGAGAGCTGGCGGAGGCCGGGCGGCTGCTAGAAAGCAGCCGCCTGCTCACGCTGACCGGGCCGGGCGGCAGCGGCAAAACGCGTCTTTGCATCGAGCTTGCCGCGGCGGTGGCGGCCGGTTATCCCGATGGAGTGTATTTCGTTCCGCTGGCGTCGATCACGGACCCGGGGCTAGTGCTCTCGTCCATCGCCCAGGGCATCGGGTTGCAGGATTCCAGGGGCCGGCCGCTGATGGAGCATCTTGCCAGCCACCTGCGCGAGAAGAAGTTCCTGATTGTCCTGGACAACTTCGAGCACCTGCTGGCGGCGGCTCCGGTCGTGGCGGAATTGCTGGGCGGCGCCCGTGATCTGCGCATCATCGTGAGCAGCCGCTCGCCTCTTCGCGTCTCGGGCGAGCAGGAATGCCCGGTCCCTCCGCTGGCGCTCCCGGACCTGCAAGCCCCTGTTTCACTCGCCTCCATCGGCGCCTGTGAGTCGGTGCGGCTGTTCGCCGAGCGGGCGGCCGCCGCAGTGCCGGGTTTCGCTGTCGGCGAGGAAAACGCGGCGTCGGTCACCCAGATCGCTCGCAGGCTCGACGGCTTGCCGCTGGCCATCGAACTGGCCGCCGCCCGGGTCAGGCTGCTGCCGCCGGAGGCGATCCTTCCGCGGCTGGAGCAGTCGCTGAGCTTGCTGGTGGGCGGGAGCCGCGACCTGCCGGACCGCCAGCAGACCCTGCGCAGCACGATCGCCTGGAGTTACGACCTGCTGAGTGCGGGAGCCCGGAGACTGCTCGCGGCCTGCTCGGTGTTCCGGGGCGGCGCGAGCCTGGAGATCATCGAGTCCGTCTGCGCGGCCGCAGCCGATATCGGCATGCCGGTGCTGGACGCCCTGCAGGAGCTGGTGGAGCACAGCTTGCTGCGTCAGGTGCAGGCCACGGGGGCGCCGCGTTACGCGATGCTGGAGACCATCCGCGAATTCGCGGCCGAGCGCCTGGCCGAGATGCCGGAGGCGGCTGGCATCCGGGGAGCCCACGCCGCGGCGTTCCTGGCGCTGGGCCGGGAAGCCCGGCGTCCGCTGACCGGACCGGAATTGCTCGGGCGGCTCGACCTGGAGCACGACAACATCCGCGCGGCGATCGACTGGTACCGCCAGGAGGATCCGGCCGCCGCCCTGCGCCTGGCCGCTGCGATGTCGGGGTTCTGGTCCGTTCGTGGCCATTTCACGGAAGGGAGGGAGCGGCTGCGCGAGCTGCTCGGCGTCGTCGCCGGGGAGAACCGCGCGCGGGCCGGCGCCTTGAACGCTGCAGGCTGGCTCGCCATCGATCAAGGCGATCACCGAGATGCCGTCCGCAGGCTGACGGAGAGCATCGAGCTCAGCCGCAGGCTGAATGACAGCGTCGGCGAGGGGATGGCCGTTCTCGGCCTCGGCCGCAGCAACATCGCGTGCTCCCGGGTCTCAGAGGCGGCCGCTTACGTGGAGCGGGCAGGTGCGTTGCTGAGCGCGGTCGAAGATCCGCCGGGCGTCGCGCTCACCCTGCTGTATTCGGGGCTGGTCGCGCTGTTCACCGATCAGCTCGAGGCCGCCTGCGAGCTGTTCGGACGATGCGCGGCCATGTGCAGGGAGCTGGGCTTCCAGCCACTGGGCGCGCGTGCCTTGCAGCTGCTCGGCATCGCGCGGCTGGACCTGGGCGACCTGAAGGCGGCACGAGCGGCGCTTGAGGAGGCACTGCCGGTCGCCGTCGAGATCGGCGACCGCTGGGCCATCCCGATCGGGCTGTCAGGCTTCGCCGGGCTCGCGGCCAGGACCGGCAGGCCCCGGCTGGCTCTCCGGCTGGCCGGCGCCGCTGAGGCCTGCCGGGAAGCCAACGAGTTCGCCACGCCAGAGCCACACCTGACGGATCTGGACCGCTGGCTGACACCGTCCCGCAAGGCGGTCGGAGGGGCTGCCGCGAGGATTCTTGCCCAAGGGCGCCAGATGACGCTGCAGGAGGCGGTGGCCTGCGCCCTGGCGAATGAGCCTGAGGATGCCCGGCGGCCCGGCCCGCGGCGGACGCTGACCAACCGCGAGACCGAAGTGGCCGTGCTGGCAGCCCGCGGCCTGACCAACCGCGACATCGCCGCCCGGCTGTGCCTGTCGGTCCGCACGGTTGAGGTTCACGTCGACCACATACTGACCAAGCTGGGCTTCCGCACCCGCACGCAGCTGGCGGCCTGGGCCTACGAGGAGGGCCTGCGGCCGGAAGATACGTAGGCTCTAGGTAATTCTTCAGATGGCTCGGAGCAGCCGCGGGCCCAAGATTGGCTGCATGAAAGAGACCCAGCCGACTCGGCGAGGATGCCGATGGCCAGATCGACCTCGCCGGCGCTCGTGGTCGCTGTCGGCGGGCCGTGCACCGTGGACTCAGCGCAAGCCCGCAACGGATACCCCAGCCGGGTCCGGGTCCCCTTGCAGCTCACGTAGTTCTCTTCAATGTGAAAGGCACCCAAATGACAACGGCCGCAGGGCAGAACTCCGAGGACACTTTCTACGACATCGGTCATGTTCTCGCAGACATACTCAAGATGCCACCACCCAAGCGACCCACCTTCGGCCCGCCACAGCTGGCCGACGCGCCTGCCGACCTCAGCTCGGCCACCATCGGGCTGCTCGTCACTAGCGGCGCCTACTACCCCGACCAGCCGCGAATGCGGGAGACCGGCGACCTGTCCTTCCGCCTGCTGCCCAGGGCCCGCACTTTGGACGAGATTCTGTTCGCCCATATGACGCCTATCCGAGCGTTCGCGCTCGCAGACCCGAACGTCGCCTATCCGCGTGACCGGCTTCTCGAACTAGAGGCCGAGCACATCATCGGACGGCTCGCGGACAACGCCGTCTCGATGGTGGGCTCTATCACCGACTACGAGCGCCTCGCAACCGAAACTGCTCCCCAGATCGTCAGCGAGCTTACCGCAATGAACGTCGGCCTCCTCCTTGTCCTGCCTTTCTGCCCGCAATGTCATATGGCCGCAGGCGTGCTGGCACGAGCAATCGAAAAACGGGGAATTCCCACCACGAGTATCACAACCCTGCGCAAATCAGCGCTTAACGTAAAGCCACCCCGAGCATCGTTCCTGAACTTTCCGCTGGGTTGCGCTGCGGGAAGGCCGAACGAGCCCGCCCAGCAGCGCGCAATCTTGACCGCCGCCCTCCGCTCGGCAACGGACCGCGATCCTGCCCGATGGGACCTTACACAACTCCCGTTCAGCTGGAGTGCAGAAGGAAACCATGACTGGCACGGTCTGGTTGATGACCTATATCGCATCGACAACCAGATCCGGGGCACAGTGGCATCTCGGCTGAAGGCTCACGCGGCCGGCCCTTCCATCATCGGACAAGAGGCTGAATTCAGCATCCGCTGCGCCTGCTGAGCAGGCCGCAGGGAGCCGCAGGGACAGGAGTGCCCGTGACGTTCTACTCGACCCTGGCCGCCGGCCAGATCGGGTACATCGCCGGCGACTGCGATGCCAGGATCGCCGTGCTCGACGGCGCCCAGGAACTGGCCCGCTGGCGGCCCGTGCCGGCCAGCACCGTACGCGCCGCGGCCGCCTGCCCCGCCGACGATCAGAATCCCCCCCCCGTCCGTTACCTCGCCATGTATCAGGTCGCCTGGGCGGGCCTCCGAATATGCATGAGCCGCGCGCATAAGAGAAGGACGCGTGAGCGGCGATACGGCCACAGGCCAGGCCAGCCCAGGCTGGGCCGGGTCGCCGGACCACAGGGAAAGGCGCCCTGTCCATAAGTGCCCGCCGACAGGCTCAGAACCGCAGCACACGCCCGGCACCGAAGGAGTGCACATTGCTAGCTCAAGCCGAACCTGGCGCTGACGCCGCCGACGGCGTCGTCGGCACCCTAAGCGTTCCCGATGGCCCGGCCCTTACCGTGCGGACCGTGACGGAGGCCGACGTCGAGGGGCTGGACGCGCTGTTCCAGAGGCTGTCCGAGGAGGACCGGCACCACCGCTTTTTCAGTCTGAGTCATCCGTCTCGTAAGTTCGTTGAGCAGATGACCCAGGCTGAAGATGAGGGCGGATATCGCCTGGTCGCGGTCGTTTCCGGCCCCGAGAACGCACTGGTTGCCGAGGCGGGGTACGCCATCCTGCCGGACGGCGACGGTGAGTTCGCCCTTACCGTTGCCCCTGGCTGGCGAAGATGGCGGCTGGGACGCTACCTGCTCGGTGCCGTTGCCGCCGCCGCGGCGGCACGTGGTGTGCCTAACCTGCAAGCCGACATCATGCTCGGCAACGCCCGGATGCTCGCCGTGCTTCGCCACCGCGGCTACATAACTCTCCACCGTGATGAGTTCTCGGACATGCGGATCGCAATCGGTGCCGCTCAGCCTGCTCGCCGGCGGCAACCAGGTAATCCTGACCGCCTTGGGCCAGTTGTCCCGGGCACCCTGGCGTCCTGCGCGCCGGCGGCGTGACGACAGAACGCTGAACCGCCAGCTCACCGGCCTCGCGCGGCACCGGCGGACCTGCCGGACTCCCGGACTCACCGACTTGGACTGAGGAAGAACCCATGCCAACTGTGATGGCACCCCCGGCCCGCAAGGGGGACGCGACACCGGGCATCAGCGCCGGGCCCGCGCTGACCCAGGGGAAGCGTGCGCATGCCAGCTTCCTCCAATCCGGGCTGCTAGCGCAGCCCGGATTGGAAGCGCTTCGCCACATCCACACGGGACGGTCTCCGCAGCCGCCGATACACTACTTCAGCGGACGCAGGCTGGTGGCCGTGAAGCACGGTGAGGCATCGATCACGATGCCCGCCAGCGGCTGGTTCTGCGGGCCCAAGGGGCGGCTGCACCCGGGGATCTTCGCTTTCCTGCTCGACATGACCCATTTGTACGCGGTCGTGTCGACGCTGCCGGCCGGCGCGGGGTGCACGACGGCCGAGCTTTCCGTAACGGTGCTCGGCGAACCACCTCCCAGCGGCGCGGAGATCACCGCGACCAGCCGCGTCATCTACTCCGACGAGCGCCACGCTCTCGCCCAAGGGCTTGTGGTCGGCCCGGGAGGGCAACGGGTTGCCCACAGCACGTCCCGGTACTTTCTTTTTGCCCCCGGTCCTGTCGGCCCCTCGCGTTCCAGTCGCGAACCGCTGCCCGAAGCGCGGCTACCGGGAGCCGGGGCCATCTTGGCAGAGCCCGTGCCGCAGATCGCCCCGGTCGGCCCCGCGCTGATCCAGCGGCTGAGCGGACTGGAAATCCTCACGGCACAGCTCAAAGGGGACATACCAGCGGCCCCGATCGACCGGCTGACGGGTATCCGGCTGGCGGAGGCTGACGACGGGCGGGTCGTCTTCTCGCTGCCCGTGCAGCCGAACCTGGTGCAGGAGCTGGGGACCGTCTTCGGTGGCGTGATTGCCCTGCTGGCCAAGAGCGCCAGCGAGGCGGCGGTACAGTCGATTGCCCCGGCCGGCACTCAGTTTACCGCCGTTGACCTGAAAGTGAACTTCTTGCGCCCGGCCCGCGCCGAGGGTGAGGAACTGATCGCCACCGGATCGGTCACTCACCGGGGCAGCAGGCTGAGTATCGCCGACGCTGTCATCACCTACCGAGGCCGCCGGATCGCGATCGCCACGGGCACCACGGCGCTCACACCGGCCCAATGACCGCTGCAAGAGCCCCGGGCCGTCCTCCCGCTGCGATCGTGGACGCGAAGCGGGCGCGACCCGGCTCGAACGCTGCGTCGTGGCGGCCTGGGCGAGGTCATCGCCCTGGACCTCGACGACATCCGCCTGTCCGCCCGGAAGGAATCGTCATCGTGCGCGCCGGCAAGGGCGGCACATACCGGGAGGTCCCCGTCCACCCGCAACTGCGACCCGACCTCGCCCTATGGATCAATGACGAACGGCCAGCCTGGAAGGGCTCCGCCCGCACCAGCGCACTGCTGCTCAACCACCGCGGCGCACGGCTCGGCGCCCGGGGCGCCGACGGCATCCTGGGCGCCATCGCCGACGAGGCGCACCTGACAGACGAGTTCACCACGTTGAGTCGGCCCGGGGCGCGGTTCCGGTGTTGCCACCGGCCCGTTTCCCCGGACCGCTCGCCGAGTGAAGTCGACCGCCGGCGAGGTGCCCTTGGCCGGGTCCTTTTCCGTCGGTCTCTTCCCGAACAGGGCTTGCGGGTTTCCTCGCACCCTGCTCTCCAGTGATCATTTCGGGTAGGGCGTGGTTGCCCGGCCAGCGTGGATGTCCTCGTGGCAGCGGCGGCAGATGACCAGGGTCTTGCGCCGTCGCCTAGCCATGAGGTGCATCCAGGGGGGTTTCTCCCGTCGTCCTGGCTTGTTGAGGTCTGCGAGCTTGCGGACGTGGTGGACCTCAAGGCCCGCCGTGCCCTCGCAGAGTTCGCAGCGCCCGGCGAGGAGCCGGTGGATCAGCTCGTTCCGTTTGGCGCTGGCCATGACGGGCCGCTGGTCGGTGAGGACAGCCGTGCGCACCCTGCGCAGGGGTATCCCGCCGAAGCGGGCGGCCAGCGGCTTCCTGCCCCGGTCGCGCTCGATGACCACTTGCAGGCACTTGCGCGGCCCGGCGGGGGTGGCGATGACGGCCTTGTACTTCCCGGCCATTTTGCCGACCGTCGAGCGGTGCTTGCCCGCCAGCGTCTTGAGCAGCGAGGTCTCCATGACCCAGTGCAGGCGGCCCAGGCGGAAGACATCCTGGGCCAGCAGGTAGTACTGGACAAGGCCCGCGTACTCGGACTGGTACTTCGCGACGATCGTGAAGTCGTCGTCGTGGAGCAGCGCGCCGCGCTGCGCTGGCCTTCCCCCGCTCATGTAGAGCGCGCATTTCTGCCTGATGACGTCCCTGGGCACGAACAGGCCGATCGCCCCGTTGACCGCCCGCCGGTTGCGGGTGATCTTGGTGTCGGAGTGCTGGGCCTTGATCTCATAGCCGAGGAAGCGCGCCGCCTGGCTGGCGGCGTGCGTGATCAGGGTCTTGGACTGCGACAGTTCCAGCTTCAGTTCATCGCGCAGGAACTCCGTGATCCTTGACTTGATTTCCTCGGCCTCGTGCCTGGGCCCGGCGAACCCCAGCAGCCAGTCGTCGGCGTAACGGACATAACGGAGCCGCCGGTAGCCCGGGTCGGCGGGGTCCTGGCTGGGGAGCTGGCGGCGGCGCAGGCTGAGCCTGCGCAGTTCCGCCCGGTCCCCATGCCTTTTTGCCCGCGCGATCGCGTTCTCCACGGCCTCGTAGTCCGGGTTCGCCCGGCGGCGGCGGCCGAGGTTGTACTCAGGCAGCAGCCGATGCTCGATCCACTGGTCAAGCCGGTCAAGGTAGATATTCGACAGGACGGGCGACGCGATGCCGCCCTGCGGCGAGCCGCTGAGCGTGGCATGCCACCGCCAGTCCTCCAGGTAACCCGCCCTGAGCATGTGCCTGACCAGCCGCAGGAACCGGCCATCGTGGATCTTCTCCGCCAGGGCCGCCAGCATGATCTCATGGTCAAGCGACCCGAAGCAGTCGGAGATGTCGCCCTCGATGAACCAGTGCGTCCCCTTCCAGGTCTCCACCACCTCGCTGAGCGCGGTGTGGCAGCCCCGGCGGGGGCGGAAGCCGTGGGAGCGGCCGGAGAACTGGGGCTCGTAGTACGCCTCAAGCAGCAGGCGCACCACCTCCGCGACCAGCTTGTCCGACCACGTCGGCAGGCCCAGCGGGCGCTTCTTCCCGTTCTTCTTCGGGATGTAGACCCGCTTCACCGGCTGCCACCGGTAGCGCTCGGCGCGCAGCGCGCCGATGATCGCCCCGATCTTCGCCAGCGACATGCCGTCCACGGTCTCCCCGGTGACCCCCGGCGTCATCGCACCCTTGTTGGCGTACAACTTGCCGTAGGCCATCAGGAACAACTGCGGGTTGAACAGCTGCCGGTAAAGACGCTCCACCGGCAGCCCTCTTGCTCCGCGCTTGCCGATGACATCCAGCACCGTTGCGGCGTCCTGCATTACGCATACCTCCCAATGCCAGACATCACTGACCACCTGTGCCCCTTCGCCCTGTGACCGGCTTTCCCGGCCTCTGACTACTACGGGCACTCCGTCGCCCTAGGGCTCGCGCCCCGTAGGCGATCCCGCGGTACGTCTCCGTCGTACGTATCGAGCGCGACACAGGCCGCCCACTCATCTCCTTAACCGCCCTCGCTGGGCGGCGCTCCGCGTCACGGAGGGTGCCCCGGCCCACGGGTTCATGCCGGGACATGACACGGCACCGGTTCCAGGCGTCATTCCGGAGGGTGCGCACATTCACCACTGGAGATTGGGCTTCAAGCAATCCAGCCTTGGCCATATCACGCGGGTCTAGCGGCACCCCGCCCCGAACGCCTCCAGGCGGCCACCGCGTCCCTGACATGCTCTTGTCCCCGACAGGTTTCCCCTCCAGGTAAGCCAGGCGACCCAGGAACATTCCTCCGAGTTCCTCCCAACTGCGTCGGGGATACGACGAAGCGCCTCACGGCGCACACCCGCCGTACCAGTCTCCCGGTAACGGGCTCTCCACGGTTTCTGTCGTCAGGCGGGGTTCGTGGTCGGCCAGGGGGCTGGGATCTTGTTTCCCCGGTAGGGGTAACGGGAGACCGTCACCTTCTCGATCCGGAAGAACTCGACCCCGTCCGCTGCGATGTGCCACCGCCCGGTGGCGGCGGTCAGGTGGCGGCGGAGCTGGCCCCAGTTCCAGCCGTGGCGTGCCTTCAGCATGCGGGCGAGCCTCCAGAAGGTGAAGGTGTCCAGCTTGCCGAAGGTGCGTTTGGCCACGGCGTATTTGTAATGGCTGGCCCAGCCTCGCATGAGCTGGCCCAGCCGGGTCAGCACCCATGCGAGGTTTCCCTGCGATGTCTTGTGTGTCAGGGCACGGATCTTTGCCTTCAGCGACTTGACCGGACGGTCGGCGATGAAGGTGTAGACGTACCACTTGGCCGTTCCCCTCTTGCGTTTCCACCGGATGCGGAAGCCGAGGAAATTGAACCCGTCGCCCATGTGGACCACCTGGGTCTTGGCCGGTGACAGCCGCAACCCCATCGGGGCCAGCACTCGGGCGACGTCTTCGCGTAGCGCTTCGGTGTCCTCACGCGAACCGTGCACCAAGATCACGAAGTCGTCGGCGTAGCGGGTGATCCGCCACGCCGGCGCTCCTTTGGAGCGACGGTAACTGCGTTTGCCTGGGGTCGACATCGCCCCGCCTGGCTTCCACGGCGCCATTACGTGCTCATCGAGCGCGGACAGCGCGATGCTGAAGATCAGCGGGGACAAGATGCCGCCTTGTGGCGTGCCGGTGAGAGTCTCCCGGTGCTCACCGAGTTCGGTGAGCACCCCGGCCTTGAGGAACGCCTTCACCAGGGCCAGCACGCGCTTGTCCTTGACGCGCGCCCGCACCCGGCCCATGGCGAAGGAGTGCGAGAGGTTGTCGAAGGCCGCCTCGACGTCCGCGTCCAGCACCCACCGGTAGCCCCGGGTGCCGAAGTGGTGAATCTCGGCGATCGCGTCGTGTGCCCGCCGCCTGGGCCGGAAGCCATACGAGCACGGCAGGAAATCCGCCTCGAAGATCGGTTCCAGGACCAGTTTCAGCGCCGCCTGGACGACCCGGTCCGCAACCGTGGCAATGCCCAGCCTGCGGACCTTCCCCGACCCGCCCGGCTTGGGGATCTTGCGTTCCCGTACCGGCAGCGGACGGAACGAGCCGTCCTTCAGGGCGGCCCGCAGATCGTCCAGGAACCCGGGGACCCCGACCTGTTCCTCAACGTCGGCGACCGTCAGGCCATCGACGCCGGGAGTGGCGGCGCCCCGGTTACCCGCGACCCGGCCGAACGCCGCGATCAGCGTCGCCGGGTCGTACACGAAGTTGAACAAGTCATCGAACCGGCGGCCTGGATCGGCCACCGCCCAACGGTGAAGCTTGGCCTGCATCTCCGATACCCTCGTCCCAGACCCCGCAGGTCCCAGCCGCGGAGCGTCGCCATTCAGCGGCGCATCTTCCGGCATTGCAGCCTCCAGTCCTTCTCGTAACCGCTGCCGCCCTTCCCCATGTGCGCGGGCTTTCCCCGGCTCGGAGTACTACGGCGGCTCCGCCCCGTCCCGGGCCGATCGGTGGTCGGTGCACCCAGCCCCGCCCCTCCCGCTGGAGACGGGCAGCAGGGCAAGACCTGGGACGGTTCCCGTGTTCACTGTGGTTCGCTCGCCGGAGTAGGAGCCCGGCTGTGCCCCTGCGGCCTCGCTGCAAGTACGCCGCAGTCTTTCCTCGCAGCCTCCCTGGCAGCATGTGCCTACCGCCTCGGGAGTTCCCCGCCCACATACTTAGCGGGTGCGCGCCGCTCCCGGCCCAGATCCACCAGGTTCGAGCCGGTGCCGCATCAAGGGGCGGTCACACGCCGGTTCCTCGCGTACTCCTCTCCGTCCCGCTCGCCGGACCCGGGCCATCTGGCGGTACTGGCCCGTCCCGGCTTTGTCAGGGCTGCTCCCACCCTCCCCGGCACCACCCGGATCAGGCTGCCCTCAGCTCCACCGTCCCGCTGCGCCGGGATCAGCGGCGAAGGTCTCTCACCTCCACTCGAACCTCAGCGCCTCACGGCGCACCCACGTCCTGCGTCATACCTTCGGCACCACACTCGTCCGCCAAGGCCACGACCTCGTCCTCGTCGCCGAACTCATGGGCCACAAGCGATTGGATCAAACACGCCGGTACAGCCTGCCCACCCAGGCCGACCGCGAACGCGCGATCGGCAGCCTGCCCAGCGACCACTGACCAGCACACTTCAAGATCTACGGCGGGTTTCCGGCGTATTCCGGTCGTACCCCTACTAGGAGTGCACCGAGGGCGTTGCTCGGATCAGGTACGCGCCCAGCGGCTGGGGCAGCCGATCAGCGGCGGCAGGGAACAGGGCCAGCGGGATCGACACGGGGTCTGAGAAGCTCGGATAATGGCCGGTTATCCAGTACAACGGCGGGCCGTTCGTCAGTGATCACACGGAAGGCGGCCCGCCTTCTGCGCGACTCGGACACGTTATCCGGTATATCGGCGAGCTCGACCGGTTGCACGCTCGCGCTCGGCGCCAGCCGTCCACCGGAAGCCTGGCGGAACTTTCCGTTCCACTGCCACTCGAGTTTGTCGCCACGCCAGGGCGGTAAAGCCCGTGGTGGCCTGACCTGCATCCAGGAGAAGAAGACCGTCTGAAGGCCCTGGCCGGGCGTCCTGGCCAGGGCCTTCAGCGTCGGGAAGTCACGCGGGTAGCGGGTCGGCCAGGCAGGCGTAGGGCATCGGCGGCCCGGGGCTGGGGATGAAGGGCGCGCGCCGGTCCCGGCGGAAGCGTGTGGCGGTCTGACGTTCGGCGGCAAGCCGGGCGTCGGTGATGCGCGGCGCACCGTCGTCGTGGTGGCCCGCGTGGGAGTAGACGGCTGCGGGCCGCAGGAAGCGGCCTGGGCGGTGGCCTGCGGACCAGCACGACAGGGCGTCGCGGATGTCGCAACGTCCCAGCGGCTCGTTGTAGCCGAGGGCGTGCCGCACGGCGTTCACCAGGTCGCCTGTGCCTCGTGGGGAGGCCAGGACAGCGGCGAGCGCCGCAACCTCGGGAAAGATCGCCGCCATGAACAGCGACCGCCGGTAAGCACCGGGGATGAGCAGTTCCACGCGCCGCTCCCACCTGGCCCACAGGGACTGGTGCATGGTTCTGCACCGCAGTTCGGTGCAGATGCCGGCGGCGGCGACGGTCGCGTCGAACGTGACCTCCCAGCCGCGCAGCCGCCGGGTCCGGGTCAGCGTGCGCTGCGCGGCGGCCAGTTCGGGCAGCCGCAGCGCGAGCGGCCGGGGCGGGTCGTCGTTGCTGGGGTCGGGCGGACCGACCCAGTACCCGTGCCGGGTGCACAGGTACTCGTGGTGGGCGAACAGCCGCCGCACCGGGCCGCCGGAGTGGCGGGCGGTGCAGCGAGGGCAAGCCCGCTGGGCGAGGTGCCGCAGACCCAGCCAGTCCGGCCCCGGTTGGCGTAGCTCGGGCAGCGCCCGCGCGAGGTTCCCGGGCGGGTAGCCGGTCACCGCCGCCAGGCGGGGCAGCATGGCGGGCATGCCGTCCTCGGGTGCTGCCCGGCCGATACCGAGATCGGCGCGCAGGTCGGCGGCGCACAGGCCGTGGACGGAAGCTAGGCGGTGCAGCCATGACGCGACAGTTTCGTCCTGTGCGGGAGGGACCGGGGCCGGGAGCCGCCGCCGGCCGCTCACTTCGAGGGACGCGGCTTGCGCCCGGCCGAGCGCTGCGCGGCGTGGTCGACGGGAACCAGTTCGAGCAGTTCGCGGGTGACCTGCTCGGTTCCGTTCTCGATGGCTAGGACGGCTGCGCCGCGCACGAGCTGGGACAGGCTGCCGATCGCGCCGCCGGTGCGGCCAAACAGGTACTCCCCCAGCCCGGCCAGCGTGCCCTGCTCGTGGCCGTGGAGCAGCAGGCTGGCCTCCATGGAGGCGACCAGGCTCCGCCACGTGTCCTTCTGCCCGGTGGTGCCGTAGTCGAACGGCCGGGAGTCGATGAGGGTGAACCGGCCGGCGATCTGCCGTCCCCGGGGGCCGGCGAACAGGCCGGTCTCGTCCACGTCCAGGCCCGCGAACACGAACGTCGCCGGCAGCCTTTCCGCGAAGTACTTCAGGGTGTCCGATACCTCCGCCCCTGCCCTGGTGGCGAGGCTTATGTTGTGGATTTCGTCGACCAGCACCAGGTCCACCGAGGTGCGGGCGGCGGTGGCGCAGACGGCGTTGGTCACGTCGGTGAGGTTCGCCGACCGCGTGACGGGCAGCCCGAAGAACCGGGCGAACTCGACTGCGACCATCCGCGGGGTCGCCGCCGGGGGGACTGTGATGTAGACGACCGGGAGCCGGCGGGGATCGGCGGGGTGGCGCTTGCGGGCGGCGAGGTCGTGGGCGCGGCCGAGCTGGGACAGCGCGGTGGTCTTGCCGGTGCCCGACGCGCCGCTGACGACGATGCCGCGGCGGGCGGAGACCTGGTGCCGGTTGAGCTGGATCAGCAGCCTGCTGGTGCCGACGACCTTCCGGATGACCGGGGTGTTCACCAGCGGCAGGCCGATGTGGTAGTCGATCCGCGCCTCGTCGTACGCGGCCCGCTCCGCCGCGCCGAGGGCCGCCAGGGCCGCAGCGTCCAGCAGTTCCGGCGCGGATGGCTCGGCGTCTACGAATCTCCGCCAGCCTTCCTTGGTCGTTAGCGGGTTGTCGGCGGCAAGCTCGCCGTCCTCCTGGTCAAGGTCGGCCGCCCCAGGTAGCGTGGCGGTCACGACGGCCACCTGTCGGCTACGGCGCGGGCGTCGAAGGTGCCCAGCGGGATCACTTCTGCCATCTGCTCTTCCCTCTCTTTTTCGGCTGCCTGGCTTTCTGGAGGGTCTTCCGGTACCGGGGGCCGGTGGGCGGCCGCGGCGACCCGGGTACGCGCGGCGATGCGGGCGCTGGCCTTGTCCTCATGCGGCCCGGCCTGGGCGCGGGTGAGCAGCTCGTCGAGCACCCGGGCGACCTCGGCCTCGCTGGTGTCGTCGCGGCCCGCCTGGGCGGTCAGCCGTCTCGCGTGGCGCCAGGTGAAGTCCGCGAACGGCGCGGAGACCATCGGCAGGTGCGTCCACAGGGCGGTCACCCACCCGTCCGGGGTGCGGACGAACACCCTGGTCAGGTCGTACGGGTCGTAATGCACCTCGTAGAGGCCCCGCCGGGCGGCGTTCCCTGAGTGCTGCCGCCGGTACGGGCCGAGCCCGGAGGCGTCGTAGGTGCGGTAGTCGATCTGGATGCCGTACTCGTTGACCGCCCGCCAGGCCACGGGCAGCAGCTCCAGGTAGTCTTCCCCGGTCAGCGTGACCGGCAGGTACCCGGCCGCGGCGACCAGCGCGGCGTACTTTTCGTTCGGCGACAGCACGTTGCGCGGGAAGTACGGGTCGTGAAGCGCGTCATGCGGGCGCCGGGCCCATCCAGCCAGGAGCCACTCATCGAGCAGGTCCTGAAGATCGGGCACCGTCCAGGCCGCCTCACCCGCCACGCGGTCGCCGCGAAGCTGGGTGTTGGAACCGGTGTACCCGGCGACATGCTGGCAGAACAGGGTGTTGAGGGCGTCGAATGTCGCCTCGACGATGCCCTTGTCGGTCGGCGTCCTGGGCCGTGAGTCCTGGACCGAGACGCCTAGCCGGGCGCAGGCCCGGATGAAGGTGTCCGACATGAACACCTTGCCGCCGTCGATGACGATGGTGTCCGGCACGATCACCGGCTTCGCCGCTGCCATCTCCATGCGCGCGTCGACGTCGAGCAGGCGGGCGTGCGGCAGCCGGGAGGCAGACATGCGCAGCGCGTCCGCCCAGCCCGGCCGCATCGGCTCGGGCACCAGCATCCGGGCCAGCAGCAGCGCCGCGTCCACCGCTTTGGTGCCCACCGGGCGCAGCACCGCCGCGCAAATCGTCCTGGAGGCCACGTCTACCGCGATGGTAAGGTCTGCGCGGGCCGTCATCCCGGTTTCCAGTACGACCATCACGTCGATCGGGGTGGAGTCGATCTGCACCTGCTCGCCGGGCCGGGCGGCGAGCGTCGGGGTGAAAGGCCGTTCGGGCCGGTTGGCGGCCTGCCGGCGGGTGACCGCCGACCCGAACGTGTGCCGCCCTTCGGCCAGCGCATCGACCAGCTTGTAGAACGTCGAACGGCCGGGCAGAGGGACGATGCCAGGACCGTAGGCGTCTTCCACCGCCCTGGTCACCCGTCTGATTAGCCGCCCCCGGGTGCCGGTCGAGGCGTGCGTCTCCGCCTCGATGACCTGCCGGGCCACCGCGACCAACCTCGCGTCAGCCCGCCCGGTTGCTTCTTGACCGCGTACCGCGCGCCGGTCCACCAGGCCCCACAGGCCCTGGCCGGCGTACCGGGCGCGCATCCGCTCGACGGTGCGGCTGGTGACGCCGAGCTCCTCGGCCTTGGCCTGGGTGCGCTGCGCCACGGTCCGGGACTGCGGGTCGTACCCCGGCCGCGGTGCCGTGCCCGGCTCCGCGTCCGGCGGAACGCCGGCCTCGACCTCCACCACATGCCGCTCCCAGTCACGTGCTGCGGCGAGGACTTCCACCGGCAGGCCGTCCAGCAGCCCGAATGGCTCAACCCCGGGAACCGGGTCGGCGCCGGTCACCGCGAAGTCCGGCGCGGCCATCAGGTAGGAGGCCAGCACCACCTGCTCACTGCCGTCTTGTGCGCGGAGCCGCACCGACGTGCCGGCGAGCGCGAGGACCTGGTGCTCGCCGCCGCCGAAGCTCACCCAGTCCCCAGGGCGCAGCACGGCCCGCGACAGCTCGCCTGTCATGCTGCCGCCAGCACGACGGGCACGGACGGGTGCAGCGGCACCGACAGGTCTGCTGTCAGTTCCTGCCGCCACAGCAGGTGGTACAGCACCGGGAGCACGGCGACCGGGTCGCCCGCCACCTCAGCGCCGTCCATCAGCGCGACGGGCGCGGCGAAGGCCGCCCGCAACGCCGCAGCGGGCTGCGGGACGCGGTAGCGGGGGTGCCGGTACCCCGCCAGCCACCGCAGGTTCGCCGTCGCGACCGGGTCCAGAGCGCCAGCCAGCCGGTATTCCCAGCCGATCGCGGCGCAGGCCCGTCGGGTCGCGTCGAACGCGGCCAGGTCGCGGGGTCCGCGCCTGTCCTCCGGGCGGCAGTCGACTACCAGGGCCGGGCCTTCGCCGCGCTCGGCGAAGTAGTCCGGCACATGGCTCGGCGGCCTACCCTGGTCGGCCGCAGCGGGCCACCACAGCCGGAAGGGCTGTGAGGCGATCCCCGTCACCGCCTTGTCCCAGTCGAGCCACATCGCGTGGTCGCGTTCCAGCCACGATTCGTAGCCCACGTGCCGTGCGTCGGTAGCCGACCACCAGCGGCCAGGCAGGTGCCGCTGGCCCTTCCGGGCGCGGATGCGGCGCGAAGGCTGCATCTCGCTGAACCGCACCAAGGTCGCATCCGCGAGCGGCACCCGCAGCCGCGCGCCGTCCTCAGCGGTGTACTCGACCTCGAACCCGCCCGGTACGTCAGCGGGCAACCCGCCGGGCGCGGTCGCTATCGCATTGCTCCTCACAGAAATGATGTACGGACACAGGTGTCAGGCCGGTTCAAGCGAGCGACAGGTAGATCTGGACACCGACACGCCAGACGACACGATCACTTGGACACCGACACCTCGGCGCGGAAAGGACATAGCGCGACGTACCTCATCGCGGCATGTGCGGATGTTCCTGTGCGGCGGATATATTCGTATGCATTGTGCGGCGACCAGTGCGCTGCAGCGGAGGCGCCTCGCCTCGTTTGGCGATCCGTTGGCGAGGTCCACGAGCATTACACGCACACTTCCCCGCCGTGTAATTGCACGGGCCGAGACGGCGTGGGCGGCGTGGGCGGCGTGGCGCGAGGAGACCGCCTTCGCTGAGCAGTTCACGCGTGACCACGATCTCGGCTTCGCCGACCGCGACTCGGAGGGGTGAGCCGGTTTCGCTGCGCGAGCTGCTCGTGCACGTGATCGAGGAGTACGCCCGCCACAACGGGCACGCCGACCTGCTCCGCGAGCGCATCGACGGGCGCGTCGGCCAGTAGCACCCGCCGCGCGCCGACGCGGGAAACCCTTGCCCCGGCTCACCCTACGTGATCGCCTTGAGCTGTGGGAGGCGCATCGCCGATCTGGGCGCGTCGGCCCACCCATGGCCGCTGGCCGGCAGCCCGCGCATAGCAGGGGCGTTATGGCGTTTCGGCGCGCGTGGCTGGGCTCCTCAGCGCGATGGTGACAGGTGGAGATGAAGGTGTCCGACGCCGCCGCCTGCCCCCTTCCGCGAGTCGCTAACGAACTCCAAGCCGGCCGTGTGACGAATTTGGGCGAGTCCCGCGGTCGGGCGGGCGGAGGGACACGGCTGGTCACGCTGTCTACGGCTGATCCTGCTCATCGCTGCAGCTCACAGGCCAGGCAGACTCCTGGCACCCGCACAGGCCACCCGCTCTGCGCCGACATGGGCGATAGCGCGCCTGGCGCAGACCTCGCCTGTAAGGATTTCTTGGTTCGGCGGCAAGTGGTATGCGCTGAACGCGGCCCAGGCATCAGCTGAGCTAGCGCACGCGGCATGGAGACCGCGGCCCGGGTCGGCAGGCCGGCGGTCGTTTCGGTGGCGCCGTCACCATGTCTGGACGTGCTCGGCGGGGCGCCGGCGCTCGATTCGCAGTCGCATGTCGAGCACGACGCAGCCGTTCGTGGTGCACCGGACGGGGTTGAGGTCGGCCTCGACCACCTCGGGGACCTTCCCGAGGAGCAGGGAGAAGCGAAGGATCAGCTCGCGTAGCGCCTCACGATCGAGCGCAGCGGCGCCCCGGAACCCGTGCAGCTGAGTGGCGACGCCACCGGAGGAGTCGATCAGCTCGTCGGCCTCGACGTCGGTTGCCGGCGGCACGCGGAACGCTACCGTTTCGGCAAGGCCGGCTTGGCGGCCGCCGAGGCCGACCGCGATCACGGAGCCCAGATCCGGATCGCTGAAGGCGCCCACCAGCACATCGGCGCCGGGCCCCACGAGGCGCTGGATGATCGCCCCGGTCCATTGCCGTCCGGCCGCCCGCACCCGTCGTTCAAGCTCGCGCCAACCGGATCGCACCGCCGGCTCGCCCTCCAACCCGAGCAGGACGGCGTCGATGTCGCCCGCATGCGCGGGAGCCGCAAAATCCGCCTTCAGCGCCACCGGACCGCCGATTTCCTGGGCCACCGCGACCGCGCGCTGCAGATCGCGGCAGCGATCAGAGCCGGCAACCGGGATTCCGTGGGTGTCCAGCAGAGCCTCTGCGTCGCTGAGCGAAAGCCAGCCGCCTGCAGGATCGCGATCAAGCAGTGAAGAGATCAGCGCGCGTGCCGCTGCCGCGTTCAGGCCGGAGTAGTGCGGGGCCTCGCCGAGCGGGCGCGACAGCCAGGCGCGGCGTTCGGCGGCGCGGGCGAGCGCGGCGGCACACGACTCCGGGAACAGGAAGTTCGGCACGCCCGCGCCGTTCCTGGCGGGCAGCTGGCCGTCCGAGCGCACGACAGATGCCACAACCGGCTTGGGCTGGCCCGTTGAGACCGCGGAGATCGCATCCAGAATGGTCTCTGGGTCACCGTCGTAATGGTCGACATAGTAGACCATCAGCGCATCGATGCCGGTGTCGCCGAGCAGCTCGCGGATGCTCGCGGCGTATTCGCCCGGTCCGGCGCCGATCCCGAGGATCAGGGGGTGGCGCGTGTCGCTCGCCTCGGTCAGCTCCAGCCCGCGCGTCGCGCAGGCGTCGGCGGCGAGCGTGGCCACACCTGCGGAGTTGCTCACGATCCCGATCCGCCGTCCGCTGGGCAGCGGCTGGCTGTCGAACAGCTGGGCGGCGTCGAACATCGCCTCGCCGCTGTGGAACCGCAGCAGCCCGGCGTGATGCATGAGCGCGTCAGCGGCCGCATCCCCGTGCAGCGCCGCAGCCGTGTGGGAACGCGCTTCGCCGCGCGCCCGCTCGGCGCTGCGACGCCCCTTGACAACGAGGATCGGTTTCTTGCGCGACACGCGCCGTGCGATCCGGGTGAAGCGCTCAGGATCGCCGAACGTCTCCACATAGAGCATCACCACCGCCGTCCGGTCGTCGTCCTCGCACCACTCGAGCAGGTCGTTAGTCGAAACGTCGGCGGGGCTGCCAAGCGAGACCAGTATCGAGACCCCGAGCTGCCGGGCCTGCGCATGTCCGAGCAGCTCGATCCCGAGCGCGGCCGAATGCGAGCCGATCGCCAGCCCGCCGGCCTGCACGCTCGCGCCGCTGAACGTGGCGTTCAGGCTGACGCCGGCGGCGGTGTTGACCACTCCCAGCGAGCCCGGCCCGACCATCCGCAAGCCTGCGCCCCTTATGACCTGCAGCAGCCGTTCCTGCCGCTCGGGGGACGCCACGCCGTTATCCTCAGGACTGGCCGGGAGCAACACCAGCGCCTTTACGCGGCCGAGGCCGCCTCGGCGGCGAACTCGAGCAGCTCGTCGCCCGCGGCGGAGATGATCACGAGCTCCGGGGTGACTTCCAGCTCGGCAAGGCTGCGAGCGGCCCGCATCGAGCACACCCCCCCCGCACGGTTGACCGGTGTCACCACGCCCTGGAAACCGCCGGCGACGATCTTCGCCACGATTGTGCGTCCCAGGCTGCACGGCGCCGCCGCGGCGCCCGCAACCGCTACCGACGAGGGCGCGAGGATAGGCCGCAACGCGGCGACCGCGGCGAGATGGTCGCGTTCGCCGATCCGCTCCTGCACCGCCTCCGTCGGCGTGATATCAAGCGAGACCGTCAGCTCACCAAACGAACCCCGGCGCCGCACACCGAAGCCGGCGCCCTCGAACACCCCCAGCATCGCCTGGTTGCCGACCATGACGTCCGCATCGAACCGGTTGATGCCACGCCCCGCTGCGATTTCTGCGAGCTGCTCAAGCATCCGCGTTCCGGCTCCGCGGCCCTGCCAATCGTCGGCCACCGCAAACGCGACTTCGGCGGCGCGCGGCTCGCGCAGCCCGTCAAAACCGGCGACCGCCACCACCGAGCCGGCGTGCCGGGCGATCAGCGCGACCCGGTCAACACCACCAGCCTCAGCAGCCGCACGCGCGGCGATGTCGGCCGGCCCATAGCTGTGGAAGCGCATGTAACGGCTCTGCGGCGACAGGCCCTCGAAGAAGTCCTTGATGTCGCCGACGTCCCCCGGCGCCGCGGCCTGCAAGCGCAGCGTCGACCCATCGCGCAGCAACACGTCCCGAACCAGCGGTCCGGACTCCCCGGCCGGACCGGGCATCACAGCCCCCGGCCGCCGCCGGCCGCCCGCACCTGACCAGTGATGCCCGGCGAGGCGCACACCCCGGCTGCGATCCTGCAGCGGCCGGGAACCTCCCAGCGTTGCCGCGCACACGACTGCCGGCAAGACGAGACCGTCGTTGGGTAGCCCATCGACCCATGATCGGCGCCCGCGCACGCCCGGTACAAGGCGCAGCAAGCGAAACGGCTCAGCCTCGATGACCCTCGCGGCCCGGCCACGAGCAAGCTGCGCTGGCTGAGGCGATCCTCGGGATCACAGCCCCGATGCGCCGCCATCTGGAGCAGGTCGCCTGCGGGCGCGTAGCCCCCGCCGCCGAAGAGGACCCAGCGCCCGCCCGCGGTCTCGTGCGCCAGCCGGTGCACGGCGGCAGCGGCGGCCCGCAGCGCATCTATGCTCAGCCGAAAGTGGGCGAGCGGGTCGAGCCGGTGGCCGTCGCAGCCGTGCTGGCTGACCAACACCTGCGGCCGGAACTCCCGCAGCAGCGGCGGGACAATCGCATGGAACGCCCGCAGCCAGCCCGCGTCACCCGTGCCAGCCGGTAGCGCGACGTTGACGGCGTAACCAGTGCCCGCGCCCGACCCGGTCTCGGCCGGCAGGCCGGTGCCGGGAAACAGCGTGCGCGGATGCTCGTGCAGACTGATCGTCAGCACCCGGGATCTGTGTAGAAGGCCGCCAGCACGCCGTCGCCGTGGTGCACGTCCAGGTCAACGTAGCCGATCCGTTCGGCGCCGTGTCCGAGCAGCCACTTGATCGCGATCACCGGATCGTTGTACACGCAAAAACCCGCTGGCCGCAGCGGGCATCGCATGATGCAGGCCACCCGCCAAGTTAGCGGCGTGCCCGGTCACGCCACCCCAGACCGTGCGCGCCGCGGCAACACTGGCACCGGCCACCAGCGCAGACGCGTCGTGCATCCCGGCGAAGGCGGGGTTGTCCATGGTGCGGAGGCCGAACACTGGGTCGGGCAGCGCGGCTGGCCGGCTCGCGCACCGGACAGCCGCGATGTAAGCAGAGCCGTGCAGGAGTTCCAGCAGCGCGTCACAGGCCGGCTCAGGGACAGCCACCGACACCCCCGGGGCATCAAACACGCCAAGCCCGCGGGAAGTGCCATCTTCAGCTCGATGCGGACCGGGGCGAGCGGATGCCCGGGCCCGAAGTCATACGCCGCCAGCGCATCATCCCAGACCACCTCAAGCGTGTCACCCACCGTACCCACCCACCAATCCCCGGCTGCTCTTGCCCGCCCAGCTCGCCGGCAGCCTCGATAGAAGCACCGCATACCGCCATGAGCTGGTGCTCCTCCGGTGCACCGACCGCCGAGGTGTGCATCCTGCGGGTGACATGACCGCCGTCTGAACGACCATCTCAGGTGCGCGCCTGCCTGGAATACCGGGCAGGATCCTGGGGCCGATCATCGCCTCGGCCAGGCAGCAGGCCGGGCGTGACAGCGTGGCCGCCGCGTCCTGCCGCGTCTTAGGGACGTCCAGCACCGTCCCGGCCGGATCCGGCAGGTTCCCCTTGCAGCAGAACTGATCCGCGCCCGCCACTGGATGCCTGCCTTGACCCGGCAGCCGATGGCGTCCACGATGCCGCGGCGCCACGAAAGGACGCAGCCCGCAGAACCGCGACTCAAGCCAGTGGAACAGAGCCGGGAACAGGCCCCGCGGCTCCCGGCGCGCCAGCGCGCTCATGATCAGGCCCTCTTTCGTCTATCTCCGTACATCGATCGCATCGCCGGCCGGGCCCGCACGGTAGGGACAAACGGCTCAAAGACCGGCGCGCCGAGATGCAAGGCGAACGCGCCACGGGCTGCCGGCGACACACCGCCCGCCGCCGGAAATTAGATGGCGGAACAGGCCGGCGAGGAGTTGGCGTCGCGCCGTGGACCACGGTTCGACATAAGTCCTGCTCGCTGGATCGTTCCCGCCGAGCCTGACCACCCCCGCCGTCTGGAGAGCGCGCAGCACGACGCCCTGTGCGGGCAGCGGGCGGTCCAGTGGCCGGGCCCTGTGCGGGCCTGCCGACGTTGCTGAACGGGCCCGTGCGGATCGCGAATTGGCTGGCCTGCCCGTTGAGATTGCGAGCCGCGGCCCTCGATGATCGCCAGGGTTGGGCTGGGGCTTATTTCCGCGCCGTTGACAGTCATGTGCCCAGATCCACGGGCCCGTTCGGCGCAATAGGGTGTAATTAGGTAATCAGAGGAGAGAAGCTATGAAGGCCGTTGTCTACACACGATACGGACCGCCCAGCGTGCTACGGCTGATGGATGTGCAGACGCCCGCGCCCAAGGACGATGAGGTGCTGGTCACGGTACACGCGGTATCCCTGAACGCATCGGACTGGGAGACGCTGCGGGGGAAACCGCTGTATTCCCGCATCATGGGCCCATTCCGGCCCCGGCATCACATACTCGGGTCGGACATTGCAGGGCAGGTGGAGGCGGCGGGTCCGAACGCGACGCTCTTCCAGCCGGGCGAGCACGTGTTCGCGGACATCCTCAGCCATATGGGCGGGTTCGCGGAGTACGTGTGCGTGCCAGAGAGCGCCCTGGCGCGAATGCCGGCCGGCATGACCTACGAGGAAGCTGCGTGCCTGCCCCAGGCGGGAGCCATCGCGCTGCAGGGCCTTCTAGACAAGGGACAGGTTCAGCCCGGTCAGAAGGTGCTGATCAACGGTGCCGGCGGCGGCTCGGGCATGTACGCCGTGCAGCTCGCCAAGCTGTACGAGGCCGAGGTCACCGGGGTGGACAACACGGAGAAGCTGGAGTTCATGCGCTCACTCGGCGCCGGCCACGTCATCGACTACACGCGGGAAGACTTCACCAGGAATGGGCGCACCTATGACCTGATTCTCGATCTGGCCGCACATCGTCCGGCATTCGCCTGCAAGCGCTCGCTGGCACCCGGAGGACGCTACCTGTGTGTCGGCGGATCGGTGCCTGCCCTTCTCTCGGTTCTGCTCATCGGGCCGTTGGCCGGAAGAGCCGAAGGCAAGAAGATACGTGTCCTAGCCGTCCGGCCAGGTGTACAGCACGTAGGGCCGATCGTTGAGCTCTGCCAGGCGGCAAAGATCTCTACGGTCATCGACCGCCGGTACCGGTTGAGCGAGGTGCCCGAGGCGCTGCGGTATCTCGGCGAAGGGCACGCCAAAGGCAAGGTCGTCATCATCGTCGAGTAGCTTGCGGCGGGCGCACCTGGACTCATGGCGCCGCGACGGCGGCCGGGCAGCAACTGGGCTGCCACGGTGTTAAGCACCCCATCAATGCTTGCGCATAAGCGCTCGGCGCAGCGCCGTTATGTAGCTGGCGGACGCTCCCAGCAGGGCGCAGATCGGGATATTCAGTGCGTCCAGTTCCTCCCGGAGGCACGAGCTAATCATCGCGCCGATTCGGCAGGGAGGTTTCCTGCGGTACGGTGGCAGCCGTTCGTTTTTGCGTGGCGCTCTGTAGTTGGCTCTGCTAGCGATCGCCCGCTCGCCAACCAATATCCGCCGTTCTGCGCGGCCGCCGGCGCGTGACGGCATCGCCCGTGACGGGCGCGGATCTGGGTGATCGTGCGGCGCGCCCACCGGCACGGTTGCCCGGCACCCGGTTGTAGCCGAAGAGCAGATGGCAGCTACGCCTTTCTCCCCGAGTTTCGCCTCGGCGGAGCCGCGTGCCGCATTCTTTCGCTGGGTGAGCTGAGTCGTTTGGTGACTTACGGCCCTGGTACTGCCCGGCGGCTCGACAGGAGCGTGAAGTCGTGATGTGTTGGAGCAGCCACAGGATGACGTCGTGATCGGACAGCTCAGCGTGCCCGCCCTGCTCATCCACGTCCGGGATGATCCCCTCGCGGCTTACGGTCATGCCGTCCGGCCAGCCGGCGCATTCCCGGCACCCGCCTTGTCACCATTCCCATCGGCGGGCGCCTGTTCCTTGGTCAGCAACGACGCATCCGCGTCGAAGCCAGCCACTTCGTCCACTCCCCACGCGTGGCCTCTTCAGGACCTGCGGGAGGGTGAAGCCATGGCAGCCAGCACTCGGCGGCGGCAAGGCGGCCTCCACATCGCCCCTGACCAACTCGGCGCGGACCTGGCGGGAGCGGTGCTGTTCGGGCTCGGCGTTCGTGAGGCACGGCAGCTGGCCCGCGGCGACATCGCAGCCGCTAGAGGCAGTGCCCGGCAGGTAGGACTGACGCGTATCGCGTTTGGCCTGGCAATGCTCCTGCGGCCCACGCTGCTGGTCACAGCGCTGGGGATCGGGGATGCTGCCGGGCCATCCGCGCGATGGCTGCCAAGGCTCATCGCGGTCCGCGAGATCGCTCTCGGCATGGGACTGGCCGCCAGCTCACGAGGTGACGGAAATCCCTACGCGGGGCTCATGACGCTGTCGCTGATAGACGCAGGCGAGGCAGTGATCCTCCTGCTGGCCTTGAACAGTCACGAAATGGCGCGCGGCAGGGGCTGGGCGTTCATCGCCGCAGACGCCGGCAGCGCACTCGCCGGTTCCGGCGCCATGACGCAACTGCACAAGACGCACGTACGGGCAGACAAGCTCCGCTGATGACAGCGTGCCGACTCGCCGCCAAGTCCCGCATTTGACCCGTGCTTCGAGGGAGGCATGGAGAGGGTGCATCGACGGAGAATCTGATTGCCGCACCGGCGGGGCAGGTGTTCGACATGGCCGCGGACGGGCGCAACGAGCCGCGGTACAACCCGCGGATCGTTCGCGCGGTGCAGATCACCGACCTGCACCTCGTGATGGAGGCAAGCTGATAGCCCGTTACGGGACCGCGGTGGCTGCCTGGCCGGTGGCTTCAGCTCGCTGGCGGACACCTAGGAGCTGACGGCGGCCCATGATGAAATGAGCCGGCTCGAGCAGCAGATTCGCGAATGCCGCCCATTTGGCAGCCGGCCGGTAGCTGACCCGCATCCGGGTCAGCAGCCGCGTCGTGCTCGCGTCAATGGGTTCGAGCACGAACGCCCAGCTCCACGCCATGTAGTCCGCGCCCCAGGGGCCTGCCGGGTCGATCGCCTTGCCGGCCGAGGTGACCTGCCACAGCACCAAGGCGCGTGACGGGTCGACAACGGCCACCGTCATCGGCGTGCCCGGCGCAAATGGCAGGCAGTCACCGGCCACCGGAGCCGCCATCTCCGGATTGAGCCGGCTGATCTTGCGGGCGCCGAAGCGTCGCTCCAGAACGTCGTAGCTGTAGAAACCCGCCCGCCCGCCGTAACCCATCTGCGCCAGCCACGGCCAGATCCGCTCCGCCGGGGCGCGGATAGTGATGGCGTGGGTGGAGTCCAGCTTGGACACGGGGATGAGGTCATCACCGGGCAGCGAGCGAGTGATCTCCGCATCGCTAGCACCCCAATGCTGACGGTAGCGGCGGGTCGCCACCAGCACGGTCAGGTAGCCGCCCGCAACCGCGAGGGCCACCTGCCCGGCCTGCCGTGCCTTCACCGCGCACCTCCCTCCGGTTCCTGTCAGGCGCTGGCCAGCTCCTTCGAGGGCCAGCCGACAGCCAGCACCGCCACGATGATGCCGATATTGACCGCTACGCCAGCAGAATGCAGTCTTCAGGCTGGTAGCAGCCGGATCGGGCGCTGGTCTGCTTTGCCGGTTATACCCAGCCCAGTGCCGCCGATAGACGCAGGCGAAGCGATGGTCATCCTGCTCGGCCGGCACAGTCACGACGTTGCGTGCGATGCGCCAGCGCTGCGGGATGCCTGAGCGACCATCACCGGACGCCCTGGGCTTCTTCAACGGAAGTTCCTGTCATGCCACGGCCGCCAGGATCACGCCTCGAAGCTGAAGACGTACCTGGAGGCAGCCGACCCAGCTCACCTTCGAATGCCTCGCCACGGTGACCTAGGAATCGCGGATCGCCCGATCATGGCCGCGCCGTTGACTCCGCCCAGACAATGGCCGCTGCCTCTATCGGTAGTCACTATATTTTCAGCCGCTCCACCGGCTGACCGGTGATCTCAGCGATGACGTCGAAGTCCTTGTCCAGGTGCAAGACAGTAAGTCCAGCAAGTTCCGCGGCTGCAGCGATAATCAAATCTGGTATTGAGGGAGCCCGGTGCTGCCCACGGTCGCCCAGCAATGCGAGGACCTCGACTGACCTGTCCTCAATTGCGGGGGTCAGGTACTCAACAGGCATCGACGACAACGGCGGCTGTTGCAGCCCGGTCCGCAGATCTGGTCCTGACCGGGCAGAGTAGCCGACCTCCAGGCGGGTGACGGTCGTGATCCGTACCAGCCCGCGCTCGATCCGGGTGGCCCAGTCAGCGGCGTGCGGGCTCGCGGCCAGGCGGACAAGGGCGGACTTGTCGATCAGCCACGACGTCACCGCCAAGCCCGCGCCATAACGTCGGGGTCGGCCAGATCACCGAAAACCTCAGCGAACCGGGCCAGGTCCTCCACGCTGACCGGGGAGCCGGGCATCGCCGCGTCCTGAGCCAGGCGGCGGCGTACGTACTCGCTGCGCGATAGCCCCAGGCGCCCAGCATGCGCATCCAGCGCAGCGACTACCTCCTCGGGTACATCACGGATCAGCACGTCCGCCATCTCCACCTCCAGCGATATCCTATGATAGCGCCGTAGCCGGGCAGCGCCCCCGATCCCGCTGACTGCTAGGGCCGCGATGACGGTCGTCGGGCATTGCTTACCGACCGTGGTGGGTTCTGCGAATCAGGGTCTGCGGAGAAGCAGAGAATCAGTTCGGATGGGTGCCGCTTCCCGCCCGGATCCTCGACCGCGTACGTGGCTACACGGCCCCGCGCCTGCCCCGCCCGTGCTGCGACGGCTATCCGGGACGGCGGCCTGACAAGGCAGTTGAACGCCATGCGGCAGAACGCCGACGCTTGGGATTCATGCCGCCGTCTGGGAGCCGCCCTGTGACACATCGCCCCACCGGAGCCGCAGACGGACGCGACACGCCGCTGGCGTCAGGATAAATGGCACGGAGCGCCGCGGCGAGGTAGCGTCAGTGCGCCGGTCCAAGCCGCCGGTCCCCCGTCCCGCATGACCAAATAACTTTGGCTATGACGCTTGCGGGTGACCTGGGTTTCCGCTGGTAGCTATGGCGTTGGGGGGCGGATATCTTCTAAGCAGCCGGCCGGGGGTTCGAATCCCTCCAGGCGCGCGCGCCAGCCCGCTGACCTGGGCGAACGTGCTCGAGTGCCGTTTTGGCGGGTAATTGCCGCCAGGCATCTGGTCGCAGGTCTGGGACCGCTCCCAGTTCGCAAAAGCATCTTCTAGCTGCGGAAATGCTGCCATCCTCGCCTCGCCGCCGTAGCTACAGCGCTGCGGCACCAAATAACTGTGCACGGCCGTTCCTCCAGACAGCGGGCTGTCCCCGGCACCGCACCGCTGTCAAGGGACATCGAGAACTGCCCGGAGACGGTCACGAGATGTGCCCGCTGGCGGCCATCAGACACGGCAGGTAACCCGGCGGCTGTGCCGCTGGCCTGGCGGCCACTGGTGGAGCGGCGCGCCGTGGCGGGGATCGAACCGGTCCAGTTCGCGCGCGGGCAAGAACGCCCACATCAACCACGACCCGCCGGTGGCGATGGTCAGCACCTGCGCAGCTCTGGCCACCCCGCCAGATGCTAGCGAGCATTTCGCTGACTACCAGAAGTGGACCAGTTGCTGGACGCCGCTGAGCAGTCCGTCCGGCAGTCCCTTGAAACCGCCGCCGAACTGGCTGTTGATCATCATCTGAGCGCGGTGGCCGCCTTGACCTGCAACTGGACTATTAACAGCGCCCGCGACCTGGCGTGGAATGACGCCCGGCTGCTGTGGGCAGTGCGTGTGCGCGATGATCCGCTCGCGCGCGGGCTCTTCCTGTACAGCCTGGCCGCCTCGACAGCACTGGCAAGCCGGATGCTGCTGGTGGCGGTCTGAGATCGCCAGGCGGGAGCACTCCTGATCAACCGGGGACTCCTGGCGCCGCCCGTTCCGGAAACCGATGATCTTTCTCCGCTGTCGAGGGGTTGCTGTCAGACTAGGCTGATGACGCACGTATTGTGCCCGGTCGTGATCGGCAGGGACGCCGAGCTGGAGGCGGTCGACGCGGCGCTGACGGCCGCTATGGCCGGGCACGGCGGGTGTGTAGTGATCACCGGGGAGCCGGGGATCGGCAAGTCGCGGCTGGCCCTGGAGACGGCCAGCCGGGCGGCCAGCCGTGGCATCCGGGTCGTTACCGGCCGGGCGGCGCCGCAGTCAGCGACCGCTGCATACCAGCCGCTAACGGACGCGCTTGTGCAGCTCCTCCGGGACCGGGCCGTTCCCGATGACGCGACGATGGAGCCCTGGCTGCCCGCGCTGAGCGCGCTGCTGCCGGGGATGGCTGGCCGCGCTCCGGTGAGTGGAGAGGTCTCACCTGGGATCCGCGGTGAGGCGCTGATCCAGCTTCTTCGGCGCCTCGCGCCGCAGGGCATGATCATAGTGCTAGAGGACCTGCACTGGGCGGACCCGGACACCGTGGCCCTGATGGAGTACCTCGGCGAGCACCTGGATGGCGAGTCGTTGCTGTGCGTACTTACGCTGCGCGCCAACCGGCCGTCGGCGGCACTGGAAGTCGCCCGCCGGCAGCGGGGCCGCCCAGGCGTACTTCACCTCGGTCTTGACCGGCTCAGCGATGAGGACATGGCGCGCATGGTCCATGCCTGCCTCCCGGGAGCAGAGCCGGAACTCCTGCGCCGGGTGCAGGCCTCCGCCGAAGGAGTACCGCTGCTGGTGGAAGATCTGCTGGCGTCGCCCGGGCTGCCGGAGTCGTTCACCGAGACGGTCCGCGAGCGCCTGGCCGGGTTCAGCGAACCGCAGCGCTCGGTGATCGAGGCCGCTGCCATCCTCGGCCGCCACTTCGACTGGGAACTGCTCCCGGCCGTGAGCGGCCAGACTGCGGCCCTGGTGGCGGAGACGCTCGAACTCGCGGTCGAGCAACTGCTGGTGAGCGCCGACGGCGCGGCCTTCCGCTTTCGGCACGCTCTGACCCGCGAAGCGGTGCTCGACACCATGCTGCCACCCCGCCAGCGGGCCCTGGCGTCGACGGCGCTCGCCGTTCTGGATGCCGCACACCCGCGCCTGGAGGGCGGCCTGCGCGAGCTGGCCGTCGAGCTGGCGACTCGTGCCGGGGACCGCCGCCGGGCCGGAACGCTGCTGAGCGAGTCCGGCGGCCAGGCGCTGGCCTGGGGGGCGCTGGCCACCGCGATCGGCACCCTGCGGCGTGCCGCTGACCTACTCGAAGGCACTCCCGAGCGGGAACAGGCGGAGCTTCTCCTGGTCGAAGCGCTGGCCCTGGCCGGGCGGGTCGAGGAGGCAGCGGCGGCCGGCGGCCAGCTCATCACCCGGCTCGGGACCGAGGCGGCGGAAGTCCGGACGGAGGTTCACCTTCGGCTCAGCCAGGCCGCGGTGGGCGCCTCGCGGTGGGAGATGGCGCGTCACCACCTCGGCGCCGCCCGGCGCCTGGCCGGAACCGGACCGCCGGCTGGCGTGCGCGCCCGCATGGGCATCATCGATGCCGAGGTGGCCTTCGCCGCCGATGACCTCGATGAGGCCCGGCTTCTCGCCGAGGACGTCCTCGCCGCCGAGGGCAGTGCTCCGGATGTCCGCTGTCACACGCTGGAGCTCATCGGCCGGAGCTACCGGCTGCGTGATCTCAGCGCCGCCCGCGCGGCGTTCGAGAGTGCGCTGGTCACCGCGGAGACCGCTGGCCTGCCGTTGTGGCGGCTGCGCGCCCTGCACGAGCTGGGCACCATCGACCTACTTGATCATGCCGGAGTGGAGCGGTTGTCCGAGGCGCGGCGCGCTGCCGAGCAGATGGGTGCGCTGAGTACCGTGGCGATTCTGGATCTCCAGCTGGCGGCAGGCTTCACCTGCCGCTGGGAACTTGACACGTGTGATGCCCACGCGCAGGCCGCCGTCGGCCTCGCCGAGCGGCTCGGCCTGGACCAGGTCCGGGCCAAGGCGCTGGCGGTACTTACCGGCAGCGCCAGCATGCGCGCCAACGCCGGGCAGACAGAGCGCTACGCCGCCCGCGCCATCGCGGCCGCTCCGGACGACCAAATGGTCGAGGGCATCTGCTGGGCCAGCCGGGGAGCAGTGGTTCTGCTCGGTGGCGATGCCGCGGCGGCCGTGGACCCCTACGCCCGGGGGATGGCGATCCTGGCCCGCCTCCCGCATGCCGAACCCGCGGGGCTTCGGGCGCTATGGCCGCTGCTCCTGGCCTCACTTGGTGATCACCGGGCGGCACGGGCGATCGAGGAGGCCCGTCGGCTGGGCGTCGGCGCCATCCGCCACAACCGGAGCCTTATCGGCTATGCCGAGGCGGTTCTGGCCGGGCGAGCCGGGCAGCGGCAGCGTGCCAACGAACTGGCGGCGGGCTGCGACGTCGGCTTCACGAACTGCGACGCCTGGGGTGAGCTGGCGAGGTTCTGCGCCGCCCCCGCTGCGCTCGCCGACCGATGGGGCGACCCGCTTCGCTGGCTCGCCGAGGCCGAGGCAGGATTCGATCGCCGGGACCTGCCCCGCCTGGCCGAGCGCTGCCGCGAACTGCTCAAGGAGTCGCAGCCCAATCCCTGGGTGGCGGCGGGAATCACCGCCAGGGAGGCGGACGTGCTGCGCCTCGTCGCCGGCGGGCTGGCCAACAAGCAGATCGCAGCGCGGCTGCATCTGTCGCCACGCACCGTGGAGAAGCACGTCGAGAGCCTGCTCCGCAAGACCGGCGCTCGCTCCCGAACCGGCCTGGTGGCGGCCGCATCACAGGCCGCAGCCCGCGACTCCCAGCGGGCGCTTCCTCCCTCGGCCACTACGTAGTCCCGGCTGGCAACTACGTGTTGTTCCCGATGTGACGGCAGGCATCCGGCTTGCATGCTGGCCTGGCAAGCCAGGCCAAGGGAAGGCAACACCGGATGCTCGAAGCTACGAAACTAATCGTGGCAGTCAAGAACATCGAGACGCCCGATGAGCGGCACGCGTCCGAACACGCCTCGCTCAACGTGGTCAACCTGCCTGGCGTCACGATCGCCCGCACTGTGTATCAGCCCGGTTGGAAGTGGTCAACCGACGTCAAGCCGGTCGTTGGCACGGAGGCCTGCCAGGCGGCCCACACCGGCTACATCATCTCTGGCCGGCTCCACGCCCGCATGGACGACGGCCGCGAATACGACTTCGGCCCGGGTGACGCGCACGTGGTGTCTGCCGGTCACGACGCCTGGGTGGAGGGCGACGAGCCGTGCGTCGCGCTTGACCTCGCTTTCACCGGACGTGCACTAGCCGGGCACGTCGGCCGCTGCCCCTGCGGGGTTGAGTTCCGGGTCGCCAGCGACGACCAGTTCAGCCAGCTTGTCGCCGCCATCCGCGAGCACGCGCGCAGCTCCCACGGGCACGAGCTCACCACCCAGCAGGTGCTCGCCGAGGTGGTGGCATGATCAGCTCCGACCTGGAGGGCGCCGACCTGGAAAGCCGGGTGGCGAGCTGGGCCGCCAGCGCCACCAGTGACGACGCAGCCGCCGTGCGTGCGGTGATCGAGGCCTATGGCGACCGGCTGGCGGCGGCCGATGTGGTCGGCGCCGTCAGCCCGTACACCGGCAACGCCGCCGTCATGCAGCCCGAGCTCGAAACCGTCGTAGGGAGTCAGCAGCTTACGGCCACATACGACGCCGCTTTCGAGACATGCGCCTGGACTTTACGTTCCGATTCGACGGCATCACCGTCAAAGGCGACCTCGCGGCAGTCAGGGCAACAAGCCAGCGGACGATCACGATCCGCGCTACCGGCGAGACGCAACCAGCGCGTCTCCGGCAGCTGTTCGTTCTGGAACGCACGGGGGCCACTGGAAGATCACGCAGTACATGTACCAGCAGATGCCGGAGCAGTCAGGAGGGGGCTGCTCCGGCGTCTAGCGAGTCCGCCACCCGGATTCGGGCACGTTCCGCATCCGCTTGCGGTCGCCGAGCACGACGCGGCTCCGGCTACGCCGACGTCTACGTGCCCGTACAGGGGCCGTGCAGGTAGACGTCGGCGTAGCCGGAGCCGTCCGTGTGCCTGCTCTTGGGGCGCCGGCGCTGCTGGCGGTCACGGCTCCCGCCCACCGATGCACTGAGGGCAACGCAGAGGCCGGCCACGCCATCTGACCGAAGCTGCTCAGTCTCTGCGGCGGGTGGGGTTAGGGCGGGATCCGGCGAAGGATCCCGGAAATGTCGGCGAGTTCCTCTAGCCTGGCCGCTGTGTAGCCTTCGGACACGGTTTCGCCTGCGGACACGGTCTCGCCGACGGTGGACAGCTCCCGGCATGGCCACATCCACAACGGGACCGGCAGCTGCACCTGTTCTACCTGATGGCCTTGACCGGCAAGCAGATCGGCGACGTCGCGGGCGGCGCCCGCCCAGTACCGGCCGCACCCGCCGCCCGCAGCCGCGCCACGACCGGATGGTCGCAGGCCTGCGGCCCCGCGCGCGCCCGGTCGGCCCGCACATCCGCCGCGATCTCAGCTGCCGTCCGCCCCACATGCACCTAACCAAGCCTGGCCGCCCCGTCACCGCCTGGCAAGGCCACGCGTATATCATCCGGTTCGGGGTCCAGGGCCGACCCTGGCGATTGGCTGTTTGTTCGTCCTCCGCAGCGGTGGCTCCGCGCTCACCACGCTGCTCGCGCACGAGGGCAGCGGTCTGCCCATCCTGTCGGCGGGAGCAGCCGCGTCATCGGCTGGCCGAACCACCGCGACATCCTGCACGCCTACAGCACCTCGCCGTGCGCCACGACGGACGCACCATCTCCGCCACCAGCCGCCACCGTCATCGAACAAAGGCGACAGGCTCAGCATCCTGCCGCCCGCCGCACATGCGGACCGAATCGACGAGCTGATCCCGCTCACCCCCACCAGCGCCAACACCGTGCCGCGATCAGGCCGGTCAGGCGAGCGGCTTCCTAGGCCGCCTACTCTAGTTCGTAAGTTCCGGGGATGGCGTGGGCCGCCTTGGGAACCTGCGTCAGGTCGCGGCAGCCGTTTGGCATCATGTCCTCAACTGCTGCCGTGTCGTGGCGCTGCCTCCGGGTTTTAGTCGGCGGTGCCGGGGCACGGAACGTGGCGCGTGCATGGTGAGCAGCACCGCGACGACGTCGCCGCTCGCAGGCGGCGCGCGCCGGCAATCGTGGGGATGGAACTAATTTGCGCGCCGATCTTGTGGCAGAGGCCGGTTTGCGTGGAGCATTTCATGACCGTGCGGGTTTGTGCCTAGGGGAGCGCCGATGACCAGTACGGGTCCGCGCTACGACGATCTGAGCGCGCTGTTTTTCAATAGCACGCTGAAACCGTCGCCGCAGCGCAGCAACACCCAAGGTCTGATCGATGTCAGCGCCGGGATCATGAAGAAGCAGGGCGTGCACGTGGAAACGATCCGCGCCATCGACCACGACATCGCAACCGGCGTGTGGCCGGACATGACCGGGCACGGCGCCGCCACCGACGCCTGGCCTCAGCTCTATCAGAAGGTGCTGGCCGCGGACATCCTGGTGCTGGCGGGCCCGATCTGGCTGGGCGACAACAGCTCGGTCACCAAACGGGTGATCGAGCGCCTCTACGGCTGCTCGCATCTGCTCAACGACGTGGGTCAGTACGCCTACTACGGCCGGGTCGCCGGCTGCCTGATCACCGGAAACGAGGACGGCATCAAGCACTGCGCGATGAACGTCCTGTACAGCCTGCAGCATCTGGGGTACACGATCCCGCCACAGGCCGATGCGGGGTGGATCGGCGAGGCAGGGCCGGGGCCGTCCTACCTCGACCCCGGCTCAGGCGGCCCGGAAAACGACTTCACCAACCGCAACACCACGTTCATGACCTGGAACCTGCTGCACCTCGCCCGGATGCTCAAGGACGCCGGTGGCATCCCCGCGCACGGCAACCAGCGCTCCGAATGGGACGCCGGCTGCCGGTTCGACTTCGAAAACCCCGACTACCGCTGACCCCGGCGCCATGCCGTGACAGTGTCCGCTCCTCATGCGCGGCGGCGGCCGAGGATGCGGACGATGAGGATTCCAAACGGCTGCGCGGCGTGTCACGGCGCCGCCGTGCGCACAACCCGCGGCGGCCGCACCCCTTCGCCGCGACGACCCGTCGGCCAGCAGCTGCCGCAGGTGCCGGGAGTCGGCCCTATCGGTCTTGGCGCGTTTCTTCGGGCCGCGCGCCGCCGCGGTCTCGGCTGGCTCGCCGACATGCGCGCCGATCCCGGCCGCCGCCAGCTCCTCGGCGACATACCGCCATCCGGTGCACCCTTCCAGCGCGAAGTCCGCGTCCTGGCCGCCGGGGAACCGCCGCGCCAGCCAGGCGGCCAGGTGCGCCCGGTCCGCCGGGGCGATCTGGCCGCGCTGCAGCTCGCCGGTGGCGGTGTCGAGATAGTCGAAGGTGATCTGCTTCCGGTGAATGTCCAGCCCGCCTAACGATTGGCATCGGGACCTCCTCAAGCTCCCGAGGGCACAAAGCGCCCGCACGCGAATTGCTTCCGAGCTAATCGTCACGCGTCTGATCTGAGCTGAGGAGGTCTCCCGCTCGGCTGGAGACTTTCGGCCCCCGGCCTAGCTCAGCCGCTACGGCAGCAACCGATGCATGTCATCTTTGGGAAGACCACTTTGCTTGCGGCGTGGCGGGAGGCGGAGGCGACTCGGCGGCCCGTCGCGTGGCTGGCGGTGGATGAGGGCGATACCGACCCAGTGGTGTTCTGGTCGCATGTGATTGAGGCGCCTCGCCGGGCCTGACCACCGGGCCGGTCGGCCATGCACCTGCACACACCGGGCCGCGCTCCGCATCGGGGCGGTCGCCATCGTGTGACCTGTTCCTTATCGGGTCGTCTTGGGCAGATGCCAGATCTGGGCTCGTGGGCGTCAGGCAGTGTTTGCCTGTCCCCCGAGTGACTGCTGGTGCCCCCTCGTTCGGCCGCTCCTGGCACGTATGTGCACGACCATCCCGCGACTGGGGGACCTCACCCATCCGGGGTGATGTCGCAGGCACGCAACGGCCCGTAGCGTCGCCGGTGCGTCGGCGCGCGGGCATGCGCCGGTCTTCGCTGGTCGATGTGAGCAGGAGGATACGGGTGATGGCACGCCACTTCAGGGGCAAGATCTCGCCCGACATCCGCGACTCGGTGCCGGACTGGGACCCGTATCTCCCGCCGAAGGCACCGGAGGGTGCGCCGAACGTGCTGATCCTCGCGTGGGATGACCTCGGCTTCGCGACCATGGACACCTACGGCGGTCCGGTCGAGTGCCCGACGATGCGCCGTATTGCCGAGCGGGGTGTGGTGTTCTCGAACTTTCACACGACCGCGCTGTGCTCGCCAACGCGTGCGTCGCTGCTCACGGGGCGTAACGCGACGAGCAACGGGATGGCGACGATCGCGGAGTTCTCGTCGGGCTTCCCCGGGATCTCGACCCGGATCCCGTTCGAGAACGGCTTTGTCTCCGAGGTGCTCGCCGAGCACGGGTACAACACCTACTGCATCGGCAAGTGGCACCTGACGCCCGGCGAGGAGGTCAATCTCGCGGCGTACAAGGGCCGATGGCCGCTGGGGCGGGGCTTCGAGCGCTTCTACGGCTGGCTGGGCGGCGAGACGAACTCGTACTACCCCGACCTTGTGCACGACAACCACACGGTCGAGCCGCCGGCACGCCCGGAGGACGGCTATCACCTTGCCGACGACATGGCGGAGAAGGCGATTCAGTTCATCCAGGACGCCAAGGTCGTCGACCCCGACAAGCCGTTCTTCATGTACCTCGCGCCGCAGGCCGGCCACGCGCCACACCTCGTGCCCCTCGAATGGGCCGACAGGTATAAGGGCAAGTTCGACCAAGGCTATGAGGCGATCCGGGCCGGGATCCTGGAGCGCCAGAAGGACCTCAAGTTGTTGCCGGCCGACACCGGCCTCTCGCCGATCAACCCGCACGGCGAGCCGCAGCGCACCTCGCCCGACGGCAAGCCGTGGCCGCTCGTCGACACCGTGCGCCCGTGGGATTCGGCGTCAGACGACGAGAGGCGCCTGTTCTCGCGCATGGCCGAGGTGTTCGCGGGCTATATCTCGTACTACGACGACCGGATCGGCCGCGTGATCGACTACCTCGAGCAGTCGGGCCAGCTCGACAATACGCTGATCGTCGTGGTCTCGGACAACGGGGCCAGTGGCGAGGGTGGCCCCAACGGCACATTCAACGAGTGGGAGTTCTTCAACGGCGTGCCGTCCACTACCGAGCGCACGCTCCCGCACATCGATGAGCTCGGCACGCCGGCGTCGAACAACCACTACAACACCGGTTGGGCGTGGGCTCTCGACACGCCGTTCCCGTACTGGAAGCGCTGGGCGGGATACGAGGGCGGTGTGGCGGACATGATGTTCGTGTCGTGGCCGAAGCAGATCCCGGCCTCGAAGGAGATCCGCCACCAGTACGTGCACGCGGTCGACGTCGTGCCGACGGTTTACGAGCTGCTCGGCATCGAGCCGCCCGAGGTGATCAAGGGCTACGTGCAGAGCCCGGTCGAGGGTGAGAGCTTCGCGGCCGCGCTCACCGATGCCACTGTGCCGGGCAAGGAGACGCAGTTCTACGCGATGCTCGGGCAGCGCTCGATCTACCACCAGGGGTGGCTTGCGTGCTCGGTGCACCCGCCCCTCGCGGGGTGGGGCAACTTCGAGCACGACGAGTGGGAGCTCTACCACCTCGAGGTGGACCGCGCGCAGGCGAAGGACCTCGCTGCCCAAGAGCCCACGCGGCTGGAGCAGCTCAAGCAGCTCTGGTTTTACTACGCGGGCATGTACAACGGGTTGCCGCTCGACGACCGCACCGCGCTCGAACAGGTGCTCGCGGACCGGCCACGCGCTGCGGCGCCCCGCGATCAGTACGTCTTCTACCCGAACTGCTCCGACGTCCCCGAGGACGCCGGGCCGATGATCCCGGGCCGTTCGTACACGATCGCCGCCGGCGTCGACGTCGACTCCGCCGATGCTGAGGGTGTGCTCTGGGCCACAGGCGGCGTCGCCGGCGGCCATGCGCTCTACGTGAAGGACAACAAGCTGCGCTACACCTTCAACTGGATCGGCAGCCGCTACCAGGACGTGGTCGCCACCGCCAACATCGCTGCGGGCCACCACGTGTACGTGGCCGAGTTCACGGCAACGGGCCGCAGCACCGGCCCCGAACTCGCGGGAACCGCGGGGACGCTGACGCTCTATATCGACAAGGAGAAGGTCGGCGAAGGCCAGATCGTCACCCAGCCCGGCTACTTCTGCATTACCGGCGACGGCACCTCGGTCGGGCGCGACAGCGCGTCGGCGGTGTCACCGGAGTACGACGCACCGTTCCCGTTCACCGGCGGCACCATCGAGAAGGTCGTCGTCGACGTGAGCGGCGAGCACTACGTCGACCACGAGGCCCAGGTCATCGGATGGTTCATGAAGGACTGAGCGTCGAGGCCGAAAGATCGGCCAAGCTCGGTGCAGCTGAGAGCACCGACTCGACCGTCAACCGGGGCGTGCTGCGCCCACTCGCCAGCAACGCCGCTACGCGCAACGCGCCGCCCGGCTCGATCGGCTCGGCGGCGGCCAGCTGAGAACTGAACAGCCAGCCGCGATCCCGAACTGGCGCTCCTGGCTCCGCTGCATCAAGTCGAGGTGCTGCGGGTCGTGCTCGTGCGGAACCACCTCATCGTCACCGGCGGGCGGGGACGGGAGGTGATCAAACGGCGGGAGGCGGAAGTGAAGTGGAGGGTCTCCCGCCGGGCATATCCCGCATCACCTCGCCGCATGACACCGGCGCCCCTCGTGAACACGAATTAACCAGCAGGGTCAGCAGCAGGGCAAAACCGCTCGCAGCAGCAGCCGCTGCACGCTGTCAGCGCGGCTCCGGCCCTCCCACCAGCATGTTCAATCAGCGCGCCGGCGCTGCCCGCCGGACGTGCCATTCACGGACAGCCGGTACCGCCGTACGCCGCCAATCCACGCCCAGAACGGCGGTCAGATGACGGTCAAACGATCTTCACGGGATCTGAGGAGGGGTGCGTCTGTATCACCTCGGCGCGCCCGCCGAGCCTGCCCCCAATCGGCAGCTCGCCAACCGGAATCCCGTCGAACTCCTCACCCGCCACATCCAAAGTGTAATACCAGGTAAGACACCTTGCTCTGCCGCGGCCGCTTCCGCACCGCCGCATGGGCGCCGCACGCGACCCCCGCCGCCGCGGGCCGGGCCAGCCACGCACGACGGTCGCCCGTTCCGCCTACCCGCCGGTGCAACAGTCAGTCGCTGCCGTATCGGCGGCAACGTACGGCACCGGCCTCCGGGCGGAGCCGCCGCCCATGGTGCCCGTCGGTCGGACCGCTCGGGCACCCCGTTATCTACAAGCCCTCACAGCCCGCCGCGTCATCACGCTCCGTCACCAGCTAGAGAATGGGCCGGCGCGCCAGTGCCGATCTGTACTGATCGCGGGTTCTGGCTCGTGACACCGGGCGCGGCACATAACTGGCCGATCTGGCACAGCGATCTCCCGTCCGCGACGCCAGAAACGACCGCTCATGCCGATGAGCGCGTGTGACATTTGATCTTCAGACGTCCGTACGGAAGCGGGTCTGGGTGCAAGGTCCTTGTCCTCGCGAGGCACGCGTGCATGGAGTGGCGAGGTGATCCTGCCTTTTGTCTCACTCGGCGCGTAGCAGGTACGGGTCGCTCGCCCGCCGTGGCATGGGGACCCGGACAATGTGCGGCAGCGCCTTGGCAGGTCGCGGTTCGCGGCGGCAGGAAGGGCCGGCTGGACAATCGCGGCGGGCGATGGCCATGCTTGGCCACATGATCCCGCCGGGCAGCAGTTATGTGGCGATGGGCAGCTCGTATGCTGCCGGTCCCGGCATTCTCCCGGTGGAGCACCGGGGCGCGCTGCGTTCGGGACGCAACTACGCGCATCAGGTGGCGGAAGCTCTGTCGCTGCGGCTGGCGGACGTGACGTGTTCTGGCGCGACGACGTCGAACATCATGACGACTCCGCAGCACACTCTGTCTGGCACGCTCCCGCCGCAGATCGACGCCGTGACGCCAGATACCCGGCTGGTGACGATCACGGCGGGTGGCAACGACGCGGGGTACATCGGTGCGCTCATGAAGATCAGCATGGTGAACGCGGTCCTGCGCCGGGTCCCCCGCATTGCGCCGCGGGTGACCGGGTGGCTGCACGCTTGGGCGGGGGCCGTCCCGGCGGCAGGCCGGTTCGAAGCGGTTGCCGGCTCTCTGGCGCGTGTCGTGGAGACGGCCCGGGGGCATGCGCCAAAGGCGCGTATCGTGCTCGTGGATTACCTATCTGTTCTCGGCCCCGAGGGCGCAGCGCAGGGCAGCCTGCCATTGACAGAGGACGAGGCGCGGCAGGTCAGCGACGCGGCCGCGAGCCTGGTGGCAGCGTTCGAACGGGCCGCGTCCGCGAGCGGCGCGGAGCTTGTCCGGGCCTCCGCCGCGAGCGCCGGGCACGGTGCCGGCTCCGCGGACCCGTGGGTCACCGGGCTCAGGTTCGGCATCCCGTTTACCGGCGGCCCCATCCCCTACCATCCGACGCTGGCTGGCATGTCCGCAGTCGCCAGGCTCGTGATGGGCCACCTATCCAGCACCGACAACTGAAGCGTCCCGGCGAACCCGCGGCTAACCCCGGCCGAACGAGGCGGAAACCCCACGGCGGGGCGGAACAGGCCCATGCCCACCGCAGGGACCCGCGCCTTGGTGACACCGCCCAGACACAGAACCACGCCCTCATGCCGCGAGTCGAGCACGCCTGCTTACTTGGGGAACAGCTGAGCGGCTCTCGTTGCGAGGAGGTAGTCGACCATCTGTGCCTCATGGCGCGGCGATTTCGGTCCAACCGGAGCGGGCTTGAGACGCCAGTACAGCTGGCGAATGCCTCGCTCGGAGTGTTGCTGGGCCAGATCCTGGGCCTCCTTCAGCGTAAAGAGCCAAGCCGTGTCCGTGTCGAGCGCGACGAACGCAAGCAACCGCGCTGGGCATTGATCAGGGAAGTACCAACCCCGCGATAGCGGGCCGCGTCCACCCGCTGGCTTGGCGCTCATGTTGGTCTTTACCTGCATTGTGCTTGCCGATCGGTCCCCGGGGGCGTACACGACCAGATCGACCCCAGCATCGGTGGTCATCCGCGCACTATCGATCCCCATCTTGAGCAACTGATACTGCACCAGCAGCCCGCCGGCGGCCCCGATGTGCTGAGTGCTCATGTCCGGAGGCTAGGGGTCCTATCCATAATTACAGCGGTGTAAGATCCTCTTGAGTCTCAGCGAGGGGAAGCGCTGAGCCTTCGTGAGTTGTCGTGATCTTGCGGAGGCTTCCCCCGATTTGCTGTTCGTCCCCGTTCGTGATCAGGCTGTCCGATGCTGACCGTGCCGGGCTTGAGCGCCGTGCCCGGTGCTGTACGGCGCCGCATGCTGAGGTCGTCCGGGCCAAGATCGTGTTGCTGGCCGCGGACGGGCTGGAGAATACGGTGATCGCCGCGCGCCTGGACGTGCACGTCGGGGTGGTGTCCAGGTGGCGGAAGCGGTTCGTGCAAGAGGGGATGGGCGGGCTGTCGGACCGGCAGCGAAGCGGCCGGCCGCGGGTATTTGCCGCTGCGGTGGTCGCCGAGGTGAAGGCGGTGGCGTGCGAGCCGCCGGAGGACCGGGATGTGCCGCAGCCGCGGTGGCCGGCGGCGGACCTGGCCGCGCAGGCTGCGCACGAGGACCTGGTGGAGGCCGTGTCGCGGTCGACGGTGCAGCGGTGGCTGGATGCCGACGCGATCCGGCCGTGGCGGTACCGGTCCTGGATCTTCCCCCGGGACCCGGACTTCGCTGTCAAGGCCGGCCGGGTGCTGGACTTGTACCAGCGGATCTGGGACGGCGCTGAGCTGGGCGACGACGAGTACGTGCTCAGCACTGATGAGAAGTCCCAGCTGCAGGTGCTGTCTCGCCGTCACCCGGGCCTGCCGCCGGCGCCCGGCCGGGCCGGCGGGCCGGGCGGGTGGAGTTCGAGTACGAGCGGCACGGCACCGCGGCCTACCTGGCCGCCTATGACGTGCACCGGGTGCAGCTGATGGGCCGGGTGGAGGCCACCACCGGGATCGCCCCGTTTACCGCCCTGGTGGATCAGGTGATGACCGCCGAGCCGCACGCTTCGGCCCGCCGGGTGTTCTGGGCCGCCGACAACGGCTCCGCTCACCGCGGCCAGGCCTGCATCGACCGGATGACCGCAGCCTGGCCGAACGCCGTGCTGGTGCACCTGCCCGTGCACGCGTCCTGGCTGAACCAGGTGGAGGTCGTCTCCTCCGTCATCCAGCGCAAGGTGATCAAGCCCTCAGATATTGGCGATCCCGCCGCGCCCGCCGCCCGGCTGACCAGGTTCGAGGCACGTTACAACGCCACCGCCAGGCGGTTTGACTGGAAGTTCACCCGCGCAAACCTGAACGACCTGTGCTGCCGCATGGAGGCCCGGCGGGCCGGCGCACCGCCGATCGCCGCCTGAGCGGCCATACTGGGCTGATGGCCAGCCCGCCCGCATCCACCAAGACCAGCCTCGGCCAGAAGCTGCGCGCCCGTGCCCGCGAACGATGGCCCCGCTCACCGACGTCACCGTCCGGTTCCACGGCAAGTTCGCCTACGTTACTGCCCAGCTGCCCGGCGGCCCGGCGGCCAGGAACTGCCGCTATGCCGGCTACGGTACGCCGGGTACGCCAGCACCTGGGGCTTTGCGATCTACCGCGCCGGCCACGACGACTACCAAGTCAGCTACCTGCCCAGCGGCCAGCCATCCGGAGCCCCAGAAGAAGCCCTCGACTGCGCATGCGGCCTCTACCTCGCCGACCCCAGCGCCTGGCTCCCGGCCCAAGCCGACGCACCTACGAACTTACGGGCATGACCACTAGTGTCCTGCGCCTGAAATCCTAGCGATATATTTAGCTAGGGAATCGAGGATCTCCTCGGCGGTCTTGGTCCAGGTAAACGGCCGGGGGTCCTCGTTCCAGGTCTCGATCCACCGGCGGATGTCGGCTTCGAGCGCCTGGACGCTTTTGTGCACGCCGCGGCGGATCATCTGGTCGGTGAGGTAGCCGAACCACCGCTCCACCTGGTTGATCCAGGAGGAGCCGGCCGGGGTGAAGTGGATGGTGAACCGGGGGGTGGCGCTCCAGCCACGCCTGGATGGCCGGGGTCTTGTGCGTGCCGTAGTTGTCGCAGACCAGGTGGACTTCCAGTTCCGCAGGCACGTTTTTGCCGGTCGTCTTGAGGAACTTCAGGAACTCCTGGTGGCGGTGCCGGCGGTGCAGCTGGCTGATCACGGTGCCGTCGGCGATATTGAACGCGGCGAACAGGCTGGTGATGCCGTTGCGGGCGTAGTCGTGGGTGCGGCGCCCGGGAATGCCGGGCATCATCGGCAGCACCGGCTGGGACCGGTCCAGCGCCTGGATCTGGGACTTCTCGTCCACGCACAGCACGACGGCCTTCTCCGGCGGGTTGTGGTACAGGCCGGCGACATCGACCACCTTCTCGATGAACAGCGGGTCAGATGACAGCTTGAACCCGTCGCTGAGATGTGGCTTGAGGCCGGACTTGCGCCAGATCCGCCCGATCGTGGACTTTGACAGGCCGCTGCGCTTGGCCATCGAGGCCCGCGACCAGTGCGTGGCGTCCTTCGGTTTCTCCTCCAGCGTCGCCACGAGCACGTCTTCCACCTTGCCCAGCAGGATCGACGGCGGCCTTCCCGGGCGGGGCTCGTCGGTGAGCCCATCGCATCGCCGCTCGATGAACCGCCCCCGCCACCGGGCCACCGTCCCCTCGGTGACCCGCAGTTCGGCCGCCACCTGCTTGCTGGCCAGCCCCCGCGCGCACGCCAGCACGATCTTGGCCCGCAGCGCCAGCGCCTGCGCGCTCTTGGCGCGGCGAGCCCACCGGGTGAGCTGGTCCCGTTCCTCCTCGGTCAGCGACAGCCCGGCCTTCGGGCGCCCGGCCCGCTCCGCGTCGGCCAGCCCCGCCAGGCCGGCCTCGCAGAACTGGCGGCGCCACTTGCCGACCGTCACCACAGTCACGCCCAGGTGAGCCGCGACCTGCTCGTTCACCGCGCCCGGCTCCGCGCACGCCAGCACGATCCCGGCCCGCATCCCGCGCCGGCCCGGCTCCCGCGACCAGGCGGTGAGCTGCGCGCGGTCTTCTTCGGCCAGCGTCAGGCCAGCAGCACGGCGTCCCATAACAAAATGATAGCAACTTATCTTGCAAATTTCAGGCGCTGGATACTAGCGCTGAATGCCGCGGCTATTCCCGCGCCGTGCTCATGAGCCGAGCGTCGCGCTGCCATGCCGCAGATCGCGTTCCCTTCGGGCGTGTGCTGGTGATGCACCCAACGCCCGAGCGGCCCTACGCGCAGGCGTCCGGGGCGGTCGCATCGCTGCGAGGTCACTGACCATCCAGGTAGGTTTGACCACACCACGGCACACATGTCGGATCGTGGCGCATGCCAGACCCGCGCTCACCGGGAGGAAGTGCTGGCCAGCAATGGCGTGATGGTCACGATGTCGGTCAGCAGCGCGTCGCCGGAGCACCGGATGCTATCCAGTACGCGTTGCATGGCTGGCCGGTCCCGGCCGCCGCAGGCGTCGGTCACAACGACCGGGATCAGCCCGAGGTCGACCGCGTGCCGGATGATCGGCGCGATGCCGATCTCCAGGGCGACGCCGCCGATGGCGAAGGTGCGGATACCGAGATCCCGTAGCGCCATCTCCTTTGGCGTGCCAGCGAAGGCGGACATGGCGAGCTTGTCGAAGATCGCCTCATCGGCCCGGGGAGACAGGTCCGGGACGATCTGGAAACCGGGAGTGTCGCGAAGGAACCACGATTGGACTTTCTCCGGTTCCTCCACATGCTGCCAGGCCATCGCGGCCGCTGGTGGTAAAGGCGGCGTGACGGCTTGGTGGGCGGGTTCACCGCCCCGGCGGCTCAAGGTTGGGCGAGTCCAGGCGGCGCCACGTGCTCGGCTCGCGTCTTTGGTCTTGAATAGCATCCGGTGATCGGTGCTAAAAGAGCCGGGATCGGACAGCGCGATCCATGGGGCACTCGCCGGGACGGCGAACCACTTGTCACGCCACCGGCTGATCAGCCGGCAGCTCTGCTGATTAAGCGGCTCCAGATCCAGGCACCATGACATGGTCAGGTCGGGGGTGCGCGCCACGAAGTAGTGGCCGTCTTCGACCTGCACGACGTCTAAGCCGGAAGCCGGCATCATGCGGACGGGATCGCAGGGACTGAGCTGCCCCCACCCGGGCCCGACCTGCCCGGCGCCGGGCTGCCCGTCGTTGCCGCGCCAGTCGTAGCTGTACCAGCCGGCCCGCCCATAGCCGGGCTGGGTCAGCCACGGCCACCTGGCTGGCAGGCGCTTGGATGGTGACGGCCCGTGTGGTGCACCGGGCACTGGGCCCGGCGATGTCGTCGCCCGGCATCGGCCGTGCCGCCTCGTCGCCGGTCGCTCCCCAGCGCACCTGCCAGGGCCAGATGAAACCCAGGTAGACGACGGAGGCCGCTTCAGCGGCCAGCGCAGCCAGAGAACCGCGGAAGACGCCAAGCGGGCCCGCGAGCAGGGCCGCCAGCGCGCCGAACTCGACGAGAGACCCGGCCACCACCAAGAGGATGCGCAGTTGTGTCTTCATCTCAACCTCCCTGCACCCATGGTGGCCATCTGCTGTCACGCAAGCCGAAAGGCCGCGGCAGGAGCCGTGACGCCTCCATCAAGTGCCAGCGGTGACGGGTCGTCGCGGTCCGCCACTGTCGATCCCTTCGGGCTGCTGGTGGACACTCGACTGCCCGGCAAACAGCGGCCCTGGACCGCCCGGAAACATCCCCCAGCACAAGCCGGACGGAGCGACAGAATGTTCAATCTGTACCCGGCGCAGAGGCCGTACCACGACCGGCAGAGTGCCCAATTAGGCGGGTAGGCGCGCGATCTACCATCGGCGGGTCGACTACCCTCTGCGATCAGAGCTTCGACGCTGTAGGCGTCGCGACATCGCGTCTGGTGGCCAAGGGCCGGGGGTCCGCGATCTCTTCGTAGAGGAATCCCACCAGCAGCACTCAGCGGTCCCAGCAGGCGGTCCAGCCGTCCCATGCCGCCGAACTCTACTGGGCGGCCGGCTTCTCGCCGCCGTGACCCGGGCTGAGGTAGATGGCCTCGCGAACAGCGTGGACGGCGAACGTCGCCGCGGCGGCTGCCGCGGCCACCCGGTCCACGCCTGGCCGCTGCTGCCAGCAGGCCAGCAGTGCCGCCCCGGCGGCGCTGCCGGACACCGGCACCTCGGTGCGGAGCAGGAGCCGGGGCAGCGGGCGGAGCCGGGCGGGCGCGCCGGTCAGCGTCATCTGGGCATCCCGGGCGAACAGCGCCCCACAGCCGGCTGCCACCAGCAAGTTGCCGCCGCGGCCGAGCCGCCGCAGCGCAAGCGGCGCGAGCGCCACCCCGGCCACGCTCGCGGCCAGCAGCGCCGCGCCCGCCCGGCCCTGGCCGGGCGGCTGGCTGCCGTTCGCGTCCGCAGCCGCGGCGGGTGCGGGGCCGGGCTGCCCCCCGGCGCCGGGACCCGCCGCGTGCTGGGAGGACTCCAGGTACCGCTTGAGCCCTGCCCACGTCGCTCGTTCCTGCCGTCCGCCCACCCAGGCGAGGACCGGTGCCAGCAGCCGCAGCGGCCAGGTGAACCGGGCGTCCCATGACCACCGCAGCCGCGTGCCAGCGCCAGCCGGCTCGAACGTGAGCGTCCCGCTGAACTCGGCCTGAGCCATCCTCGTGGTCGATGCCAGCCTGGATGGCCGCTGGAAGCCGGTGTACTCGATGGCCATCTCGGCGAGCCGACCCCGGGACCTGACCGCCGAGCGGAACTGGGTGCCCTTCCCGACCGGCCCCGGCGTGACCTTCGCGGATCGCACCATGTGCGGGTTGTAGGCCAGCTCGTTCCGCTGGTCGGCGACGAAGTCGAAGACCACGTCGGCCGGTGCGCCGATGACGATCTCGCCGGTGATCCTGGTCATGCCAGGCCTCACACCGGCTCGACTGGATGCCGGATGATCGTCCGCAGCTTCTCCGGCGCGCTGCGGCGCGGGTCGCCGAGGTAGATCTCGTGGTGGCGGCCGCGGGGGCGGTAGCCTGCTTCCGCGATGGCCCCGTGCAGCGCCGCGATCGACGGCGCTTCGGCGGCGTACGGCCCGATGTGCAGCAGCTGAGCGCACCGGCCCTCCGCCCACCGGATGTACTCCAGGCGGGCCAGGCCGGGCAGGTCCTTCTTGCTGGCCGCTGCCGCCGTGGCGGCGGCGATCAGCTCCACGTCGATCGGGTCAGGCTGCATGATCAGCGCCTGCCACCGCCAGCTGCCGCGATCGCTGCCGGCCATGGTGGCCTCGCCCCGCGCCACCGCGGCGACGATGTCCTGCTGGGCCGGGTCGTCCACCCACCACAGCCCTTCCAGCGGCATGACCCGTGGCGCCTCGCCGGTGAGCTTCTTCAGCCGGAAGTGCGCGCCGTAGCTCACGCTGTACAGCGCCTGCACCGCCTCGGTGAACTCGGCGCCGCCGGGCTCCCCGGTCCCGGCCACAGCCACGAACCCGAACTCGGGGACATCCACGATGTCCACCGCACCCTTGCGTGCCTTGAGCAGCGACTCGTAGCTGAGCGCGACAGCAGTCATACCATCATGGTTGCCACCGCCCGGCCTGGCGCGGAAAGAGCCGAAGGTCCGTAACCAGCAGGCACCAGGAATCCGGGACGGCCGACGGGCCCGGTGAGCAGGGCACTGGTCACGAGCTCGGGGCGTTCGGCCTGGTCGATGAGGCTGGCGATGAGCATGATGGCGGTCAGGTCGTCGCCGAGCCAGGCGCCGCGGCGCTCGGCGAGCGCGGCAAAGGCGTCGTCGATCCGCTCCATCACCGGCCCGGACCGGCAGGCGGGCGCCCTGGCGCAGGTCGCGCGGGCGCTGGCCGGGGCGGGCCAGCATGAGCAGGCCGCCAGGGTCGCCAGGCAGGCCGAGGCGGTTGCCCGCTCCATCACCGACCCGGACCCGCACGCGGGCGCCCTGGCGCAGGTCGCGGGAGCGCTGGCCGGGGCGGGCCAGCATGAGCAGGCCGAGGCGGTTGCCCGCTCCATCACCAGCCCGGACCGGCAGGCGGGCGCCCTGGCGCGGGTCGCGCGGGCGCTGGCCGGGGCGGGCCACGCCGCGGAAACCGGCAGAGAGGACAAAACCCCTGGTCACGATGGTAATCCGAGCCCCCTTACGGAATCGAACCGTAGACCCAGAACTCCGGTAGTTGAGCCTGGCTGGTAGTTAAATCTGGCCGGCGGGCGTGAGTTGGTAGGTGATGGGCCGCCGGTCGCCGGGCATGGCAGGCGGGGTGGCGTTGATCTCGTCCAGGAGCAGTTCCAGGGCGCGGGCGACTCGGGGCGCGCCGGGCCGGTCGAGCCGGACGGTGATCGCGGCGGGGGTGTAGGTGATGACGCCGGCCAGACCGCGGATGATGGTCTCGCGGGTGATGGCCCGGTACTCGTCGTCGTCGCGCAGGTAGGCGTTCAGGTGGCCGGCGAGCCAGTGCTCGGCGTTGTGGGCGAGCAACCGCAGCACCATCTGCAGGCCGCGGCGGCCGACGCGCAGCAGCGCGGCCTGGGCGTGCGGGTCGGTGACGTTGGCGGGCAGCTTGGCCGGGATCGCGTCGCGGGCGGCTTCGGCGGCGGCCAGCGCCTTGCCCGCCCGGGTGATTGTGCTTTCCGCGACCGGGATCAGCCTGGCGTTCTTGGCCACGGCGGGGATCGCGGGATCGCCGAGCATGGCGGCCATGTCTTCCCGGGCTGCGGCCAGCGCGTTCTGTGCTGTGCGGACGCGGGTGTTCGCGGACTTGCGGGCCGGGTTGTCAATGACCTTGGTGTTCGCCTCGACGGCCGCGACGTAGTCGCAGATGGCGTCGATCCCGTAGTTGGCGGCGGCGTACTTGAGGAAGTTCTCCTCCCGCCACCGCGACTTCAGCCATGCCAGGATCTCCGCCGGGCAGGCCTCGAAGTCCGACGTCAGGACCTGCAAGACCACCAGGCCGTGCTCGAACAAGGTGAGCTGGCGGGCCTCGCCATAGTCCTTCAGCTGGACGGTCTCCCCGGCCCAGGCCACTTCCCGGCGCTTGCCGTTGATGGTGATGGTGGTGATGACCGGCAGTCCCTTCGGCACGGCCAGCGGCGCGCGCCGGTAGGTCACCCAGTGCACGCCCTGCTCGCGGCAGTGGCGGAACACCTGCGGGTAGGCGCCGCCGCGGCCGGACCCGAGCATGATCCGCGGGCCGGCCGGCGCGGCCCTCTTCAGCTCGGCCAGCGCCTTGAGCAGCGTGACAGCCAGGCCGGACGGCTCCCCGGATGTGAAACACACCGCCCGCCCGTCATGCGCGGTCACATGTGTGTCAGCGCGGCCTTTCTCGGCCTTGCCGCGCTTGTTGTTCCACCCCTTGCCGACCGGCTTGGCCCCGGCGTAGGGCACGAAGTGGTCGCCGGCGTAGTACACCCCGGAGGTGACCGGGCCGGCCGCCAGCATCGCGGCGGCGAACATCGCCTGCAGCTCCAGCGGGTCGGTGCCATCGGCGATCGCCGCCAGCCGGGGCCGCAGGGTGCGCAGGCCGGGCAGCGACGCCATGCCCGCGAGCGGCCCGGCCGCTTCAGCGGTCAGGTGCTTGAACTGCTCGATCGTGGCGGCGCCGAGCGCGAAGCAGGTGCTGACTGCCGACAGCAGCGCCACGTCGGCGAGCCGCCGCCCGTCCTTCTCCCCGGCCCCTGCGGCGGCCAGGATGTCCCCGGCGCCGGCCCGGGCGCCGAACGCGTGCAGCAGCATCGCGCCCGCATACCGGGAATCTAGCTGGCCCCCGGTGATCCGCACCCCGGCCGTCAGCAGGCCAGCGGCGCGAGCCGCCTCCAGCGCGGGTTCCGGCCAGGGCTTCGCCGCAGGGCCCGGTTCGGGCTGCTCTGGCCCGCCGGCGGGCTCGCCGCCGCCCGCCGCCGCGTCCGGGGCTACGCGCTCCGCCTGCGCGCCGCCTGGCCCGGCGGCCCTGGCTGGCTCGCCCGGCCCGGCGGTCTCGCTAGCGGGCAGTTCCTGCTGCCCGGCTCCGCCCAGGTGCCGGCTGACCGTGGCCTGCGCCACTTCCAGCCGGGCGGCGATCTGGGCCTCGCTGACCCCGGCCTGCCGCCACTTCGCCGCCCCGGCCCACACCTGCGGGGACAGCTTGGGCTTCGGCCCGGACGGGCGGACCAGCCCGGCCGCGCCCTCCCGCAGCGCCCGCTGGTGCAGCGTGGCCACATAGCTGGCCGACAGACCCATCACCTCGGCGACCCGCTGGCCGGAAAACCCCAGCTGGCGGGCGACGGCCACCGCGACGTTGCGCATCGCGACGTCGCCGTCGGGGTAGCAGGCGATCACCATCTGCCCGGCGGTCACGAAGGTCTCGCCGTCGTGGCGGCGGACCCGCAGGTCGGCGGGGTGCGGCATGCCGTTCAGTATCGCCGCTGCCGCCGGGCTGGTCACGCCCCGATCCTATCAGGGATCTAACAAGATCTGGATAACGATACGCAACCTAAACCCCCAGGTCAACTGGCCCACGGGTCACCTACTGGTCGGGTAGCCGGGGGCATCGCAGTAATTAATAACCTCTGGGTTCCTGGGCTTGCTGGTCGTGGCCGGCAGCCGGGATGCGGTCTGGGGCCGGGCTTCCCGGATCCGGCGTGCCCGTTGCCGGCGTGTTGACGTTTCTTCACTGTGAGTGAAGAAACGTATCGTTCCTGGTGATCTTAGTGCGGGGGCAGTGAAGGCGTGGAACGGGGGCTGGGATGGGGCTGGCGGTGGTGCGGGACGTGCGGGAGGCGCGTGTCCCGGCTGGGCTTGAGGAGCTGGCGGGTTTTGAGACGGACGTGCTGGCGGGGTTCGTGCTGGCGCGGGCGGCGGCGGGGCTGTCGGACCGGACGATCAGCCTGGACGTGTCGCATCTGGAGCAGGTGCGGGCGTGGTTCGGGCGGCCGCTGTGGGAGATGCGCCCGGCGGACGCGGACGGGTACTTCGGGAAGGTGATGCGGGCCGCGGCGAGGAACACGCGGCTGTCGCGGGCGCAGGCGCTGAAGACGTACTTCGCGTTCCTGGAGCTGCGCCATAAGGCCGAGATCTATCAGCTGACCGGGCATGTGGCCGAGTGCCCGGTCGATGAGATGAACCGGCCGCGGGGCGGGCAGGGGCAGGCGGCGCTGCGGATTCCTCCGGAGGCGGGGCAGGTCGCCCGGCTGTTCGCGGGGTGGCGGGAGGAGCTCGCGACGTGCCGGAAGTTCGCCCCGGCGGCCCGGAACTACGCGGCCGCGCGGCTGATGGCTGAGGTCGGGCTGCGGGTGAACGAGGCCCGCTGCCTGGACCTTGCCGATGTCCGGTGGGACCTGGGCCGGTTCGGGAAGCTGCACGTCCGGCATGGCAAGGGAGCGCGCGGGTCGGGGCCTCGGGAGCGGATGGTGCCGCTGATCAACGGGGCGGGGCGGACGCTGCGCTGGTTCATCGAAGACGTGCGGGGCCTGTTCGGCGACGATTTCGCCCGGCACGGCGCCCCGCTGCTGCCCAGCGAGCGGCATAACGCGGACGGGACCGCGGCGAGGGCCGGCGCCGAGACGCTGCGGGCCGGGCTGGCCGCGGCCGCCGCGGCCCACCTGCCGGGCTGGGAGGCACCGCTGACCCCGCACGTGCTGCGGCATTTCTGCGTTCGTGTCCCAGCTTTACCTGGGCGGGATGGACCTGCTGGCCATCCAGGAGGCACTCGGGCATGCCTGGGTAGCGACCACGATGGCCTACGTGCACGTCCATGCCACCCATGTCGAGGACGCATGGATCGCTGGGCAGGAACGCGCCGCGATGCGGCTGGGAGGACTGGCCCGGTGAGCGGCTTCCTGGACGGCGCGCTGCGCGCTCATGCAGACGGCGACCTGTGCGCCGAGGCGGCGGCCGGGCTGCTGATCGCCGGCTGCTGGCTGGACCGGGACGATTTCGCCGGGTTCGTCACCGTGGCGGCCAGCCCGGGCGGCGGGACCACGGTAGCGGTCATCGACTGGCCGGCCGCAGTCGCCGCCCTGGGCGGCGGCAAGCTGCCATGCTCGGGCGAGCGCAGGCTGCTCCAGGTCACCGCCAGCCTGGCCGCGGGGATCCCGGTCAGCCTCCGGGACGCCGTCACCGGCCTGGACCGGCGCAACGCCCGGCTCGTCGCCGGGGCCGTGCTGCACGCCTCCGGGCACCGGGACGTGCCGTGACGCGCGGGACCTGTCCCTGGCCCGGGTGCGCCCCCGCCGGCCCTGCCCCTGGTAGACATGGCTGCAGCCGACGCCAGCCCGCCGGCGGGCCGGCCCGCGTCACGGGGAGAGGGACGGTCATGAAGTGGAACCTCCGGCTGGCCGCGGCCAGCCGCGGCATCTGGAAGGCCAGCGAACTGCAGAAGATGCTCGCGGGCCGCGGCCTGGTGATCAGCGCGGGGAAGATATCCGGCCTGTGGTCCGGCAGCCCGAACGCCGTCAAGCTTGCCGACCTGGACGTGATCTGCGCGGTGCTCGGCTGCGAGATCGGCGAGCTGCTGGTCCCGAGCCCGTCGATGCCTGGCCCGGCCCGGACGTGCAAGACTCACCGCCGGCCGCCGCGGCCGCCGCGGTCGTGCCCAGGCGCCGCGACGGCCGGTCCCTGCCACCGCCGTGAGCGCTGGCGAGGACGCCGCCAGCTGCCCCATGTGCCTGTCCTGGGGCATCTTGTATGCCGGCGTGTGCCGGGGCTGCTACGACTTCGCCCGCCGCCGCGGGCCCGGGCCGTGCGGCTCCTGCCGCAGAAACCTGCCGCTGAAGAAGGGCTACTGCCGGGCCTGCTGGCCGCAGTCAGCATCCTTCGCTGACTTGGCCAGTGCACCGTGGTCAGCCCGAAACCGCATGCCATCGCCAGCAGGAACAGCTCGGCCGGGTAGCCGTCGGCATGGCCAAACATGAACTTCCGCCCGATGCCCCCGTGATCGCGGACCTCGCGCTCAAGCTCTGTGCGGAGATCCGCATGATCGCGGAACACGTCTGGCCAGGGTTCCTTCGCCCTCGACCACTTGATCCTCTGGTCTGCGACGTCGGCTTGGGTGCAGCTGCGGACATACGCCGGAAGGACAGATAGTGGCGACCGGTCACCGGACCATACTGCCCCTGGCTGCCTACTACGCGGGGAGGGAACGGCAGGCTCGCCTGAGGCCAGGCACGGCCGGGCAGCGGCTCCCGATCAGGGCGGGCCAGCGATGGGCGGCACCCACGGCCTGCCGGTGATCAGGCTCAGGATATGGGTCGTCGCGGACAGCGGCAGAAGCGGAAGTTCCCGGCTCCGGGCAATAATGAATAGTTATGCACGCGGGGATGCCTGACGAGGGCCATCTCGTCTGCGGAAGGGCTCCTGGCTGCAGGGGCCGCCGGCGCTTGACGATTCGGATAGATTGCAGATATCTTCAGGTTATGCGAAGCGCCGCGCCGGCGTTGCTGCCCGTGTTCCGGTCGAAGCTGCAAGCCGACATCCTTGCTGCGCTGCTGCTCAACCCTGAGCGCGAGTACAGCCTGACAGATCTTGCTCGGCGCTTCGATGCGCCGCTCAGCACAGTCCACTACGAGGTAAAGCGCCTGACCGAGGCGGGATTGCTGCGTCGTCGCAGCGCCGGGCGATCCATGATGGTCCAGGCAAACTCAGGCAACCGTCTTGTCGAGCCGCTGGCGGAGCTGCTGTTTCTTTCCTGGGGGCCCATGCAGGTAGTGGCTGATGAATTCGCCGAGTTGGATGGCGCGGAGCGGGTCCTGATTTTTGGCTCGTGGGCAGCCCGTTATCTCCAATGGCCCGGCCCGCCACCTCATGACTTGGATGTCCTCGTGGTGGGGCGGCCTACGCGAGAGTCGGTCTACGACGCGGCTGACCGTGCCCAGCAGCGACTGGGGATGCCCGTCAATCCCGTGATCCGGACCGGAGATGCATGGCGCAACCCGACCGACCCTCTAGTCCAGCAGATTCAGTCTGGCCCTTTCGTAACGATCCTCATGCCAGAGGACGCAACCGGTGACACTCCAGCAGCGGTGAAGGCAAACGATGGCTAGATGGCAGATAGGCGAGGCCGAGGTGGCGCAGCTCATCCGCCAGAGGGAGCTGGAACACGTGACTGGGGCGGCAGCCGACGGTGCCCCGCTGCTCACGCAGGCACGAAAGACGGCAGCCACGGCTGGGGGCCTGGTTCAGGTCGACGCCTACAGCGCTTACGTCCTGGCCTACGACGCCGCGCGGTTCGCTTGTGTTGCATTGCTGGCGCAGCAGGGCATGCGCGCCACCACCAACGGTGGTCACTACGCCGTGGAACGCGCGGTCAGGGCCCAGTTCGGCGCTGGTTTCCGGCCATTCGCTGACCTGCGGCGCCGACGGAACGAGCTGGAATATCCTCGTCTCCCCGCAGACACCGCCACGGCTGAGGAAGCTCAGCACGCTGCCGAAGTCGCCGAACGCCTGATCAGCGCAGCGGACGCTTTGCTCGATCGGCTCGCTTTCTTCGCTCAGCCAGGAAACGCTGAACCATAGCGATCGGCCCAGAAAGAAGCGGGATCCAGGGCGTCCGGCCGCAGACCCCAAGCCATGGACGGACTTACCTCAGCGGCCATAATGTTGATAAGCCGCTATGACGGGTAAGCATGCACGGACGGTAATAACCATGCGATCCGACACGCGTCCTACTTTCGGCATGTGCGGTCGACCCGGAACACTTATGGCGGCTCGCCCACGCACAGAGGGACCTGATCTGTGCGGCCAACCGCGTCCAGCACCGAGCCCGCTGATTCCGCACATATCGGCGTTAGGCGCGCGGTTATCAAAGGGACCTTGGCGATGTCGGCCGCCCGGCGGGTCCCCCGATCAGCTCAACATGCGGTTGCCCGGCCTGCATTTTTATGCATCGCAGTTCTGCACTGAGAATGCCCGCATCTGCCGCGCCTGGCTCGTCGGCGGGCTTGCACAGGTGGCCAGCGCGCGCAGTGTCGAAGCATGATGCAATACAACGAGTTAGTCCCCGCCCAGGCCAGCGCTCTGGTCCCGCACGCTGATCGGCTGCGGCTCGCAGTGGCTGCCTACCTTGCCCGGTTCAAAGGCACCTCCCGAGACCACACCCTCCGATCTGCGCCGCTATCTCGCCTGGTGTGCCGAACGCGGCCTGGACCCGTTCCTGGCCCGGCGCCCGCATCTGGAGCTGTACATCCGGTGGATGCAGGAGATCCGCCGGTTCAAGCCCTCGACGGTCTCCCGGCGGTTCTCGGTCACCGCCGGGTTCTACCGGATCTGCATCATCAACGGCGTCCTGGAGCACTCACCAGCCGAGCACGTCCGCCGTCCGGCCGTGCCGGCTGAGTCGCCGACGCCCGGGTTCACGCACCTGCAGTCCGAGGCGCTACTCACCGTCGCCCGTCAATCGGCCAACCCGTATGACTTCGCTCTGGTAGCCATGCTGGGGCTGCTGGGCCTGAGGATCTTCGAGGCCGCCGGCGCGGACATCAGCGACCTTGGCGAGGAACACGGACACCGGGTCCTGCGCGTCTGCGGGAAAAGCGGCAAGGTCGTCCTGTCCCGCTGCCTCCGGCGGTCGGCCGGGCCATCGACCGCGCCGCGGAGCACCGTGACTCCGGGCCGGTCCTGCTCAACAGCCACGGCATGAGGATGGACCGGCATGCTGCCACGCGGCGGCTCCGGCGGCTCGCCGAGACAGCGGGAGTCCGGATCGCCCGACCTCCTCCACATATGCTCCGGCACACCGTTACAACCATGCTCGACGCCGGGGTGGACCTGCGCGACGTGCAGATTGCCGCCCGCCACGCCGATCCCAGGACCACGATGCGATACGACCGGGCCCGCAAGAACCTCGACCGCCATCCCAACTACATTCTCGCCGCCTACATGGCCTCCGGCACCTGAACAGGCATCGCGTCACCTGGCAGACTCAGGCCCATGCTGGTATGCCGAAATGAGTGAGTTGCCTACCAGCATGCTTATGCGCTGACCGGAATGTTTATTCGTAGTCTTGAGGCCTGCCCGTAATTCCGCGCAAGGAGAGCGGCGTGCGTGTCACGCATCCAGCAGTACGCCACTCTCCCTGCCGAATATTTGCGCGGTGCTTGCTGACGGGTCCGAGCGCCGAAGGCGCGCATACCGTGCAGTTCGGAGCGCGTTCCCGGCTCGCCCGCACCCACGGCGCCTGGGGCCGGGCGCGGGGTGAGCGGTGAGGCGCGCGCGAACGGCCACCGGCGTCTAGCGCGGCGGCCGAACTGGTCCGCGATGGGGAGAATCCGGCTTATCTGGCAGTAACGCGTGCTGCGGCCGCACCGGGATAGCCGGACCAGGCAGGGTCCAGGTAACGATCGGCGGGCCTCGGACCGCTTGCCGCTGCACGGGTCGTTCACGATCCGCGGCTGCGAACACCCGGCGGGAGCCGGGCCGGGCCTCGATAGCCCGGTTTCGATCAGCGACGGCTAGCGGCAAGGACAACCCTCCGTCAGCCTTCGTTTTCCGGCCATAGCCGGACGCTGCGCCGTGCCGCGTCGAGGATAAGCTGCGCATCGATGCCGGCACGGGATTCGGCAATGCCGAATCCCGGCCACTCGCAGACGAACTCCAGCGGCCCGGCGGGCGGCAGCGGCCACGTCCGCCACCGGGAGATGAAAGAGTGCGGTCCGCCGCCGCCGGCGAACGGGTACAGGACCGGTGCGGCTGGCTCGGAATCGTGGTCCGGCCTGCCGCCGCCGGGGCTCCCGGCGGCCTTGCCGCCGTCGGAGAACTGCAGGCCGAACCGGAAGGAGCGCCGGGACGCGGCCAGGTCATGCGGCCCGCCGGGCAGGTGCTCCTCGGGGTGGTCTGCACTGGGCCGGATCCGCGCGGTCACGAAGATCTCGATCCCGGCGGAGAAGGCTGACAGCCCGGTGACCGCCACGGCGACCTGGTCGGTCCGCCCGAGCAGCAGGGTGTCGACCGGGACAATGCCGGGAAATTCCGCCTCCGGCGGCTCCCATGGATGATGCCTCCGCGGAGGCGCCGGCTCGAGAGCCGGCAGGTCGTCAAAGAATCCCATTGCGCCAGCCTTGACCGGCCGCCGTGTTGCCGCAAGCGAATAAACCGCGCGCCTGGCAGGCGCCCGCTCAGTAGCCCATGCCCATGGCCCCCCGCACGTCGCCGGGGTGACCGAGGCGATCGCGTTCGCGCGTTGCCGTCCCGCAGAACCTGACGCAAGCAGCCGGGCTCCCACGCGTACTCGGCCCGGCGGGCCCCGGACAGGAGCCAGCATCTCGTCGACCTCGCTGATGACGACGTTCTTGAGCAGCGCCCTGCCTGAGCCCGACACCCGCGGCCACCTCCTCCGGGTTTCGCCCCAGGCACAGGCATGGCCTGCGCATCGCGCCGCTCGCAACGCGGCGGAAGCAGACACCCGCGGGCTTCACTGAGACGCCAGAACGATCTTTTCCGTATGGCGCAAACGGTCACGGCAACCGAGCGGGCAGCCGCGCCGATCGGCGGTTACCGTTCGTTAACCTTGCGCTAGTCCGAGCACGGAGCGTGACGCGAGCGCTTTTGGGTACTGGCTGAAGGGCTTGGTCCGGCAGCTCAGGGATGGTCGGGGGTGTGATCGCTCAGGGTTCGTGGACGGAGCGGATCTCGCCGCCCAGGACCACTAGGCGCTGGAGAGTGTAGGCGGCGGCTTCGAAGGCGGTGCAGCCTTGGTAGATCTGGCCGCGCTCGTTGAACAGCCGTCCGATGAACTGGCGCTCGCCGATTTCATCCTCGGTCCACCTGTCCCAGAGGATGTGGTGCATGACCGGCGCCGGGTCGGTTGCAGGGTCGTCGAAGACTAGCTCGTAGCCTCGCTGGCGGATGGCGTCGATGAGGTGGGCTGTCGCCTTGGCCTGCATACCGTCGGCGAGCACGCCGTCGTCGTCGTACCGGATTCCGGGGAAGTCGATGGGTGCCCAGGCGAAGTCGTCCGGGCGCATGAACTGGTAGATGAAGATCCGGCGCAGTGCTTCCTGCACGTGCGGTTCCGGCGGCGTCTTGCGGCCTCGCCCCGGGCGGCGGCTCATCCAGGCCCTGATCTCCTCAGCGCGCTGGGGAACCCAGCCCGCGGTCTCGCCAACCGTGACGTCTGGTTCGGGGAAGCCGGGATACCGCTGCCGCCAGATGCTGACCGTCTTGGGCTCGACGCCGCACATGGCGGCGATATCTGTGACTCCGAGCATCTTCTTAACCACGATTCCTTCCCAAGTTTGTATGTCATAGTTTACAAACTAGGGTGGGCCGATTCGGTTTGTCAACTAGCGTATGCAAACTACGGAGCCGAGGTCCCGCGTTCGGCTGGGGCCTGGGATCGCCGTGCATCTCAGGCAGTCCTGTAAACGGCAAGCGATGCCCGGCTGGGCACGAGCGCCAGGGCTCGCAGTCGGCGCCGGGTGGCCAGCGCTCCCGATTTAGTGGCGACTGGAGCCGGCCGCGCCCGGGAGGGCCCGGCCGGGCGGTCGACCGTATCGCCTCTGGGCCGTCCGGTCACGCGGGTCCTGCGTCCCGGCCCCTGACAGGCCGAGTCTGGATAGCATCACCCACCCGCACACGTGAACAGAGGACTGCCAGGACCCGCAGCTCATGGAAGCTTGTCGGCCTGTCACTTCATGTCACGACCTGCTGGAGACCGGACCTGGATCGTCAACTGGACAAGCGCTCCTGATCGCCGATTACGCGCAGGGGAGTCGCTGGCATGCTCGGCGAGCCTGAGGTACACAGAACAGCGTGTTCTGTTCTGGCTGGGCTTCGCCGTGCCGGGCTCTGCAGGCCGAGAAGCTGCAGTTCGGGGCCGCAGCGGGTGGATTGCTGGGGCCCGGATTCGGCTACAGCTTGGTGCGGATGGCGACCTGACAGAGCTCCGCCAGCTTTCCCTCGGCGGCGCGTGCGGCGATCCGCACGCCGATCCAGGCCAGCCCGAGGCCGTACGCTGCGGCACACAGCACGAGCACCGGCACCCGGACCCCCGCCGGATCAGCGCTGGTGAGGACCGCGGCGACGATCACCGGGACCGCCGCCACCGCCACGCACACCAGGGTGCCGAGGATGCTCCCGAGCGCGTACGACCCATATCCCTGGGCCGCCTGGGGCATGGGGCTGCCGGCTCGCTTGCCCATCGGATAGGGCAGTACGACGGTGAAGATGTTGGCCATGGCCAAAGCCGCACCGAGCCCGGCCAGGCCCACCGCCATAGCGACGAAGCCCTCCGCCGGACTCCTGGCCGCGGCGGCCAGGCCGAAGGAGATAGCGGTCAGCAGCGGCACCGCGATCACGCCGAGCGCGATGTCCTGGGCGGAGAAGTAGGAACGCATTGCGCGGCGGCCGGAGAGCGCCAGCGCCTCGAAGAGGAACGGCGGCCCGGTGAGCCCGACCAGATTGGCGTGGAATGCCCCGACGAAGCCAGCGCCAAAGATGGCGCTGGCGAGCACTATCGCGGGATGCTCCTGGCGGCCGAGGATGGTGCTGATGGACACCGCGATCATGATCACCGCTGTCATGACCCAGTAGACGAGCGACAGGGGGTCGCGGCGCTGATAGATCCAGAAGCGCGCGGCCACGGTGCCGCGCAGGCCGAGCCGGGCCAGCGGCAACGCCGCGCCGCGGACCCGCGAGGACTGCGTGGACGTGTCGGCAGTGACCAGGGCGCGGCTGAGTGACCGTACCCAGAGCCAGCCGAGCACGACGATGACCGCTGCCACCAGGGCCAGGCGCGCCACGGCGGCGCCGGGGCGCCCGTCCGAAGCGTCCTGGATCGCGTGCGCCGCCAGGCCCGGCGGCAGCCAGCGGAGCCACGAGTCGACGCCCGTGAAGCTGGACGCGGTGATCTTGCCCTCGGCGGCCACCCTGGGTACCACCTGGGTCAAGAACTCGTACAAGGCGAAAATCGGGATGACCAGGAAGGCGGCGAGGTCCTTGCCGCGGCGTGAGCGCAGCAGCCTGGCCATGCTGGTGGTCACGAACCGGGCCAGCGTGATGCAGAACAGTACCTGCAGCAGCACCGCGACCACCGCGACCAGCACGCCGAGCGCGCCGCGCGCCAGGCCGACCGTAACTCCGAGCAGCCCGACCAGGTTGGCCAGCGGCCATGCGCCGGATGCCGAGGCGGCCAGCAGCCCCACGGCGAGCGGGCGGGTACGCAGCGGGTAGAGCGCCACCGTGGCCGGGTCGAGCGTGCCGTCCAGGCCAAATGCGAAGATCGGCAGGATCAGCCAGCCGAACGCGAACAAGGTGAAGATGACCGTGGTCACATCCACCGCCGCGGGCTGGCCGCGCAGCAGGGCCAGGACGGCGAAGGCGCCGGCCGCGACCAGCACGGCGAAGGTGATGCTGACGATCAAGGAGACCTTCGCGGCCGTGGACGCGCGCAGCGCGTTACGCAGCAGGCGCAGCTTCAGCTGGACGAGGATCCGAGCCATGACAGTCCCTCCTCGTCGCTCGGCCGCGGGCCGACCAGGTCGATGAACGCCTGCTGCAAGGTCTTGCCGCCCCGCACCTGCTGCGTCGTACCCGTGGCGACGATCTTGCCCTTGTCGATGATGGAGACGTGATCGCAGACCTGTTCGACCAGCTCCATCACGTGGCTAGAGAACAGCACGGTCGAGCCGGAGCCGACGAAGCGGGTCAGCAGCCGCCGGATCGCATCGGCGGAGACCGGATCCACGCCCTCCAGCGGCTCGTCCAGGAACAGCACCGACGGGTTGTGGATCAGCGCGCATCCGAGCGTGGCCTTCTTGCGCATACCGGTGGAATAGTCGGCGACCAGTCGCCGGGCGTCCGGGGTCAGGTCGAGCACGTCCAGCAACTGCGCCGCCCGCGAGCGCGCCTCCCCGGCGGGCAGGCCCCGCAGCCGCCCGGCGTATTCCAGCATTTCCGAACCGCTCAGCCGCTCGAACAGCCGGGCCTGGTCCGGCACCACCCCGATGACGGCCTTGGCGGCTGGCGGGTCGGCCCACACATCCAGCCCGTTGATCAGGACCCGGCCAGCATCCGGCCGCAGCAGCCCGGTCATCATCGACAGGGACGTGGTTTTGCCCGCCCCGTTCGGCCCGACGAGCCCGGCGAGGGAACCGGCCGCGATCTCCAGATCAATTCCGGCCACCGCCTCCTTCGCGCCGAAACTCTTGCACAGTTCATGCACCGCGATGGCTGACTCACTCATGTCTGCCTCCTCGATAGCGGCGGCGGTCAGGTGTAGCTCCCCAGCGGCGGAGCCGCTCGGCTGATTCATGCCATGCCTCCGGCGGTCGGTTACGAGCGCACGGTGTCGGCTAGCTTGCCCTTGGCGCCGAGTTTGTAGGCGACGATGAGCTGTCGCTGCGTCGATCTTGCCGGTGTCCTGGTCGACCGCGACCATCTCGCCGGTGGCCTTGGTGACAGCAACGACAAATGCTGAGGTGCTTTCCGCCACGCCATTCTGGAAATCGGCACCGCGAGGTTGTTGACAGCGGCGAACGACGTCGAGCCATTGGTCGCCAGCTGGGACTCGATACCGCCGAACACGCCGGGCTCGAGGTCGAAGCTGGCCGGCAGCGCGATGGCCGAGGCCGGCTTGGCGTACTCGGTGATCAGCCTGTCGTTGTCATGCCCGGTGATCCCGGCGCTGGCCTGCCGCCCACCCCCGTCACCGTGCCGGCGGCCCATGCCGGCCAGTCCGTGCTCCGTCGCCGCTGCCCATGCGTCCGCCCTGTCCCCGGTCGGCCCGCGGTGCCTGCCATGCGCGCCGCGGTGCGCCTCTTGCCAAGAAAAATAGATATCAACATGCTAAGCATGTGTTATCATTTCCGTCAAACGGAGGAGGCGCCACATGGTTACCCAGAATGGAAGGGCCGCAGGCACGGAAGTGATTACCCAGGACGCAGCGGGCGCAGGCCCGGAACTGCCTAGCCGGCGGGTGACCGAGCGGGCGGCCCGGTTCGCGCCGGGCCTGCGCATGCTGGTGCTGGGCATCGTCCTGGCGCTGGCCGGGGTAGCGGTGATCGTGCTGGCCGGTCACCAGAGCGGCGGGGCCGCTGCGGCGCTGATCGCGCTCGGCATCGTTGCCTTTATCGTCAGCAGCCTCATCCTGGGCGGGCTCACCTCCGTCGTGCCCGGCCGGGCGCGTGTCGTGCAGCTGTTCGGCAAGTACCGCGGCACCATCCGCGAGCCTGGCCTGCAGTGGGTGAATACGTTAACCAAGCGCATCGTGGTCTCGACCAGGATCCGCAACCAGGAGTCCGCGCAGGCCAAGGTCAACGACGCCGACGGCAACCCGATCGAGATCGCCGCCGTGGTCGTCTGGCAGGTCCAGGACACGGCCAGCGCCATCTATTCCGTCGATGACTTCACGCAGTTCGTCACCATCCAGACCGAGACCGCCATCCGGCACATTGCCTCCAGCTACCCCTACGACAGCCGGGGCAGCGGCAAGCTGTCACTGCGCGACAACGCAGAAGAGATCACCGAACGGCTGTCCGCCGAGCTCACCGACCGGGTCAGGCCAGCCGGGGTGCACATCATCGAGTCACGCCTCACCCGGCTGTCCTACGCCCCAGAGATCGCCCAGGCCATGCTGCGGCAGCAGCAGGCCAACGCGGTCGTGGGCGCGCGGCAGCGCATCGTCGAGGGTGCCGTCGGCATGGTCAAGCTGGCCCTGGAGCGGCTGCAGGAGGAGGGCGTCGTCGAGCTGGACGAGGAGCGGAAGGCCGCCATGGTGTCGAACCTGCTCGTGGTGTTGTGCAGCGAGCAGGCCACCCAGCAGGTCGTCAACACTGGGTCCCTGTACCAGTGACGGCGGTACCAGTGACGGCGGTGCCCGCGACGGCTGCGCCAGCTAGGACCGGAACGGTCGCCGCGTGAGCGAACGCAAGGGCGTCCTGCTCCGGCTCGATCCCGCCGTCCACGACGCGCTGGCCAGGTGGGCTAACGACGAATTGCGCAGCACCAACGCCCAGATCGAGTTCCTGCTCCGCCGCGCGCTCGCCGACGCCGGCCGGCTACCTCGCCACGCCAGACCGATGCGCCCCCGCGGCCGGCCACCCGCCGACAGCCCGGCCGAAACCAGCCCGCCAGCACAGCGGTAACCAGTCCAGCTAACGCCGCCACGACAGGGCACGACAGGGCTGGAGCAGGCAGCCCCGAGGTGCCCCGGCCATCACCGCCCAGCTCACCAGCACCCACCCGACGGATCCGACGGCCGACCCGAAGGCATTAAACACATGAAAACACCACAGGACAGAACCCGCTGAGGCCGGCACCGCTTCCAACCGGCGCGCCAGAACTCCCCGATATGTGCGCGGCAGCCGCCAGCCGATCGCGGCCTCCGAAAGTACAGATCGGCGGCTACGCGTGCGGATCAGGCGACCGATCCGTCGTGTAGAACGCGCGCCCCATAACGTTCGCGGAGCTTGGGGCCCGGACTATCCAGACCGCCGGCACCGGGCGTATGGCCCGCTCGGCGCACCAGCGACGTGGTTGCTCACCTGTGCGCTACGAGCGCTCGGCTGCCTAGCGTTTTGGTCTGGGTCAGCTGACATGTCCACGCGAACCGCGGACGACGTTGAGAGTCCAGCGGCCTGCGGTCAGGGTGTCTCGGCGAACGTCGGTGAAGAATGCGGCTTCGACTTCGCTTACGAGTTGGTCCACCTGATCGCCGGTGAGTCCTCCGTGCGCGCCGGGCATGACAAGACGCTCGACGAGCAGCAACCGGCCGCTTGGCGCCAAGACGCGAAAGGCCTCGGCCAGCCCGACGGCGCGATTGCTCCAGTGGTGGGCCGAGCTGAGCGCCCAGAGGACCGTGGCGCCCCGGTCAGGGAGCGGAATGCTTTCGGCGGACCCCTGAACGAGGGTGACGTTGCGCGTGCCACGCAGATCATTGAGCCATCGTCCGAGACGCAGCATGGCCAGTGATGGGTCGACTCCGGTGGCATTTGCGCATCGACTGGCGGCGACCCGGGCTGCTGCGCCTGGACCACAGCCGATGTCGACCACCTGATCACCGGCCGTGAGCTCCGCGAGATCGGCGACGCCTCTGGCCACCGAACCACGACCAACCGTCATCGAAAGAGCGTTGAGCATGTCGAAGGCCACATTGTGCCGATGGTGAGGTCCCTCGTGATCAGGAGAAGTGCCGGATCGAGTCATTCAGTTCCCCAGCATGGGCGGCGGACCCTCAAGCCTGGAGTGTCCCATAATCACGGGCCGCACGACGCCGCGGGATCGCCCCAATCGCCGGGACTGCGCGTATAGGGCGCAGTAATCCCGCAACCGGGTGTGCGAGCGGCCTGCCACGCCGGCGATGCCACAATGGCGTGTGGACCTTGCAGCGTTCGAGCTGGTGCTGCTGCGCAGGCCAGAGAATGCGCCGACCTATGCTGACGATGTCCTGCAGCGCATCCAGGATGGGCATGTGGCTTATCACGCCAGGCTGCGCGAGGCCGGTCACGTCGTGACCAACGGCCCGGTCAGCGATCAGCCTGACCCGTCCCTGCGCGGGCTCACGTTCTACCGGACTGGATCCCTGGCACAGTCACAGCCGCTCGCCGACGCCGACCCGGCTGTCCGGACCAGACGGCTCACCGCCGAGATCATGACGTGGTACTGCCTGGCCGGAACGATGAACCTGCCTGGCCGCGCCGTCTCGCTACAGTGAATCCGGCAATCCCAGCCGACGCCATCCCGCTGACCACCAGGTACCACCCACAGGCATGCCGCAGGCATCCGGCGCGACAGAACACCCAAATCTGTGTGACGAAGCCCTGCTCCGCCGCAGACTCTCCGACCGTACATAACGAGTCCTCTTTGTTGTTGTTGTCAAGTGGCTGGCCAGGTTTTCCTCGAGGCCGGCTTCGACGGTGAGGGTGCGTCGGCCGTGGTGCCCGGCCGTATGGTGGGGTCAGGTCCGGGAGTGGCTGGTCCGAAGAGCTGGCATGCGGGGTGTGAGCCAGCCGCGCTGGAGTCAGAGCCGTTCCCCGGTTGCCCTCCCGGGCCCTTCGCTCTGACTTGGCGGGCGTCTGCCTGGAGGCGGGCGAAGATGGCGTCGCTGATCCTGCGCTTGAGAGACCTGAGGGCCTCTTTGTGGGTCTTTCCCTCGGTGACCTTCTTGTCGTAGTAGGTGCGGCCCTCGCTGTGCTTGTGCCGGAGCTGGGTGATCGCGGCCATGTGAATCGCGTGGTTGATGCGCCGGTTGCCGCGCAGCGACAGCCGGTGGACCTTCCGGTTCCCCGAAGACACCTCCACCGGGGCGGTGCCGTTATAGGCGGCGAAGTGATCGCGGCTGGGGAACCGGGCAACGTCGCCGGCGTCGCCGGCTATGGTCCCGGCGATCACGGGGCCGACACCGAAGACCTGCGTGAGGGTGGTGCGTGAGGCCCGGACGGCGGTGGCCAGTTTCTTCCTGGTATCGCGCAGCTGGGCATCAAGGTGGCGCAGGTCGGCCAGGAACTCCGCAGCGAGCTCGGCGCGGGCCAGCGCGACGGCACCGGACGGCGAGGCCTGTTCCAGGATCCTGGCAGCCTGAGCTGCGGATAGCTCCTTCGGGTGGCCTCCGGGGACCAGGTCGCAGAGCACGGCGTGCAGCCGGCAGGCGACCTGGTTGCGGGCCCGGGCCAGGTCGCGGTGGCGCTTGGACCACACCTTCAGCACCGCCCGGTAGTCATCCGCGGCGACCGGCCGGCAGGCCCTGGACCGCAGCGCCGCGACCGCTACCGACAGGGCGTCATTGGGGTCGTTCTTGTTCGTGTCCCCGGCCTGCAGCAACCGCACCCGGGACGCCAGCTTGGGCTGCACATCCAGGACCCGCTCACCGATGGCGACGAGTTGCTGGGCAAGCAGGTGACCCAGGCCACCGGCGCCCTCGACTGCCCAGGTCCGCTCCGGCCACCCTGCCGCCCAGGCGGCCAGCTTCTGGGCTTGAGCGGCGCAGGCACGGACCCGCACTTCGCCCAGCAGCTCTTCCGCCGGGCTGATCACCACCGCCGTGTGCGAGCCCTTGTGGGGGTCCACGCCGATCATCACTGCCATCAGCACGCTCCAACTCATCCTCATCATCACCGGGAACGGAGAACGTGGCGGGCATGCCTAATTACGGATCTGCTATCGCTCGCACCTCTTTCGAGCCACGCCACGGCGAGAACCGACAAGCTGGCACCTCGATATAAAGCCAGGCCGGGCCAGTGCTGGCACGGTCGGCAGGCGGTTCGGGAGCCAGCCCGTCGGGCCTCACGAACGCTACGGCACAACCGCAGCGCCCTCAGACACAATTAGGCACGGACCCGCACTTCGCCCAGCAGCTCTTCCGCCGGGCTGATCACCACCGCCGTGTGCGAGCCCTTGTGGGGGTCCACGCCGATCATCACTGCCATCAGCACGCTCCAACTCATCCTCATCATCACCGGGAACGGAGAACGTGGCGGGCATGCCTAATTACGGATCTGCTATCGCTCGCACCTCTTTCGAGCCACGCCACGGCGAGAACCGACAAGCTGGCACCTCGATATAAAGCCAGGCCGGGCCAGTGCTGGCACGGTCGGCAGGCGGTTCGGGAGCCAGCCCGTCGGGCCTCACGAACGCTACGGCACAACCGCAGCGCCCTCAGACGCGGTGGTTTTGTTCGCGAGAAGTAGCCGTGGATGTTCGCGAGTTCTGACCGCGCTGGAGCGCGGAACCATGATCAATGTTCGTGAGAAATGACCGCGCCTGGCGCTGGTGGCGGGTGATGCCTGGGCGGCTGGTCCAGGGCAGTTCGGGGCCTGCTGCCGGAGCCCGGGAGAGCCAATCTCGCCATGGGTGCTCGCCGAAGGTGCGTGTGAGCGCATCGCTTAGCCATCGCCGCTGTGCTTCGGCGAGGAAGGGAAGGACGGCGGTGAAGTCGTTCCCGTCCTTCTGGCGGGGGTTCTTGGCTTTGTAGAACAGCTGGATCTCTGGTGCCAGGTACTGGATGCCGTCGCTGCTGATCCTCCCGATGTGGGCGAGCTCGATCGCATATCCCCCGGCGATCCACCACGGGCAGGGCATCGCCGAGAAGATCGCAGCGGCTTCCGAGGGCTGCGCAGGCTCCCAGGGGCCGAACGGGGCAACGATAGACGTCACCAGCTCACGGCGGTCGTCGCACTCGGCCATGAGCAGCTCGGCGAGGAAGCCGCGGTAGGACATCTGCTCGCGGGCGGCAGCCTCGGCCAGGTCGGGGAACTGGGCGCGGATGGTGGGCAGGCGCAGCATCCGGCAGGCCTGGTCGACGGCGGCGTCGGCGGCCTGCTCGGTCAGTCCGTGGCGGGGCTTGGGGGTCATGGCCTGGCGTTTCCTTCCTGCGCAGTGCGGTGGCAGCGGAGCAGCTGGTCGTAGGCGGCGACCGATGGCAGGGGGCGGGTGTCGGGCGGCAGCTTTTCCAGGCGGTGGACGGTCAGGGACGCGACCGCGGGCGGAGTGGCCGGGGCGGCGTCCTGGGCGGGCTGGCCGTCGGCCTCGTCGGCGGCCTTGCGGGCCTCCAGCGCGACCGCGTCGGCGGTCACCGCCCCGGCCCGCAGCGCGGCAGCCAGCCCCGCGACGACGTGCTCGTGCAGCATGTGGCGATGCAGCAGCAGGACCTCGACCAGCGCCCTGGTGCCGGCGGCGTCACCGTGGGCCTTGCGCGCCGCCGCCCACCAGGCATCGTGCACCGGGGTGAACTTCCCGGCGGCGCGGGCCTGCTCCAGCGCAGTCGACCCGGGCAGCGCGCCGGGCTTGCGGACCAGCGCCTCCAGGTAGTGGTCCAGGTCCAGGCGGGCACCGGACTTGCCCGGCAACCGCTCGTGGCGGGCGACCTCGGCGTGGACGTCGTAGATGACCAGGTCCGAGGCGTGCAGCAGGACCCGGACCCGGCGGCCGATGAGCCGCACCGGCACCGAAGTACTTGTTGGTGCGGACCGTGACCTGGGCGAACCTGTCCACTCTCGGGGTGAACCAGCGGCCGGTCTCGAACGGCTCCTCCGGCAGCGGCTTCAGCAGCGGCCGCTCGATCGCCAGGAACTCCCCGACGGTCCGCGCCCGGCTGCGGAACGCGTGCTCGTGGCCCTCGAAGAACGCCTCTTGCCCGCCCGACAGCGAGACCCGGTGCACCCCCTTGCCGGAGAACGACAGCCGCAGGCAGAACAGGAAGCACTTGACTTCCTCACCGGCCAGCCGGGCCACGACCTCCCCGAAGTCGACCCCTACTTCGCGCAGCGACAGGTGCAGGACTTCGGTGCCGAGCACGGCATCCTCACCCAGGCTTGGTCACCGATCGGCGGGATCACCTTCTACCGCGACGGTAGCCACGGCAGCACCTCGCCGACCCGGTCATCGGAGACGTTGCCACTACCCACGGCAAGACCCCCGCCCAGGTGATGCTGCGCTGGGGCCTGCAACACGGCCGCTCGGTGATCCCCGAGTCCACCAAGCCCAGCCGCATCGCCGAGAACTTCAACGTCTTCGACTTCGAGCTGTCCGCGGACGAGATCACCGCCATCGACGGCCTGCACACCGGCCCTGGCCCAGGCGGCCCGCCCTTGCCCAGGTAGCCTTCGCCGGGCTGGTCGTCTCCGGCCAGTTGCAGCGCCAGGTGGTCGATCCGTTCCGCTGTCTGCATCCCCAGCTCCGAGAAGAAGCTGTCCGGATCCTCGATCTGCGCGTACCGGGCGGGCAGCCACCGCACCCAGTGTTTCTGGGCCATCAGGCCGTAGCGGTTCATGCTGGGCTCCTTGGGTGGGAGCGATGTCGTCGGCGGAGAAGAGGGCGTCCTGCTCGTATTCGCCCGGCAGGGTACTGCGCTGGGCTGGCCGGCGGGGGGTGCGGGGGGACCGGGGCTTGGCAGCGGACTGGCGGGCCAGGCTGTCCTGGAAGAGCTGCCGGTCCTCATTCCGCCACTCCTCCCCGAACAGTGGCTCGCCCACCTGCTCCCACGAGCGCTGCCGGGTCACTCTCGTGCCCTGCGGTGGGGCGGGCCGCAGGCTGTGGGCCGGACGATGATCCGACCGTTCACCTGGTGCACGATGCCCAGGGCAGCGGGCAGCAATGGGTTCCGGGCGCTGGCTGCGATCTTCTCTTGTGCGTCCCTGACTCTGCTCTGATTGGCCATGACGGTGTCCCTCCTCAGGTCGTGACTCGGCTGCGGTCTCCCGGTCGCGCACGCCTCCGCGAGTCGGTCCGCTGATTCAGTGTTGGATATCTTATTCAAATAAAGACTGTCGCCGGTCTTCTACGGCGAGTGGCTGCCTGATCTCCGGGGTCTTGAACGGGGCATGGCGGGCGGGCCGTCTCGCAGGTGCTGCGCAGGCGTCGCGCCGCACGTCAGGCGATGGCCGCTGTAACCTCGGAGGAACCCAACGTGAGGGGTTGTCTGTGGGCAAAGGCGGACGGCGTCGTCGGCAAGACCGCGGGCAGCGAGGCACTTCGCCGTCGCGTGATCGGCCGCAGCCGGGTACAGCTCAGCCTGATGACCCGAGGGCCAGAGCGGAAGCCGCGCTGGCGCGGCTTCTCCGGCTGAATTCGCCTGGGAAGGTCAGCCTGGCGGGCGCCTACGCGCTCGGCTACGGCGCGCTGGGACTAGCCCAGCAGGACGAAGACGGGCCGGAGTGGCATGACGAGCTCGACCCGCTAGACACCCTCTTCCTCGGCACTATCTGGCCACAGGGATTCCGTGACGGCTACGAATTCGCTAACGCCCGCACGGCGTGGCTGCGCATCCTGCGCGGCACGGTGCACTGGCGTGGAATCGAGCGTTTCGTCAACGAGACGCTTAGCGCCAGCGAGGAACATGATCTTCCGGTCGACAGCGGCGAGTTGATGCTGCTGCTGGCGGGACGCCTGGAGGCAGCGGGCCTGGACCAGCGCAAGCTTCCCCGTGACCTGCTGCCGGACCGGGCGCTGGAAGGCGCCCGTCTCGCCTATGGTCCTGCTGAGGATGCCACGCTGCCCGACCCCCCGCAGGACGCGGCCGGGCGGGTGGCTCGGCTGTGGGCGGCCACCGAGGTCGGGTTGCCGCCTGATGGAACGGCCGCCGATGCTCTGCGGGAAGGGCTGCAGATGCTGGCCAGCGTAGGGCTGGACGTCCACGGCGATCCCGCGGTGCTCCTGCCAGCCTTGTACGCGGGTCTGGTGGCCGGCGACCACGAAGACCTCTCCGATGCTGGCGAGCGGGCGGTGGCGTGGGCGCTCGGGCTGAGCGAGGACTCCCCGCTGGTGCCGGTCACCGACGTTCTCCTGCTGGCACCCCAGCGCGGGCTCGACGTGGATACGGCGCTGTGCCATCTGTTCGGCATCCCGGCGTTCAGCGAGCAGGTGCAGGCGGAAGACCGCCAGTGGCACAGCTCACCTGGAACCGCCCTGATCGGCCTGGCCTTTGAACTCGGCCACCAGCAGGTCATCAACCGTGAGGGCAAGGTCATCCGGCTGGGCCAGGACGGCGCCGCGATGATTGAAGCGCAGCGCCGCTTCTTCGAGGAGAAGTTCGGCCGCCCGCCCGGGCCTGACGATCCGCTGTTCTTCGATCCAGACGCCGACGAGCCGCAGCCGATGTCGCTGCCCGGCGTGGAGACCGCAACGGTCAGCATGCTGGAAGCGGCTGGGGTATCACCAGCATGGATCTACGCCTACCAGCACACGGACGGACTTCTGCCGCGCCCCGATGGCAGCTTCCCCAGCGAGCGTGACAGCGCCGAATGGCACGAAGCAGTCGACCGGTACATGAGGCTTCACCAGGCAGCCAGCCCGGTTGACCACGAGGCCGAGACTCGCAAGCTGCAGAACGTCCTGATCGCCGTGAGCCTGAAGATGGTCGCCGACGATCCCGAGTACGCGGCTTCACAGGCGGCGAGGCTCATGGCCCATGAGACCGGGGCCGACAGTGAGTCGGCCCTGCTGCGGCAGTATCTGCATGCATGTGCGGATGAACTGACCGGCAAGCTGCGCGGCGATCCGGACATCCAGTCGGCGGCCTGTGAGTACGCCCGGGCGTGGGCGGGCGCGGACCTCGCTGACCGGGTGCGGAATGCCGTGGACGGCTCGGATGAGGGCGGCGAGGACGCCGTGCTACTCGCCATCGCAGTCGCGGACGCCCGGAACCGCACGGCGTAACGGCAGGCCCGTTCCGGGTCGGCCGAGCCACTGGGCTGGCAAGGTCGCCAGGTCAACTGGTCTTGCGCCAGATGGCTTCCCATTGGGCCCACCGGCCGGGCCCGAGTTGGGCCAGTTTAGCGCTCGCGCAGAAACTAAAGGGAGTTGTCCGAATAATCCCCTGGTCGTTTGTGGTATGTCGAATGGATGCTGACTGACGCGGAGATAGCCGCCCGGTATGTAAAGATCCGTCCTTATCTCGGTGAGCGCCAGCGGCGGCTGTGGCTGGGCGTTGGAGGCCCAGGCGCTCGGCAGCGGCGGCGTGGCCGTGATTGCCCGCGTCACCGGCGCGGACGTGACGACGGTGCGCCGGGGCATGGCCGAGATCGAGTCCGGCGCGGAGCCCGGCGGGAGGGTGCGCGGTCCCGGCGGCGGGCGGCCTAGCCTGGCGGAGCTGGACGCCGGGCTGGTGCCCGCGCTGGAGGCGCTGGCCGATCCGGCAACGCGGGGCGGCCCGGTGCCGCCGCTGCGCTGGACGACGAAGCCGGCCGCCCATCTGGCCAGCGAGCTAGCCGGTCAGGGCCACGCGGTGACGGCGCGGACCGTGGCCAGCCTGCTGGCCGGGGCCGGGTACAGCCGGCAGGGCAACGCCAAGACCATCGAGGGGAAGCAGCACCCCGGACCGTGACGCCCAGTTCCGGTACATCAACGCCCAGGTCACAGCGTTCCAGGAGGACGGCAGCCCGGTAATCAGCGTGGACGCGAAGAAGAAGGAGAATGCCGGGAACTTCAAGAACGGCGGGGCGGAATGGGCGCCGGCCGGGCAGCCCGAGCGGGTCAGCGTGCACGACTTCCCCGGCGAGGAGCCGGGCAAGGTCACCCCGTACGGGAGCTGCGGCCTGACCGCGGACACCGGCTGGGTCAACGTAGACCGATCACGACACCGGCGCGTTCGCCGTCGCCTCGATCCGCTCCTGGAGGAACGGACCGCGCCGGGCCGCCTACCCCGGCGCCCGGCGCCTGCTGGTCACCGCCGACTCCGGCGGGTCCAACGGCTCCCGGCTGCGGCTGCGGAAGACCCGGGCTGGCCACGTTCGCCGCCGAGGCCGGCCTGGACATCACCGTGCTGCACCTGCCACCGGGAACCAGCAAGCGGGACAAAATAGAGCACCGGCTGTTCTCCGCGATCACCATGAACTGGCGGGGCCTGCCGCTGATCTCCCACGAGGTCACCATCGAGACCATCAGCGCGGTCACCACCAGAACCGGCCTGAAGGTCACCGCCGTCCCGGACAACGGAATCTACCCAAGGGCATCAGGATCCCGGGGACAAGGACATGAAGGCATTCGAGGCCCGGCACCTCCAGCGCCACCAGTTCCCACGGCAACTGGAACTACACCATCCCAGCAGACCCGCCCCGCGACACGACACGCCCGAATGAAGGGAATTTACTATTGCGCGAGCGCTTAGTGATGGTCGTGACGGCAGCCGCGGTGGCAAACTGAATACGCAACGGAGGTCCTCATGACGGGGCGATCTTGGTCGATTTCCCGTCTTACCGGACCTCCGTTGTCTTGTCGATCTACGACACGCCCCTTGACAGCAGCCCGCAACCCTTAACTTCCCGGCTTTGGGCCTAATCCCGCTCACGGTCAACGGCGGTCAAGCGCCTGTTTAACCTGCTCACCCGCCCCCTGCATCCCATCGCGCACCACCTGTACTGGGACTGGTGGTCCTGCCGGCACCAGGCCCGCTCCCGCTGGTTCCACCAGCGCACCCGCCTCCGCCGCCAGCAAGCCATCCCTCACATCACATAACGAAGTGCGGCTGCCGTACTAGCTAGGCATAGGGACCACGGTACATGCGAAACTATCTGCCTTCCGCTTTCAGGATTAATTCCGTACATCTTCCGGATCATGGCGATCTGGGTGCTTGCATTACCAGCTTGGAAGGCTGTGACGATGCCCACGCGGCAGCAGTTTTCGCGTGCTTTGGCGGGATCGGGATTCGGCGGTCCGACCTGTTCTTGACAGCCGCTTACATCGGAGGGACCATAAGGCGTTCAGCGTATGATATTCCTGGGGGGAAGTTATGGTGGCCATAGGAAGATTGTGGCGTCGTGTTATGCTGTTGGTACTGGCAGCCGCGCTGCTGCCCCTAACGCCAGTACTGACCGCAATGGCAAGCGCTGCACCGCCCACTTCCGGCGTATACCAGATTAATCAGCCGATCGCCAATAATGGCACCTGGTCGGTTACTCTGAACTCTGTAGTTGTCACGGGCAACGTTCTGGGTGTCGTCGTGGACTACCAGAACGAGAGCACGTCACCGCAGAACCTGTACTGTCCGAATGCAAAGCAGTCAATTCTGGTCGGCGGGCAGACGATCATGCAGCTCGACAGTTACTGCGCGCAGCATGTCGGCGCCACCTGGACAGTACCAGCCAAGTCCAAGTTCCCATCTTGGGCCACTTTCCCGACCCTGCCAGACCAGCTGACGGCGTTTACACTCAATAACTGGTTCGGCTGGGGCAGCGTGCAAAACATTCAGCTGGTACCGTTCGTCTGCCTGCAGGGTCCGGGCGGGAGCTGCCTGGGCGTCCCGCGTCAGCTGCAAGCGGACCAAATGCCGACCCCTCCCGAGTGGTTGACCTCCGCAACAACTGGCGGTTGCGTGCTGTCATTGGCCACCGCTGGCCTCGGGAAATACTACGAGGAGCTGTACCTTATATGGATTGAGGGATTGGGCGGGGCCATCCGTATTGACGAGTCCAACAACAAACTCTACGTCCTGCTTAATTCCGCGATTCCCTTCAAGGACTGCCGCGAGATCCTAGGCGGAGCGCTCCTCCCCGTCGCCCAACAGCTACTGCCGAGCATCAAGGGATTGCCATTCTTGACTGAGACCACCTAACTCAGTGACGACTGGTTGCACAGATGCTCAAACGCAGTTTAGGCGCTGCTGGCGTGGTTTTTCTAGCGGTTGCACTGAGGGTTATTGAAAACTCAATTCGAAGAAATAGAGACCGATGGCTGCGCGGAAAGAATCAAGAAACGTGCTGAGCGGCCGCCGGTAATCGGCGAAGAGGATCTTCCAGGTTTTCAGGTGCGCAACCGCACGTTCGATGGGAGCGCGGATGGAACCCGCCTGGTTATTGTACTCATGCTCACGCAGCGGGCCGCACCTTACGTAGTGCACGCTGCCCGCTCTCGCTGCCCCACTGTCATGTACCACACCGGCGAATCGGGCAGCGGCCACGTGGCGATCAGCAGCAGGACCCCAGGAACCACCGAGAGCCCAAGCATCAACCGCCACCAGCTACCCGATGCCAATAGTTGATCCACCAGGTAGGCGACGAATATTCCGATCGTGATCGCGAGCTGATAGGTCGAGACCAAGGTGCCTCGCCACCGGCTGGGTGCCATCTCTGCGGCGTACAAGGGAGCAGCAACCGATGCGACGCCCACCCCGAAACCGACCAGCAGGCTGCCGATGACCAGGATCACAGTGCCGGGTGCCAAGGCCTCGACCGCCGCACCAAGCGTAAATAGCAGCGCAGCCAGCATTATGGTCCAACGCCGCCCGAGGCAGTCGGCGAGGCTCCCAGCGACAAGAGCTCCGGCCAATGCCCCCAGCGTCACCCAGCTAGTGATGATCTCGATGACGAGCGTGCTGGGATGGAAGTCCTTGTCTATGCCGTTAAGCGCGCCGCTGATGACCCCTTGGTCGTAGCCGAAGAGCAGGCCCGCGAGCATGACGACGGCGGTAACGCCGAGCAGCCACTTCGTCATGCCCGCCGCGGGTCGCTGGCCTTCGCTGCCGGGCCCCCGGACCGTCTTGGCCCCTACCGACATGATCGTCATCACCTCCGTTACATCGCCCGGCGAATGCGCGACACGATCGGCACCTGACGAGTTCGGGCCTCGCCAGGTAGGCCTCCTGCAGCTTCCTGGAACCGATCTTGAGGTGGCCGCAGTGAGCCTGGAGGCACCATAGACCTGGGACCGGGGCACCGCGCCCGAGGCCTTGGTCCTCGCCACCCTGATCAACGATGGGCTTCCGGCCACCCAGAACTGTCCGGCCACCCAGAACTGACTGCGCCGGATGGTTGTCGAGTACGAGGCAAGCCTGCCCGCCGACCGCCACGCGGAAGTGATCGCCAGCGCTGCCGCGTGTGTGGCGAGCTGCGCATGGCGGGGCCAGCAAGCCAATCAGCCACGCCGTCTCAGCGAGGGCAAGCGGTCGCCGTGCCCGGTCAGCAGCCACCATGGCCGCTGCGCCTACACGGGCCAGCAACCCGGCCGCTGCCCTGGCTGCCACAAGAGCTGGGCGTCGATCGAGGCCTGCGCATGCCTTGGCTTGCGGGCAGAGCCGCGAGCACCACGCGGCCAGGGGTGAAGGGTCCCAGGAAGAGTGATTCCTGACTTGACCTGCGCAAATGCCTCGGCGCGAGCTGTGGACATACCGGACACCACCGGATATTGTCGCCCCACATGCGCTACGGAAGGGGACGAATGTGAGACGCAGGATCTTCGCAGTGCTCGCTATTCTGGTGATGGGCATCGCCGCCATGGCCACGGCCGCGAACGCGGCACCACGGCCACAGCATCGTGGCCCGCTGGTATTCCGCATCCACTCGAACGACCCGACCGGAAACCTGACGAGGGTCGACATGTTCGGCCTCGTGAGCGGGCGAGATGGCCGGGACGTCACGCTGACCGACCACACCACCCGCGGGACCGACCGCTTCAAGTTCCGCCACGGGTCGGTGTTCGTCTTCCACGCCAGCACAAAGGGCACGCCACGGGACCACGCGAACAACACCACCTGCTGGTTCACGCACACTGAGAGGGGCAGGTACTCCATCTACGACGCCACCGGCCGCTACCGGGGGCTGCGCGGGAACGGCAAGTACGCGCTGCTGGTCAAGGCGCTCGCCCCGCGCAAGTCGAACAGGAGCTGCAACTTCAGCGCTACGCCCCGGTCATTCAGCCTCGACGTCTGGGCGGCTGGCCCAGCAACCCGGAGGTAGCAGTAGAAAAAGGCCCGGTCCAAATCCCAGTGGGAATTGGCCGGGCCTTTTCCTGCGAGTCGAGATGCCACCCGGAGGAATCCAAGGTCAGGAATTGGAATTCCGCAAGGCAGGCCCAGCGGCCCGGGCCCAGTCGCGTGCGGGCCAGACTGGGCCGCACGCGACGACCTAACAACTTTGACGACTTCAGCTCCAGGCGGCCCGCTGTCGGCCCCGAGCCGCACGCTGAGCTGCCAGCGTCCGGCCCGTAGGCGATCCGAGGTGGCCGGTATCGGCATTCGTGCGCTCGGCCGAACTGCCGCACCAGCGCTGGCCACGTGGGGCCCTGCGGGACCTGTTCCGGCGGCGCGGGTCGGCTCAGCGTCACCGCCACCGGGCCGCTGCCTGGCCCACTTTGGCAACCCAGCGGCCCAGCAGAACTTGGCGGCCCTAGCCAGTAGCCAGCATGGTCTTGTCATTCAGGAAGCGGACATGCCAGGATAGCGCCTCCTCGAGCAAGTGGGGCGTGTGCTTACCGTAGGAGTCGGCGAGTGCGCGGTCGTAGTAGTCGTTGAGAGCGGGCCGGTAGTCGGGGTGCGCGCAGTTGTCGATGATCTTACGGGCGCGGCGCCTCGGCGCCAGCCCGCGCAGGTCGGCGACCCCCTGCTCGGTGATGATCACGTGCACATCGTGCTCGGTGTGGTCGACGTGGGACACCATCGGCACGATCGCCGAAATCGCGCCTCCCTTGGCCGTTGATGGGCTGACGAACATGGAGATATAGGCGTTCCTCGTGAAGTCGCCTGAGCCGCCGATGCCATTCTGGATTTTGGTGCCCATGATGTGGGTCGAGTTGATGTTGCCGTAGATATCGGCCTCCACCATGCCGTTCATCGCCAGGCAGCCGAGGCGGCGGATGATCTCAGGATGGTTGCTGAGCTCTTGTGGCCGGAGGATGATCCGGTCCCGGTAGTAGGGCAGCCGGCCGTTGAGCACGTCGGCCGCTTCCGTGCTGAGTGATAGGGCGGTCGCCGAGCACATGACCATCTTGCCGGACTCCAGCAGCCGGAGCATCCCGTCCTGGACGACTTCGGTGTAGGCGGTGAGCCGTTCGAAAGGACTGCTCTGGAACCCGTCCAGAACAGCGTTGGCGATGTTGCCGACGCCAGACTGCAGGGGCAGCAGGTCATGCGGCAGCCGGCCATTAGCCGCCTCGTTTTCCAGGAAGTCGATGACGTGGCCGGCGATTTGCTCGGACACCCGATCGGACGGAGTGAAGGCGTTGTCGCGGTCCCGGGTGTCGGTCTCGACGATCGCCACGATCTTGCCGGCCGGGCAGAGCAGGTGCGGCATGCCGATCCGGTCGCCCGGGGAAGTCATCAGGATCGGTGTCCGGTGCGGCGGAAGCGCCGTGCCGTAATGGATGTCGTGCATCCCGTCCAGCTCCATGCTCTGGGCGGAGTTGACTTCGACGATCACCTTGCTGGCCTGGTCGATCCATGTCTTGTTGTTGCCGACGGAGGTGGACGGGATGAGCTCACCGTCCCCGGTCAGGCCCACTGCTTCGATCACGGCGAAATCCAGCGGGCCGAGAAATCCCTCCCATACCATCTGCGCGACGTGGGACAGGTGGACGTCGATGTACTCCATCCGGCCTGCGTTGATCTTTTCCCTGCTGATCGGATCGGACTGGTAGGGCAGCCTGAGTTCGATGCCGTCGACCGCCGCGAGGGCGCCGTCGAGCTCGGGTGCCGTGGAGGCACCCGTCCACACGCTGATTTTGAAAGGCCGCCCTTCGGCGTTCGAGGCGTTAATGTGCCTGGCCAGGGCGGCAGGCACCGCCTTCGGATAACCGGCTCCCGTGAACCCGCTCATTCCCACGTTGACACCAGGAGTGATCAGTGAGGCGGCATCATCGGCCGTCATGATCTTGCGTCGCAGGTACGTCGGCTGTATCCGGGCAGAACTGGTCATTGTCATGCGATCACCGCGCCTTCAGGTTAGCTTGCATAATGAGGGCCCGGAAGCCACTGTCGGCAGAGGCGAATGTCCTTCGCTGGGCAGGCACGTCGGCCCGAGTTGCAGGCTCCGGGTCCCGGCTGGCGGGGGAAAGCAGAAAACCGCTCCGTCCGCGTTGGTTCAGGAGGCGGCCGCATCGGACGGCGCCTCATCGCCAGGAGCGTGCCGGTGCCCGCCGACGAGCTTGGCGCTCATCTTGATCGCCTTGACCGCGCCTGTGGCGCCCGCCTGCAATGTCAGCCCGATAGCGAACACGATGATGCCCGGGATGAAGAGCGTATGCGACCTAAGCAGGAGAAGCCCGACGCGACCGAGGACGTAAGGAGGGGTGCACACCACCGCGCCGATTAGCCCGCCCACGGCGCTGGCGGTCAACTTGTCCCGTTTCGAATAGTAGGTGGTCTTCATACCGATGAGCCGCGAAGGCACGGCGACATAACAGAGCATCATCACGGCGATGACGATGCTCAGGGAGATGGCGAACCACCACAGTCCCCAGCGGACGAAGACCACGGTTGACAGGCCGAGGCAAATCCCGACGGCTGCGCCCGAGCCCACGACGACAGTGAGGTGGGACCGAGCCTCGGTGAACGCCGGCCGGATCCTTAATTGACCTGGTTTCGCGATGGCAAACGCAAAGACGGCATTGAGGAAGAAGCTCGCGACGGTGATGGCGGCGACAGCCAGCACGAGAGGGATCACGATCGGCGGCCCGCGCAACTCGTGCAAGGTCTTCCCGCGCAGCACATGGGCCTTCAGGTCGGCCATGGCGGCCCAGACCCACATCGCGGGGAGAACCTGGATCAGGGTGAGCCGCCAGTTGGAGAACAGCAGCTTCAGGCCCTCGAAGAGCATGGCAAGGGCGCCGACGGCGAGAGCGAGGGGAGCGAACAGCCGCCGCGAACGGCTTAGCTGGAGGAGCGCATCCTCGACGATCGCATTATCGCTGTTGCTGATGGCGCGGATGAGCCGCGCGACCTGGGCTCGCGGCGCGACCCTGCGCGCCCGTGGCACTTCACCTCCGCCGGTTCCCGGCGGCGCGGAACGATCTGAGGAATCAGCACCGGAGGGCGAGGCCGGCTGCTCGTGTGCATTCCTGTCGATTGCCAATCTGGAATGCCCTCTCGTCAGCAGCCGTGCGCCGGCCGGACCCGGGGCCAGGCCGGCGGGGCGAGCCGCCAGCTGGCCTCGGGTGCAACCCCGGGCATATCGTGCATGCTCAGCCTAACCTTGATCATTTGCGGCGCCCAGCTTCCCCAGTCCCGTACTGCGGTGAACGGGAGTCGCAGGTGCCGCCGATCACACCTGCTATTGTCCCGCCAGTGGTCAGATCACTGAAAGCTCTCAGCCGGCAGTCGCCTGCTCGTCCTTGAGCGGCGCGCGGATCATGTCCTGAAGTTCGGCAGGGGGCGGCAGGGGGTGAGATGTCGCGTTGTCACCTGGATAACGACGGTCTGCCCCCGGCCTAACCGGGCCCCGGCCTAACCAGCCCCGGCCTAACCGGCCCCGCCTAACCGGCCCGAGCCGCCTCGACGTCATCAGCACTGGTCAGTGACATGCGCTCGCGGTCACTGGAATTGTTACCTCCCAGTGTTTTGCCCGGCGGTGACAAAAGACAGCGAACGCTTTCCCTAAACGCGCGAAGACCTGGCTAACTCATTCGCCTAACGTCCGGCGCTCCATCAGGTTATTTTGTCCGAAACCGGGTGGTGAGGCGAGTGGGACAACCTACCGACGCAGCCGGGTCATGGTCCGGCGTTCCTACCGAGGCAGCCGACGTGATGCGGCCCGGCCTGGACCGGATCGTCCAAGAGATGACCGACGCCATCCTGCATGATGTGCCGGAGTACGCGCGACCACTCGACGACACGTACACGCAGATGGTCCGCCGGGCGGTGTCGCATTCGGTCCAGCAGTTTGTGGAGCGTATCGCTAATCCGGCTACGTCACGTGAGCCGACGGCCGCGGTCTTCCGTGACATCGGCCGGGTCGAGGCGGCTGCGGGACGCAGCCTCGAGCCGCTGCAGACCGCGCTGCGGCTCGGTGCCCGGGTCGCCTGGCGTCAGCTCTATGTGATGTACGAGCAGGACGGGCGTCTCAGGCACGACATCGATGCGCTCGCCCGGCTGGGCGAGGCGATCTTCCTGTACCTTGACGAGCTCGCGGACGCTTGCGCGGACGGCTACGCGGAGGCGCGCACCGAAGTCGCCGGTGAACTCGAACGCCGCCGCAGGCGGCTGCTCGACCTGGTGATCGCCGATCCTCCGGCCTCGCCAGCGGCCATCGCCGACCTCGCCAGGGCGGCCGCGTGGCGGCTACCGCGCAGGGTGGCCGCGGTCGCCCTCGAGGATCGCGGCGATGACCGTTTCCTGCCGCTGCCTTCGCTGCCGGCCGAGGTTCTCATCGACATGACGCGACGGGATCCGTGCCTGCTTGTGCCCGATCCTGATGGCCCGGGCCAGGCACAGCTCGTCGAGCGCGGGCTCCGCGGCCGGGCGGCGGCGGTCGGGCCTGCCGGTCCGCTGGCCAGGGCCAGTAGCTCACTGCGGTGGGCACGGCAGGCCCTTGCGCTGGCGCAACGCGGAATGATCGTGTGGAGCAATCGCGTCGTCTGCTCGGACAACCACATGTCCACTTTGCTGATCTTGTCGGACGAGGAGCTCGTCCGCACGCTCGCCGCCAGGCAACTCGCACCTATCCGGCGCCTGCGGCCGGGCCAGCAGGACCGTCTGGCGGAAACGCTGCTCGCCTGGCTGCAGAACGCGGGCAACGCAAAGGAGGTGGCAAGGCGGCTGCACGTTCACCCGCAGACGGTTAGGTACCGGATGCGGCAGCTTAATGAGCTGTTCGGAGATCAGCTGCACGACCCGGATGCGCGGTTCGAGCTCGAGATCGCATTGCGTGCGCGCCGGTTGCTGAGCGCCGAATCAGGCCGGCCTGCCGGTGCTGCGTCCGCACCCCGCAGCCCGGCACGTCCGCACCCCGCGGCCCGGCACCGTCCGCACAGTGCTGCGGGAGGATGTCGCGGGCCTGACGGGCGGTGACGCCCGGTGAGCGAACATCGCCGCGCCGCGTACGTGACGTTCATGACGAGCGCGGCAGTCGGATCGGGCTACCTGGGCGGGCCCTGAACCACCGTCAGATCTGGCGCTCCAGCACCCAGATCAGGTGGCGGCCGCTCTCGCCAGGGGCCTCTGGCTCCCTGACTTCGATTCTGTCCAGCCGGTAGCCCAGCCGGCGCGGAATAGCGGCGCTCGCCGCGTTGGCGGCATCGCAGTGGATCTCGACCCGTTCGACGCCGGGCAGCACGAGCGCGACCGAAGTCAGCGCTCGTGCGGCGGCACTGCCATAGCCGTGCCCGGCATGGGCGGCATGGATCCAGTAGCCCATCTCGATGCCGCCAGGCCCGATCCGCCTGTGCAGCCCAAACGTGCCGAGCACTGCCGCCTCAGGAACAGCAGTGCCCTCAGGAACAGCAGTGCCTTCAGGAACAGAAGTGTCAGCCGGTAGCACCGAGTAGATGAAATCGGTGCCCGCATCCCACAAGCCTCCGGCCGCGATGATCCGGGCACGCTGGTGGCCCACGTCCGCAGCTTCCTGCGTCGCCCATGGCATCCAGGGCTCCAGGTGCTTCATGCTCGCGAGCACCGCAGCCGCGACGGCGGCCGCGTCGGCTTCGCACAGCCGCCTGAGCAGCACCGGACCCGCGTCGACACGCTCCGGTGGGCGCTGTCCTGATGCCACGCATTTGTCGACACACTCCGGTGGGCCCTGTCCTGATTCCACGCATTTAGTGAAGGCCCGCCAGGGAGCAATGTGCAACCATATTTCTCCGCCGTTCAATTTCGGCCGCCGAACATGCCGGCCCGTGGCGATGGATGTTTCGCCGCGGGCTGCGATCCTTCCACCATCGCATTCACCTGATGGCACTGTCCCTCCGGGCGGGCGCATAGGATGAACGGTATGCAGGTGCCTGCCGGTGAGGTCGGTGACGCCGGGGCGGCGGTCAAGAGAGTTCTTGGCCTGCTCGATCCGGCACCTACGGTCCCGGATCTGTCCCATGGCTACCTCGACTTGATCGGGAACACGCCGCAGGAGTGGACGGGGGTTGCCGAATGGCTAATGGGCACGGCGGCCGTCCCAGCGATCTACCAGCGATGGTGGCGCCCAGCGCTGAGCCGGCTTGTCACAGGCGTCGCCGGGCCTGGCATGGCGGGCGAATACCGGCTCGCAAGGTCCTGGCTCGCGCTTTCACCGGGTGACACACTCCTCGACCTGGCGTGCGGGCCCGGCAACTTCACCCGTGAGCTCGCAAACGGGCCAGGCCATCCTGACCTGGTCGTCGGCCTCGACCTGTCGGCCGCGATGCTGGCCCGCGCGGTCCGCGATACCTCAGGCGCCGTGACGAGCAGGGCCGTGACGGGCAGGGCCATGACGGACGGGGCCGCCATCGCGTACGTGCGTGCCGACGCACTGAGCGTGCCGCTGCGCCCGGACTGTATCGATGCGGTCTGCTGCTTCGCGGCACTGAATCTAATGCGGGAGCCTTTCCGCGTGCTGGACAAGATGACCGGCGTGCTGCGGCCGGGTGGGCGGATCGCATTGATGACAAGCTGCCGGCGTGGCGCTGGTGGCCCGCTTGGCGCGGCGACCGACCTCGCAGGCCGGATGGCCGGGATGCGCGTCTTCGGCCGCGATGAGATCACCGACGCGCTGGCCGAACGTGGCTTCACCGGTATCAGGCAGCGAATCGCGGGCGCCGTCCAATTCGTGGCAGGCCAGCGGGCAGATCGCCACCCCGGTTCTTGAGCTCCCGGAGAGTTGCCGGCGAATCTCCCCGAAGATCCATGATCATGGTCGGCGGCGGGACCTCACGCCGGACGCCAGGCAGGGCGCTCAGCGCCAGCAGGGAACGCTCAGCGGCTGATAGCCACCAGTTCGGGCCGCACGCATTGCGCTGGGCTGACATTAACATTTGCTTGCGCGCACGCGGCGACAATGATCGCGCTGCTGCGGGGATCTGCGCTGCCGCCCAGCCCGCTGAGATCGATGAAGACATGCGGCCAGGACAGCGAGCTTGTGGTCCAGATGACGTGCTGGGTCGTGGTGTCCAGGCCCCAAGCATCACCGCTCGCGCCGTCGTCGAGGCCGAAGGCCACGCCGTCACGCTCGCCGTAAAAGGCGGAAGTTCCTAACAGCCTTGATCGCACATTTCCGCCGGGATCGACTCCTTCTAGCCCGCTTCCTGCTGTGAGGTAGAAGAGCTGCGTGACCACGTCAATTGCCTGCGGAGCGGCGCCGGGCAGCTGCCACAGCCGGGTGCCGGTGCTGCCGCTGTACGCGGTGACGCCTGTGGCGCCGCCAAACAGAACGACCCCGTCGAGTGCCGCGCCGGGCGTTCCCGCGAACGAACCGGACCTGGGCCTGATGACCCGTTCCGCGCCGGAACGCAGATCGATCCTGCGCAGCGCGGTCACCGGCTGCGCGGCAAGGAACCCGCCAGCCGCGACGGAGACGTAAAGGACATGACCGTCGAGTTGCCAGCGCTGCGGAGCGGCGCCGGTCTGCTGGGTCCAGATGGCACGACCACTGGCATTGTCATAGCTGGTAACCGCACCAGGTCCGACCACGACCGTGTGGCGGGAATCGGCGGCGGCCGTGCCGCCGAACGGGGCGCGCGGGAAAGCACGGATCAGCCGCCCGGTCGCGGCACTGAGCACCACCTCCCACTGGGTACCTGCCACCGTGGCGACCCCGACGGTGACCACCCCAGGCCAGACGCGGGCGGAAACGATCTGCCGGCCGTAAAGACCAGGAAGCCGCACGGTCCAGCGCGGGCTGCCCTGCTTTGCATCGTAAGCAGAGACCACATTATCGAGGCCGAACACGGCGACCTGACGCCCGATCGCCGCATATGGCTCGCCCGCCGTGGGTTCAGTTCCGCGCGCATCGTTATACGCGACGTAGCCACCGGGCAGCAGTTCCTGCCACCGAATCGTCCCGGTCCCAGTGTGCGAGCAGGAGGCACCGCCGCATGATGGCGGCTGCGCGATGGAGGCCCGGGCACCTGAAGCGCACGTACCGAGGAGGAGTATGACGAGCGCACCACGGCACACCCACGCGACTGGCCCGCGCAGCACGACTGCGCCTCCGCTCTCTAAGAACTGGTGACCCTAGTGCCAACACGGTATTGGGGTTTACCACGAAACGTAACCAGCATGGCCAAGGAAGTCTCGGCAGCGCTGGCCGGCACTCATAAGCTCCGCAGGTCACGGGCTCCGCAGGTCACGGGCTCCGCAGGTCACGGGCTCCGCAGGTCACCGGCTCCGCAGGTCACCGGCTCCGCAGGTCACCGGCTCCGCAGGTCACGGGCTCCGCAGGTCACCGGCTCCGCAGGTCACCGGCTCCGCAGATCACGGGCTCCGCAGATCATCGTGAACCCTGCGGCCTGGTTGAGCGGCCGCGCGATAGCGTTGGGCCCACGCGAATCTGCGCGGTGCAGCGCGCCTCACGCTTCCAGGCGCTCACTACAGCGCTCACTACAGCGCTCACTACAAGGGAGGTAGCAAAATGACACAGCGGGCTCCGCTTCCTCACGAATACCTGACGCAGGTTCCTTCGTTCACGGTTGAGAGCAACGATGTCGCAGAAGGCGTCCAGATGAGCGACGCCCACGTCTACAACGAGTTCGGGATGTCGGGGCAGAACATCTCGCCGCACTTGCGGTGGTCCGGCTTTCCCCCTGAGACCAAGAGCTTCGCCGTGACCTGCTTCGATCCGGACGCGCCGAGCGGTTCTGGCTTCTGGCACCTGGTGCTGGTGGATATTCCCGCGACAGTCACCGAACTGCCTACGGGCGCGCTGAGCGGCGATGCTGGCAGTTCCGGTCTGCCTCGCGGCGCGTTCTGCGTCCGCAACGACTTTGGCTCGAAGGACTTCGGCGGTGCCGCGCCCCCCGGAGGCGACCCACCGCACCGGTACGTCTTCACCGTGCATGCGGTAGACCAGGAGACCCTTGGCATCGACTCGGACGTGTCGCCTGCCGTCGCTGGATTCAACCTCGGATTTCATACGCTCGCCCGCGCGGTGATCATCCCGGTATACGGGCACTGACCGGCTTCAGCGTCGGGAGGGTCAGCGGCGCGCCGAGCCAGCCAGGCGGCCCAGGTAGTTAACAAACACCACAATCACCACAATCACCACAAGCAGGACGATGCCGATGAGCGAGGACCACTGCATGGCGCGCGCGTAGCCCCCCGTCGCCGGATGCGGGCCGCCACGGCGCCGATTACGGCGACACCGGCGGAGCTGGCGAACTGCCGGCTTGTGGTAGGAGTCCCCGCGGCCGCGCCAGCTTCCTGCGGTTGAACCATCTGCAGAGCCGTACCGATCAGCGCAGGAAGCACGATCCCGTTGCCCAGGCCGACAAGCCGATCGCGCGCGACCGCGCCGCGGGCGGGAATGTCAACGTGATCAGCCCGAGCACCTGGGGCACCAAAAGCGCTCCTGCGAGCCCCTGTAGCACTCGGGCGGCAACGAGTTGCGTCGGGTTCATCGCGATACCGCGAAGCAGCGATGCGACCGCGAAAGCGACCATGCCGATGATGAACAGCCGGCGGTGACCAAACAGGTCACCGAGCCGCCCGCCTGTGATCATCGCGCTCGCGTAGGCGAACGCATAGCCGCCCACTACGAGTTCGAGCGCTCCCTGGCTGGCGTGCAGCTCGCGTTCGAGCGAGGCGGCAGCGACGTTGACCACGAAAAAGTCGAACTGCGCCACGAAGGTCGCTGTCAGCAGCACCGCCAGCATCCCTGGATACGCCTTCTGCGCGGCCGGTGGCAGCTTCTCGCGGGTGAGGGTCGGAGTGGTCATCTCGGCTCGGGCTCCTCAGCGTCGGCTCTGTGCCCTATCGAGAATCGACGATATAATGGATATCCATCCTCTATGATGGTGACTAATAAGATGGGTCGCGGAACGCACCGGAACCGTCAGAGCTGCGGACGGAGTAGTCCATGTCCGTCAGCCACATCCCGGTCGAGCCAGCACCGGCCGGCCAGCACCTTGCCCTCGAGAGCAAGCAGTGCCTTGCGGATGCACCCACCTGGACGCCGTTCCCTCAACGGACCCCTCGTACATACCACTAGGAGCTGGCCCGGCCGGCGACTATCTGATCTCCTGGCGGCGCCTAACCGATGCACTAGGCGTGTCTCGTAGATCTGGGTGGATACAGGCGGTGCTCCAGGCGGCGATCCGGCAAGGCCCTGCTTGTTCTCGAGGAGTCGATAGTGGAACTATCGGCGACGAGTACAGTGCCGTCCACGACCCCGGTCGTCGTCTGGGGTCGTGGACGGCACTGTCGCGCCGCCAAAGATCTGCGGGCACGCTCCAGCGGGCAGGCGAGTAACGTGCCGACGCCATGCCCACGACGGCGCGCACTGCCAGGCGGTGGCCTGCCCGGGCCGCAGTGATCATATCGAGGAACGCATAATGGCAACTTTCACCGTTCGGCTCCGCCATCAGGACGGTACAGTCTCCCGGTCCGACCAGGACGGGAAGGACGCTGACGAGGCTGTCCAGGCTGCCTGGTCATGCGCCGAGGACCACCACCAGAGGGGCCGGATTTCCGCGCCGGTCGAATTTGTCGGGGCCCGCGAGCATCGCGGTTGGTAACCCGGTGCGGAACCCGGCAGGCGCGCGCTGCGGCCCAGCCGAGCGCACCCGAAACCGGGCCGGCTGTGCTGGGCTTAGGCGTTCGCCGATTCATGGCTGACCCTGCTGGGCCGGGCCCGAGCGACGGCCCCGTGGCGGGGCCGAAGGCCCGGCGACGGCCCCGTGGCGGAGCCGAAAGCCCAGCGATGGCCCTTTGAGTGGCCGAAGGCCCAGCAATAGCCCCTTGACGGGGCGAAAGCCCAGCGACGGCCCCGTGGCGGAGCCGAAAGCCCAGCGATGGCCCTTTGAGTGGCCGAAGGCCCAGCAATAGCCCCTTGACGGGGCGAAGGCCCAGCGACGGCCCCGTGGCGGGGCCGAAAGCCCAGCGACGGCCCTTTGAGTGGCCGAAGGCCCAGCGATGGGCCTTCGGGCACCAGATCCTAGCGCCGACCGGCCATCGATCTTGCCGGGCTGGAACCTGATCTTCCATATCGTGGATCTCCGATAGCGTCGAATACATGAAGCTCTCTGAAGGGGTGGAGTGGGGGGTGCACTGCGCGGTCGTGCTCGCCCAGGTCCCCGGGGGTAGCCCGCTCCGCCGGGTCACGCTCGCGCGTCACTACGATCTGCCCGACGCCTATCTCGCCAAGCACCTGCACGCCATGGTGCGGGCCGGGCTGCTCCAGGCAACATCCGGTCCGCGGGGCGGCTTCCGGTTGGCCCGCGCCGCGGACCAGATCACGGTTCTTGACATCGTGGAAGCCATCGAGGGCACGGTCCAGCCCTTCATTTGCCAGGAGATCCGTCAGCGCGGCAACGCCGCTGCCGCCGCAGAGGACTGCCGCAGGCCTTGCGCGGTCGACGCCGTCATGACGCGGGCCCATAACGCCTGGCGTGCCTCGCTGCGCTCGGTCACCGTCGCGGACATCGTCGGAAACATTCCCGCCTCGGTCAGAAACCGGAGCATCAGGCTGCTCACTGAGCCCGTTAGCTGACCGCCGGATGCCGGCGAGGATCCGGCCTCAGGCAGCAGGCCGAGTGCGCCACGCGCCGCTTGGCACCCGAGACGCTGGCATGATCCCGAACGGCTGCCGCGGCGTGACACGACAGCGCCGTGCGCTGCGCATTGCCGTCGTGACCTGGGCCGTCGTCACCTGGGCCGTCGTCACTGGCCGTCGGACCTGGGCCGTCGTGACCTGGGCCGTCGTGACCTGGGCCGTCGTGACCTGGGCCGTCGTGACCTGGGCCGTCGTGACCTGGGCAACGCCGCCGACCGGCCCGCGTCCGCCGGGGCTTTCAGCCGGCCACGGGCGGCTCCGGGTCAGCGGGGGTGCTTGCGCTTGCCGGCTTTCCGCCGACGCCGTGAGCGGTCAGGTCGCTCGCCCTTGCGGGCTGGCACCGAAGGTACGGCGTGCCCCCCAGACGTCGAGCGGGCACGGAAGATCGCCTTCCGGGCCACCTTCGCCACAGCGCGATCCGGATGGTGATCTGCGATCGCGGTGAGCACGTCAAGCGTGCGAGGGTGATCGACGCGCCAAAGTTCCGCGATCTGCCCAGCGAAATCAGCGTGAGCTGCGCCCTCGGCCAGGTTCTGCACCGCCTCACCGGGCGGCATGGTGTCGAGTATGGCCGCACCCATGTCAACGAGCACCCACAGCGCATCCTCGGCCGAGACATCTACGTCCGGATCCTCGCCTATGCTCGCCAGCCACATCACCGCAAGCGCACCCACGCCCGGCTCGCCGACCAGGGTGCGAGCCGCATCCCGCCCGGCCGGGCCAAGCGACCCAAGCACATCGAGTCCTGCCATCCGCTGGACAGGCGTACCCGTCTTGAGAACGACGGCAAATTCGGCCGCGGCATCAGCCTGGCCCCGCCGCTCCACCCAACCGGCCATCTCAGCGTCGCAATCATCCCGGTCGTATCCCGCTATCGCAGCGAGCATCTCGGCAGCATCCGATTCGGCGTAGTCGCCGATCGCGCGGACGGGAAAACCATGCGTCCGCAGGATCTGGTGGACCCCCCACGCGCCGAGCGGGGTGAGCGCGACACGACCCCTGGTCACCTCGACAGCGCCCGCTTCAGCGGGCCCAGCGAGGAGCGCGGTCACCTCGCCTTCGACTCGAGTGTCGGCCTCGTCCGAGGCGAGCTTCCAGCCGGGAAGGTATGAGGTGGCCTCCTCGGCGAGCTCGCTTAAATCGACCGGTCCGGCTGCCGCGTACAGCGACGTCAGCATGCCGAGCAACTCGTCTTGAAGCTCGCTGGAAAGCGGCCCGTCAGGTGCTGGGAAGTCGGGATGAATCAGCCCGGCGAAGGCGGCCAGCCACGCCTCCAGCACTGCAGTGTCACATTCACCGCCATCATCGCCAGCGTCCGCGTGCGCCAGGGCAGCCAGCCGCGGGCCCGGCCTTGCCCGGTGGCCCTTGACGTCGACCACGCCTGCCAGCTGAGCGACTATCCAGAGCCTTTCGAGCGGGGCGAAGTCATGCGCGCTCTGCAGCCGGGCGAGCCGGAACCTCCGGACGGCTTCGAGGGACATACCGTCATCATCAGGGCCGGCGCAGAAAGCGCCGAGACCGAACTCGGTGATGATGGCGCGGGCATCCGCGATGCGCAGCGCGCCGGTGTCGGTCAGCTGCCGTGACGGCCCGAGCCAGTCGGACAGCCGCCGCGCTTCCGCCAGCAGGTGGCAGGCCCGCGCTGCGGCTGCAAGCTCGCCAAGCGGCGCCAGCCGCACCGGCGCCAGGTCCAGCTCGTCGTCGTCGTCTTCGTCGTCGAACTCGTCGAACTCGTCGAACTCGTCGAACTCGTCGAACTCGTCGAACTCGCGTTCCTCGATGCCGGTTAAGCCGGGTTCCCCGATACCGGCGAAGTCGAACAGCAGCGATTGCGTCGCGTCATCCTGGTTCGCGACGTCAATTCCGTCCGCGAGCATGGACTGCGTAATCGTCCTGGCCATCCCCCAGTTAGCCGGGTCCATGACCGCGTCCGCGAATCGCGGCTCGATGTCATCGAGCTCGCGGATAAGGCGGTCATGCTGCTGCGGTTTGATCCGGCCGGTGTCCCTGAGGAAGCCGCACACCGCGCGCATGGTGGGGATAACAGTGTCCAGGTCTGCTCGATCCGCTACCGTGATCTTCCTCGGAAACACCCGGAGCAGGAGTTCCCGCAGATCACCAGGCGTCAGCTCGGCCAGATCCAGGCCCAGGTGGTCGTGGGCTAGGTCGCAAAGCAGCTCAGCGTTCTCGCTCTCGCCGTCGACATCCTGCGCCGTGCTTTCGGCCCATGTTGCCAGCTCCTCGAGGAAAGAATCCGTGGTTCCTGCCGCAGTCACGGATACGACCCTAGCGATGCGCACTCACCGCTGCTGCCGAATCGACACGGGCGCGAGCAAAGGCCGGAGCCAGCGCCCGCCGGTTTCACCGGCGTACGACGGCGAGCACTGTTCGGTAGGCCTCCGTGACCACGCCATCAGGGAACTCCGCGAGCAGCATCGCGCGCTCGGTGGCCAGGAATTGGCCGACGCCTTGACCGAGAGCCGCCACGTATGACTTGGAGTTGAGATTTGCCAGGTGCACGTCGAGCGCCACCCGCCGCGACCAGCTGAACTCGGCAATCTGCGCCGGCTGACCCAACCACAGTGCCGTCGGGTCCGCGTCTCCGCGCGACCCTGGATACTTGTCCCGGCCCTCGCGGTAATCAGGGCAGGCCGCCATCAGCCGGTTCTCCTGAGCCTCCTCCCACGGCGCCTCGCGGGCCACCAGATTCCACCAAGCCGCGAAGCTCCCGCCTCGCCTGAGCACCCGGCGGTACTCGGGCACCGCGCGGTGCGGATCGGTCCAGTGCCAGGCCTGCGCGTAGGTAACGAAGTCGGCGCAATCGTCCCGCAGTGGCAGCGCGTTGCCGTCGCCTTGCATCGCGCCCACACCGGGCGATGTCCCGGCCAGCTTGGCGAGCATGCCCGCGGAAGGCTCAACCGCGATCACCAGTGCGCCCAGGTCACGCATCTGCCTTGCCGCGATCCCTGTCCCCGCGCCCACATCAACGACCAGCGCTCCGTCTAGGTCGCGCCCGGCCAGATCCGCCAGCGCGGCATAAAGCTCCGGCGGGTAGTCCGGCCTGGCCGACGCATAGCAGCCGGCCACCGCGCCGAAGACCGCCGTCACCCCCATGCCGCCCCACCCCTTATCCGCGAGCTGAGCCGACCTTAACCCGAGTCACCGGCTGACGGCGCCGCTGATCAAGCAAGCGGTGGGGAAAGGCCTCATAATGGCTGGGTGCGCACGTCAACGACTCGTGGCCGCGGATCAGGGCGCCAGGGCCGGCGGTCCGCCGGGGGTGACAGCCACGCGGCTGAAGGTGGCGGTGCGGGCGGCAAGGACACTGGCACGGACGAAGCGGCAGCCGAATCCCGGCCGCGGGCGCGAGCCGGCGGCTCTTCGCTCGCGTCGCAGCGCCGCGGCGCGCTCGTCAAGCTCGCTGCCGGGCTCTTCGCCAAGAAGGGGTATCAGGCGACGACGGTCCGCGAGATCGCCGACGAGGCCGGCATTCTGTCCGGCAGCTTCTACCACCACTTCGACTCCAAGGAGTCGATCGTGGACGAGGCGCACTCCAGCTTCCTCGAAGACCTGCCGAGCAACTACCGCGCGATCGTGAAGCGGGGCGGCGGCCCCGCGAGATCCTCGCCGGGCTCGTACAGGCATGTTTCGCCTCAGCCGGGCCGCAAAGGGCCGCCATCACCGTCATCCAGAACGACTGGACCTGCCTGCAGCAGTTCGAGCGGTTCGGTTACCCGGCTCAGGCGGAGCAGGAGGCAGGCGGACCTGGCAGAGCACGACATCAAGGTGCTGTTCGACGGCGTGTGCACTCGGCACGACCTGCCCGTCCCAGCGCAGGCACGCGCCAGTAAGAAGAAGTGACGGCAGCCGGCGGCGCGTTGATCGACGACTTGCGTGACGCGCTCCGCAGGCACGCGGACCCGGTCAAGGCGCCTTCGATGCAGGCCTACATGAAGTCGCGGATGCCTTTTCGCGGCGTGCCGTCACCGGCCCGCAGGAAGCTCCTCGCAGCCGCGGCCGCGGCGCACCCGCTGGGGTCCTTCGCCGCGTGGCGGGCCACCGCGCTCGCCCTGTGGCGCGTGGCCTCCTACCGCGAGGAGCGCTACGCGGCCGTCGATCTCACCGGCCTGCCGCGTTACCGCGGTTACCAGATACCAGACGCCGTGCCGATGTATGAAGAGATGATCGTCACCGGCGCCTGGTGGGATTTCGTGGACGAGATCGCGATTCGCAGGCTCGGCCCGATGCTCCGCACCGGCGACACCGCGGCCGCGAGCATGCGGGCGCGGATGCTGGCCTGGAGCCGCGACGCCGACCCGTGGAAACGCCGCACCGCGGTCATCTGCCAGGTCGGAGCCGTTAAGGAAACCGACCTCGATCTGCTCTACGCGTGCATCGAGCCCAGCCTCGCGGACGCCGGGTTCTTCCTGCGCAAGGGCATCGGGTGGGCACTGCGCGCCTACGCCTGGGTAGACCCCGCCGAGGTGGCAAGGTACGTCGCGGCGCACGCCGACACGCTCTCCCCGCTGTCCAGGCGCGAAGCGCTCAAGAACATATCCTGAACGGCTGCCGCGGCGTCGGGATCAGTCACCCGCCGCGGTCCCCGGGGCCCGGCGTCGGGATCGGTGACCCGGCGCGGGCCTGAGACTGACTCATGTGGGCCATCGTGTGTCAGCCTCCGCAGCGCCACACCGTCACGGTAGCCGCGTGATGACTTCCGTCAGATCTTCGCTGCCACTCCCCCGCCGCACGTAGCGTCCCGCGCGGCGTGCGACGCACGCGTGAGCGGCGCAGGCATAGACATAAGATCGATGGTGGCCCGTTGGGCGCCAGATTTGATTTAGCGCCCAGTGGGCCATCGATCATGGGGAGCGGAGCGAGCCGGCATCGGTCAGGACCAGGCCAGCGCGCCGGCACCGGTCAGGAACCAGCGAGGGCGCGGACGAACCGGCCCGCGTCGATCGTTCCCCAGCCGCTGGCCAGGTCATAGCCCGGGCCAGCGTTGAAGCCGGTGACACCGGCAAACGAGTTATTGCCTGTGGTGACGTCCACGATCCCGGCCTTGAGCGCGAAATGACTCGCCTGGCTGCGGGCACCGAGCTGGTAGAGCGCCGGGTTGACGAGACCAAGACGGTGGCCTGCGACCTGGTCGGCAAGCGCGACGATGCCTGAGAAGATCGGCGTTGCCTCGCTTGTCCCGCCGAAAAGCTCCCAGCCAGGGCCCTTGGCAGCGAACGACTCGTATACCCAGCAGCCGCCCGTGACCGCAGCGGTCATGCTGATGTCGGGCGTCCCGCGGTGATCACCGACGACGCCGCGGACGCTGTCCTGGAAGGACGGGCGGCCGAAGATGGCGGACTCACCGCCGCCGCTCGCGCCGGAGCCGTCATTCCACACCGTGGCCGCACGGACCGGGTTGCCCGCATCGTCCAGGTATAGCTGCGCACCCCCGACCGACGTAACGAGCGGGTCCGCGGACGGCCACGAGTTGACCCGATGCTGGTAGGTGGTCACGCCGTCAAGCTCGTCGTTGGTCGCGCCGGCGTCGCCAGCCGCGGCGAGCACGGTGACGTGGTGCGCAAGCGCGTCCTGAAACGCGTACCGCAGGTTCAGCAGGCTCGAGTAGTTACCCTTGTCGAACCCGGGGAAGGTGTTCTCCGTCGCGCCGAAGCTCTGCGAGATCACATCACCGACGCCGCTGTCGATGAGCGCCTCCTCGGCGTCCATCATCTGAGGGAAACCGGTGACACCCTCGGTCTCCGCCACCGGGGTCTCGACGAGGACGATGCTCGCGCCGGGGGCGATCGAGTGCGCGTACTCCACATCGAGCGTCGTCTCGTCCGCCCAGCCGACCATGGTCGCGTTCTTCTGGTCGAACGACGGGATCCTGCCCGCCTGAACGATCCGCAGGCCTGGGTCGGGGAAGCCGAACTGCTTGTCGAACATGTGGAGGTCGTTGCGGATGGTCGGCGACCCGAACGAGTCAATGATCACGATCGTCCGGCCCTTGCCCGTGATCCCGTCGGCGTACAGCCCGTTGAGGCCGTACGCCTGGCGGTATTGCACGGGCGTGTAGCAGTAGATCCCGGCCGAGGTCAGGCATTTCGAGGTCGGCTCCGGAGCAGGCTCCCGTAGCCGCGCGTTCACCAGCCCGATCACCGATGGGACCGGCTGGGTCACCGCGGGCACTGGCCGGTTCACCGCCGGGATCTGCCGGACCGCGCCGACCCTGGCCTCACGCTGCGCCGCACCCACGCCAGGCACCGCGGGAAGAGCGGCGAGGATCCCGGCCGCCACCACGGCCGCGACACCGCCGAGGCGCCGCGGCCCGAAGGCGAGCTGGGTGATCGGCAAGATACGCTCCCTGGGTCGCCCGGAAGATGGGACGGCGATGCCACGTCCGCAGGCATAGCCCGACATCCTCAGGCATAGCACGGCACCGACGCCGGATGAGCAACCCGCCGACGTGATGTCTTGGCAGAGGTTTTACCCCTTCACTGATCCTATGACCGTTATGTCCGAAAATCCGTACGACTAATAAGCAACGAATAATTAGGCTGGCCAGGTCGGCCTCATCCCCCGGCCCCACACTACCGCTGCTCGGGCGCGTCCCGTGGATCTTGGTGGCTGCGGACGGTGATCCAGGCGGCGATCCGGCAAGGCTGATGCGGTGGAGACCCAGGGATAGAGATGCCCATGAGGCACGGTATGCCCTGGCGGATGTTAGTGGCTGGTGTTGCCACCGCTTCTGCTGTGGCCGTGCCGCATTTCGCGGGTCCGTACCTACCGGAATGGCCATCGATGCCCGCACGACCAGCGACGATGCGCGCACCCTGAGCCAATCTGGCCCTGAAGCTCCGAATGTCGCCGCCGGGTCTTATTACCGTTTCAGGACCTTAGTCACTTCCCGGACGGCCGATCCCAGGAGAGACTGTTTTGTTGCGAAGCGGTCGCGGGGGGTACGTGGCCAACGTCTCCAGGGAGGGTCGTCGACGGATGAGCCCACGGCTGGGCACGGGAGCGGGCAAAAAATCGCACAGAGCAACCAACGTGACAAGCCGGGCAGCGAACGGGGAGGGCCTGCCGGCTGACACGCCGATCGACGCGAAGAAGAAGAAGAAGCGGGCGAAGATCCATCCACTGTCTGGTGCCGCGCTCGCGGTGATCCTGACCGCCCCCGTGCTGATCCTCGGACTGCAGCGCTGGCCCTCGGTGAAGATACAAGCGGGGGGGACGCACTCGCAAAACTCGGGGCCGCAAGGTCACGCCGACAGCATCCAGGCGGCGGGCAAAGGCAGCCATGGCAGCCAAGGGGCCCAGGCCGGCCAAGGCGCCCATCAGCCGGCCAAGGCGCCCAAGCCGGCCAAGGTGCCCAAGGCGCCCAAGGTGCCCAAGCCGGCCAAGCCGGCCAGTCGAACGGCTCGGCGAAATCGGCACCGGGCACGACCTCCCACGGCCGGGCCGACCCCGCCGCGCCGGCCGCCCCTGCCGCTCCGTTAGCCCCTGGCGCACCCGGGGCTACGTCGTATTTCGACCTCGCGCGCAAGGACTGCGTGGGGACCGCCGCGCCGAGCGGCGGCCAGCCGGGCTCGAAGGTCTGGTACACGGTCGCGGGCGGCGTGCTGTCTGACGTCTACGAACCGACCGTAGACAACACCAACGTCGGCACCCTCCAGTACGTCGTCACCGATGGCGAGGCCTTCACCGACCTGCAGACCCGGGATCTCACCTACACGGTCAGTGCTGACCCTTCAGGGGCTGACCCTTCAGGGGCTGACCCTTCAGGGGCTGACCCTTCAGGGGCAGACCCGTCGGGAATGGCCTGCACGGTCACGGCGACGAGCACCAAGCACGGGTACCGGCTCGTCACCACCTACCTGACCGATCCGCAGCGCGACACCGTGCTGATGCGCACGCGGCTGGAACGCGCACCAGGCTCAAGCACCAATCTCGGCGCGCTGCACGTGTACGCGCGCCTGGACGCGCACGTCAACGGCAACGGCGGCGGCGGAAGTGCCAACGGCGGCCCGGACACGGGAATCCTGGCCAGCCCTGCCAGCACCGCCAGCCCTGCCAGCCCTGCCAGCCCTGCCAGCACCGCCAGCACCGCCAGCACCGCCAGCCCTGCCAGCACCGCCAGCACCGCCAGCACCTGCCAGCCCTGCCAGCACCGCCAGCCCTGCCAGCACCGCCAGCCCTGCCAGCACCGCCAGCACCGCCAGCACCAGTAACGTCCCGGTCATCTACGACACCTCGGTGACCAGCCAGGCCGCGAACCGTGACTACGCGGTGCCCACCTACATCGCACTAACCTCGACCTCGCCGTCGCAGGCCGCGAGCGTCGGCTACGCGGGCAGTGCCAGCGACGGCCTCACCCAGCTCGACGCCTCGCACGCCCTCACCACCCGGTACGCGGCAGCGCGGGGCGGCCACATCATCGCCACAGAGGACGTCACTCCCGTGGAGAGCACGGCCACCACGGCCAGTACCTCCAGCACGGCCGCCACCGGAAGAACTGTGACGCTCGCGCTCGGGTTCGGGCGCTCGCGTGACGGCGCGCTCGACGCGGCTGGAGGATCACTGCGGCAGCCGTTCGGTAGCGTCCTCGATGCCTATCAGCAGGGCTGGCGCCGCTACGACGCCAGCCTGAACCGGCCGCCCGGCAAGTTACCCGGTCTGCCGGCCGACGACCAGGCCCAGGTGCGCGCGGCCTACTATCTGTCCGCGAACGTGCTCAAGGCGAGTGAGGACAAGACCTTCCCAGGCGCGATCGTCGCGTCGCTCGCGAGCCCGTGGGGCCAGGCGGTGAGCGCAGGCACCGCGCCCGGCGGCAAGGCCGTCTACTTCGGCTCCTACCGCGAGGTCTTCTCGCGTGACCTGTACGAGGTCTTCAGCGGGCTGCTCGTGGACGGCGACCTGGCGACCGCACGGGCAGCTACCAGGTTCCTGCTGGAGAAACAGCAGTTGCCCACCGGGGAGATACCGCGCAACTCGCTGCTGAACGGCAAGGCCGCGCCGGATACCGGCGGCGACCAGCTCGACGAGACCTCCTACCCGATCCTGATGGCCTACCAGTCCGGGCTCGGCGGCGGCACCGCCCTCTACCGCAAGCACATCGTGCCCGCAGCCGACTTCCTCGTCTCGCACGGCCCCGCGTTCGGCGTCGAACGCTGGGAGGAGCAATCGGGCTACTCGCCGTCGACCATCGCCGCCGAGATCGCCGGGCTGACCGCCGCCGCGGCGATCGCGGCCACGCAGGGAGACAGCGCACACGCGCAGGTCTACCAGGCAACGGCGGACGATTTCCAGCGCATGATCAAGAAGTGGACGGTCACGACGACAGGGCAGGACGGGGCTCGTTACTTCATCCGGCTGTCCAAGACCGGCGATCCGGACGCGGCGATCTCCTACAGTCTCGGCAACGGCGGCCCCACCCTCGACCAGCGCGCGGTCCTCGACGGAGGATTCCAGGAGCTTGTGCGGCTCGGTGAACTGCCGGTCAGCGACCCGGACGTGCAGGCCTCGCTCCGCGTATGGGACAGCTTGATCGCGGTCAAGACACCGAGCGGCGTCGGCTACTACAGGTACGGGAACGACGCAGCCAAGGGCAGCGCGGACGGGTACGGCGACTGCTACCAGCCGAGCCAGACCTCGTGCACCACGCCGGGCCAGCCGTGGCCGACGACCGACACGGGCACCGGGCACCTGTGGCCGGTGCTGTCCGGCGAGCGCGCAGAATCGGACATCGGTTCGGCGGACCTCAACGGAGCCGCTGGGCTGCTCACCGCGATGATGCACTTCTCCTCCGGTGCTGGCCTCGTGCCCGAGCAGGCCTGGGAGGATCCGGACCTGGCCGCCTCGCCCTACGGGACCAGCCCGGCGGTCGCCTCGATCGGCTTCACCGACGGCAAGCCCGCAGGTTCGGCCGCGCCGCTGTCCTGGGCGCAGGCCCAGGAACTGCGGCTGATCGCCGATCTCGGCGCACGGAAGATCCTGGAGCAGCCGGCAGTCACCGCGAACCGTTATGTGCGGGGGGCGCCGCCCGCCGCGGTGCCTGTCACGCTGACCGCGCCGGCCGGCGGGAGCACGGCCGAGTCCTCCGCCACCACCGTCACTGGGACCACCACGCCGGGCGCGAAAGTGGTTATCGAGGCTACGGACACCGACACGGGCCCGCCGGCCAGGACGGTCACCGCGACCGCCGCCGCGGACGGCTCGTTCTCCGCCGCGGTACCTGTCGGGTTCGGCACCAATGTGCTGACTGTGACCGCCTCCGCTGGCACTGGAACCGGGTACGCGCAGGTCACGGTGGTCGGCGACATCGCCGGCGGCACGACAGTGAGGGACGTGACAGATCCAGCAGGCGACGACAACGGTCCCGGCACCTATCAGTACCCGACCGCGTCCGACTTCGTGCCGGGCTCGTTCGACATCACCCGCTTCCAGGTGATCACCGCTGGTTCGCTGGTGTACCTGCGGACCACGCTGAAGGCGCTCACGCCGACGTTCGGCAACGTGATCGGCGCACAGCTGCTCGACGTGTACGTCCACTCCCCCGGTGCGGCAGCCACGTCGACCGCCGCCGCGTTCGCGTCGCGGAATTACACGATCGCCCCGGCGGACGCGTGGAGCCAGCGGCTCGAGGTACAGGGCTTCGCGTCACCGGTCTGGGTGGACGCGGCCGGGAACACCGTCGGCACCGCCAGCGTCGTGGCATCGGCGACGGCCGGCACGATCACGATCGCGGTGCCATCGGCCGCCTTCGGAACGCCGGCCTCCGGCTGGTCGTTCGCGGTGGTGCTGACCGGCCAGAACGGCTTCAGCAGCGACCAGGCGCGCGCCTTCACACCCACACCAGGGGCGGACACGTTCGGGGTCTGCGCGGCCGCCCCCAGTGCCAGTGCCAGCCCCAGCCCCAGTGCCAGTGCCAGTGCCGGCTCCATCTGCTCGGCCGACCCGGCCACGGTGCCGAAAGCGATGGACGTGATCACCCCTGCCGGGGTCAGCCAGGCTACCGAACTCAACCCGGCCCTGGGACCGGTCGTCATTCGCGGAGTCGACGTGCCGTAGGTAGTGTCCCGCAGATCTCGGCGGGTGCGGGCGGTGCTCCGGGCGGCGATCCGGCAAGGCGGAGCAGGAGCCGATAGTGGAACTACCGGCGACGACGACAGTGCCGTCCACGACCCCGGCCGCCCGTCTGGGGTCGTGGACGGCACTGTCGCGCCGCCAAAGATCTGCGGGACGCGCTAGGGCGTTGATCCGCGCCCGTGTTAAGTTTCCGGCGCTATCCGCGGGATAGTTAACACGATCGCGGATCTTGGTCGGCGCCGCGGGGCTCAGCGTGATCCAGCAGGCCGCGGGCGCGGTGCAGGGTTTCGTTGATCTTGTCGAGGGCTGCTGTGTCCGCCGGAAGCGGCTCGTAGCGGATGCCGCGCCTGGTGTCCCAGCGGCGGGCCACGTCGGGCGCACGTTCACCGGTGACGGCGGCAGCCGCCTGCGCGGCCGCGCCGAGCGCGACAAGCTCGGCGGCATCGGGGACGAGCAGCGGCCGCCCGGAGAGCCGTCTGATGGTGTCCCGCCACGCCGCCCCTCTGGCCCCGCCGCCGATCAAGACCAGCGGTGCGGACGGAGGTAGCGGGTCACCTGACACGCCAACCTGGGCAAGCGCGGTGAGCAACGAGCAGGCGGCGCCGTCGTAGGCGGCCTGCAGAAGCTGCCCAGCGGTGGTGTCAGGGCGCAGGCCGGTAATCAGCGCGCTGGCGTTCGGGAGGTTGGGCGTGCGCTCGCCGTCGAAGTAGGGCAGCACGACCGCGGTGCCACCGGGCTCGACGGCCTCGCGGTCACGGCCAAGCAGTGCGGCCATCCGGTCGACTGCCTGGGTGCAGTTCAGGGTGGCGGAAAGCGGCAGGAACGCGCCTGCCGCATCGGCGAAACCGGCGACTACGCCAGACGGATCGGCAGGCCGCCGCCTCGACACCGCATAGGCGGTGCCGGAGGTGCCAAGGCTGATAACCGGCTCCCCGGCCGCCAGGCCGAGCCCGAGCGCGGCCGCCATGTTGTCCCCGGTGCCGATTCCCACCACGGTGCCAGGTTTCAGGCCAAGCGCCGCCGCACTGGCCGGCGTGAGGGTCCCCGCGATCGCCTCGGGCGGGCGCACCTCGGGCAGCAGCGCGCGGTCCAGGTCGAGCATCGGCAGCGCCAGGATCTCATCGTCGTAGGCGTCGGCGGCAGTGGAGAACCAGCCAGTACCCGACGCGTCACCGCGGTCCGTGACGGCCACCCCACACAGCCGCTCCGTCAGGTAGTCGTGCGGAAGCCTGATCGCGGCCGTGCGGCTGGCCGAGCCTGGTTCGTGGTGGCGCAGCCACGCCCACTTCGCTGCGGTTATGCTGGCCACCGGCACCGTGCCGGTGCGCCGTGCCCAGTGCGCGCCGCCGTCAAGGCCAGGAGCGCGCAGCGCCTCGATGAGCTCGGCCGCCTGCGGCGCCGCCCGTACGTCGTTCCACAGCATCGCCGGGCGTACCGGGTCACCGCGCGAATCGAGTGTCACCAGCCCGTGCTGCTGCGCACCGACCGAGATCGCGACCACGTCACCTGCGGGCCCGGCCTGGCCGATCGCCTGGTCGAGCGCCTGGTCGAGGGCCTCAGACAGGGCGGCGGCGAGCGCGTCCCACCATTCGGCCGGATCACTCTCCCTGGCGCCGTCGCTGCCCGTGACTGGGTGCGGAGCCGTCCCCCGGCCGATGACAGTTCCGTCGCCGACGTCGACCACGAGGGCCTTCGCCGACTGGGTGGAACTGTCGACTCCCACTACCAGGCGCCTAGTCACGGTCGGGATGCTACTTGACGGGCCCCTGGACTGGGCCCCCTGGACTGGGCCCCCTGGACTGGGCCCCCTGGACTGGGCCCCCTGGACTGGGCCCCCTGGACTGGGCCCCCTGGACTGGGCCCCCTGGACTGGGCCCCCTGGACTGGGCCCCCTGGACTGGGACTGCCCGCACAGGCCACGGAAGACGGCGCGCGGCAGCCGTTCTGCATCAGTTGTCCTTAACTGCTGCGCGGGGCGGCCCTACGGGCCGTCACTCCTGACCAGGGGGCCCTACGGGCCGTCACTCCTGACCAGGGGGCCCTACCGGGCCGTCACTCCTGACCAGGGGACCCAGCCGGGCCGTCGAGTTCAGCCAGGGTCGCGAAAGATGGGCCGCTGCGGGCCGACAGGTCGCGGCCGACCGCTTCGGCGTCGCGAAGGACACGCAGGATATTGCCGCGCGTCAGGCCGGCGAGCTCGGATTGCGACCAGCCGCGCCGCAGCAGTTCCGCGATGAGCATCGGATAGCCGGCCACGTCCGCGAGCCCTTCCGGCTGGTCCGGCGTGCCGTCGTAGTCGCCGCCGATACCGACATGGGATACGCCTGCGATATCTCGGATGTGGTCCACGTGGTCAGCTACCTCGGTGACGGTCACCGCTGGGGGCCGGTGGTCGAGCGCCCAGGCCTGGATGAAGCCGTAGTGGGCCGCGTAGTCGCCTTGATCAGCGCCCGCGTCTTTCGCGTGCTGCATGGCCTGCGCCAGCCACTCGGCGCGGCGCGGCGAGACGAACGCGGGAACGAACGTAACCATGCATACGCCGCCATTCGCCGCAAGTGAGGCGAGCACGTCGTCGGGGACGTTGCGCGGCACGTCGCACAGCGCCCGCGACGACGAATGGGAGAAGATGGCGGGCGCAGACGTGACCCGCAGCGCGTCCCGCATCGTCGCGGGCGCGACGTGGCTGAGGTCGACGAGCATGCCGAGCCTGTTCATCTCGTGCACGACCTCCTCGCCGAACCGCGACAGGCCGCCCGCTCGTGGCTGGTCGGTGGCAGCGTCCGCCCACGGAACGTTGTCGTTGTGGGTCAGCGTCAGGTACCTGACACCAAGGGCGTACAGCATGCGCAGCGCGCCGAGCGAGCAGTCGATCGAGTGGCCGCCCTCGGCACCCAGCAGCGAGGCGATCAGGCCGCGGGCCGCCGCCTGCTCGACGTCCTCGGCGGAGCGGGCCAGGGCGAAGGTGCCGGCGTAGCGGCCGATCATTGCGTGCACGAAGTCGACCTGTTCGAGGGTCGCGGTCACCGCGGTGCTGCCCGGCAGGGATGACGGCACGAATACCGACCAGAACTGCCCTCCCACGCCGCCCGTCCGCAGCCTCGGGATGTCGGTCTGCAGGGCAGGTTGCGGCGATGCGATGTCGAGCCGGCCGAAGTCGTAACCGGCGCGCGTCCGCATTTCCCACGCGAGGTCGTTGTGCCCGTCGATGACCGGGGCGTCGGCCAGAAGCTCGCGGGCGCGGTCCAGGTCAGGGTCTGCGCCCGGGTCTGCGCCCGGGTCTGCGGTTTGGCTGGCGGCGGCATTTGCGTGAGTCGCGGTCATGTGCCGAGTCTGGCAGGGCCAGGCACTGAGTGCCGGCCCGGCCGTTACGACCTCTCGACCAGCCGGGCGAAACGGCGCAGTGAACTGTCCAGGCCTGCCTGCGCTACCGGCCGCACGAGGGCGCGTCCCGCCGCCCCGACCAGGACCTTCGGCAACTCGAGCCGCTCAATCCACCTGAACTCGCAATGCGATCCGGACGGGATGGCCTCGAACACGCCATCACCGCGCACGACGCGGCCGGTGTGGAGGACCACACACCGGCGAGGCGGATCCCATTCGGTGATCACCATGGTGTCGGTGAAGCCGACCGGGCCGATACCTGTCCGCGCTGATACCTCGGCGCCGACCCCGTGGCCGCCCTGTACCTGGGTTCCCCACATCCACTCGCCCTGCCGGCCCCAGTCGATCGCGGCCCGCCAGACCCGCTCCTGCGACGCTCGCACGAGCACCCTGGAAGTGATCTCCAGCCGTTCAGTCACGTGGTCAGGTTACCCCGAGTACTGCCAGTGTGACAGATATGCACAATGGTGCCAGTGGGATTAGGCGTGTCGCTGTGTTCGATGTCGCTGTCCGATGTCTGTCCGCCGTGTCCGATGCGCCGTGTCCGATGCGCCGTGTCCGATGCGCCGTGTCCGATGCGCCGTGTCCGATGCGCCGTGTCCGATGCGCTTGGGTCCGATTCGCCGGGTCCGATGCGCGTGTGTCCCTTTCGCCGGGTCCGATTCGCGTGCGTTCGATTCGCGTGCGTTCGATTCGTGTGTGTTCGATTCACGTGTGTTCGATTCGCCGGGTCCGATCGCGGTAAATCGCGTTCACCGCACCGCCGTCAGGGATGTTGGCCACGACGGTCATGCAGGACAATCATCGAAGGAGCCCGCCGCGGATGGCTCAACGCCACTCGCGGCGCCCGATGTCGCGGGAGGCGCGGTGGGAGATCAACGATCCGTACGGCGGTCCATGCCTGCGCCACATCTGCAGGAGGTCGCGGAAGGCATCCACGTCTATCTCCAGCCGGACGGAAGCTGGTGCCTCAGCAACTCGGGGGTGCTTGTCGGCCCGCGTTCTGTGCTGCTGATCGACACAGCGTCGACGCAGGCGCGGGCGCGCGCGCTCCGCGAGGCGGTCGGCACGCTCACCTCGCGGCCGGCCCGGACGCTGCTGAACACCCACCACCATGGTGACCACACGTATGGCAACTTCGTGTTTCCTGAGGCGACGATCGTCGGGCACGCCCTGGCCCGCAGCGAGATGATCGCAGCCGGGCTCCAGCTCAAGCTGATCTGGCCAGATGTCGAGTGGGGAGACATCGAGATCGTCCCGCCCGAGGTGACGTTCACCGACCGGCTCACGTTGTACGCCGGCGAGCTAGAGGTCCTTCTCCTGTACGTTGGCCCGGCGCACACCACCAACGATGTCGTGGCGTGGATCCCCGAGCGCGGGGTGCTATTCGCCGGCGACCTCGTCTTCAACGGCGGCACACCGTTCTGCCTGATGGGTTCGGTCGCCGGCTGCCTGGAGGCCATCGACACCGTGCGCAGGCTCGGCGCTGCCACGGTGGTCAGCGGTCATGGCGCCGTCGCAGGCCCAGAGGTGTTCGACGTCAATGCTGCGTACCTGCGCTGGATACAGCAGACGGCCAGGGCAGCGGCCACCGCCGGGCTTACGCCGCTGGAGGCCGCCCGCGAGACCGGCCTCGGCGATTTCGCCGGCCTGCTCGACCCGGAGCGGATCGTCGGCAACCTGCACCGGGCCTACGCTGAGGAGCGGGGCGTGCCGCGCGGCGCGCCCCTCGAAATGGTGTCGATCTTCATGGAAATGGCCGAATACAACGGCGGCCTGATGCCCGCGTGTTACGCATGATCGAGGTCCGCGCGGGCTGTGGAGATCAGTGTGGACGTGATGCGGCAGTTTTGTGCGACCGGTTGGCCACAGTGATCTCCACAGTGGTCTCCACGGTAATCTCCACAGCTGGCTGGCGATATCGGCGCCGATCTCCGCGGCTGGCTGGCAACCTGGGCGCGAGGTAAGTCGCACCTGCAAGCCAAGGCGCAGCTACAGGCCAAGACGCAGTTTCAAGCCAAGGCGCAGTGCGAGGCAGGCGCAGACAAGACAAGGCGCGGTCACGCGAGGTGGCCGCGACGTAAGGGAGCAGTGATGCGCTGGGTGACCTATGTTTCGCCAGCTGGCGGTGGCGAGCGCCCCGGATTGCTGAGGGACGGGGCCGTGCACGGCCTGCGGGGCACCGCCCGGCTGCTGGACCTGCTGGGTGACGACGGCGGCCGCCTGGCCGCCGCAGCCGCCAATGCCCTGGCGGACCCGGCCGAGGTGATTGAGGAAGGGCGGGCCAGGTTGCGTGCCCCGATCCCGGTGCCGCCATCGATCCGCGACTATATGGCGTTCGAGGAACACACCCGCAACGCCAGGCTGGTGCGCGGAGGTGAGGTCCATCCCGGCTGGTACGAGGTGCCCGTCTTCTACTTCACCAACCCGGCAGCCGTCCACGGCCCAGCGGACGACGTAGCGATCTCACCCGGCTCGCGGCAGTTCGACTACGAACTCGAGGTCGCCGCCGTGATCGGTCGTGCGGGCCGCGACCTCAGCCCCGAGCAGGCAGAAGAGCACATCGCCGGTTATTTGGTCTTGTGCGACTGGAGCGCACGCGACGTACAGTTCGCCGAGATGAAACAGCGGCTCGGCCCGGCGAAGGGGAAAGACTCGGCGACCAGCCTCGGCCCGGCGCTCGTCACGCCGGACGAGCTTGCTCCCTATCGCAAGGGCAAGGCCTTCGACCTGGCGATGACGGCCGGGGTCAACGGGCAGCCCTATAGCGAAGGGAACCTGGCCGATATCTACTGGTCGTTCGGCCAGATGATCTCCTACGCCTCGCGCGGGACGCGGGTGGTGCCTGGCGACGTCATCGGCAGCGGCACTGTGGGAACCGGGTGCATCCTGGAGTTGTCTGGGCTGCATGGCAGCGACCGCTACCCCTGGCTGCAGCCGGGCGACCAGGTCCGCCTGGAGGTCGCCCATCTCGGTGCCATCTCCGCGCGCATTCAGCCAGCCCGCCCCGTCGTTCCGCTGAAGCAGGCTCCATGATCGTGGTGCACTCCCGCTCATTGTGACGGGATGCACCCCGATCACGGAGCTCAGCGTGGCTCGCCGCACGTGTTAAAGGTCGCGCGGCGCGGCAGCAGTTAGGGTGGGATTGTGAGCAATCCCCCGCTGCCCGCTGATCGCCGACATCTGCGGGTCTCCGACGCCGACCGCGATCAAGTCGCGGAGGTGCTCAGGGACGCCGCCGGGCAGGGCCGGCTCACGCTCGACGAGCTTGATCAGCGCCTCGAAAACGCCTACGCGGCCAAGACCTACGCCGACCTCGAGACCGTCACCCGTGACCTGCCTGCGCCCGGCACGGCCGCGTCCGCCGGTACGGCTCCGGGCACCACGACGGGGTTCCCCGGCGCGCGCGTCGGCGGCACGCCAGGCAGCAAGGTCTCTGTCGCGATCATGAGCGAGGCGAGACGATCCGGGCAATGGGTGGTGCCTGACGTCTACGTGGCCGTGGCCTTCATGGGCAGCGTGGTGCTCGACCTGCGGCAAGCCCGGTTCAGCCAGCGTGAGGTGACGATCCACGCGTACACCTTGATGGGAGGCATCAGCGTCATCCTCCCCGAGGACATCGAGGCAGACGTCTCCGGCATCGCCTTCATGGGCGGTTTCGATCAGAGGGCGAGCGGGCCAGGAGCGCCGGGAGCACCTCGGGTGAAGGTCATCGGATTCGCGTTCATGGGCGGCGTCGACGTCAGGCGCAGGCCGCCGAAGAAGCGCGACAGGAATGACGCGGGCAATCCCCTGGATCGGAGCCGGCCGCCGCCGATCGAAGACTGACGGTTAGCAAGATCACCACTGGTCCTGATGCAGAACCTGGTCCAGCGGCTTGCGCCCCGCCGGCCGGAACGTCTCGCCCGTGTAGCAGGCAGTCGGCACCAGCGCGCCCTGCCGTACTTCGGCCGGCAGGCCGAGCAGTTCGGCCACTTCCTGCTCGTACCCCAGATGCAACGTGGTCCAGGCGGTGCCGAGCCCGCGCGCACGCGCGGCGAGCATGTAACTCCACACCGCGGGCAGCAACGATCCCCACAGGCCGGCGGCCTGGACCGCCCGGCGGCGTCCCTGGCGTCGCGGTGTCTTGGAGGTCTCGGTGTCTTGGAGGCTCGGCGCCTATGAGGTGTCGGCGCCTATGAGGCGTCAGTGTGCCTGAGGTCGTCGTGCGAGGCGCCGACGCGGCTCTGCGGGCAGCACGGGCCTGGGCGCTGGGGCACCGTGTGCCAGAGGCCGCAAGTGATCTGGAGGCCCCGGAGCGATCAAGCCAGCTTGGCTGGCCTTGTCTACCGGCACGGTGCCGGGGGCCCATGATCGGGGCGCGGAGCGGTCACGGTCAGCGGGCGGCTGGGTCCCTTTGAGCTAACGGCGTCTCTGAGCTAACGGCGTCTGGGTGGGCAGGCGGGTGGGTGCATCACAAGGCCGTGCGTGTCGTCGACGGGCGAGCGGTTGGTGCTACGCGCGACGGCGAGAACCCCGCGACGTGCCTGCGTGGGCGCTGTCGTCGACCACAGAGCATAAGAAGACTCCTCTAACAGACCTAGGTCGGCTAGCCTCGGCAGGATGCGAAGCGACACTCCTGGTGAGATCTCGGCGACCGAGGCGCTCGAACTCGTGCGATCGGACGCGGTCCTGCTTGATGTCCGCGAGGATCACGAATGGGCCGCGGGGCACGCGCCCGGGGCGACCCACATCCCGATGTCGCGTATCTCGCAGCACGCTTCCAGCCTGCCCACGGACAAAACGATCATCTGCGTCTGTCACGTCGGTGCCAGATCGGCGGCGGTCGCCACGGCCCTGAACCGTGCCGGTTGGACCGCCCGCAACCTCGCTGGCGGGATGGAAGCATGGGCGGCCGCCGGCCTCCCTGTGGTGGATCACGCTGGCGGCGCAGGCGCTGTGATCTGAGGCGGGCCGGGCGGCGTCAGGGGCGCGAGGCCGGTCCACCATAAAGTGGACCAGGTCACACTAGTCTCGCTTAAGGACACCTGGTATCCATGCCTGCAGAACTGACACTGATGGCAGTCCACGCACACCCCGATGACGAGGTGCTAGGGACCGGCGGTGTGCTGGCCCGCTACGCGGACGACGGCATTCGCACCGTCCTTGTGACCTGCACGAACGGTGAGCAGGGCGACGGGCCCGATGGGGTGAAGCCGGGTCAGCAGGGTCACGACGAAATACAGGTTCGCGAGCGCAGAATTGCTGAACTTCGCGATTCCGCAGCCCAGCTGGGTGTCACTCACCTCGAACTTCTCGGCTACCGCGATTCCGGCATGGCAGGCTGGACGGCCAATGCCGACCCCGACGCTTTCACCAACGTCCCCGTCGAGCGGGCCGCGGAGCGTCTGTCCGGTCTGATCGATCGTTACCGCCCGCAGGTCGTTGTCACCTATGACGAGAACGGCGGCTACGGCCATCCGGACCACATCCAGGCTCACCGGATCACTGTCGCCGCCACGAGATCCAGCCCGATTCCCCGCAAGCTGTACTACACCGCGATTCCCCGCGCCCGGATCACCGAATTGTTCGAATACCTGCGGGCAACCGGCACCGACGTGGGTGAATTCGATATGCCCCCCAACTTCGGCACCCCGGACGAGTTGATCACGACCGTGGTCGACGTCTCGCCGTATGTCGAGCGCAAACGCAAGGCACTTCAGGCGCACGCGAGCCAGAGCGACAACATCTTCCTGCTGCGCCTGCCGGAAGACGCGCAGCAGCGGGCCTTCGGGTACGAGTCATTCGTCCGGCACCTCAGCCAGGTGCCCACGCCAGAGCACGAGGACGATCTCCTCTCTGGCCTCCGCTAGCATCTCTGGCCCCCGCTAGCATCTCTGGCCTCCGCTAGCATCTCTGGCCTCCGCAAGCATCTCTGGCCTCCGCAAGCATCGCAGGCCGCCCCTGGCTACCCGGCGGCCTGCGACGGCGGTAGCGGCGGCGCGTTCCTTCAGGCGCCCGCCTCCAGTTCGGTCTCCTCGGATCGGTTCGCGCTCGCGGCTGCTGTCCGCGGCCCCGCTGAGCGCAGGCCGCTGAGCGCGACTGCGACCCCCGCCGCCGCGATGCCGGTGATAACGACGAGTGCGGGCCGGTACGCGGTCAGCAACGACTGCGGCGACGTCACCTGGTTCGCCCCGCCAGAGTCGACGATCGCCGTAACGATCGAGAGCACGATCGCCCCGCCGACCTGCATGGAAGTTTGCAGGATGCCAGGCGCAAGTCCTTGTTCGTGGTCGGCGACGCCGGCCGTGGCCTGAATGTTCAGTGCGGCGAAGCCAAGTCCGAATGCGGCACCGATCAGCAGCACCGACGGCAGGATCACCGCCAAATAGTCGGGATGCGTGCCGGTGCGCAGAAACCACGCGCAGCCGGCGACCAGGCAGGCGAAGGCGACCGCGAGGACGCGGGGCGGGCCGAAGCGTTCCAGCACCGTTCCCATCCGGGTGGATGCGAACGCGACAAGCACGCCCGCAGAAAGGAAGGCAAGCGCGGTGGCCAGCGCGGACCAGTCCGCCATGATCTGCAGGTACTGGGCGACCAGGAACTGGAAAGCGACATAGGTGCCGAAGAACATAAGTATCCCGATGTTCGCACGGGTCAGCGCGACCGCGAACACGGCGAGCGCGGCAAGGAAGACGCGTCGCCTGCCGAGCAGGTCGGCCGCGCGCCCGCCGAGCAGCAGGAGCCCGCCGTAACCGAGAACGTATCCACTGACCACCCACCGCAACGACGATGTGGTCAGGCCGAGATCCGCAGGGATCGAGGGCAGGGCGACGCCCACCATCGAGACGGATCGAGGAACAGCGCGCCGCACAGCACGATGAGGATGCCGCCTGAGCTATGCTGCAGCGCACCCCAGGCATGACGCGCGGCGGACAGCACACCGATCGCGCCTGCGCGCGGACTGGCGCAGCCGCGGCGCCTTTACGTCACTTCGGCGGCCCGCTCGAGGTCGGTGAGCTGCTCCCTGGTGCCGATTGCGATGAGCACGCAACCCGCATCGATCTGGGAGGTCAGCGGCGGATTCGTGATGAACGTCCCATCGCTGCTGCGCAGCGCGAGCACGAGCGCGCCCGTCGAGTCGCCCTGGCTGGTCTCCCGCAACGTGCGGCCCGCGAGCCTGGATCCGGTACGGACCAGTACCTCCTCCAGCCGGAATTCCAGGCTGCCGTCATGCATGACGACGTCGAGGAATTCCACCACGTTCGGCTGCAGCGCGGCCGCCGCGATGCGCTGGCCGCCGATCCGCTGCGGGTTAACAACCCGGGTAGCGCCCGCCCGCAACAGCTTCGGCTCCGAAGCTTCGGTCCGGGCGCGGGCGACGATGACGAGATCGGGACGGAGCGCGCGGGCGGACAAGGTGATGTACACGTTCTCCGCGTCGGTATTGATCGCGGCGACGAGCGACCGCGCCCGCATGATCCCGGCCTTGCGCAGCACATCATCATCGGTGACGTCGCCGGTAAGGGCGGGATAAGGGACGGCGGCGGCGCGTTCGGGATTGTTGTCGACGACAACCACATCCGCGCCCTGGCCGGCCAGGTATTCGCCCACCGCGCGGCCGACCCTGCCCCATCCGCAGACGATTGCATGCCCGGTCATCCGGGCGATCTCCCGTTCCATCCGGCGCCTTCCCAGATGCTGGCGCAGATGACCTTCCACCAGCGTTTCAAGCACCACGCCGAAGGCGTAGAGCGCAGTGCCGACCCCAGCAAGGATCAGCACTATGGTGAAAACCTTGCCCGCGGCTCTCAGCGGGTGGATCTCGCGGAATCCCACGGTCGTGATCGTGGTAACCGTCTGATACACCGCGTCGAGCAGGCTGAAGCCGAGCAGCAGGTAGCCGACGGTGCCGACGATCATGACACTGATTACGGCAAGCAGCGCCAGCTGAATACGGCGGACGTGGCCCACGAGGCAATTGTGTCCCCCCGCCGGCGGCCTTGGCCGGTCAACCCACCGGGGCCTTGACGTGCACCTGACATATCCGACGGTGCCAACTGCTTGACCGGGACCTCGCCGAGCTTCCCGTCACCTGGTAGCGCGATCGCGGCGCGGTTGCCGCGCGGCGGCGCGGTTGCGCGATCGCGGCGCGGTAGCAGCGCGGTAGCGAGGTGGCGGCGCGGCGGCGCGGTCACGGCGCCGTGGTGACGCGGGGCGATGCCTTACGGCCGGCTCAGACGGCCCACGGGAGAAGACCGCGGTCTTCGCCGTCTGGCAGCGTGACCCGGCCGCCGGCTCGCATCGACACGATCGCCTCGGCGGATGCCGGCCCTGGCAGCGCACCTGACGGATGGATCCCGCCGGGATGATCACCGCGTCGCCGGCTTCCGCGCGGTGATCCTCATCGCTGACCAGGATCGACAGCACACCAGCCGTGACAACGTACACCTGATCCCGGTCGATCAGATGAACCGGTCCTTGCGCCGCCGGTGCCACCAGCTTCAGCAGCGCATGGCCGACGCCGGGTCCGGCGACGTCAGGCCCGCGCACGGTTTCGCCTTCAGTCGGCTCGCACCGGATGGCGCAACCGGCCAGGATCTGGCCGGGCACCTCGGGGTGACGCGCTCGGCGGCGAGCCAGATGATCGACGAACTCGAGCAACGCGGCTACGTACGGCGGCTGCCGCACCCGACCGACCGGCGGGGCAAGCTCGTCGCGCTGACCGGCAGGGCTGGGCCTGCATCGGCGCGGCCGAGGCCATCCTCGCCGACCTGCAGGCGGCGTGGCGTGACACCATCGGCGAGCAGCGCATGGACGAGTTCATCGGCATCCTGTACCAGATCAACGCCGGTATGCCCCAGCCTCCTGGACGAGGGCTCCGGCCGATCTGGTAGCAACATGGGTCACCACTGATGCACGGTTCCCCGTACAACGGTGACTGCTCCCCGTACAACGGTGACTGCGCCAGGTTCCTGCACGCCCTCGCTGACGTCTGCGGGCAGCGTTTCCGCTACGGGCCTGTGACCGGCGCGCGGCCACTCCCCGCCCGCCACGGACCGGCTCGATGACCGGCCGACGCGGATCCTGCGTGCGGCGGGACACACCCCAAACGATCACGGCTCGAGGCACGATACTGGCCGCCCGTCCTGCGCTATTACTAAGTAGTCTATTAAATACGCATGTTGAGTGGCCAGCTCTCAGCTCATAAGTCGTTCGCGGAAACTTAGGTGACTTTCGACCCTCCCACTTGGAAGGGGTCAACTGGCTCACTTAGGGAAATGTTCGTTGGCCATGAGGTGCCGCTCGACCTCAGTTTCCCGGCGGCCCGCGCACGGTTCGCCGAGTCCGTCCGCGGTCGCTGGCTCGCCGATGCGTCGAGCCGTGCCTACGCCGACGGTTTCTCCGGCCTGATCCGGGTCGGCCCTTTCGGCGCCGTCGTCGGCGCCTCCAAGCTGGTCCAGGTCCAGATGGTTGAGCCTTCGCCGCGTGCGGACGCAGTCGTGCTGCCGCTGCGGTGGGAGGCCACGGGTGTGATGGGACGATTGTTTCCCGTGTTCGACGCCGACCTGACCCTCAGGCCCACCGAAGCAGGCACAACCATCCTGGCCCTGACGGGCGCTTACCGGCCGCCGCTGGCAGGCGCAGGTTCCGGGCTGGACCACCTGGTGCTGCGCCGGGTCGCCAGGGCGACCGTCCAATCGCTGCTGCGGCAGATCGAGGAAACACTGGCAGAACCCCCCGGCCACGCCGCGCGTGCCGAACTGAACCCGGCCGGCCCCACGACGGGCCGCCCGCCGGCCGGGGACATCGAGGTGGAAGCGAGCTTCTGACGCAACTCGCGCCAGCTACGACACCGGGGTGACGAGCAGCGTCTGGGCGCTGACGCCGACCGGCCCGGCGAGATCGGCAATGACCGAGGTGGCCAGCCCGGCACCGCCAGTTGAGATCGTCGTCACGGCATCGACGCAGATCCATTCCCCGCCAGGCTCACGATGCAGGTGAACGCTGAGTTCAGGGTTGATGAACCGCCAATGCCTGACGTCGAGTTCAGCTGATAGCCCACTCGCGCTGTCGGCCACGACGAGCACCCGCTGCAGCGGGGTCGCCTCCTCCTCCGGAACCAGCGGATACCGCAACCGGGCCCAGACCGTGGCCGGGCCGGCCGACATAAACCCCCCGCTGACCGTGCGCCACTCGATTGCGGATACGTACCCGTCCACCCATCCAGGGGGCACCTTTCCGGCTGGCTCGCTTAACCCGCGGGCCCAGGAGCTAGATTGCCCAGCCGCGCCGGCCTCGCCCGCTCCGGGTGCCCGGGATCGCATGGGGTCGCTGCTGGTGCGCAGCACCCGCCACGCGCTGGCCCTGGCCACGTCGCGCCCGGCAGCACGGGTCACTGCCTCGACGAGTTCGACGCTGCGACCAGGCCGGACAACTCGGGCGGTCACCTCGAGCTCGCCGACAGGGATGGCACCGAGGATCTCACAGGTGAACCGGGAAACGATCATGTCATCCCGTGGCGCGCAGTGCTGGATCGCGCGGCCCATCAGGGCGCTCGGCGGGCCGCCGTGCTGCGTACGCGAATCCCACGGGCCGCTCGTATGTATCGTCGCGCGCCAGCGGCCGTCGCCGAGCGGCAGGTAGAAACTCCCGGTCACCCGCTGGATGTTACCCGCGGGTTCACCACCGCAGGGCAGCGGGCCGCCGCCGAAGGTTACCCGCGTCGCCGGCAATTCACCTGGCTAGTCACTTGCTATCGATCGGCACGACACGTCCGGTGGCCGCGCTCGCGCGCGCGGCATCAAGCACCTGGAGGCTGGCTACGGCGTCCCATGGGTTCACAGGCACATGGCCCTGGCCGCGGACCGCGGCAGCGAACGCGGGGTAGAACGTGTCCCAGCGGCCGCGCCACGTTGGCACCTGTTCGCGCGCCTCGCCACGATGGAGCCAGCCCCATCGCCGCTGCGGCTCCACGCCCCACTGGTCACCCTCGGTGCCCGGAGACCGTCCTGCGACGAGTGCCGCTTCCTGGCCGTCGACGCCGTCGACCACATACGAGCCCGCGGCGCCTGCCACTCGCAACCGCGGCCCAGGAGAGCCCTGCACCCAGCTGCCCCACAGATGCGACCAGACACCGCTGCGATGGCGGAGCGCGGCGAAGAACTCGTCATCAGCGCCGCCTGTGCTGCTAGCGCCTGGGCCGCATCGGCCGTGAGCGCCGTCTGAGCCGCTGGCGCCTGGGCTGGCTGGGCCGTCCGCGCCGTCAGTGCCGCGGCGACCTGCGCGGACGTTCATCTCTGCGTACACCGCGTCTACGGATCCGAACAGAACCAGCGCCTGGTCGGCGAGATGACTGCCGAAATCGAGCAAGGTCCCGCCGCCTGATTCCGCCGGCCCTGGCTGAGGCGCGAAACGCTCGAAACGTGACTCGAACCGCCTGATCTGACCGAGGCCGCCTGCTGAGATCAGGTGGCGGACGGTGAGCAGGTCGGAGTCCCAGCGGCGGTTCTGGTACACAGTCAGCACCACCCCCTCACGTTCCGCGAGCAGCACGGTCTCCCGCGCGGTGGCGGCGTCAAGCGCGAATGGCTTCTCGCACACCACGGGCAGGCCAAGGCTGATCGCCTGCCGGGTCATTTCGGCGTGGGAGGCGGCCGGGGTCGCGATCGTCACGGCGTCCACTCCGGCCGCCGCGAGTTCGGCCAGGGAACTGTACGCGGGCGTGCCTGGATGATCGCGGGCAAGCTCGCTGCGGCGGTCCGCCGACCGCGTCACTACCCCGGCGAGTTCACAGCCGGCGGCCGACGAGATAAATGGAGCATGGAAGACGCGGCCGCCGAAGCCGTATCCGCACAACCCGATTCGCACCGTAGTTCTCTCCACGGGCCGATGGTAGGACGCCGCGCGGTCCTGAGCGTTCCAGACAACGCTGCGCCGGTCATCGTGCAAGCAGTCGTGCGTGACGCCTTGGGCGGAGGGGGCGGCGGGCCCATCACCGGCGGCACTTCAGTGACCGCTCAGGCTCCGAGCATGTTTGGAACTATCGGCGGCGGCGACGACCGTGCCGTCCACGACCCCGTCGCCCGTCTGGGCCGTGGACGGCGCCTTCGCGCCACCAAAGATCTGCGGGACGCGCCCTAGATGTCGACGGCGGTACCTGGCTCCAGCCAGGCGAAGGCACCGCCGACCGGCTCGGCCGCGATCTTCAGCCAGTGCTCAGCCAACCCGATGCCTCTGGCGTTGAGCAGGCCGTCGTGGATCGCGTAGGCGCGCTGCGGCCTGACCTCGCGGGCGTAGTCGACCATCTCGGACACCTTGAGCCAGGGCGCGTTGACCGGAAGCAGCAGCGTCGCCGCTGGCTCCTCGGGAACCGTGAGCGCGTCACCTGGATGGAAGACCTCGCCGCCGACCGCGAAGCCGATGTTGGGGATGACGGGGATGTCGCTGTGCAGCAACGCATGCTCTGCGCCGTAGACATGCACCTCAAACCCGGCGGCGGTGAACGTGTCCCCGTGCGCGACCGCCTGGACCTGCGCGCCGAACTCGCCGAACTGGCTTGCTACCGAACTGCTGGTCCATAGCCGGGTCGCGGGGCTGGCGGCGAGCAGCGTACGCAGCCTGCCGGCATCAAGGTGATCGAAGTGCTCGTGCGTGACAAGCACCGCGTCCACCCCATCCAGGGCGCCGGGGCCGGCCCAGATGCCTGGGTCGATCACCAGCACCGCGTCCTCGGATTCCAGCCGGACGCAGGCATGTTCCAGCTTGGTCAGCCGCATAGCGCCTTCCTTTCTGCGTGCGCGCCCACGGCGAACATACCTAATCTGGGTAGCCGGCCTGCTGGTGGGGGCAGCGCGGTTTGGGATGCCGGCGAGGTACCGCCGCACGTGGCGATATCAGGGTTCAGGCTTCCCATTGGCGGCTCGCGCCCCTAGCGTCAAGATCGAGAACGCTGCATGAATAACGGTGCATGAATAACGCTGCATGAATGGAGATAACGCATGCGCATCGGTGTATCCCTCGCCGACCCGCAGGGTCCCGGCGCCCTTAACCTGCTCCGCGACCAGATCCACCGGGCGGCCGACGAAGGCTTCAGCTCGGCCTGGATGACCAACATCTTCGGCCTCGACGCCCTGACCGCGCTCGCGGTGGCGGGCAGCCAGGTGCCGGAGATCGAATTGGGCACCGCGGTCGTGCCCGTCTATCCCAGGCACCCGGCAGCCCTGGCGCAGCAGGCGCTGACCGTAGCTGCCGCGGTGGACGGCCGCCTCACCCTCGGCATCGGGTTGTCCCACAAGATCGTGATCGAGGACATGTACGGGTACAGCTTCGACCGGCCCGCGAGATACATGCGCGAATATCTCTCCATCCTGATGCCGCTGCTGGAGCGGCAGCCGGTCAAGTTCACCGGCGAAACGCTGCGCGCCAGCATCGGTCTCTCGGTGCCGTACGCGGGACGGGTACCTGTCCTGCTCGCCGCGCTCGCCCCCCAGATGCTGCGCCTTGCGGGCGAACGGACCGAAGGCACGGTGCTCTGGATGACCGGACCCGAAACGGTCGCCAGCTACGTCGCGCCCGCGCTCACCAGCGCGGCCGAGGCCGCCGGGCGCCCGCAGCCGCGGGTGGTGTGTATCCTGCCTGTCTGCGTCACCGGCGACCCTGACGGCGCCCGCGCCCGCGCGAACGAGGTTTTCGCGATCTACGCGCAACTGCCTTCCTACCGCGCGATGCTGGACCGCGAGGGCGCGGCCGGCCCCGCCGACGTGGCGATCGTCGGCGACGAAGACACGGTTTCCGCACAGATCCTGGGGCTGGAACGGGCCGGCGTCACCGACTTCGTGGCCGGCGAATTCTCCGGCGGGGACCAGGGGGCCCGTACCCGCGCGCTGCTCGCCTCGCTGGCCCGCTGAGCTTTCTGCCGCTCCGGGCCGCGCTGCTGGCGCCAGGCGGCAGGTGGCTGCCAGGATGGTCCGCCGGGGTGTTGATGACACCCTGGTGGGAAGCGCCCGTCGCGCAGACGACGCCCCGCGAAGCGAGGAACCGATGAACCCACCGCAGACCGGCCCAGCCACGGCCGGCCCCCCCGGCGCGTCCGGCCCCGCTGGCCCGGCCGGCCCCGCTGGCTCGGCCGGCCCCGCTGGCGCGTCATCCGCTCAGGGTGACGCGCGTGCCGCAGGCCCCGGCGGTGCGCTCAGCGCCCGGTCATCGTCGGCGCGCACCTTCCGTGGCCACGACCCTGACACGGTGGCGCAGTCCACGATCTGCACGGCAACCCCGACGAAGTGCCAGGCCCGGACCCGCCTGTACCGGCACGGCAAGCTTGCCAGGGAAGGCTTTCCCGTCGCCGAGATCAGCGACTACCTGCCCGACGAGGCAGTGGTGGTCTGGCTGGATCTACGTGACCCCGGCCGCGACGACCTCGCCGTGCTGCGCGACGAGTTCGGCCTGCACCCGCTGGCCATCGAGGACGCGGTGCACGAACGCGAGCGGCCCAAGCTCGACCGCTACCGCGATCATCTGTTCCTGACCGCATACGGCGCACGCCTGGACACCCGGACCGGTGAGCTTGCCACCAGCGAACTCGCCGCGTTCATCACCGAGCGCGCGCTGATCACGGTTCGCAAGGACGACGGGCTCGACATCGGCGCGGTCGTCGAACGCTGGGACAGCAGCCCCGACCTCGCCGCATCGGGGGTCGGATACCTGCTGCACGGCCTGCTCGACTACATCGTGGACGGGCATTTCGAAACCGTGCAGAGCCTGGACGAGTCCATCGAGGCGCTCGAAGACCAGCTATTCGACAACGTCCCGCACGACCGCGAGGTGCAGCGGCGCAGTTTCGAGCTCCGCAAGAGCCTGGTGCTGCTGCGCCGGGTCGTCATCCCGATGCGCGAGGTCGTCAACTCGCTGATGCGCCGCGACCTGCATATCGTCGGCGACCAGCTCCAGCCCTACTACCAGGACGTGTACGACCACGTGCTGCGCGCCACAGAATGGACCGAGAGCCTGCGGGATCTGGTTACGACGATTCTGGAGACGAACCTGACCATCCAGGGCAACCGGATGAACGTCATTACCAAGAAGGTGACGAGCTGGGCGGCGATCATCGCGGTCCCCACGCTCGTCACCGGCTTCTATGGCATGAACGTGCCCTACCCCGGTTTCAGCAGGCAGGTGGGCGTGATCTCGTCGGTCGCCATCATGATCATCGCGGGCCTCGTGCTCTATCTCATCTTCAAGCGCAAGGACTGGCTTTAGACACGAGACCAGGGCACCACCGTCAGGAATCCGCTGGAAGATCACGCTGGGCCGTGAGCCAGCCGAGGACCGCTGCGCGTGCCCGCCAGGCGGCCGTCAGCGTCGCTGAGCAGCGGAAATGGCAAGCGCAGCCGTTCAGCTGCTTCATTTTGATACTCCGTATCCTGCGCCGATAGCCCGGCCACGGCGGCCCCGAGGTGGCCAAGGCCGGCCGCATGGTCGCGAAAGCCGCAGGACTCGGGCGTGCAGCCGCGGGCGCCCGGGATCTCGTCCCACTCGGCGGGCCGATCAACACCGGGCTGCCCGGTCTTCGGATAGGCATAGATAATCAGCCGGCCGAACCCACCGGGGATCTTGTCGACGCGGAAGACACCGCCGGCGGTCGAGGGCAGTGCGATCGCGGGCATCACCATGCCGGGCAGGTGCCGCGCCGCGCCATCGTCGGACGGCGGGGCAGGCCGGACGGCAGCCCGGTCGGATCAAAGGCACCGTCTGCGGACACGTGCATGTTCCATCACGGCTGCGCGCCGTGTCGCCGGAACGCACGCTGCCGGGTCACAGTTGCCGGACGCCAACCGGCAGGCGCGTACCTGCCAGTGAACGAGCATTGATGCGCGGCTTCGTCCGGGCATTCCGCGGCGAGGCCGGGGGCGACGCTACCGTCCAGCTAGTGGATCCGCGCGCAGCCCGCCGCGGCGCTGCGCGCCGGGAAGCACACGCCAGGGGAGGTAGGCCGCGCCGGAGCTTGAGATCCGTGGCCTCTGCCATCGTTTCGGCGACCGGGTGGCCTGGACGGGCTGACTGCCGGGGTCACCGCCGGCGAGATCGTAGGGCTCGTGGGCAGGAACGGTGCGGGCAAGACCCAGCGGCAGCCGTTCGGGAAAAAGATCCTGACACGTGCGTCGGCGGAATTCCTCAGCCGTGAGCGGGATGAAGGTCAGCGGCCCGGGTAGGCGGCCGCCAGTTCGCGGAGCCTGGCGTGCGCGCCGTCCATCGGGTCGGCGGCTGGCAGGTAACGCTTCTGCAGCCGTGCGACGCACGTGTAGTTGATGTCACACACATTGGCGAGCGGCGACTCGATCGCCTGCGTGACAAGCTGATAGGCGTCGAGCGGGTCGAGCCCGTAGTCGGCGGCAAGCCACTGGATGATGTCGTGCTGCGCGATACGGAACGCGTCTTCGAGCGGCCGGGCGGAGCCGGCCGTCATGATGTGCGAATCGGACTCCAGACGCGGCCACGGGCAGCCGCGGCCCTTTATCAGGTCGACGGCGAGCACGGTGTTCATGGCAGTCTCCACCGCTACGCCGCAGGTCTCCCCCTCGCCCTGCCGCGCGTGGCCATCGCCCAGGGACAAGAGCGCGCCTGCCACATTGACGCCGAGATAACAGGTCACTCCGGCACGCATCTGCGGCGTGTCCATGTTGCCGCCGAAGGCGTCAGGAACGAGGGCGCTGCGGACCTCCAGGTTGGCGGGCGCGACCCCGACCGTGCCGTGCATCGGCTCCATCGGCAGATCCACCGTGTAGCCGCCGCGGCGCGCGGTGAACCTGCAGGTACGGGCCTCGCGATCCAGGTCCCAGATCCACACGAGCTCGGGCAGCGGTTCGTGCAGCAGCGCGGTCAGGTGGGTGGCGGTCAGCGCGCCAAACAGTGGCACGGTCGCGGACGCGGCCCAGTCGCGGGCCGGCTCGATCGAGATGAAATGCACCGCGACCGTGTCACCGGGCTCAGCGCCTTCGATGTAGAAGGGCCCGGTCTGCGGGTTGAGGTAAGGAAACTCGCAGACCTCCGATACGAGATCCTTCTCGCTGCGCACCCGCCCGGCGAAGCAGTCCTCGGTGAAGACCTCGAGCACGGCCGGCGGGCGGACCCGGGCGACCGGCGCGGCACCGCCGAACGTCCATGCGTACTGGGCCGGTTCCGGACGGAAGCTGATGACCCGGGGATCACTCACGGCTGGCCTCCTCGCCGCCGACGTACCTGACCGCGCAAACTCGTCACGGCGCCCTCCCCGCTGACGCTCGTTCCTGAGCCGCCCCGCACCACCTGGCCGGCGAGGTGCCGCTGCGGTGATGATGCCACATGGCCGGGCAGCGAGCGATGCCACGATCGTTGTCCAGCTGACCGCGAGAGTGACCTCAGGAAGTCTCCAGGTAAGGCCGGTATCGTCGCATAAACTCCAGCGTCACGCGGACGCGTGGAGTGCCGGTTTCGACACGCAGAATTCGATACGCAGAAAAGGAAGCGGACCGCCCAATGAGCGACCTGCCGCCAAATTCTCCCCTGGGCTCCACATCGCCGCCGGGATGGTCACAGCCTGGCCAATCGCCGACGGGCTCGCCGCGCCGGCGCATCGGCCGCCCGCTAGTGATTACCGGCGTCGTCGCCCTCGTCGTCGGTGCGGGCGCGGGTGCCGCGGCGGCGGTAACGGGATCCTCCAGCCCTTCGCCGTCAGCCTCGTCAGCTCCCGCGACGTCGTCACCCGCGCCGACGGCGCCACCTGGGCACGGCTTCCGCGGCCCGGGCGGCTTTGGCGGCGGTTTCCGGCTCGGCGGCGCCGGCGCGTTCGGTGCCGTGCACGGCCAGTTCGTAGTGCCGAAACAGGGCGGTGGCTACCAGACCGTCGACACGCAACGCGGCCAGGTCACCGCGGTGAGCAGCGGCGCCATCAGTATCAAGAGCCCGGACGGCTTCTCGAAGAGTTATGCGGTGACGAGTTCAACGATCGTCGATGCGCAACGTGACGGCATCGGCTCGGTCAAGGTGGGTGACCAGGCAGCCGTCACGGCCACCGTGGATGGCAGCACCGCGACGGCGGCGAGCATCACGGATCTGTCCAAGCTCCGGGGGCTTCGACAGCAGTTCTCCCACAGCAGCCAGCCGCCGGCTGCCAGCACGGGCTGAATCAGCCCGGGGCGGCACTGGCCGCAGCCCTCGGCGACGCCGACGGGGCCGCCTGCTTACGGTCCCCGGCGCCGCGCAGGGCGTGCCAGGCGGCCCTTCCGACGCTCGCCGAGGTCGTTACTGCAGGTAGCCCCCGACTTCAGACGCCGGGCGCGCGTTGGCGTTGTCGGGATCTTCGCCGTACTCACGGCGCGCACGGCGCTGCCGCAGCAGATCCCAGCACTGGTCGAGCGCCTCTTCGACCGTGCGCAGCCGCTCCTGCTCTCGGTGGGTCGATAGCTCGCCGCGGGCAACCTTGCCGCGCAGGTCATGCTCCTCGCTCACAAGATCATCGATCTGCCGCAGGATCTGCGTGTCGTCCATAACCCCACCGTAGTGCCAGCGAACCACCCCCAAGCCCGGGGGCCTGGACCGAGCGTAATCGCATTTGACCTATTGGCCCGTGAGCCGCGGCCAGATGACACCGGTGCACGACCATGTGACCTGGTGCGTGGCCGGCGTCGTGGCAGGGACCGAGCACGAGGAACTCTTCGAACTTGCCGGCGGCCGGGCCGACGGGCGCCTGGTACAGACCGTGGTCAGGGACAACGTGACGGGATCGGTGAGTGGCTTCGCGCCGCCGGGTGACATCCACCGCGTCCGCAACGCCACCGAACAGACCGCCATCTCGATCCACGTCTACGGCGCGGACATCAGCCGGCTCGGCTCCAGCGATCCGGCGCTGCTACGACCTGCCCGTACTCGTCGCTCAGCGTTAACGCCGACGGCCACGGGCCGGCTTCGGCCCCAGCCAAGCGACAAATCGGCCCGCTGGAGAGCGGCCCGCCGGAGAGCGGCCCACTGGACAGGGAGCGCGAGTTTGCGCCGGTCCCGATGGTGGGTTCCAGGCGCAAAAGCTCAGCCCCAAAGCTTCAGCGCCAAATGCCAGGCCAAAAGCCGAGCCACTAAAACCGGACCGCAAAAGCCCAGCGCAAAGGCACGGACGCCGGGCAAGCGGGTCCGATTTCACGCCCAGGCTCTAGCCCTTAACTGCCCCAGGTCGTGCAGGCGGTCAATGACCTCGTCCAGTTCGCGGGCAATCCGCTGGCGCTCGTCGCGCGTATCCGCGTACGCCAGATCCTCTTCGAGGTCCTCATATTGATCCTGTAGCGCAACGATGCGCTCTATGCGGGTCATGTGCGGTTCACCCAGCAAGCGTACGCTTCCGTGCCTCGATACTGGCGATGCCCCGCCCCGTGCCTTATCAGCCGTGTCCCATCAGCCGTGCCCATCAGCCGTGCCCATGTGCCGGCCAGTGCTGCGCGGTGACTCTAGATGGGCCATGGGTGGTGCGCGGCGGCACACAATGGGTCATCGGGTGCCGCATCTGACAGCCGATGGCCCATTGTGTGTCACCGGAGGCAGGCGAATTGCGGCGCCGGCCGAGGGGGAGACACCCGGAACCCCCGGCAGGACCGTGCTAACCCGGGAGGACGACCCCGGAACCCCCCGTCAGGACCGGCTGACCCAGGTTGACGACCCCGCGAACCCCGTCACGACCGTACGTGGGTGGCCGCGGCGTCGAGGGCCGCGGGCGTTAGCCAGCCGTCGTGCTGCCATAGAATCCGCCCGGACGCGCTGACCAGGACAAACCATGGCTGATCTTGGACGCCATAACCGTCGGCCACGCGGCCGGTGGTGTCGAGGGCAACCGGGTAGCGCAGCGGCTGGCGCAGGCCGCGCAGGAATGCCGCGACCGCGCTCGCCGACGGCTCAGTGGTGGTCTCGTCGACCGCGACCAGGGGCGCGAGGCCACGACGTTCCGCTGCCAGGGCGTAGGCATTGAGGGCCGTGAGATGACTGCCAAGATTGGATGTCTCCCGCAGCCAGGTAGCGAAGAACATCACCATGCTAGGGCGGCCCGGACCCAGCGTGACCGCGCCGCCAGTGGCGCCGTCCGGCGCGGCCGCGAGCACAGCGCGCGAGGCCGGCCCGATTCCAGGGACGTAGGCCACCGACCGCAGCGTCCGCAGCCGCGGGTGACCAGGCAGCAGCCGGGCCGCCGCCTGCGCCATGACCTGCGCCGCTTGATCCACGCTCGCATAGGCCAGCTGGGTCAGGTAGATCACCTGCTCGCGGCCGCGAGGGTCGATCACCAGCAGCGCTGGTGTGTGGTCGACCATGCCGGCGTTGACCTGGGCCGCGATGTCGTAGGCGCGCCAGGTCGCCGCCAACTGAGCACGCGAGCCGGTCAGGAAGTCCCACTGGTTCACCATGCCGTGGCTGACCGAATACGCCCGTACCTCGGGAACCCCTGTCGCTTCAGGGTTGGCGTTCACGCCGAGAAGCTGCACACCGGCGCCTGCCGGGCCGAGCAGATCCTTGGCCTCGACCATGCTGGCCGTTGTCAGCGGGCACACCGTCGTGCACTGCGAATCCACGAACGCGAGGATCACGACCTTGCCGCGGAACTGGCTCAGCGACATCGGCTGGCCGAACTGGTTCACCAGCCGGAAATCCGGGGCGGGCGCGCCATGCAGCGACGTGCCCAGATCCAGGCCGGGATTGGACATCGCCGCAGACGATCCAGGCGCGGGGTCCGCGTGCGGCGTGCCGCAGCCCGTTACGGCAGCGAGCGCCGCCAGCGCACACGCCACCGCGGCCAGCGGCCGCCGGAGCGCCGCCAGCGCCATCACCGCGGCCAGCGGCCGCCTGAGCGCCGCCAGTACCGTCCATGCGCCCGTCACGTGCCCGCCGTCCCTTTCAGCCCTGCGGTCTCGGCCCGCGGTCTCGGCCCTGGGTCTCAGCGGTCCCGGCCGTACCGGCCGTCCCGGCCGTCCCGGCCGCCGTCTATGCGATCTGTGCCACCAGGGGCAGGTTACGTGACGTTACTCAGGCTGGGGTGTCATCGGGGCACACGCGGCAAGGCGACGGCCACCCCGTGATCATCCGGAGATTCTCCTTACTGACCACGGGGCGGCCGATCCCCCTATCCCCCTATCCCCCTATCCCCCGCCGGGCTGACTAGGTGAGTCAGACGTGCACGCGTTCGGTGTGCGGGTTGGCATCCGCGTATTAAGAGCGCCTTATGGCGCCCCAGATACACCCATGCGGCAGACTTTTCTTCTTCGGCGGGAATCGGCGGGATATCAGCCTGCCCCGAGCGCGATGAAGGACCATCCGGTCGCGGTCTGGACCGGGTCGCCGCTCTGGTCGGCGCGCGCGTCCCGCAGTGCCTCGCTGAGGTTGCCTCCCCGCCGCAGCCTGCTGTGCAGCGCCAGCATTAACTCGACGACCGCCTTGTCGTTGACCCGGACCACGCTGGCGACGATCCCGGCCGTGCCGAGTGGCACCAGGCTGCTAGCGAGGCCGAGCAACTCGTCTGCACCGGCCGGCGCCAGCAGGCCCGAGTCGCAGCTCGGCAGGATTACCCGGTACGGCGCGCGCCGCAGCCGCTCGAAATCATGGACGGTCAGCGGGCCGTCGTCCATGCGCAGCGACGAGAAGAACGGGCTGTCGGCGCGGAACGTGCCATGTGCAGCGATGTGAACGAGCCCGGCACCGTCGATCGCTTGCAGCACCCGCGGTACGGTAGCGCCGCCGTCGCCGCCGAGCACGGTGGCGTTGCCGTATTCGGCCGCGAGCGCGGGTACCTCAGCACCCCAGGTCCCGGCGCCGGGACCGCGAACAAGGACGACCGCGGAGCGCTCGGGCGGAACAGCCCCCCGCGTCCGCAGCCAGGCGCGCGCCGAGGGAGCGACGCTGATCACGCGGTCACGCAGCGAGGGCAGCAGCGCCCACGGAACGGCATGCAGCCTGCCGGGCGGAACCAGCACCACAGGCCCGTCGCCCAGGTGCGCGCTGGCTTCGCCGAGCAGGATGCGCTCGAGCCTGTCCCCGGTCGCCTCGAGGACGGCAAGCGGGCCGCCCAGCCGCCCGGTTCCGGCTTCATGGAGGTGACGGCTGTGGGCGAGGCGGTTCAGGCCGAATCTGGCGAAGCCGACCTCGCGAGCGGCCTCATCCATGTTCCCGGCCGCGAAGTGCCTGACAAGCCCGGCGCCGCAGACCAGCAGGTGGAGTTGCCCGCAGGTGCTGACGATCTGGATGAGGCGCGTGGCACCAAGTTCACCGAGCAGGACGTCGGCGTCGAAGCGGCCATCCGCCAAGGCGCCTCCCGCGCCGCGTGCCCGCATCGCCCGTGCGCGGATGGCGCTTTCGAGGCGGAGTTGCTCACGCTGGAGCGCGGCTGCGGGCATCCCGCCAGCGTGGGCCTTCTCGACCCGGCTTGTGACGTCCCGCACCGCGGCGAGGTCGGCACGAAGCTCATGATCGTCTACGGGCAGTACCGGCGGCACGGCAAGGGCCGTCGCCCGCCAGCGCTCGCTCCACTCGAGCAGCAGCCGCGGCCTGCCCACCCGCAGCGCGTGCCGCTGAGCGAGTTCGGCCAGTTCGGCCCCGCGTGCGGTGGCCTGTGCCCGCAGTTCGGAAGCACCAAAGGTCAGCAGGTACTCGCCGAGGAGATCCGACCCGCGCCTGCATGCGCTGAGCAGGCGCCTGGAGTCGCCCGCGGCCTCGGCCCGCAGCGCCTCGGCCAGCCACCCGTTCGCCCGGGACAGCGCGGGCCCTCGCCGCCGGCGGGTCAAGGCTGCCGCGGCGAGGTTGCGGTCCGCGTCCTGCGCCTTGCCCAGGGTCAGTGCCACCCGGCCGGCAAGCAGCCTGGCCTGCGAGGCCTCGTCAGATCCGAGCGCGTCAAGCACGGCAGCGGCCCGCTCGGCGTCACGCAGCAGCCGCGCTGATGCCAAGCCCGCGGCGAACCTGGCCTGCAGCAGTAAGAGCGTGGCGCGAGCATGCCACCAGGTCCGCTGCTGACCGCCGAACAGCCTGCGGGCAGCCTGCGCTCGTTGCAGCGCTGCCTGCGGATCGTCGGCGGCAAGCGCGGCACCTGCGGCGCTGAGCAGCAACTCTGCCTTCTTCGTCGCCTGGCCGCGGATCTTCTCGAGGTCGTGGATCGCCAGGTCGGCCTCCGCCAGGGCATCCCGGGGCAGGCCCGCGGCAAGCAGCACCGCGCACCGGTCAATGTTCACGTCGGGCATCGGCACGGCGAGTGATTGGTAGCGCCGCGCCGCCTGGTCGAGGTAGCAGAGCGCCGCGGGCAGGTCCCCGGAACGGAACGCCACAAGTGCGCGGTTGTGCACCGTGTAGACGGACTCCAGTTCCTGGCTGGTCTGCGCGAACAGCAGCTCGGCACTGCCGAAATCGAGGTCGGCCCGTTGGGTGGAGCCAAGTGCGAGATGCACGAGCGCCCGTACCGTCAGAGCGCGCGCGGCCCAGATCGTGTCGCCCGCCCGGCGGAGCCGATCGACGGCGCGGCGCAGATCCTCGAGCGCCGCATGGTGACGTCCGATCACCCAGAGGGCGCCCCCGCGCCGCATCAGGACCCTCCCAACATCAGCGCCAGCAGCCTGCCGCGCCGCGTCGTTCATGGCGGTAAGGCCCGGCTCGGTCTGGCCCGCGAAGATCAATGCGAGACCGAGCGTCGCGAGCACATCCGCCTCACGCTCGCGCGAGCCGGCCGCGCGCGCGAGTCGCAGAGCAGCTCTCAACTCCCGGATCGCCGCATCCACGTCGCCGAAATCCCGCAGCACGATTCCGACAACGTGGCGGGCCACCGATGCGTCCCACAGACTGGGACCGTCCGCGAGAACAGCGCGCGCCCTCGCCAGGGCCTCCTTTGGGCGCGCCAGCGCCAAGGGAAGCAACTCCAGCGTGTCGCGCGGCCGTGCTGCCGGGCGGGTTTCCCCAGCCATGCCGTTGATGTTAGATCCCGACTTTCGCAGGCGTCTAACGCCTGACTCGTGCAAGGAGTCTCATGAGTCCAGAGGGCCCCCCACCCGATCGCCCGCAAAACAAGGCCAACCAGCAGATCAACCTGGTAGCAAGCGCATTTGCGGAAGCCAATATTCAGATCAGTGTGGCGAGATTCGAGAATGGTGATCTCAACTACGCGTGCCAGGAAGGCTTCATCCTGGTTCGGGACGCCTACCTTGACCAGGTCGCGGACGTTGTTGGCGGCGGCGAGCCGGACGATGGCCTCATCGACGGCGTGACCCTCTACTCACTGGCAGGGGCAGAGACCTCCACCGTCGCCACCGCCCTCGAAGCAATCGATGCCCGGCTCGGCGTCGGCGTCGCGACCCCTAACCACGTCCTGTCAATCTGCCCGGTCGGCCTCTGCCCGGCCACCGAGCCCGCCGAGCCACCTGCCCATGCCGACCCCGATCCCGGGATCTGCCCTGGCCAGCACGGTCGCGGAGTATTCGTCTATGTGGTGGACACCGGCAAGCTAGACGACGCGGCGACCCATCCGTGGCTCACTGGTGTCACCGGGGATCCCGATGAATTCCCTGGCCCGCAGATTCCGCCCTACACCGGGCACGGCACCTTCGTCGCCGGCGTCGCGCGCTGCATGGCTCCGGCCGCCCAGATGAATATCGCCAATCTGCTTCACCATTCAGGCGCCCAGCTCGAAAGGGACATCGTCAAGCAGCTGGATACCGCGCTGAGCCTCGGACCGGACATCATCAGCCTGTCGGCCGGAGGAACGAGCCGGAGAGATCTTCCTCCCCTTGGCTTCGAGGCATTGTGGCAGCGGTACCGGCACCACAAGGGCGCCGTGCTTGTCGCCGCCGCAGGCAACAACGCCGATCGCCGGCCCTTCTGGCCCGCCGCCTTCCCGCAGGTGGTGTCGGTCGGCGCCCTTGCGGCCAACTGGCGCAGCCGCGCCTCCTTCAGCGATTACGGAGGGTGGGTCGACGTCTACGCACCGGGCGAAGGGCTGGTCAATGCGTACGCGACAGGAACATACGTGTGTCACGAGCCACCACATGTCGGCGAGCACCGTGAATTTCATGGGATGGCGGACTGGAGCGGCACGTCCTTCTCGACGCCGCTGGTATCTGGTCTGATCGCCGCGCGCATGTCACGCACGGGCGAGAACAGCCGCCGCGCCGCCGACGCCCTGCTCACGATGGCACGGGCACAGGTGATACCCGGCGTGGGCCCGGTCTTGTATCCGTGTGACGCCGGCCCGGACCACCGTCATCACGATTGCGGTGAGCACTACCACCGCGGTTGCGGTGGCGGGCGGCGCGGCGACGGCCGGCATCCTTGCGGCTGCTGACTCGTGATCTTTGCCGGCTGACCGGGCGTGGCAGGTGATTACCCGGGGCTGGGCTGGGGGAAGATGTGGCTGTGGATCCCCCTGAGGCCGGCCGATTCGCCGCGGCAGCGGCAGCCGGCGATGCGGCCGCGTGGACGGCGCTCGTCGAGGGTTTCAGCGGGCTCGTCTGGTCGGTCGCGCGCGGGTACCGGCTGAGTCATGCGGACGCCTCCGACGTGTTCCAGACCACCTGGTTGCGGTTAGCCGAGAACCTCGGCCGGATCCAGAACCCGGAACGGGTTGGCGCCTGGCTCGCCACCACGGCGAGGCACGAATCGCTGCGCGTCGCGCGCGGCGCTGCCAGGCTCGTCCTCACCGACGACCTCGACGCGCTCGACGCTAGGCACGCCGACGAGGACTCGCCCGAACAGGCGGTGCTCGCCGCCGAGCAGACGGCGCTCGATAACGACCGCGCGCAGCGGCTGTGGCGCGCGTTCGGCACGCTGCCCGCCCGCTGCCAGAAACTGCTCCGCGTGCTCATCGCGACGCCGCCGCCCAGCTACGCCGAGGTCGCCGCGGCACTCGACATGCCGGTCGGAAGCATCGGGCCGACCCGGGCCCGGTGCCTGAAGCAACTGCGCCAGCAGCTGGCCGGCGAGGTATCTGAGATCGTCTGACGCGCTCTACCAATATGCGGGGAGGCAGGAGACCGACGTGCGCGATGACCCAGGCGACAACGAGCTGGAAGCACAGCTACGGAAGGTGGCAGCACGTTTCGAGCCCGTGCCTGCCGAGCTGATGCGAACCGCGGTGGGTGCGTTCACGTGGCGCACGATCGACGCCGAATTGGCCGAGCTCGTCTTCGACTCGGTTGTCGGCGACGACGATGACGCGGCGGTTGTGCGCGGCACGCAGCAGGCACGGTTGCTCTCGTTCCGTTCCGGTGACCTGAGCATCGAGGTTGAAGTCACGGCCACCGGAGCGCAGCGCAGCCTGATCGGGCAGCTCATCCCGGCCCGGCCGGCGGCGATCGAGATCAGGCACGGAGGCCACGTGGCCGCCTTGGACGCCGACGAACTCGGGCGCTTCAGCGCCGGACCGCTGCACGCCGGACCGATCAGCCTGCGCTGCAGCACAGAAGGCGCGGCGGGCCGCCACGTGGTGACCGACTGGGTGTCGATCTGACCGCCGCCAGCGGTAGCGCGTCCTCGTCCGCGATCCCTGCCTGGGTCGTGGGCGTGTCCCGCCGCGCTATCCGCAGGTTATTATGCGCCAGCGGATCATGGCCGAAACCACTTTCATGTCCCGGGCCCGGCTGGGTGGTATCTGAGGCTAACGTTGCTGGAGTGGCGATTGAGGCGGGGCGGAGTGCGGGATGGCTTTGGCTTTCACGACGGGGGACCTCGATGACGTCAAGGCGGAACGCCACCGGACGGGCGGTCGCAAGGATGATCATCGCCGTCGCGGCAGCGCTCGCCTCCACCTGCGCGGCCTCTGCCGCCGCGGCCTCTGCTGCATCGGCCAAACCGGCGGCTGCGGCCCCGGCCTGCGGCACCGCGGGGCTCGAGGTCTGGCTTGGGCTCGGCCCAGGGGCCGCGGCCGCGGGAAGTACCTACTACCCGCTCGAGTTCACCAACGTGACCGAGCGCACCTGCCACCTGCGCGGCTTCCCTGGAGTCTCGGCCGTCAGCGTTTCCGGCGGCCAGGTCGGCAGTCCCGCCGCACGCGATCGCTCCAGCGCGCCGCGTACTGTCACGCTCGCGCCTGGCGGCACCGCCCACGTCCCGCTTCAACTCGTGGACGCAGGTAACTTCGAGCCGGCCGCATGCGACCCGGCCGTCACCGCTGGGCTAAGGATCTACCCGCCCGGGCAGGCCAGTGCCGCGCTGGTCCCGTCCGTCAGCTTCCCAGCGTGCTCCGCCACGGGCCCGGTCTATCTGAGCGTGGGGCCCGTCCAGGCCGGAACCGGTGTTCCTGGACGTCCATGACACCGGCCGGGCTGGGCTGGCTGACCTCGCCGCAGTCCTCGTGCCTACGGCGCGGCCCTGGTGAAACGGGCGGTTACGGTGGCGGCTGCCTCCTTGGCCGCGATCCCGAGCGGGCGCCAGTTCATCCCGAATAAGGTGCGGTCCACGACCAGGTCAGCCCGCAGGGTCACAGCGTCGGCGCCGGCGTCCGTGACCTCAACGGTGAAGGTGACGGGCTGCCGTTTTCCTGCCGCTTCCAGGGTGCCGGCCACAGCCAGTTGCCCGCCGTCGGCCGCCGTCGCGCTATCCACCGTCACCACGACGTCCGGATGGTGCTCCACATCGAAGAAGTCCGCTGAACGCAGGTGCTTGTCCCGCTGCTTGTTCTTGGTGTTGAGCGACGTCGCGTCGATGGACAGCCGGCCGGACACTGCGCCGTCCGGGCCGACGGTCCCTGAACCGGCAAGCCGTTCGAACCATCCGCGCACGGTTACCGCGTGCCAGAAATGCTTGACCCGGAACTCCACCCGTGAAGCCGCAGGGTCCAGTTGCCAGCGCCCAGTCAGCTCGCCGTTCCGCACCAGGGCCGCCGCGTCGCTAGACTGCCGCGGGCCGGACTCATCCGTTGCCATCGTCGTTTCCTCCCACCGGCCGAATCCCGTTATCTGGGCAAGCATCCAAACATAGTGGCCTGTCAGCCACGGCGACCGCCAACCAAGTCTCACGCGTCCTGGACGCCCAGTGCGCCGGGGGCGGCCCCGGCCGCGGCGAGGAAGTCGGCGGGTGTCATCGAGCCGGGTGAGCGGTGCTCGCGCGCGAACTGGTTGGCGAGCCGCTGCAGCAGTTCATTGACCGGTACCGGCACGCCGTGACCGCGGCCGAGCAGGACGATCTCGCCATTGAGGTAGTCGGCCTCGATGGTGCCCGTGCCGCGCTCGAGGCTCTGCAACGAGGAACTCCCGGGCCAGCGGCCGGAAGCGACCGGGTGGATTGTGATCACGTCGTGGTAGGCGGCGAGCCGTGCCTCGTCAGCCTCGATGCCTGCCGCGTGCAGGCAGGCGCGGCCCTCGGCACGGGCGAGTTCGGAGATCGCATCCGCCTGCTCGCCGCGGCCGCATACCACCTCGACCGCGTTACCGAGATTGCCCAGCAGCTTCGCGTACTTGACCCGCATGACATCCGGATGCGGGTTCGACTCGAAGCCTGCCGCGCGGAACGCGGCGGCGATGCCGCCAGCAACACCCTCCAGGCCGCTCGGATAGCGGCCGATGTCGAGCGCTCCGTACACCGGCGTGGAGTGCGCCCTGACGACGCCAGGTTCCAGGTGGCTCGCCGGTACGACGACGCAGATGCCGTAGACGTGAGCGAAGTGCCGCAACGCCAGCCGTTCGTTCTCGACGCCGTTCTGTGCGCAGGCGACCGCGGTCCCGGGTGGCGCCGCGGCGGCGAGCGAGCCAAGCGCCGCGGCGGTGTCCTGGGTCTTCATGCCGAGCACCACCACGTCGCCGTCGCGGTACCGCAGGTCGCCCGGACCGCTGGCAACCTCAAGCTCGAAGGTGACAGCCTCGTCAGGTGTCTCGAGGCGCAGCCCGCGCTCGCGTATCGCCTCGCCATGCGCGCCGCGCGCGATCAGCGCGACATCGTGGCCGGCCCGCCGCAGCAGCGCGCCGATGACACCGCCGATCGCCCCGGCGCCGTAAATGACGAACCGCTCAGGCACCGGCACGGAAACAGCCATAGCCACCTATTCTGGAGCATCGAGGCCGCCGGCGCCGTGGGTGGCCCGCGGAGCCCCGAAGCCGCAAAGGCTGTATTGCCCTGGGCGACGACCCCTGCAGAAGGTGGCGGCCTGCTCGCGGGTGCCCGCCAGGCATTGGCAGCGGCGGCCCTCCGGTCCGGCTAGGTTGGCAACATCGCGCCTCAGTCGCGCGTCTTATCAGGGGCTAGCTCACGGGGCTTAGCTCACGGGGCTTAGCTCACGGGGCTTAGCTCACGGAGAGAGGGCGGTGGGTGTCACCATGTCGCTGATCGCGGTCAAGGCCCGATGAAGGCGCTCGTGCTGGCTGGCGGGGCGGGCACACGCCTGCGCCCGATCACGCACACCTCGGCCAAGCAACTGGTTCCCGTCGCGAACAAGCCAGTGCTGTTCTACGGCCTTGAGGCGATCCGCGACGCGGGCATCTCCGAGGTCGGGATCGTCGTGGGCGACACCGCCGCGGCGATCGAGGTGGCGGTCGGCGATGGGTCCGCGTTCGGCCTGCGCGTCACGTATGTCAGGCAGTCCGCACCGCTCGGCCTGGCCCACGCGGTGCTTGTCGCGCGCGATTTTCTCGGGGACGACGACTTCGTCATGTACCTCGGGGACAACTTCATCATCGGCGGGATCACCGAACTCGTCGCGGAGTTCCGCGCGGCGAGGCCGGACGCGCAGATCATGCTGACCGAGGTGACCGATCCGCGCCAGTTCGGCGTCGCGGAGCTTGGCGACGCGGGCCAGGTCGTCAGCCTGGAGGAGAAACCCAGGCAGCCGAAGAGCAACCTAGCCCTCGTTGGGGTCTACATGTTCACGCCCGCCATCCACGAGGCGGTGCGCAAGCTCACGCCGTCCTGGCGGGGCGAGCTTGAGATAACCGAGGCGATCCAGTGGCTGATCGAAACCGGCTACAAGGTGAGCTCGACGGTCATCTCCGGGTACTGGAAGGACACCGGCAACGTCGCGGACATGCTCGAGGTCAACCGGATGGTGCTGGAGAGCGTGGAGCCGGTGCGGCGCGGAGAGGTCGACGAGGCGAGCGAGCTCATCGGCCGCGTCGTGATCGAGGAGGGCGCCCGGGTGACCGGGTCGCGCATCGTGGGCCCCGCCGTGATCGGCCGGGGCACCGTGGTGACCGGCTCCTACATCGGCCCGTTCACGTCCGTGGCGGACGGCTGCACAATCGTCGGCAGTGAGATTGAGTACTCCATCGTGCTGCGCGGTGCGTCTATCCAAGGAACGCAGCGAATCGAGGCATCCCTGATCGGCCATGATGTAGAGGTGACCCCGGCACCGAACGTGCCCAAGGCGCACCGGCTGGTGCTCGGGGACCACAGCAAGGTGCAGATCTGCTCTTAAGCTGGGGCCGGCGGGAGGCAGCGCCCGAGATGTCAGGTTCCCGAACGTGAAGTGCACAGCTGAAAGTGGGGAGGGAGACGGCGCGCGGTCCTGCGGGCAGATGCGGGAGCGGGCGCGGTCGCCGCGATGAGGGTCCTGGTTACCGGTGGTGCTGGATTCATCGGCTCGCACTATGTCCGCACGCTTCTGACCGGCGGGTATCCCGGTTTTGATCAGGTGCGCGTCACCGTGCTCGACAAGCTGACCTACGCGGGCAATATGGCCAACCTCGAACCCGTCGCAGGCAGCGCCCGGTTCACGTTCGTCCGCGGCGACATCTGCGATGCCAAGCTGCTCGAATCGGTCGTCCCCGGCCACGATGCGGTGCTCAACTTTGCCGCTGAGACGCACGTCGACAGGTCGATCGCAGGCGCGGCCGAGTTCATCACCACCAACGTGGCCGGCGTCCAGACCCTCCTGCAGGCGTGCCTTGACGCGAACGTGCCGCGGGTGGTCCAGGTCTCGACTGACGAGGTCTACGGCAGCCTGGCCAGCGGATCGTGGCGGGAAGACTCGCCGCTCGAACCCAACTCCCCGTACGCCGCCGCCAAGGCGGGCGGGGATCTCATCGCCCGCGCCTACGCGCGGACCTACGGGCTCAACGTGAGCATCACTCGCTGCTGCAACAACTACGGCCCCTTCCAGTTCCCCGAGAAGGTCATCCCGCTTTTCGTCACGAACCTGCTCGACGGGCAGCGAGTCCCGCTTTACGGCGACGGCGGGAACATCCGCGGCTGGGTGCACGTCGATGACCACTGCCGCGGCATCCAGCTTGTCCTTGAGCGCGGCAGCGCGGCAGGGATCTATCACATCGATGGCGACGCGGAACTTACCAACCGCGAACTGACCGCGGCGCTGCTCGACCTGTGCGGTGCAGGCTGGAACATGGTGTCGCAGGTCGCGGACCGCAAGGGGCATGACCGCAGGTATTCGCTCGACGACTCGGCACTGCACGCCATGGGCTACGCACCGCGCATACCGCTGAGCGAGGGCCTGAAGTCGACCGTGCGCTGGTACGAGGAAAACCGCGCCTGGTGGGAGCCGCTAAAGCGGCCGCTAAAGCCGCCACTGAAGCAGGCGGCGACGGAGCCCGCCGCGGATGCTCCGCTCGTCCCTGATGCGGGAACCGAGCCCACTTAGTGGGCGGATGGCTGGTCACCGGGGCGGGGGGCATGCTTGGGCGTGACCTCGTTACGCTGCTGGGCCGACGCAGTGATGGCGTGACCGGTCTGCGCCACCGCGATCTCGACATTACAGATGCGGGCGCCGTCACCGCCGCGCTGCGGCGGCACCGGCCTGATGTCGTCGTCAACTGCGCGGCCTGGACCGCAGTGGACGATGCCGAGACCTACGTCGCCGACGCGATGCGGGTGAACGCGGACGGCCCGGCGAACCTTGCCGCTGCGTGCTTGGTGGACGGCATCAAGCTGGTGCAGATATCCACCGACTACGTGTTCGGCGGGCGCGCGACCCGGCCGTATGCGGAATACGACGAGCCCGCTCCCGCCTCCGCCTACGGGCGCAGCAAGCTGGCGGGCGAACGGGCGGTGGTCGCGCAACTCGGTGGCAGCAGTTATGTGGTGCGGACGGCGTGGCTGTACGGGGCGCACGGTCCGAACTTCGTGCGCGCAATGATCAGGCTGGCGCGGGAGAAGCCGTCCGTGGATGTCGTGGACGACCAGCGCGGCCAGCCGACCTGGACGGTCGATGTCGCCGAACAGATCATCTCGCTGGTCGACTCGGGCGCCCCAGGCGGGGTGTACCACGCGACGAGTTCGGGGGATACGACCTGGTACGGCTTCGCCTGCGAGATCTTCCGGCTGCTCGGCGCCGATCCCGCGCGGGTCAGGGCCACGACGAGCAGCGCTTTCGTCCGCCCGGCGCCGCGGCCCGCCTACAGCGTGCTCGGGCACGACGGCTGGGCGCGTGCTGGCCTGGCGCCGATCGGCCACTGGCAGCTTGCGCTGCGGCGAGCGTTCCTGGAGTTCACGCAGGCCGGCAGCCCGGACGTCGCCGCGACCTGATGAGGTCGCCGCCCGGTAGCCGATCCGGCCGATCAAGCAGGCGTGGAGATCGGCGTGGGGGTTTGGCGCGAGACAAGTGCCACCTTCTGGCCACACTGATCTCCACAGCCGGCGGGCCCGCCGGGCAAGCAGGCGTGGAGATCGGTGTGGGAATTTGGTGCGAGACAAGTGCCACCTTCTGGCCACACTGATCTCCACACCCGGCGGGCCGGCCGCGCGCCCGGCAGGGCGAGCCACCTTGAAGGTGCGTCGCGTGCCGCGGCAGCCGTTAGGGATCATGGTTTTCCGCTGCCGCCAGCAGGTGGCACGGCGGCTCGGCGCACGTATGCGGGTGCCGCGATAAGGGCAAGAAAGCCCACGTGCGGGTAGGGACAGACCGACCAGTGGCCCAGTCACACCGGCCCAGTCACACCGGCCCAGTCACACCGGCCCAGCCACACCGGAGCAGAGGACATTGCATGCGCATCGGACTCGCAGGCGTCGGGCGCATCGGAGCTTTTCACGCTGACACGCTGCGCCAGCTACCTGCCGTCGACTCCGTCATCGCGGCGGATGCCGATCCGGCCCGCGCCAGTGCGGTCGCGCAGCGCCTCGGCATCGAGGTGGCCCACTCCCCCGGCGCGCTGTTCGACAGCGGTATCGACGCGCTGGTCATCGCCGCCGCGACGGGCGCGCACGCGGAGTTCATCGTCCGCGGCGTGCAGGCCGGCCTCCCGGTGTTCTGCGAAAAACCCGTCGCCGCCGACGTCGATGGCACCCTGGACGTGATCAAGCGGACCAGCGGCGCCGCCGGCGTCCAGATCGGTTTCCAGCGCCGTTTCGACGCCGGGTACATGGCCGCCCGCGATGCGGCACGATCAGGCTCGCTCGGCTGGGTGCATACGCTGCGTGCCACCACGCTCGACCCGCGCCCGCCCGCAGCCGGGTACGTCGCCTCCTCCGGCGGCCTGTTCCGTGACTGCGGCGTGCACGACTTCGACGCGATCCGCTGGGTCACCGGCCGCGAGGTGCTCGATGTCTACGCCGTCGGCGCCAACCGCGGCGCGGACTTCTTCCGCACGGCAGGTGACGTCGACACGATGGCCGCCGTGCTGACCCTCGCTGACGACAGCTTCGCGCTCGTCTCCAACACGCGATACAACGGCGCGGGCTACGACGTCCGGCTCGAGGTTCTCGGCTCGAAGGACAGCATCAGTGCCGGGCTCGACGACCGGCTGCCGCTGCGTTCGGCCGAACCCGGGGCGACCTTTCCTGCCGATGCGCCGTACCCGCTGTTCTTCGACCGGTTCCACCGCGCCTACACCGCAGAACTCGCGGCTTTCGTCCGGCTCGCCGCGGACGGCGGCGCGAGCCCGTGCACAATGCAGGATGCGCTCGAAGCGTTCTACATCGCCGAGGCGTGCGAGGTCTCGCGCGCCAGAAGGGAGCCGGTACGGGTAGCAGAGGTCCGGCGGTGACCACGGCGGCGATGCGCCTCGCCGGGGCGCCGATCTCCTGGGGCGTCTGCGAGGTGCCTGGCTGGGGTTACCAGCTAGCGGCCGACCGGGTGCTGAGCGAAATGCGCGACGCAGGCCTCACGGCGGCCGAATTCGGGCCCGACGGCTTCCTGCCGGGCGGCCCGGCGGAGAAGGCCGCAACGCTGAGCGCCCATGACCTCACAGCGGTGGGCGGTTTCGTCCCCGCCGTCCTGCACGACCCGGCGATCGACCCGCTGCCGCAGGCATGCCGCGCCCTCGATGATTTCGCCGCCGCGGGCGCCGATGTCCTCGTGCTTGCGGCCGCGACCGGGCTCGATGGCTACGACACCCGGCCGTCACTAGACGGCCATGGGTGGCACACCCTGCTGACCAACCTGGACCGGCTCGCCGAACGTGCGGCGGAGCGCGGAATCGTCGCGACCTTGCACCCGCATGTCGGCACGCTCATCGAGCGGCCGGACGAGGTGAACAGGGTCCTCGACGGATCCAGCATCGCTCTGTGCCTGGACTCGGGGCACCTTCTCATCGGCGGCACGGACCCGGCGGAACTTGCGCGGCGCGCGGGCGGCCGGGTGGCGCACGCCCACTTGAAGGACGTCGACGCCGGCCTGGCAGACCAGGTGCACGGCGGTGAGGTCAGCTACGCCCGCGCGGTCGCGGCCGGCCTGTACCGGCCGCTCGGCCAGGGCGACATCGACGTCGGCGGGCTCATCGCAGCGCTGCGGACCGCCGGTTACGGCGGCTGGTACGTGCTCGAGCAGGACACCATTCTCACCGCTGCGCCCGAGGGGGAGGGCCCGGTGGCGGACGTCCGTGCCAGCGTCGCCTACCTGCGGAGCCTGTCCTGATGACGGCCTTCGAGGTACTGACCATCGGCCGGGTCGGCGTGGACATCTACCCGCTGCAGACGGGCGTCGGGCTGGAAGACGTGGCGACGTTCCGCAAGTTTCTCGGTGGCAGCGCGACCAACGTTGCTGTCGCCGCGGCACGGCACGGGCGCAGGTCCGCCGTCATCACCCGCACCGGCGAGGACCCGTTCGGCCGGTACGTGCACAAGGAACTGCGCCGGCTTGGCGTCGCGGACGACTTCGTGTCCGCCGTTGGCTGGCTGCCGACACCTGTCACGTTCTGCGAGGTCTTCCCGCCCGATCACTTCCCGATCTGGTTCTACCGTTACCCGAAGGCGCCCGACCTGGAGATCCGGCCCGAGGACCTGCCGATGGAGGCGATCAGGTCGGCCCGGCTGCTGTGGGCGACAGGGACGGGCCTGTCCGAGGAACCGAGCCGCGCTGCCCACGCGGCGGCCTGGGCGGCCCGCGGCAGGGTGCCGCTAACCGTGCTCGATCTTGACTACCGGCCGGTGTTCTGGTCATCGAGGGACGAGGCCGGTCGTCAGATGCGGGCAGCGCTGGCCAATGTCACCGTCGCGGTCGGGAACCTGGACGAGTGCGAGACCGCGGTCGGCGCCCGCGACCCGCACGAGGCAGCGCGCCTCCTGCTGGACCTCGGCCTTCGGCTGGCTGTCGTGAAGCAGGGACCGCGCGGCGTGCTCGCTGCCACGGCTGACACGCTGGTCGAGGTGCCCCCCATCCCTGTCGATGTGGTCAACGGCCTCGGCGCAGGCGACGGCTTCGGCGGCGCCCTCTGCCACGGCCTGCTGGCCGGCTGGCCGCTCGAGCGGACGATCAGGTTCGCGAACGCCGCGGGCGCCATCGTCGCGACGCGGCTCGAGTGCTCGTCAGCGATGCCGACCTCGGCTGAGGTCGAGCGGTTCCTGGAGGTAACCCATGCCTGACACGCGGTTCGAGGAGGTGCGCGAACTGCGGGCGGCACAGCCCGAGGCCGTCGCGGCGCGGGGGCGCTCGTGCACAAGGCCCCGGCAGTGACGCCGTGAGCTGGCACCTGCCGGCCGGAAGCACGGGCCCGGCCGGGCACGAGCCTGAAATGGTCCTGGTCACGCCGCAGACGGCAGGCTGGGAGTTCTCCGGGCTGCGGGTGGTCGTACTGCCGCCCGGCGCCGCCTATGGCGGCGACACCGCCGACACTGAGCTGGTCGTGCTTCCGCTGGCCGGTTCCTGCTCGGTCGAATCGGCCGCCGGCAGCGCCGACCTCGCCGGCCGGTCAAGCGTGTTCGCGGCCGTGACCGACTGCGCCTATGTTCCGCTCGGCACTGAGTTCTCTCTGACCAGCGCGGCCGGCGGCCGGTTCGCCCTGGCGAGCGCCCGCGCGCGGCGGCGGCTGGCGCTGCGCCATGTGCGTGCCCACGAGGTCGCGGTGGAGCTGCGGGGTGCCGGGTCCTGCTCCAGGCAGGTGAACAACTTCGGCATGCCTGGCGTCCTCGACGCGGACCGGCTCATCGCCTGTGAGGTGCTGACGCCGGCCGGCAACTGGTCCTCCTACCCGCCGCACAAGCACGACGAGGACCGGCCGGGCGAGAGCGTGCTCGAGGAGATCTACTACTTCGAGGTCGCCGCGGGGCCAGCCGGCCCAGGCGTCGCCTACCAGCGGGTATACGGCAGCCCTGAGCGGCCAGCCGATCTCCTCGCCGAGGTCGGCACCGGCGACGTGGTCGTCATCCCGCACGGCTGGCACGGGCCTTCGATGGCCGCGCCCGGCTACGACCTGTACTACCTGAACGTGATGGCGGGCCCGGGCCGGCGCGAGTGGCTCGCCTGCGACGACCCGGCACATTCCTGGGTACGGAACACCTGGACGGGCCAGGCGGTGGATCCGCGACTGCCAATGACAGCGGCGGACGGTGCCCGGCGATGACAGCGGCCGGCGATGACAGCGGCTGGCCATGACAGCGGCTGGCCATGACAGCGACTGGCGGACAGTGCCCGGCGATGCCGGCGGTGGTGACAAGGGCGGAGCAGCGATCATGACGACGATCCGGCTGACCGTGGGCCAGGCGCTCGTGCGGTTTCTCGCGGCCCAGCGCAGCGAGCGCGACGGCGTGGAGCACCGGCTGATCGCCGGGTGCTTCGGGATCTTCGGTCATGGCAATGTGGCCGGGGTGGGTGAGGCGCTGCTCGAAGCCGAACTCGCGGACCCCGCCACGCTGCCCTACCGGCAGGCACGCAACGAGCAGGCAATGGTGCACGCGGCCGCCGCCTTCGCCCGGACCAGCAACAGGCTGTCCACCCTGGCCTGCACGTCTTCGATCGGCCCCGGCGCCACCAACATGGTCACCGGAGCCGCGCTCGCCACCATCAACCGGCTGCCCGTCCTGTTGCTGCCAGGTGACATCTTCTCGACGAGGGTCGCGAGCCCGGTGCTGCAGCAGCTCGAGGATCCCGCGAGCTACGACGTCAGCGTCAACGACGCCTTCAGGCCTGTGTCCAGGTTCTTCGATCGCATCTGGCGGCCCGAGCAGCTGCCCGCCGCGCTGCTCGCGGCGATGCGGGTATTGACCGATCCGGCTGAGACGGGCGCGGTGACCCTGGCTCTGCCCCAGGACGTGCAGGCTGAGGCGCACGACTGGCCCGCCGAGCTCTTCGACGAGCGTGTCTGGCACGTCGGGCGGCCCGTGCCAGAACCTGCCGCTCTCGGCCGGGCGGCCACCGTGATCCGGTCGGCACGCCGGCCGCTCATCGTGGCGGGTGGCGGCGTTATCTATTCGGAGGCCACCGAGGCGCTGCGCACCTTCGCCGCCGCCACGGGGATACCCGTCGCGGTGACGCAGGCTGGAAAGGGCGCGCTGCGCTTCGACGACCCCGCCTGTGTCGGGGCCATCGGGGTGACGGGTACCACCGCCGCCAACGCGCTCGCCCGTGAGGCCGATGTGGTTATCGGTATCGGCACCCGCTGGACCGATTTCACCACGGCATCCCGCAGCGTCTTCGCGGCGCCCGGGGTACGGTTCGTCAACGTCAACGTGGCCGCCTTCGACGCGGCCAAGCACGCAGGAGCCGCGGTCGTGGCGGATGCGCGGGCCGCGCTCGCGGCGCTCGCCGAGGCGACCGCCGGCTGGTCGGCCGGTCCCGGCTACCGTGGGCGGGCCCGTGACCTGGCCGTCGAATGGGATGCCACCGTGGACAGGGCCTACACCACGCGTCACGGTCGCCGGCCTGCCCAGGCCGAGGTGCTCGGCGTCCTCAACGAGGTCTGCGCCGCCACAGACATCGTGCTCAGCGCGGCCGGCTCGATGCCAGGCGACCTGCACAAACTGTGGCGGACCCGGGACCCCCTCGGCTACCACGTGGAGTACGGCTACTCGTGCATGGGATACGAGATCGCGGGCGGCCTCGGCGCGAAGCTGGCCGCGCCTGAGCGCGAGGTCTTCGTGCTCGTCGGCGACGGCTCGTACCTGATGATGGCGCAGGAGCTTGTGACCGCGGTTCAGGAGAGGGTGAAGCTCGTCGTCGTGCTGGTGCAGAACCACGGATTCGCCTCCATCGGCAGCCTGTCAGAGTCGGTCGGCTCGCAGCGGTTCGGCACGAGCTACAGGTACCGTGGCGCGACCGGCCGCCTGGACGGCGACTATCTGCCGGTTGACCTCGCGGCAAACGCCGAGAGCCTAGGGGTCGAGGTGGCGCGGGCGGCCACTGCGGCGGAGTTGCGCTCGGCCCTGGTGAAGGCACGGGCGTCGGATCACACAACCCTCGTGCACATCGAAACCGACCCGCTCGTCCCCGCTCCCGACAGCGGCGCCTGGTGGGATGTGCCCATCGCCGAGGTCGCCTCCGTTGAGACCACACGCGAGGCGCGGGCCGCCTACGAAACGGCCAAGCGCGGCCAGCGCCCGTACCTGTAGCGCTCACGGCGGCGCCACGGCGCAGGCACGCCCGACACGGTTGCAGTCGCTGGCCGCCTCCTGACGAGAACCGGCCTCGCCAGGCCCGGGGCCACTACCACCGAACGTGGGCGATCCTGTCGTAGTCAGCCGACGAGTACCCAACCAGCCCCAGCGACAGGGCGAAGACCCACTCCAGCACGCCAAGGGACAACGCGAGACGGCTGCAGCGGGCGCAAAAGTGAGGCTCCTCCAAGCGAACCGAGTCGTCCGCCTCAAGCCGCACATATAGGAGCTGCGATCCCTGCAGTCTTCGCCAGCCATCGCCTTCGCGGGCGAGCGCTATTGCCCGCTGTTCGGCGTGGGTCCGGCAGTAGTCGTGGTGGCCAAGCTCCCCAAACTTGCAGTAGCAGTGGTCTTCTCCAGGGAATGGCACGCCGTTGATGCCCCAGCCGAGAAGACTTCCGCTATTGACGACAGCCGCGGCATGCCGGGTCCGTGCGTGGGAGTCTTTGGCCAGCTCGGCGGTACGGGCCATCAGCTGCTCCGCGACATAGCTTTCGTGGCGTTTCAGCGGCCGCTGCTCGGGTCGCTGGCCTGGTTGCACGTCTACCCACCCCCAAGACCGGAGCGCAGTTGCCGGACGCCGGCGCGGGCGCTGGCAGCCCGCACGGCCCGGATCGCCGCCGGGGTGCGTGCAGGGCGGCCCGTGAGGCCCGTGAGGTCCGTGACAGCGGGATGGCTGGCATGCGATGAGGTCACGGCAACTCCCGGCGACTCGGCGACAGGACCTTGTGGTCTGTAAGACCACTATCGTAGGCGCAGGAGTGAGCCGATCGCGGGAGCCGCCGCGGGCACCCCGCGCGCCCACGAATGCGCAGCGCCGGCGTGCCCACGAACCGGATGCTACTGCTCGCCAGCAGGCACCGCAGCGGGCGGCCAGCCGGCCGGGCGACGACGGAGCCGGAAACCGGGTGGGAGCCGCCGCTCGGAGCCTAGAGCGCAGTTCCGCGGCGCGATAACATCGAAGTGGGTGGTCATCATGCGCAGGTACCTTGTCGTCGCGAACCAGACCCTGCAGGGTGCGGAGCTACGGGAAGAGCTTCGCAAGCGGATCGAGGCCGGGTCGAGTTCCTTCTACGTGCTCGTCCCGAACACCGCCGCCGGGCAGTATCCCATCGTGCCCGCCGCCGGTGGCGCCCTGCAGCCCCGCATGACGTGGTGGGCGACGAACTACCGCGGCCCCGCCACCGACGAAGAGGCGAGCGAGCAGGCCCGGCAACGGCTCAGCCAGATGCTGGCCGACCTCGCTGGGCTGGGCGTCCCCGTCGAGGGCGACCTCGGGAGCTCGCAACCGCTCGAGGCTATGGAAAAGGCGTTCATCGATCACGAGTTCGACGAGATCATCGTGGCCACGCTGCCGCGGCATATCTCGCGCTGGCTCGGCGCCGACCTGCCCCATCAGGCCGAGCGGCGATTCAGGCTGCCGGTCACGACCATCGTCACGAAGCGCTGACTCTAGAGGAGGCTGGCGAGCTGTGGCTCGTCACCGGCAGGCGTTATGGAAATGATCCCGAACGGCTGCCGCGGAGATCGTTGCCATCGACGCGTGCCCCGTAGATCTCGGTGGATGCGGGCATCACAGCAGCCGCGCTGCAGATCATTTCCCGGGAGGCTGGCCCCAGTCGTCCCCGGCAATGCGGCGCTCCACACCATGGAACCACCGGCCGAGCGTCCGCCGCATCCGCCATTGCGTGCGGAAGGCGCGGACGTCGCCGCGGATCTCGGCACCGGCCTGGCCCACTCGCGGGTCGTCCCGGATACGTTCGACCGAGGGTACGTTCCCGTCGCGGAGGTCGGCGGCGTACCTCTGGGCCGCCTCGCGGCCCCGCTCAGGTGCCGCATGGCCATTGCCGGCCCGGGCGGGCAGGGCTATCTCCATGCTGGGCAGCGCCTCCGGTACGGGCTCGGGTAGCACCGCGTGAGGCTCGGATAGGGGGGCTCCGCCCCGGGCATGGCCATCTCGCCCGGGCGCGCCTACCGCAGCCTCGGGTAGGCGCTCAGGCACGGCGGGCGCTGCCACGGGTTGCGGTGCCGGCGCGCCCTCGTGCTGTGCACCGATGACACGCTTGAGGACGCCCAGGCCGACCGCGAGCGCGGCGGCGGCGGCCAGCGGCGGCACGGCGGCCGTGGCCCGCGACGCGAGCGTGTGCCCGGCGACGTGGCCGACATTCCCAGCCACCGACACGGCGAGCCCGGCGAGCGTCACGGTCCACGCTCCGGCGCGGTTGCGGCGGGTCCACCGGTCAACCAGGCCGACGAATAGCGCGAGCTCGCCGACCGCGATGAAGATGTCGACCTGCAGTGGCCACGCCGTAGCCCATAGCCCGTGAAGCCCGTGTTCGGAACTCCATACGTACAGTCCCCGGTAGGACTCGGCGAAGCTCGTGAGTGATGCGGTGGCAACAAGGGCAGCAATCGTTGCCAGGGCGAGGCGGCGGGCGGTGTTCACGCGCTCATCCTCCTGCCTCGCCCGCTGGTGCGCCGCCATTTCCCAGTAGTGCGAAAGGCCGCGATCTGGACACGGGCGTACCGCTTCCCCAGGAAAAACAGCAGCCCCGGCGAGGACGGCAATGGCAGCGGGTTGCCGCGGGTCTTGGCAATGCCGATCAGCTCGGGCAGCCCGGTGCAGGACAGCCCGGTGCAGGACAGCCCGGTGCAGGACAGGTGGCTGTGATCGGGCTTGCCGCCGGCCACCTCACCGCAGTGTTCATCGGGGCAGCGGGGTGCAACCGCCAGCCGGCAAGCTCAACCGCGGGCGGGGGCGATGACGAGGGAATCAGTCACGTTCGTGCCAGTAGCCTCTTCACCGCCGCTGTGCCGGTGATGGCTTGGTCGTGGTCAGGTGACTGCGGGATGAGGTTGAATTCCGCGCAGCCGGCATCGGCGTAGGGCGCGAGGAACTCGGCGACGTCGTCGGCGGTGCCGTAGGGGCAGTAACGCTCGAAGCGCTCGAACGGGATGTGGTAGACGGCCTGCATCGCCGGCGCAAGGCAGGCGCGGGCCGCTTCCCTGGATTCGGCCAGCCCGCACCATACCTGCATCCCATGACGGGCCGGGGGGTCCGGCCTGCCCGCGCGGGCGGCCTCCTCCGCTGCGATCTCGACGGCGTGGGCAAAGCGCCGCGGTGAGTTCCAGATGCCCAGCCAGCCATCGCCGAGCCGGCCCGCCCGCCTGATCGCCGCGTCGGAACGGCCCCCGACGATGACGGGAATCGGGGTGGCCGGTGCGGGCGCGATGACCGCTTCATCAAGGTCGAAGAATCTGCCGTGGAAGGTGACCGCTTCACCGGTCAGCAGCTGGCGCAAAACAGTGAGGCATTCGTTCATCCGCAGGCCCCGGGTCGCCGGATCCACCCCGGAGACCGAGTATTCGTGACGGTCCTCACCGCCCACCCCGACTCCGAAGATGAGCCGCCCGGGAGCGAGCCGGTCAATGTCTGCGAGCTGGCGGGCTACCAGGACGGGATGGCGCAGCGGCAGCAGGTAGATACCGCTGTAGACGGGCAGGGCGGGATTGAGCATTGCCAGCGCGGTGGCTTGCACGAGCCCATCGAACCCCTCGCCGACGATGAAACTCACATGATCTCCGCAGCAGACATGGTCGATGCCCGCCTCCTCGGCCCGCGCCAGAAATGCCCTGGCAGCCTCCGGGCCCCGATCGAGCAGGTCCAGCGGCAGGAACGTGCCGACCCGGGCTGATTCAGCCATGCCGCCTCCTTGGGCGTGTCTCGCAGATCTCTGGCGGCGCGGATCGGCGCCCAGACGTACCCTGAGCTAATCATGACCATTTCGGCGGCGGATTTCAGCCCGGGATGAACCCAGAACTGGCGGATCTGGCCGCGCACGCCTGACCGATAAGCCGGTTGACCACCCCCGACTCGGCAGGCGACCGCGCCCTCGCGCCGCTGCGGATCTTCACACGCCCTGCACACAGTCAGCAGCGCGCCTGCATATGACGGCGTTGTCCTTGCTCCCATGCCGGGGCGGGTGTCAGCTATGACGGTTGAACTCCGGCGATCCGAGGGTCCGCGCCGCACGCCGGGGATTCCTGCGGCTCGCCGACGGGGAAGTGGCAACCCTCCAGGCAATCTGCCGTTGCGCAGGCACCGTCCTGGATTCCGGCTCAGCTACTAGGCTGGTCAACTGGTGAAGTCCAGGAGGCCGCGCCGAATGCTGCACGTGTCTGTCCTGGGAGGGCAGGCGATCAGCGACGACGGGGCCGGGAGCGTCCGGGCCCGGTCGTCGCGCACGGTTGCCCTCGTCGGCTTTCTGGCCACCCACGCTGGGTCGCCGCAGACCCGGCAGCGCATCGCGGGACTGTTCTGGCCGGATTCGACGGATGCGCAGGCGCTGACGAACTTGCGCCGCGAGCTGCACCACCTGCGCCAGGTGCTGGGAGACGAACCTTCCCTCGTCGTCACGTCCAGGGACCTGTGCTGGCGTGACACCGAGACGTGCCGCGTCGACGTACGCACCTTTGACACCGAGCGCAAGGCTGCGCTGGCGGCCGCGAAGGCGGATGACAGCGAGGGGATCGTCGCGCACGCCACCGCTGCCGTCGCCCAGTACCAGGGCGACTTCCTGCCCGGCATGTACGACGACTGGCTGCTCGACATCAGGTCAGCGCTCGAGCGCCAGTGCGTGGATTTGTGTGATCTGATCTGTGCGACGCGAGTGCGAACGGGCGACCTGACCGGAGCGGTGGACGCTGCCCGCCGCCGCATCCAGTTGCAGCCGCTGGAGGAGATCGGCTACCGGACCCTGATGCAGCTGCAGGCCGACCTGGGCGACCGCGCCGGTGCGATGAGCACCTACCACCACTGCGCTTCGGTTCTGGAGCGTGAGCTCGGCGTGATCCCGGACCCCGCGACACGGCGGACACTCCAGCGCTTGACGGCCCGCGTGGACCTGGCAGGCGAAGCGCCGGCCGCGATGGAGCCTGCCGCCGGCCGTTCCGGCTTCGCCGCGGCGCAGCTTGTCGGCCGCTCTCAGGAGCTTGGCCTGCTCCTGGACCTGTGGCAGGCCGCCGCAGCTGGCCGGCCCAGTCTCGCGCTGGTCCGCGGTGGCGCCGGCGTCGGGAAGACCCGTCTGGTGGCCGAGGTCGCCGAGATGGCACGGCTGCAAGGCGCGGTGGTAGCGGGTACACAATGCTTCGGAGCATCGGGACGGCTGGCGCTGGCCCCGGTGGCGGACTGGCTGCGAAACCCGGCAGTCCAGTCGGCAGCGGCGACGCTCGACCCGGCCTGGCGCGCGGAAGTCGACCGGCTGGTGCCCTCAGGCAAGGGCCGCGGACAACGCGGGGCCGGCTCGCGAGCGATGGTCGACGCCTGGCAGCGCCACCGCTTCTTCGAGGGCCTGGCGCGGGCGCTGATCGGTGCCGGCCGCCCGATGCTGCTGGTTTTGGACAATCTTCAGTGGTGCGACCAGGAGACGCTGGCATTCCTTACGTTCTGCCTCGCGCTGGCCCCTGATGCTCCGCGGCGCCTACATCAACTTCATGATGACCGAGGGCCAGGACCGGGTCAAAGCCTCCTACCGCGGCAACTACGACAGGCTCACGCGGGTCAAGGCACGCTACGACCCGGCCAACACGTTCCACCTCAACCAGAACATCGAGCCCGCCAGCGGGCCCAACCCGTAAGCCGGACTCAGTCATCGTCGGGCAGACCACCAGGGGGGCAGACGCGCCTAGGAGCCTACTGAAGAAGGCCTAAATTCGACCGATTGCGTTTATAAGTCCGCAGGTCAGAGCCCTGCCGACTGATCATTAATAGGGTTATTCAGCAGGTTCCTAGGCGCATGTAGCGAAAGGACGCGAGACGCGATGCGGGATGACCCTTCGGTCGCCGCCCTGGTGGCCCGCGCGGCAAACGGCGACAAGCAGGCGTGGGACGAGCTCGTCGAACGGTACGCCCCGCTGGTCTGGTCAATCTGCCGGTATCAGCTGGGCCACGCCGATGCCGGCGCCGTCGGCCGAAGCGTCTGGTTACAGCTGGTGGACCGGCTTGCCGCGCTGCCAGATCCGGCCGCACTTCCCCGCCGCGCGCGCTGCCTGGACAAAATGCGCCGCTGCCCGGCAACCGCTGCCCTGATCAACGCGCTGAGCGAACGCTGCGCGAACGGTGCACGTCCTAGCTTCGTGATGTCCGAGCATCGAGCGAAGCATCCGGAGGGATCGACGTGAGCTCCTCATCAGCCGGCATCGCCACCGAGGCGTACGGCGGGCAGCGGATGTCAAAACCCGTCCTGTTCGTGATCGATGACGACGCCGGGGTCATGCACGCGCTCCGAAACGATCTCAGCCGGCGGTTCGGCGAAGACTTCCGCATCCTCGGTGAGCTGTCGGCTGTCGCGGGATTGGCGGCGCTGCGCGAACTGGCCGACGAGCACGAACCCGTGGCGCTGCTTATCGTCGACCACAATATGAGCGAGATGAGTGGTGTGGACTTCCTCTCGCGGGCACATGAAATGCACCCGCTGGCCAAGCGGGTGCTCCTGGTGGAGCGCGACTACTCGGCGCGCAGCCCGGTCGTCCAGGCGATGACGCTCGGCCAGGCCGACTACCACACCACCAAGCCGTGGCTGCGCGAACAGGACCTCTACCGCGAAATCAGCGAGTTCCTGGCCGAATGGGCCAAGGATCAGGAAGCCGGCTTCGAGCTGTTCCACGTCATTGGACGGCTCCAAGACCGCAGCACGCACGAGGTACGGGAGTTGCTCACCCGCTTCAACGTGCCGTTCCACTTCCACGCGGCCGACAGCGAGGAGGGCCGCCGCCTGCTCAAGAACAAGGGATTGGACGCATCACGCCTGCCGGTCATGATTCGCCACGACGAGCACACGGTGGTCGAACCGACGCCCGCTCAGATCATCGAAGCGGTCGGCGCGAGCATCTACAACGACGTCGACGCATGCGATGTCGTCATCGTCGGTGCGGGGCCGGCCGGTCTGACCGCCGGCGTCTATGCGGCGTCAGAAGGCCTCCAGACGGTCGTGCTTGAAGACACCGTTTCCGGTGGCCAGGCGGGAAGCAGCCCGATGATCCGGAATTATCCGGGCTTCCCGCACGGCATTAGCGGACATGACCTCACGCGCCGGGCGTGCGAGCAGGCCTGGATGTTCGGCGCGCACATGGTGTTTTGCCAGCCCGCTACCGGATTGGAATGGCGGGGCGGCGAACGCGTCGTGCACCTGGCCAATGGCCACCAGATCGCGGCCAAAGCGGTCATCGTCGCGACGGGCATCGCATGGCGGCGTCTCGGCGCGCCGCGCCTCGAGGCGCTGGTCGGCTCCGGTGTTTTCTACGGCGCGGCCGGGAGCGATCTGCGGGCAATGGAAGGCCGCGACGTCTTCGTCGTGGGAGCCGGAAACTCGGCCGGCCAGACCGCGCTGCATCTCGCGCGGTTTGCCCGGCAGGTGACGATGCTCGTGCGGGGTGACAGCCTGGCGCGCTCGATGTCGGACTACCTGATCCGGGAGATCGAGGCCACCTCCAGCATCACGGTGTGCCTGCACACCGAGGTCACCGACGCCCACGGATCCGATCACCTCGACGCCCTCACCCTGCGCGACAAGCTGCACGACCGGACACAGCAGGTCCCTGCGGCCGCGCTGTTCTTGTTGATCGGCGGTGAGCCGCGCACGCAGTGGCTGCCCGATGCGATCCAACTCGAGCATGGTTACGTCTTGACCGGGCGCGACGTCGTACGGGACGGCCCGCAGCCAGCGCGGTGGCCGCTCGATCGCGCCCCTCTCCCGCTCGAGACCTCGATACCCGGCGTTTTCGCCGCCGGAGACGCCCGCTACCGTTCGATCAAGCGGGTTGCTTCCGCCGTCGGTGACGGCGCGACCGCGGTGCGCCTCGCGCACGAGTACCTCGCTGCGGCACGCGCCGCCGAACACTCGCTGACAGCCGGGGTATAACCAAGCAAGACTTCGGTCACGCTCGCGCGATCCTTGTACCAAGCGGTATTTATCGGCAATGCTCTCGCCTCTGGGTATTCAAAGGCCGCTCGCGCTCGACCGCGCCGAGGCGATTCTGCGGCTACCTACAAAACAGCCATCGGAAGACCTAGTTCCGGTGGTGCGCCAGGCGGGATCGCTGTTCCACTTCTGGCCGCACCGGAACCTGCCTGCCTCACCAGGCCAGGCTCGCCACCACGTGACCCGCGCTGTGCTCGCTGACCTGTCTGGGTTCTTGCTGCGCCACGGGGCGCCCGCCCCTGCGCGACAGGGAATCGCTGACAACGCTCCTGACCTCGATGCCCTCACGTCGCTCCGGGGTGATTCCACGGTATTGATTGACCAAGCCCGGACGCCGCACTGTCTATCTCGACATCAACCACTGGTATGCACTAGGTGAGGCGATGGCTGGTCATCCACGCTCACAGGGAAGGCAGGCCCGGTCAGGGTGAGCACGGGGGCGGTCTGTGGATCCGGGCGACAATCGCGCCGCTCGGGCCGCTGGCAGACCCGCTACTGGCTCTGCTCCCGCCGCAGGCACGCTCCGCCCTTCGGCCCGCCCGGAGCTGAGCCACATGAAGCTGGCCGTCTCCCGGCCCGCCCCGGCCGCGGCCCGGATACTGTCGCGCAGAGAACTGCGTCGCCTATTCGGTCAGCTCTTCGAATGGGACGGCGATCTTGAACGGATAAGTCAGCACCACACCGTGCTCCATGACCGATTCCATCCGGTACTGGCACGTGGCAGCGTCCAGGTGAAACTCCCGCGTGTCGATGATGTCGCCATCGGCGGACATCCGGACCACCACATAAGCAGGAATCCCGGCCGCTGCGTACTGCGCCATCTTGTCCACCAGATCTTCCCGCTCGGTCGACGGAGAGGACACCTCGACCATCAGCAGGACGTCCGATGCCTCCGGCTTCGCGTTGCGGTCTTCCTCGCAGCGGTATACCACCACGTCGGGACGCCGGAACGTGTACTTCGGAACATGCCACAGCACCACGTCGGTCTCCATCTGCACGCGAGTACACGGCTCTTTCGGCCGGGCGGTCTCGAACGTGTTCGCCAGACGCCGGGCCACCTGCTGGTGCTGCGGCGTCGGCGACTCGCAGACGATCACGTAACCGTGAACCACCTCGATCCGCCGGGCTACACCGGCCGGAAGCGCCTCATACTCGGCCTCGCTCATGATGTTCGGCAACCCCATGTCCGGTAGGACGCTCATCGGTTCTCTCCTCTTTTGTGGCGCTCGTTCTCCGGCAACCATCAGTTCTGCAAACGTAAGCAAATGTAGAACGGGGCCGGGACCGGTAGCCTGGCGGCATGCCGCGCGGCCACCATCCCGGCGATGTCCCTGAGTCTCCAGCGGATCTGATCCGGCGGCTTACCGCCGAGATCTACGGTGGCCCGCCGGACGCGGCCGACCCAGCTGACCTCGCCGCATCTGAGTCCCAGCGGCGCCCGCGACGGCCCGATCTGGTCAGGTACCGGGTCAGGGTCGATCTCTCCGGAGCCAAGCCGCCATTGTGGCGGCGGCTTGAGCTAGCATCCGGTTTGTTTCTCGACGAGGTCCACGAGATCCTCCAGGTCGCGTTCGGCTGGACCGGGTGTCACCTGCACCAGTTCGGCTCCGGTCCGCGGTATCACGGTTGCCCGAGACCGAGTATTACCTGTGCCCGTATCAGGTGGAGGAGGGCGAGCCCGGCGTGCCCGAGGAAGAGATACGTCTCGACGAAGTGGTCGCGGATCCCGGCGACACGCTGTGCTACCTCTATGACTTCGGCGACAACTGGGAACACGTCATCAGGCTCGAGGCCGTGGCGCCATGGGACGGCACAGCACCCGCGGCGGTCTGCCTGGACGGCAGGCGCGACGGCCCGCCCGAGGACTGCGGCGGCCTGGGCGGCTATGAGCTGATCAGCGCAGCCATCGATCCGCTCAATCCAGACCACAGTGACGCAGTCATCGAGTTCGAGCGGATGTACGGGATCGAGTTCCACGCCGATAGCAACGGCCTGACCCCATTCCGGATCGACGTCATCAATGCCGAACTGGCCAAGCGTTTCCCGCCCGGCGCGAGGCCCGAGCGGGCAGACCCGCCCGGCGACCTGCCCGGCCCGCTGGAGGAACTCCTCAGCGCAGTGCGGGACGGCTACGCGCGCCGGGAACTGCGCTGGTTGATGGGCGCGGCGCTGGCGGGCAAGCCAGACATCGATACCGTGACAGCTGTGCGGATGGTGCGTCCCTATGCCTGGCTCCTGGACCGGGTCGGAGACGAAGGCATCCGGCTGACCGGGGCCGGATACCTTCCGCCAGCCCATGTCGAGGCCGCCGCGACGGAGCTGGGCCTGCTGGAAGACTGGATGGGCAAGGGGAACCGGGAGACCCAGACGCTGCCGGTGCTGCACCTGCGCGAAACCGCCACCAAGATGGGCCTGCTGCGCAAGCACCGCGGGATGCTGCAGCTCACGGCCGCTGGCCGGAAGCTGAGGACCGATCCGGTGTCGCTGTGGTGGCATCTGGCCGAACGCATGCCGCCCAGATCCGCCGATCGCTGCGAGACACAGGCCGGGCTCATCTGGCTGCTCGCGGTGGCAGCCCAGCGCCCCCGCGATCCGGCGGAGATCGTCGCTCGGACACTGGCGGGCATGGGCTGGACCCTGGCCGACGGAACGCCGCTGAGCACACTGGACGCCGATCGGGCGGCATGGGACACCCGGAACGTGTTGCGGCGTCTCGGCGGTCTCACGGACGATCCCCACCGCTACGGGGCGGGGTCACCGAACGAAGACGGAGTGGGTTTCGCCCGCATCGCCGTAAGCAGCTGGCCGGATGCGGACACGCCACGCTGAGCTTGGGAAACACCGGGCTTGGGTAACACTGAGCCCGGCGGTTTACCAGGGACAGCCGGGGCTGAGGGCCAGCAGCGGCCGGACGGCGCGGTCGGCGCGGCGCACATCCTCCTCCGGCAGCCGGAAGTGGTCCGCCACACTGGCGAAGGTCGCCTTCCCTCCGGCCCGGTAGGCGACCAGGCGGATCACGCAGGCTGCCAGGACAGCCGGCGGATGCGCGGAGAGTAGCCGATCCCGGACATCGCCAAGCCGATCCCACGCCGCCAGGGCGCGAGCGGCGACCGGCAGGCCGTTCCAGTCACACCCGGCGACGGCCAGCTGGCGCTCGACCAGATCAAGTCCCCCGACCGCCGGGGCGTACGACCTGACGTCCGGGCGCCGACCCCACCAGTAGAAGTTCCAGAAGGCGCCGCCGGCGGTCACCGGAAACGGCAGCACCTCAGCCCCCTGCCCGTCCTGGCAGGAGATGAAGTAGCGGTATTCGGCGCCGGATGAGCCAAGCAGCACGCCATGGACTATCTCCGCGTCAACCGCCGCGGTGAACCGTTCCGCTGCCTCACTGGCGGGCATGCCGATGATGCCGGTGAAGGCGGCTGGGCCGTACACGCGGGCGAGCGCCGCTGCGGGCGAATCAGGATGCACGACTCTGGCCAGCGTGCGCCGGTCGCCGCTCGCCACCGCGGACCACACGCGTTCGGCCAGCGCGGGCCTGGCCTTCTGCTGCGGCCCGCGCACCTTGGGCGGGACAGCCCGACGCTGGCTGGGTTTCGGCGGTGCCACCGGGGGTGCAGCGGGCGGTTTCGCCACAGCAGGCTTGGCGGGCGCGGGCTTCCCGGCGGCCGACGCAGGTTTCCCCGCAGCCGGCTTAGCGGCTGGCGCCACCGTCGGCGGCTTCGGAGGCAAGCACGCCTCGCAGCCGAGCTTCTCCTTGCCAGCCACCAGCGCGGCCTCGGCCGAACACGACGGGCAGCGCACCGGCGCGTACACCCCGGTCGGCAATAGCCAATCGAAACTCATCGGGTACCGCCGCGACCCGCGCAGCACGTCGGCCACGACCCGCAGCGCGGGCACCAGTAGCACATGCAGCCGGTACGGCCTGATCACATGCCGGGCCTCGTACTTCTCCGCGATCTCGGCCAGCCGCCGCGCCTGTTCCTCGCGGGTAGCGCGCAGCCGCTCCCGCAACACGGCGGCTCGGTCTGGCGTGGCAGCCGCAAGGCGCAGCTCGATGCCGACGATCGCGTCCGCGTAATACGCCGCGGCACGGCCGCGTTCGGCCTCGAATCCGCCGCTCACCTCGGCGGCGAGCACGGCACGCCGGGAAACCGCGGCCGAGTCCATCAGCCGGTGGGCGTGACCGATCGCCGGAAGCAGGTTCTCAGCGGGAGGTACCACTGTCCGTTCGGTACAAAGGGCCCTGGACAACGACCTGGCAAGCGCGGCGGGTAGCTCGCGACGGGAAGAGGCATCCACCCAGCGCTCCGCCTCCTCCTGGAAGCGGTCCTCGGCCGACAGCTCGTAGGTGACCAGCGCGCCCACCCGGACGACGGGGTGCAGCACGAAGGCGGGCTCGCCGGACAGGTCGATCCGGCCATGGTCGGTCGGGAAGGCCTCGCGGACCTCGGCCTGCAGCACGTCACGTCCCGGCGGGACGGCGGCGGGCCGGTCCAGGACGAGGTAGCCGACGTCGCCGGCTGCAAGCACCCGGTCGGCGGCCTCGGCGAGGACGGGATGACCGGCGGTGAGCAGTGTGGCACCCTCCTCCCGCGCGACGTCGGGGTCGGCGGTGACCCGGAGCTCTTCCGGTAGCCGATACGCGTCGCGAAGCTGGCCGGGGAGGACCACGTACGCGGAATCCCCGGCCGGCTCCCAGAGCCCACCGTCGGCGGCAACGTGCCGCAGCCAGAACTCCAGCGCGGGGTCGGCGATCACGCACCCTCCTCTTCCGAGACCAGGTTGTCGATCGACGCGCGGCTGGCCAGGTACCCGGTCCTGGCACGGGCCAGGTCGTCGCCGATGACCGCCATCCGCTCGCCGAACTCTGCGTCGTCTTTCGAGGCGACGAACGCGTCGAACACCGTGGTCTCGAAGTCGAACTCGTCGTCCACCCGGCCGAGGATCATGTCGAGCTCGCCCACCACCAGCTCGAACAGGTTGATCTTCGCCTCGAGCACGCGCAGCACCTGCTCCTCGATGGTGCCGCTGGCGACCAGGTTGGTCAGCAGCACGTCATGCTCCTGACCGACCCGGTGCAGACGGCCGAGCCGCTGCTCGATCTGCATCGGGTTCCACGGCAGGTCCATGTTCACCATCACGTGGCAGAACTGGAGATTGCGCCCCTCACCGGCGGACTCGGTGGACAGCAGCACCTGGGCCTCGTCCCGGAACGCGGCAATTGCTGCCTCCTTCTGCGCGCGCGGCAGGCTGCCGTGGTAGACCGCAGCGCCCGGCACCTGATCGGTCAGCAGCTCCAGGGTCTGCCGGAACGCGGTGAACACCAGGACCTTCTGCCCCGCCTGGGTGAACCGGCCGAGCCGGTCGAGCAGCACCGCGACCTTCGCCGGGGCGGTGAGCAGGGAGCCGCGCCGGGCCAGGTCGTCCCAGCCGATCTTGGCCAGGGTGGGTGCCGCCGCGGCGGGGCTCGACCCGGCCAGCTTCGCCACGCTGCGCAGGGTCAGCCGTTGCGCCGACGTGGCCGTGCTGCCCTCGGCGCGGACTCGTGCTGTCAGGTCAGCGTACCATTGCCGTTCGGCGCCGGACGGCTCGACGCGTACCGTCTCGGCCAGACGGTGCGGGAGGAGCACGCTCACCTCGCTGCGCCGGTGCCTGATCATCACCTCGGCGGTCTGCTTGCGCAGCGCGGCGATGTTCCGTGGTTCCTTGCCGGGCGTGGCGAGCGGCGCGGTGCCGTGGGCGGCGCGGAACTGGGCCGCGGTCCCCAGCAATCCCGGCGCGACCAGGCTCACCATCTCGTACAGGTCCTGTAGCCGGTTCTCTACCGGTGTGGCGGTCAGCAGCAGCAGGTAGCGCGACCTGAGCTGGCGGATCAGCTGCCCGGAAGCGCTGCGCAGCGCCCGGACCCGGTGCGCCTCGTCGATGATGATCAGGTCCCAGGGTTCCGCTGTCAGCTGCGATTTCAGCGGGTCGCGACGGGCGGCCGCCAGCGAGGCGACCAGCACGCCCCGATCCGCGTCCTGGCCGGGAATCGTCGTGGGCATACCGAACTTGCGCTCGAGTTCCTCCTGCCACTGCGCCACGAGCCCAGCCGGGGTGATGACCAGCGTCCGGTCGGCCAGCCCGCGCAGCCGCAGCTCAGCGAGAATCAGCCCGGCCTCAATGGTCTTGCCCAGTCCCACCTCGTCGGCGAGTATCGCTCGACCCCGCATCTGGCGCAGCGCGCTTCGCGCCGCCTGCAACTGGTAGTCGAATGGGGTGAACCGGAGCGCGGGAACTGAGAGGAACGTGTCGAATCCCGGCCTGCTCCATACCTTGACGGCTTCGTCCACCAGGAGCGACACCTGCTCGTCCACAAGCGCCCCGACGCCGCCCGCACCGTCGCCGACGCCGCCTCCCAGGCTGGCGAGCAGCGACGCGTACAGCTCCAACGCGTCCCACTCGCCCGATCGTGCCGTCCGCCCGTCCGTCACGCCGACCCTCCTCCGCGTGCTTGACGGGAATTCATGCTCTCACGGGTGACCGCCATCCCGGGGGTGCCGCGCGCTTTCTGGGAAGGCCTTCATGTGGGGAAGAAGCGCGTCGACAGACGACGTGCGTCATGCCCTCCGCGCCGGGTCGGCTCGCACCTGGGATCGGTAACAATCGGATGTATTTGCTTTGGGTTTCGGGTCGACGAAGCTACCGGTGGGGTAGGCCCACCGGACATGGCCCGTGGCGGCGTCCACGGCGTACACCTTTCTGTCGTCGCTGCCAACGTAGACGGTGCCGCCAGCTACCACCGGATTGGAGGTGACGGCCCTTGCGGTGGTATAGGTCCAGCGGAGGTGGCCGGTGGCAGCGTCCAGGGCGTACAAGTTGCCGCCGTCGTTGCCGACGTAGACGGTCCCGCCCGCCACCGCCGGGCAAGACTGGACGTAGTCCCCTGTGGTGTAGGCCCAGCGGACGTGGCCGGTGGCGGCGTCCAGCGCGTACACCCTACGGTCGGCGCTGCCGACGTACACGGCGCCGCCCGCCACCACGGGACTGGAGGCGGCGTCTGCGGTGGCAAAGACCCAGCGGACGTGGCCGCAGGCAGCGTCCAGGGCGTACACATTCCGCATGCCCGCGACCGGGACGTCCTGGTCCGTGGCCGCTGGCTGAGCTTGCGCCCCGGCGAGAGTCCTGTCAAGCGCCCTGAGCAGCCGGCCAGTATCGAAATCGAAGCGGCTGGGGCTGAGCTCAAGGGCATGCCGGTTCACCAGCTTGGCCGTGCTTTCCGGCAGCTCGCCGGCACAGGGCATGCAGGTAAGCCGCCTCGATCTCCAGCCGCACGAAGTCTTCGCGATTGTCGAGGCGCCGGTGCCCGTTCTCGTCGGTGATCGTAAGCCACCGATCGCCGATGAGCGCCAGCAGCGCGGCGCACGACCCGACTGCCCTGGTGATCACCTCTACGAAGTCGTCGCCCAGCTGAATCGAGTCGACGTCCTTGAACACCTGGCCCTCGCCGAAGTACTCAGCGAGCCGGTCGAAGAGCCAGCCGGCTGGGTAGGCAGTATCCTCGCGCCGGTAGCTAATGAAATACGGCCCGGACCCGCCGGGGTGGAAAAAGTCATGATCCCGACCTCGCACCCCCGACCCCGCGCAAAATCGCCGACTCGCCCCGAGAGTCGTGCCGCTCATGCGAGCGGCTCACATTCGTGCGCTGGCGGCGAGCGCTTGACGGCAATTTACAAACTGTACCGGAATTTACAAACTGTACCCGTTAGGGACGCGGCAGGAAAGGTCCTCATTAGCTAGCGCTCCGGTCCCTGATGAAGGCCGGGGTGACGGCGGGATCGGTCCATCGGAGATCTGTGCCCGAGGCTCCCGCTGTCCAGGTAGCAGCTCGCCATGGCGGCGGGCGGTAAATCCGGCCAGGATCGTGCGGCCGGCGGTGGACAGGGCCGCCCCGGAGCCGTAATGGATCATGATCGTTCTGCTCCATTGGCCGGAGGGGGACCAGGGGTCGCGAGGTGAAGCTCGACGCGGGCGGCCGGGATCCGTTCCTGCTCGCGGGCGAGCAGGGCCATCGCGCGGGCATCGGCCGCGGTGGGGTTGCGCACGTCCAGGGCTCGTGGCCACAGGCGGGCATGGCGGACGGCGGCGACCTCGGCCGCGTACACCAGCGCCTGGCTGACCAGGTAAAGCAGGGCGAACATGCCTGCCACGGTGGCGAAGCTGCCGTAGACGGGCCCCGCCTTGGAGACCAGCCTTGCCAGCAACCGCGGCCCGACGTCGAGCACCACCGTCACCGCCGCCGCGCCCACGACGGCGCCCGGCCAGAGTGCACGGACCGGCGCGGGCCGCGCGAGCAGGGACCTCGCGCCAAGCAGCAGAACCGCGAAGACGACCAAGGCCGACCCGAGCACGCCCGCGGCCCGCTGCACTCCGGGAATGCCCGGCAATGCGTTGACCACCACTGTGAGCGCACCGACCGCGAACGCCCCAAGCAGCAGCGTCGCCAGCATCACGAACACCCGGACGTACCGGGAGACAAACCCGGCCCGCAGCCGGTAGGGGACCGCGGCGACATGGTTAAGCGTCTGATAGGCCGAGAACACAACACCGGTTCCAGAGAACAGCAAACCGATCAGGCCGGCGATGAACGGAATTGCCGAGGCCGGCAAGGTGGTCACCGAATGCTCCACCGTGGGTTGCAGCGCCGGCGGCACGATCGCGGTGACAAGCCGCTGACGCAGGTCCGGGTGGTCAGCCAGCACCCGGGACAGCACCGCCACCCCGAGCAGCAGCAACGGGAAGATGCTCAAGAATCCGTAGTAGGTGATGAGCGCGGATTCGCGGCCGCCCTCGTCGTCCCCGTATTTCTTCACCACCGCGTAGGGAAACCCCAGCACGCCGTGCCTGCGCTGCAGACGATCCGCCCAGGCGATGACCCGGTTCACCCGGGCACTCAAGCCCGCGAAAATCATGGGCCCAGCCTCCCCTGGCACAGCCGCGTCCCCGTAGTCCATCATGCCGGGTGACGGGGCCCGAGGCGGGTGACCGTCTGCCGTGATCGCCGGAGCTGGGCAGAACTACCGCAGCCCTTGGGATTAGCCGGGCGACAGGCCGATGCCGGCTAGTGGATGCGCCACCCGCTTGACGTTGAGCAGGTTGGTGTAGGTCACGTTGTCTGTCGTCGAGTTGCGGCCGTAGGTTCCGCAGCCAAGCGTGAGTGACGGGGTCAGACCGTTGCCGAGGCCGATGCAGCCCTGCGCCCCTGGACCGTTGACCAGGACCCGGCTCGCTGGCATCCGTTGCGCAAAGGACATCTGCAGCCGCTCGCTGCGCGTGTGGATGATCGCCGTATGGCCGGAGCCGCCGTTGCCGAGGATCTGCAGGCAAAGCCGGATGCCGTCGTCCTCACCGTCAGCTGTGAACAGCGACAGCAGCGGGGCGAGCTTTTCCTTGCCGTACGGACCCGGCGCGGCCTCGCGGGGCACGGGAGCGACGAGCAGACGAGTGCCGGCCGGAACCTCGATGCCCGCCTCGGCGGCGATAGAGGTGGCAGCCTGTCCGAGCACGGCCCGGCGTAACCGCCCGTCCCGATCGTCGAAGGCGAACCGGGCCAGGCGATCGCATTCGGCGGCGTTCAGCACGGCCGCGCCTGCCATCCGTAACGCGTCGACGAAGGAGCCGCGCACGGACCGATCGACGACAAGGTTGCTCTCCGAGCCGCAGATGATGCCGTGATCAAATGCCTTGCTTGCCACTACCGTCCGGGCTGCTGCCTCGACGTCGGCATCAGCGCAGACCCAGGCCGGCGCGTTCCCCGACCCGACTCCGATCGCGGGGGTACCGGAGCTGTACGCGGCCTTGACCATTGCCGTCCCGCCGGTGGCGAGGATCATCGACACGCCGGGGTGGCTCATCAGCGCCGCGGTGGTCCGGCGGGTGGGCGCCGCGGGACGCTCTGGATGAGATCGGCCGACGCTCCGTGTCGTGCCAGGACCTGCCGGAGGAAGTCCACGGTCATGGCCCCGACGTTTGCCGCGTCGCGGTGGCAGCTCACGATGAGCGCGTCTCGCGCTCGTCTCAACAGGCCCTGGTCATCGTTCTCCCTGCAGGCTGTGCGTTGTTTCGGCGTAATCTGATTTGATGCCAGTGTCCTTGTTCCGCCTGTTCAGGCATCCGGTGAAGATGTCGTGGAAGTCTTTGCATACGGGTCGCCCTAGGGCGAACTGGCCCTCGGAATGCCCGATTTAGAGGTCTGCGCCCGCCATCGAACTATGCAGGATGGTCGTACGGCCGGGGCTAGTGCGCGACGAGGCTCATCTTGAATGAGTACCTGTCGGCGAGATAGGCGTGGCGGCCATGCTCGACGGGCACGCCGGCCGGGTCGAACGTGGTACGGGTCATGGTCAGAACGGTGGCGTTGCGTGGCGCCTGGAGCAGCCGCGCTTCGTGCGTGGTAGCCCGCCGCGCGGCGACCACCTGATCCGCCGCGTCAAGCTGGATGCCCTGGCTCCTGAGCAGCTCATACAGGCCGCCCTTCTGAAGATCTTCCGCTGGCCGGCCCTGCAAGAGCCCGGCCCGCAGGAAGTTGTGCATGAGCGCGAGAGGAGTCTCGTCGGCCGAGCGAAGCCGTTCGATGGACAGCACCGGCGAGCCGGCCGCCACCGACAAAATCTTGGCGAGCTCGTCATCGGCTTCGATCTGCTCGGCGCCGAGCACGGCCGTCGTCGGGTGCCGCTGCGTCTCCGACAGGTCGTCGTAGAGACTGGTCAGCGCCACCGGCCGCATGATGCGCGACGCGACAACCACCGTACCCAGGCCGCGCCTGCGCACCACAAGCCCCTGCTGCACCAGCCGCTGCACCGCCTGGCGGACGGTTGGCCTGCTCACGCCGAGCCGGTCAGCAAGTTCGACTTCGTTGTCGAGCCGCTCCCCCGGCGCGACCGTGCCGCTCTTGATCGCCTCCGTCAGGCTCTCGGCAATCTGATAATAGAGCGGAATCGGGCTGGTCCGGTCGAGTGGCCTGATCGTCATGGCGTTGCCAGCTGACGCTCGCGGCGGGTGTGCCGTGCCGCCTGAGGATCCCACCTCGAGGCGCCGGAACAGCGCAGGCAGCAGCCCGCCTGCGCGCCGTCACCACGGCCGCGGTCAGGGCCCGTCTGCATGTTATGAGTGTAGGCGATTTCAGTAGCGTATCAGATTGTCCTTACCTGTTTACATCCTATTGACATGTCATTAATGTGAGACTACCCTTCGCGGATCAGCAGGCGAAGGCGGCCGCCTGACCGTTCCTCTGTCGATCGCCCGAGGGAGCAATGATGAGGGCAATCGAATGCTCGATCGACGGCACGCGTATCTCTGCGCGCGCGGGGCGCCGCGCCCGCCCTCCGGCTCCCGCTGACGGCGACGACCGCACCTCACCCACGGCATCGCGACCGTGTTCCAGGACCTAGGCCACGGTGCCCCTGATGTCGGTGTGGCGCAACTTCTTCTTTGGCGAGGAACCGACGCGCGAGCGCGGGCCCCTGCAGCGGCTGCGGACCACGTACGCCAAGCAGGTCATGCGCGACGAACTGCTGAAGATGGGCATCGATGTCGTGACCCTAACCAGACAGTTGCGACGCTGTGCGGCGGCGAGCGGCAGGCGGTGGCGATCGCCCGCGCCGTGTACTTCGGCGCCAGCGTGCTCATCTGCGGAGGTCGCACGCGAGCTCGCCGCAGACGAGGCCGCCGCGGCGCCTGAGCCCGGTGACGCGGCAGATTCTCCCTAACGGCTGCGCGGGTGCGCCGCCCGAGGCGCGCATCCGGGGGGTCGTCGCCCTGGGCAGGCGGAGTCTTAACGGCTGCGCTGGTTAGCGACGTATGCCAGGCAGTCTTCGTAACGTGGGAGCAGGCCGGTGCGCCGTGCCGCGTCAAGCGACGGTGCCTTCGCGTCCTTTTCTGACAGGACCGGCTCCACGTCGGTCGGCCAGGCGATGCCGAGGGCGGGGTCGAGAGGGTGCACGCCGTGCTCATGGCCGGGAGCGTAACCGGTGGAGCACAGATACACGACAGTCGCCTCGGCGCTCAGCGCCATGAAACCGTGGCCGAGCCCTTCCGAGACGAACATCACGCGGCGGGTCTGGTCGTCGAGCCTGGCAGCCTCCCAGCGCCCATAACCCGGAGAACCCACCCGGAGGTCCACGACAACATCCAGCACCTCGCCGCTCAGGCAGGTGACGTATTTCGCCTGCCCGGGCGGTACATCGGCGAAATGTATCCCGCGCAGCACACCCCGGCGCGAAATGGAGCAGTTCGCCTGGGCAAGCCCGAACCGGTAGCCGATGTCATCGGCGAACTCGTCGCCGCGGAACCATTCGAGAAAGCTACCCCGGCCGTCCTGGTGAATCCGCGGCGTGGCCAGCCAGGCACCGTCGATACCAAGCGGCTCCATCTGCCTCCCTACCTGACCGGTGCTCTCGCGTAGCTGCAGGTTAGCGCGCCCTGCCGCGTCGATACCCATCGCCTGAGCGAGAGTGGCTCGTTAATGGCAAGTCTGCCCGCTCCCCCGACGTACGACGACGGCACCGCTGACGGCCTGGATCAGGCATCGTGGTGGAAGGGGGCGTTCGGTGAGACCTCTGTCGTAGACGGGCCACCGCCGCGTTCGATGCGATGATCGCAGAGCAGCGGGCAGCCGGCGTCGCCGTCGGCGACCACTTCGCCAGCCCGACGACAACGACCCGGTGGGGGCGCGCTTGACAAGTTCGCGATCCGCGAGCCGCGGCTGTGCCGACTGCTACGCCAACGAGATCATCGCCCTGATCTGCGAGGCATGGCTGGGGCCGAACTACCGCCTTTCCAGTCGGCGATCCGCCATCGATTTCGGCCTGCGGGCCCACCCGCGCAGCCCCCGGGGATGAATACCCAGCTTCAGGTCCACCCGGGCGATCTCCCCGGTGGCCCTCCCATCCCGGACCCGGATCTCCAACACCATCCTCACCGCGCGCTCACGCGGCTTCCTTGGGGTACTTCCGTTGTGCTGGGATGACCCTGTTCTCCAGGGATCAGAGGCTCCAAGATCACCAGGGCGGGTCCGAAGTCCGCTCATCCGCTCAAGCGTGCCTTAGCCGGGCGTTAGCCGAGGCCTGGCCGCGGCAGCATGGCCATGCGTCTCAGGCCGTGTTGTTGGCGCGCACGCATCGGTAGCTCCTCCGGGGTTAACCTGAGAACATGCTGATCATCCTGGGTGTTGAGGTTGACGAGGGATGCCTAGCCGACATCTGCGACAGGTACGGGATCGCCAAGCTCCAGATCTTCGGCTCACAAGCCCGCGGAACCGCCGGGCCAGACAGCGACATCGACATCCTCTACACACTCCGCCCCGGCCGCCGGCTGGGCTGGGAGATCGAGCAGCTCGCTGACGAGCTCACCGAATTGTTCGGCCGCCGGGTCGACCTGGTCTCGCTGCGCTCCCTGCACCCGCTGCTGCAGCCGTCAGTCCTGGCCGAAGCCCGGCCCGTCTATGCAGCGTGACATACTCCTGCTCACCGAGATGATCAATGCCGCGGAGCAGGCCCAGCAGCTGACCGCCGGCATCACGGTTAGTCGGCTGGAAACCGACCGCCAGCGTCGTGACGCGTTGTTGTGGAACTTCACAGTGCTCGGCGAGGCCGCAGGACAGCTCTCCGCTGAGCTCAAAGACCGGTTCCCAGACATAGCCTGGCAGCAGCCGCTGCGACTGAGAAACCGGATAGTCCACGGCTACTGGTCCATCGACCTGGAAGTCCTCCACACCACCGCCACCGGGCAACTGCCCTCATTCACAGCCGATCTGCGCAGCGTCCTGAACACCTTCACCGACAACGCCTGAGCCCATGCGGTGCCAGAAGTATGCCCGGCCTGTGAGCTGCGGCTATGCGCCGCGGGTCAGCGGTAGGCCATGATGATCGCCCGTGTCCCGCCGCCGCTCTATCTGATCTTCATCCGCGTCTGCGGCTGGCTGGTCCTGCTCGGCCGGTCACCGCCTCCAAGAACGCCGAGCTGCTGGTTCTGCGGTACGAGGTCGCCGTGCTGCGCCGCGCCACCGGCTGGACTGGGCCGACCGCGCCGTCCTCGCCGCGCTGATCCGGCTCCTGTCGGCGGATGAATTATCGGCCCGCGCAGGGTCACGGACCTCGAAGGAAGCGGGCGCCATGAAGGTAGTGTTGACAATTACCAACAGGCGTTGTACGTTGGCAACGTGCGGAAACGCCACCCCAAGCCCGAGGTGGAGGAAGCCTTGGCCTTCGCTGAGCGTAGCGGCTGGACAGTCCGCGACACGACAGCTGGCCATAAGTGGGGTGACATGCGGTGCCCGGAGGCAAGCCGGGAGGGCTGCCGCGAGTCGATCTGGTCCACACCGAAGAACCCGGGCAATCATGCCAAACGCCTCAAGGCCCGTGTCCGCAACTGCCCGCATACAGGAGATCGCCATGACTGAGACTTACGAGTTCACGCTCCTTGTCGCAGGCGCCGATGTGCAGACCGACGAGGCGCTCAATGCGCTGGCCGAGGCGGGCTGCGATGACGCGACGGTAGGCTCCTCGGGAGGCGTGCAGCACCTGGATTTCGACCGTGAGGCCTCCTCCTATCTAGCGGCGGTCCTGAGCGCTGTCGAAGATGCAGAGATGGCGGTTCCTGGGGTCCGCGTGGTCCGGGTGCTGCCGGATGAGTATGTGACACTGGCGGAGATAGCGCAGCGCACGGGCAGAACCAGGGAAAGCGTCCGGTTGCTGAGCATCGGCGAACGCGGCCCGGGCGGGTTTCCCCCGCCCGCGGCGCGCGGCGCGGAGCGGAACAAACTCTGGCGGTGGGCGGAGGTTTCCTCCTGGTTCGCCAGCACGCTCAGCGAGCCTGTCCACCTGGCACCGCCGCCTGCGCAACGCGCGGCCAACGCGATCTTGGACCTGCGCGCCAGTACCACCAAACTCGGCCGGGACGAACTGGCCCATGTGCGCCAGGAACTGGGAAGGCTCCTCCACCGGGTCCGGCTGATCGAGATGACGTCCCCCGCTTCGCTCGACGCCAAGGACGCGAGGTGGTGTCATGCTGACTCCGCCTGAGCTGAATCAGCAGTTCTCCTCCCCGGCCGAGCGCACAGCCGCCCAGGCCGAACTGCAGCGGCTCGGAGAGTTCTTGCGCGAGGTCATCGCGGCCGCCAGTGGCACGGCCCCTGTTCCCGGCTGGCTGGCGGCCGAACTCCGAAAACCGCTTCGCGGCCACCGGGAGCCACCTGACGCGCGGTTGGCCCGGTACTACACCGTGTTCAGTGACGAACTGCAGGCCATCGACGACACGCTGCGCAGCGGGAGTGAGAACCGCCTCGACGACGACTCACTACGCGCTGCCAGGTACCTGGCGCGCCGCTTGCTGGCCGCCCTGCTCGATTGCCCGCCCAGCGAAGTCGCCCAGCGGCTGCCCACGAGGCCTTCCTGAAACAGCCGGGACCTGTGGAGCTCGATTACTGGATCTGGCTGGCTTGCGGGCTGAGATCATCGCTGAGTGATCTTCTCGGCCGCCTGCCTGCTCGCTCGGCTGCCTGATGGTGCTGGCCCGGCGCGAGGTGTCCAAGGACGACGAGTTCCTGGTGCGCAGCACCAGAACGTGGTGCTGCGCAGCCAGATCAGCCGGGTCCGCTACCCAGCCGGGCGGCCGGTTATGGCTCGCGGCGCTGTCCCGGCTGATCCCCGGTGCCGGTGGGGTGAGGTGTTCGCGGTGACCCCGGGCCGGGGCGATCGCGGTGATCGATTACTGGGCGATGTTCAACCAGAACCCGGTCGTGGACAGCGCTGACTTGCCGGTGATCGACGACGCGCACCTAGGGCCGGGTGGGGTGCTCCGGCCACGTCAGCCGCCGGTGTTCTTCAACTCGGCGTTCAGCTCGCCATCGAGCTTCGGCATCCCGTTTAGCACCGCGCGGATGTTGGGTGCCGACGGGCCGCCGAACCCGTGCAGGCGGCAGCGGCATTCAGATGCATCAGCAAGGCGCCCCAGTACCCTTTGGAATCGGCGCAGGCCGATATCGGGTCTTGGACGGCCGTGGTAAGCGCTGGTCCGGCCTTCTTCAGCGCAGTCGTCAGCGAGGGCGAGTCCTTGGCCGTGTTTCGCCGAATCGACGGCGTTCAGCGCGGCGGCTTCGCCGGGCCTTGCTTCCAGGCTTCGTACTTCCAGTTGCAGTTGGCCGGCGGGCGGAGTGGGTCCCGCTCGCGGTCGCTGCCGATGTCCCTGTGGTAGACGTCCCCGCGTTTGACGTCCCTGGAGTCTGGCTGCATGCGGTCAACAACAGGGCAGCGGCGGCCGCTGCCCCGACGAGAGGGATGGGTTCATCTGATATTCCGTTCCGTTCGCTAGATGGGACGCGCAGTCAGAGCGTGAGGATGTCCACTTATAAGGGCCCTGACTACTCTCGCCAGTGCACCCGGGGGTCCGGCGCGCGATGTACTAGCGTCATGACTATGGACGGTCACGATCGTCGCCCGGCGTACGAGCCGCTGAGCCTGGTGCAGCTGGGTCGCTTGTTGGCTGGGGCCGATCAGTCCCGGCGGTGGCGGCTGGTTGCCGAGTTCCTGGAGGACTACCATTGGGAGCCGCCGGGCACGCGGTTTGCTCTGCTAGACAGCGAACCCCCCGGTACGGGTGACGAACGCTGGGATGTGTTCCTCGCCGCGCTTGCGGAGCATCTTGCCGCCCGGGACGGACGTGGCGCTCCGCAGTGGGTGGAGCACCGCTCGCTCCGGCGGCTCTGGTTCCCATTCAACACGCGAGCAGCACGGATAGATGCGCTGGTCCACGCGCCTGCGGCGTTCCGGCGGCGTGGCGTGTACGTCGCGCCACAGGAACTGGACGTGGCATGACGGCGTCTGATCCGCTGCTTGACCGCGCCGCCATTGAGGATGCTTTCCGTCGGCTGGGCGACCGCCTTGTGCGGCGTGGCGTCATCGCCGACGTATACATCTTCGGTGGTGCGGCCATGGCCCTGGCCTACGATGCGCGCAGGGCGACCCGGGACATCGGCGCGGTGTTCAAGCCGCACGGCGTTGTCCTGGATGAGGCGTGGGCGGTTGCCGATGAGCTTGGGCTGCCTCGATGGTGGCTCAATGAACAGGCGAGTTCGTATGTCGCGCCTGGCGGTGATGCGTCGGCCCCGCGCGTGTTCGACCATCCGGGACTTCGCGTGTCAGCTGCCTCGCCGGAGCACCTGCTGGCGATGAAAGTGCTCGCGGCGCGGCGCCGCGACGCAGAGGACATCAGCTTTCTGGTCAAGCATCTCCGGCTCTCCAGCATGCCAGAAGTCCTGGCCGTGTGTGCGGACGTCTTCCCGGACGAACCTGTGCCGGACCGCGCCAGAATGGTTCTTGAAGACTTGCTCGGTGACGGTTGACGAACATGGTGGGCGCTTGCCATCAAGCCCCTGTTCCACCCGGAACTGATCGTCTTGTCCGCGCCGGGCGCCTCGTGCTGGTGGATCATCGCCGCCCGCTCGCTGTCGTAGCCCATCCGCGCTATCAGCTCCTTGATCCCCGCCCCGCTAGATGCGGCGAATGTGTTTCCGGTGTGCCGGAGATCATGGGTGTGGCGCAACTTCTTCCTTGGCGAGGAACCGACGCGCGGCCGCGGGCGCCTGCAGCGGCTGCGGACCACGTACGCCAAGCAGGTCATGCGCGGCGAACTGCTGAAGATGGGCATCGATGTCCGTGACCCGAACCAGACAGTGGCGGCGACGCTGTCCGGCGGCGAACGGCAGGCGGTGGCGATCGCCCGCGCCGTGTACTTCGGCGCCAGCGTGCTCATCCTCGACGAGCCGACATCCGCGCTCGGCGTGCGCCAGTCCGGGATCGTGCTCAAATACATCGTCCAGGCGCGTGAACTGGGCAAAGGCGTCATCTTCATCACCCACAACCCGCACCACGCCTACCCGGTCGGCGACCGCTTCGTGCTGCTGAAACGCGGCAGGCTGATGGGGTCCTACCGCAAGGGTGAGGCGACCGTGGAAGATCTCACCGAGATGATGGCGGGCGGCGCCGAGCTCAAGGAACTGAGCCAGGAGCTGCAAGGCCTGGCCGCCGATCCCGGGCTTGCGGAGGTCGCACGCGAGCTCGCCGCCGACGAAACCGCCGCCGCGCCGGAGCCCGGTGACGCGGCAGATTCTCCCTAACGGCTGCGCGGGTGCGCCGCCTGAGGCGCATGCGGGGGGTTCCGGGGGGTCGTCCCCCCGGGCTGGCAGAGTCTTAACGGCTGCGCGTGCGCCGCCTAAGGCGCATGCGAGGGGTTCCTGGGGGACCTTCGGTGAGGAGCGGTTCATGAGCCACACGATCCGGGTTGCAGTCGTGGGGGCCGGGATGGCCGGGCAGGCACATGCGTTCGGCTACCGCAACGTGTCCATGGCCGCCCGGCTCAGCTCGCTGAAGATCGAACTCACGGACATCGTCGATCCCAATGCCGAACTGGCGGCGAGCGTCGCCGCCCGCTACGGGTTCGCCCGGCACCATGCCGACATGGACGCGGTCCTCGCCGACGACGACATCGACGTGATCAGCGTCGCGGTGCCGAACGCCCAGCACCTTGAACTGCTGCCGAGAATCCTCGCCAGCGGGAAGCACGTCTTCGCGGAGAAGCCGGTCGGCCGCGGCGCGGCCGAGGCCGCGGTGATACTTGACCACGCCAGGAACAGCACGGGCATTTGCGGGGTGGGATTCTCCTGGCGCCGGGTTCCTGGCCTGTCCGCCGTCGCCGAGGCGGTGGCGGAGGGCGTGGCCGGAACGCCGTTCACGGTCGGTGCGCACTTCTACGCCGATTACGCCCTCGACCCCAGCGCCCCGCTGACCTGGCGCTACTCCCAGCAGTGAGGCGGGCGCCGGATCGCTCATAGACATCGGCTCGCACGCGCTTGACGCGCTGCGCTTCGTCGCGGGCCCGATCACGAGCGTGCTGTCGGCGACCCTGCGCACCGTGATCACCGAGCGCCCGCTACCGCAAGGTGGCAGGCGGCCAGTACGTCCGGCCGGTAAAACGACGACATCGCGCTGCTCACGGTCGAGATGGCCAGCGGAGCGGTCGGCGCCGTCGAGACGAGCCGGGTCGCCGCCGGGCGCCCCAACTCACTCGGCGTGGAAGTACTTGGCTCGGCCGGCCACGTCAGCTTCGAGTCCATCCGATCAGGTGAATTCCAGCTGTTCGAGACCGCGGCTGCGGCCCGGGGCCGTAACGGCCCGCGCACCGTATACACCGGGCCCGAGCACCCCTACTTCGACGAATGTCGCGGCGATGCCCGCCACGGGCCTGGGCACCGGCTACGGCGAGGCGTTCATAGCCGAGCTCCAGCAGTTCCTCACCTCGGTGCTCACCAAAACGCCGATGGACACGAGCTTCGACGAAGCGTACGAGACCATGCTGGCCGTTGAGGCAGCCATGCGCTCCGCGCAGCGCGGAACCCCGGTCCGCATGGACGACATCCGGGCCGAGTTGAGCCCGCACGGCAGGTGACCAGAGGGCACGCAGCGCAGGTGGACCCGCTGGACGGCCTCTGGTCAGCGACCACGCAGCTGCTTGGCGTAGGCGAGACAGTCGGCGTAGCCGGGGAGCAGGCCGGCGCTCAGCGCCTCCTCCAGCGAAGGCGCGGCGGCGTCCTTTTCCGACAGGACCGGCGCCAAATCGCTCGGCCAGGCGATGCCGAGGACCGGGTCCAGTGGGTGCACGCCGTGCTCATGGCCCGGAGCGTAAGGGGTAGAGCACAGGTAGACGACAGTCGCCTCGGCGCTGAGCGCCATGAAACCGTGGCCGAGACCCTCCGAGACGAACAGCGCGTGCCTGGTTTGGTCGTCCAGCCTGACAGCCTCCCAGTGCCCGTAGCCAGGCGACCCCACCCTGAGGTCCACGACAACGTCCAGCACCGCACCGGTCAGGCAGGTGACATATTTTGCCTGCCCGGGCGGGACATCGGCGAAGTGTATTCCACGGAGCACGCCCCGCCGCGACACCGAGCAGTTCGCCTGCGCGAGCCCGAGGCTGTAACCAACCGCGTCGGAAAAGTCATGGCCGCGAAACCATTCGAGGAAACGTCCGCGATCGTCCTGGTGAATCCTGGGAGTGACGACCCAGGCACCGTCGATACCAAGCGGGTCCATGTGCCCCCTGCCTACTGGCGCACCTGCGTCACTGCGTTGCGTTACTGCAGGTTAGTCAGACCGCGTGCAAGAACGACAGTGACCCCGTGAACTGATCGCCGCCTGTAGCGATACCCGAAACCATCGGTCGGGGCGGCGCCGGACCGTCTTAAGATGGCTGTGCGGCATTGAAGGAACGGGGGCAAGCGTTTGGAACGGCGTCGAACCGCACCCCACCCGCTGCTGCCCGCGCCCATCCGTCCCCTCGCCGCTGCGCTTGCCGGGTTCTGCGTGGCGCTCACGGTGGTCCTCGGAGCGTGGTTCGAGGGCCAGACGCGGGCGGGATGGTTGGACGCGTCGGTCGACGGCCGACTTGAGGGCCTCATCGGCACGCATCCTATGGTGCTGAACCTCGTGAGCCTCGGTGATCAGCTCTCGGTGACTATCCTTAGCGCGGCGTTGATCGTCGCCTGCCTGGCGACGCGGAGAGGTCGCGGGGCTGTACTTGTAGCAGTAGCCGTACCCACCGCCGCGGCCCTCACCGAACTGCTCAAACGTCTCATCGACCGGACCTCTTACGGTAGCTTGAGCTTTCCCAGCGGACATACCACCGGCATATTCGCGGTGGTAGTCACCTTTGCTGTGCTGCTCATCGACCCGCCCCGCCCCAGGATCCATGCGGTCGTCCGCGTGCTCCTCGCGGCGATCGCGTTCCTCGTCGGGGTCACCGTCGCGATCGCACTCGTGGCCTTGCGCTGGCACTACGCCACCGACACGGTGGCGGGAGCAGCGGTCAGCACCGCGGTCGTGCTGGCGACGGCACTCACGCTCGACGTGGTCTGCGCACTGCGAGCGGCCGACCGGCTATCCAGCCGACGGGCGGCCGACTGGTTGGGCCGCCGGGCACCGAGGATTCGCCAAAGGGCGGTGCGGAGCCGGTAGCGACGGCCGAGGATCGGCGCGGCTGCGGTCAGCCACCTGCAGGGCAAGACCCAAGCGAATCGGCGTCCACCCATCGGCCTCCAGCGGCCTCGACTTCGGGGAAAGCTGCCCGCACCTCTGCCAGCAGGTCCGCCAGGAACAGGACCACGACGTCTGGCTGGCGTGCGGCGAGCTGCGTCGGGTGGACGACGGGGATGTCGGTCCCGGGCATCCGCAGACCCTGTTTGGCTGGTGAGGCGTCAACCACACCGGGCAACAGCGTGCGGTCCACGCCCGCCCGGCGCAATAGCGCCACCGCGCGTGAGGCGGCACCGTATCCAAGCACAGTGCTCCCAGCGGACCGCTCGGCAACGAGCCAGTCACGCAGTCCCTCGGCACGGGCCTGTGCGCTGCGCTGCAGGCCGCCGAGCATGGCAGGGTCACGGACACCGGCCCGGGTATCTTCCGCGAGAAGCGACTGCACAGTCCTGTCAGGCCCGACACCCGCGTCGGTGTCCCGGCTGGCGGCCAGAAGGACCGTGCCCCCGTAGAGCTCGAAATGCCACGCCATGCGCGGGCTGAAGCCATTCGCAGCCAGCATGGCGGCCAGAGCGGGTGCCGAGTAATACGCGTAGTGCCCGTGCCGGAGCGCGTTCCATTGCCCGCAGCGGACGATCGTGGCCAGCGAGTGGTACTGCAACAACAGCACTCCGCCCGCGGCCACCCGGGCCACCCGCGCGGCGAGTGCCGCGGACTGGTCGGCGGCGTGCATCAAGCCGAAACAGTCGAGGACCACATCGGCCGGATCGCCGTCGTGCGCCGGCGTGAGCCCGCGCCGGGCCAGCAGCCCTAGCCAGGAGCCGCCGTGCGGGCTGCCGTATTCGGCTACCCAGCCTCCGTCCGGCAGCAGCCCTGCGGTGGCGACCCGCTCCACGGCCTCACCCGCCTGCGCGACGAGCGCGGCCGGCTCGGTGCCCCTCGGCTCATCGGGCACCGTGGGGTCGGCCACCAGCTGGGCCAGACCGCACGACGAACACAGCCACATCTGCAGCCGGTACTCCGGGTCAGGACCCGGGTCATCGCACCGCGGGAAGTAGTCGCAGGCCGGCTGCTCACCCAGGTCAAGCACCAGATCGCCGGTGCACCCATGGCATGCCCGGCAGGCAGGCTCGCCCATTCACGCCCTCCTTCCGACCAGACCCGCGAAAGCGGCGCCGCACAAGCTCAACCGCCTTCCTTCCCCGACCTTCCTTACCCGACGTCCATGATCATCTCTGTGTCGTACCCAGCGCCCGCGGCTTGTGCCCACAACCCGCTTCGTGCGCCCCTCGTGCCGTCGGCCTTGACCGTATCGCACGTCCGATGCGTCGCCGCGCCCTAGGGCGGGCACCTCGGGCGAACGGCAGGCGGCCCATCCGCCCGTTGCCGCCCAACATCTCCAGGATCTCGAGAGCCCGCGGTGAAGATCAGCTGTGCGCCCAGCAGGGGCTGTCCGGCACACCTCCAGGATTCATCGCATATCCGCCGTCCTGAAGATCCGGGCACTTCCAATGCGTCCCAGTGTCAACCTGTTCGAGGAGTTCCGCGTCTACGTTCTGGTTCAGGTGTGGTTTGCGCGTATCACACCCGATGTCTGTTCTATCAGGGGTCTGGGTCTCGAGAGAGCCAGAGGCGAAGGCCAGTCGGCAGTTGGGGGGGGCATGTCCTCGTTTCCACTGTGCCGTTTGTGCGGCGCGGATCTGACACGCACGTTCGTTGACCTGGGGATGTCGCCGCTATGTGAGAGCTACGTCGCCGCGGAGCAACTCGACGAGCCTGAGGTCTTCTACCCGCTGCACGTGCGCCTGTGCGGCTCCTGTTTGCTTGTGCAGCTCCCCACTTATGTCACCGGTGAGCACATCTTCTCCGACTATGCGTACTTCTCGTCGTACTCCGACTCATGGGTGGCGCACGCGAAGCGGTACGCGCAGGCAATGATCGGCCGGCTCGGTCTGACGCCTGACAGCCTGGTCACCGAGGTGGCGAGCAACGATGGCTACCTTCTGCAGCACTTCGCGGCCCAGGAAATCCCGGTGCTGGGTGTCGAGCCCGCCGCGAACGTGGGCGAAGCCGCACGCTCCCGGGGCATCCCGACGGTGGTCCAGTTCCTGGGGCCGGAGACCGGTCAGGAGATCGCAAGGCAACACGGGCGCGCCGACCTGGTCGCCGCGAACAACGTCTTCGCCCATGTGCCTGACATCCGGGGCTTCGCCGCGGGGCTGCGGGCGCTGGTAAAGGACGCGGGTTTGGTGACGCTGGAATTCCCGCACCTCCTTCGGCTGATCGAGCGGCGGCAATACGACACGATCTACCATGAGCATTTCTCCTATCTGTCCCTGCTGACCTCCTCCCATGCGCTGGCGACGGCCGGGTTGCGCGTAGTTGACGTGGACGAGCTCGACACGCATGGCGGCTCACTGCGCGTCTACGCCCGGCCCGTGGAGAGCGCCGGCGAACCGACCACGCGGGTGAAGGCGGTGCTCGGCCAGGAGGAGTCCGCTGGGCTGCACGCAGTGGCCGGCCATGAGGGCTTCGCCGCCGAGGTGCTGCAGATCAAGAGCGACCTGCTGGGATTCCTGCTCGCTGCGGCCCGACAAGGCCGATCCGTCGCCGGCTACGGCGCCCCGGGCAAGGGGAACACGCTGCTTAACCACTGCGGCATCCGATCGGATCTTCTCTCCTACACGGTTGACCGGAGCCCGTTCAAGCAAGGGAAATTCCTCCCGGGCACGCATATCCCGATCTATGCGCCTGAACGCCTGGCCGAGACCAAACCTGATTACATACTCGTCCTGCCCTGGAACCTGCGGGACGAGATAAGCCGGCAACTCGGCTACGTCGGATCATGGGGCGGAAAGCTCGTCTTCCCGATCCCCGAGCTCGAAATCGTTTCTGTGGGGTGTGAATCATGAAGGTCGTGCTCTTCTGCGGTGGCCTAGGGATGCGGATGCGCGACGGGGTCACCAGCGGCCCCAAGCCGATGGCGATGATCGGGGACCGTCCGCTCATGTGGCATGTCATGCGCTACTACGCGCATTTCGGCCACACCGATTTCGTGCTCTGCCTCGGTTACGGGGCGTCGGCGGTCAAGGATTTCTTCCTGAACTACGACGAAACGAGGTCGAACGATTTCGTTCTCGAGGGCGGCGCCGGGCAGGTGAAGCTGTTCAAGACCGATATCTCGGACTGGCGGATCACCTTCGTCGATACCGGCCTGAACTCGGCCATCGGGGAGCGGCTCCGGCGGGTCCGCCGGTTCGTCGACGGCGAGCCGATGTTCCTGGCTAACTACGCGGACGTCTTCACCGATGTGCCGCTGCCCGACATGATCGCCCAGTTCGAAGCCAGCCGAGCCGTGGTCAGCCTGCTCGCGGTGCCGCCGCAGTCCTCTCACCACGTGGTGGACGTCGGTGAGGACGGGCTGATCACGCAGGTCACGCCAGTGCGAGATCTTCGTCAGTGGGAGAACGGCGGCTACTTCGTGCTGCGGCCTGAGATCTTCGACTACCTCAACGAGGGTGAGGACCTTGTCGAGGACGCACTCGTGCGGCTGATTCCCCAGCGGCGGGTCCTTGCGTACCCCCATAAGGGATACTGGTCACCCGCCGACACGGTCAAGGAACGCGCCCAGCTAGAGGAGATGTATCACCGGGGTCAGTGCCCGTGGATGGTGTGGGATCCGGAACGCTGGGGCGCGGCCAAGAATGCCGGATCTGGGCTCGGCCTTCCCGCGGTCGCGGCGTCGGCGTAACGGTAAGCCACCATGTTGCCACTGCCTATTAAGTCGCCATCGGGCGAGCCGCTGTCCGTGCTCGCGATAGGCGCGCACCCCGACGACATCGAGATCGGCGCCGGAGGTCTGCTCCTCGGTCTGGCCGAGAGCAAGCTACGAGCCCGTTACCTCGTGCTGACCGGCACTGCGGAGCGTCAGCAGGAGGCGCGGAACGCGGCGCATTCGTTCATGCCAGACGCGGACCTCACCATTGAGTTGTTCGACCTGCCCGAGGGCCGGCTGCCCGTCGCATGGGGCAGAGTGAAGGAGATTCTTGAGGACGTAGCGCGATCGTGTTCGCCCGACGTCATCATCGCGCCCTCGTCGGGTGACGCACATCAAGATCACAGGACTATCGGCGAGCTCGTGCCCACCGTCTTCCGCGACCAGCTTTATCTCGCCTACGAGATCCCGAAATGGGATGGCGATATGAGCCGTCCGTCGATGTACGTTCCGCTATCGACGCGCACTGCGCAGCGCAAGGTGGAGTTGCTGGACAAATGCTTTCCGTCGCAGCGCGGCCGCGACTGGTGGGACGACGAGCTCTTCCTCGGCCTGGCTCGATTGCGGGGCATGGAATGCCGGGCGCGATACGCCGAGGCGTTCAGGTGCGCCAAGGCGATCGTCATGCCCTCGGCCGGTCTCGAGTGATGAGGCGGACTCCGATGTCCCGCCCGGCATCTAGAGGCCAAGACGGTCGAGTCGCCCACCCCTGGCTACTTCGACGGCCTGCGCCGCCTGTGCGACAAGAGCGGCACGCCGCTGTTCCCGCGGTCGGCTGCGGACCCGGACATGCACTGCAGCTGCCCGGACTGGGAGGTGCCATGCAAACACCTAGTTGCGGTTTGCTATGTGCTGGCCGAGGAGTTCGATCGTGACCCGTTCGGCATGCTGGCTGGCGTGGCAAGGCCAGGATGAACTGCTCGCAGCGCTGCGAAAGATCCAGGTCGTCGGGATCGGTCCGGGCAAGGGCGCTGCGGCAACCCGCTTCGCGAGGCCCGTCATGGACGTGACCGCCTGGCCGCTGGAGGAGTGCCTGGACGGGTTCTGGTCGCCGGGGCTGAGCCTGGCCCGGTTGAGGGCGCTGGCTACCGCACCGGACGCCGCCGCCCCGACCTGCTGCTGCGCACGTTCCTATCGCCGCCGGCGCAGGTCAGTAGGGAAAACCTGGCTGCCGCACTGGCCCTCGCCTACCAGCAGTTCGCCGCGGACGACGCAGAGCCAGGTACGACCGGCGGTGCACCGCAATGGCGGGGGTTAGCGGACATGAAGAAGGCTCTCACCAAGGCTTCAGCGGTCAAGGTCCTGTTGCTGGTGTCGCTGCTTCTGGTCATCGGCCTTCTGGTCTTGATACCTGCGCTCAAGCAAAAGACTTCCGCAACCCCAGATGATGCTCCTATAACCTCACAGGCTGCTGATGATTTCAACCGGGCCGACGGCGGGCTAGGTCCTCATTGGACCAGAATCAGCGACGGAGGATTGTCGATCCAATCTCATGCTGTCACCGGGGAAAGCGGTCTCACCGGTGACGTCTGGACCGCTAGGACCTTCACGAGCAGTCAGTATTCACAGATCGAAGTCACTTCGGCGCAGCTTACCGGCGGCGAGTGGATCGGGACGGCAGTACGCGTGCAGCACCGCGGACGGGACGCCTACGTCGGCGTCTACTTCTGGAACAGCGGCAAGCCGGACCTGATACTTTACAAGCGGAGTGGGGAAAATTGGACGACGCTCGGCGCTTACAGGTCCGGGCCGCTCGCCGCCGGGACCAAGTTGAAGCTCATGGCCGTCGGCAACACGATCTCCTTCCTAGAGAACGGTTTTCCGTGTCTCACTGTCTCTGACGGAAGCCTGTCCGGGGGTGCGCCGGGGATCATGACCTTCGGCTCCGGTACCGTTGGTGACTGGTCCGGCGGCAATGCCTCGGGCACGATCGCCTTCGCCGTCCGCTACCTGAGCACGGACGCCAATGGCGTCCGATCGTACCAGGTCTTTTCCACTGACAACGGGCCCGGCGTCCAGGTGATGCGGGTGCTGATGCCAAAGCACCCTGCCCCCGGAGTGCCGCACAACTTCCTGTACGTGCTCCCGGTTCAGCCCCAATTGGGTGGCGCCTTCAGCGACGGGCTGGACACGGTGCGTAGGCTCGACGGGCAAGACCGACACAACCTGACGATCGTCGAACCGACCTTCGCAACCGATCCGTGGTACGCGGATAACCCCAAGAACCCAAACGTCCGCTACGAGACGTTCATGACTAAGGAAATCGTGCCCTGGGTAGAGAAGAACCTGGCTATCACGCGCCACGAGCAAAACTGGATAATCGGGTTCTCCAAGTCCGGCCTGGGCGCGCAGGATCTCATCCTGAAGCATCCCAGCATCTTCACGCTCGCGGCCTCCTGGGATTTCCCTGCCGGCATGTCCTCCTATGATGCGCTTGGCGGGGATCCGGCGTCCGCCTACGGCACCGATGCGAACTTCCAGGCCAATTACCGCCTGACGGCTACTTTCCTGAAGGCCCACAGTGGACCATTCCTACAGCAGAACCGCATATGGATCGGCGGAAACACGGAGTTCCCTGCCGACATATCAGATTATGCGAAGCTGCTGGCTAAGGTGGGCATACTTTTTACCAGAGAACCACCGCGGTCCATACCTCACAGCTGGAGCAGTGGCTGGGTTCCCGATGCCCTGACCGCGTTGCGGCAAGACAGCATTGAACTTCACGGTAGCTAGAGCTAACCGGGGTTGCGGTGGGTCACGTAGGGTTACCTGAAATCGATACGGCGAATCAGCCTGGTGCAGGTTCGCCGCGCTGAGTTCTCAATAACCCAAATTCACCGAATGCTATTTGATGGAGAAGTTCGCCGCGCGCTGCTCGGGCCTGGCCTCTGGCCTGGTTTTTGCCGTCAGGCCCGGTGGGCTGGCAGAGGTCCCTGCCCTGACGCTGGAGGGGTCGGGCCACTGCGTTCGATGCTGGAGTTCCTCATCTGGCGGCGCTGGCCTGCGTATGATCCAACCGCAACTGGAAACTCTGGATGGCGGATGATCATGCCGCCCGTGACCTGTGGCGACAAGGGCTTCGGCAGCACGAGTCGGAGCTACATGCTGCCGCTGTGGAATTAGTCACGTCGGAGCAGTACAACGAAGGTGAGGCAGTTGCTGCTAGGCGCCTTCGGCTCGCGGCCGAACTCGGGGGCCGACAGCCCGGTGACCGCCGCAGCCTCGAACGGCGGGCCGCTCAGGTCGGCCTGGGCTTCATCTACGACGGTTCTACCGCTACGAGTCGAACGCCGCGACGCATCCGTCGATGCTGGTGGTCGATTTGCTTTGGGAGACATTGAAAGGGCCTGGTGCTCCGTAGTGAGCCCACTGAGCAGTTCGCGCCCCCACCCGTTTACCTGCACGGCGTGTTCCTGCTCTACGAGGCACTCAAGGGGAGCGGCGAGCTAACACCTGCGCTTGACCCGCGTGAACTCGCCACGCATGCGCCTGCCAAGCTGGCGGGAACTGCTGCCACGCGAAGTGGTCGATCAGATCGAGTTGCATGTGGTGATCGCCCGTAAACCGAACCCACGATTAGTACGCCTATCCATCCATCGCGAACCGCAAACCAGCAGGTCACAGCCGCGAGCCCATTACAGCTTTATGGCTATGAGCCAATCGGGTAACATCCAGGACGGCTCCGGGTTGGTCGACGGCAAGGTACTTCTGTGAGGCGTAGTTGCCGGTATTCCCTAGCCAGGTTCCGAACAGTCCCACTCGGAGCCCGGTGCCCGCCCCGGAAGCCGGTAACGGTTCAAAGCGGCTTTCGCTCCTGTCCGGGTATGTCCACCTCGAGTGAGGAAACAGGCACCTCGGCGGACGGCTGCACAAACGCGCGCCCAGGCCGCCCGTTGAGCCTGGTCGACAGCCAGCTGGCCAGGTGCCGGTAACACGCGCGCTTGTCGGCGGGCGACAGGGGAGCCCCGTGGATCGCGCTGACGTATCCCCAGACGTATTCGGCGTACAGGCGGGGGGCCGGGTTACGCAGCGCGTCGGCCCGGCGCGGCTCCAGGTTGGCGCACCAGGACCGGGCAGTCTTGAACGCCCACTTGGCCCGTTCGTCATGATCCCTGCGGAAATACAGCCAATCAGGTACATGGTAGAAGGGACCGTACAAGGCCATCCCGGCAACCTGAGTCCGGTCCGAATGATAGTAGCTGGCCACCAGCGGCGCCCGGCGGAGCACGTCCATTCGGATCACGCCCCCGTCGTCGTCCCCGCCGACCTCGTACAGCATGCTGCGGAATCGCTCCGGCGCGCTCGGGGATGACGTGGCCAGCCCATACCGGACCGCCTTGGTGATCGCGCCCGAGGCGTCGATCAGCGCGGTCCACGAATGGGCCAGGATGACGTGCGGGAACTCCTCCAGCGCGTCCACGCAGCGCTTCAGCAGGTCACGGCCGTACAGGTCATCGTGGGACGCCCATTTGAACAGCTCCCCTCGAGCCTGCGCGACCAGGAAGTTATGGTTCGGCGCGCCGCCTATGTTGTGCTCCTGCCGGAAATAGCGGATCCGCGGATCGTCCTTCTCGTAGCGATGGCAGATATCGGCGGTGTCATCCGTCGAGGCGTTGTCGGATATGATCAGCTCGAAATCCTCATAGCTCTGGCCGAGCAGCGCCTCGATCGACTCAGCAAGGTAGGTCTGGCCATTGTAGACGGGAAGCCCAACGCTTAGTTTCGGTGCCCTCGCCATCGTCGCCAACGCTAACAGTGAGTCGGCTGCGGGACAGAAAAACAGTTAACCACTCTCATCTTGGTTCCTCCTGCCGCGGGAAATGGGTTGGGGCGTGGGTGCCAGGCCGTCCACCAGCAAAGCAGATGATGCGTCTAAGCAGATGATGCGCCGCGTCATTCCGATGATACCGGCAGCGGTCTGTTTTCGCCGACTCCCTGCGTTTTGGCAGCTCAGCGCTCAGCGCGTCGGCACATTTTCTGCGGGACCGACCGGCCGCCGCGGGCCCGGCGGCCCGGGGAGCCGGCCGCCGCGGTTCGCGTCCAGTGGCCTGCAAAACTCGGTGTCCCCGCCTCGGAGAGTATCAAAGCGGCCCCGGATTGCTCTTGTAGCGGAGGCACCAGTAGCCCAGTCTCGCCAGGGATCACGACGTCGGATACCGCGTTAACCGCGGTAGCCACTACCGGGATCCCGTACACGATGGCCTCCACTACTGCCGTAGGCAATCCCTCGTAGCGGCTCGGCAGTACGAATACGTCGAAGGTCGGCAGTATCTCCGGCACATCCGCATGCTCGCCCGCCAATACCACGCGACCAGTCGACTGCATGCTGGCCAGGCGATTGACACGGGCAGCCAGTTCGCCTCCGCCGACCCAGACTCCGATTACGTTGGGCCGACCGAGCTGACGCATGGCGGCTATGAAATCCTCTGGCGCCTTTTGATAGGTTAGTCTGCCGACCGCGCCCACCACCGTAGCGTCGATGGGAAGACCGAGCGCGCGCCGTGCTTTTTCCCTTGCCTTCGGCGCGCGGCATGAACCTCTCCTCCTGGCGCACTATCCACGACTACTCCGATGGTTCTCCCGAGCGGCCTGGCCACAACCAGCCGGGTACGGGGACGGTGCCCGACTCGTTCAACGCTTGCCGAAACTGCCACCAGATCACCAGCGTGCTGACCCACGATGCGGCTGCGGCATAAACCATCGTGCCGAGCGCGCCTCCGGCCACGGCTCCCACGAGGGCACAGGCTACGATGAGCAGCGAGGTGAGGAGCACGACGCGCAGGCTGCGGCGCGCGGCACCCAGGGCGTGCAGGCCCAGGAGCGCGCCAGTCGAGGCGCAACTGCTCATGATGTAAAGTGTCGCTGGCAGCACCAGCGGATAGGTCGGCCGCCATAGGCTGCCCAGCATCAGGTGCCCGAGTCCCCGGGGCAGTGCCACCAGCAGCACTGTTCCCCAAGCCAGCGCTAGCAGGGTGAGCCCAGTGCTGACGGCCGCGCAGAAAAGAGGCAGCCGCCGTGGCGAGCGACGCAGGAGCCGAGCAGCCTCCGGCATCGTGATCAGGCTAATCCCTTGGAAGATGACCTTAAAGGGACCCATGAGTACGTTGGCAGCCTGGATATAACCAAGCGCGGCGAGGCCCAGAATGTAAGAGACACCATAGCTCTGCAACAGGGAGGAGGCGTTATTCCCCGTGTTCTCTGCAAGGTAGCGGGGGCCGAGGTCACGGTGCCGCGACAGCCATTGGGCTGCGGCCGGCAGGTTGGGCGCAGCCCGGGCCTGCAGCGGTGCAACGGCGGCCCCGACGGTGGCTGCTGTGCCCCACGCTAGGACGAACCAGAACACGTTCGCGTGGCCGGTCATCTTCACGAATACCAGCAAGGGAATCTGGACCGCCGCCCAGACCGCGTCGTTGATGAACGCATGGCGGCCGCGTCCTAGCGCGAAAAACGCGTACCGCCAGCTATCCTGCGTCAGTAGTCCGGGCAGCGTCAGACCGAGCGCAAGGAAGGCCAGCCCGGTCGTGCCGCCGAACAATGCCCCCGCTGCGAGCGCGCAGGTTCCGGTGGCCAGGCCCACGAGTAGCGCGGTGCCCGTGCAGGCCGCGGCGGCGCGCCGCCAGGTCGGCACGGGCGTGGCGCTGAACCTGATCAGCAGAGGCTCGATGGACAGACCCCGCGACGCGTTGATCGCGAATCCGTACGTCACATAGGCCAGGCTGAAGGCGCCGAATTGCGCCGCGCCCAGCGTGCGGGCGACGTATATGCTCAGCAGGAAGTTCGTCAGGCTGGACATGGCCGCATCCGCGACACCCCAGGTGAGACGGCGGCTCGCTTGGCCGACTAGGCGCAAGGACAGCGCCGCTGGGATCCTCCGAGTCGTTACGGCCACCAGCTAGCCCCTTGCGCCGTCTCCAATTTCATTTTTTCCCAACTTGGGATTCGGCGGCACGTCGCCGCGCAGATCTCACGATAGAAGATCCGCGGCATAGCGATCGTGATACGTGCGGCGGCGCACCTCGGAGCGCAGCCTGCCGCCACTGGCGGCGGGCTGCCGGTACTGCCTGATCCGGTGGCCCGGGACGAGGAGCGGGCGCTCGCCCAATGGGGATGCTGGGCGAGGGGAATCGAGCCGCAAAGGGACTGGTGGCCCGCCAGTCGCAGCAGCGTTCAGGAAGGTCACCTGCGCTGACGACCGCGGCCGGGCGCAGGCCGCCGAACCGGCGCACGCTATCACCGTGCCGTCTGCCGCCGCTTCGGCGCTCCGTGCATGGTACCGATGCAGCACGAGCGGAGCGCCTATCCCGACCTGGATGGCTTCTCTATAAATGGCATGTCTACGAGTTCTGACCGATACCATCGACGTTGAATGCGTTGCCTCCTATAGCTAAGCGCTTGATGCAAGAGCGGGATCTTGCGGTTCACAAGTGGCCAGAGCATGCGGCCCCTAAGGCCGTTGCCCAGCGTATAAGATCCTATCGTTGACACGAGTTTGGAATTGTTAGGAACTGGTATGGGCGCGACACATCGCACCCGGTCGAGAGCGCCTTCTCTGTAGAAGAAGCGCCAGTCGTCAATAGGCACCTGTACGGGCAGCACGCATTTAATCATACGCTCGCATGCCTCCCGTGTGATTATGTAGGCGCCTGAACTCATCAGCCACTGATTAATGTCGACGGGCAATGCGAGCAGTCGTGAGGATGGAAGGTTTATCGAGCCTTCTCGGCTCAGCTTGTACGGCGGGTAAGGAGTGGAGTAGCTTAGAAGCACCACTTCCGCGCCGGCCAGTTGATCGGCCACAGCATCGGCCAGACTCCCCAAGTCAGCAGGCAACATGACATCGTCCTCTAGCACCAATGCCTCATCTAGCCCATCCGCGATTATATTCCTATAGGCACTTAGGTGACTCAAGGCGCACCCGGATGCAGCTGCCATCGAAACAGTTTTGGTGGTGAGGGAAGGATCGACGATGGTAGGGTCGCTCAGATCCAAATTGCGCCCATCGACGGCTGTTATGATTTCGTAGTCTAGGCCAGTCTTCTTCAACTCAGCAGTGATGTGGGCCCGCCGATCGAGTGAACGAGCCAAGTTGATGACGTACGCATGCACGGTAGATCTTGCTCCTTACCTCTCCTTGGGGGTTCAGATCATCACCCGGGGCAACTTGAAGCGAAGCTGACCAGGGCGCTATTGACGCATTGTACGAGCTACTGTCCATAGCTATAGCAAGGCATGGTTACCGATACTGGCGGACCAACGGCCCTTCTGCTCTCCTGGGCGCACAATCTCAGCTTCGGCATTAGCGGGAAGAACCAGGCGCCGTGAGCGTATGCAGCATCTTCTACCGACATCTGTTGCAATTTCTACCTGAAGTCGTATAGTTACACACTGCTGTCGTCGCTGGCTGCGGTGCCTTGTAGCAAGCGCACGTCGGCTCATGCATCACCAGGCTGTCTTCACTGACGCCACCGTTACCCGAGTAAGACGGTAAGTCGATCAGTACATAAGATTCACGATGGCCGCGCTCTGATACAACCCAGCGGTAGTTTGTTAATTACCGATGTAGAGGTGCAGGCCGTGGCCTGAACCGAGGGTTGTCACCAGGGCTTGCAGCTGGGGCGACGGGGGCGCCTTGGATCATGCGGTCCACCAGCGCCGCACCGCGATCTACGGGAAAGCCAGGCGCGCACCGTGTGCAGTGCTCGCGGCCAGGACGGTGCCGACGGCGGTCCGGACTCGGCGAGCTCGCCGCGCAACCCGTCTTGGTCCCCGTACACTTATCGGCGGCGACCGCCCGGAACGCGATTCCCGCATCTGGCCCCGGACCGCCATGTAGGCGCCGATCGCCAGCTTGGTGCGGAACCCCGGTCGTGCTTCCCCTTCGTGAAGGGCCGGGCCTGGGCTGGTCAGCCGGATGCGAGTGCGTGCAGCCTGCTGACGGCGGAGATGATCTGGGCGGCCCAGGGCCAGTGCGCAGAGTAGGCGGACCGGCGACCGCCCCGGTCCAGCGGCGAGGCCAGTCAGGGCGACCGCCGACAGCGGCCCGCTGGCGGAGGTCGGTGATAGTGGCCAGATTCACGCCCAGTTCTGCCAGGAAGGCATTCGCCGTATTATCACCGTACGTTCGGCGCTCTCATGTAAGGACTCTCTGGGCGAGCGCGCAGTTAACCAGCAATGGGAGGTGACACAGGTGAAGGTCGCAGTGACCGGTCCTGACCATGTCGGCACGGTGACGGCCGCGCCGACCGGGCCATTCCCGGGGTCGTAAGCTGATGGCCGTCATCGCACTCCGGCGCCGTCCGGGCGTAACGTCGCTGGACTCGGCCGAAGCGCGGGATCGCTCGGCCCGGCGCAGGGTCGGCGCCGCTTGGGCGCTGCTGTACTTCAACACCTTGACCTATGCACCCACCGCCGGTGTCCTCCTGCTCCTGCCCTTCCCATCTCACGTCGGCAAGGCGCTTGCGCAGGGCGCCTTGCCGCTGGCGCTCCTGGTGGCACTGACCGCGAACCCCAAGGCTCAGGCTGCGCCCGAACGTGTTCCTCTGCCTCGTGTGCCTGCTCGTCGTCGACACGGTGATCACGGTGGCGGCAGCACCGGGCCTCGGCGCGGGGTTCCGGACCTTCCGGCTAGCCGAGTTTGTGGCCGCGCTCTGGCTGCTGACGCCGTGGTGGGGCCGACACGACATGCTGCTCCTCCGGTGTCAGCTTCGCTGCCTCTACGTGTCGCTCGGCTCGGTGCTGCTCGGCCTCTTGGTCGCCCCGGGTCGCGCCCTCGCTTTTCACGGCAGGCTCCAAGGGGTGATCTGGCCAATGACGGCCACGCAGGTGGCCCAATTCGCAGCGGTCGCGACCGGGCTGACGTTCGTGCTCTGGCTCGCCCGCCTGCTGAGCGGTCGTGTCACCCTGGTTGGCGTCACCTTCGCCGTGGCTATCCTTCTCCTCACGCACACGAGAACCGCGCTGGCGGCCGTGGTGGCGGGCATCCTGGTCGCTGGCCTGAGCCTCTTCACCATCAACGCGCGGGTGCGGAAGCTCTTCGCGGCGGGTGCAGCCGCCGTGTCGATCGTGGTCATCACGCTGTCCGGCGTAGTGATCACCTGGCTGGCACGCGGGGAGAACGCACAAGGGCTGGCAACCTTCACCGGCCGGACGAACTTCTGGGCACTCGTGCTCAACACGCCGCGTACAGGATTCCAGGAGATCTTCGGATTCGGCTTGTCCAACGCGAGCATCAACGGCCACCCCATCGACAGTAACTGGCTAGCCGCCTACATGCAGGAAGGGCTCTTCGGGGTGGTTGTCTGCGCCACCATACTGGCGTGGCTGCTCGTGACCGCCTTTTTCCAGCCACGTGGCGTACGGCGCGCACTCGCCCTGTTTCTCGTGACGTACTGCATGATGGCCTGCTTCACCGAGGACTCCTTCACAAACGTCTCAACGTATCTCCTCCATCTCACCGTGGCCGCGTCGCTGCTGATCACAGCCCTTGCGCCCCGGGAGATCTTCACTGGCATCCGCAAGTAGGCCCAGATGACGTTAAACGATGATCTGGTTGTGTGCAGGGTCGTGCTGAACGAGCCGTTTCAGTGCATACAGGCCGCCGAGCCGGGGCGAGGGCTAGTCGGTGCCGAGGTGCTCGACCGCTTTTGGCGTAAGCTCGGTGATGCGCCGGTTGATCGCGTAACGGTCGGTCAGCCTTCCCGCCACTGCCTTTAACTTCCGGGAGTTTGGTCTCATTTCGGGAGATTTGACGGCGTGATCGTGATGGTGTAACTAAGGGTAAGCCGGAAATCGCCAGTGAGGTCGTGAGCAGCCCCAGATCTCCGGCGGTGACCGGATGGTCGCAGTTAAATGCGGTGCGGGGTGATTTGGTAGTTGATGGGGCGGGTGTCGCCGGGGATGGAGGCCGGGTCTGCGTTGATCTCGTCGAGGAGCAGTTTCAGGGCGCCGGCGACGCGCCGTGAGGCGGGTTGTTCGAGGGTGACGGTGATCGCGGCGGGGGCGTAGGTGATGGTGCCGGCCGGGCCGCGGGTGATGGTCTGGCGGGTGATGGCGCGGTATTCGTCGTCGTCGCGCAGGTAGGCGTTGAGGTGGCCAGATAGCCAGTGCTCGGCGTTGTGGGCGAGGAGTCGCAGGACCATTTGCAGGCCGCGCCGACCGGCGCGCAGCAGCGCGGTTTTCGCGTCCGGGTTGATGTCGCGGGCGGGCAGTTTCGCGGGGACCGGCTCGCGGGCCGTGACGGCGGTGGCCGCCGCGGCGCGGGCGCGGGTGATGTTCTTCTCCAGGCCCGGGATGCGGGCGTTCTTGGTGGCAGGGGTGAGATCCGGGTCCGTGAGCAGGGCGGCGAGGCCGCGCTCGCGGCGGCCAGCGTCTTATCCGCGTCGCGGACGGCGGCGTTGGCCTGGTCGCGGGCCGGGTTGCGGGTGAGCTTGGTGTTCGTCTCGATGCTGGCCAGGTAGTCGCAGATCTTGTCCATGCCGTAGTTCTCGCTGGCGTACTTGAGGAAGTTCTCTTCCCGCCACCGGGATTTCAGCCAGGACAAGATGTCCGCCGGGCACGCCGCGGTGTCCGATGTCAGGATCTGCAGCGCGACCCTGCCGTGCTCGAACAGCGTGATCTGCCGGGCGTCGCCGTAGTCCTTGAGCTGCACGATCTCCTCAGCCCAGGTCGGGTCCGCGGCCAGCATCGCGGACGCGAGCACCAGCTTCAGGGGATCGGTCCCGTCTGCGATCTTTGCCAGTTCCGGGCGCAGGACCCGCAGGCCGGGCAGCGCGCCCAGCCCGGCCAGCGGCCCGGCCTCGGCGGCGGCCAGGTGCTTGAACTGCTCCGTTGTCGCAGCGCCGAGCGCGAAGCACATGCTGACGGCCGTCAGCAGCGCCACGTCCTGCGGCTCGCCGCCGGCCGCTGCCAGGACCGTCCCGGCGCCTGCCCGCGCAAGGAACGCGTGCAGCAGCATCGCCCCCGCGTACCGGGACGAGACAGCCGCCGCCGCAGGCCGGCGGCCCGGCTCAGCGGGCCCCGGCCGGGCTGCCTCTGCCGGCTCCGCGGCCCCGGATCCCACGGCCTCCGGCTCAGCGGCGGCCGACTGCACCTGCGGCGCGGGCAGCAGCGCTGCCGCCAAGATCACCCAGCCTCCTGGAAGACTATGTCCTGCTGGTCCCGCGCTAAAGCCCGAGGTTAGTTCGCCCCTACTGCGCCCTGGAGCATTCCCGGTCCGGGCGTCCCCTTCCCGCCGATCAGCGGAACAAGATCGACACCTGGGAGGACGGCTTCGCCGCGCATGATCTCGAGATATCGCCGCCTGACCTGAGAAAGCAGGCCGGAGAGTCCGAAGCAGAACCCATCCACCTCCTGCACCAGTGTGAGCTCCGAGATGGTCCCAGCAATGCCGCACTCGTCGGCCGCCAGCAGCTCGCTCCGTTCAATCGGTCGCCGCTCGAACGCCAGACCTATATCCCGGGCTATGAGCTCCAACGCGTCGAGCGTGATGCTATCCAGACAGCCCTCGCTGGTCGGCGGGCTGGCAATGCCCTTGCGGTCGGCTATCAGAATGCAAGCTCCCGTCGCCTCGGCTATCCGCCCAGCGTCATTGAGCAGAACCGCATCGTCATAGCCGAGGCGACGGACCTCGATCCTGGCAAGCCGGGCTCCCACATAGTTCGCACTGCTCTTCACCCGGGTCGGAAGCGCAACATCCGACGCGCGACGCCAGGTGCTCACGCCGAGCCGCATCGGGTCTGGGTCATATTTCTGCTGGGTGAAGGCCGTGACGACGAGGTCGGCAGAGGTTCCCTCGCCCCAGTGCCCCTGGGTCACGTAAAGCGTAGGACGGAACCAGAGGTCGCGATCGGGCACGAGCAGCCGCCCGGCCAGCGCCGAAAGCCCCGCCACGAATTCTTCGTACGTAAACCTAACCGGGATATGGAACAACGCCGCAGACCGGCATAGCCTATCGTAATGTCGTCGAGGGCTCCGGACAGCGAAAACGTCGCCAGAGTCATTCCAGTATCCTTTTACTCCCTCGAATACACTCAGTGCGCGGGTTAGCGCCTCGGCGCTAATGTGAATTCGTACGTCCTCGTAGCGAACGAGTTCCCCGTTTACGAGCGCCCATTGCGGGACCTGAAGTTGAGAGAGCGATGCTGTATGTACCAAGGTATCCCTATTCCTGGTAGTTGCTCGCGCCATGCTGAAGCGGCGCGCCGATAACGAGCCTGCCTCCAGACTACGAAGCCCCCTCAGCTAACGCGCTCTATCGACGCGGCTCTGCCGCGTCGTATTGGTAACTCCTCAGCAGGATGATGCCGACGAACCGAAGCACCCTCTACTACCCACTAGATCCGCCTACTACCCACTAGATCCGCGACAGTCCTGTCTTGATACGTCGGAAGGCCGGGGCTCGTGTGAGTCTGGGCGGAGCCTGGTTACACGGGGGTTTCTCGTGCGTCCCGCAGAGCAGGAGGCGACGCCGTGACTTAAATTAGCAAGTCGCTGCTGGTCCGGGGGCTGAACGCGCTAACCCAGGTTGAACTCGTAGAGCTCGGTGCATACCAGCTTGTCGAGGGGAGCGTCTGCGAGCCCTGGCCCTGCGAAGGGGCAGGCTGCGTCCGGTTGGCCCGTCATCTGCCTGCGGCGCGGCGTTGTGACCCGACGGCGAGCTGTTTGAGCGTTCTGGCCAGCCAGAACGGCAACTTCGGCGGCTGGCCGACGCTGCCCCGCGATCCGGGCGCGATCGTGATGGCGTTCCCGGTCGAGCGCTCCGACCACGCGGCGGCGGTCGTGCTGCGCCGGCCGAACGGAGGCGTGATCGCGGACGAGGTCCATGGCTGCCCGCCGGCGCTGGCCGATCGAGCCCGGCACCAGGCGCTGGCGGCGATTTCGCTCGACGTGGACGCCTCGGGCTGGGCGGCGGTCGGCGATCGCGACCCGGTGATCGGCCGTTTCCAGGACAGATACCGGCATCTCCGCCAGGCGCTGTTCACTCCCCGTACGAGGCGGCGACAGCGTTCGTGATCGGCCACCGCATCTCGATCAGGCAGACGCGGGCACTCAGGGCACGGATCGCCGCCGGGCACGGCACTGCGATCGAGCTCGGGGGCGGGCACTTCCACGCGTTCCCGACCCCCGGCCAGCTGCTTGCCGCCGCATCGCTCGAGGGGATCAACCCGGCCAAGACCGAGCGACTCCGAGCGATCGCCCGGGCCGCCCAGGAGGGGCGGCTCGACCGCGACCAGCTGCGCGCCGCCCGAGGACGCCGCGCTCGCGCAGCTGCGGTCCCTACCCGGGACCGGCGAGGGTTTTCGCGCAGGGAATCCTCTACCGCGGCGCCGGCAGCGTCGCCGCGCTCACCGACGAGATCACCCGATTCGCAGTCACCAAGGGCCTACGCGCTTAAGGCACCCGCCGGGCAGGACACGGTGCGGGCAATCGCCGAACGGTGGCGCCCTACCGGATGTGGACGGTGGTGCTCCTGCATGCCTGGGCCCGCAGCGAACCCGGGCTGCCATCACGACGCAATCGATGACACCCGGCCCGGGGATCATCCCACCTGCAACTCTCCATAGCCGTGGCGCTAACCCACGGTGAACGTAGAGCCCGGGCCGTGACAGCTACGAGGAGAGCCAGACCGGGCCGCGGCAGGACGTGCGGCAGGACGCGACAAGCCTGAACCAGGGCTACTGTGGATCACCAGAGGACAACCCTGTGTTAATAATCCCCGCCAGTGACCCCCGCTTCACCCAATCCTGAAGGAAGTGCTCCGGGGGGAAACCCAATCTTCGTACCCTTGGATGTATCACGACGGGGCCACCGCAGGTCCTGTGTCGAGGATGGCGATTGGGTTGCCTATCCAGTGAACCTTCAAGCGAGGTGAGAGGCTGCCGGGATGGCCTGGACTGAGCAGCAACGACTTAGCATTGCCCCTATGCGATACAACCACGCTGTCTTGGGCTACCTACCGTAGAACGCTAGGAGACGACGTTATAGTGACTGCGCTTCGTCATGCTAAGAAACGCACTCGCGCGATGAAGGTCGCGCCTAGGGTAGGCCTTGTCGGCCTCTTGGGCCAAGGCAACGTCGGCAACGACGGCTCGCTCGAGGCTGTGCTTGCGTACCTTGGCGCAGAGCATCCCGATGCGATCTTGGATTTCCTGTGCACAGGAACAGACCAAATAATGGCGCGATACGGCGTTCCCGCAACCCGCCTTCGCTGGTACAACAGGCAAACCCAGGGACCGGCCGGCATTACCGCGCTCGCCGAGAGGAGCCTGAAGGTTCCTCTGGGGATGATTATCGACGCGTTTCGTATAGGCACTTGGGTCCGTCGTCACGATGTCGTGATGGTGCCCGGCATGGGAGTGCTTGAGACATCCCAGCCGCTGCGATCATGGCATTTTCCGTACTCAATGTTCCTTATCTCCGCATTCGGTAGGGTGTTCGGGACGAAGGTCGCGCTGGTGAGTGTAGGAGCGACTGACATTCGTCAGCCGCTTGCGCGACACCTGGTCACTACAGCTGCCCGGCTCACATATTACCGATCCTTCCGGGACACTTTCTCGAGGGACGCGATGCGGCGAATGGGCCTCGACACCTCAGGAGATGCTGTCTATCCCGACCTTGCATTCGCTCTTCCGACACCTCGCCATGGCCCAGTTGTCGCAGGAATGGTCGGCGTTGGTATTATGGACTATAACGGCAGCAATGACGAGCGTCGGCAGGCGGATCAGCTTCATGCTTCCTACGTTGAGAAGATGAAGAGCTTTGTCCTGTGGCTGGTGGACAACGGCCGTTCAGTGCGCCTGTTCACGACCGATGTACATGACGAACGCATCAGGGATGAGGTCATCGCTTACCTCCGTGCACACCGACCCCAGCTTGGCCCGTCCCAGATTGTCGCCGAGCCAGTTTCCTCTATTGATGAACTGATGCGGCAGATAGCGTCGGTAGACACCGTAGTTGCCTCCCGCTTTCACAACGTGCTGTGCGCGTTGATGTTGGCCAAGCCCACCCTATCGGTTGGTTACGCCGCGAAGTTCGGCGTGCTCATGGAAGAGGTGGGTATGGCTGAGTTCTGTCAATCCGCCCATTCGGTGGATGTTGACCGACTGATCGAGCAGTTCACCGAACTCGAAAGCCGCTCAGCTCAGCTTCAACAAATGATCATGGAGCGTACCGCGGCGAATGTACGACTTCTCAACCACCAATTCGCTACGCTGTCCGCGTTGCTCTTCCGGTCATCCGAACCGGAGGAGACCGCGGCCGAAGACAAGCGTGCTCGCATAGATATTCTCAGAGAGTAGGTTGTTATGAACGACCGGCCTGGCAGTGAAAGTTCCGTTTCTGGCGACAGCAGCAGCAACACGCTGTATAAGAAGGATTTCTGGAGTACGGAAAATCTAAAGTACAGTCGGCCTCACTACCGACTCGAGAAGTCCGCACGACTTATAAACAGGTTGACGCAAGGTAAAGGGCGGCTTACGCTTCTCGATGTAGGCTGCGGGCCTGCAGCTCTGATGTCTCTCCTTCGGTCAAATATCCAATACTATGGCATCGATATAGCCATACATGACCCGGCGCCGAATCTGATCGAGGCTGACCTCGTCAACACGCCAATTCGGTTCGATGGCAAGCGTTTCGACATCGTTATTGCCCAGGGTTTCTTTGAATATGTGGGGACCTTCCAGGACCAGAAATTCGCCGAAATCTCGCAGCTCTTGAATGACGGCGGTATATTTATCGTGTCGTATGTCAACTTCGGCCATCGTGACAGGAGTATATACTGGCCTTACAGTAACGTGCAGCCTCTCAATGATTTTCGTCAGGGTCTCACGAAGTATTTCGAGATTAAGAGGTCCTTTCCGACTTCTCATAATTGGCATCACTCTGACCCTGGCCGGAAATTTATAAAGGCAGCCAATATGCATACTAATGTTAATGTCCCATTTATTAGTCCAGTATTGGCCGTGGAATACTTCTTCATCTGTTTGGGTGCGGCTTTTTTAAAGTGAGCTGGTTTTGCTGCGAGGACGCAGGTTTCGCGGTATCGGGCGTGGTGGATGCGTTCGTGTTCTCTGCGCAGGTAACGCCAGCAGGCATCGAAGTCCCCGGAAGCGGTGAGGGCGCGGAGCTTGAGGATGGCCTCGGCTCCCTCCAGGCCCCATCTCGCGCCGGTTATGTCCATTGTGTCTTTTACAATGTGGCGGCATGCCCCTTCGATGATCCCGGTGGCGATGGGCCAGCCCTCTTCGAGGGCCTTCGGGTAGTCCAGATAGCGGGCTTTGGCGGTGAGGTAGCGGGCGCATTCGTCGGCGTCGGCGCGCTCGGCGGGCGAGTAGCCGTAGGTGGTGGCGCGGCGGCGGATCCCGGCCGCGACCTGCCGGGCTTGGCCGTGCAGGATCTTGCGGGCCTGGTCCGCGACCCATTCCTCGGCGGCGGGCTCGCCTTTGTCGAAGAAGGACCAGGCGGCCTGCCGGCTCTTGCTCCGCTTCGTGGCCGACCGCACCGGCAAAGCCCCCTCAGCCCTGGGGTGGCAGGACCTCGATGGCGAGGTGATCTCCGCCTTCCTGGACCACATCGAAGCGGACCGGCACAACAGCGCCCGCAGTCGCAACACCCGGCTGGCTGCGCTGCGTTCGCTGTTCGGCTACGCCGCCCTGCGCCACCCTGAGCACGCCGAACTAATCCGCCAGGTACTGGCTATCCCCCAGAAGCGCTTCGACAAGACAACGGTGCCGTTCTTGAACCCTGGGGAGGTGAGCGCCCTACTCGGCGCACCTGACCTGGGCCGCTGGGAAGGCCGCCGCGACCGGGCCCTGATGGCGCTGGCCGTGCAAACCGGCTTGCGGCTCTCCGAACTGATCGGCCTCAACTGTGGCGACGTCGCGGACCCTGGCGATGAACTCCGGGCCGGTGCTCAGCTTCCAGGTCTCCACGACGTGGGGCTTGAGGCCGAAGGCCCGGCAGATCAGGGAGACCGACGACTGCGACAGCCCGGTCTCGCCGGCCATCGACCGCGTGGTCCAGTGCGTGTCCTGGCCGCGGCCCTTCTCGGTCAGCACCGGGGTGACCACGACCTCGACCTGCCCGTCGGTGATCTTCCGCGGCGCGCCGGGCCGGGCCGCGTCCGCCAGCCCGCCCACCCGGCCTTCCGTGAACCGGACCCCCCGCCACTTGCGGACCGACTCCCGCGACACCCCGGTCCGCTCGCCGACCGCCGTCAGCGGTGCGGTCCCGCCGTCTTCGGCGCAGGCCAGGACGATCCGCGCCCGCAACGCCAGCGACTGGGACGCCGTCCGCTTGCGGACCAGCGACTCCAGGGCATCACGCTCGCCATCGGTCAGCAGCAGCGGGACAAGCTTCGGACTCGGCAATGGGCTCCGGTGGCGATAATGACCGACTTGGCCTGCACGGCCTCGCCGTCATCGAACCTGACCTGGTGCAAGCCGCCCGCCGACAACAGGGACGTGGCCCTGGCCGCCTGCTTGATGCGGACGCCGAACTTCTGCGGCTGCAACCCCGCGCGCGGCTAGCTCCTCGCCGGACAGCCCCGCTGGAAAGCCAAGGAGATTCTCGATCCGGGATGAGGTTCCCGCCTGGCTTCCCAGTGCGGTCTCCTCGGCCAGGATCGTGGCCAGCCCTTCAGATGCGCCATAGACCGCAGCGGCCAGGCCGGCCGTGCCCCGCCCACCACCAGCAGGTCGCATGCCCCAGCGGGGTGGGGGCCTTCCGCTCCCGATATGTCCAGCGCGTCGAGCATGCCCGTTCGCCCGGATTCTTCAGCCGGGGGCCGCCGCCAGGGATGATGACGACCGGCAAGTCGGCGACGGGCAGATCAAGGCCGCGCACGATCGCCTCCGCCTCGGGCGAGGCCTCTAGGTCTAGCCATGTCGACACCAGGCGGTTGCGCGCCAGCACCTCCAGCAGCCGCCGCGTGTCGGGATCGAACCGGGAACCGATCAGCGTCAGGCCCGCCCCACGGCGCATCGGTATCGAGCGCCGGAGCAGGAAGGTGCGCAAGATGAGGTCGTTCAGGCCGGGATCATGGGCCATTACGAGACGCAGCTGCGCAGCGGGAATGCCAAGCACCCGCCCGGGAGAGGTGGCCACCACGGTCAAGTAGGCACGCTGACCGGTGAGCATGCCGATCTCGCCCAGGAGCTGGGACCGGCCGTACCCGGCGATCAGCCTGGCGCCGGGCTGGCCGTAACCCTGGATGATGTCGGCCGTGCCGTCCAACATCACGATCAGGTCGTAAGTCTCGTCCCCGTCGGCGAACAGCACCTCGCCGGCAGCCACGTCGCGCTCGGTGCCGTGCCCGCGCAGCACCTCAAGCTGGCCGGCGATCCAGGGCCGGGGACCGCCCGGCGCGGAAACCAGGTATTCAGGGCTGCCGTCACCGGCCTGCACAGGAGCAGCGGTGCGGCTCCCACCACTATGGCCGTCTGTATCCTCGCCCACTGCGGGCCGCCTCCATTTCACGCCGGAGTGAAGATGTTACCTATCGTCTCCCGTCGCCGGGCATCTTGATACCCGGTGACATCCGCGCAGCCCGGCCCGCAGGACGCCGCGGTTCATCCAGCCGGGGGTAGAGCGCGACCATGGCCTCGCAGCGGTCGGCGTAACTATGAGCCCTGTCGGCTGCGGCGGTGAAGTCTTCGATGTAGCGGTGGGTCGGTCTTTGCCTGGAGCCCGTGCCACGAACGGAATAAAACAGACGTTGCGTCGCACCGTAGGTCGAGAGTAGTATCCGGCGGACAATAGGGGCTGGGGTGGGGTAGCGTGGCGAGAAGATTACTCAGCGTGCCCGGATCTCGGGGCGCGTCGCGGCGACGCGGCAGGTCGCGGTTGCATAGCGTGCTCAGAAGCCTGTGCGGCGGCGGGTCGGTGCTCCTTCTAGTCGCCGGGTTGCTGACCCTGCCGCTCCTTGTGCCAAGCGCGCATGCGGCGACGATATCGGACAACTTCAATCGGGCGAACGGCGGGCTAGGTTCCAACTGGACGACCGTCACCGGTACTGCCGCACCGCAGATCGTGAACAACACGGCGCAGCCGAGCTCCGCAGGAACATTGAATAGCGCTTACTGGAGCGCTAATACATTCGGCAGTAACCAGTACGCTGCGGCCAGCTTCCCCAACAGCTCTGGCACCAACTACGGCCCGGCGATCGCGGTCCGGCTCAGCAACTCCAAGGGCTACATTCTCTGGTACGGCAACTCGGCCAACACCGTCTCGATCTGGCGGATGGACAGCTCCTTGAGCTGGACTCAGCTCAAGGCCAGCGCGAAGCTCACCATCGCCGCGACGGACATATGGCAGCTCCAAGCGGTTGGCTCGACCCTGACCGCTTACCAGAACGGCAAGCAGGTTGTCAACACGACTGACACGCACTACACCACCGGCGCCCCCGGCATCTGGATGTACTACGCAGGCAACCAGATCACAAACTGGTCCGGGGGCGACGTGGCCACGACCCCGACGTATTCGGTCGGCGGGACGGTTTCTGGCCTGTCCGGCACGGTAGTGCTGAACGACAATGGCGGCGACAACCTGACCGTCACCGCGAACGGCTCCTTTGCCTTCCCGACGCAACTGGCCAGCGGCAGCGGTATACGCGGTGACGGTGAAGACCCAGCCGTCGGGCCAGACCTGCACGGTCAGCAGCGGCACCGGCACAGTCGGCTCGGCGAACATCACAAACGTCGCAGTGACCTGCACAACTAACCCGCCCGTGACGTATTCGGTCGGCGGGACGGTCTCGGGACTGACCGGAACCCTGGTACTGCAGGACAACGGCGGCGACAACCTGACCGTCACCGCCAGCGGCTCCTTTGCCTTCCCGACGAAACTCGCAGGCGGCAGCGTATACGCCGTGACCGTCCTCACCCAGCCGTCGGGCCAGACCTGCACGGTCAGCAGCGGCACCGGCACAGTCGGCTCGGCGAACATCACAAACGTCGCAGTGACCTGCACGACCAGCGGCGGCTCGGGCACGCTGACCGCCTCGGACGACTTCAACCGGGCTGACGGGGCACTAGGCAGCAACTGGACGGCCATGTCGGACGGCGCGATGACCATCAGCTCGCAGGTGGTCGCCGGCGGCAACTCCGGGCAGAGCGGCGACACGCGCACCGCGGAGACCTACACGAGCAACCAGTACTCGCAGGTACAGGTCACCTCGACACAGCTCACTGGCGGCCAGTGGATTGGTCCAGCGGTGCGGTCCCAAAACAGCGACCTGTACCTGGGCATCTACTTCTGGAACGGCGGGTCACCCCAACTGCGGCTGTATAAGCGGACCTCGGGAAGCTGGACCCAGCTCGGCTCGTCGTATTCGACCAGCGAGCTGGCCGCCGGAGCGACGCTCAGGCTGACCGCCAGTGGCTCCACGATCTCGTTCCTCCTTAATGGTTCGCCCGTCATCACGGTCACGGACACCAGCCTGACCGGGGGCGCGCCAGGCATCATGGCGTACGGTACGGCCCGGGCCGACAACTGGGCGGGTGGCAATATCGGAGGCGGCGCGAGCTACACTATCGGCGGCACGGTTTCTGGCCTGTCCGGCACGGTAGTGCTGAACGACAATGGCGGCGACAACCTGACCGTCACCGCGAACGGCTCCTTTGCCTTCCCGACGCAGCTGGCCAGCGGCGCGGCATACGCGGTGACGGTGAAGACCCAGCCGTCGGGCCAGACCTGCACGGTCAGCAGCGGCACCGGCACAGTCGGCTCGGCGAACATCACAAACGTCGCAGTGACCTGCACAACTAACCCGCCCGTGACGTATTCGGTCGGCGGGACGGTCTCGGGACTGACCGGAACCCTGGTACTGCAGGACAACGGCGGCGACAACCTGACCGTCACCGCCAGCGGCTCCTTTGCCTTCCCGACGAAACTCGCAGGCGGCAGCGTATACGCCGTGACCGTCCTCACCCAGCCGTCGGGCCAGACCTGCACGGTCAGCAGCGGCACCGGCACAGTCGGCTCGGCGAACATCACAAACGTCGCAGTGACCTGCACGACCAGCGGCGGCTCGGGCACGCTGACCGCCTCGGACGACTTCAACCGGGCTGACGGGGCACTAGGCAGCAACTGGACGGCCATGTCGGACGGCGCGATGACCATCAGCTCGCAGGTGGTCGCCGGCGGCAACTCCGGGCAGAGCGGCGACACGCGCACCGCGGAGACCTACACGAGCAACCAGTACTCGCAGGTACAGGTCACCTCGACACAGCTCACTGGCGGCCAGTGGATTGGTCCAGCGGTGCGGTCCCAAAACAGCGACCTGTACCTGGGCATCTACTTCTGGAACGGCGGGTCACCCCAACTGCGGCTGTATAAGCGGACCTCGGGAAGCTGGACCCAGCTCGGCTCGTCGTATTCGACCAGCGAGCTGGCCGCCGGAGCGACGCTCAGGCTGACCGCCAGTGGCTCCACGATCTCGTTCCTCCTTAATGGTTCGCCCGTCATCACGGTCACGGACACCAGCCTGACCGGGGGCGCGCCAGGCATCATGGCGTACGGTACGGCCCGGGCGGACAACTGGGCGGGTGGCAATATCGGAGGCGGCGCGAGCTACACTATCGGCGGCACGGTTTCTGGCCTGTCCGGCACGGTAGTGCTGAACGACAATGGCGGCGACAACCTGACCGTCACCGCGAACGGCTCCTTTGCCTTCCCGACGCAGCTGGCCAGCGGCGCGGCATACGCGGTGACGGTGAAGACCCAGCCGTCGGGCCAGACCTGCACGGTCAGCAGCAGCACCGGCACAGTCGGCTCGGCGAACATCACAAACGTCGCAGTGACCTGCACAACTAACCCGCCCGTGACGTATTCGGTCGGCGGGACGGTCTCGGGACTGACCGGAACCCTGGTACTGCAGGACAACGGCGGCGACAACCTGACCGTCACCGCCAGCGGCTCCTTTGCCTTCCCGACGAAACTCGCAGGCGGCAGCGTATACGCCGTGACCGTCCTCACCCAGCCGTCGGGCCAGACCTGCACGGTCAGCAGCGGCACCGGCACAGTCGGCTCGGCGAACATCACAAACGTCGCAGTGACCTGCACGACCAGCGGCGGCTCGGGCACGCTGACCGCCTCGGACGACTTCAACCGGGCTGACGGGGCACTAGGCAGCAACTGGACGGCCATGTCGGACGGCGCGATGACCATCAGCTCGCAGGTGGTCGCCGGCGGCAACTCCGGGCAGAGCGGCGACACGCGCACCGCGGAGACCTACACGAGCAACCAGTACTCGCAGGTACAGGTCACCTCGACACAGCTCACTGGCGGCCAGTGGATTGGTCCAGCGGTGCGGTCCCAAAACAGCGACCTGTACCTGGGCATCTACTTCTGGAACGGCGGGTCACCCCAACTGCGGCTGTATAAGCGGACCTCGGGAAGCTGGACCCAGCTCGGCTCGTCGTATTCGACCAGCGAGCTGGCCGCCGGAGCGACGCTCAGGCTGACCGCCAGTGGCTCCACGATCTCGTTCCTCCTTAATGGTTCGCCCGTCATCACGGTCACGGACACCAGCCTGACCGGGGGCGCGCCAGGCATCATGGCGTACGGTACGGCCCGGGCGGACAACTGGGCGGGTGGCAATATCGGAGGCGGCGCGAGCTACACTATCGGCGGCACGGTTTCTGGCCTGTCCGGCACGGTAGTGCTGAACGACAATGGCGGCGACAACCTGACCGTCACCGCGAACGGCTCCTTTGCCTTCCCGACGCAGCTGGCCAGCGGCGCGGCATACGCGGTGACGGTGAAGACCCAGCCGTCGGGCCAGACCTGCACGGTCAGCAGCGGCACCGGCACAGTCGGCTCGGCGAACATCACAAACGTCGCAGTGACCTGCACAACTAACCCGCCCGTGACGTATTCGGTCGGCGGGACGGTCTCGGGACTGACCGGAACCCTGGTACTGCAGGACAACGGCGGCGACAACCTGACCGTCACCGCCAGCGGCTCCTTTGCCTTCCCGACGAAACTCGCAGGCGGCAGCGTATACGCCGTGACCGTCCTCACCCAGCCGTCGGGCCAGACCTGCACGGTCAGCAGCGGCACCGGCACAGTCGGCTCAGGCAGCGTGACCACCGTCGTGGTTACCTGTACGGCAAGCTCGGGCGGCTCCGGGCTCCAGGTACAGTACCTGAGCACTGATTCCAGCGGCGTGCAGACGTATCAGGTGACTTCGCCGGACAACGGCCCTGGCCCGCAGGACCTGCGGATACTCCAGCCCAGTAACCCGGCGCCCGGCGTTGCGCACAACTTCATCTACGTGCTCCCGGTCGGGCCGGGAGACGACGGCGGCCTGGAAGTCATCCAGTCGCTCAACTTGCAGAACCAGTACAACCTCACAGTCATCGAGCCGTCGTTCAGCATCAACCCGTGGTACGCGGACAACCCGCTCGACGCCAACCTGCAGGAGGATACGTTCATGGCGATGGACCTGCAGCCGTGGGTGAAAGCGAACCTGTCCACTACCGGGAGCGAGCAACACTGGCTGATCGGTTTCTCCAAATCCGCCATCGGCGCCCAGACGCTCATCCTGCGGCACCCGGACAAGTTCACCCTCGCGGCCTCATGGGACTTCCCCGCCGACATGAGCGCCTACGACGAGTATGGGGATAACTCGTCGGAGTCTTACGGCACGGACGCGAACTTCCAGGCGAACTACCGGCTGACCGCTGCCTTCCTCGCCGCGCACGCGGCCCCGTTCAAGACGAATAACCGGATCTGGATCGGCGGGTACCAGCTCTTCCAGCAGGACATGGCAGACTACGACGCGCTGCTGACGGCGCAGGGCATCCGGCATACGACTGAGACGCCCACCGCGATGGCGCATGCCTGGGACAGCGGCTGGGTCCCGATCGCCCTTTCAGCGCTGTACGCCGAAAGCGTCAACCTGAACTAGCACCCGCGGCAGGCGAAGACTCGGTCTATTACGACGCTCGCGGGCAGCTAGCCGCTTGCATCCTTTGATCGACAAATGTTGTCTATGCGGCTGCTGGGAGCGTTTCGATGCCTAGGTCACGGAAGAGGGTGTGCATGCCGATCCGGAGGGTCTGGTAGTCACGGTCCAGGCGGGTCCAGTGTGCGGGCAGACGGCCTCGGCGGGGACTGCAGATCCTGCGCGCTGGCATCAGCGCTGGTCAAGCTGGTGACGGCATAGGCGGTCTCGCGGGAGATCTTGCCGGTGGCGGTCTCCTTCCGCCAGCGGCTGATCTTGATTGCCTGGCGGACGCCGGGGAAGTCCAGGCGGCTGACGTGGGCGGCCTTCAGGGTGCGGGTCTCAATGCGGCCGTGCCCGGTTCCGGGGGCGGAGCTGCCGACCGGTACCTGCCGTCAGGGCAGGGCCTTGATCCTGGCCTGCAACAGCGGCTGGTTGTTCTTCACCACGATGTAGTGGGCTTTCTTCTCCCCTGCCAGCCAGTTCAGGTTCGTCCGCACCGTGTGCAGGGCGTCGAAGGTCACCACGGCGCCGTCCAGGTCCAGGGGTTGCAGGAGCTCGGTGAAGTGGCTGGTCTCGTTGTGCTTGACGTCGACCTCAAGGTGATCCAGCAGGTGCCCGCCGTGTTCGGCGACGCCGAGGAGGTGGACCCTGGTGCCGTCAGCGCGGCGGGCGCCGCGGCAGGTCTTCCCGTCCACGGCCACTGCCCGTAACCGGTCGCGGCCCGCGCTTGTGCCTGCTGTGTGATGCGCCGGGCAGGATAGCCGCACACGCTGGCCGGGACGGCCCGCGCCATCGCCGGCGCGGCCCGAGCAGGGCCCGGGTCAAGGCTCGCGGGTCCAGACGGTCCAGGACTACCCGGATCGTTTCTCATCCGGTGCCCGGTACCGGCCCGCGATCGGATCCCAAGGGGCACGCAGCCGGGCCAGGTCTTGCTGGCTGGCCCGCCTGATCCACTGCCCGACCGCGGTGAACCGGTCGTTCCCGGCAGCGGTGAACGCGCAGACCGCGACCGCGATCAGGCAGGACAGCAGGTAGATTCGCCCCTGCGGTGAGCGCGGGTCAGGCAGCGCCTCCAGCCGCTGCCACGCCCCCGCGACCAGATTCTCTCCGTCAGGACCAGATTCGACCACGCGCGCAGCCACGCGCGACAATGCCACTGCGGGCATGCCACACCTCGTTCACGTAGACCTCAGAGACCTACATGATCACGTGGCGTGCACGCGTCTACAAACTGCGCGATACCACCCCACCGCCGCTCACCGGACCAATCGGGTAAGTCCGGAACACACCGGAGCCCTGGAGGCACCCCAGGGACGCGGCAAAGTCGTGAATTGAGGCTGTGACCTGCGGGTGCCGTAACGGCGGTTGATGGGCCCGGCGTGTCCGCGGGCGGCGGGCGGGGCCCGGGCGGAACGATGGAAGTTCCTACGCTCACCATCGTCTGCCGCGAGAGACCCAGCCCGCCGATGACATCTTCGCCTATCCCGGCTGCCCGCAGCCAGTACCTGCTCGATCTCCTTGCCCAGGTCCCGGACCCGAGGAAGAGGCGCGGGCGCCGGCACGCGCTGGCCGGGCTGCTGGCCGTGGGGATCGCGGCGGTGATCGCGGGATCGAGGTCGTTCGCCGCGATCGGGCAGTGGGCCGCCGATGCCGGACCGGAGGTGCTGGCCGTACTGGGCGCGGCCCGCGGCCCGGCGGAGGAGTCCACCTTCCGGCGTGCCTTCGCACTGGTCAGCCCCGATGTGCTCGACCGGGTTCTCGGTGCCTGGCTGCACACCAGGGCGGTGCAGGCCGGCGTCCGGCTGGTGATCGCGATCGACGGCAAGGCCGTACGCGGCGCGAAGGACAAGACCGGGAAGGCCCCGCACCTGGTCGCGGCGCTGGCGCACGGCATCGGCGCGGTCCTCGGCCAGGCCGCCGTGGACGCGAAGTCGAACGAGATCCCGGCGGTGCGGGAGCTGCTGAAGGCGTTCGCCAGCCTGGCCGGCGCCGTCATCACGATTGATGCCCTGCACACGCAAAGTGACACCGCGCAGGTCATCACAGGCCAGCAGGCGGACTACGTGATGACCGCCAAGGGCAACATGCCGACCCTGTACAAGCGGCTGAAGAAGCTGCCCTGGGCCGCCGTCCCCGCGTTCTCGGCCGTGAGCACGGACCACGGCCGCCGGACCCGCCGGACGATCAAGGTGGCGCTGGTGCCGGCCTGGATCGAGTTCGCCGGCGCGGCCCCAGGTCGCGCAGCTGCGCCGCACCGTCACCAGGAACGGAAAGAAGACCGTCGAAGTCGTCTACCTCATTACCAGCGACCGCAGGGAGGAGATGAAAAGCATCCAGGACGTGACCTATCAGGAAGACAAATCCCTGGTCAGGACGGGAAACGCGCCGCGGGTGATGGCGTCGCTGCGCAGCCTGGCCATCAGCCTGCTCCGCATCGACGGCCACGCCAACATCGCCGCCGTCAACCGTCACCATGCCCGCGACCCGCAGCGCACGCTCAAGCTACTTCAGACCGCATGAACGACTTTGCCGGGTCCCTGGGAGGCACCCCTACCGCGGTGTCGGAATCCGACACGTTATCTGGCACTGATCGAGAACCGGCTAAGCTTGAATATTTCCGGCCGACCGCCCGTGGAGCAGATCTCGAAGCCATAGCTTATCGCGGTCAACCCGGTCTTGTGAGACAGGTACCCGTGCCTGACCAGCCAGGTGAGCATGCCGAGGATGTCCACGCTGCCTGACTGCTCGCTGCGGCCGTCCAGCTGCCAGATAATCTCCGAGCCGTACGTGCACAAGTTCCAATTCTGCACCGGGACACCACCCGAGCCGCCGAACGTCGCGGTGGATGCGATGGTAGAGCACCTGGGCCGCAGAGCTGAGAAATCGTGCTGGATCATCACCTCGTTGTTCCAGTTGTTCAACCAGATATCGTAGGCCGCCTCGGCGTTGGTCCTGCTTGTCGCGTTCATATTCTCAGAAAACGATGAATAAATCGAAGTAAAGCCAGACAGCGGAGGCGGGACGCTATTCCTATTCCATGATACCTGCTGGCCAATGTTGGGGAAGGACACGACGGATGTGTTTCCGGTGGGCATATTCGCTGTCGCGTACCAGTTGCCTGGACCGGTCGCGGTCAGCGTCTGGGACCAGCCGGGGACGGGGTTCCACACGTTCTGCCCCACGAATGGCAAGAATCCGAACGGGCCCGGACTCTGGGCATCAGTATTCTGGCCATAGGTGATGGCTGGGTAGCGATACGGTCCGCAGGTGCCCTTGACGGCTGACGTAACGCACCTCGCGGTAATGCCGGTGCCGGTAGCTGACAGCGCTGGGCTGGTCGCCGTGCTGGCGCCGGATACCGCGGGTTTCTCTCCCGGCTGGCTGGCGTCGCATCCAGCCAGCGCGACGACGGAGAACAGGGCCGATGAGATGAACAGCCATCTGTGTAGACGCCTGCCCTTGCGGGGCCGTCCCTTATAAGTGCCTACCCGCCAGCCGATTAGACCTACGATGCCGATCGCGCCAATACAACCAATAATGGTTACGGCGTCATTACTCATCCCGTTCCCCTTCCTGTCGCCTAATTAATTTATCATCAATTCGCAGTCAGGCGAGGTTGTCCTTTGCTGTAGTGCATGCAGTGCTCGAGAGCCGGGTGTGGACGCGGCGGTTATCGGCAGGAGGGCCTGCTTCGGCTGGTCGGCTCGGCTCGGCCGGGCGGCTGCGAGCACGCGATCTGTTAGGCACAGCGGGTGCCGGGGTGGTCCGGGACACCTCTGCACTGAGGCCGGTGAGCCTGATCCACGTCCTCGTGCCGCCGGGCCCCTTCACCTGGCATCGCGACCAGATTGCCCCCATTGCGTGTATCATACCGCCAACTGCCGGTTCTTGTGTCGTAACGGTCACGTGGCGGCAGCCCGTAGGTTCGGCTGGGGGCGATGACATTCGAAGCGGCGCGGCGGGCGGGCTGATGGCCGGATCGGCTCGGAGCAGCCCGGTCGCGGTGCCATGGCACCAGATGCGGCGGATAGGCACCCGCTTGAGCTGGGGCCTCGCGGACCAGGCCATGTGCAGCCTGATGAATTTCCTGCTCAGTGCGTACATCGCGCATACCCTGGGAGCAACGCAATTCGGCGCCTTCGCCCTCGCCTACTTGACCTACGGCTTCGCGAACAACGTGTCGCGGGGTGTGTCCATCGAGCCCTTGCTGGTCCGGTTCAGCGGAGTGGAGTGGAAGTGGCGGCGGGCTACCGGAGGGTGCACGGGCACCGCGTTGCTCGTGGGCTTGGCCACCGGTTCCCTCGCGCTGATTGCCCGGGTGCTGATAGGCGGGACCACGCCGTCACCTGCTAAGAAACTCGGATACACGAGACAGAACAGTGGATAAGTGGTATGATATTGCTCATATTACGTACATGGGGGGGCGACGTGCCAAGTATCGAAGAAAACGTCAAAGAATGGAACGACGATTACGACTGGCATCTTGAGGGTGACCTATGGTCGAGGCCGTGGGGAAGCGCGGCCGGCCAGTGGTACGGCAGCGTCTATCCTCGAGTTCGTCGATTCCTGCCAGCATCGGCAATTCTAGAGATTGCTCCTGGGTTTGGGCGCTGGACAGAGTTCCTTCTTTCCCATTGCGACACGCTCATCGGCGTCGACCTCTCTCCTAGATGCATCGAAGCGTGTAAACAGCGATTCGCCGGCCACGACAATGCTCGCTTTGAGAGCAACGACGGCCGGTCGCTACCTATGGTGGCCGACTCCTCCATAGACCTTGCCTTCAGCTTCGACTCGCTCGTTCACGTAGAGGCTGAGGTACTCGCGGACTATCTTCGCGAACTGGCACGAGTTCTTAAGCCTGACGGCGTGGCTTTCATTCATCACTCAAACTACGGTTCCTACCAGCGCTCGGCCCGAGTCCTTGCGCCCCTTCAGCCTGCATTCCGGCCTCTACCATCCAAAGCACGACGCGCCCTAGGGCGAACTGGAATTTCCAGGGGGAATGACTGGAGAGCACCCAGCGTATCGGCTGCCCGGTTTGCCGAATTGTGCAACCAGGCAGGACTGCGCTGCGTAGGTCAGGAGCTCATCAACTGGGCGGGGGGCGTCATCCTGCTCGATTGTATCTCTGTAGTAACCCTCCCGCAGTCGCGCTGGGATCGCCCCAACCGCGTGGTGAAGAATCGGTTGTTCCGCTTGGAGGCTCGGTCTACTCGCCGTTCGCTCCTCGCATACGACCCTGACCCTACGCGCTTGCGACCCTGAAATAACTAATTAGTCCAGGCCGGTAGCCAGGGCTCCGGCGTGTTCCGTGAATGTCCGCATCTGCCCTAATCGAGGCCGTGAAGGCGGAGGGTCTCGGCCGGGGTGATGTGGTCGCGGCGGCCTTCGGAGATGTGCAGGTAGCCGGTGTCTTTGAGGGCCGCGATGACGGCGCCGCGGATGGTGACCAGGTCACCGGCGGTGGCGTCGGTGCTGGTCAGAGCCGTCCACGGCCACGGCCCTTAACCGGCCGCGGGCTAGCTCCTGTGCCTGCCGGGCGGCCCCCGGGCCCGGACCGCCACGACGCCGGCCGCCCCGGCGGGGCCCGAGCCAGGGCTCGTCGGTCAAGACGGTCCAGAATCACCCGGATCGTCTTCTCATCCGCCGGACCGGACTTCAGAGACCTGCATGATCGGGTGGCGTGCCCGCCTATATCAACGGTGCGATTTCGCCCTTGAGTCACATGTCGCACAAAACGGGTCCTTGACGTCGTCGCGTCGGCGCAGTCGGTCGGACACGATCGCGGATCAGGACGATGCCCATCCTCACATCGAGACCACCGACGAGCCCGGCGCCGAAGCCCAAGGCGGTCTCGCGATGTATCAAGGTCAGCTGGTTGTAACTCCTATATTGGTCGGGTTGGTAGTGCCGCCGCCCGCGTCTAATCTCGTTTCCGAATAAGCTGTGGAGCTGACGATGAGGGTCCTCGTTGCGGGTGATCGTGGTTACATTGGAGCTGTTATGGTCCCGTTCCTGCGCGGGGCCGGGCACCAGGTCGACGGGCTCGATGTCGGCCTGTATGAGGGGTGTGACTTCGGAGCCGCGCCAGAGGGCCTCGGCGGGCGGCCGGCGCGCGACATCAGGGACGCCGAGGCGAGCCAGCTGACCGACTACGATGCGGTGATCTGTCTGGCCGCGCTGTCCAATGACCCGCTCGGTCGGCTCAACCCGGCGGCGACGTACTCGATCAATCGCGAGGGAACTCTACGCCTGGCCCAGGCCGCAAAGCAGGCCGGCGTCGAGCGTTTCTTGTTCGCGTCCTCGTGCAGCCTGTATGGCGCGGCCGGTTCGCAGGCTGTGGCCGAAGACGCGGAGCTGTTTCCGGTCACGCCCTATGGCGAGACCAAAGTGCTGGCCGAGCGTGACCTGTCGCTGCTGGCCGATGACGCGTTCAGCCCGACCTACCTTCGCAATGCCACCGCCTTCGGCGCCTCCCCGCGGCTACGCCTCGATATTGTCGTGAACAACCTCACCGCCGTCGCGATGACCACCGGTCAGGTGCGCCTGGAAAGTGACGGGTCGCCCTGGCGGCCGCTAGTTCACATCGAAGACATCAGCCGGGCGTTCCTTGCCGTGCTCGAGGCCCGGCGTGAGCTGGTACACGACGAGGCGTTCAACGTCGGCCGCCTTGAGGACAACGTGCAGGTCAAGGACATTGCTGACCTGGTTCGCGACGCGGTGCCAGGTTCAAAGGTATCGTTCGCCGAAGACGCCGGGCCGGACCTGCGCAACTACCGCGTCGACTTCTCCAAGCTAGCCGGGACCTTCCCCGATCTGAACCTGCGCTGGAGGGTGCGGGACGGCGTCAACGAGCTCGTCGGAGCCTACGCCAGGCAAGGCCTGACCTACGACGACTTTATGTCCGCGCGCTTCGTCCGCCTGCGCCGGATCCGTGAGCTGGTTTCGGCCAGCCTCGTTGATGAGATACTGCGCCGCCAGACCACCGAGCCTTTCCCGATGCCGGGCGCAGAGATCGTACATGAGGCACGTTAATGCCCAATGCTCGGGCAGCCGCGCGGCATTGTCGCGCACGGCGTTATGAGCTGGATCGTGCTCGAGGCGATGAATCAGAACGACTGCCGCCGCCCGCCAGATGCCCATGCTCGGCCTGGGCGTCTGGCCTCCTTAGGACTTTTGGTCTAGCGTCTGCTCCAGGGCGACCCGCCCCGACACCGGGTGGGTTATCGCGAAGCTGTAGATTTCGAGCAGGCGCGTGAGGCTGTGGTCCGGGTTGAACCGCTGCTCGTAGGTCTCGCGGGCGCGACGCCCGTAGCTTTCGTACTTCTCCGGGTGCGCCGCGACGTCGGCCACGGCTCCGGCGAGCGCGTCCGGGTCGCCCGGCCGGAACAGTACGCCGTCGGTTCCCGGCGTGACCAACTCGGTGAGTGAGCCGTGGCCCGCGGCGATCGTCGGCGTGCCTGCGGCCATGGCCTCGACGACCACCAGGCCGAACGTCTCCTCCCAGACCGACGGCACCAGGACCGCGCGCGCCCGGGACATCAGCTCCCGGGCTTGGCCGGGCGGGATGATCCCGAGCGTCTCCACGGAGGGGCGTGCCGAGGCCCAGGCGGCCACCTCGCGGTCGAGCGAGCCGGCCCGGCGATGACCAGGCGCAGCCCCGGGTCATGGGACGAGCCGAGGTAACGGTCCCAGGCCGCCATCAGCAGCCGCAGGCCCTTGCCCTCTTCGAGCCGGCCGATGTAAGCCACCACCGGATCGCGCGGCGCCGGCTGGATGTCCCGGTAGGGAATCATGTTGTGCCGGACAAACACCCGGCTGGGCGGCAGGTTGAGGGCCAGGTGCAGGTCCCGCTGGGCCGCCGAAATGAACACGTAGGCCGAGACCAGCGACCGCCACGCCTTGCGGTGCGCGACGGTGGCCACGACCAGCGGGGCGGTGGCGGCCCGCGATCCCCGGTAACACCCGTGCACAACCCCCCGAACCGGCAGCTTGTGCATGCAGTCGTGGCAGACCGCGCCCTGGCGGACGAAGTTGCCACTGGCGCACATCAGCCGGTAGTTGTGGATGGTGGCTACCACTGGCACCGACGCGTCCCGGCAAGCGTACAGCACAGCCGCGCTGACCAGCGGGAACGTGTTGTGCACGTGGACGACGTCGGGGCGGTATGCGCGCAGCGTCGCGGCTAGCTCGCGGTGGGACTCGCGGCTCCAGACCACCCGGGCGGGCAGCAGCACCTTCTGCACGGCGGACCAGTGCTCGATCTCGTCGCTGTTCTTCTCGAAACGCCTGACCTCGTGCCCGGCGCGCGCGAGCTCCTCGCTCTCCTGGTCCACGACGCGGTTCTCGCCACTCGGCATGGCCGAGCGATACCGGCTATGGACCACCAGCACCCGCATGCCAGACTCCTGCCCGCTCATCGAGCCTCCACTCGCACTCCTGCCACCTTCGCTAGGAGAGCAATTCGGGGGCCGCTTTGATACTCCAGGAGTCAGGCACCCGCTGTGTGACTGAGCAACAGGCCCCGGCATCGTCAACTTCCTGTGGCGGCTGTGCCCCAAGTGGGCCGGGCGCTCCCACCGGAACAAGTCGGAGACCGGGGTGGCCGCCCGGTACTTCGGCAAGTTTCACCCCGAACGGGAAGATCCGGTGGGTCTTCGGCGACCGGACCACCGGCCGCTGGCTCCCCGGTCCTCCTGTTCTTTACAGGCTGACCTGGGAAATCTTTACAGGCTGACCTGGGAAAACCTCACGGTTAAATCATAGGTGACCACCGATAAATCACCCCGGGTATCACAGTCACCCACTGCGTGATCTTATGGGACATGCTGCCCCACAGTGAGCGAACCGAACCTGGCCCTGCCATGCGCGACGGGTCGGGCCTCGGTCATCTCAGTGCGGCGACTGCGGGTCGCGCGGCTCCAGATGGCTTCAGTCTCCCTCGGCAGGCGGTCGGCCGGCGAGGAACAGCGCGTTTCTGCACGAGAGACTCCCCAGCCGACCCGACTCCTTATCATCGTCCAGAACCTTCCGGTGCCCTTCGACCGGCGCGTATGGCTAGAGTGCCAGGCGCTGATTTCGGCTGGTTACCAGGTGGCTGTCGTCGCAAAGCAGATATGGCAGCTGCTGACGATGGAACTGTGGTACTGCAACGCGCGGTCCATGGGCGTCGCGGCATGACCGGCAGGGACACCATGAAGCAGATCGCACAGAACTACAAGTCCGGGGAGCTCATCGTCCTGGGCGCGCCGGTCCCAGCCTGCCGGCCGGGCAGCGTCCTGGTCCAGTCGCTGTTCTCGCTCATCTCCACCGGCACCGAGATGATGAAGGTACACGAGGCCAACCTGTCCATGGTCGGCAAGGCGCGGACCCGGCCGGACCAGGTGCGCAAGGTGCTGGACACAGTGGCCCAGCAGGGCGCGATGGCCACCTACAAGAAGGTGATGAACAAGCTCGACTCCTACACCCCGCTGGGCTACTCGCTGTGCGGCGTGGTCGTCGAGGTGGGCGCAGGGGCCGAGGAGTTCAAGGTCGGCCAGCTGGCCGCGGCGGCCGGCAACGAGTTCGCGCTGCACGCCGAGTACAACTGGATCCCGGTCAACCTGTGCGCCGCGGTGCCGCGGGGCGTGGCCCCCGAGCACGCCGCGTTCGCCACCGTGGGCGCCATCGCCATGCAGGGCGTTCGCCGCGCCGAGCCGCAACTCGGCGAGACCTCCCTGGTCATCGGCCTCGGCCTGATCGGTCAGATGGTGGTCGGGCTGCTGGTCGCGGCCGGGATCCGGGTCCTCGGTCTGGAGATGATCGAGGCCCGCTGCCGGCTGGCCGAGCAGGCGGGCGCGGTGCTGTGCGCGGGCCCGGATGACGAGGGCCTGGCCGCCGTGACGGCCTCGCTGGACGAGCTGACCAGCGGCCGCGGCGCCGACCACGTGTTCCTGGCCGCGGGCGGCTCCTCCAACGCGCCGGTCGAGATCGCGGCCAAGCTGGCCCGGGACCGGGCCCGGGTGGTCGACATCGGCAAGACCAAGCTGGACCTGCCCTGGAACGCCTACTACGACAAGGAACTCGACGTCAGGTTCTCCCGGTCCTACGGGCCGGGCCGGTACGACGACCGGTACGAGCTGGAGGGCATCGACTACCCGGCCGGCTACGTCCGCTGGACCGAGCGCCGCAACCTGGAGTGCTTCCTGGACCTGCTGGCGCACAAGGACCTCGAGGTCCCGACGCTGATCTCCGGCACGTTCCCGATGCACGACGCCGGCTCGGTCTACGCCGACCTGTCCTCCGGCGCGCTGAAGGCGGTCGGGGTTCTGCTCGAGTACCCGGCGCCGGACCCCGAGAACGTGCCCCGGGCGGGCGCCAGTCTGGTCCGCGCCGACGTCCCGTCCGCCCCGGCCAGGGCCTCGAAGGTACCGAACGGACCGGCCAGCAAGCGCCTGGCCATCGGCTTCATCGGCGCGGGAAACTACGCCTCGTCGATGCTGCTTCCCGCACCTGGCCCAGCTGCCGAACGTGCAGCTGACGCACGTCGCGACGACTAAGTCGCTGTCGGGGGTGAACGCTCAGCGGCGGTTCGGCTTCACCACCGCCTCGACCAGCGCCTCGGCCGTGCTGGATAACGAGTCGCTGGATGCGATCTTCGTCGTGACCCGCCACGCCACCCACGCGGACCTGGTCTGCCGGGCGCTGGAGACCGGCAAGGCGGTGTTCGTGGAGAAGCCGCTCGCGCTGACCGGCGAGGAACTGGACCGGATTACCGAGATGATCGCCAAGACCGGCAACGACAGGCTGATGGTCGGCTTCAACCGGCGCTTCGCCCCGATGCTGGCCAAGATGAGGGCCGACTTCGGCGCGGCGAGCTCCGGCGCGGTCACCCGCTACCTGGTCAACGCCGGACCGCTGGCCGCGGACAGCTGGTACCGCAACGAGGGCGAGGGTTCGCGCTTCACCGGCGAGGGCGGTCACTTCCTGGACACGCTGAGCTGGTGGGCAGACAGCCTGCCCGAGGAGGTGTACGCGATCGGCGGCCCGGGCTCCGACGACGTCCAGGTCACGGTGCGGTTCGGCAACGGCTCCAGCGGCGTGATCAGCTACCTCACCGGCGGCAACGTTCGCTTCCCCAAGGAGACGCTGGACGCCACCGGCGGCGGCCGCAGCGCGAGGCTAGACAACTTCCGCAAGGCCACGCTCTGGATTGGGCGTGGCCACGACACGATCCGGGCCCGGGGTGGCCAGGACAAGGGACAGCGCGCCGAGCTGGCCCGTTTCGTCGAGGCCTGCCTTACCGGCGCGGCCATGCCGATCTCGCTCGAGTCGCTGGCCGCCACAACTAGGGCGACCATCGCGGTGCGAGACAGTCTGCTGAGCGGTAAACCGGAGCAAGTGTGAGCGCGGCTACCACGTCAAGGCTCGGCTGGTACGTCCGCCGGGCGGCCCGGATGTCCCCGGCCGAGATGGCCTGGCGGGCCCGGGACCAGGTGCTCCGCCTGGCCTGGTCGCCCCGGCAGGTGACCCGCCAGCAGCTGGCGCGGTCCGCCGCGGCGACGCCAGCCCGCGAGCTGGCGTTCATGGCGGTGCTGCCGCCGGCTACTGCCGCCGCGGGTACCGGACGAGGCCAGGAAGCGGGTACTTGAAGCCGCGGACCGGCTGCTGCGGGGTGAGTGGGAGACGCTGGGGGTGCTCCGCACCGACCTGGAGCAGCCTGACTGGTTCCGCGACCCAGTGACCGGTCGGCGCTCCGACCCGGATAAGTACGCGTTCCGCGTCGACCACCGCTCGCAGGAGCACGTCGGTAACGTCAAGCAGGTCTGGGAGCTCTCCCGGTTCCAGCACGTCACGCTGCTGGCCACCGCCTGGTTCCTCACCCAGGACGAGCGGTACGCAAGCCGGGTCGCCGAGCAGCTCCGCTCCTGGTGGCGGGAGAACCCGTTCCTGTCCGGCGTGCACTGGACGAGCGGCATCGAGCTTGGGGTCCGCCTGATCAGCCTGGCCTGGATCCGGCGCCTGCTCGACGACTGGCCGGGCGTGGCCGACTTGTTCGAGCGCGACGCGCTCGCCGTGCGGCAGATCCGCTGGCACCAGCAGTACCTTGCCGCGTTTCCCAGCCGGGGCTCCTCGGCCAACAACCACGTGATAGCCGAAGCCGCTGGCCTGCTGGTGGCGAGCTGCGCCTTCCCGTGGTTCCGCGAGAGCGAGCGATGGCGGCGCAAGTCCGCGCTCCTGTTCGAACGAGAGCTGATCCATAACACCTTCCCGTCGGGTATAGGCAGGGAGCTGGCCTCGGACTATCAATGCTTCATCGCCGAACTCGGCTTCGTTGCCGCCGTTGAAGCTGGGGCGAACGGTCATCCACTGAGTCCGATCACCTGGACACGACTGTGCGCGATGGCAGATAGCGCGGCGGCCGTGATAGATGAGCGCCTGCGCCCGCCTCGCCAGGGTGATTCCGACGAGGGCCGCGGATTGCTGCTTGACGCGCCCGTGGCCAACCGCTGGCCATCATTGCTGGCGCTCGCCGACGCGCTCGTGGGCCGTCTGGACTGGTGGCCGCAGCCGTCGGCCGATGCGGGTAGCGTCATCGTCGGCGCCCTCGCGGGCGCCAAGCGCCAGGTCGAGGGCAGGCCCGGCCAGCGGCCGTGCCGGTTTGCCGACGCGGGAGTGACGCTGCTTCGCACCAGCGGGGAGAACGAGATCTGGTGCCGGTGTGACGGCGGCCCGCACGGATACCTCAGCATCGCCGCGCATGCACACGCAGACGCGCTGTCCGTCGAAGTACGCTACGCGGGCATTGACATCCTGGCCGATCCGGGCACGTACTGCTACCACGGTGAGCAAGCCTGGCGGTCGTACTTCCGGTCGACGATCGCACACAACACCGCCGAACTCGGCAGGCCGGAGCCAGTCCAGCGAACGTGGTCCGTTCATGTGGGCACGTCATGCCCAAGCGCGCGAGATCGAGATAATCGATGACGGCGACATCGCCAGATGGACCGCGGAACACGACGGCTATGCCTCACTTGACCCGCCGACCGTGCATCGTCGCTCGGTACTGCTGGATCGGGCCTCGCGCAGCATCGACATCATCGATGAGATCGAAGGCAGTGGCCAGGATGTCCGTCTTACCTTCCATTTCGGCCCCGAAGTCCAGGTGGAACTCGATGAGTCATGCGCAGCCCTGAGCTGGCCGCAGGCAGGTACGCCTGGAGCGGCGCGCCTGCAACTGCCAGGCGTGCTCCGGTGGAGCCTGCACCGAGGCGAGACTGATCCCATTCTCGGCTGGTATTCTCCCGGCCTAGGACGCCGCGTTCCCGCCTTCACCCTCCTTGGCATGGGACGCTGGCCATCCGATGCACCACTAGCCACTCGGCTCGAGTTCCTCGAGACCGGTTCCTCCTCGAAACCTGCCCTATCATGGTGCGTATCCGACGCGCGGGTGAGCAAGGCACCTGAGATCCGAGCGGAGACCACATGAGCCAGGAGACGCTGGATCTGCGCAGGTCCATGCAGGTCATACGCCGACACAAGCGCCTCATGGGAATCATGGTGGCTTTGGGCATCCTGGCCGGCGGCGCCTACGCCGTCCTCAAACCGCCCGTGGTCACGAGCACCGCGCTGGTCTTGCTGAACCAGTCCTCGACAAGCTGCGCAGGCCGGAGCAGCGGCAGCCGCCAATGGCGGGCCCAATCCCTGGGCGGCAACCCAACTGGTGATTGCGAAAAGTAGTCCGGTACTCTCTGGAGCGCTGCCTCATGTCCGTCCAGTCATGTCGATCGATCAGCTTCGCAGCGAAGTTGAGATCGGAAGTCAAACTGATTATATCATTTCGGTAAGCGCAGGAGCAAAATCCGGTGCCGATGCGGCGGCAACCGCCAATGCCATCGCAGAGAGCTATATCGCCTACATCGGTTCCCCAAAAACTCCGGGTGGCCAGGTTCCGGCCCAGGTGCTGCAGCCGGCGACAAGTGGTACAGGGCCAAGTCTGCTGAAACGCCTCGTCAGTTACTCTATTTTCGCTCTGATAGGCGCGGTATTCGGTGCGGCGATAGGAGCTATCATAGCGCTTGCCATCACCCGCAGTGACCGGCGGCTCAGGCAGCGTGATGAGATAGCGAATTCCATCGGAGTTCCTGTCCTCGCATCGTTCCCTGTCAGCCACCCATCCAACCCCGGGGAGTGGACCAGGCTGCTGAAGGATTACACGCCAGGAGCCCTGCACGCCCTGCAACTACGGAAGACCCTTCAGCAACTCGAAATGGCGGCCGGAGTGAACTTCGGCAGGGGGAATGGCAGGTGGTCATTCACTGTCCTGTCTCTTTCCTCCGATCCCGGAGCCCTCGCCCTCGGTCCCCAGTTGGCGGCCTTTGGCGCGTCCCAGGGAATCCCTACTGCCCTAGTCGTTGCACTTCAGCAAGACGCGACGGTCACGGCCGCGCTGCAAACCGCCTGCGCCGCGCCGCCCGCATCATCGGAATGGCCGGCACACCTGCGGGTACTAGTCGCCGATAGTGAGGTGGAGGAGCAGTCGGACGCGGAGTTGACCGTGGTCGTCGGGGTCGTCGATGGCCGGAACCCGCAAGTGCCCGACATGATGCACACCACTGCGACGCTGCTCGGAGTCTCGGCAGGCGCGGCGACCGCCGACCAACTGGCTCGGGCCGCCATGAGTGCCGTCTCCGACGGCCGCGAAATCACCGGAATACTGGTAGCGGATCCAGATTCGCATGACGCGACGACGGGCCGCGTGCCGCAACTGGGACAACGGGCAAGACTGCCCATACGCATGACTGGTACAGCGACGGAGATCAGAAGGTGACCGACTCAGTTATTTTCTCTCAAAATGGGGGTAATGGCGAGCCGGATCGGCTCGGGGTTTATGATGACTTCGCAGCTTCCGAGAACCGGTCGGTCGATTTCCCACCTGGCCTGGTGAGCCTGGGATTCATCAAAGCAGCCATACGGCGCAGTGCGCGGTTTTTGTTCGTCATGGCCGCTGTGGGGCTGCTCGGCGGCTTCGGATACTACGTGAAGGCTCCCCATTCATACCAGGCCTCGGCATCGGTGGTGCTTACCCTCAGCCCCTACGAGAACGACCAGACGGCACCCACCGACAACCAGGTCATTGCGAAGACCTCAGCGGTGGCTGAGCTTGCCGTGCAAAAGCTGGGGCTACAGGAAAGCGCCAGCAAGTTCCTCAACGCCTACACCGCCACGTCCGCCATCGACCGGTTGCTAATCATCACAGCCAGTGCGCCGTCGCCTAACCAGGCTGTGCTTTACGCAAGTGCCGTGGGCAATGCCTTCCTCAAATTCCGGGCGGATCAGCTGCGCGGGCAGGATAATCTCGTGCTGCAGTCGCTCGAAGTGCAGGTCAAACAGGCTAAGCAACGTGTCAACTCAATCAACGCGCAGCTTAGCCAGCCGACTTCACCCACGCAGGAGTCGCAGATCAGCAAACTCCGGGTAGAACAAACCAGTGCGACAACCGCGCTGTCCAACCTTCAGGCGGCCGTCACCGGCAACCAGACGACTACCGGGGCACAGCTGACGGCGGCATTGGACAACAGCCAGGTCCTCAGCGTCACCCCGCTTCCTTACTCGATGAAGAAGAAGTTGATCACCTACGGTGCCATCGGACTCATAGGGGGACTTGCCCTAGGCCTGACCATCGTCGTCGTGCGGGCCCTGGTGTCCGATCGACTACGCCGACGGGATGACATCGCCTATACGCTCGACGCTCCCATCAAGCTTAGTGTCAGCACGTTGGGCGCACGCCGCACGCTAACGCCTAGGCCTGGCCGGGCAGCCAAGCGAGACCTTGATATGCGGCGGGTCATCGCTCATCTGCACAGCGCAGTGCCAAGAAGTACCCAGGTCCCGGCCAGCCTGGCTATTGTCGCCGTAGACAACGGGCCGGTTGTGGCGCAGGCCGTGGCGGCGCTGGCCACGTCGTACGCCAGCCAGGGCAGTCAGGTCATTGCGGCTGATCTTTCCAGCGGTGCTTACTTGGCGCACCTGTCGGGGGTCAAGGGACCTGGAGTCCAAACAGTCAGCCACAACGGCGTGAACTTCATGATGGCGGTTCCTGATCGTGATGACCTTGTGCCTGTCGGTCCTCTGCCCTCAGTCACCTCTCCCGCGCAAGCCGGAGACGCGCTGGTCGCTTCCGATGTCTTCGCGGATCTTCTGCTCACCCTGGTCACCCTCGATCCCGCTCTTGGCGGGGAGCACCTAGCGACATGGGCAGCTAATGCGGTCGTTGTAGTGAGTGCCGGACAGTCGTCAGCGGAGAGGATCCACGGCGTAGGTGAGATGGTACGACTCGCCGGGATGCGGCTGGACTCCGTCGTGCTGATCGGGGCAGACAAGAGGGATGAAAGCGTTGGGCTGGTGCGCAGGTCAGACGAGCAGGCGGGCGTAGGTGTCCTCGGCCGGTGACTGATCTGCTGCTCTACCCGCGGTCTAGATCGATGACCGGAAAATCGCGGCTGGTCAGGGCCTAGTGGTCGTAGGCGATCAGGGAGCGTTTGACCGGTGCGCCGATCTGCCAGTTGTGCCAGATCGCGGCGTTGAGGGCGAGCAGGCGCTGCAGGACACGGGCCGACAGCCCGGCGGGTACTCGGCCGCCGTGGCGTTCCAGGCCGAGCTGGTTTTTCAGTGTCCAGATGATCGCCTCGACCCGCTGCCGCAGCCAGTTCGGGAAGTACCTGGGGTGTTCTCGTCTTTTCGGGCTGGGCGGATCAGCGTCAGGCCGAGGTCCGGGCTGGCGAAGAACGCTTCGGCGTCCTCGCTGGACAAGCCCTTGTCGGTGACCACGGCGGTACCGGGGCGGGGTCGGTTGGCGGGCTGGTCGGCCAGCATCTGGCGGGCTTCCTCGCGTTCGCCGATACAGTTGGGGTTGGCCAGGCCGAACCCGGTGACGGTCCCGTCACAGGTGCAGATGAGCATCAGCTTGGCGCCCCAGTACCAGCGGGAATGGCTGGGGCAGTAGCCGTAGCCGGCGTAGCCGAACAGGTTTGAGCGCCTGGCGGTGATCTTGGACTGGCCGCAGGGCACCGGGGTGGCGTCCATCAGCCGCAGCATCTCCGGCCGATCCGGGAGCGTGAACTGCCAGCCACCGCAGTGCCGCCTCCATCAGCGGCGCCGCGGCCTTGACCCGGTCGTTGTACTCGCTTTGGCGCAGCAGCCGGGGAACAGGTGCCTGATCTGCGACCGGGCGGCTGCAGCCAGAGCCGCTCGTCGTCATGGCGCAGCAGCACCTGCGCGACGGCCAGGCAGACCAGCTCGGCGTCGGTCACCTCGGGTGGCTGGCCCGGCCCGGACCGGGTGAGCCCCAGCGAGGGGATGATGCGGTCGGTCAGCTCGACGTACAGCGCGATCAGGAGAGTGTCCAGGTCGGCGATCACGGAAGGCTCCAGGGTCAGACGTGTGTGAACACGCCGATCTTGGACAGCTCCGCCTGTCAGTCACGGATCAACGACGGCGTGTCGCAATACGCCGTGACCTGCGCCGAATTACGGTCAACGATCTAGGGCATGAGGTTCAGGACCCGCCACGCCACCGCGGACGGGCGACACGGGCTTTCGCGCGCTTGGCGGCGGGGATTGGCTGCCGTGGCGGCTGTCATAGTAGCGCTCAGCGTGCTCACCGCCCGGCTATTCGTGTGGCCTGCCCAAGGAATGTCGGCCCGGGTAAGCGCGATCGTGATGCTGGCCGGCCCGGGCGATCGCCTGCCCGTGGCGCTGCAGCTTGCCCGCGAGCACCGGGCGCCGGTGCTGGTGGTGTCGCGCGGCTGGCAGGGCTACGGAGGCCCATGCCCGCCGCCGGTACCAGGCGTGAAGCTCATCTGCTTTGACCCGGACCCGGGTACTACCCGTGGAGAAGCCGAGGCTCTCGGCAGGCTGGCGAAGCAATTCCGCTGGAGCTCGGTGGTCCTGGTGACCACCAGGACCCAGGACACACGCGCCCGGATCATAGCGGAGCGTTGCTTCGGCGGCTCAACTTATGTGGTCACGGCACCACTGCCGCTAAGCAGCTGGCCCTACGGGATCGCCTACGGATGGGGAGCGCTGTTCAAGGCAGTGTTCGTTGTCCGGGCCTGCTGAGCCGCCCTACGCCAGGCACGTACCACTTCGAGGGGACCTCATAGGTTGCCGCCGCCCTCAGCGCTCCCACTTGCCGTCGCAGCGTCATCTGGCATTCCGGTAGGCGCTATCGGGAACACGTATTTTTCTGACGGTTACGTGTTCCTCTGATCGGGACCGCGTCTAGGACGGCGCTGAATAACGTTGGGACGCGGACTGCATCAGGGGCCGCCCGTGACACCAGATGGCGGCCTGCCGGGCCTGTCCGGCTTGCCGCCAGCCAGCGAGTCCCGGTGCCAGCGTATCTGCGGCGTCCGGGCCAGGCCTCAGGCCTCGTCCGGGGGCGCGCTGCGGCGCGCCGGACGGGTCAGGCCAGCGCCCAGGCCCCGCCGCCGCGGGTCAGGCCGGCCTTGACCAGGGTCCGCAGGTTGAGCGCGGCGCACCGGGTATGCAGCCAGGCGTCGTTCTTCGCGGTCCCGATGTAGCGGAGCTTGACCCGGCGTCCGTTCTGGGTCGCGGTCCACGCGATGGTCCGCTCGATGTTCGACCGGGTCGGGTAGGCCTGCTTGAACTCCTCGGTCCGCGCCTGCGCGCGGGCGGCGCGCAGCAGCCCCTCGTGCGGGTGGATGGTCATGGAGCGTCCATCTTTGGCGGTGGTGCACCGCGCCCGCAGCGGGCACGTCCCGCATGCCGCGCCGAACGTCACCGTCCGGGCCGGGCTCATCGGCCGGGTGATCCCGTTCGGGCAGGTGACCGTCCCGTCACGCTCGTCGACGGTGAAGTCGTCGACTTGTCTGGCGTTGATCTTGATCTATTGACTGTTTCCGCAGGTAGCGACGTTGCGGACGCGTCCGCAACGTGATTGGTCAGGCCTGGATGTCGTGCTGCTGCATGATGCGGCGGAGGCGGAGGATCTCTCCGTGGGCGGCGGCGATGCGCTGTTCGAGGTCGCGCTCGGCGGCGCGCCGGGCGGCGCGTTCGTCGCGGAGCTTGGTCGTGAGCACGTGCACGACGCTGCCATCGGAGGCCACGGGCGCGGCCGGTTCCGGAGGCCGGGAGGCCTGCTGCGTGCGCAGTGTCTCGATGCGGCGGCGCAACCCGGAGTTGGCGTAAAGGAAGTCGAGGCTGACGCCGCCGGCCCGGGCCACCGAACGGAAATTGATCTCTTGCCGGTCTTTGATCAGCTGGCGGATGGCGGACTCGGCGCGGGAGGTCGCGGCCTCCCGTTTGCCCTGGGCGGCGCGGCGCAGCGCCTGCGCCCGCCGATGGCCCGGCGAATCCGTGGCGGCGGGCTCGGCCGGGGCGGCCAGCTGATCGGCGTGGCTCATGGACGGTCCGGCCTGGTGGTGAGGGTGACGGGCACAGGGGTGCTGGAGTACCCGGACCGGCCGCAGACCCCGGCCCCTCGGATGGCACGCGTGTCCTCGTCGGGTTGTGCCTCCAGCGCGGAGATCTCCAGGAGCATGCTGCGTTCCTCGGCGAGGCGTTGCTCGAGCCAGACGTTGCCGTCGCTCATCGGCTCGCCGTAGCGAGCCAGATGCCGGGCCTTGCGGGCGGTGATGAGCGTCTGGGTCTCGGCGAGCTGGCGGCGGATCTCGGGCAGGTGAGTGCGGTCGGTGGCGAAGTGGCCGCAGCCGTGGCAGGCGTTGCCCTTGTCGCATGAGCGGGTTGGGGGCAGGAGGCAGTACCCGTTCGGCAGAACCCGGTCGGTGCGCTGGCCGAGCTGCAGCAGGCCGGGCATGTCCCGCCGGTCCATGCCGATCTCCCGGCCGTCCCGTCCGATCTTGACCATCGCCAGGAACTCCCGTTCAGCGGTGCTGGCCAGCGTGGCGGCATAGCGCATGCTCATCTCGGGTGACAGATGGCCAAGGTAACGCTGCACGACGTGGATCGGGGCGCCCGCATTGAGCAGCGTCGTGGCCTTGGTGTGACGCAGCCGGTGGCTGCGCGAGTAGAGCAGGAGCTGCCCGGCGGCGTCCCGCAGGCCGGCCGCGAGGCTGAAGCCGCGCAGCACCCGGTCGTAGTTGCTGGTCTCCCACGGCCTGGTGGCGTGCCGGTTGCCGGTCGTCCTGGGGAACAGGTACCGCGGCGAGGCGTCCGGGCCGAGCCGCCAGCGTTCCCGCACCCAATCCTGCTGCTCGCCGATGATCTGGACGACATCGGCGCCGATCAGGATCGTGTCAGGGGCGCCGTCGACCTTGGTCTGCTGATAGCGGAGCCTGGCGACCATGCCTCCCTCGGGCACCGCGGTGACGTCCAGGCCGGGGATCACGGCAAGCGGGTCGAAGTCCATCATGAGCACCTCGGAGGCGCGGCGGCCGGTGAGCGCCTGAATCAGCCAGGCGCGCATCATGGCCGGGTGACCGTATCCGGCGAACTCGATCTCCTGGCCGTCCCGGACGATGGTCCTGGCCTCGTCGCGGGGCAGCCCCAGCAGTTCGACGTGAGCGAGCATGCGGGCCAGGTCGGCGTCACCGATGTAGTTGCGCTCATCAGCCTGGCGGATCGCCCGGCCCCGGCCCCACTCATCACCCCGGTAGAGCCTCGCGTGGGCATCGGTCAGCGTGAGCCACCGTTCGTCGCCGAGCGCGGCGGCGGCCTCGTCGCGGTAGTCGCTCATCACCCGGTAGAACAGGCCGATGCCTTGCTGGCTGCGGGAAATGGTCAGCGCGGCCAGGCTGCCCCCGGCGGTGTCACTGCGCCGGTCCGCCCGCCGCTTCATCCATCCCTGCAGGAACGTGCGGAAATCCAGGGCCAGCGCCCGCAGCTCGCGGACCGGGTCACTGACCAGAGCAGGCTGGTTGATCCCGCGAGCGGCCAGGAACGCGGCGAACCGGAACACCAGCGCGTGCTGGCCCATCACCGATGACCAGGTGAGCTGCCCGGACTCCAGCTGCAGGCGCAGGTAGAACTTGAAACCCTCGCGCAGCCACGCCGGCTCCAGATCGCCCCATCGGACCGCGGTGCTGCCGCGGCTCTCATGCTCCCGGCGCGGTATACGCCGGTCCAGGGTCAGCGACCAGGTCTCATGCCGCCACCAGTCAGCGTCGCTGTAACGCACTGCGAGCGGCCGCAGCATACCGCGCAGCGCGATCTCGGCCCGGGACCGGCTGCCAGCTGAGGGCATCCGGCCATGATCGGCATGGAAAACCCGGCCCCACGCGGTCATCCAGCCGGCCAGGCTCAGGTCGGCGAACGAGCACACCACCGGGCGGCGCCCCGCGACGTCGGCGGCGGTGGCCACCCAGCGGTTCCACTCGCTGGCGTGAACCTGCCGTTCCCCGGTCGCGTGACAGGCCGCCACCCACCACGAGATCTCCCGGCGCATCGGATCCGGCAGCGACCCGGTGTGCAGCCGGGTGGTCTGCGACCCGGTCATGAACACCTCGGCCACCGCCGGCTCGGCCATCGGGTCGAACGTCGTAACGGCGAACACCGCCGGCAGATCGGCCACCAGGGCAATGCTCCGCGTGACCCGGTCCGCCGCCGGAGCGGGCCAAGCCGCGTATCCTTCCGGTCGATCAGCCACCGGCGGTTCCCGCCCCCAGCCCTCGCCACCGGGCGCAGTAGGACCGCCAGTCCGCCAGAGCGGCGAGTTCCGCGTCCTCATTCACCCAGCCGTAGAGGTTCAGCGTGGTCTGGATGTCCGCGTGCCCGAGCCGGCGCATCACCACATGCTCCCGGGCGCCCGACAGCAGCAGAGCCGAGGCATGGGAATGCCGGAACCAGTGCGGCGTCCAGCCCGGCGGCGCTTCGGCGCCCAGCCGCCGCTTGAGCGTGGCGACCAGGTCATAGACAGTCTCCGGCCGCAGCGGCGCCAGCCACTGGCCGCGGTCCAGGTTAACGAACACGAAGTGGCCGTCCAGATCCAGCGCCCGATGCGCGTCCGCGTCGCACAACTGCCAGATGTACTCGCTGTGCAGGCGTTCCAGATCATCACTGATATAGATCCTGCGGTAGCGGCCGCTCTTGACCCGGGCACCGCCAGGATGGTCCTGGCGGGGAACCACCTCCACGAACGGTGTCTGCCCCCGCCCGACGTGCCAGTCGCAATGCCGGGTCGACAGGCACTCGCCCAGCCTCATGCCTGTCTCCGCGAGCGTGGAGAACAGCAGCCGGTTGCGCACCGACCCTGACCAGCCACCGGCCTCAGAGTCCCACCGGGCGCAGCCATCAAGGATCGCGTCGATCTGGTCTGGGGTGAGCAGTGGCATAGGCCTGCCAGTCACGCGGCGCAGCCTGACCGCGGGCCGCAACTGGTGCCCGCCGCGAAGGTGAACCAGTCCCGGCAGGTAACGCCCGGCCCGCCGGCCCGCCCGATACAGCCGGTCGGCGACCGGCACCGCGTGCACGTCGGCGTGGTAACGGTAGAACGACAGCACCGCCGCCACCCGCACAGCCACCGTCGTCTCCGCCAGTCCTCCGCCGTGCTCGGCACCGGGCAGCACCCCGACCCCGGCGGGCTCGCCAGTACGCAGCACCGTCAGGTACGGCGTGAACGCCGGCAGCTTCACCTCGTCCCATGCCAGCCCCGCGTCCGTCAGGTAGCCCCACCAGCGATCAAGTGACGTGGCATACGAGCGGACCGTGTTAGGCGAGGCCTGCTGGGCCACCCGCAGATGATCCAGGAACTCCTCGACCGGACCGACCGGCAGATGATCCTCGCCGACCACCGTCCACGTCCGCTGCCCGCCGTCAGCGACACGCTGCACCCCCATGGCAAGACATCATGCCGACGTCACCGAAGTTGTTGTGGGACCCCAGACAACGACACGCTGACGTGCGAAAACAAGCTCCTCGGGGACGTTGGCCGACGTTGCCGACGGCCACCACGAGACCCCAGACAAATCGACGGTGAACCCGCCGGGCACCGCCGGGCGCAGCGGCCCCGGCTTGATGAAGGTGTCGTGCCCGCCGGCCTGGTAGGCGGCCCGGGCCTCCCCGCTGCCGTAAGCCGAGTCGCCGTACACTTCCAGGCCGCCATCGTGGCCGGCCTGCGGCTCCGCCGGTTCCTGCGGCCCCGCGCCGTTCCCGCCCGCGCCCGCCGCCGCTTCCTCCGGCTGCGCCGCCGATGCGCAGCCGTGGTCCGCGGCGGCATCGTCCGGCCAGGCCAGCCCGCCCGCGTCGCCCGCCTCCGGCTCCGGCTCCGCCTTTTCCTGCTCCTGCGGCTGCGCGTCCCCGGCAGGGGTGTTGCCGTCCCCGGCAGAGGTGCCGGCCGGGGAGGCGTGGAACCGGTCGCGGGAAGCCATTTTCACGCCGTTCTCGGCGTCGGTGCTGCCCGGCCCGGCGGCCATCGTCATCTCGCAGCCGGTGATCAGCCCGGTCTCCGGCTCGGCGGCCACGTGCCCCCGGTACCCGTCGCGGCGCTTCGACTTGCACTTGCGGGTGTGACGGGCCTGCTGGTCCACGGTGCTGATCACCCTGTCGGGGGCGACTTTCCGGGCGATCCGCCACCGCCCGCCGGTCCCGTCGCCGTCCCCGGCCGGCTCGACGTCCTGCCCGGCGACCAGCGCCAGCAGCCCCAGCGCGTCCGCCGCGGCCTCGTCCCGCTCCGGAGCGTCCTCGCCGGTCAGCGCCTCCAGCACCGCCAGCGCGTCGTTCACCAGCCCTGACACCAGCGCGTCCTTGGCCTGCGGGTCGTCCCAGTCAATCGGCGGCTTGCCCGGCCGGGAGTAATCCAGCTGGCATACCTGCCCGATCACGGTGGCCGCGCCGTCCACGACCCGGGCGACCCGGCGGATCGCGGCTACCAGCTGGGTGACGGTGTCCTGGGTCGCCACGGCGTCGTCGAACACGGTCGAGTCCACGCAGCGCTTCCGCCGTCCCCGCAGGATCCCCGTCGCCGCGATCACCTCCGCGACCGCGTCGAACACCCGGTCCGGGCGCTGCGACTTCGCGATCCGCCTGCGCCAGTACACCAGCGCGGTCGGGTCGAATGACGTCTGGATCAGCGACCGGCCGCACGCCACCTTCCACCGGATGTCGAAGCACAGCGCGTCGGCGGTCTGCTGGTCCGACAGCGCGTAGAGCTCCTTGAGGACCAGCACGCTGCCGACCAGGTCCGCCGGCAGCGACGGGCGACCGGTCCCCGACGGGAACAGATCCGCGGTGAAGGAATCGGGGAACAGCTCCCGGCGGTGCTCGGACAGGAACGCGAACACGCTGCCGGGCGGCACCAGGCCGCCGGTGATATCCCCGGCATCCCACAGATCGCGGTCCAGCCGCGCTAGTCCCTGCATAAGAAGATCATCCCAGATGATCGAACACACTGCCGGCAGACACGCCGACCTGGGCTCGCGAGTTATTCAGTGCCGTCCTAGCTTTGCAGGGTCCGACCCCCAGCTGAATGCGGATTCTGCCGGCCGGCGGCGGCGTGACGGGACGGAGGCCTCGCATGCAAAGGGATCGGGAGTTGCATGTGCAGACCGAGGAAGGCAAAAGGTACTGAGCTGGCCAAGCCGTCGGAGCAAACCTCGCGGCTGGCCGAGGGCATCGCCCGCGGCGCCGCCGTCGTCGCCGGCTTCACGATACTGTCCCGGATTCTGGGCTTGGTCCGCACGGTGGTGTTCTCGCAGACCGTCGGCGCGAGCTGCCTGGGCACGGCGTACGTCACCGCGAACCACGTACCCGATCTGCTGTATCAGCTGGTCCTGGGTGGTGCGCTAACCAGTGCGATGGTCCCGGTGCTGGCCCGCTCAGCCGAGCGCGCGGTCAGCGACCCGGCAGCGAAGGCGCGGGTCAGCCAGATCACCTCGGCGCTGCTGACCTGGACCGTTGTCATCACGGTGCCGCTGATCCTGGTCATCGTGGCGGCCGCCGGGCCGATCGCCTCGCTGCTGAACCCCGCCAACCCGAACGCGCACTGCGTCCACGCCGACGTGGTCGCCGTGACCGGTGACATGCTGCGGGTGTTTGCTCCCCAGGCCCTGCTGTACGGGCTCTCGGTCGTCCTGTACGGGCTGCTGCAGTCCTATCGCCGGTTCGCCGCGCCGTCCATCGGTCCGGGCATCTCGAGCCTGGTGCTCATTGCCTGCTACCTGGCCTTCGTGCCCTTGAACAAGGGTCGTCCGCTGGCTGAGCTCCCCGTCACGGCCGAGCTTGTCCTGTCGGTGGGGACCACGCTGGGCATCGCTGCCCTGGTGGTGGTGGCGCTGCCGCCGACCTGTATTACAGTTGCTGTTTTCCGGTCTGTGACCGCGCTGCAGCTCAGCGTGTCTAGCGGTTAGGGCGTGGCGGTTACATGCTGTCACCTCCTTCCGGTCGCTGCGGTTTAGGTGACGAGGGCTGCCAGGCGGGTGGCGTAGTGGTGCCAGCGGGCGCGGGCCTGGTGGCGTCTGCGCCATGTGGACCAGCGGAGCTGGAAGGCGAGGCGGGCGAGGCTGATGAGGCCGGCTTTCCAGTCGCGGGCGAGGCGCTCGATGCGGGCGGTTTCGGCGGCGGACAGTTCTATCGGGGGGATGCCGGGCGGGCAGGGCTGGCCTCCCCGTGCGGGCAGCGGCGCGGTTCCGGTGCAGAACAGCAGGTCAGCGGTGCTGGCGGCGGGCTCGCTGACGGCGGCCGGGGCGCTGCGGTCGGCGGGCGGTGCCGCGGGCAGGACGTCAGCGCCGGCGAGCGCGGCCTGGATGGCGGCGGTCCGCAGCTGGGCGAGGGTGGTCAGCGCGGTGTGCCGGCAGAGCGCGTCGTATGTCCTGACCTGGGACTGGTCCCAGCCGAGGGCGTCCTTCGCCGTCCTGAACGTCACTTCGACTGGCCATCTGCGGCCTGCGATCGTGATGAAATAGGTCATCGTCGCGGGCCTTCCCTCCGGTGCCCAGCACAGGTGGAAGGCGTACTGGTTCTTGTCCCGGTCCGGGAAGCGGCGGATCAGCAGGAGCTCCCGCGGGTCCGCGGTGGCGAGCAGCGCCCAGTCGCCGTAGCGGGGGCCTTTCGTCCCGTTCCCGCACGACCGGCGCTCGAACACCGCGCGGGCGATGGCCGCATCAGCGCGGATGACCGTGTTCCTCGCCAGGGTGACCCGGTAGTCGCAGGGGATGATGACGACGTAAGCCAGGCCGAGGGCCCGGAGCGCGGCCCGGAACTCCCCGCACCGGCCGTACACCTCATCGGCGGCGGCCCACATGGCACGGAGCCCGGCCGCCATCAGGCGTTTCGCCTGCGCGATGGCCAGTTCCGGCTTCGTGGCGAACGCCAGCTTCTCCGGGATCCCGGCTTCCGCCCGCCGGGCGGCATCCTTCGCCCAGCAGTCCGGCATGTACACATCGAAGTCCACCCAGGCCTGCCCGAGCGCGGTGACCAGGGCCGCGAACACCCAGGTCACGCAATTCTCCACCTTGCCCGTTACCCCGGCATGCTGCGGCGACACGCACGCCGTGAATTTCCCTTTCCGCAGGTCAGCGGTCTCATCGAACGCCAGCCCCGGCCCGATCAGGTCACCGGGGTCATCGCGCAGGACGTCCTGCGCCAGGCCCGGCAGCAGATCCCGGAGCTCCTCCCACGACCACCTATAACGGCTGAGCAGGGCCTGCATCCGGTGCGGCCCCTCATGCCCGGCCCTCAGCGCCAGCTCCCAGCAGTTCGCCCGCGTCTCCCGCGACAGCGCCCGGATGTAATCCATCGCCACCCCGACGGTGCGCCGCTGCCGTATCACCCTGCCCAGCAGCCCCATGACCAGCGCGTCTGCTCTTTCCCCGCACTCCGCGGCATCTTCTATGCTGGCCACTGCGGTCGTGGCCGTGTCTTGTTTCTCCACAAAATTCAGGAACGAGCCACGGCCGCCTCAAGTTACACAGGTGTAATTCCGCCCCTGCCGAGAACCTGTTACCCACCGTTACATCATCCGCATGCCGGGCGGTCACGAAACCGGCGCATTCGAACACTCAACGTGAAACAGCGACTGTAATACCTGGCGGCTGCACCTGCGGTTCCGGCCGGTGTTGCGGTTCCCGCCCGGGGTGGCGCGCCGGGCGGGTGGCCTGGCGCTGGTCGGCGTCATCGAGCTCCTCGCCGTCGACGTGGCGAACCTGGTGATCATCGCCCTCGCCAACGGGCATGGCGATACGGGCGCGGTCGTCTTGTTCAACTACGCCTCGCAGGTGTTCAACTCCATATCCGCGATCCTGGCGCTGTCCATCGTGGTCAGCGCGTTCCCCGTGCTGTCTGCGCGGGAGGGGCCGGACTTCGAGCGGACCAGTGCCGGGTCGACGCGAGCGGTCCTGCTCATGTCGTGGCTCGGTACGGCGGTGATCGCGGCGATCGCCGTTCCCGCCGCGCACGTGCTGGCTAAGCAGCCGGATCAGGTGCCGCAGCTGATCTGGGCCTTCGTCCTGTTCGGTCTTGGCGTCGTGGGTAGCGCGGTGATCGCGAACCTGTCGCGGGTGATGTTCGTCATCGGGCGGCTCAAGGTCGCCGCCGCGGCGCTGGCCGGAAGCTGGCTGGTCGCGATCGTGGCCGATGTGGTGCTGGTCCAGCTGGTTCCGGCGCGGCTGGTACCCGCGGCGCTGGCCCTGGGCATCACCATCGGCCAGACTGTCGTGGCCATCCCGCTGGTGTTCGTCACCCGGAGGATCTGCGGCCCGGCTGCCGTGCAGGGTGCCCGCCACGCCGCGCTGGCCGGGCTGGTCGCCTGCGCGGCAGGCGCCGCGGTGGGGGTGGCCGTCAGCCTGGCGGTGCCCCTGCATCACAAGTTGGTAGCCGTCGCCTTGGCGGTGCCGACGGCCTGCTGCGCGATTATCGCGTTCACCGCCGTCGCGTACTTCCTCGACGACGGTGATCTGAGGGCCGTCCTGGCGTGGGTACGGCGGGTAACAAAGCTGCGGTCGTCGGGCGGACAGGGCCGGGTATGTTGACATACGTAACCGCAGTACCAGGGCGGTTGCCTGACCAGCCTCTGGAGAATCCTTTGGCGCGCGGGAGCGGGTAAGTGGACCAGACCGTTGATGGCGACGTCCAGCAGGACGCGCGCGCCGAGCGGGATGTAGCTGCCACCATCCGTGTGCCCATGGCCCACGATCAGCACACGTCCGGCCCCGGGTCGAGGGCCCAGGAGCCGCTGTCACTTGAGGCGGCGAGCCACCAGATCGTCGTGGGTGATATCCCGCTGGAGCCGCCTGGTTTCCGGTCCTGGGCCGACTTGCTGGTAAAGCTGGACCGGGCTGAGGCCCGGGTATTGGTGATTTACCCGGCGACGGGGTTGCTGGGCCTCGGCACTACGCAACTGGCGGCCGCATACGCGCGAGCGAAGCTGGCGGACGGCTGGCGGCTGGTGGCCTGGGTCAAAGCCGCGGAGACCGGTAGCCTGCAGGCGGGGCTGGCTGCGGTGGCTGAGGCCACAGGACTGACCGATGGCGGTTCCGGGCGGGATATCGCCGATGCGGGCCAGGCGGTACGGCACCTGCTGGAGACCGACGGGGACCGTTGCCTGCTGGTTTTCGATGATGTGGCAGACCCTGAGGCGCTGCGGCCGTTTGTGCCGGCCGACGGTACGGCCCAGGTTCTGATTACCAGCACCCGACGGCCGACAGCGAATCTGGCGACTGCTGTCCCGGTGGATGTGTTCAGTGCCGATGAGGCGCTGTCGTTTCTGACGGGGCGGACCGGCCTGGACGATGAGGCGGGGGCGGCTGCGGTGGCTGCCGTGCTGGGGCAGCTGCCGCTGGCGCTGGCTCTGGCTGCGCCGGTGATCAGAGGGCAGCGCCACGGGTATGCGAGGTACCTAGAACGGCTGCAAACGATCCCGACCGAGGTATTTCTGACCGGAGACGACGGCCAGCCGTACCCGGACGGTGTCGCGCGGGCAGTGCCGCTGTCCCTGGCGGCGATCCGGGCGGCCGACAAGACGGGCATGTGCACCCGGGTAATCGAGATCATGGCGGTACTGTCGGCGGCTGGGGTCCGCCGCGAGCTACTGCACGTCGTCGGGAGGGCGGGCGTGCTGGCCAGCGGCGGGCGTCGGGTAGAGGCGGCGCCGGTGGACCGGGTGCTGGAGTGGCTGAGCGACCGGTCGCTGCTGACGTCCAGCCTGGACGGCCAGACCGTCATGATGCACCGCCTGGTGGCGCAGGTAGTCCGTGACGGGCTGGTCCGCCGACGGCGGTTGGGGGCGGTGTGCTGGGTCGCCGCATCTGTGCTGGAAGCGCACGCTATCGCGGTTGCGGGGTCGCAGGATCGTCCGGCCGTCAGGGGCATCCCCCAGCAGGTAACGGCGCTGCTGGATCACACGGCCGAGCTCGCGGGAGAGGCCGACGAGGAGCTAGCCGAACTTCTGCTGCGGCTCCGGTTCATCGCGCTTTATCACCTGATTGAACTGGGCGATAGCGCCCCGCACGCAATCGCGGTCGGTGAGCCGCTGACCGCGGACCTCGAGCGACTGCTAGGTCCTGGCCATCCAGACACCTTGAACTCGCGGAACAGCCTCGCCGCCGCCTATCTGGCGGCGGGCCGGGTCGGCGACGCGATCCCGCTGTTCGAGCAGACTCTGGTCGTACTTCAGCGCCAGCTGGGCCCCGATCACCCCGACACGCTGACTTCGCAGAACAACCTCGCCAGCGCCTATCAGGACGCAGGTCGAGTCGCCGAGGCGATCCAGCTATACGAGCAGAACCTGGCCGTACGAGAGCGGCCGCCGGGCCCTGATCATCCCAGCACCCTGAACTCCCGGGGCAACCTCGCCGCCGCCTACCTGGCGGCCGACCGAGTCGCCGACGCGATCGCGCTGTTCGAGCAGACCTTGGCCGGCCGGGATCGACTGCTGGGGCACGATCACCCCGATACCCAGACCTCACGGAAGAACCTGGCCGAGGCCTACCGAGCCGCCGGCCGGGGCGCCGAGGCGATCCCGCTCGAGCAGACCTTGGCCGGTCGGCGGCAAGTGCTGCGCCCAGATCATCCCGATACCCTGACCTCACCGAAGAACCGCGCCACCACCGCCTACCGCGACGGCGGCCGGGCCGCCAAGGCGATCCCGCCAGCCGTACAGACCTTGGCCGCTCGGGAGAGTCAGGCACCTGCCAATGCCGCCGCGAAAGTGCTTCCCGCAAGCTTGCGTCGGCCTCCCACCGATCCGGCCAGACGGGTGCTTCCTGCCGGCTTCCGTCGGCCTCCCGTCGATCCGGCCGGGCGGCTGATTTCTGACCGCGCCGTAGGTCCGTCTGCCGAACTGTCCGATCATTCATCCCCTAGTCGGACGCAGGACCCGCCACCCATAGACGCCGAGCACGACCGCCAGGTGGTCGCGGCGATCACGGCGGGAGACCCGGCGGGCATTGCCATGGCGTACGACAGACACGCGGCTGCTCTGTACGGCTACTGCCATTGGATGCTGCATGACTCGGCAGAGGCAGCCGAGTCTCTGCAGGGCACGTTCGTCCTCGCCGCCACTACGCTGAGCGGCCTGCCCGAGCCCTCCAAGCTGCGTCCGTGGCTGTTCGCGCTGGCCCGCAACGAATGTCGGCGCCGAATCCGGCCTGGGTCGGTGACCCGCGATGAGGCCGATACGGCGAACCAACGGGCCGATGGGGGCCAGTGGGCCGATGAGGTCGGCCGCCCGGCCGATGCGACTGTGCAATTCCGCACGGTTAGCGAGCGGATCCACGAGCCGGCCGATGCGACCGTGATGTTCCAGGTGGTCAGCGAGCCGACCGATGCGACTGTGGTATTTCCGGTGGTCAGCGAGCCGATCCACGAGCCGACCGATGCGACGATGCCGTTCCGCATGGTCAGCCAGCTGGCCGATGCGACGATGCAATTCCGCGTGGTCAGCGAGCCGACCGACGCAACCGACGGCCTGGCCGATGTCCCCGGTTACCTAGGGCAAGCCGAACTGCCCGCGTTGATCCGCTCCATCCTGGCCGACCTGAAGCCTCGAGAGCGTGAGGTCATCGAGCTGAGCTTTAGGCACGGCCTATATGACAAGGATCTTGCCATCGCGCTCGGCGTGTCATGGAGCCGGGCGCACGCCCTTGCCTCACGCGCCCGTGGTCGGCTAGAGGAGTTGTTCGGTGCGCTGCGCATCGCGCTTGCCGGGTGGGAAGCCTGCCCGGTGATGGGGGAATTGCTGGCCGACTGGGATGGACAGCTGACCGAGCAGACGCAGGACCTGGTCGTCTGGCACATCGAGCAGTGCCAGACCTGCGCCAATCACGGGCGGGGGGCGCTGCGCCCGACGGCTCTTTCCGGCCTGCTGCCGCTGGCCCCGCTCCCTCCGGAACTGCGGGAGCAGGTCTTGAGCTGTTGCTCCGCCACGGACGAGGGTGCGGTGGCTTACCGCCGACGGGTGGTCCGGCGCGCGGAATCGACATGGTTGGCAATTTTCTCGCAGGCGATCAGGCGGGTGAGGTGGGACAGCATCCGGGCCAATCCGGGAGCGGCGATCGCCATCACGGCTGTCGCGGTGTGGGTGGTGGCGGCTGTGAGTGTCACGCTACTCACCTTCGCTGGCTGAAATCGCCCTTGCCCTCGCATTCGACGTCGCCCTCGCCCGCGTCATCCCCGTCGGCGACGCCTTGATGCGAACGGGCCTGACGTGGGCCGCGAGCTCAGGATCACCGGGCGTGTCCATATCCGTAACTTCATGGCGCTGTTGGAGGCCATCGAGCGGGAACAGGCCGGGCGTGGCGTGGCGACCCGCTCGCAGACCGCCAGCGGTGCGGCAAGCTAGTCCTGCGCAGTCGCCGCGTCTCTCGCTAGCGCGGTCCAATGGGCAAGTTGGTACCAGACGGCCAGGGTCTCGGCGTGCTCGGGGCCGCGCACCCGCTCGCAGACGGGCAGCAGCGCCGCGAACTGGTCTCGCGCGGCAGCCGCGTCCCCGGCGCGCCCAGTCCAGTGGGCAAGCTCCTCCCGCGCGGCTAGGGTGTCAGGGTGATCCGGGCCCGACACCCGCTCGCGGACGGGCAGCAGCGCGGCGAACTGGTCTCGCGCGGCGGCCGCGTCCCCGGCGCGCCCGGTCCAGTAGGCCAGGTTGAACCTGGCGACCTGGGTGTCGGGGTGGTCCGGGCCGAATACGCGCTCGCTGAGAGGGAGCAGCGCGGCGAACTGGTCCCGCGCGGCGCCTGCATCTCCCGCGTAGCCCGCGAAGTTGGCGATATTGTGGCGGTTGGTTAGGGTGTCGGGGTGCTCAGGGCCGAGGACGCGCTCGGCAACGGGCAGCAGCGCGGCGAACTGGTCTCGCGCGCCGGCCGCGTCCCCCGCCTGCCCGGTCCAGTAGGCTAGGCTGGCGCGGGCAGCCAGCGTGTCGGGGTGCTCAGGGCCGAGGACGCGATCGGCAACGGGCAGCAGCGCGGCGAACTGGTCTCGCGCGGCGGCCGCGTCCCCCGCCTGCCCGGTCGAGTAAGCGAGTTCGCTCCGCGCGGCTAGGGCGCCGAGGTGCTCGGGCGCAGGCCCCTGGGCTGCATCCTTGCTCACAGCGCCATTGGCGGAAACCGCGTGGTTGGACGCAGATACCATCTCGGCAGGCAGTACCGCCTGGATCTCTTGGACCAGGGTCTGCAGGTCAGCCTCGGTGTCCGGGTTCTCGTCCAGGAAGTCCATCAGCCGCCCGGCCCAACCTACCCCTAGGGCCTTGCGGATCAGCCCTACATCCGTCCCGGCCGCGCCGATGAGCTTCTCGCGTGTCTCCTCTAGCCGCTGCTCGGCTAGCCGGGTTTGCTTAGCATCTCCGCGGCCCAGGAGTCGGGCGAACCTATGCTGTACCGTCTCCCACTCGTCGGCAGCTGCGGCATCTACCACCGTCCGACCGGCCAGCGTCACCAGCGCGAGCAGGCTCTTCTCCAGCATCTCGCCCCCCTCATCGATGGATGAGCAAGCCAAGAGGGCCAAGCCATAGGAAAATTGTACAGGGACGATGCCGTCTGATCACCTTGCGGCATCATGGCGGTACTTCTTGCGAAGGGAACGAGCGGACACCCCTGGTCCGGTACCGGAGCTGCTGACTTGTGGATCAGGTAGTGAGCAGTTTCGTCGCGGCAGCCAGCGACGATGCCACCTGGTCCCGCCGCGACATGATGGTCATACTAAGAGGCCACGGGATCGCCAGCTCGGGGTCGTCGAACGCGATCGATACGTCTTCAGATGGGTCATGCGGGGCCGGCCAGGGTGGCAACGCCTTTGCCATCCTCGGCCGTGTGGCACGAGCCCTGCGTACGGCAGGCGTCAGCCGGGAGGCCGCCTGCCATCTAGTGTCCCGCGCCGGAAGTTCGTAGCAGAAGTCGTCCGAGGGATTCGAGGATCTCGTCCGCTGTTTTGGTCCAGACGAACGGCTTGGGGTCGTTGTTCCAGTTGTCGATCCAGGCGCGGATGTCGGCTTCGAGGGCCTGGACGGATTTGTGGGCGCCGCGGCGCAGCTTCTTGGCGGTCAATTCGGCGAACCACCGTTCCACCTGGTTCAGCCACGATGAGCTGGTCGGCGTGAAGTGCATGCGGATGCGGGGGTGGGCCTTGAGCCAGGCCTGGATGGCCGGGGTCTTGTGGGTGGCGTAGTTGTCGGCCACGATGTGCACGTCCAGGCGGCGGGCACCTCACGGTCGATCCTTTGCAGGAATTTCTTCCACTCGGCCGCCCGGTGCTGGCGGTGCAGCTCGCTGATCACCAGCCCGGTGGCGGTGTCGAGCGCGGCGAACAGCGTGGTGGTGCCGTAGCGGACGTAGTCGTGGGTCCGTTTTTCCGGCATGCCCGGCATCATTGGCAGCACCGGGGACGACCGGTCCAGCGCCTGTACCTGGCAGGCCCAGCAGGGTGCGCCAGGTCCCGCCGGACGAGTGCTGCTGGACCTTGACCGGGCGGACTTCCCTTTCTGCCTGGTTGGAGGTCAATCCGACGGCCAAGTCGGTGGTGAACCGCAAGATCATGTCCTCCTGGTCGCGGAACCTGCGGGCCAGCCGCAGCCTGTCCCTGGCGATCTGGGCGCTGTTGCCGGTGTTATCGGTGATGCCCTTGGCGACGGCGCCGCGGTAGCGGGCGCGGATGCCCGCTAGCTGCTCGTCACTGAGCCGGGCGCGCCCGGCGGCGCGGGCCGCGGTCGCGGCGGCGTTGGCGTCGATGATCAGATCGGCCATGGCGCGAGCCCACAGCTGGCCGTCCGGGTCGAAGCGGTGCAGGCCGGCCAGGTCGCGCAGCCCGTGCGCGTTATGCAGAATTCTTCATAAGGCGCATGAATTAAGAGGCCTGCCGCCAATGCCGGAGCGGACGGGGGCAAGCTAGCATCCCGGCCGTGTGCTAGTCCAGGGCTTCCCGAGCTTGTGCGCAGCTCCTAAGAACCGGGCCGAGCAACAGCGCCACCGCCGTCGCAACCGCGAACCAGGCGACCAGGCCGATCGGTAGCCACCACCACCCGTCCATGTCCACCTCCCTGACCGGCGTGTTGCATCTCGGATGCCGACCGCCCTTTCCTGTCCCTTGCTCCACCGGTCATGCCTTCCCGGCAGAGCCGAAAGGCCCCGCTCGCGTGCCCTCAGGCCCGGCTCGGATTACTGCCGCGCTGGTCGCCGTACTAGCCCGCAGTTCCCCCCAGCGACGGGCCAACATAGTCGTTGACCAGGTGAGACAGCCTCAGCCCATGACTACGTAGTCATGTAATCTCCGCGATCAAGGGCTCTACTACCTGGTCAAACGCATCAGGCAAATCCGCTCGGGGGAACTTCGGACTAGCTGAGTGGCTTGACCGTACAGCGCAGGCCGCGTGCCCCAGTTACTTCCGCTCGCAGGTAAGGAATCCGTTAGCTGCTCACCGGGCGCGACGACCCCTATGTCGCGGGCCGAACAAAGACCACATCGCCGTTGGTAAGCCGCTCGCGCTACCGCACGGGGCGGACGTCATCGGCCGCGAGTAGGTCAACAGTCACCGACGCATCGACCGCGCCCTGTCCTGGGCGTCACCGGAGCATGGCGCGGATCTGGCGGAATACGAATCCGGGCCCGGTAACAGGGCGGAACCGGGCCGAAACGAGCTGAAGTGCGCGGTACTCGTCGGCGAGTTCCATCTCGGCGGCCGCGACGTTTCTTTCCGGCTAATCCACGCTATCGCGGTGACCGGTGACCTCGACGCATGCGCCGCCATTCGCCGCTGTAGCTGGACCTCCGCCAGTGATCCTCCCGCCCGCGCAAGACTATCACCGGGTACGACGACCATTTCTTCAAGCTCAGGGCCGGATTGCGACCGTGGCGAGCAAGTAGCGGTGGTCGCTGCCGAACCCTGGCTTGGCGGCGATCTCGGTGACGGCCAGGCGTGCTCCGGTCAGCATGTGGTCGATGCGGACGAAGGGTGGCACCACGGCGCCGTTCGGCCATGTCATGCCGGTCGCCTGCCCCCGTGCCGCGGCCCCGTCGGTCAGCCCGTCGTAAAGCAGGGCGGCGAAGCCGCTGTTGCCCCGTGTGGCGTTGAAGTCCCCGACCATCAGCATGCGAGCGTCGCCGCTGGCGCGCACCGACCGGCCGACATCGGCCAGCGCCGCCGACCACTCCCGCCAGGTCGCGGGGAACGCCGCCAGGGTATGCACCAGGCGCAGGGCAACCCGGCCGCCCGGCGTCCACAAGATGGCCTGGACCACGTACGGCGTCTGCTGACCGTCCCAGAACACGGTCAGTACCTGGCAGTCGGTCAGGCGCAGCCTGGAGGCGATCAGGAAGCCGGTCGCGTCGTAGACCGGCGCCACGCACCGGTAGGGGAAACTCGCCAGCACCCCCGAGGCCACCATGCTCTGCAGCGCCGACGGCGTGAACTCCTCCAGGGTGACCAGGTCGGGGCGGTCCTGCTCGATGGCCCGCACGTAACCCGCCTGGAAGCGGAGGCTCTGGTCGATGTTCGCGTCGCACCACCGGGGCATGCCGGGCCCATCCAGGCACCGGAGCCGCAGCCAGCAGCTCCGGCGCGACGAACGCCACCTGGGCGGCGACGATGACGGCAGCTGCCGCGGCGAGCCACCAGCGCCGTGCCATCAGCGCCCCGGCGGCCACCGCCCAGGCCGGCAGGTAGACGACCAGGGTGGTGGCGTCGAGCACGACCAGCGGCTCAATCGAATCCCAGGCCACCAGGCGCAGGAGCGCGACGAGCCCGAGCACAGCGACGATCAGCCAGCCGACGGCGAGGAGCCGGCCCGCACGACAGCGGGCCCGCGGTGGCGGCGGCGCGGCGGGCAGATCCCTCCCGCTGCGCGAGCGCAAGGACAGGATCGCTGCTCGCGATCGCTACCAGGGCGGGCGAGCCGTCAGTGGAAAACGCGGCCTTCGGGGCGGCGATCCGGACGAGTGCGGTGCTGGTGAGCACCGGCGGCTGAAGCACCGCGTACCCGGCGCCCCCGACCAGGCCCAATGCCGCGATGACACAGACAGCACGCCAGTGCCGCCGGATGAGCTGCAAAGACCTCTTCAGGTCCAAGGCCTGTTCGCTCATCCGGTCTCCGATTGGATATCCGATGTCTGTGCCATTTGCCCGTTAGATACCGGCAATTGTATGTCTGACCAAGTGACGGACGAATTAAGCGTTGCAGCGAGGTCATGGAACTCCAGTCGCGTGACGAAAGTTGATTGGGCGTGCGACGACCCGGAGCCCACCAGCGTGCAGCTGGGCTGCGGCGGCCGAAGCCCTCGGCGTACCAGCCGAGAATCGGGTCGGTCCCGCCGCGGTGAAGGCTCCAGCGCAGGCCGTCGGGCAGCGCCAGGAGCGCGGCGCCCTTCGCCGTGCGGCCTGGCCACTGCAGGATCGCGACAGTGCAGCCGGATCCGTCCGGGACAAGCTCAGCCCGAACCTCGGGGCCAAGGTGAAAGGCGAGCCGGACGTCGTGGCTGCCGCCCTCGATCTCGTCGGTGATCTCAAGAGTCCGCGCCGCCCCGTCCAGCAGCACCCGGCGACGGTGCCCGGCTGGCGGGGTCAGCGAGCGGTAACCGTCATGCTCCGCGGTCCAGCTGAGCCTGTCCCCCGTGTCGCGGACCTCGATCTCCCGGCCGCGCGCATGCTGCAGCCACAGGAACGGGCCGCCGTCACCAGACTGGCTCCGGCCGGCCAGCTCGACGGTGTTGTGCGCGATCGTCGAGCGGAAGTACGCCCGCCAGGGCGGATCGCCGTGATAGCAGTAGGTGCCGGGATCGGCGAGGACATCCACGCCGCCGTGCCGGACCTCAACGGACAGCGCATCGGCGTGCGCATGCGCGGCGATGCTCAGAAATCCATGCGGGCCCCCGTCACACCGGCACCAGATCTCCGGTGCCTCCCCCGGGGTGGTCCGCAGAAGCGTCAGGCCGGCGTCGGCGAACCGGGACGGCCGCTGCGCGGGCCGTCCCGCGACCGCACGGGCCGCGCCGGCCAGGGCTCCGATGAGCACCGTGCTCGCGCCCGGCGGTGCCGGCGGCCACCAGTCCAGCCGGCCGAAGAGCACACTGCCGAGAGCCAGCAGCGATGGCCAGCGATTGGGCTGAGGCGCGTCGAGCAGCAGCGCCCGGCCCTCATCGCCGTCACCCTGGCGCGGCGGCCGTAGCTGCTCATCGACCAGAGCCGAGGCGCAATCGGCCATGGCGGCCAGCCGTCGCCACGCAGCCATTCCGAGCGGGCTGCCACTGGCTGCCGTTTCCACCGCCGCCAGGAGCCCGAGTTCCGTCACAAAACCGTGGTAGTCGGAGGCGAGCTCCCGGTTGATCCCGGAAGGAAAGGTGTTGCGGATGAGCTCGTCCTCCAGGAGCCGCGCGGACTGCCGCCGCCAGCGCTCGCTCTCCGGGAACCATCCAAATGCGCAGCTGGCCACGAGCTGCCCGGCGGCCTCGGCAATGACGTGGTTGTTAGCCGACGAGCCGCGGCTCCGGAATCCGGCCAGGTAGCGCTGGTGCCAGCGGATCTGCGCCACCGCGAGCCCATTGTCCTCAAACAGGCCGCCGACCCCGGGCCAGTCGTCCAGCAGGCGCCGGATCCAGGCAAAGCTGATCAGCCGGACGCCGATCTCGATGCCGCTGGTCCAGTGCACGCCTGACAGGAAGGGGTTCTCCCGCCACCAGGACCGCAACTGCTCGGCGACACGGTCCGCATATGCCGGGTCATGGCTCAGATACCAGGCCGTGGCCAGCAGCGTGAGGTGCTGTAGCCGGGAGATCTCCCAGACCTGCTTGATGTTCCCGACCTGCTCCTCGGACCGCTGGTTGATCCGGAAACAGTAGCGGTCCGGCGCGGCAGCCCGTCGGCGGCGTCCAGAAGGACAGCCCTGGCCTCCGCCGGCACGGCCGCGGCAGTACCGGGCGGGAGGACCGCCGTGAAGCTGCGCTCGTCGGCGTGCACCGGCAGCACCGGCAGAAGCTGGCCCGGCCGTACCTGGCGGCGCACCCATGCCTGCTGGACCGCCTGGTCGCGAACCCGCCACAAGGCCGGCGACATCCGGGCAGCGCGGCGGGCGTACCAGGCCAGGCGGGACAGGTCCGGCACCGTTACACCCGCTCCGGACGGCCGCTAGCCCGGCTTTCGGCCACGGCGATCGTCGCCCGGGTGGTGGCCAGCAGGGACTCGAGCGAGATGGGCATTGCCGTGCCGGTCCGGCTGGCCTGGATGAACCGCTCTATCTCGCAACGCTGGCCCTTGTCCTGGCCGCGGCGCGCCTTGCTGGTGGCCCGCTTGCGGCCGGTCCAGACGGAGGCCTCGGCGAAGTTGTCGAGCCGCGCGCTGTTGCCGCCGGACCCGGCGTCCATCGTCTCCTTCGGGAAGCGGGAGTTGCCGGTCGTGACGTAGCTGATGGTCCCGCTCGCCCCGTTCGCGAAGCGCACAATGGCCTGCACGTCCCCCTGGTCAGCGCCGGAGACGGCGTAGACCTCCTCGGGCAGGCTGTTCGCCCACCAGCCGAGGGTGTCAATGAAATGGCCGCCCTCGCCGGTGAACCGCGACCCTTCCAGGTCCTCGTCGAGATACCAGCTGTTGGAGTCCAGCCGTCCCGCGTTCACCAGGTACCGGGTCGTCGAGCTGCTGGCCTGGGGACCGAACCGGGACCGCAGTTCCGTCAGGAGAGGCGCGAACCGCCGGTTGAACCCGACCATGAGCCGGTCGTTGCCGGTCCGTTCGATCACGCCCAGGATTCGCTCGGTCTCGTCCCGGGTCAGCGCCAGCGGCTTCTCGACGAAGACCGTCTTCCCCGTCTCCAGCGCCCGGCAGACCAGGTCGGCATGCGTGTGGTGCCGCGTCACGATGAAGATCACGTCCAGCGACGTGTCCTCAAGCACCGCGTCCGCGCTGGTAGAGGCGGCGGTGAAGCCGAAGCGCTGCTGGGCGTTGACGGCCGAAAGCGACCGGGTGGTCGCGACATGGGCCAGCCGGACGGCCGGGTTCTTCGTCAGGTGGGGCAGCAGCATGGACGTGGCATAGTTCCCGGCGCCGATGAACCCGACGGCCAGCTGGCCCGCATGCGCGGGACGCGATGCGGCATTCTGGCCACCCGAGATCACCCGGCTCGTCGCGGGCGGCGCAGCGGCGGTCTCGGGCTGTGGGTACTTCAGCAGCACGCCCACCGCCGGCAGCGTGCCGGAGGCCAGGTCGTCGTAGACAGCCGTCGCCTTCTCGATGGGGAAGGTGCCCGTAACCAACGACTCGACCTCGATGTCCTTGTGCGCGAGGAGGTCGAGGAAGCACTCCAGGTTACGCCGCTCGGTCCAGCGGACGTAGCCGGCCGGGTAGTCGATGCCCTCCAGCTCATAGCGGTCGTCATACCGGCCCGGCCCGTACGACCGGGAGAACCGGACGTCGAGTTCCTTGTCGTAATAGGCGTTCCACGGGAGGTCCAAGCGGGTCTTGCCGATGTCCACGACCCGGGCGCGGTCCCGGGCCAGCTTGGCGGCGACCTCGACCGGCCCGTTGGACTGCCCGCCAGCCGCCAGCAGCACGTGATCGGCCCCGCGTCCGCCGGTCATCTCGGCCAGCACCTGCTCGACGGCGGCCTGGCCCTCGCCGCCGGGCGCGGCGCATCGCACCGCGCCGGCCTCCTCCGCCCGCTGGCAACGGTCCTCGATCATGTCCAGGCCGACCACCCGGACCCCCGCGGCGACAAGCAGCCGGACTGCCAGCTGGCCGATCAGGCCCAGACCGATCACCAGCGCGGTCTCGCCCAGCTGGACCTCGGCCCGACGCACGCCCTGCATGGCGATCGCCCCCACCGTCGCGAAGGCCGCATGCTCGGGCAAGACGTCCGGCGGGACGGGGACGCACATATTGACCGGAATCCAGTTGTACTCCGCGTGCAGGGCGTACTCGTTGCCCGCCGCGGCGACCAGCTGGCCGACATGGAATTCCGAGGCCCCGCGCCCCACATCGGTGACCACGCCACACAACGAATAGCCCAGTGGCGTGTAGGAGTCGAGCCGGCTCATGGCCTTTTTGTACGTGGTCATCAGGCCCTGCTGCGAGACCGAGTCGAGGACCTTGCGCACCTGGTCCGGCCGGGCCCGGGCCATGCCGATCAGCGACATCTTGGCCTCAGTCACCTTCATCATCTCGGTGCCGGTCGAGATGAGCGAGAAGAGCGACCGCACCAGCACGCCGCCCGGCCTGGACACCGGAGCGGGTACGTCGAGGACGGCGAGCTCCCCCGACTTGTAGTTCTGAGCTATCTGCTTCATCTCATCCCCTGGTCGCGAGTCGTTACGTTGCCAGTCATGCCACCGCGCCTGTCGCCGGGCAGCGGAAGTACCCAAGCCCGGACTGTCAGCAGCTGTCACCTCAGGACCTGGTCTGGTCCGGGTTGCGGCCGCCAAGCTGGCGGCGGTAGACACCGAGATACGCGCACTGCTGGTGGCGCCAGGCTAGGTGCTGCTCCACCCGCGCGCGGCCGAGCGTCCCGAAGAGGATGCGCCGCTGCTTGTCGTCCATGAGGTCAACCAGGGCGGCGGCGTACTCATCCACGTCGTTAGGGGTGACGTAGACCCCGGCCTCGCCTGCCGAGACCCGCGTCTCGCGGAGGTCGAAGGCGAGCACGGGAAGCTCGAACGCCATGTACTCCATGGTCTTGTTCATGGTCGATACGTCGTTGAGCGGGTTCTTGGGGTCGGGCGACAGGCCGACGTCGGCGGTGGACATGATGCGCAGGACAAGGTCGTCCGGCGCCCGGCCGGTGAACTCCACGTGATCGCCCAGGTCCAGCTCATCACGCAGCGCCACCAGCTCTTCGAAGCAGTCGCCCTTGCCAATCAGCGTGAACCCGATGTCGGTGCGGCCGAGCTTGTGTACGACGACGTCGGCGGCCCGCAGCACGATGTCCACGCCGTCCTGTGGGCCCATGACACCGATGTAGGCGGCGAGGAACCGGCGGCCCCGGCGCAGTTCCGGGTGTTCCGGGCCACGGCGCAGGACTTCCGGGTCGGGGCCGGTGCGGACGACAGTGACGTCAGCGGGCGATTTGCCGCTCCGCTGGATCGCGATCTCCCGGTAGGAGTCATTGGTGCAGATCACCTGGTCCGCTGTCCGGTGCGTCCGGCGCTCCAGTGTCCGCAGCACCCGGTAGGGCAGCGCTGGTCCCTCCGGGAACCGGGACTCGTAGAGTTCCGGGCACAGGTCATGGTGGTCGAACACGAACCGGGTGCGGTCCAGGGCGCGCAGGAATAGGGCGATCGGCCAGAAGATGTCCGGCGGGTTGCAGGCCTGGAGCACCGCGAACCGGCCGCGCCGGCGCGCCTTGAGCGTCCCCCACGCGGTCATCGCGAACGAGTACAAGTACTCCACGATGAAGCTGGCCTTGCTGCCGCCGGGCGCGTAGGGCCGGTACTTGTACAGCTCGACCGTGTCCAGGACCGCGTACGCGGGGTCGCCGGGCCCCTTAGGGCACACGACGGCGACCTGGTAGCCGTCCGAGACGAGCGCCTGGCACTCAAGCCATACCCGCCGGTCGAACGGCACCGGAAGATTCTGGACGATGATCAGGATGCGATTCACCAGCCAAGTCCTTCATAGCCCGCAAGCGACTCCACCTCGCTGCCCAGCCGCCCGCTGAGGTCGATCAGATGTCGCGGCGGGATCCTGGGTAGCGCGTCGAGCACCGCGTGGTCATTCGATGACACAATCGCCAAGTCGGCGCCCTGCAGTGCCTCGGCTGGCTCGTGCGTGAGGAGCGGCGTCAGATGGGGCAGCTTCGCCTCGATATGGCGGCGGTTGGCGCCGACGAGGCGGGCCGGGTTGACGATCGGGTCGTAGATGCGGACGTTGAACCCCTTGCCAATCAATCGCTCGGCCAGCTCCACGTTCGGGCTTTCCCGCAGGTCATCGGTGTTCATCTTGAAGCTCAGACCGAGCAGCGCGACGCGGCGGGCGTCATGCGCGACGACCCGGTCCACAGCTTCGCTGATCACCAGCTCGTTCGTGGCCAGGGCGCCAGCGAGCAGGGGTAGGTCCGTGCTGTTCATGCGGGCCAGGTGGAGCAGGGATCTGACATCCTTGGGCAGGCAGGAGCCGCCGAAGGCGAAGCCGGGGCGCAAGTAGGCCGACGAGATATTCAGGACCTGGTCCTCGCAGAACAGGGACATGACCTCCCGGGAATCCACGTCCAGCAACCGGAACAGCCGCGACACCTCGTTGGCGAAGGACACCTTCGTGGCGTGGAATGCGTTGCAGGCGTACTTGAGTGCCTCAGCGATGCGGACGTCGACGACGCGAACCGGCCGATCGATAAAGCCAAACATGGCGGTCACCGTCTCGGCGACGCGAGGGTCAGCGGCCCCGACGACGACGAACGGCGAGTCGTGGAAGTCAGCGATCCCCGAGCCCTCTCGTAGGAACTCCGGGCACATCGCAGCGCCGATGGTGACCTCCGTTCCGGCCAGGCCATTGGTAAGCGCCGGGATCACGATGCCCTCGACCGTCCCGGGGGGCACTGTGCTGCGGATCACGACGCTGTGCTGACGCGAGGCCGGTGGCCGCGCGATGCGCAGCGCCGCCACGATGTCGTCAACGGCCCGCTGGACATAGAACAGATCCGTGCCACCGCGTGCCGTCGACGGTGTCCCGACGCAGATGAGCGAGACGTCAGCCTGGTCGAGCGCGTCGGAGCACGCCGTTGTCGCGTGGAGTGTCCCATCGGCCACTGCGTGGGCGACAAGCACGTCCAGGCCTGGCTCTGCCACCGGGCTGCGGCCGGCCCGGATCTCGTCAACCTTGGCCGCCGCGACGTCAACTCCCCAGACGTTGTGGCCGTGCGACGCCAGGCAGGCTGCCGTCACCGTCCCGACATAGCCAAGACCGAGTACTGCTACCTTCACGGTTTGCCTCACAGAAAGCCGGACCACACGGAACCGATATGCATACGAGCACTGAGCAGGTGATGGTGATACGGCAATTCGGTTAAGCCCTGATATCACAGCGGGAGCATCGGAAGTCGAGGCGTGTCATCGAGCGATCACGCTTCGTCACAACAAGGTCGCGTAACGTAAAGCGAACGTCGGCTGCCAGTAAAGAGAGCCGCATGGATGTATCAGGGCCAGGTCGCCGCAGATCTCCTCAATGCCGGAGGCATCATCGTTGATCAATCTGCTCCAGCAGAACGGGGCGAAGGAGGCTCCTATGGACGTCCGCCCCGTATCGCGCATAGACGGCGCGCTGTTGCTCACCCCGACTCCGCACACGGATGAACGCGGCTTCTTCTGTCGCACCTTCGATGCCGATGTCGTGCGCGCGGCCGGGATCGACCCGGCCGCCTTCATTCAGGACAGCCTGTCCCGCTCAGCGCGCGGCGTGGTGCGCGGCATGCACGTTCGCCGGGGGGAGGGAGAGGCGAAGCTCGTGCGCTGCTCATACGGCGTGATCTTTGATGTCATCGTGGACCTCCGGCCCTTCTCAGCCACATACCGCAACTGGGAAGGCTTCGAACTCTGTGCCGAAGAGCAGACCTCCCTCTACGTGCCGGCCGGCTGTGCTCACGGGTTCCAGGCCCTGACCGACCCGGCGGACGTGTCTTACCGTATCGACCGCGCACACGACCCCGCCGAGGATGTCGTAATCGCGTTCAACGACCCCGAGCTGGCTATCCCCTGGCCGCTGCCGGTTGCCGCCATGTCGCAGCGTGACCTGCTCGCCCCGTCCCTCGCTACAGCGATGACGCAGCTGGGCTTGGCGACCCGGTCCGCCGATCGTCTGTGACCCGGATGAGCCGGGTCTGGGAACGCCTAAGCCTATGTCCAGGACGCGCAGCCTGCACGGGCTGGCCAGGTCATGGGGGGTCGGGTAAACGCGGGCGCTGCTGTGCGGTTGCCGGAACCAATCCGGATCGTGCCGACCGACTCGCCGATGAGGCGACATGACTGGCCCGAGTCCCGGACCACGGCGAATCGGCATCCATGCCGAGCAAGCTCGCCGGAGCGCTGGCCGGAGCGCTGGCCGATGCCAGACACGGGTGCGCCGCAACGGGTTCCCCGACGTCCGCAAGTCGCATGAGGCTGCCGCTTCCCGAGAAGCCATATCATCGTGCGCATCCGACTCGAGGCTGGGTGGGGCGCCGGAGATTCAGGTGGAGGCCAGATGAGCGAGCAGGCGCTGAACCTGCGGAGGTCGGTCCAGATCGCGCGGCGGCACAGGATTCTCATCTGCATCGTGACTGCTCTGGGCCTCCTCATGGGCGTTGCTTATTCCGTGCTCAAGCCCCCGATGCTCACGAGCACGGCGCTGGTCGTGCTCCCGCAAGCTGTACAGAGCGCAGAGTCAACCGCAGGCGCTGACTCCGGCAGCACAACAACTACCGGCACTGGTCCCGATAGTTACATGGGGGCCCAAGTCGTGATCGCGAGCAGTGACGCAGTGCTGTCCGGCGCACTGCCTGGTGTCAGTCCAGCTATGTCGCCCGAGGCGCTGCGCAGTAAAATCGAGGCGCTGCGCAGTGGAATCAAGGTCACGACCCCGGCGGTCGGCATCCTCTCGTTTAGCGCTAATGGCCGGACCGCCGTGCAGGCAGAGGCCACCGCTAACGCCGCCGCCAAGAGCTACACGGCCTACGTCGGTTCCAGGAGCGCCCCGGCCGGGCGCGTGTTGGCGCGCATACTTTGACCCAGCGACGGTGGCAACCGGGAGGGGGCTACTAGAGCGACTGCTCATTGACGCCTTGATCGGCGCGGTAGTCGGAGCGCTGATCGGATTCATCGCAGCGCTTGCTATCAGCCGTACTGGCCGACGGCTCAGGGAGTGCGATGAGATAGCGGCTTCCATCGGGGTACCCGTCCTCGCAGCGTTCCCCGTTGATCACCCACGTGACACCGCGGGCTGGGCGAAGCTGCTGGAGGATTACACACCGGGAGACTTGGACGCGTGGCGCGTGCGCAATGCCCTACGCCAGCTGGGAATGGCGGGTTTCAATGTAAGCAACGGCAGTGACGGCGGCAATTCCTCGCTCGCCGTCGTGTCTCTTTCCTCCGATCCGGGGGCCTTGGCCGTCGGCCCCCAACTGGCGGTCTTCGCCGCATCCCTGGGGATTCCCACGGCGCTCGTTATAGGCCGGCAGCAGGACGCGGACGCCACAGCCATGCTGCGAACCGCATGCGCCGTGCCGCCGCCCGGGTCCTCGAAACGATCGAGCCATTTGGGAGTTACCGTCTCCGGTGGCGGCGACGTCGACAGGCCGCCAGGAGCTGCGTTGACCATAGTAGTCGCCGTCGTCGACGCCCAGGCTCCGCAGGTGGCTGACACGATGCGCACGACCACGACCGTGCTGGGGGTTTCGGCGGGCGCGACGACCGCCGAGCAACTGGCTCGGACCGCTTCGAGCGTAGCGGCCGACGGCCGTGAAATCGCCGGGATCCTCGTCGCGGACCCAGAGCCGACCGACCACACTACCGGCCGCATTCCGCAGCAGCCACGGCCGAAGCAAACCCAGGCTACCCACGCGTCTGAAAAGCGTAACAGCAAAACAGCGGAGATAAGACGGTGAACGGGCTGGGCTCTTTATCCACCTGAGTGGCCTTAAGCAATAGAGTTCAACTGAGGCATGAGATTCACGGCCAGCCCCGGCGTGGCGGATGGATGCCGCAGGTTTTTCCGCGGCTGGTGGCAGGCATTTATCGCTGCGATGGCCCTAGCCGCTGTGATCAGCTTAGCAGTTCCAGCGCCACGGGCAGGCGATTACCCCGGTCGACGAGTATCACGATCGCGCTGACGCGGGTCGGCACCCCTTCAGCCGGCCGCACGAAAAGCCGCGCGGTAGCTAAGCGCCCGGGAGCACCGGCCGCTGATTGGCGCCGGCAGGGATCTCGCTGGCGTCGGCGGCGTGGTTTGCTGTTGGGCGCGGAGCTGACCTACCCGTCGGTGGATGTCGGGCGTGCGGTAGAGGAAGTCGAGTGAGATGCCGGCCGCTTGGGCCAGGCCACGGAAGGTGATCTGGTCACCGCCGGGTTATCTGCTGGAGCCCGGCTTACGCGCCTGACCCGCGAAGGTGATCTCGTACGTCCGTGATCGCGCCAAGGTTTGCGCCGCAGCCGGTTTCCTCATCAGGTGTCCTGCGAGAATGCCTGGTGGCTCGGGTCTGCGTCACCACCTCCCGGAGGGTGATAATCGAACTGGCCCGCCCAGCTTGCGACCGCGGCGCTGCCCACAGTAACCCGACCAGGCGGCCTGGTCTGCGCGTCGGCGGAGGCGTAGCTACGGGGAACGTTGGTGGCGCAGCTTGCAACCGAGGGGGCGAGACGCCTCACGGAGCACGCGGTTCGCACTGACGAAGTTCCGCCCGACAACGCTGCACACGACGCTCGTCACAAGGTCGGCGTTGCTTGAACGGCTGAACGCGGGGGCCGGCAAGCGGCTGACGGTGGTGGTGGGATCGGCAGGCGCGGGCAAGAGCGTGCTGCTGTAGCGAGCTGGGCGGCGGCATGACGTCCTGGCTGTCATGCGACGAGGCTGACGCGCACCCGGTCCGGTTCTGGGCGGGCTTCGTCGAGGCTCCCCGGTTGGTGGCGCCGGGGTTCGGCGCCGACGCCGCCGAGCTGCCCAGCGGACGTGTCCTATCGCATCGACCGGGCTCACGACCCTGCTGAGGACGTAACAATTGCCTTCGATGACCCCGAACTCGTCATCTCGTGGCCGCTTCCCGTTGGCACAATGTCGTCGCGGGACCGACTCGCACCGCCGCTCGCTGCCGCGACGAGATCGCTGACATGAGCGAGGACTCCGCCAAGTCAGGATCCGCCAGCAACGTGAGCGTGGTTCGAGCCCGCGGATGCAGAAGCAGTCTCGATCGATCATGATGCTGGCCAGCGACTTTCGCACACTGGCTTCGCCATCGAGCAGGAGCACTCCAACCTGCTCGCATGGTTTGGCGACGAGGTCCACAGGATGCGGTCCCTGGCAGGGCGAGATCCGCAATGCCAGGTGGACACATGGGGAAATGAGGTCGATTACGTCCGCCCAGGCGGCCGCGCTCGCGATGGGGAGCATGACGCCGACCCGGGTGCCGACCGACAGCCGCACACGCGCCCCAGACCCCGCTCCGAGCGGGCAGATCAGGACGCCTGCAGCAGCCCGCGCAGCTGCGCCAGGCATCGCCCGCGGGTGGGGCCGATACTGCCAATCGGAAGCCCTAGCTGGTCGGATATCTCGGCGTAGGACGCCGGCGGATCAGCCATCAACAGCTCAAGCAGCCGCTGCGACCGCCGGGGCAGGCGGGAGAGGGCCTCACGGACGACTTGGGCACGCTCGTCGGCGAGAAGACGCTCATCGATCTCCGGCTCTTGCCCGACAACACCCTCGAGAGCGACGTCATCATCGGCGAGCACGACCTTCTTGCGCGCCGCCAAGCTGCGCAGGCACTCATTCCGCGCTGTGGCCGCTAGCCAGGAGCCCACCCGAGCTGGGTGCTCAAGACGATCGATGTGCTCGATCAAGCGCAGCCACGTTGCCTGGACGACATCAGCGGCGTCACTCTCCACCAGCCTGAAGTCGCGGGTCAGGGCCCAGATAAGCCTGGCGTACTGGTCGACCAGACGCTCCCACGCCCGCCGGTCCCCTTCAGCAGCGCGCCGCACCAGTCGTGCCACGTCCAAGGCGCCAAGGTCTTGATCCCGCATCGTCGCCATCCAGTCCCGATCAGTAGCCGCCATCACACCGCACCATGGTGGGAAAAGCCCCCCAGACGATCAGCGCGCCAGGGGCAAGCCACGAGTTTCCGACGTAGCGCAGCCTGGAGGGTGTTCCCGCACGAAACCGGGTTGCCGGTGACGGGGTCGCCGACAAATGCCCGCGCCGTAGCTTTGTTGACCAGTACGATCGCATCCAGGGATACCGGCACGAGCGTAGAAAATGAGCCTGTAGCGCGTGCGGCCGATCCCCTAGCGCGTTGCGCCAACCCTGGGTATTCCGGAGAACGAGTCCGGCATACGAAGGCAGCCGTCCGGCCAACGTCGGCACTCAGGCGCCAGTTCATTCCCCCACCCCCGGCCTGGCCAGCAGTCACCGGATACGGCGGGTCATCTCCGCGCCACCCCGGGAAGCCGCACAGCGGTCGTCTAACTATGAAGAAAGACGCCCAGGCCGCGGCTCGAGATTACGGCCGAACCGGACTTTTTTGGCGATACTCCATGACCGGGGTCCTCGGGAAGCACGAGCAGGTCAGACGCTCGCATGTTGCGTACCGCTCCGGCGCCGGCTGCGACCAGCGGCCGGTGACCGATCGAACAGCCAGCCACCAAGACGACTCGTGCGCCGAGCGACGCGCCCTGCCGCACGATAACGCCGCGCCTATCCCAGTCCTCCGGGCCCGTGAGCGGCAACGCAGCTACTCGAACGGGCTGCGGGGCGCGGATGAAAACAGCCGCCGCGAGCCTGGCCGGCCGGGCGCATGGCCACGCCAGCCCCCTGACCGAATCCTCAACCGTCGGTGAACTGCCGCGCGGCCCACGCAGGGTGGCCCGCGGGTCACGTTCATGTGCCTGTCTGGACATGACCGGCCGAATGATGAAGTACACGTCAACCCACCGATTTAGTCAGGCGTCTCCCATATATGCCCGGCGTGAAGGCGGGCAGCGCATGGGGACGGGTGGGGACAGATGTCTGGTAGCACGGCCGCCACTAGGAGTCGGAGAATCCAGGCGCTGTTGACTGTGCGGGATCCTTCGACATGGACCAGTGCGTACCGTCGCCGGGCGGTGGTGGCTGACTTTTCCTGTGCTCTCGCGGCTGGACTGCTGGCATATGAGGTGCGCTTTGACGCGCAAGCGTACCAGTCGGGTGTCTATCTGGCGTTTACCGTCCTGCTTCCCGTTCTCTGGACCGCGTCGGTGGCTCTGGCCGGGGGTTATGACCCCCGTTTTATAGGTGTCGGCTCGGATGAGTTCCGGAAGATCCTGAACGCCGCGGTGAGCCTGACCGCCGTGGTCGCCATTGCCTCATATGTGGTGAAGTTTGAATTCGCGCGCGGCTACGTCGTGATCGCACTACCCTGCGCAGCGGTCCTTGATCTAGTCGCCAGGCATGTTCTCCGCCGGCGGCTGCACAGGCTGCGCAGTCAAGGTGCCTGCCTGCGGCGGGTGGTGGCCGTGGGTCACGCCCCGGCAGTCGCCGATCTGGTCCTCGAACTGCGCCGCAGCACCTACCACGGCCTTTCCGTGGTGGGTGCCTGCCTGGCAGGCAGTACCACGCGGGATGAGATCGCCGGAGTCCCTGTCTTCGGCGGGCTCGGTAACGTGACGTCGGCCGTGGGCCAGTTCAGGGCCGACACCGTGGCCGTGCCTGCGTGCCAGCCTCAAGGTGCTGCTCGCAGACCGGCTGGACCCGCCGGGGCTGGCCGGGGCCCGCACCTGGTGGACCAGGGCCGGAGAGGCCGGGGACACCGATGCCCAGTTCAACTTCGGGATGCTGCTCGCAGACCGGCTGGATCCGCCCGAGCTGGCCGAAGCCCGGACCTGGTGGCCCATGGCCGCCGAAGCCGGGGACACCAGCGCCCAGTTCAACCTCGGGTGCTGCTAGCGGACTGGTTGGACCCGCGTGAGGGTGCGTGATTGCTCTGGCACCCATTCCAGCGGCGGTTGCCCCCGCTGTTCCCGACCATTTCGACTGGCGCCAGTGCCAACATCGGTGTCGGCCGCGTAAGGGAGGCCCGTGAACGTCAGTCCTGTTCCCCGCATTGCCGGTGCGCTGCTGTTCAAGCCGACCCCGCATGTGGACGAGCGCGGCTTCTTCTGCCGCACCTTCGACGCAGACGTAATGAGCGCAGCCGGAATCGACCCGGCCGCGTTCGCCCAGGACAGCCTGTCCCGCTCAGCGCGCGGCGTGGTCCGAGGCCTGCACGTGCGACGTGGGGACGGCGAGGCGAAGCTCGTGCGATGCTCGTATGGGGCGATCTTCGACGTCATCGTGGACCTGCGGCCCGCGTCGCGAACGTACCGCATCTGGGAGAGCTTCGAGCTGAACGGCGACGAGCAGGTCTCGCTATTCGTGCCGGCGGGCTGCGCACACGGGTTTCAGGCCCTCACCGACCCTGCGGACGTGTCCTATCGCATCGACCGCGCTCACGACCCTGCTGAGGACGTATCAATTGCGTTCGATGACCCCGACCTGGCCATCTCGTGGCCGCTTCCCATTGCCGCCATGTCGGGGCGCGACCGACTCGCTCCACCACTCGCTGCCGCGACGAGGTTGCTGACATGAGCGAGGAACTCCGCCAAGTTAGCCCCCGCCAGCAACGTGAGCTGGGAGCGAGCCCGCGGGTGCGCGGCTCTCCGGCTGTGCCTCTCGTCGGCCTGCTGGGAATGATCCTCCTGCTCGCTGTCGGCGCGTATTTCCCGTTCGACTGGGATCCGCCGAGAATGGTACGAAACGACGTAACGAGAACCGCCGACGGATCCTTGCGGTTTGGTGAGATGAATGACGCGCGCACGCCTGGAACACCAGCCTGGCTGCGCGATGTGCGCACATCCGGTATCGCTTCGCTCCACGTAGAGTTCAACCCACAGTCACTGCAGAAGCGGTCTCGGTCGATCATGATGCTGGCCAGCGACTTTTGGCACACTGACTTCGCCATCGAGCAGGACCACTCCAGCCTGCTCGTGTGGCTGCGCCGTCCCGGGTCGACCGCCAACGGTGACCCCCCGTTCGTCGTCGACGGGAGTCTCCAGCCCCAGCGGTGGAACAGCGTGGACGTAATGCTGCAACGCGACGACGTCCGCATCGTCGTCGACGGGACGTCACGACTGACCGTACACCTTCCGGCGGATTCCCTAAGGGTCTGGAGCGCTGGGCATATTGTGCTTGGCGACGAGGTCCACGGAGGCGGTCCCTGGCAGGGCGAGATCCGCCATGCCGAAGTCCGCACATTAAGCCATGAGGTCGATTACGTCCGCCGAGGCGCGCTCTCGATTCCCGGGCACTACCTGTACCTCCCGGACCATATCGCACCTTTCCCGCCTATGAGTTTGGAGGAGTGGCTGATCGAGGTCCTGCACTTGCTGACGTTCATTCCGGTCGGCTTCGTCGTCGTGTGGGCTCGAAGGCCGCCATTGCGCCCGATCCCCGCCACCCTGCTCGCGACCGCGCTCGCGGTGGTGCTCGCAGCTGGAAAGTTCCTCTTCTACGGCCGGCACATGGCGGTGGCCGACATCGTGGTGCAGACGGCTGGAGCGTTGCTCGGGGCGTTGCTGGCCTGGCGGTTGGCGCACCACCGAAAAGCGCAGCACGCACCGGACATCTCTGACACGACTGAAATGCCCACCTAAGACCGCTTTGCCAGCGACGAGGTAAGCGGTGCAGGTCGGCTTGCGGGTGGGTCAGGCAGCGGCCCGCTGGGCGGCGGCGGGCGCGTCACTGCTGGCAAGGGCGCCCAGGACAGCGCGGGTGTCGGCGAGCATGACCGTGATGTCGCGGGCGTGCCCGGCGTCGATGGTGATGGCGGCCATATGGTGGTCGCTGCTGGGGTGGTGGATTAACGTCATGGCGGGTCGTTCCTTCCTTCGGGGATGGTGTGCTGCCGTGGCGGCGGGCGGTGGTGACGCGCAGCCGGTTAGAGCCGGTGCCGGTCTGGATGATATGCGCGTCGTAGGTGAGCCTGTCGACGACGGCGGCGCACAGCCTGGGGTCGGAGAAGGTGGCGGTCCATTCGCTGAACGGGGCGTTGGACGCGATCGCGATGGATGCTTTCTCTTCCCGCTCGGTGAATACCTGGAACAGCAGCTCGGCTCCGCGCCAGTCCAGCTCGATGTAGCCGAGCTCGTCCAGGCAGAGCACGTCGATCCGCCCTAGCGGGCGATGGTGCGGGACAGCGTCTTGTCGTCGGCGGCCTCGACCAGCTCGTTGACCAGCGCGGCCGCGGTAACGCAGCGGACCCGGTAGCCGTTCTCGGCGGCGGCGGTGCCCAGCCCGATCAGCAGATGCGACTTGCCGGTGCCCGAGTCGCCGATCAGGCAGCATGGCTGCCCCGCCGCCACTTATGCGCAGCGGGCCAGGGTGTGGATCAGCGCGGCGGGCACGTCCAGGTTGGCGGAGAAGCCGAAGTCCCCGATCCGCTTGGGCCGCGGGAATCCGGCGTCGCGGACCAGCCGGGCCTTACGGCGCGTCTCCCGATCGTCGCATTCCAGCGACAGCAGCTCGGTCAAGAACGCCTTATAGCCGACCTGCTGGCGGGCCGCGGCGGCGGCGATCTCGCCATGCCGGTCCCGGATCGTGGGCAGCCGCAGGATCCGGCATGCCTGGTCGATCGTGGCGTCCGCCGCCGATTTCCCCGCCGCCCACTATCGGGCTCCCGGCCGGCCACCTCAAGGACGCCTCCGGCGCCGCTGCGCGGCCCAATGCCGCGTCGTTAGGCGTCCTGGGATCAGGTCAAGGATCTTGCCGGCGTGGCGCGGCGAAAAGAAGACGGGATCTCTGGTAGATCGGGTCAACCCATCACGATCTTCCCGACACCAGAGGTCCCCTTGCGTACTGAGTCTGCCACGACCACCATCACGCGCGCCGTCACAGTCGCGGCGGGAGTATTTGCCCCGGTCATGTTGGCGAGTTAACCCAGTACCTGCCGTTCGAGCTGGTCGATGACGTGCTGGAGCAGACCGGGACGGTGCAGCGCAGGCTGGGTAAGCTGCCCTCGCGGGTCGGGGTTTACTTCCTGCTCGCGCTGGGGATGTTCCCGCGCCTAGGATGCCGCCGGGTCTGGGACTGACCGCCGGGCTGGCGGGCCTGGCGGTGCCGTGTCCGTCGGAGAAGGCCCTGCGTGACCGGCGCCGCCGGCTGGGCCGGCGCCGATGAAAGCCCTGTTCGAGGTGGTGGCCGGGCCGCTGGCCCAGCCGCATACCTCCGGGGTGCGCTTTGCCGGCCTGCGCACTGTCGCGTTCGACGGCTTTAACTCGCTGAAAGTTCCCGACACTGACCGCAACCGTTCCTGGATGGGCCGGATCAGGTACCGGATGGGCTGGGAGGGGTATCCCACGCTGCGGCTGATGACCCTGGCCGAGACCGGCACCCAAGGCCTGCTCGGCGCCGCTATCGGCTCGGCGGCCGACCGGGACGAAGCGACCCTGGCCCGGCGGCTGTTGCTGCTGCTGCGGCCCGGCATGCTGGTCCTGCTGGACCGGGCCTTTGACGTCGGCGCTTCCTGCGTGAGGTCGCTGGCACCGGGGCGATGTTGCTGGCCCGCAGCAAGTCGACCCGTCACCCTCTACCAGCTGCTGCGCCTTGGAGACCGCACGTGACCAGCTCACCGCGGCCCGCGGGATCTGCCCCGACGGGCCCGCCAGCCTCACCGGCGCCATCGGCCGGGCTGTCCTGGCCACCCTGCTGCCCGCCCGCCTCCGCTACAGCGCCCGCAAGGGTCAAATGCGCCACGTCCCGCTAACTGAACCGCGACGACGGCCGCCCAAAACGCCGACCACTATCACCGCGATCGACATCGCGGTCTGCACCCCGCCGATCTACCTGACCGCCAGGCCTCGCCGCGACCAGGGACCGCGTCACAACGATCATGAACACCGATCCTCGCCGTGCCTGGAGCGGCTACCCCCGGATTCAGTGCGGTTCTAAATGACTGCGGCCGCCGTGAGCCCGGCCCGCCGGGCGCGCGGCCACGCCAGCCCCTGGCCGAATCCTCAACCATCAGTACTGCTGCCGCGCGCCGCCCACGCAGGGTGGCCGGCGGGCCACGTTCATGTGCCTGTCTGGACATTACCGGCTGAATGATGAAGTACACGTCAACCCACCGATTTAGTCAGGCGTCTCCCATATATGCCCGGCGTGAAGGCGGGCGGCGCATGGGGACGGGTGGGGACAGATGTCTGGTAGCACGGCCGCCACTAGGAGTCGGAGAATCCAGGCGCTGTTGGCTGTGCGGGATCCCTCGACATGGACCAGTGCGTACCGTCGCCGGGCGGTGGTGGCTGACTTTTCCTGTGCTCTCGCGGCGGGACTGCTGGCATATGAGGTGCGCTTCGACGCGCAAGCGTACCAGTCGGGTGTCTATCTGGCGTTTACCGTCCTGCTTCCCGTTCTCTGGACCGCGTCGGTGGCTCTGGCCGGGGGTTATGACCCCCGTTTTATAGGTGTCGGCTCGGATGAGTTCCGGAAGATCCTGAACGCCGCGGTGAGCCTGACCGCCGTGGTCGCCATTGCCTCATACGTGGTGAAGTTTGAATTCGCGCGCGGCTACGTCGTGATCGCACTACCCTGCGCAGCGGTCCTTGATCTCGTCGCCAGGCATGTTCTCCGCAGGCGGCTGCACAGGCTGCGCAGTCGCGGTGCCTGCCTGCGGCGGGTGGTGGCCGTGGGTCACGCCCCGGCGGTCGCCGATCTGGTCCTCGAACTGCGCCGCAGCACCTACCACGGCCTTTCCGTGGTAGGTGCCTGCCTGGCAGGCAGTACCACGCGGGATGAGATCGCCGGAGTCCCTGTCTTCGGCGGGCTCGGTAACGTGACGTCGGCCGTTGGCCGGTTCAGGGCCGACACCGTGGCTGTGCTTGCCTGCCCCGAAATGAACGGCATCCGGCTGCGCGAGCTGGCCTGGGACCTGGAGAAGACAGGCACTGACATGTGCGTCGCAGCGGCCTTGCTCGACGTCGCCGGTCCGCGAACGACCATCCGTCCAGTCGCCGGGCTGCCGCTGCTGCACGTGGATCATGCGGAACTCTCCGGGGGCAAGCAGGTCCTAAAGAGCATGTTCGACAAGGCATCGGCCCTGGCGGCGCTCATCCTGCTGGCGCCCTTGTTCGCGGTCATCACACTTGCCATCCGGATCACCGACCAGGGACCTGTTTTCTTCAGGCAGACCAGGGTCGGGAAGGATGGCCACACCTTCTCCGTATGGAAGTTCCGGACCATGGTCGTTGACGCGGAACAAGCGAAGGCAGAGCTTGCCGCGCACAACCAGGCGGCGGGCGTGCTCTTCAAGATGCGCAGGGACCCGCGGGTGACCAAGACGGGTGCCTGGCTGCGCCGCTGGTCCCTGGATGAGCTTCCGCAGCTATTCAACGTGCTGGTCGGGCACATGTCCCTGGTCGGGCCGAGGCCCGCGCTGCCTGCCGAGGCCGCGAAGTACGGCGTTCATATGCGGCGAAGGCTCGTGGTCAAGCCGGGCCTGACCGGCCTGTGGCAGATCAACGGGAGGTCGGACCTGCCGTGGGATGAAGCTGAAAGGCTCGATCTGCGATATGTGGAGAACTGGTCCTTCGCCCTTGACCTGCAGATTCTCTGGAAGACATGGTCTGCGGTCATCCGCGGGTCCGGCGCCTACTAGCCGAGCTAAAGTGTCCTGCGTTGTTAATTCGCTGAAGAAATCCGGCGAGGTTCTCCAGGATCTCATCAGCGGTCTTCGTCCACACGAACGGCTTTGGGCCCTCGTTCCAGGCGTCAATTCAGTATGTCGGCTTCGGGGTGTTTTGACGCTGTTGTGGCCGGAGCGGTGCAGCTTGCGGTTTGGTCAGCTCAGCGAACCAATGTTCCACGACATTGAGCCAGGACGAGCTGTGTCTCTGGTTGGCTGCTGCGCTGATTCAGTCATAACGACTGCGAGCGAGCCGCCCGCCAACCTAATTGTGATACCGGTATGTGAGATATCCTCTTCCGAAACGGAGATACGCGATGGGTCACAGAATGTGGGCACCCGTGGGCTTGGCGGTCGTCGGGTTCCTTGCCGCGGCGTGCGGGAGCTCATCGACCAGCCCAACGGCCTCCGGCAGCCCGTCGGCTACCTCCGCATCCGCCGCCTCCTCCTCGAGCACGGCCTCGGCTGGCAAAGTGGTGAGGACCGTGAAGATCGGCAGCGCGGCAGTGCTCACCAACGCCCACGGCCGTACGCTCTACTGGTTCTCCCGGGACACCGCAACGGTGTCAAAGTGCACTTCGACGACGTGCGTCCATTTCTGGCCGGTAGTGGAAGGAACCGTGATCGCCGGCCCGGGTGTGACAGGCGCACACAAGCTAGGCACGATCATGCGCTCGGACGGCTTGATTCAGGCCACCTACAACGGGCACCCGATATACACCTACATTGGGGACACCGCCTCTGGGCAGGCCAAGGGAAATGGGCTCAACGTGTCCGGCGGCGTATGGCATGAAGTGACGGTGTCCGGTGCGGCCGCACCCCGCTTGAGCCCGTCGTCCAGCCCCGGCGGGGGCGGGTACTGACCGGTACCGACCGGCGAAAGCAACGTCGGGGTCCCTGACCGCGCGCAAGCCGGGGCGGGTCCGCACCGGTCACGCAGAAACATGCACATGGCATAGACCGCGGCCGCCTTGATAACACGCGGTGGACGTGCCGAGGCGAGCATCGACCACGGACGCCGCTATCCTGCTGACTGACCAGGACGCGCTGACTTCGATGAGATCAGCAGCGCGTTTGGCAGCGTGCTGGACTGCGGCCGCGTACTGACCGATCGCAGCGTCGATACTTGGTAAGGAACACCGATTGTTGCGTTGCATCTGCGTCGCCGGAGCGCGGCCGAACTACATGAAGGTCAAGCCGGTCATGGACGCGCTCACCGAACGCGGCGCCGAGGTCGTCCTGGTGCACACCGGCCAGCACTACGACGCCGCAATGAACGACGTGTTCTTCGGCGATCTCGGCATCCGCCCACCCGATCACTTCCTCGGGGTGGGATCAGGCAGCCACGCCGCGCAGGCTGCTCGGGTCATGACCGCGTTCGAGCCGCTCGTAGACAAACTCCAGCCCGACGTGGTGGTCGTTGTCGGCGATGTGAACTCCACTATGGCCTGCGCCCTGGTGACCGCCAAATCCGGCGGCCTGCTCGCGCACGTGGAAGCCGGCCTGCGCAGCAGGGACTGGTCGATGCCCGAAGAGATCAACCGCGTCGTTACCGACCGGGTGAGCGACTACCTGTTCGCCCCGTCACCGGACGCGGTGCGCAACCTCGAAGATGAGGGGTACCGCGCCGATCAGATCCACCTGGTCGGCAACGTCATGGTGGATACGTTGCTTGCGAACCTCGACCGGGCGCTTGGCTCCGGCATCTTGTCCAGGCTCGGGCTGTCACCGGGCAAGTACGGCCTGGTCACGCTGCACCGGCCCGCTAACGTGGACGACCCGGCCGTGCTGGCTGGCTTGGCCTGCGCGCTCGACGAAGTGGCTGCGATGTGCCCGCTCGTGCTCCCCGCCCATCCAAGGGCGGCGCACCCACTGCAGGCGGCCGGGATGTCCGACCGGGTCCGAGTTATCCCGCCCGCCGGTTACCTCGACTTCGTCGCGCTTCAGGCATCGGCCCGCATCGTGCTCACCGACTCGGGTGGTGTACAGGAGGAGACCACCATGCTTGGCGTGCCCTGCCTGACGCTGCGGGACAACACCGAGCGGCCGATCACCGTGGCAGAGGGAACTAACCAGCTGGTCGGCCGCGATCCCAGGCGAATCGTCGCGGCCGCACGCGGCGTTTTCGAGGCGCCGCCGACCCGGCGGACCCCGGCGCTGTGGGACGGGCGGGCCGGCGAGCGCATCGCCTCAGCATTGCTCGCTGGCGACAGCCCCGTCGAGGAACTGCCTGTTCCCCGGCGCTGATCTAGGAGTGTCAGTCCTGCGGCTCTACATCAGGTCAGCCACCCGCTCGCGCACCCGCCGCAGTGTCTCTGGAACTTTGGAATCTTCCGCATCGCCTCGCTGGATTGCGAGGCTCGGCGGCTAATAATAGACACGAAGATGGCCGACGTTTCCTCGGAGCGATCGCGACCGTCTTGCCGTGGGGGTAGTGATCTTTGGCCTGTGTTGTGACAGTTGAGCGAGGTTTGAGGCTGCGGCGGGCAGCCTAGCTTCAGCGATGGCGGACTTCAGACCGTCGGGGGTGAAACCGTAGGTGTTGGGATGCGGTTGTTACGGATGAGCCCGTTTGACAATTGGCTGGCTCGGGCCGTCGTTTGGCTGCGTCATGGAGCAGCGAACGGCCGGCAAACGGGTCATCGGGGCGCGCATGCTCCTTTAGGTGATGCCGGTGACGGCGGACCGTGTGGGTGGCATGCGGCGCCGGCAAGGGCTTGGACCCGCATAGGTGCCTTGTGAAAGAGGCGTGTCGCCCGCTGCTCTGCAGCTGTGGGCATGATCAGGACGCGCATCGACACTACCGCCGTGGAACAGAGTGCGCCCTCTGCGAGTGCGTTCGCTGGTCCCCTCGCCGCTGGCTTCGTCGGCTTCTCTTGCCGAAGGGACTGAGGAACTGACTTCGACGCCAGCAAGGGGCCGGGATAAAGTCCGAGGCCCCGACGCCCGGTCAAAGCGACCAGGGGCGGTTCAGCCGAGATCACCGGCCGTGGCGGAGTACTGCGCCTGAATGGCCGCCAGAGCTGCCCCGGTAAGGGTTTTCGTTGTTCCGTTGCTGGTGAAGGTGACCTGGGTGACGGGGCCAACGCTGAAGAAGGCCTTGTCCGCGATGAGGTAGCCTGCCCGGTGGGCGTTGGTGATGGAGCTGAGATCACCGAGCGCGACCGGCGTGTGATCAACGGTCCCGTGCAGGCGGGCGAGCAGGAATGCGACGACCTTCGCGGCCCTAGCGGAGGCGAGAGTACTGTCGCCGGCCTTCGGGTACCACGGAGTGTCGGAGATGCCGCGGACCAGCATCCATGGCACTCCCGCAGCCGCGTTCGCGAATGCGAAGCCGGTTCCCTCGTTCTCCTCGGCGTCGGTCTGGTACAGCATGTTCTGCGCCTCGATCCAGCTCAGCGGCTCGGTCCACACCGCCGCTTGCCCGATCGTCCCGATGACGACCTTATTCTCGACAGACCCCGCCGCCGACGCGTTGCCCGTCGCGTCTGCCTTCGTCGTCGACCCGAGTACGGTGCCTGCCGCGGTGCTCACCAGCTGCTTGGCCGCAGCGAGCGCATCGACGTAGACCCACGTCTTGTCCTCGGAGTGAGAGGCGTCCGGGTACGATGCGGCGTTCTGCGGAGTCGGGTAGGTGTCTCCATATCCGTCGATGATGTCGCCCGCGGTGTTCGACGTTCCCACGTCGTGGATCTCGATCCCCTGGTACTTGGCCTGATAACCGCCCAGGTTGTAGCGAATGTTGGACTTGTCGACAACGAATCCGCTCAGCACCACGTCACCCACGTTGATGGCGGCGTTCTGCGCCCCGGCGATACCTGAGAACAGCGTCGCGCGTGGATGGAATGTCGTGTCCAAGATCCAAGTGGCGAGCTCCGCCGTCTCATCCATCTCGCCGGACGCTACGTCGACGACGGGCCGGCCGCCGATCGTTCCCACGTAGTAGGAGTAGCCCGCGACCACGACCGTGCGGTCGACCTGCATCTTGGAGAGGATCCCAGCCTGCTCAGTGGCATTGGCGGAGACAATGCCAACAGGAGCGAGGCGCGATGAAACGCTGGACTTGCCCGCACCGGCGGCGCAGGCGGCCAGGCCCGCTATGGTCACCGCCACCGACACGGCCGTCGCGAGACGCGCCTTAACTGACATTCCGGCGGACATTCCGGCGGCCGACGGCATGAGACCACCCTATTCCCTACGATTAGCCCACGAGCGCACGTAGCAGACTTATGTCGCCCGCATCGATCTGCCGCTGCCGGTAACCCGTATGCAACGCGAGTTGGAGCTCGGCGGACAGGCATGGTACCGATCGGCCGTCAATGTTCCCGCAGGTGAACGCCGGCTCGACGCTGCGTGCCTGCGCCTCCGCCCGGTTGAAGGGCGGTTGCTGCAGCGCCACGGGGAGAACCTCAACGCCGTGCCCATCATCGTGGTTCCACGCATAGCGCTGCGGCATGGGCAGACCGGGATTGAACTGGCTCTGGGCGAGCCGGAATCCTTGCCGTCCCAGTGCCTCTGTCACCTTCAGGTACTCCACGGGATGGTCACCGATCACCAAGTCCAGGTCGTAGTGCCGACGAGTCTGACGCCCCACCAAGGCATCGACACCCCACCCACCCGCCACCCAGGCCTGCACACCTGTCGCGGCGACCACATCCAGCACCGCGAGCACCCGCCACGCCGGCATATAGGTGAATCGGGCCTTGAGGCGCTGCACCGGTCCCACGTTCAGCAGCGGCCCAAGCCCGGAACGCTCAAGGCCAAGATAGGCTGCGCGGGTCGCTCGCACTGTCAGCCGCCGCAGCGTACGCAACGGCCCGCCAAGCCGCAGCGAGGAGCCAGTAGCATATTCACCTGATCTTCTGCGGAGCATAGAAATTCTCTTTCGCCATGACTCGGGTTCCAGGATGCTAATTGATCGGGTTGCGGCGTAGCTAAGGCGCGCCATCCTGGGTCGGCATGGGGGCTTGACCGAGCACGCTGGGTGGTCTTAGGGGGACCGGGTGACTTGATGCCGGAAACGTCGCGAGCGAGAGCAGGGCGGCGATTCCGGCATGCTGCCGAGCCCGTATGCTTATATCGTTCACCGCCGGGGAGCAGGCAACGCGCTCGTACTTCGTTCCAGGCGTGGTCAGGGCGGAGCCGCGCGGTCCCGCGTCCGTTGTGAGCGTATCGGTGGTTGTGAGCGTATCGGTGGCTGCGGTAAGTAATTCAGCGCGGCGGTGGCGGCCTTGGCCGAAGGCTGCGCGGGCCACCGCGGGTACCGTCACCAATGTCTCAGCGAACCGCACGGCCAGCAGCGCTATCGCCAGCCCATTCAGCCCCCCGACCATACCCCCCGCCACCGCGGCGGCAACCTCCATGGCTGAGGCCGTGGTCAGTACGGCAGCAGCACGTGTTATCTTGCCTTCCGCCCGGCACACCGCGATGTAGAGGGCCTTCGGCACAGCCGGCGGGTAACCGATTGCCATCAGCACCAGCGGCAGCGCGGCCTCGCGCCCATAATTAGCCCCGAACATGTTCAGCGCCAGGTGGGCACCCAGGCCCAGCGCTACCATGCCGGGCAGCCCGATCATGAACGATATGCGCAAGGCGAAACGCAACTTCTTGGCAATTACATGTGGGTCGGCTGCCACTACCGCAAAGAGAACGGTCGACAGGTGTGTCGGCACGACGTACAGGAATCCGCCCAGCATCGTAGCCACGTAGAACGCGGCGTTCGCCGACGGCGACACGATCACTGTGACCAGCACCGGCATCAGCGAGAACGGGACCGTGATGGCGAGGTTCAGCCAGTTGTGGGCCACCGCTGTCCTGCCAAGACCCCGCAGAACACCCCAATCCGGCCGGGGCAGAACGCATTGTCCGGTGAACCGCAGGCGAATCGCCACCAGCATCAGCGACAGGGCCATCCCAGTCACCCAGGACAAGGTGATGCCGACGCCGAACCGACCGTGCAGGATGATCGCGGTAGCGGGCAGGACCAGCAGCTTGACAACTGCGAACGCGATGTTGCGCGAGAGCTGCAATCCCCCGCGTAGTAAGCCGATGGTGGCCTGGTCGAACACCATGGTCACCCCGGTCACGACCACGCCGACCGCGAACACCGCAGCGCGGCCGGGCGTTCCGATCATTTCCGCGAAGCGATCGCTGACGCGGGGAGCCACGACGGCGAACCCCAGCCCCAGCACCAGTGATCCCAGTCCGCAGACGAGCAGCGCGGCCGATACCAGGCCCGCGCGGGTGCTACGCCGCGGAAGTTCGCCGATAAGCAGAGTGCCCAGGCCAAGCATCCCGAGCGTGCCGAGGAGCGTCATGGCCGACACCGCAGCCGACCCGTACCCAACCGCCTGCTGGCTGAGCACCCGGGTCGCAAGTGCCCAATAGACGAAGCCCAGCAGCGACGTCACACCGGTCGTCGCCACGAGGCTTCCTGCGTTGCGCAGTAGATCCCGATTCCGCCGCCAGACACCTATGACAGCGGCCCGCGGCGAGCGCCGCGGCATCGCAGCCGGCGGGCCCGTCCCGGCCGCGCTATAGGCTTCAAAGCCGATCCGGGTATCCGTCACGACTCAGGTGCCCCATCGCTATCAGTGGCGACGTGCCGACCAGGCTCGGCAGGACCAGGTAGCCGACACCGCGTCGCCTCCCGTCGCCGGTAACTGGCGGCAAGGCCGGCAACACGTACGCTCATGCCCGGGGCCAGCCAGCGCGACTGCATGACAGCACGATAGTGCGGCATCAGGCCGCCCGCAGGCAAGTCCGCCGCGGACCGGCAGCGATCGCCACCCCAGCGCCCTGCGCCGCCAAGCGGAGCCCGATAGCCGGCCCCTGCGGACTCCGGGCGGCATCGCGAGGCGCAGCCGTCCTCCCAGACAGGCACCCAAGCTCGCCCCGGTGCCCATCCACTCATTCGCTCCTTCGAACCCGATCACACCGCCCGCCACTCCGCTGCGGCTGCCAGCGCCCGCCGAAACGGGGCTTCAACACTCTCCCGATGCGCCCGCACGGCGGGCACGGCGGGCACGGCGGCAAGTCCTTGGGAATGATCCGCAGCACGCGGAAGTCACCACTCAGCGCGTTCAGGTTGCTGGCTCCGTGGTTCGTGGAAATGTTCCAAGCTGAGGGCCTCGGCGACACAATGATGTGACGCCCGAGGCGGGCAAGGGGAGTACCGCCACGCGCCCGAAACTTTCCGGGTTGATCGCGCTGGCCCGGGCCAAGCGCCAGCGACGTCCGCGACGCTCGTCGTGCTGACCTAACAAATCAGCGGATCACGGCCCCGGGGAGTGGCGGGCAGGCCCTGCCATCCCGACCCTGACGACACGGCGATCCAGTATGTCGAGCACCTCAGCGTCATGGGCAGGGTCGAATTTACGGGCCCAGTGGGCGCCGCTGGCCAGCATCGCGTCCAGGTCGGCGACCCCGAGAATGCTGGAATGGTTGTTACGGCTGGTGCTCAGATCGATGTAGCGCTTTGCGTCGGGTTCGAAACGGAACAGGCCAGAGTTCACCAGCACGGTTTGCAGGAACACCTCTTCGGGCGCCAAAAGGGTCCGAAAGAACGCGACAATGTCGGGATTATCGCGAGCGAACTCGCGCGCATAGCGCACACAGCGTGCGGAGAGGGTGCAAAAGAACCAGCCGCCGTAGCAGATGAACTCGTCGTTGAACAACGTGTTTCTGCGGCGGACTCCGATCGTTGAGTAGCCCAGGCTCAGGCGCACCCACGGCTGCACCAGGTTGAGCGCCATCAGCGGGCGCAGCCAGCGTTGCTTGGCCGGGGTGGGTTTGCCAAACCACCAGCTCCGGTACTGATAGCGCATCGCCGCGTCGAAGGGGGCGCACAGCCGGAACCGCGGGGCTGCGCCCTGGTCAGCGCTGCGCGGCGTGCGGTCAGGGAAGACCGGCGTGTACAGCAAGTAACCGTCGACGGCGCTGTGGGCCAGGGTATCTTCGATCTCAGCGATCGGGCGCAGCGGATAGTCCTGGCCGGTGATGTTTTCCAGCCAGTCGAACTCCACACCGTGCGCGTCCAGCCAGTCGACGGCAGCGAAGTAGCGGTCGAGATGGGAAAAATCGCCGTATCCGCCAGGCTCGGTGAACACATGCACCCCCGGCATTGTTTTCAGCCGCGCAATGTCCAGCGGCGGTCTCGCGGCGTCATGGCTGATGAGCACCACGCTGCTGGGACTGCCGTCCTTGATGACCTCGACCAGCCGTGTCACCTGCTCGGGTCTGGTATGGGTCTGCAGGTAATAGCACACCCGGACCGGCCGTGACCGGGTCGCATGATCGGGCATGGAAGCCTCCATGAAAGTTACCGGATAACGGGGCAGTCCCCGTGTGTCTTTCCGCCGCGGGCTGGGGAATCGGCCGCCCCGCCGAGCGCATCGCCGTCCCTCGAGCGCAGCGCCCGTCTTGGAGGGCAGCCCGTCCGGGCGTAAGCAATCGCTAGCCCATGATGACCGCCGGGATTGGACGCACGATGCTCATGGCTGCGCTCGCGGGCGTAGGGCACCATAGGCTTGCCGCGTGTGCCATCGGCGGGCTGGCATCTCCGCGAACCGGCGGGTACGCAGTGCCGCCCGGCGCGCCCGGCTTCGGCTGGCGGCCACCCTGGTCGCCAGGTCCGCGGCGTCGGTGTCGTCGAACACCGCTGTGCGGGGCAACTCGAGTGGATGGTCGCCTGCCGTGGCGGCCCAGCTGTTCATCGTGCACGCACTCGCGTACCCAGCGGCCGCAACCGCGTCGCGCACTCTCCGCTGGTAATGCCCGTACGGGTAGGCAAAGGAGCGTACGGCAACACCAAGGCGGTCTTCCACTAGTGCCTTGGGCAGGCGCACCTGCTCGGACACCTCGCGAGGCGGTAGCCGGTCCAGTTCGGGATGGGTGTGGCTGTGCGTGCCGATCTCGACCCCGCACCCGGCGATCTCGGCCAGCGCCGACCAGGACAGGATCTCCCGCCGGCCCTCGCCGTCGTGTTGCATCCACCCGCTGTGACCGCCGACATATCCGGTTGGCACGAACAGCGTGGCGGTCAGCCCGTAGCGGGTCAGCAGCGGCATCGCGACTGCGTGGAAGTCGGCATACGCGTCGTCGAAAGTCAGCACGATCAACCGGTCACGCGCGGTGGCCCGGCGGCGGCGAAGATCGGCTAGTTCCGCGACGGTGGCTGACTTATAGCCGCAGTGGCTGAGGTAGTCCAGGTGCGCCTCGAACCGGTCCGCCGACAGTGTCCAGCGCTGGAACGCCAGCGTACGGGCCGCTGACAACGCGTGGTACATCAAGATCGGTACGCCAGCCGGCTCAAAGCCGATCATCGATCATGCCGTCCCGGTTCCGCCGCGGTTGGCAGGTGCCGCGGCCAGGCCACATCGGCCGGGTGCGACATCACGGTATCGGTGGGTGAACACGGGCAAAAGTGTATAGGTGCACCCCGATCTTCGTGTCGCGTCGGCGAAGCTGGCTTCGATCCTGGCCGCCAGCAGCAGGCCGACCGCGCCGCCGCCCGCAGGCGCCGTCCCGGCGGCGCCTTAAGGCGTTAACGCCGGCTTGGGCGTTGGACTCGATCGAGGTGCCTGCTGACTGCCGGTGGCGACGTGGCGGTAGGGATGGATGAGGTCTGGCAGCCGGTACAGGTCGGCGGCAAGCGAGTCCTTGCCGCTGTAGGGCACTGTTCGCTGCCATGTCTGACCATCGGCAAGCGTGAGATTCCAGGCATCCCTCACGTGACCGTTACGCATCAGCACCAGGTGGTAGCGTGTCGTGATCCCCTGGTCGTTGCTGACGCCTAGATTCGCGCTAGGCTCCTTCTCGGGCCCGGTTGTCAGCCACAGCTGGGTGAATCCAGGCTGCGGCTGGACCGCGGCACCCAGGCGGGCGAGCCCAAGCCCGCAGGCACCGACCAGGACAGCCGCCGCGAACGCCGTCGCATGCCGGGGGGGTAGCCGCCACCCCGCCAGCCGCCACCCCGCCAGCCGCCAGGTGAATGGTGCCACCCTGCCGGCCCGGCGACGTATGAGCAAAACCACGTCGGCGAGCAACGTCACGGCGGCAAGCAGGCCGAGCCAGCTGGCCCGATGCAATGGCACTCCCGCGGCATCAAGCAGCAGCCCCCCGACGATGGGTACACCGAGCGCGAGACCTGTCGCCACGACAGCGCGTTCCAGGCCACCGATACGAGAGCTGAAAAGCAGCTGACTCAGCAGATAACCAGGCGCTGCAAACAGCGCCACCCCCAGCACGGCCATGACCACTGTCGGGGCACGGCTCACAACCGCCACGCAAGCCAGAACCGCCACCGCCGAGGTGACGACAACGTCCGCCTGCCTACGAACCATAGTACGCCGACCCGCGCAGGTCGTAGATGACGATGTTCCCGGAGTCGTAGATGCGGGCAACACCAGGCACGCTGTTGAACTTGGTGAGGCCGGCCCGCGGCAGCGGATGAGTGTACGTCCGACCGTCGATCGGAAAGTACGCACCAGAAGCGGGCAGCTCCTTGCTGAGCCTGAGGTCGACGAGTACATAGCTCACCGCCTGAGCCTGGACCTGCTGGGCAGCGGACCGCGTGAAGGCGGCCGACAGGTACAAGAACCCGACGTCGAGAACCGGATTCTGGTCGCCGTAGCTGCCAAGGACCGAGTAATCGCCTTCATCTGCCGCGAACCGGTTGCCCGGTCCGAGCGCCGCCAGCGCCCACGTGGCCGAAGTGATCTGCTCGGGCCCCACGGATCTTTCAACGCCGGCGACCTGGAAGGGCCCCGGCAATCGCTCCCAGTACGGCGGCCAGCCGTTGGCCAGCCCGTCGAAGACCAGCGCGAGGGCTCCCGCCACTGCGGCGGCCACCACGACGGGCGCCCGCCAGCGCAAGGAGGTGCTGACAACACGCCAGCGCAAGGTACTGCCGACAAGGCGGAACACGGCGAGAGCGGCGATGAAGGCGGCCGGCACGAATACGAATGTCGACGCCCGCCCGGACAGTTCGCTACCGTCCGCCACGGCGAGGCGGACCGCGACGATGACGTACCAGCTCGCTGACCCGATGGCCATGGCCACGACCCATGGCTGGCGGCGATACCGCCGCCAGACATGCCACCAGCCAATGGGCAACAGCACCGAGATGGTCAGGACGGCAACTCCGGCAAGCACGCGGTTCCCCAGCGGCCCGGACGCCGCCGACGTCGGGGGTGGCGCGCTTGAGTGCCCACCCGTGAGCACAGTCCGCAGACCGTGCAGGGCCCCCTCAGCGGCGGGTTGCAGGTAGCCCACCGTCGACGGGGCGACGAAAACGATCCAGCCAGTGAAAGCGGCCGCCGATATCAGGGCCAGGATAGATGCCCAGGCCGCCGACGCCCGGTCACCTGCGAGCAGGCTCCCGAGCGTTATGACCTCCAGAGTTGCCACGAGCATATAGCTGGTCACGTGGTGGGTCACCACGGTCGCGAACGCGGACAGTACCGCGATCGTGAACCAGCCGGCGCGGTTGCCGGCCGTCCGCGGTGAAGCGAGCCGCCAAACGGCCAGCACCGTGAGACCGAGAAACGGCACAGCGAGCGTTTGATAAACAAACATCGAGTCAAACGACTGGAAGAGCGAGTTGCTCGCATACACGAGCACGGCGATGCCGGCAATCCGGTGGGAACCGCTGACGTGACGGAACAGCACAAACAGCACGCAGACAAGAAGCAGGTGAGCGACGCCAGCAACGATCAGCCCACACACGAAAATCGAGAGCCCGGTGATGGAAACCAGAGCTGAAGTGACTTCTTCCAGGCCGGGATAATACGGGCTGATCGGCAGTAGGTTGTTAACGGTGAAGAGCTTGCCGGTCTGCAAGATGCCCGCGGTGCTGCGCCAGTGCATGAGCTCGTCGACATAGGTAAAGGAGGTAGGGCTGTAGCAGACCTTGACGAGGTATTCCGCTACCGTCAGAACGACGATGAGGGTTACCGTCTCGCCGGGGGTGAGTGGGCGCCGGCTGAACAGCCGGGCCGCTACGGGGGCCAGGATGAGCGACTGGCCGAGCCAGTACATGCGGACCGCCCATGGTGCGCTGGCGTGGCCGAGGCGCCCTGCCGTGTAGGCGGCGGCCACCACGAGAACACCGGTAGCGGCGACGAGGGCCACGGCGCTAACCGGCATCCGTGACCGCACGGCGGGAGCGTCATCCGCGCCGCCGTGCCCGCTGTTCATCGCTGGCTGCCGGCCTATCGACTCGCCGACGACCGTCACGTAGCGGGCCGCCCTTCCTGCGGATCCCCGCCCACAGAGCGCACTGTCCGGCGAAGGGCCCGCCAGGCTAGCCGCTTTCCCGCAGCCACCTGCCGGCCGTGGGGGGTGGGGCGTGCGCCAAGCAAGCCGGCGAGGCCAGTGACGCCGATACCGGCATTGACGGTCAGCCGGGGCAGCGTGAGCAGGTCGTCGCCCGGCCCGGTCATGAGATCAGCGACTGCGCATGCGTAACGGAAGCCGGCAGCATCGACGGCAGCGCGTGCCGCACGGTTCCAATAGCCGAACGGATAGGCGAAACCTTCGACCCCAAGCCCGAGCTTGTCCTCCAGCATCCATCGGGAGCGGCGGACCTCATCGCTGATGACTGAGACAGGCACGCGATCCAGCTGAGGGTGGGTATGGCTGTGGGCTGCCACCTCGACGCCCTCGGTCGCTACGTCGCGCAAGTCACCCCACGACAGCACAGCACGGTTCTCCTCGCCATCCTTCTTGTTGAAGCGGGCGGTGCCACCGACATACGCGGTGGGGACGTAGAGCGTCGCACGGAAGCCATGGCCCCGCAGGACCGGCAGCGCCGCGCTGTAGAAGTCGGTGTATGCATCGTCGAACGTCAGAACGACCGGGCGCGGCGGCAGCGGGTGGCCGGAGCGGCTGCCGGCAAGGTCCGCCGCGGTGACCACCCGGTATCCCGCGGCGTCCAGGTAATCCATCTGCGCCGCGAATTCGCCAGGATCGACGACGAAGCGCTTGAACCCTCGCGTGGCACCGATGCCGATGCTGTGGTACATGAGCACAGGAACCTCGCCCGCCACACGCTCCGTTCTTCCGTCCGCCACATGCGCGCTCATTGCTGTACCTCCGATGAGGCCAGCTGGGCCTGCCTGCGCACGCTCCTGATATAGGCTGCGGGCCCGGCGAGCATGCCGCGGCGTTTGAGTCTTGGCCGCAGCTCTCGCGGTTCGGCTGTGCCCGCCACCTTGGCGCTGCGCAGATAGCCGACGGCGGTGGGCAGCAGCTCCAGCAGCCCAAGCACGGCACTGGGCCGGTGCCGCAGCAAGGCCGTGTAGTAGGCCGTCAAGCCGACGCTGTAACCGTAGAGTTGCCGATCGAGATCATCCATGTCCCGGCGGTGGTGGTGGCGCATAAACGCCGCTGGCTCGTAGGCGATGCGGTAGCCGGCCAGCAGCACCAGCGTGAGTGCCAGCGTGTCCTCCGAAGCGAGGGCAGGCGTGCCCGCTCCCAAGGCGACATCAAAGCCGCGGATGCGCGCCAGTGCCTCGCGCCGGAAAGCCATGTTGGCGCCGACGCCGAACGGCGGCAGTGGATAGAGCGGGTTCTGCGGGCCGTGCCTGGAGAAGACGGCCGACGAGAAGCCTCGGCCCTTGCTGTGCCCACCGAACCACTCGAACCACTCCTGCGCAGGGCTGTCAAGCCTGGCCGGCAGCACCATGCCGGTGACACAGCCGATGTCATCGTCCAGGGCGAAGCCCCCTGCGAGCCCGGCCAGCCAGTGGCGGTCGGGTTCGACGTCGTCGTCGAGGAAAGCGATGATCTCACCGGACGCGGCCGCGATCCCGGCGTTGCGGGCCCAGGACAGGCCCCCCCGCGGTTCCACGACATAGCGGTGCCTCACCCCGCCCCGCCGGGCCTCGATCAGCGACCGGACGGCATCGCTGGTCGGAGCGTTGTCTACCACTACAACCTCGAACCGGGGATAATCCTGCTGATTGAGATAGCGGAGGCATGTCTCCAGCTGGTCCGCCCGGTCGCGGGTGCAAATCACGACGCTAATGAAAGGTGCGGCAGCCAGCACCTGGGAGCGGCGGCGCAGGAACGGCCACGCGGCCGGGTCGGCTGCCAGCCCCTCGCCGCTCAGCGTGCACGGCCGGGGCATTCCAGCGGCGGCGAAGAGCTTGGATACCGGCTCACGCAGCTCCGGCCAGAGCAACGTGCCGAGCTCACTGGGGGTCAGCCCGTTCTCATCAAAATCGATGACGCATGTGCCGACCGGCTCGCCATGCAGCCGCCCAAGCACCCACGCCCGCCGGTGCCGCCCGTCGTAGCTCACTGCCGGCATTGGCTCGGTCAGCTCGACCTCCATCATCCGGGCCGGGGAGAACCCCTCATCGGCGCCTGGCACGGGCACGCCCGGATGTGCTGCAGCTTTTGGCACTGTCATGTGTGATCAGCTCCTGACAGACTGCGGTGACCAGCACCGGCTTCTCATCAGCTGTGTCCCGGACTGTGCGCACGCACGACGCCGGGCGGTGCTGCCGGGCAGCAGCGCCCAGTGGCAGCGCGCCTGGCGGGCAAGCACCACGCCCTGGCGCCAATAGTGGCGACAGCCGGGCAGCGATGTCCGGCTGGCCGGGCGCGGCGACGGAAGCACACAGGGAGCCGCGCTCAGCCCGGGAACTTGGCGTCATAGTAAGACGAATCAGCAAGGCAGGTGGTTGGCACGAGCCTTGCGGTCGAGTGCATGGAAATCACAAGATCCCCACGCCGGGCATAGTCGCCGCAGCCGGATCACGCGCCGCAGCTCGGAACATCTCAGATGCCCAGCAGGTCCTGGCCGGATTGGCCACGCGTGTTCGCACTGCGCGCATTCCGCCGCCTGACCTACCGGTCACCGGTCGCGGGCCGTGTCGGCGCCGAACCCTCACGATGGACAATCCCAGCGACCCGGCCCCCCAGGAAACCGGCTGCGGCGAAGGAGAACCCCGCTGCAATGGCGACAGTACGTAACGCTCCGGACGCATCACCGCGTGCGGCCTCCCGCAGACTGCGGGCGATCCCACTAGGCAGCACCTGGCGGGTATACAGCCGTTCCGCCGACGTGCTCTCGCCGACCCCGTTGAGGGCAGCCAGCGCTGCCTTCCCCGAGCCTTCATTAAGACACCGGTGAAGAAAGTAGCCGAGTGTGGCGCGTCCCGGCGGCACCCGATGGCCAGCGACTCCGGCCGGGTCATATACCCAAGTCCCCCGGTCCTGTGCTGCGGCCGCGCGTAAGCATAGGTCGGTGTCTTCGGGTCGGGAACGCCCGCCGACCTTGCCGAAATCGTCGCGGAAACCTCCGATCGCATCGAACACCCACCGACGGATCGCCATATTGCCGCTCCACACGTTACGCACGTGTGTGGCTTTCTCCGGCATTCCTCTGTACGACGCGCCCACAGCCCAATCGAATTCACAGGGGAACCAACGCGGACGGGATCCTGCCCACAGTGGATCCAACCTGCCGCCAACCCCTACTACGCCGGGGTTTGAAAAATGGCGCAGCAAAGCTTCCAACCAGGTGGGAGCGGCGACAGCATCATCATCGAGAAATGCGACGACTTCCCCATGGCACGCGGCCACGCCTGTGTTACGGGCTCCCGATGCTCCCCTGCTACCCGCATTGGGGATCACGATAACGCCCGGCAGGCAGCGTTCCGCACGCTCAAGAAGGCCTGGATGATGATCAATAACAACAACCATCTGCAGCACCTGTAAGGTCTGCGCCCGGACGGATGCCACCGCCTCCTGCAGGTCAGCCCACCGTTCCATCATGTACGCGGCGATAACGACCGAGACTGTGGGCAAGCCAGTCACGCTCGCTGGACTCACGCTCAAGTGTCCGCTCCTTACGTTCAGCCTTGACGGTCCGTCCCGCGCGAAGCGCCCGGAACACACCACGGTCGTAGCGGTCCCTCACCTGCGGACATTGACACTGAATGACTGTGTTTCGAGTCCGCGACCGCCTTGCCAGATCTCGAAACCGGCCTGGACGTTGACAAGATACGACGTACCGGCGAGGTATCCGCGGCGGGCTGCGTCGGCGGCGATGTCGCTGATATCGAGGTCCTGGACCGATGTGGCGGCGCGCTTCATCACGTAGCTGATCTGGTCGAAAGGCTGCCCGCTGCCCGGATTCCCTGGCCCTAGCCAGACGGTGTACGCGTGGCCGTCGATGGTGGCGCTGGCGACCGGGCGGCCAGCCGGTGCGATGCCAGCGCCGCCACGGTGCGCGAGCCAGATCATGAGTTCCCCACCGTCTGGCGTTCCGGATGTGGCAGGCGTCTGGTTAAACCAGACGTCATAGGCGACGTCATAGGCGCCGCTTGCCGGCTGGGTGGTCGCCCAGCTGCTGGTGACAGTGCCGGGCGTCATCTCGCTGACCGGGATTGGCATCTTGTTGCCGGTGGTGCAGACCCCCGCGCTGCAGCCGCTGTAGATGGCCGGGTATCCACCGGGGTCGCCGTGGGTCGGCTCGTAGATCGACGAGCTGGTGACGGCGAACTGGGTGCCACCTGTGGCGACGATGCATTCGGGGGCGGTGGAGTTCCATTCGTCGTTCTGGACGATGTAGGCGCCGCCATCGACACGTGTTTCAGGCCATCCTGCTTGGCCGCACAGCCGGGTGACCGGCCCGGCGGCGAGTGAAGGCCCGGCGCCCCGCTCGCCAGCCCTGCGTGACGGGGTTGCCCGAGGCGTCGGTTTCGGCGCCTTGGGCGGCGTTTCCGCTGGTGACGGCGCTGCAGAGTACCTTGAAGAAGCCGCCGTCGTGGGCTGCGCGGCGGTTGCTGATTTGGCAGCAGTTTCGGCAGAATGCATCCCGGTGGCGGAGCGGGAGAAGAACAAATAGTACGTACTGAGGCCGCCGATAAGCAGGACAACTAGCATCGCCGCGATGGACCGTGAGGTGCGGCATGATCGGCTTGGGTGCCGTTTACTCAGTCGCTGCAAGCTCCTCGCATGCCTCGCCACCGTTTTCACACCGCCTTTCTGTCACCTTAGCGATCTCGCCGACTTAGTGATCTCGCCGACGTCATGCTCCCCCGGCGTCGGACGTCAGCGTCTCAGGCCATGAGGGAGCCGATCCAGTTCGACGCTCCCTCCCGGGGGCGTGTCCCCCGGGAGGGAGCGCAACAGGACAGCGGCGTGGGTGGTCGGCTTCACGACGGTATGGTAGCGATGATCGTGTTGCCCCGCTTACCGATGAGAAGGTCCGCTTTCAGAAAATCGGGCGCTAAGCCCCGTTGCCTCGCCGGGCGGACCGGCGTTCGGGACATTTACGCGACTCGAGCCCGCAGCCCCGGACGAGGCGTCACGCTGGCGGTAGGGCGATGGCAATCCCGGCGCCTCGCAGTTCAGCAGCGCGGGCGCTACATGTCGTCTCGGGCGACATGTATATCGTCTCGGGCGACGCAGGAGGGCCAGTCTGTGGTTCGGTGACGTCGGCTCGGGGGGTACCGCCGGGCCTCGCGGGCGGTCGCGGCGTACGCCCGGTCGGCTACTCCGCCGAGCAGCACTTGGCCGTAAGACAACCCCTCGCTTTGGAAACGGTCTATGATCCGCATCCGCACGATTGCCATCGCGTGATGGCCAGCCACATAAGGCCGACTATCACAAGAAGTGACCAGTGATTACGCACAGATACCACAAGATTGGTGTAAACCGCCGCTTCGGCCCATGCGTCTCCTAATGAAACTGAACGCAGCATGTCCATTTGCGTAACGGCCGGTCTCACTGACACTCGAATCCCGAGGCCACGGAGAGCCGACGACAGTAAAGGGTCAGCTCATGACGGTGCAGTCAGATAACGGGGTGCCGTGGCCGCGGGTGTCCGTAGTCATTCCGACACTGAACGAGGCCCGTAACCTTCCCCACGTCTTCGCCCAGCTTCCAGCGGACATCCATGAGGTCATCGTGGTAGACGGCCGCTCCGTGGACGACACGGTGGCGGTCGCACGCCAGCTGCGGCCAGATGTCCGTATTGTCACGCAAACACGCAAGGGCAAGGGAAATGCACTCGCCTGCGGCTTTTCAGCGTCGACCGGCGACGTCATCGCCATGGTCGACGGGGACGGCTCGGCCGACCCCTGCGAGATCCCGCGGTTCGTGGACGCACTCCTCGCGGGTGCCGACTTCGCAAAAGGAACCAGGTTCGCCGAAGGCGGCGGCAGCGACGACATCACGCGTCTGCGCAGCCTTGGCAACCGCGTTCTCAGCACTTCCGTCAACTTGGTCTATGGCACTAAGTACTCAGACCTCTGCTATGGATTCAACGTTTTCTGGCGGCGAATTGTACCGGTTCTCGACCTCGACGCCACATCTGCGCCGCCCATTGACGATGGGTCCTTGTGGGGTGACGGCTTCGAGGTCGAGACCTTAATCAACATCCGCATCGCCAAGGCAGGGCTCGTCGTCACTGAGGTTCCCAGTTTCGAGCACGCCCGGATACACGGGGTGAGCAACTTGAGCGCCTTCAGCGACGGCCTGCGTGTGTTGCGGACCATTCTCGCTGAGCGTCGGCGTTCACGTCGCCTGGCAGGCCGCGCGGACATTCCGAGCGCGGCTGGCGGCCCGGGCCACGCATCCACCGGGCAATCCATCGCCGACCTGGCGCACGACCCTGATCTGGACGGACTTGCCCAGCGGCGCCGGGCCCGGTTCGGCGATTTCGGCCAGTCCGGTGCGCAGCACCCGGCCGCGGACACGGGCGAATCCTATGGCGAGGCGGCGGCCGTTGCCGGGGATGTGGCAGCGCCGAGGGTGGGAGAGGAATTCGACGAGCCCGTGGTCGCGTAACCGGGCAGAACTCGTAGGACGTCCGGCCCGGGTGATGGATCCCTGGCCAGCGGCACGGCACGTCAGATATCGCACAGATGGCAGCCGAGCCGGACAGCCATCATATGATCCCGGGCCGCAGCCGTGCGCCGCCCAATGGCGCCAGTCAACGCTCGTCCTGCCATCCTGCTGTGTTGCTGTTGGGCTGCGCAGCTAACGGCTGAAGCGGCGCCGGCCCGAATGGCAGCACTTTGGCCTGCAGCACACCAAGCTCGATCACGTTGGTCGTGAGCATCAGTGGCCGGCAGCTGGCCTCGAACTCCCGGATGTGGGACTGCTTGGTGTGCTCGTCGTAGGCGGCCTGATCGCGGTAGACCCCATAGATGATCCGTTGCAACGGCGCGGATGGGACATCATGGGCCACGTAGGCAAGGGTGCCGGGCTCGTTCACCCGCACCTGCTCGACGACGCGGGCGACCAGCCGGTCAAAGTCGGAAATGCCGTCGTCCAGTAGCGTGTAAATGGCGATCTGAACATAGAGCCGTTCGGTATCGTCCTCGACGGCCTCCTCGGCAGCACTGGAACCCAGGCCGGACCGGTCTTGGTCGTCGCTGTTGCGCTGCCCGGTATAGCCGCTCTGCCGGGCGAGGGGCTCGAAGGTGCCGGTGACAGGCCCGCCGTAGGCCGGGTCCGGCTTGCGGTAGCCATTGTCTGGCGAGCCGTCGCCCGCGTCGGCGTACCATCCGTAATCAGCGGCATCGCCCGCCGCGCCAGCTGGCGCCGGATCCGCGATGTCGCCGCCTTCCCCGCGCGAGCGGTCCGCGCCGTAATCGCTGGAACAGCTTGCACCGGTCGGCACCGCCAGGCTACGGCGCCGTTCAGTCTCAGCTCCTGAGCCGTTCCTGGCGCGAAAGTCACCCAGCTGGAATCGACCGAGCCGCACCGACGCCAAGACTGTCAGCCCGGCGGCCAGGACGCAGAGCAACGGGTAGGCCGAGTTCACCGGCGGGGGGACCAGCAATCCCAGCGTCACTACGGCGCCAGCGCGGAACGGACTAGCCGTGCTGCGAATCTGGTCGGCATGCTCCACGCCACCACCTCGATGATCCCCAAGCTAGGGCAAACGGAGCGATCAGCTGACCCCCAAGCTGGACCGCCCGGAACGTGCCCTGACCGAATCCCCGGCTGTACCGGAGAGCTTGCGCCCCCAGCGCGATCGTGAGCCCGGTCAGGGCAATCGCCAAGGCGATTTGGTCGGCCCGGCTCCGCGAATGCACCTCACCGCCAGCGCCAGGGTGCCGACGGCCACGGCCTGCGTGCCGACCATCGCTGCCACGAACGTAATAGACACTATTGCCCATAGTGCCCCAACCTGGGCCATGATGCGAGCAGAGGAAGCCTGGCTAGCTAGAGGGGCGCTTGGTGGTGATGCGGGCGGCCAGTGCGTGTCCTAGAGGAACTCGGCGAGCACCGCTCCGGGCATCCTGGCGGTTTGCAGAGGGCGAGGGGTCATGGAGACGGGCTCGTGGGAGACGGGCTCGGCGGGGAGGGGCTCGGCGGGGAGGGGCGCGGCGGGGAGGGGCGCGGCGGAGACGGGCTCGGCGGGGACGGGCTCGGGTTCGTGCGGGGCGGGCTCGTGGGGCTCTGGGGGAGCGGGGATCTGGAGGGCCGTGGTGTCGTAGACGGTGACGTTAGAAGCGCGCGCGAGCGCGTCGGCGAGGGTGAGGGCGGCTTCAGCCTCTTGGGCGAGGACTTCGCTGTGGGCGTGCTCACGGGCTCGAGCACGTTCCAGCCGGATCCGGGCGGCGTGGGCGCGGACTCCCCTGCTGACGGGGTGACAGCGAGTGCTCCGATGGACCGACTGGTTCGCGTCGGCCCAGGCGTCGGTGTGGGTACCGCGGCGGCGGGCGGCAGCCCAGTATGGCTAACGGTGTAATCGACGAAAATCATGCCACCGCCGAGCACGCCCAGGGCTGCGACGGCCGCAACGGCCGCCATCGGATAGCTGCCCTGCCAGCGAGGCACCGACGGTGTCGTCCGCTGTACCGGGAAACCGCCAGCGCCGAACGGCTCAGCGCGGTGCGCCACCCGGGCACGCAAGGCCGCCGCGTCCGGCGAGACATCGGCGATGAAGCTGAAGAGCTGCTGCCTGAGCCCCGCCGGAAGGATGGTCACCGGGAGCAGGTTCACCAGCATCGCAGGCGTCAACTCGCCGCGCTTGCGTGCGCATGCCTCGCACCGCTGGAGGTGCAGCTTGACCCGGGTGCGGAGCCGCGCCGTCAGCTCGCCGTTCCAGCCGTCCAGCATGGCCGCCAAGTCCAGGCAATCCTCAGGCCCGGGTCTGCTGACCAGCAGTACGCCCAATGATGTTTCGAACTTGGACCGTACCCGTGAGACGAGCGCCGCTTCTTGTTTGCGCGGGATGCCAAGAACATCGGCGAGGTCGCCACCGTCGAGACCATTGCGCATGTTCAGCTCGACTATCTCACGCTCTCCGGGAGACAGCGCAGCAAGTGCGGCATGCACCACGGCGCAGAGTTCCGCATGCTCGGCGCCGGCATCCCCCACGTCATCCGTCGTCTCGGCCGCCTCATGGCGCGGCGCAGAGCCGGCATCCCCCACGTCATCCGTCGTCTCGGCCGCCTCGTGGCGCGGCGCAGAGGAGACGCCTGCCGGCTGCCTGCGATGGCACTCATTGCGGGTCACCGCAAACAGCCACGCCCGTAGACGGTCGGGTTCGCGCAGCTCCGCAACGTTGGACGAGGCGATGACGAAGGTGTCGTACACGGCGTCTGCCGCGTCAGCACGCTCGCTAAGCTGGTGCCGGCAGTAAGCGTACAGTGACTGCGCGTACTGGTCGAAGGCCGCAGCCAGGCCAGTGGCGTCGCCTGCCACGATCGCCGCAACAATCTCGCGGTCGTGCATGGGGTATACGGTATGGCCTCGAGGCGGTTTCTCGTGCGTTTAGGACATAACCAATCAATCCGGGCTAGCGCCTTCCTGCCCGATCAAAGCTCGAAGACCTCCTGGTTCCTGCCGCAGTTGATGTCGACATGATCGTGTTCGCGCACGGCGCGTCGGCGCAGCACCGGTGCCCGCGGCCAGCACACATCCGGTCTCATCCACAGCGAACGGCCCATCAGGGCCATGGATCTTAACGGCTGCCGCCTGGCGCGCCGATCGCGGGCTGCGGAGTGCCGCGAGGGTCCTGGGGTCTCCCCCGGGCTAGCACAGCCAGCGTCACCCGCCAGCGCTCACACTACGCGCCGCGTCTCGGGCCTGCTAGCTGACCCAGTCGCCTTGCGCATGAGCATGTCGGTCACGCTACCGACCGTCCCGCCCAAGCCGCCCTTGGCGGCCTGCCTTGCCACCGATTCGGCCACGGTGGTGGCTTCAAGAGCCAGCTCATGATCATTTCGCTTCCTCCTCTGGCCGTGACTCGTTAGCGATCTCCGGCGGTGCCGCCGCAATCGGCTCTACCTCGTCCGGGGCGAAATACAGGAATCTGCCTTGCTGGCGGTTCAGGTCCGCAGCGGGGTCGTCCGCCGGGGTGACCGCGAGATGCATGTGGCCGTCGACATCGTGCAGCACGGCCTCGACCACTGCCTCCCTGCCGACCAGGAACAGATCCTGGGCGTCGGTCCGCCGGCTGCCCGGCCGCATCCGGACCCTGCTGCCGCGCGCGATCCGCACGCCGTCGATGATGACGTGGTCGGTTTCCGGTGACACAGATGTGTCGGCACCCGGGTCCCACCAGGGGACCTGCGGATGGCCGGCCATAGCGGCCACCGGCGCGCCGGGCGCGGCAGGACGGGAATCCGGCCTGGACGGCCCCAGCCCTCCTGGGCCAGGCGCCGCCAGTTCCCGGTCCCCCCTGGCTCGTGCCGGGGCCGGACGCGTCAAGGCCCGCTGCGCCGGGCCTTGATGCGCCGGGCCTTGATGTGCCGGAGCCTGCGATCACTGAAGCCCCGGGCACCGCCTTCAGGTAGCGGATGGCTCCGTGCATCCGCTCGAGCATCTCCGCGGGCAGGTCGCCGACCCGGTCGATCAGGGCGGCCGCACGTGGATCGGTGGCGCGTGCCTGGCGTTTCTCCGCATCTGTCAGCGCCATCGTGCGCAGGGTGAGGATCTCGTCGATCTCGGTAGCGTCGTAGAGATCGCCGGCGCTCTCCGCCGCGATCTCCGGATGGTCGTACAAGATCACCGGCGAAGAGAGCATGAGATCGTGGCAGGCTTCCGGTCCGGCGAGCACCGGCCAGGTGCCGTTGTTGACGCACGCGGCGACTTCGGCGGCGGCCCATTCGGGTGGGTCCACCATGGACAGGAAGCGCGCGCCAGGTACCGCGATGAGGACGTGCGCAGCGATCAGGGCCTGGCGCAACCCGTCCTGGCGGCTGCGAAGCGGTCCGGCCGGAGCGGTGCGATTCGCAACCCGCACCCCGAGCCGCAGCGCGCGGTAGGGGCCGGCCACACGCTGCGCCCATAGCGTGATCGTCCCTCTGAACGACGTCCACTGGCGCAGCGTCCTGCCGGTGACGCTCCCGTCCTCGCCGGTGACCGCCTCGGTCGCCTGACCGCCGCTGATGTGGAACGCGACCTCGCGGCGGACAGCGAGCAGCGCGCCGGCGGACGCATTCACCTCTTGCTCACGTTCGATCGCCTCGTCCCACGGCGCCGTGTCGTACGCCGGTGCTGCTGCTCCCGCGCCGCTTGGGGTAGCCGCGCCGCTTGGGGCGGTAAGCGACCGAACCTCGCCCGGGGAGCTGGCACCTGCCGAGATCGTCTCTACCGTTCGCCGCTGCAACTGCAGGAACCGGGCCGTCACATGCACCTGGGCGTCGTCCCGGCATTCGAGCAGGCATTCGGTCTGGGTCTCAGAGATCTCGTGAGCGTCCACCGATCGATAGGCGGGCGGCATCAAGACGCCGAACTGGAAGCGCTCCTGATTCTTCTGCGCGTTACCGCGATAGGGATAAAGGAGATAACCCTCATAGAGGATCGCGTCCGCGACCTTGCGCGCGTGGCTGAGATGTGCGGGGTCGACGTTGCTGGCCGCCGATGCGCCGTCGCCTTTCATGACCGATGCTCCGCCGCCTCCGCGAGCAGCGCCGTCACGACGGAGTCCCAGGTCGGCAGGGCGCGGCTGCTCTTGAATCGCTGTAGCGCGTCCAGCGTCTGGCTGCTCATCCTGATCCACGCGCTGTTCGGGAAGTGCACGTCGACAGCCTGACGCCACACGCTCGCGGGAAGCCGGTAGGACGTCTCCTTGCTCCAGGGCACCTGCTGCACGCTGAGCCTGTGCTCAGCCGTGGTGAACACGGTGCCGCTGAACAGCAGGAGCAGCGGCGTCTCACCACTGTCCAGCGCGTTGAAGTATTTCGTCGAGGCAATCTCCAGGTCGTAACCGCACATAACAGGAACATCGATCTCGGTGCTGCCAGAAAAGCCCGGCACCATCAGCGACACCGTGGTCAGCTGCAGCGGCTTGAGCGTGTCCGCCCACCGGCTGGTCTCGCCGAACAGATCCGCGAGCCGCTCCGCCTCTACGTCCGTATAGCGCCGCCGCTGCGGCTCGATCCTGATCTGGCAGCGGAGCGCGATCGCGTCGATGCGCTGCCCGCTCGTCTCGCTGATGCGCAGGGTCAGTACGAAAGCCGGCATCGCGGAGTAGCGCTCCGCCCGCCCGCCAACGCAGTCGAAGGACAGGTCAGCCATCCGGCGTCTCCCCGGCGTACACCCGGGCACGCTCGCGTACACCGGCCAGGAACGCCTCGATGCTTGCCCGCGCCTCGGCGCCGCCGTCGAAGCCACGCCATTTCAGCCGCATCTGGCCCACGAGTTGGTAGCACGCGTCGATCGGCACAAGGAAGTACTCGATGGTCCCGCCGGTGCGGCAGATCAGGATGGCCTCCACGTCAGGCTCGGCGGCCCGCAGCAGCGGGTGGGCGCGGGCGAGCCGCCGCCATGCGGCCAGTTCGAGCACGCACTCGGTGGCACCTGCCGGGCTCGGGTAGAAGCCGCTGATCTGCTCCGCCCTGGAGCTGCTCAGGAAGAACGCCATCCCGACCGGGATCTCGAGCTCGTCCCACTCGGCCAGCGACATGGCGTGCGAGGGATCTTGCAGGTAGCGGTCCGGCACCGCCCGGTATCTGCCGCTGACCCGATCGTGGGTGAACAGGAGATAGCAGGCACGGCATGCGCAGACGAGAGTGGAGTGGTCAAGATCGGCGATGTGCTGGTGCTCTGACCCGATCGGCTTGGCACACAGACCGCAATGCTCACCAGGCTGGGCAGCCTCCCAAGGACGGCCGGCCTGCGGCGACCGGCTGCCCACGGCGTCCGCCGGAATGTCACCGGCCGGCTGCGCCGCGCCGACCGGGCGGCCGACGAAGCGGCGCAGCCCGGTGTTCGGGGTCACGACGGCACCGCATGCGGCAGCGCGACCCGCACACCCTGGCTGTCGGCGAGCAGCGGCAGCGGGTCGAGGTGACAGCTGGGGTCCTCCAGGTTGCTGCCCGCCGACCGGATGTCGTAGGGGGCCGCGCAGCCAGGGCAGTCCAGCCGCGTACCGACGAGCGAGCCGCCTTCGAGCGAGGAGCCGCACGCGGGGCAGGAGTCACGGTAGGCGTACAGGGTGCCGCGGACCGAGCAGACAAGCACGGCCGTTCCCGCCGCGACGATAACGACAGGCCGCCCGGTCGGCGGCCCGGTGCCTGGCAGGCTGACCCAGCCAGGCCCGCCATCCCGCTCGTTGTTCTCCCCGGATGCCCCATTCGGTGGACGGCGCCCGATATCGAGCAGCGCCGGTCCAGGCGGTGCACTCACGCCCTCTACTATCACGCTGTTGACCTCTGGCGCCGCCCCCTCTACGGCACCCTGGATGGCCAGTCGCACCGTAACTGTTGACGATGGGCAGCCGTGGCAGCTTCCTGCCAGCCGCAGCCGCGCGGTGCCGTCGTCGGTGACACCGAGGTATTCGACTCCGCCCGCATGCGAGCCGAGGTAAGGTCGCACGTTGTCGAGGGCACGCTGGATGCGCGCGTCGACGTCGAGCGGGTGCAGCCCATGCAGCAACAGCAGGCTTTCCACCAGCGGATCTGCCACCAGCCGGTCCTGCACGGCGATGCCGGCCTCGCCTTCCGCGGCGAGCGCGGTCATGATGTGCGCGAGGCCATCGCCGTACAGGCCGACAAGCATGGTGACCAGGTCTTCGGCCGCCGAGGCGACACCTGGCCCGCCGCTCGCCCGCAAGCCGTCGAGTAGTTCCTCGATGCGTGAGCCGACATCCGGCACGCCATTGACTTCACCCCGCTCTGAAGGAAGGGGATTCTCGGCCCTCGCGGGCCAAGGTTCCTGTTTCATCGACGGTCGCCTCCCTGCACTATGTGCGGGGCGGTCTCACACCATCTCCGCAGGCCAAGACGGCAAGCCCGGCCGCCTGTAGTACCTTCGCCGCGTTCACGTCCCGGTCGTGGACTGTGCCGCACCGCGCGCATGCCCATCCGCGGATGTTCAGCGGCATGCTCGCGACCAAGTGTCCGCAGGCCGAGCACGTTTTGCTGCTCGGGTAGAACCGGTCGACCGCGACCACGGTCCGGCCGTACCAGTCCGCCTTGTACTCCAGCTGCCGCCGGAACTCGGCCCATGCCGCGGCTGAGATCGCGCGGGCCAGGCAGTGGTTGCGGACCATGTTCCGCGCAACACCAATTCACCCCAGTGAGCACACGGCAGGCACTGGGACACCAGTGCGCCAGACACCAGTGCGCCAGACACCAGTGCGCCACACGCCAGTGCGCCACACGCCAGTGCGCCAGACCCGCGCGGACCGGGCAGCCTCCGGGTACCGGCGTCACGCACTGGATTCCTAGGCTGCCCACGATCCTGGTGATCGGATCCCAGGCTTGTCTGCTGGGGCAGCCTGAACGACCCGCGGCACTGCGACTTCAAGTACGAGAACATGAGCAACTGGGGCCGCAAGATGTTCGTCAGCCCCGGCGTGGTCGTTGACGGCAAGCTCGTCACGAACGACCTGGTGGACATCAACCTGGGCATCCGCATCCTCCTCGGCAGCTCGTTCTACGAGGACTGGGAGGATCAGGAGATGTTCGTTACGCGGCGGTGCCGACCCCGCCGGGGTACAGCGTCGACGGGTGCACATGGCGCCCCTCCATGAGGCGGGCCAACGCCACCGAGGCGCCGCACGCGGCCGACCACGGCTACCGGACCATCGGCGACATCATGCGCTCGCTCAATCCGCTCGAGGGCGAGTTCTACCGCGAGGCACTGCAGGTCAGCCGGTCGACGCGGGAGATCGTCGAAGTCCCGCTTGGCCGGCCTTCGGGATCGTGTGCTGGTTCCAGCGGGACCTGCGCCGCATCCAGGAACTGTTCGGCGAGCTGCCATTCCCGTAGGGCGCGTCCCGTAGATCTCGGGTGGATGCGGGCGGTGCTCCAGGCGGCGATCCGGCAAGGCCCTGCTGTTCTCGAGGAGCCGATAGTGGAACTATGGGCGGACACACGCCCTAGCGGCGCTCCGGCCACGGGTCTCACCACTGGACGTCCACCCACAACTGTCCTAACGTGCTCCACATGGTGGCACCACCAGGCCGTTACCACCTCGGCCCAGACACCGGGCGGATCATGCTGCGCACGTTCCGCGACGGGCTCGCCTCCCAGGCAGGGCATGACCTGACCATCGAGGTAACCATCTGGAACGGCGAGCTGACGATGGGCGAGGAGGGCGTTCCGGCCGCCCTCGAGGTGCGGATCCAGATGGACTCACTGGCCGTGCGCGAAGGGGTGCGCGGGATCAAGCCGCTGACCGACAGGGACCGCCGCGAGATCGCGCACACCGCGCAGCGGCTGCTTACCACCGAGCGCAATCCCGAGGCGGTATACACCGCAGACCGCTTCGAGGCCAAGGACGGCGGCGGCGTGATCGGAGGGACGTTCACGCTGGCCGGCACCGCGCAGCCGCTGGGGCTTGAGGTTACCGAGACCGGGCCGGACCGCTACCGTGGTACTACGACGGTGGTGCAATCGGCCTACGGTATCCGGCCCTATAAAGCTTTTCTCGGCGCGCTCAAGGTGCGTGACGGGGTCGACGTGGAGGTCGAAATCGACATGTCAGCGCCGGAAAAATCCGAGGCATGAAATTCCACTGAGGAAGTGACCGAAATGGTGCGGTCAGCCACGGGCGGCGACCAAGCCGGCAGCTTGTTCGAGCAGCGCATCGCCCCGGCGGCGGACCTCGCCGAGCAGGCTCATTCGGTCGCCGCGGCGTGCCACGCCATGGCGGTGCGGTTCCATCGCGGCGGCAAGCTGGTCGTATTCGGCGTCGGCCAGGCGAGCGCCGACGCGCAGCATGTCGCGGTCGAATTCGTGCACCCCGTCATCGTGGGCAAGCGCGCCCTTCCTGCCATCTCACTGACCGCCGACGTCGCGACCATAACCGGGATCGGCGACCGCGAAGGAATGGCCGATATCTTCGCCCATCAGATCCGCTTCCTGGCCGAGCCCGCCGACATCGCGCTCGGGATCTCCGCCGACGGGAACTGCGAATGCGTCCTGCGCGGCCTGACGGCCGCTCACGACAGGGGCATGCTGACGGTCGCGCTCGCCGGCCGGGACGGCGGCATGATCGGTACCGCCGCGGCCGCAGACCATCTGCTGGTCGCCCGGTCGGCGGATCCCCGGGTCGTGAAGGAAGTGCAGGTCACCACCTACCATGTTCTCTGGGAGCTGGTTCATGTGTTCTTCGAGCAGCCGGGCGTTCTCGCCCCAGGGGTAGTCGCATGACTGGAGTCGCCGGGTGACCGCCGAACGCGCGCATTCACCGCAGACACACCCGTCCGTCCCCGCAGCCATGCCGCAATGCCACGACGATATCTGCGTGACCTGCTCGGACACTGCTGTCGCCGTGACCATAGCGCGACTGCTCGATGACGACCTTGCGGTAGTGGATACCGGCTCGGGCGAGGAAGAGGTAAGCGTCGCTCTCGTGTCCGCTGGAGTGGGCGACACGATCCTCGTGCACGCGGGGGAAGCGATCGCAGTCGTGGGGAGGTGACGGCCACGGCCAAGCAGGACAGCCCGGCAGGTACCGGCGGGATCGAATCGCTCTACCCGTTCCTTTATTCCGGCGGCGGTAACCTCGATGGCGTCCTCGAGGAGGTTCGCAGGTCGACGGTGGCCAAGACGCAAGAGATCATTGAGCTGCGGGCCACGGTATCCGCCCGCGACGCGGAGAGGCTGCTTACCTGCGCACGGGACATGGCGCACCGGTTCGCCGGCGGCGGGCGGCTGTTCGCGTTCGGCAACGGCGGTAGCGCAACCGATGCCCAGCAGGTGGCGACGCTGTTCCTCAGCCCCGGCGGTGACGCGCGGCCGCTCCCGGCGTTCGGGCTGGCCAACGACACGGCGGTGGTGACCGCGCTGTGCAACGACATCGGCCCCGAGGTCGTCTTCGCCCGGCAGATCGCCGCGTTCGGCAGGAAGAACGACATCGCGGTCGGCCTTTCCACCAGCGGCAATTCGGAGAATTTGCTCCGCGCCTTCGATGAGGCGGCCCGGCGCAGCCTGCTGACCGTAGGTATCGCGGGCTACGAGGGCGGCAAGATGGCCGAACTCGACAATCTGGACTACCTGTTCGTCGTGCCGTCAGCGTCGGTTCACCGCATTCAGGAGGCGCAGACCACGATCTACCACGTGCTGTGGGAACTCACGCTCGCTGCGCTGGACGGCACCGCGTCTGATGGCACCGCTCCCGATGGCACCGCTTCCGATGGCACCGGTTCTGATGGTGCCGCTGTCGATGGCAAGGGGTGAGCCGGTGGGTCATCGGGTGCTGGTCGCGGGAGTCGGCAACATCTTCCTCGGCGACGATGGCTTCGGCGGCGAGGTGGCGAACCGCCTGGCCCGCGCGGACCTGCCCGACTGGGTGCGCGTCGCCGACTACGGGATAAGCGGTATGCACCTGGCTTATGACATGGCAGCCGGGTACGACACGACGATCCTGGTGGACGCCACGGCCCGCGGCGGCGAGCCAGGGACGTTGTACGTGATCGAACCGGAACAGGCGAAGCCTGCCGGGCCGGCGGCGGCGTCGGGCACGGACGACGCCACGGGACGCCCTGGCAAGCAGCCGTCTTTTCGACGCGCACGGTATGCAACCCGAGGTGGTGTTCGGGCTGGTGGAGACGCTCGGCGCCGAGCCGGGCCGGGTGCTCGTGGTCGGCTGCGAACCCGCGAGCATCGAGCACGGGATGGGGCTCAGCGCACCGGTCGCGGCTGCGGTGGACGAGGCGGTGCGCATCGTCATGAGGCTCGTCAACAGCACATCCGGCAATACGACCACGTCCAGCACTACGACCACTTCGAGCACCACGAGCACTCCGAGCACCACGAGCGCATGCAGCACCACGAGCACCAGGAGAACATCCAGCACCACGAGCACATCCAGCATCGCGGGAACCGTCGACGCCGCGCGCACCGGGCACGATGGGCGTGCCCAATGACCGGCGATCGTTCCGCCGCTGCCTGGACGCACCGCGTGGCCGGATCGGCCCGCGCAGCCGTTCGGGATCAATGGGTGCCACCGGCGACCGGACCGCACCGGGCCATTCCGGCCGCCATTGCGCAGCCAAACAGGAACCGCGCGAGGAAAGCAACAGGCAGCGCCAGGGACACGCCCTACAAGGGAGAGGTGGTCGCATGTGCCTCGGCATACCAGGTGAGGTGATCGAGTTCCTCCCCGATCAGCCCGACCTGGCCAGGGTGAACGTCAGCGGGGTACGCCGCGTGATCAACGTCGGCCTGCTCAGCGAGGACCTGCCTGAGCCCGGCGAGTGGGTGCTCATCCACGTCGGCTTCGCGCTTTCGAAGATCGACGAGGACGAGGCGAAGGCAGCACTCGACTTCCTCGAATCGATCGGGCAGGCGTACGCGGATGAACTGGCCGCGCTGCAGGAATCACGGATCGAATAGGAGCTGACAGGAATGCGGTTCGTCGACGAGTTCCGTGACGCCGATAAGGCCCATGCACTGGCTGCGAAGATCGCAAGCCTGTGCGAGCCCGGGCGCCAGTACAAGCTGATGGAGGTGTGCGGCGGGCACACCCACACGATCTACAAACACGGCCTGGAGGACTATCTGCCCGAGTCCGTCACCCTCGTGCACGGTCCCGGCTGCCCGGTCTGCGTCATCCCGATGGGCCGCATCGACGACGCCATGCACCTGGCCGCGCAGGACGACGTCATCATGACCTCGTTCGGCGACATGATGCGGGTGCCGGGCAGCAGCGGCTCGTTCTTCGACGCGAAGGCGCAGGGCACCGACATCCGCATGGTGTATTCGCCGCTTGATTCGCTGAAAATCGCCCGCCAGAACCCCGGCAGGCGCGTCGTGTTCATGGCGATCGGCTTCGAAACCACCGCCCCGTCCACCGCGATGACCGTGCTTCGCGCCGCAGCGGAAGGGCTGGATAATTTCTCGGTGTTCTGCAATCACGTCACGATCATCCCCGCGATCAAGGCCATTCTCGACTCTCCCGATCTCCGGCTCGATGGTTTCATCGGCCCGGGACACGTATCCACGGTCATCGGCTGCCGGCCATACGAGTTCATCGCACGGGACTACGGCAAGCCGGTGGTCGTGGCGGGCTTCGAGCCGCTGGACATCCTGCAGTCGATCTACATGCTGATGCTGCAGCTTGCCGAGGGCCGGTCGATGGTGGAGAGCCAGTACGCCAGGGTGGTGCCGTGGGACGGCAACCCGACGGCGCTGAAGGCGATCGGTTCCGTCATGGAGTTGCGGCCGTATTTCGAGTGGCGCGGGCTCGGCTTCATTTCGCATTCCGCGCTGAAAATGCGCGATGACTACGCCAGCTTCGATGCGGAGAACCTTTTCCAGGTACCGGGTGTGCGGGTGGCCGATCCGAAGGCCTGCCAGTGCGGCGAGGTGCTCAAGGGCGTTCTCAAGCCATGGGAATGCAAGGTGTTCGGAACGGCGTGCACGCCCGAGACGCCGATCGGCACTTGCATGGTCTCGCCCGAGGGCGCCTGCGCCGCGTACTACAACTTCGGCCGGCTGCGCCGTCAGCGGGTGCAGGAGGTGACCATCTCGTGACCGGCCAGGCTGCCTCCGGCCAGGCTGCCTCCGGCCAGGCTGCCTCCGGCCAGGCTGCCTCGGACCGCGAGCAGCAGGTTCTTGACCGGATCGATCGCGCTCGCCGCCGTCGCCCGCGGGTCAAGGAAGAGCGGATCACGATGTCGCACGGGTCGGGCGGCAAGGCGACGAGGACGCTGGTCGAGGCGATCTTCCTCGACAGTTTCCGCAACCCGCTGCTCGAGCCGCTCGAAGATTCGGCGCAGCTCACCATGGACGGGGCCAGGCTGGCCTTCACCACCGACTCCTATGTCGTCTCGCCACTGTTCTTTCCCGGCGGTGACATCGGCGACCTCGCGGTCAACGGGACCGTCAACGACCTCGCGGTCGCCGGTGCCACTCCCCTGTACCTGTCGGCCGGTTTCATTCTCGAGGAGGGTTTTCCCGTCGCCGACCTCAACCGGATCGTCGCGTCCATGACTGCCGCGGCCGCCCGCGCGGGTGTTCAGGTGGTCACCGGTGACACGAAGGTCGTGCAGAAGGGGAAGGCGGACGGCTGTTACCTCAACACCGCAGGGGTCGGCCTGGTCCGCGATGGCGTGCACCTGGGTGTGGCCAATGCCAGGCCGGGCGACGCGGTCATCGTGTCAGGGCCGATCGGCGACCACGGCGTAACGATCATGCTCGCCCGCGGCGAACTGGACATCGAGGCCGACCTCGCCTCGGACACGGCTCCACTGAACGGGCTCGTCGCCGGCCTGCTCGCCGCCACGCCGGGTGTGCGTGCGCTGCGCGACGCGACCCGGGGCGGCGTCGCCACCATCCTGAACGAGGTGGCGAGCGCCGCCGGGGTCAGCGTGGTCGTCAACGAGGACGCCATCCCGGTCCGCACCGAGGTAAGGGGCGCATCTGAACTACTGGGCATCGATCCGCTCTACGTCGCGTGCGAAGGGCGGCTCGTCGCCATCGTGGACGGTGCGCAAGCCGGGCAGGCGCTGGCCGCGATGCAGGCTCATCCGCTCGGCGAGCAGGCCGCGATCATCGGCGCTATCGCGGCTGACCCACCGGGTATCGTCCTGCTCAAAACCACCTTCGGCGGCACGAGGATCGTGGACCTGCTGGTCGGTGACCCGCTGCCGCGTATCTGCTGAGGCGCTGCTGGCGCTGGGTAGCGGGGCCGGAGGCGGAGGCCGGAGGCGGAGGCCGGAGACGGAGGCCGGAGGCTGGGCGTGCACGAACTTTCGATCACCCAGAGCGTGGTGGAGGCGGTGCTTGACCGGATTCCCGACGCCGTGGTCACCTGCGTCAGGCTGGACATCGGCGCGCTTTCCGGCGTCGTCCCCGACGCGGTGCGGTTCTGCTTCGATCTGGTGACAGAGGGGACGAATCTGCAAGGCGCCCGGCTGGAGATCACTCAGCACGCCGGCCGATGCAGGTGCCGCGACTGCGGCAAGGAATTCGAGCCCGAGGACCTGATCGTGCTGTGCCCGTGCGGCAGCGCCGATGCTGCGGTGATCGCGGGCAAGCAACTGCAGATCGATTCGGTGGAGGTGGCCTGACCAATGTGCGGCACGGAGGTGGCTTGACCATGTGCGGCACGTGCGGCTGCGCGGAGGACGCGAGCATACAGCTGCTCGGCGGCGATAGTGACTCACACCCTGGGTTCGCGCCAGGCCACGCCCACGCGGCTACGGCAGGACACACCCACTCCCACGGCGATTCAGCGCGGGCGGACTCTGCGCGGGCGGACTCTGCGCGGGCGGACTCTGCGCGGGCGGACTCTGCGCGGGCGGACTCAGCGCGGGCGGACTCAGCGCGGGCGGACTCAGCGCGGGCCGACTCCGCGCGGACAGGTGCAGGCCGTACCGTTCTGCTGCAGCAGAACGTGCTCGAGAAGAACGACAAGCTCGCCGAGCGCAACCGCCAGTGGCTGGAGAACCGCCGTATCCGCGCCGTCAACCTGATGAGCTCGCCCGGCGCGGGCAAGACAACCCTGCTCGAGCGCACCGCCAGGGAACTCGGCGGCCAACTCGTGATCTCGGTGATCGAAGGCGACCAGGAGACGTCGCTGGACGCCGGGCGCATCGAGGCGGCGGGCTGCAAGGTCGTGCAGATCAACACGGGCGCCGGTTGCCACCTCGACGCCGGAATGATGGCCGCGGGACTACGGGCACTTGACCCGCCGGCCGGTTCTGTGGTTGTCATCGAGAACGTCGGCAACCTCGTCTGCCCGGCTCTTTTCGATCTTGGCGAACAGGCCAAGGTCGTCATCACATCGGTGACCGAGGGAGCGGACAAGCCGATCAAGTATCCGCAGATGTTCGGGGTGGCGGACCTGGTCGTGCTGAACAAGATCGACTTGCTGCCTCATGTCGAGTTCGACACCGCTCGCCACGCCGCGGACCTCGCGAAGGTCAGCCCCCGCGCCGGACGTGCTGCGGCTGTCGGCCACGACCGGCGAGGGCGTGCGGGCGTGGTACGAGTGGCTGTGTCCCGGCGGTTCCCCGTCGGCGAGGTCGAGCCGGGTGAGAGCGCCGAGGACGCGGCCGTGAGCGATACGCGGGAGGAGAAGGGCCTGCTTCCTGCGCGTAGCCGGTACTCCCCTTGCCCGCTTTGGGCGTCACATGGTTGATGACGACGATGGGTTCGGCCGATCGCCGATTAGATGGTGGTTGCCCCAATGCGTAAGGGCAAGCGGAACGGGCGACGCGCATACTGAACCGATCGAAGGGATTATGCGGACGTGAGGGGCTTCGCGTCGCACCTGCTGCGGAAAGTCGGGCCCGCCCGCACTGCAGTGACCAAGGTCGCTGGCCGCGCGACGGTTTGGGCGCGGCCTCGGAGCTGCCTCATAGTGCCGGTACTGGCCGCCGAAGCGGAGATCGCGGCGTGGCTGAGGCAAGAGCGGGTCGACTTCGACGGTGCCCCGCTGCACGTCACGGTGATGTACCCGTTCCTGCCAGCCCGATCGGTCGGTGCCGTCGAAGAGGACGCGGTCGCGGAGCTAGCACGCGGCATCCAGCCGTTCGACTTCGCGCTCGCCCGCCTCGGCCGGTTCCCAGGGGTCCACTACCTGGCTCCCGATCCGGCTGAACCGTTCGTCGAGATCACCGAACGCATCCAGCGCCGGTGGCCTTCGTGCCGGCCCTATGGCGGCGCTTACGACGCGGTGGTGCCGCACATGACCGTCGCCTTCGGTGATCAGCCGCCTTCCCGCCTTGCCGATCTCGAGCGGGTGCTGCCGGTAGCCACGAAGGCGAACGAGCTGTGGCTGATCGAGCAAAGCCCCGATGGCTGGCGCACCCGTCGGCGGTATCCCCTCGGCGCGGGATCACCGGCGGCAGCCGATCCAGGCGCCGTTCTGAAGTGCTGTAACAGCGCGCTGTTCCCGGCAAGACTGCCCCTGACACGGGACGACGGTACCGTGACCAGCGAGCCCGATACGTGGCGCTCAAGCGGATCCGGCGGCGAATTCCGCCGGGTTGTGCCGAGCGCTCCAGCCGCTGACCTGCGGGCGGCGAGCGTCAGCGATGAGCATCCGTTCCGGGCCGCTCAGGGGTGACGTACCTTGAGGGCCCGAAAAGCGATGCTTAGCCGGTAACGTCATGCAATGGTCGGCGATCCTAGCTTCGTGCGCGGGCCGCGTATGATTGCGGCCGTCCCCGGAACTGTGCGTGCCGGATGACCCGGATGACACGGTCGCACCCAGCAGACCTGGACGGCTGGCGACCTCCGCGATTGTCCGCGCGAGGGGTTTGAATCCGATCTCTCGATACTGTGCGGGGAGGTACCTTGCGAGAAGCCTGCGGTTGCGTGAGCCATGGTCGGCCCGTGAGCTCGGCCAGGCCAGCCATATCGGTGATGGAACAGATCTTCTATGGCTAGTGGTCTAACCGGCCACCTCGCCCGTGCGGCCGCAGTCTGCGCGGCCGTCATCTGCTTTGGCGCGCTGGCCGCCGCGTGCGGCAGCCAGGGCGGCGGGGCCGCTCCTGCGACGGCGTCAGCTACCGCGTCCGCACCGGCGGCCACTCCTGGGGTGGCTATTGCGCCCGCTGCTGGCCAAGGGCGGGCGTCCCATGCGGCGCCGTTGCCGGCGCCGGGCATCGTGCCCGCACCCGCGCACATCGTGCTCGTCGTGCTTGAGAACCATTCGTACGGCGACATCATCGGCAACCCTGCCGCGCCCTTCATCAACGGCCTCGCCCGCCAGGGCGCGCTATTCACCCAGTCATTCGCGGTGACGCACCCGAGTGAGCCCAACTACCTGGCGCTGTTTTCGGGCGCGACACATGGCATCACCGACGACAGTTGCCCGCACACGTTCCGGTCGCCGAACCTCGCCGCGGATCTGGCCGCCGTCCGCAGGTCCTTCACCGGCTATGCGGAGAGCCTTCCCGCGCGCGGTTCGGCTGTGTGCGCGAGCGGCGGGTACGCGCGCAAGCATGTGCCGTGGGCGGACTTCGCGAACGTACCTGCTGCTTCGAGCCAGCCGCTGACGAATTTCCCCGGCTCTAACTTTGCCGCGCTGCCCACTGTCGCGTGGGTGATCCCGAACCTGTGCCACGACATGCACGACTGCTCCGTGCCGACTGGCGACTCCTGGCTGCGGCAGCACCTCGGCGGTTATGCGCGCTGGGCACAGACCCATCACAGCCTGCTCATCGTGACGTGGGACGAAGACGATGACAACGCGGCAAATCATATCCCGACCATCTTCGTCGGGCAGCCGGTCAGGGCGGGCAGGTACGGTCAGCGAATCACTCATTACAACGTGCTCGCGACGATCGATGCCGCCTATCAATTGCGCCGCGACGGCTCCGCCGCCGCGGCCGCGCCGATCACAGACGTATGGTCGGGCGGTCGCTGACACCCAGAGCCCGGGTCCCGGTGCCGCCCCAACAAGGAACACAGAACAGGGCACGCAGCGGGCGGGCCCGGCCCCCGCTGGCCATGGCCCGCCCCACGAGTCGGCGTGACTCGTTACCGCTTCCCGCGGACCGCGTATTTGGTGCCCCCGATCGGGGGCAGGAAGCCAAGGTCCCAGCAGCCCCGCGACGAGTGCGGCCTACAACGGGGCAACTGCCCGGCATCCGGCCCAATTAGCTAGTAAAACCCCTACCTTCCGATGATTGCCGTGTTACGGACCATCCGTTACAGTCCGAACATCAGTAGGTGGGGTGCCCAGAGGGGGAACCCGGTTTCCTGCTCACGGGGCATTTCTTGGACCCCAGGGGAGACCAAACATGCGCAAATTCGTCACAGCAGCATGCGCGACCGGGCTGGGGGTCGCGCTCAGCGTGGCCTACGCAGCCTCAGCGTCGGCATCAACAAGGATCGTGGTAAGACCGGGTCAATCCATCCAGGCCGCGGTCGACAGGGCCAGGCCCGGTGAGACGATCTTAATCAAGCCGGGTGTGTACCACCAGTACGTCCAGATCCGCAAGAACGGCATCACCCTGCGCGGTTCCGGCGACTTCCCCGGAGGGACGGTTCTTGAGCCCCCGGCGTCCGTCGCGAAGACGCTGTGCAACGGGGGGTTCGGCCCGACGGGTGTGTGCGTCCTGGCGAAGAACGTGAACACCAAGACCGGCGCTGTCATCACGCCCGTCCGCAACGTCACCGTGACGGCCCTGCTCGTCAAGAATTTCACCGGCAACGGCGTGTTCGGTTACGGAACCGACGGCCTGCGGGTCACCAGGGTCGTGGCCACCAATGATGGTGACTACGGCATCTCGCGGTTCGTCTCCACCAGGACCCTGTTCGCTGATGACACCGCAATCGGCAACCATGAGGCCGGCTTCTATGTCGGGGATTCGCCGAAAGCCGACACGGTGGTGCGCGACGACCGGTCCTTCGGCAACCAGTTCGGGATCTTTGTCCGGCACGCCCGGCATTTCACGGTCAATGACAACCATCTCAGCGGGAACTGCCAGGGCATCCTGGTACTCGACGACGGGGAGCCCGGAGGCGCGGGTAACGCCACCATCCGGGACAACAGCGTCGTCAAGAACAACAAGCTCTGTCCTAAGAACGAGGAACTCGCCGGCTATCCAGGGCGGCGGCATCGCGCTGGTGGGCGCGACCCACACGCTGGTGACGCGCAACAGCGTGGCAGGCAACGCCGGCAAGCAGTTCAATTCCGGCGGCATTGTCGTGCTGAGCGCCCATGCGCTGAGCGGGGGGAGCAACCCCAGTTTCGACACGATCGCCAAGAACACCGCTTTCCGTAACCATCCCGCAGATCTCCGCTGGGACCGCACCGGAACCCACGTGAAGTTCACGGCCAACTACTGCAGGACCTCAATCCCGTCGGGTCTGTGTCGAGCGTCACTGACGCGTCACTGACGCGACTCGCCACGTCAGCGCCGGTTGCCTTTTGACGGCACCTGGCGCTGATGTGGCGTCCATGATCCGCGATCGTGTTAAGTTTCCGGCGCTATCCGCGGGAAACTTAACACGAAAATGGATCATGGAGCACGGTTATGCATGGAGCTGTGACGACCCGCTGCGTCCCGGCCCACGCTGGTGCCGCCTCGGCCGCCAGTCGCGCCATGCGGCAGCCGTTATGGATCAATAATCTGCCCGGTCGCGTGCCGCGGCCACCGCGGCCTGGCCAAGGCTGATCCCGCCGTCGTTCGGCGGGACCTGGGAGTGCACGAGCACGCGAAATCCCGCACGCTCGAGTCCTGCCACCGTCCGGTCGAGCAGCAGCAGATTCTGGAACACCCCGCCGGACAGAGCCACCACGCCGAGACCGCAGCGCTCGCGCAGCAGGAGGCACGCGGCCACGATGGTCTCGGCGACGCCGTTGTGGAAGCGGGCGGCGATGACGCCTGCGCCGACTCCAGCCAGCAGGTCGCAGGTTACCGCACGTACCAGGTCGGCACCCGCGATCCGCAGCGGATCGCCTTCCTCGATCGCGGCCGCGTATCCCGCGTCCTCCGACAGCGCGGCTCGCTGCTCGAGCTCGACCGCCGCCTGGCCCTCGTAGCTGATCACATCCCGCACCCCGAGAATCGCGGCCACCGCGTCGAACAGGCGGCCGGCGCTCGAAGTGACGGGCGCGTTGATGCCGCGCCGGGCCATCGTGAGCACATCACCCCAGCGCGGCGCGTTGCGGCGCTCGATGTCCAGCCCGCCCGGCAGCCCGCCCGGATAGGCGGCGTCCAGGTACGCGGCCGCCATCCGCCATGGCTGCCTGATCGCGGCGGCGCCGCCCGGCATCGGCACCGTGGCCAGATGCCCGGCCCGCTCGAATCCCGTCAGGTCGGCGAGCAGGAACTCACCGCCCCAGATCGTCGCGTCGGTGCCATAGCCAAGGCCGTCGAAGGCAACCCCGATGACGGGGCCCTCCTCGCCGTTATCCGCCAGGCAGGAGGCGATGTGCGCGTGGTGGTGCTGCACGCCGGTGAGCTCCACGCCCTCGCGCTGCAGCGCGTACTTCGTCGAAAGGTACTCGGGGTGCAGGTCATGGGCCACGACCTGCGGGGTCACGTCGAACAGCCGCTGGAAATGCGAGATGCCCTCGGTGAAGGACGTGAACGTCTCGAAGTTCTCCAGGTCACCGATGTGGTGCGAGATGAAAGCGTGGTCGTCCTTACCCAGGCAGAACGTGCTCTTCAGCTCCGCACCGCAGGCCAGGACCGGCCGCGCGAACCGGGGGCGGATCGTGACCGGCTCGGGCGTGTAGCCGCGGGAACGGCGGAGCAGCATCGGCCGCCCGCGCACCGAGCGCACGACCGAGTCGTCGGTGCGGATGTGGATCGGCCGGTCATGCGCGAGAAACTCATCTGCGATCCCTGCCAGCCTGGCCAGGGCGTCCTCGTCCTGGTAGGCGATCGGCTCGTCGGAGACGTTACCGCTGGTCAGCACGATCGGCCGGCCGAGCTCACGCAACAGCAGGTGGTGCAGCGGCGTGTAGGGCAGCATCACGCCGAGGTGGTGGCTGCCCGGCGCGACAGCATCCGCGACCCGCGCCTGCGCGCTCCGCCGCAGCAGCACGATCGGCCTTCGGCCGCTGGTCAGCAGCGCCTGCGCGGCCGCGTCCACAGCGGCGGGCGCGCACAGCCCGCGGACGCCGTCGACGTCGGCGGCCATCAGGGCGAACGGCTTGTCCTCGCGATGCTTTCTCGCGCGCAGCTTGGCCGCGGCATCCTGGCTGCCCGCGTCGGCCGCCAGGTGATAACCGCCCAGGCCCTTTACGGCCAGCACGTGACCCTCGGCAAGCAACCTGGCGCTCTGCTTGAGCGGTTCACCCGTCAGCTCGTCGCCAGCCGCGCCGAGCAGGCGCGGCCTTGGGCCGCAGACCGGGCAGCACACCGGTTGCGCGTGAAACCGGCGGTCCGCCGGATCGTGGTACTCGGCGGCGCAATCGGCGCACATGGCAAAGCCCGCCATCGTGGTGAGCGGGCGGTCGTAGGGGACGTCACGCACGATGGTGAACCTTGGCCCGCAGTTCGTGCAGTTGATGAACGGGTAGCCGAACCTGCGGTCGGCGGGATCGGCAAGTTCCCGCAGGCAATCCCCGCAGGTCGCGCTGTCGGCGGAGACCAGGGCCCTGCGCTGCCCGCCGGGGTCACTTGGCACGATGGCAAAGCCGGTGGTGCCGTTCGGTGTGATCGGCGTGGTGCTCACCCGCTCGATGCGGGCAAGGCGAGGCGCGTCGCGGGTGAGCGACGCGAGGAAGTCGCCCACACGCGCCCGCGGGCCCTCGATTTCGACGAAGACGCCGCCGGCGTCATTGCCGACGTGACCTGTCAGGCCCAGCCTCGTGGCCAGCGCGTACACGAACGGGCGGAAGCCCACTCCCTGCACGACGCCTTCCACGCGGACAAGCGTCCTGACGTTCAGATCCACGTGCTTAGTGTCGCGCCTATCCACCATGGGTAGCTAGCACGATGTGGCCGCGTGCCAGCGTCCGGCCGGCCGGGCGGTTGCATGCCGGCGTCACACGCGCGCGTTGTTCAGTGTGTAGGCGTGGTTGCGATGCGTGGCGAAGGTCACACCCGAGTGCTTGCTGCTGTGCTTGCAATTGCAAGCACAGGCATCTAGCCTAGGGGTAGAGGCAGAAGAGAACGAGGCGGGAGATCCCTCTCCTGGCCCGGGCACGTCGCAAGATGTGCACCTTCTCCCCCGAGATGGCCGGGTCGCCTCACTGAGAAACAACTGAAGTTTCGCCGACCGGGGCGGGCCGCGGCAGTGCTGAACATCGCCGCCGCGTCTTGCCTGGCGGCGCTATGAGAGGAGGCGTCATGCCTACCGTAGACGTGCGTAAGTACAGCGAGAGCATGCGCGACCAGAGCAAGACTTCGCTTGAAGAGATGCGCAAGATCGTGCGCGCATGGGTCGGCGCGACCGATCTCGCCTACCAGAAGATGGTCGCCGAGCTGAAGGACCTGGAGGCCCGGAACCGGGTGCAGGTCGAGAAGCTGCAGAAGCAGGCCAAGAAGCTGAACAGGGAAGAGGTCCGCAAGCAGGTCAAGGAGGCCTATGAGGACCTCGCCAAGCGCGGCGAGGAAGTCATCCACGACCTTCGGACTCGCCCCCAGACGCGCCTGGTCTTCTCGAGGACCGAGAAGGCGCTGAAGGATGCCGAGCACAAGGTCGAAGAGGCCGACCACAGGGTCACCGGCAGGGGCGTCAAGGGGCGCCCGCAGGCGCACAAGGCGTCAACGAAGTAACCACGACCCGCAAGTTAGATGGCTGAGGCCCCCCGGAAGACTCATCCGGGGGGCCTCAGCCATGGGCGCAGCCAAGGTGCGCCCAAGATGCGCCCATGGCGTGCCCAGAATCGTTGGGCTGCGCAGGTTCACGCGCCTTCGCGGGCTGCGCGAGGCTCAGGTAGATCGTTGGTGACCCTGCCGCGCCGCGCCTTGGCACGCCCATGACCATGGCTTTACCGCATGTCACGCCGTAGTTGCACACGAATGATCGCTGGTGGCCTCCCGACCGCGGCGGGGTGGTAAATTGTCCGCGATGCGCAAAAAAGGCGGTGTTGTTCTCAGCAGTGACGCCGCGTTTACGGGACTCCGTGAAGGAGTGCCGAGTGAGTTGAGCCTGGCTCAATCGATACATCATGCGGATGGAATTTACCGCGTAGCGGCAGGCCCGATGGGGCCCGAGCCGTGTTTGTCGGCACAACCGTGAAGCAGGCCTTCGTGGCCGAGAGCCGGTGGTGCCTTGCGGCCACGAAAGTCAACGGCGGTACGTGTGATGGCATCACGCTTGATGCCGTGGCACGTAACGGACCAGGGATGAGCGCTCCACACGATGCGGATGGAGGCTGCTGGGGTAATGCCGCTCCGCGCTCGGACGAGATCGGTCAACGAAAGCCAGCCAGCAAGCGACCCAGGGCCAGAGCCCGCGCGTATCCTGATCGTTTCGCAGGTGACGGTCTCCGGCGTGGCCATCTGCGTGCGCGATTTAGTGCAAGCCGCCATCGACCGTGGGTACGAGGTAACCGTGGCCTGCCCATCGACAGGGGATCTGGCCGCCTGGGTCCAGAAACGGGGAGCGGCATGGGAGCCGCTCGAGCTGAAGCGCTCCCCCACCCCGGGCGACATCCTCGCTACCGTGCGGGTGCGGCGGCTTGCCCAGGCCAGCACCCTGGTGCATCTGCATTCCTCGAAGGCCGGAGCGGTAGGACGCCTCGCACTTTTCAGCTTGGGACGCACGCGGCCGCCCAGCGTGTTCACTCCGCACGGCTGGTCGTGGCTGGTCGGCGGGCGGCTGGCGCCCACCTACCGGCTGTTCGAGCGGATCATGAGCCCAGTGACGACGGCAGTGGTAGCCGTCTCCGATGAGGAGCGGTCGCATGGCCAGGCTGTTCTGGGCCCCCGGGCTGCCCGGATCGAGGTCAACTACAACGGAGTTGACGTCTCCAGGTTCTGCCCGCAGGGACCGGTCGCGAGCCGGTCGGACTCGCCCCTCGTCGTCTGTGTCGGGCGGCTGTGCTATCAGCGCGCGCCCGATGTGGCCGTGGCCGCTCTCGCCCAGATGCGGACGCCGGGGGCACGCCTCAGGCTGGTCGGGGATGGCGAGGACCGGGCTGCGATCGAGCATCAGGTCGGCGCCCTGGGCCTCACCGGCCGGGTCGAGATGGCCGGCTTCAGCCCCGATCCCGCGCCTCATCTCCGCGCAGCCGATGTTGTCGTCGTCCCCTCCCGCTACGACGGGATGGCCCTGATCCTGCTTGAGGCCATGGCCTGCGGTGCCGCGATCGTGGCCACTCGCGTACCCGGCAGTTCCGCGCTTGACGGAGCGGGCATGCGCGTCCCCGTCGAAGACCCGTTGGCCCTTGCCGGGGCGGTCGATGCGCTGCTCGCTGACCCGGAACAGCGCAGCCTGCTCGGCGCCGCCGCCCGCCGGCGGGTCATTGAGCATTACCCGATCCAGCGCTCGGTTGAGGGGACCATGAGCCTGTGGCGGCGACTCGGCGCGAGGCCAGCATAGGATCGGCGGAGAAACCCCGCTTCGGGACGTATCGGCACAGAAGGGGGCCTCTTGAGTCCGAGCGAATCTCGCGACGCGATCACTCCACAGCGTGTGGCCCGGGTACTTTGGCGCCGCAAGCTTGTCTGCTCGGTCGTTGCTGGCGTCGTCGCTCTGGGGGGTGCCTTGCTGCTTTTGACCCGGCAGCCGGTCTACAAGTCGAGCTCCTCTGTCGCCCTCCTGCCGGTTTCGACCAACGCCAGCGTCCTGCCCAACTACCCGAACCTGATCACCAGCCTGATTCCCACGTACGTGCAACTCGTTTCAAGTCCGGCGTTGCTCGATCGAGTTGCGAAGACACTGCCCTTCGCCACCTCTGAGACGCAGCTGGCGGGCCAGGTCCACGCAGAAGCAATGTCCAGTGCTGCCGTGATCAACATCGTCGCCACGAGCCCGAACGCCGTCCGCGCCCAGCAGATCGCCGCGCGGACGACCACCGCATTCCTGGCCGACCTGCGGGGAAACGGTGTCGTCCGCCCTCAGATCTATGGTCAGCCGACGGTGCCGGACACGCCGGCGGGTCCCAGAACCAAGCTCATACTCGGCGCGATCCTGGTCATTGCCGTCATCCTCGGCCTGTGCGCGGGCCTCGTGTGGGATCGGCTGTTCCCCCGCGCGCACACTGCTGGCCAAGCGGACAGCGCCTGGCGACCGGATGGTGCCGGCCGAGCCGACACTGCGTGGCGAGCGGATAGTGCTAGCCGAGCAGACAGTGTTAGCCGAGCAGACAGTGCTAGCCGAGCAGACAGTGCTAGCCGAGCGGACAGTGCTAGCCGAGCAGACAGTGCTAGCCGAGCAGATAGTGCTAGCCGAGCAGACAGTGCTAGCCGAGCGGATAGTGCTAGCCGAGTTGACACTGTTAGCAACGTGACCGTGACCCAGCGGAGCGACAACAACGGCGGCGCTCCGGGGACTGGCCTGAGCGAGAGTGACACTGAGCCGAGGACGCTTCCCAACGCCTTTCAATCGTCCTCGGTAACACGTTCGAGCGGTGAGCCTCAGGCCCAATGAGACTCGCCCGCGCAGGCGGCGCGGTAAGCGTTCCGGTAGCGCTCTAGCATCCAATCCGGACCCCACTTGGGCGCCGCGGCCAGGGCTGCGCTTCGCAGGTCCTTCGCCAAGCCGTCGTCCGCAAGGATGCGCGAGACGGCGTCGCTGACCGCCGCCGCGTCTCCGGGGGCGACGAGCAGAGCTGCCGTCGGCGGCACCAGGTCGGTGACGCCGTCGACAGCCGTGGCCACCACGGGGGTGCCCAACGAGAGCGCCTCGAGCAGCGCCAGTGGCAGCCCCTCCCAGGCCGATGTGGAGACAACGCAGGCAGCCATGCCCACGAGGGCGGCCACGTCATCGACCATGCCGATGAACCGCACCCGGTCTCCTGACCGCCGGGCCAGTGCCGCCAGTTCCTGCCGCATTGGACCCTCACCGGCCACGACAAAGCATGGCCCAGGCACGTGGCCAGCCGCCTCGATGAACGCCGGCCAGTTCTTCTGTTCCACAAGCCGCCCGATGCCCACCACGAGGGGCGCCGCCCCAGCCCGAGCGACGCCCGCAGACCCGCCTGCCGCTCGGGGCCCGCCGGGCGCAGCGCGGCGCCATTGGTGATGACATCGATCCTGTCAGCCGGAAAACCAGCCTCCCTGAGCGAGCGGGCAACCGACGGAGCACAGGTAATCACCCGGCGGGTGATGCGGCGAAAGATCCGGCTGGCCGCGCGGTAGTCGCTCGGGGCCACGCCGTGCAGCGTCGGCATCAGGACCGCCCGATGGCGGGTGCCCAGCAGCGCAAGCCTGGCCAGGGCCGTGGCCCGCACATTGTGGGCATGCACCACCTGCGGCCGGACGTGCCTCACGCATTGAGCTAGGCGAGCCGCTGCCGTCGCTGTCGCCAGGCTGACGGACGTGCCGCGTGAAGTGGGCGGCAGTGCGAAGTGCGTGGCCCCAGCCTCCGTGACCTTATCCACCCAAGCCCCAGGCCCCGACGCCACCAGCACGCTGTCTCCACGGGCGGTAGCATCGGCCGCCAGCTGGAGGACCAGTTGCTCCATGCCACCTGGGGCCATGGCGGGCAGTACATGCAGGATTCTCATCCGTGCCCGCTCCCGAGGATGTCCGACCACAGCCGCAGGTGGCTGTCGGCACAGCGGGACAGGGAGAATCGCTGTGCCACGCGCCTGCGGGCAGCGACGCCAAGCCTGGCGGCAAGACCCGGCTCGTCGAGCAATCGCTGCATGGCCGCGCGCAGCGAGCTGACATCCCCTGGGGCGACGAGCACGCCGCAGTCTGCGCCAAGTACCTCTGGAACTCCGCCGACGTCTGCCGCGATGCATGGCAGGCCGGCCCTCATGGCTTGGAGCAGGGCAAGCGGCAGGTTTTCGTTCAGTGATGGCAGCACGAAGACGTCGGCCTGCTGGAGCTGAGCGTCAACGTCGGTGCGGTAGCCCATGAATTCGATCTGGCGTGCCATGCCAGCCTGTCTCGCGAGTTGCTCGCAGCGGCGTCGATCGGAGCCGTCTCCGATCATCAGAAGCCGAAGGTCGGTACGGTTCGCTGCGATGGCTATGAAGGCCTCGACCAGCACAGGTGTGGCCTTGCACGGCTCGAAAGAACCGGCCGTGGCGAACGTCCGGATGCCATTCCTGTACTGGTGGCCCGGTGGCATGGCGACACCGTTGTGGAGTACCCGGAGCCTGCGCGCCGGCACCCGCAGCTCGCGATGCAGGAACCCGGCCATGGCCTGAGAGGGCGCGACCGTACAGTCCACCCGGCGAGCGACGAGCGCGTCAGCCACCAGGCGGCTGCCGCCTGACATGCCCGGGCGGCGGCCGTGCAGGGGGCCTGCGTGTACCCAGCGGCCAGCGGCGTTGTCAGGAACACCGTGAAAGGTCATCACGACCGGTGTCTTCCTCCGTGCCACGAGTGTAGCCACCAGGCCTGCCCTGCGGTCCTGGGCATGAATGACGTCAGGAGCCAGCTTCGCCAGCAATCTCGAGACCGCGGCATAGCCGCGGAGATCCGCCTTGGACCGCACATGTAGCTGGCGCAGTATGTCCATGGGCCGTCCGGCGCTTGAGGCGGGGACGGGCCCGACGATTATTATCTCAGGACCGCCGGAACGGGCGAGCTCCCTGGCGAGGCTAACGGTGAGGTCGACTGGTCCGCCTCGGTCCTGGGTCAGCAGGAAGACAACCTTCATGATCCGCCCCCGCGCCCTCCGGCCAGGCGCCCTCCGGCCAGGCGCTTGATTGCATCAAGCGGGCCAAGGACGTTGAGGCCGCCCGCGATGGCAGCCCGGTACGTGGCGTCGGAGAAGTCCTCCGCGAAGCTACGGGGAATCCGCAGCGCGTCCGTCGCCGGCCGCCACCACCCGGGGCGAGTGGTGACAGCAGCCGTGAAACCGGCGGCTCTGACGGCGGCGGCCACCCGGTCGTCCAGTAGCCCCGTCGGGTAAGCAAAGGAGGTCACGGGCTTGCCAAGGAGATCTTCGAGGTCTTCCTTACTGCCCAGGACCTCTCGCTCGAGCTCGTCGTCGCTACATGCCCGCAGATCGGGGTGAGTACGGCTGTGTGCGCCGATGATCACGCCGCCCGCGTCCATCTCCAGAAGCTGGCTACGCGTCATATAACCCGGCGTGCCAAGCAGATGGCTGGGAGCGAAGAGGGTGGCGGGCAGGCGATGGCGGCTGAGGGGACCGAGGGCATGGGCGTGGTTATCGGCCCAGGCGTCGTCGAAGGTCAAGACCACCCGGCGGTCGCGAAATTGCCTGGCGGCGAAGATTGCCGCGACCTGATCGAGATGGACGACAGGCACCTGTTGCCGTGATTCGTCCAGAGCAGCCATTTGGCGGGCGAACACCCGGGGCGCCACGGCCAGCCGCCCCCCTCGACGTCGATCCGGTGCCAGCCGAGAACAGCCACGGCGGGGCCCACGGGCAGCGGCCAGCGGCTGCGCAGCCGGACCGCGCCAGCAACCGCCGGCCTCACAGGTGCCTCCGCTGCAGAAGTGCCTGCCTCACAGGCGCCTCCCCCGCACAAGTGCCGTCGGCCTCACAGTCGCTTCCCCTGCCACAAGTGCCGCCGGCCTTCACAGTCGCTTCCCCTGCCACAAGTGCCGCCGGCCTCCACAGTCGCTTCCCCTGCCACAAGTGCCACCAGCCTCACAGTCGCTTCCCCTGCCACAAGTGCCACCAGCCTCACAGTTGCCTCCCCTGCACAAGTGCCGTCGCCTCGCGGTTGCCTGACCTAACCACACGCGGATCGCTGGCCCCTTGGGCCCCTTGGGCCCCTTGGGCCCCTTCGCCCCCTTCGGCTCCTTCGACCCCGGCGGCGCCGGGGCGCCCGGCGGTGGACAGGGAGCTGGCCATACTTGCTGCGAGAGCCGGCAGGAACCATAGCGGCGGGTAGTACTGCTCGGCGAGGAACAAGGCGCCGACACAAGCGACGACGAAGCCGGCCGCTAGGGCCGCTTGCAGGTGATCCGTTCGCTGGTCAGCAGGGAAGCGGCGGCGCAGGTCGGCCCAGGATAGAGCCAGGTAGCCGACAAACAACGCCAGCCCGACCGCCCCTTGTTCGGCCAGGATTACGAGATACGCTTCCTCGCCGCTGATCGTCAGGACGTTGGAAGGGAAGGGCAGGCTCTCTCCGGCCGCTGGGGCGAATTGGTAGAACCTGTAAACGAAGTTGCCCGGTCCCACCCCGGTGATCGGGTAGTGCTCGAACTCGTTGAGCTCAACGTGGTAGTAGCCGACCCGGATGCTCACGTTCTGTGTGGCCACATAACTCTTCTGGCCAAAGGCGGATCGTACGAGCTGCGGCGTGACCAACCAGGCCGCTGCGACGACCACAGCCAGGCAGGTGGCCACGGCCACCAGCCAGCGGATTCTGAGGCGCCGGGCCGCTACAGCCCAGATCCCCGCCACTGCCAGGCCCGCCAATGCGCTGCGCGAGAACGTCGCCAGTGTGCAGGCCAGGATCAGGACGAGGGCGACACTCCAGATGGACTTTGCCCACCGCGTGGCGCCCCATCGCACTAGGTAGATCGCCAGCGGCAGGCTGCTGGCGAGGATGAACCCGAAGTCATTTGGATCATTAATGGGCCCGCTGGCCCGCGCGACGTGATGGCTGAAGAACGCGATCAAGCCGATGATACTGGCCACCGCGGCGGCGATGACCACCACGTTGACAAGGAGGTCGGCACGGCGCCTGTCCCCCCTGACCGTCTGGAGCACGAGGAAGTAGACAGTCGCAAACGTCACATACCTGAGCGAGGTGACAAGCGCGGCCTTGTCGTTCACGGCGACGACGATCGATACGCAGCTCCAGAGGAGAAATGCGCCAATCAGCCATAGCTGGCGATTGCCGAGGACCGGCCGGCGATTGACGGCCCACTCGAGCCCCCAGGCCATTACGGCAAGAGCCCCGAGGACCTTGTCAATGGTGATGATTCCCGCGCCATGCGCCAGATAGGCGTTGAAGAAAAAGCTGACGGCCAGCACGGCCACCGCGAGATCGAGGCGGCACAAGATAAGGCCGAGAACGATGATGGCGACGATCCCGGCAAGAGTGAGCCCAGCCCAATTGCCGACGATGATCGCAGCGCCCGACGCGACCGCGAGCAGCACAGCACCCGCTAGCAAGTGCTGGCGGTTTCCCAGTCTCGGCGCGCGGTTTCCAAGGTTCCCCGCGCGGCCTCCCAGGCTTCCCGCCCAGCTTCCCAGGCTCCCCGCCCGGCTTCCCAGGCTCCCCGCCCAGCTTCCCAGGCTCCCCGCCCGGCTTCCCAGGCTCCCCGCCCAGCGCGATTCTCCTGAGCCGGACACCGGCTGGGGGGCGAGGTCCGCCGCGCTGTCGGATCGGCCACGCAGTGCGGCCCATCCCTGGTGGAGCAGTGCAGGCATGACGGCCAGTGAAATGACGGCAAACACGCCGAGGGACAGTGGGCCGAGGATCAGCAGCGAGGTCCACGACGGAGTGGCACTCAGTCCAGGAATACGGCCGAGCACGAGGACCACGACGACCATGCCGAGCACTCCAAGCATCGGCAGTGCCACGGACCGGACCAGCGCGCCGGGCCGCAAGGACGCCTGGCGAACGATCCACAGACCGGTCGTGAGGGCCATGGCGCAACCGACGAGCGCCTGGTCCAGGGCGACGACCGTGATGCCGAGGTGGACCGTGCAGATAAGAACGGCGGTCAGGACCGCCAGGTGCAGCCCGCGACCCAGGAAGACGAGGTCGGCGCGGCCCACCGCCTTGAGAACCTGGAGGGCACTCAGGGTCAAGGATAGGAAGAGCCCGTACAAGGCCAGGAACCGTACCGCCGGCGCCGCCGGCGCCGACTTGCCGCCCAGCAGAGAGATGTCGCCGGCGAACAGCACGAGGCCCGCGAACCACGGAATGCTCAGCGCGTTAATGAGGCCGAAGGTGCTCTCTGCCGCCCTGGCAATGGCCTCACGTGAGGGCAACCTGCAGAAGTAGGGAAAGACCGCGCCGTTCGCCACGACCGCGATCGACAGGTAGGGCATGAAGCAGATCCGGTATGCGAGGGAGTAGAAGCCAAGTGCCACCGGACCAAGAACATGGCCCACGACGATGTAGTCGACGTTGAGGAGGCCTAGGTTGATGAGGTCGGCGCCGCTGAGAAACCCGCCGTACCTCAGCAGCCGCCGGGCCATCGTCGCGTTCCAGCCAGGGAGGCACCGGGGTCCCAGGAGCATAGCCACTGCCGCATTGACCATCGACCCGACCACCTGACCGGCGACCAGGCCAATCAACGGGTAGCCGCCAACGACCACGCCGATGGTGACCAGCGCGCCGATCACCGAAGGTAAGGTATCGGTCAAAGCGCGCCGGGAGAACTTCAGCGAACGAGTCAGGCGGCCGACTGGGACCTCTGCGGCTGCGTCGAAAGGCAGGCCCAGGGCGAAGCCCCTGAGCACGAAGGTGGCGTCGGCGATGTGGAAGAAGGACGCGATCACCGGTGCAAGCACCCACGTTGCGGCCATGAGGACCAGCCCTGCCGCGAGGACCATGGTCAGCGCGGTTCTCGACGCTTCCTCGATCCGGTCCTGCAGGTAGGTCAGGGCGTCGGCGACACCCATCTGGTTGAGAGCCTGCAGCACGTTGTACGTGAGGGCGGCTATGGCGAGGATGCCGAACTGCGCCGGCGCCAGCGCCCTGGCCAGCACGAGCAGCACGACGGTCTGCATGCCCTTCGCGCCCCATGAGCCCACCGACAGCCACAGGGCTCCACGCGCGACAAGGGTGCCGCCGTTCGTGATCGGCGGGTCAGGAGCAGTTATGGTGTCCGCCAGCCGGGACCTTCGAATGCTGGGTACGCCATTTGAAGCCCCCTCTGGTGACACCCGGCGGCGCTACTGCCGTGCTCCGGGCTAGCGGTTTGTCTGCGTTAGTCTAACGTTGTGCTGGTTATCTGGCCGATGTGCTGACTGCCAAGCGGGGAGGAAGCCGGGCATCGGCGCACCCGGCCCGGCGGGCCGCGAAGAGCTGGCTTGGCGCGTACAGTCCCGCAGCGAAGGGAGCAGGCAGCGGACACGGCAGGCCCAGGCTCGTACCGGCAGAGCCATCTCGGCGCCGCCAAGGCGCGGTCCTATGACGAGGATTTGTGGGATCCGCGCGCCGCCAAAGGGCTGGACTGGATGGTCGAACGGCGGCTCCTCGCCGACATCCTCCGCGACGCTGGCCGCCACAGCTCGCGCTCAGCAGCCGACTTCGCTTGTGGCACGGGCCGGGTCCTCGAGTTCCTGAGCCGCTATTACCCCTCGCCGGTTGGTATCGACGTTTCGCCCGACATGCTGGCCCTGGCACGTGAGCGATGCCCGCACGCCAAGGTGATTCTCGGTGACGTCACGACCACGCCCGGCTTGGCACCCGGGCCCTTCGATCTCATTACCGCCTTCCGGTTCTTTCTCAACGCCGAGCCCACCCTTCGAAACGAGGTGCTGGCATGGATGCGAGATTCGTTGCGGCCGGCAGGTCTCGTCGTCGCGAACTTTCACGTCAACCCCTGCAGCCTGCGCGGTGCGTACTTGCGCCTCCGGCGCACTCCGCCAGCAAGTCCAGCGATGATGTCGGTCAAGCAGGCCCGCCTGTTGTTCGCGGCACACGGGTTCACCGTCCGGAGGGTCATCGGATATAGCTTCCTCCCCTACCGGCGGGCGGGGCGGAATCTGCTCGCGCCCGAGGCCAGGCGCGTGGTGGAGACGCGGTTGGCGGGGACCAAGGCCCTGCTGCCTGTCGCCGGCAGTTTCATCTTGGTGGCCGGTGCTGAGCTGCCCGGATCCCGCGAGTGAACGCTTACGCGCGCGCGCCAGGCGTGCGCGCCACGAAATCCGCCGGCCACATCGCGCAGGAGGCTGCCAGGCACCCTGCGGCGTGGCGGTTCCTGCTACCCCGCTGGATTCGCGGGCCTGTGGTGCTCGCCAACCTGGAGCCGACGACGACCCAGAACCTGCTGCGTTCCTATCCGGCTGCGGTCGTGCTGGGCCGGTCGATGGCTGACCTGGAGGGGGCGACGCGCGCGGCTATCTGGGATGGCCGGAGGTCGCCATTTCGCCCCGGATCCATCGCTTTGGTCGTGTGTGACGATCGAGCTGGCGGGTGCGCCGAGGCGCTGGCCCCCGCCTTGGCAGAGGGTGGCACGCAAGTGACTATCGTCCGGTCAACCCGGCGCTGCCGCTTTGCGCTGTTTCCGACACCGGAGCAGTTGCGGGCGGTGATCGGCCACAGGTGGCCGATCACCTACGACGGTTCTCCTCGCCGCTGGCTGGGATACTGGCTCGCTACCACCCCCATCTGGGGCTTTATGGGCCGGGCTGGACTTGACCTGCCTTGGCCCGCTGACAGCGTGGTACAAGCCGTGCTCGATCACGTAAGCGCCGCTGTTGGCGGGCGTGCCGAGCTGCGTGGCCTCATCGTGGGCCGCGGGCTCGGACAGCTCACGCTCCGGGTGCGGTGCGCGGGACAGGAACTAGCCGTCCGGGTGGCCGCGAGCCCGGATAGCGCCCGGCGGCTTGGCAACCACCAGTGCGCCATGGCTGGCCTGTCAGCCCGTCTCGGATCGCAGAATGCCGTCGCCTTTCCTGTTGCCGTCGCTTCCGGGTCGGCGGAAGGCATCTCATGGACCGCCGAGGGCTGGCTCAGTAGCCCGGCTGTGCGGGCTTCCCGCGCCTGGCGGCGGTCAGGCTCAGGCTGGGGCGAGCTGCGGGCCATCGCAGCGGAACTGGCTGCCGCTGCCCAAACCGGTCGCACGGGCGCCGGCTGGGCCCGCGGCTGGATGACCGGAGTGGGCGCCGTCGCGCCCGCCCTTGTCGAAGAGATCGTCGCCGCCTTGGCGCCGATCGAGGCCGGAGGGATGGTCACGGCATGGTGTCATGGCGATCTGTGGCCAGGAAACGTCATTCTCCGCAGGCCACCCCGGCCTCCGGTGGTCATCGACTGGGAACGAGCCAGGCCCGACGCCCCAGCGGGCCTGGACGCTGTCTACGTCGAGGTTTGCCGCGTCGTCATGGCCCGGCGATGCGCCTTCGGCGAGGCTGCCGCGCGGCTGGTTCGATCTCCGTCACCTGAACTGGCCGCCGCGCAGGTCGGCGGGAGGCCCTTCAGTGACTGGGAGCGGCCACAGCAACAGGCTCTGCTCCTCGCGACAGCCACCCACTACGCGACCGGCGAGAACGAGGACGGGCTAACTGACCGCTGGACCGAGAGCTGGGGCAAGATGAACATCCTGCCGATCGTGACGGCTCTGCGGGCGGACCTGTGAAGAGCCAGGGGCCGGTTCTGCTCGTTGTCCCGCGCCTGGGCAGCTGGGCTTCGCAGTGGGATCAGCTTGTCGATGTATCGCCCCTCCCCTCTCCTTTCCTGCGCTCGTGGTGGCTGGCCGGTACCGGCGGTTCCCAGCTTTTCTTCCTGCTGGTCGTGGCGGATGACCGGCTGGTGGGCGGCCTGGCTCTGGAGGAAGCACGCCGGTTTGGCGTGCCATGTCTGCGAATGATGGGCGCCGGTCCGCTCTGCCCCGACCATCTCGACCTGCTGGCTGTCCCTGGGCAAGAGGATGCCGTCGTCAGGGTTCTGCAGGACTGGTTGCTCCGGCCGGGAGGGCGCCTATATGACCTGGAAGGCATCCGGGCCGGCTCCCCGCTGATCACCTGCGCACCAGGCATGGTCCGCCGCGAGCTGCTCGCAGTCGCGCCATGGGCACCCCTGCCCGCCGACGTCACGTCCTATCTTGCTGTCCGCCCCGCCGGATTCCGCAAGACTCTCCGGCGCGCCTCGGCACGGCTGAAGGAGGCGGGCGCAACTCATCGCATCAACCGTGGCCTGTCAGCAGTCCGCGCACTCGCGACGCTGCGGCAGTTGCACAGCGCTCAGTGGGGAGACCGCTCCCGCTTCCTGCCCAGCTTCGATCGCTTCGCCGCGGCATGCCGCCTGGCCGCCGATTTCGACGAGGTCGCGGTCCATGAGCTCGCCGTGGGTGAGACCGTCATCGCGATCATGGTCACTTTCGAGGTGGCGGGACGCGTGAGCCTCTATCAGAGTGCCCGGATGACCGATTTCCGCTGGCGCGACGCCACCACGGTGCTGCTTACCGCGATCATCGCCGACGCGTGTGACCGCGGCTTCGCCGAGGTCGACTTCCTCCGCGGCGACGAGGCCTACAAGAACAACCTGGCGCCGCAGCGGCGAGACCTACTCCGGCTGCGCGGAGCCACCGGCAGGACCGGCCGAGTTGCTCTCGCGGCGGACACGGCGGCGCGCAAGGCACGTCTTGCCGCCGCCCGCTCCGTCCGCTCCGTCCGCTCCCGGTCGGTGCGCACCGCCCGCTCTGTAAGTTCCGCGCCTGACCGCGGTCAGCGCCGGGCGCAGCAGGCATTCAACCCTTCCGCTGAGGCACCGCACGCGAGGTTCTGGCCTCGAGCCTGGCCCCGATCCCTGACCGCACTTTCCCGGCGAGTCCCCAGGCTCGCATCGCGGCTACCTTGGCCACGTCGGCGGGCGCGGACCGCCCAGGCGGCCGGGGCGTCATGTGGAGTGGCCGCAGGCGGGCATTGAAGGCCTCGATCATGTTCTCCCGCTCGGTGGCCGCAGTGAAGTACGTCAGGGTGACAGACAGCGAGATGGCCGGGCCGTTGTGCACCCAGTGCGGTGCGACGGGGGGTATGTACACTCCGCGTCCAGGCGTGAGGGGGTAGGACGCCAATTCCGGCGGCAGGGACCCGATGCGACCGTGCGAGCCGTCCCAGTAGCGCTCAACCTCACGCCGCCGGACCGATTCGTTCTCGAAGCGGCCGAAGCTCACCCTCTTGGCGCCGCTGACCTGCATCAGCAGGCTGTGTTCGATATCGAAGTGGGCAGGGGTCACAGAGTTGGGTGAGGAGACGAAAATGAACCCCACCCGGTTGCGCATCTTTCCCTGCTTTCCCTGCTTTCCCTGCGGACCCTGCATGCCAGGCTCAAGCTGGCCGAGCGTCGTCTGCATTAAGTCGGCGTACGCAGGGTCGTCCTCGATGTTCAGCAACGTCAGCCAGGCGTTGGCGTCCTCGATGTTGCGGATGACGTCACCCGGTCGCGGCAGCGCGCCGCGCGGAGGGCCTCCCTGCGGGACCAGCAGAGGCTGGGCAGCGGTGTCACAGATCACCGACTGCCTGGGCAGCCGATCCGCAAGGTCGGCAATGGCCGTAAGAGTCAGGCGGCTATCTTCGTGCAGGTTGTGGACAAACTCCGCCGGCCGCTCAGGGAATGCTCCCCCGAAGGGAAGCTGTCCGAGCGTCGGGAAGTTGTCACCAGCTGGATGCGTGACCAAGCTCGCCTCCGCCGCTGTGCTGCCTAAGCTGTGACGCCTAAGCTGTGCCGCCTACCGCCGTGACAAGATTGCCCCCTCGTGTGAGGGCTGTCAAACGATGGCGACACCACTACACCACGAGCGCTAACCTCTGGCTCATGACCGCAACCAACGGTCTCTGCTCCACCAGATGGGGCCTTCTTGCCAGATGGGGCCTTCTTGCGTAGGGGTGGCTGGACGCCAGTCCTGCTGATGGGGCTGATCATGACACTCGCCGCGGTCGGCACCGCATGCGGCGGGGCCCCGGCTGCACCTGCCGCACCTGCCGCCCCGGCCGCACCTGCCGCCCCGGACCATATGACGCGGGCAAGGGCGGTCAGGACGTTCAGCGCGTGGCTCGACGAAGCGATGGTCAAGGCGACGACCGAGGCTCAGTGGGCCGCGATCGCGCGTGGTAATACGATCGTCGTACTCAATTCCTGGGATTTTCGCTTGATTCCATTACTCAAGCAAGCCAACCCGAAAGTACAAGTCTGGGTTTACAAGAACCTGTCGGGAGTGCGATCAGACGACTGTACCACAGGTAATGGTGAATGCGGTGCGTGCCCAAAAGGAGTTAATGACAGCACCTACATGTCATCCGGCATGGGATTCTGCTGGGTGAAACGCCATAACCCGGATTGGCTCCTGCGCGCCGCAGCAACAGGCCAGCCGTTCCAGTTCAAGGGTTATCCGCATATTTGGGAGACCGATTACGGCAATCGCCCCTACCAGCGCGAATGGGTGCAGAACGTCATCGCCGACGTCAAGGGGCGCGGATGGGACGGCGTCGAGGTGGACAATGCTTTGACCAGGGCGGACGCCTACGGAATCGCGGCGAAGTACCCCACCGACGCAGCGGTCCAGGCCGCCACTTACGCCGCCCTTCAAGAGGTGGGGCCCACCCTGCGGCACGCCCGCGTGGCATCGGTGTTCAATGTCGGCTACGCGACGATGTTTCCAGGGCTGTGGCAACGATGGCTACGCCAAGTCCAGGGTCTGGAGCAGGAGTTCTATCTCTCGTACTCGGCGCAGCCCAATGCTGTCGGCCTCGCTTCGTGGGCCGCATACGAGGAAGAGATTTCGTCCTGTGCCGTCCAGCACAAGAGCTGCTGGTTCCACTCCGGCGACTACTCGCCTGCCGTCACAGCCCAGACCAGCCAATACGCATTGGCCTCTTATCTGCTCGCCACCGACGGCCAGCAGCTCCTGGCAGTGGGTGACATGAGCTCCGGGCCGCTCGCGCCGCGCTGGCCTCTGGGCACACCACTGAGCGCCATGAGGCAGCTGGGCCCGGCCCGGGCAAGATACTTCGCGGGGGGTATCGCTATTGCGAATCCCTCCGAGTACAAATCGACTATCTACCTTGGCGGCAGCTACATCGACAACGGGGGGCACCAGCTTTCCGCCCTCACGCTGGGCCCAGCCAGCGGTGCTGTTCTGCGTACTGCTCCCTCGTAGCAAAACCACAGACCCGGCCATGGTGGGCCAGCCGTCTATAAAGCTCGATTGCCCCGGCGGGCCGCTCGCGGTGGACGAGAGAGGTGTGCGTGCCGCCCGCCGCGCCGGCGCCGGTAAAGCTTGCGGGCCGCGCCGCCGGCCCGGCCGGGCAGCGCCGACGGCGCATTGCCCAGGCGTTCCCCGAGCCAGCTATTGGTTTCCGCCACCGCTGTCATCGAAACGCCTGTCGTGACGCCCATGCGGTGCAGCGCGTACAGGAGATCTCCTGTGGCGATGTTGCCCGTCGCGGCCGGTGCGAACGTGCAGCCGCCGAATCCACCGGTGCTGGCGTCGAGCACCGGCACGCCATCCGCCAATGCTGCGTCCGCATTCGCATATCCCGTGTTTCGGATGTTGTGCAGGTACCTGCGCAACGGGGTGCCAGGGGCGGTCGCCCGCACCCGCCTGACGAGCCCGCGAACCTGGGCGGCACGGCAACGCCGATCGTATCGGCGAGCCCGATCCCGCAGCCGCCCGCGTCACGTGCCCGCCCGGCGATCCGCACGACCCGCTCAGGCCGAGTACGGCGACGTGATCTCCCTCGAAAGGCGCTGGCCAGCCTTGAGGTGCCATGCCCAGGCGCGCCGCCCGGTAGCGGGCTTCTGTAAGACTGGGAGCCTCCGTCCGAGGCGTGGCGCAGCTTGCACAGCCGTTATGGATCTGCGTGACGGGTCAAAAGCTAGCCGAACGGCTCCGGGGTGGCGCGGCAGGAGGTAGCGTTGGACCGGTCCAGGCTGGAGGCGTTCAGCGACGGCGTGTTCGCAGTGGCGATCACCCTGCTTGCCCTCAACCTGGCCGTGGCAGGACCCGGGCCTGGTCACCCCTCCCTGCTGCACCAGCTAGGTAACCACTGGCCTTCGTTCGTCGCGTACGTGATCAGCTTCTTCACGATCGGCATCATCTGGGTCAACCATCACGCACTCGTCCGCAACATCGCCGTCGTGGACCGGACGCTGCTGTTCCTCAACCTCCTGCTGCTGCTGTTCGTCGTCGCCATCCCGTCCGCCACGGCCACCATGGCCGACTACCTCACGGCCGGCGGCCAGGACGCCAAGGTCGCGACGGCACTGTGGGCGGCCGTCTTCGAGGGCATGTCGATCGGCTTCACGGCGATGTTCGAATGGACGCTGCACGAGGGGCGGATGCACCAGCCGGTGCCGCGCGACGCCCGCTGGCCGGTACGCGTGCGGTTCTACGTCGGCCAGGTCCCCTACCTGATCGCCATCGGCGTAGCGTTCATCAGCCCGCCCGTGTCGGTGGCGATCGTCGGCCTGGTCGCCGTCTACTACATCTTCGAGCGCACCCCGTCCGCCCCCGGCGGGCCCGCGCAAGCAGGCACGCTCGCCCCCTGATAGCAAGATCAATTGGGCGGCTGACGCCTCACCAGCCGTGCTGGCGGCTCGTGCCTGTTGACGACCATCACAACCGCGGGTCAATCTAGGTGGAAAGCGCAGGGAGGGGCCAGCCATGACATGGCGACTGGACGGGACGTATTTCGAGTCGTGCTCATGCGACGCCGTGTGCCCGTGCACATGGTCGGCCTTCACCGCGAAGGCCACCCTGGACCGGTGCCGAGCGCTGCTTACGTACCACGTGGATTCCGGTGAGATCGAGGACGTCGACGTCAGCGATCTCAGCTTCGCCCTGTTTCTCGACACACCGGCCGTGATGAGCGAGGGAAACTGGCGGGTTGGCGTCTTCCTCGACGACTCGGCGTCGGGAACGCAGGCCGAGAAACTAGGTGCGCTCGTGTCCGGCCAGCTTGGCGGACCGCCCGCAATGCTGGCGCCACTGATCGGCGAAATGCTGGGGGTCGAGCGGGCGACTATCGAGTACCACGACGACGGTTTCGGCCACCATGTCCGGATTGGCGACGCCGCGGACGTCGGGGTGGAGGACTTCGTCGCCCTCGAGGGGCACGAGCCCGTGCGGCTCACCAACGTATTCCACCCGTCCAACACGACGCTGACCGTGGCGCCGGCCAAGTCCGCCCGGATGTCGACGTTCGGCATCGACTGGGGCCGCGACGGGCAGAGCGGGTTCTCCGCCCCCTTCGCCTGGGCAGGGTGAGCAGGCCCTCGCCAGGCCTGATCGGATCCCGGGCCGGCCTGGCCACCCCAGAGACCGCGCTCCTCCTCCTGCTAGCCGCCGCAGCCTGGTCAGCGACATTGATCATCGCGCGCGGTATGAGCGGCATGACAGGCACGATGGGGCTTGACTTCCTGCTGTTCATCCCGGCGTGGACGCTCATGATGGGCGCCATGATGCTGCCGTCCGTGGCGCCGACAGCCTCGCTCTACGGCCGCGCGATGGGTAGCGGGCGCCAGGCGCGCCTCGCCGCGCTTGTGCTCGGTTACCTGGCCGTGTGGGCCGCGGCAGGGGTGCCCGCGTATGGGCTTGCCTCGTTCGCCGGATGGCTGACCGGCCATCACCCGGGCGGGGCTCACGTGCTCGCCATCGCGGTTTTCGCCGGCTGCGGCGTCTACCAGCTGAGCAGCCTGAAGGACCGTTGCCTCACCCGCTGCCGATCACCGCTCGGCCTGCTTATGCGCTACGGCTCGTACCGCGGCCGGCTGCGGGACGTCCGCGTGGGTGCCCACCACGGCGCGTACTGCCTCGCATGCTGCTGGGCCCTGATGGCCATCCTGATCGCGGTCGGGGTAATGAACGTGATTGCCATGGTCTGCCTCGCGGTCCTCGTGGTCGTGGAGAAGGTGTGGATACGCGGGCCGGCGGCAGGGCGCCTCGCGGGTGTGGCCGCGCTCGCCCTGGCCGTCGCCACGATCTGGTTCCCATGGCTGGCACCGGGCCTGCACACCTCGCCGATGATGATGGCGTCCTGAGCGCCGGGCCGCTTGACAGGGGCCGCTCGACTGGGGCCCCTTGACTGGGGCCGCTTGACTGGGGCCGCTCGACTGGGGCCGCTCGACTGGGGCCGCTCGACTGGGGCCGCTCGACTGGGGCCGCTCGACTGGGGCCGCTCGACTGGGGCCGCTCGACTGGGGCCGCTCGACTGGGGCCGCTCGACTGGGGCCGCCTGGCCGGCGTGGAGCAGGCGGGTATCCCAGGCCTGGCAGGCCCCCGGCCGCGAGGAATATCCCGCAGCCATCCGACGCTGTCCTGAATCTGCAAATCAGCCAGGAGGGGCGATGCCCGCCGTTACCGTCGAAAACATCCTTGCCCTGGCGCGCGTGCCAGACATTGCCGCGGCTACTGCGCATCCGCGCCCGGTGACGTCGGTGACCACGGCGCCGCGAGGCTTTGAGGGCGAGGGCTTCCCCGTCCGCCGCGCGTTCGCCGGGGTGGACCTGGCCACGCTTGATCCGTTCATCCACATGGATCAGATGGGTGAGGTGGAGTACGCCCCCGGCGAGCCGAAGGGTACCGCGTGGCACCCGCACCGCGGCTTCGAAACCGTCACCTACATGATCGACGGCGAGTTCGCCCATTCGGACTCTAACGGCGGTGGCGGGCTCATCACCAACGGCGACACCCAGTGGATGACCGCCGGCGCCGGGATCCTGCACATCGAGACTCCGCCCGAGCACCTGGTCGCAAGCGGCGGACTGTTCCACGGCTTCCAGCTGTGGGTGAATCTGCCACGGGCGCTGAAGTTCGCGCCGCCGCGTTACCAGGACATCCGCAGCGGCAACGTGGCCTTGCTTTCCTCGGCAGACGGCGGCGCGCTGATCCGGGTCATCGCCGGCGAGATCGCCGGTCACGCCGGACCCGGCAGCACGCACACGCCGATCGCACTCGTCCACGCCACGATCAGTCCCGGCGCCTCACTTACCCTGCCATGGCGGCCCGACTTCAACGCGCTCGGTTACGTCCTGTCCGGCCGCGGCACGGTTGGCGGGCAGGCGCGGCCTATCGGCAGTGGCCAGCTCGCCGTCTTCGGGCCAGGCGACACGATCAACTTCACGGCGCATACCCGCCAGGACGGCCGAACTCCCGCACTCGACGTGCTGCTACTCGGCGGGCGGCCGATCCGCGAGCCGGTCGCCGCCTACGGGCCCTTCGTGATGAACACCCGGGCCGAACTCGCCGAGGCCTTCCAGGACTACCAGGCGGGCCGTCTCGGCAGCATCCCGGCCGCCCACGCGAGCGTGAGCGGCGAAACCGCCGGCCACCCCAGCACCACGTGACTCGGATTCCATGATCCTGGTACCTGGCCCGTGAATAGCGCGGGCCAGGTACCAGGATCATGAAGATGGCTGCGCACCCGGTGCCAGCGCACCTGCGGGCCCAGCGGTACACGCCACGAGACGGCGCGCACCCGGTGCCGCGCACCTGCGGGCCCAGCGTCACACCACACCACGCGCACCCGGTGCCAGCGCCACCTGCGGGCCCAGCGTCACACCACACCACGCGCACCCGGTGCCGGCGCCACCTGCGGGCCCAGCGTCACACCACACCACGCGCACCCGGTGCCCGCGCCACCTGCGGAGCTTGTGCCACACCGCACCACGCGCACCCGGTGCCGGCGCAACCTACCGAACGTGTGCCACACCGCACCGCCGTATGGTGCCTTGATCTGCCACCTCAGCAGTCGCGTCGCTGGCTGGCTGGCTGGCTGGCTGGCTGGCTGGCTGGCTGGCTGGCTGGCGATTTTACGACACCACGGTTGCCGGTCTTGATGATGTCGTATTTTCGCTAGACGCGCGCTTGTGCCGCGGTGATGCTTGACGTCATGTACACAGACGTGGACCGGTGCGTGCGGGCCGTGCAGTCGAAGGACGCCCGCTTCGACGGATGGTTCTTCATCGCGGTGGTCACCACCGGGATCTACTGCAGGCCGAGCTGTCCCGTGGTGCCGCCCAAGATCAAGAACATGCGCTTCTATCCGAGCGCGGCCGCGGCACAGCAGGCCGGATTCCGCGCCTGCAAGCGGTGCCGGCCGGACGCGAGCCCCGGATCCCCGCAGTGGAACGAACGCGCCGATGTGGTCGCCCGCGCGATGCGGCTGATCGCCGATGGCGTGGTCGACCGCGACGGGGTCCCCGGCCTTGCCTCGCGGCTCGGTTACAGCACCAGGCAGGTCGAACGGCAACTGCTCGCCGAGCTCGGCGCGGGTCCGCTCGCGCTCGCGCGCGCTCAGCGGGCCCAGACGGCCCGGCTGCTGATCGAGACCACATCCCTGCCCATGGGTGACGTCGCTCTCGCCGCCGGATTCGCGAGCATCAGAGCATTCAACGACACTGTGCGGGAGGTCTTCGCCCTCGCGCCCACCGACCTGCGACGCCGGGCCGCCCGCGGCAACCCCGCACCTACTCCGGAGGCCCTGTCGCTGCGCCTGCCGGTGCGTGCGCCGCTGTTCCCCGACAACCTGTTCGGGCATCTGGCCGCGACCGCCGTGCCTGGCGTGGAGGAATGGCGCGACGGGGCCTATCGGCGCACGCTACGCCTGCCGCACGGCCATGGCATCGTCACCCTGCGGCCGCTGCCCGACCACATCGCCTGCCAGCTCGCCCTGTCAGATCTGCGGGACCTGGCGATCGCGATCAGCCGCTGCAGGCGGCTTCTCGACCTCGACGCCGACCCGACGGCCGTCGGCGATCTGCTTAGCGGCGACCCGGTGCTTGCACCGCTCGTGGACAAGGCCCCGGGACGCCGGGTTCCGCGAACCGTCGACGCAGCCGAGTTCGCGGTGCGCGCGGTGCTCGGGCAGCAGGTGTCCACCTCGGCGGCGCGCACGCACGCCGCCCGGCTGGTGGCCGCTCACGGCGAACAGGTCACCGACGCGGCCAGGGGGCTGACTCACCTGTTCCCGGCAGCGTCCACCCTGGCAACGCTCGATCCGGCCACGCTGGCCCTCCCCCAGTCGCGCCGTCACACCCTGGTCAAGCTCACAAGCGCACTCGCCAGCGGAGAGATCGACCTCGGGGTGGGCAGCGACTGGCAGCGGGCCCGCGGGCAGCTCGCCGCGCTGCCCGGGATCGGCCCGTGGACCGTCGAGACGATCGCGATGCGCGCGCTCGGCGACCCAGACGCCTTCACCGCGACAGACCTCGGCGTCCGCCTCGCCGCACGCGAACTCCGCTTGCCCGCCGCACCAGCGGCGCTGACCAGTCACGCTGCCGCCTGGCGGCCGTGGCGCGCCTACGCCGTCCAATATCTGTGGGCCACGGGAGACCACGCGATCAACCGCATGCCGGCGCCAGCCGCTCCTGGCAGCTGAACCCGGCGAGCAACACGACACGGCCTGCAACACGACCGGGCCTGCAATGCGACCGGCCTGCAATGCGAACTCCCGCGCGACAGCGACCAGACACGAAAGGATCTTCAATGACCGCGACCACGATGGCACCCCAGCGGGCGCACGCCGTAGTGGACAGTCCCGTTGGACCGCTCACCCTGGTGGTGGCCGGCGGCGTCCTCACCGGCCTATACATGGACAGGGCGCGGCACCTGCCGCCGCCCGAGATCTTCGGTACCGGCGCGGCGGAAACTGACGCGCGCTTTTCAGCGCCGGCCAGCCAGTTGCGCGATTACTTCGCCGGGCGGCGGACGCAGTTCGACCTGCCGCTCTACCCCGAGGGAACCCCGTTCCAGCGACGGGTCTGGGCTGCATTGCAGGGGATTCCCTTTGGGGAGACGATCTCCTACGGTGAGCTGGCCGACCGGATAGGGCGCCCCACCGCGTCCAGGGCGGTCGGCCTGGCGAACGGGCGCAACCCGATCAGCATCATCGTGCCCTGTCATCGCGTCATCGGCTCGGACGGGAGCCTGACCGGATATGGGGGTGGCTTGGCGCGCAAGCAGCACCTGCTCGCTCTCGAGCGCGACGTCAAGGCAGCGAGTCAGCGGCACGAGGTTCCATGACCGCAGAAGCGGCGCCTGGCGGCCGTGGATGTACCGTCACTGGTCATATCTGACCCGCAATGGCACATCCAGGGTCACCGGCGGTAGCGCGGCAGCAGGCTCGGGCTGGGGTTTGCTGATCGGGCCACTTGGACCTGGCTTCGAACGCCGCGCCAAAGGTGACCCCGATTATGGTGTCTGTGCTTGTTCGGTGGAGCCGCCGCCCGTTTTCCGCGCCACCGTGAGCGCCTCGCGACCGAGTTGCGCCCAATTCAGTTGCGGCCGCGGCTCGGGGACGCCAGGCCGGTTGCGCGGGACCCGCACCCGCAGCGACAGCGGGCGGATGGTGCAGCGTACCGGCGTAGGCATCAAAATCGACTCGCCATCTATCCCGACAGGGATAGCTGGCGCATCCGCCTCGATGACGACCTCATGTGCGCTGAGCACGACCAGTTCGCGTGACCGCTGCAAGCCGCGCAGCAGGCCGGCCGCCTGGGCGGCGGACTGGACCGTAACGCCGACGACGCCAAGGACCCCCCGGTCGAGCCGCACCCGCCGCCCCATGCCAGCGATGTCGCTCGTCCCGTAGGGATTGTTGCTCACCAGCACGGCCTGCGGCCCGTCGAGTATCACCTTGCCATCGACCCGGACCACCAGATGCGCTCCCTCGTTCCCGCCGAGCAGATCGGGGAGCATTTGCAGCGCGGTGCCCACCTTGTCGTCGCGGTAGGCAGGGCTCTGCACGACCTCGGCATAGGCGCCGAACGACGCGTTGTTGACGAACGTGCGGCCCGAGATCTGGCCGAGGTCGATACGAAGTTCGACGCCGTCGGTGAGAGCGTCGAGGCAGCTGGCGGGGTCGTCACGGTCCAGGCCGAGATCGAGGGCGAAATGATTGCGGGTACCTGCGGAAATGACCACCATCGGGATGTCACGCTCCGCCGCGACTCCCGCGACCAGGGCCTGCGTCCCGTCTCCGCCCGCGACACCGAGCAGATCCGCTCCGCGGTCCACCGCCTGCCGTGCCAGCGCCGCCACGTCAACGATGCCGTGGACGTCCGGGCCTTCGAGTAGTGCCACCTCGGCGCCGAGCGCGGCAGCCTTCTCCTTGAGCCCGAACTTACCGACCTTTCCACCGCCTGATCTTGGGTTCATGATCAAATAAGGCTTCCGCTGCGGCGTGGCGGCATATTCGACTGGTTTGGCCGAATGGTGGTCGCTGCGGAGTGCCGCGCGCCCGGCCGCGACGGCACCTGCCACAAGCACGATGCCGACCGCCACATCCCAGAGCAATCCGACGATGAGGTACACGACGATCACGAAAACAGGCGCGGCGACGAGGAGAACGAACGCAAGCCAGCGCTGGATGCCGCGGTGGGCAACGAACCACCAGGCCGCCGCGACGGTGATGGCGAGGCCCAAGAAGCCAAGGAGCAGTGCGGTGATGCTCCTCAAGCCGCCGAATACCAGAATCACTGCGACCGCGGCGATGGCGGCAGCAAAGGCGAGCCTGGCCAGCCAGCGCTGGCTGCGGGTGGCCCGGATCGGCTGTTCATCGCTCCCGTGCGGCCCGCCGGTTTCCTGCGGACCGCCGGTCTCCTGCGCGCCGCCGGTCCCCTGCGCCCCGCCCGCGCCGCCAGCGCCCTGCGACTGGCCGTCGCCGCGCCCGCCCACCTTGTCGGCCTTGCGCGCCATGTACGCCCTCCGTCCGCACCCAGATGGCTGCACCTCGAGCGACTTTGCTCCCAATTAGAGTGAAACCGATCCAGGGGCGGGAGCGGCTCACCCTGGCCGGGTGAAGGCGACCGGTAGCCTGCGAGCCGACCGTAACGGCGAACGAGCCCTTTTCGCTCCGGGCTGTTTCGCTCCGGGCTGTTTCGCTCCGGGCTGTTTCGCTCCGGGCTGTTTCGCTCCCGGCTGTTTCGCTCCGGGCGGGGTGAAGTCGCCGCGACGCGGGGATCCCATAACCACAGCATCCGCGCCGGCATGCGAGGGTCCGACGAGGCAGCCGGGACGCGTGGGGGAAGCGGGTGAGTCGGGTTGAGCGGCTGGACGGGCCTGCTGATCGCCGCGACCGCGGGCGGGTACGCACTGGTGTCCCGCCTGCTCGGACGCACCAGCGTGTCCGGGCCCATGGTCTTCGTCGGCGCCGGCCTTGCCCTCGGGCCGCTCGGCTTCGACGTCATCTCCATCAGTCATGAGGGTAGCAACATCCGCGAACTCACCGAGGCGGCGCTCGCGCTGCTGCTGTTCACCGACGCGCTCGCCGTCCAGGCGAAGGCACTGCGCCGCGACGAGTTCCTGCCGATCCGGTTGCTCGGGGCCGGGTTGCCGCTGACGATAGCCCTCGGCTGGCTGCTCGCGTGGCCGCTACTGCCCGGGCTTTCCCGCTGGGAGCTCGCGCTTGTCGGCGTCATCCTGGCACCAACCGACGCCGCGCTCGGGCAGGCCGCGATCGCGAACCGAGCGGTGCCCGCGCTTGTGCGGGAGGGCCTCAACGTGGAGAGCGGCCTGAACGACGGCATGGCCCTGCCGTTCTTCGTGATCTTTCTGGCGGCAGCAGCTGGGCACGGTACCGCTCATTCGGAACTGAGCGTGTTCGGCCGCGCGCTGATCGCCAGCACTGCGATCGGCGCGCTGATCGGATGGGGCGGCGGGCGCCTGCTGGCCAGGTCGCGCGCTGCGGGCTGGTCCGGGCCGAGCTGGCAGCAGATCTTCGTCATCGCCGTCGTCGTGGCAGCATACTGCGCCTGCCTCGCGGTCGACGGCAGTGGCTTCATCGGTGCCTGGGTGGCCGGGCTCGCCTTCGGCGCGAGCCTGCGCCGCAAGCCCGCGGCGCGGCAAGCCGACATTCGCGGCAGCGGCAGGCTCGCCGAACAGCTGGCCGACCTGCTCAGTTCGCTGAGCTTCCTCGTGTTCGGCGCCGCGCTCCTCGGCCCGGCGCTGCAGCACTTTGCCTGGCACGACCTCGCTTACGCGGCTCTTAGCCTCACTGTCATCCGCCTGCTCCCAGTCGCGCTCGCACTGCTCGGCAGCGGCTTGCGAACCGCGACCGTCCGTTACATCGGCTGGTTCGGCCCGCGCGGGCTCGCCTCCATCGTGCTCGGTCTGCTCGTGCTCGAGGAGGACATCCCCGGTGGCCTGAAGCTCGCGAATGTCGTCGCGCTCACGGTGGGCCTCAGCGTGCTCGCGCACGGCGTCACCGCGGTGCCGCTCGCTGGCAGGTACGCCCGGTGGTACGCGGCGGCGGCCGCCCGCACGCCAGGCCTCAGGGAGAGCAGCGCAGTAGAGTCGCGCGAGGCCCACATGAGCACTGAGCCCGCCAGCCCGAGGCGGGAGACCCCAGGAACCGGCTGAATCCGGGCCCGCCGCGGCTTCCGCCGCCCAATCTGCCGTCCCGCCGCCCCGGGGCGCTGTCAAGGGTGGCACACGATGGCCCATCGTGTGCCATATAGGGCGTCCCTAGATGGGAAACGTTTCCGCGTGTGCTCTGGGTGGGTTGGCCGGTGCTGATGCTGGGTGACTGCTCGGGTGGGGTCTGTTGGGCCGCCCTCGGTCTCGGGACAGCGCGGACTCGTCACGTACACGAGCCGCCAGACTGCCGAAGGTCTGCCTGGGTATCTCTCCAGGTGTGTAAGGAGTGATCAAAGGGAATTGAATGGCCAGTGGGAATGGCTACTGTCACGGGGGCGAACAACGATACGGCGCGCCCTGGCCAGCCAGGAGAGCATCTATGCGTGACCTGTCCCAGGCGAAGTTCAGCTTCGTCACCGGAGGCCTCGGCTCGAGAGCCGTGACGATCGCCAAGGCGCGCCGGCAGCCGGCGCAGGGTGATCTCGTGGTCGCCCGCGTCGAGACAGTTAGCCAGCATCGCTGCCTTGAGGACCCGCATGGCCGCCGGGCCCGGCTGTATGCGGGCGACCTTGTCGTCGGAGCGTATGGCGGCCGTTACGCCACGGACTTCTACGAAGGCTACGTCCCGGCCGGTTCCCACGCGCATCTGCTGACGGCCGGCGGAGTGATCGGCACCGTGGCCTCGTCGCATGTCCGGTGCGGCGAGCCGACGGCGCTGGAGGTCATCGGGGCGCTGGCCGACGGCTCGGGAACACCCCTGAAGCTGGCCGACCTCGCGCGCCCCCGGCCGCCCGCCGCGGACCCGCGCCCGGTCACGGTGGTTGTGGTGGGGTCGGCGATGAACGCGGGCAAGACGACGACGGCCGCTGGCGTCATCCGGGGCTGGGCCCGGACCGGTCTGAGAGTGGGTGGCGGGAAGGCCACCGGATCGGGCAGCGGCAAGGACCGCTGGGTCTTCGTCGACGCGGGTGCTCACTGTGTGGCGGACTTCGTGGACTTCGGTATGCCGTCCACTTTCGGATACCCGGCGGATCGCCTGGTGGCCACGATGCATGCCATCCGTGACGCCTTGGCGGCCGAGGGCGCCACGCACGTCGTCGTCGAGATCGCCGACGGCCTGCTGCAGGCCCAGACCCGGGAGCTGCTGGCCACGCTGCCGGCGTTCGCCGACTCGGTTCTGCTCGCGGTCAGCGACGCTTTGGGGGCGGTGGGCGCCCAGGGTGTCCTGGCCTGCGCGGGCGTTCGGGTCAGCGCGCTGAGTGGGCTGGTCAGTGCCAGCCCTCTGGCGGCCCGCGAGGCAGCGGAGGCCACCGGTCTGCCCGTCGTGACGCCGGACGAGCTGGCGACGGGCGCTGCCCTCGGCATCTTGCGGTCAGCGCAGTGGGCCTGACGCCCGTCGCCGCATACGTCGCCCGCGACGGGCCGCCGCCGGGCCGGCCCGCGCACGTGCTGCTCGACGTCCGCGAGGTCCGGCCCGACACGGTGTGCGCACCCGGTCTGACCGTCGTCGATATCCGGGGCGGCCTGCTGCTGTCCGACGAGCGGCGCCTCACGAGTGACCCGGGCCGCGGTGGAGGGCCGCTGTCGGAGCCGGCGCTGGACGCGGGCGCGCGGGCCTTCGCGCTGACCAACGTGGCGTGGTGCGCGCGCCGGCTGCTCGACCGGGTCGAGGGGGAGCTGGGCTGCACCCTTCCCCCGCTGCGGATCTTGGTTGGCAGCCACGAGCCCGGGATGCGGCGCTGGGGCGGAGGTCACTACCGGCTGCCCGCGGACAGCTACAGCGAGCTGCCGGAAGACTCCCCCGTCGATCCCGCCGGTGAAGTCCACCTCGGTTCCGGCCGCAGCTACGTCGAGCACGACGGCGCGCCATACCTGCACGCGCCGGGCCACAACCCGGCCATCGTGAGCCACGAGGTCGCCCACCACGTGTGCCGGCATGTGGCCGACTTCCGGCTGAACCGGCTGCGCCCGCCGGAGCAGCAGACCAACCGCCGTACCGCCGTCGAGGAAGGCACCTGTGACTATCTGGCCGCGGCCATGCTCGGGCACCCCGACATTTACGGCTGGCACCGCCGCCAGATCCCGGTGACCGACCCGCGCCGGCGGTGCCTGTCCGCGCCGTGGACCATGGCCGACTTCCGGGGCGGTCACGACACCGACCCGCACGCGGACGGGGCGATATGGGCCTGCGCGTTGTGGCAGGCGCGGTCTCGCGCCGCAGCGACCGGCCATCCCGCCGCGGCAGTCGACGCCCTGCTGTTGCGCGGCCTGGCCCGGCTGGGCCAGCACGCCGGCGACCGCAGCCCGCAGATCCGCCGGTCCAGGAAATACTTCGGGACTTTGCTGTCAGCGATGCTCGAGGCCGGCCCGGACGGGTCGCTGGTGGCAGGCGTGGAGCGGACGATGGCGGCTCGTGGCATCCGCCCTGGCTGGTCCAACGCCCGGGCGCGGGAGGTGGCACGAGGTTGCGCATGACCTCCCGCGCCGAGCCGGGCCTGATGTCGACACTGTGGCGGTTCCGGGCCTACGGCCGCCCGCACCGGCGCCCTTTGCTGCTGGGTGTGCTGTGCCGGGCCGGTGAGCTGCTGGCCGACCTGGCGGTCCCCTGGCCGATCGCGCTGGTCGTCGACGGCGTCCTCGGGCACGGCCGGCTGCACGGGCTGCCAGGTGCGGTCGTCCGCGGCGCCGGCGGGTCCGGCGCCGGCCTGCTGGTCCTGGCCGCGGCGGCCTCGCTCGTCTTCACCGTCCTGTCCGGGGCGCTGGACTACCTCGGCGACCGGCTGATGAACAGCGCCGGGGAGCGGATCACGGCCAGCATCCGGGCCGATGTCTTCAGCCGCCTGCTGAGGCTGCCCATGGCGTTCCATGACCACCGCAGCGTCGGCGAGCTCACCAGCCGGATGTCTTCGGACACTGACCGGATCGAAGACAGCCTGATCGACGTGTTCTCCACCCTCCTGCCTGGCGTGATGACACTCGGCGGCCTGGCCGCGGTGATCACAGCGCTGGACTGGCGGCTCGGCCTCATCGCCCTGGCCGCGGCCCCGCTGGTCTTCTTCGCCGCCCAGCGCTACAGCCGGCTGACCCGGCAGGCCGCCCGGGCGCGGCGTGCCGCCGAGGGGCAGCTGGCGGCGCTCACCGCCGAGACGATCACGGGCATCAGGGCGGTCCACGTCGCGGGCACCCAAGACGTGCACGAGGAGGAGTTCGCCCGCTACAACGGGACGGCACTGCGCGCCGGCCTGCGTTCAGTCGACCTGCGCGCCCGGTTCACCCCCCTGCTCGAAGCCACCTCCGCCTGCGGCACCGCGGGCCTGCTCCTCGCCGGCGGGTACGGTGCCCTGCAGGGATGGTGGACCGTCGGCATCCTCGTCGTCGCACTGGCCTACTTCCGCGACATGCTGCGCCCGCTTCGCTCCATGTCGCGCCTGTCGCTCACCTTGACCACCGGGGCCGCCTCGGCCGAACGCGTGGCGGAGATCCTCGACGTGCCGGACCGCCGCCCGGCCGGTCAGAAACCCCCACGGATCGAGCCCTCCGTCCGTCTCCAGAACGTCGGCCTCGACTACGGCCGCGGGCCGGTGCTCAGCGATCTGGACCTGGAGGTGCCGGCCGGCACCCGGCTCGCCCTGTCCGGCCCGAACGGGTCAGGCAAGACCTCCGTCCTGGCACTCATCGCCGGCCTGTACCACCCAGCCACCGGACGCGTCCTCATCGGCGGGCAGGACGTGGAAAGCCTCGACAACAGCGTCCTGCGCAGCCACGTCTCGGCCGTCCTCCAAGACACCTTCCTGTTCTCCGGCTCAGTCTTCGACAACGTCCTGCTCGGCCGGCCCGGTGCATCCCCCGACGAGGTGGCGCAGGCCTGCGCCGCGGCGGGCGTGCTCACCTTCACCGACGAGCTGCCCGACGGGCTGTCCACCCGGCTCGGCGACCGCGGAATCGGGCTCTCCGGAGGCCAGCGCCAGCGCGTCGGCATCGCCCGGGCACTCCTGCGCGACTCGCCCATCGTGCTTCTCGACGAACCCACCTCCGGCCTGGACCTGGCCGCCGAACGGACACTCATCGACGCGCTCAAGCGGCTCATGCACGGCCGCACCGTCATCATGACCACACACCGCCCCGCCCTGCTCGACCTGGCCGACCGCACCGAGACACTGCGGGAAGGCCGCCTCGTCACCCGAAGCAGTCCCGCCCCCACCGCCCACAGCGCTGCCCGCTTCCGGCGACCGGGCGAGTGAACGCCGGCCGCTCGCGCAGAAGTGCCCGGTCCTTTTCGATCGCTTCCCGGTAATCGGGCTGGAAGTCGGCCACTCGGCGCGACTCAGCGTCCTCGGCAACGCTCTCAACGACCCAGGCCGCTAGTCCCGCGTCGTCAATCTCCTCAAGCGCCGTCACCCCACGTGGCTACCTTGTTAAGCACCAGGTTGTGCACCATGCAGCTGCGGGTCGCCGTCACGGCTTGTGTGCTGCCGGAACGAGCCGATCACCCAGTCCCGTGCGTGCTCCCATTTCCCGGCTCCGCTCTGGATTCGGCACCCGAGCCGCGGTGATAGCCGGTGCGGGTGATCCCGGCCTCGTCCTGCAGGTACTCCAGCGCCGCCCGGTTACCCTCCATGATCGATTTCCAGACCTTCGCGGCCTGCCGCTCCCACCCCTCCGCCGCTGCCACGTCCCCGGCCTGCCGGGGCTGCTCCGCCGCGGCCAGCAAGCGGCCACAGAAGAGAGTGACCGACTTCGACACCGACACTGTGGGTGGCGGTCGCGGCCGGGATCTCGTGGTGGCAGCGCCTGGGCCTGCAGCGCCAGATCCTGGTCGCCGCCGCCCGCGCGCTGGTCCAGTTGCTGCTCGTCGGTGCCGCGCTCACCCTGGTCATCAGCCCCGGCCAGGCCCCGGCCGACCACTGAAGCCGCGGCGGCGGCCCAGCGGCCCGCGCGCAACTCGCCTCCTCAGCGACCCTGAGCGGGTCAAGGCAGTCCCTGAGCCGTGATGACGTAGCGACGCTCGCCTGCGTCCCGGCACGAGGGTTCCGCTCAGGAGCAGTCTTCGACGACACTCACCACCTCGGCGCCGAACACCGCAGGCAGCCGGAACCGGGGAGCCGGATCACGCCGGGAGCGCATCATGGACTCGGCTCGGCCCTGCCCGGGCCGCGATGGCGGCCTCCGCCGTCACCAGCACCCGGGCCCGGCCTGACCGCCAGCTTGGGCACCTCACCAGGGATGAGCTTCTCGGGCCCGCACGTCTCCTGCAACACGACCAGGCAGGTGTGGTCGATCGCCTGAAACCAAGATCGACTTCTCCCGGCTGCCCCGGTTCACCGCCGGCGACGGCCAGCAGGAAGAGGAGCAGCCGCGACGAGCGCCGCGCCGTGGGCCGGCCACTTCGGCCTGGCCCACCCCGTTCGGCAAGCGGATCGCCGCCAATGACCTGTTCGCCCGGCAGGCACACGCCGAGGCCATCGCCCGGATCAGCTTCTGCGTCGTGGAATCCGCGCTCGGCCGGGGTCACCGGCGACGTCGGTCGTGGTCAACACGGCGCCTTTCTTTTAGCCGGTGTGGCAAACAGTCCACTGGTCGGATTCCACCTGGATGCGGAGGCCTTTGCGGCGTCCGGTGGTGACGTAGACGGCCTTGATCTGATGGCGCTGGACCTTGTGCAACACGGTCGGCGGGCGATGCCGAGCACCTTGGCGGCCTGATCGAGGGGCAGCCAGCCGTCGGGGACGTCCGGCTGGATGCGGTCGCGCAGGGCCTGGTCGATGCGAATCCGTCAGGGAGCGCCCGAGGTGGGCTGCTCGCCGGTGATGAAGCTGTCCCGCAGCCACCGCTAGATCGTGGTCTTGTCGACGCCGAGGAGCTGCGCGGTTTGCGGGACGCTGGCCATGACGGCATCTTGTCCGCTGGCACTGACATTTCCGTTCGGGATGGGGCAGTGCGGGTGTGGCACGTGAATGTAGGTGACTGGCCGGTAGCCTGGTCTGGCCTTAGCGTCTGGTTGTGCCAGCGCCGGCCAGACCGGTTCAAGCCGCCGGCTTTTCGGTGGGCTGGATCCGGATCTGCTCCCAGCGGTCGCTGGCTTCCGGGCAGCGCAGCGTGAGGATGCCGGTGGCGCCGGATACCGTCCATCTCATCCCGGACAGTTTGCGGCGCTGCGCGACGATCGATTTGCATCCTGCCTCGGCTGCCCCGGAGCCGGCGAATATGCCCAGCTTCTTGAAGTGGGCGTGGCGCATGCGGCGGGCGTTGTGCTCGAAGTAGCCGAGCGCGGTGCCGGGGTCTGCGGCCTTTTCCGGCCAGGGGGAAGACGCGGCCGGCGGCGCAGATGGCGGGAATATCACCGTTGTCTAGGTCGGCAAGCCGTTCTTGCAGCCAGGCCTGCTTGTGGTCGCCGAGCATGAACTCCAGCAGCCTGGCCAGGTCGTGCAGGTGCTCGCGGGCGTGGTAGAGGTCCACGATCTGGGTTGCACGGGAAGTGCCGCGTGGCGAGGTCCCAGATCCAGGCGGCGCCGTCACCGGGGAACACCAGCGGCCCGGCGACATGATGATGGATTGGGTGGCCCCCCGCCTGCGGGGGGATGCGGCCGCTCATTTGTCCCGGTAGGACTCGAAACCGGCCCGGCCGCCGCCAGCTCCTCGGCGACATACCGCCACCTTGCCCAGCTCCTCCGCGCGCAGCTGCCGCCCGATCGTGCCACGGCCCGGCACCGTGCGCGTCCACAGATGACATGTGTGCCCCCGGCTGCCCAGCTCGGCGCAGCGCCGACACGACGGCTTGCCGCACCGCCGCCAGTTCTCACTGATGCTGCCCCGGCGGAAATCCCCGACCGCGGCCAGCCGCTCGAACAGCCGGGCCCGCCGGGCCTCCAGCTCGGCCAGCAGGGGCACGGTCACCAGCGCCTTCCGGTCCAATTGTTTGATCCACAACCAGACTAGACGGTGAGCTGCCCAGACTCCAAGCACCTACAACGGCGTGTCACACCCGGGCAGTGCGGGATGCTGTCGGAGCGGCGCAGGCTGCTGACCCGGTCGCGGTCCAGGCCAGCCCGGTCGCGGTGCGATGGTGCTGGCGGCCCACGATCTGGGCGATCGTGGTGTCGCTGTAATGCCCGCCGAAGGGTCCGATGGCCGGGATGGGCGGTTGGCGGATCGCCCGCAAGGTTCGCCGAGGACCGGGTGGTCTCCGACCGCAGCGTCCCGGTCGGTCTCGGCGGCGGCGATCCGCACGGCGCGGCGGGCTTGCTGAACGGCGGCGACCCGGCCGGTCTCGGCGTGGCTGGCGGGCAAGACGTTGCGCTCCACCGCGTAGCCGAGCGTGTCAGCACATCGCACGCCACCTCACGGGGCGACAGAAATAATGACGGAGAGTCATTCCGCGAACACATGGTGTCGTGGAAGACTTACCACGGGTCCCACAACACAAAACCAGGCGCACGGCCCACACGGCGTACGCCGCCAATCAGGGAAGGTGCAACCCCCATGAAGATGCATTTGAAGCGTGCCGCAGCGACCGGAGCGGCCGTCGCCGCGATCGGATTCGGCACGGCCAGCCTCGCGGGCCCGGCCAGCGCGGCAACCACCCACACCGCTGTCACCCACAGCGCCACGGCCCACAGCCAGCGCGGCTGGTCGTGTGACAGTAACTGCGGCTACGGCGGCGGCGGCAGCAGCTACGGCAGCGGCTACGGTCCAGCGGCTACGGCTACGGCAGCGGCTACGGCAGCGCCAGCGGCTACGGCGGCGGCTACGGCGGCCTCCGGCCCTGGTACCGTGACTGCGACGACTACGGCTACGGCTGGCACCACCACCACGGCTGGGGCTACGGCTGGTAGCAGCCTGAACGCGGGGCGGGCAGATGACGGTCTGCCCGCCCCGTTTCGCGTCTGCGCCAGTAAGACGGCCGTGGCCACAAGATCCCAGCCGCACTCGTCCACGTCGGCCAATCATCGCCGCCCGCGCGTCCAGCAATCCCCCGCATGGCCGACGGAGGACGCTCGGGTCGAGCGCGGCCCTGTCGTGGGGCCCCTCTCGCCGTCTGTCAGGCGGCATCGCCCTGGCGGGTTCTCCCCGTAAAACGCGCTGACCGCGATCAAGGAGGCCACCGAAACCTACCGGGAGCTGGCCCGGACCCGCCCGGACGCGTTCCGGCCCGACCTGGCCACGTCGCTGCACAACCTGTCGGCCGACCTGGGCCGGCCGGATGACACCCTGACCGCGATCGACCCCTCGGCTCCGGGAAGGGCCTCAACCCAAACCCAGAATCGGCGCGGATGAGGTGAACCGGCCGTGGCAGGCGTTCTTGCGCCGGTTTGACCCGTTGAGCACACCTTCCGCCTCTTCAAGCAGGTCCTCGGCTGGACCGCCCCGAAGATCCGCGACCCGGCCGCCGCCGGTGGCCCAGCAGAGCGGGCCGATCTCCGGCGGGCTTCGGACAAATCTCCACGCACCGTGTGTTTGCTACCGAATCCATGTCCACGCAGCATCCAGCGACCCTGGGGCTGCGTGCGATGAACACATCATCTCTCTGCGGCACGAGGGGTTGTCTACCAAATCCTTGGATAACGTTTTCCTAACAACGCTTTCCAAGCACATTCGACTCGACAACGTTTTCTCCGACAACGTTTTCCGAACACGAGTACCTCTGTTATGGATCGTGATCCACCTCCAAAAGCGGTTGTGCGTGCCGTAATGGCAATGGAAAAAGCGGCGGACATTGAACGCAAACTGTAGTCTGTCGAGTACGTATCGTAAAAATTTTGCGCGCTGCACCGTATGCATTGGAGCGGCACCGGGCAGTCTCGTGTACGGCGCGTCACGAGACGCGCACCCATGGTTGAGGTCCAAGGCAGCTGCGGGCGCCCGCAGGCGAGGAATCGACAGTGATCCAATCGACCCGCGGGGTTGACGGTACGACTAACCCCCGCATTGGCCCGCCGGGTCATCGCCGGTCCAACACGGCGCGGCGGACGCGTGGCGGTCACAGTGATCTGGCACCGGGCAGGTCGGCCCGCGGGACCTCCGAGGATCTTCAGCCATCAACAGAAAGGTACGCGAACGCTATGTCCAAGATACTGTTCAAGCGCACCGCGGCGGCCGGCGCCGCGTTCGTCGCGCTCGGCTTCGGTGGCGCAATCATGCCCGCGGTGGCCAGCGCGGCCACGACCCACCCGGCCTCGGTCTGCGAAACGACGTGCGTTGGCACAGAGGTCCAAGTGGTCCCGGCCTGCGACACGACGTGCGTAGAGGCCCCCTCCGTGGACGTCGTCGAGCCCTGGGCGGCATCGTGTTGCGACGTCTTCGGCCAGGTCGACTACGGCGACGGCGGGGACTACGGCTACGCCGACTATGGCCACTTCGGCCACCACTTCGGGGGCTTCGGCCACCACTTCGGGGGCTTCGGCCACCACTTCGGGGGCTTCGGCCACCACTTCGGGGGCTTCGGCCACCACTTCGGGGGCTTCGGGAACAACTGAAGCCGCTGAAACCTGAGTTGACGACGGCTTCCGCGGGCCGGCGCTCAGTCGGCCGGCCCGCGGAAGCCACCGAGGATCCTCAGGAACTAGCAGAAAGGTACCGAACCCCGTCGGTGACTGAACCGTCACGTCCGCTCGCTCCTGTGGGGCGTCCTTCGGTGGATGGGTAAATCAGTACGGTCTCCTCGATCCCGGCGAGGGTGTCCAGCAGGACCCGCGCTGACATCTTCACCTGGTGCTGGGCGGCGTGGCGGCGCATCAGGTGGGCGATGGCCAGGGCGGGTACGCAGGTGAACAGGTGCACGAGGATGTTGTGCTCGGTCCAGTGGTGCATGGGCGAGAACGACACCAGGTGCGGGTCTTTCATCTGCCCGGGGGTGGGTGGGCGGGCCTCCTGAGGTGGTTTGCAGGTGTGTTTGTTGTGTGGTCGGCGTCGGTTGGCTGTTTTGCGGCTTGGGTGGTGGCTGGTTTGTCGTGTTCCTTGTTGGGTGTGGTGTCAGCCGGAGGCCGTGGTTTGGTTGGATGCTGGCCTGAGGGTGGCCGTCCAGGTGATCACGAGGCGGCGCGGTGTCGCTGCGTGGTCGGTAGTTTCCCGTCTGGCGCTGTTCCCTATCTGGCACCTGATGGCCCATTGTGTGTCACGGCCGGCCGCCGTCGCCGTTGCCACGAAATGCCCAGACGCCGACACCTCGCCGGTCGATCCGGCCATCAAGATCAGCCCTGATATCGGCGCGGCCAGCGGCCTCTAATTCCTGGGCAACGGTACGGTCCTCGCGGCCGCGAAACCCGACCGCAGGGGGCGGCGGCTCCGCCGGGGTGATCCATCCGTCCAGCTGGCTCCCCCGGCAGCTGCGCGGAGAGCGCGGGAATCAGGTAGGCCGCCAGTCGGTCGCTGACCGACTGGCGGCGTTAGTATTCGGCATGCTGAAGCGGTGTCCGCGCGGAAGGAACTGGTTCGCGGTCGCCGCCTTCGTGGTCGCGCTGGTCAGCCTGCTGCCACCCGCCGGTGACTACGCGCGCCGGTACGTGTTCGCCGGGTCTCTCCAGTTCAGCTTCTTCGCGATCGTGGGGCCCGCGCTATTCGTGCTAGGCGCGCCGTGGCGGCTGATAGGCCTTTCCTGTGGCGAGGGCGCGGAGGTGACATACCTGGCCACCGGTCGCGGCGCCCCGGCAGACCGGCTCGCGATGTCGCGGCTGCACCACCCCACCTTCGTCCGGGCCTCGGTGTTCCTCGCCTTCTTCGCGGTCACGTCCAGCGCGTTGCGGTCGCCCGCGGCCGTGGACGCGCTGGCGAGACACCCGGCCCTGGCGCTGGCGGAAATGGCCTCGCTGCTCGCCGCTGGGGCCGGCGTGTGGCTCGAGATCGTCGAGTCACCGCCGTTCATGCCACGGATACTCCGCCCCCAGCGCGCGCTTGTCGCGGCGAGCGCGACGTGGATCACCTGGATCCTCGCCTGCATTCTCGGGTTCTCCCGCGTCGCGTGGTTCAGCGCCTACAGTGACCTTGCAGGTAGCGGCCCGGGCGCTGTCGCCGGCCAGGAGGCCGCGACGAAGCGATGCGGGCGGTGGCCGGCATCTGCTTCATACCTGTCGTTTACTGGGCGATGATGGTCTGGCTCAAGGACAGCGACGATCCAGACGACGAACTACGGCGGATCGCCGGCGCGGCGCCACGCCGTATCGGCGTCAGAGGCTGGGACCGGCCGTACCGCGCAGGCTGGGACCGCCCGTCCGGGGGCGGGAGCGCGCCCGCCGCCTGAACGAGTGCGGGCTGCCGGCGGTCTAGGCGCTACATTCTGCAGGGGAGGCGTGATGGCTGCCAGCGAACGCAACGAGAAGGCACAGAGCGAGAAGGCAGAGAGCGAAAAGGCAGAGAGCGAAAAGGCACAGAACGAGAAGAAGGTGGCCGCCGAGGCTTCGGCGGAACTAGTCGAAGACGGAATGACGGTCGGTCTCGGCACTGGTTCGACCGTTGCCTTTCTGCTGCCCGCTCTGGCCAGGCGCGGACTTTCCTTGCGCTGTGTATCCACGTCGCCCCGAACCGAGCAAGTGGCACAGCGGCTCGGTCTGCACGTGGAGCCGTTCTCCTCGATCGAGCGCTTCGACATCACGATCGACGGCGCCGACCAGGTCGCGCCGGACGGATGGCTGATCAAGGGCGGCGGCGCCGCGCATACCCGCGAGAAGATCGTCGCGGTGTCGGCGGACCGTTTCGTGGTCATCGCCGACTCGACGAAGACCGTGCAGGCGCTGCACCCGCCAGTGCCGCTCGAGCTCGTCGAGTTCGGCCTGGCCTCCACCCTGCGCCGCCTCGGCAGCGTCAAGCTCCGCGACGTCCCGAGGAGCCCCGATGGCGGGGTCATCGCCGACTTCACCGGTGAGTTCAATGACCCCGGGGCCCTTGCGGCCCGGCTGTCTGGAACCCCGGGCGTCGTGGACCACGGGCTCTTCCCGCCACGGCTGGTGACGACCGTGCTAGTGGGACGGGGGCAGTCGGTCGAGACCATCACCGTCAGCCACCCCGGCGGCTGACGCAGCCCCTCCTTCAGCTCGCTGGCTACTTCCGCAGTGAGCGATAACGCCTGATCAGGGCATTGGTCGACGAGTCGTGGGTGAGGTCGGGTTCGGTTTCGCTCGCAAGCTCGGGAATGATCTGCTTGGCGAGCACCTTGCCGAGCTCGACACCCCACTGGTCGAACGAGTCGACGTCCCAGATGGCGCCCTGGGTGAAGACGCTGTGTTCATAGAGCGCGACCAGTGAGCCGAGCAGCCGAGGAGTCAGCTTCTCGGCAAGGAGCACATTGGTCGGCCGGTTCCCCGCCATCACCCGGTGCGGCACGACACTGGCCGGCATGCCCTCCGCACGGACCTCCTGCTCGGTCTTGCCGAAGGCAAGCGCCTGCGCTTGGGCGAATACGTTCGAGGAGAGGATGTCGTGATGGTCACGCAACGGGTTGAGGGTCTTGGCGAACCCGATGAGGTCGGCAGGAATCAGCTTCGTCCCCTGGTGGATCAGCTGGTAGAAGCTGTGCTGGCCGTTGGTGCCTGGCTCGCCCCAGTAGACCGCGCCCGTCTGGTAGTCCGCGGCAGGCCATCGAGCGTGACGTGCTTGCCGTTGGATTCCATGGTCAGTTGCTGCAGGTAGGCGGGGAAGCGCTTCAGGTACTGCTCGTATGGCAGCACGGCGGTGGTCTGGGCGCCGAAGAAATCCCCGTACCAGACTGCGAGCAGGCCCATGAGAACCGGCAGGTTCGCCGCAAGCGGCGCGGTGCGGAAATGCTCGTCCATGTCGTGGAACCCGGCCAGCATCTCGCGGAAGTTCGCCGGCCCGATGGCAACCATCGTCGACAGGCCAATGGCCGAAGACATCGAGTAACGGCCGCCAACCCAATCCCAGAAGCCGAACATGTTCGCGGTGTCGATGCCGAATTCGGCGACGCGCTCGGCATTGGTCGATACGGCCACGAAGTGCCTGGCGACCGCCTTCTCGTCGCCAAGCTCCCCGACCACCCAGTCGCGCGCCGACGTGGCGTTGGTGATGGTCTCGAGCGTGCCGAACGTCTTGGACGAGACGATGAACAGAGTTTCCTCCGCGGACAGATCCCTGGTCGCCTCGACGAAGTCGGTCGAGTCGACATTGGAGACGAACCTGAAGGTCATGTCGCGGCGCGAGTAATGGCGGAGTGCCTCGTAGGCCATCACGGGCCCGAGATCGGAGCCGCCGATCCCGATGTTGACGATGTTCCTTATCGGCTTGCCCGTGTGGCCCGTCCAGTGCGCTGACCGCACCGATTCCGCGAAGTCGCCCATCCGGTCAAGGACAGCGTTGACCTCCTCGACGACGTCCACCCCGTCGACCACGAGCGCGGTTCCCCTGGGCATTCGGAGCGCGACATGCAGCACGGACCGGCCTTCTGAGACGTTGATGTGCTCGCCGTGGAACATCGCCTCGCGCCGCTGCGCGACCCCTGATTCTTCCGCGAGGTCCACGAGCAGCCGCATGGTCTCGTCGGTGACCCGGTTCTTCGAGTAGTCCAGGTATAGGCCGGCCGCCTCGGCCACCAGTCGCTCACCACGCGCCGGGTCGGCCGCGAAGAGGTCCCTGAGATGCTGGCCGGCAATCTCGGCGTGATGCCGCTCAAGTGCCTGGTAGGCGGGCCGGTCTCGAAGTGGGGTTACGGGCATGGCGGGTGTCTCCGATCAGTCGGGCGGTACGGGGCTGGCGGCCCATCAGGCGTAGCGTCCATCCTCGCCATCAGGTGTGCCACGATTCAACGAATGATTTCGCACCCTCGGCCCTGACGTTCACGCCTGACTTGGCTCACGATCATGAAGGCTTCGCGGGTTTGAGGCTGTGACCTGAGGTTTCGCGGCTGATCTGGTCTGGGTGTGGACACTAATTCGGGCGCCGGTTGGACCGTAGGCTGGGCTGGTATCCCCGTTCGTGCGGACCGTGAAGTCGCTCTCGGAGTCGACGCCAGCTGGCGCCTCCAGTCTCAGGCAAGTTGCCGCACGAGCACTCGGGTGAGGTCGGCCGCGTGCGAGAGCGGCATCATGTGGCCGGCTCCCTCGATGACGCTGCGACGGGCGTGCTGGACGCTCCTGAGCACCGCGTCGCAGATTGCCCGGTCCACGACCGACGTCGCCGACCCCTCGATGACGTGCACCGGCACGGCCACCGACGCCAGCGAGCCTGCGGTGATGGGCGCGTTGAAGAGCACGTCCCAGAGGTCTCCTCGCCTGCGCTGGTCCTCGAGGAACGCGTCACGCCGGGCCGCCGGGGGCCACTGCCGCCCCGGAAGGCGTCAACGGCGATCAGGCGGTAACCCGCCGGCCATACCGAGAAGACATCCCGCCACTCCCCTGCGCTGCCCACCCCGCTGTGCAGGAACACCACCGGCGCGCCGGCCCCCTGTTCGACGATCTTTACGGTGCCGTTACGTGGTGTGCGCAACAAGGCCATGTAACACGGTATCGACATCGACTTGGTCGCGCGTACGTCCGGTCGCGCGTCAGCGGCTGGCGGCGGGGCAGGACGAGTTCGATCTCGGCTTGGACCGCGATGGAGACGCGAAACGGCCTGCGGGTGGCCCGCTTCCGATCACCGCTTCACGGATGGGTCACTTGTGGGACGCGCTGCCGGACGCGTTCGAGGTCCTCGGGTTCGCCGGCGCGGCCGGCGGGGATGAGGTGTTCCGGCAGTTGGTGCTGGCCCGGATCATCGAGCCGACCAGCAAGCTCGACTCCCTGCGAGTCCTCGATGAGGCCGGGATCGGCCCGCCGGCCTATGCGACGCTCAAGCGGCACCTGCCAGTGTTCGCGACAGACTCCTGGCGTCAGCAACTGGCGGCGGCGTGCGCGGCGCTGTCCTATGCGGCGCTGTCCCCGGGATCGACGCCATGCTCACGGAGCAGGGCCTGCAGGCGAACGACCTCGGCGCGCAGCCGCTCCGCCTCCTTGGTTACAGAGACGATGTCCGCAGGGCCCGAGCCCGCCTGGCCCGAACCCGCCTGGCCCGAACCCGCCTGGCCCGAACCCGCTGGCCCGGCGCGCGCTGCACGGCCGCGCTCCTCAGCTCCTGCCTCTTGGCCAACCTCCGCGCAAGCAACTCCTCTTCCTTATCGCGCAGGGCGGCGGCTTTTGTGAAGTCCTGAGCGTCGATCGCGACCTCTTTCTCCTTGCGTAGCCCGGCGATCTGCGCGTCATATTCGCGGAGCTCGCTCGTTAGCGGCTCCGGCTCGATGCCGAGGCGCCGCTCGATGGCCGTCAGGCGCCCGGCAATCAAGTCGAGCCGATCAACAATGTCGTCGATGAAGTCGGGGAGGCGGCGGCCGGCGCGCGTCCCGTGCTTCTCACTCTGGCGCCCGTGGAGCAACTCGATCACCGCGTGCCGGACCCGGTCCACGTCCGCGCCAAGCGCCATCAGCACCCGGGCGCCGACGCCTTCGCCCTCACGGATCAGGCCGAGCAGGATGTGCTCGGTGCCGATGTAGTTGTGGTTAAGCCGCTGCGACTCGCGCAGCGAAAGCTCGAGCACTTTCTTGGCGCGCGGCGTGAACGGGATGTGCCCCGACTTGGAGTGCTGGGGCTGGCCATGGCCGACTGTTTCCTCGACCTGCTGACGGACTGCCTCCAGGCTGATCCCCAGCGACACGAGCGCCTTCGCGGCTACCCCTTCGCCCTCGTGGATGAGGCCAAGCAAGAGGTGTTCCGTGCCGATGTAGTCGTGATTGAGCATCCTGGCTTCCTCCTGGGCCAGGACGACAATCCGCCGCGCGCGATCGGTGAACCTCTCGAACATCTTCACTTTCCCATCTGGCGGCGAAGCCGTGACGGTCCACGCGGCCCGCTCACAAGGGGGCCAATAATAAACAGTCTGCACCCGTCCGCCGCCGCCGCAGCGCCAGTGGCAACGGCTTTTGCCTTAACGGCTGCGCCACCTGACGCATCAGTGCCAGCCGGCGCAGCCGTTATTACGGCTGTGCTGAGTCCCCTGTCAGGCGCGACGGCCCGGCGGTCGCCCCCGCGCAGCCGTAAGGGTTGTGCTGGCCCGGGGGACGATCCCCCGGAAACCCCTCTCACGCGTGACGGCCCGGCGGGCCGCCCCGCGCAGCCGTTAAGGCTGTGCTAACCCGGGGTGACCCCCAAGAACCCCACGATAGGCCGACGACCAGAGCCAGGCGATGACCACCGCCGGAGCCCCTGTCCTATTCAGCCAGGGGCGGTGGCTGCGCTCCAAGACTCCGGCGCTCGCACCGAGCTCAAGCAGTTCGATCGGGGGCACTCGGTGACGGTCGGCAGGGCCGGCGCGAGATCGCCGAGGGATCGCCGAGGCATCGCCGAACTCGCTGCGGGCGCGCGGCCGGTAATGGCTTACCGGCCCACCGCGGGTAATGGCGCATGCGCTTCGCTCGGCTGCGGAGCAACCGATGAATAGGGCGCCGAGTCAGCAGGCACCGGGCATGAATGAATAACGCGATTCGGGATAAAAGCATCGCTGGGAAACTCACGAGCCCGGCGTCTGCGACCGGGCCGCGTGCCTGTCTGAAGCGATGTGGCGTATGTGCGCAGGATGCTGCTTCTCCTGCCGACTTTCGTCGCGGCATCTATGGCGGCGATGGCGCTCCACTGGTGGCAGCCCGGCGCCAGGCCCCGTGCCGGCGCCCGTGCCGGCGCCGGCGCCGGCACGGGGCCGGCCCTGGCGTGCGCGAGACGTCCTGTTACTCCGGCCAATGGGGCCGTTATGTGGAGGGCGGTCCCGGCTGCGATCCGGCGCCCTCCCAAAGCTCGACGCAGCAGGCCGACACGCTCAACACCGCAGTGATGGCAGTCGCGCTCGGCAACTATGGCCTCCTCGGCCCGAACGGCCGGCAGCGGTACACCGATGATCTGGCGCAACTGCAGCTCGGCGCGGTCGCGGAGCAGCCGGGCGCCATGCCGGAGATCCGGCCTTCACCTGATTTCGCCGCCAACGTCGACCGGCCGTTCAATGAGCAACGGGCACCCATGCGCGCCCCCAACCGCCAGGCACCCGTGCAGACCCCCAACCAGCGGGCACCGATGCGGGCGGCAACGGCCAGGCACGAAATGTGCCCGGCCGCCCGCAGGCTGCTCGGCCGCATTGCCGATTTGGCCGCTGTGGCGCCGAGAGTGGCGGCCGAGCGTGCCCTCGCCTTCCCGGCCTGGCACACAATGGCCCAGTGTGTCGTGCGGGTCCCCCGGCCAAGATCCACGGGAGACCCTAACCGGCGCGGCTGGTGCGGCTGGCGGCTGGGCAGGGATGCCTCGGCCGTGCTCGGGCGCCGGCCGTGTGACCGTGTGCCGGCCGTGTGCCCTGGCTCCGGCCGTGTGCCCTGGCTCCGGCCGTGTGACCTGGCGCCGGCCGTATGCGTGGACGTCGGCCGTATGTTCCGGGCGTTGGCCGTCTGCTGGACCTCTGCTCGGGCGTGCACAGCCCGGACAGCCGGTCGGCCGGTCGAACGCCTGTACCCATTTGCCGGTGGTCGCAGATAGCCTGGCCGGGTGCTTGAGTCGCTGCATCCGGCGGTGCGTAGCTGGTTCGAACGCCGGTTTCCTGCTGGGCCGACCGCGCCCCAGGAGGGCGGCTGGCCGCAGATCGCGGCCGGTGCGCACACCCTGATTGCGGCGCCGACCGGATCAGGCAAGACGCTGGCCGCGTTTCTCGTCTGCATCGACCGGATCTACCGCGCGCACGAAGCGGGCACCGACCTGAGCGACGGCCCCCAAGTGGTATACGTCTCACCGCTCAAGGCGCTGGCCGTCGACATCCGCGAGAACCTCGAGACGCCGCTCCGCGAGATCGCTGCGGTCGCCGCCGAGCTTGGGCTGAGCGCGCCCGAGATCCGGGTGGCCGTCCGGACCGGGGACACCGCCGCAGCGCAGCGTGCCGCCATGCTGCGGCATCCGCCGAACTTCCTCATTACCACCCCGGAGTCGCTGTATCTCCTGGTCACCGCGGACCGGAGCCGCGCCATGCTCCGCGCGACCCAGACGGTCATCGTCGACGAGATCCACGCGGTCGCCGGTAACAAGAGGGGGTCTCACCTCGCCCTCACGCTCGAGCGCCTGACCTACGTGGCGGAGGGGCCGATGCAGCGCGTCGGTCTCTCCGCCACGCAGCGCCCAATTGAGACCGTCGCCCGGCTGCTGGTCGGGGCGGGGGCGGATCGCTCGGCCCCAGATGGCGGGCCGTGCTGCGCGATCGTCGACGTCGGGCACCTCCGTGCGCTCGATCTCGCGCTCGAACTTCCCGACGACGAGCTTGGCGCTGTCCCCTCCGCGGAACAGATGGCCGAGATTCTTGACCTCATCGCGGCGCATGTCACTGAGCACCGGACAACGCTCGTATTCGTGAACACCAGGCGGATGGCCGAGCGGGTGGCGCACCAGCTAGGCGAGCGGCTCGGGGAGGATCAGGTCGCCGCTCACCACGGCAGCCTGTCCGTCGGCAGGCGCCAGCGCGTGGAGTCACTGCTGCGCGCGGGTGACCTCAAGGCCCTGGTGGCGACGGCTTCGCTCGAGCTCGGCATTGACGTCGGGCCGGTGGAGCTTGTCTGCCAGATCGGCTCGCCGCGCAGCTTCGCGACATTCCTCCAGCGGGTGGGCCGTTCCAACCACACCCGCACGGGGACACCATCGGGGCGACTGTACCCGACGTCGCGCGACGAACTGGTCGAGTGCGCGGCGCTGCTGCGCGGCGTGCGGCACGGCCGGCTCGACGCTCTCCAGGTGCCTTCCGCGCCACTGGACATCCTGGCCCAGCAGGTGGTGGCCGAGTGCGCGGCCGAGCAATGGTCGCAAGACGACCTGCTGCAGCTCGTCAGGGGTGCGGCGCCGTTCGCCGCGTTGTCGGCAGAAGACTTCGAGGACGTGCTTGAGCTGATGTCGGAGGGGATCCACACCGGCCGCGGCCGCCGCGCCGCTTACCTGCACCGCGACCGGGTGGCCGGGCGCCTGCGGGGGCGGCGGGGTGCCCGCCTGGCGGCGCTCACGTCGGGCGGTGCCATCCCGGAACTCGGCGACTACCGTGTGCTGGCCGAGCCTGACGGCACTCCAGTCGGGACGGTGAACGAGGACTGGGCGATCGAGAGCATGGCAGGCGACGTGTTCCTGCTCGGCACAACCTCCTGGCGGATCCGCAGGGTGGAGCCTGGCACGGTCAGGGTTGTCGACGCCCAGGGAGCGCCGCCCTCCGTGCCGTTCTGGCTCGGGGAGGCGCCGGGACGCACGGACGAACTCTCCGCAGAGGTGTCCGATCTACGGCGGGCGGTCGCCGCCAGGCTCGCCGCCGGTGAGCCTGGCAGCGCGGGCCACTGGCTGCGGCAGGAGTGCGGAATCGACCAGGCCGCGGCCGACACCATCGCGGCCTACCTCGGAGCCGGTCTTGCCGCCCTCGGGACGCTTCCGACCATGGACACCATCGTGCTGGAGAGATTCTTCGACGAGAGCGGGGGCATGCAGCTTGTCGGGCACGCGCCGTTCGGCGCCAGGCTGAACCGTGCGCTCGGGCTCGCCCTGCGCAAGCGGTTCTGCGTGACATTTGACTTCGAACTGCAGGCCGCCGCCAGCGACGACGCGATCCTGCTTTCGCTCGGGCCACAGCACAGCTTCCCGCTCGAGCGGGTGCCGAAATTCCTCGCCTCGAAAACGGTGGAGAACGTGGTCAGGCAGGCGGTCCTCACCTCGCCCATGTTCCAGGCACGGTGGCGGTGGAACCTGAACCGGTCGCTGGCCGTGCTGAGGATGCGAGGCGGCCGCAAGAACCCGCCGGCCATTCAGCGCATGGAGGCCGATGACCTGATGGTCGCGATCTTCCCGACCCTTGCCGCGTGCCAGGAGAACGTCGCCCCTGGCCCGCTGGAGATTCCGGCCCACCCGCTTGTGCACCAGACGCTCGAGGACTGCCTGCGCGAGGCGATGGACATCGACGGGCTGAAGCAGTTGCTTGACAGGATCGATTCCGGCCAGGTCAGCGTCGCCGTGCGGGATACCACCGAACCTTCGGTACTCGCTCACGAGATCTTGAACGGCCGGCCCTTCACCTACCTGGACGACGCACCGCTGGAAGAACGCCGCAGCCGGGCGGTTCAGCTCCGGCGCGGCCTGCCCGTCGAGGCTCGTGACCTGGCCAGGCTCGATCCAAGCGCGATCGAACGCGTGCGGGCACAGGTTGCGCCTGACCCGCGCGACGCGGACGAGTTGCACGACCTGCTGATGACGCTGGTCGGGCTGCGGCCGGTGGCGGACTGGCACGGCTGGCTGCGCACGCTGGTCAGCGACGGCCGCGCCGTCTCCGTCGACGCACCGGGCGGGGCGCTGTGGTGCGCGGTCGAGAGGCTGCCCCTCATCGAGGCACTGTTTCCAGGCGCGCCCGTGACGAAGCCTCACCGGGCACCGCCCTCCGCAGACACGGCACCCGCTGCAGAGACGGCACGCGCGGCCGGCACGGTACCCCCTGCGGACACGGCGCCCGCCGGGGATGCGGCACCCGTTGCCGATGCGGCACCCGTTGCCGATGCGGCTCTGGCTGCGGCAATTGACCCGGACGCCGCCGCCGCGGAGATGCTCCGCGGCCATCTTGACTGCCGCGGTCCTGTCACGGTCACGGAACTGTCGCTGGTGACAGGGCTCGCGGAGGCCGACGCGCTGCGCGGGCTCGGCCGCCTCGAACAGGAGGGTTTCGCAATCAGGGGGCACTTCACCGCACCAGACGGTGCCGGGGAACTGCGCCGTCCAGGGGGGCCCGGAGGGCCCGGAGGGCCCGGAGGGACGACCCCCCGGGAACCTCCCGAGGAGCGCCAGGCCGTGGGGCCCGGAGGGCCCGGGGGGCCCGGGGGGCCCGGGGGGCCCGGAGGGCCCGGAGGGCCCGGGGGGCCGGGAGAGACGACTCCCCGGGAGCCCCACGAAGAGTTCTGTTCCAGGCGGCTGCTTGCCCGGATCCACGCCTACACCCAGCAGCGGCTGCGGCGGGAGATCGAGCCAGTGACCGCTCAGGATTTCATGCGGTTCCTGTTGCGCTGGCAGCACGTGGCCGCTGGCACGCAACGAGAAGGCCGGGTCGGCGTGCTCGCCGTCGTCGAGCAGTTGCAGGGCTTCGAGCTTGCCGCAGGTGCCTGGGAGGACGCCGTCCTCGGTGCGCGGGTGGCGAACTACCGCCGCGACTGGCTGGACGACCTGTGCCTGTCGGGTGAGGTCACGTGGGGCCGGCTGTCGGTACGCGCCGCGGAGCTTGACGAGGTCCCCAGGCGCAGCGGGATGACCCCGTCACGGGCGACCCCGATCACTTTGACGATCCGGGCCGACCTGCCCTGGCTGCTCCGGGCGGCCCGCGGCGATCGCAAGCCCGCGCAGCCCGGCCCCGGCCGAACTCGGGATGTGCTCGACGCGCTGCGCGAGCACGGGGCGCTCTTCCAGCCCGACCTTGCCGCGCTGGCCGGCCGCCTGCCCACCGAGGTCGAGGAGGCGCTGTGGGACGCAGTGGCCCGCGGGCTCGTCACGGCGGACGGTTTCCGTGCCGTCCGCGCCCTGCTGCGCCGCCGCAGTCTCGCGAGGACGCCCCAGCGCCGGGGACTTCGCCGCGGGCGGGGGATGATGACGGCGGCATCGGGTGGACGGTGGTCGCTGCTACCCGACGCGATGGCGCGGGATGATCGTGACGAATTGGCGGAAGCCGTTGCGGAGCAGCTGGCTGCCCGGTGGGGCGTGGTCTTCCGTGACCTCGTGGCCCGCGAGAATCTCGCCGTGCCCTGGCGCGAGGTGCTTTGGGCGTTCCGGCGCATGGAGGCGCGTGGAACGATCAGGGGCGGCCGTTTCGTCGCCGGTTTCAGCGGCGAGCAGTTCGCGCTGCCTGAAGCGGTGGACGCGCTGCGATCGGTCAGAAAGCTGGAGCGCACCGGCGAGCAGGTAACGCTCTCGGCCGCGGACCCGCTCAACCTCGCGGGAATCGTGCTCCCCGGACCGCGCGTCCCCGCGCTGCCTTCGAACTCGGTCACCTACACCGACGGCGCGATGGCCGCCGATTCCGCGCAGAGCCGGCCCGTCGCCGGCGAACGGCCGATGCTGAGCGCCTGAGCCATTCATGCCGCTGACCAGACAACACTGCTGTGCCGCCGCACTGCTGTGCCGCCGCACTGCTGTGCCGCCGCACTGCTGTGCCGCCGCGCGAGCCATTCGCATCCGATGGCACCCGCATAAAACGGACGCGACTATACCCAACGGTAGGTTTCCGGATCGGACACCAGGTAAAGTTCCCGGCCATGCAGCGCTGCGCCTGCGCCGGCCACATGTGAGGGATCGTGATGGACGGCGAACTGCCAGACTCGAACACCCGTCCGCCGAATCGCACCGAGGACCGTTTCGGTGTGCGCGCCGTCGCCCTGGTACTCGCGGGCATCGTCGTCCTCGCTGCGATCGGCGTGATCGGCGCGCGGGCGATGCTCGTCCGTGCCCTGTGCGAGCAGGGGCCGGTCCGGTTACGCGTCGCCGCATCGCTGGATATCGCCCCGACGGTGGAGCGGATCGGCACCTATTTCAACGACCTCAACCGCGACGTATCGGGGCACTGCGCCCGGGTGGAGGTCACTGAGGAACAGCCAGACGCGATGGCCGCTGAATTGTCCGGCCTGAATAGCAGCCAGTACGCGTCCCCCGCCGATGCCTGGGTGCCCGACTCCAGCTTGTGGGTGGATGTGGCCCGCAACTCGGCCCGCGGCGCGGCGGCCGCTCAGCAGACCGGCGTCTCTGTGGCGCGGTCACCACTGGTGATCGCAATGCCACGCGGACTCGCCGCCCAGTTCGGCGGCGCATCGCATCGGGTCGGCTGGAAGACGCTCTTCCCGCAGTCACTCGGTGGCCCGCCGTCCTCGCTTGGACTGCAGGTTCAGCTGCCGGATCCGGCGCAGAGCGCGGCGGGCCTCGCGACCTTGGTGCAGGCAAGGAGACTGCTCGGCGACCAGCCGCGAGCGCGCGACCAGTTCACCGCCCTCGTGCACAACGTCGAGCCCACGACTTCCTTCGACGATCCGCAGTCGCTGTATTACTTCGCTGCACTTGCCCAGCCACCGTGGAACTCGCGGCCGGTAACGGTCACCACCGAGCAGGCGGTCGAGGCTTTCAACAGAGCCAACTCCCGGCAGCCCCTTGCCGCGTTCTACCCGTCAGGAGAATACGACCTCGACTATCCATTCGCGCTGACGACGTCCGACCCGCTGAAGGTTCAGACAGCGCAGGAGTTCGAGCAGGTCCTCCGGTCGAGTTTCGCCGCTGCCTACGTCCAGACAGCAGGGTTCAGGCCGGCCGGCGGGCAGGCTCAGCACGGCGGGAGCCAGCAGGGCGGGAACCAGCAGGGCGGGAACCAGCAGGGCGGGAGCCAGCGCCGCGGGATTACCGGGAGCCCGGAGCCGGCCGTCGCGCTCGCTGGAGCAGGAGAGGCCGGCGAGACGTTGCAGGATTGGAGCCGGCTCAACCTCGGCGACCGTTCCATCGTGCTCTTCGACGTCTCCGGCGTGGAGAACCAGCCGCTCGCATTCGGTGACCCGACCCGCTTGCAGGTGCTGACCCAAGCCGCCAGCCTGGGCTTGTCGCTGTTCCCTGACAGCACAGAAATGGGGCTTTGGGAGTACGCGAGTCACATGCAGGGCGCCCTGCCGTACCGGGAGATGGTACCGATCGGGCCGCTTCCTGCCCGGCTCGGACTGCTCACCAGGCGGCAGCAACTGCAGCAGATCGCCGAGACACTCCGGCCCAAGGCCGGCGCCGCCGCGGCCATGTACGCATCGATCCTGGCCGCCTTCCATGAGATGACGGCCCTGTACCGGGCGGACCATGTCAACGCCTTGATCATACTGGGCTCGGGCACGGACACCGACCGGCACGACATCTCACTTGGCCAGCTGCTAAACGGCCTGCGGCGGGCGTACAATCCGCAGCGGCCGGTGGAGATCATCGCAGTCTCCGCAGGGACAGACGGCGAGCTTGGTGCCCTCAGGCAGATCACGGCGATCACCCACGGGGCGTCCTACACCGTCGCCCAGCCAGCCGATATTTCCACCGTGTTCTTCGATGCCATCGCCCGCCGCATCTGCGTGCCCAACTGCCTGGGCGGCTAGGTCCGGCCCGGCGCACGACGCACGCATGCGACCGGCAGTTGCGCAGGTCCCGCACCGCCGGCCGTCAGCCGGATGCGGCGAGCGCGGCCTCGATCTCCGATCGATGGCCGTCCGCGTGCCTGATCGCGACCTCGGCGAGGCGCCGCACCCGGCCGTCCCCAGTGTCCAGGTCGCCCTGGTCGAGCCCGGCCACAAGCGCGGCGATGGCGTCTCCGCTGCTGCGCAGGTGATCTGCCACCTCAGCCTGGCTGACGTGCGCGGCCTGCGTCGCGTGCTGCGCGTTCAGCTCGTCGATAACGTCCGCGTTCACCCCTGGGCTGCGCCCGGCGAGAATCTCCCGCATCCATCCGGCCAGATAGCCGTACGAATGCGCGACGTGATCAACGACCACGCCCACGGGTCTCAGATCGCCACCCAGAACGCAGGCACTCCAGTCATCGGCACTGCAACCTGCTACGAAGCCGAGTAGCCGCTGGCGAGCCTCGGTTATGCCGGATGCGTACTCTGCTGGGCTGCGCTCGTCTGACATATCGCGAGCCTAGCGCCGCGCGGAGGTGATTCGCCGCCGTGGCAAGGGTCAGCGCAACAGCACTGGTACGCACCGCGGCAGCCGTTAAGGATCAGTTTGGCCGGCCGGTGCGTGACGGCCCGCACTGTGCGCAGCGAGCGCGCCGCCGCCGCCAAGGTCGCGGGCACCGCGTCTGGCCGTGATGGCCGGGTGCGGGATTGCGGCGGCCGTAGATACTGGGCACATGCGCCCGGTGCTGTGTCCGGTGCTGGTGGGGCGGGACGAGGAGATCCGCTGCCTTCGCGCTGGGCTGGCCGGCGCGCAGGCGGGTCATGGCAGCACGGTGCTGCTAGCCGGCGAGGCTGGCATCGGGAAGTCGCGCCTCGCCTGCGAAGTGGCAGCCTTGGCGCGCTCGACGGACCTTATCGTGCTCGCCGGGCGGGCGGTGGCGGGAGGTGTACCTGCGCCATACCGGCCATTCGCCGAGGCCCTGATGTCGGCGGTTCGCCCTGGCGGGCTGCCAAAGGCGAGCGAACTTGATCCGTTCCGGCCGGCGCGTGGGCTCATGGTGCCTGAGTGGCGTGAGCGCTCCGATGCGACCGATGCGCCGGGTGGCTCCGGTGGTCCGGGGGCTTCAGGTAGTCCGCGGGCTTCAGGTGCTGAGTCGCTCGTCTTTGTCGGCGAGGCGGTGCTGCGGGTTATCTCCCCTGGCCACGGATGCGTACTGGTGCTAGAGGATCTGCATTGGGCCGATCGGGAGACGCTCGCGCTGCTTGAGTACGTGGCAGACAACATCTCCGCGGAGCATGTGCTGTGCGTCGGCACGTTGCGCGCAGATGAGGGCGGCGAAGCGCGCGCCCCCGCGGCATCGCTGATCGTCGAGCCGGCCGCGGCTGACGACCTCAGCGGTAACCTCAACCCCGTCGGGCGCATCTACTACGCGTTCTCCACGCTGTGGTGCCGAACGCGCTGGCCCAGCGGCCAGCCGTTGTCCTCGGCAACCAAGCCGGTCAGGAGCGGATCCGTGACGTCGTGACGCATGCGGTCTTCACGCGTTCCGCCGCGCGGCGCAGACACTGTTCAACATCGTTCTCGAAGCCCGTCCGTGACGCCGAGGATGCCTGCCGGCGGAACTCACCGGCGTTCTGCACGCCCAGCTCTAGGGCGTCCCGTAGATCTCGGTGTCCCGCAGATCTCGGCAGATGCGGGCGGTGTCCCGCAGATCTCGGCAGATGCGGGCGGTGCTCCAGGCCGTCGTCGTCTGGGTGCCGATCCGCGCCGCCAAAGATCTGCGGGACACGCTGTCGATTCATGGGGGTGTCGATTCATGGGGGGGTGTCGATTCATGGGGCTCAGGCTGCCGGCCCATGGCGGCTCAGGCTGTCGGCTCTTGGGCCGCTCAGGGTACCGGGCCACAGCGCGCGCGGCCGGATGGGAGACTGGCGGCAGGGCGGGCAGGTAGGCGCCCTCAGGTCGCGCACATATCGGCCTGCGGTTTCTGGAATGGCGGAACGAAGGAGCGGTCGCGGTGGACAGCAGCACCGTCAACGATGTAATGACCAGGAGTGTCGCGGCTGTCCGTGAGACTGCCGGCGACAAGGAAATCATCACGATAATGCAGCGGCGCCACATCAGCTCGCTCCCGGTGCTTGACGCGGCCGATCGCGTTGTCGGCCTCGTGTCCGAGGCAGATCTGCTGTTCAAGGAGGTTGGGCCGGAACCCTTTACCGGGCCGGCAGGGTCGCTGCTGGCGACGGGCCGCCGCGGGGAGCGGGCCAAGGCGGCGGCTGTTACCGCCGGCGAACTGATGAGCCAGCCCGCCGTCACGATCGGCCCTGATGCGACCCTGGCCGAGGCGGCCAAGATGATGTACGCGCGGCGGGTGAAGCGGCTGCCGGTTGTGGACGACGCCGACCGGCTGATCGGGATCATCAGCCGGATAGACGTGCTGAGCGTTTTCGGCCGGCCGGACGAGCAGATACGCGACGATGTGATCAAGAAGGTCATCGCCGGCGAGTTCTCGCTTGACCCGAGCGCGTTCGGTGTGACCGTGGCGGCCGGCATCGTCACGATCACTGGGCAAGCCGACACCGATGCGGTCGCCCTTCGCCTGCTTAACACCGTCAAGCACATCGAGGGCGTGATCGATGTGCGTGACAGGCTCGGCTACCCGAGCTAGGGCGTGTCTCGTGGATCTCGGTGGATGCGGGCGGTGATCTAGGCGGCGATCGGCAAGGCGGAGGAGGAGCCGATAGTCGGAGCTATCGGCGACGACGACAGTGCCGTCCACGACCCGGCCGCCGTCTGGGGTCGTGGGCGGCACTGCCGCGCCGCCAGAGATCTGCGAGACATGCCCTAGCTAGGGGTCCGGCGCGGCCCGTTTCGGCTGGGGGCTCGCCGCTCTCGCCGCAGGGCGTGCGGAGGACGACGTAGCGGCGCGTGCCGCCCTGACCGAAACGGCTCCCAGCGGATGACATTGTGTGCGTGGTGGGTGCGCCAGCTGCCCGCCGATCTTGCTGGGGAACGGGCGGCTGTGAGAATCCGCAGGCTGCAACGCTCCGGCCCCAGTACCGCGGGTGTCGCGGAACCCGACTGCAGGCTAAGCACGACGACGCCGCGCCCCGCATGTGACGAGCGTCACGGCATCCTAGTTGTTTGCCCGGGGCTGGAGCAGGCGATAGTAGTGAGGCCAGAAGGCTTGTTTCTTCTATGGCGCCTGCCTACCGGGCAGGCCTAACGAGGCTTGACCCTGCGACACGGAAGGACCACAGCCGCGCAGTCCTAGCGGATTCAGCGCGACCCAGGGTATCTTCCCTGCGGGCGTTCTCAACAGTGATCACCAGACGAGCTGACAGCTCAATGACTTCTCGCCAGGTCGTGCGCTACCTGCAGAAGAACGGTGGACAAGCAAATGGCTACTCAGCGCAATATCTTGATCGTCGGCGGCTACGCACGGCAGAACGCCGGTGACGCCGCTCTGCTGCACGCAATCATTCTGCAGGTGGGAAAAGCGTTCCCAGGTTGCCTGGTGCAAATAGCTGGCATGGAGGATCCGCGGCTGCACCATGATTTCGAGGGTGTGCAGAACCTCGGCTCGATGCGCCGATACGCGGACGAAGAAGGTATCCCACGTTTCGTCCGTGCCGCCCGCAAGGTCCTTTTCCTCGCCATTGGAATGTCATGGTTCGTCGCGCCTGCCCGATGGTACCGCTGGCCGGCCTGCTGGCTGCCAGCCGAAGTACGGGCGGAGCTGGCGGCGATCGAGCGGGCCGACCTGCTCGTCTCGCTGGTGGCCGCGGGTGGGTACCTGCAAGGAGCTGACCAGCCGGGTCTTGGCCCACAGGTCATCTACCAGCTCCTGCCGCTGATGCTTGCGCAGCGACTCGGCAAGCCGGTCGTGTGCGCGCCACAGTCCTACGGCCCGTTCTCGGCTCGGCTGTCGGCGTGGATCGTTGCGAGGACGCTCAGCCGGGCGCGCCTGGTCCTTGCCCGGGAAGACATCAGCCTCGCGGAACTGAACAAGCTGCGCCTGCCGGACGGCGTTGCGCAGCGTGCGGTGGACTCTGCCTTCACCCTTGACCTACCGCGACGGGACCGGGCCGATCAGCACGCGTGGCGGGTCTCCCACGGCGTCGGCGCCGACGATGCGCTGGTCGGGATGACGGTCCGCCGCTGCCTTCCCGCGGCGCAGCAGGCATGCTACGAGGCGGAGCTCGCCGCATTCGTAGACCTGGTCCATGAGGTCCCTGGCCACCGCGTAGTGATCTTTCCGCAGGCCACCGCGGCTGATCAGCGTGACGACGACCGCATCGCGTCGCGGGCGGTCGCTGGGCTGTGCCGCGGGCGCACACAGCCGATCCTGCTGGAAACGGAGGCTGACTTCCGTGGCGTGGCCTCGTTCATCGCCGACCTGGACTACCTGGTCGGAACCCGGTTCCATTCGGTAATTTTCGCGCTGGCGGCACGTGTTCCCTGCATCGCCATCGGATATGAGCACAAGACGCGTGGAATCATGCGCGACCTAAGCCTCGACGGTTGGGTGCTCCCAGCACGGGAGCTATCTGCTGTTGGTCTTCATGGCCTGTTCGGCAAGCTGGAGAAGCACCGGTCGGATTACCGGGCACATCTTGATCACGTCATCCCGCGCTACGTGGAACGTGGGCGCGCAATAACGGACGCGATTGCGCGCGCCTACAATGGATATCCTCGGCCGACGGAAAGGGAGAACTCCGAGAGCTCAAGCCCGATCGGATACGAACAGGACTGTCACATCTGCCGCAGCTCAATTGCCGCCTAGCCCTGACACGACGTGCGATCTTGAAGTCCCCTGGTCAGCTAACGCGGCCGTGGGTATTAGCCAATGTCACCCGGCACGACTGCACCGTGTGCCCGCAGCGCCTTGTGAATGTCCGCCATCGCCAGCTGCTCGAGCTCGACACCGGAATGCGCCGACAGGGCCGCCATCGCGCCTGCCGCCTGGCCCATCGCCATGCACGACGCTTGCACACGATAGGCCGAGCCGGCCTCCTGGTCACCCGCGATACAACGGCCAGCGGCCAGGAGCTGCTCACTGCCGGCAGGGAGCATCGCTCCCCGGGGAATGGTCGGGAATGTGCCCTCTTCCAGCCGCTGCAGATCGATCCCGTCGCCGCTCGGCCGGTGGATGTCGATCGGGTAGAAGCTGTAACAGACCGCGTCCTCCCACAATCGCCCGCTTGCATAATCGCGGGAGGTGATCCGCTTTTTGCCCCGGATCGTGCAGCTCTCACGTATGCCGCACTCCGCGGCAGCGAAGTCGATCGTCAGGTTCTTCAGGCCTGGCTGGCTGCGCAGGAAGGAATAGATCCGCATCAACGCCGCCCGCGCGGCGACCTCTGCCGCAGTGCGGCCCGCGCTCGTGCTCCCGTCGATCCCCGTTACGTTAATAGAGTTCTCGCCTCGCTGATGCAGAAAGGTGCGCGGCCCATCTTTGTGCATGGCGAGATCGGATGGCCGCAGCAAACCCGCAGCCACCGCGTCTTGGCATGCGCGATCGAGGAGCTTGTAGTCCAAGGCGGCAGGGTCGTAACCGCTCAGCCTTACGTTGAGCGTCCCTGGCTGGAGCTCCTCATTCCGCTCCAGTTCGAAACCCGCCAGCGCCACGGCGTTGGCGTCCCCGGTGCAGTCGACCAGCACGCGAGCATGTTCCTCGCGGAGCCCCTCTTTGCCACACAACGTCAGGCGCCATACGCTCTGCTCCCTGCCGGCCGCGGCAAGTATGGTGTGCAGCGCAAGCGTGGCACCTGAACCGAGGACGGCCTCGTCGAGCAGCGCGGCGTAGATAGTAGCGTTGACCCGGACCTGAAGCATGTTGGGCGGCCTGTCGTACTTGGTGAAATCGGGCAGGCGGTCACCCGCGACCTGCACGGCACCCTTCACCAGATGCCAGCCGATGCCGGCGATCACCTGTTTGCCCCACGCGTGAAAAAGGCCGGGAACGTTGATGGCGGCACTCGTGATCGTCCCGCCGAGCATGCTGTTCTTCTCAACCAGCAACGTCCGCGCACCCAGTCGCGCTGCTTGAATCGCCGCGACCGACCCCGCAGGGCCGCCCCCGACAACGGCAACGTCGTAGCTCAACTGCGCTCCCTATCTATCAACCGGTCCTAGGGTCATTGCCCTCCCAATCCAACACCGCCGCCGGGGCCGCCGGGGCCGCCGGGGCCGCCGGGGCCGCCGGGGCCGCCGGGGCCGCCGGGGCCGCCGGGGCCGCCGGGGCGGCAGGCTACGCTCGGCCCGGGCTGCCATCGAGCAACTCGACCGCTACGGCCGGCCCGTCACCTTCTGCTCGGCCGCCCGGACCGCCAGGCGCCCGGCCTTTACCGCGAGAGCGACATGCACGTCATCATCCTCTCGCTACGATCTCTCACTACGATCGGCGGGCCTGCAGGGCGCCCCCCGGTGTCCCTGCTGCCCGGTCGTGAGCTTCGGGAAAATCGCCAGTTCGCACGTCGACATCGTGAACGTCGCCGTCGGCGCGCCGTCGGCGGCGAAAAATTTGTCGTCATCATGAACGTCGCCGCCGGCGGCGAATTTTCTGACAGGAAGCCGGTCTGCAGATCAGTCGCGGTGACACGGGTGACACGGTCCTTCGGCACGTACTCCCACACCCAGTGTCCAGGCGACGACGCTGATCGGCACGAGTGTGCGGAAACGCCTAGCGCGCCACAACGTCAGCCATCGATTCGCTCCCGTGTATGACGCGCACGCAGCGCCCGCCCGGCGCCCGCCCCGCGCGCGGCACCGTTATTCGGAAACCCGCCATGATCCGTTCTTGTGTTAACTTTCCGGCGTTATCCGCAGGTTAGTTAACACAAGAACGGATCATGAGGGCAGTGGGTGGACGAGGCGACGGTGCATAGGCCAGTTCGTGCCATTTGCCGGCCTACCCGCCACCTGGTCCGGCCCACGGCCGGAGGGTTCGGCCCACGGTCGGAGGGTTCGGCGCACGGCCGGAGGATCCGGCCGGGGCGGGGGGTCCGGCCGGGGCGGGGGTCCGGCCGGGGCGGGGGGTCCGGCCGGGGCGGGGGGTCCGGCCGGGGCGGGGGGTCCGGCCGAGTCCGAGGGCCCGGCCGAGTCCGAGGGCCCGGCCGACGGCACGGACCGGCCCCGCGGCTCCGGTTCGGCCCGCCCGGCTCTGGCCCGGCGCGCAAGCAGTTCACGCCGGATCAGGTGACAAGCTCGCTCTCCGGCCGCGGGCTGGCCAGTCCGGTCCCCCGCCTGCGGCTCTGGCCACGATGCCGGCTTCGATGCCGGGGTACGAGGTGGCGCCGCAGATGGCCCTGACGCCAGCGCCCGTAGGCCGCCAGGTACTACAGTCCGGGTTTGTGATCTTCTCATTTGATCGTGTGGGTCATGCTGGCGCTGCCCGGAGTCGTGCGTGGTAGTGGTGCCATTGGGCGCGTGCCTGGTGGCGTCGTCGCCAGGTGCTCCAGGAGTTTCGGAAGGTGTGCGGGCGCCGCGATTAGCCTGCGTGCTTCGGGCACGGTCACGCGGATCAGGCCCATGTCCTGGGGAGGCTGGTCGCCGTATGGATGGGCAGCTTGCCGGTGTCATGCCAGTGTTCCGGCTGGTAGTGGTGGCGAGGGAGGCCTGCGGCCCGGTGGCTGTGCCCGGGCCGGCAGCGGCCCAGGGCGCCCGGGTGCCGGCTGGTCTGGCGGTCGCGACGGCGAGTAGCGCGAGGGCGCACATGGACAGCACGGTGTGGCGGCAGAAGGAGTGCCACCGGCGGAGCTGGTGCTGGTCAAGGCCGGCCTGCCCCTTGCCCTGCTGAAAGCACTCCTCCGCTGGGCCACCTCTTCCCGGTGACCTTGATCAGGATGGGCAGGGACACCGGTCCGGGGGCGTGGCAGTAGAAGAACGCCAGGTCATCGGGGTTGCAGGTGCTGCGGCGGATCAGCAGCCAGTGGCGGAGTGAGCTGGTGGCGGCCATCGCCCATTCATAGTCGCGGTGGCCCTTGCAGCCCGGCCCGCACGAGCGGGTCTCCCACGCCGCCTTGGGAACGAGCCTGGCCAGGGCAGCGACGGCCGCCTTACGGCCCGCGGGGGGTGGTGACGGTGAAGTTGACCGGGACCGTGAACACGTAGCCTTTCCCAGCGTCCTCGCAGGCCGCGCGGAGCTTCGAGCTGCGGCCATAGACCTCGTCGCCGGCAGCCCACCCGAACAGCACGCCGGCGGCGACCGCCTTGGTGACCATTTCGGTGCCCAGCTCGGTCTTGGTCGCGAACTTCATGTCTTCGGGGATCTGCGCGCGCCCGCGCCGCCGGCGGTCCTCACACCAGGGTTTCGGCAGGTAGAGGCGGAAGCCGGACAGCGTGTGCGCGCGCTGAGTGACGTAGGCGAGGAACACGACCGTCTGGCAGTTCTCGATCTGGCCCGTAATGCCAGCATGCTGGCGGCGACCCCGACGGTCATCGTGCCCTTCTTCAGCTCCGCAGTCTCATCCAGCACCGGGATCGCGTCAGGGTCAGCGAGGCGCGCGAGGATGAACCGCTGCAGCCGCGCCAGCGCCACCGGCCAGTCCCAGGCGTACTCGGCCAGCAACGCCTGCATCCGCCGCGGCGTGGCGTGCCCGGCCTGCTCGCCCAGCTGCCAGCACGATTTCCGGTCACCGGCTACCGCGAGCAGCGCAGCCACCTACGCGAACGCTGCAAAACGCGACCTGGCCTGCGCGAACACCGGGGCGATCAACGCGCACAGCTCGCTGTACAGCTTCCCTGGCCAGGCGCCATCTTCTACCATGGCCGAGGCGGCCACCTGATGATCTTGTTGTGTCACAGCTCATGATCACGGGCGGCCGTCCCACGCTTACGCGCGACACGCCGGACACACCATGATTATCTAGGCGCTAGATCACAAACCCGGACTGTAGTACAGGTCTGGCGCCAAAATCGGCGGGCTACGACGGATGGCCCATTGGTGTTGCTCTGCTGCCACCAATAGTCCATTGGTACGGCTAC
>CAWGXI010000004.1:0-38437 GCA_963826515.1 uncultured Actinomycetota bacterium
CTGAAACGTTTGTACGTGCTGTTCGTGATGGAGGTGGCGACCCGGCACGTGCACATCCTGGGCGTGACCGCCCATCCGGACGGCGCATGGACCGCCCAGCAGGCCCGCAACCTGCTCATGGACCTCGAAGGCCGGATCGGCTCCTTCCGCTTTTTGATCCGGGACCGCGACGCCAAGTTCACCAGCGCCTTCGACCAGATCTTCGCCGGCGAGGGCGTGAAGATCGTCAAGACTCCGCCGCGGACACCACGCGCGAACTGCTACGCGGAGAGATGGATACGCAGCGCACGAGCCGAGTGCACCGACCGGATGCTGATCTACGACGAACGGCACCTTCGGCCGGTCCTCGGCGAGTACGCCGATCATTACAACCGGCACAGGCCACACCAGTCCCGCCAGCAACGACCGCCCGATCAGGACGACCAGGCCAGCGCTCCGCTGGACTTGCCGGTTCAGCGGCGGAAGGTGCTCGGCGGCGTGATCAACGAGTACTACCACGCCGCGTAGCCGATCTCAGGAACCCCAGGTCAGACCCGTGCGATGGTTTTGAAGCAGGCATGCGCCGATCTGCCGGGGACACCCCATAGCCATCCGCACATCTCCGGGCGGCACCGAGCTCTGCACGTTGACTCGTACCTACCTCTGCACGTTGGCCTGTACGCCGACACCCGCTGCCGCGCCGGCACATGCCCCGACAGGAGACAGATGGCGCCTCGCCATGAGCGCGCAAGATCCCGCCCGCCGATGCGGCGCCCGCGTTCCACGCCCAGGGCCTCGATGTCGGCGCCGGTGGCTTCGGAGACGCGCGGCGTGTGGCCGGCTGCTCGTCCTCCCACCGCGCCTCGATCAGGCGCTGGTCGGCCAACCGGATCAGGACCGGATAACAACGTGCCCGACCGCAGCCCGGTCCGTTTGGCGATCAGGTAGCCGTGCAACCACTGCACGGGGTCGGCCGCAAACGCGGCCAGCACCGATCGGGTCTGGGGCGAGAACCGGGAGGGACCAGCAACGGCACGAACTGGACCGCATCGTTGTCAGGCCTGCGGAGGCGTATCAAGGGGCGGGCTGCTTCCTCTTACTTCCGGAAAACACATGCGCAGGGAACGGGCTCGGCGGCGAGGTCTGCGTCGCGCCGCTGGATGTTCCGACAAGTCGGCCGATTGTAAGGGGAAACCCATGGACGCGACGGTAAGCGAAGAGCGGTTCTGCCGATGACGTTCAAGGACGAAGGACGATTGCCTCCCAAGGCGGGCGTGTTCGCAGAAGGGCAGGCGGCAGTTGTGGCCGCGGCGATCGTCGCCGGACAGGCCGGTTATCAGTCACTGGCGCAGTACAACGGCCGTGGCCAAGGCTACGTGGAGTTCGGGCACGATCAGGTGGCCCGGATCGACGTGACCTTCACGGCGGGAAGCCCCCCACCCGCACCTTCGAGGGACCCTCGACCGACCTGACGGGCGGCAAGTCCGAATTCGGGGCCACCCGTATCCAACGCTGGCTCGGTCGCGACGCCCCGAACGCAGACCAGTCAGCCCGCGCGATCCCCACGCCGCCAAGCCCTAGCAGCCGCCTCCGCGCTCGCCCGATCGCTCGGCGCAGATTGACTGCGCTGTTATCACGCCGCGACCAAATGTAAGCCTATTATCGCCCGGCGCGACAGTCCCGTGTGCCTAAACGACGTCATCGCCCAGTCGATCACTGGGAACCGGTAGCCGAACGCCCGGATGCCAACTCGCCACAGAAAGAGCAACACCATGATCCCGCAGACGAAGCATCGTCACCGAACTGACGCACAGCAATCAGACGCCGGCATCGCACCGGAGAGGACCGTCCCAAGCCCTTTCCTCCGTGCATTCAAACATCCTCGTTTCATGCATTACCACCGGCTGATCGCCCTCGTTGTGCTCGTCAATGGCGCGCTGCTGGCGCGGCACCTGGCGCGTGGGGATTGGCATGTCGCCGACGGGAGCGCGCTGTCAGGTTTGGCGGACCTGATCGTGGTGAACTTCGCGATCGCGGTGCTGATCCGCCAGCAGCACGTCCTCAACGCAATCTTCGCCGTGGCCGGCCGCGGCTCGAGTCGCTGGCCGCTGCGAATGCGCTGGATGGTCTCGAAGATCAACCACATCGGCGGTCTGCACGTGGGGGCGGCGCTGGCGGGCACGGCCTGGCTGGGTGCCTTCACTGTGGTCGCCGCGATCGCTCGCGCCAGCTGGCCCGGGGCCGTCGATCTCACGACCTTCGCGCTGGCCATGAGCCTGGTGACGCTGATGACCGTCGTCGTGCTCGGCGCGTTGCCGCCGATCCGCGCACGGGTTCACAACGTGTTCGAGCTGACCCATCGCTTCGGCGGCTGGACATCGGTCGGATTGTTCTGGGCCTTGACCGTGCACCTGATGCACCGAGACCTGGGCGCGTGGCAGATCTGGCTGCTCGGGCTGATCACGGCGAGCATCGTCTGGCCGTGGCTGACGCTGCGCCGCGTGCCGGTGACCGTGGAGCGTCCGTCCTCGCATGCCGCAATCGTGCATCTGGATTACGGCGTCACGCCAGCGCATGTCTCAGCGGTCGGCATCAGCCGCAGCCCGCTGCGAGAGTGGCACGCCTTCGCGACGGTGAGCACCCCCAGCCGATCCGGGTACCGGCTGTTGGTCTCCCGGGCGGGCGATTGGACGTCGCGGTTCATCGACGACCCGCCGTCGCACCTTTGGGTTCGCGGCGTTCCCACGCGCGCACCGATGGCGGCGATCGAGGTCATGTATCGCCGCGTCGTCTATGTCGTGACCGGCAGCGGCATCGGCCCGGTGCTTGGGCAGATTCTGAGCTCGCCCGTGCCGGGCCGGCTGGTCTGGTCCACTCGCAGCCCGCGCGCCACCTACGGCGACGCGCTCGTCGACGAGGTACTGGCCGCACGTTCCGATGCGGTCATCTGGGACACCACTGAGCGCGGCAAGCCCGACCTGCAGCGGATGGCCCACGACGTGTGTCGTGACTTCGCGGCCGAGGCGGTGCAGGTGGTCAGCAACAAGGCCGCAACCTGGAGCCTGGTGCACGGCTTAGAGCGGCTTGGCGTGCCCGCGTTGGCCCGATCTGGGACTCATGACGTGCGGCTCCGTGTGCCGCGTGGGCCGCCAGAGGAACCGCGCGGCGGCCCGAGGTGAGCTGATGGCCTGCGCAGAACGGCGCGCCAGTTGGCACAAACGCTGAACCTGTCCGGGGGCCACCCGCATCCAACGCTGGCTCGGTCGCGACGCCCTGGCCGCCGACCAGCCAGCGCGCGATCCCCACGCCGCCAACGCCCTAGCAAGCCGCCTCCGCGCTCGCGCCCGATCACTCGGCGCAGAGTGACTGCGCTGTTATTTATCCCCGGCTGTATCAGGACCTCGTCGATGAGCGCGGGCCTGGCACCAGCGGATCGCTACCACCGTGTTCATGCTGGCGGGCGCGCGACCGGTGTGGCCTACCGCCAGCAGGGCACTGATCGGGTCGCGCACGCCGGCGCCGAGGTGCTGCTGGACGGGGGTGCGATCAACTCGCCGCAGCTGCTGATGCTGTCCGGTGTCGGCCCAGCGGCGCATCTGCGTGAGCTTGGCATCGGCGTCGTCGCCGACCTGCCGGTGGGCGAGAACCTGCAGGACCACCCGGTCGTGCCGCTGCTGTGGCACACCCGTGGCACCACCGACCTGGCCGACTTCGCCACGCCGGGCAGGCTCGCCCAGTGGCGGCTACTCGGCCGCGGCCCGCTGGCCTCCAACGTCGCGGAGGCCGGCGCGTTCTTCACTAGCCGGGACGGCCTGCCCGCTCCCGACATCCAGGTGCACATGGCGCCGACCGGCTTCTTGGACAACGGCCTGCGGGAACCGGCCGGCCGGATGTTCGCCACCGGCGCCACCCTGGTCAGCGTGGCCAGCCGCGGACGGCTGCGGCTGGCCTCGGCCGACCCGCTGTGGCGGCCGGAGATCGACGCGGGCTACTTCGACGACCCGGCCGATCTGGACGCCATGCTGGCCGGCTGCCGGACCCTGCTGGAGATCGCCGGCCAGGCCCCGATCGCCGGCTGGCCGGCCGCCCGTTCCTGCCCGCCGGCGGACGCGACAGCACCGACGAACAGCTGCTCGGCCACGTCCGGGACTGGGCCCAGACGCTCTATCACCCGGCCGGGACCTGCGCGATGGGCAGCGGTGACAGCGCCGTCGTCGACCCGCAGCTGCGGGTCCACGGGATCGAGCGCCTCCGGGTCGTCGATGCCTCGGTGATGCCCGCCATCCCCCGCGGCAACACCAACGCGCCCACCATCATGATCGCGGAGAAGGCGGCCGACCTCATCCGCGGCCTGCCTTCCCTCACCGCCAAGGAGCCGGCACCGTGACCAGCACACCCCCCGGCTCATTGATCACCGAGCATCCGGGCCCGGTCACCTTCGACTCGCTCGACCCGGCGACCGGCGAGGTCGTCGGCACCTACCCCGTGCATGACGCCGCGGCGGTCGGCGCCGCGGTGGCGCGGGCCCGCGCCACCGCCGCCTTCTGGTCGCCGCTGTCGTTCGCCGAACGCGCCCGCGGCTCACCACGTGGGCGGGCGTGCTCACCTGCCGCATCGGCCAGCTGGCCGAGCTGGTGCACGCCGAGACCGGCAAGCCGCATTCGGACGCGCAGCTGGAGATCGTGCCCGCGGTCGAGCACATCGCGTGGGCAGCCCGGCACGCCGGCAAGGTGCTCGGCCCGCGGAAGAGTTCCCCGGCCGGCTGATGCGCAACCACGCCGCGACGGTCGAGTACCAGCCGCTTGGTGTCGTCGGCGTGATCGGGCCGTGGAACTACCCGGTGTTCACCTTGGTCGGCTCCATCGCGTACGCCCTGGCCGCCGGCAACGCGGTGGTGTTCAAGCCGAGTGAGCACACTCCCGGCGCCGGCGCCTGGCTGGCCGATGTGTTCGCGCAGGTGGTACCCGAGGCGCCGGTGCTGCAGCTGGTCACCGGGTTCGGCGCGACCGGTGACGCGCTGTGCCGGGCCGGCGTGGACAAGATCTCCTTCACCGGCTCGGCGGCCACCGCCACAAAGGCGATGCACGCCTGCGCCGACAGGCTGATCCCCGTCATCATCGAGGGCGGCGGCAAGGACGCGCTGCTCGTCGACACCGACGCTGACATCCCGCCGCCGCCGACGCCGCGGTCTGGGGTGGCATGTCCAACGCCGGGCAGACCTGCCTGGGGGTCGAACGGGTCTACGTCCACGACCAGGTCTACGACGCGTTCGTCGCCGAGGTGACCGCCCGCGTCCGGGACCTGCGAGCCGGCCCCGGGGAAAAGATCGGCCCGATGACGATACCGGCCCAGCCCGGCGTGGTTCACCGGCACGTCGCTGACGCACTGGACCGTGGCGGCAGGGTGCTTGCCTTCGGCCTGGGCGCCGTCGGCGAACGCTACGTGCAGCCGACCGTGCTGGCCGGCGTGCCCGAGGACTCCCTCGCGGTGACCGAGGAAACCTTCGGCCCGACCCTGACCATCGCGAAGGTGCCCGGCATGGACGAGGCCGTGCGCCGCGCCAACGCCTCGCCCTACGGCCTGGGCGCCACCGTATTCTCCAGCACCCACGGCACACAGCTGGCCCGCCGGCTTCGCGTCGGAATGGTCTCAATCAACTCGGTCAGCTCCTTCGCCGCCATCCCATCGCTGCCCTGGGGAGGGGTCGGCCAATCCGGCTTCGGCCGCATCCACGGCCCCGACGGGCTACGCGAATTCACCGCCGCCAAGGCCATCGCCCGGCAGCGCTTCACCGCGCCGCTGCACCTGACCACCTTCGCCAGCACGGCTCGCACGGATAAGGCGATCACCAGCCTAACCACCCTGCGGCACGGCCGCGCGAGCACCCTGCCCAAGCGCGGCCGCCGACGCAGAGCATAAACCGCCGGTCGGCGCAGACAGCGCATCTTCCGCGCGCTGCGGGCGAACCACGGCGGCGAGGCGGTCCGCCCGCGCGACAACTTGAGCTGCTGTAATCCTGGGCGCCGAACGCGCCGGCGGCACATCGGCGAAGGTCGACCTGGCTGCCCGTGGCGTGACCTGCCAGTGGAGTATGGGAAAGCTGCCTGCCATCCTTGACGCTGGCGATACTTCCCTGCCAAGCTCACCGCGAGCGGGTAACTTCAGACCTTTCGTGCAAAACCCCAAAGAGCGGGTAAGTGCTGCACGCCTGATCGACGGTCGCCTGCCAGCCAGCAGCATCCGTCCGGTAAATAGGGGGGAAGCGATGCGTAGTCTGGTTCGCCGTGCCGCGGTGGTGGTGAGTCTCGCGGTGGGAGTGGCGGCGGGCTTGATGCCGGTTCTTCCCGCCTCGGCCACGGCAGTCACCGGATCGGCCACCAATGGCACCTATCTAGCTCTAGGGGACTCGGTGGCGTTCGGCTATGTGCCGCCCCAAGCGGTACCGCCGCCGAATTACCGGAGCGCCCACTCCTTCGTCGGCTACCCGGAGGACGTGGCTCAGGCGCTGCGCATCCGGGTGTGGAACGCCTCCTGCCCTGGCGAGACCACGGACAGCATGCTCGTGGCTGGAGTGGTGAGCAACGGCTGCGAGAACAGCCCGGCCTCAGCTACCGGCTACCGCACCCTGTACCCGTTGCACGTGCAATACCAGGGCACCCAAATGGAGTACGCCCTCAAGTATCTGGCCGTGCACCGTCACACCCAGCTGGTAACGATCGACATCGGTGCCAACGACGTGTTCCTCTGCCAGGAAACGACGAAAGACGGCTGCACGAGCGCGGCCGAGATTCAGGCTGTCCTGCAGGAGATCCAGGCGGACCTGACGGCCATCTACACCCAGATCCGTGACGTCGGCCACTACCAGGGTCCCTTGGTCGCGCTGACCTACTACCCGCTCAGCTACAGCGATCCGGCCCAGGTGGCCAGCACTCAGCTACTCGACTCGGTGATCGCGTCGGTCACCAAGGCCTTCGGCGGGAAGGTCGCCGACGGCTTCGCCGCCTTCGAAGGGCCGTCTGCGGCCGTCGGGGGCTCTCCATGCGCGGCGGGACTGCTGATCAAGCTTCCCAACGGGACCTGCAACATCCACCCCTCGCCTGCCGGGCACCTGTTGCTGGCCCAGGCCATCGAGGACGTTGTAGGAGCCCTCCGGCCGAAGTAACCACAGCACCCCAGAGAGGCTCCGCCTCAGACCGCCGAGCCGCCCGCTGACCTGGTCATTCCGCTCACCCTGGCCGAATCAGAGCACGCTCACGCAGGGACCTGCGGTCATGATCGGCCGACCCCCGGCCACCCACTACGCCGAAGTCTGGTCCACTACAAAAACCGGCCATACCACTCCAAAGTGGCTGGTCAGGACACCTCGATCCTAGTGCGGGGTGGGCTAGGAGCACGGGGATTGTGATGCTTGGCGCCAGCGGCTCATGCAGATGCAGAACGTCGAATCCCCCTCGGCGGATTGCCCGTACTACCCGGGTGGCGGCAGCCGGCTGGGGCGCCATTGGCGCGATAGAGCGGTTGACGCGGAACCCGAACGCCCGCCCGACGCTGATTCCGCTGCAGTCTGGCGGCACTTTTCCGGGCGCGACGATGGAGACCTCGTGTCCTTGACGCTCAAGCGGCCGAGCCAGGCCGCAGACCTGCTGCTCCGGGTGCCGGCAGGCTGTAGGGGCACACCAGGCCGATGCGCACACGCTTTCCTGTCGCCAGCCGTGCCGGCTGCTTAGGTCAGGCCACTGCGGCGCGGGCCCGCTCGCCGTGGCCTATCGGTCTCGCCTGCGCGCGCTCCGCTGGCCGCGCAGCCGAAGCTTCTAGCCGAGATGGTCGTCCAGCTCGCCTTCCAGGGCGCCTTCATCATAGACGGCGTGCTGCTCGCAGTACGGCGACGTGCTGCCGGAACGCTGCCGCGAGCACGCGGTGACCTGGCAAGTCCCGAACACCGGCAGCGGCACCACACCCGGGCGGGCCACAAACTCCGCCACCGCCAGCGTGAGCTTGCCGCGGTGCCGCCGGTGCGACTCGCGCAGCGGCTGGCGCAACGATCGCGTCACCCGCTCGCATCCCTTCACCGCGCACATACCCGGCTCGGTGCCCGCGGGACAGGCCGGCCGGGCATCTGCCTTCCCCGGCGAGCCGCAGGTGCCCCGCCGCCGGAATGCCTGGCAGGTGCCGCCGATTGCATCCACTTTGTTGCCGCAGGCGCGGGCCTGGCAGACTGGCCAGCCCAGCAGACGTTGATCAGCACGCGGCGCCAGGGTCCTGGCCGCCGGATCCCATCCCGCGTCGGCGAGGAACTCCGGCTCGATCAGCCCGGCCACACAGGCGGCCGCGTCGTCGCCCGGGTGACCGTCGCCGAACACGTGCGGCGCCACCGGCACCGCGGCAGGCCGCACCGGCGCCGCCGGGGGCGGGGCCGGGGCCGGGGCCGGAAGCAGCGCGGTCACGAGGTCACCCCCGATCTGCGCGCGGGGGCTGGGAACCGCGTCCACCGCGGCGTGCAGCCGGGCCGGATGCGGATGCACATAGACCTGCGCCGAGCTCGGCAACGCGTGACCGAGCAGCTCCTGCACCTCATCCAGCGACCCACCCGCATCCAGCAGGTTGCGGCCGGGCCGCATGCCTGAGCTGGTGCGGGGTGACAGCTGTGCCCAGCCCTGCCCGCCGTGACGCGGCAGTGAACAGGCGCCGATCGCGACTGAGCAGCCGCATGACCTCAGGAATTCGGTAGAGCGCCTTCTCGCCAGAGCGCCTTCTCGCCGGTGTCGGAAATGCCGGTGTCGGCGCGCTGGGCAGGGACGGTAACAGCCATGATGGGGAGTGCCTCCTGGTAGGGGGTGCGGTCCCGGCGGGTGTGCTTGGCGGCGTGTTCGCCGGGGCTGCGTCGATTAGCTGGTAGCGGTCTGTCGTTTGGGGTCTGAGGGCTGCAAAGCCCGTATGGCGGAGGGTCCGGTGGCGCGCGTGTCGTGTCGCTCGCGCTTTCTCGTCCGTGGTGGTCCCCGGCCGTCCGGGAACCGTGGTTCGGACTGCTGTAACCCCGCTCCTTGCGGCATGGCTGCCGACGGCTGGCTGCCGTGGTCACCGCGGACCCGCAGCCTTCGGGGGGCGGTGCCCGTGCCCTTTCTCGGTTCGGTCTGTTACAGCGTCGGGTTCGGAGACGTGCCGAGGTGTGCGGACGTAGAGGCCTACAACGCGGCGGGTCAAGGCGGTTGCGCGCGTCCTTGGTTTGCCGAGGAGTGAGCTGGCCGAGTCCTCGCGGGCAATTGACGCTCGCAGCAACGCAAGGGCACCGGCTGTAAGGCTCGCGAGACCCACCGCCGTGAGGACCGTGATGATGATCATCTTTTCCATCTCCTTTGCCAGGCGAATGCGCGCTGTCGCCAAACTCGGTGGCCTGGTGCGTGACTCAGCCGGACAGCCGCGGAGCGGCGTCGGGTGCAGCGGCCAGGTCCGTGGGCCGGATTCCGCCGACAGCGCGGCTGGCGCGATAGCGTGAACGCGCATCGGGATATCTCGTCACTGATCGGACATTCATCGGAGCTACCGGGAGGGACAGGCCGTGCGGGGGCCTGTCGATTTGGCCGGTGCGGTCGGTACTTGCTCACACCCGCAGGCTCCGCCACGCGGCGCGGTGGACTACAGAGTGATCGGCGATCACACCCGATTCACTCCATTCGCACCCACTGGGAGAGGGGCGGCCGGGTGCAGTTAGAACCCGAGGAGGCGCAGCAGAACCCGGCTGTCGCGGCTTTCATCGCGGAGCTGCGGCACTGGCGGGAGGTCGCCGGTTATTCACAGAAGGCCCTGGCGAAGGTTGTCGGGTACACGCCCTCATATGTCAGCAAGGTCGAGCGCGGAACCATGCTCGCGAGCCGGAGCTTCGCAGAGTCAGCCGACCAGCACCTGCGCGCCGGGCGGGCGCTCGTCCGGCGCTGGCGGGACATGCACGAGGCACTCGTCGAGTTGACCGAGGGTAGGGTGCGGCACGACGAACCAGCGCCCGACGATCCGCAGTCGGCGCCCGGCCCTGACCTGGTGGTCGAGCACGAACAAGCCGAGCTGACGTACCGCGACGGCATGTACCAGACACGTATCCGGCGGCACCTGCACAACACCGGTGAGCAGCCAGTGACGCAGTACCTGGTCCGGATTGCCGTGGATCGGTACCCAGGTGATCCTGAGCGGTCCAACCGGCTCTACCGTGAGGACCCGCTGACCTGGGAGGAGATCGGGCTCTCCGCAATGTGCGGCGATGAGCCCATGTCGTGGCACGTGAAGCACGACCGGGATGCGTTCAAGGAAGTCTGGCTTCTCTTCGAGAACGCGGACGGCAGGTTTCCGCTGTATCCGGGCGAGATGACATGGATCAGTTACGTCTACACCGTCAGAGCGCACAAGTGGGGGCCATGGTGGGCGCGTGCCATCCGGTTGCCGACCCGCCGGCTGAGCATGACCGCAGTGTTCCCTGCCAGGTTGCAGCCGGTTGTGTGGGGGATCACCACGTCGATGACGGCTGAGGCGTCGCCGTTCCCCACTTCCATTTCGCGCCAGGAGAATGACGATCAGGTGGTATTCAGCTGGTCGGCGGACGATCCGCCGCTGCACGCGCGGTACCGCGTCGAGTGGAAGTTCAGGGCGCCGGACGAGGGGGAGACAAGCACGATGGAAACGATGGGCCCCGCGGAGCGGATGCGCTCGCTGGCAATCGCCCAGGACGGCGATCCGGTGCTGGCCGAGGTCGCACGCCCGTTCGACCTGCCTGCGGAAGCCGAGGACGCACGGCGCGTAGTGGCTCAGCTCGTCAGCACCTTGGAGCGGGTCGGACAGGTGCACAACTTCGCGAAAGGCATGGGCCTAGCGGCGCCCGGGTCGGTCGGCCGCGCCCTGCCCAGCCAGCAGGTAAAAGCCGTCCGGATCGGCGACGACGGGTCCTGGGCCGACTGCACGCCGGGCGAGACCGGCCGCCAGCAGCTCCGGTGCCCCCTCGGTAATGAACCGGGTCACGATATGGCCCGCCCCGCACCGCTACTTGATCTCCGCGATGCGATCCCCGGCACGCACTGGCTCACCGTCCGGGGAAGTCGTCAAATCGCAGTACCACAACGCATCCGCAGCGCCCCGCACTCATCGGGGAAAGCGGCCAACCGGCGGCCAAGCCCACGAAGCTCAGCCTCCAGAATCGCATAGGAGTGCGGGCAACCAGGTTCACGACCCGCTCCGGGGCACCCAGGCTCACGAGATAGCAGGCACCGTCCAGCGGGTGAAACCCCGTGTCCATGACGTCGCGTGCGTACCCAACGTCATGCAGCCATGCGGCAGCCACCAGAGCTTCGCTCAGCGTCAGGGACGCCGCCACCCGCTGAGCCTTACCCGCGACACCCTGCACATGCGCCCAACGCTGGGGGCAGCGCCTCCGCCAGAAGGCCCCGCGCCATCTCCTGGGCCCGACTTGCCGTCATCACGCCGCAAGCCTACGCAGCCCGCAACCACGGGCACCAAGCACAAGCGCTGCCGAATTAAGCCGTATTTGATCAAGCGGCGCTGCGCGGCGCCGGGTCCGGCGCTCCCCGCGCCGGGCTCTGCCTTGGGAGGCCCGCCCGGCGCGCCCGCGCCGTCCCAGTCCGGAAGCAGCAATGATCTGCTCGATCATTCGGAAGCGCGCAGATACGGATGCAGGCGCCTTTCTGCGCTATCGCTGTCGGCTGGCGCGGGCTGCTCAATGTGCCTGTCGGCGCGCCCTCCAGGCGGCGTAAGCACGGAACATCTTCGTTGCATGGGTGCGCCATCACCAAGATGGCGGATACGCCCGATCACCGTTACCAGCCGTCCGATTTTGGTAGGGCGTAGCCCGAAAGGATCAGGAAACCGTCCCGACGATGGCGGCGTCACGGCGACAGTGCATTCTCGCCGGGCCGGTCAGTGCCAAGGCCCGTCCAATCAAGACGGGGGCCTTGGCGCGTCGACGGCGCCGCAGTGAACCCACGGTGAGCTAGGGACGAACCTCGTACACCAGGTTGAACGGCGTCTCAGCCGCACGCCGGAACCTGGTGAACCCGGCGTCGGTGACGACCTGCCGGATGGCGGCCTCTCCGGCCTGGGCGCCGAGCGCGTATCCGCCGGGCTGGGACATCGCGTTCGGCACGCACAGCATCGTGGAGAAGTTGTAGTACGCACGCCCGACGGGGTTGAGATTCCCCGCCACCTCGTCGGTCGCGTACGGCTCGACGATCAGCCAGGTGCCGTCCGGCTTTAGCGCCTGCCGGACATGCCGGGCCGCGGCCAGCGGGTCACCCAGGTCATGCAGGCAATCGAACGTGGCGGCCAGGTCGTAGCCGCTGCCGGAGAACGACGCCGCCGTGGTGACCTCGAAGCTCACCCGGTCGGCCGCGCCCGCGTCACTAGCCCGCTTGCGTGCCAGCTCGATCGACTTGTCGTGGTAGTCCGAGCCGGTGAACCGGGACTTCGGGTACTCGCGGGCAAGCAAGATGGTGGAGGCGCCCAGGCCGCAGCCGATGTCAACCACGCTGGCGCCCGCCCGCAGCTTGTCTTGCACGTCGTCGAGCGCCGGGATCCAGGACGGGATGAGGTTGGCGATGTAGCCGGGCCGGAAGAACTGCTCACAGCCGATGAAGACGTCTTCGTCGTGCTCGTGCCAGCCCAGGCCGCCGCCGGTGCGGAACGCCTCGGTCATGCGCGGCACGGCCCGCAGCGCGCCGAGCGCGAGCACGAACGCGCCGGGCGCGTAGACGCCGCCGTCTGGGTTGGTCAGTGCGAATGCCTGCTCCTCGGTCATTGAGTAGGTGTCCGAGGCCGCGTCGTATTCGACGTAGCCGCCTGCGGCCTGCCCGCGCAGCCATTCGGCGACGTAGCGCGGGCTAGTGCCGGTGCGGGCCGCCAGCTCATCAGCGGTCGCGGGCGCGTCCGCCAGGGCCTTGTACAGGCCGAGGTTGTGGCCGATGACCACGTTCCCGGCCGCCACCGTCGCCCCGAGGTCGGTAACGAACTTGCCGAGGAACTCGTTTAGTTTGTCGCTGTCGATAGCCATGCTGAAGCTCCCTTGTCGTTTGGTCCACTATTAGGAGCGGAGGCGGCACGGACTGATCTGATACAGCCTGTGCGGTTCCCGTCCATCGCTGCTATCCGACGTAGCGGCCCCGCTGGCATCGGCGATCACCTGGCCGGTCGGCTCCTTCAGCGCCTCAGGATTCACCGCGTGCTGGCCGGTCCCGGACGTGCTGACGGGTTCGTCCGCGGTGATCGTCGTGCTTCCTCCTCATCTGTATCTAGCAGATGGCAGACAGACAGGTATCGTCTATACGAAGAACTCCGTATGGTCGTGGGGGGATCATGACGGGTCGGAGCACGGTGCGCGCGGCCCTGGCAACCGTCGAGGCCGCTGATGCCGCTGCCAGCCTGGCGGACCTTCCCGGCCTGCTGCTACCCGAGCTGATGACCGCCTTCGGCGTGGACTCGGCGCTGTGGACCGAACTCGATAAGACAGCTGGCTCGCTGCCCAGCCGGGTCGTCGCTTACCCCGAGCCGCTGCTCAACCATGAGGCAGCGAGATCCCTCGAGCAGCACGCGCCAGGCTTCCCGCTGACCCGTCCCACTCGTCCCGGCGGCGACGGCAGGCCCGTGCGCCGTTCGGATCTGCAAAGCATGCGAGATTTCCGCAAGAGCGGCATGTACGCCGACGTGGCGCAGAAAATCAACGTCGACCAGGTGCTCGCGACGGGCCTCGCGACGGGTGTTGGCGTGCACGTCTGTATCGCCCTGAACAGAACCGGTCCCGACTTTACGTCCGAGGCAGTCGACCTTCTCACTCAGCTCCGACCGCCGCTGGCCCGCCGAGTGGCGCGGTTGTACGCCAACCCGGCTGACCGGCTGACCACGGGCGAAGGGAGCACCTGGCCGGGCCAGGCAGATCTCACCCCCCGGCAGCAGCAAGTGCTCCGCCTCATAGCAGGCGGCCTGACCGATGCAGTAATTGGGCGCCGCCTCGGCTGCAGCCCGAGAACGGTGGACAAGCACCTGGAACACATCTACCGCAAGCTCGGCGTCTCCAGCCGCACCGCGGCCATTGCCGCCGTACACAAGAGTCTTCAGCTCAGCGGCCCTGACGCTCGCACGTCATACACCTTCCATGCTGGTGATCCTGCTACCGATGCCGTCGACCGAGCAGACCAGCGACCGGTTTGACAATGACCGCCTGATCCCGGATGACCGCGGAAACTGCAATGGCCCCCCACCAGACTGCCGCCAGATTGTGATACGCCTCCAGTCCAGCGTCAAGGGCCGATCTGCTCGCAGGACAACGAGCACAGGTCAAAGTGCCTGGTGAACGTACACGTGAATCGGCCCTTGACGCCTACCCTCCGGCGAATAGGTCGGCAGCAGTCAGTCCGAAAGGCCGTAGTGCGCATCCCGTTTGACGGCCAGGTCGTCTCCGAGCCACTTCGCCTGCTCGTAAGCGTCGGTGTGGCAACCTACCCACGCGAGCAAGCCCGAGTAGTACACGACGCCGCGTTCGGAATCATCCAGGGATGCGCTCTCGGCCAGCCGCAGCGCGATCAGGCACGCCCGGATCATGTGCTCCATCGGCTGCCCGAGACCGAGATCGGTTCCCAATGACAGGAGAGCAACGAGCTCAGCGCGACGGACCTCAGCGCCAGCCTCCGTCATTGCAGCAGGCTAACACCGGGTCGTGAAGTCTCTAGCGCGCCAAGCGAGGCGTCGCATCAGCCATCGGGATCGATGACGCGGACGCGGCGCGGGGAACACCCGCGGGGTCACAATGTGACGTCGCGGCTTCACGCCTTCCTGGTGACAGACCGAATCACACAGGAGGTCACGATGCCGAATATTCGCAACGAAGGCAATCCCGCTGCTGTCGCACCGAGGGATGAGGTTGCAGGTCGTGAGATGGGCACGGTGGGCACCGTGGATGGCCGTCTCAGCGAGCTGGCCGGCAAGTTCGTCTCCTTCCTGGAGACGGGCAAGCTTCCCGACGGCACCTTCAGCGCCGACGTGTTCTGCGACTTCACGATGCCGCAGTGGCGACTGCAGGCGCAGGGGTCCGACAACGTCGTCGCGCTCCGCCTGGCCGGGCATCCCGGACCTGGCCGGGTGCCCCGGTCGCGACTGGACGCCACGGAGACAGGCTTCGTGATGGAGGTCGAGGAGCGCTGGGAAGATGACCGCGGATCCTGGTACTGCCGGGAGCTGTTCCGCGCCGATGTCGCCGACAGCGTGATCTGCGAGCTGTCGGTGTACTGCACCGGCGACTGGGACGCCGAACTGGAGGCCAGGCACGCTAGGACGATTCAGCTGATCAGGCCCTGACCAGGCACGCCGCCATACGATTGGTATATGCAGGCTTCGACCGGACAGGGCGACCGTTCTCAGGCCGCCCTGATCCGGGCCTACCACGAAGCTCGTGGCACAGGCGACTTCGACCGTATCGAACGGGCAGCTCTCAACTTGCCCTCTAGCCAGCAATTCGGCGCCCATCCGGGACAGGTGCCGGCGCTGGTGCACGAGGCCTACGCAGCGGCCATCACATCGCTGAGCCGGTGTCGGCTTGCTGCCGCCCTGGCCCGGGCGTGGGCCTACGGCGGCGAAACCGACCGGGCGGTCAGCTTCGCTGACGAGGCGGTGCGGCTGGCTGAGGCAATCGGCGAGCCGGGGATCCTGGCCGATGCCCTCGATGCGGCGCTGCTCGCACGGTGGGGGCCGGACTCTTTCGCCCAGCGGCTTGAGCAATCGGCGCAGCTGGCGAGCGCGGCCGCGCACGTGGCTGACCCGGAGCTGCGGCTCTCTGCCTACTTGTGGCGGCTGACAACTGCCTGGGAGTGCCTCGACGTGGTCGCCGTTCAGCGGCAGCTACGGGCACTTGACATGCTCGCCGAGGAGACAGGCGCGGACCGGATAGCCTTCTTCGCCGCATCCCGTCGGGCCATGCACGCCCTGGTTACCGCGGACCTCGACGTGGCTGACCAGCTGATCGCCCGCACCGGGGAGATCGGCCGCCGGTGTGACGAGCCAGATGTGCAGGCGGTCGTGCACAACCTGGCCGCGAGCAGGGCGCGGCGGGCCGGTGATACCGCGGCGATGAGGCGCGAAGCCGCTGCTTTCGCCGAGTACGGCGCGAACGAGGGTGTACCGTCGGTGTCCGCCGAAGCCGCGGTCTGGTGGCTGGAGGCGGGGGACCGGGACCGCGCGGCGGACCTTCTCTATCAGCTGGCCGGGGGCGGCCTGGACGCGGTGGCCAGAAACGTCTACTTCCTGCTGATCGTTTCATCCATCGTGGAGGTCGGCTCGGCCCTGGGTATCGACGACATCGCCGCCGATGGCGTCCGCCTGCTTGAACCGTATGCTGGCCGGGCCGTCCTCAACGCCGGTTCAGTGACGTTCCACGGCGTGATCGATGACTACCTATTCCGCGCCTGCCAGGCGCTCGGCCAGGGCGACGCCGATCGCTGGCGCCGTCACGCCGCGTTGAGCTACCAGCGCATCGGGGCAAGCTGGTGGAAGGACCGGCTTGCCGGGCGCAGCGTCGGCGCGCACTCCGCAGCGAGCGCGGTCTGGCATCTTCGCCAGAACGCGACGGGTGAGTGGGCGATCGGCCAAGACGGCGCCACGAGGACGGTGCCAGACCTGAGGGGCCTGCACTACCTGCGTCATCTTCTCCAGCGTCCGGGCGATGACGTCGCCGCCGCCCAGCTGGCCGCCGCGGCACGCGGGCACGCTGGAGCGATGCTTTCCGAGAACAGCGCTGGCGAGATCATCGACCGGCAAGCGCTCGTGGCCTACCAAACGCGGCTGCGCGACATCGACGGCGAGCTAGCTGAGGCAGTTTCCTGGGCTGACGAGGGGCGGCTAGCGCGGCTCCGGCTGGAACGTGAAGCTCTGCTCGATCAGGTCGGAGCCGCAGCCGGCCTGTCTGGCCGACGCCGGAGGTTCAGCTCGGCAGACGAGCGGGCCAGAGTGGCTGTGCGCAAGGCGATCGCCGCGTCGCTCACCCGGATCGAGTACCAGGATCCCGCGCTCGCGAGGCTGCTGCGTGACGCCGTCCGAACCGGGGCGAGCTGCCGCTACGACCCTGACCCAGCTCGGCCGATCACCTGGGTGCTTGACCCGCCAGGGCGCTAGCAGACGCGGCCACGGCTTCGAGATTGCCTGCGGGAGGATGCAGGGTTCAGCGTCCGCGGTCTCATGTGCTGCGGGTCGTCAGCTGGTCGGACCTCGGCGCCGCCGGGTTAGGTGTGCTGGCGAGCGTCTTCATGGCCCAGACCGACCCAGCGCTGCCCAGAGCAATCATCACCAGCGCACGCCTGGCTGCACTTCTGATGGCAGGTCGCCCGCGTTCGGCCCCGTGTACACGGGCGTGCCGCTCCACCCTGACCAGGCGCGCCGGAATGGTTGATCTGGGCGCCGACGCCGATCCCCACACTCGCTGAGTCACCAGCAAAGAATCGGCGTTCGGCGGGCCTCTGAGGTCCATTACGACGCTGAGTCGCTCAAATTCGCGCTACGCAGTCTGCCTCAAGACCAGACACCGTCGTCGTGTACATGGACCGGGAAGCGCTCAACGCCTATCCGCTCGGGCTTTACCACGTCACCGTCGAGATCGTCACGTTCGAGTCCGACCAGGAAATTGCCTGGACCGTGCACGGCCAGATCGACCTCGTCCACTTGTACGGCTACGGCTGGATTCCATCGAGGAGGCCTAACCGCGGTTTCGCGGGCGGTTTCGACCTCACCCTGGGATGCCCTGAATAAATGCCATGTATTGGGTAACGGACCGCCCGGGCTGGCCACTCTGACCGCCGGTCTTGCGATAAACTGGAGGGCCGGTGCTCGAATGCCAGCTAGATTGACCTGGTGCAGTTTTGGTCCCCGATGCTGCGCTGGGCGCACCTGAGTGTCCTGGCGCTGATGTTCGTTGCGGCGCTGGGTGTGGCGGCGTGCTCGGCCGACGGCCAGTCGGCCGGCGGGGCGACGAAGGCCGCCGCGGCCCACCCCACGGGCGCCGCCGCCAGGTCCGGCAGCACCGCGGCCCCGGCCCGCCTAGTACCGGTGACAATCGCGGCGGTGGGTGACACGATGCTCGGGAACACCCCCGATCTGCCCCTGCACCCGGGGAGGTATCTCGCCGCGGTCAAGCGGGAGCTCACCCGGGGCGCGCAGATCGTCTTCGGCAATCTCGAAGGCACCCTCACGACGGCGACGACGAGCAAATGCGCGTCGGCGCATGCCCCGCCCGGGGAGTGTTTCGCGTTCCGTGACCCGCCGGGGTATGTGCGTTACCTCAAGCACGCGGGATTCACCATCTTGAGTGACGCGAACCCCCACTCCTTCGACTTCGGCGCGGCAGGGCAGGCCCAGACCGTGCGCACGATCCACGAGGCCGGCTTGGCCCAGACCGGGCTGCGAGGCGAAATCACACTCGTCAAGGCCCACGGCGTCCGGGTGGCGTTCGTGGCCTTCGCGCCCTACAGCGACACCGCCAGCCTGCTGGACCTCCCGGCGGCCCGGGCGCTGATCAAGCGGGCCGCCAGGCAGGCCAGCGTGGTCGTCGTCTACATGCACGCCGGCGCCGAGGGCGCCACCGCCGACCATGTCACCGGCCACGAGGAGTACTTCCTCGGCGAGGACCGGGGCAACCCGGAGAGGTTCGCGCACATGGCCATCCGGGCCGGCGCCAGCCTGGTCATCGCCAGCGGCCCGCACGTGCTGCGCGGGATGCAGTTCTACCGGCACCGGCTGATCGCCTACAGCCTGGGAAACTTCGCCAGCTATCACAACTTTGCCACCAACGGTGATCTGGACATGAGCGTGATCCTGCACGTGACGCTGTCCGCTACCGGCACTTTTGAGCACGCCCGCATCTACCCCAGCCAGTTCATCGGGCAGGGTCACCCCCTGCCGGGCGGAGGCGCCATTTCCTTCGTATCCCAGCTTTCGGCACAAGACTTCGGCGCCTCCGCAGCCCGCGTCCTGCCCTCGGGCATCATCAAGGCGCCCTGACCCCGCAGCCGTCGGGAAAGGCGCGACGGCCATCCGGCCGGTTGCCGACTCGACGTGAGGCCTTTGTGGCTGCCACCAGATCGGCCAGGCGCGCATATCGTCCGGATCTGCACGACCGGCAACCTGTTCGAGCTTGACGACACAGCGCTTCATCGTCGGCCCTTGCGACAGGGCCAAAGACCCGGACGCGGCCCTGGAACTCATCACCGTACAAAGAGCAATCGAGTTCTTGCAGGTCCGCCCAGCAGGGCGGGCAGACCGTGCCGTAGCCGCCATAGCCGTGCCGAGTCCATCCGTTGGGCCGCGACACCTCTCGCAGTCAATCGAGCTGCTCACAGCAACGCACGTCCGAGAGCCCAGAACGCGAATCTAAGCGCCTGAACTACCAGGGGGAGGCCACCCGCCGCTATCAGCTCGGCGAACTGCTGCGGTGAAGCCGTATGGTTACGACTCACCCGTGATCACGCCCTCCGGTCGCCTGAACCTTCTGTGCCACCATGAACAAAGAGGCCTGGTAATTACCAGACCAAGGCGTGAAAGGCCTCCTGCGAACTGACGCACGAACCAGAGCCGCAGGAGGCCTCAGAACTCCGGCAGTTGAGCCTGGGTGGTAGTTAAATCTGGCCGGCTGGCGTGAGGTGGTAGGTGATGGGCCGGGTGTCGCCGGGCATGGCAGGCGGGGTGGCGTTGATTTCGTCCAGCAGCAGTTCCAGCGCGCGCGCGACACGGGGGCTGCCGGGCCGGTCGAGCTGCACGCTGATCTCGGCGGGGGTGTAGGTGATCACGCCGGCCAGGCCGCGGATGATGGTCTGGCGGGTGATGGCCCGGTACTCGTCGTCGTCTTGCAGGTAGGCGTTGAGGTGGCTGGCGAGCCAGTGCTCGGCGTTGTGCGCGAGCAGCCGCAGCACCATCTGCAGGCTGCGCCGGCCGGCGCGCAGCAGCGCGACCTGGGCGTGCGGGTCGATGACGTTGGCGGGCAGTTTCGCGGGGGTCTTGTCGCGGGCGGCTTCGGCTTTGGTCAGGGCTTTCCCGGCCCGTGTGATCTTCTGCCGGGCGGCGGGGATGAGCTTGGCGTTCTTGATGGCGGCGGGGATGGCCGGGTCGGCGAGCATGGCGGCCATGTCGGCGTGTGCAGCGGCCAGCGCCTTCTCGGCCCGGCGCGCCGCGGTGTTCGCGGCCTTGCGGGCCGGGTTGTCTATCACCTTGGTGTTCGTCTCGATCGTCGCGGCGTAGTCACAGATGGCGTCGATGCCGTAGTTGCCTGAGGCGTATTTGAGGAAGTTCTCCTCCCGCCACCGTGACTTCAGCCACGCCAGGATCTCCGCCGGGCAGGCATCGAAGTCAGAGGTGAGGACCTGCAGCACGACGTGGCCGTGCTCGAATAGCGTGAGCTGGCGGGCCTGGCCGTAGTCTTTGAGCTGGACGGTCTCTTCGGCCCATGCAACCCGCCGGCGCCTGCCATTGATGGTGATGACCGACAGGATGGGCAGGCATGCCGGGGCGGCAAGGGGAGCGCGCCGGTAGGTCACCCAGTGCACGCCTTCGTCGCGGCAGTGGCGGAACACCTGCGCGTACGCGCCGCCGCGGCCGGACCCGAGCATGATGCGCGCACCGGGCGGGGCGGCCTTCTTCAGCTCGGCCAGCGCTTTCGGCAGCGTGACGGACAGGCCGGACGGCTCCCCGGTGACGAAGCACACCGCCCGCCCGTCATGGGCGGTGACGTGGGTGCCGGCGCGGCCCTTCCCGGCCTTGCCGCGCTTGCTGTTCCAGCCCTTGCCCACCGGCCTGGCCCCCGCATAGGGCACGAAATGGTCATCGACGTAATACACCCCGGAGGTGACCGGGTCGGCCTCAAGCATCGCCTGCGCGAACATCGCCTGCAGCTCCAGCGGGTCGCATCCGTCGGCTATCGCGGCCAGCCGGGGCCGCAGGGTCCGCAGCCCTGGCAGCGACGCCATGCCCGCGAGCGGCCCGGCCGCGCCGGCGGTCAGGTGCTTGACCTGCTCGATGGTAGCGGCGCCGAGCGCGAAGCAGGTGCTGACCGCCGACAGCAGCGCCACGCCGGCGGGCCGGCGCACCCCCGGGCTGTCCCCGTCCGCCGCGCCCAGGATTTCCCCGGCGCCCGCCCGGGCGCCGAAGGCGTGCAGCAGCATCGCCCCGGCATACCGGGAGGTGACCTGGCCGCCAGTGATCCGCGCCCCGGCCGCCAGCAGGCCAGCCGCGCGCGCGGTCGCCGTCTCCGTTTCCGTCGCGGGCCCGGGCGCGGGTCCTTCCCCGGCCGGCTCCTGATTCTGCGGCTGACCTGTGCTGCCGGGCTCGCCGGTGCCCGCGGCAGCGGCCACCGCGTCCGGCGCTCCGCTGGGCTCGCCCCGCTCACCGCCGGGCAGCTCCTGCTGCCCGGCTCCGCCCAGGTGCCGGCTGACCGTGGCCTGGGCCACGCCCAGCCGGGCGGCGATCTGGGCCTCGCTGGCCCCGGCGGCCCGCCACCGCGCCGCCCGCGCCCACACCTGCGGGGACAGCCTGGGCCTGGGCCCGGACGGGCGGACCAGCCCCGCCGCGCCCTCTCGGCGGGCCCGCTGGTGCAGCGTGGCCACGTAGCTGGCTGTCAGGCCCATCACCTGCGCGACCTTCTGGCCGGAGAACCCCAGCTGGCGGGCGACGGCCACGGCGACGTTGCGCATCGCGACGTCCCTGTCGGCGTAGCAGGCGATGATCATCTGCCCGGCAGTCACCAGCGTCTGGCCGTCATGATGGTGCACGCGCAGGTCGGCGGGGTGCGGCATGCCGTCCAGTATGGCCGCGTTCGCCGGGCTGGTCATGCCACTGACCTTATCATGAATCTGACAAGATCCGGATAGCGTCCGGGTAACTAAACCCGCAGGTCATCTGGCCTGCCGGTCACCTACTGCCGGAGGTCTGGGGTTTGCGATGCCTCCGCTGGGTCCGCCGACGGGCCGGGTCGCCTGGCGGCTGCGGCGTGAACGGTGTTGCTTATCGCATTCCTTCCAATTTCTGGCTCGCCGAGCAGCCCGGTGTTGCTGCCGTCAGGCCGTAGGGCGTGCCGGGTCCAGATGAGGTGATGCTGGCCTGGCGGTAGGCGGTGGCGAGCCGGTTGAGCCGCCCGGCAGCCACCTGGGCGCCGAGCGGCGCGGCCACCGGCGAGTCTGCGACGAAGCAGCTGCATGCCGATGGCCCACCCGGCGGTGTCCGGGGCAGCGCCGCGGCGCCGGCTGACCCGGTCAAGGGCAGGACGGGACGGCCGCCTGAGCATTCTGCCGCGCCGCCTGCACGATTGACCGTGCAGGCCGTGACCGCGACCACCCGCTATCGTTTCGTTCCCGCCACCAGGAACGCGGTCGCTCCCATGGTGAACACCCCAGCCCGCTCCGCCTCGGCGAGCTGCGACCACCAGCGCTCGGCGGCGCCGGCGGTGAGCACGCCGGTGTCCGTCAGCCGGTTCACGTGCCTGCCCAGCAGCACCTGGCAGGCGAGCTCGCCGCCCAGGATGCCCCGGGTTTCTACCGAGACCTCATCCAGCCCAGCCTGCCGGAACAGGCGCGGCAGCTGGCGCCCTATCCACCCCTGAACTATGGTGTCCGCGAAGGTGTCGCAGATCAGCCGGGTGGTTTCCCGGTCCGGGCTGTCTATGAACGTCGTGCCCTGGTCGAACGCCAGAATCGCCAGCTGGCCGCCGGGGCGCAGCACCCGGGTCATCTCCCGCAGGACACCCGCCGGATCGGGCACATGCTCCAGCAGCGTCACGGCCCCGCATGCGTCCGACGAGGCGTCCACGAAGGGGAGGCCGAGCGCGTCGGCGATCTTCCACGAAAGGTGAGCGACAGGCGCGCGGTGCCGGCGCCGCGCCTCGCCGATCATGGTCTCGCTGACGTCCACGCCGACCACCCGGCCCGCGGGTCCGACGCGCCGTGCCATATCGGCCGCGTCATCGCCGGCGCCGCAGCCCACGTCGATCGCCGAGTCGCCCTCGCGCAGGCGCAGGCGATCGAGTAAGGCGGCTCTCGCGGCCCGATGGCCTTCCAGTGACCTGAGACGGTCCAGGGCGCCGATCAGGAAGCCGGACTCGTCGGCCGTGTCCACGCTTTGGAACTGGGTCACGTCGGTCGCACGGTTGGTCATTCCTTTCCTCCACTTCGAACGCAGGCGGGCAGGTGACTGTCGGCCAGCCGGTAACCGTCCAATGTGTGGACCCAGGTCAGCGGGCCAGTGCTTGGCACGGCGGCGGCGTTCACACGCTCCATGGAATCAGCGGCAAACGGTGGCGGCCATCCCGCGGGAGAGGGCTCTGCGCGCATCCCTCCCGGGAGGGATGGCGGCCCCACGGGGGGCCGCGTAGCGTCGATGGGTATGACGGGCAATCCGCTGGGTGCCAAGGGGATCACCGCCGAGGCCGCGATCGCCCGGCTGTGCCTGCAGGGCCTGCCGTCGCTGGACCTTTTGGAGCGGACCGCGGCCGTGCTGCGGCGGGCGGTACCCTACAGCGCTGGGGCCTGGACGACGGTCGATCCGCAGTCGCTGCTGTGGACCGGCCTCGGGATCGAGGGCTGGTGTCCGGGTGCGTCGCGGTACATCGAGAACGAGTTGTTTTACCCCGACTACGGGAAATATCTTGATCTGGCCCGCCGCCGTACCCCGGTGAGCACGCTGCACCGCGAGACGCACGGCGAACCGGAGCGCAGCGCCCGTTATCGCGGCATCTACCGCTCGCTGGGCCTGGGCGCCGAGCTGCGCGCGGCCTTCCGCGCGGGCGGCGCGTGCTGGGGTTTTGCCGCCCTCATCCGCGGCGAAGACCAGCCCGACTTCACCGACCAGGAGGTCGCGTTCGTCACCCGGGTCAGCGCTCACCTGGCCCACGGGCTGCGCGATGCCCTGTTGTGCGAGGCAGCGGCCGCGGGCATGGCGGAGCACGCGCCCGGGGTCATCGTCCTGGCAGCGGACGGCTCGGTGCGCTCGCTCACTGAGCAGGCACGGTTCTGGCTAGAGCAGTTTCCCCCTGATCGCGGGAGTGTCCTGGAACTGCCGGTGGCCGTCCACACCCTCGCCCGCCTGGCGCTGACGCCGGCCCGGGCCGAGCCGGCCGTCCCCCCTCCGCCAGCGTGCGGCTGGCCTCCGGCCAGTGGCTCACCGTTCAAGCCGCCGCCCTGCGCAGCGACGGCCAGGACCCGTGCACGGCCGCGGTCACGCTCGCCCCGGCCACCGCCCCCGAACTGGAGTCGCTGCGGCTGGCGCTGCACGGCCTGACGCCCCGCGAGCGCGAGGTCGCCAAGCTGCTCACCCGGGGCACCACCAACGACGAGATCGCCCGGGCGCTGCGGATCTCGCGCCACACCGCCAAGGACCATGTCAAGGCCGTCTACGCCAAGCTCGGGGTCGGCGGCCGCGCCGAGCTGAGCGCGAAGTTGTTCCTCGATCACATCGTCCCGCAGCTGGATGGCCAGCGGATCCGCCATTTCAGCCAGGCCGAGCGCGCCAGCTGAGCCGCTGATCCGGACCAGGCCGGCCGCGAAGAAAACGGTGTCGGCGAGGGCCAGGTCGGCGGGCGCGTCCGCCAGGTGAGCGCGGATGTCCGCGGTGTACTCCCGGCTCGGCGTTTGAGCAGGTGCTCGAGGTCGTGGACGAACTAGCGGAGGTTGGGCGCCTGGGCCGGCCCGGCCAGCCGCGAACCTCGTCGCGGCTGTGCGCGCCGAGCCCGGCGGTCATCGGGACGTACTAGCGTCGACCGCTCGACCTGCGGGCGGAACACGCGACCGGTGTGCCGGACCTCGTGGCCCCTGGCCGGCGGAATCCCAATCGACAAGATGTTGTGTATGCGGCCTGGGCTGCTGCGGTGATGCCGAGGTGGTGAAGGAGGGCTTGCACGCCGATGCGGAGGGTCTCGCATTAAAGCCCGGGCGATGGCCTCTGAAGTTTCGCACTTTTGATGGTGGCTGGGGGGCTGGCGGTCGCGGGAGGGGACGGATTGGCAGATGTCGCGACACGCCGCGCGGTGAGGCTCTGGTTACGTGATCTTGCGGGCTGAACGCGGAAGCATCGGCGGTGCTCATGTCCGCCTCGTGCCGAGGGAACCCGCCGATGCTTCCGGGCCTGAATTTACCCGCTTCGCTGCTGTGCCTGCTGAATGAGCTGCGGCCGTGTTTCACCGCGCCGGGCTTTGCGACGTTCTGCGGCCTGGTCGCCGGGATGGCGGGCCGGGTGCGCCGCCGCACCGTGGCAGGCATGCTGCTGGGCGGCTGCCTGCAGTATGCCTGGCCGCATGACCGGGCGCACTACTTCTTCGCCCGGGCCCGCTGGGAACTCGATCAGCTCGGCTTGGCGGTCGCGCAGCTGGCGGTCCTGCTGGTGACCGAGCCGGGCGCTGATCTGCGGGTGGCCGTCGATGACTCGGTGTTCCGCCGCTGCGGGCGCCGGGTGCACGGGGCCGGCTGGCAGCATGACGGCAGCTCTCCGGCGATGAGCAAGCTCAGCTATGGCAACTGCTTCGTCACCGCCGCGATCTTGGCCCGGCTGCCGTTCTGCGGCCGTGAGGTGTGCCTGCCGGTGCTGGCGCGGCTGCACCTGCCCGGCAAGGGCGCCGGGCCGGGCAAGGTGGAGACGGCCGCGGCGCTGGTCAGCCTGCTCGCCCTGGCCTTCCCCGGCCGGGTGATTCATGTCGTGGCCGATGCCGCCTACCACGGCCCGGCGCTGCGGGCCCTGCCGCAGAACGTGACCTGGACCTGCCGGATCCCCCGCAACGCCGTCCTGTATGACCTGGCACCGCCGCGCACCGGCCGCCGCGGCCGCCCCAGGACCAAGGGTGCCCGGCTGGGCACGGCCGAGGACATCGCGGCCGAAGCGGCGTGGGACACCGTTACCGTCACTGCCTACGGCCGCGAGCACATCAAGCACGTCACCGCCGTCAGCTGCCTGTGGTATGGGTCATGGCACACCCGGGCCGTGCGCCTGATCCTGGCCCGCGACGAGCACACCACCAGCGGATATGACCTGGCTCTGGTCACCACCGACCTCACCGCCGCCCCCGCCGCGCTCGTGGCCCGCTACGCCGCCCGGTGGGCCATCGAGCAGGCGTTCGCCGACGCCCGCAACGTCCTGGGCGCCGGCGAGGCCCGCAACCGGGTCAGGCTCGCCGCCGGGCGCACCGTCCCGTTCGGGATGCTGGTGCACACCCTGATCGTCATCTGGTACGCCTGGTCAGGCCACGACCCGGCCGGCATCGACGACCGCAGGGCCGCGCAGCCGTGGTACCGGACCAAGACCGAGCCCGCCTTCGAGGACATGCTCACCAAGCTGCGCCGGACCCTGATCGCCGCCCGATTTTCCGCACGCCGCCCAGCTCAGCCCACTGACGAGCAAATCCACGCCGTGCTCGCGGCCTGGGACGCCGCCGCAGCATAAATACGAAACTTCAGCGAAATAGGGAGCGCGCGCATCTCCGGACAGCTCCTAATCCGAAACGCCACGCTGACCGAGCCAGGCACGGTGCCAAACGACAGCGGTTACTCCAAGTCGCGGACGGGGGACACGGCACTGAGCGCACCACGGCTTATCGTCGGTGCTGAGGTAACGCTCGAAGGGAACTGTGAGGTGATCGGCGGCATAGACCTGTCAATGAGCGACATGGGCAGCCTATCGGCCCGCGACAGCTGCTCACTGCGCGCCAGCGGCCGCACCGCGCTAGATCTGACCAACTCCGAACTTCGCTCGAGCCTCAGCTTCGACAGCGAAGTGACTGTTCGCGGCACATTGCGCCTGACCGGAGCGCGCAGTCATGGAAACCTGTCGCTCCAGGGAGTCACGCTTACTAACGAGTTTCACATCAGCGGGCGGGTCCGTGCGCGCCGCGGGCGGATCATACGCCGGTCGGCCGTCGCGCCCTCCTCGAACAGCCGGTGCCGTGATGTACCGCGCCACCTCACCCGGATGTGAAATGTGTTCGGCGGTCATGCCCCGCACAAACGGGTGCGCCGCAGGCGGCGGCGCGCCGGTCGTGCTCATCCGTCCTGCGTTTTACCGCCGCCAGGAAGCATCGGCATTGGCCTGAGCGCCGGTATCTGCTTGCCCAGATCCTCCCTTCCCGTGGGCGCAGGGCTCGCCGGGTGACAGGTGGCGGCCGATCGGCCTTAAACGTCGGGACATAAGGCCCTAAGCGCACACTTAGCCGCAGGTGACTATTAAAGCAAGCCGTGGCCCCGCGAGCCATTTCTGGGCGCGGTTGTGCTGCCCGAGTGGCGGCGCCGGAAGGGGTTGCGCAAAAGCGGCTGGCGGGTCCCGGTGAATGTTTCGACGGTTCTGACCTTGGAGGCCCAAAATGACGTCGGCAACACTCAAGCCAGCTGGTAGCGCGGGCGGGCGGCACGTGGAAGGCCAGGGCTATGGCCTGATCGTCTTCGCGTCCGTGGTGCTGGCCGTGGTCGGCTTCTTCAACCTGTTCTACGGCATCGCCGCAGTCGCCAACGCGCACGTATTTGTGGCCAACGCGCACTACGTGTTCGGCGGCTTGAACTCGTGGGGCTGGGTCACCCTCATCCTCGGCGTGCTGCAGCTGTTCGCGGCGGCCGGGGTGCTGATGGGCAACCAGCTGGCGCGCTGGTTCGGCGTGGCCGTGGTCGGGCTCAGCGCGCTTGACCAGATGTTCTTCCTCGGCGCGTATCCGTTCTGGTCACTGATGATCATCGCTGTGGACGTGGTCGCGCTGTGGGCGCTGTGCGCCTACGGCAGCCGCGAGAACCTGGCCGCCTAGCCTGTCCGTGTTGGGAGGCACGGCCATCTCGGCGCCATGGTCGAGACCGTAGCCGCGATTGACCGCCGCGGTGATGAGCGTCGGATGGCTGAATGCCTGCAGGCGGCTGCCGCGCGATCCCGCCGGCAGGGCCATCGGTCCTGCTGGCGGGATCAGGAGCCTCATTCCGCGGGGTCGGGCGGCCAGGCGACGGTGCGCTGGAATGTATGACACGTTCGAGTGGCTTAGGACCAAAGATGTGGATGTAGGCAGCGCAAGCGATTGGCCGCGCCGGAGCCACCCGGCACACCGGCTGACGGGCCCGGGGTGCCTGCTCTTGCCGACCGGGCCTGCTGCTGCCCGGCCAGGCCGGTGGTCAGCGTGCTGATGCCGCCGACCTCGGCCCGCCCGCACGCTCCTTTCAGTGGCGGCCAGGGGCATCAAGGTTGGCGCACACCCGGCGGGCTGGAGCCGGTCCGTGATCAAGGGGCAGACTGACACCGAGGCCTTGTTCTACTTGGCGCTGACCTTCGGCCTGCAGGACGATCCGCCGGACGCTGTCGCGCGCGCCATCGGATTCGTCGAGGAATGCGCGCGAGCGCGAGACGTCAAGTACCCCTTCCAGGGCACGATCGCGACGACCGACGGCGAGGGCCTATGGGTGTTCCGCTACTCGAGCGAGGGTAAATGGCGGCAGCCGCCGGGGCGGCCCGCCCATCGACTCAAGTACGACCCCGCCGGTCTGGCCGGCCCGCAGCGTCCGGGCGGCGCGCAGCCCGTCACCGTGGCGCTCAAGCGTGACGCCCTGATCCCGGAGCGAGGAGCCCGGTGCGCCGACCGAGTGAAGTGTCAGCTCCATTCCGTCCGCCTGGAAGAGCGCGCCGTCGTCGGACAACGCCAGCTTGTGCGGCTTGCGCGCGTAGCCGAACCTCAGCTGGATGTCCATGACAAACCGCATCGTGCCGCGCACCACACGCAGCTGCCGCACGATACGGTGCCGGTCCGTCGCGCCGCCGGTCGCGATGGGCATGAAGTCGTTGACCTCACCGACCCCGTCCGGGGTCATGAACCTGGTGATCAGAATTGCCGTGTCCGGAAAGTAAAGCTGCTTGCTGACGAAGTCGTCCCGGTCAGGGGCGATACGGAAATGGCCACCACGGTCCGCGTCGAGCAGGGACGCGCACACACTGGGCGAATCGAAGCGGGGGCAGCAGAACCAATCCACGGTGCCGTCCGTCGTGACCTGGGCGGCCGTTTGCAGATCTCCGGTCAACCCATGATCACTGATGTTTGGGATAACGGGCCACGATGCTCTCCTCACCACCGTGAGCCATCGACGGACCCCGCGGAAGATCCCTGACGGTCCACGCACGGTCTTTTGGGTACAACGTGTCCAATCGTCCGCCACCCGTCTACCTGCCGCCTCACCCGATGGGAGTGAGGGGTGCCACGGCGGGGCTGGCTCGCATCCGGCCTACCCAGCGGAGCGTTTAGGAGCGAGCTCAGATGACGATGCGGTACAGCTGCGCCACCTGGCACTTTGTATCTCCCGGCACAGCCGTTAGGAAAATTGCTCCTCGCCAATCCAGCTGGGACCGGCGCTGGGATGCCGCGGCCGGGGCCAGCCAGCTCTCTGGGGAGGCGCGCGGACTCATCCGCGCAGGGTGATGGTCCGCAGCGTCCGCGGGGGAAACGCTGACAACCTGGGCGGCTATCTCACGATGGATGCACGTCCCGGATCTATGACCCGGCAGCGAAAGAGCGGGACACCATGGTCAACGCAGAGCGGCAGCGACTGGACGAGGCCGGCACGCGCGGCGCTGGCTGGCGGCGCTGGGGCCCGTACCTCAGTGAGCGGCAGTGGGGCACGGTACGCGAGGACCACACCGGCGGCGGGGACGCGTGGTCGTCGTTCGCGCACGACCAGGCCCGCTCCAGGGCCTACCGCTGGGGAGAGGACGGGCTTGGCGGTTTCAGCGACGACAGGCAGCGGCTGTGCCTGGCGCTAGCCTTGTGGAATGGGCGGGATCCGATTCTGAAAGAGCGGTTGTTCGGCCTCACGAATGCTGAAGGCAACCACGGCGAAGACGTCAAGGAGTCCTGCTTCTATCTCGACGCGACGCCGACCTCGTCCTACCTGAAAATGCTCTACAAGTACCCGCAGGCGGAGTTCCCCTACGCTGACCTGGTCGCGGCCAACCGGGCCCGGGGGAAGTCAGATCCCGAATGCGAGCTGCTCGATACCGGGGTTTTCGACGGCGACCGGTACTTCGACGTCGTCGTGGAGTACGCCAAGGCCACGCCAGAGGATCTGCTCATGCAGGTCACCGTGCACAACCGGGGGCCCGATGACGCCGAGCTGCATGTGCTGCCCACGCTGTGGTTCCGGCACACATGGTCGTGGGCCGACGGCGGGGAGCGGCCAGCGCTGCGCACGGTAGCCAACCTTGGCGGCGTCGCTGCCGTGCGCGCCGAGCACAGCGAGCTGGGCAGCCGGTGGTTCTACGCCGACCAAGCAGTGCCAGTCCTGGTGACCGGGAACGAGACCAACAACGAGCGTGTGTTCGGGTCGGCGAACGACACGCCTTACGTCAAGGACGGTATCGACCGGGCCGCGCAGCGCGACGCTGCGGATGCGGCTGACCGACGCCGAGCGCGTACAGCCCGGCCGGGCCGGTCGAAGCCGGCGGGCCCTTCGCCGGCTTCGACGAGCTGATGCGCACCCGGCGCGGCGAGGCCGGCGAATTCTGGGCTGAGGTGCTGGCCGGTGACCTCACCGGCGATGAGCGCCTGGTAGCCCGCCAGGCGCTCGCGGGCATGCTCTGGTCGAAGCAGTACTACGCGCTCGATGTGGAGCGCTGGCTGGCCGAGCACGGCGCCGACCCGCTCGCCGGCGGCGCCTGGCTGCGTAACCACGACTGGCGGCACCTGATCGCCGAGGACATCATCTCCATGCCGGACAGGTGGGAGTACCCGTGGTTTGCGGCCTGGGATCTCGCCTTCCACGCGGTTGCGTTCGCGGTGGCCGACGTGGCCTTCGCAAAGCAGCAGCTCCGCCTCCTGCTGACCCGCCGCTACCTGCACCCCAACGGGCAGCTGCCCGCGTACGAGTGGAACTTCAGCGACGTCAACCCGCCGGTGCACGCGTGGGCGACCTTGTTCGTCTATGAGATCGAGAAGGCCGCGACGGGCGAGGCAGACAGGGCGTTCCTGGAAGACGCCTTCCAGAAGCTGATGAAGAACTTCGGCTGGTGGCTCAACCGCAAGGACGCCGACAACCGGAACATCTTCCAGGGCGGGTTCCTCGGCCTCGACAACATCGGCGTGTTCGACCGCAGCGCGCCGCTGCCCACCGGCGGCTGGATCGACCAGGCGGACGGCACCGCGTGGATGGCGCTGTACTGCCAGAACATGATGCAGATCGCCCTTGAGCTCGGCCGCGAGAACCCGGTCTATCTGGCGCAGGCACAGGCGCTGCTGGAAAACCTCGCCTGGATCGCGGCGGCGACGAACCATGTCGGTCCCGGCGGGATCAGCCTGTGGGACGAGCAGGACGGCTTCTTCTGCGACGTGCTGCGTGGCCCCGACGGAGGCTCCATCCCGCTGAAGGTGCGCTCGGTCGTCGGGCTGATGCCGCTGGCAGCAGCGACGGTTGTCGACACTTCGGTGCGCACCGAGTTCCCCCAGCTGGTCCAGGGCGCCGCCGAATTCCTGGTTCGTCACCCCGCGGTCACGGCCGCGCTGTGGGGCCACGGGCGGCAGGCACGGGCAACCGGCCCGGTGCTGTTCGCGCTGTTCGACGAGGCGCGGCTGCGGCGGATCCTGGCGCGGATGCTGGACGAGGAAGAGTTCCTGGGGCCGCACGGCATCCGTTCGGTGTCGCGGTGGCACGCCGAGCACCCGTACGTCATCACGGCCGGCGGGCAGGAATACCGGGTCGGCTACCGTCCCGCGGAGTCCGACACCGGCATGTTTGGCGGCAACTCCAACTGGCGGGGGCCGGTGTGGTTCCCGATCAACGTGATGCTCATCCGGGCGCTGCTGAACCTCCACATCTTCTTCGGCGACCAATTCAGGGTCGAGTGCCCGACCGGCTCCGGCCGGCAGCTGAACCTGTATGAGGTGGCCCGCGAGATCAGCGACCGGCTCACCGGCACGTTCCTCAAAGACGCCGGCGGCCACCGTCCCGTGCACGGCGGGCAGCCGCTGCTGCAGACCGACCCGCACTGGCGTGACCTGGTGCTGTTTTACGAGTACTTCCACGGGGACAACGGAGCCGGAATCGGCGCGAGCCACCAGACCGGCTGGACCGGTACGGTGGCACTGCTGCCCCTGCTGTTCCGCGGCGTCAATGCCGAACGGCTGCTTAGCGCTCGCGCAGAAACTAACTGGTGTTGTCCGAATAATCCCGTGGCTGCTTGTGGTATGTCGAATGGATGCTGACTGACGCGGAGATAGCCGCCCGGTACGTCAAGATCTGTCCTTATCTGGATGAGCGGCAGCGGCGCTTGTGGCTGGGCGTGGAGGCTCAGGCGATCGGCGGCGGCGGCGTGGCCGTGATCGCCCGGGCTACCGGCGCGGACGTGAAGACGGTGCGCCGGGGCAAGGCTGAGATCGAGTCGGGAGCCGAGCCCGGCGGAAGGGTGCGCGGCCCGGGCGGCGGACGGCCCGGTCTGGCCGGCCGGGACGCCGGGCTGATCCCCGCGCTGGAAGCGCTGGTGGATCCTGAGACCAGGGGCGACCCTATGTCACCGCTGCGCTGGACTACCAAGTCAACCGCAAACCTGGCCGGAGAGCTCACCAGGCAGGGCCACCAGGTCACGGCGCGGACGGTGGCCAAGCTGCTGGCCGGCGCCGGGTACAGCCTGCAGGGCAACGCCAAGACGGTGGAGGGGAAGCAGCACCCCGACCGTGACGCCCAGTTCCGGTACATCAACGCCCAGGTGACCGCGTTCCAGGCCGACGGCAGCCCGGTGATCAGCGTGGACGCCAAGAAGAAAGAGAACGTCGGGAACTTCAGGAACGGCGGGGCGGAATGGGCGCGGCCGGGCAGCCCGAGCGGGTTAGCGTCCATGACTTCGCTGATGAGGAGCTGGGCAAGGCGGTGCCCTACGGGATCTACGACCTGACCGCGAACACCGGCTGGGTCAACGTCGGCACCGGCCACGATACCGGCGCGTTCGCCGTCGCCTCGATCCGTAGCTGGTGGGAGGCGATCGGGCAGGCAGCCTACCCCGGCGGCGGCGGCTGCTGATCACCGCTGACTCCGGCGGGGCTGACGGCTCCCGGCTGCGGCTGTGGAAGACCGAACTGGCTGCGTTCGCCGCAGAAGCCGGCCTGGACATCACCGTGCTGCACCTGCCACCGGGAACCAGCAAATGGAACAAAATAGAACACCGGCTATTTTCCGCGATCACCATGAACTGGCGGGGACGCCCGCTGGTCTCTCACGAGGTCATCATCGAGACGATCAGCGCGGTCACCACCAGGACCGGCCTGAAGGTCAACGCGGTCCTGGACACCGGCCTATACCCCAAAGGAATCAGGATCCCTGACAAGGACATGAAGGCCTTCGAAGCCCGGCACCTCCAGCGCCACGAGTTCCACGGCAACTGGAACTACACCCTCCCCGCGATCCCGCCCGGCGACACGACACGCCCGAATCATGGGAAATAATTATTGCGCGAACGCTTACCCGCGGCCGCGGCGCCCCCCGCAGCGCTGCAGCGCGCCGGCGGACGGCGGCGCCGCGATGACGGGGTGGCCGGCCCAACCCGTCATCTACGAGATCAACACCGCGGTCTGGCTGGGCGGGCTGTCCCGGGCGGCCGGGCGGCGGCTGACGCTGGCCGAGGTGGCGGGCACCGACTGGGACGCCGTCACACCACCCGGCGTGGACGCGGTCTGGCTGATGGGCGTATGGGAACGCAGCCCGGCCGGTCTGGCCCTAGCGAACGCGAACCCCAGGCTGCAGGCGTCGTTCCGTGATGCGCTGCCCGGCCTGCGGCGCGGCGACGTCATCGGATCGCCGTACTGCGTGCGCCGGTACATCGCCGACGCGGCCTTCGGCGGCCCGGCCGCGCTGGCCGCAGCGCGCGCTGCCCTGGCCGACCGCGGCGCCCGGCTGGTCCTCGACTACGTCCCCAACCACGTCGCCCCCGACCACCCCTGCGTGACGAGCAGCCCTGAGCTGTTCGTCCGCGGCGATGAACACGACATCCAGGCTGACCCAGCGGGCTGGATGACCGCCGCCGGGCAGGTGCTGGCCCACGGCCGCGACCCCTGTTTCCCGCCGTGGCCCGACGTCGTACAACTCGACGCGTTCTCGCCAGCCCTGCGCGCCGCCACGGCCGGCACCCTCGCGGGCATCGCCGGCCAGTGCGACGGGATCCGCTGCGACATGGCCATGCTGATGACCAATCACGTCTTCGCCAAGACCTGGGCCGGCCGCGCCGGGCCCGAGCCGGCCCAGGAGTTCTGGCCAGCAGTGATCGGTGAGCTGCGCACTCGGCACCCGGACACGGTGCTCGTCGCCGAGGCCTACTGGGGCCTGGAATGGGAGCTTCAGCAGCAGGGGTTCGACTTCTGCTACGACAAGCGCCTCTACGACCGGATCGCCGGGCAGGACGCGTCCGCCGTCCGCCCCCACCTGCGCGCCGATCTCAGCTACCAGTCCCGGCTGGTGCGCTTCCTCGAAAACCACGACGAGCCCCGCATCGCCGCCCGCCTTCCAGTGGACGCCGAACGGGCCGCAGCGGTCGCCGTCGCCACGCTGCCCGGCGCCACTCTCTGGCACGAAGGACAGTTCGAGGGACGGCGAGTGCGGCCACCAGTCTTCCTCACCCGCCGGCCGGACGAACCGCCAGACATTGACCTCGCCAGCTGGTACCGGCGGCTTCTTGCCGCCGTCGCCGAGCACCACGTACGCGCAGGCGCGTGGCGGCTGCTGGAGGCCAGCGGCTGGCCCGACAACCAGTCCTGCCGCAACCTGCTCGCCTGGTCCTGGGCCGGTGACGGCGGCAGCGACCGGCATGTTGTGGTGGTCAACCTGTCTGCGCAGCCGGCGCAAGGGCGCGTCCCGCTGGACTGGGCAGACCTGCCCGGCCGCAGCTGGCACCTCACCGACCTGTTCGCGGAGGGCGTGTTCGAGCGCGACGGCGACGAGCTGTCCAGCCCCGGGCTGTTCGTCGCCCTAAGGCCCTGGCAGTTCCACCTGCTCGCCCTGCGGTGACCCGCAGCTCCACGGTCGCGAGCAGTGCAGCGACCGTTGTCCGCCAGGTAATCGACGTGACCAAGTGACCCTGCTAGACCGCAGACCAGCCGGTTGAGACCGTCCTGCAGGGTCCCCTGCCCGACCAGGCCGCGGCCTTCTGGCCAGGCTTGACATGTTCGGCGTGCAGGTTCTGGAGGTACGCGCGCGCAGGGACGAAGCTGCTCTGGTAGCGAACTGACCCCACGCGCGGGTGGTTGACAGCGCCGATCGCCGGCCTTTGGGTAGGGTTGCCGGTGGTGCGGGGCTGGGAGGCCGCCGTGCATCACTCCGCGCGGCCGTAGCGCGGTACCCGGCCGAAAATGATCGTTGAGGTGCCAGGCAGCTGGCACCTGACAGCCCCGAAGGCACCCATCATGTTCGCGATCGCAGCCGTCTCATCGGCGGCGCCGTTTGGCGCGTGGGCGTATGTAGCCGTTTTCGCGCTGATGACGCTGGCGTTCGCGGGGATACCGGGTGTCGGGACGGCCGTCGTCGGCTGGGCCGCTGTTTTGGCCAGTCAGGGCAAGCTCAACATCGTCACGGTGCTGGTCGTGGCGGCGATTGGCGCCGAGGTGGGCGGTCTGGCCGGATACAGCATCGGCGACAGGTGGGGCCGCAAGCTCGTGGACCGCCCGGGCCGGCGGCAGGCGCAGCGGCAGAAAGCGGTCGCCAGGGCGGAGGCGATCTACGCGAAATGGGGACGTCTCGCCGTCTTCTTCACGCCCACCCTGGTCTCCGGCATTGTCAAAATGAAGTACTCACAGTTTGTGGTCTGGAACTTTGTCTGCGGCGCCGTGTTCGTGCTGTCGGTCGGGCCCGCCGCCTACGGCGCGGGCAAGGTCTCGGCCGGCGAGCAGGACTGGGGCAGCCTGGGCGAGCTGGTGGCTGGGCTGGCCATCGCAGCCGGGTGCGCTGCGGCGGCGGCAAGGTATTACCGCCGCCGCAAGACCCGCCGGTTGCTGGCAGGCGCCAGCGCGGGCGAGGCCGGCGGGGAACAGCGCTGACACCGGCCGGTGCGGGCACGCCGCGCGGCAGCCGCTAGGCACGGATATCCGAGACGGCTGACGCGTGGTAAAACGGCCGCCGGAACATCAGGTCGCCGGTACGGCCGGTCTTTCACCCGGGCCGTCACGCCACAGGCTGGGTCGTCACACAACCGGGATCGTCCCGCGCCGGCGGGTATGCCTTCATCCTGCGCGGGTGATGCGCCAGGTTTGCCCAGGCGGGGAAATTGCAGTTGCCGGTTACAACCACGGCCGGGGTGTGGTGTCCATGTTCCACTTGGTGCCCGGGCTTCACGTGATCTCGTCGTACCGCCGCCAATGGCTCGCCAGGGACGTCATCGCAGGGGTCGTGCTCACGACGCTGCTTGTTCCGCAGGGCATGGCCTACGCGGAGCTCGCGGGCCTGCCGCCGATCACGGGCCTGTACACGTCGATCTTGTGCTTGCTCGGTTACGCGGTGTTCGGCCCGTCGCGGATCCTGGTGCTTGGCCCGGATTCCTCGCTCGGGCCGATGATCGCCGCGACGATCCTGCCGCTGCTGGCGGCCAAGGGCGATGCGAAGCGGGCGGTCGCACTGGCGTCGATGCTCGCGCTCCTGGTCGCGGCAATCATGATCTTGGCGGCGGTGGCGAAACTCGGCTTCATCGCCAGCCTGATCTCCAAGCCGACGATGATCGGGTACATGAATGGCCTGGCGCTGACCATTTTGGTCGGGCAGTTGCCGAAGCTGTTCGGGTTCAAGGTCAGCGCCGAGGGCCTGATCGGTGAGATCACCGGCTTCGTGCACGGGTTGGCGAAAGGAGAAGCCGTCGGCGCCGCGGCCGCCGTCGGGATCGCCGGGATCTTGCTGATCCTGGTGCTGCAGCGCTGGCTGCCCAAGCTCCCCGCTGTGCTGATCATGGTCGTGCTGTCCATTGCCGCGACGTCGGTGTTCAGCCTGGCGGCCCGCGGGGTCAGCCTGGTCGGGGTGCTGCCGAAAGGTTTCCCGCCGCTGACGATCCCGCATGTCCGCCTGGCCGACCTCGGGCCGCTGTTCGCCGGGGCACTGGCGATCGCCTTGGTCTCCCTCGCGGACACGATCTCCACCGCGTCGGCGTTCGCCGCCCGCACCGGGCAGGAGGTCAACGGCAATCAGGAGATGATCGGCATCGGCGCGGCGAATCTGGCGGCCGGCTTGTTCCAGGGGTTCCCGGTGAGCACGAGCGGGTCGCGGACCGCGGTGGCGGAGCGGTCCGGCGCGAAGACGCAGCTCACGGGAGTCACCGGCGCGGTTCTGATCATTGTGATGATCGTGGCCGTCCCGGGCCTGTTCCGTAACCTGCCGCAACCCGCGCTAGCCGCCGTGGTGATCACCGCATCGCTGTCGCTTGCCGACATCCCGGCAACGGTGCGGTTGTGGCGGCAGCGCAAAACCGAGTTCGCGCTGTCGATCGCCGCCTTCCTCGGCGTCGCCCTGCTCGGCGTGCTGCCCGGGATCGCGATCGCGGTCGCGCTGTCGATTCTCAACGTCTTCCGGCGGGCGTGGTGGCCCTACGAAACGATGCTCGGGCGCGTGGACAAGCTCGAGGGCTTCCACGACATCCGCTCATATCCTGAGGCCAGGCAGCTGCCCGGCCTGGTGATCTACCGGTTCGACGCCCCGCTGTTCTTCGCCAACGCCAAGACGTTCCGCGACGAGGTCGCGCGGCTGGCCCGGGCCGACCCGCCACCCACCTGGATCATGATCGCGGCCGAGCCCATCACGGACGTGGACACCACCGCGTCCGACGTACTCGAAGACCTCGACGAAACTCTGAACGCCCGCGGCATCAGCCTGGTATTCGCCGAACTCAAGGACCCGGTACGGCGCAAAATCGAACGCTACGGGCTCACCCGCACGATCGACCCACACCACTTCTTCCCCACGGTCGGCGCCGCCGTCGCCGCATTCCGCGACGAAACCGGGGCCCAATGGACGGCAACCGGTCAGCCCGGCTCTGGCGAGCCCGCCCCCGGCGCAGGCACGGCTGACCCGACGGCTCCAGGCCACCCGGTCACCGGTACCGGCCCGCAGCGCGACATTCCCGCAGCGCCACCCGTCGGGTAGGAGCGTCGCGGCTAACCCGCAAGAGTGAGGCGCAGGGGCCATTTGGCTGGTGGACTTGGACGAACCAGCCGACCCAGGCATAAGGAGAATGCAGCGACCCGTATTCGATACTGACGCGACGTCGGCCTGCGAGTGAGCCCGCGGGGTCCGCGGCTAGCACGCGCTGCCCCTGCGGCCGCAGGGGTGGCTCCGACGGCTTATCGCGGGCTGGCCGATTTGAGTCGTGCCAATCGAGAAAGGACGGACCGGCAATGGCTGATGAGAGGGCGGCGCGCATCGCGGAGTTCACCAAGCCGCTGCGGGTTAAGCCGGGATCGAAGGTGAACCTTGTCAGGGACTTCGACCCGGGCTACAAG
>CAWGXI010000005.1:0-495692 GCA_963826515.1 uncultured Actinomycetota bacterium
CAATCACGAGGCATCGGCCCGCCGCGCCGCGCGCCCGGAGCTCCTTAAGGATCATGCCGGCTTCATCGTCTTGCCGAGGCCGACCTCGTCGCACAATAGGAACCGGTGCGGGTAGTTCGAAATCACCCGATGCACGACAGAAACCTGGTGTGGCTTGATATCGACCCTGACTCCCCCAAACATACGAGATCGTTTGTCAGCTGCTCGATTTCGTACCGGCGTGCGGTCACGGCGAGCGAGAACTGGCGCGCTGAGCCGAGACGTCCCTTAAGGATGCGGCCGCGGGGGTCGTCCAGCACGTGTGGGCGCAAGTCAGCCTCAGCGACGATCACTAGCCTGCCGTCGAAGATGACCTGCCATCGCGGCGGCGTTGTCGTCGCCATCGCCTGCACTAAGCCGATCGACCCCGGCTCACCCGTCTCACCATGATCCCGGTGAGCTCCACCCGCTCTACGACGCCTGCGCGCGCATTGAACACCTTCGGCTCGTCGCTCCCGTCGAAACGGACATGGACCCGCAGACCGTCGTGTTGAACCACCACACCAAGCGGGGAGCCTGGCGCAGATGGCCATCGCGCGACAGTCCCGACGAGTAACTCCGCAGGCGTCGTCATTACACTCCTCGAACCCGAACAGCCAGAGCCGCAGATTGTTTGTCTTCTCAGTAACCACCCTCACGTTCCCAGGAGCAACCCCGACACCGGTCGAGTCCGCGGCGATCAACACAGGTCTGCGGTTCTCAGGCCAGTCCTTCCATGGCGTAGACCCCCGCTAGCCGTACGGCCGGTGGCTTGTCATTACCCAGCTTGTCGGCCGCTGTGGCGAACCGTTCGTTCAGCGTCCGAGTGCGCTGCTCCGCGAGCGTTCTGTCCAGTTCCTCGCGCCGCTCGGTCAGCGTTTTGTCCAGCTGCTTGTGCTGCTCGTGAGCGTTCTGTCTAGCTGCTCACTCTGCTCCCTGAGTGTCTTCTCAGTGTCCCTGCCGGTCCTTCGAATGCCGTAGCCCAGCGCCGCCAGGGGAGCCGATCAGGGTGAGAACGCCGACGCTGCCTGCAATGATCGCAGCCTCGACATCAGGGCTCATAAGCGGAACTTAGTACAGGTTGTTCTGTTTGGCATCCATGGGTTTGCTGTGCAACTGGCACTGGGCGGCAGCGAATCACAGTCAGCCTGAATAGATAGCCTTATCGAGCTGGCCGACTCATGCAACCAGCGCACCCGCATGCACGACCCCGTGACCGCAACGGCATTCGTCGGAGTCGCCCGGTACCCTGATAGGCCGGGATCATCACCGCCAGGCGTCCCTAATCGCCTCCGGCGGGTTGAGCTGGCGCTGAAGGTCTCGTAGTCGCGTCAGGCGTTCTTCGCTAAGGGCAGGCGAACGCGAAGGATCGGTGCGCTTACGTGGGCTAGGATTCTTTCGCTGCGTGCTCGTCGGCGCTTGCCGCGAGGACCGATAATACTGTAACCACATCTCATTTGTCTTTTCGGACCTGACCAAGTTATAGCGCTTACGAAAGCCCTTGTAGTTCCCGCATGGCGTCCCGGCCTTGCGGTCTTCCCGTCCTTGACGAGCGGCCCAGCTGACATCCTTTACGCCCGCTGTGGCAGCAGCGCGAGCGGTCGCACGCTTAGCGCCGCCTGTCTGGCTGCTCGGCTCACGCTTGACGCCCTTGGGCTGCAGATAGAACATTTCTCTGACTGCCGTTCCAGCGGCGAGGTTCGCTGCGCCGATGCCAGGCTTGGCCGCATGTATTGGATCTCCCTGGCACGGGCCGACGATGATGAGGGTCGTCGAAGCCTTTACGATGTCGGCATCCCGCTCTACTGGTGGCTTGATCTGGTGGCTGACGTCGAGATCGCCCATGGCACTCTTAGTGTGTCGACGGTGGGGTGAGCCACCACCATCCGCTTGGACTGGGTGGCCGTGGATCTGCCACCCGCCAAGTAGGCGGACGATCTGGTGCGCGATCTCATCGGCACCCTCGCTGCAGCCATGATGGAGGACCAGCTGACCCGGTTCGCGGAGGGCGATTGATGCCAGCGCGTAAGCGAGCCTGCTTCGCTGGACTGGCGTGAGAACGGGAAGGCTGCCGATCACGCCGACGTGTGTTTCGGACATGACCGCTCCTCCGAACTATGCCCGCCTTCACGACGTCCTGATCATACTCTTTGCCGGAAAATCCATATAGGCGTTACCGACAGTGATGATGACACCCGCATCATCTCTTCACGTCGTCGATACGCGCGAATCAATTGACAGAGAAGATATCTTTGTCTGACGCGGAGGTTTGCGCGCGCATTCGGGCCTGGCCCTCGCCGTCAGGTCCGCTGGGGGCGGTAGAGGCTCCAGGGTCACATATGCGGGGCCGGTGAGTCACCGGAAGTCCGGTGAGGGCGCCACAGCCACATACCAAAGCGCCTGAGCGGCAGGCAACCCCAACCAGGCCACACGCGGCACAGCACCGCTGATCACCAGGCCACCTGCGCTGCTGCACCGCTACAACACCGTCCATGAACCCGGCGGCGGCCTGCCCATCGCCTGCAAGACTCGCGACGCCTCCCGCTGGCCACCATGACCGGACGTCTACCGCGCCGACACCTACCAGCTCATCCACGCCGGGCTGAGCGGCGGCAGGGGAATCCCGCCGCCGTCGCCACGCACCACTACAGCTTCACTACCCTCACCGCACACTCCTTCGGCCCCGTCCACGTCTGTCAACGCGAGAAAGACGGCCGAGTCCTGCGGTGCCAACCTCGACGACGCGGCCAGGCCTGTCCACACGGCAACTGACTGTCCTGCGCCAAGAAGCACACCCGGGATGACACCAGCTCGGTGAACCGCCATGCCGGGACTGCTACGACTTCACCAGCGCGGTGCTGTTCAAACGCCTACGCTCCTGAAGCTATGGCGGCGCTTTGCAGTCACCCTCCGCCGGTCCCTCGCCCGGCAGGCCGGGCTCACCGGCAAAGGCGCTCACCGCCCATGTCCGGGTCTCCTATGCCAAGGTCACGGAATACCAGCGCCGTCGAGTCGTCCACTTCGACGCCATCATCCGCCTCGATGGCCCCGTCGAGCCAACTACGGTCCCGCCCGCCCCCGAACACTCCGGCCACGTGAACGCTGGCGCCCGCCTCTGATGGAGATGAAGGGGCAAGCGTCCTACGTCTGATGCCTCAGCCGATCACCTCCGCTGCTAACCTCGCTGACCCACGTCGGCTAGGACGCCCGATGGATGGTGAACATTCCGTGATCAGATATTCGTCGGCGTAAGGAAGCCCGCATCGCAAACCGCCATCTGCGCGCGAATCCACGCGCAAGGGGTCGCTGCTGTACTTTGCTGCTGTACGGTCCCCGAGTGGCCCTGGGGCCGTCTCCGACGGCCATCCAAACCAAGCGGCGCGGAGCGGCAGAAAGGCCCGCCGACCTGGGATCTTGTCCCGATCAGCGGGCCTGTCCGTCCGGTCGGGACGGCGGGATTTGAACCCGCGACCCCTTGACCCCCAGTCAAGTGCCCTACCAAGCTGGGCCACGTCCCGGTGCAAGACGGCACCTCCGATGCGGCGTCCCCACCGCTCCCGGTACCCGCCAGGCACGCCCGATCAAACGGGCTCCCCTACCTTAGCGCAGCAAGCGCGTGTTACGGATCCAGTAGGCGGCGCAGCGGCGCAGACCCGCTGGAGCGGTCCGCTTGCGTCACCCACTCCCCCGCGGCTCGCCACAAATCTCGTCGCGCAGCCCAAGCCCTCACCGCGCAATCTGACCGCGCCACCCGTAGCGCACCGCGCAATCTGACCGCGCCATCCAGTAGCTCAGCGCGCCACCCGTTAGCTCAGCGCGCCATCCCGTAGCTAAGCGCGCGGTCTCAACCCGGCGGGCCACCGGCTAATCGAGCGACCTTGACACCCTCTCACTCCGTGTCCTCGCCACAATCTCATCGCCGCTTCACCACGTTGACACAGTAAGTCCTCACTCGTAGACTTTAAAAGTCCCCGAACAGGGATATTCATATTCACGTAGCCACCGGACTTATGCAGCACCGCCGAGGAGGTGATCAGACGGCAAGGACCGGCCGCCGCCCTGGGCCGTCCCGGACGCGTGAGCAGATCCTCACGGCCGCGACCAGGTGCTTCACCGCGGCAGGTTACGAGGCGACGAGCGTGCGCCAGGTGGCCGCCGCCGCCGGGGTGGATCCCGCACTGATAAGGCGGTTCTTCGGCGGGAAGCAGCAACTGTTCACCGAGGTCGCTAGCGCCGTGATCCGCCCCGCCGAAGGCCTTGAAGCCACCATCGCGGGCCCGGAGGCGCAGCTCGGGGAGCGGATTGCCCGCTACTTCCTCGGCCTGCTCGGCACGATCACGGAGCCCGGGCCAATCCTCGGGCTGGTCAGGTCGGCGGTGACCAGCGAGCACGCCGCGACGCTGTTGCGCGGGTTTCTCGCCGAGAACGTGCTCGGCCGAATCGCAGCGAACCTGCGTGTCGATCACCCCGATCTCCGATCGGCCCTTGCCGCGAGCCAGCTTGTCGGCATGACTGTCGCCCGTCACGCCGTACGCCTGCCCCCGCTCGCCGACGCGAGCCAGGACGATCTGGCCCGCTGGATCGCCCCGGTCCTCCAGCACCACCTCACCGGCCCCGCGCCACCGCGCGGCCCGGACAGCGGCCCGGACAGCGGTCCGTCTGTACGAACGCGCCTACCGCCAGGTATCCCGCATTGGGATCGCTCGCGAGCGCCACGGTAGCCCGCCGAGTGCCGTGGCATCGGTGGTCGGCCGCGCCCTGACCACCCGCCGACCGCGAGCGCGGTACCTGGTCGGCAAGGATGCACGACGGCTGGCCCTCCTTTCCGCCCTCCTCCCGACCCGGCAACTTGACGGCCTGCGCCGCAAGATCTTCGGTCTGCCCGCACCCGCGTCGGCCGCCACGGCCAGGCCATGACACCCCGCGTACGGGCGCCACCCGCGGCACAGCGCCACCCGCCGGCACCCCCCCCATCGGCACGCCCCCCAATCGGCACGGCACCACCCGCCCGCCCGCCGGGGGCGGCTAACCTGATGAGCTGTGACTGCACGGTCAAATCTGGGTGATCTCGACGCCTGGCGAGCCCGGCCAGCCGGGCAGCAGCCCGACTGGCCGCACGACGACGCGCTCCGTGCCGCGATCGACGAACTGGCCGGCCTGCCGCCGCTGGTGTTCGCTGGCGAATGCGACCAGCTCAAGGAGCGGCTCGCGGCGGTGGCACGGGGCGAAGCCTTCGTCTTGCAGGGCGGCGACTGCGCTGAGACCTTCGCGGGCTCGACCGCGGACAATGTCAGGACCAAGCTCAGGACGCTGCTGCAGATCGCCCTCGTGCTGACCTACGCGGCCAGCGTGCCCGTAGTCAAGATCGGCCGGATGGCGGGGCAGTTCGCCAAGCCACGCTCCAGCGCCACGGAGACGCGCGCAGGCACCGAACTGCCCGCCTACCGCGGCGACGCGGTCAACGGCCTCGACTTCACCGCGCAGGCGCGGCAGCCGGACCCGCGCAGGCTGCTGTCTGCCTACCACTACTCCGCCGCGACACTCAACCTCTGCCGCGCGTTCACCACCGGCGGCTACGCAGACCTGCGGCAGGCGCACGCGTGGAACCAGGATTTCGTCAGGCAGAGCCCGTCCGGGCAGCGGTATGAGCAACTGGCGGGCGAGATCGACCGCGCGTTGTCCTTCATGCGCGCCTGCGGCGCCGACCCCGAGGAGTTCCGCGCAGTCGAGTTCTACTCCAGCCACGAGGCGCTGCTGCTCGACTACGAGCGCGCCCTCACCAGGATCGACTCGCGCACCGGCCTTCCCTACGACGTCTCGGCGCACTTCCTGTGGATCGGCGAGCGCACCCGCGGCCTCGACGGCGCACACATCGACTTCGCCAGCCGCATCCGCAACCCGGTCGGAGTCAAGATCGGCCCCCTAACGACTCCGGCGGATCTTCTCGCCCTGATCAACCGGCTCAACCCTGAGCGTGAGCCCGGCAGGCTGACACTCGTCACGCGCATGGGCGCGAAACTCGTGCGGGACGCGCTGCCACCGCTGATCGAGGCGGTCACCACGAGCGGCGCGCCGGTCGCCTGGGTCTGCGACCCCATGCACGGCAACACCTTCGAGGCGCCGAGCGGCCACAAGACCCGGCGATTCGACGACGTGCTTGCCGAGGTGGCCGGCTTCTTCGAGGTACACAGCAAACTTGGCACCCATCCGGGCGGGATCCATATCGAGTTCACTGGCGACAACGTCACCGAGTGCGTCGGCGGCAGCCACGAGATCGCCGAGGAGCATCTGCACCAGCGCTATGAGACCGCCTGTGACCCGCGCCTCAACCGCAGCCAGTCCCTCGACCTCGCCTTCATGGTCGCCCGCATCTACCGTCAGCTCCCCTAGGCACGTCCGGTGGATCTTGGTGCATGCGGGCGGTGATCCAGGCGGCGATCGGGAAGGCGGATGGGGAGCCGATAGTGAGCTATCGGCGACGACGACAGTGCCGTCCACGACCCCGGCCGCCCGTCTGGGGTCGTGGGCGGTAATGCCGCGCCGCCAAAGATCCACGGGACAGCCCTGGCGGCGCCGGAAGGCTGGGATCTGTGCGAGCCTCATAGACCTCATGCTGCGGCGGCAAGGGCTTTTATCGGCAGCCGCGGCCGGGCGCGCCCTGCCGCGAGCGAGTGGTCGATGGCGGCAATGACCGCACCCGGCGGGTTGCGAGCCTGCTGCGAGGTGAAATGCAGTAGCAGGATGCCGTGCGCGGTCATCGCGGCGTGCCGGGCCAACGTGCGTTGCCAATCGTCGGGCGAAAGATGCCATTCGCGGGAGTCGACCTCGGCGGCGACGCCAGCGTCGGCCACCAGGCGTCAGGACTGGCAAGGAAGGCGCCCGTACTGACGTAAGGGCGCGCGTTGAACATTGGAACAGGCAGGCCAGCCTTCCTTATGACATCCCGTAGGTCAGCCTCAGCGGCGGACCGGATTCCGTCGGCCACCTCCGCCCGGCGCAGCAGTGCGGAGCCTCGCCAGGGCCCCTCGCGTAGCTCGCGGATCAGCAGGTTGAGCGGGCAGCGCCGGGCCTGCACTGATGACGCGACAAGCGCGCGCACGCCGCGCGGGTCCTCCGTGACACGCGCGGCGTCAGCCACCGCGCGCGCCACCATGGCGTAGTCGCGCGCTCCGATCACGACCACCTGGCCGGGAATCCTCGTGGTCCTGCAGATGCGAGTGAAACCGGCGCTGCTGCGCCGACGGCGAGCCGGGATCAGGACGTCGATCACCCCGCTGCCCGCTGGTCCAAGCCCTGGCGGCGCAGGGCTGCCAGGCCCGTGATCACGCTGCCATGACCGGCGTACAGCAGCGCAGCCATCTCCCGCTGATCGCGAGTTGGGGTACCCGTGACAGCCAAGTACACGCCCGGCAGCAGCCGCTGCCATGGCCCGCCCGGGCGCAGGCGGTTCTTGAGCATCTGGTCACTCATCCCGCCGGCCGTGGCCTGGTGTCGCGCAATGACATCGTCCTGCCGACGCAACTGTTCAGCTAACCGCGGCTACTGCGCGATCATCCGTCTGCGTCATGTCCGAAGCCTGGCACGCTAGTACGACAAACCCGCCCGGCTGGCCCGGGGGGAGGACCCCCGGGCCCCGCGAGGGGCCGACGCCCGATTCTGTCGGCCAAGGCCCTCCGGCCTCCGGCCACCGGCCTCCGGCCACCCGCTCCGCGGCCGCGCCCACGCGTGGCCACGTGGCTGAGGCGTGACCCTGGATGTGCCATCGCGGGTCGTACGACAAACCCAGCCTCCGGCCACCCAGCCTCCGGCCACCCGGCCCCCCGCCCCGCGGCCACCCGCCCCGCGGCCGCACCCCCCGCATGGTCAGGTGCCTGGGTCAAGGAGGACCGGCGTCACCGGACAGGGGCGTGACACGCAGCGGCAGCCGTTCAGGATCAGGTTAGACAGCCCGGTACTCGATGCCTGACAGCGCGCAGAACACCTCCCAATCGGCACCGTGCAGGCCGAGATTCATGACCATGTGGTGCGTGCCGCCGGCGCGTAGCCACTCGTCCATGCAGCGCCGGATCCCAGTAGCGGGATGGAACTGCCCGTAGGGCATCTCAAGCGCGGGCAGCCGCTGCGAGTCGAGCACCACACCCTCAGACACCACCATGCGGAACCGTTCGCCGCCGAGTGAGACCAGGGAGGCGATGGTCGCAGGACCTGGCTTGATCCGGAACAGGAACGTCGGGGGATCGCCAAGCTTGCCGATGCCGAGCGAGCGCTTGATGAGGCGCACGGGCTCGTCCTCGCGCGCCACCTGCCAGTTGCCCTCACCCATGTGGCTCATCAGGATCGAGTCCGAGGGGAAGTCCATCGCGTACATCTCGGTGAAGTGTCCCCGGCCGATCAGGACGTGGCCGGCGTAGACCATGGTCGCCGCGAGCGCGTCACCCTCGGCGCCGTAGCCGTAACCCTGCGCCATCAGCGACGACGCGGCCGCGAGCGGGAGCCTGGAGAACCGCCCGTCCTCGCCGATCGCGTCGAAGTGGGCAGAGTACGCGCGATAGCCGCGCTCGGCAAGAATGCGCTCGATCGCGATCTGCATCCTGGCGTGATCCGCACGCTCATCCTCCGGCAGCCGCGGATCGAGCTCGAACCGCTCGTTCTCCCACGCGATCAGGTTGCCGAGATCGTCGTCGGTGACGTCCTGCATCGCCCGCCACAGGTCGCCGGGCGCGACGTAGCTGATCTCCGGGCCGAGTGCGCGGAGCAGGGCATTCTCGTCGACCCTGATGTCGCCCATGTCGTTCATCGCGTAGCCGAAGACGCCGACCTTCAGCGACCGCCACGCGGTGACGGCCGCCGACGCCCTGGCCCAGCGGTCCAGCTCCGACCTGAACCGCTCGCCGCGCCAGTCCTCGGTGATCACGTGGAACGGGCGCCCAGCGCGCACCATCGCGTTCGCCGTGTCCTGCGCACCGTGGATGCCCTGGTTGTAGGTCATGTCGGCCATGTCCCACTCCGGGGTGACGGCCGGTTCCGGCTGAATGTTGGCGATGCACACCGGCAGCCGGTTCTCGTTGAACAGGCGGGCCACTCGCATCGCGGGGCCGTAGGTCAGCATGATCACCAGAACGCCGTCGAGGCCGGCGTTCTCGAAATCGCGCATCACCCGCTCAGCGTCTTCCCTGCTCTTCACCGGGGAGCCGACCATGAAGTCGGCCACCCCTGCCAACTGGTCGGCCACCTCCTGCGCGTAGTGGGCCTGGCGGTCGGTGATGCCGGGAATCATGTCGTCATAGAGCGCCTGCATGATCCCAAGGACGCCGATGCGCGGCTTACGATCCGCTGTCCGCGGCTCAGTCATCTCCCGTGTCCCTTCTGGCCCTGCTGGCCCTGCTGGCCCTGCTGGCCCTGCTGGCCCTGCTGGCCCTGCTGGCCCCTGCTGGCCCTGCTGGCCGTAAACGTTCTGGTAGCGCGCGTGCATGGCGTCGATGTCCTGCTGGGCCAGGAGCGGTACGTTACCGAGGGTGCGCGCGAGGTGAACCGTCCTCGCGGCGTCCTCGCACATTGCCGCGGCCTTCACCGCGGACCCCGGATCCGGCCCGATCGTGAAGACGCCGTGACTGCGCAGGAGGACGGCGGGCGACCGGTGACCGGTCAGCGTCTCGACGATGGCCTTGCCGATCTCGTCGCCGCCGATTCGGGCGAACGGGCCGAGCGGGATCTCGCCGCCGAACTCGTCAGCCATCGCGGTAATGACACACGGGATGGCCTCGCCGCGCGCTGCCCACGCGGTCGCGTACGGGCTGTGCGTGTGCACAACCCCGCCGACGTGCCGCATCGCCCGGTACACATACGCGTGCGCGGCGGTATCGCTCGACGGTGAGAAATCGCCGTCCATCACGGTGCCGTCCAGGCTGACGACGACCATCGACCCGGGCGTCAGGTCGTCGTAGGGCACGCCGCTTGGCTTGATCACCATCAGGTCCGAGTCCGGCACGCGGGCGGAGATGTTGCCGCTGGTCCAGACGACGAGCCCGTTGCGTGTCAGTTCAGTGTGCAGGGCACAGACGCTGCGGCGTACTCGATCAATCACATCGGCTGGCGGGAAGCTCATGACCTCATCATCCCCGCCCGGTTAGCGTTAACATCCTGCTGCTTCATATCGGCTCCTGTACGGGCTGAGGCGCGGGTAGCCGCCCCGGGCAGGTCGCCCCGCAATGCAGCGCGTCCCAGCTGATGCACCGGCAGCGCATTGCCTTCCCGCAAGGCAATGCTGCCTTCCCGCAAGGCAATGCTGCCTTCCCGCAAGGCAATGCTTCCCGCAAGGCAATGCCCGCTTACGCACTGCTGACGTAGCAGCGGGCGGCAGGAGGGTAGGCCAGGGGCTCCGGATGTTGTTATTGTTAGCGCTAACGTTCTGGGGGCGTCAAGAGGCCTCGGGAGCTGCGTTCCTGTGTCAAACCGTACGCAAGCTGGCAGAGGCGCAGGGTGATGAGGCCAAGGCACCCTGCCGAGGGCGAAGCCGTGGGCCAGGCGGCCAGAACGAGTGCCCGCGCCGCCGCGCCAGACGGCAGGGCGCCCTCGATGAGTGATGTCGCCGGCCTCGCCGGTGTCTCGCACCAGACCGTTTCGCGGGTGATCGCGGACCACCCGAATGTGCGGCCGCGTACCAGGGCGCGGGTGCTCGCCGCCATCGAAGAACTCGGCTACCTGCCGAACACCGCGGCGCGGGCGCTGGCCACCGGGCGATCGAAGACTCTCGGCGTGGTCAGCTTGAACAGCACGCTGTTCGGGCCGGCCTCGACGCTGTACAGCATCGAGGAGGCGGCCAAGCTGGCCGGCTACTTCGTCACCGTGGCCAGTGTCCGCTCGCTCGACCGGATGTCCCTGCGCGAGGCCACCGCGCGGCTAATCGGCCAGGCCGTCGACGGGCTAGTGGTGATCGCGCCGCTTGCGTCGGCCGCCGATGCGCTGCGCGACTTGCCCAAGGACACCGCGATTGTCGCGGTGGACGGCGACCCGGACGCGCACGACGCCGTGGTCGGGGTCGACCAGGTGACGGGCGCCAGGATCGCAACCCAGCACCTGCTCGCGGCCGGCCACCGAACGGTCTGGCACATCGCGGGACCGCAGGACTGGCTCGACGCGCGCGGCCGCATCGCCGGCTGGCAGGAGGCACTCGAGCAGGCAGGCGCCGAGGTGCCACCGCTGCTCAATGGTGACTGGAGCGCACGTTCCGGCTACCAGGCCGGGCAGGTCCTCGCCAGGATGCCCGACGTCACCGCGGTCTTCGCGGGCAACGATCAGATGGCGCTCGGCCTGCTCCGCGCGCTCAACGAACGGGGCAGGCAAGTTCCGTCCGACATCAGCGTCGTCGGCTTCGACGACATCCCGGAGGCCGCCTACTACACGCCGCCGCTGACCACCGTACGGCAGGACTTCGACGCGGTCGGCAGGCGCAGCCTGCACATGCTGATTGACCAGATCACCTCGCAGCCCGGCGGCACCGGCTACGACCTCGTCGACACCGAGCTTGTCGTCCGCCAGAGCACCACACCGCCGCACCGCTGACCACTGCCGGTCAGCTGTCCGGGCCGAAGTCTCAGCCGGCTCCGCCTTTCTCAAGCGCCCGGGCACTGATCTCGCGCAGGCGGTGCATGACCTTGTTCTCGCGGCCGAAGTAGTCGTGCAGCCGGGTGTACTCGGCATGGAGGGCGTCGTAAGCCCACGACGTGCCGGGATCGGGCCGGTAGACGTTGCGCTGGATGCGGCCCATCACCGCGGCGGCGGCAGGAACGCTTGGGTACTCGCCCGCAGCCACCGCGGCGTGGATCGCGGCGCCGAGCGCGGGACCTTGCTCCGAACCGATCAGGCTGAGCGGCCTGCCGGTGACGTCGGCGTACATCTGCATCAGCAGCTTGTTCTTCAGCAGGCCGCCCGCGATCACCAGTTCGTTGATGGGCACGCCGGAGCGGTCGAAGGCGTCGATGATGGTCCGGGTGCCGAACGCGGTCGATTCCAGCAGCGCGCGGTACATCTCGGGGGGCCGGGTAGCGAGGGTCAGGCCCACCATCAACCCAGACAGATGATGGTCGACCAGGATCGATCGGTTGCCGCTCCACCAGTCGAGTGCCACCAGGCCGTTGCCGCCGGGCGGGATCTTGGCGGCGAGCTCGGCCATCAGGTCATGGACGGAGATGCCACGTTCGGCGGCGCGCTCCGTGTACTCCGCGGGCACACCCTGCCGCACAAGCCAGGCGAAGATGTCACCCACCCCGCTCTGCCCGGCCTCATAACCCCAGAGCCCGGCGACGATGCCGCCGTCGACGACACCGCACATCCCAGGTACTTCCGCGAGGTTCTCACAGTTCAGCACGTGGCACGTCGATGTGCCCATGACGAGCAGCATCTGGCCGGGCGTGATCGCCCGTGCCGCAGGCGCGGTGACGTGCGCGTCGACGTTGCCGACGCATACCGCCGTCCCCTCGCGCAGTCCTGTCCATTGCGCGGCGAGCGCAGTCAGGCCGCCGGCCCGGCTGCCGAGCGGCGAGATCGGATGCTCGAGCTTGGCGGTGAAACCGGCGAATCCGGGATCAAGGGCCGCCAGGTAATCCTTGGACGGGTAGTGGCCGTCCTGGTATATCCCCTTATAGCCGGCCGTGCAGGCGTTGCGGGTCTCGCTGCCGCCCAACTGCCAGGTGATCCAGTCAGTGGCCTCGATCCAGCGGTCTGCGCGCTGGTAGATCCCTGGATCTTCCTCGAGGACCTGCAAGCCCTTGGCGAACTGCCACTCGGACGAGATCCGGCCACCGTACCTCGCGATCCACGGCTCGCCCCTGGCATGGGCAAGCTCGGTGATCCGGTCAGCCTGCGGTTGAGCCGCGTGGTGCTTCCACAGCTTGGGGTACGCATGCGGGCGGCCGCGCAGTTCGTCGATCTCGCACAGCGGCGTCCCCTCGCTGGTCGTGGCCAGCACGGTGCAGGCGGTGAAGTCGACACCGATGCCGACGATTTGCCCAGGATCCAATCCGGCCCGCGCGACCGCTGCTGGTACCGCCCGCCTGAGCACCTCGCGGTAGTCGTCGGGGTCCTGCAGCGCCCAGTCAGGTGGCAGCGGCCGCCCGCCAGAAGGAAGCTCGCGCTCGATCACGCCATGCTGGTACTCGTGCACAGCAGTGCCGGCCTCCGCGCCGTCGCCGACCCGGACGACGAGCGCGCGGCCGGACAGCGTGCCGAAGTCGACGCCAACCACGTACCTATCCGATTTGTTAGCGCTAACAACCACAGCTCATATCCTAGCGTTTAAATGATCGCGGTCCATTACCTGCGCGAATGAGATGCCGCGCCAGCGGGCAGGGGTTGATGAGCCATCGAGTGCTCCCCAAACTGCCATGATCCGTTCTTGCGTTAACTCACCGGCGCTATTTGCCGTTAACTTAACGCGGAAACGGATCATGAACACGGTGGGCGGCACAGCTCGGCACAGCTCGGCACAGCTGAAGGCACATGGGACAGGTGGTGCCTTGTGGTGCCCGCTCGCGGCGCGTGCTGAAAGGACCTCGATCTCGGCGGAAGTTGAGTCACGATCATGAAAATGCCCGCGCCGCGGCTTCGACGACGCCATGCGCGGCTGCCCGCTACGAACCCGAGGACCGCCCTGTCCGCTCGCGGCGCTTTTCCCGCAACCGCATCGACACGTGGACCGGGCTGCCGACGAAACCGAACTCCGCACGCAGCTTCCGCTCGATGAACCTGCGGTATCCGGCCTCGAGGAAGCCCGTGGTAAACAGCACGAAGTGCGGCGGCCGCGTCCCCGCCTGGGTGGCGAACAGGATCTTCGGCGCGCGGCCGCCGCGGGCCGGCGGCGGGTTCGCCGCCACCAGGTCCGCCAGCCAGGCATTGAGCCGCCCGGTCGGCACACGGGTTTCCCAGCCGGCGAGCGCCGCCTCGAGCGCGGGCACCAGCCGCTCGGTGTGCCGGCCGCTGGCCGCCGATATGTTCACCCGCGGCGCCCAGCGCGCCGTGTGAAGCTGCCTGTCGATCTCGCGCTCCAGGTAACGGCGGCGCTCCTCGTCGACCAGATCCCACTTGTTGTAAGCGATCACCAGCGCCCGCCCCGCCTCGATCACCATGGACACGATCCGCAGGTCCTGTTCAGTCAGCGGAGCGCTGGCGTCCACGAGAACCACGCCGACCTCGGCACGTTCGAGCGCCGCCGCCGCACGCAGCGTCGCGTAGTAGTCCGCGCCCTGGCTGTCCCTGAACCGGCGGCGTATGCCGGCCGTGTCCACGAACCTCCACTGCTCGCCGCCGAGCGTAACCAGCTCATCCACCGGATCGCGGGTGGTGCCGGCGACGTCGTCGACGACCGCACGTTGCTGCCCGGCCAGCCGGTTCAGCAGGCTGGACTTGCCCACGTTGGGCCGGCCGACGAGCGCCACCCGGCGCGGACCACCCGATATCCCGAACGGCTCCGGTGGTGTCGGTGGCAGCGCGTCGAGCACCGCGTCAAGCAGATCGCCACTGCCCCGGCCGTGCAGCGCACTGACGGGCAGCGGCTCACCGAGCCCGAGGGACCAGAGGGCGGCCACATCGGGCTCGGCCTTAGTGTCGTCGACCTTGTTCGCGGCGAGTACAACCGGCTTGCCTGACTTGAGCAGAACCCCCGCCACGACGGCATCGGTATCGGTCACACCAACCGTGGCGTCCACCACGAAGAGGACCGCGTCGGCCGTCTCCGCGGCAAGCTGGGCCTGCGCGGCGACCTGTGCGGCCAGGCCGGACGCCGACGGCTCCCAGCCGCCCGTGTCGACCACAGTGAACGAGCGACCGCGCCAGTTCGCGTCGTAGGCCACCCGGTCGCGTGTCACCCCCGGGGTGTCCTCTACAACAGCCTGCCGGCGGCCGAGAATCCGGTTGACCAGCGTCGACTTTCCCACATTGGGCCGACCGACCACCGCAAGCACAGGCGCGGCGACCTGGTCCACCGTGCCAATGCCGTCCGCCATGCTCATGTCGCCTGCTGGGCCCGCGTCGTCTGCGGTGCCCATGTCGTCTGCGGTGCCCATGTCGTCTGCGGTGCCCGCGTCGTCTGCGGTGCCCATGTCGTCTGCGGTGCCCATGTCGTCTTCTATGGCGTCGCCTTCTGCGGCATCGTTTTCTAGGGTCCGGCCGGTAGCAGTCACGCCGTGATGTTATACGCGGGGCGGGTCAGTCGTGGACCGGCCAGCCATGCTCGCGGAGCGCGGCGGCCAGCCGCCCCGCGGCCTCCGGCCGCACGGACAGTTCGGCCACGCCGACGGGCAGGCCCGGCGAGTGCTCGATGGAGACGTCCTCGATGTTGACGTCCGCATCGCCTGCCGCCTGGAACAGGCGCGTCAGCTCACCCGGCTTGTCGGCGATCACGACCTGGAGGATTGCGTAGGAGGGCGCGGGTCCGCCGCGCTTGCCCGGGATCCTCGCCACGCCGGTGACCGCGCGGGACAGCAGGTCGCTGACCCGTTTACCGGACGTCTCTTCGCCGCCCGCGACCTCGCGCAGGGCCGCCGCGGCCGCCGTGAGATCGGCGGCTGTCGCGTCGAGCAGCCTCGCGACAGGTTCCGCGTTCGCGGTGAGGATCGAGGTCCACAGGCGCGCGTCGCCCGCCGCGATCCTGGTCACGTCCCGCAGCCCCTGGCCTGCCAGCGCGAGTGCGCCTTGCTCCGCGCTGTTCAGCCTGGCCGCCATGGCGGCCGACACCAGATGCGGCAGGTGCGAGACGAGGGCAACGAACCGGTCGTGCCGCGCGGCGTCCACCTCGGCGGGCTCCGCGCCGCAGGCGTGCACGAGCGTGCGCACCGCGGCAAGCGCGGCCACGTCGGTCTGCGGCAGCGGGCACAGCGCCCATGGACGGCCAAGGAACAGATCGGCGCGTGCGGCGGCGGGCCCTGACCGCTCGCGGCCGGCCAGCGGATGACCGGCGACATACGTGGCCAGGTCACAGCCAAGCTCGCGGGCCTGCGTCAGTGGGAGCACCTTCACGCTGGCCAGATCGGTGTAGACGCGGGCGAGGTCACGGGCCTGGGCGCTGGCTAGCGCGGGCGCGACCGCCGTGGGGGGCATTGCGAGCACGGCGAGGTCCGCGGGACCTCCGGGCAGTCCGGCCGCGGGCAGGATCTCCCCGGCACCAAGGTCGGCGGCGAGCCGCTGGGCACCGTCGTCGGAGTCGCGGAGCCAGACCCGCGCGCCCTGCTCGCGCGCGGCAAGCGCCACCGACGTGCCCATCAGCCCAGCGCCGAGCACAACGACCCGCTGGCCGCGAAGAGCGTTCATTGTGCGATGTCCAGCCGCAGCGTGGTTGCGCCGCGCAGGTACACGTGCTGGATCTGCGACCGTGGCCTTGCCGTGTCCACATGCATGAGCAGCCGTACCACCCGGGGCAGCGCCCCTGGTACCTCGATCTCCGTGGTGCACAGCAGCGGAACGTCGTGGAAACCGATCTTGCGGGCGGCGAGAGCGGGGAACTCCGCGGTGAGGTCCTGGGTCGCGGTGAAGATGACACTGATCACGTCGTCCGTGGTCAGCTCGTTGCGGGCGAGCACCTCGGTTACCAGCTCGATCGTGGCATCCAGAATCGACTCGCGGTCGTTAGCCGCGACCTGGATGGCGCCTCGTATCGCTCTCACCACGATCTCAGGTTATCGGCCCCAGGTTATTGGCCGGTGCGTGGTTCCCTATAGCCCGACGGCAAAGTAGAGCTCACCTATCTCAGCCGTGCTCAGCTCCCGGACGGTGCCTGGTTTCTGCGAACCGAGCCGCACCGGCCCAACGTTGGTGCGGACCAGCCTGCGCACCGGGTGGCCTGCTTCCTCAAGCAACCGCCTGACGATGTGCTTGCGGCCCTCGTGCAGCGTCACCTCGACGAGCGCGCGCCCGCTCGCCTGCTCGACCACGCGGAACCTATCCACCGTCACCACGCCGTCATCCAGCGTGATCCCGTTCTGCAATCGCCGCCCGAGGTCGCGCGGGAGCGGACCAGGTACGTCCGCCAGGTAGGTCTTGACCATCCCGTAGCGCGGGTGTGCCAGCCTGTGTGCAAGTTCACCGTCGTTGGTGAGCAACAGCAGGCCTTCTGTGTCGTAGTCGAGCCTGCCGACGTGGTACAGCCGCTCCGGCCTGTCGCCGACGAAGTCGGCGAGGGTGCGCCTGCCGTGCGGATCCGCCATCGCGCTGAGCACGCCAGGCGGCTTGTTCAGCGCGAGATACACCAGATCCTGGCGGGCCGGGATGCGCCTGCCGTCCACCCGGATGATCTGGCGAGCGGGATCCACCCTGGCGCCGAACCTGCCGACGACCTCGCCGTCGACCTCGACCCTGCCCTCGGCGATCAGATCCTCGCAATGCCTGCGGCTGCCGAGCCCGGCAGCGGCCAAGATCTTCTGCAGCCGTACGCCGGGCTCAGGCTCCGTCTGCGGCCCTATCTCAGTTTCCAGTTTGCTCACGCTCGATGTCCTCGACGTCCTCAGGCAGAAACGGGGCAAGTTCCGGCAGCTCATCAAGGTCGCGCAGGCCGATTCGCTCAAGGAAGTAGCTGGTCGTGCGGTACAGGATCGCACCGGTCCCCGCGTCGGTGCCCGCCTCGTCGACCAGGCCGCGCAGCACCAGCGTCCGCATGACGCCGTCACAATTGACGCCGCGCACCGCCGACACCCGGGACCGGCTCACCGGCTGCCGGTAGGCAACCACCGCGAGGGTCTCGAGCGCCGCCTGCGTGAGCCGCACCTCCTGGCCGTCACGGACGAACCGCTCCACCACGGGCGCGCACTCCGCCCTTGTGTAGAACCGCCAGCCGCCCGCCACCTCGCGCAGATCGAAGCCGCGGCCCTGCGCAGTGTATTCCGCCGCAAGCTCAGCAAGCGCCCGCGCGACATCGCCGCGCGGGCACTCGAGAACCTGCGCGAGTACCACCTCGGCCACGGGCTCGTCCACGACAAGGAGGACCGCTTCGAGCGACGCACGCAGAAGCGGCAGCCGTTCGGCGGCTCCCGGCTGGGCGGACACCGCTGCATCGGCAGGCACCCCGGGCTCCATTAGCCCGGAGCCCCCGGGTTCCGCGTCCGCCCGGGGGGACGACCCCGCGGAGCCCCCCGGTTCCGTGTCCGCCCGGGGGGACGACCCCGCGGAGCCCCCCGGTTCCGTGCCTGCCCGAGGGGACGACCCCCTGGAGCCCCCAGGTTCCGTGTCGCCGGGCATGTCCTCGCTCATTCCTCGTCGTCGCTCTCAATGTTGACCGGCTCGTCGTTGTCCGGACCTATCCAGGTCACGTGCAGCTCGCCGAGCGGCTGGATCTGCTCGAACGAGACCGCCTGCTCACGGTAAAGCTCAAGCAGTGCGAGGAAGCGCGCGACCACCTCGTAGGTGCCCGCGCAGTCCCCCGTCAGGGCGCGGAACGTGGCACGGCGCTGCGTCCGCAGCCGCCCCGCGAGCAGTTGGGCCTGCTCGCGCACGCTGGTCCGCGGCGCGTGGATGTGCTCGACCGAGACCACGGGAACCGGTTTGGGCGTCAGGACCCGTGCGGCAAGTGCGGCGAACTCCGCCGCGCCAAGGCCAACGAGCACCTCAGGCAGCATCTCGGCGAAGGCTGGCTCCATCGGGACGCGGCGCGGGAAGCGGCGGGCCTGCTCCGCCATCCTTCCTGCGAGCACGCCTGCCACCTCCTTATACGCCCGGTATTGCAGGAGCCGCGCGAACAGCAGATCCCTGGCCTCGAGCAAGGCCAGGTCCTCCTCGTCCTCCACCTCACCCGCAGGTAGCAGCCTCGCCGCCTTGAGGTCGAGCAGCGTGGCCGCGACCAGCAGGAAGTAGCTGGTCTGATCCAAGTCCCAGGCGCCGCCATGCGCCGAGATGTAGGCGATGAACTCGTCGGTCACCTGCGAAAGCGCGACTTCGGTGATGTCGAGCTTGTGCTTGGAGATAAGAGCGAGCAGCAGGTCGAAAGGCCCCTCGAATACATCAAGGTGCACCTGGAAACCGGCCGCGCCGGCCGTCTCGCCGACGACGTCGCCGATGGCTGCGCCGCTCACGGGTCCGACGTTAGCCGAACCCGGCCGGTGGCACGGCGTTGCGCCGCGTTAGAGCGTGTCCGCGGGACCGGAATAACGGCTGGGCGGCTACTGGGCGCGGCATGGCTGTGGGCGGCTGGGTGGCGGCTGGGTGGCGGTGGATGGCTTGCGGGCTGCTGGTGGCTGCGGGGTGACTAGTGGATACGGGACGACTGATGCCGCAGGACGGCTGATGGATGCAGGACGGCTGATGGATGCGGGACGGCTGATGGATGCGGGACGGCTGATGGATGCGGGACGGCTGATGGATGCGGGACGGCTGATGGATGCGGGACGGCTGATGGATGCGAGACGGGAACTGTCCTGCGGCCCGGTCGCACGTTGCCGGGCTTGGCCAGGATCCGTCCGCGCGTAACGGCGCGCCTTCCGTGACATGGGCCAGTCGCGCACTACCGTCACAAATCGGTCCGGCGGGGTGACCCGGCCGGTCAGACGGGGTGACCCGGCTCGAGCGGAGCCGAGCTACTCGGCCGACGTCCTGGTCAAGGGTCGGGAGCCTGGTCAAGGGGGGTCATGCACCAGCCAGTCCGCAGTGGTCAGCGATATCTGCCCGGTCTCGACGGGCTCCGTGCGCTCGCGGTGCTTGCCGTCGTCGCCTACCACCTACAGCTGGGCTGGGCGCAGGGCGGTCTGCTCGGTGCGGGCGTGTTCTTCACGCTGAGCGGCTACCTCATCACCGATCTGCTGTTAGCCCAGCGAGAAGCCACGGGCAGCCTGCGGCTGGCGGACTTCTGGCTCCGCCGCGCGCGGCGGCTGCTTCCCGCGCTGTTCGTGGCGCTCGCGGTGGTGGTGGCATGGATAACGTTACTGGACCGGGCGCAACTCCCTGCCATCCGCGGCGGGGTGGCCGCCTCGGTCGGCTATGTAAGCAACTGGTGGCTGATCGCGCAGCACAGCTCGTACTTCGCCCAGTTCGGTCCGCCCTCACCGCTCGGCCACCTGTGGTCTTTGGCCGTAGAAGAGCAGTTCTACCTGGTCTGGCCCTGGCTGCTCTGGCTCGGGCTGCGCACGGTGCGCGGCCGTGGCGAGCGAACCAGGGTTTACAACAGGCTGGCCGCGGCCACCTTGCTGCTTGCGGCCGCCTCAGCGCTTGCTGCTTGCGGCCGCCTCAGCGCTCGCGATGACGCTGCTCTACTGCCCTGGATATGACCCGACGCGGGTGTATGACGGCACGGACACTAGGGTCTTCGGCCTGCTGATCGGCGCGGCGCTGGCTTTCGTTTGGCCGAGCCGCCGCTTGAGCGGCGACGTCACGGCCGGTGGCCGCTGGATTCTCGACGGCTGCGGAGTCGCCGGGCTTGGTGTCATCGCGCTGCTGGTCTGGCGCACCAGCGAGTACGCGCCGTTTCTCTACCGGGGCGGCATGGTGCTGCTGTCAGCCGCCACCGCGCTCGTGGTTGGTGCCGCGGCGTCGCCCGCCAGCAGGATCGGCCACGCACTTGGCTGCAGGCCGCTGCGCTGGGTCGGCGCCCGATCCTACGGCATCTACCTGTGGCATTACCCCATCATCGTGTTGACAGCCGCGCCCGGCGGCAGGGATAGCCCGGCCCGCGGCGCCGCGGCCGTGGCGGCGAGCATCGGCGCGGCGGCGCTGTCATGGCGGTTCATCGAGGAGCCCATCCGCCATGGCGCCATCGGCCGGTGGCGGGCGCAATTGACTTCCGGCGGCCGGCATCCGTGGGAGGCGGGGCGGCAGGCTCGGGTAGCAATGGCCGCGGCCGCCTTGGTGGCGGCGCTCGCAAGCGCCGGCCTCTCGGGCGTCGTGCAGCCCGCCTCGGCAGGCCCGGCCGAAGGCAGCCAGGCGCCACCCTCGAATTCAGCGGCAAGCACAGCCGTGCCCGCCAGTAGAGACGCTCATAAGGCCGCCGCCAGCGCGGCATCGGAGCGGGCAGCCGGCGCCAGCCGGACATCCGCGCGCGCAGCCGCCGCCAGCCGCGCATCAGCGCGCGCGGCTACCGCCAGCCGGGCATCTAGGCACGCAAGCGCGCGCCGTAAGCGCCGGGTGGCCGCGAGAAGGCGCCACAAGGTGACCGCCGGTATCCAGGCCCGCACATCATGCCGCGCCGTCGTGCACATCGGCGACTCGACGTCGGAAGGCCTCATCTCACCCGACTACCTGCCAGACCCGCAGCAACGGCTCGCCCCGCAGTACGCGCGTGTGGGCGTCACCACGGTTCAGCCGGAGATCTCCGGCGGCCGGTCGATTGTCGAGACCCTGAACGGCCAGGTCAACGCCCACACGGTTGCGCAGCAGCTGAAACGTGGTGCGTACCGCGGATGCTGGGTGCTTGCCCTCGGCACCGACGACACGGCGAACGTCTACGTCGGCTCACCGGTTAGCCGGGCCGCGCGGATCCACCAAATGATGTCCGAGATCGGCAATCAGCCGGTCATGTGGGTAGACGTCAAGTCGCTGGCCACCGACGGACCATACGCGGAGGCTGACATGCTGCTCTGGAACAGGGCCCTGATGCGGACCTGCGCCAAGTACCCGAACATGCGGGTCAATGACTGGGCCTCGGCGGCGAAGGAAAGCTGGTTCATTTCTGACGGTATCCACTACAGCTCCGCCGGGTACGCGGCCCGGGCCCATCTGATCGCCCGTGCGCTCGCGGCAGCGTTCCCCGCTGACGGGCGCTCACCGGGCTGCCTCGTCCGCTAGGGCTGCCCCGTAGATCTCGGTGGATGCGGGCGGTGCTCCAGGCGGCGATCCGAGCAATGCCCTGCTTGTTCTTGAGGAGTCGATAGTGGAACTCTCGTCGCCGCCAAAGATCTGCGGGACCCTACACGGTAACCAGACGAGCCCATAACGTAGACAAAGCTGGGGCCACAGCGTTACGCTAAGTACGCACATTTCGGAACGAGGCGGTGGACGCGATGGGCGGCAGGTCTGACAGGGATGACGCGGCGCTGGCGGTGTTCGCGGAGGAATTGAAGCTCGCCCGCAACGCGACCGGCCTGACTCAGGAACAGCTCGCCGTGAAGATCGCCTACAGCCCGGCACTTGTCGGCGCGGTGGAAACGTGCCGCCGCGTGGCGAGCCGTGACTTCGCCCGGCGCTGCGACGAAGTGCTCAGCACCGGGGGCGTGCTCGGTCGCCTGCACCGGCTCGTCGCCGGTCAAGCCCACCCCTCGTGGTTCCGGCCGTTCGTGGAACTCGAGGCAGGCGCTACGTCACTGCGGTCCTGGGAGCCCCTGCTCGTTCCCGGGCTGTTACAGATCGAGCATTACGCATCTGCGGTTCTGCGGGCGGCGCGGCCCGCAGATCCGGACGACCGCGTCCAGCAAGACGTCAGCGCCCGGATGGAACGGCAGGCTGTCTTCGCAACAGATGAGCCGCCGATGCTGTGGGCGGTGCTCGATGAGGGTGTCCTGCGCAGGCCCATTGGCGGCCCGCATGTGATGCATGCACAGCTCGCGTACCTCGCCGAGGCCGCCGGGCAACCGAAGATCATGATTCAGGTGATGCCGCTCGGTGTGGGCGCCCACGCCGGGCTCACCGGCGGATTCGTCATCGCGACATTCCGTGATGGCCCGGATTCGCTCTATCTGGAGACCGCCTCGGCGGGGCTCATCGTCGAGCGGCCCGAGGCCGTGGAGTCCTGCGCGTTCAGCTTCGACGCGCTGCGGGCCGAGGCGCTATCCAGTACTGCCTCACTCGATCGCATTAGAAAGGTGATGAAGGAATGGACCTGACCGACGTCAGATGGCGTAAATCATCGTGGAGCGGCGGAAACGGCGGCAACTGCGTCGAGATCGCCGCAGTCCCTGGCTGGCGCAAGTCCTCGTGGAGCGGCGGAAACGGCGGCAACTGCGTCGAGGTCGCGGCGGCCAATCCCGCGGGTAAGCCGCATCGCGTGGTCGCGGTGCGCGACTCCAAAGATCCGGACGGGCCTAAATTGATCTTCACGGCGACCGCGTGGCGCATGTTCACCGCTGCCGCGAAACACGGCACGTTCGACCTCGCTTGACCCACGGGCGCATCGAGGCGCCCAGATTTCATGCGCGTGGTTGGTTGCCCGCGCCTCACAAGCACGGGTTTCCAACCACGTCATGGCCGGTTGCTGAGGTCAGCCTGCCCGGTAGGTGACCATTGACACCGCGACATACTGCGTCACCCATGCGAGCACTGTCAGCAGGTGGAAGACCTCATGGAAGCCGAACCACCGCGGCGACGGGTTGGGACGCTTGAGCGCGTACACGAGGCCGCCCAGGGTGTAGAGGAGTCCGCCGACGATGACCAGCACCGTGGCCGCGACACCCGCGCCGCGTACCAGGCCCGGCAGCACGAAGATCGCGACCCAGCCAAGCGCGATGTACAGCGGTGTGTAAAGCCACCGGGGGGCGTCGATCCACGCCAATCGGAAGATGAGCCCGAGCGCCGCGCCGGTCCAGACGGTGGCAAGCACGGCGACCTGAGCGGCGCCGTGCAGGGCGAGTAGCGCGAACGGCGTATAGGTGCCCGCGATTATCAGGTAGATGTTTGAGTGGTCGAGCCGCTTGAGCACCCGGCGGGGGGCTGCCGACACTGCGGCCCGGTGGTAGAGAGCGCTGATACCAAACAGCAGGGACGAGGACGCCGTGTAGATAGCGGCGGCGACGAATGCCCTTGTCGTCGGCGCGAGTGCCATCAGCACGACGCCGGCGATCGTCGCCACCGGAAAGGCGGCAAGATGCAGCCAGCCGCGCAGCTTTGGCCTCAGCTCGCGTGCGACCTCGCCCCCCTGCGCGGCAAACTGGCGGGCAGGTCTTCTCATATACCCATTATCTGGGCGGTGTTGACGGCACGTTTATCTGGACAGCAAGTCATGATCAACGGCAATGCTCTTTATCCACCGTCTCCTTCGCGGCTGCGATTGTTGTCGGCCCGGAACCGCGGTCTAGTTGGAGCGCCCACAGCGAGGCGAGGACGAACGACCTGGACGGCGGCGAGAATGTCGGCGATCAGACTGGATCTGCCCGCTGGCGGTTGCGAAGACGGTGCGGTGGCCATCACAGAAGGTGACCGGACTCACAGGGCGCTACGCCTCATGCCGCGCCGATCGCCGACTATTTCCGGCTGCCAAGATGAGCTCCGCGGCTCGGCAACTGTGCGCAGACGCTCCAGTTCGGGCGTCCCTACTTCGTGCCGACGATGCAGCGGGCCACGCCCGGAATCCTTACCTTGCCGTCTTCCTCGTAGGTGCTGACCTTGGCGATGACGGCTTTCGCGATCCGCTCCCGCGCCGGTTCGTCGACCTCCTGGAGCGCCGCAACTGCGAGCGAGACGTGCTCGCTGATCATCTCCCAATACTGCGCGGGCGATCGCGTCACGAGTTCGACGTCGACGGTCCACTCGGCAACGTCGCGCAGCCCCGCGGTCTCGTACAGGGCACTGACATATCCCGGGGCAGCGCACCGGAACATATTGGGCCCGTCCGGGTCGGGTGGCGCCAGCACCGCCTCCGTCGCGATTGCCTGCATGGCGATCGTCGTCCACGGGTTCTCCTCGGGCTTGACCCATACCGACGAGCAGAGACGTCCGCCCGGCTTGAGCACGCGCGCGAACTCGGCGGTCGCTTTGGCGACGTCGGGAAAGAACAGGTATCCGAACCGTACCGAGATACTGTCGAATATCGCGGCACCGAATGGCAGGTCGTCCGCGCTGCACACCTTGGTCTCAAAATTGGTGATCCCTTGCGCGTTCGCTCGCCGGGTCGCGATGTCGAGCATCTCAGCCGCAAGGTCGGTCAGAACGACGTGTCCCCTCGGCGCGAGCTTGGCGACGGTCAGCCCCGGCTCACCAGTGCCCGCGGCAATGTCGAGATGCTGCTGATCATCAGCGATGTCGAGACGCTCGATAATCGCTGTGCCGACCGGGCCCAGCTGATCCATGATGACCGAGTCCCACTTCTCCCAGCCCGCAGAAAGCCCGGCCCACGTCGCTCGCTGAACGTCTCGGATCTCATCGCCGCTCGGCATCGGCCCTCCCGCTATCGGATGCATCCACCGAACACGAAGGCACTCCTTGGCGGGAGTACATAATGCCCGATAGGCGCGCCCCCAGCAAGTCAGCCCGAGAAGTCGCCAGCCGCTCCGAACGGCGGATCAGGAGCGGCACAGCTCCGCATGCGGTCACATTTCGTGATCGGGTGGGCCGTCTCCGGCAGTTCCTTATCGCCAGCGGGCAGATCCAGATGGCCGCCAGCGCGAGGATCCGGCGCAAGATTGAGCAGCCGGAGGAGAGCGGGATGTTCACATAATCTTGCCGAAGCGTCCTCATAGAGTCCGGCCGCTAGATCTTCAAATAACGAGGTCGCCAAGAGGCGGCTGCCGGATCCGCAGCCGGATGATCGCGCGGCCACCCGGTGAGCCGCTTCCGCGGGCCAGGCGTCTTCGCCGCGAAGCGGACGGATATCACTCGGTGATCCGGTGGCACCGTCCGCCGCGGGCACACGGTGGTCGCACGGGGCCTGGCCGGGGCAGCTGCCGGACCGAGGCGGCGTCGGTGGTGGTGGAGCGAAAGAGCTCAGCAGCTTCAGGCAGTCCTGGCTTCAGGCAGTCCTGGCTTCAGGCAGTCCTGGCTTCAGGCAGTCCTGGCTTCAGGCAGTCCTGGCTTCAGGCAGTCCTGGCTTCAGGCAGTCCTGGCTTCAGGCAGTCCTGGCTTCAGGCTGTCCTACCCGCCTGGACTCGCCTTCCACCGCTCCAGAACCTCCTTGGCGAGCTCACGGTACGCGGACGCCCCCATGGAAGCGGAGTCGAACCGGGTAATGGGCTCCCCCGCGACCGTCGCGTCGGGGAAGCGCACGGTCCGATTGATCACAGTATGGAATACCGCGTCGCCGAAACCGTCGACCATGCTCGACAGCACCTCACGCGAGTGCAGCGTGCGAGAGTCGTACATGGTCGCGAGCAGCCCTTCAATTGCGAGCTTGTGATTCAGCCTGCGTGTGACCTTTTCGATCGTCTCCATCAGCAGAGCCACGCCGCGCATGGCGAAGTACTCACATTCGAGCGGCACCAGCACGCCTTGCGAGCAGGCCAGCGCATTGACGGTGAGCAGGCCGAGCGACGGCTGGCAGTCGATGAGCAGCACGTCGTACTCGGGCAGCACGGGCTCCAGCACGCCGCCGAGCACGTATTCGCGGCCGACCTCGTGCACGAGCTGCACCTCGGCGCCAGACAGGTCGATGTTGCTCGGCAGCAGGTCCATGCCGTCCACACCGGTCTTCAGCACCACGTCCGCGGGGGTCACACCGCGCTCCATGAGCAGGTTGTAGACGGTGTACTCGAGCCGCAAAGGGTGAATACCCAGGCCGACCGACAGCGCGCCCTGCGGGTCAAAGTCCACCAGCAGCACCCTGCGACCGCACTCCGCGAGCGCGGCGCCGAGGTTGATCGTGGTCGTGGTCTTGCCCACGCCACCCTTCTGGTTACAGACAGCGACCACCCGAGCGGGACCGTGTGTGGTGAGCGGTTCGGGCTCGGGCAGCGAAGGCATCGGCCGACCGGTAGGACCGTACCCGGGCGGCCGCTCGTGCCCGGCTACCCGTTCGACACCTGCCACTCGATCAGACGCCGCAGCCCGCTCAGATACTGTCACTCGCTCGGACGCGGCGCGTCCCTGCGCCCGGGGCTCCGTTTTCTGATGCGTTGCCTGCTCCGTTGCATGCTCCGGGGCCTGCGCAGTTGCCTGTCCTGTTGTCTGTGCCGCGCGCTCGGCTGCCGCGCGCTGGGTTGCTGCTATCTGGGTTGTTGCCACCAGCTGTGACCTCCCCGGCAGACGACCCTGGACTGTCTGGCTCGCGACATTAGGCCCTGCGCAGGCTAGCGGCAAGCCGACTCACCGGTCACGCGCGATATGTCCGCAAGGATTGTTTCCGCACAGGCCGCGGTGACAGCCCGCCGGGTCAGCCGGTCACCCAGCCCAGTGAGGTCAGCCCAGTGAGGTCAGCCCAGTGAGGTCAGCCCAGTGAGGTCAGCCCAGTGAGGTCAGCCCAGTGAGGTCAGCCCAGTGAGGTCAGCCCAGTGAGGTCAGCCCAGTGAGTAGCGAGGTCAGCCCAGCGAGGTCAGCCCAGTGAGGTCAGCCCAGTGAGGTCAGCCCAGTGCCCGGGGGTGCGCGGCGGCGTACACCTCGCGCAGGTGATCCACGGTGACAAGCGTGTAGACCTGGGTGGTCGTGACCGATGCGTGGCCGAGCAGTTCCTGCACCACGCGGACGTCCGCGCCGCCGTCGAGCAGGTGAGTGGCGAACGAATGCCGCAGCGTGTGCGGTGAGACGTCGGCGAGCCCGGCCCGGCAGGCCGCCGCGCGAAGCACCATCCACGCGCCCTGCCTGGTCAGCCTGCCGCCACGCGCGTTGAGGAACACGGCACCGGCCCTGGCGCCGTGGGAATGCCCGCGGCTTGCCCCCGGCAGGCCCGCGAGCGCCGGCCTGCCCCGCACCAGGTATGCGTCGAGCGCGGCGCGAGCGTAGCTGCCGACGGGCACGACTCGCTGTTTGCCGCCCTTACCAGCCAGCCGAACGGCGCCGGGGGTGTCGCGATCGGCCTGGCGGAGTTCAAGGTCATCGACGTCGAGACCCACTGCCTCCGAGATCCTCGCCCCGGTGCCGTACAGCAGTTCGAGCAAGGCGCGGTCACGCAGCGCGGCCGGCTCGGTCGCGGTGACCGTGAAACCCGGGGAACCGGGAGAAGACGACGCACAGTCCGGAGCGGGCGGCGCACCCGGGGCCGCCGCGTCGAGCAGGCGTCCTACCTCCGAGACCGAGATCGCCTTGGGCAGCCGCCTTGGCGGCGCGGGCGGGCGCACCTCCCGCGCGGGGTCGGTCGCGGCCAGGCCCTCGCGGAACGCGAACGCATGCAGGCCGCGCACGGCGACCACCGCGCGGGCCGCCGAACCCGCGGCAAGTGGCGGATGCCCGTCGCCACCCTGGCGCAGCCCGGCGAGGAACGCGGCGACGTCCTCCGCCGTGACCACCGCCAGGCTCGTCTTGCCCCGTGCAGCCATCGCGTCGAGGTATCGTAGCAGGTCGCGACGGTAAGACTCGAGCGTGTTACGGGAAAGGCCGCGCTCGACCGTGAGATGCTCGAGATAACCGTGCACCTGGCGGTCGAGCTCGCAGGTCGCGGTCAGCCAAGCACCTCCTCAAGCCTGGCCACGCTGCTCACCGGCAGCCCGTGCGCCTCGGCGACGGGCTGGCAGGCGAGCATCCCCTCGTGGGTGCTGAGCCCGAGCGCGAGCGCGGGATCGGCGCGCAGCGCCGCACGCCAGCCGCGGCTCGCGATCTCCACAGCGTAGGGCAGCGTCACGTTGGTGAGCGCATAGGTGGACGTGTGCGGCACCGCTCCGGGCATGTTGGCGACGCAGTAGAATACCGAGTCGTGCACGCGGTAGGTGGGGTCGGCGTGGGTGGTCGGACGCGAGCTCTCGAAGCAGCCGCCCTGGTCGATGGAGATGTCCACCAGGACGGAGCCTGGCTTCATCCTGCTGACGAGCTCATCGGAGATGAGCATGGGTGCCTTCGCGCCAGGGACCAGGACCGCGCCGATGACAAGGTCCGCATCGATCGCGGCCCGCTCAACCTCGTAGGTGTTGGACGTGACCGTCTGGCAGTGGCCCTGGTAGATGGCGTCGGCCGAGCGCAGCCTCGCCACGTTCTTGTCCACCAGGAGCACCTCGGCCTGCATGCCGAGCGCGATCGCGGCGGCATTCATGCCCGACACCCCGGCGCCCAGCACGACAACCTTGGCGGCGTAAACGCCGGAAACCCCGCCCATCAAGACGCCGCGGCCGCCGCCGTCACGCTGCAGGTGATGCGCGCCGACCTGGGGCGCCATCCGGCCCGCCACCTCGGACATCGGCGCGAGCAGCGGCAGGGACCCGTCAGGCAGCTGCACCGTCTCGTATGCGATCGAGGTGATCCCAGAGCCGAGCAACGCGTCTGTGCACGGCCGCGAGGCGGCCAGGTGCAGGTATGTGAAGAGCACCTGGCCCTTGCGCATGCGGTGGTATTCATCCGCCACCGGCTCCTTCACCTTGAGGATCAGGTTGCCTGCTTCCCACACCGCGTCGGCGGAGCGGAGGATGGACGCGCCCGCGGCAGTGAAATCCGAATCGGGGATGGCGGAACCATCGCCCGCGCCGGCCTCGACGAAGACCTCGTGACCGCCACGCACAAGCTCGTGCACGCCGGCCGGGGTGATCGCCACCCGGTATTCGTGATTCTTGACCTCTTTGGGGACGCCCACCTTCATGGCCATCAGACCTCTCTCAGCTCGTGCCGATCAGCCCTCAGGTGCGTTCGCACTGCGCAGTGTTGCGAATCCGTCAGACCGGGCGGCGTACGCGGACAAGATACCCACCACGGCCGTTGGATTGTGGAGATGACCGGCGAAGATGCCGCGGACGGCGTCCTCCAGGGGCACCCAGCCGACCTGCATGCTCGCCTCCTCGTGCCGCGGCGAGAAGTCACGCTCGCCCGCCGGCACCTCGGTCAGGCCACGGGCGAGAAAGATCCGGATCCGCTCATCGCTCATACCCGGCGAGGTGAAGAAGTCAACCAGCGTGAGCCAGCCTGCGGCGCGGTAACCGGTCTCCTCGAGCAGCTCGCGCCTGGCGGTGGCCAGCGGCATCTCGCCATCGACGTCGCGCAGCCCGGCCGGGAGCTCCCACAGGAGCCTGCCAACCGGATGACGGTACTGGCGGACCATCAGCACCCGCTCGCCCTCGCCGACGGCAACCACGGCGACGGCACCTGGATGCTTCACCACGTCACGGTCGGCCACCTCGCCGTCCCGCATCGCGACCCGGTCGGTACGGACGCTGAACACGCTGCCCGCGTACCGCGCAGTCGTGGTAAGCACAGGCCAGCACGCTGGGACGTCAGCGATCGATGGACCTGTCATGCGCTGGTCAGGATGGAATTGGTGCCCGTTCTGCCCTCGGCGGGGCGCGCGGAACCCTTGGCGCGGTCCAATGCCGCCGCCACAAGCCCGGCGAAGAGCGGGTGCGGCCTGGTGGGCCGCGACCGCAGCTCGGGGTGGGCCTGGGTAGCCACGAAGAACGGGTGGGTGATACGCGGCAGCTCGGCGAATTCGACGAGCCTCCCGTCCGGCGACAGGCCAGAAAAGACCAGTCCGGCCTGGGTAAGGCGCTCGCGGTAGTCGTTGTTGACCTCGTACCTGTGCCGGTGCCGCTCTTGCACCGTTTCGGTGCCGTAAAGCTGGCGGACGATTGTCCCCTCGCCGAGCACCGCCGGGTACAGGCCGAGCCGCATGGTGCCGCCCATGTCCCTTTCGCCCGCGACAACGTCCCGCTGCTCGTCCATGGTAGCGATGACCGGATGCGGGGTGTCAGGCTCGAACTCGGCGCTGTTGGCGTCGGCAAGCCCGGCGAGCCCACGCGCGGCCTCGATGACCATGCACTGCAGGCCAAGGCACAGGCCGAGCAGCGGGATACCGTGCGTACGCGCGTAGTTGACAGCCCCGATTTTCCCCTCGATGCCGCGGACACCGAACCCGCCGGGTATGACAATGCCGTCGGCACCGTCGAGCCGCCGCGCCGCGCCCTCAGGCGTCGCGCAGTCGTCGCTGGTTACCCATCGGATGTTGACCCTGGCGTCGTTGGCGAAGCCGCCCGCGCGGAGCGCCTCGGTGACGGACAGGTAGGCGTCGGGCAGATCGACATACTTGCCGACCAGGGCGATCGTCACGGTGCGGGCCGGGCGGTGTACCCGGCGCAGCAGTTCGTCCCAGTCGCTCCAGTCCACGTCGCGGAACGGAAGCCCGAGCCTGCGCACGACGTAGGCGTCGAGTCCCTCGGAGTGCAGCACCTTCGGGATGTCATAGATCGACACCGCATCGACCGCAGAAACCACAGCCTCCTCGTCGACGTCACACATCAGGCTGATCTTCCGCTTGAGCTCCTGGGTGATCGGCCGGTCCGACCGGCAGACTATCGCGTCCGGCTGGATACCGATGCTCCGCAGCGCCGCCACCGAATGCTGGGTCGGCTTGGTCTTGAGCTCACCGGACGGCCCGATGTAGGGCAGCAGCGAGATGTGCAGGAAAAAGCAGTTGTCACGGCCGATCTCGTGGCGGATCTGGCGGATCGCCTCGAGGAACGGCTGCGACTCGATGTCGCCGACGGTGCCGCCGACCTCTGTGATGACGACGTCGACGTCAGGACCCGCCATCTCCGTGATTCTCGACTTAATCTCGTTGGTGATGTGCGGGATGACCTGGACCGTGTCACCGAGGTAGGCGCCGCGCCGCTCCTTAGCGATCACGCTCGAGTAGATCTGGCCGGTGGTGACGTTGGCCGGCCCCTTGAGCTCCGTATCGAGGAAGCGCTCATAGTGCCCGACATCGAGATCGGTCTCCGCGCCGTCGTCGGTGACGAAGACCTCGCCGTGCTGGAAGGGGTTCATCGTGCCCGGGTCGACGTTCAGGTACGGGTCCAGCTTCTGCATGGTCACCCGCAGTCCGCGGAGCTTCAGCAGCCGGCCGAGGCTGGCGGCGGTGAGGCCCTTGCCCAGGCTAGACGCGACGCCCCCGGTGACAAATACGTACTTGGTGGCAGTTGGCCTTGAGACGAGCGGTGACGCAGCCAAATGGGGCTCCCGTGGTCGGTGCGGTGGCGGGTCGGCGGTGGTGGCTTCTGCGGTCCTGCTTCGACCGTGCCCGCGCTGTGCTCCCACGGACTACCAGGATAACAGCCGACCGTTATGTGGCCCCACAGCAACACCGAAACGGCGCCATGAACGCCCGCTCGCCGAACCTTGCCCACGACCGACGCGCGCCCACCAGGCTTGGGCGCAGGCCTGCCGCTCAGCGTGCGCTTTGCGCATCCGACAGCGGGTGGGAGCTATCCGGTGCCCGTGCCTGCGGTGGCGCAGGCTCGGTCTCACCGAATCGGGCCAGCATGAGCGCGCCGACGACGGCAAGCACGAATCCGGCAGCAGCAAGCCCGACCAGCCCGTGACGGGTGGTGTCGCCGAGGAAGATGACGCCGATCATCGCGGGTAGCACCGTCTCGGTGACGACCACGGCCGCTGTAGCTGTGGTGACATCGCCGTGCTCAAGCGCGGACGTCCAGAACATGAACGAGATCACGCCAGCCCCGGCAAGCGCGTAGGCGGCCGGGTCGCGGATCAGGTCGGCGGGCGAGAAGCCGATGAGGATGTGAGCCGCGACCCCGACCACCCCATAGCCGAGCCCTGCGATCATGCCGAGCGCGAGCGTGCGTCTGCGCCCGGGTAGCCTGGCGGCCGCGAAACCAGCGAACGCGAACACGGCGACCGCGACGATCAGGCCGAGCCTGAACTCGTCGCCCGGGTTCACCGCGCCGGTATCGCCCGCGGAGGAGCCGAGCATGGCGATGCCGACGGTAACCGCGATCACCGCCAGCCATTCACGGCCCGCGAGCGCATGGTGGGCGAGCCACGCGGCCAGGACCGCGGTGACCGCCAGGCTCGCGGCGATCGCCGCCTGCACGACGAACAGGGGCAGCCGCCTGAGCGCGATCAGCTGGGCAATAAAGCCGATGAGGTCAAGGCAGAGGCTGGCGATGAATCGCCACTGCCCGAGCATGCGGATGAGCAGCCGCGGACTGATGCTCGCCGAGCCGACCGAGGCGGCACGGGCCGAGAGCGCCTGAATGACGGACGCGACGCCGAAACAGCACGCGGCCGCCAGGGCGCCCCCCAGACTCCACCACACTCTGCCAAGCCTCTCCGTTATCCGCGCGCGAAACAAGTCGCCATGACCGGTAATGACCTAGGGCCCCCAGGTGCCAACGCGGTCACAATTGACCCGCGGCCCCTGGCTGGCAGCCGTGGGCGGCGGCGGTGCCGACCCGCCAGCCCTTGGCCGCGCATTCGTCGAGCAGCGCGGGGACGGCGCCGAGCGCGGACAGGAAGGAACCGGGCGGCGAGGTGCAGTCCGAGTCGTGCAGGAGAACGGTAGCGCCGCCGGTGAGATCCCGGCGGATCGTGCCGAGCACCGAGTCTGTGGTCGCACCGGGCACCCACTCCTTGCCCCAGCAGGTCCACAGCAGCGGCGTCAGCGCAAGGCGCTTGGCGGCGGAGATCGCGGCGCTGCTCAGCACCCCGTGCGGAGGCCGGTAGAAGGCAGGGACCGTTCCGGTTGCCTCCGCCACGGCACCAGCAGCCCTGGCAATGTCGTCGTAGACGGCCCTGGGGCTGCGCAGCAGCACGTAGCGGTGATCCCAGCCGTGCACGCCAACCTCGTGCCCGGCGGCGGTTAGCTCCGCTGCGAGCCCTGGCGACCGCACGACCATGGATCCGAGCAGGAAGAACGTCGCGCGCGTGCCGCGGGCGCCGAGCAGGTCAAGAAAGCGCGGGGTGGAATGCGGGTCGGGCCCATCGTCAAAGGTGAGCGCGACGTGATCGGGGGCGCCCCGGCCGGCCAGCACGGGAAAAAACCTGCGGCGCAGCGGGCCGATCGCCGTGACGCCAGGGCCCGCGTGCGCGACCGCGCCCGCGCCCGCCATAACGCAGGCACCTGCGGCAACAGCGGCGCCCACGCCAGCACCGGAGGCGCCGGCGCACAAGGTCCTAGTATCCATTCCCGTCCTGTCTCCTCTTCATGGGATCATTCCATGGCTGAAGCATGAGCATTTCTGATACGGGAGGTAGTGGGTGGAAGTGCCAGCAGCCCGCGTGGTGTTCCCCAAGGAGGACCGGGAGGACATCGCGGCGGCCATTAAGGACATCCTGGCCAGCGGCACATTGACGCTCGGGCCCTATACCCGGCGTTTCGAAACAGCCTTCGGGGCAGCGCACTCCGCACCCCACGCGGTCGCGACCTCCAGCGGCACCGCGGCGCTCGACATTATCCTGCGCACGGTCGGGGTGGCCGGCCGCGACGTAATCGTGCCGGCGAATACCTTCTTCGCCACCGCCGCCGCCGTACTCCAGGCCGGAGGGAAGCCCGTGTTCGCCGACGTCGACCCGGCGACGCTCGCGCTCAGCCCGGCGACCGTCGAGGCAGCCCTCACGCCCGCGACCGCGGCGGTGGTGCTCGTGCACATCGGCGGGCTCATCACGCCCGAGGTGGACGCGCTCAGGCAGATGTGCGCCGAACGTGGCGTCGAGCTCGTCGAGGATGCCGCGCATGCTCACGGCAGCAGCTACGACGGCCGCTTCGCGGGCTCGTTCGGGCTCGCGGCGGCATTCTCCTTCTACCCGACCAAGGTCGTGACCAGCGGTGAGGGCGGGATGATACTCACCGCATCCGCACACGTCCGTGACGAGGCGCGCATCTACCGTGATCAGGGCAAGGGGGCCTTCACAGCCAATCATCATGTGCGGCTGGGCTCGGCCATGCGGATGAGCGAGCTGCACGCGGTGACCGGGCTGGTGCACATGGGCCGGATGGACTCCGCGATCGCCCGCCGCCGCAGCGTCGCGGCCCGCTACACGGAGCAGCTCACCCAGGGCGGCGGCCCGCAGCCGCTGCGCGAGCCACCCGGCTGCCGCAGCAACTTTTACAAGTACATCGCCGTCCTGCCGCCCGGCGTGGACCGGGCGCGCTTCAAGCGCGAGCTAGCCGACCGCCACCGCGTCCGGCTGTCCGGCGAGGTGTATGACGTGCCGCTGCACAAGCAACCGGTGTTCATACGCTACGCCGGGGCACGACTTCCGGTGGCCGAAGATCTGTGCACACGGCATGTCTGCCTGCCCGTGCACTCGGACATGCGCGAGGATGAGGTGGACCAAGTACTAACCGCCGTGTCACGCGCTTACAGCTCCTTCGCGGGGGTCTGAGGGGTGAGCATGCGAGTCGTCGTGACCGGTGGCTGTGGATTTATCGGTTCCCACGTCGTCGACAACCTGATCAGGGCCGGCCACGAGGTCATCGTGATCGACGCCGCCGTTCACCCGCTGAACCCGCAGGCAAGCTACCGCAGCGCCGACATTCTCGACCAGGCGGCGCTCGAGGCCGCCGTACAGGGCAGCGACGCGGTCTTCCACCTGGCAGGTGCGAGCGACGTGGACCTGATCGCGGCCGACCCGCTGAGCGCTGTCCGGGTCAATGTCGACGGCACCGCGTCCGTTCTCGAGGCCGCCCGCCGCCAGGGCTGCGGGCGCGTGCTGCTCGCGAGCACCGTATGGGTGTACGGCGCCGCGGCGGGCAGCGGCGAACTGGCCGAGGAGGCGCCAATCGAGCTGCCCAGGGCCGGGCACGTTTACGTTTCCACCAAATTGGCCACCGAACTGCTCGCGCACAGTTACCGGCAGATGTATGGCCAGCACTTCACCATCCTGCGGTACGGGATCCCGTACGGGCCGCGGATGCGCGACGCGCTTGTGGTGGCGCGTTTCGCGCGCGCCGCGCTGGCGGGCCTGCCGATCACCATCGCCGGCACGGGTGAGCAGCAGCGCAACTACATCTACGTCGAAGATCTCGCGGACGCCCACGTCCGCGCGCTCTCCCCGGCCGCCGAGGACCACACGCTGGCGCTCGAAGGCGACACGCCGGTGTCCGTCCGTGAGGTCGCCGACACGGTGCGCCGCCTGGCTGGCCCCGTGCCAATCGAGCACGTTCCGGCACGGCCCGCGGACTACAACGGCCGCAGCGTGTCGAACGCGCTGGCGAAGGAGATACTCGGCTGGTCGCCAAGCACGTCCTTCGCCGAGGGCGTCCGGCGCTACCTGGACTGGTGCCGGGCGAGCGATCCCGCCGATGGGGCGGGGCCGGCCGGGGGGCACTCATGAAGCACGCCCTGCTGCTTTCCGGTTCGCTCGGCATGGGCCACGACGTAATGGCCCAGGCGTGTGCTGACTCGCTCGAAGCACGTGGCTGGTCGACGCGAACCCTTGACGCCATGCGACTGCTCGGGCGCACCGGCGGTTCGGCCGGCGAGGCGGTGTTCCGGGGCATGCTCGCGGTGCCCGGACTCTATGACGCCTACCATTTCGGCACCCTACGCACCGGCAACCGCCTGGCGCTGCTGACGGATGCGGCGGCGCGCGGGCAGATGGTCCCGCGGCTGCGGCGGCAGCTTGATGCCGAGCCCGCCGATCTGGTCGTCTCCGTATTCGCGACCGCGGCGTCCGCCGTCAGCCGGCTCCGCGCGGGCCGTGTGCGAGGTAAAGCCGGTGCCGCCGGTAATCGCTACCGTGAGATGGCGCACGTGGTTTTCTGCACAGACGTCACGCCACACCGGCTGTGGGTCCACCCGCACACCGACATGTACCTGGTGACCTCGCGAGCAGCAGAAAGCGCCGTACTGCGATTCCAGCCCGACGCCCAGGTGGCGGTGGTGCCGGCGCCCGTGCGGCCGGGCTTCTACCACCCGCCTGCCCAGCAGGAAGCGCGGGCAAGGTTCGGCGTGCCCGGCACCGAGCGCTGCGTGCTGCTCATGTCGGGCGCATGGGGAATCGGGCCGCTCGCCGTCACGGCGTCCGCGCTCGCCCGGGCCGGGCTATGCGTGCTCGCGGTCGCCGGGCACAACAGGAAACTCGAGGCGAGGCTCCGCGCCGCAGCGGCACGCGAGCCGCGGCTGCGCGTGTTCGGTTTCACCGACCGGATCCCTGAGCTGATGGCCGCCGCGGATCTGGTCGTCACGAGTTCGGGTGACACGTGCTCAGAAGCCCGGGTGGTAGGGCGGCACGTGCTGCTGCTCGATGCCGTACCCGGGCACGGCCGCGACAACCTGCAGCATGAACTCGAGCTTGGCGACGCGAGTGTGACGTCCGCGCGCCCGGCCGATGTCGTCCGGAGCACCTTCGCCGCACTGGACCGGGTCAAACCAGCCCAGGCTGGGGCGACCAGGTCAGCGGCCGACTGGGAGGCGGCCCTGTCCGTGGCGCTCACCCGGATAGGCCTTAACGGCTGACGGTGGCGCGCGGAATTGACCGCACCGCTCGCATTCCGGCCGCTGTCAGGTGAGCTGTGCGGGCAGCCGCTCCCGCATTGCATCCGCACTGGTGAAGCGGATCGCGTCGATGCCGAGCCGGGCGGCCCCCTCGACATTGTCTGCGCGATCGTCCGTGAAGATCACATCGGTGGGCGCTGCGCCCAGCTCGGCGAGCGCGGCCTGGAAGCACCGCGGGTCCGGCTTGGCTGCCCGCAGGTAACAGCTGAAGAACAGCCCTTCGAAGTTGCGGGCCACAGGAAGTGCCGCGACAGCCTCCGCCACCTCGTACGGCGCATTCGACAGCAGCGCCATCCTGGTCCCCCGGGCGGCGAGATCTTCGATCAGGCGAACGGTACCCGGCTGGAGGTGCATCCAGCTCGCGGTGTCCAGCGAGCGGAGCTCAGCGGTCATCGCGCGGTCCCACGAGGGGCCGCGCACCTGCTCCGCGATGGCCCGCCAGTACTGCTCAGCGGTGAGCTCAGCGAGGTCGTAGCTGAGCCGGCGGGCCCAGTACGCATCGCGAAACTCTGGCACCGTGCTGCCCACGGCGGCCGCCATCGCTGCCACGTCCTGCTCCGGCTGTGGCGAGCAGATGACACCGCCGTAATCGAACATCAGCCACGTCACGGTGATCAGATGCCAGCGGCCTGCATGCCGCGCAGTTCCCGCTTGAGTTCCTTGATCTCGTCGCGGTAGCGCGCCGCGAGCTCGAACTGCAGGTCGGCCGCCGCGGCGTGCATCAGATCCGAGAGCTGCTCGATCAGCGCGACAAGCTCGCCACGCGGCATCCCGGCAGCCTCGCCGTGGGCACCCGCGGACTCCGCGTGCCCGCCACGCGACGACAAGCCGGGTACGGGCGCCTTGCCACGGCTCTGCTGGCGCCCGGACCCGCCGATCAGCTTCTCGGTATCCGCGTCCTCGCGGGCAAGCTGGTCGAGGATGTCGGCGACACGCTTACGCAGCGGCTGCGGGTCGACGCCGTGCTCGGTGTTGTAGGCAACCTGCTTATCGCGCCGCCTGTTGGTCTCATCGATGGCCCGCTGCATTGAAGGTGTCACCTGGTCGGCGTACATGTGCACCTGACCGGACACGTTCCGCGCCGCCCGGCCGATCGTCTGGATCAGCGACGTCCCCGAGCGCAGGAAGCCCTCCTTGTCAGCGTCCAGGATGGAGACGAGCGACACCTCGGGCAGGTCGAGGCCCTCACGCAGCAGGTTGATCCCGACCAGGATGTCGAATTCACCCAGCCGGAGCTCGCGCAGCAACTCGACCCGGCGCAAGGTGTCCACCTCACTGTGCAGGTAGCGGGCCCGGATGCCGAGTTCGAGCAGGTAGTCGGTGAGGTCCTCGGCCATCTTCTTGGTGAGCGTGGTGACGAGCACCCGCTCGTTCCTGCCCGCTCGCTCCCTGATCTCGTGCACGAGATCGTCGATCTGGCCCTTGGTGGGCTTGACCACCACCTGCGGGTCCACCAGCCCGGTCGGTCGGATTACCTGCTCGACCACATCACCGGAAACCTGCTGCAGTTCATATGGGCCCGGCGTGGCCGACAGGTACACCGTCTGCCCGATCCGCTCGGTGAATTCCTCCCATTTCAGCGGCCGGTTGTCGATCGCGCTCGGCAACCGGAACCCGTGGTCAACCAGGGTCCGCTTTCGCGATACGTCCCCCTCGTACATGGCGCCGATCTGCGGCACCGTGTTGTGCGACTCGTCGATGACGAGCATGAAGTCCTCGGGGAAGTAGTCGAGCAGCGTGTTGGGCGGGCTGCCCTGCTCGCGCCCGTCGATGTGCCGCGAGTAGTTCTCGATACCCGCGCAGGTGCCGACCTGCCGCATCATCTCGATGTCGTAGGTGGTACGCATGCGAAGCCGCTGTGCCTCGAGCAGCTTGCCCTGGCGCTCGAGCTCGGCGAGCCGCCAGGCAAGCTCGGCCTCGATCCCCCCGATGGCCCGCTCCATCCGCTCCGGGCCTGCCACGTAGTGCGACGCGGGGAAGATGTACAGTTCCTTGTCCTCGGTGATCACCTCGCCGGTGAGCGGATGCAGCGTCATCAGGCGCTCGATCTCATCGCCGAACATCTCGATCCGGGCAGCGAGTTCCTCGTAGACCGGGATTACCTCGATGGTGTCGCCCCGCACCCGGAACGTCCCCCTTGTGAACGCCATGTCGTTGCGGTTGTACTGCATGCCGACGAGCCTGCGCAGCAGCGTGTCGCGCTCGATCGTGTCACCGACCCGCAGCCGGACCATGCGGTCCACATACTCCTGTGGCGTGCCGAGCCCGTAGATGCACGAGACTGACGCGACGACGATCGTGTCCCGCCGGGTCAGCAGCGAGTTGGTGGCGGAGTGCCGTAGCCGCTCCACCTCGTCGTTGATGGACGAGTCCTTCTCGATGTAGGTATCGGTCTGCGGGATGTACGCCTCGGGCTGGTAGTAGTCGTAGTAGGAGACGAAGTACTCGACCGCGTTCTTCTGGAGCATCTCGCGCAGTTCGTTGGCGAACTGCGCAGCGAGCGTCTTGTTTGGGAGCATCACCAGGGTTGGGCGCTGGACGCGCTCCACGAGCCAGGCGACGGTGGCGGTCTTGCCTGTACCGGTGGCACCGAGCAGCACGACATGCTCGTCCCCGCGCTGGATCCGCCGCTCCATCTCGGCGATCGCCTGCGGCTGGTCCCCTGACGGCACCATGTCGGTGACGACGTCAAATGGCGCGACCTTGCGCTGCAGGTCGGTGACAGGGCGCACGGCGTCCACTCCTCATTGCTACCGCATTTAAAGCCGACGGCTCCTCCTACTGTAGGGCCGGGTCCGACAATCCAACGCGGTGCCGCGGTGGCGGCATTCCCTGCCCTGCGGCCCTCGGGACACCGCCGGAGTGAATCCCCTGTCAGGCGCCGCGCGCACGGCGCCGCAACTCGGTCCAAAGGTCACCGACCTGCCTGTCAAGCTCGGCGAGCGAACCGGAGTTGCCGATCAGGATGTCTCGCTCGCCCACAATCGCCAGCCGCTTGTCCCTGCTGGCCTGCGCGGCGATCCGGGCCACCGCCTGCTCCCTTGTCATGCCGCGGAGCCGGACCAGCCTGTCCAGCTGGGTGTGCTCGGGCGCATCCACGACGACGACGAGGTCGAATCCGGCCGCCAGGTTGTTCTCCGCGATCAGCGGCACGTCGAACACGACGACGGCACCGGCGGGCGCCGCCCGTTCGAGTGCCGCCATCCGCTCCCCGACGAGCGGGTGCACGATCGCGTTCAGCTTGGCGCGCAGGCTGGCGTCGGCGAAGACGAGCCGCCCGGCGGCCTCCCGGTCCAGGCTGCCGTCCGCGTGCAGCACGCCTGGACCGAACTCCTCGGCCACCGCGGCGAGCCCCGGCGTACCCGGTGCGACGACCTCCCGTGCGATCGCATCGGCATCGATGACCACCGCACCGTAGGACGCCAGCCGCCGGGACACCTCACTCTTGCCGCTCCCGATTCCCCCGGTCAGCCCGACCCGGAGCATCGATTCTCAGCGATCCGCAGGGTCCCGCCTAACTCTGGCCGCCGGACAGCTTCTCCCGCAGCGCCGCGAGCGCCTCATCGGACGCGAGCGCGCCACTGCGCCCACGCTCACCCCCGCCGCTCGGGCCGGGAGACGAAGGCGAAGCCGACGAGGAAGACGACGACGACGAAGATGACGAGGACGAGGACGACGAGGGGGACGAGGGCGAGGACGACTGGGTGCTCGCGTCCGCGGTCGCCTCGGCATCGGCCTTGCGTGCCTCCTCGACCTGCTTGCGATGCGCCTCGTAGCGGGAGCGCGCCTCGCCGTACTGGCGTTCCCACTCCTCGCGCTGCTGGTCGTACCCTTCGAGCCACTCGCCCGTGTCGGAGTCGAACCCGTCTGGATAGACGTAGTTGCCCTGCTCGTCGTACGTCGCGGGCATGCCGTAAAGCGTCGGGTCGAAGTCGTCGCCGACCGCCTCGGCGATGGTGCCCTCGTTGGCCTGCTTCAGCGACAGGCTGATCCGGCGCCGATCAAGATCGATGTCAATGATCTTGACGAAGATCTCGTCGCCGACCTGCACGACCTGCTCGGGAATCTCGACATGGCGGTCCGCAAGCTCAGAGATGTGGACCAGGCCCTCGATGCCCTCCTCGACGCGCACGAACGCGCCGAACGGAACAAGCTTGGTGACCCGGCCCGGCACTACCTGCCCGATCTGGTGGGTGCGGGCGAATTGCTGCCACGGGTCTTCCTGAGTGGACTTCAGGGACAGCGAAACGCGCTCGCGGTCCATGTCCACATCAAGCACCTCGACCGTGACCTCCTGGCCGACCTCGACCACCTCGCTCGGGTGATCGATGTGCTTCCAGGACAGCTCGGACACGTGCACAAGACCGTCCACACCGCCAAGATCGACAAACGCGCCGAAGTTGACGATGGACGACACGACGCCCTTGCGGATCTGGCCCTTCTGCAGTGTGTTGAGGAAGGTCTGGCGCACCTCGGACTGGGTCTGCTCGAGCCACGCGCGGCGGGAAAGAACCACGTTGTTGCGGTTCTTGTCCAGCTCGATGATCTTCGCTTCAAGCTCCCTGCCCACGTATGGCTGCAGGTCGCGGACGCGCCGCATCTCAACGAGCGAGGCGGGCAGGAAGCCGCGCAGGCCGATGTCCAGAATCAGCCCGCCCTTGACGACCTCGATCACCGTGCCGGTGACCACGCCGTCCTCTTCCTTGATCTTCTCGATCGTGCCCCAGGCGCGCTCGTACTGCGCGCGCTTCTTGGACAGGATGAGGCGGCCTTCCTTGTCCTCCTTCTGCAGGACAAGGGCCTCGATGTGCTCGCCGGTCTTGACCACGTCATGCGGGTCGACATCATGCTTGATCGACAGTTCGCGTGACGGGATCACTCCTTCGGTCTTGTAGCCGATGTCGAGCAAGACCTCGTCTCGATCGACCTTGACGACGGTCCCTTCGACTATGTCGCCGTCATTGAAGTACTTGATGGTCTCGTCGATCGCTGCGAGGAAGGCTTCCTCGGACCCGATGTCGTTGACCGCTACCTTGGGCGCTGAGGTTGCCTCGGTGCTGCTCGTCATGTGGTGGTTGGCTCCGGATACGGACATGGAATCTTCTTTGGGCGCCAGGATTTGGCCGACAGCCGATTGGCTACTCGCGGCCAGAGCGCAGCGATCAGGATATGAGAGCATGCGTGGCCGGTCAATCGAACCCGGTCACGTTAGCGTCTCACTAATGTCCAGCCTCGGCTAATGACCGGCCTCGGCCCAGGTGCGGCCGGTACCTATCGACACCTGCAGTGGTACCCGCAGCCTGGCGGCCCCGCACATGCTCGAGGTGGCAAGCTCACGCAGGTCGTCGAGTTCGCCTGGGGCGACCTCGAACACAAGCTCGTCGTGCACCTGCAGCAGCATCCGCGAGCGAAGTCCCCGCTCGCGCAGCGCCCGGCCCACCGCAAGCATCGCCACCTTGATGATGTCGGCCGCAGATCCCTGGATCGGCGCATTCAGAGCCATCCGTTCTGCCATCTCCCTGCGCTGCCTGTTGTCGGACAGCAGGTCGGGGAGATAGCGGCGGCGGCCGAGGATCGTCTCGGTGTACCCGTCCTTGCGCGCCTGGTCGACGATCGAGCGCAGATAGGCCCTGACCCCGCCGAACCGCTCGAAGTACTCGCCCATCAGCCCGCGCGCCTCGTCCGGGGTGATCCGCAGCTGCTGCGACAGGCCGTAGGCGGACAGGCCGTAGGCGAGGCCGTAGTTCATCGCCTTGATCCTGGCGCGCAGATCCGGGCTCACCTGGTCAGCGGGCACGCCGAAGACGCGGGACGCGGTCGCGGCGTGGAAGTCGTGGCCGGACCCGAAGGCCTCGATTAGTGCGGCGTCACCGGACATGGACGCCATGATCCGCAGCTCTATCTGGCTGTAATCCGCGGTGAGCAGGCACTCGAAGCCAGCCCCAGCGCTGTCCACTATGAATCCCTCCCTTATCCGGCGGCCCTCCTCAGTCCGGATAGGGATGTTCTGCAGGTTGGGATCGGTGGAGGAGAGCCTGCCGGTCGCAGCGATCATCTGGTTGAAAGTGGTGTGGATGCGACCCTGATCGTCGGCCATCGGTATCAGCGAGTCCACGATGCTCTTCAGCCGCGCGACGTCGCGATGCCTGAGCAGGTGCTCGAGCACGGGGTGACCGGTCTGGGCGAGCAGTCCGGTCAGCGCCTCAGAGTCGGTCGTGTAGCCGGTCTTAATCCGCTTGGTTTTCTGCAGCCCAAGCTCGGTGAACAGCACCTGCTGCAGCTGTTTGGGCGAGCCAAGGTTGAACTCGTGCCCGACGACCGCGTACGCGGCCTGCTCAGCCTCCTTGACCTGCCCACCGAGACTCGCCGACATCTCAGCAAAGTGAGCGGTGTCCGCGGCGATCCCGGTCCGCTCCATCTCGGCGAGCACGGCGACAAGCGGAAGTTCGACATCGTGCAGCAGGCGGGTGGCGCCGCGGCGCTCGAGGTCACTGTCGAGTGCGGCTGCGAGCTCGGCAGTGGCGCGCGCCTGCAACGCGAGCTCGCGGGCGGCCTCCTCCTCGCCCGTGCCGTCCAGGGTGAGCTGGCCGCCGTCCGCGGCGTCCGTGCGCAGCTCACGGCGCAGATAGCGGAGCGCAAGGTCGGCCAGGTCGAAGGAGCGCTGCCCCGGCAGCGCCAGGTAGGCAGCGAGTGCCGTGTCACTTGCCAGGCCGTCAAGGCGAAGCCCGCGAGCGGCGAACGCGAGCATCGGCCCCTTCGCGTCGTGCAGGACCTTTGGCTTGCCCGGATCGGCGAGCCAGGCCGCAAGGGCGCGCTCGTCATCCTCGGTCAGCTCGACCGGATCCACGTACGCGGCCGGCCCGTGCGTGCTCGCTATCGCCAGGCCGGTGAGCGTGCCCGTGCCGCGGCCCCAGCTGCCGGTGAGCGCGAGGCCCACGGCCTGGTCGCCGCCCGCATTCTCCTCCAGCCAGCCTGCCAGTTCGTCGGCACCGGGCATGGCGAGTTCCACCTCGAAGCCCTCTTCCGCCTCCGGCAGGGCCGACGAGAGGGTGGCGTAGAGCCGGTCCCGCAGCACCCGGAACTGCAGGGTGTCGAAGAGCTGGTGGATCGCCTCCCGATCCCACGCGCCAGGGCGGAGGTCGTGCGGGCCTGCCTCGAGCGGCACGTCGCGCGCGAGTTCGGTGAGCTGGCGGTTGCGCAGCACCGAGCCGAGATGCTCGCGCAGCGCGTCGCCCGCCCTGCCCTTGACCTCGCCGACACGGTCGACGAGCGCTGCCAGCGAGCCGTATTCGCTGACCCACTTGACGGCGGTCTTCTCTCCCACGCCAGGGATGTTCGGCAGGTTGTCGCTCGGGTCGCCGCGGACCGCGGCAAAGTCGGGGTACTGCTCGGGCGTAAGCCCGTATTTTTCCTTAACGGCGCCGGGGGTGAACCTGGTCATGTCACTGATACCGCGCCTGGTCATCAGGACGGTCACCCGATCCGTCACCAGCTGCAGCGCGTCACGGTCGCCGGTGACGATGAGCACGTCCATGTCCTCGGCAGCGGCCTGCGTGGCCAGCGTCGCGATCACGTCGTCTGCCTCGTAGCCCGCGACGGAAAGCTGCCTGATGCCGAGCGCGGCGAGCACCTCGTGGATGAGGCTGAGCTGGCCGCGGAAGTCGGCGGGCGTCTCGCGGCGGTTCGCCTTGTACTCGACGTACTGCTCATGCCTGAAGGTCGGCTCGCTGCGGTCGAAGGCGACCGCGACGTGGGTGGGCTGTTCGTCCCGCAGGACGTTGATGAGCATCGCGGTGAAGCCGTAGACCGCGTTGGTGGGCTGGCCGGTGGTGGTGGAGAAGTTCTCCACCGGCAGGGCGAAGAACGCCCGGTAGGCAAGGGAGTGCCCGTCGAGCAGCAGCAGCCGGTCCCTGGTCGCGGCCTCGGCTGAGCTCTTCTTAGCGGTCTGGGTATGCGTCTGGGTCTGCGTCTTGGTCGCGGTCGCCACACCGGAATCCTAGACGTGCTGTGTGACACCAGCGCGCGACGTGCCGCGGCCGGTGCGTGCCGGACAGGCAGCGTCCCGCCGCCCAGTCGCGGGCGGCGGGACGCTTGGGTGCTGTCAGCCGGCTGAGCGGGTGCTGAAAGCGAAGATGGTTGTCGAGTTGAACGCCTTGCCCGGCTTCAGTTCCGTGGAGGGGAAGTTCGGCTGGTTCGGCGAATTCGGGTAGTGCTGGGTCTCGAACGTGTAGCCCCAGCTCTGCCGGTAGGTGTGGCCGCTGATGCCGGCCAGGGTGCCGTTGAGGAAGTTGCCCGTGTAGAACTGGACGCCAGGCTGGTCAGTCAGGACCGTGAGCAGGCGCCCGCTATTCGCGTCATATGCCTGGGCGGCGAGCGTGAGCCCGTGCCTGGCCTGGTTCAGTACCCAGTTGTGGTCGTAGCCCTGCGCGATAAGCAGTTGCTTGTTGTTCTCGGTGATCCGGGAGCCGATCGTGTGGAAAGTCCTGAAGTCGAACGGCGTGCCCTTGACCGAGACGTTGACGCCGAGCGGGATCTGGGTGGTGCCGGTTGGGCTGTACTTGTCGGCGTTGATGCGCACGAGCTGGTTGTAGGTGGCGCCCGAGCTCTCACCGGCCAGGTTAAAATAGCTGTGGTTAGTGAGGTTGAGCACGGTGTTGAGGCCCGCGACGGTCGCGTGGTAGCGGATCACCAGCTGGTTGTGGCTGGTGATCAGGAACGTGACGTACGTGGTGAGCGTGCCGGGGTAGCCGGTGCACTTACCGCCTGGGAATCCGCTGCAGCCCGCGATGGCCCCGCCCTGGTCGCCGTTGGGGCTGACCAGCTTCAACTGCACGCCTGCCGCGCCTGGAACGTGAACAGTGGCCGCCGACCAGATGTGGTTGCCGAAACCGACGATGCCACCGTGCAGGCTGTTCACGCCATTGTTGATGGGCAGTGTGTAGGTCTCGGTCTTGCCGAGACTCGGCTGGTAGAGCTGGAACGTCCCCTTCGCGATCCGGTTGCCGAAGCGGCCGATCGTCTCGCCGAAGTAGGGACCGCCGTTCGCGGTCACCGGCGGGCTGTCCGCCGTGACGTAGTCCTTGAGGGTCTTGAAGCCGAGAACGACGTCGGCTTTCCTGCCGTTACGGCCTGGGACGGTAACCGACTGGACGATTCCGCCGAAGGTAAGCACCTTGACCTGCATGCCGCTGCAGCTGGTCAGGGTGTAACGGTAGGTCGGCGTCACCTTGCCTGTGTAAGGCTCAACGGTGCTGCCGAAGTACGCGTGGCTCACGGCCGGGCCGCTGCAGTGTGCCGCTGCCGCCGGTGCCGCGGTGGCGCTTGCGATGCCCAGCGTGCCAGCCGCGCCGGCCGCGACGGCAACCGCCGCGCCGAGGCGTACTGCTCTTCCCCGCGTTAAACGAATGCGCATGGTTACTCCCTTGACTCTCCCCTTTGGGAAGCGAGATCGGATACCGGAGTACATCCTGATCTGTTGATCTAGCCGCGGCACCCGACTAAGGCAAATACATCCGATGAAAAAGTTGATGAACACGTATTGCGCCGCCATAATGACCCATTGTTATCGCCCTTCTGGACACCGTTGCTGACGGCGGAACATCGGAGCCCTGAGGATTGGATCGCGGCGCTGGACCGTGCCGATTGCGTGGCCGCGCTCTGGCCACGGACAAATGGCCGCCGGCCGGGTCGGCGCCGCAGCGGCCTGTGCCTGTTCCTGGTGGAGTGCCACCCTTGGTGGCACGTGTTCAGCAGGTCACAGTACGCATTCACGTCGGGACTTCGCCATCATTTACGCAACCGACCTCGATGCCACACGTACTGGCAGCAACCATGACAAACAACAGATAACTAACCCATTTGCGGCGTCAGGTACGTGAAGTGGCGGTGCTTTGCGCGGTGAGCCAGCGCATCGCTACGGTTGGGCGCAGAGCCCGGGGCGGCCGAGTAGATAACGTGTCGGCCCGGGGAAGGCCAGCACGGCACCAAAGGCCCCCCGGGCTCCCCAAATGGCTTAAATGACGTCCGACAGGCACCTGCCGGTGACACATGATGGCCCGTCGTGTATCAGATCTGCGCATGATGGCCCATCATGCGTGGGATCACCGCGGGTCGCGGGAGTCGGGTGATGCCGTTCCCCGGCCCGGTTGCGGAGCGGGACTCCCTGGTGATTGCCCGGCAGCGCCGTCGCGGGTCCCCGGTGCGGGCCTGCCAGCGTCCGCACCGGCCGGCCCTGTGCCGCCGTCGAGGACCGCCTGGGCGACATTGCGCATGGTCATCCGCCGGTCCATGGATGTCTTCTGGATCCACCGGAAGGCCTGCGCCTCGGTCAGCCCGTACTGCTCCTGCAGCAGGCCCTTCGCCCGTTCGAGTACCTTGCGCGCCTCGAGTCGCTCCTGCAGGCTCTGCACCTCAGACTCGAGCGCGTGGATCTCGCTGAACCTGCTGACCGCCATCTCGATCGCTGGCACCAGATCAGCCTTTGTGAACGGCTTCACCAGGTAGGCCATGGCACCCGCGTCGCGGGCCCGCTCCACGAGGTCACGCTGGGAGAAGGCGGTGAGGATGACCACCGGCGTGAGCCGCAGGGCCGCGATCTGCTGGGCGGCGGAGATGCCGTCGAGGACCGGCATCTTGATGTCCAGGATCACGAGGTCTGGCTTGAGGCTGCTGGTCAGGTCGACGGCGGTCCGGCCATCGCCGGCCTCCCCCGCGACGACGTAGCCCTCCTCCTCGAGCATCTCTTTCAGATCAAGGCGGATCAGTGCCTCGTCCTCCGCGATCACGACACGGCGCTGGGTCTCGCTCACCTGCAAGAGCGTACCCGGAGGCGGTAGATTGGCGCCTGACCGGACCTGGCAGCTGTTAGCGACCCCCCGTTTGACCGACCTGAATAAGCCCCGGTAGACCAACAGGCAGAGTCCGCGGTCTCAAACACCGTGCAGTGTGGGTTCGAATCCCACCCGGGGCACGAGGCGAAAGACCGCCCGGTTCGTGTGATTAGTATCACGTTGGGGCGCGCCCGATTTATCCGTTTTGCGTCATCAGGAAAGCGGGCGGGCGGTTGGCGGTATCGCTGCGGTAAGCGCGGTGCTGCCGCTGAGGTACCTGTCGGCCGCCGCCGCTGCGCTGCGGCCTTCCGCGATCGCCCACACGATCAGCGACTGGCCTCGGCCCATGTCCCCCGCAGCGAACACGCCCGGCACCGAGGTCGCGTACGACTCGTCCCTCGCGACGTTGCCGCGCGCGTCGAACTCGACGCCGAGGCCGGTCAGCAACGGGCCCCGCTCGGGTCCGGTGAACCCCATCGCGAGCAGCACGAGCTCGCAGCGAATTTCTCGCTCGGTGCCCTGGACCGGCTGCAACCTGCCGCCGGTCAGTTCGACGTCGACCAGCCGCAGGGCGCGCACCCGCGGTCGCCCGCCGGCGGTGCCCAGGAACTCCTGGGTGGACACCGCGTAGACGCGCTCGCCGCCCTCCTCGTGCGCGCCGGACACCCGGTAGATCAGCGGGTACGTCGGCCACGGCTGATGTTCAGGCCGTGACCCGGGCGGCCGCGGCATGATCTCCAGCTGCGTCACCGACACCGCGCCCTGGCGCAGCGCCGTGCCAAGGCAGTCGGCGCCCGTATCGCCGCCACCAATGATCACGACGTTCTTCCCGTGCGCAGTGATCGGCGCCACGGCCAGGTCTCCCTGGCTAACCCGGTTGGCGATTGGCAGGTACTCCATCGCCTGATGCACGCCGTCAAGTTCCCTGCCGGGCACCGGCAGGTCGCGCGCCACCGTCGCGCCCCCGGCCAGCACGATCGCGTCGTAGCCAGCGCGCAGGTCGGCGGCGCCGATGTCCTCCCCCGCGGTCACGGAGCAGCGGAACACGGTGCCCTCCGCACGCATCTGCGCGAGCCGCTTGTCCAGGTGGTCTTTCTCCATCTTGAACTCGGGGATGCCGTAGCGCAGCAGCCCGCCCGGCCGGTCCGCCCGCTCGAACACGGTAACCTCGTGCCCCGCGCGCGTCAGTTGCTGCGCGGCGGCGAGCCCGGCCGGCCCGGAGCCGATCACCGCGGCCCGCTTTCCCGTCCCCGCCAGCGGCGGGCGCGGCTGCACCCAGCCCTCCTGCCAGGCCCGGGTCACGATCTCGACCTCGACCTGCTTGATCGTGACGGAGTCGGCGTTGATGCCGAGCACGCACGCTGCCTCACACGGCGCCGGGCAGAGCCGCCCGGTGAACTCGGGGAAGTTGTTGGTCGCGTGCAGCCGCTCGGCCGCCTCATGCCAGTCGTGCCGCCAGACCAGGTCGTTCCACTCCGGGATCAGGTTCCCGAGCGGGCAGCCGTGATGGCAGAAGGGGATGCCGCAGTCCATGCAGCGGCCCGCCTGCCGCTCCAGCTTGCCCCGGTCAAAATCCGTATAGATCTCGCGCCAGTCCTGAATGCGCACGTCGACGGGCCGCCGCACCGGCCTCTCGCGCGGCGTGGTGAGGAATCCCTTTGGGTCCGCCATTGAGTTTGCCGTCTCCTGAAGATGAGGTGTGGGGTCAAGTGAGGTGTGGGGTCAAGTGACGTGTGCGGTCAAGTGACGTGTGGGGTCAACCGTGCGCCGCGGCCATGGCCTCGGCCATCACGGCCTCGTTCACGTCGCGGCCCTCGCGCTCTGCCCGCGTCGCCGCGAGGAGCACCCGCTTGTAGTCCTTCGGCATGACCTTGCAGAACCGCTCGACCGCGACGTCCCAGTCGGCGAGCAGCCGCCGGGCGACCGCGGAATTCGTCTCCGCAAAGTGCCGCTGGACGATCTCGCGCAGGAATACACGGTCGGCGTCCGCAAGGGGGTCAAGGTCCACCATCTCGGTGTTCACCCGGCGCGGGTCGAGGTCGAGCACGTACGCGATGCCGCCTGACATACCGGCCGCGAAGTTACGGCCGATCGGCCCGAGCACCACCACGCGCCCGCCCGTCATGTACTCGCACCCGTGGTCCCCCACGCCCTCTGCGACGGCGACGGCGCCCGAGTTCCGCACGCAGAACCGCTCGCCTACGACACCGCGCAGGAACACCTCGCCCGCCGTCGCGCCGTAGAGGATGACGTTGCCCGCGATGATCTGATCCTCCGCGGCGAAAGGCGCCGCCGGGTCCGGAGCCGCGATGATACGTCCGCCCGACAGGCCCTTTCCCAGGTAGTCGTTTGCGTCACCGGCGAGCCGGAGGGTGATCCCGCGCGGCAGGAACGCGCCGAACGACTGCCCTGCGCTCCCAGTGAGCGAGATATGCAGCGTGTCGTCAGGCAGGCCCTCGCCACCCCAGCGCCGTGTCACCTCGTAGCCGAGCATGGTGCCCACGGTCCGGTTCACGTTGCGCACTGGGAGCTCGAGGCGGACAGGCGTGGCCTCGGCCAGCGTGCCCTCGGCAAGCTGAATCAACGTATTGTCCAGGGCCTTCGCGAGGCCGTGGTCCTGATCGGTCACCCGGTGCCTTGGCGCGTCCTGCCCGCCGTCTGCCACCGTGTCGGGCAGGTCAAGCACGCGCGAGAGGTCAAGGCCTGATGCCTTCCAATGGTCGGCGGCGGCGATATCGAGCAGTTCCGCCTGCCCGATCGCCTCGTTGAGCGTGCGGAAGCCAAGAGCGGCCAGGTATTCGCGTACCTCCTGCGCGATGAACTCAAAGAAGTTCACCACGAACTCCGGCTTGCCGGAGAAGCGCTTGCGCAGCTCGGGGTTCTGGGTGGCCACACCGACGGGACAGGTGTCCAGGTGGCAGACGCGCATCATCACGCAGCCGGACACGACGAGAGGCGCGGTCGCGAAACCGAACTCTTCCGCGCCGAGCAGCGCCGCGATGATCACGTCACGGCCCGTCTTCATCTGGCCGTCCACCTGCACGACGATCCGGTCGCGCAACCCGTTGCGCAGCAGGGTCTGCTGGGTTTCCGCGAGGCCAAGCTCCCACGGCGCGCCCGCATGCTTGATGCTGGTCAACGCCGCGGCCCCGGTACCGCCGTCGTGCCCGGAGATCAGCACGACGTCGGCGTGCGCCTTGCTCACCCCGGCGGCGACCGTGCCGACGCCGACCTCGGCGACAAGCTTGACGTGCACCCGGGCGGCCGGGTTGGCGTTCTTCAGGTCGTGGATGAGCTGCGCCAGGTCCTCGATGGAGTAGATGTCGTGGTGCGGAGGCGGCGAGATCAGCCCCACGCCGGGGGTGGAGTACCTGGTCCTCGCGATCCATGGGTACACCTTGTGGCCGGGTAGCTGACCGCCCTCGCCCGGCTTGGCTCCCTGGGCCATCTTGATCTGCAGGTCATCGGCGTTCACCAGGTATTCGCTCGTGACACCGAATCTGCCGCTTGCCACCTGCTTGACCGCCGACCTGCGCAGGTCACCGTTCGGGTCGGGAGCGAACCTGTCGGCGTCCTCACCGCCCTCCCCCGTGTTGGACTTGCCGCCGAGCCGGTTCATCGCGATCGCGAGGGTCTGGTGCGCCTCCGCGGAAATCGATCCGTAGGACATCGCACCTGTGGCGAACCGCCTGACGATCTCGCTGACCGGCTCGACCTCCTCGATCGGCACCGGCGGCCGGTCACCGCGGCCGTCTACCCCGCGGATGCGAAGCAGCCCGCGAAGCGTCATCAGGTGCCGTGCCTGGTCGTTGATCAGGCTCGTGTACTCCTTGAAGATCTCGTAACGGCGGCTGCGGGTGGCATGCTGCAGCTTGAAAACCGTCTCCGGGTTGAACAGGTGCGGCTCGCCATCCCGCCGCCATTGGTACTCGCCGCCCGTTTCCAGACGGCGGTGCGGCAGTGGCGCGCCAGAGACCGGGAACGCATCTGCGTGGCGCTGCGCGACCTCGCTGGCGAGCACGTCGAAGCCGACGCCGCCGAGCCGCGAGGTGGTGCCGGTGAAACAGCGCCCAATCACTTCCTCACCGAGCCCCACTGCCTCGAAGATCTGCGCGCCGGTATAGGACGCGACCGTGGACACGCCCATCTTGGACATGATCTTCAGGACGCCCTTCCCCAGCGCCTTGATCAGGTTGGCCTCGGCCTTCTTCTCGCTGATCCCGTCGAGCACACCGCTGCGGACCAGGTCCGCGGCGGTCTCGATGGCCAGGTACGGGTTGACGGCTGCGGCGCCGTAACCAATGAGCAGCGCCGCGTGATGGCTCTCCCTGACGTCGCCCGCCTCCACTACCAGGCCCACCCTTGTGCGGGTCTTCTCCTTGATCAGATGGTGGTGCACCGCCCCCACGAGCAGCAGCGACGGGATCGGCGCGCGGTCGCGGGCGGACCAGCTTTCTGTCACCGTCCGGTCGGAAAGAACGATGATCCGGGCACCGCGGGCGATCGCCGCGGACACGTCCGCGCAGATCTCCGCCAACCTGGCGGCCAGGGCGCCGCCTCCGCCGGTCAGCCGGTAACGGCCATCGACCATGTACGCGGCGAAGCCGGGCAGGTTGCCGTCCTCGTTGATGTGGACGATCTTCGCCAGGTCGGCATTGCTGATCACGGGGAAGGGCAGCACGATCTGCCTGCACGATGCGGGCCGGGGATGCATCAGGTTGCCCTCCGGCCCGATGGTGGACGCGAGTGAGGTGACGAGTTCCTCCCTGATCGCGTCCAGCGGCGGATTGGTCACCTGGGCGAACAACTGGGTGAAGTAATCGAACACGAGGCGGGGCTTGTCGGATAGAGCGGCGATCGGGCTGTCGGTGCCCATCGACCCGATGGGCTCAGCCCCGGTCTGGGCCATCGGGGCCAGGATGAGCCGCAGTTCCTCCTCGGTGTACCCGTGCCGTCGCTGATGGCTTATCAGTTCGTCGCGGGCGGGCAGCATCCGCTCCCTGCCGGGCAGGTCGTCCAGGTGGAGCAGACCGGCGTGCAGCCATTCGGCGTACGGTTGCTGGGCGGCAAGCTCGGCCTTGACCTCCTCATCCTCGACGATCCGGCCCAGGCTGGTGTCGGCAAGGAAGATCCGGCCCGGCTGCAGCCGTCCCTTGCGGATCACGGTCGCTGGATCGATGTCAAGTACCCCGACCTCGCTAGCGAGCACCACGAAGCCGTCATCGGTGATCCAGTAACGGCCCGGGCGCAAGCCGTTACGGTCGAGCACGGCGCCGATCACCGTGCCGTCGGTGAAGGCCACACAGGCTGGGCCGTCCCACGGCTCCATAAGGGCGCCGTGGAACTGGTAGAAGGCCTTACGCGCCGGGTCCATCTCCGCATGGTTTTGCCACGGCTCCGGGATCATCATCAGCACGGCGTGCGGGAGCGAGCGGCCGCCCATGTGCAGCAGTTCCAGGCACTCGTCGAAGCTGGCCGAGTCGCTGGCATCGCTGTCGAGCACCGGGAAGAGCCGCTCTATGCCGCGGCCGCCCGGGCCGTCCAGGATGCCGCCTGGGTCGTCCAGGATGCCGCCCGTGGCCAGCATCGCCTCGCGCGCCCGCATCCAGTTGCGGTTGCCCCTGATCGTGTTGATCTCGCCGTTGTGCGCGATGTACCTGTACGGGTGCGCGAGCGGCCAGGAAGGGAATGTGTTCGTGGAGAACCTGGAGTGCACCAGAGCCAGGCCGCTCGTGTACCGCCGGTCGGACAGGTCCGGGTAGAACGGCTCGAGCTGCGGCGCGGTCAGCATCCCCTTGTAGGTGATGGTCCGCGCGGAAAGGCTGGCGAAGTACACGCCGGCCTCGTGCTCGGCACGCTTTCTGAGGCAGAACGCGCGGCGGTCAAGGTCGATGCCCGTAGGCAGCGCAGCACCGGCGGCGCCGGCCGCTGCCGGGTCCGGGCGCGCGCCCGCTACGAACAACTGTGCCAGGTGCGGCATCACGGCGCGCGCGCCCGGACCGCAGAACGATGGATCGTGCGGGACGTCACGCCAGCCGAGGACGGTCAGGCCCTCCTGCGCGGCGATCCGCTCGATGGCCTCGACGTCCACCGCGCGATCGGGCGCCGAACGGCTGAGGAAGGCCGTTCCTGCCGCGTACGCTCCGGGCTCGGGCAGGGCAAATGCGATCACCTCGCGGAAGAATCCGTCGGGGATCTGGGTCAGAATGCCGGCGCCGTCACCCGTGTCGGGCTCGCTGCCCTTCGCACCACGGTGCTCGAGGTTGCGAAGCACGGCCAGGCCCTTCGCCACGGTGTCGTGACCGCGGCGGCCCGTGAGGTCGGCAACGAAGCCGACGCCGCACGCATCGTGCTCATAGCTGGCGTCGTAGAGCCCGCGGCGGCGATCCGGGGACGCGACGCCCCGGAGCCCACCGAGATCCTGTGTGCGTGCATGGGGCATTGGACCTCCAGCCGTCTCGCCTGCGGATCCTGCTTAAGATGCAGCCGGGACAACTTTGGCCCTGCTCACGCTATCCGCTTGAGATTACCTCACCAGGGGAATGATCCCCTGAATCCGCAGAGTCCGAAACGTCCGAAGTGGCACAGGCAGGGCCGCTCGTACCCGCGGTACCCGCGGTAGCCCCCGGACGTACGGCGCTTCTGATCGTACGTAGTGCGTCAAGCAACCCGGCAAGCTGCCCGGGACTGAGGACGCCGGTGAACCATCGGTCGATGTCAGCCAGGTGGTCTGGCAGCACGGCGGCGAGCCGCCGTGCACCCTCCTCGGTCAGGACAGCGAACGAGCCTCTGCGGTCCGACGGGCAGGTCTGCCGCTCCACCGTCCCCGACCGCGCGAGCCTGTCAACAATCCGGGTGACGCCGCTCGTGGACATGCCGGCCTGGGCGGCGAGATCGGTCATCCGCAGCCGTTGCGCCGGCGACCTCGCGAGCCGCAGCAGCACCTCGAACTCGAGCGGCGCGATGCCGTGGGCGGCAAATGCCGGGGCGAGCTTGGCATGCAGCCCGGCGAAGGTCTCGGCAAGCAAGCCCACCGCCGTCAGCCGTGGGTCGTCAGTGATCACTACGCTGCCCTCGATATTGTTGACGATGGGAATAGTTTACCTGTAACGTTTGCTTATTCAAATATTCAAACTTCAACATCTCCCAGGAGGTCTCCGTGAGCGATGCAAACACCCGGACATGGGAGGGCATGACAATCCCGACACCGGGGAAGTTCGCCCTTGACCCGTATCACACCAGGATCGGGTTCGTCGCAAGGCACTTGATGGTGAGCCGGGTCCGCGGCCGCTTCGGCGAGTTCTCTGGACACATCAACGTGGCCGAGGACCCGCTGCAGTCAACCGCCGAACTGGTAGTCAAGACCGCCAGCGTTGACACTGGCGTACCCGCCAGGGACGGCGACCTCAAGGGCGAGAACTTCCTGAACGTGGAGAAGTACCCGGAGATCACCTTCCACACCACCCGCGTCGCCGGTCATGAGGGCACCGTGTTCCACGTCGTCGGCGACCTCACCGTCCGCGAGGTGACCCGCCAGGTCGAGCTCGAGGTGGAAATCGAGGGGGTCACCGACCAGCCGGCCGTGATGGGCGGCAAGCAGGTCATCGGGTTCAGCATGACCGGTGAGATCGGCCGCGAGGACTGGGGCATCCACGCCAACATGCCGCTCGAGGGCGGCGGCTTCGTCGTGGGCAAGAAGATCAAGATCGAGATCGAGGGCGAGGCAGACCGCGAGGACTGACCGGCCTTGGCCGGCCGCCGTGGTTGGCCCGGAGGGGCCGCGGCAGACGCCCCTACGGGCCACCGGGCCTCAGCAGTGGAGGAGCGCGCCAGCCGTGGGTGGTTACGTCCCCCGGTGTGCCCTGCAGTCACCCACTCGGCGCGCCGCGCGGCAGCCGTTAGGGCACGTCCCGCAGATCTTTGGCGGCGCGGATCGGCGCCCAGACGGGCGACCGGGGTCATGGGCGGCACTGTCGTCGTCGCCGATAGCTCCACTATCGGCTCCTCCTCCGCCTTGCCAATCGCCGCCTGGATCACCGCCCGCATCCACCAAGATCCACGCGCCCTAGGGATCATTAACACCGGCTGCTACCGCGGCCGCTCGCCGGTGGGCAACAGCCCTGTCACCTGTTGGCTTCCTCCGCCTTCGCCGCTGCGGCGGCCTCGTCCGCTCCCGCTTCGCCCCCGTCATCGTCAGCCTGCCTCCGCTCACCAGCGACCTTCTCCTGGGTCAGCGTGACCGCGGCCTGATTTTGGCCGGCCGCCGCGAGACCGCCCGGCTGCGAGGCGATGGCGGGCGCGGCCGCCGCCGGCGGCGGTTCGATGCGGTCGGGGCCGACCTTGCCCCGGGTGCGGTACAGGTAGAGGACACCGCCCGCAAAGATGATGATCGCCGTCCACTGATTGACCCGCAGTCCGAGGATGTGGTGCGCATAATCGATCCGCAGCGATTCCGTGATGAACCTGCCGACACCGTAAGCGGCGACGTAGAGCGCGAAGGTGCGGTCACCGGTCAGCAGGAACCTGCGCGCGGCCCAGATGACGAGCAGTGCGACACCCACATCCCACACCGACTCGTAGAGGAACGTGGGCTGATAGGTGGTGACGTTCTCGAACCCTGCGGCACGATGCTGCGGTGAGATCTCGAGCGCCCAAGGCAGCGTCGAGGGCCGGCCGTAAAGCTCCTGGTTGAACCAATTCCCCCAGCGGCCGATCGCCTGCGCAAGCGCGATTCCGGGCGCCGCCGCACCTGCGACAGGGCCAAGCTTGACCCCGGCGCGCCTGCACGCGATCCATGCGCCCACCGCGCCGAGCGCGATGGCGCCGGGGATGCCGATTCCGCCATCCCAGATCTTGAACACATTCCACGGATCCTTGCCGGCACCGAAGTACAGCTCATAGTCCGTGATCACGTGGTAAAGCCGGGCACCGACCAAGCCGAAAGGCACTGCCCAGGTGGCAACGTCCAGGATCAGCCCGGGGCGGCCGCCGATCGCCTGGTAACGGCGCTCTGCCACCCAGACCGCCACGATGACCCCGGCGATGATGCAAAGCGCGTAGGCGCGGATGGGAATCGGTCCCAGATGCCACACGCCCTGAGACGGGCTCGGGATGAATGCGATGGCCATAGCCCCGGACGTTACTCGCTATCGCTGGCCGATGGCGCATCGTCAGGCCGAGGGGGTGTCTTCGGCCGGACCGGTGTGCGGAGGCGGACGCCGCGGGCAAGATCGGCGGCGAGGCCGGCCACGGCCGCCACACCAGCGTCCAGATCAGGCGCGCTGAGCAGGCATTGCACAAAAGCGGAGCCGACGATGACCCCGTCAGCGAACTGCGCGACGCGCGCGGCCTGCGCGCCGTCCCTGACCCCAAGCCCGACGCCGACAGGCAGCGTCGTCTGTTCCCGCACCCGTGCGACGAGTCCCGCTGCCGCATCGCTCACCACGTCACGCGCGCCAGTCACTCCCATAACCGACGCCGCGTACACGAAGCCGCGGCACACCGAGACCACTTTCGCCAGCCGCGCGCGGGTTGAGCTCGGCGCGACGACGAACACCGGATCGAGCCCGCAGCGGTCCGCGGCGCGCAGCCACGGCCCGGCCTCCTCCGGGTTCAGATCGGGGGTGATCATTCCGGATCCTCCGGCCAGGGCGAGGTCCCTGGCGAAGGCGTCCACGCCATATGACTCCACCGGATTCCAGTACGTCATGACGAGCGCCGGGCACGCCGGCCGACGCGAGCGACTGCACGGTGCGCAGCACGTCGGTGGTGCGCACGCCGCCGGTCAGGGCACGGTGCACCGCCTCCTGGATGACTGGACCGTCGATCAGCGGATCGGTGTAAGGCAGCCCGACCTCGATCATGTCGACGCCCGCTTCCGCCATGGCGGTTGCGGCCGCGATCGCGCCGTCGACGGAAGGGAATCCTGCGGGCAGGTACCCGATCAGCGCGCCGCGACCGTCGGCCCCGGCCTTCTCGAAGACACCCGAGACCGCACTCACGGCCGCGCCCCGGCGGTGCCCGGGGTGCCGTCCAGGGCTGTGCCGGCGGTCATGTGCAGCCAGCGCGCCGCGGTGTCGACGTCCTTGTCGCCCCGCCCTGACAAGTTCACGAGCAGGATCGCGTCCGGTCCAAGCTCACGGCCGATGTCAAGCGCTCCGGCCAGGGCGTGCGCGGACTCCAGCGCCGGGATGATCCCCTCCTGGCGGCAAAGCAGCAAGAAGGCATCCATCGCCTGCTGGTCGGTTACGGCGCTGTAGGTGGCACGTCCCGTGTCACGCAGCCACGCGTGTTCAGGGCCCACTCCCGGATAGTCGAGGCCCGCCGAGATCGAATGCGTTTCCAGCGTCTGGCCATCGGCGTCCTGCAGCACGTAGGTACGCATGCCGTGAATGATCCCCGATGATCCGCCGACCAGGGTCGCGGCGTGCCGGCCGGTCGCCAAGCCGTCTCCGCCTGCCTCGACGCCGAACAGGCGCACCCCAGCGTCAGGGATGAACGCGTGGAAGACGCCGATCGCGTTCGATCCGCCGCCCACGCAGGCGATCACGGCGTCTGGGAGGCGCCCGGTGAGCTCGAGCACCTGGGCGCGTGCCTCAACGCCGATGATCCGCTGGAAGTCGCGCACCATGACGGGGAAGGGATGCGGACCTCCCGCGGAACCGATGCAGTAGTGCGTATGCCCGACGGTGGTCACCCAGTCGCGGAATGCCTCGTTCATGGCATCCTTGAGCGTCCTGGTGCCGATCCGCACGGGGACGACCTCCGCCCCGAGCATGCGCATCCTGACCACGTTGAGCGCCTGCCGCCTGGTGTCCTCCTCGCCCATATAGACCACACAGTCGAGGCCGAGGAAGGCGCACGCGGTCGCGGTCGCGACGCCATGCTGCCCCGCGCCGGTTTCCGCGATCACGCGGCTCTTGCCCATCCTGCGGGCAAGCAGGGCCTGCCCGAGCACGTTGTTGATCTTGTGCGAGCCGGTGTGCGCCAGATCCTCGCGCTTGAGCAGGACCCGGCAGCCGCCCGCGTGAGCGGCGAAACGCGGCGCCTCGGTGAGCGCGGTCGGCCTGCCCGCGTAGGTGTGCAGGAGATGATCAAGCTCGGCCTGGAATTGCGGGTCCGCCCGCGCGTCACGGTAGGCGGCGGCGAGCTCGTCGAGCGCCGGTACGAGCGCCTCGGGCGCGAACCGCCCGCCGTACGGCCCGAAGTGGCCGGTCGCGTCAGGTACAGACGCGTCAGGCGCGGTTGACGCGAGCTGATCCTGAACGGCTGCCGCGGCGCGGGCCTCGCCTGGAGCTGTCAACCGCGGTCACCGCGCAACGCCGGGTGCAACCCCACCGTCACCAGGTCGGCAACCGCGCTGCGCGGGTCCTTGCCCGTGACCAGGCTCTCCCCGACGAGTACCGCGTCCGCCCCGGCAGCGGCGTACGCGAGCAGGTCGTGCGGCCCGCGCACGCCGGACTCCGCGACCTTCACGATCGAGTCAGGGATCAGCGGAGCGAGTTGCGCGAAGATCGTGCGGTCGACCTCGAGCGTGACCAGGTTCCGCGCGTTGACCCCGATGACCTTTGCGCCGGCGTCAACGGCACGCCTGGTCTCCTCGGCGGTGTGCGCCTCGACGAGCGGCAGCAGCCCGATGGACTCCGCCCGCTCGACGAGTGAGATCAGCGCGTTCTGGTCGAGCGCGGCGACGATCAGCAGTGCCATGTCGGCACCGTGCGCGCGCGCCTCCCAGAGCTGGTAGGAGCTGAGGATGAAGTCCTTGCGCAGCACGGGTACCTCGACGGAGCCGCGCACGGCGGCGAGGTCTGCCAGGGTGCCGCCAAACCTGCGTGGCTCGGTGAGCACACTGATGACACGCGCGCCGCCCGCCGCATAGTCACGGGCAAGGGCGGCAGGATCCGCGATGGCCGCGAGCTCGCCCTTGGACGGGCTCGCGCGTTTCACCTCGGCAATCACCGCGACATCGTCGCCATTGAGAGCGGACAGCGCGCTCCGCGTCGACGGTGCCTCGCGGGCCATCTCCTTCAGGCGATCCAGACTGGTTCGCCGCTGCCGCTCGGCGAGATCCGCGCGCACACTGGCCAGAATTTCGTCCAGAACGCTCACGCCGATACGGGTCCCCTCCGGTCGGTTGCCATGCGTCCCCGATGCTATCCGGACAGCCGGCCCGCCGATACTCCGGCCCCCGACGCAGCGGTCATACCCTGCCAGAACACGGCACGGCCGGGGCTGGGCCTCGGCGCGGCCGGGGCTGGGCCGCGGCACGGCCGGCTGTGCCGCGGTCGCCTGTGCCGCGGTCGCGGCGCGGCCGGCTGTGCCGCCATACGTGTGCCGCGGTCGCGGCGCAGGCACAGCACGGCCGCGGCACAGCCCGCGACTCAGCCGACCGTCCCGTTCTTACTGCTCGAAAAAAGGTAGACGACGAAGATGAAGCCGAGCACGGTCGACACGGTAGCCCAGGTCCGTGCCTTCTTCGCGGCTGCCACGGCGCCCTGCCGGTCGCCTGCCAGCCACCTCGGCATGACCTGGCGGGCGAAATGCATGGACGCCAGACCGGTCGGGACGCCACCGATCAGGCAGAACAGCACGCCGCCGATGGTGGCGATGATCGCCCAGGGCAGATACGTCGGCGGCGGCGTGCCGGACCACCCCGCTGGCCCTCCATAGCCCGCCGGTGCGCCGTAGCCGCCCTCCGGGGCGCCGTGGCCGCCCTCCGGCGCGCCGTAGCTGCCCTCCGGGGCGCCGTAGCCGCCCTCCGGCGCGCCGTAACCAGGCTGACGTGGACCGGCGCCGTGCGGGAACCGGTCCGGCCCCCAGTGCGGTCGCCCGCCTGCGCCCTGGGGCTCGTGGCCCGCACCACCATGCTCGCCCGTGCTACCAGGCGGATTCCCGTGGCTCATGGCCGGGCAGCGTAGCGTAACCGGGTCTGGCCGCACAGCGGGTGTGGTAGCGGCACGCCGCCCGTAGCCGGCCCGCGGCTACCCGGCCCGCGGCTGCCCGGCCCGCGGCTGCCCGGCCCGCGGCTGCCCGGCCCGCGGCTGCCCGGCCCGCGGCTGCCCGTCCCGCGGCGCAGATGCATCGGCCGCGTAGCCGACGCCGCGCACAGTACGGATCGGGCTGTGCATGCCAAGCTTGGCGCGCAGCGCCGCGACATGCACGTCGACCGCCCGCGTGCCAGCCGCCGCCCGGTCGGCCCTGACCGCGCCGAGCAGTTCCTCCCTGCTGAACACCCGGCCCGCGTTGCCGACAAGAAACGCCAGAAGCCCGAACTCGGTGGCGGTGAGCCTCGCTTCGGCCCCGGCGACGCTGACCCGCCCTGCCTCGGCGTCGAACGTCAGCTCACCCACGGTATAGGTGCTCGCGCGCACGCCGCCGACCGCGGCGCGCTCTGTCGCGGCCACTGGCTGGCGCAACGCGGCACGAACCCGCGCGACCAGAACCCGCGGGCTGAAGGGGCGGGCGAGGCAACGGCAGTCACCTGCGAGCCCGACGTGGCGCGGTCGCAGCCCACCCGGGCCTGCCAGGCAGATCAACTCCGGCCCCCCCGCGTGGCCACGCAGTGGCAGCCTGCGGCGGATCATGCCGGGTGTGAGCCCAGGCATGGTCAGGTCGAGGATCACCACAGCCGGTGACCCGTCGCGCAGCGCCAGCGCTGCCTCCGCCGGCGTGACCGCGACGCGCACGTTCAGGCCGTCACGCTCGAGGTACCTGCGGGCGAGCTCGGCGACCGCGGCCTCATGCTCGACGACGAGCACGAGGCCAGGGCCGCCGTCATCGCCGTCATCGCCCTCCGTGATCGCCGTGATCGGCTTGATCTCCTTGATCGCCTTGATCGCCGTCATCGGCCGGTGGACTCACCCAGCACTCCGCCCACAGCGTCAGGAATCGGTGATGTGCCGGGCGCGCCACGGCCGACGGCCCCGTCGCCGCGCGGCAGGTCCGATGGTCCAGCAGCGGCCGCCGGCATCCCGCCGTAAGCGCGGACGACGGCCGGATGGCACAGTGCGGCCGCGATGACGATGGCGAAAACCGTGCCGCCCACATAGCGCTCGAGAAGGAACCGGTAGAGGCCGAACAGGATTAGGACGATCTCAAAGCCAAGTACCACGGTGCGTGCCGCGTGCGTGCCCGTACGCGCGAGCGCGGCGAGCACGCACAGCGCGGCGACGAGCATCAGCGTGGTCACCACGAGCGAGGTGGTCCGGCGGCTGAACAACAAGCTCACCGCGGCGGCCGCACCCGCTTGCGCGATCATCAGCCTGGAGACCAGACGTACGTGTTCGCGCGCGGGCCCGGCCACGCGGGCCGGGGCCTGCCGCAGCAACTCTGTCCTGTTCACGCTCACCTCCGCACGATGGCCGGGCCGCGACGGCCGCGGGCATGACCACCTCGAAGTACACAACGGCTTTCTCCATAGCCAGGGTAACTCCGCTTAGTGGTCTGTTTGGGGGGCCTGCGGGCGAACGGCGTCCAGGTGGGTGCGCAGGCGGGTGAGTGCGCAGGCAGGCGCTTCGGCGCAAGCCGAGGGTGGCACGCGATGGCCCATCAGGTGCCAGCCCGCCCCGGGGCCGACGGTGCACTATCTGGATCCGGCGCGGCCGCTCAGCCGTGCCCGCGTGGCACCGTCGGATCGGCGCCCCTGTCGAGTGCGTCCCACGCCGCGGCGGGATCCCTGCTTGCACCGCCCGCCGGTGGCGGAGGACCCCCGGGCCGGTCGTACTTGCCCGACATGGCGGGCCATCGGGGCCCGCGCCACGCGGCGAGCGCCCCGGCACAGACGATAACCAGGCCGCCCGCGGCGGCAGCCGCCCACCAGGGGAACGCTGCAATCGCCACGTGGGCTGGGGCGGCCGCGGCGATCGAGCGGGCGGCCGCTGCCGCCGCCACATGCGCATGGCTGACGGACATAGGAGCAGCGGCCACGATCAGCACGCCGAGCAAGGCGAGCAGCACGCCAGCCACCCGCCTGAGCGCGCCGCGGGTCGCGATGACAGCGGCCAGGCAGGCGAGCGCGGCGATCGCGAGGGCGTTCGCGGCCGGCACCAGCTCGTGCCCGGTAACGGTCACGCTGGAGTTCGGCAGCGGCGGAGCGGGCACGAACGACGCACGCGCCCACGGCTGAGCCGCGGCGAGCAGTACGATCCCAGCGCCCGCAGCTCCTGCGGCGAGCGTCACGCCGAACTCGCGGCGCGCCAGTTGCGCTTTCTGCGGCATCGCGTCACCCGGAAGCCGGGCGCTCACCGGCGACCGCGTCAAGCTTCCCCGCGTCGAAACATGTCCTGTCCCCAGTGTGGCACGCCCCGCCGACCTGATCCACCTGGACGAGCACGGCGTCGCCGTCGCAGTCAAGCGCGACGGACTTGACCAGCTGCAGGTGGCCTGAGGTCATACCCTTCACCCAGTATTCGCTGCGGCTGCGCGACCAGTAGGTACACCGGCCAGTGGTGAGCGTCCTGTGCAGCGCGGCGTCGTCCATCCAGCCCAGCATCAGCACCTCGCCGGTGTCGTACTGCTGTGCGATGGCTGCGAACAGGCCATGTTCGTCGCGCTTGAGCCTGGCGGCGATCTCGGGGTCCAGCATCACGGCTTCCTTGCTCCTACTCCAGTGTCTTGCTTGATTCTCCCAGCTGAACTGGCCCGCGCACGCATCGATGCCACACAGCGCAGATCCGGCTAAGATCACCATGTGAATTTCTCCCGCAAGGAACGGGGTGCGCTGTGCGTGCTGCTCGGCGAGAAGGGCCCAGCCGCGCCTACGCTCTGCAAAGGCTGGGCGACCCGTGACCTCGCCGCCCACCTGGTACTGCGTGAGCACCGCCCGGACGCCGCGGTCGGCATCCTCGGTGGCCCGCTGGCCGGCTACACCGCCCACGTCCAGCAGCAGATCGCAGAACAGCATGACTATCCGCGGCTGATTGACATGATCAGGCACGGTCCGCCGCGGCTGTCCTTCTTCGGGATTCCAGGCGTGGACGAGCGCGCCAACGCGGTCGAGTACTTCGTACATCATGAGGACGTGCGCCGCGGGACGCCCGGCTGGGAACCGCGGCAGCTCGGCCAGGCCATGGAGGACGTGCTGTGGCGCAGGCTCGGCATGGCCAAGATCTTGCTGCGCAGGGCCCCGTGCGGCGTCGTGCTGCGGCGGGCGGGATCACCGGGTACACAGGCGATCACCGCGAAACGGGGAACGCCGACGGTGACAGTGACGGGCACGCCGGGCGAACTGACGCTCTGGTCTCTCGGCCGCACCTCGGCCGCCCAGGTGGAAGTGGACGGCGACGCCGACGCCGTCAAACGGCTGGGCCAGGCCCGCTGGCGGCTGTGACGCCAACCGGTCCGTGCGGTTCGCACCTGGCCGGACCGGCTCAGCCGGCTGACTGGCCAGTCAGGCAATTTCCGTACGCGGGCCGCCGGCGGCCGGCGCCAGCGAACCCACTACCATTCGTGACATTCCGCACCACGGCGCGGTAGGCCGGAAGCTATGAGAAGAAGGGCATACTGTGGCCGACAACAAGGCAGATGACTGGTTCGCCCCCATCCCATCCGGCAAAGAGCCAGTCCAGATCGATACGGCTGTCGCCCACCCGGCCCGCGTCTACGACTATTGGCTCGGCGGCAAGGACAACTACGCCGCCGACAGGGACGCGGCCGAACATGTGATCAGCATCCGGCCGACCATTCTCCGCGACATCCGCGCGAACCGGGCCTTTCTTGGCCGTGCGGTGGCGTGGCTAGCCCGCGAGCAGGGCATGCGGCAGTTCCTTGACGTCGGCACCGGCATTCCTGCTAGCCCGAACGTGCACGAAATTGTCCAGACGATCGCGCCGGAGAACCGCGTCGTTTACGTCGACAACGACCCGATCGTGCACGCGCACGCCCGTGCGCTGCTCGCGAGCGCACCGGAGGGCGCCACCGCCTACGTCGAGGCCGACCTGCGCGAATCCGGCACGATCTTGTCCGAGGCAGCGCGAACACTCGACTTCGCCCGCCCGGTGGCGGTTGTGCTTGTGGGAATCCTGCACTTGATCAGTGACGAACAGGGTCCGTACCGGATCGTGTCCCGGCTCATGGACGCGATGCCCTCAGGGAGCTGTCTCGTTATCTCCCATCCGGCGAGCGACGTACACGCGGAGGTGGTCGCGGAGAGCGCCAAGCGTTACAACCAGTCGGTCGCCACCGCGCAGACACGCCGCAGTCTCGCCGAGGTCTCGTGGTTCTTCGACGGCCTTGATCTTTTCCCGCCCGGCATCGTGCAGTGCCACCGCTGGCGGCCGGGGCCCGAGGAGGCCGGGGCGGATTACGACGTGTCCGGCTGGGGCGGAGTGGGCCGCAAGCCCTGAGTCCTGCAGAGCACCAGGGCGTGCCCTAGTGCAGCCGCTCGTAAGTTCCTTGCCGGTTGCCGGCGGGTGTGATGTTTACTGCTGGTAATCGGCGAGGTGGGTGATGGCGGCGGTGTCGAGGGCGTCGTTGGGGTGCCCGGCGCGTTCGCCGGTGCGCAGGATCGCGTCGGTGTAGGTGCCGGTGGCGGGGTCGTAGATCGCGAACCCCCAGTGGTCGTCGTCGCCGAGGTACTCGATGCGGCACAGCGGGATCTGCTCGTCGTTGTCGTCGCCTTCCCCGGCCCAGGCGGTCAGGTAGCCGAAGGAGCCGCGCCAGCGGATGGTGACTTCCTGCAGGTCCGGGAAGGTGAGGGAGGCGTGGTGGTCGACGGTGCCCTCGGTCAGGTCTTTCAGGCGCTTCGGCGGTACCGGCATGTCTTCTAGTGTCGCCTGCCTGCGCCGGCTTTGACGCCGGGCCGGGTGCGCGAAACGCCGGCCGGGCGGATATCCGCCGTTCCGCCTGGTTGCGGGTGCATTCTTCCGTGATCAATGTGACACGGGAGGAGAATGCTGATGGCAGGCCGTGCCTGTGCCGTACCGGTGAGGCTGAGTATCAAGCGGCGCCGCAAGGTGGAGCAGATCATTGCCGCGGGTACCAGCCCGCAGCGGCTGGTGCTGCGCGCCAGGATCGTGCTGCTGGCGGCCGGCGGCATGACGAACGCGCAGATCGCCCGGCAGCTGGGCTGCGGCGTCGCGGTCGTGCGGACGTGGCGGGGCCGGTTCGTGATCTGCGGGATACCGGGCCTGTCCGGTAAGCCCCGCTCCGGGCGGCCGGAGATGCACGGTCCGAGCGCGCGGCTGGCGGTCATCGCCGTCGCCACCTCTGTCCCGCCGGAGGGAGAGCCGCAGTGGTCTCGTCCGCTGATCGCCGGGCACCTGCACGACCGCGGCCTGGCGATCTCGGCGTCCACCGTGAGCCGGGTACTGGCCGAGGCGAAGGTCCGCCCGCACAAGGTCCGCGGCTGGCTCAACCGCGCTGATGACCCGTCCTTCTGGATCCGCGCCGGGCAGGTGTGCCGGCTCTACCTGGACCCGCCGCCCGGCACCGTGCTGATCAGCATCGACGAGAAGACCGGCATCCAGGCGAAATCCCGCAGGCACCCGGTGATCCCCACCCGGCCGGGACGGGACGCCCGCCGGGAGTCCGGGTACGTCCGGCACGGCACCGTCTCCATCATCGCCGCGATGAACGTCACCGCCGGCGAGGTCATCGCCGAGCGCATCGACCGCAACGACTCGGTGACGTTCACCCGGTTCCTGGCCATGCTGGGCCAGATGACCCCGCCGCACCTGCGCATTCACCTGATCATGGACAACGGCTCCAGCCGCACCTCCCGCGCCACCCGCGGCTGGCTGGCCGCCCGCCCGCGGTTCTCGGTGACGTACACGCCGAAGCATGCCTCCTGGCTCAACATGATCGAGCAATGGTTCGGGGTCTTGACCCGCCGGCTGCTGCGCCGCGGCGACTTCACCTCCCGCGACGAGCTAGAGACCAAGATCACCACGTTCACCATCCGGCACAACAAGAACGCCCGCCCGTACAAGTGGAGCTACGACGCCGACGCCGAGCACGCCCGCTACCTCGAACGCCATCCTGAGCCCGAACCCCCGCATGCCGCCCTGCCGGAAGCCGCATGAACACCACGCTCGGTAACCAAAACCCAGTCAGGAACTTACGGTGCGCTGCACTAGTGTCCTGCGTCTTTGGACCACCGTATAGGTGAGCCAGGTCACACCGTGTCATCGCGTGTCACAACTGAATGTAACTGATCATGTCAGTAGAGTCACTGATATGCCAAGGACGGGACGGCCTAAGGCCGAGTTGACGCTTTCCGATGACGAGCAGGCCACTCTCCAAAGATGGGCGCGCCGGGCGAAATCATCACAAGCCCTGGCGCTGCGGGCGAATATCATCCTGACCTGCGCGCAAGGCCACGACAATAAAGAAACCGCAGCGTTGCTCCGGTATCATGAAACAACGGTCGGGAAGTGGCGTAAGCGGTTCATTGACAAGCGCCTGGACGGGCTGGCTGATGAGCCGCGTCCGGGACGTGAGCCGACGATCACCGACGAGCAGGTAGAAAAAGTCGTCGTCGATACTTTGGAGGAAACGCCGGATGACGCGACCCACTGGTCGAGGGCATCCATGGCGAAACGTTCGGGCTTGTCCCGGTCCACTATCGGCCGGATCTGGAAGGCTTTCGGGCTGAAGCCCCATCTGGCGGATACGTTCAAGCTGTCATCCGATCCGCTGTTCGTGGAGAAGGTCTGCGATGTCGTCGGCTTGTACCTGAATCCGCCTGAGCACGCGGTTGTGCTGTGCGCGGACGAGAAGTCCCAGGTCCAGGCTCTTGACCGGTCCCAGCCGGTGCTGCCGATGATGCCCGGCATGCCCGAGAAGCGGACGCATGACTATGTCCGGCATGGCACCGTTGACCTGTTCGCGGCGTTCGACATCGCGACCGGCCTGGTGATCGCGAAAACCTGCAAAAGCCATCGGGCGAAGGAATGGATCAAGTTCCTGGAGGAGATCGACAAGCAGGCACCCCAGCTCACGGAACCGGACGAGCCGGGCGGCGAGCCGCATGTCCTGCAGATCCACATCATCGCGGACAACTACGCCACGCATAAGACCCCGGCTGTCCAGGAATGGCTGGCAAAGCACCCACGGTTCCATGTTCATTTCACGCCGACCAGTTCGTCCTGGCTGAACCAGGTCGAGCGCTGGTTCGGGCTTTTGACCGATAAACTGCTGCGCCGTGGCGTGCACAAGTCCGTCAAGCAGCTCGAGAAGGACATCCTTGCCTGGGTGGACAACTGGAACGAGGACCCCAAACCCTTCATCTGGACGAAATCTGCGGAAGAAATCCTCGAATCACTCGGGCGACTTCTCCGACGAATCAAAGACCCGGGACACTAGATGGCTTTGATGATCTTCTCGAGGAACCTCGAGGTGGCGGTGGGCGGCTCCGCCCCGGCACTCAGCCGGTCCATGACCTCCATGTAACGATCGGTTTCCTCGCGCCTGTCCAGGTAAACGGCGCTGGTCAGCTGTTCGAGGTAGACGACGTCCGGCAGATCACTTTCGGCGAAGCGCATGATGGTGAACGCGCCCCCCGCTGCGGCGTGACCGCCATACCGGAAAGGCAAGACCTGGAGGACGACGTTCGGCAGCTCGCTGATCTCGATGAGATGCTTCAGCTGGCCCCGCATCACCTCTGGTCCACCGATCGGCCGCCGCAGTGCCGCCTCATCCACCACGATCCACACGGTGGGTGGCTGAGGGCACGTCAATAGCTGCTGGCGGGTCAGGCGCAGGCTCACCCGACGCTCGATCTCCTCGACGGGGGCGGACCTGTGACCGAGAATGGTGACGGCGCGGACGTAGTCCTCGGTCTGGCAGAGCCCAGGCACGAACTGCAGCTCATAGGATCGCATCAGCGAAGCCGCCTGTTCGAGGCCGATGTAGATTTCGAACCAGTCCGGCAGGATGTCGTTGTACCTGGCCCACCAGCCCTGGACGTTGGCCCGCTCCGCGAGCGCTTCGAGTGCCGCGCGTTCCTGTTCGTCTTCGACACCGTATAGGGCCAGCAGATCTGCGACATCGCGTCCCTTGAAGCCCACCCGGCCGTGCTCAAGACGGCTGATCTTAGAGCGGGACGCCCTGATCTCGTAGCCGGCTTCCTCGCGGGTGATGCCCCGCGCCTCCCGCAGGCGGCGCAATTGGCCGCCGAGCAGCATACGCAGAACCGTGGGACCACCCCTTGGCATCGCGAGGATGCGGTCCACGGGCAAGTCGCGGGCCGGCGGAACGGCGCTCATGCTGGCTCCCGGAGCAATGGGAGGACACCAGGTGCCCGTTCCCGGCCGTCGCCGTAATGCATGTCACATACTCCCCGCGCCGGAGGGGCCATCTATGGGTATGGCCTGTACAGCTGGCTGCGGGGCGCACAGCGCACATTATCACTTGCACTCCGTTTCGTCCCCTTATGACGCGCGGTGCGCGGCATTTCAGTGCCGCGGCTGCCGCCCAGCGGGGTACGGCGCCAGGTACGGCGCCAGTCCTGCGCAGCGTTACCAGATGCGCACGTAGCAAATGCACGTGCATTCGCGCTTGAATCAGACCTTGCAACTGGCGCGTGCGTACGGGAGTATTTGCCCGGACGTACCGCGTATGTGCCCCGATCCATGGGACCCTCGGGATGGTGATGACAGCACACTCGTCGCGCTTGGCGGCTCGGCCTGTAACCAGCGCAGCGTACCTGGACTGGCTGCGGCCGGCCGTAGAGGTCGCCGCACCTGCGGGCAGGTATTTCGCCCCCGTGCCCGTCAGGGGCGGCTGGACCCGCTCACCGCGGGTGGCCACGCGCACGCCTGGCCTTGAATTCGGATCGGTCAAGGCGGCCAGGGACTTCGCCAGCGCGACTCTGCGCCGCTGGGGAATGGCGGACCTGGGAAACGACGTCGGTGTGGTCGTATCCGAACTGCTGACCAACGCCCTTCGGCACGCCCTGCCGAGGCACGCGGGATTCGCCGCCGCGCCGATCCGGATCGGACTGCTCCATCCTGGGCCTTGCGTGCTGTGCGCGGTGGCAGATCCGAGCGATCAGGTACCGGTCGTCAGGGAGCCCGACTACCTCGCCGAGACCGGCCGTGGCCTGCACGTCATCGCTTCACTCAGTGACCGCTGGGGCTGGACCTTACCGGGCCGGAACGGGAAAGTGGTGTGGGCCACGCTGCCCGCCCGAGCATGCCACTGATCCGCGCCCCAGGACGCTGCTGATCCCGCGGCCCAGGACGTTACCGATCCGCCCCGGCACCGGGCCGCGTCCCGTTGGCCGTGGTCACCCGTAGGCGCAGGTGCGCACATCCTGGGCCATCATCAGCGCACCGAATGCCCTGCGGCAAGAAGAGCGTCCTTCACCTCGCTGATCCGGAGCTGGCCGAAGTGGAACACGCTGGCGGCGAGCACCGCGTCTGCACCGGCCTCGACCGCCGGTGCGAAGTCGGCGAGGCCGCCCGCTCCACCGCTCGCGATCACGGGCACCGTTACCGCGGCACGGATGGCATGGATCATCTCGAGGTCGTAACCGGCCTTGGTGCCGTCCGCATCCATCGAGTTCAGCAGGACCTCACCTGCGCCAAGCCCGGCGGCGCGTGCCGCCCACTCGACCGCGTCCAGCCCGGTGCCGCGGCGGCCGCCGTGCGTAGTCACCTCGAATCCGCTCGGCGTACCCGCGCCGCGGCGTGCGTCGACCGACAGCACCACGCATTGCGAACCGAACCGCGCCGCCGCGTCGCCGAGCAGGGCCGGCCTGGCCACCGCCGCCGTGTTCAGCGAGACCTTGTCGGCTCCCGCCCTGAGCAGCCGGTCCACGTCGCCCACGCTGCGCACCCCGCCGCCGACTGTCAGTGGGATGAACACCTGGCTCGCGGTGGCCCCGACCACGTCGTACATGGTGTCGCGGCCCCCGCTGGACGCCGTGATGTCGAGGAAGACTAGCTCGTCGGCCCCTTCTTCGCCGTAGGCCCTGGCTAGTTCCACGGGGTCACCGGCATCGCGCAGCGTGCGGAAGTTCACCCCCTTGACCACACGGCCCGCGTCCACGTCGAGGCAGGGGATGACCCTCACAGCGACTGTCATGCCACCGCACCGGCGCGCTGCCGAGGCAGGTCGCCCCCTGGCCAGTAGGCGATCGCCTCGACCTCCACGAGCATCCGCGGGTCGACCAGGCGGGACACTTCCACCATCGTGGTCGCGGGCAGCACCTCGGCAAAGGCCTCGCCGTGCGCGCGGCCGTACTCCTCCCACCGGCTGATGTCGGTGACGAAGATCCTGGTCCGCACGACATCGGCAACGGTGATGCCGAGCTGGCCAAGCGCCGACGCCACGTTGGCGATCGCCTGCACTGTCTGGTGATACGCGTCACCCTCGTGCAGCAGCTTGCCATCCTGCACCGAGGTGCATCCGCTGACGAACACGTAATCACCCGCCGCGACGGCCCGGCTGTAACCGACCACCGGCTCCCATGGCGTCCCCGAGGAAATCTTCTTTGTGTTCATGCGGCCACTGCCTCCAGCGCTTGGGTCAGGGTGAACGCCCCGGCGTAAAGCGCCTTGCCGACGATGGCGCCCTCCACCCCGAGAGGTTCGAGCGAGGCGATCGCACGCAGGTCGTCCAGGCTGGCCACCCCGCCGCTGGCGATCACCGGCCGCGGCGTGGCGGCCGACACCGCGCGCAGCAGGTCAAGATTTGGCCCCGCCATGGTGCCATCTTTGCTTACATCGGTGACCACGTATCGTGGGCACCCGTCGTTCTCCAGGCGCTGCAGCACGTCGGCCAGCATGCCGCCTTCGGAGGTCCAGCCGCGGGCCGCGAGCCGCGGGCCGCGAACATCCAGGCCGACGGCGATCTTCTCGCCGTGCTCGGCGATCACTTCGCGCACCCAGCCCGGATTCTCCAGCGCAGCGGTGCCGATGTTGACGCGCGCACACCCGGTGGCGAGCGCGGCAGCCAGCGAACTGTCGTCGCGGATCCCGCCAGACAGCTCAACGTTGATGTCGAGTTTTCCCACCACCTCCGCGAGCAGGTCACGGTTGGCACCGCGGCCGAAGGCGGCATCCAGGTCCACCAGATGGATCCACGTCGCGCCGCCACGCTGCCACGCGAGCGCCGCCTCGACCGGGTCGCCGTATGAGGTCTCGGTACCGGCCGCACCCTGGACGAGCCGCACGGCCAGGCCCCGGGACACGTCGACCGCAGGGAACAGGGTCAGCGCCATGAGAAGAACATCCGTTCCGGTTGACGCCCGCTCGACGCGGGGATACCTACACGTTTTCCAGCCAGTTCCTGAGCAGCACGGCGCCCGCGTCGCCGGATTTCTCCGGATGGAACTGGGTGGCAGAAAGCGGCCCGTCCTCGACCGCGGCGGCGAACTGCTCGCCGTGCTCCGCCCACGTCACCCGCGCGGTCCCAGTGCCATCCCAGGTACGCACGGCATAGGAGTGCACGAAGTAGAACCGGGTGCCAGGGTCAAGCCCGGCGAAAAGAACCGAGCCAGGCACCGCGCGTACCGTGTTCCAGCCCATATGCGGAAGCACTGGGGCATTGAGGCGCTCCACCGTCGCGGGCCAAAGTCCGCAGCCTTCTGTGACCACACCGTGCTCGACACCGGCGGCAAACAGGATCTGCATGCCAACGCAGATGCCGAGAACCGGCCGCGCGCCGGCCAGTCTCTTGCCGATCACGTGATCGCCGCGGATCTTCCTGAGACCTGCCATGCAGGCCGCGAATGCGCCTACGCCGGGAACAACCAGCCCGTCGGCGTTCAGCGCGGCCTCGTAGTCGGCGGTAATCTCGGCGTCCGCGCCGACGCGGGCCAGAGCACGCTGCGCTGAACGCAGATTACCCGACCCGTAGTCGAGCACGGCGATCTCCGGTCGGTGCGGTCGGCTCACAGGACCCCCTTGGTGCTCGGCACCCCGGTGGACCGCGGGTCGGGCGCGGCGGCATCCCGCAGCGCCCTGGCGACGGCCTTGAACTGGGCTTCCACGATGTGGTGCGGATTGCGTCCGGCCAGCACCCGCACGTGCAGGCAGATCCCCGCGCTCGACCCGAGGGACTCGAAGATGTGCCTGGTCAGGGTGGTGTCATACGAGCCGATGAGCGGAGCCATCGCTGCCGGTTCCTCGTGCACGACGTAAGGCCGCCCCGACAGGTCCACCGCTGCCTGCACGAGTGCCTCGTCGAGCGGCACGAGCGCGTCGCCGAACCGGCGGATTCCCGCCTTGCCGCCGAGCGCCGCCCGTAGCGCCTCACCAAGCACGATCGCCGTGTCCTCGACCGTATGATGCGCGTCGACCTCGATGTCTCCGTTCGCGCGCACGGTCAGGTCGATCCCGCCGTGCTTGGCGAGCTGGGCGAGCATGTGATCGAAGAACGGCACTCCGGTCGAGACCTCGGCGAGCCCGGTGCCGTCCAGGTCGAGTTCCACTACGACGCGGGTCTCCTTGGTGACCCGCTCAGCGCGTGCAGTCCTGCTCATGCGTCACCTGCCGCCGAGAGCCAGCCCGCTGTTACGGCACTGAGCGCGTGCCGGAACCGCGCCATCTCGGCCGGGGTGCCGATGCTCACCCGCAACCAGCCGGGCGGGCCGACCTCACGTACGAGCACGCCGTGGTCCAGCAGGCCCTGCCATGCCGCGTGCCGGTCGGCGAATTCGCCGAAGAGCACGAAGTTGGCATCCGAGTCAGCCACCTCGAAGCCCTTATCACGCAGCCAGGTTACGGTGGCGTCGCGCTCGGCCCGCAGCGCGGCGACCGCTTCGAGCAGCTCGCTGGCGTGTGCGAGCGCAGTGCGCGCGACCGCTTGCGTGACTGCCGACAGGTGGTAAGGCAGCCGGACGAGCAACAAGGCGTCGACCACGGCCGGGCCCGCTGCGAGGTAGCCCAGCCGCGCGCCGGCCATCGCGAACGCCTTTGACATGGTGCGGGTCACAACAAGACGCGGGCAACCGGGCAGCAGGGTCAGCGCGCTCGGCCCGCTCGCCCTGGCAAACTCCGCGTACGCCTCGTCCACCACGACCATGCCGGAGGTCGCCTCGCACACCGCTTTGGTCACCTCGAGCGCGAGCGCGCTACCGGTGGGGTTGTTCGGTGAGGTGAGGAAGACCACGTCGGGCTGATGCTGCTTGACCGCGGCCACCGCGTCCTCGGCGCTCAGGCCGAAGTCCACGCCGCGCTGTCCGCTGATCCAGGCGGTGCCGGTGGTCCGGGCGATCACGGGGTGCATCGAGTAGGAAGGCTCGAATCCCAGCGCGGTCCTGCCCGGGCCGCCAAACGCCTGCAGCAACTGCTGTATGACTTCGTTCGAGCCGTTGGCCGCCCAGACCTGGCGTGCGGTCAGCCCGTGGCCGAGATAGCGGGCCAGGTCTGCGCGCAGCTCAGTGGCGTCACGATCGGGGTAACGGTTGAGGGTAGCCGCGGCGGCGCCGACCGCGGCGCTGATCGCCGCGACTAGCTGTGGCGACGGTGGGTACGGATTCTCGTTGGTGTTTAGCTGAACGGCTACCGCGAGCTGCGGCGCACCGTAAGGTTCGCGCCCGCGCAGGTCCTCCCTGATCGGCAGATCCGCGAGCCGCATCGCCGGGACGCTCATTGCAGCCTTACCTGGACCGCGGCGACGTGCGCGGTCAGGTCCTCGGCGGCGCCGAGCGCGCCAATGTGTGCCGCGGCGCCGGACAAGGCCGCGCGGTCGCACTCAACCACGTGGATACCGCGCAGGAACGACAGGGTGGAAAGGCCACCGCAGTAGCGGGCGGTGCCACCGGTGGGCAGCACATGGTTGGAGCCGGCCAGATAGTCGCCGAGTGACACCGGTGCGTAGGGTCCCACGAATATGGCACCCGCGTTACGGACCCGTGCCGCATCGGCGTGAGCATGCAGTGTCTGTATTTCGAGATGCTCCGGCGCCCATGCGTCGGCGACCGCAAGGGCGGCATCGATATCGTCCACCAGGACTTGCGCGGATTGCCCGGCAAACGCCGCCTGGATCCTGCCGCGGTGCGCGGCGCCGGGAAGCTGGCGGGCAAGCTCGGCATCGACACGGTCGGCGAACGCCGGATCCGGGGTGATGTGCAAGCAGGCGGCCAGCTCATCATGCTCGGCCTGAGCGATGAGGTCGGCGGCGACGAACACCGGGTCCGCCGTCTGATCGGCGACGATCGCGACCTCGGTCGGGCCGGCCTCTGAGTCGATTCCGATCCGGCCGCGCAGCAGCCGCTTCGCGGCTGCGACGTAAACGTTGCCCGGCCCGCTCACCATGTCGGCGGCGGCGCAGCCGGCCGTTCCGTACGCGAACATCGCGATCGCCTGGGCGCCCCCGACAGCGTGCACCTCGTCCACGCCGAGTAGCGCGCACGCGGCGAGAATGGCGGGGTGCGGCAGTCCACCGTGTTCGCGCTGCGGCGGTGACGCCACGGCGAGAGATCCCACCCCTGCCACCTGCGCGGGAACGACGTTCATGACAACGGACGAGGGATAGGCGACCAGGCCGCCCGGCACGTAAAGGCCGACCCTGCCAACCGGGATGTAGCGCTCGGTGACCTGCGCGCCGCCCGTGACGCGAGTCGTGGTCTGCGCGGGCAACTGCGCCTCGTGCACAAGCCGCGCCCGTCTGGCGGCCTCCTCGAGTGCCGCGCGGACCGTCGGGCTGAGCCCGTTCGCCGCTGCCGTCAGCGCGGCGGGCGGCACCCGGGTTGACTCGGCGTCCACTCCATCGAATCTCGCGGTAAGGTCGCGGATCGCGGCGGCGCCGCGCTGGCGAACCTCTTCGCAGATGGGCAGCACCACATCGAGCGCGGCCGCGACATCGAGGGCTGCCCGCGGCAGGACGCGGGAAAGCTTCTCCTGGCTCAGGTCGGCAGCAGATGCCCCGCGCAGGTCGACTCGAGAAATCACCCCCCAAGTTTAGGGGTCGCGCGCTCCGGTCACGCCTCGCCTCGGCACCACGCCGGGGCGTCGCGGTGCCCGGGTACGCCGCGGTGCTGTCAGGGCAGGCCGCCGTGCTCAGGGCAGGCCGCCGTGCTCAGGGCAGGCCGCCGTGCTCAAGAGTAAGGAGCCCAGCACGCTTTAGTAGCTTTCCGTTGGCGGCGGCGCGGCGCCGCCCACCGGCGCCGGCGTCTCCGCCGCGGAGCGGCTGTGCCGCTGGCCGGCCAGCAGTTCGGCCACCCCCACGCAGAAGGCCGCGGCAAGCGGCCAGAATACGAGGGCAGCGTGCGCGCGCAGCACGAGCGGAGCGTGCAGGATGGCGCCCTGATGGCTGAGAAACAGCGTGCTGTGGAAAGACGAGTGGCCTATGCTGCTGCCGATCCACCACTCCACCAGCGACGCGGCCAGGCCGCCAAGGATCAGCCCCGCCGCCGCGGCCGCGCCATACCTGCGCACGGTGGTGAGGTAGCCGGCCACTCCGGCAAGCAGCCCTCCGACCACACCGATCACGCAGAACCAGCCGTCGGCGGCGATGAACGCCTTCGTCTCCGGGTTGATAACCTCCGCCACACCGTGCCCGGTGACGATGACGGCCACCCGCGGGGTGATCGCCGCCCAGATGAACCCTGCGGGCACGCCGAGCAGCGCTACCACGAGCGTGACAAGGGCGAGTACCACCAGCGTGCGGCCAAGGGTGCCGCCCTGGCGGCGGCCGGCAGCGAGCGTCTGTTGTGCAGCCATCCTGTGCCGAAGGGTATTGGATCGCCGCGACGACCGCGCCTTGCTACGGTGTACTAACGGTCAGGAGCCCCAAAAGCGACGCACGGGGGATTGCATGATCGAGGTTAGCGATCTCACCAAGCGCTACGGCAGCAAGCTTGCCGTCGACGACCTGAGCTTCACTGTCGAGCCGGGCAGAGTCACTGGATTCCTCGGGCCCAACGGCGCAGGCAAGTCGACCACGATGCGGCTGGTGCTCGGTCTCGACCATCCGAACACCGGATCCGCCACGATCAACGGCAAGCCGTACCGCGAGCTGGCCAGGCCGCTGCGCACCGTCGGCGCGCTGCTTGAGGTCAAGTCAGTGCACAGCGGGCGCAGCGCCCGTAATCACCTGCTGTTCCTCGCGCAGACCCAGGGGCTGCCACGCACCAGGGTGGATGAGATGCTCGGGCTTGTCGGGTTGGCCGACGTAGCTGACAAGCGGGCTGGCAGCTTCTCGCTTGGCATGAGCCAGCGGCTCGGCATCGCCGCAGCCATGCTCGGCGACCCGCAGGTCCTGCTGCTTGACGAGCCGGTGAACGGGCTTGACCCCGAGGGCGTGCTGTGGATCAGGAACCTCATGCAGCAGCTTGCTGCCGAGGGCCGGACCATCCTGGTATCCAGTCACCTGATGAACGAGATAGCCGTCACTGCCGACCACCTGATCGTCATCGGCCGGGGCAGGCTCATCACCGAATCAAGCACCCAGGATGTCATTGCGCGCAGCACCGACAAGTCGGTCCGGGTGCGTAGCCCCGACGCGGCGCGGCTCGCGGAACTGATCACTGCGGCGGGCGGCACCGTGGTGCCCGGCGGGACGGTCGCGCCGGGCGAACTCGTTCCCACGAACGGCGCCGGGCTGGTCACGGTCACGGGCATGGAGGCGCCGCGGATCGGCGAGCTCGCGGCGTCCGCGTCGATCGTGCTGCACGAGCTGACCCCGCTGGCCTCGCTGGAAGACGCGTTCATGGAGCTGACGTCCGGCAGCCTGGAGTTCGGCAGGCACGGACCTGACCCGGTGGCTGCTAGGGACGGGAGTGCCCGATGACGAGCGCATCGCCGGTCACCCCGGCCCGCGTGCCCGCCGTCCCATCGGCTGGCCGCGCCGGATTCGGCGGCCTGCTGCGCGCCGAGTGGACGAAGATCCGCTCGGTGCGTTCCACGGTCTGGACGCTGATCCTCTTCGTTGTAGTCACTGTCGGCTTCACCACGCTGTTCACATGGCTGACCGTGTCCAACTGGAACGGCCCGCAGGCGGCGCCGCGTAACGCGACGGTCGCGTCCGATCCGATCCGCTTCATCCTGGGCGCTGGGATCGGGCTCGGCCAGCTCACGATTTGCGTGCTGGGCGCGCTTGTGATCACAACCGAGTACTCGACGGGGGTTATCCGCGCTTCGCTGCTTGCCGTGCCGCGGCGGATCCAGATGCTGGCCGCCAAGGCGGTGGTATTCGCGGCGCTGCTGCTCGTGGTAGCGGAGATCGTCGCCTTCTGCTCGTTCTTCCTCGGCTCGGCCATCCTGCACAGCCGCGTGGCCGTGTCGCTGAGCGACGAGGGCGTTGCCCGCGCCGTCGTCGGCGCCGGGCTCTACCTCAGCGTGCTCGGCCTTTTCGCGCTGGCGATCGGCGCGCTGATCCGGCACACCGCGGGCGCCATCACCACGGTCATCGGCGTCGTGTTCGTGCTGCCGATTCTCTCTGGCCTGCTACCCGGCAGCTGGGGCGCGCACATCGACGCCTACCTGCCCGTGCAAGCCGGGTCACTGATCGACGAGGCGCATCAACAGCCCGGTCAGCTGCTGAGCCCGTGGCAGGGCTTCGGTGTGTTCTGCCTGTGGACCACGGTGCTGTTGGGCGTGGCAGCATTCCTGCTGGTGCGCCGAGACGCCTGAGCCAGCCGGAATTCAGTCAGGCGGTGACGAGCGCGGCGGCCCCGAGCAGGCTCTTGATGTCCGCCATGAAGCTGTTGCTCGGCTCCACAGAAAACTCGGAAAGGTCGATGAGCAATGGGTTGCGGCCCGGTCGCTCCAGCTTGAGGTGAACGCGGGTGGCACCAGGGTGGGCGTGCAGGACGTGCTTGAGCTCGGCCGCGAGCCCCGCGGTGATCTTCTCCTGGCGCAGGGCGATGACCAGCGGCGGACCGGTTCCCGGGCCGGCTGACGAGATGTCGAGCGGGGTCAGATCCTGGGCGAATATGCTCACCGTGCCGTCTCGCTCGTTCAGCCGGCCCTTGACACAGACCGTCGCGTCGCCGGCCAGTTCGCCGGTGTACAGGGAATACACCTTCGGGAAGAACAGCGCCTCGATGGAGCCGTCCAGGTCCTCGATCGTGACGATGGCCCACGGGTTGCCGCTCTTCTTGTTGATCCGGCGGTCCACCGACGAGATCAGGCCTGCCACCTTGACGGCACCTTCGGTGCGGCCAGAGGCCAGCAGCTCGGCGATGGAGACGTCCCTGTTCCCTTCCAGAATGCGCTGCGCGCCATCGAGCGGGTGGCTGGACACATACAGGCCGAGCATCTCCCTTTCCTGGCTGAGCAGGAACTTGCGCGGCCACTCTTCCGCGCTGAGCTCGAAGTTCAGGCCGATGCGCTGGCGCGGGTCGGCGTCGCCGTCTTGCTCGCTCGCACCGAAGAGGTCGAACTGCCCGATCGCTTCCTGGCGCTTCACGCCGATCACCGCGTCGACGGCCTGATCCTGAATCAGGCACAGTGACTTGCGGGAGTGACCGAGGGAGTCGAAGGCGCCTGCTTTGATCAGCGATTCGACCACGCGCTTGTTGCACACGGTGATCTCGGCCTTGTCGAGGAAGTCTGCGAATGAGGTGTAACCGCCCTTGTTACGGCGCGTCGCAACGATCGATGAGATCACGCTGGAACCGACATTCCTGATGGCGCCAAGCCCGAAGCGGATGTCGGTGCCCACGGGGGTGAAGGACCAGTCCGACTCGTTGACGTCGGGAGGCAGCACCTTGATACCAAGCTTGCGGCATTCGGCAAGGTAAATGGCCATCTTGTCCTTGTCGTCACCGACCGAGGTCAGCAGCGCGGCCATGTACTCGGCAGGAAAGTTCGCCTTGAGGTAGGCCGTCCAGTACGAGACGACGCCGTAACCGGCAGTGTGCGACTTGTTGAAGCCATAGCCGGAGAACGGGACGAGCACGTCCCACACGGCCTTGATCGCCTCCGTCGAGTATCCGTTCGCCGCCATCCCGGCAGAGAACTCCTCCCAGGACGCGTCCAGGATCTCCTTCTTCTTCTTGCCCATCGCACGGCGCAGCAGGTCCGCTCGACCGAGCGAGTAACCGGCAAGCTGCTGCGCGATCGCCATCACTTGCTCCTGGTAGACGACCATGTGGTACGTCTCACCCAGGATTGGCTCCAAAGCCTTCGCAAGCTCTGGATGTATCGGCTCGATCCGCTGCCGGCCATTCTTGCGGTCGGCGTAGTTGATGTGCGTGTTGGCGGCCATCGGGCCCGGCCGGTACAGCGCGAGCACGGCGGCGATGTCGCCGAAGCCGGTCGGGATCATCAGCTTGAGCAGGTTCCGCATCGGGCCGCCGTCGAGCTGGAAGACGCCCAGCGTGTCACCGCGGGCAAGCAGCTCATAAGTGGCCTTGTCGTCGAGCGCGAGATTCTCCAGGTCGATATCGATGCCACGGTTCGCCTTGACGTTGACGATCGCGTCCCCGATCACCGTTAGGTTCCGCAAGCCGAGGAAGTCCATCTTGAGCAGGCCGAGTTCCTCGCACTGCGGGAAGGGGAAGCCCGTAATGATCGCGCCGTCGTCCTCGCGGCGGTGAATCGGCAGCACGTCGAGCAATGGCTCGGCCGACAAGATGATCCCGGCCGCGTGCACGCCGCTGCCGCGGGTCAGGCCCTCGATGCCGCGGGCGGTGTCAATAACCCGCTTGACGTCAGGGTCTTCCTCGTAGAGCGCGCGGACCTCAGCCGCCTCGCTATAGCGCTCGTGCGCGGGATCGATGATTCCCGACAACGAGATCCCCTTGCCGAACACATCAGGGGGCATCGCCTTCGTGATCTTGTCGCCGAGCGCGTAAGGATAGCCGAGGACGCGGCAGGAGTCCTTGATGGCGGCCTTGGCTTTGATCGTGCCGAAGGTGAGGATCTGGCAGACTCGGTCATCGCCGAACTTCTCGGTGACGTAACGGATCATGTCGCCGCGCCTGCGCTCGTCGAAGTCCAGGTCGACGTCGGGCATTGTGATCCGCTCGGGATTGAGGAAACGCTCGAACAGCAGCGAATGCTCGAGCGGATCGAGGTCGGTGATGCCGAGAACGTAGGCGACCATCGACCCGGTGGCCGACCCGCGGCCCGGACCGAGGCCGATGCGGTTGGCGCGGGCGTACTGGCAGATGTCGGCGACTACGAGGAAGTAGGCCGGGAAACCCATTGCCTCGATGACGCCGAGCTCGTAGTCGATGCGCTCACGCACCTGCTGCGAAGGCGCGGCGCCGAAGCGGCGGGCGACACCCTTGACCACCTCCTTGCGCAGCCAGGATGATTGCGTCTCCCCTTCGGGGACGGGGAACCTCGGCATCCGGTCGATCGACTTGAAGACCTCGTCGTACGGCGCCACCCGGTCTGCGATCATGAGCGAGCTGTCGCATGCGCCAGGCACCTGCGCGTCCCAGAGCCCGCGCATCTCCGCCGGGCTCTTCAGGTAGTAGCCGTCGCCGTTGAACCTGAACCGCTTCGGGTCGTCGAGCGTCTTCCCGGTCCCCACGCAGAGGAGGATCTCGTGAGCCTCGGCCTGGTCCTTGGTGACGTAGTGACCATCGTTCGTCGCGAGCGGCCGAAGATCAAGGCGGCCCGCGATGTCGAGCAGCCCGGCCCGCACCGACCGCTCGATCGGCAGGCCATGGTCCATCAACTCGAGAAAGAAATTGTCCTTACCGAAGATGTCGCGGTAGGCGGCGGCCGCCTCGAGCGCCCTGCTGAACTGGCCAAGCCGCAGCCTGGTCTGCACCTCGCCTGACGGGCACCCGGTGGTGGCGATGATCCCCCCGGCATACTCGGCGATCAGTTCAGCGTCCATCCGCGGCTTGCGGTAGTAACCCTCGATGGACGCCAGGCTCGACAGGCGGAACAGATTACGCAGCCCCGTCGCATCCGCCGCGAGCATGGTCATGTGCGTGTACGCCCCTGCGCCCGAGACGTCTCCGCCCTCACCGTCGGGGTCGGAATCGCGCTGACCACCCTCGGCCCAGAAGACCGGGCGCTTCAGGAAGCGGGATTCAGGCGCCAGATAGGCCTCGATCCCGATGACGGGCTTGACGCCTGCCTTCTTCGCCTGCTGGAAGAACTCGTAGGCGCCGAACATGTTGCCGTGGTCGGTCATCCCGACCGCTGGCATGCCAAGCTTGGCGGCTTCCGCGAACAGCGGCCCAACCTTTGCCGCCCCGTCCAGCATCGAGTACTCGGTGTGCACGTGAAGATGCACGAAAGAGGCCGCGGACTGGGCTGCCGCCATGGGCGATCTTCCTCCTCATGAGCCTGCTCCGCATTCTGCTGAGCCTGCCGAGCCGAGCTGAGCCTGCCGAGCTGAGCCTGCCGAGCTGAGCCTGCCGAGCTGAGCCTGTATTGGGGCACGCCCCATCGCGCGTGCTGCACACGCGTCGCGGTTCAGGACCGGGGGAAGTGGCCGAAGCGCCGCCGCTGGCGACCGCACCGGCTCGGCCATGCTAGCTGTGCTGCCCGGGCAGCGCTCGCCCGGATGGCTCGCTTGGATGGGCTGTGCGACGTAGCCTAACCGGGCGCCGGAGGTCGCGGCTAGACGACACTCCGGATGCGTCTGTTGCCCTCGTTTTCCGCCGTTTGCTGCTGTTCGCCGCTACTGGCCGTGGGTGGCCGGGCGCTCACGAGCAGTGGATCCCTGGATGTGCCATTGCGGGTCGCATGGAGGCTGTAACGCGACTGGCGGGGTGGGGGTGTCAATGATTTGCGGGTGGCGGCGTACCCGCGGGCGTTTACCGGCATACGTCATGGGACGATACTGTTTGTGACTATATGGTTTCGTTTCGTTAACAATGATCAGGGGTGCCTGCTGCCGGCCGACATGCGGTCCTGGCTGCCGCCGGATCACCTGGCCTGGCAGGTGACCGGCGTGCTGGGCCCAGCTGGACCTGTCCGGGCTGGCCGCGGCGTACCGGGCTGACGGGCAGGGGCAGGCGCCGTATGACCCGGCGATGATGCTGGCGCTGGTGTTGTACTGCTATTTCAAGGGGGTCCGGTTTTCGCGGAAGATCTCGGCGGCGTGCGTGGATGATGTGGGCTGCCGGGTGATCCGCGGCGGGGCGGCGCCCAGCCAGCAGGCGGTGGCGCAGTTCATCCGGCGGCACCGCGCTGCGCTGAAGAAGCTGTTCGTGCAGGTGCTGTCGCTGCTGGCGGCCGAGGGCGCGGTGCAGGGGCATTGCGCCGCCGTCGACGGGTCCCCGGTGAGCGGGAACACGTCCCGGTTCGCGAACGTCACCGGTGACCAGCTGGCTGAGCGGATCGCCGCGCTGGAGGCCGCGACAGGCGGAGGCCGGGGCGTGGCTGGCCGGCGCCGCCGCCACCGCGCAGCAGCCGTTGTGGCAGGACGGCGATGACGACGGCGACAGCCCGCCCGGCGGCGGTGATGATCCCGGCCGCGGTGACGGCGGCGGCGTGCCCCGGCGGCTGGCGGCGATGGCCGCGAAGCTGGCGCGGCTGCGGGCCGCGCAGGACAAGCTGGCGGCCCGGCGGGCCGGCCCCGGCGGCCCCGGCGCCCGCATCGCCGCCGCCGAAGACGCCGTGGAGAACGCGGCGCAGCGGCTGGAGCAGGCCGATGCCACGCAGGCCGCGAAGATGGACACCTACCACCCGCGCGCTGGCCGCCGGGAAACGCTGGGCCGGCAAGGCCCCGGTGCCGGCCCGGCGATCAGCGCGGGTAGCGCGGGTCCGCAAGAACCTGCAGACCGCGAAGGCCAGGCTGGCCGCGGCCCGCCAGGCCGCCGCCGGATCCCCGCCGAAGGTGTCGGCCACCGACCCGGACTCCCGGCTGCTGCCCGCCAAGAACGACGGCTGCCTGCAGGGCTGGAACCCGCAGCTGACCGCCGCCCGCCGGCAGATCCTGCTCGCCATCGGGCTGCACGACAACCCCTGCGACTGCGGGGCCCTCGCAGACATGATCACCGCGGCCGCCGCCAACTGCGGCCTCGCCGGGCTCCGCGAGCAGATCCGCGCCTGGCTCGCCGGTCAACGAGTACGCCTCCGCCGCCAGCTTCAAGGAACTGAACCACCTGATGCTGCTCGTGGCGGTCCGCAAGGAATCCATCCAAACCGGGCGCACCGACGCCGCCGACCCCGCCATCCCGGCCGGCTGGGAGAAGATGGCCGCCCGGCTGGCCACCCCGGCCGGCAAGAGCCTGTACAAGCGCCGCGCCGCCCTAGCCGCAGACCCCACCCGAACCCGCCGGACACGCCAGCACGCCCAGGCAGCCACTCCCCCCGGGGGTATCGCCAGCCCCCGCCCCGCACAGCAACACCCCAAACCCGACCACCCGGCCCGCCGCCAGAGAGTCGCGTTACAGCCTCCATGCGACCCGCGATGCCAGATCCAGGGTCACGCTTTAGCCACGGGGCCACGCGCCGGTGCGGCAAATATCCGCTCGGCTCAGCGCTCGGCCCGCAGCATGGCGAGCGCGTGCGCCAGGTCGGCCGGGGTATCGCTGCTGAACTCGCACCTGCGCCCATCGGCGGGATGGCGGAAGCCGAGCCTCGCCGCGTGCAGCCACTGGCGGTTCAGACCGAGCCGCGCGGCGAGGACAGGATCCGCACCGTACAACCGGTCGCCCACGCACGGATGCTTGATGGCCGCCATGTGCACCCGGATCTGATGCGTGCGACCTGTCTCCAGGCGGAGGTCGAGCAGACTCGCCGCACGGAACGCCTCGACCGTGTCGTAGTGCGTAACGCTCGGCCTGCCGCCGGCGACAACAGCGAACCTGCCGTCCCCGGACGGATGCCTGTCGATCGGCGCGTCCACCGTGCCGCGGAGCGGGTCAGGATGGCCCTGCACGAGCGCCCGGTAGCCCTTGTCCACCTCACGCTCACGGAAGGCACGCTTCAACACGCTGTAGGCGTGCTCGCTCTTGGCCACGACCATCAGCCCGGTGGTATTCGCGTCCAGGCGGTGCACGATACCCTGCCGCTCGGCAGCCCCGCCGGTGGCGATCATGTAACCAGCCCCGAGCAGGCCCTCCAGCACGGTCGGGCCCGACCAGCCGGGTGCCGAGTGCGCGGCCACCCCAACCGGTTTGTCCACGACCACGATGTCCGCGTCGTCGTAGACCACCTCGAGCCCGGGTACCGGCCGTGGCTGGACAGCCGCCACCGGTGGCGGCGGTAGCGTCACCTCCAGCCAGCTTCCGGCGGTCACGCGGTCGGACTTGGCCGGACGATGACCGTCCGCGAGTACCTGGCCCGTCGCGACCAGCCCGGCCGCACGCGACCTTGACAACCCGAACATGCGGGCAAGAGCGGCATCCACCCGCTCTCCGTCAAGGCCATCGGGAACCGGAACGGTGCGGCGGTCACCCACGTAAGTCACCTCGGGCCGCTCAGCCGCGGGCCGCTCAGCCACGGGCCGCTCAGCCACGGGCCGCTCAGCCGCGGGCCGCTCAGCCGCGGGCCGCTCATCCACGGCCCGCGGTTTCGTCCGCCGGCGGCCCGGTGTCACGCGTCCCGTCTATCCGCATGCCCTTGACAGACAGCAGGATCGCGATCGCCCCGCCACAGACGATCGCGGAGTCGGCGAGATTGAAGACCGGCCAGTGCGGCAGTTGGATCCAGTCGACGACATATCCGCGCAGGGGAGCAGGTGAGCGCAGCAAGCGGTCGGCAAGGTTGCCTGTCGCGCCACCGAGCAGCAGCCCGAGCGTGACCGCCCAGGGCAGGCTGCGCAGCCGCCGCGCGGTGCGCAGGATGAAAATGATCACGCCAAGGGCGATCGCGGTAAACACGACGGTCATCGACGTGCCAATGTTGAACGCGGCACCGCTATTGCGCATGACCTGCAGCGTCAGCAGCCCGCCCAGAACACGGACCGGTGCGTGCCCGGACAGCTCGGCGACAACGATCGCCTTGCTGATGGCGTCCGCCGCGAGCACGGTCACCGCGACCGCAAGCAGGACGCCCACCCTGCGGTGTGGTACGGCCTGCGCCGTGCCGGAAGCGCCGGGCACGTCAGGCGCTGACGACGCTGCGGGCACGGTCTCCCCTCCGGTGGCGGGCATTCGCTGGTAGCGCGCGGCCTGGCGCCACATCGGCCTTCCTGCTTCCCGCGGCATGGTCAGCGGCGCTCCTCACGCTGCTTGCACTGCACGCACAGGGTCGCGCGCGGAAACGCCCGCAGGCGTGCCTTGCCGATCGGTTTGCCACACGATTCGCAAATCCCGTAGGTGCCCTCGGCCATCCGGGCGAGCGCCCGCTCGTTTTGCGCAAGCAGTTCCCTGGCGTTGTGGGTCAGCGCGAGGTCGTTTTCACGCTGGTAGGTTTTCGCCCCCGCGTCGGCCTGGTCGTCACCCGCGTCGCCAACCGCATCGGTCAGCCGGGCGGCGATCTCAGATTCCGCCTTGGAAATCTCCTCGCGCAACTCAGCGATCTCTATCTCCAGCCTCGAGCTAACCTCGGCAAGCTCCGTCTCAGACCAGCGCCGCTCACCTTCGCGTACCGGAAGCGCAGCGGCCCCGCCCTTTCCCCCACGACCGGGCCGGGAACGCGCGGGCCGCGACAGGCCACCGTGCTGTGGGTGGCCCGACTGCTCCTGGTCGTCCTTGCTGATGCCCGCGGTACCGGCCATGCCGGCCTCCCTACGCGCTGATCTTGAATGCAGACAGTGACCGGAGGATAAGTCGCTCAGGCATGAGAGGCAAACCAGCGCGCCATGATAGGACGCCAGATGATGCCCTTCTCAAGATTGCCGATGCGGCCCGAGGGCCACCCGAAGTCCACAGCGGAAAAACGAGACGGCATCAACCATTGGCCGTCAGCTATTGTGGCAGTCTGCAAGGCGTTGATGGGGACAGCTGCCGCCACCGCGGGGCAAGGAGCGAACCGGGGACGGTGTGAGCCCGGGTCACGCGCAGCGGACCAGATCACCCCTAAGCCGCCGGAAGAAAGGCAGCCAGGCGCCGCGGCGCGGCCCGGGTACGCCAAGTAGAACCGGCCGCAGTGAATCGAGTGGGTCACGCGTATGCGCGGCCAAGGAGGGTGGTACCGCGGGAGCGCCATCGGCGTTTCTCGTCCCTCCGGCCAGCCCCGGGCGCACCAGCCCCGGCGCACCAGCCCGACGCAGGAGACCCGCCCGCGATGCCACCGCACGAGACAGCGCCACACGAGACAGCGCCACACGAGACAGCGCCACACGAGACAGCGCCACACGAGACAGCGCCACACGAGACAGCGCGACGCGGCTTGGCCGGGCGCACCGACAGCGAGAGTTACTTTCCCGCCCTGCCTGGCCAGCCAAGCTTTCCGGCCATCGAACGCGAGATGCTCAAGCGCTGGCGCGACGAGAAGATCTTCGAAAGGTCGCTTGCAAAGACCGCAGGCGGGCCGCGCTGGACCTTCTACGAGGGCCCGCCGACCGCGAACGGCATGCCGGGGGTGCATCACGTCGAGGCCAGGTCGTTTAAGGACACCTTCCTCCGGTTCAAGACCATGCAGGGCTTCTACGTTGCCCGCAAGGCAGGGTGGGACTGCCATGGCCTGCCCGTCGAGGTCGCGGTGGAAAAGGAACTCGGGCTGACAGGCAAGAAGGATATCGAGGCATACGGCGTCGCCGAGTTCAACTCGCGCTGCCGCGAGTCCGTGCTGCAGCACGTGGACGCGTGGGAAGAACTCACCGAGCGGATGGGCTATTGGGTCAACCTGTCACAGGCCTACCGCACAATGGACCCCGCCTACATCGAGTCGGTGTGGTGGTCGCTCAAGGTCATCTTCGAAAAAGGGCTGCTGATCAAGGACTACCGAATCAGCCCGTACTGCCCGCGGTGCGGCACGCCCCTGTCGGACCATGAGCTTGGCCAGCCAGGAGGTTACGAGACTGTCACCGACCCGTCAGTCACCGTCCGCTTCCCGCTGCTCAGCTTGCCCAAGGGCGCCCATCCCGCCCTCAAGGGCGCCGACCTGCTCGTGTGGACGACGACGCCGTGGACCCTCGTGGCCAACACGGCCGTCGCGGTCCACCCGGACGTGACCTATGTCGTCGCGCGGCGGACGGGCAGCGGCGACGCCGTCGTCGTAGCGGAACCACTCTTCGCGAAGGTGCTCGGCGAGGGCTGGTACATCGCAGCCAGGGTGCGCGGCACCGACCTGGCCGGAGCCACATACGCACGGCCGTTTGGGATCATCGACATTCCCGATGCCCATCGCGTCGTCACCGCCGACTTTGTGACCACCGAGGACGGCACCGGCCTGGTCCACCTGGCGCCCGCCTTCGGTGCCGACGACCTGGCCACCAGCCGCCTGCACGGGCTCCCCGTGGTCAACCCCGTCGGGCCCGACGGCCGGTTCGGCCCGGACGTCCCGCTGGTCGGCGGCATGTTCTTCAAGGACGCCGATGCGCGGCTCGTGACCGACTTGAACGACCGCGGCCTGGCGTTCCGCGTCGCGGGGCACGAGCACAGCTACCCGCACTGCTGGCGGTGCCACACGCCGCTGCTCTATTACGCGCTGCCGTCCTGGTACGTCAAGACCACCGCGGTCAAGGACAAGCTGCTCGAAGAGAACGAGCGGACGAACTGGCATCCGCCGACGATCAAGCACGGCCGGTACGGTGAATGGCTGCGCAACAACGTGGACTGGGCACTGTCGCGCAGCCGCTACTGGGGCACGCCACTGCCGCTGTGGGAGTGCGAGGACGGGCACGTCACGTGTGTGGGCTCGTTGGCCGAATTGTCGGCTCAGGCCGGCCGGGACCTGTCGGGCCTCGACCCGCACCGGCCTTATGTGGACGACATCACCTTCGGATGCCCGCAATGCGGACGCGAGGCCCACCGGGTACCCGAGGTCATCGACGCCTGGTACGACTCTGGTTCGATGCCTTTCGCGCAGTGGGGCGCGCCCTACCGGGGCATGGACGAATTCAAGAAGGCCTACCCGGCACAGTTCATCTGTGAGGCGATCGACCAGACGCGGGGCTGGTTCTACTCGCTTATGGCCGTCGGCACGATCGTGTTCGGCCCGTCGTCCTACGAGAACGTCCTGTGCCTTGGCCTGATTCTGGCCGAGGACGGGCGCAAGATGAGCAAGCATCTCGGCAACGTGCTCGAGCCCATCCCGCTTATGGACACCCACGGCGCCGACGCGCTGCGCTGGTTCATGGCCGTGAGCGGCTCACCCTGGGCGGCGCGCAGGATCGGGCACAACGTGCTCGAAGAGATCGTCCGCAAGGTCCTGCTGACTTACTGGAACACCGTCTCGTTCCTGGTGCTCTATTCGAACGCCGCCGCATCGGCGGGCGACGCCTGGGGTCCTGACAGGCTCGGCGAGGCACCACCACCAGCGGAGCGGCCGCTGCTTGACCGGTGGGCGCTGAGCGAACTGCACAGCGCGGTGGCCGACGTCACGGCCGCGCTCGACGACTTCGACACCGCACGGGCGGGCCGGCGCATCGCCGGCTTCATCGACGATCTCTCGAACTGGTACGTACGGCGGTCGCGGCGGCGGTTCTGGGATGGGCCGGGGACGCCTGAAGGCGCCGCGGCCTTCGCCACGCTGTACGAATGCCTGCAGACGCTCACCAGGCTGATGGCACCGATGACGCCGTTCCTGCCGGACTACGTTTGGGACGTGCTGCGTGCACCCGACGCACCAGCGTCCGTCCACCTCTCGGCGTGGCCGACGTCGGGCGAGTCACTCATCGACCGCCGCCTGACCAGCCAGATGGCGCTGACCCGGCGCCTGGTGGAACTCGGCCGCGCGGCACGGGCCGCAAGTTCGGTCCGCACCCGCCAGCCGCTCGCGCGCGGCCTCGTGGGCGCGGCCGGTCTCGCCGACCTGCCGGAGCAACTGCGCGGCCAGATCGCTGACGAACTCAACGTGCACTCGCTCGACTCGCTCGGCGCCGCAGGGGCAGACCTGGTCGAATACACCGTGCGGCCAAACTTCCGCGCGCTGGGTAAACGATTTGGGTCCAGAACGCCTGCGGTGGCGGCGGCGATCACTGCCGCCGACGCCGCTTCGCTGGCGGCCTCGCTCCGCTCGGCCGGCGAGGCCACCACCGCTGTGGATGGCGCCACGGTGACGCTGCAGCCGGAGGAGCTCATCGTCACGGAGACGCCGAAATCGGGCTGGGCGGTGGTCACGGAAGGCGGCGAAACCGTCGCGCTCGACCTCGAGATCACCCCGGAGCTGCGGCGGCTCGGGCTGGCCCGCGAGGTCATCAGGCTGATCCAGGACGCGCGGCGCGGCGACGGCCTCGATGTAAGCGACCGGATCGAGCTGTGGTGGTCCTCGTCGGATCCCGAGCTGACCGTGGCACTAGCCGAACATGGCGGCACGATCGCGCGTGAGGTGCTGGCCGTGACAGTGGCCACGGGGCACGGCGACGGCGGCGCGGGTCTTTACGGGCATCGCGACGCCGGGCTCGGACTGACCTTCAGGTTCCGTCGCCACAGCTAGGGTGTCCCGTAGATCTCGGTGGATGCGGGCGGTGCTCCAGGCGGCGATCCGGCAAGGCCCTGCTTGTTCTCGAGCAGTCGATAATGGAACTATCGGCGGCGGCGACAGTGCCGTCCACGACCCCGGTCGTCGTCTGGGATCGTGGACTGTCGTCGCCGCCAAAGATCTGCGGGACGCCCTAGGACGCATCTGAATAAGGCCCAAATCTCGCAAATCGGCGCGCTAAAGCTGCAGGTCAGCGGCCTGCATCTTGATCGAAAGCAGGGTTATTCAGTGGCGTCCTAGAGTCTCGTAGATCTCCGCGGGCGGTGAACCAGGCGACGATCGGCAATGCCCTCCTTGTTCTCGAAGAGCCGATAGTGGAGCCAACGGCGACGACGACAGTGCCGTCCATTACCCGATCATGGAGGCGTTCGGTTTCGGGTGACAAGCCCGGCAGGGCGTTGCGAGCCGGATCCGAGCACGAACAGACCGCGGGCTGTTTCATGATCCCTAACTGCGATGACCTCCCGGCAAATAGCGCAGGCAAGCTAACACAAGAACGGATCATGTCGATTCAAGCGGGACACGAGCGAGGTCGTCGCTCTCCAGCCCTGTATGCGACAGCCTCATCCGCGGGCTCCGAGATCATGAATACGGTGCTGCGTGCGGCGCGGACTCAACCGATCCAGGCACTTTCAGTAGTCAGTGTGGCATGCCCGGCAGGGGGTACAACCGTTCGTTTCCGCCTCCGCGAGCGTCATCGTATCCACATCGTCATCGCCGACCAGCTGAATGAACACGCATTCCTCGAGGTGATGACGGGAGACGCCCCGCACGATCCAGACTCGCGCCGTAGGATCGCCCGTCTCGGCCGTATCACGCCCGGCTGAACCGGCGTCGACGTCCGGTACACGCCCGCCGACTGCGTGGCCCGCCGGGCCCCCGCCTAGTGCCCTGTCTTGCGCGGACTCGGCGGCCCCATCTTGCTCCGCGGCCCTGTCTCCGTCGGGCCCCTCACCCTGCTCATGACCCTCATCCTGCTTATGGAGCCCATTCTGCTCATGGAGCCCATTCTTCACACGAGGCCCGTTTTGCTCGAGAACCTCATCCCGCGTCGCGGCGTCAGTCTTCCTGGCAACCCCGCCGGCACCGTCGGTGCCACCATCGGTTCCGGCCGTTCCGGCCGTTCCGGCCGGGCCGGCCGTCTCGGCACGTACGCCAGGCGCCGCCATAGGCGCGCTGGCCAGCGCGGGCCAGCCGGTCGTCGTATCCGCTGGTTCTGACCCGGCTGAAGGGAAGGTCCGCTGCGTCCCCTTGCCTGCCAGGCGCCCTCCCCAGTCACCCGGACCAGAATCCGGCAGGCATGTGGTGCACGCGCTGAAGCCTTCCCGGAGCGCCTCGTCGATCATGAGTTCCTCGGTGAGCCGACCGGTCAGGCGGAGGCAGCCGGGCGCGTGAAAACGCTGCCGTCCAGGTATCACGAGGACGATGTCTCGTACCGGCGGCATCGATGCGAAAGCTGCTTGCCGTGATGTGCGCGTCCTACCGCCGGCCGCCCCAGCCAGTACCTTGCCTACGGTCCTCTCGGCAGCGAGGAGAGCGCCCGCGGGCCCCCCCGGCTCGCGTGGCTTGGCTTCTTGGTCGGCTGGTTTGGTCCCCTGATCGGCTTTGGTCCCCTGATCGGCTTTGGCCCCCTGATCGGCTTTGGCCCCCTGATCGGCTGGTTTGGCCCCCTGATCGGCTGGCGCTGCCGACTGATCACCTCGCCTGGCCGATCGCTTGCCTAGGATGCCCGCCAGCTTGCTGCCGAATCCCATTCCCGGCAGTTTGCTGCCGAATCCCATTCTCGCTACGGGCGCGGCACCCTTAGCCGTCCCGACATGACCTGTCGAGCTGTCCTTGGCTCCGGTCCCGGCCGTCGCCCCAATACTGGCGCGGCTCGCACGCATAAGCGTGAAGAAGCCCACCGCGAGCGCCAGCGCCGCGGCGGCGGCCACCCCGATCGCGATGTACACAACCAGCAGACTGCTTGCGACCGCGCCAGCAATCAGCAGCAGGATCGCGATCACGGCCCCAGTGGCACTAATGACGATCACAACTAACCTTCTCCCTGAGCTGCTCCCCCAGGATGTCAGGACGATAACCGGCTGCTCAGGCTCAGTGATGCCGTCAGCTGGCATACCACCAGCCGGCACATCGCGGCTAGCGCTAGCCGACCGGCCCCACGCACCTTCCCCAGCACGAGGGCCCTCCGACAGCCGCCGCGAGTGGCGTCTCGCAAGCCAGGGGCTCGCCCCCGCACATACAACTGCACGGACCGCGGGAAGCGGGAGCCGGCTGACCCAGCCGGAGGCGGGAGGTGGGACAGATCCCCAGGCGAGCGGCGCCTAGGGCGTGTCTCGTAGATCTCGGTAGATGCGGGCGGTGGTCCAGGCGGCGATCGGCAAGGCGGAGGAGGAGCCGATAGTGGGAGCTATCGGCGACGACGACAGTGCCGTCCACGACCCCGGCCCCCCGTTCTGGGGTCGTGGGCGGTACCTTCGCGCCGCCAGAGATCTGCGAGACATGCCCTAGCGGCGCTCGTGGGGCGCCGGGCCATCCGCAGACCGGTACCCGCCGCCGTGCGGCGCGGTCTCGGCGGGGGCGTGCAGTGGGCCGGTGGCAGTGGATTGCTGGCCGTTTCGCATATCGGCGTGCTGTAACCCGGCGGCGACGGGCTGCTGGACCGAACCGATCACCGGGAAGGCGCCGCTGTCGGCCGCCCCAGCCTCCAAGTCGCGAAGCTGGCCCTCGAGGTACGCCTTGAGCCTGCTGCGGTACTCACGCTCAAACGCCCGCAGATCGTCAACCCTGCGCTCAAGCTCTTCCCGCTGCTGCACAAGGGAGCCCATGGCCTGGCGGTGCCGCTCCTGCGCGTCGCGCTCCAGGCTCTCCGCACGTGCCCTGGCGTCGCTGGTAATCTGCTCCGCCTGGCGGCGCGCCTTGCCGAGGATCTCGTCCGCCTCGCGGCGTGCCCTGCCGAGGGTCTCATCGGCCTCCCTGCGCGCGTCCGCGATGGCCTGGTCGGCCGTCTGCTGCGCGAGCGCAAGTACTCGGGCCGCCGTGTCCATGTTGTCCTCGGCAGGAGGCATGCCCATCATCGCGGGCTCCGGCTGCTTCGGCTCCATCGGCGGTGGTTCAGGGGCCATGAGGTCTGGCTTGGGCTCAATGACGGGCGAAGTGTGGAGCGCGGGCACCTTACCCCGCATGCATTCGGCCAGCTTCGCCCGGAGTTCCTCGTTCTCCTGGATTAGCCGGTCAAGCTCGGCCTCGACTTCGTCGAGGAAGGTATCGACCTCCTCCTCGTCGTAACCCGGCCGAAGCCTGGTCGTGCTGAACTGCTTGTTCCGCACATCCGCGGGCGTCAGCGGCATATCGTCTCCCTTGGCGCGCTTGGAAGTGTCCTTACGGACCGTACCTGGTCAAAGCAACCCGACGAGCCTGATCATCGCCAAAACCACAATGAAAAGCACGGTGAAGCTCAGGTCCAAGGCAACGTTACCGAGTCGGACCGACGGCAGGTACCGCCGTAGCAATCTAAGCGGCGGATCTGTGGCGGTGTAAATCGCCTCGGCGATCACCAGGACGATCCCTGACGGCGACCAAGACCGTGAGAACGCCTGGATCCAGCTGAGCACCAAACGCCCTATCAGCAACAGCAAGTAGAGCGAGAGAGCGTAGATGAGAATGATCTTAAGGAGTCCCACGACGCTACCTTGCCCTCACGGCTAACGCGCATCTACCTTGAATGGCTACTGTCCTGTATCCCTACGTGTTCGACAAATGACCTTGTGTCAAAAAGGCCTGGTTAGCTCTGATTGAAGAACCCCCGCTCCGCAATACGAGCTTTGTCCTCCGCTGTCACTTCTACGTTCACCGGAGAGAGCAGGAACACCTTATTCGTGACCCGCTCGATGCTCCCGTGCAGGCCGAAGATCAGTCCTGCGGCGAAGTCCACAAGGCGCTTGGCGTCACTGTCGACCATCTCAGTGAGGTTCATGATAACGGGAGTTCCCTCGCGGAAATGCTCGCCGATCGTCCGAGCCTCGTTGTAGGTGCGGGGATGCAGCGTCGTGATCCGCGCGAGGTCGGTCGTCTGCTTGACCGGGTCAGCTTGCCAGTCGGCCCCCGCATACGCTTCGTCCGAGCCGACATCGGCCCGGCCCGCGCGGATCTCCTGCCGGTCAGCGGCATCAGCCCGGTCAGGCTCCTCGTCATACTCGTCGTACTCCTCATATGAGTCGTACTTATCCTGATATCGGTCATCGTAGCGGTGGTCGTCCTCCACGAGGCCGAGGTAGACCGCCATCTTGCGCATCGCGCCGGCCATCCGTCAGTCCTCCGTCATGCCAAAGGTGCAGCCCCGGTGATCGTCTACTCGCCAGCTCAGCGGCTCTGTTCCGGTAGCCTCTGCGCTCCTCGCCGGAACGGGGCTTCGAGCCACGCCGCCTGATCAGTGCTGTCCGAACCGTGCCGCCCGAACTCTGCCGTATGGAACTTGCTGCCTGAACCCTGCTGCCTGAACCCTGCTAGCTGAACTCTGCTAGCTGAACACTGCTAGCTAGCTGAACACTGCTGCAAAGCTCGCGGACCTTGAACCTTGCTGTGCTGTGAAACCCTTGCTGTGCTGTGAAACCCCTGCTGTGCTGTGAAACCCCTGCTGTGCTGTGAAACCCCTGCTGTGCAGCCTTGCTGTGCTGTGCAGCCTTGCTGTGCCCTGAAACCTTGTGCAGGGTCGCGTGGCCCCTCACGTGCGGGACATTACCTGACGAAGGCGCGCCTGGCGCCGAGCAACGCCGTACCAACCCGCACGTGTGTCGCGCCGGCTTCGATGGCTTCCTCAAGATCCCCGCTCATCCCGGCCGAGATCATGGTGGCGCCGGGATGCGCGGCCCTGACCGCGGCCGCCACGTCGGCAAGTCTGGCGAAGGCTTCACGCGGCGCCATGTCGAGCGGCGCCACCGCCATCACGCCGCCCAGCCTGAGTCCTTCAGTGGCGGCCACCTGGCCGGCGAGCGGCACCGCCTGATCCGGGGAGATGCCGCCGCGCGGTGCCCCTGACGCGCCGGCCGACGCGCCGACAGGGGTGCCGGCCGACCCATCGAGGCCGACCTGCACCAGGCACGTCACGATCCGGCCTGCCGCCGCGGCCTCCCGGCCAAGTACCTGCACCAAATGCGGCCGGTCGACGGAGTGAACCACATCCGCGTAGCCGACCACACTCCGGCATTTCCTCGACTGCAACTGCCCGACGAAATGCCAGGTCAAGGAGAGATCAGCGCACTGCGCCGCTTTGGGTGCGGCCTCCGAGTCCCGGTTCTCGCCAATGTCCGCCACGCCAAGCCCGGCAAGCAGTCGGACGTCTGAAGCTGGCCAGGTCTTGGTGACAGCAATCACGATGATCTCACCCGCGTCACGGCCAGCGCTGGCGCATGCCGCGGCGACCCTGGCGCGCAGCGCGGCGAGGTTCTCCGCTAGCTCGCCGCGACGGTGGCGGCGGCGGTCTGCTGTGGATGTATTGACTTCTCCCCGCCCTGAAGGACTGGGATTATCAGCCCTCGCGGGCCGGGGTTCCTGTTTCACTGACGGTTGCCTCCCTGCACTATGTGCGGGGCGGTCTCACACCATCTCCGCAGGCTGCAACCGCCAGTCCGGCGGCCCGTAGAACTTTCGCCGCGTTCACGTCCCGGTCGTGGAGCACACCGCAAGCGGCGCACGTCCATTCCCGGACGTTCAGCGGCATTGCCGCGGCGATGTGGCCGCACGCCGGGGCCTGCGCCCGTCAAGCATCTGGTCATCGCCGCATCATTGCTCGCGCCATATCAGGGCGGCAAACCGGCCGGCCTGGCCGTCCCGCCGGTGCGAGCAGAGCTCGCTGGTCTCGGCGGTGCAGCGCCGGTCATGGCGCACGCTGCCGACGCCAAGCTCGACTAGCTGGGCCGAGATTCCGGCCCGGATGTCTATGCCCGGCGCTCCGGACCTGGTGACGCATCGAGCCTGCGGGACAGCCACAGCCACCCGAGCCTGCAGCCCCGCTGAAACGTCGTAACAGCCTCCGCAGATCGCCGGGCCGACCAGGCCGTGCATCCGTGCGGGCTGGGCGCCGACGCCTGCCATCGCCCTAACGAGCGCGGGGACAACGCCTAGCTCGGTTCCCGCACGGCCGGAATGTGCGGCACCGATGATGCCGGTACCAGGATCGACGAGCAGCACTGGCGCGCAGTCCGCGGCGAGCACACCGAGCGCTACACCTGGCATATCGGTGAACACCGCGTCTGCCTCCAGGACGGCGTCGCCTGGACGCATGTAGCACGCGCGGGCACCATGCACTTGCCGCATCCACACCACCTGGGCAGCGTCGATGCCGCAGGCTTGCGCGACGAGTTCGCGGTTGCGCGTTACCGCGGCGGGATCATCGCCGATCGAGAGCGCTAGGTTCAGCGGATCGTAGGGCGGCTGGCTGACTCCGCCCAGCCGCCCGGTGACGGCGGTGCGAACCCCGGGAACTATGTCGGCGCACGATACGACGCTCGCGACAGCACCACCCATCGGCTACTTGAGGAAGTCGGGAACGTCGAGGTCGTCGTCTTCCTCGAAGACCACCGGACGGCGCCGTGTGGTCGCGGCGTCGAAAACGCGCGCTGCAGCGGCCGAGTCAGGCTCGGCGGCCCGTGCCACGAAGCCACGCGCCGACGCGTGACCAGTATACTCGCCTGCCGTCCTGCCGGACTCGGCGAAGCCGTCCGCGATCCCGGCTGCTGGTGCGGCACCCTGGGAGCCGGTGCCGTCAGAGGGGACCGCACGGTCGGGCGACACTGCACGGTCAGGTCGAGCGGTGCGATCGGACCAGGCGGTGCCGCCGGAAGACCAGGTCGCGCCAGCAGACCAGGTCGGGCCAGCAGCAGAACCGGTGCCAGCAGCAGAACCGGTGCCCGCAGACGGCCCCATGCCAGGAGACCCGGTGCCCGCAGCAGGCCCCGTGCCAGCAGGCCCCGTGCCAGCAGGCCCCGTGCCCGCAGGCCCCGTGCCCGCAGACCCCGTGCCCGCAGCAGGCCCCGTGCCCGCAGGCCCCGTGCCCGCAGACCCCGTGCCCGCAGCAGGCCCCGTGCCCGCAGGCCCCGTGCCCGCAGCAGGCCCCGTGCCAGCAGCACGGGTGCCATCGGGTGCGCCTGTCCCGTACCCAGCGGTCCTGCCGTCGGCCGACCGTAGGCCATCCGCAATCCCCGGCCCCGCCACCGCAGGCGAGCGCTGGGCGGGCGCGTCATCGCCGTAGCCGGCTTCGAATCCCCGCGTGCCCGGCAGCGAGTCTCCAGAGCCCAGCGAGCCTCCAGAGCCCACCGAGCCCGCGAAGCCGAGCGATGCCGCTCCTGCGCCCGCTGGCGCCGTGGCGGGGTCGAATGACCGCGGCGCAGCGGCAGATTCCAGGCGGGCAGATTCCAGGTAAGAGGAATACCCGGTGACCGTCGTGGCCGAGCCCCTGGTCTCGTCGAACCCGGCGGCGATCACGGTGACCCGCACCTCGTCGCCGAGCGCGTCGTCGATGACGGCGCCAAAAATGATGTTCGCATCGGGCGCGGCCGAGTTGGCGACGAGCTGCGCCGCTTCGTTGATCTCGAAGAGACCGAGGTCCGAGCCGCCCTGAATGGACAGCAGCACCCCGTGCGCGCCATCGATGCTCGCTTCGAGCAGTGGGCTCGAGATCGCCATCTCCGCTGCTGCCACCGACCGGTCGTCGCCGCGCGACGAGCCGATGCCCATCAGCGCCGAGCCCGCGCCTGACATGACCGACTTGACGTCGGCGAAGTCCAGGTTGATCAGGCCGGGCGTGGTGATCAGGTCGGTGATGCCCTGCACGCCGGACAGCAGCACCTGGTCGGCTGCCTTGAACGCGTCGAGCACGCTGACCTGCCGGTCGGAGATGGACAGCAGGCGATCGTTCGGGATAACGATCAGCGTGTCGACCTCGCCGCGCAGCCGATCGATCCCCTCCTCCGCCTGGATCGCGCGGCGCTTGCCTTCGAACCCGAAAGGCCGCGTCACAACACCGATGGTCAGCGCACCGAGGGAGCGCGCCACGTTCGCGACCACTGGGGCGCCGCCGGTACCTGTCCCACCTCCTTCACCCGCGGTGACGAAGACCATGTCGGCGCCCCTGAGCACCTCCTCGATCTCCTCGCGATGGTCTTCCGCCGCCTTGCAGCCGACGTCAGGATTGGCGCCGGCGCCAAGGCCGCGGGTGAGTTCGCGCCCGACGTCGAGCTTGACGTCGGCGTCGCTCATGAGGAGTGCCTGGGCGTCGGTGTTGATCGCGATGAACTCGACGCCCTTGAGCCCCTCTTCGATCATCCGGTTGACGGCGTTGACGCCACCCCCGCCGATTCCGACGACCTTGATGACCGCGAGATAGTTCTGCGGTGCTGCCACGAGGAGGGACCTTTCCGCTCGTTGCTCAACCAGCTCGGCTGAACTAGCTGGGCTCGACTACCTGGACTCGACTAGCTGGGCTGAACTGGCTGGGCTGAACTGGCTGGGCTGAACTGGCTGGGCTGAACTGGCTGGGCTGAACTGGCTGGGCTGAACTGGCTGGGCTGAACTGGCTGGGCTGAACTGGCTGGGCTGAACTGGCTGGGCTGAACTGGCTGGGCTGAACTGGCTGGGCTGAACTGGCTGGGCTGAACTGGCTGGGCTGAACTGGCTGGGCTGAACTGGCTGGGCTGAACTGGCTGGGCTGAACTGGCTGGGCTGAACTGGCTGGGCTGAACTGGCTGGGCTGAACTGGCTGGGCTGAACTGGCTGGGCTGAACTGGCTGGGCTGAACTGGCTGGGCTGAACTGGCTGGGCTGGCGGCGCGATCCATGGTGCGGGGATCCGCCTGGCTAAACTCTCACCCTCAAGTTGAGATTTAGCGTTATGTCAACCTGACGATTGATACGGACAGTAGGGTCGCTGGGCAGCAGGGTCAACTAACCTGCCGCGTTGCGCTCCGGCGTGTCGCGGCCAGCCCAGGTGGCCTGACCGGCGTACCGGACGGGCGCGCCTGAGAGGCGCACCGCAGGTGCCTGAGAGGCGCGCACCGCAGGCGTGCCTGAAAGGCGCGCACCGCAGGCGTGCCTGAAAGGCGCGCACCGCAGGCGTACCTGATCTGCCCGGTTGAGCTGTATGGGTCAGCGTGTCGTGGCGACCGTCGGCGCGCTCACGTCGTAATAACGCGCGTGGGTCCGCATCAGCACGGCCAGGATCCGCTGCTTGGCCGCGGCGCCGCGCGGGCTCCCCCAGAACACGGTCACACCGCCGGTGACGTGCAGTGTGACCTCGTCGGCGGTGGGAGCGGTGATCGACATCACCCGGCCGGGCAGCGGGGCAGGGAGTTCATGGAGCACAGCGACCGCAGCCGCGACCGCGGGGCTACCGCGGATCGCGCCTGAGGTGCTGAAGAGCGGCATCCGCGGCGGTCGCTGCGACGCGGACACGACGACGATGCCGAACCGGTCGACCAGGTCGTACTTGCCCGCGTCCGAGATTGCGACGACAGGGGTGCGCTCGGTGATATTTATCACTATCCCGTCGGGCCAGCTCCTGGTGACGTGCGCGGACTCGACTTGTGTGATCGCGTCCACCCTGCGGCCGACCGCCGCGTCGTTGACCCGGATGAGCGGCAGCCCGGCGGGAATCGCCGCGGCCGTGATCACCTGCGCGCGTGAAACCCGGTGCAGGCCGGTCACCCGCACGGATCTGACGACAAAGAACCTGGAGCCGAGCAGCGCCCAGGCAACGCCCGCGACGATCCCGGCGAGCGCGAGCAGGATGAATGCGGCCTTCCATGGATCGAGCGGCGGCCGCTGCCCCTTGGGCCGGCTGCGTGCAGGCCCGGCGCCACCCGGAGCGACGTTAGGGCCGGAGCTCTCGCCGCAGCCTGCCCCGGCAGGCGCAGCAGGCGAAGGTGCGGATCTTGCCGCGTCCGACTGGCCGGGCGGCGCGAACGCGCCGCGTCCGCGCAGCCGTTCTGGATACTGGTCTGTCACTTCACCGGCCCTCGCCAGCGCGGTCGCCTTGGCGCTCACGCAACGCCGCGATGATCAGCGACCCGAGTTCGGTAACGTCGCCCGCGCCCATGGTCAGTACCAGATCACCCGGCTTGGCGATGCCTGCGACCAGTGCGGGAACAGCCGGACCGGGCGTGAACTGTGCGCGGCCGCCCGGCACGGCGTCCGCCACGAGCAGCCCGGTCACCCCAGGCTCGGGATCCTCGCGTGCTGCGTAGACGTCGAGCACGAGCGCCTGGTCCGCGAGGCCGAGCGCCGCCCCGAGATCGCGGGCGAAGATCCGCGTGCGGCTGTACAGATGCGGCTGGAAGACCGCGATCACCCGGCCGTGCCGTGGCCCGGTTCCGCCGGCGATGTCCCGCGCGCTGCGCAGGTCGGCGGCAAGCTCGGTGGGATGGTGGGCGTAGCTGTCGAGCACCCTGACGCCGTCGGCCTGCCCCTTGAGCTCCAGCCGCCGCCGGGTGCCGCCAAACGCGCGTAGGCCGGCGGCGGCGTCACCGGCGGGAAATCCAAGCTCCACCGCGACGGCGAACGCCGCGGCGGCGTTGAGCGCGTTATGACGGCCGGGGATCCCGAGATTTATCCCGAACGGCTGCCGCTCACCGGCCCGCACCTCGAAACTGACACCCATGCCGCGGGAAGTCACGCTGGTGACCCGGTAGTCGGCCGCGGCCGACTCGCCGTAGCTGCGCAGGCGCAGCCCGCTTCCGGCGGTGGCCGCGGCGAGCGCACCGGCGCCAGGGTCGTCGGCACAGGTGACGAGCAGACCGCCGGGCCGGATCCTGGCGGCGAAGCGCTCGAATGCCACGGCGATCTCCACGAAGCTGCCGTAGTTGTCCAGATGGTCGGGCTCGATGTTGGTCACGATCGCCGCGTCGGGCGCGAGCAGCAGAAACGAGCCGTCGCTCTCATCGGCTTCTGCGACAAACAGCTCGCAGGTCCCGGCCGCTGCGCCGAGCCCGGTGGACACCAGCGTGCCGCCGATGACGTAGCCGGGGTCGGCACCGCAGCGCTGCAGGGCGGCGGTGAGCATCGAGGACGTCGTGGTCTTTCCATGGGTACCTGCGACGGCGATCCCGCGCCGCCCGAGCATGATGGACGCGAGCGCGGTCCCCCGGTGCAGGATGCGCAGGCCGCGGGCACGCGCCTCGGCGAGTTCCGGATTGTCCTGCCTGATCGCGGTGGAGATCACCACCGTGTCCGCGGCACCAAGGTGACGGGCGTCATGACCGACGTGCACGACCGCGCCGAGTGCGGCAAGCTCGTCGAGGACGGCTGTGTGGCGGGCGTCGCTCCCTGAGACCGCGACTCCCTCGGCCAGCATGACCCTGGCGATGCCGGACATGCCCGCACCGCCGATACCAGTGAAGTGGACGGCGCCAAGCTCGGCGACGGGAACCGGGTCGGCAGGTGCTACCAGGCCCACGCAGCGGCACCTTCCTTCTGGGCGATCCTGGTCACGGCTCACCTCGCGTGACCGCCATCACCTCGTGCGCGAGGGCGAGATCGGCGTCGCGGCGCCCGAGCGAGGCGGACGCCTCCGACATGTGCTTGACCAACTCGGGGTCGCGGAGTACCGGGATGACCGTGTCACGGATCCACTCGGGGGTGAGCTGCGCGTCCTCGACGATCAGGGCACCACCCGCGGCCGCGATCGGCGCCGCGTTCAGCCGCTGCTCGCCGTTGCCGTGCGGGAGCGGGACGTAGGCGGCGGGCAGGCCTACCGCGGTGAGCTCAGCGCACGTTATCGCGCCGCCGCGGCAGATCGCGAAGTCGGCGGCCGCGTAGGCGAGATCCATGTGATCGACGTAGGGCAGGGTGATGTACGGCGGTCCGTCGGCGGGCGCCTGCACCTCTCCGGCGTTCTTCGGGCCGACGATGTGCAGCACCTGCACCCCACCCTGCCGCGCGTAACCCGCGGCGCCGAAAGCCGCTGCGTTAAGCGAGCGGGCACCCTGGGATCCGCCGGTCACGAGCAGCACAGGAAGGTCCTGCCTGAGCCCGAAATGCGCGCGCGCCTTGTCGCCAAGTGCCAGCCGGTCGAGGGTGGCGATCTCGTGCCTGAGCGGGATGCCGATGTAGGTCGCGTGCGGCAGCTCGGTGTCCGGATGCCCGGTGTACACATACCTGGTGAAGCGGGCGCCGAGCCGGTTGGCGAGGCCCGGTCGTGGATTGGCCTCGTGCACGACGATCGGCACGCGCCTGCGACGCGCCGCCAGGTAGCCGGGCGCGGCGACATACCCGCCGAACCCGACAAGGACGTCCGCCCGCATCCGGTCAAGGATCCGCGCCGTCGCGTTGATCGCACCGGTCAGCCGGCCGGGTACGGCCAGCAACTGCGGCGTCACCGCTCGCGGCAGCGGCACCGCTGGTATGAGCGCGAGCTGGTAGCCCCGCATCGGGACCAGCCTGTTCTCAAGGCCTCGTTCTGTACCGAGGCAGATCACCTCGGTCGACGGGTCGTACCCGCGCAGCGCGTCGGCGAGGGCGAGTGCGGGCTCGATATGGCCGGCCGTGCCGCCGCCGGCGAGGACAACCCTCATCACGGGCTTACCTCCTCGCTACTGTGCGTCGTTGCGCACCAGGGATCTTTGCCCACCAGGCAGGCACCGCACCAGATACCTGACAGACGTGGTGCACGGGCAAGGCCAGATCGCTATTCAAGCGCCTTGCCCAGGCCAAGCCAGCATAGAGCGCGGCGGGCCGCGCCGGGGCCCCGGGCGGCGAGAGTCTCCGCCGCGCCGGGTTCTCGTTTCGCGAACGCCATCAGCATGCCGACCGCCGTCATCGTGACGAGGAGCGACGAAACGCCTGCAGAAACAAGCGGCAGCGGCACCCCGGTGATCGGCAGGACGCCGATCACGGCGCCGATGTTCACCAGCGCCTGGACCACGATCCATGCGGTGATGGCCGTCGCGGCGAGCCGCATGAATGGATCGCTTACCCGGCGCGCGATCCGCAGGCCCGCGTAGCCGAGCCCGCCGAACAGGCCAATCACGCATAGCGTCCCGGCGAGGCCGAGCTCCTCACCTAGGACCGCGAAGATGAAGTCGCTCGACGGGTTGGGTAGCATGCCCCACTTCTGGCTGCTCGCGCCGAGCCCGACGCCGAACCAGCCGCCCGATGCGAGCGCGTACTTGCCCTGCAGCGGCTGCCAGCCCGACGTGGCCGCGTGCGCCTGCGGGTCCATGAAGCTGGTGATGCGCTCGAGCCGGTATGGCGCGGCAATGATCAGAATGCCGACGACCAGGCAGACGAAGGCCAGCATGCCGATGAAAAGGCGCCCTGGCGTACCGATCACCCACAGCAGGGCGAGGAAGATGGTCAGCAGCAGGAGGGTAGTGCCGAGGTCGTTGCCGATCATGACAAGCACGCCGAGTATGCCCGCGCCAGGCATCAACGGCACGAGCAGCTGCCGCCACTCGGTGAGCTGGCCGTGGCGCTCGTGCCGGGCCAGCAGATCGGCGCCCCAAAGCACGAAGGCGAGCTTGGCGAACTCGGAGGGCTGAAGCTGCAGGCCACCGACCGCGATCCACCGCGCGGCGCCGTTGGTTTCCACTCCCACACCGGGGATCACCGCGAGCACGAGGCCGACGGCGGACAGGCCCATCAACGGGTAAGCGATCACGCGGAACGCGGTCGGCGGCAGCCTGGATGCGCCCCACATGAGCGGCAACCCCACCGCCACGCCGAACACCTGCTTCTGGAACTCAAGGAACGGCGAGTCGCCCTGCGACAGCATCTGCACGGATGACGCGGACAAGACCATCACGAGCCCGAGCGCGAGCAGCAGCACGCTGATGCCGACAACGAGGTAGTAGGAGGCGAGCGGACGGTCGAGCAGGCCGCGCACCCCAGCGAGCAACTCCATGGGCGACGTCGCATTCGCGCCGCCGGCGGATGTGCCAGCGGACGCGGCCGGCGAACCGGCCGCGGCTGGCGAACCGGCCGCTGCGCCGTTGCCCGCGGTGGTGGTCATGGCCGGGCCGGAACCCGCGCCGCGTGCCGCACCGCTCATGAGGCGGCGGCGAGCTTGTGCACGGCGGCGGCGAACGCGTCGCCGCGTGCGCCGTAGTTCGCGAACATGTCAAGCGATGCTGCCGCGGGTGCGAGCAGCACCGTATCACCTGGCCGTGCGAGCGCTGCGGCCTCGGTCACCACGTGGTCCATTACTCCAGTGTCGGTGCCGCTCACCTCTGTGACTGGGACATTCGGCGCGTGTCGCGTGAGAGCCTGGCGGATCTTGGCGCGGTCCTTGCCTAGCAGCACCGCCGCGCGGAGCCTCGCCGCGGCGGCGCGGACGAGATCGTCGACCTCAGCGCCCTTGAGCAGCCCGCCCGCGACCCACACCACCGCGGGGTAGGCGGCGAGTGAGGCCGCTGCCGCATGCGGATTGGTGGCCTTGGAGTCGTCCACGTAGTCGACGCCGCCGACCCGGCCGACCAGGCTGATCCGGTGCGGATCAGGTTCGAACGCCCGCAGTCCGCCGTGCACGGCGGCGGGGGGGATGCCGTAGGCACGTGCCAGGGCCGCCGCGGCGAGCGCGTCCGCAACATTGTGCGGCGCGGCAGGCTGCACATCGGTCACGGGCGCGAGCGCGACCGCCGCACCTGGCGGGCCGAACGCACGGTCGATGAGCTCGCCATCGGTGACCCCAAGCTGCCCGGGCGCTGGCGCCCCGAGGGTGAAGGCGACGGCGGCGTCGCCCGCGGCCTTCGCGGCAAGCCGCCTGGACCAGGCGTCGTCCGCATTGCAGATGGCGATGGTGCCTGGCGCGTAGATACGCCCCTTCGCCTCGGCATAGGCATCCATGCCGCGATGCCAGTCGAGGTGATCGGGGGCGACATTGAGCACGGCGGCGGCCAGCGGCCGCAGCGTGGCACTCCAGTGCAGCTGGAAGCTGGACAGCTCCACCGCGAGCACCGGGTAGGGCTCACGGTCGGCCACGACCTGGGTAAGCGCGACACCAACATTGCCCGCGGCCATCGTCCGGTGGCCGGCCGCCTGGAGCATGGCGGCGAGCATCTTCACCGTGGTCGTTTTGCCGTTTGTGCCGGTGACGGCGAGCCATTCCTGGCGGCGCCCGTCAGCAAGCACGGGACGCAACTGCCAGGCAAGCTCGACGTCGCCGATGACCTGGATGCCCGTTTCGCGCGCCGCGGCGAGCAGGGGCGTGTCTGGGCGCCAGCCCGGCGTCGTGACGATGAGATCCGTGCCAGCCGCCACGGCGTCAGGCAAGGCCCCGAGCACGACGTTGACTCCTGCGGACTCGAGCGTGGCGGCCTGCGCCCGCCGCGTCTCGTCGTCGCACCCTTCCAGCACGGTGACCCGCGCACCCCGGGCGGCAAGTGCCAGCGCGGCAGGCGGCCCCGAGACGCCGAGCCCGGCCACGCAGACGGCGCGGCCGTTCAGCCGCAAGATCATCGGGATGATCTCAGCAAGTCGGAGCCGGACACAGAGTTCATGATCCGTTCTCGTGTTAACTTGCCTGCTCTATTTGCAGGCAAGTTAACACTGTCGCGGATCATGCGCCGGGTCTCAAGCGGGCGGGCCGTGAAACGGCCCACTTGGGCAACCCGGGCACGACAGCTCACTTGGGCAACCCGGGCACGACAGCTCACTTGGGCAACCCGGGCACGACAGCTCACTTGGGCAAGCCGGGCACGACAGCTCACTTGGGCATCCATTCCACGTAGAACATGCCGAGCCCGAGCGCTATGAACAGGCCGCAGATCAGCCAGAATCTGACGACGATCGTGGTTTCCGCCCAGCCGAGCAGCTCGAAATGGTGCTGCAGCGGGGCCATGCGGAAGACCCGCTTACCTGTGAGCTTGAACGAGCCGACCTGGATGACGACAGACAGCGTGATGATCACGAACAGGCCGCCGAGAATCACAAGCAGCAACTGGGTCCTTGTGCAGACGGCGAGCCCGGCAAGTACGCCGCCGAGCGCAAGCGATCCTGTATCGCCCATGAAGATTCTGGCCGGCGGCGCGTTCCACCACAGGAAGCCGAAGCAGGCGCCGAGGACAGACGCCGCCACGACCGCCAGGTCGAGTGGGTCGCGCACGCTGTAACACTGCGAGGCGAGGAAGTTCGTGCAGTCGTTGCGCTCCTGCCAGATCCCGATCAGCACATAGGCGGCGAGCACCAGGCCCGCCGCGCCGGTGGCGAGGCCGTCAAGGCCATCGGTCAGATTCACCGCGTTGGCCGAGGCGGCAATCATGACGACCACCCACAGCACGAAGAACGGCCCAATTGAGCCGCCGATGTCGCGCAGGAACGAGATGTGCGTATCCGCTGGCGTGATGTCGTAGCCGTCCGGGAAATGCTGCACGAGCAGCGCGAACACCACGCCCACCACAACCTGGCCGCCGAACTTCGCACCGCTGCGCAGACCAAGGCTGCGCTGCTTGTAGATCTTGATGAAGTCATCGGTGAAGCCGACGAAACCGAGCCCGGTCATCAGCGCGAGCACGAGCAAGCCAGAGACCGACATCGGCGACAGCGTGGCCACGTGCCCGACAAGATAGCCGACCAGCGACGCGATGATGATCACTGTTCCGCCCATGGTGGGCGTGCCGCGCTTGGTGGCGTGCCCGGCCGGGCCGTCCTCCCTGATCGCCTGGCCGTAACCGTGCCGGCGGAACAGGCGGATCGCAAGCGGCGTGCCGATGAGCGCGAGCACCAGTGACACCGCAGCAGCGACGAGAATGGTCTTCACGGCGTCACCTCGCCGCGGCGCGCATCTTGACCGGGCGCCTCCTGACCGGGCACCTCGTGGTTGCCGCGCGGCTCACCGAGCAGTCCAAGCGCCACCTGCTCGAGTCCGGCCGCGCGTGACGCCTTGACAAGCACGACATCTCCCGGCGCGAGCAGCCCGGAAATGGCCGCAACCGCGGCCCGCCCGTCCGGGACGTGCAGTAGGTCACCTTGCCAGCCAGCCTCCGACTTCGCCCCCGCGAGCATCGGCGCCGCCTTGTCGCCCACCACGATCAGCACCTGCACTCCGGCCCGGGCGGCGAGCGCGCCCACCTCCTCATGCGCGGGCGCGGCAGTCTCGCCGAGTTCGGCCATGTGGCCGAGCACGGCGAAAGAGCGCCGGCAGCGACGGCCCTGCCGCGCCCGAGTCATGGCTCGCAGCGAGCCAAGCGCCGATGCCATCGCCTCGGGGCTGGCGTTGTAGGTGTCGTTGATCACTGTCACCCCATCGGGCCGCTCGGTCACCTCCATCCGCCATTTACTTCGCGCCACCGCGGCATCCAGGCCCTCAGCGACGGCGTCCACTGCCATGCCAAGCTCTCGGGCCAGGGCGGCCGCGGCAAGGGCGTCGGGCACATTGTGCTCGCCGCGCAGGTTCAGCCGCACTGACGCGGCACCTTCGGGGGTGACGAGGGTGAATGTGGGCCGGCCGTCGGTGTCGACCGTCACATCTGCCGCGCGGATCAAAGCGCGGCTTGATCGCCCGAATGTCACCACCCGTGCCGGGGTGCGGCCCGCCATCGCCGCGACCCTCGGATCGTCTGCGTTCAGCACCGCGACGCCGTCCGCTGGCAGCGCTGCCGGCAGTTCGCCCTTCGCGGCGGCGACCGCGTCCAGGCTGCCGAACTCGCCGATGTGCGCCCGTCCCACGTTCAGCACCGCGCCAAGCCGCGGCGGGGCGATCTCGCACAGCTTCGAGATATGACCGGGCCCGCGGGCGGACAACTCTAGAATCAAGTACCTGGTCTGCTCACCGGCCAGCAGCACGGTCAGCGGATGGCCGAGCTCATTGTTGAACGAGCCTTCAGGCGCGACAGTCGGGCCGAGCCGCTCGGCAAGCTGCGCTGTCAGGTCCTTGGTGGTCGTCTTACCAGCCGAACCCGTTATTCCCGCGATAGTTAGCCCAGTAAGGCCGCGGAGCCGTTCGGCATTCTCATGGGCCAACGCGGCAAGCGCGGCGGGCACATCGGGCACGATCAGTGCGGGCACCCCGGCCGGCCGGGTCGCGAGGACCGCGACGGCGCCCGCGCGGACGGCGGCGAGGGCGAAGTCGTGACCATCGGACCGCTCGCCTGGCAGTGCGGCGAAGAGGCCGCCAGGTCCGGCGCGGCGCGAGTCGATGACAACTCGCCCGTAAACGGCAGCGCCGGGGTCGGCGACCTGGTCCAGCCCGGCGCCAGTGATTGCGGCGATCTGCGCGAGCGAAAGCGGGATCACACGTCCTCCGAATCAGACGCAGCCAGGTTAGTTGGCCGCGAGGGCCGGCGGGCCCGCTGGCGCGCAATCGCCTCGGCTGCCACGTGCCTGTCGTCGAAGGGAAGCACGGAGCCGCCCACATACTGCCCGGTCTCGTGGCCCTTGCCCGCTATTACCACGACGTCACCGCGGCCGGCCGATCCGATCGCGAGCGCAATAGCGGCGGCCCGATCGGGCTCGACTATCACATGCGCACGCCGCGCCTGCGGTACGTCAATCGCACCGTCGAGCATCGCAGTCAGGATGGCCAGCGGGTCCTCGGAACGGGGGTTATCGCTGGTGAAGATGGCGACATCCGCCAGGCGGGCGGCGTTGGCCCCCATCGTCGGGCGCTTCGCGGCGTCCCTGTCACCACCGCAGCCGAGCACAATGGTGAGCGTTCCCTGTGTGACCGGGCGCAGGGCCCGCAGCACCGCCTCCACCGCGGCCGGTTTGTGCGAATAGTCGACGAGCACGGTGAAGTCCTGGCCGGCCTCGACATGTTCGAGCCGTCCGGGCACACCAGGGCACGAGGCCACTCCCGCTACCGCGGTCTGCAGGCCGATACCTGCCTCCACGAGCGCAACCACCGCGCCGAGAGCATTCGCGACGTTGAATGGGCCTGGCAGCGCCACGACCCCGTCCGCCTCCACGCCTCCCGGGCCCACGACCCGCATCGAGCTGCCGTCCGTACCGAGCCGCACGTCGAGGGCCCGCCAGTCGGCTCCCGGGTTCCCCTCGGCCGAGAACGTCGTCACGGATATCGGGGCGGATCCGGCAAGCATCCGGCCGTACCTATCGTCGACGTTGACGACCCCGGTCTGGGTGTATTCCCGCGTGAACAGCCGCGCCTTGGCGGCGAAGTAGTCGTCGATGTCCTTGTGGAAATCCAGATGGTCCTGGGACAGGTTAGTGAAGACCGCGACGTTGTACGATGTCCCGGCCACCCGGCCGAGCGCGAGCGCGTGGCTGGAGACCTCCATCGCGGCCGCGGTCACGCCGCGTTCCGCCATCATCGCGAGCATCGCCTGCAGGTCCGTGGCCTCCGGAGTGGTCAGGGTACTTGCCGACGCCTCACCAGGGACCCTGGTCTGCACGCCGCCGATGAGGCCGGTCCTGTGGCCGGCCATCTTCAGCGCCGCCTCGAGGAAGTAGGTGGTAGTGGTCTTGCCGCTGGTGCCGGTGACCCCGATGAGCAGCAGGCGGGCCGACGGGTCCCCGTACACCAAGGACGCCACCTCGCCGAGCCGCGCCCGCGGGTCTGCCACGGCAAGTGCCGGCAGCCCAGCCGCGGCGGCGGCGCGGCTGCCCGTGGCGTCGGTGAGCACCGCCACCGCGCCAGCGGCCGCGGCCTCGTCACTGAATTCGGCGCCATGATGTCGGCTGCCGGGCAGCGCCACGTAAAGGTCACCTGGAAGAACACGGCGTGAGTCGTGGGTAACGCCGGTGACAAGGCCTCCGTCGGGCGTCCGCGGGCTCGCCGCGGCGCCGGCCGAGGACCCAGTCTGCGTGATGATCGCCGCCCCGAGCAGAGCCGCGAGCTCACCGAGGGGGCGGGGGTCGACGTGGCGGGGACGCATGGGCACGGGCACGCGGAGAGGTTACCTGGGATCACGGAGCCGTGAGCCGGACGTACGGTGTCTTGGCCCCAGTCGGCGGGATCTTCATCATCTGGAGGGCAGACTTCATGATCTCGTTGAAGACGGGTCCCGCGACCGCGTTGCCGTAGTAGTCGGCACTTCGCGGGTTCTCCACAATCACCGCGACGGCCAGTTGCGGGTTGCCAGCGGGTGCGATGCCGGCGTAGCTCGAGTTGTAGCCGCGCAGGCACCCGCACGCCGGGTCGGTTCGCTGGGCGGTTCCGGTCTTGGCCGCGACCGCATATCCGGGGATCAGGCCCCACGGCCCGATGTCCAGCTTCGGCACCCACTGCAGGATCCGGAGCAGCTGCGCCGACGTGCGCGGCTGCAGCACGCGCTGCCGCTGCGGGGGCTTCGCAGGGATGAACTCGCCGTGACCGTCCGCGGCACCGTCCGTGCCCGCCACGATCGTGGGCGCCACTCGCACGCCTCCATTCGCGATGGTCGCGTACACGCTGGCTAGCTGGACCGCGTTCATCGCCACACCCTGGCCGAAGGACAGCGTGTAACGCTGGTTACCCCACCACTTGTCCGGCGTTGCGAGGATGCCCGGGCTCTCACCTGGCAGCCCAAGGCCGGTTGCTTGGCCGATGCCGAAGTTCCTGAAGTACTGGTACTGAATCTGCGGGCTGACATGCTGCACAACCTGCACCATGCCGACGTTGCTCGAATGGACGAGAATGCCCGCCAGGGTGAGGCGCTCGGTGGGGTGCAGGTCGGCGTCGTGAAACTGGAACCCGTCGACCGTGATCTGGTATGGAACGTTGTAGGGGCTGTCCGGGGTCTGGCCGCCTCGTTCGAGAGCGGCGGCCGCGGTGATCACCTTGGCGGTGCTGCCCGGCTCGAATACGTCGGCGACCGCGGGATCGGCGCTGCCTGCCGCTGCCGCCGGGGCGCCCTTGGAGTGCCTCGCCTCGGCGGCCATCGCGAGTACCTGGCCAGTTCCTGGCCGCATCACGACAGCCATGCAGCTATCCGCCTCGACCTGCGTGACCCGGGCCGCGCAGGCGTGTTCCGCCTCCCACTGCAAGTCCGGCAGGATGGTCAGGCGCAGATTGCGGCCTGGCACGGCCGGGGTCACTTTGCCGCCCGCGGTTGGGATCGGCTGGCCGCCCGCGCCCAGCTGCACCACCTGGCTTCCGCTGCGCCCGGCGAGGAGCGAGTTGTCCGCGTATTCGAGCCCGGCCGCGCCGTGCAGCACGCCGGAGCTGTCTGTGTTGGTGAAACCGATTAGCGCCGACGCGAGCGAGCCATCCGGATACACACGGTTGTATTCCGGGGTCATCGCGATCCCGGGAATATGCATCGACGCGATGAGCCCGTTGATCTGGTCGGCCGCCTCAGGTGTGACCATGTCCTTGAGCACCACGTACTCAGGCGAAGTGGGGTGGTTCAGCCTGGTCAGCACGTCGCTGGCGGCCATGCCCAGGTAGCCGGCCAGCTCGCTGGCATACTTCGCCTTGGCCGCGGCACTTTGTGCGGCGGTCCAGCCTGCCATCGTCATCTGGGTGGGATCCGCATACACGAGGTCGGCCTCTTCCGTCATGGCAAGCGGGCGGCCGTCCGCTCCCTCTATCGCGCCACGGACCGCGGGGAGCGGCAAGTTGTGCACACGCTCATGCTGCGCGATCGCGCGGTACTTGCCGTACTCCATGCCCTGGAGCTGCACCAGCCGGCCCGCGAACAGCGACAGCACGAAGGCGATGCCGAGCACGCCGACTCGCAGCCGGCGCACCGGGTTACCGCGGCGGAATGTCGCCCTGCTGAGCTGGCCAACCCGGCCGGCCGGCTCCGGCACGTGCGGTTGCCGTGGGCGCGGCCGTCGCGGCCGCGCGCCGTCCGGCCCTTGGCGGTCATTACCCTCGCCACCGCCGTCCCTGCCGTAACCGTCGTCACGTCCCGCCCGGGCGCGGCCGCGCGGCAGGGACCGGCCGTGCTGGCCTGGCGGGCCGTGCTGGCCCGGCGGGCCGTGCTGGCCTGGCGGGCCGTGCTGGCCCGGCGGGCCGTGCTGGCCCGGCGGGGAACCCCGTCCGGGCGGGGAATGCTGGCCTGCGGGGCCATGGCCATGGGTCCTGCCGCCAGACTTTGCCCCGGCGGGCCGCTGACCGACGGCCCTGCCGACAGGCCTGGGCCCAACAGGTCCGGGATCCGCTGGTCCGGGACCATCCGACCCGGGACCAGCCGACCCGGGACCAGCCGACCCGGGACCAGCAGGCCCAGGACCAGCAGGCCCAGGACCAGCAGGCCCGGGACCAGCGGACCCCGGGCCAGCCGACCCGGGACCAGCAGACCTAGGACCAGCGGACCCCGGGCCAGCCGACCCCGGACCAGCCGACCCGGGACCAGCGGACCCCGGGCCAGCGGATTCCGGGCCAGCCGACCCCGGACCAGCCGACCCCGGACCAGCAGACCTGGGACCAGCCGATCCGCGACCAGCGGATCGCGGGCCAGCATGCCGACCGACGGCCGGCGGTCCGGTTCCCTGGCCACGGCCCGACCGGTCGCCCTGCCGTCCGCGACGGCCCAGCCGGTCGTCTCCGCCGGTCAATTGCCCGTCCGGCTAGCGAGCGGCGGAGTCCCGCCGTAGATACGGCCTGACTTCAGGTTCACGAATCGCGGCTGGCTGACCGGGACCATGCCGAGGCTTCTCGCGCGCTGCGCGATCGCGCTTGGTGATTCGGCTTCCGCGATCTCCTGTTGCAATTCCTGTCGCTGGCGCGCGAGCGTGGCGTTGGCCTGCTGAAGGGATGTGGTCTGGAACGCGCCCGCGGCGAGCACGGTGTTCAGTAGCAGCAGGCAGACAAGCCCGCCGCTGAGCAGGCCAACCACCAGGAAGACAAACGGCGGACGCCGCCCCGTACCGCTGCCGCCCGTCCCTTGGGGCGCCGGTGCGACGAGCCCGGGGCCCGAGATGCTGGCGGACCCGCCCTGCGGCTGCGGCCGTGAGCCTGGTAGCCGGGTGGGACCCGTAGGTTGTGCTGGGCCTGCTGGACGGGTGGGACCCACTGGCCCTGTCGGGCGTGCTGGGCGTCGCGGGCCTGTGGTGCGCCTCGGGCGCGCCGGGCGCGCCGGGCGCGCCGGCGCCGACAGCGGTACGCGCCCTGGCCGGACGGGCTCTGTCCCGTGCCTGCCAGCCGTTTGACCGGCCTGCCGCGCCGCGCCGCCCTGCCGCGTCACTTCCAGCTGGCGCACCGCGCTGCCCTGCCGCACCTCACTGCCCTGCCGCACCTCACTGCCCTGCCGCGCCGCGCCGCCCTGCCGCGCCGCGCCGCCCTGCCGGCCCGGGCCGCCCTGCCGCGCCGCGCCCGCCTTCAGCGCCGCGCCCTTCCGCTGCGCCGCTCCCTTCCGCTGCGCCGTGGCCACCTGCTGCGCCGTGGCCACCTGCTGCGCCGCTGCCCCCTGCCGCGGTGCCCGCCGCTGCAGGCCCGCGCGCCGGTCCTCCTGCTGGCCCGCACACCGGTCCTCCTGCCGCGCCGCGCGCCGGTCGTCCTGGCCCGCACGCCAGTTCTCCGGCCGGCCCGCGGACCGGTCGTCCTGCCGGCTCGCACGCCGGTCATCCTGCGGGCCCGCACGCCGGTCCCGCTGCCGCCTGTCCCCCGCCGCAACGCGGTCGCGGGCGGGCGGCGGCGCCGTGACGTGGGTCGCCTCGCCCTGTCGCCGTGTCGTTGTGGTCATGGGGTCCCCTCGGCCTTCGTCACGCTGCTACCCGCTCTGCTGCCCGCAGCCGGGCCGGTGTGGCGCGCGGGTTGCGTGCCGTCTCTTCTTGGGCAGGCCGCTCCGCCCCACGGGTGAGCAGCCGGAACTTCGGCCTGCCCGCCTCAAGCGGAAGCGGCAGGCCAGCCGGTGTGGTGTCGGTGACACGAGCGGCGAGCGCCCGCTTGACGATCCGGTCCTCAAGCGAGTGATAGGCGAGAATCACGATCCGCCCATGCACCCAGAGCGCGTCGAGCACACCAGGCAGCGCCCGCTCGAGCACGGCGAGCTCGCTGTTCACTTCGATCCGCAGCGCCTGGAACGTGCGCTTGGCCGGGTGCCCCCCAGTACGGCGCGCGGGCGCAGGAATCGACTCCCGCACAAGGTCACTTAGCCGGCTCGTCGACGTGATGGCAGCACGTGCGCGCGTACGCACAACGGCTTCCGCGATCCGGCGCGCGTACCGCTCTTCCCCGTACTCGCGCAGCACACGGGCGAGGCGTACGGCGGTATACGTGTTCACCACATCCGCGGCGGTTAGCTCCTGGCCGCGATCCATGCGCATGTCGAGCGGAGCGTCGGCGGAGTAACTGAATCCGCGCTCCGGCTGGTCGAGCTGGGGCGACGACACGCCGAGGTCGAACAAGGCACCCTGCACGTGGCGGTGGCCGAGGCCGTCGAGAATTTCGGGGATCTCGTCATATCTCGCTTGTACCAGTGTGACGCGGCTCGCCTGCGCCGCGAGTGCCTGCTTGGACCTCTCAATCGCGTCGGCGTCCCTGTCGACGCCGACGAGCATGAGTTCCGGGTGGGCGTCGAGCAGCGCGCGCGCGTGGCCGGCCCGGCCGAGAGTCGCGTCAACAAATACCGCGCCGGGCGAGCTAAGCGCCGGGGCGAGCAGGGCCAGGACGCGGTCGAGCATCACAGGTACGTGCTCATCAGCCGCTGCGCTCACCAGACCCCCTCTCGCTCGTAGGCAGGCACCCGGCCGGCGCCGGAACACCTCGGCCCGCAGCAGGCTGCACTGCCACGCTGCTGACGGCTGCCACGCTGCTGACGGCTGCCACGCTGCTGACGGCTGCCACGCTGCTGACGGCTGCCACGCTGCTGACGGCTGCCACGCTGCTGACGGCTGCCACGCTGCTGACGGCTGCCACGCTGGACCGGCACTGCCACGCGCGGCCAGGCACCCGCCCGAACAGTTGGCGCCCGGCCAGGTCTTCATCCGCGCCTTTTAGTTGCCGCGCCGCCTGGCGCCGGGGAAGGGGCGTCAGCCGTCGCAGGCCGGTGCGGGTGAAGACCTCGCCGAACACCTGCGCGCCCTTCGCCGCGTCAGCGCGGCGCCCGGGCGCCTCACAACACTCCCGGCAGCACCTCCTCGGATGCGGCTGAGAACGCTTCCTCCTGGTCGGTGAGGTAGGCGTCCCACGCCTGCGCGTCCCAGATTTCCAAACGCGTGTTCGCGCCGATCACGACGCAATCGCGGCCGAGGCCCGCGTACTCGCGCAGGCTTGGCGGCACCGTAATCCGGCCCTGCTTGTCGGGCACCTCATCGGACGCGCTCGCGAAAAAGACCCGGCTGTAGTCGCGGACACCTTTGGACGTCACTGGAGCGTTACGCAGCGCCTCGGTGATCCGGCCGAACTCAGCCTCGGGAAAGACATAGAGGCATCGTTCCTGGCCTTTTGTGATCACCAGACCTCCGGCGAGCTCCTCGCGGTACTTGGCGGGAAGGAACAACCGTCCCTTCTCATCGAGGCGTGGTGTGTGGGTGCCGAGGAACACCGGCACTCACCTCCCTGCCCCCACTGCAGCGCGGTGTGGAGCACGGTCGCTCCACACCGCCCCACTGTACCCCACATTTCTCCACCGTCAATCATCACAACCGCCAAGCCAGCCCCGCTACCAGCGCAAAGTTCCAGCTCACAGACGGTGGAGTGAAGTGGAGCGCGGGTACCGAGGACGGACGCCGCCGGACCGATTCACTATGCCGCGTGACCGGTTCGCGATGTAGTCACCCGACGGCATGTCCCACGGCCCGTAGGACGACCTGTGGATGTAGCGACAACGCCGCGCCGACGGCGTACATGATCCCTAATCGTGTTGAGTTTCCGGCGAATAGCGCAGGCAAGTTAACGCAAGAACGGATCATGGCGGGGCGCCAGGCGGCAGCCGGCATGACTGCGCCGGCATGACTGCGCCGACCCGGGGGACGACCCCGGAATCCCCGCTACGCTCCGCAAGCGGCGCCAGGCGGCAGCCGTGGTACTACACGGCGCTGATCCCGATCAGCCTCGCCCGCGGTGGTTCTGTACGCCATGGTGACGCCGCAGGTCAAGTGTGGCAGCCAAGGAATCGCGCGCGGACTGCCCGAAGACGTACTGTCTGTAGGCACGGCGTAGTAGGTGTGGCGGGTATTTTTGCACCCGTCACCGGCGTCACGGTGGCGTGGGCGTGGCGGGCGCCGGAGGCACGCTCCTCAAGGAGGCTACGTGGTACTGAGCACCGGAGCGGGACCGGAGGAAGCGCTCGATGATCTCGTCGGCAGGGCCGGCAAGATCAGCCAGACCATCCAATCTGTGATCGAGGGAAAGTCGGACGCGGTCAGGCTCACCCTGACGGTACTGCTCGCCGAGGGTCACGTACTGATCGAGGATGTACCTGGCGTCGGCAAGACGATGCTCGCCAAGGCCCTGGCGCGGTCCATCGACTGCTCCGTCCGGCGGATCCAGTTCACCCCGGACCTGATGCCAAGCGACATCACCGGGGTTAGTGCCTACAACCAGGAGACCCGCGACTTCGAGTTCAAGCCCGGGCCGGTGTTCGCTAACATCGTCGTCGGGGATGAGATCAACCGCGCTTCACCCAAGACTCAGTCGGCACTGCTCGAATGCATGGAAGAGCGGCAGGTCACGGTCGACGGCACCACGTACACGCTCGAGCGGCCCTTCATGGTGATCGCGACCCAGAACCCGATCGAGATGGAAGGCACCTATCCCCTTCCCGAAGCGCAGCGTGACAGGTTCACCGCGCGCATCTCGATGGGCTATCCCGCGGCGGCGGCGGAGCTTGAGATGCTGGACGTGCACTCCGCGTCCTCGCCACTCGACCGGCTGATCCCTGTTGCGGAGGCGGCCGATGTCCGCGGCCTGATCAGCGCGGTGCGCAACGTGCACATTTCTGCGCCAGTGCGGCACTACATCATCAACATCGTCACCGCCACGCGTAACCACCCTGATCTGCGGCTCGGCGCTTCGCCGAGGGCGACCCTGCACCTGGTACGCGCGTGCCGCGCATATGCCGCCCTGGACGGTCGCGACTATGTGATCCCCGACGACGTGCAGACACTAGCGAGCCCGGTGCTTGCGCACCGGCTGCTCCCCGCGGCGGAAGCCGCCGCGCAGCAGCGGATGCCCGAACAGGTCGTGACCGATCTCATCCAGCGGCTCCCGCTGCCGCAGCGACGGTGATGGTGGCAGGCTTGGAAGGGGTGCCCGGATGCGGGACGTGATCACCGGGCTCACCACGCGGGGCAGATCTTTCCTTGCCGCGGGCTTCGCCGCCGCCGTGTGCGGGCTCGCTCTCGGTGAGCGCGGCCTGCTGCAGATTGGGGTGCTCCTCGTCGCGCTGCCGCTGCTGTCCGCACTCGCTACCAGCCGCACGCGCTACCAGCTCACGTGCGTACGGCAGCTGCGTCCCGCCCGGGTGCCGGTCGGCCAGCCGACAGTGGTCACGCTCCGGCTGGCCAACGTCACCCGGCTGCGCACGGGGCTGCTGCTTGCAGAAGACGAATTGCCCTACCCACTTGGGGGTCATCCGAGGTTCATCCTCGAGGGGGTTGAAGGCGGCGGCGTCCGTGAGCTGACCTACCGGATCCGCTCCGACGCGCGCGGCAGGTTCAACCTCGGGCCGCTCAAGGTGCGGGTTGCTGACGCGTTCGGCATGGTGGAGATTTCCCGTTCTTTCAGCCAGCGCAGCAAGCTCGTCGTAACACCGCGGATAGTAACGCTGCCGGCCACCCAGGCCGCAGCCGACTCGCTCGGCACGGGAGACAGAAGAATGCGGATGGCGGCGAGCGCGGGCGAAGATGATGTCGCGCCGCGGCCGTACCGCAACGGCGACGACTTGCGCCGGGTGCACTGGCGCTCCACCGCACGGCACGGGGAGCTGATGGTGCGCCGCGAGGAGCAGCCGTGGCACAGCAGGGCGTCCTTGTTTATCGACACGCGGTCGATCGCGCACGCAGGCTCGGGAATCGGCTCATCCTTCGAGTACGCGGTCAGCGCCGCGGCCTCGATTGGGGTGCATCTGGCGCGCCAGCAGTTCGAGATGCAGATGATCACCGATGCCGGAGCGATCGAGGCTGGCGGAATGTTCGAAGAAGTCATGCTCGACGTGCTCGCCGCCGCCCGGCCGTCCCGCGGCACCACGCTCGCACGTGGCCTCCAAGCCCTCACGGCCAATCCTGGTGGCCTGGTCGTCGCGGTAGCCGGACGGCTGGACGAGACCCAGGCCCGCGAGCTCGCGCGCAGCTGCAACAGGGCCAAGTCGGCAGTGGCGGTCCTGCTTTCCGTGCTGACCTGGGAAGGCGGATCGAGCGCAGGGGCCCGAGCGGGCTCGCGCGAGGCGGCCGCGATCCTCGCTGATGCTGGGTGGCAGGTGCTGACCATAACCGCGGGCACTCCGCTGGCCGAGGCTTGGGGCCTGCTGCGGCAGGCAGTACCACCTGCAGCGGCACGGACAGGCGCGCAATGAGCGTTCACAGGACGGCAGGAGTCAGGGCAGGAACATGAATTTCCGGCTCACCTTGACTGCCGCGATCGCGACCATCGCGGCGTCGATTGCCCTGCACCCGCTGATCGCCTCCTCGACGTGGTTCTGGGAAGGCGTCGGGGCGGTGATCGTGGTCGCGGGCGTGGGCTCGCTGACCAGGCTCCGCACGCTGCCCGTCCTCGTCTGCCTCGTTGCCACGGCAGCGGGCCTGCTGTTCTACGTGAACCTGGTCTTCTGCGGGCAGCATTCGCTCGGCGGATTGCTGCCCACGCCGGCCTCTTTGGCCGCGCTCGTCCAGCTCAACCGCACCGGATGGGCAGAGGCGGCCAGGTTCGCTCCGCCCGTCCCCGGGCTGCGCGGCGTCACATTCCTCGCGGTCGCTGGAATCGGGCTCGCCGCGCTGTTCACGGACCTGCTCGCGGTGCGGCTTCGTAAGGCCGCAGCCGCTGGCTTGCCACTTCTTGCCCTGTTCAGCGCGACCGTCGCGAGCAAGGCAGCCGAGTCGACCATCTACGAAGCAGCGATCTTCTGCGCCGGCGTAGCCGGATACCTGGCCCTGCTTGTGGCGGACGAGCGCGAGCGGATCCAGTTGTGGGGCCGGCTGGTTTCAATACGTCCGCCCGGCTGGCCGAGGCCGGGGCAGCGAGCAGGCCTCGGGCCCGGCGCGGGCGCAGGCCAGGCGCCGGCTGCTGAAACAGGCGATGGACCACGCTTTGGCGCAGGCGAGCGACCGGACCTGTCCTCCGGCCAGCGCCAGGAGCCGCTGGTGCCTGATACCCATGCGCTCGCCGCAGCCGGGCGCCGCGTCGGAATGGCCGCCATGGCGGCCGCGCTGCTGGTGCCGCTGCTCATCCCTGGCCTGCATGTGCGGGATCTTTTCGGCAGCGGCCCCGGCGCGGGAGGGCAGGGTGGTGCAACGGCCGCCACGCTGCCAAACCCCTTGGTTCAACTGGACGAGCAGTTGCATCGCACGCACGCGCGGACCATCTTGACCTACCACACCGATGGTGGGACCACCCCGCCATACCTCAGGATCTACACCCTGGACCTGAGCCCCACCGCCGCGAGCTGGAGTCTGTACCTGCAGCAGGTCGTACGCTTGTCTGGGCACGAAGACATGCCGGGCGCCCCGGGCTTTCAGCACGATCAGTCCCATCTCATCCATACGAGCGTTACGGTCGCGCCGGGAGTGACAGGAACCGTATTCAGCGGCTCGCATCCGGATAACTTCCTTCCCTTGCCATACGCACCCGTCAAGGTGCAGGTCCCAGGGGAGTGGGCGGTGGACCCTGAGACGCTCATGATGTGGTCTCCGGACTCGATCAGCGAGCTCAAGTACGCGGTGACGAGCAGGGACGTGGATCCCAGCCCGCGGGAGCTCCGCGCCGCCCCCGCGCCCGCGCCGAGCATCAGCGTCAACGAGGAAAACCTGCCAGCCGCCTACGGCTCGCTGCTGAGCCTCGCCCGGCGGGTCACCCGCCAGGCCAAAACCCCCTACGACAAGGCCCTCGCGCTTCAGCAGTGGCTCACCAAAACGGGGGGCTTCAGCTACAGCCTCGACGCGAGCGAGCCGAACACCGTCGCCGGGCTTGACGAGTTCCTGCTGCACACAAAACGCGGCTTCTGCCAGCAGTTCGCGTTCGCGTACGCGGTACTCGCGCGGTTGCTCCGCATACCCGCGCGGGTCGCCGTTGGCTACACGGCCGGCACCCAACTCGGCAACGGCAACTGGCAGGTCACCACGAGCGACGCACACGCCTGGCCCGAACTTTACTTCCAAGGCGCCGGCTGGCTGCCCTGGGAGCCTACGCCGCCAGGCACCGGTGTCGGCCAGGGCACGGCGACGGCGCCCGCCTACTCAGTCTCGGACGGCAGCAGCACGGGCCCCGGCGGCAGTCAGGGCCAGGCGACCTCAGGAAGCACGGGACTGCAGCCTCGGCAGCCGCAAGGCGCGGGCGTCTCGCAGCATAAGCGTCTCCTGCCCGACGAGGGACCGGCAGGCGTCAAGCTCGCGCATCACAGTCACTGGTCATGGCTCTGGTGGCTGCTGGCAGCTGCCATCCTGGGGCTGATCATTTTGATCCTGCCACTCACCGCCAGGCTGCTCACGCGCATGTGGCGGATGATGATCATCGCCAGGGGCACGGCTCCCGGCCGCTCGCGAAGCCGGGCCGGCGCCCGGCGTGCGGGCAGCGGGCCAGCGGGAACCAGGCCAGCGGGCACCGGGCCCGCAGGCTCCAGGGGTGCGGGCGCCGGGCCCGCAGGCGCCAGGAGTGCGGGCGCCAGGAGTGCGGGCGCCGGGGGGGCGGCAGCCGCGGGTGCCGCAGCAGAAGCAGCGGCGGCCGCAAACCGGGCGCGCGTCCACGCGGCCTGGCTCGAAATACGCGATGGCCTCGAAGATTTCGGGATCGGCTGCCCGGCGAACGAGTCACCGCGCGCGATTGTTCACCGTGCTACGACCAACCTTCGGCTGCCCGAAGCAGCCCGTGATGCGCTTGGCCGTGTCGCTTTCGCCGAGGAACGCGCGAGGTACGCCGTGACCCTGGCCGGCCTGCCGAACCTTCGCGCGGATGTGACCGCGGTGCGCAGAGCCGTCGCCGCGTCGGTGGACCTGCGTGCGCGCTGGCGCGCCCGCATCTTTCCCGCCTCGAAGCTATCAGCGCTGCGGCAATCCTCGGGGCACGCGCTTGACATATTCGGCTGGATCGAGGTCGCCACGTCGCGGCTTTCCGGTCACCTGCGGCCGGGCAAGCACGCAGGCAATAGCGCCGCGCCGTAACGGCGAGCTGGGACTACATGTCACCTTCCTGGCGTCGCCGCCAGCGCTCTTCCAGCCGCTCCATGAAACCGTTGCCCGTCGCATGGCCACGGCCACGGCTGCGGTCACGGCGCCTGCGGCGTGGGCGGGCGGGGCGCGCAGCAGCAGGCGCCCGCCCGGCGGCCGAGCCGCTGATGCGCCGCCAGCTCGTGAGAGCCCACATCGCGGTTGAGAGCATGACGAGGAAGCCCGCCACACCGATCCAGATGTATTTGGATACGACCCCGGCAAGCAGCAGGGCGACACCAAGCAAGAACCCCAGCCCTGCCTTGACCACTCGGCGCTTGTAATGCACCCGTGGGTCACTGCTGCGCACGGCGTGCGCGAACTTGGGATCCTCAGCCTCCAGCGCCCGCTCGATCTGGTCGAGCAGGCGCTCCTCGTGCTCAGAGAGCGGCACGGCGCCTCCCATAGGAACTTTCCGCGCGCGGAGTCGGGACATGACCTCGCGATATATCCAGAATACGAGCCCTACCATGCTGGGTGGAAGGGAGCTCCACGGTTAGGGGGTCATCATGTGTGGACGCGCCCGATCCGATCAACTACGGATGCCGCCCCCGTAACGGCCGTCACTTCCGTCCCTGCGGTTGTTATCCTCGGTGGCGTCGGCCTTGACGAGCGTCGCCAGGCCGACGGCAGCAGCGCCAAAACGCGCCGTGATCTTGTCCATCGCGCGCTCCGCCTGAGACCACCCGGACGGGCGGTCGTCGAGAGTGAGCTGGGTACCCGTGGCGGCGCTGCTCCCGATCAAGTTCGTGGCCCTGACACCGACGAGGCGCAAGGATGCGCGCGGATCGAGTCCAGCGGCCTCGTAGAGCGCGCACGCGGTCGTGTGTATCTGGCGGGCGATGTCGGTCGGCTCGGACAGCGTGCGCGACCGGGTGATCGTGGCGAAGCTGGCGAGCCTCAGCTTCACCACGATTGTCCGCGCGGCGTAACCAGACGAACGCAGGGTGCGCGCGGTCCGCTCGGACAGGCGCAGCAGCTCGCGGCGGATCACCACGGGATCTGCGACATCCTCGGGGAAGGTCTCCTCCGCGCCGATACTCTTCTCCGGCGTATGCGGCACGACAGGGCGGCTGTCCTTCGCCCAGGCGAGGCACGCCAGGTGCGTGCCGACCGCATCGCCGAACTCGCGGGTCAGCGTCGCCGCCGGGGTCTGCGCGATGTCCCCGACGGTGTGCAGGCCGAGGCGCGCCAGGGTCTGGGCCGCCCGGTCCCCCACTCCCCAGAGTGCCTCCACAGGAAGCGGGTGCAAGAAGGCGAGCACGGCCGCGGCGGGCACGGCGAGCAGGCCGTCGGGTTTGCAGCGCGCGGACGCCAGCTTTGCAATGAACTTGCTCGGCGCGACACCGACCGAGCAGGTGATCCCGTGCTGATCCTGAATCTGCGAGCGGATCAGGGCGGCGATCCTGGCCGGCGGCCCGAGCCTGCGACGCGCGCCGGCCACGTCCAGGAACGCCTCATCCAGTGACAGCGGTTCCACCAGCGGAGTAACGGCACGGAAGATTGCCATGATCTCGCGCGAGGCCGCGGTGTATTCACCACGCCGCGGCGGCACGAGAACGGCCTGCGGGCACAGGCGCACGGCCCGCGCCGTTGGCATCGCGGACCTTACCCCGTAGGCGCGCGCCTCGTACGTGGCGGAAAGCACGACGCCGCGGCCCCCGCCGGCCACGATCACCGGCTTGCCGCGAAGCCCAGGCTGGTCACGTACCTCCACGCTGGCGAAGAAGGCGTCCATGTCCGCGTGCAGGATGTGGCAACCGGCGTCATCCATCACCGATACCCCAGGACGTGCAGCTGGGTAGCGATGTCGCGCAGCGTGGGGTGCTCGGCCGCGGCCTGCTCGAGCGCGAGCAGTGCCGCACCGGCGCCAGGATCGAAATCCACCAGTGCGCTTGGTACCAGGTCGGAGAAGACGCGTATCCCGTGCGCGGCGCCGGCCCGCAGGCCCGCCTTCTCGATCAGCCCGGTCAGACCGGCCAGCGTGAACCTGCGCGGCGAGCCGGCCGCCGCGCCGCTGGGCCCTGCCTCGCCCAGCAGCCGCCTGGCCTCGTCGAAGTGGCCGGTGAGTGCCCGGTGGATGGCGGCCGCGACGCCGCCAGCTGCGAGCACGCTCACCGCGCCGTCCGGCCGCAGCACGCGGGCGATCGTCACGAGGGCCGCCGCCGGGTCGTCCACGTACTCGAGTACGCTGTGGCACAGGACCAGGTCGGCGCCCGCCTCGCCAGCGATCCCCGGCAGGTCGGCGACATCACCCTGGACCGCCATCAGCGGCACGCCCTGCTCCGCGGCGCGGCGCTGCGCCGCGGCGAGTGAATCCGGGCTCGGGTCCACGACGGTCACCCGGTGGCCCAGGCAGGCAAGCGGCACGGCGAATCCCCCCGTGCCCCCGCCCGCGTCCAGGATGTCGAGGTGCTCGCGCCCGGTTTGCTGCGCGCGCGCAGATGCGGCGCCGCGCAAGGCCGCCCATACCACCGCCATGCGGGCCGCATTGTGCCTGCCCAGCTGGTCATCGGCCACGGCCGTCCTCCTCGCCACGTCGCCACCCGCAGTCAAATGTAGTGGCGGGGCCTGACATCCGCCTGCGCCGCCGGCGACAGGAAGGTTCGATACCGATACTTAACGGCTGCCGCGCGGATCCTCGCCTGGCCAGGCGGGGCCCCAGCCTGGCAGGCTTCCTGTAGCGGCTCGTCCAGGATCCGGGAGCTTTAGTCAGGGATAATGAGGCCGTTGCATAATCCCGGATCTCCGGCCCGGTTTTCATGATCGCGATGACTTTCCGGCGTACAAATCCCTGACAACGCTCCTGCATCATGGTCAGCGGGGCACAACCAGCACGGACGGGCGGGTGGGCGCATGTCAGCGGACGGAGGCCGGCGCGGAGTGCTGTACGTGGTCGCCTGCGCCGCGCCGCCCGCGAGGGAGATCACCGAGCTTGTCACCAGGGCGCAGAACGCCGGGTGGACGGTCTGCGTGGTCGTCACGCCGCAAGCGGTCAAGTTCGCCGACGTTGCCGGTCTTGAGCTGCAGACGGGCTATCCCGTGCGGCACCAGTACAAGCACCCGGACGAGCCCGACGTACTACCCGCAGCGGACGCCATGATCGTCTGTCCCGCCACCTTCAATACGATCAACAAGTGGGCGGCGGGGATCAGCGACACTCTGGCGGTCGGGTTCCTGACCGAGGCCATCGGCCTGCGACTGCCTTTGGTCGCGGTTCCGTCGGTGAACAGCGCGCAGGCGGTGCACCGCGCCTTCGCACGTAGCCTGGCCGAGCTTCGGGCCATGGGTGTCACTGTCCTGTACGGGCCGGGCCGCGAATCCGGCCCCGCCGCCGAAAGCCGCAAGCCCGGCGCACAGGGCAGCGGCAAGGAGCCATGGGACTGGGACCTTCCGCTCACGGCCCTGCACGCCAGGCTGGCGCGGTAGCCAGGCTCGCGGAATGATCAAGGAACATCCCCATTCGCAGCCGCCGGGCGCACGGCAGGATGAGGGCATGCCCTTGCCGAAACTCGACCGCAAGCCTTTGTACGCGCCTCGCGGCGCCGTCGCGACCAGCCAGCCGCTCGCGGCCGCGGCCGGCCTGGGCGCGCTGCGCAGCGGCGGCAACGCCGTGGACGCCGCCATCGCCACCGCGATCACCCTGACCGTTGTGCAGCCTGCCTCCAACCACGTGGGGCCCATCGCGGCGGCCTACCGCGGCTACGACGTGTGGGAGCTTCCGCCAAACGGCCACACGATCATGCCCGGCTTCCTGACGAGCGACGGCCTGCCGGTAGGGCCGTTCGGGATCATGGGGGGCACATGCAGCCGCAGGGACATCTGCAACTGATCAGCAATACGGTCGACTACGGCATGGATCCGCAGGCCGCGCTCGACGCGCCGCGCTGGTATTGGGCGCAGGATCGCCGCGTGCACGTCGAGCCGCGGGTGCCCGCGGCCATCCGCGCCGGCCTCGCCGAGCGCGGCCACGAGATAACGACGGACAACGCGGCCGATCTTGTCGGCTGCGGGCAGGCGATCTGGCGGCTGGCGGGCGGCGGCTACATCGCGGGTACCGAGCCCCGCGCCGACGGGTGCGCGCTCGGTTACTGAGGCTGTTCGGTGGCCGGCTGCCGCTTCAGCTCGAGCACACGGGCGAGCAGACCGTTGACGAAGGCGGACGACTCCTCGGTGGAAAGGTCCCCCGCGAGCAGCACGGCCTCGCTGATCGCGACGCCGTCGGGTACGGAGTCGGCATACAACAGCTCGAACACGCCAATCCGCAGGATGTTCCTGTCGACCGCAGGCATCCGGTCGAGCGGCCAGCCCGCCGAATAGCCGGACAGCAGCGCGTCGATCCTGTCCCTATGCGCTTGCACTCCGCGCACCAGTTCCGCTGCGTATTCCGGAACTGGCGGACTGGCCTGCGCCGTACGCTCGGCGAGCACGTCGGTTACCGGCGCCCCACGCAGTTCCGCCTCGAACAGCACGTCAAGCGCGCGCTTACGGGCCTTGCTTCGCGCAGCCACCGCTGACCGCCACCTTTCAAAGCCCGATTCTTAACGGCTGCGCGGGTGTCATGCGCGCCCGAGGTAGTCACCGCTGCGCGTGTCGACCTTGATCTTTTCGCCCGTCGTGATGAAAAGCGGCACCTGCACCTGGGCGCCGGTCTCCAGCGTTGCGGGCTTGGTGCCGCCGGTGGACCTGTCACCCTGAATGCCGGGATCAGTCTGGCTGACGGTCAATTCGACCGCGGCGGGAAGCTCGACGTACAGCGGGTTACCCTCGTTAAACGCGATCGTGGCCGTCTGTTCCTCGAGAAGGTAGTCAGCGGCGTTGCCGACGACGTCGGCCGGGATGTGCGGCTGGTCGTAGTCCTGGGTGTCCATGAAGACGAAATCGCCGCCCTCACGGTATAGGTACTGCATCTCGCGCTTGTCGACATTCGCGACGTCGACCTTGACCCCTGCGTTGAACGTCCTGTCGACCACCTTGCCCGACAGCACGTTCTTCAGCCTCGTCCGCACGAAGGCGCCGCCCTTACCCGGCTTGACGTGCTGGAAGTCGACAATGTTCCAGAGCTGCCCGTCGAGATTCAGGGTCATGCCGTTCTTCAGGTCGTTCGTGGTGGCCACGTCTGTCTCCCGCAAGCGGTGCCACCCGTCACAAGACGAGCAGCTCCTTGGTGGTTGTGGTGAGGAGTTCTCCAGGTCCCCGTGAGCGCACCACCAGGGTGTCCTCGATCCGGACACCGCCCTTGCCTGGCAGGTAGATTCCTGGCTCAACAGTGATGGGAACTCGGTCCCCGAGTGTACCGGTCCCTTCATGCTGCAGCAGCGGCGCCTCGTGGATCTCCAAGCCGACTCCGTGGCCGAGCCCGTGGCCGAAATGGTCGCCGTAACCTGCCGCCGCGATCAGATCGCGGGCTGCCGCGTCCACCTGCGCGACGGGTGCCCCTGCTTGCGCCGCGTCCACACCGGCCTGCTGCGCCGCTGCCACGAACCGGTAGACGTCCCGCTGCCAGCCCGCGGGCTCGCCGACCGCGACGGTCCTGGTCAGGTCCGCGTGGTAGCCGCGGTAGCAGGCACCGAGGTCCATCGTGACCAGGTCGCCGAGCTGGAGGGCCCGGCTGGTGGGCACGTGATGCGGGATGGCGCCGTTTGGCCCGCTGGCGACGATCGTAGCGAAGCCAGGCTTGTCGGCACCCAGTTCCACCATCCGCCGTTCGAGCGCGATCGCGAGCTGCTTTTCTGTGCGACCGGGGCGGATTGACGGCAGCATCTCGTCGAGCGCCTGGCAGGTGAGCCTGCAGGCGACAGCGATCACGGTGATTTCTTCCTCGTCTTTCACCACGCGCAGCTCTTCCACCGCCCTGCCGAGGGGTGCGAGCTCGATCTCCGGTGTGCCTGAGGCCAGCGCCGCGTGCTGCTCCACCGTCATCGCGTGCGCCTCGAAGAGCACCCGGCGCAGTCCGCGGGAAGCCGCGAGTGCGGCCAAACCGGCGGCGACGTTCCTGGTGGTGAGGAGTTCCACGTCGGGGCAGTCACGCTCGGCCGCGCGGGCGTACCTGCTGTCGGTAGCGAGCACCGCCGCGGCCGCAGCGGGCGGTCCTGTGTTTGCCGCGGTCACGAGCAGGGCCGCGTTGGAACTGGCGAGGCCCGTCAGGTAGCGGACATTGGCCGGGTGGGTGATGAGCGCGGCACCGGCGCCCGCTTTCGCGACTTTGGCGGCAAGGAGTACCCGGCGTGCGGCATGAGCGTCCGGCATGCCCCCGACTGTACGCACCCGTGCGCCGCGGCCACATCAGTGCCGCGGATCGCACGTGTCATAGCCCACGCGATCCGCGGCGCTGACAGTTCTCCCACAGGTAGCTGCCAGTTTGCACGATAACTGTCAGGTAGCGAGGTCGCGGATCCGCTCGATCAGGCGCACCCGCTCGGCGTGGCTTGGCGCGACCGGGGTGACGTTGAGGGTGGTGACGCCGGCCTGTTCCAGCGCGGCGAGCCGCTCGCGCAGGTAGGGCTCCGGCCCCACCAGCGAGGTACCCGCGAGCAGTTCACGCGGCACGGCAGCCGCAGCCTCGTCCTTTTTGCCGTCCAGGTAGAGGTCCTGAATCTCCTTGGCCTGCGCCTCGAAGCCATACCTGCAGGCGAGGTCGTTGTAGAAGTTGCGGCCCCGCGCGCCCATGCCGCCGATGTACAGGGCAAGCATCGGGCGGAAGAAGTCGAGCACGCCCTCGGTGTCGTCGCCGATCGCCAGTGGCGCCTGGGCGATGACATCGAGCGGCCCCAGCCGGGCGTCACGCTTGGCCTGACCAGCCGCGAGCGCCTCTCCCCATACGGCGGATGCCTTCTCCGGCAGGAAAAAGATCGGTTCCCAGCCTTCCGCGAGTTCAGCGGTCATCATCACGTTCTTGGGCCCGATCGCGGCCACGACGATCGGGATGCGCTCACGCACCGGATGGTTGATCAGCTTGAGCGGCTTACCGAGCCCGGTTCCTGCGTCAGGCGGCAACGGGATCGTGTAGTAACGCCCCTCATGAGTGAGCCGCTCGCGGCGCCATACCTTGCGGCAGATCTCGATGATCTCCCTGGTGCGCCCGAGCGGCGCGTCGTAACGCACACCGTGCCAGCCCTCGATCACTTGCGGTCCTGAAGCGCCGATACCGAGCACGAACCTGCCGCCCGAGACGTAGTCCAGGCCGGCCGCCGTCATCGCGGTGAGGGTCGGCGTCCTCGAATAAAGCTGCAGGATCCCCGACGCTAGCTGCAGGCGCTCGGTCCTCGCCGCGAGGTAGCCAAGCTGGCTCACCGCATCGAAGCTGTAAGCCTCGGGCACGAATACGATCTCCAGGCCTGCCTTCTCGAAGTCGGCAAGCTCGTCGGCGGTCTCGGCGAAACCGCCCGCATAGCCCAGGGGCATCCCGATTCGCATGCGCCGCACCTTTCACTTGCTCCGCAGGGCCGAATGTCGTTCGGCTTACTACTGCAGAGTAGCGGGCGCGTGGCCTGTGCCGGTGAACGGACGCCCAGGATCGCGGTCCTTACCACCGTTGCCGCCCGCTAACGCGTGCTGCCTCCCATGTCGGCGATCATGTCGGCGATCGCCTGCAGGGCAAGCTGATAGGACTTCAGCCCGAATCCGGCGATCGTGCCGTCCGCCACCCCGGCCACTACCGACCTCTGCCGGAACGCCGCACGGGCGGCGGGGTTGGAGATATGCACCTCGATGAGCGGCGCGGTCCGCTGCGCAAGGGCGTCCCGCAGTGCATACGAGTAGTGCGTGAACGCCGCAGCGTTGAGCACTACCGGCAGCCGTGCGTCGGCGGCCTCATGCACCCAGTGGACAAGCTCGGCCTCGTCGTCGGTCTGGCGCAGGTCGACGTCCAGGCCGAGTGCGCGGCCGGTAGCGCGGCACAGGTCGGTCAGGTCGCTTAGCGACGCCGTGCCGTACACCTCGGGCTCACGGGAACCGAGCCTGCCGAGATTAGGCCCATTCAGCACGAGTACCCGTCTCATGACGCGCTCACCTCCGCGTAGGCGGCGGCGAGGAGTTCCTCTGACGGGTCGTCGAGTATCCCTGGCTTGGCGAGGCCGTCGAGCACCACCAGCCGGAGCCTTGCGCCGCGCACCTTCTTGTCCACGGCCATGGCGGCGCGCAACTGCGGCCATGCCCCGCGGCGGTAGGCCGTCGGCAGCCCGACGGCGGCAAGCAGGGAGGCGTGCCGTGCGGCGGTGCCGTTGTCGAGCCGGCCGGTCATCCGGGCGAGCGCGGCCGCGTAGACCATGCCGATGGCCACCGCGTCACCGTGCCTGAACCGGTACTCCTCGGCATGCTCGATCGCATGGCCGAGCGTGTGCCCGTAGTTGAGAATCTCGCGCGGGCCGGTCTCACGAAGATCGGCGGAGACTACCTGCGCCTTCATCCGCACCGCCTTTTCCACAAGCTGCCGGGTGTGCGGCCCATCGGGTGAGCGGGCGCCCTGCGGGTCATCCTCGATCAGATCCAGGATGACCGGATCCGCGATGAACCCCGCCTTGATGACCTCGGCGAGGCCGCTCACATACTCCGCGCGGGGCAGCGAAACCAGCGTGGTCAGGTCGCAAAGGACCCCTGCGGGCGGATGGAACGCGCCGACCAGGTTCTTGCCTGCCGCGATGTTCACCGCCGTTTTGCCGCCTATGGCGGCGTCAACCATCGCGAGCAGGGTGGTCGGGAGCAAAACGAGCCTGACCCCGCGCAGCCAGGTGGCTGCGACGAAACCTGCGAGGTCGGTGACCGCTCCCCCGCCGACCGCGACGACGGCGTCGGTGCGGCTTATGCCGCCGCGTGCCAGCCCCGACCACACCGCTGACGCCACACTGATCTCCTTCGCCGCCTCCCCGTCGGCTACCTGCAGCGCGCAGACTCGAAAGCCGGCCGCTTCAAGAGCCAACCGCACGGGCCTCGCGACCTCACCGAGGCCTGCCGCGTGTATCAGCGCGACCGACCGGGCGCCTGGTCCCACCAGGCCGGGCAATTCGCTCAGCACGCCAGCGCCGATGACGACCGGGTAGGCCGCGCTGCCGCTTACTCCGCCGACGTTGATTCGCGTGGTCACCCGCGCGGCCCATTCGATCTATCCCCCACGGACCCAGCGGCGATCTTCGCTGCGATCTCGTCCGCGACTTCCTCCGGCGCGTAGTCGTCCGTCTCCACGATCCAGGTGGCGAGGCTCTGGTAGACGGGCAGTCGCTCCGCGAGCAGTGCCTTGAGCTGCGCACGCGGGCTGCCGATCAGCAGCGGCCTCGGCCGGTCAAGCCCACTGCGATGGGCCAGCGCGGGCAGGCCGGTCTCGAGATAGGCGACGGTCCGGCCGCCGAGCAGGCGCTGGGCGTGCGGGTCAAGCACCGCGCCGCCGCCGAGTGCGAGCACGCCACGATGCTCACGCAGCGCCGCGGCCACTGCCTGCCGCTCAAGAGCGCGGAAAGCGGGCTCGCCGTCCTGCACGAATATGTCGGCAACGGGCTTGCCGGCGGCCGTTTCCACGTCGTCGTCCGTGTCGCGAAACGGCACGCCGAGCAGGCTGGCAAGCAGCGAGCCCACGGTGGACTTACCCGCACCTGGCGGGCCGATCAGCACCACCACCGGCCCGTCGCTCCTGGCGCGTCGCTGCTGGCCGCGTCACTGCTGGCCGCGTCACTGCTGGCCGCGTCACTGCTGGCCGCGTCACTGCTGGCCGCGTCACTGCTGGCCGCATCACTGCTGGCCGACCCGCTCTCGGCTGGCCCGCTCTCGGCTGGCCCGCTCTCGGCTGCCCCACTCACAACTGCTCCGTCCCGCGATCACGATTGGCTGCCTTCGCGCACCCCGCTGCGCAAACCTTCATGTTGCCGTGATTGTTGCCGTCATGTTGGCCACCCCGTAGACAGCTGAGACAGCGAGGTCAGGTACCCGCGAAGGTTGCGCGCGGACTCGTCGACCGAGTCGCCGCCGAACTTCTCCACGGTGGCGTCCGCCAGCACCAGCGCGACCATCGACTCCGCGACCACCCCCGCGGCCGGCACCGCCGTGATGTCGCTGCGCTGGTTGATGGCCTTGGCCGGCGCGCCAGTACGCACGTCGACCGTGTCCAGAGCCCGCGGCACCGTCGAGATCGGCTTCATCGCGGCACGCACCCTGAGCACCTCGCCAGTGCTGATGCCACCCTCGATGCCACCGGCCCGGTTGGTTCGCCGCCGGAGCCCGCCAGCTTGCGCGCTGCCGGTTCCGCTCAACTCAATCTCGTCGTGGGCCCGCGATCCACGGCGCCGTGCGGTCTCGAATCCGTCGCCTATCTCGACGCCCTTGATCGCCTGGATTCCCATCAGCGCCGCGGCCAGCCGCCCATCAAGCCGCCTGTCCCAGTGCACGTGGCTGCCAAGCCCGGCTGGCAGGCCGTAGCTCACGACCTCAACCACGCCGCCGAGTGTGTCGCCGTCGTTGCGGGCCGCGTCGATCTCGGCGACCATCGCAGCGCTCGCCTGCGGGTCGGCGCAGCGGACCGGGTCGGTGTCCACCCGCGCCAGGTCCGCAGGCTGCGGGACTAGGCCATCGGGCACCTGCACCGTGCCGAGTGCCACGACATGACTCAATATCTCTATCCCCGACACCTGGCGCAGAAATGCGCGTGCCACCTCGCCGAGCGCGACCCGCGCCGCGGTTTCCCTCGCGCTCGCCCGCTCCAGAATCACGCGCGCGTCAGCCGCCCCGTACTTTTGCATGCCGGCCAGGTCCGCGTGGCCAGGCCTCGGTCGCGAGAGCGGCGCGTTCCTGGCCTGGTCGGCGAGAGCCTCTGGATCGACAGGATCGGCGGACATCACCAGTTGCCATTTTGGCCATTCGGTGTTGGCGATCTTGATCGCGACCGGGCTGCCGAGGGTGCGGCCGTGCCGCACCCCACCGATGATCTCGACCTCGTCCTGCTCGAACTTCATCCGCGCGCCGCGCCCGTAACCGGCCCGCCGCCGCATCAATGCAGCGGAGATGTCGCTTGTGCTGGTCAGCACGCCCGCGGGCAGGCCCTCCAGGATCGCGACAAGGGCAGGGCCATGTGACTCCCCCGCGGTCAGCCAGCGCAACATGCTGCCGATCCTGCCACGTGCGCGGGCAGAACCGCGTGTCAGGGGCGGCCGCCCAGGTCGGGTGCGGGGTCGGGCGCGGGGTCGGGCGCGGGGGCGTGCCAGTGATGTGGTCGCCCGAGCCGCGGGTGCCGGGCGGGAGACAAATGGCGGTTGGCGCCTTTCCGCCGCGAACAGACGCGAAAAAAAAGAAACTTCTCGGTGGCATTTGACTGTCGCTTTACTCCGGGCGGGGTATCGCTAAGAAACGGGGGCGAAGTGGATCGCCATATGTGGTTCGTCCGCTTTGCAATTACACAACGGCACATAAAGTGCCATCGGGGGAATGTACATGAAGACCATTCGGCACGTTCTGCCGGGCGCCGCGCTGGGCGCGGCCCTTTTCGGCCTCGCCACGCCCAGCGTGGCGCTGGCAATGTCCGCGGCACAGCCAGCGACGGTTGCCAAAGGCAGCACGGTCCCAGCCAACGGCTCGGCCGGGGCATCGGCAAACGTGGGGGGCAACGCCTCCCTGCCATTGGCACCGCCACCGCCACCGCCAGGAGGCGAAGTAACCACGGGACCGCCAGGATCCACGAGACCGGGAGAACCGGGAGAACCGGGAGGCAAACCCGGGCACCCTGGCAAACCCGGGCACCCTGGCAAGCCCGGTTACCCTGGCAAGCCCGGTTACCCTGGCAAGCCCGGATACCCTGGCAAGCCCGGACAACCTGGCGCACCCGGACAACCTGGCGCACCCGGACAACCTGGCGCACCCGGACAACCTGGCGCACCCGGCAAGCCTGGCGCACCCGGCAGACCCGGGGCACCGGGTGGCCATGGAGGGCCGCCGCCGATGCCTCCGCCGCACCACCTGCCACACGGTGGGCCCGCGACGGGTGACGGCACCACCTCGAGCGGCACGGACGGCCCGCTCGTCGCTGGCGGCATCGCGATTGCCGGTCTCGGTGGCCTGGCCGGGATCGTCGCGGTGCGACGTCGGCGCGCGGGAGCCTGAAGCTGCTGCGGCGCGGCTAGGGCGGCGGCTTCCTGCTGGAGGCCGCCGCCCTTGCCTTTCTCGCGGCCGGGGTGGCGATCGCGATCATCGGCTGGCAACCGCGCTACGCCCCTTGCACCTCCCGCGTCCGCGGCACGCGCGGCGCAGCCATCTGGACTACACCGTGATGTTCGTTCGCCTCACCGGCCAGCAAGCGCAACACGTTTGCCAATCCCGCCATGTGCGCGGGGACTACCTGGTGGCAGGGCAGCGCGCGCGCCCAAATGGCGGACGCCGCCCTTCCGTAGCGAACAAAAAAGCGAAAAAGAAGAAGATCTCGAATGGATTTTGACTGTGGCTTTGCTCTTGGCGGGGTATCGCTAACAACTGGGGCGCGAAGTGGATCGCTATATACGATTCGTCCGCTTTGCAATTAAACAACGGCACATAAAGTGTCATCGGGGGAATGTATATGAAGACCATTCGATACGTCCTGCCGAGCGCCGCGCTAGGTGCGGTCCTACTCGGCCTTAACACACCCAGCGTCGCGCTTGCCATGTCCACAGGCGCCCATCCAGCGTCGGTCAGCAAGGGCAACCCAGCCCCGAGCGCCAGCACAACCCCTGGCGCGAGCACAGCCCCTAGCACCAGCACAGTCCCCGGCGGAAGCGCAGCCCCCGGCGACAGCACAGTCCCCGGCGGAAGCGCAGCCCCCGGCGACAGCACAGTCCCCGGCGGAAGCGCAGCCCCTGGCGGCAGCGGCACGGTCCCTGGCGGCAGCGCCGCGGCACCCGCTGTGGCCAATGCGACAGGCAACAACGCCCAGCCGCCGCCAGCGCCTAGCCCGAACGGCGTACCACCTAATGGACAAGGTGGGCCTAGTGGAGGCAGGCCGCACGGGACACCCCCACTGCCACCTCCGCCACCACCAAGCCCGAAGCCACCTCCGCCACCACCAAGCCCGAAGCCACCTCCGCCACCATCGCTGCCATCGCCACCTCTGCCGACGCCACCGGCCTCGCCGACCCCGATGTCACCGCCACCACCACCACCGCCAGGCCCGAAGCCGCCTCCGCCACATCACCTGCGACCGGGCGGACCCGCGACGGGTGACGGGACGACCTCGAGCGGCACGGGCAGCCCGCTCGTCGCTGGCGGCATTGCCATCGCCGGGCTCGGCGGCCTGGCCGGGATCGTCGCGGCGCGACGACAGCGCGCGGGAGCCCGACGCTGATGCAGCGCGGCAAGGGCGGCGGCTTCCTGCTGGAGGCCGCCTCCCTTGCCCTCCTCGCGGCCGGGGTGGCGATCGCCATCACCGGCTGGCAACCGCGTTACGCACCGCCGCCGGCACCTCCCACGTCCGCGGCACTCGCGGCGCCGGGCAGCCCCGCCGGCGCGCCTGCTGGATCGGGCCGGCGAGCGTTGCCGCCAGCGGTACCTCGCCCGCTGCCCTATTCACGGCCTGTGCACGTGGACATCCCGGCGATCGGCGTGCATGCCAGGATCATCAGGCTTGGCCAGAACGCGGACGGGTCCTTGCAGGTGCCCGCGCTGTCCACGCCCTTCCTTACCGGCTGGTTCGACCAGGGACCCGCGCCCGGGCAACGCGGCGCGGCGGTACTGCTCGGTCACGTGGACTCCGCCTGGACCGGGCCGGCTGTCTTCTACCGGCTTGGCGACTTGCGTCCGGGTGAGTCCGTCAGCGTGACGCGGGCCGACCGCAGCGTGGCCGTGTTCCGCATCTACTCGGTGGCCCTGTATCCCAAGGACGCCTTCCCTTCGCGCCGCGTCTACAGGCACACCCACCATCCTGAGCTGCGGCTGATCACCTGCGGTGGCCCGTTCGACGAAAGCGCGGGCAGCTATCTGGACAACACCGTGGTGTTCGCCCGCCTGATCTCGGCGGCGCCGGCCTGACCAGGTCCGCACGGGCCGCCGGTCAGCCCGGTGGCCCGGGCTCGACAGCGATCTCGATCCCGCGCCTGAACCTGCCTGCCAGGCTTGTCATGATCGCTGTGGCCGCGCGGCGCGCCGCCACTTCGGCCTGCGACGACGACGCCAAGCCCGCAGCCGCTTCGCCCGGGTGGGCGGTGAGCACAAGCCGGACGGTGAGGTCGGTCCCGCAGCTTCCACCGGCCCCAGAGGTTTCGGTAGTTCCAGCGGTCCCTAGACTACCGTTCACCAGTACAGCCGCCGCGATGTCGGGATCTTCGGCGACAACGGCATCCACCGCGGCGCGAACATCCGGGTCATCGGCCGGCATTGGCGCGGGCCTGGCCCCGGCGAGCGCGGCAAGCCTGGCGCCCTCCACCACAAGTGGCACGGGACCCGCGACATCGATGACCACGGCGTGCGCGGCCTCGGCCGCCGCAGCCTGGCACACCTGTTCAGTTCCCGCGGGCAGTGGCCGAGCGTCAGGCCGCCACCTGCTCAGCGCATCCAGGCTGGTGAACGCGACGATCGCGCGGCGGCCATCGTGCCCGGTGAGCATTGGTACCGTCATGTCGCTTGTCTTCTCGCGGCGCAGCACCCGGCCATCCGTCGCCGGTGCGTCCTCGGTCGCTGTGACGGCGGCGACGACAGGGACGAGAAGCCGGGCCCGCGTGAGCGCCGTCAGCACGGCGCACTCACTTTCCCGCCCGGCCGCATAGGCGGCGAGCGCGGCCGCGAGCCTCGGTTCCGCGGCGCCATTGTCGTCGCGGAACCGCTGATCCGGCGTGATCAGGCCTGGCACGCTTCCGAGGCTACGTCAGCCAGCGGCCTTCCGCCCGGCCAGGCCCATCAATGCAGGGGCCAGGAACGGGATGCCTCGACATCGGATTTCACGGCAAGTCCGCGAACGGCCGGCCTGAACTGCGATCACGCCCCGGATGGCCGCGGCGCGGCCATCCGGGGCCGCCAGCACCTCGGAAGCGGTTGAAGACGTTATTTCGCTTATGGGATCCTTCTTGACTGCACAGCAGTCCTGACTCCAGGGAGTGGCGTGTCCCAGGGCGCGGATCCGGCCTGGCCGGTCGAACGTGGCACACCGATGCAGAAGGTGATCCCGCCTCGGCTGGTGGAGCCATATCTCAACGGGCAGCGTACGGTCGTCGCCGGTTTCGTATACCGGGCGAAGGACAGCGCGCTGCAGGACCCTGCCGAACTCTACGACGCGCTGGACCTCGGTTACGAGGGGTCGGAGTTCAGGAGGGACATGCCTGAGGTGTACGTGCTGCGGTGGCTCGCGAGGGACATCGACACGTATCTGGTTCCTTACTCCACCCAAATGGGTGGAGACTGGCAAGACAAACCACCATTCAGCGGGACTGGTTTCACGTCCTCGCGCCGCCACGTCGTCGCCGAGTTCTACACAGGACCGACGTGTATACCTGTTGGCGCGGAGATGTACCGGATCACCCCCTCGAGGGAAGAGTTCATTGCCCAGTACGACGGACGGACCTGGTTGCGGCCGCCGAGGGAGGTTTGAGTCTTGCGTTACCGGCTGATGGCGACCTACCGCGGAGTCTCCTTTGAGGCCGCCATGGGTCCCACCGATGCCGACGTGGTCCTGTTCGCGTCGAGCCCGCCGCACGCGGACTTCGGCTTCCAGGCCGCCGCCGGCTACTGGCGCAAGCGGATCAGCCGTGAGGCACTCGACGCGCTGTGGGAATCGCGGCCCGTCGGCCGGTACAGATCCGAACCTTGTCTCGTGCTCGAGGAGATCGGGGACCGGCTGCACATCGCCTACCTCGGGCACGACGCCTACCGTGCGGAGCAGCTCGGCTACTGGCAGGTCGATCGCGGTGCATACGAGGTAGTCGTGCCGCACGATGAAGTAACCGAACTCACTGATCAGCGGTTGGACTATCCGGCGTGCAGGAACCGGGGTGAGGGGCTGCCCGATGCGTCGAAGTGCGATGAGCCGGCGGCCAGCCTTGAGGCCCCGCCCGCAGCCCAGACGCCGTCCGCGGCTGCGCACGACCGGTCCTGGCGTGAATTCGAGGCGCCGGGCCACGGCCCCGACCGCGGAAGCGCGGAGTCGGGCCGCAACGACGGCTGGAACGGATTCTCTGCACCGGACGGCACGGGCGGCGTACAGGGCGGAGGGCGGCGCGGCGTCGGCGGCGCACACGGCGAGAGGGGGCGCGGCGTCAGCGGCGCGCGCGCCTGGGACGACGCTGGGACGCTGAACGGAGCCGATTACACCGGCCATCCGCCTTTCGCAAATGGCGCCCATGCGCTGCCGCAACCTTCGCGGGGCGGCCAAGGGACACCGGCCGACGTGGAAGGCACGGTGAATACGAGCACAGTGAATTCGGGCCCAGTGAATTCGAGCACGCGGGATTCGCGCGCAGGGGATTCGCGCGCAGGGGATCCGAGGGCGGTGGATCCCACGGCGGGGGGCCCGAGGGCAGCAGATCCAAGAGCAGAGCGCCCGAGAGCAGGGGGTCCGACGGCTGGGGGGCCGGGGGCGGGGGCGGGCGAACGGAGGGCAGGCGGACGGAGGGCAGGCGGACGGAGGGCAGGCGGACCGAGCGCAGGGGGACCGAGCGCAGCCGGTTCGAGCGCGGGGACACACCAGCCCGGCACAGACCGGCCCGGCACAGAGCCCGGCACAGACCAGCGGCACAGACCAGCCCGGCACAGACCAGCCCGGCACAGACCAGCCCGGCACAGACCAGCCCGGCACAGACCGGAGCCCGGCACAGACCGGCGCGGCCTGAACCATCACGGCACGGACCATCACGGCACGGACCAGAGCGCCACAGACCACCGCGGCGCCGCAGGCCAGCCCGGCACGGGCCAGCCCGGCACGGGCCAGCCCGGTCAGAGCCGTCGCAACGCTGACGCAGGCGATGATGCTGGCCGCGCCGCATGGGAGAGCGTGGGCCCGGGCGGGATCGGGGAAGGCAGCAGCACGCGCGGCCGGAGGGTCGCCGCAAGCCATCGCGCGGCGTGGGAAAGCACTGACGAGCGGGCATTGGATGGCGCGGGCGAGCCGGGATCGGGCGAAGGTGCCCGGCAGGCGACGCCTGCGCACAGCGAAGCGGGACCCGGCGCGGGCGCACGCAGGCCTAGCGGAGGCGCGCACAGGTCCGGTTCCCCGCGGCCCGATGCCCTGGCCGGTCTCACGTCGCGGGAGGAGTCGTCAGGGACCGGCTGGACGGACGCGCAGGAAACCCGCGCCCTACCACGGCTCCCGAAGCGGCGGCGGGCCGAATCCACGCCGCCGCGGCCGCGGGTCCCTGACTCGGCAGGTCCGCCGCACGAGCCCGTGTCCTTGCCACTGTCGCAACCGGCCGAGGCGGCCGAGGCCGCCGCACCGCCCGCCGCACCCCTGTGGGAAGCATCGCCGCAGGGCCCGCCGCCGTCTGCGCCGTGGGAAGCGCCGCAGTCGGGGCCTCGAGTGGCGGCATCGTCCGCCGACCAGCCCCCGCCGACAGCCGCAGAGCCCTCGGCGCCTGAGCGGGCGCCTCATCCCGCATTCCCGTCTCATCCCGCATTCCCGTCCACGTCCCACGCACCCCGACCCGTGATCACGCCCGTGGCACCGTTCGGCCCGCCCGCTTCGGAGCCACCTGAGCCGGGACCGCCCGCGTCGGGCCCGCCCGCGTCGGAGCCAGTTCCGCCCGCGTCGGGCCCGCCCGCGTCGGAGCCAGCTAAGCCAGGACTGCCCGCGTCGGGCCCGCCCGCTTCGGAGCCAGCTGAGTCGGGACCGTCCGTGCCAGAGCTATCCGCGGCCGAGCTATCCGCGGCCGGGCTATCCGCGGCCGGGCTATCCGCCGGATCGCCGGCTCCCCCGACGCCGTTCGTGCCGCGGCGACCCGCACAGCGCGAATCCGGGCTGCCCGCGTCCGGGCAGATCTCCGTCGACCCATCATCCGGGGCTGCCTCGTCTGGGCCGCTGCCTCGATACTCGCCTGGGCGCGACCTCGCCGGCCCACTGGCACGGACGTACCTGGCGCGTCTGGTGGCCGGCGCAGGAGGACCCGGGTGGAGACCCTCTGGGTCTTCAAGGACCTCATTGACATGGCCGCGATACCGCACGGCTCCTACGCCGTGGACGAGGAGATAGACGGTGCGCTTTGCCTGATCAAGACCGACGACGGATACGAGGTGTTCATCGCGACTGACGGCGCCAAACACGAAGTTCGGTTCTTCGACGACGAGGAAGCCGCGTATTTCTATCTGTTCGGCGTGCTTGCCGCGGAGGCGATCCGCGGCGGCCGGCTGGTGCCGCAGACACAATAATCCTCATCCACCGGGCCGTCTGCGGTCCGTGCGGGCAATCATCGTCATGTGGCACGGCGGCCTGCGGCGTCCATCTCATCGAGCCACGCCCGCACGGCCGCGTCATGCTGGCCGAGCAGCGGCGGCGGCGCGTGCCCGGGGTAGCCGTCCCCCGCGTCCGCAGCGGCTCGCAGGCCCCCGTTACCCGCCACATCGTCCTCGAACCTGAGCGCCGGACCTGGTAGGTCGATGCTGCCGAGCACCGGATGCCGCACCGTGATCACCAAGCCCTGGGAACGCGTCTGTTCCCACTGGTAGACCTCGTCGATGGTTCGAATTGAGCCCGCGGGCACGCCTGCCTCGCTGAGCAGCCCCAGCCAGTGCGCGCGGCCCGCAACGACGGGCCGCTCCTCGATCTCTGCGGTCAGTTCGTCCCTGTTTTCGACCCGCAGGTGATTCACCTGGAATCGCTCGTCATCGGGATCGAGTCCGCCGATCGCGGCGAAGCGCCGCCACTGCTGGTCGTTGGCCACCGCGATCTGAATCAGACCGTCGGCGCATCTGAACGCGCCGTAAGGCGCGATCGACGGGTGATGGTTACCCGTCATGTGCGGTACCTCGCCGGCCACCGTCCAGCGCGTGCCCTGGAACGCATGCGCGCCGACGATGGAAGCGAGCAGTGATGTACGGACCACCCTGCCGCGACCCGTCAGCTGCCGCTCAAGCAGCGCGGCAAGCACGCCGACCGCGGCGTTCACACCGGCAAACACGTCCGCGACGGAAAGGCCCGACTTGACCGGGTGATCCCGGTCCGGCCCAGTCACGCTCATCAGGCCCGCCTCACCCTGGACGATCTGGTCGTAGCCCAGGCGCCGACGCTCGGGGCCGTCGTGCCCGAAGCCGCTGATCGAGCAGATCACTAGCCGGGGATTGAGCTCGTGCAGGCGGCCGGGACCGAACCCGACCGATCGAGCACTCCGGGCCTGAAGTTCTCGACGAGGACGTCACAGTGCCGGGCCAGGCGGGCAAGCAGTTCCCTGCCATCGGCCGACTCCAGGTCGCAGGTGACCGACTCCTTGTTCCTGTTGCAGGACAGAAAGTAGGTACTCACTTGATCGTCAGGAGGCCCGGCGAACGGCGGTCCCCAATGCCTGCATTCGTCACCCGTACCTGGCTGCTCAACCTTGATCACCCGGGCGCCTAGATCACCGAGCAGCATCGTCGCGTGCGGCCCGGCGAGCGCGCGCGTGAGATCGGCGACAACAATGCCTGTCAACGGTCCTGCCACGAGAATTCTCCCTGATAAATGGCTCCCGGAACCATACTGTCCCCGGCCATCGCACGGTACTTGCCGCGGCATCGACGTGCGGCATCGCCTGCCAGGGGCTTCGCCACCAGTGGCCGGACCTTACAGACCAGTAGTTCCTGAGTTGGCGCCGTTCGCGCACATGCGTTGCCCGCAAAGCGTTAAGGTGCAAAAGCCGACGGGGTTGACGGTCCCCCGCTCCCCAAGCAGCCCCGTCGGCATCTTGACAATGTCCGCCGCGTCCACTCCACCGCGGCCAAAAACACGCTGCCCGCCCCTGTCGAGCACCGCGCGCACCGTCCAGCGCCGCCCCGTCAACATGATCGGCCGGCTCACCCGCGGCGCATGACCCCCGCCAGGACATGATGTATGAATGAGGACGGTGGCAGGGCGGACGCCACGGGGCCAGCCGGGCCCGAGACCGGCGGCGAGCAGCGGCCGGGCTGGATCGAGCCGACGGCGAGCAGCCGGCCGAGCCGGATCGAGCCGACGGCGAGCGGCCGAGCCGGATCGAGCCGACGGCGAGTGGCCGGCCATCACCATGCAAGCCATCACCGTGCGGGAAACGCCAAACTGATGACGGGCGCAGCGAGCCTCGGGGTGCGGAGCCTGATCGACGGCCCAAGGCGCCCAGCCAGGGTAATCGCTGCTTTCCCGGTCGCCGTCTACCTGGAACTGAGCATTCCAGGCCCAGAGCCACGGGTGCTCGCGCTCGTCACGCCCGCCGCGGTCCGGTTGCCTAACGCCGTCGTGGTGACGGCGGACCAGCCCGCCGAACCCGGCCCGGCTGGAGTTGTGAGCCGCGCCACGGCCGCGGAGCAAGGTTCGCTGGCCGTGGCCGCGGCGGATGGGGGCGCCTCGGTGGGTGACGGAACTGTTCAAGCCGGCCGCATCCGGGTGCCGGTCCGGCGCTGGTGGGACCCGTCCCCGGTGCTTGGCCCCCTTTCCCGTGGCCGGCTCGAGCAGGGCTGCGTTCGGCTCGAGGAGGCGTGCGCCGCCTCCGCTCGGCGACCGGGCCTGGACGGCCACCCAGCGCCAGCGGCCCTGGCCGCCCGCTGCGCCGCAGGGGACCTTGCGGGTGCGGTCGAAGTGGCAGAAGACCTGGTCGGCCTCGGGCCCGGCCTCACCCCGAGCGGCGACGACGTGCTCGCAGGCATGCTGCTCGCGTTGCGCCTGCTCGGCGGCGCGCTCCGGGGCGGGACGCGGGCGGTCTGGCTCGCTGACTGGCTCGGCGCCGCGGTTACCAGTGACGCGAGTGACCGGACGACCTCGGTGTCAGCCACCCTGCTGCATTGCGCGGCCAGGGGGCAGGCGGCCGCCGAGGTCGCGGCCGTGCTTCGCGCGTTCGCCGGGCAGGAGCCCGCCGCGCGTGCTGCTGCCCGGCTGCTCGCCGCTGGCCATACCTCGGGCGCGGACCTGGCCTGGGGACTGGCGGCTGGATGCCGCGCCGCGCTCACGCTTTCCGCGAACGTTCGCAGGCGTGTGCACTGAGAAGTCCTCCCCGGAGCCGGGGGCCCGGGGCCGGCGGGCTCATCACGCTCGCCGACGGCGCCCGCGCGTGCCACCGGCGGCGGGCAGCGGAACGGGCGTGGACCCCCCGAGCCCGCGGCCTGCACGGCTGGAGCGAGCGCCGCGCTGAGCAGCGCAGCCAATGCCCCGGCGATCAACCCGGGCACGCCGCGCAGTAGATGCCGGTTCGCGATGACTCTCCTTCGACGTCGGCGCGCACGTGTCCGGCGGCGCTAGGCCCCTCCCCAGGACATGCACAGCAGACGTGCACAGCAGACGTGCACAGCAAAGGCCTGAACGGTGCACGGACGGCGAGCACTACCGGGTTCGCCATGCAGTGGCAGAACCAGAATGTCCGGACAAGTTTGGGCAAATTGTTCGGCGTGGGGACTGGCGCAGCCCTGGCGCGCGCGGCGCGCGGCCATTGCCGTGGCCTGGGCTATTGGCGACTACTGGGGCGGGGTAATGGGAACAGCGTGATCCTGGCGGAGAGCGAACCGCAGCGGCGGATCTGGTCCAGGCTGGCGTCGTCGCGCGCAGCGCGGGTGGCTACCCGCGTCGCGGCACTGATGATGGTGGCACTGCTCGGCTCCTGGCTTGGCCTGGTCCTCGGCGGGCACAGCAACGCCGGCATCGGCCCGGTCGAGACGCGGATGGCGCTCCAGCCGTCGCTTGCCGGGCAGACCGTGGTCGAGATACCTCCGCTGGGCACGCTGCAAATCGACAGCGATCGCGGCTTGCTGCGGCTTGACGTGACGGTTCAGCGGATCAAGGAGAACGACGTCCGCGCGATCTCGCATGATCCCGGCCGGCTCCGCGACATGCCTAACCAGGTCAGCCGCGATCTCAGGCACGCCGTGACCGTGGTCGCGATGCGCGGTCTGCTCGCCGCGGTCGCGGGGAGCCTGCTGCTTGGCCTGCTGGTGTTCCGCCGTCTGGGCCGGGCCATTCTGGCCGGTGGCATATCGCTCGCGGTCCTGGCCGCAAGCGGCTTGTTCGCCGCAGCGACCTGGAATCCCGACGCGATCCTCGAGCCCCGCTACACCGGCCTGCTGGCGAGCGCCCCGTCGCTGATCGGCACGACGCAGGACATCGTGACAAGCTTCCAGGCCTACCGCAAGGAACTCGCGCGGCTGGTCACGAATGTCTCGCAGCTCTACCAGGCAACCTCGCACCTGCCCACATACCAGCCAAGTCCGGAGACCATACGAGTCCTCGACGTCTCCGACATCCATGACAATCCCGCCGCGTGGAACGTCATGCACTCGGTCACGGACGAGTTCCACGTCAACTTCGTCATCGACTCCGGCGACCTCACCGACCACGGCAGCGGCCCGGAGAATGCGTTCGCCAAGGAGATAACGGCGTTCCGGATGCCTTACGTCTTCGTGAAGGGCAACCACGACTCGGACGCCACCCAGGAGGCGGTTGCCAGGCAAAAGAACGCGGTCGTGCTGACCGGCAAGGTGGTCACCATCGACGGCCTGCGGCTCATCGGCGCCGGTGACCCCAGGTTCACGCCCAACCTCGCCGTCAAGGTGCCAGGTGAGCGGGACGTTATCGCCATGGGACACCGGCTTGCCGCCACGGCTGCCCAGGCGAACCCGCCACCTGACATCGCCGTCGTGCATGACCCCGCCGCGGCCGTCCCCCTCGCCGGGGCCGTCACGCTCGTGCTTGCCGGGCATCTCCACCACCGGCTGACCCAGATGTTGCCTGGCGGCACGTTCCTGTTCGTGCAGGGCTCGACCGGCGGCGCGGGGCTGCGCGCGCTGCAGTCGACGCCGCCGACTCCGCTCGAATTCGCGGTACTTTACTTCGAGCGTGCCACGCATCGCCTGCAGGCGTGGGACGACGTCACGCTTGCGGGCCTGGGCGGTGCAGACGTGCAGATCCAGCGTCACCTGGTCAACATCCCGAGCCTGGGCCCGGCCAGAGTCCCAGCCCCAGCCAGAATGCGAGTCCCGGCGGGGCGACTGGGCAGGTAAGCCGCCCGCCTGCGGAAGCCGCGGCTACGGTCAGGGCCCTGCTCGAGCGCCTGCGGGTCAGGTCCGCGGGTGCGGCGGTTAGGGCGTAGTAATAGGACGAATCGCAGGAGGCGCGTGTTCTGCGGGAGGTAGTTGAGACGGGGACGTCCTCCTGGTGCGATTGTGCGGGCATGGTGTCCCAGGCGCAACACAGGAGGACGTCCTATGGGCAAGGGTAGTGGCGCCTTGCCATCGCCGCCTGGAGCACCGCCCGCATCCACCGAGATCTACGGGACACGTCCCAGCGCCAGGTGGCTGCCGGTCCTTGGGCCTCGGTGCGCGGGTCAGCGTGGCTGAACCAGGGCCGCCCGCGCAGCCGTTCGGGAGCATGCACGGCCAAACCGGCCGCGGCCTGAGAGAGGATGAGCGGCGTGGGCCCAGAAACCCCGATACCGCCGGCGCGGCCGACGGCGTGATCAGGAGCAAGAAGCGCAACGATCGCTTAGTCAGCCCCGGTGTCTGGCTGGCCGGGGCCGCGTTCGTCGCGGTGGAGATGGCGGTGAGCGCGCGGTACGGGTATCACAGGGACGAGCTCTACTTCCTGGCCGCAGGCCGGCACCCCGCGCTCGGCTATATCGACCAGCCACCGCGGGGCACGCGCGACCAGCGGGGCACGCGCCACCAGCGGGGCACGCAGGACAGGCGCGGCGCGCGATGCGAGTCGTGGTCCTCAACTGCCGCAACCGCGCCCAGGTCCGCCCGCGCAAGTTCATCATCACCTGCGCGGACGCCAACGATTACCTGGTCGGGCTGAGGTGGTCAAGCTGGGGACCGACCAAGGCCTTCGGCCGCGGGGTGGAATGGGTGAACGCCTGCCATCCCGACTGCCCACGGGAAGTTCTCCCAGTACCACGTAAGCGTTGTGTTCTGGCGGGTCCGGCGGCTGCACGGCCGTCGTCACCTGCTGCACTTCACCAGGCTCACCGCCGGGCACGTGACCCACATTCTGTAGCCGGCATATCCCGCTGCGGGAAGCCGTGGTGGCCGGGCCACCATCTGATCGGCCAGTCCGCGCCGGTCGCGGGGCGGTCGCGGGGCGGTCGCGGGGCCACGGATCGTGGGGCGGTCGCGGGGCCACGGATCGTGGGCATCAAGGCCCGCGGCATTCCCCCGGCCTTCCCGGCCTCGCGACCGAGAACGGAGTACCAGATGGAACACGCGCTAATAGCACGATCTAGCCTATATGCCGCCGGATGCGCTCATGATCCGTTCTCGTGTTAACCCGCCTGCGCTATTCGCCGGAAACCTAACACGGAAACGGATCATGAATAGGCCGGGACCGCCGGCAGCGCACCGCAAGCCGCTTGAACCGGGTTGCGGGCAAGACACGGCAGGTGGCATGGCAGTTGCCGCCACCATGCCCGCCTCACCTCGGGCATGTCACACTTCGACGGTCCCTCCGCCTCGCCGCAGGGCCGGGCGAGGCACTCCCGCAGAATAGCGTCATCGAGTGCCGGGATCGGGGGCAGGATAGGCGTGTCGGATCAGGCGCAGCCGCAATGAACGGAGCGGAAATGACCGCCCAGCCGTCCATCTCGGTACGCGGTGAGGCGACGCTCGAGGTCGACCCCGAGATCGCCGTCATCTCGGTCACCGTCATGGCCCGCGACGCCGACAGGCGCCGGGTCATCGTCCTGTTTGCCCAACGGAACGCCCAGGTGATGGCTCTGGTCCGGGCGCAGGGCGACGCGGTGGAGAAGATCGAAAGCGCCTCCGTCAGCGTCCATCCCGAACTCAGGCCCGACAAGGGCAAGGAGCGCAAGGCCAAGGAGCGCATCGTCGGTTACCTGGCCCGCGGCAGCGTCAGCGTCACGGTGCGCGACTTCACCGTGCTCGGCGATCTGGTCGCGGGCCTGGCGAGCGAGGAAATGGTCGCCGTGACGGGACCCTGGTGGGGCCTGCGCCCGGGCAGCCCGGTGCACCGGCACGCACGCCAGAACGCGGCGCGAGATGCCGTCGCGCGTGCACGCGAGTACGCGGAAGCCTTCGGCGGCCAGGTGAACGGCCTGACGGAGGTAGCCGACGCGGGCTTGCTCACCGAAGGGGAACGACCGGCCCGGATGCGGTCCATGGCGGTCAGCCGCGCGGCGGCGTTCGAGGCAGAGACCGAAGATCTCGAGTTTGAACCTGCGAAGCAGACCGTCACCGCCCAGGTCGAGGCCCGGTTCACAATGACCGCGCCCGAATTGGGGACCTGACAGGCCGGCGAGACCCGTCGCTGACTCGCCGGCCAGCCGTGATGGGCGCAGCTCGACGAACGGCCAGCCCCGGCCGTCCGGCGGCTCCATTCACGAACCGGGTGGCGCACCGCGGGCCGGCAGGTGCTCGCCCGCCTGCCCGCGGCAGCCATTGTCACTCAGCGGTGGTGATGATCGTGATCGCCGAAGTCACCGTGGTGGTGATCGCCGAAGTCACCGTGGTCACCATGGTGGTGATCGCCGAAGTCACCGTGGTCACCATGGTGGTGATGGCCGAAGTCACCGTGGTCACCATGGTGGTGATGGCCGAAGTCACCGTGGTGGTGGTCACACCAGTACACGTACGGCCAGTGGCCACACCAGTGGCGCGAGTGCTGCTGTACCTGAGCCGCATGGACGCTCTGCACAGCGGCGGGCTGGGTCGTTGCCGCACTTGCGATGGTGGACACGCTCATCGCGCCACCGAAGCCGACCGCTACAATCGCGGCAGTGGTGGCCGCGGCCCGCTTGAACAACATCCTGGACATAGGGTTCCGTCCCTTCCGTTATTAGTTGGGGATCCTCTACTGATTGGGGATCCTCCATTGGCTGGAGATCCTCGGAGTCACGCGGCCAGGCCAGCGGAGCGCCATATCCCTGGTGACCGTTGCCCGTGCCCATGTCGTCCGTCCCTGACCGGCTATGCCGCGGCCGGTCACGCTGTGGTGGCGGTGCGGTGGCGCATAAGCAACCACCGCGGCGCGGGCGGCGCCGATGGCAACTCGGGTTGATCGGATCACTGTCGAGTCGTCCCCCTGTCGGCCGCGAAGTGCTGCCTTGGATCTCAACCGTGGAAGCGCGCCGTACGGCGCGTACACGAGACTTCCCGATGGCACTTAAATTCATGCGGCGCGACACGCAGAATGTTTACGATTCGTAATCGAAAGAATACGCTTTGCGTTCAATGTCCGTCATTTTTTGGGCTGACTTCACCTCGCCCTGACGGCTTTTGAACTTAGTTGCACGACCTGTAGAAGTGGCGCCACCAGCAGGGAAAACGTTGTCGCGGGAGGAAAACGTTGTCAAGAAAAAGACTGCCCGGAAAACGTTGTCGGAAAACGTTGTCGGAAAACGTTGTCGGAAAACGTTTGCAGGGAGACGTTTGCAGGGAGACGTTTGCAGGGAAACGTTTGCAGGGAAACGTTGCAGGGAAACGTTGCAGGGAAACGTTGCAGGGAAACGTTGCAGGGAAACGTTGCAGGGAAACGTTGCAGGGAAACGTTGCAGGGAAACGTTGCAGGGAAACGTTGCCAGGAAACGTTGCCGGAAATCGTTATCGAGGGATTTCCAAGACCATCTTGCGCGGTGGCATTACCCGGGCGCGAGCGCAAAATGCCGTCCCGCGGCCCTGGCACGTGCTGGCCACGGTGGCCGGATTCGGCAGATGATGGGGCCGTGGTTGTGGCGCTGACAGCCCGCTGTCACGCGAACAGCAGGAATCGCAGGAGTGTGACGAGAGCCACGAGGGCCAGCGCGAGCATTGCCTTGACGAACAAGCCCTGCTCGTATCTCACCGCTTCGCGGATCTCCTCATCAAAGGACCGCGGCGGCCCATTGCAGGAAGCGCCGCTCACACCGGCGTCGCCGCCTTGCCAGTCTTCTCCGTTTTGTCCCATTTCATCTCGGCCTTCCGCAGCTCCTTTACATACGCGCTGCAGGCGCAGGCGCAAAGCAACGGCCCATATCCTGCGACGTAGACAAGGGCGGAACTGATCATCTTGCCGAACTTGTGTGGCTCGGCCATCTTGGCAAGGTAAGCCGCGGCCATGGATGCCGCGAGCCACACGTACACCAGCAGCATCACAGAATGCACGTAGAGGGGCGTTGGGACGACGTGCAGAAGCCTGAAGAGCTCACGCGTGGCCCACCGGCACGGGAGCGGAAAGCACGTGTAGACGATGACGGCGAGGTTCACGAGGCCAGGGAACAAGACCGCCTCCCGCCAGACCCGCCGTCCGGTCACGGGGTCGATGAGCAGCGAGAAGGCCGTGATGAAGATGTAGGTGGCCGCATTCGTGATCCACAGCACGTGGAACGTCCGCCATGCCAGCGGGAAGTTGCCGAAATACAGCGCGACCAGCGAGGCCGATGCCGTGATCATGAAAAAGGGGAGCAGGAAGATGCAGAACCAGAACACGCCGAAGTTGATGCCGCCGAGATGGTGGCCGCTACCGCGGCGGAACCAGAGCCGCCGGAACTGCAGGGTGACCTGAAAGTTGCCACGGGCCCAGCGCAGCCGCTGCTTCCACAGGCCACCGATGGTGGACGGCTCCTCCGCCCACACCGTCGCGTGCGGCTCGAACACCACCCGCTGCCCCGCGATCTGGGTGTTGAACGTCGTGAAGGTGTCCTCGGCGAGTGAGGAGGTATCGATCCGGCCGCCTAGCAGCACGAGGTTGGCCCGCGAGTGTAGCTGGGCACCTCCGGCCAGGCATGCGATGGCGCCGATGACGTTCTGGCTGCGCCGGGCTGCCGCCTGCGCGGTGATGTACTCGTAGCCGATGAAGCGAGTCAGATAGTTGCCCGGCCGGCTGCCTTCCCTGATGTACGCGGTGACCGCGCCGACGTTGCGGTCGGCGAGATGGCGGGTCATCTTCCGCAGCGTGTCGCGCTCGTAGACGACGTCGGCGTCCATGATGAGCAGCGCCTGCATCCAGTTGTCGCCGAGGATGACAGACAGGCCATGGTTGAGGGTGTGCGCCTTGCCTTCGCCGCCATGCTCGCGACGCAGGTGGACCACACGGCCCGGGTACCTGGCGGCCTTGGCGGCGACCACGTCGGGGGTGGCGTCCGTGCTCGCGTCGTCGACGACGAAGATCCGCAGGGCTTCCTCGGGATAGTCGAGCGACATCAGGTGATCGATCGAGTTGCCGACGACGGCGGCCTCGTTCCACGCCGGGATCAAGATGGCGGTCCGCGGGAAATAGGACTCGCACTCGGCATAGTGGTTCCGCCTGAAATGGATCGCGACGAGCAGGAACTGCCAGCTACCCGCGAGCTGCGGCCCGGCGGCGAGGATGACCAAGGCGACGAGTACCCATTCGCCGCCTGTGCTGGCGTCGTGACCCACTCCGGTCAGGCTCCCCGCGGCGTGCCCGCGCTTCGCGGCGCGGCTTGGGCCGAGGATGGCGCTGCGCACACGGTACCCGACGCGGCGCGCACGGTCTGGATGACCGAGTCGTACCCGGCGATGTCACTGCAGTGGTGGCTGTCGCTGCCAGCGACCAGGCTCACGTCAGCCCTGGCGAGGGCTTCGACCGTGCGAGCCGATGGACATCTCCATTTCTCGTTTACCTCGACGAGCGCGTCCGCGCGTGCCGCCCGCTTAGCCAGGTGGCTGAGCAGCAACGGCGGAATCTGATCTTCATTTAGGTCGATCTTTGGAAGCAGGCTGAACAGGTGTGCGACCAGGGCATGCTGCGCCGACGCGAGGGCATGCACGGTTGCCTCGACGAGGCATTCGATCGCCTCCTGCGCCGTCACGTCGCCGCTGCCGATCGCCGCGCGCATTTCGGCCGGGTGAACGGGGCCGCGGTCGGCGGGGAACCTGTGATCAGCGATCAGGAGAAGGTCGACACCGTCGGCAGCATCGAGGCAGCCGGGGGGGACATCGAGCCGGCCTGAGGAGTCCAGAATCTTGGCCTCGAGGCCAGCCAGGACCCGCGGCAGGGAAAGGGACCGGTACACGGACACGGCCGCGACGAAATCGGGAACCCACGCCGTGTCGCTGCGCACGTGATCGGCCAGGCAGAGGGTGCGCAGCTGACGGTCGCGCGCGACCCGCACGTTCTGCGCCAGGGTGCTCGCACCGTCCGAGAACGTCGAATGGACGTGGTAATCCTCGTCGAGCTCGACACGGATAGTCATGTCGGCACCGGCTCGGCGGATTCGAGGATGTCGGCGAGTTCGACGAAGCGCTCATCGAGGAAGCGCACCACGGCAACCTCGCGGAAGCCGACGTGCGCAGGTACCGGCCTGCCGAGCAGCGCATCGAGGGCGAGCCTCGGCATGTCGACCCCGCTCGCAATGGTCAGCGGAAGCGTCCCTGGCATCCGAGGGTTCACCTCGAGCAGCGCCGGGCTGCCCGCGCGGTCGAGCCTGCACTGGACGTTGGCGACAAAGGTCAGGCCAGTGGCGCGGGCGACGTCGTGGCCGAACTTTTCGAGTTCGGCGTCGTGGACCGTGCGGCCGGCGATCGAGACGCCGGAGTCGACGCGCACCCTGATGCGCGGCACGGCCGCCATCACATGCCCGCTGGAGTCGGTGAGCACGTCGATGGAGTACTCCTCGCCAGGAAGGAACTCCTGAACGATCAGGTCCGCCGATCTTTCAATCGCGGCGAGCGCCGCCGCGGACTCGACCGTCACGATGCCGCGAGACCCGCTGCCCGTGCGGGGCTTGACCACTACCGGATAGGTCCAGGTGGCTGGTTCGACGGCGGAGCCGAACGGTTCGGTGCGCGGTACGTGGACGACGCCCGCGAGGTGCCTGGCGAGCGACAGCTTGTCGAGAATGATGTCAAGCGCGCCAGCGGGTGCGAGCAGCAGCCCAATGCCTGCCGCCGCGAACGCCGCCCTGGCGGCGGCCAGCGGCCGCAGCTCAGCGTCGACGGTCGGCAGCACTATGTCCACTCCGAGATCGACGCACCTAGCCAGCAGCGATTCGGTGAAATCAGGCGCGCAGCCCGCCGGGATCAGCGTCCGGGCGCCCGGCGGGACGAGGTAGAGGCCGGCGGCCCATGGATCCATGTCGGCCGCGACCAGCTCGATCATGTCGTCGGCACGCAGCGACTTCATGGCGCTGATCGCTGCGGGGCCGCCGGCGCCTGTCACCAGGACGCGCAGCTTGCGGCGACCACCGTAAGGCCTGCTCACGTCCGGCCCGCCGCCCCCGGACCGGTGCGGGCCCGGCGCCCGGCTTGCGACCCGACGCGCCTGGGCGAGCCAAGGTGATCGTCATTCGCTGCCCGGATGGCCGCGCGATCACGGATGGCCTCGAACGCCTCTGCGTGGTTTCCTTCGCAGAACCGTGACCAGTAGCGGGCAGTCGAGGCGATGAGGTCGGGTTCCAGGTAGTCGCGCACGGCGAACTGGGAGGCGAACATTTCGATGGCCTCGAGCTTGCGGCCAACGTGATCATCGATGGTCACGAAGTGCGTCGGGCGGAAGTCGACCGTGGCAGAAGGGGACTGGAAGCAGTAGACCCGCCCGATCCGCCGCGTCGCCACCATCGCCGCGCGGTGAGTGTTCCTGTGGTCCTGATGAACATCATGGATGGAATGGGTGTAGACGGTGGTCGGCTGAACCGCCGCGATCACGTCATCGATCACCGCTATGGTGGGATTCCCCTCCCGGATGTGGGTGTCTTCGAGGTTCTCGAGAAAAAGGCGCGCGCCGATGAGGCCGGCCGCTTTCTCTGACTCGCCAGTGCGCTGCGCCTCTATGCCTCCGCCCGCACCGTGGGACAACGTCAAGATCGACACCGTGTCGCCCGCGGCCTGGTGGGCAAGCAGCGCGCCGGCCGCGCCGATCTCCACGTCGTCGGGGTGCGCGCCGATCGCAAGGACACTCTCGCTGCCGGTGGATCCCGCTATCCTGCCTCGCTCGACCAGGGTGGCCGCCGTGGCGATGAGATCGTCAGGACGGATGGGTTTCTGCAGGAACTCCGTGACGGGCATCCGCAGGGCCGTGACGGCTCGATCCACGGTCGCGTGGGCGGTGACCACGACCACCGGCAAGGTGGGCCGGAGGCGGCGCACGCGCTCGACGAGCTCAAGCCCGGACAGGCCCGGCAGCTCGATGTCGGCGACCACCAGGTCCCACGGCTCGGTTTCTATGTGCCGCAGCCCGGCAACCGGATCCAGCACGTGCCTGACCTCGAAACCACCCCGCACCCGCAGCACGAACGTGGCAAACCGGCCGAACGCGGGATCGTCGTCGATCAGCAGAACCCGCGCACGAGCCGACATCCGCTCACTGGCTTGCATGGTGCCCCCCGTCACCCGTTGCGCACCATGCACAAAGATACCAGTATGACGTCACAGAGTGTCTGCTCGATTACCTTAAGTGTGATTCAGTCTGCCCGGCGGCACGTTCGGCCGTGCCCGGCGAGTCGCCCGCCGGGCCGCCCACGGTCCTGCCCTTCCATGCACCGCCGCGCCCGGCCCGGTGCTGGCGAGCTGAGTCGAGGGTCATCGCGGCGTACATGAGCGCGACAACCGGCAGCGCCATCGCACGCAGCGGCGAGAGCCGGTAAAGCCGCAGCACGGGCAGGTATGTGACCGCCATGATCAACCAGCCCGCCAGGCCGGAGACAGTGCACCACAACGCGGGCGGGCCACCACCCGCCGCCATGCCGGTCAAGCCCGCGAACACCGCGACCGGCGGGATCAGATAAAGCCACAGCAGGCCCACCATCGTGCAGCCGAGCAGGGCCGGCGAGTACCGCAGCTGGTAGTAGGCACTGCGGGTGACCATCTGCCACAGTTCTGCGAGCCGGGGGTAGGGGCGACGGCTGACGACGGCAGTGCTGAATCCCAGCCAGCACCTGCCGCGCCCGGGGGAACGCTTGATCAGGTGCCCGAGCGCGACGTCGTCGATCAACGCGCCGCTGATCTGCCGCATCCCGCCCGCGGCCGCGAGCGCCTGACGGCGCACCAGCATGCACCCCCCGGCCGCCGCGGCGGTCCGCCCGCCCGGCCGGTTCACCCGCCTGAACGGATAGAGCTGGGCGAAGAAGTAGACGAACGCGGGCACCAGGGCACGCTCCCAGGCGGTCTCGGCGCGTAGCAGCGCCATTTGCGAGACTAGGTCGCGCTCATCGCCCACCGCGGCGGTCATCAATGCCGTGAGCGTCCCCTGCCGGTAGGCGATGTCGGCGTCGGTGAACAGCACGTACTCACTGTCGGGCGCCGCGCGGATACCTTGCTCCATGGCCCATACCTTGCCTGCCCAGCCGGCTGGGCGGCGCTCTCCAGCGACGACGCGCAGCGGCCGCCGGTGCCGGCCGGCGAGCGCGGCTGCCACCCGGGCCGTGCTGTCAGTGCTGCGATCATCCACCACCACTACCTCGAGCTTGCCCGGATAGTCCTGTGCGAGCAGGGTCGGCAGGGTGGCAGGCAGGATCTCGGCCTCGTCGCGCGCGGGGACGACCGCGACGACCGCGGGCCAGCGCGCCGCGTCCTCGCGGTGCGCGCGTGCCCCGCTGTCGCTCCCGCCGCGGCGGCGGGGCAGGCGCTGATCGGCCCGCCAGTAGCCGCCATGCACCACCAGCAGGTATATCCAGGCGACGGCGGCGATTACAGCGGCAGCGGCGAGAACCGGCACCAGGCCTGCTAGCTAGCGCCTGGCCCGCCGGTCCGGGGGCGCGGCCGGCCGGTCCGGGGGCGCGGCCGGCCGGTCCGGGGGCGCGGCCGGCCGGTCCGGGGGCGCGGCCGGCCGGTCGGCGGGCGCGGCCGGCAGGCGGCCGGGGCCCGAGGCGGCTGGCCGCTCGGGTGAGGCGGCGAGGTTCTTCTTGACCAGATCGAGAATGGTCACGCCCTGGGCGACGAGGCCGGCGGCTATCTCACCGAGGCCATCGGAGCCGTTCAGCACGCTGAGGTTGGCGCCGGCCAGTCCACCCGCAGCCTCCTTAACGATCTGCGGCAGCTGGTCGATGAGCATCCGGTCGAGCGCGACGCGATCGTAGGACGCTGCCGCCTCGGCCTGAACCTTCATCCGCTCCGCCTCGGCCTGAGCGAGGATGCGTACTCGCTCGGCGTCCGCTTGCGCTGGCTTCACGACCTCCGCGACCAGTTGCTGCTGGCGCAACTCGGCCTGACGCTGCGCCAGTTCGGTCTGCGCCGCGATGACCGCGCGCTGGGTGTCCGCCTGTGCGAGCGGACCGGCCTGCGCCGCCTCGGCCTGCGCCTTGTCCACCTCCGCCTTGTACTGGGCCTGAACGACAGCCGTCTGGCGCGCATACTCCGCCTGCTTGCGCTGTGACTCCTGCTCGGCCTCGGCCGCCGCCTGGTTAGCCTGGGCCTGCGCGATCTTCGCCTGCCGCTGGATGGCCGAGACATGCGGGGCGGCCATCGCATCGATGTAGCCGGTCCCCATGTCGTCGATGGACTGGATCTGCAGCGAGTCGACGATCAGGCCGATCTTGGCCATCTCGGCCTTCGAGCCATCCAGCACCTCGGTCGCGAGCTTCTGCCGCTCGGTGACGATCTCCTCGACGGTCATCGAGCCGATGATCGAGCGCAGGTGCCCGGCGAAGATCCGCCCGGTCAGGACCGACATCTGATCCTGATCGGAGAGGAACCGTTGTCCCGCGTTGACGATGCTCTCCTCGTCGTTGCCGACCTTGAACGCGATAACAGAACGGACATTCACCGAAATGCCCTGGCCGGTGACGCACGTTTCCGCGACCTCGGCCTCACACATGGCCAGGGTCAGGAAGCTCGCCTTGCGGAAGCCGGGGACAACGAAGGCACCATGGCCGGTGACGACCCGGAATGGTGTGCCGTCGCGGCCACGCCTGCCGCCGGCAATCAGCATGGCTTCGTCGGGCGCGGGCACGCGGTAACCAAACATCTCTTATCTCCTAGGTTGCGGCATCGGGGGTGGCATCCATAGGGCCTGCCCACTCGATCACGTCGACGGTCCGTGCGCCACGGGAGTCGATGACCAGCACGGTCGCACCCTTCTGGAGCGGTTTGTCCGACCACGCCAGGAACGCCTCCGAGCCGCCGCGAATCCTGATGAGTACTTCCCCAGGGCCCGCGGACCCGCGGGTACCGATGATGAGGACGCCCACACGGCCTATTGCCGCCTCATCCCGAGCCACCGGCCGTCTGCTCCTTCGCGCGTCGCGGATCTGGGGCCAAGACTATCCACGCGCCGGGACCGGCTGGTGTTTTGTCGGGGCTCCTATTTGCTTTGCGCCGGAACTTGCTTTGCGCCGGAACGCAGGAGGCTAGCCGTCTGCCTGCCCGTCGATACGGGCTATCTCATCGGCGTCGAGACAGAAGCCGAACAGGTCGAAGTTCGACGCGATACGCGCCGGTTCCGCGGACTTCGGGATGACCGCTATCCCGTGCTCGATGTGCCAGCGCAGCACGACCTGAGCGGGCGTCACCCCGTGCTTGGACGCGATCTCGACGAGGACAGGGTCGCTCAGGTCGGTGCCCTTGAGCGGGCTGTACCCCTCGACCGCCACGCCCCGCTCGCGGTGCTCGGCAAGCAGGCCGCGGTTATGCCTGCGCGGGCTCCACGGGATCTGATTGACCGCGGGCGCCTGCCCTGTCGCTGCGGCAAGCTCGTCGATATGGGCGATGCTGTAATTGCTGACCCCCACGGCGCGGGCGAGCCCCTGCTCGCGCGCCGCCAGGAATTCGCGCCAGGTCTGCGGGCGCGGCCTGCCTCTCGGCGGCCAGTGCACCAGCCACAGGTCAACGTAATCGGTGCCGAGCGCGCGAAGGCTAGCGGCGAGTGTTTCGCGTTCGCGGCCAACATTTGCCGCGGGCAGCTTCGTAGTCACGAACACTTCGCGCCGGTCCACGCCGCTTTCATGCAGCGCTCGCCCGATCTCCGCCTCGTTGCCGTACATCGTGGCCGTGTCGATGTGCCGGTATCCGGTATCAAGCGCGAACCTGACCGCCTCGCAGGCCTGGCGGACGCGCAGCCGCCAGGTGCCGAAGCCCACGATGGGCATGGCCACATCGCCGGTAAGCGAAACAGTTGGTAGGGGGTTGGCATCATCCACCATCCAGCCATTCTTACCCAATCCCTCCTGTCTTACCCAATCCCTCCCGCCCCGGCTGGCCCAATCCCTCCCGCCCCGGCTGGCCCAATCCCTCCCGCCCCGGCTGGCACCGCTGCGGCTGGCAGAATGATGACCTGAAAGCGGGTTCACGGTGGAGGTCGCTTTGCTGTTCGCGGCGGTTGGTGGCGTGCTCGGGCAGATGACCGGCTACGGCCATCTCGCCGGCCATCTCGCCGGGCACCTCATCGCGGCGCCGTCTGTGCTGCATTCGCCCGCCGGGTTGATCATGCTGGCCGCGGCCGCGCTGACATGCGTGCTCGCCGTGTTCCTGGCCCGCGGGCGCGCGGACTGGCCGTACGTTCACGACAGTGCCGCTGCGCAGCCGAGCCTCGGCTTTGCGGGCACAGTCCCGCCGGACCGCATTCCTGCGGCGTTATGCCCGCCAACCGGACCAGCTGCGGCGCTAGCTGAGCGCATTGCAGCAAGCCGAGAGCGCCGGCATCTTCGCCGGTTGCCTGCCGCTGCTCGTGCAACTGCCATTCTTCAGCATCATGTACCGGCTGTTCCGCTCAGGCGAGGTGTACGGCAAACCCAACACGCTGCTCACCCACCACCTGCTCAGCGCGCCGCTGTCGAGTCACTGGCTGAGCGGCGCCGGGCCGGTCAGCCTTCAGGGCGCGGTCTTCGCCGGCCTGCTCGCGCTGCTCGGTGTCGCGGCCTGGTTCTGCGTCAGGCTGGCGCGCCAGCCGGCCGGCCCCGGCCAGGCCGGCTCCAATCGGGAGGTCGGCTGGAAGGGGGCTCGACTGGCCACGGCCCAAGCGGGCGCGAGGCGCGGCGCAAAGCCTGCCGAGCAGCCTGCGGGGGCGCTCGGCGCGCTGCCGAGGCTGCTGCCGTACAGCACCCTGATCGTGGCCGCCGTGGTGCCGCTGGCCGCGGGACTCCACCTGCTGACCACCACGACGTGGACCGTGCTCGAACGTACGGCGCTGCGCCGCAGGCTGATCGCGGGCGCCCACGGATGACGGGGCGCGCCTCGCATGGCAGGGGCCGAGCGGCGCCCGGACATCGCCTGTCCCGGCACCGTCCCGGTGGACCAGGCCAGCCGAGCCGGCCTGGTCCTTCGGGGCTTGCAGGTCACCTACGGTCGGTGGCACCTCAGGCCCGGGTGGCTGTCAGCCGCGGCGGCCGCTTGGGTCACGGCGCCCGAGCGGCCCGTGTGCGGGGCCGGACCGGGCGCGTGAAAGGGCCAGTATCCGCCTCGCGGCGATTGCCTCGGCCGCGAGCGGGAGCGTGACGGCGACCCGCTGCACGGTCCCGTTCCAGGGCTCGAGCACCCGCGACGCGAACAGCACCAGCGTCGCACCGCTGACCAGGGCGAGCCCGAGGAGGATCGGACACACGGCCGCCCAGCCGGGTTCGGTGCGCAAGCGCCGCGACAGCGCGATCGGCGCCGCGATCATCGCGGTGTAGGCGACACCGCTAACCAGGTCATGCCCCTGGTTGTGCCACGACTCACCGGCGAAACCCGGGCCGACGAGCAACATATGGTCGCGGCGCAGCAGGCCAGCGGCGACGGCCGCCGCGCCCGCGACCATGACGAGCCATGGCCCCGCGCCCGCGGCCAGCCGGCCGCCGACGGCGCGCAGCCGACCGCCAGCCCTGGGCTGCCGGCAGGCGGCACCGGCCAGCCGGGCGCGACCGCCGCGAATCCGGCCGTCAGCAGCACGCAGCAGCCGTGGCCCGGCTGCCTCGGCGGCGAGCCACTGGCCGAGGGCGCCGCCGAACGCTATTCGCCGGCCCCGAGCGCCACGAATCCGGCAATCATGATCTGCGGATCATGCGCGTCGATCGCTGCGAGCCCGCTGAGCTGCACCTCCGCCGCAGGATGGCCGCTTTGCCGCAGGGAACTGACCACCCATGCCGCGGTGAACAAGGCGGGGCCTGCCAGCCCGCACAAGGCGCAGAACCGCGCGCCGCGCGGCGATGCGATAAGCACCGCTACGTCACGCAGCGGCGCCAAATGCAGCGACGCCGAACGCCTTCTGGTGAGATGGGACCCGGTCATGATCGCGGATGCGCACCTTCCGCCGGCGGGCACGGTTCCGGCTTGGTGGCCGGTTCGTGCTGTGGTGGACTGCCATCACGTTATCCAGCCTCGGCGATGGGGCTCATCTTGTCGCCCTTCCGCGGTGCGGCGCGGGCGCCAGATGACCACGGCGCCCGCCGCGATGCTCATCCGCACGCGAGAATCCTCCGCAAGCAAGCTCATCGGGATCGGGCAACCCGGTGCGGCGCGTGACGCCCCAGGAATGTGAGCACGGCGCTGGACGCCCACCGCCTATCTGGACGCCCACCGCCTATCTGGACGCCCACCGCCTATATGAGAGGCTGGCGCGCCGGAAGTCTGGTCGGCAGTCACGACATCGATTTGGCGAGGTCAGCGGCGTGCGGAGTGTCGAAACCGTCCTTGCGCTCGTGGTTCTCGCCACGGTGGTCGCGGCTTTTGCCAGACGGCTGCGCATCCCGGCTCCTGCCTTGCTTGTCGTCGCCGGCCTCGTCGTGGGCCTGCCCAGACGCTCGTGCAGGCGGAGAGCCTGTTCAATGATGCGACCAGCCTGGTGCTCTTCAGGATCGCGGTCGGACACGGGCGCCCCGCTGCCAGAGCGTGATCTAGTCCTTGTGCTCGCGGCTGCGGTGATCGCGATCTCGCTCATCGTGCAAGGGCTCACGCTGGAACCGCTGGTGCGCTTCGCAGGGATCAGCCGGGCCTGCGGCCGACACCCGGCACGAGGAGACCATCGCCATGCTCCGCCTGGCCGAAGCAGGGCTCGCCCGGCTCGACGAGATCGCCGACGTGGAGGCCGCGCCCGATGTGGTGATCGATCGCCTCCGCCGCGGCCTGCAGACCCATATCGGCCGCACCCGCGCGCGCATGAAGGAAAGCGCGGATCCCGCGTCGACGGGCGCCGCCGAGCGAGACATCCGCCGCGACCTCATCGCGGTGGAGAACGCCGAGCTGAACCGGCTCTACGAGAACGGCACCATCAGTGAACCGACCCGGCGGCGGCTGCAGCGTTCCCTCGACCTGGAGGCCGCTGGGCTCGGCGACGACCAGGACTGAGCGACCGGCATCGTCTCGCCACCCGATCATTCTCTTGCGCGCTGCGGACAGCGAATCTCTTGCGCGCTGCGGACAGCGAAGGGCAGGCACTGATATATGGGAGGGATGATCCCGATCACTGGAGCCCAGTACGAGATCTCCGCGGGCGACTACCGTGCGACGGTCACCGAAGTCGGCGCAGGCCTGCGAGAGCTCACTCATGCGGGCTGCCCGCTCATCGCCTCCTACCAGCAGGACGAGCTTCCGCCTGGCGCCGCGGGCCAGCTACTCGCCCCCTGGCCGAACCGTATCGACCATGGCCGGTACGCCTTCGCTGGCTCCACTTACCAGCTCGACCTGTCCGAGCCTGGGCTCGGCAACGCTATCCACGGACTGACCCGCTGGGCGAGCTGGGCTCCGGTGCAGCACGAGCCGGACCGGGTGCTGCTGACTCACCTGCTGCATGGACTGCCCGGCTACCCGTTCTGCCTCGAGCTCGACGCGCAGTACCAGGTCGGCACGGACGGCCTGCGGGTAACTATCACGGTCCGTAACGTCGGGAGCCTGCCGGCGCCCTACGGCACGGGATCGCACCCGTATCTGACCGGCGGGACCCCAATCGGCGACTGCCTGCTTGAGATCCCGGCGGCGCAGTGGCTGCAAGCCGACGAACGCGGTATCCCGGCCGGACAGGCTACCGACGTCGCCGGCACGCCGCTCGATTTCCGCCAGGCCAGGCTGCTGGGCGGCACGCAAATCGATCATGCCTTCACCGGCCTCGAACGCGACGCGGAAGGCAAGGCGTGGACACGCGTCGGCACGGCGAATGGCGAGCTTGCGCTCTGGGTGGGCGAGGGCTACGGGTGGCTGCAGCTCTTCACGGGCGACACGCTCGCCGAGCCGCGCCGGCGCCAGGCGATCGCGGTCGAGCCCATGACCTGCCCGCCGAACAGTTTCGTCACCGGGCAGGACCTGATCACCCTGGATCCTGGTCAGAGCCTGGCCCATTCCTGGGGGCTTAACTTCCTGCAGCGCTGACACGCGGGCTGGGCAGAGCGAGCGCGGCCAGGTCCGCCGGCGTGTCCGCATCTTCGGGGTCGCCGATGTCACCGCACTCCACCAGGGTGACAAGCTCGGGGTGAGCGTGCAGGAACGGGCGCGCACCGACATCGCCGACCGCACGCTCGATGACCTCGGCCCAGTGCTCGCGGGCGAGTAGCACGGGGTTGCGCGGCACGCCGCGGTACGCGGCGACGACCACGCCCGCGCCGTCGCGGTGCGCGGCGATCAGCCGCCGCACGGCCTGCGGCCCAACCAGTGGCTGGTCCACGAGGGCGACCACTGCGGCACCTGCCGCGGCACCTGCCGCAGGCGGTGCCGCGGCGGGAATGGCGCGCAGTCCCGCGGCCAGCGACGAGCCCATGCCGCTGCGCCAGCGGGGATTGTGCGCGAGGATCACGCCGGCTGAGATCCGGTGCCAGAGTCACCGCGACGGCGCCGGTCACGACGACCACCGGGGCGGCGCCCCCGTCGCGCAGCATCCGCGCACCACGGTCGGCAAGAGGTGCGCCCCGGAATTCCGCCAGCGCCTTGGGTTTGCCGAACCTGGCGCCCTGCCCCGCGGCGAGCAGCACCCCGGCAACCGGGGCGGGCGCGCTCACGGCACCGGCTGCCGATCCCCCGCGCGCTCGTGGTGAATGCGGCCTTCGGTCGACGTCAGCGCACGGCCAGATCCTCCCCACCGCAGCTGGATAAGTTCGGCCGCCACGGATACGGCAGTTTCCTCCGGCGTTCGCGCACCGAGGTCGAGCCCGATCGGCGATCGCAGCCTCGCGAGTTCAGCATCGGTCAGTCCCACTGCACGCAGCCGCTCGAGCCGGTCCGCGTGGGTGCGGCGGCTGCCCATCGCGCCGATGTAGGCGGCGGGTGTCCGCAGCGCCACTTCGAGGACCGGCACGTCGAACTTGGGGTCGTGGGTGAGCACGCAAATCACCGTGCGCTCGTCCACGGCCGCCCGCTGCAAGAAGCGGTGCGGCCAGTCCACGACGACCTTGTCGGCGTCTGGGAATCTGGCAGGCGTGGCGAAAACCGGGCGGGCGTCACATACCGTCACGTGGTAGCCGAGGTATTTACCGATGCTGGCGACCGCGGCCGCGAAGTCGATCGCCCCGAAAACCACCATCCGCGGCGGCGGCGCGAAGGAGTGCACAAAGACGCTTAGCTCATCGGCCCTTCGCTCCCCCTGCGCGCCATAATGCCGGACGCCGGTGCGGCCCTGGGCGAGCATGCCACGGGTGTCGTCGTCCACGGCGTCGTCAAGCCGGGCGGGGCCGAGACTGCCGGACGCGCCGTCCGGCCAGATCACCCTGCGGGCGCCGAGGCTGCCAGGGCCCGCCACGACGGTCGCGACGGCGATGGGCTCGCCGCGCTCCACCGTGACGGCGATGTCACCATACTCAGGGAAGCCGGACCTGCTCACCGGTTCGACGAAGATCTCCATTATGCCGCCGCAGGTGAGCCCGACTGCGAACGCGTCGTCATCGCTCACGCCATAGGTCTGCAGCACGGGTTTGCCACTCGCGCGGACCTCACCGGCCAGTTCGTACACGGCGCCCTCGACGCAGCCGCCCGATACGCTCCCCACCACCTCGCCCGCCGCCGACACGGCAAGGGCGGCGCCTGGCTCGCGCGGTGCACTACGGAAGGTCCGCACTACGGTGGCGAGGGCAAACGTCTCCCCGGCCTGCCACCAGTGACCGATTTCGGGTATGAGGTCGCGCACGAACTCAGGTTACGTGCACCGGCACGTCGTTACGATCCCGTTTCGTTGACCGAGCAACTGGCTGGGCACCGATCCGCGCCGCCGAAGATCCACGAAAATGCCCTAATGGCCAAACTCGGGTTCGCGCGCCTCGCCCCGCTGAGCGATCAGGGCCCGCAACTCCGTCACCGCATGCCGTGCGTGTTCCCGTCAGTGGACTGGATGCCCATCGCGGCCATCGTGGTCCCGCCGGCGTCCGGCATGGGTGGCGAGCTGATCGAGATCGTAGATGTACGCGGGCAGCTCGCCCTCGCGGCGAGCTGCCCGGCCAGGTCACGCACCCCGATCGGCACAGCTGGCTGGATCGGCATGTCACGCTCGCCCGGTACGTCAGGCTCGGCGATGCCAGTCGAGCTCATCGTTTTCAGCTTGCGCATGGCGCCGTCAGCGCGGGTGCATGCTCAATCGCACTGAGCGGATTCTGCACGTGCACGTACGTCGCGTAGCGGTCGGCAGCCCTGGCCCAGCGTGTCCGCCGGTTCGCCTTCGCGGGCAGCGGGACACCTGAAAGCAGCGCACGCAGCAGCGCGGGGCAGCCATAGTCCCGCGCGTAATGGTCGAGGACCGATCGGGCACATCGCCACAGGTCGGTTTCGAGCCCCGCGTGCCTGTCCGCGATGGCAGCCGCGAGCTCGGCGAGATGGTTGACGACAAGGTAGTAGACAACCCGGTTCCAGCCCTGCTCGCTGTCGTAGGCGCGGGCCTCGGCCACCCGGGGGCAGCGGCGCGAGGGCCGCCCCGTGCGTTTCGACGAGGAGCTTGACGCCTTCCAGGTCGCGAAAGATCACCTGCGCAGGCTGGCCGGCGTCATCAATGCCGATCAGCACATTCTGCAGATGTGGCTCGAGCACGACTCCGTGCGCCAGGTACGCGTGCAAGGCCGGCGGTGCGACCTGGTTCACATACGCCTCCCACCAGTTCAGCAGCCACCCGGCGTCGCGGCCGTCGAACAGGGCGGCGTGCGGTTCGGTCAACGCCGCGGCAAGCAGAGGTGTTACCGCTGGCCGCAGGTGGCCACGCAGGCCGTCCCGCACGATCACGGCCAGGCCCTCGAAGCTGCGCCGGTCAGCGATCCGCGCGGTACGGTAGCCAGGCTCACTCAGCAGGACAGTGCCTGGGAATAGCGCGGCAATCTCGGCGAACACGGGCCTGGGCAGCCTGGTCAGCGTGGCCGCTCCGGTCAGCTCGTACCACGCGCTCTTGCGCACGCAATTGGCAATGCGCACGTCCAGGCTGAACTTGCAGAAGACGTCGGCAGCGGGATCGTAGACAGTGCGTACCGACGACGTGGGTGCTACCTGATGCGATCCCTGGCCGAGGTCACGAAGCAGTCCCCCCGCCGCGATCCTCGGCGCGTCAGGGTGCGGCAAGACGACGCTGCTGCGGGTGATCGCGGGGTTCGAACGCGCCCGCGAGGGGGTCGTCCGGCTTCGGCGATGAGACAGTCGACGACAGCCGCAGGAGGAGGTTCGTGCCACCGGAGCGACGGCGGATTGGCTACGTCCCTCAGGATGGCGCGCTTTCCCCACCTGACGCCGCGCCAGCTGTACACAGAGCCAGCCGACTGCGAGCTTTCCCGGATGATCGGCCACGCCAACCTCATCAGATCAGAACCGATATCGTCGGCGGCCACGCGACAAGCCCGCGTGGACGGCACCGTCACGAGCCTTGGCGCCGTCACCGCGTACCCGCTGCGCCCGCTCCTTGACGAGCCGGCCAGGACCGGTTGAGCGGCAAGGGCGTAGTCCCGTACATCTTTGGCGGCGCGGATCGCATCCACCAAGATCCACGGGACTACGCCCTAGCCTTACTCGACGATCTTGGAGATCGGGATCTCGAGGATGTCCCGCGCGCCTGCCGCCTTCAGCGCGGGGATCAGCGTATTCACCCCGCGCTTGGGCACCACCGTCTCCACCGCGTTCATGTCGCCGCTGGCCAGCGCGGTGATCGTGGGCGAGGACATGGCGGGGAGCATTTCTGTCACCGCGGCCAGCCTGGAACCAGGCACGTTGAGCTTGAGCAGAACGTTGCCACGGGCCCTGATCGCACCAGAGAGCAGCAGCGAGATATCCTCCATCGCGGCGCGCTTGCCCGGATCCTCGTACGCGGCCATGTTGGCGACAAGCTCGGTATAGCTGGTGAGCAGGATCTCCAGGATGCGCAGGCCGCTGGCCCGCAGCGAAGATCCGGTCTCCGTCACGTCCACGATCGCGTCCACAATGTCGGGCACCTTGGCCTCGGTTGCACCGTAGGAAGGCACGACCTTGGCCTTCACTCCGCGCGAGTCAAGGAATCGCCTGGTCAGCGACGGATACTCGGTAGAGATCCGTATTCCCTCGGGCATGTCGGCCGCGGCGTCCCATGACGCGTCCTTCTGCACCGCGAGCACGACCCGCACGGGATTGGCGGTGTTCTTGCTATAACGGAGCTCGCCCAGGCTGACGACGTCAGCATTGGTCTCAGCGATCCAGTCACGGCCGGTGATGCCGAGGTCGAACAGGCCCTGCTCCAGGTAGGAAGGGATCTCTTGCGGGCGCAGGAACCGGACACGATCGATGCGCGGGTCATCGATCGACGCGTGGTAGTCACGGTCGGAGCCGCGACGCACCGTGAGATCGGCGGCGTCGAACAGTTCGAGTGTCGCTCGCTCGAGCGAGCCCTTGGGGAGGACGACGGACAACATGCGAGCAGCCTTTCAGCCTGGGACGACGGGACGGCAGACCTTACAGAACACCACTAGGGATGTCGGCGCCCGTCGGTGCTGGCAGCGCCAGCTTCATGAAACGCACCGTTTCGCTCGCGGCGCGGCGGCGCGGCGAGACTGGCAGCGTGACCGGCCCGGAGCGTTCGCAGCACCAGCGCGGTGTCCAGGGCTGCCACGGCGGCCTCCCAACCCTTGTCCTCGGTGCTGCCCGGTAGCCCGGAGCGGTCGCGGGCCTGCTCCAGTGTGCCACATGTGAGCACGCCATTACCTATAGGAACGCCGGTGTCAAGCGCCACCCTTGTGAGGCCGGCGGTCACCGCGTCGCAAACGTACTCGAAATGCGGGGTGCCGCCGCGGATCACCGCGCCCAGGCACACCACGGCGTCCGCGTGCCGCGCGAGCTCGGCGGCGACTACCGGCAGCTCTATGGCGCCTGGCACCCGCACCACCAGCGGGTCTGGCACGTTGCAGGCAACCGCGGCTGCCACCGCGCGCGCCACCAGCGTGTCGGTGATCTCCGCGTGCCAGCGGGCCGCCACCACAGCGAGCCTCAGGCCACCGGCATCTACCGGCGGCAGCTCCGGCCTGCCCGCGCCGCTCATGGAGCTATTCCAGAACGGCTGCCGCTACCTGGCGCCACGACTGCGGGACCCGCGCCTGCAGGTGAGGATTGGTCGCCCTGACCGGTTTCGGTTGCCGCGGCAGCGCCAGCGGACGACCCCTGCCTGGGCCGCCCTGGTCCTGCCCCGCCGTTCGAGGACGGCAGGCCGTCGATCAGGTGGCCAAGCCTGTCCCGCTTGGCGACCAGGTAACGCAGGTTGTCCGTGGTAGCGACGACAGGTAGCGGCACGCGGCCGATGACCTCGATGCCGAACCCCGACAGGCCGCTCACCTTCGCCGGGTTGTTGGTGAGCAGCCGGATCGACCGCACGCCGAGGTCGCCCAGGATCTGCGCGCCTGTGCTGTACTCGCGCGCGTCGGCGGGCAGGCCAAGCTCTAGGTTGGCGTCGACCGTGTCGGCGCCCCCGTCCTGCAACTGGTAGGCCTGCAGCTTGCTGAGCAGGCCTATGCCCCGGCCCTCGTGGCCGCGCAGGTAGAGCACGACGCCGCGGCCCTCGGCCGCGATCGCCGCCATTGCCGCGTCAAGCTGCACACCGCAGTCGCAGCGCTGCGATCCGAAGACGTCGCCGGTGAGGCACTCAGAATGCGCGCGGACGAGCACGTCCGCGCCGTCGCCGAGGTCGCCGAGCACCAGCGCGACCTGCTCCGTGCCGTCCAGCGAGTTCCGGTACCCGAACGCGCGCCATAGGCCGCGCGAGTTAGGCAGCTTCGTTTCCACGATCCGGCGGACCATCTGCTCGGTGTGCCTGCGGAACGCGATGAGCTGGGCTATGGAGATCAGGGCCAGACCGTGGGTGTCAGCGAACTCGCGCAGCTGCGGCAGGCGCGCCATAGTCCCATCGTCGTTAAAGATCTCGGCCACCACACCCGCCGGGTTCAGGCCGGCCAGCCTGACCAGGTCGACGGCAGCCTCGGTATGCCCGGGCCTGCGCAGCACGCCTCCGTCGGCGTAACGCAGCGGGAAGATGTGGCCGGGGCGGACGATCTCGTAGGGCTCGGTAGCCGAGTCCACCAGGGTGCGGATGGTCTTCGCCCGGTCTGCGGCGGAGATACCTGTGGTGATGCCGTGCCGCGCGTCCACGCTGATGGCGAACGCTGTCCCCATGTGCTCCTGGTTATCGCTGGTCATTGGCGGCAGCTGCAGCCGATCCAGATCCGCGCCGAGCATTGGCACGCAAATCAGGCCCCGCACGTGACGGATCGTGAATGCGAGCAGTTCCGGTGTCGCCTTGCTCGCTGCGAACACGATGTCGCCCTCGTTCTCGCGGCTGGCGTCGTCCACCACAACCACTGGGCGCCCGGCCGCGATGTCAGCGATGGCCCGCTTCACGTCATCGAGCGGTGTGTTGCCCACAGCGGCGACCGCGCTGCGGCCGCTCGGCGGACCAGGAACCCCGCCCGGCGGACCAGGGACCTCGCCCGGCCGACCAGGGACCTCGCCCGGCCGACCAGGGACCTCGCCCGGCGGACTTGGGACCTCGCCCGGCGGACTTGGGACCTCGCCCGGCGGACTTGGGACCTCGCCCGGCGGACTTGGGACTCTGTCTTCCGTGCTCATCGCTGGCTCCCGTCGAGCAGCTTCTCCACGTACTTGGCGACGATGTCGACCTCCAGGTTGACCGTGTCGCCGGGCTGTTTACGGCCGAGAGTGGTCTGCTCGAGGGTGACAGGGATCAAGCTGACCTCGAACCACGGATCGCCGCGCTCATGTTCCGCTGAGTGCTGGCCTGCCAGTTCGCCAACGCCGGATATGGTGAGGCTCACCCCGTCGACCGCGACAGATCCCTTCTCGGCGACGTAACGCGCCAAGCCGTAAGGGAGCATGATCCGTACCACCTCCCAGTGCCGCGCCGGGGTCCTGGCGGCGATGCGGCCCATCCCGTCCACGTGGCCCTGCACGAGATGGCCGCCGAAGCGGTCGGCTGCGCCGAGGGGGCGCTCGAGATTGACGCGTGCACCAGCAGTGAGGGCCCCGATACCCGAGCGCAGGAGCGTCTCGCCCATCACATCCGCGGTGAACGCGCCATCGCTGCTGGCGGTCACGGTGAGGCATACGCCGTTTACGGCGATCGAGTCGCCGCGGGTGGCACCCGCCACCACTTTCGGGCCCTTCACGGTCAGCCGCGCGGCACCGTCACGTCGCTCAAGGGCGACGACCTCGCCAAGCTCTTCCACGATTCCGGTGAACATCTGCGCCACCCTCCGGAGCATTCCGATCAGTCCGGGCTCCGGGGAATGTACGCATGAACACGGCGCCGGCCTTCACGGCCCACGCCCGCGTGCTGCCTCCCATCCGGACTTTCACCGTCGGTACCGGAATTTCGCCGGTTCAGCCGGCCGGTGGCATCGGCCGGGTCGCGGACTGTAACCGCCGGTTCGGAGTTACACCGACCCCGGAGCACGCTTCTGCTTCAACCAGTGTAGCCATATGAGCTATTCCGGCCGGAGCCCCCGATCCTGGCGAAACTCCTGGCCAACCAGGCGCTTGCGACGGTGAATCTAGGTATCGCCGCCTGGCAATTTCTCGCCGCCAGGGCCGCTCTCAGCGGCCACACCTGCTCTCGCAGCAGCCACGCCCGCTGTCAGCACCGACGCCCGCTGATCCCACCACCGTGGAGTCACTGTGGAACGGACGCCGCAGCAAACTGCCACGTTCCGGCCACGCCGATCTCCACACCCGCAGTTGCGCACCTCGGCCGAGTGGGTGGGCACGGGACGGGCCCACGTCGGTGCCGCCCGCTGGCGCGGGCGCCGGGTCAGGTGGCGCTGCGACCGGCCGCCCAGGCGGCGTGTGCGGTGGCTTGTTCGGCCTGGGCGCGGAGTGCCTGGACCGCACTCGCCGGGTCGTCGGCCGAATACACCGCGTTGCCCGCTACGAATACGTCGGCTCCGGCCTCGGCGCAGCGCTCGATCGTCTCCCCGCTAACGCCGCCGTCGACCTGTAGCCAGACCGATTCCTCGCGGCCCGCCATGAGCTCACGGGCACGGCGCAGCTTGGGCAGCACGATGTCAAGGAACGGCTGGCCGCCGAAACCAGGCTCGACCGTCATCACGAGCAGCATGTCCATCACCGGCAGCAGATCCGCGTACGGCTCCACCGGGGTCGAGGGGTTGATGGCGAGGCCGGCGCGCGCGCCGGCGGCGCTGATCATCCGCAGCGTTCTGATCGGCGACTGTGATGCTTCCGCGTGAACTGTCACGTTGCGGGCCCCCGCCTCTGCGTAGGCGGGCGCCCACCGATCCGGGTCCTCGATCATGAGGTGGCAGTCCACTGGCAGGCTCGTGTGCTTGAGCAGCGACTCCACCACCGGCAGCCCGAGGGTCAGATTGGGCACGAAGTGGTTGTCCATGACGTCGACATGCAGCCAATCCGCAACGCCGGCCACGGCCTGCGCTTCCTCGGCGAGCCTGGCGAAGTCAGCGGCCAGGATGCTCGGTGACATTTGAACGCCCATCGTGCCCAGTCTAAAGGCGATCGGCGGACCGTGTCCCTCGCCCGCCCGGGTGAGTTTCGCCCGAGCGGCCTCGCCCAGGCTCGCCCCCGGCCGGCCAGACGCGAGCCTGGGCGCCCAGCTGCCGCCAGGCTGAGGACGGCAGTGCTCATGGCGGCTGTTTCGAAGGATGTGCCCTGACCCGGACGGCACCGTTGAGCAAGCTGGCTTTTCATGATCGTGGTACAACGGGTTCGGTACCACGATCATGGGCGCCAGGGTAACCGCGGGCGACAATCGTGACGAAGTGGTACACGGTGCCGCAGGAACCAGGAATATGCGGCGCTCACGTGTCACGGCGTAGCAGGGCGAGGAAGATCGCGTCCGTGCCGTGCCTGTGCGGCCAGAACTGCGCATAGCCACCAGGAACGGCAGCGCCAGGACCGGCAGGTCGAGGAGCCGCAGGACCTGGAGCAGCAGGACCGGCAGGTCGAGGAGCCGCAGGACCTGGAGCAGCAGGACCGGCAGGTCGAGGAGCCGCAGGACCAAGATCGGTGGCACCTGTCAGGCCAGTATGGCCGGGCAGGCAGCGCAGGCCCTCGGCGGCCAGCCCCGCGGCGCCCGCGGCAGGCACCCCGGCCAGAACCGCGGGCGCGTCAAGCACGCTGACGCCTGCCGTGGCGGACATATCGCCGATGACATCCTCGACCACGCGGCGGGTCTCGTCGAGATGCGGCGAGCAGGTCACGTAGGCGACCACCCCGCCCGGCCGCACCGAGGCGAGCGCGATCGCGAGCAGCCGGCGCTGCAGCGGGCCGAACCCAGCGACGCCCTGTGGCCTGCGCCGCCAGCGCGCCTCGGGGCGCCGGCGCAACGCACCAAGCCCCGAGCAGGGAACGTCGGCGAGCACCCGGTCGAAGCTGCCGTGCCGCCACGGCGGCAAAGTTCCGTCGGCCACCACGATTCGCCCCGCGCCGCCAGCACTCGCGACCGCACGCGCGGGCCCGCCTGCGGCCGCGCCCCCCATCGCGGCCCTGGCCAGTGCCGCGCGGTGTGGCTGCAGGTCTGCCGCGAGAAGGCGGGCGTTCCGCCCCGCTGCGAGCCCGGCGAGCAGGCTGGCCTTGCCGCCCGGCCCCGAGCACATGTCAAGCCAGAGCCGGTCCGGGCCGGTGACAGGGACGCCCGCGAGCGCGGCCGCCGCCAGTTGGCTGGCTTCGTCCTGTACCGCCGCCCTGCCATCGGCCACGGCCGGAACGTCCGCCGGGTTTCCTTCCCTCAGGTAAGCGCCGTACGGTGACCACCGCGCCGGTGTCGCGCCCGCCGCGAGGAGTTCGCCAGGCACCACCCGGCCTGGCTTGGCGAGCAAGGTGACCCCCGGGCGGCTGTTGTCCGCTGCGAGCAGCGCCTCCGTCTCTGTGAGCGGACCATCCCGCTGCTCGCCGAGCGCGTCGGACAGCGCCGCCACGACCCAGCGCGGGTGACTGTGCATGACGGCAAGATGACCGACTGGGTCGTCGGCGGGCTCGGGCGCCACGATCGCGAGCCAGTCAGCAAGGTCACGCGTCGCGACCCGGCGCAAGACCGCGTTCACGAAACCGGCCGGCCGCAAACCTGCCACATCCTTGGCCAGGTCAACGCTGGCCGCGACGGCGGCGTGCGGCGGGATCCTGGTGGCGAGCAACTGGTGCACGCCGAGGCGCAGTACGTCGCGCACGCCCGGGTCGATTCTGCCGACCGGCCGGTCCGAGCAGACATCGATCACCGCGTCATAGCTTCCCTGTCCGCGCAGCGTCCCGTAGGTCAGTTCGGTGGCGAGCGCGGCGTCCCGGCCTGCCAGGCCGCGCTCGGCAATCAGGGCAGGAAGCAGCAGGTTAGCGTAGGCATCTCGCTGCGCCACCGCACGCAGCACGTCGTACGCTGTCCGCCGCGCCGGGTCGGCCCGCCGCCTCGTCCCAGGTCCGCCCACGTCAGCCCAGCCGCTCGCCACCGGAAAGCCGCAGCCCGCGCACCCATTCGATGGCAGGCATAGCCCGCTTCCCCTCCGGCCGTACCTCGCCGAGCGTGACGGGCCCGGTGCCGGTACCCGCGAGCACGTCGTCGCGTGCGACGCTCAGCTCGCCGGGCGCCAGCGCGGTGAGCCGCGAGGACGCGAGGCTGACCGGGCCGATCTTGACGCGCGTGCCGCCAAATATGGTCCACGCACCCGGATTCGGGGTAGCCGCCCGGATGAGCCTGTCCACCGCCAGCGCGCTGCGTGCCCAGTCCACCTGGGCATCCGCTGGTGTGATCTTGGGCGCGTGGCTGACCCCATCCGCCGGCTGCGGGCGGGCCACCACGTCACCGGACTCGATCCCGTCCAGCGTGGCCACGAGCAGATCTGCGCCTGCCACGGCGAGCCGGGCCAGCAGGTCGCCCGCTGTATCCGCCGGCTGGACCTGCTCAGTCACCACCCCGAACACCGGCCCGGCGTCGAGTTCCTCGACGAGCAAGAACGTGGTCGCACCTGTGATGTCGTCCCCGTGCAGGATCGCTTGCTGCACCGGCGCGGCACCACGCCAGGCGGGCAGCAGGGAGAAGTGCAGATTCACCCAGCCGCGGGCCGGAATGTCGAGCGCCGCCCTGGGCAGCAGCGCTCCGTATGCGACGACGGGACAGCAGTCGGGGCCGATCTGCCTGAGCCTGTCGAGGAACGGCGGGTCACGCGGCTTTACCGGGGTGAGCACCTCAAGACCCGCTGCCCGCGCTCGGGCGGCAACAGGGCTGGGCGTGACCCGCCTGCCCCCGGCAGAGCGGCCGCGCCCGGCAGGGGCGTCGGGCCTGGTGACCACCGCGGCCACCTCGTGCCGCGAGCCGAGCAGCGCATCCAGCGCCGGCACCGCCGCCGGTGGGGTGCCCGCGAACACCAGCCGCATCGCGCTACAGCGCCTTACCCAAAGTCGGGTGCGGTGACGCCTTGACTGCGGGCACCGGTTCGCCGAACCATTCGGCCTCCCTGATCGCCTTCATCGCGAGCTTGCGCTGCTCGGGGTCGAGCTTGTCGATGAACAGCACACCGTCAAGGTGGTCGGTCTCGTGCTGTGCGCAGCGGGCGAGCAGCGCCGTACCCTCCAGGGTGATCGGCTCACCGTACATGTTGAAGCCCTTGGCCACGGCGCGCAGCGCCCTTGCCGTCGGGAAGGCGAGGCCGGGGATGGATAGGCAGCCCTCGTCCCCGGTTTCCTGCTCGTCGGATAGGTCGAGGGAGGGGTTGATCAGATGGCCGAGATCATCCTCGACGTGGTAAGTGAAGACCCGCAGGCCGACGCCGATCTGCGGTGCTGCTAGCCCGGTACCAGGCGCTTCAAGCATCGTCTCGGTGAGATCTTTGACCAGCCTGCGGAGCTCGGCGTCGAAATCACGGACCGGCTCGGCTGGGGTGCGCAGCACCGGGTCGCCAAAAAGGCGGATCGGCTTGACAGCCACTATTTTCCTCCAGAACGGCTCGCGCGGTGCGCCGCGTCAAGTTTACGGGCACCCGGACATGGCGGCGGCCAGGATCGGCGGTGCTGTCTGCTTGCCGCCCTTTTGCCACCTGTTTGGCACCCGCGTGCCGCGGGCTCAGCGGACGCGGCCGGCGCCAAGATGCCGTGATCGCGCCTTGAACGCGGCCTTCCGCGCCGCCTTGGCGACACCCGGATCGGGGTGGTGCTCCGTCAGCCTGCTGAGCAGAGTGATCAGATCGGGGTGGGAGACCTGCCACAGGCCACCGACCAGTTCGGCCTGCTCGGCAGCGGGCAGATCGGGCAGCAGTTCAGGCGCGACGGCGCTGGGATCGGCCTCCTCAAGCAGCCCGGCTCCGAGGTCGACAAGCAGCCAGGCCTTCTCCGCCGGTGTCAGGTCTGTGTGCACGCCTAGCTCGCGCAGCCAGATGGCGGCGTGCGGGCGAAGCACCGGGTCTGCGAGTGCCGACCGCACGAACGGGATCACTTGCTCGCCGAGGCGATCGATGATAGCGAACGCGGCGCCGCGCACGCCTGGCGAGGACGTGCTCGCCGCATCGAGAAGCTCGGCCGCGGCCTGCTGCGGCGTGCGCCCGGCAAGCCACGCGGCGATCTCAAGTTCACCATCCTCGGCGTCGTAGCCTGCCAGGCCCTCGAGCAGGCCGGCCGCACCTGCGGCCGCGGCGCAGCCCAGGATCGGCGCGGAGAATCCCACCGCGATCAGCCGGTCGCGCATGCCTGCCACGCCGAGCGCGGTCAGGGCGACGGTGAGCTGGTCGTCCTGTTCGTCAACGCCAAGTTCGGCCAGGCCAAGATCGGCCAGCACCTCGAGTGCCTGTGACATCCGCGCACCCGGATCGGCTTCAGCGCCGCGCGGCCGGGCTCTGCGGCCGGGCGCCGTGGCGGTCGCCGCGGTCGCCGTGGTCGCCGCGGTGAACGCCTCCGCGAGCGCATCCATACGTACCGGCGAGCCCGGCCGCGTACAGCACGGTCGCCAGGCCCTCGAGTTCCTCCCGCACATCAACGGGGCCACAGCCAAGCACCGCGTCAAGCGCGCCGCGCCAAGCAGCGAGCAGCCCGGCGGGGTCGCCGTTGCGGAGCGCGTCCGTACACGCCGATGCCCGGTTGCCGGTGATCGTGACGAGCCCGGCGCCGACCGCCGCGTGCCAGAGCAGATCGAGTTCCCGCACATCGCTGGCGCTGCGCAGGCCGCCATGGGCGGCGGGCGCCTCGCCGCCGGCTATCTCAAGATCAGCGATGACAGCGGTCGCGTCGGCAAGCCGGAGCAGCCCGCGCGCGGTCAGCCGCCTGCTGGCACCCACCCAGCGGGCAAGCTGCCAGGCCTCGCGCAGCAGCGGCGCCGCGAGCACGGCGGCGGCGAGCTCGTGCGCCGGCGCCATCCGTACCGCGGGCAGCACCAGACCAGCGCCGCCCGCCGCCTGTGCGCGTGGCGGGCGGGTGAGTGACGCCCTTCGGCCCACGCAAGAACCCTACGGCCTCAGCGCGCGATGCGTATCGCGCCGCGCCACCGCCGTTGCGGGCGAAATGCCTCATTCAACGCTTAAAACGGTGGGCCAGAACCGGTGACCGGCACGCACTAGGGCGTCTCGTAGATCTCGGTGGATGCGGGCGGCGCTCCAGGCGGCGATCCGGCAAGGGCCCTGCTTGTTCTCGAGGAGCCGATAGTGGAGCCATCGGGCGACGACGACGGTGCCGTCCTACGACCCCTGCCGCCCGTCTGGGTCGTGGGCGGCACTGCCGCGCCGCCAAAGATCTACGGGACATGCCCTAGACCGCCCTGGCGTCAAATCAGCTCGAGGGGATCGATCTGCACGCGCAGCCGTTCGGGATCCTTGCGGGCGCTCCGTGCGGCCTGCGCCTCGGCAAGGGCGCGAGCGAGCTGCGCGCCCCCCGGCCGCGGCACCCGCACGAGGAGACGGTTCTGCTCGCCTTCTACCGGCCGGTCATGGCTGACAGGAACGGGGACGGGCCCGAGAACCTCCGCGCCAGCCGGCAGCCTGACGTCGGCAAGCAGCTTGCGCAGGGCCTCCGCGCTACCAGTGACGGACGCCATCCGGACAGCGGGCGGGAAACCCAGCTCCGCCCGGTCAGCAAGCTCGCGCTGCGCGTGGGTGACAGGATCCCAGCGGATGAGCGCCTGGACCTGGCGCAGCGCCGCGTCTGCGAGCACCACCACGATGCCACCGTCCGCGCGCGGCCGGACAAGCGCGGTGGCGTTCATCCACCTGCGCAGCGCCTCCTCTCCCGCCCGCAGGTCGGCGCGGCCGGCCAAGGCATGCGCGTCAAGCAGGAGCGCCGCAGCGTAACCGGCCTGGGCGGCCGGTTCTGCGCCCGGGGTCGCGACCACGAGCGCCGGAGTCGCAGGCACGCTGACCAGCCGTCCGTCGCCGCCCGACAGCCGGACGACCGCGCCAGGGAACGCGCGACCGAGCTCTTCCGCCGTCCGCCTGGCACCGGTGACAAGGGCACGGATTTCCGTGGCCTCGCACCGCGGGCAGCGCCAGCCTGCCATCACGCGGCCGCACCACCTGCAATTCGCAGCGGCGCCGGAGGATTCGAGCGCTAGCGGGCCGCCGCAGCCCGCGCAGCGGGCCTGCTCGCGGCAGCGTGCGCAGCCGATCGCCGCCAGGTACCCGCGCCTTGGCACCTGGACGAGCACCGGGCCGCGTGCCAGCGCGTCTCTGGCCACCCGCAGGGCCACGCTCGGCAGCCTGGCCGCCCTGGCTGCCTCGTCCCTGGCAAGCTCGCTATCGTCACCTGCCGCGCGGATCGCGGGCAACCGCCGGCGCACCTCCACCCGGTCGGCGCGGAGTGTGCGAGCCCAGCCGGCCGCAACGAGTTGCGTCATCTCGGCCGTGCGGGAAAAGCCGCCGATCAGTGCGGCAGCGCCGCAGCGATGCGCGCGCAGCGCGAGCACCTCGCGCGCGTGCGGGTAGGGCGCGCGCCGTTCCGCGTGCAGATCGTCGCCGTCGTCCCAGAGGACGACCAGGCCGAGGTCACGCACAGGGGCGAACATCGCAGCCCGGGTGCCAACGACGACACGCACGTCGCCGCGCGCCGCCGCGAGCCAGCGCTTGTACCGCTGCGCCGGGCCCAGGTCGGCGCTCAGTGCGACGTGCCGGCCGGATCCGAGCTCCGAGGTGAGCGCGGCGTCGACGCGCGCCAGGTCCGCGGCCGCTGGCACCACGACAATGACGCCGCGGCCGGCGGCGGCCGCGACCGCGACCGCGATGGCCCGCGGCCAGCCCTGACCTGGCAGCGCCGACCACGCGGCGCGCGGGCCGTGGCCGGCCGCGACGGCCGCGAGGAACGCGGCACCGGTGGGATAGCGCGCCCATGGGCCAGGGTCAGGGACCGCGGGCGCTTCGTATCCGCCGTAGGCTCCGTACCCCGCGCCCGGTGGCGCTGGCTCCTGGGAGATGGAGGGTGGCCGCGCCTCCGCTGCCGCGTGCCGCGGCGGGATCGCGAGCCTCAGAACGTCGGCAAGGGTACCGGCGTAGTGATCCGCGACCGCCCGGGCAAGCCCCGCGACCTCGGCTGTTAGCACCGGCTCGGGGGACACAACCCGCTCGAGGAAGGCGAGCCGGCCGGAGTGGGTGCTTCTTGCCGCGCGCTCGAGCAGGTAGCCGTCGGTGAGCTTGCCCGCGAATCTGACCCGGACCCGGGATCCGGGCACGGCCGCGCCCGCGAACTGCTCGGGCACCAGATAGTCGAACGGGCGGTCGAGGTGGGCGAGCGGCACGTCAACGGCTACCCGTGCGACCGGCAACTCCGCGGCCTGTGTGCGCGCGGCCGGCTTGCGCGGCTGGCGTCGCGTGGCTGGCATTACCTGAGGCACGGTCCCGTCCTACCAGACGCCGGCGACGATCCTTGCCCCGTCGGCTGCCATCGAGACCGCGGCGTCGGCTGCCGTCGAAACGGCGGCACCGGCTGCAATTTCGAACCGCGGCATTGGCGGCCGCTGAATGCGCGGTATCTGTGCGATCGAAAATGCGGCGGCTGTTTCGCCACGCTCGTTGCCCTGACGGTCAGCGACGGCTGCGGGGATTCCCTTGCCGCCTTGGCGTCAGTCTTGCTTCGCAGGCGTGGCCTTCCGCAGCTGATCTTGGTTCTGATCAACAGGGTCAGCAGTGCCCTCGCTGCCAGCAGTGTCAATGCGGTCCATGATCAGGATCACCCCGTGGATCATCCCGTCCTCGCCGCGAAGCAGGCTGCATGCCACCCGCAGCTGCACAGGCCGGCCCCGCCGGTTGACGGCGTCGACTGTCGCATCACTGCCCTCTGCCCGCTCGGTAAGCATCCGCTGTAGCAGCGGCACGATCTGCTGCACAGGCAGGCCGATATCGAGCGTGAGCAGGTGCCTGCCGTCCGCCTCGTCCGCGCGAAGCCCCCACAGCTCCTCGGCGCCTGGGCTCCACACCCGCACCCGCAGATCCTCATTCACCACGATGACCGCGCTGCCAAGGCCGCGAAGCACGGAGCCGAGAAATCCGTTCGCCGCGTCGAGCTGCTCGGTCCGCACGCGCAACACGTCGTTGATCGCCTGCAGCTCGTCGTTAGTCGACTGCAGTTCCTCGTTCATGGTCTCGAGTTCCTCGTTCGTGGACTGCAGTTCCTCGTTTGTGGTCTCGAGTTCCTCGTTGGCGGACTGCAGTTCCTCGTTGGTCGTCTCCAGTTCCTCGTTCAGCGACTGCAGCTCTTCGTAGGCCCGCTCGAGATCCTGGTTGGAGTGCTCAAGTTCGTCCCGCAGCCTGCGGTTACGTGTCACGTCGGCGAAACTGATCCCGACGCCGACCAGTTCGTCCGCGTCGCTCACGAGCGGGACGACCGCGACGTCGAGCACCACGGGTTCTGCGCCCAGGCCTCGGTGCCAGGTCACATCGGTCAGCTCGACGGCGCGCCTGTCCTTCTTTACCTGTTCCATCACCGACCGGAGCTCTATCGGGCGGTACGAGACCTCGAGATCCTGAAACAGCCTGCCCACATCGCGCGCGTGCAGGTTAAACAGGTTCCCAGCGCGAACGTTAACCACGGCGAGCTTGCCCGCCTGGTCTATTGCGAGCTGCGCGACGGGCCCCGCGGCAAGCGCCGCGGCCTCGAGCCGGCTGGCGCCGAACTGCTCGTCAGTGCCGTACTGCGCCGCTGCCCGCGGGACGTCGCCCGGGCCCACGCCCGGAATCTTACGGAACAGGCGCTTGCGCAGGTCGACCGGTTCGAACCGGTCGCCGTGATTGAGCAGCATCTCGGCCTTGCCAAGGAAGAGGTAACCCTGGCTGGTCAGCGCGAAGTGGAACTTGCGGATGACGTTCGCCTGCGCTTCGGCGGTGAAGTACATCAGCGTGTTGCGCGCGACAAGCAGGTCAACGCGCGAGATCGGGGCATCCCTGGTCAGGTCGTTGCGGCCGAATATTACCTGCCTACGCAGGTCGCGGCGGAATGAGTACCGCGTCCCCGCGGGTTCAAAGTACTTTTCCCTAAGCTCGTCAGGAACCTCGGCGACCTGCCGCTCCGTATACGTTCCCGCGCGTGCCTGCTGAAGGGCATCCTCGTCGAGATCAGTGGCGTAGATTTTCGCTCGGTGGCTGAAGCCCTCGGGTCCAAGCGCCTCGGCGAACAGGATCGCCAGTGTGTATGCCTCCTCACCAGTGGCGCAGCCCGCGCTCCAGATCCGGATGGGCCTTGCGGTTCCTTTCGTGGCCAGCAACTGAGGCAGTATCTCGTCGCGCAGCGCTTCCCAAGCGGCCGGGTCGCGGAAAAAGCCAGTCACATTGATGAGGACGCTGTCGAAGAGTCTCCCGAACTCATCCGGTTCCAATTCGAGGTAATCGCGGTACTCGCCGACCGACTGCAGTCCGCGTGCGTCCATCCGGCGGCTGATCCGCCGCTGTAGCGTTGACCTCTTGTAACCGGTGAAGTCGAATCCGCGGGTCTCCTTGAGCATGAAAAGGAGTTCGTCGAAATCGTGGTCCACGTCGCCCGGCACAGTCGGTAAGCGTACGCCGGTCAGTTCGCGTCACACACCCCGGACCCGCACCGGCGCGACCACCCGCTCGGTGGCCTGCGAAGACCCGCCGTTGTCAAACGTTCTCTGGGTCGTCTGTGTGCTCAGCGTTACTTGTCGCGCCTTTGGCGCCTACGTCGCCTGTGTTATCTCTGTTATCTCTGTTATCTCTGCTATCTCTGTTATCTCTGTTCTTCGCGTTGCCCGCGTTCTTCGTGTTGTCCGTGTTTTTCGTGATTGGCGGCGGGGCTTGCGACGCTCGGCTGGCCTGCGCCGCGTCCCGAGCCTTGTCGGCGGCCTTCCTGAAGGTCGCCGCGGAGACCCTGTACCCTCTGCGTTCAGCCGATTCTGCCAGTTCCGTAGTGAGCCGCCAGCGTTCTTCCAGGCGCAATGTGGCAGACGACCTGGCGCGCTCGACCGCGGCCGAGCGCTCGCCGGAAAGGCGCGCGGGCGACCACGAATGGCCGAACCCGCACTCGTAACTCAACGGCGCGGCCCCGTGCTTGTCGCTGCGTAATGGCCCACCGCAGTCGGGACAAGTAAGGCCGGTCGCCGCACCGGCAGCAGGCGGCGGATTGAGGAGTACGGCGACGTAGCGCTCGAGCTCAGGATCTGGGGGGCCGCGTGACAGCCTCAACGGGGATGCGGCATTGCTCGTCGAGGAATTGGGCTATCTGGCGGACTTTGAGGACAGCCGCCCGCGTGGTCACGGCGAGCGCGGCACGTGGCATTCCGGCGTATGGGCTCTCCGCTGGGTCTTGGATGGCGACCATCCCGCCATGCCGCTCAACAGCGGCACAGCCCACGGCGCCGTCATCAAGCGTGCCGCTCAGCACTACACCAATGACGCGCGGCCCTTGTGCGAGCGCGGCGCTGCGGAACAGCGGATCAGCCGCGGGACGGTGCCCGTTCTGCGGCGGGCCAGCGGACAGCCGGACCTCGTCGCCGACCACAAGCAGGTGCCTGTCCGGCGGGGCAATGTACAGCCGGCCCGGGCGCAGTTCCTCGCCATCGACCGCCGCGCCGGCCCGCAGACGACCGGCCCTGTTCATGATCCTCGGCAGCGCACGGCCGCCTGTTGCCGGGACGTGCAAGATGATGAGCATGGGCGAGGGAAAGTCGGCGGGGAGGCGGGAAAGCAGCGTCTGCAACGCCTCTATGCCACCTGCTGACGCGGCGACCACCACGGTCCTGCGTCCGAGGTTCGATCCCATCTTCAGCTCACGCTCTCTACGGCCATCCTTCAGCTGGGGCCAGGCACGCCCGACGGCGCTGTCGGGCGCACATCTCAATCATCGCGGATCGGCGGAATGCCTGGCGCGGGATCCTGCTCACCAAGCGCACCTGCGGCTTCGCGCTCCGCCACAGCCCAGCCGCGATGCATACGGGCCCTTTCGCCGTATACGGCGCTTCGGCTGACGCCGCTGGTCGCAAAGTTCCTCGAGCTTGGCGGCGGTGCGATCGTGGGCAACTGCGGCGCGAAGGTGTGCGGACACACTTCGGTCAGCCGCCTCGCTCGCGCGCTCCTGCGCGAGGCGCACGTAATGCGCCGCACGGCCAACCTGCTCGGGCGTCGAACCCTTGCCCATCCGGGCGTCTTCCATCCGCTGGTTACGCTCATGCAGATCACGAATCCGGTCGTCAATCTGCAGCGCCCGCAACCGGACGTGTTTGGCGGCATCAATCGCGCGGCCGGCTCTGTCGCCTCGTTCACAGCCGTCGCGTCGTTCAGCGCCATCGTGTTCTTGAGCGCCACCGCGTTTTTGAACGCCGTCGCCTCGTTCAGCGCCGTCGCGCTTTTGAGCGCCGCGTTTCCGTGCGCGGTCGCCTCGTTCAGCGCGGTCGTGTTCTTGAGTGCCACCGCGTTCTTGAACGCCATCGCCTCGTTCGGCGCCGTCGTGCTTTTGAGCGGGGTCGCCTCTTTGAGCGCGGTCGCCTCGTTCAGCGCCGTCGCCTCGTTCAATGCGTTCGGCACCATGCATTAGTCCGTTACCTCTATTATCGCTGCTATCTCTGTTATCGCCGCTATCTCTGTTATCGCCGCTATCTCTGTTATCGCCGCTATCTCTGTTATCGCCGCTATCTCTGTTATCCGCAATCCCTGGCCCCTGGGTGTCATGGGACCCATATATTACAGTCACGGTTTTCCGGATTGTGTCCGCGCTACCGCTCAGCGTGATGTGATGGTGCCTGGTTACTGGTTACATGCTGTCACCTCCTTCCGGTCGCCGGCTGTTATGTCGCTGCCGCGTCCAGGAGCCGGGCGCTGTGGTGGTGCCAGCGGGCAACAGCCTGGTGCCGTCGTCGCCTGGCGGACCAGCGCAGGGCGAACGCGAGCCGGGCCCGGCTGATCAGCCCGGCGGTGTATTGCCTGGCCAGGGCGGTGAGCCGGGCGGTTTCGGCGACGGACAGCTTGATGGCGCCGATGTGCTGGGGGCAGTGCTGCCCGGCGCGGGCGGGGACGGGTGCGTCGCCGAGCGGGATCCGCAGGTCAGCGTCCTCGATCTCAGCGTCGCCCGCGTCGGCGTGCAGGTCGCCGGGCTGGCCGTCGCTGTCGCCGGCGGGCGCGGCGGGAAGGGTGATGACGCCGGTCAGGGCGTTGCGGATGGCGATCTGGCGGAGCTGGGCAAGGCCGGCCAGCGCGGTGTGCCGGCAGATCCCGTCGAAGGTCCGGATCTGGGACTGGTCCCAGCCGAGCACGTCCTTGCCCGTTTTGAACGTTTCTTCCACCGGCCAGCGGCGGCCGGCGATGGTGATGAAATACGTCATGGTCGCCGGCCGGTCTTCCGGTGCCCAGCACAGGTAGAACGTGTACTGATCCGGGCGGGAAATCAGCCTCCTGATCAGCAGGTACTCACCTGGCGTGCTGGTAGCGGTCAGGGCCCAGTCGCTGAACCGCGGTCCCTTGGTCCCGGTGCCGCACGAGCGCCGCTCGAACACCGCGTCTTTGACCGCGTCCTCAGCACTGGTCACGGCGCCGGAGGGGAGGGTAACCTGCCAGTCGCACGGGATGATCGCCACGTACGCCAGCCCGGCGCCCCGGCACGCTTCCCGCAGCTTGCCGGACCGGCCGTACACCTCATCGAACGCCGCCCACATCAGCGCGAGGCCCGCCGCCCTCAGCCGCCGCACCTGGCCGATCGCCAGGTCAGGTTTGGTGGCGAACGCCAGGTCATCAGGGATCCCGGCCGCCCGGCGGCGCGGCAGGTCATCCGCCCACCGCCGCGGCATGTACACGTCGAAGTCCGCCCAGGCCTGCCCGTTCGCGGTGACGCAGGCGGAGAACACGGTGGTGACGCAGTTCTCCACCTTGCCGGTGCACCCGGCGTGCTGCGGCGCCACGCACGCGGTGGCGTCCCCGTGCTTGAGATGGGCGGTCTCGTCGATCGCGATCCCCGGCCCGATCAGGTCGCCCTCCCGATCAGGGAGCCAGGCCGCGGCCAGCCCCGGCAGCTCCGCCCGCAGATCCTTCCAGTCCCACACGTACGAGCAGAGCAGGGCCTGCATCCGGTGCTGCCCCTCATACCCGGCCGCCTCGGCCAGGTCCCAGCAGTTCGCCCGCGTCCCACGCGACAGCGCGGCCATGTAGCGGAAGGCCGTCCCGATACTGCGGCGCTGCGCCATCACCCGGCCCAGAACCACCCTGACCTGCCCGTCCACACTCGCGGCGGACGCCCCGACATCCTCTATGCTGGCCCACGCGGCCGTGTCGTCGTTGTTGTTTGTCACAAAGCAGCCAACGCGTCACGGCCGCCTCAAGTTACACGCCTGTAGTTCCCGGTCACGTCAGGCAAGAGCCAGGGTTCCCGGAGAGCAGTCACTCACCGTCACGGTTGGCCGTGGCGTCGCCAGCCCATCGACTACTTACAGCGTTCATATCGCTACCTAACGCGAAACAATGACTGTAATACATACCTGGTCACACGCGGGGCGGAGCGGCTTCGGCGCGGCGACGCGCCAAGCCCGCGGCACCGGGCGTGCCGTAAGACAGGCGGATCACCTCCACCCGGGTCACGCGGTGAGGCCCGCTGCCTGGATCAATGCGGCAATGCGATCACGAATAACCATGATTTGCGTCGGGCCGGATCATGGGCGGTGAGGGCTAATCCGCGGTCTACGGATCCCTGAAGCAGTTGTCGGGCCGCGAGCCTCTGCCCCGCGGCGCACTCATCCGGGATCTTGATCTCGATCACCGTCATCGGGCCACTCTCCTGAGTGCTACCCGGATCAACCGCGCCCACATCACGGCAACGGGGCGGGGCAAACCCTTCGTGCATAGTACGTCAGGGAAGGCTGCGGCCAAAGGAATGCACGCGGGCAGCCCCGGCCACCCGGGCAGCCCCGGCCAGGTGACTCGACGGCGCTCGCGTGGCCTGCCGTACCTCCGCAAGCCCCCCGGTCCCGCTTGATCCCTCACCGGCATCAAGATCACCAGCGGCAGATCGGACAAGATGGCCACATGGGGTCATGATCGCCGACGACCGACGCCACACAATGGGCCATTGGGTGTCAGATACGACGCACAATGGCCCATTGTGTGTCACCGCCAGTTGAGCCGACGGGACATGATGTCCACCCAAAGAGATCATCCGCTGCCTCAGAGTGGTACGCGGCCCGTCAGGGAATCGAGCCTTACAGTCCGCTGGATGCGGGCTGTCCCCGGATACGCGCTGCCCCCGGATACGCGCTGCCACCCGTTACTCGCTGCCCCCGGATAGCAACGCGGCAATGCGGGAGGAGGAGCCGATTGTGGAACTATCGACGACGACGGCAGTGCCGTCCACGACCCGGTCGTCGCCTGGGTGCCGATCCGCGCCAAAGATCTGCGGGACTACGCCCTAGATGTGGGCTGCTGCGCGAAGTGCCTCGACCCGGTCGGTGCGCTCCCAGGAGAAGTCGGGCTCCTCGCGGCCGAAGTGACCGTAGGCGGCGGTCTGGGAGAATATCGGCCGCAGCAGATCAAGATCACGGATGATGGCCGCGGGGCGAAGATCGAAGACCTCGAGGACGGCATGCTGGATTACGTCCACCGCGACATGTTCTGTGCCAAAGCACTCGACGAACAGCCCCACCGGCTTGGCCTTGCCGATGGCATATGCGATCTGCGTCTCGCACCGGTCGGCCAGACCTGCGCCAACGACATTCTTGGCCACCCAGCGCATCGCGTACGCGGCGCTGCGGTCCACCTTGGACGGGTCCTTGCCGGAGAAGGCTCCTCCCCCGTGCCTGGCCATGCCGCCATAGGTATCGATGATGATCTTCCGGCCTGTCAGGCCCGCGTCACCCATCGGCCCACCGATCTCGAATCGCCCGGTGGGATTGACGAGCAGCCGGTAGTTGTCCGTGTCAAGCTCGATCCCGTCGAGCACGGGGTTGACCACAAGTTCGCGGATGTCGGGCGCGAGCAGCTCGCGCAGGTCAATGTCGGGCGCGTGCTGCGAGGAAACCACCACGGTGTCAAGCCGGATCGGTTGCGCACCGTCGTATTCGATGGTGACCTGGGTTTTGCCGTCCGGGCGCAGGTAGGGGACGACCCCGTTGCGCCGCACCTCGGTGAGCTGCTTCGCCAGCCGGTGCGCGAGCATGATCGGCAGGGGCATCAGTTCCGGTGTCTCACGGGAGGCATAGCCGAACATCAGGCCCTGGTCGCCAGCGCCTTGCTGGTCGAACTCGTCAGTGCCCTCGCCCTCTCGCCGCTCGTAAGCGTCGTCTACCCCCTGGGCGATGTCCGGTGACTGTGCCCCGATCGAGACCGAGACACCGCAAGAGGCCCCGTCATAGCCCTTGGCGGAGGAGTCATAGCCGATCTCCAGGATCTTGTCCCTGATGATCCCTGGAATGTCGACGTAGGTCTTGGTGGTGACCTCGCCCGCGACGTGTACCTGGCCAGTTGTGATCAAGGTCTCAACGGCAACCCGGCTCCGCTGGTCATCCTTGATCATCGCATCGAGAATGGCGTCACTGATCTGGTCAGCCATCTTGTCCGGGTGGCCTTCCGTGACCGACTCGGAAGTAAAAAGGCGACGTGACACTTGATTCCCTCTTCTGCGACGGCCGCACTGTGCACACGGTCAGGTTCGTGCGCGGACGCGGAATCCAGCCCGGCATATGGCGATTTGCCGAAGTCTAGCCGAGAAGCCAGCCTGCGCGGCTTCAGCGGGAAGCATACCGGGCGCCGGGTGCCAGGTGGCACAGGCAGGGCTGATGTGCGCGCCGCGGCTAGTAACCACCCGGTTGCAGCCGCTGCGTGACCAGATCCCACACCTGGTCGGCAAGAATGTCCTTGGGCACACGCGGGATCTCGGTGACCGTGCCGTCTGCGCCGAGTACGAGCGCGGCGTTGTCGCCGGTCCCGAAGGCCAGCCCGTTGCCCACCTGGTTGACGACAAGCAGGTCACAGCCCTTCCTGGCAAGTTTCTCTCGCCCGGCAGCGAGCACATCGTCGGTCTCGGCGCCGAAGCCGACTATCACCTGTCGCGGCCGCCGCCCCCGCGTCCTATGGTCCCGATTGTCCCTATGGTCTCCGCTGTCCCCATGATCTCTGATGTCTCTATGATCTCCGGTTTCCCCATGGTCTCCGATGTCCCTATGATCTCCGGTTTCCCCATGATCTCCGGTTTCCCCATGGTCTCCGATGTCCCTGTGGTCCCTGTTGTTAACGAGCTCCTTCAGGACATCGGGATTCTCGGTCAGGGTGATCGGATCTGGGCCGCGGCCACTCTTCTTGATCTTTGTTTCGCTGCGCGCAGCGGGGCGGAAATCCGCTACCGCGGCGGCCATCACCACGGCATCGGCGGTATCCGCCGCTGCCAGCATGGCCGCACGCAACTGACGGGCGGACGCTACGCGGACGACCGTGGCGCCGGCCGGATCAGACAGTGTCACGTTCGCGGCTACCAGGGTTACCTCGGCGCCGCGGGCTACCGCCGTGCGGGCAAGGGCGTAGCCCTGCCGGCCCGAGGACCAGTTGCCGAGGAAGCGTACGGGGTCGAGCTCCTCGCGAGTCCCTCCGGCAGAGACAAGCACGCGCCGCCCGGACAGATCCGGGTTCAGGCCGGCTGCGCCGCGGGCGAGCAGCCGGATGGCCGTGTCGAATAGCTCGGCCGCCTCGGGGAGCCGGCCGGGCCCGCTGTCGGCACCGGTGAGGCGTCCGGCGGCGGGCTCGATCACGATCGCACCGCGCTCGCGAAGCAGCCTCACGTTGGTACGGGTGGCGGCATGCTCCCACATCTCGGTGTGCATCGCGGGCGCGAACATGACCGGGCAGCGCGCGGTGAGCAGTGTCGTGGTGAGCAGATCACCGGCGAGCCCGTGCGCCGCCTTCGCAAGCAGGTCCGCGGTCGCGGGCGCCACCAAGACCAGATCAGCCCGCCGGCCCAGCTGGACATGCGGCACCTGATGTGCGTCCGCCCATACGTCCGTTGTGGCCGGCTGGCCGGACAGTGCAGCCCAGGTCGCCGCGCCAACGAAACGCAGCGAGTCCGGCGTGGGTATCACTCGCACACGATGGCCGGATTCGGTCAGGAGGCGGAGCAGCTCACACACTTTGTACGCCGCGATGCCTGCGCCGACGCCGAGAATGATTTCTGCGGGAGCCGCTGTTTCAGGAACCGCTTTGTCAGGACTCGATGGTCTCTGCGGTGAGCAGCTGCTCACGGATCTCCCGCAGCGCCACGGAGAGCGGCTTCTCCTGCACGTGCGTCTCCACGAGCGGGCCGACGTACTCGAGCAGGCCCTCGCCAAGCTGGGCGTAATAGGCGTTGATCTGCCGCGCCCGCTTCGCGGCCATGATGACGAGGCTGTACTTGCTGTCCACGATGGCCAGCAGCTCGTCGATCGGCGGGTTGGTAATGCCTTCTGCGGTGGGACTCCCTGCCACGTTCTGCCTTCCCTGGTCACGATCTTCGGTCGTCATACGGGACGACCGTCACCGGCCTCAGGAATCCGTTACCGACTCACTGGAGCGCGGCTCAACATTACCAGCCGCTCGCATACCTCATCGACGGACGTGTTGACCAGGGTGACGTCAAATTCGTCCTTCGCTGCCAGTTCGCCCCGTGCAGTGGCGAGGCGACGCTTGACTGCCTCTGAAGGCTCGGTGCCGCGCTCGTTGAGGCGGCGGACAAGCTCATCCCAGGACGGTGGCGCGAGGAAGACCAGCAGCGCTCCTGGCATCGCGTTGCGTATCTGGCGGGCTCCCTGCACGTCGATCTCGAGCAATGACGGCATGCCCGCCGCGAGCTTCGCCATGACCGGCGCGCGTGGACTGCCGTATCTGTGCCCCGAGTACCGCGCCCACTCGAGAAGTTCGCCCTCGTCGATGAGCGCGTCGAACTCACGGTCGCTGACGAAGTGGTATTCACGCCCATCCTCCTCGCCTGGACGCGGCCGACGTGTCGTCACGGATACCGACAGCCAGATCTGCGGGTAGGCCTGCCTGAGCCGGGCTATGACTGTGCTCTTCCCGACGCCGGAAGGCCCTGACAAAACCGTCAACCGCGCCTCGCGGCCGGCCTGGCCTGTGCCTGGCAGGCCGCGGGCGCGACCGCCGGGCGAAGCGGCCGTGCCCCCTCGCCCGCCTCCTGGGGATTCAGCTTCGGTCAGAGATCATCCCCGCCGAACTCGTTCTCCAGCGCGGCGCGCTGGTTGGTGCCGAGACCACGAACACGCCGTGAGTCGGCGATATTGAGCCGGTCCATGATCTGCTTGGCACGTACCTTGCCGACGCCGGGAAGCGACTCCAGCAACGACGAAACCTTCATCTTGCCGATGACGTCGTCGGTCTGGCCCTCCTTGAGGATCTGGGCCAGGGTAGTACCGCCGCGCTTGAGCCTGTTCTTGACCTCGGCACGTTCCTTGCGGGCCTGGGCTGCCTTTTCCAGGGCCGCGGCGCGCTGCTCGGGGGTGAGGGGAGGAAGAGCCACGCCGGTTCACCTCGGGTTTCTTCTAGAAAAACTGCGGTCGGGAGGGGAACCTAGCGACTCGGTGCCCCGTGAGGCAACGCAAACCCGTGTTCGTCACGTCACAAATTGGCTGATATTACTATCCGATCAGGACCGAATACTGATTGTCACTAAAATCCTGGTCATCCGAGGTCCGCGCAGGCACGATCCCGCACGCTCCCTGGGCGCGATGTTACCCGCCGTGGGACCCCCCAGGCGGGTGCCAGGCAGCAGACGATGTGGTGGCGGCCTAGCGCCGGGCCGGTGCCCACAGCTTTCTATGACGCTCTGCGAGCGCTCTCGTGGCGAATGTCCGTAAAACGGCCCAGGGATTTCCGTAAAACGGCCCAGGGTTTAGAGCACGCCCTCGGGCGGGTCGCGGCGCCAGCCAGGCCGCCAGCGCGCGACCGCGGCCGCGCCAGGGCGGGATCGTGGCGCCGCGGCGCAGCCAGGCCCCCAGCGCAGCCAGGCCGCAGAACCCTGGATGTGCCATTACGGGTTGCATGCGACCCGTAATGGCACATCCAGGGTTCCATGACGCAGCCGCGGCCGCGCTAGGGCGGGGTCGTGGCGCCGCGGCGCAGCGAGGCTGCCAGGGCGGCCGCGGCCGCGCCAGGATCAGGCGCGCTGGTGATCGGGCGGCCGATCACCAGCAAGTCCGCGCCCGCGCTCAGCGCCTCCTCCGGCGTAGCGACCCGGGCCTGATCCTGGCTATCGGATCCCGCGGGCCGCACGCCCGGCGTGATCAGCGCGATCTCCGGCCCGACCTCCATGCGGACGGCGGCGACCTCTTTCGGCGAGCAGACCAGCGCCTGCGCGCCCGCGCCCACGGCGAGCGCCGCGAGCCTGCGCGCCACGTCAGGCACGGTACCAGCGACGCCGGTCTGCGCGAGGTCGGCACCGCTGAGCGAGGTGAGCACGGTAACGGCGGCGATCTGAGTCTCTGGCGCGGCGTCCACGGCAGCACGGATCATGGCCTGGCCGCCGGCCGCGTGCACGGTGAGCAGGGCCGGCCGCAGCCGCGCCACGACCCGCGCGGCACCTGCGACGGTCGCGGGGATGTCGTGCAGTTTCAGGTCAAGGAATACCTGAACCATGCTCGCTCCCCGCACCGACGCCAGCACGTCTGGCCCGTAACGCAGGTACAGCTCGAGCCCGATCTTGACCGTGCTCACATGCGGCGTGACCAGGCTCGCCCACCGCGCCGCCGTTTCCAGGTCAGGCGCGTCAAGCGCGACGGCGATGGGCGCCGGGCGCGGCGGGATGTTCATGGCAGGCCTCCGTCATAGCTTCCGGTGATGGATGCCGCTGCGAAGCCGCACGGCACCGGCTGGCTTGTGCGCGATCCCGACGACGTCCCGCAGCCGCTCGACCCCGCGCGTGGCCAGTTCCTCCTCAAGCTCGCGCAGGATGCGGGGGCAGGCAGACGGGTCGCTGAAGATCGCGGTGCCCACGCTGACCATGTCGGCGCCCGCGAGGACGAACTCGAGCGCGTCCCTGCCGGTACGCACCCCGCCCATCCCGATGATCGGGATGTCCGGCAGGGCCTCGCGGACCTGCCAGACACACCGGACCGCTACCGGCCGGATCGCAGGCCCGGACAAACCTCCGGTGAGGCCGGCCAGAACGGGCCGCATGGTGTCAGGGTCGATCGCCATGCCGAGCAACGTGTTGATCATCGCGAGGCCATCCGAGCCCGCAGCGACACATGAGCGAGCCACGGTAACGATATCCGTCACGTCTGGTGACAGCTTCGCGAACACCGGGATGTCATATCTGGCCCGCTCACGAACCGCGGCAACGACGGCGGCAGCAGCGTCAGGATCGCAGGCGAAAACCTTGCCCCTGTCCGCCACGTTCGGGCAGGAGATATTCACCTCGATCGCGGTGACCCCTGGCGCCTCCGACAACCGCCCGGCGAGTTCCGCGTACTCATCCACGCTCCCGCCCGCGATGGACACCATCGCCCGGGCGCCACGGGAGAGCAGCCAGGGAAGGTCGCGCTGCAGGAACGCGTCGATGCCCGGTCCCTGCAGGCCAATCGAGTTGAGCATGCCGCTGTCGGTCTCCATCATCCGCGGCGTGGGGCGGCCTGCCCGCGGTGCCAGCATGACCGACTTGGTCACCACCGCGCCGATCTTGGAAACATCGAAGAACTGCGCGAGCTCACGGCCCGACGCGGCGCATCCTGAGGCGGTGAGAATCGGGTTGGGCAGCTCGATGTGACCAAGCCTGGTGCGCAGGTCAACCGGCATTACCGGCCTCCAGCGGTTCCTGGCCGGCCCCGGCCTTCCAGCCGGGCGCCCCGAGCGCGTCGAACGGGATCGTGCCGACGTCGTCCCAGCGGACCTGGTCGCCACGGAATACCGGGCCGTCAACGCAGGACCGCACCATGCGGGTAATCCCGTCGCTGCCGCGCACCGGCAGGACGCAGGTCATGCACACGCCGATGCCACAGGCCATGGACTCCTCGACGGAGGCGAGCACCGGGATGTCGTACTTGCCGGCGTCCGCGTTGACCGCGCGCAGCATCGGCATCGGCCCGCAGGCGTAGATCACGTCGGTCCTCGCCTCATGGACGACCTGGCTGAGCACGTCGGTCACCATGCCGCGGCTGCCGAGCGAACCGTCATCGGTCGTGACCATGGCGGTCCTCCCGGTACGCCTGGCGGTGAGTGCGCCGAACACCCGGTCGGCACTTGCGGCGCCGAGCAGGAAATCAACCTGACAGCCACGCGAGCGCAGGCGATCAGCCAGCGAGAACAGCGGGGAGCTTCCGTAGCCTCCGCCGATCAGCAGGCAGTTCACCGGGTCGCGGGGAATCGGGAAGGGCCGGCCGAGCGGGCCGGTGATATCCAGCGTGTCCCTCGCCCGCCGCCGGGCGAGCCACTGGGTGCCCCTGCCGAGTGCGGCGAACACGAACTCGACCGTGCCGCCGTGATCGGGGCGCACGTCGTAGATGGAGAAGGCGCGGCGCAGCAACATGGCGGTGTGCGGACCGCCGACCGCGACCGCGACGAACTGGCCAGGCCTGAAGCGCTCGGCGATCGGGGGCGCGACAACGGTCATCGCATAGTAGGCATCAACCCGGCGGACCGTCAGCACCGTTCCGCGTATCTGGACAGGTGCCACGCCTGTCTCACCGTCCTCAGCTGTCATCGGCCCCTGGCCTACGGCCATGAGCAATTGCCGCCGCCAGTGGCGACAGAGCCCGGGTCGCTGCCGGGCAGCCGACCTCGGTGGCCGCCGCCACCGGCAGCACGATCACCACCTGCGCGACCGCCGACCTCGGTGGCCGCCGCCAGCAGCAGCACGATCACCACCTGCGCGACCGCCGGCACGGGCCGCGGCTGCGGCTGCGGCCACTGCCGGCGCGCCCGCAGTCGCAGCGCCGCCGTGACCGCGGCACCCGCGCGACCGCCGGCAGGGCCGCGGCGCGGCCACTACCGTCACGACCACCGTCAACCGCGATCACCAAAAGCACGCCCCACGCTCACGACCACCATCAGTCACGATTATCAAAAGCACGCCCACCGTCAGCACGCCCACCGTCAGCACGCCCACCGTCAGCACTGTGACCGTCAGCACTGTGACCGTCAGCACTGTGACCGTCGGCGCTGGTGGCTGGGCCACGCATCCGGCTCGCATGCTCCTGCAGCGACCTGACGCCGACCTCGCCCCTGATGATCGCCTCGATGCCCTGCACGGCGGCGGCCAGGCCGGCCACCGTCGTCACGCACGGTATGCCGCGGCGCACCGCGGCGGTCCTGATCTCGTAGCCGTCCAGCCGCGGGCTGGCATGGCCAGCGCTGCCGAACGGCGTATTCACGATGAGATCAACCTCGCCGGCCAGGATGCGGGTCACGATGGTCGGCTCGCCATCCGGTCCAGGTCCGTCACTGTGCTTACGCACGATCGTGGCACGTACCCCGTTGCGCCGCAGCACCTCTCCGGTTCCCGCCGTCGCCAGGATCTCAAACCCCAGGTCGGCGAGCCTCTTGACGGGGAACACCATGGACCGCTTGTCGGTATTGGCCACCGAGACGAACGCGCGGCCCTTGACGGGAAGCGACCCATAGGCCGCCGCCTGCGATTTCGCATACGCGGTGCCGAAGACCTCGTCGATCCCCATCACTTCGCCGGTTGACCGCATCTCAGGGCCGAGCACCGTGTCCACGCCACGGCCCGCGGCGTCGCGGAAGCGGTTGAAGGGCAGTACCGCCTCCTTGACGGCGATGGGCGCCTCGAGCGGCGGTGTCCCGCCATCGCCCGACGACGGCAGCATGCCCTCGGCCCGCAACTGCGCGACCGTGGCACCGAGCATGATCCGCGCCGCCGCCTTGGCCAGCGGTACCGCGGTCGCCTTGGACACGAACGGGACCGTGCGCGAGGCTCGCGGATTGGCCTCGAGCACGTACATCACGCCGGCCGCCAGCGCATACTGCACGTTCAGCAGGCCGCGCACGCCGACCCCACGGGCGATCGCGTCGGTCGAGACACGGATACGATCCACGTCCTCGCGGCCCAATGTGATCGGCGGCAGCGCGCAGGCCGAATCGCCTGAATGGATGCCTGCCTCCTCGATGTGCTCCATGACGCCGCCGAGGAACAGTTCCGCACCGTCGAACAGCGCGTCCACATCAAGCTCGACCGCGTCGTCGAGGAACTTGTCCACGAGCACGGGGTGTTCCGCGCTCACGTCGGCTAGCCGCCCGGCGCGGCCGATGTACCCCTCCAGGGTGGCGTCGTCATAGACGATCTCCATGCCCCGGCCGCCGAGCACGTAGGACGGGCGCACAAGAACCGGATAGCCGATCTTGTCCGCGACCGCCTTAGCCTCCGCGTAGGAGAACGCCGTGCCGTGCCTGGGCGCTGGCAGGCCGGCCGCGGCCAGCAGCCGCCCGAAAGCACCGCGTTCCTCGGCCAGGTGGATGGCCTCAGGGCTGGTGCCTGCGACCGGCACCCCCGCCTCGGCGAGCCCGCGGGCGAGGCCGAGCGGCGTCTGCCCGCCGAGCTGCACGATGACCCCGGCGACCGGGCCAGCCGCCTGCTCGGCGTGCACTACCTCGAGCACGTCCTCAAGCGTGAGGGGCTCAAAGTAGAGGCGGTGTGAGGTGTCGTAGTCGGTGGACACCGTCTCCGGGTTGCAGTTGACCATCACGGTCTCGAAGCCGGCCCCGGCCAGCGCGAACGAGGCGTGCACGCACGCGTAGTCGAACTCGATGCCCTGCCCGATGCGGTTCGGGCCGCTGCCGAGAATGATCACCTTCGGCCGCCGGCCCTCGGGTACTTCGGTCTGCTCGTCATACGTCGAGTACAGGTAAGGCGTACGGGCGGCGAACTCAGCGGCGCAGGTATCGACCGTGTGGTAGACGGGACGGATGCCGAGAGCACGGCGAAGCTCGCGCACCACAGGCTCGGGCATCCGGCGCAGCTCGCCGATCTGCGCGTCAGAGAAGCCGAGGCGTTTGGCGGAAAGGAGCACGCTCGCCGTGAGCGCGTCCGCCCGCGTGAGCCGTTCTGCTTCTTCTTCGATCCCAGCAATCTGATCTAGAAACCATGGGTCGATACCGGTGGCATCATGCAGCTCCGCCACGCTCGCACCTGCCCGCAACGCCTGGTGCACGGCCACCAGCCTGCCGTCGTGCGGCGTCCTGCAGCACGTCAGCAGCTCAGCGGCGTCTCCTGGGGCATCCGCCCAGGACAGCGTGGCGCCGGGGCGCTCAAGCGATCTCAGCGCCTTCTGCAGGGCTTCTGGGAACGACCGGCCGATCGCCATTGCCTCCCCGACCGACTTCATGTGCGTCGTGAGGGCAGGATCGGCGCCAGGAAACTTCTCGAACGCGAACCTCGGCACCTTGACCACCACGTAGTCCAGGCTGGGCTCGAAGCTGGCGGGGGTCTCGCCCGTGATGTCGTTGGGAATCTCGTCAAGTGTGTAGCCGATGGCGAGCTTCGCCGCGATCTTGGCGATGGGGAAACCGGTGGCCTTGGAGGCGAGCGCCGAGGAGCGCGACACCCGTGGGTTCATCTCGATCACGACCATGCGGCCGGTCCCCGGCTGCACCGCGAACTGGATGTTGCAGCCGCCGGTGTCCACCCCGACCGCGCGGATCACGGCGATCGCTACGTCACGCATGTGCTGGTACTCACGGTCGGTGAGGGTCATCGCGGGCGCTACGGTCACCGAGTCGCCGGTGTGCACGCCCATCGGGTCGATGTTCTCGATCGAGCAGACCACCACCACGTTGTCGTGGCGGTCGCGCATCAGCTCGAGCTCGAACTCCTTCCAGCCGAGGATCGATTCTTCGAGCAGCACCTCGGTGACCGGGCTCGCATCAAGGCCCGCGCCCGCGATCAGCCGCAGCTCGTCCTGGCCCGCTGCGATGCCCGAGCCCGACCCGCCGAGTGTGTACGAGGGCCGCACGACGACGGGATAACCCAGTTCGGCGGCGGTGCGCAGGCACTCGTCCATGGAGTGGCAAAGCTGGCTGCGTGGCACCTCGGCGCCGAGGGCGGTGACGATCTGCTTGAACCGCTCGCGGTCCTCCCCCGCCCGGATCGCGTCGATCCTCGCGCCGATCAGCTCGACTCCGTACTCGCGAAGCACGCCGGAATCGTGCAGCGCGACGGCGCAGTTGAGCGCCGTCTGGCCGCCGAGCGTCGGCAGCAGGGCGTCGGGCCGCTCCCGCTCGATCACCTTGGCCACGGTGTCCGGCGTCACCGGCTCGACGTACGTGGCGTCCGCGAACTCCGGATCTGTCATGATCGTCGCCGGGTTGGAGTTCACCAGGCTGACCCTGATGCCCTCCTGGCGGAGCACCCGGCAGGCCTGGGTGCCCGAATAGTCGAACTCGCAAGCCTGGCCGATGACGATGGGGCCGGAGCCGATGACGAGGACCGAACGCAGGCCGGCGCGGCGCGGCATCAGCGCCCGCCGTCCATCAGCTCGGCGAACCGGTCGAAAAGCCCGATGGCGTCGTGCGGCCCGGGGGCCGCCTCCGGGTGATACTGGACGCTGAACGCCGGGCGGTCGATCAGCCGCAGCCCCTCCACCACGCCGTCGTTCAGGCAGGCGTGACTGACTTGGGCAGCGCCGTAAGGAGTCCTGAACGGCTGCGCGACAGGCATCGCCCAGGTCGGTGCGGAGCCAGCGCCGTGCGCCCTACCGGCCCCGTCGGCATCTTCAGCCCAATTGGCCTCGTTCGCCCCACCGGGCCCGTCCGCATTTCCAGCCCAACTGGTCTCGTTCGCCACACCGGCGGCCCCACCGGATTCTCTAGCCTCACCAGCCGCAGCCTCACTAGCCGCGCTGGCATCGAGGAAGCCTGGCGGTGCGACCGCGAAGCCATGGTTGTGGCTTGTGATGTGCACGCGGCCGGTGGCCAGATCCGCCACAGGCTGGTTCACGCCGCGGTGCCCGAATAGCAGCTTGTAGGTGCCGAGCCCGAGCGCGCGGCCGAGTATCTGGCTGCCCAGGCAGATACCGAACAGCGGGATCCGCTCATCGAGCACGCCGCGCATCGCTTCTAGGGCGTAACCGGCCGCGGCCGGGTCACCTGGCCCGTTGCTGAAGAAAACGCCGTCGGGCCGGACGGCCAGGATATCCGCAAGGGTGGCGGTCGCGGGAAGCACGTGAACCTCGCAGCCGCGTTCCGCCAGCTTGCGCGGTGTCATCGCCTTGATGCCGAGATCCACCGCGGCGACCCGGTATCTGGTAGCGGTGCCGCGCGGCGGCCGCACCTCGTAAGGCTCCCGCGTCGAGACCTCACGCGCCAGGTCGGCGCCTGCCATCGATGGGCTGGCCAAGACCCTTTGCAGCAGGGCGTCCGGGTGAGCCACGTCCGCGGCGTCCGCCGAAATCGCAGCTCGCATGGCGCCCTTGGCACGCAGATGCCTGGTGAGCGCACGGGTGCCCGTTATGGCGATGCCGGTGACGCCTTGGGCACGTAGTTCGTCGTCCAGGCTGCGTATCGCCCGCCAGCTGGATGCCACCCGCGCCGGTTCACGCACCACGTAGCCCGCGACCCAGATCCGCCGCGACTCGTTATCTTCGTCGTTGATTCCGGTGTTGCCTATGTGCGGCGCCGTCATCGCCACGATCTGCCGATGGTACGACGGGTCGGTCAGGGTCTCCTGGTAGCCGGTCATCGCTGTGTTGAAGACCATCTCACCGAATGAGGCGCCGGCGGGCTGCACAGCCTGCACGGCGTGCGCAGCCTCCACGGCGTGCGCAGCCTCCACGGCGTGCGCAGCCTCCACGGCGTGCACGGAATGCCCAAGCTGTGCTGAACGCCCCGGCTGCACCGGCGGCACCGGCGGCACCGGCGGCACGGCGCCGAACGCGGTACCCCGCGCCGCCCAGCCATCCTCGAGCACCAGGACGGCGGCCGGCCCGTTCACCTTGCCTCCTTCGCAGGACCATTCCATGATCGTGGCGGATTCGCCGGCCCTGGAGCCTGTCGCAGGATCGCGGATTGGCTATGCGGGTTGCTACCCGCCGGTAGCTCGCCCCTTCGCCGTGGTTGTCGATCAAGCTCGAGTGCCTCCGCGGCAAGGTAGTGGGACATTCTCATGGTGACAGGAATTCCATCGCAGTCGGGGACTCGCGGGGGCCAGCTCATGTCAGCTTCCCATCGAGAACGGAGGGCGATCCGCGCAGGAAGGTGGCGATCACCTGGCCGGGCAGAGCCATCCCAGCGAACGGGGTGTTACGGCTCTTTGACAGGGATGCGGATGGGTCCACCTGTGCGCGGGCAGACGGGTCGTACAGCGTCAGGCAGGCTGGAGCCCCGGCCCGAAGCGGCTGGCCATGTCCGGCCAGGCGCCCTATCAGGGCCGGGCGCACCGACATCCGATCCGCGACGCCGGGCCAGTCGAGCAGGCCGGTATCGACCATGGCCTCCTGAACAACGCGCAGCGCCGTCTCAAGCCCCGTCATCCCGAACGCCGCCACGGCCCACTCGGTTTCCTTGTCCTCCGCCGGATGCGGTGCGTGGTCGGTGGCTACGCAGTCGATGGTGCCGTCGGCGAGCGCAGCGCGTAGCGCCGTGACGTCCACGGTGGTCCGCAGCGGCGGGTTGACCTTGTATACCGGGTCGTAGCTCGTCGCGAGTTCGTCGGTTAGCAGCAGGTGGTGCGGCGTCACCTCGGCGGTGACCCGCCAGCCCTTGCTCTTGGCCCAGCGGATAATATCCACCGAACCCGCGGTGGATACATGGCAGATGTGCAGCCGTGAATCCACATGCGCGGCAAGCAGGCAGTCCCTGGCGATCACCGCCTCCTCCGCCACCGCTGGCCAGCCAGCCAGGCCCAGCTTTCCCGACATCTCGCCCTCGTTCAGCTGGGCCCCTTCTGTGAGCCTGGGTTCCTGCGCGTGCTGGGCTATCACACCGTCGAAAGCCTTGACGTATTCGAGCGCGCGGCGCATCAGTACCGCATCGGAGACGCACCGGCCGTCGTCGGAAAAGACCCGGACCCTCGCCGCCGAGTCTGCCATCGCGCCGAGCTCGGCAAGCTGGGCGCCGGCCAGGCCCTGGGTCACTGCGCCGACCGGGTAAACGTCGCAATGACCGGCCTGGCCGCCGAGGCGCCATACCTGCTCGACCACGCCCGCGGTATCGGCGACCGGCTCGGTGTTGGCCATCGCGTGCACGGCCGTGAACCCGCCGAGCGCCGCGGCGGCGGTGCCCGTCGCGACGGTCTCGGCGTCTTCTCGGCCCGGCTCGCGCAGGTGCGTGTGCAGGTCGACAAGGCCAGGCAGCGCTATCAGGCCATCCGCGTCGATCACCTCTGCGCCTGCCGCGCCAAGACCGCGGCCGGTCTCGGCGACCACGCCGTCACGGATGAGCAGATCTTCCCGCTCCCCGCCGGCCAGCCTGGCACCCCTGATCAGCCAGGTAGCCGCGGCGCGCCGCGGCCCGCCAGGTGTTTCGCCCGCGCCCAACGGCCCGGCCGCGCTGGCTGTCCCTGCCGCGCTGGCTGTCCCTGCCGCGCTGGCTGTCCCTGCCGCGCTGGCTGTCCCTGCCGCGCTGGCTGTCCCTGCCGCGCTGGCTGTCCCTGCCGCGCTGGCTGTCCCTGCCGCGCTGGCTGTGCGGCTCGCGCCCATTCCCGTCACGCGGGCACCCCCATCCCGCCGAGCAGCAGGTAGAGCACGGCCATCCGGACGCTTACCCCGTTGGCTACCTGCTCGACCACGGTAGATCTCGGCGCGTCGGCGACATCGGCCGCGATCTCGACACCACGGTTCATCGGTCCCGGGTGCATCACGATGGCGTGCTCGGGCAGCAGCCCCATCCGGGCGGCATCCAGCCCGTAGCGGCGGCTGTACTCGCGCACGCTCGGGAAGAAAGCGGCGTTCATCCTCTCCTGCTGTACCCGCAGCATCATGATGACGTCACTCTTCGGCACCGTTGCGGTCAGGTCGTAGCTGACGGTGCAGGGCCAGGTGTCGACGGCAACAGGCAGCAGGGTCGGGGGGCCGACGAGCGTGACATCCGCGCCCAGAGTGTGCAGCAGCAGCACGTTGGACCTTGCCACCCTGCTGTGCAGTATGTCGCCGACGATGGTTACCCGCAGCCCCTCGAGCCTGCCGAGGCGGCGCCGCATGGTGAAAGCGTCGAGCAGTGCCTGGGTGGGATGCTCATGGGTGCCGTCCCCCGCGTTGACCACGCTGCCCCGCACCCAACCGGCCAGCCTGTGTGGCGCGCCTGAGGCGCTGTGCCTGATGACGACGCCGTCTGCGCCCATGGCCTCCAGCGTCTGGGCCGTGTCCTTGAGGCTCTCACCCTTGGCGACGCTGGACCCCTTCGCGGAGAAATTGATCACGTCCGCTGACAGCCGCTTGGCAGCCGCCTCGAAGGAGATCCTCGTCCTCGTCGAATCCTCGAAGAAGAGGTTGACGACGGTACGGCCACGCAGGGTGGGCAGCTTCTTGATCGGACGGTCAGCCATCCGCGCGAGCTCGTCCGCGGTATCGAGGATGAGAAGCGCATCGTCCCTGGTCAGATCGCCTGCCGAAATCAGATGACGGTTCATGACTGCCCCTGCGCGACCTGCCCGGACGAATGATCTTGTGGCTCGGCGCGCGGGCCAGGCCGCTGCTCGCCACGCCAATCGTCCCGGGGACCGGCACGAGAGTCACCGCGCGAATCGACGCCCGGATCATCGCGCGGATCGCCAGCCGCAGCGGCCGCGCCGAGCAGCACCGTGTCCTCGCCATCGGTCTCTTCGAGCAGCACCCGGACAACCTCGTGCTGCGAGGTCGGCAGGTTCTTGCCCACGTAGTCGGCGCGGATCGGCAGCTCGCGGTGACCGCGGTCGACAAGCGTCGCCAGCTGGACTGCGCGCGGCCGCCCGATGTCGTTCAGCGCGTCCAAGGCGGCGCGCACGGTCCGGCCCGAATAGAGCACGTCGTCGACCAGCACGACGGTCCGGCCGTCGATGCCTTCCGCAGGAACGTTGGTGGGACCAAGCGCGCGGGCCGGGCGCATCCTCAGGTCGTCGCGGTACATAGTGATGTCGAGTGAACCCCAGGGCATCGAACGACCCTCCACCTGCGAGATGCGCTCAGCTAGCCGACGCGCAAGCGGCACGCCGCGGGTGGGGATGCCCAGCAAGACCACATCGCCCGCGCCCTTGGTTCGTTCGATGATCTCGTGAGCGATCCTCGTCAATGCGCGCCCTATGTCGGCGCACTCGAGAACCGCCTTACCACCCTCATCGCCGGGTGAACCGCCAGCGCCGGCCGAACCGCCTGCACGCGCCGAGGCGCCAGTACCCGGACCAGAAGTGCCAAAAGCAGCACACACGAAAGGGACCTCCTTTCCCGCCTCTCCGGACGGGCCTTAAAGGATGTCTGTCAGCGTCACGCTACCAGCACCGTCCGCGGCTTCGGGACAGCAACGCGGCGCACCCGCCTAAGGGCCGATACGGTCACAACGCTGCCGCAACGCGAAGCCCGGGACATTTTAGAGACTCAACACACATTTCGGGCGGCCCGCCGGCCGGGCCGCATGGCCGACAACCGGACGAGAACCCTTGCTACATAGAGTTTTCCGGCGTGAACGGCCGAACTTGGACGGCCGCCGGACGGCATGGACAAAGAGCGAAGCTTCACCCAGTTTTTGCCGTTCGGCTTGACCTGGGCCCGCTCGCGGCTTACTGTCACTGTCCGTAACCATTACCGTAAGTGACGAGTGGCCGGGGGGCCGAGAACATGCCATCCGAGTACGCAAAGGCACTGGGCGCGCGGCTGCGCGCCATCCGCACCCAGCAAGGCCTCTCCCTGCATGGGGTCGAGGAAAAGTCCCGCGGCCGGTGGAAGGCCGTAGTAGTCGGCTCCTACGAGCGCGGCGACAGGTCGGTAACTGTCCAGAAGCTCGCCGAGCTTGCCGAATTCTACGGCGTGCCGGTATCTGAGCTGCTGCCTGGCGACGCCGCTCCGACGCCGCTTGCGCCGACGCCGAAGCTCGTCATCGACCTCGAGCGGATGATCGAGTTGCCCAAGGACAAGGCTGGTCCCCTGGCCCGTTATGTGGCCACCATCCAGAGCCAGCGGGGCGACTACAACGGCAAGGTCCTTTCGATCCGTCAGGAGGACCTGCGCTCGCTGGCGGTCATCTACGACAAGTCCCCAACCGACCTCACCGAGGAGCTCATCAGCTGGGGTGTTCTCGACGCCGAGGCACGCCGCGCCGTCGAGGCTTTCTGAGGGTCCCAGGCCCGGCATCGGTTCCCCAGGCCCGGCATCGGTTCCCCAGGCCCGGCATCGGTTCCCCAGGCCCGGCATCGGTTCCCCAGGCCCGGCATCGGTTCCCCAGGCCCGGCATCGGTTCCCCAGGCCCGGCATCGGTTCCCCAGGCCCGGCATCGGTTCCCCAGGCCCGGCATCGGTTCCCCAGGCCCGGCATCGGTTCCCCAGGCCCGGCATCGGTTCCCCAGGCCCGGCATTCCAGGACCCGGCCTGTCGCCGCACCAGGCCGTCCGGCATGAGGGCAGGCCGTCCGACCGCTCTGGCCCAGCGGGGGGCGCCCCAATCCGGTCGCATCAGGCCAAAGCAGTCGGCGCGTGCTGGCTCCGTGCCCGCCAGCCAGCAGGTCGCGGCCACACAGACCCGCCAGCCAGCCGGCCTCTGCCACACAGACCCGCCAGCCAGCCGGCCTCTGCCACGCAGACCCTTACTGTTGTGCCGGGCTGCTCTTGGCGCCAAATCAGGCGGCGAGCACCCCTAGAGTATCCTCGACGAGCCCGAGGAACGTCTCGGAATCCCGGAGCAAGTCGTCAGCCTCCCGTGCACTGACCGCCCGGGGAAGCCCCGCCTCCGCCGCCGCGCGTTTCGCGGCGCCCGCGGCAAAGAACGCCGCCCACTCGGCGAGCGCTGGTGCCACGCGCGGGAGAAGCTCCCAGACACTGCGCGGACCGCGCCGGCGCGGCCCGGCAGTGGGCTCCGCCCGCGCCGTCACCACCGCAGCGGCCGCGCGCAGCGCGGCCAGATGAGCGGCCACATACCGAGTGGCTGGCGCAGGCTCAGCAGCCGCCGCCGCGACGCCTTGGCGGGCCGACTCGAGCAGCGTCATGATCGACGGCGCCACCCGGGGCCGCTCTGGGCGCACTGTTGTGACTGCGTTCATCGCTGCTACCTCCCTACTCGTGCGGAGCGGTGGCCAGGCGAGGCGCTTCCCCTCGCCGCGCCTGGCCACCGCGCGGCTGCCCCGGGGGTATTGAGGCCGCCGCGCGGCTCCGCTGACTCTCATTCGAACACAAGTTCGATGAGATGTCCAGCCGATAGCCGGACACGTGTTCGAAGTTACGCGGGAGGTGTGACATTTTCTGGTCCTCCCGGCGGCCTGCGCGTGGCCCGGCCATGCCTGTGCGCGCCGTGGCACGCGCGCTTGCGGCCTGGCGGCGCCCCCATTGCGATCTATTCCGAGATCATTTGATCGTGGATGTACCGTCGCTGACGGTATGCGACCCGCGATGGCACATCCACGGTCACCACTGCAGGCACACGACGGCATCAAGATCGACTGTGGCTCCATAACATGTGCGGCGCCTAACTGCCACACCCATCTGCCATCGCCGCGCCGGCCTCGGGCGCAAAACCGTGCCGGTCGTGCGCCGCCCGCGACCCCGGGCACCGGGTCGTCACAAACGCGACGTGAACGGCCATCGAATCTGATGTCATGACCTGTGAATGCAGCGGCAAGGGCCGCGCAGGGAGGCTGACTGGCGTGACCGGGCGGGTGGGCACGTTGCTCGGCGGCCGCTACCGCCTCGGCGAGCCGATCGGGCGGGGCGGTATGGGCGCGGTGTGGCGTGCCACGGACATGGTGCTTGACCGCGATGTTGCGATCAAGATCTTGATGCTCCACGCCCACGATAATCCCGACGCGAGCGCACGCTTCCGCCGCGAAGCCCGCGTACTGGCCCGGCTGTCACACCCACGTCTCGGCGGTGTGCACGACTACGGTGAGGAGGAAGGCCGGGCCTTCATGGTGATGGAATTCCTCACCGGCGAGACCCTGCAGAACCGGCTTGGCCTGGTAGACCGGATACCCGCGGCCGAGGCAGCCGAGATCGCCGCCCAAGTGGCCGAAGGGCTGCACGCCGCTCATCAGGCGGGTGTGATCCACCGCGATGTCAAACCTGGCAACGTCATCCTTGCCGAGCAGGGCGTGAAGCTGGTGGATTTCGGGATCGCGCTCGGCGCGGGAGACGACCGGCTGACCGCGACAGGGACGCTCGTCGGCAGTGCGACGTATCTCGCACCCGAACGCGGCGCGGGGCGGACAGCGACCCCGGCCTCGGATGTGTATTCACTTGCCGTCGTCCTTTACCACATGCTGGCGGGACAGCCGCCATTCGTGTCCGCCGACCCCGTCTACCTCGTCTCCGCCCATGCCCACGAGCCAGTTCCGCCATTGCCCGGCGACGTCCCCGGTGGCCTGGCCCAATGCTGCCTTGGCGCGATGGAGAAGGATCCGGCGCTGCGGCCAGCCTCGGCGCTCGCGTTCGCTGCCAGGCTGCGTGAAGGAACCAGGCGCGGGCGGCACGCTCTGATGACCGATAGCGCGTTGCCGATGCAGTCCGCACTAAGCGGCGCGCTGCGGCCAGACGCGAGCGACACGACACGGCCGGCCGACACGACACGGCCGGCCGACGCCACATGGGCGTCAGGCGGACCGGCGCCACGCAACGCATACCCACCCATTGGCGTCCCGCGCAACGGAGGGTCACCCAGGGGAGCAGCCCTACCCGGCGCGGCCAGGCCACCAAACGGCGCACTCCCCTTCGCCGGACCCGGGCCGCACGCCGCAGCGCCTGCAGTCAATGGATCCGGGCATTCGACCGCGGCCCTGCCAGCCAGCCGATCCGGGCCGAGCGAACCTGGCACGCGCAATGGAATAGGCACGCAAAGCACACTCGAAAGAGCGGGCGAGCGGGGCGGCCCGGGGACCCAGGTCGGATACGCAGACCAGACCTGGCCGCCGACTCAGGCCCTGCCCACAACCGAGCACTGGCCCGCGAGGCGGTCACGGCCGCGGCGCAGGTGGCTACCGGCTGCCGCGGCCGTTGCCGCGATCGTCGCGGGAACCTGGATCGCTATGGCGGCCGCGCGGGCGCCCGGGGCGCGGCACGCGGCGATGCCGAATGAGGCGTCTGCCCATGGTATGCACGACCACCCCGCCTCGCAGTCCCCGCTGCCCCCGGACTCGTCGCCCGCGACGCCCTGGGTGATCGCCGCGGGTACCCGGCAGGACCCTGGTCAGCCGCAGCCGCCACCCTTGCTTGCCCCGCCTGGTACCACGGTGCGGCTGGCGGAAACCCTGGTCAACAATGCGCAGGAACCCGTCACGAGCGCCACGCTTAACCTGTCCGCGCCGCAGGGGTGGACCGTCACACCCGAGTCCCCGCCGACCGTAGCGTCGGTACCAGCGGGCGGCAAGGCAACGGTTACGTGGCGTGTCACCGTCCCGGCCCGCGCGAATCCCGGCCGGTTCAACCTAGTCGCCGCCGCCACCTGCCCGGCGGCCGCAGCCTGCGCGGCGGCCCATCTCACCGGCAGCGCCGTGGTCCCCCACGCCTCGTTCAGCCAGACCTTCGACAACGCGGGAATCGCGCCGCAAGCGGACGCCGCAGCGGCGAACCTGGACGGAACTGGGCACAGTTATCAGGCCGAGGCGCTCGCGGGCGCCGGATACCTGCCGGGCGGCGAGGTGGCACACGACGGCATTTCGTTCGAGTGGCCTGACGCACCGGCCGGTGCGCCGGACAACGTGGCGGCACAGGGCCAGACGTTCCTCATTTCCGCGACCGGCGCCGACCTGGCGTTCCTAGGTGCCGCGGACTTCGGCAGCGCGGGCGGTAACGGGACAATCTTCTATCGGAACGGTACCCAGCAGTCGTTCCACCTCGCGATGGACGACTGGTGGACCAACCAGCCAACACCTGGCCAGGACGAGCTCGCGGTCACCACGGCACACCCAAACGGCCCCCCTGGCCAGCCGCCACTGACCGGTCCTCCGGTAGCGGTCTACTTCGCGTCTATCCCGCTTCAGCAGGACGCCGCCGTGGCGGCCGTCACGGTGCCCGCGGGGTCACTGCCCGCCAACGGGGTGCCTTGCCTGCACCTGTTCGCGGTCGCCGTGGGCTGATCTTGTGCCGCGGTGCGAACCCTTAGGCACTGGGCCAAAGCACGCGTGATCGTCTCTGTAGGCTGGCCCGTGTGGCTCCACAGATCGATTGGCGGCAACTCGACACGGTCGCCTTCACCGCTCAACTTGAGGCGTGTTTGTCCGTTTACGCGGCCGCGATGAACCCGCCCGCCATCCAGCTTCCTGGCAGGCGATCCATAATGGAGCGGCACCTCGCCTATCCCCGCTTCCGCGGAGTCGCCGCGACAACCAGCGACGAGTCTGGCGCGATTATCGGCTTCGCCTACGGCTTCCACGGTGAGGCGGGACAGTGGTGGCATGATCTCGTCGTAGCCGCCGTCGCCACCACCGCTGGCCGCGGGCGCGCAGACACCTGGCTCGCCGACTCCTTCGAGATCGGCGAGGTACACGTGCGCCCGGAATATCAGGGCCACGGCGTCGGCCGGCGCATGATGCTCACTCTCACCGCCGACCGCACCGAGCGCACCGCCGTGCTGTCCACCCGCGACGCCGATTCGCCCGCCCGGCACCTTTACCGCAAGCTCGGCTTCACCGACCTGCTCAGCCAGTTCCGCTTCCCTGGCGGACCTGAGCGTTACGCGGTGATGGGGGCGCCGCTGCCCCTCGCATCAGGCTGACGGCCGCGCGAGCGCCCGGTCCCGCAGGCCGAGCAACTGATAAATCTCCCTGGTGGCGGTCGACCGGTTGAGGGTATAAAAGTGCAGGCCGGGGACACCCTCGTCGAGCAGGTGCTGGCACATGCCCGCCGCGAACTCCACCCCTATTTCCCTAACGGCTCCGCTGTCGTGCGCCACCCCGCGAAGCCGTTCTGCTAGCTCGGGCGGGAACTTGGCGCCGGACAGCACCGCGGCCCGCTCGATCATTCGGACATTGGTAATCGGCATAATGCCCGCGATGATCGGAATGTCACAACCGAGCGCTGCGACCCGGTCGCGCAGTCGCAGGTAGTCCGCGACATAAAAGAACATCTGGGTGATCGCGAAGTCGGCGCCCGCACGGCACTTGCGGACGAAATAGTCGACATCTGTACCGAAATCTGGCGATCGCGGGTGCTTCTCAGGAAACGCCGCCACGCCGACGCAGAAATCACCGGATGCCCTGATCAGACGAACGAGGTCAGCCGCATAGCTGAGGCCAGCCGGGTGGGGCACCCAGTCGGCGTTGGGGTCGCCTGGTGGGTCGCCGCGGAGCGCAAGCACATTGCGCACGCCCTCGGCAGCATATGAGCCGATGACATGCCGGAGTTCGGCTACAGAGTGATTGACCGCGGTGAAGTGCCCGACCGGGGTCAGGGTCGTTTCCGCCGCGATCCGGCCCGTTATCCGTACAGTGCGATCCCTCGTGGAACCACCGGCACCGTAAGTGACAGAAACGAACGTCGGCGCGAGCGCCTCGAGTTGCCGTATGGCCAGCCACAACTGGCGTTCGGCATCCTCCGTTTTGGGCGGCATGAACTCGAACGAGTAAGACTCGCCGCCGCCGGCGAGCAGCTCACGTATCGTCGCAGCCCGGTGATTCGGTGCACGCACCATGCGGCAAGGCTAGCCGGGCGCCAGGCCGGAATGCGAACCCGGTCACACTACTACCCGCCTCGCCGTCAGGCCATTGCCGCGATTAGCCTCGCGACCATGGCATTCCCGTCCGCGCACGACCCAGCAGGCCACCCGGCCGCTAGCCTGGCCGCCGGCAGCGCGGCCGGGCCGGGCGACGAAGGGCAGGACTGGCACGGCGGGGGTGGGCACAGCGGGGGTGGGCCGCGCGGCGATGGGCACGGCGTGGATCAGCGCAGCGTGGGTGGGCAGCGCGGGGGTGGGCACGGCGTGGATCGGCACAGCCGGGCTAGGCGCAGCGATGCCGGGCTCGAACGGATCACGGCCGGGGTGCAGCAGGCGCTCGACCGGTTCATTGAACGGCAACGGCCGGTTCTGCTGGCGGCGGGCGAGGAACTCCTGCCTGGACTTGCGGCGATCGAGTCGCTGCTCGCCGGAGGAAAGCGGCTGCGGCCCGCGTTCTGCTACTGGGGATGGCGCGGTGCGGGCGGCGACGACTGCCCGGAAATCATCGCTGCCGCCGCGGCGCTCGAACTCCTGCACGCGAGCGCACTCGTCCATGACGACGTGATGGACGGCAGCGACACCCGGCGCGGCCAGCCGTCACTGCACCGCCGTTTCGCGGCCAGGCACGTAGGCTCGGGTTGGCATGGATCGGCGGACTCGTTCGGCGTCGGGGCCGCGATCCTCATGGGCGATCTGCTGCTGTCCTGGACCGACGAGATGTTCCACGCCAGTGGCCTGCCCGCTGCGGCGACGCAGCGCGGGCGGCGAGTGCTTTCCGTGATGGCGACCGAGGTCATAGCCGGGCAGTATCTCGACCTGCTCGAGCAGGTCAGCGGCGCTGGCACGGTCGCGTCTGCGCTGCGCGTCGCAAGTTACAAGTCCGCCAAGTACACGGTCGAGCGGCCATTGCACCTCGGTGCGGCGCTCGCCGCCGCACCTGATTCCGTGACGCAGGCCTACACACGGTTCGGAATGCCGCTCGGCACCGCCTTCCAGCTTCGCGACGACGTGCTCGGCGTGTTCGGTGATCCCGTGCAGACCGGCAAGCCTGCCGGCGACGACCTGCGTGAGGGCAAGCGGACGGTGCTCGTCGCTACCACCTTCGCCAAGGCGAGCAGGGACGAGGCGGCGGCGCTCGGCAGACGCCTCGGGGATCCCAGGCTCGATCAGGCGGGGGTGACGGAGGCTCAGGAGATCATCCGCGGCACGGGCGCGCTACTCGCATGCGAGGAGCTGATCGAGCGCTACCTATCCGCGGCACTGGCGGCACTGACAGATGCGCCGGTCACCGCTGAAGCCAAGGAGGCGCTCGCCGAGCTTGCGCTTGCCGCCACATCCAGAACCAAATAGCTAGCGGTCTGCAAGAGGAGTCTCTTCTCTAGCTCTGTGGTGCACGACAACGCCCAGGCGGGCACCTCGCGGCGTTGTCGACGTCGCGCGTAGGAACCACGAAGCGTTCCTCGAGAACAAGCCTGACGGACTTGGACGCGGCGGACGAGACTGCGGACGAGGTTGCGGCGCGCTTGTATCCACTCGAGATGATCTCAGTAGCTTCCACGCTCGGAAGGGCAGATCCGGGCGTGATGTCCCGAGCAGGCCACACATGCTGGCCACAGCGTAAAGCGCCCGTTACGCTTCGTAATCGTTTCGCCTTCCCGGCCGGGCCGAATGGCCATAGTGTGTCCGGAAGCTCGCCATGATCCGTCGCTGTGTTAATTTTCCGGCGCTATCCGCGGGCTAGTTAACGCAAGAACGGATCATGAGCGAAGCTGGCGGTTGCCCCAGGAGATACCGTCGGCTGCGCCGTCAGCCAGGCGGCTCCGGCCGCGGAGAAGGGCCGGCCTCGCGTGTGCGTCGCTGCCCGTCACGGCACCGGTTGCCTGGCTGCTAACACGCCCGCTGAGAGGCCTTGTAACCCGCGGGCGGAACGCCGATCAGGTAGCTGCCGCCGCCTGGCTGGAGGTAGAGCGTGATGGTCCAGCGTGTGCACGCTAAGCGGTCCGGGCTGTCGGTCGGCGACTGATGGCTGGTGAACTCGACAATCGCGGCGAGGCGGCCCCCCGCTGTCGGAGCGAGGCCGATGAGGATGGCGCCGGAGTCCGTGGTGGAGCGGAATCCGGCCGCGAACCGCGGCGCAGTCTCGGCCCGCTGCATCCGCTGGCCGAGCAGGAGCCGGAAACGCTGATAGTCATGCACATTGATAGCGCTGAAATAGCTGGTGAGGAAGCTCGCCACCGACGCAGCGGCCGGGTCGCGCACCGCGGCGGGGGCGACAGCGACGGTGGCGCGGCCAATCGGCGCGCTGGCCGGGGGCGGGTGCGCAGTGGTGTGCGCGGGTGTCGGGGTGAGTTTTGGTGGCGGCCGTGAGGACGACGTCTGCGGCCGGCTCGCCGTCGCGCTGTTCCTTGGCGCCGCCGTCGCGCTGTTCCTTGGCGCCGCCGTCGCGCTGTTCCTTGGCGCCGCCGTCGCGCTGTGGCTTGGTGCCGCGGCCGCACCGCGGCTGCTGCCCGCGGTCATTTTGAGGGCAAGCGCGGCTGCTCCTGCGCCAAGGAGCACGATCACAAGCAGCGTGATCGCGATCGTCCTTGGCCGGTGGCCAGGGGGGCCCGGAGGCTCGGGTTGCTGCCGCAGGTAGGCCTTTGGCGGTTGCTGGTCCTCCCACATCGGCGGTGCCGATTCCGGCCGCGGCACCGGGTCCTCCCAGATAGGCGCAGGCGATACCTGCGACTGCTGGTACGGGTCGGCCGACGGCCACTCCCCCGCGTCCGATGGCCGCGCCTCAGCGCTGGGTGGCTGCGGGCCTCCCCATGCCTCGTGTTCCCACGCGCCGCTCTCATGGCCCGGCGGGTATTCGTGACCGGAGGGGTATTCGTGACCGGAGGGGTATTCGTGACCGGGAGGATATTCGTGGCCGGGAGGATATTCGTGGCCGGAGGGATATGCGGGGTCCGACAGCAATCCGGGGCCGGGGTCATCCCGGTCGCTGGCGGGCTCACCCTGAGAGGTTTCCCAGCCGCTGGAAGAAGGGTTCCAGTGGCTCATGGGCCGTCCCGTTCCGCCTTCGCAGGCAAACCTGTCGCTGCCGCTGGTCGCTGCCGCCGGTCGCTGCCGCCGGTCGCTGCCGCCCGTCGCTGCCGCCGGTCCGTGCTGGCTGCTGCCGGTCCGTCCTGGCCGCCGCTTATCTGCTGCGCGCCGAGGCGCGACAGGATATTGGCACTATAAGTCCTCAATCCGGGGCAAGGACGGGACAATCGCAAGCGATGAGGCTAACCAGGCAGTAGCAGCCTGGTTACCCCGCGACCAGCCCGCGACCATGAGAGGGCACCTATGCCGCTCCGGCTGGCGCGTATCCCCCCTGGGCGTTGTGTGCGTGTGCCTCACGACACCGTTGTCGTCGTGCGCGTCACGGGCGCGCCACACAGTGCTGCCGCCACACAGTGCTGCCGCCACACAGTGCTGCCGCCACACAGTGCTGCCGCCACACAGTGCTGCCGCCACACAGTGCTGCCGCCACACAGTGCTGCCGCCACACAGTGCGACCGCGTGATGAGCCTTGCGCACGTCGCCGCTGGGCGCGCACATACAGCCGCTGGTACGCGCGTACATAGCTGGGTGCGCGTGCAAATAAACGTGTTGTGGCGTCGATCGCGATCGGCTTCTCGCCGGTTGTGGCTCAGAACGCGAGCGCCTGTGCCCTCCGGTTCACCTCGGTACGCCTGTTCGCCGCGATGGCCTGGATCGGCGTACCTGGCAGCGACTCATCGGCGGTGAACAGCCAGCGCAACGCCTCCAGGTCGTCGAACCCGCAGTCGAAAAGCAGGGTGAGCGTACCGTGCAGGCCCTTCACCACCTGGTTGCCGTCGACGAAGGCGGCAGGCACCGCCAGAGTGCCGCACGGCCGGTTGACGCCGAGCAGCTTGTGGTCCCGCAGCATCTGCTTGACGCGTGCGCCGGGGACGGCAAGTTGCCTGGCGACCTCGGAAAGGGTCAGCCAGTCACCGACGTGAGCGTCGGTCTCAGGGTCTATCTGTGCCACGTATCCCAATTTCCCACGTCCTGCACGCAGTCAAACTCACTCATGGCAGCTGTCACCCCTGGTCCTCATGACGCCGTGATGACGGTATCGCGCACAGGGACATCCGGGTCCGCGAGCCGAACCTGATCCACCGGGGCGCCTGACGCGACAACACGGCGCCCCTGCGCGAGGTCGCGTGGGCGGTCCACGGCCAGCACCGCTGCCAGTCGGTCGCCCGCGAGCCAGCATGCGCTCCACCGCTGCCCGGCCGGATCGCCGCGCCATACCAGGCGGTCGGCGGCCTCGTAGTGGCCGACGTACTGCACCATCCGGCCGAATTGCTCTGACCAGAAGTACGGCACCGGATCATACACCTCGCTTTCGCCGAGCACGTTCGCCGCGACGACCTCCGGCGCGTGCAGCGCATTGTCCCAGTGCTCGACCCGCAGCCTGCGCCCGTACCTGCGAGACCAGAACGCGGCGCAGTCCCCGGCCGCGAACACGTCAGCCATCGAAGAACGCAACCCTTCGTCCACGGCGACGCCATTGTGTAGCCCGATGCCGCACTCGGTCAGCCACGCAACGGCAGGCCGGACGCCGACCGCGGTCACGACCTCGTCCGCGGCCAGATGCGAGCCCCCGGCCAGCACAAGACCGCCCGCATGCACGAAGTCCACGGCTGTGCCCAGCCGCAGGTCAACCCCGGCCTCCGCATACCAGCGCTGTGTCTGCGCACCCACCTGCGGGCCGATCGCCGCCGCCAGCGGCGCCTGCCCCGCCTCGACCACGGTGACCTGGCAACCGTGCGCCGCCGCGGCGGTGGCAAGCTCCGCGCCAATCCACCCGGCGCCGGCCACCGCGAGCCGCAGCCCGGGACGCAGCAGGCCGCGCAGCGACCGCGCGTCGTCGATGGTGCGCAGGAAACGCTGCGCCGCGTCGCCTGGAAGCGCCGCAGGGACCGCGCCGGTGGCCACGACAAGCCGGTCGAACGGGTGCGCGCCGCAGTCAGTGAGCAGCGCACCCTCAGCGAGGCCCACGGCCGTCTCGGCTACGCGGAACTCGACGCCGAGCGCGCCGAAATCGGCATCTAGCGTCGTGTCGTCGACCGCGCCCGCCAGCAGTTGCTTCGACAGCGGCGGCCGGTCGTACGGGGCATGCGGTTCCGCGCCGACCAGCGTGATGGCTCCGGCGTATCGCCTGCCGCGCAGCGCCTCGATGGTGCGCAGGCCCGCAAGCCCGCCTCCAGCCACAACGACCCGCGAGATGCTCATTCGGCCTAAGTTAGAGCAACCGCTTTCTGCGACCCCAACGCGGAGCCTTCTGCACCATGATCCGCTATCGCAGGAATGGCCTGGCGGCGCCGCAGAGTCAGCGCTCGATCGCGGCTGGTCACTGCCTGGGTGGCTTCTGCACTTTGGCAGGGCGAAGCAGATGCGACTGTCCGTAGACTTCATCGCAAATGGACGCGACGCTTGCGGACCCTCTCGTCGGGCGACTGCTCGACGGGCGCTACCGTGTCGAGTCCCGCATCGCTCGCGGCGGGATGGCCACGGTCTACGTCGCCACTGACACCCGGCTTGACCGGACGGTGGCGCTGAAGATCATGCACAGCGAACTGGCAGGCGACGCCGATTTCGTGCGCCGGTTCATCGGCGAGGCTAAATCGGTGGCGCGCCTTTCCCACCCCAACGTGGTCGCCGTCTTCGACCAGGGCAGCGATGGCGAGCAGGTGTACCTCGCCATGGAGTATGTGCCCGGCCGCAATCTGCGCGACCTGCTGAACGAGCGCGGGCGGCTCGGGCCTGCCGAGGCCCTCGACCTCATGGTGCCTGTGCTCGCCGGCCTTGGCGCTGCGCATCAGGCGGGCTTCGTGCACAGGGACATCAAGCCGGAGAACGTGCTGATCACTGCCGACAACCGGGTCAAGGTCGTGGACTTTGGCCTGGCCCGCGCGGTCGCCGCGGCGCGCCATACCAACACCGGCATGCTCATCGGCACCGTCGCCTACCTGGCCCCCGAGCAGGTCTCGCGGGCATCGGCTGACGCCAGGAGCGACGTCTACGGGCCGGCGTCATGCTGTTCGAATTGGTGACAGGCCGTCAGCCGTACACGGGTGACACGCCGCTCGCTGTGGCGTACAAGCATGTGAACGAGACCGTCCCGGCGCCATCCAGTCTTGTCCCCGGGCTGGCCCCTGCTGTCGACGCGCTTGTGGCGTTGGCTACCAGCCGCGATCCCGGGCTGCGGCCGGGCGACGCGAGCCAGTTGCTGCGCGCTGTGTTCGACGCACGCAGGCAACTGCCGGGCGGGTCGGTCTTCGCTCCTGGCACCGAGATGCCGCTGACGGCCCAGCAGGGCCAGCACCTTGCGCAGGCATACCCGGGCCAGCCCGGACAGCAAGGGCCCTTCGCAGCGCCCTATGGCCTCGTGCCGCCGGTGGGCGTGCCACCTGCGTGGCCACAAGCAGAGCCACCAGCAGGGCTACCCGCAGGGCCACAAGCGGGGCTACCCGAAGGGCCACAAGCAGGGCCACCTGCGGGTTCACCCGCGGCGCCACCTCCCGCTGGCCCTCCGCAGGCCGGCGCCACCGCTCCGCAGCAATCCGCGATCCTCGGCGTGCCCGGCGTTCCAGGGGTGCCTGCGCTGCCGGCGTTCGGCCCGGGCCGTGGTGACAGGGCCAGCAGCGGCTTCGGCGCTGCCCCGCAGGCAGGCGGCGAGCACACCGGATTCTCCGGGCAGCCGGGCGGACAGAACAAGACGCTGATCGTGTCACGCGACAGCGGTGGTCATCATGGGCCGCGCCGGCGTCGGAGCCTGGCCGACTGGCTGTTCAGCCGCCGGGCGGCGTATCTGGCTGGCGCGCTCGCGGTTGTGCTTGTGGTCGGTTTCCTCGCCTGGTGGCAGACGTCGGGGCGGTACACGAGGGTGCCCGACGTGGCGGGTCTGGCCGCGCCAACGGCCGCCGCCGAGCTGCGAAACTTGGGGTTCAAAGTCACGATGGGCTCGCCGCAGGCGGACAACCAGGTGCCCAAGGGGGACGTGGCACGCACCCTGCCGGGCAGCGGCGGTCATGCGCTGAACGGGAGCGTCATCACCGTGATCTCGTCCGCGGGCCCGCGCATGATCTCGGTGCCAAACGTGACGGGTCAGGCGGTCGCCGACGCCCAGAAGGCGCTCACCGCCGCAGGCCTGATACCTGGCGCCACGCAGCAGCAGACCTCGCCCACCGTCCCACAGGGCGAAGTGATCAGCACGGACCCTAACGGAGGGACGTCGTGGCCACAGACAAAGCCGGTCAAGCTCACGGTGAGCGCCGGCATTGGGCTGCCTGACTTCACCGGGCAGCCGAAGCAGGCCGCGGAACAGTGGCTGCAGCAGCACCAGTTGCAGGTGCAGGAGCAGTCACACCCGAGCGGCACCCAGCCAGCTGGGAACGTGATCAAGCAGAGCCCAGCCGCGGGCACCGCGGTCAGACAGGGCGAAGTGATCACACTCTCCATTTCGGCCGGTCCCCCTGTTGTCCAGATTCCCAGCGTGACCGGCATGCCCGTGCACGATGCCCGCAAGGAACTCCAACGGCTCGGTTTCCAGGTCAACGTCATCGGGTTCGGCCATGGCCGGGTACTCGTCTGCCAGCCGACCGGCCAGGCGCCCAAGGGCAGCACGATCACCCTGTTGGCCGGTCTGGGCTGAGTTGGCCGGTGACGGCCGAGTGGCCGGTGACGGCCGAGTGGCCGGTGACGGGCCACAGCCAGCAAGGGGCCGTCTACCCTTGACGATCATGCCGCATCTACCGATCGGCGCCCACGTGCCGGTGGCAGGCGGCCTCGCGGCCGCCGGTCTGCGGTACGCGGCCGAGGTGGGAGCCGAGGCGATCCAGGTGTTCGTCTCCAATCCGCGCGGCTGGGCGCTGGCACAGGGAAATCCTGCCGAGGATGCTGCCTTCACCCGCGGCACCGCCGGCCTGCCCGTCTTCGTGCACGCGTCCTACCTGGTCAACCTGGCCTCACCGGATCCGCAGACGGCTGAGCTTTCTGTGGGGTCACTGCGGCACGCCGTCCGGCGGGGCGGCGAGATCGGCGCGCGTGGGGTGGTCGTACACACGGGATCGGCCGTGCGAGGAGATCCGGATGTGGCGCTGCGCCAGGTCAGGGAGCTGCTGCTGCCGCTGCTCGACGAGATCGGCGAGGCTGGCCCAGACGTGCTGCTCGAGTCGATGGCTGGCCACGGCCAGTTGCTCTGCGCAGCCGTCACCGACTTCGGCCCCTACCTCGACGCGCTCGACAGGCACCCGCGCGTGGCGATCTGCCTGGACACCTGTCATGCCTACGCCGCCGGCCACGATCTGGGCGCGCCCGGGGGCGTGAGCGCGGTGCTCGACGCGCTGCACGGCGCCGCCGGGCCGGGCAGGCTGAAGCTGGTACACGCCAACGACTCCAAGGACTCATTGGGTTCGCGGCGCGATAGACACGAGAACATCGGTGCCGGGCACATCGGCAGGGAGCCGTTCGGCGAATTGCTGCGCCACCCACTCACCGAGGGAGTCCCTTTCATCGTCGAGACTCCGGGCTCAGCTGCGGCGCACGCGCGCGACATCGCCACGCTCAAGAGACTCAGGGCCTGTCCTGTGGATCTTGGTTGATGCGGGCGGTGATCCAGGCGGCGACCCGGCAAGGCCCTGCTTGTTCTCGAGGAGCCGATAGTGGAGCGATCGGCGCCGTGCCGCCAAAGACCTGCGGGACGTCCTCTTTGGGCGTGACGTGGCAGGGGACCGCCACGCCCGCGATGCCGGCGTAGCGCGAAGGCCGGCGCTGATGCGCTAAACTCAGTGCCGTGCGTCAGCAGTTTTGCTTTTGGTATGGCAACCGGCCCGAAGCCCGGACGGTCGCCCGCCAGACGCTGCACTGACGGAGCGACGTGACGGAAGCCCCGGGCCGGCTGGCCCGGGGCTTTTCCCTTTCTAGGACCGCAAATTCGTAGGACCGGCAAATTCTAGGACCGGCAAACATTCCAGGACCGGCAGAGGAGACCACCATGGTCGTCGTCATGGCCCAGGAGGCAACCGCGGAGGACGTCGACGCGGTCGTCGAACTCGTGCGTACTTCGGGCGGCGAGGCATTCGTCAGCCGGGGCGTGTCCCGCACGATCGTCGGGCTGGTGGGCGATATCGAGCAGTTTCAGGCGCTGAACCTGCGCAACCTGCGCGGCGTGACCGACGTCATCCGGATCTCGGTCCCTTTCAAGCTGGTGAGCAGGGAGAACCATCCGGACCGTTCGGTTGTCCGGGTCGGCGGCGTGCCGATAGGCCCGGACACGCTAACGGTCATCGCGGGCCCATGCGCGGTGGAGACTCCCCAGCAGGCGCTCGCCGCGGCGCAGATGGCGAAGGCCGCAGGCGCCGCACTGCTGCGCGGAGGCGCATACAAGCCCCGCACGTCTCCCTACGCGTTCCAGGGACTCGGCGAGAAGGGCCTGAAGATCCTCGCCGATGTGCGGGCGGAGACCGGGCTTCCCGTCGTGACCGAGGTGGTCGACGCTAATGACGTCGAACTCGTGTCCAGTTACGCCGACATGCTCCAGATCGGCACCAGGAACATGCAGAACTTCGCGCTGCTGCAAGCCGCTGGGAGAGCAGGAAAACCGGTCATGCTCAAGCGCGGGATGAACGCCACCGTCGAGGAGTGGCTGATGGCCGCGGAGTACATCGCGCAGCGCGGCAACCTCGACATCGTGCTATGTGAGCGCGGTATCCGCACCTTCGAAACGGCCACGAGGAACACCCTGGACATCAGCGCGGTGCCGGTCGCGCAGCGGCTTTCCCACCTGCCGGTCATCGTGGATCCGTCACACTCGGGCGGCCACCGCGAACTGGTGCTGCCGCTGTCAAGGGCGGCGATCGCGGTCGGCGCCGATGGGATCATCGTGGACGTCCACCCATTCCCGGAAACCGCGCTCTGCGACGGGGCGCAGGCGCTCGTCGGCGGCGACATCCGCGAGCTTGCCAGCGTCGCGCAGCATCTGCCGCCGATTGTCGGGCGCACCCTCACCCCCGCGCCGGAGCGGATTCCCGCAGGCTGACCCTCAGCCCGCGTGGCACACCTGCACAGGCCGGTACTCCCGCGCCGTCGAGACCAGGCCGTCGACTAGTTCGTCCGCGCCGAGCCTGCGTTCGATCACACGCAGGTCGGCCGCATTCGCCTTGGTCTCGACCCGGCGCGGTGTGAGCAGGGTGCAGCAGTCCTCGTCGGGTAGCTCAGAGATGGCAAGCGTGCGGATGCGGCGCGCCTCGGTCATGATCTCGGTCTTGTCCCAGCCGATCAGCGGGCGCAGGATCGGCAACGCGACCGCGTCGTTGAGCGCAGTGATGTTCGCCAGGGTCTGGCTGCTCACCTGGCCCAGCGAATCACCAGTGACCAGCGCGGCAGCACCAAGCTTGGCGGCGAGCGCCTCGCCCGTCTTGAGCATGAGCCTGCGCTGCGCCATGATCTGCAGGCGCTCGGCGCCACTGGCCGCGACCCGCTGCTGCGTCTTGCCGAACGCCACCACGAACAGCCGGGACCGGCCCTGGAACTGGTCAAGTTCCCTGATCAGCGCGTATGCCTTGTAGATCGATTCCGGCCCGGTCAACGGCATGCCGGAGAAGTGCAGGAAGTCACAGCGAAGGCCACGCCGCATCATCCGGTATGCGGCCACGGGCGAGTCGATGCCACCCGACATCAGCACAAGCGCGCGGCCGCTCATCCCGACCGGCAGACCACCCTGGCCGGGCATGGCACTGGTGAAGACGAACACCTCCTGCTGGTCGACCTCAACGAATACTTCTGTGTCGGGGTGGCTCAGGTCCACGCCAAGGCCGTGCGCCTGCCGAACCTGGGTGCCGATATACGCCGCCAGCTCGATTGATCGCATCTGGAAGCGCTTGTCTCTGCGCCGGGCCCGGATGGCAAAGGTGCCCGCCGCCCCGGCAGTGAGTTCCACCGCCGCGGCGGCGGCCGCGTCCGGGTCCTTCCTTACCCGCACCGCACGGTGAACCCGGACGATCCCCATGACCGAGCAGACCCGGCGCGCTACCGCGTCCACCGTCTCGACCAGGTCAGCCTGGCTGGCCGCGCCGCCACCGGCGGCCATTGCACCGGCCACCGGCGGCCGGAAAGGCGGCGGATTGCCCTGATCTTCAGGTGGGCGCCGTGCCTGGTTGACGCGCAGGACGATGACACCTTCGCGGCGCCACACATCGACATCCGCGCCGACATCACGCAGGGCGGCGCGGATGTTGTCGTACAGCATCCGCTCGAACCGCGGGCGGTTGCGCCCCTTCAGGACGATCTCGCCGAGCTTGAGCAGGACGCATGGCTCGGCCAAGTCAGTGGCAGACACGACCATAGTGTGCCAGGTCCACACGGCAGATTTGGCCCGTACCGGCCCCGCAGCGCGCTGGCAGCAGGAGTTTCGGCCCGGCAGGACCGCGGCAGGGCCGCTCCCTGGAACGCGCGCCGCGCAGGCAGGCCATGGCGCATGTGCGGCAGCCGTTACGGCTATGTCCCGAAGAACACCTCGGCCTCGGCGTACAGCTCGGGGGGTACGAGCTTGAGCTCCTTGACCGCGTCTGCCAGCGGCACCCGGACGATGTCCGCGCCCCGCAGCGCGACCATCTTCCCGAAGTCGCCGTCGTGTACCGCGTCAATCGCATGGACACCGAACCGGGTGGCGAGCACGCGGTCGTAAGCCGTCGGCGTGCCGCCGCGCTGGATGTGCCCGAGGACCGCGCACCGCGCCTCGTTGCCTGTGCGCCTCTCGATCTCGTCGGCCAGGCGCTGCCCGATGCCGCCGAGCCTGACGTGGCCGAACGAGTCGAGTTCCTGATCGGCAAGCTCCAGATCGGTGGTGGCCTGGTGCGCACCCTCGGCGACCACGACCATCGCCGCGTACCTGGCCTGGAACCTGCTCTCCACGTAGGCGACGACCTTGTCGATCTCGAAGGGGCGCTCCGGGATAAGGATCACGTTGGCGCCGCCCGCGAGCCCGGCGTGCAGCGCAATCCAGCCTGCGTGCCTGCCCATCACCTCGACGACCATGGCCCGGTGATGGCTCTCCGCGGTTGTGTGCAGCCGGTCGATCGCTTCCATGCAGATGTTGACGGCGGTGTCGAAGCCGAATGTGTAATCTGTTGCACCAAGATCGTTATCGATGGTCTTGGGCACCCCGATCACCTTCAGGCCCTGCTCGAACAGCCTGGCGGCCACGCCGAGCGTGTCCTCGCCGCCGATCGCGATCAGCGCGTCCACGCCGAGGCCTGCGATGTTGTCAGTGATCCGCTCCACTCCGGAGCGGCCGTCGCCGTTGGACTTGAGCGGGTTCGTCCTTGACGTGCCAAGAATCGTGCCGCCACGGGGCAGGATCCCGCGCACCGCCTGCACGTCGAGGGCGATGGTGTCACCCTCGAGCGGACCGCGCCACCCGTCGCGAAAGCCGACGAATTCATAGCCAAACTGCTGAACACCCTTGCGGACAATGGCACGGATAACGGCATTCAGCCCAGGGCAGTCGCCGCCACCAGTGAGCACTCCCACTCGCATCTTGATTCCTCTCGTCGCGCCGGATCGCCGGACACGGTCCCGCGGCCAACACTAGGGCATAGCATCGTGGTTCCTTCGCCGGCAAGGGGGTCCAGCTGGATCGTGGCAGGCGCCTGCTTATCCGGGAATGAGTGTGTAGCGGTGTCCTGCACGCGACGACGACAACGCCGCGAGCGGCATGGGCGCCGTTAGCGGCGGAGACGACCCCGATGCGACACACTGGTGCCCATGAGCGTCCTTGCCATCGATGCCGGCACCACCGGAGTCACCGCTCTCGTGGTCTCCGCCGAAGGAAAGATCCGCGGCCGCGGTTACGCGGAGTTTCGCCAGCACTATCCAGAGCCGGGCTGGGTCGAGCATCTGCCAGAGGGGATCTGGCAGGCGACGCTCTCCGCAGGCAGGCAAGCGCTGGCCGGCGGCGCGACCGTGCAGGCGGTCGGCATCACCAACCAGCGCGAAACGCTGGTGGTCTGGGACCGTCGCACGCTGGCCGCCCCGCGCCGGGCGATCGTCTGGCAGGACCGCAGAACGGCTGCGCTGTGTGCCCGCCTGCGCGAGGCCGGGCACGAGCCGAGGGTGACAGAACTGACGGGATTGCGGCTCGACCCGTACTTCACGGCGACGAAACTTGCCTGGATCGCGGCGAACGACGAGGCCACCTGGACTGCTATCACCGAAGGAACCGCGGTAGCCGGTACCGTCGACTCCTATCTCATCGCGCGGCTGACCGCCGGGCGCCGGCACGTTACCGACGCCTCCAACGCGTCGAGGACAATGCTGTACGACATCAGGACCGGGCAGTGGTCAGCCGAGCTTTGCGACCTTTTCGGCGTGCCGATGGGTGCGCTGCCCGAGGTGGTTCCGTCCTACGGGGTGGCGGGACAGGTCGATCCTGAGGAGTTCCTCGGACTCGACGTTCCGGTGGCAGGCATCGCAGGTGACCAGCAAGCGGCGCTGTTCGGCCAGGCATGCTTCGCGCCTGGCGACACCAAGTGCACGTACGGGACAGGCTCCTTCTTGCTCGTCAACACCGGCAAGTCAATCGTCACGCCCCGGTCGGGCCTGCTGTCCACGGTCGCCTGGCAGGAACCTGGCGGCGAGCTGACCTACGCGTTCGAAGGAGCGATCTTCGTCACCGGCGCGGCCGTCCAATGGCTGCGCGACGGTCTCGGCATCATCGACGTCGCACCGCAGACGGAGGCATTGGCTGGGACGGTCCCTGATAGCGGCGGTGTGGTATTCGTCCCGGCCCTGACCGGGCTCGGCGCGCCGGACTGGGACCCGGACGCGCGTGGCACGATCCTCGGCATCACCCGCGGAACCACGCGCGCGCACCTGGTCCGCGCCACGCTGGAGGCGATCGCGTTCGAAGTGCGGGACGTGTTCGACCTGATGACGGACGTGACCGGGCACGTGCCGGCGCGACTGAAGGCCGACGGCGGCGCGAGCGCCAACAACCTGCTCATGCAGATGCAGGCCGACCAGTTGCAGATCCCGGTGGACCGGCCGATGGTGGCGGAGACCACGGCAGTAGGCGCGGGCTTCCTCGCCGGCCTCGGCACGGGCATGTGGTCGTCGGCCGCTGAACTCGCAGGAACATGGCAGCTCGACCGCAGCTTTGAGGCTGGGCCCCGGGACCAGACCGGGCACGATCGCTGGCGGGATGCGGTGCGGCGGGCCAAGGGCTGGGCCAGATAATCACCGCGCCCGATCCGCGGTAGCCAGGGCGGCCACCTTCGAGCAGGCTCGGATGTGAGCAGCTCGGCCCCGCAGGCCAGGGCTGGCTGCGCAGGCGGCAGCCGTTAAGACTGTATTGCCCCGGGGGGACGACCCCCCGGGATCCCCCGGCAGACTGTAGCGGCCCGCTCACTGCTGGATGAGAATCCGCCGATTCACGTATCAGGATCATGTTCGGTACCACCTCGCTTCGCGACGGCCGACCGGCCACCCGCTTCTTTCGATGGCATGGCATCCGATCGGGCGAATCCCTCCGAATACGTGTTGACAGGACAGCTACCTGTCGACAGCACAGCGCCGGAGGGAGCAATTCATGGGGCGACATGTCGCCGTCATCGGCGGCGGCGTTGCGGGCCTGACGGCCGCGTATGTGCTGCAACGCTCGTGCGACGTGACGCTGTTCGAGGCCGATGACCGGGCGGGCGGTCACGCGCACACTCATGAGGTCGGCGGCCTTCGCGTGGATTCCGGCTTCATCGTGCACAACCCGCGGACCTATCCGCTGCTGAGCCGGCTCTTCGCTGAGCTGGGGGTGGCCACGCAGGACTGCCAGATGAGCATGTCGGTGCGGTGCGCCGGGTGCGGACTTGAATATGCGGGCGGGCGGGGGCCGCTCGGATTGCTCGGACGGCCGCACTCGGCGCTCCGCGCCAGTTACCTCCGGATGCTCACGGAGTTGCCTCGTTTCTACCGGGCCGCGCGGCAAGTGCTCGCCGACTCCGGCGACGACGTCACGCTCTCCCGCTTCCTCGCCGACGGCGGCTATTCGAGATACTTCATTGACCACTTCACAACGCCGCTTGTGGCCACCGTGTGGTCGTGCGCGCCGGCCGAGGCAGGCCGCTATCCGGCGCGCTACCTGTTCGCTTTCCTCGCCAACCACGGCATGCTCGCGGTGCGTGGCTCGCCGCAGTGGCGGACGGTCACCGGTGGCAGCCGCGCCTACGTCGAGCGGGTCGAGAAGGAACTCACCGCGGTGCGGACCACCACGCCGGTCACGAGTCTGCGCCGGACGGAGGCCGGGGTGGAAATCCGCGACGACGCGGACACGACGTACTGTTTCGGCGCGGCCGTGGTCGCCACTCACGCGGACCAGGCACTTCGGCTGCTCGCGGCACCGACCGCGGCCGAACGCAGGGTGCTGGGCGCCTTCACTTACTCGCGCAACGAGACCATGCTGCACACCGACTCGTCCGCGCTTCCCCGCTCACCAAGCGTCCGCGCATCGTGGAACTACCTGCAGCAGTCGTGTAACGAAGCCGGCGGCCAGGTGCGAGTGAGCTACGACATGACCAGGCTGCAGCAGCTGCCCGGACCGACCCGGTACGTGGTGACCCTGAACGGCGGAGAGTCGGTTGCCGCCGGCCGGGTGCTGGCCAGGATGGTCTACGAGCATCCGATCTTCACCCCCCAGGCGCTCGCGGCGCAGCGCAGGCTGCCAGAACTCAACGATGTTCGGATCGCCTACGCGGGCGCATATCACGGCTGGGGTTTCCACGAGGACGGCTGCCGGGCGGGGGCCGCCGCAGCGCGTGCGCTCGGGGGCACGTGGTGACCGCGCCCACCCTGTACGAATGCCGGGTCACGCACGTGCGAGCCGAGCCGATCAGAAACGCCTTCACCTATCCGATGCAGCTCTGGCTCACAGATCTCGACGATCTGCCGCGTGACCGGCCGCTCAGCGGAGCCTGCAGCCTCCGGCTGCGCGGCACCCGGCGGAGCGGCTTCCCGCGGCGCGGCTTCCCGCGGCGCGGCTTCCTGGCCAGGGATCATCTGGGCGATCCGGGCCTGAGCATCCGCGCCAACGTCGACCGCTTTCTTGCCAGCCGCGGCGTAAGCCTCGGCGGAGGCCACGTACTCATGCTCACCCAGCCGCGGGCTCTCGGTTACGTCTTCAACCCACTGACCGTCTACTGGTGCCACCGCGCCGACGGCGCACTCGCCGCCGTCATCGCCGAGGTGTGCAACACCCACGGTGAACGGCACTGCTACCTGCTACGCACCGACGAGCGGGGACGGGCACGGGTAGCCAAGGAGTTCTACGTCTCGCCGTTCTATCCGGTGGACGGAAGCTACCGGATGAGCCTGCCCACGCCGGGTGACCGGCTGAACCTGTCTGTGACGCTGCATCGCGCGGGCGAACGGCCGTTCGTTGCGACCGTGCGCGGTCATGCCGTCCCAGGCCAGCGTGTTCGCCCCTGGTCCACCGCCGCCGTCACGGCACGCATCCGACGCCAGGGCATCGGGCTTTATCTTCGCGGACTGCCTGTGTTGCCGCGGCCGGCGGCGAACGCACGGCCCGGCAGACGGTCCGGCAGACGGTCCGGCAGAAGGTCCGGCAGACAGCCTGAGACACGGCCTGAGACACGGCCGACGCACGGCCTGACGCACGGCCTGACGCACGGCCCGGCTCGCTGGCCGGCATACGGGAGGGAGTCTCTTGACTCAGATCACTGGTTACGGAACTAGTCAGGGCGCCGGGCGGGTCGCCGGGCGGCGCACGGGTCACGGCGCCGATGCCGGCGCGATCCGCAGCCGAGGCGATTGCGGCCCCAGCCGTGCACGGCACATCGACAGTGCCGGGCACGTCGACGCGGCACGCTGGCCCGATGTCGCGGTTATTCCTGACAGCCGGGCGCGTGCCGCCGTGGCAAGCGCGCTGTTCCGCCGGGTTACCGCACGGCTGCCGGTTCGGGTGGTGACGGCGGACGGGACGACAGGTGGTGGTGGCGAAGGCGCACCGGCGCTGCTGCTACATCGCCCTGGCGACTTCTACCGGCGCCTCGGCGCAGGTGGCCTGATCGGCTTGGGCGAGTCGTACATGGCGGGCGACTGGGACGCCGATGATCTGGCCGGCCTGCTGAGCGTCTTCGCGGCCCGGATGGCGACGCTCGTGCCCCGGCCCGCGCAGAAGCTGCGGCGGTGGTATGTGCCCCGGATGCCTGCCGCCGAGGACGGCACCCCCGATGGGGCGCGGCGGAACATCCAGCGCCACTACGACCTGTCCAATGACCTGTTCGCGCTGTTCCTGGACGAGACCATGACCTACTCTGCGGCCGAGTTCGACGACCTCGGCGGATCCCTCGGCCCGCCGCTCGCCGAGGCCAAGGAGGACAGCTTGGCCCAGGCGCAGCGCCGGAAGATCGACCGGATCCTCGACCTCGCGGCGGTCGGCCCGGGCAGCCGGGTTCTCGAGATCGGAACCGGCTGGGGCGAACTGGCGATCAGGGCAGCCAGGCGTGGCGCACGCGTTGACTCGATCACGTTGTCGCAAGAACAGCGCGAGCTTGCGCAGGGCCGTGCCGCGCGGGCAGGTGTCGCGGGTCAGGTGGCGATCGACCTGCGAGACTACAGGGACGCCGCGGGGCGCTACGACGCAATCGTCAGCGTCGAGATGATCGAGGCGGTCGGGGACAGGTACTGGCCGGTGTTCTTCGCCACCCTCAATCGCCTTCTCGCGCCGCGCGGCCGCATCGGCCTGCAGGCGATCACCATGCCGCACGACAGAATGCTCGCCACCCGCACCAGCTACACCTGGATTCACAAGTACATCTTTCCTGGTGGCGTCATCCCGTCGGCGATGGCCATCGAGCATGAGGCCGCCCGGGCGTCGCTGAGGGTGACCGCACGGCGCTCCCTCGGCCGGCACTACGCCAGGACGCTGCAACTATGGCGCGCGCGGTTCTGCCAGCACGCCAGCGACATCGACAAGCTCGGCTTCGACGCGGTGTTCCGCCGCATGTGGACGTTCTATCTCGCCTACTCGGAGGCGGGTTTCCGGTCCGGATATCTCAACGTCCACCAGTTCGCGCTCGAGCACACGCCGTGAGCACCCCTGCGGCCCAGGCGCTCTGGCCGTTAATGGAGCAGGTTTTCCGCGGATCGCCCCCGGTACGGCTGCGCGCCTGGGACGGCAGCGAAGCGGGGGCCGGTCACGCCCCCACCGTCGTGCTGCGCTCGCGCCGCGCGCTCCGGTACCTGCTGTGGAGCCCGGCCGAGCTCGGCCTGGCACGCGCCTACGTTAGCGGCGACCCTCGACGTGGATGGTGACCTCGCCGAAGGGCTCAGGCGGTGCTGGCACGCGGTGCGCGAACGCGGCCTCAAGGGCGCCGGACTGCCGTGGCGGCAGCGGCTCGATGCCGGGAGGCTGGCGCTGCGGCTGGGCGTCGCAGGACCGCGGCCGCGCCCTCCGGCCGCAGAAGCCCGGCTGGCCGGGCGGTTGCACACGCGGGCCAGGGACCGCGCCGCGATCGCACACCACTACGACCTGTGCAACGACTTCTACGCACTCATCCTCGGCTCATCGATGGCGTACTCGTGCGCCTACTGGACAAGCGAGCCGCCCGGCTACGGCCTCGACGACGCCCAGCGCGACAAGCTAGCGCTGATCTGCCGCAAGCTCCGCCTCCAACCGGGCATGCGACTGCTCGACATCGGGTGCGGATGGGGATCTCTTGCTGTGCACGCCGCCCGCGCCCATGGCGCCCACGTAACCGCGGTGACGCTGTCCCGGCAGCAGGCCGCCCTCGCCCGGGCCAGGGCCGGCCAGCCGAAGACCGCGCAGGTGAAGGCCACGCCGGCCAAGACCGCAAAGATGACGGCCAACACGGCGCGGATGACGCCCGACACCGCGAAGATGATGGCCGACACCGCGAAGACGGCGGCCGACACCGCGAAGACGGCGGGTGCCGGCGCTGAAGATGGCAGCGTCGAGGTGCGCCTGCAGGACTACCGTGAGATGAGCGGCGGGCCCTACGACGCCATTGCCTCGATCGAGATGGGCGAGCATGTCGGGGCGGAAGGCTACGAGGCCTTCGCCCGCGGGATCCGCCGGCTGCTCCGCCCCGGCGGCCGGGTACTCATCCAGCAGATGTCACGGCGCACGGACACCGCGCCAGGCGGTGGCCCATTCATCGAGACCTACATCGCGCCCGACATGCACATGCGGCCGCTGGGCGCCACGATCCAGTTGATCGAGGACGCCGGCCTTGAAGTGCGCGACGTGCAGAGCCTTCGAGAACACTACGTGCGCACCATCCGCGCCTGGCACGACGTCCTCGAACGTCAGTGGGATCAGGCGGTCGCGCTGATCGGCGAGGAGCAGGCGCGGGTGTGGCGGCTTTACCTGGCGGGCGGGGCGCTGGCCTTCGCGGAGGGGCGGATGGGCGTCGACCAGATCCTGGCAGTACGGCCACGAGCTGACGGCGATCGCCGTTTGCCGGCGGTGCGCGGCAAGATGCCGGCCATGCCTGGTGACACTCCGCGGGTAAAGAGCCCGTGATGTTGGGCTGGTGCCTGGCCGCCAGCGCCGGGGTCGTTGCGGCCGTCATGGCGGCGACCTTCGCTATCGCCGTCGCGCAGAAGAAGCACCGGGTGATCGACGTCGCCTGGGGACTCGGTTTCGCCGCCGTCGCGCTTGCCGCGTACAGGATCTCCGCAGGCCACGGTGACGGCGGGCGGCGGTTGCTGGTCGCAACATTGACGGTGATCTGGGGCGTCCGCCTGGCGGCTCACATCGCCCGGCGCGCCTGGGGGCAAGGTGAAGATCCACGCTATGCGGAGTTGCTGAGCCGCGCCAAAGGCAGCCGCGATATCTACGCGCTACGGACCGTGTATCTCACCCAGGGTGCCGTCATGTGGTTCGTCTCGCTGCCTGTACAGGTCGCGTGCTTCGAAAGGGCGCCACTTGGGCCGCTCGCCTGGCTAGGCACTGCTGTGTGGCTGATTGGTTTCGGCTTCGAGGCGGCCGGTGACGCGCAACTCGCGCGTTTCAAGCATGACCCGGCGAACCGGAGCAAGGTTATGGATCGTGGGCTGTGGCACTATACCCGTCATCCAAATTACTTCGGTGATGCCTGCGTGTGGTGGGGCCTGTACCTCATTGCCTGCGACCATTGGACCGGTGCGCTCACTATCCTCTCGCCCGTGCTCATGACCTACTTCCTCGCTTTCGGCACAGGCAAGCCGCTGCTCGAGAAGGGAATGGCCAGCACGCGTCCTGGTTACGTCGAGTACGCGCGCCGTACCAGCGGGTTCTTCCCGCTCCCGCCAAGGAAGAGCACATAGCCGACCGTCGTATTGACACGTCGAGCGCTGGCTACGCAGCCCCTGGCCGAACCGCACTGGGCTGCTGGCGGGCAGCTGGCCGGGCACAGCTCGCCCGCTCAGTCCAGATGGTGCCGCAGCCGCAGGTCCGCAGGGAAAGGCTCGAAGTAGGTCTGCTCGCCCAGGTACGTCATCGTCTCGCCGGCGGCATGATGGTGCAGCAGCGCGATCGGGACGCTGAGCGGAACCTCCCCGCGCCGGTATCCCTCGAAAACGGCGCCGATGTCATCCCGCCTGACATCGTCAAGGGCCTCACTGATCTGGCTGAAGGCGTGCTGCAGGGCGTTGACGTGACGGCCGCGGGTGGCCCTGGCGGCCATTGCCTCGCTGAAGATGACGCTGTAGCCGGCCCGCAGCTTCTCCGGTGCCTGAGTACCGGCTGCTGCGACCAGCCGGCCTGCCTCGCGGTATCGGGCCGGGTCGTGTGCCAGCAGCTGCAGCTTGTGGCGGGCATGGAAAGCGATGAGGTCGGCCGACCGCCATGACTCAGCGAACAACAGCCGCAAGCGAGCGTGCGCGAAGATCCTCTCAATGAACTCCTCGCGCAGCCGCGCGTCGTTCAGCCGTCCGTCGTCTTCCACCGGAAGCAGCGGCGCAGCATCGGCGAACGCGGCGGCGAATAGGCCGCGCCCGCCACGATCGGTGACCTGATCATCGCGATACCGCTTGATGCCACGAAGGCCGCAGCTCGGGGACCCCGACTTGAACACGTATCCGTCGATGGCGGCAAGTTCGGCGCCGCGGCGGGCGGCAAGCGCTTGAACCGCCTCGGTGTGATCGGAGCTGCCGGCTCTGGACATGAGCCGGGTCCGACCACCCTCGGCAACCAGGCGCAGCGTCTCGCGCGGCGCGCCAAGTCCGATCTCGATCTCCGGGCAGACCGCTGCCCAGTCCACGTGGCGGCCAAGTTCGCGGGTGAGGAAGCGATCCCTGCTGTGTCCTCCGTTGAAGCGCACCGGGACGCCGAGCAGGCAACTGGACACACCCACCCTCGGTCTCACCGGCACCCCGTTCACGCAGCTAGCAACTCCCCCAGGCGCCGCAGCCCCCGCGCGGTCCTCGCCTTGATCGTACCCAGCGGGACGTCCAGGGACTCCGCGATCTCCCGTTGAGTGAGGTCACCGAAGTAGGCCAGCCTGATCGCCAGTTCCTGAGCCTGTGGCAGCACGGCGAGCGCCTGTCCCACATCGTGGGCCTGGTCAATCCGGTCCGCCGCGGAGGGAACGGACGCGAGAGCCTGGCCCGAAAGCCTCGTCGAGCGGGAGGGTCACCCGGTGGCGGGCCCGAAGGTGGTCGATGGCCCGCATGCGGGCGATGCCAAGCACCCAGCCTTCGAGGCTGCGCGCAGGATCGTAGCGGTCACGGCACCGCCAAAGCTCGATGAGGACGATCTGGATCACGTCGTCGACGTCGTCAGGCGGTACGCGCCGGCGAAGGTACCGACGGAGCAGCGGGCAGAGCGCGGCAAAACACTCGGCTAGATCCGTCTCGTCACCGTGCGCAAGTTTCGCGCCGAGAGATCCATGTTCTGCGCCGTCCATCGGGCCCCCTCGTGCCGGTGTGAGCGTTCGCGTCCCACACCGGAATAAAACACATCATGTCACAACATGTATCGTCTCTACCTGCTACTTCTTAGAGGAAATCTACTCGAAAGTTATTCATTAGTGCAAGCCGCCCAGGACGGGATCTAGTTGTGACTTGCCACACCGGCGGGTTGCGGACCGTGCCGGTTACCGGCAGCAAGGACCGCCTACCCGCCGGACGGCCATCCCGGTGCCCCGCTCGGTGCTGCGATCCCGCGGTGGCCGGCCACACCGCGAAGCGGCCCGGACCGGCCGCGAAGCGGCCCGGCAACCCGGCCGCGCGCGATTGCCGCCCGGCAACCGGCCGCATGGGACGGGGCGCGGCAACCGGCCGCGCGGGGTGCGGGCGGGCAACCGGCCACGCCGGGTACGGGCGGGCAACCGGCCACGCCGGGTACGGGCGGGCAACCGGCCACGCCGGGTGCGGGCGGGCAACCGGCCACGCGGGTGCGGGCGGCGTGACAGGTCACAGCTCAGCGCGCAGGGCGGTCAGCCGCGCTGTGCGCGCCGAAGCAGAGAGAAAGAGAAGCAGAGAAAGAGAAGCAGAGAAAAGAGAAGCAGAGAAAGAAGGGCCTCAGCCTGCGCCGAGAGCCATCATGACGGCGTTGACCGCGTCGGAAAGGGTCTGCACGGTCTCGATCCCCGACGGCATCTGGTGGCGGTTCCAGCCCGGGCCGCCGACGATCACCTGGATCGCCGGACGCAGGGCTGGCAGATCGGCCAATGGCTCCGCTGCACCGGTCGCTGTGGTCTGCGACCACAAGAAAACGGCCACAGGACCGAGCCGGCGGACTGCGTCCGCAAGTGCGTGGTAGGGGACCCTGGCGCCGAGCACGCGAGTGGCGGCATGCCTTTTGGCAAGGGCCGCGGCGAGCGCGTACAGCGCCAAGGTGTGCTGTTCCTCCGGGGCGCAGGCGAGCAGTACCGGGCGCGCGTTGACTGCTTCGCCCGGCCGGGTGGCGACGGCGGAAAGCGTGGCAAGTGCGGACCAGGTGAGCAGATGTTCGATCTCGACGCAGCGCCCACTTGACGAATAACGTTCGCCGAGCCCGGTAAGGACAGGGACCAGCATGTTGTCCCAGGTCCAGACGACACCCCGGCGGCGAAGTGCGGCCCGGATTAGTTCCCGGGTGGTTGGCTCGTCCATGGCCATCGCCGCGCGGGACAGCGCGCGCGCCTCCGCCGTCGCACCGGGCACCGCCAGCCGGTTCCCGCCGGAACCGGCCGCCTGACGACGCCTCCTTGGCAGGGGCACGCCTATGCCGGGCACGCCTGTGCCAGTACGCGGCCGCCCAGTCACGGGTGACCCAGGCACCGGTGACCCAGGCACCGGTGACCCAGGCACCGGTGCGCCCAGGCCGGCCTCGAGGGCCGTGCGCGCCGCCTCCGCTGGCGGGAGACCATTCAGGATCAGGCGATGCATTATTTCGAGCCGGGCTACGTCAACGGCGTCGTAGCGACGGTGGTGTCCCTCGCTACGCCGGCTAGGCCCGATTCCGTAGCGGCGGTCCCAGGTACGCAGCGTGGACGTGGCCACGCCGAGGCGCCGCGCGACCGCGCCCACACCGAACCCGGGGCTGGCGCTCTCCATGACCTCCCCAGTGAAGAACCTGCTCTCACAATTCTTGCGGAAATGATCAAGCAAACGGTTGCATCCCGCGACCGACGCTACAAATCAGCTGATTCACTCGCACGCAGGTCTGCCGAATCGACGCCCCGGCCGAGACGGGCACCGCCACGATCAAGAACACCGCTGACCACGCCGACGTGCAGCATGGCTACCAGCGGAACCCGGCCACCATGACGTGGCCGCGAGCGCCCGCCAACGGGTTGAAATACGAGAGGACTAACTCGGTCCGCGTGCTGAGCTCCGGATGCCCGATTATCGCGCGGCAGAAGTTCGCGTAGCCACCACCCACCCGGCACGGGACGCGCCCGGATCTGATCCGTCGCCAGGGGCCGGCCGGTGCCCGCGACTCGTACACGGTGAAGCCGCCACCGATGTCTGTCTGCTCGACGAGGATGAACTGGCGCCCCGCAGCAGAGAAGTCGGCCACGCTCACGGCGGACGGTCTCGCTCCGGCGATGATCGATGTCGCCGCAGCGGCGTCAGGCGTCCACGGGCCCAATGAGCCGCCGATCCACCATTGGTAGCGAAACGGATCGGCCCAATCGAGCGGGCTGGCGGCCACCCGCGCTTCGAACACCGTCCCCGTTGCGCATCTTCCGAATGCCAGATCCGTGCACGTGGGGCCGAACAGGTACAGATAAGGACCGGAGAAGACCGGCGAGCCAAGCAGCTTGGCTGACGCCGCGATGCTGAGATCAACACTGGCGAACACCGTTACCTCGTTGCTCAGCGTGCCCGTGGCGGGATCGTATTCGACCAGGCCGAAGCCCTCGGGCAGGAAGCCGCCTGCTCCACTCAGCACGCAGTAGTTGTTGAAAGCGATGAGCAGGTCATTCGACGACGGCATCCGGGTGACCCCGCTGACCCACGACGTGGCGTAACCGCCGCCGTAGCCACAAGGCAGGCCGGTCAATGTGACGAGCCCGGTGGGTGCGGGCAGGAATGGTGCAGGTCCGCGACTGCCGGGCACTGCGCCGTTCGCGGTGCCCGGCGTCGTGCCCGGCGCGCCAAGCTCGCTCAGCCGACCTGGCACGCGTACCGCCGCGCCCGGCCGCGCTACGGTTGGACTCACCGCGGCCGTCGAACCACTGATGAACTGCTTGAGCGCCCAGCTGAGGTGGCCGCTCGCGTCCGGCTTGCGTACGTACACGGGCGTATCGCAGAACAACCAGAGGCTGCGCCGTGGGCTGGCCGGCAGCGGCTGGCTATAACCACAATCGCGGGCCAGGCTGGCGTCACCCGAGCGCTCAAACCGGGACATGACCTGGACAGGCGCCAGCGTGCCGGGCTTGCTCCGCGGGCCGCAGGACGTCGGCACCGCGAGCAGCACCGCGACGAGTATGACCAGGACCAGACGGCGGCCGGGACTGCCGCCCGGACGGCAGCGACGCCAGCACAGAAGTGGGCGGCCGGTCCCGGGGTGAGGCACCGTCATGGGCAGCCAGTGTCGTCCAGGCCCGGCTCGATCGCGTACCCGACCAGGTCTACGCGATTGTGCAGTTGCAGCTTGCCGCGCGTGTTCTGCACGTGGTTCTGGACGGTCAGGTGCGGCAACGCAAGGCGCTGTGCCATCTGCTTATGGGACACGCTTTTCGCGACCATCCGCACGCGCACCTGTCCCGGTGACCCGGGATGTGCCATCGCGGGTCGTATATGACCCGCGATGGCACATCCCGGGTCACCAGCCACGTCACTACTCCTGGTCACGGGCGGCCGCCTCGCTCCTGGCCGTCTCGCCGCCGGCCGGCCCGGCCCCGGCTATGTTGCCCTCAGCGCCGGGCGTGACCGCGTCGCTCGCCGCGCCGGGACTACTGTCACTGGGCTCACTCCCCGCCGGGTCCGCTCACGGCCGCCTGGCGCTTACGTGCAGCCTGAAGCTCCGCCTTGGCCTGCTGAGCGTACTTGTCCACGTACTCCTGCCCGGATAGCTCCATGAGCGCGTACATGATCTCGTCGGTGACCGCCCGGAGGACCATGCGGTCCGATTCCATGTCGTAGTAGCGGGAGAAGTCGAGAGCCTCGCCAAACCGTACCCCCGGGCGGATCCGCAGGTTGGGCCAGACCCGACCCGGAGGCTGCATCTCGAAGGTGCCCACCATCGCGGCGGGGACCACGGGGGCACGGCCTTCGAGTGCGAGCCTGGCGACGCCGGTCTTGCCCCGGTAGAGCCTGCCGTCAGGCGAGCGCGTGCCCTCAGGGTAGATGCCGAGCACCTTTCCCTCCGCGAGCACCCGCAGTCCCGTGCGCAGTGAACGCTCACTCGCCAGCCCGCCACCGCGGTCAACCGGGATCTGGCCGATGCCACGGAAGAACGCCTTGCTCACGATGCCCTTGAGCCCAGAACCTGTGAAGTACTCAGCTTTGGCGAGGAAGATCACCTTCCGCGGCAGCGGCAGCGGCCCGAAGAAGTGGTCGGAAAAGGACAGGTGGTTGCTCGCCACGATCGCCGGGCCCTCGCGAGGGAGGTTCTCTGTTCCCTCTGCCCACGGTCGGAAGACGATCCTGAGGATCGGCCTCAAGATCACTTTCACCAGCCCGTAGAACAACCCGGCCTCCTCACCGTGGAACCACCCGTCTGCATCTTGCCACCAGGGACGTGGCAGTTCCTACCTGTGCCAGGCGCACACGTTGTCACGCGCCGCCCGCCCCCGTCGCGTGAATGATCCTCGCATGCGACGATGCCAGTCAGGTGATGTGCGAAAGCGAGGGATACCCATGCCCGTCATGCCTGACGCCGAGCCGTACTCCCATGATGGCGGGCCGGTGGGCGCCCTGCTATGCCACGGATTTACCGGGTCGCCGCAGTCAATGCGCCCGTGGGCCGAGTACCTCGCGAGCGCCGGGCTGAGCGTGTCCCTGCCCAGACTGCCCGGTCACGGGACCACCTGGCAGGAAATGGCCCGTACCCGGTGGGAGGACTGGTATGCCGAGGTCGACCGCGCGTTCGAGGGACTGGCCAGGCGGGCAAGCGAGGTCTTCGTGATGGGCTTGTCCCTCGGCGCGTGCCTGGCGCTACGGCTCGCCGAGGTGCACGGAGACGAGGTCAGCGGCCTCGTGCTGGTCAACCCGTCCATCGTCGCGGACAGCCGCCTATTCGCGCTCGCCCCCGTCATGAAGTACGTCGTGCCGTCGCTGAAGGGCATCGCGAGCGACATCAAGAAGGAAGGCTCGCCCGAACTCGCGTATGACCGGGTGCCGGTGAAGGCGGCCGCGAGCCTGCCGCACCTGTGGAGCCTGACCAGAGGTGGGCTCGGCAAGGTCACGCAGCCGGTGCTCGTCTACAAGAGTCCCGAGGATCATGTGGTTGGACCGGCAAGCCTGGCGGCGCTGCGAAGCGGCCTGCCCCCAAGCCAGCTCACGGTCAGGACCTGCGACAACAGCTATCATGTCGCGACGCTCGACAATGACGCACCGGCCATCTTCGAGGGAAGCGTGGAGTTCGTACGCGCGCACAGCCATGCCGGGAAGGAGTGAGCGGGTGGACGAGCCGGACACGGCCGGGCGTGAGCACGACGAGGAAGAAATCTGGCGCGATCTCGTATCGCGGTTCGACGATCCTGCGGCGGACGAGGAAGCTGCGGAAGCCGCGCCTTGGCCGGCCGAGGAGAACGTGGATGCCAAGTTGTTCGGCACCCGTGTGATCAAACCGGCCGATCCTGACGCCCGCGCGGACGAACCGGCGGCAGCTCAGCCGGACGAGCCGGCGACCGCAGAACCCGACGACGCCGACGAGCATTACATCCCGCCGCCTCCGCCGCCACTGCCGCAACTCGACAGCGTCACCAAGGGCGCCTGGCTAGCCCTCTTCGGCGGCCCGGCATACCTGCTTGTCGCCACGATCGCCGGCTGGACGATTCCCGCCTGGGCGGCCTTTTGCGGGGTGGCCGCGTTCGTTGGCGGTTTCGTCACCCTCGTGCTGCGCATGAGCGACGAGGACCGCGACGAGTCGGGTCCTGACGACGGTGCCGTCGTGTAGGACTGTCTCAGGAAAAGCCAGCCAAGATGCTTAACGGCTGCCGCGTGGCGCGCCGACCGCGAGTTGCTGATCAGGCTTGGGCCGGAGGGCAGGGCATGTCCAGCAGATCTTTGGCTGCGACGACAGCGTCGTGCCGAATAGCCCCCTATCGGCTTCTCGAGAACAAGCGGGGCCTGCCGGATCGCCTGGAGCACCGCCCGCATCCACCGGGATCTACGCCCTAGCTAGTGGTCTGTCAGAGGAGTCTCTTCGGCGCTGTGGTCCACGACGACGCCCATGCGGGCACCTCGCGGCGTTGTCGTCGTCGCGCGTAGCACCAGCGAAGCGCTCGTCGAGGACAAGCACCGCCTTGCGATGCACCCACCTGGACGCCGTTCGCTCAAAGGACCTCTGACAGACCACTAGCGGCGGGCGAGGTCTGCGGCACCGACGAAACCCGCGTCGGGGCCGAGCTCTGCCAGCAGGATCTGCGCGGGCATGCGGTGGCCGCGGCCGGCCAGCGAGTTCTCGAAGCTGGTCCTGGCGGGATCGAGCAGCAGGTCACCAGCCTCTGACACGCCCCCGCCGATGACGAAGCAGCCCGGGTCAAGGATGGCGGCCAGATCGGCCATGCCATAGCCGAGCCACGATCCCACGATGTCGAAGCAGCGCAACGCCGCGGGATCTCCCTCCGCGGCCGCCCGGGTGATCTCGGGCCCGGAGATCCCCTCCGGCCTGCCGCCACCGAGTTGCAGCAGGCGCGTCGCCGCTCCTGGAGACCTCCGAGCGAACTCGCGCGCCTCGGCCATGAGCGCGTTGCCGCTCGCGTACTGCTCCCAGCAGCCGCGGTTGCCGCACCCGCACATGCGGCCGTCAGGCACGACACGGTAGTGGCCGGGTTCGCCGCCCATCCCCCAGTGGCCGCGGTACAGCTGGCCGCCAATGACGATGCCGCAGCCAATACCGGTGCCGACGGTGAGCAGGATCACGTAGCCCTCACCGCGCGCGGCCCCAAACCTGGTCTCGGCCCAGACCGTCGCGTTGGCGTCGTTCTCCACCACGACTGCAATCCCGAGGCGGTCTTCCACGGCCTTCTTGACCGGCTCGTCACGCCAGCCAAGATTCGGCGCGAACCCGACGCAGGCGCGGGCCTCGTCGACAAAGCCAGCGACGCCAAGGCCGACCGCGTCGACGACATGACGGCTACATAGCTCGGTGACGACCTCGCTGATCGTGGTGACCGTCTGCACTGGATCACTCGAAGGCGTCGGCCGCCGCAGCTTCTCGACGATTTTTCCTCGCTCGTCTACCACTCCGGCCGCGACCTTGGTACCGCCGACATCGATACCTATGGTCAGGCTCACCTCAGGTCTGTTGCCCGTTCTGGGACGGTGGCATGTCAGGGGGCGGCGCCTGGCCGGGGCGCGCGGAAGGTTTCTGCGGCGCGGGCGGCGGCGCTGCACCGGCCGGCGCGGCGGGTTCCTGCCGCACAGCCGTGCGGGTTGCTGGGGGTGGCGCCGCGGCCTGCGGTGGCGGCGAGGGTGGCGCGCTATCTTGCGGCCCCGGGATCCGGGAGATTGCCGCGTCGACTGCGGTCACCACGTCATGCGCGGCCGACATCAGCGCCCCGGCGGTCTCGCCAACGCGGCCGGCGAGGTCGGGGTTCGAGTCGCGGGCCATGCGGATCGCTCGGCACACCGGGCACCACGCGCACTCGGGCGCATAGCCGGCGGCCGAATCCACGGGCTCGGTGGTGGCGGTCTCCCACACGTCGCCCCTCTCGCCGCGGAAGGTTCTGCCGACCTGTCCGGCGACCTGCTGGCCGACGCTGCGTGCGCCCGCGATGGCGATCCGCCGCTGAAGGTCGTCGAGCCACGTCATCGGGCGTCTCCCAGGTTCTCGGTATACCTCTTCAGGCCGTTGAGCGCCTGATCGACAATCATATTTATCGCCTTGCGCTTGATTATTCCGAGCATCGGGATCCGGAGGTTCATGGTGAGGTTATAGGTGACCTCGGTGCCAGCGTCATGATCGGCCAGCAAGTAGTCGCCGTGCAGTGCGGATAGCATCGTTGTCGGCTTGGTGAGTTCCCAGCTCGACCGGACGTCGGTGTCCCAGTTGTAGGCGAGCACAAGAGTGTCCTTGATGAAGCCGGCGTCCACGACCATACGCACCTGCCGCGCGCGCCCATCATCGCCCGGCTCGGTCACCTCGACGGAGCGGAACGAGCCGGCCCAGTTCGGGTAGGCGTCGAAGTCAGCGATGACCGCCATCACGGTTTCCCGCGGCGCCCCGATCACCGTGCTCGAGCTTGCTATTTCTGCCATCGGCGCGCCCTTCTCCCGTCCGTAGCCCTGTCCGGAGCGTACCCCGACCACTCGAGTACGTAAGGCGTCTGCGTGGCACGGAAATGACCGACGTTGACGCACTCAGTGGTGCCGACCCTCGCCCGGGCGGCGAGTGGCTGGTGCACGTGCCCGAACAGCACGTACTTCGGCCTGGTTTCCTTGATCGCCTCAAGCAGCGCCTCGCTGCCGCGTTCAAGCCGCCGCGCCACCGTGTCGTAGAGAAGCTCGGGAATAGCCGGCGGAATATGAGCGCACAGCACATCGACCTTCCCTACCGCCGCCACCTTGGCGGCGTAGGCGTCATCGTCGACCTCGTTCGGCGTGCGGTAGGGCGAACGCAGGCCGCCGCCGACGAAGCCGAACGTCCATCCATCAAGCTCGATCCGCTCACCGTCGAGGACCCGATGGCCTGGTCGCAGGTGGTCCTGCCACATGCGAGGGATATCGACATTCCCGTAGGTAAGGTAGGCGGGCTCTGGTAGGGCGGCGAAGAGCTCGGCGTACTGACGGCCCGCGGCGGCCTCGACATGCTTTGCCGGGTCACTGCCGAGCGTCGCCCACAGCCCCTTGGAAAGCACCCGCGCCTCGTCGAATCGCCGCGCCGTGCGCAGCGCGATGAACTCACGCGCCTTCTCCTCGCCGAACAGGTCCGCGAAGATACCTTGCCCATGGTCAGCGTAGTCAACGAACAAGAGCAAGTCGCCGAGGCAGAAGAGCGCATCGGCACCGTCACCTGACCGGGCGAGGGCCTCGGATCTGCCGTGCACATCGCTCACCACGTGGACCCGCATGATGACACTCTAGGAGGCCGCGCGCATACTGACGGGCGGCGCTGGCGGGTAGTGCCATACTCGCGGCCCTGTTTCCGCGTTCCCACGCTGCCGCCGGGCCGACGTGCGGCCAGCCCGGTACTACCGGTCAGTAGCTAGTCGCGATACGGTCCATTGCAGGCTGTCATGCAGCCCGACAGGATGTGACAAGGAGACGTCGTGCGCGAATACAGCACACCGACCCTGGTGGAGATCCCAGGATCGGCCAACCTCACCGATATCGTGTTCAAGCGGGCGGCCGAAGCGCCAGACACCGTCGCGCTGCGCCGCAAGGTCGGCCGCGGCTGGCGTGATGTGACCGCTGGCGAGTTCCACCGCGACGTCGTGGCGACCGCCAAGGGCCTGGTCGCGGCGGGGATCGAACCCGGCGACCGGGTCGCGCTGATGTCCCGCACCAGGTACGAGTGGACCCAGATCGACTACGCGATCCTGTCCGCAGGCGCGGTGTGCGTGCCGATCTACGACACGTCCTCGGCCGAGCAGGTCGCGTGGATCCTTTCCGACTCGGGAGCCAAGGGCGTCTTCGTAGAGACCCCTGCGCACGAGGCCACGGTCGCCGACGTCAGGGACAAGGTCGCGGACCTCGGCCAGGTCTGGCAGATCGACGCTGGAGCGCTCGGTGAGCTCGCCGCCGCGGGCGCCGACATTTCTGACGAGGAGATAGCTAAGCGCCGCGGATCACGCGGCGCCGCCGACATCGCCACGATCATTTACACCTCAGGCACCACCGGCAGGCCCAGAGGCTGCGAGCTAACGAACGGCAACTTGCTCTCCGACGCGCGCAACGCGTTCGAGGGTGCGCTGGCCGAGGCGTTCGACGTCGTCGGCGGGTCGACGCTGCTGTTCCTGCCGCTCGCGCACTCGTTTGCGCGAATCATCCAAGTGGGCTGCGTGCAGTCCGCGACGATTCTCGGCCACACGCCCGACATCGCCAATGTTCAGCCCGATCTCGCCTCGTACCGGCCGACCTTCATCCTGGCGGTGCCGCGGGTCTTCGAGAAGGTGTACAACTCCGCCGTGGCGCAGGCGGCGGAAAGCCCGGTCAAGAAGCGGATCTTCGGGTTCGCCGCCGACACCGCCGTCGCCTACAGCAAGGCACTGGACAGCGGCGGCCCGGGCCTGCCGCTCCGGCTTCAGCGTGGCCTGGCCGACCGGCTGGTATATGGGAAGCTTCGGGCGGCGGTCGGCGGGCATGTCCGGTACTCGGTGTCCGGGGGCGCCGCGCTCGGCGAAAGGCTCGGCCACTTCTTCCGCGGGGCCGGCATCACAATCCTCGAGGGCTACGGACTTACCGAGACCAGCCCTGCGGCGACGGTGAACCGGCCTAGCCGGAACAAGATCGGCACCGTCGGCCTTCCGCTACCTGGCGTCGCCGTCAGGATCGCCGACGACGGCGAGATTCTGATCCGGGGAGCGATCATCTTCGCCGGCTACTGGCACAACAAGCCGGCCACGGCCGAGGTGATCGACAAGAGCGGCTGGTTCCACACCGGCGACCTCGGGGAGCTTGACGACCAGGGCTTCCTGCGCATCACGGGCCGCAAGAAGGAAATCATCGTGACCGCCGCGGGCAAGAACGTCGCTCCTGCCATGCTCGAGGACCGGATTCGCGCTCATCCGCTGATCAGCCAGTGCATTGTCGTCGGCGACGGCAGGCCGTACATCGCCTGCCTGGTGACGCTGGACGAGGAGGCGCTCGAGCAGTGGAAGGAGAAGCACGGCAGACCCGCCGGCGCGACCCTCGCCGGCCTCAGGGACGACCCCGAGCTCGTGGCCGAGATTCAGGCAGCAATAGACGATGCCAACAAGGCGGTGTCCCGGGCCGAGTCGATCAGGCGGTTCCGCGTGCTCGGCACAGACTTCACCGAGGCCGGCGGCCACCTCACCCCCAAGCTGAGCGTGCGAAGGTACCTCGTGACGAAGGATTTCGCGACCGAAATCGACGCGCTCTACTCGTAAGAGCCTGCTCCTAAGCGGGCTGGTCGCCTGACAACACGGCCGCAAGGCGTTCTGCGACGAGGTCCCAGCGCCACTCGGCCGCCACCCAGCCGCGGCCCTTTCTCCCCATGGCCGCGGCGCGCTCGGTATCGCTGAGCAGTTGGATGAGCGGGCCGGCCACCGCTGTGGCCGACCTGCCGTCCACCACGAAGCCGGTCTGACCGCGGAGCACGGCGTCAGGGGCGCCGCCAGAGTCACCGGCGACGACGGGCAAGCCGGACGCCGACGCCTCCAGGTAGACGATGCCGAGCCCTTCCACGTCAAGGCCGCGCCTGCGGGTGCGGCAAGGCATGGCGAACACATCACCGGCGTCGTAATACGCCGGCAGGTCCCGCCAGGGCACCGAGCCGGCGAACGTGATCGAAGGTTTCACGCGGAGCCGTTCGGCTAGATTCTCCAGCGCCGCCCGATACCTTCCGCCGCCGACGATGAGCAGCGCCGCATCGCCGATTGCGGCCCGTACCTGCGGCCAGGCGCGGATCAGCGTGTCCTGCCCCTTACGCGGGACAAGCCGCGACACGCACACGACGACCGGGCGCCCGGCCAGGCCAAGCCGCTCCCGCACGGCGGCGCCGCCGCTTCCCGGCCGGAACTCGGTGACGTCGACGCCGGGCGCGAGGCGGATCATGCGGGCCGCCGCGGCCGGTGACAATGCCATCGCGAGCCGGGCACGGAAGTAGTCGCCGAGGTAGGTGACCACGTCGACCTCGTCACCGATCCTGTGCAGCAGTTGCCGCGCGCCCGGCAGCATGGCCCACCCGGCCTCGTGGCCATGCGTCACTGCCACGCACCGCTTGATCCCCGCGCGGCGAAGCCCAGGGGCGAGCAGGCCGAGTGGTGCCGCCGCACCGAACAGCACGGTGTCGCAGCCGTATGCCTTGACGATTTCCTGCGCCCGGCGGAGGACGCCAGGGACGGGCAGCATTAGCGAGCCGCGATGCCGGATGACGGGGAACGGCTGTCTCGCGTCGAAGGCCGCCGCACCCTCCCATCCCGGGGCATACACGACGACGGAGTCAGGCGGCCGCGCGGTGACGAGCGCGTGCACGAACGACTGGATGCCGCCCTGTCTTGGCGGGTAGTCGTTGGTGACCACTAGGGTCTTCGGCACCACGATCGGAAATCCTCAGTCAGCCGGCACGGCAATGATTGCCGGTTCCCGGGGCGCACGGGATACCGCATCCGATCATGGGCGACTCGTCAGCTCCGCCGCTCCACCAGGGTGACGTCACTGTGGCGGAGCGGCGGAGTAACCACGAGGTGTCAGCGGCCGATCCGCTAGGGGATGTCCCGTTGATCTCGGTGGATGCGGGCGGCGCGCCAGGCGGCGACCGGCAAGGCCCTGCTTGTTCTCGAGGAGCCGATAGTGGAACTATCGGCGCCGCCAAGGATCTGCGGGACACGCCCCGCAGGCCTAGGAAGCTGCTGAATAAGCCTGTTCTCGATCAAGGAGCAGCCCGCTGACCTGCGTCTTTGCTGCGCCGATGGCAGTAATTTGGGTGTTGTTCAGCACGCTCCTAGGGCCGGGCGGCGCCGTTGAAGGTCTGTGTGTACCAGGACATGTCCATCGAGATCTCTTCGACGTTCTCGCCTGGCTGCGGTGCGTCGACGATCATGTTGTTACCGACGTACATCGCGACATGACCTTCTCCGTCGTAGTACACAAGGTCCCCTGGCTGGATGCTCGCGGTCGGAATATGCGGGAGCGCCGCCCACTGGGCATAGGTCGTACGCGGGATCTGCACGCCCGCGTTCGCCCACGCGGTCATCACGAGTCCCGAGCAGTCAAAGCCGTCGGGGCCGGTGCCGCCCCATACGTACGGTTTGCCGATCTGGGCCATGGCGAAAGCCACCGCCGTGCGAGCCGCGCCGGTAGCCGGGCCCTTGTAGACGATGCCGCCACCGCCGCCACCGGCACCACCGCCGCCTGACGAGCCGCCAGTGCCGCCGCCGCCCGTGCCCGACGGCGCCGGTGCGGTGAGCTTGTTCAGCTTGGCCTGGTTCTTGGACACGAGCTTCTTGAGCCGCTCGTACTGTGCCTGCTTGCTCTTTTTCAGCTGGCTGATCGCGGCGGTCGCGCGTGTCTGCCTGCTGGCCCGACTGGATCACCGCATTCGCGGCACTGACATATGCGGCCAACTGCGCGCGCCTGTCCGTGGACAAGTGGTTGAGCAGGGCCGCCTGGTCGAGGACTACCTGGGGGTTGTCGCTGGTGAGTATCGCGCTGACTGAGTTGAGGCTGCCTTGCTTGTACGCGGCGGAGGCAATCTGCGCGACGGCGGCGCGCGTCGTGCTGAGGTTCTGCCTGTCCTCGCCGAGCTTGCGGTCGATCATCTTCAGCTTGGCGGTCGCTGACTTCAGATCGGCGATCGACTGGTCGTACTCCTGCGAGACGGCGTCAAGCTGCGACATTAGCTTGCTGATCTCGGCCCGTACCTGGCTCGCGGTCGGATTTGGTGTGGCGCTTGCCGCCCCACCGAAGGCGATGAACGCACCGGCGAGCGCGACGCCGGTGATGGTTGCGACGCCTCGACGTAGCCTGGAGGCGTTTCCTGCCGGGTGCGCACCCACGTATGTGACACGCTCCTTCTCCCACGCGCCGCCTACCGGGTGAGCTGACGGGTTCGGGCGGTGGAAGACGCGCCCTACGGGTACGGCCATTAGATGACCGCTCCCGATTCACCCCTGGAGGAACAGACCCGGCGGCACGCGCCACTGGGTTGTACGGTCTCCTCCGGCGGTTCCCCGGCTCCAACGCCGACGGTGCGGCGATGAGGACTCGGCGGGAGCCCATTACTGCCGCCACGATGACAGCTGAAAAGTAATGTGGCTCGGGCGGAGACATTAGTGAAGATCACGAACCGTTTCAACCACTTCGGACAGACTCGCCCGGCGTGTCGCAATCTGTGTGAAGCCCGGCGCTGACAACGGCCGCCATGCCGCCGTAGCTGTAGCAGCCGCCGGCGCTGAACGGTTCCTTTCGGTTCAGGGGCCGCCGTGTGACCTGCGGTTCAAGTCCGTCACGTCCGCGGGCATCCTCACGTCCGCGGGCACCCGCACCGCCGCGGCACCGTCACGTCCGCGGGCACCCGCACCGCCGCGGCACCGTCACCGCCGCGCGCACCCTCGCCACCGCACGGGCACCCTCGCCACCGCACGGGCACCCTCGTCACCGGACGGGCACCCTCGTCACCGGACGGGCACCCTCGTCACCGGACGGGCACCCTCGTCACCGGACGGGCACCCTCGTCACCGCACGGGCACCCTCGCCACCGCACGGGCACCCTCGCCACCGCACGGGCACCCTCGCCACCGCACGGGCACCCTCGCCACCGCACGGGCACCCTCGCCACCGCACGGGCACCCTCGCCACCGCACGGGCACCCTCGCCACCGCACGGGCACCCTCGCCACCGCAGGCCACGATTCAGGATGCGTGCGCGTCGGGGAAGGCAAGCCGCAGCGGCGGCACCATCCCGGCATCTGCGAGCGTGCGGAGTGCGCGCCTTTCCGGTTCGTCAATCTCGACCTCGACGCTCAACAGCGCGCCAACGACACAATCCTTGCAGGCGATTTCACGCATCTCGCACCGGTCACAGTCGATCAGCATGGCCACTCCCTCCAGCTCGTGATCCCGCGTGCCGGAACCACGGGTAGACGTTAGAAGGAGGCACCGACATTTCCCTGTGCGGCCATGTCAGCCGGGCCACCCTGGCACGTGCTTGCATCAGTGTGAACTAACAGCACCAGAGGGGTGCCTGTGGCCCTTGCCCGACGATGCCGTCTGGCACACGATGGCCCATTGTGTGTCAAATTTGGCGCCCAATGGGCCATCGTGTGTCACCGCGAGCCCTCGCCCGAGCGGAAATAACGGCCCATCGGTGTGGCTCTGGCGGAGGGAGTTGAAATGCCTGCTGCGGACGCGGCTTGGTGGCAGCCGTGTCGCGGATAAACGTGCCGCGGTCGGCGGATTCGTCGTTATGGATGGAACTCGCCCACCATTGGGCACGGGCATTGCGGCGGCCGCATATTGGCTGGCAACGCTCAGGCATCATGGGCGTCGCTGTTACTTAGGAACAACATCGCGTCGATCAGCACAGGGACAACGCCATGGCGGCCACGCCAGGGGCGCCATCCCAATGCCGTCATGCCGAGGGCCACGGGAGGTAACTCCAGACGAGCCGCACCCACCGGCCAGCGTGTGCTGCGGGAAGCGAGATCACGGCACCCAGCACCGGCGCCACACCGGGCGAGCGGCACCCAGCCGACGCCACCCCCGGCGCCACACCGGGCAAGCGGCACCCAGCCGACGCCACCCCCGGCGCCACACCGGGCGAGCGGCACCCAGCCGACGCCACCCCCGGCGCCACACCGGGCAAGCGGCACCCAGCCGACGCCCACCCCCGGCGTCGCCGGTACAGGCACGAATCTAACGGCGATGCGCTAGCCGGGCCTCGCGACGAGTTCCACGGTCTCTGCGGTATCGCACCAACGGCAGCGGACCTGCTCGACCGTCTCCGCGAGCACTTGGCACTCCTCGACCTTCGGCTCTCCCGACAGGTCCTGGTGCACGTACTCACGGGAACGGACCGTTCTGGTGACGTCGAACCTTGTCAGGTTGCCGCAGCGGGTGCAGCGCCACCGTGTCTGCCCGGTGGGCCAAGACACGCCCATGGAATCCCTCCTGGAGATCGAGGCCACTCGGCTCGCGGACCGCACAAGGCCGCGCCCCCTCCGAGGCCTGCCGGGCGCTCCGCTCGCCCTGCGCCTAGCCCCGGGGTAGGCGCAGGGAGCGCCGAGCGCACACCGCAAAGCGTGCACCGCACGGAGCAAGCAGAGCGCGGAGCAAGCAGAGCGCGGAGCAAGCAGAACGCGGAGCAAGCAGAACGCGCATGCCCTGCCAAGCGTACGGGGCGCTGCTTCATGTCACACGGGGATTACACCGCGTTTGCGCGCCGGCGGCGCCAACTGCTTTTTTTCCGAGATCTTCAGGCCGCGGATAATGTGCCCCCGGGTATCGGCGGGGTCAACGATGTCGTCGATGAACGCTTGCTTGGCCGTGAGGTAGGGATCGATCTGGGCGCGCACGGTCGCGAGCAGGTCCTGCCGCAGGTCGTCCCGGGGCGCACCGGCGTCCGCGGCGGCAAGCTGACGGCGGAACAGGATATTGACCGCACCCTCCGGTCCCATGATCGAGATCTCGGCAGTCGGCCAGCCTACGATGTAGTCGGCCTCATACTGGCGGCCGCCCATGACGTAATAACCGGCCCCGTAGGCCTTGCGCAGGATGACCGTAACCTTCGGCACGGTAGCGCACGAGATGTTGTGGAGGAACTTGGCACCGTGCCGCAGGATGCCCCGGTGCTCCACCTCACGGCCGACGACGAAGCCTGGCACGTCGACGAGGAAGACGAGCGGTATCCCGAACGCGTCGCAAATGTTGATGAACTTGGCCGCCTTGTCCGCCTCGTCCACGGCAATGGCGCCCGCCCGGATCATGGGCTGAGACGCCACGATGCCCACGGGACGGCCCGCGAATCTTGCGAAACCCGTGATGAGGGCCCTGGCCCAGTCCGCCTTGAGCGGGAAGAATTCGCCGTCATCGGCGATTTCCTTGATCACACGGCGCATGTCGTACGCCTTGCGGAGGTTGGCGGGCACGATCTCGTACAGCCTCTCTGAGCGTCGGTCCGGCGGATCGGAAACGGGCCTGACCGGCAGCGGGTCGCCGTAGCGCGAGGGCATGAAAGACAGGTACGCGCGGACCAGGCGGAGGCATTCCGCGTCGTCGGCGGCCTCGGCGTCCGCCACGCCGGAGATCTTGGCGTGCACGGCCGAGCCGCCCATCTCCTCCTCCGTGAGTTCTTCCCCTGTAGCGGCGCGCACAAGGTGGACACCGGCGAGGGCCATCGACGACGTGCCCTTCACCATGGGGACGAAATCGCACAGCGCCGGCACGTACCCGGTCCCCGCGCTGCAGTGCCCGAGCACAGCACCTACCTGCGGCACGACCCCGCTCATCTGGCTCATCTCACGGAACAAATCACCGGTGCCGCCGAACGCGCCGACCGCCTCGTTAACCCGCCCGCCTGCGGAATCGAGCAGGTAAACGACGGGATACCCATGGCGGACGGCTAGCTCACGGGTCCGCGCGGCCTTACGTTCGCCGTGCACGCCCATCGACCCGGCGAGGACGGTGAAATCGTAGGCAATGACCGCCGCTCTGCGGCCGTCGATCTCGCCGGTGCCGGTGACGACCCCGTCCGCCCACGTACGGCGCCCGGATGTCTGCGGTGTGTCGGCCGCCTGGGCCAGCATGCCGACCTCGGAGAATGTCCCCACGTCGAAAAGAAGGCCCAGACGTTCCCTGACGGTCAGCTTGCCGAGCCCGTGCTGGCGTTCGACCAGCTTGTCGCCACCCATCCCGAGCGCATCGGCCTTCCGCTCAGCCAGATCGCGCGCCAGTTCGCGCATGGCGGCCGCGCCGTCTGCGGCACCGTCTGCGGCACCGTCTGATGCCCGTCTCGCCTGGGCGCCCACTAACCCTCCCGCGATACCGAATGAGATTCGATGTGTCGTACGGTACCCCCCGCGCGCCAGCACCCCCCGCATCCCGCTGCGCCTCGCTGGCCCCGCACTCTGCCTCGCGCCGTGCCTGCGCTGCCCCCCGTGCCGGCCCCATACTCTGCCTCGCGCTGCCCTCACCTTGAGGCGGCGACATCCGGCGGGCGGCGTCTCCGTATTGTCGGTACCAGGGCCTATCGTCGGCAGCGTGACGACCTCCAGTGGCGTGCCGGAAGCTCGCAGTGACGGCGCGCGCGAGACGCCAGCCCAGACCGATTCGGCGGAGCCGGGTGAGATACCGCTTGAACCATGCCTCAGCCTGGTGCAGGGAGCCCTCGACGGACTGGCCCGCCCGCTGGCGGAAACAGAATTCGTGGTCGTCGATCTGGAGACGACGGGCGGCTCTCCGGCCGACGCTGCGATCACAGAAATTGGCGCGGTGCGTACCCGCCAGGACGGCCGCAGCGGGACGGACGCGCCAGGCAGTGAATTCGCCACCCTGGTCAACCCGGGCCGTGCCATACCTCCGCACGTCGCCACGCTGACCGGAATAACAGATGCCCTCGTAGCCGCCGCTCCCCGGGCCGAGGAGGTCCTACCGCGGTTCATTGAGTTCGCGGCCGGATCCGTGCTTGTCGCGCACAATGCGCCCTTCGACATCGGCTTCCTCAAGGCGGCGTGTGCGCGACACAGCCTCACCTGGCCCGCGCTTCCCACACTGGACACCGCGGCGCTGGCTAGGCGGATGCTCACGACCGACGAGGTCAATGACTGCCGGCTCGGCACGCTCGCCGACTTCTTCGCCGCAACCACACGGCCATGCCATCGCGCACTTGACGACGCCCATGCGACGACCGCCGTATTTCATGGCCTCCTAGACCGGCTCGAGCGCCGCGGCGTGCACACGCTCGAGGCGCTTCGTGGTTTCGGCCTGCCGCCAGCGCCTGAGCGGCGGCGGATGCGCCTGCTCACCGCCGCCATCCCCCGTACACCCGGGGTATGCATGTTCATCGGGGCGGACGGGCAGGTGCTGCACGTCGTACGCAGCTCAGATATGCACGCACGTGCCTGCGGCTACTTCGCCGCAGCCGAGGCTCGCCGTGAGATTCGCGAAATGATCAGCAAGACGGCCCGGATCCTGCCGCTCGGCTGCGCAACGGCGCTCGAAGCCGAAGTCGCGGAGATCCGGCTGATCGCCGTGCACCGGCCGCCGCTCGGCACGGGACGGCAGTTGCGCGGCGACGGGGCCGATACCACGGGCGCCGCGCGCCGGGTCCGCACCGCACCACCCGGCGGCCCAGCGCACGGCGGCCCAGCGCACGGCGGCCCAGCGCACGGCGGCCCAGCGCACGGCGGCCCAGCGCACGGCGGCCCAGCGCACGGCGGCCCAGCGCACGGCGGCGCTGACAGTCCGGGCGGGGACACGCCTGACCGCGCCGTTCGGCTCCAGCCGCTCGCGGCGGCCCGATGCGTGGTCGCGGCCCGGCCGCGCTTCGCTGGCGGATGGGATGTGGCATGGATCGGAAACGGGCTGCTTGAAGCCACTGCGGTGCTACCGCCGGGTGCCATGCCAGCAGCATGCGAGCGAGCCCATAAAACGGGCAGCCTGCCCGGCCAGGTAATGCCGTGCGCCGCCCCCCCGGCGTCGCCCGGCACCGCCGGAGCAGGGAGCGCCGAGACTGCCTGCCTGGTGAGCTGGCTGGAGTCACCCGGCGTTCGGCTCATCAGAGTAGAAGGCACCTGGTGCTCGCGGGTCCCGCGGTAAGCGAGTCGGATAACCTACCGCTGTCGCCACGCGAGAATGCGGCCGCCTGCTGGGCGGGTGCTGCCCGGCGGGTGCTGCCCGGCGCCCCGGGGTGGGCACTGCCCAGCAGACGCTGCCCAGCACACGCTGCACAGCAGACGCCGCAACCAGGCGACGGCGAGGCAGCCGGTCGCTATGGACGCGGCGGCCACACAGGATTCCGCCGGATGGTGCCGTAGGAGGCAGAAAGTGGTCACCGCGATCGTTCTCATCCGCACCGAGGTCCAGCGCATACCCGAGGTCGCCGCCGAGATCGCACAGTTCCCCCACGTCAGCGAGGTCTACTCGGTGACGGGCGAGTTCGACCTCGTCGCGATGGTACGGGTCCGCGCACACGAGGACCTCGCCGACGTCATCCCCGGGGGACTCAACATGGTGCCCGGCGTCACGCACACGGAGACCCACGTGGCGTTCCGCACGTATTCACGGCACGACCTCGAGGCCGCGTTCGCACTCGGCTTCACCGACGGGGCAGAAGGCTGAATCTGGGCTCGATCCGGTGATCAGCGGCTCGCCGGGATCTCCGAGGGCGGTTCAGGCACTCGCGGCAAGCCGCTGCGTTACAAGCACCCAGCGGCTGAGCAGCGCTTCTGCGGCTCCCGAGTCGACGGCGGCGCGGGCGCGGGCATAACCGTCACGCAGTGACCCGGTCAGCGCATCCGCGCCTGGCACTCCCGCGTCGGCGGCCAGAGCCGCCGACGCGTTCAGCAGCACCGCGTCACGAACTGGCCCAGGCTCGCCGCCGAGCACCGCGCGCGCCACGGCCGCGTTGTGCGCCGCGTCACCGCCTTTCAGGTCAGCGGGCTCGGCCCGGGCGATGCCAAGGTCGGCCGGGTCGAGCAGAACCTCGCTGAACTGCGCCTCCTGGCCAGGCTGAACAACCCACACCCGCGATGTCGTCGTCGTGGTGAGCTCGTCGAGGCCATCGCTGCCATGGAACACAAGCGCTGAACACCCGCGCCCGGCGAGGACCCCGGCTATGACCTCGCACATTCCCGCGTCCGCCACCCCGACCGCGAGCGCCTGCGGCCGGGCGGGGTTGGCCACCGGGCCGAGGAAGTTGAACGCCGTCGGCACGCCCAGTTCGCTCCGCGCGGTGGCCGCGTGACGCAGCGCAGGATGGTAGAGCGGCGCGAACAGGAACACGATCCCCGTTTCCTCCGCCACCTGCTCGGTCAGGGCAGGGGGCAGATCGATGACCACGCCGAGCGCTTCGAGCACATCTGCGGCGCCGCACGCCGATGACGCGGCGCGGTTGCCGTGTTTGGCCATCTTGGCGCCCGCAGCCGCCGCGACGATCGCGCCCATCGTGGAGATGTTCACCGTCCGTGCCCCGTCGCCACCTGTCCCGACAAGATCGGTGATCCGGCCCGGGATCCGCAGCGGCAGCGCGTGATCGAGCATGGCCTGCGCGAGGCCGGTCATCTCGGCGGCCGTCTCACCCTTCGCACGCAGCGCCACGCCAAAGCCCGCGATCTGCACGGCGGTGGCCGCGCCGGTCATGATCTCGTTCATCGCCCAGGCGGCCTCCGCCGTCGTGAGCGACTGACCCTTCACAAGGGCACCAATCAGGGCCGGCCACGTAGTCCTGGCATCCATGACGCCACCTTCGGAGTCGTTAGGGATCATGGGTCGCGGTACCGGTCCGGTGCGGAAGCGACCGCGCGAGCGGGTGCGTTCCAGCCTGCGGCCCGCACCTTCACGCTTGCGTAAGCGCGGCGCGGTGGCGCATCAGGCCGGCCAGCGCGGCCGCTAGTGCCGGGGGATCAATGGGGTGGCTGACCACGGAATCGGCGCCGCTCCAGGTGGCCAGCCAGCCGTCGTCAACCCGGCCGATCACCAAGAGCACAGGCGGGCAGTTGTAGATCTCGTCCTTGGCCTGCCTGCACACGCCCATCCCGCCGGCGGGCTGCGCCTCACCGTCGAGAACCATGATGTCGATCCCGCCCGCGTCGAGGCGGCTGAAGAGCCCCGGCTCAGTCGCGCACTCGATCAGCTCGGCCGGCGGGACATCAGGCGCGGGCCTGCGCCCGATGGCGATCCGGATCGCAGCGCGGGTACCGCCGTCATGGCTATAGACGAGGACCCTCATCGCCTTTTCTCGCGGCGGGTCGTGCGAGGAGCCGTGCGGTTCGTGCGACGAGCCCGGCGGTTCCTGCGACGAGCCCGGCGGTTCCTGCGACGAGCCCGGCGGTTCCTGCGACGAGCCGGGCGGGATCTGCTGTGCCTGCGACGATTCGTCGGTACTGCTCATGTGTTCGTCCATTGGTTGGCGGCTGCGTGAGCAACAGGGTGCGGTCACGGTGTACGCAAGGATGCTAGCCGCCCCCGATCGCGGTTGCCTGACGCGAGTACGGGGGGCGCGCGAAACAGAGCCGCCTGGTATCGCAATAATGGCCCACGTGACGACAGTAACCAGGGCCGAGACGGCGCCACGCGCGCCGTCCCCGTATCGGCCCAACCTCGTCAGCGTGGGCACCATCATCTGGCTGTCCTCCGAGCTCATGTTCTTCGCGGCCCTGTTCGCGATGTACTTCACGGTGCGCTCGGTCACCAAGGGGGCAGGGGGTGTCTGGCCCGGGGCCCATCTGAACAAGCCGTTCGCGTCCATCAACACGACGGTCCTCGTGCTGTCCAGCGTCACCTGCCAGATGGGCGTGTTCGCGGTCGAGCGCGGCAAGATCAGGCGCAGCGGCCCGCTGCTTCGGCCCGCGTTCTGGAAACTGAGCTGGGGCCTGCGCGAGTGGTACGTACTTTCGTTCCTGATGGGGCTTTTCTTCATCTGCGGCCAGGCGTACGAATATCACGACCTGGTCACAAAAGAGGGCGTTACTCTGTCGTCGAGCGGCTACGGTTCGGTGTTCTACCTCACCACCGGTTTCCACTTCCTGCACGTGACCGGCGGGCTGATCGCGTTCCTCTTCATCCTCGGACGCACGTTCGCCGCAAAACGCTTCACCTATGAGCAGCAGATCAGCGCCATCGTCGTTTCGTATTACTGGCACTTTGTCGACGTGGTGTGGATCGGCCTCTTCGCCACTATCTATCTCATCCACTGAGCTATCTCATCCACTGAGCCATCTCATCCACTGAGCGGAGACAGGGACAGCAGTGAGCTGGATCACCGCGCGGCGACGGCACCCGGCGGCCGGGTATGCCATCGTTCTTCTCGGGCTCGTGCTCGTCGGCGTGGTTTACGCGGCACTCGCCGGGCACCGTGCCGCGGCGGCGGGCGTTCCCCCGGGTTACAGCGGGGAGGACGTCGCGAAGGGCAGGCAGTTGTTCGGGCAGGAATGCGCAACCTGCCACGGCCTGAACGCCGAGGGCAGCAGCAGGGGTCCCAGCCTCATCGGCGTCGGAGCCGCGGCTGTCGACTTCCAGGTCAGTACTGGCCGGATGCCTGCCAAAGAGCAGGGCGCACAGGTGCCACAGAAGCCGCGGACCCTGAACGCGGCGCAGACTCGCGCGCTCGCCGCCTACATCGCCTCGCTGGGGGGCGGCCCAGCGGTCCCGACCGCGGCTGAGGTCAATACCTCCGGCGCCGACGTCGGGCTTGGCCAGCAGATCTTCGTCGCGGAGTGCGCGCAATGCCACAACTTCAGCGGCGCCGGCGGTGCGCTGACCTATGGCAAATACGCCCCCGCCCTCACCACGGCGACTCCGACGCAGATCTACGAAGCGATGCTGACCGGCCCGCAGTCGATGCCGGTCTTCAACGGCACAACCATCACACCGAGCGAGAAGCGGGACATCATCAAGTACATCACGCAGACCCGGGCTGAGCCCAATCCGGGCGGATTCAGCCTGGGCCGCGTCGGACCGGTCACCGAAGGTCTCGTCGGCTGGCTTTTCGGCCTGGGCCTGGTGATCTTGGCCGCCATGTGGATCACTGCGAAGCAGCGTGAGCAATGACTGAACACGACAACCAGCACGAAGGCCTGCGGGGCGGCCAGGCGAGCGAAGCCAGCCCTGCCAGAGCGCGCCGGCGCCGTGTGATCGGCACGCCCCCGCCCGCGGCGGCGCGACGGCTGCTCGGCGACGGCGGTCCTGGCGACCGGCCCGCGGCGCCGGCCAAGCAGCGTGAACTGCCTGCCGAGCTGCCCAACCCCGAGCGAGCGAAGCGCGCCGAGCGGATTGTGGCGCTGTTCTTCATGATCTCCTTGCTGGCCAGCGCAGCGTTCGTCGCCTCCTACGTGATCTTCCAGGTTCACTCGGTCGACAAGGTCCTCAGGTCCAATCTCGGGCTCGGCCTGTCTATGACGGTCGCGTTCCTAGCCCTCGGGGCTGGCGCCACGATCTGGGTCCGGCACCTGATGCCACACGTCGAGCTGACCGAGGAGCGCAAGCCGCTGGCCTCGTCGGAGCAGGACCGTGCGGCGTTCGCTGAGACGTTCGAGGAGGGCGCCGGGGCGAGCCAGTTCGTCAAGCGGCCGCTGCTGCGGCGGAGCCTGCTGGCCGCGTCAACGGCGCTGGCGATCGCTCCCCTGGTGCTGCTGCGCGACCTGGGCCCGTTGCCCAGACAGAAGCTGCGGTACACCGCGTGGCGGAAGGGCAGCCGGGTGGTTGTGCTGGGAACTAACAGACCGCTCAGGCCCGCCGACTTCGCCTCGCCCGGCGGGATCATCACTGTGGTTCCTGAGGGAATCGGCAACGACCTCGACGCGCTGGCAAAAGCGGCTGTGCTTATTATCAAGTTCAGGCCGGAGGAACTTCTGCCGCCAACCGTTATGAACTGGACCGTTGATGGGATCGTCGCGTACTCCAAGATCTGCACACACGTCGGCTGCCCCGCCGCCCTGTATGAGCACACGACGCATCACATCCTGTGCCCGTGCCATCAATCAACGTTCGACGCGCAGCGCGGCGCCAAGGTGCTCTTCGGCCCGGCACCACGGCCGCTGCCGCAATTGCCGATCACTGTCAACGCCGAGGGATACCTCGTGGCGCAGAGCGATTTCCATGAGCCGGTCGGCCCGAGTTTCTGGGAGATGGGATGAGCGCTGACAAGGCACTGGCCGGCGTCGGGGGGTACCTGGACGACCGCCTCCGTGGCGCCAAGTCAGTGCGCAACCTGCTCAAGAAGATCTTCCCCGACCACTGGACCTTCCTGCTCGGGGAGATAGCGCTCTACTCGTTCATCATCCTGCTGCTCACCGGAACGTTCCTCACGCTGTTCTTCAAGCCGAGCATGACCGACGTCATCTACCACGGCTCCTACACGAAGCTGAACGGCGTGCACATGAGCCAGGCCTACGCCTCGACGCTGAACATCAGCTTCGACGTTCGCGGCGGCCTGCTGATGCGCCAGATCCACCACTGGGCGGCCATCCTGTTCCTCGCCGCGATCATGGTGCACATGCTGCGGATCTTCTTCACCGGCGCGTTCCGCAAGCCGCGCGAGTTCAACTGGCTGATCGGCGTCACCCTGCTCGCCCTCGGTATCGTGGAAGGATTCGCCGGCTACTCCCTTCCTGATGACCTGCTCTCCGGCACCGGGCTGCGGATCCTGGAGGGAGTGCTGCTGTCGATCCCGATCGTCGGCACGTACATCAGCTTCTTCGTCTTCGGTGGCCAGTTCCCTGGGAACGACCTGATCCCCCGGCTCTACATCGTGCACGTGCTGCTGTTGCCTGCAATCATCCTGGCGCTGGTGAGCGTGCACCTGTTCCTCATGTTCCACCAGAAGCACACCCAGATGCCCGGCAAGGGGCGCACGGACCGGAACGTAGTGGGCGCGCCGACGTATCCGTATTTCATGGCGAAGACGGGAGCGTTCTTCTTCTTCGTCTTCGCGGCATGCGCCGGGCTCTCCACGTTCGCCCAGATCAACCCGATCTGGCTATTCGGTCCCTACAACCCCGCAGCGATCTCGGCGGGTTCGCAGCCCGACTTTTACATGGGCTGGCTGGAGGGCGCGCTGCGGATGATGCCAGCGTGGCAGATCAACTTCTTGGGCCACGGCCTCGCACTGAGCGTCTTCATAGCCGGGCTTCTCGTCCTCGGGGTGCTGATAACGGGTCTGGCCATGTACCCGTTCCTCGAGCAATGGGTCACCGGGGATAAACGGGAGCACCATGTCCTTGACCGGCCGCGTGACGCGCCGACCCGGACGGCCATCGGCGTGGGCGGTGTCACCTTCTACGGCGTGCTGTGGCTGATCGGCGGCAACGACCTCATCGCCCGCTACTTCGACATCCAGCTCTACTGGACGACGTGGTTCGGCAGGGTCCTGGTAATCGTCGGGCCGATCATCGCCTACATCCTGACCAAACGGATCTGCCTGGGCCTGCAGCGCAAGGACCGCGCGCTCCTGGAGCACGGCGTCGAGAGCGGCATCATCGTGATGAAGCCGACCGGCGAGTTCGTCGAGGTCACCCGTCCGCTAACTGAGGAAGCCAGCGCCGTCCTCACCAGCAGGAAGGAGCCGCTGAGGCTGCCGGCTGGTCAGGGGGCGGACGAGAACGGCGTGCCTGCCCCCGGGACCCGTGGCGTCATGGGCAAACTCCGGGTCAGGCTGAACCACGTGTTCGCCGAGGAGATCCCCCTGCCGGACGGGCACGGAGGTAACGGGCACGGCAACGGCCACCGCGAGCTCCCCGGCGGCGCCGAGGAACCGCGGGCGCTGCCGGAGGGATCATCCGAGCAGTCGGAGCCAACCGGCCGCCCGTGACCGCCCCACAGCCATAACGGCTGCCGCGGCGGCGTGCGGCTCATACCGCCGGGTCACCCGAGGTGCGGGTCACCCGGGCACCGGGACCTGAGCACCGGGACTGCGCACCGTCATCTGAGCGCCGCCGCGGTTGACGTTGGGCTCGCCGGCGGCGCGGCGGCCGATCGCTCGGGTGCGGATCGCTCAGCAGGCGATGACACAGAAGAGGACGGCTCGGGAGTGGACGACGCCGCGGCCGCGCCAGGCTCCGCCGAGTTCGCCGCCGGCGCGGTCAGCGCACCGGGCATGGCGAAGTAACTGCCGTCCCCTGCTGCCACCATGGCCTCTTTCAGCGCGCTTCCCTTGACCAGTTTCTTCCACGGCAGGAACCAGATGGTCCAGCCGTCGCCCAAGGTTCCCCGCACCGGGCTCCCAACGATGGTGACCGGGTCGCCGCGGTCGGCGTGGTCGTAGTACCAGGCTGCGTATCCAGGCGCCAGATTCACGCAGCCGTGGCTGACGTTCGTGAAACCCTGCTCGCCGACCGACCACGGCGCGCTGTGTATATAGTCGCCGCTCCAGGTGAACCTGACCGAGTCATAGACGAGCTCGTTGTAATAGCCAGGGTCACCGCGACAGACACCGAAACTGCACGAGTCCATGTCGACCGGGTTGCCCTTCTCGATAGTCAGGTACCTGCCATCCGGCGTGTCGTCGCCGGGCTGACCGGTGCTGATGGGCCAGTCGAATCGAAGCTTGCCGTTGACCCATACCCTCATCCGGTGACTCCTCGTGCTCGCCACCGTTACCAGCGACTCGCCGACGTTGAAGTGCCGCGACAGATTGGCCGCACCGTACATTCCATTCGCGCCGCGTACACCGGCGAGATGGGCGGTGAAGCGCACCTTGTCGTGGACCGGCCAGTACTTCTTCGGCCTGAACCACACAGTCTTGTCGTCGAGCCAGTACCAAGCCCCCACCACCGGCTTGCTGCTTCGCAGTGTGAAGGACCGCTCTACCTGCGCCTTGTCATGGATCGACCGGTTGAACGTCACCATGATCGGCATGCCGACGCCCACGGTTTCGCCCGGCGCCATGTCGACGGAGGCGGTAAACGTTCTCGCGGGCGCGGAGGTGCGGAACGTCGAATGCTCCGTGGACGACCTGCCGCGCGGGCCGGCCGCCGTCGCGGTCACCGCGTACGTCTGCGGCGAGGCGAGCGCCCAGGTGCTGTGCCAGGTCGTGCCGCTGGGGTTGAGGTAGCCAGCCACCTGGTTCCCGTTGGTGTTCTCGACGGTTACGCCGGTCAGGCGACCCCCGGATGCGCTGACCAGGACGCCCAGATCGGGCCGGTCATCGACGGAACCCTGGCCTGGAATGATCATGACCTGCACAGGTCTTGGCTGTCTCGCCGCGGCCCTGCCGCCCTGACAGGCCGTGGACATGACCGATGACACAGCCAGCATGGCTACCGGAGCCAGCCAGGCCCGGCGGCACCCACGCCGCCCCGCCATCGTCTTAATACTCCCCCGCATGCTCAACCTCCCCCAGGTGGCACGCCACACTCATTCCCGCAGTAGCAGCGAGATAACGTTAAGTAGGGGGTTGATCGCGCCTTGGGCAGGCAAGGATTCGTTAACGTTACTGAATCATGAAACCGAGCAGGGGCGCGGGCTCAGTGCGCGTACTGGCCCCTGTAGTACTCAAACACGAACCCGATCGAGGACAGCAGCACGGCCAGCATCCCGATCAGGAAGAGCCACCAGCCGATCGCCAGCCCAAACGCCGCGAGGGCAGCCGACAGGCCGGTGAACAGCGGCCACCAGCTATGCGGGCTGAAGAACCCGATTTCGCCTGCGCCCTCGCTGATCTCGGCGTCCGGATTATCTTCGGGTCGCGTCCGCGGCAGGCGCCGGCCGGTGAAGAGCAGGTAGAAGCCGCTCAGGAAGGCGAGGCCGACCGAGATGCCGAGGGCGGTCGTTCCGGCCGGGTCATAGGACGTGAACCAGTAGATAGCACCCACGACCGCGAAGAACGCCGCAGACAGCAAGAACAGGAAACCTTCGACCTTCATCTGTTACCTCGCGGAAAAAGCTGATTCGGTGTCACCTACTCGACCGCCGGCCGAGTAGTACCAGCGGGTTGTACCGGACGGCCTGCACGCACGTGCGGATGATGCAGATCGAACGCGGGCCGCTCGGAGCGAATCCGCGGTATGCGGGTGAAGTTATGCCGAGGCGGCGGGCAGCTGGTGGCCCACTCCAGTGAGTTCCCGAAACCCCATGGGTCGTCCACGGTCACCGTTTCGCCATGCCGCGAGGTAATGTACACGTTCCAGAGGAAGAACAGCGTCGACGCGCCGAGGACGAACGAGCTTACCGAGGAGATCTCGTTCAGGCCAGTGAAGCCCGCATTCGCGGGGTACGTCGCATAGCGGCGCGGCATCCCCTCCACGCCCAGCCAGTGCTGCACGAGGAACGTACCGTGAAAGCCGAAGAACAAGGTCCAGAACTGCCACTTCCCGAGCGTCTCGTTCAGCATCTTGCCGGTCATCTTCGGCCACCAGAAGTAGAAGCCGGCGAACATGGCGAACACCACGGTGCCGAACAGCACGTAGTGGAAGTGCGCGACGACGAAGTAGGAGTCACTCACCGCGAAGTCAAGCGGCGGTGACGCGAGGATAACGCCGGTGAGGCCGCCGAAAAGGAATGTGACAAGGAACCCGAGCGCGAACAGCATTGAGGTCTCGAATGTCAACTGGCCGCGCCATATCGTGCCTGCCCAGTTGAAGAACTTCACCCCGGTGGGTATCGCGATCAGGAACGTCATGAACGAGAAGAACGGCAGCAGCACCGCGCCCGTGGTGAACATGTGGTGCGCCCACACGGTCATCGAAAGACCCGCGATCGCGATCGTCGCGGCGACCAGGCTCTTGTAGCCGAACAGCGGCTTACGGGCGAAAACGGGCAGCACCTCAGTGATGATGCCGAAGAATGGCAAGGCGACGATATAGACCTCTGGATGCCCGAAGAACCAGAACAGATGCTGCCAGAGGATCGCGCCACCGTCGGCCGAGTCGAATACCCGCGCGCCGAGCTTGCGGTCAATCTCGAGCACGAGCAGTGCCGCCGCGAGCACGGGGAACGCCAGCAGTACCAGCATGCTGGTGAGCAGGATGTTCCAGGTGAAGATGGGCATGCGGAACATGGTCATGCCAGGCGCGCGCATGCAGAAGATCGTGGTAATGAAATTGACGCCGCCGAGGATCGTGCCGAACCCGGACAGCACGAGGCCCATGACCCACATGTCACCGCCGATGCCCGGCGAATAGACGGCGCTGGTCAACGGAGAATAGGCGTACCAGCCGAACTCGGCCGCGCCGCCGGGGGCGATGAAGCTGAAGAGCAGAATGAGCCCGCCGAACAAGAACAGATAGTAGCTGAACAAGTTCAGCCGGGGAAACGCGACGTCGGGCGACCCGATCTGGAGCGGCACAAGCTCGTTCGCGAAGCCGACGAACAGCGGCGTGGCGAACAGCAGCAGCATGATCGTGCCGTGCATGGTGAAGAGCTCGTTGTACTGCTGATCCGAGACCAGGTGCTGATTCGGCCGCATCAGCTGGGCTCGCATGATCATCGCCATGATGCCGGCGGCGAGGAAGAAGAAGAACGAGGTGATCAGGTACATGTGACCGATCACCTTGTGATCGGTCGACGACGCCCACGCCGCGATTATCGAACCCTTCCGCGCGGGGGGCGGTGCCTCCTCGGTTCCCGGGACCGGTTGCTGCGTGGTAGTCACTGTGCACTCCCAGCTTGTGCCTTCTGAGCTGCCTGCTGAGTGGCTATGTATTGCTGGAACTCCTGCTTGCTGACGACCTTTACGGTGAACAGCATCTCACTGTGGTACAAGCCGCACAGCTCCGAGCACCGGCCAGCGAAAGTTCCCGTCGCGGTCGTGGTGATCTGGAAGTGGTTCGGATGGCCAGGCACCACGTCCCGCTTGAAAAGGAAGGCGGGGACCCAGAACGAATGAATCACGTCAGGTGAGGTCAGGTTGAACCTGACAGTCTCCCCGACCGGCAGGACAAGCTGCGGGCCCGAATAGGACGCGAGCCGTGACACATCAACCGGATGCCCGAGCACCTCCACGTTCCCGAGGTCCGGGTACTGGAACTGCCAGCTCCACTGGAAGCCGGTGACGTTGACGACCACGTTCGGGTGCGCCGACAGCTTGTCGATGTAGTTCTCATCGCGCGCGGTGAAGTAGAACAGCACCGCCACCATGACGAAGGGCACGACCGTGTAGAGCACCTCGATCGGCAGGTTGTAGCGCACCTGCGGTGGCAGTTCGTCCGAGCGCTTGCGGTAGAAGATCACCGTGCAGATGATCAAACCCCAGACCAGGGCCCCGACCGCCAGAGCCGTAATCCACGAACCTTGCCACAGGTCCAGCGTCACCTTGCCCTGGGTGGTAATCGGCTTTGGCATGCCCAGCCGGGTGAACGCGTTCGAGGTGCAGCCAGCCACGCTGGTGAGCAGCACGGCGATGACGGCTGCCCGCGCCACCAGACGGCGCCGTGTCATGGGGCGCCGCCCCACCGGGCGCCTCGGCCCCCGTGCTGTCGAGCGCGGTGCCATCGAACGCCATGAGCGCGCCGGCTTCGCGCGCCCGCGGCGAATCGGCAGATGGGTGGGTCTCACAAAGCGAAACAGTACCGGGCCCGCGAGCGGGAACTTCGGCGGGTCCCCGGTATTCGGCGGATCCGCGGATCAGCCGCGCCACGCGAGCGGCGGTGCCGCCCGCGCGAGCGGATCCTTGCACACTACCCGGTGCAAATCTGCCTCGCCGCGGGGCCGGCCGGATCGGCGCACCCACGGCACACCGGTAGCGGAGCGCGAAACCGCCCTGGCCGCCCGGCTACTGTCGTAATCGTGGCCTACCTGGACGCCGCCTCGGCAGAGCCTCTTCATCCCGCGGCGCGGGATGCGCTGCTCAGCGCGCTTGACGACGGCTGGGCAGATCCCGCCAGGCTGTACCGCGAGGGACGGCGGGCCCGGATCATGCTCGATCAGGCCAGGCAGCGGGTCGCGGCGGTACTCGGCTGCCGCCCGGATGAGCTTTCCTTCACAGGTTCTGGCACCCAGGCGGCGCATCTTGCGGTACTGGGCACGGTGGCGGCCCGCCGCAGGTCAGTGCGGGGCGCCGGGCACATAACTGCGAGCGCGGCCGAGCACTCCAGCGTGCTGCACGCCGCCCGTTACTGCGAGCAAGAAGGCGCGCAGATAACGATCATCGGGGTTGATCAGCAGGGCAGGGTCGATGCCTCCGAGTTCGCCGCGGCGCTGGGACATACCGCGCCCGGCGCGGCACCAGAACACGCCACGCCGCCAGAGCGCCCCGGCCGCACGGTCCTGGCCTGCCTGCAGTCCGCCAACCCCGAGGTGGGGACGATCCAGCCAGTCGAGGAAATCGCCCGCGCATGCCGTTCGGTATCAGTGCCGTTGCTCGTTGACGCGGCGGCGTCTGCAGGCCGGCTGCCGATCCCCGGCGGCTGGTCACTGCTCACCGCGAGCGCGCATAAATGGGGCGGCCCGGCAGGGATCGGCGTGCTCGCCGTGCGCAAGGGCACCAGGTGGCGCAGCCCACTGCCGGACGACGAACGCGAGGGCGGGAAGGTACCCGGTTACCCCAACGTCCCGGCCGCTCTGGCCGCCGCTGCCGCCCTCGAGGCCATGGATACAGAACGGCTCACGCGGGAAACCGCGCTCCGCGCTCTCACCGACCGGATCCGCGTCCGGATTCCCGGCGTCGTTCCGGATAGCGTGGTGTACGGTGACCCTGTACAAAGACTGGCACACATTGTGACATTCTGCTGTCTCTACGTAAACGGTGAGGCGCTGGTGACGGAACTTGACCGGGCTGGGTTCGGAGTGTCGTCGGGAAGCGCGTGCACGGCCGACACGCTGAAGCCAAGCCATGTTCTCGAGGCAATGGGCGTGGTTACGCACGGGAACGTCCGGGTATCGCTACCCCGTGCCACCACCGAGGACACGGTCGAGCGATTCCTTACCGTGCTGCCTGACATCGTCGCGGGTCTGCGCGGTAACGCGCATCCAGCGGTGAGCGCATGAGCACGCCACGGCAGCCCGCAACGGTCACGCCCGCTCTCACCGTCGACGCGCTCGGCCGCAAGTGCCCAATCCCGATCATCATGCTGGCGGAGCAGATCAGGGCCGTCCCTGTCGGCGCGCTGATCGCGGTCCTGGCGGACGATCCGGCCGCGCGGACCGACGTGCCTGCCTGGTGCGGGATGAAATCACAGGAGTTCGTGGTCGAGCAAGAACTGCCGCGCGGCTGGGCATTCGTCGTCCGCCGCTGCTACTGACGTCGCAACATCGATCAGATTGCGGGGCTGGTGGGGCCTGCGAGGCCATTGTGGGCCGCGGGGTCGCAGCGAACATGGCAGGAGCGGCAGCCGCCTGGTGATATCACTCTCGGCCGCTTGACGGGCGGCTGGACTTGAAGCGGCCCGCGAATCGGGGATCGGTCTCCCACCAGGGCCTGTCCCCGGTGGCGCGGGGGTTATCTGCGGGGTTATCGTCGCCCACCGGGTTGCTGACGGCGGCGCTGTCCGCTGCGGTGCCAGCTGAGGCAGCTGCAGGTGCTGACACGGCAGGTGCTGAAGCGGCAGGGGCCGTCGCGGCGGCGTCCCGCGCGTCGAGTGCTGCGTCGATCCCGGCCGCCGCTACCTCATCTTCCCTGATCATCTGAATTAGCATGGCGGCGAGGAACGGCAGGCCGACGAGATCACCAAGGATCCACAGCGCTCCGCCACCGAGGACCTGATCGGTACGCAGGCTGGGGCCCCAGGGCCGGGCCAGCGCGCGGTAGTACGTCCCGGCGATGAGGCTCTGGTCGGCGATGATGGCGATGCCGAGGAAGGCGTCGAATACCACCTCCGCGCCGGTAATCCACAGCGAGACCAGGTACGGGTACTCGCGTGGCACCGGGTCCACCCGCAGCAACGTCCAGAAGAAGAGGAAACCAGGGGCGATCAGGGCAACGTAAGTCAGTTCGCGGACCAGGTCATTGTGGAAGGCCGCGGCGTACCAGCCAGTGAAGTAGAGGAGAAAGGGCGTGGTGATCAGCACGGCGGCCGTGACGAGCGGGAACGTGAGGATCCTGGCCGCTCGCCCCCGTAGCGCCGCCTCGATCCGGCTGCCAGCCGGCCGCGGCAAGGCCGCGATCACGAGCGTGAGCGGCCGGCCGAGGGCCAGGAACAACGGCACCAGCAGCAACAGGGACACCGTCTGCACCGACCGCACCCAGAATAGGACATTCTGGTAGACGCCAATCCACGACATCGTCGCCACGACTAGCAGACCGAGGCCGAGGCCGACGAAGAACACCAGCCGGATGGCCGGCCACGGCCGGCCATCCGTACGGATCCGGCGCGCCGCGGTCAGGTAGCAATATGCGGCAAGCAAAGCGGCGATCAGCACCGGGAGATCGAGCGTCCACGAGGTGAACGCCCTGGCCAGGGTGAGTTCTGGCGGGCCGTGGTAGCCGACGGTCAGCAGCGGCGCGGCGGGGGGCGGCACACCGGCCACGTTACCGCCACGCCACATGCGACTCCGCGCGCGGCAGCCGCGGCGCTGAGCAGCATCGTTCGCATCCAGTTCGGCGGTGCGCACACCCAAGTTCGGCGGCGCGCGCATCCAGTTCGGCGGCGCGCGCATCCAGTTCGGCGGCGCGCGTCTCGTAACCAGCCCGGCGGCCCAGCTCGCCGACGGCCCGGCGGCTCGCCAGCGCGCCCGTACGCCGCTACGGCGGACTCCGCCAGCATCCGACGGTCCATGATCCGCGACGGTGTTAACTTTCCGGCGAATAGCGCAGGCAGGTTAACACCAGAACGGATCATGAGCAGCGCCGCGGCGCCGGATCACAGGTGCGCGGCGACCTCCGCGGTCGCGGCATCGCCGTACGCCGCCGCGAACCGGTCAAGCAACGGGACCGGCTTCAGCTCGTACTCCTGCGGCCCGACTGTTTCGAGCGCGTGCACCGCGATCATGTTGCCGAGTTGCGCCGAGCGCTCAAGAGAAAGGCCCCACGCCAGCGCGGAAAGGAAGCCCGCTCGGAATGCGTCACCTCCGCCGGTGGGGTCGGCCGGGCGCTCCACTTGCACCGCGGGCACGGTCAGCGACGGCTCTCCCGCCCGATCGATGCGGGCACCCTTCTGGCCCATGGTCGTCACCCTGACCTGGACCCGGGCCAGCACCTCGTCCTCGGACCAGCCGGTCTTCTGTTCCGTCAGCGCCGTCTCGTACTCGTTGGTAAACAGGTAGCAGGCGCCGTCCACAAGCCGACGTATCTCGGCGCCGCCCATGCGCGCCAGCTGCTGCGACGGATCGGCCGCGAACGGAATCCCCCGCTCGCGGCACTCGCTGGTGTGCCGCAGCATCGCCTCGGGATCGTTCGGGCTGATCACAACGAGAGCCAGGCTGCCAACCCGCTCCGCCACCGGGCCAAGCTCGATGTTGCGGGCCTCGCTCATCGCGCCGGCGTAGAACGAGGCGATCTGGTTGTGATCGGTGTCGGTCGTGCACAGGAACCTGGACGTGTGATTCAACTCGGACACGTGCACGGACGCGGTGTCCACGCCGTTGCGCTCCAGCCACGACCGGTAGTCCTCGAAGTCGGCCCCAACCGCGCCCACCAGGATTGGCCGCAGCCCGAGACTTGCCATCCCGAAGGAGATGTTCGCCGCGATCCCGCCTCGCCGGATCTCCAGGGTGTCGACGAGGAACGACAGCGACACGCTGTCCATCTTCCCTGCCACCAGCTGGTCGGTAAAACGGCCGGGAAAGGTCATCAGGTGGTCAGTCGCGATCGATCCCGTTACCGCGATCCGCACAATGTGCTCCTTGCTTGCTGTGGCTGCGAACCTCCGATGGCCAAGCAAGGCTACCTTAGCGGCTACTAGGGCGTGTCCCGTAGATCTTGGTGGATGCGGGCGGTGCTCCAGGCGGCGATCCGGCAAGGCGGAGGAGGAGCCGATAGTGGAACTATCGGCGACGACGACAATGCCATCGACGACCCCGGCCGCCCGTCTGGGGTCGTGGACCGCACTGTCGCGCCGCCAAAGATCTACGGGACACGCCCTTAGCGCGCCTAATGGAAGGAGTCCCCGCAGGCGCACGACCCGGTGGCGTTCGGGTTGTCGATGGTGAAACCCTGCTTCTCGATCGTGTCGACGAAATCGATGGTCGCGCCCATGAGGTAAGGAGCGCTCATCCGGTCGGTGACAACCTCGACGCCACTGAACTGGCTTACCTCGTCACCCTCCATCGAACGCTCATCGAAGTAGAGCTGGTAGCGCAGGCCCGAGCAGCCGCCTGGCTGCACGGCAACACGTAGCCGCAGGTCGTCCCGGCCTTCCTGGTCGATCAGATTCTTTATCTTGGCCGCAGCGCCCTCAGTGAGGATGACGCCCTGCTGCGTGGTCTCGCCCTGAACCGTCATGTCTCGGTCGCTCCTGCACTCGTTAGTCAAGCTCGGGTTAGTAAGTCATCTTAGTAAGTCGTCGCCACCAGTCAGGCGGCGCGCGTGAGCCTGCTCTGCTTAACGATATGACACCGGCGGTCATTCCGCGCCACGGCCACAGGTCCCGCCTTGCCCTGGAACTCGATCACCATATGCCCCGACCTGACCTGGAGGCACGTATCCGCACCGCGTATCATAGGTATCGTCATTCCGACGATAAGGGGACGCCATGACGGTGACAACCGGCCGCCCACTTCCGTTGCTCGTACTCGGCGCTGGATCCGATCGCCGCAGCGAGCGCGGTGTGCAATGTCCCGGCGCGCTACCCCCGGCGTCCGATCCCGCGCTCGCCGACCGTGCAGGCGCCGCCAAACAGGCGCTTGGCAGCAGCGTGTTCGTGCTCGGCCACCACTACCAGCGCGATGAGGTCATCCAGTTCGCCGACGTCACCGGTGACTCGTTCAAGCTGGCCCGCGACGCGGCGGCCAGGCCCGGCTCGGACTACATCGTGTTCTGCGGCGTGCACTTCATGGCCGAGTCCGCGGACATCCTCACCACCGGCAGGCAGCAAGTAGTGCTCCCTGACCTCGCGGCGGGCTGTTCCATGGCGGACATGGCGACCTACGACCAGGTCGAGGAGTGCTGGGAGGTGCTCGAAGACGCGGGCATCGCCGACGATGTGATTCCGGTCACTTACATGAACTCCTCCGCCGATATCAAGGCGTTCGTGGGCCGCCACGGCGGCACCGTGTGCACGTCCTCAAATGCCGGGCGCGCGCTCGACTGGGCCCTCCGGCGAGGAAGCAAAGTGCTCTTCCTGCCCGACCAGCACCTCGGCCGCAATACGGCCGTGCTCGAAATGGGGATGGACCTGGCGGATTGCGTCGTCTATGACCCGCACAAGCCCGATGGCGGGCTTGATCTGACGCGGGGTTCCTGGGGGTCGCCGCCGGGGTCGGCACAGCCCAAACGGCTGCGCAGCGCGACGATGATCCTGTGGAAGGGTCACTGTTCTGTGCACGGAAGGTTCAGCAGGGACGCCGTGGACGAGGTAAGGGCGCGGATTCCCGGCGTCAATGTGATCGTCCATCCTGAATGCCGGCACGAGGTCGCCACCAGCGCCGACGTCATCGGTTCCACCGAGCGGATTATCGCCACAATCGAACAGGCGCCCGCGGGTTCAGCATGGGCGGTCGGCACCGAACTGAACCTGGTACAGCGCCTCGCGGCAGGAAACCCGGACAAGACCGTGGTCTTCCTCGACCGCACAGTGTGCTTCTGCTCGACGATGAACCGGATCGATCTCCCGCACCTGGTGTGGGCGCTTGAGTCGCTCGCCAGCGGCGAGGTGGTCAACCGTGTCCAGGTCGAGGAGGAAACCGCGCGCTACGCGCGGGCGGCGCTCGATCAGATGCTCGCGCTGCCGTGAGCTAACCCCGCCCCGGGGCCGGGCCCACCTGGCCGGGCTCACCTGGCCGGGCTCACCCGGCTGGGCTCACCCGGCTGGGCTCACAGGCCCGGCGCGCCCCAGACAGCGAACCAGCGGCCCAGGTCGGCCTCAAGCGGAAGCTCGCCCTCGATCGCGGCCTTGAGCTGCAATTCCAGTGCATTGTCGCGTTTCTCCCCCGGCAGCGGCGCGAACGGGTAGAACGTGCCCCGCTTGTACAGGTACACGATGGCGATGCGGCGATGGCGCGGGTCGCGGAAGGTCACGAGCGAGCAGAGCAGCGACGGGCCGAAGCCGTTGTCTGCCAGTGTCGAGTTCACCGCGTGCAGGTCGGTGACGAGTGATTCAAACTGATCCGGCGGCTGGCGGATGACCATCCAGGTGAAGCCGTACGAGTCGGCGGTGACCTCAACCGGCATGGTCTTGCCTGCGTCGCTGTCGAGCAACTGGCGGACGTCGTCCTCGACATCGCTGAACGCGCGCCCTTCCATCGGGCGGAAGCAGACAGAACCTTTGCCTGTGGGGGTGAATGACATGCTCGCCTCCAGCGTGACCGCCGCCGATGGCAGCGCGAAGAGGCGGTCAAGATCTGGCTGGACCGGCTTGGTCCTGCCAAGCAGGCTGTCCAGGAACCCCACGCCGTTACCTGCCGATCTGCTGCGAGATCTTGGCCAGCTGATCCAGTCTCTTCTCCAGCGGCGGGTGAGTGGAGAGCAGGTTGGTGACGCTACTCTTGGTGAACGCGGGCACGAAGTAGAAGGCGTTCAGCGACTCTGCGGCGCGCAGGTCCTTGGTCGGGATCCGCGCCATCGTCCCGCTCACCTTCTGCAGTGCACTCGCCAGCGCTGACGGCTGGCCGGTGAGCAGCACGGCCGAGCGGTCGGCGGCGAGTTCACGGTAGCGCGACAGGGCTCGGATGAGCAGGAAGCTGACCGCATAGACCACGATGCTGACCGCCATGATCGCAAGCAACACGATGGCCCCATTGTCATTGCTGTCGCGGCGGCCGCGACCGCCGCCGAACAACTCACCGTAGAACGCGAACCTGACCATCAGGCCAGCGACGATCGCGAGAAACGAGGCGATCGTCATGACTACAACGTCCTTGTGCGCCACGTGTGACATCTCGTGGGAGATCACGCCTTCGAGCTCGCTACGGTCCAGCCTGCGCAGCAGCCCGGTGGTCACGCAGACCACCGCGGACTTGGTGTTACGCCCGGTCGCGAACGCGTTCGGCATGTCGGTGTCGGAGATCGCGATCCTCGGCTTGGGCATGTCCGCGAGCGCACAGAGCCTGTCGACGACGCCGTGCAGTTCCGGCTCTTCCTGCGGGCTGACCAACCTGGCCCGCGCAGCGCTGAGCGCGATCTTGTCAGAGTAGAAGAGTGACCCGATCGTCATCCCGCCCGCGATAAGAACACCGACGACCACGATGAAACCCGCGTTGGCTGGGAAGCGGCCAGCGAGAAACACCATCGCCAAGACAAAGACAACCAGCACGAGCCCGAGCAGGAACATCGTCAGGCCCATCCGTGCGGTGAGCCCCCGATCAGGGGCGAATCGGGTCCGCGCCATTTAAGATCTCCACCTTCCGAGCGCTGTCACCCAACGGCGCCACTTACATCCTGCCAGCCCCGGCGTCAGCCCGGGATAAGGCCGTCCTCGCCCATCAGCTCCCTGACCTCTTCCATCGTGGCGCCCGCGGGCGGCAGGATCAGGTCGGAAGCATGCAGATCGTCAGGCGGAAGCGGTGCGCCCACTGCGCGGACCTGGGTAAGCAGTGCCTCGAGTGCGGCGTGGAAGGCCGGCTCATCACCACCCTTGAGCGCAGCATCCAGCTTGTCGTCAACCAGGTTCAGTTCGCTAACAGCAGAGTCTGCGACGCTGAGCTGGCCCTCGCCCATGATCCGGACGATCACGCCCCCTCCCCGGCGGGCGGCTGATCGGCCGACGTCGCGGGCGGCTTGGACTGGCCGCCCTGGCTGGCCTGGCCGGCCGGAGTCGCGGTCTGGCCAGCGGCCGCCGAACCGCCCTCGATCTGCGCGGGCGCCGCCTGGCCGATCTCACCCCTGAGCCGCTGCATCTCGAGCTCGACGTCGGAGGAACTGCTCATCCGGTCCAGTTCGGCCTCGATGTCGTCCTGCTGACCGCTCCCGGTGAAGTCCTCGAGCGCACCGGAGGCGAGCAATTCGTCGATCGCACCGGCTCGTGCCTGCATCTGGGACGTCTTGTCCTCGGCGCGCTGGATCGCCATGCCGACATCGCCCATCTCTTCCGAGATGCCCGAGACAGCCTCGCCGATCCTGGTCTGCGCTTCTGCGGCCGTGTAGTTGGCCTTGATGGTCTCCTTGCGGGTCCGGAACGCGTCCACCTTCGCCTGGAGCCGCTGCGAGGCGATCGTCAGCTTCTCCTCCTCGGCCTGCAACGAGGCATACTGCGCACGCAGATCGTTGATCTGGCCTTGCACGCCCGACCGCCGGGTGAGCGCCTCACGAGCGAGATCCTCACGGCCTCCCGCGAGCGCCTTGCGTCCCTGGCCCTCGAGTTTGCCCGACTGCAATTCGAGCTGATTGATCTGCAACTCGACGCGCTTGCGTGAGGTAGCGACATCGGCAACGCCGCGCCGGACCTTCGTCAGCAACTCGAGCTGCCGCTGGTAGGAGTAGTCGAGGGTCTCGCGTGGATCTTCCATCTTGTCCAGGGCCTTGTTGGCCTTGGCTTTGAAGATCATCGAAAACCTCTTGATGACGCTCATAGGCGCGGCCGTCCCCTTCGTCCTGTAGGCCGTCTCACGGTGTCCGCTGACTTGGTGCCCGGTGTTACTAACTGTAGAACTACTTAGCCCGTGCTCTGCTGCCCTGCAGCCGCAATCCGGCCGTTCCGCAGATCGGATTCCACCCTACGCGGTCCCGTATGTGACAGTCACCACGCTCACAACCGGTAGGATTTGCGCGTGTTCCGACGCCGTAGCGCAGCCTCAGCGGACGAGCCTGCCCAGGACAAAATGGACGTAACCGGCAGCTCGGCCGCTCAGAACGGCGACTCCACGGTTGCGGATTCCGGGCCGCAGGGCCGGGGTGCAGCCAGCGCAGGTAAGGGCCGCCCGACCCCCAAGCGAAGCGAAGCCGCGCCACGGCGCCAGCCATTCGCCGCGCCCGGCAACCGCAAGGAGGCCTCCCAGCAGGCGCGCGCACGAGCGCGGACGGAGCGGGCACGCCGCGCGGAAGGACTGAGGCGAGGCGATGAGCGATACCTGCCGGCCAAGGACGCTGGACCAGTCCGGGCGCTCGCCCGCGACTATGTCGATTCAAGGCGCATGCTGTCCGAGTACTACCTCTATGTGGTTGGCGTCCTCTTTGTCCTGCTGATCCTGCCCTTTACGGCGGCGAAGCTGGTCGTCTACCCACTGGTGCTCACCGCGCTGGTTACGGTCGTGCTCGAGGGTTACCTCACCGGCCGCCGGGTGCGAAAGATCGCCGCGCAACGTTTTCCCGGCGAGCGCACAAAGGGCGTCGCCTTCTACGCCGTCGTAAGGTCCGCGCAAATCCGCAAGCTCCGGCTCCCGCCGCCGCGGGTCAAGCGTGGCGACAAGATCTAGGGAGTGCCCCGTGGATCTCGGTGGATGCGGGCGGTGCTCCAGGCGGCGATCCGGCAAGGCCCTGCCTGTTCTCGAGGAGCCGATAGTGGAACTATCGCCGGCGCCAAAGATCTACGCCTAGTAGTCGCGACAAGGCGTGATTACCCGGTCACGGTCCACTGGCGGATGGCCGGGGCGGTCCCCGTCTGACACACAATGGGCCATCTCGTGCCAGCGCGAGTGGAGCGCATAGGGTCAGGCCCATGGAACATCGTCACCTTGGCCGCTCCGGCCTGAAGATCAGCGAGATCGCTTACGGAAACTGGATCACGCACGGCTCGCAGGTGGAAGAGGACGCGGCACGGGCGTGTGTCGCCGCGGCGCTCGACGAGGGGATCACCACCTTCGACACGGCTGACGTATATGCAGGGACCCGAGCCGAGGAGGTGCTCGGGCGCGCCCTCGCCGGCGTGCGCCGCGAGTCCATCGAGATTTGCACGAAGGTCTACTGGCCGACGGGGAAAGGGCCGAACGACAGAGGGTTGTCGCGCAAGCACATCGCCGAGGCAGTGCATGGTTCGCTGCGCCGTTTGCAGACCGACCACATTGATCTTTACCAGGCGCATCGCTACGACCACGAGACGCCGCTCGAAGAGACGCTGCGCGCGTTCGACGATCTTGTCCGGCAGGGCAAGGTCCTCTACGTCGGGGTTTCCGAGTGGCGGGCAGAGGAGATCAGGCATGCGCTGCGGATCGCTGACCAGATGGGCTTCGACAGGATCGTTTCCAATCAGCCGCAATACAACATGCTGTGGCGGGTAATCGAGGCCGAGATCATTCCGCTCTGTGAGAAGGAGGGGATCGGCCAGATTGTCTGGTCGCCGATCGCTCAGGGTGTGCTGACAGGCAAGTACCCGCCGGGAGGCGCTCCGCCTGCTGGTTCGCGCGCGACAGATCCGAGCGGGTCGGGCTTCATCAGCCACTTCCTGGAAGACAGCGTCCTCACCCGCGTGCAGCAACTCGCGCCGATTGCGGCGGAAGCGGAACTGTCGCTCGCGCAGCTGGCGATCGCGTGGACGCTGCAGAATCCCAACATCTCTGCGGCCATAATCGGCGCCACTCGCCCCGATCAGGTCCGCGAGGATGTGCAGGCGTCCGGGGTCAAGCTGGCCGACTCGGTCATGCGGCGGATCAACGAGGTGCTCGGGCCGGTGATCGTGCAGGACCCGGCCAAAACCGCGAGCCCGCCCAAGCGCCCTTGAAGCACCGGGCTAGATCTAGTTGTGTCCGGCTCCCGGGCCGCTGCCTCCGGCTCCCGGCCGCTCTGGCTGGCAACCGCTACTCGGCGGGGTGCAGGCTCATGGGGCCGTACATGACCTGGCTGTCGTCGAGCAGGGTCACCTGGTCAACGCCGGCCGCGAGCAGGCTGCGCCAGCGCTCGCCGAGCCAGGTCTCGGCGTCGGACTGGCTCGGAAACGTCTCCTGCGGCAGCGACTTCGCGGAAAGCGTTGCCCCGTCTGCTCTCTCGTAACGCCAGGTCCAGGTCACCGTCTAAGTGTAGGCACCATGTTTTGACGCCGGCCACGAGCCCATGCTGCACTGCACGACGATATGGACGTGGAGTTGGCCGGCACCGGTGGCCCTGCCGGATGGCCGCGACCGGGATGCCGGTGCGCCTCGTGCTCGCGCGCGAGGCGGGACGGTGTGGCGCGCGCGCCGGCCGAGGTCGTGCTTGACGGGGTCTTGCGCATCGCTTTCCCGCTGCGGGCCGCGGGCCCGCCGGCCGCGCGCGGCACGTTTCTGGCCGAGGAGGTGACGGGCGGGCTTCAGATCACCGCGCCCGATGGAGGCAGGCTGCTCTGCGCGGCCGGGCCAGGCGCAGTACCGCAGCCGCCCGGCGAGGCCGCGCCCTACGACATCGCACTGCTCGACCTGCTTGGCGACCCAGCACAGCTCGGCGGCCTAAGACGGCAGGGCGTGGTGACGGACACGACGGTGGTCGCGGTCGTCCATGTTGATCACCGGCTGCCTTCGGAGCGCGAACTCGCCCGCCGATGCGGGTTCTGGCAGGTCATCGCTCCCGCTGACGGCACTCATTTCGCTGTGCATGCGGGAGAACCACGGGACGTGCGGGGGCGGCGCGACGTGACGCCCAGCCTGCCACGGCCCTGGCGAGCGCTTGTGCTCGGCGGGGCTCGCTCGGGCAAGTCCGCGGAGGCGGAACTCAGGCTCGCGGGCGAAGCCGAGGTCACGTACGTCGCAGCGGCCGGACCCACGGCCGCCGACGACGCGGACTGGACAGCGCGGGTAGCCGCGCACCAGGCACGCCGCCCGCGCTGGTGGCGGACGGTCGAGACCAACGACGTGGCCGGCGTGCTGCGGGCGAGCACGGGCGCCGTTCTGATCGACAGCATCGGCGGCTGGCTTGCCGCCGTGCTCGACGAGGCGGGCGCATGGCGCCACCCGCTTGGGGATCCGCAGGTCACGAAACGTCTCGCCGCCAGGATCACCGAACTCGCCACCGCGTGGCGGCAAACGCGTAGCTACGTCGTAGCGGTCAGCGAGGAGGCAGGATCGGGCATCGTTCCAGCCACGGCGAGCGGCCGCGTATTCCGTGACCAGCTTGGCAGCCTCAACCAATTGCTGGCCGCCCAGTCAGAGGAAGCCGTCCTTGTGGTAGCGGGCAGAGCGCTCTCACTGCCAGGATGAACGAAAGCTGTTAGGTTTCACTACGCTGACGGAATTGACTTGCCGGCCAGTGGTGTCCGGCTGGAGGCGGACCGGAGCCGCGATAGATAGGATCGCCGTCCGCGCCCGGGACGAGGTGGTGACGACAATGACGCGAGTGGTCGTCGTTGGTGATCTCATGACAGATGCGGTCGCCCGCGCTGCATTTCCGCTGGTAAAGGGCAGCGACACGCCCGCGACCGTGACGATGCACGGCGGCGGTTCCGGTGCCAATATCGCGGCCTGGATGGCCGTCGAGGGCGCCGATGTGGCGTTCGTCGGCAGGCGCGGTGCGGATATCGCCGGCCGCAACAGGGACATGGAGCTCATGGGCTATGGCGTGGACGCCAGGCTCGTGATGGACCCGGAGCGGCCGACGGGGACCTGCGTGGTGATGGTGACCCACAGGGGCGACCTCACCCTGCTGTCCGACCCCGGCGCCAACGCCGCGCTTTCGCCTGAAGACTTGCCAAAAGACCTGTTCACGCCGGGAAGTCACCTGCACATGTCGGGGTACACCCTGCTGAACGAGGGCTCCAGGCCCGCGGCGCTCGCCGCGTTCGGCCTGGCCAAGCGGGCAGGCATGTCGATTTCTGTGGACGCGGCCTCGCACGCGCCAGTTGAGCGGGTGGGCGCCGAGCCGTTCCTAGAACTCAGCCACGGCGCCGTCCTGCTTTTCGCGAACGAGCCAGAGGCTCGCGTGATCACCGGCCGTGAGGAGCCCGACCAGGCGGCGCGCGTGCTCACGGCGTGGTACCCGCAGGTGGTCATCAAGATGGACGCGGACGGGGCGCTGTTCTACGCCAATGGGCAGCCCGAGGCCGTGCACGTCCGCGCGTTCGCGGTCGAGAGGCCGCTGGATCACACCGGCGCGGGCGATGCGTTCTGCGCCGGGTTCCTGCCCGCCTGGCTGGACAAGAAGCCACCAGGCGAGGCTCTCGCGGCAGGAAACCGGCTCGCCGCTAAGGCGCTCAGCCAGGTCGGGGCCCGCCCGGCGCTCTAGCCAGGCATCTAGGCGTCTGGATCAACCCTTGGCAGCCTGACAGCCTCCGCCTACCCGGGCCCCTGCACCCGGTTCCTCCGCGCGCGAATTCCATGATCGTGGTACCTGGCCCGTGATATACGCGGGTGAGGTACCACGATCACGAAATAGTGTGACACCCCGATAGTGTGACACCCCGGACCCCGGCGGCCGGGAACCCCCGGATGCGCGTGATCGGCGCGCCACACGGCAGCCGTTATGCAAAAATCCACGGCCGGACCGGGACAATGGGCGCATGGCACGACGCGGAACCACGACCCCCCCGCCACCTGATGATTTCGAAGAGCGGATCGTCGACATCGACGTCGCTGAGGAGATGCGGGGCAGCTACCTCGAGTACGCGTACTCGGTCATCTACCAGCGGGCGCTGCCGGACGCCAGGGACGGGCTGAAGCCGGTTCAGCGCCGGATCCTGTACCAGATGAACCAGATGGGCCTGCGGCCCGATCGCGGCCACGTCAAGTGCGCCCGGGTTGTCGGCGAGGTGATGGGCCGCCTGCACCCGCACGGCGACACCGCGATCTACGACGCACTCGCCCGGATGGCGCAACCGTGGGCGATGCGCCTCCCGCTGATCGACGGGCACGGGAACTTCGGCTCGCTCGGCGGTGACGACGCGCCAGCGGCGATGCGCTACACCGAGGCGCGGATGGCGCCCGCAGCGATGGAGATGGTCGCCTCGATCGGCGAGGACACCGTCGATTTCCGGCCGAACTACGACGGCCAGGAGACCGAGCCAGACGTCCTGCCAGCGGCCTTCCCGAACCTGCTGGTCAACGGCGCCGCCGGCATCGCGGTCGGCATGGCCACCAACATGGCGCCGCACAACCTCGGCGAGGTGATCGCCGCGGCCAGGCACCTCATCGACAATCCCGAGGCGACCCTCGACACGCTGATGCGTTTCGTGCCCGGTCCCGATTTGCCGACCGGCGGGAAGATCATCGGCCTGGACGGGGTCAGGGACGCCTATCAGTCAGGCCGTGGCACGTTCCGGACGCGTGCCGCGGCGCGGATCGAGAAGATCAGCCCGCGGCGGACCGGGATCGTGGTTACCGAACTGCCGTACACCGTCGGCCCGGAGAAGGTCATCGCCCGGATTAAGGACCTGGTGCAGGCGAAGAAACTGGCGGGCATCGCGGACCTGAAGGACCTGACCGACCGGCAGCGCGGCCTGCACCTGGTGGTCGAGGTGCGCAACGGCTTCCACGCCGAGGCGGTGCTTGAGGAGCTCTACCGGCTGACTCCGATGGAGGAGTCGTTCGGGATCAACAACGTGGCGATCGTCGACGGCCAGCCGCGCGTGCTCGGCCTGCGCGAACTGCTGCAGGTGTACGTGCAGCACCGCATCGAGGTGGTCAGGCGGCGCAGCGAGTACCGGCGCAGAAAGCGCCAGGAGCGGCTGCACCTGGTCGACGGCCTCGTGATCGCCCTGCTCAACATCGACGAGGTCATCCAGGTCATCCGCGCAAGCGAGGACGCGGCGGAAGCCAAGCGGCGGCTGATCACCGTGTTCGAGCTGTCCGACATCCAGGCGCAGTACATTCTCGACACCCCGCTCCGCAGGCTCACCAAGTACGACAAGCTCGAGTTGGAGCGCGAGCGGGAAACCCTGCAGGCTGAGATCGCGGAACTGACCACGATCCTCGAATCTGAGACCAGGCTGCGCGCGGTCGTATCCGGCGAGCTCGCGGAGATCGCCGAGCGGTTCGCTACGCCGCGCCGGACTGTGCTGCTCGAAGGCCAGGGCAGCGCGCCGAAGACGGCCGCGGTTCCGCTCGAGGTTGCCGACGACCCCTGCACGGTCCTGCTGTCGGCGACCGGCCTGATCGCCCGCGCAGCAGCAGCCGACCATGATCCGCAACGGCTGCCGCGCGGCACACCGCCCAGCGCTTCTGGCGCCGATGCCGTGGGAGGCTCGGCAGGGCAGCGCGGCGCGCACGACGTGATCTCGTCGGTGACGCCCGCCACGGCACGGGGCAGCGTCGGAGTGGTCACCTCGGGCGGCCGTCTGATCCGCCTCAACGTGCTCGACCTTCCCGCGCTGCCGCCGAGCGCGCACGCGCCAGGGCTGGCCGGGGGCGCGCCGGTGACCGAGTTCGTGGCGCTCGCTGCCGGTGAAACCGTGGCAGGACTCGCCGGCCTGCTCCCCGATGGTCCTGCCTTGACCCTCGGTACCGCGGATGGGGTCGTCAAACGCGTCATACCCGACTACCCGCAGGCGCGCGACGAGTTCGAGGTGATCACGCTCAGGGACGGCGACCGGGTTGTGGGCGCGGCGGCGGCGGCCGACACGGCGGATCTGGTGTTCGTGACCAGCGACGGGCAGTTGCTGAGGTTCGGCGCCGCGGCCGTCCGGCCGCAGGGCCGGGCGGCTGGGGGGATGGCAGGGATACGCCTCACCGCGGGTGCCCGGGTGGTGTGGTTCGGCGCGGTGGATGTTCCCCCCGGCTCCGCCGGCGCCGTCGTGGTGACGGTCGCGGGCAGCGCGGGCGCGCTGCCCGGCACGGCGGCCGCCAGCGTCAAGGTGGCGCTGTACACCGATTTCCCGCCGAAGGGACGCGGCACCGGCGGGGTGCGCTGCCACCGGTTCCTCAAGGGCGAGGATGAGCTGATTCTCGCCTGGGCGGGCATCTCCCCCGCGCTCGGCGCGACGGCGGCAGGCGCACCCGTGGACCTGCCTGGACCATCAGGCAAGCGGGACGGCTCGGGAGTGGTACTCACGCATCCGCTCGCGGTCGTCGCCGCCAGCCTGGCCGCGCCCATCTAGTGGTCTGTCAGAGGGGTCCTTTGAGCGAACGGCGTCCAGTTGGGTGCATCGCAAGGCGGACGAGGAGCGCTCGGGCCGCCCCGGTTTGCGGCCAACGATGCTAAGCCACCTTGGCGGGAAACCCGAGGCTCACGCGTCGATGCGGGATGGGTCGAGCTCGGCGGCGCCACCGACGATGAAGTCGCGTCGTGGCGCCACTTCGTTGCCCATCAGCAGATCGAACATGATCGCTGCGTCGGCAGCGTCGTCAATGCGAATCCGGCGGAGCGTGCGGTGCCGTGGGTCCATCGTTGTCTCCGCGAGCTGTGCCGCATCCATCTCGCCGAGGCCTTTGTACCGCTGGACCGGCTCCCGCCAGCGCTGGCTCTTCCGCTCAAGCTCGAGCAGGCTGCGGTGCAGCTCGGCGTCGGAATAGGTGTACCGGTACTTGTCCTGCCCCTTGCGGGGATTCACCAGCTCGATCCGGTGCAGCGGCGGCACCGCGGCGAAAACCCGGCCGGCGTCGAGCATCGGCCGCAGGTACCTGTGGAAAAGGGTGAGCAGCAGGCACCGGATGTGCGCGCCGTCAACATCGGCGTCGGCCATGAAGATGACCCGCTGATAACGCGCCGCGTCCAGGTCGAAGGTACGGCCGGAGCCAGCCCCGAGCACCTGGATGATCGCGGCGCACTCGGTGTTCTTCAGCATGTCGGCAAGCGACGCCTTCTGCACATTCAAGATCTTGCCCCGGATCGGCAGCAAGGCCTGGAACTCCGAATTCCTGGCGAGCTTGCCCGTGCCGAGCGCGGAGTCGCCCTCCACGATGAACAGCTCGCTGCGATCATCCGCCGACCGGCAGTCCACCAGCTTCGCGGGCAGCGCCGAGCTCGCGAGCACACTCTTGCGGCGCTGGTTCTCCCGGTGCTCGCGGGCGGCGATGCGTGCCTTGGCCGCGGATGCCACCTTCTCGAGCACGGCACGGCCCTGCTGCTTCTGCCCGCGTTTGGGCTCGGCGAAGAACGAGCGGAGCTCCTGCCCGACGACCTGTGCCACGATCTTCGCCGCGGCAGGGGTGCCGAGTACCTCTTTGGTCTGGCCCTCGAACTGCGGCTCGGGCAGCCGCACCGCCACGACCGCGGTCAGCCCTTCCGCCACGTCGTCCTTGGAGACCGGGTCGTCACCGTTCTTGAGCAGCCTGACGCCGCGCAACTGCTCGTTGAGGGTGCGGACGAGCGCACGCTCGAAGCCGGTCACGTGTGTACCGCCGTTCGGCGTCGCGATGACGTTGACGAACGAGCGGGTGACGCTGTCGTATCCGGTTCCCCAGCGCAGCGCGACGTCGACGTTGAGCTCGCGTTCCACGTCGGCGGGGGTCATGTGGCCCTGCTCATCGAGTACGGGCACGGTCTCGGTGAACCGCCCCGATCCCGCAAGGCGCAGCACGTCGGTGACGGGTTCGTCAGGCGCGAGGTGGGCGCAGAACTCGGCGATGCCGCCGTCGAACCTGAACTCCTGCTCCGCCGCGAAGTCCTGCTCCGCCGAGTCCTGCTCCGCCGCGAAGTCCTGCTCAGCTGGGCCTGCCTGGCCACGCTCCTGGTCACGGGCATCGACCACGCTCACGGTCAGACCGGGCACCAGATAGGCGGTCTGGCGGGCACGCTCGGCCAGCGAACCGAGCGGAATGTCCGCGTCCCTCAGGAAGATCTGCCGGTCCGGCCAGAACCGGATTCTCGTGCCCGTCACCCGCTTGGCGATCCTGCGCGCCTGCCGCAATCCTGGCCTGGGGGTGAACTGCGCCTGCGGGCCGGGACCGGCGAACTCGCCTGGCACACCACGCCTGAAGCTGGCGGCGTGAGTATGGCCGCCCCGGTCGACCTCTACATCCAGCCGGGCTGCGAGCGCGTTCACCACCGATGCCCCAACCCCGTGCAGCCCGCCTGACGCGGTGTACGAGCCGCCGCCGAACTTGCCGCCCGCGTGCAGCCGTGTCAGCACAAGCTCCACGCCGGTCAGGCCTGACTTGGGCTCCACGTCGACCGGGATTCCCCGCCCGTTGTCGCGCACCTCCGCGCTGCCGTCGGCGTGAGTCGTGATCTCGATCCGCGAGCAGTACCCGGCCAGCGCCTCGTCCACCGAATTGTCGAAGATCTCCCACAGGCAATGCAGCAGCCCCCGGCTGTCGGTGGAGCCGACGTACATACCCGGGCGCTTACGTACCGCATCGAGCCCGTCGAGCACCGACAGGTGGTGCGCCGTATAGCTGTCGGCGCCGGTCGGCGCTCCAGGCACAGGCGTAACGATAGGGGCGGTCACGGATGATCTCCTTCAGGCGCGGATCCCTGCCAGTGGCGGGGACTGATGCCTCACCGCAGGGTAGCCGGTCCCGCCGACAACACGGCAAAGGCACGCCGCACGCCGGGCATGACCGCGCAGAGTATCGGATCACGGCATTTCCGTGAGCGAAACCGGCTACTGTCGTGAGCAAGAGGGTGACATTAAGCCAGCAGTGACCTTGGTCACTTAACCATGGACTTTCGCTCGTGGCGTAGCAGGACCCGGATTGGGAACGTGGAGCTGCGGTTACGTGTTGTGCTGTGCTGAGAGACATAACGGCTGACCGGCCGAACGCACGATAGAAAGCCAGCTGAAGGCGAGGAAGCGACGTTGAACGGAGCTCTAGCCCCCACCAAGCCGCTTACTGCCGCGGACCGTTGTGACCGCTGCGGTGCCCAGGCGTTCGTCCGCGTCCTGCTGCCCAACTCCGGGGAACTGCTGTTCTGTGCTCATCACAACAGGCAGCACGCGCCGGTGCTGGCCAAGGTAGCGGCGGAAATTCAGGATGAGACCGAACGGCTCTCTCACGCCGCGCAGACCACGCGCGAACGCTGAGCCCGTTTTTCCGGGGCGCCCCGCCTCCCTGATGGGTGGCCGGGCGCCCTTTTTTGCCCGCCTGAGCCGGTCGGCCATGGCACCCGGGCCCGCACCGGCGCCGGCGCGCTGACACAATGGCTGCCATGCGGCACCTGCGGGTCCTCGGCAGCTGCGGCGCATGGCCTGAGGCCGGGCGCGCGGCGGCTGGCTTCCTGGTCGAGTGGGACGGCTTCAGGATCGTACTCGACCTCGGCTACGCGACGCTGCCCCGCCTGCTCGCGCACTGCCCTGCCGATCAGGTCGACGCGGTCGTCATCACCCACGGACACGCCGACCACTGCGTGGACGCGCATGCGCTCTACCGTGCACGCGCCTACGGGAACGGGCAACTCCCCCGGATACCGCTGTTCTGCATTGAGGGTGTTATCGAGCGGCTGGCGGCGTTCGACCCCCGCGCCAACCTCCACCAGGTCTTTGACGTCTACGAACTGCCCTGGCCGCAGCGCGCGGGGCCGTTCAGCTTGATGGGTGTAGAGCTTCCCCATCACGTGCCGAACGTCGGCGTACGGCTCGAGGCGGCCGGGACAACGCTCGCCTACACCGGCGACACCGGCCCGGATCCCGCGATCGCTGATCTCGGCGCCGGAGCCGACCTCTTCGTCGTGGAGGCGACCGGCCAGGGTGCGCCGTCTGCCGACAAGCCGCGACTCGACCTGACCGCAGCGGAGGCCGGTGCCTGGGCGGCCCGCGCCGGCGCGCGGCGCCTCATGCTGACCCATTTCTGGCCGGGCAGCGACCGCGCGGTGTCGCTCGCCGAAGCGGCCGCGGCGTTTCCCGGTGAGGTGCTCACCGCCGAAGAGGACCTGGTCGTCCCTCTCGGCTGACCCAGCCGTGCGGATTTTGCCAGGATCGCTTGCCGTTTGCCGGGTACGTCCATACTCAGCTGAGGGAGGAACGACAGTGGCACACAAGGCCGGCAAGGACGGGAAGGACGGGAAGGACGGGAAGGACGGGAAGGCGAAGAACGCGCACGGCAAGGTGAAGGCCGCGGATGCCAAACGGCTGCCGCGTCGCCTCTACGAGAACGAACTGGTACGCCTGCAGGCGGAACTTGTCAAGCTCCAGGAATGGGTGCGCGCCGAGCACAAGCGCGTCGTCGTGATCTTCGAAGGGCGTGACGCGGCAGGCAAGGGAAGCACGATCAAACGGGTGACCCAGTACCTCAATCCCCGCATCGCCAGGATCGCCGCGCTGCCAGCACCCACCGAGCGTGAACGCACCGAATGGTATTTCCAGCGCTATGTCGAGCACCTGCCCGCGGCCGGCCAGATCCTGTTGTTCGACCGTAGCTGGTACAACCGCGCCGGCGTCGAACACGTGATGGGCTTTTGCACGAAAGAGGAATACAAGCGGTTCCTCCATCAGTGCCCGATCTTCGAGCGGCTACTCGTCGAAGACGCGATCATCTTGCGTAAATACTGGTTCTCGGTCAGCGACGCCGAGCAGCAGCTACGGTTCAGGTCCAGGCTGGACGATCCGATGCGCCGCTGGAAGCTGTCGCCCATGGACCTTGAGTCGATCACCAAGTGGGAGGACTACTCGCGGGCGAAGGACGAGATGTTCGTGCACACCGACATTCCGGAGGCACCCTGGTATGTCGTCGAGAGCGACGACAAGCGGCGTGCCCGGATCAACATGATCGCGCACCTGCTCTCGAGCATCCCCTACCGCGACGTCCAGTGGCGGCCGCTGGAGCTGCCGGCCCGCCCGCCCGCGCAGGGCTACGTGCGGATGCCGCGCGAGTCGCAATCGTACGTGGCCGACCACGCGGCCACGCTGTTCGCCGCGGCGGGCGCGGACGGTCACCCCCGGCCCAGGTGAGGCAAGCCCGCGGCGCACCGGACCGGCGCCCGTGGCGCACCGGCCCGCGCCCGTTGGCGCACCGCGTGTGGAGATCAGTGTGGACCGCGGGCCGCAATAAACTGGCACTTTCCGGTCACAGTGATCTCCACGGCTTGTGCCCGGGCGTGCTCTGATCAATCGAGGTAGTCGCGCAGCACCTGGGAACGCGAGGGGTGACGCAGCTTCGACATGGTCTTGGATTCGATCTGGCGGATCCGCTCCCTGGTCACGCCATAGACCTTGCCGATCTCGTCGAGTGTCTTCGGCTGACCGTCAGTGAGCCCGAACCGCATCGACACCACCCCGGCCTCGCGCTCGGACAGCGTGTCGAGCACCGAGTGCAACTGCTCCTGCAGCAGCGTGAAGCTGACAGCCTCCCCCGGCTGGATGGCCTCGGAGTCCTCGATCAGGTCACCGAACTCGCTGTCGCCGTCCTCGCCGAGCGGGGTGTGCAGCGAGATCGGCTCACGGCCGTACTTCTGAACCTCGATGACCTTCTCCGGGGTCATGTCGAGCTCGGCCGCAAGCTCTTCAGGTGTCGGCTCGCGACCCAGATCCTGCAGCATCTGCCGCTGCACGCGCGCGAGCTTGTTAATCACTTCCACCATGTGCACAGGGATGCGGATCGTGCGCGCCTGATCGGCCATGGCCCTGGTAATGGCCTGCCGGATCCACCACGTCGCATAGGTGGAGAATTTGTATCCCTTGGTGTAGTCGAACTTCTCCACCGCGCGGATCAGGCCGAGGTTGCCCTCCTGGATCAGGTCAAGGAAAAGCATGCCGCGCCCCGTGTACCGCTTCGCCAGCGAAACCACCAGCCGCAGGTTCGCCTCAAGCAGGTGATTCTTGGCGCGTCTGCCGTCCTCGGCGATCCACTCCAGATCGCCCCGGCCATTCGCGGCGAGCCTGACACCGTCCGCTGCAAGCTTCTCCTCGGCGAACAGCCCAGCCTCGATGCGCTTCGCCAGTTCCACCTCCTGCTCGGCATTGAGGAGCGGGACCTTGCCGATCTGCTTGAGGTAGTCCTTCACCGGGTCGGCGGTGGCACCAGCCGCTGCGACCTGGGCCGCAGGGAGATCCTCGTCATCGTCACCGTAGACGAACGCCTCGTCGTCGCCCTCGGTCTCGCGCACCGCGCCCGCCGGCCCAACGGCCTCACGCTCGGCGGTCACCCCTTCTGGACCGTCGCTGCCTTCCCCGGGTTCGTCCGCGTCGGCCGCGTCCGCTGGTTCATCCACGACGACGCCGACCTCGATCTCCACCGCGATCTCGTCGTCCGTGACGTCGACCTCTTCGAGGTCGTCGAGATCCGCGACGTCGTCGGGGCCGACCAGATCGAGGTCGTCACCCTCAGGGGCGTCCACCGCCTCGTCCAGGCCGGCATCCGCGTCGTCCTCCGGCCGGGAAGCCGGATCCTCCGGCGAAGGTCCGGCAGGGCCGGCCTTATCCGATCGGGGCGCATCCTTCTTCCGCGGAGCGCGTTCCGCGTCCGCGGCCGGCTCGGCGGCCGGCTGTTTCACCGCACGCGGCCGCTTGCTTGCCGCGCCCCGGCGCACCTGGCCGGAATCCGCGCCTGGCTCATCTTCGCCTGGCGCGGGTACGGCGTCATCCACAAGTGCGACCGCTGTTTCTCGCTGCTGTCTGGCCGGCGACACAGATACCTCTCCCGCGAAAATCTGCCGAGATTCGGACCCTGCTCCGAGGACCCGGTTGCTTGGACCATCCCAGCCACCACACTAGGCCGCCCTGAACGGTGGATCGTCCAGATCGGGCAGTCTGACCGCCGCGGTGACCGGCGCCTTCCGGGCTCTCACCTGCGCTCATGCACATCATTCGTACGGCACCTGAAGTACAAGAACGGTGACATCATCATCTTGTTCGTGACCCGCGAGCATCCTGTCGACCAGATACTCGAGAAGCCTGCCTGGATGTGCGACCACCTCCGGGGATGCCTGCCCGGCGACCTTGACGAGTTCGTCAAGGCCGGTATCGAGGCCGCGATCACGGCTTTCTACAAGTCCATCGGAATACCAGACCGCAGTGTTCCCCCTTTGCAACCGGAAAGCGTACTGCCTTCGCGGGCTCGCCCAGCCGAGCGGGGTTCCTGCGGGCGTTGCGTCAAGCTGCGGCGGCCGATCCGCCGCAAGTAGCAGGGGCGGCAGGTGACCGGCGTTGCCACCGACGCCTTCGCCGGTGGCAGGGTCGATGACCACATAAGCCAACGTCGTCACCTGCTCCTCAAGCTCGGTGGCCGCGAACAGCCTGTCGAGCCCGGTAAGGACCGCCGCGGGACGCGGGTCGGTGAGCGCGAGCGCGCGAAGGGCGTTGCGGACCCTGCCCATGCCAGCAGCCGCCGTGACGCCCTTGCCCATCACGTCCCCAACCGCGACGGCCAGCCGCCCATCCGCGAGCAAGAACGCGTCGTACCAGTCGCCGCCGATTTCCATGTTGCTCGTGACCGGCAGATACCTGGCCTCCAGGACGATGCCGGGCACGTCGGGCAAGCGGTCAGGCAGCAGGCTGCGTTGCAGGGTCTCCGCAGTCGTATGCTCGCGCTCGAACAAGGTGGCCCGCTCGACCGCGAGGGCGCACTGCCCGGCAAGCGCCTCGAGGAAAACCCGCTCCTCCTCTGTGATCTTCCTGGGCCGGGCGAAAGAGAACCTGAGCGCGCCAAGCGGCGCCCCGGCGGCGAGCAGCGGAAGCCCGACCCATGCCCGTTCGTCCGTATGTTCGAGGAAGAGGTCGAGATTCGCCTCGGGGTCGAAGTATGCGCGCAGCGAATCCGGGGTCTCGACCAGAACAGGCCGCCTGGTCAAGATCGCGGTCGTCATGATGCTCGGCCGGTCGAGCGGAATGTCGTCGCCGTGTGAGCCAGGACCGTCAGCGATGCCAACAGCGCTGATCGTCTTCAAGCGCAGCCGTTCTGGATCAAGAAGGGCCACCGCCGACCGGTCCGCGCCAATCGCCGACCGGCCAACCTCGGTGATCACCTCGACAACCTGCTCCACCGTAAGCGCCTCGGCGAGCATTGACGTCGCCTGCTGCAGCCTGGCGGTGCGCAGCGCCGCGGCTGACAACTGTTCGGTGAGACGGCCGCGCATTTCCTCGGCTTCACGCTGGCCGGTGACGTCGGTGTTGGCGCCGACCCACTCGATTACCTCACCGTCGCGCATGATGGGCACTGCGCGCACGTCGTAGTACCGGTACGCCCTCGCCCGGGTGCGCACCCGGTAGGACGTGTCGAACACGGCACCCGTGCGCACGCATTCGCGCCACGCGTGCTCCACGCGCTCACGGTCCTCCGGATGGATGGCGTCCAGCCAGCCACTGCCCAGATACTCGCCGAGCGTCTGGCCGGTGATCGCGCGCCATTCGGGCGAGTCCTCTGCGATGTCACCGGTCGGCGTGGTCACCCAGACGACCTGTGCGCCGGCCCGGACGAGGGACCGGTACCGCTCCTCGCTCCTGCGGACCGCCTCCTCACCCTGTTGCCTGTCGGTGACGTCCACCGCGATAAGGACGACGCCGGTAATCTTCCCATCCGGATCGTGCGAAGGGAACCATGAGAACGCCCAGTGGTGCACCTCCGCCTGTTGGTCCACCTGAAAATCGCGCCCATCCGGCGACTGCCGCTGCGCCGCTGGCCCGACGACCGTGGCTATCTGCTGGTCGGCCTCGAAAACCGGCCGGTCCGCAGCGAGCACCCGGCGTACTGCTGACTCCACCCTGGTGGCGAGGTCAGGCGGCCAGATCTCGGAAGGCAGCCGGCCAAGATGCTCACGGTGACCCAGCCCATGCAGGCGCGCCAGGGTGCGGTTCACCCGGCGGAAACGCAGGTCAGGGTCGAAGAACGCGAATCCGATCGGCGCTTCGCGCAACAGCGTCGCAAGCAGCGCAGAGTCGGACACCGCCAGCCCGGAAACCCGCGGCTGCGGCATGGAGGTGTCCGTACTCACGGGCAAGCGCCCCGGTGGGGGCCGGCGCCTGTCATGCGATGGCTCCCTTCGGCCTGCTACGTGCTGGGCGACGTACAGTGTGCCCTGAATACAGCAGGCTATCGGTCTTGGCATGGTACTGGAGACAGGTACGCACGAGAGGTGAGCGGTCAGCAGGCGCGCGAGGCCCTTGACTCGGCCGAGCGCGCAACGGATGAGAGAACCAGCCACTTCTCCCCCTCCCTCTGACCGGTCCGAGGTCACCTGGCGGGATACCAGTTCCGCGGGTTGATAGTGAGCATCAGGCTCTGCGGGACTGCCCCGTGCAGGTTCTTCGCGATCTCGGTGAACTCGTTTGCTGCGAGCGGCTGCCAGATCACCGGCACCTGATTCGACAGGTAATCGTGCCACGCGTAAGGAACCGGAGATCGCCGCACGCCACGGTCCGCTTGGATCAGCACGGCGTTCACCGGGTCGCGGCAGCCAGCCGCGCTGGCCTCGCGACAAGGCGGCACTGCGGGCCACCCAGGTCAAGCCTCGTCGCTGCAGGCGAGACCACTGCACGAGCCGCTCCTTCTGGCCGGGGTACGACGGAGGTTGCCCCCCGCCACCCGGGCACTCGCATGCGCGTCGCACGCCTACCTGCAAGGTGCTCAAAATCAAGGCAAAAACCTACCGAAAATTCGTAAAGTCCCAGGTCAGAGGCCCTTGATTCGGGGCATGGCAGTATCATTCGGCGCGACCTACACTAGACGTGCTGAGGCTCCAACCGACCGTTATCGGGGGATCCTGAAGGGTATAAGCTGCTACGCAGCAGGCCAGCGGCATCAGTGACGCGAGTGTCGTCATTTCCCACGGGCCCACTCCGCTAGCACAACGCGAGCCACGGCCACGCAAGAAGTAACAAGCGGTTTACGTCACAGACCCTTGACTTGGCTGTCAGCGCGGCTGGAATGGGATCTGGGGCAGTGCCGCGCCGCCTAGGCATGCTGACACACGCTGACAGAGGTCCGATATGCAGGCAGCAATATGCAGGCAGTAATTGAGCGCGCCGTTGCGGGCGCGCAGGTGCAGCGGGTTCGCCGGACGGATTTGGCCGCAAGCGAGTCGGTCATAAGTCGGCTCACCGCCGAGTTCCCCGCGCTGGCGCCGGCTACGGTTGAGCGCTGTGTCACCGACACCTGGGTTTGCGCAGACCACCTGGGGCTCGCGGTCACCGCGGTACTCGTCGAGCGGGTCGCGCGCGAGCGTCTGCTCGGGCTGGTGAACTCAGTACCGCCGTCCGGGTAGCAGCCAGCCGACTCACGGCTGCGCGCCGCACCGGTGGCCCGCCGCCGCACCGCCGCATAGGTGGCGCCCGCCCCAGTGGCTCGCCGCCGCACCGGTGGCCCGCCCAGTGGCTCGCACCCGTACCGGCGGCCGCACCCGGTGGCCCGCACCCGCACGGCTGGCCCGCACCCGCACGGCTGGCCCGCACCCGCACGGCTGGCCCGCACCCGCACGGCTGGCCCGCACCCGCACGGCTGGCCCGGCACCCCACGGCTGGCCCGGCACCCCACGGCGCGCGAGAAAGATATGATGCGGGCGACTCGCGCGCGTAATGATGGCATTGCCGTGGGCGTATCTGAGAGGCTTGGTTCGTATCCTGCGCCGCTCCGTAAGCCTGCGGCGCGTGCCCGCCTGTTGGAGATGAGACCGTGGCCGAGTGGCAACGCAGCGACGCGGCACGCGGCCGGAGAGGCAACAAGGCGATAGTGTGAGCCAGCGCCGTAGTACACCCCCCGGTGGCCAGCGTCCGCACGGCGGTTCGTGGGGAGGTCCGCGCAGTCGGCGGGCAGCACACCGGGCGTCCCCGAGCGTAAGCCCGCCGCCGAACACGCTCTTCGCGGAGATGCTCAAGGCAGCGCGTGAGTTGCTCGCCTTGCGCAGCCCGCTTGACGCGGAACTCATGGTGAGCGAGATCCTCGGCACCTGGTGGGGGCAGCGACTGGGCGGTGGTGAGCAGGCCGAGCAGGCCGAGCAGGCCGAGCAGGCCGAGCAGGGAACGAAGCGTATTCAGCGCGACCGCGGCAGGCACGGCGTGGATGTCGAGGAACTCGTGGGCGAGGGCCTTGTCGCTTACGCCGCCCGCCAGCGCAACCCGGCGGCGCTTGCCCTGCTCGCGGGAATCGCTTGCCTCGGCACCACCCGCCAGGCCGCCCAGGCAGAGCAAACTGCGCTCGAACTGATGGAGCGTGGTGTGCCGCGCCCGCGCTGGGCCGACCAGGTCGGCAGGGTCGCGCCGGGCGAGTGCTATGTCAACCACGACACCTACGGCGACCACGACGAGCTGGTGTGTGTCTTCAGCTACGCCGGCGAGGAAAGGCACGCGCTCGTCGCCGCAGTGGACTACAACTACGGCGGGATGCTCCGTGACGGCTGGGTCACCTCGCAGGTGGACAAGCTGCTTGAGCGGGGCCGTGCGGCCGCGGGCGCCCGGGAGACCGTCGGCCACGGCTCATTCGACGCGCTGCCACCCGGGCGGGCACGGCGCATGCTCGAAGCCGCGCTTGCAGAAACCGACCGCGCCGTGGCTCCGCCCGTCAGCGGTTCCTTCGCCGCCTATCACGCGTTCATCAGGGCGAGGATCCGCACCCTTCCGCCAGGCCGCGAGCTAGCGGGGTCCATCGCGGCCGCTCCTGGACTTGCGGTAACGGCTGGCCCTCGGCGCCTGGCCTGGAGCAGAGACCATAGGGCCATGCTGGCAGCCGAGTTCCTCGCCTCCGACGAGGCCGAGGATCTGTCCGACCGGCGGGCGGCGAGCCGCTGCGCGGACCGCATCATCGACTACGGCTGTGATCAGGACTTCCGCCGTCCGCTGCGAATGAGCCCCATCAAGGTCGAGCGGTTCCTGCTTGATTGGCTGCCTCGCAAGGCCGTGCTGAGCCCGGCGGAGCAGGACGCCATGCCGCATGTCCTCGCGGCCTGGACAAGGTGGGCCGGGCGGCGAAGCGACCTGCAGTCAAGTGCGATCAGGGCAACGCTCGACGCAGTGTTCGAGTCCATCGCCACCTTCGCGCGGACCTATCGCGGCCCTGAATCGTTCGGCCTGCACCGCGATCTGGTCAACCGCCTCCTGCCGGACGGTGACCTGGAGGCACTCGCGCGTCGCACTTTCGCATTTCCGCTGATAGCCGGCCGCTATGGCGAAGTGGACCTGGCATCCCTGAACCCCGCTGATCCGGCCGACCGTAGGCAGCTCCTCGCGGCCAGCCACGGCGGCAGCCAGCCGGGCGTGGGCAGGCACGGAGCGCAACGTGACGCGGGCACCCATCTCGACCGTCACGTCACGCTTGCCGACAGGTTGTGGCGCGGCGAACCGCCGGAACTATGGGAGGCCGCTCAGCGGCTCCTCGATCTCGGCACCGAACGGCACGAAGCCCTGCACGTGCTGATGGAGACTCTCGACGAGGCGGGCCCGGACGAGGACGACATCGCAACCGCCCTGGCCGACCTGCCGCCGGATACCTGAGCGCGCCGCCTGGCCTGCCGTACCGCGACCGCGCCCGAGCATCCCTTCATGATCCGGACCCGTGAATCGGCGGATTCTCATCCAGCAATGAGCGGCCGCTTCATTCTGCGGGGTTGTCCCGGGGGGGCGTCCCCCCGGGACAATACAGTCTTAACGGCTGCCGCGTTGCGCAGCGCGGCACAGGGTTGCCACCTGCCAGGCCCGGGCCCGGGCCTGGCAGGTGGCGCCCAGCCTGTTCGCGGCGGGGCCGGCGCAGGCTCAGCCGCCGCCAGCTCAGCCGCGGCCAGCTCAGCCGCCGCCAGCTCAGCCGCCGCCAGCTCAGCCGCGGCTGCGCAGACCGGCGCCTCAGCGGCGAGCGGCATCGCTGGCGCCGCCTCAGCAGCGAGCACGGCCGCGAGCGCGGGCGTTGGCGCTGCCGCTCCTCTGCCGCTGCCTGAGGAGTCCTCGTATGGCCGCGCATCCTTCCGGTTCGGTTACCAGGAAGCGGTGGAGATGCGGTTCGTCCGCGGATCCTTCCGCGAGCGCGCCCCCGCAACCGCGTGGGCACGGCTACTCGCACCTTTGCTGCCCGGCACGGCGCCCGCCGCTGCAGCGGGCGGCCGCACTCGCCGACTTTGGCAGCAGGATCAGCGCCGCGCTCGAGCCGTCCGCCTGGAGCTACCACAACCTCGATCTCTCGCTCCACCTGCACAGGTACCCGGTGGCTGCGTGGTTCTGCCTGGAGTCGGCCTCCCTAGTGGGGCCGGAGGGCTCTGGAACGTGCCGCACAATACTGCACGACGCCTCTGCACCATTCGGCGTGGCGGCACAGTCGCTGCTTGTCACGGCCGTCGCGGGGGCCGACACGGCCCCGCGTGGCACGACCCCGAGCAGCAGCGCCCCACGCCGCAGCGCCGCGCGCGGCACCACGCCGCGCGCCACCCCGCGCGGCACCACCGGGCGCGTCATCGCGGTTAGCGGACCGGTGTCCGCGGCAGCCGGTTCATGATCTCAATGACGACAACGGTTTCTTGGGTCGATCGGACAAGCCGCTGGGATCAGCCGGCCGTGAACTCCTGATAGGCGGCGCGGATGTCGTTACCAGTCACGGTCGTCAGTTCCGCTGCACTCGCGCGTTCGCCCAGCCGCGACACCCGCAGGTCCCTGTTCGCGCATGCGCGCTCGAACAGGGACCGGGCGAACCGGCCGTTGCCAAGCTCGTCCACCCGGCCCTGCGCACAGACTTCGCCGAAGATCTGCCCGAGCCCGGCGAGCGCCTCCGAGTCGAAAACGTCGCCGGCCTGACCCGCCAGATGCATCGCGATGCTCTGCAACTCCACGGCCGAGTAACTCGGGAATCGCACCCGGGTGGCGAACCGTGACGCGAGGCCCGGATTGCTCGTGAGGAACGATTCCATCGCCACCGTGTAACCAGCCAGCACGACAACCAGGCGGTCCCTGTCGTCCTCCGCCCGCTTGAGCAGGATCTGGATCGCTTCGGCACCGAATGCGTCGCCACCGGAATACCCGCTGTTGCTGAGCGAATATGCCTCATCGACGAACAGCACCCCGCCGAGCGCGGAGTTGATCAGCTTGTTCGTTTTGACCGCCGTCGAGCCCAGATGCTCCCCGACCAGGTCACCGCGGTGTGCCTCGACCACCGCAGGCCGGGAAAGGAGGCCGAGTGCGGCAAATACACGCCCGAGGACCCTCGCGACCGTGGTCTTCCCAGTGCCCGGTGGGCCGGTGAACACAAAGTGCCTTGCGGGCGGCATCGCGGCCAGGCCCTGACGCTCGCGCATCCGCGCTACCTGGAGCTGAGCGGTGATCGCTCGCACGTGCTGCTTCACAGGGTCGAGACCGATGAGGCCATCCAACTCGGCTAGCGCGCTCGCCAGCGTTGGCGTCTGCTCGTAACCGCGGAAACGAGAGGTCAGCTCGGCGAACGCGCGGTCAGTGTCTGGCGGGCAGATGGTGATGAGCTCGGCCGGATCCGGATCGTGCGCGTTGCTCATGACTCGCACGTCGCGCGCCTCCGCCGCTTTCTCTACAAGGCTGCGCACAAACCGCCCGTTGCCGAGATCATCAACGATGCGGCGGCGCGCCACCTCCTCGAACATCCGCCACAGGGCTGGCCGCGCGTCGGCGTCAAGCACATCGCCCCGCCGCTCCACGCAGGACTCGGCAATCTGCAGTAGCTCAGCCGGCGCGTAGCTGGGGAACTTCACCCGGGTGGCGAACCGCGACGCCAGGCCCGGGTTGCTGGCGAGGAAGTCCTCCATCTGCTTCTCATATCCGGCAAGGATGATGACGAGATCTTCGCGATCGTCCTCGGCCCGCTTCAGCAGTGCCTGAACGGCCTCATTGCCGAACCTGTCGGCCTGGCCGTCGCCCTCGTTGACGAGGCTGTACGCCTCATCGATGAAAAGGACGCCGCCGAGGGCGGAGTCGACAAGCTCATTGGTCTTGATCGCGGTAGCGCCAAGGAACTCCCCGACCAGGTCCGCCCGCTGCGCTTCGATCACGTATGGGGTGTCGAGCAGCCCGAAAGCGTAGAAAATCTTCGCGATCACCCGCGCCACCGTGGTCTTGCCGGTGCCTGGCGGGCCGAGGAGAACGAAGTGGCGCATCGGCTTGTCGGTCGCGTAGCCCGCGAGGGCCCGCATCCGGGCCGCCTCGATCGACGCCGCTATCGATCTGATCTGCTCCTTGACCGGTCCCAGGCCGATCATGCTGGCGAGTTCGGCCATCGCCTCGTCCACCGAAATCTCCGGCAACGCGGTTTCTGCCGCTGCGCCGGCTGGCTCCTTCTCTCGCGGCCTCGCCGCTTCGCCGGCGACGGCCTGTTCGCGGACGGCGGCATCGGCCGAATGTGCGTAGCCGTACGCGCCGGCGGCGCCGCCGCGCACGCGCGTACGCCCGCGCACGCGCTCGTCCTGCATGGCCTTGGCCAGCCGCCAGCCAAGCACGGCGATAGCGAGCAACCAGGCGGCGCCCAGCCCGATGACGGGCTGCGACGGCCAGAGCCGCAATCCCGCGACACCCGCGGGGACCGACCAGAGCAGCGCCCACGCCACGGTGCGGCACGGCACGTACCAGCGCGCGAGAGTGGCGGCGTGGGCAGCCGCCACCACCGCGAACGGCAATGCGAGAAGCGGGAACAGCCAGCTTGTGCGTCCGCCAGCACCGACGATCGCCCCAACGAGGCCCCAGGCCGCGACGGAAAGTGACGCGGCCACGGACCTGCGGCCCTCGAGCAAGGCGACGATCCCGAACCCGAGGGCGGCAAGCAGGAGAAACGGCGAGGCGAGGGCGGCGGCCAGAGCGAACACCACCAAGAGAATGACCTTCAAGCCAAACGGCGCGCGGTCAAACGCGGACCGAGTACGGTTCAGCCAATCCTGCGCCGGGTTACTGACCGACGAGGATTTCTCTTGAGGCCGCACCTTGCTCCCTCGCACTCGTCCCTGTATAGCGCACACACGGTGGACGCGGCATCACCCGAACTGTAGCAAGGGGCAGAATCCATGTCAGGAGCAGGCCAAAACGGCCAGCCTGCTGTCCAAGCCCCCCGCCCCCACTCGACGAGTCCGTCACAATAGTTAGCTAACGCGCGCACCGTTACGCTGCTGCGGCCCAATGCTTGCGGCCTGTGCTGCGGCCCAGTACGCCGGGCCCGGTGCCTCACGCTTGTTCACCGTCCATCGCGGGCTGCGTCTCCCCGTTACCGCATGCTGTCACGGATCGGAGATATGCGCCCCTGGCCTAAGTATTCTCGCCGTTGAGCGGTTGTAAGCGCTGTTGGTGTTTGGCGCCAAAGCGGCGATAGGAGATTGGTGGGATCGCGGGAAGACCGCGGGACCGCCCGGGACGATCGCGGGAACGCGGCACGACCGCGGGAACGCGGCACGACCGCGGGAACGCGGCACGACCGCGGGAACGCGGCACGACCGCGGGAACGCGGCACGACCGCGGGAACGCGACACGACCGCGGGGACCGCGGGAACGCGGCACTACCGCTTGATGACCGCGGGACTGCGGGACCGCAGGGCGACCGCGGGACCGCGGGAAGGCGGGACGATGACACGACATTCCGGCCCAGCCCGGCAGCCTCAGGGCGTCTCACGGACGAACGCTGCGACTATGCCGCCTAGTTGTTCACCCGCATCCTCCTGCAGGAAATGGCCGGCGCCAACGATCACCGGGTGGTCGCGGCCCGCCGCGCCAGGTATCGCCCGCTTCAAGATTGGGGCCATTCCGCCCGTAATCGGGTCGCCATCGCTGAACGCGACCAGGAAAGGCTTCTCCCAGCGGAGCAGCCGCTGCCAGGCCGCCCGGTTGGCCGGTCCGGCCGGATCGTCCGGAGTGGCGGGGACCAAGGCGGGCATGGCTCGCGGGCCCGCCTGGTAGCTGGCGTCGGGGAAGGGCGCCTCGTAGGCGGCAAGCACATCATCGGCCAGCGGCTTGTTGCAGCCTGACTGGACGAATCTGGCAATGTCGATCGACGGCGCGCTGGTCATGGCCCGGCGGAACGCCCACCAGATTTCCGGCAGTTCCTGATCTCCGGTGGGCAGCCCGGTATTGGCCGCGACGATCCGGGCGAAGCGCCCCGGATACTGCGCGGCAAGCCGCAGCCCGATCAGGCCGCCCCAGTCCTGCCCGACCAGCGTGACGTCCTCCAGGCCGAGGCTGTCGAACGCAAGTACCCGTATCCATTCGACGTGCCGCGCGTAGCTGTGATCGGCCGCTTCGGCGGGCTTGTCCGAGCGGCCGAAGCCGGGCATGTCGGGTGCGATCGCGCGCAAGCCCGCGTCGGCGAGCACCCGAATCACTTTCCTGTAGAGGAATGACCAGCTCGGCTCGCCATGGAGCAGCAGCACCGGGGGGCCGTCCGCGGGGCCAGCGGCTACCCAGGCCATCCGCAGCATGCCGCCCGTCCCGTCCGGCATGTCGGCGTAATGCGGTTCGTAGCCAAAGCCGGGCAGGTCAGCGAAACGGTCATCGGGAGTGCGCAGGGTTCGCATATCGCCATCGTGTCAGGGCGGCACAGCCCTGAACCTGTACAACCGCCGACCGTCCAGGCGATGACGGCCAGACCCGGGATGTCAGTGTCAGGCCGTTGGGGGCGGGGCCCCCGGACTCCTGGTCAGGCCGCAGACCGGACAGATGCCACCGCGCGCAATCCCCGCGCATGTGACACCCGTTGCCAGAAGGTGCCCCTTATGGGCGGCCCTCGCTGGGGTGGCCCCTCGCTGCTTATGGGCGGCGCCTCGCTGCGGCAGCCGTTAGGGAGAAAACGTGGCGCGGGGGACGGCGATGCGCCACCGGGCCCGGTTGGCTACCCTCGCACCGTGAGCCAGAATCCCCCGTCGAAGCTCGAGCGCCGGGTGGCCGCGGCCGCCGAGGCCGCTCTCGCCAGGCAGCACTACGTGGCACCGCTTGATGTGCTGACCGGTATCGGCTGGCTGCCGCGGCGCACGGTCGACAACTGGCGGCAGGGCCGGGTCGACCACTTGGAAGCCGCCGTGTCGGCCCAGCCGGACAAGCGCGCGGCGGTGCTCGAATATTTTGACCGCTGGGCGAAGACGGCAGGCCTGGCGCCGGCCGAGACTGTTTATGTGGCCGCCGCGAGGGACCGGCGGCCGCTGCGGTTCACCGCCGGTGGTGACCCCGGGGCCGAGCGCGCGTACCGCACGCACTGGATCTCGCCAGACATGCCCGAGGCCAGGCGTGAGCGCCTCACGCAGCGCGAGAGCAGGGCGCCCGACCTCGTCGTGGTCATGCCGATCAAGGACTGGACGTGCGCCAAGTGCGGCGACACCGGGGCATTCCTCATCATGGACGACTCCGGGCCGCTGTGCCTGACCTGCGCGGACATGGACCACCTGGTGTTCCTCGGAGCGGGAGACGCGGCCCTCACCCGCCGTGCCAAGAAGGCGAGCGGGTTGTCCGCTGTTGTCGTGCGCTGGAGCCGATCGAGAAAGCGGTACGAACGGCAGGGAGTGCTGGTAGAAGAGCCGGCGCTCGAGCAGGCCGAACTGCAGTGCCTCGCCGACGACGATGCCCGAACGCGGCGCCGTGAACGCGATAAGGAGCGGCGCGCGCACGAGGACACGGAATTTCAGGCTCGACTCGCAGCCGGCATCGTGGCGTTGTTCCCCGGCTGCCCGGTCACGCGAGCGGAAGCCATCGCCCGCCACACTGGTACAAGGGGCAGTGGCCGGGTTGGCCGTTCCGCCGCCGGCCGGGCCCTTGACGAGAACGCGATCACCCTCGCGGTCGTGGCATCCGTCCGGCACGAGGACACCGGTTACGATTCGCTGCTCATGTCAGGCGTTCCCCGTGAGACCGCGAGGGACCGCATACAGCGCGGCATCGACCGGGTGCTTAGCGCCTGGGCGAATCCGTAGCGACAGCGGAATTCACCGCACATCCACAAGTCGCTGGCCGTCGGGGCGCGCCAGACACGCCGAGGGTGATCGCCTGATCACCACCCACAGCGCGGGTGATCAGACCCAGATGGTCGAGCGTGTTCTCGATAAAGAACGCCCCGGGGTATGGCACCAGCCCAACCGGTAGCCACCTACGCAAGCCTGGCAGACGGCGTGCGGCCGCTGCCTCATCGGGCATGCGGGCGGCGATGCCGGCCGGCGGCCGCGGCGAAAGCCTCGCTGATCTGCATGCTCCGCTCGACCGGTCCGCCGGAAGGCGAAGCGCCAATCGCCTCCGGTTCGCCGACGGCCACCAGATGCTCCTGGACCTTCTCAGCCAAAGCGATGAACGACTCGTAGTACTCAGGGGCCAGCGCCGCCGCAGCCTCGGGCGCTGCAACGGCCGTGGCTGGGGCTTCAGCAGCGAGTGGCGCCCTCCCGGTGGTGGCTGTGACGTATGCGGACAGGTCGGGCAGATCGGTGCGGGCCGCTGGCAGCGTGAGGAGGCCATGGAACGGCCGCGACCAGGCGTCCCTGCGGGTCAGCGGAGCCGCTTCCGGAGCGAACACGGCCCGCACTGTCGCCGGGATACTGGCGTGGTCGTGAGTCTGGGTGTCGATGGCGCCGGCCGGCACATGCGGCGAGATGACGACGGCGGGCACACGCGGGCCGAGCATCGTGAAGTCGAACGCGCTGGCCTGGCGGCAGAACAGCATGCGCAGCAGCTGGCCCACCAGGCTCGGCCGCCCACCGGGACTCGGCACGCCGGTAGGCGGCGGGACATGGTCGTACAGGCCGCCGTGCTCGTCGTAGGTGACAAGTAACAGGGTCCTCGCGAACACCTCCTGGTTCGCTCGCAATGCCTCGTAGACGGTCGCTATCAGCCGTTCCGCCCGGGTGAAGTCGGACTCTCCGTACGGGCTGAACGCGTCATATGCGGCGTTGCTGACCAGGTTGTTTTCCGGATGCTGGCTGTTGCTCACGTCCGGGGTGCCGACGATCGGGTCGTGGTCGAGGGTGTGCAGCGGCGGCCGGTGATTGGGCTCGAGGAACGTGTAGGCGGTCAACTCGCCCGCCGCGACGTGCGCAGCGAACTGGTCAAGCGGAAACCATTTCGCGTGCCGCTCAGGGGTATCCCACAGCTCAGGGAACGCCCACACCTGCGGCGTGTCGTCGTGATATATCCGCCAGTCGGCGCCGTGCTCCTCGAGCAGCTCGAAGATCGTCCGGTTCGTGTAGGGCCGGATCTCGATGTTGGTCTCTCCGTCCGACGTCGCCGCATGGGCGAAGTTCCTGTTTGGCCACGTTTCGCCCGGCAGCGAGCAGAACCAGCGGGTACACACCGCGAACTCCGATGCGAGCCGGCTCAGCACCGGCACGTGCTCCGGTGGCTGGCACGCCATCGCCAGCGGGCCACGCCCGGTCACGGGCGCTGCGCCGCGCGCAGTCCGGCCCTTCGCCCAGCCCACCAGCGGCCCAAGCAACCCGCCGAAGGCTGGCGGTGCCAGGCCCCGCCCCTTGCGCTCGTAGCTGATCACGAAACCCTGATTTGTGGGCTGCCCGGTCGACGTCAGGGCCAGCTGTTCCAACACCGCGTCGTGCGAATGATCCGGGCCGACCGGCAGCACGACCTTGGCCTTGGGCGACGCTGCCACTGCCGGGGCGCCCGCCCACCCAGGATTGGTGAACTCGCCATTTCCGAGCAGGCCGTCGAAGGCCGGATCGGGATGCCGCAGGTAACCAAGTAAATGATCGAACGAGCGGTTCTCCAGCATCAGCACCACGACATGCGCGACGTCCACCACGAGCCTCACCCCGACCGGGAAGCAATAATCCCGCCACGCTACGGCCTGTCGCGGGCCGCGGCAATCGGGTACGCGCGTTTGCTGGCGCAGAGCACTTATTCGGAATGTGCAGTATTCGCCTGCCGGCCGGTCATGATCCCTCGGTCCAGCAGCTCCGAAGCCGGGCGATTGCCTCCTCCTTGCTCATCCGCGCGACCTCGGAATCAGCAAGGCCAACACGGGTGATCAGCAAGTGAACCAGATCGGCCGGCCGGGCCTCAGCCGATGGCTCAGGCATGCCACGACCCGGCTCGGCACCGTCGCGCACACAGCGCCAGAACTCAGCCTCGGAGACTTGGAGCTGATCACGGAGGATGTGGCTCCAGTTACTCGCCCCGTAGGTATCCGTCCCGACGGGATGCCCGCTGACATGCAGGCACCCCACTCCTACGCAAGGAGCTCGGAGGGTGCGGTATTCGGGATCCGTGTCCAGGTCGCGGAGCGGCCTGTTCCTTCCGCCCGGACCTTACCCTCGTTCCTTAGCTGTTCCAGGACGAGCCGGATGGTCTGGTCGCTGATACCGGGCGCTGCAGTGCTGATGTCGGCGAGGCGGAACGTAGCTGGTGCGTGGCGCAGGATGTGTTCGCGGACACGCTGCTGCTTGGTCCCGGGGGTTTGGGCCGCGGCTGTGCGATCGGCGAAGACGGCATAGGCACCGGCGATCACTGTGGTGAAGTAGCCGAGCCAGGGCCATGGGTCGGCTGTGCCCTCGTGCCAGCCGTGGGTGGAGTCCAAGAGCGCCTGGTAGTAGGCGTCAGCCGATTCGGCGACCGCCTGCTCAAGGCTCACGTAGCGGCCGACCGTGTAGCCGTGCCCGCTGAGCACGGCGTTGGTGAGCAGACGAGCCACTCGCCCGTTGCCGTCCTCGAAGGGGTTGCTCTGGACGCGCGCCCGGTCGGCGAGCTCAGTGAGCAGCCCCGGCATCTGATCACGGTGGAGCGCCTCCGAGCCCCGGCCGAAGTCGATCGCGCTGAGCCGGGTGACGACTTGGGCTGGCACCAGCCCGATGAGCGCGTCAAGGTCAGCGAAGCTGCGCAAGGAACCTCCCAGCTAAATTTACTAAACAACCTACTCATAGCGTCGATTAGCATGTTTAGCGGGTTTGTTTAGCGGGTTTCCGGGTCACTTTCAGCTGCAGCCGCTGGTGGAGCCGCAGCCTTCGCACACATAGCAGCTACCTGCGGGGCGCATCTTGCTGCCGCAGGTAAGGCAGAGGGGCGCGTCCGCGGTGCGGCCCTGCTGCTGTTCGATCAGCTCCATAGATGAGTGCGCGCGGGCAGGCTCCGCATCGTGCGGCAGCCTTTCTGGACGCTTTTGGCCAACGGGTGCGGACTGCGCCATCGCCTCCGGATCGGCCTCGGCCAGTTCAGCCGGATCCTCGCCTGCCAGCTGGGCGCTGCGCTCTGCCGCGGACAGGATGCCGAGTTCGGCGCGATCCTCGTAGGACAGATGGTCGAGCGCGAGGCGGCGGAAAATGTAGTCCATCACTGAGCTGGCGATCCTGATGTCGGGATCGTCGGTCAGACCGGCTGGCTCGAACCGCATATTGGTGAACTTCTCCGCCCAGGTCCGCAGCGGGACTCCGTACTGGAGGCTGATCGAGATAGCCACCGAGAACGCGTCCATCACGCCCGCCAGCGTGGATCCCTGCTTACCCAGCTTTAGGAATACCTCGCCGAGCCCATCACCCAGATACCTCGACGCGGTCATGTAGCCCTCCGCGCCGCCAACGGAGAACGACGTCACCGTCGCGGTGCGCTGCTTGGGCAGCCGCCTGCGCACCGGCGGCGCCTTGTGCGGTCCGGCCTGCTCTGTGGTCTCGGCACTCGCCGTCGCGGCCGAGCCCGCCACCTTTTTCCTCGCGTCCGAGAGCGGCTGGCCCACCTTGCAATTATCGCGGTAGATTGCCAATGCCTTCAGGCCGAGCTTCCAGCCCTCGAAATAGATATGCTCGACATCCTCGACGGTGGCATCTTCGGGCATGTTAACAGTTTTGCTAATGGCCCCGCTGAGAAATGGCTGGGTGGCCGCCATCATGCGGACGTGGCCCATCGGCTTAATTGCCCGCTCGCCCATCGCGCAGTCGAAAACCTCGTAATGCTCCTCGCGTAGCCCTGGCGCGTCCACCACATGGCCGTGCTCGGCGATGTACTCGACGATGGCCTCGACCTGTTCGGGCTGGTAACCGAGATTCGCCAGGGCGCGAGGCACGGTCTGGTTGACGATCTGCATGGACCCGCCGCCGACCAGTTTCTTGAATTTGACCAGGGCAAGGTCCGGCTCGATGCCTGTGGTGTCACAGTCCATCATCAGGCCTATCGTGCCGGTGGGTGCGAGCAGGCTGCTTTGGGCGTTTCTGTACCCGTTTTTCTCGCCCAGCGCGAGAGACTCACGCCACGCTGCGGTGGCGGCGCCGAGGATCTCCCTCTCCATGTCGCCATACGCGCGGACCGAGTCGTTCGCCGCGGCATGCTTTCGCATAACCCGCTTATGAGCGGCAGCGTTCCTCTGGTACCCGTCGTACGGCCCGACCACGGCGGCAAGTTCGGCGGACCGCTTGTACGCCGTGCCGGTCATCAGGGAGGTGATTGCGGCCGCGACCGCCCGGCCGCCCGCGGAGTCGTACGCGTGGCCCGTCGCCATCAGCAGCGCGCCGAGGTTCGCGTAGCCGATGCCAAGCTGGCGGTAGGCGCGCGTGGTCTCGGCTATTTTCTGCGTCGGGAAGTCCGCGAATGTAATAGAGATATCCATTGCTGTAATTATGAGCTCGACTATCCGCGCGAAACGCTCCCCGTCGAAAGTATCGTTATCACGCAGGAATTTAAGCAGGTTTATGCTGGCTAGATTGCACGAGGAATTGTCCAAGTGGACATATTCAGAGCACGGATTACTTGCGGTGATCCGGCCTGATTCCGGGCAGGTGTGCCAGTCATTTATCGTGCCGTCGTACTGAATTCCAGGATCAGCACAATCCCACGCCGCCTGAGCCATCTTGCGGAAAAGCGTCTTGGCATCGATGCGCTCGACGACTTCACCGGTCCTCCTGGCGAGCAGGTCGAACTGACCGCTTGACTCGACCGCGTCCATGAACTCGTCGGAAACCCGGACTGAGTTGTTGGCATTCTGGTACTGGACGCTCGTAATGTCCTTGCCGCCCAGGTCCATGTCGAATCCGGCGTCGCGGAGCACGCGGACCTTTTCTTCCTCACGGGCCTTGGTCTCTACGAACTCGCCAACATCCGGGTGATCGACATCCAGCACGACCATCTTGGCCGCACGCCGCGTGGCACCGCCGGACTTGATGGTCCCCGCTGAGGCGTCCGCGCCACGCATGAAGGACACCGGGCCGCTCGCCGTACCGCCGGAAGAAAGCAGTTCCTTGCTGGAGCGGATGCGAGACAGGTTGACGCCGGAACCCGATCCGCCCTTGAATATCAGGCCCTCTTCCTTGTACCAGTCGAGAATAGAATCCATCGTGTCGTCGACGGCCAGGATGAAGCAGTTGTGTACGCGAAGGTTGCTCGACAAGTATTCGCCGCTCTCGGTTTGGATGTCGTAGACCTCCATCGGACCAAGCGCCTCAACGGAGTGGATCTCGGCAAGCCGACGGTCCAGCCCACCGACCTCAGGCTCGATGCACAGAAGATGATCGCCCGGGCGAAGCGACTCAGCCTCGACGAATACCCCATCGCTCAAATCCATGGCTCGCCAGACGAGGTGATCAGGGGTTACATCAAGGGTGTAACCAGCCTTCGTATGCAGCCGCAGTACGCCCTTCATGCCATTGGCCTTGGTCGCGACGATCTGGGTCGCGCCATGGGCGTCGTAGACCTTAGTGCCAATAGCATTGGCCTCGACGAGTTTGCCTATTGGCACGAGACCGGCAGGCGTGCTCACCGGCGCGTCGTAGGGCTGGCAGGCTGAGACTTGCTGTGGCGATGTCGTTCCTACGTTGAACCAGACCGGCGAGTTGAAGCTGAAAATCTGGTGTATGAGGGCGTGCTTCAGCTCGTGGTCGAAGATTTCTGCGTCTTCGGCTGTGGCGAAGTAGCCGTTCTCCTTGCCGGTGGTGACGTAGGCGCCCGCGACACGGTCGACGAGTTGCTTGAGGCTCCATTCGCGCTCTGGGGTGCCGACGGCACCGCGGAAGTATTTGGTGGTGACGATGTTGGCGGCGTTGACGGACCAGAAGTCAGGGAACTCCACACCGCGCTGCTCGAAGTTGACCGAGCCGTCGCGCCAGTTCGTCATGACGACGTCCCTGCGCTCCCAGGTCACCTCGTCATAGGGGTGGATGCCGGCCTTGGTATGGATGCGCTGGTTCGTCAGGCCACCAGCCATTCCCTTGCGCGCGCCCTTGCCACTGCCATTTCGCCCGGCCCGGCCGCTCGCCGTCTCCGTCATTTCTTTCCCCTCCCGGGACCCGGCTGGGTCCTTCTTGGCTCCTTTGAAGACCGCCGCTGATTCTGGACCGCGTCGGCTGTCAACCGGTCGCACACTGTCTTCGTGACCGCTCACTGGGACCGCACCACCACACCCGCGAGATCCGGCCGACCGGCGGTGCTGCCCGACGCCTTCGTTGTGCCGGTTTTCTTCGTTGTGCCCGTTGCACCGCCGCCCGTTGCGCCGCCCGCTTGATCGCGCGCCGCGTCGGCTGGTACGCCGCCCGCCGGGGTCATGGCATGATCGCTCGCGTCCGCTGCGGCGGTGCCGCCATCTTCCGCCGCGACCGGGCTGGCATAGCCCGGCTCGCCGCCCTCCTCGTGCGCGGCGCGAAGCTGGGCGATCTCGGCCTCGAAATCCGCGAGCGACTCGAAGCCCCTGTACACCGAGGCGAAACGCAGATACGCGACCTCATCGAGCTCGCGGAGCGGCCCAAGGATCGCCATGCCAACCTCATGGGATGCGATCTCGGCGCAGCCGCGCGCCCGGATCGCATCCTCAGCCCGCTGCGCCAGGACGGCGAGCTGATCTTCGTCGACTGGCCGGCCCTGGCATGCACGCTTCACACCCCGGACGATCTTGTCGCGGGCGAATGGCTCTGTAACGCCGCTCCGCTTCGCCACCATCAAGATCACGGCCTCCTGAGTGGTGAACCGGCGCCCGCACTCCGCGCACGACCTGCGGCGCCGGATCGCCGTACCGTCCTCAGCCGTCCGGCTGTCGATGACCCGGCTGTCTGGGTTTTTGCAGAACGGGCAGTGCACCTACGCCTCCGTACCGTAAACACAACTTATAGAAGAACTACAGCAATGTAACTACTATATGTTGTGGTCACGGTACGACAGACACGGGTGTAGCCGCAAGCATAATCCGCCAGCCGCGCCGGCGCGCCCCGCCCGCGCAACGGACTCGCCGCAGCTGGCGGGCACGGCAGGCGCAGCCTGCCCCCGCCTGCTGCAGCCATCGCACCGGACCCGCGGCGGCGGAGCACCTGCCCTGCCGCAGCCCGTGCACCGGGTCCAGCACATCCTGCGCACGGGCGTCCACAGTCAGCGCACCCGTCCCGCCTCGGCCGGCCGACGGATCTGCCACAGCTGGTGTGGTCAAGCGTCTCGGACCGCGAATTCTCCCGCGCCTCAGTCCCTGGGTACCCAGAGCCGCTGACCGACGGCGATCTCCGGGCTCAGCAGTGCGTTGATGTCGCTGATCTGCTCTACCACGATTCTCGGGTCCGCGCCGGGTTCCGCGCGCGCGGCGATCGACCAGAGCGTGTCGCCCGGCCGGACAACGACCTGGGACATGTGCTTCTCGTACATGCTGGGTGGCACGCCGGACCCGGTGGCGGCGGCGCCGCCTGCCGCCGCCAGCCAGATCAGCCCGCCAGCAAAGACAAGGAAGCCGACAACCACCATCCTGCCGCGGCGGGTAAGCCTGAGTGGCGGTGCTGCGGCTCCGGTTGCAATCATCGCGGTCTCCCTCCGAATAGGCACACACGTTCGAACCGTACCTGTGTTCGATCGTACGTGCGTTCGATCGAACACAGGTACGGTTGTATCGCAGGGGTACGACATTTTCCACAACCCTCGAACAGGTGTTTGAGGTGACAGACGAGAACCGCTAACGTCGGCTCCGTAAGGCACCACAGGCCCGCGCGCGCCAGCAGGTCAGCGGATGGGCGATCCGCAGTACTCGCCCATCAACCAGGCAGCGCAGCCATGAAGAAGGCAACGCAGCGACGCACCAAGGCAACGGCCATAAGGAGACCGCAGAGATGAGCAGCAATGACAATGGCGGCCCGGCGCGGAGGAGCCCGGGCCGGCCACGCAAGCACCCCCTCGACCCGGTGGTGACGCCGCGGAAGAAAGGGAAAAGGAAAAACCCGACCGTGGTGGAGTTTCCCGACCAGCCCGATCCTGCGCACGTGCTCACCTGGCGGCAGCGCCGCGTCCTGCAGGTGATCCGTGAGTCCGTCCAGCGCAGGGGTTACCCGCCGTCGATGAGGGAGATCGGCGAGGCGGTCGGCCTGACGAGCACATCGAGCGTCAGCTACCAGCTTTCCACCCTGCAGAGCAAGGGGTATTTGCGCCGTGACCCGAACAGGCCGCGTGCCGTCGAGGTCAGGCTGCCAGGTAAGCCGCCAGTGCGGACGGGCGCATTGGCCGACGGCATGGACGATGCTGTCGCCGACGGCATCATTGAACCGGCCTTCGCCGACGCAGAAGCCGGACGCGACACGGCGTACGTTCCGCTTGTCGGCCGGATCGCCGCCGGTGGTCCGATCCTCGCAGAGGAGGTTGTGGAGGACATATTCCCGCTGCCAAGGCAGGTCGTGGGTGAAGGCACGCTCTTCCTGCTCAAGGTCGCGGGTGACTCCATGATTGACGCCGCGATCGCAGATGGCGACTGGGTCGTCGTCAGGCAGCAGCCTGTCGCCGAGAATGGCGACATCGTGGCTGCGATGATCGACGGCGAGGCGACCGTGAAGACGCTCAAGCGCAAGGACGGGCATGTCTGGTTGATGCCGCACAATGCCGCCTACGAGCCGATCCCAGGCGACGAGGCCGCGGTGCTTGGCCGGGTAGTTGCCGTCCTGCGCCGCGTGTGAGCCGGGCCGGGCGTTGCTCACCCGGCCGCCGGGTCGCCTGCCCGCCGCGCCTGACCGCGGCGCACCCGACCACACGGCGCCCGACCACACGGCGCCCGACCACACGGCGCCCGACCACACGGCGCCCGACCACGGGGCGGCTGTCCACGCCGCTGGCCGGGAGGTCGATGCCGCCTCGGATCACCCGCCCGAGCGGGACGCCGACCTGTGGCCTGGCGCCTTGGGAGGCAGCCGACGGTTCCACGCTGGTCCTGGTATACGACATTGAGCCTGATATATGACAATGAGCCCAAAGCAGACCGGCGGCGGCCATCTCCGGCCGGTAAGCAACGGCCTAGGGCTTGGCGGGTGCCGATACGAACCAGCACGAGTTAGTACGCCGTCGGCCGCGAGAGCGCTGTCGGCCCGCGTCGAGCGCTGTCGAGCGCTGTCAGCCGCATAGACCGCTGTCAGCCGCATAGAGCGCTTTCAGCCGCGTAGAGCGCTTTCAGCCGCCTGCTGGTCGTGACCGCCCAGCGCACGCGATCATCGCCCGCCCCGGCAACCGTCCCGGTGGACGAGCCAGCCGAGCCGGCTTGAAGCCTTCAAGGCCGTCGAGATCACCCGTGGCCGGTGACACACAATGGCCATTGAGAGCCAGATCTGACACACAATGGCCATCATGTGCCAGCCCTAGGAGCGGATCATGCTGAGGACCCGATGAACGAGAGCAGCCGCGGACCTGGCGACCACATTGGCGCGCACAGCGATAGCGACCCTGACATGTTCGCCTATCCAAGCGGCGCCGGCCTGCATGTGGGCCACCCGCTGGGTTACATCGCCACCGACGTGTACGCACGCTATCTGCGCATGACCGGTCATAACGTGGCGCCGTGAGTTCGCGACAACGGACGTTTCTTATTACCGCTGGACGCAGTGGATCTTCCTGCAGGTCTTCAACAGCTGGTTCGACGAAGAAGCCCGCCGGGCCCGGCCTGTCGGGGAACTGCTTGCCGAATTCGAATCAGGCCGGCGTGAGCCTATGAGCGCGGCTAATCCAGCCGGCCGAAGCTGGGCCGAGCTCACCCGGGCTCGAGCGCCGCGAGGTTATCGACAGCTACCGCCTCGCCTACATTTCGCAGCAGCTAGTCAACTGGTGCCCCGGCCTCGGAACGGTGCTGGCCAACGAGGAAATAACCGCAGACGGCCGCAGCGCCATCGGCAACTATCCGGTCTTCAGGCGGCCGATGCGCCAGTGGATGCTGCGGATCACGGCGTACGCCGGACGCCTGCTCGACGACCTTGATCTCCTCGATTGGCCCGAGCCGATCAAGGTGATGCAGCGAAACTGGATCGGTCCAAGTGACGGTGCCAGCATCGATTTCGAGGTGAGTGGCGCTCCGGACGTCACCATCCAGGTATTCACCACGCGGCCCGACACGCTGCCCGGCGCCACATATCTGGTGCTCGCGCCAGATCATCCGCCGGCCGACAGCCTCGTCGCTGATGCGTGGCCGGAGACAACCCCACGCGAATGGCGTTATCTGGCGGCGGAGGGCCAGGCACAGCCGCTGGCGGCACCGCGAGGGCGTGCCAGCGTTATTACTGGGCGCCAGTGGACCCCGGTCGCTGCGGTACAGGCCTACCGCAAGCTTGCAGCCAAGCTTGTCGACCGCGACAGGACACGCGGTTCCGGCGGAAAGACGGGCGTCTTCGGCCCCGTCATCAGCCAGGGGCACGAGCACCAGCCACCCGCAGAGCCCGACCGTTACCCTCCGCCCCAGTAGGGCGAAGCCGTCGAACAGGCACATAACTGGCTTACCGGCGAGGACAGCAAACCGCCTGCTGACCATCACGGCTGCGGGGATTATTACCCGTGCTCCGGCATGCAGCGCTGCTCGTGCGAGGCAGCCGGATACTGCCTGCGCGGCCAGTGCCCCGCCTGCACCGAGCGAGTCTGCAACGCAGCATGGGCCACCATCGAGGAGAACTACTGACTTGCGCCCGGCGCCCTCCGCCGCCAAATGCTGACTGTGCTGGCCGGATCGGTTCGCTGCAGAATTGGCGCTTACAAGGATCAAGGCGGCGCTTCGCGCAGCTGGCCCGGCGTCAGCGGCGGGCTCTGCCTTGGGAGGCCCGCCCGCCGCACGCCGGGCGGGACAGCAGTCAGCAAGCCGCCTGATCAGCCAGGCTCCGCCAGCACGCACCCGCCCGTCCGGTGCTGCTATCCGTCCGAAGTCCGTTATCGTGCCCGCTGGCGCCGCCTCAGTGGCGATCCGGCCCGCTGTCGAGGGCGACTGCCAGCAGTTCGCACCGTAATCTTGCTAACGCCGTAGGGCTATGCACGGCCCGTGCTGCTGCATCGCATCCGCCAGTGCCAGCGCCGGATGCGGTAGCAGGGTACAGCACAGCCGAAAACACACCGTCCGTCCAATGCTCCCGAGGTGCCGACTGTGACTATGCATGATGGCTTGGCCGAACGCGTCTGCGTCCTGGAGGCCAAGGATGAAATCCGCCGACTGATGGCCGCCTACGTCCACGCCCGTGACTTCGCCAACAGCCCGATCGATGACTACTTCACCGATGATGCCGTCTGGGAAGGCGTCGACGAACAGGTGCGCCGTCGTTGGCCGCACCTGGCCGATATCCTAGGCCCCCAAGTAGGCCGCGACGCGATCGTCAAACGGTTTGCCGGACCACTTCCGCCCGTGCTGCACCTGCTCGCCAATGAGTCGATCACCGTTAACGGTGATGATGCAGTCGGCTACTGGACCTACCTTCAACCCTCGGTTCTGGGTGGCCGCGCGTACTGGGTGGCCGGTCGGTACCACATTGACTTCCGCCGAGAGGATGGCCGCTGGCGGATCCGGCACCTGCAAGTACAAGGGATCTTCGAGGCGCCTTACGACCAAGGCTGGGCGCAGGCTGCGTTCTTCCAGCGATAGGCAGCTCGTGTTAGACGGACGGTAAAGACCGGAAAGGTGCAGAGCCATGGCGAGGCTAGCGTCCGGGGATGGCCCGCTCAGTCTCCGGGGGTGCCCCTCCACCGTCCAGGGCGCTTCCCGTTTCCTTTCGGAAATGGCCTTCGGCCACCCTTGAGTACGCCCGGCATGGGCGATCGATTGGGGGTGAAGTCCCCTGGAGGAAGAGGTGGTGCTAACTCCGAGCCGGAGGCAACTGCGTCGCTGTGAGGCGGGGTAGGAAGGAAGCCCAAGGCGTATCCCTGCACCGGGGAACACGAACCGCGTATGAGGCTGGGCGATCTGGGTGAGCCTGCTCAAGAAGGCAAAGCCCGTCACCATCAACAGGGTCGTCACGTAGACGCGGCGGGCGTAGGGGGAAATTGATCGTTCTTATCCGGGGAGGTCTGCCCGGGTGTCGGTTGTGCTGTCGTTGCCGCCGCGCCGACGGCCCGGACCGTGAGGGGCGGGCTGACCGGGCAGAAGTCAGCAGAGGTCGTAGTACCGGCCGGGATCGGATGGGGCCGGGAAGGACCGGACGCCGGGTGAGACGGAGGCGGTGTTGCTCGTGCCGATGGCGTTGATCGCAGCCATCCCGCGGACGCGGGCCAGCTGCCGGGAGGAGACGGTGAGTTCGGTTGAGCACCGCAGCTGAGCGTAGCGGCCGGTCGGCGCACTCCGAGGATGCTGTCATCCCTGGCCTGGAGGTGAGCTTGTGGGAGCAGATGCTCTCGCCGGAGAATCTGGGCCGCGCGTTGAGGCGTGTCAGGGCCAACCGGGGCGCGCCCGGGGTGGACAGCATGACCACGGAAGAGCTTGTTCGGTGGCTGCGCGGGCACTGGGCGCAGGTCCGCCAGGCCTTGGACGCGGGCACGTACCGGCCGTCGCCGGTCCGCCGGGTGGTGATCCCCAAGCCCGGGGGCGGCGAGCGTTTGCTGGGGGTGCCGGCAGTCGGTGCTGCGGGCCTGGGGCGAGTTCCAGGAGATCCACCCGCTGATCGTCGCACCGGTCTGCACCGAGCCCCCATCCGAAGCCGGCAACGGACCTGAACGAGGGTCGTGTGGCCGAGACGATCGGCACCATGCGGATGGCCATGGCCGTCAACGCGCTCGGGCTGCCGGCCGTGGCACTTCCCGTGGGCATCGGGGACGGTGTTCCGCAAGCCGTGCAGGTGATCGGTCCCCGCTACCGCGAAGACCAGTGCCTCGATGCCGCGGGAGCGATCGAGGACCGGCTCGGCATTATCACGCCGATCGATCCGAGGTGAGGACGATGAGCAGATCCATCGACAGGCTCACCTCACTCGACCGGCTGATGTTGGGGGCGAGCAGGCGTTGGCCGCAGGACATCGGCGCCCTCGCGATCCTCGACGGAACGATCCTGCTGGATCCGACCGGTGAGCTGCGGATCGACGCCGTGCGCGAGGCGATCGCGTCCAGGCTGCACCTCGTTCCTCGGTTCCGGCAGGTTATCCACGTTCCGGGACGAGGGCTCGGCGGGCCGCTCTGGGTGGACGCTCCGCGCTTGGATATCCGCGACCACGTGGTCGTCCTTACGCTTCCACCAGGGACCGACGAGACCGGCCTCCTGGCGGTGACCGAGGAGCTGCGGACCCAGCGGTTCGACCCGACGCGCCCGCTCGGGCGCGTGTGGTTCATGCCCGGGGGGCGGGCGGGTCGCCATGTTCGTGAAGCTCCACCATTCGATCGCGGACGGCATGGCCGCGATGACGACGATCGCGGCCTTCCTGGACGCCGACCCGGACGCGCCGATCACGCCGGCATCGCCGTGGACCCCCGCGCCTCCTCCATCAGATCGTGAACTCCTCATCGACAACGCCCAGCTGCACCTCCGGGCAGTGGGGCGCGCCGGATCGATGCCCGGTCGATCGCCCCGCTGGCACCGCATATCGCAGCAGAACTGTGGTCACGGATCGGGCACAGTGACTCATTGGCCTACGCACCGTTCCCTGAGTTCGATGAGGCGCTGGCAGCGGAGCATTCGGTGCTCATGCCGGTGCAGATCAACGGCTAGGCGCGGTTCAGGATCAAGGTCGAGGCTGACGCGAGCGAGGAGGAGATCAGCAGGGCACTGGCCGGGCACCCGGACTACGCGCGCTACACCCACAACGCGGTGATCGACCGTGTCGTGATCGTCCCGGGTAGGGTCGCGAACATCGTCATAGCTGATTCGGCTGTCAAGGCTGTCAAGCCCAGCGGCTGCCCGGAGCTGTAATGGATCCTGGGCCGTCAGCCTCAATCAGGGACGACATTGACCAGCTTGGGTGCCCGGACGATGACCTTGCGGATGCCCCGCCCGCCGAGAGCGCGCTCGACGCCGGGGGCGGCAAGCGCCAGCGACCGCAACTCGTCCTCTGCGATGCCCGGCGGCACCTCAAGCCGGTCCCTGACCTTGCCCGCCACCTGGACGACACACGTCACCGATTCCCTGACAAGCAGCGCAGGATCGGCCATTGGCCAGGCGACCATCGCGACCGATGGCGGATGACCGAGGATCTCCCAGCATTCCTCGGCGGTGTAGGGCGCGAACAGCGACAGCAGGACCGCCGCGGCCTCCGCGGCCTCGCGCACCGCAGGGTCGCCGGCGCCCGCCCCGGAGTCGATCACCCGGCGCGCCGCGGTGACCAGTTCCATCAGCCGGGCGACCGCCACGTTGAACCTGAAGCCCTCGACCAGGCGGGTGAACTCGTCGATGACGTGGTGGGTCACCTTGCGCAGTTCGATGTCGCCGGTGGCAGGGCCGGGCGCGCCGGGCCCGCCGGGCGACGCCGCGCCCACATCGGTCGCGAGCCGCCACACCCGGCCAAGGAACTTCGCCGACGCGGCCGGAGACACGTCCGCCCAGTCGATGTCGTCCTCGGGCGGGCTCGCGAACACCATGGTGAGCCGGATCGCATCGACTCCGTGCGCCTCCACCTGCTCACCTAGGTCCACGCCGTTGCCGAGCGACTTGGACATGGCACGGCCCCGGTTGATCACCTGCCCCTGGTTGAGCAGCCGGGTGAAGGGCTCGGTGAACTCCAGCATGCCCATGTCGTGGAGCACCTTGATGACGAACCGCGCGTAGAGCAGGTGCAAGATCGCGTGCTCGACGCCGCCGACGTACTGGTCGACGGGGCACCAGGGGCGGACTGCGGCGACGTCGAAAGGCCCCTCTTCGTATGAGGGCGAGCAGTACCGCAGGTAGTACCAGGACGAGTCGACGAACGTGTCCATCGTGTCGGTGTCCCTGCGCCCAGGCCCGCCGCATTTGGGGCACTCCACGTTCACCCAGTCGGCGGCCGCGGCCAGCGGCGACACGCCCTTCGGCACCAGGTCCTGGCCGCGCAGGTCAGGCAGTACGACCGGCAACTGGTCGTCGGGCACCGGGATCTCGCCGCAGGACGGGCAGTGCACGATCGGGATCGGCGTCCCCCAGAACCGCTGCCTGGAGACCAGCCAGTCACGCAGGCGGTAGCTGACCGCCGCGTTGCCCAGGCCACGCTCTGCGAGGATCTCGATGATGCGCTCGATGGCGTCCGCCTTGGCCAGCCCGTCGAGCGGACCAGAGTTGATCATCGCGCCGTCGCCCGTGGTGGCGACGCCACTTTGGGCCGGATCCGGCTCTCCCGTTTCGAGCACGGCGCGCACCGGCAGCCCAAACATCCGGGCAAAGTCAAGGTCGCGCTGGTCATGCGCGGGCACCGCCATGATCGTGCCGGTGCCGTAGTCGGACAGCACATAGTCGGCGGCCCATACCTGGATCCGCTCACCGTTCACCGGGTTGATCGCGTGGCGGCCGAGGAAGACCCCGGTCTTCGGGCGCTCGGCCGACTGACGCTCGATGTCCGAGAGCTTGCGGACCTCCGCCACATACGAGTGCAGCTCATCTGCGCGGTCTGGCGCGCACAGCTCCTCGGCGAGCGGCGAGTCGGCTGCCACCACGAAGAAGGTAGCGCCGTACAGCGTGTCAGGCCGGGTGGTGAACACGGTCACGGGCTCGTCGCGCCCTTCGATCGCGAAATGGACCTCGGCGCCCTCCGAGCGCCCGATCCAGTTGCGCTGCATGAGCAGCACCCGTTCCGGCCACTTCTCCTCGAGCTGCGCCATGTCCTCGAGCAGCCGGTCCGCATATTCGGTGATCTTGAAGTACCACTGGGTCAGCGTCCGCCTGACAACCTCGGCGCCGCACCGCTCACAATGTCCGTCGATCACCTGCTCGTTGGCCAGCACGGTCTGGTCGACCGGGCACCAGTTCACAAAGCCATCGGCCCGATAAGCGAGGCCACGTTCGTAGAGACGCAGGAACAGCCATTGATTCCAGCGGTAGTACCCGGGGTCGCAGGTGTGCAGCCGCGTGGACCAGTCGAAGGACACCGCGTAGCGGCGGAACGAGGCCGCCTGCGTCTCGATGTTGGCATAGGTCCAGTCGGCCGGGTGAGCGTTGCGCTTGATCGCGGCGTTCTCAGCAGGCAGCCCGAACGCGTCCCAGCCGATCGGGTGCAGCACGTTGACACCACGGTGGAAGAGGTACCTGGCCACCGCGTCGCCGATCGCGAACGCCTCGCCGTGACCCATGTGCAGGTCGCCCGACGGGTAGGGGAACATGTCGAGCACGTAGGCGCGCGGCCTGGTGTCGGCCGGGTCATTGGACGCGCGGAACAGTTCGAGCTCTGCCCAGCGCGCCAGCCACTTGTCCTGAACGTTTCGCGGGTCGTACTGCACGCCATCGCTTCGCGCAGGGCCGGGTCGCTCAGGACCGGTTCGCGCGGCGCCGGTTCGGGCAGGTCCGGTTTGAGCAGGTCCGGTGCGCGCGCCTGGCTCCAGCGAGGCGGCGCCCTCGGGCGGCGCTGTGATCTTCTGGCCGGCCCCGGCGGTGTCGGCGGCTGTCATCGTTCCCTCACGGCTTCTCGTTCTGGCTCTACGTGCTCACCCGCGTCAACGACCCTGCTTCAAATGAACCTGCTTCAAATGAACCTGCTTCAAATGAAGAGGCCCCTCGCTCACGAGGGGCAGCCACGCCGGCGGCAGGAGAGCCGGGTGCGGCTAGATAAGGAGCAGCCGGACGGGATGCACGCTGTCAGGGTAGCGCACGATGTGTCCCGCGGCCGGCAGCGTCTCGTCGAAGTCGTTGATGTCGAAGACCAGGCGCCGGTCGTGCGCAGCGAACATGCCGAAGTTGAGCAAGTGCGCGTCACCGCAACCCCGCATACGAATGCCGGTTGCCGGCGTGTGCGCGAGTCCCACGTCATCGGCACGGCAGCGCCGCGGAAATACGCGAAGGGCGATGAGACCAACCGGCCGTGGCGGACAGGGACCAGATCGGGGACGCGGGTCTTGGCCTGTTCTTCGAGGATCGCGACCGGATCGGGCCGATCAGGCGGCGGCGCCCACTCGGCATGGCTCGAGCGGCGCGAGGCAATGCGCCGACTTCGGCCTAGGCGGCGCCACTCGCAAGGCGTGTGCAACTCATGCGGTGGCGTCAGCATTCCCGGTGACATTCTGCCCACGTGACCAGTACCCGCTGTCCCGTACCGCCCGTCAAGTCGCGCGAAGACACAAGCACAAGGCGGCGCGCTCCCCCAGCGGTGGTCATCCGCGCTGGTCATCTCAGCTTAGAGTTATGCATACCACCAAGCCAGGCCTGAATAACCGCAGGATGGATCGGCCGCAAGGGGCACGGCGCCGGTACCCAAGACTTGGTCCCACCACCAACCAGTGACCCCAGCCCGGGCCACCGACCCTGTCAGAAGCCGTTGGGTCCTTGCCACCCGCCCATTCCGGCCGTGCGACCGTGCCGTCCGTGTGGCAGAAGCTCATCCCGAACGGCTCGCGCGGCGGTCTCAAATTACCGGAATAGGTGTCACCCAAGGCAAAGAGTGTCAATGTTTTCGCCCCTTGACCGGGCCGTCCGATGCCAATATGGTCATCAGCAATCCGCCGGATGGCTCTTCTTCAGCGCCTTCGGTATGGCACTCTTCTTCGTTTGGGCGGCGCCTGCGTACGCAGCACTTTTCAGTGAGATTCGGGGTCGTGCCCGCGTTTGCTCAGGAGAATCCCGGGGGTCGCCCCCGGTTTGCACGGCGGGGTATCCGGGGTGCGCCCCGGCTTGCACGGGGGATCCGGGGTCCGCCCCGGCTTGCACGGGGGATCCGGGGTCCGCCCCGGCTTGCACAGAGGGATCCGGGGTGCGCCCCGGCCTTGCTCGGGGGGAACAAGTGGACGTTCGCGGACCAGTGGCACGCATTTGGCCCGTTCGGGAAGTTGCTGCCGACCCATGGCATGAGAACAGTAACGTCGATTCCTTCAACCGCCGATTCAGGTTTGCGCCTGCCGGCACAATTAAGTTCATCGCTGCCACCGCCGCGCGTTTGCACGGTGCCTTCTGCGCGGCATTCCTTGCCGTAGCGGCAGTGCGCGGCGCAGTGAGAAAGCCGCGCCCCGATGCAAGAACGTGCAGCCGCGCCACGGCGGACCGCGCCGCCGTTGCGGACCGCACCGCGGCGGACCGCGCCATAGCGCGCCGCAGCCTAGCCTTCGGCCGCAGGTCCACGGTAGGCCGTCATGCGGCCCCAGGCCGTCAGGCCACCGTGGGCCGCCATTCGGCCGCCGGCAGGCGCGGCGCCACCGGCCGCCGCGCGGTCGCCGAAGATCCCGCCCCGAGCTCAGCGCTCGGCGCGGCGCCCCCGCAAGCGCCCCCGCTTGCGGCGCTCCCGCAGGCCCTGGCGCGGGCGGCGCGACCGGAGGCGCACGGGAGCGCCGGGGCGCCAGCGGTCAAACAATGGGCGACGGCGCCCATGGCGGCACTCCCACTGGCACTTGCGCGGGCTGCGGCGGGACGGCCGGAAGCGCCGGAAGACACCGCGACGCCCGCCGCCGAGCCACCACGGGCCACAGCACCACCGGCCACAGCACCACCGGCCACAGCACCGCACGGGCCCGCAGCAGACCTGGCCCGTGGAGTTGATCATGCTTGACGAGGCCATCGCGATCGCCGGACTCGCCTGCAGGTGCCCCGATGCGCCGGACCTCGGGTGGTTGTGTGATCTTCTGATCACCGGCCGGCGCACGTTCCGGCGGATCCCGCCGACACGGCTCTATTACGACGACTGCCGCAACAGCGCGGCCGCCGCCGTGGCACGTAGCGCCCGAGACCATGACGCCGCAGGATATCCCCGAGTTCCGCTTTCGGCGCTGGTCGAAGGCTGGACACGCGACCATGCGGCATTCCAGCGTCCGGTTGTGGCGCGCGGCGTGGCCGATCCGGGGCACCGGTTCGCCATCCAGACCGCGGCACGCGCCCACACAGGTGCCCGATTCCACGGCGGGCAGCGGCTCGGTCGCGAACGGGCCGATGTCGTCATCGGAAAGACGCTCACCAGCGAACTGGCGGGCGCGGCCATGCGGAGGCGCCCGCCACATGTCCGCCGAGTGATGGCCGCCGCCCTCGCCGCCACGCAGCCTCGCGCGGCCGGATCGCCGGACGGCTGGCACGGCGAGGTGCTAGAGGCAGCGGCGAAAGGGCTCGCATCGCCTCTGACTGAGATAACGGCCGGCACGCACGGCGACGGGTACGCGGGCACCATTGCCGGCCGGATCTGCGCCCACTTTGGCCGCCAGGGTGGCTGGCACACGTTGACCGAGGCGTTCTCGTCGTCGCTGCTCGCGGTGGCCGCCGCGTGCAGCGTGCTGACCGTAGGCGACCTCTTCTTCGCGCTCGCCAGGGGGGTCGACCCGTTCGACCTGCTCGGTTTTGCCAAGACCGGCGCTGCTAGCACGGACGAGAGGCGCAGCTACGGCGCCGCTCCGACCGGATTCCTGCCCGGTGAAGGGTGCGGCATCGTCGCGCTGATGCGCGCAACGGAGGCCGGCGCCGTCGCTGTACCTGTCGACGCCGGCATCGCGGGCGCCATCTTGGCGAGCACCGGCCACACCAGCGACGCCGCGCCTCACCCGGCGCCGCGGGCGATGTCAACGGTCCGCATGCTGACCCGCCAGCAAGCACGGGCCCGCTCGGGCAGCGCCGTCAGCTCAGGCAGCGCCCTCAGCTCAGGCGCCACACTCAGTTCAGGCGCCACGCTCAGTTCAGGCGCCACACTCAGTTCAGGCAGTGCGCTCAGTTCGGGTATGCAGGGATATCCCGGCACCGAGGTCTACGCCTTCAGCGGGGACGATCCCGCCGTACTCGCCGCCACGATGAGCCGGATCGCCGCGATCGCCGAGAGGTTCTCCGATCGCGAGCGGCACGACCTCGCATGCCTGCAGGCGGCGGACGTCGCGCCGACCGGCAGAGTGCGGGTAGCTTTTTCCGCGGCAAGTGCCGCCCAAGTCGCGCGCCGCGCAGGATCCGCGGCCAAGCTCGTGACCACGCTGAGCCCGGGCTTGCTGCACCGCGAGGACGGCATCTTCGCCGGCGACAGTGTGGGCGGCCGGATCGTGCTGCTGTTCACAGGCCAGGACGCGTGGCCCATGGCGCCGGATTCGGCAGCAGCTTGCACACTCGCGGGTGACGATGGCGAACCAGCCCGGGCGACGCCCCCGAACGCGCCGGCCACACCACGGCCCGCGATCTGCCAGGCAGGCCCGCTCGCCTTGCGGTGGCTGGACCGCATCGGCGTGACCGCGTCCGCCGCCATCGGGCACGAGGTGGGCGAGATCGCCGCGCTCGCATGGGCCGGCTGCCTCGCCGATGCGGATGCCGCAAGGCTGATCGCTGAGCGAAGGCGGGCGATGAGCGGGAACGCGATATCAGGAACCGCCATGCTGAGCCTTGCTGCCGACGTGGCGACCGCCCGGGCCCTTTCAGCGGACACCGATCTCGTCATGGCCGAGTACAACGGACCCCAAGCGCATGTCCTCGCGGGCGCCGCGGCAGTGATCCACGCCGTCGCAGAACGCGCCGCGCGCGAAGGAATCGCCGCGACGGTGCTGCCCGCGGCCCGCCCGTTCCACCCTCCGACGATGGCCCGCTGCGCGGCAGCGCTGCGGCCGGTACTCAACTCGATCACATTTGGCCCGCCGCGACGACGTCTCATCTCGACCCTGGCCGGCCGCGAACTCCGCCCGCGCGACGACATCTCCTCGCTCCTTCGCGACCAGCTCAGTGCACCGGTGCGATTCCACGAGGCGGTCCGCGCGGCCGCGCCATGCGCCGACCTGTTCTGCGAGACCGGACCAGGCAGCACGCTCGCGCGCCTCGCCGCTCAGTGCTGCCCAGTGCCCGCGGTCAGCATCGAGGCTCCTGACGGAGGGACCCGCCTGAGCGACGCCGCCACCGCGGACGCCGCCGCGGCCCTCTTCGCCGCAGGGGCCGCCGGCAGCCTGGCGGCGCTATTCAGCGGTCGCGCCGCGGCACGGCCGGTCAACATCTGGCGCGAGCGCATCGTCGTCAGCACGCCACCAGGAAAGCAAGTCACGTCACCGCCATCCCTCTCCGCGTTGTCTGCATTGCCTGCCTCCCAATCCACGTCCGCGGCGGACCCAGCGCACTCGGTGCACACCGTGCACCCGGCAAAGCGGCCGATCCCCGGACCGATCCCCCCGCCGGTCCGTGGCCCATGGCGGATACGTGTCATTGGGCGGCAGCCGTTCGGGAAAATCATCCGCGAGGCGTTCGCCGACGATTCCGCGACAGCCGGAACAGGAAGACTGGCCTCGTCCTGCCGTTTCCTTGAGAAGGTCCGCGTGCACCATCCTGGCCTCGAGATTGTCGCGGACGCGACGCTCGGCCCAGAAACCGACCCGTACCTGGCCGACTACCGTCTCGAGGGCCGGGCCGTGTTGCCCGTCGTGCTCGTGCTCGAGGCGATGGCGCAGGCGGCGGCCGTACTCGCGGGCCAGCCGCTGAGGCAGGCCACCGACGTGCAGGTAACGACCCCGGTGGGCATCGGGGAGGACGGAACGGCGCAGATCAGGATCTATGCCTTGCACCATGACGACGCGGTGCGGACCGTCCTGCGCAGCGCAGTGGACGGCTACCGCAGTGACCACGTCCGTGCTTTCTTCCCTGTGCGCTGCGCGCCGACGACTGCTGTCCCTGGGGCGCCCACGGCCGGTGCGGCCGATGGCGCGTTGCTTGACGGGGTGGCGACAGGCATCGTCGACGGCACGGAACTGTATGGCCCGCTGTGCTCACAGACCGGGCGCTTCCGCCGGGTCGCCTTCCTGCCCAGCCTGACCCCGCGCGGTTGCCGCGCCCTAGTGCGCGGGGCAGACCGCCTGCCCTGGTTTGGCCCTGGCGTTGCCGATGGGCCGCTGCTGCTGGGCAGCCCGGCCGTGAACGATGCCGCCATTCACGTGCTGCAGGCATGTGTGCCGCATCGTCGGCTTGCCCCTGCGGGGTGCGAGAGCGTCACGGTGAGCGGGCTCGCCGTCGCTGGTGCGGTGGAGGTGCGCGCCTGCGAACGCCCCGCCAGCACGGACGAGTACGTGTGGGACGTGGAGGCAGTCGACAGTGACGGCAGGACCGTTGTGGCGTGGGCGGGGCTTCGGCTGACGGACGCGGGACCGCGCCCGCGCACCCAGCCATGGTCGCCTGTGCTGCTCGCCGCCTACCTGGAGCGATGGGCCGCCACGCTCGACCTCGGACCGGGGATGCGGGTCACCGTACGTGCCGGACATCCACCGGAGCCATCCTGCGGCTGGGCGAGCGATGGAAGCCGCAGCGGCAACGGGGCTAGTCTCGCTAGCGGGCTGCTCTACGAGAGGCCCGCACTGGCGAGCCGCGCGTGCCGCAGCCATCTGGACGGGCTCACCCTCGCGGTCGATGCCACCGGGCCCGCCGCCTGCGACTGGCAGCTGGCCGACGAGCGCCGTGATCCACCGCTCCCCCGATCACCCGGCTGCGCCGCGCTGCATGACGAGCTGCGGGAGCGCTGCGGCGAGCCGTCCGCCAGGGTAGCAACCAGGATCTGGACCGTGGTCGAGTGCTTGTCCAAGGCCGGCCTGCCGACGGGCTTGCCACTCGTCCTCGACGCGGTGCACGACGACGGCTGGGCCGTGCTACGTGCCGGAGACGCCGTGCTCGCGAGCACGGTCGTCGCCATCAGCGGCGTGACCGGCCCGGTGGCAGTCGCGCTCATGACGGGTCGCGGGCGCCAGGATGAGGTGGACAGCGCGCTCGGATCCACCCACGGAATCCGCGCGCTGTCGACGACCTGAGCACCGTTCGGGCCGGCCCGCCCGGCGCGCCCGGCGCGCCCGGCCGGCCCGCCCGGCCCGGGACGCGCCAGCGTGGTCGAACGACCCGGGCGTACGCGACGTGCGGCCCAGCGCAACGGGGACCAACGACTGTGCTGCCTGCGGCCAGCAGGGCTGACCCTGGAAGTAGCTCCGAGCCGAGCGAGGTGCGCCGTGCCGAGCCCATTCGCGACCAATGACAGCCTCTTCCGGCTGGTGAATGCCGCCCAGAGGGCGCCCTCAGTCCACAACAGCCAGCCCTGGTCGTTCCGTATCGTCGGCGCCGACCGGATAGACCTGCGCGCCAATCGGGGACGCCAGCTTCGGATCGCTGACCCGCATGGACGCGAGATGGTCATCAGCTGCGGGGCGGCGCTGTTCAATCTGCGGATGGCGCTCAGGATGGCAGGGCACGATCCCCTCGTGTGGCTGGTCCCCGACCGGGAAAACGATCCGGACCTGCTGGCGTCTGTGGAGACCTCGCCGAGCCGGGCACGTCCGCCGACGCGCACTGCGCAGCTGCTGTACGAGGCGATCTGGCAGCGGCACACCAATCGTGAGCCGTTCAGCAACCGCATTGTTCCGATGCCCATCGTCGCTAACCTCGAGCATGCCGCCTGGCGCGAGCGCGCCCATGTCTGGTTGCTGCACCGGCACGACGCGAAGCTCATGCTGCAGGTCACCGCCAAGGCCGACCACGCGTTGGCCGTCGACACTCAATACGTGAGCGAATTGCGGCGGTGCATCAGCGGCGGCAACGGCCGCGGCGTGCCCACGGCCGCCTTCGGGCCGCGGCCCAAGAGGGCTTACGCTCCCGTTCGCGACCTGGGTATTGGCTCGCCTGGCACGCGCCGGGTCGATCGGTTCGAGCACCGCGCCAGGCTCATGGTGCTTTCGACCGAGACCGATACGCCGTTGGACTGGCTTCGAGCGGGCCAGGCCCTGGAGCGGGTCCTGCTGACGGCGACCCGCTATGGCGTGGCGGCATCCTTCCTCACCCAGCCGTTCGAGCTGCAGGACCGATACGCCACGCCCATTTTCCGCCTGCCGTCGTGGCTCAAGCACCCCCAGATGGTCTTGCGGCTTGGCTATGGGCCACTCGTGGCAGCCACGCCCCGGGAGGCCTTTCCCGACCAGGTCGACTGCCGGATCCAGCCACCAATGCCGGTCCGGCCGCAGCACGCTGCCGGGTACCCGCTCCATGCAGCCTGACAGCGGTATCCGACGGAGCCATTCGCCAGCCTGCCGCGAGACGCGACTAGAGTCAGTGACCGTGACTGATCGCACGCGGGTTCACGGCCGCGATGACTGGCGGTAACTACCTGGCTCCGGCGGACTGGTTCGCGACGCTGCCGAGCGTGATCATGGCGGCGGGGGCCCTCATCACCGATCCCGGCGGCCACGTGCTGCTTGTCAAGCCCAACTACCGCGATCACTGGGCGGTGCCAGGCGGCATCTGCGAACAGGGCGAGCCGCCGCATGAGGGATGCGCAAGAGAACTGCTCGAAGAACTCGGCCTGATGATCCCGGTCGGCAGGCTGCTCGTGGTCAACTGGTCGGCTCCCAACACCGAGCGGCTTAAGTCGATCATGCATTTCGTCTTCGACGGCGCCACGCTGCGCGACGGCAGCGAGATCCGGCTGCAGCACGAGGAACTCGACGATTTCAGCTTCGTCGAGCCGGACGACGTCACGTCCTTCCTGCCGTCGTACGGAGCACCGCGGGTCGTTGCCGCATTGCGCGCCCGCGCAGAGGGGACCGCGATCTATCTGCCGTCGGGCAGTCCCTATCCAGCAGTCCAGCAATGATCGCGATCTTGGCCGCGCGAGCAAGGCTGTGATGCGGGCCCGCACCTCGTCCGGGCGTTCTGGACGCACGAAGATGCCTCGCCCCGTGTGACCCTCCCCGCGCTGCGCCGCTGTGGCGCCTGCCGCTGTGGCGCCTGCCGCTGTGGTGCCTGCCGCTGTGGTGCCTGCCGCTGCGGTGCCTGCCGTTGCGGTGAAGAGCCTGAAGGCCTTTGCAGGCCGGCCATCTTAGGAGAAGCCGCATGAGCGTCTTCAAGCGAAAGCATGAAGAGCATGCGAGCGCGCCTCCTGCCGTCCCGGACTCTGTGGTCAGGCTGCTCTACGCTCTATGTAGCGACTGGGACAAGACTCTCCGCTTCGTTTTGATCGTTGGCGTCACCGTCATCGCGTGCTGCCTCGGCACCCCTTTGGTTCTTGAAGTCGTCCTGCTGGCGACCGGGAGCACAAATGGTCTCACCCTCCGCTATGTATTGCCGATCGGGGCCCTGGCGGCGGGTCGTTGATCACGTGCCTCACGATCGTGATCAAGAAGTTCCCCACGGGCTCGCGAACCGGTGCAGCCAACGACGACGGCGAGCGGCACGCAAGGCACTGGCAGATTTCCTCCGATGCAGAAACCCGGGACTCTTATGCTCCGCAGCTCCAAGCAGCCGGTCCACGCCGCCCCGGCCGTATTGATCGCCTTGTCGATGACACTGTCAAACCAGCCCGCCAGCGCTCACCCGCCTCGGCCTCCGGCTCCGGCCTCCCGGCCTCCCGGCCTCCCGGCCAGCGTCCGAGCGGAAGATTGTAGCGAATCCGGCACTTACAGCAACCATCGCGGCCTTAATCCGGGCAGCAAGGTACTGCAGGCCGAGTCTGGCAGGATATAACCGAATACGATTCTGAACGGCTCCGCGGCGGCACGCGTCAACTCGCAGCGCCCTCGTTCAGGAAGGCGGTGGAGTACTTGGGTCTGTCCGCTCTCAGCCTCGCTGACATCGATCTGTCCGATTACGCCTTCTGGGGGCGGCCACCAGCCGAGCGGGAGGCGGCATTCGCTCTCCTTCGGGCGCAACCGCAGCCGGTGTTCTTCCCCGAGCCCGAGGCTCCTGCCGCGTTCGGGCCGCGCGGCGCGGGTTACTACGCGCTGGTGAAGCACGCCGACGTGATCGGGGCGAGCAGGAACCACGACGTGTTCTGCTCCAGCGCCGGGGCGACCAGCATTGTCGACATGCCTGTCGAGTTCGCCGAGTACTTCGGCTCGATGATCAACATGGACGACCCGCGGCACGCACGGCTGCGGCGGATCGTATCCCGCGCCTTCACGCCACGGATGATCAAGAAGTTCGAGGACGACGTGCACCGGACAGCCGGTCTCATCGTGGGCGACCTGGTCGATCGCGGGCCGTGCGACTTTGTCACCGCGGTGGCCGCCCAGCTACCCCTGAAGATCATCTGCGAGATGATGGGCGTCCCCGGTGATCATTACCGGATGGTGCTTGAGGACACCAACATCATCCTGTCCGGCGCCGATCCCGAGTTCATCGGCGACAGCTTCGATGACGCGGCCATCAAGATCCTCACTGCCGGCCAGGAACTCGGCCAGCTGGTACAGGACCTAGCCGCCGAGCGCACCATGCGCCCGGCGGACGACCTGGTGTCCGCGCTGGTCAACGCCAATATCGACGGCGAGGCGCTCACGTTCTCCGAGCTGGCGTCTTTCTTCATCCTGCTTGTGGTGGCCGGCAACGAGACGACGCGGAACGCGATCTCCCACGCGCTCACCCTGTTCACCGATTTTCCTGCGCAGCGCGAACTGCTTCTCGAGGACTTCGAGGCCAGGATCGGCGGGGCGGTCGAGGAGATCGTCCGCTTCGCCTCGCCGGTCATCTTCATGCGCAGGACACTCACCAGGGACCACGCACTCGGCGGCCACCAGTACCGGGAGGGCGACAAGGTCGTGCTGTTCTACTGGGCCGCGAACCGCGACGAGACCGTCTTCCGCGACCCCGGGCGGTTCGACATCCTCAGGAACCCGAACCCGCACGTCGGGTTTGGCGGGCCAGGGCCGCATTTCTGCCTCGGCGCGCACCTCGCGCGGCGGGAGATCACCGTCATGCTGCGCGAACTCTTGCGCCGGGTGCCAGACATCCGGGCCACGGGCGAGCCGGACCGGCTGCTGTCCAGCTTCATCAACGGCGTCAAGCACCTGCCGTGCGACTTCACACGGTAGCCGTTATCAGCGTCGCAGCGCGAGTGGAACTATCGGCGAGACCCGCCCTAGCTCCGTACGAGGTCTGGCGCGGATGGCTCGGCCGCGGGCTGGGCGAGCGGCTGGGCCGAAGGCTGAGCGATTAGCTTCGCCCCGGGCTCCCAATCAGGCCGCAGCGGCATACCCGAATTCCCGTCGGCATCCAGTCGCGCGCACAATACCTGGTGCAGCTGGATGTGGTTGCGCTCGAAGCCGAGCCGCGACCCGGCCATGTAGAGGCGCCACACCCTGGCGGTGCCCTGACCCACTTCGGCGACTGCCTGTGCCCAGTGCGCGTCGAGGTTCGCGCACCAGCCAGCCAGGGTCATCGCGTAGTGCTCGCGCAGGTTCTCCTCGTGGCGCACCTCAAAGCCAGTGTCATGCATGACGGAGACGAGGTGCCCGGGACCTTCGAGCTCACCGTCAGGGAACACGTACCTGTTGATGAAACCGCTCTCGCGGATCGCGGGCTCGGTGTTGTCCGGCCTGGTGATGCAGTGATTGAGCAGCCGGCCGCCCGGCTTGAGCTTCCCGTAGAGGAAGGAAAAGTAGCTGGACAGATTGGCCTTGCCGATGTGCTCGGTCAGCCCGATCGAGCTCACCGCATCGAAACCAGTCTCCCGCACATCGCGGTAGTCGAGGTGGCGCACTTCGGCGAGGTCGCTGAGACCCGCTGCCTCGATCGCGCGCTGCGCCCATTCGGCCTGCTGGCGGGACAGCGTGACGCCGAGTGAGCGGACCCCGTACTCGCGCGCCGCGTGCATGACCATGCCGCCCCAGCCGCAGCCAACATCGAGCAGCCGCATGCCCCCGCGCAACCCCAGTTTCCGCGCGACCAGGTCGAACTTGTACGCCTGCGCCTCCTCGAGTGTGGCGTCCGCAGTCGGGTAGCAGGCGCAGGTGTAGGCCATCGACGGGCCGAGCACCCACTCGTAGAAGCGGTTCGACACGTCGTAGTGATGCGAGATCGCGCTGGCGTCACGTTGCTTGGAGTGCCGGCGCCCGCCGACCCAGCGCCTGCCGTTGCGCACCTCCTGCGGTGGCGGCGGCACCCGCGGGAAGAGAACTTTGACACCGCCTAGCTCGCGCAGCAAGCGCAGCCGTTCTGGCCAGTCCGTGTCGGTCATCTGGGCCTTGGACAGGCGGACCAGGGCGATATACATGTCACCCTCGACGTCGATATGCCCGGACACGTACGCGCGGGCGAGACCTAGCGCACCCGGTGCCTGCGCCAGGTAGGACACGGCGACCGGGGAGCGGACCGTTACCTTGATGTCGGCACCGGGCTTGCCCGCGGCGCTTCCGTCGTACGCGTGGAACTCGACTGGCGAGCCCGGTCCCGCGACCCGTTCGAAGACATCAGCCAGTGCCATGTTTGCGTCCTCCCCACAAGCGCTATCCGCGCTGATACCGTTATCCGCTGCTAGTGCTATCCGCCGCTATGGCTATCCGCCGCTATGGCTATCCGCCGCTATGGCTATCCGCCGCTATGGCTATCCGCCGCTATGGCTATCCGCCGCTATGGCTATCCGCCGCTACCGCCCGCACACACACTTGTCATAGAGGCCGAGCAAGCGTCCATCAGGATCGTAGGCGCGCTTGAGATCCTGGTACGCCTGGCCGTTGTACTGCCGCCAGAACTCGTCCTCTGTGTAGAAGGCGGTCGAGTACAATCCTTTGCGGCCGCCGAGCGCCGTGACCTCGTCCTCGACTAGCCGGTTGTGGTGACCGTCGGGCTGGCCGGGCTCAAGCGGAACTGTCCCCCAGAAGCCAAAGTTGACGTACACGTGGCCCGGCTCTAGCGGATAAAGCGGCCAGCTCGCACCACTGCGCAGCCGCAGCGGGCACAGCCAGACCGGGCTCATGCCGATGTCACGGAAGAAGAAGTCGAGGAAGCGGGCGCCGCGCTCAACCGGGATCTCGACGTCCTGAATGACATCCTCTCGCGCGCTGACCTGGCGTGACCTGTTCATCTGTTCGGTAAGCCCGTACCTGCGGTCGAAGGCGACGAGTCGCCGGTACACGTCGGAGCGCCGGTACCTTCGCGGCCACATCCGGCGGATGGCCGGATTCTGGACGCCGAACGGGCGCGAGCACCAGAACCAATCCGTGTCCCACCGCCACAGGTAGTCGCGAATGGTCAGGAAGTCCTCGCGGTACTGCTGGACGGACCGGTAGTAGATCCGCTGGCCCGTGTAGTCACTCAGCCACGGTGCGACATCGCTGAAAGTTCCGAGAGTGAGATACACCTCATCGGGACCGAACGCGATCCCGTCGACGAAATCGACCGGCGCGCCGTCGATGGTCCCCTCCGCGGCGACCTTCCCGACCGCGCGCATGCAGTCGTCCAGGCTCCCGAACGGCCGGTGGCGGAGATGCACATACGGTTTTACGGGCTCGAGCTCGATGGTGAGCGACAATGCGTAGCCGAGGGTACCGTAGGAGTTAGGGAAGCCGTAGAAGAGCCGCGCGTGCTCGCCTTCCGGCGCGGCGGTCACGACACGGCCGTCGCCTGTCAGGATCTCCATCTCGATGACGGATTCGTGCGGAAGGCCGTTGCGGAGGGACGTAGATTCGATACCGAGTCCGGTGACCGCGCCGCCGAGAGTGATCGTCTTCAGCTGGGGCACGACGAGCGGCATCATGCCGTAGCGCAAGGTGGCGTCGGCCAGGTGCTCGTACGTAGTCATCCCGCCGACGACCGCCGTGCGCGCCACCGGGTCCACGTGCAGCACCTGGCCGAAGGCCGAGACATCGAGGCCGCGGCGGGCGGGTGCGGGGTCGCGGAACCTGAAAAGGTTCGACGTCGGCTTGGCGAGGCGCACGGGTTCCCCTGCTGGGAGTTCGGCATAAGCCTGGCGCAGCGCCGCGACAGCAGCGCGATACCGGCCGGATGCTGCGGCTGGCACGGTTGCCGATGCGGCGGGTTCCGCGCCGCTGCCGGCCGCCCGGCGCTCCTCGCTGCTCCCGAGGCGCTCCTCGCTGCTCCCGACGCGCTCCTCGCTGCTGCTCCCGACGCGCTCCTCGCTGCTCCCGACGCGCTCCTCGCCGGCGACCACGCTGCCCGTCGCGTGCCCGGCTGCAATGCCCCCGTCTGCCTTGCCGTCATCGCCCTCCGCGGCACCGCCGGACGGGCGGCCGCCCGGCGAAGGGCCTGCGGTGGCCGCACCTGTGACGCCTGTCACGAGCCTCTCCCTTCTGCTGAGCCGCCTCCTGCGGCAGGGTTGACGCGGGAGGTTCCAATGGGAAAGTTGTATGCCGAACTGGACGAACGGCTCATTGAGTTTATCGCGGACCAGCCGGTTTACTTCGTGGCGACCGCACCGTCCCTGTCCAGCTCCGGTGCCGGCGGTCACGTCAACGTGTCACCCAAGGGCTACCGCGGCACTTTCGCCATCCTCGGCCCGGGTACGGTCGCGTACCTGGACCTTACCGGCAGCGGCGCGGAGACCATCGCCCATATCCGGCAGAACGGGCGTATCACGGTCATGTTCTGCTCCTTCCGCGAGCAACCCAAGATCCTGCGCCTATATGGCACTGGGCGGGTGGTACTGCCCGCCGCGCCGGAGTTCGAGGGGCTGCTCGGGCGCTTTTCGTGGCGGGCCAGCGAGAACGGTGGCCGCGGCGACCGTCGCGCGATCATCGTCGTGGAACTCGACCGGATCTCCGATTCGTGCGGCTACGCAGTGCCGCTGATGGACCTGCGCGATGAACGTGACCTGCTAAACCGCTGGTCGGAGAAGCAGACGGTGGACGGCCTCGTGCGCTACCGGGCGGAGCGAAATGCCGTCAGCATCGACGGCCTGCCGGCACTCACGCCAGGCGACGGTGCCGACGACGCCTCTGGATTAATCGCCATGCCGCCATGATCCGTTCTCGTGTGAACTTGCCCGCGCTATCGGCCGGATATTTAACACGAGAAGGGATCATGAGGAACTAGGCGGCCGGGATCATGAGGGACTAGGCGGCCGCTCGCATGCGTGGGCCGCGTTCCACGCGCCGAGACGAGGCCCACTACCTCGCCGGCCTCGTCAATGTCGATGACCTCCGCTGCGGGCGCGGAGGAGAGCCCGGGCATCGTGCTTATGTCGCCGCTGATCGCGTAGATGAATCCCGCCCCGGCGGAGGCCCTGGCCTCGCGCACCGGCATCCGCCAGCCGGTGGGAGCGCCCTTCAGGCTGGGATCCGACGACAGCGACAGGTGGGTCTTGGCGATGCACACGGGCAGATTCCCGAAAACGTCGCGCTCGTACATGTCGAGCTGGCGGCCTGCCGCCGGAGCGAAATCGACGCCCTCCGCACCGTAGATCTGCGTCGCGATCGTCTCGATCTTCTGGCGGAGCGGCATCTCGCTCGGGTAGAGCAGCTCGAACTTGCCAGGCTCCTCGGCTGCCTCTGCCACCGCGCAGGCGAGTTCCACCGCGCCCTTGCCACCGTCGGCGAAGTGGGTCGTGACGGCGCACCGCACGCCCATCGACTCGGCGATCTCCGTGATGGCCGCGTGTTCGGAGGCGAAGTCTTCCGGGAAGGCGTTGATCGCCACCACCGGAGTGACGCCGTGGCGCGTGATGTTCTCGATCTGCTTACGCAGGTTCGCGCCGCCGATTTGAACCTCTTCAGGGTTCTCGGCGAGGAGCTCGGGCGGCAGCGGCCGGCCTGCCACGATCCGGTAGTTGCCCGAGTGAGCCTTCAGGCTGCGCACCGTGCACACCACCACGGCTGCGTCAGGGACGAGACCGGAGGTCCGGCACTTGATGTTGAAGAAGCGTTCTGCTCCCATATCGGCGCCGAAGCCTGCCTCCGTGATGAGGTAGTCCCCGCCGTGGATCGCGATTAGATCGCCGATCACCGACGAATTCCCGTGCGCGATGTTGCCGAACGGGCCGGTGTGGACAAGTACCGGCGTTCCTTCGAGCGTCTGGACGAGGTTCGGCTTGATCGCCTCACGTGCGATCACCGTCATCGCCCCAGCGGCCTTCAACTGCTCGGCGGTGACCGGCTCACCGGCTGGCGTGAAGCCGACCACGATCCGCCCGAGCCGTGCCCGCAGATCGTGCAGAGACGTCGAGAGCGCGAGGATCGCCATCACCTCGGACGCGGCGGTGATGTCGAAACCGCTCTGGCGGGTGACACCATTCATCCGCGACCCAAGCCCGATGACGATGTTGCGAAGGGCCCTGTCGTTCACGTCAAGGACGCGGCGCCAGGTGATGTTGTGGAGGTCGAGTCCCAGTTTGTTGCCGCGCTGCAAGTGGTTGCCGACCATCGCGGAAAGCAGGTCGTGCGCGGCGGTGACGGCGTGCATGTCGCCGGTCAGATGGAGGTTGACCGTCTCGAACGGGACCGCCTGGCTGTAGCCTCCGCCCGCGGCACCCCCCTTGATGCCGAAGGTCGGGCCCATGGACGCCTGGCGGATGGTGACGACCCCGCGCCTGCCGATGTGGCGCATCGCCTGCCCGAGCCCGAGCGCGACGGTTGTCTTGCCCTCGCCGAACGGCGTCGGAGTGATAGCGGATACGACAACGTAGCGGGCCCGCGGCCGACCTGCAAGCTGGTCAATGGCGGCGAGCTTTATCTTGGCGACGTGCTCGCCGTACGGCTCAAGCAGGTGCGGCGGAATCCCCATGTCGTCGGCGACATCCGCGACCGGCCTAAGCTTAGCTAGACGGGCAATTTCAAGCGCAGTCAGCATCGCCAGATCGGCTCCCTTAACGTGTTGTGGGCGGGTCAGCACTCGCAGGTATCTTCAGGATCGCCCGGTGGGCCGGCCCATTCGTCAAGGTCGGCTTGCCACACACTCCGAGCCAGAGCCGAAGGTCCCACGCCAGGTCACGTCGGCCACACAGGCCCAGCGCGTCGCGGACGCGGTCATAGCCCGGCGAGGGGGAAGCGCGCTCGGGGCGCCGATCGCCTGCCGGTTACCGGGACACCCGCCCTACCCAGATCGCTGCAATACCGTAGTCGGCTGAGCGCAAACTGCGGCCAACCGTGCCAGGATCTAAGTTGATAGCTCCCGCAAGGCCCCCAACGAGCCGCCGGACTGGCATTGTCATAAGGGTGCCTACTACTTGCCCGGCGGAGTGTGGCTCCCCGCGCCGGTCTCGCCGAGCCCGATGACGACGACAGGACGAGCCTTACCCATGACCAGCACGCCGGTTCAGTCGAACCTGAAGCTGGGAGCGTACCCAACCGCGGCCTCGTGCGCTCGGCTGCACGCCAAGTCGCTGGCATGGGAGTGGGGGCTCACGGAACTGGCGGATACTGTCGAACTGGTCGTCTCTGAACTGACGACCAATGGTGTCAAGGCAGCCGCCGCGCACAAGGACGGCGACGAGGCGGGACTCCCTTATGTGTGGGTGCGTCTTACGCCCGGCCAGCGCCAGGTGCTGGTTGAGGTCTGGGACAGCAATCCTGACCCGCCGGTACGCGCCGAGCCTGATCTCACCGCGGAGAACGGCCGCGGGCTCCTCCTCGTCGAGGCTGTCAGCGCGACGTGGGGGTATTACCACGTCACCGATGACGCCGATGACTCCCGTGAGCCGGGTGCCGAGCACCAGCCGACAGGAAAAGTTGTGTGGGCCCTGGTGGCGGCGGAGCGTGGTGGCGAGTCCGGCCGGCATGCTGGCGGCGCGCGAGAAGACGATGACATCTCGGCATGACATCACTCGCGGTTATCCGCAAGCTCGTGGTGACGTCGGCCGGCTATGGCCTGCGCGGCGGTTTATCGCCATCGCGCTGGCGTTTCATGGTGCGCCGCTAAGGTTGGGCGCATGCGATTCGCGCTTGTCGATTCAGGTCTCGGGGTTCTTCCCGCGGCCATGCATCTGCGCAGGCTGTGCCCGGGCGCGGAGCTCGTGCTTTCCATGGACCCCGAGGGCATGCCATGGGGCCCGCGTACTCCGGATGACATCGCCGAGCGCGCGCTTGCCTGCGCGCAGGCCACGCTCCCGTGGCAGCCGGACGTCCTTGTGCTCGCGTGTAACACAGCTTCAGTCCGGGCGCTCGACCTACTACGCCGCGAACTCGAACCAGCCGTGCCTGTCGTCGGTACGGTGCCTGCGATCAAGCCGGCCGCCGCAGGCGGTGGCAAGATTGCGATCTGGGCCACCGCTGCCACCACCGGGAGCCCCTACCAGCACCAACTGATCCGCAAGTTCGCCGATGGCGCACACGTCACCGAGGTGGCCTGCCCTGGCCTCGCCGCCGCGATCGAATCCGCGGACGCCGACGCGATCGCGGACGCGATCGAGGCTGCGGCTGCCCTCACGCCGCCCGACGCACGGGCCGTCGTACTTGGCTGCACTCAGTACGAGCTCGCGATGGACCGGATCCGCGGCGTGCTGCCCAGGGTGCGCCTGCACGGTTCGGCATCCGCGGTCGCAGCCCAGGCAATCCGCCGCATGGCGGCCCGGCCTCTGGCTCCGGCCGACGCAGCGCCTGGGTCGGCCGACCATCGGCAACCATCGTCTGCGGCCCAGGGCCACAACACGCCCGCCGCCAAGGACCATGCAGGGCCAGCGGGCCAGCAGCAGACGATGCCGACGTGGGCGACCGCGGCGACCGGGCCGAGAGGGTCATCCGGGCCTGCGGGCTCCCCTGGCCCCGCAGCGCCGGCCGGCCATGCCTGGGCGCCCAGTCCAGCAGCACCCAGTCCGGCGGCACCCAGTCCGGCGGCACCCAGTCCGGCGGCACCCAGCCCGGCGGCACCCAGCCCGGCGGCACCCAGCCCGGCGGCACCCAGCCCGGCGGAGGCATCCAGCGCTGCGGGGACACCCAGCCCTGCGGGGAAACCCAGCCCTGCGGGGACACCCAGCCCAGCGGAGGCATCCGGTCCTGGCAAGCCATTCGGCATTGCGCGCCATCCGGCACTGCGCAGCCATCCGGCACTGCGCAGCCATCCGGCACTGCGCAGCCATCCCGCACTGGGCAGCCCACCAGCACCGCCCAGCCACCAGCACCGCCCAGCCCACCAGCACCGCCCAGCCCACCAGCACCGGCCGTGCTCCAAGTGCCTACGAGGCATCGCGCCTCACTCGGGCGTCGGGACTTCAAGGAGCATCTGGCGCTCCAGGACCATCCGACGCTCCAGGACCATCCGACCCGCCCAGTGCGTCGGGTAGCCAAGGGGCAAAGGGCCCTCCATGGGCAGCCGGTCCGGCCGGGATGGGAGCGAGTGATGCCTCGGCCCCCAGCGAGCCAGGTGCGCCAGAGGTACATGTTCTGCTGAGCGGCGCTCCCGGCGAGCTTCCCGCCGCGGCCCTCTGCTACGCAGAGGGCCGCCTCCTGGCCGGCCTTCGCCTTCCATCGACGGTGGCATAGGAAGCGGCGACTTCCTCCGGGGTCATTGGCAGCCGTGCAGCGGACGGCGGCAGGCCGCCGCCGACCGCTTCCAGCAGGAGCAGCGCCATCGTGTAGCCCGGATCGGATTCAAGAGCCCGCGCGAGCGCGACGTTCGCCAGCGCCCCGCCTCCTGCCTGCCAAGCAGTGAAAGCAATGGGTCGTTAGCACCAGGTCACGGTACAACCGGTGTTTCCGCGGATCAGCGACAGGCTGGGCCTGCCTGCCGCGCCCAGCGAAGCACAGGACCCCCCGCGCTGCTGCAGCCCAGCTTATTGACTCATCGCATCCCGTGCCGGATGGCGAGTGATGGGATCTACACCTGGTCTACACCGCACCAACGTTGTATTCCCGGCAGGCGCCTGCGGGTGACGATCGTCCGCGGCGCTGACGGCTCGCTCTCCCGGGCAGGGTTTGGGACGCGGCGCGGTAGGCCGGCTTGAACGCCTCGGTGTGGGCCTCGCCGCGGGCGGCGCGCAGCAGGTCCTCGTGCGGGTGGATGCTCATCGGCCGGCCGTCTTTGGCGGCGGTGCACCGTTCCCGCAGCGGGCAGCCAGCACAGGCCGCGCCGAAGGTGACGGTCCGCGGGTCTTGCTCATCGGGCAGATGACGCCGGCCGGGCGGCGGCGGATGCTGCCGACGCACGGTTCGTGCTGGAGTCCCAGGCCGTTTGCCGACCTGTCAGGCGGGTGTCGTCGATGGTGGTCTGGTTGCGCAGCGCGCGGCGCCTCGCCGCGTATTCTCCGCAGACAGCCGCATCGTGCCGTTGTCACCCGGACACCACCGGACACAAAAAAGATCGCCCCCGAGAGCTTCTTCGGTGATCCGGAGCCGTTTGCGCTGGTGGTGGCAGGTCCAGGATTCGAACCTGGGTAGGCTGAGGCGACGGTTTTACATGGCGTTGGCATCCAAGATCACAAGCGGGCGATGAACTGGGAAATCGCTGATTCGGGCTGTGTCAGGGCTGTCGCTCAACCACCACTCAGCCACCGCAGTCGGTCGGCTTTCACCGGACATCACCGGACTCCCTGCTCCCGTCCCACTGAGAACGAATCGAGGCCGCATGGTCAGCCTTGCGGGCCTAGGCCGCCAGGCAGCGTGAGTCGCTGCTCGCTGTCGGGCTCATTGAAGGCGTTTGTTGCCCGGAGGATGTCAGCCGCTCGCGCCAGGTCAGAGAAATCGATCTGAGCCGTATAATCATGTCCGTATCGTAGAGACTTGATGAGCACGCTCGGGTCATCCTGCCTTGTCGTCCGGCGGAGCCCACCGAGGTAATCGTCACGGAAAACGGTCGGAATGATGATCCGCGACTGCATGCCGGCGACGAGTTCGGTATTCATCGTGACGCGGGCAAGTCTGCCGTTGCCGTCGTCGAAGGGGTGCACCTCGGAGACGAGGAACATCACGTATACTGCGCGCTCGAAGGCAGTATCCAGCTCGGAAATCCGCTCCCAGCCAGCTCGCAGAGTGCCGACCACCAGCCCAGGGTCCCGGCAAGGTTATTTAGCCTGTTGACAGGCCCATTCTCTTGAGGATCTGGCGGTCGGAGCCGTTGAGGCGGCGGCGTTCGGCGGCGATGTTGGTGACGCCGTGTATACGGAGCAGGTTCAGAGTGGCATTACCGACAGTAGCCATGAAGCGGGCCGCGCCGGGGGCCCGCGCCCGGGAGGAGTCTTCTTTCATGTCGACGTCCCGGATGTAATGGGTGGCCTCGGTGGCGGCCCAGTGCCCGCGGCTGAGGGCGAGCAGGTCCGCTGGCGGGGCCTGATCGGGGGTGGCGGTGGTGAGGATCAGCACGGTCTCGCTGCGGGTGACGGCCTTGCCTTTCTTGTCTGTGAAGGTGGTGTACCGCTCGAGGAGGGCGGCTTGCTCCATGCCGGGGTACTTCAGGCCCGCGGGCGCGGCGGCGACCTGGATGGTGCGGGTCTCGATCCGGCCGCGGTCAGCTTCGAAGGTCGCCGCCGCGACAGCGACCTGCTCCCAGGCGATCGCGTCCAGGGCCTGGTAGGTGCGTGGCTGATTGCCTTTGATCACGAACATGACGTGGCCGCCGCGGGCCAGCGCCCGCTTGTTCAGGTCCACCAGGGAGTGCAGGGCGTCCACGGTCAGGCACACCCCGGCCAGGTCCATCCCGTCGATGACCGGGCCGATGACGGTCGTCTCGTTCGTTTTGCGGTCCACGCCACGCTGGGCGGCGTTGAGCCGGGTACCGTGCCAGAAGAACCCCAGGTGCTGGGGCGCTTCCTGGCCGTTGAGCTTGGCGCCGCGGCTGGCTTTGCCGTCGGCGCCCAGGCCGCGCAGGGCGGGGACGTGGCGGGGGTCGCCGTAGGCCGCGGCGGGCAGCGCCGGGTGCGTGGCGGGGACCGGGACGTGGCCGTAGGAGGAGCCGGCCGGGAGCTTGGCGCGTCCGCCGGCGACGGCCTGCGCCGCGGCGGCGATCGCGGCCGCGGCGGCTTTCCGCTCACGCCTGGCGGCCTTGCGGGCCTGCTTGTGCGACAGCTCGCGGGCTCCCCGCTCCCGCCTGGCGGCCTTGCGGGCCCTGGCCTTCGCCTTGCGGGCCTTGTCCCGGCGGCGTTCCTGCAGCTTGGCCGGGGACAGGACCTCGCACGCAGCGGCCAGCTCGCCCGTCCAGCCGCACAGCAGGTCATCGGCCAGGTCGTGATCGCACAGGCCCGAGACCCGCCGGATCGTTTTCTCCGACGGGGCGACGTAGACCCCCGCCCGCTTGTGCCGAGGGCATCCGAGCGCCCGGAGTACCCGCTGCGGGCGGCTCGCCGCCCATTCCCCGGCCGCGGTGAACGAGTCGCGCCCGGCCAGCCGCGCGGCCATCGCGATCGCGATCACGCACGGCAGGCTGAACCGCACGCCCCGCGGGTCCCGCGGGTCCGGCAGCTGGCCCAGCCAGTGCCACAAGGAGCCAGGACCGGGCGGGAGCACTGGAGCGGCAGTGACAGACTGGACGGGCAACGGAGCCACCTTCGGGACGGAGACCTAACCAATCCCTGTCCTACTGGGGCTCCGTTGCTCATCTCCCGAACGACACGCCGAAATGCGCCAGATCCTCCTCATTTATCCCGCCGGGCACCCATGGCCCGCCGGCAGGCACTCGCCGCACCCGCACCGCCTGTCCCGCCCGCCAGCTCCCCGAAGGTGCCCGCCGAATCTGGTCACGTAACGCCACCAGCCTCAGGGCCTCGCTATTCACTCACCGTTACATTTACTTTGCCGGGACCCTGACCACCAGCCCAGGCAGAACGAATAGCGAATCACCGGCACGATTAGCTGCTTCCTTGAAGAATCCAGGCCGCTTTTCTGGCCGACCTCCCAGGATAGTCGCATGCCTGGACCGCAGCAATTGGATGAACTCATCCGCCGTCGATGCGAGCGCGGTCATCTCATCCAGGTCAGACACAACCTTGTAGGTGCCGAGCAAATCGTGGCTATCGTCGCTCCGCCCTGGAATCTGCTTGCTGTCGTACACGACCGCGATAGCCTCATCCAGCTCAAACTCGGTACCTTCAATGAAGTTTGAAAAATACGCCTCAAAGAACGGCAAGTGAGTGTACCGCGGACCACGGGGTTCGACTACAGGTCGGCTCTGTGGTGCGGACCCGCGCAAGCGGGTGACGAGCCGATCAAACCGGCGCATCCGATCCTGGTCGTACGGCAGTGACGCCTGACGCGCTGATAGTGCCTTGGATGACGTGCGAACCTGCTTTGTGCCAAGGGCTGCTCCAATCATCTGGGAGAGTTTCCCTACCCCCTCCTTCGGCGCCCCGACAGCATCAGCGACTTGCTCTGCTTTCTCCCGGTACTCAGCCAGTCGCTGTGGCCCGTCGATCTGGCATAGCCGGTCGATCCAGTCCCCCAGCTCAGCCGCGTCCAGGGTGCGGCGGACCCTGCCGTCCCTGGAACGAGACGGCCGGGTGTTCTCAGCTAGAGCGCGTCCTTTGCTGGCTTGGTAGAGGCCACCGGGAAGCGCTATGTCCCCGCCCAGCGGGCCTGCGCCAGCCCGCGCGAGTACCGTCACACCCGGCAGTTCCGTTTCACGGCCACGACCGTCATGGGCGAGGTAGAGCACTCCTTCCACCGGTCCCCCGGTTATGGCCGAGCGATCGGTGACGACCCCGCCAGGGAACATTCTGCCGACGATCGCGTGCCACTCGCGACCCACCACGGCCGCGGGATCTGACGTAACATCGCTCGTATAGATGCCCGTGGCCAACCGGACCAGCTGACCCCGGCGCACGCGGTCCGAGATCGTCGCCGCTGGCACGTCAGCAGCGAAGACGACAGTCGTATCCATGGTTTTCTTCGCCTCTCCCGAAGAAATCTGTGGTTAGCGTAGCCGCTCCCGAAGTTTCCTGCTCTTAACCACGTCTGGAGTCCTCTCAGGCTGGCTCAACCCGCGCTGCCAGCGCCTCGCTCATTCGTATTCCGCCCCCTCGGGTTCGATCTCGTCCAGGCAAAGCTAGGCGGCGATGCAGCTCCGCCCGCCCCGGCCGGACCGCCCCGTCGCCGAACTGTCCCAGAAGCGGATCAAGCGCAGGCCCGTCCTCGGTGGCCTCATCAACGAATACGAGAGAGCCGCATAGAAGCCCCGGTCAAGACCGGTGGCCGAGTTCCGGAACCCCACAGCGTCGAGCGGCTGCTGTCGCGGTGCCTGCTCACCCGCGCGGCCGATGTGGCCGGCCAGGCCCGCTACCGCATGCTCGAGGTGGTCCGCCAGTACGCACAAGAGCAGGCCGGCCCCAGGACTTTTAACTCGGCCCGCGAAGCTCACCTGGCCCACCACGCCGAACTCGCACGACAGATGGAGGCCGGGCTGCGCACCGGCGCGGCGCCGCGGTACGCCGGCCTGGCCCGCGCCTGCACCGAAGACCTCCGCGCGGCAGTCCGCTTCGCGCTCGAACAGCACTCACCGGCCGCAGGGAGCCTGGTCGCCGATCTGTACTGGCCCTGGTTCCTCGACGGCCGCCTCGCCGAACTGCTGTCCTGGGCGGTAGCCGCGCAACAGATCACGGCCGGCAAGCGGACGCGCGCCAGGCTCGACCGCGTGCTGGCGTCGGCGTCGGTCGCCCTCGGCGACATCGCCGAGGCCGGCACGGCCGCCACCGCCCAGCTCGCCGCCGGCCGCGAGCTGGGCGACGACGAGCTGATCGCGTTGGCGCACAACCTGCTCGGCATGGTGGCCTGGGCCCGGGGTGACCCACGGGCACTCGAGCATCACATCGCCGCGCTGCGGCACGCGCGCCGGGCAGGCGAGCCTGGCCGTTTGTTTTGATCACCGCGCTCGCCGGGCGGGCCGCCCACACCGCCGGCGACCACGACCGCGGCAGCGGCCTGCTCACCGAAGCCGCACGGCTGGGCGAGCGGCTCGGCGAGCCGATGGTGCTGGGCAGCGCGCTCGACTACCAGGCACACGCCGCCTTCGCGACGGGCTCACACGAACAAGCGGCAGATCTCACGGCCCGGGCCCTGGCCGCCTACCAGCGCATCGGCTACCAGGAAGGAATGGCCTCAGCAGGCACACTCGCCGCCAGCCTCGCCGTCCTCACCGGCCGGCGAGGCGACGCAGACCAGCTGCTGACCCAGGCATACGACGCCTGCCAGCGCATGGGACACGCCGGCGGCATCGCCACCGTCCTCGAAGCAGCCGCCCTGCTCCACCACCAGCGCGGCAACCACCAAACAGCGATCCAAGCCCTCGCCGCCGCAAACGAGCAACGGCGCCACAACGGTGCCACAGCGGCACCGCGGTGCCACCCGAACTCGCCGAACCCCTGCACTGCCTCGAAACACAGCTGCGGACTGCGGTGGGAGCCGGCGAGTTCGACAGGCAATGGCAACACGGCCGATCTGTACCTGCCACGCTGCCCGGCTCGGGCAGCACGACCGAGCAGGACCGAAGCGGACCCCGGCCGGGTTGATTCAGTAACCTCGATTCCCAGCCGGTGGCCTGAGGCTGCATCCCCCCGCGGTCCGCCCACCTGCGGTGTTTCGCCGGCAGACCTATACCAGTACTGGTATAGGGCGGGATGTCCACCACCAGCGCTGGCGGATCCTGCCGCTGCTGGAGCCGCACCACCGCTGCCCGTCATGTCGTCCATCAGGCCCCGGGTTGAGGCTGCTGCGGTCTCAGTGCACGTCGAGGCGGTCGAAGGCGAGCAAGCAGCCGCCGATGGCCAGCGCCGCGATCGCGAGCATCACGGCCGCCCAGCCGACCGGCAAACCGTGGCTCAGCTGGCCGTCGCCCACTGCGTAGAAGAACGGCGAGGCGAAGCGGGCCGGGTGCAGCCAGTGCACGACGGGTGCGAGCGAGCTGATCAGGTAGGACGCGGCGGCCAGCGCGGAAGTGACGCCCAGCGCGGCGCCCCGGCTGCCGGTGGCCGCGCCGATCATCATCGCGATGGCACCGAAGTCGATGCCGAGCAACAGGACGCCGAGCGTGACGCCGGCCAGGCCCCGGCTGCTGACGGAGAGGTCGAAGCCGCGACCGGCGAGGACGCACAGCAAGGTGGCCAGGCTGACCGGCACCGCCTGCACCACCATCGCCGCCGCCTTCTGCAGCGCCACGTGCCGCCGGGAGAGCGGGAGCGTAGCGATCAGGCCGAGCGTGCCGTCCTCGTCCTGGCCGGCAAGGCACGAGGCGCCGTAGCCGATCGTGAGCAGCAGGACGATCAGCGGGACGACGTTGGCGTAGAGGTTGGCGTTGAGCCAGCCCGGCGGGGTGGTGAGCGGGCCGCTGGCGCCGAACAGTGCCGCGGCAGTCGAACCGTTCTCAGTGAGCTTGTTCAGGCTGGTGTCGTTCTTGAACGAGGGGTAGAGGACCACGATCACGAACGCGTACGCGGCCATCCCGATCGTGTAGCCGTACATCGCGCGGCGCCGCAGCCGCACGTCCAGACGGGCGACCTCAGTGGCCATCGGGTGTCCCGGCCGGTTCGCTGCGGTAGTAGGCGAGGAACAGTTCGTCGAGGTCGGCCGGCCGTGCCGTGATGTCGACCGGATCCAGCGCCGCAGCGACCCGCAGCAGCGGCGCAACCGCGCCACTCACCGACAGGACGGCTCGCCCGTCGACACACTGCAGGACCCGAACGCCGTCGAGGTTCGCGAAGGCCTCCGGGCGCACTGCGGAGCCGAACAGGAACTCGATCGTCCGGGGCGCGGACCTGCGCAGTCCTTCGACGGTGTCGGTGACGACGATGCGGCCGTCCTTGATGATCGAAAGCCGGTCCACGGTGCGCTGCACCTCGTCCAGCTCGTGCGAGGAGAGGAACACGGTGCGGCCGTCGCCGACGGTCTCCCGCACCAGCCGGACGAACTCGTCCTGCAGCAGCGGGTCCAGACCGGCCGACGGCTCGTCGAGGACGAGCAGCTCGGGACGGTGCATGAAGGCGAGGACGAGGCCGATCTTCTGCCGGTTCCCCTTCGACAGCGCGCGCACCGGCCGGTCCAGCTCCGCGCCGAACCGTTCAACGAGCTCGTCGCGGTAGGTGGTCTCGCGCATGCCTCGCAGCCGGCCGAAGCGCTCCAAATGCTGCCGTCCGGTCAGCCGTGGATAGAGGGCCAGCTCGCCGGGCAGGTAGCCAACGCGACGGTGGATCGCGACGCTGTCGCGCGTGGGGTCCAGGCCGAGCACCCGCACGTGGCCGGAGGCCGGCCGGTAGAGCCCGAGCAGCAGCCGGATCGTCGTCGACTTGCCGGCGCCGTTCGGCCCGAGGAACCCGAACACCTCACCGGCGCCGATCTGGAAGCTCACCTCGGTGACTCCCCGGTTCGCACCGAAGGTGCGGGTCAGACCGTCGACGCTGACGACCTGCGCGGTCATCGGTTTGCCTTCCTTGGATTGCCGCGCAGAACGGCGTTGCTATACACGTCGAGCACAGTCTGGCTCCAGCGCACGATCCCCGGCCCGGCGAGTGGGTCGACGCCGACCACCGCCCGGATCTGCTCGCGCAGGATCACCGCGCCGAGGTCGTTGACGAGCAGGAACGCTGCCTGCACGGCGGCGTCAGGCCCAAGCCTCATAAGGCCGGATGCCTCTAGCGCGGTAAACGCCGCCACGGTGACCCCGTAGAGCCTGCGGAACAGCGCCTCCGCCTGCGGACCGCCATCGACCAGGAGCCGGCGTAGGTAGGTGGTGACGTCGGGCTCGCGCTCCAGCAGATCGGCGAACGGCGAGACCATCGCGGCGACGTCAAGCTCGCCGATGAGGGCGAGCATCTGCTCGACCACGCCCAGGACGTGCTCGTCGACGGCGGTCTTGAGGCCCTTCTTCGACTTGAAGTGATGGATGACCAGCGGGGCAGACACGCCGGACGCGGCCCCGATGTCGCGCACCGTCACCGCCGCCACGCCTCGCTCTGCGAACAGCCGCATGGCGGCGTCGCGGATGACCGCCATGGAGGTCAGGTCGGCCCGCGCTGAACGCATCTTCAGAAGATAGAACAATTGTTCAGCACTTGCAAGAGAAAAGTATTGCACTAAGCAAAGACCATCGGCGGTCGCTGGGCGGCGCCAAAGGCGACGACCGGGATCCGGCACAGCGTCCATGCCAGCCGCCCGCCCGGGCGTGCCCGGTGAGCCGAAGGCCGCGATGGTTGACTGGCTCGACGCCGCCGACTCGTCCCCATGCTGCAGCCCGGAGCCGTCCGCGCCTAGCCGCCGCTGCCCATGGGCTTCCCGGGCACCAGCCCTCGCGGCCCCGGGTCATGCAGGGGCACGCCGAGATAGGTGCTTCCTGCGGGCTCCAGAACAGTGAGGTCGAGCTCAGCGTGCAGCCTGAGGTCGCCGGCGGGCGGCCTTCCAGGTGCTCGCGGTCCTGCCGCTGCTGCCCGGAGAACGCGTGCATGTCCAGTAGCAGCTCTTGCGCGGCTGGTGGCGCCGCGGTGAGCCCGCTAGGCTCGAACTGCCTGGTGGCCACTGGGTAGGGGTGCTGATGTCTGCCAGCCCGCAGAGCGACCGCGTGCGCGTCGAGCTGCTCGGGGGTCTTCAGAGCCAGCGTCGGTGGCCAGGCGGTGGCGGACACCGCGTGGCCGGGACGGCGGTCGGCTGAACTCGTGCAGCTTCTTGCCCTGGCCGATCATCACCGCCTGGCGCGGGAGCAGGTGATTTAGGCCCTGTGGCCGCACCTGGGCCCTGATGCGGGCGCCGCCAATTCTCGGCAAGGCTGCTCATCATGCCCGGCAGGCACCTGGCCGCCGGGACGCCGTGGTGCTGAGCGGCGGCCGGGTCATGTTGTTCCCGTCATGTCAGGTGGAGACTGACGTCGAGTGCTTTGAGCGGGGGGCAGGGCTGGCTCTGCGCTCGCGGGACCGTGCTGCCTGCGCTGAAGCAGCGTCGGGCTACGCCGGTGATCTGCTCCCGGAATCGCTTTACGAAGAGTGGACGCAGACGCGCCGGGGCCACCTGAGATCGCTTCATGCCGGGCTATTGCGGCTCAGCGGCACGCATCGCCCTGGCATCCGCGCTCACCAGGCTCGCCCACCACGACCAGGCGCTGGCACTGTTCCCCCCACTGCTGGACCAGGCCCGCCGCGACGGGAACTGGCCTCAGCTGTGGACGGCGCTGCGCATACTCGCCGAACTGCTCACCGCACTCGGCCAGCCGCAGGCAGCAGCATTGCTGCCAGCCGCACCCCACGCGCCCTCAGCACCGGCCGTGACCGGCGAGGACGTCCAGCACTACCGCCAGCTCGAAAGCTGATCAGCCAGCAGACCAGCCGTGTTGCCCTCGACCAGATCACGACGCTCGCCCACCTGCTGCCCCGCACACAGGTCCACGACCGCGCGCTCGCCGTCATCGACAGCCTCACCCGCTGACACGCCCTCCAAATCCGGGCGACCGATCCGAAGCCGGAAGAACACCACCCTGACGCGCTCACCCGGTCCAGCTAGGAAACGATCCCGGTACCCGCTGCAATATATTGTATGACAGTCACTATGTATAATGAAGGAATGAAGACCATCACCATCACGATCCCCGAGGATCTCGACGAGCGCGCCGCGGCGGAGGCCCGCCGCCGGGGAATATCCAAGTCCGAGCTGATCCGTCAGGGACTTGGCTGCGTGCTTACCCCGGCGCCGCGCGAGCCCGGGGAGGATCCGTGGCACTCGCTGGCCGGCTTCGGGGCCGAAGACATCTCCGTGCGGCCAGGCGAAATCGACGACGTCATCTACAGCCAGTGAAGTTCGCCGATACCAGCTGGTGGGTAGCGTGGGCGCTGCCCGGCGATGCCCGGCATCACGATGCCCTGGGCATGCTTGCCGCGCTCGGGCGATCCGAACAGGTGCTCACCAGCAACCTGGTGGCCGGGGAGACCTGGACGTTCCTGCGGCGCAAGGACAGCCACCGCACCGCGGTGGCCTTCCTCGACCGGGTCGGCGCCCTCATCACCGCTGATCGCCTCGTCATCCACCGCGTTACCGAAAACCAGGAGACGGCGGCCTGGGAATGGCTTCGCAAACACGACGAGCGGGTGTACTCCTACGTCGACGCGACGAGCTTTCGCATCATGAGGGACCGCCGGCTGCGCGAAGCCCTCGCGTTCGACCAGGACTTCGCCGCAGCCGGTTTCGTGGAAGTGCGGGCCTGACGCAGATGTCCGGCAAACTCATGCCTTAGCGATGCGGGCAGAACGGTAAACTGCGCCCTTCTCAGGCGACTCGCCGAAGGACCGAAGCCGAACCGCTCCCGCAGAGCCCGGCGAGCACGGACAGAACCGTCAGCCGAGCCGAAGGACGTCACTGGCCGACACCTGTGGGTGCCGGAAATCGTGTCACCCGCACCTGACCTGGGATTCCTGCATCCGGACTGATCTGTGGCGAACGGCAGCAAGGCTTAACCTGCCGGGTAGCCCCGGGGAATCTCACTAATGTTCTGACGCGTGTCTCTCTTTAGTTTTCATTCAGGGTACGGGACAATGGCGCATGCCGAATCGCGCGCGGGTTTTGATAGTGCCGGATGGCGACCGGGAAGAGCTGGAGCGGCGGGCCCGGGCCAAGGGCGCCCCGGCCCGGGTGGTGGAGCGGGCCCGGATCGTGCTGCTGGCCGCCGAGGGCCTGACCGGGCCGCAGATCGCCGGGCGGGCCGGGTGCACCGAGCCGACGGTGGTCAAGTGGCGGCGGCAGTACGCGGAGGCCGGGCTGGCCGGGCTGCAGGACGCGCCGCGGCCGGGCGGGCCGCGGACGGTGCTCACCGATGCGGCGGTCAGCGAGATCTTGCCGGCGACCGTGACCCCGCCGCCGGAGTCGCTGCGGGCGGCGGGGGTGACGCACTGGTCGGCGCGGCGGCTGGCGGACTGGCTGCGCCGCACCAAGGGGATCAAGGCCAGCCACGACACGATTACCCGGCTGTGGCGGGCGACGGAGCTCCCTGGGCCGTACCGTGTGCCCAGCCTGGCACTGCGCAGCGCTCAGTCGGCGACCAGGCCCAGGTGAGCTCATGCCTCGTCGTCGATGGTTCTCTTACGGACGCGTCCGCAAGCGGTCCACCTGCGCAAACAGCTCATCCAAGATCACGAACCCCGGATAACCAGGCCCTGGACCGGACCCGGCCCATCCTGCCGATGCGGCCCGGGATCCCCGAGCGCCAGACCCACGACTACATCCGGCACGGCACCACCACCTTGTTCGCCGCCCTGGAGATCGCCACCGGCAAGGTCGTGGACGCCTGCAAGCCGCGGCACCGCCACACCGAGTTCCTGGCCTTCCTCAAGCAGGTCGCCGCCGCCTGGCCGGGCGTGCAGCTGCACGTCGTGTGCGACAACTACAGCACCCATAAACATGCCAAGGTCCGCGCCTGGCTGGCCAAAAACCCGCGGGTCCAGCTGCACTTCACCCCGACCAGCTGCTCGTGGCTCAACCTGGTGGAATGCTTCTTTTCGATCATCACCCGCCAGGCCATCCGCCGCGGGGCCTTCACCTCCGTCACCGAGCTGACCGACCGGATCAGCGCCTTCATCGAGCACTGGAACAGCCATCCCCGGCCCTTTACCTGGACCAAGGACGCCGACGAGATCCTCGGCTAGATCGAACGCGCGAAGACTAAAACAAGCGCCCTTACAGACCACTAACGCGGACTTCCGCTCCGGTAAATCGACCCCATCCGGTTGATCATGTCCCAGCGGCGGGCCTGCGGTAATGCCGGGATCTGCCCTGATACTGGCGCCCTGGCAAAGGCTGAAATCACGAACGAATCCACCAGTATGAAGATTGTTATCTATGCGATACATAAGCCTTCTGAGGGTGAAACGCCCGGTTTAGATCATCCCAGATGACCACAAGCAGGCACGGGAAGGACGTTACCGGGCGTCGGCCGCAGGCCGACGGGCAGCGCGGCCGTGTGATAGATCAACACCATGACCGCTATACCGGCCCCACGGCCGGGCTGGGAGCTGCTGGCCGGCCAGTGAATCAGAGGCGCTATGAGGCGCTGCGCGCCTACCTGTATGAAGGTGCCGCGCTGCAACAGGCCGCTGATGCCGCCGGCTACACCCGCAACGCGTTCGCGTTCTTGGTCCGCGACCTGCGAGCGGGCAAGCTCACCATCTTCGCGCCGCCGGGGACCCCCGGCCGCAAGAGCGCCCCGAAAACGGACGCCGCCCGCGGCCGGGTCATCGAGCTCCGCCGCGAGGGCCTGTCGGTCTACGAGATCAGCAGGCGGCTCGCCGGTGAGGGTACCCCGCTGGGCCGCACCGCCGTCAGCGGCGTCCTGCGCGAGGAAGGCTTCGGGCGGCTGCTGCGCGGCCCCGCGCCTGAGGCCAGCACCAGCCCGGCCACCCCCGGCCGCCCGGCTGCCAGCCGCCGCCATCACTGACTTCGCCGCCCTGCCTGCACGCTCGTAGACCGCCATGGCCGGGCTGCTGCTGGCCATCCCGGACCTGGTCGCCCCCGCTCCAGCAGCCCGCCATCACCGGACTGCGGCAGTGGCACCGCGAGAACCCGCCGGTCCCGGCAGCTTCATGTTCACCGCCCGCGGCACCGCCAGGAAGATGAGCACCGACGCCGTCGCGGAGCGCATCAAGATCCACGCCGCCTCAGCAGCCGCGACATGCCCCGGGATCGCCGCCAAGAACGTCACCCCGCATGTCCTGCGGCACTCTTTCGCGATGAAGCTGCAATCCGCAGGCGCCGGCGGGCCGTCCATCGCCCTCATGCTCGGCCACGAATCTCCCGCATCGACACGTCCCTACCTGCACGCCGACCTCGAACTCAAGCAGAAGGCACTCGACCGGACCGCACCGCCGCACACCCGGCCCGGCCGCTACACGCCCCCTGACAAGCTCCTCGCCTTCCTCGAAAGCCTGTGAGACTATGCCGCACTATGCGGCGAGGGCACCGCCCTGACCAGCGGCGGGACCGCCGCGAACCGCGAACATCGGCATAACCGCAGCATCGGGATAATTATCCAGGCTGATCATGGGGTAGTCCCGGTGCGCGATCAGGCCGTCCCATTCGCGGTCCAGGGTGGCCAGCGCCTTCTTCGCCGGCTGCTGCAAGCCGTGGGCGGTGATCTGCTTCGCCCGGGCCTCATCGATCACGCCGATTGCCTTATCCCAGGCCGTGTACGCCTCGTCCAGCCGGGCAGCGGCCGCTGCCTTCTCCCGCGGCGCGGGGGCGGCCGCGCTGCTCCAGGCGGCCATGAGCTCATCGTGGGCGGCATACAGGTCCCTGATCCGCTCCAGCCACGCCTGCGTCCAGTACTTCAGCTGGGCGGGATTCGCGTCCCCGGCGCGCACGAAATGCCGGCGGATGTGGGCCCAGCAGTACAGGTTCACCAGCCCGTCCGCCTTCTTGCCTGCTGACTGGTACACGGCGTAGAAGTCGCTGGAGATGACCAGCCGCCGCGGCCCGTCCCCGTCCCCGGTGAGCTGGCCGGTGTCCTCGTCGATGCCGGCGTGGCGGGCCAGCACCGCCCCGGACCTCGTCGGGTCCATCACGAAGCAGACGGTGTCCGGGCCGAACAGGATGGGCTGCGCGGCGAGGTCCCGTTTCCTCGCGGTTGCGGGTCACCCGGCGGGCACCTTTCAGTGCACCAGGGCTCCAGTGACTTATGCCGCGTGCGCGATGGGGCTCGCGTGGATGTAGTGGATGTACTCGTGGCAGGGAGCGCAGACTTTACCGATCGCCTGGCCCTTGAATTGGTGCCTGACCTGGGCCTTCACATGGCGTGCGTGTGTTCGCGACGTGGCCGGGTCTGTTCGGCCCGGGTCAGTGGCGTGGCTTGCGCCGGCGTGCGGTGATCATCTGCGCCAGGCGGTAACGTGTGGCGGCGGTGGCTTCCTGACGGTCGCGTAGCGTCGGCCGGGGCGAGGCGCGGTGCCGAGGATAAGGACGCCCCAGGCGCCGATGCTGACCTGGCAGATGTGGCCGAGGACGATATCGCGGTCGTGTTCGTCGTCGTGGCCGGTGACCAGGTAAGTGCCGGGGCTGGCCGGGATCGGGCCTGAACCGGGCGGTCGCGGTGATCTTGCCGGCCACCTCGGCCCGGAACGAGGCCCCGGCTTCGGCGGGTGTGGCGCGCACCGGGCTGGGCGGGGTTGTTCCGGCTCGGAGTCGCGGCGGGGCGGGGCCGCCTCACGTGGGGTTTGCCCGGCGGCGGCGAGGGCGGCGGGTCGATCAGATCGTGGCAGGCGGCGGTCAGGACGACAGCGTCGGTGGCGCCGGTGGCCGGCGGCAGGGTCTGCTGGCCGCGTCGGCAAGCGCGGTCGGCGTGGGCGGTCAGCGGCCGCCAGGCGGGACCGGTACGCCTTGGCCTGGCAGGACCTGGAGCAGTACAGGCTCTGGCGGCCACGGCGGGGCCGGGCAGGAACGATGGCCGGGCAAGCTCCGGCGGGAGGATCGGTGGTCACGGGGCGCCGACTGCGTCACGTGATGTGACCGGCGGCGGGCGGTCAGAACGGCGTCGCCGATGTCGCGGGGATCCACGTGCAGGCAGCAGCCGGTCAGGCCGGCGAGCCAGGGCGCGGGGGTTTCGGTGGCTTGGGTGACGATGAACGTGGTGCCGCGGGTGTCCTGCTTGACGACCAGGAACGGGGTGCCGTCGTCGTGCCGGCCGACCGACGGCAGGTGGCGCATGTCACCATTCCAGCCGATGCGCAGTCCGGCGTCGGCGAGCGCGAGGACGGCCTGCAGCGCCCACCGGGTGCGCGCAGGATCGCCGTTCAGCCAGGCGGGCAGCGGCGTCATGTCGTCGAAGTCGTCGATCGGGACGGTGAGCGCGTGGATGAGCACGAGTGTCCGTTCATCGGGCCGGCGCGGGCGGGCCGGCCGGGTGAGCGAGGAGCTGGGCTTCGAGCTGGGCGATGTGCCGGTCGGCGAAGCGGACGTTGGACCGGGCGGCCTCCAGCCGTTCCTGCAGGGTCCGGTTCTCGCCGGCGAGCTGGCGGAGGCGTTGCTTGAGGGTGGTGTTCTCGCTGGTCAGCCGCTGGACGGTGTCGGCGGTGCCGCCTGCTTCGGCGTCGCGGGCCTGTCCCATCAACACGGCGATGCGCTCGCGCTGGGCGCGGATCTCGGCGTGCGCGGTCTTCAACGCCGCCTCGGCGTTCAGGGCGCGTTCCCGCTAGATGGCCTCCTGCTGGACGTCGGCGCTGGCCACTGCCCGGGCGCGCTGCCGGCCGCTGGCGGCGATCGCGTCGGTGACCAGGGCGCGGGCGCCAGGGTTTTCGTAGAGAAAGGTCCTTGACACCGCGGCCCGTAGCCCGACCGCCGGGTAGGTGATCGGCGTTCTGGCGCGGCGCAAGCGTTGAGAGTTGACAAGAGCAGGTCGTGCGGCTGCTCCATGCGGCTGATAGCCGCCCTCGGTTACGTCCATGCTCCTGGCCAGCTCAACCCTCCTGCAGTGGCGCGTGCCTGTGAGCGCCGTGGAACGGCTTGCTACCGGGACGCCCGCCGGATCGGGATGGCCAGGAGCAGGACACCGGCGGCCAGGGCGATGACCCCGCCGGCTAGCAGGCCCGCGGCGATCCAGGGCAGCGCCGGCAGGGTGGCGGCCACGCTCACGTGCACGCTAACCGGCGCTGAGCCGTCGGCGTTCATCGCGACCACTGTCCAGGTGCCGCTGTGCGCGGGCCACGCCAGGGTCTGGGTACCGGGGCCGGCGGCGCGGGCGTCCCAGATGAACACGCGTGCAGGCGGGACCCCCGGGGCAGCTCCGCCGTGTTCGGTGTACCAGCCGCTGCTGCCGGGGACGCCGTTGACGGTGGCGTGCCCGACGCCGGCCAGGTAGCGGGATGCCGCCGGGGCCCGGGCGATCCCGATGAAGACCGGCGCGCCGTTTGTGGACGCGGCCTGGATGCGGACCGTGCCGAACAGTGCCGACGCCGCGTCCCAGCCGCTGCCGGCCGCGTGCAGCTCGACCGTGTCGCTGGTGATCGCGTACCCGCTGGTGGCATAGGTCTCAGAACCGAGGCTGACATAGCCGCCGTGGCGGGCGGCGGTGTCGGCCCACAGGGCGGCCCCGCCGGCGCCCAGCAGCCCGAGCGAGCACAGCACGAGCACCGCGCCGGCCACCACGGCGACGATCCGGCCCGCTGTCCACCCGGTGCGCGGCCCGCCGGGGGCGCACCGGCCGGCCCGCCGACCTGAGTGTGCTGGCCTGCCGGGCCGCCAGGGACAGGGTCGGCAGCGCTGCTGTCCTCGCCGGCGAACGCCCGGCCCGGCACGCGCGGCTGGCCGGGACGGTCAGCGGCGGCGGGGCTCTGCCCGGACACCGACGGCCGCGGCATGGTCACGCTGGCCGGGTCAGGCCCGCCCATGTCCAGGCGGAACGGCGGATAGGCGTCGGTCATCAGGCCCGCGTAGGCGGCGACCCGCAGCACCCACCGGTTCAGGCCCAGCACGAAGTCGAAGATCTGCCGCGGGTAACGGCCGGTGAACAGCACGACCACCGCGGCGATCACCGCCAGGATGGCGATCAGGCCGGGCGATTTCGCCTTGTCGTCGGCCCACCAGGCCGCCCACAGCCCCCCGCCGGTGAACAGGCCCACGATGATGTACTGCGGGATGGCCAGCAGCCACCACTTCACCAGCACCAGCCCGCGAGACAGCCGCTCCGGGTACTCCACCTCCAGGTGCGCCGGGTAAGACGGGTCATCGGCCAGCGTGAACGGCGGGTACCGGTCGGTGCCGAACGCGCCGACCGCGTAGTACTGCACCCGCCAGGTCCACCGCAGCACCCCCACGTTGAACTCGAAGATGGAACGCGGATAGGACCCGGTGAACAAGATCGCGAAGAACGCCACCACGCTGAGCACCACGAACGTGATCCACAGCAAGGCTAGCACCAGGTAATGCGGGATCAGCAGCAGCCATTTGACCAGCCACAGCCATCGCGACAACGGCGCGTCCAGCGACGCGTCCACCCGCACCGGATATGCCCTCGCGGCAGCCATCCCGATCACTTCCCTCATACCGGTAACAGGTCTCCCCGCATCCCCCCGCATCCGGCTAAGTTGCCGACCGCCTGCCTTCTGGCCCTAGCTCCTTTCTAGGCCAGGGCCGATGATCTGGTATGTGCCGGGAATGGAATCTGGATGGAGTTTGGTGGCACACCACGAAGGAGGGCGGCCTGCTGGCAGAGGTAGCCGCCTCGCGCCTGGCCCGGGCAGTCGCCGTCGGCCTGCTCATGGTCGTTGACCTGTGACGTCGCGCCTGGCTGGTGGCGGTCATGCTCCCCGTTCGCATTGGCTGGTCAGTCTGCCTGGAACCCTCTGCCGTCACGTGGCCGCCGTTGTCGGGTCAGGGATCACAGCAGTAGTACGCGCATCGCAGTCCATGCGAGGTACATAGCAGGTCTACCGTGGGTCAACGCCTCAGCCAGCGCACTTTCGTTTCCTGCGTCGGGCCGTTGCAGCGCGCTGCACCCTGGGCTTCTCGCGACCTGCAGAGAGCCGACTTCGCCGTCAGGTTATGCCCCTCGTGCGTGCACCCCACGGCAATCAGATGACCACTACCTGCGCCTCGGTCCAGAGCCTGGCCGGTAGCGCGGTTGACAGATGGGACGCCCACGAGTCCTTCAGCCAGATCTGGTCAGCCGTCCGGGCACCTCGCTCACCGCAGCCGCAACCGGACCTTGCGGCCTGGTGATCCGGCGCGTTACCAGCGCAGGTATACGGCGGGTCCACGCCAAGTACATCACCAGTCCACGACAGGTAGATGACCAGCTCAGCCAGATCCAGTCCCTGAGAAGAGCACCGGGAACGCCCCCTGCGACATGACACCGCCGCTCGTGGAGCGTCCAGACCCACGCGCAGCGTCGCTGGCCGCGGCACCGCCCAGCCAGTCTTCTATCCGGCGACGGGCGGCGCGCACCCGGTCACCGCCTCCGCGGCGCCTTGATGGGATGACGCGGCCGATCCGGCAGCCTGCCCCGGCCGCAGGCACGGACAAGACCAGCCCGCCACCCAGCTGGAGCAGAACGGCGGAGAACCGGCCGCCGGGATGCAGGGCATGCAGCAGTCAGACGGGGCAGTCCGGGTGCCGTGTAACGTTACAAAACGGGCGCGGATCGGCAAAGCAAGCGGTTCCGCGGACCGCTCCTTCGGCCCGGACGCTGTCCGCGATATGTCCGTAACGATCGCTACGCCATTCCCTGCAGCGGTACACGATGACACACGGCGGGACCAGAAGAAAACGGCCCGCCGGGCCGCGTTTCCGCAGCCAGCGGGCCATTTTCCCAGGTGGTGGCAGGTGTTGGGTTCGAACCAACGTAGGCTGAGCCGACGGTTTTACAGACATCTGCCATACGTAGCCTGACCTGCGGTTATACCTCACCCTGCCAGACTCCTCCGGCTATTCTCCGGGCGACCGCATCACCAATGGCTCAGCACGCGCAAGCGTGCTTGGCTCCACTTGATCTTTTTCGCCCGCAATCGCGGGTGAGTTTTTTGTACGGCTCTTTGTACGGCTCTTTCAAGGGTGTGCGGAGCGCGCCGTCCTCCCGCCGTCCTCCTGACGGCGCGGGGGCGTCTTGCCACGGCGAGACATTTCCATTTCCCGGCGCCAGCAGCCGCCTGAGCTGCGCATTTGTACCTTTGCTGGCCGGATCGTCCGCTCGGCTTCGTTGTTCGATCGAGCCGCGGACTGCTCGTGATGCGGGTGGTGAAGAACATCCTGCCGTGGTGCGTGTGACGCACCGGTTCCATCCGTGGTTTGGCCGGTCGTTGCCGTTTGTGAAGCGGACGAAGGGCTGGCAGGCCGATCGAGTACATGTCATCGATGACGCTGGTGCGCTGGCCTGCCTGCCGGCGGAGTGGACCGATCAGGTCGCTGAGGACCCGTTCGTGGTGATCGCCGCGGGACGGTCGCCGTTCCGGGCGCAGGATCTGCTGGAGCTGGCGGCGCTGGTGGGGCAGCTGACGGGCGGCGGCGAGGGTGTCCAGGGGATTCTGCCATGATAGTCCACGCGATTCTGTCGCGAGCACGCTCGATCGTCCGATTCTTTCCCTACCCGATGCGCGTCAGAGCAGGATATTTGACGAAGATCCTGCTGGCTCGCTGCTCCCAGGCTTGCCATACCGTCATCAAGTGCGCCATAATTACATGGATGTCATTTGGGAGCGGGAGGTCACATGGCCGGCCAGGACGACAAGCGGGCGATGCTGGCGGAGTCGCGGACGCTGAACCCCGGCCCGGAGCGGGTGAGCGCCGCGGCGTTCACCGGCGGCGCGGCGGGCGGCTTCTTCGACGCCGCCGATCTGGTGCAGGTCAAGTACGAGATGGTGCGGGCGGTGGAAGCGGACGGGGCGGGCGTCGCCGAGGCGGCCAAGGCGTTCGGGCTCGCCCGCCAGTCGTACTACAACGCCAAGCGGGCGCTGGCCGAGGGCGGGCTCGCCCGCCTGATTCCCGGCAAGCCCGGCCCCAAGGGCGGCCACAAGGCCACCCCGGCGGTCGTCGGCTACCTGCGGGAGCTGCGGGACGCCGACCCCAGGCGCTCACCGGCCGAGCTGGTCGCAGCCGTGCAGGAACGGTTCGGGATCACCTTGCATCGCCGCACAGTCCAGCGGGCGCTGCAAGGACGCCTCCGGGACACCGCGGCCGACGGCGATCCCGCCACCAGGGAGTCACCCAAAAGCGGCCCCTGACCTGGCCGCGAGCGTCGACGGCCACCCGGCCGGGGACGCCGTGGCAGGCCGTGCCGGCGACCCGCCGCCGGCGGCGGCCGCCACGGGGGACGACTACGAGCAGCTCCGCGCGACCGCCACCGGCGGTACCGGCGGCGGCTGGCGATACGGGCGCGACGTGCTGGCCGCCGCCGGCATGGCAGCCTGGATCACCGCGTGGCCCGCCCAGGCCGCCGCCGCCGACCAGCGTGGCATCAGCCCGGCAGCGGCACCGCAGGCCGACGCTTCCCCGCCCGCCCACGACCAGTCCCTGCCCGCCCTCGGCGCGGAAGGAGGTGATGCCCGCTCGCCGGCCCGCCTGCCGCTGCCGCCTGGCGCTCCGACCGCCATCGTCGAGGTGCTGACGCAGATGACGCTCACGCATGCCCGCACGCCCGGCCCCGCGGCCCGCGGCTACGCCCCGGCCGCACCACCCTGATCGGAGAACAGGCTCATGAACACCGACGTCACCGGCAAGGTCACCGCGCAGCGGCTCCGCCGCGACACCTATCGTCGATGCTCAGCAGCCGGTCATAGGGCAGCACTGAGTGCGCCATCTTCAGCGCCTCCGGCCAGCCCGGCCGCATCGGCTCAGGCGTCAGGCTGCGGGCCAGCAGCACGCTGGCATCGACTGACCGGGTTGACGGGCGCAGCACCGCGGCGGGCACCACCCGGGTCACCACGTCGATCATGCCGGTCAGCTCGACCCGGCCGGGAACGCCGTCGTCCAGCAGCACCAGCACGTCCAGCGGTGTGGAGTCGATCTGCACCACTTCACCCGGCGCGGCCGCCGGCAGCGACCCGAACATGCCCTCCGGCCGCCCGGCCAGCGACCGGCGGGTGGACGCCGAGCCCGTGACGTGCCTGCCGTGCGACAGCGTGCCGAACAGCCGGTAGAATGTCCGCCCCGACGGGACAGGCCCGTCATAGCCATCCGCAGCCAGGATCTCCCGGGCCCGCCAGATCACGAAACCCGCCGTGCGGGAGGACGCATCAGCCGCCTCCCCGATCGCCTGCCGCATCGCGGTCACGACACACTCGTCAACGCGGCCCGCGGGCCGCATCCGCCTGGCTACCCGGTGATCGACCAGCCCGGCCAGGCCGTGCGCCTCCCAGCGCTGCCGGCGGTGCTTGACCGTGCTGGCCGGGACCGGCCTGCCTGCCGCCGACAGCTCGGCGGCCTTCGCCTTCTCCCGCTCCGTCAGGCTGGTCCGCTCCGGGTCGTACTGCGGCCTCGGCCGCGTCCCCGGCGCATCCGGCGGCAGCCCGTAGACGACCTCGGCGATGTGCGCCTCCCACCACGACGCTTCCTCCACCGCGGCAGCAGGCAGGCCCTCCAGCCCGATCTCCGGCCGCGGTCCCCGGGACGGGGCCGCCGCCGCGACCTCGAACCGCGGATCGCAGGCCAGCTCGGTCACCGTGACCGTCCGCACCGCGCCCGCCTCATCAGCCAGCCGCACCCGCGTCCCGGTCACGCTGATCACCACATTCGCCACGCCATCGACCCGGACCCGGTCGCCGACCCCGACCCGGCGCCGCCTCGCCGCCTTCACCGCGTCCCGCCGGCACGCACGACAGTCGACGGACCCAGCGGGCCGGTGGCCAGGCCGGCGGTCAGCTGCCGCTGCCACATCAGGTGGAACACCACCGGCAGCACCCGCAACCGGTCCCCGGCCAGCCCTGCCCCCTCGAACAGGCCCCGCCCGCCGGCGAAGACCTCCAGCACCACCGCAGCGATCTCCGGCACCAGGCATCGCCGGTGCCGGTAACGCGACAGCCAGCGCACGTTCGCCGCCAGCACCGGTTCCAGGTCCCCGGCCCGCCGGAACTCCCAGCCCGCCATCTCGCATGCCAGCGCGGTCACCGCGAACGTCTCCGCGTCCCGGGCCGGTATCCGGTCGTCCGGCCGGATACCGGCCACCACCCCGGTCCCGTCGTCCCTGCGGGCAAAATAATCCGGTGCATGCCGGCGGACCCGGCCCTGGCCCTCGCGCCAGCGCAGCCAGAACGGCTGCGACGACACCGCCCGCACGCCCGGGTCGAAGTCCATCAGCATCAGGTGGTCACGCTCCAGCCACGATTCGAACCCGACATGAGTCCCTGTCGTGGCGAAATACCACCAGCCCGCGAAGCTGCGCAGCCCTTTCTCAAACCGGAACGGGCGAACGGGCAGCGCGTCCTCGAACCGCACACGGCAGCACGACGCCAGCGACCCGCGCTGCCACGCACCGCCGGCAACCTGGTACTCCAGAACGAACCGCCCATCCGCAGCGTCCACCGCCGCGGCAGCAGCACCACCCGTCACCCGCCCGCCCAGCCGTCCCAAGGATCATGAACGGGCCAACTCTAGTGACAAACCCTGAGAAAGGGCCGCATTGACTGGCAACGGGCCGACTTACGTGTCGCGGGACAGACCGTCCGTAGTCAGCCCCTGGGCCGGTAGTCATGAGCCGGAGCCAACGTGGTACAATATGCCGTCTGGACACTCATTCGCATCAGCATGACCGGGCGTCTCTGCCCACCCCTGCGGTTACTCGCTGACGCCCCAGATTGACGCGATCTGTGCGAGCCCGCAGACGAAACGGCCATGATCCGCCGACCGCATATAGCAGCGGATCTTCGCACGGACCGTCAGCGTTGAACGGCTACGCTGCGCGACCACCTAGTGCCGCCGCAGGCAACGCTTGCCTCTTCAGTGTCCCTGCCGGCCGCGCTGGCGATCCTCACCGATCGGTATGAGCTCGAACACGGGATGGCGGTCCGCCTCGGCGACGAAGTCCTCCATCGGGGAATCCTTGTTCGCCTGGAAGTACCCTCGCGTGGAAGGGGCCATGCGGACGTATCGCTTGAGGACGGGCCCGGCCTCTTCAGCGGAGACCTCTCGGATGGTGTAGTCGCGGGTGTCGCGCGGGCGGGCCAGGCGCACCCGCCCGGTAGCGCGCGCGTTGTGCACCCAGGACACCGGCCCGTAGGGGGCGACCAGCCAGCGGCGCCCGTCGTGTTCTACCGGGACCACGGGGTTGGTGCGCGGCTGGCCCGTCTTGCGGCCCCGGGTGGTCAGCAGGTAGGACCGGGGCACCAGCCCCGCGCGGACGAGCGCACTCATGATCGTGTTCTCCACGTGGCGGCCACGGCCGGGACGGTACTGCCGCGCCGGCCGGGCAGTCCCGCCGCCCCGCGCGTGCCGGGCGGCCCCGCCGTTTCCAGACCCCTGGCCGGGTGTTGTGGGGGGCATGGCTTCTCCCTCCGCCAGTTGGCTGCGTGGGACTCGCCCCTGGGGCGCCACCAGCTTGTTCCCAGTGCGGTGGCAGGTCAAGGGGCGCGAGGTGGACAGCGTCAGAGAGCATGACCTGCGGTCATGATCGCCGACCGCCGCCACCCGCTGCGCCGAAGTCCGTTCCCATTATCGAACCGGCCGTGCCACGCCAAAGTGGCCAGTAAGGGCACTGCTTGCAAAGTTGTGGAGCGGGCGTTCATGACGTTACACGCCTGCGAACTCGGGACAAGTGTCAAAGGCTGCGGGACCGAGGAGCTGGCGTACGGTTACTTCATGTCCCAGCCGCGCGCTGGCGTGACCGTGGCCGCCGCGATCGCACGTTCGCTCGCGCTGCTGTTCAGCGGCCGGGTGCGTTTTGTCCGCGATGATATTGGACGGACACTGACAATGGAAGACGGCATACAGTTCAGCGTCTTCAGGCATGCCAGGGTGAAGGCCCCCGGCCGACCGGCCGCAGTGTTCATCGTTCGCTTCACGCCAGCGCACATGAGCGTGCGCCAGAACATTCGTTTCTCGCTGCTTCCAATGGTCCCGCTGCTCGGGATGCCCGGGCTCCGCGAGAAGTACTGGTGCGTGAACCGGCAAACCGGCGGGTGCCAAGGCATTTACGCCTGGCAGACGGCCGCGGACGCGCATGCCTATGCCGGCTCGGTCGCGCTCCGCTTCATGACGAGCCGCTCCCTCCCGGGCTCCGTCTCCTCTCGGGTCCTCGACCAGTCCCCGGATGAATACTGGGCATTTCGTTAGCAACCGTTAGACCGAAGTTCCCCTGTGATCCGCGTGCATGGCTGTTTAGCTGGGATTTCTGGGTGGTGCTGGGCGAGTTTCTGGCTACGGATCCCGAGGCGGTGGCTGACGCGGAGCAGGTTGAGGGCGTGGCGCGCTGGAGTGGTGTGGGTGTGGTGATGAGCTGGAAGGCGGGCAGGGCGGGGTCGGCGGGCTGGATCTGGTTGAGGCAGATGGTGGCCAGGTCCGCCAGCAGGCTGGTGAAGCTGTGCAGCGGCAGGTTGCCCTCGGTGCGGGTCAGCGCTTCGTGGTGATTGTCGTGACCGGCAGCCTGAACTGGCGCTCGGCCTGATGGGGCAGGTCGGCCCGGAGCCAGCGCGAGACGTGCCGGGGCAGCGTGGCCACGATGATCTCGTCGAACTGGTGATCGCTGAGGACCTTCTTCATGGCGTCGAGAGGGTGGGAACCCCCGAGATCACCCTCGACGGGGACGCCCAGCGCAGCGAGGTCGGCCAGCATCTGGTTGAGCCGTTGCCGTGCGTGCGCAGTCGCGTCCTCGTCGGTGGCCGGTTCGGGACGAGGACGTAGAAGGAACTCGGTCCCGCCTCGATCCGCTTTCACAGCTTTTCCTTCGGCGCGCACGACGTAAAGGTGCGCGGCGCTAGTGTTCGGGACCAGCACGTAGAAGGAACTCGGTCCCGCCTCGATCCGCTTGCGAAGCTCTTCCCGTAGCTCCGCACCCTGCAGGGTCTGGTTGGCGACGACCAGGTACCTACGCATGACGACCACCCACTTGGTCTTGGTCTGCGCCTGACGTGCGTACCAGCTCAATGTATCGCGCTGCGCTTGAGCCGCAATTGCCCCCTCTTCACCTGGCTAATGGCCTGCTAATGGCCCGGCGATCTTGGATCGCAGGCTCCTGTCCCCTGATCAGCTGGTCCTGCGCCATGAGAATGCGGTGCTGCGCCGCCACATCCCACGGGTGCGTTACGAGCCGCCGGATCGGGCTTGGCTGGCCGCGCTGTCGCGGCTGGCACCGCTGGGCGCACGTGTTCGCGGTGACTCCGGCGACCGTGCACCGCAAGCCGTTGCCGAACCTGGCAACGTTCTTCCTCCCAGCCGTTCCGCTCCAGCGGGCATGGCTCCCGCCCGCAACGCTGCTGCAGCCACCCGCCGACAGGAGCCGGGATCGGTGGCGCCAGACCTTGGACGCCTTGCGAACCTAGCGACAGCCCGACAGGCAGGGCGCAGCCGCCACGTGGTAGTCACCCCAGATCCGCTGCCGCTGGTCCGCGACCTGCTGACCGGGCTGGCCGGGCTGGTCCATCCGCACGGGCCGGTGGACGCGCCCGGCACCGATGCGCAAGCTAATCATGGGAGTAGTTACGGTCTTAGAGGGCGTCTGATCCAGGTCAGGAGTGGTTCGCCCGTTTCGGTGGGCTCGTCGCGCCAGGTTTGGGTGGATTCGTCGGTGAGTCGGCGCCCCATGTTGTCGATCATGGACCAGTGGATCATGGTGCGGGAGCGTTCTGGGATCGTCTCGTAATCTCGGGCTAACCGGCGATGCAGCATGAACCACCAGATCCAGGCGCATCCGGCCCGGTTCACATACAAGATCGCGTTGACGATCTCGCGCAGGTCGTGCGCCGACAAGGACAGGCCAGGCCCGCCTCGGCCCGCGCTGCCCGCCAGGCGGACAGGGTTGGCTCGATTAGTGCCCAGCGGGCATCAGACAGATCAGTGGCGTACGGAAGTCGGCTGGTCATGCCGCTGAGCCGTATCACACGATGGCATCAAGCTGTGGGATCTCAAACCCAACACTTCGCAGTGCGTGCACGAATCAGGACACGCCTAGATCAGACTCCCTCTTAGCGGTCCTGCTGGGCGCGCCCGCAGCCGCCGAGGCCGCAGCCCCCGGCGGACGCATTCGGGGGAAGGGCTGCGCGGCGCTGATTTTCCCTTCGGCGGACAGGTCTGCGTGCTCATCCAGGCGGGCCCGCAGCTCGGCGGCCTCAGTGCGGGCGGCGACGGCTTCCTTGTCGGAGGCGGCGACCGTGAGCGGGTAGGCGTCGGGCCGGGAGAGCCGCTCGATCACGGTCATCGATACATAGTCATCGAGCCAGTCGGCGCGGATGTGCACGCAACCACCCGGACAGCGGTATATGGGATTGCTGCACTTCTTCCCTGCCCCGCCGGCCGCCGTCAGCTGGCGGCCGCATGCGCCGCACGTGGCGAAGAAGGAGAGCATGTGGCGGACGCCGCCGGCCGGGTGGTTTTCCGCCTTGGGTCGCCAAGGATCCGCTGCACGGTCCAGAACGTCTCCTCGTCCACGATCGGGGGCCAGTTGCCGTCCAGCAGGCCATCGTGGCGACGCCAGCGTCGTTTACCGATGTACACCGGTTCGTGGCGATCCGCTGCAGGATGCTGCGGCCCCATTCGCCGCCTTCCGGGGCGGGGATGCCCCGGTCGTTGAGGTCGCGGCGGATCGAGCTGATCGGAACACCCCGGGCGATGCTGCGGACGATGTGCTCGACGACCCCGGCTTTCGCCATCCCCCGACGTCGCCGGGCTTGGCTGGTTCCATGCAGGGACGCTGTTCGATCGGCTCCCGGGTGCGCGGGTCGTAAACACGCAAGTAGCCGTAGGCGATGTGGCCGAACGGCTCCCCAGCCTGCATCTTGGCAGCGACGGCGCGCTGGATCCGGATCGAGGTCTTCTCCGATTCGTAGCCGGAGTCGACCCCGTCTTCGGCGAGGTTGCGCCAGTCCCGGCCGTTGGCCATGTCATATAGGCGTCCGTGGCTGGTGATGTAGATCCCGGTGCCGCGCTCACGGCATGCGTCCAGGAACTGCGCCCAGGTGGCGAGCTTGCGGTCCCCGCGGGATGCCTCCCACAGCACCACCACGTCCAGCTTGTCGGCGTCGATGCCGGCGAGCAGGCGCTGGTAGCCGGGCCGGTCGCGGGTGGCGAACCGGGGGGCGGACAGGCCCGGATGGGAGCAAGTGATGCCTCCCCCAGCGAGCCAGGTGCGCCAGAGGTACATGTTCTGCTGAGCGGCGCTCCCGGCGAGCTTCCCGCCGCGGCCCTCTGCTACGCAGAGGGCCGCCTCCTGGCCGGCCTTCGCCTTCCATCGACGGTGGCATAGGAAGCGGCGACTTCCTCCGGGGTCATTGGCAGCCGTGCAGCGGACGGCGGCAGGCCGCCGCCGACCGCTTCCAGCAGGAGCAGCGCCATCGTGTAGCCCGGATCGGATTCAAGAGCCCGCGCGAGCGCGACGTTCGCCAGCGCCCCGCCTCCTGCCTGCCAAGCGGTGAAAGCAATGGGTCGTTAGCACCAGGTACAACCGGTGTTTCCGCGGATGGCTCTGATGGTGAAAGATGACCGCAGATGCTGGTGGGTTTGGACCGCACCGGTGGTGGTGGAATCCGCGTGTTGGTGAGTTGTGACCGCAGTTGGGATCTGTGGGTGGGAGCATCGGGATGCTCTGGAGGGAGCGTTGATGCCCCCGATGTCGAAGGTCGAGCTGTATGCGGCGATCCGCCGGGATGCCCGGGCCGGGTTATCCAGCCGGGCGATCGAGCGCCAGCACGGTGTCGGCCGCCGGACGGTGTTGAAGGCGCTGTCCTCGGCGTGGCCTGAGCCGCGCAAGAAACCGCCGCCTCGGTCTTCGAGGCTGGATGCCTTCAAGCCGGTCATCGACGCGATCCTGCTGGCCGATTTGGATGCGCCTCGCAAGCAGCGTCACACGGTGAAACGGATCTTCGACCGGCTCGTGGACGAGCACGGGATGGTGGACGTCTCGTACCAGGTCGTGCGGGCATACGCCGCGGTGCGCCGGCCGCAGGTGCGGGTCGAGGCCGGGCGCGGGCCGGTGGATGTGTTCGTGCCGCAGACACACCGTCCTGGTGCGGAGGCGGAGGTCGGCTTCGGCGACGTGGTGGTGCGGTTGCGCGGCGAGCCGGTGACGTGTGTCCTGTTCGCCTTCCGCATGTCCTACTCAGGCAAAGCGGTGCACCGGATCTTCGCCTCGGGTGGACAGGAAGCGTTCTTCGAGGGCCATGTGCACGCCCTGGGCGTGCTGGGCGGGGTGCCGACGGGCAAGGTCCGCTACGACAACCTCAAGGCCGCGGTCGCCCAGGTGCTGGGATTCACCCGGGCCCGGGTGGAGAACGAGCGGTGGACCGCTTTCCGGTCTCACTTTAAATCTGTTCCCGCAGGTTCCCGGCCGCGCCCGATTTCCGGGTTGCTGCTGGCAGCGGGCTGACCTGGGATCACCCCGGTCATAGGTATCGATTCGAGCATCTGTGGCGTTTGCTCATGATTCCTGAGATCTCTTCTGCTATCACTGGTGTCTTCCCTGATAGCTGAAGAGGAGGAGCCGGGTGGGGCTGGCCGCGGTGCGCGACCTCCGGCCGCAGCTGCGGCTGGAGACTTCCGATGAGGTCGGGGCGTTCGAGCAGGACCTGCTCGCGGAGTTCGTGCTGGCCCGCGCGTCGGCGGGGATCACCGATACGACGATCAGTGCCGACGTGGCAGCGGTCGTCGGGCTGCGGGAGTGGTTCGGGCGCCCGTTGTGGGAGCTGGCCGCCCGGGACCTGGACCGGTACTTCGGCCAGGATCAGCGGGGCATGGCGCCGGGCACGAAGGTGCGCAAGGCCGCGGCGTTCGCGGTGTTCTTCGAGTTCCTGGAGCTGCGGCACCGGCCGGCGATCCACGCTGCCACCGGGTTCGTGGTGGAGTCTCCGCTGGATGAGGTCAACCGGCCGCGGGGCGGGACTAACGCGCGGCTGCGGATCCCGCCCAGCGAACGGGAGATCGGCAAGCTGTTCACCGGCTGGCGGACGGACATGCTGACCGCCCGCAAGTACGCCCCGGCTGCCCGCAACTACACCGCGATGCGGCTGGCCAGCCTGATCGGCCCGCGGGTGTCGGAGCTGTGCCTCTTGACGATGCGGGACGTGTGCTGGGACCTGGGACGGTTCGGGAAGGTGCTGCTGCACGGCAAGGGCAGCCGCGGGCGGGGGAGGAAGGACCGGCTGGTGCCGCTGATCAACGGGTCCCGGGACCTGCTGGAGTGGTGGGCCGGCGGGCCGCGCTGGGAGTTCGACGGCCGGGTCAACGACCCGGCCGCACCCCTGTTCCCCTCCGAGCGGCGGCACGGCGACGGGTCCAGCCGCCCGGTCAGCGACGATGCGCTGCGCCTCGGCCTGGCCGACGCGGTCGCGGCGCACCTGCCCGGGCAGGCCGGAAAGCTGACCCCGCACCTGCTGCGGCACTACGCCGCCTCCGAGCTCTACCGCAACGGAATGGATGTTTTCGCAGTTCAGGAGGTACTCGGGCACGAATGGATCAACACGACGATGATTTACGTCACGTTCACCGCAGCCACGTCGAGGACGCCTGGGTGCAGGCCGGCCGCCGCGCCGCCGGGCGCGTTGGGGGTGAGCGGCCGTGAGGTGGAACCTGCGCCTGGCCGCCGCCCAGCGCGACATCTGGAAGGCGTCGGAGTTGCAGCGGATGCTCGCCGACGCCGGGCTGGTGATCAGCGCCGGGAAGATGTCGAACCTGTGGTCCGGGCAGCCGGTCACCATCCGCCTCGATGACCTGGAGGTCATCTGCGAGGTACTCGGCTGCGAACCCGGCGACCTGCTGATCCGCGAGCCAGGCACGATCCGCCGCGAGCCGGCAGACGATGATACCCAGGCGGCCGCGGCGGGCAGTGGGCCGGTGATCCGGCGCCGGCACGCCGGACGCTCCGGGCCGCCCGTGTGACCGGAACCACCAGGCATGAGGACGGCCGGAGGCGGCGCCCGCGCGCAACCCGGCTGCGGAGCTGCGATCACTGCCTGGCCTGGGGGATGCTCACCGAGCGGCTGTGCAAGGCCTGCCGCAGCTTCGCCAGCACGCACTCAGCGGGACCATGCGCGACGTGCGACCGGGAGCTGCCGGTGGATGCTGGCGTGTGCCGTCCGTGCCGCAAGCAGGCCAGCCTGATCGCTGGTCCCGGATATAAGGCCGCGCTGGAGCTGTCGGTCGCCGCCTCCACATCAGCAGAACATTCGCGGAGCTGTGGCCGCGCAATAGGACGGCCAGACCCAGCCACCCGCCCAAGTCCTACCCGGAGCGGATGGCCAGCACCTCTGCCAGGACGCGTTTCCGCAGCGCCGCAAGCCGTGCCGGGCTTTCCGGGTCACGGCCGCGCCGCTGCCGGGCAGACTCCGGCGGGCTAATTCCGGCCGCCCGGGAGCGCCGGATCGCAGGCCGGCCGCGTCCGACAGCCAGCGCAATCGCTCGTTGGCGATGCGGTAACCCTGGGCACCGAGCTGTGCGACGAGCGCCGCCAGGGTCAGCTGCACCCCGTCGCGGTGGGCCGCCGCCACTATGCGTGCGGCCGCGTCCAGGAGCAGGCCATCGGATCTGCGCCGCCGTGCGGCCCCGGTCCCGGGGGCGCCGGTTTCCGGCAGCGCTGGGCTGTCTTGACCGTCGTGGTTTGGGTGCGCGAGTACGTCGGCTGCCGAGGAGCCGTTCGTGCCTGGCGATCCCAGGCTTGGCGGTGCCAGGCCGGCCGGTTGCTCGGCTGCTTGGCGGGCAGGACTGCCCAGTGACGGGTCAGCGGGGACCGACCGCGACCAGGCCGAGCGCCGCCTCGTGCCGGCCGTCGATCCGCAGGAGGTCGTTGACCATTCCGTCGAAGAACGCGCCGACCATGCACGCTCCCAACCCGGCGGCTTCGGCGGCGAGGTAGAGGTTCTGGGCCACGTGCCCCCCTTCCCAGCAGACGTATCGGTAGTGGCGTTCGTGGTACTTCCATCGCGTCCGCTGGAACAGGCCGGTAAGCGCGAACACGGCCGGCGCGTTGCGCAGAAACTCCTGGCCCAGACCGGCGATCATCAGGTCACCGGCGACCGAACCGGCGCGTACCGGCTCGAGTGCCTGCGCCCGGACGTCGACGTGGTATAGGCCGGCGTCGATGCCCTCGACCCGGCTGACCGCCACGTAGGTTTCGATCGGGTAGAGCGCGCCGGCGGACGGGGCGGTGCGCAAGCCGGCGGCCGAGGTGATGGCGGTGGTCGCGTGGACCAGCCAGGCGAGCTCTTGCGCGGTCAGCATCCGGTCGCGGTAGCGCCGCAGAGACCGGCGCTGTTGCAGCGCCTGACCGACGCTCAGCTCGGGCAGCGGGAGAGCGGCGGGAAGCGCGACGGGTGCGCCACCGGCGACGCGCTTGTAGCCGGCGGGCTGGCTCCCCCAGCTGACCAGGCTGCGCAGCACACTGCGCAGCCCGAGGGAGCTCTCCCGGTGGTAGAACAGGCCGACGTCGCCGCCTTTGTAAAGATCGGGCGAGATCTCGGTCGTCACAAACCAGCCGGCCGCGGCGCCCGCGACAGCCGCACCGGCCGCTGCGAGTGCTGCCCGGCGCGCCAGCCGGGAGCCCGCGTGCTGCGAAGCCGCCGGGGTCACGCTGACGGCGGCACCCTCGGGAGGCGCCGTCGGGGCTCGGTGCCGCGACGTGAACGGTGCCAGGAAGAACCTCCAGTGTGTCGCCAGGTGGACCGCGACGAGCGCCGCCAGGACGTACCCGGCCCAGCGGTGGGGGGCGAACTGGTTGAGATCGAGCCGGTCCACCAGCAGCCCGGTCAAGAACGCGACTACCGCAGCACCGAACAGAGCGACATCGAGGGCGTATCTCAGGTATCTGTGAGGCATCTCGGAGGCCTCCTTGATCCACCACGGGCAGCCGCGAGACGGGGCCTGATCTGGCCGGTGACGAACACAAGACCAGCTCACCGGGCCACGCCCGCCCGGGGAAGAGGCACAGGTCCTGCCCACATGGCCCCAAGGCGCCATGCTGTTCGCCTCGGCGTGCACGCCGCCGAAAGGGGGCGGCTCGCCGCCCTCCCGCCGGTGCTGGCCCGGCGGCTGGGCTGGATAGCTCTTGCCGGCGCGATTGCCACCGTCACGCTGTTCGCCGTCCTGGAGAAACAGGACGAGGCTGCAGCCGTTCTGATCTGAATGCGGCCACCGGCTGGCCGACGATGTTGTTTGCCCTCATCGACGGCACAGTCGCGGTCAGCTTGACGCTGAAGAGCGGGCCCGCGGGCTGCTGATGACCGCGCTCTACCAGGCCGGCCAGCGCACCGAGGCGCTGGACTGCTACCGCAGTTACCGCATGCTGCTGGCCGAGGAGCTCGGCCTGGACCCCTCGCCGGTGCTGCGGGACCTGGAGGTCCGCATCCTCGGCCATGACCTGCCCGCACCGCCGCAGCCAGCGCGCCGCGGGGTGCCCGCAGCGCCCGCCTGGCTCGTCACGGACACCCCGCCTTCGTGGGCCGCGACGACGATACCGCCGCCTTCCTCGACGCCGCCGGCGCGCACCGCCTGGTGACCGTGACCGGAACCGGCGGGGTGGGCAAGACCCGCCTGGTCGCCGAGGCGCTGGGCAGCCTGAGCGAGCGCCTCGGCCTGCCGGTCACCGTGACCGAGCTGGCCGGCGTGACCGCCGGGCAAGCCGACGGCGCGGCGGCGGCGGCGCTCGGCCTCAGCGCCGCGGCCCCGGTCCGCGCTGCGATTGTGGAGTATCTGAGCATCTGCGCGGGCGTGCTGGTTCTGGACAACTGTGAGCATGTGCTCGATGACGTCGCAGGCTGGTGGAGGAGGCGCTGCGCCGCTGTCCCGGCATGCGGGTGGTGGCGACCAGCAGGCACCGTCTCGGGCTGGCCGCCGAGCAGGTGCTGCCGCTGGACGCGCTCCGGCCTGGCGGGCGGCTTTGTACCGCATCAGGTGGGCGATCTGGAGGGCCAGGACGCAGGTGAAGACGTGGATGCGGATGTTGTGGTCGGTCCAGTGGTGCATGGGTGAAAACGACACCACGTGCGGGTCTTTCATCTGCCGGAAGCCGAACTCGGCCTCGGACTGGGACCGGTAGCCGGCGACCACGTCGGCGACTGGCCAGCGGTCGTGGCTGGTGATCAGCACGTGCTTGCCGAAGAGTTCTTCTTCCAGGGCCGAGCGGGCGGCGGTGTCGATGCCCCACGTCAGCCGCAGGTCCCTGGGCTTGTCGCCGGCCAGGTGCCAGGTGACCACGCGCCGCACCCAGGGCTTGCGGGTGATGTTCTGGATTTCGGCTTCCACCTTGTCCCGGGACCGGCGGGTCTTGCCACGGGCGAGGGTGGCGGCCAGCTCGTCCAGTTTCTTGCCGGCCTTGGCCAAGGTGGTGGCGTCGAATCCGCGGACCTGGCTTTGGTGCAGCTCGGGTGAGTGGGTCAAGATCGCCCGCCGCTGCGCGCCGTAGGCTTGACGGCGGGTGTCGAACGCGGTCAGGCCACCGAACCGGCCTTCATCCACCACTGACCGGACGCTGGCGGGCAGGGCGGTCAGGTCCGGGCAGTCGCTGGCGGGCACTGACCCGATGTAATGCAGGCGAGTGCCGGCCAGGTGAGCGAAGTTGCCCTCGCTGTTCTGCCCGGCGTCGAAGACCACCGTCATGTCCTCGCCGGCAGGGTGCCCGGCCGCGGCGCAGATCGCCTCGTACCGGCGGCGGAGCTGGCCGGTCATGGCGGGGAACTGGGTGACATCGGGCTTGTCGCCAGGGTAGGCGTGCCAGGTCAGCGGGATCCCGCCGTCGCGGGTGACGACCAGGCCGAGGCCGGCGATCCGCAGGTCGGAGCGTTTCTGCTTGGCCTTGCCCCGCTGCGCGACCGGGGCCTTGTGGTTGGCCGTGGCGATCTGAAGTTTCGCACTTTTGATGGTGGCTGGGGGGCTGGCGGTCGCGGGAGGGGACGGATTGGCAGATGTCGCGACACGCCGCGCGGTGAGGCTCTGGTTACGTGATCTTGCGGGCTGAACGCGGAAGCATCGGCGGTGCTCATGTCCGCCTCGTGCCGAGGGAACCCGCCGATGCTTCCGGGCCTGAATTTACCCGCTTCGCTGCTGTGCCTGCTGAATGAGCTGCGGCCGTGTTTCACCGCGCCGGGCTTTGCGACGTTCTGCGGCCTGGTCGCCGGGATGGCGGGCCGGGTGCGCCGCCGCACCGTGGTAGGCATGCTGCTGGGCGGCTGCCTGCAGTATGCCTGGCCGCATGACCGGGCGCGCTACTTCTTCGCCCGGGCCCGCTGGGAACTCGATCAGCTCGGCTTGGCGGTCGCGCAGCTGGCGGTCCTGCTGGTGACCGAGCCGGGCGCTGATCTGCGGGTGGCCGTCGATGACTCGGTGTTCCGCCGCTGCGGGCGCCGGGTGCACGGGGCCGGCTGGCAGCATGACGGCAGCTCTCCGGCGATGAGCAAGCTCAGCTATGGCAACTGCTTCGTCACCGCCGCGATCTTGGCCCGGCTGCCGTTCTGCGGCCGTGAGGTGTGCCTGCCGGTGCTGGCGCGGCTGCACCTGCCCGGCAAGGGCGCCGGGCCGGGCAAGGTGGAGACGGCCGCGGCGCTGGTCAGCCTGCTCGCCCTGGCCTTCCCCGGCCGGGTGATTCATGTCGTGGCCGATGCCGCCTACCACGGCCCGGCGCTGCGGGCCCTGCCGCAGAACGTGACCTGGACCTGCCGGATCCCCCGCAACGCCGTCCTGTATGACCTGGCACCGCCGCGCACCGGCCGCCGCGGCCGCCCCAGGACCAAGGGTGCCCGGCTGGGCACGGCCGAGGACATCGCGGCCGAAGCGGCGTGGGACACCGTTACCGTCACTGCCTACGGCCGCGAGCACATCAAGCACGTCACCGCCGTCAGCTGCCTGTGGTATGGGTCATGGCACACCCGGGCCGTGCGCCTGATCCTGGCCCGCGACGAGCACACCACCAGCGGATATGACCTGGCTCTGGTCACCACCGACCGGACCGCCGCCGCGGCCGCGCTGGTCGCCCGCTACGCCGCCCGGTGGGCCATCGAGCAGGCATTCGCCGACGCCCGCAACGTCCTGGGCGCCGGCGAGGCCCGCAACCGGGTCAGGCTCGCCGCCGGGCGCACCGTCCCGTTCGGGATGCTGGTGCACACCCTGATCGTCATCTGGTACGCCCGGTCAGGCCACGACCCGGCCGGCATCGACGACCGCAGGGCCGCGCAGCCGTGGTACCGGACCAAGACCGAGCCCGCCTTCGAGGACATGCTCACCAAGCTGCGCCGGACCCTGATCGCCGCCCGATTTTCCGCACGCCGCCCAGCTCAGCCCACTGACGAGCAAATCCACGCCGTGCTCGCGGCCTGGGACGCCGCCGCAGCATAAATACGAAACTTCAGGGCGATGAAGGTCGCGAAATTTGTCATGTCCAGCGCCACCGAGGAGGTATCCACGCCGGAGACCTCCACCAGGCGCAGCGCAATCGCCTGGCTGATCTGCTCCAGCTGCTCCAGCGATACGGCGTGCATCGCGTCCCAGAACCGCCTGTGGTCCAGGGCGCTGGCCGGGATCTTGGTGAACCGGTCCGCGGCGGTGGTCTTCCACCAGTGCCCGAACGCCGCCTTGGAGCACGGGGCGACCAGCCGGTTCAGCGCCGCCAGCGCCAGGTAGGTGCCCGGGCTCAGCGGCAGCCCGGCCGGCCCGGGCCCGGCCACCTCATCGATGATGCCCGCCACCCCGAGGTCTTCCAGCACCCCCCAGGCCGCGGCCACATCCCCGAACGCCAGGTGACGGGTGCGGTCCGGCAGCATCGGCTGCCCGCGGGCATCCAGCAGCGCCTCGATCTCGGCGGCGGTGCCCACGTACCGCTCGGAGACCATCTTCGGCTTGCCGCCGACGCGGGCCATCTCCCGCAGGTACCAGTACGTTCTGCCGCTGATCTTCTTCGGGTACAGGCTCGCCACAAATTTAGGTCATACACATTAGCCGGCGCACAGTCAACAACCAGAACCGGTGTGTCGTCAGGGAAACCGCATCAGGCCACTCCGGGCGACGGTCGCCCACGGCACCAGCAGCGCGCCCAGTGCGCGCGCGGCCCCACGGGCGCTTCGGCCCGCCATCCGGTCTGTCAATCCCGTCTCCCTGGCTTTGCCGACGGCCGGCGCCGGTGGCCCGGCCCTCGCCCGGGGGCGGCTGGCCGGGACCAGGCAAGCCCGAGGCTGTGTAATCGCCGTGCCGGCGCGGTGGTGGCCGTCTGTAGGGCGGCGCTCCTTGCCGCGTCAGCCGGGGCTGCTGTCAACGGCGGTGCGGGCGATTATGCGGATGTACCGGTAGTCCAGTTCGGCGGGCCCGCCCGGCCGACCGGTGTTGTGGCGGGTGGCGAAGGCCAGGAAGTCGCGGTCCAGGGCGGCGGCCTGCCCGGCGGTGAGCGCCGCGTAGGTGGCGGCTACCGGCCCGAAGGTCTGCTTGTAGTAGGCGCAGTATCCAGCCGGCCCGCCCGGTACCCGCTCGGTGCAGGTTCCCGGGGTGATCTCCAGTGCGGCTACCCGGTCGCCGAGCAGGCGCCGGATGTGGCCGGGGTCGCCCCACAGCAGCGGAGAGGAGGCCCACGGCGGTGGCGGCGGCGCGTAGCCGGCGAACACCTCCAGGAAGCCGGCCAGCAGGCCGCCGGCGGCGAAGTTGATCATCGCGATGGTCCCGCCCGGCTGGCAGACCCGCAGCAGCTCATCGGCGACGCGCTTGTGGTCCGGTGCCCACATGGCGCCGACCGAGGAGGTAACGACGTCGAAGCTGGCGTCGGGGAAGGGCAGGTCCTCGGCGTCGGCCTCGACCCAGTCGATGCGCAGCCCGGCCCGCGCCGCGGCCTCGCGGCCGGCCGGGAAGTTCTCCGGGGTCAGGTCCGACGCCACCACGGCCGCCCCGGCCTCCGCGGCCCGCAGCGCGGTGTTCCCGGACCCCGCCGCCACGTCGAGCACCCGGTCGCCGGGCCCGATGCCGCACGCCGCGACCAGTTCGGCGCCCAGATCCCAGATCAGGTCCGATGCGAACCGGTGATAGTCGCCCAGGGCCCAGGCCTGCCGCAGGCCGGCCTTGTACGCGCGGTCTTCCTCCCGCGTCCGGCTGGTCAGGTTCATGATGTCCTCCGTTCTTGTGAGGTAACCCACGCTGCCAGCGGCCCGGCCCGGCCTGGAAGTCCGGAAAATGGACTACCGGAAGCGCCGCCGGGAGAGGGACAGTGGTGTCATGCGCGGCTACGGCCAGTACTGCCCGGTGGCGCTGGGCGCGGAGGTGTTCGCCGAGCGCTGGACGCCGATCATCGTCCGCAACCTGATGATCGGCTGCGAGCGGTTCGGCGAGATCCTCGACGGCGCCCCGGGCCTGCCGCGCAGCGTGCTGTCCCAGCGGCTGCGGCGGCTGGAGGCCTGCGGCGTGATCACCCGGGTGCCGGACCGGCACGGCCCGGTCTACCGGCTCACCGAGGCCGGCCGTGAGCTGGGCGAGGTCTGCCTGGCCCTGGGCGCGTGGGGAGCCCGGTGGCGCGAGGTCCTGCCCGCCCACATGGACCCCTACCTGGCGCTGTGGATGCTCGCCCGGCTGATCGACCCGGCCGGCCTGCCCCGGGACCGGGTCGTGGTGCGCTTCGACCTGGCCGGCTGCAAGCCGCCCCAGCCGGTACTGGGTGGTCGCCGCCCGGCGGGGCAGCGAGGTCTGCGTCCGGCCCCCCGGGTTCGGCGAGGACGGCGTGGTGACCACCGACCCGCACTGGCTGGTCCGCTGGCACAACGGGTCGGTCAGCCTCGGTGCCGCGCAGAAAGCCGGCGGCATGACCGTCGTCGCACCGCCGTGGCTGACCAGGACCCTGGCCGAGTGGGGCCGCCTGAGCCCCTTCGCCGGCATCACCCGCGCCCGCGCCGGACCATGAGCCCGACAGGGCCACCCGCGTACCCGCTCCCGCGTCCACGCCCACGGCCACGCCATCGTGAACGCCTGGAACCGGCGGACCTGCCGCTCCCTGCTCTCAACCAGCGGCTCGCTCAGCCGCCCGGTCGGCCGGGTTGGCGGGAAGCAGCCCGAGTTCGACCCCGTGCCGGCGCTCATCCCACGTATGTCCCACGCGTGAGGTGTCGCGGGACCGGACTACCCATTGGTTAGGACTAGGCCCGGACTAGGCCGCCTCGTGAGGTGGGCGACGACGTCAACCGCGACCTCGACACCTTCCGGCAGCCGCCGCACCAGTTCCTCGACGTTTGTTACGGGGTCATGCGAGAGGGTGAAGTGGTCGAATGCCGCCACCTGGCCCGCGTAGACCTGATGCAGTCCGGTGATGGTCTCCTGTGGGAGCTCGCCGAAGCCTGTGCGGCTGCTCGGCCCGCTTGAGGAGGTCGCCGCCGATGGGGCCGAGGTGGTGCTCACCGCGGCGAAGGTGCGGATGCTGCTGGCGTTCTGCTCATCCACCGCGGCCAGGTCGTCGGCGTGGACCGGATTACCGGCGCGCTGTGGGAAGGCCGGCCGCCGGTGTCGGCGGTGAACCTGGTCCACGGTTACGTGCGGGACCTGCGCCGCGCAATCGGCACCGGCCGGGTGCGGACCGTGCCGGGCGGTTACCGGTTTGACGTCGATGGCTGCTCGGTGGATGCGGACCGTTTCGCCGAGCTGGCGGCCGCCGGGTGTTACCGTGACGCGCTGGCCCTGTGGCGCGGCCCGGCGCTGGTCGAATGGGCCGGCGAGCCGTGGGCACGGGGCGCCGCCGTCAGGCTGGAGGAGGAGCGGTTCGACGTCCTGGAGCGGCGCCTGGCGGGCGATCTGGACGCCGGGCGGGCTTCTGCGGTGGTGGGCGAGCTGGCAGAGCTGGTCGAGGACGCGCCGCTGCGGGAGCGGCTGCGGGCGCTGCTGGTCAAGGCGCTGTATCTGAGTGGCCGGCAGGCGGATGCGCTGCCCGCGTACCTGGATGCGCGGGCGGCGCTGGTCGAGCAGGCCGGGGTGGAGCCGGGGCCCGAGCTGCGGGCGCTGGAGTCCGCGGTTCTGGCGCAAGATCCCGCGCTCGGATCTGCGACTACACCGCCACCATCGAAGTGAACACCAAGATCACCGGTAATCCGGCCCGCAAGGCAGCCAACGCCGCGATCCGCGACGCCCGCAACGAGATCACCGCTGCCCAGGGCGCCCTCGCGGCGCTGCTCACCGACCCGGACACCACCGCCGCCGCGAAGAACAAGGCCGCCGCGCAGCTGTCGCCGGCCGGGCCGCTGCAGGCCGCCACGGCACTGGGCATGCTCGAGGTACTGGATGGTCATCTCGATGCCGTCCGGAGGCGGCTGCTGGACGCCGCCGCCCACCTGACCGGCGCCCGGGCGCTGCGGCAGCGCCTGTACGGGGTCGGCCCGGTCACCGCGCTGGCGCTGACCTGCTGGCTGGGCGGCGCGGGCCGGTTCTCCTCCGCCCGCAAGGCGGTCCGGTTCGCCGGGCTGGACGTGTACTCCAGCGCCGGCAAGCGCTCCCCCGGGCACCTGTCCCGGCAGGGACCGGAGGTGCTGCGCTTTTCGTCGGCACTCGCCGTGTCCGGGTGTATCGGTGTCGCGTTTCACCGGCGGTCACGGCGCGCGGGCGGAGCGGTTGTGGTGCCGCCGTTGCGTCTGCTTTCGGATGCGAGAGCGGGTCACGGGTGTGGCGCACGTCACATGGATGGGCTGGGCTCGCGGTGTCTGGCCGGGGAGCGGCGGCGGGGCGGTTCGCCTTCAGCTGTCCGGACCGGCATGCCTGCTCGTGCGGTCGGCGGGTAGGTCGAGGACAGTCCCGCTCGCCCGGGCGGCGGCGGTGTGGCCTGCGCGCAGGCGCCCGATTTCTTCGTGCTGGGCGGCGAGCCGGGACAGGGCGAGGATCTTGAACTCGCCGAGCAGGGCGAGGGCGGACTCGTGCGCGGCGAGGCGATCTTTGAGCCGGGCGTTCTCGTCTTGGAGCCGCAGGACCTGAGTGTCACGCCGGTCGGGGGCGCAGCCGCTGGCCTGCCGTTGGGCGAGCTGGTCTTCGAACTCGGCTTTCAGATGCGGATAGCTGCGGTAGAGCGTGGCCCGGGATATCCGGGCCTGCCTGGCGAGGGTGGTGATGTCGCACTTGCCGCCGGCCGGTATCTGGCCGGCCAGCATGGCGCGGGCGGCGGCCCGGACGCGCTGCTCGGTGTCGCGGCGCCGCTCGTTGCTGATCCGCATGTTTACCGGGTCTCCTCATGGTTGCGCCCGGCGGCTGCGTCGATGGCGTCGAGAACGCGGTGGGCGCGCTCCAGTTAGCGGACCGGGAAGGAGAAGCGGCCGAACACGGGCGCCTGCTGGCTGCCGTCACCCGGCAGGGTCCCCGTGGCCAGCGCATGGCCGCATTCTTCGGCTGCATGTACTACGCGGCGCTGCGTCCCGAGGAAGCGGTAGACCTGCGGCACGACAATCTCATCAGCCTGCCCCGAGCACGGGTGGGGCGAGATGATCCTGACCAACTCCGAGACCCGCAGCGGCACCCGGTGGACCGACGATGGCATGGCCCGCCAGCGCCGCGAACTCAAGCACCGCGCCCCCAGCGAGATCCGCGCGGTGCCGATCCACCCCGATCTTGTAGCCCTTCTCAGCAAGCATCTCGGCCAGTACCGCGGCGGCCCAGGCGGGAGGGTCTTCACCGGCCCGCGCGGCGGCATCTTCAACGACCGCGCCTACCTCGGCATCTTCCACAAGGCCCGCGCCGCCGCGTTCGCCCCGGCCGAGGCCGCGTCGCTGCTGGCCCGCCGTCCCTACGATCTGCGGCACGCCGCCGTGTCGACCTGGCTCAACGCCGGGGTACCCGCGCCCCAGGTAGCCGAATGGGCAGGCCACAGTGTGGGCGTGCTGCTGCGGGTCTACGCCAAGTGCATAACCGGGCAGCAGGAAGAGGCCAAGCGCGCATCGAGGATGCGACCAGGCCAACGGGAACCACGCCATGAAAATCAGCAGCACGCGCACAGCGCCGACTCCCGAACTTGGGCACGTATTGGGTACAGCGAGCCGCATACGGTGGCCTCCGGTCGCATACGGCCGCACAAAAGAAGATGAGCCCCTGGCCGCGTATCCGCTGGTCAGGGGCCGTTTCCGCTGGTAGTGGCAGGTGTTGGGTTCGAACCAACGTAGGCTGAGCCGACGGTTTTACAGAGAGTCGGCGACGGCACCCCGATGCAGGCACTGACCTGCGGCTTGACCGTCCAAGCGCTTGTCTAGTGCCGCTTCTGTTTCGCCGTGGTTGCGGGCCCGGCTAGATAAACGCGCCATGTGCCGAGTCGCGAAATCCGACCCATGGGGCCACACGGCTTGGGGCACCGAACGTGGCGGCCTTGACCGAACGCACTCGCCACCCATCACCATCCGGGCTGATCGGGTTGACCTGCAACGAACTCCAGCACCTGTTGGCGGCACTGGTCGCCCGGCCCACCGGCGACCTCGACCACCGGGTGCGCTGGTCGGTGTGGCGACGCCGACATCAAGCCCGGGCCCGGAGCTGCCACTACCGCCGACAAGCCGCCCAGCAACCATGAGGATCAGCCCTCCGGCTGGAGTGCTAGGAGATAGCGATCCTACTCAGCTGGCTAAGGAACGGCCGGATGGCCTCCGCGAGCTCGTGCGGGTGGTCGTGGTAGGCCATGTGGGTACCGGGCGTGTGCGTGACCTCGACCCCCAGGCGCTGGGTAAGCCGCCCGGCCGCCTGTCCCACCTGAGCGCCGCGAGCCGCTACCCGGCAAGCCCAGGTGCTGGAGGAACCAGTCGCGGGCCAGGCGCCGACCACTACCGCTGACAAGCAACGCTCGAACGATAACGATCTCCGGCTGGAGTTTTAGTGAAGTTCGCCGATACCAGCTGGTGGGTAGCGTGGGCGCTGCCCGGCGATGCCCGGCATCACGATGCCCTGGGCATGCTTGCCGCGCTCGGGCGATCCGAACAGGTGCTCACCAGCAACCTGGTGGCCGGGGAGACCTGGACGTTCCTGCGGCGCAAGGACAGCCACCGCACCGCGGTGGCCTTCCTCGACCGGGTCGGCGCCCTCATCACCGCTGATCGCCTCGTCATCCACCGCGTTACCGAAAACCAGGAGACGGCGGCCTGGGAATGGCTTCGCAAACACGACGAGCGGGTGTACTCCTACGTCGACGCGACGAGCTTTCGCATCATGAGGGACCGCCGGCTGCGCGAGGCCCTCGCGTTCGACCAGGACTTCGCCGCAGCCGGTTTCGTGGAAGTGCGGGCCTGACGCAGATGTCCGGCAAACTCATGCCTTAGCGATGCGGGCAGAACGGTAAACTGCGCCCTTCTCAGGCGACTCGCCGAAGGACCGAAGCCGAACCGCTCCCGCAGAGCCCGGCGAGCACGGACAGAACCGTCAGCCGAGCCGAAGGACGTCACTGGCCGACACCTGTGGGTGCCGGAAATCGTGTCACCCGCACCTGACCTGGGATTCCTGCATCCGGACTGATCTGTGGCGAACGGCAGCAGGGCTAACCTGCCGGGTAGCCCCGGGGAATCTCACTCCTCGCACCCTGCTCTCCAGTGATCTTTTTGGGTAGGGCGTGGTTGCCCGGCCAGCGTGGATGTCCTCGTGGCAGCGACGGCAGATGACCAGGGTCTTGCGCCGTCGCCTAGCCATGAGGTGCATCCAGGGGGTTTCTCCCGTCGTCCTGGCTTGTTGAGGTCTGCGAGCTTGCGGACGTGGTGGACCTCAAGGCCCGCCGTGCCCTCGCAGAGTTCGCAGCGCCGTGCGAGGAGCCGGTAGATCAGCTCGTTCCGTTTGGCGCTGGCCATGACGGGCCGCTGGTCGGCAAGGACGGCCGTGCGCACCCTGCGCAGGGGTATCCCGCCGAAGCGGGCGGCCAGTGGCTTCCTGCCCCGGTCGCGCTCGATGACCACTTGCAGGACCTTGCGCGGCCCGGCGGGGGTGGCGATGACGGCCTTGTACTTCCCGGCCATTTTGCCGACCGTCGAGCGGTGCTTGCCCGCCAGCGTCTTGAGCAGCGAGGTCTCCATGACCCACTGCAGGCGGCCCAGGCGGAAGACATCCTGGGCCAGCAGGTAGTACTGGACAAGGCCCGCGTACTCGGACTGGTACTTCGCGACGATCGTGAAGTCGTCGTCGTGGAGCAGCGCGCCGCGCTGCGCTGGTTTTCCCTTGCTCATGTAGAGCGCGCACCGCTGCCTGATGACGTCCCTGGGCACGAACAGGCCGATCGCCCCGTTGACCGCCCGCCGGTTGCGGATGATCTTGGTGTCGGAGTGCTGGGCCTTGATCTCATAGCCGAGGAAGCGCGCCGCCTGGCTGGCGGCGTGCGTGATCAGGGTCTTGGACTGCGATAGTTCCAGCTTCAGTTCATCGCGCAGGAACTCCGTGATCCTTGACTTGATTTCCTCGGCCTCGTGCCTGGGCCCGGCGAACCCCAGCAGCCAGTCGTCGGCGTAACGGACATAACGGAGCCGCCGGTAGCCCGGGTCGGCGGGGTCCTGGCTGGGGAGCTGGCGGCGGCGCAGGCTGAGCCTGCGCCGTCCCCGGCTTTCGCCATCCCCCGACGTCGCCGGGCTTGGCTGGTTCCATGCAGGGACGCTGTTCGATCGGCTCCCGGGTGCGCGGGTCGTAAACACGCAAGTAGCCGTAGGCGATGTGGCCGAACGGCTCCCCAGCCTGCATCTTGGCAGCGACGGCGCGCTGGATCCGGATCGAGGTCTTCTCCGATTCGTAGCCGGAGTCGACCCCGTCTTCGGCGAGGTTGCGCCAGTCCCGGCCGTTGGCCATGTCATATAGGCGTCCGTGGCTGGTGATGTAGATCCCGGTGCCGCGCTCACGGCATGCGTCCAGGAACTGCGCCCAGGTGGCGAGCTTGCGGTCCCCGCGGGATGCCTCCCACAGCACCACCACGTCCAGCTTGTCGGCGTCGATGCCGGCGAGCAGGCGCTGGTAGCCGGGCCGGTCGCGGGTGGCGAACCGGGGGGCGGACAGGCCCGGATGGGAGCACGTGATGCCTCCCCCAGCGAGCCAGGTGCGCCAGAGGTACATGTTCTGCTGAGCGGCGCTCCCGGCGAGCTTCCCGCCGCGGCCCTCTGCTACGCAGAGGGCCGCCTCCTGGCCGGCCTTCGCCTTCCATCGACGGTGGCATAGGAAGCGGCGACTTCCTCCGGGGTCATTGGCAGCCGTGCAGCGGACGGCGGCAGGCCGCCGCCGACCGCTTCCAGCAGGAGCAGCGCCATCGTGTAGCCCGGATCGGATTCAAGAGCCCGCGCGAGCGCGACGTTCGCCAGCGCCCCATCTCCTGCCTGCCAAGCGGTGAAGGCGAGCAAGCAAGCGGGAGCCGGAACGTAGCGTGGTTCGGCCCGGCGAACAACATCGGTCCACAGATGCTGATGGGGTTCCCGGTACTCCGGATCCATCCGTGACCACGCATCGTCGCGGACACGCAGGTCCGCGAGCGTGACCGTCAGCCAAGCGATCTCGTCGTCGCCGCTTATCCGCCCGCCAGAGCGGTAGGTGCCGATCGCCTCGCCAACCGCCCGCAGGCCGTCCTCGATCACCGGTCGCAGTATCCCGCCACGCTTACGGCCCGACCGCGCCGACCGCGCTACCAGACTGGCCGCCCGGTTCTCGGCGCGGATCGTGGCCTGGGCCATCGACGAGCGCGCCGGACCGCTGAATGGTGCGATGCTCCGCTCAAGCGCCGCGCGGTCCGGCAGCGTCACGTTGCCCGCCAGCGTCAGCTGGGCTGCGACGGTGCTAGCGGATACGTCGAACGGCACCCCCTCCGCTGGACAGCAACCAGGGTCGTGGCACATATATGACCAGTACCGGCCGTCCTCGGCCCGGAGCATCTCACGTACCTCGACCCGCGCCTCTTTGAGCCGGGCACAGAACTCTTCCGCTATCGGCGTGACAAGGGCGCCCGGACCGTACCCGACGACGATCGCCACGCTGACGTGCTGGTTGACGAGCACCGCCGTCGCGTGCTCCGCGATCTCCCGCGCGTACCCGTCCTCAGGCGGGTCGAGCAGGTCGTACCTGAAGCTGACATGCACCCGGTCGCGGGGCGGCCGGGCGCCGATCACAACCAGGCTGCGTGAGGGATGGAAGCCGATCAGGTAGGGCACGGCCGCGAGAATTTCGGCTGGGGAGCCGACCTTTACAGGCGGCTGACGCGAGATGTTCGACTGATTCTGCGGGAGCGCGGTTGGCGCTCCGGTGGAGGATGTAGTGCGTTTCATACCGACGAGCGTGCGCGGCAAGACAATACCGCGGTAGAGGAGAATGCGTTTCTGGGGACACTGACGAGTTATAAGGAGACACAAGCTAGTTATCCACAGAACTTATCCACAAGTCATCCACAGAAGCCAGAGCGGGCTTGACTTGAATGATTGGATGCGCTTTATTAGCGACATAACTGAACACGTTCCCGTCGCCACCACAAATACGACGCCGGTCAGGGGCCGGGCCTCGTAGCGGTGGGCGGCTCTAGGGGCCGAAATGCCATTGCGTGAGGTGAGCTATCAAGCGAGTCAGCCTCCGGGAAATGCTACGACAGCCGCCAAGCCTCCGTACTTGGTGCGATCATGAAAACGGGCCACCACCACCACCACCACATCTGCAGGAGGAGGAGGAGGAGGAGGAGGAGGAGAAGAAGAAGGAGAAGAAGAGCCCCGCAATAATGCGAGCCTAGCCCGTCCTTACGTGATCTTGTCAAGCGGGGTTGCTGGTGCTGACCTGGGGTTTTGGTGTCTGATCGGGCCTGGCGGGGACCTCCGTTCGTGGCTACGCTGGTTACGCTGCGTCGAGGCGGAGCGGGATCGGCTTGCCGAGCAGCTCGAATACGCGGCGCTGTTCAGGGGTCGGTGCTGAGAGTTTTTCCAGGCGCTGCCCGGCGAAGCTGACGGTATTCCTGGTCAGGGTGGCCAGGTGGGCGACCAGCTCCTGATATCCGCGGATGGGCAGCTTATCCGGGGTGATTTTCGCGGTGTCTTTCGCTGCTGCGGCGGCGGACCTGCGTGCGGGAATTACCGGGTCTTCGCGGGCTGGTTTCTGATTATCGGTGAAAGTGAGCGCCGCGAGCACCTGGCGCAGGTGCCAGGTGAGGTAGGTGGCGAGCATGCACAACAGCACGTGCGCCCGGACGCGGTTTTCCAGGTAGTGGTAAATCGGCCGCAAGTCGATGTCTTCTGATTTCATCGACCAGAAGTCGCGTTCGAGGTTCCCGAGCTCCTTGTAGGCTCCGACGGTCTCGGCGGCGCCGAGTTTTTCCTCCGCGGCGGAAGTGCGGATGACGTAGATCCCGTCCAGTTCCGCCTCCGCGTCGATCTTTTCCTGGTCGCGCTGGAACTTCAGCCGGCCGTCTGCGATGTCTGTGATGAAGTGCTTGCCGACCTTGCGCTTATTGATGACCTTGCCGACCTTTACCCCGATCTTGTCAGCGTCTTTCACCCGGCCCGCCTGTACCGACGCCCTGATTTTGCCCAGTTCTTTCTCCGTGGCTGCCAGCAGGGATTCGCGTTTGGCGGCGCGCTGGCCGGCCAGCGCGGGATTGCGGCAGCAGATCAGCCGCTCGCCCGGGTATCTGGCGTCGGTGATCTCGGCGAAGTTCTGGTCGCCGGACAGCGGCATCTGCAGCGGCCCGTCGTCTCTGGCCAGGGCCGCGACCTGGGGAGCGCGCAGGGCGGTGATCCAGCCCGCGCCGGGCAGCGCCTTCAGCTGCCGGATCCGCACCTGGGTGACCGATCCCCGGTCGCCGACCATGATGACCTCACCGAGCCCGAATTTGCCGCGCACGACCGGGATGATTTCCCCGAACGCCACCGAATCTGAGGTATTGCCTGCGAATACCCGGACCGCGACCGGGATCCGGGCCCTGCTGGCCACCAATCCGAACTCGATCTGCTCCCGGTTCTTCTTCCCGTCCCGGGAATGCCCGAACGCCCCCAGCGGGCAGCTATGCCCTTCCATCCACGCCGATGACAAATCAAACAATGCGAGCCCGCCAGGTTCCAGGTGCCGGGCCGCCAGCTTCTTCTCGATCGCGTCCTGCCGGGAAAGCAGCCAGCCCATCGCCGCATAAACCTCGTCGGTGGTCGCGTCGGAGATGCCCAGGTCCGCGCCCAGAGTGGTATCTGCCCACCAGCGGGTGGTGGCCAGTTTCGACGCCGGCGCGACCGCGCGGGCGATTATCAGCCCGTACGCCAGGTCCCGCTCGGGACAATCGGGGCCGAGCAGGTTTCCCAGCCCCAGCCTTGAGGCCATCACGTGCGCCGCCGCCACGTGCCCGTGCGGCAAAGACCGCTCGATCTCGAAAACATCGCCCGTGTCCACCAGAACCGAGCCGGACAGCGACGCCTTCAGCGCCGCGATCGCGCTGTCGGGAAGCACCGACAGATTCGCCAGCGTTTCCTTTTTCACTTTCCCGCCGTCGCGGAATGAGCGGCGCAGCAGATGCGCCCGGTAGGTCCGCGTGCTGCCGTCCTTGGCCTGGTAGGTCCTGGACGGGCTCTCGACGTACATCCCCGCATGCCGTGGACTCGCCATATGCCAATCATCGCAGGCCAGGCCATAGATGTCTAGCACATTTAGTGGCTACACACGGTCACGCACCAGGACTGGTTTCCGCAGCTCAAGCCTGCTAGATGCACAGACAGTTACGGCAAGCTCGGCCTAGCCTGCGACCTGCCCAGTCAAACATGCGGCTAACCCGATCAAAGGGCGCCAAGCCCAGGCACGGATAAGGAAGCTCGGATAAGGAAGCAGATAAGGAGGCCACAGCCCAGACAACAACCGCCAGCAGGCTGATCCGTTAGTTCCGCTCCGGTAGCTGCAATTCAAGGAACCGTGCCACCAGGCCGCGGATCACGGTGGCCATGGAGAAACCATGCTCCGCACACCATTCACGCAACTGGGCGTGCTGCTCAGCAGGAAAGCGCACAGGCACAACCTGTTGCGCACCGTGCTGCGGCCGCCCAGCGCCTGGCGCCTGCGCAGTAATGAAATCCCTGACCAAACCCACTTGCGTCGCTTCGAGCCGGGCCAGGTCGGGCTGGCCAAGGGCGGCCACGCTGATCCTGCGCGGGTCCCTGCGCAGCAGCCAGGCCAGTACCGAGTCCCTGTCTTCGGGCGGCAAGGTCCCGACCGCCTGCACCAGCAGCGCCGCAGGGTCCTTCACGTCTTCGCTCACACGGATGCCCCAATCCAGCCGGCTGGCGGAGCCGCCGCGCAGCCGATCTACGACGCAGGCGTGCGCCCACCGAGCCGATATCGAACGATATCGCTGATGATATCAGACCGGCCGAGCCTGACGACTGCAGGCGAACACGCCCGTCCGACGCGGCACCCAGGAAAGGCCGGACCACCCCACAGCGAACACGCCCAGCATCCGGTTCACCCCGTGAACGACTCCTTGAGCGGGCGAACAGCCGCCAGACGGCTGCCGTCCAAGACCGGACCGGGGGCAGAGGAGCAGCAGGAGCAGGAGCAGGAGCAGGAGCAGGAGCAGATCAGATAGCCACGCCGAGCAGCGCGTCAACCGTGCGTCGTATCAGCGCGGGCGCATCAGGGACCCATGACGGCAAGGGCGCGGCGTCAAGCACCGCGTCCGCCCAACTATCAACGGCGGCGAGCGCACCTGGCGCGTCCAGGTCATCGGACATACGCGCACGTACCAGCGCGAGCACGGGCTCGGCAGGCAGCGCCGCCTGCACCAAGACCGCGCGGCGCCAGCGGGCGAGCCGCGCGGAAGCGTCCGCGAGGTCGGCGTCGGTCCAGTCCCAGTCGGACCGGTAATGGTGCGCAAGCAGAGCGAGGCGTACCGCCATCGGATCGGCGCCCGCCGCGCGCAGCGCCGAGACGAAGACCAGGTTCCCGCGCGACTTGGACATCTTCTCGCCGTGCAGCCGCACCATGCCCGCGTGCGCGTAGACACGGGCGAACGCCACCGGATCCCCCGACGCGACCCGCGCATGCGACGCGCTGAATTCGTGGTGCGGGAACACCAGATCCCTGCCGCCAGCCTGGACATCGAACCGCATCCCGAGGAACCTCGACGCGATCGCGGCGCACTCGATGTGCCAGCCAGGTCTGCCCGGCCCGAACGCGGACGGCCACGAAGGCTCCCCCGGCCGCTCACCCACCCACACGGGGCAATCGAGCGGATCCTTTTTCCCTGTACGCCCCGGATCGCCACCACGTTCCGCCGACAAGCTGAGCATCTCCCCGGGCGAGAGCCGAGACAACGACCCGAACGACACGTCAGCGGACCGCGCGAAGTACACATCGGCCTCAAGATCGTACAGCGCGCCCCGCTCACCCAGCCGCCTGCTCATCGCCTCGATGAGCGGCAGCGCCTCGACCGCGCCGATAAGATGCGCGGGCGGCAGAACCCTGAGCGCCTCCATGTCCAGCCGGAACCGCGTGATCTCAGCATCGGCGAGCTCGCGCCAGTCCACTCCGTCTCGCGCGGCACGCTCAATCAGCGGGTCGTCCACGTCCGTCACGTTCTGCACGTAGATCACGTCATGGCCGGCGTCCCGTAGCGCCCGTACTAGCAAATCCCACGCCGTGTACGTCGCGGCGTGCCCGACGTGCGTCGCGTCGTACGGGGTAATCCCGCAGGCATACATCCGTGCGGTGTGCCCCTCGGCGGCGACGGTGAGCGCACCGCTGGCAGTGTCGGTCAGCCGGGGCTCCTGACCGCGTCCCGGCAGGTCGGGGAGGCCGGCAGCACGCCACGATTCCATAGAAGCCAGGCTATCCTGACCCACGTGCATGAGCCGGTCGACGCTGGCCGGGCGACACCACGCCGCCGTTAGCCAGCCAGCCAGCAAGCCAGCCCGCCCGCCCGCCCGCCGGACGACGTCGGCCGGACGACGCCAGCCGGCCGGACGACCCCGGCTCAAACTGGATCACGAGCTTGGCCTGGATCGCTGATAGCGGGTGCTCGGCCGCCAGTGCGGCGAAGCGAGCCTGCAGGCGTGTTGCCGCGCTGCTGGACTGGGCGCCCTGACTGGGCGCCCTGACTGGGCGCCCTGCCCGCACCGGTCTTTCGCCCGCGGCGATCCGGCCGTAAGGTTGCCTGGTGGCCTGCTAGGCCGTTCGGGTTCACCATGCGACGAGACTCTCCGGGCGTTGTTGAGCTGCTGCAGCAGCTAATACGGAACCGATGCGTCAGCGAAGGCTTCCCCTCGGCCGGAGAAGAGATCCGCAACGCCGAATTGCTGCACCATGTTGTGGCGGGGCCTGGCGTCGAGGCAGCCATCGTTACCCCGGCGGACGGCAGGCCGTCGCTCGTCGCGCGGGTCGAGGGGTCGGACTCCACGGCGCCGTCGCTGTGCCTTGCGGCACACACCGACGTGGTCGGCGCTGAGGCAAGCGAGTGGGCACATGATCCGTTCGGCGGCGAGCTGGCCGACGGTGAGATCTGGGGCCGTGGGGCTGTCGACATGCTGGGACAGGCCGCGGCGATGGCCGTCACGATCCGCAGGTTGGCCGATGCCGGGTTCCGGCCGCGCGGAACCCTTATCTTCGTCGCGGCACCCGATGAGGAATGTGGCGGGCTGGCGGGCCTGAAGCCGCTGCTCGAGCAGTACGCCGACCTCGTCCAGGCTGACTACGCGGTCACTGAGGTTGGCGGCGCAGTTCGCCAGACGGTAAGGGGGCCGCTCGTTGAGGGGTACGTCGCCGACAAAGGGGGGGTGGTGGTGCGTATCACCGTCCGCGGCACCTCGGCACACACCATGATGCCCTTGCGTGTCGATAACGCGTTGGTGAAAGCCGCGCAGGTAGTGCAGCGGATCGCGGCCTACCACCCGGCAACGAGGATTGGCGACGTGTGGCGCGCCTGGGTCAGCCACCAGCAGCTTGACCCGGCCGTCGAGCAACTGCTGACTGACCCCGATCGTCTCGATGGTGCCCTGCCTGGACTTCCTCCTGACCTAGCCCGGCAAGCGCACGCCAGCACCCACACCGTTGTCGTCCCCGCGATTTTGCATGGCGCTGATCGGATCAACACGATCCCCGGCACCGTGACGGTCGGCGTCAGCGTGCGCACCCTGCCAGGTGACGATCACCAGGTCGTGGTGGGTGAACTCCGGCGCCTGCTGGAAGATCTCGTTGACCCCTCGGACGTTGCCGCCGCCGGGGCGGTTTTGCCGACCCGCTCCCCCACGCAGACCCCGCTGTGGCGGCTGCTGGAACGGATCGTCGCAGCGCACCACCCACGCGGGCGTCTAGTGCCCACGCTTCTCACCGCACAAACCGACGCGCGCTACCTCCGCCCCGCAGGAACGGTGACCTACGGATTCGCCCTCCTCAGCACCGGCATGACACCCCAGGCCTACTGGTCACGCTTCCACGGCGCCGATGAACGAATCGACCTCGAATCGCTGGACCTTGCGGTTGCCGGCTACGAGGAGATCTGCGATGGCTTTCTCCATTGAGGTTCTGCGCCCGCGACGGCCTGTCCCGTGGATCTTGGCGGACGCACAAGACGCAACGGCCATTCCCCCACCGCTCCGCTCCCCCGGGTGGCCGTCGTCCGGCTCAGCCGACGTCGCGAGCCACGCCCGCGTCCCAGTGGATCTCGGGCCGCGGCAGGCAAGTTTCCCGCGCACTCAACATGGAAGCACTTGTAACTCGGCTGGAATGGACTGCCGCTCGCCTGGGCACCGCACGTCCGTTGGTATGCCAGCCGGCCCGCAGCGCGGCGCGGCCGCTGGATCGACTTCGGCGGACAATGGGCCATCCGGGGGTATCGGGCGGAGCTCGACCTCCCAGGCGTCGGCGATGACCGCGGTTTTGTCCGCGACACCGATCCAGCCATCCTCCTCGTCGTGCGGCTCGCTAGCGACGAAGACGCCAGCTGCCTCCTTCCGGTAACAGAGGGTCTCGCCCCACGCAGTGGCGACGACCCTAGCGCCGTCGGTGGCCAGCATGTTCAGGCAGGCGCCGGAATCCAGCTCCACGACGTCGCGCAGCAGGCTCACAAGGGCGTCCGGCAGCGTCAAGCCCGTGTTCAGGCGCTGCCACAGCAGCGCAGCCAATACCGCCGCGTCGCAACTGGATTCCGGCTCGCAACCGGAGTCAAGCAGGGGACGGACCTTGTCGACGTTGAGATGCCCATTGAGGCTGAGCATGCAGCGGCCGTTGGTGAATGGCGCGTTCGCGTTCTTCTCGATGGGCATCCCTGGGCTGGCCGCTCGGACCGCGCCCAGAACACAGCTCGAGACGACCTCGCGAGCGAGCATGGGGAACACGCCGTCGTCCCAGATCGGGATCGTCGTGCGATAGCGCTCGGTGTTACCGGCGCTCCCGGCAGGAAACCAGCCGGCGCCAAAGCCATCCTTATTTACCAGCCCGACCCGCTGCCACCGCGGTACCTTAGCCTGCCGTGGCAGCCCGTAACCCGCATCGAAGAACAGCTCGTGCAGCGTGCGCGCCTGCCCGATCCACCCGAAATGACGGCACATTGGCGATGACTCCCTTCCGACTGCCCTTGCTGCACGTTCTTTCCCCGCTCGTGCTTCCCCGCTCGTGCTTCCCCGCTCGTGCGGCTGCTGCCAAGCAATGGCGCCCTATATTCCGCGGGTCTCCAGCCATAGCTCCAGCAAGGCGAGCTGCCACAGCGCGCTGGCACCCAGTGTGGTTCGATAGTCGCTCGGCGCTTCCAGCAACCGCTCGACATATGACATTTTAAACAGGCCGCGTGACTTCGCCGCAGGGCTGGTCAGCGCCGCGCGAACCATCTCAAGGTATGGCCCCCGCAGGTGGCGGATCGCCGGCACCGGGAAATAGCCCTTTTCCCGGTCGATGACCTCGTCGGGGACGAGGCCGCGGGCAGCGCTCTTCAGCACGCCCTTGCCGCCCGAGGCAAGCTTGAGCTCTGGCGGGCAGGAGGCCGCCAGCTCGACCAGATCGTGATCGAGGAATGGGGTGCGCGCCTCCAGACCCCAGGCCATCGTCATGTTGTCGACCCGTTTCACGGGATCGTCTACCAGCATGACGGCCGTGTCGAGCCGAAGCGCGGCATCCAGCGCGGTCTCGGCGCCCGGAGCCGCGAAGTGCCGCCCGACATAGGCCGAGCTGGCATCGTCGGGCGTCAGGTACTCGGGGCTCAGGATTTCGGCCAGCCCGTCATGCGCCCGGTCAAAGAACACGCGGGAATACGCTGCCGCCGCGTCCTCGCGTGGTACCGCCGCCAGCGGCGGATACCAGTCGTATCCCGCGAAAACCTCGTCGGCGCCCTGCCCGGACTGGACCACCTTGACATGCCGCGACACCTCCTGGGACAGCAGGTAGAACGCGACCGCGTCGTGACTCACCATCGGTTCGCTCATGGCTCCGATGGCGCCGCTGAGCGCCGGCAGCAGCCGCGAGTCGTCGATCCGGATCTTGTGGTGGTCGGTGCCGAAACGCTCGGCGACAAGGTCCGAGTAACCGAACTCGTCCCCGGACTCGCCCCCTGCCTCCGCGAAGCCGATGCTGAAGGTCTGCAGGTCCGGCTGCCCCGCCTCCGCCAGTAGCGCCACGATGAAGCTCGAGTCGAGCCCGCCGGACAGCAGCACGCCGACCGCCACGTCGGCCACCATTCGCCGGTCCACGGCCGTGCGCAGGCCTGCCAGCACCGCCTCCGTCCATTCCGCCGGTGTGAGTTGCTGACCGCGGGCGAAGTCCGGGCGCCAGTAGACGTAGTCGTCGAATGCACTCCCGTCTGGCTCGAAGGTCCTGACGGTGGCAGGCGGCAGCTTGTCGGCCCCTGTGAGGATGGTGAGAGGCGGCGGCACCACCGAATGGAAGGTCATGTAGTGGTGCAGGGCGGTCCGGTCGATTTCGGTGTCGACACCGCCGCCGGCCAGAAGGGCGGGCAGCGTGGAAGCGAAGTGCAGCCGGGCTGCGTCACGCGTGGTATAGAGCGGCTTGATTCCCAGCCGGTCGCGTCCCAGGATGACCTGCCCGGTATCGCGCTCCGTGACAGCGAAGGCGAACATTCCCTTGAAGTGATCGACACACCGCTGCCCCCACCGATGGTAGGCCTTAACCAGCACCTCGGTGTCGGAGGTGGAGAAGAAGTGGTAGCCCTCCCCGCGCAGCGTCTCGCGAAGATCCTTGTAATTGTAGAGGCAGCCGTTGAAGACGCCGGTCAGGCCCAGCTGAGCATCGACCATGGGCTGGGACGCACGCGCGGACAGATCGATGATCTTCAAGCGGCGGTGGCCGAGCGCGACAGCTCCCTGGGCCCAGATACCGGAGCCGTCGGGGCCGCGCGGCTCCATCGCCGCGGTCATCCGGGCCACCGCGGCCACGTCGGCGGGCTCGCCGTCGAAGCGGAGCTCGCCGCTCAAACCGCACATCGTTGGCTCCCTGACCGAACGGGTCTGCCGGACATACGGATCCTTCCGCTAGACGTCAATACATCAGCCACGTGTCCTTCGCCCCGCCTCCGCGCGACGAATTGACGATCCTGCTGCCGCTGGGCGCCACCCGGGTCAGCGCGATAGGCACGACCATGGGCGAGCCGCCGAGGCACACGAAGCCCCGGAGGTCGACCGCCCGCGGCTCCAGGCGCCCGTCGGCGAGCGTCGGATGCGTCGACAGGGACACGGTCTCTTGGGCGATCCAGCGGGCCGGGTTGGCGAGGATGCGGGCGCGGACCGTCTGCAGTTCCGCCGGCGTGGCATCGGGGCCGATCACGACTCCCTCGCCACCGTAACCGCTCACGGGCTTAGTCACCAGCTCTGCCAGCCGGTCCAGCACCTGCGAGCGCGATTCGGCGTCGCGGCACAGGTAGGTCGGCACGTTGTCAAGCAAGGGGCGTTCGCCGAGGTAGTAATCGATCAGTTTCGGCACGTAGGCGTACAGGCACTTGTCGTCGGCGACCCCGTTACCTGGCGCGTTGGCCATGACGAGGGCGCGATTACGGATCGCCTCCTGCAGCGCGGGGCCAAGCGGCTTTCCGTCCGCGCCATTGGCGCCGAAGAGCACGTCTTCGTCGATCCGGCGATAGAGCACCTCCACCCGGGCGGGCTCGGGGCCGTCGATCCATACGCCGTCATCGGCCATCCGCAGCTCGCCCGGGTGGACCAGGGGGATCTCCAGCTCGTGGGCCAACAGCCGGTGCTCATAGAATGCCGAGTCCGCCAGGCCCTCGGTCACCAGGGCGACGTGGAGGGAGGTTATGGTCAGCGCAGATCGCAGCACACGCGTCGCCATCCTTGGCCCCGGGGTGAGCCCCAGCGACGTCGGGATGAGCTCGGGTAGGACCCGGGCGGCCAGCCAGCGGTTGGCAATGGCGTACCCGATGCCGGAGGGAACCCGCAGGTTGTCCTCGAGCACCGCCCACCGGCCGGCGCCGTCGCGGACCAGGTCAATGCCCGCCACGCAGCACCGTACCGCCGACCGGGGGACCAACCGCCCTGACGCCCGCAGGCCGGGCGACTCGTCAATGGCCCAGGCCGGCAGCACACCGTCGCGGACCACGGCGCGCTCCCCGTAGGCGTCGTGCAGGAACGCCTCCAGAGCGCGGATCCGCTGCGTGAGCCCTGCCTGTAACGGACGCCAGTCTTCGGCGGCAACGATCCGGGGAATGAGGTCGATCGGAAACAGCCGGTCCTTCTCCTCTCCGCCGATGTGGAAGATCATTCCCATCCGCCGCTGGACCTCGTCGCGATAACTCTGCCGCTCGGACAGGCCGTCGGTACCGATCCTGTCCAGCGCGGACATGATCATTCCGTACGGTCCGCGGGCGCTGCCGTCAAAGAGGATCGCTTCGTCGCCCTCGGCCGCGTACCCCTGCAGCATCGCGCTGACGGCCGTGCGGGCGGGTCCCGCGCCCGGCAGCCACTCCGTGTTGGCGCGGGTTTCCGCCACTAGCATGTCGACGACCCCCTCGAGGCCCCCGCTGGCGCACGCTGCGCGCTGCCGTGCCGCGGAACTGCCCCGCGCCAGCGCCGACTCCGTGAGCTCCGCGACAAGCTCCCAGTCGCCGGTCGACTCCAGCGTGGGCCGGAGCTGTTCCAGCAGCCGCTGGACGAGCCGGTGAGCGGGCACCGGCGTCGCCGTTGCTGGATCGACAAGATCGCTCTCCAGGCCGGACTGAGCGGCCCGCCACGTCGCGGCCTGGAGCAGCTCAGGGCGGACTGCCATGGGCGGGATGCCCGCGATCGCCATGTCGATCTCCCGTAGCACCAGCGAGCGGAAGAGACCGGCCAGGAGGACCACGTCCTCCAGGCGCGGGCAGGCATCGCAGATACGCAGCTCCACCGTTGGCAAATGGGCGGAGGGCCGGGCGTCGAAGTAAATCATGCCGAGATCGCTTATGACTCCGGACCGGACAAGGTCGGCCATCGTGTGGTCGTAGTCCGCGGCCGATTCGAACCCGCCCAGGGCACCCGTGGTCGGCCAGCGTCGAAAGACCAGAGTGCGGTAGCTGGCGTAGCCGGTGTCCGTCCCCAGCCAGAAGGGCGAGCTCGCCGACAGCGCCAACAGCGTCGGCAGCCACGGCGCCACGCGGTGCCCGACCGCCACCGCCAGATCTCGGTCGCCCACATCGACGTGCACCTGCGCGCTGCAGATTAGCTGCTCGCGGACCAGCGTCCGGTACTCGCCCAGCATGTTCTCGTAGCGGGGATCCGGCGTGATCTTGAGCGCGTCAGGGTCGGCAAGGGGCACCGTGCCGGCGGCCACGATACCCAGCCCGAGGGGTTCTGCCGCAGCGACGAGGGCCCGCCGGAGGGCCGCGATGTCCTCGGCGAGGTCGACCAGGCGGACACAGGGACGGCTGTTGGCCTCTACCATTGACCGCTGGAGCTCGGAGACAAACCGGTCAGCGGGCAGCTGCTCCAGAATGCTGCCGGCCTGCGCGGTCAACCGCCGCGTCCTCAGGTCGACCGTATGGAACTCCTCTTCAACCCCGGCTGCCACAAAGTCCGGACGCTCTATCACCTCCTAAGTCTAGGTTCTTTGCGTTTCGTAGATATTTCGCGGTGGTTCGCGGAGAATTACACGTTTCGCAGTTGTTCTTGGCGAATTACAGGGCGGTGACTCTTGGCCGCGGTTCCCCATTGAGCGTGATCACGTTAACTGTGCGGCGAAGCCGCCAGTGCCGCGCGCCGCCAAAGATCCACGGGACACACCCTAAACTTGCTGGCTATGGAAGCGCGGATGGGATCTTTGCACGTCGCGCCGGCGGCGGACCGGCCGGACCTGCTCGCCGCTCCAGTGGCCGCCGCCCTGGCCGGCTGGAAGAATGCGGTCCCCGCCGCCGAGATCGGCGTCGCGGAGATCGATCCGGAACTCGCGGACACCGCGGCCTTCTGCGAGCGCTACGGGATCGCGCTGAGCGATTCGGCCAACTGCGTCGTGGTCGCCGGGCGCCGTGGTGGTGCGACCAGGCTGGCGGCATGCGTCGTGCTCGCCACCACACGAGCAGACGTCAACGGCCTGGTCCGGAGGCAGCTCGACGCCCGCAAAGCGTCCTTCGCCGCGGTGGACGTGGCCGTCGAGGAGACCGGGATGGAATATGGCGGTATCACGCCGCTTGGCCTGCCGGAAGGCTGGCCGATCCTTGTCGACGCCGCGGTTTCTGCGGCGCCCCGCGTAATCGTCGGCAGCGGCGTGCGACGGTCCAAGCTGGCGCTTCCAGGCGCCGCGCTAGCCGGGCTGCCCGGCGCGGTGGTGCTCACCGGCCTCGGCCGGTGAGCGAGGCCTCGCCCCCATCAGATCGCCTTCAGCGCCTCATCGAGGTCGGCCACGATGGCCCGCAGCGGCTCGATACCCGCGGACAGGCGGATCAGGGATTGCGGCGCCGTCTCCCCGGGCCAGCGGGCCCGCCTCTCCCAGGTTGACTCGACGCCGCCGAAGCTGGTGGCCGGAAGAATCAGGCTCGACGCGGCCACCACCGCGTCAGCATCCGCGGCGGTACCGTCGAGCTCGAAAGAAAGCAGCGGGCCAAAGCCGGCCGGCATCTGCTCGCGAGCGAGTCGCAGGGTGGTGGCCGCCACGCCCGGGTAATGAACAGCCCGCACCCGCGGGTGCGTTGTGAGGTGCCTCGCGATACCCAGGGCGTTCTCGCACTGACGGGCGATCCGCAGCGGCAATGTCTTCAGCCCGCGCAGGACGAGCCAGCTCTCGAATGGTCCAGGGATGCCTCCGCCGATAGTGCGCCAATCATGCAGTTCGTCGCGTAGCTGAGCGTCGCGCGTGGTGATCGCGCCAAGGATGACATCAGAATGGCCGTTGCCCGACTTCGTCAGCGAGGACAGCGCAGCGGTAGCGCCAAGATCGAGTGGCCGTTGCAGGAGCCCGGTAGCGACGGTGTTGTCCACCACCATGGGCGCACCGGCCGCCGCCGCCGCTGCTGCCAGCCGGGAGATGTCGCACACGCGCAACAGCGGGTTGGTCGGCGTTTCCGCCCACAGCAGGGAGGGCGCTGCCCGGAGCTCACGCTCCACCTGAGCCAGATCCTGTAGATCGACCGAGACGGGCCTGGCACCGTGCGGCCGCAGCCGCTCCGCGAGGATTCGGGCGTTGTAGTAGCCATCCGCGGGAAGCAGGATCTGGTCGCGGCCCTTCGCGAGGGCCAGCATCAGCGCCATCGAGGCTGCCTGGCCCGAGGCAAAAGCAAGAGCCTGTGCCCGCTCCACGGCGCCAAGCGCGGCCTCGAGTGCTTCCCAGCCAGGATTGCCGGCCCGCCCGTACGCACGGGCCGGATCCGGATCGCCAGCGGATACGAAGATACTGGCCGGGACAAGCGGCGGCGTCGCGGCGCCGCCGGATGTGCGCTGCGTCCCCGCGTGCGCGAGTATCGACTCCGCGGCCGCTAGAAGATCATCCACGTGCCCGCCCTTCCTCGCCCGCAATCTCCACCTGGCAATGCTGGAGCACTGTGCGGAGCGGCGCGACCGCTTTTCAGGCGTGACGGCCCGCAGGGCCGCCCGGCGCAGCCGTTAGGGATCATGTTCGAGCCGCTCGATCACGGTAGCCAGGAGACCCTGCCATGCAGCGCCGCGTAGCCGACGAACGCTACCGAGTCGATGAGGGTGTGCGCGATGATCATCGGCATCACCCTGCCCCAGCGGCGGTAAAGGACGCCGAAGATGACGCCCATTGCGGCGTTGCCCGCGAAACCGCCGAACCCCTGGTAAAGGTGATACGAGCCGCGCAACACCGCGCTGAGCACGATGGCACGCCCGGCCGGCCAGCCAAGCTGGTCAAGCCGATGCAGCAGATAGCCCAGAACGACCGATTCCTCCAGGATGCCGTTCTGCGCGGCAGAGAGGATAAGCACCGGGATCCGCCACCACGCCGCGGGCAGCGCCTCGGGCACGACGTTGAGATTTACCCCGAGGTGGAACGCAGCCAGGTACAGCAGCAGCCCGCTACCGCCGATGACGGCGGCAAGCACCATCCCGCGCGCGGCGTCGGCGCCGGGGGTGCGCAGGTCCAGCCCGATCGCCGAGGCCCGCTCCCCCGACCTCGCCAGCAGGTAGATGACGAGCGCCACCGGGGCAAGCGAAAGGGCGGTGCTGGTCAGCTGCAGGGCGAGATCGAGCCATGGGCGGCCGGGGGCAAGCGAGCCGTTCAGCACGGCGTGCTGGTGGCGGAGCGCGGCTGGCCCGGTGATCGAGCCGATCAGCTCGACAAGCGCCGTAACGCCGCTCGCGCCGAGGGAGACCACGAAAACGACGAAGATCTCCCAGCCGACAAGCCGGCCGGGAAGTACCGATGTGCCCACCTGGACGGTCGTTACCGCCCGGTCGTCGCCGGTGCTCTTCCCCTCGCGCACGCTCACGCCAGGACTCTAGCCGGGGCCCACCGGCACTCGGGACGGCAGAGACTGCTACGGCGCCCGGACCGTCAGGGCGCGAGCAGGGCCCCCTCGCTCCGAAAAGCTCGCCACGCGGCACGACATCGTTGAGAACGTTGCCCGGCGGTGCTTGGGTGAACTGCTGTCACCTTTAGCAATCGATCGATAACCCAAAGCAATCTTCGCAGGAAGGCGCGCCGCGCCGGCGCTCCGACTCTGGCCACCCGGTTTCTGGCCACCCCGTTCTTCCCAGGATCGAGCTTCCCCAGGATCGAAGGGCGACTCTTCATGGTGCCTCATCGCCGGAGAAGCCTCGTTCATGTGCTCGTGGCCCTCGGCAGTGCCTTCACCACCTTCACCGCGGCGGGCGTCACGCCGGCCTCCGCCCTGAGCAGGGCGAGGGATCCCGCCTCGCTGGTCAATCCGTTCATCGGCACATCCGGTTCTGTTGACGCGTTCCCAGGCCCCGACATGCCGTTCGGAATGATGCAGTGGAGCCCTGATACCGCACCCAAACGGCCGGACGGCGGCGGCTACGAGTACAACAGCAGGCGCCTCAGGGGCTTCAGCCTGACTCACCTAAGCGGACCTGGCTGTGCCGCCTACGGCGATGTGCCGATCTTGCCGACGGTAGGCAAGATCGGCACATCACCCAGCGCCGCTACCGCAGCGTTCTCGCACGCCAACGAGTCCGCCCGGGCCGGCTATTACTCCGTCACGCTGGGCGATGGCATCACGGTAAGGCTCACCGACGCCATGCGCGCAGGCATCGGCACGTTCAACTTCCCCGCGACCAAGCAGGCGAACCTGTTGCTCAAGCTCACGGGAAGCCAGGGTTCCATCGACGGCACCAGTGCCCAGATCGTCGGAAACCACGAAGTCAGCGGGTCGGTGACGGCCGGGCACTTCTGCGGTGCGCCGGCTAAGTGGGAGCGGGATTACACACTCCACTTCGTCATCTGCTTCGAGCAGCCGTTCAATGCGAGTGGTATCTGGGGAGGCACCGCGACCTCGGCCGTTATGCCAGGGAAACGACGCCTCATCCAGCGCGCGACGCCGGGCACGCAAACATCGGCAGCACCGGCGCGCCAGCGGCCCCGCCGGCCCGCGGCGCGAGCCACGCCCGCAAGCACGCCGACACCGGCAGGCACACCCACGCTGGTAAGCACGCCGACACCCACACGCACACCCAAGCCTCCATCCACCGAAGTCTTCGCAGGTCCCGCGCCACATTTCGCGGTGCCGCAGAAAGTGACGCCCGCGACGCATGACGTCACCCCGGAGACCGCATCAGGCGTAACCAACCCCAGCGGTGTCTATCTGACCTTCGATACCACGAGGAGCCAAACGGTCACGGCGAAGGTAGGGATCTCCTTCACCAGCGACGCCGGGGCCAGCGCCAACCTGGGCACGGAAATACCGTGCTGGAACTTCGGCCAGGTCAGGCAGGCCAGCCATCGCGCCTGGAACCAGATCCTGAGCCGACTCCGGATCTACGGTGGCTCGCAGGCGCAGCAGGTGCAGTTCTACACGGCGCTCTACCACGCGCTGCTGCACCCGAATGTCGTCAGCGACGCCAGCGGCCGCTACATGGGCTTCGACGGGCGGGTGCACGCCGCACCCCCCGGCCACGCCGAGTACGGGAACTGGTCTGGCTGGGATATCTACCGTAGCCAGGTGCAGCTGGCCGCGATGGTCGCGCCGCGGCAGACGAGCGACTCGATCAGGTCGATGCTGAACGACTACGAGCAGACCGGCATGCTGCCCAAGTGGAACCTCGGCGGCGGTGAATCGTATGTCATGGTCGGCGATCCGGCCGACGCGATCATCGCGGGCGGGTACGCGTTCGGCGCACGCGGCTTCGACACGGCGGCCGCACTCAAAGCGATGATCACCGAGGCGACCAGGCCGAACAGCATCAGGCCCGGACTTGCCGAGCTTCGGCACTACGGTTACCTGCCCTACGACCACGCATACGGGTGCTGTAACTTCTACGGCCCGGTCTCGACCCAGCTGGAGTACGACACCGCCGATTACGCGATCGCGTCACTGGCCCGGGCGACCGGCGACCTCGCCGATTACACCAAGCTGGCCACCATGGCGCAGAGCTGGCAGAACGTCTTCGACACCGCAACCGGCTACCTGCGGGCGAAGCTGGCGAACGGCCATTGGCTGGCCGGGTTCACCCCCGCCACCAGAAAAGGTTTCGTGGAAGGCACGTCGTCGCAGTACACGCCAATGGTTCCGTTCAACCTGCACGCGCTGATCAGCGCGCGGGGCGGCGACCAGGCGTGGGTCAGCTACCTGAACAGCCTCCTTTCCAACATCACCAAGCCCGGTCGTGCCAACGCCAACCTGAGCAACGAGCCGAGCCTTGAGATCCCCTGGGAGTACGACTACGCGGGCGCGCCCTATCTGACTGAGCGGGTGGTACGCAAAGTTCAGCAGAACCTGTACTTCGACGCGCCCGTCGGCCAGTTCGGCAATGATGACCTCGGCGCCATGAGTTCCTGGTACGTCTGGTCTGAGCTGGGCTTCTACCCGCAGACTCCGGGAACCACGACGCTCGTGCTCGGCAGTCCCGTGTTCCGCAAGGCCGTCGTGCACCTGGCCGGGGGCGCCGCGATCACGATCAACGCGCCTGGAGCGCAGGTCGCGGCGCCGTACGTGCACGGCCTGACCGTTAACGGCGAGCGGTGGGACAAGGCGTACGTCGATTACGGGTCACTTGCCAACGGCGCGACTCTTGACTACGACCTGGCCACGACCCCTGACACCTCCTGGGCGGCCGGCCCGGACGCTGCGCCGCCTTCTGACCCGACTGGTGAGCAGCCCGCCTCACGTCGGTGAGGCCACCAGGCAGGCTGGCCCTTGCCGCAGCCAGCGGATCCCGATCGCGTTCCGCGACTGGACGCTCGGAGGGGGCCAAGCGCCGCGGGGGTTCTGCGGGATCGCCCCCCGGGCCGGCACAGCCATAACGGCTGCCGCCTGGCGCCGCTGGTGCCGCCCGGGGCGCAGCACACCGGAGTGCAGCGCACGGGCCGACCCAACCAATCGGTGGATGCCGGCTGTCATCCGGATGACCTCGGCGGTCAGTCGCGCCGCGTCGCGATGTAACCGCGCGGGCGATGCGGACAACGTGGCCCCGCTGCGACGCTCGAGGTGGTGCCAGCGAGGCACCTCTGGAGGAGGACGACGAGGGCATGGCAACCGTCATCGAGGTCGAGAACCTGCACAAGAGCTACGGCGGCACCGTCGCCGTCGACGACGTCTCATTCACCGTGTCGGAGGGCGAGCTCTTCGGGATCCTCGGCCCCAACGGCGCGGCAAGACCACCACGGTCGAGTCCATCGAGGGACTGCGAACGCCCGACAGCGGCCGCATCAGCGTGCCCGGCCTGCACCCGCGCCATGACCGCGATGCGCTGCACCAGGTTCCCGGGGCCCAGCTGCAGGAAAGCCAGCTACCGGAGCGGCTGCGGGTCGGGGAGGCGCTCGATCTGTACAACTCCTTCTACCGCACGCCGGCCGACTGGCCCGCACTGATGAGATCCCTTATCTCGAGGCTGGCGCCACCGGGTACCTGCTCAAGGACGTACCGCGGGCGGAGCATTTCCGCGCGGTGCGCGCCGCCGCACGCGGCGAGGCGGTGCTCTCGCCCTCGGTTGCTACCCGGCTGCTCGACCAGGTGCGCGCGCCGGCCCAAGAAGCGCTCAGCCAGCGAGAATACGAGGTCCTCGAGATGGTCGCTCGCGGCAGCACCAACCGCGAGGCGGCAGCGCGGCTTTTCATCAGTGTGGCCACGGTCAAGACGCACCTGCTGCACATCTACGCCAAGCTCGGGATGAGCGACCGTGCCGCGGCCGTCGCAGAGGCCTTCGACCGTGGGTTGCTCACGCCAGGCACACGCTGACGGCGTCGCTCCCTGCCATAGCGGGTGCCACCCAATATCGGCTCCTCGAGAACGAGCAGGGCCTTGCCGGATCGCCGCCCGGAGCACCGCCCGCATCCACCGAGATCTACGGGACACGTCCTCTAGTGGCCAGCGGCGCCCGTGCGGTCGAGACGTGCGGCCATCCTGGGCCGAAGTCCCAGGTAGGTGATTACCACGACCGCCAGGTAGCCAACGTAGATCAGCAACTGGAGGGGTGTTGGCGCGTCGCTGTAGCCGAAGAAGCTGTGCAGGACGTCGCCGAAGGCGCTGCTCTCCGACAGCAGGCTGGTCGTATGCCACATCGGCGAAGCCAGCACTGGCAGCCAGCCAAGCTCCTGCAGGTTCTGCACGGAGTCGGCGAGCAGCCCGGCCGCGAAGACCATGAGGAGCACGCCGATCACGGTGAAAAACCTGGCAAGGTTGAGCCGGTGGCCGAGGCGGTAAATCACGAACGCCACCGCCAGAGCGCCCGCCAGCCCGATCGCCGCGCCGGTCAGCGCCCCAGCGGCGGTAGTAGAGAACACGATGGCCAGCGTAAACACGACCGTCTCCAGGCCCTCGCGGCCGACTGCCTGGAACGCGAGCAGCCCAAGCCCCAGCCGGGCCCTGCCGTCGAGCGCCGCGTCCGCGCGGGCACGTAGGTCCCTCGACAGGGAGCGGGCATGGTTTCGCATCCAGAAGGTCATGTAGGTGAGGACGCAGGCCGCGAGCAGGTAGGTAAACGTCTCGAAGATCGTCTGCGCCCGGGAACCGTCGTAGCTGCTGATGGTCTCGTAGGCGATGACGCCGCCCGCGGTGGCCAGCACGAGGGCCGCGCCCACGCCGGCGAAGACGTCACGGAAGTGGTCGCGCCGGCCGATACGGTTCAGGTACGCGAGCAGGATCGCCACGATCATGCTGGCCTCGACGCCCTCGCGCAAGAAGATGACGAGCGTGGCAAGCATGGCAGCGGCCTCCCGCGTGAAACTAAGGTTAGGCATACCTTAGTTCATTGGCACGCGCCAAGACACGGGTCCGGTCAACTGTATGTGAGTCGGCCGTGAGCGCGGGACGGCGGGCGCGGGCGCGGCGCGGGAACGCGGGCGCGCGGGACCGGGGCGCAGTTGCAGGGCCGGCCGGATGCCAGGCACGCGGGCCCGCGGCGGGGCTGGGCAGTAAGGTGTCGCGCATGCGCATCGGATTCGGCCTGCCGGTGGCGGGCGCGTGGGCACACCCTGAGACGCTGGCCGACTTCGCCAGCCGCGCGGATGATCTGGGCTATGACTCGCTGTGGGCATTTCAGCGGCTGCTCGTGCCCGCGGACGACGAACCCGCGCCGGTTTACCGCAGCGTGCTCGACCCACTGGTCTCACTCGGCTTCGCCGCCGCGCGGACGTCGCGGATCAGGCTGGGCGTCTCCATCGTCAACATTCCGTTCGTGTCCCCCGCGCTGCTCGCCAAGCAGGCTGCCACCCTCGACGTCCTTTCCGGCGGCCGGCTCGACCTCGGGCTCGGCTTGGGCTGGTCCCCCGTCGAGTTCACGGCCAGCGGCGCGGACACCGCGCGCAGGGGTGCGCGGGCACAGGAGTTCCTCGCCGCGCTCAGCACATTGTGGTCGGACGAGGTCAGCGAGTTCCACGGCGAGTTCTACGAGATCCCGCCGAGCCGGATGGCACCGAAGCCGGTGCAGCGGCCCGGGCCGCCGATCTTGCTTGGCGGCGTGGTGCCCGCCGCGCTGCGCAGGGCAGGACGGCTCGCGGCGGGGTGGCTGAGCAGCAGTCGCGCCAACCTCGCCAACATCTCCGCGCAGGCCGCGATCGTCCGCGCCGCCGCGGAGGAAGCCGGGCGCGATCCGGCGTTGGCGCGTGTGGTCTGCCGCGGTGTCGTCCAGGCTGGCGCGTTCGTGGGAGCCACCGGCGAAAGGGCCGCCGGCCGGCCGCGGCTGGCAGGCTCCTACGACCAGATCCGGGCGGACACGGCCTGGCTCGAAACGCAGGGCGTGACAGAGGTGTTCTACGACCTCAACTGGGATCCGCTGATCGGATCGCCCGACACAGACCCCGCAGCGGCGACCGAGCGCGCCGGTGAGATCCTCGAAGCCCTCGCGCCTGGCAGCAAAACGGTCCCTTGATCCCTGACCGCAGGTGATCCCTGACCGCAGGTGATCCCTGACCGCAGGTGACCCTGGGCCTTGATCCCTATCAGCCGCATTCGGACAGCGTGCGGTCCAGCATTGTGACGAAATAGCCTGCGGACTCGTGGTCGAGACACAGCGGCGGCTTGAGCTTCAGCACGTTGTGCGCATCACCGGTCGGTTGCATGATCACGCCAAGCGGGCGCAGCCGCTCGCTGATCGCCATCGCCTCCGTCGGCGCCGGTTCCTTCGTCTGCCGGTCGCGTACCAGGTCGACACCCATGTAAAGGCCGCGGCCATGGACCGCTCCGATTATCTCGTGCCGGCCCGCGAGTCCGGTCAGTTCCCGTTTGAGCCATCCGCCGACGGCGGCCGCGTTCTCTTGCAGCCGTTCATCGGAGATCACGTCGAGGACCGCGATCCCGATCTCGCAGGAAACGTTCCCGCCTCCGGTAGACGAAAAGTACGCGCTGCGCCCGTCGAAACAGTCGGCGATGTCCGTGCGACAGGCGACCACGCCGAGCGGATGGCCGTTGCCTCCGCCGTGAGCAGGATGTCCGGTGTGACCTGCTCGTGCTCGAAGGCCCAGAAGGTGGCACCGGTCCGCCCCGGCCCCACCTGCACCTCGTCGGCGCTGCACAACCCGCCGGCGGCCCTGACAGCCTGGCAGGACGCCTCGCTGGAGGGCGAGGTCCGCCGGTTCGCTGCCCGAATTGACAAGGAACACGCTGCTGAGCCCCGGTCGGCAGCAGCTCGGCCAGCCGCGCGCAGCACCGCGTCATCGAGTCGTAGCGGAACCGCGAGTTCGTGTTCAGCCTGCGGAACTGGCGCCACGCCGCCTCGGCGATCCGCGGGTGCGAATGGCCCACGCTCGCGATGTTGTTGATCATGACAACGTAGCGCCGGCCGCCGCAGGATCCGCTCCGCCTGAGCCATGCTCAGCGTCGGATTCGGCAACAGGTTCGCGGTGAAGGGCAGCATGCGATGTCAGGATCGAGCGCCCGCAGGCGCGGCCAAGGCGATCATCATGCTAACCCGGTCCCCTGCTTGGCCAAGCTGGTGACCGCGTCGATCACGGTCATCGCGACCGGCGAGAGCCCCGGCCAGTGCTTCCACGATCGATGGCCGGTAAGGCGCCACATGTGGCGCCTTACCGCCATCGGTGCCCCGCAGGGCGAGCGGGCGAGCGCCGCCCGCCGCCATCCCGTCGCCGACCTGCCGGGGGGCCTGACGGGCCAGGGCGCTTTCATGAGGCAGACTAAAGAGGACGTGCCCGCCGTGGCACCCCGGCACGGAACGGCCGTGAACGGCCAGGAAGGTAGGCCGCCATGAGCAGGACGGCGGCAGCAGAATTAGCGCGGCTGAAGGTGCGGTTCGTCGCGTGGTCCATCCGCCCTGTCGAACGCGGCGAAGGTTTCACCGCACAGCAGAAGAAGGGCAAGCGCAAGAGCCCGAAGCCACCGCTGAGGATTCACGCGCGCACCGTCTCGTCGCTCGGTGCGAAGCTGGCGGAACAAGAAGCTGGCGGAACAAGAGGGCCGCAGAGAACCAGGGCCGTCGTGACGACAGGCACCTGCCACGACCAGGCGAGCCCCGCCGGGCCCGGCTGACCGCGGCCGTGCCTGCGCCGCAGCCCGCCGCACGGGCATGGGTCAGGCGAGGGTCACCGGCAGCTGCGACAGGCCCCGCTGGGTTGAGACCTGGCCGCGGCCCGGGGTCAACCGCAAGCTCGATGCGGTCGAAGCGCGTTGAGCATCCGGGTGAGCACCACGAAGGCTTCGAGCCGGGGCAGGTGAGCGCCAAGACAGTGGATGCTCGCAGCGAAGGCGAGATTCGGGGCTTTACCGCGGGCGACGTCGAACCGGTCGGGCCCGGTGAAGCGATCAGGGTGACGCGCGCTTAGGGGTCCATGATCGACACCGCACGGGCCGCCCGGGCGCGAAGCCCGCGGCAGGCACGCTCACGGAGGTGCGCCTCGTGCACACGAGATGCCAGGAGATCATGACCGGCCAGGCACGGCTGGCCGGCGAGGACCGTCCGCGGGCCGCGATGCTCGACCTGGCCGCGGACGTTCCCGGGCTGTTGCTGCCGTGGACTGACGTCGAGGCCGGGTTGACGGGCCGCGTCCGGATCGACGGCTGGGCCGATGACCCCGGCGCAACCGGCACCCTGCGCATCGCGCCTGTAGCCGCGCGCCGCATCCGCTACCGGCTCACTTTCACCACGACCGGCGGGCACCAGATGCACCTGGACGGCTGGAAGTCGGTCAGCCCCGCCCACCTGCTGGCGTCCGTGACGACGCTGCCAGCGACGATCACGGACGAAGCGGGGAACGTCGCCGCGGAGACACAGCTACGGTTCGACCCGCGCCACGCGCTGGGCCCGATGCTGGCGAGCTTCCGTATCCGCCCCACAAGCCGCGGCACAGCACCAGGGAAGTCCCATCGGAACTCCCGCGTGCCACAGCGCGCGCCCGCGCAGCCCGCGGCGGCGTACCTGCCGCCGCGGTGGCGCGGCCAGCCCGGCAGGCTCGAGGTGTGGTACACCACGCTCACCGATCCTGCGACGGGCACGGGCTGCTGGCTGCACCACGAGCTCGTCGCGCCCGCCGCGGGCGGCAAGGCACGAGTGCACGGCTGGGCGGCCATATTTCCCCCGGACGGCGCGCCCATCCTGGCCAGGTTCGGCCCGGTGGCTTGGCGGGCGCCGGACGGCGACACCGTGTTCGCCGCCGGTGACGTGCACATGACACCGGCGACGCTGCGCGGCAGCGCGGGCTCGGGGAAAGCATGGATCCGTTGGCATCTGACATCAAGCGACGGCGGGCCGCCGCTGTTCACATTCCCGCGCTGGGCATGGGAACGCGAGGCGCTGCCTGGCGCGCAGATCGTCCCCGTCCCCACGGGCTCCTTCCACGGCACCGTGCGCTACGGGGACCGCGAAGTCAGCCTGGCCGGCGCGCCAGGCGGGACCGCGCACATCTACGGTCACGGCAATCCAGAGCGCTGGGCCTGGTTGCACGCCGACCTAGGCGGCGGTGACGTGTGCGAGGTGGTGGCGGCCTCATCCACCAGGTCCGGCCTGGGCAAGCTGCCGCCGCTGCCCTTTGTCAGGCTCCGGGTCGACGGTACCGACTGGCCGCCGGGCGACCCTATGCTGCACGCCTTCCGCTTCGTCGCCCGCATCGGCCTGCCCACCTGGACCGTGCTCGGCATCGCGGGCGACCGGAGGATGCGCATCCAGGTCACCCAGCCGGCCGGCCGCACGGTAACGGTCGGCTACACCGGCCCTGACGGGTCCGCCGCGGTGTGCAGGAACAGCGAGCGGGCCGACGCCGTCATCACCCTTCAGCAGCGCACGGCCCACGGCTGGCGGGCGAAGCGGCGCTGGCGGCTCGACGGCACCGCGCACGCGGAGGTCGGCGCCCGTGAGTGACTCCGGGTCAACGAGCCTCGGCACCGCCGCGGTGGCCGCGCTGCTCGGGATCGATGACCCGCTGGAGGCGCGGCGGATCGCGGCGCGCGCTGGCGAGGTGGCGGCGCGCCTGCCCGCGCCCGCGGGCTCAGCGATACGCGTCGCGGCGGCCGCGCTCGACGCGGCGTCCCGGCTGATCGCGGCTAAGCCGCTCGCCGAGCTCGCCCCGCCCGAGCGCGACTGGGTGTGCACAACGCTTGCGAGCCATGGTGGCGGTCCGCTGCTCGAGGCGCTGAAGTTGCCGGCGCTGCTCGCGGCTGAGGCGGACCGGTTCAGCGAGGGGGCAAGGGGCGCCGCGGGCGCTACTGACGGCACCTGCGGCACCGGTCCCGGTCGGCCCGATCCGCTCCTCGACTGCACCTCGTCGGCGCAGTGGCCGTCCAGAACGACCGCAGACGCGGTGGTGATCGGTTCCGGCGCGGGCGGCGCAATGGTGGCACGCGCCCTTGCCAGGTCGGGCGCGGACACCGTCATCATCGAGGCGGGGCGGCGTTACGCGGTCGACGAATTCAGGCATCGGCCGCCGCTGGACCGGTTCCTCGATCTGTACGGTGACGATAGCCGCAATGGTCACGATAGCCACGCCGGTCACCATGGCAATGCGGGCCTGACCATCGCCCTCGGCCGGCCTCCCGTCGTGCTCATGTCAGGCCGCGGCGTCGGCGGCACCACGCTGGTGAATTCGGGCACTTGCTACCGGCCGCCATCGCGGGTCGTGTCACGCTGGCGGCAGCCGTTCGGGATAAATATGGACGGCTTCGGCGAGCTTCTGGACGAAGTGGAACGGACCCTCCAGGTCGCGCAGGCGCCGCTCGACATCCTTGGCAGCAACGGGCTCATCGCGCTGGCCGGCGCCCGCGAGCTTGGCTGGCGGGCAGCGCCGCTGCGGCGTAACGCGCCGGGCTGCGGCGGCTGCTGCCAGTGTGCTGTGGGCTGCCCGCGCAACGCCAAGAATGGCGTGCACCTCAACGCGCTGCCGCAGGCGTGCGAGGCCGGTGCGCGCATCGTGACGAACGCGTGGGTGCAGCGGGTCCTCACCGAGCGGGCACCGGGTGGGCGCCCTGCCGCAGGCGGGCGCCGTGCCGCGGGAGTCCGAGCCGCGGGCGTCCGTGCCGCGGGCGTCCGTGCCGCGGGCGGGCGCCGTGCGGCGGGCGTCCGAGCCGCGGATGTCCGTGCCGCGGGTGTCCGTGCGCTCAGGGCGGACGGATCGGCGCTCGAGATCCTGGCGCCGCTCGTGGTGGTCGCGGCGGGGGCGCTGCAGACGCCGCCACTGCTGCGCCGGAGCGGACTCGGCGGGCATCCGGGTCTCGGCCGCGGCCTCGCCATCCACCCGGCACTAAGCGTCGCTGGCCGGTTCGACCGCCCGGTGGTGTCCTGGTCAGGGATACTGCAGAGTGTCGGCATAGAAGAGCTGCACGACCAGGGCATCCTAATCGAGGCCACCGCCAGCCCACCAGGGATGAGCTCGTTCGTGCTGCCGGGAGTGGGCCGCGCCCTGCGCAGCGAACTCGACCGGGCCGACCGGCTGGCGTTCCTCAGCGCCATGATCGCTGACGCGCCATCCGGATCGGTGCACGGCCGTAGCAGGCCGGTCGTGCGCTACGGGCTGGCGGAGCGGGACGGCGCGAAGCTGCGCACCGCCATCGTGGCAATGGGCCGGGTGCTGTTCGCCGCGGGCGCCAGGGAGGCGCTGAGCGGGCTGCCTGGCCGCCCTGCCGTACGTAATACCACTGACCTCGCCGCGCTCGTCGCTGCTGCGCCGGCATCCGCGCTGCACCTGGCAGCGTTCCATCCGACCGGCAGCGCCCGGATGGGCGCCGACGCGCAGCGCTGCCCGGTGGATCCGGAAGGCCGGCTGCGCGGCGCCGACGGCGTCTGGGTGGCCGACAGTTCGGTGCTGCCGACCTGCCCCGAGGTGAATCCGCAGCTCACGATCATGGCGATGGCGCTCGCCGTGGCCGGCCGCTGCTGCCCGTGACGGTTCGCGGGTAGCCAACGCTGCAGTCCCGGGCCCCGGCGGCCGGGGCTGCGCTGACGGGGCCGGGGCCCGGCGGCCTGGCGCTGCTCTGCCGGGGCCCGGGCGGCCTGGCGCTGTCTGCGGGCCCGGCGGCCTGGCGCTGTCTGCCGGGCCCGGCGGCCTGGCGCTGCTCTGCCGGGCCCGGGCAGCCTCGCGCTGCTCTGCCGGGGCCCGGGCGGCCGACAGGACCGGGCTCATGATCCCTGATCGCGTTAACTTACCTGCAAATAGCGCGGGCTAGTTAACACGGTCGCGGATCATGGTCCGGGGAGCGCCCGACGTAGGCGCGGGCGCGCAGTCGCCGCCGCGCGCTGCGGCACACCGCGACGCCGCGCGGCCGCGCCGTCGCCGACCCTGGTGCAAGACGCCGCCGCGCATTCCGGCGCGCTGCCGCCGTACCGCAACGCGGCGGGCATAGCCTGGCCCCGTGATCGGACGTCGCCGCACCAGAGGATCCGTGGCCATGCGCACCGGAAGATCCGGGGTCGTAAGCACCGCAACATCCGGGACCGCGCGCACCGCAGCATCCGGCACCGCACGCACCGCAACATCCGTGCACGCCCGCACCGCGCTCACCGTGGTCGCGGCGATTACCGGGGTCGTCGCGTGCAGCTCGGCGGCGCCGCCGAGGCCAAGCCCGCCGCCCCCGATCGTGAACACGTCACCGGCACCAGGACCGGCTCCGTCGGCCGCCGACTGGACCACCTACGATCACGACCCGGGCCGCAGCGCCGCCGCGACGGGCGTGCCCGCACCTGGGACGCTTCGCATCGCCTGGCACCGACCGCTTGACGGCGCGGTATATGCCCAGCCGCTGGTGATCGGCGGCGTGATCGTCGCAGCCACGGAAGGTGGCAGCTTCTACGCCCTGAACGCGCAGAACGGAAAGGTGATCTGGCGCAGGCACATCGCGGCACCGGTGCCCCTGTCGGATCTGCCGTGCGGCAACATCGACCCGCTCGGCATCACGGGGACGCCCGTCTACGATCCCGCCACGGGCCTCGTCTACGCGGTCGCGGAGACCACCGGCGGCACCCACCTGCTCGCCGGGGTGAGCCTGGCGACAGGAGAGCTGAAGGTACGCCGCGAGGTCGAGCCGCCGCGGGGCACCCCGATCGCGACGCAGCAGCGGCCCGCGCTGACCCTGTACGGCGGGCGCGTGTACATCGCGTTCGGCGGGCTGAACGGCGACTGCGCGGATTACATCGGCGCGGTGGTCTCGGTGCCAGCAGGCGGCAACGGCGCGGCGGAGTCATATTCCGTGCCGACCAGCCGCGAGGGCGCGATCTGGGGGACGGGCGGTGTGGTTGCAGCTGGTGGCCGGCTGTTTGTCAGTGTTGGCAACGGCGCGTCCACAAGTTCCTACGACGGAAGCAACTCGGTGACCGCCCTGTCACCCGCGCTGCGCCGCGTCGATCTGTTCGCGCCGTCAAGCTGGGCCCACGACAACGCGAACGACCTGGATCTCGGCTCGATGACCCCCGCCGTGTCCGGCGGTTACGTCTTCATCGCCGGCAAGAGCGGTACCGGCTACGTGCTCCGGGCCGGCGCATCTCGGCGGGATTGGCGGCGAGGTGGCCCAGGCGAGCGTCTGCACCGGTTACGGCACCGGTGCCGTCTCCGGCGCCGTGGTGTACGTGCCGTGCAGGGACAGCGGCATCCGCCAGGTGACGATCGGCGCCGACGGCACGCCGCATCCCGGCTGGACGGCACAGGCGGCGTCGGCCCACGGGTCCCCCGTGACTGGCGGCGGCGCGGTCTGGGTCGTCGATTACGACGGCGGCGTCCTCTATGCGCTCAACGCCGCTGACGGCAGCATCAGGGCCAGCGTCCGCATCGGCACCGCGCCCCACTTCGCCGCGCCGAGCCTGTCAGGCTCGCACGCCTACGTGGGCACGCTCGACGGGGTGGTAGCGGTCAGCGGCGCCTGACAGGCACCGGGCCGGGCACGGGCACTTGCCATAACGGCTGCCGCGTGGCGCCGCCCGCAGGGCCTGCGAGGGGTTCCGGGGGGCCGCCCCCCGGGCTGGCGCTGCCATGACTGCTGCCGCAATGTGACACCGTCCGCCGACCGCAAGATTGGCCCAGCCGTGGCGAGGAACACCCCCAAGGATCCGCGTCCTAATGGCCCGCACGGTCGTGCGCGCCCGCCCCGATCCAGCGGTACACCTTGCTGATGCCATCGGCGAGCCCGGTCTCTGCCCGCCAGCCCAGGTCCTGCGCTGCCCGGCTGACCGCGAGGACGCTGCGCGGCAGTTCCCCCGCACGCGGCGGGCCGAACTGCGGCTGCACCGGACGGCCGGCGGCGCCAGCGGTGACCTGGACGAGGTCGAGAATGCTGACCTCCGCCCCGGTGCCGACGTTCCACGTACCGGGGCGGCCGGCGTCGGCCGCCGCGAGGAAGGCATTGACCGTATCGCCGACATAGACGAAGTCACGAGTCTGCGTCCCGTCGCCGTAGATGGTGGGGTCTTGCCCCGCCAGGGCACAGCCGCAGAAGATCGGGATCACCCCGGCGTCGCCGCCGGGATCCTGGCGGGGCCCGTAGACGTTGGCCAGCCGCATGATGGCGTGCCGAGTGCCGTGCAGCTGGTTGTACAGGCCTATGTACCGCTCGGCGCAGTACTTGGCGATGCCGTACGGGGACTCGGGCATCGGCGGCACGTCTTCGCCAGATGGGATGGGGGCATTCCGCCCGTAGAGGGCGCCTCCGGAGGACGCGAAGAGCACGCGTGCGCCCGCACTCCTGGCTGCCTCAAGGACGTTGACCGTCCCGACCACGTTGACATGCGCATCCGCCGCTGGGGCATCAACCGAGGAGCGGACGTCGATCTGCGCGGCGAGATGGCAGATCAGGTCCGGGCGAGCCTGCTTGACGCTCGCGGTTAGCGGCTCCGCGTCCGTGATGCTGACCTTGTGCAGGGTGACACGGTCGCCGAGGCGTCCCGCGCGGCCGGCGGACAGGTCGTCGACCACGGCCACGTCGTCGCCTCTGGCGACGAACGCGTCGGTGAGATGTGAGCCGATGAAACCGGCGCCGCCGGTGACGAGTACTCGCATGCCAGGGATCTTACTTAGAGTGCCGTAAAGGTTGCCCAGAGGACCTGGCACTTGGTGGCCAGCGGAGCGAGCCGCAAATCCCCGGCGATCGCTTTCTTAGGGCGTGTCTCGCAGATCTCGGTGGATGGCGGGCGGTGATCCAGGCGGCGATCGGCAAGGCGGAGGAGGAGCCGATAGTGGGAGCTATCGGCGACGACGACAACGCCGCCGATCGTCGTCTGGGCGCCGATCCGCGCCGCCGGAGATCTGCGAGACATGCCCTGGCCGCCGCGGCCTGATCCGCGGCTCGACTTCACCCGCCGTTACACCCTGGACGAGTTCCGCCAGCGGCCGCCACTCGACCTGTACGGTGGCGGTGTGCACAACAGTCACAGGAGTCACGTACTGACGGCGGCAACGCGGGCGCGCGAACTTGGCTGGCGGGCGGCAGCGCTGAGTTAGCTGACGATCATGGCGATGGCGCTCGTGGCGGCCGGGCGCTGCTGCTCTTGACGGGCCTTGCCATACGGGGGAGTTGCCACGTGAGAATCAAGCAAGCGATGGCTGTGCTCGCGGCCGTCTTCGCGGCGGTTTCGCTGAGCGATTGCACAACGTTTACCGGCGCCGCAGATGGGGCGATTCTGGTCAATGTCACATGCAAGGACGCCACCTCGGATGCAGCGGCAGTGCAGAACGCCATCGGCTCGAGCGCACCCGGCGCGACCATCAACATCCTGGGCGGAATCTGCCTGCTCACCAAAGGGATCTCATTGCCAGGCGACCGGACCTATGCCGGCACCAGTACCACCGGTACCGTTCTCAAGCAGGATGCCGGGATGGCCTACGTTCTTGCCTCTGCCGCGTACGCCGGCAACTTGCCGACGACCGGCGATCCGCTTGCCATCCGCGACCTGACCGTCAGCTGCAACGGTTCTGGCAGTACCGACGGGATCGTCGTGCTTAACTGGCAGGCCGACGTCGAGCACGTGGACGTGACGGGCTGCGGCGGATCAGGCATCGTGGACACCAACACGACGGCGAACGGCCGGGCAATCACGAATACGAGCGTGAATAGCAGGTTCGACAACAACGTCATCACCAAGTGCGGCGAGTACGGGTTCGAAGTCTCGGACAGCGGTAACGCCGTCACCGACGGTTTTCTCGACGACAACCAGATCGGGCCAGTCGCCAAAGACGCTATTCACCTCGGCAATGCGGCCGGCTGGGTCATCTCTGGCAACCACCTGTATGGCGACGGCCAGGACGGCATCTACGCCAGCCGCCTATTCGGTACGACAATCTCGGGCAATTACATCGAGGACTTCGGCGCCAAACGGGGTTCGGGAGCGTGGTTCGGCATCACGGCGACGGCCGGCGGAGCCGGATCGACGATCGCCGGCAACAAGGTGTTCAACGACGGCGGTGAGACCGCCGGGGCAAGGTACACGTACATCGCGATCACGTGGGCCGGCCAGCCGGGCGAAAGCACCGGATATCTGTCCGTCACCGGTAACGTGATCGTCGGCGCCAGGCCCAGCGACGTCGGGTTCTCTTTCAGCGGCAGCCCGGGCAAGCTCGTCGTCGCCTCCAGCGGCAACCTGGTCGCGACCGCCGGGACGGCGCGCAGCAGCACCGGCAACGTGACCGTGACCGGCGGGATCTGAACCCGGCATCGGCCCGTCTTGCCCGGCCTGAACGGCTTGCTGCCGCGGCGCTGAGCGCGGTCGCGATCGAGATGCTGCTCATGGACGGGGCTGGCGGCACAGCGCGCCTTCCATCTGCGACCCCCATCGGACGGATGCGAGCCGGACGGGGTGCCCGCCGGTCAGCCTCGACGGGTCACGCGGATCTTGGGCTGATGGTCCCACGGGTCGCACCAGTCATCCATAAGCCGCGCCTCGAGCCCGTTCTTCTCGGCGAGCGAGAGTAGCGTGTCCGTCCGGTAGTAATAGTCCTCATGATGCACCTGGTACTCGGCTTCATCGCAGCGGTAGAAGGTGAAGTCGAAGATCGCGCCCGGCGCCATGATACGTCCCACGTGGGCCAGGCACTCGTCAATGATCTCTATCGGACAATGCGTGAACACACTGTTCGCATGTACCACGGTGAAGTAATCGGCGGGCAGGAATTCGAAGGTAAGGCCCTGGACAATGCTCAACCTGGGCAGCTTGTCCTGCAGCCCGGACTCGGCGAGCACGCGCCCCGCGGCCACCAGAATATCCGGCGAGATGTCGATCCCGTAGTAATTGCCGGTGTCGAGGTAGTCGATGAGCAGCCGGCCAGCCCGCAGGTTGCCGCATCCGATCTCCAGGACGCGGTCACCCGGCTTGAGCCCGTGCTCGAGCAAGTAGTCGAATTGCATCTGGCCGAACTCGAGCCACTGGTCGTGGCTCCTGCTGCCAACGGCGACGTCGAGGCTGTTTGAAGCCTTGTACTTCATCACGGCACGGTAGTAGCTGACGTGATCACGGGCCCTGGCCCGCATCCACGCGTCAACGAGGACCCGGCGAGCGTATGGCAGGATCTGATCCGGGTGCTTGACGGCAAAGATGATCTTGTAGGACAGGCGAGACCGGTTCTCCGTTGTCATGGCATTTGTCATGGCTCCAGTGAAGCTAAATGCCGAGCAGGTTTTCTCGGCCGAATGGGGTATCTGGATCCCCCCCGGGGTCAGCCCAGCACATGGCGGCCGCGCCCGCCTGGGACATGGCACTGACCGGGGGCTCGCACGTAGCCGCCGGAACTGCCGGGACATCAGCAGCCAGGTGAGCCGCTTCCGCTTCGCTGCGGCAGCGGGTCAGGGAACGGCCGCGCTACGCCTACGGCCGCGGGCTCTGGCGCCCGGAGCGCACGGCCGGCATTCACCACCCCGAACCCCGCGTCAGCACGCAGACTCGCCGACGCTCCTGCGCCCAAAAGGCTCGCGCCACCAGCACTGATGTCGCTGCGAGCGACACCTCTTCTCCCCCATTTTGGCGAGGGAAGCTACCCCGGATGAAGGAGCAAACCGTGGGCGCCCCCATGCCACTGTCGGTCGCGGAACATACCGACGGGGCACCGTGCCTGCCACGGGCTTGGGGGACTTGCAGTGTCACAACACCGACTCTCACTTGCGATCAACGGCGAGGAGGGGAACCGGCGCAGAAAGCTGGTCCCCCCTCCCAGCCTCTGCCAGGCCACAGTCAGGCGGCGCCCACAGGAAAGCGGACAGAGGGCTAGCAGGCAATGAGTTCATCAAAGACTTCCAGGGAAGCGGGGAACCTGGTCCCGCGCGGCAGATGGTTCCCATATCGGCCTGTGTCCGCTGCCCTCGCCATTGCGCCGAGCGTCAGCGTCGTGATACCGGCCTTGAACGAGGCGCCCAACCTCCCCCACGTGTTCGCGACGCTGCCCTCGTGGGTGGATGAGATCGTGCTGGTGGACGGGCACTCGACGGATGACACGGTTGCGGTGGCGCGGGGGATCCGCCCCGATATCAAGATCGTGACACAGCAGGGTGCCGGCAAGGGCGACGCGCTGGCCGCCGGTTTCGCCGCGTGCAGCGGCGACATCATCGTGATGATCGACGGAGACGGCTCGACCGATGGGCGCGAAATCGTTCAGTTCGTGAGTGCGCTGGTGGCCGGGGCCGACTTCGCCAAGGGATCGCGCTTCGCGAGCGGTGGCGGAAGCGATGACATCACGGTGGGCCGCCGCTACGGAAACCGGATGCTCAACGTTCTGGTCAACCGCATGTTCGGCACCCAGTACACCGATCTGTGCTACGGCTACAACGCGTTTTGGGCCCGTCACCTAGGCGCGATGGCGGTCGACTGTGCGGGGTTCGAGGTGGAGACCCTGATGAGCATCCGGGCCGCCAAGGCCGGGCTGTGGATCCAGGAGATTCCCAGTCACGAACACCCCCGCATGTACGGGTCGAGCAACCTGCGGGCGATAAGGGATGGCTGGCGGATCCTCAAGGTGATCCTGCGGGAGAGGTTCCGTGACCGCCGGCGCCGCGCCGCAGTCCTCGATCCGGCAATTGCCGCTCAGTGGCGAGAAAGGGCGGCGATCGCAACGATCCAAGACGCCGATCAGGAGGTCATGTGACTGGGGCCCCCAGCGCGCGGCCACGGGGGCAGCAGGGTCTGCGGACGGTTGCGGCAGATGCCGCTCACGTATCACGAACTGCTGACCGAGTGCTGCGATCGGTGACAATACCCCGCGAGGTTTCCGATGTGTCAGTCGTCATTTGCGCTCACACCGAGCAGCGGTGGAACGACACTCTCGTTGCGGTCGCATCGGTGCGGGCACAGAGCCTCGCGGCCCGCGAGATCATCGTGGTCGTCGACCACAATCCCGTCCTCTACGAACGGCTGAAGTCCGCGCTCGCTGGCGTGACCGTGGTCGAAAACCGCGAGCAACGTGGGCTGTCGGGTGGCAAGAACACCGGCGTCGCGCTGGCCCAGGGCGAAATCGTGGCGTTCCTCGACGACGATGCGGTCGCGGAGCCTGACTGGCTGAGATTCTTCGTTGACTCCTACGCGGATCCATGCGTGCTGGGCGTCGGCGGGCTGACCCTGCCCCTATGGGAATCCAGCCGGCCTGCCTGGTTTCCTGGCGAATTCGACTGGGTCGTCGGATGCACCTACGTTGGCATGCCGGCCACCCGCGCGCCCGTCCGCAACCTTCTCGGGGGGAATGCGTCGTTCCGGCGAGAGGTCTTCGACGTGATCGGTGGCTTCAGCAGCGGCATCGGGAGGTCAGCTCACAAGCGTCCGCTGGGTTGCGAAGAGACCGAGTTCTGCATCCGCCTCGGCCAGCGCGTCCGCGGCTCGCTGCTATTCGACAACCGTGCGGTGATCTGGCACAGGGTGCCAGCTAATCGCTCCCGCTTCACGTACTTCCGTGCCCGCTGCTACGCGGAAGGCCTATCGAAGGCACTTGTCACGCGGAGCGTCGGCGCCGGGGACGGGTTGTCGTCCGAGCGTCACTACACCACCAGGACGCTGCCCCGCGGCGTGGCGCGCGGCGTGGCCGACGCTTGCCGCGGCCAGTGGACCGGTCTCCTTCGGGCAGCTGCCATCGCGGCGGGATTCACGGCTACGGCGGCGGGTTATTCGACCGGCTCAGTCAGCACTGCGGCGCGCCGCCGCGCCGGATCTACGCCCCCTTCCGGCGGCCCGCAACCGGCCCTGGGGGACAGATGAATCCGATCAGGCCGGTGGTCCCGATCCTGATGTATCACCAGATCGCAGGCCCGCCCGAGACCAGCGACAGGCTCGCGGTGCCGCCCGGCGCTTTTGCGGCGCAACTCGCGCACCTGTACGCAGCAGGCTTCAGCACGCTGACGGCATCGGCGCTCGCTGCCGCGGTCAGCGACGGCACCGGCGCGTTGCCGGCCCGGCCAGTAGTGCTCACGTTCGACGACGGGTTCGCCGATTTTCACCGCGAAGCGCTCCCCCTGCTGAGCGGATACGGTTTCACCGCCACGGTGTTCGTGACGACAGGCTGGATCCAGGACGCTGGACCCTGGTCGGCCGGCCGCAGGCCTGGCCAGATGCTGACCTGGAGTCAGATCCGCGAGGCGGCAGCAGCCGGCGTGGAGATCGGCGCCCACAGCCACAGGCACCCCCAGCTTGACCAGCTGACCGATGCTGACCTGCGTCGTGAGCTGCACGACAGCAAGGCACTGCTCGAGGACCGGCTCGGCCTGCCGGTGCCCGGCCTGGCCTATCCGTTCGGTTACTCCAATACCAGGGTGCGGCGCGCGGCCCGGGCAGCGGGTCACCGGTATGCGTGCGCCGTTGGCAACACGATCGCCGGTCCGGCATGGGACCCGTTCGCCGTGCCGCGGCTGACGATAAGGCGGTCCACCGGGCTGCGGTCCTTCGACCAGATCGTGCACGGCCGCGGCCTTCCGATGATCTTCATGAAGGACCGGTCTCTCACCAGGGGCTGGGCTGTCGTCCGGCGGACCCGGGCCACCCTGACCGGCGTTTCGCGCGATGGGTAGGACGGCAGCATCGGGAGGGGCCCAGACCGACCCAGCGCCGCCGCTGGATCCAGGCGGTCCCGGCGCCCCGGACGATGCACATCGGGCGGACTCCTGGCGTGCTGGCGGCCTACCGGGCCGTCAGCTCACGCCGTCCGCTCGGGGAGGGCCCCGTAGGGCTCAGGCGTTGCGGGAGCCGCCAGCGGTGCGGAGCCGGGTTCCCGATGTGCGCGGGTATCTGGCGGCACGCCGCAAAGATCTTGCCGACCCGCTCTTCCGCAACGCGTACGCGCTGATGGTCAACACAGGGACGAACGGCCTGCTCGGCCTCGCCTACTGGCTGCTCGCCGCGCGCCGCTACCCGGTCGCCGACGTCGGCCGTGCCACCGCGGCGTGGTCGGCGATGAGCCTGCTGGCCGGCTTCACCGCCCTCAATCTCATCGGGGCGCTGACCAGATTCATCCCGCAATCGGGGCAGCGCACCCGGGCGCTGGTCCTACGGACCTACGCCGTAAGCGCCATGGCGTCGGTAGCCATCTCGATCCCGTTCCTGTTCACTGTCAGCCACTGGGGCTTGTCGTACGCCCAGCTGGGGGGAGCAACCGCCGGGCTCTTTTTTACCTTGTGCGTGGTCATCTGGGGAATCTTCACCCTGCAGGATGGTGTCCTCACCGGACTGCGGAGTGCCATCTGGGTGCCTGTTGAGAACGGGCTGTTCGGCATCGTCAAGATCGCGTTGCTGGTGGCACTCGCCTCGAGGTTCCCGCATACCGGCATCTACGTCTCCTGGATGCTGCCCGTCGCCATTTCGCTTCCGCTGGTCAATACGCTGATCTTCCAAAGGCTGGTGCCCCGCCACGCGCGGCTGACCGCCGACCGTCAGCCGCCGACAGGCAGACAGATCGGCCGGTTCCTCGCCGGGGATTACACCGGCGCCCTATGCGTCCTCGCCAGCACCACTCTCGTCCCGGTGCTGGTGGCCGTTCACATCGCCCCGGGCATGTACGCCTACTTCTACATCGCGTGGGTTATCGGAGCGACCCTTGATCTCTTCGCCGTCAACATGGCGACATCGTTGACGGTGGAGGGCGCATTCGACGCGGCTACGCTCGCGGTCAACTGCCGCGCGGCTCTGCGCAGGGCGATGCTGATCCTGCTGCCGCTGGCCGGCGGGGTGGCGCTGCTCGCGCCATGGGCGCTTGGCCTGTTCGGCGCCGGCTACTCGGCCCACGGCGCGCCAATCCTCGAATTGCTCGCGGTCGCGACGCTGCCACGGAGCGTGACCGAGATCTATCTGGGAGCACTGCGCGCGCAGAGCCGGACATCGCTCATCGCGCTGATCCAGGGGGTCCGCTGTGTTCTCATCCTCGGCCTCGCGCTCGTACTGACCAGACTGCTAGGAATCGTCGGCGCAGGGGTGGCGGTACTCGCCAGCCAGGTGCTTGTGGCCATTCTGGTGGCGCCGGGCCTGCAGCGCATCCTCGCCGGCGCGCGGCCACGGCAGCCTTTGCCCCTCGTGCCGGAGGGCGAAGCCCGTTGAGCGTGGCACCCCCGGGTCCGCAGGTGGATGAAGCCGCGCCCGCGTCACCACAGACCGCGCCCGGTCTGCCATGGTCGTTGTCACGCTGGCTGCCCCTCGGCGCGCTGTGTGTTCTGGCGGCGAGCGGTCTCGCCTTGTTCCTGATGCCGCTGCGCGGTATCGACCTGAGCCGGATGAACGGGCTCGGCCTCATCTCCGTGCTGCCCAGGGAATCCCTCGCCGGCGCCGGGCTGCTTGTGCTCGCGTTCATCCTCACCCTCGGCTTGGGCAAGCACCGCCCGGTCATTCTCAGCGCGATGCTTGTTGCCATCGTGATCTGCCTGGACGGAGTCACGGTCATTGCCGAGCCCGAGCCGAGGTTCGCCACCGCTTACCAGATCGCCGGGTTCGTCGAGTACATCAGCCGTACTGGGCACGCTGCGCCAGGTATCGCCGCCTACTTCAGCTGGCCCGGGTTCTTGGCGCTGGTGGCCTTCGTGGAAGGCGTGGCCGGCAACCATGACCTCATCCCCGTGCTTCGGCTGTGGCCCGTCACGGTAGACCTGCTCTGCCTGGTGCCGCTCTTCCTGATCATGCGAAATCTGCGCATGACGTGGCGGGCGATGTGGTTCGCGGCATTCCTGTTCTGCGTGGGCAACTGGGTGGGCCAGGATTACTTCTCCCCGCAGGCCTTCAACTACCTGCTTTACCTGGTGTTCATCGCACTCCTGGTGAACTGGTTCAGCAGGTCGACGCCGACCCGGCTGGCACCGGGCCGGCTTGCCGGCCGGCTCGCTGCGAGCAGCCTGCGGAGGCGGCTGGCAGACCAGTTCGCCGGCTGGCTCGCGATGCTGCGCAGGCGCGGCGTGTCCGAGCCTGGCGAACTGCCGAGCCGGCCGGTGGGCACCGGCCAGCGGGCGATCCTCCTGACGCTGGTCATCGCCATCTTCGTGGCCTCCACGGTGAGCCACCAGCTAACGCCGTTCTTCATGCTCCTGGCTTGCGGCGGCCTCGTCCTTGTCCGCCGCTGCGCGATCACCGGGCTGCCGCTGCTGCTCGCCGTGATCCTGGTGGCCTGGATCAGCTTCGCGGCCGCCGCCTTCTGGTCGGGCCATCAGTCGGACATCTTCGGCGGCATCGGCCACCTCAGCGCCAACCTGTCAACCAGCGTCGCTGGACGGGTGGCGGGAAGCACGCCACAGCACGCACGCGTGCTGTACGTGCGTACCGCACTTGCCGCGGTGGCCGTGATCATGGCTGTGCTCGGGCTGGCAAGGCGCCGCTACCGGGGCATTGCGGACCGTGCCGCTCTGGTGCTCTTGTGCGTGCCATTTCTCGCGTTCGGGCTGCAGAGCTATGGCGGCGAGATCGCGCTGCGCATCTATCTGTTCGCGCTGCCCGCCGCCTGCATCCTTGGCGCCTTTGCCTTCTTCCCCGCCGCCAGGAATGCGAGCCGCTCGTGGCGCGCGCTCGCGGCCGCTGTCGCGTGCGGCCTCGTCCTGGTCGTCGCCTTCTTCGTGGCGCGCTACGGGAACGAAGCGTTCGAGCAGGTCCCACGCGGTGAGCTGACCGCAATGAACTACATCTACTCCCACGACAGCGCGGGCACGAGGCTGGCGTGGCTAAGCCCCGCGCCCTCGGTCGACAACACGCCGCAGATGCCCTGGCAATACCGCGATATCGAGAAGGTCGACTACATCCCGGCTCAGGCGCCCCAGGACCCGGCGAGCGTCACCGGGCTTGTCGGGACACTCCGGACGCTCGGTCCAGGAAGCTACCTCATCACCACCCGCACCCAGGAGACCTACCTCCAGCAGGCGGCGAGCTATCAGCCCGGCTGGGGCAGCCAGTTCCGTGCGCACATGGCCGCGGCTCCCGGCGTGCAGGTGGTGTTCGCCGACCACGACGCCGTCATCTACGCGCTCCGCGGGCAGCTGGGAGCGCACGAAAAGCCATTGGTCCTCAACACCCGCGGCTTCGGGATCGTCGCGACCCCGTGGACCCCCGCCGGCCTGATCGTCCTCGGACTGCTGGTCTTGGTGCTCGCGGCGCGTGAGTTCGCCCGGGTGTGCCTGCCGCCCCAGCGGTGGCTCCGGCAGACCCTGACGCTGGCGTCGCTGCCCCTGCTCGCGGCGCTGCTCGCCGTGGTGGTCGAGCGTTTCATCGTGTTGTCGTGACTATTCGTGAGGGGAAGGTGCAGCCGATGAGCAGGCCTGGGGTGAAGCCGGACAGCCAGGTCCCGGCTTTGATTGTCAAGATCGGCCAATACCCCCTCCACTCCGGTGGGGTGGCCGCGATCCGCACGCTCGGGCGCCTTGGCGTGCCCGTATACGCGACAACAGAGGACCCGTTCACGCCAGCGGCCCTGTCCCGGTATTGCAAAGGCCGGTTCAGGTGGCGGACCACCGGGAGGGAAGATCCTGAAGAGCTGGTGGGGGGCCTGCGCGACATCGGGCGGCAACTAGGGCGACGATCAGTCGCCGTTCCCGTGGACGACGAGGCTGCGGTTCTCATCGCGGAGCATGCGGACGAACTGTCCGAGTACTTTCTTTTGCCCCAGATCCCGTCCGGCCTGCCCAGGCAACTGGCCAGCAAGCATGGGCTCTATGAACTGTGCCGCCGGCACGGTGTGCCCGCCCCTGAGTCGGTGTTCTTGTCGACCTCCGCCGAGGTGGCAGCCTTCGCCGCGGCAGGGACCTTCCCGGTGGTGGCGAAGAACGCGGAGCCCTGGGTGCGGCGGCGCAACCCGGTAGTAGCGGGCACGACAGTGCTGCGCACCGCATCGGAGCTACTCGCGTTGACCGGGACGCTAGGCGGGGAACCGAGCCTGGTCCTCCAGGACTACATCCCGACGGAACATGCCGAGGACTGGATCGTCCACCTGTACTGCGACGCGAACTCGAACTGCCTCGTGCTGTTCACCGGGGTGAAGGTGCGGTCCTGGCCACCGCATGCCGGCGCGACCGCCTGCGGATACGCAGTACCAAACCCGGCGCTGGCCCAGCTGACCGAGCGTTTCTGCAAGGAGATCGGCTTCCAGGGGGTGGCTGACCTCGACGTGCGGTTCGACCGCCGTGACGGCCAGTTCAAGCTTGTGGACTTCAACCCGCGGATGGGAAACCAGTTCCGGCTGTTTGAGACCGCCGCCGGCATCGACGTGATACGTGCCCTCTACCTCGACCTGACTGGCCGCACGGTACCCGCCAGCCACCAGGTCAACGGGCGCAGGATAGTTGTCGAGCACATCGACCTGCCCGCGAGGCTCGCCTACCGCCGCAGCGCCTACGCCACCCCATCCGCTCCCCGGACGGCCGCAACTACGGAGCTGGCCTGGGCTGCGTACGACGATCCGCTTCCATTCCTCGCGATGTGGCCGCGTCTTCCGAGACTGCTCGCTTCCCACCTGACTGACCGCCGCCGGCCGCGTGACCGGCGGCCGGCCGGACAACCGGAAAAACATACCAAGGAGGGTGTTCAGTGAACTCAATCGATTCCACGCCTGCTGTCGTGATCGGGGCCGGACCGTACGGGCTGTCGGTCGCAGCTCACCTGCGTGCCAAGGGAATCAGGGTGCGAGTCTTCGGCGAGGTGATGTCCAGCTGGCGCGACCACATGCCCAGTGGCATGTGCCTGAAGTCGACGCCGGACGCGTCAAGTATCGCCGCACCGGCCCCCGGCTTCACCCTCGCCGACTTCTGCGCGGCCCACGGGGTCCCGCAGCTACGGGAAAACCAGGTGGTGCCCATCGAGCTCTTCGTTCGTTACGGTCAGTGGTTCCAGGAGCATCTCGTCCCTGACGTCGATCCCAGGCGGGTATGCCAGGTTGACCGCAAGGATGGCCGGTTCCGTCTCAGGCTTAGTTCCGGGGATGACCTCGAGGCGGAGTCCGTCGTGATAGCCACCGGCCTGACCAGCTTCTCCTACATCCCTCCGGCACTTGCGGCGATCGCTCCAGAGGGGCCATCAGCGGCCGGCCCCGTCTCGCACTCCTCGCAACACAAAGACCTGACCGGCTTTGCCGGGCGGGCGGTCGCCGTGGTCGGGGCCGGCCAGTCGGCGCTGGAAGACGCGGCCCTGCTCCACGAGGCGGGCGCACAGGTTACGGTGCTGGTCCGCGGCACTGCCCGGTTCGGCCAGCCGCCCAAGGAGCCGGCCACCGGCGTCATGTCGCTCGTTCCCGAGCCACGCTCGCCGCTTGGACCGACCTGGCGCATCTATCCCTTCAGCCATGCTCCTGGCATGTTCAGATACCTCCCGGCGCGGACCCGTATCAAGCTGGTGAAGAGAGTACTCGGACCACTCGGCGCCTGGTGGCTTCGTGACCGGGTGGTGGGCCGCATCCCGGTTCTGGATGGCCACGCCGTGCTGAAAGCGGTCCGGGATGGCGACAAGGTGGCGCTGTCGCTGGCGGGAAGTGGCGCCTCCGAGCTGAAGGTGGATCACGTCCTCGCCGCCACGGGTTACCGCGTCGATCTGGAAAGACTCGGTTTTCTCGGACCGGATCTCCTGGACCAGATCCAGACCGTGGCCGGCTGGCCACGTCTTTCAGGGTCCTCCGAATCCTCCGCACCGGGCTTGTTCTTCGTCGGCCTGCCCGCCGCAGGAACGTTCGGCCCAGTCATGCGTTTCGTCTGCGGCTCCGGCTTCGCCGCGCGCCGGGTGAGCGCGGCGATGTCCGACGAAATCCTTTAGCCACGCCGAGGGAGACAGCGCAAATGCCAATCTCGATCGTGCGCCCAGATGAGCTGGGGCCAAGCGACATCGCCGCGTGGCAGTCCATGCAGCGCAGCACTGCGTCTCTTGCCAACCCCTTCCTATCCCCCGAATTCGCCATCACCGTCAGCCGCTTCCGGCCCAGCGCAAGAGTCGCGGTCATCACCGATGGGCCGGCCACCACCGGGTTCTTCCCGTTCGAAAGACGCAGGCTCGGGGTTGGCGTCCCGATCGGCGCGGGACTGACCGATTGCCAGGGCCTTGTCCACGCTCCCGGCGTGGAATGGGATCTGCGGGAGCTACTCCGGGCGTGCCGGATATCCGCCTGGCAGTTCGACCACCTGGCCCAAGATCAGCGTCCTTTCGAGCGCTACCGCACGGCCATGGCCCCATCGCCGGTGATTGACCTGAACGACGGGTTCGATATCTATTATAAGAAACTCCAACAGAAGTCCCCGCAGTTTTGCAAGGACGTTGCGCGCAAGGCGCGCAAGCTCGCGCGCGAAGCCGGTGAACTCCGCTTCGTGGTGGACTCAAGGGATACCGCAGCCCTGCGCGCCCTGATGACTTGGAAATCGGATCAATACCGCCGGACTGGCCGGATGGACCGCTTCTCCCAACCATCGATAGTCGGTTTGGTCCACGATCTCTTCACCACGCACGAAAGCCATTTCAGCAGCCTGTTCTCGGTCCTGTACGCGGGCGACGTACCGGTCGCCGCGCATTTCGGCCTGCTGTCCGGTGACGTGCTCGCGCACTGGTTCCCGGCGTACGACACGCGTTTCAGCAGGTACTCCCCTGGCTTGATCCAGCATCTGCGCATGGCCGAGGACATCGCCGGTTTGGGAGTCCGCCTGATTGACATGGGTAAGGGCGCCAAGCGCTACAAGGAGACGTTGAAGAGCGGCGACATCTTCGTCAGCGAAGGTGTAGCGATCGGGCGGTCCCCGCTCGCGGTGGCACACCGGGCGCGCACCGCTCCAAGCCAGTGGGCCGTCCGCAAGATCAGGCAACACCCGAGTCTCTTCCACGTGGCTGACCTGCTGCTCCGGCGATACGGGCGCGCGAGCACCGCGCTTCGGCGACCCCGGCAAACGCGCCACGGGCATAGCCAGACCGACACCAGGCGGGCGGGCACCGCTGGTAACGCGCACCCTGCTGGAGTGACCGCTGATGGTCCCGACGTGGGTTTATGGCGATCAGCAATGAATTCGGATGAGAAGGCGGTCATGCATCTGGATGAGGACATGGCCGCGGTGACGGCGCACAGTGGGCACGTGGACATCCTGCGGTTGCTGCTCGTTGACGACCACCTGATGGTCACAGAAGCGCTGGCATCGCGGTTGTCCACCGCCCCGGACCTCTGGGTCGCCGGACGTTGCGCCACGCTCGACCCCAACCTGATCGATATCGTCCGTGGGCTGCGGCCTGACGTCATCACGATCGAGGCCGAGCCGTTCGGCTCCGACGTCGGGGAGGTACTGCGGCAACTCGTGGCGGCGCGGCCCAGCGCGGGCATCATCGTACTGAGCGCCGACCGCGATGTCGCTCACGCGGTGGAAGCCGCGAGGGCTGGTGTGGCTGCGTGGGTGGCAAAAGAGCAAGGAGCCGCGGAACTCGAGACGGTGATTCGCGGCGTCGGCCGCGGTCATTCCTGGTTCCCGCCGGACATGCTCGGCGAGATCCTGCGCGAGCTGCGGGCCGACGTCAGCCGCGCCAGCGACCATACGGACCCGCTTGACGTGCTCAGCCCGCGCGAACGGGACGTTCTGCTGAGCATGATGGATGGCAAGCGTGGCAGCCAGATCGCGGCGGATTTGAGGATCTCGACCGATACGGTTCGCACGCACACCCGCAACATCTTCGCCAAGCTGGACGTGCACAGCCGCCTCGAGGCCGTGAGCATGGCGCACGCTTGCGGGCTACGGGCGGCGGAGGCGCGGGATGAAACGCAGCCTGGAGCCGCTTCGAGGGAGTCTCAGCCACGCGCACGCCCTTCCGTGGTGCGCTCGTAGTGCGACTGTGCTCCCACAGACCCGTCCTCATCCAGGTCAAGAATCGGGCACTCATGACGAAATTGTGACCTTTGGGGCTACCGGGACTGGTTGGGTAGGCTGATACTGGAGAGTACAAGGTCGTCTCGTCGCGCAGACGGCATCGTGGCGGCGGTCCTTCGAACGCATCGTTACCGGGGGAACTGCGGAGCGGGGGTGGCGTAGTACGTGACCGCTGGGCGACGCGTGCAACCGATGTGCAACTGGCTGGCAACCCCCGCCGCTACTCCAGCGGGGCACGGTGAGCCCATGGATGACACGGGCGTGCCGATGGAGTGGTCCCTCGACCGGCGGGAAGGGCGAGGGCGGCGAAGCTACGACGGCCACGACGCGCTCGCCGTTCGCGGCTTGCTACACGATCTCGGACACGAGATGACAACGCTTTCCTATCTGATCGAGGCCATCCGCGGTGAGCCCGCGCTGCCGCACGAGGCGGGTATCCGGGCGGAACTCGCTTCGCTCGAGGTGTCGCGCCTGCTCGAGATGGTCAGGCACGCGCTGTCCGGCAGCGAGACCCCTGACGCTGTCGACGTGCGGGCGATGTGCAGCGAGGTCGCGCGGCTCGCGACCGCTGCCTACGGAACGCGCGTCGTCGTGCCCCAAGGACCCGCCGTGAGAATCCGGGTGAGCCCGAACCTGCTGTGGCGCATACTCGCCAATGTGGTGGGCAACGCCACTCGCGCGGCAGGCCGGGAAGGCCGGGTCGACCTGGTGATCAGGCAGGCGACGCAGACCATCATTGACGTGATCGACGACGGCCCCGGCTTCGGCGACGGTCCGCATGGGACGTCATCGCTCGGCCTGAAGGTGGTTGCTTCGCTGCTCGAATCCTGCGGCGGCAGCATGCAGACGCATTCACCCGCGGCGGGTCCTACTAGGGTCCGCATCGTGCTGCCTGGGCAAGCCGCCACCGCAGCGGCAAGCTCCGGTGCCGGTTTGGCGGCCGGGCGGGGGGTGGGTGATGAACATGCCTGACCTGGTAATCGGCGACGACCACGCCGTGTTCCTCGACGCGCTGTCCACCGTGCTCGCCCAGCACGGTTTCGACGTCACCGTCGCACGGAACGCGGCCGAGACGGTTGAATCCGTCCGCCGCAACAAGCCGGACATCTGCCTGGTCGACCGCCATTTCGCCGATGACGACGGCGTCGACGCCATCGGACATGTGATCGCTGCCAGCCCGGGCACGAAGGTGCTCGTGCTCAGTGCCGACCCAGATACCGACGGGGTTCTGCGGGCTCTGCGCGCCGGGGCGTCCGGTTATCTGCACAAGACCCAGGGCGTGTCGGCGCTCACGGCCGCAATAGACCGGGTGCTGCGCGGCGAGGTGGTGGTCAGCGTCCCCAAAGCCAGCGGAGCCAACGGGGCTGTCACGGCCGGCAGGTCGGTACAGGCGGACCATGCGAAACGGCTGGCCTCATACCTTACCGATCGTGAGCGGGAGTGCCTCGGAATGATCGTCGAAGGCCTCGACACTGCGGCCATGGTCGCAAGGCTCGGGGTCTCACGAACCACCATCCGCACCCACATCCAGGCAGTGCTCACCAAGCTGGGCGTGCATTCGCGGCTCGAAGCGGCCTCCTTCGCGGTGCGCTACCGGCTGCTCGATGACGAACGCGCGCGCGTCCACCAGGCGCGCGCAGTTTTAGGCCACCGCGGCACGGCCGCCGTCGCGGCGGCCGCACGAACCCCCGCTGCGCTCCGCGGCCCGCAAGCGGCGCCACGCAGCAGCTGTTATCGCCGGGCCGGCCCAGGGGGACGACCCCCCTCAACCCCCGCTGCGCTCCGCAAGCCGCGCCAGGCGGCAGCCGTTATGACCGCGCCAGCCCGAGGGGACGACCCCCGGCGACCCCCGCCGCGCTCCGCAAGCCGCGCCAGGCGGCAGCCGTTATGGCTCAAGGGTGAGGGAGATGGCCCAGGCCAGGAGCTCGGCCTCGTAGGAAAGCGAGCCTGACCGCCCGGCCGGCCCGCGGTGCGCGGCAGCGCCGAGTTCGGGACGCAGCAGGATGCGGTTGCCGCGCGTGTCCGCGGCACGCAGCGCCGCGACCCACTTCGCCGGCTCAGAGATCATCACGCGGGGATCGTGCAGGACCCCGGTGACGAGCAGCGGCGGCCGCGGCACGTCGGTCACGTTCTCGGCCGGCGTGTACGCGCGCATCCAGCCGAACTGCTCTTCGTCGGCCGGATCGCCCCACTCGTCGTACTCGTTGACCGTAAGGGGGATGGCTGGGTCGAGCATCTGGTTGAGCAGATCCACGGCGGGCGCTTCCGCGATCACCGCCGCCCACCGGTCCGGCCAGAACGTATAGCCCACACCAACGGTGAGCCCCCCCGCCGACAGGCCACGGCACGCCACGCGGTCAGGGGCAGCCCAGCCCTCCGCCACCAGATGATCGCGGACAGCGACGAAGTCGCTGAACGTGTGGGGTTTGGCCGCAAGGCGCCCGTCCAGCCACCAGCGGTGGCCAAGCTCGCCGCCACCGCGGATGTGCCCGATCGCGTACACGTAGCCGCGGTCGAGCAGGCTGGCGAGGGTGACGGAAAACCGCGGGCTCGCGCAGGCCTCGTATGCGCCGTAACCGTAGAGCAGGCAGGGCGCCGTCCCATCGCGCCGAAACCCGCGCCTGCAGGCAATGGTGACGGGAACAAGCTCGCCGTCGGGCGCGGGCGCCCAGAGCCGCTGCGTCAGGTAGGCGGTCTCGTCGTAACCTGGCGGCCTGGTCGCATGCACCAGCGTCCGCTGGCCGGTGGCCAGGTCCACCGTCCACAAGCACTTGGGCGCGACGAGGGACTGCGTCGAGACGATCAGCTCAGTCGCGTCGTAGGCCCCCCGCGCGGCAGCCTCGATGTGCCCCGCAGGGGTTTGCGGATGCTGGTCGTGGTGGCTTCCGTCCGGCCGCACGATCCGCAGGAAGGGATCGCCGCCCGACCGGCACGACAGGACGAGGTGACCACCCATTACATCCAGCCTGCGGAACCTGATCTCCGGCTGGCCAGGCACGATTTCACGCCAGTTGCGCAGGCCCGGCGCCTCCACCGGCGCCGCGACCACGCGGTACTCTGGCGCGCCGTGGTTGGTGAGGATCGCGAACTCGCCACCCGCCTGTCCTGGCGCGATGCCGGCGACGTGCTCGGTGAAGTACTCGATGCCTGGCCGGCGCGGTTCGATCAGCCTGGGCAGGTCGTGGGGCCTGGCTGCGGGGATGATCCACTGCTCGTTGGTGTCACGTGCCTCGGCGGAGAGCACGATCCACTCCCCGCTGCGTGTGGCGGCGACCGTGACGTAGAAGCGCGCGTCAGGTTCGCTGTAAACGAGCGTGTCCGTGGCGGGGTCGGTGCCGATCAGGTGCCGCAGCACCCGGAACGGCCGGAACGACGCATCGTGCACCACATAGAACAGCGCGCGCGAATCCGCGCTCCAAGCGCAGCCGTAATAGCTGCGGCCGACACGCTCGGCCAGGTCGCTGCCGCTCGCCGTGTCACGGAAGCGCAGTTCATAGACCTCGTCGCCGGCGAAATCCACCGAGTAGGCGATCAGCGCGCCGTCCGGGCTCGGCTCGCAGACGCCGAAGCGGAAGTAACCGGCCTGGCCCTCCGGCCCGCACGCATAGGCGACCGCCCCGCCGTCGAGCGCGACCTCGTAGCCGCCGTCCGTGCCGTGGCGGCGCCGGCGCAGCTGCGGGAACTCGGCGCCAGCCGGCGTGTGCTCAACGTAGTCATACGGGCCACAGCGCCATGGAACTGAACCCTCCTCGGCCGGCAGCCGCGCGGCGAACTCCGCGCCGAGCCGATCCCGCAGCGGGCCGAGCTCGCTCACGGCCGCCTCGTAATAGTCGCGTTCGGCCATGAGGTAGCCGAGCAGCCGGGGATCACTGCGGTCAGCCATCCAGCCGAACGGCGCCGCGGTCTGCGTCCCGTGCGCGCTGCGGACCCGCGGCTCGGCGGGCGCCACTGGCGGCGGCGCTGACCATACAGGCTCACCCGCGTGTGCTGCCGCGGGCGGCTGCGCTGCCGCTGGTGCCTGCGCTGCCGCTGGTGCCTGCACTGCCGCTGGTGCCAGTGTTACCGGTGGTGCCTGTAGTACCGCGGGCTCATGTGCGGGTGTGGGGGCAGGTGCGGGCGTGGGCGCAGGTGCGAGCGGGGTGACAGAAAGGGGCGATGGGACCGGCGGGGGCGCGGGGGCCGGGGCGGGCGCGGGCATGGGCATTGCCGGCCCGTCCTTGTCGCTCACCGCGTCACTCCGGCGCCTCGCACCCCAGCAACCTCACGTCGCTAGCTCCATCTGATGGGACGCCGGGCGGCAGGAACCCGAGCACCTCTACATCGCGCCAGCCTGCCAGATCCGAACTTGGATAGTAGACACTAGCCGCCGGGCAAGCGCCCGCACGGCTCAACCCGGGCTAATCGCGCCGGCGGCGCCAGGCACGCGGCCGGCGCGGAACCGGGGCCATGATCGGTGACCGGTGTGGCGGGGACAGGCCGCCCGCACCCCCCGGCCCGGCGGCTTCGGGGCCCTTGCTCATGAGGAATTCGGCGCTCGTGCTGACTGGCGGACCACCCGGGTTCAGCCATACATGTTCTCGATAGCCGCCGAGATCAATGTCGCGACCGCCTTGAAGCAGCGGATCATCTCGTAGGCCGTTGCGCACTCGTACGCGACCGTCCGCTCGCCGGCCCGTTCGACCGTAGGCACGATCGCTGCTGCCTGAGCCAGTTGCACGGCATCGACATCCACCTCCACGTGGTAAGTGGCAGCACGAACAGGCGCCCTCCTGCATGCGAGCTTGCCGACGCCTGCCGCTGCGGACCGGATAGCCGCAGCCGTCACCGACGGCGTTCTGCAGACCGCCGAGTACCTGCTCACGCATTCCTTCACCACGACCGCTCGTGCGGCAGGGGCGTAACCTGCCGCGTCGGCGCAGGTTCGATCGTCGCCAGTGACCAGGACAACGGGTACCCCGTACTCTGCCGCGACCAGGGCATTGAGCCTGCCCTCGCTGGCTCGCTCGCCATTGACCCGCACGCCGATGATCGAATTCGGCAGGTAGGTGTGCGCGAGCACGCCCTCCTCGCCCGCTCCCGCGTGGTAGCCGACGAAGGCGACCGCGGTCACGTCGGGATGCTGGATGCCCTCCACCATGCCAAGTTCCTTGTGCCGGCCGGTCAGCATGGCCGCGCGTTCGTCGAGTTCCTCGAGCAGCAGGTTACGCATGGTGGCGTGCGCCTCGTTGACGACGACGCCGGTGGCGCCTGCGTCAAAAAATCCCGCGATGGCCGCGTTGACGTCCGAGGTGAACATCCGGCGGTAGCGCTGCCACTGCTCTGTGCCCGGCTCCACGTCGGCAGGCCAGCTGACCCCGGTGGCGCCCTCCATGTCCGCGGAAATGAGGACCTTCATGACGTCAGCATGCCCGGTGGTCATGGTCCGCGACGGGGAATTGCCCGACCTCGATGCCGCGACGGCGCCGCTTGACGCCGGGCACGCCCCGGCGCGCGGGTGGCAAACCGCCGTGCCGCCGCCTGAGCAGACGGCGCCCGCAGATCGCGCGCCCAGCGGAGTCATCCAGACCAGTAGCGATCGAAGCGCCCATGATCCAACATTGCCAGCAAGGATGTGAGCAATGCCTGATCTTCGCGAGCGGACGTGAGCCACGCACAGCGGCCCGCCGGGCAGGCGGGCCAGCCACGGAACCGGTGGACGGTGGTGGCCGCGTACTGCGCCGTGTCTTCGGCCAACCAGATGCTGTGGCTGACCTTCGCGCCGATCACGACCGTGGCGGCGAGCCACTACGGTGTGTCCGTCAGCGCGATGGGGTGGATGGCGGAAGCCTTCCCGCTCGTCTACGTGGTGCTCGCCGGGCAACTCATCATTGCGATCGCCCAGCCCTTCGTCCTCAATGCGCTGACGAAACTGGCAGGCGAATACCTCGAAGCCCGCCACCGGGCCACCGGGATCGCACTCGGCTCGGCCAGCATCTTCGGCGGGTTCGTGCTGGCCCTCGTGCTCGGCTCGGTGCTCAGCCACGCCAGCCAGATCGGGGTGCTCCTGCTCATCGGCGCCGCCTGCGCATCCGCAGCGGCCATCGTGCTGCTCATCGTTTTGCGGCATCCTGGCCACTGGGAGGGCGCTGTCCTGATCGCGACCGGACCGCAGCGGCTCAGGATCGTCTGGTCGGACCCGGTGATGCGCGCCCTGACCGGCATGTTCCTCGCCGGGTTCGGTGTTTTCGTCGCGATGTCGACCTGGCTACAGGCACTGCTCAAACCGGCAGGCGTGTCTTCGTCCACCGCGGGCGCGCTGCTCGTCGAGATGGTGCTCGCAGGTGTCCTGGCCTCGGCGCTGCTCGCACCGTGGGTCGCCATGCGGGGTGCGGAGGCGATGCTGCTGCGGCTTGTCGTAATCGTGACCGCGGCCGGCTGCGTCGCGCTCGCGATGTGGCCGGGGGCGGCAGCCGGCGTAGTCGTGATGTTCTTCGTCGGAGCGCTGCTGCTCACCGCGCTGCCGGTCGTGCTTGAGATCGCCGAGCGCCGGGCCGGTGACGCCGGAGCCACCGCCGCGGCCCTCCTCTGGCTGGCCGGAAACGCCGGTGGCCTGATCGTCGCCCTCATTGTGCAGGCGCTGCTCAAGGAGCCCGCCGCCGCCTTCGCGGTCATGGCCGGCGTCATGGTGCTCGCCCTGCCGCTCACCCGCCGCCGGATGCTTGGCCAGCCCGTACCGGTGAAGCTCCAGCCCGTACCGGTGGAGCTCCAGAAATAACTGGCTGGACACGATTGGGCGAACAGTAAATTAAGCGAGGATGGCTATAGTGCGTCGTATCCGGTGAACCCTGCGGTGCGACCACCGGCATTCCTGAAGTCAACATTGACGGGGAGGCGGGGTTGCCCCAGCAGCTTCGCGAGTTCGTAATCGTAGAGACCGGCTCTATAGCCGGCGCAGCCACCGCCACCGGCGCGGCTACGGGTACGGCCGCGTGGAACGGGATAGCCGAGGTGCTGCGGTCCAGGTTCCACGTCGCCGCCGACGGCTCGCGCACCGCGCGGCGGGTATGGCTGGACACGTTCGACTGGCGCCTGTACCACGCCGGCTGCACGCTCGAATACCTGACCGGCAACGGAATGCACGAGGTCACGCTCGTCACGCACTCGGGCGAACGGGTTACCGCGGCCGCGCCGCGGCTGAGCTTGCCTTGGATGTCCGGCGAGCTTCCCGCGGGCCTGCTGCGCGAACGAGTAGCGCCGATCGCCGGAATCCGGGCGCTGCTGCCTGTTGCCACCGCCACAAGCAGGCAGCGCAGCTTGCGCCTGCTCGACGGCGAAGACAAGACGGTCGTCCGGCTGACCATCGACCACGGGTCGCTTCGCGGCCCGGCCGCGACCGCGCTGCAGCCGCGACTGACGGTGACACCGGTACGCGGCTACGACACCCAGGCTGGTCAGGTCGAGCGGCTGCTCGCCGATCTGCCCGGCCTGGCCGCGGCCGACGGATCGGCCTTCCAGGTGACGCTCGCCGCGATCGGGCGCCAGGCGGGTGACTACAGCAGCCACGTGGACGTCGCGCTGACGTCGTCGATGCCAGCGAGCGCGGCCGTCGCGGCCATACTTCTGCGCCTGCTCGACATCGCGGAAGCCAACGTCGACGGGGTCATCCGCGACGTCGACACCGAGTTCCTGCACGATCTGCGGGTGACCGTTCGCCGGACGAGGGCCGCGCTGAGGCTCGCGGGCGACGCGCTGCCCGGCGACCTGGCGGCAAGGTTCGCGCCCGAGTTCAGGTGGCTCGGGCAACTGACTACACCGACCCGCGACCTGGACGTGCATCTGCTCGGCTTCGCCGAGGCGGCCGCGGGCCTCGTCACGGCGGCACCCGCCGATCTCACGCCGCTGCACGACAGCCTCGTCCGTTATCGCGCGGCCGAGCACCGGCGCCTCGTCCGCGGCCTGCGGTCGGCCCGCTTCGCCGAGCTCACCAGGGAATGGCGGACCGAACTGGGCAAGGTCGCACGGGGCGATGTCGAACCGGGCGATGCCGAACCGGGCAAGAAAGCTCGCGGGCTCGCACGTGACAGGGGCGGCCCAGTACAGGCACCCATTGCCGGCCTTGCCGCGGCGCGGATCCAGCGCGCCTACCGCAGGCTCGCAAAGACCGGTGCGGCCGTCACCGCGAACTCACCTGAAGAAGACCTTCATATGGTGCGCAAGCGCGGCAAGGAACTGCGCTACCTGCTCGAGTTCTTCGCCGCGCTGCACGACCCGCCGACACACCGCAGCGCCGTCAGGGAGCTGAAGCAGTTGCAGGACTGCCTCGGAGAGATCCAGGACGGGCACGTGCAGCGCGAGGCGATCCGGGCGCTCGCCGTGCGGATGGTGGCCGAGCGAGCCGCGCCTGCCGCCACACTGCTCGCCATGGGCGAGCTGGCGGCGCAGCTCGACGCGGTAGCGAGCGAGGCACGCGACGACTTCGGCAAGCGCTTCGCCCGGTTCACAGGGGGGCGCAGCGCACCGCTCATCGCCAGCCTCACGAAGGTGGCCGCCGCGTGAAGGTCTACGCCGCTTACAACGTCAAGGGCGGCGTCGGTAAGACATCGGCAGCGGTCAACCTCGCCTACCTGGCCAGCCGCGATGGCAGCACCCTGCTCTGGGATCTGGATCCGCAGGCCGCGGCAACATTCCTGTTCCGGATCCGGCCGCGGGTGAAAGGCGGCAGCAAGGCCCTGGTCCGCGGCGCGAGGCCGCTGGACGCCGCGATCAAGGGCACCGACTTCGACAACCTCGACCTGCTGCCTGCCGACTTCACCTACCGCAGGATGGACCTGCTGCTCGACGCGGCCAAGAAGCCCACGCGGCAGATCGCCCGGCTGCTCGCGCCGCTGGCGCGCGAGTACGACACGGTCTTCCTCGACTGCCCGCCGAGCATGTCGCTGGTGTCAGAGAACGTGCTGCACGCCGCGGACACACTGATCGTGCCGCTCATCCCGACGATGCTCTGCACGCGCACCCTCGATCAGCTCACCGGCTTCGTCGACTCGTTCGATGGCCACCGGCCGGCCATCGTGGCGTTCTTCTCCATGGTCGACAGGCGCAAGCGGCTGCACCGCGACATCATCGAGCACCTGCCACAAGAACGCTCCGACGTCGCCAAGGCCACCATCCCCGCCCTGTCGCTCATCGAGCAGATGGCAGTCCACCGCGCGCCGGTGCCCGCCTACGCGCCGCGGAGCAAGGCCGCGCAATATTACCTGGACCTGTGGAACGAGATCTCGGTAACCAGCTGAGCCGCTCGAGCAACTGGTATATCCCGCCTCGGCGACGGCGCAGTTGCCGCTGCCGAGGGGAATCAGCGGCGACGTGGCAGGCATTGTGGTGGTTAGGAGCAGAAACCGAGGAGTTGGCGCCATGTCCGTCCGCCGCCTGAATCACGCCGTGCTTTACGTCAGCAATGTGTCACGTTCGGTGCAGTTTTACCGAGAGACGCTCGGTTTCGAGATCGCGACCGAGATCGCAGGCCGCGCCGCCTTCCTGCGCGCACAAGCCAGCTCGAACGACCATGATCTCGGGCTATTCCAGGTCGGAGATTCCGCGCAGTCAGAGAGCGGCCAGGGCGCCCGGATTTCCGGTGGCGCGCCGCGGCCCGGGCTGTACCACCTCGCCTGGGAGGTCGGGACCCTGCCCGAGCTTGCCGAGATACGCGGCAAGCTCGCCGCGCACGGTGCCCTCGTCGGCGCGAGCGACCACCGGGTGTCGAAATCGCTCTATGCGAAGGATCCTGACGGTATCGAGTTCGAGGTGATGTGGCGGGTCCCTGCGCAGGACTGGGTGGACGAGCTGCGCAAGGGCGACATGATCGCGCCGCTCGACCTGGACGCGGCGCTCGCTCGCTGGGGTGACCTCGTGACAGGCGCAGCCGCAGGCTCGGCGACCTGACCCCCGGCGGGGCGCGCGGGGCGCGGAGGCCGGCGGGGCGCGGGGGCCGGCGGGGCGCGGGGGCAGCAATCTTCCCTCGGCCGCACCGATCAGCAAGTATTATTACTAACCGGTAGGTATCGGATAGGGGGCGAATGTGCAGTCTCCTGAGCAGCTACGCAGGCGCGCCGTACGCACGGTCCGCAGCGTGACACGGAGTACGGGGACGACAGCAGCGGCGGCAGCAAAGTCCGGCGCCGCCGCGGCGCGGGACGGCACCGTCGCGACAGCTCGGGGCAGCACCGTCACCGCCGCCCGGGGGAGCAGGGTCACGGCCGTGACCGCTGCCAGGGGCGGCGTCGGCGCCAGCGTGATCGCCGCCAGGGGCAGGGCTGCCAGCGCCGCGCGCAAGCTGGGCGCCGCGGCGCTGCGGCTGCCGCGCGGGATGCACCCGGTGGCCGTCCAGCGCGGCCTCGCCGTGCCGATGCCCGACGGCGTCACCCTGCTCGCGGACAGGTACTTCCCCGCAGACATCGGGGACCCGCCGGGCGGCGGCGAGGAACAGCCAGGTAGCGGGGACCGGGCGGCCGGCCCGGAACAGCCAGGTAGCGGGGACCGGGCGGCCGGCGGGGATCAAGCGGGCAGCGGGAATCCGCCGGTGATCCTGGTGCGCTCGCCGTACGGGCGCGGCGGCTTCGTCGGCCTCGCCTACGGCCATTTCTTCGCACAGCATGGCTTCCAGGCGATCGTGCAGAGCGTGCGCGGCACGTTCGGGTCTGGCGGCGTGTTCGAACCACTCGGCAACGAAAGGGCGGACGGGCTTGCCACCGTCGCGTGGCTGAAGGCGCAACCGTGGTTCGGCGGCACCTTCGCTATGTATGGCCCGAGCTATCTCGGCTACTCCCAGTGGGCGATCGCCGCTGACGCCGGGCCAGAACTCAAGGCTATGGCCGCGCAGATGGCGGCGTCACAATTCCACGACGCCGCCTACGTAGGCGGCGCGTTCGCTCTCGAGTCGACGCTCACCTGGAGCGACCTGACCACCCGCATCGAGCGGCCGATCGGCGGGCTGACGGCGGGCATCACGTCCATCCGCCGGGCTAGGCGTGCCGCTTCGACGGGACGGCCGCTTGCTGAGCTCGACACGCTCGCCGCGGGTGCGCCGGTGCCGTTTTTCCAGGACCTGCTGTCCAACACCGCGACCAATGGGCCTTACTGGCAGCAGCGCGACCACAGCGGCACCGTGGCCGACGTGGCCGTCCCTGTCAGCCTGCTGGGCGGCTGGTACGACGTGTTCCTGCCGTGGCAGCTGCGGGACTTCGCGGTGCTGCGCGAAGCCGGCCGGCAGCCGCAGCTGACCATCGGACCGTGGTATCACGCCGACCCGCGGCAGCTGCGCGCGGCGAGCGCTGAAGCGCTCGCCTGGTTCCGAGCCCATCTCCTCGGCGAGCGGTCCCAGCTTCGTGATCAGCCGGTCCGCCTGCACATCACGGGTGCGGGCGAATGGCGTCAGTATCCGGACTGGCCAGTGCCTGGAATGCGGCAGGAACGCTGGCACCTGCAGCCCGGCCGGCGCCTCCAGCCCGCGCAGCCCGCGGCGTCGCCACCTGACACCTACCGCTACGATCCCGCGCACCCGACACCCACGCTCAGCGGCCCCACGCTCGTTGGCAACTCCGAGCCTGAGGACAACCGCCGGCTTGAGATGCGCAATGACGTGCTCACGTTCACCGGCCCGACGCTGCGGTCCGGCCTGGAGATCATCGGGCCGGTCACCGCCGACCTGTACGTCCGGTCCAACCGCGTACACACAGACTTGGTCGTCCGGCTCTGCGATGTGGGGCCGACCGGCGCGTCGATTAACGTCTGCGACGGCGTGCGCCGCCTGGTGCCTGGCAGCCCTGAACCCGCCGCCGACGGCGTGCGGCGCGCGCAAGTCGATCTCTGGCCGGCCGGGCACCGGTTCATGCCGGGTCACCGGGTGCGCGTCCAGGTGGCGAGCGGGGCCTACCCGCGGGTCGACCGCAACCCCGGAACCGGCGAGCCCCTGGGCGCCGCGGGCATGGTCACCGCTGACCAGGAGGTCTTCCACGACCCCGAACACCCGTCCGCGATCGTGCTGCCCGTAACCGGCTGACCGCGTGACTCGCTAGCTAGTGGTCTAGAGGCAAGCGCACGCGGATGAGCCCGGGGTCACCGTGGAGATCACTGTGACCAGAAAGTGCCAGTTCGGTGCTATCCGCGCTCCACACTGATCTCCACGCGCCGCCTCTTCCATCGCGGCACGCCGGTTCTCAGGCGGTACGCGCGGCGCGAGCGAGGTGGCGCGCCTGCCGTAGCGGTTCCGGCGTGCGGTGCCTGCACCAGCTTCTCAGCACCACATCGACCGCTACGTCGATGCTCGTCCGCCAGGCGGCGTGGACGGCAAGCGGGCGGGTACCTGCCCGAGTCCGCAGCCACCACCCGACCTGCTCGCCGTCGACGACGAGCGGGCTCGCGGCGCCGTAACGATCAGCTGGCCAATCCGGATGAGCCACCGAGTTCCTTACGTGCGCCGCGAGCAGCCCCCGGTGGGTGACACCGACCGTGGGCAGGCCGAGCACCGCACCGAGGTGCAGCGCCAGGCCCGCGCGCCGTGGGTGATCGCGCCCGGTCGCGTTGACGAGCAGCACGGCGGGTTCGGCGGGCAGGTCACGGACGGCAGCCTCGAGCAGTGGGCCCTCGCGGAGCGCCAGCAGGCCTGGTTCATAACGGCCGCCCGCCGTACCCGCGCGGACCGTTCCAGCCAGGTGCCGGTGGCCGCGCAGCGCCACCGCTGCGGCCCACGCGGGCTCACCTGCGGCGCCCGGGCCAAAGCGGTCACGCGCGAAACACACGAAACAGCCTGCGATGATCAGCTCCCCGGACGGCGGCCGCCAGGCGGGCGGCGCGGCAGCCGCCAGGCGCTGCTGCTCCTCGACCAGGTCATCCGCCCCCGTGGGCCACATACCATCCAGTCTCACTGGTATTCAGCGGTCGCGCACCGCGCAGCCGTTCGGGAATAGCGGGTTTGGGGCATTTCTGATCAGGGATCCCCGTGCCTGCGTGGAGGCAACCATGGCTCTGCACGTCAACTCCGAGGTCGGCCGCCTCAGGCAGGTCATCGTCCACCGGCCTGGCCTCGAGTTGAGCCCGGCTGACCCCGTCTAACGCCGCCGGCCTGCTCTTCGACGACGTGCTGTGGGCACGGCGGGCGGGCGAGGAGCATGACGAGTTCGTCGCGGCGATGCGGACGCGGGACGTCACCGTGCACCTGTTCGGTGACCTGCTCCGCGACACGCTCGCCACGCCCGAGGCGCGCGCCTACGTCCTCGACCGGACCTTTGACGAGCGGTTCTACGGGCCGATGGCGATCGACGCGGTGCGCAACGCCTTCGACGCCATGGACGTCGACGTGCTGGAGCAGTACCTGGTCGGGGGCATTACCAAACGCGAACTGCTCGAGCGTATCCCGCAGCCGCCCAGTGTCTGGTTCCACTCGCTGGCGCTTGACGACTTCGTCCTCAGCCCGCTGCCGAACCATCTGTACACCAGGGACACCTCGTGCTGGGTCTACGCCGGTGTGTCGATCAACGCGATGCGCAAGCGGGCCAGGCGGCGCGAGACCATTCACTACGAGGCCCTGTACCGGTGGCATCCGATGTTCGCGGGCAAGCGGTTCGAGGTCTGGAACGAGGGCACCGTAACGGCACCTGCCACGATGGAAGGCGGCGACGTGATGCCGGTCGGCAACGGCTCGGTGCTGATCGGGATGAGTGAGCGGACCCAGCCGCAGACGATCGAGATGCTCGCGCGACGCCTCTTCGCCGTGGGCGGGGCAGCGCGCATCGTGGCCGTCAACATGCCGAAGGCACGGGCCGTCATGCATCTCGACACGGTCATGACCATGGTCGACCGTGGGGTGTTCACCAAATACGCCGGGCTCGGGATGCTCCCTTCCTACACGATCGAGCCTGGTGACAATGAGAAGGAACTCAAGGTCACCGACCATCCGCCGGCGGACATGCACAAGGCGATAGCGGCGGCGCTCGGGCTCGACGAGGTCAGGATGCTAACCCCGAGCTACGACGTGTACACCGCGGAACGCGAGCAATGGGACGACGGCTGCAATGTCCTGGCCATCGAGCCTGGCGTCGTGATCTCCTACGAGCGCAACGACACCACCAACACGTTCCTGCGGCGCAGCGGCATCGAGGTCATCACCATCAGGGGCAACGAGCTTGGCCGTGGCAGGGGCGGCTCGCACTGCATGACCTGCCCGGTGGAGCGCGACAGTTAGGTTTTCATGATCGTGGTACCTGGCCGCGCATATCGCGGGCTAGGTACCACGATCACGAGAAGGGACGGTGCGCCTCAGGCCGGACGTGGCTAAAGGTGCGCGTCGAGGCCGGGCGTAGCGCCACCATGAGCGCCGCGCTCGTACAGGATCAGCAGGCTGTATGCGGCCAGGGTGGAGTCGTCGGTGATGGCACCGTCGACGATCATCTGCTCGAACGAGCCGCGGGAGACCCATGCCTGGCGCATGTCCTGTTCCTCGTGTTCGCGCCGCGCCTCGCCATGGTGGAGATCGGTGGCGAGATAGATGTTGCAGCCCTGCCTGCTCATGCCGTGAGAGCAGTGCAGGAAGCCAAGATGCGCGAGCGTGCCCGCGCGCAAGCCGGTCTCCTCGGCAAGCTCGCGGCGCGCCAGCTGCTCAGGGTAGGCGGGCGCGCGGTCAGGCATCGTGCCCTGGGGAAAACTCCAACTGCGCCGGCCGATCGGGTAGCGATATTCCTCGACCAGGTGGAATCCGCCAGCCTCGGCCGGGATGACGAGCGCGAAATCTGGCTTGTCGATAACGCCGTAAATGCCCCGTGAGCCATCGGGCCGCTCGATCTGGTCCTCGCGGACGGTCATCCACGCGTTTTCGTAGACGACCCGCGACGACAACTGCCTGATGGCGGGTCCGTCGCCCGCTTCGCGGTTCATCTCGGCGCGCCCCAGATGGCAGACCTGTGGCGTTCCACAGGCCCGTCGTGGCCCACAGCGCGTTCGACAGGCCCGTCGTGGCCGACAGCGCGCTCCACTCGCCCGCCGTGCTCCACAGAGCGGCCCACAGAACCGTCGCGCCCCGCGGAGCCGTTATGGAAAGTTCTGCGATACGCCTGCGGTGAGACGCCGGCGACCCGGACGAAATGCCGCCGCATCCCTGACGCCGCGCCGAAGCCGCACTTGTGCGCTATCCGCTCGACCGGCTCCCCGGTGCTTTCAAGTAGCTGCTGTGCCAGGCGGATCCGCTCGTGCAGCAGCCACTGCAGCGGGCTGGCGCCTGTCGCCGCGTGCAGGCGGCGGGTGAACGTACGCGGGCTGACACCGGCCTCACGTGCGAGATCGGCGACGGCGATGGGCTGGTCAAGCCGGGCGCGGGCCCAGTCGAGCACGGGCCCAAGACCCGGTTCATCGGAACTGGCAAGCGGCTGGTCGACGTACTGCGCCTGTCCCCCGTCCCGGTGCGGCGGGACGACGATGCGGCGGGCGAGCGCGTTAGCCACCTGGGTTCCGTGGTCGATGCGGACAAGGTGCAGGCACAGGTCGATCCCCGCGGCCGCGCCCGCGGACGTCAGGATGTCCCCGTCGTCGACATAGAGCACGCTCGGTTCGACGCTGACCCGGGGGTAGCCGCGGGCTAGCTGCGCCGCGTGCATCCAATGCGTGGTGGCGCGCCTGCCATCGAGCAGGCCTGCCTCGGCCAGGGCGAACGCCCCGGTGCAGATGGAGGCGATCCGCGCGCCGCGTGCATGCGCCGCGCGCAGCGCGTCGATCACCGGCGCTGGGATGTCTTCGGCCACCCTCGCGCTGGCAGGCACGATCACGGTAGCGGCGCCGATAGCGGTGTCGAGGCCGTGGGGGGCGGGCACCGACAAGCCGGTTCCGATGGGCACGGGGCCGCGCCCAGGGGCACACAGCAGCATGCGGTACCAGGGCGAGGCGAGGTCGTCGCGGTCGACACCGAAGACCTCACAGGGCGCGGCCAGCTCGAATACAGGCACCTCGTCCCACACGACCACGGCGACGGTGTGCATGGCTGGAATTTAGCGCATGATGTCGTTCCAGTCACTTCTCGGCCCGCCGTGGCCGGCCCCCCGGGGATCGTGTAGACATCACGCCAGCGCCCGCGCCGTGGCCCGCATGCGCCGTGGCCCGCATGCGCCGTAGCCCGCATGCGCCGTGGCCCGCACGCTAATCCAGTCCGTGGTGAATCAGGGCTATTCGTGCGGGCCGGCGAAGATCGTCTAAGGTACTGGCCATGGCTGAGTCGCTGCGATACGCGGTCGGTGTACCCAATGTCGGCCAGTTCGGTGAGCCGCGGCTGCTAGTGGATCTTGCGGTGGCCGCCGAGGAAGCCGGCTGGGACGCCTTCTTCGTCTGGGATCACCTGCTGTACGCCGACCCGCGCTGGCATGTGGCGGATCCGACCGTGGTGATCTCGGCAGTGGCGGCACGGACCACGAAGATCAGGATCGGTGTGCTCGTCACGGTTCTGGCCAGGCGGAGGGTGGCCAAGGTGGCGCGCGAGACCGTCACCATCGACCATCTGTCAGCGGGCCGGCTGCATCTTCGGCGCCGGGCTCGGCTCAGTGCCTGCCGAGTTCACCGCGTTCGGCGAGCCCGGCGACGTCAAGGAGCGCGCGGCGCGGATGGATGAATCACTCGACCTGCTGAACGCGCTGCTGACCGGGCAACCGGTCACGTACGCCGGTGAGCACCTCACCGCCACCGACGTCACCATGCTCCCGCGACCCCTGCAGGAGCCGCGGATTCCTATCTGGTGCGCGGGGCGGTGGCCCAACAAGGCGCCCTTCCGGCGCGGCGCGCGGTGGGACGGGGTAATGCCGACGCACACCAGCTATGGGCTCGGCGAGACCATGCCGCCCGCCGAATTCGACGCGGCGGTGCGCTACACGCAGGCACAGCGCACCGCGCAGACCTCGTTCGACGTGGCGCTGGAGGGGCGCACGGACGGCTCCGCCGCCGACCGCGGCGCGCAGCATGTCGTGCCCTACGCGCAAGCGGGCCTGACCTGGTGGATCGAGGCGCTTGGCTGGTGGCGCGGCAGCACTGCCGACGCGCTGACCCGCATCCGCCAAGGGCCGCCCCGGATCGCTGGCACTCAGGTTTAGGTAGTCTCGTAGCGAAATGCCTGAGTCATCCGCTAGCCGGCAGCGCAAAGACCGCCATCCCGGCATCGACACCAGCGTCGCCCATCCGGCCAGGGTGTACGACTACTGGCTCGGTGGCAAGGACAACTTCGGCGCCGACCGCGAGGCGGGAGATCAGGTGATCGCCGCGCAGCCCGCCATCCTTGTCGGCGTGCGCGCGAACCGCGCGTTCCTCGGGCGTACGGTGCGGTACCTGGCCGGCGACATGGGGATCAGGCAGTTCCTCGACATCGGCACCGGGATCCCGGCCGCCAACAACACCCACGAGGTGGCGCAGTCGCTCGCGCCCGATTCCCGCGTCGTCTACGTGGACAACGACCCGATCGTGCTAGTGCACGCCCGCGCGCTGCTGAACAGCACCAAGGGCCCGACCGCCTACCTGGATGCCGATCTGCGTGACACCGGGAAGATCCTCAAGGAGGCCGCGCGGACGCTGGACTTAAGCCAGCCGGTCGCGGTGATGCTGCTGATGATCCTGCATCTGATCCCCGATTCCGATGATCCGTACGGAATAGTGCGGCGGCTGATGGATGCAACCGTGCCTGGCAGCTATCTGGTGCTGTCACATCCGGCGAGCGACATCGACGCGGATGCCGCCGCGCGGGCGGCGCGGCGATACAACGCGCTCGTGTCCACCGCCCAGACCCGGCGCACGTACGCGCGGGTCTGCCGCTTCTTCGACGGCCTCGACCTGCTCGAGCCCGGGGTCGTGGCGACCAACAGGTGGCGGCCCGCTGGTGGCGTCGGATCGCCGGGCCGCGCGCCCAATTACGCGGGGGTTGGCCGCAAGCCGGTGGTGTGACCGGCGGCGCGGAGTCACCCACGCCGGGTGACGCGCGCCCAACGCGATGCAGGTCATCGTGGTTTCGTGGTGGAGACTCAAGCGCAGGCGCGCGCGAGGCGGCTGCAACGATCCGGCAAGCAATCCGTTGAGCAACCCGTGAAGCCGGCTGCGAAGCAACCCGCGAATCGACCGGCGAAGCAGGCCGCGAAGCCTGCACGGCAGGCAAGCGCGCCCACTGCCCAGCCGCGGCGCACTCATCGTCCGCAGCCCGATATCGCGCTCGCGCAGCTAACCCCGGCGGAGCGAGCAGCACGCGGTAAGGCAGCGCGGGCCGAGGTGCCCCGCGCCAGCCATGCGGTCTTCGACCCGCCCGCGGACCGTCCGGACCCGGTCAGCCTGCTGGAGCAGCAGGGAGTGTCACGGGTGCCAGAACTGGTGCCTGTCCGCTACGGACGCATGCTCGTCTCGCCTTTCACCTTCTTCCGTGGTGCCGCCCTGCCCATGGCCAGCGATCTGGCCAAGACACCTAGCTCCGGCCTCGCGGTGCAGGCGTGCGGCGACGCTCATCTGTCGAACTTCGGTGTCTATGCCTCACCGGAGCGCCGGCTTGTGTTTGACGTCAACGACTTCGACGAGACGCTGCCCGGGCCGTGGGAATGGGATATCAAGCGGCTGGCGGCGAGCCTCGAGGTAGCGGCACGAGGCAACGGGTTCACCGGCAAGCAGCGCCGCGACATCGTGACAGCTGCTGTGGCGCGCTACCGGGTGGCGATGCGGTGCTTCGCGGGCATGCGCAACCTTGACATTTGGTATGCGCACGCGGAACTCGACGAACTGCAGGCGCAGTTCGGCGCCATGCTGGACAAGCGCCAGCGCAAGTCCGTTGCCAAGAGCATGGCGAAGGCGCAGACAAGGGACAGCCTGCAGGCGTTCGACAAGCTCTGTCACCTGGTCGACGGCCTGCCGCGGATCACCGCCGATCCCCCGCTGCTCGTGCCGATGTCCGATCTGATCGCCGGGCAGCCGGACGCGGCAGGACTCGAGGACCAGCTTGGCCCGCTCATCGGAAAGTACCGGCGCACGCTGGAGACAGACCGCCGTTACCTGCTCGAGCAGTTCGTGTTCGCCGACATTGCCCGCAAGGTCGTTGGTGTCGGGAGCGTGGGCACCAGGTGCTGGATCATCCTGATGCTCGGCCGCGACGAGTCCGATCCGCTGTTCCTCCAGATCAAGGAGGCGGAGCGATCCGTGCTCAGCAACTTCGCCGGCGCGAGCAAGTACGCCAACCAGGGTCAGCGGGTCGTCGCGGGCCAGCGGCTTATGCAGGCGTCCAGCGACATCTTCCTCGGCTGGCAGCGGATTGACCGCGGACTCGACGGAAAGACCAGAGACTTCTATGTCCGCCAGTTGCGCGACTGGAAGTTCTCCGTTGACATCGACGGCATGATCCCAAACGGCATGCGCTTGTATGGCGAGCTCTGCGGGTGGACGCTGGCGCGGGCGCACGCCAGGTCTGGTGACCGGATCGCCATTGCCTCCTACCTGGGCGGCGGCGACACCTTCGACCGGGCGATCGCCGAATTCTCCAGCGCCTACGCCGACCAGAACGAGCGCGACCACGCGGCGCTCGCCGCCGCAGCCGCATCAGGGCGCATCAAGGCCGAACGCGACATCTGAGGTATCTGAAGGAGCTCGCCCCATAGGCATCGGCTCTACGGGGCGGCCTCACGGCCTTATTGGGGGCACAACCGGGCCGTCAGGCACCGGGCCTTCCAGTGGCAGCTCGCCGCCTTGCGCCGCCGCCCGCTCCTGCTTGTCAGGTATCCCGCGCACCAGCGTGATGATCATGACGGCGATGGCGGCACCCGCGACAGGACCGGCGAGATAGACCCACCAGCCCGTGTAGTCGCTGCCAACGATGTCGGGCCCCAGCGACCGGGCCGGGTTCATGGACGCCCCGCTGATCGGGCTGGCGAACAGCCCCAGCAGCGCGACAGTCGACCCCACGGCGATGGCCGCATTGTGGCCGATGCTACGGTGCCCGGTCGCCGTGTTGAGGATAATGCTCACCAGGATCGCAGTGAGAACCATCTCCATCACGAACGACCGCCAGTCGCCGCCCGGCTTGTCGATGGGATAGTTGCCGCCCTGACTGACGTCACCGAACATGAGCTGAAGGAACAGCGCCGCGAAGATCGCACCCGCAAACTGGGCGACCAGGTACGGCAGCACCCACGCCATCGGGAACACCCGGCGGCTGGTGAAGGCGAAGGTAACGGCTGGGTTGATGTGCAGCCCCGACAGCGGGCCCCAGGCATAGATCATGGCCATCACGGCCGCACCAGGTGCGATCACCGCGGCCGCCCTGCTGACGGGGCCGCCGCCGACATAGTGGTTGATCACGCCGGACCCGGCGGCCACGGTCACGAGCACGAACGTGCCGATGAATTCGATGATCACCCGGATCCACAGTGGCCGCTGCCTCAGCGTGTCTTCTTCGAATCGGATCAGGTACCGGCGCCTGAGGGCGTCGGCTTGCGCCTGATCCATGTGCCCGCTGACGCCAGCCATGCACCCTCCCGTGACGACCCTCGGTACACGCTGAAATATGCGCGGACACTCCGGGGATTGGATCACCCGCTCGGGGTGACGCGCGACCGCTGCGCGCGGGCCGACAGTTGACGCGGCATCCCTGCTCATTGAGGCTCACATCATGCACCCACTCGCCGCTACCTCCCCGGCAAGCTCGTACGGCATCGGGGCCGACGGGGAGCCCAGGACTCTGCTGCGGGTCACCGCCTTGCACCGGCACCGGCCAGCAGAATTGCGAGTGAATTTACCGGCGATTACCGCGTCCTTCAGGTGCGCGGATAGGCCCAAAGCCGACGTCCCAGCCGGGGTGATGAATCAGCTGCCGTCGCAGGTACGTGCGGTAGCGCAGGGAGAGCCAAGGAAACAGCGACAGCCAGGAACGGCGACGAGCCAGGGGAACGGCGATGGGTGCTGAGCGTGAGCGGGTGGATGGGTTCGGGCATTTGGAGGACGGGTTGCGGCAGGCCAGCCCGTGGTATCTGTGGGGGCCGTATGTGAGTGAGCGGCAGTGGGGGACGGTCCGTGAGGATTACAGCGCGGATGGTGAGGCGTGGGGATACCTGCCGCACGACCATGCCCGGTCGCGTGCCTACCGGTGGGGTGAGGACGGGCTGGCTGGTTTCTGCGATGTGGAGCAGCGGCTGTGCCTGGGGCTGGCGTTGTGGAACGGCCGCGACCCGATCCTGAAGGAGCGCCCGTTCGGGCTGACCGGCGCGGAAGCCAACCACGGCGAGGACGTCAAGGACTACTGGTGGTACCTTGACGCGCTGCCCAGTCACGCCTGGAACCGGTGGCGCTACCACTACCCGCAGGCGGCGTTCCCGTATGAGGATCTGCGGGCGGAGAACGGCCGGCGCGGCAAGCACGACCCGGAGTATGAGCTGCTGGACACGGGCGTGTTCAACGATGACCGTTACTGGATCACCGAGGTCTGGTACGCCAAGGCCGATCCTGCCGATGTGCTGATGACCGTCCGGGTGACGAACGCCGGCCCGGAGGCCGACACGGTGCATGTGCTGCCGACCGCGTGGTTCCGTAACACCTGGTCCTGGGACGCCGGCGCGCCGAAGCCGGCCCTGGTAGGGGCCGGCGGTTCTGCGATCACGGTCGAGCACCCGTTCCTCGGCTCACTCGGGCTGCTCGCCAGCGCGGGCCCGGACGGCACGAGGCCGGTGCCGCTGTTCTGCGAGAACGAGACCAACGTGGCGCGGCTGTACGGCGCGGCGGCGGCGACGCCCTACCCCAAGGACGGCATCGGCGACCATGTGATCCACGGCGCGGGCACCGTCAACCCCGATCAGCGGGGCACCAAGTGCGCCTTCTGGTACAAGCTGACGGTCGCGCCCGGCGAAACCGCCGAACTGCGGCTGCGGCTGCGCCCGACGGGCGCCGCGCGCCGCAGGCAACCGGGCGGTGGGGCGGCGCTCGGCAGCGATTTCGACCGCGTGATGCACCAGCGCCGGGCCGAGGCCGACGAGTTCTACGCCGAGCTGACCCCGGCGGAGGCCAGCGCGGACGAGGCGATGGTGATGCGGCAGGCCTTCGCCGGGATGCTGTGGAGCAAGCAGCTGTACAACTACGACGTGGCCCGCTGGCTCGATGGCGACCCGGCCCAGCCGGCCCCGCCGCCCGGCCGGCGCGGCGGGCGCAACGCGCGGTGGCGCAACTTCGATTCCTTCGACATCATGTCGATGCCGGACAAGTGGGAATACCCCTGGTTCGCCGCCTGGGACCTGGCCTTCCACTGCGTGACGCTGGCGCACCTGGACCCGGCGTTCGCGAAATACCAGCTGATCTTGCTGTGCCGCGAATGGTTCCAGCACCCCAACGGGGCGCTGCCCGCCTACGAGTGGGACTTCGGCGACGTGAACCCGCCGGTGCAGGCGTGGGCCGCACTCGAGGTGTTCGCCATCGACGGCGGCCGCGACCTGGACTTCCTGAGCCGGGTGTTCGACAAGCTGCTGGTCAACTTCACCTGGTGGGTCAACCTGGAGGACGCCGGCGGCAACAACCTGTTCGAGGGCGGCTTCCTCGGGCTGGACAACATCGGCCCGATCGACCGCTCGCACCTGCCGGTCGGCGGCACCCTGGAGCAGTCCGACGCCACCGGCTGGATGGCGTTCTACGCGATCGCGATGGCCGGCATCGCCGGTGTGCTGCAGCGCAGCGGCCGCCGCCCGGCGGTCGATCTGGTGCTGAAGTTCCTCGAGCACTTCGCCGCCATCACCCAGGCGATGGACGACCAGGGCCTGTGGGACGACGCCGACGGGCTGTACTACGACCGCCTGCTCACCCCGGACGGGACCGCCGTGCCAGTCAAGTACCGGTCGATGGTCGGCATCATCCCGATGCTGTCGGCCGCCGTCATCGACGAGGGCTGGCTCACCCAGGCGCTCACGGTCGGCAAGCAATTCGCCGGCTTCCTGGAACGCCACGGCCTGCACGACCCCGCCAAGCTCACCGAAACCGGGATCCTGCGCGGCGTGCCCGGCGACCAGCATCTGCTACTCAGCATCGTCGGCGTCGACCGGCTGGAAAAACTGTTCGCCAAGCTGTTCGACTCCAGCGAATTCCTGTCCCCGTACGGGCTGCGCGCGCTGTCGGCCTACCACCGCGACCACCCCTACGAACTCAACGTCGAAGGATTCAGCGCCACCGTCGACTACGAGCCCGCCGAATCCACCACCGGCATGTTCGGCGGGAACTCCAACTGGCGCGGGCCGCTGTGGTTCCCGCTCAACTACCTCGTCATCAGCGTCCTCGAACGCTACTACCGGTTCTTCGGCGACGAACTCACCATCGAATACCCGGCCGGCTCCGCGCACCGGGTACCCCTCGACGTGATCGCCACCGACCTGCAGGACCGGCTCATCTCCCTCTTCATCACCGGCCCGGACGGGCGGCGGCCATGTTTCGGCTGGGCCGACCGGCTGCAACACGACCCGGCCTGGAAAGACAACCTCGTTTTCAACGAGTACTTCCACGGCGACAACGGCGCCGGGCTCGGCGCCTCCCACCAGACCGGCTGGACCGGCCTGATCGCCGACGTGATCCGCCGCCGCCACGGCGCGGTCAGCTCCGTCGGCGACATGATCCGCGGCCTCGCCCGGGAGCCACGGTCATGACAGCGCACAACTTGGCGTCCTCGGATCACCGCGACCAGGCTGTCGATCATGAGGCGCGGGACCGCGCAGCCCGCAACCCGGCCATGATCCGATTCCGTGTTGAGTTTCCTGCAAATAGCGCATGCAGGTTAACACAGAATCGGATCATGAACCGGGCCAGCGCTGGCCCGTGGGTGCACGCCGCCACGCGCGCCGACGACCTCCCCGCCTGTATTTGCGCACGGTGCCACTGACGTCAGCTGAGATAAGCAGTGCGGCTGAGATAAGCGGTGCGGCTGAGATAAGCGGTGCGGCTGAGATAAGCGGTGCGGCTGAGATGAGCGGTGCGGCACGCCGAGGTGAGCCGTGCCGGTGAGGTGCGCGCGGCGCGAGGTGCGAGATGGGTTCCCCGCGGCGCGACTGAGGTGTGCGGTGCGCTGAACTGGTATGGGAGCAGGATCATGGCCAGTGGGGGCTATCGCGGGTCTTCAGCGGGGGGGCCATCGACCAGACCGGCCCGTCTGAGGGCGTCCGCGAGGGCACCACCGCTAGACTCACGACTCCCCGAACCACCGCCAGACCCACGGCCCCCCGAACCACCGCCAGACCCACGGCCCCCCGAACCACCGCGGTTACGGCCGCTGCCTGCGTGGCGCGACTGCCCACTGCTCGGCCCTTGGCTCTGAGCGCGGTCGCCATCCGGTGACCGCACATCGGGTTGCGCCCGCTTACCTCCGGCGCCGCGCGCACCACCAGAACGGCCCGGCACCGAGCCGCCGGAAGCGGCCTCACCACTGGCCCCGCCACCAGCCCCGCCGACCTCGTCGGCGAGACGCAGCGTGAGGGCGATGCGCTTGCGAGCGATGTCGACGCCGAGCACCTTGACGCGCACGACGTCGCCTGGCTTAACCACCTCGCGCGGATCGGCCACGAAACCCTTCGACATCGCGGAGATGTGCACCAGGCCGTCCTGATGCACGCCGACATCGACGAAGGCGCCGAACGCGGCGACGTTGGTGACGACACCTTCGAGCACCATGCCCGCCCGAAGGTCCGCCAGGGTTTCCACGCCCTCCTTGAACGACGCGGTGGTGAAGGCGGGCCGCGGGTCGCGGCCAGGTTTCTCGAGTTCCTTCAGGATGTCCGTCACGGTCGGTATCCCGAACGTGCCGTCAGCGAACTCCGCCGGCTTGAGCCCGCGCAGCACCGAGGTTTTGCCGATCAAGGTCATGATGTCGCCACCCGTGGCCGCGAGGATCCTGCGCACCACCGGATACGCCTCGGGGTGCACGGCGGAAGCGTCAAGCGGGTCGTCGCCAGCGGGGATGCGCAGGAAACCGGCGCACTGCTCGAACGCCTTCGGGCCGAGGCGGGGCACGGCCTTGAGCGCACGCCGCGAGCGGAACGGCCCGCCGGCGTCCCGGTGCGCGACGATGCCCGCAGCAAGCCCGTCACTGATGCCAGAGACACGCGAGAGCAGCGGCGCCGAGGCAGTGTTGACGTCGACGCCCACCGCGTTCACGCAGTCCTCGACGACTGCGTCCAGCGATTGCGACAGCTTGGCCTCGGACAGATCATGCTGGTACTGACCGACACCGATCGACTTGGGGTCGATCTTGACGAGTTCTGCGAGCGGATCCTGCAACCTGCGCGCGATCGACGCCGCGCCACGAAGCGACACGTCAAGGCCGGGCAGCTCACGCGAGGCATAAGCCGAGGCCGAGTAGACCGACGCACCCGCCTCCGACACCATGATCTTGGTAAGGCCCAGCTCCGGATGCAGCTTGATCACCTCGCCGGCCAGCTTGTCGGTCTCGCGCGAGGCCGTACCGTTGCCGATCGCGATCAGTTCGACCCGGTGTGCGCGCGCCAGCCGTGCCAGCACCGCGACAGCCTCGTCCCAGCGCCGCCGCGGCTCGTGCGGATAGATCGTCTCAGTCGCCATCACCTTGCCCGTCGCGTCCACCACCGCGACCTTTACGCCGGTACGAAATCCAGGATCGAGGCCAGCTACTGGCCTCGCGCCCGCGGGCGCGGCGAGCAGCAGGTCACGCAGGTTGGCTGCGAATACCCGCACCGCCTCCTCCTCCGCCCGCTGCCACAGGCGCATGCGCAGGTCGATGGACAGATGGACGCTGATCCGCGTCCGCCAGGCCCAGCGCACCGTGCCCATCAGCCATTGGCTGGCCGGACCCCCGGAGGGTGAGATCGCGAACCGCCGCGCGATCCTCAGTTCGTAGTCGTTCGGGGCGTCCGTGCCGGGTGCGAGCGGTTCCTCGGGCTCGAGCGTGAGGTCGAGGATCTCTTCCTTCTCGCCGCGGAACACCGCCAGGATCCGGTGCGAAGGCAACCTCGTGAACGGCTCAGCGAAGTCGAAGTAGTCGGCAAACTTCGCCCCAGCCTCCCGCCTGCCCGGATGCGCCCGCGACACCAGCCGGCCCCGCGACCACATCTGCTCGCGCAGAGTCCCGATCAGGTCCGCGTCCTCGGCGAACCGCTCAGAAAGGATCGCGCGTGCGCCCTCCAGTGCGGCCGCCGCGGCAGGCACGCCCCTGGCCGCGTCCACAAAGGCCGCGGCCGCCAGCAGCGGGTCAGCCGCTGGGTCGGCGAGAATGTGATCAGCCAGTGGCTCCAATCCGGATTCCCTGGCGATCTGCGCCTTGGTGCGGCGCTTGGGTTTGTACGGCAGGTAGATGTCCTCCAGGCGCGCCTTCGAATCAGCGGCCATGATCTGCGCCTCGAGTTCCGGGCCAAGTTTGCCCTGGCCGCGGATGGACTCCAGGACGGCGGAGCGTCGCTCGTCTAGCTCACGCAGGTAGCGAAGCCGCTCCTGCAACGTCCGAAGCTGCGCGTCGTCGAGCGTGCCAGTCGCTTCCTTGCGGTAACGGGCGATGAACGGCACCGTCGCCCCGCCGTCGAGCAAGTCCACGGCGGCACTCACTTGCCGTTCGGCCGCGCCGATCTCGGCCGCGATCCGCTGATAAACAGTCACCGTCACGATTTTGACCTGCCTCTCACCCGCGCACGACAAGGTGCAGCTTCCTATCTACCGCAGCTGGCTTCGCGCGGGCACAACCTCAGCACGGCCAGGGTGTTGAATGAGCCTTAGGGCGTCCCGTGGATCTTTGGCGGCGCGGATCGGCGCCCAGACGACGACCGGCGGCGTTGTCGTCGTCGCCGATCGCTCCACTATCGGCTCCTCCTCCGCCTTGCCGGGTCGCCGCCTGGAGCACCGTCCGCATCCACCAAGATCCACGGGACACGCCCTAACGGCTGCGCGGTGGCGGCGATCATGAAGGGGTGCTCCCCCGACCCGGGTGAGCGATGCCTCATGCCTGTTCCACCGGGCGTCCCTGCAGGACGATCTGCTCGGCGCCGAGATCCGCGACGATGCCGAGGCGCCCTCCGAGGGCGGCGACATAGGCCGCGAGGGTGCCGACCTCGGTACCGTCAGGCGTGCCGTGCTCGATCTCCCACTCCCGTTCCGGCCCGATGCGCATCCGCTCGGCCACCTGGGCCGGGGTCAGCCCGCTGCGGCGGCGCAACTCGACGAGCCTGTGCGCACGGTTCCTCGCGGCGAGCACGGCCGCGCCTGCCTGCGCCTCCGCGGCCTCACCCGGGCAGAACTCGCGGAGGAACGACTCCTTGTCGTAGGACGTGAACGATGTCACTATCCCTTCGCCCGCAGATCGCGGGCGGGCCTCGGCGAGCGCACGCAGACGGACCCGGGCCAGCGAGATCGCCAGGTCATACCAGGCCACACGGTCGGCTTCCGCCGCCGCAAGCAAGACAGGCACGCCCGCCTGCGGCACCGCGAGCAGGATGCAGATCCCGCTGGAAGCGGAGGCGCCAGGCCGCAGTTCCATCAGGTCTGGCCGCGCTGTCGCCGGACCCGGCTGCGGTATCACCGAGCCCGGCCGTGGTGTCACCGGGCCCGGCGTCGGTATCCCACGGTCTTTCACCAGCGCGCCGGTCTCGGCCCCCGCCGCACGCTCCACGTCGCGGTCGCTGCCGAGCAGCTCCTCCACGGCCCGCAGGGTAGCGCAGATCGCTTCCCGCGCCTGCGCGTCCGCAGCATCCGCGGCTGCCGCCTGCCCGCCGACGCTGGCCAGCGCGTCGCCCGCGTCCTGCACCGCTTGCGCCGCCTGATAGCTGGCCTTGGCAGTCTCCTTGCGGGTCCTGAAGGCGTCCACCTTGGCCTGCAGCCGCTCGTAGGCCGCGGTAAGTTTCTCCTCGTCCGCGACCAGGCCGGAATGCCGGCCGCGGGCCTCCTCCAGCTGGGCCTTCACCCCCGATCCCCGCGACGACGCCTCCTGCGCCAGGTCTTCCCTGCCAGCCTCAACTGCCCTGTCGCGCTGATCCGCGAGCCTCGTCACCTGCATCTCAAGCTGCGCGATCTCGTGCTCGAGCCGCTTACGCGAGGTCGCGACGCCGGCCAGGCCCCTGCGCGCCCGGGTGAGCGGTTCGAGCTGGCGCTGATAGGCGCCGTCAGGCCTGTCACCGGATCTCGCACCCGGATCGGTGCCCGAGCCGGTGCGAGCAGCGGGGGGCCGAGTCCTGATCCCTCGTCGAGCAGGGCGATCACGGCCTCGGCAGCAAGCCTTGCCTTGGTGGGTTCTGTGCTCCGCAGGTCGTTCAGCCAGGCACGGACCTCGACTGCGACTTGCAGCGATGTCCCGGGGGGCGACCCGCCTGGATCCCCCCGCGTCACCCCGCCGGGTGACCCCCCAGCGATCCTCTCGCGGGTCGCGCATAGCTGCTTTCCTCCGATAACCACGCCCAGGCGCAATGTCCCACGCAGCGGGGCGGCAGGCAAGGCGCGCACGCTAGCCTGACGCTGTGGCTTTCTCCGGCTGGCCCGCAGAGGCGATCGAGTTCTACGAAGGGCTCGCAGCGGACAACTCAAAGCACTACTGGCAGGCGCACAAGGCCGTCTACGACGAACTCGTGCACCAGCCGATGACCGAGTTGCTCGCCGAGCTCGAGGCTGAGTTCGGCGCGGGCAAGATCTTCCGGCCCTACCGCGACATCCGCTTCAGCCGCGACAAGTCGCCCTACAAGACCGCGATCGGGGCCACCCTCGCCAGCGGCGGCTACGTTCAGTTCTCCGCGGACGGACTGAGCGCGGGCTGCGGCAAGTACCTGCTGAGTCCCGGGCAGTTGAATCGCTACCGGCGCGCTGTCGCCGACGACGTGAGCGGAGCCACGCTGACCGCAATCGTCGCCACCGCGCGGCAGGCCGGCCTCGAGGTTGCCGCCCATGACACGCTCAAGACCTGCCCGAAGGGCTACCCCAAGGATCATCCGCGCGCCGACCTGCTCCGCTACAAAGGCCTGATCACCTGGCAGCGGTGGCCAGCGGAGGCCTGGCTGGGCACGGCCAAGGCGAAGGCCAGGGTGGAGGATTTCCTGCGCGCATCGGGGCCACTGAATGACTGGCTCGCCATACACGTCGGTCCCGACGCCGACCCCCATCACCATTGAGTGTTGCTGCTGGCGCCGCGCGACAACGAACGGTAGCCGAGTGTGGCGTCACCCGGTAGGCACCCCGGCGCCGAGCAGCGCGGCGGCCCAGTCGTGTGCCCGGTCGAGTTCGCCAGCGCGCAGCGGGCCCTCGCCTCCTTCGACGATGAAGCCCTCCGGCTCGGCCGCGAGGCTGTAGCCGTGCTGGCGCAGGCGGTGGGCGATGCCCTTAGCGGCGCCGCCGGCCAGCCGGGAAGCCAGCCGGGTGTCGAAGGCGGCGGCGCGGTGGCCGTTGCCCGTCTTGGGCATGGCGTGGAACCAGTCACGCAGGCCAGGGCCTTCTGCGTCCTGGTCGAGCGGATGTTCCTGCGTGGCTCCCGCCGCATTCGCCTTGGGCGGGTCCTTTGTGACACCCTGCACCGCATCCCTGCGGCTCCTTGCGATCGTCATGCCGCGCGCGTGCGTCGGCCCGCCGACAACCAGCAGATCGGCGGCGGCGAACAGGCCGGGGGTGGCGCGGGAGACTGGCAGGCAGTTCACCACGGCCTCGGCGGCAGCGTCGCGGATCCCGCGCTCGATGGCACCCGCGACCCGGTGGGTGTTGCCGAATATGCTTTCGTATACGATGAGAACCTGCATGACTCCTCCTGCTCTCACCTTCTAGGCCATGTCTCGCAGATCTTTGGCGGCGCGGACCAGCGCCCAGACGGGCGACCGGGGTCGTGGGCGGCACTGCCGTCGTCGCCGATAGCTCCACTACCGGCTCCTCCTCCGCCTTGCCGGTCGCCGCCTGGATCACCGCCCTGCATCCACCGAGATCTCCGAGACATGCCCTAGCCTGCGCCGATTCGGCGCGCGCCGGGAGGGGCCGGACGTCGGGGGGTGATGTGACCTATGTCCCTGTGGGACTTCTGGATCGACCGCGGCGGCACGTTCACCGACGTCGTCGCGCGCCGGCCCGATGGCAGCCTGGCCGCATGCAAGCTGCTGTCGGAGGATCCTGAGCGGTACGACGACGCGGTCATCGCGGGTATCCGCCGGCTGCTCGGCGTGCCTGCGGGTGAGCCCGTGCCCGCCGGCCGGATCGGCGTCGTCAGGCTGGGCACGACGGTTGCGACGAACGCCTTGCTCGAACGGAAGGGCGAGCCTGCCGTGCTCGTCATCACGAAGGGATTCGCCGACGCGCTCCGGATTGGCTACCAGAACCGGCCGCGCATCTTCGACCGCCAGATCGTCCTGCCCGAACGGCTCTACGCCCGGGTGATCGAGGCAGGCGAGCGGATCGGCGCCCGTGGCGAGGTGATCACCGAACTCGATGAAGATGCCCTCCGCCGCGACCTGCGTGCTGCCTATGCCGACGGGTTCCGCTCGGTCGCCGTGGTCTGCATGCACGGCTATCGCTACCCACGGCACGAGATGCGGATCGGTGAGATCGCCCGCGCGACCGGCTTCTCGCAGGTTTCCGAATCCCACCGGACAAGCGCGCTGATGAAGCTGGTGTCGCGCGGCGACACGACCGTCGTCGACGCCTACCTTTCGCCCATCCTCGGCAGGTACGTGGATCAGGTCGCCGGCGAGCTACGCGGAACCAGGTTGCTGTTCATGCAGTCCAACGGCGGTCTCGCCGATGCGGGGACGTTCCGCGGCAAGGACTCGATCCTGTCCGGGCCGGCCGGCGGCATCGTCGGCATGGCACGGACCTCGGCGGCGGCCGGCTTCGACCGGGTGATCGGCTTCGACATGGGTGGCACCTCGACCGACGTGTCACACTATGCGGGCGAGTTCGAACGCCAGTACGAAACCGAGGTGGCGGGGGTCCGCATGCGGGCGCCGATGCTGAGTATCCACACCGTCGCCGCTGGGGGCGGATCGATCCTGCATTTCGACGGCAGCAAGTACCGCGTGGGCCCTGATTCCGCGGGAGCGAATCCCGGACCAGCCGCCTACCGGCGCGGCGGCCCGCTCACCGTCACCGATGCGAACATCGCGCTCGGCCGCATCCAGCCGGCCTACTTCCCTGCGGTGTTCGGGGACAGCGGTGACCAGCCACTCGACGCCGGCGTCGCGCACGACCGCTTCGCCGCCCTTGCGCGGCGGATCGAGGAGGCCACCGGCGACAGGCGTGGCAGCGAGGAGGTGGCCGGCGGGTTCATTGAGATCGCGGTGGCGAACATGGCCAACGCGATCAAGAAGATCTCGGTTCAGCGCGGTTACGACGTCACCAGGTATGTGCTCGCGACGTTCGGTGGCGCGGGTGGCCAGCACGCGTGCGCGGTCGCCGATGTGCTCGGCATGACCAAGGTGCTTGTCCACCCGCTCGCCGGGGTCCTTTCCGCTTACGGGATGGGGCTCGCGGATGTCATCGCGATGCGCGAGTCCGCGGTGGAGGTGCCGCTGGCCCCTGCCATACTGCCCGAACTCGACCGCGCCGCCAGCGAACTCGAAGCCGATGCGCTCGCCGAACTCGCCGGCGCGGGCGTCACGGAAGACCAGGTCAGCCGCATTCGCCGCGTCCACCTGCGCTACGACGGAACCGACACCGCCCTGCAGGTGCCGATGGGTCAGGCAGCCGCGATGGTCAGCGAATTCGAAGCGGTCTACAAGCAGCGCTTCTCCTTCCTCATGCCCGGCAAGCCGATCGTGGTGGAGGCGGTGTCGGTCGAGCTGGCAGGCGGCGGCGAGCCCGCTGTCGCAGCACCGCCGCGCGCTCGAGCCCCCGGTGAGCCTGCTCCACCGGTCCGGATGTTCGTCCGCGGCGGGTGGGCCGACGTGCCACTGCATCGCCGCGGCGAGATGCGCCCAGGCCAGGTGGCCGAGGGCCCGGCGATCATCGTCGAGGACCTCGCCACGACCGTGGTGGAGCCCGGCTGGCAGGCGACGGTCACCGGCCTCGGCGACCTGCTGCTCAGCCGCGCAGGCACGCGGCCGGGCGGCCCGCCCACCGGCGACAGCCCCGCAGCCAACAGCAGCGGCGCGGCCAACGACGGCACCGCCGCCAACGACGGCACCGCGGCCGGCCACGGCACCGCCAACGACAGCCCCGCGGCCTGCCATGGCGCCGACGACACCGCGGCGGCCGCCGTCGATCCGGTGCGGCTCGAGATCTTCAACAACCTTTTTATGTCCATCGCCGAGCAGATGGGAGTCCGGCTGCGAGCCACGGCTCACTCCGTGAATATCAAGGAACGCCTCGATTTCTCCTGCGCGATATTCGACGCGGCGGGGAACCTGATCGCCAATGCGCCGCACATTCCCGTGCACCTGGGCTCGATGGGCGAAAGCATCAAGATGGTGGCCGAGCGCAACGCGGGCCGGATCCGGCGCGGCGACGTCTACATGCTGAACGATCCCTACCACGGTGGCACCCATCTGCCCGACATCACCGTGGTCACGCCGGTCTTCAGGGAAACGGGCGACGAGACCCGAGCGGGCGACGAGGTCCTTTTCTACGTCGCGTCGCGGGGCCACCACGCGGAAGTGGGCGGCATGACCCCGGGTTCGATGCCGGCGTTCAGCACCCGCATCGAGGAAGAGGGAGTGCTGATCGACAATTGGCTCCTCGTTTCCGGCGGCGTGCTTCGGGACGCCGAGACGATCGGCCTGCTCGGCTCGCCGCCGTACCCCTCGCGCAATCCGGCCACGAACATGGCGGACCTGCGCGCCCAGATCGCCGCCAACGAGAGGGGCGTGGCTGAACTGCACAAGATGGTCAGGCAGTACGGGCTTGACGTCACGGCGGCGTACATGGGCCACGTGCAGGACAACGCCGAGGAAGCCGTGCGGCGCGTGCTACCCGGATTGCGCGACGGCGAGTACAGCTACGAACTTGACAACGGTGCAGTGATCAAGGTCGCGGTCCGCGTCGACCGGCGAGCGCGGGGCGCAGAGATCGACTTCACCGGCACGTCGGCGCAATTGGGCGACAACTTCAATGCCCCATCCTCGGTCGCGATGGCGGCCGTCCTTTACGTGCTGCGGACCTTGGTGGCCGACGACATCCCGCTGAATTCGGGCTGCCTCAAGCCGGTCCGGGTGACGATCCCGCCCGCGAGCATGCTGTCGCCCAGCTACCCGGCGGCCGTGGCCGCGGGCAACGTCGAGACCTCGCAGGCCATCACCGGCGCGCTCTACGCCGCTCTCGGCGTCATGGCGGAGGGGGCAGGCACCATGAACAACGTCACCTTCGGCAACGATCTTCATCAGTACTACGAGACGGTCGCGGGCGGTTCAGGTGCGGGGGCCGGTTTCGCAGGCACCGACGTCGTGCAGACGCACATGACCAACTCAAGGCTCACCGACCCCGAGGTGCTCGAGTGGCGCTACCCGGTCCGCCTCGACTGTTACCAGATCCGCCGCGGCAGCGGCGGCGCGGGACGCTGGCCAGGCGGCAACGGCGGCCGCCGCCATATTCGCTTCCTCGAGCCGATGACCGTGACCACGCTGAGCAGCCACCGGCGGGTGCCGCCTTACGGCATGGCGGGCGGGCAGCCGGGCACGCTAGGCCGGCACTGGGTGCAGCGCGCCGACGGCTCGGTGACCCCGCTTCCCGCATGCGCCTCGGTGCGGGTCGCCGCCGGCGACGTGTTCGTCATCGAGACGCCGGGCGGCGGCGGATACGGCCGGCCGCCTGACGGGCGTGCCCCCTCGCCTGGCACGCGTTCTCCGTAAGATGACGGGCATGGCGCAATCAGCACAGTCCGGTCTCCCGGTCTCCACCGCGTTCGAGCTGCCAGGCATGACCGTAGATAAAGACCTCGGTGTCGCGTTCGGCCTGGTCGTGCGCAGCATGGGTTTTGCCAGGTCGGTGGGTGCCGGATTCAAGGCGCTGCGTCAGGGTGAGGTGACGCAGTACACGGAACTGCTCGAGGACAGCCGGCGTCACGCGATCGACCGGATGATCGAGAACGCGCGACTGCTCGGCGCCAACGGCGTGGTCGCGATGCGTTTCGACTCCTCCGAGATCGGCCAGCAACTCACCGAGATCGTCGCGTATGGCACGGCCGTCGTCCTCCGGCCCACGGCGTAGCCGTGCCCGCGCCGCAGCCGGGCGGGCGACGTTCCGCGATCAGCGACGCCGACCGCGAACAGCTGATTGCGCTGCTGCGCGAGCACTACGCGCAAGGCCAGCTGAGCCTCGACGAGCTTGACCGGCGTGTCGGCATCGTGCTTCTGGCCGAATTCGCCGACGAGGCCGGGCCGGCGGTCGACGGCCTTCCGGCCCTGCCCGCCCCGGCCGGAGGCCGGGGCGGGCAGGGCCGGACTCCACGGGTACGCGGCCGCAGGCACGCGCAGACAGCTACGCCGGGTACCGGCTGGCTGCCGACGGCCGAGCGGTTCCGCGACCCGACCACTGGCAACATCATGCGCGTCTGGATCGACCCGGCGGACCAGAGCCGCCACTATGTGCCGGAGGACGCGGGCTGAGCAGCGTCGGGTTAACTGCAGCCGGCCCGGCCCGGCCCGATGCGCATATCCAGCCGGATGCGCCTATCCGGGACGGCCGGACGCGGCATGCTGTTCAGGGCGGAAGATCAGGCAGCTGCTTGTCGCGTGCGCGTACAGCTTGCCCGCCGGATCGGTGAGCCTCGCCTCGGCCAGGGCCAGGCGCGCGCCGACGTGCCGCACGGTACCCTCGCAGCGCAACCGCCCGCTGGCCGCGGTGATCGGCCTGATGAACTTCACGTTCAGGTCGATCGAGGTGTAGTAGGCCCCAGCGGGGAGCATGCTGTGCACGGCGCAGCCGCAGGCCGAGTCGCAGAGGGTCGCGTAGACGCCGCCGTGCACGGAGCCGATCGGGTTGTAGTGACACTCGGCTGGGGTGATCTCGAAGACCACCTTCCCCGGCGCCACGGATACCAAGGTGAAATCAAGCGTCGATGTGATCGGCGGCGGCGGTATCGTGCCCGCAATCAGCGCCTGGAAGAACGCCAGGCCATCAAGTTCACGCGCCGCAGCGGCGGAGATGGCGGGATCTTCCCACTGGTACTGGCGCTGCCTGGTGCTGCCCTGCCTGGCGGGTTGCGTCACGGTGCGGACCTTTCTCTTGCGTGCTCGGCAGGCGCCTGAATGGTCACCGCGTCAGCCGAGCGGTCATAGCAGGCATCGGGCCAGCGGCTTCCGATAAGGGCCAGTACGCGCCTGTTCTCTGCGAGCACATCCATCACAGCTACCATGGCACCTCGTGCTTGCGCACGGCCGATGAGTATCCGCGGCAGCGCCGATCCGACGCCACGGCCCTGCCACTCGCCGGCCACCACCATGCCGACATCGGCAACCCGGATCCCGTCGGGTCGCGTGCTATGCACCGCCATGGCGTGCCCGATGATCAGCCCACCTTCGGCCGCCACGATGACGTCGGTTTTGCCGCCACCGCCGCACAGCAACCGGGCAGCGGCGGCACTCGACGGAGCCGCGGCCGTGAAGAACCGGAGATACCTGGTCCGCGGCGACAGCCCGGCGAAAAAGGCACCTATCTATCGCGTCGCTGTCCAGGACCGACGCGGGCCTGATCTCGGCATCCGCTGCTCGCTGCCCGCTGCCCGGCCCGGGTGACGGTGTGCGGTCCTGCGTCTGGGTTCGTTTCACGGACCTAGCATCCGCCAAAGTTGCTGAGTCTGTCAACTGGACTTAGCATTCGGGCATGAGACGTCCGTGGGCGCTTGACTACGACTCGGCCAACTGCACGATCGGCGCCGCCGTGCAGATGATCGGCGAGAAATGGACGTTCCTTGTGCTACGCGAGGCGTTCAATGGAGTCCGCCGCTTCGATGACATGCAGCGGCGCACCCGGGCACCGAGGCAGATCCTCAGCGACAGGCTCAGCCGCCTGGTCGGCGAGGGTGTGCTCAGGAAGGTGCCCTATCAGGAGCGCGGGCAGCGCAGCCGCCACGAGTACCGGCTGACGGAAAAGGGGATGGACCTGTTCCCGCTGATGGCTGCCCTGCTGGAGTGGGGGGACAAGCATGCCGCCGTGGATGGCGGTCCTCCCGTGGTCCTCACGCATCGCGACTGCGGTGCGCCCGTCCGGCTCGAGGTGACCTGCGCGCGCGGCCACGTGCTCGGGTCCGCCCGCGACGTGACGCCGCTGCCAGGCCCGGGCGCGCGGAAGATCGCCTAGGGGATCCGTGTGGCGGGCGACCCCAGGCGGCCACGCGCAGTCGAGACCTACCGGCCGCTGGTGGCCGTGGTAATGGCACAGCCGCGTCAGTTGTCCTTGATCGTGATTCCCAGCGCGGCCGCGAGCATCGGGGCGATCGGCACAAGCTGGCCTGAATCGATAATGGCGCCTTTGAGTGACGCGTAACCGTCGGCAACGTCGAGTTCCGTGGCACCGCGAAAGTCCGTGCCAGCCAGCTCGGTCCGCCCGAATCGCGCCCGGTGCAGCGCGGAGCCCGGAAACCGGACGGCGCGCAATGCGGAACCCGACCAGTCGACGTCGCGGAGCACGCAGTCCTCGAACACGACGTCGCTGAACTTGGACTCGCGGAAGTTGACCGAGTCGAGCTTGCAGCCGGAAAACAGCACCCTGCGCCACTCAGAGCTGAACGCCTCCACGCCGGCGAATGCGGCCGAGAGCACCACGGCGTCCCACCACTGCGTCTCAGCGAGGTTGCTGCCAACCACGCGCGCCCCGCGCAGCCACACGTCATGAAACTTCGAGCGCCGCAGCCCGCACCCGGTGACGGACAAGGACGTGAAGGCGCACTCGCCGAACCTCGTGTTCGGCGCCTCAGCGTCATCGAACTCCAGCCGGTCGAAATGGACCGTCTCGTACACCCCGGCCCGGTCGAGCGGGCCCGTATGCGGGCGGAGCAGGTCCGCGAACGGTAGCCCGGCAAGCTCTCGAGCGGCTGTCATTACCGGTGACCTTATCTGCCGCCGATATCCTCGCTCCACACCTCGGGGTGACTCGTCTGGAATTCCCGCATCGCGGCGGCGCACCGTTCGTCGGCAAGCAGCACTACCTCAACCCCGCGGCCGGTGAGAAAGCCCAGGTCGCCTTCGAACGTCTCCGCCTCTCCCACGACCACCCTCGGGATCTGGAACAGCAGGACCGCGCCACTGCACAGCTGGCAGGGGGAAAGCGTCGTGTACAGCGTAGTGTCCAGGTAAGAGTGCCGCCGGCCGGCATTGCGCAGGCATGAGATCTCGCCGTGGGCGACCGGGTCGCCGAGCTGTACCCGCTCGTTGTGCCCGGCCCCGAGGACCGAGCCCCCTGACGCGAGGACGGCGCCAACGGGAACGCCACCGCTCGCGAGGCTGGCTCGTGCCTCTTTCAGCGCCAGATCCATCATCTCGCTGTCCGCGGCCACGGGCCGCCCGAAGTCCATGCCGGCCAGCGTAAGGCATCCGGAAGATGCCGCAGGCGCGGCGAAGGCCGCGATCTCCGGCCCCGCGGCGGCCGCTATCCTGTCCGCATCTGGCTAGTTCAGGCAACCGGTCCAAGGGCTTGTCACCAGGCCGGGCGGGGGGAGACTAGCAACATGCGCTACCTGGAAATCGGAACCGCCAAGAAGATCTCCAAAATCGGGCTTGGCACCTGGCAGTTCGGCTCGCCTGAGTGGGGTTACGGCCAGCCGTACGCGGACCAGGAGGCGCACACCATCGTGCGCAGGGCACTTGACCTTGGCATCACGCTGTTCGACACCGCTGAGATGTACGGCTTCGGGCGAAGCGAGCGGATCCTCGGCCGCGCTCTCGGCGACGAGCGCGAGCGTGTCTTTCTCGCGACGAAGATCTTCCCCGTCCTGCCGCTCGCCCCGATCGTCGAGCAGCGCGGCGTCAAGAGCGCGAACAGGCTCGGGGCCCGCAGGCTCGACCTGTACCAGGTGCACCAGCCCAACCCGGTCATCCGTGACCGCACCACGATGCGCGGCATGCGCGTATTGCAGGCGGTGGGCCTGGTGGACGAGATTGGCGTCAGCAACTACTCGCTCAACCGCTGGCAGGCGGCCGAGCACGCACTCGGCGGCCGGGTGCTGAGCAACCAGGTCAGATACAACCTCGCCGACCGCAAGCCAGAACGCCACTTGCTGCCGTTCGCCCGCAAGCACAGCCGGGTCGTGATCGCCTATAGCCCGCTTGCCCAGGGACTGCTTTCCGGCAAGTACGGCCCGGGAAACCGGCCCGCCAACAGGATCAGGGCCGCCAACCCGCTGTTCCTGCCAGAGAACCTGGACCGTGCCGGTGAACTGATCGCCACACTGCACGAGGTCGGCAGGGCCCACTCGGCCAGCGCCGCGCAAGTCGCGCTCGCCTGGGTCATCTACCACCCGCAGGTGACCGCGATCCCCGGTGCCTCGAGCGTGGCTCAGGTGGAGAGCAATGCGGCCGCGGCCGAGATCGAACTCAGCCGGGAGGAGTACGAGGTCCTCAGCGCCGCGGCCACCCGGTTCCGGCCGGTCACCGGCCCCGCGGCACTCGCGCGGCTGGCGCGCTCCAGGATCAGCCGCTGACCTGACAGGCCCGCACACAGGCTGGCGGGCCAGCCCGCGCAGCCGTTAAGGATGTTCATGGGTTTGATCCTTCGTACCACTGCCCCCGGGCCGGGCGGCCACGGAGCCGTCGCGTGCGCTGTGCCACAGGCTCCGGCATCATGGTCAAGTGGGGCTCGCCCCCGGCGGGCCGAGACCGGCAAGGCGGCATTGGCGCTGGGTGAGCAGGGCGACCTTGTCGTGACCCGCAAACGCGTTACGGCACAGCGCGCGTGCTCCGGCGCCGCAGTCGTGCAGGATCGCGCCACCGGTGGAACTGGGCACGGAAACGGTGACACAGCCGTTGCGGGAGGGTCCGAAGGCATCTTGATGTGTCGCCGCCCAGATGCCAACCGCTCCCAGGCCGAGCACGATCAGCCCTCCTGCCACCAGCATCAGCCGCTTGGCGCGTGCTGACAGCGGTCCAGAGAGCCGCTGACTTCGGCCATCCATCACGTCTGAAGTATAAGTCGGCCAGTATGACGAGCCGCGAGGCACCTACGAGACACGCCACTAGTCCGGGCTCGTGAGCTAGCGGTGCAGTCCGGGGATCGCGGCTGTGTTGGCTGTCGTGCGCCACTCGGGCAGACTATGGCCATGCCAGATCATTACCGCGCCCCAGGCTGGTTCACCAGAAACGTCCTCAACCGGATGGTCGCCTTCCTGACCCGGAACGGGGTGAGCCTTATGGGCTCCCGGGTACTCGCGGTGAAGGGCCGCAAAAGTGGCGAGTGGCGCACGACGCCGGTCAACCTGCTCGACTACCAGGGGCGTCGCTACCTCCTATCGGCCCGCGGCCACGGCCAGTGGGTGCGCAACCTGCGCGCCGCCGGGACCGGCGAGCTCCGGGTGGGCAAGCGCGTCGAAGCGTTCCGCGGGCGCGAACTTTCCGATGATGAGAAGGTGCCTGTGATGCGCGCCTACCTCAAGCGGTGGAAGGCCGAGGTCGGGGTGTTCTTCGGCGGGGTCGGCCCGGACTCGACCGACGAGCAGATCCGTGCCATCGCGTCCGATCACCCAGCCTTCGAGGTGCTCACCCCGCCCTGAGCAGCCACAAGACCCCGGACTAGGCACGGCTGGCGCACGCCGCCGTGCCCTGGCGCACACCGCCGTCCCCTGGCGCACGCCGCCGTGCCGCTACCGCACGCCGCGGGGACGGAACTGGATGCTGATCCGCGGTCCAGTAACGCGCGCGGTCTTGGGTATGGCGTGCTCCCACGTGCGCTGGCAGCTGCCACCCATCACGATGAGGTCTCCGTGGCCGAGGTCGTGCCGCAATGCCGTGCCGCCGCCGCGCGGGCGCAGCATCAGTGCACGGGGTGCACCCACAGAGATGATGGCGACCATGGTGTCCTGCGTCTTGCCGCGCCCGATAGTGTCGCCGTGCCAGGCGACGCTGTCCCGGCCGTCCCTGTACAGGCAAAGTCCCGCTGTGCGAAAAGGTTCACCGAGTTCGGCTGCATAGTGCGCATCGAGCGCGTTCCTCGCCTCGTCGAGCACAGGGTCGGGAAGTCCCTGGCCCTCGGGGTAGAAGCTGAGCAGCCGCGGGACGTCGACGACCCGCTCGTACATGTGTCTCTTCTCTGCCTGCCAAGGCACGGACCGGACCAGGCGGTCGAACAGCAAGTCCGCACCGGCGACCCAGCTCGGCCTGACGTCGATCCAGGCGCCACGCGCGAGAACAGTCCGCCGCACGGCCGAACCGAGCGGGCGCAGGGTTGCCTCATCGCCGGAGTCAAGCAGCGAACCCTGGAAACCAGCCGGCATGCGTCCATTGTAAGCCCGTCTCAAACACGTGTTCGACATCCGGTGCCGGCAACGCGCGCTCGGCCGGCGTCCGGCGTCCGGCGTCCGGCGTCCGGCGCGCCATGATCCGTAATCGTGTTAATCCACCTGCAAATAGCGCGGGCAACTCAACACAGTCGCGGATCATGACTGCGACTCGCGGCACGAGCGGCCGCACGAGCGCCGGGTGCCGGGTGCCAGGTGCCGGCGCCAGGTGCCGGGGCCGGGGGCCAGCGCGCCGGGCGTCAGCGTGCGGGGCGCGGCTGCGCCCCGGACTCCTGCCTGCTGCCGAGATATCCCGGAACCACGGTTGCCGAGGACGATCGTCTTCGCGCCCGAGCGGACCCGCTCGTATGCCGCGGATTCGACGAAGTATTTCTCAAGCCCGCGCCCGATGTCCCTTTCCGCCGCTGGCGCTCCGAACTCGAGGCCGCGGAGGATCTTCGGCGACAACGCTAAATCCGGCCATATCGCCCCTTTCCGTGAGCCAACCCTATTAGCCAACCTGGCTGAGGTGAACGCGCTCAGGGCAGCCGACTGTGGTGGCCAGCTGCCGTTGACGTACGGTGAAACGTGACCAAGGAATCGAGGTACCAAAGATGATCCTGAACGGCTGCCGCGTGGCGGGGCGCGCGGCCAGGTGACGCGGTGAAGGTGGCTGAAGTCGCGGTGACCTTGCGCGTCAACGGCACGCCGGAGGAATTGCTGCTTGACACCCGGGTGACCCTGCTTGACGCGCTGCGGGACCACCTCGGCCTCACTGGTACGAAGAAGGGGTGTGACCAGGGCGCATGTGGCGCGTGCACCGTGCTGGCCGACGGCAAGAGGATACTGTCCTGCCTGACGCTGGCGGCCGCATGCGCGGGCCGGGAGGTAACCACCATCGAGGGCCTGGCCGAGGGTGACACACCGCACCCGCTGCAGCAGGCCTTCGTCCGTCACGACGCATTGCAATGTGGTTATTGCACGCCAGGCCAGATCATGTCGGCGGTCGCACTGCTCGCCGAGGGGTGTGCGGGCTCAGATGACGATATCCGCGAATTCATGAGCGGGAACATCTGCCGCTGCGGCGCCTATCCGAACATCGTCGCGGCCATCCGCGACGTCGCGTCGGGAAGCGCCGCCCACGACGCAGGAGATGACAGTGCGGCCGTTTGAGTACGCCAGGGCCAGCGGCGTCGCCAGTGCCGTGGCGGCCGTGACCGCCAATCCAGCCGCCGCCTACCTGGCGGGTGGCACGACGCAGGTCGATCTGATGAAGGACGGCGTGGCAGCCCCCGGCCTGCTGATCGACATCATGCCGCTGCCGCTGCGCGGCGTGACGCACGATGACGGCGTGATCCGTGTCGGCGCGCTGACGACGATGGCGGAGCTTGCCGCGGATCCCACCGTGGCACGGCGGCTGCATGTCGTGCGGGATTCGCTGCTGCTTGCCGCATCCCCCCAGCTCAGGAACATGGCGACGATCGGGGGAAACCTGCTGCAACGGACCCGCTGCCGCTACTTCCGCGATGTCACCTGTGCCTGCAACAAGCGCGATCCCGGGTCGGGCTGCGGTGCGCTTACAGGTTCGCACCGGATGCACGCGATCCTGGGCACCAGTGAGCACTGCATCGCCACACACGCGTCGGACCTGGCGGTGGCGCTTGTGGCGCTCGACGCGGTCGCGGCGGTGCGAGGCTCAGGCGCGCAACCGGACAGGAAGATCCCGCTGACGGAGTTCTACCTCGCCCCCGGTGACACGCCCGCGGCGGAGCACGCCCTCGCGCACGGCGAGCTGATCACCGCGGTGGAGATACCCGTGCTGGCTGCGGGATGGCGGTCGGGCTACCTGAAGGTGCGTGACCGTGCGTCGTACGAGTTCGCGCTAGCGTCCGCCGCGGTGGCCGTGAACGTGCAGGACGGCGTGATCGCTGCTGGGCGCCTTGCCCTCGGCGGCGTCGCGACCCTGCCGTGGCGTGCCAGGGGCGCCGAGGACGTGCTGCGCGGCGCCCCTGCGACGGCAGGGACCTTTCGTGCCGCGGCGGAGGCGGCATTTGCGGGCGCGGCGCCGCGTCCCGGCAACGCGTTCAAGATCGAGCTTGCCAGGCGGACCGTGGTGCGCGCGCTGTCCACCGTGGCGGGGGGGCGGGAATGACCACCACGCAGGCGGCGCGGACGGCTGGTGCCGGGCTCGACCGGGTCGACGGGCCGCTCAAGGTCGCAGGCGCGGCGCCCTATCCGGGCGATTTCAGCTTCGCCGGCATGGCACATGCGGCGCTCGCGCAGGCCACGGTGGCGGCCGGGCGGATCAGCCACATCGACGCGGCGGCGGCGCAGGCAGCGCCCGGGGTGCTCGCGGTGGTCACCTACCAGAATGCGCCGCGGCTCGCACGCGCGCCAGGCGGGCTCACGATCGGCCCGCCACCGCCGCTGCAGGATGACCGCATCCTGCATCACGGCCAGCACGTCGCCGTGGTGGTGGCGGAAACACCTGAGCAAGCGGCCGCGGGGGCCCGGCTGGTCGACTTCGGTTATGAACCCGCCGAGCCGCTGCTCGAGCTCGACGATCCGCGCGCCCAGCGAGTGGAGAACGCGACCGGCCGTGACGTCGTGCGAGGCGACGCCGCGGCGGCGCTCGCTGCCGCCGACGTGACGATCGACGTCACTTACACGACTGCCACCCAGACCAACAACCCGCTCGGGCTGTTCAGCACGGTCGCGCGCTGGGACGGCGACGCGCTTACCGTGCATGACAGCACGCAGGGGCCTGGTTTCGTGCGTACGGCGCTCGCCGTGACTTTCGGCGTGCCCGAGTCAGGTGTCCGCGTCCTCGCGCCCTTCGTCGGCGGCGCGTTCGGGGCCGGCCTTCGGGTCTGGCAGCACGTCTTGCTCGCGGCGCTCGCGGCGCGCGTCGTAGGCCGTCCGGTCAAGCTCGTGCTGACCCGCGCGCAGATGTTCACCTCAGTCGGCTACCGGCCCCGCACCGTGCAGCACGTCAGGCTCGGGGCCACCAGGACCGGGGAACTTGCCGCGATCGACCACGAGGGCATCGAGCCCACTTCGCTCGAGGACGAGTTCGCCGAGTCGCTGACCAGGAGCACGGCGGTGCTCTACGAGTGCCGCAATGTGACCGCGAGAACCCGTCAGATCCGGCTGAACGTGGCCTGCCCGACGTGGATGCGCGGCCCGGGTGAGGCGCCGGGGATGTTCGCCCTTGAGTGCGCGCTGGACGAACTGGCCCACAGGCTCGGCGCCGACCCGGTCGGACTGCGGCTGCGCAACTACGCCGAGGTTCATCCGCAGACCGGCAAGCCCTGGACGACCAAGGCGCTGCGCGCCTGCTACGAGCAAGGGGCCGAGCGGTTCGGCTGGTCGCGCCGCACTCCGCAGCCGCGCTCCATGCGCGAGGGCCGGATGCTCGTCGGCTACGGCATGGCCAGTGCCCACTACGGCTATGTGCAGGTTCCCTGCCGGGCCCGCGCGTCCATTGACAGCGAGGGTATTGCCCACGTCCGCAGCGCGGCCACCGACATCGGGCCCGGGACCTACACGGTCATGACGCAGGTCGCGGCGCAAGCGCTTGGCCTGCCACCGGCGTCGGTCCGGTTCGAGCTCGGGGACACCGAGATGCCGCGGGCGCCGCTGCAGGGCGGATCTGGCCTCACGGCCGCACTCGGCAGCGCGGTCCACGCCGCCTGCGCGCGGCTCGTCGCGGCCTTCCTCGATCTGGCCACCGGCGACGGGGACTCTCCGCTGCACGGCTGCCAGCTGGAGGACGTCACCGCCCGCGGCGGCGGCATCTGGCTCGCGGCGCAGCCCGCAGGTGGGGAGACCTACGCGGCCATCCTCACCAGGCACGGCCTGGCCGAGCTGACTGCCGACGGAGAAAGCGCCCGCCGCCGTGATCTCGACGCCGAGCCAGCCATCTTCGGTGCCAAGTTCGCGGAGGTCCACGTCGACCCCGAGCTTGGCCTGGTGCGGGTCACGCGCGTCGTGGCCGCGATCGACGGCGGCCGCATCCTCAACGAGAAGACCGCGACCAGCCAGATCACCGGCGGGACGGTCGGCGGCATCGGCATGGCCCTGTTCGAGGAGACCGTCTCAGATCCAGGGACAGGGCGCGTCGCCAACGCGACCTTCGGCGACTATCTCGTCGCTGTCAACGCCGACGTCCCGGACATTGATGTGATCTTCGTTGGTGAGCCCGACCCGATGACTGCCATCGGCGTCAAGGGCATCGGCGAGATCGCGATCGTAGGCGTCGCTCCAGCCATCGCCAATGCCGTCTTCCACGCCACGGGCCGACGTGTCCGCTCACTCCCGATCACAATTGAGCAGCTGCTGTGACCTGCTCGAGGATCTGCTGCCCATACTTCGCCAGTTTGGTTTCACCAACACCGCTCACCTTGCCAAGCTCGGCCAGCGACGACGGAGGCCCGGCCGCGATCTCGCGCAGCGTCGCGTCGTGGAAGATCACGTATGCGGGGACGCCCTGCTCCTTCGCCATGGCCGCACGCCAGGCGCGCAACCGCTCGAAGACTTCCGCGGCTTCTGCGGTCAGGTCGGCGGGAGCGGCGCGCCCGGCTTTGCCGGCGTTACCAGGCTTACCAGCCTCATCAGGCTTGCCTCGCTCGCCGCTCGCGGTCGCTCGCGCCGGCCGCTCGTGCTCGCGCCGCAGCAGGACCTGGCGCTGCCGTCCAAGCACCTCAGCACTTGAACCGGTGAGCACCAGGGTGCCGTAGTCGCCCTCGACGGCGAGCAGGCCCTGGGCAAGCAGCTGGCGCACGACGCCCCGCCACTGCGAGTCGCGCAGCTCCGTGCCGATGCCGAAGACGGTCAGGGAGTTGTGGCCGTGCTGGATTACCTTGGGCGTCAGCTTGCCGAGCAGGATGTCGATGATCTGGCCGGCACCGAACTTCTGGCGCCGCTCGCGCTGCAGCCGCAGCACGGTGGAGAGGATCTTCTGCGCGGCGATCGTGCCGTCCCAGGCCTGCGGCGGCGACAGGCACGTGTCGCAGTTGCCGCAGGCGGCGGAGCGCTGGCCGAAGTAGCCAAGCAACTGCACCCGGCGGCAGCCGACCGTCTCGCACAGGGCGAGCATGGCGTCGAGGTGCGCGCTCTGGCGGCGCCGGTGGGCATCATCACCCTCGGAGGTGTCGATCATCCTGCGGTGCTGCACGACGTCCTGAAGCCCGTAGGCCAGCCAGGCGGTCGAGGGCAGGCCGTCCCGCCCGGCACGGCCGGTTTCCTGGTAGTAGCCCTCGACGGACTTGGGCAGGTCGAGGTGGGCGACGAACCGTACGTCTGGCTTGTCGATGCCCATGCCGAACGCGATCGTGGCGACCATGACGACGCCCTCCCCGCGCAGGAACCGTGCCTGGTTCACTGCCCTCGTACGCGCGTCGAGCCCGGCGTGGTACGGCAGCGCCTGGATCCCGCTGGCCACCAGGAATTCCGCGATCTTCTCCACCGAGGCACGTGACAGGCAGTAGACGATGCCCGAGTCACCGGGATGCTCGGTGCGCAGCAGGTCGAGCAGTTGCCGCCTGGGCTCGTTCTTGGGCGCGATGCGGTACCGGATGTTGGGGCGGTCGAAGCTAGCGACGAAGTGGCGCGCTCCCCCGAGGTTCAGCCTGGAGGTGATCTCGGCGTGGGTGGCCTCGGTGGCGGTAGCGGTCAGCGCGATGCGGGGCACGTCGGGCCACCGCTCGTGCAGTGCGGACAGGGCGAGGTAGTCGGGCCGGAAGTCATGTCCCCACTGGGCGACGCAGTGCGCCTCGTCGATGGCGAACAGCGAGATCGCGCCGCGGTCGAGCAGCCGCAGCGTGGCCTGCGCCCGGAGGCGTTCCGGCGCCAGGTAGAGCAGGTCGAGGTCGCCGGCGAGGAACGCGGCCTCGACCTGGCGGCGCTCGCCGGGCTCCTGGGTGGAATTCAGCGCACCCGCGCGCACGCCGAGGATGCTCAGGGCGTCGACCTGGTCGTGCATGAGCGCAATGAGGGGCGACACGACTACCCCGACACCTTTGCGCACCAGCGCGGGTATCTGGTAGCAGAGCGACTTGCCGCCCCCGGTCGGCATGAGCACGACCGCGTCGCCACCGGCGATGACGTGATCGATGATCTCCCGCTGGCCCGCGCGGTAGTTGTCGTAGCCGAACACGCGCCCCAGCACCCGCGACGCCTCGTCCGCCTCGGACTCGATGTCGGGGGAAACCACACCGACATCCTACGGATGTCCCGGTTGCCGCTCCGCCGGATCCGCCACCGAGTCCTGGGTGACATCCGACGGGGATGGCTTTCGCTGGCTGCGGATGAACCAGATGAGCCCGGAAAAGGTGAGCGCGGAGGCAACGTAGAAGTTCAGCCGCAGGCCGAGGAAATGCTCTGACGGGTCGGCCCGCAGCGACTCCTCGAAGATCCGGAACGCCGAATAACCGGTCACGTAGAGGGCGAAGAGTCCCGGCGGCCTGATGCCGCGGTGATGGCCGAGCCAGACGAGCGCCGCAGCCAGCGCCAGGTCAAAAATCAGCTCGTAAAGGAAGGTCGGATGGAACGTGGTGTAACGCAGGTAGCCGGGCGGGCGTTGCGCGGGCGAGATCTCCAGGCCCCAGGGAAGGCTGGTCGGGCCGCCGAACAGTTCCTGGTTGAAGTAGTTGCCGATGCGCCCGATGCCCTGGGCCACAAGCAGCGCGGGCGCGACGGCATCCATGAAAACCGGCACGTTGGCGCCGTGCCTGCGCAGTCGCCAGATGCCCACCAAAGCGGCCAGCGCGACCCCGCCCCAGATGCCAAGCCCGCCGTCCCAGACGGCGAACGGTCCCCACCAGTGCGGCGGGATGTACTTGGGCGTGGTGACATCGAAATAGATCCGGCCACCGATGATCCCAGCGGGCACACTCCACAGCGCCACGTCGGCGACCAGGTCCGGGTCGCCGCCCTTGGCACTCCAGCGCCGCCTGCTAATGATGATCGCCAGCGTTATCCCGACCACGTACATGAGCCCGTAGACGTGGATAAAGAGCGGGCCGATGTGGACACCACTCACCGGCGGGCTTGGAATGTGCAGTGCCATGTGCGGATGCTAGCTAACCGCGCGTCGCGGCCAGGCCGCGGAACGGTATCCGATCAGGCTAAGGTTCACCATTGAAGGCCAGGTTCACCATTGAAGGACACAGCGTAGCGAATGCGGGCGAGCTTGGAGGATGGATCCTTGACCGGCACAGCAGGCAGGGCCGGCACAGCAGGCAGGGAAGGCAAGGCGGGCAGCGCGGGCGCAGCGGGCAGCGCAGGCAAGGCGGGTGGCGGGTTCAGTAGCGTGATCCCAGAACGGGAGGGTCAGCCGGCCAAGTTCGACACCTCCATGGCGCACATCGCCCGGGTTCAGGACTACTGGCTGGGCGGAAAGGACAATTTCGCCGCCGACCGTGCGGCAGGCGAGGAGGGCATCGCCGCCTTTCCCGGCATGGTCGCCTCGGTGCGCGCCACCCGGGCGTTCCTGGCGAGGACGGTACGTTACCTGGCCGGCGAGGCCGGCATCCGCCAGTTCCTGGACATCGGCACCGGAATCCCCACCGCGAACAACACCCACGAGGTCGCACAGTCCGTTGCGCCGCAGAGCCGCATCGTCTACGCGGACAACGACCCCGTCGTGCTGACTCACGCGCGTGCACTGCTGACCAGCAAGCCGGAGGGCGCCACCGCCTACATCGACGCCGACCTGCGCGACACCGGCCACATACTCGCCGAGGCCGCGCAAACGCTCGACTTCGGCGAGCCGATCGCAGTCATGCTTGTGGCGGTGCTCCAGTTCATCCCGGCAGACGACGACCCCTACAAGATCGTGGCCCAGTTGCTCGCTGCCGTGCCTGCAAGCAGTCACCTGGTGATCGCCCACCCGGCGAGCGACATCGAAGCCAAGGCGATGGCCGACATGGCCAAACGGCTCAACAAGCTGATGGCACAGCAGGTCGCGCTGCGCAGCCACGCGGAAGTGTCGCGGTTCTTCGACGGCTTGACGATTGTGGAGCCCGGCGTTGTCCGGGCACCCGAGTGGCGGTCGGCTTCCGAGGTTGAGGCCGCAAGCGCCTCAACCATGTGGGGTGGGTTAGGCCGCAAGCCGTAAGCGCGCCTTCCTGGGACGCACCGTTCCTGGAGCGCACCGGTGCAGCACCCCGGTTATGTCGCGGAAGGCAGCACTGCCTGGGTCTGGGTCACCTGCGCAGCCAGGCGCCCGGCGTCGTCATGCAGGTCAGTCTGAGGTCAGTCTCAACGGGCATGACCGTTCGCCCCACATGGAAGGGCCGGGCGACAGCCGCGACGTCTGCGCCGCGCACGCCCCGCAAAAACGAGGTGGCGGAAGTGAGGGTCGCAGTCCCCGCACCTGGCGGCTCACTGTCCGCCGCCTCCGTTCCGCACGCTCAGCCGAGCGACTGCGCGGGCCGGGCCGGCAGGCCTGCGGCCTTCCAGGCCTGGAAACCGCCTTCCAGGTCGGTGGCACCGCGCAGCCCGATACGGCGAAGGCTCGCCGCGGCAAGCGTGGAGGCGTAACCCTCCGAGCACATCACGATGATCCTCGCGTCGGCGCGGGCCAGGGCCGGAATCCGGGCCTCGCTGCGTGGGTCAAGCCGCCACTCGAGCACATTGCGGCCTATGATGATCGCCCCGGGGACCTCGCCCTCAACGATCCGCTGTTCGAGCGGCCTGATATCCACCAGCACGGCACCGTCGGTGAGGGCCGCGAGGGCGGCCTCTGGCCGCAGCCGCACCACGGCACACCTTGACTCCGCGATCAGCTCGTTGATGCCTGGCGCGCCGACCGGCAGAGCGTCACTGGTGAGGCTCGCGGCGGACGCGGTCGCGTCGGCGAGCGCGGTGTCGTGGCCACCCCGGCCGCGCGCACCTTCTGGGCCATCGATGGCGACCGTCTCCCTGGCGATCAGGCCGTAGACGGTCGGCTGGTAGTACGTCATCGCGACGAGAGGCGGGGAATAGGCGTGGATGCTGATCGACGAACCCTCACCGCCGTGCGCCACATCGTGAACGTGCCCGGGCCCGAACGCGGCGGCCTCAAAGGCGGCGAGGCGCCGCCTGCCCAGCCTGCGGCCGCTCGGGACACGGTAGTGCTCGACCAGGCTGCCTTCTGCAACGGCGAACGAGCCGGACGATCCCCCATGGTCATGCCAGTCCGTATCCTGGCCCCGCTCCCAGGCAAGCAGCCAGACGTCGCAGCTGCTCGTTCTGGACAGCGGCAGGTACCAGCGGACGTCAGGGTCGTGCACCACTAGGTCCGCCCACAGCTCGTCGTGCGCGGCCAGCCTCGCCGTGATGGCCCGCAGGCGTGCGGGCGACAACCTGCCCGAACGAGGCACGAGATCCGCAAGCACGCCGACGATTGCCTGCTGCCGCTGCGGGCTGACGCCCACGCCGCGCCGCAGTCCGGACCCGGCCGTCGCGAGGGCTACCTCAGCACCCTCGCCCGAGACGGTAACGGCGACCGACACGCAACCTCCTTCGACAAAGCGATCCTACGCTCGCCGGGTGGCCCAGGGATATCAGCGCGCCAGGCGCTCGGGCACGCGGCTCGGTGTGCCGCCGCGATCAGCCCGGCTGCCTGGCGTAGGCGACGGCCACCTCCGCGGCCAGGGCCGCGTTGTCTGCGATGAGCTGACGGTTGACCTCCACGCTACGCCCACCGCTCAGTTCATGGACAAGGGCGAGCACCGCCGGCGTGACTGCCTGACCGCTCACTCCCGCGCGCCGCACCCGCTCTACCGCCGCCGCGATCAGCGGCTCAATGTCTAGGCCATGCGCAGGTGGCTGGGCAAGCAGCACGCCCGATGACGGGTTGAGGTCCCAGTGCAGCGCCGCGATCCTGGCCGTTTCCTCGTGCGCGGACACCGTCGCAGATACCGGCGGGCCGCCGTCGGCGCTGTAGAACAAGGGCAGCGTGGCCGTCCGCCAGCCCAGCACGGGCACGCCGAGCGTCTCAAGCAGTTCGGCGGTAGCGTTGACGTCGAGTATCGACTTCGCGCCCGACGCCACCACCACGGCCGGAGTGCGCGCGATCTGCATCAGATCGCTGGAAATGTCCAGGTTCTCTGCGAAGCCGCGGTGGACCCCGCCGATCCCGCCCGTTCCCATGAACCGGATGCCCTGGACCCGGCAGATCGCGAGCGTGCCGCCCACCGTCGTGGCACCGAGGGCGCGCTGGGCGACGCAGACGGCGAGATCGCGCGCGCCTGCTTTCCTGGCCGACGCGCCTGCCGCGGCGAACCGCTCGACGTCCGCACGACCCAGGCCCACCCGGACCGTTCCGTCGATGATGCCGATCGTGGCCGGCGTCGCCCCTGCTCGGCGCACCCGTTCCTCGGCCGCGAGAGCCACCTCGAACCCTTGCCCGCCGGAGAAGCCATGCGCGATCAGCGTGGTCTCCAATGCGACCACCGGACGGCCGAGTCTCAGCGCCGCTGCGACCTCATCCGAGGCCTCGAACGGGATCATCACGGCATGGCTCCCATCCTGGCTACCGCCCTGGCCGCGGCTCGCAGGCCCAGGCTGACCCCGCCGAGCAGGTAGCCGGCGGCAAACGCGTCGCCTGCCCCGGTCGAGTCGACCGCCCGGGTGGGTAGTGCCCGGTGCACTACCCCGCCTGCGCGGACGCCCCTGGCACCGAGCTTTACCACCAGATCGGCACCAGGAAGTTCACCGACCAGTTCGGCCTCCGCCTCGTTGCCGAACACGATGTCGGGCCGCAGGCGCGCGAGCAGGTCGCGGAAGCGCTCGACGCCGAACCCGCGCAGCGCGGCGGTGGAGGACAGGTCGACGCTGACGTTGGGCACCTGGCCAGCGGCGGCTAGCCCGGTAATTCGCACATGGACGTAGATCACGTCCGCTGGGCTGGCCGTTATGGCGGGCGGGTCGGGTCGACGCCGGGCAGTTCTAGCAGCCTGGCCTGGATCGGGCTGGGCCTGGGGATCTGGGCCGGGCTGGTCGCGGAGGCCGGGAGCAGCTGCATGCTGGCCAGGGCGGTCAGGATGAGCCGGCCGGTAGGGCGGGCGGGCTGCCGGTTGTACAGTCCGTCGAGTTTGGCCTGCGGGGCGAGGTTGCGGCGGGCTTCCCGTTCGATCAGGCAGAAGACCAGTAGCGCGAGGCTTATGACGGTGATCAGCGCGGCGATCCGCCGGTTGCTGTTCAGGAATATCGGCGCGACGGCAAGGGGTCCTTTCAGGTTGCCGTAGCGGCGTTCGACGGCTTCCTGGGCCTTATAGCGGAGCAGTACCTCCGCGGCGGTGACGTCCGAGGCCAGGTTGGTGAGCAGGGCGTACCAGCCGTCGGTGGCGGCTTCGGCGTCGATCGCGGCCTGGCCGGACCACCAGGTGAGGGTGGGTTTGCCGGGTCCGCCGCTGCCGGTGCCCTGCCGGGTGCCGGCCGGACTGGGGCCGGTCTGGCCGGTACCGGCCGTCTGTTCGCTGCCGTCGGGGCCGCCGGCCGGGGCGGGGGCGGTGCCGACGATGTAGCGCAGGTAGGGGGCGGCCTTACGGTCGCGGGCGATCTGCTGGAGCCGGGCGGTGACCTTGTCCTGGCTGGGGTAGAACCGGCCGCCCAGGCCGGAGATCAGGCGGCCGAGGTCGTCTTGGGCGCGGGCGAGTTTCTTGGCGCGGCTGGCCGCGGCGGCACCGGCGCGGGCGGTGGAGTGCACGAAGATGCGGCGCAGCCGGATCGGCTGGTCGCTTTTGCGTTTGGAGTTGCGGATCGCAAACGGCTGGTCGTCTTCCAGGACATGCCAGCGGCCTAGCTGGCCGGGGCTGGTGGTCTTCTTGTGCTGGTCGCGTCCGGCGACATAGGCGACTTCGGTGGCCTTGCCCAGGTCGCAGGCGGCCAGTTCGGCAGCCTTGACGTAGAGCCTGGACGCGGGCGCCAGGAACGTGCAGCCGGCTGTGCTGATCGCGGCGACGTTGTCGTAGCTGATCAGCTTGGAGTCGCCGATCAGCAGGAACTTCTTCGCCCCGGCGATCTTCTGCAGGGCGGTCATCGCCCCGGTCACCTGGGAGATCTCGGCGTCCCCGCCGCTGTAGGCGCGGGCGTAGACCGGGATCCCGCCGTCGCCGGCGGCGGCGATGCCCGCCTGGATCTGCAGCAGATCGGTCCTGCGGTCCTTGGGGTGCCCGTAGGCGGGCGCCGGGTAGTCCTCATCGGCTTCGGGGTAGGCGCCGTAAAGCGAGAAGCTGGTCATGTCCCAGTGCAGCTGGCTGATGTCGATGCCGAAGGCGCCGATCGCGCGGACCGCGACCGCCCCGGTGATCTCCTCCAGGTGCGGGGCGATCGCATCAAGGGTGCGGCCCAGCTTGTCGTCGTTCAGCGCGAGCGCGGGGATGCCGAGGATCTCCGGCACCGCCCAGTCGCGGGCCCAGCCCTGGACATGGACCAGCGGCGCGGGTGAGGTGAGCCGGTTGCAGACCATCGCCTCGACGGCCTGGCCCACGGTGAGGCTGGCCACCGGCCGGATCGGCACCAGCTTGTCGGTGATGCCGGCGATGTCCAGCCGCCGGCAGAAGGAGGCGATGACCGGCAGGGAACCCAGCATCTTGATCTGTCGTGCCGGGACATCCGCCCAGGTCAGCTCCCGAGCCGGGGCGGCCCGGCGCCGGCCGGCAATCACCATGCCGCCGGGGCGGCAGCGGCCAGGCGCCGGGCCCGGCGGGCATCCAGGGTGCCCGCGTCTGCCTGGCCGGCCAGCCAGGAGGCGATCGCGGCGCCAAGCGCGCCCGGCGGCAGCCCGTGCAGGAACCGGCGGAAACTTGACTGTGACGGCGCGAGGTAGCCGCCGGACCGGGGGGACCGGCGGGCACCGAACACCGCAAGCGCCTGCTGCCCGAACCCGGCAGCGTAATCCGCCATCGATGCCGGCCGGGTGTGCCCGGCCAGCAGGGCCGCCGCGGCGATCGCCGCCGTCGCGGCGTGGTCGTGCCGGATCCCGCGGGCATGCCGCGGGTCGCTCAGGGAAGCGCCGAGATGAGCGCGCAGTGCGGCCACCTGCGCCGCCGTCAGGTCCAGCCACGCCGCCGGCGCGGGCCAGCCGAACAGCACCGACGGGGCCGGCGCGCCCAGGGCGGCCAGGCCGCCGGGATGCACCTCACGCAGCCAGCACCGCTTCACCCGGCCGTGGGGCACATAGCCGCGCCCGCCCGCGCCGCGGGCATACCCGCTCGTCGACCCGGCACAGGCGAAGGCGGCTGCGGCGTAGCACGCGCCGGTGTGCCGCGCCGGGTCGGTGAACGTCTCGACCGCCAGCACGATCTGGTTGCGCAGCTCCAGGTAGTCGCCGGGCAGCCGGGCCAGCGACCGGGCCAGTACCGCCGAGGCGAGGTTCGGCCGTCCGCCGGGCAGCACGCAGAACCGCTGGTTGCCCGCCAGCATCGGCAGCCGGTCGAGCCGGTCGGCGTCTGACCAGCCGATCACCGTGTCCCGGGCGGTGCACCGCAGCGCCGCCGACCCGTAGCCCACCAGCGCGACCCAGGAGCCGTCCAGGACGGCGACGTGCCGGACCACCGACCCGAACAGGCGCGCCCCGAGCCAGTGGTGCTCCCCAAGCAGCTGATCGAACCGGGGCACCTCAGCGCGCGACACCGGCCGCACCGTCAGATCGCCAGTCCAGGAGGCCACGCCGAAGTTCTATCAGCTACCGCTCCGTATGTCCAGCTGATCTTGGAGGTGCTGGACGGGCCACTACAATCAGCGACTTTGACCAGCCGAGCAGGACACCGGCCGACGTCAGCCGGGCCGGCCGGTGATCGTCAGGCGATCGGCGAGGATCCGGAAGTTGATCTATGTCCATGTGCGGATGGCCGGGCTAGCGCGGCCACGCGGATCGGCTCCGACACCAGACTGTAGGCAGGCAGGTGCAGCCGGATAGCGCCAGCGAGCCACCGCTCCCGCAGCGCAGCCGCCGTCAATCGCTGGCCGACCCCCCGGTCGGTGAGCATCGACCTGGTGGCACCATGATCCGACAGCGAGACGACCACGCCGGTGGTACCGTCTAGCACCAAAGCCGGGAAGTTAAGGGTTGCGGGCTGCTGTCAAGGGCGTGTCGTAGATCGACAAGACAACGGAGGTCCGGTAAGACGGGAAATCGACCAAGATCGACCGTCATGAGGACCTCCGGTGCGTATTCAGTTTGCCACTGCGGCTGCCGTCACGACCATCACTAAGACGATCACGGTGGCGGCGGGGGTGTTTGCTCCCGGCCATTTGGGTGAGCTGACCTGGCAGGTGCCGTTCGAGCTGGCCGATGCGGTGCTGGAGGAGACCCGGGCCACCGAGCGGCGGCTGCGCTTGCTGCCCTCGCGGGTCGGGGTGTACTTCGTGCTGGCGCTGGGGCTGTTCCCGGGGCTGGGGTACCAGAACGTGTGGGCGAAGTTAACCGCTGCGCTGGACGCCCTGCCGGTACCATGCCCGTCGGCCAAGGCGCTGCGGGACCTGCGCCGCCGCGTCGGCGCGGCGCCGGTGAAGGCGTTGTTTGAGGTGCTGGCCGGGCCGGTGGCGCAGCCGCGCACCCCGGGGGTGCGGTTCGGCCGGTACCGGACGGTGGCCTTCGACGGCTGCACCTCCATCAAGGTGCCCGACACCGGGCGCAACCGCGGCTGGCTGGGGAAGATGAAAGCCGCGCTCGGGGTCACCGGCTACCCGGCGGTGGAGCTGATGACCTTGGTGGAGACCGGCACCCGGGCCCTGCTCGGCGCGGTGTTCGGGCCGCCCGCCACCGGCGAGGCCGATTACGCCCGCCAGCTGCTGCACCTGCTGCGGCCGGACATGCTGGTGCTGGCCGACCGGGGCTTCGACGCCGCCACGTTCCTGGCCGAGGTCGCCGCCACCCGCGCCCAGTTCCTGGTCCGGCTGCGCTCCAGCCGCCGGCTGCCGGTGCTGGCCCGGCTGGATGATGGCTCGTTCCTGTCCCGGATCGGCGAGCTGACCGTGCGGATCATCGAAGCGCACGTCACCGTCGCCTGCGCCGACGGCACCACCTACACCGGCAGCTACCGGCTGGCCACCACCCTGGCCGACCACCGCCGCTACCCAGCCGCCGCGCTGATCCGCCTTTACCACGAGCGCTGGGAACACGAGGTCGCCTACCTGGCCCTGCGGCACACCCTGCTGGCCGGCCGGGTGCTGCGCTCAGAAGACCCAGCCGGCCTGGAACAGCAGATGTGGGCGCTGCTGGCCCTCTACCAGGCGCTGCGCCGGGCCATGGCCACCGCCGCCGAATCGGTCCCCGGCACCGACCCCGACCGGGCCAGCTTCACCATCGCCCTGGAAACCGCCAGGCAGACCCTGACCCAAGCCGCTGGCGTGGTCACCGCCGACGCCAGCCTCACCGGCCGCATCGGCCGCGCCGTCCTGGACGGCCTGCTCCCGCCCCGCCGCCCCCGGGTCAGCACCCGCAAAGTCAAATCCCCGCTATCGCGCTGGAACAAGGCCGACCCGCACCGGCCCGCGCGCAGCACCCCGGTAACCGCCCCGACCGTCGCCGTCAACGGCCCCGAGACGACAACTCAATCCGCGACACGCCGAGACCACTGCTTGATCGCCACGCCCGGCCCTTAACTACCCGGCATTGCGTCTAGCACTGGCCCGACGACATCGACGGCGCGGCCTGCAAGCTCCGCCGCGACGAGCCGGCCAGCGAGATCGGTTCCGCGCGCAGTCACGAGCCGCGCGTGCCCGCCGAGGGCGACGATCCAGGCCGCGACGTTGGCCGCCTGGCCTCCCGCGCCCACCCAGGTGCGCACGTCCGTGTCGGTCTCCTCGGCGACTGGCCCGGACGGGCAGACGACGACGTCAAGGTTCGCGTCACCAAGGACACAGACCAAGCCGCCAGCCACGGCTCCCGCCAATGCGACCTCCCACGCCGGTGCACGAGGATACTCGCTGACCCGAGCGCTGCACCGCCGTGACCAGCGGCGCGGCGTCCGGCGACCCTGCCCCTCGGCTTGCCCGGGCCGGGAATCGGGCCCTGACGGAAGGCGTTGATTACTGCGGGGTGGCGGGTGAAATTTGCCTGCCGCTGCCGGCCTTGCGTGGTCACGTCGGGAGTTCGGCCAGGCTAGTGGTCTGTCACGGGGTCCTCAGCGAACGGCGTCCCGGTGGGTGCATCGCAAGGCGGTGCTTGTCCTCGATGAGCGCTTCGCCGGTGCCACGCGCGAGGACGATCACGCCGCGAGATGCCCGCATGGGCGTTGTCGTGAACCACAGAGCCAAAGAAGACTCCTCTGACAGACCACAGAGTTCGGCAAGCTAATGGAACGGACGGAGAAATGGCGAGGCGCGCGCGCAGGCGCCGTCTGCGCGTGCTGGCGTTCCGCGATTTCAGGCTGCTGCTCGCTGACCGGCTGATCGCGCCGGCCGCGTTCGCGTTTTCCCTGGTCGGGGTCTCCTTCGCGGTGCTGAACGCGACCGGGTCGACCGCGGACCTGTCCTATGTGCTTGCCGCACAGATCGCGCCGTCACTCGTGTTCACGCTGATCGGTGGCGTGATAGCAGACCGGATCCCGGCACAGCGAGTGATCATCGCGGGAAACGTCATGATCGCGCTCGGGGAGGGAACGTTCGGCCTGCTTGTCCTCGCCCACCAGGCGCAGATGTGGCAGATGATCCTGCTCGAGACGCTGACCGGCACGGGCATGGCGGTCTTCTACCCGGCTTCGCAGGCGTTGCTGCCCAGGCTGGTCCCTGGCGAACTGCTACAGCAAGCCAGCGCGCTCAGCCGGCTGGCGATGAATGCCGCGCAGATGGGCGGCGCTGCCGCCGCAGGTGTATTCGTCGCCGCCGCCGGACCCGGCTGGGCCCTCGCCACCTGCGGCATCGGCATGCTGATCTCGGTGCCGCTGCTGCTTTCCATCCGCGCAGTCCCGCATCAGCCGCAGCAGCGGCCCGGGATGTTCCGCGAGCTAAGCGAGGGATGGTCGGAGTTCCGCTCCCGCACCTGGCTTTGGGTGATCGTCGCACAGTTCTGCGTGATCATGATGGCCTGGTACGGCTCATTCCAGGTGCTTGGACCTGTGGTGGCCAAGGAACATCTCGGCGGCGCCGCCGCCTGGGGCGCGATCACCGCGGCCGAGTCCATCGGCCTGATCGGCGGCGGGCTCGCCTCGCTGCGCTTCAGCCCGCGCCGGCCCATGCTCTTCGTCGTGCTCATCGGCGGCGCCATGGCGATCTCGCCGCTTTCCCTGGCGATGCTGTGGCCGCTGCCGGTGATCTGCCTCGCGGCCTTCGGCCTCGGCATCACGATCGAGATGATGATGGTGCAGTGGACCGTGGCCCTGACCACGAATATCCCACCAGCCAAACTGGCCCGCGTCTTTGCCTACGACGCGCTCGGCTCGGTTATGGCTATGCCCGCGGGTGCCCTGGTGGCAGGTCCCGTCGCTGCCGCGGTCGGGGTCTCCGCCACGCAGTACGGCGCTGCAGCCGCGATCCTCGCGGCGTCGGCGCTCGCACTCATCCCCCGCGACGTGCGCGCGATGCGTGCACACGGTCCGGCTGGCGGGCCTGACGGTGAGGCAGCCATGCCGCTAGAGGCTGCCGTGCCAACCTGAGGCCAGGCCGTGGCAAGCTCGGGAGCATGACGAGCTCATACAATGCAGGCGCCGACCCGGCCTGCGAAGTCGCGCACGGCCGCGTCCCCGCATCGGCGGACTCGCGCGTGCTGATCGCGGTCTTCTCCTCGCCTGTAGCCGAGTACCTGCTGCGTTACGGCGGTGACGCTGGGTTCGCTACCGTCCTCGTCGAGCCTGACGAGCGGCTCGCGCAGGCCGCACGCGACAGCGGCGCCGCGGCGAAGGTGCTGTCCGAGGTTCCTGCAATCCCCGGCAAGACAGCCGACCTCGTGGTCACCGACCATCACCGGCCCGAGCTCGGCATCGTGCTCCGCGATGCGCTGGCCGGCCAGGCCCGCTGGATCGGGGTGATGGGCAAACCAGGGATTCCGCCGCCGCACATCCCCGCGCTCACCGGACTCGGCGTCGGGGCGGCCGACATCGCCCGCGTGCACCGCCCGATCGGCCTGAACATCGGCTCGCGGCCGCCACCGGAAATCGCGATCGCCACCCTGGCCGGCCTGATCGCCGATCGCAACGGCCGCCCAGGCGGGTTCTTCTAGCTGTTCAAAACCACGCCAAGCCACACCTGGCCGCGCCGGTGGATTGCACCGGATTCGTTGCCGCCGCGCCGCGCAGCCGGCCCGCGGTCATGCCAGCCACGGTGAATCGTGGTCGCTCGCCCTCGCGCTCAGGTTGGCAAGTTACGAACCGTTATGGCTGTGCCGGCCCGGGAGGGACGACCCCCCCGGAACCCCCGCTGCGCTGCGCAAGCGGCGCCAGGCGGCAGCCGTTATGGCTGTGCCGGCCCGGGAGGGACGACCCCCCGGAACCCCCCGCTGCCGCGCCGCCATAGCGGGGTTATTTATTCCCGTGGCCTCGCTGCTGTTTGCCGGGGCGAGCGGGACCGAGTGCATCACGTCACGGCGTGTGACCGGATGGCCACGTCAGGCTATTTTGCCGCCTTCAGGCAGCGGTCCTGCACATGAGATCGGCTACCCGCCGGGCTCCGACGGCTGTTCCGGTGGTAGCAGCGGTGTGGGTGGCTGGCGGTGTGGGTGGCGGCGGCGTGGGTGGCGGCGGCGTGGGTGGCGGCGTGAGTGGCGGCGGTGGAATCTGGTAACACAGCGGGTGCGCTCACTCCTGATGACACGACCACGCCAGGCGCGTCAGGAACACCGCACGGACGGCAGGCGTTCGTCTAGTTAGCGGCAGGCCATCGCAGCGGGATGTCGGTATGCCGCCATAATGGAGAAAGACAAGTACCGAAAAGACAAGTTCTGAAAGAAATGCACCGGAAGAGGAGCACCGGAAGAAAGTAATGGCGCAATGCATCACGTGCGGGAGCGAGTTGCATCCCGAGCGAGCAGCGAAATACAGCTACTGCACGGCACGCGAATGCCAGGAGAAAAACGCCAAAGGCCTGACGATGGTAGCCGTCGGCGTGAACAAGGCGGCGGAGCAGTACCTGATACTCGATGAGCGCACCCGCGAGGAGCTCGCCAGCGGCAAGTACCACGACCAGCGGCGAGGTTCGTTCGGTACCTCGCCGCTATCGGCGCCAGCTACCACGGCGTCGTCATCCGGTGCGGGGGCGGCGGACAGCGCGTCCCGCGCTCCCGGGCCAGCAACGCCGCAGGTCAAGCCGGGCCAAGATACGGCACCACCCCGCGGTCAGAGACCCCGCAATCAGGCGCCGAGCAGTCAGGCACCCCGCAGTCGGGCACCCCGCAAGGTGGCCCACCGGCCGTGGAGCCAGTCCCAGGAGAGGCTGGCGCTGCTGTACAATCGGCAAGGAATGCGGCCTGACGAGATTGCGGGCAAGGTCCGGTTGAGCACGTACCTGGTCACCCAGATCATCCTAACGTCGAGAAACCGGGGAAAGCTCTGACGCTCCAGACCGGTGAGGCCTTGCTCGCCTATGTCCGCTACCCGCCTGACCGGCGACCGGTATCACACCCAGGCGGACCCTGAATGTGCCATCGCGGGTCCCACGCAACCAGTGACGGCACATCCACGAAACCACCACCACGTCCAGCCCACCCTGAATGTGCCATCGCGGGTCCCACGCAACCGGTGACGGCACATCCACGGGGCAACTATCACGCGGCGTCGTGGAAGACCAGGCCGAGGGTGCGCCGGATCCCCGAGCGCACGGTGCTGACCCCGTGCCTGACCGGCGTCGCCGACCAGCCACGCGCGGACCGCACCGGCCGGACACTGGTGGTGAAGACCAGGCCGTGGCCCTGGGCGAGCAGCGTGGACATGCCGCGTGACTGCGCCCTGGGCCGCTGCTCGACAAGCAGGAACTCACCGCCTTCGTGGTGGTGCCCGGCTGGTCCAGGCCGATGACGACCTGCAGCGGGACCAGGTCTCCGTAAATGTCGCAGTGGAGTGCGTTCCAGCCCTTCTCCTCGTAGCGCAGCAGGATCGGCGTTGGCTTAGCTTGCCCTGCGGCGTGGCACATATCCAGCCACTCGTCGAGCGTGTCCGGCCACGGTGCGGGCGTGCCGAGCTTGCCTGCCCAGTCCCTGGCGATCGGGAGCAGGTGCGGGTAGAACGCCCGCCGCAGGTCCTCGACCAATTGAGGGAATGGATGCCTGAAGTATCTGTACTGCCCGGACCCGAACCGGTACCTGGCCATGTCTATCGTGGCGCGAAAGCGCTCGGCATCGTCGTAGAGCGCGGAGATGCTCCTGCATTCGGCCGGGCTGAGCAGCTGCGGCGTGCTGGCACACCCGTAGTCGTTGACCTCCGCCACCAGCCCAGGCCAGTGGGCCTGGGCCACGCTGGTGGCAACGTTGCCCACCTGGCTCATACCGCGCCCTCCAACGCAAGCAACGCCTTCTTGGCGTAGGTACCGCCGACGTAACGGCCGATGGCGCCGCCGCTGCGTACGACGCGGTGGCACGGCACGACCACAGGGAGCGGGTTGGTCGCGCATGCCGTCGCGGCGGCGCGTACCGCCTTCGGGCTGCCTGCGGCCACGGCGACGGCCGCATAGCTGGCGGTCTCGCCGTAGCCGATCTCGATCAGGTGAGTAAGGACCGTGCGCCTGAAGCCGTGCGACAGCCTGAAGTCCAGCGGGAGGTCGAACAGCCTGCGCCTGCGCGCAAAGTACTCGTCCACCTGCCTGGCGGCCGAGTCCAGGCGGGCCGGGGCACGAAGCACCCTCGGGCTGACGCGATCCGCGAGCTGCGCAAGGACCGTGTCGTGGTCCTCGCGGTCGTAGGCCACGCGGACCAGGCCCTGTTCGGTCGCGGCCAGGAGCAGCGGGCCGACCGGCGTGTCGATGGTCCGGTATGCGACATCGAGAATCCCGGCCCCGGCCGCGGCCGCGGCCAGGCGGGCGTGTAGCCTGCGCTGGACCTGCTCGTCGGCTTCCTGGAGTGCCGCGACCAGGTGGCCGTCGCCCGTGCTGGCGGTGAATCCAGTCATCATCGTGGTGTTCCTTCTGTGGCCTGGCTGAGGTAGGTCTTGCGGAGCGCGGCGATGCCGTCTGCCGCGGCTCCGCGCGCCGCGTCCGGGCTGCCACCCACGATGGAGGCGACGTCGGCATATGGCAGGCCGGCCAGGTAGTGGTAGGCGATGGTCTGTCGTTGCTTGAGCGGCAGCGCTCTGAGCGCCGCCCACCGGTCGTCGTCGCCACGGCCTGGCAGGCCGTCCGTGCTCGGGGTATCGGGCAGCTGGGCGGTGGGGACTGCCCCCCGCGCCCGCGCCCTTCGCTGGTCGATGGCCTTGCGGTGGGCGATCGTCACCAGCCAGCCTTCGATGTTGCTTTCGCCGCGCAGGTCCGGATAGGCCTGCATCGCAGGAACGTCTCCGACCAGGCGTCCTCGGCCCCGATGGGATCCAGGACGGCGCGGCACACCCGCAGCACCGCCTGCCCGTACCTGGCCACGATCATCTCGAAGGGTTGCTGGCTCACATCTAGTAAACGTGTCACGCTGGCCGGATGTGAGGTCCGATCTCGGCAGAAATCTTCCCGGCCACGCCTGGCTCGGGGCGGGAAGCTCGCCGTTGAATGTTCGGAATCGGCGGCCGCGAAGCGATGATGTGATGTGGGCACCAAGGGCGAGGCGTGCGGTGGCGATCTACCGCGTGGCCCTGCCGCAGGTCTACGGCTACCTACTGCCGCGCTGCGGCAGCGTGGCAGTGGCCGAAGATCTGACGGCCGAGACTTTCATGGCGGCGGTGGCGGCGACGAGGCAGCAAAGCGCGCCGGACGCGGGCTCACAGGTGAATCCGGCCGCGCGGCCAGGGATCAGTGTTGCCTGGCTGGTGGGAGTGGCGCGGCACAAGCTCGCAGATCACTGGCGCCGGGTCGCCCGCGAACAGCGCAGCCTGACCGTGGCCGCACCGGCGGTCGAGGGCGTGGACGATCCGTGGGAGTCCTGGCTGGACGCCGAGGCAGCCTACGCCGCGCTGTCGCGGCTGCCTGCCCCACAACGGGCCGCCCTGACGCTGCGCTACCTCGACGGGCTGCCGGTGGCGGAGGCAGCTGAGCACATTGGCCGGAGCGTGCGTGCCACCGAGACGCTCCTGGTCCGGGCCCGGGCCGCGCTGCGCGGCATCTACCTGGACGGGGGCCGTCATGACGTCTGATCCACTCGATGCCCTCCGGCTGCCGACCGTGCCGGTCGGGCCACGGCCGGAGTTTGCCGCCGCCCTGCTGCGGCGGATCGAAGCAAGAGCGGAACCCGGTGCCGGCCGTGGAGCCACCTTCCGCTATTTCGTCGACGACCTCGACACCGCGGTCGCGTTCTACTGCCAGTTGCTTGACTTCGAGGAGGAACTGCGTCCGTCGCCTGTCTTCGCCATGCTCTACCGCGGCGACCTGCGGCTCCTGCTCAGTGTGCCCGGCGGAACTGGTGGCGGCCATGTCCTGCCCGATGGCACCGTGCCCGAGCCCGGCGGGTGGAACCGGATCGCGCTTCAGGTCCCCGATCTCGCCGCCACCGTCGAGATGTTGCGCACGAAAGGAGCCATGTTCCGTGATGACGTCATCGGTGTAGGTGTCGCCGTCAGGCAGATACTGCTGCAAGACCCTTCAGGCAACCTCATCGAATTGTTCGAACCTCGGGCCGGACATCACGAGAGAGCCCCGGACACGGCGAGGTAATCAGGGCAGCTAAAGCGCGCCCGCTTGAAAAGTAACGTTCGGAGGAAACGTTTGATGAGCGCAGTCAGCGTCCGCTATATCGTCGACGATGTCGACGCCGCAATCGTTTTCTACTGTGAGCGCCTGGGCTTCCACGAACAGATGCACCCGGACCCCGCTTTCGCCATGCTCACCAGGGGCGATCTCCGCCTGGTCATCGTCTCGCCGGTTGGGCCAGATCACCGAGGCGGCGGTTCGAGACCCATGCCGGATGGCACGAAGCAGGAACCTGGCGGCTGGAATCGGTTCATGCTCGAGGTATCCGATCTCGCCGGCACCGTCGATGCGCTGCGCAAGGAAGGGGTACCCTTCCGCAACGACATAGTCGCGGGCGTCGGCGGCAAACAGATCATGATTGAGGATCCCTCGGGCAACCCGGTGGAGCTGTTCGAGCCCACCCGGCCAGAGGCACGCCTCGCTGACCACTGAGTCTCGATGGGAACTAGTGGTTATCCCCGAACCACTGGCTGGCCAGGTAGTTCATGTCCCGCGCTCGGGGTTCCGGCGTTGAGAGGGCGGCGACCGACGGGTCAGCGCGCATCGGGTTCACGTCCTCTCTCGCGTACGTGCGCTGGGCCGCGGCTAGGGCATGTCTCGCGAAGCCACGCCCTGGCGCGTCTGCCGCAGGCAGGTGACACGGCAGCCGCCGCGCCAAGTGGCCGGCCATCGTGCCCCGGTTCCCTGTTTCCCCGCTTCCGCGCCCAGGCATCGGCGGTCTGCGTCGCATCCGGCAGCACCGCCTCGGTGGGACTGCGGCAAGGCGCTACATGACCTGATCGTGGCCGTTCAGGTTGGAACGGACGCTGGAGCGGGCGCTGGAGCGCGGCCGATGCGCACCAGCGGGAGGTGAGCCAGGAGCGCGCCGCGTAGAGTCGGCTGAGCAGAAGCCGGACATAACGGCACCCGCCGCATTCGATCGAAGCCGAAGGTATATGACGGACTCCAGCTCACCGATATCATCGCTATCGCCTGCTGCGCTGCATGATCTGCCGGCCACAAGTGACGAGAGACGAGCGGCTGGGAAGGCCGCCAGGAAACGGTCTCGACGGGGCACGCTGGGGTACTGGCAGGAGGAAGACCGCGGGCACGACGCGCTGGCGACGATCCTGGCCCAGAACCAGATCCGAGTTCCCGAGCTCGTTCCGATCCGGCATCAGCGCATGGCGGCGTCCCCCTGGAACTACTACCGGGGTGCCGCAGCGGTCATGGCTGGCGACCTCGCCTGCCAGCCCGACAGCGGGCTGATCGTGCAGCTCTGCGGTGACGCGCACATCCTGAACTTCGGCCTGTGGGCCACGCCGGAGCGGAACTTGTTGTTCGACCTACGCGACTTCGACGAAACCCTCCCCGGCCCGTTCGAGTGGGACATCAAGCGCTTTGCCGCCAGCGTCGTGGTGGCAGCGCGGGAGAACAGGATCGAGCCGGCACTGGCCGCCGCGGCGGTAACCGCCGGTGTGGAGGCCTATCGCCAGCGGATGCGCCGCTACACGATGATGCCTGAGCTCGACATCTGGTACGACGGCATCCACGCGGACAGCTTGATCAACTACTTCGAGCCCGCCGACCGCGGGCGGGTATCGATCCACATTGAGAAGAAGCGGAAGCGCCGCACGAGCCGTGCAGCGTTCGCCAAGCTCACGACGATGGCGAACGGGCGCCCCCGGATAACCGAGGAGCCTCCGGTCCGCGTCACGATCAGTGACGACGAACAGGCCGACCTCGTCGACCACCTCCTTGCCGAGTACCGGCTGACCCTCCAAGAGGACCGACGAAGGCTATTCGACCGGTTCACTGAGGTCGATGTGGTCCGCCAGGTCGTGGGGGTGGGCAGCGTGGGGATGGCTGTCTACCTGGTGCTCCTAGCGGGCCGCACCGGTGCCGACCCATTGTTCCTGCAGGTCAAGCAGGCCGGGCCGTCAGTGTATGAGGCCCACACCCAGCCCAGCCGCCACGACAACCACGGCGCCCGGGTGATCAACGGCAAACGGCTGGTCCAGAGCGCTACCGATATCTTCGTGGGATGGGGCTCGCTGCACGGGAAGGACTACTACGTGCGGCAGTTCCGCGACATGAAGATCATCCCGACCACTGAACTGATCGCCCCTCGCCTTGTCGAGTTCGCTACCGCGTGCGGCGAGGCACTCGCCCGGGCCCACGCCCGCTCCGGCGACCCAGTGGCCATCGACGGCTACATCGGGAAGGGCCCCAAGTTCGCCGCTGGAATCGGCCGGTTCGCTGGCCTGTACGCCGATCAAAACGAGCGAGACCACGCCCAGCTCGCCAGCGCCATCGCAACCGGCACCGTCGAGCGCCTGCCGGAACCTGTCTAGCGGCCGGCGGTGCCGGCAAGGATGATCTGGCCATGTTGCCCGGCGTCGCCGGCCTGCCCGGCGGTGATTTGCATGGTGGCGAACCTGCGCGGGTCTGCGGCGCTCCACATCTGCATGGTGGCGCTGCCTCCGACGCCGACGGTGAACGAGCCGGCGGTGATCAGGTCGGGGTGGCCGGGCCGATTGCCCCGGCCCGCGTACCAGCATTCGTAGAATCGATCAGGTCCAAGGTCCCTCAGCCCATGGACGGTCAGCCGGACGGACCAGCCGTCCGCGGTGTGGTCGATCGTTGCCTGGCCTGAAGCCGTCCCACCCGACGGGGAATGCAGCGGGATTGTGAAGGCAAGCGCGGGAGGCGACCGTGACACCAAGAACGTGGCACTGATCACGACTGCGATTGTCACGGCGGCGGCCACAGAAAGTATCCGTAAGTTCCGCCGCCGCCACCAGGCTGCCCGCACGTCCGGCTCCGTCTTGGCCGCCTGCCCGACGCTGGCGAGAATGCGTGCCTCCAGGTCGGCTGGGGGCTCAGCATCTGCCGCGGTTCCCTCGGCGTACGCCGCGTCCTTGAGCATCCGGGCAGTCGGCTGCAATTCAGCGGCTGCCGCCTGGCACTGGTCACAGGACCGCAGATGCTCCTCGAAGCGCCCGGCCTCGTCCGGATCCAGGGCACCAAGCACCCAGCCGGCGACCTCAGGATGTCCCAGCTCCGGGTAGGCGTCACGATCAGGCATCGAAACCCCGCTCGGTCAGCGCGGTCCGCAGCGCGCGCAACCCGTGAAACGTCCGCGTCTTCACCGTCCCGAGCGGTACTGCAAGCCGCTCGGCGATCTGTGACTGGGTCAGGCCGTCCTCGTGCACCAGCCTTAGCACCTCCCGATGCGCCGGGCTCAACGCATCCAGCGCATCACGCACCATCAGGCTCTCAAGAATCCGGTCCACGCCGTCCAACTGGGGCGGCAACTGGGTATCCTCCACCGGCACCAGCGGACGCGAGGACGGGCGCTTCCGCACGTCGTTCGCAACACTTCGGGCGATCACAAACAGGTAGGCGGCCACGGTACCGCGATCCGCGTCAAACCGCCCCGCGGTCCGCCACAACCGAACGAAAGACTCCTGCACCATCTCCTCAGCCAGGCCGGCGTCACCCAGCGCCCGCACCCCGAGCCGGTACAGCCGACCACCATACCGCCGGTATAACTCCGCCACCGGGGCCCCGCTGTTACCCGCAGCGACCTCGGCCATCAGATCGGCCTCCTCGCGGGCCAGCCGATCCCCTACATCGGTCATCGACACCAGCAGGATCACCCGCCAAGTCATTCGACGCCAACCCGCCCACCGATCAAGCTTGCGCCGACTTTCTCACCCGAACGATCCGGGAGACCCTGGCGTCCGCCCGTCTATCTGGCCGGTGAACCTGGCACCCGGAAACCGCGCGGCGGCTTGCTAGCAGTATGCCTTGCTCGAGTATGACCAGACGGGTCACACATGGCGAGTCCCGAGTTCGCGGCGGGCACACCGCGGGCACACCTGGTCACCCAATGCCGACGCGATAAACCGCCGAAGCTGAAAGCGAGCGGGCGCACCCGGCAGGAAGTGCGGCCCCGCGGTTCGGTGACGGCGCAAATGGCCCTGTGGCAGCGCTCACTGGGCAATGAGTCGGCCGGTCCCGGCAAAGCTAGTTTCACGGCCATGGCATTTCCCTTATCGATCGCTCGGCGGAGGCATGCCCGGCCGTATCGAGCCATGTGCAGGTTTCCCATTTAGCCCGGCGTGCGGCGCTGCCGGAGCGTACGGATCGCTGGTGTGGTGCGGCAAGGAAGCCGGGAAAACGCGCCAGGTACTACAGTCCGGGTTTGGTGATCTAGCGCCTGGATGATCATGATGTGCCCGGCGTGTCGCGCCGAGCACAGGACGGCCACCTCAAGATCATGTAATCGTGACAAAACAAGATCGACATGAGGTGGCCGCCGGGGTCATGTTAGGCGACCGGGCCTGGCTGCGGAAGCTGCTGGCGGAGTTGTGTGCGCTGATCGGCCCGGTGTTCGCCCAGGCCAGGTCGCGTCTGGCAGCGTTCGCGTATGTGGCGGCGTTGCTGGAGGTGGCTGGTGACCGGAAATCGTGCTGGCAGCTGGGCGAGCAGGCCGGGCATGCCACGCCGCGGCGGATGCAGGCGCTGCTGGCGGAGTACGCCTGGGACTGGCGGGCGGTGCTGGAGCGGCTGCAGCGGTTCATCCTCGCGCACCTGGCTGACTCTGACGCGATCTTGGTGCTCGATGAGACCGCGGAGCTGAAGAAGGGCACGATGACCGTCGGGGTCGCCCGCCAGCACGCCGGCATCACCGGCCAGATCGAGAACTGCCAGACGGTCGTGTTCCTGGCGTATGCGACCGGCCGCGCGCACACGCTGTCCGGCTTCCGCCTCTACCTGCCGAAACAGTGGTGCGAGAACACGGCGCGGCGCGGCCGCGCGCAGGTCCCCGAAGACGTGGCGTTCGCGACCAAGACCGAGCAGGGCACCGAAATGATCACCGAGGCGGTCACAGCGCGAGTGCCGTTCGGGTGGGTCGCCGGCGACGAGGTGTATGGCCGCAGCTCGAAGCTCCGGGCTGCCTGCGAGGACGCGGGGAAGGGCTACGTCTTCGCGGTCCCGGTCGACTTCAAGGTCACCACCCCGACTCCCGGCGGCCGCAAAGCCGCCGTCGCCGTACTGGCCAGGCTCGTGCCCGCGGCGGCGTGGGAGACCCGCTCCTGCGGGCGGGGCTGCAAAGGCCACCGCGACTATGAATGGGCGCTGGTCGCGACCAGGTCACCCCGCCACTGGCTGCTGATCCGCCGCAAGATCTCCGACTCCGCTGACCTGGCGTTCTTCTACGCTTATGCCCCCGGGCCGGTGTCCGTGTCCATTCTGGTCAAGGTCGCCGGCAAACGCTGGCCAGTAGAGGAGTGCTTTCAGCAAGGCAAGGGGCAGACCGGACTTGACCAGCACCAGCTGCGCCTCTGGCCGTCGTTTCACCGGCACACCGTGCTGTCGATGTGCGCCCTCGCGCTGCTCGCCGTCGCGACCGCCCGCCGCCCGGCCACCCTGCGCCCTGGGCCCCTCCCGAACCGGGCACCAGCACCGGTACCACTGACCAGCCAGAACACTGGCGCGACACCGGCCAGCTCCCCGCCGGCCCCGACGACAAACCACCCCGCGACATCGGCCTGATCCGCATGACCGTGCCCGAAGCGCGCAGGCTGCTCACCCCGCTCGCGAAGCCCGCGCACCAGGCAACCGAAACTTTCCGCTGCGCCTGGAGCATCTGGCGAAGACGTCACCAGGCACGCGCCCGATGGCACCATTACCAGGCGCAACTCCGGGCCGCCGCAACCTAGCCAGCAAGATCAGGACCGAGCGGCCGTCCCCTGAGGGGGAAGGAAAACCCGGACTGTAGTACAGGGCTGGTTGAACCGCTTCGCTCATCTTTGTCGTACTTGTGTCGACGGTGCAGCAGTAGATGTCCAGAAGGCAGCAGTAGATGCCCAGAAGGAGGCCGGCAACCGGCGACGACCCTCAGCCAGGGCGCAGCCAGGCCACCTCGGTGCTCCAGCCGGGCAGGAACAAGGGAGTGATCAGCCATGAAGCCCGACCGCTCGTGGCCCGAACCCCCAACCGGCTGGCCATGCCGGCCCGAGAACGGCGACGCAGATGCGCAGCGCTGGCAAGAGAGCCTGGGCGTGGGTGACCTCGCCGGGCCGGCCGTCGGCGGTGGCGCTGGAGATGGGCTCGCCGGCAACCCGCAGTTGCGCCACGCCGACCCCCGCGAACCAGGTAAGCAGCCCAGGCTGATGCACGGATACGCCGGGCGTGGGCGCAAACGATGAATGCCAACGGCCGTGCCGCACGGCGCGATCGGCGCGCATCCGCAGCAATCAGCCGCGATGAGAGGGCCGTGACCGCGAGGACGGCGCCGTGGCGCCAATCCGCCACCTGCCGGCTGAACCGCGAACTCACCGAGGTCGGCCGGGCCCGCGAATGGGCCCGTAAAGCCCTGCCCGGTTGGGGCCTGGACCAGCACGGCGACCTCGTCGTATTGATCGTCAGCGAACTGGTTACCAACGCCATCCGCCATGGCTGCGGCGGGATCGGCATCTCACTCGCCTACACCCACGGCAACCTGTGGATCGAGGTCACGGACCAAGGCTCCGGACGACCGCGTTTGCGCAATGCCAGCCCCGAGGACACCACCGGACGCGGCCTGGCAGTGATCCAAGCCCTCACCACGCAGAACGGCGGCGAATTGGGATGCATCGACAGCACACGCGGTCCAGGCAAGACCGTCTACGCCGTCGTTCCCCTTCCCCGGGCTCGCTACGCCCGCACCGGCAGTCCTCGCAACTAGCTAGGGCGTGTCCCGTAGATCTTGGTGGATGCGGGCGGTGCTCAAGGCGGCGATCCGGCAAGCGGAGGAGGAGCCGATAGTGGAACTATCGGCGACGACGACAACACCGCCGGTCGTCGTCTGGGCGCCGATCCGCGCCGCCAAAGATCTACGGGACACGTCCTAAATCACGTCCTGGGCAGGTGCGGGCCGGAGTTGGCCCATACGTTCGAGTCTTCCGCACTGCCTTGGCTAACAACCTTGGTTAACAACCCCGGTCGATGCATGCTGGCCGCTCACTTGCCCGCAAAAGCTTGTGCATCATGCCCACATCGTCGATCGTCACGCCCAGCACCTGTTCTGTTGGCTTTGCGCTGGAATACTCCAGTTCGCTGCGATGCTGCCGGCTACTGGGAGCGTAGGCGCCTGGGACTTTCCTCGTTCTCCGTCGTGATCTCCAAGCGAGGGCGTTCTGACCCGAATCCGTGAGTAGGGCGGCGACGCGCCGCAGCAGGTTCCTAAGATCGCGGCTTCCTGCTGGGATAGTAGAGCGTGACAGCGCTGGATCTTCCCGGAAAGAGAGTCATCCAGATGGTGATGACATCAGGTACGCGGGGCCGGACCCGCGGCAAGATACAGGTCGGGGCGGCAGACCCTTCGCTGACGGCGGCGGGCGGGATGCTCGCTGTCACCGAACTGTGCGGCAAGCTCGGCCTGACCGAGGCGCTCGATGAGGCGATGGGGCCGGTCAAGCAGCGCCGGCGCGGGTTCACCGGCGGTCAGGTGCTGACCGGGATGGCCGCGGCGCAGCTGGCCGGCGAGGACTTCCTGGTCGGGCTGGACCGGCTGCGCGCCGATGAGGCCGGCCAGCAGGTGACGCCGGTGCCGGGCCTGGCGTCCTCGACCGCGACCGGGCTGGCCCGCCGGTTCACGCCGGGGCACTGGCGCGGCGCCGAGGCCGGCCTGGCGCAGGCGACCGCCCGGATGGTGGGCATGCTGCCCGCCGAGCGGGCGGCTGAGCTGGCGGAAGGGCCGGTGACAATCGACATCGACGCCACCGACGTGGAGGTCTACGGGAACAAGAAACGCGGGGTGGCCTACACCTATCAGGGGCAGCGGGCCGGGCGGCCGCACGTGGCGGCCTGGGCCGAGACCGAGATCCCGCTGGCCGCCGACCTGCTGGCCGGCGACCAGGATCCGCGCTCGTCCGTGGTGGCGCTGCTGGGGCGGGCGCTGGCCGCGCTGCCGCAGGCCGTCCGGGACGGGGCGGCGGCGGCCGGGCGGAAGATCGCGCTGCGCGCGGATGCCGGGTACTTCGCCGGGGACCTCGCCCGCGCCGCCGCCAAGGCGGACATGGCGTTCGCGATCGGCGCCAAGCGGATCACCAGCATGTGGAAGGCACTGGCCGGGATCGGCGAGGACGCCTGGCGGGACGCGACCGGCATGGATAACGCGCAGGTCGCCGTCTCCCCCTACCGGCCCGCCGAATGGCCCGGCGGCACGGTCCTGCTGATCCGCCGGGTCCGCCTGGACCCAGAGCAGGTCTCCGCCGACCCGCGGTCCCGGCGCCGCCGCACCCTGCACCCCGATCAGCGGGCGCTGCCGGTCCCGGAACTGGCGGCTGAACCCGCCATCTACGCCTACAGCTTCATCCTCACCGGCGCCGACGTGTCCACCCCGGCCAGGGCCGCAGCGTGCGAGCACTGGTACCGGCACCGCACCGCCGCCGGGAACATCTTCCGCGACAGCAAGCACGGCGCCGCGCTGCGGCACCTGCCCTCCGGCTATGAGCAGGCCAGCACCGCGTGGATGTGGGCGTCACTGATCGCAGCGGCGGTCGCCGCCTGGCTGCACCAGCTCACCGGCCTGATATCCGGCGGCGAGCTGCTGGAAGGGCACGGCACCCGCGGCGGCAAGGCGATGATCGCGACCCTGCGGCGGACACTGATCGCCACCCCCGCGCGCCCGGTCAGCCACGGCGGGCAGCTGATCATGCGCCTGGCGCCCGGCGGGCACCTGCTGCCCGCCATCCTCACCACGATCCGCGCCCTGCCAGCCCCCGGCTAACCGCAGCCAGCATCACCCCGCGCTCACCAAGCCGGCACCGGCACCCAGACCCCAGGCCACGGCCCCCAGGCCCCGCACCAGCAGAAAGGCCCAGACCGCGAACCCGGCGCGAGTCCCGGGCCATCGTTATGTCCTCCAGCCCAGCCTGACAACTCCAAGATCATCTACAGGGCTGTGGATAACGTCCGCCGCCCTACTCGTGGATTCGGGTCTGAAGGAGCGCGACACCTAGCAGCACCGCAAATAGGCCGATGAGGATTAAGATTAACGTGTTCATCATTACCCCTATCAGCAGTCCAAGCGTAGGGCCTGGCGGCTGTCAGTGAAAAGTCCTGCCCGTACTCCCGATAGCGCCGAGATCGTGTGCTGTAGGAGGTGACCATGGCGAGCAGGGCATTGGTGCTTGGCGGCGGTGGAGTGACCGGGGTGGCATGGGAACTTGGCCTGCTTGCTGGGCTGGCGGAGCGCGGCGCCGACCTGACGCAGGCGGATCTTGTGGTCGGCACCTCGGCAGGCTCGCTAGTGGGTGCGCAGGTCACGTCCGGCGCCAGCGTGCGGGACCTGTATGCGGCGCAGCTCGCGCCGCCGGCCGGCGGGTTCGCCGCACCGCAGCTCGGCGCCTGGAACCTGCTGCGATGGGCCTGGGCGGTGGCAGGGTCACGGGATCCGGTGCAGGTTCGCGCCCGGATCGGGACCCTCGCCCTGGCCGCGAACACGGAGCCTGAGGCGCAGCGCAGGAAGCTAATCGAGGCGCGGGTACCGGTGCCCGAGTGGCCGCCGCAGCGGCTGCTCATCACGGCGGTGGATACCGGATCTGGCGAGTTCGCCGTGTTCGATGCGGCCAGCGGGGCCACGCTGGTGGACGCGGTCTGCGCCAGTTGCGCGGTGCCCGGAGTGTTCCCGCCTGTCACCATCAACGGCAGGCGCTGGATGGACGGCGGGGTCCGATCGATCGCCAACGCCGATCTGGCCGCACCGTGCGAGACGATCGTGGTACTGGCCCCGATCAGCGTCGGATTCGGTCCGATGCCGACGCTGGCCGCCCAGGTGGCCGAGCTGAGAAAGCACGCCGCCGTCGCGGTGGTGTCGCCGGACCAGCGGGCGCGGCGAGCGATCGGGCTCAGAATGCTTGATCCGGCGCGGCGCGTGCCCGCGGCACGCGCGGGTCATGCCCAGGCCCAAGCCGTAGCCGCGAAGGTGGCAGCGGTGTGGGCCCGCGCCGCGCACTAAGCGATTGCCGATAAATAACTTTGACTTCTCATGATCGGCGGGTCATGATGTGGTATGGCCGTTGCCGTGGAGATCGAGGAGTCGCTGGCGGCGAAGTTCCCGGTGCTGATGCCGCACCTGGATGAGCGGCAGCGGCGGCTGTACCTGGGTTCGGAGGCGCGCTCGCTGGGGCATGGCGGGATGGAGGCGGTGGCGCGGGCGGCCGGGGTGAGCCGGCAGATGGTGGCTGCCGGGGCGGCGGAGCTGGAAGCAGGCGGGGAGCCGCCGGGCCGGGCCCGGCGGCCGGGCGGCGGCCGCAAGCAGCTGGCCGACACCGACCCGGGGCTGCGCCCGGCGCTGCTCAGGCTGGTGGACCCCGGCTCGCGCGGAGACCCGGAGCCGCCGCTTCGGTGGACGACCAAGTCCACCCGCAACCTGGCCAGGGAGCTGACCCGGCAGGGGCACCGGTGCGGCCCGGACACGGTAGCCAAGCTGCTGAAGGAGGAGCACTTCTCGCTACAGGGCAACGCCAAGACCGCCGAGGGCTCCCGCCACCCCGGCCGGGACGCCCAGTTCCGGTACATCAATGCGCAAGCCAGGGACCACCTGGACGCCGGCCAGCCGGTGATCAGCGTGCACGCCAAGAAGAAAGTAAACGTCGGCAGCTTCAAGAACGGCGGGCGGGAATGGCGGCCCAGGGGCAGTCCCGAGCGGGTCAACGTCTACGACTTCAAGGACAAGGACCTGGGCAAGGTGACGCCCTACGGCGTCTACGACGTGGCAGCGGGCGCCGGGTGGGTGCCGGTGGGCACCGACCACGATACCGCCGCGTTCGCGGTCCAGACGATCCGCATCTGGTGGCAGAAGGCCGGCCAGCCAGCCTACCCCGGCGCGACGCGGCTGCTGATCTGCGCCGACGGCGGCGGCTCCAACGGCTACCGCACCCGGCTGTGGAAGACCGAGCTGGCGGCGCTGGCCGCCAAGACCGGCCTGGAGATCACCGTCTGCCACTTCCCGCCCGGCACCTCCAAGTGGAACAAGATTGAGCACCGGTTGTTCTCCCACATCTCGATGAACTGGCGCGGCCGGCCGCTGACCAGCCACGAGGTCATCGTGCAGACGATAGCGGCCACCACGACGCGCGCCGGGCCGACCGTCAGCGCCGAGCCCGGCTCCTCCGCCTACCCCAAAGGCATCAAGATCTCAGACCGCCAGATGAAGGACCTGGAACGGCGAGTTCTCCGACGCCACCAGTTCCACGGCGAGTGGAACTACGACCTGATCCCTGCCCGCAGTCCATGATTCAGCGTGTTATTTATCGGCAGCGACTAAGGTGCTGGCTGTGCAGGTAACTTCTCCGCAGGACCCGCCCGTCTTCGGTGAGCTCGGCGAGCCCGGTGCCCAGGTCTGCGATCTGCCCGAACTGCTCGTGGGCTACCTGGACTGGTACCGCGGCACAGCGCTGCGCAAGATCGCTGGTTTGTCGGATACGCAGCTGCGGACAACGGTAGAGCCGTTGGGCTGGTCACCGCTGGGCATGATCAAGCACCTCGGCTGGGTGGAACGGCGATGGATGCGCTGGGGGTTTGCGGCCGAAGACGTGCCTGCCCGCCTTCCCGGCGGTGAGCGGGCTGAGTGGGGTGTACCTGAGGCCGAGCCCACCAGCACCATCGTGTCGGCCTACCTGGACGAGGCCGCGCGGTCGCGGGCCCTCGGCAGCCGGGGTGGGCCTGAGCCAGCCGGCCGCGATAGGAGGCCGATTCAAAAGCCCCGGGCAAGCGCCCTCCCTCGGCCGGATCCTGTTCCATCTCCTTCAGGAGTACGCACGCCGCGTTGGCCACCTCGACATAGCGCGCGAGCTCATCGATGGCCAGACCGGTGAGTAGAGAGCACCGAGGGAGCACGAACAAGGGCCCTATCGCACTCGTGAAAACGCCCCAGAGGTACTACCGTTCGGGTCACAACGGCCGTTCGGCACGGGGGCGGCCAGGCTGCACCGACTGCATATAGGTCTTAGCCATACAGAGGTCTTCGCCATGGAAGTGCCAATTACTCCGCTCGAATTCGCCCGCCGCACCCGCCGTCTGCACGGCCAGCGGGAGGCGGTCGTCGACGGCGATCTGCGGCTGACCTATGCGCAGTTCTTCGACCGCTGCGACCGGTGGGCGTCTGCGCTCGCGGGAATGGGCGTCGAGGCCGGGGACCGGGTCGCCACGATAGCGCCCAACACGCACGCACAGCTTGAGTCCTTCTACGCGGTACCGCAGGCCGGCGCCGTGCTCGTGCCGATCAACTACCGGCTCACCGCGGACGACTTCGTCTACATCGTGAACCACTCAGGTGCCACTGTGGTCTGCGCGCACAGCGATTACCTGGAGACCTTGGACGGCGTGCGCGACCAGATGCCGCAGGTGCGCCACTTCGTGGCATTCGAAGGCGCGCGGGACCGCGGAGACGCCGGGGACCGCGGAGACGCCGGGGACCGCGGGCACGCCGGGGACCGCGGGCACGCCGGGGACCGCGGGGACGCCGGGGACCGCGGAGACGCCGGGGACCGGGACGGCCGATACGACCCGGAGGGCCCGGAGGGCTGGATTGACTACGAAGCGTCCATCGCCGCCGTGTCCCCGGATTTCGAGCGACCCGAGATCGACGAGCGAGACCTGCTCACGATCAACTACACCAGCGGCACCACCGCCCGCCCCAAGGGCGTTATGATCACCCACCGCAACGCGGCGATCAACGTGATAGGCACGCTGCTGCACCTGCCGATCGCCGTCGGCGAACCCTACTTGTGGACGCTCCCCATGTTCCACGCGAACGGATGGACCTACACCTGGGCGGTGACTGCCGCCGCAGGAAGGCACATCTGCCTGCGTAAGGTGGATCCGGCGGTGGTGTTCGGGCTCATCCGCGACGAGCACATCAGCTTGCTTTGTGCCGCGCCCACGGTGCTGATCTCGCTGGCGAACGCCGCACCGCAAGCACGCGGCGACGTACCCGCAGGAGTGCATGTGGTGACGGCTGGGGCGGCGCCCGCGGCGGCCACGATCGAGCGGCTGGAAGGGGAATTCGGCTGGCAGGTCACCCAGGTGTACGGGCTCACAGAGACGGCACCGTTCATCACCGTCTGCGCGCCGCTGCCTGAGCACGATGAGCTCACGCGCGCAGACCTCGCCGTGGTCAAGGCGCGACAGGGGGTGGAACTGCTCACCTCGGGCGAATTGCGGGTTGTCGACGAGAAAGGGAACGAGGTCGCCGCCGACGGGCAGAGCATGGGCGAGATAGTGGTGCGCGGGAACGTCGTCATGGACGGCTACTACCGCGACCCCAAGGAAACCGAACGGGTGATGGGCGCCGGGTGGTTCCACACGGGGGACGCGGCGGTGGTCCACGCCGACGGTTACGTGGAGATCCGCGACCGGATCAAGGACGTGATCATCAGCGGCGGCGAGAACATCTCCTCGGTCGAGGTGGAAGGCGTGCTGCTGCGCCACCCCGCCGTCGCGGAGGCCGCGATCGTGGGATTCCCGCACGACAAGTGGGGCGAGACGCCGCATGCATTCGTGGTGCTGCGCGACGGCGAGCAGGCCAGCGAGGAAGAGATCATCGCATTCGCCCGTGACCGGATGGCGGGCTTCAAGGCACCGCGCGAGGTGAGCTTCGTGGGCGAGCTGCCGAAGACGGCGACAGGCAAGATCCAGAAATATGTGCTGCGCTCGGGCGCCCCGAACCTCGCGCCCCAGTAGGCACGGTATCGCCAGGTGACTGAGCCCACCCGAGCCATCGACTTCCACGTACACCTGCCAACGCCCGACTGGCTGGACGGCAGCATGGCGGGCTACGTCGAGGCGGCAGAAGCTTACTTCCGCTCCCCGGTGCAGCGGGCCTCCCTTGACGAGCTCGCGGCCAGGTACCGCGAGTTGCGGGCGATGGCAGTGCTGCTGGCCTGGGATGCGGAGACAGCGACCGGCCGGCCGCGGGTACCCAACGAGACTGTGGCCGCCGCCTGCCGGGATCATCCCGACGTCTTCGTGGGCGTCGGCAGCGTGGACCCGCACAAGGGGGACGCGGCCGTCGCCGAGGTGGCGAACATCGCGCATCTCGGGCTGCGTGGAGTGAAGTTTCACCCGTCGCTGCAGGCGTTCGCGCCCGACGACCCCTCGTACCGGCCGATCTTCGCCGCCTGCGAGCAGCAAGGCCTGCTCGCGTTGTTCCACACGGGAACCAGCGGGATCGGCGCGGGGCAGCCGGGGGGCCAGGGCATCATGCTGGACTACGCCAGGCCGATCAGGCTCGACGCCGTCGCCGCCGCCCACCCGGCGTTGACGGTGGTAGCCGCGCATTTCGGCTGGCCGTGGCACATGGAACTTGTCGCCATGGCGCTACACAAATCCAACGTGTACATCGACATCTCCGGTTGGTCGCCCCGCCGCATCCCTGCCGAGCTGATAAGCGAACTGCGCGGGCGATTGTCCGGGCGGTTCTGCTGGGGCAGCGACTTCCCCTTCCTGACCCCTGAACGGTGCCTTGCCGAATTCGACGATCTCGGGCTGCCGGACGACGTGGCCGGCCGGGTGCGCTACGCGAACGCGGCCCGGATCCTCGGCCTTGCCTAAGTGGGTGCCACCGTAAGTTCGTCGGGGTCATGCGGCGGTCGCCAGGCCGGTCTGGCGGGTGGGTGCAGGCTGCTGGTGACCGCCGATGCGCCGGAGCAGGTCCGTGAGGTCGGCGGCGGTGAATTTCCAGTTGTAGGGCTTCGCGGTCTGGTTGTAGCGGCCGGTGAAGGCGAGCAGGGTCCCGGATAGCTGCTCTAGGCTGGCGAAGTCGTTGGGCGAGACGACCTTCTTCTGGATGACGGAGAAGAAGATCTCGATTAACCGGCCCTGGGGGGCGGGGTCAAGCGCTGGGGCCTGTTCCGGCGTGTCGGGCGAGCCGGTCGAGGTGTTTTTGGATGCTGGCGATGACGCGTGAGTGCCGGGCGACTTCGGTGTGCCAGCCGCGTTCGGCGGCGTCGTCGCGGAGCGCGGTGGCGTCGGTGAGCTGGGCCTGGAGGGCGGGGATGAACTCGGGGGCGGTGGCGAAGTTGTCGCACTGCTCGCAGATGTTGGCGTACTGGCATGCCTCGGCGGCAAGCTGCCGGGAGCAGTATCCGTGGGCAACCCGGGTTTTGAGCATCTCGCTGTTCAGCCATCTGATCCGGTCGGGGATGACGGGCTGGCCGGCCGGGGCGATGGCCATGGTCAGCCTGGCGCGGGCCTTGCCCATTGCCTCGTCGTAGGCGGTCCGGACCGCCGGAGCGGCCAGCGAGGCATACCGCATGGTCATCTCGGTGGTGACATGGCCGAGGAGAGCCATCAGTGCCGGCAGCGACATGCCAGCGTTCACGAGGCTTGTCGCGTATG
>CAWGXI010000006.1:0-399765 GCA_963826515.1 uncultured Actinomycetota bacterium
TTGTCCGCCTGCTACAATCCGGATTGGTCAGCCCGCAAGACCTGGCGCGCAAGTACGCTAACGAACTACACGCGAATGAAATCCTTCTGCTAGCCTACTACATCGCCGCAATCAATATCGAAGCCGCATATCACGGACTGGCCGGGGGTGAGTACATGCCGTTCAACGGAATCGTCCTCACCGACACCTTCCAGATGACCGAAGCGGGCGACTGGATGGATGAGGTCGTCTTCCCCGACAATAACGAACGCGTCGCCCTCCAAAAAGGCCTCGAGATTCAAGTCATTATTGGCAATCCACCTTACTCCGTCGGACGGGAATCAGCAAACGACAACAACACAAACTTGACTTACCCGACCCTTGACACCTCGATCCGTGACACCTACGCGGCAGCCTCCACGGCGGGACTGAAACGTAACCTCTACGATTCCTATGTCCGCGCTTACCGATGGGCCAGCGACCGATCAAGAACCAAGGCGTGATTGCGTTTGTAAGCAACGGTTCATTCATTGACAAAGGCTTCGCCGACGGATTCCGCAAGACTCTCGGGAACGAGTTCTCCGCGCTATACGTGTTCAACCTGCGCGGCAACCAGCGGACGTCTGGAGAGACGTCACGCAAAGAGGGCGGCAAGATCTTCGGGCAAGGCAGCCGCGCGCCCATCGCGATCACGCTGCTAGTCAAGAATCCCACAGCACCTGGCTCATGCCAGGTGTGCTATCATGACATCGGCGATTGTCTGACCCGTGAACAGAAACTCAGCATCATCGAGACCTTCGGCAGTATCGACTCGATGCCCTGGCAGACGATAACGCCCAACACCTCGGGCGACTGGATCAACCAGCGCGACGAAACCTTGCTTCCTACCCACCGCTCGGCGATAAGAGGGACGCGGGCGCGAATCCACTGTTCCGCATCTACTCCCTCGGCGTTGTCACCGCTCGCGACGCCTGGACCTACAATTTCGCCCGGCCGATAGTAATGGCCAACATGCGGCGGCTGATCGACTTCTACAACCGACAGGTTACGGAGTTCGTGACGTGGCTGCAGAGGACGCACCGGACCGGGACGGCCAACGACGTCACGGATTTCATTGATGATGATCCCGCCAAGATCAGCTGGACGCGCGCGCTGAGGAACGATGTCCTTCTAGGCAACCCAGCTCAACTGGACGAGCAACGGGTCAGGCTCGGCATGTATCGGCCCTACTGCAAGCAGTGGATCTATTTTGACCGGCAGTTCAACGAGACGGTCAGCCAGATCCCCAAACTGTTCCCCAGTTCAACGCACGAGACCAGGTCATCTGCGTCAGCGTCGCCGAGGCACGGCGGAGCTTCAGCGTCCTCATCACCGACGCGGTGCCCGACCTCCATCTCCAAGATGTGGGCGCGCAATGCTTCCCCCTTTACTACTACGAACCGGATGATGGCGACGCCAGCGTCCTGTTCACGAACATCGACGTCGTCGCCGGTTACCAACGACGTGACGCGATCACCGACAAGACCCTCGCCCGCTACCGGCGCGTCTACGGAAACGAGATCACAAAGGAGAACATCTTTTACTACGTCTACGGCCTGCTGCACTCGACTGACTACCGGCAGCGGTATTCGGCCGACTTGAAGAAGACGATGCCCGGCATCCCGATGGTCAACCACTTCGAGGCATGTAGCCGCGCAGGACGCGACCTGGCAGCATGGCACCTGGGCTACGAGACCGTAAGGCCCTGGCCCCTCGCCGAAATTGTGAGTAGCGCAATCGAAGAGCCCGCTATATACCGCGTGATGAAAATGCGCTTCGGGAGGAACGACCGCACCGAGGACAAAACCTACATCGTGTACAACAGCCACATCACACTTACAGGGATACCCGAACACGCCTATCGGTACCGGGTCAACGGTAAGTCTGCGGTCGAGTGGATCATGGACCGATACCAGGTCAGGACCGACAGCAAAACCGGCATCGTCAACGACCCGAACGACTGGGCAAGCGAGCATGACGATCCTCGTTACATTGTCGATCTGCTCAAGCGCATCGTCACCGTCAGCCTCGAAACAATGAAGATCGTCGATAATCTGCCCGCCCTGGAAGGCTTGTCTGAGCAGCGGCGTGGCTAGCCCAACGCGCCGAGATCTGGCGCGGTAGGCGCGCCAGAGTTGGCCGAGGCAAGCGAGCCCACGCCGACTCAGATCGATCAGCAGCAACTCGCTCACCTTCCCAACGGCTCGCTCTATCCGGCGACGACTTCTCACGCGAGACGTAGCTGCGCAACCTTGAGACGGGCCCCGGCGCGCGGGGAGCGACCTTTAGGACGTAACACTCTGGTACGTTACCGCGCCATTGCTCATGGCTGCAGAGTTCGAGAGGTGCATAGGCTCGACTGTGAGCTGTATTGCTAGAGCGAAGACTATAAGTAGGATAGTGACGAACCAGTAGAAAAAACGAAGCTTTCCGCTGGAATGAAGCTCATGTTGCCAGAACACCACGCGACCTACCGAGATTCTGAGCAGATACGGGCTACTCTTTGAGATCTGCCGCGTCAATCCTGCCACCGGGAGCGATACCCTAAGCTCCTTCTCCAACTCCTCGCCATGAATTACCGCGCCAATCAGCAGGCGATGATACCAAATCTGATCTACAAAATAGAAAGTCAACCACAATAGAGCGCCCAAACCAAAAATTAGGGTGCCAAGCTGAAGGTAAAAACCACCCACCTTGATTGTCGTGCCGTCTCGAATAGCTAAGGACGCGCCACCGAGCACGAAAGTCAAAACAGTAAGTGCCAGGCCACGTATCCTGAGTTCGATGTCGTTGAAATGCTTCTGCACATCGATCGTTTGCTTCCATAACTCGATGTAATGCCCTATTCGCTCGTCTTCGGTCACCTCTGGTCTCCAAACGTGAAAAGGTCAAAGATCTCATCGAATCTTTCATGCAAAACATATGAAGCAGCTACGTGTGACCTAGCATAAGTCTCACTTTCACACCTCACATCACGTTCTGTCCAATGGGAGACTTGCTGCAATAGGCCATACTTGACTTCGTCCCGGACGGTGCCATACTTTGCCAACACGTCCAGCGCTCGCAGCCCTTGTGCCATGGCTACATCCTTCATGAGACTATCACCAACATAGATAGTCGTCGCGGCTCGGACGCTCATATCGTTAAGGATTCCTTGCAAAACCTCAACATTCGGCTTAAGAACCCCCCGAGGAATATGTCTGTGCTCTGTTTTCTTTAGCACATATGCCTCCGGTGGCTGTGATCTCAACATTTCTGGAGTTATGCCTTCTGGAAAATCGTGATCAGGAGGAGAATACAGATAGTCAATAATTCCGTCTAGACCCAGCTCCCGGATTCTCCATGAGCTATAATAAGCCAGGGACTCTGTATAGGCAACAATTGGGACACCGAGTTGCTTGATACGGAGAAGACTGTCTCGGACGCCAGGATACAGCTGCATGTTCTTCTGGCGCGCGTATCTGTATCTATCAATTGCTTGTTTGTATACGACTGCAATATCTTCACTTGGGTGAAACTTCTTTAGAGAGGGCAGCTCGTTTAGCAAGTAAGAGTACTCAGAAGTGCCACGTTTCTGATGAATTTGACGAATTTCGCTCAATAGGACTTCACGAGGGATTCGACTCGTAGAACAAATTGTCTCTACCATAACGCTGAATGCCGGGTACCACATGGCGAACCAGTCATACAGCGTGTTGTCTAGGTCCGTCACAAGGAGAGTCGCACGTGGCAGCTGATCTTGCTGTTTCATGCTACGTAAGCTACCGCCCACCTCTGACACTCCAGTCTCGCCGTCGTTCACGTGGTCGCCGAGTCATCAGACGACAAACCCCGTCGTCGGCAGCCCACCTGACTGACCTTAAGCCTCTCGTGAGAACTTTCTCTACGTCTTCAAGGGCGCACGAAGCGCGCCGCTCCGGGCGTGACCACGGATCTTGGGAAGCGCCACGCGCCGCAAGCGCTAGGACCCAGGGAAGGCGCAGCAGCTGTGCGCCGCCTGCTCGCCATCGCTGACGGGAACGTGCGGCGCCCGGGCGTCGGCTGCCTTCCTTTGGCCCTGCGGGCCGCGTCGGCGCCGTCGCGCACTCACCCCCCGCGCGGCCGACCTAGCGAACTTGCTGCCCAGCCACGAGTCAGCGCTGGCGCGTGAGCTGCAAGAGCGGGCCATCCTTCCGGCGCCCGATCCTGAAGCCTCGCAAGATCGTGGTCAAGGGCACGCCTTCAGCGTGTCGCTGCGCGATCCCTTCGGGACCCTGGACCACGAGTCTTGCCGAGGATTCAACCGGCGCCTATCGAAGGGATGGCCAGGCCTGATTGCTGGCTCGGCCATACCGCGGCTTGCGTCCATGATCGGCGCCTGGCCTGCATGCGGTGGTGCGAACTGAGTGGGCGGATGTTCACGGAACGTCGGTCGATGGGCTAGGGCGGAGTCTCCGGGCTGGACGGAACATCATGCGGTCGACCGTCCGTGACAGGCTGGCCGGATAGATGGAGCCCGGCGAGGGCACAATGTCGGCCTTCTCTAGCGAGATCACGTTTAAGGCCTGCCAGCGCTCGCTGGTCGGTCTCGTAGTACAAGTCAGGATTTTGCGCTAGCAAGCGCGCTGTAGATCTCGACCGCCTCCTTGTGAGCAGCGAGCGCCTCCTGGGGGCGGCCCAGGTCGCGCAGGACAATTCCGAGGCTTTGCAGTGTCCCGGCGAGTTCGGGCTGGTGGGCGGGGTCTGTGGCGGCCAGTTCCCGCCACAGGCCGAGTGCTTCCTCAGTGGCGGCCAGCGCCTCCTGGGGGCGGCGGCCCGGGTCAGCGCAGGTCAATTCCGAGGTTTTGCAGTGTCCTGGCGAGTTCGGGCTGGTGGGCGGGGTCTGTGGCGGCCAGTTCCCGGTACAGGCCGAGTGCTTTCTCGGTGGCGGCCAGCGCCTCCTGGGGGCGGCCCAGGTCGCCCAGGACAATTCCGAGGTTTTGCAGTGTCCCGGCGAGTTCGGGCTGGTGGGCGGGGTTGGCGGCGGCCAAATCCCACCACAGGGCGTATGCTTCCTGGGTGGCGGCCAGGGCCCCCGGGGGCGGCCCAGGTCGCGCAGGACAATTCCGAGGCTTTGCAGTGTCCCGGCGAGTTCGGGCTGGTGGGCGGGGTTGGCGGCGGCCAGTTCCCGCCACAGGCCGAGTGCTTCCTCGGTGGCGGCCAGCGCCTCCTGGGGGCGGCGGCCCGGGTCGCGCAGGTCAATTCCGAGGTTTCGCAGTGTCCTGGCGAGTTCGGGCTGGTGGGCGGGGTCTGTGGCGGCCAGTTCCCGGTACAGGCCAAGTGCTTCCTCGGTGGCGGCCAGCGCCTCCTGGGGGCCGCCCAGGGCACCACGGCGAATTCCGAGGCTTTGCAGTGTCCTGGCGAGTTCGGGCTGGTGGGCGGGGTTGGCAGCGGCCAGTTCCCGGTAGAGGGCGAGTGCTTCCTCGGTGGCGGCCAGCGCCTCCTGGGGGCGGCCCAGGTCGCGCAGCTCAATTCCGAGGTTTTGCAGTGTCATGGCGAGTTCGGGCTGGTGGGCGGGGTTGGCAGCGGCCAGTTCCCGGTAGAGGGCGAGTGCTTCCTCGGTGGCGGCCAGCGCCTCCTGGGGGCGGCCCAGGTCGCGCAAGCCAGCTCCGAGATTTTGCAGTGTCATGACGAGTCCGGGCTGGTGGGCGGGGTTGGCGGCGACCAGTTCCCGCCACAGGCCGAGTGCTTCCTCGATGGCGGCCAGCGCCTCCTGGGGGCGGCCCAGGTCGCGCAAGCCACCTCCAAGGCTTTGCAGCATGTAAGCAAGATGTTCGGATGTGCCGCATTCTCGCGCACCTGCAACAAGAGCGGCCGCTATGGCGACACGAGTTCGGGGAAGCGAACCGCGTGGTAGCTCTTTATCCAGCGCGTTGAGAGAATCGGGTGTCCAATTAGCCTGTGTGATCAGCGGGGCGATGGCGGTATCAAGAAGCCGCTGACCCTTGGTGGCAGTCCGGGCAGCCACAATCGCAGGCCTGGCCAGCCCGATGATGTCCGAGGCAATCAAATCGGCGAACAGGCATGCCGCCCGGGGTATGTGGTCACTGGCGTGAGCTAGCAGCATCAGCAGCACGGCCGACTGCTCAGGATCCATGCCGCCATACGTCTTGGCCAGTTCGGGATGTGTCGTCAGCTGAGTGACTGCAAACCATTCCGCCAGCATGTCCGGCTGAATACGGAGCGGCCACGGCGGTTCACGGGGGTAAAGGTGCCCAGCCCAGCGGCCGATGTTAGCCAGCCGTTCCGTGAGCGCGTCAGCCAGATCTGAAACCCAACGCAGCGCGGCGACCGCTTGACTCTCATCCGCAGCACCACTGATGACTAGTACCGCGACAGCGCGTTCCTGGATCGCCGGTGTCAGGTCGGTCAGGCCCCACTCAGGCTGTGCCGCGACCTGACGCCAGCGTGCTTGCTCATGCGCAAACAGAGCCCTGGCGATTTCCTCGAAAGGCGCCATCCCGGCTCCAGCGCGCCAGGGCCGACCGGCTTCGCAGTTCAAAACCACCAGCAGCGCCTGGGCCTGCAGCGCCAGGATCGGCTTCCCAGCTGCCGCAGTAACTCCGCGGCTCATAGTGCCCGGCAGATCAGGTGGGGGCGTTCGGCGCGCGGCCGCGTAGGCCCTGACCGCCTCCCCGAACCAGCGCACTTGATCATCCTGGTTCCCGAACGCTCCTACCGGAAGCACCTGCGTCGTCTTGGCACCGAGAATCCAGCGATACCGACTTTCCAGCGGACGAATCTGAGCGCAAGGATCAGCAGCACGCGAGATTAGGACCACCCGCACTGGCGAACCGTCAGGATGGGCGGCTAGGTCTTCAAGCAGCGAAACCAGGTCAGGCCGCTCGTCAACATTATCCACCAAGATCACAGCCGGGACGCGGCAGGTCCGTACTGCCGTTACCGCTTGCGCACCGGAGTCGCGATGCAGCCAGCCCGCCACCCATGGATCAGGGCGCCGTGAAGCGAATTCGGTGACCAGCCTCGTCTTGCCCACACCGGCCGGGCCCGTGATTACCAGGACTGGATGCGCGCGGGGATCGTCGCACCACCTATCCAGCTGGGCCAGCTCAGCTACCCGGCCCCGGAACGGAACGATCGCACAAGTAGCGGCCAGCAAGGCGAAAACGCTGTCATCTTGCCCAGCCTCACTGACCACCGGGTCCAGCATCTCGTCGCGGACATCCCGGGCATCCCGAAGCTGATGAGCATGACCCACCCAGAGAGCGGCGGCAAGCCCGGCAAGCCCGCCAACCGCGCCGCCTAGACCCCGGGCCCACCAGACCCCAGTCGCCAACGTGGCCGCAACTCCCGCACCTGCGCCCGCCAGCACAAGCGCCGCCCCAGCGACCAGCCGACCCGCACTGCCTGACCCACGCTTCTTGCTCGTCATACCCCCCCCGCATCCCCCCGCGACGGCCTTCGTACCATTGCTCTCACCACCAGACGACCCGCATCAAGATCCGGTGACGATTCAGCACCGTCGCATGCAGTAACAAGGATGGCCGAAGTCATGCGCTGACCACAATCTTGGCCACAACCACCGCCGACAACCGGCAGTGCCAGGTCCAGCCGACCCAGCACCTTGAGTACTGCCAGCTGAGCCATGGCGAGCCGCAACCTGCGCGCCCTTTGCAAGCAAGCCGTCAGGCGTGCCCACCGGAGAGCTGGCTCGGACTTCGCATTGACCACAGTCCTGACCACAACGACTGCCGACACCCCGCGGGTTTGACGGATCTTGCAAAGCGGACTGTGCCAGGTCAGCCACGGTATCCCGCAACGTGTACGGATATGGCATGCAAGAGGTCCGGGGTTCGAATCCCCGTAGCTCCACTCACTCAAACCTCCAGGTCAGAGCATTGTTGAAGCTCTCGTCAGATCCGGTGAAGATCGTCTGACCGTCATCTGACCGCCGTTCTGGGCACTGGTAGTTGGCACTAGACCGCCCGGATTGGCTCTCGATGACAACCCAGGGTGGCGGGAGAGTGGTGCGTGTTGAACATGCCGGTGCACGCGCGGGGACGGTGGCCGTTCCTGTGGGGCTCCGCGGATGTCAGACTGGATGACGGCGGGAGGTGAGATCATGAGCGTCGCTCTGGCAGAACACACTGGGCCTTGGACAGCCGATGATGTGGAGGCGCTGCCCGATGCCGGTGATCATGCTTGCTTCGAGGTCTACGAAGGTGGGGTTCTTGTCGTGAGCCCGGCGCCGGGGGTGGGCCATCAGCGGGCGTCCTACCGGCTGCACCGCGCTCTCGCCCAGGCGGCCATCACCGCCGGTGCCGATGCTGAGGTGCTCGAAGCGGTTAACGTAGCCCTGCCCGGCGGGAAACTCCTCGTTCCCGACGTCGTGGTCGTGGCCGCCGAAGCGGTCGGTGAGACGGCCACGAGGCTTCCCTGTGAGGCCGTTCTGGCCGTGGTTGAGGTTGTCTCCCCGTCCACGATGTCGATAGACCGGGCGGTCAAGCCGGCCATGTACGCGGAAGCGGGAATCCCCGTCTACTGGCGGGTAGAGCTGCAAGGCACGCCGAAGATCGTCGCTTGCTCACTGAACCGCGGCCGGTATGTCACCCGTACCACTCTTGTTGCAGGAACTCCGGGCCGCATTACCAGGCCCTTCGCGGTCGAACTGGACCCAGCTGACCTCACCCGCCGCACCGCCTGAATCGGGGCGGCCACGACTGAGCGGCCCCTCCTGGTGATCTGGTGCCCGGCCACCTCCAGGCCAATCACGCCGCAGCGAGCCGACAGTCGGAAGCGGGCTACGGCATTACAATCAGTGATACAGGTGGTCAGGGAGAACCCACGCCGAGCCGCCGTTAGGCGCGGATGTCGGCTCGATGCCGATCGAGACATGGGGCGTCCAGATCTCGGCATTCTGCGACGCCCGTCAGCCTCGTCCAGCCAGGCCTGTGCGGATTCGCATGAGCGTTCTCGATTTCGGCAGTCGCCACACGCAGCTGAGTATGGTGATCATGGCGTATGCCGGTTTTGGCTGGGATGAGCTGTTTGCACTGGTTGCCAGCGGTGGCACCGATAGCTGACGATGCGGGTGTGTGCCCGGGTGGGGAGCGCTGGGCGCGTGGGGGTCGGGGTGCTTGAGCTGAGGATGCTGGGGCCGGTGCGGGCGGCCCGGGATGGCCGCGAGCTTGGGCTGGGCGGCCCGAAACAGCGTGCGGTACTGGCGCTGCTGCTGGTGGATGCTGGCCGGGTGGTGCCGGCGGAATATCTGACCGAGATGCTGTGGCGGGGCACCCCGCCCCCGGGGGCGAGTAAGACGCTGCGCTCATATATCTCCCGGCTGCGCTCGCTGCTGGGTCCAGAGGCCACGCTGGCTGCGCGGGGCGGCGGGTACGTGATCACGGTCGGGCCCGATCGGGTGGACGTGGCCAGGTTTGAGCGGCTGGCGGGGGCAGGCCGGGACGCGCTGGGCAGAGGTGAGGCGGCGGCCGCAGCCAGCCGGTTCGCCGAGGCGCTGGCGCTGTGGCGAGGGCGGGCGCTGGCGGACGTGTCCGTGGTGGAACCTTTGGCGCTGGAGGCCGCCCGGCTGGAGGAACTGCGGCTGGTGGCACTGGAGGGCCGGATCGAAGCCGACATTGAGCGGGGCCGGCACGGCGAGGTGACCGGCGAGCTGGAACAACTGGGGGCCGAGCATCCAGTGCGGGAGCGGCTGTGGCGGCTGCCGGTGCTGGCCCTGTACCGAGCGGAACGGCAGGCCGACGCGCTGGCCGCCTACCGCCGCGCCCGGCAGATGCTGGCCGAGGAATTGGGGATCGAGCCGGGGGAGGAACTGCGCCGCCTGGAGGAGGCGGTGCTGCGGCAGGAGGTCCCGCCGTCGGCCACAGCGGCGGTGACTCGGACGCTGCCGCGTGATGTCGCCGGCTTCACCGGCCGCGGCGCCGAGCTCGGGCGGCTGCTGGGGGCACTGGCGGCCGCGGCGTCGGGTGGGGGGTGGTGGGGATCTGCGCGATCGGCGGGATGGCCGGGATCGGCAAGACCACCTTGGCGGTGCACGCGGCGCACCGGCTCGCGGAGCGGTTCCCCGACGGGCAGATGTTCTTGCCGCTGCACGCGCACACCCCGGGGCAGCGGCCGGTGGATCCCGCCGAGGCGCTGGCCAGCTTGCTGCTGGCGGCCGGGATCGGCGCCCGGCAGATCCCGCCCGGCGTGGAGGCCCGCGCGGCCCGGTGGCGGGACCACCTGGCGGGCAAGAAGATGCTGCTGGTGCTGGACGATGAGTGTGTCAGCCCTTGCCGCGCTTTTCGCTGTACCGGGCGTCCAGATCGTAAGGCGAGATCAGCCGTTGCCTGCCCGGCGGGAGTCCATGCTCGCTGGCGTCCCGCCGGATCACCTTCTCCCCGCGCTCATCGATCACCCGGTACTGCTTCACCCAGATCCTGCGCAGGGCCTGTACTGCGGCAGCTCCCGCAGCCAGCGCGGCGCGGCCGTGGCGTACACCGCCTCCAGCAGCCGGTAGCCGTCCCTGCCGTACTGCACGGCCAGCGCCGTACGCCTGGTCTCGCTGCCGGGCAGGTGCAGGTTATCGATGCGGGTCCCATACACCGGCACCCACGAGTCGTCGATCACGCCGGCCAGCCAGTCCGGGGCAGCGGCTGCCAGCGCCTCCAGCGCCGCCCGCACGCTTTCCCCGGCCAGCTCCAGCCGGTTCAGGTCGTGGATCCGGCCCAGCACGTGGGTGGAGTCGGTGCGCTGCCGCCCCCCAGCCTTCACCAGCCCCAGTCCCTTGAGCCGGTCCAGCAGCAACTCCAGCAGCCTCAGCTCCAGGCTCCCCGCCACCAGCCGGGCACGGAACTCGCTCAGCACCGAGAAATCAAAGCCCTCATCCTCCAGGGCCAGGCCCAGGCAGTACTTCCAGTCCAGCCGGCCCCGCACCGCGTCCGCCGCCTGCCTCACAGTCAGGTTCTCGGTAAACTGCAGCACCGTCACCATCGCCAGCTGCGCCGGGGAGATCCCCGGCGCAGCTGCCGCGGGCCTCGTAGGCCGCCGCGAACTCGGCATCGTCATACCAGCTGCCCAGCTCATCACGGGCACGGATCGCCAGCGCCCCCTTCCGGAACGCCTTCCTGGCCACCCTGGCGGTATCGGCCGGCACCTCCGGCCATGGCTGCGGCTGCATCGACATGATTACCCGATTCTGCGGCCCGGACGGGGAAGGGGGAAAGGGCGGCCCGCAGGAAGATCATGAGCTAGACGGGGATCCGTATGCGGGACGCTACCCAGCGTGTCGCGAAATAAGCCAACAGGGTCCGCCGAGTGCGGGTAGGCGACGATCAGGCCAGCGCCGCCGACCGGGATGGTGGTCCCGACCTGCTCTTCCAGCTTGCTGGCGGTTTTGCGGTGCAGCAGTTTGCCGGCCCCGGCGCCGATCACCGCGCCGACCGCGGTCGCGGCCAGCAGCGGCGGTGCGAACAACCCGACCGCGAAACCCGACGGCGCCCAGGCCCGCAGCGCCCTCGCGGACCATGTGGTCGGTCTGTTCCACCGACAGGTTGCCCTCGAGGTCCTTGCTGACGACCACCGCCCCGTGCAGGTAACCGCCGCTGGCCAGGACCGCCTCGTAGTCGTCCTGGGCGGCGTGGCCAGCGGGTGCGGATTGATGTCGAAGATGACCTTTGTGATGGTGCCGGTGAACGGGAACGGCTTTTTGTCCTCATAGCTCAGGTCGACGACGCCGCCGTTGTCGCGGCCGATGTCCATGCCGGCGTAGGCGGAGAAGCGGATCGGGACGGTGTGGTGGTCCATGCGGCCCTTGCCGACGGGCCTGTCGTTGATGTACAGGGTCACCTGGCCGCCGGTGGCGGGCTTGGGTGCGTCGGCGGCGAACTCCATGCGCACGTTCACCTCGCCGGCCGGCAGGGATTCTTCGGCCTGCTGCCGGTAGATGAACACGCCCATCATCGAGTAGGCGTGGGTGACCTTGCCGTCGGCGACGAACAGCGAGAATCCGCCGAGATGGTCGGCCTCGGCCACGATCACGCCCTCGGCCCCCTCCGCCGGGACGGCAAGGCTGGTCAGCTCGAACATTGGTCACTCCCCGATCACGCGCGTCTTGATCACCGTAACCGGCGGCCCAGTCGCTGGCCCTGGAGGCCCCACAGGGCCAGCGCATCTGGGTGGGCGCCAACGGCGGACCACCTGGGCTGCAGTCCGGAGTCTGACGCAGCGGGCTCCCCGCCACAGCTGAATCCGCAAGCGGCCATCGCGCCACGGTCGCGCGTCCCGCGCGGACAGCGGCAGAAGCGTGCAGCCTTACGCGAGCGAGAATGCTGGGATCTGGTGGGTCACAGGGGCGCTTGCGCGAGACGGAGCTGCTTCTGGATCCCGTCGGCGCCTAGCTGGCCTGCGGCCACGGACATGGTCAGAGCGAACGCTTCGTCGCCAGTCAGGTCCAGTACGTAGCCGTTGATTCGCAAGAACACCACTGTGGTCAGCAGGGCGAGCCGCTTGTTGCCGTCGACGAGCGCGTGGTTGCAAGCCAGCGAGTGCATGAGCGCGGCTGCCTTCCCGGTCAGCGCCGGATATGCTTCCTGGCCGAAGAAGCTGGCCTGCGGGCGGTGACAGGCTGAATCGAGCAGGCCAAGATCCCGGACGGGTCCAGCCCCCAGCGCATTCACCAGGTCCAGCAGATCCTCCAGGCTGAGGTATTCGGTGCCCGGAGCCGGATCGGTCATGCGCGGCCGAGCCTGTCCAGAACCTCGCCCCATCGGTCGAGCATTTCGGCAGTGGCCTCGCGCACGCGATCGGTGTGCGCGAGTTCGCGCGCGCTGCGCCGGATCGCTCGCAAAGCGGCCTCGTGGAGGGAAACGTTCTCCGCCTCTGCCAGAGCCTTCAGCAGTGCGCTGTCTTCGTCGTCAAGCCGCAGATTCATGGCCATGACAACATGGTACCAAAGTGGTACTACGTCGAATCCCGCTCGCTAGCCAGGGCTCACGATCACCTCCATAACAACCATGTGCGGTCGACCCGGAACACCCGTCGCGGCTCGCCCACGTGCAGAACGACCTGATCTGTGCGGCCAACCGCGTCCAGCACCGAACCGCCGATTCCGCCCATATCGGCTCGGTGAGCGTTCTCCCTGACTTCCACTTATCACTCAGGGTGATGCTGTCGGTCGACGTAGCCCGCGGGCCGAGTTCGGAAGGTTCATTGTGAGCGATCTCTGGGAACGCTCGCCCGGTCGCTGGCAGAGGTGCTCGTCGATCTTTGTTTACGGCCGTCACGTCGGTCCGGCCGGTCTGAGCGGACGTACCTGATCGCAGCAGATCAGTGCGTATGGCTGGCGCGCGTCCTTGGGCAGTCTAGACCGTCTATCCGAAAATCGTGGCCGTTAGCGGCTCGACCTCGAAGCCCACGGCGGGCGGACCTTTGAAGGCGTCGCCATCCGCGTCGCCCAGCGTATCCTGGCCATGGCCGCCGCCATCTGGCACAACGACAAGACCGGTGCTCCGGTCACCCGGTCACTGATCGCCTACGACCACTGACACCATAAGGAATCACTCGTCTAGGCCTGGACGTAGACGGTCATTGACATGATGACTCCGTGTGACTCCGCCTGTGCGGCCATCTCCGGGGGGACCGAGGACAGCACCGCCTTGAGGGCATCCAGGTCATCGATGTCGAACGCCACGGCGGCGTGGTTGCTCCCGTCCATGGCCACTAGGTCAGTGACGTCCGTGGCACCCGGCAAGGCCGCGGCGCGCTCGGCCTTACCCTCCAGCCAGCGGTCAACATCCTGGACGGCGTGGGTGATAACGATCCTTGACACTTGGTCTCCTCCTCATTGGGATAGCCATAGCCGATTCCGGGGCAACCTGCCGTGAGCCCGAACGCTGCCCTGGGCGTGTTCGGACGGACCCGGGCCTCCAGCGTTCTGGGTGGTGGATGCCAGCCTGCTCAGCGCTGCCCGGTCGCCTACCCAGGCAATCTTCCACGGGCACGCATTCTGCACGTCCTGGCCAAAACGGCTGACGGGGACTATGCCGGAGGGCCGGTGGGCACGACGCCGAGCTGCTGCATGAGCGACAGCATGTCCGCGACGCCCCAGTGCTCGCAGACGAGGCCAGCGCCGTTGAATCTCATGATGTCGATGAGCTGCATGTCCACGCGCGTGCCGGTCGGTGGCACCCCCATGAACTCGCCCTTGTGCGTTCCGGTGGCCTTCACCCGCGCCACGGTCTTGTCTCCGCCCGTGATCAGGTCCTCGACGGTCATACGCCAGTCGGGAAACGCGGCCAGCACGGTCCGGAAGAACTCCAGCGTCCCCTCCTTCGTGGCAGGAAAACCTGGCCCGCCGCCCTGGTGCTCGACGAAGTCGTCGGCCACCAGGTCGCCGAACCCGGCGATGTCTCCCGCGTTGATCCGCTCGTAGGTATTCCGCATCGTCGCAGCGGGGTCCACGATCGCGCCCCTTTGTTTGTGGTTGGAGCATGCGTTACTGCATGCGGTCGATTGTGCTGGTGGCCAGCGGCGAAGACATCACTTGATCGAGTGATGTACCTCGGCGGCGAGCGCGACCCGGTTCGGTACGCCGAGCTTGGCGAACACGTGCCGGAGGTGGGTGTTCACGGTGTGCGGCGAGATGTACAGCCGCCTGGCCACGGCGCCGTTGGTCAGTCCCTCGGCTACCAGCAGTGACACCGCCCGCTCGGTCGCGGTGAGGCTGTGCCAGCCGCCCGCCGGTCGGTGCCTGGGCCCGCGCGGGCCAGGACGGACGCCGAGGGCCCGCAGCTGCGCCCGGACCCGGGCTGCCCAGGCATCGGCGCCTGCCTGCTCGTAGCGTTCCAGTGCCTCAGCCAGCAGCGCCGCGGCCTCGTCCCGCCGCCCGCCGTGGGCCAGCAGACCCGCCGCGTCCTCGCAGGCGCCGGTGTGCTCGACCAGGAGCGGCGCCCGGCGGGCGAGCGCGACCGCCTCGATCATCGGCTCGGCGTCGCCGTCGACCAGGCCCTGGCAGCGCAGCGCCAGGCTGCGCACCGTGGGCACCTCCGGCGCCACGGCAACTCCTGCCGCGACGGCGCTGGCCACCTCGGCAGCGACGTCACGATGACCCAGCGCCAGGGCCAGGCGCACGAGATCAGGGGCGAGACAGCGGTGGTAGTAGCGGTTCTCCCGTGCGGCGTCGAACCGCCAGCACCGCAGCAACAGGTCATAGGCGCCCTGCCGGTCGCTCTCGGCCGCCTTCAGCCCCGCCACCGCGAACGCGAGGACTCCCGCGTTGTAACTGAGCTGGTCGCCCTCCAGCGAGCCGGCGATCCCGGCGGCCAGTTCGCGCGCGGCCCGGTGATCTCCCGCGGCCGTCGCGATGATGGCCCGGTAGGCGAGCGATTGTGCCACCAGAATCTGGTTGTCCTTCTCCTGCGCGGCCTGGCCGCCGGCAATCAGGCCGGGAACCGCGTCTTCCCACTCCCCGATGACATATGACGCCTGAGCGTCGGCCATCAGCGTCTCCGACAGCAACCACCCCGAGCCGAACTCGTCGTCGAGAGCCTCCCGGTACGCGGCTCGCGCCTCGCCGATAAGGTCGCAGTCGAACAGCGCCAGGCCCAAGAAGAGCTTCGGCTGGAGCGGCAGCGATCTGGTGTCGGGCGAGCCGGCGGCCAGGGCGGCGGCCCGCCGGGCGTGGGCCACCGCCTCGCCGTAGCGGCCTTGCCGCCCCACCGCCACCAACAACGCCGTCAGGGCCCACACCGTCATCGCCGCATCGCCCGCCTGCTCGGCGATGACGAGCGCCCGGCTGGCGGCCGATTCGCCCGCGCGGCGGTCGCCCGTATACGTCGAAGCCCAGCTTTGCTGGGCCAGCATCGGCACCTGATCGGAGGGCGCAAGCCGGGCCGGGCCGGCGAGGCTGGCCTGCGCTACGGTGATGAGCTCAGCGGCGCGGTTCTGCAGAGCCAGCGCGCCAACAAGCGCAAGGCGCAACGGGGTGTCCACCTCGGCGGCGTGCTGCCGGGCTAGCACCGCTTCCGCACGGGCTGACGCCTCGGCCACCTTCCCGGCGCGCAGCAGCGCCTGGACCACTTCCGACGACACCAGATCCGCGTCGCGATGACCGCCTGGCAGCAGCGCCTCGGCGCGGCGAATGAGCTCGACAGTGACCAACGGCGCCTCTGCCGACGCCTCGCGGGCGGCGTCCCGCAACCAGGCGACCGCCTGCTCGTCACCCCGCTCCGCTCCGAGCAACAGATGATCCACCACGTCCAGCCGATCCGCGCCCGCGGCCATCAGCGCGACCGCGGCCTCACGGTGCAGAAGGCGGCGGGCCGGCGGCGGCATGTGCTGATAGATCGCGTCGTGCACGAGCTGGTGCCGGAACACGACCCGGTCGTCAGCCTCCCCGAGAAGCTGAGCGTCGAACGCGTCGCTGAGCTGCCCGACCACCTCGGCCAGCGGCCGGCGGGCGACAGCGGCGACATCGCGAAGCGACACGGCATCGCCGAGCACCGCCGTGACCTGCAGCAGCTCCAGTGTTGCCCTCGGCAGGTGCCGCAGGCGGCGAACCACCAGGTCACTTAGCGAGGCCGGAAGCTCCGAGGTCGTCGCCTCGACGCTGTCGCCGGCGCGGCGCAGCATTCCTTCATCGGCCAGCGAGCGCAGCATGGCCACGGCCCACAACGGGTTCCCGCCGACCTTGCCCAGCAAGGCGGTCAGGGCCGGACCAGGAGACGCCCCGAGCGCGTGACAGGCAAGCACGGCCACGTCGCCGGACTTCAGCGGCTGGAGTTGCAGGGTGCGCGCGCCCCCGGCCGCCAGATCATCGAGCAGCCGGACCACCTCGGCCGGCAGCGGCGACGGCCGGGCTGTCACCACCACAAGCAACGCCGCAAGCGGCAGCAGCCGTGCCACCGACAAGATCGCCAATAGGCTTGCGCTGTCCGACCAGTGGATATCTTCGGCCACCAGACCGCCGCCCGCTCGGCAAGCCAGAGGGGAACTTCGGCCTAGAACGCTACGTCGGCGTGAACCGCGCCGGCCGGCTCGAGGAGATCCCGCCGGAAAGCCGCGAGATCTTCGCGAACGGCATCTCAGTCTGCCTCGCGGGCCAGCAGCTGTGGATCACCGGCGAAACGAGCGGCGCGAGCGCCGATATCCGCGTCAGCGACCTCGCGCGGCCCGGCCCCGGCCGGCGGGCGCTCCCCATCAATGGCGGCATCCGGTGCGGTCGGCGGCTGGGCGGGTAGGAGCCGGGCATGGCGCGTGCGCAGCCTGTGACTTGCCTAGTCACCGGGGCGTTTCTGGCGGCCGGTTACCGGGTCCGGTGCATGGCGCGCGAGGCCGGCCAGCTGGCGGGCTTCCCCGCCCAGGTCGAGGTGGCCGAGGCCGACGCGCTTGACCCGGCTTCCCTGCGGCCGGAACTGGCCGGGGTGGACGCTCGGCTCCGGGTGCCAACAGCGGTGCTGCGGGCCGGGGTGATCATCGGGTCCGGATCGGCCTCGTTCGAGATGCTGCATTACCTGACCGAACGGCTGCCGGTCATGATCACGCCGAAATGGGGTGCGGTCACGACTCAGCCAATCGCCATCCAGGACGTGCTGGGCACGCTGACCGGCTGTGCGCGGCTGCCCCCGGAGGTGAACCGGGCGTTCGACATCGGCGGGGCCGGACGTGCTCACCTACGCGGAGATGATGCAAAGGTACGCTGCCGGTGGGCGTTCTCAGCCCGTCGCTGTCCAGCCATAGGGTCGGGCTGGTTGGTACTCCTGGTCGCTCGCGTGGGCCGTGCGCGGCTGCCTGGACCGGGCGGCTGGCGGGGCAGGACTGCGGTGCGGCCGACGCGATCGGGACCATCTGCGGCCAGGCGACGCGCTCGACTTCTGGCGGTAGAGGCGATCGAGCGGGCCACCTGCTGCGGCTGCGCCCCGAGATGAAACTGCCTGGCGTGGCCTGGCTGGAATTGTCAGTAGGCGAACGTGCCGGGCAGACGGTCTACCGGCAGCGCGCCTTGTTCCATTCACGTGGCCTGGCCAGGCCACCTCTACTGGCGCGCGTTGCTGCCACTGCATGCCATCGCCTTTGGCGGCATGGCCCGCAACATCACCCGGGCAGCCAGCACACCCGGGCGCTCCCCCTCCGTGCGCAGATAGTCCTTGGTAGCAGGCATGGCTGCCGTGGTGCGCCATGAGCAGCGGCAATTGCGCGGTCAGCGGGGCTGCGCGGTCTGCTCGAGGTGACTGGCGCCGGGCGGGACCTTTGCCCCTACAGGTCGCCCCGCTGGCCAGGTAAGCCTCGTAGTGGTGCTGGCGCACAGGGGGAGTGATGGCGGTCGGCAGCAGCCCGGTGGTGGACAGTGTTCCGGCGCAAACAAGGCAGCGTTACCGGCGGCTGCGGGTGCTCAACGTCTTGGCCGGTGTGCTGCTGGTGGCGGAGGCGGCGTTCATGCTGGTGGCCAGCAATAATCTGGCGCTGCCGGTGACCGCGTCGTATCTGCGGAATGACCCGGTCGCTGTCACCGGGCCGACGATGCCGCAGGTGGTGTTCTTGCTCCGGATCGGCCCGGCGGTGGCTTTCTTCCTTGCCCTGGCGGCGCTGGACCATCTGCTGGTCGCGGCACCGTCGGTGCACCGCTGGTATGAGCACGGGCTGGCCCGCCGCACTAACTACGCGCGGTGGATCGAGTACTCCATCAGCGCGTCGGTGATGATCGTCCTGATCGGGCTGTTCGTGGGCATCCGCGACCTGGCAGCCGTGGTCGCTATCTTCGCGGCGAACACGGCGATGATCTTGTTCGGCCTGCTGATGGAGCGCCAGCAGCGGCCGGGCGCCGCCGACTGGAGCGCCTTCTGGTTCGGCTCACTCGTGGGCGTCGTGCCCTGGGTATTGATCGCGGTCTACGTCGCACAGCCGGCCCAGGTGCCGGGGTTTGTCTATGCCATCACCATCGTCCAGTTCGTGCTGTTCTTCAGCTTCGCGGTCAACATGGCGCTGCAGTACGCGCAGGTCGGGCGCTGGCGCGACTACCTCCACGGCGAGGTCGTCTACATCGCCTTGAGCCTCACCGCCAAATCACTGCTCGCCTGGCTCATCTTCGCCAACGTCTTGCGTACATAGGCGCGGTCGGCGGTGATCCGGCGCAGCGCAGCGGGAGGTCAAAGCGGCTGGCTAGATGGACCGGGCCATGGGCACAACCCGGCGGTTCAGCCGGGCTGGAAGACAGGCAGGTCCGGCGGCGTCGCAGTCCAGATCGCATACAGGACCAGCAGGGCCAGCAGACCGAGCACAGAAACCACCGCCGGCGGGACAGTGATCTGCTTGGAGAGCATGACCCGCAGGTGCAGCCACTGCCCACCCGCCACGACCAGTACGAACGAGGTGATGTCGGCCCACAAGATCGGCCCGGTCCCCAGAGCCCCGGTATAGGTGTAGAAGATGGCGACGATGGCCAGAGCCCCCAGGATCGCCTCCACCAGCGTCGCCCACGCCACCCGCCGGACCTCATGCAGCAGGACCGCCTCCACTGCCCCGGCAACGACCACCGGGACGACCAGCAGCTTGGTGTGTTCCCACACACTCTCATTGACGGGACTGACCAGCCCGGCCAGAGCGTTCTGTCCCGACCAGCCGTAAACGAAGTGCAGCAGCGTGCCCGCAACGACGATCGCCACTCCGGCGGTCGCAGCCAGCCTGCGCTCCACCCTTTACTCCTCGACGGGTTGCACGACCTCGTTCCGGCGGAGGAACCATGGCGTCCAGGGCGGGTTGAAGCGGGCATAACGTACCGGTCCGGCCGGGCGGAGGCCTGCCGCGACGACGGCCTGGCGGAACGCCGCCGCGCGTTCCTCGAACCCGTTACGTGTCCACCGGCCGGAGAACCGCACCGCTGCCGCCAGCTGCTGCGGGATCTCCCGGGTCCGCACCCGGGCATCGTCGGGCACCGGCAGCGTCTGGGCGGTGAAGTGCGATGGCATCACAAACTGCACCAGGTAGCTGCCGGGCCGGCCGGCGGCCTGCTGCACCACCGGGGCCGTCATTGCGATCCTTTCCGGGCCGGCCTCCTGCTGGGTGACCGGCGCCGTCATCGCGATCCGGCGGCGCGAGCGGTTGGCGCCATTGATGAACCCCGCCAGTGGGCGGAACGCACGGTTGGGTGCCTCATCGAACGAGCCGTCCACCTCGATTTCGGCCACCAGGTGCGCCGGGTAGCGGCGTAGTTCGAACCCGTCCCGGCGGTCCACCACCTCATACGGCTGCTGCCCGGTCATCTCTGCCCCCGCGCAGGAATGTCATGCTCAACAGCCACGCTATCCCACCCTGCCTGCGCCAGCTCTTGAGCGGTTCGACGCCTTCGCTGGTGACCGAACTTCCGAAGATCACAGGCACATGAGGGCTTGATCGAGAGCGTCTGCCCTGGTCATGGGCCTGTGGGCCTGCGCTGACCGCGAATTGCTGTAGGCACACGCCGTCCGGCGTGTCGCTTGTGCTGGGCTGCCGCGATGGCTTGGCTCGTAGGCGTGTACCTGCGTGAGACCCGGCGGATCAACAAGGACGGCAGCGTCGTGCGGTACCTGCAGCTGGCGCACAACGAGCGGCACCCTCGTACTGGCAGCCCGGTCGCCAAGGTGATCCACAACTTCGGCCGTGCCGACAAGGTCGACCGGGAGGCGCTGGCCCGGCTGGTCGCCTCGATCTCCCGGTTCCTCGAACCCGAGCAGGCGGTGGCCGCGGCGGCGGCCGGCGAGGTCGAAGTGATCGATTCGCGGCGGCTGGGCGGGGCGTGGGTGCTCGGCCAGCTGTGGGAGCGGCTGGAGATCGGCCGTGCGCTCCGGCGGGTGGCGGCTGGCCGCCGGCTGGACGGGGAGGCTACCGAGCGGGTGATCTTCGCGCTGGTGGCGCAGCGGGCGCTGGAACCGGGCTCGAAGCTGGCGGCCACCCGCTGGGTGGCCGAGCGGGTCGCGGTCGAGGGCTGCCCGGGGTTCAGCGAGGACGCCGCCTACGCGGCGATGGACTTCCTGCTCGCGGCCCTCGACGAGATCGCCTCCAAGATCTTCGGCTCGGTCGCGCACCTGCTCAACCTGGACCTGGACATCGTCTTCGTCGACACGACCTCCACTTACTGGGAGTGCGAGGTCGCCGACGAGCTCGCCGAGCTGGCCGGCGAGCCCGCCGAAGACGCAATCAGCAAGCCCGCCGAAGACGAGATCAGCAAGCCCGCCGAATCGGGGGCCCGCACGTTCGGGCACTCCAAGGACCACCGGGCTGATCTGCCGCAGGTGGTCATCGCGATGGCGGTCACCCGCGACGGGATCCCGGTGCGCTGCTGGACGTTCCCGGGCGACACGTCCGACCAGGAGATCATCCGCACCGTCAAGGACGGCCTGGACGGCTGGAACCTACGCCGCCTGGTCTGGGTCGCTGACCGGGGGTTCGCCTCACAAGCGAACCGGGCCTACCTGACCCGCGGCGGCGGGCACTACATCCACGCCGAGAAGCTCCGCCACACCAACGCCGCGGCCGCCGCGGCGCTGGCCCGCCAGGGCCGCTACCACACCGTGGCCGGGAACCTGCGGGTCAAGGAGGTGTGGGTGCCTCCCCGGGAGCAGGGGGTCCGGGCCGAGCGGTTCGTGATCTGCCACAACCCCGAGGCCGCCGCGCGGGACGCCGCGGTGCGCGAGCGGCTCGTCGCCCACCTGCAGGGCCTCATCAGCGGCTCGGATTCCTGGCCCGCGGGCAAGCGCGACGAGCTCGTCGGGCAGCTCAAGGCCAAGCCGGGGCTGCGCCGCTACCTGCGGCGCACCAAGAACGGGCTGCTGCGCACCGGCCACGCCGCGATCAAGCGCGAAGCCCACCTGGACGGCAAGTGGCTGCTGCGCACCTCCGACCTCACCCTCACCCCCGACGACCTCGCCGCCGCCTACAAGCAACTGATCGCGGTCGAACGCGGCTGGCGGGACATGAAGGGCGCCCTCGCGCTGCGCCCCGTGTTCCACTACCGCGAAGACCGCATCCGCAGCCACGTCCAGCTGTGCTGGCTGGCGCTCCTGCTCATCCGTGTCGCCGAGAACGCCACCGGCGACACCTGGCGCAACCTGCGCCATGAACTGGACCGCATGCACCTGGTCACCCTCGCCACCGCCGACGGCCGCGTCGCCCAGCGCTCCGCGGCCACTCCCGGCCAGCAGCACATCCTGCGTGCCCTTGACCTGCGTGAACCGCCGAAGTTCTTCGACTTCACCCCGCCCGCGAACTAACCGCCGCCCGCAGCAGTCTGTAGTAACACGCGCCGATCACGCCCGTCTGCCATTCGCCCAGGTCAACGGCCATTTTCCCGCGATCGCGTGCTCATGATCTTCGGAAGTCCGGGGTGAACACCGCGTCGAAAGAGTCGCTGAACTTGCGGTCGCGGATCAAGAAGCGCACCTGGTCGGCCCGCTGCCCGAGGTCGGCGACAAGGTTTCGGGCCAGTTGCGTCGTCCAGGCCGCGGTTGGATGCGAGGTGACGCCCAGGAAGTGGACGAAACGGTTGCGGGCATCCAGGACGAAGAACACGTAGCCACGCTTGAGGGTGACGCAATCACCCGCGTGATCGGGCGTTGCTGGCGGCGCTGCTGCATCGGCCCCTGAGGGACGTGCTCAAGAGACTGCACTTGGTGGTGCGCCCCGGATACCGTGCTCCGTTGGCACCGCGATGTGGTCGTACGTCGGCACGCCCAGCGGTCCCGGCTTCGGCACCCGGGCCGGACGCGCACCGTGCGCTCGATTCGCGTCCTGGCGCGACTGGTCGGCTAGAACCCCCGGGTGGGGGTATCGCCGGGTGCACGGCGAGCTGCTGGTGCTCGGGGTAAAGGTCGCCGCTTCCACCGTCTGGGAGATCCTGCACGACGCCGGGATTGACCCGGCGCCCGAGCGCAGTTCCACCACGTGGGCCGATTTCCTGCACTCCCAGGCCGAGGCCATCGACGTTGTACTAGCCCGCTGCCACCGGTTGATGCTCTGACCCGAATCCGCGGGTAGCGCAGCGGTCATTGGCCGCAACCATGCGGGTGATCTTGGAGTGGCTGGTCCCGGCGTGCGGCATGACCAATGGCCCGGTGTCGTGCCGGGCTCGCGGGTGGGGAGTCTTTCGCTGGTTCGGGCTCTGGGGGCCGTGGCCTGGGGGCTGGGTGCCGGTGGCGGCTTCGCGGGCGCGGGCGGTACTGGCCGGCGGGCGATCATCGCCTTGCCGCCGCGGGTCTCGTGCCCTTCCAGCAGCTCGCTGCCCGATATCAGGCCTGTGAGCTGGTGCAGCCAGGCGGCGATCGCGGCGGCGATCAGCGACGCCTGCATCCACGCGGTGCTGGCCTGCTCATCGCCGGAGGGCAGGTGCCGCAGCGCGGCGCCGTGCTTGCTGTCGCGGAAGATTCTCCGGGGGTGCATATCAGGGCGAACTGGGCATCTTCCTGATTTGGCCAGGTCAGCGATTGATCAACATCGCGTGGTCACGCCACAGGTGTTGCACCAGCGGCCCTGTCCCGAGACGGCGAAGCTTAGAGCAGCAGCGACAAGGAGCACGACACTCATGGAGGTCTGTTGCAAAAGCTCTCCGTCGGGGCGCTCGGTGCAATTTCATGCCACGGCCAGGCGACCCCTGGAGAAGGCTGACCGGCGGCCTCAACCGCACCAAGAAAACAACGACGTCACGGGCGGTACCGCCGCCATTTTCACGCCGGTACAGCGTCGCGCGCAGCGATACCAGGGCTGACCCGAACACGGCGCCGGAAGGCCCCACTAGCGTCCGCTGGGCGAGTTAGACCGTTGAAGCCCTAGCCGGGCACGCGGCAGACTGATGGTATCCGGCCCGTCAGCGCGGAAGGAGACGACTGTGACGACCTTGTGGCCGCGCCTCGCCTGGGATCTGGCCGTGCTCCCTGTGACACTCAGCTACGTCTGACTGATCACCACGGTCGCGCTAACTGCCGTGTTCTCATCACGCCCGGCCCGGCGTAAGGCTGCCCTCGAAGTACTCCAGCTGCTGTTGCCCGGCCGCCGCCGCGGCTGGAGGGACGATGAACGGCCCAGCACCGGCCGCGCAATCCGCCGTTGCCGTGACTAAGCGCTCGCGCAATAATTAATTCCCTTCATTCGGGCGTGTCGTGCCGCCGGGCGGGTCTGCTGGGATGGTGTAGTTCCAGTTGCCGTGGAACTGGTGGCGCTGGAGGTGCCGGGCCTCGAATGCCTTCATGTCCTTGTCCGGGATCCTGATGCCCTTGGGGTAGATTCCGTTGTCCAGGACGGCGGTGACCTTCAGGCCGGTTCTGGTGGTGACCGCGCTGATCGTCTCGATGATGACCTCGTGGGAGACCAGCGGCCGGCCCCGCCAGTTCATGGTGATCGCGGAGAACAGCCGGTGCTCTATTTTGTCCCGCTTGCTGGTTCCCGGTGGCAGGTGCGGCACGGTGATGTCCAGGCCGGCCTCGGCGGCGAGCGTGGCCAGCCCGGTCTTCCACAGCCGCGGCCGGGAGCCGTTGGGCCCGCCGGAGCCGGCGGTGACCAGCAGGCGCCGGGCGCCGGGGCAGGCGGCCCGGCGCGGTCCGTTCCACCAGGAGCGGATCGAGGCGACGGCGAACGCGCCGGTGCCGTGATCGGTGCCCACGTTGACCCAGCCGGTGTCCGCGGTCAGGCCGCAGCTCCCGTACGGGGTGACCTTGCCCGGCTCCTCGCCGGGGAAGTCGTGCACGCTGACCCGCTCGGGCTGCCCGGCCGGCGCCCATTCCACCCCGCCGTTCTTGAAGTTCCCGGCATTCTCCTTCTTCTTCGCGTCCACGCTGATCACCGGGCTGCCGTCCTCCTGGAACGCTGTGACCTGGGCGTTGATGTACCGGAACTGGGCGTCACGGGGGTGCGCTTCCCCTCGATGGTCTTGGCGTTGCCCTGCAGGCTGTACCCGGCCCCGGCCAGCAGGCTGGTCACGGTCCGCGCCGTCACCGCGTGGCCCTGACCGGTTAGCTCGCTGGCCAGATGGGCGGCCGGCTTCGTCGTCCAGCGCAGCGGCGGCACCGGGCCGCCCCGCGTTGCCGGATCGGCCAGCGCCTCCAGCGCGGGCACCAGCCCGGCGTCCAGCTCCGCCAGGCTAGGCCGCCCGCCGCCGGGACCGCGCACCCTCCCGCCGGGCTCCGCGCCGGACTCGATCTCGGCGGCGCCCCGGCGCACCGTCGTCACGTCCGCGCCGGTGACGCGGGCAATCACGGCCACGCCGCCGCTGCCGAGCGCCTGAGCCTCCAACGCCCAGCCACAGCCGCCGCTGGCGCTCACCGAGATAAGGACGGATCTTGACATACCGGGCGGCTATCTCCGCGTCAGTCAGCATCCATTCGACAGACCACAAACGACCAGGGGATTATTCGGACAACTCCCTTTAGTTTCTGCGCGAGCGCTAACCGGCCGCCAAGCCTGTGAAACTTCAGCCAGCGTTGAGGGGCCGGGGCGGCAAGGCTCCCGGCCAGTACCGTTGCCGCGGAGCACTGACCCGTGCGGGTACTGGAATGAGGTACTGGCCCGGGTGCGGGCCGCGGAACAAGCTGCGACGGAGAAAGGGCTCACGCGCTGCGCCCTGATTCTGGCCGAGGTGCGGCTGAAGGAAGTGCCACGCCAGGAGGCGCAGCTGGGCACCGACCTGAAGCAGACCGTTTCTGGGAACGCTCGGAACTGCGGGTTCGCATCGTCGCCCGGCGATCGGTCCATCCTCCGGTACAGCATTCATTGCTAGAGCCGCAAACGATCTCGGTTGCCGCGCCCGCAAAAGATGGAGGCCAGCGGCATGCGCGGTCGATCGCACGCCGAACTGGTTGCCACGAACGGCAGCTGCGGCGAGGATGGCGCGACGGCCCGCAAACGCGCAGGTCACGGGTGCCGTCTGGAGGCTGAACATGCCGTGAGGGCAACTGGCCATTTTCACCTGCACGAGTGGGCACGGGGACGGGCGCTTGGGCATGTGCCCCGCCGTCCACCGCAACCGCGACGTCGTCGCACGTGGCCGACACCGGGCATCAGGCCACCCAACGCCACAGGCCGGAGGTGCCGGTGACACAGAGCGTCACCGGCACCTCCGGCCGGAGTCCCTTTCGCGTACGTCACCACCACCCAGTGCAGGCGATGTTAGGGCGGTCTCCCGCCTTGCCGCAGGCGCGCATGACCACGTTCGCATCGTTGTAGGCGACGGTGTGGTTATCCCGGCCCGAATGAATGAAGGTGTCACCCAGCTTGCCAACCCATGTGTGCCCGCCATCGTATGAACGGTCAACCCAAACTTCGTCGCCGGGGGAACCATTCGTAATCAGTCCCCACGCGCATCTGTTCGTGTTGTATCGCAGCGCGATCGTCCGGCCGAACAACACTGTTGACCTCGGCGTTGTGTTCCCCGCGGGGTTAAATCCGTTCGGATCGGCGCCGTCATAGCATGCAATTACCGCGGGGGCTGCCGCCGTTCCGAGCCCGACGTGGTGTGACACCGAACTGACTGCCGCTGGCCGGGCAGTGCTGGCCGACGCCACGCTGGTCAGGCCCAGCCCGCCGATCGCGGCGGCTGCGGCTGCAATGCCCGCAGCCCGCCCGCGCTTGTTCGTGATGTTTATGTCGCTCACTTTCCTTCGCGTTTCGTACTGCCATTTGTGTCTCAGTGAAACGGCTTTCGTGCCAACGGCACTTTCGCGCCGCAGACGGTGGCGCAACGCCGATGGTGACAGCCGCGCGGTCACTTGAGGAATGATGAGATCTGCCGCGTACTCTTAGGGGATGTTGAGAGTGGGTAGGGCTAGGCTCTCCTCGTGCGTTCCCCTGCTGCGCTCGCCTGCAGACTCACCTCCCTCGCCTCCCTGGCCTTTGCCGTTGAGTCAAGTACGACCACAATGACTCCGGCGGTTCACACCCGCGACGGCTATTTACAATTTCTCCCCTTCCCGCCAGCCCGCGCAGGACCCGATGGCGAGGGTCTCCTCGTGCGTTCCCCTGCGCCGCACGTGAAGGCAACCCCTGAGTCTCGCTTAGCTCGCTGATGTCCATCATTGTGGGTTTCCGCGCCGTCTGGATCGGAGAGATCCCCTTCGTCACGAAGGGATATCCCTGTTGTGTGGTGCGTCGTTCAGGCATCAATGTCTGGCCCGCCCGGTCCCGCTTCCGCCGCGCCGACAGGTGAGATCAGATGGGGTTGATCCCGTGTGTGGCGGACGTACCAGATCACGGCGTTGGCCCGGACAATGCCCGTCACGGAGACGATGGCGGAGACGATGGCCGGAATGGGCTCAGGCCTGGATGGGCCCTGGGCGCTGAGGGATCGGACATCTGGTGCGCAACGGTGAGCCGGGTTTTCCCTGAGGACGTCGGGCCGATAGCGGGTGAGGATGGTCAGCGTGCGCCGGTCGGTGTGTGGCTCCTGGGCTGCTGTCCGCGCGCGCTGGGGCGTGAGTGGCCGCTGGGTGGTGAGCATTCTGGCCGGGGTCGTCGTCGTGGTTGGGTGTTCGTGGCCGCTTGCTCGGTCGCATCCGGTGGCAGGTGTGTGGGCGATAGGGATAACAGCCGGGTACGCGTGCGCCGCGTACCCCTGTGCTGCGGTCAATCGTCGCGTCGCGCGCTGGTTGCTTGTCTGTGCCTTGCTGTGGGCGGGGTCGATGACCGATGCGGCCCTATGGGCAGCCGTGCTGGCGACTGCGTGTTGGGTGGCGCTATGGGTCACGCTTGCGGTTGGCGCAGTGATGATGGGTGGTGATAACTGCAAGGGCCTATCCCCCAGAGCATGGCCGGGCAGCAATGACATAGTTCGCGGGGTCCCTGGCGCCAGGCGGGGCCCTAACTGGATCAAGCTGGCGGCAGGGCTTTCGGCGGGCGCAGTGGCTGCGACGTCATTGGTCGTGGCGGTTGTGAGCTGGCTGGGCGCAGGAGGGGTGTGGGCCACGCTGTGGTGGCCGGGTCCGGTGCGAAGCCCGTGGACGGTGGTGGTGCAAGGAGCGTGCGCAGCGGCGGCTCCGCTTGGGGTGGGTGTTGGTGCTTGGCGCCGCCGGTCGGCGCGCGCGGGTGTTTCGGCTCTGCTCACGCAGTTGGCGACTCCTCTGACCGTGGAGGGGGTGCAGGCTGTTCTGCGCACCGCTTTGGGCGATCCAACGGCGGCCGTGTTCTACCGACTGCCTGGCGTTCCCGATTTCGTCTCGGCGGCCGATGAGCAGGTGGAGTTGCCAGGCGCGGAGCCGGGGCGGCTCGTGCCGGCCGTGGGCTCTGACGGCAAGATTGCGGCGCTTTTGACCGTCGATGAGTCCTTGAACATGGATGCGCGGCGTGTTCATATTACAGTCGCTGTTTCACGTTGAGTGTTCGAATGCGCCGGTTCCGTGACCGCCCGGCATGCGGATGATGTAACGGTGGGTAACAGGTTCTCGGCAGGGGCGGAATTACACCTGTGTAACTTGAGGCGGCCGTGGCTCGTTCCTGAATTTTGTGGAGAAACAAGACACGGCCACGACCGCAGTGGCCAGCATAGAAGATGCCGCGGAGTGCGGGGAAAGAGCAGACGCGCTGGTCATGGGGCTGCTGGGCAGGGTGATACGGCAGCGGCGCACCGTCGGGGTGGCGATGGATTACATCCGGGCGCTGTCGCGGGAGACGCGGGCGAACTGCTGGGAGCTGGCGCTGAGGGCCGGGCATGAGGGGCCGCACCGGATGCAGGCCCTGCTCAGCCGTTATAGGTGGTCGTGGGAGGAGCTCCGGGATCTGCTGCCGGGCCTGGCGCAGGACGTCCTGCGCGATGACCCAGGTGACCTGATCGGGCCGGGGCTGGCGTTCGATGAGACCGCTGACCTGCGGAAAGGGAAATTCACGGCGTGCGTGTCGCCGCAGCATGCCGGGGTAACGGGCAAGGTGGAGAATTGCGTGACCTGGGTGTTCGCGGCCCTGGTCACCGCGCTCGGGCAGGCCTGGGTGGACTTCGATGTGTACATGCCGGACTGCTGGGCGAAGGATGCCGCCCGGCGGGCGGAAGCCGGGATCCCGGAGAAGCTGGCGTTCGCCACGAAGCCGGAACTGGCCATCGCGCAGGCGAAACGCCTGATGGCGGCCGGGCTCCGTGCCATGTGGGCCGCCGCCGATGAGGTGTACGGCCGGTGCGGGGAGTTCCGGGCCGCGCTCCGGGCCCTCGGCCTGGCTTACGTCGTCATCATCCCCTGCGACTACCGGGTCACCCTGGCGAGGAACACGGTCATCCGCGCTGATGCGGCCATCGCCCGCGCGGTGTTCGAGCGCCGGTCGTGCGGGAACGGGACGAAAGGCCCCCGCTACGGCGACTGGGCGCTGCTCGCCACCGCGGACCCGCGGGAGCTCCTGCTGATCCGCCGCTTCCCGGACCGGGACAAGAACCAGTACGCCTTCCACCTGTGCTGGGCACCGGAGGGAAGGCCCGCGACGATGACCTATTTCATCACGATCGCAGGCCGCAGATGGCCAGTCGAAGTGACGTTCAGGACGGCGAAGGACGCCCTCGGCTGGGACCAGTCCCAGGTCAGGACATACGACGCGCTCTGCCGGCACACCGCGCTGACCACCCTCGCCCAGCTGCGGACCGCCGCCATCCAGGCCGCGCTCGCCGGCGCTGACGTCCTGCCCGCGGCACCGCCCGCCGACCGCAGCGCCCCGGCCGCCGTCAGCGAGCCCGCCGCCAGCACCGCTGACCTGCTGTTCCGCACCGGAACCGCGCCGCTGCCCGCACGGGGAGGCCAGCCCTGCCCGCCCGGCATCCCCCCGATAGAACTGTCCGCCGCCGAAACCGCCCGCATCGAGCGCCTCGCCCGCGACTGGAAAGCCGGCCTCATCAGCCTCGCCCGCCTCGCCTTCCAGCTCCGCTGGTCCACATGGCGCAGACGCCACCAGGCCCGCGCCCGCTGGCACCACTACGCCACCCGCCTGGCAGCCCTCGTCACCTAAACCGCAGCGACCGGAAGGAGGTGACAGCATGTAACCGCCACGCCCTAACCGCTAGACACGCTGAGCTGCAGCGCGGTCACAGACCGGAAAACAGCAACTGTAATATTCAGGTAGCCCTGGTCGCGTGTGGCCCGGCGGTTGAGAATGCCCGGTTGCAGGCTGTGCCGCGCGCCAAGCTAAGCATTGTGAGGGCGTCTCGTGGCCGCGTCGTCCGGGGCTGCTATGGCGGAGCGCCGGAAGTTGGCGCGCGACCTGCACGATGGGGCCCAGCAGCACTTACTTGTGCTGTCGACCAGGCTCGCCATCGCGCGGCAGACAACAACGCACCTGCGGTCGCTTGCTGCCATCGACGCCGCCCGCGATCAGTTGCGCGTTGCCTTGAGCAAGCTGCGTGGGCTCGCCCGGGATCTCTACCCGCGGTGCTGGACACTGGGGGCTTGACGGCCGCCTTGGAGTCGCTGGCCGATGATGGGCCCCTCGATGTCGATTTGGTGAGCCGGGCCAGCAGGTTGAATCCCGAGATCGAGATTCTGTGTTCATGAAACTCGGCCTGCCGCCGTCCGCTGATGACAACAGGCGTGTTCTTGCCGTACTGGCCTCAGGGCTCCTGACATAGCGGCTCGCTTACGGAGCGTCACAGGCCAGATTTCCTGGACTTTTCCGTGTTTTCCGGCGTGTCGTTCCGCGTCATCGCGCCGCTGGTCCGCAAAAATAGATGAAAGGTTTACTGCCGCTGACTGAGGTGGGATCATGGCCGGGATGCTGACCCAGCTGCCGTTGCCGCTGCTGCCCGGGAACGCCAGGGAGTTCGCGCCGGGGGTTGGCGTGGCGGACGGCCCGGACGGCGGCGGCGTGGTCTGGGTGCACGGGCTGGCCACGTTCGCGTGGGACGCGGGGGACGAGGCGGCGCGGCGGCTGGCGGCGGTGCAGCTGTGGCAGCTGAAGGCCGCGAGGCAGGCGCAGGTGGCGGCCGGGTTCGGGGTGATCCCGCTGACCCTGTGGCGGTGGCGGAAGGACCTGGCCGGCGGCGGGGTCGCGGCCCTGGTCTCCGGCCCGAAGGGGCCGCAGCGCCCCTCCAGGCTGACGCCGCCGGTGGTGGCGAAGATCCGGGAGCTGGACGGGCAGGGGATGCGCAAGGCCGCCATCGCCGCCGCGGCCGGGGTGTCGGAGACATCGGTGCGCAACGTGCTGCGCGCCGCCAGCGCCGTGGAGCCGGCCCCGCAAGATGAGGCGCCAGCTGCCGGGGAGCCCGCTGACGTGCCGCCGGCTGCGGAGCCTGCGCAGGAAGCACCAGGCCAGGCGGCATCCGCCGGGGAGCCGGGCGGCGCGCTGCCGGTGCTGCCGGACCCGGTGCCGCGGGACGGCGAGCGGGCGCTGGCCAGGTTCGGGCTGCTCGGCGAGGGCGCCGCCCCGGCGTTCATCACCGGCGCCCGCTACCCGCTGGCCGGGCTGCTGCTCGCCCTTCCCGCCCTTCAGCAGACCGGGCTGCTGGCCTGCGCCCGCCAGGTCTACGGGCGGCTCCGCGACGGGTACTACAGCCTGGACGCAGTCCTGGTCCACCTGGTGCTGCAGGCGCTGCTGCGCGAGCCCCGCGCCGAGGGCGCCACCCGCGTCCCCCCGCCGGCGATGGGCCGGGTCCTGGGCCTGGACCGCGCCCCGGAAGTCAAGACGATCCGCCGCAAGATCAGCGAGCTCGCCGCCGCCGGGAAGGCCGCGGACCTGCAGATGGCGATCGCGCAGCGCCGCGCCCAGGCCCGCCCGGACGAGCTCGCCATCATGTACACCGGCGGGCACACCAGGGCGTACTTCGGCAAGCGCGACGTGCAGAAGATGCACGTCGCGCGGCTGAAGTTCCCCGGCCCCGCTACCGAGGAGACCTGGGTCACCGACGGCGCCGGGGACCCGCTGCTGGTCGTCATGGCCGAGCCGTCATCCTCGCTGGCCGCGCAGATCAAGGAGCTGCTGCCCGGGCTCCGGCAGATCGCCGGGCAGGACGCCAGGCCCACGCTGTGCTCCGGCCGCGGCGGCTGGTCCCCGGACCTGTTCGCCGACATCATCCACGCCGGGTTCCACCTGCTCACCTACCGCAAGGCCAGCCCTGGCAAGGACATCCCGGACCTGCCCGCCGGCCAGTTCAGCACCGTCACCCACACCGGCGACGACGGCCGGGCCCGCGAGTACAAGCTGGCCGAGTCCGCCGTCGAGCTGGCCATCGCCAAAGGCGGCCGCAAAGGGGAGACGGTCAGGCTGCGGCAGGTCACCCGCCTGGACAAGGGCAAGCAGGTCCACGTCCTGACCGACCGCCAGGCCGGTGACCTGCCCGCCGCTGACGTGATCTACCGGATGGGATCGCGGTGGCGGGAGGAGAACTACTTCCGCTACGGCCGCGCTCACTTCGCCCTGGACGCACTGGACACCTACGCCGTCACCGCCGAGGACCCCGACCGCAAGGTCCCCAGCCCGGCGAAGAAGGCAGCGGCAGCCGCCGTCAAGACCGCGAAGAAGAACCTGGCCGCCGCCCAGGCCGCCCGCGATGCGAAGCTCACCGCCCTGCGCAGCCCCGCGCCCGGCCAGCCCGCCGTCGTCATCACCAACCAGATGCTCGCAAAGCCAGACGTCCCGGTCGCCACCGCACGCCGCAAGCTCGCAGACGCCCAGGCCGCCGCCAGGGCCATCCCCGCCAAGATCCCGCTGTCCGAGCACAACCCGGACATGGTCCGGCTGGACACCGAGACCAAGCTCATCACCCACGCCATCCGGATGGCCGCCTATAACGCCGAGACCATCCTCGCCCGCGCCCTGGACAGCGGCTACGCCCGCGCCGGCGACGAAGCATACGCCCTGATCCGCGAAGCCCTCACCACCAGCGGCGACATCATCCCCGGCCCCGCGGACCTCACCATCCGCCTGGACCCGCTATCGGCACCCCGTCGCACCCGCGCCCTCGCCGCCCTCTGTAACCAGCTCAACACCACCAGCACGCGCTACCCCGGCACCAAGCTCACCCTGAGATACGAGGTCAAAGAACACCAGGGCACTACATGATCTTTTGCGCTATGTCAGGAGCCCTGGGGCCTGGATGCGAACTCAGGCTAAATAGCCACCTATTATGCCTGCTCAACAGCAGAAGGACCTGCGCAGGCGACTACCCACGCCGGCCCCACCGTGCGCCAGGGCTGGTCTCGCAAGCGCGTGATTACCACGCTCCTGATCGGCACTCCCATGGTGGGATTGTTCTGTCCGCCGTCCAGTGGCCGTTATGGGCACCGGCTAACATCGGGCTGGCCGCAGTGAACCTCCTGGTCGCTGTCTCGTTCTACGCGACCTCGTCTCCGCCGAGCCAGGACAGCGACTGACCGGAGCCGGGCTGGCCGCGGCAGCGTTCCTGTGGCCGGTGATCTGCGGAGGGATATTACTTCACCGCCGACAACGCTGGATCGGGCGGCGCACTGTTTGTCGGGAATGGGCGGGACCGGACGCGGCCCCCACCGCGTTGTCGTGCCGGAGCGAAACGGCCCCGATAGTCGGGGGTGGTCGTGGTCAGAGCTTCTAGTCAGCGCGTGGTCGCGCGTCCGGAGCCGCGCCTCAACCTCACTCCCGGGCCGGGCGTACCCAGCGAGTGCCGACAGGCAGGCGCGAATCAGCAGGGCTCGTGCGGCGGAGGCGGGATTGCGGCCTAATGGCCCTGTCCGGCGGTCTGAGCATCGGGAACCCTCCCTTGTATCCGGCGCGCTCCCCACGCACCCTGCGCTCGGGACGCAGCGGATGCTGCGCAGCCGGTGTTTCCGGCTGTGATCCGAGGAGGCATGTGTCATGAAACTGACCAGCAATGCGGCGCGGCTGTTAGCCGCTGCAGCGATCACCTGCACCGCAATTCTCTTACCCGCCGCCGCCCTGGCCTCTGCCGGTTCGGCTGCCACGACGGGCTCACAGGCCTCCGGGGCGTGGCGGGCTCGCCCGGTGACTGCCTACGTGGTCAACCAGGGCTCGGGGACGGTGACACCGATCCGGACCGCCACCAACGAGGCAAGCACGGCGATCAACGTCAAGAGGTACCCCGATGCCATCGCGATCACCCCGAACGGGAAGACCGCCTACGTCACCAACACCCTCTTGAACACGGTGACCCCGATCCAGACCGCCACCCGCACTGTCGGCAAGGCGATCAAGGTCGGGGAGGGCCCGCAGGTCATCGCAATCACGCCGAACGGGAAGACCGCCTACGTCGTCAACGTAGCCTCGGGCACCGTGACGCCGATCAGTACCGCCACCAACAAGGCCGGCAAGGCGATCAAGGTCGGGAGCTTCCCCTGGGCCATCGCGATCACGCCGAACGGGAAGACCGCCTACGTCGTCCATAGCGGCTCCGGCACCGTGACGCCGATCAGTACCGCCACCAACAAGGCCGGCAAGACAATCACGGTCGGCATCGCTCCTGGCGCCATCGCCATCACGCCGAACGGGAAGACGGCCTACGTCCTCAATGGCCGCGGCACGGTAACGCCCATCCGGACCGCCACCAACAAGGCCGGCAAGGCGATCAAGATCCCGTATTCAACCGCCTTCGCGCCCAGTGGAGTGCCCGGTCAAACGCTCATCGCGAGCACGCCGAACGGCAAGACCATCTACGTCGCCAGCCAGAGCGCGGGCACGGTGACGCCCATCCGGACCGCCACCAACAAGGCGGGCAAGGCCATCAGGGTAGGAAAGGATCCCTTCGGCATCGCGATCACGCCGAACGGGAAGACCGTCTACGTCGCCAGCCAGGACCCGGGCACGGTGACGCCCATCCGGACCGCCACCAACAAGGTGGGCAAGGCGATCAGCGTGGGAAACTTGCCCTGGGCCATCGCGATCACGCCGAACGGGAAGACCGTCTACGTCGTCAATAACGGCTCGAACACGGTGACGCCGATTCGCACCGCCACCAACGAGGCAGGCAAGGCGATCAGCGTCGGCCTCGCTCCCGTTTCCATCGCCCTCACGCCATAACTACCGGACAGCCGGGGCCGCGCCCAACGGTGGCTGGCCCCGGCCACACCGGAAATCCGGACTCGTACCTAGTGTCCCGGGTCTTTGATTCGCCGGAGAAGTCGGCCGAGTGATTCGAGGATTTCTTCCGCAGATTTCGTCCAGATGAAGGGTTTGGGGTCCTCGTTCCAGTTGTCCACCCAGGCAAGGATGTCCTTCTCGAGCTGCCTGACCGACTTGTGCACGCCTCGGCGCAGGAGTTTCCCGGTCAAAAGCCCGAACCAGCGCTCTACCTGGTTCAGGCAGGACGAACTGGTCGGCGTGAAATGAACGTAAGTATTCGGAAGTCGTGTGAGCGGGCATGCTGACGGTCGGCGTGGCCGGTACGCGGGGGCCGGCGGCGCCGTGGCGGGCGAGATCGTGCGAGGTCAGCCGGGACGGGCCGGCTGTGCCCAGGCCTGGAGGTCTTCTGGGCTGGCCTTCCAGGGCAGGAACCGTTCGAGGCCCGGGCCTGGCGGGGGGTTGCGGCCGTTGCGTCCGCAGGCGTCGAAGTAGGCGGTGAGATAGGTCAGGACGTTCAGGCCGGCCATCTGGGCGGTGGCGGTGACGGTCCAGGCCGTGGCGGCGAGCCGGGCGGAGTCCTCGTTCCGGGACCCGCCGGCGTTTCTCCTGGTCACTACGGGCAAGCGGATCGCCCGCTCGGCGGCGTTGTTATCCAGGCAAGACCAGGTCGATGGCCGCGCCCGGCCGGACACACGACCGGACGCCCGCACGGTCGACAATGTCGGGGTCGCCGGGCCACTCATCCGCCGAAACCGGATAGCAGTACACGGCGCTGGTACGCGGCCAGGCCCCGAGGTACGGAACACCATCCCGCCAGCCAGCGGCAGCAACAGCAGATACGGCAGCCTGGAATCCGGGTCCGGATTGCGGGCGATCAGCAACTCCACGCCGCCCAGCCTTCCATCCGGCCGGGCCTGGCACCCCAGCGGCCCAGCGCCCACAGATCACCGGGCTTGTCGGCATCACCGCGGCCCCTGTCAGCCCGGGCAATGGCATCGGTGCAAGCATGCGCCCAACGCCGACCAGGGCCGCAAGCGACTTGCCAGCCAACCGGCAGGAAGGCGCCGCCCTAGTGGCCCCAGGGATGAAAATCACGCCATCACGCTACGTCATGAGCATCCCGGTATTAGTAACACACTGGAACCGCCGTTCGGGACGTCCTAGCGGGCGACCGAGATGGGCGTCCAACGCGCGCGAGAACGGATGTTCTGTCACGTCGCGCCGATCCGCATGCCATGCTCAAGATCGCTGGCCTGCTGCCTCGTCGAGCTCATCTGCCGATGAGCGGGCATTACCCATCCGTATACTTATGCGCTGGTATGAATAACGCCAATGATTGCGGCGACCTTTAGTTCAGCCCGTGATCTGTACTAAAGGCGCGCCGATTCGGGCGCGCCGCGCACGGTGCGTCCTCAGACCCCGTCGATGGTCGACAGCGGCTCGTGGGCAAGTTCGGCCATCCGAGTGAGCCCGCGCTCGGCGCTATCAGCCAGACGTGCGGCAGCGGCCTGCAGCGCAGGGTCGTTGCGTTGCGACGGTTCGATGCGCGCAGGGTTCAGAGCGCAGCAGTTCGCCCAGGCGGCGATATCTGGCTCAGCGCCGTAGGTGGTCGCTGCGGCGGTTCCACGTACCTGCATCCGCGCCCAGCTGGCCGGACTGTCGGGGAGGGTGTTGGGCGGACACAATCGGTTGCGCTCTCGGTCGTCGTCGCGGGTTGCCTCCACGTAGCCGGCCAGAGCCGCGCAGAAACACGGGAAGCCGACCCGGATCGTCTGGAGTCGAACCTTGTCGGGGCCCCAGATGGGAACCAGCGGCGGGTACTGCAGTCCCGAGGCGGCGCAGTGCACGATGAGGGAGCCCGGCGCCAGTGGAACCGAGCCATCGTCGAGGACGACTTCCCGGCGAGTCACATGCTTGATGTGTCCTAGACGGGCGACGTTCTCGACGGTGCGGAGGAGATCGAGCTCCCATGCGCCCAGGGTCGGGGTCTTGGCCATCGTGGGGATGACGTCCCGGTCGATACGAACCATCACGCCGGCAGCTTCGAGGCGCAGAAACAGATCGTCGAGCGACTCGGCGTCGGCGGCCGACTCCATGGTGTCCGCAGCGAGCCCGAGCGCCACGAGCGGATCGGGCTGGACAACGGCGCGATTGAGCATCCACGGATCACGCGGGCGCACCCAGACGATGCGCTCCGGCGGCACGCCATTCGCCAACAGCCACACGATCCCGTCAGTGGCGGTCTTGCCGGAACCGACGATCACGTAGCTGCTCGGGGCAGCGGTCAACTTGGCGAGCTCGTTGATGGCCGCAACATGGACGTCGTCAGCAACACCGAACGGCGGGGGTGTCGTCGCGGGAATCGTCGGCGACAGGTACGTGGCGTCGACGACCCGGCGTCGCACGCCGACCTGCACGGTCTCTCCCGACAGCCGGGACGTAACGAGATGGGAGGAGCCTTCTGCGTGGTACTCGCTTCCCCCGAGGAAGGTGACTCGGCCGGAGCCGAGGAAGCGGCGGTGCAGGATGTCGTCGTAGTACGCCTCAATCTCCGCCTGACGGGCCCGTTCCTGAAGCCCCGCCTCCGGCCCGCTGAGCTGCATCGCGCCGCTACCCAGCAGGGTCGACGCGACACCGTAGAACACGGACGCCTGATGGAGCTGGACGAACGGATACGCGTCCTGCCAATGCCCGCCCGCTGCGTGGCGGCGATCGACGAGCGTGACGTGCGCATCCGAGTGATCGATCAGCGCGTCCGTGAAGGCCATGCCCATCGCCCCCGCACCGACGACGAGGTAGTCCGTCTCCAGCAATCGCATCACCATCAGAACTCGACCTCCAGACGCAGCGACGAGGGCCGGTGGCCAATCGATGCTCCGCGATCGCCGGCGGGTGGGCGCCGTTCGGCCTGGGAGCCGCGGCGCCGTGGACAGGGGCGTTCAGCTGTGCGTGTGGTGAAGGAAGCTCCGGACTGCCCGGTTGAACGCCTCAGGGACCTCGATGTTGCAGATATGACCGGCATCGGGCAGGACGACCAGAGTCGAGCCCGTGATCGCCGCGTGGAGGTCCTGGGCCACGGTCAGGGATGCCCGCACATCCTGGTCGCCGTACACCAACAGCGTCGGGACCCTGACGTGGGGCAGGACGCCGCGGAGGTCCTCGGCACACGCCCGCGCCATCGCCCGGACGCCGGCCGGATGGAACCCAAGCATGTTCGCCCGGAACGCCTCAGCCACCTCCGGTGGCGTGGTTGGGGAGAACATTGTCGGCAGCAGTGTCCCCGCAAACTTCTCGGGCGACAGGTCGGCCAGGACCAGCGCCTGCTGCAGCCGCTGCCGGACGACCTCGGCAGGAAGCGAGCCGGCCCACCCGGCGTAGGCCGAGGCCAGGACCAGCGTCCTCGGGACGGCGGCGTGCCGGCGGTAGAGCTCCAGGGCAAGCGCGCCACCGAACGACAACCCCGCCACGTGCGGTCGTTCCAGGCCGAGCCGCCTGATGAAGCCGGCCAGGCAGTCGGCGTAGCCGGCCATGCCGAACGACTCTGGCGGATCCGATGAGCCACCGGCCCCCGGGGCGTCCCAGGCCACCACCGTGAAGTCGGCGCAGAGCCCTTCAAGCTGCCGCCGCCACAACGTCGGGCCGTCCCCCACATAGCCATGGAGCAAGACCAGCGGCGGTCCGGTGCCGGCGCGTTCGTAGGCGACGCGGAGTCCGTCAACCTCGACCTGCTCCATGACGCGTCCCCTGATGGCTCAATGCTGCTTTCTGCGCCGTTCAGGGCGCCGCCCCCAGGCTGGCCATCGTAGCTGGTATGTGGCGCAGATGTAATCCCGATGGAGGCCAAGTTGAGCCGGCAGGGCACTGGACCTGGAGGGATCCGGGCCGATAGCAGCTCCACCTGATCTGCACGTCGCCCGTACCGCACGTGCACATGATCACGATCTGCTGGCCGGATCGCGCCGGGAAGGCACAGGCATCCCGGCGGGATAGGCAGGGCGGCAGCTGCCAGGACGCTGCCGCGGCCACAGCGAGCGAGGGAGGGAGGGAACACGCGATGAGCAGTACCGGTGACCGAGCCAGCATTGCCGAGCTGACGCACGATCAGTTCTCGGGGAAGGTGATCTCGGGCGGCGATCCCGGCTACGACCAGGCGCGGCGCGTGTGGAACGGCATGATCGACCGCTATCCGCGGGCCGTGATCCGCGCCAGCGGCCCAAGCGACATCGCTGCCGCGGTGAGACTGGCCGCTGAGCACGGGCTGCCGCTGGCCGTCCGGGGCGGTGGTCACAGCGTCGCGGGCCACGGGACGGTGGATGACGGGCTGGTCTTGGACCTCGGCGCGCTGCGCGCGGTCGAGGTCGACCCGGGCCCGCGGACGGTCCGCGTCGAGCCGGGTGCGACGCTCGCCGACGTGGACCGGGCCACCGAACCGCACGGGCTGGCGGTGCCGCTCGGCGTCGTTTCCGGGACCGGCGTGGCGGGCCTGGCTGTCGGCGGCGGGGTCGGCTGGCTGACCCGCGCGCACGGGCTGACCATCGACAACCTGATCGCCGCTGACGTCGTGACCGCTTCCGGCCAGACCATGCGGGCCAGCGAAACCGAGAACCCGGACCTGTTCTGGGGCATCCGCGGCGGAGGCGGCAACTTCGGGGTCGTGTCCTCGTTCACCTTCCGCGCTCACCCGCTGGGACCCCAGGTGTTCGCCGGGAACCTCATCTACCGCCAGGAGCACTGGCGGACGGCCCTGCGCGCGTACCAAACCTGGACCACAGACCTGCCCGACGCGCTCACCTCGATCATCTCCTTCCTCGTGCCGCCGCCGGGGTGGGACATGGGCGAGGACCCGCTCATGCTCGTCGGCTTTGCGTGCGCGTCGCCAGATACAGCCCACGGCGAACGGACGGTCGCGGACCTGCGGCGCGCCGCGGCGCCCGACGCGCAGGCCGTGGAGCCCGTGACCTGGGTCTCGTGGCAGTCCGCGGTGGACGACCTGTTCCCCCGGGGCGTCCGCGCCTACTGGAAGAACGCTCCGTTCGACCGGCTCGATGACGCGGTGACCGAGGCGCTGACCGGGCGGGCCGCCGAACAGACCTGGCGCGGCACGGGCTTCGACGTCCACCACATGGGCGGAGCATGTGGCCGGGTCCCCCCGCATGCCACCCCCTTCCCCAACCGCGCGGCACGCTTCTGGCTCAACATCTACGGCTTCTGGTCCGACCCGGCGGACGACCACGCCCGCATCGCCTTCATCCGCGGGCTCGCATCAGACATCGAGCCCTTTGCCGCTGGCGGGCGGTACATCAACTTCCTGCCCGGCGACGACGACGAAGGCCCAGCCGAGGATGATGCCTACGGCGGCGCGGCCACCGAGCGCCTGGCGGCGCTCAAACGCCGCTACGACCCGGACAACGTATTCCGCCTGAACCACAACATCGCACCTGGCCGCGACCAGGCAGGCCCCTGACGTCATCCGCCTCAGCTTTCGCCTGGTCACGCTCGTCGGCGACGGCACCTGGCTGCTGGTCGAGCCCTATGCTGGCGACCATCCGGCGGACAACCTGAACCCCGAACCCCGTCGGCCGGGTGTGCTACAACGTCCCCACCTTCCTGTGCGTACCTGCCGCGGCGTCCGAGGGCGGGGGTGCCGCTGCGCTGCCATTCATCCCGAACGGCTGCCGCGCGGTGGACCGGTCCTGCCATGAGTCGGCCAGGTGATGCACGATCCGGCTCCCGGCTCCGCGGCCGGCTGCAGGCAGGTACAGCCGGCTGGTCCGCCGCTTCGGCGGGGACAAGAACCCGGCCGCGAAGAAGAAAGCCTTCACCGCGATCGCGCACACCCTGCTCAAGATCGCCTACCAGGTCCTCAAGACCGGGACCCCATACCAGGACCTGGGCGCCGACTTCTACACCCGGCGGGAATCCCCACAGCACAAGCAGGCCTAGCTGGAACGCCAGCTGCAAAAGCTCCACCCCGGCTGCACCATCACCATCAGCCCGGAGACCGCCATACCACTCGGCGCTTAACCAGCAGCCCTGATTCCAGCCAGCCCAGGAGCCGCCGATCCCGGCACCCGCAGCAGGGGCAGGCCGGTAGTGCGCTTCGTGACGGGTCGAAAGTGCTGATACGCCAGGTCCAGAGCACTGACGCTCCGCTCCTGGCGGACGGCTTCGCCCGGCTGAGTGCCCGATCACGCCAGATGCGGTTCCTGACGAGAAAGAGGGAACTGACCCCGGCGGAGCTGCGCTATTTCACCGACGTCGACCACCGCGACGACGAGGCACTCGGCGCTTTGAGTCATGCCGACGGGCGCGTCGTGGATATCGCCCGCTACGTCGGGACGCCGAAGACCCGCAGGCCGCCGAGATCATGGACCGCACCGGGCTGGCGCCGCGCGGGGACGACGCGGGGGTGCGGTGGGTGGCGGTCAGCCACGCCGACGACCACGTGCACATCGTGGCGACCCTGGCCCGCCAGGACGGGGCCCGGCCACGCACCTGGAACGACTTCTACCGGGTCCGGGAGGCGTGCCAGGCGGCCGAGGAGCGGCACGGGCTGCGCGTCATGGCGCCGGCCGACCGCACCGCCGCCAGGCGCCCGACCCGGGCGGAGACCGAGCAGGCCGCGCGGCGCGGCTGGGACGAGCCGCCTCGCGTAACGCGGCGCGGGCAGCCGTGGATGGGTTCGCCCAGGTGAAGGCGCATTTCGCGGAGACTCCGGGCTGATCCCCGCCATCATGTGGGTCGGGGAAGCTTTTGATAACGCATCAGCGGAAACGACGATTGGGCTGTCCAAGACCGGATGCGTGCGCGACGGCTCGCCGTTCTGCACCGGGCGCTGCGCGCCCTGGACGGCTTGGAGAACATCAGCTCCGCATGCGTCAGCTGGTACAACGCCAGCAGGCAGATGCACGGCCTCGGCCGCCGCCCGCCAGCGGAGCCGAAGCCGGCTACTACGCTCAAAATCGTGCGGCCAGCCGGCCGATCACACGTAACGGGGTATGCGCGAAACCCGGGACGCTTCACAGGTGATGGATGGACGTCCGAAAGGCCGGAAGATGATCGGGAGTTGGGCGCTCATCCTCGGACGAGCGCCGGGAGCCGTCGGGAGTGATGCTGCGCGTGGCCAAGCTCGAGGGCCCGGTGTTGCGCGTTCCCTGCGATGGGCGGGGATGACTTGCGCTAGCGATCCTGTCCTTAGTCTGGCTGACTGTCCCGGGGCCGGATTATGAGCCTGGCGGCGTGGCTGCTGGTCGTCGCTGCCTTGGCGCTGGTTGTGGCGTGTGGTGTTTTCGTTGCGGCCGAGACTTCGCTCATTACCGTGGATCGGGCGAGCGTTCATGAAGCGGCCGCGGCGGGTGACCCGCGAGCGGCCGGTGTGGGCCGGGCGGTGGCGACGTTGTCGACGCAGTTGTCCGGCGCGCAGGTCGGGGTCACGGTCACGAACCTCGCGATCGGTTTCCTCGCGGAACCGTCGATCGCGTCGCTGGTGGAGGGCCCCTTGGGCTTGTTGGGCGTCCCACACAACGCGGTGGGCGATGTGGCTGTCGTGCTGGGTCTGGCCATAGCTACGGCCGTTACGATGGTGTTGGGTGAGCTGATTCCGAAGAATCTTGCCATCGCGGAACCGTTGCGTGTTGCCAGGCTGACCCAGGGGTTCCAGCGCCGCTTCACAGCTTCGATGCGTTGGCCGATCCGGTTGCTCAACGGGGCCGCTAACCAGATCGTGCGTGCGCTGGGCATCGAACCGCAGGAGGAGCTGCGTAGCGCCCGGGTTCCTGGGGAGCTCGCGTCGCTGGTTCGGCGGTCCGCGGACCAGGGGGTCCTGGCGGGCCCGACGGCGAGGCTGCTGGAGCGTTCGTTTGCCTTCGGTGGCCGCACGGCGGCTGATGTGTTCACCCCCCGTGTCCACATGTACAGCGTCGGTCGCGACGACAGCGTGGCGTCCGTGATCGCCCTGGCCCGGGCAACAGGGCATTCGCGATTCCCTGTGGTCGGCGACTCCGCAGACGACGTGTGTGGGCTGGTGCACGTCAAGGACGCTGTGTCGGTGCCGTTCGAGCGCCGCGCCGACACGCGCGTCGCCGAAGTGGCCGGTCCGCCGTTGCTCGTGCCGACCACATTGGAGCTGGACCCGTTGCTCACGCGGTTGCGCGAGCAGGGCTTGCAGATGGCCGTCGTCGTCGACGAGTACGGCGGCACCGAGGGAGTGCTCACGCTTGAGGACCTGATCGAGGAGCTCGTCGGCGAGATCGCTGACGAGCACGACCCGGCGAGCACGCCGGTGCGGGGTGAGGGAGAAGGGAGCTGGTCGCTGTCCGGTCTGCTGAGGCCGGACGAGATCCGGGCGCTCATCGGCATCGGCCTGCCCGAGGGCGAGGCCTATGAGACGGTCGCCGGGCTCCTGCTCCAACGCCTGGGGCGGCTGCCGGTGGTGGGAGACGAGGCCGCGGTCGAGGTCGAGGTTCTCGTCAATGCCACCGGCGACGGCGAGGAACCCGATCGTCTGGTGCCGGCGCCGGCCTCGCTCCGGGTCGAGCGCATGGACAGGCACCGCATCGACCGGGTTGGCCTCATGGTTCAGCAGCCGCCGGGGCCGTGATGACTCCGCTGGCTGCTGTTCTCGTGGCCCTGGGCCTGCTGCTGGCCAACGCGTTCTTTGTCGGTGCGGAGTTCGCCCTGATCAGTTCGCGCCGGACGCAGCTCGAGCCGCGCGCCGCTGCAGGTTCGCCATCTGCGCGCCTCACGCTGCGCGCGATGGATCGGGTGTCACTGATGCTCGCCGCCGCACAGCTGGGCATCACCTTGTGCTCGCTCGGTCTCGGTGCGGTTGGCGAACCTGCGGTGGCGCATCTGTTCGAACCGGTCCTGAGCCTGGTGTCGTTGCCAGGAGACTTGGTGCCTCTCCTTTCGTTCGGCCTCGCCCTGGCCGTCGTCGTCTCTTTGCACGTCGTCCTGGGTGAGATGGTGCCCAAGAACATCGCACTGGCCGCACCCGAGCGTTCAGCCTTGGCCCTGACCCCTCTGCTGACCGGGTTCGGCGTGGCGCTCAAGCCGGTGATCTGGCTGCTAAACGCGGGTGCCAACCTAGGACTGCGGGCCCTGCGAGTTGAGCCACACGACCAGGTTTCCTCCACCTTCACCCACGATCAGGTCGCCGGGTTGATCGACGAGTCGCGCCGTGAAGGCCTGCTCGACGCGGACGTACACGACCTGCTCGCCGGCGCTCTCCACTTCTCCAAGCGCACCGTCGACGCCGTACTCCTGCCCCTCGACACCCTCGTGACCGTGTCAGGCACGGTCACCCCCGCCCAGGTTGAGGCACTTTGCTCCCAGACCCGTTTCTCTCGATTTCCCGTCCGCTCCGACTCCGGCTCGCTGGTCGGCTACCTCCACATCATCGACGCGCTCGAAACCGATCCCAGCCTGCGTGGCAGGCCCATCGCAGCGGAGAACGTCCGGCCGCTCGTCGCGATCCCGGCCGGTACGTCACTGCACGAGGCCCTCGCCGCGATGCAGCGCGCAGGTGCCCACCTCGGGCAGCTCCTCGATGAAGCGGAGCTGACTCTGGGAGTCGTGGCCATGGAGGACGTGCTCGAGGAGCTCGTCGGGGAGATCCGTGACGCCGCCGCCAACCGGCGCCCGCGACCCCCACAACCACAAGACTAGGCAGCTGGGTGTGCGCACCGGGCGCGAATCGCACTGACGCCGTGCCGGCGGCCGTCGGATCCTTTCGCAGGATGCCTGGAGCGGCTGCCCGGAGACAGCCACGTCGTGACGGAACGTGAGCGGGCGGCCGATGGCGCGGACGCGCCAGACCCGCCTAATCTGAAGTCGCCGTTGGGGTGTCCGCGATCTAGCTTGAGGTGCCTTAGAGGGCATCTGATCCGCACTGATACCTGTCTGTCCCAGCGCCGGGAAAGATTCGCTGGCCAGATCCCACAGTTTCGCGGTATGGCGTGCTAAAGATCGCCGTCATGACCCCTCGCCGTGCCTACCGCACTGACTTGTCCGACGCCCGCTGGGCGCTGATCGAGCCGATCCTGGCCGCCTGGCGGGCGGCCCGGGCCGAAGCCGGCCTGGGCCTCAGCGAACCCGCGCATGACCTGCGTGAGATCGTCAACGCGATCTTGTACGTGAACCGGACCGGGATCGCCTGGGAATACCCGCCGCACGATTTACCGCCGTACAAGACGGCCGACTACGACTACTACGCCAAGTGGGAGAAGGACGGCACCACCGAGACGATCCACGACACGCTGCACCGCCAGGTGCGCGCCGCCGCCGGCCGCCGCGAGCAGCCCAGCGCCGCGATCATGGACGCCCAGCCGGTTCGGACCTCCGGCAACGTGCCGGAGTCCTCCAGATCCGCCACAGCAACGGCGAAAGACACCGCCAAAATCACCCCGGACAAGCTGCCCGTCCGCGGCTACCACGAACTAATCAGCCATCTGGCCACCCTCACCAGGAACACCGTCAGCTTCAACCGGCAGCGCCTGGAAAAACTCTCAACACCGACCCCGGAACAGCCCCGCGTATTCGAGCTGCTCGGCAAGCCTATCCCGCGCCGCCTCGACGCAGCGTAACCAGCGTAGCCACGAACGGAGGTCCCCGCCACACCCAACCAGATGGCAAAAATCCCAGGTCAGCACCCACAATCCCCTAGTAGAAGATCACGAAAGGACGGATTTGATAATCGATGTCGGCCAGGTCGATGCCGGCTTCGGCGATCACCTCGCGACCAGCGGCGTCATGTCCTCGATCGCCACCGGGCCCGAGGCCAAGCAGTTCGAGATGGCGTTCGACCCGCGGTTCCGGCTGCCACTAGCCGCGCTCAGAGTGACGCCGGCGACGGCGCACGTCACCGCCGCCGCCGACCGTCTGGTCGCCCGTTTCGGGCCGTGGGTCTGCCGCACGACTCCGGCGAACGTGCGAGCGGTGCGCCTCACCGGCCCCTACCACTGGCACCGTGCGGTCGGCCCCCCGCTGTCGCTGGCCGACCACGGCCTGACCTTTGGCTCACCGCCATCCGCGGGGTTTGCCTGCTGTTCCGGGAACCGGTGCGCGGCCTCGACCCGCTCGGCCTGATCCGCCACCCGGGCCTGACGCTGACGGCCGCGGACCCGGCAGGCTCGCCGCCACCGTGCGCCGCCACGCGGGCCTTCCCGGCTGAATCGAAGATTGGGGCGCAACGGGTCGCCGACGTGGGCGAACGAGGTTGAGGCCGATCCCGGTCGCCGGCGTGCCCGCCCGCCTGGTCCGGCGACCCGTCCTGCCGGACCATCAAGGGAATCCTGGCCGCCGGGACCGGGTGCGAGGAGGTGGCGGGTCACGGCCCGCGCACCTGACCACTCAGGATGATGTCAGGTGAGGTGAATGTCGGCCACCTCGATGTCGATGTGGGCGAGGGTGAGGCCGAGCTGGCGGCGGGCGGCGGCGTGCACCGCGGCCCGCACGGCCCTGGCGGCGGTGAGCGCGGGCATGCCGTAGCGGAGGCTGATGGTCAGCTGGAGGCCGGTGGAGGTGTTCCTGCCGTGAGCGGCGGGGGTGAGGCGGCAGCTTCGGGCGCGTACACCATTAACGGTGTCGCCCGCGGCGCGCAGGACCATGGCGGCGGCGTGCTCGCTGATGTCCACCCGCATTCCTGCCGGGCCGGGCAGCGAGATGCGGGCAGCGGGCTGAATCCGTGCCCGGATCACGGCCATGACCCGGCCGGAAAGGCCATCTGGGGGGAACACCGGTTCGGCGGCCATCTCGCTGGTGGCCGTGAGCAGGGGGCGGATCTCCGTAAGTGCGGCCTGGCAGTGCTCGCACGCCCGGGCGTGCTCGTCGGGGGTGCCGGTGGCGAGGTGATTCCACAGCTGATCGATGTGGTGGCCGCAGGGGAGGCGGTCGCTGGCTGGGTTCACCGCCATGCTTTCAGTTCCTCTGCCAGCTGGGGGCGGGCCCGGTGCAGCCGTCCGCGGACCGCGCCGGGGGTCGTGTGCAGGATGGTGGCGACCTCCTCATATGACATGCCCTCCATTTCGCTGAGTATCCAGCAGGCCCGCTGCGCGGGTGGCAGGTGGTGCAGGGCGCATCTCAGCGCGGCCGTCAGGCCGCCGGCCAGCGCGTGCTCCTCGGGCCCGGCGGACCGATCCGGGCCTGCCGCCGTCTCGTCGAGAGGCACCTGCGGCCGGCGGGCGCGTGCCGCGCTCAGCGCGCGCCTGACGGTGATGCGGTACAGCCAGGCGGCGAAGGCCTGCTCGGCCTTGATGTCATGCAGGCGCCGCCAGGCGGTGATGAAGGCCTCCTGGGCGGTGTCGGCCGCGCTGCCGGGGTCGGTGAGGATGCGCACCGCGATCCGGTAGACGGGGGCCCGGTAGCGCCGGACGAGGACCTCGAATGCGGTGATGTCCCCTTCGCGGGCCCGGACGACGAGGGTGGCGTCATCGAGGGTGTCGCAGGCCGGCCGGGAAGGACCTCCGGCATATGCCGCATCCCTTCGCCACGCCCCCATGCCAGGCTCCAACCCTGGGTGAGCAGCTGACCCAAGCGGCCGCCGCATCGCGCGGTTGATATGCCCCAGCCACAATGGATAAACCCGCGCTGAGTGTGATGCAGTTCACATCGGCGGGCCCGTGACGTCCGGCGCCGGCGCGGCGTCTTGCTTGCAAGCCCATCCACCGCGGCGACCTAAAGGATGGCGCCGGTCGCTGCAGGGCAGGGACTCCAGGCAGACATCGGCATGAGGGAGGCGGCACGGTGAGCACACCGGCAACCGAGAAGACCACCGCGAGAACGACGACGACTGCTGCGCGGGAGGGGCCGCCGGGCAGGACAGCCGAATTGGTGAGCGAGCACGGGCGTACAAGCATCGCCGATTCGGTCGTCGCGAAGATCGTGGCGATGGCAACCCGCGAGGTGGACGGCGTGTATGCGATGGGCGCGGGGGCCGCGCGCATGGTCGGGGCCGTGCGCCAGCGCGTCCCCGGCGCCCGGGCCAGTGACACCCAGGGTGTGGCGGTCGAGGTCGGCGAGCGGCAGGCCGCCGCCGATATCGACCTGGTGATCGAGTACGGCGTGGCCATCCCGGATCTGGCCGCCGCGGTTCGCCGTAACGTGATCAAGGCGGTGGAACGAATATGCGGGCTGGAGGTCGCCGAAGTCAACATCAGTATCGACGACATCCACCTGCCCGGCGACGAGGAACCCGAGGCGGCGGAGCCGCGCGTCCAATGACCGGCCGGGACGACCCGGCACCGGCGGAGGTGGCCGAGCTCGCGGCCCGGATCGTGGGAGCGGTGACCAGGTGCGCCGCGGTGGCCGGGCTGGCCGAAGCGCCCGGCGGCCCGGTGGCCACCTATCTGCCGGGCCGGACCGTGTCCGGCGTGGCGGTGCGGGCCGGGGAGGTCGAGGTCTGCGTGGCCGCCCGGTACGGGCTGCCGCTGCGCGAGGTCGCCGAACAGGTCCGGCAGGCCGTGGCGCCGCTGGTGCCGGACCGGGTGGTGCATGTCGTCATCGGCGACATCACCTGGCCCGAAGCGGGAGACGAGAGGGCCGGCCGGCCGTGACCATCCTGGGTGATCCGGCCGGCAAGCGGGCGTTCCGGGCGTGGGTCCGGGCTCATCATCCCGACCTCGGCGGAGACCCTGAGGCGTTTGCCGAGGGGCTGCAGCAATGGCGGGCACGGATGACCGGGCTGCCCTCCGTGCCGGGACCACGGGTAGTGGTCACCGGCTACCGGCGGCACAGGGGAGTCGCCGGCTGGGTGGCGCACTGGCGGAGACGGCGCAGCCGCCTCAGGTCGCTGCGGCTGCGCTGACATGGCACGGCGTGGCCGGGCCAGCGGAGTAACAAGAGAGAGGAACCTGCCAATGGATGAGGTTCGCATCATGCCGATCCTCGGTCTGGTGTTCGGAGTCGCCTTGGGCTTCGCGGGCGCGTTCGGCGGCGTGGCGGCGTTTGTGATCGTGCTGGTGCTCGGCCTGGTCGGTTACCTCGCCGGGCGGGCACTGGCTGGCGAACTCGACTTGAGCGGGCTGTTCGTCACCCGGAACCGGCGGCCACGATGAGTGCCCTGGATGTGGCGGCGGCGACGCGGCCGGCTCCCGAACAGCGGGGCCGCACTGCTATCGCCGACCGGGTGGTTGCCCGCGTGGCCGCCCGGGCGGTCGCCGAGGTCGAACAGACCGGCGGGGCCGCCCGGCAGCTGATCGGGGTCGCGATCGGCCGCGAAACCGGCGAGGGGATGGCGCGTGTCTCCGCGCGTATCGACGGCCACCTGGCCATGATCGAGATGCGCCTGTCGCTCACCTACCCGGCCCCGGTCCGCGCCCTCACCCGCGAGGTCCGCCGGCACGTAGTTGAGCGGGTCACCGGTCTGACCGGCCTTGAGGTACGCCACGTGGACATCGAGGTGGCCCGGCTGCTGCGCGGGAGGAAACGGTGAACGACATCGCCAGCCGCGAGGGCGACACCCAGGTCCTGCCCCTGGGCGCCGGGCCGCCGCGCCCGGCCCGGGCCGAAGCCTGGTCACGCCGCGGCCCACGTCGCAAAGCCCGCCGGGTATTCCGGCCGCGGCGGCTGGTCCCGGGGGTGCTCGTCGCGGCGGTCCTGGCCGCGGCGGGGATTCTGGGCGCCGTGCAGGCGGTATCCGCCGCGTTTGACCGCCCGGTGTGGAAGGTGCCGCACCGCTATTTCGCCGGGCCGTTGCAGGACACGCACTGGGACGGCACGGCCACCCTCGCCGTTGCCGCGGCGGTCGCGTTCATCGGCCTCATGCTGGTGCTGGCCGGCGTGATACCCGGCCGGCCGCGGGCCATCCCACTCGCCTCCGGCGATGAGTCGGTCGTGATCGGCGTGCCACGGCGCAGCCTGCGCCGCTCACTCGCCCGGCTCGCCGAAGACGTCGACGGCATCGACCGCGCGAGGGTAAGAGCCCGACGCCGCTCCATCGTGGTGCGCGCCACCACCCGGCTGCGCGACACCGCCGGCCTGCGCGAGAGCGTGCACACCGCCGTTCAGGACCGTCTCGCAGCGCTCGACCCGCTCTGGCCGCCGCGGCTCAAGGTCCGGCTACGCCGCAAAGCAGGCTGATAGCCATGACACGTCACACCGCTCACGTCAGCCGCACCGGGCTCATCCTCACGGGGCTGATCCTCCTCGCCGGCGCGGGTACCGCCGTGGCCCGCAGCCTGGGCGCATTCCCCGCCGTCCTCGGCCACGCCACCGTGCCCCTGCTCAGCCACGCACAAACCCGGTACCCAACCGAGCACGCGTGGGTGTGGCCCGCCGCCGCCGCGGCCGCAGCCATCATCGCCCTGCTCGCGCTGTACTGGCTGGCCGCCCAGACCCGCACCACTACCGTGCGCCGCCTGTCCCTTGAACCCGACCGCACCCACGGAGTCACGGTTCTGCCTGCCGACGCAGCCACCGGCGCGATCACCGACGAACTCGCAAGCTGGCACGGCATCCACCGGGCCAACGCTGCCCTGCAAGGATCTCCAGCAGCCCCCGAACTGCAACTATCAGTCACCGCCGAAGACCACGCCGACCCCGCCATCTTGCGCCCCCGCATCGAAACCGAGGCCCTCGCCCACCTGCGCACCGCCCTCGAACTCGACACGATCCCGACCGTGCTGCGCATCCGGTTCGTCCCCGCGCACGACAGGGACCTCGCCTGAGCTGAGGGCCCGGATAACCCGCCCGTCCCCCGCTATCTTGGTCTTGCGGGCAGCACCTCCACGGCGCCGCGATCCCGCGACCCACCACGGATCCTCCCGCGTCGCCGTGATGCGCTGACATAAACCGCCTGTCGAGTCGGCGTCGGCGCGTGCTGGCGTCCTCGCCTCCGCCGCCACCTGCAGATCTACGGCACCACGCAGGACGGCCACCTGCTCCGCGGCACCCGCAACGACCCGCAACACGGATAGTCAACCAGCAGATCGAGCGCGCCCCCGGCCGACGGGCGCCCAGCCGGCCAGCGCACCCCACGATGACTTCGCGGTCAGCGGTGCGGACGCTGTTTGTAGCGTGATGGATGGTGATCTGGCCGCCTGCGCGGAGGCCTGGTGCAGGACCGCCGCAGCCTGGCTGGCGATCTGCCGGGAAGTCGAGGTGCCAAGCCCCCGCAGCTGCTGTCCCGGCGCGCCGGTGAGCCCAGTGGCGGCCAGCACTTCCGATGCCGCGGCCGTCAGGTCGGGTGGGCTGCCGTCCCCGGCCGCCAGCGCGAGCGCGGCCAAGCTCTACGCTGCCTGGTCCCAGGCCTGGATGGTTGCCTGCAGGTCTGGCTCCGCGGTGTTTGTCATCGGTCCTGCCCTTCACAAATTTTGTAACGGAGCCGCTCTCGCTGGTGCCCGCCGAGCTGGGCCCGGTCCCAGCCCAGCCGGTGAAGATGCTCGGGCAGCCCCGCCGCGAGCTCGGCCTTGGCCCGCTCCCGGAGCCGGTCGCACGCGGCGGAAGTGGTCAGCGGCATCGGCCTGCCTCGTTCGGGTTTCCGGCGGCGAGGGTGTCGCGCAAGAAGGCGACCACGCGGGGCCAGGAGTCGGCTCTGGCGTGGGCGTTGCCGGCCCGGGTGCCGCCGAAGCTGTAGCACCCGCCGGTGAGCGGGTGATGCCGAACCTCGGCGACGACCGGGGTGCCGGGTATCCCGGCGCAGACGTGGCCGCCGTCGCGGTAGCACAGGTGGACCAGCCCGTGGCGGAATCCACGGTCGCGGGCACGCTGTTCGGCGATCTGGGTCATCGGGGTGGCTGGCCACATGGTGTCGGCTTCGCCGGAGACGAACATGATCGGTCCGCGGACGGTATCCACCGGGATGACAGCCGACTGGAACAGTCTCGGGTCGGCGAGGATCGGCTCGAAGGCGGCTCGCAGCGCCACCGGGCCCCCGGAGGGGGCCGACGCTGCTCGGGCCGAAGCGCCGATGAGCGCATAGGGGAGGGGCTGGCCAGCGAAGGTCCAGGCGGGGGCGTCGACCGGCCCGCCGGCGTCGAGTCCGGCCCAGGAGATGCCGCTGGGCGCGAAGGCCACCACGGCACCGACCATGTCCAGGAGCGCGCCGGTCCACAGGGCCAGTTCGCTGCCGCGGGACATGCCCATCACGGCCACCGTCCCGGACGCGACGTCGTCCCGGCCGAGCAGCCAGCGGGCAGCCCGCTCCACCACCTCGACCTCGATACCGGCCAGGGAGGCGGGCAGCCCAGGCGCGCCGAAATAGGCGATGGCCAGCACCGCGAAGCCGCGGGACGCGAGGAGCGGCGCCCAGGCGGCCGCGGAGCCGAGAGCTCCGCCAGAGCCGCCGAAGGCGACACGCCGGGGAACGGGCCGGGCCGGCCGGGCGGGCGATCACGCCGCAAACACCGGGCCCGCGCACCTCGGTGACGGTGCCGCCGGGGGCCAGCCAGTGCCGCTGAAACTCGGCGGTAACCGACCCGCCGGCTGTCTCGGCGAACAGCCGGCAGGCGATCGGCGCCGAAGGCGTGGCGGCATTGCCTGCTTTTCCCCGTCATCTGTTCCCCGGCCTTTCCGGTAAGTTCCTAATGGATCCTGATCCGGAAGGCTCGGGGCACCCCACGCTGCCGGTAGCGCTCGCATTGCTGGTGGCATGGTGGCCGGCCGCCGGAGGGGCTGAACGAGCCGTGTGCCTGTGCTGAACCGTTCGGCACGGAGTATTCCCGGTTCCTCGACTGCCTCGCGGCCGACCTCGCCCGCCTGCGGGCCGTCGTGGCGGCCGACCTTAGCTTGGCGCGGCGGTGCCGAGCTGTCCCGGCTGGACTGTCGCCGACTGGGCATTGTGCAACGGCGGACCGGGGACTACCCGGCTGCCACGACCAGCCTGACCGGGCGCTGCAGATGTTCCGCGACCTCAGCGACCGGCAAGGCGAAGCCCACGCTCTCAGCAACCTCGGCACCGCGCAGCAAGCTTCCTTTCATACAGTGGCAGGACCTCTCCTGCACGCGATCGAAGGGATGTACACGCCCGTGGGTCACATGGCCACGCAGCAGGCCGGTTCCGGCGGCCTGACAGCGACCGAGCACCGTCTGGGCAACGGCCTGCGCCTCGTGCTGTCTGAGGACCACGTCAATCCGGTCGCGGCGGTCTGCCTCTGGTATGACGTCGGCTCGCGGTACGAGGTCCAGGGCCGCACCGGCCTGGCTCACCTCTTCGAGCACCTCATGTTTCAGGGTTCGGCGCAGGTCAAGGGCAACGGCCACTTCGAGCTTGTCCAGGGCGCTGGCGGCTCGCTCAACGGGACGACGAGCTTCGAGCGCACCAACTACTTCGAGACCATGCCCGCGCACCAGCTGGAGCTGGCGCTCTGGCTGGAGGCGGACCGGATGGGCTCGCTGCTTGCGGCGCTCGACGAGGAGTCTTTGCAGAACCAGCGCGACGTGGTCAAGAACGAGCGCCGGCAGCGTTACGACAACGTGCCCTACGGCACCGCGTTCGAGCGGATGACCGCGCTGGCCTACCCCGAGGGCCACCCGTACCACCACACGCCCATCGGCTCCATGGCCGACCTGGACGCAGTGACGCTGGCCGACGCGCGCGCGTTCTTCCGTGCGAACTACGCGCCGGACAACGCGGTCCTGGCGGTCGTCGGCGACATCGACCCGGAGCAGACGCGCCGATGGGCCGAGAAGTACTTCGGCTCCATCCCGTCCTGCGACGGCAAGATGCCGCCCCGCGACGGTACGCTCTCCGACATCATCGGCGCGGAACTCCGGGTGGAGATCCGGGAGGAGGTCCCGGCGCGCGCCCTGATGGCCGCCTACCGCATGCCACGCGACGGCACGCGTGAGTGCGACGCGGCCGAGCTAGCGCTCACCGTCCTCGGCGACGGCATGGCGTCCCGGCTCTACAACCGCCTGGTGCGCCGCGACCGCACCGCCATCACGGCCGGCGTCGGGCTGGTGCGGCTCGCTGGCGCTCCCTCGCTGGGCTGGCTGGACGTGAAAGCCTCCGGCGGCGCCGAGATCCCGCAGATCCAGGCCGCCGTCGACGAGGAACTGGCGCGGCTGCGCGCGGATGCGCCGGGCGCCGCGGAGATGGAGCGGGCGCAGGCCCTGGTGGCACGCAAATGGCTGGACCGGCTCGGTACGGTGGCCGGCCGGGCCGACGAACTTTGCCGGTATGCGGTGCTGTTCGGTGACCCGCAGCTCGCCTTCACCGCCGTCAACCGGATCCTCGATGTCACCGCCGAAGAGGTCCGGGCGGTTGCCGCGGCGCGGCTACGCCCCGACAACCGTGCGGTGCTGGCATACGAGCCCGTGACCTCCCAAGACACGGCCGGCCCGGCCGACGGCCAGGCCAGCGCAGCTGATGAGAACGACAACCGGGACGGAGCCAGGCGGTGACCGGCGCAGCCGTGACCATGGACTTCCACCCCCAGCCGGCGCCCGGGCAGGCGAAGCCCTGGGCGTTCCCCGTGCCCGAGCGCGGCGCCCTCGGCAACGGGCTGACCGTGCTGCGCTGCCACCGGCCCGGGCAGCAGGTGGTGGCCGTGCAGATCTGCCTGGACATGCCGCTCGACGCGGAGCCCGACGGGCTCGACGGCATCGCCGCGATCATGATGAATGCGCTGTCCGAGGGCACCAGCAAGCACACCGCCGAGGAGTTCGCCGCCGAGATGGAACGCTGCGGCGCGACACTCGGCACAAGCGTCGGCTACCCGGGCGCGCGCGTCTCGCTGGAGGTTCCCGTCTCCCGCTTGCCCAAGGCGCTTGGGCTGGTTGCCGAGGCGCTGCACACGCCCACGTTCCCCAGCAGCGAGATCGAACGACTGGTGCGCAACCGTCTGGACGAGATTCCGCTGGAGATGGCCAACCCTGGCCGGCGTGCGGCCGGGCAGCTGGCGCAGGAGCTGTTCCCGGCGTCTGCGCGGCTGTCCCGGCCGCGCAAGGGCACCGGGGACACTGTCGCACGGATCGGCACGGCGGCCGTGCGCGCGTTCTACCAGGCTCACCTGCGGCCCGCCACCGCGACCGCGGTCGTCGTGGGCGACCTGACAGGTGCCGGCCTGGACGCGGTGCTCGCCGGCACGCTCGGCGGATGGACCGGCGACGCCGCCGAGCCGGTGCCCATGCCGCCGGTCACCGCCGACGACACCGGCCGTGTGGTCATCGTGGACCGGCCTGACGCCGTCCAGACGCAGCTACTCATCGGGCGGACCGGCCCGGACCGGCACGACCGGGCATGGCCGGCCCGGGTGCTCGGCACGTACTGCCTGGGCGGCACGCTCACGTCCCGGCTGGACCGGGTCCTGCGTGAGGAGAAGGGCTACACCTACGGGGTACGGGCCTTCCAGCGGGTACTGCAGTCGCCGGCGCCGCACGCCGCAGGCCGTGCCACGGGTGTGTCGGTGCTCGCCATCAGCGGCTCCGTGGACACGGCATCCACGGGTCCCGCGCTGGCTGACCTGTGGACGGTGCTACGCACACTGGCCGCGCAAGGGCTGACCGAGACCGAGCGCGACACGGCGGTGCAAAACCTGGTAGGAGTCGCGCCGCTCGCGTACGAAAGGGCAGCGTCGGTCGCCGGCACGCTGGCGGATCAGGTGGAACAGCACCTGCCGGACGACTACCAGGCTCAGCTGCACACGCGCCTGGCCGAGACGGGTACCGCCGAGGCAACAGACGCGGTCATCGCGGCGTTCCCGGACAACCGCCTAGTCACGATCCTGGTCGGCGACGCATCCCAGATCACGGCCCCAGCGAGGGCCCTTGGAATCGGCGACGTCGAGGTAGTCACAGGCTGACCCTCCTGAACCGGCAGCCCACCGAGGACCCGTTTACACCGCCAACGACCCCGCCGCGCCCACTGGACGTCTGATGCGCGCCGGGTCAGTCTGGAAACGCAACCGATCCGCTTCTGCCGTGATGAGGTACGCCAGGACGACCGAACGCCTTCCGGGTGACACCGGTTAGGTTCCGGTTAGGTTAGGTCCGGCCGCGGGGAGCGCCGTGTCGCCAGGGAAATTGCCCGATCGGCGAGCAGGCGCAGGGTGAGCTCGCAGTTGCGGCCGGCGATGGCGGCGGCGTGCGCGGTCCGCTGCCAGGCCGCCGCCGTGGGCGCCGCGGCCGGATGGGCGCGGCTGGCGCTGACGGGTGCCAGGTAGAGGAGCCGTTCGGCTGTCGTCATGGTGCCAGTGCACAGGGCGGTCACTGGTTCGCCGCCGCGGGGCTGGCGGCGGGCCGGGGCGGTGTTGGCGGGGATGGCGTGCAGCAGCTTGCCCGTTTCGATGGCCGGGGGATACCCGGTGCCGTCGGGCCGGGCCGCGGTGTCGGCGACCTGCAGCCACCGGCAGGCCGCGCTGACCGCCAAGCGGGCCGATCCGGGCAGGCCCGCGCCCGCGGCGCCAGGCAGCGGCAGCCGGGCCACCCAGGGCGCGAGCCGCCGCGCCCGGCAGGCGACTTCGGACAGCAGCGCCGCAGTCACCGGTTCCGATGTGATCACCGGGGCCCAGCGCGAGCGGCCGGTCCGCGACCCGTCCCGCGCGGGGGTGAAGTGGGTTTGCAGCAGGTCGTGCCCGGCGGTCAGCGCATCGGCGGCGGCGGCCAGGTGACGCGCGGCCGGACATATCGGGTCGCCGCTGGTGCCGCCGAGGCGTTCGGCGTCGGCGCGCAGGCTGGCGGCGGCTTCGCGCAGCGCCGGCCCGGCGTCGGCTTCCGCGCGGGCCCGCACGTCCAGGTGCGCCGCGGCCGGATCGGCCGGCCCGGCGGGGGTGAACGCGCCCACGTAGCGGGCCATCGCGGCGACCAGGCGGTCAAGTTCGCCGATGACCTCCCGCGCAGCGCCGGCGGGCAGGTCCCCGTAGAAGCCGGCGGGCAGGTCCCCGTAGAAACGGACGGCGGCGTCGATGTGCTCGCTCGCTGCGGCCAGGAAGTCACCGAACAGCGGCGGCATCACTGCTCCGGGTCAACAGCTGGCCGATCTGCGCGGCGGCGCCGGCGGCGATGACGCATGCGTCCCGGTCGCCGGGTGCGGCGGCCTGGGCCGCGACGGCGGACAGGCGGCCGGCGAGCAGCCCCGCCAGCGCGGCCAGGCCGTCAGCCGCGGCCTCCACATCCGCGCCCGGTTCCGGCGCGGCTAGCTGCCCGCCGTGGGCGCGGGGGCGCGGCGGCGCGGCGGCGACGGTGTTACGCCCCTCGACCGCGGCCCCGGCGGCCAGCATGAACGCCGGCAGCAGGCCCGGGTCGAGGTCCTCGCAGGCGCGGGCCGCCGACCGGATCGCCTCGAACCCGTCGAAGCTGGCCGCCAGCATCGCCGCCAGGTCACCGGCGGCCCGTAGCCGGGCGGCGATGTCCTCGAGATCGTTCATACCGTTCACTTGCCGTGTGCCGGAGGTTACTGCCGCGGCGGGGGCAGCCCGATGCTCGCCGCGATCCGGGGCAGGTGCTGGTTGGAGAACCGGTGCCCGCCGCCCCGCAGCCGCCGCGCCAGCGTCCGCTGGCTCAGCCGCTCACCCCGCTGCGCCGACCGGTAGATCACGCTCGCCTCCCGCAGCACCCGCGGATCCGGACCGGCCAGGTTATCCGGCGGGGGAGACGAGCCGTCGGCCGCGGGAGAAAAGAACTGATCCCGGACGGCTGCGCCACGGGGCACAGCACCGCATCAGCTGCCGCCACATGGTGGTGCCCGTTCCCGCTCTCCGCGACGCCGGTGGGCGCTGACGGCCGGGGAGCGGAAGCACTTGTTCCGGGCGCGGTCGCGGCGGCCCGCTGGCGGTTCATCCGCAGCACGAGCAGCCCGGCCGTCAGGCCCGCGAACGCGGCCAGCGGGCTGGTCGCAGCCGTCAAACGGTCAGACCACACGACTGGATGACCGGGGAGTGGCTGGATATGGCCGATGGATGACCGGGGAGTGGCTGGATATGGCCGATGTTCCCGGCCACGCTCACCGCCAGGCCGACAAAGGCGGTCAGCCACGGCCACACCCGCTGCCAGGCGGGCCACCCGTCCAGGTAGGCGACGTACAGCGCCAGCTCCCCGACGGCGAGGAACACATCGATCTCGGCCGGCCATGACATCGCCTGCCAGCCGGTCAGCCCACACCTGGTGGCGGAACCAGTCGGATGGGATATGACCGTCGGTATCCCGCGCGCGGGGCGTGCATGGTTCATCTTTACCTTCGCCGCGGCGCCTGGCACGGTAACGAGCGTACGCGTCCCGGCAATGCTTGCAGCGGCATTTCCCCGCGTTATTCGCAGTCAGCGTCCCGTGCCGGTATTTGCCGGCCGTGCTCGTTCGGTTCCGTCATGCCGGGCCTCTCACCGGCCGGGGCGCCGCGGCGGCGGGTCGCCAGTTGCGCCGGAGGCTGGTAGCTGAACAGCAGGTCGTTCTGGCTTAGCGCTCGCGCAATAATCAATTCCCTTCATTCGGGCGTGTCGTGCCGCCGGGCGGGTCTGCTGGGATGGTGTAGTTCCAGGTGCCGTGGAACTGGTGGCGCTGGAGGTGCCGGGCCTCGAATGCCTTCATGTCCTTGTCCGGGATCCTGATGCCCTTGGGGTAGATTCCGTTGTCCAGGACGGCGGTGACCTTCAGGCCGGTTCTGGTGGTGACCGCGCTGATCGTCTCGATGATGACCTCGTGGGAGACCAGCGGCAGGCCCGCCAGTTCATGGTGATCGCGGAGAACAGCCGGTGCTCTATTTTGTCCCGCTTGCTGGTTCCCGGTGGCAGGTGCGGCACGGTGATGTCCAGGCCGGCCTCGGCGGCGAGCGTGGCCAGCTCGGTCTTCCACAGCCGCAGCCGGGCCCGCGCCCTCGAAGGGGCTCCGCCCGCCCGGCGATCTTTACTCCTGTGCGGCTTTATCGCCTGTCTTCCAGCAGTCCGCGACCTTCCCAGATCGGCCATGCGGCGATGCCGAGGGCGATGATGGAGTCGATGGGCCAGCCGCTGGGCTATACGCCGATGACGGCCAGGCCAGTGAGGACGGCAGGGCTTGTGCAGCGCAAATCAGGTTCTGGGCACCTTCACGGGGCGTCCAACCCGCTCGGCGAGTGAACCTAAACGGAGGCCCACATGAGCAGCGACCAGTACCTCATCGATCTGGCCACCGGCATCCAGCGGTGGCGCGACTTCGCCGCCCACGTCATCGGCTTCGTAGTTGGCGCGGCCGCCATCATCGTCCTTCGCGTCCTTGGGGTCCGGGGCGACGGGCTACTCATCGCCGCACTTACCGCCTGGGCGATTGCCCTGTCGTTCCAGCATTTCAGCCAGGTCATCCGCGGTCCGGTCACGCTCGAGGCGGTGCGAGCTGCGGAGGCCAAGCAGGCTCGCAAATGACGGCGGCAATACCAGGCAGGCACGGGCAGTGAAGCTTCACGCCAGGCGGACAAGGAAGCGCGCGGGTGAAGGAGCGGCACGCAAAGGGTGGGCAGTCTTGCCCTGTCCCGCCGCTTTCGGCCAGAACGGGCCCGCGGGCAGCGGGATGCTGCGGGGGTCTAACCGGCCGGCCGGCTGGTCTTGCGCAGCAGGTGCTGGTGAATCTGGGGGACGGCCACCGACCCCTCCCCGACGGCCGACGCCACCCGCTTCACCGAGCCGGCGCGCACGTCGCCGACGGCGAACACGCCCGGCAGGCTGGTTTCCAGTGGAAGTGGCACGGGCCGGCTCGCTCCGGCCGGATCGTCGCTGGGCAGGTCGCGGCCCGTCGGGATGAACCCGTGCTGGTCGCGTGTGACATCGTCGGGTAGCCAGTCAGTGTGCGGGGTCGCGCCGATCATGACGAACAGCGCCGCGGCTTGCACCGTCTCGTCCCGGCCGGTGCGCCGGTCGCGCAGGTCCAGTTCGGCGAGCCGGTGGCCGCCGCGCGCGGCGGCCACCTCGGTCTGCAGCCGGACCTGCACCCGCGGGGTGGCTTCGATTTCCTTGATGAGGTAGTCGGACATGCTCTTGGCAAGGTTGTCCGCTCGTACCAGCAAGGTGACGCTGCGCGCCGATCTGGCGAGGTAGACCGCCGCCTGCCCGGCAGAGTTCCCGGCGCCGACGATGAACACGTCCTGGTCCTTGAGCGCGGGTGCCTCTGACATCGCCGAGCCGTAGAACACGCCGGCGCCGATGAGGTCGGCGATGCCCGGCGCGTCCAGCTGCCGGTAGGTGACGCCGGTGGCCAGCACGACCGCCCGGGCGGTCACCTGGCCGCCGTCGGCCAGCGTGACAATTAGCCCGCTTCCCCGGGCTGACAGCCCGGTTGCGCCGTTGATGAAGACGAACTCCGCCCCGAACATCCAGGCCTGCTGGAACGCCCGTTCGGCCAGCTCGTCTCCGCTGATGCCCGCGGGAAAGCCAAGGAAGTTGCGGATCCGCGAGCTGGTGCCAGCCTGCCCGCCCATCGCCAGGCTCTCTAGCACCAGGGTGGACAGCCCTTCGGACGCGCCGTACACTGCGGCACTCAGGCCGGCCGGCCCCGCGCCGACGACGACCACGTCGTAGGCGTCGAGCTTCGGCCGCACTTGCGCGCCGACCGCCTCGGCGATGTCGGCCTGCGTGTAGGTGGTCAGCACCCGTCCGTCGGCCAAGAAGATCACGGGGTTGTCGGGAACCGCGTCCAGCTGCTGCAGCAATTCTGCGCCGTCCGGCGAGTCGCGGTCGTAGAAGCCGTACGGAACGTTGTTGCGTTCCAGCGCGTCCCGTAGCTGGTAGGAGGTCGGATCCCAGCGATCGCCGACGATGCGGACCAGCTCGAACCCCGGAGAGTTGCGCCGGGTCCAGCTCGCCAGCGCCTCGCCGACCACTGGGTAGAGCAGGTGCTGGCGGGGCCGCCAGGGCTTGGTCAGGTAGTACTCGACGTGACCAAGCGCCATCCCCTGCGCGATGACGTCGAGCATGCGCGGGTCGCCGTAGTCGATCAGCAGGATCCGTTTGGCGTCCGGATGGATGGACCGGCTGCGCGCCAGCAGCTGGGAGCCGGACAACGGGTGCACGGATTCGTGACAGATGATCAACGCGACCTGATCGCCTGAGTCGTGCAGCGCACTCAGGCGCTCCAGCGCAGCCGATGCGGAGGTCTCGCCGACGACAGGATAGTCGGCGTGAAAGCGGCGCTCAAGGTCGCCGACCAGCGCTTGTACGGTGGACGGGTCCTCGTCGACCACGACGAAGATCGGCTGGGAGATCGGCTCGGTCATGGCGGGACCTCCTGGACTCAGGGCGTACACGACGGCGTTCGCCAGGACGGCTGGGCCGCGCTGCAAAAAGCGTCGGCTTAGCGTACTTTGGCTCGAAACCCAATACCTGCCACCAGCGCGTCGAACGGGCCACACGGAAGCGCATGGCGGGCCCGAGCCGCCGATCTGCACCCATGCGGTCGGCGCGACAGGGCAGTTCGGTGCGCCGCCGATGCCCAGCGCCAAACGTGCGGTTGCATACAGCACGATCGATCTGTGCGGTGCCAGCCACCACCGATCGCCGGCCTCAAGGAGCACAGATCGGCGGCTCGGTGAGCGTTCTCCCTGACTTCCACTTATCACTCAGGGTGATGCTGTCGGTCGACGTAGCCCCCGGGCCGAGTCGCGGGGCTGACCCAGCCGTTGTCGGCGGGGTTGAGGGTGACGCCGGGGGCGACGATCTGGTCGATGCGGTCGAGGACGTCGTGGGTGAGGTGTATGCCGGTAGCGGTGAGCTGTGATTCGAGGTGTTCCATGGTCCGCGCGCCGATGATGGCCGAGGTGAGGGCGGGGTGGCGCAGGACGAAGGCGATCGCGAGCTCGATGAGGCTGATGCCGGCGTCATCGGCGAGCTGGGCGAGCTGGCCGGCTGCTTCGAGCTTGCGCAGGTTGCCGGGTAGGTCGAGGTCGAACCGGCTGGCCAGGCGCCGGCGGGCGGCCGACGCGGGTCCTTCGGTGGCGTCCTGGCGGTAGCGGCCGGAAAGCCACCCGCCCGCCAGCGGGCTGTGGGACAGCACGCCCATGCCGTAGCGCTGGCAGGTGGGCAGGACGTCGTTCTCGATGCCGCGGGTGAGGATCGAGTAGGTCGGCTGCTCGGTGACGAAGCGCTCGCGGTTGCGGCGCTGGGCGGTTCATTGGGCCTCGACGATGGCCGCGGCGGGGAAGGCCGAGTGGCCGAAGTAGCGGATCTTGCCCTGGTGAACCAGGTCGGAGAGCGCGCCGAGGGTCTCGTCGAGGTCGGTCTCGGGGTCCCAGCGGTGGATCTGGTAGGGGCACCGATGCTGTCGAGGACGCGCAGCACACCCTCCCGCACGCAGGGCGGGCTCGAGGAGCAGCGCGGCCGGCCGGGCCCGGGGCCGCCCGCCGCGCTGCGCCCCGTCTGGCCGGGTCCGTTGGCGGTGGCGGCGAGGTCGAACAGGTGCGTCCTCTCGGCCTCGCCGAGCTGCAGCGCGCGCGCCAGCGCGTCGAGGACTGAGTCAGAGACGCCGGACAGGTTCCCCCGCTCCAGGCGCGTGTAGTAGTCGGCGCTCATGCCGGCCAGCATGGCGACCTCCTCGCGGCGCAGCCCCTTGACACGGCGCCGGCCGCCGTAGGGCCGGACCCCCGCCCGGCCGGGGGTGAGCCGGTCCCGGCGGCTGGTGCGGAAGTCGCGGACCTCGTCCGCGTTGTCCATGCCTTCGACCGTACGACCCGGGCACGACACTAGGGACCGTACGACCCGGGCACGACGCTAGGGAGGGTCTGGCATTACCGGGAAACACCGTCACTCCCGCAGGCGCGCGAGAAGGGGTTTCGTGGAGCCAGCGCCAACGGCCACCGGCCCGGCCTGGCTCGCCTCGTAGCGGGTCACGCGGCCCCAGCATCCGCGAGAAGAAGGGTCCACCGTGTCTGTCCAGGTCCCCACCGTCACCCTCAACAACGGCGTCGAGATGCCGATCCTCGGCTTCGGCGTCTTCCAGATCCCCGCCGGGGAGACCGGCCAGGCCGCCGCCGGCGCCCTGGCCGCCGGCTACCGCCACCTCGACACCGCCGCCTCCTACGGCAACGAGGAAGCCGTCGGCCGCGCCATCGCCGCCAGCGGCATCGCCCGCGAGGAGCTGTTCGGCACCACGAAGCTGTGGGTGCAGGACACCGGCGAGGAGAACACCAAGAAGGCGTTCGACGCCTCGCTGCAGCGTCTCGGCCTCGACTACCTCGACCTGTACCTGATCCACCAGCCCTACGGCGACTACTACGGCTCCTGGCGCGCCATGCGTGCCCTCAACGAGCAGGGCCCGGCGAAGGCCGTCGGCGTCTGCAACTTCTACCCCGACCGGCTCGTCGACCTCATCGACCGCACCGGGTTCACCCCGGCGGTCAACCAGATCGAGACCCACCCCTACTTCCAGCGGCAGGCCGACCACGACACCATGGCCGGGCACGGGGTCCAGCACGAGTCCTGGGGCGGTTCGCCGAGGGCCGCAACAACCTGTTCTCCGACCCCACCCTGACCGAGATCGGCGCCGCCCACGGCAAGTCCGTCGCCCAGGTCGTGCTCCGCTGGCTCACCCAGCGCAACATCGTCGCCATCCCCAAGTCGGTTCGACCCGAGCGGATGGCGCCGAACCTCGACGTCTTCGACTTCACCCTCACCGACGACGAGATGGCCCGCATCGCCGCCATCGACACCGGCGCGACCTTGTTCTTCGACCACCGCGACCCCCATGGTCAGCGCCATCGGAAACCGCCCCATCCACGACTGACGACCCACCGTCGCGACCCGGCCGGCGTCGGTGTGCCAGCCGGGTCGCGGGCGTCACTTGAACGCGGACCCAGGATCATCCATAACGGCTGCCGCAGGGTTTCATGGCCTGGCGAACGCTGCGTAGCCGTTGGGTGTGCCGAGGCCGGTTGGGCCGTCGTATCCGGGCCCTGCCGTGCACAAGTACGACCGGCTGCATGATCCGTTGGTGCCGGACGTCACATCATTCAGAGCCGATTGGCGACTGTACGGGTACGAGGACGGATAGCTCGTAGAGAGCGGGGTGCCCGCGATCGCGTATGTCGCGGCGATGATGGGCGAGGATGCGGAGGTGCCCCCGTAGACCGCCCAGCCCCCTGATTGGTAGGTGTCGTAGACCGCGACGCCAGTGTCAGGGTCGGCGACGGCTGAGACATCGGCAATGGTGCGCCTACTGCAGCCGGTATCGGCCTGCCATGACGGTTTGGCGTCGTAACCGCTGCAGCCCGATCCGGTGCCGCCGTTCTGGCCTGATGAACTTCCCCAGGCGGTTTCGGTGTAGCCGCGCGCCGTGCTGCTTGACCGCAGCGATGTTCCGCCAACAGCGGTCACATAACGGGATGAGGCGGGATACGCCGTGGCGTAACCGCCATCCCCCGCCGACACTGTGATGGCCACGCCCTTGTGGTTGAAGTACTGCCCGTCGTAGCTGGTGTCTGAAGACGACTCCTCGGCGCCGTAGCTGTTGGACACGAACCTCGCGCCGAGGCTCACTGCCCTGTTGACCGCGGTGCCGAGATCCCTGACACTGGCCGAGGAGGCCTCGACGAGCAGGATGTGGCACTGCGGGCAGATCGCGGAGACCATGTCCAGGTCGAGGGAGATCTCCGCCGCCCAGCCTGAGTCGGCGTTGGGATAGCGGGTGCCGCCGTTCTGGTTCACCTTCCTGAAGCAGCCATTCGCGGTGGTGCACGATGGCAGGCCGAAAGTGGCGCGGTAGGTGGCCAGATCGGATTCGGCGTTCGGGTTGTCGTAAGCATCCACGATCGCCACCGTGCGGCCCGAGCCACGGCCCGGGGGCAGGCCGTAGGCGCGTCGCAGGCTGGACGGGCCGTACCCGAGCGGCATGCCGAGGGCCGGCCTGGGCCGGCGTAGATATCTGTGTCAATGACCTTTATGGCGAAGCACGCCGCCCAGCCACGGTAGGAAGGCGCGCCGCACGCTGCGCGCAGATCAGGGTCCCCATCGTGGTCAGGGTCCGCGGTCGGCCTGGCGAAGGGGGACGGTCGGTGAGATACCTGGCGCGCGTGCGCGGGAGAATCGGTGAACATCAGGCCCGCGGCCACGGCCGCGGCCGCGGACGTGATCGCCACGGCCCTGCGCCATCTCCCGCCTTGAGTTCGCTTAACGTGCACTGCACTTACCCCCAGTTCGGATTTGGATCCGGCAAAAGCCGTGGTTCGCCCGAGCGGTTTATGTACCGCCAAGCTGCGAACCGGCATCATCGACCCAGTGCTACCGGGGGGCTTGTGGGGACTCTCAGCCTGGAGTGCAGGGCCCGGCTGCCGCGATCACCGCCGTGCCTGCTGCGCGGCGGTGTCTCCGAAATTCGGCCGAGGCTTTGTCGCGATAGCGTCGCATTTCCGAACCCTGCGTTCTGATTCTGTGCGCCGTTGCCAGAATTACTATTCCAGGTAATCGCGAGCATCGTAGGCATGTTCGCGGTAACTTGGCAAGGTCCAAAATTTAGCTCGCAGCCAAATCCCTGCATATTCCTGATTATCCAGATTGGCTCATAAGGTTCCCGTGTGGGGAATCTGGAATCAGCGCCTGCCACGGTGCGGTACGGGCTCGTTCCGCCTGCACGGGGTGCCGTCTCCCGATTCCCATCGTGCCTTACCTTCTCGGGCTCGCGGTGAAGGTGCCGCCGGCGAGGCCGTCCACCGAGGCGGCCGTCCGGCCCCGCGGGGGACGGGGCGTTGGCCGGGCCGGTGTGGGATGAGGTGCTCGATACCGGGCACGCGGTTGTGGTCAGGACGTATACCGAGCGCTGGCCCCACAAGGACCGGCCGCCGGAGAAAGTGCTGATCATCGTGGTGGAGCCGGACGAACAGACGCGGTGCAGGTGCCCGCGGTGCGGGCAGCGCGGCCGGCTCGTGGAGACGGACGTGGTGCGGTGGCGGACCCTGGACGTGCATGGCAAGCGGGCGTTCCTGGAATCGGAGCTGCCGCGGATCATGTGCGGCCAGCACGGGAAGATCACCGCCGCGGTGCCGTGGGCGCGGCACGATGACCGGTTCAGCAGGCCGTTGGAGGAGTTCGCGGCCTGGAAGGCGCATATGCCGTGGACGAGGACCGCTGCTGAGCTGCGGATCACCTGGCAGGCCCTGGCGGGCATCACCGCGCGGGTCGCGGCGGGCGCCGCGGCTGGGCTGGACCCGGACGGCCTCAGAGCCTTCGGGGGCCCGCACCCAAGCAGAGCCCCACACCGGGAAAGGGGGGCGCCGCGTCCGGCGCTGTCCGTGCGACTCCGCGGGCCCTTTCCGGCACGGTGCCGCGGTTAAGCCTCCACCACCTCGTGCGGCTAGGGCGGCGGCGGAACACCTGCTCGAAGCAGCGGACACACAGGAACACCGGCCCGCCGCGTTTCATCGTTCCAGTGCGCCCGTCCGGGCAGGTCCTTTCCGCGGCACCTGTCGCGTTCTGGGTCGTACCGCGGGCCCGCAGGGCGTGGTCATCGGCTCCCTGCCTGTGCCTGGGAGGGCCTCAACGACCTCGCGCGGATCGGGCCGCCGCTCGAGAAGCTGCTGAAAGCACCGGGGCCACAGGCATACCGGCTTGCCGCGCGGCTCCCATACGGTGACGAGCGCAGGAGCCCTTGCCGAGGCACTTGTCGTGGGCTGGGGTCGTACCGTAGGCCTCTCGGCGTGGTCACAGTTGGTTCCTCCCTGCCGGTGGGGCCCGCGGAGCAGGATCAGCGCGAGCCGGGACAGCTCATTTGGCGGCGGCACGTGCGGGCCGTCGACGAGGCTGCGCGGGAACCGTTCAGCCGTGGTCACGCGGTGCAGGGACAGTCCACGAGGGGTGACTCCTCTCCTTTATGCACACACCCTTGCCCATCGCCGCGGCGAGCGACACTGCGCCGTCGGCGTCCCGTTTCCCCGATCGGCGCGACGCTGCCACCACTTTCTGTTACTGTCCCGTGACTGTCAGGCGGCACCGTCCCCCGTGAGCCCTCGCCGGGCCCCACCGCGGACGGTGCCGCGAAGTTTCGGGGCTAGGACAAACATGAGTAAACTCATCCTCGTGAACGCCGCCGCGGCCGTGGCTATCGTGCCCGTCGCGGCTTTCTCATTTGTGAATGCTCCCGCCACAGGCGCACGCCAGCACCTGGCGGTAACGACGACGGCAGTGGTGCGGGCCGTGACGGCCCAGGAGGCCGGTGCGCCTCTGCAGATCACCCGGCCGGGCCTGCTTGTCGCTGAGCCCGAGCTCGAGGCGGCCGAGGTTCCCGATATGCGGATGCAGCACGCCGCCGCGGCCGGGATCCTGGTGGCCCGGTGGCAGCACCTCCGGGACGAGATCGCGGCCGCTCGCGCACGCGCACGCGCACGCGCTCGGGCACTGGCCGAGGCGGCCGAGGACGCCGCCGAGGCGCGGCAGGCGGCGGCGGTCCGGTATCACGCCCGGGCACTCGCCCCCGCGGTCAAGGCCGCCCCCGCGGTCCGGGCCGCCTCCGCCGCCAGCGGGTCATGGCGGTCGATCACTGCATCCCTCGCTGGTAGTAGCGCCGGGTGCCTGGACGGCATTATCGAACGTGAATCCGGGGGGCGCGTGGACGCCTCCAACGCGGGCTCGGGCGCGTACGGCATCCCGCAGGCCCTGCCCGGCTCGAAGATGGCCAGCGCCGGCGCGGACTGGGCAACCAACCCGGTCACGCAGATCCGCTGGATGATCGGCTACACCGACGCCACGTATGGAAGCCCGTGCGCGGCCTGGGCGCACGAGCAGGCCGCGGGAACTTACTAAGTCCGGCAGCGCCGGATCACGTGCGGCTACGCTGTGCCGTTCGATGGCGGGCCGCATGTCCAGGATGCCGAGTATCCCGGCATCGGCCGGGATGATCGCGAGCGAGGGGTGGCCGTCGTGCTCCTAGTTGGAGTCCGCTAGTGTCCTGCGCCCCTGATCCGGCATATAAGTGAGCTAGGTCACATCGCATCATCGCGCGTCATAACTGAATGTAACTAATCATGTCGATAGAGTTATTCTTATGGCGAGGACGGGACGGCCTAAGGCCGAATTGACGCTTTCCGGTGACGAGCAGGCTACTCTCCAAAGATGGGCGCGCCGGACGAAATCGTCACAAGACCTGGCACTGCGGGCGAATATCATCCTGACCTGCGCGCAAGGCCACGACAATAAAGAAACCGCAGCGTTGCTCCGGTGTCATGAAACAATGGTCGGGAAGTGGCGTAAGCGGTTCATTGACAAGCGCCTGGACGGGCTAGCTGATGAGCCGCGTCCGGGACATGCGCCAACGATCGCCGACGAGCGGGTAGAAAAAGTCGTCGTCGATACTTTGGAGGAAACTCCTGATAACGCGACCCACTGGTCACGGGCATCCATGGCGAAACGTTCCGGCTTGTCCCGGTCCACTATCGGCCGGATCTGGAAGGCTTTCGGGCTAAAGCCTTATCTGGCGGATACGTTCAAGCTGTCATCCGATCCGCTGTCCGTGGAGAAGGTCTACGATGTCGTCGGCTTGTACCTGAATCCGCCTGAGCACGCAGTTGTGCTATGCGCGGACGAGAAGTCCCAGGTCCAGGCTCTTGACCGGTCTCAGCCGGTGCTGCCGATGATGCCCGGCATGCCCGAGAAGCGGACGCATGACTATGTCCGGCACGGCACCGTTGACCTGTCCGCGGCGTTCGACATCGCGACCGGCCTGGTGATCGCGAAAACCTGCAAAAGCCACCGGGCGAAGGAATGGATCAAGTTCCTGGAGGAGATCGACAAGCAGGTGCCGCAGCTGGCAGAACCGGACGAGCACGGCGGAGAGCCGCATGTCCTGCAGATCCACATCATCGCGGACAACTACGCCACGCATAAGACCCCGGCTGTCCAGGAATGGCTGAACAAGCACCCGCGGTTCCATGTTCATTTCACGCCGACCAGTTCGTCCTGGCTGAACCAGGTAGAGCGCCAGGGCTTTGTTCAAAGTCGCATGATCATGGTTTGATTGTGGCGGATCTCACATGCCGATGAGGTCGAGGACGAGGTCGTTGTGATTCCATCCGATTTGGCGGCGTGCGGCGGCGATGTTGTCGAAGCCGAATAGCCGGAGCAGGCTGATGGCGAGGTTTCTGAGTGTTGACATGACGCGGGGTGCGGAGCCTTTGCGCAGCGTCGAGGAGTCCTCGTTGAACGTCATATCGCGTAGCTTCTCCGGGGGCGCATACCAGGGCGAACTGGGCATCTTCCCGATTTGGCCAGGTCAGAGATTGATCAACATCGCCTAGTCACGCCACAGGTGTTGCACCAACGGCCCTGCCCCGAGACGGCGAAGCTTAGAGCAGCAGCGACAAGGAGCACGACACCCATGGAGGTCTGTTGCAGAAGCTCTCCGTCGGGCGCTCGGTGCAACTTCATGCGACGGCCAGGCGACCCCCGGAGAACGGAGCCAGTGCAAGACCTCGATCGACCAGTGGCCGCGGATCGCGGCGGCCAGGCCGGGTGCGGTCGCTCGGTCGCGGTGCAGCTGGTGATGCCGAGCACGGCGGCAGCGGAGATCAGTTTGCCGTTCTTGTCGTAGCGGTAGCGCTCCAATAAGAACACTTGCTTGACGCCGGGAAAGCCGAGGCCGGGCACCTGGCCGGCGCCGGTGACTTTCAGGATGCGTTCGTCGCGTCGGCCGTGGCCGGTGCCGGTGGTGGTGTGGGCGACCGGGATGGCGTTCCAGTCGATCTGATCGAGGGCCTGGTACAGCTTGGGCTGATTGCCTTTCGCGATCAGGATGTAGTTTCCGCCGTCGCCGGTGATCTGCTTGGCGCTGGCCCGGGTGGTGTGGAGCGCGTCGGCAGTGACGATGATCTTTGCGAGCTTACCCGGCCTGGCCTTGCCTGCGGCGGCGGGCGGGTCGTCGTCGTGCCGGCCGGGCGGGTCGTTGCCGTCGTGGCGGGCTGGGGTCTGGTCGCGGCGGGCGCGCAGCTGGGCGATCTGGCCAGGCGCGGGGGCAAGCTGGGTGCCTTCGCCTTTCTTGGCAGGGACAGCGGTCTGGGCGATGACGGTGCCGGTGCCGTGGATGATCGCGGCGAACAGGTGCAGCGGGTCGCCGGCTTTGGTGGCGCCGCGGACGGTCTTGCCGTCCAGGGCCACTATCAGGTGGTCCAGCTGCGCGGCGGTGATGTTCCCGGCGAGCACCTGCCGGTACAGCCAGGCCGAGACCGCCTGGTCGAAGGCGCCGGGGCCGGCATGATCTTTGAAGGCGCGCCGCAGTGTGGAGTAGGAGGGCGGCAGGTAGCATCCCAGCCGCTGGTTGCAGCGCACTCCGAGCCGGGCCAGGGCGCCTTGCGGCATGGTGGCGGCGTAGTCGGCGATGGCGACCAGGCCGTCGGCGCCCGACAGCACCGCGCATACCGCAACCGCCAATATCGCGGCGAGGTCGTGGCGGATTCCGCGGGCCTTGCGCGGATCGGTGACGCCGGCCAGGGCACCCAGCAGCCCATTGTCGCCGGTTATGTCGACATTGTTGAGGTCGGGATGAACATGGCGCATGCGCGATCGGCCACCCGGGGATAGCAGGGGAACGAGTGTGACGTCGAAGTCGGCGGCCAGCAGCCGGGCGGCATTGGGGTGCAGGTTCTTGAACCAGTACGTCTTCGGCACCCCGTGGCTGATCTTGGTGCCGCGGTTGCGGGCGTACCCGGCGGTGGGCCCGATCGGGGTGAACCCGGCGGCGGCGTAACAGGCGCCGGTGTGGCGGGCGGGGTCGGTGAAGGTCTCGGCCGCCAGCACCGGGTGATCGAACCGGTGCTGGTAGTCGGCGCTGAGCCGGGCCAGGCAGGCAGCCAAGACCGCCGACGCCAGATGCGGGCGGGCGCCCGGCAGCACGCAAAACCGCTGGCTGGACACCAGCAGCGGCAGCCGGCGCCGTCTCAGCCGGACGTCCCAGCCCACGAACTCCTCGCGGACCGTGCAGGTCAGTGCCGCTGACCCGAACCCGGCCAGCGCCACCCAATTCCCGTCCAGCACCGCCACATAGCGCATGACCTGGCCCGAGAGGCGAAACCCGAGCCAATGATGGGCGGCCAGCTCGGTGCGGAACCGGTCCAGCTCACCTTCGGCCACCGGCCGTACCACAAGCGACCGGCGCCACAACGATGTCACCGGTCACAAATACCACGTCAACCGCGGATTGTTCAGCCCGACCGTTACCGCAGCTCAGAGCCTCAAACTCCGACTTTGATCAGCGCCCTGGGTAGAGCGCTGTTCGGGCTTTTGACCGGGAAACTCCTGCGCCGAGGCGTGCACAAGTCGGTCAGGCAGCTCGAGAAGGACATCCTTGCCTGGGTGGACAACTGGAACGAGGACCCCAAACCCTTCATCTGGACGAAATCTGCGGAAGAAATCCTCGAATCACTCGGCCGACTTCTCCGGCGAATCAAAGACCCGGGACGCTAGTTGGAGTCCGCGTAGGCCTCGGCCGCCGCCCGCGAGCGGGTAGAGGAAGGCGACGACGTCGTCGGGGTGGACCTCGGCGCGCTTGCCTGCCAGGCGCAGCGCCATGCCGGCACGGCTTCGCCGATGGCGTGATTGGCAGGCGACGCAAGATCGGCTGAAAGCTGGTCGCTAACCTCGATTCCCGGTCTGGTAATTGAGTTGAGGTTTCCTGCGGCTTGGTGATCACCGTGGCGGGAACCTGAACTGCAGGGTGCGGCCGTCCCACCAGGGGATCGGCGTTTTGAGGTCGGCGAACCCTGCGTCGATGAGGACGGGGTGGTGGCTGCGCAGGTTCAGCGCGCAGGTGACGCTGGTGTCGTCGATGTGCAGGCTGCCGGTGGCGTCCAGGAAGTCGCGCCAGAGGGTTTCGGGGGTGGCGCGCTCGTACCGGGACAGCTTGAGCGCCAGCAGCCGGTACAGGTTCCCGGCCACGACGGTCAGTGTGGTGTCCAGGTCCACGTTGAGCGGGACGCCGCTGGTGAGCGCGTCGAGGTGGAATCCGCTGATGTAGGCGCCGGGCTCGTTTTCTACCATCATCCGTTCGGCGTAGCGGGCGAACAGGTTCTTGCCGGTGGTGGTGACGTCGTTGGTGATCAGCAGGGTGGGCTCGTCGCGGCCGATGTTCTTGACCGCGATCTGGCGGACCTTGGAGCTGATGTCTTTGAGCTTGATCATGTCTTCGTGCAGGCGGGGCCGCCGGTAGCGGCCGGACCGGGCGATGGTGACGGTTTTCCATCCTGAGGCGGGCAGGGCGGCGAGGCGGGCGAGTTCTTTCTTGCCGCGCTGGCGCAGGGTGAGCCAGCGGATGCCGCGGCCGGACAGTTCGTCGAGGATCTTGTAGGTGGTCAGCTGTGAGCCGGAGACCAGCAGGCCGGGGTCTGATCCGGTGGCGTTGTTCCAGTAGTCGGCGAAGGCGATGATCTCGCTGGCCTGTTCTGCCTTGGTGATGTCGGCGTTGGAGTAGACCATGTCCGCTGAGGCGTGGTTGTGGTCGTCGCTGGGTTATGAGCCGTATTGCGACACGAGGTCGCGTGCTTTTCCAGCACGGCCTGGTCGCCGTGGTGGCGGATGGCGTGGAAGTCGCAGTTGAACCCGGCTTCGCCGGTGGCCAGCCCGAGCGGCCGCAGCGCCTTGACCAGCCCGGTAAGGAGTTTCTGGTTGGAGTCTGTCAAGGAGTAAGTGCCCAGGTGGGTGGTCTTGGGCAGGGCCGTCCGGCCGGTTCGGTGAAGTACTCCGCGCCCTGTCTCAGCCATACCTCAACTGATCTTACTGAGCGTTCACCCAGAACAGTAGAGCTATATGAGGCACGTAGCGCTGGTGGGCACCGCTGTCCCCGGCGTACAGAGGGCGTTGCGACACGAGGTCGCACGTGGTGAGTGAGCTAGCCAGGGAGATCGGCCAGGCACAGCGTCACCGAGATCGCCGCCGCGCTCACCTGGCCGATGCGGCTGACCTGGGCGTTGCCCGGTCCTATTAGCAGGACGAGATTCCGGCAGCGCCGGCGGAGCGGGTCCAGCACGACCTGCACGAAACGCGGTGCGCCTGCGGGCGGGAGCACGTCGCGCCCCGGCCGCCGGGCGTGCCGGACGCGGCCTTGTCCATCGGGCCGCGGCTGCGCGCCCTGGCCGTTTACCTGGTCTTCCAGCACGTCCCGGTCGAGCGGTGCCGGGACCTGATCGCCGACATGGCCGGCGCGGACGTCTCGGCGGGGTTCATCCACTCATGCCTGCGCAAGGCCGCGGACCTGGCCGCGGAGGTGGTGCGGCTGATGCGCACCCTGATCACCGCCGCGGCCGTGGCGGGTTCGACGAGACGACGCTGCGGTCCGGGCCGGCCGGGGAGAAGAAATACGTCCACGGCGCGTTCACCGGGCAGTACTCCTCCTTTTACCTGGGCACCCGCAGCCTGGAGATAATGCGGCAGGCCGGGATCCTGCCGGATTTCGCCGGCGTGGTGGTCTCGGCCGGTACCAGAACTACTTCCACGAGTCCTGGGAGCACTTCGCCGGGAACCAGGCTTGCCTGGCTCACATCCTGCGCGACTACCAGGACTGCGCGGAAACATACCCCGATGCCGTCTGGCCGGTGCAGGCGCAGCGGGCGCTGCGCGGCCTGATCCATGCCTGGCACGCCGCCCGTGACCAGCAGCTTCCCGCCATCCCCGCTGCCACCGCGGGACCGCTGGAGCACGAGTTCCGGCACGCGGTCCTCGTCGGGCTGGCCAGCGTGCCCCGCGTCCCAGGCCCGAAGAACAGCACGAAGCAGAAGCCCGGCCGCGAGCTGCTGGAGTTCTGCAAGAACCGCCAGGCCGACGTGCTGCGGTTCACCACGGACACCAGCATCTGGCCCACGAACAACAAGGCGAGCGCGGCGTCCGCCCCCTGAAAACACAGCAGAAAATCTCCGGCCGCCTCACTAGCGACGACGTCACCCAGGACCGCCTCGACATCCGCAGCTACCTCGACACCGCCCGCAAGCACGGACGCAACGCCTTCGCCGTGCTATACGACCTCATGCTCGGCGCCCCCTGGCAGCCGCCTGCCCAGGCAATCTCGCCGTAAGGATAAGGGCAACCCCGAACCACAGATCACCCGGCGTGCATGGGGTGAATGCTTACGAGTTGTTGACGCCGCGACAGCCTAGCCTTTGGCTGCGGGAAAGTAGCTGTCTGACTTTTGATATGATTCCCGATGCGATTGTCGGCGGGCTGATTCTCGCCGTTCTGGTCGTGATCACGGTCTTACTGGCGAGTGTCACTTAGATCGGCACGCTCGGTTGGGTGATTACTGGCGAGCTGATCTGGTTTGTCGCCCTCGCGTTGATAATCACGTGTCTAAGCTAATCCACTAAGTAACAAGACAGGTCGAAGGACCCTACATTTCCTACTGGAGGTGCAGGGTCTTTCGCATAGCATGGGCAGTGCACGGAATTAGCAACCCCAAATCAAGGAAGGTGCATTTATCATGATAGCTACACTGGTATTTGCTGCGACTACAGTTATGGCCAACCCGCCGTCGCATTCGTACGTGCGTCCCGCTGTCGCTGCCGCTCGCGCGCCATTCGAGCATCGGCCTCCGCGCTGGCAGCCTCCGCGCCATCACGAGGGACGCGGCGACGATCACAGCTACCGCCATCATGGCCGAGGTGACGAGGGAAGCGGCCGGCACGGTCAGCGGCGCGACGAGGGGACGATCCGGGGTCGTGGGCATCACGAGCAGGGTCACGGGCCGATCATGCGACCGCTGAACGACTAACCGAGACAGGACGCAAGAAACTCCTAGCGAGTGGCCCCCCACCCACTCGCTGGGGGCTTTCTCTTGGGTTCTGTGTGTCTCTGTGGTCAACGCTGAAAAGCAGCGAGGCGATGGCGGTTGAGCCTGGTTGTCCGATAGCGGCTCTGGGCTATTCGGTCGTAAGTATTCGGAAGTCGTGTGGCAGGGGCTTGGCGGGCCAATGGCTTTGCGTTAGGGACCGAACCGATCTCGGCCCATCAGGTTGCCTCGATCGGGTGAACTCCCGCAACGGGTACCGGCCGCGGGAGCAGGCACCCGCGCCGGGACCATCGAGCTGGCGATCCCCAAGCTGCGCCAGGGCACGTACTACCCGGAGTTCCTGGAGCACCGGCGGCGCGCCTTATCCCGGCTCGGCAATTCGCCTGCGACGAGTTCTTCTAGCTTGGCTGATGCCTTTCGTTAAGTCCGATTGCGCGATGAAGGCGCAAGGGCCTGTCGCACCGTGAGGAATATCCTAGATCAACATCTCTTTCTACCGCCTGGAGAAGTTGCCTATTCGCCACGCCGAGCAGCGCTTCGCCATTTCAGAAAAGCCGTGCAGTACATCGAGGGTTATCAGAAACTCTCCAGTCGGATCTTTACGGATCTCCATTTAATTGTTATAAAGTTCAAAATTTCGGCCCGGCGCGCCTAAAAGACAACGACTCCCCGCATCGGTAGAAAGGAGGTGCTAAACCAAAAACCCTCAGCCGACGGAGGAGCCGTTGCGTTACCATCGTACCTTCGGACTGGATGCCGGACAACTCGATGAGCTTGAGGAGGCGTATCGAAGACATCCTGCCCGAGCCCTGGGATAAGGGAATCGGGCGGCCGAAGAGCCTCTCGCTGCGGGAAGCGATCATGGTCACGCTGCTCTACAAGTATTACAGTCATTGTTTCGCGTTAGGTAGCGATATGAACGCTGTAAGTAGTCGATGGGCTGGCGACGCCACGGCCAACCGTGACGGTGAGTGACTGCTCTCCGGGAACCCTGGCTCTTGCCTGACGTGACCGGGAACTACAGGCGTGTAACTTGAGGCGGCCGTGACGCGTTGGCTGCTTTGTGACAAACAACAACGACGACACGGCCGCGTGGGCCAGCATAGAGGATGTCGGGGCGTCCGCCGCGAGTGTGGACGGGCAGGTCAGGGTGGTTCTGGGCCGGGTGATGGCGCAGCGCCGCAGTATCGGGACGGCCTTCCGCTACATGGCCGCGCTGTCGCGTGGGACGCGGGCGAACTGCTGGGACCTGGCCGAGGCGGCCGGGTATGAGGGGCAGCACCGGATGCAGGCCCTGCTCTGCTCGTACGTGTGGGACTGGAAGGATCTGCGGGCGGAGCTGCCGGGGCTGGCCGCGGCCTGGCTCCCTGATCGGGAGGGCGACCTGATCGGGCCGGGGATCGCGATCGACGAGACCGCCCATCTCAAGCACGGGGACGCCACCGCGTGCGTGGCGCCGCAGCACGCCGGGTGCACCGGCAAGGTGGAGAACTGCGTCACCACCGTGTTCTCCGCCTGCGTCACCGCGAACGGGCAGGCCTGGGCGGACTTCGACGTGTACATGCCGCGGCGGTGGGCGGATGACCTGCCGCGCCGCCGGGCGGCCGGGATCCCTGATGACCTGGCGTTCGCCACCAAACCTGACCTGGCGATCGGCCAGGTGCGGCGGCTGAGGGCGGCGGGCCTCGCGCTGATGTGGGCGGCGTTCGATGAGGTGTACGGCCGGTCCGGCAAGCTGCGGGAAGCGTGCCGGGGCGCCGGGCTGGCGTACGTGGCGATCATCCCGTGCGACTGGCAGGTTACCCTCCCCTCCGGCGCCGTGACCAGTGCTGAGGACGCGGTCAAAGACGCGGTGTTCGAGCGGCGCTCGTGCGGCACCGGGACCAAGGGACCGCGGTTCAGCGACTGGGCCCTGACCGCCACCAGCACGCCAGGTGAGTACCTGCTGATCAGGAGGCTGATTTCCCGCCCGGATCAGTACACGTTCTACCTGTGCTGGGCACCGGAAGACCGGCCGGCGACCATGACGTATTTCATCACCATCGCCGGCCGCCGCTGGCCGGTGGAAGAAACGTTCAAAACGGGCAAGGACGTGCTCGGCTGGGACCAGTCCCAGATCCGGACCTTCGACGGGATCTGCCGGCACACCGCGCTGGCCGGCCTTGCCCAGCTCCGCCAGATCGCCATCCGCAACGCCCTGACCGGCGTCATCACCCTTCCCGCCGCGCCCGCCGGCGACAGCGACGGCCAGCCCGGCGACCTGCACGCCGACGCGGGCGACGCTGAGATCGAGGACGCTGACCTGCGGATCCCGCTCGGCGACGCACCCGTCCCCGCCCGCGCCGGGCAGCACTGCCCCCAGCACATCGGCGCCATCAAGCTGTCCGTCGCCGAAACCGCCCGGCTCACCGCCCTGGCCAGGCAATACACCGCCGGGCTGATCAGCCGGGCCCGGCTCGCGTTCGCCCTGCGCTGGTCCGCCAGGCGACGACGGCACCAGGCTGTTGCCCGCTGGCACCACCACAGCGCCCGGCTCCTGGACGCGGCAGCGACATAACAGCCGGCGACCGGAAGGAGGTGACAGCATGTAACCAGTAACCAGGCACCATCACATCACGCTGAGCGGTAGCGCGGACACAATCCGGAAAACCGTGACTGTAATACAAGCGGCAGAATATGATCGAAGAAGTCATCGCCGATCTTTTCGGAGTCTCCCAAAGTACCGTCTCGGACATCATCACAGACTTCACCCCGCTGATCGCTCAGGCTACTGAAGAATTCCGGCCTGACGCGGAGGAGGCGAAGCAGATGACCAGGGGTCGGCTGGCGCTGGTAGACGGCACGTTGTGGCCGTGCTGGTCGTGGGAGAACGCCCCCGAGCTGTGGGCCGGGAAATACAAGACCACCGGCCACGGCAGCCTCATTATCAGCGACGAATCAGGAAACATAATCTTCGTCTCGGACCCGGCTCCCGGATGCGACCATGACATGAAGAAACTGGAAGGCGGGGTGAAGGAGATTCTCGACCTTGCCGGATCCGTTATCGCAGACAAGGGATTTCAAGGATCCGGTTACGTCACGTCGGCAAAGAAGCCAAAGGGCCGTGAACTCTACATGCGTGAGCATGAGTACAATAACCAGGTCAGTTCCATCCGCGCTCCCATCGAACGTGCGGTTGCGCACCTGAAGACCTGGAAGATCCTCTTCGCCGATTACCGGCGGCCGCTCAACACGTTTCTTGATTCGTTCCGCCCAGCCATCGGTCTCTATTTCTTTGAATTGAGTTTTCAATAACCCTCATCGACGAGCACGCGACCGACATCGGGCGATACCTCTGGGTGCCCGCCTGCCCCTTTCGGCGAGACCGGAGGCCAGCCGTGGCCGGGCCGGACTCGTGCCATTGGTCAGCGATTACCCCTGCCTGCCACGAGGGCGGTTGCTGACGCAGCAGCGCGTCGCGCCCTGCCCGACCCGTGCCGCCCGAACGGGGGGGTGATCAACGAGCACATCAGAAATTTCTGGATAATGCGGGAAGACATCGCCTATATACTGCCCTTGCCAACTCAGCATTTGACCCATCGTGGATCTAACCGCGGCCCCTTGATTATTTATTTTTTATTTGACGAAATGGGCGAGACGCGGGCCGGATAGGCGGCGTAGAGTCAACGGTGGAAGCTCGAGCATTAGCTGTTGGGTCGGGACCCCGCCTAGCTGCTTGATCAGCAGGGGGTACGCCCATGTTTAATGTGATTTTGAGCACGCGTGAATTCAACGGCCGCTGGGTCATGGCCTTTCGCGGAGAACTTGATCTGGCCGATTCGCCAAGTGCCGCCGCGGTGGCGGGGTACGGCCCGCGGGTCGTCGTGGATATGGCGGGGCCGGAGTACATCGGCTCCAGCGGCCGCGCGGTGCTGGACCATGTCTTGAGATGTGTGCCGGCGAACATGCACGGGATCCGGGCCCCGGTCGGCGGGGGCAGATCACGCCAGCTCGGCCCACAGCAAGTTGGGGTGACCGGCAACATCGTGGGGCTTTCCTTCCGCCCGGACCCGCACGGCGAGAGGGGCCTGCGACCGGTTCAGGTGACATCGGCGTTCGTGCCTGCCGTATCCGGTCATGGCGGAGCCGCCGGGCCGGCAGCCCGGCCCAAACGGCGTACCTTCCCCGGACGCGCAGACCAGATCGCCAACGCGCGTGACTTCACGCGGCGCGTCCTTGCGTCATGCCCGGTCCTCGACGATGCGACGCTCCTCGTTGGCGAACTGGCCACCAACGCCGTGGAACATACCGCTACCGGCAGCGGCGGCCAGTTCGACGTCATCATCTACCGCGACGAGACCTTAATAATCATCGCCGTCATGGACGAGGGCTCGGACCGCGCCCCTGCCACCCGCCCGCTCGATGAACTGGCAGAAGACGGACGAGGGCTCCGCCTCGTCGAGCTGATCGCGGACCGATGGGGCTGCTACGGTAACGAGCGCGGTCGCACCATCTGGCTCGAACTGCGCTGGAAGCTCTGAGCCGACGCGCGCCAGTTGCGACAGCTTGGCGAGCCTGGCGAAGACGCGGCCAGATGCCGCGTTGATGGCTTCTCCTGGCGGCGGGCCCAGCCTGGTGACCACCTCGGCAAGGAGCGCCAGCGGATCCCGGTCATCGTGGTCGGGGCACTTGCTCCGGCGCGGCTGTCCCCGCCGGTCCAGGGTGGCGATGATCCGTTCCGGGCCGCAGCAGGCGCATCGGCTCGGCCCGAGCCGGCAGACCGCGCAGTACCGGTCCTGGCCACGGCGCGGCAAGGCGATCGGAAAGTCCCCAGCTGCGCAGGAAGCCGGGTAACGGCCGACCCTGCCGGTCAGGGCCCGCGCTAGCCGGTGCCGTTGGCCCTGCCTCCGGCGACACTGGGCGCCGAGCCGGCGATCACTGCCCGGTCGGGGCCCTGGCGGCCGGCCGCGGGGTGGAGTTCCCCCGCCCGGAGTGCCCGTCGTGCGCCGGGTCGCTGGTGTTCTGGTCTGGCTACCGGCGTCACGTTAGGGCGGCGGGACGCTGCCGGAAGATCTTCGTGCCACGGACATGCCACCCGCCCAACCGCCCCAGCCAGGCGTCCAGCAGCCATCCCCACCAAGCCATGCCGACATGTCAACACGCAAAGCGGCCAGATCATGTGCAAACAGCGAGGCCGCTAACAGGGGCCAAGCCCGCGACACCGCCGATCCGACCGGCCAGCACGTCAGCGGAGCGCGCTGCCATCGCTCGTTCCGCCGACTCGTATGATGCCGGTCGGCTTGGGCTCAGTCCGCCGATTCCGGTTTCCTCACCTCCGGCGGTCCTCGCCGTGTAGGCCGGTCCGGCCGCGCCGCCCGGCCTCGATCAGGTTCTCCATTGCGCAGCCGAGGATTTCCAGCGCGGTTGGGGGCGCGTTACCGCCGCCTGCAGTGGAACGCGAGCGCGACCGCTGCCGCCCGGAACGCAGCCTGTCCGGCTACAGGCAAAACCTGATCAGCTCACGCCCGGTCCGCACCGTGTTCGGCTACCACGTCGGGCAGGCATGGAATCCCGTCGTTTGACGGGATTCCATGCGGTGGCCCGGTCAGGCGACGCGTCTCGCCTCGGCCTCCTCCTGCCGCGGGCCTGTGAGCAGGGCGCGGACCTCGGTTTCCTGGTACCTGCGGTGACCGCCGAGTGTGCGGATGGAGGTCAGCTTGCCGGCTTTCGCCCACCGGGTGACGGTCTTGGGGTCGACCCGGAACATCGTGGCGACTTCTGCTGGTGTGAGCAGCGGTTCGGTGGCGGGCGGGCGTGTGCGCATGTGAAGTTCCCCCTTAGATGGTGGGACCCCCCGTTATGGTCCCGGAGTGATTGTGTCATCACCAGAAGTGACGAGTGGGCCAGTTCGGCAAATTGGCGCAGGATTGGGGGCCGTGCCGCCAAGCCGAGCCCGGGCGGATGATGGTCGCGCATGCCAGCTGGATATGGGCCGTGCCGGGTCGGCGCGCTGCGAACCCACCCGCCCAGGTGGCGTCCGGCCCGCGGGCAGATCCACACCACTGCGTCTGGGTCAGGGGAAAGCCGTGCCGGGTGGTGGTCTGGCGCTGGTGTCGAGGTCCTCGATCAGGGCTGCGGCTTGTGTGCCGCCGCCGGGCAGTGGCAGGCCGGTGGGGTCGAAGCAGCGGATGCGCCGGCCGGGACTGCGCCGCTGGCCGGTCGTGCCGTCGCAGGCCGCACCCCCCGATCCAGCGTTCGGCGATCGCGTTGGACAACACCACGGGCCAGACGCCGGGCGAGCAACCCTGCTGGTCAGGGCCGCGGACGGGATTCTCGGCACGCACAGGTCCAGCGGCAGGGCCGGTGGTGCTGCAGAGCGGTCCAAGCGGCCCGGAGGCCAGCACCATGGGTATACGGGTTCGCGGATCACACCCGCCTGATGGGCTGCTGGGCTCAGGGTGGCTGCCTGCCACCGGCCATGTTTAGAATATTCTTAATGTGTCGTCCAGGGCGGGCAGGAGGCGCGCGTGGAGTGGGAGATCTTGATGACCGCTCAGGTGGAGGCGTTCCTCGATGACCTGTACGGCTCTGACCCGCTGAGCCATCAGCTGGTCAACCAGGCCATCCTGGTCCTGGAGCGCAGCGGCCCGGCAGAGGGCCGGCCGCTGGTGGACACGGTGACGGCGTCGCGGATCGCCAACATGAAGGAGTTGCGTCCGCCGTCTGGCGGCCGGAGCGAGGTGCGGATCTTGCGGTCTTCGATCCGTGGCGGTCGGCGGTGCTGCTGGTCGCGGGGGATAAGTCGGGGCAGTGAGCCAGGTGGTACCGGACGGCGATTCCGCAGGCTGAGCAGTTGTATGAGGATTACCTGGCGGAGCGGGAGAAGGAGATGGGGCTATGAGCGGTGTTTCGCGGTGGCGGGACTCCGGGCACCTGGAGTGTGCGGTGGACACTGCCGGGGGGCCGGAGGCGTTTGATGCGGCGGTCGCCGGGATGCTGGATGATGCCCGCGGCTGGCGGCTCTCGGAGATGCGCAGGCGGCGCGGGATGACTCAGGAGCAGGTCGCTGCACGGATGGGCGTGTCGGTGGCGCGGGTGTCCCAGATCGAGGGCGGCGATGTGTCCACCCAGGAGGTCATGAACCGCTTCGTCACCGCGCTCGGCGGCACCCTGAAGCTGATCGCGGACTTCGGCGACGAGCAGCTCAAGATCGCCTGATCAGGGAGTACTTCGATTACCATTGATTGCGGCCCGGGTTCTAAGAGGGCATCTGATCCACAGTGATCCCTGTCTGTCCCTGCACCAAGATTTCTGTGTGTTCAAGGTCCCGCACTTTCGGTCTATGACCTGCTAAAGGTCGCCGTCATGACCTCCCGGCGTTCCTACCGCACCGACCTGTCCGACGCCCGCTGGGCGCTGATCGAGCCGGTCCTGGCCGCCTGGCGGGCGGCGCGGGCCGAAGCTGGCCTGGGCCTCAGCGAGCCGGTGCATGATCTGCGTGAGATCGTGAATGCGATCTTGTATGTGAACCGGACCGGGATTGCCTGGGAATACCTGCCGCACGATTTACCGCCGTACAAGACGGTCTACGACTACTACGCCAAGTGGGAGAAAGACGGCGCCACCGAGGTGATCCACGACGCCCTGCGCCGCCAGGTGCGCACCGCCGCCGGCCGCAGCGAGGAGCCCACCGCCGCGATCATGGATGCGCAGCCGATCCGGACCTCCGGCAATGTGGCGGAGTCCTCCCAGGGCATCGACGCGGGCAAGAAGATCAAGGGCCGCAAACGGCATATCGCCACCGATACGCTCGGCCTGCTGCTTGTCGTGCTGGTCACCGCGGCCAGCGTTCAGGACACCACCGGCGGCCGGGACGTTGTCAGCGAGCTGGCGGCCCGGCACCCGGGCGTGGTCACGGCCTGGGCCGGCAGCGGCTACCAGCGCAGCGTCATTGAGCTCGGCGCGGCGCGCGGCATCGACGTGCAGGTCGCCCGTTAAGATCCCGGCCAGAAAGGGTTCGCCCCGTTACCGAAACGGTGGGCGGTAGAGCGTACTTTCGGCTGGTGGATGCTGCATCGGCGGTTGGCCCGAGATTACGAGACGCTCCCAGAACGCTCCGAAACGATGATCCACTGGGCCATGATCGACAACATGGGCCGGCGGCTCACCGGCGAAACCACCCAAACCTGGCGTGACCGGCCCGCCGAAACGGGCGAACCACCCGTCACGTAGATCAGATGCCCTCTAACGGCTCTGTGGTAAGCCAGGACCCCCAGGCGGCCAGTCCGTCCGGAACGGCTCCGCGTCGGCATAACCGTGTGCAACGCAACGGTGATCGCGCCGAGTGTGCTCGGGCAGACCCAGAGCCAGGCCACCATCACCTTGCAGGCCCGAGGGGCTGACGGTGAGCACCAAAACCAGCAGCGCGTGCGGCTCCGGGTGCGAGCGGCTCGGTGGTGAGTCAGCAGCCCGCCGCCGGCACGTCTGTCCTGGATGGCTCCGCGGTCATCGTCGGCGTGTGCATCACCTGGAATTCATCCTCGTGATGAACCGTCATATCCACCCGGCCACAAGGGTTCAACCGGCCGGTCAGCGTCGCGCAATGCCAGAAACTCAGGATGACCGGTTCTTCTCGCGGCGGCGGATGTTGGTCGGTGCCGGCGGCACTGGCCTGCTCGGCGTTCGGTACGGCTCAGCGTTCCGATTGCCTGCGGCTTCGTAACGTTGCGTGCTCTCAGCCACATCCGCCCAAGAGGTGGCCGTCGCGCCTGGCTTGAACTGGAAGACTCTACGGGTTCTGGCCGATCCGCCGCGCAGCCCGGCCTTCGCTGTGCGGGTGGGCGGAGTTGGTTGATCGCGGCCATGTGGATGGCGCCGTTGTGCGCCGGTTTCTGCGCAGCGGCAGCCGGAATGTCTTGCGGTCGCCGGGGGAGACCTCGGCTGGGTGGTGCCGTTGTGGGCGGCGAAGCGGTCCCGGGTGACGAATCGGGACACGCCGGCGACATCACCGATGATGGTGGCGGCGATGTTCTGACATCTGGCGCATCGTTGGGCGTTCACGACGTGTGACGCGCGGCAGGGCCTTCGGGTATTCGAACAGATTGTGATCAAGGAGATGGTGGACAGCCAGGTGGGCAGCCCGGGCCGTCCGGGTTCGCGGTGATGCCGGCCAGGTGAATGCGGCGGATGCCGTGCTCGATGACGATATTGGGCGTAGATGCGCCGCAGGAGCACGGTGTCCACGTGGACAAAGTCGGCCGCCAGAACGCCGCCGGCGGGCGTAGCCAGAAAGACCAGGGGCAGATTCGACAGTGATAGCTCTTTGATCGCCAGCGAGCTTCTCCGGACGGCTTTCGCCGCTCCGGCTGAGGTCATGTAGCCAGAACGAGGGTTATTCACGCGTCCCTCCAAAAGTGCAGTCCAATAACGGCTGAGATGGTTGTCGAGAACGTGCCTATAGGGCGACGGTAGTCCGTGTGCATGATGCGCCAGGTTTTGAAGTTGGCGATGACCCGCTCAATCGTGGCACGGATCTTGTTGACCTGCTTATTGAATTCCTTCTCCCAATCGAGGAGATCGCGGCCTCGCGGCTTCTTGATCGGCGTGATCATTCCGTTGCCCACGTAACCTTTGTCCCCGATCCAGTCCGCAGGGTTCAGTACAGCGAGGACTCCGGATTCGTTCAGGCAATGGTTGTCGTGTCGGCTGCCTTCAATGGGGTCTGAAATCCAGGCGAGTTTTTCGCCGAGGGTGCAGGCGACCTGGACGTTCATCCCGGTGGTCTTGTGCTTGCCGGAGTACAGCTCTGGGTGGGCGGCCCACGACCAGCACGGGAGCAGCGTCCCGTCGACGAGGTACTGGCATCGTTCGTCCAGTTCCTCGGCTGTGGGAACGTATGGTGCGAGCACCTTCTTGATGAGCGATGTGATGAGCGATATCGCGCGGCTGATCGTCGGCTGCGAAATCCCGTATGTTTCGGCCAGCTCTTCCTGGACCCGGTTCCGGCGCAGATAAGTCAAGGTGACCACGACCGAATCAAACAGTCCGAGCGACGGCGGCCATTTCTTATCTTCCGGCCCCGTCTCGGCCGAGTGGATCAGCGTGCATAGCTCCACGACCTCGTCTCTGGAAAGTCCCGTGGTATGATACACGCAAGGCTCGATTCTCTTAGGCTGGATTAGTCACCCAAATCCTTTCGAGAATCGAGCCTCTATTCACGTAGGCACGCCCACGGTGCGCAGCTTTTTGCAGACTATTATCCGGCCCATTGAATAACCCTCAACGTTGTCTTGTCTCGGACGAAGTTTCGGCGGGTCATAGCGCGGATTTGCATATTCAAGATCAAGTGACTTCGGGCTAATCACGAAGTGTGATCGGCCTTGGAACCGCACGTAACCACGCCGCACGGCGGCCGTTTCCCGAATTTATGGCAGATGGGCGGGGATCGGCTGAATGCGGGGACCGCGCCCGACCACCGCGACCGTGCGCTCGTACGATGCGCGCAGGGCTGGGGCGTCGGCGGGATCGGTGCGCCACGCGCTGCCAGCGGGGAGCACCACGTAGTCAGGGTGGCGGACCCAGATCGGCACGTAGTGGATGAAAGTAACGCGCGCTCCGCGGCTGTCCACGCTGATCGTGAGCAGCACGATGATCCCGTCCTGCGAAGCGGCAGGGCAGCAGGCACTGGTCTGATTGGAGATCAGATTGCCTTCGCCGAAGACGACCAGCTTGCCGTCCAGGATGCGGATGGGCTGGACGACGTGCACGTGCTGGCCGACGATCGCGGTGATGTCGGGCGAGCGGGTGAGCTTGTTGGCGAGTGCGAGCTGAAAGCCGCTGGGCTGCATGACGTCCTCAGCGCCCCAATGCAGATTGACGATGACCACCTTCGCGCCGTCCATTCGTGCGCGGTGGGCGTCGGAGAGGATCTGCGCGGCGCTGGTCCGGTTGACCGACCATGGATGAGGCGAGGGGATGCCATTGGTGAGTTCGGTGTAGGCGAGGAAGGCGACGCGGACACCCTTGACTGTCATGATCAGCGGCGTTCTTTGTCCGGCCGCCGACGAGAATGAGCCGGTGTGCGCCACCCCGGCACGATCCAGCGCGCGGATCGTGCCGTCGACTCCGGTCTGCCCTTGGTCGAGAATGTGCGTCGCGGCCGTCGAGCACGCTCGCCACCCGGTCTGGCGGATCGCGGTGGCCAGCTCGGGCGGGGTGTTGAACACCGGGTAGCCGGTGGCAGGAGCCGGCGTCATCGGCGTTTCGACATGGCACAGCGCAAGGTCTGCGCCCCGGATGTAGGGCTTGATCCCCGCGAACAAGGGAGCGAAGTTGTAGTGGCGGCCACCACCCAGGACCAGCGCCCGCTCGAAGATTGCGGAATGGATCAGCAAGTCTCCGCTCGCCTCGACCACCAACCGGACGACGTGGCTCTCGCTACGGCGGTGCAGCGGGGCCGCCACCGCGCTGGCGCGCGAGTGACCGACTGCGCCGCCGCCCGCGCGCCCGAACGCGGCCCATGCGCCCGCGGCGATAGCGAGCACGAACACGCCGGATAGCATGATCGCGCGCCGTCGCCGCCCCGCGCGACCCGCCCTGGCGCTCTGACGTCGCTGCAGGGACTGCTCCGCGGACCGAGGTCCACCATCGGGCGTAGGCGGGCTCTGATTCACAACGCGTGATCCTAGCCCCGGAGGTGGCGCAGAACCGGACTTCAACCGCAACCCAAGTGACCGGCCATCCCTACCTGCGCGCGGTCGGCCAACGCCCGCTCGCCACTCTTATGCGTGCCCGAAACTGTGTCACCGTTGCGGCCTGGGCGTATTCGTGAGGAGGCCGCCGAACCGGTCGGCGAAACCGGCGAAAGCGATGCCCTCAGGGCCACTTTCCGGATCCAAGAACAGGGGCGTCCACCCCAACTGCCCCCGGTAGTGCGCGGTGGCACGCCTTACACGACGCGGTGTGGATCCGGGATTGCAACATCCCCGAGGCGGTCAGCCGGGGCAGCGACGAGGTCTGGCTGGTGTGGTGCATCGGGAACACCCCCGCCTACCACAACGGGTTGTTCCGCCAGTACGTCCACATGATCGAGATGGCCGCCAACGGCTCGCTGCTGCGCGACCTCGACTCCGTCGCGACCCGCTGGCCGCAGCGCCCCGTCCGGGTGCATGTGATCAAACCGCAGCACCCCATCCCTCTCGACCCCGCCTGCTATCTCGGCCGGGTCGACGCGGCCACCCTCATCGACCTCGGCTACCAGGACGCCTGCCGGTACCTCGACAGCCCGGCGCCGGTGTCGGCCCCCCGGGGAGCCGGGCATCACCCGGATGCGGGAGGCGCCTGCCGGCGCCGCGGCCCGGCTGATTCTGGCAGGACCGTTCGCCCTCGGGCACCAAGCTCCTGCCGCAGGCGCGGAGCAGGGGCGGCGTGATGGAACCGGGATCCGCTTGCATCTGCAGGTCCAGGCCCGTGGCTCTGGCCGCACCGGCGGCCCGCGGGAGCTGAGCGTGGCAGGCGACGTCACCGCGCCCGGGCTCGCGCCACACACGCTGATCGAGCGGGGCGCGGCCGTCCTCGATCCTGACGCAGGCCTGACGCTGCGCCTGCGGTGGCGGAGACCGCACGGGCCCCAATCACTGCTCGCCACCGGGGCCGGCCGCTACATCATGGCGGTAACCGTCCAGGACGACGCGGACGGCCGGCTTCGGCCAGCTGTTCATGAGCGAGCTGTGGCAGGTCTTCAACCCGATGCGAAAGGCATTTGCGCGCCATGGCTGAGATCCGCTTCGTCATCGTGTCGGATCTTCATTTCGGCGCCGAGAGCAGCCTGCTGACCTTAGAGCGCGTTTGATGTAGGGATGTTCTAGTTTCTGTTGCGCCACGTCGTTGCTTGGCTGCGCACGTCCCACAGTTCGGTGTTTTCTCGCGCTATAGACGCTGGTCATGACCGATCGCAAGCCCTATGCCACTGACCTGTCCGATGACCGCTGGGCCCTGATCGCGCCGCTGCTTGAAGACTGGCGCGCCCAGCGCGCCGCGGCCACGCCGCCCGGCTGCGCCGCGCCGTCCCATGACCTGCGAGAGATCGTCAACGCGATCTTGTATGTCAACCGGGCCGGGTGCGCCTGGCACCTGCTCCCGCACGACTTCCCGCCCTACCAGAGCGTGTATTACTACTACGCCGCGTGGGAGAAGGACGGCACCACCGAGCAGATCCATGGCCTGCTGCGCGGCAAGGTCCGCACGCGGGCCGGCCGCGTGCCCGAGCCGTCCACGGCGATCTACGACGCGCAGTCGGTCAAGACGTCCACCAACGTCCCAGCGGCCAGCCAGGGCGTGGATAACGCGAAGAAGATCGTGGGCCGCAAGAGACACATCGCCACCGATACCCTCGGGCTGATCCTGGTGGCGCTGGTCACTGCCGCCAGCGTGCAGGACAACGCCGGCGGTATCGCCTTGACGCAGCACGTTGCCGCGCGCTACCCGTCGGTGGCGCGGGCCTGGGTGGATCAGGGGTACAAGAAGGCCGTGGCCGAGGACGCCGCCAGGCACGGCATCGATGTTCGGGTCTACGCCAAAAACCCCGCAGTCAAGGGGTTCGCGGCCACACCGCGCTGGCCGGTCGAGCGCACCTACGGCTGGCTCATGCTGCACCGCCGGCTCGACCGCGACTTCGAGACGCTGCCGGGCCGGTCAGTCACCCAGATTCACTGGGCCATGATCGACAACATGGGCAGAAGACTCACCAAAGAAACAACACCGACATGGCGGGCACCAGCCTGCACAACGGATCTACCGGCAGCGGCCTAGATGAAACTCCCTCTTAGAAGGCCCAGCCGCAGGAACCGCGGCCGGCTTTGCCGCCGACCCGGACAGTCCAAGCCCGGTACTGCGCGGGCTGATCGACGGTTTGCGCCAGCTCACCCGCGGTCAGGCCCGGCCGCCGACGCTGATCCTGGCCGGGGATGTGCTGGACCTGGCCCTGTCCCCGTACGAGGTGTCGGCCACCGTGTTCGGCGGATTTGCCCGGCTGGCATTCGGCGACTGCCAGCCGGTGTTCGGCCCGGTCGTGTACTACCTGCCGGCAACCACGACCACCACCTGTGGGAGACGACGCGTGAGAGCCAGTACGTGGCCTACGTCTGCGCATTGCCGCCCGGCGCCGAGCTGACCGCCCCCTGGCATACCACCAAGCTGGAGGCCGCGGCGCAGGCGCCGGCCGCACGCTCGGCATTGCTCACCGGGCTGATCCAGCGCCAGCCGGGCTGCGACGGGGTCGAGGTGCGGGTGTTCTACCCGAACCTCGGCCTGCGCACACCCGGCGCCGACCGTTGCGTCGTGGTCGCCCACGGGCATTTCACCGAGTCCATCTACACACTCATGTCGCAGCTCAAGGACATCCTCTTACCCCGGCCGGCGCACGGTGTGGCCCGGCGGCATCGACATCTTGGAGGCGGAGAACTTCGCCTGGCTCGATTTCCTGTGGTCGACGCTGGGCCGGTCCGGCCAGGTGGGCTCGGACCTGGGCCTGATCTACGCGGACCTGACCAGCCCAGCGGACCTGGACGCCCTGGTCGCCAACCTGATCACCGCGATGCTCAGCAAGGGCAAGGGCCCGCGGTGGCTCCACCCGGCCGAGCGCTGGGCGCTTGGCGCCATCTTCAGACGTGAGGTCAACCGTCTGGCCAGGACCGAGCGAGGCACGCCGGTGGTGGCCCTGACCCCCAAGGCCAGGCTGGGCTGCGGAGCTATCTCGAAGGCCCGGTCCGCGACCAGTTGCAGCGGGAACTGGGGCGGATCCCACGGGAGGTTCGTTCGTGTACGGCCACACTCACAAGCCCTTCGCGGACCGCTGGGCGGTGGCCGGCTTCCCCGCGCCCGTGCGTATCTTCAACACCGGCGGCTGGATGGTGGACACGGCCGCGCCTGCGCCGGTCCAAGCCGGCGCGGCGGTGCTCGTCAGCGACGACCTGGCGGTGGCACAGCTGCAGTTCTACCGTCAGGGGACAGCCACGCCCAGCCCGGTCCAGCTCCTGCCGCCCCGCGGCCGGCGAGCCGCCATCGGCCTGGCACGCCGAGATGGCATCGCGGATCGACCCGGCGGCGGAGCCTTGGGTGTCGCTGTCAGCCGCCGCGGCGCAACTGACCGCCCAGCGCCACCGGCTCCAAGTGCCACCGTCGCCGCCCGCAACCTCGGCCGCTCGCACTGACCGCGGCGCCCAGGCTTGGACGCGGCGATGTGGGCCGGCGCGCCCCGGCAGTCGTTATGGATCATTTTCCTGAACGGCTCCGCGGGGGAACTGCTCACCCACGGCGTGCGTGCGCCATTTCCGCGCCGCCGTTATGGAGAATATCGCGCGGCAATGTCAGGATCGCCGTACGCGCTACGCGTGACCAGGGGTGAACGAGCGACAGAGGGTGAGCCACGATGTCCGGACGTGATCGGATCAAGCCTGAGCAGTTGCGACACAAGATCATGACCGCGGAGGACGCGGCCGCGCTGATTCCCGCGGGCGCGAACGTGGGAATGAGCGGCTTCACCGGCGCGGGCCATCCCAAGGCCATTCCCGCGGCACTCGCCGAGCGAATCGAGAACGCGAACGCCGCCGGGCGTGGGTTCCGGGTCGGCGTCTGGACGGGTGCCGCGACGGCGCCAGACCTGGACGGCACCCTTGCCGAGGTTGAGGGCATCGACTTGCTGCTTCCTTACCAGTCCGATCCCGTCACCCGGAAGAAGATCAACTCGGGCCGGATGGACTACATCGACGTGCATCTCTCCCACGTGGCGCAGATGGTCCACGAGGGCTTCTTCGGCCATCTCGACTTCGCCGTGATCGAAGCCGTCGGGGTGACCGCCGACGGCAATCTGATCCCATCCACCTCGGTCGGTAACAACAGGACCTGGATCGAGCAGGCGGATCGGGTGATCGTCGAGATCAATGCCCACCAGAGCGAGGAACTCTACGGCTTTCACGACATCTACTACGGCATGTCACTGCCACCCAACCGCGAGGCCATCCCGATCAACGCGCCAGGGGACCGGATCGGCGTGCCCTACCTGATCTGCCCGGGCGACAAGATCGCCGCGATCGTCGAGACCGACGCCCCGGATTTCAGCACACCCTTCACACCGCCCGATGCAGTCTCTGAAACGATCGCCGGCCACGTGATCGACTTCTTCAGCAACGAGGTGGCACAAGGCCGCCTGCCCCGCGACCTGCTCCCGCTGCAGTCCGGCGTCGGCAATGTGGCCAACGCGGTCCTGCACGGGCTCGACAACGGCCCGTTCGAGCGGCTCACCGCCTACACCGAGGTCCTCCAGGACGGCATGCTGGAGATGATCGAGTCCGGGAGGCTGCTCGTCGCCTCGGCGACCGCCTTCACGCTGAGCGCGGAGGCCAGTGAGCGGTTCTACGGCCAGTTGCCGCGCTACCGGCAGAACATAGTCCTGCGGCCCCAGGCGGTCACCAACCATCCCGAGGTCATCCGCCGTCTTGGCGTCCTGTCGATGAACGCGATGCTTGAGGCGGACATCTACGGCAACGTCAACTCGACCCACGTCATGGGCACCATGATGCAGAACGGCATCGGCGGGTCCGGGGACTTCACCAGGAACGCCTACATCTCGATGTTCGTCAGCCCATCGCAGGCCAAGGGCGGCGCCATCTCGTGCATCGTGCCGATGGCGTCCCACGTGGATCACACCGAGCACGACGTCCACGTGCTCATCACCGAGCAGGGCGTCGCCGACCTCCGCGGCCTGGCCCCGCGCCGCCGGGCGAGGAAGATCATCGACAACTGCGCGCACCCGGATTTCGGCCGGCCCTTGACGACTACTTCGACCGGGCATTCGCAGGCTCACGCGGCAAGCACACGCCCCACCTGCTCGCCGAGGCGCTTTCCTGGCATGACCACTTCGAGCAAGAAGGAACGATGCGGCAGGACAAGATGCCCGCCAGCCGGGCGTGACCTCGGGGCATGACCTCGGGGCATGACCGGCGTCATGGGTAGGTCGTGACAGTCTGCCGCAGCGTCGGCAGCCAGCGCCCCGACCGAGCGGATGGCCTGCTGCTTGCGTTTGAGCCCGACCATGACTACCGCCAACGACTCCGCAGCATCGCCAGCCAGCCGCCGGCAGTGCCCGCCCGCCTCCGGGGTTCACCAGCAGCCGCCTTCTCCATCTCATCTCCATCTCATCTCCATCCGGGTAGCACCGCGCTGTCCGCGGCGGCGGCTTACCGTGGCGACATGACGGACCAGGACAATACGAACGCAAATGGCGACCTGTTCACGACCGAAACGACAGGACTGCCGCAGGTACTACCCCCGGCGGTGACCCGGCTCGGCGACGGTGACCGGCTCGACCTGCGGATCGGCCCCGTGCGCAAGAACATCGACGGCGCCGGGTTGCGCATGCTCGGCTATAACGGGTCGATCCCCGGCCCGGTCCTGCATGTCGATCAGGGATCGCAGATCACCGTGCAGGTGACCAACGACGGCGACGTCGAGGCGACCGTGCATTGGCACGGCCTGCGGCTGGAGAACCGTTACGACGGGGTCCCGCACGAGACCCAGGCGCCGATCCCGGTCGGCGGGACCTTCACCTACCAGCTCCAGTTCCCTGACCCGGGGTTCTACTGGTACCACCCGCACATCCGCGAGGATTTCGGCCTGGAAATGGGCCTGTACGGCACGATCGTCGTCGAGCCTGCCGACCCCGGGTACTGGCCCGCCGCCGACCGGCAGCTGACCCTCACGCTGGATGACCTGCTCGTCGAGGACGGGCACATCGCGCCGTTCAGCAAATCGGGGCCGACGTTCGTCGCGATGGGCCGGTACGGCAACGTGATGCTGATCAACGGCGAGACCGAGTTCTCCGGCCTGGCGGCGGCCGGTGAGGTCGTGCGCCTGTATGTGGTCAACACCGCGAACACGCGGATCTTCAACTTCGCCATCCGCGGCGGCCGTGCCAAGCTGGTCGGCGGCGACAGCGGCCGGTACGAGCGCGAGACGTTCACCGACGAGGTGCTGCTCGCGCCGTCCGAGCGCGCCGTCATCGACGTGCTGTTCGACGCCCCCGGCCAGGTATTCCTGGAGCACCGCACCCCCGATCACGTCTACCACCTCGGCGCGTTCACGGTCACCGAAGGCACGGCCGGCGCGGCCGCCGGGACGTTCGAGGCGCTGCGCACCGACCCCGAGCTCACCGCCGAGCATCACTCGATCGGCCGCGACATCGAACGGCCACCCGATAAGGTGCTCGCGTTCTACTCGCTAATGCCCCTGCTGTACGGGGCAGACGATAGCCAGGCAGCTGCCTACGCCTGCCCGATGCACCCCGACGTCACCGCCGCCGAGCCAGGGACCTGCCCGAAGTGCGGAATGAAGCTGGTGGCCGTCCCGGCCGGGACAGCGGCCTCCTACGCGTGCCCGATGCACCCTGAGGTCACCGCGACCGAACCGGCGACCTGCCCGAAGTGCGGGATGAAGCTGGTGGCCGCGCCGGCCGTTACAGGGGCGTCCTACGCGTGCCCGATGCACCCCGAGGTCACCGCCGCCGAACCAGGGACCTGCCCCAAGTGCGGGATGAAACTGGTGGCCTCTGCTGCCCCGCCGCCGCCAGCCGCCGGGCCCGGCCAGGGCGAGGTGCATGGCGGGCATGAGCACGGCGACGGCCTGGAGTGGGAGGACCTGATGCCGGAGATCAACCGCGTGTCAGATTCCGCCAACATGATCTGGCAGCTCATCGACCGGCAGACCGGGGCGGTGAACGGGGACATCAGCTGGGAGTTCACGGTCGGGGACCGGGTGAAGATCCGGCTGGTCAACGAGATGGACTCCGATCACCCGATGCACCACCCGTTCCACGTCCACGGCGCCGGCCGGTTCCTGATCTTGTCCCGCGACGGTAAGCCAGAGCCCAACCTGGTGTGGAAGGACACCGTGCTGCTGCGCGCGGGAGAGACCGTGGACATCCTGCTGGACGTCAGCAACCCTGGGCTGTGGATGGCGCACTGCCACATCGCCGAGCACAACCAAAGCGGCATGATGTTCAGCTTCAACGTGGCCCGCCGCCCGGAACCAGCCCGATGAGCCGCGGCTCGGCGGGACCGCCTCCGGAGGTGCTGGTGATCGGCGGCGGCCAGGCCGGCCTGGCCATGGGCTACCACCTGGCCCAGTCCGGATTGTCCTTGCAGATCGTGGACGCCGGCGCGCAGATCGGCGAGATGTGGCGCTCGCGGTGGGATTCTCTGCAGCTGTTCACCTCGGGCCGGTATGACAACCTGCCGGGCCTGCCCTTCCCGGCGGCGCCGGACGCCTACCCGGGCAAGGACGACGTCGCGAACTACCTTCAGGCCTACGCGGCAAAGTTTGAGCTGCCGGTACGGCTTGACACGAAGGTGACCTCGCTGACCAGGAACGGGGGCGGCTACGTCGCGAAGGCGGGCGGCGAGGTGCTGGAGGCCCGGCAGGTGGTGGTCGCTACCGGGCCCTTCCAGGCGCCGTTCATCCCGCCGATCGCCGAGGATCTCGGCCCCGGCGTGCACCAGGTCCACAGCGCCCGCTACCGGCACCCGCGGACGATCCCGCCCGGGAAGGTCCTGGTCGTCGGCGCCGCGAACTCTGGATGCCAGATCGCCGAGGAGCTCTCTGCGACCCACGACGTGGAGCTCTCCGCCGGGCAGCGGATCCCGGCGATCCCGCAGCGGCCGCTCGGCCGCGACATCTGGACCTGGGCGACCGGACTGCGGCTGGACAAGGTGACTGCGGACTCGCGCCTGGGAAGACGCCTGGCCGGGCGGGACCAGGTGATCGGCCCCGGCCCCCGGCAGCTCGCCCGCCGCCACGGCATCCGGATCCGGCCCCGGGCGGCGAGCGCGGCCGGACGGACCGTCACCTTCGCCGACCGTACCACCGCGGAATACGACGCCGTGGTCTGGGCGACCGGGTTCACGGCCGACCACTCGTGGATCGGCATCCCTGCGGTGACCGACGAGCGGGGCCGCATCCTGCACACACGCGGCGTGACGCCGTCGCCCGGCCTGTATATGCTGGGCCTCACGTGGCAGCACACCCGGGGCTCCGCGCTGCTTGGCTGGGTAGGGAATGACGCGGCGTTCCTGGCCGGGCAGATCGCGCGCCGGTGAACGGATGAAAAACGAACCATCGGCCGCATCGCGGCGGCCACCGGTGTAGCGCTCCTCCCTGCGGCTGCCGCGAGGAGGCCCCGGCCATGACTGACGCACCCACGCCCACGCCTACCCCGCAGCGGGAGCAGTCGATACGTGTGCCGGTTCTGTGGGGACTGGCATTCGGCGCCATCCAGGCCGCCTCGCCGCTCGCCCTCTGGTGGCTCGATCAGGCGACCGTCCAGGCACTCTTGCTAGCCCTGATCGCAGCGGTCTACATCGGGTTCGCGGTAGCAGACGGAAGACCCAAGGTTATCGCCGTCGAGTGCACCATCGCTGGCGCCTTCGTCTTGCTTGCCGCCGCAGGCGTCACCGGATCGGCCTGGCTCCTCGTCCTCGGTTATGCGGGCCACGGTCTCAAAGACTTCTGGCAAGAACGCAGCCACTACGTTGCCGGCACACGGTGGTGGCCGCCGTTCTGCGCCGCCGTGGACTGGCTCGTCGCCGTGGTTCTCGCCTTCGAGATCATTGCAGAAGCCGGATTTCACTCCTAGCAGCCGAAGGACAGGCCGACCAGAAGGCCGCCGCGGCGTCATTTCGCGTCGCGTGATCCACCCGGCTTCTCAGCCACTTGCACTGCGCCAACTCAGCAAGCTCGACCCGGGGAGCAGCCGTAGCAAGCCAGCCAGCCTGTTCAACACACACGACCGTCACGCGCATCGGCGTGCCATCCTGAGCCAGCTCGTGCGGCTGAGTGCCATGTTGTCTTCGCCCGGTTTGGGCATGCGGAATTTGGCCTGTGGGATAGCCCTGTTTGCGGGTAGCTGTGATGTGCCGGGCGAGCGGGCGGGTCAAGGACCGGGCGGCAGCCCGGCCGTGCAACGGCGCCGTCACGGTCGCGGCATCGCCTTACTGGCTGGCGGCTGACTCGGCAGCAGTGGCTGTGGCAGTACGGCGGCGAGGCGATCCGGCTGGTGCTGATCTGCCCGCCCGGCGAGGGCACCTGGATACGGCCGTACGACTGCTGAAGCGGCGTGCGTTTGTCTCCATGGCGGCCGGGTTAGGCGCGGGAGCCCTCACGCCGCTGCCGTCACGCGCCATCGGGACGGCGCTGCCGGCCTCGGTGGCGACTGACTACATCACGATCACGACCGCGCACCGGCACCTGTACTGGTCGGTGCCGGCGACCCGGCTTCACGACGCGGTGGCCCGCCACGCCGCCGTCGGCGCGGCGCTGCTCCCAGGCGTCCCGGAGGCGGCCCGGCCGTCACTGGCGGCGGCCGTCGCTGAGTCCAGCATGCTCGCCGGCCGCATCGAATTCTTCGACCTCCAGCAACCCGAGACAGCCCAGGCCAGCTACGTGCTGGCGCTGCAGGCCGCCCAGGACGCGCGGGACCTGCTGCTCGGGTGCGTCGGCTCGATGAGCGCCTGTACGACTGGAACACCACCGTCAGCGCGCTGACCGGCTAGCGGCCGCAACCACGGCGGGCAGATCGGCGAGCGAGGTGATCCGCCCGTCGGCAGCGGCGGCCATGTCGGGATCCTGCGCAAAGATGTAGCCCCACGGGCCGCGGCGCAGGAACACCGTCCGCATACCGGCTGCCTTGGCCGGTCGCAGATCGTTGTCCGGCCGGTCCCCGACATAGGCGATCTGGCCGGCCTCCCGCGAAGCGGCAGCGATCACCGCCTCGAAAGACGCCGCGCTGGGCTTGCTCACCCCCCAGTCATCAGACGTCGCAATCAGATCCGCCGGCAGCCTCAGGTCTCGCAGGATCGCCCCGGCGCGCGACGTCTGGTTCCCGGCAACACCGACCCACACGCCCATCTCGCGCAGCGCCGACAAGCTCGGCCGCACATCCGGGTACAGATCGTCCTCCCCGAACCATTCCGGTTTTCCCGCGGCGGCGCGGCGTTCGCGTTCGGCGCCCAGATCGAAACCGGGCCGGAAGTGCTGGAATACCTCGCGGTAGTCCCGTCCGGTGGCGATGACCGCGCCGAATACCGCTGAGAACGTGTGCCGCGGCACGCCCAGCCAGTCGGCCCATGTCCCGTACTCGCGGGTCTCGTCCACCAGCGTCTCGCGGCATCCAGCACCACCGCACTGATCACCCAGCCACCCTGCGATCCATAACGGCTGCCGCGTGAGGTCACGCCCTTCCTGCGCAGTGCCCCGCGCCTAGGTGGCCACAGCGCGCGTCCCTAGCTTTGTCCTATAGGCGCCGGCATCCACAGCCTCGCCGCCGAAGTTGATAATCACCGACCCATCGCCGTTCGGCACAGCGTTGACGGAATAGCGGCCCTGCTCGTTCTCCTGAAACTCGACTACGCAGGCCGCGGCGAAATCCGGTGCGTGTCCACGCCGCCGGGCGACGTGGCCGCGACGGCGCACCACGGCGAGTATTCGGACATGGCTGGCGCATACGAGGCACTGGAACAGTGGTGCAAGGACAACGGACGAGGGCCGGCCCGTTAAGCGGGACATATCCCAGATCTCACGTCCGCCTGCTCAGCCCGAGGCGGCGATGTATAACATACGGCCTGGGCAGCTGTTCGCCGAGGCTGTAGCCGGGATTGCCATCCAGTCGACGGCGCGAAGAGCTCTTGATAGCCGCGCACCGACCCGCCTAATTGTTCCTGAGGGCGCCGGTCGTGATGCGGTGTCTTGATGTCACCTGCCAGCGGCATGGGAGTCTTGATCGGCTGGACCGCTCGGTAATGGTGGTTATGCGACGGCGGGTGCGGCGGGCTCCGTGGACGCGGCCAGCAGCCCGGTGCAGGCACGCTGATCACGATTCCGGGTCAGCGCGGCTGAGTGTCCGGTTGCTGTCCGCGGGGGTATGTCACACACGGGCCGGCTGCGTCGTCACCGGGGCATGAGGATCGCGATTATCGGAGGAATGGGAACGCTAGGCCGGCAGGTCGCCGCGCAGTTGCGGGACCGCGGCCACGAGTCCGGGTGCTGAGCCGCAGCGCCCCGGAGCACCGGGTGGACCTGCGGACCGGCGCCGGGCTGGACGAGGGGCTGCGCGGCTGCCGGGCGGTGGTCGATGCGAGCAACGAATCGTAATCACGTTCGCGGCCTGGCTGGACGCGGCGCGCCACCGCCCGGAGGCGGCGGAGGAGGAAACGGCGGGTGAGTACCGCAGTGCTGCGCAGGGTCCCGCGCCCTGGTCATCGCGACGTAGAACACCCGCCGTTCGTCGGCGTCAGAGCTCATTCCGGGCCGCGCTGAACAGGTGCGCGGGACCAGCCAGTCCCTGGGCTTCCCGGTCCGGGACGAGGGGAAGCGATTCCTGGTCAGCGACGGCACGAACACGGCGGCTCACTCGAGCCCCTTGGCCTTGTGGATGGTGGTCAGGTCAGCCGGAACTGGCCCAGGAGCCGGTAGAAGTTCTCGGCCATGCGCCGGAACGGCTCGTTCAGGTCACTCAGCGGGATCAGCTCGTTCTCCACCACCTCCAGGTTGGTGAGGAACGCGCCCAGGTTGATGAGGAACGCGCCGATCGAGGTGAACAGCTTGCCGGTGAGGCTCTTCAGGCCGAGCGCGGGCTCTTCCCGGCAAAGGAACGCGGTCAGCCGCCGCTCATCGAGCAGGTCGAATGTTTCGTAACGGGGCACGTGCTGCTGCGGCAGCCGGAAAGCAGTAGGCGTGGATCGTTCCCATGAACGCCGCGCCCAGCCGGTCCAGCGAGCCGGGCCCGGCCGCTCCTCGACCCCGGCGGAGATACGGTCCTTGCCCGAGCACGAGGTGGGCCGGGCGCACCACGTCAGTTCCTCGGCTGGGTGGTTGAGTACGAGCGCCACCTGCACCGCATCAAGCTGGCCCGGCCCAAGCACATGACCGAACGCGTAAGCGCCAATCAGCTGAGGTGCCTCGTCCCACAGGCCGCTGACCCGCTGGCACCGCTCGGCGATCATTTCCAGCCGCTGCACCGCTCTGCCGTACCGCATGGCCCCATTCTCAGCCGTGTCAGGGTCCCATGCGGCGCGTTCAGGTCCGCAAGGACGGTAAACGCTTCCAGCAGGCCGGCAAGGCCGCGGCCTGCTCATCGTCATCAGACGAGGGGAAGGCCACGAAACGGCGCTCCGCCCGCAGAGTGGATCGTTAGCCTCATGGCGTGAGCAAGCTGAGTAAGGCTGAACTCGACTCGCTCGTCGGGGAGGCCATAGTCGACTGTTACGACCGCGAGGAACGGGCCGCTGGCCTTTACACGATGATTCAAGACAACCTGGCGACACCGTTTCAGACGCAGGTTCTTGGCCTGGATGTCGTCGTCAAGGATGTCGATCTGAGAGATGACGCTGGCGTGGTAGCCATCTGCACCCGCGGCGCGTTCCGTGGGGCCGTCCCGATCCTCGACCTCCCGCTCCCGGTGCCGCGTCCCGAGGGCGCGGAGTGGATCGACGCCTACCGCCACTGGCCGGCCTGATTAGTTAGTTAGCGTGAGCAGGAAACCACCGGTCCTCCCGCCGAAGCTGCAGGCCTGGGAAGACGCGCGCCGACGGCACAGGCTCTCTCATGCCCAGGTTCAGATGGCGCGTGAGCTTGGCCTGAACCCCAGGAAGCTCGAAGCTCGATAACCATGGCCAAGAACCTTGGAAGCAGCCGCTTCCCCAGTTCATCGAGCACCTGTACAGCAAGAAGTTCGGCCGCGACCGGCCCGAAGTGGTGACGCCAATCGAGAAGCAGGCGCGGCAGCTCGCGCAGGCCAAGGCCGAACGCATGGCGCGCCGGGCGGTGTGCGCACAGACGACGGAGACCCGTGATCATGAGCGAGTATCAGTACTACGAGTTCCTGGCAATAGACCACCCGCTGGATGAGCGGCAGCGCACCGAGCTTCGTGCGCTGTCAACGCGGGCGCGGATCACCGCGACGAGCTTCGTCAAGGAATACCACTGGGGTGACTTCCGCGGGAACCCTGACGCGCTGATGGAGCTGTACTTCGGTGCCTTCCTCTACCTCGCCAACTGGGGAACGCGCCGGCTGATGATCCGGCTGCCTCGGGGCCTGCTGGACCTTGGCGTGGCCGAGCGCTCCTGCACAGGGGACGCCGCGCCGGCGTGCGCGGCCGACGGCCACGTGATCTTGAGCCTGTCGTCGGAGGATGAGGACGAGTACTGGGAGGAGGGCGAGCCGCCCCTGCCACCGGGCCTGCGGGCCTTGAGCGCGCTATAGCGCGCGGTCGCAGACTTCCTGCGCCTCGATGAGGACCTGCTAACGGCTGCGGCGACAGCCAGCGCTGAGGTACAGACGGTCGCTGGGTCAGCAGGCGAGCTGGCCCGCTGGATCGAAGATCTGCCCGGTGCGAAGAAGGATGGCCTGCTCCTGCAGGCGGCGCGGGGGGAAGGCAGCCAGGTGCAGGCGGTTCTGCAGCGCGCTTCCGGGCTGGGTCCCCGGGCAGCACGCCTTCCGATGCCGGAACGCGTAGGGCCGGGGAGCTCCGGGACGCGGCGACCGCCCAGCGCGAGGAACGGGAACGGGTCGCAGCGGAGCGGAAGGTACCTCCGCAAGCCCAGCCTGATCCAGCGTTTCGACAACGCAGGGCTGGGTGCTGAAACCCAGCGGAGCGGTAGCACTCGGGTCTGACAGCTGGCATCTGTGCCCATGGCTGGGAAGATTGCATCATCTGTGATGCCTTCAAGTCAGTACGGTTCCGAACGTTTCCGTACGGTTTACATGTTACCCTGGAGCCATGACCACGATCAGGGCAGAGGAAGTCCGGATCCCCCGCCGTGCGCGGGAGGCCGTCGCCCGTCATGAGCAGGTAGTAGTGGTCAACCGCGAGCGGCCGGCCTATGTCATCGTTCACCCAGACGATCGTGCCGCGATCTCACACCCTGCCCGCCGCGGAAGGCCGCTGCGGGAGGCACTGGGGCTGCTGGCCAGCTCAGCGCCACCCGATCCTGGATTCGCCGAGGACATGGAGGCCGTCCTCGGCGACGTGGGACCTTCCCCGGACAATCCATGGGCACCCTCCTAGACACAACCGTTTTCATCGAGCTAGAGCGTGGCATCCGCCGCTTGCCCGCAGCGACGGGCATGGACGAGGTCAGCAGGCGCCTGGAAGAGCAGCTCGGGCCCACGGAAGAGGTGGGGATTGCTGCTATTACGGCGTCGGAACTGCTGCACGGCGTGCACCGGGCAACGCCGGAGCACCGCGCACGCCGGGAAGCATTCGTCGAGGGGGTGCTGGCCGCGTTTCCCCCGTTCGCCTTCGACCTGCTGGCAGCACGCGCACACGCGCGGCTTTGGGCAGGACTGGCCATGGCAGGGACGGACGTAGGGGCGCACGACCGGCTCGTCGCGGCCACCGCCATCACCGCTGGATGGCGCGTCGGAACAGCCAACATCCGGCACTTCGACCGCATCCCTGGCTTGGACCTTGTGGTCATCAACATGACGAACTGACTTCGGGCCTGCTCTCAACCTGCGGGGGCTTCAGGGGCGGGCCGCGCAGGCGCGCGAGGAGCGCCACCGCAGGGCGCTCGCGATCCGGCGGCTGTTTGCCCGGAAATGGGATTCGGGCTCTGAACAGCGGGTTTTCGGCTCCGTTTCAGGCGGCGTGGTGGTTGCGGGCGCCGAAAATGCCTTCACCTCATGCGACCTGCGAGTACTCGTGGATCAGGCCGCCGAGCCGGCCGGGTCTTCGGACGCGGATGTTGTCCTCCGCAGGGGCGGCGGGGATCTTGGCGTCGGGCGGTCTGTGGCTGAGGGTCCGGTGCGGTCGGTGGGTGTTGTACTGATCGACATATTCGCTGAGCGTGTGGTGCAGATGTCGCCGTCCGGCGATGAGGATGCGGTCGGTGCACTCGCGCCGGGCGCTGGCGATCCAGCGCTCGTAGACGGCGTTCGCCCGCAGCGCCTGGACAGGTGTCTTAATGATCTGCATGCCGGCCGCGGTGAAGGCGGCGTCGAACGCGATCCCGGTAGAGGCAATCGCGGTCGCCGCGGCGATCGGCACCTACGTGTGGGGCAGGTCCGACAGCGACCTGGGCGCCATGCTCGGTGAGCAGACCGACGAGCGGCAGACACTTCTCCGGGCGCAGGCGCAGGCATTCGCCGCGCTGGCAGTGGCCGTCGCGGTAGTCGTCGGTTGCGTGATCGCGGTCGCGGTCAAGGATCCGATCTGGCCGTTTGTGCTTTTCGGCGCCCGTTAGGTTAGGGCGAATGGCCTGGACGCCGGGCATGAGGAGCGATCCCCTATCGGGAACTGCCGCGCGGGGTACAGGCCATGAACGCGCCGTCCTTCACCCTGGGCAGGAACGCCGCCGACCCTCGCGAGGAGCCTGGCAATGTGTCGTCGGCCGACCCGGTCGCTGCGCTCGCCGCGGATGTGACGAAGCTGCAGCAGCAGATCCGCCGCGCTTGCGCGAAGCGCCCCGCCCGGCATCCTCACCGGGCGCATCCAGGCTCCGGCCCCTGGCGTTCGCCCGCTGCATATCGAATCCTGTGCGCCCAGGGATCGCTTAACCCGCCCACTCTTCCACGACGGTCAGATCGACGAACTCTGGAGGACCCTCGAAGATGTCCGCCATCGTTGCCCTCACGGCTTGCAGCCCTTCCTGGCGGCGCTGATCCTGCTCCCGCGCGCGGGCTTTCTCCTCGCTTTCGAACACGACGAGGAAGTAGGCCTGGCTAGGATCCTTCTGGTCGCGCATGGCTATCGACCGCACCAGGCCCGAACCGGGCTGCTCGGCTGCCCGCAGCTGCGCGTCCACCTCGGTCATGTCCTTGCCTGGCTTCAACCGCATCTTGATGAGCTGCGCCCACATATCCCGTCCCCCCTGGACCGAATCTGGCCTTCTTCCGCGACGGCCACGGTAAACACAATAGATGATCTCTGCAGAGCGGCGCCCCTTGACCAGCCCCAGAACCGGCGCTCCTGGCGAGGAACCCGAACCCCGACCTTCTGATCCGTAGGCATGGGCGGACCGTCCAGGGACCGTCCAGGGGACCGTCCAGCAGTGGTCGCTGGTGTCTTATCGGCTGTGCAAATGACGGGGGACAGCTCAACGATGAGCCGCAGGGAAGCGGGGCCACAGGGTTTCCTATCGGCGCCGCTGGCCTGCGGCGGCGCGGAACTTCCCAAGGGCCTTATCGGAGCGCGCGACCCCCGACCGCCGCGGGGGAACTGACAGTCCACGGTGCCACGATTGTGGCCAAGTTCAGCGCGACCGTGCGCGGCTTGTCGCCCAACTCCCGATGCACGGACACCAGCGAGCGGTCGCATAGCCGCGTTAATCCTACGTCAGTCCAGCAGCGTCTCCAAGTGAGCTTGTCCCCGCTTGTCATCACCGAGCCGACCGCCGCCATTACCGGCGGCGGGCCGCACCTGACTCCGGCCCGAGATCGAACCAGTCCCGGACCGTTCCCGCAGCCGCGGACTCTCGACATAGTCCGCGCGCTCGCCACCGGCCTGGCATTACCATCACCCCCATGAGGCCCGGACCGTCTGTGCCCACCTCAGCGGGCGGATCCGGTCGGTGACCTTGGTCCGGGCGGTGAGCACGAACCTTTCGGCATAGGCGTTCGCCCAGGGGCTTCGGGGCGGAGGCGTGTGACCGGCAGAGCAGGACAAGCCAGCCGCAGATGCGGATGAAGATCACATAGAGCAGACGGAGAGACACGGGCGATCATCATGGCCTACCGCTGACCCGTGGCGCATCGCTGCAGCTCACAGGCCAGGCATAGTTCTGGCACCCCACAGGCGTTTTTCCATCCCCGATGCGATCTTATCCAAGCCGACCACATCTCCCGTCTGAAGCCGGCGGTGTCATCCCGACAATCCCCCCGCCGAGGTCGGTTAAAAAGATGGGCCTGTGAGGTGGTCTCCCTTCGGCGGCATTGTCCGGATCAGGTCTTGGGCCCCCATTCAGCCTGCCGGCTGTCCGGCTTCTCAGCCTTTCCGTCGCGGCTCCCCGCGTTTCCCCGGGAGGTTCGTTCGGCCCAGCTCCCTCTCTCACCTCGACGGGTCACCTGGGAAGTGGCTCATGTCGCGATCTTCTAGTTTGCGCGGCTGCCCGCGGTGATGCGGTTCCGGCGTGCCGCTCCGGGTCCCGAATGGTCCGGGAATGCTGATCCACGGGTCTATCACCGATGACCAGTACAGATTGATCCCACGCTTGCCATGGGCGCGGCCGTGGCGGTGATCGGCGACCGAATGGCCGCTGTGGAACGCAAGAGCGGCGGTGATCACGACGATGATGACGACGGTCATGGTGTGGGCTCCTTGCGTATGGCGTAGACGGCGGCGCCGGGATGGGGTCCCCAGGACTCCTGATATAGGAGATCGTTTATGCAGTGCCCGGGTGGTCTTTCGTCTCGTAGCGCAGGATGAGGCTTGTGCCGGGGAATGTGGCCTGGGCGGTGTTGAGCTGGTCGCAGAGTGCGGCGATCGCGCGGGTGCGCCGGGGTGCGGTCAGCGGGTCGAGGCGGATGGTGAGGGTGTCGTCGCCGGGGATGATGTCTCCGCTGCCGGCGAGGGCTTCGCGGATCAGGGCATATGCTTCGTCGCCGGCGCGGGTGTAGCGGCGGTGCAGCGCGCGGGCCAGGGCGGTCTCGGCGTTGAACGCGGCCATTTTGACCGCGTGGGTGATGAGCTTGGTCTCAGTCTCCAGCCGCACCATGTCAGGGTTGTGCTCGGCGAGCGGGATCTTCGCCGGGATCGCTTTGGCCGCGGCCCGGGCTTCTTCCAGCGTCCGGCGGGCGGCGCCGACGGGGGCGTCGAGCCTGGCGAGCATCGCGTTGGTGATGATGGTTTCCTGGCCGGGGGCCGGGTTCTTGAGCTTGCCGAGCTTGCCCTGCCGGGCCTGTTCCGCCTCGGCGAGCGCCTTGCGCGCGGCGGCGACCGCGGCAGACGCAGTTTTCTTCGCCGGGTTCGGCACCTTGCGGCCCGGGTCGTCGGGGGTGACGGCGTAGCTGTCGAGGGAGTCCAGGGCGTAGTGGGCGCGGCCGTAGCGGAACCAGTTCTCTTCCCGCCACCGGCCGGTCATCTTGTAGACGATCCCGGCGGCGGGCAGCTCGTCTTTCCCGCAGGTGGTGAGGATGTGCACCTGCTTGCCCTTGTCACGGCGGGTGACCTGCCGCAGGTCCAGCTCCTCGCCCTTGTGCTCGCCGCTGGCGACGGTCAGCGTGACGTTCGTGTCCGCGACGTCGTAGCCGCGGTCGCGGCCGTCGTCCCCGCGCCACGTGGTGACGGTGAACTTCTCGTCCGCGACGTCCGGGATGTCCTTGCCGGGCTCGTTCTTGCGGTAGGTCAGCAGCCCGAACCCGGCCGCGATGACCGCGGCGAACAGGTCCGGGGACCAGCCGCCCCGGTCAAAGCACAGCACCGGCGCCGCGTGCTGGCCGCAGATGCCGCGCAGGTCCGGCAGCAGGTCCTTGATCCGGGCCGCCAGCGAGACCGACGGCTCGCCGATCACTACCAGCATCGGGTCGCCGCGCCCGCTGGTGACCCAGGTTTCCTCCGTCGCCGGGGACGGGAACTTCAGCCGGGCCACGTGCGTCTTCTGCACCACCCGGGTGCCGAAATAGGCGCGGGTGTGCCCGTCGATGTAGACGAGCCCCAGGTCACCGGGGCGGGCGGCGGCGTGGTGGCGGGCGATGGCCAGCTGCAGCTCCGGGGCCTTGCGGGCGGCGGCGAGCTCGGCGAGCTTGCGGCGGACCGTCTTGACCTCCGGCGCCCGGTCCAGCCCCAGCACCCGGCCCAGCGCCGCCGGCGGGACGCGGGTGGCGCCCTCGGCGCGCGGCTCGCGCAGCAGCGCCAGGAACACCAGCATCACCAGCATGGTCTCCAGCCCGTAGAACCCGTCCCGCAGCCGCCCGTAGACACAACGGGCCGAGGCCAGCAGGCCGGTGCCGGCCAGCGCGGGCAGCGCCAGCAGCAGCCCCGCGTACGGCACCTTCGCCGCGGGCGTGAACACCGGTGCCGCGCCCTCGCCTAGCAGCCCGAACCGGGCCAGCGCCCGCTCGGCGTCCCGCGGCACCGGATCGGGCAGCACCGGCAGCACCGGCAGCTCCTGCTGCGCCCCGCCCGCGCCGCCGTCACCCGCGGCGGCCGGCCCGGCCAGCCGCGCGGCCGCCTCCCAGCGAGCCGGCACCTTGCCCAGCACCGCCCGCACGGTGAACTCCGACACCCCGCACCGGTCCGCGACCTGCTGCTGCGACAGCGCCGGGTCCGCGGCCAGCCGCCGGATCTCCTCCGCCACCTGCCGGGTCACCTTCGTCGGGCCCTTCGGGCCCTTGCGCTGCGGCAGCAGCCCCGCGACCCCGTCCCGGCGGTAGGCGTCCGCCCACCGCCACACCGTCACCGGCGTCGTCCCGAACCCGGCTGCCACCTGCTTCTGCGTTGCGGCCTTCAGCTCCGCGAGCTGCACCGCGGCCAGCCGCCGCGACGCCTCGTCCCTGGCGTCCCAGCAGAACGTCATCATCCCGTGCACCCACACCGCGCCGGACCCGTCGTCCCCGGTCACCAGGCCGACCCCGCGGGCGATCTCGGCGGCGCCCTCCGGGAGCCACGGCAGCGGCGCCTGCGCCAGCCCTGCCGCCATTCCGCGCCTCCCGGGAACCGCCCTCAATGACAACACTCATTTTATCGGGAAAAGGCGCGGGCCTGCAGCCGGAATCTTCAGAAAATCAAGAAAAGTCCCACGTCAGATGCCACGGTACACAGCGTCATCGGCCGATAATGTCAGGAGTCCTGGGGATAGGGGTCCCCGCTGTTGCCGACGTGAATGTGCAGGTGGTTGTGGACCTGCCAGCCGGGTACTTGCTTGCTCTCGTGGGTGCCGCAGCGACGGCCGTGGCAGCCATCCCCGCATACGTGTGGTCACGGGTTCCGCGGAACAGGCGGCTGTCGGGTGCGGTGCCGTAGCGGCCAGGTGATCCGCATCGGCCGCGGCCTGGAAAAATCAACCAGGGGCAGTCCAAGCCGAGGTGCGGTTCCCTCCGTACCGGTCCGGTTGGGCTGCTGCTATTCCCGGCCTGCTGGCGTCGCGGCCGGATTTATTCGCTAGGCCTGAGCTAAAGCCGTCCACATGAATAACATCGCGCGATCGTTCGACGATAACTATGATCTGCAGGTCGGCCGCTTGTTTGGACCAGTCACGATACCGGCGATCGATCGCGGCTACCTACTCGAGCCGCCTCGCGCCGTCGCGGCCTTCGCAGCACGACCGGGCCCGCTCAATTCATTACCACGCCGCAAGCCGCGCAACGAGACCTTGGCGAATTTGTCGGCGCTGCCGGACAACGCGATCGCCGCGCTGCGGCTGGCGCTGAAAGGCGTCAGAGATATTTCGCAGCGATGAGGACCCGGCGCAGCTTCGCGATCATGTCAGCGGTTGATGGACAGGCTTTGGTCCGGTACCAGGGAGCGCGGGCACGGTGCTTGTCCACGTCGCCCGGATGGTGCCCGGCGGTGGCATACCAGAGCATGGCCAGGCTCTGGCAGGCGAGGGTGAAGGGGACTGTACGGTGGACCGCTGCGGCCAGCCGGTTGCGCGCCTCCCCGGTGCCGAAGATCTTTTTGGCGTCCTCGATCGCCACTTCGATAGGCCATCGGGCGGCATAACGCTCGATCACCGCTGCCGGGCACGCGGCCAGATCGGTGGTGGCCGGCGCCAGCACATAGCCCGTCTGCGTGCGGTCGCGGATCAGCACGACCTGGACCGTGCGGGTGCCGAAGACGCCGTGGCACAGCCGAGTTGGAGCTCGCCGCCCGGCTGTGCCGCAACATATGCGAGCGGTCGGTCCTGCTGCGCAAGGCGGCTGCGCTGGCGTGATACCCGTCCGCCTCCCGCTGTCCGGGGAAGCGGACCGGCCGAGTCAGCGCCCTGTTGCCAGGTTGGCCCAGCCGCATCCTGGGCCGAGATGAGGTAGGCGCTGCCATCGGCGGGCCTGTGCGCATCCCGGATGACCGCGAAGGCCCGCGACCCGCCCGCACATCGGCTGGCAGCGGGCGCCGGCAATCAAGCCGATCGTCCGGATCGGCGCGGCATCGCGGGCAGGCCTAACGCTCCGGTCGGGGCGCCGAACGGCGGTTACCTTACGTCAAAGCCGGAGCCACGCCCATCACAGAGAGCTACTTGAAATAATGCTCATTTGGCCGGCTCGGCGGTGCGCTACGCGCCGGCCGCCTGAGTGGCCCGGATGTCCTGGCGCTGGCCTGCATTTCAGCTGCGCTGGTCAGCCCGGCCGGGACCGGGGGCACGGCCGCGACGGTTATGTGATCGACGCAGATAGGCCGTCACAACTACCGTGGCGGTCATGACCGAAGCGTGGACGGCTCCGCCGGTGGAGCGCACCGAGCCTGGGCTCATCCTGAGTGAGCGCCAGGCGCTTGAGGCTTGGCTGGACTTCCATCGCGGCACGCTGCTGCACAAGTGCGCCGGCCTGACCGCCGGCCAGCTGAAGGAGCGGCCGGTTCCGCCGTCCCGGCTATCTCTGCTTGGCCTGGTGCGGCACATGACCGAGGTGGAGCGCTGGTGGTTCCGTATGCATGCGGCAACCACCGACCTGCCCTTCCCCTACGACCCGGACCAAACCGGCCAGGACTTCGAAGCGCTTGACGACGCGGACGCGGCCGCCGGCATCGAGGCATTCAAACAGGAAATACAGCACGCACGCGCCGCCGTGGCCGGAAAGCAGCTTGATGACGTCGTGCCCAGCCGCGGTCACCATCCGGAGCGCGCCCGTGACATCCGCTGGATCTACCTGCACATGATCGAGGAGTACGCGCGCCACAACGGCCACGCCGACCTCATCCGGGAGCGGATCGACCGCATGACCGGTGACTGACGCCCGGATGGGCATCCTTGGCGCAGGCGCTACTTCCGGAGCTAGCAATCAGGAGATCGCTTCACACACCGGCGAAGGTGCGCAGGCCGGACAGGATCCAGCCAGGTTCACGCGGATCGACCTGTTACGTGCGGCGATGCTCGCAGCGAACCACCCTTGCACAGCCGCGCCGAACGGCGGGATTGCGCCCGCCCAGATCTACGGCCGATAAGGTGCCGTGACGAGTTCGCCCGGCGAGGGGTTCCGGCCGCCCGGCCGGCCGCGTGCCTGACGGTGCGATTGCAGGCCGGAGCGTCACTAGGTTGCGGCTCCCTGCCACTGGCGCTGAAGACCGGTCGGCATTCCTGCGGGCGGATTTCAGCGGCCCCGCGGGCCGGCAGCCCCTGCCTAGGCCGGGCTGCCGGCCTCGTGCGCGGCCACCGCAGCCAGGCCGGCCGCGAGTATCGGCTCAGCGGCGGCTTGCCGCCAGTTCGGCGTGCTTCGCCTAGAGCTCGGCGTGCCACCGGCGGCCGCCCGGACCCGGCGCCCGGCCAGTAGAATCTGGGCCACATCCCGGGCGCCGGGAGGCGCCCGTCCCGGTCCCGGCAATGCACTTTCTCGGTATCGCCGCAGCTCGCGCACGGTGCTGCGCACCTTGGAGGGGATCCAGGAGGCCTTCAACGCCGCCCAGACCGGCGGCAAGCAGGTCTCGCTCGGCGACCTGATCGTGCTCGCTGGTGGTGCGGCCGTCGAGCAGGCGGCCAAGGACGCCGGCTTCGACGTCGAGGTCCCCTTCACGCCGGGCCGCGCGGACGCGTCGCAGGAGCAAACCGACGCGGAGTCGTTCGCCGCGCTCGAGCCGGCCGCCGACGGGTTCCGCAACTACCTCGGGAAGGGCAACCGGCTGCCGGCCGAGTACCTGCTGCTCGACCGGGCGAACCTGCTGACCCTGAGCGCCCCCGAGATGACGGTCCTCGTCGGCGGCCTCCGCGTCCTGGGCGCGAACTACCAGCAGGCGCCGCTCGGCGTCTTCACCACGACCCCCGGGTCGCTGACCAACGACTTCTTCGTCAACCTGCTCGATCTGGGCACGCCGTGGCGGGCGACGTCCGAGGACACGTTCGAGGGCCGCGACGCCGCCACGGGCGAGGTCAAGTGGACCGGCAGCCGTGCCGGCCTCGTCTTCGGGTCGAACTCCGAGCTGCGCGCGCTCGCGGAGGTCTACGCGAGCGATGACGCGAAGGAGAAGTTCGTGCACGACTTCGTCGCGGCGTGGGACAAGGTGATGAACCTCGACCGGTTCGACCTCGTCTGGCGGCTGACCAGCCTCACTGCGTCGCCATGACGATGCAGCGCCGCAGCTCCACGACCGCCTCCGGGAGGCCCTCTACTGTCACGCCGCTTGGCTCGCGGGCGCCCTCCCGGTTCCACACCCAGCGCAGCACGGCCGTCGGCGGGCCGCTCACGGTCACGTCGGCCGTGTCGTCGCCAGCACCGTCCCGGACGGTGAACAGACCCGGGCCGGTCCGCACCTGCCACGCCGCGCCGTCGGTCCGCACCGTGTACGTCCGGCCCGGCGAGCCGGCCAGGATGTCAGTGAAGTAGTCGCTCCATGCGGCGACGCTGTACGCCACGAAGACCTTGAGCAGCTCGTCGATGCCGTCAACGGCGAGGTCGGCCGGGACCGGCGCGACCGGCTGCCCGGTGCCGAGCTCGGCGTCAATGCGGTGGATGACCGTCTCCTGCGCCATCCGACGGATCCAGAAGCCGACGGTCTGGTCCGGCGCGTACCAGGAGCCGGCCGGATCCTGCGGCTTGCGGGCGGCGAACTCGTCGAGCAGCCCGGCGTACGCCCGGTCGAGCAGCGCGAGCGGCTCCTCGTCCGCGAGTTCCTTCGGCGGCCACGGGTCGGGCTCGGCACCCTCGCGCATGGCCAGGGTCTTGTGCAGGTACACCTCGCCGACGTGGCGGGTCAGGTCGGCGACGGTCCAGCCGGGACAGCTCGGCACCGCCGCGGCGGGGTCGGTCGGCGCGACGGCCCGCAGGCGGGCAAAGTCGGCCGCGAGGCAGTCGAGGAATCGGGAATACTCCATGCCGGACAGTTCAGCACATGCTCACGGCTCATTCAGCCCGTCCGGCGGCAGGCCACCGTGCCCTGGTCCGCGGCAATCGCCACGGGTCTGCTGCGGAGCAGCGACGGGACGGTCAGCAGCGGGCCTGCGCTGGAAGGTTGGCCGCCCGGCGATGCCGCATTGCTCGATGCGTGGTTCGCGGGACTGCGCGCGGTTTGCAGGGCACTGGCCGATCCCCGGCAGGAGGACGGCTTCACTGGACTGCTGGTGTGCGCGCTGGCGCTGCTCGCGATCTGGCGCAGCGTGCGGTTTGCCCGTCATCGCCACCCTCGGCGACCTGCACCAGGTGATCCAGCTCCTGTTCGGCAGGGACGGTGACCACCTGCACGCAGTCCAGCTAGGACGAAGAACGTACAGCGACCCTTCCTTCACCCTGGAAGACGCGGCCGACGAGGATGGCATCCGGGTACGTGACGCCTGCCGGCGCGGGGTCAAGGTCGGGTACGAGTACGACTTCGGGGCAAGCTGGCAGCACTCGGCTTAACGATCTGTCTCCGGGCCGCTCACTGTCCGAGGTCCGAGCTGAGCTTGGATCGCTGCTCCTCGAGCGCGGCCAGCTCGGTCCGGAGGCGTCTTATCTCGCGGTTGACGCGCGCCAGCTCGGCTCTGGCTTGCCGTTCGTTGACTTACCGGTCGCCGTGGGATGTCCTGGCGAGGGCCTCGACCTAGCGGCGGAGAAGTCTCAGCCACGGGTTCCCGTGCATCGCGGCCTGGCGGTAGTGCAGCGTACCCGCGTCGATCGCGTCGTAGATCTCATCCTGGGTCAGCCCGAACTCCTGGCGGGCGGTCTTGTCGCTCAGCGTTGCGCCGTTGCGCTGTCATTCGTCGTTCGGATAGGCCATGGCTGATCCTCTGGTGGCCGTCGCGGAGTCTGGCCGGGCGGAACTCCGGCCGTCCGGCCATGGTAAATCCGCCTGCCGCTGCCCTGCTGCACATTCCCAGCCTCAGTCCGCCAGAAGCTGCAGAACGCCGGGGCGCTCCCACTCATGACGGTCGGCGTCCCTGCTGGCGAGGCCCTCGACGACAGCGAGGCCGAGTGCCACGCGGTAGCCATCGACCGGCCACAGCCGCGCGAGCTCGTCGGCCAGGTCCTCGGCCTGCAAGCACGGCACGACGATCGCATCCACCCGGATCCACCCCCATCCGCGGGCTGGCGAGCCTCTTCGGCGCGGCGAAGCCCGCCAGCACCCCGCCGCGGCGCTCCGCCTGCGCGACCAGCCACTCCTCGGGGGGCTGATCGTTGGCCCGCTCGCCAGGCATCTTGCCGACGGCCACGGTGAGCGCCTCCCGGGCGACGTCCGGCGGCGCGTCGGTAAACCACCATCCCGTCTCGTGATCAGGGCCGCCGGAGTCCTCCAGGTCGCGGCGGCAGTACAACAGGAGCAGTTGCGCCACGCGGTCGCCTGCCTCGTGCGCTGTCATCCTGGTCGGCGCGGGTGCTGACTCGCCACGGCTGACCGCGACCTCGCTCTGCTGATCGGCCAGCACGACGTCGCGGTCCGTTCCGCCAGCTACGGCGACGGAACGGACCCACGAGCAGATCTCGCTCCGCCGCCAGGACATCCTCGAACCCGCAGCTATACGCGCCCTCCCACCAGGCACTGCGCTGCTGCTCGCCACGGGCACGAAACCCGCGCTAATCGGGCGGCGGCCCTGGTACGCGGGGCGATCCGCCGCCAAGATCAATGCGGCTGTCCACCGCGGCCAGGTTGAGTTCACCGACGCCGCCAGTGCCCGGACCAAGCTGGCGGAACGTCCACACCAGATCCCTCCGACGGCCGTTACCGCCGCGATGACCCCGGCCGCCGCGGCGTTGAGCCACTCCACGTGGCGCGCCGGTTCGTCGGGGAGCTTCCCGTCCGGTACCTGGCGCAACGGGATGGCCTCGGCCCGCCCGGGTGGCCACAATCCCGGCCGCCCACGGTGACCCCGGCCGACGTGCGTGGCCAGCTGCCGGAACGTCCACTCCGGGCAGGTGGGCACCGGACGCGCCAGGTCGCCGCTGACGATCTCGGCGAGCTCCGCCCCGGTTGGGCGGTAAACGTTGCCGATGTTCCCGGTGCTAAGGCGGCAGGGCCGGTGAGTGCGGTGGCCCAGGGCCAGGTCCGCTGACGTGCGGGCCACCGGTCGGGGTAGGCGACGTGGAGAGCGAGTTCGCCGACGGCGAGGACGACGTCGATCTCGGCGGATCAGGATCTGGCTTGCCAGCCGGCGGTGGTGGATGGCCCAGTCGTACGGGCCGGCGTAGCTGTGCGCGAGCTGTCTGGAACACATACTGCGAGAGCAGGAAACACGAGACCGCAAATGGCAGGGCAGCGAATCCACGACATCGGACCAGCATTCTGACAATTCTGGCGGGCAGTTGGACTCAGCTTCCCTGGCCGACGAGGTCATACTCCTGAGGACGCGCATCTCCCGTGAAGGCGCATCTTCCTATCGCGTAGTCATGGAGACTTCAACGCGGTCGCCCGGAGCGCCCTTGACTTTAGGGCCAATCTTCATGAATATGTCATAAGAAAACCAGCCGAGGTTATTGCCGGTGCGGCAGACCTTCCTGCGCCGGTGGTAGACGTGCTCGGAGGAGCTTCCCCCCCGAGGTTTGACGAGCCAGCCGCAGTCCCGCCGGGTGCCGAGATCCGCCGCCGCGAGGTTCTCGGAGGCGTCATCAACGGCGGACGCTGCATCAGCCCCGGCTCGAGCCCGCGACCTAGGGCGAGCGCCTGCAACGTCTGGGTGCCGAGGCTGCCCCACGTCCAGTGCGGCGGCGGCACACGCGTTCGTCGGATTCCGTCCGACCTGCGGCTGACCTGCTCGGCTGAGCGCGTCGGCCGCACGCCGTTGGCAGCCGGTCGCCGGGTCAGCTTGCGGGCGTGGCAGGCTTCGGGCCCGTCGAGCGCAGGCTGCCGAGCGTACTCAAGATGTTGAACCAGAACCGGGCACCGGGGACGAGCGCCGTGATCGTGATAAGGAAACCAATAAGCACGAGCACGACCTGCCAGGGAGAGCCGCCGTGTCGGCTGAAAATTCCCCGCTGATCCCACCAGTTGCAGGTCGTTGCCGATGCGGCGCAATCGGCGACGGTTCCCCATCCGATCGGCAGCCCGGCCTTCGCTGCTGCCGACAGTTGCCCATGAAGACTCGACAGGCAATCCTGCTGGCTCTGGTTCGCAGGACAGGACGTGACTTTGGCTGCCACGGTGCTCACGGCCGTGCGGACGGTGCTGTCGCTGTACAGCGTGCGCCCGATGGTGAGCGCGTTGACATTGAGCAACAGTACGAGGATTGCACCGGCCACAAGTGTGATCTTGGCGACGTGCCGCTTGTACCAGCCGGACACCCGATCCATGTGATCGTCGTACCAGTGCTCGACGGAGGTGCGGAAGGTGTTGATGTCGCCGCCTGCGTGCTTGACCAGCGCCTGGAGCGACAGCTTGAGCGTCGACAGCTCGGGAGGCAGCTTGCCGACGTTCGTCGCGAGATCGTCTATGGTTGTCTTTCCTGTCGCGGCGGGCACGACCAGGTCGATGATAGCGTCGGCGAACGACCTCGCGGGGATGTAGGCCGGCAGGCTCCTGCGGTCCCGCCACACCTGTGTTTTCTTCGTTATGAACCCAGGCTTCTTTTGTCTTTCTTCAGGCTGCGCCGCAGCGGCCGCCTGGCCCGCTGGCGTTGCTGGAGTGGCCGGCGCTGCTGGTGGCCGTGCTGACGGAACGGTCAAATCTCGGCTCGTGATCTCGCCAACCATCCCCTGGCTCCGCAAGATCGGGCTGCCGAGCAGTGCGCCGGTCGCCGACGCCGGTTTCGCGGTGCCCTGCCCCTCAACAAAGTCCGTTAGGGTCTTGTAGTCCTTTTCTGCGTTGGTCAGGACTGTTTCCGTTCTGCCGCCGTCGAGGAGCTCACGCAGACCACGTAACAAGTAGTCCCCGCGTAATCCGAAGAAACGCGCGATCAACTCGGTGACGACGGAGGCAAGGGCGGCCGTCACGCCGAAGACGAAGGCCATACCTATCGCCAAATCAATGATCCCTGAACTTGGCATGCCGGATACCCCCTAAAAGCCTGACTGGTCCAATCGACCAGACAGGCAACTCCCTCAATTGTGGCGCCGGTTTTCGACGGGCCACCAGACAGAAGCTCATCCTCCCCGCCGACTGCGCCGAACACTTTAGCGCGATTGGATCAGGTTCGCCCGCATATCAGCTCCCGCCTTCGGGCGCGACCGGGTAACTGGCAGCGCACTGGTGGGCGTGCCAGGACCGTGCCAGGACCACTGACGTGATCGGTCATCGTGAGGTATGGCCCGAAGTCGTTGTCCGGAAACCGCAGCGGCAGAGCTCACCGGCCGCCACTGGCGAGCTGCCCTGTCGTAAGTCCGCCGTGTTCGCGCTGGCCTGCCATCCTTGGGACATGCAGAGCGTGTATGCGGCCGCGGGCGGCAGCGAGGGCCTACTCCGCCTGGCCGAGGCGTGGCACTCCCGGGTGATGGCCGACGAGATAGTCAGCCACGCGTTTAGCCATGGATTCCATCCTCAGCACCACGAGCGGCTCGCCGCGTACTGGGCTGAGGCCCTCGGGGGGCCCACCACGTACTCCGATAGCTATGGAGACGGGACGTCGGTCGTGCGTATCCACAGCGGCAACGGCCCGCACGAGGAGATGGACCGCCGGGCGATTGCCTGTTTCGACCAGGCTCTGCAGGACGTGGGGCCGACAGCGGCCGAGCCACTCCGGCAGGTGTTGCACGATTACTTCGCCTGGGCCACCACGACGACCATGTCGCGCTACCACGAGTCTGCTGACGATGTCCCCGCGGGCCTGAGCATTCCGCGATGGTCATGGGACGGACCGCAACGCTGAGCCGAGCACATCCCGCAAAATGAGTAACGCTGACCATTGCGTACCCCCGGCACGCGGCGCCAGGCTGGCCGCCGGGCGTGCGAAGGGGGATGGTATTGACTGCCGTTGCAACCGTAAAGTGCGTTGCTGCTGACAGCGCTCTCGCGGGCTGCTGCCTCGCCGGTCGTGGAACATCTTCTTCGTGACGCCGGCGACATTGCTGCGCTGGCACCGCGACCTGGTTGCCCACAAGTGGACCTACCCGCGGAAACTTCCAGGCCCCCATCCACCAGGACAGACATTCGTGATGCGATCCTGCGCCTGGCCAGGGAGCACCCGACGTGGAGCTACCAGCGGATCAGCGGCGAACTCGCCGGGGCCGGTATCCGTGTGCCGCCAAGCACGGTGCGCGACATCCTCAAGCAGGCATGCCTCGATCCGGCGCGCGCCGATCTGGGCCGTCGTGGGACGAGTTCCTGAAGGCACAGGCCAAGGGGATCCTCGCCTGCGATCTGTTCCACGTCGCCTGGTTGAGTGTGTCCTGTGTGGCCAGTGCCGGGGTCTTTGCGTCCTGCGCAGATTCCGTATCACGGGATGTATATTGCGGGTTATGCAAGTGCAGGCTCCGCCGCTGCTGCCGCTGTTGCGGTCACGGTTGCAGGCCGAGCTGCCGACGCTGGTGTTGTTGACTCCTGGCCGGGAGTGGACGCTGACGGAGCTGGCCGGGCGGGTGGGCGCGTCGGTGTCATCGGCGCAGCGGGAGGTGGCCCGGGCGGAGCAGACCGGGGTGGTCTCCTCCCGCCGGGGGAACACGCGCCTGGTTACCGCTGCGGACTTGCCGTTGACGGGTCCGCCGACCGAGCTGCTGCTGCGCTCATTCGGGCCGCGCCAGGTGCTCGCGGAAGAACTCGCGGGGCTCGATGGCATTGAGGCCGTCTACCTGTTCGGATCCTGGGCTGCGCGTTATGCGGGGCAGCAGGGCCGGGCACCTGCAGACCTGGATGTGCTCGTCATCGGCCAGCCAGACCGTGACGAGCTTGATGAGGCCGCGCATCGGGCCGGGGCGCGGCTGGCACGCGAGGTCAACGTGACGATCCGGTCCGCGCGGTGGTGGCGGGATGGCGGGGATACGTTCCACGCCGAGGTGACCCGCCGTCCCCTGGTTCCCGTGCTGGAACAAGAGCACCGCTAGTGACCTGGCAGCCCGGCCGGGATCGGATCAGGGAGCTCCTCGCCGCCGGGGAGCTGTGACAAGTCACTCCCGATGACGTTATCGCCCACCGGCTGCTGGAGGACGCGGGCCGCCACCTGGCCACCGCCGAAACCGACGTGAAGACCGGGGATCTGTCCGGCGCCTTTCAGCTCGCATACGACGCCTTCCGCAAGAGCGGCGCAAGCTTGCTCGCCGTCCAGGGATTGCGCGCGACCAGCCGGGGCGGGCACCTGGCGGTGCAGGAAGCGATCCCCGCCCAGTCTGGCTCCACGGTGCGGGTGTTCCGCGCGTTCGGCCGGATCCGCCGGTCCCGCAATAGCTTCGAATACCCCAGCACCACTGCGCCTGGCCCCTCGCCCGACGCCATCACCGTTGCCACCCAGGCGCGTGAAGCCGCCACCACCATCCTTGACCAAGGTGTCCTCACGCCCTGGTGAGCCAGCCACCCTCACGCAGAGGACTTGCCGGCCGCGCCGAACCGCTGATCGCTTCCGCGGGCCAAGCGCTGTCGCCCTTACTCTCATCGAATGGTAAGAACCACTGCGTGACATGCGATCTCGCACCGGCGGCCGCAGCGCCGCCCGGTGCTGCGGCCCGCGTTGCCGCATCGGGCGTCAGGAACTCGCTCAGCTGAGGGGGAGATGCCCTGGGGTTGGCCGGGTAACCGCGCACAGTTTAATCCGCCCTCCGAACCCGGCGTGCCGTTCGTGCCGTTTGGCAGCAGCGGCGAGGCAGGCGGCGTCGCGTCCCGCCGCAGCGCCTCGGCCTATACGCGGTCGGCCGCCCGGTCGAACCGGCGCAGCCATCGCCTCGACAAGCTCGCCGGCGGTTGCGTCCGCAAGCCCAAGCTCGGCGTATCGAGGCTCGGCGGTCCGCATCAGCACGCGCGGATCGGCCGCTCCGAGCAGCCCCAGCACGCGAATGATCTCGGCCGGTGGCGGCGGATCGTCGAGGTAGAGCACCCGCCGCGTGGGCACGCCACGCGCGGCCAGCAGTTCCCCGGCGCCCTGGCACTTGGAGCACCGCGGGTTGCACCAGACGACCACGCCTTCGCCGCCTATGGCCACTACCGTACCGAGCGTTTGCCTGTGCGCGTTCGCGAAGATCGCATGGCTCTGTGGGCGGCCTGGCATCGCTCGATAGGCATGGCCCTGTACCGGGGATGGGCATCGCGCCCCGGCGCGCGGTGTCCGGCGGTACAGTCGCTGCCTTAGAAGGGCCGAGCTGGGAGGGCTTCGTGGGTCGCACGGCACGGGAACGGCTGGCCAAGCTGCTCGACGACGCGGAGGCGCCGGGGGCGTTCAGCGCGCAGATCTTGGCACCGGCGGACGCGCTGCAGGTCGAGGTCGATGGCGTCGGGGCCGTGCAGACTCCTGTGCGCGCGCCGCTCGCGAAGAAGCTGATCGCGGTGGCGCGGCCGGCGAAGTTCGGGCGCGGGGAGCAGACGCTGACCGACGCCAGCGTGCGTGACACGTGGGAGATCGCGCCGGGCCTCGTCACGCTGGATGGCCCCACCTGGGAGGCAGCGCTCGGCGCCGTGCTGGACGACGTCCGGGACGGGCTGGGGCTGCTGCCCACGACAAAGCTGCGGGCCGAGCTGCACGCGATGCTGGTATACGGCAAAGGACAGTTTTTCCTGCCGCATCAGGACTCGGAGAAGGACGACGCGATGGTGGGCACGCTGGTCGTGTCGCTGCCTTCGGCGCACACGGGCGGGGAACTAGTCGTCGAGCACGGCGGCCAGAGCGTCACGTACCGGACGTCGAAGGAGCTGCTGTCTTTCGTCGCGTTCTACGCCGACTGCCGTCACGAGGTCAAGCCCGTGAAGTCCGGGTACCGGGTGACGCTGACGCTCAACCTGCTCGCGGACAGCAAGACCGGCGCGCAGGGAGGCGGGCCGGTCGCCGACCTGGCGCACTGCCTCACCGGGCACTTCACCACGCCCGCCACGCGACGCTACGGCCGCGGCGGCCTCGACCCGCCGAACCGGCTCGTCTACCTGCTGGACCACGAGTACAGCCAGCGGGGCTTGAACTGGAACCGGCTCAAAGGCGCTGACGCAGAGCGCGCCGCGCTGCTGCGCGCAGCCGCGAAGGGTGCCGGGTGCGAGGCGGTGCTGGCGCTCGCCGAGGTGAAGGAGACATGGGACGCCTGGCCCTCCGACAGCGACCCGTGGGACGACTACGACTATTACGACGACGAGGATGCAGATGACGAGGAGGACTACGACCACGGCGACGCCTCCCGGGACCGGGGCAGCGACGACGATGACTACCAGCTCAACGAGCTGATCGACGACGAGATCACCCTCGGCTGGTGGACAAGCCCGGACGGCACGGGCGGCGAGCCGATATCGCTGCACGTCCCCGGCTCCGAGGTGTGTGCCACCACCCCGAGCGCGAACCTCACGCCCTACCAGTCCGAATACGAGGGCTACATGGGCAACTACGGCAACACGCTGGACCGGTGGTACCGCCGGGCCGCGGTCGTGGTGTGGGCACGGGACCGGGCGTTCGCGGCGCGCGCCGAAGCCGGGTCGCAGTGGGCGCTGTCGGAACTGCGCACCCGCATCGAGGCCGGAGACCTGGAGGGGGCACGTGCCGGCGCGGAGTCGCTCGCGCCGTTCTGGAAAAAGATCGGATCGCAGGCCGGACTGCTGGGTACGGCGCTGCAGGTGGCAGCGGGCCTGGGCGCGGCCGGGACGGCGGCGATGCTGCTGGAGCCGTTCCGGGTGGAGACGGTCGCGCCGGAGCACGCGGGCGGGCTGGCGGCGGCCGGGCAGTACGGCGCGGAGTGGACGCGCGGGGTCATCGGCGGGTGGTTCGGGCCGAGGCACTACCTTGAGGCGGACCGGCACGAGTGGGTGGAGAGGCTGCCGGGGCTGTGCGGGGCGCTGCGTGCCGCCGGGGGTCCGGAGGTGGCGCGGCTGCTGGCCGCCGGCGCCTGGGGCTGGATGGGCGATCAGCTGCGGCTCTGGACCACCACCGCGCGGACCGAGATCCGGCAGCCGCGGCTGCAGCTGCTGAGCTCGCCGCTGGTGCGGCTGCTGGAGGCGGCCGACGACGAGCTGCGGGACGAGATCGCGGCGGCGCTGCGCGGGTATGGGGACAACGTGCTGGGGTGCCTGATGCCGGCGCTGCGTTCGGCGGCCGCGCCGCCGGCGGACGCGCGGCGGGCGGCGGGGCTCGATGTGGTCGCGCGGGACTGCGGGGAGCGGCTCGGCGCGATTATCGCGCGGCCGCCGCGTGACGAAGACGACTGGTCGATCGAATGGACCGGGTGCGGGTGCGACCTTTGTGACACGTTGGGGACGTTTCTCGGTTCCCGGTCGCGGCGGGTCTTCGAGTGGCCGCTGGCGACGGACGGGCGGCGGCACGTGCACACCCAGATCGACTCGGCCGCGCTGCCGGTGCGGCACCAGACCCGGCGGCAGGGGCGGCCATACACCCTCGAGCTGGCAAAGACCAACGAGCTGTTCACCCGCGAGAAGGACGCGCGGCACAAGGCCGTGACCGACCTGGCGTGGCTGACGTCGGCGTGGGGTGACGGTCCGCCGGGAACGTTTGAACCGCGAGTACTTCACCAAGAGCCAGACCAAGTCGCTGTGCCCGTGGAAGGGCCTGGCCAGCTACTACACCATCGTCATCGACGGCCAGATTAACCCGGACGCGGCCTGATACTACCCCGCATCCCAGCCCGCTGGCTCGCAAGCTCAAAGGCCACGTGGCTCTGGAACGGGGTCCGCATCGAAGGACAGCGAGAATCGGACGAGGCGCCGACGCGACGCGGCCCGCCGCATGACCCCCGCGGCCGCGCATCCTCATGCCCGCCCAGGTCAACGCCATCCACGATGAGCAGGTTGAGGTAGCGTCATCCAGCACGCTCCCGGCCCCGCGCCGGTGGCGGTGGTGTGGAGGACTTCCAGGTCGATGGACCAGTATCCGTGGACTATCCGGTTTGTCAGTCGCAGCGGCTGCTGCCAGGCTATGTCCGGGAACCGGTCTTTGAGCTCAGCGGAGATTGTCCTGCGGCCTCGCCGGGCACTGTGAAGTTCCACAACAACGCGTCACTGCGCTGGCGGTCGGTTTCCAGTTGGCTAACCGTGATGCCGGCGGTCAGCTGCTGGGCCTGCTCTGCGGCATGCGCGTTCTGGAGTGCCCGCGTTGTCCGTCCTGTGCTGTCCTCGTCAAGCCGGCTGTCGGCGGGATCTGAGGTCTTGCCGGGATGTGCGGCGAAGGCCCGGGCGTCCAGGGACCGCCTCGGCGCGCTCAATATGGCACCACGGGTTCGCCGTCCAGGGGATCACCGGGATTTTGGGCCGGGCGCGGAACCAGGTTGCCTGCTGTCTTCGCGCCGTGCTCTACGAGTTCGCCCCCGGCGGCTTCTGCAACGAGATCACCGCAGTTCAGGCGACCCGCGTGCTGGAGCGGATCCCAGCCGTCAGGCGCCGTTGCCCGGGCCCGGTGTGGGCCCGCCGCCCAGTTCCTGGACGATCTTCGCCGCCTCGGTGGCCGGCTGCGCGAGTCCAGGAAGAAGCTGGCCGCGGTCGGTCCGGGCGGGCCGGATGACGGGCACCGAGAACTTCGGCGTCGGACCTGGTCCGGGTGACACGACGCCCTGGTACTCGGCCCAGCGGATCCGCACGATGTCGTAGTCGGCAGGTTCTGAGCCGTGGCCGGTGCCAGGGTTTTCCCCGGTGTCCAGCCGGGCGGTCAGGTCGCCCAGGCGCTGGGAGCAGGAGATCCTTGCGGCGTGCAGGAACGTGGCCAGCCCGAGCCGCTCAGCGCAGTCACTTAGGCGGGTGGCCCGCAGCCGGCTGGTGTCCAGGCGGGGCAGGCCGGTCCCGCCGGCCAGCGAGCCGGCCAGCGGGGTGGTCAGGTTCCGGCGGGCGGGGTCGCATCCGCCGGTGACCAGGTGAGTCCCGGCGAAGCCCGCTGAGGCCAGCAGCAGATCATGGTAGCGGGACGCGGCCGGCACCACCCGGGGCCGCCGGCCGCGGACCTGCACCACCAGCCCGCCGGACCGGCAGGCCACGTCGCTGCCCCGGACCTGGCGCAGGTCGCCGCGGATCAGCCCGGCGCCGGCGCCCAGGCAGACCAGCCCGGCCGCCCGCATCCGCCGGGCCTGTGTCGGCTGGACATCAGCCAGGGCCAGGTAGCCGGCGATCTCCGCGTCGCTGTAAGGGATCTTCGAACGCTCGCGCGGCAGCGCCGCCGCCACCGGATCCAGCGCGGGGACCACCAGGCGGGCGATGAAGCGCAGGCTGGTGCGCAGCGTCCGGCGGGCCGGCCCGGACAGGCCCGGCGCGGTGGCGGCGAACCGCTCGATCACCGAGGGGTGCAGCAGCACCCCGGGGACGGGGTCCAGCCCGGCCAGGATCGAATCGGCGAGCTTGCCCACCGCCCAGGTATCGCTGCCGCAGCGGCATGGTCTCGGTGTGCGGGAGCTGTGCCGCCTTCGTATGCGTCCAGCTGCCTGCGTCGGCGGCCGCCTGCGCAGGAGGATCCGCTGGACGTTCTGCAGATGCTCCAGCGTCCTCGGGCTATTACACGGCAGTGATCATTCGCGCCTGGCGGAATGCCGGTGCGGTCAGGGGCGCGTCGAGCATCATGGCGTGGAGTGCGTCGACGAGTTCGTCGCGGAAGGATCGGATCGCGGCGGCCATTACGCGGGCGCACTGTGGGCTATCACCGGCCTCGAGCGCGGTGAGCAGAGTGTGGTGCTCGGCGTGCGCGCGGCGGCCGGTCTCCGCGGCACCAGCGCGCAGGGCGACCAGGCGCGCGCGCTCGCTGTCGTCGAGCAGCCGGGCCACGATCTGGGCGGCGCGGCGGTTGCCGGCGGTTCGCGCCACGCTGACATGGATTGCACGGTTGGCCTGCATGAAGTGCTCTGTGGATGTGTCGTCATCGAGGTCGGGTTCCGGACCGAGGAGGGCGCGCAGGCGGGCGAGTTCCCCGCGCTCGACGTGACCGGCCGCGGCTGCGGCTGCGGGTGGTTCAAGTACCAGGCGCAGATCGTAGATCTCGCGCACGTCGCGCAGCGTGAGCGGGGCGATCACGTGAGCGCTGCGTGGTTCTGCGAGCACGAGCCCCTCGGCACGCAGGCGGGCCAATGCAGCCCGGATGGCGGCCTTGGAGAATCCGAAGCGCTCGGCGAGCTGCGCTTCGGAGACCGGCGTACCCGGCGCGAGTTCGACGCGGACGATGGTGCGGCGGAGGCGCTCGTAGGCGGCCGTACCTGAGGACGCTTGCACGCCGGTGAGTCTATCGGCTATTGACAGGCCAAAACGGCCATGTTGACATGTCAGCATGGCAAGCCGGAGCACCCAGCATGCGGGCGAGCCCCGAGGGGGTGCCCGCGCCGCCCGGGCCGCCGACCCGCAGCACGAGAACCTGATCCGCTACGGTGGCTCGTTCGCGCGGCTCGTCGTAGAACGGGCGGCCGGAAGCTGGCTGGAAACCGAAGACGGGCGGCGCATCCTCGACTTCACCTCGGGCCAAATGTGCGCGACGCTGGGGCACGGCCACCCGGCCATTCTCAAGGCCATTCAGCGCGCCAGCGGCCAGGTGGTGCACCTTTTCAGCGGTTTCCTCGCGCGCGATGTGATCGAGCTGGCACGTGAGCTGATGGCCATGCTCCCCGGGCAGCTCACGCGCGCGATGTTCCTATCCACCGGCGGCGAGGCCAACGAGGCCGCACTGCGGCTGGCCAAGCTGCACACCGGCGGGCATGAGGTGCTGGCCTTCGCTGGCTCTTGGCACGGGATGACCGCCGGGGCCGGGTCGAGCACCTACAGCGCTGGCCGCCGCGGCTACGGACCTGCGTTGCCCGGGACGATGGCGCTGCCCACGCCCAACCCCTACCGCTGCCCGATTGCCCATTGCCGGGACCGCTGCGACCTTACCTGCCTGGAGGCCGGCATCGCGCTCACCGACGCCCAGTCGGTAGGCGCGCCGGCCGCCGCGATCATCGAGCCGATTCTCAGCGCGGGCGGCATCGTGCCGCTGCCCGACGGCTACCTTGCCCGGCTGAAGCGACACTGCGAGCAGCGCGGGATGCTGCTCATCATGGACGAAGCACAGACCGCGCTTGGCCGCGTCGGCAGCATGTTCGCCTTCGAACAGCACGATGTTGTCCCCGACCTGCTCACGCTCTCCAAGACGCTGGGCGGCGGCCTGCCCCTGTCGGCCACCATTACCACGGACGAGATCGAGAGCGACGCCGTCGCCAAGGGCTTCCTCCACTTCACCTCGCACGTCTCAGACCCGCTGCCAGCGGCCGTCGGCCGCGCCGTCCTCAGCACCGTGATCGCAGAAGATCTCGCGCTCCGCGCGATCAACATCGGCGCCCGCCTGCGCAGCGGACTGGAGGAACTCCAAGACCGGCACGAGGCAATCGGAGACGTCCGGGGGCCGGCCTCATGCTGGGCGTCGACATCGTCAGCGACCGCGATACCCGCGTGCCCGACGAGCGATTCGGCGCCGCAGTTACCGACCGTTGTCTCGAGCTCGGCCTCAGCCTCAATATCGTCAGGTTCGCGGGGCTCGGCAGCGTGCTGCGCATCGCGCCGCCCCTCACCGTCAGCTCCGACGAGATCGACCTCGGCCTCGAGATCCTCGACCAGGCGTTCGCGGACTGCCGCTGCTAGCCCGGCCCCAAAGCAGCATCGCGTCCATCGCCCGGCTGCTCGGTGTCAGCCGCTCGGTGTCAGCCGCTCGGGCCCTTACAAGCACATTCCCGAAATCGGCCATGGCCGCTGACCTGCCGTCGAGGCATTCGAGCCGATGAGACCGGCGCGCGAGACCTGATCCTGCGTCGCGGACGGTGTCGCATTTCCAGACATGGTCAAAGACGGCCAGGTGGCCGGGGAATCTCCCCCAGGCCACCAGACGGCATAGCCGCTAATGGTCGCTGGCGAGGCACTGGAAGCAGGCAAATGCCACAAGGAGGATCATCTGCGAAGTCGCCTACGACCGCGCTCGCGGCGGCCGGAAGTCCTGCCGAGGCATGGCCGGGTCGTCGGCGGCAAAGCAGACTGGTTCCGTGATCGTTCTTTTGGAATGTCTTCTGCCCCTGTGGACGCAACCCGTCGATGCCTGGGACGACACCGAGGCGGCCTTCCGTGAGGTGTACGCCGACCCGGTGGTGGTGAATGGGATCGAGTTGACCGTCGCCGAGCTGGCCGGCCGGCCCAGGTCACTGCAGCAGGCCTTTGACCGGCTCGGCATGCAGATCTTGGATAACGTTCAGACGACTGACCGGGTCGTTGTCGCCTTCCTCATGCGTGGGCGGCACGTCGGCCCGGTCGTCTCGCCGCTGGGGACCGTCGCGCCGACGTGGCGCGATATCGAGGTGCGCGCGATCGACGTTCTCACCGTCAGCGCCGGCGTCGTATCCGCAATCTGGGTCGTCGCCGACGACCTCGGCCTGCTACGCCAGCTCGATGCGGTCAAGCTGGCGTGACCGGAGGTCCCGCTTTGCGGCAGAACCGGCACAGGGACAGGGTCAGATGAGGTCGCCCGTGAAGAGAATTATCGTCCCAACTCCGTCCGCGACGTATGCGCGTTCACCCTCGATGACCGGGTCATGCCGGCCAGCGTCAGCTCCGACGGAACGGTGCGGATCTGGGATCCGGCTACAGGGCAGCAGCAATCCATAATGGAAGGCCACACGGACGCCGTGCGGGGGATCTGCGCTGTCACGTCGGCGGCCGGGTGCTGCTGGCCAGCGCAGGCTCTGACCGGACGGATCGGATCTGGGACCCGGACACCGGCCGACAGCGGCATGCCCTGGTGGGGCACAGCGGCGCGGTCTAGAAGGCACATACGCGCCGCTCGACGAGGTACTCGCTGCGTACTTCATCGACGAGGCCCGGCGGAGTGCGGAACTACGCGAGGTCATGAACTATGTCGTCGCCGCTGAGCGCGCCTTCGAGATGATCAAGACCTTGCCGATCTGCCTCAGGGTGCTGTGCAAACTCGAGGCCATCCTGGTGAAGGGCACCCGGGGCGAGGCGTACGACTCGGGACGGCTCCGCCAGCGGCTAGTCTTCATCGGCGAGCGTGAGCGCGAGCGCGAGCTCGGAATCGAGGAACCCCGCTTCGTCCCCGTGCCCGAGGGAGACATGCTCCAGGAGGGCGTCACAGACTGGGAGAAGTGGATGAACCGGGCAGATGACGACATGCCGCTGGTCGTCAAGGCAGCCGTCGGTCACTACCAGTTCGAGACCCTGCTTCCCTTCAGCGACGGGAACGGCCGACTCGGCCGCCTGGTGGTCGTCCTGCAGATGATCGAGGCCGGAACCCTCACGTACCCGATTCTCAATCTCTCCGTGGCTCAAGCCATGCAAGGAGCGATATAAGAACCTGCTGCTCGAGATCAGCGCCACGGGCGATCACGACCCGTGGGTCCGCTTCTTCTCAACGGCAGTCGAAGCCCAAGCGCAGGACATGGTTGAACGGATCGAGCAACTCCTTGCCGGACGAGAGGAGCTGCTGGGCATCGCCCGGGTGAATAGGATCCGTGGCTTCGCGTTGGACATAATCGAGGACCTCATCGGCCACTCCTCGATCACGCAGTCGACGGCTGCGCGGCGCAGGCGAGCCACCGTGCCTCGAGCACGTGACCCTCCCCGCAGGCATCGCTCTTTCCGCGGCATCCGGTCGAGCCGCTCGGACAGCTCCCTTACCTGGCGCTTGATCCGGTGGACCGTGGTGTTCGGCCGGTCACGGGCCTGGCGCGCCGTGCAACGCTGACGCCGTGCCTGCTTGCGCTCGGCCCGCGCCGCCTCGAACGCCTGCTCGGCTTCGGCTACGTCCCGGTCGGCCAGGTCGAAACGCCGTTCGGCCCGTGTCACCGTGTTCTGGACGCTCGACAGCTCCTGCTCAGCCGTCGCGAGCGGGCGGCGCAGGTCTGCAAGCCGGCGCTGCGCGTTGCGACGGGCACGCCCAGTCGACCACAAAGAGATCATGTCCGTGACCAGGAAGGAGAATTAACCCGGCATGACGCGGGTGGAGTGTGGCTGGCGTAGCGATCATTCGAACAGGTCGGGCATGACGTGCTGGTTGTGCAGGGCGTATCACTCGCGGAGAGCCTTGTGCCCGTACCTCCCGCCGACGAACGGGGGATTGATGGTGCTCGCCGCGAACATCGCGGTGAACAGGTCGTCGATCTCGTGCAGGCCGAAGACGTAGGCGTCTTGTGTGGGACGGGTTGGCCGGTACCCGGACCATGCCGACGCTCTTGGCGGCTGTCCCGCTCAAAAATAGCCAACGGGTCTGGGTGGCGTTAGGTGGCCACGAAACTTGTCCGCGTCCCGTCCCGGGTGGGCTGGCGTGGCGGGGTACGGTGGCCGCGCCGCGGCGTTCTCAGCTTAAGGGTGTACCGGGCGGTGGGCTGGTGTCTGGTCCCGGTTCACCGCGGACTGGCGTGCACGGCGGTGAATCATGGGGCATTGTGCTGGCGTGCTGCCCGTGTCGCCGGAACTATCCGTGGAGCCTTCGTGCCCGAAAAATAGCCTGAGCGCTGGGGACGATCTTGCGGGCTGGGTACTGCTGCTGCGTGCGCGCCGATCAGATTCGGCTTTCCCCGTCTCGTTCCCCGGGCAGCCTCACCGTGTCGCTTTCCAGGAAGGTGTGGTTGTTCATGGCCAGGACGAGGAAGAAGCCGGCGTCACCGCCGGTGCCCGGCGATGCCGGCACGGAGGTGACCGATGAGCCGGTGCAGGTGATCAGCCGGGCGGCGGCGATCGATGTGGCCAAGGGCTCGGGGATGGTATGCCTGCGGCTGCCGCATGAGTCCCGGGCAGCCCGGCGGACCCAGAAGGTGTGGGAGGTGACCGCGGCCTTCGCCGCGGTCGTGACGCTGATGGATCACCTGGTGTGCCAGGGCGTGGAGCGGCTCGTGCTCGAGTCCACCTCCGGCTACTGGCGTATCTGGTATTACCTGGCGGAGGCGGCGGGCCTGGAGGTGTGGCTAGTCAACGCCCGCGACGTCAAGCACCTGCCGGGCCGGTCCAAGACCGGCCGGCTGGATTGCGTGTGGCTGTGCAAGCTGAGTGAATGGGGCATGCTGCGCCGCTCGTTCGTGCCGCCGGAGCCCGTCCGCGACCTGCGGGCGCTGACCCGGCTGCGGGCGAACCTGACCCATGACCGGGTCCGTCACCAGAACCGGATCGAGAAGATCCTGGAGGACGCCCTGTTGAAGGTCTCCAGCGTGATCTCGGACCTGATGGGCGGCAGCGGCCGCCGGTTCCTGCAGGCCCTGGTGGACGGCGAGCGCAGCCCCGCCGCGCTGGCCGCGCTCGGCGATTACCGGCTGCACGCCAGCAAGGCCGAGCTGAAGGAGGCCCTGACCGGCCGGTTCCGCGACATCCACGGCTTCGAGATCGGCATGCTGCTGGAGCTCATCGACGACCTGACCGCCAAGATCACCGAGCTGGACGAGCGGATCAGGCCCAGCTGGAGGACGTGCCCGGCCTCGGCGGCGTGTGCACGAGCTGCGGGCAGCCCGGGCCGGACGGGCCGTGCACCGGATGCGGCGAGCCGGTCCTGGGCGTCATCGCCAGGCTCGATGAGATCACCGGAATCGGCCACGACGCCGCCCAGGTCATCGTCGCCGAGCTGGGCACCGACATGACCCAGTTCCCCACCCCCGGGCACGCCGCCTCCTGGGCAAAGCTGACTCCCCGCGCCATCCAGTCCGGCGCCACCAGCAAGACCGGCCGCACCGGCAAAGGCGACCCGTACCTGCGCGGCGCGACCGGAGTCGCGGTCATGACCGCCGCCAGGACCGACACCTTCCTCGGTGCCCGCTACCGGCGCCATGCCCGCAGGCGCGGCAAGCAGAAGGCCATCGTCGCCGGATCCCGCACCATCATCGAGACCGCCTACCGCATCATCGCCGACCCCGGCTTCCGCTACATCGAGCTCGGACCGGACTACCACGACCAGCTCGACCCCGGGCGCAAGACCCGCGACAAGATCCGCCAGCTCGAAAAACTCAATCCCGGCATGACCGTCACCCTGACGCCCCGCCCGGAACGCGGCGAGCAGGCACCCGCCGCCTGACCACAGCACGTATCCCCCCGGCTACCCGTCACCAGCATGGATGGCGCAATCGCTTAACGTATTACCGCAGCTCACCCGCCGCCCATGGCAGCATTGCGCCAGAGGATGGCTGGACTCTGCCCGAGGATACTGCTCTGTTTCCGGTCAGGATGCGCCTGGTAACCTGCGGTTCTTCGGGGTGTCAGGCGGCGCGCGCATATTCGTTGATCAGGCCGCCCAGGACGAGTCTTCGGTGGATCCGTTCGCGGTCGAGGTCGGTAACGGTGATGTGGCTACCGTCGTGTTCGCCGTCAGGGACGCGCTGGGCGATGCTCTGGTGCGTCCGGGCCGTGTTGTAGTGCGCCTGGTATACGGCCAGGACGGCGCGCAGGTGGCCCTCCCCGAGGATCATCAGCAGGCGGTCGAGGAGCTCACGGCGCAGGGTGCGGACGAGGCGCTCGCAGATCGCGTTCATCCGCGGAGCCTGGACGGCGGTGCGCAGGATCCTGGTGCCGGTGGCCTGGAAGACGGCGCACCCGCCGCAGAACTCATTCAGAACCGCCCGTTGTAGTCAATTGCCTTGGTCCGCAACGCGATGCGGGCCAGAGCTTGGGGTGAGCGTAAACCGGTTGAGGCATCAGCCCGCCAGCGGTTGGCTGGGGACCATGAGCGAGAACCGGATCCGCGTCGGCCGTGCGACCGACCCGGAGCGTTACCTGGCCACCGACCAGACTGTCTGGTTCGCTGAGGTCCCTGCAGCGCCGACGGAGGAGCAGCTGATCGGCCTTCCCGAGGAGCAGCGCTTCGCGGCGGATGTGGACGGCTCCGATCCGGGGACGTACCCCGGGATCTACGGCGTCTTTCCGCTGACGCTGTCGATCCCGGGGCCTGACGCGGGTGCCCGGCGGGTGCCGTGCGCCGGTCTCACATGGGTGGGCGTGCATCCCGACCACCGGCGCAAGGGTGTGCTCAGCGCGATGCTGCGGCACCATTTCGAGCAGGTGCACGAGGAGGAAGGCACCCATGTCTCGGCGCTCCATGCCAGCGAGCCGGCCATATACGGCCGCCACGGCTACGGCTTGGCGTCGCTGGAGCTGCAGGTGAGCCTGGGCAGGGGTACGACGCTTAACGCGCCCGATCTGGAGAGCGCGGCCGCCGCGGTCACTACTCATCTGGCGACGGTCTCTGATCCCGAGGTGCCGAAGCGGATGCGGGAGTGCCATCTCGGTTGCGCCGGCCTCGGCTCGGTGGTCGGCGAGGCCGGCTACTACGCCCGTATCTGCTACCAGCTGCCCGAGCACCTGCGGGACAAGGAGTCCTGGCGGGTGCTCTTCGCCCGTCGCGACGGCGTGGAGGTCGGGTTCGCGATGTTCCGCCGCACGCACAACTGGGAGCGTGCCCGGCCCGCGGGAGAGCTTTCGGTGTGGGCGCTGGTCGGCGGTCCGGCTGCGCAGCTCGCACTGCTGCGCCGGCTGGTCGACTTCGACCTGATCGGGACCGTCAAGGTCGGCACCGTCGGTGTCGACGACCCGCTGCTGCTGTGGGTCGGCGGCCCGAGGTCGACGTCCGACGTGGCGACCTACGACAGCCTGTGGGTGCGCCTGGTCGACCTTCCCGAGGCGCTGCACGAACGGGCGTGGAGCGCGCCGTGCGACGTCGTGGTCGAGGTCACCGACACCACCGCTCCGTGGAACGAAGGCAGCTGGCGGATCCGGGCGGACGACGCCGGCGAGGCCACGGTGGACAGGACGACGGCAGATTCCGACATACGCCTGCGCGTGGAGGCGCTGGGATCTGGGTACCTCGGTGGCGGCAACCTCGTCGCGCTGCAGCGCGCGGGGCTTGTGGCAGAGCGCCGGAAAGGCGCGGTCGCTGAGCTGTGGCGGGCCATGCGCAGCGAGGTCTCCCCCACCGCGGCGGTCGGATTCTGACGACGGCGAGTCCCTGGACGGCATTGACCCCGCACCCGCGGATCAGCCACGAACCTACGGGGAAGGCGTCGGCCTGTTCGTTGACCGGCCCGGGGCGGGGTGCCCATCGCCACCGCCGCGCCACTGAAGAAGCACCCCGCGTGGAAGGTGCCGCGGTGCAGGTAATCGATGAACGCCTGGGGGTTTTGCTTCCTGGACGTGGTGGCCAGGCTCCATGACTGAACCGAAGAGGGAAATGCGGTAGTTCTGCGGTATCGCGCGAGCTTGCGCCCGTCTTACTGTCTGCTCACTAACTGGATGGTGCCCAGGGCCGGGAACCGGCCTTTGTGCACGTGAGGAGAGCGAGGCAGCCATGGCTGGGAAGGCAGTGATCAGTCTCACCACGGGCCTGGAGGACCCGGAGAAGGTGACCGTGGCGTTCCTCGTCGCGGTCGGTGCCGCCGAATCCGGTCGGCCGACCCTGATGTTCCAGGCCAAGGAAGCCGTCCGGCTGGCGCTGGCCGGGACAGCCGCCGGCGTCGCCTGCGACGGCTGCCCTGCGCTGCCTGACCTGCTCACGCGGTATGAGAAGGCGGGCGGGCGGTACATGGTCTGCCCGGTCTGCTTCAACGCCAAGCAACTCGACAAGGGCGACCTGCTGCCCACCGCCGAGCTGGCCGGGAGCGTGCAGCTGTGGGAGTGGATCGGGGATGACGCAGCGACGACATTCAGTTACTGATGTCGGGCGGGACCCGATGGCCTTCATCCAGCTGCCAGCCGACCAGGATGCCGGAGGCTCTGGCAGGCCGAGATGATCTCAGCCGTAGGCATTAGGCCCCTCGAATCGTGGCAAACGGGAATCCTCTGCAGCTGGACGCAGACGACGCTCAGTCATGCGGCGGCCTGTGTGGCCGCGTAGATGAGCGGAAGAGCGGCGATACCGTCGGCCTCACCGACCGCTCAAGGAACACCCAGGCGAGGGCGGAGGTCTCAGGGACGCGGCTTCTGGCACGGACTAGGTCCCGGCGGTAACGGCTGCGCGATAATCGGGTTGGCAGGCGGGAAAGACTATGCCCGATGAGGGTTTCATGGAGTGCGCGGGTCACGTTGCGCCGATTTCACGGTGGGTCTGGGGCCATTCGTTGCGTACCACTCGTCCGCCCAGTACTACAGTCCGGGTTTGTGATCTTCTCATTTGATCGTGTGGGTCATGCTGGCGCTGCCCGGAGTCGTGCGTGGTAGTGGTGCCATTGGGCGCGTGCCTGGTGGCGTCGTCGCCAGGTGCTCCAGGAGTTTCGGAAGGTGTGCGGGCGCCGCGATTAGCCTGCGTGCTTCGGGCACGGTCACGCGGATCAGGCCCATGTCCTGGGGAGGCTGGTCGCCGTATGGATGGGCAGCTTGCCGGTGTCATGCCAGTGTTCCGGCTGGTAGTGGTGGCGAGGGAGGCCTGCGGCCCGGTGGCTGTGCCCGGGCCGGCAGCGGCCCAGGGCGCCCGGGTGCCGGCTGGTCTGGCGGTCGCGACGGCGAGTAGCGCGAGGGCGCACATGGACAGCACGGTGTGGCGGCAGAAGGAGTGCCACCGGCGGAGCTGGTGCTGGTCAAGGCCGGCCTGCCCCTTGCCCTGCTGAAAGCACTCCTCCGCTGGGCCACCTCTTCCCGGTGACCTTGATCAGGATGGGCAGGGACACCGGTCCGGGGGCGTGGCAGTAGAAGAACGCCAGGTCATCGGGGTTGCAGGTGCTGCGGCGGATCAGCAGCCAGTGGCGGAGTGAGCTGGTGGCGGCCATCGCCCATTCATAGTCGCGGTGGCCCTTGCAGCCCGGCCCGCACGAGCGGGTCTCCCACGCCGCCTTGGGAACGAGCCTGGCCAGGGCAGCGACGGCCGCCTTACGGCCCGCGGGGGGTGGTGACGGTGAAGTTGACCGGGACCGTGAACACGTAGCCTTTCCCAGCGTCCTCGCAGGCCGCGCGGAGCTTCGAGCTGCGGCCATAGACCTCGTCGCCGGCAGCCCACCCGAACAGCACGCCGGCGGCGACCGCCTTGGTGACCATTTCGGTGCCCAGCTCGGTCTTGGTCGCGAACTTCATGTCTTCGGGGATCTGCGCGCGCCCGCGCCGCCGGCGGTCCTCACACCAGGGTTTCGGCAGGTAGAGGCGGAAGCCGGACAGCGTGTGCGCGCGCTGAGTGACGTAGGCGAGGAACACGACCGTCTGGCAGTTCTCGATCTGGCCCGTAATGCCAGCATGCTGGCGGCGACCCCGACGGTCATCGTGCCCTTCTTCAGCTCCGCAGTCTCATCCAGCACCGGGATCGCGTCAGGGTCAGCGAGGCGCGCGAGGATGAACCGCTGCAGCCGCGCCAGCGCCACCGGCCAGTCCCAGGCGTACTCGGCCAGCAACGCCTGCATCCGCCGCGGCGTGGCGTGCCCGGCCTGCTCGCCCAGCTGCCAGCACGATTTCCGGTCACCGGCTACCGCGAGCAGCGCAGCCACCTACGCGAACGCTGCAAAACGCGACCTGGCCTGCGCGAACACCGGGGCGATCAACGCGCACAGCTCGCTGTACAGCTTCCCTGGCCAGGCGCCATCTTCTACCATGGCCGAGGCGGCCACCTGATGATCTTGTTGTGTCACAGCTCATGATCACGGGCGGCCGTCCCACGCTAACGCGCGACACACCATGATTATCTAGGCGCTAGATCACAAACCCGGACTGTAGTACCAGGTGGCTCGCTTCCAGGGCTGGGACGCGCCCCATCCCCGGGAGGCGGGTGAGCACTTTATCGGGCAGATGATGGCGTCGCATCCGGACACGGCGGGTGAGTGGTTTCAGTTTGCCGTGGTCCTGAGTTCGACCGGGGAACTGATCGGTGACTGTGCGGCCAGGCCTCACCCGGGTAACTCCCGCCAGGCCGAGATAGGTTTCAGCATCGCACCTGAGCAGCAGAGCAACCGCTATGCCACGGAGGCGGCGCGCAGGCCGCTGGGCTACCTGTTCGGGCCCGGGCTGTCCAGAGAGTACACGCTGCCTATTACAACCCAGCCGCGTCGGCGAAGAAAATCGGGCACGTCCTCGAACGCGCGCTACGGCAATGGCGTCCAAAGCCTCTTTCTCTCCGAGGAGTAGACCAGCCCGTCGGATGTGTACCGGGCCACTGTGAACCGGCCGCGCACCGACGGCGTCGCGAGGACATCCCCGGGGGAGACAGCAGCTCGAACATCCGCCTCGACTTGCCGTATCACGCCGCTTATCCTGGCTCGGTTCTAGGCGAAATGTCGACCGCGCTCTGCCAACGCGCGTGGTTCGGGTTGGCTGGGCTCGATGGCGGCAACGGGGCGTGGGAGCGGCTGGCTGCAAGGTGGCCGCGGCAGATGGGTGGGGACTCGCGAGCGCTGGGTGTTCAGGGTACCGGGGATCGACTGGCACGATGCAGGTGTGCCCGATGTTCCCGACGGCCGTCGGGTGTTGGCGGCACGTGCGGTGACGTGGCCGGCGAGGTTGTTGGAGTGCGGTTTAAGGAGGGAGTACATGGGCGCGATATTTGAGCATCCGGTCGATGTCAGGTGGCGTGACGTGGACGCTTTGGGTCACGTCAATCACGCGGTGTTCCTGACCTTTCTCGAGGAGGGCCGGGATGCCTTCTTCTCGCAGACCCTTGGCGGCGATCCAAGCTACGTGGTTGTCCGGCTTGAAGTTGATCTGCGGGCGGAGGTTCGCTACCCGGAACGACGGGTGACGGTGCGAATAGAGGCAGAGCGGCTGGGAACGACGAGTCTCACGACCCGCGAAACGATCCTTACCCCAGCGAAGGAGGTGGTGGCCGAGGCGCGTGTCGTCACGGTTCGCTGGGATCCCGGCCACCGAACGCCGATCCCGTTCAGCAAGGCTGAACGTACGCAGTTGGCAGCAGCTACGACCAGGTGACCCCTCATGAACCACCGCCCAAAGACAGCTATACCGGGCTCTTTGCCGCCGCTGATGAAAGATGCCCGCCGCCGGCATGTACTTGCCACAGAGAATGCGAGCCGCTCCCGGCCGGGTACTGATTCACCGCCAGGTGGGGATACGCGAATCCGCCACTCTTCTGCCGCGAGAAGGATGATGTTAGGTCCGGACATCGGGGAAATATACGCCACCAATGGCATGGGATTCCGCCGAATACCACTGCGTTCAGCCAGGTGGCGCCACCATGTGCTGGCAAGGCCTCGCAGGATGGCCGCGCCGGGGAATCCGCGGTCGATCGGCGGGGACTAGCTGCCTCGGCCGCTGCGCATGGTCAGATTCTCGTCGGCTTGTAGCTAGGGTGTGTGCGTGGATGGGCAACTATGATCTGCCCACGACATGATGGGCGCCGGTTATCAGCGGCACGCAGCCGACAGCGCCTGCAACGCCCATTACGACCGGCCAGCGGTCCTCGCCGCGTTGGGACCGGTCAGCGGCCGCCGGATCCTCGACGCGGCGTGCGACGCGAGTCCGGTCATGGTCGAGCTAGCCAGGAAGGGAACGGCGGACCGGGCGCAGATCGATCGGGCCGTCCTGGGCGGGCCGCTGGTGGTGTCAACCCAGCACCGGTCATGGACTGGCTGCGCAAGGGCGGCTCCTACTTCGACGTGAAGCTGGAGACCGACATCTGGCACACGCCGTCAGGGGACCAGCAAGTGCCTTTTTGGCGCGAACCGCTGTCGGATCTGTGCACAGCCGCCACCGACGCGGGGTTCCTCATCGAGATAGTCATCGAGCCTCGCCCGGCAGATTCCATGCGCGAACGTTATCCCGAGATGCCTACGGGAAGCTCACCAGAGAACCGGGGTTCCTGATTCTGCGGCTATTCAAGCCGGGCAAGCCGCGTCCCGGCCTCGCGTAACTGAAATCGCCGCCACCGTCCGCTCATGCCGCTGTCAGCGTGCCCAATAGCGGTACTTGGGAGCGGCAGCTGCCGCAGCTAGCTGAGCTTTTTGGAGCCCGCCAGGCCATGAGTCACAGCGGACCGTATGAGGGTCACCCGTCCAGGGCGAGGTCAGGTGGCGAGGTGGCCGAGCAGGTGATAGACGACGAAGGCCGGCCACAGAAGGGCTTCGACGACGGCCCACACATGGGCCCAGAATCCGTGGGCGTGCTGCCAGTAGTAGACAAGGGCTCCGATGAGTCCTAGAACGTAGACCGCGCCTCCGCCGCCCGCGCGAGCGCTCGTGGTCTTCGACGTGCCTGACATGCGGTCCTCCATCTGCTCGACGCGATGAGCCTGTCACCCTCCACTCGTCTGGCCCGGCGGCCCTTCTTGTTGTGCCTCGTCCGGGCCATCGAACTCTGTACAGAACGCGGTTGCAAGCCCAATGCATGCCCGGCGCGGGCGTAGGAGACTTCGCGTATCAGCAAGAGTCGGCACGCCGCGGGTTGAGTCCTGGGTGGTGGTGCACACGGCGGCCGAGACCCGACTTGCCGAACTCGCCCTGCAGGATCCGCAGATCGAGACCGCGCGCTCTGTGCACTCACGCGACCCGATACCGAGGGGTTGACCAATGTCCTCATTTGCCGCGGTGAGCCCGGGTTCGAGGTGGCGCTCGCAATGAGGTAATGGCCATGCGTCAGTTGGCGAAGAACGCCGCAAAAAACGGGGGCAAGTTCCTTGGGTTTCACCATGTGAGTCTGGCCTTCGAGCGTGTGGTGCCGCGCGTCGGGTAGTGCGTCGGCGAGCGCGCGCATGGCGCGGCGCACCCAGGTCGGGCTTTTGCCGCCCACGCCGACGAGAGCCGGAATCTGGATCGGTGCCCATTCTGCGCTGGATAGCGGCGTGCTCCTGTGGTGACCGTCAATGAGGGCGATGTCGTAGGGCAATGTATGGGCGACCGCTTTGAGCTTGGCCAGATCGGGGTGAACGGCAGCAAGGCGACGAAGATCGAAGACGCGTCGACCCACCTCATCCTGCATTGCCCGGCTCGGCATGTCGGCATCTCCTTTGACATGGGCTGCCTGTCTGATTCGGCGTGGACGGCGCTTCGGCGGCCGGGCCAGGATGCCGGCGCTTCGGCCGATTGCTCCTGACAATCACCCTTGCAACCCCTAACGACCGCGTTGCTGCACCTCTGCCTCCGAGAGCTACGGGGCCAGACGACCCAGCCGCTGTACGACTCGATGTGGCCCGACATTTCATCTCAATGTATGTTCGGCCAGGCTTGACACTGCGCGGAGGGCAGCGTCCGGCGCGGCGGTCGCCCATGGCGAAGGTGTGCCCTCCGGAGGAGCCAGCTACACCGCCGGGACTACCGGCAGCGGCCTCCTGCGGGCCTACTCTCGCTCGAGCCGCCACGCAGTGTGCGGGAGGCCGGACGGGAAGGAAACAGTGCGCGGCCCGTCCGCAGCGCGGCCGTGATCCCAGTACCACCCAGTAAATGACCAGTCCCGCCTGTGGAGGAAATAATGAGACAGCCCACAACCCCGCGGGTTTAGGTCCGCCAGCGAAGGCCACCAGTCGTCATCCAGACCCAGGTACATCCGGCGGAAAGCTACACGGGGCCTGGCCCCGCAGTTCCCACCATGTCCGGGGGGGGGGGTAGGGGTACGTCGGTGCGCTCCCTGTGACCTCGGTTTTTGAAGTTCAGAGTCGTGTGGCGTGCGCGTGAGCGACCGCTTATCAGCATCCGATCGGACACGCCACGGGCACGGCGCAACTTGGCCAGCCTGGCCGTCCTCGTACCTCGGGTGAAGCCTGGCAGCAGGGCGGAGGACCGCCCGCACCGCTCCGTCCATCCTGCCCGGCTCGTCGATGGATCGCAGGAAGGACAGCAACTGCAGCTGATTGAGTACTGGACCAACGCCAGCGGCGGCGCCCTGGCCGACTTACGGGGCACGGTTCCGGAAGCCGCCATCGTTCATTCGCGGATTTGTGGTTCTGAGGTGGAGATAAATCATCGCCGCCAGCGGGTCGCGGCCCAGTTCGTTCCGCGGATGTTCCGTTCCGGATCATGGTTTGATCTCACCTGGTTCTGGCGCAACGACGGCCGCCGCGCCTTACATCGGGTAATCATGATCCGCGCATGGGTTTATCGGTCTGGCCAGGGATCGGCTCAGTTAGCGCCGCCCGCGAGGCAGGCGCCGGGAAGGGGTCGGCAAAGTACTGGGTCTCGTGCGTGACCAGATCGCCGGTGAGCTCCATGACGCTCACCGAGTAGGTGGGCACGCCGTCATAGGTGATCACGCACTCGCTCACCCACAGGTCGCCGCCGCCCCGGATCCGCAGGATAGTGAAGTGGCGTTCAGCCGGGTGCCCGCCGCGCTGGGCCTGGATCTTTGACCGACCCCGGAAGCGCTCCCCGGACTGCGGGTAGTCCAGGATCGCATCTTCGGCGTAGATCGCGTGCTCGGTGTCGATGTCCCCGCGGTCGGAGGCCTCCCAGTGCTGCTCTAGCCGGGCCCGGGTCCTGGTGTCACGATCCATTGCGTTGTTCACCTACGCCGCGCTAGCAGCAGGGATCTCACTGCCGCCCGGATCAGATGATGCCTGATCGGGGTCCGGCCGCTGCTTGGTCCTGCCGGGCTGGTCAGCGTCCCAGGGCAGGCCTGGGGAATGGCTGCCGGCGGTGAGCGCCCGGGCTACGCCGGTGCACAGGCAGATCTGGATGACGATCGCCATGACGATGAAGATCAAGTTTGATCCGTCCATTGTGCTTGCCTTCCTTACGTGCTGTATGCGGCCGCAGCCAGTCCGGCGCAGGCCCGCCCGGCCGCCTGCGATGGTGACTGGAATCACGCGCTGCGGCGGCCGCGCACTGTTTCCTCCCCGCGCCCGACGGACTGAACACTGCCTGACGGCTTGAGCGAGAGTGGGTCAGCAGGAAGCCGCCGCGGTAGGCCCCGGGGGTATACCTAGCACTTGCGGAGGGCACACCTCCGCCATGGGCGACCGCCGGCCCTGGAGCTCGCTCAGCGTGCGGACGGTGCCGGTGTGGTCGGGCAGCGCATAATCGGGGAAGGTGGCGCCGGGGACGATGTCGGAACGCACGCGATGACCACCTCTCCTCTCGCGCCGCGGGTGCGACCTGGACGGTGCTCATGTCGGTTTGCCCCACGGACCTGGCTATACCAGGAAGCACCTGCGTGCCAGCCGATAGGCGTGCCCGTCGGCGCTCACTCCCACACTCCCGCCTCGCCAGGAAGCCTCAAGCGCCATGCAATCCCGGACGGCTCGCGGACCGGCCCGACGATTGCCGAGGATCGTCGCCTGCCCAGGGCCGCGCACGGGTGACAGGCTCAGCCAGGGAGGTCCTCCGGGCGCTTCGCGGCAAGCTTGCCGTGCAGCAGGCCGGTGAACTGGCCGACCTCGATGAGATATCCGTCCGGATCCCGCATGTAGCAGCGGATCTCGGCTTCGCGGTCGATGGGCGGCGTGACCAACTCGGCCCCCTTCTCCTTCCAAGCCTCGTAACAGGCCTGGATATCAGCGACCCGCAAGTTCAGGAAAATCGAGGTCGTGTCACCAGGCTGGTAGTCGACCACCGAGATGCCTGGCTTGTCGGGAGTGGGCGGCCCGCCTGGGTTCATGAGTATCCACGAGTTGGACACCCTGACGATGCACGGATTCTCGTCCAGGACGACCGTGCCGCCCAGGACACGCGAGTAGAAGTCCCGGGACCGCGCAACACTCCGGACGGTGATGAACAGCGTCACCAGGATGCCCTCTTCGGGCGCGGGAAGATTGGCGTAGTCGATGCGGGGCGCGGGTTCTGTCATGGTTGCTCCACTCCGGCGGCATGAGGGGGGCGGCTCTTCGAGCGACGGTCTCTGCGAGCAACCCTTCCCTCGATGTGGCCTCGCAGACGTCCGAGCGCGCCGGCGCGCCATATTCGGGATAGGGCGAATGGCCCGCGGACGCGGGCCATGCCGGCACATACCGCCCGGCTGTCGCTCAAGGCCCGCGTCGTGCGCAGTACCTGGCGCGACCCAGCCTTGTACCGGACGAGCGCGGGCCCCGATCATGGGTCGATGAGCTACACAACGACGGTCTGTTCCTGCCAGCGGGTGCGTGCGCGGCAATGCTGGGAGGTTCCCGGCGCTCGATGAACACCAGGGCATACAGCCTTTTCAGCAGCACGGTGTCCACGTGCAGGAAATCGACCGCGACGATCCCGGCGGCCCGGGCGTGCAGGAACTGCCGCCACGTCGGGCCGAGCGACGCGGGGCCGGATCAATGCCCGCGGCATGCAGGATCTCCCACACCGTGGACTGCGCGACCGTCACGCCGAGTTTCGTCAGCTCGCCGTGGACCCGGCGGTATCCCCACAGCGGATTCTCATTCGCCAGGCGAACGACAGGCGGGCAATGCCCAGGTCAGTCGGCGGGCGGCCGGGCCTGCGCCGACTGCTCGTGTCGTACTTGTTCGCAGCCAGTTTGCGGTGCCAGGCCAGCAGCGTCGCGGGCGTCACGGGGAAGATCTCGGTCCGGCGCCTGCGGGGGAGGAGCCGTGCCAGCGCGGCGAACCACACCCGGTCGGCCGGCGCGTGACGCGCCCGGCCGATATTGCGGCGCAGCATTGCGTTCTCGTGCCGGAGCACCAGCAGCTCCGCATCCTTCACCCGGTCCGCGCGGAAGACCAGGACGGCCACGCCGAGTACCCGGTACATCAGCAGGTACACGATCTTGAGCAGCATCTGGCCAGCCAACCAGCACCGCGTCAAGCCTGCCGGCGATAGCTCAGGTCAGACCACTCAATCGATTATTCGAGCGGCACAATATCGAGTAATCGAGGGTCAGCCCGTCGTGCTCGGCGAAGTCAGCGAAGTCCTTTACGTTCAGCGTCGCGAGCGGCAGGCTGTGGGCAAGGCAGCAGGCGGCGACCCATGTGTCGTTGACTGGCCGCGGCCGGCCGCGCTGGGTGGCCCCGGCGGACAGTTCGCCCCAGATCACAGCGATGGTCTTGGCTCCCGGGATGAATGAGCGCGATGCGACGTCGGTGTCGAGGACGACCGCGCGGGTGGACGGCTCAGGCAAGGTCGGCGTGGTGCGACTCGCTGACGAAGGCCAGGAACTCCTGGAGTTCCTGATCGGTCTCGAACGCATCGCAGGGCAGTTCGGCGGCCGAGCCGATGGGGTGCGCGCCCGGCGTCTGGCGGATCAGCTCCTCAAGCGGCATCTGATCCTCGCCACTGTTTTCGGCGGATCCGGTGCTCGGCAAGGTTCATCTGCGGTGGCCGGGTGCCAGCTTGAGCGGGTGCGTGCTGGCCAACGGCACGGTGCGGCCGGGCGGTGATGTAGTGCCGCTGGTGCTCGGTCAGCACCTGGCGCAGATGATGCTCGTCGACGATCAGCAGCCGGTCGAGCACCTCCCGGCGCACGGCACCGGTGGCCGTCTCGCAGATCGCGTTGGCTCTCGGTCCGTGCAGGTCAACTGGGTTCTGCAGGGCCGAGGACACGTCTGTGTCGCTGCCTGCTCCTGCGCGAGCCATACTGACAGCCAATCGGAGATCCGAGTGGCTCGTATCCTGTTGGGCTCGAATACACGATCAGGGTGGTGACCTGCGTCTTGTCGAAACAGCCCGGGGATGTCAGGCGGCGATCTGGTACTCGTGCGTGAGTCCGCCGAGGACTTGTTTCCGGCGGTTCCGGTGCTCGGTGAGGTTGATCTCTGGTGGCCGGGTGTGAGCTTGAGCGGGTGTGACCTGGCCGAGGGCACGGTGCGGCCGGGCGGTGTTGTAATGCGCCAGGTGCCCGGTCAGCGTCTGCCGCGGGTGATGCTCATTGTTTGCGCGCTGCTTGTGTCGTCCACGCGGCGTTCGGGGTTGGCGGTGATGCCGGCGAGGTGAACGCGGCGGGTGCCGTGCTCGATGATGACCAGGGCGTAGATGCGCCGCAGGAGCACGGTGTCCACGTGGACGAAATCGGCTGCGAGGATGCCGCGGGCCTGCGTGGTCAAGAACTGTTTCCACGTCGGCCCCTTCCGGCGGGGTGCGGGATCGATCCCGGCATCATGCAGGATCTGCCACACCGTGGCGGCGGCGATCGGGTGGCCGAGCTTGACGAGTTCGCCTTGCACCCGCTGGTGCCCCCACGCCGGGTTGTCGGTTGCCATGCGGATCACGAGCGTGCGGATTGTGGCTGCCGTGGATGGTCGTCCGGGCCGCCGCCGGTTCGTGTAGTCCCATTTGCGTGTGGCCAGCCGGCGGTGCCAGGCGAGCAGTGTTGCCGGGGTCACCGCGAATACCTCGCCCTACCGGTGCCGGGGGATCCGCCAGGCCAGTGCCGCGAGCTACAGCCGGTCCGCGGGCTGGTAGCGGACCCGGCCGATCGGGCGGCGCAGCGCCGCGTTCGGGTGCCGGAGCACCAGGAACTCGGCATCCTTGGACCCTTCACGCCGGGAGTACGATCAGGCAGCCGAGCAGGCGGCATACGAGCAGGTTGGCAACCGAGAAGATCACTCAGGGATGATCCCAGCCCACAAAGACTGCCCAGGCCAGGCCAGGCCAGATCGAGTAATCGAGCCCCACAGGCAAGCCCCGTTCCCCCACGAGCCGCACTGACTGTGCATGCCGATGTTCCTGTGGGCGTATCGGTGCGGGAAAGTGAGTGAGTGCTGGCCGGGTGTTCGGGCCTGGGCCAGCGAGGCCATCATTGATTGTCATGCGTTACCGGCGCGCTGTCGAGAAGCTCCGCATCCTGGCTGAGGCATGCGACTCGGTCAAGAACTGGCCACCCGAAGACCCGTTCCTGCTGGAGGCGTACGTATTCGGGGATGTGCTTGAGGGAGCTGATCCGCTCGAATGCGTGGAAGTCGCTCTCGTTCTCAACCTGCAGGCCGAGGAGGTTCCGTGGGAATCCAGCCCTCACGGCACCTCGTGGCTGGAGGACCGGCTGCGGCTGGACAAGGGCGGATTCGCTTACTGGTGGCGGTCTCATCTCAGCCCTGTGCCGAATCATCGCATTCGCGAGCCGGTGCGGTTCTGGTCGCAGGAAGGCCGCGACGAGGGCGTGCTGCAGGCGCTCGCCGACCGCCGGTTCGATGACCTTCCCCGGTTGGCGCCATCACCGCAAGCCGAGCGAGAGTATTTGGCCGGGGACCTTGCGGCGGCGCTGAGCCGCATGCGCGCGGTGCACGCCTCCTACTGGGATCATGACTGGCGCCGCGAGCATCGCGGCTTGGGGCGTTATCCCGAGCATCACCTGTGGGAAGCCGTCCAGGGATATCTTGATCTGTATGACGCTGCCGAGTCAGCAGGCTGAGCAGCGGGCGAGGATCTCCAGAAGGGACCTGTCCCCAGATGCCGCAGTACTACGGCGACAGGCAGGCTCTCCGGCCAGTGATGCAGAGCGGATAGGCGATGGCTGCCTCGGCATCAGCGACGGCTTCGACGCGATGTCATGGCCCCAGCCTCGGCGAAGTCGTAGGTGCAGCTGAACTGCTGCCGGCGCGTGGGTCCAACCTGGTGGCCTGCCCGACCAGAGCTTCCAGTTCACCATCGCTCAGTTCCGCCACGGTCTGCAACCTACTGAGGTGGTGCGGAGTGAGGACGCAGGTACCACCATCTTCACGGGCGCAGGGAAACCCCCGGTGGGGTAACTGGTGGTTATGAAGCCGGACAGCATGGGGGCCGGGCAGCAGATCTGGTCATGCCGCTTCGGTTGTGGCGACGGTGAGGGTGTGGTCCCCGAAGCTAGCGATGAGGTCGAGGCGTCCGCCGAGCGCTTGCACGTAGCGGGCGACCGCGTCGATGGTGGCGAGTTCGCCGCGCTCGATCTGGGAGACCCGTCCGGGGGTGACGCCCATGGCCTGGGCGAGCTCGGCCTGGGTCATACCGTGGCGCTTGCGTTCTTCGGCGAGCTGGTATCCGCTCTGGCGGGCCATCAGCGCCTTGCGGCGCCGCTCGGCTTCCTCCTCGCCGCCGGCGCGCTCGACGTAGGCGGCGCGGTCCCACTTGGTGTAGCTGCTCATCGGCCTGCTTCCTCTTCTGCCCGTTCCTTCAGGTAGATCTCATAGAGCTGTTCGGCGTGCGGGATGGCCTCCGCATACCACCGGTTCCATTTTCTTAGGTCGCTGGCCTGGAGGCCGTCAAGCCAAGCGGCGACCTCGCTGGTCAGGTAGATGTCCCAATCACCCACACGTGAACTATAGCAAATCCTATAGTCGAGAGTGCGAGCTCCGCCGCTCCGCCGCCTGGCTGGAAGGAGTCCCCCGCCCTGCCGGTCGGTTGGCTGCCGGGCACGCTGTGCCGGGTCGCGCATCCGGCCTTGCGCGTACCCGGAGGAGCTGCTTACCGTCAGCACGGTGGAAGATGGTGGGCAAGGTGGAGCATCCCGGACCGGCCGCGGCGAGTGAACTGTTCGGCCGTGACGGCGAACTGGGGCTGATCGAGGCCTTCATCGCGGGAACCGCCGTCGGCGGCGGAGCGCTGCTGTTGTTCGGTGAGCCCGGCGTGGGCAAGACGGTTCTGCTGGATGCCGCAGCGACGTGGGCGGCAGCGGCGGGGCTGGGCGTAGTACACGCGGCGGGAGTGGAGTTCGAGGCTGACTTGCCGTTTTCCGGGCTGCATCAGCTCCTTCTTCCGCTGCACGGGGAGCTCTCCCAGCTCAATCCGGCGCACCGGGACGCGCTGAACGTCGCGCTGGGGTTCGGCGAGGGCACCACGCCGGATCGGCTGGTCATCTGCAACGCAGCCTTGACGGTCTGCAGCGCTCGGCGGCCGCTTGCCCGGTGCTGATGATCATCGATGACCTGCCGTGGCTGGACCGGGCGAGCGCGGCTGTGCTCGGTTTCGTGGCCCGGCGCCTGTCCGGCAGCCGGGTCGGATTCCTTGCCGCGTCGCGCATAGGGGTGGTTTCTTCGAAAGTGCCGGCCTGCCGGAACTCGAGCTGCAGCCGCTGGATGAGGAGGCGGCGGGCGGGTTCTTGAGTGCCCGGTTCCCGGCGCTCGCTACGGACGTGCGCTAGCGGATATTGGCTGAGGCGCGGGGCAACCCGCTGGCTCTTCTGGAACTGGCACCGGCGCTGAGCCGCCCGGGAGCTGCGGGCCTGCCCGGGTTGCCGGCCGTTGTGCCGATGAGCCGGCGGCTTCAGGCGGTGTTTGCTTCTTACGTCGAACAGCTGCCTGCCCCCAGCCGACGGCTGCTGCTGCTGGCGGCGCTGGACGGGACCGGCGACCTCCGGGTCCTGCACGCGCTGGGGGAGCCTTCGGACGGGCTCAGCGGGCTCGCTGCGGCGGAGCGGGCCCAGCTGGTTAAGCCCAGCTGGTTAAGCCCAGCTGGTTAAGGTTGACGGGAACACGCATCGGCTGGCGTTCCGCCACCCGCTGATCCGCTCCGCAGTGGTGGAGCTGTCAACCGAAGCCGAACGCCGCCAGGCCCACCAGCAGCTCGCCGAACTGTTTGCCGAACAGCCCGACCGGCGCGCATGGCACCTGGCGGCAGCCGCCTTGGAACCCAACGAGGACGTCGCCAGCGCTGCTGGAAGCGGCTGCTCATCGCATCCTCCGGCGTGGGGACGCCGTTGGTGCTGTCAGCGCGTTGCTGCGTGCCGCTGAGCTGAGTCCAGATGGTGTTGACCGCTGCTGCCGCCTGGCCCTGGCCGCCTATATCGGCACCGACGTGACCAGGGATTTGCCTCGGGCCTTCCGTCCCTGCGGACCTGTACCTCAGCGCCAAGACCTTGTCCGACCCGGTGCGCCTAGCAGCCCCGGTGCTCGGGCGTTGTTCCTCTCGCACCGGACAGTCGGATTTCAATTGCATCGGCTCTTTCCCAAGCTTGGCATCAACTCGCGAGCTGCGCTGCGCGATGCCCTGGCTTCGCTTCCGCCCGACCAGCATGACTCCGGCCAGTATCGGCGCGAAGCAGCTGGGTGCGGGCATGGCCGGTCGTTTTAGCGTGCCTGCTTACCGGCCGAGGCAACGCATCCACATCAGGTCATTCGACAGAAGACGACTGCTCCGCCGATCACGCACGATCTAGGCATCGTCGGCTTCAGGTTCACGATCGCGTCGAACGCACCCGTGAGTAGGCATCGGCAAGAGCCGAACACCTCCGAGCCGCGAGCAGCACAACCGAAAGGAGGCCAATGGCCACTAACGCAGCAGCCCATGGGGCGGCAGACGAGGTGGTGGTGACAAAGCTGAGTCCTTGGTCGGTAGCAGACACCGTGGCTCGCTTGTCCGCGGTGGTTGCAGCACAAGGCATGAAACTCTTCGCCGTGATCGATCACCGTGGCGAAGCCGCGGCCAGCGGGCTCGAACTGCGCGACACAAAAGTGGTCTTCTTCGGTAGTCCGGAAACAGATATGCGCGTGATAGCCGCCGAGCCGCTCGCGGCGCTTGATCTGCCGCTCAAGGTCGGCACCGGCCGGAGCTGGACGGGTCGCCGTCAAGCAGGGAGCGCTATCCGGCAGTATGTCCTTGTGGCCGAGAGCAAGGAGCTTCCCGAGAACGTGCTGGCGGCGTACGAACGAGCCGCCAGATCCAGTTTCGAGCTCGCCTGCGAGGTCGAAGTGGGGAGACTGCTGGCAGCATTCGCCGCGGCGGTACCCGATGGTGGCCGGGTTCTTGAGATCGGCACCGGCGTCGGCGTCGGGCTTGCCTGGCTGGTCCATGGACTCGGAGCGCGCCGGGACGTCGAGGTCGTCACGGTCGAGCTCGACGATGAGGTGCGGCAGACGGCGCTGTCAGCGCCGTGGCCGCCGTGGGTTCGCTTCGAGTCAGGGGACGGGGCCGAGGTCGTCGGCCGCCTCGGGCAGTTTGACTTGATATTCGCGGACGCACCCGGTGGAAAGACCTTCAAGCTGCGCCGGACCGTGGCCGCACTTCGCCATGGTGGCGCCATTGTCGTTGACGACATGGGACCTGACACGCCACGAAGATGAGCACGCTCGATCTGCCCTGGACGTTGTCCGTCACCGCCTCCTGGAGAATGCTGACCTCGTCTGTGCCGAACTGGGCTTCAGCAGCGGCGTCATCGTGGCCGTCAAGCGCCGGTCGTGACCTTCGCGGCGCGGCGCGGCGAGGGAGGTTCGCGCTGCGGGCACGCCCGGGTAATTCATCTGGCCGGCGGGTACCACCGACCGTGGTGAGGCCGGTGGTGCGGCACAACGTCAATTTCCCGGCCAACAATGCGGCAGAGGTCGTGGTTTGAGTTCTGCTAACGCTGCGGACCGGTCCCAGCGGCCTGAGTGCGCCCGGCGTTTGGCATCCTGCGAGGGGCGTTCGGCTCTAGGTGGGGATCTGCGCGGCTGGCATGGTTGGACGAAAGGAGCCGGAGGAGAGGGGCGGCAGCGTGGCAGCGGTGATGTCCAGGTCGGGCGGTGCGGGACGGGCCGCGAAGGCGCTGGGCGACCCGCCGGGGATGGCGCGCGCGGCCGGCGGGGTCACGGTGGGCGTGGAGGAGGAGTTCGTGCTGCTGGACCCGTCCACCTGGGACGCTGCTGCGGCCGGCCCGGATCTGGTGCGGATGCTCGACGGGGAGCCGGGGGTGGGGCCGGAGCTGATGCGGTTCCGGGTGGAGATCGGGACTGGGGTGTGTACCGGCCTGGACGGTGTCGGCCGCGAGCTGGCCCGGCTCCGGCGGCTCGTCGCGGACGCTGCGGCGCGTCTGGGCTGCCGCCTGGTGGCGTCGGGCACCCCGCCGTGCGACACGCCCGGGCTGGCTGCCGTGACGGACCAGCCCCGTTACCAGAAGCTGGCGCGGCGGTACGGCTGGTTGGTGGCCGATGCCGGCGGCACCTGCGCCTGCGGCTGCACGTTGGGGTTCTGTGCCGGGATCTCGGCGTCCAGGTGCTGGCGCGGCTGCGGCCCTGGCTTGCCGCGCTGCTCGCGATCACGGTGAACTCGCCGATCGCGGGCGGCCGCGACACGGGATGGGCGAGCGGTCGGTCCTCCCTGTGGTCACGCTGTCTGCTTCGACGTCGACACGGCGGTGCTGCTGCCGGGCTGACCCGCGCCGTCGTCGCGACCGCCCTGGCGGAGGATCGCCGGGGACGCCGGTGGCAGCGGCGCCCTTGCGGCGGCCAGCCGAACACGGGATCCGAGCGGCCGCCGGGCGCGTCCCGCTGTTCCCCTTGCGCGGGGCGCAAGGCAATGTCATCAGGCCCAGCACTCAGGAGAATCGAATGAAATACGACAACGTCGCAATCCCCGCAGGTTTCGCCTGGAGCTCGCCGTTTGCCAAATGGCAAGGCTCATTGGCCGAGATACCTAGCATCGACCTTGCCGCCGACGTGACTGCCCGGGCACTTGCGCAGCGCGGATTTGACGCGTCAGCAGTCGAGGAGATCGTCCTAGGCTGGACGATTCCCCAGGCCGACATCTTCTACGGCGCGCCCCTCCTGGCCGCGCGACTTGGCGCGGCCGGTGTCACCGGTCCCATGATCAGCCAAGCATGCGCGACATCGGTGGCCTGCCTGGATGCTGCGGCGGGACGGGTTAACGCGGGTGGCGGAACGACGCTCGTTGTTGCCACAGACCGAACCAGCAACGGTCCCCAAATGCTGTATCCCCAGCCGAGCGCGCAAGGCGGTGCGCCGCTGTCGACACATTGGGTCCTCGACAGCTTCGCTCGTGACCCCTGGGCCGCGACCTCGATGCTAGAAGCCGGGGACATGGTCGCAGCCCAAGCGTCCGTGTCTCGAAGCCAACTGGACGAGCTCGCGGCCATGCGGTCGGAGCAATACCAGAAGTCGCTCGCTGATGACCGAGCGTTCCAGCGCCGCTACATGGTCGACGTTCAGATACCGCGACGGCGGCTGGAGCCGATCGTCGTTGATGCTGACGAGGGGGTGCGGCCCATCGTGCTGGAGGAGATCGCCGCCATGAGACCTGCCGGCCGCGATGGGCTGCATACCTTCGCCACTCAGACACATCCTGCGGACGGCTGCGCCGGGGCGATCGTCACCACCACGGAGAAGGCGCGGGAGATGAGCGGCGGCGGCGGAGTTGTGACGATCCTGTCCACGGGCTTCTCCCGAGTGGCGAAGACGCATATGCCGGAAGCACCCGTGCCCGCTGCGAGGGCTGCGCTCGACCATGCCGGACTGACGTTCGACCAGCTCGACGCCGTCACCACCCACAACCCGTTCGCCGTGAACGACGTTTACTTTTCCAGCGAGACCGGCTACCCGCTCGACCAGATGAATGCATACGGATGCAGCCTCATCTTCGGGCACCCGCAGGGGCCGACCGGCCTGCGCTCGATCACCGAGCTTATCGAAGAACTCAGGCAACGAGGAGGCGGAGTCGGGCTATTCGCCGGCTGCGCAGCCGGCGACACCGGCGCCGCCCTGGCGGTGAGAGTCGACGACTGATCCCGCGGATGTGACTAACGGGCTCCGCGCTCGTCAACCGCATCCATTCGTCCATGGCGTGGGCGGTCCACCTGGCGTGCAGCTTTGCGAACAGGCTGGCGGCCTGCTCGCCACGCCACCTGGCCGGGAGCATGTCACGGGGCAGAGGGGTCGATACAGGGAAAACGAGGCGGCTGCGGCGGGCGGTGGCGGGGCTGCCGCTGCCGCGCGCCGCCGACGGTCGCCTGATGCTGGCGGTGGATGTGAGCAACTGGCTGCGGCCGGACGCCGCCACCAGCCCGGAGCGCCTGTTCTGCCACGTCTACGGCCGCGGGAAGGGCCAGGCGCAGATGATCCCGGGCTGGCCGTACTCGGTGGTCGCCGCGCTGGAGCCCGGCCGCACGTCCTGGACCGCGGTACTGGACGCGGTCCGCCTCGGCCCGGCCGACGATGAGACCGACGTGACAGCCGCCCAGGTCCGCGACGTGATCACCCGTCTTATCGAGGCCGGCCAGCACAAGGAAGGCGACCCGGGCATCCCGGTCGTGTTCGATGCCGGGTACGACGTGACCCGGCTGGCGTTCCTGCTCGCGGACCTGCCGGTGGAGCTGCTGGGGCGGCTGCGCTCGGACCGGGTGCTGTACTTCCCCGCCCCGCCGCGCGCCCCCGGCATCCGCGCGAAGATCACCTGCCCGGCCGGCGCACCGAAACCCGGCAAGCCCGGCCCCGGCCGCCTGCCCGGATCAAAAAACCGCCGGCCGGCCGCACGTCACGACGTCGGCAAGCACCGCAAGGCGAACGCGGTGCACGAGGAAACAGGTTAACGGCAAGCTCAGAGAAGGTGACCGCGAAGATACCGGTCAGCACGCGGTCTTGATACTTGGCGATGGGGAGGGAGAACATGGACACCCGCAAGCCGAGGTGGATCGCTCTGCCGGCAGCAAATGAGGACGGTCACCCCGGGCACGTGACACCGGTCGGCGCCTGCGCCATGTTGAGCACGAGCGATGATTTCGGCCCGTGCCGACCGTCTGTCTGATACATCACGCCAACGCCGGCGGCCTGACTGCTAAAGGAGAGAGCCGATGAGCAGGGTGCTCGCAGGGATCACCATCTCCGTGGACGGCTTCATCACCGGGCCAGGCGATGGCCCTGGCTGCGGGCTCGGGGTCGGCGGCGAGCGCCTGCACTACTGGGTGTTCGGTGGGCCCTGGAGCTATGACTCGCCCGGGCGCGGGGAGCCGGCCGGCGAGGACAAGGCCTGGTTGGAGGAGACAATGGGCGCCAACGGTGCGGTGATCGCAGGCCGCGGCACCTACGAGGCGGCCGGGCACTGGGGCGGCAAGAACCCCTGGGGCATCCCGTTCTTCGTGGTCACCCATCGCCCCGCAGAGCAGCCGCCGGGCGACGACTTCGTCTTCGTCGGGAGCCTCGCCGGGGCGATCGATCAGGCCAAGGCTGCAGCCGGCGAGAAGCAGGTGCATGTGATGGGCGGCGCTGACCTCATCCGCCAGGCCCTGGCAGCCGGGCTGGTCGACGAGCTCACGATCATCATCGCCCCGGTGACCCTCGGCGCCGGCAAGCGCCTCTTCGAGGGGTTCGGCGAATCCCTGGAACTCGAGCACCTCGGAGTGCGCCAGTCGCCGTTCGCGACTTTCATCGACTACCGCGTGAAGAGTGAAGGCGGGGAGTCCTGATGGCCAAGCTGATCTACTCGGCGATCGCCTCGGCGGACGGCTACGTCGAAGACGCCGGAGGCAGCTTCGACTGGGCGGCACCCGGCGAAGAGCTGTTCTGCTTCGTCAACGACCTCGAGCGGCCGGTCGGCACCTACCTTTACGGGCGCTGGATGTACGAGACGATGCTCTACTGGGAGACTGCCCACACGGTGCCCGGCCAGCCGTCTTTCGTCCGGGAGTTCACCGGCATCTGGCAGGCAGCCGGGAAGATCGTGTTCTCAACGACACTTCAATCGGTGTCGAGCGCCAGGACACGGATCGAACGGAACTTCGATCCCGGTATGGTCCGGCAACTGAAGTCGGCCACCGAGCACGACATGACAGTGGGGGGTGCGGACCTGGCCGGGCAGGCCATCAAGGCCGGGCTGGTCGACGAGCTGCAGCTGTTCCTGGTTCCCATCGTCGTCGGAGGTGGCAAGCGAGCGCTCCCGGGAGGTGTCCGCTCGGATCTGGAACTCCTGGACACGCGGCGGTTCGCATGCGGTGCTGTTTACCTCAGGTATCGCCCCAAGTCGGCCTGATCACCTCCAGGGTGTCATAGGCCGATCGCTGCGCCCCGTATTGCTACCCAACCATGACCCAACCCGGCGCCTCGCAGACCCACCTCATGCTCCTCCCACCTGGGTCGGCTGGTTCGCTGCCATGATCCTCGCGTTCGGGCCGCGGCCGCTTCCGGCTGCGCCGCCGTTGCCGCCACCGCAGCCGTATCCATGGCCGCCGCACGATGCTGGCCGCGAAGTGGCGCGGCCCAGCACGGCGACCTCGTGCGCAGAACCAGCAGCTCCGTGTTCTTCGACGCCGATGAGCGGCTGAGCAGGACCGGCCAGCCGCAGGCCCGGCTGGAGATGAGATAGAGCAGACGGAGGGACAGGGGCGATCATCATGGCCTACCGCTGACCCGTGGCGCATCGCTGCGGCTCACGGGCAGGGCAGGCTTCTGGCACCCCACAGGGGGGCTTGCGGCGGTCGCTGAATGGGAAGCCGGCAGGGGGCCCTGACCTCCGAAGAGCTTGACGCGGCCCGCCGCCGCGTCGGCGCCGCCAACCCTGAGCGCCGGTCGGCATGACGCCGGTTGTCTACGACGCGGGCGTCCTGGTCGCCGCTGACCGGAACGCGCGCGGGGTGTGGGCGGATCACCGGGTGCGCCTGGAGTCAGGCGTCGTCCCCGTGGTCCCTGCCCGTTGTAGCTCAGGTCAGCCGCTCACCAGCGCAGGTTCAGCTCCGCCGGTTGCTGCGTGGCTGCGAGGTCGTGAGCCTGACGGAGCAGAAAGCGCACGCGGCTGGGCAGCTGCTAGGACGCGTCGGCTCCGACGACGTCGTGGACGCCGTGGTCGCCCAGACGGCTGCTGAACTGCGGGCTGATGTCGTCACTGGCGACCGCAGCGACATGAGTCGGCTCATCAAGGCTGCCGGGGCATCCAGCCAGGTCATCGATGTTTAAGATGGACCAGGCGTCGACCGGAGGCGGCGGAAGAGGTTATTTCGCAGGCCCCGCGGGATCAGCTCAGCCACCCCAGCGGCCATCGAGGTCACCCTCGCGGTCAGCGACGAGCTGATCGCCCAGGCGGACGCGCAGACCAGCTCCGCCGAGCCCACGTCCGGCGCGCCGAACAGGCCGCCGGCGCCGCCCGGCACCGCCACCTCGCCGTCGATGCCGCCAACCGGCTCGTCGCCGACACCCTGGAGGCCGGCTGGAACACCGCCTTGCGCACCCTCGCCGCTGCCCGCGACGACTACCGCAATGCCACCGCCACCGCCGACCGAGTTTTCGAGCCCCACAGGGGCGGCGGCTCAAGATATGCGGGCTGTTCGCCGTCGACATCGCCGGCTTCAGCGGGCCGGAGCACGACGATGATGTCCTGCTCTACCTGCACAAGGCGCTGTACCAGATGCTGGAACGCCTTCGACGGGGCCGGGGTGCTCCGGCACGCCTGCGTGCACGAGGACCGTGGCGACGGTGTGCTCGTGGTCGTGCCGCCGACGCTCCCGGCTGCCAGCCTCATCGATCCGCCACCTGAACGGCTGCGCGGCCTGATCCGCCTGCATAACCGGCTGTCCAGCCCGGCCCGAGTTGCTGCGCCGCGCCTCCGCTGGGCCCGGTCGCGGGCGGCCTGCTCCTCCAGCATTTCGCCTGGCCGTCGGTCTTCTGGATCAACGTGCCGGTGGCGGCGGCGGCGCTCGCTGCCTGCACGATGCTCCTGCCAGGACCCGCAACCCCGCCGCGCCGCGGCTGGACGCCCGGGGGTCATCCTCTCCGCGGCCACGATCGTGTCCCTGCTCTTCGGCGTCTTCCGCGGCCCGGAGCACGGCTGGTCCGCGCCCCTGACGATCACCTCGCTGACCGCCTCGGTCATCCTGCTCGCCGGTTTCCTCGCCCACGAGCGCGATGTTGCCGGAGGGCAAAGGACGGCAGCCTGCGGGGGAGCGCCGGGTAGGCGAGGGAGCGTGGTGTTGCGATGCCGTGGTTTCCGGACTTCGTCAGTGCCGTGGAGCTGGCCCGCAGGCAGACTCGCGCCGCGGGTCAGGCTGATCCGGTCGGGCAGTACTTCACCGCATTGAACGAAGGTGACACCCACCTTCTAGATGATGTGTGGCCTGGTGAGGTAGTGGTCTACGATCCCCGCGCGGGCGAGATCCGCGGCCACCGGCAGTTGCGGCGGTTCGTCAGTCGCAACCTGTCCTGGCTGGCTGGCCTGCACGCCCGGACCGAGGCCGTGGCCTGCACTGTGGTCGGTGGGCGGGCAGTGGTAGAACTGCTGGCGCACCTCGACCACCACGGGCGGGAGCTTGCGTGGCCGGTGGCGGTCGTCGCCGAATCCCCCGACGATAGGTCGGTGGTGTTCCGCACCTACTGCAGCCAATGGCCAGTCGACGAGCGGCACCACGTCAGGCCTCCCATCCTCAAGCCCGGGCACGCCCACCTCGGTGATGTCGTCGGCCGCTACCAGGCCGCACTGGCCGCCGGTGACGCTGCAGCGGTAGTGAGTACCTTCGCGCCGGATGGGTACTTCCGCGGCCCCTTCGGCCCGCGCTGCTCCCGCCGTGGCACCGCTGAGCTCCGCTCGTTCTTCACCAGGTGCTTCAGCGCGGGCGGCGGCATCGGCCTTCAGCATTGCGCCGTGACCGATGATGGCGCGCGCTGCGCGCTGGAGTACAACTGTGTCCGCTGGGGCAGCCACGACCTGCCGCCGCAGGCGGGCCTCGGCGTCTACGAGCGCGGCCCGGACGGGCTGCTGGCTGCGGCCCGCGTCTACGACGACGTCGAACCACCCGCAGGGCACTCCTGAGGCGGCTGGAAGTGATCATGGTGCCAGGCTGCCGGTGCCCGGTCGTTGCAGCGGGGCCCGGGCTCGCGCGGTCCGACTGGGAACTGACAACCGAGCCCATCCCGGTGCCCGGTCCCGGAGAATTTGTGGTCGCGGTCTCCTACCTGTCAGTTGATCCCGGGATGCGCCGCTGCGACGTGATTGACTACGACATGATCGTCATCGGCGCGCCGGCAGCAGGCCGGTGGTGAGCGTCTTCTCCCGGTGGCGTAGGCGCCGATCGCGGCGGCGATCAGGGTCCGGGTGCCGCACCCGGCCAGTGCCAGCAGCCGGGGAGCGTGAGCTCCGTCTTCTACAACCAGTACAGCTGGCTGCGCACCATGGAGGACCTTTTCACCGCGCAGCGTGCCTCGCGGAAAGTACTGGCGACAGCGGTAAGGCCTGCCGTCCCGGAAGCAGGCCAGTTCCCCGTGCCCTCGACCAGCTTTCGCCTATGTTACCAGCTAGTAGGGACGCGGCGAAGCCTATGCGACAACAGCTACAGAACTACGCAACAACAGCCACAGAACACTGACCTCAGAATCGGATGTTGCAGATTCGCGTTGTGCCATCCAGCGTGAGCCGTTCGGTATCTATCCCACCGGGCTGGTTATTGATCCAGAACGGCTGCCGCGCGGTGGCATCCGAACGGTAGCAGCATGTTTCGGGTTTCGGGGCGGCAACATTCCGTCGCGGGGCAAATCACCGGTGACCGTTTGACAATGGCCACGTAAAACACAATCACGGCTGACCGGGCTCGATCGCGGTGATTAGTGGCTGCGTAGTGGCTGCGCGCGCTGTGCAGGTGAACGTCGAGGAAACATCCAGCACAGACTCTGCGATCAGGGGCGATCGCCGTCCGTGACACGGGAAACGACGTCGAGGATCTCCCCGACGTCAGCGCCGCCGTAAGACACGCTGCTGAGCATCCGCAAGGCCTCGTTGTTTGAAGCCTCGGTGTTGCGCCGCAGCGGGGTAATCATCCGTCCGGAGATGATGATCAGAGGGACGAACACGAACGGGATCAGCGCCGCGTCCGGCCAAGTCATGACTGGTCATCTGGGCGGACGGATGCGTGTCGCTCAAGCGGCGTACACCGAAGCGGCGCGATCTCGCCCGTGGAGATCGCTATCGCGAGCATCCTGGCCTCGCGCTGGGCACCTGAATGCGTTTACGTGGCCACGTTGGTGTTGGGAACCACAATCATCGACATTACCAGTACGGCGGGCAGTAGGCCGAAGCCCAGTACAGCCCGTCGGCAGCTTGATATACCGGCATAGCCCAAAACTATTCACGGTGTCACGCACGCTAGCGGGTAATCGCGAGAGCGTTCTCCAGGCCGCCGCCGATGCCGACAGTGTCGAAAGAGCACCGCACGTTCGCCTTCTGTTTTCACATTTTTCACCTTCTGTATCCCATTCCTTAACTCGTCGATACGGGCAGCGCGCCACACTCGTCTCGAGTGGCACGCTTTGCATACTGGCGTAGGCTGTGCCGTGTTTGTTACAGCGGAGGAATGGGAGGGTATTTGACGTGAAAGGTCGACGCAGCTGGCGGGTCACGACGGCGGGGCTCGCCGTGGTCGCGCCTGCTTTCTTTCTCGCCGCCTGCAGCTCCTCTTCGGGCAGCAGCCCGTCGTCGGGCAGCAGCTCGTCGTCGGGCGGCAGCAGCGCTGCCCAGCTCTCGGGCACGGTCAACGGGAGCGGATCCTCGTTCCAGCTCACTTTCCAGCAGCAGGCGATCTCGGACTTCAAGTCGGTCCAGCCCGGCATGACCGTCAACTACGGCGGCGGCGGCTCGGGCAAGGGGCGGACGGACCTGGCCTCCGGGGTCGTCAACTACGCGGGCTCGGACTCGCCGATCCCGGCCGCCGAGCAGGCGAACTTCAAGGGCAAGACGGTGCTCTACTTCCCCGACGTGATCGGCCCGATCACGGTCTCGTACAACCTGCCAGGCGTCAAGAACCTGAAGCTGTCGGCGCCGGTCATCGCGAACATCTTCCAGGGCAAGATCACGACGTGGAACAACTCGGCGATCGCGGCGGATAACCCCGGCGTCAGCCTGCCCAGCACCCCGATCGTCGTCGCCCGCCGCTCGGACTCTTCGGGCACCACCCAGAACTTCTCCGAGTTTCTGGTCAAGGGGGCGCCGGGCGTATGGACGCTCGGCACCAGCTCGACCATCAAATGGCCCGCCACCAGCCGGGGCGGCAATGGCAACGGCGGGGTGGCGTCGATCGTCAAGAGCACCAGCGGGGCCATCGGCTACGTGGACTACGCCGACGCCAAGGCCTCCGGGCTGACCTTCGCTTCAGTCAAGAACTCGGCCGGCGACTACGTCGCGCCGTCAGTGTCGTCGGCCACCGCCGCCGCCAGCCAGGCCACCGTCGCGCCCAATCTGACGTTCAGCGCGATCTGGGCGCCCGGCGCCAGCTCGTACCCGATCACCTATCAGTCGTGGGTCCTGGTCTACCAAGCTCAGCCGAACACGAACGACACGAAGATGCTCCAGGCGTACACCGGCTACCTGCTCGGAGCCGGCCAGAAACTGCTCCCCCAGCTGGGCTACGCGCCGCTGCCCTCCAACATCCAACAGATGGCCCAGGCGCAGCTCAGCAAGATCGGCTCGGCAGCGGCCCCGTCGGTCTCGCCGTCGTGAGCACTGTGACGCTGGCGGACCAGATCGGCTCGCCCACGTGAGCACTATCACGCGGGAGGATCAGGCCGTCCCCGCCAGCGCCCTGTCAGCGCGGCGGCCGCTCGGCGACCGCGGCTTCCAGGTTCTCGCGCTGGCGGCCGGCCTCCTGGTGCTGGTCATCCTGGTCCTGATCGCCGTCTCGACCACCCAGCAGGCCTCCTCGTGGTTCTCGACGGAGGGCCTGACGGGGGTTTTCTCGACGACCTGGAACCCCGCGGCCGGGAAGTTCGGTGCGCTGGCCTTCATCTACGGCACGGCCATCACGGCGGCGATCGCGATCGTGATAGCCGTCCCGGCCAGCGTGGGCGTCGCCCTGCTCCTGACAGAGGTCGTGCCGCAGCGGTGGGCGCGGCCCATAGTGTACGTGATCGACCTCCTGGCGGTGGTCCCGTCCGTGGTCTGGGGCCTCTGGGGGATCCTGGTGTTCGCGCCCTGGATCGCCGGCGTCTACAGCTCGATAGGCTCGGCCGTCAACGGCGTCCCGGTGCTCGGCGCCCTGTTCGGGCCGCCCACGAGCGGGGCCTCGTTCTTCACCGCCGGCATCATCCTGGCCTTCATGATTACGCCGATCGTGACATCGCTGTCGCGCGAGGTCATCGCGACGGTGCCGGCGATCGACAGGGAGGGCGCGTACGCGCTGGGCGCCACCCGCCTGGAGATGATCCGTGGCGCCGTCTGGCCGCACAGCCAGGGCGGCATCGTCGGGGCGGTGTTGCTCGGGCTGGGCCGGGCGATGGGCGAGACGATCGCGGCAGCGCTGGTGATCGGCTCGTCGGCCACGATCACGTCGCACCTGTTCGCCACCGGTGACTCCATGCCCGCGGTCATCGCGAACGAGTTCGGCGAGGCCTCCGGCGTGTTCCGAGCCGCGCTGATGGGGCTCGGCGTGCTCCTGTTCATCATGACGATCATCGTCAACATCATCGCCCGGTGGATGGTGCAGCGCTCCATCCGGCGCCAGAGGGGTGCCTGATGGCCGTTGCTGCCGAGCAGCCAAAGCTTGACCTGCGAGAGCCGCCGTCCTGGCGGCGCACCAAGAACCGGATCGCGACCGCGCTGATGGTACTCGCGATAGTGCTCGTGATGATCCCGCTGGGGCTCGTCCTGTACACGGTGATCGCCCGCGGCGCCTCGGTCATCAGCCGGTCTTTCCTGACCAGCTCGATCCCGGTGCAGGTAGCACCCGCGAACGTGGGCGGAATCTGGCCGGCGATCGTGGGCACGATCGAGATCACAGGCCTCGCCACGCTCATGGCCGTGCCACTGGGCGTGCTGGGCGCGATCTACCTCAACGAGTACGGCGGCAATAACCCGCTGGCACGGGTCATCGGGTTCATGGCCGACGTGATGACGGGCGTGCCCTCGATCGTGATGGGCCTGTTCATCTTCTCGATCTGGGTGCTGCACTTCGGCTTCTCGGGCTTTGCCGGCGCTCTCGCCCTGGGCTGCCTGATGCTGCCGATCGTGATCCGCTCCAGCGATGAGATGCTGAAGCTGGTGCCGGACCCGCTGCGCGAAGCGAGTTACGCCCTCGGTGCCACCAGGGCCCGCGTGACGCTGACCGTCGTGTTGCCGACGGCGATCGGCGGGATCGTCAGCGGCGCCCTGCTCGCCGTCGCCCGGGCCGCGGGTGAGACGGCGCCGCTGCTCTTCACCATCCTCACGGTGACCACAGTGAACCGGGACGTGTTCAGCGGTGCCAACACGGCGCTGCCCTCGCAGATCTTCGCGAACGCGGCGTCGCCGTATGCCGGTGCGCAGGCCCGCGCCTGGGGCGCGGCGCTCACGCTTATCGTGATTGCATTTATCCTGATGTTTGTCGCCCGCTTCGTCACCGCGCGATTCACCAGACAGGGGCGCTAGGAAGGTCATGGACCAGCAGCCTGAGCAGAACGTTGTCGCCGATCGCCGGCGGACCGAGCCGGCGGCCCAGCGGCAGGAGGTGCAGCCGGCGCAGGGCGCGCCTGTCTTCGAGGCGAAGAACGTCTCGATCTGGTATAGCGCCTTCCGGGCCGTCACGGACGTCTCGCTGTCCGTGCACGAGCACGAGATCACGGCCTTCATCGGCCCGTCCGGGTGCGGCAAGACGACGGTGCTGCGGACGCTGAACCGCATGAACGACCTCGTGGTGGGCGCTCGCGTCGACGGTGTTGTGCACTACCGCGGGGCGTCGCTGTACGGAAAGGATGTGTCCGCGACGGCCGTGCGCCGGCGCATCGGCATGGTCTTCCAGAAGCCGAACCCTTTTCCGAAGTCGATCTACGACAACGTTGCCTATGGGCCGCGGATCAACGGCGTGCGCAACCGCGGCAAGCTGGACGAGATCGTCGAGCGCTCGCTGCGCAAGGCCGCGCTATGGGACGAGGTGAAGGACCGCCTGAAGGCGTCGGCCCTGGGCCTGTCCGGCGGGCAGGCGCAGCGGCTGTGTATCGCCCGCACGCTCGCCGTCGAGCCGGACGTCGTCCTCATGGACGAGCCCTGCTCGGCGCTCGACCCGATCGCGACGGCCGCCATCGAGGACCTGATGCGAGACATCAAGTCGCGGTACACAATCGTCATCGTCACGCACAACATGCAGCAGGCCACGCGCGTAAGCGACCGCACCGCCTTCTTCTCCGTGCTCCGCGACGACAAGAGCGATACCCGCACGGGCGTGCTCGTCGAGTACGGCCAGACCGAGCAGATCTTCCAGGACCCGACCGACAGCCGCACCAGGGCCTACGTCACCGGCCGGATGGGCTGAGCCGAGCGACGGTCAGGCGGCCGACCGCGCAAGGGCTGCGCCAGGCCAGGATGAATCGGAACGGATCGGGAATCTGAGGAGCAGAGATGCCCGGAATCATTGTCGGGGTTGACGGCTCGGACAATTCTCGCCGTGCCCTTCGCTGGGCGATGCGCGAGGCCGTGCAGCACCACGTCCCGCTGGCAGTCATGACAGTTCGCCCGGAGCCAGTTCGCCCGGCCACCAGGATTTACTGGGGTGTGCGCGACTACACCGAGAGTAGCCATGACCCGGAACTCGCGCGGAAGGCGGTCCAGGACTTCGCGGACAAGGTCGCGAGCGAAATCGGCGAGACGGTTCCTGAGGTCACCGTGAGCGTCGCCACGGGGGATGTGGCGGAAGAACTCGTCAGGGCCTCGCGTGACGCCGACATGCTCGTCGTGGGGTCCCGCGGCAGCGGCGGGTTCGCCAGGCTCCTGATGGGCTCGGTGAGCAGCCAGGTCACGCACCACGCTGCCTGCCCCGTCGTGGTCATCCCAGGGATTCGCTAGACCTGGCTATCGAGGCCCGGCTACGCCGCGGCTACGCCGCGGTACGCCGCGCCCCCGACCCGCCAGCAGTTCCCACGGATCTTGGCACCTGCGAGAGACGGTCAGGAGCGGCAATCTGCCCTGCGACGTTCCATAACGGTCAGAGCTACTGCGGGGGTTGGGATCCTGCAAGGTAGATCACCCGGCGGGCGATGTTGACTGCGTGGTCGCCAAGACGCTCGTAGAAGCGCGCCACCAGCGTCATCTCCATCGTCACAGGTATGGCCATTCGTCCTGAGGCGAGTTCGGCTATCAAGCTGGAGTGCAGCTCGTCCATCTCGTCATCGCGTTCGCCCAGCGCAACCGCGGCGGAACGGTCGCGCTGGTACCAGGAGTCCGCTGCCTGGCGCCACATGCCTGATGCGATGTTCCCCATTCGCTCGACGAGCCCCCGGCTGCGCGGCGAGAGGTCCTCGCTGAGGATGTGGTTGGCCCGATGGGCGATGTCTATGACGAGGTCGTGGGAGCGCTCGAGCTCGGGCACGATCCGCAGCACGGAGAGCAAGAAACGCAGGTCCGAAGCGACAGGCGCCTGCAGCGCGATCTCCCGGTTGACGAGTTCCTCGATCTCCGGGTAGAGGGCGTCGATGACCTTCTCGCGTTCGGCCAGCACCCGGATCACCTCGTTGTTGCCACTCAGGAGGGCTTCGGTCGCCCCAGGCAGGTCCTCAGCGACCATGGCGAACAGTTCGATGACTTTAACTTCGATGGCTTCCAACTCACGCTGAAATTCGTGTCGATGCTCGCCCATAGGCAAAGCCTACGGGGCAGGCTCACCGCGCAGCGCCCCGGTAGGGGCGCCATCTGGGGTCAGCCGCTCCACGAGCGGAAGCACCGAAACCTCGTCGACCTCGCCGATGTCACCCAGCCGCGACTCCACAAGCACCGGCCAGGCCGTGTCCGCGCGCCTCCGCCCAGCCGCGCACCTGGCCGCCAGCCCGGCAAGCGAGAGCGCCCCGATCTCCGTCACCCTTGCAGACATCATCGCCACCTCCCTGCCCGCTGTGCCCATCACCAGTATGGTCGCATTCATTCCTTTGCTCCGTCGTCTCTATCTGCCGGCATAAAGCCGCAACGGGCTCGCTTCGCGATCACTGCGACGGTGTGCCCGTTTGGGCTATCTGGCCGGCACCAGGCGGGACATGCGGCGGCGTGATTGCCCGACGTGGCCCGTCCCTGCTGCGCCTAATGCCGCTACTTCCACAGCCGCGACGGTAGCGATCCTGATCTTCCGTGTTCCGGGTCATCCGGTGCGGGCCATGCCGCGGCCATGCCGCGGCCATGCCGCGGCCATGCCGGAGCAGGGCATCCTCTCTGGGTGCCATAGCAGGAGCGATGAGCACCGCTGCACGCCCAGTCCCGCGCATTTAAAGCGCGAAAGGAATTCGGGAATCTCCCGTCCTTGGCGCAGCTAGCTGTCCTGCCCCCGAGATTACTGTCGATGACGCCTCCGGTACCGCCGCACCACCTGCACCGCGCGCCATGCGGCCAGAAACGATGCCCCGGACAGCAACAGCGCTCCCGGCTGAAAGTACCAGTGAAGACTGCTCACCGTTCACACCCGGACAAACAACCCCGTATCGTCCTTACCGTACGGCAACCGGTGAGGAGAAGGAACCACACCCAGTATTCGGACAGCAAGGCAGCGCCCGATATTGGGGCCGAAATTGATCAGAATCCGTGACTGGCTGCACCGTCCTGGCGAGCGGCCGAGGAGAAGATGCATTGATCTTGATCGAGTTACAACGGGAAGGTTTCGGCGGCGGGGGGCGGGCACCAGTGCGGAGGGTCATGCTGCTGGCCGCGCGGGCGACCGCATATGTGCAGATCACGGCGCGTGCCTCGCCCGCACGCTTACCGAGGGATGCGCGCCTAGGACACCCCGATCTACGGGCGTCCCGGATGGGACACCGACTACTAGTGAGTCGCGACGGGCTACGCCAGTCCCTGCCCGCCGCGCGGGTAATGGTCGCTGGCCAGGCCCAGGTTGACAGGTCATGAGCGCCAGGGCCACCGCATTCCACGAAGCGGGTCATGTGACCGCGTGCCTGATGCTCGGGGTTGAGTTCACCACCGTCACCACCGTGCCCGGACACGGGTACAAGGGCCAGCTCCGTGGCGCTGATCACGACGGGGTGGCGCAGCGCGTGATCATCGACATTAGCGGCGTCATCGCCGTGCATCTGCTGCGCGGGCCGAGGCTGCGCGAGCGGCCGTATGTCACCCGGAGCACGGTCACCCGCTGGATCGGCCAGGATTACGGGCGGGACGAGTTCGCCGGGACGCTAGAGGACGTGGACAGCCGTTCCTTCGCCCAGTACACAGTCCGCCTCCTGGCGCAGAACTGGCGGCTTGTCGAAGCGATAGCCAATGCGCTCCAGCCACCCTGCGAATTGAGCTATGAGCAGATCCTCGATATTGCCGGGCTGTCAAGATGATCTCCAGCCGTATTCTTCCGGCTGACCTGGCGGGCGCCCCAATTGCACCGGCGGCCATTAAGGGCACGGGTACCCCTTTACTCATGGGCCATCGAAACCGCGTTATGTCGCTGTCCCGGTGACAGCGCAGCTCTGCGCTACCGGCAACTTCGCCTTGCAGATCAGACCGTCAACCATCTATCTCCCGGCGAATGGGCGTGCCACTGCGACCGCAATGCCATGGACTTGAGCGTGATCGGCGTTCGCCACGGCTTTCCAGGCAGGGCGTGATGGTGCGGGTTGGCGGTTGCGGAGAGTGATGGGCGCGGGTATGGCCCGGGTGTCGCTCCCGGACGGGCGGCCGGTTCCATGTCCGGCGGTCTTGGGCGGGGATCGGGGAGGGTGACGGCGGGCGGCGGCGGGCGGGCGAGCCGAACACAAACGAGCGGGTGAACTTCGGGCGCTCTGCCGAGGCGCGGCGGGGTCTTAGGTATCGATCTCGGATTGCCATATCGCCAGGCGGCGCACGGCCCCTATTACGAGCAGCGGGAGCCGGCCCGTTGCTGCTCATGATCGGTTCGCCTATGGACAGCACCCGCTTCGCCGGGCTTGCCAGCGCGCTTGCCGACGACTACAGCGTCGTGACGTACGACCCGCGCGGCATCGGCAACAGCAGCCGCGACGACACCGCCCAAGACGTGACGCCTGAGCAGCAAGCCGACGACGTACACCGCCTGCTGTCCGCGCTCGGCGGGAGCCGGCCTACGTCTTCGGCAGCAGCGGTGGCGTCGTTGTCGGGCTCGCGCTGGTCACCGCCCACGCCGGCCAGGTGCGTACGCTGGTCGCCCACGAACCTCCGGTGGTCGAACTGCTGCCAGATAGCGCGCAGGTGCGCGCCCAGGTCGAGGACATATACGACACCTACCGCGGCGACGGGGCGGAGAAGGCGATGCGGAAGTTCATGGCCCGCGCCGGTCTGGGCGACGCGCCCGGCCAGGATGCAGGCGCACCGCGCTGGGAACCTTCGCCGCAGCAGATGGCCCGGATGCGCGCCGACGCCGAGCAGTTCCTCGCGCACCTGATCCGCCGACAGGCGCTACCAGCCCGACATCGAGGCGCTGAAGGCGGCGCCGGCGCGCATCGTGGTCGCCGTCGGGGCCAGTCGAAAGGCAGCTTGCCAACCGTGCGGCCGTGGCACTGGCCGGCCAGCTCGGTAACACTGTGGTCAGCTTCCCAGGTGACCACGGCGGATTCGTGGCCCTCCCCGGGCATGCGGCCGCGTATTGGACCGGGTGCTCACCGAAAGGCCTGAGACGACGGCTGGCCCCAGGGTTGGCTGGCGGCATTCCTGGCCAGGCAACCGTAAACACATCTCGTCGATCGGTGCGCCCAGCGATGGTTCAGCCACTACCCAGCACCCCCGCCCGCAGTCGGCGATCTGCGCGTCCCCAAGTCGGCGTCTCTGCACAGCGGACGACCCCAACCGGTGGCCAGCGACTCGCGACCCACGGCATGAGAGGTCGTCCATCAGCGACGGGTTCTCCGGCCCAGTTGAGCCCTTGGCGCGGTTCGGAGCGATGAGTTTCGCTTCGCTGGGCTGTCTCATACTGCAGTGGGCTTTACTCGAGCGGGGGATCCGATCGAAAGGACACAACAGATGAGAGAGCTGATCGTGAGCACCTTCTTGACCCTCGACGGGGTCATGCAGGCTCCGGGCGGACCTGGAGAGGACGACGACGCCGGCTTCGCGCACGGTGGCTGGTCGGTGAACTACTGGGATGAGCAGATGGGTCAGGTCATGGGCGAGGCGACGAGCACGCCGTTCGACCTCGTTCTCGGACGCAGGACCTACGACATCTTCGCCGCACACTGGCCGCACGCGACAGAGGAGGACGGCGCCAAGCCGTTCAACGACGCCACCAAGTACGTCGCGTCGCGGAGTCATCCCACGCTGGAGTGGAGCAACTCGGTCCTGATGGAGGGGGACGCCGCCGAAGGGATCGCGGCGCTGAAGAAGGAGGAGGGGCCAGAGCTGCAGGTGCATGGCAGCGGGAACCTGATCCAGACGCTGTTGCGTCACAACCTTATCGACGAGTACCGCCTGTGGGTTTTCCCGGTCGTCATCGGGTCGGGCAAACGCCTGTTCTCGGAAGGCACGATCCCGTCCGGGCTGAAGCTCGTCGACAGCAAGATCTCCACCACTGGAGTCGTGATGGGTACCTACGAGCCGGCCGGCGAGATCGTCACCGGATCGTTCGCGCTGGACTGAATGCACTCGGAATCACCCACCGAGCACGGCAGGAGACGACGCTCGACCGCGCTGACGTTCTCGCGCTCATCGGCAAGGGTAAGATCCGTTGCGTGACAGGCGATCTTGCGCTGGCGGGCGTGAAGACCTTACGCAAGGGCTACTGACAGAACTGCCGGTGTCGTACCGACAGAACTGTGACGGTGACCTTGTTGGGGTATCGCCTCGGGGTCGGACGGTGTCGCGCGCTGCCCGTGCTGCCGGGTTCAGCGGGGTGAATGGCCTGGTTGTGCTGCTCTTGATGTGCAGAGGGCGTTCTTGGCTGGGCGCTGGAGATGATTTTGGTGGCGGCCCTGGCAGCTGCTGGGTGTTAGCCGCTGGGTAGGTGGTCGCGGAGGCTGGTGCGCCGTCGGCGTGCCCGCTGAGTGGTGTTGCTGGCGTTGCCGTCGCAGATCAGTACCCGCCAGGCGCGGATTTTGCGCAGGGTCCTGGCGTAGCGGGCGCCGATGTCCGGGGGCGATGGTGATCGCGGTCTGGGCGGCAGAGCTTTGGCGGGTCGTGGGCTGGCTGGAGCACTTTGGCTGCGGTACCCCCAGGCCGGGTTCTCCTGCGCCAGCCGCAGCACCAGCTCGCGGATCTCCTTGCTGGTTCCCGGGCGGCCTGGCCGGTTCGGATACGTCCACTTGCATGTGATCAGGCGGCGGCACCAGGCCAGCGGGGTCCCTGGCGTGACGAGCCGGCGGCGCCGTAGCGTCGCCGTGAGCAGCCGGGCCAGCGCCGCCAGGACCGCCTGGTAGCCCAATCCGGCTTCGGCCGGGCGACCTGACGTCGTAGCACCGTGACCTCGTGCCGGGGCACCAATGATTCCGCATTCTTGGAGGCCTGTGCGACGGCAGCACTTACGTTTGCGAACTATCGTGGCTAGCGAGGTCGCTGAGCAGGCCTTCTCTCGCCGTCGTCTCGACCTGCGTACGCTGCGGCAGCACAGCCTCGAAGGCACGTACAGCACGGTCGCTGGGCATGCTGGAATGATACTTCGCCGACTGGCATTACTTCGACGTCGTGGTGTAGTAATCCCCGTCAGGCTAGGCTAGTGCAGCCCCGCGTTAATCGTTGAGGGGGTTGTTTGTGTCGGCGAGGTAGAGGGTGCAGGCGGTGTCCAGGGCCTGGTTGGGGTGGCCGGCGCTCTGGGATGGTGGCAACGCATTGCTACCAGGACTGGCCACAGCGAGTGATGCAAAAAGCGAGCGGTACAGCACGCGCCTACCACGCCGTCGCCGTCGTGGCAGGCAATAGCCGGAGTTGCTGGATCACGTCGCGCTAGTCACCAATGCCGTGCATCCTCATTGCCGGCGACCGTCGACCTGCGGCGGGTCCTTCTTGTCGTCTTTGCATTGCTCAATATCGGAAACGAGGTCATGCAGCGGCTTTGTGCCGACGCCAACGACAAGACCGGTGACCAGCAGGTCGGCCCAAAACGGCGGCTGCCCGGAGCTGTTGGCACGGACGGCCTGCAAGAGTGTGATATTCAGCTCGGCGCACAGCAGGAAGGCAAGACCCGTCGCCATACCCCACGTGACGACCGCCGTGAGGCGCCTGCTCATTTCAACCGCGCTTTGGAAATCCGCAGCGGTCTTATTCCCGCCATCCGCTGGCGGACCGCCGAGGTCCCCGACCTTCTTGTCTCTTTCAGCCTTAAGCCTCGTCGTGTCCGGTCCGAGCTTCCGGCTGAACGGCTCAAGGACACGCTCGATAGCAAGTGCCAGAATGAACAGGCCAGTCAAGGCCCCCATTGGCCGTCGATGCGGTAGGTGCTCGAGTTGCTTCCGTGCAAGCCCCAGGCCATAAAGAAGGCCGCCGCCGGAATCCCCAGCCCGAGGACCGTGTACCACAACGGCCTGTGTCTCCCAAGCTTCGTGCCCCCGCCTTCTTCGGCGGCCACCTCAACCGTCCGTGCGCCAGTGTGGCTGACGGTCCTGAGAGCCATTACGGTCCTCCGTCCCTCGTACCTGATATTGAAGAGCGACAAGGCCGCATCCGTGATACGGCTGGAACGCGGCCAGCGAAGGTTCAACCGGCGCGGAGCCGGGCGGAACAATACGGCGCCGCCCGCTGGTCACGTGGAACCGGCACCTGATTCACGCGGCCGCCGAGGAAGGGCACAAACGATGCCCTGCCCTGCTTGCCAGCAAACTGAACCCGCCGGAGCTGGCCGGGGCCCGCACCTGGTGGACCCGGGCCGCCGAGCTGAAATGACCGGGTGGCTCTCGCCCGTCCCGGCCAAGCCGCGACAGCGTCGACGCATGGCATCGTCAATTCCGCTCGCTGTAGGGACGTACCCCATCGCGGCAGCTGGGTGTCTTCGATAATCAGCTGGTAGCTGCTGGAGCGGCCCAGCGATGATGGTGACGGCATCGTGGCCTGCTTTGGCGCAGCTGGCGTCACCGTTGGTGATGTAGTCACGCCGCGCCACTGCGATCGCGCCGATGACGAGCCAGATGATGATGAACGGCGGCCGTGCGCATGGCGTGCTCCGGCAGCGGTGCTGGGGCCGAAGTTGCTGCCCAAGATCGGCTGCTGTACTCGCGGCATGACATACGGCCCTATCGCTGACCACCACGTCTTCCTGATCCTGACCGTGGGCCTTCTGAAACTCTCCTAATTCGAGCAAGTCGAGGGCAAGATTGTTCGCCGAACGTAAAGTGTCCTGGTGGTTCTCGCCAAGGAGGCGGTACTTTCGCGAGAAGGTGTCCTGATCTAGCTCGCGGGCTTCTGCGAGACGGTCGGCATGCCCGCCAGCGGGACCTGGGACGCCGGCCAGTCCGCAAGGTACGTATGCTGGAGCAGCATGAGATTTCTGTGCGCCCGGGGACGGCGGGCGCCGCGCCCTGGATCGTACGCAAACATTCGCTTCAGGATGGGTTCCTACGTGTCGGCGTCGGCCGAGCGGGAGAAAGCGCATGGTAGATGACCTCGTCGAGCTGCACGGCCGCTGCGGGCGCCGGTTCGCGGCGCTGGTCGCGGGCGTGGGCCCGGAACGGTGGCATGACGACACTCCCTGCTCGGAGTGGGATGTGCGGGTGCTGGTCCATCACCTGCTGTACGAGCAGCGCTGGGTGCCGCCGGTGTTCGCAGGCCTGACGATCGAGCAGGTCGGTGACCGGTTCGAGGGAGACCTCATGGGCGACGACGCCTCAATGTGGCCGGGATTGCTGGCCTCCTCGTTGGAGGAGGCACACGCGGTGGTAGCGGAACCGGGCACCCTCGAGCGGACTGTGCATCTGTCCTTCGGCGACGCCCCCGGGCAGGAGTACGTCATGCAGCTGACGGCCGACCTCGCCATACACGCCTGGGACCTCGCCCGGGCGACCGGGCAGGACGACGCGCTCGACCCCGGCGCAGTCACGCTGCTGCTGCCCTGGACCGAAGCGAACGCCGGCTTGCTGGCAGGGTCGGGCATGTTCGGCTCACGAATCAACGCCGGCCCCGGCGCCCCGGACGACGTCCGATTGCTGGGCCTGCTCGGTCGCAGTGCCTGAGCGCCAGCGACGAGCGAACCGGCGTCGACGGCGCCGCCGAACCGCCCGGGGGCGAGGAACTGCTCCTACCGCCTAATGGCGGTTCGGAGCGCCGGGCTGTTGCGAGGCGCTCCGGCGTGAGGTGGATCAGCGGCCTTGTAACTGCAGTGTCATGTCGCTGCGTGAGGCTCCAGCGGACCAAGATAGCCACGACGAGGTGGCTGGCGATCCTGGGACTGGCGGGCACAATCGTCAGTGCAGGGTCGTCCTTCCCGGCATGGCGGGCGCGGCGTCGATGTCTTCTCCGTCAATGCCAGCGTGGGCGGGGCGGCAGCCCGCCCACGCTGGCATGGACGTTGGCCACGGCCGTGGGCGGGGCGTCCCGTCGCTTGACACGGGCGACACTTGCAGGCTGGGGCGTCTACTGGCTCGGAGTGCGCAGCTTGAACTGGGCGCCCGTGGGGTCCGCCACGACGGCGAGGCGGCCATAAGGGGTGTCCTCGGCGTCCATGACGACCGAGCCGCCGAGGGCCTTGACCTTGGCGACAGTGGCATCCGCATCGTCGACTGCCCAGTAGACCGACCAGTGAGCGGGTACGCCCTGGGGGAGGAAGGCCGTGGCGTCCATGATCCCGGCCAGCTCGCCGTCGCCGCCAGGGTGGCGCATGGTCGTGTAGCGGAACTCGTCGGAGTCGCCGACTACGTCGGTGTCCCAACCGAACACCGAGCGGTAGAAGGCGACGGCTGCCGCGTGGTCGCGGGTGTGCAGCTCGAACCAGTTCGGTGCGCCGTGCTCGTTCGACACGGTGAATCCCGGGAAGGTGCCGGGCTGCCAGGCGCCAAGCTGAGCGCCGGTCGGATCGACGAGCACCGCCTGGATGCCAAGGTCGGCCACGGCCATTGGAGGGCTGATGATCTGGGCGCCTGCCGCCTCAGCCGCCGCGACTGTCTTGGCGATGTCGTCGGTGGCCAGGTAGATCTTCCAGATGTCTTGGGCGGGCGTGTCGCCCATGTCGCCCATCCCACCGGCCACGGGGATGCCGTTGCGTGTGAACATGAAATAGCCGCCGAATTCCGCACTCGGCTCCTGGGCCTCCCACCCGAAGAGCTCGCCGTAGAACCTGCTGCTGCCCTCCACGTCGGACGTCCACAGATCGGCCCAGCAAGGCGATCCGATGAGGGTATTCCCACGAGTGGCCATGGTGGCTCCTTTGGTCCAGTAGGTCTGTCATCTGGTTCGACGTGCCCGGGGCACGAAAGTCATCGCTCCTTCGAAGGTATTCGGATCGCACCGCCGGCACGCCCGACTCGATCTTCTTGATCGGTGACGACGGCTCGGTGATGAGGCGCCCAATGCCGCCTATAACGCAGACTGCAAGAGCTGCTGGCTGACAACGTTCAGCTCCTGCTTGGGGCGCCGGCCAACCGGCCCGCGCCGTTGCTTGTTGATCAAGCGTAAGGCCGCCGTCCCGAGCCGCGTCGGCGGTGGCGTCTGGTGGCCGACCGGCAACTTGGCGGTTGATCAATACATTACCGGCCTTCGTACCTCGCCCGACCCGGACCATCTCGCAGGAAGGACGCAACCGCGTTCCTCAGGTCCTCGGTAGCGAACAGCAGGGAAGACACCTCAGGCATGATCGCGTCGGCGGCGTGCGTTCCCTGCTCGACCTGCGTACGCACGATCTGCTTGGTGGCTGCGTGGGCTTGCGTGGGGCCGTTGGAAAGGCGCAGCGCGAAGGCGTGAGCTGCTGCGGCGAAGCTGTGGTCGGGCCACACCCGGTTGGCTACGTTCCACCGCTCTAGGGTTGCCGCGTCGAACAGCCCACCGGTGTAGATGAGCTGCTTAGCTCGCGAAGACCCGGCACGCTCCGTTAGGCGCTGGGGACCGCCCATTGACGGGGTCAGTCCGACAACCACCTCGACCAGGCCGAACTTGGCCGATTGAGCTGCGAGAAGCAAGTCGCACGCGAGGCTGAGCTCGAACGCGGCTGTTAGACACAGCGCGTGACTGGCGAAAATCGTCGGGCACGGCAGCTCCTCAACGCGCCAGATGATCTCGATCAAGCGTTGCCACAGCTGCTGGGCCGCATCCGGGGTGAGCCCCTGGAACATATTGACGTCAACGCCGCCTGAGACTACGCGTCCTTCAGCGCGGATGAGCAGCCCACGTGGAGGATTTGCAGCCAGCTCTCGAGTCTCCGCATCGAGGGAGTCGATCACGATCTGGTCAAAGAGGTTGAGTTCGCCATGATCCAGAGTGAGGATCGCCAAGGGTCCATCGTCGCTGCGGTGAAAGCTCATAGATGAAGCTTCGCAGACAGGCGTCGTCTCGCTCCTGTCGTCGCCGCTCGCTGTGGTCCTCCCGATCACGACCAGCACCCCGGCTACCGCGCCCCAGGGCACGAGGAGCGCGCGAGAGCGCAGCGCCTGCCGTCATCCGGGCAGCAAGCACGGCGCCGTCAAGGCGAGTCGCCGACGAACTCGACGGCTCCACTGCCGCGGAGGACCAGCGATGGCCGTCGCGTGTTTGCGAGCAATAACGGTGGCATCGGCGCTGTGGCCGACGGGGAACCGCGGGCCATGCTCCGTGGCTCGGATGCGCTCACGATCGTGGCCGCCGATCCCGACCTGCTCGCCGCTGCCGGGCTGACCCGCGAGCTGATCCCCGTCCGTGACAGGCGGAGGGTGGCTTACGACCCGACCTGGGAGAACTCTGCGGGGCGAACGTGACCGGCCAGCCCATCATCGAGCCGCCGTTGACCGCGCCGCCGATCGAGCACCAGCCAGGGTCCACCACCGCGATGACCCGGGCCCGCGCATGGTGTCTGCGAGCCGATCCCCTGTGATACGGGGCCTCGGAGCGGACGGCGCAGCTTGTCGCCAGCATCAACAGGAGCCGCCGAATGGAAGCCGCGTGCCTTTGTCAGGTATCCAGGGCGGCGCGCACAAGGTCGCTGAGCTCGTCATCCGGGATTGCAGCTGCGTCTTCGGGCCGTAGCTGGAGGGTCCCCTTGCTCGTCTTGAGCGCCGGGTGGCGGGATGTGAAGACGTCGTCGCGGCCCTGTTGCCAGCCGTAGATTGACAAGCCATGCTTCCAGGCGCCCACGAAGAGGCGCCGGCTGCCGACCTTGTAGGTGGGGATGTTGTACGAGAGGACCACGGTTGCGTCGGGGTGCACCGCCAGGATCAACCGGTGGAGCCGGTCGAACATAGGGCGGTGCTCGGGTGCGATGCGTTCGATGTAGCCCTGCACTGCTTCGTCCATACTGAGCATCTTCATCTACCTCCACTGGTCGCGCTCGCAGTTGAGACGGCCAGGGGGGTCCGATTCATCGCTGCCCAGCGGATTTGGCGCCCGGAACCGACGGGCGGAACCGTGTCCATTGGTTAATTCTCTGTCGACACAGGTGGTGACCGTGCCCCAGCTGGTGAAGGCCTCGCCTGCGGCGCAGTCGCCGCGCGCGGCCGCGATGCCCTCCCGCTGGGCAGCTGCGCCAGCGCAGCCCAGGCGCCTGCCGGTGGCTGAGCGGCGGGCCAGGCTCTTTTCCTTAACGGCGGCGCGGGGTGCGCCTGGCCGGCCAGTGCGCCCAGTCCTAGCCGGTGGCTAATAACGCCAGCTCTGGATAGTGCATTGTTGCTGAGCCAGTAGATTTTAGGCTCGCATCAGCGTATGTGATTCCATTGTCGCGCAGCTTCGCTGAGATGGAATGCGTCTGTTCCCGGCCTGTTGCGGCGGCGGGGTTGCGGGCCGTCGTGGGTGCCGCGTGTCCGGATGCGGTGGCCGTGCTGGTGCCGGCTGTGTTGTCGACGACGTCCTGGATGGGTATCGGGAAGTGTGGGTGCAGGTCGCGGAGCCGTTCCTCGCATTTTGCGCGTCGCGGTGTCAGCGGCGGGTTCGTACGAGGGCACGGCCCGGTCGGCATACGGCGTCCGTCAAGCAACTCGTCGCTGCCGTCGGCACATTCATCGACAGCTGAACGATTGCCCCTGGCCGTTCGCCCGGACCAGGACCAAGGACGTCGGCCACATTCTCGCCAGTATGCAGCGCGCGAAGACTAAGACAAGCGCTCTTGCACACACCACTAGGGTGCAACTCAGCGCCCCTTCTGGGACGAGATCGTAAGGATGACGTCACCGTTCTCAACCCGTGCGGTAACATCGGCGAGAGTGCTTACCGATGCATTAGCCCGCTGGTCGCCGGGCATCGTGCCATCTTCTCGAATAGCGATCGTCATCATGCCTGCCGCCTGCGCGGCTTCGATGCCGACCGTCGCATCGTCTACTACCGCCGCTTCGCTGGCTTCCACGCCTAATAGCTGGGCCGCCATTAGGTAGCCCTCAGGGTCAGGTTTGCCAGTTGTGACGTCCTCTGCGGCGACGAGAACATCAGGGACCGGGAGACCGGCGGCGTTTAGTCGAGCTAATGCTACCTCGCGGTCATTGGATGTCACGATGGCCCATCGGTCTGCGGGAAGCTCGGCAATAAGTCTCTTGGCCCCGGGCAGTATGACGATATTCTTCGCGCTTTCCATAGCCGCCGAACGCACCCGCTTGACCTCATCTTCGACCTCTTCTTCCGATAGACCTGGAAGAAGTGAAGAAATGGTGTCACGTCTCCTTCCGCTCTCACGTGCTCGGAGCACCTCCTCTGGTTCCACTCCTACGGATCTAGCCCATTCGCTCCAGTATTTGACTGCGTCAGCATCAGCGTCAGTTAGCGTGCCGTCCAAGTCCAGCAGGAGGGCTTTGCATCGAATTGTCCGCAATTTATTAACCTCGTATTAATCGCGATACGTAAGAGGTCTGCTTTGACCATTCAGGGCAGGTGGGCTGCCGCCACCCGTGACCGGCCGGCCGCCTTGGCGACTTCAATTCTAGGCGCCTGCTATGAAGGTGGCCAGGATTCTCAACCGGCAATGACGTCCGCCGCCAAAGATATACGGCGGGTGCGCGATGCGGCGGCGATGACTTTGGCTCAGCCCGGCAGATTGCTCTCGACGGCAAGGCGAGCGCCGTGGCCTGCTGGCAGGTGGGTCCGCCCGAAGAGGCTCGAGCTGCGCTCAAGTGCCGCACCGCCGCGCTGAACTTGTCGAACCTGATCCCGCCGGGCCTGCCCAGCCGCGACGACGCCGGCGGCAGTTGCGGACGGCTCCGGTTCGGCGGCGGTAACCGGCTTGGGGTACCGGCTGTTGGATGGCGCTTCGGTTGTGCCGGGCAGCCACAGCCCGGCGATGAGGCCGGCCAGGACGAGCAGGCCGCCCAGGCCCATCGCCAAGTCGGCCGCACACGGCCTATGCGAACACACGCCGCAGCCGCCGCTGCCACCCGGGTCTGGCACATCCGCTGGCCCTTCCACGCCCAGCGGAAGCTGAGCGGACTCAAACTCCTCGCCACCGACCGCCCCTGGCCGGCCGGGCGGGCCTGCAGGTTGAGGGACCCATCGCGGCGATCCTGCTGCTGCTCACCCGCGGCGAGCGGGCCCTGCCAGACCTGTCCGGTCCTTGGTGCCGAACTCGAAACGCGACCGTCTTCTCAGCCAAGCTTGACAAACGACGGGTCCACGGTCCAACGCCATCGCGAGCGCGAAGCCGCCGGTGAAGCACATGCCCACGACACCGACTCCCGGCCCAGGGCCCGCACCGCTGATGGTCGTGCACGTCCGCGGAGCCAGCGTGATCGGCGAGGAGCGCCCGGCCGCCAAGACGGTGAACTCCCAGCTGATGCAGGCACACGCCATCGTCCGCAGCCCAGTCAGCAGGTTGGGCAGCCCGCCGGCCAGCGGATCCCGGCCAGCGGTGCCGAACAGATCTGGAAGTACCGCCGTGCATCCCAAGCTACGATCCGGCGGCCATCTGCAGCGAGGAATGTCGGCCCCTCGCAATCGCTCGCCGACGGCCGTACGCCCTTGGTTTTGCCGATCAGGCGATCAACGGCGTGCGGTTTGCCGGTCACAACGGCGGCGCCGCGGGGTACGAGGGCGAGATGGACATCTACCGCTGGAAGCGGCTATGTGATCGTGATCCTGACCAATCAAGATCAGATCATGGTGCCCGCTATCCAGCGGTGACAGGCCATCCTGGTCAGCTCGTAGGACGACCTTCCACCTGAACTGATCGTGGCGCAGCATCGCCGAAACCGCCTGGAGGCTCTGGCGGCCGTAGATGCTGTGCCCCTCGCCTCCGCCTTGATGCTGGCGCGTACAGTCCTGCTGAAGGAGGTTCCCCGGACCCGTATCGAGGCGCTATGATCACGACCCGGCGCATGCTGGCGCCATTGCGCCCTGCCGCCCGCATCCTTACCGGATCCACCTATGCCCTGCTCGGCTTCGACGCCCTGCGAGCGCCAGGCGCGCGCGTCGATCAGGCCGCCGCGGTGCTGGCCGGGGTCCGCAAGATCGTTCCTTTTCCCGCCGACGACGCGCTGGTGGTGCGGGGGAACGCCGCCGGCAGGTACTGGGCGGCACGCTCCTGGCGCTGGGGCGGGGCCCGCGCCTGTCCGCCCTGGCCCTGGCCGGCGCGCTGATTCCCACCACCGTGGCAGGGCACGCGTACTGGACGATCGAGGACCCGGCCGCCCGCAAGCTGCAGCGGATCCAGTTCCAAAAGAACATGGCCATGATCGGCGGGCTGCTGTTCGCCGTTCTTGACCAGCCGCAGGCCCATCCCTAGCGGCGCGACACCACCAGCCCCGCAATGACGGCGGTTACGAGCGGTCGCCGAGCGCACCGGTTGTCGGGCGGAAGAGGGCCGTATTTGCCGGTTATGGTCACTGGAATCACCGGCGCGTCCGGTGCGGTCGAGACTGGTGTGCTCGCCGTGGATGCGCCGGTATCCCGCAGGCCGGATTGTCGCGTGCCATTTCCAGCGCAAGATCGCGGACGGTTCGGTGGACAGACGGGCGGCCAGGACGGCAGTGAGGGTACCGTCAGTGGCGCTTGACGATGTCGGCGTCAAGCGCGGCAGGGTGCGCGGCGAGACGATCAGCTGGAGCTGGTTGCGGCGCCGCTGGGGGAGTACCTAGGCAGCGCGGCGAGGATCGCGCGGTCCGCCCAGGTCGGTCACGGTGTTTTGACTGGCGCTGGAGCACTGCGATCTGGTGGCGCAGAACCAGAATCTCGGCACCTCTGGCCAGGTTCGACCGGGCGAGCACGGCCAGCAAGCCGAGTAGGCGCATCAAGGCCAGGTAGGCGAAGCGCCCGTCACGGGGCGTCGGCAGTGTCCGAACGCGAGATGCTCGCGCAGCCAAACGCCGAACTACAGACCCCTGATCCAGCGCTGAGTGCCCTGCTCCGGATGTGTGACACGATTCTCGGCACACACATGCGCAAGGCTTCCGCATGAATGGCTGAAACTGTCTCACGAAGCGGCAGTAGCGGCAGGAACAAATATACCAACAAGCCGCTGAAGATCATGACGTTTGGAATATGCCGATCCCTCATTCAGCAGGAATGGGAAGCAGGCCGAATGCGACCATATCGCGTGACGAGATCAAGGTGCATACCACCAGGGCATGATCCTGGGTCAATACATCCAGGGCAATGGCCTGAAATGGCCGGAGCTTATCGACTCAGCGTCCGCCGAGCGAGCACGGCTATCCGCTGGCTGGTGTGCACTTGCGTGGACATGGCCAGTGCTGCCGTGCCCCGGCGATGCCGACGCTGCGGCGCCGAGACTGCCCAACACGAGAGCTAGAATCATAATCCTGCGTGTGCAGGCGCTAACCGTCTCAGTCGAGGGTTCACTGATGGCGTTGCCCACCGATCCGCTAGTCCGCATGATGACGTGCCCTAACCACCTATGAGTCTTCATCAGGAAGATCCCCTCATCGGTAACTTAGAAAGCAGAGTGTCTAAGACGGAGAAATTACACCAGAAGCCATCTCGGCGTATGACATTCGGATCGATCCGGGCGACATCTTGCCAGGCGTGCTCGGTGTCGTCAGTGGCGCGCAGGGAGCCGTGCCGCTCGGGCCGCACTGACCACTGCCGTCCCTTTCGGTGGGCAGCACGGCAAGCATTGGCCTATCGCGGTGATTGCGGTCGCGGCGGCTGACGGCGATGACCAGGCCGGGCAGGCGTGTGGTGGCTGTGCCGTGCCAGACGGATACGAGCGTGATGCGCTGGGTCGCGGCGCACGACATCTCCCGACGATGCACGGGCTGACCGCCCGCGCCGCGTTGGCCGGAGCGCTGCCATTGTCAGGTGTGCGCTTATCAGGTGTGCGCTCCGGCTGATGCCCGCGAGCCACCGGTCACCCGGGTAAGTACCCGGCAGACGGGACGTGGTGGACGGCATTCGCGCATCACCTGGCGAGCGGCAAGCCGCAGCCGCGCGCAACCACGTTGAGGCAGTCGGGCAAGCTGCGGCGCACCGCGCCGATCATCGCCGCCGCCAGGCAACGCCGCGAGGAAGCCCGCCTCTTCTACCGGGAGCTTCCCCAGATCCCTTTAACAACGGGACATCTCACTAGTCGCGTCATGCCACGCCAGCCTGTGCCGCACCGGTTCTAACTCAGCATTACCGGCCATCGCAAGGCCCAACCATTATGCAAATACGCTATTCTACGGGCATTGCAGGCCTGCGAGCGCAATCGTGAAACCTGCAGTGCAAATTTCATTGCATCCGCTGCAAACCGAAGGAGCGTGATCATTTCTTCATTCCGGCTGATCCTCAGGGGATTCGAGTGAGAACTGCCCAAAACGGGTATTAGTGCGACGGATGTTTCCGTGCACCTCCTTCGAGTACCAGCTGCGAGCTTGTCCACAGGCGGTAGAAAATGCGAGACATCATGGAATTCCGGGCGCTCGGGCCGATTGAACTCTGGTCGGCCGGGCAGCAACGTGATCTTGGGTCCGCCAGGGCGCGGTGTGTCCTGGCCATCCTCCTGTTGACGCCGCGCACGATAGTGCCGGTGGAGGTACTCATTGACAGGCTGTGGGATACCCGTCCTCCGCCAAAGGCACGAGAGAGTCTCTCCGTCTACATCACTCGGCTTCGAGCGTCACTCCGGCATGCTCTGGGCGATCGCGTAAGGCTGGTGGCGCGGGCGAGAGGCTATGTACTCGACGTCGATCCTGAGGCGGTCGACTTGCATCAGTTCCGCCGATTGCGCCGGCAAGCGAACGCGCTGACCGCAAGCGGCGACTACGATCACGCTTCCTGGGTGCTACGCGAGGCGGACGGGCTCTGGCGCGGCCAGGCGCTGGCAGGGATCCCCGGCGACTGGGTGGCGCGGATGCGTGACAGCCTCGAAGAGGAGCGACGGGCGGCCATCCTGGAGCGCGTCGAGTGCGAACTGGAGCTTGGCCGGCACGGCGACCTGGTAGGGGAGCTCCACCATCTGCTGGCCCAGTACCCGCTGGATGAGACGTTCATCGCCCACCAGATGACGGCTCTTTACTGGAACGGCAGGCCAGGCGACGCACTTAACCTCTACCGGGAAACCCGTAGCCGCCTTATCGTTGAGCAGGGCACAGAACCTGGGCCAACGCTGTCCGAACTCCATCAGCTCATCCTGCGCCGCGATCCCCAGCTTGCCGTAAGGCTCGCCGGCCAACATCTAGGCCGGGTGTCACGGCCAGACACCCTTCCGCCCGAGACGGTGGAATTCGTGGGCCGCAGCGAGGAAGTCAGGCTGCTCACTGGGGAGCACGGCGACACCCCCCGGATCAGCGTGATCGAGGGCATGCCCGGCGTGGGAAAGACGGCATTGGCGGTCCACGCTGCCCGGGTTGTCTCCGGCCAGTACCCGGATGGGGTGTTCTACCTTAGTCTTCGTACCCATAACCCGGAGACCCCCTCGCTCGACCCAGCCGAGGCACTGCACCGCCTGCTCCGGATGCTGACCGTGCCCGCCAACCAGATACCTGACGCTATCGGCGAGCGCGCCGCGCTGTGGCGAGCACAGCTGAGCCGCCGCCGTACCGTCGTGATCCTCGACGACGCTGCCAGGCACGACCAGATCCGCCCGCTCCTGCCAGTGGCGGGCCGGTGCCTGATCTTGATCACCACCCGGCGCAGGCTCCCTGACCTTCAGGGCGCCCGCACGCTGACCCTCGACGTACTGTCCAACGATGACGCGATCACGCTGTTCCGGCGGATCGCGGGGCAAGACAGGGTCCAGGACGATGACAAGGTCGCCACAGCCGTTGGACTATGCGGGCGCTTGCCGCTCGCGATCCAGCTCACCGCCGGCAGGCTCGCGCAAGGCTACCCACCGAGGCTCGGCGACCTGATCGAGCAACTGTCGCAGTCTCCCGTGCAGCTTGGCGGCACAGGCGCAGCAAGCCCGGAGGTGATGTCTGCCTTCGACCTGTCCTACTGTGCGCTTGAACCGGACCACCAGCGGATCTTCCGACGACTGGGCGTGAGCCCTTGCGCATCTGTCAGCCTGCAGGCGGCCGCAGCCCTGGGCGGCTGCACTCTCGCCGAAGCAGAAAAAGCTCTAGCCACTCTGTTCGATCATCACCTGCTGGCACCAGCCCCAGACGGCCGGTTCCGTTTCCACGACCTCATCCGCGGATACGCGGCCGTCCGCGCGGCGCGTGATGATCCCGAGCCCGAGCAGCGACAGGCAGTCGCTAGGCTCCTTGACTACTATCTGCACACAGCCGATAAGGCGGACCGGGTACTTCATCCGTTCCGACGCCGGATGCCCTTTTCGGTCACCCATCTACCAGCCGCGAGCCCGGCATTGGGCACGCAGGAAGACGCGGCAGGCTGGCTGGAATCGGAATGGCGCAACATCCTGCAGGCCGCGCAGCACGCGGGCAGGCACGAATGGAAGCGGAAGTGCGCCGATCTCACCCATGTGCTGGCCGACTTTGTGGAGACTGGGGCGCACTGGCATGAAGCAATCGCGGCCCACACCCTGGCCCTGCAGGCCTGCCGTGACCTCGCTGATCCAGCCAGGATCGCGCAGGCGTCGCTGGAGCTCAGCGCCGTGAGCCAGCAGACCGGCCGCCAAGAGGCGACGCTGCCCCTCGCTGAGGACGCCGCGGCGATCTACCGGTCGCTGGCCGACCGGCGAGGCGAGGCCGAAGCCCTCGACCAGATAGGCCTAGCCCACCAGCGCACGGCCCGTTCCCGTGAGGCCCTCGCCTATTTCCACGAAGCCAGGATTCTGTACGACGGCGCCGCAGACCAGCGCGGTGTGGCCAATACATTGAGTCATTCCGGGATCGCCTGCTGGCACCTTGGACGCTATCCCGACGCAATGGGCCACCTCCGTCAAGCGCTTTCGCTCTACCGTGACGTCGGCGACAGGCGCGGTGAGGCGAAAACCCTCAACAATTTAGGAAGGATGCAACGGTATTGCGGTTATCATAGAGACGCGCTCGAAGCCTACCAGAAGTCACTGGAAATATTTAGCGAGATAGGCGGAGTGCAAAACCAAGCGATTCTGTACCATAACATTGGGGGCGTGCACCATTACAAAGGCAGCTACGAGGAAGCTCTTGCTGCTTGCCGGCGGGCACTCGCCATATACCGTGACATCGGCGATCTTCCGGATGAAGCCGACGTGCTCAATGACATTGGCGCAATTTATCAAAGCGCAGAGTGCTATGATATGGCGTTGATTCACCACCAGAAGGCGAGGTTGATCGCTGAGGAGATTGGGAATCTGTCCCAGCAGGTGATCGCACTTCGCAGGATAGCCGACGTGCGTCGCGGATCTGGCCAGCACGGCGAGGCATTTGATCATTACCACACCGCTCTCACGCTGGCCAGGGAGATCGGTGACCCTTACGAGGAGGCCAAAATCCTCGAAGGAATCGCAGAGTCGACGCTCAACACACAGCGCCCCTATGCCGCGCGGATCGTATTTAGGCAGGCCCTGGACATCTTCGAACGGCTCGGCGTGCCAGAGGCGGAGTCGGCCCGGATACGCATAGAGACCATGAACCCCGCCTCCGACCGCCGCATCTCCTAGTCGGGCGTACAGCCGCTGGCAGTCCGCGATCGCGGCGGGAACTGATCTGATGGCCCGCCCGATCGTGTTTTCGACGGCCTCGGCATCGGGTGGCCAAGATCCCCGGCTGGGCGGGCCGGAGGACGGAGAAGCCTGACCGCGCTGGTGCCCCTGGTCCACAACAGGTCCAGACACGGCGAGGCCACGGCGCTGGATGCTGCGCGCCGGGCCCGGATGATTCGTCCGGTATGCCTGCCGGAGCACTGAGCGTATTGCGGCGGCGGACCCCGAGTTCGGTACGCGGGTGCAGGAGTTCCGGCCGGTGTGTGCGGAACCGGATGTGGGGAGGGCAGCACGGCAGCGCCGGGCCCGGGAACCTGATCGTATTCGTCCGGCCCCGGTCTTAAGTGGTTCTAGGCGGTCCAGAGCCGGTCCTTTCATCCGCCCGGGAGCCCGGCTGGCCGCGTCCTGGGCACACCCGGCTTGCGCGCGTGACCTGGCGTGCAAGGTAGGCGTCAACGCGATTGCAATACAGACGTCCGGGCTGGTAGCGCATGCTTGTGCCGCAGTTCCCGCAGCGGAAGTCGCCGGCTTCCAGCTGCCGAAGGGCGGACTACCCAGGGAGGGCTACGTGGGTCTGAATCAGGGCCGGATCCTTCCGGATTCTCGCAGGCGTATTCCTGATCGCGGCCGGCCGCGCGGCCGCGCCCAAGGCCAGGAATCAGGCGGGCAGTCCTTCATGGTCCCGTATTTGCGGGCCTGCCCGGTGGCGGCGGACGAAACCCAGACCGGCCTGACCGGTGACCTGAGCATGCTTCCTGTCAGGCGGTCCCTGGCGGGCGATGACTCGTTCGCCCTTGACAGCCTTCTAGTCAGCGCCGAGCGGTTCATCACGCTGTTCCACAGCGAGAATCGCGCGGGGCCGCCCGACAGGCGGTTACGGCATGTCCGCCGTGAGATCGAGACGGTGGGCACCTACCGGCACACTCCGGCTGAGCTGGCATTCGGCGCGCGTGTCGCCTGGCGGAACAGCTCGCGGTGTATCGGGCGACTGTACTGGCGGAGCCTGCGGGTGCGCGACCGCCGCGAGGTCACCGCGGCATCGGACATCGCCGCCGAGTCGGTGGCGCACCTGCGTGAGGCAACGAACAACGGCCGGATCCGGCCGTTGATCACCGTGTTCGCGCCGGACGCGCCGGGCCGGCCAGGTCCGCGGGTCCTCAATTCGCAGGTAGTCCGGTATGCGGGTTACGAGACCGCCGACGGCGCCGTCATCGGTGACCCGCCGAACGCGGACATCACCCGCCTTGCCCGCGACCTCGGCTGGCAAGGCGGCCGACCGGCCGACCGGTTCGACATACTGCCCCTGCTCGTGCAGGAGGCCGGCGGGCCTGTCACGCTGCACGAGCTACCCGCCGACGCAGTACTCGAAGTAATCATCGGGCATCCGGAGCTACGCTGGTTCGCCGACCTCGGGCTGCGGTGGTATGCGGTGCCGGTGATCAGCGACATGTACCTGGACGTCGGCGGCATCTGTTACCCGGCCGCGCCATTCAACGGCTGGTACATGTGCACGGAGATCGGATCGCGGGACCTCGGCGACCCTGGCCGCTACGACCAGCTGCCGGTGATCGCCAGGCACATGGGCCTGTCCACGGACAGCGACCGGACCTTGTGGAAAGACAAGGCAATGACCGAGCTCAACCTCGCGGTCCTGCATTCGTTCAGCACCGCCGGGGTAACGATCACTGATCATCACACCGAGTCGGTTCGCTTTCTCCAGCACATGGAACGGGAAGAGCGGCAGGGCCGGGTATGCCCGGCGGACTGGACCTGGATCGTGCCGCCTGCCGCATCTTCCGCGACCCCGGTCTTCCACCGCTACTACCAGGATTTCGACCAGGCACCGAACTTCTACCGCCACCCAGCGCCCGGATAGCCATCAAAACGAGCTTGTATGCGCATCTTGGATCCGCGGCAATCGGCTCGGTGACTGCGATGTGTGGCTAGGGCGTCAGTGGCCGATGCTCCGGCGATCGGTGTGCCACTGTGCCGCCTCCTGGAGTGAGGCTGCTTCCTGAAGTGAGGCTGCTTCCTTGTGCTCCCATTCCTCGATACCGCGCAGGACACCCTCGGTGTAAGCCCGCAGGTGTGCCCGGTAGACGTCGCTGTAGGTACGCAGATACGCCAGTTCGGCTTGCGCGGTCCGCCGCTCGCGGTCGGTCTGCGGCGGCGCCGCGACGTCCAGCGCGGAAACTGCCGCCTCGCGGGCCCTGGCATGAGCGTCTTCCACGAGCATTTCCGCGTGCTGCTGGGCCTCTCGCATGATGTCATCACGGCGCAGCCTGGCCTCCTCGGTTACCCGGCTGCTGTAAGCCTGGGCGTCGGCCACGTAGCGATCGGCGGTGACTTGAGCGGTTGACAGTATCCGCACCGCGTGTATGTGCGAGTCTTCCTGACCGTACAGCACCGCGTGCGGATCTCCGTCGGCGTTGTCGGCGTTAATCCGCCGGCGCAGCCGCTGAACTTCCTGCCACAGAGACGCCCGCTCGTTCACCAGACGCACGAACTCGGCGTGCACCTCGCTCAGGAACTCGTGGACGGGCTCCTCCTCGTAGCCTCGCCGCCCCAGCCGCGACATAGGAAACGTCGCGGTCTCCAATTCTTCCGGAGTCAGCCTGCTCTGCTCGTCGAACCGTACTGTTGTCAAGGTTCGCTCCACCCGAAATCCTCGATATGTATCTGCTCCTGCGCCATGCCCGCTGAAGCCAGCCGAGCGACAGTTTCCCGGACCATCTCGGTCGGGCCGGCCAGGTAGGCATCGTGCCCTGACCAATCGCCGTGCCGGGCCACCACATCCGGGAGGCTGCCGGTCTCGCCGGCGAACTTAGAATCGGCTGACACGGCTGGCGTGATGGTCAGCCACGAGTGCTGGGCGGCCATCTTCTCCAGGCTGTCCAGGTCATACAGTCCGTCGGCAGTCCGCGCGCCGAAGAACAGGTGCACCGTTGGCGGCTGCGGTAGAGCCGCCAACTGATCGAGGATGGCTTTCAGCGGAGCCAGTCCGGTACTTCCCGCTACTAGCAAGAGGTCCCGGCCGGAGACGGGTTGACTCAGCGTGAGGGCTCCGACGGGAGGTCCCAGCCTGAGTTCGGTGTCAGCGATCGTGCTGCTGGTAAGCGCCATGCTCACTGCGCCGCCGTCGATCAGGCGGACATGGAACTCCAGGAGCCCGTCGCGACGCGGCGCGTTCGCCATGGAGTAGTAGCGCCAAAGCTTCGGGCGGCTCGGGGACTCGACCGCCACGGACTGCCCCGGCAGGTAGTCCATTCGCGGCTCCGGCCGGACGAACAGCACGGAGACATCGAACCTCCTCCGCTCGTAGGCCACGACCGTGCCCCGCCACCAGGGCGGCCGCAGTTGTTGTTCGTCCTCGCGCGCCGCCGCGGTCATGACCGAGCCGATGAGTTCGTAGGCCGCGTTCCAATCGGCGGCCAGCTCCGGTGTCCAGTCCGGCCCGGAAAAATGTTCTAAGGTCGCTAACAGACTGGCGCGCATGGCGTCATAGTGCTCGGCGACAGCGCCGAACTTCCGATGATCACGGCCCAATCCCTTGAGGAACGCAGTCAGATCATCAACATTGTCTACCTGGGAAACGATCTTGACTAGCGCATCGACGAGGTGGTCGCGCTGCGCCGCCATCGAGACTGGGAATAGGTCCCGCACCTCAGGATGCTTGATGAACAGGTCAGAGTAGAAGAACAGCGGGAACTCGTCACCATGCGTCGCGACATGGGCGAAGCTTTCCCGCAGCCGGACAGCGTCCAACAGTCCCGCCTTTCTCCGCCGCCGTCGCCACCAGTTGATCGATCTTGGCATGCTGACCTCGCCCTGAGAGATCCGATCAAACTGTTGACGCTGGATGATGCCTGTGATTTGCACGACAGATATTGCTGCAAGTTTCAGGCGGAGACATCGGTCAGGTGACGGATTTTTGAAGCCACGACCACGACCAACGAGCCTGCGCGGGGGCCTTGATGGCGCCTGTGGAGTGCAGGGGGGCCCTGCGAGGCCCGGACGCAGGCCCGGCTGATCACGAGGTCGGCCTTCTCGCATCCCGATAGCCTTGCGGCAAACGACGCGATCCAGTGCCAGATCGTCCTGCAACGGCAGGCTGGCGATATGTCAACGGCGCCGGGTTGATGCGGCTCTGGCCCACTTTGCGTGGAGCATCAGTAGTGTCGCCGAGCGGGCGAACTTGCGCGGCAGGTTGGGCTTGGCTCTGTCGTATATGCACCTTGATCATATTGATGCGGTTTGACGTGGCCCTCGACCGTGCCGAACTCGACGGTGCCCGAACTCGACGGTGCCCGAACTCGACGGTGCCCGAACTCGACGGTGCCCGAACTCGACGGGATGGGTGAGGCCGGCGGTGACGGCGGGCTAGTCCCTTGCACAGGCCGACAGCGAAGCCGCGACCCTCGCGGAATGCGTCGGACCCACCCGCCCAGTACTACAGTCCGGGTTTGTGATCTTCTCATTTGATCGTGTGGGTCATCCTGGCGCTGCCCGGAGTCGTGCGTGGTAGTGGTGCTATTGGGCGCGTGCCTGGTGGCGTCGTCGCCAGTTGCTCAAGGAGTTTCGGAAGGTCTGGTGTGCGGGCGCCGCGATTAGCCTGCGTGCTTCGGGCACGGTCACGCGGATCAGGCCCATGTCCTGGGGAGGCTGGTCGCCGTATGGATGGGCAGCTTGCCGGTGTCGTGCCAGTGTTCCGGCTGGTAGTGGTGGCGAGGGAGGCCTGCGGCCCGGTGGCTGTGCGCGGGCCGGCAGCGGCCCAGGGCGCCCGGGTGCCGGCTGGTCTGGCGGTCGCGACGGCGAGTAGCGCGAGGGCGCACATGGACAGCACGGTGTGGCGGCAGAAGGAGTGCCACAGGCGGAGCTGGTGCTGGTCAAGGCCGACCTGCCCCTTGCCCTGCTACGCGCGACACACCATGATTATCTACGCGCTAGATCACAAACCCGGACTGTAGGACCAGCGGTCAATGACGCCGAACTAAGCGGCCCAGGTCCGCCTAGCCTCAGTCCACCGCAGCGTGGTGGGGCGAAGGCCCCTCAGCGCTTGGGAGGGGCCTTCGCAGACGTTCTGATCGACGGTTAGCCTGAGCAGGACGCTAGGGGGCTTTGCCCGTTACGGTCATATCTTACCGAAGCTATCGAATTCTCCTTTTCGCACTCCTCCGAGAAATGCATGCCATTCGTCCGATGTGAATCGGAGAACCGGACCTTCGGAGTCTTTACTGTGGCGGACGCCGATCTTGCTATCGGGCAGGTTTGCCACCTCGACGCAGTTGCTGTTGGAGAAACTCAGGGAGCTCTTAATCCAGTGCGGATCTGAACCCGGCCTGGCCGAGTCGCTCCTGAGAGTGAGTCTTCCCATGTCCTTACCTCACTGAATGTCGTGTGATTTTGACTTGAAGTTGTAACTACATAGAGTACTCTAGGAACTACTAAAAGTGACCGAACCTAACAAGAGGGCACCGTTGGCCTCTTGGGTCTGCTGGCCACTAGAGGAGACTACTGAGAAAGACGAGAAAGAGGAGACTGTTGAGAAGAAACTGGACAAGAACGGGACCGCCGCATGACGCATGACGCCACACGCCTGCGGGGTGACCGGTAATGTGGCGCTGACCTGCCGGTACTGGAGGATCAGCGGACAGGTCTTCTACACCTGCCACCGTCAGGGAGCTGCACGGGTGCGGCCTGGCCACACTGGTGTCGGATCCGGACCAGATCGAGACGTACAACCGGGTGCTGCGACCGGCGCCACCAGGCCCGACGGCCCGGCACCGTGCGGGACCGCTCAAGACGGCCGCGCACTGCCTGCACAAGACGGCCGCGCACTGCCTGCACAAGACGGCCGCGCACTGCCTGCACAAGACGGCCGCCGAGGCCGCCGGGAAGATCATCTACGGCAAGCCCGCCGAACGGCAGGACCTCTATGACTACCATCGGCCCAATGTCATTTAGCATAATTTGATCATGCTGGGGGGCCTGCCAGGACTGGGTTCGCGAGCCGGGTCGTGGCTGGGCCGCCGTGGCGGATGCCGATGTCGCCGGGTCTCTTGACGCGGTAGGAAGGGCCGCGCCGGAATCGGCGGCCGCGCGTCAGTCCGCCCAGCCGTAGAAGTTCCGGTTGGCGATCCGCGGCCGGTCGTCCTCCAGCCGCCGGTAGAGCTTGCGCGCCAGCACCTGCTCCCCGCCGCCTTTCCCAGCGACCCCGCCCATCTCCGCATCTGCCACCGCGTGCACTCGCTGACCGTCACCACCGCACCTCCGGGTACGCCGGCCCACGGCACCCTCGGCGGCCAGGCACCGTGCGAGCGGCTACGCGAGAAGCACCACCGCAATGACCCCGAGTGAAACGATCTACGTCAGTTGCATATCAGCGTACCTGCTTGGCACCTGACCAATGCGACTCAACCGTCTTGAGTATCAGCGCTCTGGACGCCGCTGGGTCGAGCGACGCACCGGCAAGCATCTGAAATGCGATCCTATGCAAGTAGGTCTCTCTCTCGCCTTCCAGCGAGAAGTCATTTCTCAAATGCTCAGTGCTAACCACATCTTGTAGCATAGCGTCCTTGCCTGGCCCAAAGCGGAATATGACAAATGACTCCCCGAAGACCGTGTGCTGCGCGTCAAGGGGGAGTATCTGCAATGTTATGTTTGGCCGGTCACCCTCACGCACGAGCCGCTGAAGTTGTTCATACATCACCAGCTCATCGCCGATCCGACGCGTCAAGACCGACTCATCCAGCACGACTGCCAGCTGAAGCTCTGGTTCGCGATTCAGCGCCTGCTGGCGTTTCATCCGGACCTTGACCAACCGTTCGATCATGCCCGGCGCAATAGGCTCGATCTGGCTATAACTTCTAATTATGTGCCTAGCATACGCTTCTGTCTGTAAAAGACCAGTTACGACATCAACGTGCCATATAGCGATCGAACTTGCCTCATGCTCGAGGCCAATGAACTGCTGATAGTCGGCGGAAATTATATCTGCGAATTCTTCCCACCATCCCTTCTGGGTCGCATCGTCGGCGAGCGCGAGAAGGAGCGCGCGGCGGGATCCGGTAATCTCGTAGTAGTCGAGCAGCCTCTTGACTTCCCGTGGCTGTAAGCCAGTCCTGGCCCGCTCGTATCTGCTGATCTTGGAAGGCGACCACTTCAACGCAGCGGCGACGGTATCACCGCTCTTGCCCTTACTTTCCCTGATCTCGCGCAGCTCCGCAGCAAGTCGGCGGCGCCGGACCGTGGGGCTTCCAGGCACAGTCATCCGGTGTCCCTCCTCTCCGGTGCCCCGCGAACGGGACGCGTGTGACAGTCAGTAGATTACATAGAAGCGACAATGAAACTTTCATTGGGCCTCATACTGGGATACAGCGCAACCAAACACTGGGATACAGTGCAACCAAACCTTGTGGCTGGCCGACGCGGCGGATGGCAGGTGGAGGTAGCGGCACTGGCATTCGGTTATGAATCGCTTGTGCTGGGTGGCTCCCCGGATGCGATCGGCGTGCCGTCACGTCAGCCGGTGGCCGGGCTGGAGGTCGAAGACCTGGTCCATGTGGTACTCGATGACGCGGACCTTGACGGTGTGGCCGCGCCAGATGATCTTGGCCTTCCAGGTGCCGTCGGTCAGCGGCCGTCCCGAGCGGCGCAGCTTCCACGCCGACGAGACCCGCCAGGCGAAGTGCTTCCCGGCGGTGATCTTGGCGACGGCGGCCTGGCTGCTGGGGAACCCGCGGTCGGCCAGGTCCAGATCATCCGGCCCGTAGGCGGGCTCGAGGTGCGCGGCGAGGGTGGTCTCCCCGATGCGGCACGGCCCGGCCGCCCACGCCGCGCAGCTGCGGGCCCACACGTCGGTGACCTCCACCATGCGCAGCTGCGGGGCCGCCTCGGCGCCGGTGCTGGCCGGGCGGCCGAAGTGCGCGGCGTTGCGGGACCGCCCGCGCTCGCCTTCGCGGTCGGTGCGTTTCGGGTCGGCGACCGCGCGGACGGTGCCGTCCTTGGCCAGCACCCGCAGCCCGTGCCAGCGGCCGTCCCGCCACGGCCCGCCTGCGGCGTGCGTCAGCGGGCGCAGCCGGACCGCCGTCCGGTCCCCGTCCGCCGTCCCGGCCGCGGGCAGGTGCGGTGCCACGCCGGGCAGCGGCACCGGCCGGACCTGCCCGCACAGCGAGGCGAGCAGCCGCAGGAACGGCTTGACCTGCAAGAAGCCGTCGGCGTCCGACAGCGAGGAGGCGGCCGGCAGGTCATAGCCCGGGTCAGCCTCCCGGGGCCGCTGCGCCATCTGCCGCAGCACCGCAGATGCGGTCCCCGGTTCCAGGGCCCGCGCCAGCGGCAGCTGCATCGCCAGCCGCGGCGTGATCTTCCGCGCCCGCCGGGCCGGCACGCCTGCCAGCGCCTCATCCAGCACCGCCGGGCCGATCACGCAGCTCACCAGCCCCAGCCCCGTGCCATCCCGCACCCGCCCCGGCTCCGCCGCCACCCCCGCCGCCGCCAGCTCCCCGGCGGTCCACGCCGGGACCGGGGCGACCGCGCCGGGCAGCGCCCCGCACGCCACGATCCCCGAGCCCGGCCCCGGCAGCTCAGTCAGCGGCCGGCCGCGTCCCGCCAGATCGCCGGCATCGCCAGCACCTCGGCCAGGCCCGCCGCCGCGTCCCCGCGGCGGCTCCTTCGCCCGGCGCGGCCCGCCTTCCCGGCCGGGCGCGCCGCCGCCGCCCTCCGGGCAGCACGACGTCGTGACGGGTCCGGCGGCAGCCGGTACTGTCGCAAGCGGAAGCATCGGCGGGCCCCTCGCGAGAGGCGGACAGAGACCGCCGATGCTTCCGCATCAGACCCGTTTGTCCCGTAACCGGCCAGGCGTGTCGCACCGAAACCGCAGCCGGCCCTCTCGCGTCCCCGGCACCCGCCATGCCGCGGCACCGGCAGCAGCCACACAACGTGACCAACGCCCCGGAGAACCGTCCGTTGCAATCCGTGACCACCAGGCCCGGCGGGCCCCGCCCAGATCAGGCGTAACCCGCAGGCCAGAACGCACTCAGATCTTAACCGAACGCCAGTGGAGGTAGCGGTGGGTCCAGCCGTCAGGACCGTCTGCGTCTGATTCCAGCGGACATAGATCGACAATGGTCCCGGTCGGCACGTCATTCTCATTAGTTTCAGGGCCCGTGGCTGTTTGTCGCGAGCGGCAAAGATCTCAAGATCTCGTGGGTCACCGGGTTTCCCTGCTGGCAGGGAGGGCGGCCGGGTTGTGATGGTGCGGCCGCCGGCGTCGGGGAAACCGGGCATGCCCAGGTCGGCGGATGCCTCGCGGCGGGCGGCCGCAGTTAACCCGGCCGCATCACCGGACGGGTCAACAAGCTGATAGGGCTCGAACGGGTCGCCCGTCACCCGCAAAGATCCCGCTTGCGCGCCGCCAATACGCCAGTACGCCAGATTCTGCGGCTCGCCCGATCCGATCATGAGCAGTGATCCAAACCGTTAAGCCACGGACGGTCCGCTGAACTGGGAAGGGCCCCGCTAGAGAGCGTGTCCCGTTGTAGGGGAAGAACTTCACCAAGACTGGAGAACTTCACAAAGCAGGGCCCGTAATGCCGACGTCCACACAGTAGAAGTACAACTGGTTGACCACAGCGGCGGTCTTCACGATCTACGGATAGGACACCCCATCGGCATCGCGGCGTTTTCGGTCCGGAAGACCCTGGTCTTCTCCCGCGCCCAGAATCCAGGCAAGACCGTGGTCGAGCTGTGGAATGCAATCTGCGGGCGCCATGACCGGTACGGCAGCCGCACTTCGTAACCTGGCGGTACGTCTGGGATGCCTGCAGGAGGCTGATGCTCCTGTTTCGGGCGGGTTAGGGCGTGTCGGTCAGCAGATGAGGGCGGCCGCCCCGCGATCATCGCCTTGTGACAGAATACGATCTTGAGGCGGCCGCTGCCGCCATGGTAGGCGCTGAGCTGGCCGAGGAGAAGCTGGGTGAGCTGATGGCGCGGCTGGCGCCGTGCTTCACCCGCCGTGAGCCCCGGCTGCAGGCCGCCAGGTACGTGCGGGCGCTGATGAGCGGCCTGCCGCGGAAGAACGGCTGGACGATCGCGGCGGAAGCCGGTGACCGCACCCCGGATAAGATGCAGCGGCTGCTCAGCCATGCGTCCTGGGACACCTTGGCGGCGATGCGCGAGATCGGGGGCTTCGTGACCGCGTACCTGGATGAGGCGGCCGGGCCGGGAACGCTGCGGGTATTCGCCGTGGACGAGACCGGCCAGCAGAAGAAAGGCACCCGCACGGCCGGCGTCAAGCGCCAGCATATGGGCTGCGCCGATGGCGTGGCCAACGGCATCAACACGGTGCATGTCTCTTATGCCACCCCGGCCGGGCACGCGCTGATCGGGGCCCGGGAGTGGATCCCTGAAGAGCAGATCGCCGACCCGCGATGCCGCCAGGCGATGGGCCTGCCGCAGGACCTGGTGTTCAAGACCAAGCCGCAGCTGGCCACCGAGATCCTGGCTGAGTGCCTGGCCGGCGGCACCGCCATCCCCTGGGCCGCCGCCGATGAGGTCTATGGGAACAACCCCGGGCTGCGCGGCTTCTGCGAACGCGAGCGTATCGGCTACGTGCTGCGGGTGCCCTCGAACTTCCACCTCACCCTTGACGGCGGCATCCGGCTCACCGCGGCCCAGGCCGTGTCCGGCGCGCTGGGGAAGACCACCGGGTGGTGGCAGACCCGTTCCGCCGGGACGGGAACCAAGGGACAGCGGCTGTACCGGTGGGCCTGGATCGCCACCGCCTCCCCTGGCCACACCCTCCTGGTCCGCAAGCACCTGATCACCGGCGAACTGGCCTTCATTTACTGCCACGTCCCCCAAGGCCGGCCTGCTAGCTTGCCCGTCCTGGTCGCCGTCGCCGGCCTGCGCTGGCCGGCCGGGGAGGACTTCGAGTTCGGCAAGGACTACTTCGGGCTGGACCAATCCCAGGTCCGGCTGTATACCGCGATCTTGCGCCACACCGTGCTGGCGATGGCCGCCCTAGCCGTCTGCGCCGTCACCGCCGCCCTGGCCCAGAACCAGACCGACACCCAGGCACCGCCCCCGGCCAGCCCCAATGACCCGCCACCGCAGGATCCCGGCCTGATCCCGCTCACCGTCAACGCGGTCAAACGCCTATTCAACCTGCTCACCCGCCTCCCGCGCTCTCTCGGGCACCACCTGCACTGGGACCAGTGGACCCGCCGGCACCAGGCCCGATCCCGCTGGTTCCACCAGCGCACACGCCTCCGCCGCCAGCAAACAATCCCCTACATCACATAACGAAGTGCGGCTGCCGTACCGGCTGGGCTGCACGGAAACTCAGCCGCGCCGCTGTCGCGGGTCAGCGATGCGTTCATGGCGGCGATCGGCTGCTATGGGCGGAGCATCAGATCCCGGTGGTGCACTTCGCGAGGCGACAGCGCAACGACGACGTGATGCATCAGTCCCGGCCGGTCACGATGGCAGCGAACGGGTGCTGCTCATCGGCCGCAGGCTTATCGCCGAGCTACTCAGAGCGCCGAGCTACTCAGGGCGCCAAGATCGCGGCGCGGCCTTGGTGCGCGAGGCGAAAGTGGGGAGCTACACGTCCCACTGCTGGCTAAGGCCGGGCTAAGTCCGGAGCACGCGACCTAACCTCGGCGGCAGGTTATGCCTACCGCAGGCGAACTGGCCGCGGCCGCTGATAACCGTATGACCGATCCACTGCGGGATTGGATAACCCGCACCACCGTTAGTCGCGCGCCATGTTTAGTTCACGACTCATAGAGAATGTCGGGACGAATGGAAACCGCAGCTACCTGCCCGTGGACACTGGGCGCGTGCACAGCCGCTGCGGACATCGCCGGGCCGGACAGGACCGATCCGGCCATGCCGAGCGCAAGGATAGCGGGAATAATGATAGCTCGCCCGATGCGCATGATTTCCTCCATGGCGATTCCCGAGGCCAGCAGGCGGTTACATGGCCCTGCGAGCCTGGACGGCGTGTCTACGACTTGTGGAGTCTATTTCTCCAGCTTTCCGCTTATTATGCACTACGGGTAACCATTATTCTAGATTCTCTCTGATAATGAAAACTGCCGTAACAATTGTTGCCCTGTTCTTGCGGCAATACTCACGTCGCCATGCGGAGGAACGTTAGCGTGCCCGTGCGATGCAAGTTGCTGGGCAACCTGCATTGCGCGCTGCGGGGACGCTGACAACGCCATTGCCACCAGAATACGCGCTTAAGCGGCGAACTTATATCCGAAAAACACCGCTTGTTCACCAAATGTTCTAGTAGTAAAGTTCCCTGGGTGCCCAGTGTGACCCCGGCCGGTGCGCTGATCGGCCGCGACAGCGAGCAAGCGATGCTGGTCAGGCTTATCAGGGAGGTGGCTGGGGGGCACGGCGGTTCGGTGCTGATCGAGGGCGAGCCGGGAATCGGCAAGTCCGCGCTGGTGCGGGCGGCTCTGGCCGAGGCGGCGGATTCCGGCTGTGAAGTGTTCTGGGGTGCCGGTGACGAGCTGGGGCAGGCGTTGCCGCTGTTGCCGCTTCTCGAGGGGTTACGGGTACGCGAGCCCTCGGCAAATCCTCGGCGGAACACGATCGTCCGGCTCTTGCGCGGCGAGCTCGCCGATCGCGGTACGGACGTGTCGGCTGCGCTGGCGGAGCAGCTGCTGGCGCTCATCGCCGAGCAGTGCGCCGTGCGGCCGGCAATCCTGGTCATCGATGATCTGCAGTGGGCAGATCAGGCCAGCATCACACTGTGGGGGCGGCTGGCAAGGTCAGTGCGGCAGGTGCCGCTGCTGTTAGTCGGGAATGATGCGTCCGGTGCCGCAGCGGGATGACTTGCTGGCGCTGCGGCGAGCGGCAGGCGATGCCGCACGGCTCCAGCTCACCGGGCTCACCGAGGCTGCGGTAGCCGAGCTGGTCGCGGCCCTGGCCGGCGGCACGCCGGACGAGGAACTGCTGCGGCTCGCCGGCGGCGCGGCGGGCAACCCGCTCTACGTCACGGAGCTGGTCGCGGCGCTGGCTCGCAGCTCCAGGTTGACCATTACCGGCGCGGGAGCCGCCGAGCTGACGGGCGGTCCGGCACCAAGCTCTTTGTCGGCGGCCATCGCGGACCGCCTTGGCTTTGTGTCCGGGCCGGTGCGTGAGGTGCTACGGGCGGCGGCCCTGCTCGGTGTGGATTTTGCTGTGCCGGACCTGGCGACCGTGCTGGGCCGCGGCGTGACGGACCTGATCCCGGCCATAGACGAGGCACGCGCCGCTGGCGTGCTGGCCGAGTCCGGTAACGGTCTGGGGTTCCGGCATCCGCTGATCCGTGCGGCGCTGTACGACGAGATGCCGGTGCCGGTGCGCGCCGCCTGGCACCGCGATGCGGGGCGCGCCCTCGCGGAGGCCGGCGCGCCGGCGGACCGGGTGGCCCGGCAGCTGCTGTGGGCAGTTGGCGGACCTGGCGGCACGACCGGGCCGATGGATGAGTGGATGCTGAGCTGGCTGGCTCGCACCGCAGAGCTGCTGGTCGGCCAGGCGCCCCGGGTCGCGGCCGAACTCCTCGCCCAGGCCGTCGCCGAGCTCCCCGGCTGGCTCGGCCCAGCATGACTGTCTTGTGGGCCGGCTGGCTGACGCTCTCTACCGGGTCGGCGATGTGGCCGAGGCCGAGCAGGTGGCGAACCGCGCACTGGCCCATGTGGTCGAGCCCGATCTCCTCGTTGACCTGCACTGGACGCTGGCGCAGTGCCGCATACGGGCCGGCCCGTCCGCGGAATCCCTGGCCACCCTGGACCGGGCGCTGGGTTCCCCCGGGATCTCGGCCCGGCACCGCGCACGGCTGCTCGTGCTCGCTGCCCGGACGCACAACAACCTCGGCGAGGTGGAGAAGGCCGGCCGGGTTGCTGCCACGGCGCTCGCCGCGGCGTCGGAAGCGGGCGACAACTGGGCGATCGGCTGGGCGTTGCACGTGCTGACCATCGTGACCGTGGTGCAGGGGCAGATGACCGACGCGCTGCCGCTGTTCGACCGGGCGCTGACCGTGACCCAGGCCGATCCGGCCCTGACCGACCTGCGGCTGCTGCTACAGATCAACAAGGCCGTCACACTGGGCGGCCTCGACCGGTACGAGGAGGCGTTCGCCGCGGCCCGGCAGGCGCGGCACCTGGCGGACCAGGTGGGCACGGTGATCCGGCTGGGTCAGGCGCACAGCGCCCTCGGCCAGCTGCTCTTCGACACCGGTCGATGGGACGATGCGATGGCTGAGGTGGAGGTCCTGCACGGAGACCTGAAGGAACCCGCCGCGGCCTGCAGCGATCTCGGCATCGCCGCGGTGATCTGCTTCCATCGCGGCGAGATCACGGCGGCGCGCCGCCACCTCGCTGCTACCGTCCCGCACGCCAAGCGGATCGGAAACCGGCTCATCGGCCCGCTGGCACTCGCCCGCAGCCTGGACCGCGAGCATGCCGGCGCGCTACCGGAGGCGCTGGCCGTGCTGACAGCCGGGTTCGCCGACAATACAGAAGAACTCGAGGAGAGCGAGGACCTGCTTCGCCGACGCCGTCCGCCTCGCCACCAAGACGGGCGACCTCGGCACCGCGAACGCCCTGGCTGGCCACGCCGCGGCCCTCGCCGCTGAGTCGCAGATCCCGCACCGGCAGGCGAACGCGCTCTATTGCGGCGGCCTGCTGGACCATGACGCCACCCGGCTGCTGGCGGCCGCGGAGCGCTATGGCGACGCCAGCCGGCCACTACTCAGCGCGAAGGCGCTGGAGGCGGCCGCCGGAGAGTTCGTCTGCGCCGGCGACCGCGGCCAGGCACGGGCCGCATTCACCCGCGCCGTGGAGGTCTATACCTCGCTTGGCGCCGCCACGGACGTCGCCCGCCTGCAGGCCAGGTTCCGCGCTCATGGCATCCGCCGCGGCCCGCGCGTGAAACACCGGCAGGCGCGGAGCGGCTGGGACAGCCTCACGCCGACCGAGACCAAGATCGCCGCACTCGTGGAGGAGGGATTGTCCAACCCAGAGATCGCCGCCAGGCTGTTGCTGTCGCGAAAAACCGTCGCGACCCACGTCTCGCACATCCTGAGGAAGCTCGACGTCCATTCGCGTATAGACATCGCCCGCGAGGCAGCCTTGCGCACCATCGCATTGAGGTGATCGCGGCGCGGGAATGGATTGGCGTGCAGGATGTGTCCGGTGGATCCGCTGGGGTCGCGATTTACCGCACATAACCGAGATCGCCCTGCGGGCTGCGGTCGCGGCCCTTGCCAAGATCGGCCTGGAACGCAAGCGTGAAGTACACGGCCTTGCCCGCAGAGGTCCGGTAGAAACCCCAATTAGCCGACAGGCTGGCGACAAGCATCAGGCCCCGTCCGGCTTCCGCGTCGGCTGGGGCATCCATCGGCACCGGCGCGGAGCACGACGTGTCGTGGACATCAACGCGCAACTGGCCGCGGGAGCGGGTGATGGCAAGCATGACATTCTCGCCCGCCTCGTGCCTTATGGCATTGGTCACCAGCTCGCTGGTGAGCAGGACCGCGGTGGCCAGGTCGACGGGGACATCCCAGGCGTGGATGGCTGCCCGGACCTGGCTGCGGGCTTCGGCCGCTGCGGCCGGTCCTGCGGTCAGCGAGATCAGGCGCGCGCGTTGCAGGGTCGGGCGGATCGGCGTCATCGTGTCCATCTGGTTTCCTTGCCAGGCCGGTTGAGCTGCTCCGGGAGCGCGCAAGTCCCTCTGCGCGGCCAGCCCGTGGGAGATCCGATCAAACTGTTGCCGCGTGTTTAATGCGGTTGCACGACAAATGGTGCTGCAAGTTGCATGCCGAGACATCGGTCAGGTGATGGAACTTTGAAACCACAATCATGACCAATGAGCCTGCGCGGGCCTGACGGTGCCGGTCGGGCGCGGTGAACTCCAGAACTCGGCCACCAGTCTTGCACCCGGGCTGCTATGTGCTGCTGGTGGCGCGTCAGCCCCGCAGTCGCCGCGCCGCGTCCGCTGGCTCAGCCGCTCACCCCGCTGCGCCGCCGACCGGTAGATCACGCTCGCCGCCCGCAGCACCGGCGGATCAGGACCGGCCGGGTCATCCGGCGGGGCAGACGTGCCGCCGGCCGCAGGAGACAGGAACTGATCCCGAACGGCTGCGCCACAGGCCACGATCAGCGCATCAGCCGCTGCCACGTGGTGCCCAGCGCCAGGGCCTGCAAGCCATATGCGGCGCCGGCCAGCGTGACCCCGGCCAGCCAGGCGGGTTGGCGGGCCAGGTCGGCGAGCAGCCGAAACCGCGGGCCCCCGGCTCCGGCGGCCTCGCCGGCCTGGCGGTGCTGAAGTACCGCGGCCACACCGAACGAACATGCCGCTGCCAGTGCTGCGAGCACCGCGATCATGGTCCCGGCCGCGGCGTTCACGCTAGCCCCTGGCCGGGTAGGGCTTAAGGCTTCCCAACGGCGCAAGTTGACGCTGGGCTCGGTCAGCAAGCCTGCCACCGGGCAGAATCCGGCAAGGGCAATGAAAACGCCCTGGCCCGCCGGGGCCGTGCGAGTGCAGCGAACGGTGGCCCTGGTCATCCTCCCGAACGGCTGCCGCGTCCCGGCGCGCGCCTGCCCGTGACGGCAGCCACGGTAGTCATGTCCGGCGGACCGGGCACTGGCTGCCGAGCCTGTGGAGATCACATGAAGGCGCCGCGCGGCCCCGCGCCGCAAGCGCTGCCAGGACGGGCGGTTCACCCGTCCGGGGTGACGCTCGCTTCAGCCCGCCAGGAGACAGTGTCCTAAGATCGAACGATTCCGGACAGGTGACGCGATGCGGCAACGATGGTCTGAGTACGGCATCGGGCACACACGGGACCGGGCACGCGGGCTGCGGGCGGTTGGATCCGCAATCGCCGCAGGGGCGCTGGCGCTGGTGTGCGCGGGGTGTACGAGCGGCGGATCCACCGCCGCGACACCGGCAGCGACGCCCACGGTGACCGCGGTCGCGACGCCGACCGGCAGCATCGTTGGCCTCCAGCAGGCATATGTCGATGCGATCCACCGGGTGCTGCCGTCGGTCGTGGAGATCACGACCTCATCGGGTCTTGGCTCAGGCGTCGTCTACGATGGCGCCGGCGACATTGTCACGAACGCGCACGTGGTGGGCAGTGCCACGGCATTCAAGGTCTTCCTCACCGGTTCGGTGACGCCGTTGACCGCCAAGCTCGTAGGCAGTTATCTGCCGGACGACCTGGCCGTGATCAAGGTCACCGGAGCGACGCGGCTGACTCCCGCTCATTTTGCCGATTCCTCGAAACTGCGGGTTGGCGACATTGTGCTCGCGATGGGCAATCCACTGGGCCTGGCCAGCAGCGTGACGGACGGGATCGTCTCTGCTGTCGGGCGGACCGTGTCCGAGCCACAGGAGAGCGGGTCGCCGGGGGCGACACTGCCCGACGCGATCCAGACCTCGGCGGCCATCAACCCGGGCAACAGCGGCGGCGCGCTCGTCAACCTGTCCGACCAGGTGGTCGGCATCCCCACGCTGGCGGCCACCGACCAGCAGCTCGGCGGTGCCGCACCAGGGATTGGCTTCGCTATCCCGGCCAACATCGTCACAGATATCGCTGGGCAGCTCGTCAAGACGGGGCATGTCACGAACTCGCGCCGCGCGGCCCTCGGCGTGAGCGTGCAGACGATCACAGGCCCGGACGGCCAGCCCGCGGGTGTGGGCATCGCCAGGGTAACTCCGGGCGGCGCAGCGGCGAAGGCAGGCCTGGCCACCGGCGATGTCATCACCGCGGTCAACGGTACGGCTACTCCAGACACAGAGACCCTTGCGGCAGTCCTCGCCAGCCTGCGCCCAGGCCAGCAGGTACCAGTCACCGTGACCAAGGCCAATGGCGGCACCGCAACGGTTCAGGTGATCCTGGGGCAGCTGCCCGGCTCGTGACCGTGGGCGCTGGTCACACCAACGCCGCAACCGATCACGCGCGAGCCTACCTGTCAAGGAAAACCGGTGACCGAGGTCCCTCGGGCGCCGGGCCGAACGGCCCTGCCACCGGCTGCCCGCCCGGCGAGACAGTGGCCATGCCCAGACATGACGTCGCAGCGGGTGGCCTCGCCCCTGCGAACCCTTCGAGGCAGGCTCATGACAACCACCGAAAACGTGCAGCGCTACGCCGACGCCATCATGGCCATGATCAAGGAGGATCAGGACAGCGGCCAAGTTCCGCGCGACGTTTCTTCCTGGGACGAACTCGATGCCAGCGTGGACACTAACGATTACTACCGGCAGGCCCGGATGCCATCGGGAATCCGCGAAGCGAATGACCTGCGCAACGCTGTCAACGATGAAGTCGAACGGCGGCTTACCGCATCGCAAGGCGGCGCGTGGCGCGTTACATGGACCCGCCCTGATGGATACGCGCTGGACATCGGCCGAACGGTTGGGTATGGCACGCGGGCCGAAGCGGAAGCGGTCGGCGACCAATACCTCACCGAGCATGGCGGGGCGTATCACGTGCATGGCGGCTGACCTGATTCGCTGGTGCGCGCCCCGCTGCGGCGATCCTGGCGGATTGGAAGCGCTCGGTGTGCCAGGTTGGTGACGGCGAATCCTGGCGAGACATGACTCATCCTTATCGTCGCAAAGGCGATTTCCACGCACGCGCGCCGCGCGCTGCCGGGCGTTCTCACCGCCCTGTCGATGACCAGGGGGTGTGGGCAACGGCGACCGCAGCCTTACTGACGTTCAGCCGGCCGAACCGGTAGGCGAGGCGCCGGAACCGGGCCCCAGGGCGGCTTCTCCTGGCAGTTGTCCGCAGGCTGGTGCTGTTGCCAGTGCAACTGCATGTCCGGGCCTCCTCCCGGTCGCGCCAAGCCGTTGTGCTCGCCGACGCCCCGGTAAAGGATGTCGGTATGACGGATGAGCATTCTGATACCGAGGTGTTCCGGTCAGCGCGGGATTCACTGCTGCGCCACCGCACCGACTACTTGGCCGCGCACCGTGAATTCAGCTGGCCGCGGCTGGACGAGTTCAACTGGGCGCTCGACTGGTTCGACGTCACCGCACGCGAGCACCCGGACCGGCTGGCGCTGTGGATCGTGACCGAGGACCGGCCGGACACGAAGATGTCCTATGCGGACCTCAGCGCGCGGTCGGATCAGGTGGCGACTTGGCTGCGCGGCCTCGGCGTCGGCCGCGGCGATCACGTGCTGCTTATGCTCGGCAACCAGGCGCCGCTGTGGGAAGTGATCCTCGCCGCGATGAAGCTCGGCGCGGTGATCATCCCGGCGGCGACGCTGCTGCAGCCGGAGGATGTCGCCGACCGGATCTCGCGTGGCGCGGTCCGGCACGTGATCACCGAGTCCGGCGAGACTGGGAAGTTCGCCGGGCTCGGCGGTGGCTGGATTCCGATTTCAGTCGGGCCGGCGGTGGCGGGATGGGTTTCGTACGAGGAATCACGCGCCGCCCCTGCTGGTTTCGAGCCCGACGGGGTGACCCGCGGGTCCGATCCGCTGCTGCTGTACTTCACGTCGGGCACCACCGCCCGGCCCAAGCTGGTCGAGCACAGCCACGTCTCCTACCCGGCCGGGCATCTTTCGACCATGTACTGGCTGGGCCTGCAGCCAGGTGACGTGCACCTGAACATCTCCTCGCCCGGCTGGGCGAAGCACGCCTGGAGCAACGTCTACGCGCCATGGATCGCCGGGGCCACCGCACTGGTCGGCGACTACCGGCGATTTTCCGCGGAGCCTCTTCTGGACGCGATGGAGCGGTGCGGGGTGACGACGTTCTGCGCGCCGCCGACGGTCTGGCGGATCCTGATCCAGTCAGATCTCGGCGCCGCCCCGCGGTCGCTGCGCGAGTGCGTGTCGGCGGGCGAGCCGTTGAACCCCGAGGTCATCGAGCAGGTCCGGAAGGTGTGGGGTATCACGGTCCGGGACGGTTACGGGCAGACGGAGACCACCGCGCAGATCGGGAACTCCCCCGGCCAGCCGGTCAAGCTCGGGTCCATGGGCCGGCCACTCCCCGGCTACGAGGTCGCGCTCGTCGACCCCTTGACAGGTGTGCACGCCGACGACGGCGAGATCTGCCTGGACCTGTCGCGGCGGCCGCTGGGCCTCATGACCGGCTACCGCGACGACCCGGCGCTGACCGCGGCTGCCATGCGCGATGGTTTCTACCACACCGGCGACGTCGCGAGCCGGGACGCCGACGGCTACATCACCTATGTCGGCCGGACCGACGACGTCTTCAAGGCCTCCGACTACCTGATCTCGCCGTTCGAGCTGGAGAACGTGCTGATCGAGCACGAGGCCGTGGCCGAGGCCGCGGTCGTCCCGTCGCCGGACGCGATCCGGCTGGCCGTGCCCAAGGCGTACGTGACGCTCGCCGCCGGCTGGCAGCCGACGGCCGACACCGCTGCCGCGATCATGAAGTACGCGCGAGGTCGGCTCGCTCCCTACAAGCGGGTGCGGCGGATCGAGTTCGCCGAACTGCCGAAGACCATCTCAGGGAAGATCCGGCGGGTGGACCTGCGCGGCGAGGAAGAGTCCCGCCATGGCGGCGGGCAGGAGACCGCGCCGGGCCGCCGCCCGCGCGAATTCTGGGAGGACGACTTCCCCGGGCTAAAGGGTTAGCCACCTCTACCCGAAAAGCCGGCGCGCGTTGGTCCGTGACCGTCATGCGGCGGCGATCTCCAGGAGGGATGTGCCATCTCCTGGGCGGTCAACCGCAGGCCGGGACCAGCAATTCGCGCCGGTACCCAACGATCGGGCGTAGCCCAATGTGAATCTTCACACGCTCTACACACATTCACCAGCGCGCTTGCATATGACGGCGTTGTCCTGCCTCCCATGCGAGGCGGGGGACGAGGCACGTCAACGCTGGCCGGGAATGCCCGGCCAGCGCACAGCCCGCAGCGGCAAACAGCGGTCAGCCTGCGCCGCGGCAGACCTACGCCGGTCAGTCATCGCGCTGGCCGGCAGGTCGGCGCGCTGGTGGCGCCTTCCGCCGCCGCGCAAGCCGCTTTGGCCGACCCCGCTGCGATGCCGGAGACGACGCTGACCGTTGATGCCTAGGCGAGCACACCGGGAACCCGGACACGATGGCCGGCCACTTGGCGCGGCGGCTCCGGTGGTGGCAGCTGCCCGCGGCAGACGCGCTAGCCATATACGCGAGAGGGCGTGAACCCGATGCGCGCTGACCCTTCGGCCGCCGCCCTGGTGACCCGCGCGAGAGACGGCGATAAGCAGGCGTGGGACGAACTCGTCGAGCGATACGCCCCGCTGGTCTGGTCAATCTGCCGCCGGTACCGGCTGAGCCGGCCCGATGCCGACGGCGTCGGCCAGAGCGTCTGGTTGCAGTTGGTGGACCAGCTTGGCGCGCTGCCCGATCCGGCCGCACTTCCCGGTTGGCTCGCCACCACCACCCAGCGGGAATGCCGCCGGCTCTTACACGCGGCGGGAAGACAGGCTCCCGGACAGGTGCCGGACGCCAGCAACATTCCGGACCCGCAAGCCGGGGTGGCGGAGAGCGAGCTGGCGAAGGCGGAGCGCCACGCCGCGCTGAGCGAGGCGTTCGCCCAGCTGCCCTTACACTGCCGGCGGCTGATCGCCATGCTCATCGAAGACCCGCCGGTGACCTACGCCGAGATCAGCGCCAAGCTGGGCATCCCAGCCGGGAGCATCGGGTCCCACCGCGCCCGCTGCCTAGTAACGATGCGCCGCTGCCCGCCAATCGCTACCCTGATCAACACCGAACCCCGAGCGCGGGACGTGACCTGACTTGCCAGGGGCGCCCCGTCTACGGCGACGGGCGCTCGCACAACCTGCGTCAGCGGATCCCCTGGTGGCAGGACCCGCTCACAGCGTGCGACGGTATCGCGGAGCAGCGTCATCGCGTCGCTCAGCCGGCCCACCTTGTAATAGGCGTTTCGCCAGGTTTGCACGGTACGCCAGGGTATCCGGATGATCGGCGCCCAGAACGCGCTCGTAATCCGCGCGGGTCTGCTCGTAGAGCTGCAGCGCTGAGCCCATCCGGCCCGCCGCGTGATAGGCGGAGCCGAGGCTGCCGCGGGCCGCGATCGTCTCCAGATGGGCGCGGCCAAGGACGCGCTCCCGGTCGGCCAGAACCCGCTTGTAGTGGGAAAGCGCCTTCTTGATCTGGCCATCGGGTAAGACCACCTTCGTCGGCTCGGTGTCAGAGATCACGCCTCTCACGACAGAGGCGGTCATGACCGTCGCCAGCACCGACGTCGACGATCTTTCACAGGTGCCAGACAAGACGACAACCACGGTCGCGATGGATTCCGGCCGGCTGACTCTCGACGCGGGCCTGATCCTGTATCTTTTCGGCACGCCTGGCCAGCAGCGGTTCTGGTTCATGTGGGACGACCTGATCCACCGGGCGATCGGCGCGGTTGTGCTCCTCGACACCAGGCGGCTTGCCGATTCGTTTCCTGCGGTCGACTACTTCGAAGCGGCAGGCCTTCCTTTCATCGTGGGCATCAACGGCTTCCACGGCGAGTTCCCGCACATCATCCACGACGTCCAGGAAACGCTGTCGATCGGCTCGAACGTGCCCATCGTCCAATTTGACGCCCGCAGCAGGAAATCCACCACAACCACGTTGATCACGCTGGTTGAACACGCCATTGTCTTGCAGATGAGCCCTCAGTAGCGGAAGGCGACGGGGCCGATTGCTCCGGCGGTGACGGTGGCACAGACGGCGACGGCGGTGACGGCGCAGACGGCGCAGACGGCGATGGCGCAGACGGCGATGGCGCAGACGGCGATGGCGCAGGCGCCGATGGCGATGGCGCCGATGGCGATGGCGATGGCGATGGCGCAGACGGCGACGGCAGCATCGAGGGTGGCGGCAGCGACGGTGAAGGTGACGGCGGCATCGAGGGTGACGGCCGTAGCTGCGACGATGGTGGCAGCGGGCTGGACGGTACCATCTGGACCTGCTGCGGCGACGGCACCGGGATCATCGTCGCCGGTGCCTGCGGCGCCGGCCGGGTCCGGTAGATGACATGCGGCGGCGGGCGGCTGATGATGACTTGCTGCTTCAGCTCCTGCACCACCGGCTGCTGGTAGTAGAGCCGGTAGGCGCTGAGCCCAAGGACCGACACCACGATGATCAGCGCGGCAGCCACCAGTCGGCCAGGGTGTGCCGCGAATTCAGCCTGCGCGAAATGCCAGTAACTACTCTTGCTGGCCGGTCCCGCCGCGCTCCCCGATAATCTTTGCCCGCAACTAGGACAAGTGACCCGTCTCTTCCCGGCCAACTGTCATACCCCGTTGGTCACGGTGCGCCGTAGACGCGGGGAGACGGCATCTGCTGGGTGCCTGTTCCAGCAAGGGCCTCTTATGCTCGCGCCGCCGGCCGCTGAGCCCCACGCCATATAACCGGCGGTGGTCGCTGGCGCGCGCCTTGGTGATCTTTGCATGTCCCCCGGCCACATGGTTGTCCGGATCCGCCAGCTGCACGCCGTGCCGCCACAGCGGCACTTCTAGAACCAGCGTAATCCGAGTCCTCGTCCATGGCGAGGGTGCTTCCGGGGGTGGCGCGTGGGGTATGACCGCTTCATCAAGGCGAAGAACTTGCCGTGGCAGGTGCCCTCAGGCACCGGGTACCACGCGGGACGGCTGTACAAGGGATTAGGGTTTTCGCGCGACCCCGCAAAACGCGTCCACCTCGGCGGGCGGCCCGAACCGGGTGTCTTCTGGCCGCCAGCGGGAGACTGAGACCACGCCAGGTTCGATCAGTTCCAGGCCATCGAGGAAACCCTCGATGCGCTTGGGGGTACGCGGGTGGTAGGGGATTCCCCCGGCCTCGGCGTAGCGCTGATAGGCGCGGGCCCGGGCCGACGACTCACCCGCGTCGCCGGTGCCCTCGCCCTCCAGGACGTTGGTGCCGTCGGCTATCACCAGGTAGCTGCCTGGCGGCAGCACATCCACCAGGCGGGCGACGATCTCCTCCGGGCCGTCCTGGTCCGGGATGTGGCCCAGGATGCCCAGCATGATCAGCGCGATCGGCTCGGCGAGGTCCAGGGTGCGGGCAGCCTTGGTGAGAATGGTATCCGGGTCGTGCAGGTCAGCGTCGATATAGTCGCACGCACCCTGTGGGCTGCTGGTCAGGAGGGCCCGGGCGTGGGCCAGCACCAGAGGGTCATTGTCGACATAGACGATCCGTGCTTGCGGCGCCACCCGCTGGGCGACCTCATGGGTGTTGTTCACGGTGGGCAGCCCGGTGCCGATGTCGAGAAACTGGACAATCCCGGCCTCCCCGGCCAGGTAACGGACCACGCGGCCGAGGAAAGCCCTGGCGTGCCGCGCGACGTCGGCCTGGCCGGGGAAGATGGCCAGGAACTCGTCGCCGACCTCGCGGTCGACAGGGTAGTTGTCCTTGCCGCCCAGCCAGTAGTTCCAGATCCGCGCCGAGTGCGGCCGGCTGGTGTCGATTTTGCCCGGCTGCCGCTGGCCGGACGCTAAGGATTCGTCTGTCACTTGGGGGAGCCTCTCCAGCGCTTCCGGTATATGCCCGCCACCTTAACGTAAGCGCAGCCGCGCCCGGTGGCGCCGTGACAGCTCCCCGCGCGTCTGCGGGACTACGCCCTAGGCCTGTTTTAGCAGGGCGCGGAGCATGTCTTTGCTGGTGGTGCCGGTTGCGGCCTGAACGCACAATTGGTCCATGACGGTCACGTAGTCGATGACATCGTCGGGCTGGTCGAGGTAGAGCGCGCTGTTGAGCTGTTCGAGGTAGACCAGATCGGGCAGGTCAGGTTCGGGGAACCGCAAGATGGTGAACGGGCCGCCGGCTGCGGCGTGCGGGCCGACGTGGAACGGGACGATCTGCAGGGTGACGTTGGGCAATTCGGTGAGCTGCAGCAGGTGTTCCAGCTGGGCGCGCATCACCTTCGGGCCATCCGGGGCCCGGCGCAGGGCGGCCTCGTCCAGCACTGCCCACAGGTCGGGGGCCCCGGGCTGGCTGAGCAACTGCTGGCGTGTCATCCGGACGCTGACGCGGCGGTCGATCTCCTCGGCGGGTGCGTGCGCGTTGGCGATGAGGATGACGGCGCGGGCGTAGTCTTCGGTCTGCATCAGGCCGTGGACGAACTGCACCTCATAGGTGCGGATGATCGACGCGGCCTTTTCCAGCCCGATGTAGAGCTCAAACCATTTGGGCAGGATGTCGCTGTACTGCTGCCACCAGCCTGGGGCGCCGGCCTGGCGGGCCAGTGCCAGCAGCTCTTCACGTTCGGCCTCGTCGGTGACCCCGTACAAGGTGAGCAGATCGGCCACATCGCGTTGCCTGGCGCCGCTGCGCCCCCGTTCCAAACGGCTGATCTTGGAGTGGGTCGCCCGGATCGCTTCGGCCGCCTGCCCGGTAGTGAGGTTGCTGGCTTCGCGCAGCCGGCGCAGGTGGGCGCCCAGCGCGATCCGCAACGCCGTCGGCCCGCACCGCGCGCCGGCGAGCGCCCCGTCGGCCGGCGCGCGGGCAGGCGTGCTTTTCCGTGCCCGATCGGAGATCATCGACGCTCCTGGGGTGACAGCCGGCACTGGTCGGCTCGCCCAAGTGTCCCATTGCTGCATCCGCGTTGCATAGCCGGTCATCTTGGCTGCCGCGCGCACGTCCGGATACGGCTCCCTCGCCATTGCCAGGACTGTAGCGGGGTCGTCCGGCCCGCCGCTACGGCCAGTCCGCCGCCTGGCGGCGCGGTATTGTCCATCCAAAGGACGCGGCGCCGTCGGATCCGTGCGCGTCTGGCCGCGCGGCGGGCGGCGTCAGCGGGCCAGGTAGTCGAACTGGCCGGCCTTGACTCCCTGGATGAACGCGGTGATCTCAGCCGGGGTGTAGATCAACGCTGGACCGCCGCGACAGCGCGAATTACGGATCGCGATGTCACCGGCAGGCAGTACGGCGACCTCCACACAGCTGCCGTTCGGGTTGCTGTAGTCGCTCTTGCGCCAGCTGACCCCAGCAAGCCCAGAGGCAGGCATGCCGTTGTAGGCCTGAGCCATCGACCTTGTCACCATGATTCCTCTCCAATGCGCTCAGTCGCGCACTAGGCCGCACATCTGCGGCCACGAGCTGGCCGGCAGGCGGACTACGTCCGGCGGTGAGCGATGCGCCGCGCGGCCCACCGGGCGCGCGGCCGCGGCAGCCACAGCGAGGCACCCGCGCTGGTGCAGGTTGCCGTTGCCAGCACGATACCCCGTGCATGTGCATTTGCTCTGATCAATCGGATGTTCTTGCGATTGATCTCGCAACTGTACTTGCGCCTGCACGATCGGGCACACCAAAATAGTCCTGCGGGCATCACTCAGCGACCGTGCGGGGATCCCCGTGCCCAGGCTCCCCCCGGCACGAACGCTCCGGCACGAACGCCCCGCCGCGGCCACCGGGCGACGTGGCCGTCGACTGGCATCCGCAGCACCAGCCCCGCACCGGCGCCACGATTAGGCGCACCCCGCAGGCACGCCCCGCAGCACCCAGGAACATCCCACGTCCGCCCGAGTTGATCTGACCGCGGAAGGCCGGCATGCGGAATCTCAGCGACACCGACCGGCAAGCACTACGGCTCGCCGCCCACCTGCGACAAGCAATGGCGCAATGGCTCAGCTACCGCGGCGCCGGCCAATCCTGCGCGATCTCACCCTTCGTCGATTCGACCGGGCAGCCAGCCGTACTCATCAAGATCAACGCCCACACGGCATGCGCCATGATCGACAGCCTCAACGAACAGTACAACCGCTCCCGCGAGCAACCACGCCCCGCCGGAACCCCCCGGTCACGTCCTCCAGGAGATACCGCACCGTCCTGATTACGCCGTTGCACGGCCAGTTCGGCGGCTCCTGCCCGACAGCCTCTGCCAGCGCGTGGTAGGTCGCGATGATGACCCCCGTGCTGGTCTGCCATGCTGCCGGCCAGCCGCAGAGCGATCGGGCAGGCGTGCCGTGAAGTCCGTTCGCACCGCCGTGACACACCCGCGGCAGCCGTTATGGATATTGGTACTGAACGGCTCCGCGACGTGCGTCACCGGCAGTACGGACAGCCATCTGCTGGTCCGGCCGACCGATGGCATGGCTCACCTGCGATCGCCTGCTCATCGCCAAGGGGATCAGGACCTGGGACGGGCGGGACCGGGTGTTGCTGAGAACAGGGCCCACACGGTTTTTCCCGTGCCGGCGGGTGTGGTGTAGCCCCATTGGTCGCTGAGCGCGCCGATGACCTGGATGCCGCGGCCGGTCTCGGCGAGGTACCCGGGCTGGTTGAGCACGGGGACCATGCCCGCCGGGTCGGCGACCGCGCAGAGCACGCACGGCCCGGGCTGCAGCAGGCCGAGCCGGATCGGCTGGCGGGGCCGGGTGCCGCCGGAGGCTGGCAGCGCGTGCCGCAGCGCGTTGGTCAGCAGCTCGGACACGACGGTCGCGATATCGTCGCAACGTTCTGCGGCCCCCCACCGTCGCACGGTGGCGACGGTGAACTCGCGGGCTGTGCGGACCGACCGGGCATCGGCGCCGGGCGTGCGGGTGGCGATCCGCGGGAAGCAGGTCCAGCCCGGAGGGGCGGGATCTGGCGCCAGCGGCCAGTTCCCGCTCGCCATGGCGGCCATCTCCACCGCCGACGCTAGCCAGCGCCAGCCCGCGCCGCTTGCCGCGCTGGCTGCCAGGGGTAATGGGTGTGCTGTCATCGCCGTCCGCACAATTCCGCCGCAACAGGGAGAAACAGGTCCTATGGCCCATATTGCCGCATGCGCGGGCCATTGCACATGCTTCTGCATAATTCATATGCACGTGCATCGGAACTGTTAATCTGCATCGTGGCACCCAAGGCCGCGTCCGCATGGCGCGCTCGTTTCCCCGCAGCCCATCCTGGAGAGCGATGATGCAGGTCAACAACGGTGTTCCGGCTGATCAGCTGGCGGCTCGCTGGCGTAAGAGCCGTGTCAGCAATCCCACCGGATGCTGTGTCGAGGTCGCCGAGCTGGCGGGTGGCGCGATTGCTGTCCGCAACTCCCGCTACCCGTCCGGGCCGGCGCTGATCTACACCCGCGCCGAAGTCTCCGCTTTCTTGACCGGGGTGAAGGACGGTGAGTTCGATGACCTGTACCCCGGGCGGCAGCGCCGCCGCCGGGCCGCACGAGCAAGAAGTGCCGGGGCTGTCCGGTGACCCGGTGATATCGCGCCGTGTGCGCACCGCTGCGGATGCCTGGCCATGCGGAGGTCCCTAGCGCCGGGGATATCGAATGCGGCCTTCAACGAGGTCCGGGCACGATGACGGCACGTCCGGTGAGTTCGCCGGCGAGCATTTTCCGGTAGGCGCCGGTGGCATCTTCGAGGGCGAATGTGGTGACCTTGGGCTGGAGCAGGCCGCGGGCACCGAGGTCGAGAACCTCGATCAGCTCGGGTCGGCTGCCCCAGTAGGTTGTCTGGACCGACACTTCGTAGGGCACCGAAAAGAAGGACAGCGGCAGGGTGCCGCCAGCGATGCCGACGATGGTGAGGTCCCCGAGAGTGCGGGCCGCGGCGGCGCCGAGCGCCAGGGTCGCATCGGCGCCGACGAAGTCGAGCACGACATCTGCGCCACGGCCGCCGGTCGCCTGCCGGATCTGGTCGGCGGCCGTGTCGCCGGAGGCGAAGGTGAGGTCGGCGCCAAGATCGCGGGCAAGGGCCAGCGCGTCGGGGCGGGTGTCCACGGCGATGACCCGGGCGGCGGTGGTGGCCTTGAGGATCTGCACGCCGAGGTGGCCGAGCCCGCCGACGCCGATGACAGCGGCGGTGGCCCCGGGCGGCAGCTTCGCCCATGAGCGGCGCACTGCGTGATAGGGGGTGAGGCCAGCGTCGGTGAGCGGCGCCGCCGCGACCGGGTCCAGGCCTTCGGGCAGCGGGACCAGATGGCGGGCATCAGGAACGAGCATGAATTCGGCCATACCGCCGTCGAGGCCGAGCCCGCCGCCGCCCCCGGGCACCGGCGCGGCGGCCTGGTTCTCGCAGTAGGTCTCGGCCCCGAGGCGGCACCGCTCGCAGGTGCCGCAGCCCCATGGCCCATAGACCGCCACCGGCTGGCCGACCTCGAGGCCGGCCACGCCGCTGCCGAGCGAATGGACCCAGCCGGCGGTCTCGTGACCGAGCGTAAACGGCGGCCCCCAGCCCAGCTGGCCGGCCTCGAACTCTCGCATCAGGTGCAGGTCGGAGTGGCAAGCACCGGCGCCGCCCACGCGGATGACCACCTGTCCCGGGCCCGGCGACGGATCTGCGACATCGGCGAGTACTGGGTCAGACTTCCACTCCATCAGGCGCAGCGCTCGCATAACGTCCCTCCTCTGTGGCGCGGACCTGGCCGGACGAAGGCTCGCCGCGACCTGCCCGCGTTTCCCGGCGTTCCCGTGATATCGACACGCCACACCATCCGGCCGGGCCCCGCGGCTCTGGACCGCCCCGGATGGGTGGTGGCCCTGTCTGACCTCCCGAGGAGGGCCGACCGGGCCGGCGGCCTGTCACTGCCTGAGGGTTGCCCCGTCAGGGGCCAGCCGTAGCACGTCGGCGATCCGAACGGCGAGTTCGAGGTGGAACCGGTCGTCCGGATCGTGCAGGTCCATGGCAGGTAGCTGTTCGATGCGCCGCAGCCGGTACCGCAGCGAGTTGACGTGCAGATGCAGGGCATTGGCGGTGCGCCGCAGGTGCCGGTCGTGCGCGAGGTAGACACGCAAGGTCCGGATGTGCTCGCTGCCGCGTTGCTCGTCGGAACTCAATAGCGGGGCGAGCGCCGGCAAGATGCAGGCCCGCAGTCCCTCGGGGTCGAGTGACCGCGCCAGCATCCCATAGTTGCCAAGCTCCTCGCCGGCTAGAACGGTGCCTCAGGAACTGACGGTGCAGCCGCTGTTCCGTCTCGTAGCGTTCCCAGCGGCGCGACAGATGCAGGGCGAGGATGCCGCTGGCGGCTCCGAGCAGCTGAGCGCCGGATTCGTCCAGGTCCCGGTCGCGGTGCGCGGTGAGCGCGCCCAGGGACGCGTCCGCTTTGGCCAGCAGGTGCTCGGCGATCACGGACATGCCCGTCCGGCCGGCACACGCCACCACCCGCCCCAGCGGATCGCGCAGTTCGAGCCCGATATTCAGCTCACCTGACAGCAGCGCCAGAGCCAGCTGCACGTCGGCGCCGGTGAGCAGGAGGGCCGCCAGCTCTTTCAGGAGCAACAGCTTGCGCTCGGGGCCGCCGGCGGCAAGCGCTCGCGCCTCGGACTGGCGGAGCAGGGCTGCGCGGTGGCGGGTGCGCGCCACCGCGACCGCCGCCACGCGGGCAAACAGGGCGAGCAGGTCCACGTCGTCGTTGGCCACCACGTCCACGACGCCCTGCTCGAACATGTCCGCCGACGACTCGTCGTACCTCGCCGCGACACGTTCTCCGAAGTAACCGTCCTCGTCGTCCATCGCCGGACCGTATCGCGGAAGGACTCCGCAGTGCGTGCAAATTTCGCGCGCCCCGCGGCATGAGCGTGGCGGCCTGGGCGCGGGCGCGTGGGTCAGGCGGGGGCCCGAGATTCCTGCTCGACCAGATCATCTGCTAGATCGACCGGCATCTTCGCCAAGCGATGTCCTCTCGGCGACGTCCGGACCGAGCGCGTCCGGACCGAGGGCTCCCGCTTGGAGACATGTTCAGGACCCGAGGTGGGTCTCGTGAACGCCGAAGGTTGCTGGCCGGTAATCGGTGTGCCGTATCCATAGTGGGCGAACGCGGACGAGCGCCCTGTTGGGGTTCTGGGCGCGCTCCAGACGGTCAGGGTATTGCTCAACGTAGGTCCGTAGGCACCGTTCACGCTCCTCGCCCGTCAGTATGTCGGCGCCACCCTCGCATTGAACGCTCACTTCGTCATCCCAGCCGATAACCAGGGCGATCTGTGGGGACGCCTGGATATTGCGGTATTTTCGCGATCGAACTGAGGTGTCGAACACGATCTCCCCAGCGTCGGTTGCGGCAACGTCGATGAGGGCGGCTTCGGGCGCACCATCCGGCCTGCAGGTTGCGACCACAGCGAGCGCGCGGGCGCGAACGAAGTTCACCAGCTCTGCGAGGTCCATCGGTCTGCCTCCTGGGTGACTGCCAGACTCAGCAGGAGGTTACGCCCGGACCTGGCGTTAGCACCACGCCTGGCCTTGCCGCTGTGGGCAGCTCCGCGATCTCGTGCACGCTGGAGATCTGACGGATCATGCATAATGCCCCACGATCGCTCGCGTGGTGACAGCCTGGGCTTAGCGGCTCGCAGTGGCTTCGTTAGTGCGGGTGGCAGCTCTTCGCAGTTGTTCAAGACGCAACCCAGATTGGCTGTCAGGTCAGGGGCTAAAGTTGCACTGGGTCCTTGGCATGGACGGGGGTGGGGTGTTGACTTCGCAATCGGGCAGCACCCGGGGGCGGCGCATAGGCGAACGGCCCTTTCCGGGCCGGCCGGCTGGCGCTGACACGCTTCCCCAGATCGACCACGTCCTGGTTTTGATGATGGAGAACCACTCCTACGACAACTATCTCGGCATGCTGGGCCGGGGTGCGGGTGAGAAACCGCGCGGGGACGGCTTTACGATCGGCCCCGATGGCCACCCGGCGGCGGCAAATCCCGCCCCTGGCGGCGGTACGCAGCATGCCTTTCGGATGCCGACCACGTGCCAGCTGTCCGGTAAGCCGTCCCAGGAGTGGGGGCAGTGCCATATCCAGTTCGATGACGGCCGGAACGACGGGTTCGTAAAGTCGGCGAGTGGTCCGGTCGCTATGGGCTATTGGACCGGCGAGGACCTGCCGTGGGCCTACTCGCTGGCCGCCACCTTCCCGCTGGCTGACCGCTGGTTCGCCCCAGCGCTCGGCCAGACACAGCCGAACCGCCGCTACCTGTTAGCTGCCACCTCGGTTGGCATGGTTGATGACGTCTTGCCCGAGAACCTCCTGCCCGCTCCGGAAGGGACGATCTTCGACCGCTTGGACGCCCACCGCATTGCCTGGCGGAACTACTACTCAAGCTTCCCCCCGACCAGCTACCTTTTCCTTGGCGATGCGATCCGCGACCATTCGAGCGTGCTCCCGGTAGCACAGTTCTTCGCCGACGCGAAGTCGGGGAACCTTCCTGGCTTTGCGATCATTGACCCCGACTTTGGCAGTAACTCCGAGGAGAACCCGCAAAACATCGTGCACGGCGAGGTCTTCGCCGCATCGGTGGTTGAGGCCGTCCTGCAATCGCCGGCGTGGCCGCGCACGCTGCTGGTGTGGACATTCGATGAGGGCGGCGGTTACTACGACCACGTGCCGCCACCTGCGGCTGTCGCGCCGGACGCCATCCCGCCGCTGCCACCGGCCGCCAGCTACGACGGGTTCGCCCGGTATGGATTTCGGGTGCCGGCGGTCGTGATTTCCCCATGGAGCCGGGCGGATCACGTGACCAGCGTGGTGCACGACCACACCTCGATCCTGGCGATGGTCGAGCGCAAATGGAACCTGCCGGCGCTGACAAACCGCGACGCAGCCGCTGCCGATCTGGCCGACTTTCTTGACTTGAGCCAGCCAGCATTCGCCGAACCACCCCTACTGGCCCCGCCGCTCGCCGGTCCCGCGCAACTCGCTTGTGAAAAGAGCGGGCCTGGGCAAATACCGCCTCCGGGGTCGGTTACACCCGGCTAGCGACCAGTGGCGCAAGGTGCCGGTACCAGCCCTGGGGGCCTGACAACAAGGTCTCGGACCAGGAGGGCCACGAACCTTGATTCTGCCGTGCCGACCGGTCCTCGCGGTCAGGTCATGGTCGCCGACCGTGTGGCGGTTCCGGGCTTCGCTGAATGCCGTGCCGGTCGAACCGGGGCAACGCGAACGACAACGTTGTAGGTGACGAGCGCGATGGCCAGGTGCATCGCCATGAGGACCGCGACTGCTTTCGGCTGCGCGCCTCGCACCAGCAGCCACAGGTCGGGAAGATAGAGCATCAAGGTTACGAGGATGGCGAGCCGGAAAAACAGCCACCGCGGCGACGAGGTGATGCGCGTCACGATGGGCCAGGCCGCGCACGCGATGATGACGCCGATGACGGTCAGCTTGGCATAGTCGGAGAATCCGAAATGAGCGTAGCCTTTCGTCGCGGGAAAAATGGCCGTGCCGACGGCCACGAGCAGAGCGTCCGCAAGGAGCGACCCGCCGATTGACAACACCGTGGCCACAGCGACCCGAGCTACCGACGGCTGGCGGTGGGCCGGGGTGAAGTCGACCCGGGCAAGTCCCAGGACGCGGTTGGCGAAGCTGGACTGAAGCACTTGTGTCCTTTCGCGGTCCGGGACGAGCCCGTGTCAGTCAACGGCTGGGCCGCCGACGCCCGAGAGCGGGTCGCTCAACGCGGTGTCATCGGCTCGTGCTGTGCGACCACGCCGGTTACTCGGGCGCGTATCCCCTACGAACTGCACGGATAGTTGGACGCCTCACCTCAGGGCGAGGTTGACTGATCCGGACGTGCCGCTCGTAGGATCTGAGCAAATCCCGCCCGAAGTCGACCAACTCGATGGCGCTGTCGCGCAACGAGTCCAGATGCCGGTGGCCTGCCGGGGTCATTCTGCGGCCCTCAGCCGACGGCTCCGTGGCCGAGGGACATCGAGGACGACCTTCTTCACGTTTCCGGTGAAGGGCGCCTCGCGGCCCGCAGTGAGCGCCCAGGCGATCTCCTCCCGCCCACCTCCCGCCCGCGGGCAGCAGAGGCAGCTGGACCAGCATCCCCGCCATCCTGCGGCCATTATATCTTGCAGACACTTTCTCACACCACGGGTGCGCAAACGCGCATCGACACACAGAATCACAGATCAACCGACGAAAGACAACCGAACGGCGCGCCCTATGTCAGGAGGCCTGGCGTCCGGTGCGCCTGATGCTTCACTTCAAGCCCCATTGCGGGAATTGAGCCGCACTGGATCATGGCGGCAAGCTTTCATAATCGTGCCCAGCGCGATATGACATTAGGCGCAAGCGGACGGGCCGTCCGGCCCTAACTGCCCACCGTAAAGAGGAGTGACGTAAGGCATAGGAAAGGGGGCTTCACATGATCGCATAGGAAGGAACTGATCATGATAACCAAGCCAGGCGCAAAGCTCTCACGCCGTAGCCTCGTGGGCAAGCAGATTCACAACCTGAAACAACTCGGAGCGCGCGAGTTCTCCGGACGTAGCCTCGTGGGCAAACAGACCCACAACCTCCAGCCCTGCGAGCGCGAGCTCGCCGCCGCCGTCAACCTGGCCACCTGGGAGGAGCGCATGTCCGCCCGGGCCAGGCCGCGAACAGCCGGGCAGTTCCCACCGGACAGGCTCGGCGACAGGATTGATCCTTACAACGAGATGATCAGGGCACACCGGGGCCGGATCGCTCACGCCTTCGACAGCCGCTGCAAGTGTGCCTGCGGTGTCGAGGAGCACGACGATGAGGAGCGCCGAATGCGCGCGGGCAATTACGTTTGGATATGCCGGAGATGCGGCCGGTACCTCCGTGATTATTGAGAGGATGATGCCTGAGAGGGAGGCGGTTAGCGGGCCGACGGGGCCTCAACTTGGGGGAGTGCGGTCTTTCTCAGCTTCGATGGCATGATCGACGTCAGCGGGGCCGAGCCTGATCATATCGCCGCGCTCGTTCACGGCCTCCATGATCTTGGACCGCCGCCTGTGGGGTTCCGCGGGATCTTGTGGCGTGTAGCTCTTGTCACTGAAGACCACGAACTCTTCTTCGGTGACGCGGGCCACCATGATCGCGAGTTTGCCTTCGGGTAGCTCTTGCCAGTAGCCGGGGGTCCAGTCCCGCTCCTGCGCGAGGTTGATCAGGTACCTCATTGATCTTGTCCTTTCCAGGGGCAAGGCTCGCTAGGCCGGTGTGGGGACTGCCTGGCGGGGCCTCTCGTTCAGTTAGGGTGGTGTACCTCGCCTATTCTCGGCGGCTTCCATGGCTGCGGCCAGGCCACGGACGTCATTGGCGGACACGGAATGGAGAGCAGGTCGCAGGTGACCAGAGACCGGCGTCACTTCGTCGAATCTCAAGCACGTCGTCGGCGACTAGTGCCCGTCTGCCGCAGCGGTGGGTTGAGCTGAGCCTGGTGCTACTACCGTGATCGGCACCGCGGTCCCATAGTCACGGGCGATCTCTAACAGCCTGTTCATCACCCATGCCAGTCCGGCCACGTCTGCCGCGTCGACCTCCCGATACCAGCACGAGCGTCCCGTTTGGCCGCGTTTCAACGAAGCCACACTCTTGATTGCTGCCTTTCGCCGCTGAAACACGTCCCATGATCTTTCCCGGCCCGGTGAGATCCAGAACTCGAACACCCCTTGACACATGATCGCTTTCCTCGTCACGGCGCCAGATCCTACGTCCACCAGATCCTGTTCCGCCTGATCCACTACGTCATTGAACTACGCGCAAGGCGCTTAACCCCCTGTCACGATCTCAGAATCTCTCGCGGACTGCGATTTCCCCCAATGACCTGATACCCAGCGGCACGCGGCTTCCCTGACCACGTCCGGTGCTCATGCAAACGCCGGGTCCTAAGCCCTTTCCCGCTGGGCCCATCGCCCCCACGCCACGGCGTGCGCAGGGCCGAGACTGGCGTAGGGGCCCGCGCGTGGCCAGGATGCACGTCCCCGGGCGATGGCGCGTGCCAGCTCGCGAGTGCAGTGGGTGGTCAACGCCTACCTGCTGTCGCTGGCGGCGCTCTTCGCCTTCGGCGGCCGGCTAGCCGATAAGCTCGGCCACCGGAAGATGGTGACGCTCGGCGTTATCGTGTTCGCTGGCGCGTCGGCGATGTGCGGGCTGACCCCCACGGGAAGCCTCGCCGAAGCGTGGATCGTGACGTTCCGTGCCGTCCAGGGCGCCGGCGGGGCGATCATGTTCCCGGCGGCGCTGGCTATCGTGGTGCAGACCTTTTCGCTCCGCGAGCGGGGTGGGTCCTGGCCCTGTTCTTCGGCATCGCCGGCGGCCTGACCGCGATCGGCCCGGTCCTGCGCGGCTATCTCACGCAGTGGACCTGGCGGGCGATCTTCTGGGTGAATATCCCCGTCGCGCTCATCGCCCTGGCGCTGATCGTCATCTCGAAGCCGGTCACGGAGCACAAGGCGGCCCGGATGGACTACCGGAGCGCGAAGGCGCCGGGCCCTCCTCAGTCACGGTCAGCCGCGATGCAGCGGGCCGGTGGCACATCTCGGTCCTCATCGAGGAAGAACGCGATCGAGACACTCCGGGCGGCGGATACGACGGTGGGGATCGATGCTGGGATCACCAGCCTGGTCACCCTGCCGGCCGACGAGAAGATCACCAAGCCGGAACACGAGAAGCGGGACCGGGCCGCGCTCGCCAAGGCACAACGGCAGTTGTCCCGCAAGGCGAAAGGCTCAAGCAACCGGGCCAAGGCACGAGTCAAGGTCGCCCGCGTCCATGCCCGGATCGCCGACAGGCGCCGCGACCACCTGCACAAACTATCCACGAGGATCATCCGCGAAACCCAAACGGTGATCATCGAGGATCTCGCGGTACGGAACATGATCCGCAACCACTCCCTGGCCCGCGCGATCTCAGACGTGGCATGGGCCGAGTTCCGGCGGCAGCTGGAGTACGAGGCGGACTGGTACGGCCGGACCGTGGTCGCGGTCGACCGGTTCTACCCGAGCAGCAAAACGTGCTCGGCCTGCGGACGCCTGGCCGCGACCATGCCGCTGAACACCCGCGAATGGACATGCGCGCAGTGCGGCACAGTCCACGACCGGGACGTGAACGCGGCGAAGGTACTACAGGCGGCCGGGCTTGCCGTCTTGGCCTGCGGAGATGGTGTGAGACCGCCCCGCACATAGGGCAGGGAGGCGACCGTCGATGAGACAGGAACCTTGGCCCGCGAGGGCCGAGAATCCCCGTCCTTCAGGGCGGGGAGAAGCCAACAACTTGGTCTTCATCGGTTCGGTTCCCGGTGTTCTTCTTCGCAAGCGAATACGCCCAGATCTCGCTGGGGAAGACGTCCTCCCAGGCCGGCATCATCCTGTTCTTCTTCATCGGCTTCGTCATCGCCGCGCAGATCGGCGGGCGGATGCTGGACCGCGCTGGCGCCAAGCGCCCGGTCGTCCTCGGCTGCGTGCTGGGTGCCGTTGGGTTCTGGCTATGGGCGGGTAAGGTTACCGGGCTCAACTTCAGCGCGCAGCAGTGGTTCATCATCCTGGCCGGGGCCGGAATGGGATTCATGCTGGGGCCGGCCAGCACGGACGCCGTTAACCGGGCCAGCCGGCTCTCTTACGGCGAGGCAACCGGCATCACGCAGACGGTCTGGAACTACGCAGCCAGCCTGGGCCTGGCGATCCTCGGCACCATCCTGGTCACGGAGATGCGCAGCCGGGTCACCACGTCACTGACCTCCCCCGGCACGCCCAGTGCACGGGCGAGCGCCGAGGTGGCAAGCCTCTCTTGGTCCCGTGCCGGGACCGGGAGTATCGCGTCGATTCCGCACTTCTTCAGGCTCGACTTCGCGAATGCCACGCGGAACGTGCTGTATGTGATGGCAGGGATCATGGCGGTGGCGGCCATCGTGGCCCTGGCAGGCCTGCGCGGCGGGGCACAGCCGGAAGCGGCGGCGGTGGCCGCCGGGACGGACCAAGAAATCAGGCGCTCACCCGATGTGGCGGGCACTGACTGACCGGGTGTCCGGGTCTGAGGGCTCGGGGCCACGACGGCGATAAGGGCAGACCGTTCCCGTGGCGGCGGGCAGCGTCGCACCGCGGCGTCAGCGGCGGGCCTGCGTTCGCGTCGGCGATCACAGAAGGGCTGCCACCATAGCGACATGGACGTATTGAGCAGCCGGATTCTGCTGCGCCCTGCCGACCCCGATCGAAGCCGCCGTTTTTACCGGGATGTGCTGGGCCTGGCGGTCTACCGGGAATTCGGCTCTCCGGCCGATCCCGGCGTAGTGTACTTTCTGGGCCCAGGCCTGCTGGAGGTGTCCGGGCACGATGCTGAGCCAGCGGGACACACGGTGATGATCTGGCTTCAGGTGCGGGACGTTCACGCTGAGTATGAACGGCTGGCTGCGGCCGGCGTCGGCGTTCTGCGAGAGCCAGCGGCCGAGCCCTGGGGACTGACCGAGATGTGGATCGAGGACCCCGACGGCGTCCGGATCGTTCTCGTCGAGGTTCCCGCCGATCACCCGCTCCGCCGCGACCTGCGATCCTCGCTGCCGCCAACGTGAGTCATGCACGGCCAAGCGCTCGCGGCAGAAGCGGGCCGGCCGGGGCGTGAGCCCTAGGCGCGCCCTCGGCGCGCCCTAGGCGAGCACGGTGTCCTTGCCCAGGGCAGCAAGTCGCAGGCGGGTCGTGCGCTGCACCAGGTGTCTGCACCTCACGGGCCCGCTGACCGCTGACCGCTCGATCATTCATCCAGATGCGGCAAGACACCTCCGGCGCGCCGCAGGGGGGCCATGCGCGGCATGCGGCCGAGTCGGCTGGTTGCCCGCCCTGCCGGGCGGGGGAGGGATCGCGCGTTAGCGCCCGGCCAACGCCTCGAACGCGACCCCGGTCAGCTCTTCCGACACCGTCCACAGCCGGGCCGCTGAGGCCTGGTCGTGCGCGGCGGCGGAGAATGCCACCTGTTTGGGATGGTGGCCGCGCATCTCACCCCGGCCGTCAGGCCCGAAGTACTGGCCGCCCTGTACTCCCGGCGCGGTGGCCGCGTAAAGCGTCGGCAGCGCGCCGTCGCGGGCCGGCTGGGCGAGCAACCGGGTCGCCACGCCCATCGCGCGGGCGGCCAGGTTGGCTCCGCCTGACCGGGGGCCGGTGACCTGCAAATTGGTGGCGGCGAACCCGGGATGGGCGCCCACCGACACGACACTCAGACCCGCGGCGCGCACCCGCCGGTCCAGCTCGAGGACGAACATGGCATTGGCCAGCTTGGACTGGTCGTATGCCCGCCACGGGCTGTAGCGGCGCGTGCCCTGAAGATCGTCAAAGTCAATGCCATCGGCCTGTTTGTGCCGGTTGCTGCTGACGGTGACCACGCGGCTGCCCGAAGCCTGCAGCAACGCTGGCAGGAGCCGCCCGGTCAGGGCGAAGTGGCTCAGGTGGTTGGTGCCGAACTGCCGCTCGAAGCCCTGCGCGGTGCTCTCCCTTTTCGGAACGGCCATCACGCCGGCGTTGTTCACTAGCAGATCCAGGCCGTGGCCGCGGGCGGCGAAGGCTGTGGCGAAACGCTCCACCGAGCTGAGGTCGGCCAGGTCGAGCGGGAGCAGTTCGGCGCGGCTTGCCGGGACCTCGGCGCGGAGCCGCTCTAGCGCTGCAGCGCCCCGGCCGGGATCACGGGCGGCGAGCAGCACATGGGCGCCCGCGCGGGCTAGCTGCACCGCGGTCTGGTACCCCAGCCCGGCGTTGGCCCCCGTCACGATCGCGGTCCTGCCCGACTGATCGGGAATGTCTTCCGAGGTCCAGGCAGCCATCGGCGCTCTCCTGACGTTCACGCTGGGCACTGCCATCAACCTATCGGGGCGCCCGTGGTTGACAGCTTTGTTGACCTCGATGCCACCGGCCGTCCGGGCCTCAGGACTCCTGACATGGTGAGATTGTTTATGCAGCGCCCGGCTTGATCTCGTAGCGGAGTATCAGGCTGGTTCCCGGGTAGCAAGTGCCGGCGGCGTTGAGCTTGTCGCAGAGGGCGGCGATGGCGCGGGTACGGCGGGGCGCCGATAGCGGGTCGAGCCGGACGCGCAGCGTGCCGTCGCCGGGGATGATGTCCCCGCTGGCAGTTAGGGCCTCGCGGATGATGGCGCAGGCGCCGTCGCCGGCGCCGAGGGCGCGGGCGAGGGTGATCTCGCTGTTGAAGGCGGCCATCCGGATGGCGTGGGTGATGAGCTTGGTTTCGGCGTCGAGCTGCACCATGTCCGGGTTGTGCGCGGCGAGCGGGATCTTCGCGGGCACCGTCTTGGCGGCGGCCCGGGCGGTGTCGAGCTTGCGGCGTGCGGCGTGGACGGGTTTGTCCAGCTGGGCGAGATCCTGGTTGGTGATGATGGCGGTGGTGCCCGGGGCGGGGCTGCGGAGCTGGTCCAGCTTGTGCTGCCGGGCGGCCTCTGCGTCGGCGAGCGCGGTGCGGGCGGTCTTGACCTGGGCGGAGGCGGTTTTCTTCGCCGGGTTCGGCACCAGGCGCTGTCCGTCGTCGGGGGTGACGGCGTAGGAGTCGAGGGCGTCGAGCGCGAAGCAATCGCGGGCAAGGAGGTAGTTCTCTTCCCGCCACCGGTTCCCCATCCGCCAGGTGACGGCGGCGGCGGGCAGCCCGTCTGGCTGCCCGGCACGTGGCCGGGTGGTGAGGATGTGCACCTGCCTGCCCTTGTCGCGGCGGGTGACCTGCCGCAGCTCCAGCACGCGTCCCTTGTGCTGCCCGGCCGTGACCGTGATGGTCACGTCGGTGTCGGCGAGGTCGTAGTTGCGGGCGCGGCCGTCGTTCCCGGCGAACGTCACGGGGGTGAACTTCTCGCCATCGATGGCGGGGATCTCCTTGCCGGCCTGGGCTTTGCGGTAGGTGAGCAGGCCGAACCCGGCGTCGATGACCGCGGCGAACAGGTCCGGGGACCAGCCGCCGCGGCCGGAGCACAGCGTGACATCGCGGCGGTCCCCGCAGACGGCCCGCAGATCCGGGAGCAGGTCCTTGACCTGGGCGGCCAGGGATGAGGACGGCTCGGCCATCACCACCAGCATCGGGTCCCCGGAGGCGTCGGTGACCCAGGTTTCCTCCGTGGCCGGGCCGGGATGCTTCATCCGGGCGATGTGCATCTTCTGCACATCCCGGGTGCCGAAATACGCCCTGGTGTGCCCGTCGATGTACAGGAAGCCCAGCTCGTCTGGCCGGGTCCCGGCGTGATGGCGGGCGATCGCCAGCTGCAGCTCCGCGGCCCTGCCCGCGGCGGCGAGCTCACCGAGCTTGCGGCGGATCGTCTTGACCTCCGGCGCCCGGTCCAGCCCCAGCAGGCGGCCCAGCGCCGCGGGCGGGACCCTGGTGGCGCCCTCGGCGCGCGGCTCGCGGGCCAGCGCCAGGAACACCAGCAGCACGAGCATCGTCTCCAGGCCGTAAAAGCCGTTCTCCAGCCGGCCGTACACCTGGCGGGCGCAGCCCAGCAGCCCGGTACCGGCCAGCGCGGGCAGCGCCAGCAACAGCCCGGCCAGCGGGTAGCGGGCACCCGGCACGAACACCGGGGCCGCTCCCTCTCCCAGCAGCCCGAACCGGGCCAGCGCCCGCTCGCCGTCCCGCGGCACCGGATCCGGCAGCACCGGAAGCTCCTCTTCCTCTTCCTCTTCCTCTTCCTCTTCCTCTTCCTCTTCCTCTTCCTCTTCCTCTTCCTCTTCCTCTTCCTCGTCGTCGGCGGGCCGGGCGTCACCGGGGACGTCCCCGGCCAGCTTCGCGATCGCCTGGCGGCGCTCCGGGACCAGGCCCAGCGCGGACCGCACGGAAAACACCGACACCCCGCACAACCCGGAGATCGCCTCCAGCGACTTCCCCTCCGCGCGCAGCCCGCGGATCCTGGACACCAGCTTCGCGGTCAGCTTGGACGGGCCCTTCGGCCCCCGGGCCTCCGGCACCAGCCCGGCCAGCCCCTCCCTCGCATAGCTGGCCGCCCACCGGGAGATCGTCGAGGACTCGATCCCCAGCGCGTCCGCGGCCCGCCGCATGCTCGCCGCCCTCAGGTGCACCGTCAGCTGCACCATCGCCAGCCGCCGGGAAGCCTCATCCCCGGCGTCCCAGCAGAACGTCATCATGCCGTGCACCCAGACCTGGCCGGAGCCGTCCTCGCCGGCCACGATCCCGACCCCGCGGGCGACCTCGGCCGCGCCCTCGGGCAGCCACGGCAGCGGCGCCTGCATCAGGCTCGCCGCCATCCGCGCCTCCCGGAACCGCCCATCGTGATGCATTAATTTTAGCAGGAACGCGGCCCGGGCACAGCAGGAAAACACTGAAAACCAGGGAAATTCCGCAGGCCAGCGGCTGTATGACGATCGGTCAGCAGGCGATCATGTCAGGAGTCCTGGGCCTGGGGCGCGCATTCGCCTGCCGAGAGGACCCAGCTGGCCCGGCATCGGCCCGACCTTCGTAGTATCCGGTGAAGATCGAGGTGGGCGGCTGGCCGGCCCGCACTAGGGCAGCGTCCTGCGCCGCGACCGCGCGGGTGAGCTGCGGCCAGCCGATGGTGTTTCCGATGTCGGAGCTGTGCTGAGAAGAAGCGGGTAAGTCGTGCACGTCACCAGCTGGCAGTAGAGGCAGGAGAGCCGGCAGGGTCAAGGCCATGCCCACGAGGGGCGGTGACCACTTCCCCTCGCCGCACCCGCGGCCGGCGGGCGCGAGCGATCCACCGCTCGGCCGCCAGGGCACCCGCGGCCAGCACCGCCGGCCCCATTCCGTCGGTGTAATAGGCCTTGCCCGGCACCCAGGCCGGCACGTAGACGACGATGAGCGTGGCGGTGACGGCGGTGAACCGTAGCTCAGGGGCCCGCCAGAGCCTGATGACGCCGGCGATGAGCAGTGGCACCACCAGCAGTCCCAGGTAAAGCAGCTGGGCCGGCAGCCCGCCTGCGTAATCGGCCGGGGTGCTGTTTTCGTGGTGCAGAGCGGAAGCCATGGCAAGCTGCGGCCACCCGCGGAACCGAGGCCGAATGGGTCTTCGGCCGACTCAGTCAGGCAGACCGCCTGCACCTCGCCCGGATCCTCGGCAAGCTCCGGGACTAACAGGCTGCAGACACGCGGCCGGGCCATCGCCGCGGTATTTCCTGCGGCCGCAGGGTCGTCCAGGACGGTGGCCTGCAGGGCGAGGTGACGGCGAGTAGCCCCCAAACGGCTGCGCAGATGCCTTCGACCAGAGAACGCGGGCGTACCGCGACCGTGCGCCAGCCTTTCGTGCTCGACCTTGCTGAGGTTCGACGGCGTGTACCCGGCCGGTGCCGATCATGTTAAGGGTGTTCGGGCGTTAGCGCGGGCAGGGCGCGACCTGGATATCTCAATCGGTAATACTTCCCGTACATTTTCCCGATCATGCAGATCGCAGTGGTCGAACTTCACCCGGATGACTATCGGCGATGGGCCAGTTGTGCGGCTCATATCACTGCGGTGCGCCACGACGTTGTCAACCTCATTCTTCCTGTTCGCGGCGGCGGCCACAATCGGGCCGGGTCCAGCAGGACCGCAGGTCGGGCCACGGCCTCAGGTTCTTCGCGGGCGTCAAGGTTGGCTGAGCCCGCAAGGCTCACAGAAACCACAGCAGACCCCTGAATTTCCCCCGCGTCATTTCACGGCACGCCGAGTAACTTCCACAACAATCGCTCTTGCAAGCTCAATTAGAAGTTGCAGCGAACAAGCCGTGTCGCGTGGCAGTCAGGCCCGGCGGGCTGTGGTCCCGGCTGTCCGCAATTTGCTGTCATGAGGGGTGGACATATGCTCGGTATTTCGATAGGAAAGAAGAGTTGGTGCTGGCCAGCCCGACGTCCGCAAATCGCCAATTAAACGGTAGGTAAGGTGACGTAGTAATGGCACTGCCCATCCGTCGCGGAAGCAGGTTCCCGGTGTCCCTGTTCGAGCCAACGGCGCTGTGGGACCCAGCCAGCGAGTTCGATTATCTGCGTGATCGCATAGGGCGGCTGTACGACCAGTTCACCCAGCAAGGACAGGACCGGTCGCCATGGCAGCCGGACATCGAGGTCGACGAGACCGAGGAGTACTACCTCGTTAAGGCGGAACTCCCCGGGATCACCCGGGAGAACGTCGAACTGCAGGTCGATGAGCACAGCCTGAGCATCGCCGGCTCGGTCCCCGAAGAGCATAACGAGCAGACGATGCACCGGCGGGCTGGGCGGTTCTTCTACCGCACGGTCGTGCCCAGGGATATCGACACCGACAAGGTCCAGGCCAACATGAGGGAGGGGATACTGACGATCCGCCTCCCAAAGACTAAGCAGGCGACCCGCAGGGTGCAGATCCACGCTTAAGACGTCAGGGCCAAACGGCTGAGAGCCGGGCTGATCACCCGGCCCTCAGCCCAACCTTGCAGGAGTAAGTGTCATGCCCATCGCCAAGGCTGGCATTGCCGGGCGACAATGGCATTGACGGGCGCTCGGACGAGATCAAGCTCTTCTGGGGTAATGCCCACCCAGTCAGGATGGGCCCATGCTTTGATGAGCTGGATGACAATACCGAACGCCCTGCTATGCACGGCTAATTGTATAAAGCCACGGTAATCTCCGCGTCATTGGAGCCACGGGATCAGGGACACCTTCAGGCGCCTCGTACGGCCTCGTAGGGGGCGCCAGGATGTCGCGGTTGTGGCGATCTGTTCCTCGGGGAGCAGGCCGTGCTGCACCGCGAACATCGCCGCGGCGGCCCTGTTCGAAGCATCGATCTTGGCATAGATGTGGTCCACGTGATTGCCCGCCGTCTTCGGCGTGATCACCAGCCGCTCGGCGATCTGCTTGTTCGACATGCCGCGTGCGAGCAGGATGAGCACCTCAACCTCGCGCGCGGTCAGGCCCGAGAGCGCTTGCCTGCGGCGCGGCAGGCGATGGACAGCCGCCTCAAGCACGGCATCGGCGGCCGAGCCGTCCAGCGCGGACTGCGGTGCGCATTTCCGCGGCCGCCTCCTCAGCCGGCCGCGTGGGCCGGTGCGGGCTGGGCTCGCGCATCGACTGGTAGGCGTCCGCTGCCCCGAGCACCCGGGCGGGCCTGGAGATCGCGCCGCCGGAGAGCCCTCGCGGGTATCCGCTGCCGTCCAGGCGCTCGCGGTGCTGCACCGCGATCTCGCCGAGCGGCGCCAGCGCCGCCGACTGATGCAACATGCGCTCGGTCAGATAGGGATACATCCGGACGCGCTCCCATCGCCGGCGCTCAGCGGCCCGGGCCGGTCCCAGATCGAATTGGACACGCCCAGCCGCCCGAAGCCGTGCACGAACCCGGCCCGGCGCAACATCAGCACCTGATCTCGCGGCACCCCCAAGCCTGTTGCCGGCTTCCTCGGCGAGGCCGGCGACCGCGACCGAATGGCCAAGAGTGAATGGCGACTTCAGGTCCACGAAATTCGCGATGGCCGCCAGCGCGCTGTCGAGCTGCTCCGCCGATAGCTCGACGGCAAGAGCCGGCTCGGCAGCGATCACGGCCTGCCACGCCGGAGCCGCGTCAGGGCCGCCGAGTATCTCCTGCGCCCTCGTGCACAGAAGCGCCGCCAGCGCCGGATCGAACTGCTTGCCTGCTCGCCTGCCGGCGAGCGCCGTCGCGCCGTCAATCCCGCCAACGCGGTGAGCCACCTCCACGAACTCCGCAAGCTGCGCGATCCTCGCTGCCATCGGTACCGCCTCGCCGCTCAGGCCGCCTGGCCAGCCGCGCCCGTGCCACTGCTCGTACGCCGCGCCGATCGCCTCGCGCACCTGGCCCGGAAGATAATGCTGCTCAGCCAGCGTCCACGCCAGCCTCGCATGCTGGGAGATCATCCCATCCAGCTCACGATGCCCGGACAAGGCGAACTCGAGTCCGACCCGGAACCTGTGCAGCGGCGGGTTGCCAGCACCGACCAGCCGCATGGTTGCCAGCGTCGCGCGCACGCTGCCCAGGTCATGAATGTAGTTACCCGATTTAAGGGCGATATCGTCGCCGAACCACTTGGCCTGCTCATGCGCGTCAGCATGACACCCGATGTTGACCAGCAATGCGGTGTAATACACCGCTGCCCGGTCCTGCTCGTCCAGCCCCGCGTGGTCCGCCAGCCGGAGCGCGATCAGGCGCTGGCGCAGGACGTGTTCCATCGGCTGGCCGAAACCCAGATCCACGCCAAGCGATAGCGCCGCGACAAGCTCAGCCAGCCGGACTCGCGGTAGCCGGTACCGCCTCCCATCACCAGAGCTTAACCTGCCGGAACCCGATAGCGACGTTCCCGCCGACGTGCTCAGGGCGGTACCTGCGCCCAGCGAAAGATGGGGTGTTTGCCTCATGCGTCAAGGCCGGCCGTCTCGTTAGGTTCGCTTCACCAGCGATCTCACGCACATCGAATTGAGGCAGCCATGACCCTCCGGACCAGGTTCTTCGCCATGACGTATGACCACCAGATGGCCAAGACCGAGAAGGCCGGGCTGGGTGCCTGCCGGGAGGGCCTGCTCGCCGGGGCGAACGGCCATGTGCTCGGGATCGGCAGTGGAACGGGGGCGAATTTGCCCTTCTACGGCCCGGCCGCTGAATCGCTGACGATGACAGAGCCCCAGCCTGCGATGCTGCGCCGCCTGCAGCGCAAAGTCCGCGAGCACGCCCCGGCCACCAAGGTGCTGCGGGCGCCGGCGGAGGACCTTCCTTTCGATGATCACACCTTCGACGTAGCGGTCTCAACGCTGGTGCTGTGTGGGGTCGACGATCAGCCGAGGGCGCTGCGGGAGCTACACCGCGTGCTTCGCCCTGGTGGTCAGCTCCTGTTCATCGAGCATGTGTGTTCCGACGACCGCAGCAGAGCCCGTGTGCAGGACCGGATGAACTGGATCAACCGGCTCGTCGTCTGCTGTGACTGCAACCGCCCGACGCTTGGTTCCATCCAGGAAGCGGGCTTCACCATCACGCAGGTCGAGCACACGGAGCTGCCGAAGGCCCCGAAGTTCGTGCGCCCAGCCATCATCGGCAGCGCAACCGCTCCCGCACGCGTGCCTGCCAGCTACTCCCCGCCCGCGACAGGAGACGGTCTTAACTCACGTCGCTGCCCAGGCGCGGGGGGCGACACGGTCGAGGAGGTCGTCGTGGTCGCTCAGGCCGGGACGGAGCGGGCAGCGAAGCCTGCCGATGCGTTGTTGAGTGGGCTGGTGGACCAGGCGACAAGCTCCTTGCCCGAAATACAATGGTTTGCGCTGAAATATGTGTGACCCGGTAGACAGGCAAACCCTTCGCGCGGATCGGGCGTTCGTGTCACAAGAGCGTAGCGTTCTAGGTAGGTAACCCCTACCGAGGACGGCACCGTGACCCGACGCGAACGCAACATCATCATCAGCACTCTGGCGCACGCCAACTCTGGGCCTGTGCCGCTGACGGATGACCAACTCTGGAACCTGGCAGACAGCATGGCGCATGCCCTTGCCGTGACCGGGATCGACGAGGAGAAGTTCTTCGAGGCATGCACCCACGACCTGGCCGCCTAAGCCCCCGCTAATCCCAGCTCCTGCTGAAGGAACGAGGCGCGATGGCGAACGCAACTGGAGGCCCCAGATCAGGTCAACGCACTGCTCCTCGACTTCCTGCCCCGCAAACCCCGCCTCCTCGCCTAACACTGGGGGCGTCCTTCGTGACGGTGGCCTGGCTGGGGGAGGACCTTCGCCTCTGACGGCTGCCTCGCCGCAGTGGGCCAATGGCAGTGACAGCTGGTTTCCGCGCGTCTGGAGGCGGTGTCCATGACGGCATCGTGCACCGCGAAGGAGTCATGGCCGCCACCCGCAGCATACGGAACCTGGATTTCGAGATCGCGAGAAGCGCCGCAGTGCTAGGAGCGGCAGGAGCCAGTCATGAGGACATTCGATTCGGAAGTCGCCGAGAAGCCAGTCACCAGCTCGTTTGAGTCAGAAATAGGCGAGACCGCAAGATGGTTTGCCAGTCCTCGCTTCGATGGCATCACGCGTTTGTATTCTGCGCGTCAGGTGGTCGAGCAACGGGGCACCATCCCCACCGACTACATCGTCGCGAGAATGGCGGCCGAGCAGTTCTACGACCGGCTCCGGCAGCTCTTCGCCGAGCGCAAGCAGATCACCACCTTCGGTCCCTATTCACCCGGCCAGGCGGTGGCCCTGAAGCGGATGGGCATCGAGGGCATCTACCTGGGCGGCTGGGCCACATCGGCCAAGGGATCCGTCACAGAGGACCCAGGCCCCGACCTGGCCAGCTATCCGCTCTCCCAGGTGCCCGACGAGGCCGCGCCGATCGTGCGCGCCCTGCTTACGGCGGACAGGAACCAGCGCTTCGCCCGCTCGCGCCTGAGCGATGCGCAGCGTGCCGCATCCCCCGAGATCGACTATCGGCCATTCATCATCGCCGACGCCGACACGGGACACGGCGGCGACGCGCACGTACGGAATCTGCTCCGCCGTTTCGTCGAGGTCGGGGTCCCGGGCTACCACATCGAGGACCAGAAGCCCGGCGCCAAGAAGTGCGGGCACCAGGGAGGCAAGGTGCTCGTCGGCGCCGACGAGCAGATCAAGCGGCTGAGCGCCGCGCGCTTCCAGCTCGACGTCATGAAGGTGCCCGGTGTCATCGTGGCCCGAACCGACGCCGAAGCGGCCACGTTCCTGGAGGGGCGCGGGGACGAGCGCGATCATCCGTTCATCCTGGGCGCCACCAACAATGAGCTGCCGACCTACAAGGTCGGCTACCTCGCCATCTTGCGGAAGCTCCGCGAGCTGGGCGTCGACGACGCGCGCGGTCATCTGCTGTTCAAGATCTCCGCTGCGGAGTACGACGAGGCCAGCGCCTGGCTCGCGCGGATGGGCGTGTTGCGCGTGCTCGAAGATAGCGCGAAGGCGTTCCAGCAGAACGGGTCGTCGGGCGAGGCGCTGCTGGAGAGGGTCGAGACGCGGTACCTGGAGGCGTGGCAGTCCGAGGCCAACTTGAAGAGCTATCCCCAGGCGGTCGCGGACGTGATCGAGTTCCGCGCCAACGAGGGTGAGCGCTTCGATATGAGCGCTGACGAGTGGCTGGCCTTCGCAAACTGGACCTCGTTCCACGCCGCCAGGGCCAGGGCCAGATCGATGGGCATCGACATTATCTGGGATTGCGAGGTCTCCAAGACTGCCGAGGGCTACTACCAGATTCAGGGCGGAATCGACTACGCGGTCGCCAGGTCGCTGGCTGTTGCCCCGTTCGCCGACCTGCTGTGGATGGAGACCAAGACCGCGAACCTGACGGACGCCCGGCGCTTCGCCGAGGCGATCCACGCCGAGTTCCCCGCCAAGATGCTCGCGTACAACCTGTCACCATCGTTCAACTGGGACACGACCGGGATGAGCGACGAGGAAATGAGGCGGTTCCCGGAGGAGCTCGGCAAGCTGGGGTTCGTCTTCAACTTCATTACCTACGGCGGACATCAGATCGACGGCCTGGCGGCGGAGGAGTTCGCCACCGCGCTCAAGCAGGACGGCATGCTCTCGCTGGCCCGGCTGCAGCGAAAGTTCCGCCTGGTCGAATCGCCCTACCGGACGCCTCAGACGCTCGTGGGCGGGCCGCGGTTGGATGCGGCGCTGATGGCTTCTTCGGGCGGCACGGCGGCCACCAAAGCGATGGGCAAGGGCTCGACGCAGCACCAGCACCTGGTCCAGACGGAGGTGCCGAACAAGCTGCTCGAGGAATGGCTCGCGATGTGGGCCAAGCACCACCAGGTCCCGGGCTCGCTGCGGGTCGGGCTGCGGCCGCACACGGCGGGCTCGGAGTTGCTGGACCTCACCCTGTCCAAGACAAGCGGGGAAAAGGTCGCCAACATCGTCTTCGACGTGATCGTGGATCGCCGGGGGCGCAACATCCTCTCGGTTCGCGACCAGAAGACCTTCGACCTCGCCCTGCGGAAGAAGCGCCTGATGACGCTGACCCACCTGTTCCTGGTCCACCGCTACAAGATCTCGTCGGTTCACTACGTCAGCCCGACCGACGACAATCGTTACCAGGCCCAGAAGATGAGCGCGCACGGCCTCTTCAGCGACGTCCACGACGAGGTTGGCGACGTCATCGTCGCGGATGTGAGCGCGGAGGGTGTCAAGGCCCTGCTCGCCCCGGACCGGGACCGCTTGAACGCGTTGATCCAGGGGAAGTATCCGTATGTGCCGGTCGACGCCGCCGCGCAAATCCCGCAAGGGACTGGTCAGGAGGAGAGGGTTTGAACCTCCGGTCACCCGGATGATCAGCTACGCTCGACCGGCGAACCCAACGCCCGGGCCATTCACCTTCCTCAACACCCATCAGCACAGCACTACCGCTCGCCACCTGGCGCCCGGATCCGTCCAGCGGTAACTGGGCGTGATTAGGCCCCCGCCTCACGTCGCGCTCGGGCCGGAGGCCGTTGCCTGATAGGCCGGTGATGCGAGATGATCGCCTCCCCGGCAGCCTTGCCGGACTGTCGCCCGCATAGCGGAGCTTCAGCCCCGGCACGGCTCGTGACCGCCGGGCTGGGGTGCCCAGGTGGCCTTGTGGTGGCGAGGCTGCGGGTCGTCGGTGTCGGTGGAGGCCGGACACCGTCAAGGGGAGGGCGGCCGTGGACATTGATGGGCTGATCGTCCGTACGTTGTCATCGCCTGGCTCGCTGGTGCACGCGGGCACCGCTGGCCGGCCGAACCGGCTGCGATCCTTCGACCCGGCCCGCCTCGCATGTCTGGAGTGTGCCGCCTGGGTCGCCTACTACCAGCGGCGATGGCTCAGGTTCCTCGCCGCGGCCGTTGGCATGGTGCGTGCCGGGTTCGGGATGAGCTGGCCGCGAACGGTGCGCGCGGCTTGGTATGTGCTGCGGGCCAACCAGCTGTGGGCGCCGGTTCCCGTGAACGATCCGGAGCGTGCCCGGCAATGCATGCGGCGGTTCTACGCGCTGATCAGGGCCACCTACGGGGAGCCGCCCGACCCAGCGGAAGCGGCACGGCTGGAAGTCGAGTGGTGGCGCGTGCACCGGGAAGCTCAGCAATTGGCGCCGTCCGCCCGCGACGAACTGGTCGACGCGCTGGCGCGCCTGTACGCGTTCGTGTTCGAGGTAGCGGAATCCGATGTCCGCCCGGCGGCGGTCCACCGTGCCCGGGCGATGGAGGTCTCCGACCAATGGGTCGCCCAGGGCAGCCGCACGGACAGCCCGCTGCTCGCTCTGGAGCGGGCCGCGCTGGTCCGCTCGTACGCGGCGCTGCTCGCCGCCGTCCACCGCTGACCTGGTTGACTGCGGACTGCCCCGCATGCGTCACAAAGCGCGCTGGCTCGCCAGCCGCATTACCTGGCGTCGCTGGCGGAGACCCTAACTCCCAGTGGGAATGGCGGGTCACCAGCCGAGGCGCTGGAATCCGCCCGCGCCCCGGCCACACGACCGCTGCGGGCGCCGGAGTGTACAGGCTGGACCCGAGCGGACCTCGGACCGATAAGCGGATTACCGGGAGCCTATGCGTTGCCGGGCTTGCGGAGCATCTTCTCGATCTCTGCAACGTCCAGTTCTTCAGTGCGGATCATCTGGCGTGAGAGCTCTTCGAGCGACACATTGGCCCCTTCGGTCAGTGCGAGGAGCTTGCGGTACAGATCGACCGCACCCCGCTCCTGCGAAAGCATTTCCTGGAGCATGCCATCGATCGAGGAGGGATGCGTACCCGTGAGCTTGCCGATGCCCATTGAAACATCTCCGCCAAGTGCCGTCACTTCTTCGCCTGCTTGCGTGGCGTGGGCGAGCGACTCCAGTGCCTGCTGGCGCATCCAGTTCATGATGGGAATCCGCGCATGACCGAAGATCATGAGTGAGTACTGGGTATAGCGCACAACTCCCGCCAGTTCGAGCTCAACGATCTCGTTTAGTACCTTCAGTGTCTCTTCGCGGTCGTACTCCACGGCGGTCCTCTCCCTCCGGCGTCTTCGCCTCAGTCACCCACGATGGCTGCATGAGGCGGAACCCGGCATTGATGGTTGTTTGGCTTTGCGGCCATGAGTTTGGCCCATGCTGGCCGGCCGGGCCGGGCCGGGGGCGTGGCAGGTCGCCGAGTTGGGCGACCTCGTGCGGCGGCCCAGCGCGTCGACACGGACAAGACACTAGCAAGGCGGCTGCCGGTACCCGAGCTCTAGCCGGGGCGACCGCGGAGGCTCAGCACTGCGGGTGTTCGGGAAGGCGGGCTAGTCCTGATATCCCCTGCGGTTCAGGTGACCTTGGTGGCCTGCGTTACCACCGCAGGGTCCCCGGCCCGTCGGTACTCGTCCAAGCAGCAGGCAGCGGCTCGCGACCACCTCGGCCATCTGCCTCGTCTCGCTGTCGCCAGCCAGATCCGGGTACTCGTGCCGCAGCGTCAGCAGGCAGGACGGCTCACAGCCGACGATCGCCGCGGCCGACGCTGACTGCTCGTAGAGGCGCGGGATGTTGATCCGGGCGTGCCGCGCAGCCTGTGGCCGACGGCCCTTGGAGATCAGCACCCGGCCGCAGCAGACGCTGTTGGTCAGCTCCACTTGGTAACCCGCCAGCTCGAGCAGTTCAGTGGTGGCCACCCCGGTCTCCGGGAAGATGAAGTGCATGAAGGTGTCGTGGAAGAGCAGCACCTTGCCCCGGTGCCCGTCCCGGAGCGGGACGTGATGGCGGAACCAAGCCTGGAATGTCGGCCTGGCGAACGGCGGCAGCGACCGCGCGTGGTGCACACCCAGCACCCGCTCGAGTGCCGCGCCCGCCCCAGGCGCGCAGGACGCCCAGTTACTGCACGGGGCGAGGTGGCTGCAGCCGGGCCGTCCGGTGATTATTGGCGAGTACGGTAGTGTGGAAGCGGTGCCGCCGGTGATGATCGCCGACGTGGTCGGTCACGGCGATCGAGCGCAGCGCCTGGTAAATCTTGGTCGGGTCGACTCCCTTCGGGCAGTTGGCCGCGCAGGTCAGGCAGGCGGCGCAGTCCCATGGGGTGTCGAGGCCGATGGCGGCCTCGACCTGACCAAGCTGGATCCGGCGCAGGACCCCCTGTGGGTCGAACCCGAACGGGCAGCCCGCAGTGCACTTGCCACACTGGTAGCAGGCGAACACGTTCTGGCCGCTGAGCTCGGCGACTCGTTGCACGAGCTCGGGGGAGCCGGGTGACACGTTGGTGGTGGTCATAGCCGCACTTTCCCTGCGTGTTGGAACCAAGGTCGAAGGCCGTCACATTGAGTTCCTGTGACCCCTTGGGGGCCGAGGCCGCTACCGCCTCGCGCATGGCGCCGACGTCCAGCAGGCCGGTGGCCCCGGTCAGGAAGCCGAGCATGACAATGTTGGCCGCGATACGCCGGCCCAGGCCCTCGGCCGCGTTGCGGCCCGAATGGACGGTGGCCGCGGCCGAGGATGTAGCCGGCCAGGAAGATTCCCTGCCCACCGAAGCCCCCGAACCGGACCCCAACCGTGCGATCCGGCGTGTCGGCTGCGTCATCCGCAGGTTTCGGCTGGACCGGTTGTGCCGGCTCCTTTGCCACGCCGTCCATCACTGCCACGCTGTCCATCACTTCAGCTCCTCACCGACGCGGCCTGGGCCATGGTGGCGAGCTGTTCCCGCTGATAGCTGAAGGTCGGCCGCTGCTCGTCCACGAACTTGCCGACGGTCGCGTTGCCGCCGAGCGGCAGGGCGAGCTGTTCAAGACGGGCGGAGTTGTCCACCATGATGTTCTCTTTGTAGTAGCGGAGCTCGTCAATCGCTTCCCCGAGCCGGTTCCGCCGCCCGTAGTAGACCGGGCACGGCGAGATGATTTCGACGAACGCGAACCCGCTGTGGGCCATCGCCTCCACCATTGAGCGGCGTAGCCTGCCCAGGTCGAGGACCGTCCAGCGGGCGACGTAGGTCGCGCCGGCGGCGGCCACAAGCAGGGGCAGGTTGAAGGGAGTTTCGACTTTCCCGTAAGGGCTTGTCGAGGCCTTCGCCCCCGTCTGCGTCGTCGGCCGCGCCTGCCCGCCCGTCATCCCGTAGGTGAAGTTGTTGACGCAGAAAACGGTGAGGTCGGCGTTGCGGCGGGCGGCATGGATCAGGTGGTTGCCGCCGATGGCCGAAAGGATCGCCATCGCCGCTGAAGACGACCACCTTGAGCTCGGGATTGCCCATCTGGAGGCCGACTGCGAAGGGGATGGCGCGGCCGTGGGTGGTGTGGAAGGTGCCACAGTCGACGTAGCCGGCCACTCGCCCTGTGCAGCCGATGTCGGAGACCACCGCCAGCCGGTCGGTGTCGTCGTTCGATTCCTTGAGCGCCTCCAAAAGCTGGTGACCGACGTCCCGGTGCCACAGCCGGGACACCAGATATGCGGCAACCGGTCGGAGCGCAATGCCCACTCCGACGGGTGCTCGAGGGTTTCCTCGAGCATCTCCGGAGTCCAGCGGTCGTCGGCCTCAAGCTCTTCTTCGAAGTCGCGTTGGCATCCTCATCTCAAACCTCCGGTGGGAGCAGCTGCAGCTCGGCGACGGTGATCACGGGACCATCGCGGCAGACGTAGAACGGGCCGACGTTGCAGCGCCCGCAGTGACCGAGGCCGCACTTCATCCGGTTCTCCAGGGTGGTGACGATCTGCTCCGGGTGGAAGCCGAGCCGGTCCAGGCTCCGGAGCATGAAGTGCGGCATCACGGGCGGGCAGCAGACGCTCACCACCCGGTTGTCTGGCTGCGGGCCAAGCCTAAAAGGCGGCACTGCCTAAAAGGCGGCACTGCCTAAAAGGCGGCACTGCCTAAAAGCGAGCAAGTACCTAATCTAAGGCTCACGCGCGGACGGTCGGTCCGACGTGGCGCAGTTCCGGTCCCGCATAGATCTGGCGGGGCCGTGCGATCCGCTGCTCCGGGTCGAGGATTCCTTCCTCCCACTGGGCCAGCCAGCCAGGCATGCGGCCGATTGCGAATAGTACAGGGAACATCTCGACAGGGAAGCCCATCGCCTGGTAAATGATGCCCGAGTAGAAGTCGACATTCGGGTAGAGCCGGTGGCTGACGAAGTAGTCATCCGCCAGCGCGATCTTCTCGAGCTCGAGCGCGATGTCGAGCAGGCGGTTCCGGCCAGTGGCCTTGAATACCTGGTCGGCGATGTTCTTGATGATGGTGGCGCGCGGGTCGAAGTTCTTGTAGACGCGGTGGCCGAATCCCATCAGCCTGAGCTCGCCGCTCTTCACCCGCTCGATGTAGGCGGGAATGTTGCCTACGGAACCGATCTCGGTGAGCATCTTCAGTACCTGCTCGTTGGCGCCGCCGTGCAGCGGGCCGTACAGCGCCGCGGCGGCCGCGGCGGCCGACGAGTAGGGATCGGAGTGCGCGCTGCCGACCGTCCGCATGGTGGTGGTCGAGCAGTTCTGCTCGTGATCAGCGTGCAGGATGAACAGCGTGTCCACGGCGCGCTCGAGCGCCGGATCCGGGTGGTAGCTTCGCTCCGTGGTCTTCCACATCATGCTGAGGAAGTTGCCCGCGTACGAAAGTTCATTGTCCGGGTAGGCGTACGGCAGGCCGACCGCATGCCGGTGGGCGAACGCCGCCATTGTGGGCATCTTTGCGATCAGCCGCACGATCTGCTTGCGGCGCCGTTCCTCGTCGAAGATCGCTTTCGCTTCCGGGTAGAACGTGGACAGTCCGGCCACGGTGCTCACCAGCATGCCCATGGGGTGCGCGTCGTGGTGGAATCCGTCGATGAACTGCTTGATGTTCTCGTGTACGAACGTGTGGTGGGTGATCTCCTCGGCCCATGCCTGCGCGTCGGTCGCACTCGGCAGTTCGCCGTGCAGCAGCAGGTACGCGACCTGTAGGAACGAGCAGTGCTCGGCCAGTTCCTCGATCGGATAACCGCGATAACGCAAGATCCCCTTCTCACCGTCGATGAAGGTGACGGCGCTGCGGCAGTTGGCGGTGTTCGCGAACGCCGGATCATAGGACAGCAGCCCGTAGTCGTCCTCACTGACCTTGATCTGATGCAGATCGGTTGCGTGGATGGCGCCATCCGTGATCGGGACCTCGTAGCTCCGGCCGGTCCGGGAGTCGGTGATCTGAAGCATGCCCTTGCTTGATTCTGTCATCGTGGCTCGGCTCTCTTCCTCGGTCGGCGCCTCGCACGGCTGCTCGGCTGCTGGACGGCTGCTGAGCATGCCGCAAGGCCGGATCTGATCAAGTGCACCGGTGCGCCCGCGTATGTCCGCGTATATCGCCACCGTACGTGGCCGGGCACCCCACAACCAGCGCATCCGGTGCCCGTCACGCCGGCACTTGCCGGAAGGGGACTATAGTCCCCCAGGCCCGCTCGCTTTCGGCGGAAACGATCCGGCCCCATCCTTAACGGCTGCCGCGTGCCGCGCCGATTGGGGACTGCGGACAGCTCACCGCGCCGGCCCCGCTCGGCTTGACAGTGCAGACAGTCCCTCGCCGCGGGTGATCTGATCCCTGGACACATCCCGCGCCCGCAGCGGGGACGCGGCCAGAAACCGCCACACCGCCTGCCCGGCCGGCCGCATGCCTGGCACGCAACCGCCCTACGGCACAGCCGCCTCAGGCCTGCGGCGACGGCCGGCCGGGAAGGTCGCCCCGAGGTTCGCCTGTCCGATCAGGACACGCTCCGGCCCCGCATCGAGGCCCCAATCGGGGTACGCAGCCGATCGGCGGGGGCTGGCGTAACTCGCGGAGCGGCGGTAAACGCCAGCCGCGTGGGACCGGGACCAGGTCACACGCCATGCGACCCCCGGTTAGTTGGACACCCGGGGATGAGTGTTTACCTTTGGACTCGTGGTACCTATTGACGGCGTTGTCCTCTTCTGGGGTCTGATGTGGCCGGCCTCCAATCCGGGTTCCGGCGCCAACCGCGCGCCGCCACCGCCCGGAGGACTGGAGACATCCCTTGGCCAGGAGGCCCTCTTGTCCCCCACACACCTCCCAGACACACCCCTCCCAGACACACCCCTCCCAGACACACCCCTCCCAGACACACCCCTCCCAGACACACCCCCCCACTGACCAGTTCGCCGTGATCCCGCCGCCGGTCTCGGCGCCGGCCGGCTTACAACGGCACGAGACGCGACAGGAACGGTGAGACAGCCGTGTTCGTGGTGATGGTTGCGACGGAATGTGCGCCGGTGGCGCAGGCGGGCGGGCTGGGAGAAGTCGTCTTCGGGCTGAGCCGGGAGCTGGAGCTGCGGGGCCACGCCGTCGAGATAATCATGCCCAAATACGATTGCATGCGCTACGACCAGATCTACGGGCTCTCGATCACCCATCATGACCTGCGGGTGCCGTGGTACACCGGGGTCGTGCCCTGCACGGTATGGTTCGGGTTCGTTCACGGCAGGCGGTGCTTTTTCATCGAACCGCACTCACCGGACCACTTCTTCAACCGGGGCCACTTGTACGGTTCAGCCGACGATGTGACCAGATTCGCCTTCTTGTCGAAAGCGGCGCTGGAGTTCATGTGGAAGAGCAACAAACGGCCCGACGTGATCCACTGTCACGACTGGCAGACGGCGATCTTGCCGGTGCTGCTCTACGAGATCTACCAGCACATCGGCATGCCCAATCAGCGTGTTTGCTATACCATCCACAATTTCGCGCACCAGGGTATCTGCGGTGAGTATATCCTGTGGGCGACGGGTCTCAATCGCCCAGCGCACTTCTTCGATTACGATCGGCTCCGCGATAACTTCAACCACAGCGCAATCAACCTGATGAAGGGCGGCATCGTTTACTCGAACTTCATCACCACGGTTTCACCGCAACATGCATGGGAGGCAACCTACGCCGATCAGGGGATGGGACTGGGACACACGCTCGAGGTCCACCGGGAAAAGTTCGGTGGTGTCCTCAACGGCATCGACTACAATGTCTGGAACCCGGAGATAGATATCCTGATCCCGTCGAACTACACGGCCGGCACGGTAGAGCGAAAATATGCGAACAAAGATGCGCTGCGTGACCGGTTGCTGTTGCGTAAGGGGTACAAGCCGATCATCTCCTGCGTCGGCCGCATCGATCGTCAGAAAGGCGTCAATCTCATCCGGCACGCCATTTTCTACGCCTTGTCCCAGGGCGCGCAATTCGTCTTGCTGGGTTCTTGTCCCGACCCGGCCGTTAATGCTCAATTCTGGCAGTTGAAGCACCAACTGAATGACAACCCTGACTGTCACCTGGAAATTGGGTTCGACGAAGGCCTGGCCCATCTGATCTATGCCGGTACCGACATGCTGGTGATGCCCAGCCTGTTCGAGCCTTGCGGCCTGAGCCAGATGATCGCCCTCAAGTACGGCGCCGTCCCCATCGTGCGGGCCGTCGGCGGCCTGGTGGACACGGTATTTGATCGCGATAACTCCGCACGTCACCCTGACGACCGGAACGGCTACGTGTTCCACGAGCTCGACAACACGGCGCTGGAGTCCGCAATGCTGCGGGCCATCGGGCTTTGGTTCTCTTACCCGGACGACTTCCGCCGGCTTATGATGAACGGAATGCGGCAGGATCACTCCTGGACCGGGCCCGCTCAGCACTACCTGAACATCTATAATCATATCCGCCAGGAATAGGACCCGCGCACAATGTCAGGCAATCGAGCCGGAGCCGGGACCAGCCGCCACCGCTACGCGCGCTACGCGGCGAGGGCTTCTGGACCGACTACGGCGCCGAACTGGCCTGGCACCATCGACATCGTGACCCACGACCTGTAACTGCCAAGGAGCCCCCGATGGCCGACGTGGCCTTCGCCCTGGTCCTCAACTTGCATCAGCCCGCCTGCAACCTTGAGGACCTCCTCGAGCGGCACAAGTGGGAGGCCAGCGAGATCCTGTGGGCCATGGACCGTATCCCCCGATCGCTTTGGGCGTACGAGGATGTCGGCCGGGTGCACCTGGCGCTTTCTGGCACCCTGCTCGAGACCCTCGCCAGTCCCCCCTTCCAGCGCCGGGTCGATGGCATCGTCGACTGCGGATCGCTGCTGTGGTACCTGCAGAACACCAGGATCATCCATATCCTGGGCACCGCCTACTACCATCCCGTCCTCCCCCTCACCCCCCCAGCCGACTGGGACGAGCAGCTCGAGCGCTGGCAGGGGATCGGCCAGCACCTTTTCGCGCGAACCAGCTTTCCCGGGTTCTGGCCTCCGGAGATGGGCTTTTGCATGGAGCTCATCCCGACCCTCAAACGCCAGGGCTACCGCTACGTGCTCGTCGACAGCGAACACGTCGAAGCGGTCACTCCCATGGGCCGGGAGGAACTCCGCTACCGCCCGCACGTCGCACGGTTCGGGGGCGAAGAAATCGTCGTCGTGGTACGGGACCGGGAGCTCTCCAACGCCCAAGAGACAGAGATGGAGCCCGGCTGGTTCATTCACGAGGTGTCCCAACGGACCAGACACTGCCAGTTCGCGCCCCTTGTGACCACCTGCACCGACGGGGCCAACGGCGGCTGGTTCCGCAACACCTCGCCGGGAGCGGACTTCTGGCACTTCTTCTACCAGAACCTGCTAGAGCGGGTACGGGACAACCGAAGCGAGGGTATCCGCCCCTGCTTCATCGATGACTACCTCGACCGCCATGGCGCCCGCGGCGAGGTCACCGTGCGCCCGGGCGCGTGGAACACCGGACTGCACAATGGCGCCGGTTTTTCCCAATGGATCGGCTCGCCGGCCCAGCAGGAGGCCCTGACCCGTCTCGACGAGATCAGTCAGGCCATCCGCGCCGCCCGTCGCAACGCCACCGGCGTCTCGGTCCGCGACCCCGACATGTACCGGCTGCTCGAGCAAGCCTACTGGCGGGTCCTCCGGGCCGAGACCAGCTGCAACTTCGCCTGGGGCGAAGCCTGGCTGCACCGCTGCCACGACGACCTCGACTGGGCCACCGACTTCCTGGACCAAGCAGGATCGCATCTGACCTGATCTCGCCGCTAGCTTGCGGGGGTTCCGCCGTCGCGCGCCGGACCCGGATGACGTAGTGCAGCTCGTCGGGACGGCTGCCGAAGGTGTCCAGGTCGCAAATTAATCACTTGTCCAGTGCGGGCGCGCGGACATTGCTATTTATCTGTTCGACTTTGCGCCGAGATAGGAGCCATATTGAAATTCGAATGCAATTTCCTGGCACTAGTTGCCTGCTCTGTTATGATTTCTTTATGGATGAACACGCAGGGCCGACGGGGCGGCAGTCTCACGCGAATTCCGGAGAGCAGCTAGCGCAAGAGTTGCCGGGAATCCAGCAGGAGAACAATCCGGCGGCAGCCCGACGCTGGCGAGCTCGTGACAACATAACGGGCCGCGAGGTGGCTAAGGCCTTCGGCCGAGCGATGTACTCGATCTACGTTGACCGCCGCAGTGGTGCCGACGAGAGAGCCAGGAAACCGCTTGATATTCGTTTGGTCGACAGGTTTGCGGCGAAGCGCCTGGCGAAGTCCACGGAAGCTGCGCCGGTCCCCCCTGATGAAGAAGCCGAGGTACTGGCCGAGTTTGACGCTGTGTACCAGGAGGCGTGGAGATGGCATGGAACGGGCCGCTATCAACATCGGGGTGGCCAGACCGTAGACATATTGCGGGAGATTGCTCGTGAGGGAGGACTACGTCCGCACGAGGATGTCATGGACCCGATCGTGGGCGAAATGGATTCGGTCTCGACCGCGGCATCTCGCATGTATGCCCGACCCTACGCCGATATGCACCAAGATCGCATTGAGCCAATGTTATACCGCTACGGAAAGGCAAGCTACTGGGCTCAGTTCTTTGTATCGCCGATTGCCTTGGAGGGGCTGATCGAGCTAAAAGCCTGGCGCAAGGGTCCAGCACGTGACCGCGCCCGAAAGGTCGGCAGCGAGGGACTAAGCAAGTGGCGCAATAAAGTCAACGAGTCGCCATGGCAGAAGAATATTTTCCCAATTTTCGACCAGGGCTCGGATATTGGAGGTAACTATCCTATTCTTATCGGCATAAAAGCGGGCTCATTTCATGAAGTTCAAATATCCAGGACCTTATCGCGGTTTGAAAGCCGATCGGAACATCTCGTCCCTATTGAAGCGTTTAGTCACCTGGAGGTGCCGCTGGATAAAGTGCCGGAAACCCGAGCCAGGCTAGCAGAAGGAGGCTATTCCAGCATTTTAGTGCTCTCAATTGAGCTGGGAGAGTACTTTTGCTCCAAGCAGTCTTTCTCTGACCTGATATCAGGTAATCGACTCAGTTTGCCGGGAGAGCATGCTCCAGTCAAATCTCACTTCGAGCCGCCAGCCGACTTAGCGAGCAACAGCCCAGCCCCCGGCGCGTCATCCTAGCCTAAGTTGCCACACCTATTCGCTGGCTTCCGGCTGTACCTGCTGATCGGCATTCACTACGGACGACACAGCTAGCGGGGATGATTGCCTGCGGCCGTTGTAACGCCCCGACGGAGCCACCTTTTCCTTTTCCGTGCCCTCCCAGACTTGGTCAAGGAACGTGCTGATTTCTCCGGTGAGCCGGCCTGGCCACACCCAGAGTTCGGCAAACGTGCGGGTCCGGATCAGCCTGGCATTGGGCAGTTGCCTCGGCAGGCGTTCCGCGTCAGCGAATGAGTGGATCAGGTCGATTCCGTGCCCCAATACCAGGGCCGGGGCGGTGATGCCACGCCGCTGGTCACTCGTAGGCGCGATCGGTCCGATCAGGACGCCATGCAGCACCGCGGCCGTTTCGTCGGGGTCTGACGCGACTGCGCTGACGAACGAGTCGAGCGCACCGATGCCGGATGGGGGCACATGCCGTGCGACCCGGGAGAGCAATCGCACCACGCGGTGGCCGTAGTGAGCCAAGATCAGGACCGGCATGAACGCACCTACCGCCGCGGGCACGGCCGACTCGAGCACCGGCATTTCCAGGACCAGGCCGCGTACCCGCTCCGGTGCTGCCACCGCGGTCAGCAAGCTCACATTCGTACCGAGCGAGACACCGCCGAGCACTACCTGATCCACGCCGAGCTCATCGAGCAGGCACAAGACCTGCTCGGCGTACAGGTCCATCCGCATGGCGCCAGCGTGGCGCGGCCGGTCGCTGCGGCCATGACCCAGCAGATCGAGCAGCACCACCCGATTGCCCTCGGCGGCCAGCCTGCGGGCCAAGTGACGGCTGAGGTTGGCATCGAGCAGCAAGCCGTGCAGCCACACGAGCACTCTGTCGCCCGACCCGTGAACCTCGTACGCTAGTCTATACTTACCGTAGGCAAACGTGTGCCTAGTGTCACGAGGCCCTGACTCTACATCGTGCTCATCTATCGCGCCCACATAGGTATCTTTACGCGCACACGCGCGGTCACTAGAGTCGATGGGCCCTTCAATGATCCCGCAGTTGGCCGTTGATCGCATTCGTGATCACTGTCGGCCGGCACCGCGCCTCATGCTGGTAGATCAGGGCCGCGCACAAGGGCCTGGCCTCCGGCTCTGGCTGACTCGGTCAGGCCATCGGCCGTTCGTCAGCGCGGATGCCAGATCCGGGGCGTCGGACGCCGCCCGGCCGGCGGCCGCTGGCGCGTGCGCCGTTACTGCCGAGGTACAGGACCTTGGTCGCTACCATTCCCCGCGGTCTCGGCCTAATTGCGAAGATAGCCTCCGGGGGAGGTGGCCGCCATGACCGACACTGCGTCCGGTACCAGGCTAGATGAGCGGTTGGCGCGCTGGGTCGTGGACGGCCCGATCGGGGCCGGGCAGGCGGCGCGGATTGAGGCAGCCAAAGCGGCACGCGCCGCAGGGCCGCGGTCCCAGGTGACGGCTCAGGCCGCAATTGGTGAGACGGGGCCTGCGGTCGTCCGCTCACATATCACGCGGGCGCGTAAGCAGCGTGATACGGAGGCACCCATAAGACGTCCACTCCGGTTCGGCCGAGAGGAGAGTGAGCTCAAATGAGCACAACTTCCGGGCAGGAGCGGATCGTCGTCGGCATCGACGGGTCGCCAACGGCGAACGAGGCGTTGGCCTGGGCGATCGATGAGGCACGCCTTCGCGGACGCGGGCTGCGTGCCGTTCACGTTTTCCCCGCCTTAATCTCGATCGTTGGAACGAGGGCCCACGAGTACTTACCCAGATCGAGAAGGAAGAGGCCGCCATATTCGAGCGGGCGCTGGCGGCAGCGCCCCCGATGGATGATCTTGACGTCGAGCGCATTTTGGTGGGCGCGAACCCCGCCGAGGTGCTGGTCGATGCCAGCCGCGGAGCGAACCTGCTGGTCCTCGGGTCACACGGTCGCGGTCGTTTCCGCGGGATGCTGCTGGGTTCGGTCGCCACCCACTGCGTGCAGCAAGCGCACTGCGCGGTAGTTGTGGTCCGCCTCGACGACTGAGCGCACGCGAGCCGCCCCCCGCTTCCGCACGGTCACCCGGGACCTGCCTGAACCGCGCGCCCAGACGGCGCCTGCCGGTGTTCTGGCGGGTAGCTTGTCCTGTCACGCACGTCGACGACGCCTTCGGCGTGGCGGATCGCGTCGATCAGGTCAGCGGCGATGGCGCGGCGCTCCACCTGGCCGGTGATCGTCACGATGCCGGATCTCACGGTCACATCGAATGCGAACGGGTTGAGCGCGAACTCCCCGGCAATGATTTTCTTGATCACATCGTCGCGGATCTGCTCGTCTGGCCGGTCGAAGACGCTCAGCACGTCCACCCGGCTCACGATCCCGGCCAGCCGGCCGTCGTCGCCGATGACCGGCAGCCGCTTCACCCGGCGCGCGCACATCAGCCTGGCCGCGTCGGCCACGCTCGCGCCCGGGCCGATGGCGATCGCGGGTGTGCTCATCAGCCCGGCCGCGGTGACAGCTGCCGCCTTGGCCTGCTCCCCGCGGCGCCCGCTCGCCAGCACCGACTTGCCCGGTCCCGCGAACGGCTCCGGCCCGACCTCCTTGAACAGCAGATCTGCCTCGGAGACCACGCCGACAACATGATCGGCCGTGTCCAGCACCGGCAAAGCGCTCACCCGGCGCCGCCGCATCGCGGTCACGATGCTCTTGTAACCCGCCGTCTCCCGGACCGCTGCAACATTCCTGGTCATCACGTCCCTGACGCTGCTTTTCATGATGGCCGCCCCGCGGTGCTCACGTATCTGGCCGATGTCAACCATTTCCATCGCCCCTCACGTTCAGGCTGCGCGGCCGCCAGACGGGGGAATAGAGCCTTTCGTCACACCACCTGCCAGCGAGGAAGATCCACCAAACACGACCCCCGCGACCGCCATCGCGCGGTGGCCCGTCACAGGCCCGGCGCCGATGCGGCAGCCGTTCGGTATCAATGTCCTCAACGGTTCCGTGGATGCGCCACAGCCTCAGCACCTCGTTTTAGTTACCGGGAGGAGCAGGTGCCGCCTGGGAGGGCTTGGCCGTTCGCTGGCGGGACGCCCTCGCGCCAGGCGTGGGCACCGTGCAGTTCGGTCCGGTCCTCCACCCGGGCAGCACTGTCAGCACCAGCTGATCGAAGCTACGAGCGTGCGGTCCCTGCTTGCCGCACCTCGCCGAGGTGGCGATCGACGTCACGGATCATCTCGTCGGACGTGTCGCGCTCGGGCGACACCCAACCGCACGGGCACCCCGCGGTGAAGCTCTCCAGGCTCAGCAGGCGATACCACCTGTGCGCCGGGTCATCCTGCTCCTCCTTGCTGACGACCCCGCGAACGTCTGCCGCTTCCTCGGGTTTGTCCCCGCCCTCCAGCAGTAGCCGGGACGGCCCGGCGGGCCGGTCGGCGCCGCTGCCGCTGTCGATGACGAGGGCGTCGAATCCGCCGGCCCGGATAGTGCGAAACGTGTCACGCGCCTCGTCGAGCTCGAGGCGCAATTCCTCCATGTCGTCCCCGGGCAGTGCCGCCACCGCGCCAGCCTGCTGCGCCTGGCGCAGCAGCAGGGCGAGGGCGGACGCGGCCTGCAGGGTCAGCGATTCCGCCCATCGGATGTCTTTGCTGCTGAAGCTGTCGCGGGCGCGGCTGTAGAGGTTGACCGCGCCGATGGTGGCGTCGTTGACGGTCAGCGGCAGGGAAACGGAGCTGCGCACCCCGGCCGTCAGCGCGTGGATGCGGTACTCACTCCACCGGTCATCTGTGGCCAGGTCGGGGACCTCGACCCGCTCGCCGGTGCGCAGTGCCTGCATCCCCGGACCCTGCCCGCGGCCATACTGGATCTCACCCAGCAGCATCGCGAACTCATCGCTGCTGGCCACGGTGGCGACCTGATTGTCGCGGCGTATCGTCACCCCGCACGAAGTCCTCGGCACCACCGCCGCGGACAGCGCGGCGAGCTGTTGCAGGAAGCCGACGACATCCGGCCAGTCGGGCAGGTTCTGCAACTCGCTGGACGCCGCCGTCACGTTTAACGCGTCCAGACCCATCGCAGGATCCTGGCCTTCGGGTTCGCGGGTCACAGTGCCGGTCCAAACTCAACCCCGAACTCCGGGACCTGTTCATCATACGCCAAAGGTGGCGTCACCGGGCGGCGGCACATGAAGAACCTCCTATGCGGCCAACGATACCCGAGGGCTCGCACCGCCGCGGACCGGGCCAAGGCAGCCAAGGACGTCAATAGCTTCATCGCGCTGCCCGGAGTCGTCCCGGGCCAGGTGATAGGCCCGATCCAATCGGCCGACGGCAAGGTCATCCAGACCATCCTCCAGGTCAATCTGGGCAAGCAAGGCTGGAACGGCGCGGAGAAGGGCGCCGACTCGATCCGCGCGATCACGGCGTCGAACGCGAACGGCCTGACCTCCTACCTCACCGGCGCGCTCGGGAGCGCGGCCGACAACAGCAAGATCTTCAAGGGCATCGACAGCACGCTGTTGTACTCGGCCCTGGCGGTCGTCATCGTGATCTTGCTGATCACCTACCGGAGCCCGGTGCTGTGGCTACTGCCGGTGATCTCGTCTTGGGTGGCGCTGATAACCGCCGAGGCGGTGATCTACCTTCTCGCGGCGCACGCGGGCCTCACGGTCAACGCGCAAAGCGCGGGCATCCTGTACGTGCTGGTCTTTGGCGCTAGTACGGACTATGCGCTGCTGATTGTCGCGCGCTACCGCGAGGAATTGCGCCGCCACGATCGCCGCCACCCGGCGATGGCCGAGGCGCTGCGGCGTGCGGGACCGGCGATCATCGCGAGCGCGTCTACCGTCATAATCGCCCTGCTGACGCTGCTCGCCGCGGACCTGCAGTCGACGAAGAGCCTGGGGCCGGTGCTTGCGATCGGCGTTGCGGTCGGCGCGTTCGCCATGCTCACCTTGCTGCCTGCCCTGCTGGTGATCTGCCCCCGAGGTGTCTTCTGGCCGTACCGGCCGAACTACGGCACGGCCGAGCCGAGCGCCCGGGGGCTGTGGGCGCGGGTCGGCTGGAGCATCGCGCCCCGGCCGCGCAGGGTGTGGATCACGACCGCCGTGGTTTTGGGCGTTCTGGCGCTTGGGTTGACCGGCCTGAGGGCCCATGGCCTGACCAATGCCCAGTCCTTCCGCGGCCATCCCGATTCGGTGATCGGCGAAACCGTGCTCGCCCGGCATTTCCCCGCCGGGGCGGGCGAGCCCGTCATCGTCATCGGCAAGGCAACCGCGGCGGCCCCGCTGCGGTCCGCTTTCGCCGCGACCCCGGGAATCTCCGGCGTCACGTTCCGGAGGCCCGGGCAGGCTACGCCTACCTCGAGGGAACGCTGATCTCACAGCCGGACAGCCAGGCCGCATACGCCACCATCGACCGGGTACGGTCCGCCGTGCACGCGCTACCGGATGCCGGCGTCCTCGTCGGCGACGCTACGGCGATCAGCCTGGACGAAGCGCGCGCATCCGCGCACGATCGCAATGTCATCATCCCGCTCATTCTCGTCGTGGTGTTCATCATCCTCGGTGTGCTGTTGCGGTCGCTTGTGGCGCCCTTGATCCTGACCGCCACGGTGGTGCTGTCGTTCGGCGCCGCCCTCGGTGTCAGCGCCGTGTTCTTCGACCACGTTTTCGGGTTCGGCGGTGCGGACACCTCGTTCCCGCTGTTTGTGTTCGTGTTCCTGGTAGCGCTCGGCATTGACTACAACATCTTCCTGATGACCCGGGTGCGGGAGGAGGCGAACAGGCGCGACGCCCGGCGCGGCGCGATCGTCGGGCTCGCCGCGACCGGCGGGGTTATCACCTCAGCCGGCTTCGTGCTCGCCGGCACGTTCGCCGTCCTGGCCACGATCCCGTCGACGTTCCTCACCGAGCTGGGTTTCGCGGTCGCGTTCGGCATATTGCTCGACACGATCATCGCGCGGGCCGTGCTCGTTACCGCGCTGAACCTGGACCTCGGCCGGTGGATGTGGTGGCCGAGCAGGCTGGCACGCAAACCGGACCCGGCGCCGGCCGAACTCAGCCAGGAGCGCGCCGCTGCCATGACCGCGGGCTGACCAGGTCCGCCGCGAGCCGCCAGGCGCCGTTGGGAAACGAGCGTTTTCCTGACCCGTGAATCGGCGGATTCGCATCCAGCAGTGAGCGGGCCGCTACAGTCTGCCGGGGGGATCCCGGGGGGTCGTCCCGGGTCCCGGGGTCGTCCCCCGGGGCAATCCGGGGCAATACAGTCTTAACGGCTCCGCGGGGTGTCGCGCAGCGCACGCGGAAACCTCCGGACGCTGGGGAGCGAAGGCCAATATACCAAGATTTCGTCCTAGGAATTGACATATGCTAAAATGTATGGAACTAGGATGAATTTCCGGTGAGCCCGGCAACAAGGCCTGGGACCATAACGGCGTGATAGTCTTTGGTTGCCGCGCCCGCTCGCGTTAGTGCGGAGTTTCACGAGAAAGCGAAAATCACGAGAAGACGAAGTTCACCAGAAGTCGGAGTTTCACGAGAAGACGGAGTTTCACGAGAAAGCGGCGCGCAACGGGACGTTCTGCTCATATAACCCGAGCGCCGGCCGGGCGTGCGGGCCTCCGGCAGGCTGTGGCGGCGGAGTCGGCCCTGATCAAGGGAGCCGCATCCGGTTCCTCTATCTAGCTCCGCTCCTGGCGGAGCGAAGAATGCCGAGGCAGAAGTGGCGACCGTGCTGATTTTCCACGAGGTCAATGATGTCGACCATTGGCTTGGCTCACCGCGACGGGAAGAGGTCTTCGGACCTATGGGCATCACGGTGCGTACGTTCGTCGACCCAGAGAAGACCAACCGGGTCGGGTTGATCGTGGAAGTTCCCGACATGGCTGCCTTCCGGCGGGTGATGGAGTCCGAGGTGGCGGCCGACGCAATGAGATTTGACGGGGTCCGGCCCGAAACGGTTGTGATGCTCGTCGAGCCGCAACCTGGCGACTCCTAACCGGCGCGTCCGAAGGCCAACTTCGGCGAAGCATTTAGGCTCGAATTGACCGGGGACAATGATGGCATACGGGGTTGTGCATTTCTTTGCAGGCGGCACCAGAGACCAGTACGAGGCATCGGTTGCCGCGGTGCATCCGGGCGACGGACGGTTGCCCGACGGTCAGATCTTCCACGCAGCTGGCTCCTCGCCAGGGGGATGGACGATCATGGCCGTCCACGAGTCGAAGGAGAGCTGGGAGCGGTTCCGCGACGGCATCCTCATGCCACGGATGCAGCAAGGTATCGAGGGCGGGTTCGCGGCACCGCCCCATGAAACAGCCGTCGACCTATACGAAGTCCTGCCGTAGCCACCCGTCGTTTCGCGGGCGAGCAGCGCATTGGACTTCGGGCATCATCGATTCCGGTCGAGAAGGGCGATCGACAGTTCCGGGCTCTCTACGTGTGCGTTGTGGCCGAGGCCTGCGAGCGTGACCGTTGGGGCGCCCAGCCCGGCAAGCTGCTCATCTGTGTTCATTGGGTCGCGCTCGCCGCGGGCAAGGGTCACCGGGGCCTGGCACCGCGCCAGCAATCGCGCCATGTCGGGCGCCCCGACCGCGAACGCACCCGGATCCATGGCCACCCGCCACCGCCCGTCCTGCTCGCGCAGTCCGGCGTCCACGGCTGGGTCATCGGCGGGCAGCAGGCCGGCCAGGCCTGACAGGCGCAGGTAGCGGGCGGCAGCTTCGTCGCGCGAGGCGAACCAGGCCGGTGACCGGTGAGCCGCGGCCTGCGCCCGGGCCAGCTCCTCATCGGTCCAGACGACCTTGATCCCCAGGCCGATGACCGCCTGCACCGATACGGCGAACCTGCCGCTGGCCATGGCCAGGCCGATGACGCCGCCCAGCGAATGTCCCAGCACCACGGTGCGGGCCTCGGCCTCGACGATACCCGCGACCGCGGCGGCGAGGTTGTCGAAGGTGTACCCAGAGAGGGGCCGCGAGCCACCATGACCCGGCAGGTCCGGCGCTAACCAGCGCCCCGGCCACCGCCGGGCGAGCGACGGCCACCACCCATCCCAAACGTCGCAGGTCGCGCCGAGGCCGTGCAGCAGCACCAGCAGGGGCTCCCCGCTGCCGCCCTTGTGAACCCGCAAGCCTTCTTCCATACCTAGCAGTCTGCCGCCGCGCACCTTCGGGCCGGGCAACCGGCGCAGCGCGCCGAGCCTGCTCGCGTACGGCGGCGCCCGCCAGTACAACTTACTGGCGGGCGCCGCCCGGCCTGCCGCTGCCGTCACGGGCGCGCCTCGAGCACGAGGTTGAACGGTGTCCGCGCGGCGCGGCGGAAGCGCGTAAAGCCGCCCGCCCCCGACGACCTCGCCAATCCTCGCCTGGTCGGCCAGCGACTCTCGGCGTCTGTGGATGCCGAGCTTGTCGCGGTGGCCCAGGAAGCCGTGGCGCAGGGACAGGCGGAGAGCATGAGCGCCTGGGTCAACGAGGCGCTTCGGTTGAAGGCCGATCACGACCGCCGGCTGCGGGCGCTGGATGAGTTCCTGGCTGCCTACGAGGCCGAGCACGGCGAGATCACCGACGAGGAGATGCGGGAAGCTGCCCGGCGCGCCCGCGGCCGGGCGGTCGTCGTGCGAGGCGAACCGGAAGAGCAGCGCCGCGGCGCGGCGCGCAGCGGCCGGGGAGCTGCCTGATGCTGATTCTGGACGCCGGGGCGTTCCTGGCAGCTGAGCGGGGGGATCGTGAGGTGGTGGCGCTGGTAAAGCGGGGGCGGCTGGCCGGGCAGCCGCCGGTCACCAGCGGGGGAGTGGTCGCTCAGGTCTGGCGCGGCGGCCGCGTCGGGCAGGCGCAGGTCGCCCGGCTTCTTGCCGGAACCGACATCGCGGCGGTCGATGACAACCTGGGCCGTCGCGCCGGGATGCTGCTGGCCCGCAGCGGCCACGCTGATGCCATCGACGCTACCGTGGTGTGCCTGGCCGCAGATGGTGACGATATTCCTACCTCCGACCCGGGCGACCTGCATGCACTCGCCCAAGCCGCCGAGATCCACGTCGACCTGATCCCCGTGTAGGCCAGCCACTCGCCGCTCGGGTACCGCGGACCATCGGCAACACTGGCGGGCACAACCGCAACAGACGGACCTCTAGGGGCGGCAAACGACGGCCGTGTCGACTGACCGGGACCTGAGCCAATTACAGGCGGGTCGCCGGGGCTTGCCAGACGCTCAGGGGATGGGACGCTTGCCGTTGCCGTGTCCGGCCGGGATGGGCCAGGCTTCGCAGCGCGTCCACTTCCGGCTGGACAACCTTTTCCCAGGTCGCATCGTCGATGTCCCACAGATAGGCAAATAGCCGCTGTTCGATGGCATCTGCGAGCGCGTTCGGTGACGTCTCGAACTCGATCACCGCCGTGTCCTCGGCCAGCACCAGCAGCCCGGCGCTGGCCGCGGCCCGGGTCACGGCCGCCGCATGGGTCATCTGGCCGGGACGCAGCGCCTGGTTGAGCCGCCGGAAAATCGGGTCGATGTCATCCGGACGAGGCAACGCGAGACCGGATATGCACACGGCACGGCCGCCGGGGCGCAGCACTCGCCGTGCCTCGCCGAGCGCCGCCGCGAGATCGCCGACGTGGTGGAGCACCCACAGATACACCACGGCGTCCACCGAGGCATCGGCCAGCGGCAGCGCCACAGCGTCGGCGACTGCCACCCGCCCAGGCAGCCGCGTCCCGGCCCGGCGCAGCATCTGCGCCGACAAGTCGAACGCGGCAACCCGCATTCCGGCCGCGCACAGCAGTTCGCTCACCACGCCCGTGCCAGCGCCCACATCACAAACCGTGCTGGCTGGGGCGAGCCACGGCAGGATCGCGGCGGCGAGCTGCCGGGCTCGTGCCAGGCCGCCGCGCACCTGCTCATACTGCGCGGCAATCCGGTCATAGGACACCGACCCAGCCGCCGCCTCCATGACGGCATTGTGCCTTGGCGGCACTGCCTCAAAACCACCGAACGATAGCGGGGCAGAGCGCCGCGTGAGCAGTCAACCCTCGACCCAGCGCCCCGAATCTGGGATCCTCGACATGAAACTCGAGGTTGTGGTGGTGCCGGTCTCCGACGTCGACCGGGCCAAGAGCTTCTATCAGACGCGGCGCAGAGATCCGCTGCTACATGCGAGACCCAGACGGTTACCTGATCGAGATGGGCCAGGCCACCGGGCTTCTCTCTGGTATTACAGTCATTGTTTCGCGTTAGGTAGCGATATGAACGCTGTAAGTAGTCGATGGGCTGGCGACGCCACGGCCAACCGTGACGGTGAGTGACTGCTCTCCGGGAACCCTGGCTCTTGCCTGACGTGACCGGGAACTACAGGCGTGTAACTTGAGGCGGCCGTGACGCGTTGGCTGCTTTGTGACAAACAACAACGACGACACGGCCGCGTGGGCCAGCATAGAGGATGTCGGGGCGTCCGCCGCGAGTGTGGACGGGCAGGTCAGGGTGGTTCTGGGCCGGGTGATGGCGCAGCGCCGCAGTATCGGGACGGCCTTCCGCTACATGGCCGCGCTGTCGCGTGGGACGCGGGCGAACTGCTGGGACCTGGCCGAGGCGGCCGGGTATGAGGGGCAGCACCGGATGCAGGCCCTGCTCTGCTCGTACGTGTGGGACTGGAAGGATCTGCGGGCGGAGCTGCCGGGGCTGGCCGCGGCCTGGCTCCCTGATCGGGAGGGCGACCTGATCGGGCCGGGGATCGCGATCGACGAGACCGCCCATCTCAAGCACGGGGACGCCACCGCGTGCGTGGCGCCGCAGCACGCCGGGTGCACCGGCAAGGTGGAGAACTGCGTCACCACCGTGTTCTCCGCCTGCGTCACCGCGAACGGGCAGGCCTGGGCGGACTTCGACGTGTACATGCCGCGGCGGTGGGCGGATGACCTGCCGCGCCGCCGGGCGGCCGGGATCCCTGATGACCTGGCGTTCGCCACCAAACCTGACCTGGCGATCGGCCAGGTGCGGCGGCTGAGGGCGGCGGGCCTCGCGCTGATGTGGGCGGCGTTCGATGAGGTGTACGGCCGGTCCGGCAAGCTGCGGGAAGCGTGCCGGGGCGCCGGGCTGGCGTACGTGGCGATCATCCCGTGCGACTGGCAGGTTACCCTCCCCTCCGGCGCCGTGACCAGTGCTGAGGACGCGGTCAAAGACGCGGTGTTCGAGCGGCGCTCGTGCGGCACCGGGACCAAGGGACCGCGGTTCAGCGACTGGGCCCTGACCGCCACCAGCACGCCAGGTGAGTACCTGCTGATCAGGAGGCTGATTTCCCGCCCGGATCAGTACACGTTCTACCTGTGCTGGGCACCGGAAGACCGGCCGGCGACCATGACGTATTTCATCACCATCGCCGGCCGCCGCTGGCCGGTGGAAGAAACGTTCAAAACGGGCAAGGACGTGCTCGGCTGGGACCAGTCCCAGATCCGGACCTTCGACGGGATCTGCCGGCACACCGCGCTGGCCGGCCTTGCCCAGCTCCGCCAGATCGCCATCCGCAACGCCCTGACCGGCGTCATCACCCTTCCCGCCGCGCCCGCCGGCGACAGCGACGGCCAGCCCGGCGACCTGCACGCCGACGCGGGCGACGCTGAGATCGAGGACGCTGACCTGCGGATCCCGCTCGGCGACGCACCCGTCCCCGCCCGCGCCGGGCAGCACTGCCCCCAGCACATCGGCGCCATCAAGCTGTCCGTCGCCGAAACCGCCCGGCTCACCGCCCTGGCCAGGCAATACACCGCCGGGCTGATCAGCCGGGCCCGGCTCGCGTTCGCCCTGCGCTGGTCCGCCAGGCGACGACGGCACCAGGCTGTTGCCCGCTGGCACCACCACAGCGCCCGGCTCCTGGACGCGGCAGCGACATAACAGCCGGCGACCGGAAGGAGGTGACAGCATGTAACCAGTAACCAGGCACCATCACATCACGCTGAGCGGTAGCGCGGACACAATCCGGAAAACCGTGACTGTAATACTGGGCACCTCGCCGCCAAACGGCCGGAAGGCCTCCCGGGTTAATTCACGTCTGCAACGCGCCCGTAACGAGGAATGACCCATGATCTTCAGGCTCATGGCTCCTTGTCCGGGCGGGTTCTCAGCCATTGGCGGGTTCCGAAGAACTGGCAAGCGTACGCGGCCACCTTCGAGCCGTGCTCGAGAGCTGCCGTGAACGCGGCCGAATCGATGTTGCGGGCTGCTGAGATTGCGTAAGCGAATGCGCCGTGAAAGATGTCACCAGCGCCGAGCGTATCGACCACCGTCACTGCGGGGACTGGGATCTCAGACCGCCGACCTGGTTGCGCCCAAACGATCGGGTCGGAGCCGTTGGTGATCGCGGCCCAGGTGACTCCGTTATCGAGCAGATAGTCGAGCGTCTCGTCGGTGGTTGACGTGCTTGGAGGGTGAAAATCGGCAGAGCACACGGCCATATTGACATACGGAAGCAGTTCGCGCGTCCTGTCCTTCCAGCTGCCCCCGTCCAGGACGCACAGCCGTCCGTGGGCGCGCGCCGCGCTGGCCGCCGCGAGCGCGAGCTCGGGATGGTGTGCGTCGATCAGCGCGATGCGGGACTCTCTCACCAGCCCATCGACTTCGGCGGGCGGGGTCAGCGCGCGCCCAGCGGCGTTGAGTGAGACAACGGCGCGCTCGCCGGTGCGCGTACTGACCATGATGGACGAGACGGGAGGGGGAGCGGTGTCGCCGCCAGCGACGTCGAGCAACGTCACGCCAGCCTGTTGCAGGTCAGCACGTATCCCTTCCGCGAGTGGGTGCGCGCCCACGCCAGTAAGCAGTGTCGCGTGCCCGCCGAGGTGCGCGAAAGCGACGGCAGCATTGGTCACCGGCCCGCCTGCGGCGACGGTCTGGCGAAGCGCGGTTATTTTCTCGTTGGCCGCGGGCACGTGCGTGACCGACTGGATGATGTCGAGAGTGCACAGGCCGACGAACAGTGCGCGCAACTCCTCGCGCGACGATCTATTCATCGATCAACAGCTCTTCTAAAATGCCTGCGACGAGCATGCTCGATTGGCATTCGGGCGCGCGGCTTCCGAGCGTGTGCCGCGGCAAGCCGGGCCAGTCGGCCCGGGTCCCGTATTCGCGGGTCTCGTCCCCCACCTTCTCGCCGGCATCCAGCACCACCGCATTGATCACCCAGCCACCCTACGATCCATAACGGCTGCCGCGTGAAGACACGCCCCTCCTGCGAAGTGCCCGGTGCCTGTGATCTCACAAACACCCGCGGCGCGAAGCTCCACCCGGCGGGCCATGACCCCGCCGTCTGCGGTCGCGATGAGATGGCGCATCTTTCCGCGGCGGCGCCTCGAGCCGCCACCACCACGCCCAGCAGACCCTGAATGTGCCATCGCGGGTCCCACGCGACCACCGGCGGAACATCCACGGACCGGCGTCATCTATCCTCACCCCGTGGCAGGACCTGCTCAGCGGATGCGGCGGGCGGAATCGCCTTCGCCACTGCACGCGGGCGACGCCTGCCTCGGCCACCCGATGCGCGAGGCCGGGCGACCGGGGATGATGGGGTCGGTGACTGTGCCGGCCCACCGGGAGCAGGTGTCAATGTTCGCCTGCGAGACGACCAGCCAAGACTCTAGACCCACGTGGGCCGAGTGCCCGCGCGCCGGGATGTGCACCTCTTGCACCGGCCAGTGGGCAGAACTGTCTGGCATCTGGAGGCGCCCGGAGACACTGGAGGTGATCGGTTGACCGCGCTCGCAAAGAACGGGTGGTCATATGCCCTGCTGGCCGACGGCACCACCATCAGCATCCGGCCCGCGGGTCCCGGGGACTACCGGCCTGTTAGGCAACTGCACGAGGCGATGTCGCCGGGCAACCTCTACTTCCGCTTTTTCACCATGAGCCGGGCGGCCGCGGAGCACGAAGCCCGTCGCGTGTGCCGCGAGGCCGACCCGGACCATGGGGCGCTCCTTGGCTTGCTGGGCGATGAGCTGGTCGGAGTGGCTAGCTACGAGGCCGCCGCCGGCCCGCGGGCCGCGGAGATCGCCTTGGCGGTCGCGGACGGCATGCATGGCCGCGGCATCGCCACGTTGCTGCTTGAGCACCTGGTCTCCCTGGCGCGTGCCCGCGGTGTGCAGGTTTTCACCGCTCAGGCGCTGCCGGCGAACAGTGCTGCGCTGCGTTTGGTCGGCGACGCGGGGCTGGCTGTGCAGCACAGGTTTGACAAGGGCGTGGTTGAGCTGTCCATGCTGATCCCGCAAAGCGTGGCCCTCAGCGAGCCCAGCCCGTACCTGGACGCGGTGGCCGGACGGGAGAAGCACGCGGACGTGGCCAGCCTGGAGTCTCTGCTGGCTCCCCGATCGGTTGCTGTCGTCGGCGCAGGGCGCCGTGCGGGGTCGATCGGCCGGATGATCCTGCTCAACGTCCGCGACGCCGGTTTCTCCGGCACCTTGCACGCGGTTAACCCGCACGCCAGCGACATCGAGGGCATCCCGTGCGTCCCGTCGGTCGCCGCGCTGCCCGAGGCCCCTGACCTGGTGGTGGTGGCTGTGCCTGCGGCGGGCGTCGTGGACGTGGCGCAGGAGTGCGGGATGCGCGGAGCCGGATCGCTGGTGGTGATTACCTCGGGCCTGACGGCAGCGCAAGAATCCAGCTTGCTCGAGGCCAGCCGGCGGGGGGGCATGCGCCTGGTAGGCCCGAACTGCTTTGGCGTCGCGGTGCCGGGGATCGGGCTGGACGCCACTTTCGCCGTGCACCACCCTCCGGGCGGCAAATCCGGCCTCGTCGTGCAATCCGGCGGGGTCGGCGTGGCGCTGCTGGAGCACTTCTCCCGCCTGGGAATCGGGATCTCCTCGTTCGCTTCGGTCGGCGACAAGCTGGATGTCTCGGGCAATGACATGCTGATGTGGTGGGAGGCGGACAACGCCACCGAGCTTGCCGTGCTCCACCTGGAATCCGTCGGCAACCCGCGCAAGTTTGCCCGGACCGCGCGCCGGGTGAGCGCGAGAGTCCCCGTCCTCACCGTCCACGCCGGGCGGTCGGTGCCGGGCCAGCGTGCCGCCGCCTCGCATACGGCAGCGGCAGCCGCGCCGCTCATCGCCCGGCAGGCATTGTTCGATCAGGCGGGGATTATCGCCACCACCAGCTTCGGCGAACTTCTCGACGCGGCCGCGCTGATCGCGTCCCAGCCGGTCCCGGCGGGCGGCCGTGTCTCCATCGTGTCCAACGCCGTCGGCACGGGTGTGCTGGCTGCCGACGCATGTGTAGAGGCCGGCCTGGCCGTTGCCACGCCGGGCCGCAAGATCCGCGGCCGCCTGCGGGATGTGCTGCCCGAGGGCTCCGCCCTCGGCGGCCCGGTGGAAACCACCGCGACGGTCACCGCGGCGGCATTCGGCAAGGCCCTGCGCATCGCCGCCAGCGAGGATGGCGTGCACGCCCTGATCGCGCTTGTGATCACGACCGGTGCGGCCGACCTTATTCCGGTGCTCACCGCCGTGCGGCTGCCGGTTCCCGTCGTGGCGGTCGTGCTGGACCAGCCCGAAGCGGTCCGGCTGCTGCATGACGGCGGCGCCGGCCCGCCCGTGCCCGCGTACGCCTACCCCGAAGCGGCCGCCCGTGCGCTGAGCCGGGCCATCCGCTACGGCTCATGGCGATCCCGGCCGGCCGGCACGGTGCCGGAGATCGAGAACCTCCGGGTGGCGGACGCGCGCTCGATCGTCGGTTCCTTCCTCGGGCGGATGCCGGGCGGCGGCTGGCTGTCCGCTGGCGAGGCCGACGACCTGCTGCGCTGCTACGGCATCCCGACGGTGGAGTTCCGCCGGGCGGGTGACGTCGAGGCGGCAGTCGATGCGGCGGCCGGCCTGGGCGGCCATGTGGTGATCAAGGCTGATGTGCCCGGCTTGCTCCACAAGACCGACTCGGGCGCAGTCGAACTGGACCTGCGCGGGGCCGACGAGGTACGCAAGGCGATGCGCCGCCTGCAGAACAGGTTCGGTGGACGGCTGTCCGGGGTGTTCGTCGAGCCCATGATCACGGGCGGTATCGAGACGATCGTCGGCGTCGTGCAGGAACCGGTGTTCGGCCCGGTTGTGGTGTTCGGACTCGGCGGGGTCGCCACGGACGTGCTTGGTGACCATGCCGCCCGCCTCGCGCCTCTCGCCGGCGCTGACGCCGACGACCTGATCCGCGCGATCCGCGCGGCACCGCTGCTGCTCGGCCACCGCGGCCAGCCTGCGGCGGACATCCACGCGCTGCGCGGCACCCTGCTCCGGGTGTCGCGGCTCGCCGACCACTTGCCGCAGGTCGCCGAGCTTGACCTTAACCCCGTGATCGCACGCCCGGACGGAGTCATCGCCGTGGACGCGCGCATCCGCATCACCAGCCACCATCTGGCCGACCCGTTCCTGCGGCAGCTTCCCCTTGCGCCGCACGACACCACGTAGACCCGGCCAGGCCGGCAGAAGGACATGCGCGGAGCCCGGAACGGCGGCCCGATGCGGCGCCGCCGGCCGTCCCGAGCCGCCGGACCAGGGCACGTCCGGAGGAATAGTTGCCATTGCCATTTAGCTAAAAGTTCAACTAGGTGGCACCGGCCAGCAGCCGCGCCGGGCACGAGCGGAGCTGGAGTAGCTTTGCAGTTCAGGATCTTCACCGTGGGCGATGTGACGAACGACCCCACGACTTGCCGGACGCCAACCGAGCATGAGCGGATCAAGTCGATGGTCGCGATCGGCCGCAAGGCCGAGGATGTCGGCCTGGACGTGTTCGCGAGCGGCGAGCACCCCAACCCGCCGTGAAGATCGCCGAGGACTTCGCGATGCTGCAGCATCTGGCGGATAGCCGGGTGGATCTGATGCTCGGCCGCGGCAATACCGGCCCGGTGTACCCGTGGTTCGGCCAGGACATCCGCAAGGGCATTGAGCTGGCGGTCGAGAACTACCATCTGCTCCACCGGTTGTGGCACGAGGACGTCGTCGACTGGGAGGGCGAGTTCCGCACGCCGCTGCAGGGATCCACGTCGGTGCAGCGCCCGCTGGACGGCGTGCCGCCGTTCGGCTGGTACGGTTCGATCCGCAGTCCAGAGATCGCTGAGCGGGCCGCCTTTGTGGTGACGGGTTCCTCGCCAACCACATCTTCTGGCCAGTGGAGCATTTCGTAAGGCTGGTCGGCTTCTGCCGGCAGCGCTTGGCCTATTACGGGCCCGGCACGGCGGAGCAGGCGATCGTGGGCCTGGGCGGTCAGGTGTTTCTGCGCAAGAACTCCCAGGACGCGGTGCGCGAGTTCCGCCCCTACTTCGACAACGCCTCGGTCTACGGCCACGGCCCGTCCCGGAGGTGTTCACCGAGCAGACCCCGCTGACCGTCGGCAGCCCGCAGGAGGTCATCGACAAGACGCTCACCTTCCGCGAACATTTCGGCGACTACCAGCGCCAGCCGTTCCTGATGGACCACGCAGGCCGCCGCTGAAGACCGTGCGTGCCCGATGGCCCCACGCACGAGGCCCTGGTGGCAGCGTCGCTGGCTGAAGCCGGAACCGAGCTGGAAACGAGCACCCGATGACACCTCGCACGATTGCGGGCGAACTGGTGCAGGTCCAGCGTGTAGGCCTCGCTGGTCAAACAGGGGTACCGCCAGGTAGCTCAGGCACTGGCTGGAGCTACGCAGAGGGGCCGCAAGCCGGAGACTGAACAGCCGTGTGCGCGGGGCCGGAGACTCCGGTGGCCGCGGAGCGGGCAGCGCTACTGGCTGGGCCACAGCCCGCCCAAGGTTGACACCATGCGCGATCAGGTGACGCTGCCAGGGGTGCACGCGGAGCGGTTCGGACCTACCGGAGGCTGATCATGAACGCTGACGGAAATGCGACCGGCGGCCTGCTCGAGGAGAACTTCGGCCGCGAGATGACCGGCGCGGAGCGCGTGTGCAGTCGTGCAGGACGCGAAGCCAGATCGGTGCTCATCAGCTGTATCAGGGCGCGGGCATTGTGCTTCGCTGTCCTGCCTGCGGCGACGTGGCGGCCATCGTCGCAGCGCTTCCGCGCGCCTACGCCGTCAGCACCCACAGCATGGCTGTTCAGCAGGCAGACCGCCCGCCGGCGCCGCGCACCCGCGGCGCCGGCGGGCGGTGCTGGCACGCAACCTCACAGTCCTTCTCCGCGACTTCCTGACCACGGAGACCCGCGGCGACCCAAGTCCGTGACGCGGAGCTGGAAAACCCGGGCTGGCGGAGATCGACGAGGTCGTCTTCAACCTTGGAGGCCGTCTTCTTGGCCGGCTCGGTGATGGCCATCCGCATTTGCCGCCCGGTCATTGACATCGCCAGGTAGCGGGCTCGGACCGCTTCGGCCAACTGCGGGTAGGGGACGTGGTCCACGAGAAGCGCCGGCCGATGGCCAGGCTCGCCGTCACTGCGCTCCTCCTCGTCAGAGCCAGCGTGACAACGGAAACGGTTTTCATTATCATCGGTGTCTTGGGAAGGTCGCCGAAAACGGTGATCGGTTTCATTTCCGCGGGCGAACCCTGCGCTACGGCAAGCGCGCTGCGCGGTGGTGGTGATGGTGAGGTGAGAGGCCCCCGGATGAGACTCATATCGCAGCTGCGCCGCCTGGCCGCGGCGGCGGTCGCGGCAGCTGTGCTGGCGCTGGCCGCCGGGTGCTCGACGACGGTCTCCGGCCCGGCTGGCGCCGGTGGCGGCGCGGGAAAGAAGATCGTGGCGGTGGCGGCGGAGAATTTCTGGGGCAGCATCGCCAGACAGCTCGGCGGATCCCACGTGACCGAGACCAGTATCATCACCAATCCCAACACCGACCCGCATGCCTACGAGCCGACCGCGAGTGACGCGCGGACCATTGCCTTGGCGCAGTTCGTGATCGTCAACGGCATCGGCTACGACCCGTGGGCGCCGAAACTGCTCGCGGCCAACCCCGTCCCGGGCCGCCGGACCCTCACGGTCGGCGACCTGCTCGGGCTGAAACCAGGTGGTAACCCGCACCAGTGGTACTCCGCCGCCCACGTCCACCAGGTCATCGCGGCGATCACCGCGGACTACAAGCAGCTGGACCCGGCGGACGCCGCGTACTTTGCCAGCCAGCAGAACTCCTTCGAGACAAAGACGCTGGCCAGGTACAACCAGCTGATCGCACAGATCAAGGAAAGGTACGCGGGCACCCCTGTTGGCGCTTCTGAATCGATCGTCTCCCCGCTGGCCGGCACGCTCGGCCTGAGGATGCTTACCCCGTACTCGTTCCTGAGGGCGATAAGCGAGGGCACCGAGCCGACCGCACAGGACAAGTCCACCATCGACGCCCAGATCAGGGGCAAACAGATCAAGGTCTACATCTACAACAGCCAGAACGCCACCCCGGACGTCGCTGCCCAGGTGAAGGAGGCCAAGGCGGCGGGCATCCCGGTCACGACGGTGACCGAGACCCTGGCCCCGGCAAACGCCACCTTCCAGGACTGGCAGGTCAGCGAATTGCAGGGGATTGAGAACGCGCTGCACCAGGCGACCGGCAAGTGAGGGGGACGCCGTGAATCCCGTGGCCCGGGCTGAGCGGGCCGTGCTCGCGCCAGCATCGCCACCCGCCGATCGCAGCAATGTGCTCGAGTTGCGCGGTGCCGCCGTGCGCGTTGGTGGTGCCACGTTGTGGAGCGGGGTGGACCTGACGGTTGGGGCGGGTGAGTTCGTCGCGGTGCTGGGCCCGAACGGGCCGGCAAGACGACCCTCGCGAAAGTCCTGCTCGGCCTGCTCCCCGTCGCGCAAGGCCAGGCCCGGGTGCTGTGGCAGCCTCCTGGGCGGGCCCGGCACAGGATCGGCTACCTGCCGCAGCGGCGCAGCTTCGAGTCTTCGCTGCGGATCCGCGGCACCGATATGGTCCGGCTCGGCCTGGACGGTGACCGGTGGGGAATCCCGCTGCCGTTCGGGTCCCGCCGCCGCGACGCCACCCGGCGGGTCCGCGAAGTGATCGAACTGGTCGGCGCCGGCGGCTACGCGGACCGGCCTATCGGCGAGTGCTCAGGCGGCGAGCAGCAGCGGCTGCTCATCGCACAGGCGCTGATCCGCCGACCGCGGCTATTGCTGCTTGACGAGCCTCTCGACAGCCTCGATCTGCCGAACCAGGCGGCCGCCGCCGCGCTGATCAGCCGGATCTGCGATGCCGAGGGCGTCACCATCGTGATGATCGCTCACGACGTGAACCCGATCCTGGCCCACCTGGACCGCGTGGTCTATATGGCCGCGGGCGGTGCGGCCGCCGGAACCCCGGCCGCCGTTATCACGAGCGAGACCCTGACCCGGCTGTACCAGACGCCGGTCGAGGTACTCCGCAGCTCCGACGGGCGGCTCGTCGTCGTGGGCCAGCCGGAGGCACCCGCACTGCACGCCGGCCGCCACGCCACCGGTTGTGCGCCGTGACCGCCGGCTTCTCCTGGAATCTGCTCGCCGACATCCGGGACCTGTGGTCCTTCCCGTTCATGGTCAACGCGTTCCGCGCCGGGGCGGTTGTCGCGGTCATCGCCGGGCTGATGGGCTGGTTCATGGTGCTGCGCCGCCAGTCGTTTGCCGGGCACACCCTGTCGGTGGCGGCCTTCCCCGGGGCGGCCGGCGCCACCTTGATCGGGGTGAGCGCGGGGTACGGCTACTTCGCGTTCTGCATCGGCGCCGCGGTGATCATCGGCATAGCTTCCCGGGGCAGAAGATCCACGGGCAGCCTGGCCACCGAGTCGGCGATGACCGGAACGGTGCAAGCCTTCGCGCTCGCCTGCGGGCTGCTGTTCGTCGCCCTTTACAAGGGATTCCTCGGCGGGACCACGGCCCTGCTTTTCGGCAGCTTTCTCGGCATCACCTCCGGCCAGGTTGTGACACTCGCAGCGGTCGGCCTCGCCGTGCTGGCGGTACTCGCGGTGATCGGCCGGCCGCTGCTATTCGCCTCTGTGGACCCCGACGTCGCCGCGGCACGGGGTGTCCCTGTCCGCGCGCTATCGATCGCGTTCCTGGTCTTGCTCGGCGCGGCCGTAGCAGAAACGGCGCAGATCACCGGCGCGCTGCTGGTATTCGCCCTGCTCGTGATGCCCGCCGCCACCGCGCAGCGGCTCATCTTTCGCCCGCTGGCCGGTCTGGTCCTCACGGTGGTGATCGGCTGGGTGGTGACCTGGGCCGGGCTCATCGCCGCCTACTACTCCCCCTATCCGATCGGTTTCTACGTCACAAGCTTCGCATTCGCGGCCTACCTCGGCGCGCACATCGCCGCAGCCGCCCGGCAGCGAGCCAGCCGCCATGCCCTAGCGGGGGTGCCTGCATGAGCATCTTCGCTCACCCATTCCTGCAGTACGCGTTCGTTGCCGGGACGGCTATCGCAGCGGCGTGCGGGCTCGCGGGGTTCTTCTTGATGCTGCGGGCCCAGGTGTTCACCGGTGACGCGCTGAGCCACGTGGCGTTCACCGGCGCGCTGGCGGCGCTCGCTGCGGGCATCGACCTGCGTCTTGGACTGTTCGGGGCGACCATCGCCGTCGCGGTCGGCATCGGCGTGCTCGGGCCCCGGGGCCGCGCCGATGACGTCGTGATCGGCAACGTCTTCGCCTGGATCCTCGGCCTCGGCGTCTTCTTCCTCACCCTCTACACGACATCACGCAGCACCGCCAACGGGACCGCGGGAACCAGCGTGCTGTTCGGGTCGATATTCGGGCTGTCCGAGGCGCAGGCCATGACCGCCGCCGCCATCGGCGTCGGCATCGTCCTCGCCATCTTGTGCATCGCCCGGCCGTTGCTGTTCACGAGCATCGACGAAGCCGTTGCCGCCGCCAGGGGCGTACCAGTCCGCATGCTCGGCATCGGCTTCCTCGCCCTCATCGGCGCGACCGCCGCCGAAGCCACCCAGGCGGTCGGCGCGCTGCTGCTGCTCGGCCTGCTCGCCGCACCGGCCGCCACCGCGCTCCTGCTCACCGACCGGCCCTACCGCGGCCTGGCCATCTCCGCCGGGCTCGCGGTTGCCGAGATGTGGGGCGGGCTGGCAATGGCCTACGCCGTCCCGGCCATGCCGCCTAGCTTCGCCATCATCGCCGTCGCCACCGCCGCGTACCTCGCCGCCTACGCAGGCTCCCGGCTGCACCGCCGGAATGCGGGAACGCGGCGGCAGGCCGCCCCGGCGGCGCTGTGACCGCGGCCGCCACCGGCAGGCCAGCGGCACGCGCTAAGTCGCTGCCGATAAATAACACGCTGAATCATGGACTGCGGGCAGGGATCAGGTCGTAGTTCCACTCGCCGTGGAACTGGTGGCGTCGGAGAACTCGCCGTTCCAGGTCCTTCATCTGGCGGTCTGAGATCTTGATGCCTTTGGGGTAGGCATGCCCAGCGAGCGCGCCTCCGAACCCAGGTACAGCCGCCGCTGCCGCTCATCCAGGTGCGGCATCAGCACCGGGGAACTTCGCCGCCAGCGACTCCTCGATCTCCCCGGCAACGGCCATACCACATCATGACCCGCCGATCACGAGAAATCAAAGTTATTTATCGGCAATCGCTAAGGCCAGCAAAGCCCAGGCGCGCAGAGCGGACGGCCCTGGCAGGCAAACCCGGCAGCGCCCCGTAACGAGGGGCCGCCGATATTGATTCATAACGGCTTTCGCGGGGTGCCAGGCTGCCTGGCAGACCGGCGCACCTCGAGATATCCGGGATTTGCGCGGACTGCGCCACCCAGCCCGCCACCCACTCGCGTGCGGCACCCGTGCCCAGTTGGCGAGCCGGCCGCTGACAGTAGGCATGGAAGGAGCTTCTGAAGCAGCCGTTTGTTGACGCGAACGTATCTCCGTGGGGATGGCCAACCCATGGAACGCCGGCTTAAACTTACATGAAAGGTGGTGTCATGGATGCTATTGGCGGTCGCTTCATCGATCTGATCCTCGGCCTCGGGGAGATCACCGAAGCCAGCACCGCGGAGGCCGGGGCAAGTGGCTGACAACCCGCGCGAGGGCGGCACCCCGGCGGCGGCGGTGCGAAACCTCATACATACCGGCGCGGTGACCGTTACGCCGGAGACCACGATGGCGGGCGCTGCTGCCGCCATGGTCGGGGCAAGGGCAGGCTCGGCTGTCGTCATCCAGGCGTCGTTCCTGGCCGGGATCTTGACCAAGTGGGACGTCCTGCGGGCGACCGCCTCGGGTGAGGACCCCTCAAGATCGCCGGTTTCTGAGTGGATGACCCCGCACCCGCAATCGGTGCGCCCTGACACCCCGGCCGAAGATGCCACCCGGATTATGCTCCAGCACGGTTTCCACCACCTGCCAGTGCTGGAAGGCAAGGAGGTGCGCGGCGTGATCCGGCTCCGCGACCTGCTCGCGGCCGGGATCCGCCGTCCTGCTGCACCCGCCGCCGCGCCGGCGCAGGCGGCTGACGGGATGCCTGCCGGCGCCGCCGAGTGACCGGCTGACCCTGCCCGCCGCCAAAGATCTGCGGGGCGCCTAGTGCGGTCGGTAGCCGGTCAGGTCGCAGTCGTTGGCTCTTGTGTGTCATCGATTTCGAACCTGAGCCGGTCCACGACGTCCACCACCCGTTGACCCCGTGCGCCATATGGACCGCAAGCGGGATCACGCTCTTCTTCTCGACTTGGCCATCCAGCGTCAGGATGCCGTCGGCGACGGTTACCTCCACCAGGGCCGGGTTGACCCGGGGCAGCTCGTAAGTACCTTGCCAATGATCTTGGCCCGCATCCCGTCGGCTGACCTCAGGTAGACGCGCAGCAGATCATGGGTGGTGACGATGCCTGCCAGCCGGCCGCTGGCGCCGACCACCACCAGCTGCTTGATCCGGTGACGGTCCATCAGCCGGACGGCCGACACGATGGTGGCGTCTGGCGGCACGGTGACGGCAGGTGAGGTCATCACGTCCCGCGCGGCGCGGCCAGGGGCTTCTTGGAACTCTTCCTCGCGGAGCAGGTCAACATTGGAGACCACACCAGCCACGCGGCCCTCGGGATCGAGCACGGGCAGCGCACTGACATGGTGTATGGCCATGAGGTCGGCCAGCGCCTTGAACCGCGTGTCTAACGTGACCGTGACCACCTCGGCGGTCATGAACTCCCGGACCTTAAGATGCGCCATTCGGATTCCTTCGAGTGATGCGTTGCTGGTGTCCTTGACGGAGATGGCCCGCAGCGATCGGCGATGTCAGGATCGCAACATGCGCACGACCGCGCCACCGCGGTGACCTTGCAGCGCAGGCCGTGCCATTCACAAGGCCGGTATCTTGCGGGCCTGGCCGTAGCACGTAGCAACTGTGCTCGGACCCGAGTGTTGTGCGCGCTCACCCCCTGGGTTCATCCGGCGGTAGACGCTATATTCCGTGATCACCCAACCGGCATTCACAAGCCAGCGCCGCCCAGTCCAGGCTCACCTGGCACACGCTCCTACCACGGGTAAATGGCTCCGCCCGCGGCGCGAGTGCTCCTCTGCGTCTGCTCACCAATATGTTCCTTCACAAAATCATCAAAACATTTCCGGAATATGTCGGGGTGGTGAATTGACTGCGGCGGAGGCCTCAACAGGGCGACGGAACTCACGCACGGATGGATCAAGATTCCCATGCCGGATATCGGCCAGGGAGGCCTCGTGAGTCTGGGCGGTAGCGGCACCGGGCCGGCACGGCGGAGGAGGAGCCTATAGGGGAGCTATCGGCGACGACGACAACGACCCCGGTCGTCCATCTGGGCGCCGATCCGCGCCGCCAAAGATCCACGGGCTACGCCCTAGAGCCGGGCATATTCCTGGAGCGGACCGTGTACCCGCAGTGCTCAAGCGCAAGCGCGCCCATCTCGCTCTCGTCTGCTAGCAGGCACGCGATCCTGTGCACCCCAGCGGCCACGTTGCGACGACGGTTCCGGGTCCGCTGCGGCGGTACCTTTCGCACCACCGCTACCTCGGCCCCCTTCACAGACCGTCACCAGCCGGCTGCACGGACAGGCGCCAGTGCGCTGACCATGAACTTCACCGGGGCGCAACGCGCCGGGTTTGCCGCGGCGGGCGGTGCCGACCAGGCTCGGCTCGGTGCGGCCCAGGCTCGGCTCGCCGACGTTCCGCCCCCGGACTGCCGGTGCGGCGGTGCCTGGCCGCACGGACCGGTGGTGACGTGAGCGGCGATATGAGGGCCCGGCGGCCACCGGCTCGCTTGGCCGTTCCGGCCTGCGGCGCTTGGGCAGAGCCCGGTGTGGCCGGCGTGCCTGACGGTGTCGGCGAGAGCGTGGGCGTCGGGGCCGGGGATGACGTCGATGGTGGCGATGTCGGGGGTGGTGTTGGTGTGGGCGCCGGCGCCTGGGTCTGGCAGGTCGTGCGGGCCTGCCTGGGGGCGGCGGCAGGCGTGGCTGCGGGGCTGGCCTGGCCAGTTAGCGGAGCGCACGTCGTGGGAAGCGGCGTCGGTTGGATAGGTCTGGGCGGTGCCTTGGCCGAGGAAGGCGACGGCGACGGCGAGGGGAGGGGGATAGCGGGGCTCGGTCCGGGTGTGCCAGGCCCCAGGTTGATCGCTGGATGGTTTGCCGGCGGCTTCGGGTTTGTGTGCTGCAACAGCGAGCTGATCTGTGCGGCCACCGTATGGCGCAGCGCGGGGCTGCCGAGGATCGCCGCCGCAGCGACGAGTGCGGCTCCGGCGGCCGCGAGTGCGGGCCGCAGCCAGCCGCCACCCGCCCGCGGCCGCTGCACAGCCGACTTCAGCGCCACGACGATCGCTGTGACAGTTGGCAGCCCGGATTTGACAACTGGCACCAGGCTAGATTTGAGGGCCGCGATCACGGGCCGCAGGCTGGGCGGGCTTGCCCTGACGTCCGCGGTGACGGATCGCAGCCAGCCCAGGAGCAGGCCGAGGCCCTCCCGGGATGGCTCGTGGGCGATCCTGCTGCGGATCCGCTCCAGGCCGTCCCCGGACGGCACGACGCTGTCCGCCGCCGCGTGCAACGCGCGGCGCATGCGCTCGCCGTACTCGGCTTCCGGTTCCGTCATGACTCCTGCTCCAGCACGCTGCGGAGCGCGGCCATGCCACGCGCCGTGTGCCTTTTCACCGCTCCATTGCTGAGCCCCATGACGCTGGCGATCTGCGCCTCCGGCAGGTCCGCGTAGCAGCGCCTCCCGCTGAAGGGCCGACGGTCGGTGTCACGCAGCGGCCGCAGGCTCTGTGCATCGCCACGAACGCGTCCTGCGCGACCTCCTCCGCGGCAAGCGTTTCGGACTCGTCAGTGTGACGCGTGGCTTCGCCACGGGGTTTACGAATGGACACGACTGCTTGCTTCGTATAGGTCGGACTAATATGTGGCTAATGGATGCCCGAGGTGCGCGATTGGCGCGACCGGGTCTGGCGCGCCAATCGGGCGGCTGCGGGAATCACGCTGCCCGCACGCTCTCCGAGGGTGCGCCATTCGCCTGGTTGCAGGGGAGGACGCCAAGGGCGACGCAGGTGTCCGTGCGCGGCGAGTTCGCGCGAGCGTGCGGCCTCGCGGGTGCGGATGTCTTCGACAGTTCCTTCTGGAATGCTATCCGGAACGTGGGCGGTCATAGTGACGAGATACTCCATCGTTAGCGCCTCCTGGGCCGGCGGCGGTGCTCCGCATGTCTCTGACTGACGGGGCTTGTGCGAACCGGTGCGCTGCCGCTCACCGCTTCCCAAGGACCGCAACTGCGCTCATTCTGACGTAAGTGGCCTCTGTAAAGGCCACCGGGCTTAATGGTGGCATCCGCGGTTCATCCTCGAGCAGTATTGGCGGTCACGCGGTGCCAGGCGCCAAGTGCGGCCTCGATATCGTCCGCGGTGATGCCGACATGTGTGAGCATCCGGATTCGGTCGCCGATCAGTGTGACGAGCACCCCTCGGCGGCCAGCAGATCTGCCCACTCCCTGACGTCGCGACCGGTACCGGTCACCTGCACGAATACGATGTTGGTCTCCACGCGGGCAGGATCAACGGAGCCTGGCAGGACATCAGCGATGCCCTCGGCCAGCCGGTGGGCATGCGCGTGGTCCTCATGCAGCCGCCCCGGCCCCTCCGAGTGGCGGCAAAGGCTGGAAAGAAAATCTGCTGCCAGTTCCATGGTGGTTTGCCGCTCGTTCAGCCAGCCGTCGAACACCTCGGCGGTGGCTACCCGCAGCGGCTCGTTCGTGCTCGCGACCTCCAGCGCCACGGTTGCGATGGGCAGGCGTCGGCGTAGTCGGTGGCACGAAGGGTCTCTGCCGCACCGCTGCGACGGCAGCCTTGGCGTTCGGGTGGATGGCCAAGCGCGAGATCCCCCAGGAGCGCTTCGAACGCTGGGCGGAGCCGTTGGAAGACCCCCGGATCAGGCGCGACCTGCGCAAATACGCCGGCGACGCCCGCAACGGCAGGCGCGCCATGTCTTCGGCGACTGCCTCGGTCGGCAGCTACACACGCCCGGTGCTCGTCCTGTGGGCAGCGGATGATCGTCTCATGCCGGCCGAGCACGGACCACGACTCGCAGCCGCCTTCCCTGCTAGCGAGCTCCATGAGATCCCCGACAGCTACACGCTCGTCCCGGTCGACCAACCCGAGCTACTTGCCGAACACCTACGTCGGTTCACGGCCGCCAGTTGATCTCGGCCTACCGCCCGAGCCCAATGAGCGGCTTGTTGCGGCATCGGCATAGTGCGGTCGATAGGTTGCGTGCGCCCCGGCGGCCCCACTACAGTTAGCTGACGCTAACGTTTACTATTGCTAACGTTAGTGACTGTCGACGTTCGTGGAGAGACCAAGGGAGACCCGATGGGCCACCCAGTCGCGGAGCGCGCGGAAGTTCTACGCCGAGCTGCTCGGCCGTCCGGTGATCGCCGGTCACCGGACGGGACCAGGCCGGGCTCTGGAGCTGACCGAGCGCCATGAGTACTGAGCCGCAGGATGTCGCGGCGGGCGGCGAGCTAGCGACCGATGAGGCGCTCAAGGCGATAGCCGAGCCGCGCCGTCGGGCTATCCTGCGGCTTGTCGCCGATGACGAACTGCCAGCGGGCGAGATCGCCGCGGGCTTCGATGTCAGCAGGACAGCGGTGAGCCAGCACCTCACGGTGCTCAAGAACGCGGGCCTGCTGACCGAGCGCCGCGACGGCACCCGGCGGCTGTACCGGGCGCGGCCGGAAGGGCTGGACGGCCTCCGGCAGCTCCTCGACGACATGTGGGCGTCATCCCTGGACGTCGCCCGCAAGTTGACCACAGCCTGAAGTCCGGGCAGGCCAGCGGCCTCCTCAGGGCCTTCAACGCCAGGGTCATGGTCATGCGGCCGCGCGGCGCGGGAGTCCCGGAGGATGACCGCTTCGCCAGCAGGCGCTGCCGGCTGCGGGCCAGGATGAATCGCTTCGCCAGGGCGCGGGTCTAAAGGGGTGATGGATCCGAAAGGAAGGACCCGAAGATGCGCAACGCACGAGCTAGGACTGAGGCAGGCTCAGCGGCCGAGATCCAGAAGCCCGATGAGCAGTGGCGCAAGGAGCTAACTCCCCAGCAGTACAGCGTCCTGCGCAAGGGCCACACCGAGCGGCCATTCACCGGCGAGTACGTCCATAAGCACGACGACGGCATCTTCCGTTGCGCCGGCTGCGGGAGTGAGCTGTTCCGGTCGGACGCAAAGTTCGATTCGGGCACGGGCTGGCCGAGCTTCTACGAGCCGGCCGTTGCCGAGGCGGTCGAACTGCGGCCGGACAACAGCCTGTTCATGCGCCGGACGGAGGTCGTCTGCCGCCGCTGCGGCGGCCACCTCGGCCATGTCTTCGGCGACGGGCCGGCCCGACGGGCGACCGCTACTGCATCAACTCCTGCTCGCTGGCCTTCGAGCCCGCGACGGCGAACCAGGATCGGGACGACGGCCAGCCCGCCTGACCCTGGCACCCACGCGGTTGACCACTGCCGCACCGCGTTACCGCGGCACCGTGCGAGCGCAGCTGGCACGGTGCCGCTTTCTCGAGTGAGCGCGGGTGTGCTCTCCAGTAGCCGCGCTGCCGGCATCGCGGCAGGCCCCGAGGGGGCCACCGCACGACAACGGCCGGTCTACTACCGTGACGACGGCACGTCCCAGCTTCGGCACAGCAGCTACGGGAGACGTCATGAGCCTATTCGGCCGCGCTGATGACCACCAGTGGTCGCAGCAGCATCTGTCGCACTACATCGAGGGAGACCTCGGCCGCCGCGCCCGCCGCCGTCTGAGCCGTCATGCTCGTCACTGTGCTGACTGCGGGCGAGGCATCCTCGCGACGCGGGCGCTGGTGCATATGATCCAGGGACTCGACGGCATGGAGGGCATCCGCGCGCCAGCGGGGATCTTCGACCGGGTTCGGGCCGGCGGTGCGGGCGGCGAGCCCGGTGGCGCCTCGCCGGCCCCGCCTCAGAACGCGTGATGCCACAGCGGCGCGGCAAGCGCGCTCCGGCGCCGGCGCCGACTGAGGCCAGCCTCGTCGCCCGCGCCAGGGCCGGGGATGTCGATGCGTTCGAGCAGCTGGCGGGCGCGCACGCCGACCGCCTGTTCGCGCTACTTCTGCGGCTGCTCGGCGATCGCAGCGAGGCCGAGGATGTAGCCCAGGAGGTTATGCTGCGCGCCTGGCAGGGCATCGCCCGCTTCCAGGGCCGTTCCAGTTTCTTCACCTGGCTCTACCGGATCGCGGTTAACGAAGCCAACCGCTCGCTGGACAAAAGGTCCCGCAGGCCGGCCAGCGTCTCGATCGATGCCGAAGCACTGCAGCTGCCCGCTTCCCCTCACGATGAGCCATCCCGGCAGGCCGAGGACAGCGAGCTGCGCGCGGCGCTCGTTAAGGCCCTGACCAGCCTGCCGCCGCCCTACTTGACCGCGATCGTGCTGCGCGACGTCGAGGGCCTGTCGACACAGGAGGCCGCGGAAATCGCCGGCGTCGGCCAGAGCGCCTTCAAGAGCCGCCTGCACCAGGCGCGCCTGAGGGTCCGGGCAGCGATCGGCGATCGGGCATTGATCACCGCCGGTGGATGATCCGGTCGCTGTCGTGCCCGCCGCGCGAAGGTGCTCTGGATGGCCGAGATTACGGCGCCGCGCGTCGCCTCCGGGTAGCGGGCCGGCCGCAGCGTGGTCCACGATCGGAACGGGGGTGCGATGTGGGCGCAAGCACGCCAGCGCGGGTGCCGGTGGACCGGGCACGAGCAGGCAGCCCGCCTGCAACCTGGCAACTACCAGGAGGCCGTCCGGCCGGCGAGCAGAGCAGCATCAGGATCGGGGCATCGGTGACCTGCGCCGGGTGTCGTCATCGAGCAGGTAGACATAGGGACATTCACGAGGGGATGCTGCCATGCACGCCCGGCAAGGCCGTTCGGGATCAAGGACACAGGCGTCCTCTTGCTCGGCTGCGAGTAGCGGCACGCCGCCCGACCGGACCTCCATGAACCTCATTCGGACACGGGCCAGGTCGCCAAGCCAGGGGCGAAGGTCCGCAGTCTGTCCCCGCGCCGCCCCCGGCGTGCCTGGAATCCGATGCGCAGCGCACACCGCGCCGGACGGGTAATCGCCTGGCGCAGCGTGCTGGCGGTGGGTGCTGTAGGGGCCTCAGGGGCGCTGCCGGACACTGGGCAGCAATAGGGCGTCGCATGGATCTTTGGCGGCCTGGGTCCCTGCGCCGCCGCCCGCCGATGTGCGGCTACGGTTCGCACTCATGAGGGTATTTGTCACCGGCGGGACCGGTGCGATCGGCGGCCATGTGGTCCCGGTCCTGGCGCCGCCCACAGCGAGCAGATGCTCGCCCAGGCCCGCCACCACATCGGCCTCGTCCTGGGCCCGCCGGACAGCTGCGTCTCATCGATCCACGTGGCGGACGCGGCCGCGGCCGTCGCTGCGGCACTGCATGCTCCCGCAGGGACGTTCAACGTGGTCGATAACGAGCCGCTGACCAAGCGCCAGTACGCTGCCGCGCTCGCCGATGCCGCCGGCCAGGCCATGTGGCTGCGTGGTCCGGGCCGGGCCGCTTTGCTGTTCGGCGACCGCCTCACGTCGCTCACCCGCTCGCTGCGCGTCAGCAACGCACGGTTCCGCAACTGGATGGGCACCGCGTTGCCCCAGCGCCCGCGAGGGCTTGATCGCGACCGTAACGGCTTTAAGCAGGGCCAGCCGCCGCGGTGGGTAAGGCACACCCAGGATGCCCCACAATTTCATCGTCGGCTGACGGCGCCGGACTCGGAGAAATCTGGGTGCAGTAAGTAACGCATCGACTTGGGAGTAGTGGTCCGATCGCCGCTTGCCCATGTCGTACTTCGGCAGCCAGTTTGGGTTGCCAGGCCAGCAGCGTCGCGGGTGCAACGGGGGAAGACTTCGGTACACCGAAATCGCGGTATAAGCGGTATGAGCCATGCCAGCGCGGCGAACCAGATCCGGTCGGTCCGCCCGCTCGTACCGCACCCGTTGGCGGCCGTTTCCGGCTTGAATCGCGACTCCTCAGGTGACCGTTCCGGCACGGTGCGCATCACAAAATGACTACACAGAGTACGCACATTTGGTCGATTCTGTCATATTGTGATATACGTAACATCCGGCGGGAACAGGCTGCTCCGGGCGGTAAACACGCAGGTAGGGCCGAATCCGGGCAGGTAATTATTAATCGGTACGACTTAGGTCACAGCGGCTTATTCGGGTTCTTAGGTATCTTTTGGTCTGAATTTTGGCATAGTGGCGATTTCCAGCACCCAGCGTGCGCGAGGTTGCCAAAGTGACCCGCCGCCCTGACCCGCGACAAGCGCGCACGCCGATGCTTGAGCCACCGCTTCCGCTGGTGGCGGGCATGTGCCCATGGGTGGAAGCCGAGCACAACACGTGCACGACCGAGGGGTCATGTTGTCCAGTAAGAGGACATCTAACCGCAAGTTCTCCACACGCACCGCCGCAGTAGCGGGCGGGGCCATCGCCGTGGCCGCCATCGCCTCAGGCACAGCGGCCAGCGCGAGCACGATGGCCAACGCACCCGGGCGAGCTACGACCGCCACCGCCGCGAGCCACGGCGTCGGCGGGCTCGCATCTGCCGAGCCCCTCGCGACAGTTCACAACGACCACGCGAGCTTCTCGAAGACACAGGGAAGGCCCACCGCCTATGCGGTCAAGCCGGGCGACTCGCTATCGGCCATCACGGGCCGGCTGTTCGGTCACGCTGGCCTATGGCCGAGGTTCTACGCCGCCAACGTCAAGGTCGTCGGCGCTTACCCAGACCACATCACTCCAGGTGAGCGGCTTACGGTGAGGCTCGCGCCGCACGGCAAGATGGGCAAGGCGATCCCGGCGCCGGCTCCCGTGGCCATCCAGCCGATTCCGGTCCAGCAGGCGCCAGCGGCGACTCAGCCGGTCACCACCGCGCCAGTAAACGCGCCTGCGCCCCAGGCTCCGGCAGCGCCGCAGGCTCCGGCGGCGTCTCAGGACGCTGCACCGGGCGGTTCGTTCGGCTCGTGCGTGCGGGCCCGTGAGTCTGGTGGCAACTACCAGGTGACGAATTCGGGTGGCTACTACGGCGCGTACCAGTTCAGCGCCAGCACATGGGCAGCGTACGGCGGCAGCCCTGGCGACTTTGGGAACGCCAGCCCGGCCGAGCAAGACCGGGTGTTCTCCAACGCCATCGCCCAAGGCGGTCAGTCCAACTGGGCACCGTACGACGGCTGCTAGGCAGCTTACAGACGGCGTGGGCTGCCGCTCCTGCCCCCCATAGGGGGTAGCAAGATCACACCAAGCAGAGTGTGGACGACAACGGCAGCCCACGCCGCCATCGCCGGGTAACCGCGCAAGCTAGCGGCAATGGCAGCCGGTGATGGCGATGTGCTCGCCGGGTTCGGAGCAAGGTCAGGAGTGGGCTTGCTGGTAGTGCCCGGCCAGCACGTCGTCACCGAAGTCGCTGCGGGGGCGGCGCAGCACGGTATGGGCATGGTTGCCATCGTCGGTGGTGTTGTCGTACTCGATGAGCAGGTCGTTGCCTTGCACCCGGTAGTAGTGCCGTGTGCCCGGCGTGGTTGGGCCCTCCCACGCGAATGACAGCTCGTGGGTGGCGATCCGGGCGGCCTCGCGGGCGGCGAGCTCGGCGGGAAGCCGGTCGAGGTAGAGCGCGACGAGCTGGCTCAGCACGGCCTGTGGCGCAGGGCCGAGCCGGGCGGAGCCAACGCCGCGCGGCTCGATGCCCTCCCCGGCGTGGGGTCTGGTGCCCGTGCGGATGTCGCCCGGAGCATGCTGTGACACCACGGCAGTGGCCCGTTCAGCTGGGCCTAGGGCCTTCAGCAGCGCCCGCGCCAGGTCTTCCTCCGGGGCGAGCGGCCGGGACACCGGCTTGCCGGCGTAGCCGACGCATGCCGGGTTGGCGCCAAAAAAGATCGGGGCGGGGGAAATCTCATCGCCTATCAGGGTCATCGTCACCGACAGGTGGTGGCCTTCGAATCGCCATGACCACGGCTCGTCGCCGGCCGGGTCACCGAAGACAGCCACCCAGTAGTCGCCACTGTGCCGGCCGCGCTGCCACTGCTCACGCCGGTCGAGCACCTCTTCCAGGGCGATGATCGTCATCGCCTGCGCATAGGCGTGGTCACTCAGCGCGGTAGCCAGCAGACAGTGGGCCGCCTTTCGGGCTGTGGACGTCATCTCCGCGATGCAGGCACCGGGGCGGGGCCGCGGGCGGTATTCCAGCCACCGCCGCGCGGCGTCGTCTGCGAATGCGCGTGCCGCGAGCGCACGCTGCCGGCCCTCAAGGGCCTTCAGAAGTACGGTCGCGGCCGATCGCATCTGGCCGGCCAGGGAATCGGAGGCCATGCTCTCGGTATATCAAGGCGCTAGCGCCGTCGCGGCGGCCGGGGCCTGCGTGCGGCCGGCGTTTCGGTCCGGATGACTTCAGTGATCGCTGCGCCGGATGCTGCTTAGCAAGGCTCATTGTCGGGTCAGCCCCCGATGCCGGTGACCTCTGCCTGATGGGTACATACCTTCTCCAATAGGCGGCTGCCGCGTGCAGACACGCCTCTGCCGCGCCGTGCCCCCGCCGTGCCCGGGCCTAAGTGGTCACAGCGCGCGTCCTAGCTTTGTCCTACCGGCGCGCGCATCCGCACCTATTTAGGGGCGCTCCGGAGCGCCACCATGAGACGTGCGGCCACATCCAAGTGCATTATGTGGCTAGTGCATTATGTGGCTTACGACGGTATGTGGCTTACGACGGTATGTGGCTTACGACGGTGGAAGGCGGAAGTCACCTGCCGGGGCGGCGTCGCGGTGGCGATGCTGATGCCGGACGGCTGCCGCCATTTGCTTGCGGGCGACGGCCCGCAAACCGTGTTCGATCTGATCGGCGGGGGGACGGTGGACCTCAACGGGCGCGTCGCCCTGGTCACCGGGGCGGGCAGGGGCATCGGGGCGGCGATAGCCAGGGCATTGGCGGCGGCCGGGGCCTCTGTCGCAGTCGCCGATCTGGACAATGCCGCGGCCGGGCACGTGGCGGACGGCATCACGGACGGCATCACGGACGGGGCTGCGGTCGCCGTACCCATTGATGTGGCGGATACCGTCGCTGTCGCGGCGGCGGTAGCGCGGGTGTCCAGGGAGCTCGGGTCACCGGACATCGTGGTGAACAACGCCGGGATCGACCGCATCCAGCGCTTCACCGACAGCGACGAGGAGACCTGGCGGCGGCTGATCGCGGTCAATCTGGTCGGGCCGATCGCGGTGTGCCACGCCACCGTCGGCGGGATGCTCGACCGGGGCTGGGGAAGGGTCATCAACATCAGCTCGGATGCCGGGAAGGTGGGTTCAAGCGGTGAGGTCGTGTACTCGGCGACGAAGGGCGGCGTGATCGCCTTCAGCAAGGCCCTGGCACGGGAGATCGCCTCGGCCGGCGTCACCGTCAATTGCGTGTGCCCGGGGCCGACCGATACGGCGCTGCTCGATCAGGTCGCCGAATTCGACCAGCGGCTATATGACTCGCTCGCGCGGGCGATCCCGCTGCGGCGCATCGGCCGGCCCGAGGACATCGCACCACTCGTGGTCTTCCTGGCCGGCAACGAGGCCGGCTTCATCACCGGGCAGGCGCTGTCGGTCAGCGGCGGCCTGACCATGTGCTGACGACAAGCTGACCGGGGTGCTCGCCGACGGCACCAATGTCCTCGGCGGTCACGGTGCCGGCGACGCGGGTGCGCGATAGGCGCGGGCCGCGCCTATCGGCGCTCGGCAGGCTCGGCGGTGGTCCGGCTGCCCTGTTGCGGGTCCGTACCGGACGTGAAGGGCACGAACGAGCTTAGTCCGGTGTCGATGAGCCGGGCCGCGCGGTGGACGTTGGCGGTCACTGCCTGGTGGACCTGTGCGGGTGTGCGGGTGCCGTCCAGGTATTTCCGCAGGCCTTGGGACTGGATGTGCCAGAGGCCGAGCAGTGCGGTGGCCGCGATCTGCGGCTCCGGGTCGTCCGCGCTCATCCCGGCCCGTCCGGCCAGGATCGCGGCGGCCACGGCGACGAACTGGTTCATCATGTCGCTCTGGTGGGCCCGCAATGAGGGTGTGGCCCGTATCAGGGTGCCGAAGCGCTGGATCATGGCGCTGGCCTGGACCGGGTCGTCCTGGGTGGCAAGCCAGGACGTCATGGCGCCCAGTTCACCGTCCAGGATCCGCAGCGCCGCCTCGACCGGCGGGACCCCGGGCTCTGCCAGGCCCGTCCGCATCGAGGCCATCGTGGCGTCCAAGCGGTCCAGGACCAGCGACTCCTTGGTGGGGAAGTAGTTGAAGACCGTCTTCTCCGACACGCCGCACGCCGCGGCGACCTCCGACACGCGCACGGCGTCAAAGCCCCGCTCCATGAACATCTGTGTCGCCGTGTCGGACAACTGCTGGCGCATCAGGCGCTTCTTGCGCTCCCGCAACCCTTCGGCCTCCGGCGCCCCCGTCCCCGGGGTGGTCAGCGCCGTCCAGTCCACCGTGCGCCTGCTCATGCCCTCAGCATAGTCTAGTCCCCGCATAAATTATTCTACAGTAATTTTCTAGCAGCTGTAATAAACTTATCCGCCATCCTCACAGCCCGAGGAGTCCCTATGAGCGACATCCGCATCGTGCGTGACTACCCGCATTTCCCCGCCAAGGTCTGGCGTGCCGTGACCGACCCGGTGCTCATCACGCTGTGGACCTCGACGGGCCAAGGGGCGCGACCCCGCGACCCGAGGGTTTCTCGGCCACGGTCGGCACGCGGTCCGGTTCGTCCTCCTCGCGAAAATAGTGCTCGGCCCCGCCCGCAAGAAGATGCTCCGCGTCGGCCTCACGGCCGTGCTCAACGACGTCGACGACGACGGCGCGCTTCGCCCCGCCAGCGCCCTCAAGCCGAAATCCTTGGGGTGACCTGGGCGCAAGGCCCACCTTCGCGGGCTACGTGGACGACGCCCGGGCACTACTGGGATCGCATCCGGCCAGGTTCGACGACGGGCCAACCGGGCTGACCGGGAATCGGCACGGCGTAACCAACGTTCTTGTAGCTATACCCCCTTGGGTATGGGGCACGATAATGATCCCTAACGGCTGCGCATCGTGGACCGGCCGCGAAACTGCGGGAGGGTCCTGGGGATCGAGGAGGCACACGATGACTATTGAGGCGTCCGGGGCCGACCGCCGATTCGAGCACCAAAGCTTCCTGACGACATGCGGGCGGCAAGTGCGGGCCGGGCGGCTTGTCCTTGGTGATATGCATCGGCCCGTACAGCGCGTCAGCCTGGAGATCGGGACGAGGCCTGGTGGCCGCGACGGCACCTGGGCCGCGCTGACCGTGAGGGAGGCGCGGCGGCTCGCCGCAGTGTTGCTCGCGCAGGCCGCGGCCGCCGTGCACGACGAGGGGTCAAGCCCGGCCGAAGCGGGGCGGGTCGCGGTGGCGCACGCCGGCGGCGAGTCGTATGTGATCACCACGCGTGGCCACACGGTTCTGGTCGATCAGCCCGCCGATGTGGGTGGCCGGGATGCGGCGGTGACCCCGACCGAACTGCTCGTCGGTGCGCTCGCCTCATGCGTCGCGTTCTACGCCGGCCGCTACCTGGACCGGCACGGCCTGGACCGCGACGGGCTGCAGGTGGTGGCCGAGTTCACGATGGCCACCGACCGGCCCGCGCGGGTCGGCGCCATCCAGTTGCGCATCGTGGCGCCTGGTGTCCCGGCCAAGCGCCAGCCCGGGCTGCTGGCCGTGGCGTCCCACTGCAGCGTGCACAACACCCTGCGGCAGGAGCCGGATATCACCATCGCGCTCGCCTGACCCGCCGCTGCGGGGGAAGGCGCCATGAGGGATATACCCCCTGGGGTAATATGGCGTGGATGGCGCAAGGGGAGGACTTCTGATGAAGGTCGATGAGGATGCGATGGGCGCGGTGCTCAACCGGCTGCGCCGGGCCCAGGGGCAGCTGGCCGGGGTGATCGCAATGATCGAGTCCGGGCGTGACTGCACCGACATCGTGACCCAGCTCGCCGCCGTGTCAAAGGCGCTGGACCGGGCGGGTTTCAAGATCGTGGCAAGCGGGATGCGGCAGTGCCTCAACGACGGCGACAACCCGCCCATGAGCCAGGAACAGCTGGAAAAGCTGTTCCTCGCGCTCGCCTGACCCGGGGCAGCGCTCTTGTCGGGTGCCAGACCACAAGCCCCGCTCCCTAAATTCCCGCAGCACGTGCTCATCGGCCACGGACAGCTCAGCGGCATCCTGGTCGTTGCCCGGCCATCACATCAGTCACTGCTGTCTCCTCCGTCTCGGGGGCCACACCGTTGGTTACAGCCCGGGCTATGGTAATTCACCATGTAATTCACCGTTGGGCATGGGAAGGTTGACGCGGGCCTTGAGCGCGGCCAGGTCGTGGCGGATCTGGGCACCCGGCAGCCCTGCGGTGGTGAGGACCTGCGATGTTCGTTCCACCATCGCTGCTGGGCCGGCGAGGTAGGCGGCTGGCATGTCATCGAGCGGGGCCTGCCTGGCGATGACCTCGTGGACCCGGCCGCGGCCCGGGCCGTCGCCGAGCCGTTGCTCCACGACGGTGATGATGTCCAGCCATGGGTGACACTTTTGGAAGAACCACAGGTCACCCATGTCGTACAGGTCGTCCGCGCTGCGGACCCCAAAATAGCCAACGGGTCTGGGTGGCGTTAGGTGGCCACGAAACTTGTCCGCGTCCCGTCCCGGGTGGGCTGGCGTGGCGGGGTACGGTGGCCGCGCCGCGGCGTTCTCAGCTTAAGGGTGTACCGGGCGGTGGGCTGGTGTCTGGTCCCGGTTCACCGCGGACTGGCGTGCACGGCGGTGAATCATGGGGCATTGTGCTGGCGTGCTGCCCGTGTCGCCGGAACTATCCGTGGAGCCTTCGTGCCCGAAAAATAGCCTGAGCGCTGGGGACGATCTTGCGGGCTGGGTACTGCTGCTGCGTGCGCGCCGATCAGATTCGGCTTTCCCCGTCTCGTTCCCCGGGCAGCCTCACCGTGTCGCTTTCCAGGAAGGTGTGGTTGTTCATGGCCAGGACGAGGAAGAAGCCGGCGTCACCGCCGGTGCCCGGCGATGCCGGCACGGAGGTGACCGATGAGCCGGTGCAGGTGATCAGCCGGGCGGCGGCGATCGATGTGGCCAAGGGCTCGGGGATGGTATGCCTGCGGCTGCCGCATGAGTCCCGGGCAGCCCGGCGGACCCAGAAGGTGTGGGAGGTGACCGCGGCCTTCGCCGCGGTTGTGACGCTGATGGATCACCTGGTGTGCCAGGGCGTGGAGCGGCTCGTGCTCGAGTCCACCTCCGGCTACTGGCGTATCTGGTATTACCTGGCGGAGGCGGCGGGCCTGGAGGTGTGGCTAGTCAACGCCCGCGACGTCAAGCACCTGCCGGGCCGGTCCAAGACCGGCCGGCTGGATTGCGTGTGGCTGTGCGAGCTGAACGAATGGGGCATGCTGCGCCGCTCGTTCGTGCCGCCGGAGCCCGTCCGCGACCTGCGGGCGCTGACCCGGCTGCGGGCGAACCTGACCCATGACCGGGTCCGTCACCAGAACCGGATCGAGAAGATCCTGGAGGACGCGCTGCTGAAGGTCTCCAGCGTGATCTCGGACCTGATGGGCGGCAGCGGCCGCCGGTTCCTGCAGGCCCTGGTGGACGGCGAGCGCAGCCCCGCCGCGCTGGCCGCGCTCGGCGATTACCGGCTGCACGCCAGCAAGGCCGAGCTGAAGGAGGCCCTGACCGGCGGGTTCCGCGACATCCACGGCTTCGAGATCGGCATGCTGCTGGAGCTCATCGACGAGCTGACCGCCAAGATCATCCGGCTGGATGAGCGGATCAGGCCCAGCTGGAGGTCGTCCCCGGCCTCGGCGGCGTGTGCACCAGCTGCGGGCAGGCCGGACCGGACGGGCCGTGCACCGGATGCGGCGAGCTGGTCCTGGGCGTCATCGCCCGGCTCGATGAGATCACCGGCATCGGCCACGACGCCGCCCAGGTCATCGTCGCCGAGCTGGGTACCGACATGAGCCAGTTCCCCACCCCCGGGCACGCCGCCTCCTGGGCCAAGCTGACTCCCCGCGCGTCCAGTCCGGCGCCACCAGCAAGACCGGCCGCACCGGCAAAGGCGACCCGTACCTGCGCGGCGTGGCCGGCGCCGCGGTCATGTCCGCCGCCAGGACCGGCACCTTCCTCGGTGCCCGCTACCGGCGCCATGCCCGCAGGCGCGGCAAGCAGAAGGCCATCGTCGCCGGATCCCGCACCATCATCGAGACCGCCTACCGCATCATCGCCGACCCGGGCTTCCGCTACATCGAGCTCGGATCCGGATACCACGACCAGCTCGACGCCGGGCGCAAGACCCGCGACAAGATCCGCCAGCTCGAAAAGCTCAACCCCGGCATGACCGTCACCCTGACGCCGCCGCCCGGAACGGGGGCCGGCGAGCAGGCACCCGCCGCCTGACCACAGCACGTATCCCCCCGGCTACCCGTCACCAGCATGGATGGCGCAATCGCTTAACGTATTACCGCAGCTCACCCGCCGCCCATGGCAGCATTGCGCCAGAGGATGGCTGGACTCTGCCCGAGGATACTGCTCTGTTTCCGGTCAGAGCTGGACGCGGCGGCGGTCGCTGGGTGATGCGCCCCGGATGGTCTCCTCAACGATCGCCTTTATCGGGGCGAGGCCAGTGCCTCCGGCCGCGCACAGCATCGGCTGCGCGGACGGCGGGGGGGCGGTCATGGTGCCGGCCGCGGGACCGAGAATGAGCCAGTCACCAGGTTTGGTGTACTGCACGAGGGCGGTGCTGACCCATCCGCCGGTCACGGCCCGGATGTGCAACTGGATCCGCCCGTCCTCGCTTGGCGCGTTCGCCACCGAGTAGGGGCGCCAAACGCGGAGCCAGCGGGCTGTCTGGACGCTTAAGTGCTGCCCGGCCTGGTAGGGGACAGGGCTCTCCGGCTGGACAGTGACGACTGCCAGGTCACGGCCGCGGCGGTCGTGCCGGACGACTTCGGCGCGCCACCGGGCCGGGGTGTGAGTGGCGGCCTCTTCAGCTGCTTTGATCATCACCTCAGCGGCGTGCTGGTAAGTGGCGAGCCAGGCGTCCGCGGCGGCGGGTGTCCAGGCGTCGCCGGCGAATTTGGCGAACGTGGCAAGGAGGGCTTGCCCGACCAGGGTGTAGTGCTCAGCTTCTACTCCGTACTTGCGGTGGTCCCGGCCCAGTTGGGCGAGGTACTCGTCCAGGGCGCCTTGGTTGCTGAGGGACTCGGTGATCCGCACCAGTGCCCGCATGAGCCGGTCTCGTTGGTAATCCATCGAGGCTGGGAACAGGTCGCGGAGGTGTGGGTTGGCGGCGAACAGCCGACCGTAGAAGTAGGCGACTCCTTTCTCGCCTGTCTCGCCGAGGCGGGCGAAAGCGGTCATCAATGCTTGCCGGTCAAGGTCCGCCAAAGAGATCAATCTACTACTAAATGTAGTCGTAATCTCGCTTTCTGTTATCATAACCATGTGCAGAGGAGTACACCGTCATCATGTGCACACAATCGGTACTCAGCGAAAAGTAAGAGTGTTGTAACCCCAGGGGCTCAGTACCCGCCGCCGCTGATCGGCCATCAGCTACTGAAGCCCGGTAGCCCGCCTGTCCCCGAGTTCGTGATGGCCCTGCTCGAGTCCGGCGCCGGCCTGGACCAGCCCCCGTTCACCCGGCCCGCAACCGCTCGTGGTGCCGATCGAGACTGGGCTGCGCGGCGGCGGCACGGGCGGCCTCGCGTTTCAGCCGGCGCCCCCGTGCCCCGCTGGGTCCCTCACCCTGCTCGGCGGTACTCCCCGAGATGTTGGCGCACGCGTCGACGACGTTGTTCGTGGCCTTGCACAAATACCTGCAGGAGGGCGGATGCAGAAGGGAGACCGGGTGATGCTGCTTGCACTCGCATCCGGTATCGAGATTGGCATCGCTCTGTTCACGATCGGCAATCAGGTGGACCGCTACGGCCGCGAGCGCTCCCATAAGGAGGCAGAACCGTCGCGACAGCAAGTGAGCATGACGAAGCGAGAGTGAGTGGAGCCCGCGAACCTGCTGCCAGCGCTGGGGCCGGGATGCCCGGCTACGCCATCAGCTAGCTGGGCAGCGCTCCTCGAAAGAGTTGAGCGGAAAGTAACGTTCCAGCCGCGCTGGCCGGTGGGGGTGATGAAACTACCCGGCTCTGCGCAGCCGCCGGGTGAACGCGCGCGCTGCGGCGGCAGGATCGTCGGCTTCGGTGATGGCACGGACCACGACTATCCGGGTGGCCCCCGCGGCGAGGACGTCGTCGAGCCGGCCGAGGGTGATGCCGCCGATCGCGAACCAGGGACGGGCTGGTCGCCGGCGTGCGACATGGGCCAGCAACCCAAGGCCGGTCGCCGGGCGCCCCGGCTTGGTCGGTGTCACCCACGCCGGCCCCGCACAGAAGTAGTCGACTCCGGGCTCGCTCGCCGCCGCGTCGGCCTGGGCGGGACTATGACTACTGCGGCCAATCAACGGGTGCGGGCCCAGGATGCGCCGCGCAACCGCCACCGGTAGATCGTCCTGACCCAGGTGGAGCACGTCGGCGCCCGCCGCCAGGGCGACATCTGCGCGATCGTTTACCGCCAGCAGCCGGCCGTGCCTGCGGCATGCGTCGGCGAATACCTCAAGCAGCTCGAGCTCCTCGCGCGCTTCGAGTCCTTTCTCCCGTAGCTGCACGATGTCCACCCCGGCGCGAAGAACCCCGTCGAGGAATTGCAGCAGGTCACCGGTCGGCCGTCGTGCGTCGGTGCAGAGGTAGAGCCGCGCGTCCGCCAGCCGCGCTCGCGGGCCGGCTGATGATGCCCCGGCCGGCTGAGCGGTCGCCGCCTCGTGCGGGTGACGCGCGGTCGCCGGTGTCGAGTGATCTGTCATCGCGCCATCCAACCACCTCCCTCGCTGGCAACGGCATGGGCTAAGGTGAGTTGTCGGCACATACCGACCACGGGAGCCCCGTACAGGGGCTGAGAGGGAGGCGGATCGCCTCCGACCGTCGTACCTGATCCGGGTAATGCCGGCGAAGGGAGCGCTCTTGGCCGTTACCGCCGACGTCGTCGTCGCAGGTGGCGGTGTCATCGGCACTGCGATCGCGTGGCGTGCCGCATCTGCTGGGCTCGATGTCGTCGTCGTGGACCCCGATTGTGGTGACGCTGCGTCTCTGGTGGCCGCGGGGATGCTCGCGCCGGTGTCGGAGAGCTTGTTCGGCGAGGATGCGCTGCTTCGGCTCAACCTGCTGGCCGCCCAGCGGTTTCCCGCATTCACGGCGGAACTTGAAGGGGCGACCGGCCATAATGTCGGCTTGCGCCGCGAAGGCACGCTTGCTGTGGCGTACGACCCCGGTGACCATGCGGCACTGATGCGGCTGACCGCCTTCCGCCGGTCGGCTGGGCTCGACGCGGAAGAGCTGGACAGCCGGGCGTGCCGCAGGCTCGAGCCTTTCCTCGCACCGGATGTGCGCGGTGGCGTCCTGTTCGCGGGCGACTGGTCCGTCGACAACCGGCGGTATGCCGCCGGGCTGCGCCAGGCGATGCGGGCTGCGGGTGTACGGACTGTGCGTGACCGCGTCGTGCGGGTGCGCGCCCGCGACGGCCGGGTCTGCGGCGTGCGGCTCGCTGACGGCAGTGCGATCGGTGCCGTTGACTGTGCCACCGTCGTCGTCGCCGCCGGATGCTGGTCGGGCGGGGTTGCGGGGCTGCCGGTGGCGCTGCGTGCCGCGGTCCGGCCCGTCAAGGGCCAGTTGCTGCGCCTGCGCATCCCCGAAGGGATGCCGCCCGTCATCAGCCACACGGTGCGGGCAATGGTGCGCGGGGCAGACGTCTACGTCGTACCGCGGGCCGACGGCGAGATGATCCTGGGCGCTACTTGCGAAGAGCGCGGGTCCGACCGGACGGTGACCGCGGGAGCCGTTCACGACCTGCTCCATGACGCCATGAGCGTGCTCCCCGTGACCAGCGAACTGATCCTCGCCGAGGCTTGCGCCGGCCTGCGACCCGGGACCGCCGACAATGGGCCGGTCGTGGGCACCACCGGCCTCGACGGGCTGCTGGTGGCGACCGGGCATTACCGTAACGGCATCCTGCTCTCGCCCGTAACCGCGGACGCCGCCGTCGCACACCTCACCGGGCAGCGGCCAGCGCAGGAATGGGACCCGTTCACGCCGCAACGATTGACGGACCAGGTGAGGGCATAGTGACCGTCCAGGTGACCGTCAACGGGCAGCCGCGCGAGGTACCGGCCGGCACGACGGTCGGGCATCTGGTCGGCACGGTCACCGAACTCGCGACCGGTGTCGCGGCCGCCGTCAACGGCGAGGTCGTGCCGCGCCGTTCCTGGGCCGGCACGCTGGTTCATAACGGCGACCAGGTTGAGGTCGTAACGGCTGTGCAGGGAGGATGACGTGACCGACGCAGAGTCGCTGAACGGGTCAGCGGCCGAACTGGCCGCAGCGGCCGTGGACGGCTGGGCCGGGCGGGCTGGGGAACCATGGGTGCTCGCCGGCCGTACCCTGAGTTCCCGGCTCATCGTCGGGACCGGGGGAGTGCAGAGCCTGGACGTACTGAGGCGCGTTCTCGACGCCTCCGCCACCGCTGTCACTACCGTCGCCATGCGGCGGGTCGCGCCCGCGGGGGCGGGCTCGCTGCTCGGCACACTGCGGCAGGCGGGTGTCCACGTCCTGCCCAACACCGCAGGCTGCCGCACCGCGAGCGAGGCGCTGTTCACGGCCCGGCTCGGGCGCGAGGCGCTCGGCACCGACTGGGTTAAGCTGGAGGTGGTGGCCGACGACCGCACCTTGCTGCCCGACCCTGTGGAGCTGCTCGAGGCGGCACGGTTGCTCGTGGGTGATGGGTTCGTCGTCCTCCCGTACACGAACGACGACCCGGTCCTTGCCAGGCAGCTCGAGCGGGCAGGCTGCGCGGCGGTCATGCCGCTCGGTGCCCCGATCGGGTCCGGCCTCGGCGTGCGCAACCCGCACAACATCGCGATGATCGTGGAGCAGGCGAACGTCCCCGTCATCCTCGACGCCGGGATCGGGACGGCCAGCGACGCGGCCTTTGCCATGGAGCTGGGATGTGACGCCGTCCTGGTCGCGTCGGCCGTCACCCGCGCTGCCGATCCTGAGCGTATGGCCCACGCCATGCGGCTGGCGGTAGCCGCCGGACATGCCGCCCGGGTTGCCGGGCGCATTCCTCGCCGATGGCACGCCTACGCATCCAGTCCCCTTGCCGGGCTGCCGGAGAGCCCAGCATGATCGTGCCGCGTGTCCTGACCATCGCGTCATCCGACTCGGGCGGCGGCGCCGGCATCCAGGCCGACCTCAAGGCGTTCGCCCGCTGCGGCGCTCACGGCATGTCGGCGATCGTCGCGTTGACCGCGCAGAACACCCTGGGTGTCACCGCCATCCATGAGGTGCCACCGGCGTTCGTGCGGGCGCAGATCGACGCGGTGCTCGACGACATAGGGGCCGACGCCGCCAAGACCGGCATGCTTTTCTCCGCGGCGCTGATAGATGCCGTCGCCGGGGCACTGGCACTGCGGAGCCTGCCGCTGGTCGTCGATCCGGTCATGGTAGCGAGCTCAGGGAGCCGGCTCCTGCGCGAGGACGCTGTCGAAACCTTGGTTGCGCGTCTTTTCCCGCTGGCCACTGTGGTGACGCCCAACCTCCTCGAGGCTCAGGCGCTCACGCAGACGGTGACCGAAGATCGCGCAGCGCTCGCCGAGCGCATGGCCACGATGGGCGCCCCCGCCGTTCTGGTCACCGGAGGACACGGTGCCGAGCCGGTCGACCACCTCTTTGACGGGTGCCGTCACGTGGCCATTCCGGTGGCCCGCCACCCCGTCGCCGCGACGCACGGGGCCGGCTGCACGCACTCGGCGGCGCTGGCCGCCGGGCTCGCCGTGGGGCTGCCGCTGGTCGAGGCGGCCCGGCAGGCCGCCGGCGTCGCGGGCGATGCGGTGGCTCACGGGCTCGCCGGGCTCGGCGGCGGCGACGGCCCGGTTCACGCCCTGCACCAGGGAGCAACGCGATGAGTGACCGCTTCACCGGCGAGTTGTGGCACGGCATTGCTGAGGTCTACAGCGCCATCCTGGCCCACCCGTTTCTTACCGGGCTGACCGACGGCAGCCTGCCGCGTGACGCGTTCGCGTTCTATGTCGTGCAGGATGCGCTGTACCTGCGACGATACGCGGGCGCGCTCGCAGCCGTAGCAAGCCGCGCGCCAGACACTGCGGCGACGGAGATGTTTGCACGCCACGCGGCGGGCGTGGTCGCAGTCGAGCAGACGCTCCACGGGTCGCTCCTGGCCGACCTCGGCATCGACCCCGCGACGGCCGGGACGGCCGAAGCGGCACCTACCACCCTCGCTTACACCAGCTATCTCCTCGCCACCATCAGCGGCGGGTCATACGCCGAAGGGGTCGGCGCGGTGCTGCCGTGCTACTGGATCTACTGGGAGGCTGGCAAGGAGTTGCTGCGCCGCGGCTCACCCGATCCTCGTTACCAGCGATGGATCGACATGTACGGGGGCGAGGAGTTCGGCGACATCGTCCGCGGTGTGCTGGCCGTCACCGACGGGCTGGGCCCGGGCCTTGCGCCGCCCGAACGCGCCCGGGTGCACCGGCACTTCCGCACGTCAAGCCGTTACGAATGGATGTTCTGGGAGATGGGCTACCGGAAGGAGGGCTGGCCACTGTGACGCTCGCTTCGTCGAGGGTGACGGGCGCACTCGGCTGGGAGCATGACCAGCGTTACCTCGGAGATGCCCGCAACGGCGCGCGTCACGGGTCACCCGGATGGGGACCTGCACAGTGAATCAGTTCGCCGCCGCCGAGGTGCAGGTACCCGCGGCCGGGTTGCATGGGGCCGCCGGCAGGTCGCGTGGCAGCAGCACGCCAGCTAGTGTGCCGCACCTTAAATTCAGTACAAAATTAGGTCAAGAGATGTCCATATACGGCATGGCATTGCCAGATATCCAGGCTGATCACGGGATGCTGACTGGCATAGCGAGGACGGGGCGGCCTAAGGCCGAATTGACGCTTTCCGATGACGAGCGGGCCACTCTCGGAAGGTGGGCGCGCCGGGCGAAATCATCACAAGCCATGGCGCTACGAGCCAATATCATCCTGGCCTGCGCGGAAGGCTCAGACCTCCGGCAGTTGATGAGCCGCAGGCCGCCTGACCTGGGGTTTCCTTTATTCCAAAGCTATGCGAAACCTGTTAAAACTACGGTAGGATAGGGGCATGACCCCAGCCGCCGCGGCCATCCTGGAGGGCATGCCCGACCCGAGCCTGCTGCACCGCGCGGACCGCGACGGCACCACCTGGATCCTGGCCGGATCGGTGGTGCTGGCCTGCTACCCGTCCGCCGACACCGGACTGCGCAATGTCGCGGTGGCGGTGTGCCGGCAGCTGGGTTTCAGCGGCCGGGCGGTGGCCGGGGTGATGGGGCTGACCGAGAACTACGTGGCCACGCTGCATAACCGGGCGCTGCGGGAGGGGACCGCCGGGCTGGTGCGGGCTCCGGGCCGGCCCCGCAAGCTGGCCGGGAACGCCTGGGAGCAGGCGGCCCGGTGGCGGGCCGGGGGCGCCTCCGACAGCGAGATCGCCCGACGGCTGCAGGTCGCCCAGTCCACGGTGTTCCGCCGCCTGGGCCCGGCCGCCGTGCAGGAGCAGCTGCCCGCCGGCGAGCCGGAGCCGCAGGCGGGCGGGCCAGAGGCCGGGCCTGCGGCACCCGGGCCGGGCGAGCCCGCGGCGCCGGAGCCGCGGCCCGCCGCGGAGCCGGGTCCGCCTGCGGGAGCCGGGCTCGCGCCCGCCGGCGAGCTGGTCCCGCTGCCCGCGGGAGACCTGGCGGCCCGGCCGGGCGGCGCGCCGGCGTCGGCTGCGGACGGCGCGCAGCCCAGCCGGTATGCGGGGGCGATGCTGGCCCACGCCTACTACCAGCGGATCGGCGCGGAGGCGATCCTGGCGGCCGCGCTGCCGCCCGCCCTCGCCCGGCCGCGGTATGACGACCTGGCGCTGCTGACCGCCACGTCGCTGGCGTTTCGCGCTGGGCGCCTCCTCCGCCGAGGGCACCAAGCACCTGATCCCGGCCCAGGCCGGGATCCTCGCCGGGATCGGCCGGCTCCCCGGCCTGCGCACGCTGCGGCCCCGGCTGGCCGCGATCGCCGGGGCCTGCGACCCGCTGGACCTGCAGCGCCAGCTCGGCGCGGCGATGCTGGCCGCCGACGCGCCGGCGCTGCACGTGTATTACGTCGACGATCACTTCGTCCCCTACGAGGGCGCCAAGCCTGTCCCCAAGGGGTGGAACACCAAGCGCCGGCACGCCCAGCCCGGCCGGGCCGGCACCGTGGTCACCGACTATCACGGCCGGGCGGTGTGCTTCGCCGACGGGGAACCGTCCGGGCTTTCCGCCACCCTCCCCGGCGCCCTGGCCCAGCTGCGGCAGACCCTCGCGCCCGACGCCAAGATCCTGCTCGGCTTCGACCGCGGTGGCTCCTACCCACAGGGGCGGTGGCCTGCCCGCCGGCGGAGCCGCCGAGCCCCCCAGCGGCTTGCGGGATGGGGGCCAGCCGGATGCGGACGCTCGCGCCGGGTTGTGGCCGGAACTGCACGCCGACGAGAACAGCGAGCACGATAACGGCGTCCGCGGCGGAGGTCAGCCAGCTGGCCCGCCGCCGCTGCCGACGGGTGGCGGCCGCCCGTTGCACAGCCCCGAGGGTGCGGGCCTGCAGGCCGGCCGGCAGCTCGGCTTCCGGCGCGGCGGTGTCCAGCAGCCGGCGAACCGGTCCGAGCCGTTGCAGCTCAGCGGTGCAGCCGGCGCATTCGCGCAGATGGCCAGGGAACTCGGCCGACTCATACGGGCCGAGCGCGCCGAGGGCCCACCCCGCTACTTCCGCGTGCACGCCTGGTGTGGCGGGATCCTCAGACATCGAAGCCTCGCTCGGCCAGCGCGGCGCGTAATGCTCGTAACCCGTGGAACATGCGCGTTTTCACCGTGCCCAGCGGGATCGCCAGCCGGTCGGCGATCTCCGATTGGGTGAGCCCCTCCTCATGCGCAAGCGTAATGGCCTCCTGATGTGCCGCGCTGAGTGACGCCAGCGCCTCGCGCACCGCGATCCGCTGCGTGATCCGCTCTTCGATGTCGTCATCGCTGACCGGCTCGGTGCCCTCGGGCAGCGTCCCCAGCGGCCGGTTCGCTGACCGCCGCCGCCGTTTTGAGCAGCCGGGTCACGCGCTCTAGTATTGTTACAGCCGCCTGGCATTGGGCGCAGGACTCCAAATACCCCTTGAAGCGCCCGACCTCGTGAGGATCCAGCGCGCCTAGCACCCACCCTGCGGCCTCTCGATGGCTCACGCCTGGGAACGCCTCACTATCCGTCATCGACCCGCTACCCGATCAGCCCGGCCCGCAGCGCCCGCTCCGTTAACGTCACCATCCAGGGCGGTAACCCGGCCAAGTTGGCGGCTTGTGACTGGATCCGGCACTTCTGGTCCACCAGCCTCAGCACCTTCCGATGTGCTGGGCTCAGGGAGTCCAGCGCCGCCGCACGCACCATAGCTCTCCAAGATCCGGACCACGGGTCCAGCCCGGGCGCGCGTAACCGTTCCGCCAGCGCGAGCGGACATCAAGCCGGCTGTTGGGGTGTCCCCTAAACACCGGACGCGTTACAACGGGGACACGGCCACGGTAACGGTAGTGAGCGCCGGTGCCGGCCAGATGCGTGCGTTTGCCCGCTGATGTTCTGCCCGGAGTTGATGCCGGAGCAGGGCGACCAGTCGCCTGGCTAGCGGCGAGCCGACCTGTAGCGGGCCATCGCCGCGAGATGCAGGACGGCCACGGCGGCCGCGATCACTCCAGGCCGCGAGCGCTCGCGCTCGCCAACCTTTGGACCCAACCTGATTAGCGGCGGGAACGACACGTTGGCTGGTCAGTCAGCGCGAAGGTGACCCGGGTTCGACGAGGTGCCGAGCTGGTCGCCCTGAGTTCCTGCAAAAAATCCTAAACGGTCTTGAACCGTCTGCCGGATAGCGGCCGTAATTCCATCGACTCAACCGCAACAGAAGGTCCTCGACCCTCCCTTGCTGGGCAATGGGGTCCGCTCAAGCTGACCGTTCCCTGAACCAGGCTGCCGGCCGAGCAGTAAACGACACTCGATGCCTGGCATCGCCATGCCCCCAACCGGGCTAGACGCAAAGAGAGAAATCGGCCATGCAAAAAATAACCCGATGGACTATCTCTGCATTCTCGGCAGTCGGCCTGCTTCTCGCAGGAACTGCGGCGGCAGCCAGCCTTGGTCTTGGTTCCGCACCCGAAAGCGCGACCTTGGCTGCCGACACGGCACTTCCAGTAGCTATCAATCTCGACAACTGCCCTACGCTTTCGGAGGGATATCACGGCGGCTGTGTCAGCCAGCTGCAAACCGAACTGGACAACGATGACAACGCCAACTTGCCGGTCGACGATACTTTCGGGCCCCTGACCAAGCAGGCGGTCATCAACTTCCAGCACGAACATGGAGTTGTCCCCGCACTGGGCACCGTGGGTCCGCAGACCAAGGCGGCACTCGATAACGTACGCTCGGCGGCGCCGGCCGCAACGCCTGGCGGCGTCAGCCAGATCCTCCCCGACGATGCCACCGTGGCGGGCTACGAAGCGTATTCGCAGTCCTTGCTCGCGGCATACGGATGGGCCGATCAATGGGAGTCGTTCGACGCTCTCGTGATGTCGGAGTCCGGCTGGAACCCAACCATAGAGAACTCGTCATCGGGTGCCCTCGGGATAGCTCAGGCGCTCGGACATGGGACAGCGGACACTGCAGGATCCCTCGGTAATGAGTACGGCGGCTTCGGCATCCCGGATTCTATCTGCGAGGCGGCTAATAGTGGTGACGGCCGGGCGCAGATTGAATGGATGCTTAACTATATCGCCCGGAACGGAAACTTCAGTGATCCGAACAGCGCATGGGCCTATCATCAGGCGAACAACAGCTACTGAGGAGCGCACTGCGTAGCCGCACCTGGCACGGTGTCAAGCCCGGACCATGCGGGGCAGCCACCTGACGACCCCGCCCGCTGGATGCCAGGACATCGCCGGTGGGCGCCCGGCGCCGGGCAAGAAGGCGCGGCCGGATGCGGCACCGAGGTCCCATACGGGCGGGCCGTCCGGCCCCTAACGGCACGGTGGCATGTGCGCCAGCCTGGAACGGTGCGGAAAAGGAAAGGGGGAACCAAAGAATGGGCGTGATCAACAAGGCGGCCGGCGACCCGGCCCGGGGCTCACCTGGCGGCGCCAGCGCGCAGGAGCGCAGCACCAGACCTGCGTATCAGCGTCAGCCACACCATCGTTCGAACCACCACCATGACCGGCGCGTCGTCGTCGGCGTGGACTACTCCCCGAATTCGGCGTCAGCGTTTCAGCGGGCTGCCGCCCAGGCGCGGCAGCGCAACGCCATGCTTGATGTCGTCTACGTGCTACCGGAGGACGCTGACGCTAGGGCCGCGGCCATGGCCAAAGTGATGCTCGGAGAGTTCACCCGGCGGCAATGCCCCTACGGGGTGGGCGCCCCGGTACGCCTGCGCGTCGAGCACGGTGACCCGCGGGTGGTGCTGCCGCTGGTCGGCGCCGGTGCGGAGCTGCTCATCATCGGCAGGCCGCAACTTTCCCAGCGCATACCGGCAGCCGGTAGCGGCCCGCGCTTCCCGGCCGGCGCGGCCCCGCGTGATATCCCGCGACTGCCAATGCGCATCGGGCTGCACTGGCGGTATTTCCTCCGCTCCCGCTGATCCCGCGTCAACTCGCTGACCCTCGAAACAGCATTTTCGGGGGTCAGCGGGGTCGCGGGTCCAGGGTGTCGTTGGTGAGCGGGTCAGCGCGCCGACCGGTGCCGGAGACCGCGGCGGTCCCGATGTCGTCATGTCCCTGGCCGGGGGGAGTCCCGGCGGCATGGCTCATCAGGTATAGCTTGTCCCGGGCTGTAGCAAGCTGGTCGAGCATGGCGACCACCAGGCCGCTGGCCCAGCCAAGGAGGCTCGAGTACTCGATCCGCAACTCGGCGGTGCTAGGCACCGCCTCTGCGTGGCGGACGAGTTCGTGCAGCTCGTCGGCCAGGGCAGGGGAAACTGACTGTTCAAGTTCGGCGCTGACGGTCTCGAGCAGCCGCTGAACGCGGGTCCGGTCCTGTGGCGGGACGGTCGTGAGATCAAGCTCGTCCCATGCCGCCTCGAGCAGTCCGAACATCCGCAGGACACGGTCGGGTGCCTCCACCCGGTAGGTATCCCTAGCCCGGACTGCGTCCAGCACGATGACGACACGGCGGCCGGTTGCCTGCTGCCCGGCGGTGACCATCTCAATCGCCCCCTCACTTTGAGGTTGTGCGCCCGCAGGGCGGGCGGATAGGGCCGTTCGTCACCGGTACCGGCGGGCCAAGACAGGACCTGCGGGGCGAAAGAGACCGGGACGCCGCCCCGCAGCTCGCCACGGACCACGACATGCCGTAGCCGATGTCGCTATACGGAGCGATCGCGGCGCTGACAGACCGTGGCGCATATGCGGTCGCCGTTGCGGAGATTAATACTGAACGGCTGCCGCATTGTGTTTCCGCGCAATTGGCTCTCGGCAGGCCCGGTGGGATTACTCACGAGGTGGATCCCGCCGCAGCGGCAACGCCGTCGCACCGGGAAGCCTTTCTCGGGCACGTGAGGGTGTCACCCGCCAGCGGCATGGGACCAGCGAGGGCATCTCGGGCACGCAACGGCATCTCGGGTACTGGAACTATCGGCGACAACGACAGTGCTCGACCCCGGTCGTTCGCCTGGGCGCCGATCCGCGCCGCCGAAGATCTGCGGACACGCACTAGGCCGCGGGAGGCGGTGGTCCCTGGCGGGGTCCTTGGCCCCGTACGGGGTGGGAACTATGTCCCTATCGAGCGGATCGCCTGCGGGTGACGCTGTTGTTATGAAGGTGAGGTTCCCGCACCGCAGCGCCGTGGTTCCCGCGAGCCTAGCGGGCGATCCGGCTGGCAAGGCTGCGCCGCTTACGTTTGCTGACCGTGCCTGCTGCTGTCCGGCCAGGCCGGTGGTCACGGTGGTGATGCCGCCGTCCGCCGCCCGTCCGCACCCGGTTGACCTGCTGCTGTGTGGCCACCATTACCGTGCCTGCGCGGCCGCGCTGGCGGCCGCTGGCGCGACTGTATACGACGAGACGGGTGCGCCGGCCGGACCCGGCGGCGGGCTCGGGCTTGCGCACCCCATGCCAGCCGGGGCCGCGCCGCCGCGGCGGTGAGCCGCCGAACTGCCCGCATGTCTGAGGCCCGTTGGCCTGATTCCCCGGGCGGGCAGGCCGCAAGGTAATGATCTTGTGGCGGGAAAGGAGGAATCACGCGACCAAATGCCGGCGATGAACTGGTCGTGCGGACACCACGTTGGCGATGACGACCGCACCGCAGTGATCATCGAGGTGCATGGCGCGGACGGCGCGCCGCCTGGCCGAACGCCGCGCTGGTGCACCTGCCCGTGCACGCGTCCTGGCTGAACCAGGTGGAGGTCGTCTTCTCCGTCATCCAGCGCAAGGTGATCAAGCCCTCAGATATTGGCGATCCCGCCGCGCTCGCCGCCCGGCTGACCAGGTTCGAGGCACGTTACAACGCCACCGCCAGGCCGTTTGACTGGAAGTTCACCCGCGCAAACCTGAACGACCTGTGCTGCCGCATGGAGGCCCGGCGGGCCGGCGCACCGCCGATCGGCGCCTGAGCGGCCATACTGGGCTGATGGCCAGCCCGCCCGCATCCACCAAGACCAGCCTCGGCCAGAAGCTGCGCGCCCGTGCCCGCGAACGATGGCCCCAGCTCACCGACGTCACCGTCCGGTTCCACGGCAAGTTCGCCTACGTTACTGCCCAGCTGCCCGGCGGCCAGGAACTGCCGCTATGCCGGCTACGGTACGCCGGGTACGCCAGCACCTGGGGCTTTGCGATCTACCGCGCCAGCCACGACGACTACCAAGTCAGCTACCTGCCCAGCGGCCAGCCATCCGGAGCCCCAGAAGAAGCCCTCGACTGCGCATGCGGCCTCAACCTCGCCGACCCCAGCGCCTGGCTCCCGGCCCAAGCCGGCGCACCTACGAACTTACGGGCATGACCACTAGCCGGAGGCCGCCGCGGGCGCGTGCCCGACCGGCGCCGCTGGCTGCGGTCACCCCGGGTCGTGTACGCGCCTGGGACGGCCATGGCCGCGCGGACGAAGATCCGCGAAACATGCCCTAAGAGGGCATCTGATCTATGTCACGGATGGTTCGCCCGTTTTAGCGGGGTCGTCACGCCAGGTTTGGGTTGATTCGCCAGTGAGCCGACGGCTCATGTAGTCGATCATGGCCCAGTAGATCATCGTTTCGGAGCGTTCTGGGAGTGTCTCGTAATCTCGGGCCAACCGGCGATGCAGCATCCACCAGCCGAAAGTGCGCTCAACGGCCCACCGCTTCGGTAACGGGGTGAACCCTTCCTGGCCGGGATTTTTACGGACGACCTGCACGTCGATACCGCGCGCCGCGCCGAGCTCGATGACGCTGCGCTGGTGGCCGCTGCCGGCCCAGGCCTTGACCACGCCCGGGTGACGGGCGGCCAGCGTATCGATCACGTCGCGGCCGCCGGTGGTGTCCTGCACGCTGGCCGCGGTGACCAGCACGACCAGGAGCAGGCCGAGCGTATCGGTGGCAATATGCCGTTTCCGGCCCTTGATCTTCTTGCCCGCATCGATGCCCTGTGAGGACTCCGGCACATTGCCGGAGGTCCGCCCTAGCCACTGCGCATCCATGATCGCGGCACTGGGCTCCTCGCTGCGGCCTGCGGCGGTGCGCACCTGGCCGCGCAGCGTGTCGTGGATCGACTCCGTGGTGCCGTCTTCCGCCCATTTGGCGTAGTAGTCGTAGACCGTCTTGTACGGCGGTAAATCGTGCGGCAGGTATTCCCAGGCAATCCCGGCCCGGTTCACATACAAGATCGCATTCACGATCTCGCGCAGATCATGCACCGGCTCGCTGAGGCCCAGGCCGGTTTCGGCCCGCGCCGCCCGCCAGGCGGCCAGGACCGGCTCGATCAGCGCCCACCGGGCGTCGGACAGGTCGGTGCGGTAGGAACGCCGGGAGGTCATGACGGCGATCTTTACCAGGTCATAGACCGAAAGTGCGGGACCTTGAACACAGAGAAATCCTGGTTCAGGGACAGACCCGGATCACTGTGGATCAGATGCCCTCTAAGGCCTTTACGGCATGAGGAGGCGGAAGGGCGATGAACCGCCGTGAAGCTCACCTGGACGGGATGCTGCGCCATCTTGGCGCCGCCTACTACGAGTCGCTGCACGGCCGGGCCTCCGCGTCTGATGTGGCGCGCGCGCTCAATACCGTCGAAGAGCATGTCGGCGAGCAGGCAGCAGCGCATCAGTCCGGGACAAGCGCGGGGGCCGGCGGCGAGCCGCACCGCGGGCCCTCGCACCGGGCCGTCCGCGATGTCATGACCACATCGGTGGCGGCCGTCGACCGGATAACGACAGCCAAGGAGATCGCCACCTTGATCGCGCAGCACAAGGTCAGCGCGGTGCCCGTGCTCACCATGGGCCGCCACGTCGCGGGAGTCGTGTCGGAGGCGGACCTGCTGCGCATCGAGGACCAGCGAGAGCGGCACGCCCGGGCCACCGGCCATCGGCCGGTCCCGCGCTGGCGGTCCCGCCGCAAGCCGTGGGGCGTCACGGCGGAGCAGCTGATGACCTCACCCGCGATCACGATCCGGCCGGAGGCGACGATCCACGCTGCCGCACGAGTGATGAACCAGCATCACCTCAAGCAGCTGCCGGTCGTCGATCCAGCGGGCGTGCTGATCGGCATCGTCAGCCGCCGCGACCTGCTCAGCGTGTTCCTGCGCCCCGACGAGCAGATCGCCGGCGACGTGCGCGCGGTGCTCACCGACATCCTGTTCACCGATCCGGCCAGCGTCACTGTCGTGGTCAAGAACGGCATCGTGGTCCTGACCGGCCAGCCCGGCGAGCTGGACCAGCCGGACCTGATCCCGGTGGCGGTGAGGCTGACCTGGGACATCGACGGCGTGGTCGACGTGGTGGACAGGCTCACCGCTCCCCAGGCCGGCTGAGCAGCCCCCAGATCCGCACGGTCACCGCGGACCTGCCTGGACCGTGAGCCCACACGGCGACCGGGTCTTCTGCCGGGTAGCTTGTCCCGTCACAGGGCCTTGCCGATCGCCGCCTGGATCACCGCCCGCATCCACCAAGATCCGTGGGCGCCCTAGCGCGCAGCCCTTGCTTCGTTAGCCCATCGGGGTTTCCCGGGCCAGCCAGGTGACCGCGTCCAAGCGCAGAAGACCCATCCTGACTGCCGTTTGTGACTAAATGTAATCGGACAAGTGCTAATAGTCTTTGGCAGTGAGTTCGCGATCAGCAACCTCTGCTCTGATCTGAGCGCGACCAACATCGGGGGATCGATGCGAAAAACGGCCGGTCAATCGCCTGCGATGCGCGGGAGTCACAGTAGGCCCGTGCTTACCGGCCCGGGCCCCGGCGTCGCGCTAGCCTGACTTTCCTGGATAAGTTGATCTTGAAGATCTGAAGCGGGTCACAGGCCCCGCCGTCAGCGTGCCTGCCTGCGCAAACTCCGTGTCGGTGCTGGCGTCGTCGTACGGAAAAATGTATTACCCATATATGGCATCGATCGTCGGCAAGAAGCGCGGCAACGCGACCTACTACTACCTGGTCGAGTCCGCCCGGGTGAACGGCCAGCCGAGGATCGTCTCGCAGGAATACCTGGGTACCGCCGAGGAGCTGGCCGCCGCGATGCGCGGCGGGGGGCTGGGCCTGCCCGCCCGTACCCAGCACAAGGACTTCGGCGCGGTCGCCGCTGCCTGGGGCATGCTGGAGGACCTCGGCGTCGCCGGCATCATCGAACAGGTGACCGGGCCCCGGCGGTCCGACGCCGGTGCCAGCACAGGCGCCTACCTGGCGCTGGCCGCCCTGGGCCGCCTGGTCGCGCCGTGTTCCAAGCTGGCCTTCGCCGACTGGTGGGCGGGCACGGCGGCCGGCCGGTTCACCGGGATCGGCGCGCCGGCGCTGGATCACCGCCGGTTCTGGGACGCGATGCACGCCGTCGGCCTGGAGGAACTGGGTGAAATCAGCCACCGGGTCGCGCTGGCCATCATCGGCGCGTCCGGCGTGGACTGCTCCTCGGTCGCCCTGGACATGACCAACTTCGCCACCTTCCTCGATACCGGCAACCAGCGCGCCCCGATCGCCCAGCGCGGGAAGGCCAAGCAGAAGCGCACCGACCTGCGCCTGGTCGGCCTGGGCCTGGTGGTCACCCGGGACGGCGGCATTCCGCTGACCTGGCACGCCTACCCCGGCGACAAGCCCGACGTCACTCAGTTCCCCGCCATGATCGGCGTCCTGGCCGCCCGGCACGCCGCGATCTGCGCCGCCAGCGGGCAGGAGCCGGCCGAGATGACGGTGGTGTTCGACGCCGGGCAGAACTCCGCTGCCAACTTCGCCCACCTGGCCGGGACGGACCTGCGCTACGTCGGGTCGGTGCCCGCCTCCGACTGCGCTGGCCTGACCGGGCTGCCCGCCAGCGCCCGTGCCGTCGTCGATGAGGACCGCTTCGGAGGACTGACCGCCCACGACACCCGCCGCGAGGTCTACGGCGCCGGGCGCCGGGCGATCCTCACCCACTCACCCGAGCTGCACGAAAAGCAGGCCCGCGGGTTCACCGGCACCACCTTGGCCAAGGCAGGCCGCAAACTGGACAAGCTGGCCGCCACCCTGGCCCGCGGCAAGACCCGGCGCGGCAGGGCCAAGGTAGAAGCCGAGATCGGCAAGATCCTGCACGACACCTGGGCCCGCCGCGTCATCACCTGGCAGCTGGCCGGAGACACCCCCAAAGACCACCGGCTCACCTGGCACATCGACCCCGCCGCCCGCGCAACCCTGGAAGAAGAGATCTTCGGCAAGCACGTCCTGATCACCGACCATGACGACTGGCCCGCCGCCGAGGTCATCGCCGCCTACCGGTCCCAGTCCGAGGCCGAAGCCTCCTTCCGGCAGATGAAAGACCCCCGCGTCGCCTCCTTCAGCCCGATGTTCCACTGGACCGAGCACAACATCGTCGTCCACGTCTTCACCTGCGTGCTCGCCCTCCAGCTCGCCCACCTCATGCGCCGCCGCGCCGCCCAGGCCGGACTGCACCTATCCGTCCGCGCCCTGCTCGCCGAGCTCGCCGGCATCGGCGAGACCGTCCTGCTCTACCCCGGCGACCGGGGCCGGCCCAGAGCCCACCGCATGCTCACCGGCACCACCCCGGCCCAGGGCAAGCTCATCAAGATCTTCGGGCTCGACCGCTACGCTCCCAAGCGCTGACATGGGTAATACGCAACCCGGCCCATACGCCCATGCTGACCAGTGCAAACACGGCGAAGATCAACTTATCCAGGAAAGTCAGGCTAGGCGTTGCGGCCGCCGGGGTCTCCAGTCGTACCTGCCGAGCATCCGTTACTGAGAGATTTCAGTACCACTCTGGGCGCCCGGGCGGGCCGGCGGAGCGCGCTGCGCGTCGGTGTGACCGCTGCGTCAGGTGCCCTGGCCGGAGCCGTGGCGCTGGCCGGGCTGGCCGACGCGAGCCCCTCGGCTGCCTGCGCCGAGATCGCGCCCGGCTTCTCCTGCGTCATGCAGGACCGGATCGGCGCGTTCGAGCGGTACCTCGATGACGCGCCCGGTTCGATCGGCATCCTGCTGGAAGACCGGACCACCGGCGCCGTCTGGGGTAACGCCAACGCCGCGGTGGATTACCCGGCGGCGTCGACGATGAAGCTGGCGATGACCGATATTCTCCTGCGCGCCAACGTCGGCAACATCGATCTCACCAGCACCGATCGTGACGATATGTTCAACGCCCTGTACACCAGCAACGACGACGACGACGCCACGGCGCTGTGGGACAAGTACGAGGATGGCAGCTTCCTGGACCGCATCCGCGCGTTCGGCATGGCCAGCGCGTTCTTCACGTCCCGGTGCCGAAGTGGGGCTTCATGTACTGCTCGGCCGGGGACCTTGACAACCTGATGAACTACGTCCTAGCTGACACCCCTGCCAGCATCCGGGATGGTGTACCGCCTGGAGCACGTAAGCGCGCTGGACCAGCAGCGGGGCGTCTGGGGCGCCGGCCCGCATAACCATCCGGGCAACATGGATGGCTGGGAGCGGGACGGCGACATCTGGATCACCAACACCGTCGGGTTCGCCGGCTCGGGCCAGCGCTACATCCTGGCAATCATGTACAACCTGGAGGGGTATGGCGGCCACGGCGACGCCGGGTTCGGCTACGGCACCAACGAGCTGACCCAGATCGCCTCCTTGCTGTTCCAGGGCCGCCCTACAGCCCGGCCCACCCCCTTGCCCTCTGCCGTGCCCTGATCCGGCCGGCCCCATCCCGCTCCCGATGCCGCCACCACTACGACCGGACGCCTGTTGCGGGCCATGGCCCCCGCTGCCGGACGCCCGGCGGCACCTGTCCGGCGATTCTGGTCGGCAGGCTGCTGCTCATCTGTGCCCGGCCCGCATCCACACGCCAGCCTTGATCTGGGTCACGACGGCGCAGCTACCTGGCCAGCAAGTACAAGACGTAGATCGCTCCGGCGAGCATGACGACCACGAGGATGGCTGGAAGTAGCCATGCAGGCAGCTTGTTCAGTCGGCGCTCCATCATGGCCGCCACCTGATTTCTTGCTTTTTGCGAGTGCCTCGGAGGGGGAGTCGGTCGCACCTCCTAGTAATAGTTTATGCGCGGATCGTTCGGACGGCCCTGCAACTGTCCCACCCTCTTGTCCCACCCTCTTGTCCGCTCAGCCCACTACGCCGCTCCCTTCGCGAATCGCGTCGCAGCGCATCGCCGACTTGCCGAGCGCACCGGGCCGGGGGGCCGTCGAGCGCCCCGGCAGCTCACGGGCGTGGCATGTGGCAGGCGATGCAGCTCAAGCGCGCCGATGAGCGGCAACGGGTACGGATCCGCCATCTTCGCGGCGGCCTGAATCGCCGTCAGGCGGAACCAAAGGCGACACGCGCAACGTCGAACATGATGTGCGTCGCACGGCTCGTCCTAGCGTCACGTCGTGGGTACGGCGGGCGCTGGCACGTGCCCATGCCGTCGGCCCAAATGGCCGCGCCGGACCAGGACGCCGGACGCGCGCGATGACTGACAGGATAGCCAGGACAACCCATAGGTAACGCATAGTGTGGCGATACCACAGGAACAACGATCCCTCGGCCGACGACCGCAGGAATGGAGTCAGCCGAGCGGGCATCCGCAGGCCGCGATCGGCCGCAACAGGCCTGGCGACCGGCTTGTGCATATTGGGTGTGGTGATGGGCACGACCGCGGGCACCGTCAAGACGCCAAGCCCCATCGGCAAGCCAAGTCCATCCCGTCCGGCCGCCGTGGCATCGGCATCTCCGAAAGCCACGATTCCGCCGAGCGCAACTCCCACGCCGACTGATCCGCCGACGTCGAAGCCGGCGTCGGCCTCGCCGTCCAAGTCCACCTCGGCCGCACCCTCACCGTCCACCTCGGCCGCACCGTCGCCGTTCACCCCGGCCTCGGCCTCGCCGTCGCCGTCGCCGTCGCCGTCGAAGTCGGCCTCGGCCGCACCCTCACCGTCCAGCTCGGCCTCGCCGTCGAAGTCGGCCTCGGCCGCACCCTCACCGTCCACCTCGGCCTCGCCGTCGAAGTCGGCCTCGGCCGCACCCTCACCGTCAACCTCGGCCTCGCCGTCGCCGTCGAAGTCGGCCTCGGCCGCACCCTCACCGTCAACCTCGGCCTCGCCGTCGCCGTCGAAGTCGGCGGCCTCACCCGCACCGTCCAAGTCGGCGTCGCCGTCCAAGTCAGCCTCAGCTTCGAAGGCGCCCTCGGTGTCAGCATCAGCATCGTCACCGTCGAAGAAGGCGACCTCGGGGCCCGCGGCGAGGTCGGCATCGAGCAAGGCTGCTTCGAAACCCGCGTCAAGCGCGCCAGAATCGCATGTAGCGGGCCTGCAACCCGGGTCTCTGCCGCTATTGACTGGCCAGTCTCTGCCGCTAGTGACTGTCCAGTCGGTCACGTCAGCCACCGGAGGCAACGTCGGCTCGCTGTTCCCGTTAATCGCGGCGGACGCACCCAATCCATCCGTCGGCTTGCTGTTCCCGACAGTCCCGGCGGGCGCACCCAACCCATCCCTCGGCTCGCTCCTTCCGTCGATCCCAGCGGACACCCCCAGCGCATCCGCGCAGCCAGCGGCGCACTCTGGGGCGCCTGCGCCAGTCGCTGACGTTGGTCCGCTCGACAGCGGGCTGATGGGCACCAAGCTGATCGCGCTCGCCGTGCTGTGCGCAGCGATCGGCGTCGTTATCGCCAGGTTCACATTGCGCACACCGCGACCCTCGGTTGCCGCCAGAAATGCCGCGGTCGGTGGCGCGGCCGCTACGAACCCTGCAGCCGGCGAGACAACCAGCCAGGATGGAGGATCGGGCAAGGGCGAACGCGGCTACTCGGCACCCGGCTGCCGCTAGCCCCAGGACTCCTGACATGGTGAGATTGTTTATGCAGCGCCCGGCTTGATCTCGTAGCGGAGTATCAGGCTGGTTCCCGGGTAGCAAGTGCCGGCGGCGTTGAGCTTGTCGCAGAGGGCGGCGATGGCGCGGGTACGGCGGGGCGCCGATAGCGGGTCGAGCCGGACGCGCAGCGTGCCGTCGCCGGGGATGATGTCCCCGCTGGCAGTTAGGGCCTCGCGGATGATGGCGCAGGCGCCGTCGCCGGCGCCGAGGGCGCGGGCGAGGGTGATCTCGCTGTTGAAGGCGGCCATCCGGATGGCGTGGGTGATGAGCTTGGTTTCGGCGTCGAGCTGCACCATGTCCGGGTTGTGCGCGGCGAGCGGGATCTTCGCGGGCACCGTCTTGGCGGCGGCCCGGGCGGTGTCGAGCTTGCGCCGTGCGGCGTGGACGGGTTTGTCCAGCTGGGCGAGATCCTGGTTGGTGATGATGGCGGTGGTGCCCGGGGCGGGGCTGCGGAGCTGGTCCAGCTTGTGCTGCCGGGCGGCCTGTGCGCCGGCGAGCGCGGTGCGGGCGGTCTTGACCTGGGCGGAGGCGGTTTTCTTCGCCGGGTTCGGCACCAGGCGCTGTCCGTCGTCGGGGGTGACGGCGTAGGAGTCGGGGGGGTCGAGCGCGAAGCAATCGCGGGCAAGGAGGTAGTTCTCTTCCCGCCACCGGTTCCCCATCCGCCAGGTGACGGCGGCGGCGGGCAGCCCGTCTGGCTGCCCGGCACGTGGCCGGGTGGTGAGGATGTGCACCTGCCTGCCCTTGTCGCGGCGGGTGACCTGCCGCAGCTCCAGCACGCGTCCCTTGTGCTGCCCGGCCGTGACCGTGATGGTCACGTCGGTGTCGGCGAGGTCGTAGTTGCGGGCGCGGCCGTCGTTCCCGGCGAACGTCACGGGGGTGAACTTCTCGCCATCGATGGCGGGGATCTCCTTGCCGGCCTGGGCTTTGCGGTAGGTGAGCAGGCCGAACCCGGCGTCGATGACCGCGGCGAACAGGTCCGGGGACCAGCCGCCGCGGCCGGAGCACAGCGTGACATCGCGGCGGTCCCCGCAGACGGCCCGCAGATCCGGGAGCAGGTCCTTGACCTGGGCGGCCAGGGATGAGGACGGCTCGGCCATCACCACCAGCATCGGGTCCCCGGAGGCGTCGGTGACCCAGGTTTCCTCCGTGGCCGGGCCGGGATGCTTCATCCGGGCGATGTGCATCTTCTGCACATCCCGGGTGCCGAAATACGCCCTGGTGTGCCCGTCGATGTACAGGAAGCCCAGCTCGTCTGGCCGGGTCCCGGCGTGATGGCGGGCGATCGCCAGCTGCAGCTCCGCGGCCCTGCCCGCGGCGGCGAGCTCACCGAGCTTGCGGCGGATCGTCTTGACCTCCGGCGCCCGGTCCAGCCCCAGCAGGCGGCCCAGCGCCGCGGGCGGGACCCTGGTGGCGCCCTCGGCGCGCGGCTCGCGGGCCAGCGCCAGGAACACCAGCAGCACGAGCATCGTCTCCAGGCCGTAAAAGCCGTTCTCCAGCCGGCCGTACACCTGGCGGGCGCAGCCCAGCAGCCCGGTGCCGGCCAGCGGTCGTGCGCCGGCAAGGACAGGCCCAGGCCCGCCTCGGCCCGCGCTGCCCGCCAGGCGGACAGGGTTGGCTCGATCAGTGCCCAGCGGGCATCAGGCAGATCAGTGGCGTACGGAAGTCGGCAGGCTGCGGCAGCTGTTCGGGATCAAAAGCCAGTCACCAGCAGATACCTAACGGCTCCGGGGTGGCCCGCCGTCATGCTTGTTTCGAGCCACGTCGGCGGGCGCTCGAGCGGCCAGCTCGCGGGTTGCTGCTCCGCGAGATCGCGGCCGGTGAGCGAGCGCAAGGCGCCGGCCTCCCGTCACCGTGCGTACCCTGGCGCCGTCGTTTCGGCGCAACCGCCACCACCCAGCGTGCTTTTGCCCAGCGCCCGGCTGCCCGGGCTCGGGCACCGGCGGATCGGGCATGCGGTCCCCGTGACCGCTGCGAGCGCCAGGCCGGATCCGGGCGGTCACGAAGATCTCGAATCCAGCGGCGAAGGCCGATATCGCTGTGATCGCCACGGCGGCCTGCTCGGTCCGCCCGAGCTGCAGCGTGTCGATCTGTACGACAACAGGATACTGGCGGGCCGCGCTGGTGCCCCTGTTCCGAAAACGGCTCGAGAACATACCGTACATACATGCACGACCGCGAGATTGTGGCCGCGATCGTGGAAGGTGACGCGACCGGCCTTTCCGCGGCCTTCGACCAGTACGCGCGCGGGCTGTACGCCTACTGCAGGTCCCAGCTCACCGACCCGGCCGACGTGACCGACGCCGTGCAGGACACCTTCGTCATCGCCTCGTCCAAGGTCTCGGGGCTGCGCGAACCCGACCGCCTGCGGGCGTGGCTGTTTGCCGTGGCCCGCAACGAGTGCCATGGCCGGCTGCCTGCCGGCCTCTTCTGGGCGCCGGACGATGACGTGGCCGAGATGACCGATGACGTGGGTGATGTCGGCGCTGACGATGCGCGGGCGGAACCTCGCGCCGTCGTGCGCGCCGCGCTTGCCCGGCTGAACGCCGCAGAACGTGAGATCATCGAACTGAACCTGCGCCATGGTCTCGACGGCGCCGACCTCGCGGATGCGCTCGGCGTGCCGCGCAGGCAGGCACAAGCGCTGGTCTCGCGCGCCCGCTCCAGGTTCGAAACGTCGCTGGCCATACTGCTGGTAAACAGGCCCGGGCCTGAGCCCTGCCCGGAGCTGGCGGCCATCGTGGATGGCCGGGCCGGCAAGCTCACCGCCGCGCTGCGCAGGCGGATTAAGCGGCACGTCGATCGGTGCCGGGTATGCGACCGCGAGTTCCGCCCCGCGATGCAGATGAGCCTGCTCCCGATGGCCATCCTTCCGGTCGGCCCGCGGCAGCGGATTTTCCGCCTTGTCACCGATGCCTCACCGGACGCGGCGGCCTACCGCGCCCGGGTAGCGCATGGGGCGGAGCCGTTCGGTGCTGGAGGTTTCCCCGTCCAGCTGATGACGCCATCAGCGCCTCGCTTGCAGGGCAGCTTCGGGATGACTGCGGTCGCCGCCGTCGCGGCCCTGGCCCTGCTTGGCGGCGGCACTTTGTATGCCGATTACACCGTAGGCAGTGGCGGGACGCCGCCCTCCGCCGCGGTGGTACGCACACCGGCGCCTCGGTCGACGGGATCCGGCCGGTCGGCCAGAGCAAACGCCGCCACCCCGACAGCATCGGATTCCGCGCACGCATCCACTCCTCCCACGACGCCACCGCCCGCGAGCCCGCTGCCCGCGGCGCCGCCCCCCGCGGCGACCCCGCCCGCGGCGACCCCGCCCGCGACGGTGCCGCCCACGACCCCGCCCGCGGCTACCCCGCCCGCGGCGACGCCGCCCACGGCGACCCCGCCCACGGCGACCCCGCCCACGGCGACCCCGCCCACGGCGACCCCGCCCACGGCGACCCCGCCCACGGCGACCCCGCCCACGGCGACCCCGCCCACGGCGACCCCGCCCACGGCGACCCCGCCCACGGCGACCCCGCCCACGGCGGTGCCGCCCACGGCGGTGCCGCCCACGGCGGTGCCGCCCACGGCGGTGCCGCCCACGGCGGTGCCGCCCACGACGGTGCCGCCCACGACGGTGCTGCCCACGAGCCCGCTGCCCCCGACGGCCGGGTCGGGAGCGTCGTCATTGCTCCGACCGCTGCTCGACGCGTTCCCGTAGTCGCCCGGGGGTTAGGGCGTCCCGCTGGTGTCCCGCAGATCTTTGGCGGCGCGGCACCGCCCCTCGCAACCCCAGACGGACGACCGGAGTCGTGGACGGCACTGTTGTCGTCGCCGATAGTTCAGTGCTTGCCGGCCGAGCTATGCCGCCGTTCCCGCCGCTGAATCGGTACCCCCACTGGTGCGCAGCCGAGGACACAAGGACGTACACGGTCTTACCGGGCTGGTCCTGGCGTCTATTGCGATCACGCGTCTCGGGTACCGCCGCCGGCCTGCCGGTCACGGGCCTGGCGGCGGCCTGTCAGCCGCTCCTCGAGGTCGGCCCAGGTCCTGCTCCACTCGGTCAGTGGGTCGAGGATCCGCTCGAGCACCGCGAGCTGATGGTCGAATACTGTCAGGTCGGTTTTCAACGTCTGGATGCTGCGTCGCTGCTCGGCGACGTTGTTGGCAAGCGCGTTCAGCTGCGCCGAGGAAAGGGCGCCGGGCGTCAGCAGGTTCCGCAGGCTCGACAGCGACAGCGCCGGGGGCAGAGAGGGGAGGGACTCGCGGATTCTGGTCAGGCCCTCCAGCCGCTCGGTGACTCCGCGGAGCTGACCGGCGAGCTCCTGCACCAATCGGGACATTGCACTGGATCTGTCCTCCTCCTTGTCTTCCTCGTCGGATTCCTTGTCGGACATCGAGCCCCTCCCTTCTGCCAGGAAAAGTGCTGACGCGGGGTATAAGTCAGCATGGATCCATCCACTGTGGGCGCGCTACCCGGAGCGATAGAGCGATGCCGTCGTTCAGGAGGATGCTGTCTGTTTCGCTACTTTGCGGAGATCCGTAGAGCGCTGGGTTCTGGCATGCCGTGCCGCGATCTTCGGCACGGAACAGAGCCGGGGCGGTTGACGACTGGCATCCAGCTAACCCTGCGGACCGCTGCCCGGCCCGCGCGGCTGAAAGGCGTCTAGGTTGGCGCTTATACGGTTGCCGAGTGGACGCGGGCCGCGCTATCCGAGCCTGGAGGCATGGCCGACTATGTGCCGCCGCTCTGGGACATAAGGTTCGTCCTAGAGCAACTCGTCGACCTTCCCGGCTTGTCCAAGCTCGAGGCCTACCATCACGCCGACCCCGCAACCGTCTTCGGCGTGATCGAGGAGAGCGGCCGGTTCATGGCGGACGTTGTGGGTCCGCTGAACCGGGTCGGCGATACCGCCGGCTGCACCCTTACCGGCGAGGGCAAAGTCGCAACCCCGCCCGGGTTCAGCGAGGCGTACCGGCTGTACGTCGACGCCGGTTGGGGGGCGGTGCCCTTTCCGCCCGAGTTTGGCGGCGGCGGGTTCCCGCGGCTGGTCACGGTCGTCATGATGGAGATGCTGGCCTCCGCCAACATGGCGTTCTCCCTTTGCCCGCTGCTGACTCAGGGCGCCATTGACATGCTGACCCATCATGGCAGCCCGCAGCAGCAGGCCACCTTCCTGGAGAAGATGGTGAGCGGCGAGTGGACCGGCACGATGGAACCTGACCGAGCCTGAAGCCGGTTCTGACCTGGGCGCGTTGCGCACTAAGCGCTCGCGCAGAAACTAAAGGGAGTTGTCCGAATAATCCCCTGGTCGTTTGTGGTATGTCGAATGGATGCTGACTGACGCGGAGATAGCCGCCCGGTATCAAGATCCGTCCTTATCTCGGTGAGCGCCAGCGGCGGCTGTAGCTGGGCGTGGAGGCGCAGGCGCTCGGAAGCGGCGGCGTGGCCTTGATTGCCCGCGTCACCGGCGCGGACGTGAAGACGGTGCGCCGGGGCACGGCCGAGATCGAGTCCGGCGCGGAGCCCCGGCGGGAGGGTGCGCGGTCCCGGAGCCGGGCGGCCTAGCCTGGCGGAGCTGGACGCCGGGCTGGTGCCCGCGCTGGAGGCGCTGGCCGATCCGGCAACGCGGGGCGGCCCGGTGCCGCCGCTCGGCCGGCCTGCTCGCGGACTTTCGCGCGCAGCAGCTCGTGGATCGCCTCGGCGGTGCCGTCCTTTTCCCAGGCGGAGTAATAGCCGTAAACGGTCTTATACGGCGGGAAGTCGTGCGGCAGCAGATGCCAGGCGCATCCGGCCCGGCTGACGTACAAGATCGCGTTAACGATCTCCCGCAGCTCATGCACCGGCCCGGAAAGCGCCAGCCCGGCCTCGGCCCGCCTGGCGCGCCAGGCGGACAGGGCCGGGTCGATCAGCGCCCAGCGGGCATCGGAGAGATCAGTGGCATATGGCAGCCGCTTGGTCATGACCTTGACCAATAGCACGAGATAGCACCAGAGTGTGGGATGCCGTAAGCAAAGCTTCACTATACGTAGCCGGAACTAGGGCAGAGCTAGATGAGACGCCCTCTAAGTACTTGGTCAATGCCGACGGGTGGCTGGGCGCGCGCAACGACGTGCGTTGCGTGTCGATCGAGCACAAACTCCTGATTCACGCCAGCCCGACGTGCGTCATGTCGTACGGAGATGCCGGCGGGCGGTCGGCTATCTGATCGGCGAGGCCAACGACGGCATGCGCTTTATGCTCACCATGATGAACAATGCCCGGCTATCGGTCGGCGTGCAGGGCCTCGCTCTTGCCGAGCGTTCCTACCAGGATGCGCTGCGCTACGCTCAGCAGCGTGGCAGGGGCGGGCCGTCGGTGCCCCGCCGGGCGAGTTGTCGCCCATCGTCGGGCATCCTGATGTGCGGCGCATGCGGCTGACCATGAAGGCATACATCGAGGCCATGCGCGCGCTGCTGTACACGAACGCGGTGGCGATTGACCTGGCCCGGCATCACGACGACCCGGCGGAGCGGGAGGCCGGCGAGAACTGGCCGACCTGCTGACGCCCGTCTCCAACGCCTGGTGCACCGACCTCGGCTTCGAGCTGACCTCGGTTGGATTGCAGGTTCACGGCGGTATGGGCTACGTCGAGGAAACCGGCGTCGCCCAGTATATGCGTGACAGCCGGATCGCCCCGATCTATGAGGGCACCAACGGCATCCAGGCCATCGACCTGGTCATCCGCAAGGTGCCGACGCGTGGCGGCGGAGTGGTAAGAGACCTCCTGGACCAGATGGATGTGCTCAACGCGGATCTGGCGGCCGCCGGATCGGAGCTGGCCGGCGTGCGGCTGGCACTCGCCAACGGAGTGCACGTGCTGCGGCAAGCGACCGACTGGATCATGTCGAGCAGCCTGGCCGAGCCCAACGACGCCCTGGCCGGGGCGACGCCGTATATCCGGCTGTTTGGCCTGGTCATCGGTGGCTGGTTGCTGGCCAGATCAGCGCTTGCCGCGTCCCGGCTGCAGCAAGACGCGAGCGGCTCTGACGCCGCTTATCTCCAAGAGAAAATCGGTACCGCCCGTTTCTACGCCGGGCAGTTGCTCCCCCAAGCCCCTGGCCTGCTCCCCGCAGTCACCGCTGGCGCCGGGCCGCTCTTCAAGGTCGATCTCACCAGGGCCAGGCTGCGGTAGCCGCCATGGGGCGCGTCCTTGCTGGCTGGCCTGCACCCTGCCGATGCTCGGGTTAGGCTGCGCTGCTGTGGCTGACGACTTTGACCCCGTCGCGCACAACCGGGCCGCGTGGGACCGCGAGGTGCGCAACGATAACGAATGGACCCGGCCTGCCGGGCCCGATGTCATCGCGCGGGCACGGGCCGGCGACTGGTCGGTGGTGCTCGTCGGTTACCAGCCCACGCCGCGCGAGTGGTTCCCGGCCACCGTGGCCGGCGCCGACGTCCTGTGCCTTGCCTCGGCGCCGGCCAGCAGGGGACCGGTGCTCGCGGCGGCCGGAGCCACCGTGACCGTGTTCGACAACTCGCCCGCGCAGCTCGGCCGTGACAAGGAGGTGGCTGCCCGGGAGGGCCTGGCCCTTCGCACAGTGCTCGGCGACATGCGTGACCTGAGCGCCTTCCCGGATGCCAGCTTCGATGTCGTGTTCAACCCATTGTCGAATGGGCTGCCCGGACCTCACGCCGGTCTGGCGGGAATCGTTCCGGGTACTGCGCCCGGGCGGAAGACTGCTATCCGGGTTCGTGAACCCGGATATTTTCATCTTCGACGTGGCGGCGCTGGAAGAGCGGGGCGAGCTTATGGTCCGTCACCGATTACCGTTCACCACGCTCGACCTGTCCGCCGCCGAGCGACTGCATTGTTACGGCGACGGGCCGATCGAGTACAGCCACACCCTGACCAACCAGATCGGCGGCCAGCTCGCCGCCGGGTTCATCCTCACCCACCTGGTCGAGGCGCCCCATTACGCGGACGCCACGGCGCAATACATGCCCGGCTTCATCGCCACCCGCGCCGTCACGCCGCGCGGCTAGGCAAACCGGATCGACCCAGGTTGCGCCGCCCCACCTGCACCTTGCGGCTCAGCTAAGTGCTCCACCCGGCATCGCTGTCCTCGGGCAGCGAGCCGTGACAGCCAGCACCGGACGGCTACGCGGCCGCCCGGGTGCACCGCACGCCAGCCCGCTGCCCGGCGCGGGGGATCGAGTGAGACATTGCCCGGCTCCGCTTGATGTGCGACACAGTGGCCTCGGTCGATGCACTACGGGCATGTGCGTTACGCGTAACATGGGCTGGTGCCTGATACCCGGGATTGTGAGCGGTGCGGCGCTGTGTTCGCGCCGCGCCGGGAGCACGCCCGGTTCTGCTCTGCTCGCTGCCGTGTCGCATGGAACCGCGAAAACGCAAGCAATCGGACGGCCGAGGTGAGCGCGCTCGACTGGTCCATCACCGCGATGCGTGACGCGACCGGGCGGCTTCTCAGGGTTAGGGTATGGGAACGCCCGCGCGCGTTTGCGGTAATCAGTGAGGCGGTGTGGTGGGTCACCATCGTCGACGGCACGCTGCTGCGCTATGACCCGGAGGCGTACGACGGTGTATTGGGAGGCCAGGGTCTGGCAGAGCGCCGGCTGATCGAGGGAACCTTGGCAGGGCTGCGCTTCGTGCGCAACCGGATGGGTCACTACGTCGATCATGTTGACTTCATCCACCCGGAGGCAAGCCGTTCCGGCCATGGCGATGGCCGCATCACGACCTGGACGTGGAAATCAGTGCCGGAGCCGGCGCTCGCGTCGCTTCCGCCGCGCGGGCAGGCGTGGGAGATGACGCGGTATCGGGCGTACGAGGCTCATCTAGCGGGTCACACCGTCGGGGCGGTCTTCGGGCGGGCTGCCGCGTTCCTGAAGCTTGTTGCCGCGGGGGCAACCCTAGTCACGGATATCAGCGTGCATGCCGCGCGTTGAAAGCCACTCTTCGATCCGGCGACGATTCGCCGCGCGCCGAAGCTGCCTGTGCTCGGCGGCAGGGAGGATGGCTGATGGTGGCTGTGGGGTCAATCGTCCGGCTCGCGGACGAAATTGCCGCGGCGGAACTGCGGAACGACCCGTTCGGTGCCTCCTACATGGGCGTCAGCGGTTACGACGACGCGGCACCCGACCTGTCGCCGGATGCGCGGCAGGGGTGGCGAGACTGCCTCGTCAACGTCCTGATTCGCAGCGAGCACCTGGAGGCCGACGACGCCGACAGCCGCATGCTGCTAGCCGCAGAGCGGGACAACGTCATGCGCGCTCGCCCTGGTCGACTCGCGCGTGCAGGAGTTCAGCGTGACCACGGTCCCGTTCGACGGGCCATCCAAGATGCTGTTGGCGGCCCGCACGTCGGTCACTGACGCGGCCAGCGCCACGGCATACCTCAGCCGCTGCCGAGGGATCCGGCCTATCTCGACCAGGATGCGCAGCGGCTGGCCGACGCCGTGGGCAGCGGCCTGCTGCCCGTCGCGCCCCTGGTTAACGGTCTCATTACCCAATTTCGCGACCACCTGGCCCATCCGGGAAGCGACCCGATGCTCGCCCACCGGCCGCCGGAGGGCTGGGGACGGCGCAGCGACGTGGCGCGATGAGCTCGATCGGGTCATCCGAGCCGAGATCCGCCCGGCGATCGCTCGCTACCTTGACCTGCTCGTCGAGCTGCTTCCCAAGTCGCGGCCGCCGCAGCGGGCGGGTTTGCTCCACGTGCCTGGCGGCACGGCGGCGTATGCCTGCTGCATTCGCATCGGCACCACGCTCGCGCTCGATGCGGACGAGATCCACCGTGTCGGGCTGACTGCGCTCGCGGAATCCGAGGAACGCATCGCGGAGACCGGTGCCCGCGTGCTCGGCACGCCCACCGCCGGAGAGGTCATGGCCCGTTTGCGTGACGATGCCGCTCTCACGGCGCCAGCAGGCAGCGACGCCATGGCGCTAGCCGCGGCCGCTATCGCCCGCGCCGAGGAAATAGGCGCGGACCTGTTCCACCCGCCGCTGCCACCTGCGTGCGCGACCGAGCCGATGCCGCCGCATCTGGGCCGAGTCGGGTGCGCCGCCCATGTATTCACCGCCCGCCCGCGACGGCTCGCGCTCCGGCGCATATCTGTTCAACCGCGCTCATCCTGGGCCAACGGGCAGCTGGGCCCTGGAGTCCGCAGCTTTTCACGAGGGGGTTCCTGGCCACCACGCCCAGTTCGCCCGGCTGCAGCTCGCGTGCGACCTGCCGCTGTTGCTGACCGCGTTCGGCGTCGTGGCCCACAGCGAGGGTTGGGGCCTTTACGCCGAACGCCTCGCGGACGAGTTTGGCCTGTACTCCGACGCCGTCCAGGAGCTTGGCATGCTCGGCTGTGCGGCCTGGCGCGCTGTCCGCCTCGTCGTCGACAGCGGCCTGCATGCTCGTGGCTGGAGCTGCGCCAAGGCGCTGGAGTTCGCGCTGGCGCATACCCCAATGCCCGAGTCCTTCATGAGCGCAGAGATAGACCGCTATATCGCCATGCCTGGCCAGGCGCTCGGCTACCTCATCGGCCAGCGCGAAATCATCCGGCTGCGCGACGACGCCCGGGCGCGGCTCGGGGCGGCCTACGACATCCGCGACTTCCACTCCGCCGTCCTGGACCACGGCGCCCTGCCGCTCCCGGTGCTGTCGCAGGTCGTGGAGGCATGGGTGACATCTGGCGCATGACCGGGTTTCTCCAGCCTGGTCGTCAGCCCGAAGCGGATGAGAGGCCGGGTCTGTGCGGACGGTGGCTGGCTGCCGCGGCGACGGTGAGCAGCGGCAATTCAGGCCGGATTCGGCGGCGCGGCCCGATGATTCTTCGCCGCGTCGATCGTCTCCTTCTTAACGCACACCAGGGAACAGGGACCGATGAGCAGCGCTGGCCCGCATCCGCTGCTCTACCGGGACAGCCGAAGGCCGCCCAGGTTGCGATGACCGGACCGACCCCGCCCGCCCTGATGCGGGACTTCTGGCGGTACGCGGCAAATGCCGGAACCCGCGTATAGGGCGATCCGGAGGGTCAGCACGCCGAGCCTCGCGGCCAGCGCGGGCAGGATAGGCGGCAATTGCCAGCCTTGGGGGCCGGTCGGTGAGCAGGTCACCGCGATGCACCGCTCCGGCAAGGATGCGGGCGGAACATTCGGTTCCGTTGCGTGCCGCGCATACGCGGCAGGTGCCGGCAGCGGGGACGGGTAGAGTCTTGCTGGTGGACGGCATCCATGACCTAGGTGGCATGCAGGGTTTCGGGCCGGTGGTTCATTCGTCGGCTGAGCCGGCCTTTCACGAGCGGTGGCAGGCGGTGGCCCGGGCACTGGTGGCCGTTGTCACCGGTGCGGTCGAGGCTAGCGGGGGCGAGTTCCGGCACTCTATCGAGCGGATGGAGCCGGGCCAATACCTGACGTCTAGCTATTACGAGCATTGGCTCACCGCGGCGGCCACCCTGGCCGTCGAGCATGGGCTGGTGACCCACTCGGACCTTGAGGCGCGCGCCGGCGGGCGGTTCCCGCTGAGCGGACCGGTGCTTGCGCCGCCCGTCGCCGTCGCCGGTCCCGACGTCGGCGAGCCCCGCTTCGGGGTCGGCGAGCGTGTCCGGGTGCGTGAGTGGCATCCGCCCGGCCACACCCGCTGCCCGGGATACGTCCGGGGCAAGGCCGGGACGGTCGTGCGGGTGGACGGCACCCAGTCGGTGCCTGATATCGAGGCTCATGGCACCGCGCGCCGGTACGAGCCGACATATTCGGTCCGCTTCGACGCCGCCGATCTGTGGCGGGACGGTCAGCGCGGCGTGTCGGTGCACGTCGACCTGTGGGACAGCTACCTGGAGCGATCATGAGCGAGGAGGGCCATCACCGGGCTGCCATGTCACCGGTCGAGCAGCGGGCCGCCGCCCTTGAGGCGTTGCTGACCGAGCGGGGGCTGGTGCCCGAGGGCTTCATAGAAGAGATCACCCGCCGCTACGAGTCGGAGATAGGCCCGCTGAACGGGGCGAAGGTCGTGGCCCGTGCCTGGGCCGACCCGCAGTACAAGGAGCGCCTGCTGGCTGAGGGCACCGCCGCCATCGCCGAGCTTGGCTTCGGCGGGCCGGAGGGCCACCTCATGGTGGTGATGGAGAACACTCCCGCCGTCCACAATGTCATCGTGTGCACGCTGTGCTCTTGCTATCCGTGGCCGACACTGGGGCTGCCGCCGGCGTGGTATAAAGACCCTCCCTACCGGGCCCGGATGGTCCGGGAGCCCCGGACGTTGCTGGCCGAGATGGGCTGCCAGCTGCCCGACGATGTCGAGATCCGAGTGTGGGACTCCTCCGCCGAGGTTCGCTATCTCGTCCTGCCCCAGCGCCCACCGGGGACCGAGGGCATGACTGAGGCGGAGCTGGCCGGGCTGGTTACCCGGGACTCGATGATCGGCGTTGCTCGCCTGTGAGCCGGCATCTGAGCCCGCAGGAGATGGGCTTGCAGGAGATGGGCCTGCCGCGCCGAAACGGCGAGCTGGCCTTTGACGCGCCCTGGCAGAGCAGGGTGTTCGGGCTCGCAGTCGTCGATCACGCGTTCGGCGGCGACAGAGAACCGTTCCGCAGCAGCTCATCAAGGCCATCGCGGCCGAGCCCGGCCGCCCTTACTGGGAGAGCTGGACCACCGCGCTCGAGGCGCTGGTGGAGACCGTGCCTGAATCACCCACGTCATGACGGAACGTGAGTGTGCGCGCTACGGCGCGCGTGCCGGATCCGAATAATCCGGATCCGCTACTCGCGGTGCTGGAGGGATCCCGGTTCCTGGAAGACCAAGTACCGTGCACCAGACGGCCCACCACCGTCGAAGGGGGTAGCGAGGCAGCCTCTGGCGTACGCGCCGAGAACGCGGTGCTTGTTGAACAGGCTCGCCAGCTCGTGGCCGATCCCGACCTGGGTCATGGCGGGTGGCCGAAGCTGGCACTGCGCCAGCGGTACCGCTCCGTCATCGCGGCCAGCGCCTTGCGCCGCCTCGGCTACCCGGACGTGTCCGACCTGCTCGGTGGCTACGTGGCCTGGGCGGCAGCGACGCTGCCGGTGTCCCACGGTGAGCAGCCAGCCAGCAGATAGCCCAGACTCGGGCTCAGCGGGACAGCTCTTGCCCGGGCCCGAGCCAAGCTGCCCGACGTAAGCGAGCGCGGCCGGTGGGCGGCCGGCCATGCACCCGGCGCCCCGTTTATGCCGATGGGACGGGTCCAGGAACGGCCAGCGGAGCTGGCCCCAGGTCGCCTGGGTAAGGCGGGTCCGAGTTGGTCGCGCTGGCACCGCATCCCATCCCAATGAGGTGCACGTGGCCGACTTCACCTGCGTGCCGCTGCCCCCAGGTTGCGGCCACACCGCATTCGTGACGCGCACATAGCGACCGATCTGGATGGTCGCCGGTGCATGGACGCGATCTTGCGGCCGACCATAACGCCGGTACTCGCGCATTGGCCGCGGACCAGCCTCAGTCACTGAACGTGATCCGGTTTCCAAATGGGTAGGCCCGGCCATCGTTGGGCGTTCACCGCTGTCCGCCTGGATGATCAGGGCTAGGCTGCCGGCTTGACGAGATGCTCGTTCGCGCTTTTTTCCCACGCGGGGCGGTGGATGGTGGCTGACCGGGACATGGAAGAAGCGCTGGCGCACAGTTTTTTTGGGGAGGCTGCCGCCGGAAGTCGTTTCGAGGCTGCGGGGCGGAGGGAGAACGCGCCGACTATCCGGCGGGCACTACGATCTACCGGGCTGGTTCGGGCCCGAGAGCGTTGCTGGTTGTGCGCGGTCTGATCCGTGTCTATATGACCTCCGCGCAGGGCCGGCAGGTCACGGTCCGGTACGCGCGGGCCGCTGACGTGCTGGGGATCGCGGTCCTGGTGGGCGGGCCGGCCAACGTAAAAGTCCAGGCTCTGGCGGCGTCGAGCCTGTTTCGGATCAGTTCGCGGACGCTGACCGGCGCGGCGCGCAGCGATGCCCGGGTCGCGTGGGCCATGGCGGAGGAGCTGAACCGAAGACTCTACGAGTCGCTGCAGCAGACGGCGGTCAACGCGTTCGGCTCGGTGCGGCAGCGCGTCGCTGCTCATCTGCTCGATCTTGCCTCCGCCCAGCAGCATCCGCATGGCCGCCTGGCGGCTCGCGTGTCCCAGCAGGAGCTTGCGGATGCGGTCGGGTCCGTCCGCGAGGTGGTTGCCCGGGTTCTGCGGGACTTCCGGGTCGCGGGAATCGTGGCCACTTCACCGGACAGCGTCCTGATCCTCGACGCGCGGCGGCTTCACGGCGAATCGGGGGACCCCGCTGGCCTGTGACTTTGGTTACTGAGCGCTGTTACTGACGTCACTGACAGGCCGGACAGGCAGCGGCACGCTGGCAAAGTCCTCGCGCTCAAGAATCAGATGCCAGATCTGGTCGTCCTGCCGGCCCACGACGCAACCGCTGCCGCGCGCCTGCTCGGCACCTGACACAGGAGACGGCCACGCAGGCATTCGAGAACAAGGTGACGATCCAACGGCCCGCCGAGGAAGTCTTCGCGTTCCTCGCCGACTTCGAGAACATCCCGATGTGGAACTACGCGATCGAAGAGACCAGCAAGGCTTCCGCCGGACCCGTCGGGGTGGGCACCAGGTACCGCCAGACCCGTTCGGTTCCGGGCAGGAGTACCGAGAGCTTCGAGGTCACCGTCTTCGAGTCAGCCAGCCGGCTGGCCATTCACGGACAAATCGTCCCCTTCCAGGCAACGATCAGCTACGAGCTAGCGGCCAGGGCCGGCGCGACACGGCTTGTCAACAACGTGGAACTCGATCCCTCCCAGGCCATGCTGAGGCTTTCTGCCCCGCTCGCGACCCCCAGGATCAAGGCGGCAGTGGCGCAGAACCTCGGCAAACTCAGGCTGGTCCTGGAAGGCGGCCAGCCAGCATGGCGCGATGCGGCCCTTGCGGTGCCCCAGCCCGCAGACGCATGGCTGGTGCGTGCCGGACCACGTCGTGCGGCTTGACGGGCGCGATGCCCGCATCGGTGCCAGCGGCCATAGCTGCCCCGGCCTGATACAGCTGCCGTGTGTTGGCGAGGATGCCGGGAATGCGGGTGGCCATCGCGGGTGGCGGCGCCAGGCTGGGCATTGGCACCATGCCGACCGTGGCCCCGACGATGATCCGCTGGCCGGCGATCAGCTGGATCAGCTGGATCAGGTGGCCGGGTGCGTCTACGCCGTCTTGGGTCCAGAACGTCACGGGTTCCAGCCCGTCCACGCCGGCGGCCACCGCGTCCGCGATCGCGCTGACGGCGTGGGCGTGCGCGGTCACCTCCAGCCCGAGCCGGTGTGCTTCATGGACGGCGGCGCGCAGCACGTTGGGCGGGAACTGGGCGAGGTCCTGGCGGGAGCCGGGTGTCAGGGTCCCGCCGCTGGCCATGATCTTGATGACGTCCAGGTCGGCGGCACCCGCTGCGGCGGTCAGAGCGTTGGCCGCCGCGGCTGCCGCGCGGAACCTGGCCGCGGCCAGATCGTCAGAGCGGGCGCTGTCGGCTGCCCCGCTCCGACCAGCCCGGCGCTTTCGTCAACGCCGCCGACAGCGCTCAGGATCCGCCTCCATGGCCACAACGGCGGTGCGCCCTGCTCCTGCACGGCACGCCCCCACAGAACCCGCTGCCCGCTGCGGCGCGTGCCGACAGCGAGCTCCTCTGCTAGCCGGGTCTTGCCAATCTGCCCCTTGCATTTTGGCTGCGCCGCCTTGGGCCTGGGTCCTCGCTCTGCTGATCGGGCCTGCGACCGCCACGCTGGCGCGGGTCACTTCCGTAACTCCCGCCGCATCGCGCGGGGGGTGGCTGATGTTGCGCGGCTGCGCCCGAAGGCGGCTGAGAACAGATAGCTGGTCGCCAGGCTGCGGTAGGGCCGCCAGCGTTCGGCGATGGTGAGCACCTCATCGGGGGCGGGGGGGTGATCGAGCTGGTAGGCGGCCTGAACGGCCTTGCGGAGGGCGAGGTCGCCAGGCAGGACGACGTCCTCACGCTCCAGCGCGATGATGAGGGCACCCTGGACGGTCCAGGGTCCTATCCCCGGGATCGTGGTGAGCTGCGCGATGAGCTCCTCGTCTGGGAGGCTGCTCAAAACGTCCAGGCTCAGCCGCCCATCGGATAGCTGTTCGGCGAGGTCGCGCAGCGTGGTGATCTTGCGTCCGGATAGCCCAGCCCGGCGGAGTTGGCCGGGATCTACCCGCAGCATCTCCGCAGGGGAGGGGAGGTGGCCGTCAAAGATTGCCTGGATGCGGGCGAATGTCCGCCTGGTGGCTTGAACGGATAGCTGCTGTCCGGTGACCTGGAAAACCAGCGCGCCGTAAAGGTCCATCGGCGGCAGCTCGGCTATCCATGCGCGCGGGTCGAAACCGGGCCGGTCGTCGATGAGCCGGGCCAGCACAGGGTCGGCTCGGTGGAGGTAAGAGCGTGCCTGCTGCAGCCGGTCACGCTGGCCGCGGCGGTCCTTATTCACCGAGTCACTCCGGCTCCCTGGGCGGGTTCTTATCTGGCCAGTCGTCGTAGCAAGGGCCGCAGAGCGTCTTCACCTTGTCGATATGTGCATACGACCGCAGTTGAAAGGGTAATCATGCACAGCGCTTCCGTGGGCGCGTCCTCGTGGCGCTGCTGCGGGGTCAGCGCTCGGCGTGTGGAGGTGAGGCGTAACGCGCCACGGTAAAGGCGATGATGAGCGGCACGTCCAGGGCGAAGATCGCGAGCATCGTCGCCACGACGGCCAGCGGGACGCCGCGGGTGTGGTCACGGACGAACGCAAAGCCGATCATCGCGGCCGAGATGACATAGGCGAGAAGGGCCCACCGGAAGACGAGGAAGAACCGGCCCCAGGCGAACTGCCGCAGCCGGGACAGGAGGTAGCTGCCCAACAGCAGAAGCGCGGCGCTGACGGCGGTAATGGTGATCGGCGCGCCGAGAGGGGGGCGGCGGGGGACGTATGACGCCATGAGGATCCCGCCGATGACGACCAGGGCAAGGGAGACGATGGCAAGCTCGGCGACCGGTGGAAATCGCCGGGAAGTAGTTTGCGCCGGCATGGCAGCGGGATCGCCGCTCATTGCGTCGCTACCCGCGTCATGATGATGAGGGTCGCAACTTGCAGCACCCCGGTGACACCTGCGGTATAGACGAAGCGCTTCATCAATCTGCCGATAACTTGTCCGTCCGGCGTCGACTTGCGCATCTCGAACAGGACGGCGATGTTACGCCGGCTCGAGCACGCCGAGCGCGACCACGGCCATCACTCCCACGACGCAATACGAGACGACCAGCCAGGAGTGGTTCGGGTTCGATGGGGCAAGGTTTCCTAGCTGCAGCGCCAGCTGGAACCCGGCAGCAAGAGTCATCAGGACCAGGGTTGGCATGATAAGGACCATCTTGGGCATGAAGCGCGCAACGAACTCAGCTCGTGCGGGGATGGACAATCGGCCAAGGATCGGGCCGACGATGAGCCCGACAAAGAGATCGATCGCCGTCCACAAACCGCCGCCTACGACATGGCAGAACGTGAGGGCCCACAGCCAGTTGCCCGCGATGGAGGCTATGACAAACAACACGACGGCGGCCACGATCGGCAGTCCTTTGAGCGGGACCACCTGGATCTCGGGTCGAGACGGCGCTTGTGCGGCGCCGATCGTCGCCCCCTGCACGCGTCCGACGTCCGTCATGAAGCCCCCCTCGACAAAGCGTCCGGGCAAGAATATCGGAAGTACCGGAACCGGCTCCAGGAGCGGTCCACAACCGGGCAGATGCCTCAACCACCCAGCGCCCGGCGAACTCCCCGGTTTCCTCGAGGCCCAACGGGGCTGGCCTGCCGGCGTTGGCGGTGTGCCGTCCACGCCACTTTTCCGTTACCCGACCGGCGCTGCACGCTTGACCCCGGCCACATCGTGCCGTCCATGTTCGACGAGCGCCTCGTCCAGCAGCGGCTAGTTGGCTGGCTCCGGTAATTCATGGACGAGGCCGCGATCGTCCCTCACCCACCTCACCGGACGCCAATACCCGTGTGCGACCGCCAGGTGCGGCGGATAGTGTCCCTCCGCCAGCTCGCAGTGCAATAGGGAGTAAACCCAGACATCCGCACACCTCGGGCGATTCGCGGCGTCTGGCCGCGGCTCGGAACCAAGCGGCGGTCGAGGCACGGTGGCCTGCTCGGCGGCCAGTTGCAGCGCCTCTTCGCAGGACTCCGCCTCCACGACCTCGTTGTACAACCGCCCGGTGGTCTCTCTCACCACGACGTTGAACCCTTGCTGCGGCTTGGAACCGGGCAGCGGTCGAGGCGCGGTGGCCTGCTCCGCGGCCATTTGCAGGGCCTGTTCGCAGGACTCGGCCTCAACGACCTCGTTATAGAATCGCCCGGTGTACGTGTGCTCTCTTACCGTGACGTTGAAAAGTGCCATAGAACACCAACTCTATTGGTCGCTGGGTCCGGGAAATTGTCGCGGCCCCTTGGAACAGCCGGTTCGCGCAAGACGCAAGCCTCGCGGTACCGGTCTCACCCGGCAGTATTGAGCCCGGCGGCCGTGGCCGCCGTGTCGACGGCGAGCTTGGTCAGGCGCGCATACTCATCGCCCTTGACTCGCGGGAGGTCACGGCAAAGCCTGCGGCGCTACGGTCACCGTCAGTGTCCGCGCCCTCCTGTTCATCTTCCTCACTCACTTCTCCGCCCGGGGCAGCCATCACTGACCTCGATAGCCCTGAGACTGTTCTATATCTAGACAGTAAGAGCCATCGATCCTCGCAGGGCTGGCGACCTTGAGCCTGCGGCACGGTGACGCACCAGCGCGGCCTTTGTGATATTGATCCCTAACGGCTGCCGCAAGGTGGCACGGCCGGCCGGCAGCGTCGCCCGCGTGGGCGGTTCACGGCAGACCACTGATCTACCCGGCGGCCTTTGCGCCTCACACCAGGAGCCGATCCCTTGTCCCTCGAACCGGACGCCGAGACAACGGCACAGCTCAGCGCGACCGCCCTGCGGGCGGGCGATAGGAGCTCCCAGGCATTGGGCATGATCATTGACGGAATAGCGCCGGGACGCGCCACCAGCCGGCTGCGCGTCACTGACACCATGGTCAACGGCCATGGCTTCGCGCACGGCGGGTATCTGTTCCTTCTTGCCGATACGGCCTTCGCCTACGCCTGCAACACCTATGGGACCGCCACCGTGGCGCAGGCCGCACAGGTGACGTTCGTTCGCCCGGCTGAGGTCGGTGAAGAGCTGGTCGCTGAGGCCGTCGAGCGTTCCCGCTATGGGCGTAACGGCATCTATGACGTGACCGTACGCAATGCGGATGGCGAAGTGATCGCTGAGTTCCGCGGGCAGAGTCGCCAACTGCCCAGCCAGCCCGTCCCGCGGTTATCACCGGACCACGATTGACCTGGCGCCTGCCAGCGACTGGCAAGGCGGCGGAGGAGCCGATAGCGGAACTATCGGCGACGCCGACAGTGGCGTCCACGACCCGGTCGTCCGTCTGGGCGCCGATCCGCGCCGCCAAAGATCTGCGGGACTACGCCTAGCAGCTGGCTGACCGCGGCGAATGAGCTACGAGCAGCGCAGGCCAGGCATGCAGTACGTTACGCCGGTCCGGACCCGGCGAGCCAGCCCGGCTCGCTGGGGCCGGCCGCCGTCAGCCGATTTGAATGACAGATATTTGTGTTATATGTGTTATGCCCGTATGATGAGTCGTATGGTTGCTGATGCCCGCCCGCGGCTGCTGAGAGTTTGCTCCCTGAGAGCTCGTGGCTCATGCGGCGCGGGCGGCGAAACGCCGGACGACGAGCAGTGCATGGCTCGCCCCAAGACCTGAGCCGGCGAAGGCCTCGGCGGCCACGCGGCGTGCCCAGCGCATCCGGGGGGGCGCGACCTCCGGGTGATCGCCGAACTCCTGCGCTACCCGTGCGGCGCAGCCCCGGCGGCCGAATTCGCGAATGGCTGCGGCGACGGCGTCCTGTACTTGCCTGGCACTGGGTTCATCGGACTGCTGCAGCGCCGACACAAACAACGCATCGGTTCGAACGGCGCTCGTGTGGAGGTGGTGCATCGTGGGCCTCCTCGCCCAGTTGATACCTCGACTACACCACAGGGGTACGACACTATTCGGGACCATCCGAGGAGGCCGGCCGGACAGCGCCGAGGTCGTCTGCGGTTGCATATCGATGGGTCAGACTCCCCGGTCCGGAGGAACTCATCGGTCGCAATAGACTCCTCCCTTCCGGTCGGCGGCGACATCGATTGCGCTGGCGCTGGCGTCGCTAACCCCTACGCGGTGCGGTGCTTTGCAGACCATCCCAGGACCAACAGGGAACGGGCAAGCCGGAAGCTACCCGGGAACCGTGGGGCGAGTAGGAGAGCACATCCCGCACGGCCCACTGCATGTACGAGTGCAGGGCGGCGCGGAATCCGGTGTCGTCTGGCAGGCCCGCATCATCGGCGGCCTGCACGAAGCAGCTGACAAAGCGCTGTCCAAGCTCTTCTTCTGCGCCCTGGCCGGCGTGGATGCCGAGCATCGCCGAATGACCGCCGCACGATTGCGAGTAGCGGGCAGGGCCACCGAACACTTCGGCCCAGTAGCTCGCCAGTCTCTGCACGTGATCGGGATGTCCGGGGTGCGAGAACGGGTGGTTCAGAACCGGGTCCTGCAGGCACCGCTCGTGGTGCGCAGTTGCGAGTGCCAGGAACGCCGGCTCGCCGCCCGCGAACTCGAAGATCGATGGTCGCGACACGGGACGTACTCTGCCAGATGGTCGCCAAGCGCCGCGCGCGCCCCTGCGGGTTCGAGCACCGAGGCTGGGGCCGGCCCGGCGTTTACTACCCGCACTCTCGACCGAGTACCGGACCTGCCCGCCGACCGCCGCACTAAGCTTCCCATATACCAGCCGGTCGGCTAGGTCATGCTGGAGCCGGAGCGGCAGGCCCGGGGCGCACCGCTGTCCAGTGCCTTGCTCTGGGCGACGGCGGTATCGGCGGCGAACCCGAAGATCCGCTTCTTGACCGGGCTCTCCGCCGCCTGCGCCACGGCGGAGTTGTACACCTTCTCGAAGACCCGCGGCGGGAGATGGCGGCCGAAGCTTGTTAATGGAATTCACGGCAAACCCGCACTTCTGAGGACCTGGCTTAACCCTCGTGATTTCACCCTAAGCACGCCCTCACGACGCCTGGCGGCGGGTCGCTTTCCTCCCGCAGCCCGCATGGGTAGGCAAAAGTCCGCGAACTCGACAGCGGCCCGCCGGTCATTGCGCGCTCCTCCGCAGACATCTCCCTCGGCCAGCTACGCCTCACGGTCGGCACGTGCCGGTGGGCCGGGTCAGCGGGTCGCTGGCCACAATGCTTACGTTGCGTTATGTGCGTAATCTGAGTGTAACGGGGCAAACAAGGGGAACAATGAAGCTTGGCGGATCATTGGCACCCCAGCAGCCGACATGGAGGAGTCATGACACACGCGGTGGACAAGCACGTCGTTTCCGGTGACCGTGACCGGCGGATCGATGAGCTGGAGAATCACGGTGTGACCGGGGACGACTCCGCCGAGCTGCGCATGCTGCGCGAGGCGCGCGAGCGGGAGGAAGAGTTCCGGGCCTGGCAGGCGTCGCACTGCGGCGCGGCCCGCCTTGGGTGGGACGGCCAGAAGAGGTAATGCCGATGCAGGCTCGCTTACGGCCATGATGACTACGCCTGGTACGCGACGCCCTGACGTGCTCACCGTCGGGCGGGCTGCGGCAGGCCCAGTTCCTCGACTAGCCCGAGCTTGCCGTAACCACGTAAGGACGGACTAGCTCGGCCCTGACCTGCGCCATCTGCTCGCGAACGGGAGGATTGGCCGCCGGGTACCTAGGGTTGATGGCCCTGAGCGCCTGCACGACGACCGCGGCCGTGGCCACCGAGAATTTCCAGTTCTTCTCCTGGTGGTCGATGCGGTTGAGAAACCGTTTGGCCTGCTCCCGCCTGGACAGATTGAGCATGATCCCTGCCGATCACATGGATAGGTAGGACTGTCGCAAATCCACCCCAGCGCGGCGCCGCTGGTGGTCACATTGACGCGACGGGGCCCGCGAGCACGTCGTCAATGGCCATCGCTAGCTGCGATGACATGCTTGGCGTCGTTGTGCTGGCTGTGTTCGGTCAGGCCGCGCGCAAGGTCGACGCGTGAGCCGATGTCGAGTTTGCGGAAGACTTGACGGAGGTGGAACGCGACCGTGTGCACGCTCAGGAACATCCGGTTCGCGATCTTCTGGTTGGTCAGGCCCTGCGCGACGAGGTCAGACACTGCCCGCTCCGTATCGGTCAAGCTCGCCCAGCCCGAGCCCGGCCGGTCGGCGTAAGTGAAGTGCCTACGACGGACGCCGAGCCTGCGCCTTACCCGCGCCGCATCCCGCACCGCTGCTGCCTGTGCCACCCGCTGCCCGGGAAGGCTCGGCTGCATGCCTCAGTCCCGATGATCAGGTCGCCACGGCAACAGCGGAGTTTCTGCCGGACGGCGCATCGAGCGCCCTCTTGTCCCGATTTCGGCCCATCGTGGAGTCGCTAGTCAGGACTATGTGAACACCTTTGTGATGCGGCTAGCAAGGGCCGCATCGAGCGCTCTCAACTGGCCACAGAAATCGGGCTGGGCCGGTTGGCGGGCGGGCTCCCAGTGCTGCGATGCTGGACCGGAGAAGGCCGTCAACTTGCTCTCGGCCTGCTGTCGCCAAGCCGGGATACCGACCTGGCGGTCGGGAGGACATCATGTCGGATGCTGTGCGCGTCATCGGTCTCGGAGGCTCCCTGCGGACCGGCTCCACCAGCCTCTCCGCCCTTCAGGTCGCGCTCGAGGGAGCCGAGGCGGCAGGGGCCGAGCCGCACCTGATCTCGGTCCGAACCCTTGATCTGCCGCTCTACACCCCCGAGCGCGACATCCCCGTATCCGCCCGCAGGTTCGCCGACAGCGTGCACCAGGCGGACGCAATGATATGGAGCACCCCCACTTACCACGGCTCGGTCAGCGGGGCCTTCAAGAACTCGCTCGATTGGCTGATTTTGCTAGCGGAGAGCAAGCCGCCATACCTGAGCAACAAACCGATCGGGCTGGTGGCCACGGCGGGAGGGGTCCAGGGGCTGCAGGCGGTTAACTCGATGGACTTCATCGCCCGCGCACTGCGCGGCTGGGCCGTGCCCCTGGTCATGCCGGTGGCGCAGTCCTGGCAGTCGTTCGACCCGGACGGCCGCCTCAAGGACGAGTCGGTGGCGAGCCAGTTGCGCGCACTCGGCGCTGAGGTGGTCCGCGCCGCGCTCCAGTTCAGGCGGGACGGCACGTGCGATTACGCGGACGTGAGGCAGTTCACGTCCGGTTCCTTCGGTGCCCAGGTCAGGTCGCAGGCGTCCGCACCCTGAGCCCTGTCCGCCGATCCGGCCGCCGTTCTCAGCGTCGCGCTTGGACAGACGATCAAGGTCATCTACCCGGGCGCAGACATGCGGCTACCGAGGCATGGGAACGGGTGTTCCAGCTCTTCGAATTGCTGTTTTAGCGGGGCAGAGCCACGGCAGGGGCGCTCCACGCTGCCGGTCACGCGTGCGCGGAGGCAGCGGCAACCAGCACTGGCACGACAGCAGTACGGTTACCTGTGTGGCGACTATCGACGACGTGGCCCTGATGGCGCTGGAGCTGCCCGAGGTTACCGAGGGTGAACGTCACGGCAACCGGACGTGGTACGTCGCCCGTAAGGCGTTCGCGTGGGAACGGCCGTTCAGTAAGGCGGATCTGAAACGGTTCGGCGACGAGGAGCCGCCAGCTGGTCCCATCCTGGCCGTTCGCGCCGACGATCTCGGCGAGAAGGAGGCTGCGCTCGCCGCGCATCCGGGAACTTTCTTCACGATTCCGCACTTCGACGGATATTCCGCCGTTCTGATTAAGTTGCGGAAAGTCCCCGAGAAGGCGCTGCGAGACGCGATAGCCGACGGCTGGCTGGCATGCGCGCCGCCTAACCTCGCCGACCGGTACCTCAAACGCTAGGCGTTATTTCCGCACCCATGGTTGCGCTCGTAGTACAAAGTCGTAGTACAAGCCATAGTACAAAGTCGTAGTACATGGACAGGTCGTTCACGTCCACATAACTCGTCGCTAACCTTCCAGGTCATCTCGGGGGGCGGCGACCAGCACGGTACGCCTCGCCTACGCTAGCCGCCGGTCGCGAGCCGGAGCAGCCGGCTGCTGGAGCCGTTGAAGATGTCCTGGCCGCCGGGGAACGTGCCGGCGCCGGCCCGCTGCGAGAAGGTATAGAAGTCCCAGCCGGCTGGCAGTGCGCCGGGGAAGCCGGTGTAGCCCGCGACCCACAGCGGATCCTTGCTCGCGAATCCGCGCTCGCTGCCGGTGCACGCCGCCCACCAGTGGCTGGTGGTGTAGATGACGGGCCAGCGTGAGGTGAGGGCGTGGTAGGTGCGGTCGAAGCTGGCGATCCACGACACCATCGCCCTCCGGCCGAGCCGGTAGCACTCGGCACCGTATGGGTTCCCTTCGATGTCCAGAGCCCCAGGCAGTGTCCGGCCGTCAGCGCTCCAGCCGCCGCCGTTGGCGACGAAGTACCTAGCCTGCGCCGCGCCGCTGGAATGGTCGGGCAGCGCGAAATGGTAGGCACCGCGGATCAGCCCGGCCTCGTATGACCCGTCGTACTGGGACGCGAAGTCGGGATTGATGTACCCGTTGCCCTCGGTTGCCTTGACGTAGGCGAACTGCGCCCCGTCGGACCTGACCGCGCTCCAGTTGATGCTGGGCTGGTGATCGCTGACATCCAGGCCCAGTACCGCGGGTGCCGCGGCCACGGGACTGATGCCCAGCTGGCCGGTGACCACGACGGCCATGAGGCCGCAGCCCGTGGCCAGCACGATTCCTCCTCGCGCGTGCAGGGCTGCTGCACGGCATGACATGAACACCCATCGGATCAACGGTCCCCCGGTACCCGATCGCGCCACGCTGACTTGCCCCCGCGTGGGACGTTCGTCTTGAGAGTCCTGGCCCGGCCAGCGGGCGGACGATCTATCAGTACGGTGACCCACCCGATTCAGTACCCACGAGCAGGAGATCCGTAATCAGCGTGCGGTGCATTCTTTATCAGCGTGCGGTGCATTCTTTGCTGCCGCCCCAAAAATGCACCTGCGCCTGCGGCGGCTTGCGCCGCAGAGCCAAAAACGATGTAGGCCTACGACGTTGACGTCACGGTGGCCGCGGCGTCTACTGTGGGTAACAACGCAATCCCCGGAGCTTGCCATGATCGTCGTCCTCGGGCTCATTATTCTGGTGGCCGCCGTGGTCGCCGGCGTGGCCGGTGTCCTCAGCAATAGCGGCAGCGCGCATGCGCTCCACGGGTCGGTGGTGTTCGGCTACCATCTGACCGGCTCCGCCGGCACGCTGTTCCTCTACGGCATCGTGGTCGGCGCGGCCGGCATGTTCGGGCTGACCGTGCTGCTGGCCGGCGCGCGCCGGACCTCCCGCCGGGGCAGCGCCGCGCGCCAGGAAGTGCGGCAATCCCGCCGCGAGACCGCCGCCGTCAGCAAGACCCGCGACGACCTCATCGGCCAGCGCGACACCGCCCGCGCGTACACGGCAAACGCAATGCAGAACGCCCCCCAGCCCGCCGTCACGCCACCACAATCGCCAAACGGCCAGCCCGCCCCCGACGTCCCTGCCGATTCGGCCGCCCCGCAGAATGAGTCCAAAGGGAGCCACCCATGAGCATCACCAAGAAGATCGCGCACAAGGCCGAGGCCGTCAAAGGCGGCGCCAAGCGCGCACTCGGCCGGCTCACCGGCAACCAGCGCCTAGAGGCTGAGGGCCGTAGCGACCAGGCCAAGGGAGACCTCAAGCAGGCCGGGGCGAAGATCAAGGACGCCTTCAGGCACTGACCGAGCGCCCGCAGTTCAGCACGCGAAAGCCGCCCTGCGGCGCTGGCTTGGCGTCAAGCGAAACCGGCGCCGGACCATCAAGCATCAGCCGGAGCAGGGATCCGCAGCAGTCACCTCACTGCCCGGGCGTCAGGTCGCGGTAGCGGGCTTCGAGCAGGCAGTAAAGGCCGCAGCAGGCGAGGCCGGACGCGAGCAAACCCAGCATCCAAGAGCCGTAGGGGGAGCTGGCCACCGAACGGAAGACCGCGTCCAGCCCCTTCGTCTGCTGCGCGCTGGACAGCACTGCGGCCTTGAGGATGAAGACACCGACCAGCACGAATACGACGGCGCGCGCGACGCAGCCGAACCCGCCAAGCGCCCTCGTGAGCAGGGCCAGCGCCCGAGACATGTGCTCTGCGGTGAATCGCTCTCGGAAGTCGAGCCGAACCGACCGGCGACCCATCTCCACGCCGGCCGCCACGAAAAGGACCCCAACAAGGACCAGGAGCAGGCGCCCCCCGCCCGTTCGCAGCAAGTCCGCGGTCACGTCCCTGTTCCGTCGCTGCTCCGACCCGGCGGTCTCCTTCGGGCTGGTTTCTACCAGCAGCCTTGCCGTGCTCAGGCAGAACGCCAAGTACAGCAAGAACCCCCATGACGACACCGCACGCTGACGCCATCTGCCGAACGTGCTTGTCGCGTGTGCAGGTCGAAACACGGCCTCAATAAGCTCGGTGAGCGCGTACGCGCCAAGTCCAGCGACGAGCATGACCAGCGGGACGCGGCCCCATGCAGGAGCGATGGCCGCCTGCACGGCCCCGGCGCTGCTCGCGGGCGCTCCCTCGCGCCCATGCGTGGCGAGTGCGAGACGCAGGGCGAGGTGGCTGACGAGGAGGTAGACCGTGCCCCGGCAGGCCAGGCCGAGCCGGGATACCGCGCGCAACCACACACCGGATGCGCCCCGCGCCATAGTCAGTCCGGCCGCAGCCAGTCCAGCAGCGTCTGATGACGTCTCCGTTGTCCCGCGTGGCCCATGGATGTTCTTCAACTGACGCCTCGCCTCAGCTAACAGTATGCCGACCGGTAGGTCACGATCGCCTCCCGCATTACCCGCGGATCAGGACCGGCCAGGTTGATGGGCGCGGAGGAGACGTGCCGTCGGCCGCCGGAGACAAGGACTGATCCAGAACGGCTGCGCCACCGGGCGCGGTCACCCATCAGCCGCCGTCACGTGGTGGCCATTGCTGCTCGTGGCGATGCTTGCCAGTGAGAGCGAACCGTGCACCCGCAGTGTCCATGCCGGGGGCCGGTTTTACCAGGTCGAGAATGAGGCCGCCGTCGATGGCGAAGTCAGCTCCCGTGACATTCGCGGTGAGATCGCTGGCGAGGAACAGCACCATGCCGGCGACCTCGCTTGGCTGGGTGAAGCGGCCGGTCGCCATCTCGCGGGCGGCCTGGCTAGCCACGTCACCGGGATCGGTGCCGGTCGCCGCGCTGACGGTCGCCGCGACTCCGCTCGGTAGCCCGGCTGGGCGCAGCGCGGCGGAGTCGGCGTCGATGCGGTCCAGCTGGCGGCGCCTGCTTTCGCCGTGCTCAGAGGTTGGGCCCGGCGCCCCTCACTTGCCGGCCACCGGTTCCGGCAGTTCAACGATTACCGTGCCGTCCACAGCGCCACTTTACGTGCCCGGGTCTGCGGGCCCGGCTGCCGCTACCCCATGGCCAGGCCCAGCAATGATCGCCGGCTGGACGACCGGGCGGAAAACCGGCGTGTCGCGGCTGGCATCCGGCACGAAACAACCAAAATACGCAACACTATTGCCGCCCAGGACACGACGGGGAACCGCCGCCACGGCCAGAAAAACCTCGCAACGACCCCTGACGCTTAACTTAACGGATCCATTATGACTCCCCAGTCTTTACCATCGTCGGCCGTTCGCGCAGCGCAGGAAAGCCGGTCGACGGAGCGCTTGCAGGCACAGCACGCGGGCCGAGAACCCCCGGCTCGCGATCTGCCAGCCGCTCCCCCCGGGGCGTCCAGCAAAGAGGACACTCCGGTGTACTGGCAGACCCTTCAGGTCATGGTTTCAGCTCCTTGGCGGCGCGACGGATAATGGCACCAGCTCAGCAGACCTGACGAACGAGCCGCCTGCTGACCCAGGGCGGGCAGACGGGACAGGACAGGCGGCGGCATGCGGCGTAGTGTTCTGGTGAGAGCCGGTGAATTAGCCGCTGGGTCCGGACCCCGCCTTGCTGCTGAAGTAGGAAGGCGCCCGCATGCTCAGCGTGAAGGTGAGTACCCGCGGCTGCGACGGCCGTGTTGTCGTCGCGTTGCGTGGGGAGCTTGACGTGGTGGACGCCGCGAGTGTCGCGGCTGGTCTCGCGATGGTCGCGGCCCGCGAGGGCGAGATTATCGTTGATCTGACTGGCCTGGAGTTCATTGACTGCAGCGGCGTCGCGGCGCTGGTGCGTGCGCGGAAGCAGGCCCGCGACGCTGGTGGTGATCTGCTGCTAGCTGCAGCGCAGCAGCAGGTGCTGCGGGTTCTCACCCTCACCCGCCTGATCGATGTCTTCTCCGTCCATGCCGGGGTGGACGAGGCAGCGGGCAGCGCCGGCCGGTCCCGGCCGGTGCCTGCGCCAGTGGCCGGGCGTCCCGTCCCCCTCACCGTGACATGATCTTGGCCGGCCCCGGTGGCCAGCCGGAAAGCCGCAGTGTGGCCGCGCCGCCGTAGACCGGCCGGGTTGCTGTTTACGGCCGCTCACTTGCGTCGCCGGTCCCGGAACGTGCGGCGCGGACGCCCTGAGCAAGCACAGCAGGCGGATGCGCCGACCACCCACTGGCTGTCACCCGGCCGCGCGTGCCGCGCTGCGTGCGTCCCCGCTAAGACCGGTGACGACCCGTATCGCCATCGAGCCGAGCATGCGCTGCATGCCGGGGCCCACGTGGTGGGCAGCGATCGCCTTCACCTGGTTGTCCCGCAGGAACCGCGCCACGCGGGCGTGATGGGCACCCTCGGTCCCCTGGTCGTGCAGCGTTCCCCAGGCGACGGTGAACTCCTGCCACTCGTGGATCTCGCCGTCGGCCACGTCGGCGACCGCGACGCGGTCGGCTCGTCCCCAGCGCGGGTCGACCTGGCCATCGGCGGTGACCGGCACACACACCCTCATGTCGAAAGCCTCCTCGCCAGGGCCGGGACCTTCTGGGGCACCTATCGGCGCTGCCGCCTATCCAGGTACGCAGCCTGCGCCTGGAACCAGGCCCCCAGCAACCCCACAGACCCGAAGCCCATACCCGGACGCCTGCCTCTGCCTGAAATAAGCGCGCTACCAGCCTATGTCCTAACGCGACAGGCCGCAGCGGGGGGGACAGAGCGGGTTGCGTCGATGGGGCTGGACCGCGCTGGTCGTCGTCACGCCGTACAGCTTCTCACCGGCCGTGGTCATCGGATTGGCCACGGTGTCCTCGCGGATCTCGTCAAACCCGGCAGCCCGCAGGAGCGCCGCGGGGCGGGGCCGATGGCCGGGTCGCCGCCGGGCCGGCGGACCGTGGCGCTGTAGATGTCTTGCAACGCGCCCAGGGCCGCCGTCGGCTGGCTGGCAGCGCAGGGTATCCGTGCACAGATCCTCGATGGCCACCACGCCGCCGGGTCGCAGGGCGGCCCGCATGGCCCGGAGCACGGCCACCGGCTCAGCCAGGTGACTGAGCAGCAGGCGCGCATAAGCCAGATCGAAGACAACGTCAGGCGGGAAGGGCAGGCCGGCCGCGTCCGCGTACACGAACTGCACCCCCAGGCGGCTCTCGATAGCGGTCTGATGGGCGACAGCTAAGCGGTGCTGGAGGTGCTCAGCCCGCTGGCTGGCGCCCCGCTCGCCCGGCTGGAGGCACAGATCGCGTTCCCCGCGCTGCTGTCCCGGTTCCCCCGCCTGACCCTGGCCGGCGAGCCGGTCTGCCTGGACGGGCTCGTTCTTCGCAGCCCCGTCAGGCTGCCAGCCTCCGCCCGCTGACGTAGCTATCCATCTTAGTCTCAAGTTATCAGACCGCTGGTCTCTACACAAGGGACCGATGGTCTGTAATATCGCTGGAATGACGACATTCCAGCGCGCGCGTAGCGAGGAGCAGCGCGAGGTACGTCGGCGGGCGATCCTCGACGCCGCAGCCGCGATGCTGGCCGAAATGCCGGTGGCGCAGGTCAGCCTCAACGAACTCAGCCGGCGCGTCGGCCTGGCGAAGTCGAACGTGCTCCGCTACTTCGAATCCCGGGAAGCCGTGCTGCTCGAGCTGCTCGACTCGGCGTGGCAAGAATTGCTCGGGCAGCTGGCAGAGAATCTCGCCGCCGCAGCCGACGCCGGCGCGCCGCCGGCCGAGCGCGGCGACCAGCTGGCCGCCGAACTCGCAACGTCACTTGCGTCCCGGCCCGTGCTGTGCGACCTGATAAGCGCCCAGGCCCCGGTGCTGGAGCGTAACGTCTCACCGCAGGTCGCCGCCGAATACAAGCGCGCGGCCTTCGCCAACGTGGCCGCGCTGAGCCGTCTGGTGCTCAGGTGCGTGGGTGAGCTCGGCGAGCACGACGCGGGCCGGTTCGCCGCAGCTGCAGTCATGGTGACAGGCGCGGTGTGGTCCCACGCGCAGCCGTCGGCCGCGATGCTGGCCGCCTACGAGGCCGATCCGGCGCTGGCGTCCATGCGGCTCGACTTCACCGCCACCCTGCGCGAAGTACTCGAGGTGCTGAGCGCCGGGCTCCTGGCGCGTTCGTCTCGCTAGATCGCGTCGTTTGCCGAGCAGCGCGGCCGAAATCGCTGTGATCTTCGGAAGTCCGGGCTGGCAGTCTGCCGGGCGTGCCTGTCTTCGGAACCGCGCGGCGCTCGTCGAGATTACTCGGCCGAGGGTCAAGCGACGTACGCCGCCCGTCAGATCCGGCTCAAACTCGCCTGCCGCCTGGTCGGCTCGTATATCTGCTTATTGCCCGGGTGCCGGGTCACCTCGGCGGCGAGCTGGGCGCGGGAGCTGAAGTTCAGTTTGACGAAGACATGGGCGATGTGGGTCCGGACCGTCCGGCGCGATACGTAAAGCCGCTCGCCGATCTGCGGGTTGGACAGTCCCTCGGCGACCAGGTGGGCGACGGTGCGCTCGGCCGGGGTGAGACTGCTCCAGCCGGTCTGCGGCGGCCGCGGCGGCCGCGGCGGCCGCGGCGGATGCCCGCCTCACGCAGCACCGCCTCGGCACGGCCCAGATCGCGCGCGGCGCCGAGCCGCTCATAGATCTCAAGGGCACGTTCGAGCAGGGGCCGGGCGCGATCCGCGTGCCCGTGCCTGGCGAACGCGGCGCCCGCGTCCTCGGAGGCGAGAGCCAGCTCCAGCGGCCGCGGGCTGCGGGCGTAGGCGCCTGCGGCGGCGAGCAGGATCCCTGGATCGTCCTCGGTGAGCCCGCGGCAGCGCAGTGCGGCGCCGGTGAGCGACGCAACCTTATTCTTGATTCTTGGCCGCCATTTCGGCGATGGCCGCTGCCACGTCCCGCGCGCGCTGCCGCTGCCCGCGGGCGAGCGCCAGACGGACTAGATCGGCACCGAGCACCGGATATTCCAGCGCGAGCCCGCAGCTCACGCATCGGTCCCAGCATTCGGCCAGGGTGGCGAGCGCATCAGCGGACTCGCCGTCGGCCTCGAGCACCAGGGCTCGCACCCAGGCCGCCCATTGCGTCCGGTAGCGTGGCCCGGTACTGGCAAGCTCGCCGGCAGCAGTAGCTGCGGCCAGCCGCGCGCCGCTGAGGTCGTTGCGATGGAGCGCGATCAAAGACAGCACACTGTTGGGCGTACACGCGGCTGTAGGTCTCGCCGATACCATCGGCCATCTCGAGTCTCGCCTCGAGATGGGCAACGGCATCACCCCACTGCCCTGTGATGAAGCGCTCGAAGCCGAGGAATGCCTGGTACCTGCCTGCCCGGGCTGTGGTCCGCCAGGCGCACCGCATGGTCGATGATCTGCAGCGCGGGTGAGTAGCAGTGGGCGAGGCGATGGCGACCATCCAGGAAGTAGCGCGGCTTGCGCCGTCCAGCGCGGAAAGCTGGTCGGCCGGGCCGACCACGATCGGACTCGATACCCGTCTGGTCACGTCATCAAGCTTGCCGGATCGCCGGAACCGCGGCGGATGGAGCCCGGTACCCGCCTCCGTTGCGTTGATCTTCAACAGGGGTGTTTGGGCGCCTTTGCAAGCGTCCATGAGAACCATCAAATGGTGCCGTGACGCGCTTGCAGCGGTTGCGCGGCCCGCGGCGCGGTAAGTGCGGGCGGCAGCTTCTGCGGCCGCGACCCGCCCCTGCGTAAGAGCGAGACAAGGTCGGCGCGCAACGCCCGCCTCTGTTTCTGGCCGTTGGTCACCGGCCGAGCGGCGTCGGCGTTCACCGCCGCCTGGCCGACGCTGTTCAGGCGCGGTGGCTGCGGATCCCTGCCTGCTGACCGGCGCAGCCCGTGGCCAATTGCGCGGCTGGGGTCAGCCCGCCGCCGCGGCGAAGGCGCGAAGGTAACCGCGTTCCTGGCCGGCGGCTGTCGGATGATAGGACGCGCTAAGCGGGAACCACAGAGAGTGCAGCCAGCTGCTGGAGTCGCAGATCTCGTGCCCGGAGAAGTAGCGGCGCACGTCGCTGAATGTGTCGCCGCTGCGCGCAGCTGCGGCTGCTATCGCGCCGTCGAGCCGGTCGATGCCGTGGTCAACGGATGTGCGCTTGACGGTGCTCAGGCCGAGGCAGGTGCGCGACTTTGAGAGATCGTAAAGATCCGGATAGCCCAGTACAACGATCCGTGCCGACCGCGCATGTGCGTGGATGGCCTGCAAGGTCATGTTGAGCCTGGCCGGCAGCTGGCCGGCGATGAAGGATTCGGCGCGCGATATCGCGCCGAGGCACGCGCTGTCCGTTTCGAGCAGGCACGTGCGCATGACGCCGCCGAAGTCGGCGTCATTGCCGCCGACCGTGAGGCTGACCACCGTGGTGCCTGCCCGCAGTGCCGGCACCTGGCGGGTTCGCACGCTCAACGTGGTGGCGTTTGCGCAGGCGACGGACGTGAACGAGGCGGCCGCATTGCGGGCGGCCCACAGGTTCGGGTATGCGTCGGCGCTGCGTTCACAGTTCCCGCTCGAGCCCTCGTACTTTCCGGCGCCGAGGCCGGAGGAGTAGGAGTCGCCGAGGGCCACATAATGAGCGCCCCGTGCCGCCGCACTGACTGGACCGGTGCGGGCGTCGGCGACAATCGCGGGGACGGTGATCGCGGCGATGAGGATGCCGCGGCAGAGCGCGCGGGTATTGCGCATCCGGCCACTCCTGGTCGGGTGGAAGTCAGCAGTTGTTTTGATTACTTATCATGAATGTACTGTCACGTAAAGTAGTATGTCCTTGAGCCGAACGAGCGTCATGGCGGGATGGCCAGCCCACGCCCCGCTGGCGCAACTCAGGCCACTCCAAGCTCACCCAGGTTCCCGCGCGCCGAAGCATGATCCGTTTCCGTGTTAAGTTTCCGGCAAATAGCGCAGGCAGATTAACTCGCAAACGGATCATGGCATCATGGGCGCGACAGCGCGACAGCGCGACAGCGCGACAGCGCATACCGCTTTGGCGGTGCGCGGCACACCCGATCTGGCCAAAGCCAGCCTTCGACGAGCCTGAGACCGCTGACCTGCGGCCTGCACACCCAGACCGTGACGATGGCTGCGACGAAGGAGCGACGAAGGAGCGAGGATGGACGAGGCTGACGTGTTCGTGCTTGCCGACCACGCCCTGAACAGCGTGGTGGCCAAGATCGCCGACGACCAGTGGGACATCCCCATGCCCCCTGACTTCGCCAGGCGGGGCCGCGGCCCTGTGCCCACGCTGCGAGAGATCATCAACTACCACGCATACGACGACGCCTGGGTGCCCGACATGCTCTCTGGGCGCACTATGGATGAGGTCGGCAAGGGGGCGTTCACCGGTGATCTGCTGGGCGCGGATCCGAAGGCGAGCTTCGCGGCCTTCGTGGACAAGGCATGCGCTGCGGCGCTGGCCCTTGACGACCTGGACAGGACGGTGCACTGCTCGTTCGGTGATTTCAGTGCCCGGGAGTACTTCTGGCAGATCAACATGTTCCGGGGGCTGCGTGCCCGCGATATCGCCCGGGTCATCGGCGTGGCTCCCGGGTTGCCAGCTGACCTGGTCGAGGGCATCTGGGACGAGATCAGCCCTCATGCCGAGGAGTGGCGCGCCATCGGCGTCTTCCCGCCAGCAGTACCGGTCCACCCTGACGCCCCGCTGCTGGACCGTCTGCTCGGCCTAACCGGCCGTGACCCATATGCGCCAGCCGCCATTAACGAAGGACACTAGGGCGTGGGTCCTTGGCGGCGCGGATCGGCACCCGCACCACCAGGGACGCGGGCTCGGCAAGGCGATTATCCGGCACCTCGTGACACTCTCGGGCGAGCAGCCGCCATCGAATCCGGAGTGTGCGAGGCCCTGACCACCATTGAAGCCTTAGCGGCACCGAACGATTCAATTCACGCGCCGCTGCTTGCGGCGCCCCATGGGTCGTGGTCGGCCTGGGCCGACGTCTGGGCCGCGAGCAGTGAAGCCTTGAGCTGCATGTACTCCTCCGTGGACAGCATTCCTTTCGCATGGAGCTGTGCGAGCCGGTCGAGCCGGTCGAGCCGGTCTGCGAACTGAGCGGCGCCGGGCTCTGTGACTTCTGCCGCTTTCACAAGTCCACGGGCGGCGCTGCGCATCTCAAACGCGAGCACGCAGTAGATGACGCCGGTTACCACTGCCCACAGGCCGATGATCGTGATCAGCAGCGCAAGTGTGGCCTCGGGCCTGCGCATGGCCCAGATCCCGAGCAGCAGCTCGATCACGCCAACCGAGACCGTGAAACCCCAGTGCGGTAGCTCACGGCGGCGGGCGACGGAAGTGACGATGTGGAAGCTGCCGGACACGGCAAGCCATGCGCCGACGAAGAAGGCCAGGACGAGCAGGGAGGGGCCGGGCCAGGCAACGAGGACGACACCGGCGATGACTCCGGCGATCCCGGCGACGATTTGCTCGCCCGACGTCCTACCCGCGTACGCGGGACTGAAGGCGAGCGCGATCCCGCGGATGATGAAGACCAGGCCCGTGATGATGACCAGGGCGTGCACGGTCCAGTCGGTGGCCAGGATCGCGAGCCCGAGCCCGATTGAGACGATGCCCGTGAGGAGCGGTATCCACCAAAGATGCCGGAGCTGGTCTCCAAGTTCGCGAAGCGGCGAGTGTGAGCCCTCGCCGAGGCTGGTGCTCTGGCTCATCGGATCACCCCTTACAGCGTTTGCGGCACTGGCGGTTAACAGCCGCTCATTGTCATGATTCCCCGCAAGTCCGGGCCCGCTCCCACCTTCCTCGGGTGATGCCGACGGGCAACGTCAGGGACGTGCTCGCTGCCACGCCCGGTGCCGGCTGGTTTGGCCCATTACGGCTGCCGCGTGCTGCGCCGCCCCTTGCCCGGCGTCGCCATCCGGGGGTCCGCTGCGGCGCGGTGCAGCAGCAAGCCGGCGGGCAATCGCGCAAGTGGCGGGTAGGCCCCGCAGTCGCGTCCCGTCACGACGGCGGTTCGGTGTAGTGGCGCTCCTCGTAGACTTCGGTCGCTGCGCGCCCGCGGCGCCGTGTGGCGAGGACCGCGATCGAGATGATCAGGCCGACCACGCCGGCGATCATCAAGATTACGCCGACGATTTGCAAATCGACGTGCGCGGGTTTCCAGGTGACGCCAAACCGGAGAATTGCGCCAATGATGATGAGGGCCATGCTGCCACCGATTGTCACGGTCCTGCTACCTCCCGTGGGGCGAGCCGCCGTCTGGGTCCGGCGCAGGGATGAGCGCCCGGCCTGCCCGTTGTCGGATGGCTCCTGGCTGAGTCCTGGACACGTATTACATTTCCGCCAAAATCCGGGCTTACGCCTCGCCCATCGGGGGTGAACGCGGCTCGCGCATCGCTGCTCAGCCTCGGCGCCGCCTACCGCCGCCGCACCGGGCGACCAGGGCGACGCCCGTTCCTGGCCGCGGCGTCCGGTGCGGCGGTCCAGGTGGCGGCGTAGCCGCGGCAGGCCGGGCCGGCCCGCTTCTACCGGCCGCGCAATGAGCCGTCGCGCAGGAGGGGTGTCCCCGATGGCCGGTGCGGCGAGCGATCGCTGTCAGCGCAGCCTTCGAGGCATCAACGCGCCGATGAGCCAGAAGATCGGAAGGAACAAGCCCACGATGAACATGACCCAGTGGCCCTTCCGTATCGAAATGATGCCGAGAGTGACGAGCAGGACGAAATAGACGATGCCGCCACTAGTGATCCATACCATTGCGGCCCTCCCTCCTTGCGAGCATTGTCTGCGGCACCCTATGTGATCCGCACGCTAGCGCGCGCCGTCCCTGCTTGCGCTCCAGGCCCAGCCCGAGCTCACGCAAGTTGGCGGCCAGTTCCAGCCGTGCCACGCACGAGCCCGCCGCAGGCCCTGCCGCCCGGGCTCTGCGGGGCTCAGTCAGCCTCGACCGCGGCTCCGCACTGCGGGCAGTGAAAGAGCCGGCGCTTGGCGACGATGAAGGGGAATCCCATCGCTGGGATTTCCCGGGTGCCTGGACCGTTCCGTGGGTCGCGCATCGTCCAGCCTGGGTTTGGAGTTCTTTGGCCATATTTTCCTCCTGTGATCGCATTGCCTGGTTTGCCAGGTTAACGCCTGGTTAACGCCCCGGGCGGCAGCGAGCTGAACCTGCGGGAGAGCGACACCCTTTGCGCGAAACTTTCGGTTATCGCTGCGACACGGGGAGTAGCCTGTTACCTTCTGAATTCTGCGAGGGGATGTGACTTCCTCCCGATCAGCGAGGGACAGCAATCATGAGCCTGAGACGCCGATCCGTGCTCCTGAGGGTTGCCCTGCTCGTGTTAGTCCCGCTGGTCTTTTTGGTCGGCTTATTCACCTACACGGTCACCACATCAGTGAACGGTGCCCTCACGTTGATCCGATCCAAGGTGATGATGGACGACCTCGGGCAGCCCGTGGCGAGCCTGCAGCAGGCACTCACTCAAGAACGCGCTCAGACGAACGTCTATTACGCCCGGCCGACGCCCGCCGCGCTCGCTGCGTTGCAACGTCAGCAGACGGTCACAGACCACGCAGTCGCGTCCGTCACGGCGGCGACGGCCTCCTCGTCTGTCAGGCAGAATGCCTCGGCGGGCGGAAAGATGGCCATCGCGGCCCTCAGTAAAGGCCTAGCGAGCCTTTCCGGGCTCCGGGCCAGCATCACGCACATTTCGATCAGCGCTCAACAGGCATTCGCTGCCTACAGCGGCATGATCGGTGCCAGCTACCAGGTCTTAGAGCAGGCGATCATCCAAGAGGGCAACTCCACGCAGGTTCTTCCCGGGATCGCGGTCATTGAACTGGCGATATCCAACGAGTACCTCCAGCAGGAGAGTGCGCTGCTGGACGGTAACTTTGCTGCGCATGCATTCCCCGCGAGCGCTCACCAGGTTTTCGTGCGCCTGGTCGGAGCGCACCGCTTGCTGTACGCCCAGAGTTATTCGTACCTCGATCAGGCAGACCGCACCGGCCTGAACCATGACGTCAGCCCGCAAACGGCGCGGGCCCTTGCCACGCTGGAGGACAGGCTTGTCGCGAGCGACGCGCCAAAAAAAGCGCCCCCGGTGCATCCCGCGACTTGGAATAGAACAGTCGCCACGCTCAGCGGACAGATCCAGCAGGCGGTGGGACAGGCGGAAGCGCGGCTGGCATCGGGAGCCCGGTCGCAGGCCAATGCCAAGCTCCACAAGCTCTACCTGGCCGGCGGCCTGGGCCTGGCCGCAGTTATTGCGTCCCTGGTCTTGTCCGTGTGGATCGCTGTCAAGCTGACCCGGCAGCTGCACAGCCTGCGCGACTCAGCCCTGGAAATGGCAAATGTCCGCCTCCCCGGCGTGGTGCGGCGCCTTCGCGCAGGCGAGGATGTGGACGTCGGCGCGCAGGTGCCGCAGCTGGAGGCCACCGCAGACGAGATCGGACAGGTCAAGGCGGCATTCAACACCGCACAGCGGACAGCAGTGCAGGCGGCCGTGGACGAGGCGAGAGTGCGCCGCGGCATAAATGACGTCTTCAGAAACCTGGCCAGGCGGAGCCAGTCGCTACTGGAACGTCAGCTGGCGCTGCTCGACGCCCTCGAGCGGCGGGCGGCGGAGCCGGACGATCTAGAAGGACTGTTCCGAATTGATCACCTCACCACACGCATGCGCCGCAACGCCGAGAGCCTGATCGTCTTGGCGGGTGACTCGCCCAAGCGGGCATTCCACGACCCGGTGCCCTTCGTGGATGTGCTGCGCGCAGCCGCGGCCGAGGTCGAGGATTACACGCGGGTCAAGGTAATCTCCCGGACACCGGCAGCACTGGCAGGCCCTGCGGTGGCGGATGTGATCCACATGCTCGCCGAGTTCGTGGAGAACGCCACGATCTTTTCCCCGTCCGACACCGAGGTCCGCATAACCGGGGATCTCGTGGCGAACGGTTTTGCGGTCGACATCGAGGACCGCGGGCAGGGCATGCGGGACGAGGAGATCGCCGCCGCCAATACCAGCCTGGCGGAGCCGCCGCTGTTCGACTTGTCGGGTTCGGGCCAGCTCGGCCTCTTCGTTGCGGCGCAGCTTGCCCGGCGACACAGCATCCGGGTGACGCTTCGCCACTCCGCTTACGGCGGTGTGATGGCCATCGTCCTGATCCCGCGAGATCTGGTGGTTCCCGCCGATGCCATTGGCCACGATGGCGTTCGCGGCCGTGCGCCGGGCGGCCGCATCACAACGGCGGTCCGCAAAGCTGTCACGGCGCAACCTGTCACAGGGGCGCAACCCGCGACAGGCCCCCGGGACCCGGCCGCCGCGGCCTTTCCGGACTTCCCGCGTTCCTACTCCCTCCCCGAGACCGGCCCACCAGAACCGGTCAACGGAAACGGCGCGGCCGAACCAGCAGCTTTCGCGGCGGCAACGGCGCCAAGTGCTCCTGATCCCGTCGACTCACCACTTGGGCGGACCGAGAATGGCCTGCCACAGCGGGTCCGCCAGGCGAGCCTGGCACCGCAGCTGCGGGGGACGACGGCTCCGCCATCGCCCGCCGGCGAAGCGGCAAGCTCCCGTTCGCCTGAGACGGCACGCAGCTTAATGTCAGCCTTCCGGCAAGGCTGGCAGCGCGGCCTGTCCGATGCCGACGTCGGACAGGACGATGGCACAGACCCGCAGCAGCACGGGGAGAGTCAATGAACATGAACTTCGCCAGCCAGCCGCCACAACGGACCACGCGCACCGACAGCCACCTCGACCGGCTCCTGGACGACCTGGTAGCACGCGCTGCGCACGTCCAGAAGGCAGCCGTTCTTTCCCGGGATGGCTTTGCCCTGGGCACCTCCGCGGCACTCAGCCGCGAGGACGCAGAACACCTTTCGGCCCTTGCAGCCGGACTTCAGAGCCTTGCCAACGGCGGCGCACTTCACTTCGGCGCGGGCAAGGTCCGCCAGACGGTCATCGAGATGGACCGCGGTTTCCTGTTCGTGACAGCCGCCGGCGAGGGAAGCTGCCTCGCCGTCCTCGCCGCCCAGGAAGCGGACGTCGGCCTCCTTGGCTACGAAATGGCCCTGATCGTAAAGCGGTTGGGACGGCACATGGCGGTCAACAGCCCGCCGGTGCCCGGAGCCGGCGAAGCGATGTGAAAGGGCCGTGGCTCCAACTGATGATCGGCGGCCTGACCCGGGACCCGGCCCTGTGGTGCGCCCTTACGCGCTCGTCCGCGGCCGGACGAGGCCGACCGGGGAGGTACTCGACGTCATCTCGATGGTTTACTCGCCGCGAACGTCCGTGCCTGATCCCGCCGACCTTGAACCAGAGCATCTGGCGGTACTCCAACAGTGCGGGAACCCCATATCCGTGGCGGATCTGGCATCCACGCTTGACCTGCCGCTCGGCGTGATCCGCATTCTGCTCGGGGACCTCCGCGACCGCGGCCTCCTCGGAATTCACCGGCCCCGCCCCGAGCTGCTCACCGACGTCCGGCTTCTGAGAGAGGTGGCCGATGGCCTACGACGACTTTGATGCTCCCGGCCAGGTTGCCCACGACGAGGGTGCCGCGCCGGTTGCCGTCAAGATCTTAGTCGCGGGCGGCTTCGGCGTTGGCAAGACGACGCTCGTGAGCGCGCTCACGGAGATACAGCCACTGCGCACAGAGGAGAATCTCAGCCGTCCCGGGGCGGATATCGACGTGATCACCGGTGTCGAAGGCAAGCAGACCACCACCGTCGCCATGGACTTCGGGCGGATCACCATCCATGCCGGACTAGTGATCTACCTTTTTGGGATGCCCGGGCAGGAACGCTTCTGGTTCATGTGGGACGACCTTTCGCACGGGACCCTCGGGGCCGTCGTCCTGGCTGACACCAGGCGCCTCGCCGACTGCTTTCCGCCCATCGACTACTTCGAGTACCGCAACACCCCGTTCATCGTCGCGCTTAACTGCTTCGACGGGGCGCACCGTCACGAGGTGGCCGAGATCCGGCGGGCTCTCGGCATCGACGCAGATGTGCCGATTGTCATGTGTGACGCCCGCGAACGGGCGTCGAGCCGGAACGCGCTGGTCGCCTTGGTCGATCACGCGATCGCCCTGCTGGGTTTCGGCTTGCGGGCGCCGAGTTCGTCAGGCGGAAGCTGAGGATTCCCCGTGGCTGTCAGCGGAGGAGCCACCGATCAAGGTGCCGAGGAGAGCCCGGTGTCCGAGAACTGTTTCAACGGGCCGCGACAGCCTTGCTTGAAGATCTTGTTTGCCGTGGCGCTGAGGATGCCGGTCCTGGGCGGCCCAAGGAAGAGATTCTGAACCTGGCGGTACGGTTGGCCGGTATCGCGGTGCGCTAGCGGCGGGGCGCCCGCCTTTTGCGCGGCCTCCACGAAGCTGTTGGCCTGCCGAAGTGCGCGAACGTCGTCGGCCATCCGGTCCAGCAGCAACGCGCGCAGCACGACGCCCGCCGCGTCGAAGACATCAGGCTCGGTAGGCCGGCAGGCAGGGCCTGCGGGAGGTCAGGGTCGGGTGTGGTGGCAACGATGATGACCCGGTCTGCCCCCAAGGCGAGCGCCGGGTTGATGGGTGCATTTTGCCTGACACCTCCGTCGACGAACCACCCGTCAACCGCGGGAAGCTGGCTGATGTGGATCGGAAGGAACGCCATCGGGATGGCGGCAGACGCCACGACGTGCGGGGCGGCCAGGCTCACCGGCACATAGTCGATGCCACGAACGTCATCCGCAGGTGGATGCGCTAAGCCTTTCCCTGCAGGAAGATGATTGTGCGGCCGCTGCTAGGTGAAGTGGTCACGATGCCCGCGCCGTGAGCCCAGCCCTTACCGCCATCCAGATTGTCGCGCAGCTGGCCCCAATTGACCTTCTTCTCCAGCGTGCGCTGCAGTACCGCCGTGTCAAGCAGGCTATTGAGCTGGCCGCGGCCCAGCAGCTCCGCAGCGTAAGAGGCAACATTCCGGATGGCCGTTCGCGTTAGTTGTTAGTCCTCCAACCGGCCGGTGAAACGCCCGGACCGCGAGCCGAGGCGCCATCAGGCCCGTGATCTCGGCGAGCACGAATGCCCACCCGGCCAGAAACCCAGCCGAGGTGCCCAGTCCGCGCGCGTTCTACCTGCAGAGCCCGCCCGCCGACGGGAGATGCCGCGCGAGCTGGCCGATGGTGACGGCCACCAGCACACAAGCGATGAACGGTTCGTGCCGGCCGCCGCGGGGACAGACGTGACCGTCGAGGCGACGATTCCGGACGGATCGGCCGGCCACGGTGGGACCGCGTGGGTCCGCGTCGTGCCGAAGTGGTCCGGCGCCTGGTGCGCTCGCCGGGATACCGCGCCCCGTCCCCAGCGGGAGCTAGCCCGGCTCGCCGTCGGCGTTTACTACCGGAGCCGGCGTCAGTTGCGCGGTGGCTGGCGGCTGTCTTCGGGTTGGAGTCGCCGGATCCGCTCTGCCGGAAAAACCTGATCCGCTCTCGAAATACATCGGTGGACCTTCGCTCAGGCCCGGGCCGCGGCAACTATGATCCCGGGCCGGTTTCTGGCGAGGCGCGGCTCACCCGCTGAGCACACTCCGCGCGTCGGCGAAGCGTGGGGCGCCGTCTTCGCATGTGACCCGGGCGCCGTTCGCCGTGAAGCTGATGGCGTGATACCAGCCGGAAAGCATGAGCAGAGCCAGCAGCTGCTCCTCGGTGAACAGCCGGGCCATCATGGATCCGACGCGGCGCCGTGAGTAAGTGAGGCGATCTGCTGGTCGGAGAGGCCGACCCGCCCGGCGAAGAACGTCACGTGAACTCCCCACTCGTGCTCGCACCGGCATCTGGCGCACGTGCGGTCGATGATGATCTCGCGGTCGCGCATCGGCATAGCCGCTTGCTGCGCTCATAGCTGCCCCAGCCGCCCATGGCGGAAGCCATCGGAAGGTTCCGCACGAAGGTGCGGAACGGCAGGATCGGCGGGACGCCTGGCGGCATCATGGCGTCGAGGCGTTCAGCGACCTCGGGCGGGTACGGCGGGCAGGCGGGATCGATCCGGGCCACCATGGGTTCCTCCGTGTTTCTGATTCCGGAACGTCCTGGCCGCCGTATCGTTTCTGATACCGAAACGCAACGGCGGCGCGAGTCCAACCCGGCCCGGTAAGTCCCAGCGGGGGGTGCCTGGCCTGATCCGCGCGTAGATCAGAATCTGGTCCGGACCCCGTCCGCCACTTCCTCCGGGCTCAGATCGATCAATGCCTCTCCGTAGAGGCGCTCGAAATAGGTGGCATCGCTGCGATACGCGGGCTCCGGATTCGACCGGCTGAGCACCTTGAGCACAACCTGGTGCCCGTGCTCGTGTGCCTGCGGCCCGCCGCCGATCAGGCCAAAGTTGAACGACGTCAGGTTCCAGGCCCTGAAAGCGGCCAGGACTTGGGAGAGCCCCTGTCCCAGCGCCCGGCTGTCCTCCTCGGTCAGCTCGGTCACATCAGCTGCCCCGCTCACCACCGCCCACACCTCATGGAACCCGCTCGGCGCAAAGGGGGTCAGCCAGGCGACCCGGCCGGTGTGTCCCACCCATCGAGGACCGCCGGCCTTCCTGTTCGACCAGGGTCGCCCAGTAGGATCCATGCCTCTCTTTCCATGCTCCCGACTGCTCTACCAGCAGGCGCTGGCCTGTCAGGCCGTAAGCGTCGTGAGCGGACTGGAGGTGGGGATGGACCAGCGAGGCGCCCGAGGGCGGAAGGTAGTTGCCGTTGATCGAACTCCACCGGGCCGTCGAGTCCAGGCGCCGCACCGCCTGAGCATGGCGGACCATGGCGGCAAGGGCGTCCCCGACGATGGCGGGCGTCAGGTCATCGAGGTCGAGAAAGTGCCGCCCGGGGTCATAGATACCGACCGCGCTGTGGGTCGCGTACGCCATGATGTTGGGCACCACCACTGCCTTGCCGAGGCGGATGCGGCCTTCGGTAGTGAGCTCAGCGGGAAACGGGAACGTAGCCGCCTCGAGGTGCTCAATGTCGAATGGGCAGAAGGCGGGCTTCGCCGTGAGTTCAGTCAGGTCCGGCCGGCCCGGCGGCTGAAGCTTCACCCCCGTGAGGATCCGGGCGCTCGCCCCCGTCAGAGGGTCCCGCCGCCAACGCAGCCGCACTCGGGTCCAAGTCCCGCCAGCGGCAAGATCAGGAACTCTGGCGTCAAGGTCTCGTTCTTCGAAGTCGATCGCAACCACGAGAAGAGCCTACGGGCGATCCTCGGGAAATGGTGTGGCCGGAGCGCCGCGGCGCCAACAGCGTGCGCTCCAGGCCGCCGCCCTACGGGTGAGGCTGGAAATACTGAGCGAGAATGCCGCTGCGGTCGGGAGCCGCGCCAATCGCGAGGCTGCCCGAGAACGGGTAGTTGCAGGCGATGAGCACGACGAGCGAGAAGCCGATCGCAAGGGCGATCGCGCCGGCCCCGGCGGCGTGGAAAAAGGACGCTTCGCGATCCGACAAGGATGGTGTAACCGAGGATGATTACCGAGCCGATCAGGATCAGCCCGACGATCGGGACGGACAGGCCGCCGGCCGCGTCAGCGAGCCGGTTCCGGCGGGCGGAAAGGACGTCGTTGAGGCGTCCCACGGCGTCCTGATAGAACGCCGAGCCTGCGGCGGTCGTTGGCTTTACCGCTTGCATGGCCCGGTAGAGGTTGTCGACCGCGGCCGCTGCGCGGGCACTGCTGCCGCCGTCGCGGAGTTGCGGCCATTCGTCGTAGACGGCAGCGCGAACGTACGCCCCGCATGCCGCGCTGACGGCGGCCTGGTCGGCAGGCGAGAACGCGTGGCTGTCGCGGACGATCTGTGCGATGCCGGCAGCTTCCTGGCGCGCATTGGCCCCGGCGTCGCCGTAGGCCTGGAATGTGAGCACGACGACGAAGGCCAGCAGCAGGCCGAACAGAGTGGCCACGACACCGAGTAGCTGGGAGGAGACCTCGGCGTCGAAACCGTCCTTGGCCGCAGGGACGATTCGCCGGACGAGCCGGACGCCGAGCAAGGTAAGGCCGACGACCAAGACCACGATGATCGCGACCAACGCGCCTATCGGCACGGCGTTGACTACTGAAAGGAACATCGCGGCACATCCTCCCCGATCCCAGCGTCCCAACCGTCGGGTCCAGATGGCCTAGAGCTCCTCGGCACGCCCTAAGCCGCGCGGGGCCGTCAGAAGCCGTCGTCCGCGGCGATGCGGCCAGACCCATGGCCCGCGAGGACCCCGTAGTCACGCACAATCTAGTCGGCCCAGCCGGCCTAGCCGCGGCCAAGCCGCAGCCTAGCTGCGGCCAAGCCGGCGCAGGCCTCAGGAAGCCTGTCCGCGCCGCCGAAGACGTCCCTTGCTCCTAACCCGCGACCGGCGGCGGAGCACCGCGCTCCCTGGATGGCCAGTTCCGGATCGTTGGGAGGTCACTACGCGTCGAAATCATACCCCTTGCACCTGCACCCAGCCATGCGGCTGCCATTCCCAGTCGTATTTCCCGCCCCCTGCAACGCCTTCTGACACACGGCTGGAAATCAGCAGTTGTGCGAAGAACTTGAGGCGCGTTTGGCTGCTATACACGGGGTCCTGCAGCGTCACGGTGACGGAGCAGTGACGCCACCTCAGGTCAATGACAGCGGAGCAATGCACGGTCGGGGCGGGCGACGGGCCGAGCCCGGAATTGCCTTCGAGCCATAGCGTGCCGGTGCCACTGGCTGAGGCAGCGGACCAGGTGTCCCAGTGCAGGTCCCTTAGCACTCTAGACGGCGGGTACGACGGCGCATCAATTTCGACGTTAAGGGACGACGGCTGCTGGTACGCAGATACCGGGCCACCTGCCTGCTGCAGCATCAGCACGTACGGCAGGCCGGCGCACGGGGTGGCGGCTGCTGCGGTGCCGATGGTCAGGACAATCGCCGTGAAGGCTGCCAGCCCCAGGGCAACAATCCTTCTCAGTTCTCTCGTCCTGCCATGGCACGGTTTACCCATTTCTCGTCTGCTCCTTCTTCTCGCACCTGCCAGCTATCCTAGCCCGCCGTTCCCGCCGTCCGCGAATGCGGCGCCTCTCGATAAACCTAAATTTTCCGATGTCTCCATTACTGATGTACTGTGGACCCTGTTGGGCCGAATTGGCGCAGGGAGAATAGATAAGGCAACATTGGCGACCGCAATCGACTCCTAAGACCACTAGCCCGGGCTAGGACTGCCCTGCTGGGCGGGCAGCCACTCGAGCCATGCAGCGCCGGGGTGCGCGAGCGCGAGCAGCGCCCTTTCGCGGCGTCCCGCCCGGTAGGCGAGGCGCCCGACGACGCCGAAGATGCCGTCGCGGCGATTGCGGCCGGCAAGTCCCGGTGGCGCCGGAAGGCCGACGTCGCGTTCGTCCCCATGGGCACGAGCGGGTCGACCGAGATCCAGTCCAGGTCCCGCTCCGCGCCTGCGGCGTCGACCACCGCGCGGAAGCGCCTCAACTGGCCGGGTGAAAAGAAGACGCCGACGTAGGTGTCGACAAGACAAACCAGCGCGCGCGCGTCGCAGGCCCGAAGAATCCCGGGAAGCACATCGCAGGCGTCGCCGCGGACTGTCCGGGTCGGATGGCAGGTTGCGATCTCGGCGGCCCGCTGGAATCGGGTGACAGCGCCGATCTCCTGCGGGACACATGCCGTGAGCCACCCGCGGACGGCGGGTTCAGCGAGCTCGAGCGGCTCGGTGTCGATACCAACCCGATCCACGATCGCCGGAATCGCCAACGGGAGGGCGGGTGGCTGCTCGCCGCGGATTTCAACCTCGATACTGAGCTGGGAACCAGGGTCGCCTACCGATATCCTGCGGCCACCAGGGCCGCGGTACACGTAGCGGCAACGGTCCAGACGCAGCCCCAGTCCCGCGCCGGTGCCAACGTCGACGAGGACGACCTCGCGCCCGTCGGCCACCAGAGGTGTCAAGGCCGGTATCACGTCGGCGCAGCGGCCCACCTCGTTCATCTGATAACGGTGCCGCGAGCACAGCTTAAGCAACTGGTCCCGGTGGTCGAGGCATAACTGCCGGTACTCGGCTGGGAACCGCACACCGACCGGGGGCTGCGGTTCGCCCACCCTCGGGAACCAGCTAGCCAGCGGCTCCGGCCTCAACTTCAGGACGAGGAACGTTGCCGCCGCGCCGAATAGCAATGGCGGGAGCTTGTCCGAAGGGATTGTCGCAGCGATGCGCAACAACTCCTCGTCGTCCCGGAGCGTCTCGAACTGAGCGGCAGTCAGCCGCCACGACGGCGGAGCATCGGCCGCCGACCAGGCGGCGGCAACCACGCCGGTCTGGTCCGCGACCACACGAGGATCGGTGGCAAAGGCCACGATGCGAAGCCTAGCGCCAGCCCGAGCCTGCGTGCGGGCACGGCCGTGCGTAGGTCAAGATGTCTGTATGCTTGACCACCTTTCAATCCAGTGCGCCGACGTGGCGGCGAGCGCCGCGTTCTACGACACCACACTCGCCACGCTCGGTGGCAGCCGTGTGATGGACTTCGGCGAAGTCATCGGCTTCGGCGTCGCAGGCAAGCCAGCCTTCTGGATCGGCCCGCGGACAACCGGCGAGGGGTTTCGTGAGTCGCATATCGCGTTCGCGGCGCCCGGCAGAGCGGCCGTACATGCGTTCTTCGACGCAGCGGCAGGTACCGGCGCCGAAGTGCTGCACGAACCCCGCACCTGGCCCGAATACCATCCGCACTACTACGCCGCCTTCGTGCGCGATCCTGACGGCAACAACGTCGAAGCCGTTTGCCACGCCCCGCAATAGCGCCTGTCCTCACGTACCGTTGCCGTGACGGCGGGGACGAAGCTTCGTGCGCTGGCCGCCGCGATCGCGATGATCGTGGCAGGCGGCTGCTCATCGGTGCCAGCAGCAAGCCATCGGCACCTTGCGGGTGGCGGACTGCCCGGTTACTGGACCCGGCCCAGATTGCTCGGCGCCGGGCCGTTGCGGGGGAACGGGTACCGGCCGGGAAAGTCGGCGAACGCGCACCCGGCCCTGCTGGCCCTGCGCGTCGGGGCGCTATTCGTTCATGACGTCAGCGGTGACCATTACTGCACGGCGAGCGTGGTTGCGAGCCCCGGACGCGACCTGCTGATCACCGCCGCGCACTGCATCAACAGCGGGAAGGGCGGCAGCTACCGCCAGGACATCGTGTTCATCCCCGGCTACCGGGACGGCCAGGCGCCGTCTGGCATTTGGACGCCTGCGCGGCTGGTGGTCGCGCCGCAGTGGATAAGTTCGTCCGATCCGGACATTGACGTCGGCTTCGTCGTGCTCAACCTGCACGACGGAAACAACATCGAGGACGTGCTGGGCGCCAACCAGCTCGGCATCGACTCCGGATACCGGCACCTGGTGCGGGTCACTGGTTACCCGGCGAGCGCCGACGCCCCGATCACCTGTAGCAATTGGACCTCCCGGCAGAGCGCCACCCAGCTGCGCTTCGAGTGTGGCGGGTTCACCGGCGGCACCAGCGGCAGCCCCTGGGTAACACGTTTCGACCCGCAGACGCGGACCGGCACCATCGTCGGGGTGCTCGGCGGCTATCAGGAGGGCGGCAGCGTCCCGGCCATCTCCTACAGCTCCTACCTGGGTGCTGCGGTTCAGCGGCTCTACCAGCAGGCCGTCGCAGACGAGGCTGCTTCGGCCGGCTAGTGCACTGCCGTGGTAGCGGCGAGGAACATGACGATGGGCCGGTATGGCTGCATGACCGGGCGGATCGCCGCGGCCGCGTGGGAGGCGATGTCGGTTGCGCGGCGGGGGCCGATGCGATCGAGCCAGCCGGCGAAGATCGGATGGCCGAGGCGGTAGCTGACGAGCTGCCCGGGCTCGGTGACGCCCACGTCGACCGGCCGTTCCTCGACCACGATATCGGCGAGCCCGGCCGCGCGGGCTGCGGTGCCCATCGCGCTCGCGGTGCCGAGGACCGGGGAGGCAGTTGCCTTGAGCTCGGCATACCAGTCTGGAACCCGCCACCCCGCGTCCTGGGCAACCGCGTCGACCCGGTCACGTGCCTGGCTTCGGCTGGCATTGCTGAACACCGCAGCGAGCACTGCACCTCCGGGGCGGGTAACACGGACCAGTTCAGCGAGGCCAGCCGCAGGTGCCTTGAGGTGGTTCAGCACGAACGCGGCGACGGCGTCATCGACTCGGCCGGCGGGGATGGGCAGCGCACGGATATCGGCGACGGCGCACGGCGGCCTGGCGTGAGCATGCCAGCCCAGCATGTCGAATGACAGGTCCATGGCGACGGGACGGGCGCCTGCCGCTACCAGCGCGGAGCTGGCCGCTCCGGTGCCCGCGCCGGCGTCGAGCACCGCGCGCCCGGCGAGTGGGTGGGGGCTCGTCGCGACGAGCTCGGCGGCGATGGGGCCATAGACCAGGGTGGCGCCGTGCGCCCACCGCCGGCTGGCGCCGGCGTAGCGGTCGGCGGTCACCCGGCCGTCCTCGGGATCCCGATGCCCTGGCGCGCGGCGGCGTCAGCGACCCGGCTCTCCCACCAGGACAGTTCGCCGTCGTCGCCGAGTGCCTTTTCCCAGCCGAAGGTGGCCATGATGGCGATCAGGCACAGGTCGAGCTGGGCATCCCACCAGCTGCCGGTGGCGAGTCCGCGAGCCTCAAGCGCGATACGGAACCGGTCGATGGCCGCTTCCTTAGCCTCAGGCAGCCGGGCCCGGTTGAGGGCCAGGTACCAGCACAGCTCCCAGCAGGCCGGGCCGGAGCCGGGGTACGCCCAGTCGAGCAGAATGGTGCGCCCGTCTGGGTGGGTGCCGAGATTGCCCATTTTCCAGTCGCCGTGCAGGAACGTGCGCGGCGTAGCGGAAAGCGGCCCGGTGACAAGCCCGGGCCTTTGATGAAGGAGGCTGGCGATGCCCGACAGCACCGGTGAGCGGCCGGGCAGGGATCGCCATCCCGCCTCCGCGGCCGCGATCGGCGGGGGTACCTCGGCGGCCAGCAGCTCAGCGGCGATGTTGTCCGGCGCGAAGAACCGTATCCGCTGCTCCATCGTGGTCAGGCCAGCGTCGTCGTGCCAGCCCCAGAACGTGCGAGCAAGATCGGCCATGTGCTCGATGAAACCGCGGTGCTGGCTGGCCGGCACGACGGTGTCGCCCTCGGGGATGAGGAAGGCGCCAACGTCGCGCATGACCATCGTCAGCTCAGCGCCGCCGCCTGCGCCGCTGACCTGCATGGCCACCACCGTGTGGTCGATGCTGGCGGGTGTCCGGGCCATGATCCCGGACTGCCATACCAGGTAGGGGCGGTGGACGTGATCGCCGGTGACCCGCATGATCCAGTCCGATGCCGGGCTGAGCCGCTTGACGAAATACGGTTCCCCGTCGATCACGACCCGCTCGTAAAGCGCCCCGGACCTGGCGTCACCGGGCCGCAGCCCGGCCCGGGTGGACGCCCGCGCCAGCAGCTCGTCCGCCGATTCGATGGCCGCCATGTGATCCCCTTAGCTCACTTCCCTGGCTGCTTCGCGTAGCTGCCGGCGCCGAACCAGTCAACGGTCACCACGGGCTCGTCGCCGACGACCCAGGCGTCGTGGCCGCTGGGCAGCGCGGTGATGTCTCCTGGGCCGGCGGTGAACTCCGTGCCGTCGTCCATCCGGATCGCCAGCCGGCCGCTGAGGTGGTACTGGAAGTTCGGCGCCTGGCAGCTGGCCGTGCCGGCGATCGGCTGCACGTCGTTCGACCAGCGCCACCCCGGCTCGAAGACGAGCCGGCCGACCTCACCGCCGCCGACCCGGAGGATCTCGGCGTGCCCGTGAGGGAACTCACGGGGCTCATCCGGCGCCCGGAAGCTGCGGTGCTCGGTCGTGTCCATCGTGCCCTCCCCCTCACGGCCGCCACAGCCGCGTTGAGATACTCCTGACCTACCGGTAGGTTACCTACCGGTAGGTAAGACCCTGACCTACCGGTAGGTCAGCAGTCAAGGGGAACTGACGGAAGGTGCACACCAGCGGTGGCCACACGTGAGCATGGCAACTCGCGCACCGCCGCGCGGATCCTCGACGCAGCCGAACGGCTGGTTCAGGACCGCGGTTTCAACGGCTTCAGCTACGCTGACGTCGCCGCCGAACTGCAGATCACAAAGCCAGCGCTGCACTACGACTTCGCCAGCAAGGCCGACCTCGGGGAGGCGCTCATCGCCCGCTATGCGGCCGCGACACGGCCGGGCCCGCGCACGGCCCGGGCCCGGGATGACATGGGTTGCAGCGGAGGTGGCGCTGCGAGCGGCTACTTCCAGGCGAATACCGGTTGCTCGAAGTGCGACACCCTGATCGTGCGGCCGTGCAGGGCTACCTGGCAGAACTGATAGACGATCGCCGCAGTCGGCGCGTGCAGATATCTGCCAAGAAGGGGCAGCCGAATGACCGGTGACTCAGATTCCGGCATACGCAGCAGCCTGGGGGCGACGTCGAGGTCGGCCAGCGGGATTACGTGAATCTGCGCGACCTCGGATGCCGGCCCTCTCAACGCAGGGCTGACAGGGCCACCCCAGACCACCACCGGAGTTATCCGGTAACCAGACCGGCTGGCATAGTCATCGAGCACCCCGAGGACATCGTCTGCCGCGACCTCTACACCCGTTTCCTCGCGTAGTTCCCTTCTGGCAGCGTCTTCGACGGACTCGCCTGCATCGCGACCTCCTCCGGGCAGTGCCCACTGGCCAGCGTGGGAACGCAAGTTCGGCGCTCTTCTGGTGATCAGCAGGGAGAGCACATCCTGCTGGAGCACAATGCAGACAGCGACCGATGCAGCCTTCAGGCCCGCTCGAGCCACCCCGATGCGCCTGAAGCTGGCGAGATTTGCCGCAATAGCCGACCTGTCCCGCGCACGAGATGGGGCTACCATCGCGGGCCATCCCTTCCCGTTGACTGACCTGATCTTCCTGTCGGCTGACCTGACCTTGTCAACCAGACAACGCTGAGGAGAGCTGTCTGGGTCCCGCCAGGACAAGGAATAATCGCAGAAACGGGGTCGCCGCCGGCGGCGGTGCCGGTGGCCACCACCGCATCGGTCCTGCAGGAGGCCAACGATGGACGAACACTTCGTCTGGATGACGACGCGCCGTATCGAGCCTGGCACCTTGACTGACTTCGAGCGGGCGTGGCGGCCGGACACGCATCCGGATGGCATGCTGCGCGCCTACGCGTACTGGTCGGAGGACGAGCAGCAAATCATCGGGGTCTCGTTTTGGATCTCAAAGCAGTCGTGCGAAGCGTGGCGGGCCTCCGAATCGGAGGTGCGCCGCCGTGCGGCGATGGCTCCCCACGTCCTTGATGAGCAGGAAGCGTTCTACCGTGGCCGCGAGCTAGTCGTGCCAGCTCGCTAGCCTGGCCCGCCGTACCTTTCGTCGCACGACCAGCCGTAGGCTCGCGCCATGCGCGCGATCACCTGGATCAAGGAACGTGGGGCTGAGTTCGCTGAGGTAAGCCTGGGCGATACGTATCTGCGGGCGGCCGGCGTGGCGGTCGGCGCCGACCCGCTGCCCTATCGCCTGGACTACGAGCTGGATTGCGCGGACGGTTTCGTCACCCGCAGGCTGCTCGTCCGGGCTCAGGGTGCGACCTGGAGCCGCCGCCTGCTGCTGTCGCGGGACCCGCGGGGTTTGTGGGGCATCGAAGCAAGCGCCCAGGGCGAGGTGGACCTGCCCGAGCCGGGCGGCGATCCCGCGGCGTTTGCCGCCGCCCTCGACTGCGATCTCGGTCAATGCCCAGTCACGAACACAATGCCGGTCCTCCGGCATGGCCTGCTGCGGGGCGGCCCGCCGCGCGATTTCGCGGCCGCTTGGGTTAGCGTACCCGACCTGGCGGTTCACCCGTCAGAGCAGCGGTACACATTCGTGGGCCCTGCCGCGATGGCCGCGGGCCCGGAGCCAGGGACCGCGGTGATCCGCTTTCACAGCGGAACGGTGTCCGCGGACGTTGTCTTCGATGACGATGGCCTGGTCGTCGACTACCCGGGTATCGGCCGACGGGCCTGACTGGGGGAGCCGCCTTATTAGGATCGCACAGGCGGAACGCGTGCCGAGAGGCGAAGCTGAGCGGGTGACGTTCCTAATCCGCGATGCCTTGCCCGCCGATACGGCCGTACTGCGCGACGTGTTTCGCCGATCGTCGCTGTCCAACGACGGCGATCGGATGAACCTGCTGGCGAATCCGGACGCTCTAGAGTTCTCCGACGTCGCGGTCAATGAGGGACGCACACGAGTCGCCGTCGTCGCCGGCCGCATCGTCGGTTTCGCGACGTTCCTCATTGCCGGGGATGCCATTGAGCTCGATGATCTGTTCGTGGATCCCGGCTGGATGACGCAAGGGATCGGCCGGGCGCTGGTGCAGGACGTAATTGCGATCACAAGGAGCCGCGGAGTCCGGCGTGTCGAAGTGACCGCGAACCAGCACGCGTTCATCTTCTACGAAAGAGTCGGCTTTGTCTTCGACCACGCGGTTGAGACGCGGTTCGGGCCTGCACCTCGAATGCACCTTGACGTAATGCCGTGAAGCGATCTACGGGACACGCCCGTGGCACTGTCCACGGCAGGTTCTCGACATCAGTACCGGGCGCTATGTCAGGCCACGCACCAGTAGCACGACGCCGTCGTCGCTAGCGGACGTCAGCCACCGCCCCTGCGGCGGAACGAACGCCGGATACGGGCCGGACCCTGCGCGCCGTGGATCTTCCCGGCATCCTTGCCCGCGTGCCCGGCGTTAGCGTCCGCCTCCTTGCCGCGCTTGCGTTCCAGCGCTTCACGGAACTTCCGTTGCACCTCATCCTCGGGACGTTCCGGTTCTGACGCGTCTGCGGCCATACTGACCCCCAGCCCCTCAGGCGGATAAGCTCACAGCCTCGCCGGCCGCGACCGCAGGCGCCGATCAGGTCGCGGACATCGAGGTGGTCCAGCTGGAACACGCTGGCCATTACGAGGTTAGCCCCAACCCGGAGATACCCAGAGACTGCTCGAGCGAGGGGACCGCGATGAGCCTGCCGATCGGCGACTACGCCCTCCTGTCGGACTGCCGTTCGGCGGCGCTGGTCAGCCGGGCCGGTTCGGTGGACTGGCTGTGCTTCCCGCGCTTCGACGCCCCTGCCGTGTTCGCCCGTATCCTCGACGAGGATGGTGGCCACTTTTCGATCCGGCCTGCCGGCGAGTTCCAGGTCAGCCGCGTCTACGCGGGCCAGACCATGGCGGTGGAGACCACGTTCACGACAACCGCGGGCACAGTGGTGCTGACCGACGCCATGGCGGTCGGCCGCAGTGACCGCGGCCACGACCTGGGCGGCGGCTCCCCAGGCGTACTTGTACGCCGCCTGGCGTGTACTGGCGGGGCGATGGACCTCGAGATCAGCTACGCGCCGCGGCCGGAGTACGGCCTGGTCCAGCCGATCCTGGACGCAGTACCCGGCGGGCTGATCGCCAGGGGAGGCGCCGACCGGCTGCTGCTCTCCGCGCCAGTCGGCCTCCAGGTCGACGGCGCCACCGCGACCGCCCTCCTGCGCCTCACGGCTGGCCAGCAGGCCGGCTTCGCGCTGCACCATGGGCAGTTGCGGGGGCCGCCCCTGGCCACCTGGGATCAGGACGAAATCACCGGCCGCCTGGAGGACACGTTGACGGGCTGGCGCTCCTGGTCGGCCATCCACCAGGCTTACGAGGGCTCCTGGCGCGATCTCGTTCACCATTCCGGCCGGGTCCTGCAGGCTCTCACGTTCCAGCCGACTGGCGCCATCGTCGCGGCGCCCACTACCTCGCTGCCCGAGACGGTCGGCGGCGAGCGCAACTGGGACTACCGCTACACCTGGGTGCGCGACGCGAGCCTGACCATGGAGGCGCTCTGGGTAGCGGCCTGCCCCGACGAGGCCAGCAAGTTCTTCGCATTCCTGGCCGACGCCGCCGCGTCCCAGCTCCAGCGCGGGGTGGATCTGCAGATCATGTTCGGCATCGGCGGCGAACGCGACCTTTCCGAGCGGGAGCTGCCGCGCCTGGCGGGCTGGCGAGCCAGCCGCCCGGTCCGGGTCGGTAACGGCGCCTGGAGCCAGCGTCAGCTCGACGTGTACGGCGAACTGCTTGGCGCCGCCCACCGGCTGGTCGAGCAGCTGGGTGAGCTCGATCCGATCACCCGCCGCTTCCTTACCGCCGCGGCTGATGCCGCGGCCAGCCGATGGAGGGAAAAGGATCAGGGCATCTGGGAGATCCGTGGCGAGCCGCGCGACTTCCTGTACTCCAAGCTGATGTGCTGGGTGGCGCTCGACCGCGCGATCGCCATTGCCGCCGCGCTCGGCGCCCGTGACAGTGTGCCGGGGTGGGCCACCGCTCGCGACGAGATCCGCGCAGCCATCCTGGAGCACGGATGGAGCGAGCGGACCGGCGCCTTCACCCAGGCCTTTGGCAGCGACGAGCTTGACGCGTCCAATCTGATGCTGGCGATCACGGGCTTCCTGCCTGGCGAGGACCCGCGCATGAAGGCGACCATCGACGCGACGGCAGCCCGGCTGACCGACGAGCGCGGCCTGGTGTATCGCTACCTGGCTCACGACGGCCTAGCGGGCAACGAGGGCACCTTCCTGCTGTGTACCTTCTGGCTGGCCCAGGCGCAGGCACTCGCCGGTGAGCTGGACAAAGCCAAGACGACCTTCGAGCGGGCGGTTGCGGCGATCAACGACGTCGGCCTGCTGGCCGAGGAGGTCGACGTGGCCACCGGCGACATGATCGGCAACTTCCCGCAGGCGTTCAGTCACATCGGCCTGATCAACGCCGCCTGGGCCATCACCCAGGCCGAGGGTGGCCTGCGAGCCGGGCAGCAGGGCGCCGTGGACGACAGTTGCCGTTGACCTTGCGGCGACGAATGATGGGAGGCTGAACGGCGAGGCGCGGGACTACTGGATAGGCGGGCCGGACAGCACATGCACCCCCTGCAGTGGCTCGGTCAACGTGATCGCGGCTTCGCGGCGCTGCGCCGCGCGGGACGAACGGCGATCGTCATGCCGGCCATGTTCGCCGTGGGCGACGAGGTCATCGGCAATGCCGCCGTTGCCACGTTCGCGGCGTTCGGTTCGTTCGCGATGCTGCTGCTTGTTGACTTCACCGGCCCGATGCGTCAGCGCCTGCGGGCGCAGGCGGCGCTCGCGGTCGTGGGTGGCGTATTCGTCTGCGTTGGCACGCTGGTGTCGCAGACTGTGTGGCTCGCGGCCGCGGCGATGGCAGTGGTCGCCTTTGGGGTGATCTTCGCCGGGGTGGTCAGCTCGGTACTGGCCGGGGCGACAACGTCGCTGCTGCTGGCGTTCATCTTGCCGGTGTCCCTCGCCGCGCCGGTGTCATCGGTGCCTGATCGGCTGGCTGGCTGGGGCATGGCTGGCGGCGCCGCGTTGGTCGCGGTGGCGCTCCTATGGCCCGCGCCGGCGCGCGATCCGCTGCGCAAGGCGACGATCACCGCCTGCAGGGCGCTGGCCGCGCGGCTGCGTGCGGAGGTTAACCGCCAGCTCGACGATGAGGACAGGCCATTTGCGCTCGATGAGCGCGCGGTCATGCAGGCGAAGGACGCGGTCAGCGCGCTCCGCCGTGCTTTCCTTGCCACGCCCTACCGTCCGACCGGCTTGAGCACAGCCGCCAGGGCAGTCGTGCGCCTGGTGGACGAGCTGAGCTGGCTGAACACCCTCGTCGTTCGGTGTAGCCAGCACGCGGAGGGCGCGGTAGTCGGCCGCGCGGCGTGCGCGGTCAGGCTGGCCGCGGCCGCGGTGCTCGAACGCGGAGCAGATCTACTCGATGTGACGGGCGGTAACAGTGACGACCTGCGTGCAGCAGTGGCCGAGCTGACCGGCGCATCGAGGAGGGTAGAACGCAGCGCGATCGCGGACCTGCCGGTCCTGCGGGCGACGCCCGCGCCCAGCCCCATCGCGGCCCCGGAGGAACCTGCCAGCGAGTTCATCACCTCCCTTGATCCGAGCTTTCGCGCGCAGGAGCTGAGCTTTGCGGTCTCGCTCATCGCGAGCAACGTCGACCGCACCGCGGCCGCCGAGCGACGTAGCTGGCGGGAGCGGCTGTTGGGCCGCCAGCCCGAGGGCCTGCCAGGGACTCTGTCCGCGGCCCACGAACGCGCGGCAGCTCACATTGAGTGGCACTCGGTGTGGTTGCACAACAGCGTGCGGGGCGCCGTCGGGCTGGGCCTGGCGGTTCTCATAGCGAGAATGACCGGCGTGCAGCATTCCTTCTGGGTGGTCCTCGGCACGCTGTCTGTGCTGCGCTCGAATGCGTTGAGTACCGGACAGAACGTGGTTCGTGGCCTGTTCGGCACGGTAGCCGGATTCATCATCGGCGCGGCCCTGCTCGCGGTGATCGGCACAAACGCGACGTTGCTGTGGTTCGTCCTGCCCCCGGCGATCCTTCTCGCCGGAGTCGCTCCTGCCGCCATTTCATTTGCGGCGGGCCAGGCGGCGTTCACGTTGACGCTCGTGATCTTGTTCAACATCATCGAGCCGGCGGGATGGCGGATCGGCCTGCTGCGGGTGGAGGACGTCGCCCTCGGGTGCGCGGTGAGCCTGGTCGTCGGGGTGCTTTTCTGGCCGCGCGGCGCGGGTGCGGCGCTCCGCCAGGCATTGTCCGAGGCGTACACCGACACCGCGGGCTATCTTGCCAGCGCGGTGAATTCCGGCATGCTGCATTGCGACGGGGGCGCGCCCTCACCAGCCGCGCCTGACCGGGACGCTGTTCGCGCGGCCGCGGCGGCGCGCCGGTTGGACGACACGTTCCGCAGTTACCTGGCCGAACGCGGCGCCAAGCCTCTCCCGCTTGCCGAGGTGACCGGATTGGTCACCGGCGTCGCCGGGCTTCGTCTGGCCGCCGACGCGGTCCTGGATCTATGGGAGCGGGACGACGGCAACGCGGCGGGCGATCTGACGGCGGCCCGCAGTGAGATTCTGAAGACGACCGAACTCGTGCGGGCTTGGTACGACGATCTTGCAGGCAGCCTTATCAACCGGCGTGTGCTCCGTGAACCGCTCGCCCACGACACTGCTGCCGACGGCCGCCTCGTGGCGGCCGTGCGCCACGACTTGCGCGGCGAAGATGGCAAGGCGAGCGCAACGGCCGTGCGGATGATCTGGACAGCTGATCACCTGGACGCGGCCCGCCGGCTGCAGACGGTCATCAACGGCCCAGCTCGCGCCGCAGCCGAGCAAGACAAGATCGGTCCACTCGCCAAGCTGGTTCCGCACCACCGCTGACAGAACTTTGATCTTGACTGCGGGGCGGGGTATAGCGGCGGCCGTTGCGGGTCGGCGGGCAGGCCCGGCCAGGCTATGCGAAACAGCGTGCCGTGACGGATTTGGACGAGTTGAGGATCCCCCAGGCGCTACAGCCGGTTGCCCGGGGAGATCATAGAGATCGCCGACGCGGTAAGTGCGCGGCTGCTGGATGCCGATTAGGCCGAACTGGCCCGCCTTGCGGTGGCGAAACTGGCGCGCAAGCGGCCCTCGCCGCTACTGGGCGGGCGGCACGCCACGTGGGCAGCGGGGGTCGTTTACGCACTTGGGCAGGTCAACTTCCTGTTCGGCTCTTCGCGGCTCCCTGCCGCGACGCCTGATCAGCTCAGCGAGGCGTTCGGCTTGGCGCCTCCCACTGGATCTTCAGACAGCCGATTTCCGGCGCGGGATTATTCCTTATATTCCGGCCCTTGGCCCGGACAGCACCGCGGATCTCGCGCCTGGTGCCCGCCAGTAGCCACCGCACAGGATCGTGACGCGGCCGCGGTAGCCGTTATGAATAATGATCCCGAACGGCTGCCGCGGGGTGTCGCCGCTGCATCGGAAGTGTCGGCGGCGGCGCCGGCCGGCGGGATGCGTGCTCCTCAGGCGGAGGAGCCGAGCGCTGCCCTGGCCTCGGCGAGCGCGGCGAGGTGCCCGTCGACCGAACCGAGCCCGGCGCTCATCGTGTTGATCGACACGTGCGTCGCGCCGGCGTCGCGCCACCTGGCGACGTGCTGCACGAGTTTCGCCGCGCCCTCCTCGCCCCAGCTCACCCGGCCCTCCATGCCGAGCATGCCAGGATCACGGCCGGCCTTGGCCGCCGCCGCCGCGACGAGCGTGCGGGCCTGGTCGAGCTTCGGTCCCGGCGGCACCTGAGGGAACCAGCCGTCAGCCAGCCGGCCGACGCGCTCGTAGGCGCGCGGCGATTGCGCACCGAACCACACCGGGATTGGGCGCTGAACGGGCAGCGGAGCCAAGCCGGCCGAGGTGACCCGTTCGTAGTCACCCTCGAAGATGACGCTCTGCTCGGTCCAGAGCCGCCGCATCAGCGCGATCTGCTCCTCGATGCGCCGGCCCCGGTTGGAGAAATCCTTGCCGAGCGCCTCGTACTCGACCGCGTTCCAGCCCAGCCCGACCCCGAACCGGAACTTCCCGCCGGTAAGGAGATCGACTTCTGCGGCCTGCTTGGCGGCGAGCGCGGTCTGGCGCTGGGGCAGGATGATGATCCCGGTGACGAGCTCAAGGGAGGTGAGCGCGGCCAGATAGCCGAACAGCACCATGGGCTCGTGGAACGTCGTGTGCACGTCATACGGCCCGTGCCACGGCGCGTGCGCCTCGGGGTCGGCGCCAAGGACATGATCGTAGGCGAGCACATGGGTGAACCCGAGTTCCGCAACGCCGCTGGCGTAAGCGCGCACCGCGCCCACATCTCCGCCGATCTCGGTCTGAGGAAACACGACGCCGATACGCATACCCCCTGTTATACCTGGCTCAGTGCTTGGCGGCTTTCAGTAGTTCGGACACGCCGTCTTCGATGCCACTAGCCAGCACGTCGAGGTCGGGATTCGTCCCGTAGTCGCCGGTGATCCCGAATGTGACGTCGTCACAATACGTGAAGATCGAGATGCCGGTGCGCATCGTCGTGGCGATCGGGACATAGGGCAGGATCTCCGCGAGCTTGCGGCCCATCGCGTACAGCGGCAGGCGGGGACCAGGCACGTTGGTGGTCACCGTGACGAGCTCGTGTTGATGCAGCCGGTAGGCGAGCCGGACTCCCCGCGAGAACACCGGATATGGGGTGTAGCGGCCAAGGGAGACCAGCGCCTCGCCGACCTTCGACTCCTTGCTCGTCTTCAAGGCAGCAAGCTCCGCCTGGACGGCGGCGAGCCGCTGCACCGGGTCTTCAACATGGACGGGAAGATGCGCAAGCACCGCGGACACCCGGTTCTCGTAGATGCTCTCCTCGCCGGGTGCCCGGACAGAAACAGGAACCAGCGAGGGAACCATGTGCGATGCTGGCTGCTCGCCGCGGCTGAGCAGGAGTGCACGGAAGCCCCCGCTGATCGCGGCAAGGAAGACGTCGTTCACGGTGCCGCGAAGCGCGCGCTTGATCGTCTTGATGTCCTCAAGCGAAGCCCGCGCCCACGTGTAGCGACGGTGCCCGCCGGTGGGCCCGCTCAGGGAGGTACCCGGGCCCGGCCATACCGCCGGGGCCAGCTTTGCGATGGCCTGCACGGTGTCCGCTGCCTGCTGGAGGGCGCGGCGGGGATGAGTCACCGCGTCGCTCAGCACGGAGGCCTCCCGCACAGGGAGCATGACGATGTCCATTGCCGCCTGTGCGGCGAGCCACGCCGAGGAGGGCTCACCGGCCACGGCCCGGTCGTCGGCGACGACGGGCGGCGCGGGGTCCGCGGACAGGTCGAAGATCACGCGGTACAGGTCGGTGCCGGAGACTCCGTCGACCATGCAGTGGTGAATCTTTGAGATCATCGCCCAGCGACCGTGGGCGAGCCCCTCGACAAGCCAGTACTCCCACAGCGGGTAGTCGCGGTCGAGCCGCTGGCTCATCACCCGCGCCATCAGGTTGCTGAGTTGCTGGTCACCGCCGGGTTTCGGCAGGGCGGTCCGCCGTACGTGGTATCGAATATCGAAGTTCGGGTCGTCGACCCAGACCGGCCGGCCGAGGCGCAGCGGCACCGTGCGGAGTTTCTGCCGGTAACGGGGCACCAGCGGCAGCCGCCCGGCGAGGGAAGTCAGCAGCTCGTCATAGGACGGCGCGGGGCCCTCGAACACGGCGATCGACGCGATCGCCATCGATGTGTGCCTGTTCTCGTCCTCGGCATCGATGAACTGGGCGTCCAGCGGGTTCAGCCGGTCCATGGCGCCCCCTTTCCAAGCATCCAATCCGCCCATCCGGACGCAGCCAGGCAACGATCGAAGATCACTCCCTAATCCGGATTTTAAGCAGCGCGGACGCCCGCGCGCGCCTGTCGATGGTCCCACGTGCGAGGACTTTTGGCTCGGTCTGTGCCGGTTACGCTCAATTGGGGTGGTAGGGCGAGTTCCTCAGATCCGGCGCCGGCGTCGACCTGAGCGAGCGCAGCATCGTGGTCTCCCTGGACAGCAGCGCACGCTCGGTAGTGAGCCTGCGCAGGGCGTCAGGCTCGGCGAGCAGGACCTGCCTGTCGCTCAGCTCGACGATCATCGACGCGGCGACGACATAGGAAAGCAGAACGGGTTCGTCCGGCAGATCAGGGACGCTGATCTGAGCCCCTCCCCGCTCGGCGAGCGCGTCGAGATAGGTGCGGAACGCGTCCTGCACGGCCAGGGCCGCGAGACCGGCAGCCACCTGGTCGCCGGTGTCCTCTGCGAGCACATCCACCGCGCCTTGCAGATACGGCCGCGAGGTGTCGAGCGCCGCCAGCCGGAACCGCTGCGTGCCGACGGCGACCAGATCGAACCGGCCGTCCTGATGCTCCTCGACCTGGCGCAGGGTCGCGGTGCAGCCGATCTCATACAGCGCGCCGATGCCGTCGATGCCCGTCTCGCGGCCCTTGCGGATCGCGATCACGCCGAAACGCCCCGGCTCCGGGCCATCGAGCAGGTCCCTGACGAGTTGCCTGTACCGCTCTTCGAAGATGTGCAGAGGCAGCAGCAGACCCGGGTAGAGCACGGTCGCGAGCGGGAACAACGGCAGCGTCTCGCTCATCCTCCGAGACTATGCGGGTCGGACCGCATGCGCGCCACCCCGCGTGCGCCGTTCGGTAGCTGCTTTGGCGGCTGGTTATTGATCCAGAACGGCTGCCGCGGGCCAGCCCTCGCGGGAAGCAGTCACCTGTCTTGGGCACGAACCGCTCGCTGGCGCAGGTGTCCGAGTACCGCCGATCCTTCGGGTCCCTCGAACCAGCGGGTGTGATCCACCAGGTAGGTGTCGTAGGCGAGGTCGGCGTTTCCGCGCGACCGCACCACATCGGCGAAGTACTCGATCTCGGAAAGCGCGTATTCGAGATGCACGACGGGCAGCACCTCGGGCAGGGCGGCGGCTTCGGCCGGGTGCAGCGGCCTGACAGTCTCGTAGCCGTCGAGCAGTGCGTCGATCGCGTCGTGGTCCGCTTCCGCGCGCCCGGATCCGGGGAGGTCGAGCCACCCGACCGTGCTGCGTTCGAGCGCGGTCGCGAGGTCGTGGACCGCGAAAGTGCGGTTCGCCAGACCGAAGTCGAGCACGGCGGCGACGCCTGCGTCCGCGGCGGCTGACGTCCAGGTCAGGTTGGAGGGGTGCCAGTCCCCGTGCCCCCACTGCCGCGGCAGCGCCTCGAGCAGCGGCGCCGCCCGCCGGATCGCGGGCAGGTGGTGCCGCGCGATGTCCTGCTGCCAGTGACGTCTGCACAGGTAGCGCGCGAGTCCAGGCCGTTTCGCGAGGAGCAGGCTCACCGCGGCGACCGGGTCGGCCGCAGTGATTACGTCGCAGGAGCTTGTCAGCACCCCGGGCGCCCGCGCCGTAACCGGGAAGTCCGCTGCCGCCCGATGAAGCCGTGCCAGCGCTGCGCCCGCGGTCCTGGCATGGCTGAGGCTGCTAAACGGTGACCACGACACCGCGTCGCGATATAGGTCGACGCCGCGCGCCGCGCTGTGCACCTCGTAGACGAAGCCGCCGCACTCCACCGTGGTCGCACCGCACGCGCCGCGCAGCACGGCAGGCACCGGCAGCCCACGCGCCCGCAGGTGGCGGGCGAAGGCGTGCTCGCCAGCCAGTTGTGCGGCGGTGCGGACGCTCGTGTGGTGACGCTTCACGAAGAAGGAGGTGCCGTCGCGGCGCACGAGCGCGGCGGCCGACATCGGCCGCGGGCTGCGCCACGTTATGACCGCTGCCGCGCCGCTCGACGCGCCGCCCGGTGGCCCATAACCGGCGAGCACGGCGCTCACCTCTGGACCAGTGAGCGGGCTCCAGTCCGGTTCGGCAAGTTCCTTGCCCATACCGTGGACGAGCCCCGCGGCCGCTGCGCGGTCACTCATGGCGGTCACTCACGGCGCTTACTCACGGCGCTTACCCATGGCGCTTACTCATGGCGCGCGGGCTGAGCCGATTCGCGCTTGCCGACGCTGGCGGCCCTCCATCACGCCGCAGCACGGCGGACAGGGAGCCGGCCAGCAGGGTCGTCACCGCGGCGACAAGGAATGAGAGGATCGACGCGGACATCCAGCTGGCCGGGGTGAAGCCGATCAGGCGGGCGACCCAGGTCCAGGCGGAGACCCACCAGGAGATGTAGCCCGGGTTGATGAGCTGGTACGTGACGAAGCCCGCCGCCCATGGCACGAGCATCACCCAGCGCGAAGGCGCATCGGCCGACAGGTTCCAGCGGCGCTTGGACAAGACGAAGAAATCCATGATGAGAACGGCGAACATCGGCACGAAGACCGAGCCGAGCAGGACAAGAAAGTTCTCATAGTCGGCAATGTTGACAAATAGCGCGAGGACTGTTGTCACTGCGGCGATGGCCACGGCGAGCACCCGGCGGTCCCACAGCGGGCGCAGGTTCTGTGTCGACACGGCTGTCGAGTAGACGTTGGCGAAGGACTGATCGAGCTCGCGCGCCGCGAGGATCGCGAAGCAGACCGCCCCGAGAGGCAGCGCGATGAATGCGCCGTAGATATCGTCCGGGTTGCGCGCCACGGTGAGGAGCGCCAGCAAGCCGATGACGTAGCAGAGCACCTGGGTGACGCTGTAGCCGACGAGCGGGCCGGCGAACGCCGCCCGCTGCGTTCGCGAGTGGCGTGTGTAATCGGCCGCGAGTGGTGCGAACGAGATCGCCACCGCGACGACCGTGTCGGTCGCCGCCCAGTACCCAGACCAGGAGCCGTGCGTGAACGCAGGCAGTGGATGGCGGGCGAGCGCGATGAACAGATACCCGAGGACGACGACGACCGCGCTCGTCACATAGCGGCGCAGGATGCGGATCGCGCCGAGCGGCCGGACCGCGAGTACTGTGGTCGCCGCCCCGGCGAAGAGCACGTAGGCCCACCTGGGCAGGGCCGGAGCCAGCGTGTGCGCGGCGGTAGCGATTGTGACGAGCTCGAAGATGCCCCACCCCAGGCACTGCAGGATGTTGAGTGCCGTCGGCAGGTAGGAGAGCTTGGCCCCGAACAGTCCGCGCAGCAGGACCATGGCAGGTGCGCCCGTCCGTGCGCCAGGCAGGCCGGACAACGCCACGGCAAGCGTTCCGAGTAGCGTTCCGACCACGATTGCGACGAGGCCCGCCGCGAGCGAAAGCTCCGGCGTTCCCGCGCCGCCCGGCTGCAGGACGAAGATCGCCCCGGTGAAGCCGAGCAGGCTTACTCCCAGGTTGCCCCACAGGCCGAGCTGGTCGAGCAGGCTGAGCGCCTGCGGCACCGGCTCGGCAAGCGTGCGGGAGACCTCGGAGTGCCGGTCGCCAGGGACGGTGACGAATGCTTTGGGTGTGGCCTGCGTGGTTGCCACGCTGCCTCCCTACGCCGGCATTACCCGGTCAGGTTCAAACGGTCGGCGGCGCAGGTCGTGTGACCAGCCACCCTCTCAGCCCGGTCAGCCCGAGCTCCCGTGGGATTCAGCCCTGATGTTACCCGCCGCCGGTGCATTTCACATCGGGCGAGACCGGTCCAAGACGAGCAGGTGTGACGAATGGGGACGTTACCGGGTATTACCTCACCCTCGGCGGGTGATGACGTTACGGGCGTGACTTGCCAGGGTGGACCGGGTGACGCAGGCTCGCGGCCGGGCAAGGGTGGGCAGGGACGGAGCAGGGTCACCCGACGGATGAACGACGTCTTTCCCCGCACTGGCTGCTGCCTGTGAAAGCTCTCCAGGGAAGGGGAAACATGAGATTGCCAATCGCCCGCATGGCGGGCCCGATCCTGGCGCCGCTGGCAGTCGCCGGCCTCGTGATCGCGCAAGGGGCGGGCGTAGCGTCGGCGGGCACAAGCAGCAGCAGCCATCACGGCGGCGCCCTCTACGTCTCAAAGCACGCCAAGGCCTCGGGAGCCGACCGGTCCTGCGGCTCGGCCCGCTTCAAGACCATCCAGTCGGCGATCAAAGCGGCGCCGGCGGGCGGCACGGTCGTCGTCTGCCGCGGCGTCTACCGCGAGCAGGTCGTCGTCGCCAAGCCGCTGTCCGTCCAGGGCATCAGGGCGACTATCGACGAGAAGAACGTCAAACCGGCCTACGTCGTTAACCCGCCGGGCGTCGGGCCAACGACGATCTTCGCGGGCGTGGTCATCGTCTCGTCCCACGTCCAGTTCAGCGGTTTCAAGGTCACCAACGCCCTGGGCGAGGGCATCCTCGCTGCTGGGGTGACCGGCAGCATCCGTGGCGTCTCGATCAGGCATAACGCCGTCGTGCACAACGACCTCGGCGGCGGCGTGCCACCAGCCTCGACCTACTTCGAATGCGCGGCGGAGGGGCAGGTGCCTGGCGACTGCGGCGAGGGTATTCACCTGCTGAGCGTCGCGTACTCCCAGGTCAAGGGAAACTACTCGGCGGGCAACTCGGGTGGCATCCTGCTGACCGACGAGACCGGGCCCACCCACAACAACCTGGTCGCGGACAACATCGTCACCGGCAACGCGGCTGACTGCGGGATCACCGTCCCCGGGCATAACCCGGCAGCCCTCAGTTCCGCCGGCAAGCGTCAGCCTTCGGTCGCAGGCGTGTACGGCAACGTCATCTGGGGCAACTCGATCACCGACAACGGGAACAAGGGCGAAGGCGCCGGCGTGCTGTTCGCCAACGCCGGCCCGGGTACGGCCTCGTACGACAACCTGGTCGCGCACAACTACATCGCCGGCAACGAACTGGCCGGTGTGACCATGCACGCCCACACGCTCAAGCCGGGCCAGTTCGAGGACCTGAGCGGCAACAAGGTCATCGACAATGTCATCGGCAAGAACAACCTCGGCGGCGACCCGCTCGACTCGCCTGCCTCACCGCAGGACAAGCTGACGACCGGGGTGCTCGTGTTCTCCGGCGGCACGCGGGTGAGCGTGACGATCGCGCACAACTCGATTTCCAATAACCACTTCGGAATCTGGCTGAGCAAGCCGGTGAAGGCGAAGGGCCTCCGTACCAACTCGTTCCACCACGTGAAGGTTCCGGTCTCGGCGAACCACTAGCCGATCCCGCGGTACCTGCCGGCCCCCAGCCGTCCCGGCTGGGGGCCGGCCCGTGCCCGGTGAGCTCGCAGGTTACAGATGCAGCTGCGCCCGCTGGCTGGTGACCGCCTCGATCTCGGCGGCTGCGGTGTTGAGAAGCTTGTGCGAAAGCTCGGACATGGCGCGCGCCACCGCGATCTCCTCGCCGATCTCCGTGACGTTCGGGTCGGCGGGGTTATGGCGTGCCTTTCCGTGACCGGACAGCTCGTCGCCGTCAGCCATGATCAGGCGTACTTCCGCGAGTGTCTCGCCGTCGTCCTTGACGATGGACAGTTCGACCGACCAACGATCAGCCAGGTTCATGACCCAAGCCACCTCCGGTTAGGTGACACTCGCCGCGCGGGCCCGCCAGGAAGCGGAGCGGCAGACCACCCGCGCCGCCGCTGTGACGGTAGATCTGCAGCGGAAGGGCCGCCGATCCGTCACACCACCGCTTAGCCCGGGTGCCGGGCGGTTTTCTTTCCGTCCGGCCTGGGTCCGCGCGACGGGTGCCATTCTTCAGGTTCTCCGCATGTCGCCGGTCGTCCACAGAGGCCTTATGCCCCTCGGCCGGGGACCTTCGTCGTCGCGAACGTCGCAGCGACGTAGCGGCGAGCCGGGAACAGCGCCAGCAAGCAGTCCGCCACTGAAGAAGGCCTCGGCCCCAGCGGCGTCAGCAGCGGTGTCAGCTCCGTCGCAAGCGTGGGCTCCTGCGGCCTCGCTCGTCAGGTAAAGCTGGTCCCGCGTGTCGGCAAGCTGGTCGAGCATGGCTACCACCAGGCCGCTCGCCCAGCCGAGAAGGCTGGCGTACTCGATACGCAACTCGGCCGCGCCTGGCACGCCTTCGAGCCGGCCGACGAGTTCGTGCAGCTCGGCGGCCAGGGCGGGGGAGACTGACCGTTCAAGCTCCGAGCTGACGACCTCGAGCAGCCGATGAACGCGCGCCCGGCCCTCCGGCGGAACGGTCGTGAGATCAAGCTCGTCGCGTGCGGCGCTGAGCATGCCGAACATCCGCAAGACGCGACCGGGTGCCTCCACGCGGTAGGTCTGGCCGGCCCGGCTGGTATCCGCCACTACGACGACCCACGGCCTTTCACGGCGACGCTCGCTCGCCTGTTCCGCGGAACTGGCCATGGCAATCGCTCCTCACCTTGAGGCTGCGCGCTCGCCGGGCAGGCGGGTAGGGCCGTTCGTCACCGCGCGAGGGGCCGGCCCAGCTGGAGACGACCTCAGCGGCTCAGCGGCTCAGCACCACCTTGAGCGCCCCGGTCTCGGCTGCCCGGCCGAATACGTCGTATGCCTCGATGAAGTCGTCCAGGGCGAAGTGATGGGTGATGAACCGTCCCGCGTCGATCTGATGGGTGGTGACCAGGCGCAGCAGGGTCGCCGTGGAGTAGGCGTCGACCAGCCCCGTCTTGATCGTGATACCTCTGATCCACTGCTCCTCGAGGTGCAGCGTCACGGGCTCGCCGTGCACGCCGATGTTCGCGACCTGCCCGGCGGGCCGGGCAAGCTCGACGGCAAGCTCAAAGGTGGCAGGAACCCCGACCGCTTCGATCGCGACGTCGGCGCCCAGCCCGTCGGTCAGCGAACGCACCACGTCAAGCGCGTCCTGCCGGCTGTTGTTCACCGTGACATCCGCGCCGAACCGTTTCGCGGCTTCCAGCCGGCTGTCGGCCAGGTCGATCGCGATGACGTGGCTCGGGCTGAACAGCCGGGCGCCCATGATCGCGGACAGGCCGATGGGGCCGGATCCGACGACGGCCACCACGTCGGCCGGCTGCACGCCGCCGTTGAGGACTCCGACCTCGTAGCCCGTGGGCAGGATGTCGGCCAGCATCAGGGCGTCCTCGCTGGTGACCCCCTCAGGCACCTGATACGTAGAGTTGTCGGCGAAGGGTGCGCGTACGTACTCGGCCTGGGTTCCGTCGATCTTGTGACCCAGGATCCAACCGCCCCCGCCGAGGCACTGCCCGTAGCGGCGCTCGCGGCAGTACCGGCACCTGCCGCAGGAGGTGATGCACGAGACCAGCACACGGTCACCGGGCTTGATGGACTTCACACCGCTGCCGACCGCGTCGACCGTCCCGACCGCCTCGTGCCCGAGGATCCGCCCGTCGGTGACGGCCGGCACATCGCCCTTGAGAATGTGCAGGTCGGTGCCACAGATCGTCACGGCGTCGACGCGGACGACCGCATCGGTGTCGTCGACGATTCCCGGCTTCGGCATTTCCTGCCACGCCTTCTGGCCCGGTCCGTGATACACAAGTGCTCGCATGACCATCTCCTAAGATCCGTGCGGTCCAGCCGTGAGCGTGCGCAGCAATATTCGTCACGCGGCAGAGCCGAAGGTCCCTGCTCTGCAAGGTTTGCGGACGGACATGCCCGGATAGCAGGCGGCAAAGCACTCGTTGACGTCGTCGAGCTTGCGTGTTTCCGCGATGACCCGGGTACGGCCAGCGGCGTGCGGCGCGACTAGGGGGTCAAGGCCTCCGATGCCGATGACCGCGACCAGATCCGAGGATGATTCCGACGCCTTCGTGCCCGGGGGTGAAGGAGGGTGATTCGGCCGTGCAGTAGCGCCTTAGGTCGCGTGCGGGGTCGCCGACCGGGCGGCGCGCCCCCCGGTTGAGCTGAGCCAGCCGGTGATGACCCTGGCGGTCTCGCCAGACGCCTCCAGCTGAGGTACGTGACCTATGCCGGGCATGATGACGAGCGTCCACGACGGATTGGCGCGCGCCGCGGCCACAGCGGCCCCGACGGGCACCAAGCGGTCGCGCGCGCCGTGAATCAGCAAGACCAGGCAAGTGATCATGCGGATACGGCGCAGGTATGCCCCCCGGCCGCGCGGGTAGCCTGCCGTAGCGATGATGGAACGCGCGGAATCGGCGAACTGCTGCTCGACATCGCCGAAATCCAGGCGACGGCGGGCCACCTCGACATGCTGCGCCAGAACGTCTGTGGGCACCCGTGCGGGGTCGACGCAGCACAGCGAGAGCACGCGCGCTACGAGTTCCTCCGGGGTCAGCCGACGGCGGCCGCCTATCAGTATCTGGCGGATGCCAGGCGTAGCGTAGGCGGCGAACATCGCGGTCACGATCGGGTCAGGACGGACGGCCACAAAAGGCAGGGCCGGGTCGACAAGCACCAGGCCGACGACGGTGCGTGGCGCGGCGCTCGCCTCGAGCAGCGAGATCATCCCGCCCATCGAGTTGCCTATCAGGATCACCTGGCCGCCGGGCACGGCCTGGATGAAACGGTGCAGCAGACGCCGATTCGCCGCCACCGCCGTGCCGCGTCCGCGGGATTCGGTGAGGCCGTGTCCGGCGAGGTCTGGGGCGAGTACGCGGTAGCGGCCGGTCAGCAGCGGGGCGATCGCTGACCAGTTGACGGCCGAGCCGCCGAGCCCATGCACGCAGACGAGCGTGGGCCCGTCGGCTGGGCCGCCGAAGTCGAGATAGTGCACTGGGCCGTCGAGTTCGACCCAGCGCGAGCGCTGGCCGAGGATCTGCGGTGGGCTGTCGGAGCGTGCGCTCTGATCCATGGTCATCGCCATATCAGGCTATCTGCTCAGCGCGGATGTCTGGCATGGCGGTACCCGAGGGAGGCCCAGGGCAGGTCAGGATGTGACGGCCCCGTCGGCCGCGGTATCAATGATCCAGGCGGTGATAATGGCTTCTTCCCGCCATGCCGCGTAGCGCCCGCTCGGACCGCCGTGACCGGCGCCCATCTGCGTTTTCAGCAGGAATGGCCCGCCACGTGCCTCGCCACGGAGCCGGGCGATCCATTTGGCCGGTTCGTGGTAGAGCACGCGGGTGTCGTTCAGGCTGGCGGTCGCGAGGATCGGCGGGTAGCGCTTGGTTGTGATGTTCTCATACGGCGTGTAGCCCTTCATGTAGGCGTACACGGCAGGGTCGTGCAGCGGGTCGCCCCATTCCTCCCATTCCGCGACGGTCAGTGGCAGCTCGGGATCGAGGATGGTGGTCAGCGCGTCCACGAAGGGGACCTGGGCGGCGATTCCGCCGAAGGCCGATGGCGCGAGGTTGACCGCCGCGCCTACAAGCAGCCCGCCGGCGGATCCGCCCCTCGCTATAAGCCGGCCGGGTGAGGTCCAGCCGGCCGCGGCGAGGTGCTGCGCGGATGCGATGAAGTCGGTGAAACTGTTGCGCTTCGACAGCAGCTTGCCGTCTTCGTACCAGCGGCGTCCCATCTCGCCGCCGCCGCGCACGTGGGCGATGGCCACGACGAATCCGCGTTCGAGCAGGGACAGCCGGGGGATGGAGAAGGCCGGGTCGCTGCACGCCTCGTAGCTACCGTAGCCGTGCAGCACGCAGGGGGCGCTGCCGTTACGCGGGATCGCGCGGCTGCAGACGATCGAGATGGGCACCCGGGTGCCATCGGCGGCGACAGCCCATTCCCGGTACTGGACGTAGCCGTCGGGATCGTAGGGTGCCTGGCCCGGGGCGGCGAGGACCGGTGTCCGCTTCAGCAGGGTCAGCGATCCCGTCTCCAGATCGCATTGATAGATGGACGCAGGAGTGACCAGCGAGGTATAGCGCAGCCGGAAAGTGTCAGTGGCATATTCGGGGTTGGCCGCGGGCGTGACGGTATAGAGGGATTCGGCGAACGGGACATCTCGCATGGTGCCCGTGGCGTCGATGATACCCAGGCCGGTGCGGCCTTCCCGGCGGAAATGCACGACGATGTGATCTTGGAATGCGTCGGCGCCAAGCAGGCGGGTGCCGCCGCGATGGGCGATCAGCGGCGTCCAGGCCGCCGGGTTCGCTGGCTCGGCCGTAGCGAGCTCGAAGTTCTCCGCGCCGTCGTTGTGCAGAATGATCAGGCGGTTCTTGCCTCCAGGGAGCCCCTGGTGGCCGACCTGGTATTCGATGCCTTGGCGGCGGGGGGCCACCGCGATGAACTCGCCAGCCGGGTCGGTCGCCGCAAGGAAACGCACCTCGCTGGTCACGGCGCTGCGTGAGGTGATCAGCAGATAGCCGCGGCTGCGGGTCAGTCTGACCGCGACCGAGAAGCGCCGGTCAGCCTCCTCGAAAACGACCACGTCAGCGGCGGCCGCCGTGCCGATCTTGTGCCGCCAGACTCGGTAAGGGCGCCACGCCTTGTCGACGGTGACGTAGAAAAGGGTGGAGCCATCCGCGGACCACGCGCTGCCGTAGGACACGTTAGGGATCTCGTCGGCGAGCAGATCACCGGTCGTCAGATCCTTGACCCGCAGCGTGTAGCGTTCGTCGCCACGGAAATCGGCGGAGTAGGCGAGCAGCCCGCCGTCAGTGCTGACGTCAAAGGTGCCGAGGGCGAAGTATCCGGATCCGCCTGCTGCCTCGTTGCCGTCAAGCAGCACTTCCTCGCCAGGCAGCGGCAGGCCGCTGTCAGCCGGCGGCAGTGTTTCGCCGGGGGCCGCGGCGCTGCGGCAGCGGATCGCGTACTGCTGGCCTTCCACCGTCCTGGCGTAGTACCACCAGCCGTCCTCGCGGACGGGAACAGATAGATCGGTCTGTTTGGTCCGGCCCTTGATCTCCGCGTAGATGGTTTCCCGCAGCACTGCAAGGTGCGCGGTGGCCGCGTCGGTATGGGCGTTCTCCGCTGTCAGATACGCGACCGTATCGGCGTTGGCGGGGTCGGCAAGCCACGCATACGGGTCAGCGATCGTGTCGCCGTGATAGGTGCGCTCGGCCAGCACCCGCTTCGCCGTGGGCGCGGCCAGGTCGACGGCCCCATCCCGCTTCGTCTCATCCGCCACGATGGCTGAGTCTAGGCCGCCGTGGCGAGGTGCCCGTCGACGAGCTGGCTAAGCGCGCCCCCGCGAACACGTCCGGCGGCGGCCTCGTGGGCCAGGCCGCACTCGGCCGCGAAGGTGGCGAAGTCGGCCTCCGCGCCGGTGGCCTCCACCAGATCGAAGTCCCCATCGCGGAACTCGTCGGTGCAGTACAGGTCACCCAACTCCCGCTGCTGGGCGAACTGGCGCCTGAACCACCAGCGTTCCACCTCGGCGGATCCGCGCGTGGTACGTCAGGTGCGATCCAGGTCACTGAATCATCGTGCTGCCCGCCCGGGCGGTCGCAATCAGATTTACCGGCTCGGTGGCACGATGGCCGCTACCGCGCGGATGGCTATGGACGCGGATGGCTAATGGCTATGGACGCGGATGCCTGTGGCGCGCGGGAGGCGCAGCCGCGGATTGCGCCTGCGTAATAAGGTGATTGTGGTTGTTTTACGGCAATTCATTACCATATCCTCCTCTGTCAGGGATGGGACATGAGGAGGGAACGTGGCGGTATGTCGGGTCTTCCGCAAGCCTGCTGTGGGTGTGGCCCTGATAGCTGCCTTACTCGCCGCTGGATGTGCGCAACGTAGCGGGGCCGCGACGCAGGCCGCTGTGGAGAAACCAGGTCTGACCGTTGCCGCCGTCCCTGCGGTCGACTCGGTCGGCTTGTACGTCGCGCAGCAGCGGGGGCTGTTCGCCGCCGCGGGCCTGCACGTGAAGATAGTCCCGGTGACGAGTAGTTCCACGGCGATTGCCGACCAGCTTTCCGGCAAGTACGACGTTACGGACGGAAACTATGTCTCCTACATCCTCGCGGAGGCGCAGCAGCACGCCAAGCTGCTCATCCTCGCTGAGGGATCCGTGATGCAACCGCGCACCCAGGAGGTGCTAATCCCTGCCGGGTCGCCCATCAGGTCCGTCGCGCAGCTCAAGGGCAAGTCGATCGGCGTCAACGTGCTGGACAATATCGGCACCTTGCTGGTCAGCTCGGTGCTTGCAGGTAATGGGATGACGCGCTCCGAGGTGCACTTCGTCCCGATCCCGTTCCCGTTGATGAGCGCCGCGCTAAAGGCGCACAAGGTGGATGCCGCGTGGCTACCCGAGCCGTTCATAACCGGGACGCAGGTGGCTAACGGGGCCGAGGAGCTCTTCGACGCCGACCAGGGCGGCACCCAGAACCTCCCGATCGCCGGGTACGTCGTCACCCAGGCGTGGGCGAAGAGGTACCCAAGGACCGCTGCGGCGTTCCGCCGCGCGATCGAGCAGGCTCAGGCGATTTCCGACGGAAATCGCACCGCAGTCGAGCAAGCCATTATCGGCTTCACGAGGGTGCCGCGGCTTGCGGCGACGCTCATCGCGGCCGACAGCTATCCCCTGCGCGTCGACCCGGTGCGGATCCAGCGAGTCGCTGACCTCATGCAGCGATTCGGGCTGCTCAAGGGCCCGTTCAATATCACGCCGATGATCAGCGGAGGCTGAGCCGCCGCTGACTTGCCAGATGGCGCCGAGGTCGTGCGTGCTGACCTGTCCGCTCCGCAGACATTCGTCGAGCACCCTGCCGGACGTGGACGTCGTGTTACTTGTCTGGCCGTTTCCGCACAGCCGAGGCAGCGCCCGGGTCGGTTGACACGATTGCGCGGGCCGCGGCGGGCGCCCGTCGCGGCACCAGGGAAGCGCGTTGGGTGCGGTGGCGCGGGGTGTCGCCGGCATGGGGGTTCAGGGGATGCCGGTGGTGTATTTGCGGCCGGTGGGGGTGGTCCAGATGAGGAGGCCGGGGCGGGGTTGTTCGAGGTGCCAGCCGGGGGTTTGTTTGATCTTGTGGTGGTGTCGGCAGAGCGGGGCGATATTGCACCAGCACGTTCGGCCGCCGTGGTGGTAGGGGATGGTGTGGTCTTTGTCGCATTGTGTGGCGGGGCGGCGGCAGCCGGGGAAGGCGCAGGTGGGGTGGCGGATTTCGATCAGGTGCCGTAGCCGTGGGGTGAGCTGGTAGGCGGGTGTTTGGCGCTGGTGGTCGCAGCCGGGGTAGGCGAGCTGTTCGAGTTTGATCACTAGGCCGGCGGGGGCGGGGCTGGGTCCGGGCTGGGGCGGTGGCTCGGGGCTGCCGGTGCGGTTGGGCTGTGCGGGGCCGGCGGGGCGCGGGCCGGCGGGGCGCGGGCCGGGGTGGCGGCGGTGGCCGCAGCCGTGGCCGATGACGTGCCCGGCCTGGTCGGTGACACTCAGGCACCATCGGGTGGCGGGGTGCCGGGCGGCGGCGGCGGCCAGGGTGCGGGTGGTGTCGGCGTCGAGCGGGCCGAACCCGGCGGCGTCGCCGGGTTCGTCGGCCAGGTTCAGCAGGGTGGCCAGGGGGACGGTTAGGTTGACCGAGCCGGCTAGCCGCCCGGGGTCCAGGTCGCTCCAGGCCGGCCCGGCAGCCGCGGCGGGCCAGGTTCGGGACGGCCGGCCGGCCGGTCCCGCGCCCGGGCCCGCGGACCGGGCGGGTACGGCGGACCGGGCGGGCCCGGCGGGCTGGGCGGGCCCGGCGGGCTGGGCGGGGCCGTCACTCGCTCCACCGTCACCGGCTCCGCCGTCACCGGCTCCGTCACGGGCTCCGCCGGCACCGGCTTCGCCGTCACGGGCTCCGCTGTTACGGTCTGCGCTGAAGACGGCTGCGCCGTCATTGGCTGCGCCGTCATTGGCTGCGCTGCCACTGGCGGCGCTGCCACCGGCGGCGCTGTCACCGGCTGCGCCGTCACGGGCTCCGCGGTCCGCCGCTGCGCCGTTACTGGCTACGCGGTCCGCGGCTGCGCCGGGCGTGCTGTCCGCGGCTTCGCTGTCATCGGCTTCGCCGTCATTGGCCTTGTTGTCATTGGCGGCGTTGTCATTGGCGGCGTCGTCGGGGGCTCCGCCGCTGCTGGGGGTGGGGGCGGGTGGCTGTTCGGTGGTTGCGGGGGCGGGCAGGAGGTGGTCGAGGGGCTGGCCGGCGAGCAGGGCGAGGTAGGCCTTGGCGCGCAGCAGGCTGAGGGTGCCGGCGGCGCCGCGGTTTTTCAGTTCCCGGGCGATCGCGGAGATCCGCTGGTCGGCGGCGAGGACCTGGGCGGGGGGCAGGTCCCGCCCGGCCAGGGCCTTGGTGCCGGCCGGTTCGTCCCACAGTTCGACCCGGGCGTCTTTTTCCGCTTCCCGCCGCCGCCGGCTGGCCGCGGGCGGGTCAGCGGCGGCGACCGCGCGGCGGACCGCGGCGCGCAGCTCCCCGGGGGTCTGCCCCGGCGCCCGGGCCAGCACCTTGTCCTCCACGGCGCGGGCCAGCGGCGGCGCTAACCCGGCGACCTCGTCGATGACGGCCAGCGCCTTGGGCACATCGATCCGGCCCAGCCGCAGCGCCGCCCCGGTCGCCGGCAGCGCCGCGAGCCGGGCCGCCCGCTCGGCCAGGTTGTCCGCGCCGCGGCGGGTCAGCGTCAGCGCGCAGGCCAGCTCATCGGCCACGTCATCACCGGGCTGGCGGCCAGGCCCCCCGGCGGCCGGGCCGTCCTCGCCGCGCTCGCGGCGGGCCGCCAGCTCCGCCACCGCGGCGAGCTCACCAGCGGCCGTCCACGACGACAGCCGCCGCCACGCCCGCACCACCCCGACCAGCTCGTCATCCGAACACCCACCGAACCCGGCTGCCCAGGCACCAGCGGCGGACCCGGCCAGCACCGTCCCCGGCGCCAGCACATCCAGCACCTCCCCGGCGCCGAACCCGCCACCCACGCCATCGCCGTCACCCAGCCACCGCCCCGCCGCACCAGCCGCGCCAGGCGAACCCGGCGAGCTAGGCGCACCACGCGCGCCAGGCGAACCCGGCGAACCCGGCGAGCTAGGCGCACCACGCGCGCCAGGCGAACCCGGTGAGCCCGGTGAGCCCGGCGCGCCGCTGGGGCCAGCGGCGGGCGCGGCGTCCGCGGCAGCCATGGCTGCGGTCGCGGTCACGGGTTCACCTCCTCGGGCAGCTAACCATCGGCAATACGAACATTTTAGCGATTCACGCAGACACAGGTCCGCCTATCCACAAGCACAACCGCCAGCCGCCCGGTTATCCACAGATCTAGGCCCTTCCGCCACATCTGGTTGCACTGTGCGGGCGCCGCTGTCCTGCGGTGTCCTCGACTCGCGCCCGAAACACCGGTGGGTCCGGCCGAACACGCCCTTGCCGAAGCCAGGCAGCAGATGGGGCCACCTCGACCACCAGAGCCACGGCCGCCTTCGTCGTAGGACGCGCCGTCCCAGTGTGGCTCGCGAGCCACGCGAATGAGCCACCCCGGCCAGGCGCCACGGCGCTCCAACGGGGCGCGAACGGGACCGGCCGGTGACTCGGGAAGGCCAGCCGGTGACCCGGCAAAGCTATTGGGTGCCGATGGCGCCCAGGTTGGCACCGCCCAACCCGGGCGAAGTCAAATGAGCTACACGTGTAACCGGTATTTAAACTTGGCCGGCGCGGAGCTCACCACGCTGGCCAGGAGCGGGCTCCTGCGGCGTTGCGGGAAGCAGGCCTCGCCATGCGACTCAGGGTAGGCGGGCAGGCGGTGGACGACCGCGGTGACCTGCGGCTAACACCGTTCCGCGTAGACCGCGATCATCCCAACGGGCGCAACCTGCCTGCGGTTGTCCAGGTCGCGGGGCAGGTGTCCAATGCGGTCGCCAACGTGCTCGCGTCCGGGCGCATGCCGCTTGTGGTCGGCGGAGACTGCACGATCACCCTGGGGGTTGTCGCCGGGTTTCGCCAGCATCACGACGACGTCTGTGTCGTCTATCTAGATGGCGATGCCGATCTGAATACGCCGGATAACCCGGAGGCGCCCAATTCCGGGATCTTCGACTCAATGGGCGTCGCGCATCTGCTCGGCGCGGGAGCGCCGGAACTGGCCGGATTCGCTGGTCCGCCGCCGCTGCTTGAGGCGTCTCGGCTAGCGCTTGTGGGCTGCGGTCCGCGCGAGATTGACGACGCCGGGCGCCGGTTCCTTGCTGATCGCGTGGTTAGCTTCCAGGAGGCACCCGCGTTGCGCGCCGCCCCGGTCGCCGCGGCGGAGCGGGCGCTTGCGTATCCGCGCGTCTTCGGCTATCCACTGCTGCAGGACCAGGCGATCGGTCACGAGCTGTTGAGTCATGGGTCACGATAACTGGCTGGGGCGCGAGTGGAGGCAGCAGTCAGTTGGCGGTGGGCAGGCCGGAGGCCTCCGCGAGTGCCCGCCAGGTGGGCTCGAGCCGTGGCCGGACCCGACGGTGCGGCTGCGGCACAGCGCACCGGATGTGAGCAATGCTTCACAGCTCGACGATCATGCCGTCGTAGGCTGCGGCAGCTCGGCGTCGGCGAGCCTGCGGAGCATTGCCGCGGACATATGAGTGAGCAGGACTCGTTCCGCATGGATCTCATCGAGGTGCTCGCGCAGTGTCTGATAGTCGAGGTGGTAGCGGACTGGCCGGTCGAAGGTGTAAGCCTCGGCCGCGAACAGGTCCACGTCACGCGCCGCATCGGTCAAGGCGGCCGTCCACTGCGTATCCCCGGAGTATGCGAAGCTCACCCCGTCGAGGTCGACCCGCAGCGCTAGCCGGCGGCGCGCCGCAGGCGTGCACGACTTCCCACCCGCGCACGGTGGCGGCGCCGAGCGTGGCTGGCGCGCCATCGGTGGCCAGTTCGGCCACGTTCACTTCGAAGCGCCGTCGCGTCTGGCTCGAGCCAGGGAACAAGGTCTCCATGGCCTCGGTCAGACTGGCCCGGATACCCGGCGGTCCGGCCACGAGCAGCGGCGCCGACCGGTGCGGGAACTGGCCCTCGAGGATGAGGAAGGGCAGCCCGCCGAAGTGATCGCCGTGCAGGTGGGTTACCGCCACCCCATCGACGGCATTCGGGTCAAGCCTTGCGCCTTGAGCGCGACCAGGCTGGTTGCGCCGCAGTCGACGAGCAGCACCGGTCAGGTGGATGCAGGCCTGCACGCGCCCGCCACTGCCGAAGGCGTCGCCGCTGCCCGCGAACCGAACCTGCACGACATCGTCCTCACCCACCAGCGCGCCAGCGAGCGCGTCGCCGGTGACGTATCTTTTTCGGTCCGTCGTGCTCATTCTTCATAGACGCCGAATGAGCCAGTCTCTGCCCGGGCCAGCTCAGGCTCGAGGGAGGTCGACATGGATTCCCAGCTGAACTCAGCCACTTTGCCCCGGATCGTGATCGCGAGACCTTCTGGTTTGCGGGGCACCGCCTTTGTGCTGACGGCTGATCGCCTCCTGCTCGGGCGCGGGAGCGACTGCGATCTACGCCTGGACGAGCCACATATCAGCGCCACGCACGCCGCGTTTCTCTGCTCTTCCGCTCAGACCACGGTGCAAGATCTGGGATCGACGAACGGCACCCTCGTCAACGGCGATCGCATCGCGGGCACCCGGGTCCTGCGGCATGGCGACCTGCTGCTGTTCGGTACCGTCGAAGCGCGGTACGAAGAACCGGCGGTTGCGCGGGCGCAGACGGCAAAGGCGCCACAAGCTGTGTCTCGGGACGCCCGCTCAGACATCGCGGCCGCGTTGCGCGTCGCGCCGGCCGGCCGTCATCTACGGTCCGGCAGCGCTGGCCAGCCAGCCGCCGAGCTCAGTAATGGCGCGGGCGGCCAGGCTGGCGAGTACAGCACGCACGTCGAGCACGTCATCGCGCAGCAGGCGAGCTTCCTGCGCCAGGTCTCCGCGACCGGGGCCCGCGCCCGCCGGTTCTTCGCCATCGGCTTCGTGGTCTTCGCGCTCGGGACTGGCATGATTGCCGGACTCGTGCTGCGCCTCGCCGCGCAGGTCAACAACGTTGCAGCGACCGGAACGGCGACCAGATTTACTGAAACGCCGGTGCCGTCGATCTTCGGGCCCGTCTTCCACGGTGTTCCCGTCGGTGCCATCGGCCTCGCCGCCGCGTTCATCGGGTTGGTCGTCATGATCGTCGGCATCGTGCCGCATCTGGCTGCCACCGCCCGGTTGGCTGAACGGTGGAACGACCCATCCTCAGTTGCGGCGCGTCGCGAGGACGCGGAGACCCGTCAACGTGATGACCTCACGCGGCAGGTTCTGGCCCTGCCGCAACGCCGGTCGGCTTAGCAACGCCGACCGGCTCAGCAGAGCCGGGAACACATGCGGGAACAGAGCCGGGAGCGGAGCCGGGAGCGGAGCCGGAACCAGTAATGGCAGGTCAGCCTATGAGAATTGGCATGCGGGCTTCGATCACTCACGTACCGGTGCCGCGCAGCAAGATCCCTAACGGCTGCCGCGGTGCGTGCCACACCTTGGTCTGCGGGGGGCCTCCAGGCCGGCCCCGTCTCATGAAACGCCGGCCGATCCAGGTGGTACTGAGCCCGATGCCTGTTGGAGCAAGGGGAGTAGAACAAAGGCGGCCGCAGCCCGGGCGCCGCGGCCTGCAACTTGCCGATAACCGGGTCACGTTCACCGACGAGCATGAACTCCGCACCGTCGTGGTCCAGGGAAAGAACGCGAGCGACCTGGCGTCGGACGCTGCCCACGTCGATATTGGCCGGGCCGTGGATAGCGGCATGGACATCGCCTGCGTCGTCTTGGCGCACCTCCGCGCCGACATGCTCTTGGCAGCCGTCGAGACAGAACGCCAAGCGCATCACACCGTCCCAGTCCGCCGCATCGCGCTGGCCGAAACCGAAGCTGGCCGCCTCGGCGAGCGAAAAAGGCCCGCTCGGCGTGATGGTGAACGACCCGGCAGACATGAGTTCTCCTTGGTGATCCGAGGTTGGGCTGATCCGAGGTTGGGCTGATCCGAGGTTGGGCCATCCCCCAAGTTGCGCTAAACCGGATGCCTAACGACATACTCGCGCGAGGGTCTGACAATTCCTGGCCGCTGCGAACGGGCCGTTACGGCCGGTGCCGGCCTAACCGCACGTAACTGCGCTCGGTCAGCGGCGCTGGTTATTGTCGTAACCAGCAACGAGGCGGGCCGGAGCCTTGCGCCGCCAGGATTCCTCGATGAGTTCGTTTACACGTTGAGCAGGGCAGACCCCAACGTGGATGCGTAGCCCTCTGGTGCGCTTTCCCCACCGTAGGAGCTCGAATGCCGCGGCGTCTTCCGCCACGCAGGCGGTCGCCTCCTGTTCGTCGACGAACACATGCAGGTGGCCCTGGCCCGGGGGCACTGTGGCGAAGATCTTGCCGCGCACCCGGAAGGACGACATGTCAAAATGCGGTTCTTCGGTGGCCTCAGGCAACGATAGGGCGAATCGCCTGGCGTGCTCGAGGTCGCTCACCGGGCCAGGTTAACCGCGCAAGCACGACGGCCGGTTGTCACGGACGGCACAGTGTCACGACACCACGGTGTCACGAGAGCGCGGCATCAGAAAGCACGGCGTCACGAGGGCAAGACGTCAGAAGGCAAGGCGTCAGGAAGAGATGCCGAGCGCCTCTGGGTGGGCCTTGCGGTAGTGCTCGGTCAGGACGGCACTCACCTGACCGGGCCGGTAGGCCATGGTGCGCTGGCAGATATCACACCGCACTACGGGTAGGTGAGTAACGGTGACGGGGAAACGATTAGCAGCAGAGTTCTTCATCGCCTTCTATTATGCCAGGTGTCGCTTGCCAGGTGTCGCTTGCCAGGTGTCGCTTGCCAGGTGTCGCTTGCCAGGCGCGCGAAACCTGCGCGCGCTGACCTCGGGCGGCGGTGCCACGCACGGTGCGGGCTGTCCCGGTCATCGAGCTGATGTTCTGCTTGTCATAACCTGATGAACGACCCTGGCAGCTGAGCCGAGATGAGGTGAATGAATGCAGGAGGCCGAGGCGCCCGCCTCCGGCTGAGCGCAGCGATCCCTGCCGCCCTGCCAGCCCCCCTCACTGTCTTCACGGGAGCGCTGCCCGATGGCCGCCACGCCGACGCCAGACCACCGCCCGCGGATCGCGACCTACCGCGTCCAGCTCCATCCCGGCTTCACCTTCGATGACGCGACCAGCATCGCCGGCTACCTCGCCGACCTCGGCATTAGCCACCTCTACTGCTCGCCCTACCTCCAGGCCGCCGAGGGCAGCACGCACGGCTACGACGTCGTCGATCACGGACGGCTGAACGAGGAGCTTGGCGGCGCCGCGGCGCACCGCCGGCTTGTCGAGCGGCTCGCCGATGCCGGTCTCGGCCAGGTGCTCGACATCGTGCCAAACCACATGGCGCTCGCCGGGCGGGCCAACGCGTGGTGGTGGGACGTGCTGGAGAACGGGCCTTCGAGCCTCTACGCCTCCTACTTCGACATCGACTGGGACCCGCCGCAGCGAAAGCTGACCGCCACCGTGCTCATGCCTGTCCTCGGCGACCACTACGGCCGGGTCCTCGAGGCGGGGGAGCTGAAGGTCGAGCGCGAGGGCGGATCGTTCACTGTGCGTTATTACGACCACGAGGTGCCCCTGTCGCCCCGCACGCTCGACGAGCTTCTCGCCCGGGCGGCGGCCCGTGCACGGTCCGTGAAACTCGAGAGCCTGGCCGCCGCCCTTGGCCACCTCCCGCACGCCCGGTCGACCGACCCGGCCGCAGTGGCCGAGCGCCACCGCGACAAGGAGGTGCTGCGCGACCGCCTGGCCGAGCTGTGTGCTGCCAGGCCGGAAGTGGCGGCTGCCGTCGACGCCGAGATCGAGGAGCTGAACCGCGACCCGGACGCCCTCGACGAGCTACTCGGCCGGCAGAACTACCGCCTGGCTCACTGGCGCACTGGTGCGGAGGAGCTCTCCTACCGGCGGTTCTTCAACATCGAGACGCTCGCGGGGCTACGGATAGAGAACCCAGCCGTCTTCGCGGACACGCACCGCCTAGTCATCGATCTGGTCTCGGCGGGCGCGCTGGACGGGTTGCGGGTCGACCACGTGGACGGGCTAGCCGACCCGGAAGGCTACCTATACCGGCTGCGCGACGCCACCGCGGGCGCGTACGTCGTCGTGGAGAAGATTCTCGAGGCTGACGAGGAGCTGCCTCGGTCGTGGCCAGTGGCAGGGACATCCGGCTACGACTTCTTGAACCGGGTCAACCAGCTGTTTGCCGACGCCGGTAACGAGGCAGCCATGCGCGCGGGCTACGTGCGCTTCACCGGCCAGCATGAGAGCTACCCCGACATCGTGTACCGCGCCAAGTGCCAGATCATGCGCCAGGAGCTCGCCGCTGAGGTGGAGCGTCTCACCGAGCTGCTTGCCGACGTTTGCGAAGGGCATCGCCGGCAGCGTGACCATACCCGCCGTGAGCTGCGCGACGCCTTGCGCGAGGTGATCGCCGCCTTCCCCGTCTACCGTACGTACGCGCGGCCGGGCCACCCGATTACGGCCGCGGACCGCGCGCATGTCGCCGCCGCCGTGGCTACCGCCCGGCAGCGCAGGGACGACCTGGATGCCGAGCTATTGGGCTTCATCGGCGAACTGCTCGTGCTCGATCATCCCGGCGACGTGGAGGCCGCGTTTGCCATCCGCTTCGCCCAGGTCAGCTCGCCTGTGATGGCTAAAGGGGTGGAAGATACCGCCTTCTACCGCTATCAGCCCCTGATCTCGCTCAACGAGGTAGGCGGCAACCCTGGCCGCTTCGGCCGCCCTGTGGCGGACTTCCACCAGGACATGGCCGAGGCGGCGCGACAGTGGCCAGAAGCAATGCTTACCCTGTCGACGCACGACACGAAGCGCAGCGGTGATGTGCGGGCCCGCATCAACGTGCTGTCGGAACTGCCCGAGGCGTGGGATCGGGCGCTGCGGCGCTGGGCGCAGCTGGGGGAGCGCTACAAACAGGGCGGCTGGCCGGACGGCAACGCCGAATACCTGCTCTTCCAGACTCTGGTGGGCGCCTGGCCGATCGACTCGGCGCGGGCCGCGGCCTTCATGGAAAAGGCGGCCAAGGAGGCCAAGGTGCATACCTCCTGGGTCGACCCGTGTGCCGGCTACGACGAGGCGCTCCGCGCCTTCGTCCTGGCCGTTCTCGCGGACGAGGGCTTCATCGCCGATATGGAGGCTTTCCTTGCCGGGCATCGGATTGTCGAATGGGGGCGGGTCAACTCGCTGGCCCAGACGACGCTGCTGCTGACGTGCCCAGGCATTCCCGACCTGTACCAGGGCGCCGAGTTGTGGGACCTGTCCCTGGTCGACCCGGACAACCGAAGGCCAGTCGACTACGACAGCCGCCGCCGCCTGCTCGGCGCGCTCACGGGCGGCGGCCCCGAGGCGGCGCTTGCCGGCGGCGACGAGGGCGGCACGAAACTCTGGCTCATCCACCGCCTGCTGCGCCACCGGCGCCAGCATCCCGATTTGTACGGCCCGGCCTCGGGCTACCAGCCACTGGACGTCTTCGGCCACAAGGCCTCCCATGCGGTGGCTTTTACCCGGGCCGCCGGCTGGCCGTGGTCGTGCCGCGCTTGGTCACTCGCCTGGCGGAAGGCTGGGCTGACACGGCGGTCGTGCTGCCACGAGGCGCCTGGGTCAATGTGCTCACCGACGAGAAGGTGGAAGGCGGCGCCGTCAGCCTGCACGCGCTGCTCCGGCGGTTCCCTGCCGCGGTGCTTGCCGCATCGGCCGGGGAAGGATGATGCACGAGTTCCGCGTCTGGGCACCGCACGCCGACCGGGTCGAAGCCGTGGTCGGCGAGCGCCGGATGGCGATGAGCCAGGCGGATGGCGGCTGGTGGACGTGCCACGCCGAGGAGGCAGGCCCGGGTAGCGACTACGCCTTCAGCCTTGACGGCGGGCCGCCTCGCCCCGACCCGCGGTCGGCCTTTCAGCCATCGGGCGTCCACGGGCCGTCGCGCGTAGTGGACCACGCCGCCTTCGGCTGGGCCGACAGCGGCTGGCGGGGTGTGTCACTCGCAGGATCGGTCCTGTATGAGTGCCACGTCGGAACGTTCTCGGCGGCAGGCACCTTCGACGGGGCCATCGAGCACCTGGGGCACCTGGCCAACCTTGGTGTCGACGCCATCGAACTGCTCCCAGTGGCCGAGTTCCCTGGCCGCAGGGGCTGGGGCTATGACGGCGTCGACCTGTTCGCCCCGCACCACGCCTACGGCGGCCCTGCGGGCCTCAAACGGCTCGTCGATGCCGCCCACGCGCACGGGCTCGGCGTGGTGATGGACGTCGTCTACAACCATCTGGGCCCGGCAGGGAACTACCTGCCTGAGTTCGGCCCCTATTTCTCCGCGCAGCACCAGACCAACTGGGGCGAAGGGGTGAATTTCGACGGCCCGGGCAGCGACGAGGTCCGCCGCTTCGTCATCGACAATGCCCTGATGTGGCTGCGGGACTACCACTGCGACGGGCTCCGCCTCGACGCCGTGCACGCCATCGTGGACGACTCCGCCACGCACATCCTCGAGGCGATCGCCGTCGAGGTGGAGGCGCTTGCGGCGCATGTGCGGCGGCCCCTCTTCGTGGTGGCCGAGAGCGACCTGAACGACCCCCGTTTTGTCCGCGGCCGCGACGCGGGCGGCTACGGCGTGGACGCTTCCTGGGCCGATGAGTGGCACCACGCTCTCCATGCCGCGCTGACCGCCGAGGTGAGTGGCTACTACCAGGACTTTGGGCCGCTGCCCTCGCTGGCAAAGGCACTGCGCCAGGCGTGGGTGTACGACGGCACATATTCACCGCACCGCCAGCGGGTCCACGGCCGGCCGCCGACAGGGCTCGCCGGAAACCAGTTTGTGGTCTGTACCCAGAATCACGACCAGATCGGCAACCGCGCCTTCGGTGAACGGGCCGCCGCCCTCATGAGCGATGGCCGGCTGCGAGTCGCCGCAGCCCTGCTGCTCACCTCGCCGTTCGTGCCCCTGCTCTTCCAGGGCGAGGAGTGGGGCGCCCGCACACCGTTCCAGTACTTCACCGACCATTCCGATGCCGAGCTCGGCCGGGCCGTCAGCGACGGAAGACGCCACGAGTTCGCCGCTTTTGGCTGGGATCCGGCCGACCTGCCCGATCCGCAGCACCCGGCGACATTCGACCGCTCCAGGCTCGACTGGGAAGAGCCCAGAAAAGACCAGCATGCCGACCTGCTAGACTGGTACCGTTGGTTGATCGCCCTTCGCAGGCGGATCCCCGCACTCACTGACCCCCGCCTGGATCGCACCGGGACAGAATGTGACGAAGACGCAGGCTGGCTCGTCGTCCGCCGTGGACCAGTTGTGGTGGCAAGTAACATCGGTGTAAGAGCCTGGAATTTCCCGGCCAGCCGGTTCCCGGTGCTGCTCGCCGCCTCAGATCCCCGCGTCGAACTGACGCAGCAGGGCGTAATCCTCCCACCCGACAGCGTCGTCATCCTGACCGAGACAGGTATGCCATGACCGATGCCGTGTCACCCCGGATGCCGACGAAGAACAGGACTCAGCCACATATGAGCGAGGCCATGGAGACCTGGCCAGGTCGTTCCTATCCGCTCGGGGCCGCTTACGATGGCGCCGGGACGAACTTCTCGTTGTTCTCCGAGATAGCAGATGGGGTCGAACTCTGCCTGTTCGACGACGACGGCCGAGAGCGGCGAGTGGTCCTTGAGGAGGTCGAAGCCTTCTGCTGGCACGCCTATCTGCCCGCGGTTACTCCGGGGCAGCGTTACGGCTACCGTGTCCACGGGCCATGGGCGCCTGAGCACGGCCGGCGCTGCAACCCGGCGAAGCTGCTCCTCGATCCCTATGCCAAGGCCATCGAGGGCCAGGTCGATTGGGACCAGGCCTGCTTCCCTTACACCTTCGGCGACGAGAACTCACGCAACGACGAGGACAGCGCCGCCCATGTGCCGAAGGCTGTCGTCCACAACCCCTACTTCGACTGGGGCAACGACCGGCCCCCTGACATCCCGCTTAACGAGTCGGTCATCTATGAGGTGCACCTCAAGGGCTTCACCGTGAGCCATCCCGACATTCCCGAGGCGCAGCGCGGCACCTATGCCGGCATGGCGCATCCCGCCGCCATCGAGTACCTCACCCGGCTCGGGGTTACCGCGGTGGAACTGCTCCCCGTCCATCAGTTCCTGCATGATGCCCACCTCGTCGAGCGGGGGCTGCGGAACTACTGGGGGTACAACTCCATCGGCTTTCTCGCCCCGCACAACGAATACGCCGCCGCCGGTCAGCGCGGTGAGCAGGTCGCCGAGTTCAAGGCGATGGTACGGGCGCTGCACGAGGCCGGCATCGAGGTGATCCTCGATGTTGTCTACAACCACACGGCGGAGGGCAACCACCTGGGCCCGGTGCTGTCGATGAAGGGTATCGACAACGCCGCCTACTACCGGCTTGTGGGCGAGGACCGCCGCTTCTACTACGACACGACAGGGACGGGGAACAGCCTGAACGTGCGCCACCCGCACACTCTCCAGCTGATCATGGATTCGCTGCGCTACTGGGTGACCGACATGCACGTCGACGGGTTCCGCTTCGACTTGGCCGCCAGCCTGGCCCGCCAGTTTCACGAGGTCGACCGGCTGTCGGCGTTCTTCGACCTGATCCAGCAGGATCCCGTCGTCTCGCAGGTCAAGCTCATCGCCGAGCCGTGGGACATCGGCGAGGGCGGCTACCAGGTCGGCAACTTCCCTGCCCTGTGGTCGGAGTGGAACGGGCGCTACCGCGACACCGTGCGGGACTTCTGGCGCGGCGAGCCCGCGACGCTGGGCGAGTTCGCCTCGCGCCTCACCGGCAGTTCCGACCTCTACCAGGCCGATACCCGCCACCCTGGGGCCAGCGTCAACTTCGTCACCGCCCATGATGGCTTCACCCTGCACGACCTGGTCTCGTACAACGACAAGCACAACGAGGCCAACGGTGAAGGCGGGGCAGACGGCGAAAGCCACAACCGTTCATGGAACTGCGGCGCCGAGGGCGACACAGACGACGAGGGCGTGCTCGCGCTGCGACGGCAACAGCAGCGCAACTTCCTTGGCACCCTGCTGCTGTCCCAGGGGGCCACGATGCTCCTCGGCGGGGACGAGTCCGGCCGCACCCAGGGCGGGAACAACAACGCCTACTGCCAGGACAACGAGATCTCGTGGCACGACTGGGGCCGGATCGACGACGATCTGCTCGGTTTCACCCGCGGCCTCATTACCTTGCGGCGTGACCATCCCGTGCTGCGCCGCCGGCGTTATCTCCGTGGCCGTCCCGTCGAGGGTTCTGTCGCGCTTGGCTGGTGCAAGCCCGACGGCACCGAGATGAGCAACGACGACTGGGACGCGGGCCTTGCCCTCTCTGTTGGCCTGTTCCTCAACGGCGATCGGATCGCCGACCGTGACCGCCATGGCCAGCGGGTAACCGACGACTCCTTCCTGCTGCTCTTCAACGCTCACCACGAGCCGATCGACTGGACGCTGCCCAAACAGTGGGGCGAGTGGTGGCGGCCGATCCTCGACACCTCGGCCCCGGACCAGGAACGGGAACCTGTCGAGAGCGGCGGCACGCTACCGGTCACCGGGCGCACGGTGGTTGTCCTGCGGCGCGAAGAAAGCAGTCCTGATACCGGGCCGGCGCCATCTTCGCCGCCGAAGAAGAATTAACTGGCATGAGTTGGCGCATGCGCGGCAGCCGTTAAGAAAAATGATCCATAACTGCTGCCGCGGCCACCGTCAGGCCCTGCAGCGGTCACCACGTCCTCATGACGCACCCCGCAGCGCCCGTGTAACGGTTTGCTGCACATGCTGCGGCGGCCTTGCTCGCGGTCCTGTCAGCCGCACGTTCCGCGCCTGCCAGAGGTCCGTGCGATCAAGCCGCGCCGTCAGTCGCCGACGGGTTGTCAGCAGGCGGCGCGGCCGGCAAGTGACCGGTGAGTGGCGTGACCGTCCCACGCACTGACCGGACCCCTGACCCCGGAGGGCACAGACCGGCGTCGGGCTGCACGGGCTCGGCGGATTGGCGGCGCCGGACGGCCCTCGGCGCCCGGGTGGCACCGTGGCGGGACTGGCAGGTGCCCGGGCTGGCATCATCGAGCACATGACCGTAGTGAAGATCAACGCGATTACAGTGTCGGCCGACAGCGGGGACGAACTCGCCCGCCGATTCGCCGCCCGGGCGGGTGCGGTCGACGACCAGGATGGTTTCCAGGGCTTCGAGCTTCTCAAGCCGACCGACGAGCGCACCACCTGGCTCGTGGTAACACGCTGGCGGGACGAAGCCTCCTTCGCAGCATGGCTGAACTCACCCGCATTCGGGCACGGGCACCGCAGTGCGGCGGAACGGAGTGGCGGCGCGGCGCCTGCCCCGGTCGGGATCACCAGTGAGCTGTGGTCCTACGAGATCGCTGGCGGCTCGTCCGGCTGACAGACATCACGAGCCGCTGGAATGCTCCTCAGACCCCAGGCCATGACGAAGGTTCATCACCCGGTGCTCGATGTCGGCCCAGGTCTTGCTCCACTCCACGAGCGGCTCGAGGATCCGCTCAAGCACCACGAGCTGCTCGTCGAACGCCACCAGCTGGGCCTTGAGTGCCTCGACACTGCGTCGCTGCGCGGTGATGCTGGTGGAGAGCGTCTTCAGCTGTGCCGCGGAAAGGGCGCCCGGGGCGGGCAGGGCCCGCAGGCCCTGCGGCAGCGAGGGCAAGGCTGGCATCGAAGGGAGGGAAACACCGAGACCGGTCAGGCCCTCGAGCCTTTCAGTGACTGCGCGGAGCTGCGCGACGAATTCCTGCATCACCCCGGAGATAACGCCTGGCGAGCTGTCTTGATCATCGCCCATCGAGTTTCTCCTTCCGGTGGGCATCCCACCGTCTCGGTCCAGGCGCTTCGTAGCCGAACCCGCGTGACCTCGCGTCACGCCTGCGGGGTACGTTAGCCACATACAACCACGGTCCCGGAGTGGCCCGGCCAAATCCGGCGTCGTGACACGCGTAACATCGCGATGGGAAATGCATGAGCTTCAATCTTGCCACCATCCTTCGCGAGTCTCGCCTGGCGCATCCGGATAAGCCGCTGTGCCACATCGCGGACTTGACGGCACGGTGGCGGGCGACCTGTTCGGCTTCCTCGATGACCACGTCGGCGTAGCGGTGCTGCCGCTCTTCCACGTGTTCGGCCTGTCCAGCGTGCTCAACGTGTGTGTGCGTTTCGACGGCACGCTGGTGCTCATCCCACGCTTCGAGCCCGGTGCGGTCATCGACGCGATCGAGCGGCACCGCTGCACGATCTTCTCAGGCGTGCCGACCATGTACTCCGGGTTGTTGCAAGCCGACATCTCCGGCCGCGATCTGTCGGCGCTGCGGGTTGGCGTCGCCGGTGGCGCGGCGATTGCAGGAGAAGTCATCAGGGCGTTCGAGGAGAAGTTCCCCGGCGTCATCATCCTTGAGGGCTATCGGCTGTCGGAGACGGCGAGCACGACGACGTTCAACGTCAGCGCCGAGCAGCGCAAGGTCCTGTCGATCGGCAAGCCGATATGGGGCGTGGAAGTGCGGGTCGTCGACGAGGACGGCAAGCCGCTGCCGCCTGGCCCCGGCAACGTCGGCGAGATCGTCATCCGCGGCCACAATGTGATGACGAGCTACTACAAGAATCCCGACGCGACAGCGGCGGCGTTCCGCGGCGGCTGGTTCCACACCGGTGACTCGCCTATGCCGACGACGGCTACCTGTTTGTGGCCGACCGACGAAGGACCTAGTAATCCGGGAGGCCCCGTCGGGGTCGCCTGCAGCTACGCCAAGCGGAGCTCCGCTCCACCGGGTCGCCGACGGTCCATGATCCGCGACGGTGTTAATTTTCCGGCGAATAGTGCAGGCAGGTTAACACCAGAACGGATCATGATTAGGTGTCAGCCTCAGGCCCGCGCTGGCCGCTGATCTTTGTCCGGGCCACCGGTACTGACGCTGGCGGCCACCACTTGCACCCACCTCAAGTCGCATTCACCGCGACCGGCAGGCCATGAGCCTTAACGGCTGCCGCATGGCGCGCGCTACTGGACGCCCGCCGCCCATCAGGGTGCCTGAGCGGGCGTGACCCCTCATGGACTACGGGACACGCCTCAGGTTCGCTTCGCCGGGCCACAGCTCATTAGTTAGCTTCCTAGGTCCGGCGTGCGCGTGCGGGCAGCGGCGGCCGGCGCCGGGTTCGGCGGTCCGCGGTGTCCGGCGGTGTGAGCGGCTGACCGGCGGCGAGTGACTCCAGGGCGAGCTGGACGGCCCTGTCAAGTTGCGGATCGGCCCCTCGTGCCCAGTCGTCAGGCGACATGACGACCTCGACGTCGGGTTCGACGCCGTGATTCTCCACGTCCCATCCGTAGGTATTGAGCCACGTTGCGTGCCGGGGCACAGTGATCGCTGTACCGTCGACGAGGTTGTGCGCGCGATCGATTCCGATCACCCCGCCCCACGTCCTTGTCCCGACGACCGGGCCGAGGTGCAAGATGCGGATCGCTGCGGTGACGATGTCGCCGTCGGAGCCCGAGTGCTCGTCGGCGACCGCCACGATCGGGCCGCGTGGGGCGTCATAGGGATAGGTTTCCGGGCGCAAGCCGCGCGGTACGTTCCACCCGATGACCCGCCGCGCAAGCTTCTCCACGACGAGTTGTGAGACGTGCCCGCCACGGTTCCCGCGTACGTCCACAATGAGCGCGGCTGCCGCCATTTCCGCCCGCAGGTCCCGGTGGAACTGTGCCCAGCCGGCTCCCATCATGTCCGGCACGTGCAGGTACCCGACACGGCCGCCACCGAGCTCCCTGACGTGGCGCCGCCGGCCCGCCACCCAGTCCTGGTAACGCAGGCGGTCCTCGTTTCGTAGCGGCACCACTGCCGCGCGCCTGGGCGGCCCGCCGGCGGCCGGATCCACGGTCAGCTCCACCGCCTTTCCGGCCGCGCCCAGCAGTAGCGGTGCAGCGCCGGTCAGCGGGTCAACCGGACGCCCGTCGACCGCGATGATCGCGTCTCCAGGCCTGATCATCGCGCCCGGCGTGGCGAGCGGGGAACGCGCCCGCGGATCGGAGGACTCGCCGGGCAGCACCCTCGCCACCCGCCAGCGGCCCGCGGCGTCGCGTTCCAGATCGGCGCCAAGCAAGCCCACCGGTTGCGCCTGTGCAGGCTGCGGCGCGGCGTAAACGTAAGCATGTGAGGTGCCGAGCTCACCGAACAACTCCCAGAGAAGATCGGCGAAATCGTCGGATCCGCCAAGCCCATCGAGCAGCGGGCGGTATGCGGCCAAGATGGCATCCCAGTCCGCTCCCGCCATGTCCGCTACCCAGAAGTCGTGACGCATGATCCGGCCGGCCTCGTCGAAGGCATGACGCCATTGCTCGGCGGGGTCGGCCATGACCCGCAGCCTGGACAGGTCCACGGATAGATCGGCATCGGAGTCCCCGGGGTCGGCCTTCTGCTGCGACGGGATCACCCGCAGGTCGCTGTGATCGCATACGACGATCTTGGTACCGTCGCCGCTTACCTCGAACCAGTCAAGTTCGTCGACCAGTTGATCGCACGTGCGCCGCTTGAGGTCGAACCGTTCCAGGGTCGGCCGCGGCGGCGCGGCGTCGATATCCGCGCCGCTCTCGCCGAGCGCTCCGTATGGTGCCTGCTTAAGCCACACCAGCCCGTCCTGGACGCCGCGCAGCGACGAGTAGCGGAACTCGGCTACCGGCAGCTGGACGACCCGCTCGGTCAGGCCCTCCACGTCAATGGTCACCGGCTTCTGCTGGGCTGGCCCGTTCCCTTCGCTGCTCGTCCCTTCTCCGCCCGGGTTCTCGCCCGGTTTCTCGCTCGAGTCCTCATCTGCGGGGTTATCCGCGGAGATGAGGACGGGACGCCCGTCGGGCACCGGGGCGAATGGCGACGGAGTCGCCTCGGCGAGCGGCACCAGGTATGGGCGGCACCCGTAGGGAAAGGACAGATCGAAAAAGTGCGCGTCGTAAACGGGATCGAAGCTGCGCCTGGACAGGAACGCCAGGTATGTGCCGTCGGCTGTGAACGCGGGATCGGTGTCGTCGAAGCGCCCGTCGGTCACATCCACGACGGTGCGGTCGGCTAGGCGGGCCAGGCGGATCCGGCTAAGCGGCTCGGGGCCCGGATGCGACCAGGCGAGCCACGCCGAGTCGGGGGAGTAGGTGAGGCCGGTGACGGGCCCGGCATCGGAGACGGCGAGTTCGGCCGTGTCGCCCGTGCCGATGTCGACGACCTGCAGCCGGCCGTCGCGGCTGGCGACCGCGGCGCTCGTCCCGTCGGGAGCGGCGCACAGGTCAGCCACCATGCCCAGCCTGCCGGACGCGAGGCGGCGGGGTACCGCTTCCGCGTCAGCCACGGTAACAGGGGGGATCCCGCTGACCGGAGCCACCTCGAGGCCATCTTGGCCGCCGGTGTCGGCCACCCACACCACCTGGCCGGTCGTGCCGAGGACGCGGGGAAGGCGGGCGCGCACGCCCGGGGTCACGGCCAGTGCCCTGGCTGGCCCGTCGCGATGGGTCAGCCAGTGCGCGGTGCCCTGCACCTCGACCGCGCTGGCCTGCCCGGTGTGGTCGACCGACAGGTCGTCCAGGTGCTCGTCCGCGGCCACCAGCCGAGCCTGACGCGCGGTGCCCGCGGCGCCCAGCACGATATCGAGCGGCCGGGCGTCGCCGTCCAGGTCGTTGAGCAGCCAGATCCGCCCAGCGCGCTGGTAAACGATCCGGTGTCCGTCTGTGCTGGCGTTGCGGGCGTAAAAGTCCGTGTGATCGGTGTGGCGCCTGAGGTCGCTGCCGTCGAGGTGGCAGGAGTACAGATTGCCGACGCCTTCATGGTCGGAAAGGAACGCCAGCCGGCGGCCAACAAGCAGCGGGCTGGCCAGATGCCCGCCAAGGTCCGCCAGGATCCGCGTGAAACCTACCTGGCTTGCCGGCGTGCCGGCGGCTTCGCCGCGTGCCACCCACAGCTGGCCGGTCCCGCCGCCGCGGTAACGCTTCCAATGCGCTGGGTCGCGGCCTATGACGGCGGTCAGCAGGATCGTCCCGCCGGGTCCTGACGCTAGGTCACCTACCGGGCCGTAATGAAGCTGGCCGGGTGGCCCGCCGTCGACGGGGACGGTGTACGCCCAGGTATGGTGCGAGAACGGCTGGCCATATGCGCTGACCGCGAGCACTTGGCCGTCCGCGGTCCACCCGCGTGTGGCGGCATCGCCCCAGTAGGTCAGCCTGCTGCTTGGCCCGCCCGCCACAGCGGCGAGCTGGACGTCTGGCGGCCCGTCGCGCCAGCTGGTCCACGTCACCATGGTGGCGTCAGGCGACAGCCGCGGGTGGCTCGCCTTTGAGCGGTCGCAGGACAACCGCCAGGCACGCCCGCCGCCGACACCGCTGATCCAGATGTCGTCTTCAGCTACGAACGTGAGCAGGTCCTCGCGGATGTGAGGAAAGCGCAGGTATCCGCCTGGCGGCGCGGCCATATTCAGCACGGCCTCATCCTAGAGAAAGCAGATCATGATCATCCATAACGGCTGCCGCGGCGCTCGACGCCCTTTACATCGGGACTACTGGCCGTTACCCCCCGTCATCCTTCCTCCGCGCGCAGGTAATCATGGATAAGCTGAATGGCGATAGCTCCCTCGCCCACCGCCGACGCGACCCGTTTGATGGACCTGTGCCGCACGTCCCCGCCGCGAAACACCCGGCATGCTTGTTTTCGAGAAGGTGCGGAGGGCGCTCGAGCGGCCATCCGGCCGGTGGTCCGCTGCCCGGAACAGAGCTCGGCCGGTCAGGTACTCGGACATGGTGGCGGCCAGGCCCGGGCCGCGCACGACAAGCGTGACCGAGGCCACGTACTTGGCCAGGTGGATCGCGGCCTGGCCGGCCGAGTTGCCGGCCCCGACGACGAAGAAGTCCCGGCCCGCCATAGCACGCGCCTCCGCGACCGCGGCACCGTAGAAGACACCCGCGCCGACCAAAGCCTCAAGTGGTGGCACGCCGAGGCGCCGCCAGGAAACGCCGCAATCACCGGGTGCGTCGGTGAATAGTCGCCGCGTGCGACGAGCAGAATGCGCTTGGCACCTGGATGCAGATCATGCGCGCGGGCCAGGAAATCGACCGCAGGCATCTCCACCATGCGCTCATCGCTCATCCGCGATGAGAAGGGCAATCTCGGCGCCGGAATTCGCCAGATCAGCCAGCGTGGTCAGGGCCCTGTCGGCCGAGGCCGTGCCAACGACCCGGTAGTCGGCGTCGTAGCGCCGACGTAGATCGCTGGTCAGCGCCTCCAGGCGGTGTTCATCCTCGGCAACGACGAAGAACATCGGTCGTGGCGTTACGGCCTCCCGTCCAGGATCGCTGCTGTCAGCATCTCGCCGATAGGCACGGGGGCCTTAGTGGGTGGCCCCGTAAGTTCGTCGGGGGTCAGAAATCGGGTTCGTGCCCGATTCCGGTGAGGTGGACGGTGCAGGCGGTGTCGAGGGCTTCCTGGGGGGTTCCGGTGGGGAAGCCGGTGAGCAGGACGGCGTCTTCATACCGGTTGCGGGCGGCGGAGTAGATGGCGAAGCCGAAGGAGTGAGCCGAGCCGCCATAGCGCAGGCGGCATAGGGGGATCTGCTCGCCGCCGGGCAGGACGCCGGCGGCGTAGGCGAAGCCGCCGCGGCAGGTGACCTGGACTTTGTGCAGTTGCGGCCAGTGTTTTTCGGCGTGGGCCAGCAGCCTCAGGGTGATGGAGCTGCAGGTGGAGGCCGGGATGGCGGGCATGTGCCCCATCATGCCGCGCGGCAGGGCGTGTCCCGGTTATGATCACGTGCCCTGGATGAGTTACACCGCTGTAATTTGACCCCGGGGGAGCTGTGCATGCCGCCTGCCGCGGCGCTGGTCACGCTGACCGCTGCCGAGCGCAAGACGCTGAAGAAGAGAGTCCGCGGCGCGAAGACGTGCTGGCGGGACCGGATCCGGGCGCAGGTCGTGCTCGCCGCCGCCCGCGGCCGGGGCACTGCCCGGATCGCCACTGACCTGCGAATCACCGATGACACGGTGCGCAAGTGGCGGGGCCGGTTCACGGAGCGGGGCCTGGCGGGGCTGGGGGACCTGCCGCGGTCCGGGCGGCCGCGGGAGATCAGCGAGGCGGACCGGGCGGCGGTGGTCGCGCTGGCCTGCCAGCTGCCCGCCGCCACGGGCGTGCCGCTGTCCCGCTGGACCGGCCCGGAGCTGGCCGCCGAGCTGACCGCGCAGGGCCTGATCAGCGCGCCAGTGTCGGTGACGTCGCTGCTGCGGATCCTGGCGGAGAACCCGGTCAGGCCGTGGCAGTACCAGTCCTGGATCTACCCCCGTGACCCGGACTTCGCAGCCAAGGCCAAGGTGATCCTGGACCTGTACCAGGGCTTTTACCAAGGGAAGCCGCTGGGCCCCGGCGACCGGATCCTGTCCTTCGACGCCAAGCCGTCCATCCAGGCCCGCGGCCGCATCCATGAAACGCTGCCCGCCGCGCCCGGCAGGCCCGTCCGCGTGGAGCACGAGTACGTCCGCCACGGCGCGCTCGCCCTGCTCGCCGGCCTGGACGTGCACACCGGCAAAGTGTTCGCCTCCACCCCGAAGACCACCGGCATCATCCCGTTCATGAACCTCGTCGCCCAGGTCATGACCCAGCCGGAGTACCGGGACGCGCCCCGGGTCTTCGTCATCGTGGACAACGGGTCAGACCACAGGGGAAAGACCGCCGCCGAACGGCTCCGCAAGGCGCACCCAAACGCGATCATGATCCACACCCCGGTCCACGCGTCCTGGCTGAACCAAATCTCCGTTAACCGGCCTTCGGGCGGAGGACACGCCCGGGCTTGCTGAGGTCCCGCAACGGGGTCCTGGTGGCGAGCAGACTCGTGCCGGGTGTCCCCTTGGGGAGGGGCCGTGGAGCAGCATGTCATCTGGACCAGCGACGGTCACCGGGTAAGCGGCGGCGGTGATGACGCGGCGCTGGTCAACCTGTTCCTTGCGCATCTGGGGTCGCGGGCGTTCTCGCCGGCGACGGTGCGGGCGTATGCCTACGATCTACTGAATTTCCTGCGGTTCCTGGCCGGGCGGCGTGCCCGGCTTGCCGATGTGGTGCCGACCGACCTGTTTGATTACCTGGACTGGCAGCAGCGGCCTGTCGGCACGGCGGGCCGGCGGGTTGTCCGGCTGGCCGAGCGGCGCGGTGCCGCGCCGTCCACGATGAACCGGCGGGTCGCCGCGGTCCGCGGCCTGTTCGAGTTCGCGGTGATGACGGGGGTGCGGACCGTCAATCCGGTGCCGGCGGCCCGCCGGTCCAGTGGCCTGCGTGCGAGCCCGCGGGGCCTGCTGGGGCACGTCGGGGCTGGCCGGCCGCGGGGCGGCGGCCGGCTGGTGCGCCAGCCACGCCGGCTGCCCGAGTCCCTCGAGCCCGGCGACGTGGCGGTGTTCCTCGCGGACCTGCGGACCTTCCGGGACCGGGCGATCATGCTGGCGATGCTGCTGGGCGGGCTGCGGGCCGCCGAGGTGCGGTCGCTGCGGCTGGCCGCCGTGGACATGGGGTTGCGCCGGGTCCGGGTGACGGGCAAGGGCGGCAGGGAGCGCGTCGTCCCGGTGGACAGCGCGTTCTTCGCCGAGCTGGCCGCTTACCTGCGCGAGGAGCGCCCGCCAGGCTGCCGGGCACCGGAATGCTTCGTGGTCCTGCGCGGCCCCACCGCCGGGCAGCCGCTGACCGAGGCCGGGATGCGCAGGATCTTCCGGACCCACCGGGCGGCATCGGGCGCGGTCCGGGTCCGGCCGCACCGGCTGCGCCGCACTTACGGCACCGAGCTCGCGGCTGCCGGCATCGACCTGCTGGCGCTGCGGGACCTGATGGGGCACGCGAACCCGGAGACCACGGCCGCCTACGTGCACCTGGCCCCCGAAGCGCTCGCCGCCGAGTACGCGCGGGCACGGGCAGGGCGGCCATGAGCGCCCTGGCCGCGGTCACGCTGCGGCGCCAGGGAGCGCCGGGCCTGCTGATCACCTACGCCGACGCTGTCGCTGAGCTGCCGATCGGCCCGGACGGCAAGCGACGCCGGCGAAACGCTGCCGCCCGGCTGCTGGCCATCTGCCCGACGCCAGAGCAGTGGATGACCAGGCCCACCCCAGCCCGGCTGGCCGACATCCGCCGCACCGGAGCGTGGACGTTCCTGGCCTGGTGCTTCACCGAGGGGCACCTGCGGCCTGACCTTGACCTGCTGCTCGCCAAGCTTCCCGGCAGCCTCTACCAGGCATGGGCCGCGCGCCACCCCGGCGACGTCGCCCGCATCGCCGACGTCGGCGGGCGGTTCGGCTGGAGCGCGAACTGGACCAGGGACGTGTCCGGCGGCGGCCTGCCCCTGATCTGCCTCACCGCCGGCACGAGCCTGGACGGGCTTGCCGACGAGGACTTCGCCGTCTTCGCGCGGGACCTCGCCGCCGCGCCCAGCGCCGGGCCGCAGGCCTGGACGCACAACTCCTCCCGCGCCTTCAGCCTCCATCAGGCCTGCTACGAACTGCGGATCTGCCAGCAGCCGCCGCGGATGGCCCGGCCCGGCAAAGCAAGCCTGGAGGAGCGCGCGCAGCAGATCACCCAGCCGGGCATCCGCAAGGCCGCGCTGCGCTACCTGACCACCGTGGCGTCCACGCTGCGGCCCGGAACGGTCGGCGTGCGCGCCGACAGCCTGATCACCTTCGCCGAGTACCTGGCGGCCCGCCACCCCGAAGTCCGCAGCCTGACCCAGCTCACACGCGCGCACATGGAAGGCTTCCTCGCCTACAACCACGGCAGGCCGTGGCGCGGCCGGGTCGCACGCGACCAGCCGGTGAGCCAGGCGCTGAGCAAGCGAACCGTCATCGACCTGCGCTGCTTCCCCGGCGACATCACCTTGTGGGGCTGGGCCGACAGGCCACCCGTCCGGATGCTATTCCCCGCCGACATCCCCCGGCTCGACAGGCCGCTGCCGCGAGCCCTGGCCCCCGACGCCGACCGCGACCTGATGGCCGCCATTGGCCGCCTGGACGACCCGTTCGCCCGCATCGGCCTGACCCTGCTGCGCGGCACCGGCCTGCGCCTCGGCGAGCTCCTCGACCTCGAGCTGGACTGCATCTGGGACTCGGCCAGCCACGGCAGCTGGCTCAAGGTCCCGCTCGGCAAGCTCGCCACCGAGCGCACCGTCCCGCTCGACGCCGTCACCCTGGCCGCCCTCGACGAGTGGATGGCACGGCGCGGCCCGCAGCGAGCACTGCCGCACCCCCGGCACGGCCGGCCCGCCGATTTCCTGTTCACCGAACGCGGCCGCCGCCTGTCCGCCTACCGGCTCCGCCACGGACTCGATGACGCCGCCGCGGCGGCGGGGCTGCGCGGCCGGGACAGCCAGCCACTGCACGTGACGCCTCACCAGCTCCGTCACATTC
>CAWGXI010000007.1:0-225484 GCA_963826515.1 uncultured Actinomycetota bacterium
GAAACCTACGGGTACTGGCGTGCAAGGCTCGGCCACCTGGGGGCGGGTGGCTGCCAGGCGTCAGGGATGAGCTGCGGTAATACGGTTTGCGGCCGGGACACTCCAGAAGGTGATGGGTAGCAGGTGTATTGCGGACAGTAGTCAGGCGGCGTGGACCGCGGGGGTGAGGGTGACCTTCGTGCCGGGGTTGAGCCGCTCCAGCTCGCGGATCTTGTTGCGGGTCTGGCGGCCGGCGTCGAACCGGGCGTAGTAGTCCGGGCCGAGTTCGATGAACCGGACGGCGGGGTCGGCGATGATCAGACAGGCGATCTCGCAGATGGTGCGGGCGACCGCGACGATGGCTTTCTGCTTGCCGCGGCGGCGGGCTATGCGCCGGTACCGCTCGCCGAGGTAGGTGCCGGTCCGGGAGGCGGTCATGACCGCGCGGCCGAGCGCGGCGCGCAGGTAGGGGTCGCCCTTGCCGGCCCGGCCGGTCTTGCTGGTGGCGCCGGACTGGATGGTGCGGCTGGTCAGCCTGGCCCAGGCCGCGGCGTGGCCGGGAGTGGGGAACTGAGTCATGTCGGTGCCCAGCTCGGCGATGATGACCTGGGCGCCGTCGATGCCAATGCCAGTGATCTCATCGAGCCGCTCGATGACCGACAGCACCGGAGGGGCGGCGCAGGACGGGGCGTGGCCGCCGCCGATCTCCCCGCACAAGGTGCACGCCCCGGCGATGCCAGGGATGCGCGCCAGCAGCGCGGTGATCTGCTTATCGAGCTGGGTGATCTTGCCGGTCAGGCCATCGATGAGGTCCAGCAGCATGCCAGTCTCCAGGGCGTGGACGTCGCGGAACCGGCCGGTCAGCGCAGCCTCCAGCTCGGCCGTGCTGGCCTTGCAGCCGGCGGTCGCCCAGCGCGGCCAGCGTGGCGGGGCTGCGCTCGCCGGCGATGAGCGCGGCCAGGAACCGCCGCCCGGACTGCCCCATCAGATCGGAGATCACGCAGGAGATCTTGAGCAGCGCGTCTTCGAGGACCTTTTCGATCCGGTTCTGGTGCCGGACCTGGTCGGCGGCCAGCCTCGACCGCAGCCGGGTCAGCGCCCGCAGGTCCCGGATCGGCTCGGGCGGCACGAACGAGCGGCGCAGCATGCCCCGCTCGTTCAGCTTGCAAAGCCACACGCAGTCCAGCTTGTCGGTCTTCGGCCGCCCCGGCAGGTGCCGGGCGTCGCGGGCGTTGACCAGCCACACCTGCAGCCCCGCGGCCTCGGCCAGGTAGTACCAGATCCGCCAGTAGTCCGACGTACTCTCCAGCACCAGCCGCTGGATGCCCAGGCACACCATCTCGTCCATCAGCGCCACCACGTCGGCGTAGCGCGCAGTCACCTGCCAGACCCGCTGCAGGCGCGGGCCCGCCTTCGACTCGTGCGGCACCCGGGTGCACACCATCCCGCTGTCCTTGGCTACATCGATCGCCGCCGCCCTGCTGACCACCTCCAGCGGCTCGTCGGTCACCTCTGCCGGCTCACCGGTCACCTCCGCCGGATCGCCGCTACGCGCGGCCGGCTCCTTGCTTTTCTTCTTGGCCATGCTGGCCCCACCTTCCTGCTCAATGCGAAATGGCGAGGCTGCCCGGGGGACGACACAGGGGAAAGCCAAATCTGATCGGCGTGCACGCAGCGACAATACCCAGCCCACTTGATCGTTCCCGGCGCCAGACTAGCTACCGGCCACGCAGACACAAGGAAGCAACGGCGACACGGGCAGCACACCCAGTCCACCCTTCCCGCGCCGGCCCGCGCCGCGCCCGCCAAACCAGCAACCCTGCTGGACACCCGCACCGTCGGCCAGGCACCCTGGAGGCGTTGCCGCGGCCGCGGCAACGCGGGCAGCACACTCGCCACGCCCAACGGCTGCGGCGCACCCCCGCGACCAGCCCAGCCACCAACGGGCGGCGGCACGCCCGGAACCTCGTTTCGCGGCTACCTCACGCCACCAAGACCCGAGGACTAGCTATGGCTCGTGAGGATCTTGAATAATCCCCACTGCTAGCGGAGCTCCGCTGCGTCCTCAGGCATGACACGCTGCCGCTACCAGATCGTGATCAATGCCGCCAGACCCGCACCAGCCCGTTATCACAGCCAGCGCCCGCGCGGCCCCCCCCGGTCTCCAGCCCCTCGCATCCACCGCAGAACCCGCCGGCCGTGGAACCGGCCGCCACCCGAAGCGACATCCCGGCCACCACCATGCACTCACTCTCCGTGGTGGCGCTGATCGGCCAGCGCCGACCAGCGCCACCACGACTCCAGCGCCCGACCACGTCGAACTACATGGCATTGCGCCAGCGCGGCCCGGGCTTAGGGTGGGACTCCTATCTGCTCGATGGTCATGGGATCGGCCTGCTGGCCATTGGCGGGGTCGCGGAGGATCTAGTGAGTTCTGATCAGAGGACTGCCCGCATCGTCGGCTGGCTCTTCATCGGCACGTTCGTCTTCTCGATTCCGGCGCTTCTTCTCTATGGGCCGGTTCTTCACCATCACGGGACGTACGTCCTCGGCGGCGGTCATGACACACAGATCGCGCTCGGCGCGTTCCTGGAAATCCTGCTGGTGATCTGCGGCATCGGCACAGCCCTGGCGCTCTTTCCCGTTCTCAAGCGTCAGAACGAAGGACTGGCGCTCGGGTACGTCGCGATCCGCATCGTTGAGTCGACGATCATCGTCGCGGGCATCGTCAGCGTGATGGCGGTCGTGACACTGCGCCGGGATCTCGTGGGAACGGGCGCGGACGCCGGAACGTTGACCATCGTGGCTCGGTCGCTGGTCGCCGTCAAGGACTGGACGTTCCTGCTCGGCCCAGGCTTCTGCTCTGGCCTCGGCAACGGGCTGATCCTCGGCTATCTGATGTACCGCTCGGGCCTTGTGCCGAGACGGTGGGCTCAATTCGCGCTGTTCGCGGGAGCGTGCGCCTTCATAGCGGCAACGGGTGCTCTCTTCGATGTCTACGACAAGCAGTCCACGCCGCAGTTCATCCTGACGATCCCGGAGATCATTTGGGAGGCGTTCTTCGGCATCTACCTCGTCGTCAAGGGTTTCAAGGCATCATCGCCAATCCTTGGCGGCGACGCCCCACCGTCGGTCACCGCATCGCCAGCACCGCCGCTGGGGTAAGCAGGCGGTCGAAGCGACCGGGGAGCCGCGCCCGCTTGGGCGCGGCTCCCCGGTCGTCTCGCTGGTAGGCGGCGAGCACTCCTCGACCACCGCGTGCGCGAACGTCGTGCCGCCTGAGCCGCAGATTGCTCAGTGAGGCGAGAAGAGGCGGTGAGACTGGTCGAGAGTATGTGCGCACGCTTGCCCATTCAGTGAGCGGTTGCGTTCCGAAGGGTTTCGACCAACGAGTGAGAAGGCGTCGCGGCGCGGACCGACACGGTCAACGAGCCATCCCGGGTTCCTTCAAATGCCGGCTGCATGCTCAGGCCCCGTAGATCAAGTGCGTGACCTCTGGGCGCAATGCCATGTAGTTCGACGTGGTCGGGCGCTGGAGTCGTGGTGGCGCTGGTCGGCGCTGGCCGACCAGCGCCACCACGGAGAGTGAGTGCATGGTGGTGGCCGGGATGTCGCTTCGGGTGGCGGCCGGTTCCACGGCCGGCGGGTTCTGCGGTGGATGCGAGTGGCTGGAGACCGGGGGGGCCGCGCGGACTACGCCGAGGTGATGGCCGCCCTGATCGGGGACCTGGCCGCCGTGCCGGCCGGCAAGGGCAAGCGCGCCGGCCAGCCCGTCCACCCGCGCGAGATATCGTTCACCGCGGATCGTCCCCGCGCCGGCGGCGGTCAGCGCCGATCGGCCGTCCTTCCCCGGCCCCCGCCCGGCCGGCCAGGCCAGGTCCGCTACCTGGACCGCGACCATCCCCGCCCTGCCCAGCAACTCCAGGCCGGCATCCTCGCCCGGAGCGGTGGTGACATCTGGGTCCGCCCCCGCCTGCGCGGGAACGCTGGCGGGCAGCACCGCCGGCGTTGGTGGCCGACGTAGGTGACGGCGGTCAGCAGCTCGCGGGGCTGTCGGGGGTTGACGGCAACGCGCCGGTCGACGGTCTCGGAGACCTTCGGGGGCTTCCAGCTCAGCCTGTCGAGCGGGTTGGCCGCTAGCTCTTCGAGCTCGACCGCGTAGCGGAGCACGTTGGCGAACACTGACCGCTTGCGGGCGATGGTGGTCGCGCTGGCCGCCCGGCCGTCCTGCCGCACGGAGATTGCGTCGAGCATCGCGTGGGCGTGCTGCTCTCGCGAACGGCCGACAACAGGTCGGACGTTCGGTGTACCTCCCGACCATTGGCGAGACGGCGAAGCTTGCTCGGACGGGCGCCCCATCCTCGGTCAGCCAAGTGTGGATACCTTGTTTCGAAGATCGTTCAGAGATCGAGTGCTTTTAGCGGTACCGCTTCTCCCTGACCTGTGTTTTTGCAGGTCAGCACAGCTTTCGAGCAGCTATGCCTCCTAAGCACTAGGCCGCAGGTTCGAATCCTGCTCGGGGCGCTGCAGTTCACGATGTTCGATAACGCCGCCGTGCCCGCTGCATGCCCGATGGAGTCTGGCCCGTCTCAGCGGTGACGGGCCTGCCGCTTTGGCCGAGCCCTTGACGGGTGAGCTTGCTCAGGGTCTCGGCGATCTGCCGCTGGCGGGCGTCGCTGCCATGCAGGTAGATCATCGCCGCCCGCGTCGTGCTGTGGCCCATCCGGTCCATGAGCTCCCGAAGCGTCGCGCCCGCAGTCGCGGCCAGATTGTTGCCCGGATGCCGAAGATCATGAAAATGGATACTCTCCAGCCCAGCTCCTTCGACCGCCTTCAGCCATACTCGCTGCCGAAAGCCGAATGACGGAGCTGCTGGCCGGCCGGGCTGGTGAACATCAATTCAGTCCTGCCATCACCGGTGAAACGCGACAGATGCCAGCGGATAGCACTGATGACATCTGGTCTTGCCACAACACGCCTTCCGGCATCTGACTTCGGCGGCTCAAAGACCTGCCCGTGTCCAGGCACCTCCGTGAGCTAACGGTTGATGCGCACGGTGTCTGTGTCCAGGTCGATTTCAGATCGTTGAAGTGCGGCCCGCCTGAGTGCGGGTGTCGACCATGACGACGCTCAACCTGACGCACATGCTGCTCCAGCGCCCGGCGGTCAGCTTCCAGGCGGACGCGTTCGGTCACGTTCCTGGCCACCGTCGCCGACCCGATCACCAAGCCCTGCCATCCGGATCGGAGACGGATATTGACACGTCGAGGATGGTCCCGTCTTTGCGACGATGTTGGGTCTCGAAATGCTCGACCCGCTCCCCCCGCCGCACGCGTTCGCGGCGGTGCGTCAGCTCCCCGGCCCGGTCCGGCGGGACGAGCACGGCCACGTTTCGCCCGATGATCTCATTTGGGGCGTAGCCGTACCGGTTTTCTGCCCCAGCGTTCCAGCTGGTGATGACGCCTTCGAGCGTCTTCCCGATGATGGCGTCACGCGACGACTCGACGGTGGCCGCCAGCCGCGAGGCCGCCTCGGAGCCCGCCGCGGCTTTCGCGATCATCTGGTTGATGTCGTGGGCCAGCGAGCAGACTTCCGCCGGGCCGCTCACCGTGATCGGGTCTGCCGACATGTGCGTCGTCGCGGCCCGTACCCTGGCGCTCAGCTCTTCCACGGGCCGTACGACCCGGTGGTAGAACACCAGGGTGGCCGCCACAAAGACCAGAAGACCGGCGAGCGTGAGGATGAGCAGGCGGTCGTTCAGCTGGTCGGCCACGGCGGGGCGGACGAGGGCCCCCCGGCCGCGAAGACGAACACCGCCACGAACCCCACGATGTTAACGCTGACCGGCCCGGACCAATCCCCCTTCGAACCATTGGCAACCACACCGGGACCTCCGCTCTCAACCCTCCATGGACTCCCGTGGATTGTCAGCACCTGAACACAATACTCGACACAATGCGATCAGATAACTACAAAACATTACATCAGGATCGGGTTCGGCGGCGAGCCTGACCGGTCCCCTCATGCCGTGGCGCTCGGAGCTCCGGGCGCGAGCCGGAAAGCGCGGCGGCAAGGGCGGCAGCGCTGCACATAGGCGGCTCGGGTCAACTGCGAATCGTTGACACTTCAGCGTCAACACCGCTCGTGTGCCTCGCCTCCGGCGGGGCGCTCCGGCTCCGGGATGATCAGCAAAGGCCGCCCGTACGCAGCGCGTTGGTTAGTGGCTGCGGAGGGGGCAGGACAGGCGCGCTGTAGCGCGTTTTGAAGCCGCGCGTCAGGAGCCGTCACTGGGGAGCGGTGTCCTGCCCGAAGGTCAGGGCGCGAGCCTGAATGGCGGATACCGGTCTGTGACGAGGGTCAGGGCGTAGGCGATCACGCGGTTGTGCCAGCGGACCACGCCCTCAACGAAATCGAAAATGCCCCGCGGATAGCGGCCGGTGAGCAGGATCGCGAACCAGGCCACGATCACTACCACGACCACCGCGATGTCCAGGAAGAAAAGCACAATATAGTGCGGGATGGCCAGGAGCCATTTGATCAGGGGGAGCCACCGGTTCAGGTCAATTGCGGCGTCCGGGTAGGCGTAGTCGAGGTGAAGCCACTGATGCTCATCGGTGGCGGGGTACTGATCGTTCATCAGGGCGAAATACGTTCCGACGCGGTTGCCGAAGCGCTGCAGTTCGAGATTCCAGTCGAACCACCACCGGGGATACTTCCGCCGGAACAAGATCATGAGCAGTGGGGCGAGGAAAAGCAAGCCGCCTGTGCCGGTCCAGGCGACGAAACTGGTACTGGTGCCGCGAACGTCCAAGGTGCCACTCAAGTCCGAGAGCCGCCCGGAGACTATGTCCAGCACGATCGCGATCGGGATGATCGTGAAGATGCGGAGGAACGAGGTCAGTCGGTTGAGCGGCCGGTCCGGGTATTCGACCGACAGCTGGACCGGATAAGGAGGCTGAGCGGCCGTCATCACTAAGTGCCCTCTTTCTTTACATTCTCCGAATACGCACCACCGGATACCACAAACCCACTCTTTTTGCGCCCGCCCGTGGTGACCGGGCCCGGCCCGGCCGGACATCAAATGATGTAAACCGTCCCCTTCGGCACAGATGCCCGCTGGCCAGGACCAGTGACAGAGATCTTCCCCGTATCGTGGCATTTAAAAAGTCGAGATAACTGCCCGGTGTGTGACATACATGGGACGGGCGTCGTTCGCCGATCGAGCCCACGGCGCGCCCACGGCGTCACTGCAGGTACGGAAGGCGGCCCGACCAGAGCCGTGACGGATTGTAAACGACATGGCGGCTCGTATGCTCCTGCCTCGCCGGGGAGAGCCTCGGCGGCGACTGCTTGATCCGCAGCTGAGACAGGGCATAGAATCTACACCTACACTGTAGTTTTTCCCCTAGAATCTGCAGTGTAGGTGTAGATTTCACGGAGGGCCATCGTGGCTGATCAGCCGGAGCACTTGGTCCGGATCGCCGATGTCGCAAGAGAGTTGGGTCTCTCCCACACACGGATCCGCCAGCTCGTGGATTCCGGACTCATTCCATCGTCTCGGACCCCGGGTGGCCATCGGCTCTTCGATCTTGCGGAAGTGCGCGCTGCCGTGGCGCGACGGGCTCTGGCCGACAGCCTGCTGACGGTCGCGACGGCCGGGAAGCCGACGTGGCAACGTGAACTCACGCTGCTGGGCCTGGCGGAGGATGCAATCTGGCGTCGCGTCGTTGATGACTTGGACCTGGACGGTGGTAGCGAGGCAGGTCGAATCATGGGCTATGCATTTACTGAGATGCTGAATAATGCTATCGACCACTCGGGCAGTGAAACTGCGACCGTCACATGGTGGACCAGTCCCGATCAGTGGAGCTTCGAGATCAGCGACAACGGGGTCGGCGCCTATCCAAAGCTCCGGCAAGGGCTGCACCTGGCCAGCGAGTTCGAAGCTGTCCAGGAACTGTCAAAAGGCAAGCGGACCACCGATCCGGCGCGACACACGGGGGAGGGAATCTTCTTCACCTCGAAAGCAGTGGATCTCTTTCGGCTGACTTCATCAGGCGTGCGCTGGACAGTCGATAACCTGCGCCACGACACGGCATTGGGCAGCGTCCCAGCTACGCCCGGGACGTTGGTGCTATGCCAGATCGACCCGCAGACTGATCGGGTCCTAGCAGGCGTCTTCCGTGAGTTCACTCACAATCACGCCTTCGTCCGGACCCGGCCGGTCGTGAAGCTTTTCGAAATCGGTACCACATTCGTGTCGCGAAGCGAGGCAAGACGGCTATTGGACGGGCTGGAAACCGATTTCGAGGAGGTGGAGGTGGACTTCGCCGGTGTGACGGATGTGGGCCAGGGCTTCGTGGATGAGTTGTTGCGTGTATGGCCGACGATGCACCCTGGCAAATCCGTCTCGCCCATCAACATGAATCCGGCGGTGGAGTTCATGATCGAACGCGGGCTAGCCCGGATCAAAGAGCCTGGATCGGGAGAGCCGAACGCAGATCGCTGAAGGTCAGTCACTGCGTCGCTGGGGCCTGCGCCGGCAGGGCTTGCCTGGCCGGTGAGGTTCCGCCAGCCGCCCGGGCCGCTAGCAGCGCGCGTGCTTCCGCGTCGAGCCCGGCGCGTTCGGCGATCAGGCCGGCTGTGATTGCCCTCGGGTGGCTACGGCGCCCGGTTTCTAGGGCGGCGACGCCGTCCACGCTGAGGCTGGCCCGTTCGGCGAGCGCGGCCTGGGATAACCCGGCCGCGATCCGCAGCCGGCGTAGCAGCACGCCGAACCCGTCTGCCATATCACCTTCCTACCTCTAGCACCGGGCAATGTCAGGGTGCTGACAGGGTGGCGTCCCTGGCGGGTGCGGGGCGCGCCTGACGCAAAGTGCGGTCTATGAGTAAGGCACATCGCGCGCCTATTGCCGGCGCGGGTATCGCTGGCTTGGTTGTTCGGCTTGGTGACCGCGAGAGGGCTGCATGAGCTGGGTTGGGATGTGGACCTGGTGGAGCGGCGCCCGCCGGCCGCTGCCGCGGTTACCACCGGCTTGTTCTTCCCCGCTAACGGCATGCGTGTCTTCGCGGCCCTCGGCGTTGCGGCGGCGCTGCTTTCCCGTGGCCAGACGGTGGAGCGGCTGCGGTTACGAGCAACGGCCTGCCACACAGAGAGCGTGGCCGACCTCGCGCGCGTCTGGCCAGGCATGGCGCCCTCGGTGGTGATCGGTCATGAGCTGGCCCGAGATGCGCTCTATGGATGGTGCCCGGTCGGCGTCCGGTTTGGTACCGGTGTGCGGGTCACTGAGCCAGCCAGGCAGATGCGTGGAGGTCTTGCTTACTGACGGCTCCGCCGCCGAGTACGACCTTGTCGTTGGGGCGGACGGCACCCACTCGACCGTGCGTGGCCAGTTCTGGCCGGAAACCGTGCCACGGTACGGCGGCGAGTCCTGGTGGCGCGGTGTGGTGGCGTGCCCAGTAGACCTGCGGGACTGGAGCGCCTGTTTCTGCCGAGAGGGCACGTTCCTGGCACTGCCGATCGGCGGCGGCCTGGCGTACTGGGCCGCTGGCCGTTACCCGGCCAGCGCATTCGACGACCCGGTGGCGCGCTGCCGCCCGGGACGCCACCGCGGCCCGGATATCGATCCGCACCGGCTGCGTCTGCAACCCGGGCGCCGCCGAGCACATATTCGAACGACCGGCCCATCCCTGTCCCGCCGATGCGGAACTAGGAGCTCAATGCAGGAGCGTATCGACTGAGATGGATTGGGGGAGTGCGATGAGCCCCTTGGCGGCGAGGCTGCGCACGATGATCTCCCAGGTAGGCCGGTTCGTGATGAGTGATCGCAGCTCGCCATGGCCAGCGTCGGTGTCGCCCGTCGCGAGCAGTGCTCTGGCACGAAGGAACCGCAGGTTCTCTTCCTCGGGCAGCGTGGCGAGGGCTTGGCCTATATGGACGAGCGCGGTGTCCCCGTTGCCGGCGAAAAGCGCCTCGACTGCCCGTTTGAAGGCGTCGTAGGCCTCTGATGCATCCAGGAGGCGGCGCAGGTCACCCAGTGGGTCGTCGCTGCGGTCGATGCGAAGGTCGACGAGGCGCCCCGCCCAGGGATCGCACCGTTGCCCATCGACGACGATCAGCGCGGCCGCCATCTTCCCTCGCGCATCGCCGCCGGCCGCTTGCCCGGCCTCGAGTGCGGCCAGCAGGCGTCGCGGAAACGAGTCGGCCGAGGCGCGGAACGCTGCCGCCATGGCTGGCCAGACGTCTGGGCTGGCCATCATGTTGGCCTGTACCACGAACCCGTCGCCGAGCAGGTGACCGGCATGGTCGATGCACAACTCGCCAGTCATGGCCGCGACGCTGCCATCAGCCGATACGACGCCTACCTGGCGAATGAGGCCAGCCGGATCAGCCGCTTGCGCCCCGGCGAGCGCGCCGGGGGAGGATGCACCTGCCTGCATTGCGTCGAGGCAGCGAGGCCCGTACGCGGGCTCAACGATCGCCTGGGTCGCCACCGCGCCGACGCCAGGACGGGCCCAGGGCACGAATGCTCCGACCGCGATCATGCATGTCTGCACCGCCACACCGAGCGCTCCGCTTACCGGATCGCGCGCCACGATCGAGAAGGTCACCGCGTCACCTGCGCAAACGGCCGGCCACAAGCCGGTCACGGTCGCCGGACCGAGCGCGGCTACAGGACAAATACTCTACTGATCGCACGCAGTCGGCTCCCCGCGCCGGGGGCCTGGCGTCCGGCCAGGCCGTCGCCGGCAATTGGAGGGGCGCTCTTTCACCTGCGCTGCCCAGGCATGATGTGCGTTCGCGTGTTACCGCTGGGAGTGCGACGCTGGACTGTCCGTAAGCCAGCTGGACGTTGTGTCGTCCCGCCCGGGATCACGCGCGCGCTCGGCCGCGAATTCGTGCCGGTTCCGCCGCGGTACCGTCCAGGGCCGGCCCGACAGGGTCCGCATGTTGCCCCTGGGGAGCACCAGGCCGGCGATTACCGCCGCCACGACGAAGATCAGTGACGAGCACAGGAAGGCCGTGGTGTAGCTGTGGAGCGCTGCCGCCTGCAGGTTGGCGGGCGTTATCGCCCGGCCCGCCAGGTATGCGGTGGCGGCGCTGGCGGCCAGCGTGTTGAGAAGGGCCGTGCCGATCGAGCCGCCGACCTGCTGTGAGGTGGTGAGGGTGGCCGACCCTACCCCGGCATCGGAGGGCCTGAGGCCCAAGGTGCCGGTGCTGAATGAGGGGGCGAGGCTCAGGCCGAACCCGAGGCCCAGCAGCAGGAGGTAGGGCAGCACGTGGGTCACGTACGAGCTGTGCAGCCCGACCCGGTGGAGGAGGTACAACGCAGCGGCGTTCATGAGCAGGCCGATCGGCACGATCATCTTGGGACCGAATCGGGGCAGGAGCATGCGGTTAGACACCTGCGCCATCCCCGCGAGCGCGGCGATCATGGGGAGAAATGCGACGCCGGTTCTGACCGGGCTGAACTTGAGTGTCTCCTGCAGGTAGTAGGTGAGGAACAAGAAGACCCCGAAGAGTCCCATGCTGGCGAGCAGCATGGCCAGTATCGAACCGCCTCTAGTCCTGTTCCGTACCACCCGGGGCGGGAGCAGCGGGTGCGACACTCTGGGCTCGAGCAAGGCGAAGCTGGCCAGCAAGATCACCCCGACGACCAGGAAGCCAATGGTGAAAGGGTTGCTCCAGGCGGTGGTCTCGGCGTGAGAGAAGCCGTAGACCAGGCAGAACAGGCCGCTAGTGACGAGGAGGAGCCCGGGAATGTCCAGCGGATCGCGGCTGGCAGCCTTGTCGTTCTTCAGCCAGAGCAGGGCGCCGGCAGTGGCAATAGCGGCAAAGACCAGGTTGACGTAGAGGGTCCAGCGCCATGACGCGTAGGAAGTGAGGATCCCGCCGAGCAGCAGCCCCAGGGCCCCGCCTGCGCCGGCGATGCCGCCGTAAATGGCGAACGCCTTGCCGCGTTCACGGAGGTCGGTGAAGGTGGTGGTCAGCAGGGCCAGGACCGACGGGGCGAGCAGCGCGCCGAAGGCGCCCTGCACGGTTCGGGCGGTAGCCAGCATCGGGAAGTTGACCGAGGCTCCGCCGATGGCCGAGGCGCCGGCGAATCCGGCCAGCCCGATGATCAGTGTCCGCTTACGCCCGAAGATGTCGCCGATCCGGCCGCCGAGCAGGAGAAGGCTGCCGAAGGCGAGCGAGTAGGCGGTCACGACCCACTGGCGGTCGGCGTTGGAGAAGCCGAGCGCGTGCTGGGCTGTCGGCAGCGCGATGTTGACGACGGTGTTGTCCAGGATGACCATCAGCTGGGCGACGCCCAGCACGGCCAGAATCCACCACCGCATAGCGTGGTTCGCCGCATGGTCGTCCGTCTCAGCCACTGCCAGCGGCGAGGTACCCGGTGGGCTCATCGGTTCCTCCTTTGACCGGGACAAGGTGACCTCTCCGCTCGTCCGGGCTCTGACTCACGGATTCGGGTCTGACGCTTGCCGTCGATACCTCCGGAACCGGAAGCATGCATGCGCTAACGCTCGCCGGCCGGAAAACGGTGCCGCGGGGCATCCCCGACTCGGTCTGGCCGGTCCCCGGAGGCCGCTGCTGAGGCGCGCGCGCGAAGATCGCGCGGGAACGCACTGTCATGCCGGATGGCGTGCGCTCTGGAGTGACTGGCCAGATGCGGTCGAGGCTCACGCTAGACCTTGCCGCGGAGAAAGCGAACACCCCGATCGTCGATTCGCCATTGAACACGGTGGAGACATTGGCGTCGTCGGCGGACCATCTGGTCCTTACTATTCGAGAAGCCTGCGGGGAGAGTTCTGACACTCTTCCGGCTAGGGCGTGTCAAAAGAATGATCCAGAACGGCTGCCGCGGGCTGTCACTAACTCACCGGGGCAACATGCCCCAGTCGCGTAGTCCTCAACACGCCGCTGCATTCAGTTCATGTGATCCTGGCCGCCGGCACGACAGCACCGCCGCGCCGCTGGAGAACCCGGCCGCAGGCTGCGGCCTGCCAGAAGGCGGATCGCCGATCAAAATCGCGATGTCTGGGTTCCCTGGCTGACGGCGCACACGGGGCCCGATCGATCCATCAGGAATCGCCACGATCGCCCGCGCGTTCCCCGTCAGGGGCGCGGTACCTTCGACGGCTCGGTCCGTACGCTGACATCCTCGCAATAGTCGGCCAGTGGTGGATCTTTCACAGTGTGGCGCGCGCCGATGGCGCACGTGAATTGCGGGCGCAGCGGTTGCCCATCGAATGACCCTCGTGCCGCGCAGCCGCGCGGGGTGGGATGATCGCCACATGTCTTTGGCGCACGGATCTTTGGCGCACGGATCTTTGGCGTACGGACGTGTCGCTCTCGTGACGGGCAGCTCGCGGGGCCTGGGCGCCGCCATCGCACGGCGTCTGGCTCACGACGGCCTCGCCGTCGCGGTCAATGGCCTGCATGGCGAGGCGGAGGCTCTCGAGGTTGCCAGCAGCATCCGTGCGGGCGGGGGGATCGCCGACGCCTTCTCCGCCGACGTCACCGACGAGCGGCAGGCCGCCGGGCTTGTCGCCGCGATCACCGACCGGCTCGGCCCCGTTGATGTGCTGGTACTCAACGCCACAGGCCCGCAGCCGGAAGGCCTAGTGACCGACGTTGGGTGGGCCGACCACCTCGCCCAGCTGAACTTCTTCGTCAAGAGCCCCGTGCTTCTCGGGCGCGCGGTACTGCCCGGGATGCAGGCCAGGCGGTTCGGGCGCGTCGTCCACATCGACTCCGAGGTCGTCAATCAGACGCCCCCAGGCAGGTCCGCGTATGTCACAGGCAAGAGCGCGCAGATTGGCCTGAGCCGCAGCTGGGCCCGCGAACTGGCCCCATTCGGCATTACCGTGAACACGGTCGCACCCGGCTTTGTCCCCGTCGAGCGCCACGCGGACGTCCCTGATGACGTCATAAACGCCTATCTCGCCTCGGTACCCGCCGGCCGGATGGGAACGCCAGGCGACATCGCCCACGCGGTGAGTTTCCTCGTCTCAGCAGGAGCCGGCTTCGTCACCGGCCAGCGCATCGTCGTCGACGGCGGCCGGAGTCTCGGCGGTTGACTGGCGGAACCGCGGCTGCTGGCTGGCGGAACCGCGGCTGCTGGCTGGCGGAGCAGGCGCGGCAACCTGAGCCTGGGCAGCTGATCAACAACCGTCCCAGACACCCTTCATGCGTCTCCCATGATGCGCACGATGACATGGCGATGGGTGTGCGCAGCGGCATCCAGGACGACGGCAAGCTCATCCTCGCGCAGCTCCGCAGCGGCCTGCACGATGATCACCAGCGGCTCGTCGGTAGCGGCAGCCCGCCGGATGGCGTTACTGACTTGATAGGGCTCCCTGGCCAGCGCCTCCGGCGACAGTACGGACATCACGACCTCACCGGCGTCCGGCGGCCCGAGGCGCCCGGAAGGGTCGCGGGCAATATGGTCAAGCACGACCTTGCCGCCCGCGACGCTCGGCGGTGGATCCGCGCGAAGCTGGTGATCGACCGCGCCGCCGCGCGGCAACTGCACGATGATTCCGGAGTCGCTCGTCATTGCCGGGTAAGCCTATCGGAGCCGCGCCATGCTGCGCGATCCATGCGGAGATGTCAGTCGTAAACGCGCTGTTTACCGGCGTAGCCGGTGGGGTAGGTGCGCGCCGTGGCGGCTCACGCGCTTTTCCACACCGCACCTCGAAGCGTTGAGATCCGAGAAGTGCCGACGCCACCCGCGGGTGTCGGAGAAGTCCTCGTAAGTACCCGGTATTCGGGTATCAGCGGCGGCACTGAGCGGCTGATCTATCGTGGCGACGTCGCGGCGGATCTCGTGCTTGACGACACGATTGATGCGCTGAAAGGCGCGTTCCGCTATCCCTTCCGTTACGGTTACGCGTGCGTAGGGGAGGTCGACGGCTGGGACAGGCCGGTCTTCGCCTTCCAGCCGCACCAGGATGTGTTCGCCGCACGGGCTGGCGACCTGATACCGCTCCCCGCGGTCGGCCTCGCCTCCGCGACCCTGTTCCCGCTTGTCGAGACCGCCCTGCAGGTTACGCTCGACGCCGGCACCGGGTACCGGGACAGGGTCATCGTGCTCGGAGCCGGTGTCCTCGGTCTGCTGACCGCGCTTTTGCTGCGGCGCAGCGGGCAACGGCCTGTGTGCGCGGAACCACAGGCATGGCGCCGCATGCTCGCCGGCAGCCTTGGCGTGACCGCAGTGCCGCCCGGTGAGCTGGCGAAGGAGGAAGTACCGCTGGTCATCGATGCCAGCGGTAACCCCGACGCGCCGGGCTCCGCGCTGAGCCTGCTCGCCCACGAGGGCGTCCTGCTTATCGCTTCCTGGTTCGGCACCAAACCAGTGGAACTACCGCTCGGCGGCGCCTTTCACCGCCGGCGCCTCACCATCCGCAGCACCCAGGTCTCCACGGTTCCGGCCAGGCTGTCCGCGCGATGGACACCCTCGCGCCGCCGAACGGAGGCCGCTGAGCTGCTGACCGAGCTCCCGTTGACCGACCTCGTCACGCATGTGTTTCCTTTTACACAGGCCGCGGACGCGTTCCGCGCCGTCGACGAGGGCTCAGACGGCCTGATGCACGCCGTTCTGGATTACGACGGGAGAATCGTTCAGTGACGTATGAAGTCGGGCTTGGCCGGGGCGTACGCGCCTTCCACATCATGCCGGGGCTGCCGGGGCCTGAAGGTGAGCTGCACCAGCACGACTACCGGATCGAGATCGTAGTGGAGCGCGAGTCGCTTGATGACCGCGCCATGGTTTGCGACCTGGACGTCCTGGAGAATGCGCTGACCGAGCTGACCGCCAGGATCGACGGCAGGAACCTGGAGGAGATACGCCCCGCGGCCGCCGAGGCGGTCACCGTCGAGGTATTCGCCCGCTGGGTCCATGACTCCCTGGCACCCGCCGTCGCTACCGGAGGGGGTGACATGCTGGCGGTGCGGGTGTGGGAAACGGAGGCCGCGTTCGGTGGATACCGGGCGCCGTGCTGACGGTGTGCCTCATTACTCTCGGTGATCCGGGCACGCTGACCGGCGGTTACCGTTACCACCGGCGGATGGCCGAGCTTGCGGGGCGCAACGGGGCCAGGCTCACCTTCGCCTCGCTGCCGACTCGGCTGCCCGCCCTGTACGGCCGCCGGGTGCTGCGCGCCGCTCGCGAAGCCGATGTCGTGCTGGTCGACAGTATCGCGGCGGCGTTCCTCGCACCATGGGTCCTGCTGCGGCGCCCACGGCGGCTGATGGCCGTGGTTCACCAGCCACCCGGTGGGATCGGCCACTCACCCCCGCGCAGATGGCTGCAGGCATGGCTTGATCGGTTGCTCTACCGCCGGTGCGAGCGGGTGATCGTCGCCAGCGAACTGCTGGCCGGCCGGTTCGGCCACGCCATCGTGGTGCCACCCGGCCGCGATCAATCGGAGGGCACGGACAGCGGCGACCTGCGCGGCGGCGCGCGTGCCGCTGCTCTCTGCGTGGCCAGCTGGCTACCCAACAAGGGCATTCTCGAACTGCTTGACGCGGTTGCCACGCTGCCCGCGGACACGCTGACACTGCACCTCGCGGGCGACGAGCGCGCGGGCACGCCGTACGCGCAGCGGGTGATCCACCGGCTCGGCGATCTTGGCGACCGCGTCGTGCGGCATGGGCCGTGTGCCGACGCGGAGATCGGCCGTCTCTACCGATCGGCCGACGTGTTCGTCCTGCCGTCCCGATGGGAGACGTACGGGACGGTCTATGCCGAGGCGATGACCGCTGGCCTTCCCGTCGTCGGCTGGCGCAGCGGCAACCTCCCGCACCTCGTCGACGACGGCAAGCAGGGCTTCGTCGTTACGGCCGGTGACATCGGCGGGCTCGCGGACGCCCTGCGCAGGCTAGCCGAGGACGAGCCGCAACGCTGCCGCATGGCGGCCGCGGCGGCCCGCCGCTCGCTGAGCCTGCCCACCTGGGAGCAATCCGCGCAGCTGTTCTTCGCGACCCTGGAGGGCGGGCCATGACGCTCGGCTGGAGCAACCCAGCGGGACCGGCCACCATCACCATTTTGCTGCGGCACGGCGATACCCGCCTGTCGCCGCAGCACCGCTTCAGCGGCCTGTGCGACGTGCCGCTCAGCGAGGATGGCACCCGCCAGGCGAGAGCCGCCGCCCGGCGGCTGGCCGCCGGCGGCCGGATCGACGCGGTGATCACCTCACCCTTGCGGCGCGCCGCAGGCACCGCGGCCATCGCCGCCGCCGAACTCGGCCTGACCGTGACCATCGACGATGATCTGCGTGAGACCGATTTCGGCGAGTGGGAGTGCCGCACCCTGGAAGAGATCCAGGAGCGATGGCCCGCGCAGGTCGCCGCATGGCAGCACGATCCCGAGCGGGCGCCACCCGGTGGTGAGAGTTTCGCCTGCACTGCGCGCCGGGTCGACCGTGCACGCGACCGAATACTGCGCGAGCATCACGGCCAGACGGTCTTGGTCGTCAGCCACATCACACCGATCAAGGCGCTGCTGTGCAGTGCCCTCGACGTCCCGCTGGTCACCCTCTACCGGATGTACCTCGGATCCGCCTGCCTGAACGAAATCCAGTGGCACGACCACCAGTTCGCCGCCGTGCGCCGCTTCAACGACACCGGCCACCTGCCATAACGTCGCATGACCGGGTTTGCGATCGAGCGTCAGCCGGGCCCGCCGGTTCCGCCGTGCGTGCCGCGGACGGTGAGCACCGGGCAGGGCGCGTGGTGCGCGCTGTGCCGGCTGACCGATCCGGGCAGCGCGTCGGTCAGTCCGCCGCGCTCCCTGCTGCCCACAACCAGCCCTTCTGCCCCTTCTGCCCCTTCGGCCGCATCCGCGAGCACCTGCACCGGGGGTCCGGGCACCACGTGCGGATGGACTTCGGCGTCGCTGCCCGCAGCCCGCGTGTCTGTGATCGCCGCAGCGAGGATCTCCCGCGCTTCGGCCTGATAATCGGGCCGCCCATCAATGGCCTGAGCCAAGCCGGCCCTGACGGGAACCTGCCAGGCGTCACCGCGTCCACTACCGCCCCGATCAGTCGCCTGGTGGATGGCCCAGCGGAGCGCCTCCTTGGAGCGCTCGGAGCCGTCGACCCCGACGACGATGCGTGGTGGCATCTCGCTTGACCCGCTAGGCATCTCGCTTGACCCGCTAGGAATCGGGTCCTCCCTGATTCGGGTATTTGGCCCAGCGTCGTGCGGGCGCCCACCCGGCGGCGAGAGGCGTTCGCCGTTATCGCAGGTGACTTTCGTCCGCTAAGCAGACGCGACGCTGCACCGTTCCGTTTTGTTCCGCCGTTTTGTTCCGCCGTTTGTCCCGCGGCCAATACATACCACGGCCGCTTGGGGGTAGGTGGGTAAAAGTGACCGCGGCGTGAGGGAGTGCTGGTCGTTCGGTGGCTGCGAACCGCGGATCCGCCTTCTGATCGTGCGCCCCGGCACTTGGACACTTCGTGCCGGCCCTGAGGAGGTTGCGCATGACGGAACGACAGCCGGGCGCTAGCGCGGTCGCTGGCATCCCGACCGGCCGGTCGACCGTGCACATCGTGCTCATTGCGGCGACGGCCGCGCTTGGCGGCTTCCTGTTCGGATTCGACACCGCCGTCATCAACGGCGCAGTCACCGCGATCCAGGGCCACTTCCATGCGGGTCCGCTCGCACTCGGGCAGGCGGTCGCGTCGGCGCTGCTCGGCTCGGCAGTCGGTGCCTTCTTCGCGGGCCGATGGGCCGACCGCCTCGGCCGGATCCCCGTCATGGTGATCGCCGCCGTCCTGTTCTTCGTCAGCGCCCTGGGCTCGGGGTTAGGGTTCGCGCTCTGGGAGCTGACGCTGTGGCGGATTATCGGCGGGCTGGGGGTCGGCACGGCCTCGGTGATCGCCCCGGCCTATATCGCCGAGATCGCCCCCGCTGACCTGCGTGGGCGGCTCGGCTCACTGCAGCAACTCGCCATTGTCAGCGGAATCTTCATCGCGTTGCTGATGGACTACTTCTTCGCCACCGCGGCGGGTGGGTCAACCCATGTCCTGTGGTTCGGGCTGCAGGCATGGCGGTGGATGTTCCTGTCCGGGATGGTCCCCGCGGCCATCTACGGCATCCTCGCGCTGAGCATCCCCGAGTCCCCGCGGTTCCTCGTCGCCAAGCTCCGCGACTCCGAGGCGATCAAAGTCCTGAAGATGGTGGTCGGCTCCGGCGAGGCACAAGCCAAGCTGGACGATATCCGCAGGACACTGGGCCTCGAAACGCGCCGCAGCCTCCGCGACCTGAAAGGACCGGCACTTGGCCTGCTGCCGATCGTATGGATCGGGATCCTGCTGTCGATGTTCCAGCAGTTCGTCGGGATCAACGTGATCTTCTACTACTCGAGCGTGCTGTGGCAGGCGGTCGGCTTCAACGAGAAGAACTCGCTGCTGATCACGGTGATCACCAGCGTGACGAATATCGTCACGACGCTCGTGGCCATCGCCTTCGTCGACCGCATCGGCCGCAAGGCACTGCTGATCATCGGGTCGTCCGGCATGTTCCTCACGCTCGGCACCCTGGCCGTTGTGTTCGGCACCGCCACGGTCGTCAAGGGCCAGCCGCACCTGGGGCCGCTCGCCGGGCCCGTCGCGCTGTTCTCGGCCAACTTCTACGTCTTCTTCTTCGGGATGTCGTGGGGCCCGGTCGTCTGGGTGCTGCTCGGCGAGATGTTCAACAACCGCATCCGCGCGATCGCGCTGTCGGTCGCGGCGGCGGCGCAGTGGATCGCGAACTGGGTCGTGTCCGTCTCGTTCCCTTACCTCAAGGACGTCGGGCTGGGCCTCGCCTACGGGCTGTACATGACAGCCGCCCTGCTGTCGCTCCTGTTCGTGCTGAAATGGGTCAAGGAAACCAAGGGCCGAGAACTCGAGAGTATGTAGCGGGCCGGTACTGGCCACTGCCGTTCAGGAAGGCGTGATTGTCATGGGCTATCTCGGCGGCATCTTCGACGTGGACGGCGTGCTGGTGGACTCGCCGCACGAACGTGCCTGGCGTGAGTCACTGCAAGACCTAATGGAGCACCATTGGCGGGACATCAGCGCGCAGACGAGTTACACGCCGGAGCGTTTCACACCGGAGATCTACCAGGAGGTCATGGCCGGGATGCCCCGCATGAGGGGCGCCCGCGCCGCCCTCGAGTACTTTGGCGTGCCCGATGTCCAGCGCCATGCGGAGGAGTACGCCGCGCGCAAGCAGGTGCGGGTGGTCGAACTGATCGAGGCGGGCAAGTTCACGGCGTTTCCCGACGCCCTGCGGTTCCTGCTCGCCGTCAAGGACGCGGGGATCCGCGTCGCCTCGGCGTCGTCATCCAAGAACGCGAAGCTCTTCCTCAGGCAAATACGGCTGGACACCTTCGCCGCGGAAAACGGCCTGTCCTATGGCTTTGTGCATTCGGGCCTGACCTTGCTTGATGTCTTCGACGGCGACGTCACTGGCCGCGACTTCCCGCGCGGCAAACCCGACCCAGCGATCTTCCTGGCCGCTGCGGAAGAGCTCGGATGCCCGCCTGAAGCGTGTTTCGTGGTCGAGGACGCGAGCTCCGGCATCCAGGCGGCCAAGGCCGGGCGGATGCCAGCCCTTGGCGTGGCACGGCTGAACGACGAGGCGCTGCTGTTGGACGCCGGTGCCGATCTCGTCGTGACCACCCTCGACGACATGGCGGTCAGCGCCCTGCGTGAAGGCCGTCTCGAACGGCGCACCGCGGCGGCTTAACCAGGCAGCAGGAAGCGCCGCTAAGGGGCTCGGCTGATCACGTCTGCCCGATCAGGGCTTGCGCTGCAACATGAACTCGGTCGTCTCGCCCGGCTTGAGCCTGAACGTCATGCCACGGAAGCCAAGGGTGATCGCCGTGGTCGGTCCCGGGCGCCCGGTCACCCGGAGGCGCTCGGTGGTGATGTCGATCTGCAGGCGGTGGCCACGGTAGTGGACGCTGAAGCGCAAGTCCGACACCTCGGGCGGCAGCACAGGGTTGAACCACAGCACGTCGTGCCGGGCCTCCAAGCCGCCGAGGCAGCGCTGGACGATGTCCACCGTCCCCGCCATCGCACCGAGGTGTATGCCCTCGGCGGTCGTACCGCCCTGGACGTCGGCGATGTCGCTGTCCAGGGCCTCGAGGAGGAGCCGCCAGGCGTCTGAGCTGTCGTACCTGGACAGGACCCACGCGTGCACCACCCTGCTCAGGGTGGACCCCTGCGAGGTGCGTTCGAGGTAGTAGGAGACGGTCCTGCGCAGCTGATCCTGGCTGACCTCGTACCCGAGGCCGGCGAGCAACCCGCGCAGTTCGTCGGTGGACAGCAGGTAAAGCAGCATGAGCACGTCGGCCTGCTTGGACACCTGATACCGGTTCGCGGTGTCACCCTCGGCCTCGAGCAGCCTGTCGAGCCGCTGGATGTTGCCGTACTTCTCGCGGTAGCCGGCCCAGTCGAATTCCTTGAGGCGGTCGTAGCCGTCGAACTGGCTGATGATCCCGTCATGGTGGAACGGCACATACATCTTCGCCGCGATGTCCCGCCAGCTGTCCATCTCTTCGCCGCCGAGCCCAAGCTCCTCGAACAGCTCGTCACGGTAGTTGTCCGGCAGCAACTCGAGCGTCTCGAGCGCCCGCTGCAACACCCAGGCGGCCATCACGTTGGTGTAGGCATTGTTGTCGAGCCCGGGAGTGTCCCGGTCGGGGTAGGCGTCGTGATACTCGTCGGGGCCCATCACGGCGTAGATCTCGTAGCGGTCCAGGTCTACGTTGTAGGAAGCGATGCTCGCCCAGAAGCGGGCGATCTCGATCAGCATTTGCGCGCCGTAGAAGCGCAGGAACTCCATGTTGCCCGTTACCTGGTAGTGCTGCCAGACGTTGTAGGCGACCGCGATGTTGACGTGGCGCTGCAGGTGAGAGTGATCGGGTAGCCAGCGTCCTGAGTGCGGGTTGAGATGGAGTGTCTGGGTCTCCTCGCGGCCATTGCTTCCGCTCTGCCACGGATACATCGCCCCTTCGTATCCTGCGGCCCTGGCCGCCCAGCGGGCGGCACCGAGGCGCCGGTGCCTGTACATCAGGAGCGCGCGGCTCAGCACGGGCCGCTGGAAGTTCAGGAATGGGAAGATGAACAGCTCGTCCCAGAAGATGTGACCGCGGTAGGCCTCCCCCGTCCAGCCTCGCGCTGGCACGCCGGCGTCGAGGTCGATCGTGTTTGGCGACACCGTCTGGAGCAAATGAAAGATGTGCAGGTGCAGGGCCAGTTCCGCCTGCTCGTGAGCACTGTCCAGCCGGATGTCGAAGCGGTTCCAGATGCGGTTCCATGCGCGGGCATGCCTGGCGAGGAGGACACGGAAACTCTCCGCGCGCATCACTGCGAGGCGCGCGTCCACCAGGCTCTCGGAGATGGCGCGGTCCCTCGACGTGTAAAGCGCGACGATCTTCTCCACGGTCACCGCGCGGCCCTCGGCGAGTTCGGCGGTGAACGCGTGGCCGACGTAGCCGTCCTCGTCGATCAGCGAGCGTGGCCCGGCCACGCGGATGCCGTCACGCAGCAGTCGCGTCCTCGCCGCCTGGGCGATGCGAACGCCGGACTGGTTGGTTTCCACTTCGAGTTCGACGGCCTCTTCGCCGGATGCTCCGGCACGGAGAATCTCAAGGTGGCGGTTGTTCAGCTCGCTGTAGCGGTGGACGCCCGCGTTGACGACGCGGCCGTCGAGCCCGGAACGGATCTCGAGCTCACCGGCCCAGTTCTCGGCCTCGAACGTCGTCTCGAGGGCGGCCAGGTGCATGTCGCGCATGCAAACGAGGCGGCGCTGTGTCAGCCTTGTGCGCCGCCCGTCGGCGTCATGCCAGCGAACGTGCCGGGTGAGCACGCCGCGGCGGATGTCGAGTTCGTGGCGGTAGGTGAGAAGGTCGGCGTTCGCCGCGTCGAACCACTCCCCGCCGGCGATGCGGAAGCTGAGCGGCAGCCAGTTCGGCACGTTGACAAGATCCTCATTCTCGACCGTGCGGCCCGCGACCTCCGTCCGCAGGCGGTTGTACAGGCCGGCGACGTAGGTGCCCGGGTAATGAACCTCGTCGGCGCTGGCCTCAGGGACCGCGCCGCGGGTCGCGAAGTACCCGTTGCCGAGTGTGCACAGCGCTTCACGCAGGCGCTGGCGCCCCGGGTCGAAGCCTTCATAGGTGAGTGACCACGTACCCATGCGTTCATCCTTCCCCCGATTGGCACTGTGTGAGGCGCCCAGAGCCTGCGGGTTTGGACATTGCCTGTCTGGCGGCCATTAATCACATATTGTCAAGCTCCGTCGCCCCGCGCGTTCATGGCCGGGGTAAAGTCCGCCGCGGGAGGCTGCGAGGAATGGCAACCGGGACGGGGCCCAGGGTCAGTGTCGGCCTGGACGTCGGCGGCACGAAGATAGCCGCGGGCGTCGTGAGCGGCGGGACCGTGCTCGAGCGGCTGGAGCGGCCAACGCCGCCCGGCGGTCCGGGCGCTGTCGAGATGATGTTCGAAATGGTCGCCGCCCTGCGGGCGCGCCACCCCGCCGTCGAAGCAGTGGGGGTCGGCGCTGCCGGGATGGTGGATTGGCCAGCCGGCCATATCAGGTGGGCGCCGAACAACGCCTACCACGACCTTCCGCTAAGGAAAAGACTGGAGGAAGTCACCGGCTTGCCGGCCGTAGTCGACAACGACGCCAACGCAGCCGCCTGGGCGGAGGCTCGCCATGGGGCGGGCGCCGGGCATCGGAACGTGCTCGTGGTCACCGTGGGAACCGGCGTTGGCGGCGGCTTCATCCTCGACGACCGGCTGTTCCGTGGCTCGACGGGTATCGGCGGTGAGTTCGGCCATATCACCGTGGCGGCCGAGGGGCCGGTGTGCGGATGCGGCAATCGGGGCTGCCTGGAGGCTGTCGCCTCCGGCACGGCCCTGGGACGCGCCGGGCGGGCAGCCGCGGAAGCGAGCCCCACCGGCGCCATGGCGACCCTGGCTGGCGGCCCGCAGCAAGTCACGGGTGAGATTGTCTTCGCGGCCGCGAAGGCGGGCGACCCCGCGGCCATCGAGCTGTTCGACCGGCTCGGCGACTGGCTGGGCGTCGGGCTGGGTTCGCTGGTCACGCTGCTGGATCCCGAGGTGGTCGTGATCGGCGGGGGCCTGATCGCCGTGGGAGAGCTGTTGCTGAACCCGACCCGCAAGGCGCTTCCCGCGCACACATTCGCGCATGACAGGCGGGTGCTTCCGCCGGTCGTCGCCGCGAGCATGGGCCAGGCCGCGGGGCTCATCGGAGCGGCGGATCTCGCGCTGCAACCGCTGGCATGACAAAGTTACAGGCCACTGGCAACAACCGCGCTCTACGTTGTGTGTACCGCACGTCAAGCGCAGGACAAGTCCAAGTTGGTGGTCGTTATGCGTAGGTACCTTGTCGTCGCGAATCAGACCCTGCAGGGTGCGGAGTTGCGGAAAGAGCTTCGCAAGCGGATCGAGGCGGGACCGAGTTCCTTCTACGTGCTCGTCCCGAACACCAGCTCCGCGAACTATCGCGTCGTGCCCGCCGCAGGTGGCATCATCCCCATGCCCAGCATGGTGACGGATTACGGTGGCCCCGCAACCGACGAGGAAGCGACCGCGCACGCGAGGGGGCGGCTGAGCCAGGTGCTTGCCGACCTCGCTTCGCTGGGAGCCCCTGTCGAGGGTGATCTTGGGAGTTCCCACCCGCTCCAGGCCATGGAGAAGGTGTTCATGGATCACCAGTTCGACGAGATCATCATCGCCACCCTGCCCAAGCGCGTCTCACGCTGGCTCCGTGCCGACCTGCCCCATCAGGCCGAGCGCCGGTTCAAGCTGCCGGTCACGACCATCGTCACGAGGCACTGACCCGCCGGCCGGCGGCCAGCAGAATGATTGGCGCGCCATGCGGCAGCCGTTTCGTATCAATTCCATAACTGCTCTGCTGGGTCGGCGCCAGCGAAGGTGGCGTCTGACGGGGGGTTCCGGGGGGTCGCCTTCCGGGTCTGCTCACGCGAAAGGCTCCCGCCACAGCGGATCGGCGACGCGCTGATCCGGCGATTGTGGGCCGAGGTGGCCTGCCTGCACGCCCGCCGGGATCGCACATCGCTCCCTGCGCGCTGCCAATGTGATGGTCGATGGTGCCGACCAGCCATGGCTGGCAGATTCAGTTTTTCTGAGCTGGCCGCCACTCAGCGGCAAAAGGACCTCGACCTGGCGGGCTCATGGCGTCGCTGGCCATTTTGGCCGGTGCGACAGGGCTGTAGCAACCGCGGCCGCGGTCATCGGCGGTGCGGCACTGCGCCGCCTGCGCCAAAACCGTCGGCCACAACGGTAACCGGGTCGTTCGTCAACCGGGTCTCACCTGCCAATGTTGGCGGCATGGCATTGAACGCTCGCTACCTGCAGAAATCCGGGATCGACCGGCCGCAAGCGTCGCGGGGGTCGGTTTCAACGACGTCGCGGGGGCAGCGCTCCACGGGATGCTGATGGTGATCTTCTTTACCTGGGCGAGCCGCAAGTTTCCGCAGGCGTTCAAGCTGCCGCCGACCAGCAAGTTGCTGCTGATCCTTGCGGTGGTGGCCGCCCTGGCAGGCATCGTGCTGGCCACCCGCCAGGGCAGGCGCTTCGCCGCCACCCGGATGCTGAAAGGCCTGCGATCCGCCGGCCGCAGCCTGCGGGCGGTAGCGCGGCCAGCCCGGTCAAGCTGGGGCTGCTGTTTGGCGGCTCGGCTGGTGACCCAGGCCTACATCGGTGGCCTGGTCGCCTCGGTGCAGGCTTTGGCGGGCACGGATCAGCCGGCGCAGCCGGAACGCATCCGCAACGGCCGGTGACGAGACTGCTCTCACCGGCCGTACCGCGCGTCTGCAGTCTACTTCCTTGCGAGGTGGCCGATCGGGAAAACCTCGTGGCCATAGGCCGCCTCGCAGACCTCGGCCAGGCACAGGTACAGGGCGGCTCCCGCAAGTGCCAGGCCCATCCACCCGCCGACCTTCGTCAGCCCGGTGGTCGCCGTGTAGTCGGCGGCGCCCAGCACGAACAGGGCGACCGTAAGCAGCGCGAGCGCCGAGACCACCACGACGTTGGTACGGAACGAGGCGACGAACATGATGAAGGCGAAGATACCGAAGGCGTACAACATCAGGGCTAGCGCGTGGCCGGCATGGGCGGCGGGCACGCCCTTCGCGAAGAACTCGGCGAAGGCGAACAAGGACAGCCAGAACGCGCCGAAGCCGGAGAACAACACCCCGGCGAAGGTGTTCCCCACGCGCAGCAGGATCAGCCCGGCGATCAGCTGGGCCAGTCCGCCGAACATGAACGCGACGGCGAAGACGACCGGTTCGGTCTCCGCGGGGACGATGCCAGTCAAGATCATGCTGAGCATGAACGTGGTCACCCCGAAGCCTGCCAGCGCGAGCGGCGCCGCGTTCCCCCATGTTGCCGGGGGATCTTTGCCTGCTGGTATGGCAGTCGGCTCGAGTTGCTGGTCGACGGTAGCCATGTGATTCCTCCTCACATCGCGGATCAAGTTGACCGAAGCATGGGCTTGTCACGCATTCGGCTGAAACCGCCATAGGTCCCGACCGGGCACCGTCGAAGGTCGGCTTGTTTGCCTGGCCCCGCCGCCGTGCTATGGCTTGGTGTGAAATTCGCTCGCGCCGGTTTTCCTGCTGCCCACGCCTGATCGGCACGGGATCACTTGCGACAGTGCCGCTGACCTGCCATAACAGTGAGGAAGGCTGCGTGCGCAGTGCGCCAATTTGCGGCACAATTTGATCTTCTACGTTACTGGTGTGGCCATATTGCCTGGCTGTGAAAAAGTTCTTCGGCGGTTTCTTGCCTCGTCCTGACTTCTTCGCAGCCTCGCTGCTCCGGCTGAGCGATCGGGTGCTGGCCGATGGCGACCGGTGCACGGACACGTTGCGCGCTGGCTGCGCGCGCAACGCGCCTCGGCCCTCGCGGAAATCGGTGACCTGTCCGCCGCCGGCATTGCCTCGGCGGCCGCGATGAATGCAGCCGCGGCAGTGGCCGGTCCGGTCGCAGAACTCGATGCCATCCGGTCCAGGGTGGCCGCCCTCCCAGCACCGCAGAACCGCGCCGAGCGGCGGCGGCTAGGTACGCGTGCCATCGAGCTTGCCCCGATATCCGGGCGGCCGCTGGCCGCGTGCCTGGCGCGGGGGGCGATCATGAAAACTACTGCTGCTCAATCGCCTCGCGCAGTCGCCGCCGCAGGTCGCGGTCGCTTTCCGCCACCTCCACCAGCAGGTCAAGGAGTTCCGCGTGGTCCAATAACGCCAGCTGAGCGGGCAGGTCAAAGCGACGCGGCAAGATCCGGCCATTGTCGCGGTCATACCCGTAGACGAGTGCCGCGGCGACACAGTGCTTGCAGAAGTTGCCTTCCTGGCCCCACGGGCAGTCGCAGCTTCCGCTGAGGCCAGAAGGGCCGACGTTCAGCTCGACTTCGTAGCGGTCATTTCCCTGCACGGTCGCGTAGACGACATCCCCGTCCGCCTCGAGATCACTGACGGCGCGAATGTAGCCGATGCCCCGGTCGAAAGACTTTTCCCCAGCCAGGGCGAGCACATCATCTTTGGTGAATTCGGCCACATGAAGCATCAAACACCTTTCCGTCCATCGGCTCCAACATGATCGTGGTGCTTTTCCCGCTCATATGGCGGGGAAAGCACCACGATCACGAGTCGCCGGCACAGTTCGCCTGGGGCCGGCGCTGTCTCTCGTGGAGATCACTGGCCTGTTGGGTGTGCCGCGTAGCATGACGTGACGGATCGGAGGGGAGGGGAGGCAAGGACGTGCCTGATGCGGGTGAGGCCACCGCGCAGCGGGAGGGCACCGCGCAGCGGGAGGGCACCGCGCAGCGGGAGGGCACCGCGCAGCGGGAGGGCACCGCGCAGCGGGAGGGCACCGCGGCGCGGGCACAACTAACCCGGCAGCGCATCGTGGGCACGGCAGTGGAACTCCTCGAGCGGGAGGGCGAGGACGCCCTGTCCATGCGCCGGATCGCGGCCGAACTTGGCTTCGGCGTCATGTCCCTTTACAACCATGTGCCCAATAAAGCTGCCCTGCTCGACGCCATTTCCGAGTATGTGATGGCCGACCTCCAGTTCGCCGCCCAGCCGCAGGCGGACTGGCGCGACCAGACAAGGGCGCTGGTCAGGGCCTTCCGCGAGATCTCGCGGAAGTACCCGCGCAGCGTGAACGTCGTGATCATGCGCCAGCTCAACTCACCTGCCGGTCTTCGGCCGCTCGAGCTTGCGCTGGCCACCGCGCACGCGGCCGGGTTCGAGGGCGTGACCGCCGTGCGCGTTATGCGGTCGTTCGTCGCCTACGCGCTAGGCGCCGTGGTCAACGAGGCCCGGCTGAGCCGGCGCCTGGCCGGCGCGGCCGAAGGCCTGGACGGGTATGTGACACGGCTGGATCCGGCCGAGTTCCCCAATACGCTGGCCTTGGCCAGCACGCTGATGGAGCACGATCCGGATGCCGACTTCGAGTTCGGCCTCGACCTTTTGATCACCGCCGTGACCGCCTTGCCGCGCACAGGTGCCCCTACCACGGCCGAGCCGCCGGGCGGGCTGAGCCACCCGAGGCCTGAGCCGCCGGGAGGACTGAGCCACCGGGCGGGCTGAGCCACCGGGCGGGCTGAGCCACCGGGCGGGCTGAGCCACCGGGAGGGCTGAGCCACCCGAGGCCCTGAGCCACCGGGCGGGCTGAGCCCCCGAGAGTTGAGCCCCCAAGGACTGAGCCACTACAAGTTCGAGCCACGAAAGGGCAGAAGCGCCCGAACATGCCGAGTCAAAAGGCGTTGACATACGTACGGTGTACGTGCGACCGTCGTACAACGTATAGGTGCCGCGCTCAGGATCGTCGGCGCTGCGGCGGGAGGAGTGACCTTGTCAACCCGCGACCTCTACACCACCCCGCTTGCCAGCATGGACTGGAGTGTTCCCGCGGCGGGTTCGGCCCGCTTCAGCTGGGATTACGACGATGGCCGTGACCGGCTGCTCGCCCTGTACCAGAAGGGCAAGGACAAGCAGTGGGACGCCGCTAAGCGGATCGACTGGGACATCGAGGTCGATCCCTGCAACGTGCTCGGCGTCCCGGACGAGTCGCTGGCCATCTACGGCACCAAGTACTGGGGCAAGATGAGCGAGAGCCAGCGCGAGGACGCGCGGCGGCACGCGGCGTCGTGGCAGTTCTCGCAGTTCCTGCACGGTGAGCAGGGCGCGCTGGTGTGCGCGTCGCGGATCGTGGAGTCGGTCCCCGACCTCGACGCCAAGTTCTATGGTGCGACCCAGGTGATGGACGAGGCGCGGCACGTGGAGCTGTACGCCAGGTTCTTGCAGGAGAAGATCGGGCTGGTCTACCCGGTCAACGGCCAGTTGCAGAAGCTGCTCGCCGAGACCCTCAGCGACTCCAGGTGGGACATGCCCTACCTGGGCATGCAGGTGCTGATCGAGGGGCTCGCGCTCGCCGCGTTCGGGCTCATGCGCGACACGACGACCATGCCGCTGCCGAAGCAGATCCTCGCCTACGTGATGCAGGACGAGGCCAGGCATGTCGCGTTCGGGCGGCTCGCGCTGCGCGACTATTACAAGCAGATCACCGAGGCGGAGCGGCGGGAGCGCGAGGACTTCGTCATCGAGGGCTGCTACCTGATGCGCGACCGGATCCGTGGCTTTGAGGTCTGGGAGAACTTCGGCATCCCGGTCAAGGAGCTCAAGCCGATCCTCGACGAGTCACCCTACCTGCGGATGTTCCGCAGCCTGCTGTTCAGCCGGATCGTGCCGTGCGTGCGCGACATCGGGCTGTGGAGCGGGCGGCTGCAGCGGGCCTACGACGATCTCGGCGTGCTTGACATGGCCAAGCAAGATCTCGAGGCCCTGATGGGCCAGGACGAGGACATAGCGGAAAAGCTCGATCGCGAGCGGTTCACCGCCGAGGAGGCCGGCCGCAAGGCCGAGGTGGACACGATCATTTCCCGCGCGGCCGCGTCCTGATTGCGTCCTGACCGCATCGGGGTCGACGTCCACAACGGCCAGCGCGTCCGGCTTGTCTTCAGGGCGGGAGAAGGCCGCGACGTACGCGAGCTTCTCACGTGGCGCGACTGCCGCGTCGTGCGGTGAGGGGTAGAAGGTGGGGTCATCGGGTGTGGGTCATGGTGGCATCCTTGAGGTTGTCTGGCAGTGCACCCGGATACGGGCCTCGGACGGCAGAACCCAGGCGGCAAGACAGATCGCGCTGTGCACTCGGAGCAGGTCAACGTACAGACGCGCCACGAGCATGGGCGCGCCAGGACAGATGCCGCGAGTCTCAGCCCCGGACTTGATCCGTGTCAATCGCGATCTATGCGGGCCGGCGCCGCTGGCTGCGCCCACTGCTTCGGCCAAATAGTCGACCATGTTGACCGAAATAATATAGATCCACGCATGGTCGCGTTAGCCCGGCCCGGCTGTCCCGCGGCCCGGCGGTCCCGCGGCCCGGCGGTCCCGCGGCCCGGCGGTCCCGCGGCCCGGCGACCCCGCGGCCCCGCTGCTGCGCTGGCACGTGCTGCGCTGCCCGCTGCTGCGCTCGCCGATGCTCTACTGCCCGCTGCTGAGCTGCCCGCGGCCCCGCCGCGGTGCTGCCCATGCCGGCACACGTATCGGCACAGCCGAGCGCCCAGTTGCCTGGTATCTTCACGACACCTCGCAGGGCTGCGGATCTGCCCGGTGAGGCTTGCGGTGGTGCCTTGACGCCCCTGCCTTGACGCCCCTGCCTTGACGCCCCTGCCTTGACGCCCCTGCCTTGACGCCCCTGCCTTGACACTGGGGCGCGGAGGTGATCACACTCGGCGCACAAGGCTGGATCTAAGGAAACGCGATGGAATCGTACGAAACCTCGGTTGACGTGCTTGACCGGGAACTGCAGGCAATCCTTGGGGTATTCGGCGCCGTCAGCGACAAGGAATGGGCGCTGCCGACGAACCTCGAACCCCTCGACCCGAACGTGCCGCACTGGTCGCTGTTAGAGCTTGCCGGGCATTTCGACATGTCGATCGGGCTCACCAGGATGCTGATCGCCGATCCTGGTGAGGGCCAGGCAGGCAGGGACAGGGTCAGTTTCTTCATCTCACCGCGATCAGAGGTGGCGCCTGTCGTGTACGACTACGCTTACACAATGGTCGCCGGCAAGACGCCCGCGGATATGCCAGGCGTGCTAGCGGAAACCTTCACAAAGACGATCGAGGAGGCCAGGGCGAATCCGCCGTGGCTAGTAGGGCCGGGCTACTTCGCGCCGATGGAACTCGGTGAGTTCGTGCCGAGCCGCGTGGTGGAGGCGGTGGTCCACGGCCTCGATCTGACCGATGCACTCGGGCTTAAGCCGGTCGCCGCGCCCGAGGGCATCGCCGTCTGCGCGTCGATTCTTGACCAGCTTCTCGCCCGGAGAACGGTGCCCGGCAGGCCTGAGAATCTGACCAACGACCTGGACTGGATTCGCGCGGCCGCGGGCAGGTGGCCAGGCGGGCAGTATCCCGATCCGCGGCTACCCCTGATCGGCTAACCACTGCCAGCGTCTGCAGGCTCGGGCCGGCGCAATTCCACGCGGCGTTCGGCGCGGTATTTGATGCCGAGGAGCATGCGCCGGTCCATCGCGAAGCCGATCGGCTCGATGAGCGCGGGGCCGAACTGCAGCCGGCTGGCGAGGTCATCAGACGTGGCGCAGCGGTACCGGCTGATCACGCGGCAGCGTTCAGCCGCCCCTGGTCCGGCGTGCAGCGGCTCGACCAAAAATAGCCAGCTGGCGGCGATCCAGCGCTTTTCCTCGCCAGTTTGCGGGCCCATGAACGCGACGAGGGACCTGCCTGGTCTGACCGACAGGACCCGCAGCGGCGGCACCTTGGGGTGCAAGCGGAGTTCCCCGCCTTCGCGGACCGCCCACTCCGGGTGGATGGTCTCCGCGTTGCGCACGTCGCAGCCGAGTATGTTCTCCAGCCACTGGTAGCTGTAGAAGCCACCGCGGCCGGCGCCGATCTGGGCTATCCACGGCCATACGTCCGCTGCGGCCGCATCGATTTCCACCCCATGCGCCCAGCTCCACCGCGGCTCCGGGATGAGTTCGTCACCTGGGTAGCTGCGGCCGGCGGTAGCGTCGTCGATGCCCCAGCGGTTACGCTTTGCCCGGCGGAACGGGGTGAGCAGGCCGGCTGCCATAATCGCTGTGCCCACGGCGCCGTCCACGACGTCCAGCCAGTCGTCGCGGCGGAGCCGTCCTTCCGCACGTGCCGCGATGTGCCGCAGCTGCGCGTTTTGCATCAGGTGATGAAGCTGTGTCAGCCACATCCCGTGCAACCGCCCGGTGCGCGGGAATGAGGCGCGGGCGCGAACGCGCAGCCTGGTTGTGCCGTCGCCACGCGGCTCGAGGATGAATGCCCAGGTCACTTGCCAGTACTGGACCGGACGCGCGGCGTAGAAGGGTAGCTGGCGGCCGGTCTCCTGATCGTAGAGACCGCCGAGGATCAGCTCGGTGGGCTTCGCACTGCGCAGCACCTCAAATCCTTCTTCGCCCTTTGGCGTGGCAGGCAGGACGTCGCCTGGGGTGATGTTCTGCAGGTCGGGGTGGATCTCACGTGCGCTCCGCGCGGCGCGGTTGTCGAGCAGGTCGATGCTGTAGAAGCCGCCGCGGCGGCAGCCCATCTGCGCCAGCCATGGCCAGATGTCGGCGGGCTGCGCGTGCACAGTCACCGCGTGGGTCACCTGGCCTGCGGCATCAGGAAGGAGTTCGTCGCCGGGCAGCGGACGCGCATTCTCGGCCGCATCGGGCGTGCCGTGCGTGCGGGCCATCGTGGCGAGCACTGAGCGGCGGATGAGGTGCGAGGCGGGGCCGATGACGCGGAAGTAGCGCCTGAACTTGCGCCATGAAGCCTCGTCCGTCGCGCTGACCCTTAGTTCGAAGATGACCCTGGTGTCATGCTCGGTCAGGGGGGCCAGCCGGATGGCCCACGCCACCTTGACGAATCCCGGGTCGTCGAACGCGGCGAACGCGCCCGCATCCTGGACGTGCACGAACGTGATGTCGGGCCGCCAGACCTTGCCGATCGCGCCGACTGTGAACTCGTGCGGCGGCCGGTCGGCGAGCAGCTGGAACCCGGGCCTGGCGGGCGAGGAGACGAGATCGTCGATATTCAGCTTCGCTGGCTCCGTCGCGTCGTGGCGACGGGTGAACCTGCCGGGTATGCCACGGATCGCGAAAAGTGCGTTGATGGCAGGCGAATCGGCCAGGTTTCCATGCCGGATCGCCCGCCAGGCCTGGTCGGCAGGCACAGCGAGGTCGACCGTGTCCGTCTCGCGCAGCCGCGCCGCGGGGAGGATGCGGTCGAGCGCGGCAGTGCTCATGAGCTGGCCGGCGGCGCGGCCGCGTCAGATGAGTCGGCCCGCGTATCGCGCGACGCGCCGATGTTGACGCGGACGTCCACTCCGCCGGTGCCCAGGAAACCGATAGAGACGAGCACGAGCACGGCGTCGATGATCGCGGCGACGATCCGCGCGGGGGTCCATCCGGAGGGCGCCTGACCCGTGGCGAGAGTGTGATCCCCCGGCCGCACTGGCGGCTGGGGTGCAGGTGGCAGGGACCCAGAAGAAGGCGGCGCAATAGCAGCCATCGCGATCACCTCTTGGTCAGCGGCCCCAAATTGGTCAGTCCATACCGACTCCGACAGTCTGCCCGTAAGTGCCGGCGGCATACCAGCCGAACGTCCTGCGTGCAGGCGCGTTGGTCCCTTACCAGGCCGGTTGCTCCGCACCTGGCTGGTTGCTCCGCACCTGGCTGGTTGCTCCGCACCTGGCTGGTTGCTCCGCACCTGGCTGGTTGCTCCGCACCTGGCTGGTTGCTCCGCACCTGGCTGGTTGCTCCGCACCTGGCTGGTTGCTCCGCACCTGGCTGGTTGCTCCGCACCTGGCTGGTTGCTCCGTACGTAGTCCCGCGGCCCCGGTGCAACGGTTCCGCCCCCAGACGCCGGGATCAACATACCCGCCAACGGGGTCAGCTTCTGGCAGGGCAGCCTGCACGCCGACGACGCCGAACCCTACGAGCAGGTGCTCGACTTCATCGTGTCGGTTGTGAGGCATTGGCACCTCGACCGGGTCGACCCCCGCCGACGCCACATCCTTCCTCGCCTGGCTCCGGGGCCTACGCGGCACACGATGGCCGCGTGGCCCGCGGCGGGGCGCCTCGCCTGCGCGGGGCGCCCCGCCTGCGCTGGACGTATCGCCTGCGCTGGACGTATCGCCTGCGCGGCGCGCCTCGCCACCGCGTGGGACGCTGCGTTAGCCGAAGCGGCCCGCCAGTGTCCGGAACAACCCGGGCGCGGCGCCACGCAGTGATGCGGGATAACGCAGCCAGCCGGGGGCGAACACCTCGGCGCGGTTCCCTTCGATTGCGGCGACGATCGCACGGGCTACCCGTTCAGGAGGAATGGGGGCCGGCCGTCTCCGCTGGTAGGGCGTGCCCCGTCGCTCGAAGAAGGGCGTGTCGATCACCCCGGGGAAGACGACGGAGACCCCGGCCCCGCTGCCGCGAAGCTCGTAGCGGATGCTCTCGGCGAAGTAGTGCACGCCCGCTTTGGTCGCGGCGTACGCCGCCTCGCGCCGCACGCCGGTGGCGCCCGCGATGGACGAGACGAACACCACGTGGCCGCGCCCGCGGCGGGCCATCGCGGGGACGAGCAGGCGGGTCAGCCGCAGCGGCGCCGTCAGGTTGACCGCGATCAGCCGATCCTCGGCCGTGGCGGGAAGGTCGCCGAACAGTCCCGCCCAGCCGACGCCCGCATTGTTGATTAGTACGTCGACGCCAGCGGGCGCGGCCCGCAGTGCTGCGTCCACGAGGCCGCGGACGCCGCCGGGCGCGGCGAGATCGGCGATCAGCGCGACCCCGCCGGTCTGCGCCGCGACCGTGTCCAGCCGCTCCCGGTCGCGCCCGGCGACCAGCGGCCGCGCGCCGGCCGCGGCCACCGCACGCGCGGTGGCCGCCCCTATCCCAGAAGATCCACCGGTTATCAAGACGGCGGCGCCCGTAAGCTGCATGGCGCCACACTCTCGCGCATGCGCACCATCCCCGCAAGCGCAGGCGGGCCGGCGCGGCTTGCGAGCGCAGGCGGGCCGGCCCGGCTACCCGGCGAGCGAACGGCGGCAGACGGCCTGCAATCGGCGAGCGAACACGGGCCAGCGCCGGCTACCCGCCGCTCCGCGCGCTCGCAGCCGGCCGCGCGGTCACCGGCCGTACCTTGGACCAGCAGCGCACGATGTCCCGCATCGAAAGCAGGCCGCTGACGTCGTGGCCATCGACGACAATCAGGTGACGGAATCCGCCACGAACCATCGCGGTCGCGGCCTGTTCGAGGGTCCAGCCGGGCGACGCGAAGACCAGGTCGCTGGAGCGGTGATGGGCGACGAGTTCGGTGTCCGGGTCCTGGCCAGCGCCCAGGGAGTTGAGAATGTCGCGTTCGGTGAGGATCCCGATCCCCGAGTGCTCAGAATCGATGACGATGGCCGCACCCACATGCCGCGCTGACATCAGCCGCGCCGCCTCACGGAGTGTGTGCGCGGGGCCCACGGTAAGCACAAGCGGGCTCATGCCATCCCTTACCTGCATGATGGATCACTCTCCGGATGGTCTGTTGCTAGGCGTCAAGCTGTTTTGTGAAATTGTGATTCGTACCGTCAAGCATCGGTTAAAGTCCTTCGTACGGCAAGCCCAAAGTATGCTCAAGCGCGGCGGATTTCACCGGCTGAGATTGTGTCCCTGACGGTGTGCCAGCGGCCATGTGCGTTGAGATCCCGGAGCGTTGTCAGCGAACATCCCTGCCAACGCCGGGAGCACGGTCAAGGCGAGCACGGTCAAGCACGTGCTGGGTGGTGTTCAGTCGCGGGCCGCCAGCATGGCGAGTGCCTCTTCGTGCAGATGCCCGTTGGTGCAAAGGACGTTGCCACCGTCGGGCCGTGGCTCGCCGTTAAGGTCGGTGAAGCTGCCGCCGGCCTCCTCGACGATCACCTGCAAGGCGGCCAGGTCCCAGAGGTTCACCTGCGGCTCAGCCGCGATGTCCACCGCGCCCTCTGCGACGAGGACGTGTGACCAGAAATCACCAAAGGCGCGGGTACGCCAGACGGAGCGGGACAGCCCGAGGAAACCGTCAAGCCTGCCCTGTTCCTCCCAGCCGCCCAGGCTGGAATACGAGAACGAGGCGTCTTCGAGCTTGGTCACCGAGGAGACCCGGCATCTCGCCGCCTTGGTGAGGCTGCGGCCTGACCAGGAACCGCCTCCCCTCGCCGCCCACCACCGCCGGCTGAGCGTCGGCGCGGAGGCCACACCCACCACGACCTCGTCACCCATCATCAGCGCGATCAGCGTCGCCCACACAGGCACGCCCCGCACGTAGTTCTTGGTCCCGTCGATGGGATCCACGACCCAGCAGCGCGGCCCGAACCCCGTCTGGCCAGACTCCTCGCCAATGACCGCATCGCGTGGGCGCGCCCTCCGCAGCACGTTACGGAGCGAGTCCTCGGCCGCACGATCGGCGTCGGTCACCGGCGTAAGGTCCGGTTTGGTCTCCACGCGCAGGTCGAGCGCGCGGAACCGCCGCGCTGTTATGTCATCCGCCGCGTCGGCCAGAACGTGCGCCAGGCGCAGGTCCTCTTCGTAACCCGCCATGGCGCGCAACGGTACCGCCTGAGCACTGGATACGGGAACAAGCACCCCGGCCAGGCGCGTCCCGCTCCGCCGCGGAGCGGCCGGAGCGAGCCAGCGGCGAACGGGGGCATGCCATGCGCGGGACACTCCGGGCACACTTCGGGCACACTTGTGATCCGTGTCCGCGGCCCACGACCTCGACCCACTGCGCCTGCTCAGCCTGCTCGCGGGCGAAGACAGGCTGCGCGTATTCGCGGCGCTCGTGCTCGGGGCCAGCTCGGCCGAGGAGATCTCGCTGCACGCGGGGCTGCCGGTGAAGGACGTACTTCGCGCGCTGAGCCAGCTGGCGCGCGGGGGCCTCGCCGCGAGACAGGGCATGGCGTGGACGGCAGTTCCAGCCGCGCTGCGACGTTCCGTGTCCGCGGCGATCCCGCAGCCGCCCCGCGAAGACCTCGGCGACGTGCCGGCCGGGGAGGCCGGGGTGCTGCGGAGTTTCATCCGGGATGGCCGGATCACGTCGATGCCCGCGCAATGGGCCAAGCGGCGGGTGCTCCTCAACCACGTGGCGGCGGTCTTCGAGCCCGGGGTCCGTTACGGCGAGAGCGAGGTGAACACCCTCCTGCGCGCTTTCTATGACGACCACGCAGCACTGCGCAGGTACCTGGTGGATGGCGGATTCCTGTCGCGTGACCATGGCGAGTACTGGCGCTCGGGCGGCACGGTCGACATCTGATGGGCTCGGCCGATCTGCACCGCGGCCGGTCAGCTGTCCTCGGCGTCTTCACGGCTGCGCAGCAGCCGCCGCAGTGAATCGAGCCGCGCCGCAAGCCGGGCTCGGTCGCTGTCGCTGCGCCGGCTTTGCACCCAGCCATCGAGGCCGCAGTCATCCTGCAGATGGGTGCATTGCTGCGGGCATTCCGCGGTGCCGGGTTCCAGGTCGGGGAACGCGCGGATGACCCGGTCGGCGGCGACGTGACCGAGGCCGAACCCGCGCACACCTGGCGTGTCGATGATCCAGCCACCGGCGGCCAGCGGGAGCGCGATGGCTGATGAGGAGGTGTGCCTGCCCCGCCCGGTGACAGGATTGACCCGCCCGACCGCCCGCTCAGCGGCCGGCACGAGGGCGTTGACCAGGGTGGACTTGCCGACCCCTGAGTGCCCGATGAAGACGCTGATCTTGTCGGCGAGCAGCTGCTGAAGAGTGCCAAGTTCTTTTATCCCGAACGGCTTACGCGTAACGACGCAGGTCAGGCCCAGTGGCTCATACGCGCGGAGCAGTTCACCCGGGTCAGCGAGGTCCGCCTTGGTCAGGCAGAGCACAGGCGCCAGGCCGGCGTCGTAGGCAGCCACCAGGCAGCGGTCGATGAACCTCGGCCTTGGCTCAGGGTCGGCGAGCGCGGAGACGATGACCAGTTGCTGCGCGTTCGCTACGACGACGCGTTCCACCGGGTCGGTGTCGTCAGGCGACCTGCGCAGCACCGACGTGCGGGGCTCCACCCGGACGATCCTGGCAAGCGCGTCAGGGGCACCGGACACGTCGCCCGCGAGGGCCACCCGGTCCCCGACCACCACGCTCTTGCGGCCCAGTTCACGCGCTCTCATGGCGGTGACGACGAGGTCGTCGACCAGGCAGGCGTAACGGCCCCTGTCGACAGCCGTGACGAAACCGCCCGCTGCGCCGGAGTGGGCCGGCCTTCGCCGGGTACGGGCCGGCTGCCGCGGCCTGGACGCACCCGCACGTCATCCTCGTCAAGCTCACGGTAGTTTCGCCGGCGATTCAGTGGGAGCGCTCCAGCATGGCTGTCCACAGACGCGTGAAGTCCGGCAAGGTCTTGGCCACTGTGGCGGCGTTCGCCACCAGCAGGCCGGGAACTGCGAGGCCGAGCACGGCGGCGGCCATCACCATCCGGTGATCGTCGTAGCTTGCGAAGACCCGCGCGGCACCGGCGTGCAGCCGTCGCGGCTTGATCACCAGCCCGTCCGGCAGTTCGGTCAGCTGACCACCGAGCGCGTTGATCTCGCGTGCGAGGGCCGCGAGCCGGTCGGTTTCCTGCGCACGTATGTGCGCGATGCCGGACAGCCGCGAAGGCGACGAGGCGAGCGCCGCGAGGGCGGTGAGTACCGTCGCGAGTTCTGGCGCGTCGCGCAGGTCGGCGGTGATGCCGTGGATGGTTCCGCTGCCGCGGACGGTGAGCCCTGCCGCGGTGAGTTCGCAGCTGCCGCCCATCCGGGTGAGCAGGTCGCGTATCGCGTCGCCTGGCTGGGTGGTACGGGCGGGCCAGCCGGGGATCGTGACGGTGCCGCCGGTGACGAGCGCGGCGGCGAGGAACGGCGCGGCGTTGGACAGGTCGGGTTCCACGTCCACGATGCGCGGGAGCACGGTGCCCGGATGCACCCGCCATGAGTCGTGACCCGTGGCCTCGGCCCGCACTCCCGCGTCACGCAACATCCCGATGGTCATGTCAACGTGAGGTGCGGAAGGGACGGGCGGGCCCTGATGGTGTACTTCCACGCCCTTGTCGAACCGTGCGCCGGTCAGCAGGAGTGCGGAGACAAGCTGTGAAGATCCGGAACTGTCCAGCGTCACCGCCCCGCCAGGCACCGCGCCACGGCCATGGATGGTGAAGGGGAGTGCGCCGCGGTCGCCGTCGTCGATCAAGGCGCCGAGTTCGCGAAGTGCCGTGAGCAGGGGCCCAACCGGGCGTTCACGGGCGCGGGGGTCACCGTCGAATGCGACGTCGCCGACGGCGAGCGCCGCCACGCCCGGCACGAAACGCAGCACGGTTCCCGCGTTCCCCACGTCGACCACGCGACCGCCAGCATGACGCTGGCTGTGGCCCGCAGCCGGTATCACTCGCCAGGCCGGCCCCGCCGCGTCTTCCGCGCCCCCCGCGTCTTCCGCGCCCCCCGCGTCTTCCGCGCCCCCCGCGTCTTCCGCGCCCCCCGCGTCTTCCGCGCCCCCCGCGTCTTCCGCGCCCCCCGCGTCTTCCGCGCCCCCCGCGTGCTCCTCGACATCGGCGCCGAGCGCCCGCAGAGCGGCCGCCATCAGCAGCGTGTCTCTTGCCCGCAGCGGCCGCCGGATCAGGCCAGGACCGTCAGCGAGCGCCGCGAGGACCAGCGCCCTGTTGGTGATCGACTTGGAGCCCGGCAGCGTGACGACCGCACGTACCGGCATGGTGGCCGCGGGCGCCGGCCAATCCTGCCCGGGCGCGACCGTGACGCGGGCCTCTTCGGGCGCGCCTGCGGCGTGGCGTTGCGCATCCGGCATGCAGCGAGCGTACCCGTTACCAGCCTGGCCTCTCGATCATCTGACGTCTGACCCGCCTGCCCGCTCCCGGGTGCCGGGCCGCGGCGTGATGGTTGCCGCCCGCCGCGTTAGCGCCAGGCCGCGGCTGCTCCACTTGCCAGCTGAGCGCCGCGCGATGCCGGCAACATACGGGCAACTGCGTCGCCGCCGGTGCAGATAACGCGCGCATAAATTAGGGGTGAAAAATCCGGATTCGGGGGAGACTGCTTTGAAACGATGCCCGGTGAGGTTTGGCAACGCGGCAACCTGGCTATGGATTGGCACATTCCATGGCCATGGGCAGGCCTGCTTGCCGTGTCAGGGTTGGGACATGTGTGGTCGCTACGCATCTGCGCGCACGCGCCAGGAACTCCTTGAGCAGTTCCAGGTGCAGGCTGACCATGCCCACGAGTCGCTGGAAGCCGATTACAACGTCGCACCGACGAAGCCCATCTACGGCGTGCTGGCGCGCCGCGAGCGGGGCTCTGCAGATGGTCAGGCGACCGGTCAGATGAGCCTGGCCGCGGCGGCGGGGGAGCCCAATAGTTTCCGGGGCGACAGCGATAGGCCGCCGGTAACTCGTCAGTTGCGCGTGCTGCGCTGGGGCCTTGTGCCGTCGTGGGCTAAGAATCCGTCGGCCGGCAGCAGGTTGATCAATGCCCGTGTTGAGACTGTCGCGGTCAAGCCCGCCTTCAGGCAAGCCTTCGCCAGGCGGCGCTGCCTGCTTCCCGCCGATGGTTACTTCGAGTGGCAGCCGGGGGCCCCAGTCGGCGGCCGGATAAGCAAACAGCCATTCTTCATGTTTCCGCGGGACGGGAGCGTTCTCGCCATGGCCGGGCTCTACGAGCTGTGGCGAGCGCCCGGTTCGCCGGCCGGCGATCCGGCCGCCTGGCTCTGGACGGCGACGATCATAACCACCCGGGCCACCGACGCGTTCGGCCATATTCATGACCGGATGCCGATGGTCGTGACGCGCGGCCGGTGGGCGCACTGGCTCGACCCTGCGCGCACCGACCCTGCTGACCTGTTCGATGTTCTGGCCCCTGCGGCGTCGGCTGATCTGGGCACGCGGCCGGTAGCGCGCGCCGTGAACAGCGTGCGCAACAACGGACCTGGGCTCATCGAGCCCGCACCACCCGGCGAGGATCTGAGCGAGGCACCGGCCTCACTCTTCTAGATCACCGCGACCCCTAGATAACGCGGCGACGCCAGATCCCCGGTGGCCGGCCGCATGCGGACAGGAGGTACGTATCCCGTGGATACCGCTACCGCTCTTAAGCGTCTGGAAGAGATTCGCGATGACCTCGACAGGTCCATCGGTGTGCTGCAAGGCGAACATCCGGGCGATGAGGGAGCGTCAGGTTACCCGGATCCGGCCGACGCGGGAACAAACCTGTCCGAGGCTGACCGTACCCAGGCCATCCTCGAAGCGGCGCAGCATCAGCGCTCGCTGGTGCTTGACGCGCTCGGCCGGCTGGCCGACGGCAGGTACGGCACCTGCACCGAATGTGGAAAACCGGTTCCGGAGGGCCGGCTCGAAGCACGTCCGGAGGCGGCGCGCTGTGTGGCATGCCAGTCCAAGGCTGATCGGCTGCGGCGCTGAGCCGGGGCCGTCGCTGCGCCACGGGCCCCGTGTGCCCGGGCCCTTGGGTTCGGCGGCCTCTTGCGAGCGTTCACGATGAGATGGATGCCCACAGAATCATCCGGATCGGCAGTGAGTTCAGCCCGCACGAGCCGGCCGAGCGCGGCGCCGTCACGGCCAAGAACGTGTTCGACGGTCGTTGGCGAAAGTACGGTGCGCGGCCGTATCCATGAGATATCGAATGCGGCCTCAGCGAAGAGCTCACGCAGTTGGTCAACGCCGAAACAGCGGGTGATGGTGCCGTCAGGCCAGGGTACGAGCACTACTTCCGCGCTTGGCAGGTCGATCAGCTCGGCCCAGTGGCGCTGCTCCGCAAGGATCGCCATGCCTAGCACGAGCGAGTCGAAGCATGCCAGCAGCCGGCCTCCTGGGCGCAGCACGCGGGCGGCCTCCGCGATCACTTGCTCGGTGAACAGATGCCGCGAGAGCGTGCGGTCATCGGCGATGATGCCGTCGACGCGATGGTCGTCGAGGAACGGCAGCGATGCCAGGTCGGCCCGCACGGTGGCGACCGGGCCGAGTGGTCTTCGCCGATGCGCTGCGCGGCTGCCTGGCGTGCTTTGAGCCCGCGCGGCGCCCGTCACGACTGCGGTCTGGGCCGGGTGACCGGCGGCGCTGCCGAGCGCTGCCCCTAAGTCCGGGCCTGCCCCGGCCGGCGCTTGCTCGTGGCTGCCGGCGGGCGGTGCGATATCGGCGGGCACAATGTGCACCACGGTGTGCCCCGCGGTAGCGGCCTGGGCGGCACATGGCAGGTGCGGGCCCGACATGTCCACGAGCAACTCGCCGCCGCGCCGGATGGACGGCGCCAGCCATCCAGCCAGCTGGGCGGCCGCAACCTTGCGGTAGAACCGCCAGTAGGCCATCAGCGAGCCGGTTCCGCTCGCGGGCAGGTGCGTGGCCACTTCTGGCGTCACCACAGCTCCAGTGCAGCACTCGGAGGGTCGTAACTAGCTGGCCGGTTCATCCGCTCGCGTCGCCGCGGCTGGTTTTCTGGAGTGGGCGGCGCAGCCCTGCAGGTTTACTACCCGCCGGTGACGTGGTCACCCGCCGCGATCCGGTGCGGATCGCGGCGGCCCCGGCGCGCTGGCCCCGGGAATGAATTGCGCAGGCAGCCGTGTTGTCGCAGGCGTCTTAGCACGATCAACTGACCCACGTAGCCTGGAAGGTGCGATTGCATGCTTGCGGCCCTTGGCCGACTGCCCGGCGAGACCTTGGTGGCGCCCTTCGTTGCCGAGAGAGCTGGGAGGGTATTCTCCCCGTCAGACGGTGCCCGGCACGGGCGGGCGGAGAAGTCGCTCGCCGGCGGGAAGGCTGTCGCGGTTACTAAGGGGGTGGATGCGGTCGCGGAGACGCTGGAGCAGCGTGACGCGCGATTCGAGCGCGACGTGCTGCCACACCTCGATCAGATGTATTCCGCGGCGCTGCGCATGACGCGCAACCCCGCGGACGCAGAGGATCTGGTGCAGGAGACTTTTGCCAAGGCGTATGCGTCGTTCCATCAGTTCGAGCCCGGCACCAACCTGAAGGCCTGGCTGTATCGCATCCTGACCAACACCTTCATCAACACCTACAGAAAGCGGCAGCGTGAGCCGCAGCGTGCGGCAAGCGACGATATTGAGGACTGGCAGCTTGCGCGGGCAGAGTCGCATACCTCCTCGGGGCTGAAGTCGGCCGAATCCGAGGCGCTTGAACGGCTGCCCGACTCCGATATCAAGCGCGCGCTGCAAGAACTGCCGGAGGACTTCCGCATCGCGGTCTACCTCGCGGATGTGGAAGGGTTCGCGTACAAGGAGATCGCGGACATCATGGGCACGCCGATCGGGACCGTTATGTCCCGGCTGCACCGCGGTCGGCGGCAATTGCGCGAACTCCTCCAGGATTATGCCGTCGAGCGCGGTATGGTCAAGACAGAGACAGATCCCGGGATGTCCTCTGCGGCGTCGTCATCGGGGAACCAGCCCGGGAAGGACGCGAGATGAGTTGCGGCCATCCTCATGACATGCCTTGTGGCGAGGTTCTCGCCCTCGTCTACAGCTATCTCGACGGCGAGCTTGGCGACGCCGGTTGCGGCGAAGTTCGTAAGCACCTCGAGGAATGCGGGCCGTGCCTGCGGGAGTTCGGCCTCGAGGAAGCCGTCAAGCGACTGGTGCAGAAGCACTGCGGCTGCGACCCCGTGCCGCGCGATCTGCGCGCGAAGGTGATGACCCGCATCCAGCAGGTCAGGTATGACCTCGAGATCACCCAGTTCCGCGTCGACTGACGTAGGCATGCCCTGATCGCGTGACCGCGCGGCCGAGTCGTACATCAAGCCCGGCACCTCTGACCCTGAATGTGCCATCGCGGGTCACATACGACCAGTGACGGTACATCCAGGGTCAGAGGCCGCGGAACCTCTTGCAGCCCGGTGGTTATCGCGGATTGCGGCGCGCGGTTATCAGCAATGGCTGCGTGCGGGCTGGGGTTGGTCAAATCGGCCGGTGGCGTCAGCGTGCCGGGGTGCGCCGCGGCCGCCGGTCGTCCAGACACCCGCGTACGCAGCGCCTCGGCCGGGCGATCTGCCCGCGATGGCGGTGGACCCGATTCCGGCACACGATGGTCTCGGCTGGGCAGGGAGTACTAGTCTGCGTGACGGAATCAAGGCTACGGTGAGTTGGCCGGGAGGCAGGAAACACCGGCTCTGATTGCAGAGTGTGCACGTATGTTCACGATTCGCTCACGATGCCGCTGAGAGTTACGCGGATTCGGAAGATCGCGTTACCCTGAGTGTCGAGACGGCGACTGTCAAGTGCCGTCGGCTGAGCCAGGTCAAGGAGGCGACACTTAATGCACAGGCTCGGTGCGTTCCCATCGACGGCGTTTGCCCTGCTAACGCTGGCGGCATTCGCCTTCGTTGCTGTGGGGATCACCTGGGGCTGACGAGAGCGTGCCGCTGAGCGGCGCCTGACGTCGACTGTAGGGGGGATGGCTTTGCCAAGGTTGTCATGGGCGGCGCGTCTCTACATCGGTGCGGTGCTGGCTGCCGGGAGCGTGATCGTACTCCTCGGGCCATTCGCACACATCGCCTGGCTAACCCTGGCCGTCCTAGCGGTGCTTCACCTGATCTGTGAGGCGTCGCCCGTTCCCATCAGTCCTCGAAGGCACGCCTGGTCGCCGGGCTCGTCGGTCATCCTGGCCGCCGTCGTGTTGCTTGGCCCGGTAGGCGCCGCCATTGTTGGCGCCGCCGCCGCCTTCAACACGCGCCGCGACCTGCACGTTGTGCAGCGGTCGTTCAACGGTGCGATGTGGGCAGTGGCCAGTTACTGTGCCGGCACGGTGTACATCGCGGCCGGCGGGCACGCGGGCGTGCCGGCATCTAGCTCGTTCCCGGCGATCATCGTTCCCTTCGCGGTCGCCGCGATCACGCTTGACTTCCTCAACTACGTCCTCGTGATCGGGGTGTTGTGGCTAACCCGGGCGACGGGACCTTCGCCAACGACATTCCGCAGAGGGGTCCTCGCGTCCTTGGTCCCAGATCTGGGTTACGCCATTTTCGGTTTGCTTATGGCCGCGCTCTGGCGTGTGGTCGGGCCGTTTTCCACCGTGCTTGTGCTGGTTCCGCTGTTCGTCGCACGCTGGGCGGTCGCGCAGTACGTGGCTCAGCAGGAAGCCCACGAGGCGACGATGGCGGCCCTTTGCCAGGCGGTGGAGACCAAGGACTTCTACACCAGGGGTCACAGCGAACGTGTATCCAAGGCGTCCGTCATGATCGCGCGTGAGATCGGTTTTCGCGCGGAGCGGATCGAGGCCATCAGGCACGCGGGCATGCTGCACGACATCGGCAAGCTCGGTGTGCCGACCATGGTGCTGCAGAAATCCGGCCCGCTCACCGAGGAAGAATTCGGCGCGATCCAGTTGCATCCGATGCGCGGTCTCGAGATCGTCAGGGAGATCGGTTTCCTTGACGAGGCACTCGCCGGGATCATGCATCATCACGAGCGCATGGACGGGCGAGGTTACCCGCTCGGGCTCGCAGGGGACGAGATCCCCGAGTTCGCCCGCGTCATCGGAGTCGCCGATGCGTTCGATTCGATGACCTCAACCCGCTCCTACCGCGGCGCCCGGCCGGTTGAGGAAGCCGTCGCCGAACTGCGCAGGTGGGCCGGCGCCCAGTTCGACCCCGTCATGGTGGATGCCTTCGTCGCCGCGCTGAGGCGTGAGCGCTGGCGGCAGCCCGAGCCTGTCACCGCGCCACCCGGTCAGCCGGCGTCGGCCACGGCCCAGGATCACGACGACCCGACCGCGCCGCTGCGCGTCATCCCCCGTCGCTGATGCCAGGAACAGCCCGGTGAGCCGCCTGTGCCGTCCACAACCGCCAGCAGCCGCGCTCCCGCGACGGAGGCGATGAGACGCTGAGCACACATCAAGCCGGGACGCACCGGCCGTCGTGGCAGGCCATGGACTCCGGCCAGCTACTGCTGATCTGCGCCGCGGGCATGCTGGTGGTAGCCGCGATCGCGCAGACCGCCGCCGTCGGGATCACCGGTATGCGGGATGCGGTGGCGTTCGGTGCGCTCGTCGCGCTCGGCGAGCTTTTCCGCATCGCGCTGCCGGGCAACAGGGAGTCCGCGCCGATTGCGACGGCGGGCGCGCTCGCCTACACGTTATTGCTGCGGGTAGCCAGCCGCCCGGCTCCGCACTCGGCGATGCAGGTCATCGCGGTCACCGCGGTCGCCATGGTGGTGGGCGCGCTGCCGCACCTGGCGGCCGGCCGGCCGACGTCGATCGATGCCATGGCCCGGCGGCTGCTCGCGGTGGCGGCGGTGGCGTTGCTGTTCCGCCCGCTCGCGGCGAACACGCAGATCCGCGGGCACTGGTGGGTCGCCCTCGCGGTGATGACGGTACTTGTCGCTGTCGCCTGGCTGGCGGACGCTGTCATCGCGGCACTGATCCGCGCCGAGGCGCTGCGGGCCAGGTTCGGCGTCGCGCTCTCGGATGAGCTGCGGGTCCAGGCACCGCTCGGCGCGGCGGTCGGCGCATCGGCGATGCTGATCGCATTCGCGGCCGGGGTAATGGGCCTCGCTGCGCTCGCGGTGTTCATCGCCCCGCTGCTCGTCACCCAGGTCGCGTTCCGCCGCTATGCGGGGATCCGGGTCACGTACCTGCAGACGGTGCGGGCGCTGTCACGGATGACCGAGGTCGGCGGATACGTGGAAAGCGGGCACTCACACCGCGTGAGCAGGCTCGCGGTCGCCGTCGGCCGCGAACTCGGGATGAGCGAGCCGGAACTGCTTGAACTGGAGTACGCGGCGCTGATGCACGACATTGGCCAGCTTTCCCTCCCTGACCCGATCCCAGGCGGCGCGACCGTGCTCGTGTCGCCCGCGGATCAGGCGCAGATCGCCGAGCTGGGCGCGGAGGTGATCAGGAAGGCTGGCGTGCTCGACCGGGTAGCCGAGATCGTGCGCAGGCAGAGTGAGCCGTGGCGGGGCGCCGATCCTGGCCCGCCGGTCAGCAGCCGCATCATCCGCGCCGCCAACGGTTTCGACGATCTCGTGGGCAGCTCCACCGATAGAGAGCGGGCCGTGGCGGCGCTCGAGCGTCTCCGCCTGGACACCGCGGCGGAGTACGACCCGGGGGTCGTCGAGGCGCTGAGCAGGGTGGCTGGCCGCCGCTCGTCCGCCCGCATGTAAGACTCGCCCGGACGCGCCGCTCGCGGCTCGAGCCAGCGGCCTGGGACGTGAAAGGATGCGCCGGTGCCGAAACCGTCCTGTCCGCGCGACCGCTGAGGAGGCCGGCGTGTTCGAGTCTGTCCTTGTCGCCAACCGGGGCGAGATCGCGCGGCGGATCGTCAAGACGGCGCGCCGGATGGGGATCAGGGCGATCGCCGTCTACTCGGAGGCCGATCAGGCCCTGCCCTACGTGCGAGAGGCAGACGAGGCGCTGCTCATCGGTCCGCCACCGCCCGTGAGCAGTTATCTGGACGTCGACGCGGTCATCGAGGCGGCCAGGCACAGCGCAGCGGCAGCGGTGCACCCTGGTTACGGTTTCCTCGCCGAGAACGCCGGCTTCGCGCGGCGGGTCATCGAAGCAGGCCTCATCTGGGTTGGCCCCCCGCCGTCGGCGATCGAGCAGATGGGCGACAAGATCAACGCCAGGAACCTGATGGAGGAGGCCGGCGTCCCCGTGTCGGCCGGCAGCCGCGAGCCCGTCGCGGATGGGGATGCGGCAGTCGCGGCGGCGGCAAGGATCGGCTACCCGGTCATGGTCAAGGCGGCCGGAGGCGGCGGCGGCATCGGAATGAGCGCCGCGCACGACGAGGCGCAGTTGCGTGCCGCGTTCAGCACCGCGCGCAGCCGCGCCGAGCGTTTCTTCGGCAGCCCTGCGATCCTGATCGAGCGTTACGCCCCGCGGGCACGGCATGTCGAGGTCCAGATCCTTGGGCTCACGGACGGGACGGTCATCGCGCTCGGCGAACGTGACTGCTCCGTACAGCGCCGCCACCAGAAGATCGCCGAAGAGTCCCCGTCGCCGGGTGTCACGGCAGGGCTGCGCGAACGCATGCTCGATGCCGCGGTCCGGGCCGGCGAGGCTGTCGGCTACCGTGGCGCGGGCACCGTTGAATGCCTGGTGGATGCCAGCGCCGGTGAGTTCTCGTTCCTCGAGATGAACACCCGCCTGCAGGTCGAGCATCCGGTTACCGAGCTTGTCACCGGGATCGACCTGGTAGAGCAGCAATTCCTGATCGCTGCGGGTGAGTTGGTCCGGCCGGACCTGGCCAGCCGCGGCCCGGCCGGCCACGCACTCGAACTGCGGATCTACGCCGAGGACCCGCGGCGGTTCCTGCCGAGCCCCGGGGAGATCACCGAGTGGGAAGAGCCCGCGGGCCCCGGCATCCGGGTGGATGCGGGTTATGCCGCGGGCAACACGGTCACGCCGTTCTACGATCCGCTGCTCGCCAAGCTGTGCGTGCACGGCGCAAGCCGCGGCGAGGCCCTCGCCCGGGCCCGGACGGCGGTCGCCGCTTTCCGCGTCGCTGGCCCGAAGACGAACCTCCCCTTCCACGCCGAACTGCTGGAGAACGGCGAGTTCGTCAGCGGTGCCTACGACACGACCGTGGTCGGCCGGATGCGCGCGTGACCGCGCCCCGCCGCTGCCGTGGTGCGAAAACGCCCGGATACCCAGCACAATGGTGACGGGCGCTGGATACCGGTGCCGGGACAAGGTCCTGGCCAAGGAAAGGAGCCGCGGTGGCGGAGGTCCGCGCGGAGATGGTCGCGAACGTGTGGAAAGTGGTCGTCACCGAGGGCGACCAGGTGGACGAGGGCGACACCCTTGTCATCCTCGAGTCGATGAAAATGGAGATCCCTGTCCTCGCCGAGGACAGGGGCGCACTGATCCGGCTGCACGTGGCCGAGGGTGACGTCATACAGGAGGGCGACCTGATCGCCGTAATCGAGTAAATCGGGCAACCGGCAGTGGCCGCCGGCCCCGGCCCTTCAGCCGGACGACTGCCGCTGCGTGGCGCTGTCAGCCGAGGTGACTCGTCGTCCTGTACCCGGCGCAGCGGACGGCACACCGTCCGGGACCGCTAGGGTAACGACCATGGCTCTTGCACCCGGTCTGATGGCGAAAGTACGGATTGTCGTCGCGGACGCCGACACGGCGACCGCGATGGGCAGCGGTGACGTGCTCGTGCTCGCGACCCCGCGAGTGCTCGCGCTAGCCGAGGCTGCTTCGATGGCGGCCATCACGCCAAGCCTCGAACCGGGCCTAACGTCGGTCGGCACGTGGGTTGCCATGGAGCACAAGCAGGCAAGCCCGATCGGCGCTGAGGTCGAGGTCGAGGCCGAACTGACCGAGGTGGAAGGCCGGCGGCTGGTGTTCAAGTTCATCGCCAGGCAGAAGCGCCCGGATGGATCACCGGACGGCGAAGACCCTGTTGTCGGCGCGGGCACGGTGGAGCGGGTGCTCGTCGACAGGGACAGGTTCGTCAGTCACGCCGGGCATGCAGGCACCTGGCAGGCGTGACGCCCAGGAACCCGTTCCTTACGCACGCGGCGCGCCATGCGGCAGCCGAAGGCTAAGCCTTAGGCGCGCCCTAGGCGCGCCTTACGCGCGCCTTAGGCGTGTCCCGTGGATCTTTGGAGGCGCGGATCGGCGCCCAGACGAGCGACCGGGGTCGTGGACGGCACTGTCGTCGTCGACGACGGTAGCTCCGCTATCGGCTCTTCCTCCGCCTTGCCGACCGCCGCCTGGATCACCGCCCGCATCCACCAAGATCCACGGGACACGCCTTAGAGGGCATCTGATGGATCAGATGCCCTCTAAGGCGTTCATGCGCAGGATCAGATCCCTGTCGTCGAGCGCGGGTAGGCGATCGCCGGATCGGTGGCCACGTTGACCAGGTAGGGAACACCCGAGTCGAATGCGCGCCGGAGCGCTGGGCCGATCTGTCCGGGCTCGGTGACAAGTTCGCCGGCGCCGCCGAGCGCACTGACCACCTCGTCGTAGCGGCACTGCGGCTGGAGGTCCGCGGCTACGTCGTAACCGTAGATCATCTGCATAGGGTGCTTCTCCAGGCCCCAGATGCCGTTGTTTCCGCAGATCATCACCACCGGCAGCCGGTGGCGGACGAGCGTGTCCGCGTCCATCAGGGAGAATCCCGCCGCACCGTCACCAAGCAGAAGCGCGACCTGGGCATCCGGGCGGGCCAGCCGGGCGGCAATGGCGTAGCCGAGGCCCGTGCCGAGGCACCCGTACGGCCCGGGATCGAGCCAGCCACCCGGGCGTTTCGGCTCGACGTACTTGCCCGCGTAGGAGACGAAGTCACCGCCGTCGCCGATCACGACCGCGTCGTCGGCAAGCATCCGGGTCAGCTCACCGTAGATCCGCATCGGGTGCACCGGGCTGGCGTCGCTTGCGAGCAGCGCTCCATCCGCGGCCATCGCACTCCTGACCGCGTCCTGCAGGCGCTCGAGCCAGGGGTCGCCCGGTTTGCGCGGCACGGCGGCATCGGTGAGGCCTTGCAGCACCGCGGCGAGATCACCGACGGCCGATCCGGCCAGCGGGCAGTGCGCCGCGAGCTGGTCAGCCGCGTCCGCGATGTGCACGACGCGAGCGCGCGCCGCGCCGTTCTTGGCGCCGAACTCGCCGTAGCCGAGCCGGAAGTCGAGCGGCGTACCCACCACGATCACCAGGTCGGCCTCGCCGAATGCGAGCGACCGCGCGCGGGTGACGAGAAGATCGTGCCCGGCTGGAAGCACGCCGCGGCCCTGCCCGTTGGTGATCACGGGCAGCAGGAGGGTCTGCGCCGCCTGCCGTGCGGCTTCCTCGGCCCCGCCGAGCCAGACATCGGAACCCAGCACAAGCACGGGCCGTTCCGCCTCGCTGAGCAGCCCGGCGAGCTGCGCGATGGCGCCCGGATCGGGGCTGGCAGGCTGCGGCTTCGCCAGCGCAGGAAGGCGGGCCGTCGTCTCGCTGAACAGGGCGTCCATCGGGATGTCGAGGAAGACAGGCCCGCGATGCGGCGCTCCAGCGAGGACGAACGCCTCGTCTACCGCGGCCCCGATGCCCGCGGCCGCGTGCTGCGTCCAGGCGCGTTTGGTGATCGGGGCGAGGATCGGCGGATGGTCGAGTTCCTGCAGGCTGCCGGCTCCCCAGCGGTAATCAGGCGCGCGGCCGCCCAGCACGACCACAGGCGAGGAGTTGAAGTGCGCGGTCGCGATGGCGCTGACCCCGTTCGTCACGCCAGGACCAGCGGTGAGCAGCGCCAGCCCAGGCGTGCGGGTGAGCTTGGCCGTCGCCTCTGCCGCGAACACGGCCGTTTGCTCATGCCTCACATCAAGCAGCCGCAACGGCGGATCCGCCTTGACCGCGCCGTCGTAGACGGGGAATACGTGACCGCCGGACAAGGTGAAAATCGTGGTGACGCCGTGACGGCGCGCGGCGGCGACCGCATGCGCACCGCCGTGCCCGGACGGCCGGTGCGCGCTGATGCCCGGCGCCACGCTGACGCCCGGCGCCCCGGCCATGCTTTGTGCCCCGCTTGTGCCCGGCGCCTCGCCCATGCTCTGTGCCTCGCTCATGCTCTGTGCCTCGCTCATGCGGCCGACGTTACCAGCGGGTCACATGCCTGCGGCAGTCCAGATCGCGGCGCTGGGCATGGGCGAATTCCGGCGAAACGTCGTCTCGGGCGTCGTCAGTTCGCACGCCGCCAAGCTGCATGGCGGGATGGCCGGCCCACGCCCCGCTGGCGCAACTCAGGCCACTACGAGCTCACTCAGGTCCCGCGCGCCGAAGCATGATCCGTTTCGGTGTTAAGTTTCCGGCAAATAGCGCAGGCAGATTAACACGCAAACGGATCATGACATCTCAGGCGGCGCCTTCGGCTCCTGACGTCATCTGTCTCTCCTTCACTTCTGCCCATTCGGCACACCACTACCTCGCCGGTATCGGCGAGGTAGTGGTGTGCCGCCGTCTCGCCGGCGCCGGGCGGCAACCTGGCCGCACGGAACAGCGTGAGCACGACCGCGATGATCAGGTTGATCACGAACGCGGTCATCGCGATGTGCCCGTTCTGGCCGAAGAACGGGATGGGTGCGGTGGAGCCGCCGAAATGCGATCCGGGTGTGCCACGGACCGGCACACGGTACGCCTGGGCCGTTCCGTACACCCTCGCCACGGCCCAGCCGGTCAGCAGCGCCCAGCGGTGGAACGACCTCGTGTAGAGAGCAGCGACGATGGTAGGGAAGTCCATATCCCGCCGAGTAGCTGGAGGTTGATCGCGAACGACTTGGACAGCGCGAGCACGAAGAGCAGCGCGCCTGCTTTGACGATGAGCGAGGCCAGCTGTGACACGCGCGTCTGCAGCTCCGGTGTGGCGTGGGGCTTGATGAACTCGGCGAACACATTCCTGGTGAATAGGTTGGCCGCGGCGATCGACATGATCGCGGCGGGGACGAGCGCCCCGATCACGACCGCGGCGAACGATATCCCCGCGAACCAGCCCGGGAAGGTCGCGTTGCACAGGAGCGGCACGGCCAGCGGGGTGTTGCCGCCCGCCCTGACCGCGGCGGGTACGCCCTTGCCGGCGAGGGCCATGTAACCGAGCAGCGCGATCAACCCGAGCACGAGCGAATAGGCGGGCAGCAGCGCGGTGTTCCGCCTGATCGTCTCACGGCTCTTGGCGGCGAGCGTCCCCGTTACGGCGTGCGGGTACATGAACAGGGCGAGCGCGGAGCCGAGCGCGAGCGTGGCGTAGGCCCACTGTCCCGCAGCCGGGGTAATCAGACAGAGAGCCGAACGGCTTGCCCGTCTTCGGGTTCACCGTCTTCAGATGGGTGTTCGCCACGTCGAAGATGTGACCCCAGCCACCGAGCTTGATCGGGATGTAGATGATCGCCACGATGATCACGACGTAGATGAGCGTGTCCTTGATAAAAGCGATCAGCGCCGGCGCCCGCAGCCCGGAGACGTAGGTGTACGCGGCGAGCAGCACGAACCAATGAACAGGGGGAGATCCTTGACGAAGGTGCTGGTCGACGTGCCGCCGCCGAGACCCATTACGTCAAGGACAACCTGGATGCGCACGAGTTGCAGGGCGATGGAGGCATCGTGGCGAGAATTCCGCTGAGCGCCGCCGCCAGCGAAAGGCCGCGTGATCCGTAACGCCCGCGGACGAAGTCGGCCGGGGTGATGTAGCCGTCCTGCGCCGGCCGATCATCAGGGGTGTGATCGGCCGATCGCGAGGGGTGATCGTGCACCTGCGCAGCCCGACCATGATCCGATAGCGTGTTGAGTTTCCTGCAAATAGCGCAGGCAGGTTAACACGCAATCGGATCATGAACCCGGCTCATGGGCCCCGCCCGCGGGTCGCGGGTTATTGGGACCTCAGCGCACGTGTTCTCGCGGCGCTTAGGCCGTGTCATCTCCACTGGCGTGCCCTGAGTCGTGCCCGGCATCCTGCCCGCGCTGCCCGCCGTGCAAGCGCTGCCCGCCGTGCAAGCGCTGCCCGCCGTGCCCGCTGTGCCCGCTGTCACCGCCGTGCCCGCCGTGCCCGCTGTCCTCCACCGCCGTGCCCGCCGTGCCCGCCGTGCCCGCTGTCACCGCCGTGCCCGCCGTGCCCGCTGTGCCCGCCGTGCCCGCCGTGCCCGCTGTCCCGCTCAGTGCCTGGCTCAGCTGAGCCTGGAGGCATGCGCCGCAGGCGGGTGACGAACTTGTACCGGTCACCCCGGTACCAGGACTGCGCCCATTCCAGCGCGTTTCCGTTCTTGTCGAACGCGTGCCTGGAGAGCAGCAGCAATGGCAACCCGACGTCAACGCCGAGCAGTCGCGCGTCGTTCGGCCCCGCGAGCACGGTCTCGATCGTCTCCTCGCCCTCGGCGGGCTGGACTCCGTACGCTTCGGCGAGCGTTTCATAGAGCGAAGAGTGCCGGCTCAGTTGCTTGCGCAGCCCCGGGAACCTGCTGGCAGGCAGATACGACATATCGATGGACATCGGCTCGCCATCGGCGAGCCGGAGCCGGTGAATGCGCAGTGAGCGGCTGCCTGGCGGGATGGCCAGGAGACCGGCGAGCTTCTCGTCCGTGGTCACGTAGCCGATCTCGAGTATCCGGGTCTGGGGGTGCAGCCCGTGCGCGCGCATGCCTTCTGTGTAGCTGGCCAGTTCGAGGACCTGCGCGACCTTCGGCTTCGCCACGAACGTTCCCCTGCCTTGCATCCGCAGCAGCCGGCCCTCGACAACCAGTTCGGCCAGGGCCTGGCGGACGGTGGTCCTGGAGGTCCCGTACCGCCGGGCGAGTTCACGTTCTGGCGGGACCGGGGCGCCGGCCGCCATGGTCCCTGTCAGCTCAAGCAGCTGGCGTTTCACCGTGTAGTACTTGGGGATTCGCGGGTCCTGCCCGCCGGTTCCACGACCAGCGGCCTCGATCGCCGCATCGGGCAGTGCCGTACCGCCTGCTGCCTCGCCCTGCCGCCGACGCCGGCCTCGTCCGTGGCCGGCTCCGGCTGCATTGGTTGAGCGGTCACCGTCGGTCTTCTCCCTCCGGGCGCTGGGCGGCGTGCGGAGCTTGGGCATGGACGGTGGCCACGGCGCGGCCAACCGCGTCCAGATCAGCATCGGTCAGGTCGGGGCGCGCCGCCAGTCGCAAGCCCCCGCGGCCTAAGTGTTGCCGACGGCGCTGTGACGGACGGCGCTGTGACGGACGGCGCTGTGACGGACGGCGCTGTGACGGACGGCGGCAGCAATGCCAGCAGGATCCGCCGCAGCGCGGCGGTCCCGCATATGTCCTGGGGGTGGCGCGACGCCGCCATCGGGCCGCGTCGGTCCTGCGCATTGCCGTCGCCTTCCGCGGCCTCGTCGTCTGCCATGTGCGAATCTTGCCAGCCTGGGAGGCTGCCTCGCGCTGGCGGGGTACGGCGCGCGACAGTATTCGCCGGTGCCGGCCTGCAAGTAGCCTCCTAGCGTGCCCACATTGAGTGACCTAGTCAGCGGCTACACCTCACTGTCCGGCGCCGACTTGGAGTGGCTGCATTCCCTGGTGTCGGACTGGCAGCTGCTTGCTGACCTGTCGTTCGCCGACCTCGTTCTGTGGGCACCGCTGCGCACTGCCCGCGGCTGGGTCGCGGTGGCCCAGATGCGCCCTACCACCGGGCCGACCGCGTTCCATGACGACATCGTGGGCACCATAGCGCCGTCTGGCCAGCGGCCGCTGCTCGACACCGCCCGTCGTGAGGGCCGGATTTGCCGTGAAGGCGACCCCGACTGGACGGGTGGCGTGCCGGTGCGGGAGGAAACTATCCCCGTGCGACGGGGCGGCCGGATCATCGCGGTCGTCGAGCGGAGCACGAACCTCAATTCTGCCCGCACGCCGAGCCGGCTCGAGCTGACCTATCTGCAGAGCGCCGACGAACTTGCGCAGATGGTGGCGGCGGGCAGGTTCCCGTTTTCCGGTGAGGAACCGACCTTCGTGCGGTCGCCGAGGGTCGGCGACGGCCTGCTCCGCCTCGACCGGGGTGGCAAGGTCACATACGCGAGCCCAAACGCCTTGTCCGCCTACCGGCGGCTCGGCCTAGCCGCCGACCTGGTCGGAGCAGAGCTTGGCCCGGCGACCGCCGCAATGTGCGACCCGGCCGTGCCGGTCGATGATTCGCTCGTCCTAGTAGCGAGCGGCCGGGTGCCGCGCGAGACAGAAGTGGAGGGGAACGGATCGGTTGTGCAGCTGCGCGCCATCCCGCTGGTGGTGGGCTCCGCCCGGACCGGGGCGCTTGTCCTGGTCAGGGACGTGACTGAACTGCGCAGAAGGGAACGCGAGCTACTGACCAAGGACGCCACGATCCGCGAGATTCATCACCGCGTCAAGAACAACCTGCAGACAGTCGCCGCCTTGCTGAGGCTCCAGGCGCGCCGCATCCGGGCGCCTGAGGGACGCGCGGCGCTCGAGGAAGCGGTGCGCCGGGTTGGATCAATCGCGATCGTGCACGAGACCCTGTCCCATACGCCCGAGGATGTCATTGATTTCGACGACATCGCCGGGCGCGTGGCCGTCATGGCCGTCGAGGTTGCTGCGCCGGAGGCGCGGGTAACGCCCCAGCTGGCCGGCCGGTTCGGCGCGTTGCCCGCCGCGGTCGCGACACCGCTCGCGATGATCTTGACCGAGCTGCTGCAGAACGCCCTGCAACATGGGCTTGGCCAGTGCCCAGGCACGATCGAGGTGACGGCGCGGCGCGGGCCGAGCCGCCTCACCGTGGTGGTCGCCGACAATGGCGCCGGGCTACCAGCGGGGTTCAATCTCGACACCTCGGCAAGCCTCGGCTTGCAGATCGTGCGCACGCTCGTGGTCGCGGAACTGGGCGGCAGGCTCGAGGTGCTGCCGAGGCCGGAAGGGGGCACGGAGGTGATTGTCGATCTGCCCATGGAGCTTCCCGCCGGGCAGGCCGACGACGCCGCTATCTGGCCTGGCATCGCCCGGGCCGAGGCGCGCGGTTCGGGCCACGCGGGCTGACCCGGGATGCGAGTGCTGCCGCATGCCGCCGCCGATTTGGCGTACCCCTGGGTCGCGGTCGCGCCATCGGGTACTTCATGATGTACCCGATGGCATCTTCAGAAGATCTCCTTAGCTCGGGGCGTCAGGCGTGCGCCCGAACGTGAACATAGCTGGTGCGGCGCTTGAGAGCACGCCGCTCATCTTCGCTTGTGCCGCCCCAGACGCCAGCATCCTGGCCGCTCTCGAGCGCCCATCGCAGACAAGATTCAGTTACCGGGCAACGTCGGCATACCTGCTTGGCTTCGTCGATCTGCAGGAGGGCTGGGCCCGTATTGCCGATCGGAAAGAACAACTCAGGATCCACGTCACGGCAGGCGGCGTGGTGGCGCCAGTCCATGCGGTCTACTCCTCAATGCGACTGTTGAGCCGCAATCGGCTCCGTGATTTCTCATCCATGCTTGTGAACCGTTTCACGAAGCCAGGCACAGCCAGCGCGCCCCGCTACCCGCAGAATCTCCACGCGTTAACAAGGGCGCAACCATGAGCGGTCACATGAGTAGCCATGCGGCCTGTCCCGGCAGCCACCGCTAGCTCTAATGCTCAGCGGCGCGGCCGTGACACCCCGTGCCTCGCATCGATAATGAGCTTCTCAAACGCTCGCGATCAAGCGCAAGAGGTTTCGGTAAAGGTTCAGCCGGATTCCGATGTCGGATGGATCACAGCGCGGCTATGTCACGCTGGCGAGCGCTCGTTTGTCACAGTTCCATGTCGAATAGCGAAACACCACGTGCCGAGCGGCAAAACGATGGCCGGCCGGCCTCCTGCCTGCGGTGGCGCGCTCAGCTGCCAGCCGTCCCGCGGCATGCGCGCCACCGGCTCGGCTACGCTACAACCCGCAATGCGTCGGGTACGGATCGAAATGTCATGTACTCGCTTTCGCCCACGTATTCACCGTCCACCTGGCACGCGATCGGCCGTTTCGCGCGAAGCGTAAACTCCTCTTGATCATGCAGGCTGACGATGTGCCGCCCGGACGGCGGACTGCCCCGGTTGTTTGTCATCTGGCGCAGCGCGCTCAACGTGCCGAGCGTCCGCAGCCGCCGCAGCGCGAAAACGTCGAGACCGGTGTCATAACCAGCGCGCGGACTCGGGTTCACCGGGCGGTTGCCCAGGTAGGTCCATGGCGAGGTGTTGGAAATGATGCCGATGAACAGCGGGCCGATCGGCGCCTGGCCGTCACGTTCGAGGGTGAGCGCGGGCGTGCGGCGATCGGTTACCCCGTAAAAGTGCCGCAGGGCCGTCCAGAAGTACAGCGCCGGAGATGCGGGACGCCCGTCCGCGCGATGTCCCTCGACGGCACGGATGACCTCTGCGTCCAGGCCCAGCCCGGCGCTGAAGGTAAAGTACCTGCCGCCAGCCAGGCCCAGGCCGATCCGGCGCTGGCGGCCCGCCCGGATCGCCTTGAGGATCGCTCCCGTTGCGTCGATCGGGTCGGTGGGAATCCCCAGCGTCCGCACGAACACGTTCGCACTGCCGCCGGGAATGGGTACCAGCGCAGGCAGCCCGGCGGCATTGGGCTGGCCGTCCCCGCGCACCCGCGCGCCCGGATCTTGCCGTGCCGTCGCGCTGCCTGCGCCGCCCGGGCCGCCTGAGCCGCTCGAGCGGTCCCAGGCACCCCAGGCACCGCCCGGGTGGCAAAGCCCGTTCACCGCCTCATTGATCGTTCCGTCGCCGCCGAGGATGAACAGCATCTCGTGGCCGTCCGCCGCTGCCTCCCGAGCCAGTTCGGCGGCGTGCCCCCGGTAGCGTGTCTGCACGACCTCCAGCTTGACGAAAGACGCGAGGGCTCGCACGATGACGTCCCTGCGAGGCGCGGTCGTAGAGGTGGCGTGGGGATTCACGATCAGGAACGCTCGCACGCGCCTAGGGTAGCTATGCCGGAAGGATTCCAGAAAATGCGGGAACGTCCAGTGACCTTGATCGGCGCAGGGGTCGTGCAGGCAGCCGAGTCACTTGGCGTGCTCGTCGCCACCGTGATCACGGCAATTGACACGGCCTCGGGTCGCTCGTACCAGGTCAGCAGCGGGGTCGCGCTCACCCTGATCGGCTTTGGCACCACGGTCGCGCTCGCCGCTGTCGCGGCCGGTCTCGCACGGGTGCGCAAGTGGAGCCGTACGCCAGCACTGCTCACCCAGTTGTTCTGCGGAATCGTGGCCATTTACCTGATCGAGGGGGGCCGCTACGGCTGGGGCGTGCCGCTACTCGTGCTTGCGCTGCTCGGATTTGGCACCCTTCTCGCGCCCCCGACGCTGCGCGTGCTTCTCCGCGAGCCAAGTGACCGCCGCCCGTAACCGCCTGCACGCCCGTGGCCGCAGGTAGCCACGCGCCCCGTCGCCCGCGCGCGTCGATACGGATCCTGAACGGCTGCGCGCAGCGCGACCCACTCCTCCGCCTTGCCGGATCTCCGCCTGGAGCACCGCCCGCATCCACCGAGATCTACGGGATCTACGCCCTAGTCGTCCGCGGTGAGGCCTTCGCGTAGCTGTGCCAGCGTGCGGGCGAGCAGCCGAGACACATGCATCTGGGAGATGCCGAGCTCGGCCGCGATCTGGGATTGAGTCATGTTGCCGAAGAACCTGAGCAGCAGGATTCTCTTTTCTCGCGGCGGCAGCCGTTCGAGCAGCGGCTTGAGTGACTCGCGATACTCGACGCCCTCCAGCGCGTCGTCCATGATGCCGAGCGAGTCGGCGACGGCAGGCGCGTCCTCGTCCCCTGAGTCAGGCGCATCGAGCGAGACAGTCGAGTACGCATTGGCCGACTCGAGCCCTTCCAGTACATCCTCTTCGCTCATCTGCAGGTGGGAGGCGAGTTCGCTCACCGTGGGCGCGCGGCCCTCGCGCTGAGCCAGGTCGCCGATGGCCTTGGTTAGCGCGAGTTTGAGTTCCTGCAGGCGACGCGGTACGCGGACCGCCCATCCCTTGTCGCGGAAGTGCCGTTTGATCTCGCCGACGATCGTAGGCGTTGCATATGTGGAGAACTCGACGCCACGCGCGAGATCAAAACGATCGATGGACTTGATGAGCCCGATTGTCGCTACCTGGGTGAGGTCATCCAGCCATTCGCCACGGTTGCGGAATCTGCGGGCGAGGTACTCGACCAGCGGTAGGTGGAGTTCGACCAGCTGGCCGCGCACCTGCTGACGCAGGGGGTCACCTGCGGGCAGCATAGCGAGCCGCTCGAACAGCTCCCGGGCCCGCACCCGGTCGGGGACCGCGTGCTCGGTTTTCGCAGTCACAGCGCGCTCTCGTGCCTTTACCCGTCCCGCGATGTATCGCGGCTTTTCTGCAAGACGATTGTGACCTTCTGATCGGTTCCCACCTGGGCGTCGACCTTCCCCGCGAGCGCCGTGAGCACTGTCCATGCGAACGTGTCCCGCGACGGCGTCCGCCCGTTTTCCGCGAGCACGGAGACGGCGACGGTCATTGCTGACGCGTTCAGCTCAAACCTGCACTCGAGATCGGCCTCCGGCAACGCCTGGGGGAGCAGCATGGCGCACGCCTCGTCGACCGCGATGCGCAGGTCCTCGATCTCGTCGAGGGTGAAGTCAAGTCGCGCCGCCAGGCCGGCGGTGGCGGTTCGCAGCACCGACAGATAGGCGCCCTCGGCCGGCATGCGGACCGTCACGACATCTTTCGGCGCGTGATCACCGGCTGCGCCCGCTGGCAGTGCTGTGGCAGCGGCCGCAGCAGGCCGGTTGGCGGTCTTCTCGGTCACAGCCCTCCTCTGAAGGTCGTTAGCGTAGTCACGTTCTGTTTGCAACCTACCGCCGCAGCGCGGCTGCATGGACACGCCGCGCGAGGTTCGTCCCCGGATCTCCATCCTAGTGGCGTCCGGCATGCGGGGTTCACCTGCGTAAATGACATAACTGATTCGGATAAGGACCAACCTGCCGCTCGCCGCTGGCAGCCGTTACCACGCCCAACCTGATCCCTTATCGGCGCCAAGATCTCTGCAGCGGCTGACACACGATGGCCCATTGTGGGTCAGATTTGGCGCCTAATGGCCCATCGCGTGTCAGCCTTGCAGCCGTCACCGGGAGAGGTCTGAAGCGCACCCGGTAGCAGCGAGGGTGGCCGAGAAGATGTCGGCGCCGACGGCGGTTTGCGGTGCGGGCCGACGGGACCTCAGCGCCGCCCCTGTATAGGAAGGTACCGTCCACGGCCTGCAAGAGGTGCGCGGGCTGCAAGAGGTGCCGCGGCCCCTGACCGTGGATGTACCGTCACTGGTCGTATGCGACCCGCGATGGCACATTCAGGGTCAGAGATGCCGCGGGCCGCGAGATGCCGCGGGCCGCGAGATGCCGCGGGCCGCGAGATGCCGCGGGCCGCGAGATGCCGCGGCTACAGAAACGTTCGTGCCACGGCGCGCGACGGAGGATCATGGCGCGCACCGTGGCACGAGGACCACGCGCGTACCGCGTCAGCCCTTGGTCTCCCAGAAGATCTTCGCGATCTCGTCGATCCTGGCGAGCAGTTCGTTTGCCTTGCTGACCTCGAAGCTGCCCTTCGTACCCGACGCCCCGGCAAGCTTGGTCGCCTCGTTGAACAGCTGGTGCAGCTGGGGGTACTTCTCGAAGTGCGGTGGCTTGAAGTAGTCGGTCCACAGGACCCAGAGATGGTGCTTCACGAGCTCGGAGCGCTGCTCCTTGATCAGCAGCGCGCGCGCGCGGAACTCCGGGTCGCTGTTCTGCTCGTATTTCTCGCAGATGGCCTTGACGGACTCGGCCTCGATCCGCGCCTGTGCCGGTTCGTAAACGCCGCACGGCAGGTCGCAGTGCGCGTAAGCGGTGGCCTTCGGCTCGAGGAGACGTGTGAGCAGCCTCATCGATTCCCTTCCTCGTGTTCGGGTCATCGGTTCCGGACCCTGACACTACCCCGTCAACGCCCTGCGAATCCGGGAAGGTACGGCTCGGCGCATTCGAACGTGGACGCGGCGTCACGCGGCCTGCCGCAACGCCCCCAGCGCAGCTCGGCTGGGCGACCCGGTGCGCCTGGCACGACTGTCCAAGGCCGCCGCTCGCCGGCCTGCGCCGCTCGCCGGCCTGCGCCGCTCGCCGGCCTGCGCCGCTCGCCGGCCTGCGCCGCCACTGGCCGGATCACCGCGCGCAGCCACCGAGATCTACGAGACACGCCCTAACTCCGCTCGGCCGGCACGCCTTAACTCTGCTCGGTAGGGCGGAGCTCATAACGTGGGCTGAAGATTGTCCGCTCGCCCGGATTATCGTCATCCGCCCTTGGGTGACGATATTGCGGCCCGGGCGGATTCCCCTTATCTCACGGCGGCCGAGCCAGATGAGCCGGACCGATTCGGTGCCATCCCACAGGTCGGCGACGAGCGCCCGGCTACTGCCACGGGGCCTCAGGGTGACCGTGCGCAGGGTCCCCGCGACGCACACCGCCGGCCGGTCAGCACAGTTCGTGACCAGGCCTCGACGTCGCACCATGCACTGTGGTGGGCGACAATATTCTGCAGATGTGGCCGGCGGGGCTCGCACCCGGTGATCGCCCGGTCACTGCAGCGGCCCGGGCCAGGGATGTGGAGGGAGCATGCGCTGGCCGCTCTGGCGTGTTGCGGTGGCAGAACGGTCGATGGAGCCAGCACTGCGGCCAGGTGACTGGCTGCTCGTGCTCAGGACCACCCGCGTGCGCGCCGGGCACCTTGTCGTCGCGCGTCATCCCGGGCGCCAGAGCATGCTCGTCGTCAAGCGGGCGGCCAGGCGCGGCGAGGACGGCTGGTGGCTGGAATCCGACAATCCGAACGGCGGTGCGGTGGATAGCCGCGCCTTCGGTGCGGTGCCTGCTGCGCTGATCGAGGGCCGGGTGCTCTTTCGCTACTGGCCGCTGCGCAGCCCATCCAGGTAGATGCTTTCATGGCCGGTGCGGCGCACAGCTAGGTAACGTCGGAGGCCCCGTCCCCTTCGGGGGCGGGGCCTTCCGTACAGCGCATGTGGCTAGAACACTTCAGCTGGCGTTCAGCCATCGGATGCAACGCCCTCGACCGGTACGGCTTGCATGCTGATGAGTTCCTTGGTCTCTTCAGCGGGCAGCCGGACCGCTTGCGCCCAGTAGTAGATCACCAGGCTGAAAACCGCGACGACCAGGATGTCCCACCACAGGTGCAGGTGGCCGGCGGAGTAGGAACCGAAGGTGCCCTGCCAGGAGATGACGCCGATGCCGACCAGGTAAACCGGCAGCCACGACGCGGCCCTCCACTGTGCCCGATCGAATTTGGCCAGCCGCCGGTTGAGCTTGAGCGCGGCGTTGAGCCCGATCAGGATGTAGCCGATCACGATGGCCGCGCCGAGCCGCCAGATCGTGGGCCAGCCACTCCAGTAGATGATCAGGCTCGCGAAGATGAACGCGAGCGGTGTCCAGAAGCCGGCGGCGCCAAGCCGGAACGGTCGCGGCGCGTGCGGAGTCTGCTTGCGCAGCGCGCCGAGGGCGAGCGGGGCTCCGGCGTACATCAGCACGGTGGCCGAGGTGATGAAGCTGACCAACTGGTGCCAGCTCGGGAACGGCAGGAAAAGGATAAGGCTCATGATGAAGGTGAACACCAGCCCGAACCACGGCACGCCGCGCCGGTCGGTGCTCTCGAAGATTTCGGGCACGTAGCCGTTGCGGGACAGGCCGTAGGAGATCCGGGATGTGGAGGTGACGTAGATCAGGCCGGTGCCGCTGGGTGAGATGACGGCGTCGATGTACACGATTGTGGCGAGCCAGCCGAGACCGATCAAAGAGGCCAGGCCGGCGAACGGCCCGCCGTCCCCAGTGAAGCTCAGTGCCGACCAGCCGTTTGCGAGCGCGGTCTTTGGCAGCGCGCCGATGAAGACGATCTGCAGCAGGAGGTAGATGATGGCGCCGAGGATCATCGCGCCGATGATGGCCCTCGGGATGTCCCGCTGCGGGTTGCGGGCTTCGCCGGCTAGCTGGTCGGCCTGTTCGAAGCCGAGCAGCGCGAACGCCACCCCAGCGGTGCTAACAGCAGCGAACACGCCCTTGGCGCCGTACGGCGCGAAGCCGCCGTGGGCACCGAAGTTGCTGCCGTGGAAGTGCGTCGACGCGAACACGATGATTATGAGCACCGGGACGAAGATCTTCCACCACGTGAAGCTGCTGTTGGTGTGCGCCAGCCAGCGGACACCGAGAAAGTTGATGAGGGTGAAGATCGCCATCAGGCCCACGGCTATCGCATATCCGGCGGCCGTGAGCTGGTCCTTGTTGACGCCGCTGGTATGGGTCAGCCACGTCAGGTGCACCGATCCGTACGAGAGTATGGCGAGGACCTCGATCGGCGCCACCGTGACCGCCTGCAACCAGGAGAACCAGCCGAACGACGCCCCGGCAACGCTGCCGAACGCGTAGTGCGGGAACCGCCCGGACCCGCCGGACACCGGGTACATCGCACCCAGCTCGGCGTGGATGAGGGCGAGGACTATGAACACGAGGGCGGTGCCGATCCAGGCAAGGAGCGCGGCGGTTCCGGCGGCCTGCGCAGCGAGGAACGCGCCCAATAGCCAGCCGGACCCGATGATCGATCCCTCGGACGCCCAGGCCAGGCCGATCGGCCCGACTTGTCGTTTGAGGCCATGTTCGACCACCGCCCCGGACGGGGCAACTACTGATTCACTTGCCATGATCAGGCCTTTCTCCCGATCGTGCACGTGCAGCATGCTCGCGCGAGGATCTTAGCTCCCGCGAGGGTGACGTCATCGTATGGATCAGCAGTCCCCCTGAGAAGTAGTCACTCCGCGTCATTTCGGTGACGCATTCACAGAACCGCCAGGTAGCCGACCTGTGATAACCCTCCTTGGGGGGATCAGGGGGTGGTTGCCGATCTGGGCATGACAGAGATCACCGTGGGCAGCTGGCGCAAGCGGTTCGCCGGGGCGCAGCTGGACGGCCTGACCGACGAGCCGCGCCCGGGCCGCCCCCGTCGATTCTGCTGGACAAGTTCGAAGACGCCGTGGCCACGACACAGGAGCAGAAACCGGAGGACGCCACGCACTGGTCACGGGCCTCGATGGCCCGCCGCAGCGGCCTGGCCGGAATCGACGTACCTGCGGTGCACCCGGTTAAGAGCCTTTTGTCCTATGGGCACAGGCCCGATGGCCCTGGCGGAGGGCACTGCGGCCCTGGGTGCTGGGGCAAAATGGGCTTAGCGTTCCAGATGATGGACAGAAAGGGAGTGTGCTATGTCTGGAATAGTTGTTGGTGTTGACGGCTCCGATCGATCACGACAAGCGCTGGAGTGGGCGATAGGGGAGGCCGCGCTGCGCGCCGCGCCGCTCGTGGTCGTTGCCGTGCATCAGGAAGCGATCGACGCCTGGGGTCTTGCTCCGATGCACCTGCCAATAGATAAGAAGGAACGCGAGCAGGTGCATGCCGCTGCCCAGCAGATGGTGGACAAGGCCGTCGCGCAGGCCGGAGACAAGCACCCGCCGTCGGTGCAGGTCAAGGCCATCACCGGCATTCCTGCTGAGGTGCTCGTGGACGTGTCCCGCGACGCTGATCTGCTGGTCCTCGGGCCCCGCGGTGCGGGCGGGTTCGGGCGGCTGCGGCTCGGCTCGGTGACGAGCCAGGTCGTCCATCACGCCGAGTGCCCCGTCGCCATCGTGCCGGCAAAGAAGCACAGCTGACGCGCGCGCCTAGGCGGTGGCAATGGGACCCCTGATGGCGCGGGCCGCTGATGCTGCGGACATTCAGGACGGCCTAGCTGACGCGTCAATTCCTGCTGCGCCCGCGGCCCCAACGGCCGCTTGCGGCGGCGCCTCAGGGCAGCGGGGCGCGTGGTATTGAGCACGTCGGCGGGAGGCGGCCATGCTCGAGCCGCTCGCGGCATCATTAGATGCGGCTGCCGCGCCAGTGGCCCCGCCCTGTCTGCCGGGCGCGTCTGGCAAGGGTTCGCCACGGGGGTCAATTGCGCCATGCCGCGTCCGCCCGGCGATACGGGTGGCTCAGCCGGGCGCGAACGCGGCGGTCCCGTCCTCGTCGCCGCGCTGCTGCCTGGCCCGGTACGCCGCGACGTTGGACCGGCTGGCGCATCTGTCGGAGCAGTAACGCCTGGACCGGTTTGTGGTCGTGTCGAGGAACGCCGCGTTGCACGACGCCGCCTGGCAGAGCCCGAGCTGTTCGATGCCGATCTCGGTGACGAGCACGGCGAGGCCCATCACGGCTCCGGCGGCGTACTTGTCCGCAACCGACCCGCTCTCGGTGAGGTGCAGATGCCAGCGCTGGTGGTCATGTCCCGAGATCTGGGGATGGATCGGGTGCTGGATGAGCAGGGCGTTGAGCATGTCGACCGCCTCGGCGCCGTCGCCTTCAGCGGAGGCCGAGAAGATCTTCCGCAGTTCCGCGCGGAGCAGTCGCAGTGCGTCGAGGTCGTTGCGGGTGGCCCGCACGTTCAGGTGCGGGCGGTCGGCGACCACGGCGCGCAGCGCATCCAGGTTGCGAAGATCGTCGCGTTCCGGCTGGGCGGGATCATAGGTGTTAACCAGTCGCACCGCCAGTTCGGCGTATGAGCTGAGATCCACTCCCGATCCTCACCTGCCGGGGTCTCGCTAGGGACGGTAAGAGCTGCCTCCGCAGGTTGAGTATTACACATCGGAGCGGGAGTAAGGGGCGAAACGGAGCGGCCCGCATCGGCCCATGCCGCGGGCCCGATCCTGCCTGATGGCGGATGTGGCACCGGACGGATCGGCCGTGCTGTGGCCCGGCGACATCGGGCCTGCCGCCGCCATGCCCGTGATGGAAGGGAAGGCGCCAGGCGTGAGCCGGTTAGGGCGAAACAGCCCTAAGTGCATGTCGGGGGAGCGGCCCTCTGGGTCCCCCCCGTAGGCTGCTGGCGGCTCATGCTGCGGCAGCCGCAGCAGGTAGTGTCCCTGGCATGTTCGCTGTCACCGCTGCCCGGTTCGATCCTGATGACCCGCTGAACGGCCTGGAGATGGGGGAGCGGCCGGAACCTGTCCCTGAACCGGGCTGGACCACTGTGAGTGTCGCAGCGGCCTCGCTCAATCACCATGAGGTGTGGACCCTGCGCGGTGTCGGCGTTCCGGCCAGCCGGCTGCCGATCGTGCTCGGCTGTGACGCCGCGGGGACCGACGAAGAAGGCAACGAGGTCGTCGTGCACGCGGTGATCGGTAACGCGGCGGCGGGCGGTGGAGACGAGACACTTGACCCCCGCCGCTCGCTGCTCTCCGAGCGTTACGACGGCACCTTCGCCGAGCGCGTCGCGGTGCCAAGGCGGAACCTGCTGCCCAAACCCGCCAGCCTGTCATTTGCCGAAGCGGCCTGCCTGCCGACGGCTTACCTGACCGCCTACCGGATGCTGTTCGGCAGGGCGGGTCTCGAGCCTGGAGCGACCGTGCTCGTCCAGGGGGCGGGCGGCGGCGTGGCGACCGCGCTCATCCTGCTCGGCAGGGCAGCTGGGTTCCGGGTCTGGGCTACGAGCCGCACGGAGGCGAAACGCGCGCGTGCCATGACCCTCGGCGCGCAGCAGGCATTCCCGCCGGGTGCGCGGCTGCCCGAGCGGGTCGACGCGGTAATGGAGACTGTCGGCGAGGCAACCTGGGCGCACTCGCTCAAGTCACTCCGGCCGGGCGGCCGGATCGTGATTTCCGGTGCGACCAGCGGCGCGGTGCCGCCCGCTGACCTGAACCGGGTCTTCTTCCTTCAGCTCTCGGTGATCGGGTCCACCATGGGCACCCGCGATCAGCTTGGCCGGCTACTTGAGTTCTGCGTGCAGACGGGCGTTCGGCCGCTGATAGACAATCAGCTGCCGCTTGCCAGGGCGCGCGACGGGTTCACCGCGATGCTGGCGGGTGAGCACTTCGGGAAGATCGTTTTCACCCTTTAGTGGCCGCGCCCTTGTCCCTGCTTTCATCGTCGACGGCATTCGTGGTTCCGCCGGGAGTGTTCTCGCCGCGAGCCGCATCATGGCGGGCAGCGCCATCATCCTCAGGTGCCTGCGTGGCGCCGCTCGCGCCGGTCTTTGCCGCATCGGTGCTGCTGTCGCCGGGCTCGGCTGAGGCGTCATCGCTGTCGCGTTCGCCGGATCCCGATTCCTCGCGCTGCGGCTTGACCGGGCCGAAGACCTCGTTGCGGATCCGCTGCAAGGCGTCCTCGAGGATGGCCCGCAGGTCATCCATGGCTCCCTCGCCGAGCGCGCCCGCCTGCCGGATGGCCCGGCGGACCTCGTTGCGGAATTCGCTGGCAAGCGCTTCGAAGTCACGGTGGCCGGCGTCGGGACGGTGCCGCCGGCCAGGCCAGTCCGTCCAGTTGGTCCAGCTGGCCCAGTCCTGCCATCCCTGTCCGCTCCGGTCACGCCGCGCCTGCTCGGCCCGCTCTTCTTGATCCCGCCCCGTGGATCCCCCGGCCTGCCCGCTGGCAGCTGCGCGGGCACGCCCGCCCGCCTCGCTGCGGGCCTGCAGCAGTTCCTCCCTGACCTGGCGGGCCCGTTCGCGTGCCTCCTCGCGTGTCTGGCGCGCCTGCTCGTGCGCTGACCTCGTGCCCTCCTTGTGCACCTCACGGGTGGCCCAGGTAAGCTCCTCGCGCAGGCTGCGCACGGTCTCCCTGACATCCTCCTTGACCTCACGGGCGATGCCGCTCACCGATTCGGTGATCTCACGTTCCAGGTCGTCGAGTTCGTCGAGGCGACGGTTGATCTCTTCGCGGCCCTTGTCCGTGATCCGGTAGATCTTGCGCCCGTCCTCCTCGTCGTGAGTCAGCAGGCCCTCCTCCTCCAGCCGGGCGAGTCGGGGGTAGATCGTGCCAGGCGACGGCGAGTAGACGCCCATGAACCGGTCCTGGAGCAGCCGGATCACCTCGTACCCATGCCGGGGCGCCTCGTCGAGCAGCTTGAGCAGGTACAGCCGCAGCCGCCCATGTCCGAACACCGGGCTCATAGTGCCTCCTCCGTACCAACCCTGTACCGCTTCCCGTCCGCGGCCGCCGTCCGCCGCAGCAAGGTCACCGCTCCGGACACCGTGCTTACGGACAACCGGCCGTCACCAGCTCCTAGTGTTCCTGCCACGCCGGCACCGCCTGATTTGCGACCGCTGCCGAGGCCCTCGAAGGCAGTCTCCACCGGGCCAGAAGCCGAGCGCAGGTCGACGCTGGCGCTCGCCGTCGCAGGCAACCGTACGGCCACGTCACCGGACACTGTCGCGGCTTGCAGGGAGGCGCCAGAAGCGAGGCCGACGTCGGCGGTGATCTTTCCGTTGACCGTTTTCGCGTCCAGTCTCCCGAGCGATCCACCGGCGATGGTGAGCTCGCCTGAGATCGTCTTGAACGAGACCTCGCCACCCACATCCTGTGCTTCGAGGTCGCCGGAGACGGTATTGGCGTCCAGGTTGCCGGTCACGCCGTCCATGGTGATCCCGCCGGACACGCTCTTGACCGATGTCCGCGCCGCCATGCCGGATACCACAGCGGTCGCGTTCACGATGCCAAGCTGCAACGGGCAGTCCTTCGGCACTGTGACGGCGACGGTTGCCGAGTGCCGCTGCGGGCGCAGCCAGCCGAGCAGGCCGTCCAAGGTCATGTCCTCATATGTGATCGTCAGGATGCCCGCCTCGTGCGTGACGAGCAGCGGCGGCCCGGAAACCGACTCGACGTCGAGGCGGGGTGCGTCTTCGGCGGCGAGGACGGCGACAGAGCCAGATACCAGCCGGATCCTAAGAGCGACCACTCCGTCAAAGGTCAGGCTGGTCGGCGAGTCGATCATCCACCGCGGCATCGCGGGCTCCCTTCATCGCGGTAGAGCGCCCCCTTGACATGCGCCAATAGAAATACGATATATCGCGTTCGGCAAAAGTCAAAAGTCGAGATGCATCGCGATCACTGGCGCCCACGTTGCGCGACGGCTTCTCGCTACCGCACGCAGCTACCGCACGCAGCTATCACACACATCTGCGCGCCTAGCTACCGGCACGTGGCTAACGGCGCTGAGCGGGGCGCGTGACGGCTGGCGGGCGGCCGCTGGATCACTCGTCGTCGTCGAGGCGGGCGAGCCAGGTGGCCAGCCGGTCGACCGGATCCTCGAATCCGGGATGAAGGTCGACGAACTCGCGCAGCCGTTCGGCCAGCCACCACAGGCTCACCTCCTCGTCGCCGCGCCGCTTGGCAAGCTCCTCGATGCCGCGATCAGTGAAGTACATGTCAGACCGCCGCGCCCGCTTGACCGCTGCTCACGTCATACCGCCGCGCCCGCAAGACCGCTGCATACACTAGATCGCTGCTCACGTCACACCGCCGCGCCCGTTAGACCGCTGCATCCGCTATACCGCCGCACCCGCGATAGGGGCAAAGGCCGCGTCGATGAGCGCGCGCTGTTCCGCCGCATGCATGCTGGCCGAACCGACCGCGGGCGCCGAACTCGCCGGCCGTGACACCCGGGCGATCGGCCTGCCCAGCTGAGCGGGAAGGTTGAGGCCGACACTCGGCCACGCGCCCATGTTGGCAGGCTCATCCTGCACCCAGACGACTTCGTGCGCGTCCGGGTAGGCGGCGAGACCGGCTTTCAGCTCTTCGACCGGCAGCGGATACAGGCGTTCGACCCGCATGATCGCCGTCGTGCCCGCATCCGCACCGCTTGATGCGCGGTGCGCGGCCAGGTCGTAGAACACCTTGCCGGAGCAGAGCAGTACCCGCCGGACCGACGCGGGGCCGGGTCCGGCCGGGTCGTGCACGAGCGGGCGGAAGGTGCCGCTGGTGAAATCGGACCCGGTAGAGGCCGCTGCCTTGAGCCGGAGCAGGGATTTCGGCGTGAACACCACGAGCGGCTTGCCCCGGCCGGACAGCGCCTGCCAGCGCAGGAGATGGAAATAGTTGGCCGGGGTCGACGGCTGGGCGACGGTCATGTTGTCCTGCGCGCACAGCCCGACGAAACGCTCGATCTTGGCAGAGGAGTGGTCGGGACCCTGCCCCTCGTAACCGTGCGGCAAGAGCAGCACCACGCTCGAACGCTGGCCCCACTTCTGCTCGCCGGAGCTGATGAACTCGTCCAGGATTGACTGCGCGCCGTTGGCGAAGTCGCCGAATTGTGCCTCCCAGCAGACCAGCGCATCGGGCCTGGCAACCGAGTAACCGTACTCGAAGCCCATCGCCGCGAACTCGGACAGCAGCGAGTCGTAGACGTAAAGCTTGGTCGTCCCACGGTCGAATTGCTTGAGCGGCACGTGCTCGGCACCGGTATGCCGGTCCACGAGCACCGCGTGCCGCTGGCCGAACGTTCCACGCCGGGTGTCCTGGCCGACAAGCCGGACCGGGTGGCCGTCGAGCAGCAGCGAGCCGATGGCCAGGGTCTCGCCCGTGCCCCAGTCGATCGCGTCCTCCGCGACCGCGGCCGCACGGCGTTGCAGCAGCGGCTGCAGGCGCGGGTGCACGCTGAACCCGTCCGGGAGGTTGAGCTGCGTATCGATGACCCGCTTGATGGTTTCCCCTGTGATCGCCGTGGCGGCGCTCTGGTGGTCGATCCGCTCCTGCGCCTCCGGCTGTCGCCTGATCACCGCACCGGGCTCGATCGGGCGCTTGGTCGCCTCACGGGTCTCGGTGAACGCACGCTCCAGCTGTTTCTGGTAATCCCTGAGTGCGTGCTCGGCCTCGTCCATTGTGATGTCGCCGCGGCCGATCAGCGCCTCGGTGTAGAGCTTGCGCGTGGACCTCCTGGCGTCGATCAGGTCGTACATCAGCGGCTGGGTGAAGGACGGGTTATCGGTCTCGTTGTGCCCGCGGCGCCGGTAGCAGACGAGGTCAATGACCACGTCCTTCCTGAACGCCTCCCGGAACTCGAAGGCTAGCCTGCCGACCCGGACGACCGCCTCTGGATCGTCGCCGTTGACGTGGAAGATCGGTGCCTGGATCATCCGCGCCACGTCGGTGCAGTAGACGCTTGACCGTGAGTGCTGCGGTGCGGTGGTGAAACCCACCTGGTTGTTCACCACGATGTGCACGGTGCCGCCGGTGCGGTAGCCGCGCAGCTGCGACAGGTTCAGTGTCTCGGCGACGACACCCTGGCCGGCGAAGGCCGCGTCGCCGTGGATCAGGACGGGCAGCACGGTGAATCCAGGCTCACCCTTGTCGATGACGTCCTGCTTGGCCCGGACCACACCCTCGAGCACGGGGTCGACCGCCTCGAGGTGGCTCGGGTTGGCGACAAGTGAGGTGCGGAGCTTGGTCCCGGCGGCCGTCACGAAGTCGCCGTCCGCGCCGAGGTGGTATTTGACGTCACCCGAGCCGTGCGCGGTACGCGGATCGATGTTGCCCTCGAATTCCTGGAATATCTGTGCGTACGACTTGCCGACGATGTTCGCGAGCACGTTTAGCCTGCCGCGATGGGTCATGCCGATCACGGCCTCTTCGAGGCCGTCCTCCGCTGCCTCGGTAAGTACCGCGTCGAGCAGCGGGATCAGCGACTCGGCTCCCTCCAGGGAGAACCGCCGCTGGCCTACGAACTTCGTCTGCAGGAACATCTCGAACGCTTCGGCCACGTTGAGCCTGCTGAGAATGCGCAACTGCTCGTCGTGGCCGGGGCTGCCGTGCGGCCGTTCTACCCTGGCCTGCAGCCAGGCGCGTTCCTCCGGGTTCTGGATGTGCATGTACTCGATGCCCACCGTGCGGCAGTACGAGTCGCGCAGCACGCCGAGTATCTCGCGCAGCCGCATCAGCGGCTTGCCGCCGAAGCCGCCCGTGGCGAACTCACGCTCAAGGTCCCAGAGGGTCAGGCCGTGCTCGTTGATGTCGAGATCAGGGTGCTTGCGCTGCCGGTACTCAAGCGGGTCGGTATCGGCCATCAGGTGACCGCGCACCCGGTACGCGTGGATCAGCTCGTGCACCAAGGCGGACTTGGCGATGTCGTCCTCGTGCCCGGCCGGGATGTCCTGCACCCAGCGGACCGGTTCGTAGGGGATCCGCAGTGCCTGGAAGATCTCGTCGTAGAAGCGCTCCGCGCCGAGCAGCAGCCCGTGGATACGGCGCAGGAACTCCCCCGACTGTGCCCCCTGGATGACCCGGTGATCGTAGGTCGAGGTGAGCGTCATGGCCTTGCTGATGGCCAGCCGTGCCAGCGTCTCGGCCGACGCGCCCTGATAGGAGGCGGGGTACTCCATGGCGCCGACGCCGACAATGCAGCCCTGGCCGGGCATCAGCCGCGGCACCGAGTGCTCGGTGCCGATGGTTCCCGGATTGGTGATGCTGATCGTCGTGCCTGCGAAGTCGGCGACATCCAGCTTGCCCGACCGCGCCTTGCGGACGACGTCCTCGTATGCCATCCAGAACTGGCGGAAATCAAGGTTCTCCGCGGCCTTGATGTTCGGCACGAGCAGCTGCCGTGATCCGTCTGCCTTCTGCACGTCTATCGCGAGGCCCAGGTTGACGTGCTCAGGCTGGATGAGTGCCGGCTTGCCGTCCACCTCGGCGAAGGAAGCGTTCAGCTCCGGCATCGTGGTGAGCGCGCGGACGATGGCGAAACCGATCAGGTGCGTGAAGGACGCCTTGCCGCCGCGGCCGCGCTTGAGGTGGTTGTTGATGACGATGCGGTTGTCGACGAGCAGCTTCGCTGGCACGGTGCGCACGCTGGTCGCGGTGGGTACGGACAGGCTCGCCGCCATGTTGAGCGCGGTGCGCGCCGCCGCGCCGCGCAGCCGGATCTCCGCTGCGTCCGCCCGCACGTGCGGCTCCCGAGCCGCGGCCTTGGGCCGGGTCGCCGCGTCCGCGCCTGGTGCGGCGGCAGCCGGGGCGGCGGCCGGGGCGGCGCCTGGTGGGGCATCCTGCGGGGCCGTGGCGGGCGCGGCCGCTGCGGCGCCTACCGAGCCCGCAGGGCCCGCAGGGCCCGCCGAGCCAGCAGGGCCCGAAGCGGTGATCCTTGGCGCGGCCGACGGCGGGGCCTGGCCGCGGGCAGTGGGCGCCGCAGCTGGCGCGGCGGGGGCAGCTTCCTGCTGCCGGGATGCCTGCGCGCGAGGCGCCTGCCCGCCAGTTCCAGCGGCCAGCCCGCCGGTCGCCTGCCCGCCGGTTCCCTGCGTGCCAGCGGCCTGCGCATCGGTGCCTCCGGGTTCGCGTGGCTGATCAGCGGTGCCGGCCCGCCCGCCGCTTGCGCGCACCTCGGCCCGGCCAAGGCCCGCCGCGGCCGCGGCGTCGGGCCGGTAGTCGGCGAAGAAGTTCCACCATGCCCTGTCGACCGACTGCGGATCGTCAAGGTACCGCTGGTATAGCTCGTCCACCAGCCATTCGTTCGGCCCGAAATCGGCATCGGCGGCCGGCTCGTGCGGCTGGTGACCATCGTGGTGGCCGATTGTCCCTGTTTCGCCGTTGCGGCGCCGGCGCCCTGCCGACGTGGTGAGATCCGCGGGCACGCGCGGCGGATCAGGAGACACGGCGGGCATCGCCTCTTCCGGAGTCTGTGTCGATAACCGCCAACAAGGCTACCCGCCCAAAGGTTCCCGGTTGTCCAGACGCGGAGTGCCGGAGGCCGGCGCCATCGTCTCTGGTGCCCCGCAGTACGCGCGGCCGTTCGGCATCCGATCCGCGATTCGCCCAGGCGCCGATCCGCGGTCGCTCAGCTTCGTGCCGGGAGATGATCCCTTCCGTGCGGGGCGAGCCAGTTGGCGTACGGCCCCTTTGGCACGATCCCGGAGGGATTGAGCTGCGGCTGGATCTGGTAGTAGTGCCACTTGATCTGGCCAAAATCGGTCGTGTCCCCGAACCCCCGCCGCTGGTACAGGTCACGCGCGTACCCCCACAGATTGGGGTAGTCCACGATCCGCCGCAGGTTGCACTTCAAATGTGCGTAGTAGACCGCGTCGAACCTGGCGAGGGTCGGGTACAGCCGCAGGTCCGCCTCGGTGATCTGATCGCCTAGCAGGAACCGCCGCCGCGCGAGCCGCTGCTCAAGCGCGTCATGCGGGTGTACCGGCCGTATGCGGGTGTAAGAGAGCGTTTGCGTAGCTCTTACCTGCGGCGTGATACCACTGAAGGCGCCGGCGAAGGCCGGCTCCCTGCGAGCCGCGCCAACCGGCTCCCCGCGAGCCGCGCCAACCGGCTCCCCGCGAGCCGCGCCAACCGGCTCCCCGCGAGCCGCGCCAACCGGCTCCCCGCGAGCCGCGCCAACCGGCTCCCCGCGAGCCGCGCCAACCGGCTCCCCGCGAGCCGCGCCAACCGGCTCCCTGCGAGCCGCACCAAGGAGGAGCAGATGGCGGATCTGAGGTTCGACGGGCGCGTCGCGATCGTGACAGGTGCCGGCCTGGGCCTCGGCCGCTCGCACGCGCTCGATCTCGCCGCGCGCGGCGCGAAGGTAGTCGTCAACGACCTCGGTGGCGCGGTCGACGGCACGGGTGCGTCGAGCGGGCCGGCCAGCGATGTGGCAGAGGAGATCCGCAAGAGCGGTGGCGTGGCGGTTCCCAATGGTGCGAACGTCGCCACAGCCGAGGGGGCGGCGGCGATCGCCGCGACCGCGGTTTCCGAGTTCGGCCGGGTGGACATCGTGGTCAACAATGCGGGCATCCTTCGCGACAAGTCATTCCTCAAGATGACCCCGGCCGAGTTCGACGCCGTGCTCGGCGTCCACCTCCGCGGCTCTTTCCTTGTCACCCACGCGGCATGGCCGCACCTGCGCGCACAGGCCTACGGACGGGTCGTGATGACGTCCTCGCCGGCCGGCCTGTTCGGCAGCTTCGGCCAGGCGAATTACGCCTCGGCGAAAATGGGTCTCATCGGGCTGACCAAGACGCTCGCCATGGAGGGGGCCAAGTACGGCATCAAGGTGAACGCGATCGCGCCGGTCGCCTTGACCCGGATGACCGCAGACCTGTTCCCGCCGGACCTTGCGGGCAGTCTCGGACCGGAGTTCGTGACGCCCCTTGTCTGCTATCTCGCCCACGAGGAGTGCGCATCAACTGGCCAGGCTTATTCAGTCGCGGGCGGCCGGGTGGCGCGCGTGTTCGTGGCGGAGGGCCCCGGCTGGGTTAAGAGGGCTGGCCTGACGGCCGAGGACGTGCGCGACGCCTGGGAGCAGATCAACGCGGAGCAGCCACTGATCGTGCCGGCTGACGCGGGAGAGCAGACCGCGGCATTGTTCGCCGCGCTGCAGGGGTGACCGGTAACGCCGTGCACAAGACGCAACGGATGCCGCGGCGAGCCCAGATGCCAAGGCGAGCCCAGATGCCCCGGTGGCCAAGCGGCTCCAATACCGATCCATAACGGCTGCCGCGCGATGCGTCGGCCAGCACAGCCGCCGATGATCATGGGCCGGGACCCGTGCGAGCGGCGAGATCAGGCGCGGCAATGGGCGGAGTGAAGGGGGTGGGCGCGGGTGAAGGGGTGTGCTCGGGTGAAGGGGTGTGCTCGGGCGAAGGGGTGCGCTCGGGCTGCGGGGTGCCTCGGCGAAGGGGGTACGCCGGGAGAAGGAGCGGGTCCGGGTCAGGCGGTGAACTCACTGGAAGCGGTGGGTTCAGGCGACGGGAGGGCAGCATGGAGCGCCAAATCCGGCTCGATGGGTGCGCGAACTTTCGTGACGCGGGCGGATACCAGGTCAGCCGGGGAGATGATACGGCTTGCCCGCCGTGCTGGCCCGGTGGGCCGCCCCTCGCATCCCCCGGCGGTCTCGGCGCTGTGTCCGGCCCCCCGGTAACCCCCAGCCAGTCGAGGATTCGCTGGCGGCGGCTGTTCCGCAGCGACGCGCTGAACGAGCTCAGCGCCGCCGACGTCGCGTTGCTTACCGGACACCTGGGCGTAACGACGGTGGTTGACCTGCGCACGGGCTATGAGCGGCAGCGTGACGGCAGACGGCCGCTCGAGCGGGCCGACGTCGAGATCATCAATGCGCCGCTGCTTACCGAGCGGAACGCCGCGGCGGTGGAGAAGCCCGGCCTGACGCTCGCCGGACGGTATTTATGGATGCTCGAACTTGCGGGGGACCCGCTGGCTCAGGCGGTCACGGCGGTAGCGCGAGCGCCTGGTCCCGTGATCGTGCACTGTGCCGCCGGTAAGGACCGCACCGGGCTGGTCATTGCCGCCATCCTCGGTGTCCTCGGTGTCGGCGATGACGACATCGTCGCCGACTACACGCTGACTACGGAAAACCTGGGGGGTATCGAGCAGCGCCTAGCCAGGCGCGGCGTGAGCCACCAGGCCGTTCCTGACGCTGTGATCCGCGCTCCGGCAGGAGCGATGCGCGAGGTACTCGCCGGCCTTCGGGACAAGCATGGCTCGGTCGGCGGTTTCCTCGCCGCGGCCGGAGTCGGACGGCTCGTGGTTGACGAGTTGGCCGCCGCTCTCGTTGAGCCGTGATGACGCGGCATCCGACGCCGACGCCGACGCCGACGTACCCGCCCCGACCTGACCGCCGCCGCTCCATGGCGGCGGACTCGTGCTGCCGTGGCGGGCGGGCCCGTGCTGCCGCAGCTGGCCCGTGCTGCCGCATCTGGCCCGTGCTGCCCGCTGTGCTGCCGCAGGCGGGCCCCGTGTGCCGGCGCGCCAGCACACGGGGCCGCTGGCCGTTCAGCCGGCTCAGCCCGGCGCGCCGCACGCCGGGCTGAGGAAGGCATCCGCCCAGTTGAAGAAGCAGCACCCGGGGGGATGATTCTTACCCTGGGTCACCAGGCCAGTTCTCGCTGCGATGTATGCCTCACGTTTAGCATGTTTTTCCGGAGGTGGCGCACCGTGCGTGAGTTCGGTGAACTCGAAGGCGCGATCATGGATGTCATGTGGGCGGCTGACCGCCCATTCGTCGTCCGTGAGGTGCGCGAGCGCATGCGGTATGACAAGCCCGTGGCATATACGACAGTGATGACGGTTATGGGCATCCTTTTCCGCAAGGGCGTGCTGCTGCGGGAGAAGAATGGCCGGGCGTGGCGGTACTGGCCTGCAGAAAGCCGGGAAGAGCATGACGCGAGGCTCATGGCCGAGGTGCTCCACTCGGGCGGCGACTGTTCCGTGACCATGCGGCATTTTCTGGAGTCGGTTAGTGATGAGAGCCTTGCGAGCCTGAGCGAGGCCATGCGTGACATCATGTCCACCCGCGCCGCATCCTGACGGTTCAGCTTCCCGGAGCCGGCCCGCCGCTTTCCCCGCGCCCGTCAAGCTGCTTTCCCTGCGCCCGGTCCAGCCGCTTCCCTGGTAGCAGGTCTCGCTGTTTCCCTGGCGCCCGTCCCACTGCTTTCCCTGCGCCAGGTCCGGCAGTGTCCGGCATCCGATCCCGCTTCCCGGCGCCGGTCCGGCCGCCTCCCCGGAGGCAGGTCCCGCCGGCCCCGCCGCTTCCCGGCAGCCGGCCCTGCGGCGCCGGTCCGGCCTCCTCTCCGGAGGCAGGTCCCGCCGGCCCCGCCGCTTCCCGGCAGCCGGCCCTGCGGCGCCGGTCCGGCCTCCTCTCCGGAGGCAGGTCCCGCCGGCCCCGCCGCTTCCCGGCAGCCGGCCCTGCGGCGCCGGTACGATCGGCGCGCAAGTGTCTGTTATGGGCGGGCTGTCGGGCCCGGCTGAGCACCGGGTGACCGCCGAAAGGACAAGGGCAAGGGTGGACACAACGGGAACCCACGACGATGACCTGCCGGGCCTGCAGCCGGACGATGGCACCGCGGACAGGCCCAGCGCGTTCGCTGACGTACGGGTGTTCCCACCGTCGCCGGGTGCCGACCCGGCCGCCAGGGCAGGTGCGCAAGCAGGGGCCGTAGGAAGCGTGTACCCGGTAGCACCAGGCCATGGCGGTGCGCAGGGCTTCGGGGCAGGCGGAGCCATGGCAGACGGCTACGGCACAGGCTACGGTCCTGGGTACGGCGATCCGGGGGATAGCGGCCATGGCGACGGCTTCGCTGCGGCGTCGGTGCCTGCTGGTCACGAGGCCAGGGCTGTTTCAGGTCGGCAGGCCGTGCCCGCGCCATTAGCCGGTTCTACCGCGGGCGCGCCGCAGCCGCCGCCGGTTGTCGGCCCCACGCCAGCACTCCGCGGCCTGCCCGGCGGGCCAGGTATCGAACCGGCCGCGGACGAAACCGGGCCGGCCGGGCCGGCCGCGCTCGGAACCCAGGCTGCCGGGTCCATCTGGCAGCAGGCTCAGAGCTTCTGGAGCCACTCGGGCATCGTCTGGCAGCGGCCGCTTTCAGACTGGGAGCCGGCCGAGGCGGAATGGGAGCGCATCCAGTCGGCGTGGAAGCCGCCGGGTAGACGGCGCGGCCGGAGCAGGCGCGCGCCGGTGCCGCCGGCAAAGAGTGGGCCGCATGGCCGCGCGAGGCGGCGCGGGATCGGCGGCCGCACGCTTGTCATCGGTGTCGCGGCGATCCTGATGGTCGCCGTACTCGCAGGGGCCGGATACCTGATCAGCGGCGCGCGGACCGGCAGCAAAACGAGCGTTCAGCAAGAGCCGCGCCAGCGGTTTCCCTTCTCGCCCTACCCGCCTGCAATCCTTGCGGGCGCCGGCTTCACCACATCCCCGTCGCTGACCGGGCGCGGCGTCTTCCAGTCCTTGAGCGCCGTTGCGAGCTATGGCACGACCGTTGTGGCCGCGGGCGTGCAGACCGGGACAGCGATCGCCCGGACGCAGTTCTTCGTTTCCACCGACGCGGGTCACACCTGGCGGCTCGCGCCGGTGGTGGCTTCGGACGGCGGCCAGCCACCCACGGCGCAGGTGCCGACCGCGATCGTGGCAGGCCCCGCGGGCTGGCTCGCGCTCGGACCTGGGGTGTCGTGGACCGCCGCGACCGGCCGCGCATGGCGCCTGTCCAAGGCATCGGCCCTGCCGATGCTGACCGGTGACCGGATTCGCACCGTAACGGCTACCGCGACCGGTTTCCTCGCCGCGGGGTCCGCCTCAAGCCGCGGGATCACCACCCCCGTCATCTGGACGTCGCCGAATGGGATCGAGTGGCAGCGGGCCGCGGGCGCACAGTTGCGGCTGCCCGCCGATGGCGCCGTGGGGGCGGTGGTGCGCGCCGCGGCCCACGCTGACGACATCGTTATCGCCGCGCCGGTAACCACGACGGTCCGGACAGGCCAGGGCAGCAGGCTCCGCGTTCATCACAGCACCGCGACAGGCCTGTGGCAGAGCGCGGACGGCGGGGTGACCTGGGCCCAGGTGCCGGTACCGGCGACCAACGGAGCGGTCAATACGGTCGGCGCCCTCGCATCCTCAGGCGCCGGGTTCGTCCTGGTCCGTCCGGGCAGCACAGGTGCGGCCGGTCCTTATGCTGTAATCTACTCCTCCACGACCGGCCGGACCTGGAGTTACACAGGGCGGATCACAGTTGGCCGGAACGCTAACCTGCAGTCGATCGCAGCTGCGGGCAGCGATCATGGAGCGGTCATTACCGCCACCGTGAATGGCGGGGACCTCCTCGTCTACCGGAGCGCGAGCGGTCAGTCTTGGCAGCATGTGGCCGGCCTGGGCAACCTGGGCGCGACGTCGATTTCTGGCCTGACCGTCGTGGCGGGCGGCGGCGTGGTGGCCGCAGGTTCGACGGCCGTGCCCGCTGGCAGCCAGGGCTTCCTTGCCGTGGCAGCCGCCGGCCGCGCCGTTGTGGACCTGGCCCGGATCCCGGGGGATGCGTTTCCGCAGCGGATGGTAACCGCGATCGGCGTGGGCCCCGGCCTGGAAGTGGCGGCAGGCAGCGCGAACGGCCAGCCCGCGGTCTGGTCCGCGCCGCCAGGTGGTGCCTGGTCGCGTGCCGCGGGGGCAGCGCCAGCGGTGTTCGGCCGGTCCGGGGTGGCCACCCTGACCGGCGTCACCGACGGCAATAGCGGCTGGCTTGCGGTCGGCCGATCGGCCAATGCAGCGCAGCACCCGATCGTGGTGTACTCGGCGGACGGTCATGGCTGGCGCGCCGCTGACGGCGCCATGGCGTTCGCGCAGCGGGACGCGAGCGCGAGTGCGGCAGCCTCCGATGGCTCGCGATACGTCGTCGTCGGTACTCGGGCCACCATGCGGGGCCGCATGATCGCTGCGGCCTGGTGGTCAGCTGGCCTCGGCAAGTGGAATCGGGCTGTCGACGCAGGCAAGGGCGCACTTGACGGCGCAGGGACGCGCCGCATCCTCGGTGTCACCGCCGGTCCGCTCGGTTTCGTCGCGGTTGGCCAGCACGGCGCCGTGCCTGCTGCCTGGATCTCGGCTGACGGCCGCGCCTGGCGGCTGATTGATGTGCCCACGGTCGCTGGCGCTAGCAGCGCGTACCTTAGGCACGTAACCGCGTCGGGCAACAGGCTAGTCGCGGTAGGCACGGTCTTCCGGGCAGGCGGGAGCGCTCCGCTGCTCGCGGTCTCCGCTAACGGCGGCCTAACCTGGCACGCGGTCAGCATCCGACTGCCCGCCTCCGCCAGGTTGACCGGCGTGACGGCAACGAGCAGCGGCTTTGTCGCTGTCGGCACAATCGGCGCGCCTAATCGTCTCGACGTCGTCGTGCTGACTTCGGCGGATGGCACGGAATGGAACGTGGTAGTCCCGACGGGTACCGGCCTTTCAGGCCCAGGTGCGCAGCAGATCACCGCGCTCACGACCGCTCGCGGCAAGTTGCTCGGAGCGGGCTTCACCGCCACCGCCACAACCGAGAGCCCGACGTTGTGGGTCGCTCCACCGGCTCCCGCGATCACCACCTCGCCGCACCTAGGGCGTGTCCCGTAGATCTCGGTGGATGCGGACGGTGCTCCAGGCGGCGATCCGGCAAGGCGGAGGACGAGTCGATAGTGGAACTATCGGCGACGACGACAGTGCCGTCCACGACCCCGGCCGTCCGTCTGGGCGCCGATCCGCGACGCCAAAGATCCGCGACGCCAAAGATCTGCGGGACACGCCCTAGCAGGGAGCCGCTAGTCGGGACCCTGCTGATCAGTGCGGAAGAGATCACCAGAGGCCCCGCCTCGCCGCACTCAGCAGGGAGCGGCTAGTCGGGACTGTGCTGTTCGTGCTGAAGAGATCACCAGATGCCCCAACCTTGCCGTACCCAGCAGGGAGCCGTTAGTGGGGACCCCGCTGGTCGTGGCGAAGAGATCGGCCGTGGTCTGCGGAGGGGGCGCGATGTGCGCCTGCCGGTGGCTGAACGCCATCCGGCCAGCCGAACCCGCCCCGCCCGCCGCCTGCCCGGCGCCAGCGAAGGGCTGTGGCGGTGCCGGTTCAGGCGATGCGAGTCAGGTCGGCGTACCAGCGGCGCTGGCCCTCAGAATGGATCTTGTCGAGCCGCCACGTCTGCCCGGCAATCTCGAACGTCTCACCCTCACCTAGCCTGACGTCGAATTCCGTGGGCCCCTCGGCCCATACCGCGATCTTCGCCGTGGTTGGCTCGGTGGTCGTCGCGGGGAACATGTCGCTGCCGGCGAAGCGGACGCCGTTTCCAGGCCGCGAGACGGTGCCCTGGCCGACCTGGATTTGCGATCCAATATCAGACACACTTCCTCACTTTAGCGTGGTGTAGTGGGGCTGCATATTTGCTGCGAACTCCCCGATAACAATCGCCTCGGGGTGCCGGCGGTTCCACGGATTCCGCAGCTGAACCTTTCCGTCTGCCACGGCGACCACTTCGTAGGCATGCCCTGGTTCCAGGTCGTATGGCATCTCTTCGCGGTCCTGTTTTTTCAGCCGTGACGCAACCAGCACGGGCTTGCCCTCTCGTACCTGTCGATCAAACACTGCACGGAGTTGCCCCGGATCGTCAGGGTAGGACCGGACTGCCGACTGCCTGCCGGTCAACTGAGTGAGTAGCTCAGCGCGATCCCAGGCGGTCGAGCCCTGATTCAGGCGGGCGTACCCCTCGGGTGCGTATCCGGTCCGAGGATTCTTGACCTTTTCGTCGCCTGCGTCGTTTTCGCACAACCGGTGCCAGAGATCGGCCCAGTCGGCCCGTCGCTGCGGTGTCCACGCCTGATCCAGCCCGGCGATAGCTTTCTCCAGTACCGGCGCCCATGTCGTGTGCTCGGCGCTGGCGAATGCAGAAAGTTCAGGGCGTGCGTCGAATACGGGCAGATCGGGCGTTACGGTTAGGTCGATCATCTGGCCGGTGGGTGCCGCGCCGTCACGTGTCCACTCCGCCTCGTTCAATCGCACCTTGTAGGTGCCGTCTGGCTGTTCGGCGACTCGGCCGCTGATGTCGCCCGGCCGGTGGGCGGCCACCGCTCCGAGTGTCGCGACGACCCCGCAGTCGCCAAGCCAGCCTTGCTCGGCTTGCCCCCGCTGCGGCCGTCCGTTGAGGCACGGGACACGCGTGCCGTCGGGCCGCTCGAGCGGCGTGCCGTACCTATCGGGCGGCTCACGATCATCAAAGCGATCTTGGAAGGATGGGCGGTCGATGTGGGGGTGTAGGCGGTCTGCCGGGCCTTGGTCGGGTGGGGGGCTGCCGGCGGGGTGGTCGTCGGCGGAGCGGCGGATGTCTTGCTGCCGGCGATCGCGGTGCCAGCGGAGGTAGGCGCGGCCTGTGTCGTCGGGCAGGGCGTCGGGCGGGCGGGGGACTCCGGCGAGCCAGCGGGGGTCGATGTCCTCGGCGGCTCGGGTGCGGCCGGGAGTCCGGTCGGCGCGGTCAGGCGTCCGGCCTGGGCTGCCGGGCATCCGGCCGGGGCTGCCGGGCGTGCGGCCGTGGCGGCCGGGCATGCGGTCTGGGCGGTCCGGGCGTAGTGGGGGACCGGTGCCCGGGGTGGTGCTGTTCGGGTTGCTGTAGAGGGCGCGCATCCGGTCGGCGCCGCTTCGCGGGGCGCCGCGCCTGCCCGTCTCGGCGGGGTGCGGCCTTGCGTCGGCCGGGCGGGCGGGTGTCTCGGCGGACCGGTTGGGCGTCTCGGCGGCGCGCGACCCTGTATCGGGCTGGCGGCGGGGTTTGTCGTCGCTGCGGTGCGCGGCGACGGCGTCGCTGTTCTCGGTGCCGGGTGACCGGTCGCGTAACTCCGCCACGTGGTCATCTCATCACGGCTCAGGTCCAAGACGGCGGCCATCACGCGAAGAACCGGTCCTTCCGCGTCCCTTGTGTTGGGCGTCTGTGTTGGGCGTCTGTGTTGGGCGTCCTCCGGGGTCCCGGCCCGTCGCACGGCGTGGCGCAGAGAGCTGAACGGAGCGGTTCAGCAATAACCTGGCAGTGTGTGGTGCTCGCACCCTGGCGCGCGACTACCGGATCGCGCCGTACTCGCCCGGCTGAACTACTCCGCCGGTCCGCCGACTATGTCGGGACGCCGGTGATGTAGGCAGGGGAGCATGGCACGGACCTGTTCGGTTAGGGAGGTGTCGACTTCCCCGGCTGCGACACCGGGCCGCGAGCCCAGGTCGAGCCTCACCGTGCCCATCGGGTCGACCAGCATGCTCCGGCCGACGCCGGTCGGCGCATGCACCGGAGGGGAGCCTGGGTCGGGCACCTGCCCGGCGGCGGCCAACCACACCGTGTTCTCGATCGCCCGCGCCCGCACGAGCGTCACCCAGTGTTCCTCCTTGAACAGCCCGGCACCCCACGCGGCGATTACGGCAAGAAGCTGAGCACCTGCCAATGTCAGCGCCCGAGCGAGTTCGGGGAACCTGATGTCGTAGCAGGTGATGAGACCTACCCGCAGGCCGTCGAAATCGGCGACCACCACCTCGGCGCCCGGCGCGACAAGGTCAGACTCCCGCTGGCCGAGCGCGTCGAACATGTGGATCTTGCGGTAAGCGGCGCGGCGTTGGCCGCGGGAGTCGTAGCCGACGGCGGTGTTGTGCACCAGTCCGCCTGGGGCTGGCTCGAAGACGCCCGCGATGACCGCGATGCCGTAATCGCGTGCGGCCGACGCAAGCGCGGTCCCGAACGGCCCATCGAGTGGCTCGGCAGCGGCACGCAGATCCGAGCCAAAACGCACCTGGGTCGCCTCAGGGAACACCGCGAGGCCGGCACCTTCCGCCGAGGCCTGCGACATGGCGTCCTTCACGCGGGCCAGGTTGACGGCAGGATCACCGGAAACCGGGATCTGGCAGAGCGCGACGCGCATGCCGCTAGCCTACGCGGACCGCAGCACGCCGACGGCCGCACGGAACCCATCCCACAAGGTGTGGAGATCGGTGTGGTTAAAGGCTGCCAGTTCTCTGCACTGATCTCCACACTGATCTCCACACTGATCTCCACACTGATCTCCACACCTCTGGGTGCAGCGTTCTCGTGGGGGCGTGGAGAAAGGACGGGCGTAGGCTGGCGCAGATGGATGATGCCCTGGGCACTCGATCCGCTGGTCCTGACTCGACCGGCCCTGGCCCGGCCGTTTCTGGCCCGGCCGGCCCTGGCACGACCGGCCCTGATGAGGCCAGCACTGACGAGGCCAGCACTGACGAGGCCAGCACTGACGAGGCCAGCACTGACGAGGCCAGCACTGACGAGGCCAGCACTGACGAGGCCAGCACTGACGAGGCCAGCACTGACGAGGCCAGCACTGACGAGGCCAGCACTGACGAGGCCAGCACTGACGAGGCCAGCACTGACGAGGCCAGCACTGACGAGGCCAGCACTGACGAGGCCAGCACTGACGAGGCCAGCACTGACCTCACCGCGCAAGCCCGGGCCATCGACGCCACAGCTGCGGCTTTGTACGGTGAGCTCGGCGCGAGCGGCGCCAATACGGCGTTCTCGCCCGCCAGTATCGCGATCGCGCTGGAGACAGCGATGCTCGGCGCGCGCCGCGGCACCGCAGCCGAACTTGCCAGGTTCCTCACCTTGACCGGCGCGCACGACCCCGCGGCGGGTCTAGGCGCGCTGGCCGGGCTGCTGGTTTCCGCGGCGGGCGCTGACGGCACGGAGGCAGGGGGCGAGCTGACCTTCCGTATGCCAAACACCCTCTGGGTACAGTCCGGCCTGCCGCTGCGGCCCGAGTTCCGCAGCGCGCTGAACCGCCTTCCCGGCATCTCCGTACACGAAGCTGACTTCCGCCGGGCTGCCGGTGCCGTCCTGCGGGAGATCAACGAGCTGGTAGCGGAGCAGACAGCCGGAAAGATCAAGGATCTGCTTTCGCCGGGCATGATCGGCCCGCTCACCCGCCTTGTCCTGGCCAATGCCATCTATCTCAAGGCGCCATGGGCGAGTCCATTCCCAGCGCGTGCGACGAGCGACGAGCCCTTCAACCTAGCGGGCGGCGGCACGGTAACTGTCGCCATGATGCACTTGACGCACCAGCTGGCTTACGCCCGAGGTGACGGCTACCAGTTCGTGCGGCTGCCCTACACGGGCGGGAAGCTCGCCATGGCGATTGTGCTACCTGACGGGCCGCTTGGCCCGCTGCGCGAGCAGGTCGCCGTGACGGGCCTGCTCGGCACGCTACGCGGCGCGCGCCAGACCCGGGTCAGGCTCGGCCTGCCGCGATTTCGGGTCACCGCCCAGTTCGAGCTAGTCAACGTGCTGCGCACGCTCGGCGTGGCGGCCGCGTTCACCGACGCGGCCGACTTCAGCGGCATTACGGCAGCGGAGCCACTGACGATCAGTGCGGTCGCGCACAAGGCCTACGTCGACGTGGACGAGCAGGGAACCGAGGCGGCGGCCGCCACGGCGATAGGTTTTGCCCGCGCGATGGCGGCGGCGCCGCAGCGGCCCGTGGTGATGACCGTCGACCGGCCGTTCCTGTTCGCCATCACCGAGCGTGCGACGGGCGCGCCGCTCTTCCTCGGGCAGGTGACTAACCCGGCGCTTCGCTGAACAGCCCACGGGGCACCGCCGACCAGCACATTCGACACGACGCTGCGCACGGCCCAGGGCGCGGTGCATGGACTGGGCGCGCCAGGTGGCGCCGCCGTTATGCCGCGGGTTTGGCAACATTGCCCGGGCGCGCCAGTGTTCAGTCGAACGTCACGATCTGGCGGATCACCTCGCCTTTGGCGAGGGACGCCACCGCGTCGTTGAGTTCGACGAACTTGATCCGCCGGCTGATGAGACCCTCGAGGTCGAGCTTGCCTGCGCGCCACAGGTCGATGAAGCGGCCCACGTCGTAGCGCAGATCCGATCCGCCGTACAACGAGCTGAGGATGTTCTTGCCCTCGGAAGAGCATCTCGAAGGCGCTGAAAGGTACGGTGTCGTCCGCGGCGCCCGCGCCGACCACGATGACGTCGCCGCCGCGCCTGGTTAGCTGCCAGGCGGTGCGGATGGCCTCGCTCTTGCCGGCCCACCTCGAAGGCGTAGCCGAAGCCCTGGCCGCCGGTGAGTTCGAACTTCGCCTGGTCGATGCCCTCCAGCGTGGCAAGGTGGGTCGCGCCGAACCGCTTGGCCTGCCCATGCTTGCTCACCGGCGGTTCGACGGCGAGGATCTTAACGGCACCGGCGATCTGCGCGCCCTGGATGACGGCGAGACCGACGCCGCCGCAGCCTACGACAGCCACCGCCGAACCAGGCTGCACCCTGGCGGTGTTGAACGCGGCCGTCAGCGGTGGGGATTCCGCAGCCGAGCAGGGATGCATGCACTCGGGACAACCACCGCAGGCCGGTGTCCATGACACCACCACATGATCGCCTGGCTGCACGGCGGTCACGCGACTGCCGGCCCACACGACCACTCCGGCAGCCTCGTGGCCAAGGACCGCAGGGACACCCGCGGGGAGCACGCCGTCATCGCGGACAGGTCGGAGTGGCAGACGGCCGTCGCCTCGACCCGGACCCCCACCTCGCCGGGATCCGGATCGACCGTCGCGACGTCGTCGCGAAGATCGAGCGTGGCGTCTCCTGGCGCGTGCAGCACAGCGGCTCGGACCGGGTCCTCACTTCCTCGTGCGGGCCGCGCGGGGGCTGCGTCGCGTAATTCTTTGCGCTGGAGCGCCCGGTTGGAGCGCCCGGCGCTCGCGCGCGCTCGCCTGATGATCACTCTTCAATCTCAAGTGCCGCCTTGGGGCATGACCGGACGGCATGCCGTACCCGGTCGGCAACTTCGGGTGGCACGTCGGAAACCAGGATGTGCAGGTTGTCCTCGTCGTCAACCTCGAAGACTTCTGGGACGAGGCCGGCGCAGACGGCATTGGCCTCGCACACCTCATCATCGACCTTGACTCTCATCAGCCGGTCTCCTTGTCAGGTCGCTCCTGCGATTGTGGGAGACGCCGCCGGGGTGCCATCTGGATCTGGACCTTCATAGTGGCGGCCAGCAGATCAGCGATCTCGCTAGCGGTCATCTGAACCCGCGACCGGCCACTCACCCGGAAAGTAGACAACGTTCCAGCGTGGCCGGCAAGGCGGTGCCGGCGCGGTCATCGTGACCTGCTCCCCGGCGGCGGTGGCGCCGCGGCCCGCACCTTGGCGTTAGAGTGCGCCAGTGACCATGCCAGCAGAGCTGCAGCAAGCAGCCGAGACGGCCAAGGGCTTCATGCCGCCCGCGGAAGGCCGGGCGCTTTACGAGATCGCCCGCGAATACGCCCGCCTCGGCCCAGTCGTCGAGATCGGGACGTACTGCGGGAAGTCAACGATCTACCTCGCCGCGGCCGTGCGCAGCCACGGGCAGCGGGTGGTCACCGTCGATCACCATCATGGCTCCGAGGAGAACCAGCCCGGCTGGGAGTACCACGACCCGTCGCTTGTGGATCCGCGGACCGGGCGGCTGGATACGCTACCCGCCTTCCGGGCGACTTTGTCTGGGGCCGGCGTCGAGGAGCAGGTCATCGCGGTCGTGGGCAGGTCCGCCGACGTGGCGGCGTTGTGGCGCACCCCCATCGGCATGCTGTTTATCGACGGCGGGCACACCGACGAGGCCGCCCAGGCGGACTATCAGGGCTGGGCGCCCTGGGTGATGACGGGTGGCGCTCTCGCCATCCACGATGTATTCCCCGACCCCGCGGACGGCGGCCGGCCGCCATATCGCGTCTATCAGCGCGCACTCGCATCCGGCGCGTTCACCGAGGTGCGCAGGCAGGGCTCACTGCGGGTGCTGCGGCGGACCGGTGACGGCATCGGCTGACCGCTGAGCTGAATGCTCGGCTGACCGCTGAGCTGAATGCTCGGCTGACCGGTGAGCTGAATGCTGAGCTGAATGGTGGCCCTGGTAGCTTGCCGCCTCGGCGCAGCCGCAGCCTGCCGCCCATTCCGCTGCTGCTGGCAGGCCGCCAACATCTGCGCCCGCTGCCATGTGAAACAGGTCCGCGCCGCCGGTCGCCCTGGCCAGTGCGTCGGCGGCGAGGACCACGGCTGCCGCCGTCCAGCTGCTCCGCTCGGCGGGAAAGTACTGCTGGTTGGCGAACTGCCAGCCGGTCCAGTAGGCGCCGCTCTCATCCCGCAGATGTTGTACCGATGCGTAGATGCCGAGTGCCTCGCCTATCTCACCGATCGCGTCGAGCGCGAGCACCAGCTCGCAGGTTTCCGCGCCGGTGATCCACGGTTCGTCACTGACGCAGCGGATGCCCAGGTCGGGCACGACGAATTCGGCCCATCGGCTGGCGATCCTGTTCCTGGCGGCGTCGCCTCGCACCGGGCCGCCGAGGACGGGGTAGTACCAGTCCATCGAGAACAGGCTCTTGTCCGCGAACGCCTCTGGATGCGCCGCGATCACGTGACCGAGCTGGTCGGCGGCAAGTTCCCAGTCCGGCTGCGGCTCGCCCATGAATTCGGCGAGCGCCACCGCGAAACGCAGGCTCTGGTATGTGCTCGAGCATCCGGTGAGGAGGGCATAGCTGGCCGGTGAGCCGTCAGCCGAGCGCTCCCAGAGGATCTCGCCGCGCTCTGACTGCAGGCGCAGGACAAACGCGATGGCCCTGCGCACCGTCGGCCACATCCGGACCGCGAAGGCCTCGTCACCGGTGACCTGGAGCTCGTGCCACACTCCTACAGCGGCGTAGGCCACCTGGTTGCTCTCGACGGCGGCGTCGGTCACCTGGCCGCGCACCGCCTTCTTGGGCCAGGCCCCGTCCGCCCGCTGCGACCTGCGCAGCCATTCATAGGCCCGCCTGGCCGGGCCGGTCAGGCCGCAGACACTGAGCGCCATCGCGCACTCGACGTGATCCCAGGCGTCGGTGTGGCCGTCGGGCCAGGGGATCGCGCCCGACGGTTCCTGCATGGCGGCAATACTGCGGCCAGTGGCGAGGATCTCGTCCGCGCTCAGGATCCCGCGGACCGCCGGCAGTTCATGCCGCCGCATGGGCATGCTCCGGCAGGTCCGCTTTCTGCGCCGCCCCGCTCCGCGCGGGTTTTCGCAGATACACGACCAGGCTTTTGCCCACCAGCGGGTTCAGCGCCCGCTCGGTCATCCGGGTCAGGGCAGGGCGTTTCATGATGTCCCAAACCAGCAGCCGGTGATAGGCCCTGGCTAGCGGGTGTGCATCGTTGTGCACACCGACAGCGCACTTCAGCCACCAGTACGGTGAGTGCAGGCCGTGGGCGTGGCGGTGGGTGCCTACGGTGAGCCCGGCCCGCTTCAACTTGGCCTCGAGCTCGACCCGGGTGTAGATCCGCACGTGCCCGCCGGGAGTGTTGTGGTAGTTCTCCGACAGCGCCCAGCAGATCCGTTCAGGCAGCCAGCTCGGTATGGTCACCGCGGCCTGGCCGCCCGGCCGTAGCACACGGGCAAGCTCGTTCATGGCGCGCTGATCGTCGAGGATGTGTTCGAGCACTTCTGCGGCGATTACCCGGTCGAACGAGCCGTCGGCGAACGGCATCGCTGTGGCGTCGCCGATAACGGTGCGCGCATCGGCGCCCGCGGGCGCTTCCCCGGCTGTGCGCATGGCGGCGAACATGGTGGCGACCTCGCCAAGCTCGGCGGCGTTCATGTCGAGCGCCACAACGTCGGCGCCTCGCCTGTACACCTCGAATGCATGCCGGCCAGACCCGCAGCCGAGGTCGAGGACACGGTCGCCTGGACCGACGGGCAGCCGGTGGAAATCAACGGTCAGCAGGGCTAGGCTCCCTTCGTCGCGGCGGCTCGCGGGCCTGCCGCCGCTGCATGCCGTGCGACGGCCGCCGCGTACTGGCCCTGCGTGGCCTTGGCCACCGCGGGCCAGGCAAAACGTTCCTGTACCCGGCGCCATGCTGCCTCGCCGAGCTGGCCGCGCCGCTGCGGCGAATCGTGCAGCCTGCGTAGCGCTGCGGCAAGTGCCTCAACGTCACCGGGCGGCACCTGCATCGCCGTGTCGCCCACCACCTCGGGCAGCGCACCCGTGCGGCTCACGACCAGCGGTGTGCCGGAGGCCATGTGCTCGACGGCCGGCAGCGAGAATCCCTCGTACAGCGAGGGCACGACGGCGATCTCAGCACTCGCAAGCAGTTCGGCCAGCCGGTCATCGCTGATCCCGTGCACGAAGCGCACCCGGTCCCCGAGGGCTAGCTCGCCGACCAGTCGCTCGGTCGGGCCGCCAGGCGTGGGCTTGCTGACCACGGTCAACCGCACATCACGTTCCGTAGCGAGCTTGGCGACCGCGTGCAGCAGCATGGCCACCCCCTTGATGGGGGAATCCGCGCTGGCCACGGCGACGATCTGGCCTGGCGTCCGCGCCGCGGCGCGTGGATGGAACAACCGGGTGTCTACGCCGAGCGGGATGACATGGACCCGATCGGCTGGAACCTTGAAGTCGGCACAGATATCGCGGCTCGAGGACTCCGAGACCGTGAGGATGTCGCCGACCCTGCGGGCGACCCTGGACTGCATCCGCACGAAGCCATACCACCGCCATTTGGCCAGCTTGGACAGGCCACGGGCCGCGCGAAGCTCGATCCGCCTGTCGACGCTGATCGGGTGGTGGATGCTCGTCACGAGCGGCAGGCCGAGCCGGTGGACGCCGAGCATCCCATAGCCGAGAACCTGGTTGTCGTGGACGATGTCGAAGCTGCCGCTACGGCTGCGCAGCTCGCGCAGGGCCCGCAGGCTGAAGGTCAGCGGCTCGGGAAAGGCGGCCGTCCACATGGATGTGACCTCGAGCACGTCGATCCAGTCGCGGAACTCGCGAAGGTGCGGCATCCGAAACGGGTTGTCGTCGCGATAGAGGTCAAGGCTCGGCAGCCGGTGCAGCACGGGCCCGGGTTCGAGCTCAGGATATGGCTGGCCGGATAGAACCTCAACGTGGTGGCCGAGCGCGGAAAGCTCACGGCTGAGGTGGCGCAGGTAGATGCCCTGGCCGCCGCAATGCGGTTTGCTGCGGTAGGACAGCAGCGCGACGCGCAGCGGGCGGTCCATGGTGGTCACGCGTCACGCTCCCTGCGCCCTGGCTGATTCCGCGCGGCTCTGCCGGGGCGGCTGCGACGGCCGCCGCGCGGCAGGGCACGGGTACGAAAACTCCCCTAGCCAGCGAACCCTACCACCCAGTACCTCACGTTACGTTATGTACCAACTGTTCAGAGCAGCGCAATTCACGGTGGACGGCTGTGTCATGGGCGCGTGCCCGAGGCGGGTAGCAGAACACGTTCTGTTACCAATTGTAGACGGATCAGCACCGCTTGCCCGCTCTGGGGTCATCGTGCCGAACGTCTTGCATTGGGGGGGCTCCGCGGGTGCCCGCCATCCGCTCGCCCTGTGTCCTGCCCGGCACGATGAACGTGGTCTCCGGCCCGCCACCCTGTGGGGCGGCGGGCGGCGGGTGTACTTTGAGCGCACTTGGAGAGCCGGCTTGCCACGGTGGGACACGTCCGTACACGGGGTGCTGGTGCTCCGTCGGCCGCCTGCCCCGCGGTATCGAGATCGAGGAGGCACCGGTGAGCAGACGCGCGCTGGTCACAGGGATCACCGGGCAGGACGGCTCGTATCTCGCTGAGTATCTGCTCTCGGCGGGCTACGAGGTCTGGGGGCTCGTCCGCGGCCAGTCAAACCCACGGGTGCCGCGGGTTCGCCAGCTCCTGCGTGACGTTCGCCTCGTCAGTGGTGACCTGCTCGACCAGGGCAGCCTGATTTCCGCGGTGGAACGGGTCCAGCCCGACGAGGTCTACAATCTCGGCGCGATCTCATACGTGCCGATGTCGTGGCAGCAGGCGGAACTGACCGCGGAGGTCACAGGCATGGGTGTGCTGCGTATGCTTGAGGCGATAAGGGTGTACAGCGGGGTCTCCGCGTCGCGGCCCGCCCCGCGCGGGCAGATCCGGTTCTATCAGGCGTCGTCGTCGGAGATGTTCGGCAAGGTGCGTGAGTCGCCGCAACACGAGCGAACACCGTTTCACCCGCGCAGCCCGTACGGGGTAGCCAAGGCATACGGTCATTTCCTTACCCAGAACTACCGCGAGTCCTACGGCATGTACGCGGTTTCTGGCATCTTGTTCAACCATGAGTCACCGCGCCGTGGCGCCGAGTTTGTGACCCGGAAGGTATCGCTCGGCGTGGCCAGGATAAAGCTCGGCATGGAGCGGGAACTGCGGCTTGGCAACCTGACCGCGCGCCGCGACTGGGGATTCGCCGGGGACTACGTTCAGGCGATGCACATGATGCTCGGCCAGGACGAGCCGGAGGACTACGTAATCGGTACCGGCATGACGCACTCGGTACAGGAACTCGTCGAGCTAGCGTTCGGCGCCGCGCACTTGGACTGGCGTGACTATGTGACCTCCGATCCTGCCTACATCAGGCCTGCCGAGGTCGACATGCTTTGCGCGGAGCCCTCGAAGGCACGCGAGCGGCTCGGCTGGCAGCCGAAGATCCAGTTCGCGGAACTGGTCGCGATGATGGTCGACTCCGACCTCGAACTGCTTACCTCCGGCGGCCAGGCCGACGCGTCCTGGGGCTCAGGTCCGTGGTGACCGCCCCCGGGGCGCGGGTTGGCGGGTACATGTTGCTGCCGAGTGGTGCCGGCACGCTCGACGACGTCGCTGCACGTGCGCCAGCACGGACTGCGGTTTGAGCCCTGCCAGCCAGCCGCCGCGCTTGCCGATCGGCGTCCGGACCTCCTCCACGATCACCGGGTTGCCCACGTGCTTCCCTCCGGGCGCCCGTTCTGCTTGGCGCCCGTCCTCCCGCGCGGCCGCTAACCCGTAACGTGTCCTGATTTACGCTTGCCAGCCCCGATCGCACCCGTTGCTGGGACGGCTACGCGGCCGACAGGATCAGCGGACGGATCATGGGCGCGGGAGACCGTTTCGCGGGCCCGCCTCCATGGGGCTCCCGGGATACGGATGAGGCTTTTGCTGGCGTATGGCCGCTTCTGAGCGCCGTACAGTGGTGACACTCTGCCTCCGGCTGTCAACCGAACGTGCCATCTGGCAGTCCTAATCTGTAGTGTCGGTCGTCCGGTCTGTAGTGTCTGTCATCCGGTCAGCGGGGGCCAGCCGTTCGCCCAGTAAGGCCGGCTCGCAGCAGCCGGCGGTCCGCGCACAGTTCTGCCCGCTGCGCTCATGCGCGACGCAGCGTCCGCAAGGCTGGGCCGGCCCGGCTCGTGGCGCTCGGGCCCCGGGCCGGCCCGACGCGCGGTGGCGCCGTATCCGGGGAGGAGCGGCGCCACCGTGCTGCAAGGATCGGCCGCTGCCGGTGGTTCAGAAGTCGTACAGCAACCGGTCGGCAGTTAGCTCGAGCAACTGCTGCACCTGGTCCACGGTCCGCTGTCCCTTGAGGATCTCGAGCAGCTCCGCGATCCAGACGTTGGCGAGCGACTTGCATAGCGACGACTGGAGCGCCCGCCGGGCCGGCCGAACCTCGCCCTGACTCGACACGCGGAGCACCAGGCCGGAGATGCGATGGCCGAAGTCGGTCTGCACGCTCGACATAATCAGCGAACGGATCAGGGCGTCGGCTAGCTCGGGCTCGCGAATCAGCCCGCGGGTCGCCCGCATCAGCACGTCGACAGCACGGCGGGCGGGTGTGGTGGTGCGCGGCGGGCGCCGTTGGATGCTTGTTTCCAGCAGATCGATCTCTTCGGCGACGACCGCCACGACCAGGTCCATCTTGGAGGGGAAGTAGCGGTACAAAGTGCCGAGCGCGACGCCCGCGCGTTCTGCCACCGTGCGCATCTGCATCGCCTCGATGCCGCCGCGGGACGCCAGCGCCGCTGCCGCCTGCACGATCCGCTTACGGCGCTGATGCTGGCTGCGGGAGCGCGTCCCGATGGCTGACGCTTCCGGCGCCGCCGGCACCGCAGATCCAGCTGGCACTGTGGGTTCAGCTGGCACTGTGGGTTCAGCTGGCACTGTGGGTTCAGCTGGCACTGTGGGTTCAGCTGGCACTGTGGGTTCAGCTGGCACTGTCGGTTCAGCTGGCACTGTCGGTTCAGCTGGCACTGTCGGTTCAGCTGGCACTGTCGGTTCAGCTGGCACTGTCGGTTCAGCTGGCACTGTCGGTTCAGCTGGCACTGTCGGTTCAGCTGGCACTGTCGGTTCAGCGGTCAAGACCCGCTATCCCTCTGCTCATCTGAGAACACGTTATCTTATTGCTGAGCAGTCAAGGCCTAGCTGCGCCGCTCCCTCGCCCAGACTACGTAACATGTAGGGCAGTGTCACCAATCGCGCCGATCGACCAGGTAGCCGAGGAAATCTAGAATTCGTTCTAGTTTTGGTAAATCTTGACCGGTGTGCCGACGACAGCCTGCTGGCGGCATCGTGCCCCCGGCATCGTGCAATAACGGGAGCACGCATGGACTTCGAACTCGACGACAGCCATGCCGATCTCCGTAGTCTCGCGGCACGTTCGGCACGTGCTGGTGACGGCCGGCACCGGCGAACCGACAAGCGGCCTGATCCTCGGCGGGCAGGCCCCCGATGACTGAGTACGTTGCCAGGCCGTCACTCGTGAGACCGCAGGTGGCGCAGCGCGGCCACGAAGCAGGACGCGCCCCCGACCGCGAGTCCGGCCCGGAGGTCAGTCGCGGCGATGATCCAGCCGACGAACAGGAGCGCGGCGTAGGCGACGCCGAGCACTGGGGAGAAGGCTGCGACGAGGATCGCAAGGCCGAATCCCAGTGCGGCAATGATCATCGGGCGGAGCCCTGTGTGGCCCCGGGCTGCGGTGAACAGGCCGCCGACTACCGCGCCGACTCCCATCGCCGCGGTCATGAAACCGTAGGCCTCCACGCCGCCGTGGAATGTCTGCCTCGCGAGCACACGCAGCGAGACGGGGAACTCGTAGGCAAGCAGGCCGACGAGGCTCATCATCGCAAGCGGAATGGCGATGGTGGGAGTCTGTGCCGCGTAGCGGAGACCCTCGCGCAGCTGGCCTCTTGCCTGTGCCGCCGGAGGGCTCGGCCGCAGGGCGGAGCGGTTCATCACGAGCAGAGAGGTCACGACGGCGGCGAAGCTCGCCGCGTTGACAAGGAAGCAGGCTCCGACGCCGACCGTGGCGATCAGCACGCCCCGATTGCTGGCCCGGCCGCCCGGGCCGCGTTTACCGTCAGAGAGTTGAGCGTGATCGCGTTGCGGAGCTCGTCCTTGCCGACCATCTCACGGACGAAAGCCTGCCTCGCCGAATTCTCGAAGGCGTTGTTCAGGCCGAGGATGACGGCAAGCAGGCAGAACTGGACCGAGCCGAGGGCGCTGGACGTCGAGTGCCTGGACCGGATCTACCTGATGCGGCTAGGTGCCGAACCTGCAGGTCGGCGGCCAGGTGGTGTCGTTCATGACGCAGCACCTCGGCTGCCCGATCCCGTCACCGGCAATCATGGGGAAGATCGGCACGGCGTTCCGGCGGGCGGTGAGCACGTTCGCCGAGGCTGAGCACATCCCGGTGGTGCGGTTCGGCAAGGCTGACCGCAAGATCGATGTGATGCGCCGGCATGTGGCCGCGCAGGCCGCGACCGGGCGATCCGGGGTCGCGGCGACCGGGGGAGTACCAGAACGTGTTCACCGCGACGGCCCGGCCGGGCCGTAACGGCGTGCCGTGGTTCTCGTTCACCAAGGCCGACCGGCGGGTGACCTGCTTCTACTTCTACCTGTGGGACGCCGGGTTCGGGCCCGCGTTCATCAAGGTCTGCGCCTACTTCCCCTACCCGGTCAAGGTGCGGGTCAACGGTCATGAGTGGGCCAAGCGCCAGTGCGTGCGTGCCGGGATCGGGTTCACCGCGCTGTCCAACGGGTTCGCCAGCTGCGAAGCGCGTCGCGCTGTTCTGCACCAAGGTTCACGACCGGCTGCTGTGTCCGCTGCTCGCAGCGGACACCCCGCCCGCACCGGCCGAGCTACGCCACGCCCTCGCCACCATCGACCGGCACGTGCGCGGCTACATCGACCATGCACGCCTCGGCAGCACCGCCTGAAAACTCAAGATCAACCTAAAAAGTTCGCTACACCAAGGAGCGCTACCCGGCGCGCTAGCCTCGATCACGGGGAGGGCGTACCGTAAATCTGGAGGCTGCACGGTCCGAATGCCCGGTGGCACGGTGGGTGGGATCGGGTGAGACCCGCCATGGCACAGGTATGACTGCTTGCACAATTCAGGCACGACACCATTGAGGCACGTACGGAGGCCGCCGTGGCAGAGGGTTCGGGCACTCAGCTGCGCAAGGGGCTCAAGCCACGGCATCTGAGCATGATCGCGATCGGTGGCGTGATCGGCGCCGGTCTATTCGTCGGGTCTGGCGTGGTCATCAACACCGTCGGGCCAGGGGCGTTCCTCACGTATGCGGTGACCGGCGTGCTCATCGTCATGGTCATGCGCATGCTCGGCGAGATGGCCACGGCGAACCCCGCGACCGGGTCGTTCGCCGAGTACGCTCGGCAGGCGCTGGGCGGCTGGGCCGGTTTCTCCGTCGCCTGGCTTTACTGGTACTTCTGGGTGATCGTCATCGGCTTCGAGGCGGTGGCCGGTGCCGGCATCCTGCAGCGCTGGCTGCCGAGTTTCCCCCTGTGGCTGATGTCGCTGGTGCTGCTGCTGCTCATGACCGGGTCGAACATGTTCTCCGTCCGGTCCTACGGGGAGTTCGAGTTCTGGTTCGCGTCCATCAAGGTTCTCGCCATCGGTATCTTCCTGGCCTGCGGCTCGCTGTTCGTCCTGGGCCTGTGGCCGGGACGCCGCCTGGACTTCTCGAACCTGACCGCTCATGGCGGGTTCTTCCCGAAGGGGCCGGCGCCATCTTCTCCGGCATCGTGGTCGTGATCTTCTCGATGGTCGGCGCGGAGATCGCCACTATCGCCGCGGCCGAGTCGGCAGATCCCGAACGGTCCATCGCCAAGGCGACGAACTCGGTGGTCATCCGGATCTTGATCTTCTTCGTCGGCTCTGTGTTCCTGCTCGCCGTGATCCTGCCTTGGGACTCGACGAGGCTCGGCTCCTCGCCGTACGTCAGCGCGTTCCAGGACATGGGCCTCATCGGGGCTGCGGACATCATGAACGCGGTTGTGCTCACCGCCGTCCTGTCATGTCTGAACTCGGGGCTCTACACCGCCTCCCGCATGCTCTTCGTGCTGGCCGACCAGGGCCAGGCCCCTCGGCGGCTGCTGGACGTCAACCGGCGGGGGGTACCGGTGGCCGCCATCCTCTTATCGACGCTCGTCGGCTACGTCTGCGTGGTCGCGGCGTATGTCTCGCCGAAGACTATCTTCCTCTTCCTCCTGAACTCCTCCGGCGCCATCATCCTCTTCGTCTACCTGATGATCTGCGCGTCCCAACTGGTAATGCGCCGGTCCCTCCCGCCGGAGCGGCTGCGGGTCAAGATGTGGTTCTACCCGGTCCTCACCCTGCTCACCATCGCCGCCATGGTCGGCGTCCTGGTCTCGATGGGGGTGCGCACCGACACCCGGTCGCAGCTGCTGCTCAGCTTCCTTGCCTGGGCGGTCGTGCTCGGCGCGTACCTCGTCATCCGCCGCCGCCCTCGCGTGATGAAGCTCCCGGAGGTCGCCGTCGCGGCCGGTGGCGGCGCCGTCACGTACGGCGCGTCGGCGCCCGTGGCAGCGGATCTCGGCCCGATCTCGCGGATACTCGTGGTCGCCAACGAGACTGTGCAGGCCGACGCGCTGCTCACCGAGCTGCGCAGGCTTCACGCACACGAGCACACCGCGCAGTACTTCGTGTGCGTGCCGGCGCGCCCCCTGCGCTCCGGTCAGGGGCCGGTCTGGGCTCCCGACACCGCCGTGACGGCGGCCGAGTACCGCCTCGAGGCCACGCTCGAGATCCTGCGCCGCGAGGAGCTCCGAGCGGACGGCGCGATCATGGATTACCGGCCGCTGCACGCGATGGACCAAGCGGTCGCGGAATTCCGGCCCGACCTCATCGTGATCTCCACCCATCCCCTGGAGCGGTCTGCCTGGCTGCGGCAGGACCTCATCGAGCAGGCGAGGAGGAGGTACTCGGTTCCCGTCCTGCACGTTCTCTCGAGGGTGCCGGTGGAGATAGCGGCGGCAGCGGCCTGGCGAGCGGCGACCAGCACCGGGTCTCAGACCGGCGAGTACGGCGGGGCCTAGCCCAAATCCAGCGCCGTCAGCTCCTCCACCGTCATCCGAGCCTCCCCATGTCCCTTCACCTGTTGGGGCCGCGCTGCACGGACGACACCGTGCTGGCCACCGCTCAGACGTGTGAGCGTCCTCGGCGGCCTCAGGATGCCTCCGCTCGATCGCCTGCTGTCCGCCGAAGGCATTTCGCCGCTTCGGGACACACCTGCTGCAGTCACGATGACCGTCACCACGCACCCGCCCGCGAGCGCCATCCCGATTCCCGCCATTCATCCCTACACCGGTCCCCGCCTCCCACCTCTCCTGGGCAATCCCGGCCCGGCGGCGCCTGCCGCCGGGCCTAGCGTGGAGACCGCCGAGGCCCGGACATTGCTCCGCGGGATATCGGAGATCCGGTCCTTCTTCCGGACGAACCCAACGCCGATCTTCTTCGTGTCGCCGGCATCTTTCAAATTGCTCGGCCTGGATCGATGGGTCCGCAACCTCTACTTCACCACCTACTACGACAGCTTCGGGGCGCCCATCCCCGCGTGTTCACGCCGAGTTCGCGGCCCTACGTGGAGTTCGACTCACTCGAGGACGTCCGAACCTACCTGCTGCGTGACCCTGGGGTCCAGGCGTTCATCCGCAGCAACGGTCCAGAGGCGAAGATCTGCTCGGTGATGTTCGACAGGAGACCGAACGAATCGAGCGCCGACCTGGGAGGTGGGATCATCCCGCCTCTGGACCGGCTGCGCAGGCACCTCGACGCCGGGGAGCTGATCCAACGGCCCGGCCACCGATTGCACGAGCACGTCCACCTCGGTTTCCTCGAGGTGGACGCGTGCTCATGGACATCGACAGCGACGAGGTGTACCTCGGCGAGGTCAACCCTCGGATCAGGCGGCGCGAGCTCGATGACGAACGACCGGCGCGTTCGCCGACATGCCGGTGTTCCTCCTCCACCTGCTCGAGCACCTCGACGTCGACTACGAGATCGACGTGGAGGAGATCAACGAGCGTTGGGACCGGCTCGCGGCAACCGACGTCTGGAGCCAGTTCATCATCAAGGAGCCGCAGCAGGTGCTCGGGCAGATCGTCACCGCTGCACACACCGCGATTGGGATGCTCGCCGAGGACGGCAGCGTCCACTTCGCCCGCGCTGGCTTTGACTGGCACAGCATCCTGGACGAGCACGAGGCGTTCTTCCTGAGGGTGTACGGCCCAGGCGACTACCTGTTCAAGGGTGCTGACCACGGGATGCTGGTCACCCCGGGCAGGCTGCAGACGACGGAAGGCAGCTCACCGATCGGTGCCGCCAGTGGATCGACGGGATCAAGGCCAGGTACACGGCCGTGCGGCTGCCGCCCAACTCCCCGGAGATGAAACCGCGCTCGTTCAACGGGTCCTGAGAGCACCCCTGACGCATCAGGCGGCCACGTGGATGGCGGGACGGCGTCCCCCCATCCACGGCAGCGCCTGCTCGAGCTGGGCGGCAAGGCGGAGCAGGAGCGCCTCCGAGCCGAACGCACCGACCAGTTGCATGCCGATCGGCAGCCCGTCCTCGCTCGTGTGTAGCGGAAGGCTGATCGCCGGCTGGCCGGTGGCGTTGAATGCGGGCAGGAACGACTCCAGCGGCGACCAGACCTCGAACAACTCGCGCAGCTGTGTCGGCCGGATCGGATCGTAGACCCCTAGCCGGGCGGGCAGCCGACCCAGCGTCGGGGTGAGCAAGACGTCGAAATTGCCGAAGAACGACCCCATCCGCCGGGCCACCTGGTTGGTCTGATCGTGCGCATCGAGCAGCCGGCCCGCCGAGACGGTGCGTCCGTACTCCAGGGCAGCGAGGGTGGCACCCTCGAGGGTTTCGGCGTCTGGCGTCCGGGACATCATCCGCGCAAAGTGGTCGATCGTGTGGGCATTGTCGGCCGCCCACACATCGGTCATCGCCTGCAGGAACGGTTCCCAGGCCAGCGACGGTCGTGCTTCCTCGACATGGTGACCGAGGCCGGACAGCAGCTCCGCGGTCGCGGTTGTGGCCGCAGCGATCTGGGGATCGGCGTCGTGCCCCGACCAGGGTTTGCTCCAGGTCGCCACCCGCCGCCTGCCGACCGGTGCGAAGACCTCGTCCCGGAAGGGCCTGGCCGGGGGAGCGATCTCGAACGGGTCCCCGGGGTACGGGCCGGACAGCGCATCGAGGAGCGCTGCGCAGTCCCGCACGCTGCGGGTGACCATGAAGTGCACTGCCCACCCGGTGAGCGCTTCCGCGATATGGGGACCCCAGGTGATCCGGCCGCGGGAGGGCTTCAGCCCCACCACTCCACATGCGGACGCCGGGATCCGGATCGAACCCCCACCGTCGCTGCCCGCGGCCACCGGGACGATTCCGGCGCCCACCACTGCGGCGGCACCGCCGCTCGATCCGCCTGCCATGTGGTCGGCGCTCCATGGCGAACAGGTGCGCCCCATCGCGAGCGTCTCGGTGGTTCCCATGATCCCGAACTCTGACGTGGACGTTCGGCCGAGGTTGACCAGCCCCGCCCTGCGGATCCGTAGCGCGAACTCCGAGGGCGCGGGCACCACCCACCCGTCCGCCAACCGGCTGCCGTTGCCGCAGAGGGTTCCGGCTTCACCGTGGAACAGGTCTTTGAGCATTGTCGGCACACCGGCAAAGGGCCCGGTCGGGATGTACTCGAAGCCGAGGGAGGCGACACGGTCGGGGTAGGCCTCGACGACAGCATTCAGCTGGCCGTCGACCTTCTCGACGCCCTCGATCGCGCAGCTGGCCAGCTCCTGCGGCGTCACCTCTCCGCGCCGTACCAGCTCGGCCAGCCCCGTGGCGTCATACGATGCGTACTCAACAAGATCCACGTAGCCGAGTTTACCGAAGCCGCCGCGCGACTCCCATCGCATATAGCGTCGCCTCGTACTGGGCTGCGCGCCTACCCGCTCCGATCTATCGTCATGGTGTCTAGCTCAAGTCGCCGTACCGAACACCGAGGCCATCGCCGTCGAACGCCAGGGTATGGCGTGGGCTGCTGGGGTCGAGCAGGCGGTGATCTAGCGGGTCGAGTTCGACGAGAACGAGCAGGTCATCGTGGTTCGTGTGCGGCCCGGGCGGCGGGGGCGGGCCGGTGCGGGGTGGGCCTAAGCTGGTGTCGGGGCTAGGAGCAGGGCCACGGCCGGTGGCGGTGGCGGCACCTGGACGCAGCGGTATGGCCTCCGCCGTACCGGGCCCACGGCGTGTGCACGACCACCTCCCGTGCTCGGGCAAGACACCCGCGGCGCGTCCGCCTCCAGCCACACCTGCACCAGCCCTGGGCGTTTCGACGACACGGTCGCGTGCCTGGCCACCGCGACCGCCAAGACCACGGTGTGCCAGCTGCTGCGGATCGCGTGGCGCCCGGTGATCGTGAGCCGGGTGGCGGCCGAGGCGGTGGCGGCACGGGATCCGCTGGCGGTAGTGGATCATGATAGTAGGCGGCTGGTGTGGGCCGCGCCAGGGCGGGACAGGGCAGGGGACCTGCGGTCATGATCGGTCGACCGCCGCCACCCGCTGCGCCCAAGTCCGGTCCACCATGCGACCGGTCGTGCCACTCCAAAGTGGCTGGTCAGGACATTGCCTGCAGGGTTGTGGAGCGGGTCTTCACGACGCTACGCCCCTGCAAAACTCAGGACAAGTGTCAAAGTCTGGGGGACCGAGGAGCCCTAGGTGCAGTCGCTGCAGGCCGATCGCCCCGCCGACGACGAGATATCGGTGCACGAACTGGATCCCCTGACGCGTCGCCTCTCCGCGTGTTCCGCGCGGTCCAGCACGTCCAGCGTGGCCTCGGGACCCGCCTGGCGGATGACCGGCGCCTATGGCCTACAGCCAGTGACCTGACGCGGTGACCTGACACAGTGTCCACTCTGCATGCTGTCACATCGCCACTATGGCGAGGCACCTCCGGTGTCCCGGCGCCCTAACGTTGGACCGAGGGCCCACCTGATCTGAACCCGTGGAAGGACTCGTGCGATGAGCGACGCCACTGCGACCCCGGACCCGGTCGAGCTGATCGTCGGCCAAGGCCTGCTGGACGGCACGGAGCGCAACATCCGGGCCGTCGTCCGGCGTTTCGTCAACGACCGGGTCCGCCCCAGCCTTGCGCAGTGGTACGAGGCTGGAATCTTTCCCCGCGAGATGGCCGCGGAGCTGGGGTCGATGGGGCTACTGGGGATGCACCTGGAGGGGTATGGCTGCGCCGGCACGAACGCGGTCAGCTACGGCCTGGCGTGCATGGAGCTGGAGGCGGCCGACTCCGGATTCCGCAGCTTCGTCTCGGTACAGGGCTCGTTGTCGATGTTCTCGATCTGGAAGTGGGGCTCGGAGGAGCAGAAGCAGGAGTGGTTGCCGCGGTTGGCGGCCGGACAGGCGATCGGCTGCTTCGGACTGACCGAGCCGGATCACGGCAGTAACCCGTCCGGCATGCGCACCACCGCGAAACGGGATGGGTCTGACTGGGTCCTCAACGGCTCCAAGATGTGGATCACCAACGGGGGGATCGCCGACGTCGCGACGGTCTGGGCGCGCACCGAGGAAGGTGTCCGGGGCTTTCTCGTGCCTCGGGGGACGAAGGGCTTCACCACCCGTGACATCCACCAGAAGCTCTCATTGCGCGCGTCGGTCACCTCGGAGCTGAGCTTCGACGACGTCCGGTTGCCCGCCGAGGCGATGCTTCCGGGCGCGGCCGGCATGCCTGGGCCGCTGGCCTGCCTGAACGAGGCGCGGTTCGGCATCGTCTTCGGTGTCCTCGGCGCGGCACGCGACTGCCTGCAGACCGCCATCGACTACGCCACCACACGCGAGCAGTTCGACCGGCCGATCGCGGGGTTCCAGCTCACCCAGGCCAAGCTCGCGGACATGGCCCTGGAGCTGGCCAAGGGCTACCTGCTGGCTGTGCGACTGGGCAGGCTCAAGGATGAAGGCACGTTGCGGCCCGAACAGGTTAGCGCCGCCAAGCTGAACAACGCCCGGGAGGCCATCGCGATCGCTCGCAACGCGCGGACCATCCTGGGCGCGAACGGTATCTCGCTGGAGTATCCGGTGCTGCGGCACGCGAACAACCTCGAGTCGGTGCTCACCTATGAGGGCACCAGCGAGATCCACACCCTCGTGCTGGGACAGGCCCTCACCGGCGTCTCGGCCTTCCGCTGACCTCGGGCCTCCTTCCTGACCTCAAGCTTGGCGCTGCCGCACCGCGCTCGGGGCACGGCCCATCCGATCGCCTGGGCCCACCGCGCCGATTATCGGGGCTTCGGCCAGTCCCCCGCGCCGAGAAGCGGCGGACCGCTGGGGTAGGTTGGCGGCGTCCGGGAGAAGTCGATCGGGCAGCGGATCTGCCGACTTGCCGACGACGTCGGCCCTGCGCCCAGGTCGACCACCGGGTTCAGGCCGAGGTTCTCGGCCAAGGCGATCGCTTCGTCCAGGGAGTTGACCAGGCCCGCCGGGACGCCTCGCTTCACGAGCCGCTCCACCCATTCCGACGCCGGTCGCGTGGACAGGCCCGCCTCGAGCTCGGTCGCCAGCTCCTCGCGGTGACGCACGCGCCCGGCGTTGCTGGCGAACCGCGCGTCATGGGGCAGGGCTATTAGGCCGACCTCCGCGCACAGCGCGGCGAACTGCCGGCCGGTGCCTACCGCCACCACCAGGGGCCGGTCGGCTGCCTGCAGTGTCTCGTATGGGGCGATGCTGGGGTGCCTGTTTCCCATGGTCGTGGGGACGACGCCGACGTTGAGGTAGGCCGAGGCCTGGTTCGTCAGCGCCGACAGTAGCGAGGTGAGCAGGGACACCTCGACCGTTTGGCCGACGCCGGTCCGGTCGCGGTGGCGCAGCGCCGCCAGGATGCCGATGAGCGCGTGCAGACCGGTGATGACATCGACCAGGGCCACCCCGACCTTCGTCGGGGTGGCCGGGTCCGGCCCGGTGATGCTCATCAAGCCGCCCACGGCCTGTACCAGCAGGTCATAGCCGGGAAGGTCGACCCCCGCGCCCGTCCCGAACCCGTTGATCGCGCAGTACACCGCGCGCGGGTTCAGCTGGTGTATCTCGCGGGCACCGACACCGAGCCGGTCCATCACACCGGGGCGGAAGTTTTCGATGACCACATCCGCCTGTGCGACCAGCCGGCGGGCGGCAGCCAGCCCCTCCGTGGTGGCGAGGTCCAGGACGACCGATCGCTTGCCCCGGTTGACCGACTGGAAGTAGGTACTCGTTCCGTCGCGGTACGGGGGCCCCCAGGCTCGGGTGTCATCACCCACCCCCGGCCGCTCCACCTTGACCACCGTGGCGCCCAGGTCGGCCAGCAGCATGGTCGCGTACGGGCCGGCGAGGACGCGGCTGAAGTCGGCGACCAGAAGGCCGTCCAGCGGGCCGGCCGACGTCACAGCGCCTTCACGTAGGTCGTGCGCAGATGGGTGAAGAACTCCCTGGCGGCGCGACCCTGCTCCCTGGGGCCGAACCCGCTACCCTTGGCGCCTCCGAAGGGCACGTGCGGGTCGGCACCGGCCGTCTCGGAGTTGATGTGCAGCATGCCGACGTCCAGGCGGCGCATCGCGTCGCACACCCGCCGCAGGTCGTTGGTGAAGACCGCGGCCGACAGCCCGAACTCGCTGTCCTCGGCAAGGTCGAACGCGTGATCCGCGTTGTCTGCGGCGACGACGGCCAGCACCGGCCCGAACAGCTCTTCCCGCCACAACTGCCCGCCCGGTTCCGCCAGGTGGATGACTGTGGGTGGGTAGAACCAGCCGTTGGCGAGCGGCCCCTCGGCGTAAGTGGTTCCACCGGCGACGACGCGGCCGCCCTGCCCAGCCGCGGCCGCCACCCCACCAGCGACCAAGTCACGGGCCGTACTGGACACCAGGGGGCCCATCTGGGTGGCCGGGTCCAGGGGATCACCTACCGACCATGTCGCCAACCGCTTCCGCACCAGTTCGAGCACGTCGTCCAGGGCCGGGGCCTCCACGATCAGCCGGGACGTGGCCGTGCACTTCTGCCCGGTCGATCGGAATGCTCCCGCCACCACCTGATCGACGGCCGCGGGCAGGTCAGCGTCGGCGAGCACGACGGCGGCGTTCTTGCCGCCCATCTCGGTCTGGATCGGTCTGGCCAGCCTGCCGCACGACTCAATCAGGCGCCTGCCGACAGTGGTTGATCCCGTGAACGTCGCCGCGGTCACCCCCGGATGCTCCACCAGAGCCTGTCCGAGCACAGATGGTCCGATCAGCAGCGACAGGACCCCCTCCGGAAGGCCGGCCTCCACCAGCGCTTCGGCGAGGCGAATCGCGAGCAGGGGCACGTCGCCGGCGGGCTTCCAGACCACACAGTTGCCGTAGACCAATGCTGGGGCGATCTTCCAGGCCGGGATGGCGATCGGGAAGTTGAAGGGAGTGACAACACCCACCACCCCGATGGGCAGTCGCTCGACCAGGATCTGCTCCCACAGTCGCGGGCTGGCGAACAGCTCGCCGGCTTCGCGGTCCGGCTCGGCGGAGTAGAACCGCAGGATCTGGGCCGCCCGCCGGACTTCTCCGACGCCCTCCGCCAGGGTCTTGCCCTCCTCCCGGCTGAGTTCCCGGCCGTAGGTGCCGGCCTCTCGCTCGAGCACCGCGGCAGCTCGGGCGAGAACCGCGCCCCGCTCGTGGGCAGGCGCACGAGCCCATCCGCGCCAGGTCCGGCGGGCCACCTCGACCGCCTCGTCGAGCAGTGCGGGTGTGGCCAGCGAGAAGGTTGCCACCACCTGGTCCGGAGCTGCTGGGCTGGTGTCGCACGCGGTCGGACCCGCACCCGGGCGCCAGGTGCGGCCGACCAGGTGGCGCAGCGCTATCTCTTCCGGCGCGCTGTCAGAACCTCGGCTCAGCTCGTTCTCGGCCATCAAGGGCTCCCTTCCTGGAGGGGTTGATCGGGGTCAGAGCGCGGCGACCGACTCTCCGAGCACGGCCAGGCCCTCCTCGAGCAGCTCCCCGGAGATCACCAGCGGAGGCAGCAGGCGCAGCACGTTGCCGTAGGTCCCGCACAGCAGGACAAGGACACCGTTCTGGTGGCAGCGCGCCGCAACCGCGCAAGCAGCAGCCGCATCCGGCTCCTTCGTACCGGGACGCACGAACTCCAGAGCATGCATCGCCCCCCGGCCACGGACGTCGCCGACCGCGGCGTGAGCCGAGCGGAGAGCGTCCAGCCGAGAAGCCAGCACCTCACCGATCCGTCGGGCGGCGCCCACCAGGTCAAGCCGCTCGATCACCTCCAGGCTGCCGAGCGCGGCCGCGCAGGCGATCGGATTGCCGGCATAGGTCCCGCCGATGCCGCCGGGGTGAGCGACATCCATGACCTCGGCCCGGCCGGTGACCGCCGCCAGGGGAAGCCCTGCCGCCAGGCCCTTGGCCGTGGTGATGAGGTCCGGGACGACATCCTCGTGCTCACAGGCGAACATGGGCCCCGTCCGCGCGAACCCGGTCTGGATCTCGTCCGCCACGAAGAGCACGCCGTGCTGCCGGCACCAGGAAGCCAGCGCGGGCAGGAAGCCCGGCGCGGGGACGATGAAACCGCCTTCTCCCTGGATCGGCTCGATGACGAGTGCAGCAACCGCCGCCGAACCCACCTGCCGCTCAATCTCGTCGATCGCCCGAGCTGCGGCCTGCTCGCCGGTGATCTCCGCCGGCTCGCGGTAGGGGTAGGACGTCGCCACCCGGTAGATCTCGCCTGCGAAGGGCCCGAAGGAGTGCTTGTACGGCATAGCCTTCGCGGTCATCGCCATCGCCAGGTTGGTGCGGCCGTGGAAGGCATGATCGACGACCACGACTGCGGGTCGTCCGGTCGCCGCGCGTGCATACTTCACCGCGTTCTCAACCGCTTCGGCACCCGTGCTGAACAGGGCGGTGCGCTTCTCATGGTGCCCGGGGGTGATCCGGTTCAGCGCCTCGCAGAGCTCCACATACGGCTCGTAGTGGGTCAGCAGGAAGCAGGTGTGAGTGAAACGGGCCGCCTGCTCGACCACCCGGGCGACCACAGCCGGTGCCGCGTTCCCCACGTTGGTCACCGCGATCCCCGAGCCAAGGTCGATCAGGGAATTGCCGTCGACGTCGATGACCACACCGCCTGCGGCACGTTCGACGAAGACCGGCAGAGTTGCCGAGATCCCCACCGGGACGGCTTCGTCCCGGCGACGGGCGAGGGCCAGGGAGCGGGGTCCCGGGATCGGGGTGACGACCGATCGGACCTGCGGCACGTCCAGCGCGATGACGGACCCGCCGTGCAATGACTGTGCAAGAACGTCCTGGCCCATGGGGTGCTCCTTCGGAGGGCTTGGCGACGGACCGGCTCCCAGTCACACTGCCAGTCACACTGCCAGGGTTTACCTGGCCACAGTGGCGAAGATGCCCGCGCCGCATAGCCAGGGTGGCCGTCACCGCCGGTCGGGCTCCGAGAGGATCGACTGATATGAGTCGGGCGCCCGCAGGTCCGGGCCCTCAGACCCCGCCAGCTCCAGCGCCTTCAGGGCGAGCCACAACTCCGTGCGGTCATGTGCAGAGTCCAGGTTGCGTCCGGTCAGTTCGGCGATCCGGTCGATTCGGGCACGCAAGGTGTGGCGGTGGATTCCCAACGCCTTGGCAGTCGGTACCTGCTGACCGTTGTGAGCCAGCAGGGTGTCCAGCGAGCTGACCAGTTCCGTGCCGTGCTTGAGGTCATGATCCAGCAAGGGGTCGAGGGCTGCCCGAGCCGCCAGCAAGAGGGACTCCGGCGAGTGCGCCGCCAACAGCAGGGTGTAGGTCGACAGGGCGGCGAACCGCGTCACTCTGCGGTCCTCGGCACGACCGGACCGCAACGCGAAGCGCGCCTGCCGAACCGCGTCCCGGGCGTCCGCCAGTCCGCGGATCGCGGAGACCCCGGCATGCACGGATCTGCGGGATCGGCGGTTCACCCGCTCCATCAGCGCGTCGAGGTTCAGGCTGTCCGTCCAGGGCAGCAGCAACAGCACCTCCCCCGCCGACCCGGCGGCCAGACACGTAAGGTCGTCCTCCGCCACGACCGAGGCGACCGCGTCATAGGTGCGGTCCGCCGGCTGCGCCGACGCCAGCGCCATCGCCACCACCGAGATGTCGGTGGGGAACCCGAGCGCCGGCAACGCGGTACTTGCACCTGCCGGGGCCACCCCCTCCAGCAAGCCCCGCAGCACGTCGGCCCGCACCCGACGTTCCGCGTCAAGTACCGCCTGAGGGCGGTCCAGCCCGATCGACAGGAGCGAGTTCGCCTGCACCAGGGCGAGCTGGCCGAGGTGCCCCAGCTCGCCGTGCGAGCGCGCGGCCAGAATGCCCTGAGTGCCGCGGGTGGCATCCAGCGACAGCAACACCACACGCGGGCCGTTGACGTCCAGAGCCGCGCCGAAGGGCGCCGGGGAACGGCGAGGATCCGCCATCTCATCACGAGCGATCCGGGCCAACCCGGCCACGTCCTGACCGCTCGACGCCGTGACGCCGCCGTGCCGATCCAGAACCACGTAGTCGCCGGGCACGTATCGCCGCAGCGCCCTCAGAACCCCTGCGGGGCCGTGACGCAAGGCGGCTCTGGCCATCGCCTGCTGGGCGTCTGCCAGTTGCTGGATCACCCGTCGCTGCTCCTCGGCCAACGCCGCTGCAACTGCCTCCGTGATGGCGATAAACGGCACCGGAAGGGGAACCTCCAGCAACGGGATCTCCCGAGCAGCGGCGGCCTCCACGATCGCCTGGGGTACCCGGTCATGGCGCACCCCCACCCCGAAGCCCAGGGCTGCTATGCCCGCGTCAGCCAACCGGTCGACGTAGGCCCCGATCGCGGCCCGGCCACGGGGCAGGCCCATGCCGGTGGTCAGCAGTAACTCACCGCCACGCAGCCAGGGAGACGGGTCTGCCAGTTCGATTGGATGAGCCCACCGGATCACCCGATCCACCGCAGACCCGCCCGCGAGGACCGTCAGCTGCAGTTCCTGCCGCGCCACCAACCCGGCCACGGTCAGCGGCATCGCGCTCCCTCCTCGTGCGCGTCAGCGGGCTTCCCGGCCACCAGGGACCCGAAGTATCCCCGGTCCGAGACCACCGGAGCGCCCGCCATCGCCCTCTCGCCCACTAGCTACGACCCAACCGAAGCATCTGAGACTCAGGACACTCTGAAGCTTAAGCGACCAAAGTCGCCACGATCGAGTCAAGTGTGTGGGCGGTGGGTCGTTTCTCCTGGTGGGTGGAGTGTTCAGGCGGCGAGGCCAGCCTGGTGGGCGAGGTCATCTATTACAGCTTCGTAGGCACGTGAGGCGGTGCGGAGGGCGGAGTCCGTGGGCGGGCTAGGGCCGGTGATCTGGGCCATGCCGGGGATGAGGAAACGCTGGCTGCGCCGGGTGAGGAAGAGGGCCTGGCGGATGCCTTGCGGGGTGATGTTGTAGCGGCGGGTGTGCGGGACCCGCTCGATCATGCCGTGAGCGCGGAGCCGCCGCAGGTCGTAAGTGATCTGACCGGTGGTCATGTCCTCGGGGTGCCAGAGGGACCGGTGCGAGCAGCCAAGGTGGGACGCAATGCACACTGTCCCTGCAGGAGCGGGAAGAAGTTCAAGAAGTGCTGTGGCTCAGCCCAACCGGCGGGTGACCGCGACTGAACTTCGATCGTCGTGGTTGCGCGCGAGTGGCTCGGGTGGCGGGACTTCACGCGATCGCGTAGCCGTCGCTCTGTGCGCCCGAGATCACCCTTGTGCCGGGCGGAACGGCGCCCAAGGCCCAACGCTCTGTGCGCTCGCGATCGCCAACCCGAGGTGGACGGCCGGACAACGGTCGCCCACCGGGCGTTCTGGGTCACCACCGCCGCGACCGGTCAGGTCATCGCCACGATCACCATGTGGTGCTTCTGGTTCGGAGGACCGAATGAGTTCAGGGCCGCTGCGGGGTTTTAAGGAAGGGGTCCAAGTTAGAGTGACACGGTTTCGAGCATCGCGAAGGGAGCCACCATGCCCACACGAGAGACCGCCCCCACCGGCGCGCCCTGCTGGGTCGACCTGATGACCTCCAGCACCGAGCGCAGCCGGGTGTTCTACTGCCAGTTGTTCGGCTGGGCCGCGGAGGAACCCGCCGAGGAGTTCGGCGGCTACTTCAACTTCACCAAGGACGGCGCCCGGGTGGCCGGATGCATGGCAAACCAGCCCGGCTCGGGCGCGAGGGACGTGTGGTCGGTCTACCTGGCCACCGATGACGCCAGGAAGACCGTCGACGCCGCCGCCGCGCACGGAGGCCAGGCTCTCGTCCCAGCCATGGATGTTGGTGACCTCGGCACCATGGCCGTTGTCACCGACGCCGGCGGCGCGGCGATCGGTGTCTGGCAGCCCGGCCTCTTCCAGGGATTCCGTGTCCTCGGTGAACCCGGTACCCCAAGCTGGTTCGAGCTGCATACCAGGGACTACGAAGCCGCCGTCGGCTTCTACCGCGACGTGTTCGGCTGGGACACCCATGCCGTGAGCGACACCCCGGAGTTCCGCTACACGACGCTGCGGGACGGCGACGGCTGGCTGGCCGGGATCATGGACGCCTCCGGCTTCCTCCCCGACGGTGTCCCCGTCTGCTGGTCGGTCTACTTCGGCGTCGAGGACACCGACGCCGCGCTGGCAAAGATCGCCGACCTCGGCGGCTCGATCCTGAGGGCTGCCGAGGACACCCCATACGGCCGCCTCGCAACAGCCGCCGACCCGACCGGCGCCCAGTTCAAACTCGTCGCACCCAACGCGGCCATGCCGGCGAGAACCTCCTCGAACTGAGGCGCCCGCCACACTTCGAAGAAGGACCTGCTCGCTCGATGGATCCACCAGCGAGACCATCGACCGAGCAACGGAGGCACCCTAACGAGCACAAACCACGGCTCGGCAAACATCTCCGACGGTCGGCCAGGGACGCAATAACGGACACGAGGCGTCAACCCAACCGGCTGTGGACCCGTACGCAGAGCAGGGTCATCTGTTCCACGGGCGTCCGCTGACGCTACGTGACGTGCGCAGAATCGGCTTGGCGTTCCGGATCAGCCTGGGCGGGTCGGGCTAGCCTGAGCACCCGGCGTCACGCGCCGTGGCCATGGTCGAAGGCGGGTTGACGAGCCGTATCCGCATGGGCCTCACCAGGACGGTCTCGTCCCAGCCGGATTCCTGCGGCGCATGTTGCGCCAGGTCGTCAGCTGGTGCCGGGACCGTCCATCGCGAGGAGGAGGAGGAGGAAGCCCATGCCGTAAGTAAATGTCGGTGAAGAGAACTCCGGCAGCATCGATCTTTATTACGAGGACCACGGCATGGGCCTGCCCGTGGTGCTCATCCATGGGTACCCGCTCAGCGGGCTTTCATGTGTGAAGCAGGTCCCGGTCCTGTTGGACGCCGGGCACCGGGTCATTGCCTACGACCGCCGTGGCTTCGGTGACTCCAGCCAGCCGACCGTCGGCTATGACTACGACCCGTTCGCCGCCGACCTCAACGCCCTGATGGAGAAGCTTGACCTGCGCGTCACTGGCAGCGAGCTGGAACGCTGGAGCCGGAGCGTCGGCGCACGCCACCCTGGCCTGCGTCCCGACCTGGCTGACCGACTTCCGCGGCGACCTGCCCAAGATCGACGTCGCACCATGGTGGTCCAGGGCACCGAGGACCGGATCCTGCCCATCGGCTCCACCGGCAGGCGCCTGCCTGCGCTCATCAAGGATGTCCGGTTCGTGGAGGTCGAGGAAGGTCCGCACAACATCGGCTGGACTCACGCCGACGGAGTCAACAAGGCCCTGCTCGACTTTCTCGCCGACTAGCTGCGCATTCCGGCGGGCAGGCGGCCGGCATCTGGATGCCGCCCACGCACACCGACGAGCGGGACAGCGCGCCGCACTCGAACTCCGCCGCCACTATCCAGGAACCGGGGTGCCGCTGTTCGCGGTACATCGAGACAAGGCGTGCAGCCCGAACAATCGGGCCCGATTCTCGAAGGGCCGATCGAATCCGTGCATCCCCTTGTGCGGCCAGCTGCGCAGATAGCACCCCCTTACCAGCGAAGGAGCAGTCAATGTCGGACATCACCGTCTACGAAGCGGAGCAGATCGAGCAAACCAATAGCGCTGGGCCTCCTCCGGTCGTGTTCATCCACGGGCTCTGGTTGTTGCCGAGCAGCCGGGATCGGTGGCGGACGGTGTCCGAGGACGTTTCGTGTCGATGCAAGATCGCTACAACCTCGTCAACCGAGAGGACGGAGCGGGAGATGATCCCCTCTGCTTCGATCAAGGCGTACGCCTCATCCGCTACAGCCCTCTGCACGCGGCCTACTCGCCGGAACTCGGGAGCGGAGTAGTGAGCGGACGCTTGTGAGATTCTGCTCCAGGTCCGCGTGCCATGACACGTCTTCGATGGCGCTAACGCGCCCGGAGGCGTTCACGCCGCCGGCGTTGTTGAACGCACCGTCCAGCTTGCCAAAGTCCGCAACGGCCGCCCGCTGGTAGATCTCGCGGGCCTCGGCGTCGGTGAAGGCACGCAGGTGCGCGGACTTCTCCAGGCTTGTGCCATCCCGGAAGCCGAGGTAGGGATCGCCTGAGTACCAGGTACCGTTCGGGGATGGCCGGTGTGGCAGCGCTCGGCCCTGATCACCTGGGCCGCGAACCCGGCGGGATCGCGGCCTAGCCAGGGAGCGCCGTCCCGGATCGGGTACGGGTTGCTCCAGGAATCCAGCTCCTCGCGGTCGCCGTTATCCTGGGCGGGCCGAACATCTGCGTCCAGATCGTGGACCTGATGATCATCTGCGTTCATGTTCTGCCTCCCGCGTCATTGCCGCCCTCGCGAAGCCGGCCGCGTTCCATGCGCGGACTTGACCGCGGCCCTGGGCCCGGCGACCCGGTGTTGCTGAGGCTGGTCAACAGCTCAGAGATCGGCGTTGCCGAGGCCAAGGCGCAGATGTACCGGGGCGCCCCAGTGGCAGCCGTCCGGCTGTACGAGCAGAGCCTGACGGAAGCCGGCTCGACAAACACCGCTACCCGCCGGACGGGCGGATGGCCTGGATCCAGGACGGCCGGCGACCGGAGCCACGCGCCATCCGGCTTGGCGGGCGAAGGCGCCCCCGTCTGCGTGCACACGTTCCGACAGCTCCTACTGCCATCTCCCGATCCGCCTGGAAACGCGGCCGAAGACGCTGGCCGGCCGCGCTGGACACGCGTGAGGTCCACGGGTACCTCCCGGAGTTCGGTTACCGGATCTTCACCGAGGCCGCGATGCGAACCGGGCAGCCGGGGCGTCCGCACGTTGACGAGCGGGGCCGTCACTTCACGTATGCGAGCGGCACCACGGCGGGCGGCTGCTCGAGCGGCTCGCTGACGTACTGGGAACGGATGCCCTTGATGTAGCGCCGGCACCGCTCGGTCAGTCCATCGGCGGTCTGCATGCGGCCCTTGGTGACCAGGACGCCGAGGTCGGCACCCTTGAAGCGGTAGTCGCCGGGCGCATACACCCGCTGGTAAAAGCACTCATCCTCGTGGGTCAACTGGTGCCAGTCGTGCGACACCCGGTCGAAGGCGAGAGCCCCCTCCTCCGCGAGGTGGTAGGTGCCCGTGCGCGGGGCGGCGAGGATCCGCTCGACCGAGTCGTTCGGCTCCTTCATGATCAATTGTGACCAGACGTCGACCGCCGCCAAGTGGCGCCACCGCTCGTTGATATCGTCGACGTCGATGACGTAATCGACATCCATGTACTCGAGGAGGTGGAACAGGAACAGCGGGATGTCGGCGTACGCCCCCGCGGTGACGTTGGTCATCGAGGACGCGCCGGAAATTCGGGGGTTCAGCTCACCGAGATAGACCTCGTCGGTGTCGAGGTCGATGAGCACGTCGACCTCGAAGAAGCCTACGTAGCCCTCCTGGCCGAGCCGGCCTCCGAGCCGGCGCACGAGCTCCATCGCCTTGCTGCGGTGCTCATCCGACAGGGCCAGGGGGAACAGGTCGTTGCCGCACCACCCTCCCTGGTACGGGGTGAGCTCCGGATAGCCGGTGAGGTCGGTCATGAACGGCCCGACGACCGTCCCGTGCCGGGTCAGCGCCGCCTCCACCGCGGCGGCCTTGTTGTTGATCCGCTTCATCACCTTCGCCTGCTGGCCGACGATGGCGCCGGCGTGGGGGGCCCAATCTGACTCCGAGGCGACGAAGAAGGTGGTCTTCCCGGAGTCGCCGTAGGGGGTCTGCACGACGAGGTCGGTACCGAGTCCCGCATCGACGGCGACGCGGACCAGCGTGCCCCACGAGTCGACCTCCACGAGCACGTTCGGCACGCTCAGCGCACCGGCCTCGTTGCCGAGCACCGTCGTCACGATCTTGGAGTCCAGGCGCCGACGCAGCGCATCGGACGGCAGGATGATTTCGTACCCCAGATCCGCGCAGATCCGCTCTGTCTCCTCATTGAAGAACACCATCGCCACCTTCGGGCGGCCGCCGCGGGAGGCGACGAAGGCCCGCACCTCGGGGTCCCGGAGCAGGTAGTTGTTGATCTCCTCGCCGCTCTTGAACTCCACGTACGGCTTGTGCTTCGGGCTGAACACCCGCGGGTGCCCGCCGTCCCAGGAGTCGAAATAGGCGACGTAACTAAAATTGCGGACCCAGCGGTCGATACCGAGCAGGTTGAACGCGGTCGGCCCGAAGAAGTAGACCGGCGTGGTGTTCGTGCGGAAGAAGCTACGGATCTCCGAGATCCCCTTCAGCAGGCGACGGGACGTGGCCGGGACGTGGCCGGCTGAACTCGCTCATCAGAACCTCCGGGCTGGAGGGAGAATCCTACGAACGAGCCTAACCCGATCGCGGCCGCTTTTCACTGGTGCGTCTCGCCGAATCGACCGCGGGAAAGGCCCGCCACAACAGCTGGGAGCCGTGCCGGCGTGTCAAGTCTTGCCCAGCGAGCCCGGCGAGAGTGGCGCCGACCGCGTCGAAAGCCGGCCGCGTGTCGTGCAGCAATCGCCGGTGACTGAGCGTCCGGCCACGAGGACAGCTTGCGGCCACCGTGCCCGTGCCCGTGCTGACGTACACCATCTGCCCGTGGATGCCCAGGCAGAGCAGGACGTCGCCGTGTCCCCTGGGCAGGGACCAGAACTGGTTGCGGTACCACCCGCCGGGAAGGTAGCCGGATGCGGGGCGAGCGAGGGCGCCGCGGATGTCCGGGTCGACGGTCCACGAGGCGCGAGGCCAACTCGCCGGGGCCACGCAGCGGCCGGCTACCTCGCCATCGGCGAGCAGCACCGTCCCGAACCGCCCGAGGTCGCGAGTCGCGCACATCCCACCGTCGTGGATCACAGCGCCAAGACCGTCACAGGTGATCTCGGCGTCGCGCTCGGCGCCGATAGTGCCCGCAAGAGCCCACTGACGAGGTCGGCCATCCGGGTCCCCGCCGCCCTCTCGCAGACCCATCCGAGGACGTCGGTCTCGCAGGAACGGTACTCGAAGACGCCGCCGTGCTCGCGTGCCTTCCCCCAGCGCCGTGAGGAAACGTACATGGACCGTGGCACATTACGGTGAGATGCCGGGCGCGCCAGCCCATAGCCTCCTCCACGACGCGCACGGCGGCGTCCAGGTCGAGGTAGTCCCCGCCGATTTAACACCAGAGCGTATGTCGAGCAGGTCGCGCACCGTGGCCGACTGGTAACCGCTGTTCTCTAGCTCCGGCACGTGGTCGGTGACGAGCTGCGCGGGGGAGAGCAGGCCGCGGTGGACGAGGTTGCCGACCACGCAGCCCAGCCAGGTCGATCCTCGTCCGGACCGTCCGTCAGGGTAGCCACGTGCGTGCCCTCGGCGACACCGTCGAGCGAGTGGGACCACGTGGAGCCCGGCCACCGGTAGGTCACCCGTCCCCGTGCCGGCTGGTACTCCGCGGTGTAGAGGGTGCCGATGCCGGAGGCATGGGCGGTCGAGCGCAAGGGCGGCCGCAGGAACGCCTCGACCACGCGGTCGGGGTTGTACGGCCGCTCCGCCAGCAGGGCCCGCAGCCGCAGAACACGGGCCACGCTGCGGGTGAGCCGGTCGTGCTCCGGCCACTCGACCCGCTTCTGGTGGTTGGTCGTCGCCGGCGCGTCGGAGAAATGCGCCGGCCGGTCCGGGTTGATGTACGCCGTGAGCGCACGGCCCTCGCGGTCGACCACGAGGATGTTGTACGAGAGCTGGACCGGCAGTCGTGTGAGGGCCGCCCGGGCCTCGACCAGCGTCCCGCAGGTCTCGAGGACGTACCGGAGGATGAGCGGCACCCCGAATCCGTCCCCCACGGCTCGACGCCCGCCGAACGCCAGCGAGATCGCGAGGCCGTCGTCGTTCATGCCGTCGAGCAGGCCCCACAGCTGGTCGTTCGTGCCGATCACGCGGCGCCCGCCGAACCGGCTGGCCAGGACCACACCTTCGAAGAGATGCTCGTCGTAGTCGTAGTTGCGCACCAGGCCCGGCCGGTCCACGCCGAGTGCGGCCTGGGAGCAGCCGGACACGAACGGCGGCGGGTTGTACATCGCGAGCATGCGGGCGGCGGTGTCGTCGCCTCCCGCGAGGTTTGCTAGCCGCTCCCAGGTCGGCACGAGTTCGGGCATGTGGATCCGCAGCCTGCGGCGCGCCTCGTCGACATCGGGCCGGGCCGGACCTCCAGGGCGCAGGAACCACGCCCGGTACGCCGGCCACATCTCGCGGTGAAGCGCACGCCACCGCTGATCGCCGTCCGCCCCGGCGACGTCGACGGCACGAAGGCGCAGCTCGCGCCGTCCGGCATGAAACGCGCGGCTGCCGTTGACGGGTTTCGGCCAGCGACCGGTCCAGGGCACGGCGTCCGGGTGCCAGGTCTCCGGTGAGGCCAGATGGACCGCCGCCTCGTCCCAGCTGAGCCTGCCCATCATGGCGTCGAAGACTACTTCCAGTCCATGCATGTAGTGGACTTTCGCACTCCCGCTTGACCTGACGCAGGTCGGTCGCGGACCTGTTCGCGCGACACGCCGTCTTAATTGATCGCAGGTGGGCACGTCGTTGACGAGGGCGGTCACCTCGTCAGCGCGCTTGCCATATGACTCGGCCACCGGCCCATGATCCATTTCCCCGCCGCAACTGGCTTCTGCCATGATCTGCATAACCCCTCTCAGCCAACTGGATCCTTCGGTACCCGCGGATGCCCCGCGTTATGCGCGGTTTGACATCCTGGTTTAGTGAAACCGGCAGCCGCATGCGCACGATATCTGATCTCGAGCAGGCCGGGACGCTGAACCGGGCCGTCACATTCGGCCCACGGGTAGCCCCGGGTAATTCGCACATTGGACGTAGATCAGCTGCGGTGTCCTGGGCTCGGTGTTACGGCGGGCGGGTCGGGTCGACGCCGAGGAGTTCCGGCAGCCGGGCCTGGACCGGGCTAGGCCTGGTAACCTGCGCTGGTGTCGTGGCGGTCGCCGGGGTCAGGCGCAGGCTGGCCAGGGTGGTCAGGATGAGCCGGGCGGGCTGCCGGTTGTACAGCCCGTCGACCTTCGTCTCCGGGAGCGAGGCTGCGGCGTGCTTCCCGCTCGATGAGACAGAAGACCAGCGGCGTGCTTCCCGCTCGATGAGACGGAAGACCTGCAGGGCGAGGCTGATCACGGTGATCAGGGCGGCGATGCGGCGGTTGCTGTGCAGGAACATGGGAGCGACCGCGATCGGGCCTTTGAGGTTGCCGTAGCGGCTTTCTACGGCTTCCTGGCGTTTGTAGTGCAGCAGCACCTCGGTGGCGGCGATTTGGGGGCCGAGGTTGGTGAGCAGCGCGTACCAGCCGTCGGTGGCGGCTTCAGCGTCGATCGCGTCCTGGCCGGACCACCAGGTCAGGGCGGGTTTCCCGGGCCCGCCGCCGCCGCTCCCGCCGGCCCGGCTGGTTCCTTCGGTGGCGCCTGCTCCGCCGGTGGCGGCCGGGGTAGTACTGACGGTGTAGCGCAGGTAGGGGCCGGCCTTGCGGGCTGCCGCGATCTGCTGGAGCCGTTCGGTAACGGTTTTCTCGTCGGGGTAGAAGCGGCCGCCGAGGCCGCGGGCCAGGCGGCCGGGGTCGCCGCGGGCGCGGGCGAGTTTCTTGGCGCGGCTGGCGGCGGCGCCGCTGGCGCGGGCGCTGGAGTGCACGAAGATGCGGCGCAGCGTGATGGGCGGGTCTTTCTTCCGCTTGGCGTTGCGGATCTGAAACGGCCGGCCGTCTTCGAGGACGTGCCAGCGGCCGCGCCGCCCGGGTCCTTGCGCTCATCCCGCTGGGCGGTGTAGCTGACCGGCGTGGCCCGGGCGAGGTCGCAGGCGGCCAGCTCGGCGGCCTTGACGTAGGTCTTGGCGGCCGGGGCCAGGAACGTGCACCCCTGGCCGGTGACCGCGGCGACGTTGTCGTAGCTGACCAGCTTGGAGTCGCCGATGAGCAGGAACGCCCGGGTCCGGCGATCTTCTTCAGGGCGGTCATCGCCACGCTCACCTGGGATACCTCGGCGGCGCCGTCGTCGTAGGCGCGGTGGTAGACGGGATCCCGCCGTCGCCGGCGGCCGCGATCCCGGCCTGGATCTGCAGCAGGTCCGGGCGGCGGTCCTTGGGGTGGCCGTAGCGGGGCTCGGGGTAGTCCTCATCGGTCTCGTCGTAGGCGCCGTGCAGCGAGAAGCTCGTCATGTCCCAGTGCAGCCGGGAGATGTCGATATCGAAGGCGGTGATGGCGCGGACGGCGGCCGCGGAGGTGATCTGCTCCAGGTAGGGGGCGATCGCATCCAGGGTGCGGCCGAGCTTGTCGTCGTTCAGGCTCTCGGGGCCGATGCCGAGGATCTCGGGCACCGCCCAGGCGCCGGCCCAGTCCTGCACGTGCACCAGCGGGGCCGGGGAGGTCAGCCGGTTACAGACCATCGCCCCGGGCGCCTGCCCGGCGGTGACGGCGGCCAGGTCACGGATCGGCGCCGCCTTGTCGATGACCTCCGCGATGCCCAGCCGCCGGCAGAACGAGGCGATAACCGCCAAGGACCCGAGCATCTTGAACCGCGCCTCGGCCTCATCGGCGTAGGCCAGCGGCGGCGGGGCGGACCTGCGGGGCGGCATCACCGCGCGGCCCGGGCCGCCGTGCCGCCGGCCAGGGCGGGCAGCCGGGTGATAAGACGCCGGGCCTGCCGGGTGTTGCGTCACTGAAGATGCCGATGAAGGCGGCGCTGGTGTTGCCGATGTGCGGGTGCGGCAAAGCCCCGCGGCCGGGGCGGCTGCGGGGCTTTGGTGGTGATGGTGCCGGTGGTTGTGGGCGAGGTGCCGGGGTTATGTGTCGGTGATTTCGGTGACGGCGGCGCGGGCGGTGGTGTGGATGAGCGCGGTGGCGTCGACGCCAAGCCGTCCATCCAGGCCCGCGGCCGTATCCACGACACCATGCCCGCCGCTCCCGGCAGGCCCGTCCGCGCCGGGCACGAGTACGTCCGGCACGGCGCGCTCGCGCTGCTCGCCGGCCTCGACGTGCAGACCGGCAAAGTGTTCGCCACCACCTCGGGGGACACCGAGGCGGCAGGGCAGCAGGACCGGGCAGCAGAAGACGAGACAGGAGACATCGCCGGCCGGGCGCAGCCCCTTGCCGCCGAGCGCATGGACGACGCCCTTGCGGCCAGCCTGCGCGATCGGCTGGCCGCGCTCGGCCGCGCTGAGCAGCGACTGGGCAACGGGACGTTCGGGCGGTCGGTCCGCAGCGGGCTGCCGATTCCCGACGAGCGCTTGGAGGCTGACCCTGCTGCGGAGCTCACCATCGAGGAAGCCAGGACCGGTCCGTGAAAATCCAGAAAGCGACCCGGCCCGGTGTCCCGCATGGCCGCGATCACAAGGCTCTGACCCGCCGTTGCCGCGACAATACAGGCGCAAATTCCTGACCGGGAACGCAGCAGCCAGGCAATCAGGGTCAGGCGCTGACGGTAACGGCCTGTCTCATGCCTGGCAGCAGGGATCAGTCCGGCCGTCCTCTGGCCTCAGCCTCGCCAGCCGCCTCGGCTCCGTAGCCAGCGGCGCTCAGCATCCGGCGCAGGTCCACAATCGCCTGGGTGCCGATGTCCTTCTGGACCGGGCGGTCGAAGAATTCGGTGTTGGATCCGACCGTAACGGCAACCACGCCATCATGGTGTTCCACGACCGAGCCGACCGCCTCGAGCAACGACACCACAGCATGCCACTCGATGTTGTGACTCACGGGATGCTGGAAAAGCTGGCGCAACGTGTTGCGGTGATGGTTGTTGAGGTGCACCGGCTCCGGCGTCGATGACATCCGTGCTCCGTTCTGTCTGCCGTTCGTCCTGCCGTTCTGTCCTGCCGTTCTGTCCTGCCCCTGCCACGATAGCTGGAAGCCGGGCCGCCGCCACGACCAGCGGGTTTCCGGCTGCCGCCGCGGGCCGGACTTGTGAAAGGGTCCCGCTTGACTGCCAAGTTGGCAACGGCACAGGGCCAGCTAGCGCGTCGCACCTGTCGGATCTTTGGAGGAACTTGTGCAGAACGGTCTTGAGGCTAACGAGCCTGCGAGCGCTCAGACCATCGGTGCCTGGCTTGATGCGCTCGCCTCTGCTGCGCCCACCCCTGGCGGGGGTGGCGCGGCTGCGTTGAACGCAAGCGTCGGCGCCGCGCTTGTTGAGATGGTCTGCAACCTGACGATAGGCAAACCGGCGTTCGCTGAGCATGAGCAGCACGCCACCGCGGTACGTGAGGCGGCACGCGAACTTCGCGCCAGCGCCCTCGTTCTGCTCGACGCCGACGCCACGGCGTTCGGCGAACTGATGGCTACCTACCGGCTGCCCAAGGTCAGCGACGAGCAGCGGGAACAGCGCCTGGCCGCCATCAAGGCGGCCACCCTGCGCGCTGCAAGCGTGCCGCTCGAGATCGCCGCGGCCGGTGCCGAGGTGGCGCGGCTCGCCGCGGAGCTCCCCGGCCGCACCAACCCCAACGTGCTATCGGATGTTGGCGTGGCAGCCTCGTCCGCCGCCGCCGCGATCGAGTCTGCCGCCATCAACGTCGAGATCAACCTCGCCTCACTCAAGGACGAAGGCGCGCGTGCGCCGCTGGCCGACCGGCTTGCCGTGTACCTTGCAACCGCCGGGCAAGCCCGGCAGCTGGTGACCGACGTGCGAAAGGAGATCGGCCGATGAGCCGCCTCATCGACGGCAAGGCGATCGCTGCCGCCGTCACCGAGCGGACGGCCAAGTCCGCTGCTGCGCTGCGCGAGCGGGGCATTGTTCCGACCCTCGCCGTCGTGGTGGCGACCGGCGATGAGGGCGCCGCCTGGTATGTACGGTCGATCGAAAGAGCCGCCGCCAGGGCCGGTGCCGACTGCCAGGTCCACAAGCTGGATCTGCAAGCTGGCGATGCCGAGATCGCTGCCAAGCTCAAGGAATTGTCCGACGACGCCGACGTGCATGGCATCGTTTGCCAGACCCCGTTGCCTGACGGCGTCGCGCTGGCGGATGTCGGCGCATGCATCAACGTCGGCAAGGACGTCGACGGAGCGAACCCGGGCTCCCTCGGCAGGCTCGCGGCAGGCCTGCCGGGCGCCTTCGCGCCAGCAACCGCGGCGGCCGTGATGGAAATACTGGGACAAGAACAGATACCGCTGCGAGGCCGGCGAGCCGTCGTGATCGGCCGTTCCAATATCGTTGGCAAGCCGGCCGCGCTGCTGCTGCTTGCCGAGCACGCGACCGTGACCATCTGCCACTCGCGCACGCGGGACCTGCCGGCCGTGGCGAGGGAAGCCGATGTGCTCGTGGCAGCGATAGGCAGGCCAAAGATGATCACCGCGGATTACATAAGACCGGGGGCCGTCGTGATCGACGTTGGCATCAACCCAACTGCGAATGGCGGCATGGTCGGCGATGTCGACACCGACGCCGCCGCGGGCATCGCTGCGGCGATCACTCCGGTCCCCGGTGGTGTCGGCCCGGTTACGACCGCGGTGCTGATGGATCACACGATCCACGCGGCGCGGCGTCTCGTTTCCCCGCCCCCAACGTGATCGATACCGGCGTGGCGGCCGGTCCCCGGCGCGGCGGCGACCGCCCGAGCTGATCAGGGCGGGGCCGGGCGCGGCACGCGATGGCCCGTCAGCGGCACACGATGGCGCATTGCATACCATAACCGGCGCACGGTGGGCCATCGTGTGTCACGGCACGCCGACCCCGTGCGCTGTGGGAGACGCCGCCAGGTAGCGCGACACGCGGGCATAGGCGACATAACGTGTGGATCACGCTTGTATCGCTGGCCGGCTGCACCTGGTCAGCGTAGATTGCGATGGTGGCCCGCACCACGAGGCGCCTGCTGTCCCGCCGCTATGCCGTGGCGTGGCTGTACCTAGGCGTGTACAGCCTCCTGGCCGTGATCTACGCGTTCCTGACGAGTCGTGACCAGGCCGGCCTCGTCGCCTGGTCAAGCACCAACCTGGTGAACCTGCGGCACAACCCGGCGGGATCGCTGCTGGCGTCGGCCTTCGTTCCTGGCGACCCTTCGATCGCCTGGGTCGTGCTCGGCGCCGCGGGGCTGTTCACGGTCAACGGGCTGCTCGGGAACGTGCGTACCGCATTGCTCCTGCTGTCCGGGCAGGTGCTCGGGACGCTGGTGAGCGAGGGAATCGTCGGCTACCAGGTCGACCACGCGATGCTGCCGGCCTCGGCGCGCACGATCGTCGACGTCGGCCCGTCCTACATCGTCGTATGCGCGCTTGTGGTCGCCATCCTGTACGGCTCGCGCCTGCAGCGGGTGGCGGCCGGAGCGAGCTTCGCCGTGCTCGCGCCGCATATCTTCCGCGGCATCACCCACCTGGACGTGACTGCGGTCGGCCACCTCACGGCTGTCACGACCGGCGCCGTGCTCGGCGCCCTGTTGCTGCGCCGCGCCTGGGCTGACCGCGCGGAGCGGGCCTGGGCTGACCGCGCGGAGCGGGCCGGGGCTGACCGCGCGGAGCCCGCACAGGGCGGGACCTCCCCCTGCGAGGCGACGGTTCCCACCAGATAACCGATCCCGAATGTCACCGCCACGGCGGCGGTCAGCCCATCGGCTGATGCGCTAACGCTGCGTGACGGCAATACAATGCCGCTGCGCAACGCCGCGAGGCGCCCGCTTCCCGACTTTGCCGGCCTGAGACAGGGTAAAGTCGTCCAATCATGGCCTGCCCGTCAGGCGCCGGAACGCACCGTGAGCGTCCCGGGGGACTACCGGACACCGGAGGAACGAACCGGAAGCACCAGCCCGATAGCTTTACCCCTAGTGCGGGGCCGGCTGACGGAAGAGGCCATCTCGTGATCAGGTTCGATCATGTGACGAAGCGGTACCCAGGATCGTCCGCGCCTGCCGTAAACGCGCTGGACCTGGAGATCCCCGACGGCCAGACCATGGTCCTGGTGGGGCCGAGCGGGTGTGGCAAGACCACCTCGCTCCGCATGATCAACCGGATGATCGATCTCACCGAAGGCAAAATCTTCGTCAACGACCAGGACATCCAGCAGGCCGATCCGGCGAAGCTGCGGCGTGGCATCGGCTACGTCATCCAGCATGCGGGGCTTTTCCCGCACCGCACCATCGAGGACAACATCGGGACGGTGCCGGTGCTTATCGGCTGGGGCAGGCAGAAGGCCCGCCGCCGCGCACGCGAACTGATGGAACTCGTCGGCCTCGACGCCGGCATGGCCCGCAGGTACCCGCACCAGTTGTCGGGCGGCCAGCAGCAGCGCGTGGGTGTGGCGCGCGCGCTCGCCGCTGATCCCCCCGTGCTGCTGATGGACGAGCCATTCAGCGCGGTCGACCCGATCGTGCGCGCGAGCCTGCAGGACGAACTGCTGCGGATTCAGGCGGAACTGCGCAAGACCGTCGTGTTCGTCACCCATGACGTGGAGGAAGCGATCAAGGTTGGTGACCGGGTGGCGGTGTTCCGGCCGGGCGGCACGCTCGCCCAGGTCGATCCGCCGGCCCGCCTGCTCGCCGAGCCTGTGGACGATTACGTCGCGGACTTCCTCGGCTTCGACCGGGGCATCCGCCGGCTGTCGTTCTTCCCGGCGAGCACGCTGGAACTGGACACCGACCCGGTGGTACCGGACCGGATGACCGTCGCCGACGGCCTCGCCAGGGCCAGGGAGTCCGGTCTGCCCTGGTTGCTCGTAACAGATTCAGAACGGCTGCCGCGGGGATGGGTGCCGGTGCCGGGGCTCGATGAGGTCCCCGCGAGCCTGGCGCTTGCGGAGGCGCCGGCTGAAGGAGGGGGACACACCTTCCGGGTGAGCACGGACTCGCTTCGCGCGGCGCTGGACGCGACCATCCTCTCACCGAGCGGGCAGGCCCCGGGCGTAGACGACGAGGGCCGTGTGGTCGGTGTCACGTCCTATGATCAGCTCCTGCTGACCATCCAGTCCTTGACCGCGGGCGACGCGGACGGCCATGGCGGCGAAGCGGGGCCCGCCTGATGGACTGGGGCTGGATCCCGGCGCACGCCAGCTATCTGTTGCTCCTGACGGGCAGAAATCTGTACCTGGCGCTGGTGCCCGTGGTCCTCGGCCTGATCCTCTCGGTGCCGCTCGGGGTCGTATCCGTGCGCTGGGGCTGGGTCTATCCGCCCGCGCTCACCGCGACGAGCGTCATCTACGCGATCCCGTCGCTCGCGCTGTTCGTCTTCCTGATCCCGTTCACCGGGGTTGTCGGCTCGACCCGTGACCTCACTTTGATCATCCCGCTCACGCTCTACACGCTCGCCACCCTGGTCCCGAACGTTGTCGATGGTCTGCGATCCGTGCCGGAGCCTGTCCGCCAGTCGGCGACGGCGATGGGCTTCGGCACGATGCGGCGGCTCGTCAGGGTGGAACTGCCGATAGCCACCCCGGTCGTGTTCGCCGGGCTGCGGGTCGCGACCGTCGCGAGCATCAGCCTGGTCAGCGTCGGCGAGCTCATCGGGAACGGCGGGCTCGGGATTCTGTTCACCGACGGAGAGGCGCGGAGCTTCAATACGGAGATCTGGGTCGGGATCGGCCTGATCGTCATCCTCGCGCTCGTCGCCGACGTGCTGCTCGTCCTGCTTCGCTGGCTGCTGACGCCGTGGCTGCGTTCCGGTCCGCGGGCGCGGCTCGCGACACAAGGAGTGACGGGCGGATGAACGCGCTCCAGTCGGCATGGGCCTGGCTGACGCAGTCGCAGCAGTGGCAAGGCCCTGACGGCATCCCGGCCCGGCTGGTTCAGCACCTTGCGTACACCGGCGTCGCGCTTCTCGTCGCCGCCTTGATCGCACTGCCGCTCGGCCTGCTGATCGGGCACATCGGCCGCGGTGGTTTCGTGATCGTCACCCTCGCCAACTTCGGCCGGGCGCTGCCGACTCTCGGCCTGGTGGTGCTCGCCTTCCTTATCAGCAACGGGTCGTCGGCCGCGGTACTCGTCGCCCTCGTCGTCCTCGCGATCCCGCCGATCCTGGTGAACACCTACGAAGGCGTGCAGGGCGTCGATCGTGACGTCAAGGACGCGGCGCAGGGGATGGGCATGACCGCGCCGCAGGTCCTGCTGCGGGCGGAGATACCCATGGCCACACCACTGATCCTGCTCGGCCTGCGGACCGCGGCGATCCAGGTCGTGGCGACCGCTACGATCGCCGCCTACATCGGCCTTGGCGGTCTCGGCCGCTACATCTTCGACGGCCTGTCCCGCAACGACTACGCCATGGTCGGCGGCGGGGCGATAGTGGTCGTCGCGCTCGCGCTAGCCGTTCAGGTCATATTCGTCGCCATCCGCCGCTTCGCGGTACCCGCTGGCATCCGCCAGCAGGCCCAAACCTCCTGATCTTGTTAGAACTACGGAAGGAATTCTCCTCATGTCCTGGATAACAAGGGGCGCGGCCCTCGGCCTGGTAGCCGCCCTCGGCCTCACCGTCGCCGCGTGCGGCAGCAGCAGCAAGTCGTCGTCCTCCAATCCGCTCGCCCCGTCTGCCGCGGCGAGCGGGACGGTCGTGGTGGGCTCGGCGAACTTCCCCGAGTCCCATCTGATCGGCGAGATCTACGCGCAGGCGCTCGAGGCCAAGGGCATCAAGGTGACCCGCAGGTTCAACATCGGCGCGCGTGAGGTCTACTACCCGCAGGTGGTCTCGTGCGCGATCGCCGTCATGCCGGAGTACAACGGCGCGCTGCTGACCACGTCGGTGGACAAGACCTCCACCGCCGTGACCACGGCCCAGGTTAACGCGGCACTTGCCGCGAAGCTGCCGTCGACGGCTGAGATCCTCAACTCGTCGGCGGCGCAGGACAAGGACTCGGTCACGGTCACCTCCGCGACGGCGGCCAAGGACCACCTGAAATCAATCTCCGATCTCAGCCCGGTCGCGAAGACCATCGTGATCGGTGGCCCGCCAGAGTTCAAGACGCGCGCGGACGGCATCGTCGGGCTCAAGAAGATCTACGGCCTGACCTTCAAGCAGTTCCAGCCGCTCGACGTTGCCGGGCCTGTCACGGTCGCGGCGCTCAAGAGCGGCAAGGTGCAGGCGGCCGACCTGTTCACCACCGACCCGTCGATCATTCTCAACAAGTTCGTCGTGTTGCAGGACCCGAAGAACCTGTTCGCCGCGCAGAACGTGACGCCGCTCGTGTGCAAGAAGTCCACGACCCCCGCGACCGCCGCCGCGCTCAATGCGGTCTCAGCCAAGCTGACCACCTCTGGCCTGCTGCAGATGGACAAGCTGACAGGTGTGAACAAGGAGGACTACGCGACCGTCGCCAAGAACTGGCTCAGCCAGAACGGCCTCGGCTGACGCAACAGCCGCCAGCGCCGGCTGCTACGCACGCAGGCAAAGCCCCGTTGGCAGGGCCAATAGCCCTGCCAACGGGCGCAGGATCCCAGGCATGGGCGCGTCGGCTCCCATGCCGCGTATCCGCGGGCGTGCGGCGGAGATCGCGGTGGGCGAGGCTCTGGACTGGGCCGCCTCGGGCCGGGCAGCGATCGTGCTCATCGAGGGTGAGGCTGGGATCGGCAAGTCGCGCCTGCTCGACGACGCCTTGGCCGATGCGGGCGCGCGCGGCATGCAGGTGGCCGTGGGCCGGGCCGGGGAACTGGAGCAGACGCGGCCGTTCGGTGTCGTCGATGCCTTTGGGTGCGCGCGCTCATCGACGGATCCGCGGCGCGCCACCTCGCGCATGTGGTCGCAAAGCTGGACATCTCCTCGCGGGCCCAGCTCGCCGCCGAGGTGACCCGGCATCGCAGTGATCAACCCGCTGATGCGGCGGGCTCCGCGCGCCGCTAGTGGTGTGTTTCATGTACGGCCGGCCGCACGTGGCTGCGCGGGCAGGTATCTGGCGGCTCGCTGTGGCAGCATGTGCCATGGCCGCGCCGGCGCCGTTACCTCGGGCACCTTCGCTCACAATGGTGGGGTGACCCGGGCGGGTGATATGCCGTCCGGCCATGCTGACACGCTCGACGAGGAGCCCGCGATGACCGGCACACCGATGAGGACCACCCGCGGAGCGCGTCCCGTGCGGGCGCCGAGGGGCACCGGGCTGACCTGCCGGGGCTGGCCGCAGGAGGCGGCGATGCGGATGCTGATGAACAACCTCGACCCCGAGGTGGCCGAGCATCCGGACGAACTGATCGTGTACGGCGGCTCCGGCCGCGCCGCGCGTAGCTGGGGCGCCTTTGACGCGATCGTCGCCACGCTGCGCGAGCTAGCAGACGACGAGACGTTGCTCGTGCAGTCGGGCAAGCCGGTCGGCGTGGTCCGCACGCACGAATGGGCGCCGCGGGTGCTCATCGCCAACTCCCTGCTGGTGCCGCAATGGGCGACCTGGGAGGAGTTCCGCCGCCTTGAGGCGCTCGGCCTCACCATGTTCGGCCAGATGACGGCGGGGTCCTGGATCTACATCGGCACGCAGGGAATTCTGCAGGGCACCTACGAGACGTTCGCGGCCGTGGCGGCGAAGCGGTTCGGCGGCTCACTCGCGGGCACCATCACGCTCACGGCGGGCCTCGGCGGAATGGGCGGCGCGCAGCCGCTCGCCATCACCATGAACGGCGGGGTGGCGATCTGCGTGGAGTGCGACCCGTCGAGGATCTCGCGTCGGATCGAACAGGGATACCTGGACGAGCAGGCCGACGACATAGACGACGCGGTGCGCCGCGCCGCCTTCGCACGCGACGCCGCGCGGCCGTTGTCCATCGGCTTGCTCGGCAACGCCGCCGACGCCGTGCCCCGGCTGCTTTCCATGGACGCGCCGATCGGCATTGTCACCGATCAGACCTCCGCTCACGACCCGCTGACCTATCTGCCCCTTGGGGTCTCCTTCGAGGACATGGCGGCGCTGCGAGCCGAGGACCCGGCGGGATTCACCAGGCGCGCACGCGAATCGATGGCCGCCCACGTGGAAGCGATGGTTGGCTTCATGGACGGCGGCGCGGAGGTCTTCGACTACGGCAACTCCATCAGAGGCGAGGCGCAACTGGCCGGATATGAGCGGGCGTTCGACTTCCCCGGTTTCGTGCCCGCCTACATCCGACCGTTGTTCTGCGAGGGCAGAGGCCCGTTCAGGTGGGCGGCCCTGTCCGGCGATCCCGCCGACATCGCTGCCACCGACCGTGCCGTGCTCGATCTTTTCCCCGACAACGAGCCCCTGGCCAGGTGGATCGAACTGGCCGGCCAGAAGGTCCATTTCCAGGGCTTGCCCGCCCGCATCTGCTGGCTCGGATACGGCGAGCGGCACCTGGCCGGGCTCAGGTTCAACGAGATGGTCGCGTGCGGCGACATCAGCGCGCCCATCGTGCTCGGCCGTGATCACCTCGACTGCGGATCGGTCGCTTCGCCCTACCGTGAGACCGAGAGCATGCTGGACGGCTCGGACGCGATCGCCGACTGGCCGATACTGAACGCCCTGGTCAACACCGCATCAGGCGCGTCCTGGGTGAGCGTGCACCACGGCGGCGGGGTCGGCATCGGCAGATCGATTCACGCGGGTCAGGTCTGCGTCGCCGATGGCACCCCGCTGGCCGGCGCCAAGCTGGAGCGCGTGCTCACCAACGACCCGGCCACGGGGGTGATCAGGCACGTGGACGCCGGGTACGAGCGTGCGGCCGAGGTGGCCGCGGAGCGCGGCGTGCACGTCCCGATGGATCAGGGCACCCGGTGACCTTCCGCCAGCTGTGGGAGTCGCTGCTGCCCATCGGGCGTGATCCAGGCAGCGGCGGGTACCGCAGGTTGTCCTGGACCGTTGCGGACATGAGCTGCCGCGAGTGGTTCATGACGGCTGCAGCCGCGCGGGGCCTTGCGGCGGAGGCGGACCACGACGGCAATCTGTGGGCCTGGTGGGACATCGCCGCAGCAACCGGTGCCGGCGGTGTGCCCCTGGCTGGTGCGCCCCGGGCCAGTGCGCCCCGGGCTAGTGCGCCCCGGGCTAGTGTGCCCCGGGTTAGTGCACCCCGGGCTGGCGCCGTGCCCGGGGCTGGCGCCGTGCCCCGGGCTGGCGGAGTCCTGCAGGCGGGCGCCGCGCCGCGGTCCGGTGCCGTGGTCGCGGGAAGCCACCTGGACTCGGTGCCCGACGGTGGCGCGTTCGACGGCCCGCTCGGTGTGGTGTCCGCCTTCGCCGCGATCGACCTGCTGCGCGAGCGCGGCTTCGCTCCCGCGCGCCCGGTCGCGGTCGCGGTGTTCACCGAAGAAGAGGGCGCGCGGTTCGGCGTGGCCTGCCTTGGCACCCGGCTGCTCACCGGCGCGATCAGCGCGGACGCGGCACGCGGCCTGCGCGACTCTAGCGGCGTCAGCCTGGCGGCGGCGATGGCCGCGGCAGGCGTTGAGCCGGACCTGCTTGGGCCCGATGACGAGTTGCCCGACCGGGTCGCGGCGTTCGTCGAACTGCATATCGAGCAGGGCAGGCAACTCGCAGACCTCGACGCGGTGATCGGCGTCGGGGGAGGTATCTGGCCGCACGGCAGGTGGCGCTTCGACTTCACCGGGCGGGCCGACCACGCCGGCACGACGGCGCTACCCGATCGCCGCGACCCGATGCTGCCGTTCGCCGCGACGGCGCTAGCGGCCAGGGCGGCGGCGCTCCGCCACCGCGGGCGCGCTACCGTCGGCAAGGTGATCGTGGTACCGGGAGCAGTGAATGCGATCCCTGCCGCGGTGCGCGCATGGCTGGACGCGCGCGCGCCCGACGAGGACGCCCTGCAAGGCGTGGTCGATGACGTCACCACGGCGGCGAACCAGGCGGCCGCCGACCACGGCGTCAGCGTTGCCGCGGCTCGCGAGTCTTTCTCGCCGCCTGTCGAGTTCGATCCGCGTCTAAGGGCCCGGTTGTCCGGCGCGCTGGCGAGTGCTGGCATCAAGGCGCCTGTGCTGCCGACGGGCGCCGGGCATGACGCCGGGGTGCTCGCCGCCAAGGTACCCACGGCGATGCTGTTCGTCCGCAACCCCTCCGGTGTGTCGCATGCTCCGCAGGAACACGCGGATGTGGCCGATTGCGAGACCGGGGTGACAGCGCTCGCCGCGGTGCTCGGGGAACTCGCGGCCAGATGAGCGAGGCGGACCGGGGTATTCAGGCCGGTGCGCAGGCGCGCAGGTACTGGCACGCGGAACTTGCCTGGCTGCCCGGCCTTGGCGTGCGGCCCGGCGTGCTGATAGAAGCCGCTGGCGAGCGGTTCAGCTCGGTGACTCCGCAGGTGCGCCGCGGTGACGCGCCGGCGGAAGCCGTTTGGCTGCCGGGCTTAACGTTGCCTGGGTTCGCCAACGCCCACTCGCACGCGTTTCACCGGGCCCTCCGCGGCGTCGCGCAGGCTGAGCGTGGCACGTTCTGGACCTGGCGGCAGCGGATGTACGAGTTGGCGGCGCGGCTGGATCCTGCCAGCTATCTGGCGCTCGCCCGCGCCGTCTACGCTGAGATGGCACTCGCGGGCGTGAGCTGCGTGGGCGAGTTCCATTACCTGCATCACGGGCCGGACGGCCGCCCATATCCCGACCAGAACGCGATGGGCCGCGCGCTCGTCAAGGCCGCGGCGGACGCGGGAATCCGGATAACCCTGCTCGACACCTGCTATCTGACCGGCGGCCTGTCGGCAGACGGCCATACCGAGCCGCTGGCAGGAGCGCAGTTGCGGTTCGGCGACGGCGACGCGCACCGCTGGGCCGCGCGGGTGGATGCGCTCAAGTCGGACTCGCACGGCATGCTGGGCACGCACGCGCAGGTCGGGGCGGCGATCCATTCGGTGCGCGCGGTCCCACCTGAGGAGATGCACCCTGTGGTGGCTTGGGCGCAGCGGCACGGCGCGCCGGTCCATGTGCACCTCTCCGAGCAGCCGGCCGAGAACGAGGCTTGCCTCGCCGCATATCGCTTCACGCCCGCGCAGCTTCTGTTCAACGCCGGAGTCCTCGGCCCCCGCACGACCGCGGTGCACGCCACGCACGTGAGCAGGCCCGATATGGACCTGCTCGGCGGCACCCAGACGTTCGCATGCCTGTGCCCGACCACCGAGCGTGATCTCGCCGACGGGCTAGGCCCCGCCCGCGCGCTCGCTTCCGCGGGCTGCAGGCTTAGCATCGGGACGGACAGCCAAGCGGTCATCGACCCGCTAGAGGAGGCGCGCGGCATCGAGTTGACCGAGCGCCTCGCGACCCGTGAGCGCGGTCATTTCACCGCCGACGAACTCACTCGCGCGATGACCATGGACGGCCACGCCTGCATGGGCTGGCCGGACGCTGGCGAGATCGCGCCAGGCGCGTGGGCCGATCTGGTCACCCTCCGCTTCGACTCCCCGAGGCTGGCAGGCACCACCGCGGCGACGGCCCTGGAGTCGGTGATCTTCGCGGGGTCGGCGGCCGACGTGCACGACGTGGTGATCAGCGGGCGCGACGTGGTGCGCGCAGGAAGGCACCTGCTTGTGACCGACGTGCCTGCCGCGCTTTCTGCCGCGATCAGCGCCGCGGCCGGCGTACAGGCGAACGTTTAGGACACCCGCTTCAACCCCAATGGCGGGTAGTTAAGGGCCGGGCGTGGCGATCAATCGCTGGTCTGGGCGTGTCGCGGATTAAGTCGCCGTCTTCGGGCCCGTGACGATCAGGGCGGTGACCAGGATGCTGCGCACGCCGGTACAGGTCGGCTTCGTTCCAGCGGGACAGCGGGGATTTGAATCTTGCTGACGCTGACCCCGGGGCGGCGGGGCGGCGGAGCGGTGGAGCGGCGGGACGGCGGGGCGGCAGCAGGTCGTCCAGGACCGCTTGGCCGATGCGGCCGGTGAGGCCCGCTCCTGTCCCAGGCCAGTTGGGCCGGACGCCCCAGCCGCGCTTTGCTGCCGCCGCCATGCCCATGATCCCTATCTCTGTAAACTTGCCCGCGCTATAGGCCGGAAGATTTACACGGAAACGGATCATGGCCCAGCGATCCCAGGCTGGAGCCGTGGCCGGGTGATACCTGAGGCTGTTGTGACTGGAGCGGTGTTTGAGCCTGCGCTGCCCCGCGGCCCGCGCTCGCGGCTCCGCGTGCTGCGGCTCCGCGCTCCGCGCTCCGCGTGCTGCGCTCCGCGCTCGCGGCGCCGCGGAACCGCGTTCCGCGTGCGGCGCTGCGCCGCTTTCCGCATGCTGGCGCTGCGCCGCTTTCCGCATGCCGGGCTGCGCGTGCGCCGCTTTCCGCATGCCGGGCTGCGCGTGCGCCGCTTTCCGCATGCCGGGCTCCGCCGCCTGGGACCAATCTGGTGCACCAGTTGCATAACGACGTCAGCCGTCCACCCAGTGAGTGAAGGATCATGTGTGCCGGAGGGCGACGCTGCCAGGCAAGAGACGAGGACGCAAAGAACGACGGGGCCAGAAGGGAGGAGGCCAGGAGCGAGGGCGCAGAGCACGATGGGCAGAGCACGATGGGCAGAACACGATGGGCAGAACACGAAGGGCAGAACACGAAGGGCAGAACACGAAGGAACAGAACACGAAGGACAGAACACGAAGGACAGAACACGAAGGACAGAACACGAAGGACAGAACACGAAGGACAGAACACGAAGGACAGAACACGAAGGACAGAACACGAAGGACAGAACACGAAGGACGGACGGAGCGGTGCAGCCAGGGATCGAGGTGCTCGACAGGTTCGCGGCTGTACGCTCCGGTTTCTGCCGGGCATTCACTCTGGTTTCCCGCCGGGCACTCACTGAGAAGGCGCGATGAGCACGCTGATCACTAACATCGCGGAGCTGGTTACCAACGCTCCCGAGCACGCGCCGCATGTCGCGGCCGGGGGGGCGGGGTTCGGCGCGATCACCAGCGCCGCGCTGGTGATCGATGACGCGCACGTGGCGTGGTGCGGCCCGGCCGCACAGGCGCCCCCCGCGGACGAGGTGGTGGACGCCGGCGGGCGTGCCGTGCTGCCCGGGTTCGTGGACTCGCATGCGCACCTCGTTTTCGCTGGCGACCGAAGCGCCGAGTTCGCCGCCCGGATGGCCGGCCGCCCGTACCAGGCTCGTGGCATCGTTAGCACGGTCGAAGCGACCCGTGCCGCCTCCGACGCGCAACTGCGGGCGGGGCTCGGCAGGCTGGCCGCGGAGATGCTCCGCCAGGGCACCACCACGTTCGAGTGCAAGTCCGGCTACGGCCTGAACATCAAAGATGAGCGGCGCAGCGTGCGGCTCGCCAGAGAAGTCACGGACGAGGTCACCTACCTCGGCGCCCATGTGGTGCCGCCTGAGTTCGGCGACGATCCGGGCGGCTACATCGATCTGGTCTGCGGCGCCATGCTTGCCGCGTGCGCGCCGCACGCCAGATGGGTGGACGTGTTCTGCGACCGCGGCGCGTTCGGCGCGGACGAGGCGAGGACCGTGCTCGCCGCGGGACGGAACGCCGGCCTGACCCCGAGGGTGCACGCCTGCCAGCTCGGGCCGGGACCGGGCGTACAGGTCGCGGTCGAGGCGGGCGCGGCGTCAGCGGATCACTGCACGTACCTGTCCGACAATGACGTGGCCGCGCTGGCATCTTCTGGTACCGTCGCGACGCTGCTTCCTGCGGTCGAGTTCTCCACCCGGCAGGCATACCCGGACGCGCGGCGGCTGCTCGCCGCGGGCGCCACCGTCGCACTCGCGACGGATTGCAATCCAGGTTCTTGTTTCACGTCCTCGATGGCCCTGTGCGTCGCGCTCGCCGTGCGTGAGATGGGAATGACAACGCGGGAGGCGGTGTGGGCGGCAACCACAGGGGGCGCGCGGGCGCTACGGCGCACCGATGTGGGGCATCTGGGGCAGGGCGCGAGAGCCGACCTCGTACTGCTCGACGCCCCGTCGCACGTGTACCTTGCCTACCGGCCGGGCGTCCCGCAGGTCGCCGCCGTCTGGCGGGATGGTGAGCTCGTGTTCGACACGCGGCGCCATTCCCTGGGTGACCCGGCGCAAGGGGCCGGGCGGGCTCCCGCGCGTCAGCGCGGCCCTGCGGGGGGCGGCGAGGGGCCGCCGCGGGCCAACGCCGGGTAGCGGCCGCGGAAGCGGACGAGCGGCGCCGCGCCGTCGCAGGCATAAACCACCGCCGCCACGTCGGCTACCACAAGCAGATGGTCACCCGCCGTCAGCCGCTGCCGTACCTCGCACTCCATGGCCGCCACGCCGGCTGCGGGGATGAGTGATCCAGAACGGCTGCCGCGCAGATGCTTCACGTCGTCGAGCAGCCGTCGCGCGCTCGGGCGCCCTGCGGCGGCGAACCGCCCTGCGAGCGCACGCTGCTCTTCAGCGAGGATGGTGAGCGCGAACGAGTCCTGCCTGCCGACTACCTCCGCGAGGTAGAAGCCGGTCATCAGGCTGATCGCCACAAGCGGAGGCTCGGCGGAGATCGGGCAGAACGCGCTCACGGTCGCCCCGATGTCGTCACGCCCGTCCTTGACTGTGACGATCGCCACGCCTGTGGCCCACCCCGCCAGCGCGGCGCGCACGTCGTCTCGGGTCACTGCGGGTTAGCCGTTCTGGCTGTGCCAGTCCGGGCGGTCGCCCCGCCGCTGTGTGTGCTAGCCCGTGGGGCGGTCCTGGCCCGTGGGGCGGTCCTGGCCCGTGGGGCGGTCCTGGCCCGTGGGGCGGTCCTGGCCCGTGGGGCGGTCCTGGCCCGTGGGGCGGTCCTGGCCCGTGGGGCGGTCCTGGCCCGTGGGGCGGTCCTGGCCCGTGGGGCGGCCCGCAGGAGCGCAGCGCTGCGCCGCAGGCGGCGCGTCCAGCGCAGCCGCAGGTGCGTCAATTGATCACCCAGCTGCCTGGCAGCAGCAGCGGGCCGCCTGCCGGAAGGCCGATCCGGGCCGCGAACTGCGCGACGGGCCCGTAGCTTTCCGCCAGCGGCCCAAGCAGGCTGGCGCCTGGCAGGCCGGCGCCGGTTAGGCCAGCGCCGGCTAGGCCAGCGCCGGTTAGGCCGGCGCCGGTTAGGCCAGCGCCGGTTAGGCCAGCGCCGGTTAGGCCGGCGCCGAGCCGTGCCGCCGCGGCTGCGCGGTCCTCACTCGACTGCGGCCCGCGCAGCCGGTCCAGCGGGCTGACACGCGGGTAGAGGCGCACCGGCGCGTCCTCGGGCAGCCCGCCGCGCCGCCGCGCGATCCGCGCCGCGGTGCGCAGCCCGCCGAGGTGGTCGACAAGCCCGTTGGCTGCCGCGTCCGTGCCCGTCCAGACCCTGCCGCGGGCGACCTCGTGGACCTGTTCGACGGTCAGCCTGCGGCCTTCCGCCACCTTCCCGGTGAAGTCGGCGTAGATGCGGTCGAGCCAGGCGTTCACTCGCTCCCACTCGTCCGGGCTGAAGGGACGGCTGGTGGAGAACATCTGCGCCCGCGCGCCTTCGTGGACCGCGTCGGTGGTCACTCCGGACTTCTCGAGCAGGCCGCTGAGTACTGGCTTGCCGCCGAACACCCCAATCGAGCCGGTAAGCGTACCGGGCTGCGCGACTATCACATCGGCGGCCATGGAGATGAAGTAACCACCTGAGGCAGCCACGTCGCCCATCGATACCACGACAGGCTTAGCGGCGGCGCGGGCCCGCACGACCTCGCGCCAGATCGTGTCGGACGCGACGTAGGAGCCGCCTGGGCTGTTCACCCGCAGCACGATGGCACTGACACGGTCGTCGGCGGTGGCGGCCCGGATGGCCGCGGCCAGCGTGTCTGAACCGATCGAGGTGGCCATGACAGGACCGCGCCCGCTCCGGCCGCGCCTGATGGCACCGCTCGCGTGGATGAGCGCGACGAATTGCTCGCGCGGGTTCGGGAGCTTGCACGCGTTGCGTACGAGCGAGCCGGCTCGCTGGTAGCGGCCGAGGTATTGCAGCTCGGCTTGGTCGCCGGCTTGCTTGCGTGCTGCCGCGTAGACCTCGTCGCGATAGCCGATCGCGTCGACCAGACCGGCCTGCATCGCCTCCGCGCCGATGAAGGGCCCCTTGTCGATGAGCGCGCGCACGTCGGCTGCGCTGATACCGCGGCGGTCGGCGATCCCCTCGGTGAGCTGCGTGGTGACCGAGTCGACCAGCCGCTGCTGTGCTTCCTTGTGCGGCGCGTCGAAACCGCGTTCGGTCAGCACGTTCACAGCGTTCTTGTACTCATGTCGTTTGGCGAGCTCGTAGTCCACGCCGACCTTGTCAAACGTGCCGCGGACGAACATGGTCTCGATGGCAACGCCGGTGAGGCCGAGGTCGCCAGACGGCTGCAGGTAGATCTGCTCGAACGCGGTGGCCAGGTAGTAGGGCAGATTGCCCGGCGCGAACTCGCCGTAGCTCTCCGCCCACGCGATCGTGGTCTTGCCCGCCCGGCGGAACTCGCTGATCGCCTCGCGTAGCTCCTGGATCCTGGCCAGCCCGATGCGCCGGCCGCCGACCTTCGCCACGAGGGCCTTCACCCGGTCGTCCGAGCTGGCCCTGCGCAGCGTGTCGATCACATCACCGAGACGGTTCCTGCGATGTGTGAGCAACGCTGAAAGCGGATCGGCGGGCGGCTCGTCGGTGATGCCCTCGCTGAGGTCGAGTTCCAGGATCAGCGGTGCACACCGTCGCTGGCGAAGCCTGATGATCTTGCCCGCGAGGCTGAAGTCCGGCATGGGCTCAGCCTACGGGCTGCCGAAGTGCCCGGGTGCGCGCCCGTCTGGCATTAGGGCGCGCCCGTCTGGCATTAGGGCGTAGTCTCGTGGATCTTTGGCGGCGACGACAGTCCAACGATCGGCTCGTCGAGAACAAGCAGGGCCTTGCCGGCCGCAGCCTGGATCACCGCCCGCATCCACCAAGATCCACGGGACACTCTCTCGGGGGTCCCGTGCTGCCGCCCGCCGATACCTGGCTGCCGGTCGGTTATGGTCACGGAATGGCAGGGCTTGACGGGGATGGCTGGATCCGCTGCGACCAGGGTCACCTTCACTGGGGGCGGTTCGGCGCCGCCGGGCTGCTCGGCTACGCCCGCGACGGGGACGGCGAGACCTGGGTGCTGCTGCAGCGCCGAAGCTGGTGGAGCAGCCATGGCGGCACCTGGGGGCTGTTCGGCGGTGCCCGCCAGCGCGATGAGTCGGCCACGGCGGCGGCGCTGCGTGAGGCGGCGGAGGAGTGCACGCTGCCCGGCGACATGGTGCGGATCCGCGGCGCGGTACGTGATGATCACGGCCGGTGGGCGTACGAGACGCTGGTCGCTGAAGTGCCAGGGCCGCTGCGCGTGGATCCGCTCAGCAGGGAGACGGCAGCAGCCGCCTGGGTGCTGTCCGGCGCTGTCGGGCGGTTGGATCTTCATCCGGGTCTCGCTGTACTCTGGCCTATGCTCCATGACGCCCTCGCGCCGCTCGTGATCATCGTCGACGCTGCGAACGTCATGGGCTCACGCCCTGACGGCTGGTGGCGTGACCGGGCCGGAGCGGCGGCGCGCCTTCGCGATGAACTTGCCCCACTGGCCGAACGTGGTGTGAGGTCTCTCCCTGAAGGCATGGCAGCAGCGCCGCTAGACGTGTGGTTCCCCGAGATCGTATTGGTGGTCGAGGGCGCCGCGCGGTCCATCGCGGACCGGGCCGATGGAGATGCCGTCCCCCGCGGCGGTTCGCTGCGGGTGGTCGCGGCCACGGGCTCGGGGGATGACATGATCGCGGACTTGGCCGCTACCATGCGCGGAACTCGCCTGGTGGTGACAGCTGACAGGCAACTGCGCCGCCGCAGCGAGGCGGCCGGCGCGGCGGTGACTGGCCCGCGCTGGCTCCTCAACCAGCTATAACCCCCGCCCGGTTGCCCGATCCTCTGCCGATGGCACCCGATCCTCGCCGATGGCACCCGATGGCCCATCGTGTGCCATCGTCTCCTGGCGCACAGGCGCTGGCACACAATGGCCCATCAGGTGTCAGCAGCGGCACACCATGGCCCATTGTGCGCCGCTCCTGACACGCGGCAGCGGGGCGGCGCGGGGCTTCGGCAAAGGAGATCCGGCACGGGGATTCCGGTACCGGGATACGGTCACGCTTCGGGGACGAGCCAGATCACGCCGAGCGGCGGAAGCCTCAGCGTCGCGGAGGCAGGCTTGCCGTGCCATGGTTCAGGCACGGCCGCTATCACGCCTAGATTCCCCACCCCGCTGCCGCCGTAGACCGGCGCGTCGGTATTGATCACTTCGCGCCAGCGGCCGGCGAAAGGCAGGCCAAGACGGTAGTTGTTGTGCGGAAGGGCAGAGAAGTTCGCGATGCAGGCGACGACGGTTCCCTCGGGGTGATCGGTCGTCCGGTGAGCAGGCCTGCCCTCAGGCTCGGCCTGCGCCCGCCCAGCGTCCGGTACGGCCCCAGCGCCCGGTACGGCGCCGCTGCCCGGTACGGCCCCGCCGCCCGGTGCCGGCCCAGCACCCGGTGCCGGCCCAGCACCCGGTGCCAGCCCAGCACCCGGTGCCGGCCCAGCACCCAGTGCCGGCCCGGTGTCCAGCACCTGCTCGGCACCTGGTGCGTCCCCGGCGCGCGGACGGGCCAGCCGCAGGAACGACAGTGTGTTGCCGCTCGCGTCGTTGGCGTCGATCCAGGCGAACCCCTCAGGTGAGTTGTCCTGTTGCCACAGCGCAGGCATTCCGCCGTACACACGGTTCAGATCGCGGACAAGCTGCTGCGTGCCGCTGTGGAAGTCGTCGTCGAGCACCCACCAGTCGAGCCCGTTCTGCTCTGACCACTCGGCGCCCTGGCCGAACTCCGACCCCATGAACAGCAGCTTCTTACCCGGATGCGCCCACATGTAGGCGAAGAGCGCGCGCAGCCCCGCAAATCGCCGCCAGTCGTCGCCAGGCATCTTGCCAAGGAGCGAGCCCTTGCCGTGCACGACCTCGTCATGGGACAGCGGGAGCACGAAGTTCTCACTGAACGCGTAGATCAGCGAGAACGTTAGCTCGTTGTGGTGGTAGCGCCTGAACACCGGATCGTGCGACATGTAGGTGAGCGTGTCGTGCATCCACCCCATGTTCCACTTGGACCCGAAACCGAGCCCGCCCAGATGCACCGGCCTTGTCACGCCGGGCCACGCGGTCGACTCCTCTGCGATCATCATGATGCCGGGAGCGCGGCGGTAGGCCGTCGCGTTCACTTCCTGCAGGAACGAAATGGCGTCCAGGTTCTCGCGCCCGCCGTACGCGTTCGGCGCCCACTGACCCTCGGATCGCGAGTAGTCGAGATACAGCATGGAGGCGACCGCGTCCACCCGCAGGCCGTCGATGTGGAACTCCTCAAGCCAGTAAAGGGCGTTGGCGACGAGGAAGTTGCGGACCTCGGAGCGGCCGTAGTCGAAGACGAGCGTGCCCCAGTCCGGGTGCTCGCCGCGGCGCGGGTCGCCGTGCTCGTAGAGCGGGGTGCCGTCGAACCGGGCGAGCGCCCAGTCGTCGCGCGGGAAATGCGCGGGCACCCAGTCGACGACGACGCCGATTCCGGCCTGGTGCAGCCGGTCGACCAGATACCTGAAGTCGTCCGGGCTGCCGAACCGTGCCGTCGGCGCGTAGTACGAGGAAACCTGATACCCCCAGGAGCCACCGAACGGGTGCTCGGCGACGGGCAGGAATTCGACGTGCGTGAAGCCCATGCTGCTCGCGTACTCGGTCAATTCTGCCGCGAGCTCACGATAGGAGAGGCCGGGCCGCCACGAACCGAGGTGAACCTCGTAGGCGCTCATCGGCTCGCGGTGCTGGTTACCTGCTGCTCGTGCGGCGAGCCAGGCGTTGTCCCCCCAGGTGTAGTCGCTGGTGTAGACGATGGATGCCGTCGCGGGCGGCCGCTCGGCGGCTTGGGCCATCGGATCGGCCTTGACCCGCCACGCACCGTCGGGGCCGCAGATCTGGTACTTATACCTGGTGCCCGCGCCAGCGCCTGGAACGAAGATTTCCCAGACGCCAGAACTGCCGAGCGAGCGCATCGGGTGGCTGCGGCCGTCCCAGTGGTTGAAGTCGGCGATGACACGCACGCCGCGGGCGTTCGGTGCCCAGACGGCGAAGGATGTGCCGGTAACCGGTTCGAATCCGCCCTGGCTGGCATGGTAGTTACGCCCGAACGGCTGCCGCTGGCTGGCGCTGGTCTGCTCGCGCACGCCGCCCCGCCGTGCCGCGCCTTCGGCCGCCGCGCTTTCGCGTGCCGCGCCCACGAGTATCGCATCGCCGGTTGCGGCGCCCTCGAGTGCCGCATCGCCGGTTGTGGTGCTGGCTCTCGCGGCGCTGCTGGTTGCCGCGCTGGCTCTCGCGGCGCTGCTGGTTGCGGCGCTGCCTGTTGCGGCGCTGCCTGTTGCGGCGCTGCCTGTTGCGGCGCTGCCTGTTGCGGCGCTGCCTGTTGCGGCGCTGCCTGTTGCGGCGCTGCCTGTTGCGGCGCTGCCTGTTGCGGCGCTGCCTGTTGCGGCGCTGCCAGTTGTGGGGCAGCCGGTTGCCGCACTGCCGGCCGCCGCACCGCCGGCAGTGGCCCCGCCCGGAGTGAGACCGCCGGTTGCGGCGCCCTCCGGCGGCAGGGCCGGTGCCGCGCCGGTCCCCTTGGACGCCGCACCGTCTGACGCCGTGCCCCCCGCGCCCGGCGCCGCTGGATAGCCGAGTGGCGTGCGCACGTGTGCGCCGAGCACCTGCCACAACTGCTCGTGCCTGCCTTCGCGGATGAGGTGCAGGTCGATCTCGCCGAGCGTGGGCAGATGCCGGTAGGGATCGTCGGTGAGCGTCTCCGCTCCCGCGGTGGCGGCCCCAGGCGTGCTGCCCGGGCCGGGGACGGTATAGCTGACGGCTAGCCGGTAGTCGGGAACGTCGCCTGCCGGGAGGGTCGCCTCGAACACGCCCTCGTGGACGTGCCGCATGGGGAACCTGCGGCCGTCGCCGAGCACCACGGTGACCGTGGCGGCAAGCGGCCGGAGCGCTCTTACCGTTATTCCTTCTGGCCCCGAATGGGCACCAAGGATCGAATGCGGGTCATGGTGACGCCCCGCGACGATGCTGTCGATCTCATCGAGACTGATCTGCGGCATGCAGAAATGGCTCCTCAGGCACTAGCGGTTCCTCAGGCACCACGGTGGTTCCTCAGGTTATATGTCTATCTCACCCGCTGCGCGGCACGGCTGGCCGGCCGGGGCCGCCGCGCGGTGGCGTGATCATGCGGCTGCCCCGAGTGAATCAAGCGGTATGGGCAGCCAGGACGGCCGGTGACGCGCCTCGTAGACAACCTCGTAGACGGCCTTCTCCAGTTCGAAGGCGCGCAGCGTGGCCTCCGCCAGGCGCGGGTCGCCGCCGCTGACCTCCGCGTAACCTTCGCAGAACGCGGCCCGGTTGCGCTGCGTCCATGCGTACGCGGCGCCACGCAGCCTGTCTTCGTGGGGATGGCCGATCAGTTGAGCGCGGGCTGCGTAGTCCAAGGACCGGAGCATGCCCGCAACATCACGCAACGGCGACGTCGGCGCGCGCCGCGCCGCGAGCGGCGTGGCGGGCTCGCCTTCGAAGTCGAGCACGATCCAGCCAGCCTCCGTGCGCACGACCTGGCCGAGGTGGTAATCGCCGTGGATGCGCTGCACACGCATGGGCTTGTCGAGTTTAGCGAAGTCATCGAAAGCCGTCTGGACCAGATCCGCGTGGCGTGCGAGCGCGGGCACGACCGCGCGTGCGCTTTCCAGCTTTTCCCGCATCTGGGCAGCTAGTTCGGCGATCGCGTCCGGCTCGAGCTCGGAAATACCAAACGCGTCGGCAAGGTCACAGTGGATCTCGGCAGTGGCAGCGCCGAGGCGCCGGGCCTCGCCGGCGAAGTCGCCGCCTGCCTCCTCGGGCCTGACGCCCTCACCTGCGTAGAGGTCGCGCACCGACGTCTGCGCGAGTGACCAGCCGTCGCTCGCGGTACGGAGGTATTCGGACAGGATGGCGACCGTCGTCGCCGTACCCTCAAGATCCATCTCGATCCACCCGAACGGCTGCGCGATGTGCGCCGAGCCGATGCGTGCCAGCGCGCTGGTCACTTCCAGGTCCGGGTTGGCGCCCGGGGTGAGCCTGCGGAACAGCTTGAGGATCGCGTCCTCGCCATAGACCAGGCAGGTATTGCTCTGCTCGCCGGTGAGCACCAGGCTTTGAAGCGCCGTGTCGATACGCGCGCCTGGCGCCCGGCGGAATCGCAGCCGCCCCGTGTCCTGCTCGGTCGCGATCGCGCGCAGCAGGACCAAGGTGAGTTCGCTGTCGTGGGCGGCGTCGTAGATGACCGCTGAGGTGCCGTCGGGCCGTACCAGGCGGCCGATCATCGCGTGTCTCAGCCGGTCGGGCAGGGCGGTCCGCAGGCCGGCCAGCACCTGGTACTTGTCCACAGTGCCGTCGTGCGAGACGGCGATGACCAGGTGCCGCAGCTCCGGGTCGCCAGCCACGAGCACGGTTTCCGCGACCACAGCAAGACCCTGGATGGCGCGGCCCTTTCCCGCGAACCAGCGCTGTCGTGGCAGCCAAACGGTGAGGATCTCCTCGAATCTCATGGTTATCGTTTACACCATCCCAAAGCTCTCCTTCTGGGCACGGGTTGCCCGAAACGTTTCCCTCATAGCGCCACGTCAATCCTGTCCACCCCGAACCGTGGCTTATGGCAGCTCCTCATCCCGCGGCGCCGGGAGCTGGAACCAGTAGAACCCGTGGCCTGGCAGGGTCAGCAGGTAGCTGAGCTCGCCGATCGGCGGGAACCGCACCCCGCCCATGCACTCGATCGGTGTCACTCCCTTGAAGCGGCGCAGGTCGAGCTCGACTGGCTGCGGGAACCTGGAAAGGTTGTTCACGCAAAGTATCCGGTCAGAGCCGTCCAGCCCGATCCCGCTCCGGCCGTGGCCATCCGGGTCGTATTCCCGTACGAACGCGAGGACGCTCGGGTTCGACGACGCCAGCTCCTCGAAGCTGCCGAGGCCGAACACCGGGTGGCGCTTGCGGATCTCGATCATCCGCTTGGTCCAGTTGAGCAGTGAGCCGGCGTTCTTCTGCTGCGACTCCACGTTGATCGCCTGGTATCCGTAGATCGGATCCATGATCAGCGGCAGGTACAGCCGGGCCGGGTCGCAGTGGGAGAACCCGGCGTTTCGGTCGGGGGTCCACTGCATCGGCGTACGTACGCCGTCACGATCACCTAGCCAGATGTTGTCGCCCATGCCGATCTCGTCGCCGTAGTAGAGCACCGGCGAGCCGGGCAGCGAGAGCAGCAGCGCGGTGAACAGCTCAAGCTGGTTGCGGTCGTTGTCGAGCAGCGGCGCCAGCCTGCGGCGGATGCCGATATTCGCCTTCATCCGCGGGTCCTTCGCGTACTCGACGTACATGTAGTCCCGCTCGTCGTCGGTAACCATCTCGAGCGTCAGCTCGTCGTGGTTGCGCAGGAAGATGCCCCACTGGCAGTGCTCGGGGATGTCCGGGGTCTGGGCCAGGATCTCCGAGATCGGGTAGCGCTGCTCGCGCCGCACGGCCATGAAGATCCGAGGCATCAGCGGGAAGTGGAATGCCATATGGCACTCGTCGCCGCCGCCTTCCGCGTCGCCGAAGTACTCGACTACGTCGTCCGGCCACTGGTTGGCCTCCGCAAGCAGGACGCGGTCGGGATACAGCCGGTCGACTTCGGCGCGGACGCGCTTGAGGTATTCGTGCGTCTCCTTGAGATTTTCGCAGTTGGTGCCCTCGCGCTCGTAGAGGTAGGGCACGGCGTCCAGCCGGAAACCGTCGATGCCAAGGTCGAGCCAGAACCTCAGCACCTCGAGCATCGCTTCCTGCACTCTGGGATTCTCGTAGTTGAGATCGGGCTGGTGAGAGAAGAACCTGTGCCAGTAGTACTCGCCGCGGACCTGGTCGTAGGTCCAGTTGGACTGCTCGGTGTCCACGAAGATGACGCGCGCGCCGCGGTATTGCGCGTCGGTGTTAGACCACACGTAGAAATCGCCGAACGGGCCATCCGGATCCCTGCGTGACGCCTGGAACCAGGGATGCTGGTCGCTGGTGTGGTTCATGACCAGGTCGGCGATCACCCGGATGCCGCGCTTGTGCGCCTCGTCGACCATCTCAACGAAGTGCCCGATGTGCCCGAAATCAGGCAGGACGGTCATAAAGTCGGAGATGTCGTACCCGCCGTCTCGCAGCGGCGAGGCGTAGATCGGCAGCAGCCAGATGCAGTCGATGCCGAGCCATTGCAGGTAGTCAAGCCGTGAGGTCAGGCCCTGCAGGTCGCCAGTGCCGTCGCCGTTGGAGTCGTGGAAGCCACGGACGACGACCTCATAAAAGAGGGCGCGCTTGTACCAGTGCGGGTCCCGTGGGTTGCTGAACGAGAACGGATCGGGCACCGGTTCGCTGTGCACGGGCCCGAAACCCGAGCGGATCGGCTTTGACGTGACCTGGTCAGGCGGTGTCACCACTGGCGTCTCCAGAAGTGCTGCCGCGGCGTGCGGCGGGTGTGGGCTAGGGCTGTGTGCCCGGGACGGGACGGTACGGTGCGGGCTGCTGCCTTGCTGGCTTGCTCTCTTATGTTGTCGGTATGTTGCCGGCAGGCCACTCAGGAGCGGCCCGCTTTCCGCTACGGCGACTGCTGCCGCGTCAGCGTAGGGCTGGCCGTACCGTGACGGTGAAAATGTGCGCTGGCGCCTGTGCCGGGTCGAGACGTACATAGTTGGCCCGGCCCCATTCGTACGACTCGCCGCTCAGCTCGTCCGTGACGATGAGGTCCTCACCAGCGTCGCAGCCGAGTGCATTCAGGTCGAGCCAGACTGTGGCCTCGCGCGGCTGATGCGGGTCGGTGTTCACTACGACCAGGACCGTGTCATGTTTCTTACCCGCTGCGGTGGACATGGCATCATTCCCGGTCTCCGCCACGGTAGCCCGTTTGGAGAAGCACATGAACTCCGGCCGGTCGGCATGATGAAAGCGGAGGTTGCGCAGCCGGTGCAGCGCGGGGTGGGCACGCCGGATCAGATTGAGTTTCGTGATGAACGGCGCGAGGCTATTGCCGCTGCGTTCAGCGGCATCCCAGTCACGCGGCTTGTACTGGTACTTCTCCGAGTCTAGGTACTCTTCGCTACCCGGGCGCAGCGGCAAGTTCTCGCAAAGCTCGTAACCGGAGTAGATGCCCCAGGTGGGTGACAGCATCGCCGCGAGCACTGCTCTCACCTTGAAGGCGGCCGGGCCGCCGTGATGCAAATAGGCCTGCAGGATGTCGGGGGTGTTGGCGAAGAAGTTGGGCCGCATGTATGCGGCCGTGGGCCCCGAAAGCTCCCGCATGTATTCCTCGAGCTCGACGGCCGCGACTCGCCAGGTGAAGTACGTGTAGGACTGATGAAAGCCGATCTTTGCCAGGGTGCGCATCATGGCGGGCCTGGTGAAGGCCTCGGCCAGGAACAGCACGTCAGGGTCGGTGGCGTGCACATCGGCGAGCAGCCGTTCCCACAACCGCAGCGGCTTGGTGTGCGGATTGTCTACCCGGAAGATCCGCACGCCGTGGCTCATCCAGTGCCTGACAATGCGCACTACCTCGGCGTAGCTGCCCTCCGGATCATTGTCGAAGTTAACTGGGTAAATGTCCTGGTATTTCTTGGGTGGGTTCTCCGCGTAGGCAATGGAGCCGTCTGCCCTCGTGGTGAACCATTCCGGGTGTTCCTTGACCCACGGGTGGTCGGGTGAGGTCTGCAGCGCCAGGTCGAGCGCGACCTCCAGGCCGAGTTCGCGCGCATGCGCGACGAAACTGTCGAAATCCGCAAGAGTACCGAGGTCAGGGTGGACGGCGTCGTGTCCGCCCTCGGCCGATCCGATCGCCCATGGCGAGCCTGGATCGCCAGGCCTGGCCTCGAGCGTGTTGTTGCGGCCTTTCCTATCCGTAAACCCGACCGGGTGAATCGGCGGCAGGTAGGCCACGTCGAAGCCCATCGCGGCAATGGCGTCGAGCCGTTGCGCCGCCGTCCGCAGGGTTCCCGAGATTGGCTCCCTGCGGCCCATCGGGTCGATCTGCACCCCTTCCGACCGCGGGAAGAACTCGTACCAGGCGCCGTATAGGGCCCGCTCCCTGTGCACGGTAACGGGGAATTTTTTTGATCTGGTCAGATGCTCGCGCAGCGGGCAGCCCTCGACGAGCGCGATGACTTCCGCCGCCGAGGCGGCGGCGAGCCTGTCAGCCGGCGGGATGGCCGGATCACGCAGCCGCGCTGCGGTCGCTGCGAGCACGGCGCGGCCCGGCTCGCGGATCCGCCGCGCCGCGCGGTCGAAGAGCAGCGCGCCCTCGGCGAGCATCAGTTCGACGTCCTGGCCGCGCGGGATCTTGATGCCCGCGTCGTGGTACCAGTGTGCGAACGGATCACCCCACGCCTCGACGTAGAACTGCCACGACCCGATCGAGGTCACGGTGACTTCGGCGCCGTGGCGATCGGTCCCTGGCACGAGTTCGCGCATGCGGACCGGCGTCCTGGCGCGGCCGTCGGGGTCCTGCAGGACCACCTCCGCGCCGAGCATCTCATGCCCTTCGCGGAAGACGGTCGCGCAGACCTCAAACGACTCGCCTGTGACGGCCTTCACCGGCCTTCGCCCGCAGTCGATCACGGGCTCCACGTCGAGGATGGGGATGCGTCCGATCATCCCTCTCAAGCTACCCATCTTCGGGGCTTTGTTCTCCTCCGAGGGCCTGATCTTTTGCTCGGGTGCAGACATGACGCTCCATGATTTTGCTAGCCAGTTCGCAGGTTAGGCATGGGACAGATTAGGGTCACTCCCCGTGAGAGCGATCCGCCGGTTCACCGTCGCGGCCGCGCTGCCGGAGCCGCTCGCCCCCCTCGGCGAGCTGATGATGAACCTCCGGTGGTCCTGGCACGCAGAAACGCTTGACCTTTTCGCATCGATCGACCGCGAGCGATGGGCAGCAGTTGGCCACGATCCGGTCCGGCTGCTTGGCGAGGTGCGGCCGGAACAACTGGCCAGCCTGGCGGAGGACAGGCGGTTCCTGCGGCGGCTCGGCCACGCCGCCGACGACCTGCACGAGTACCTGGAGGGTCCGCGCTGGTATCAGATGCTCGGCAGGGCCCACGATGATGACCAGGCCGCAGGTCCGCCCGCGGCCATCGCCTACTTCTCGCCCGAGTTCGGCATTACCGCTGCGTTGCCCCAGTACTCCGGCGGGCTCGGCATCCTCGCCGGTGATCACCTCAAGACGGCGAGCGATCTTGGCGTGCCGATCATCGGGGTGGGTTTGCTCTACCGGCACGGATACTTCACCCAGTCCTTGTCGGCCGAGGGCTGGCAACAGGAGCGTTACCCGGCCAGCGACCCGAACGGGCTGCCGCTGAGCCTGCTGCATGGTACGGACGGCAAGCCGGTACGAATCGCCGTGCCGATCCCAGCCGCCTGCGCGCCGGGCACTTCGAGCGCACCTGGCGACCACGCCGGGCACGAACACGACGGGCACGAACACGACGGGCACGAACACGACGGGCACGAACTCGCCGCGCAGGTGTGGCGCGCGCAGGTGGGCCGGGTACCGCTGCTGCTGCTCGACTCCTACGTCGAGCAGAACGAGCCGGTCCTGCGTGAGGTCACCGACCGGCTCTACGGCGGCGCCGGCGAACACAGGCTCCGCCAGGAATTGCTGCTCGGCATCGGCGGCGTACGCGCGGTGCGCGCTTACTGCGCGATCACCGGGCATCCGGAGCCTGAGGTCTTCCACACCAACGAGGGCCACGCAGGATTCCTTGGCCTTGAACGGATCCGCGAGCACGCCGCGGAGGGCCTCACCTTCGACGAGGCGGTCGAGGCCTGCAGGGTCGGCACGGTGTTCACGACCCATACACCGGTCGCCGCGGGGATCGACCGGTTCCCGAGGGAACTCGTGGCGCGTTACTTCTCCGGTAGCGCCGCGCAGCAAGGCCTGCCTGCCGACCGGGTGCTCGCGCTCGGCGCGGAGACCTATCCGGGCGGGGACCCCACCGTGTTCAATATGGCCGTCATGGGCATGCGCCTGGCCCAGCGGGTGAACGGCGTGAGCGCGCTGCACGGCAGGGTGAGCAGGGAGATGTTCGGCGGCCTGTGGCCGGGCTTCGACTCGGACGAGGTACCCATCGGCTCGGTCACGAACGGCGTGCACGCACCGACCTGGGTTGCCCGGGACGTGCTCGAGGTCGCCGAACGGGAGATCGGCCCGGCGCTTGTCGTGCACGCGCATGGCTGGGACCAGGTCGCACTCGTCCCTGGCGAGGAAATCTGGGCGATCCGCCGTAAGCTGCGGGAGCGCCTGGTGACAGCCGCGAGGAAGCGGCTGCGCGCGTCGTGGCGGCAGCGCGGGGCGAGCGACGCCGAATTGAGCTGGATCGATGACGTGCTCCACCCTGAAGTGCTAACCGTCGGCTTTGCCCGCCGGGTGCCTTCTTACAAACGGCTCACGCTCATGCTGCGCGATCCGGAGCGGCTCACCGGGCTGCTGCTCGACGAGGAAAGGCCGGTGCAGATCGTAATCGCCGGCAAGGCGCATCCGGCCGACGAGGGCGGCAAGAAGCTCATACAGCAGATGGTGCGGTTCGCCGACGAGCCGCGGGTGCGCCACCGCATCGTCCTCCTGCCCGACTACGACATGGCGCTCGGCCAGGCCCTGGTGCAGGGTTGCGACGTCTGGATGAACAACCCGCTGCGCCCGCTCGAGGCGTGCGGCACCTCGGGCATGAAGGCGGCGCTCAACGGTGGCCTGAACCTGTCCGTCAAGGACGGATGGTGGGACGAGTGGTCAGACGGCGCCAATGGGTGGGTGATCCCCTCCGCGGATGGCGTCGATGATCCGGACCGGCGGGACGAGCTCGAGGCGACCGCCCTGTACGAGCTACTTGGCCAGCACGTCGCGCCGCTCTTCTACGACAGGGATGGGGACGTCCCGCCGCGACGCTGGATCGAGATGGTCAGGCACACGCTGGCCTCGCTCGGCCCGAAGGTGCTGTCGTCACGCATGCTCCACGACTACGTGACCGAGCTTTACGCGCCGGCCGCACAGGCGTCACGCGTGCTCGCGGCACCTGGGCCTGACGGCGGACGCTACGTGGCCGCGCGCGAGCTCGCCGGCTGGAAGAGACGGATTGCGGCCGCGTGGCCCGATGTGCGGGTCGAGCACGCCGAGTCGAATGACATGGACCTGCGGCTCGGTGCCAAGCTCACTGTGCGGGCGACGGTCGCGCTGGGCAAGGTGTCACCCTCCGACGTGACGGTCGAGCTCGTATACGGCCGGACCTCGGCGGACGACGAGATCACCGAGCCCGCGTACGCGCCGCTCAGCCAGGAGGGCGGCGACGGCCAGGATGGCGCCGTGTTCCGCTACTCCGGATCGGTGGAATTGGAGCGGCCAGGACCGTTCGGCTACACGGTACGGGTGCTGCCGCGGCACCCGTTGCTTGCAAGCCGTGCCGAGCTTGGCCTTGTCGCGCTGCCGCCCGCGCCGAAGGGAATGACCAACGGAGACCTCCGCTGACGCTTCAGCGCAACCTTTCGGTGCATCCTTTACCCATGGACGATGACGTCAGGAAGCAAGCATCCGCCCCCGTGGACAGCGGTCGCACCGGCAGCAGCCGCGCCGTCCGGGTCGAGATCGAGGGGGCCATAGCCACCATCAGGCTTGACCGGCCGCCGATGAACGCGCTGAACGCGCAGATGCAGGGCGAAATCGCCGCGGCAGCCGTTAAGGTCTCTGCCGATCCAGCCGTCCGGGCGGTGGTGCTCTACGGCGGCGAGAAGGTGTTCGCTGCCGGTGTGGACATCAAGGAGATGGCCGAGGCCAGCTACCAACGGATGGCCGCGGACACGCGCAGGCTGCAGGCGTCCTTCACCGCGATCGCCAAGATCCCCAAGCCCGTTGTCGCCGCGGTCACCGGGTACGCGCTTGGCGGCGGGATGGAGCTTGCCCTCTGCGCGGATTTCCGCGTCGCGGGGGAGAGCGCGAAGCTCGGCCAGCCCGAGATCCTGCTCGGCATCATCCCAGGCGCGGGCGGAACCCAGCGGCTGCCGCGCCTTGTCGGCCCGGCCAGGGCGAAGGACATCATCTTCACCGGGCGGTTCGTTGCCGCGCAGGAAGCCCATGCCGTCGGCCTGGTCGACAAGGTCGTGCCCGACGACCAGGTGCAGTCGGCAGCGCGCGAGATGGTGGCGCGGTACGCGACCGGCCCGGCCGTCGCCCTCAGCGCCGCCAAACAGGCCATCGACAACGGCGTGGAGGTGGATCTGGACACCGGCCTGGAGATCGAGCGGCTCCATTTCGCGGGGCTGTTCGCAACCGAGGACCAGCGGACAGGAATGCGCAGCTTCATCGAGAATGGACCTGGCAAGGCCACCTTCGCAGGCCGGTGAGCTGGGAGACGGTGAGCTGGGAGACGGCAGCTGGGAGACGGCAGCTGGGAGACGGCAGCTGGGAAACGGCAGCTGGGAAACACAGACGATCCGAACGGACCCACGATGACCGAGCCGGAAGCTGGACCCTCATTCGACCTGGTTGCCGCTGCTCTGCGGGCCGACACCGCCGACCTCGCTACCTACGCCCGCGTGTTTACCGAGAGCCTGCGCGAGGCGCTGCCGCCTGGGACTGTCACGGTGGAGCGGGCGCGGACGATGGCCGATCGGATGCGCGGCAGGCCCGGTGAGGTGCAGCAAGTGAACGTGCGGCTCGGTGAGCAGGTCATGTCGCTCGGCGTGCGCCGCGGCCAGCCCGTGGCCGAGATCTGTCACGAGGTGCGCGGCGTCGTGCTCTCCCGCCAGCAGGTGCAATTCGACCAGTGGGCGGACGCGCTCGCCAAGGCTCTTGTCGCGCACGCCAGCGAGAACGCGCGTGCGGCGCAGGCGCTCAGGCGGCTCGTGACGGGCAGCTGAGGTCCAGCACGGCCCGTGAATGACGGCGGGTACATTACGCAGCAGTTGAGGAGGCGCGAGGCCATGGGCCGGCTCACCACCCAGGCGTACCGCAGTGCGCTCGTCACCGGCGCGTCGAGTGGCATCGGCGCCAGTTGCGCACGGCTGCTCGCTGCGGGGGGTACCGACCTGGTTGTGGTCGCGCGCGGGCACGACAGGCTGGACGACGTCGCGGCCACGCTGGCCGGCGAGTACAAGGTCAGCGTGGAGGTGCTTGCCGCCGATCTCACCGACCCGCTGGCGCGCGCCGCGGTGGAGGCGCGCCTTGCGGATAAGGCGAGGCCAGTCGAGTTGCTCGTCAACAACGCGGGTTTCGGCGCCGCAGGGCCGTTCGCCGGGATGCCGGTGCAGCGCGCCGAGAGCCAGATCCAGCTCAATGTCGTAGCGCTGATGCGGCTCGCACACGCGGTGCTGCCCGGCATGCTCGAGCGAGGTCATGGCGGCATCCTCAATGTGTCCTCGATGGCGGGGTTCGTGCTCTCGCCTGGCAGCGCCACGTACGCGGCGGCAAAGGCATTCGTCACTTCGTTCAGCGAGAGCCTGCACGCGGAGGTGCGCGGGCGCGGCGTTCATGTCACCGCCCTGTGCCCCGGCTTCACCAGGACCGGGTTCCACGCCGCGAACGAGGTGGCGGCTGGCGGCATACCAGCTTTCGCCTGGCTGGAGAGCGACGACGTGGCCAGGGCTGGCCTGCGCGCGGTCGCGGCCGGCCGAGCGCTTTCCATCCCGGGGGCGCAGTACAAGGCGGCCGCGCAACTGACCAGAATCGCGCCACGTGCACTGGTCCGCGGCCTGGCGGAAGTATTCGGCCGCCGGTGACGCGCCGCTACGTGGCCCACGTGGGTCCACCACCGGACCGCACAATTCGTGACCGTGATACGTGTGACGAAGGCGCGGAGATCTCGTAGGGTGCAAATGCGATGGCCATCCAGGATGAATTGCCGGATCGGCTAGGCCCGTACCGGCTGCTCGGCCGGCTCGGCGAAGGCGGCATGGGTGTCGTGTACCTGGCCGCCGATGCTGAGAACCGTCGGGTCGCTGTCAAGGTGCTGCGCCCCCAGGTCGCGGGCGACACCACGGCCAGGCGCCGGCTCGCCCGCGAGGTGGAGACGATGCGCCGGGTACACAGCCCGTTCGTCGCCGAGGTAATCGATGCGGACGTCACGGGTCCGGTGCCTTACATCGTCACCAGGTACGTACGCGGCCGCACGCTTGAGCAGGTGGTCGAGGATCGCGGTCCGCTCCGCGGGCTCCCGCTACAGCGCCTCGCCTGCGGCCTGGCCGGGGCGCTCGCGGCGGTACACGCGGCCGGTGTTGTGCACCGTGATCTCAAGCCGGGCAACGTGATGATGGTCGGCGACGATCCTGTGGTGATCGATTTTGGTATCGCCCAGGCGGGAGACACCACCCGGCTCACCGAGACCGGCATGTTCGTGGGCACGCCCGGTTACCTGGCGCCAGAAGTCATCGAGGGCAAGCCGGGCGGTCAGGGTGCGGATGTGCACTCGTGGGCGGCGACGGTCGCGTTCGCGGCAACGGGCAAGCCGCCGTACGGGACCGGCACCTACGAGGTCGTGTTCTTCCGCATCCTGCACGGCAGCCCCGATCTCGGCGGCCTGCCCGTGCCGATGTACCCGCTGGTCGCAGCGGCGCTGACCCGGGAGCCCGGGCGGCGGCCGAGCGCGGCATGGCTGGCCGCGCAGGTGGCGGCCCTGGATCTGGCGGCGCCCGCGCCCGCCTGGCAGGATGCGGCGGCCGCCGCGGGTGCTGCGGGTGGTGGCAGCCGCTTGATGGGCGGCGCGGATGCTGCCGCGGCCCGCGGCGGCGGGGCGGGCGCGCCTGCCTACGGCGGCGGAGCGCACGCGCCGGCTTACGGCGGCGGGGCGGGCGCGCCTGCCTACGGCGGCGGAGCGCACGCGCCGGCTTACGGCGGCGGGGCGGGCGCGCCTGCCTACGGCGGCCGCGGGGGCCGCCGAGCCCGCGGCCGCCGGGCTCGCGGCCGCGGAGCGGCTCTGGGCGCGGCGTCGGCACCTCCGGTGGCGGCGGCCCCGCTCCGGGCCGGCCGCGCGGCCGGGTCCGTCCCAGGTCTATCCGGGGCCGGTGCATCCGGGGCGGGTGCCACCGGGGTCCGTGCGTACGAGACTCCCGGTGCGGTCGCGGACCTGCTGCCCCCGGTGCACTACCCGCCGCCGCGAGATGTCCCACCCGGCCGGCCGCAGGCCGGGCAGCCGCAGGGGTGGGCGCACGGACCGGCTGCCAAAGGGCCGGCCCGTGAGCCGGTCCAGGGCTCGGCGGAACCTGGCCGGTACGCGGCCCAGCCAGGACGGCCCGCCCCGGCGCCGCGCAGGCACCGGACGCTGACATTTGCGGTCTTTGTGATGGCGGTAGGGATCAGCGTGATACTTCCGGTCGCGGGTACGGCACTCGTGCTGGCGCTGATTGCTGTATTCCGCGCAGGTGACCGGGCACAGCGCGGGCTTGCCGCGCGCCGGAGCATACGCGGCCCACGGCCGGCCGACGCGCTCGTCGTCGCGCTGTCCGCGCCGTGGGCGCTGGCCCGGTCGATTCTGCTGACGATGCTCGTGGCTCCGTTGCTGTTGCTCATCGCGGCGGTCGTAGCCGTCGCCCTGATCATTGTGATGCGTGGCTCGCAGTTGCTCGTCGTCGGTGCGTACGCGGCGGGCGTCTTCGCGGCACTCAACTGCCTCGGCCCAGGGTCGCGCGCGCCCCGCCGTCAGCTGAACCGCATGTTCAACGCCATCGCGCCTACCCGGCTCGCCGGGGTAGCGGCGACAATCGTGCTTGGCGCGCTCGCGGCCGCATTCGTCTCCCTGGCAATGATCAAGGCGCCGGTGTACTGGCCGGCCCCCGATCCGCACGGCCTGTTCGGGCAGGTGCCAGGCACCGGGCTTTTCCATGCCGCAGTCCTTCGGCTGCGACATGCTGGGCTGGGCTAGGCGAGTCACGTACCATGACGATGGGAATGGCGCGGAAAGTTAGCACCATTCCTACTCATCAGTAACATAGCGGCGCGGGTCAGGATGGTCATGCGGCACCGCCAGTCTCGACGACCAGCGCCGGCCACTGGACGTTTGGGTGGCATTTGGCAGGCTTAGGTACGAGCGCACGGCCCACCGGCCGCTCAGAGCGGCGGGCCGTGATCACTTCCAGTACAGGGAGGTCGGCTAGCGGTCATGAACATTGTCGTATGTGTCAAGCAGGTTCCGGATACGGCGGTTGAGCGCAAGCTCAATTCATCAGATTCCACGTTGGACCGCGAATCGGTCGACGGCGTGATGAACGAGATCGACGAGTACGCCGTCGAGGAAGCGCTGCGGCTGACCGAGGCGCAGGGCGGAGAGGTCACGGTGCTCACCATGGGCCCGGAGAAGGCGGGTGAGACGATCCGCAAGGCGCTGTCGATGGGCGCGCACAAGGGCGTGCACCTGGTGGACGACGCCCTGCATGGCAGTGACGCGGTGCAGACCTCCTACGCGCTGGCCCAGACGCTCAAGAAGATCGGGTTTGACCTCGTCATCCTGGCTTCTGAATCAACGGACGCCCGGATGGGCGTCCTCGGGGCGATGCTCGCGGAGCAGCTCTCGCTGCCACAGTTGTCGCTGGCGAACAAGGTCGAGATCGACGGCACGGCCGCGACGATTCACCGGCAGACCGAAGCTGGTTACGACAAGGTCGAGGCGAGCCTGCCCGCGGTGGTCAGCGTTGTCGAGAAGATCAACGAGCCGCGCTACCCATCCTTCAAGGGCATCATGGCCGCGAAGAAGAAGCAGGTGACAAAGCTCACCTGCGCCGAGGCGGAGATCGACCCCGCGAAGGTGGGGCTCACGGCGGCCTGGACAGAGGTGGTCAGCTTCACCGAGCGGCCGCCGCGACAGGCAGGCGTGATCGTGAAGGATGAAGGTGACGGTGGCGCCAAGGCCGCGGCGTTCCTCGTAGCGCAGAAGCTGATCTGAGACTGACGTGACGTGCCGGGCGCATGGGCGAAGCGCGCGGTTCGTGCGGAAGCCCGAGTAATAGCGGGAGCCTCGAGTAGTCGGCGCGGGTGCCTCGAGTAGCGCCGGAGCCTCGAGTAGCCGCGCGGAAGCCTTGAGTACCGCGGGAGCCTTGGTTACTGCGGAAGCCTTGAGTACCGCGGGAGCCTTGGTTACTGCGGAAGCCTTAGTAATAGCGGAAGCAGGGCGCTGTTGCGCTCTGAGGAGAGCGCTCTGCGGAGAGCGCTCTGAGGAGAGAGAGTCATGGCGGAGATTCTGGTGCTCGCCGAGCACGCGAACGGCGAGGTCAAGAAGGTCACATTTGAACTGCTGACGCTGGCCAGGCGGTTCGGCGAACCTGCCGCGGTGTGGGTAGGCGCCGGCGCCGAAGAAGGCAACGCCACGCTGGCGGAGTTCGGCGCCGCGAAGGTGTACGTCGCCGCTGATGGCGAACTCGGCGACTACGTCGTGGCGCCCACGGTGGAGGTGCTCGCGCACCTCGTCGCGGAGAAGGCCCCGGCGGCGGTGCTCGTCGCCGCGACCCCCGAGGGCAAGGAAGTCGCTGGGCGGCTCGCGGTCAAAACAGGTTCCGGCGTGCTGACCGATGCGGTCGGGCTCGACGAAGGCTTCGTGGCCGAGCAGTCCATCTTCGGTGGCGCGATCATCGTGCAGTCCCGCGTGCGCACGGGAGTTCCCGTGATAACCGTGCGACCCAATTCGACCACGCCGGAGGCGGCGCCGGGCGCGGCCACGGTGGAGCAGGTCACGGTGGCGCTTTCCGACAGCGCCAAGGCCGCAAGGATCACCGAACGGGTGGTGGCGGAGCACGGTGACCGGCCCGATCTGACCGAGGCGGCGATCGTGATCTCCGGCGGCCGTGGTGTCGGCGCCGCGGACAACTTCGCCCTGATCGAAAAGCTGGCCGACTCCCTGGGTGCCGCCGTTGGCGCCTCGAGGGCCGCCACGGACGCGGGCTGGTACCCGCATCAGTTCCAGGTCGGCCAGACGGGCAAGACCGTGTCGCCCCAGGTCTACATGGCCATCGGCATTTCGGGTGCGATCCAGCATCGGGCCGGCATGCAGACCGCAAAGACGATCATCGCGGTCAACAAGGACCCCGAAGCGCCGATCTTCGAGCTCGCCGATTTCGGCGTGGTCGGCGACCTCTTCAAGGTCGTGCCGCAACTAGTCGAGGAGATCGAGAAGCGGAAGTAACCGCTGCCGGGCAGGGAGCAACCCCCTGATCCCCGGCTACGCTTGGGCAGTCATGAGTTACCTCGACAACTCGCCAGATGGCGGTCTGCGGTCAGCGCACGGCGTCAGCGCGTATCTCGACCACGCGGCCACGACGCCCATGGTGCCTGAGGCGCTCGCGGTCATGGCGGCCGAGCTTGCCCGCTTCGGCAATGCGTCGTCGCTGCACAACGCCGGCCGCCGGGGACGCCGTGTGGTCGAGGAGTCCAGGGAGCAGATCGCGGCGGCGCTTGGCGCCAGGCCCAGCGAAGTGGTCTTCACCAGCGGCGGCACCGAGGCGGACAACCTCGCTGTCAAGGGCCTGTATTGGGCGCGGCGGGCCCAGGATCCGCGCCGCCAGCGGGTGCTCGCGAGCGCGGTCGAGCATCACGCCGTACTGGACTCTGTGCAGTGGCTCGCCGGCCACGAAGGAGCGGATGCCTGCTGGCTCGAGGTGGACGCGAAGGGCCGGGTGCAGCCAGATGTCCTCCGCGCGGCGATCGAGCGCGACCCCGGCAGCGTCGCCCTGGTCAGTGTCATGCGGGCGAACAACGAGGTCGGCACCGTGCAGCCGGTGGCGAGGCTCGCCTCCATCTGCCACGAATATGGGATCTTGTTCCATACCGACGCCGTGCAGGCCGTCGGTCAGCTAACGGTGGATTTCGCCGCCTGCGGTGCGGACGCGCTCACTATCACTGGCCACAAGATCGGTGGCCCGGTCGGTGCGGGCGCGCTGCTGCTTGCCCGCGGTGCCGATCCCGTTCCCGTGCTGCACGGCGGGGGTCAGGAACGCGACGTCAGGTCGGGCACGCTGGACACCCCGGCCATCGCCGCCTTCGCGACCGCCGTCCAGCTTGCCGTGGAGGGCGGCGCCGACTACGCGAAGAAGGTCGCGTGGCTCAGGGAAGATCTGATCAGGCAGGTCCGTGCCGCCGTGCCGGACGCGATCTTGAACGGTGACGAGCCCGGGCCGGGCCGGCTGCCCGGGAACGCGCATTTCTCCTTCCCCGGCTGCGAGGGTGACGCCCTGCTGATGCTGCTCGATGCGAAGGGGATCGCCTGCTCGACCGGGTCGGCGTGCACGGCCGGCGTAGCGCAGCCGAGCCACGTCCTGATCGCGATGGGCGCGGACATGGCCCGGGCCCGCGGGTCGCTGCGGTTCAGCCTCGGGCACACATCCGCTCAGCCGGACATCGACGCGGTCGGCGCGGTGATCGGCGAGGCCGTCGAGCGCGCCCGCCGCGCCGCACTACGCTGATCGTCCCGGTCGGCCCGCGGCCCGCGCTTCCTACTGATCGTTCCCGGCGGCCCGGCCGCTGCGCGCGCGGCCGAATGACGGCGCAAGGTCCCCGCTCCGCTGTGGAGATCACTGTGGAGGTTTGGCCGCAGGAAACTGCCACTTTGTCGTCACGCTGATCTCCACACCTCGCGTCCGGGTCACGCTGATCTCCACACCTCGCGTCCGGGTCACGCTGATCTCCACACCTCGCGCCGGGGTCACACCGATCTCCACACCTCACATAGCTAGCAGGGCCACCCAAGTCACCGCCCGTGCTGCGCGGGGCGAGCGGCCCGGCCGGAATCACCAGCGCGGGCGTGGCGCTAACCTCTGGTGTGATGAATCGCTTGCGCGTTCTTGCCGCCATGTCCGGGGGGGTCGACTCCGCCGTCGCCGCCGCCCGGGCCGTCGACGCTGGTCACGACGTGACCGGCGTGCACCTGGCGCTGTCGGCGAACCCCTCGTCCTACCGGACCGGCGCGCGTGGCTGCTGCACGCTCGAGGATGCCAGGGACGCGCGCCGCGCCGCCGACGTGATCGGTATCCCCTTCTACGTGTGGGACATGGCGGAGCGTTTCGACCGGGACGTCGTGCAGGACTTCGTCGCAGAATACGCCGCGGGCCGCACCCCGAACCCGTGCCTGCGCTGCAACGAGAAGATCAAGTTCGCCGCCGTTCTCGACCGCGCACGTGCCCTCGGCTTCGACGCGGTCTGCACTGGGCATCACGCCAGGCTGGACGGGGGAGTCCTGCGGCGCAGCCCCGACGCGGGCAAGGATCAGTCCTACGTGCTCGCCGTGCTGACCCGCGGGCAGCTAGCGCACGCGATGTTCCCGCTCGGTGACACCACCAAGGCACGGGTCCGCGCCGAGGCGGCCAGCCGAGGACTCGCGGTCGCCGGCAAGCCAGACAGCCACGACGTCTGCTTCATCGCCGATGGTGACACGCGGGCGTTCCTTGCCGGGCGCCTCGGCGCCGCGCCAGGCCGCATCGTGGACACCGGCGGGCACACGGTCGGCAGCCACGACGGGGCATACGCGTTTACGGTGGGCCAGCGCAAGGGACTTCGCATCGGCCACCCATTCCCCGACGGCCGGCCGCGCTACGTACTCGATGTCGAGCCAGTGTCAAGGACGGTCATGGTGGGGCCTGCGGAGGCGCTAGAGGTCAGCGAGATCTCCGCGCAGCGCCCGGTGTGGACCGGTTGCCCGCCGCTAACTGGGCAGCGCGACTGCCTGGTCCAGTTGCGGGCGCACGGGGAGGTGCACCCGTGCACGGCGTCGCCTGACGGCTCAGCGCTCCGGATCAGGCTGCACGCACCTGCCCGTGGCGTGGCCAAGGGCCAGGCCGCGGTCCTGTACGAGGGCGATGCTGTGCTCGGCTCCGCCACGATCGCGGCCGCAGCCTAACCCGCGGCACAGGTAGTTGTCCGCAGCCACGCCACACCCGAAGCGCCACGCTGCAAAGACGACGACGCGGCCACGCCCGACGACACGACGACGCCCGACGACACGCGCGACGACGCCCGACGCGCGCGACGACGCCCGACGACACGCGCGACGACGCCCGACGACACGCGACGACGCCCGACGACACGCGCGACGACGCCCGACGACACGCGCGACGACGCCGAGACACGGATACGACGACCCGGCCGCGACGCGGCTGTCGTAGCTACCTCCTAAGCTCTGCTGTGTGGCAGATCAGCACGCAGCGGCGTTTCCCTGGCCGCCCGCCAGCGCGACAGGCGTGGGCTCGATGCCGGGCACCGATCCGGCCGAGGCGCTGCGCATCGTTCTTGGCGAGTTGCCCGGCCTGCCCTTCCTGCCCGAGTTGCCGCAGCGCGGTCCCGGCGCCGACATGATCGGCCGGACGGCCGCGCTGCTCGTCGGCATGCCGGTGGAGACCACGACCGCTGGCTGGCGGCTGACTGCCGCGGCAGGCAGGGACCTGCGCCGTGCCCGCAGCTTCCTCGCCCGCGACCTGGACGCACTCGAGGAGACCGCCGCCGGGTACCAGGGACCGTTCAAGATCCAGGTGTGTGGCCCCATGACGCTCGCGGCCACGATAGAGCTCACCAACCACAGTCCCGCGCTCGCCGACCATGGCGCGGCGCGTGACCTGGCAGGCTCGCTCGCGCATGCCGTCGCTGCGCACGTCGCCGACATGGCCAAACGGCTGCCAGGTGCGCGCATCCTCGTCCAGTTCGACGAGCCCGCGCTGCCCGCCGTGCTCGCCGGGACGGTGCCAGCCGCCAGCGGCTGGGGTCACCTGCCACCCGCCGACGGCCCGGCCACCCAGCAGGTGATCGGTGACGTGATCGACGCCGCATCGGAGTCGTTCTGCATAGTTCATTGCTGCGGCCGTGGGGCGCCGCTGTCACTGATCGGCGGGGCCGGAGCGCGCGGCGTGGGCCTCGACCTCAGCCTGCTGCGGCGGGATGAGGAGGATGCGGTCGCCGAACTGGCCGAGGCCGGCGTTGGCCTTTTGGCCGGGGTGCTGTCGGCCGTGCCAGTCAGCCAGGCCCGCGGGGCCGAGATTGATCCTGAACGGCTGCGCGCGCCTGGCACACGCGGGCAGGCAGGCGCGGCCGGCGGGGACGGGGAACTGCCAGCCGTGCCCGCCGTCGTCGCCCAGGTCGCCGGGCTTTGGCGGCGGCTGGGCCTGCCTGCGCAGTGGTGCGCGGAGCGGGTCGTGCTCACGCCGGCTTGCGGGCTCGCGGGCTCGCGGCCTGAGTACGCGCGGGCCGCGCTCGGGCGCTGCCGTGATGCCGCCCGTGCCCTTCGGGACGACCTCGAGAGCTGACGGGAGGAAACGAACCGATGACCAGCGAGCAGGCCGAGGTTCCAGAGGTGCCAGCGGCGGATGGTGTCCCCGAGGTTCCCGAGGCGCCGCCGGCCGCGCGGGAGCGGCACGCGGAGTTGTCGCAGCAGATCGACGAGCACAACTACCGCTACAACGTGCTCGACGCGCCTGTCATCCCGGACGCCGAGTTCGACAAGCTCATGGTGGAGTTGCGTGAGCTTGAGGAGCGGTTTCCCGGGCTGCGCACGCCCGACTCACCCACCCAGCGGGTCGGTGCCAAGATCAGCACCGAGTTCACCCCCGTCCAGCACCTGGAGCGCCTGCAGAGCCTGGACAACGCCTTCTCCGAGGAGGAGCTGGCCGCCTGGGCGGCGCGGGTGACGCGGTCTCTTGGCGGCGGCGCCGATGCCGATTACCTGTGCGAGCTGAAGATCGACGGGCTCGCGGTGGCGCTGGTCTATGAGCGGGGCAGGCTGATGCGGGGAGCCACCAGGGGTGATGGGCGAACCGGCGAAGATGTTACGCCGAACATCAGGACGATCGGCGACGTGCCGATGCGGCTGACCGGCACGGGCGTTCCCGGCCTGCTCGAGGTCCGCGGCGAGGTTTACCTGCCGGTGCGGGCGTTCGAGGAACTGAACGAGCGGCTGGTGGCGGAAGGAAAAGCGCCCTTCGCCAACCCGCGCAACTCCGCGGCGGGCTCGCTGCGGCAGAAGGATCCGAGGGTCACCGCCAGCCGCCCGCTCGGCATGATCGTGCACGGCATCGGGGCAAGGACCGGGTTCGAGCCGGTCAGCCAGGCACAAGCGTATGAGCAGCTCAGGGCCTGGGGCCTGCCGGTCAGCGACAGGTACAGGGTGGTCGAAGACCTGGACGCGGTCAGGGAGTTCGTCACGCACTACGGCGAGCACAGGCACGAGACGCCGTACGACATTGACGGTGTCGTGGTCAAGGTCGACCAGGTGACGCTGCAGCGCAGGCTCGGCTCGACCAGCCGCGCGCCGCGGTGGGCGATCGCTTACAAGTATCCGCCCGAGGAGGTGAACACCAGGCTGCTTGACATCAGGGTGAATGTCGGCCGCACCGGGCGGATCACCCCGTACGCGGTGATGGAGCCAGTGAAGGTGAGCGGGTCGACGGTCGCGCAGGCGACCCTGCACAACGAGGACGAGGTCCGCCGCAAGGGAGTCCTTATCGGGGACACCGTGGTGCTCAGGAAGGCCGGGGACGTGATTCCCGAGGTCGTCGGGCCCGTCGCTGACTTGCGCGAGGGCGGCGAGCGGGAGTTCACGTTCCCACGTGAGTGCCCGGCGTGCGGTACGCGGCTGACCCGCGACGAGGGTGAGGTCGACTGGCGCTGCCCGAACTCCCGGTCCTGCCCGGCCCAGCTACGTGAGCGGCTCTTCTACCTCGCCGGGCGTGGCGCTTTCGACATCGAGGTGCTCGGCTACGAGGCGGTCGCAGCGCTGCTCGACTCCGGTCTGCTCGCCGACGAGGGCGACCTGTTCACGCTGTCCGCGCAGGACCTGCAGCGCTGCCCGTTCTTCGTCAACCAGCAGGGTGAGCTTACGGTCAACGCGAACAAGCTGCTGCGCAATCTGGAGGAGGCGACACAGCGGCCGTTGTGGCGGGTGCTTGTCGCCCTTTCGATCAGGCACGTGGGCCCGACCGCGGCGCAGGCGCTCGCGCGGGAGTTCGGCGCGCTCGATGCGATCGCGGCGGCGCCGGAGGAGGCGCTCGCGGCGGCCGAGGGGGTCGGGCCGGTGATTGCCGGTTCTGTCGTGGCGTGGTTCCGTGTCGGCTGGCACCGCGCGATCGTGGAGAAGTGGCGCGCGGCCGGGGTTCGGATGGCAGCAGAGGTGGGCCGCGGGCCACGGCCTCTTGCCGGGCTCGCCGTGGTCATCACCGGGTCGCTGGAGACTTTCAGCCGTGATTCGGCGACGGAGGCGGTTCAGGAGCGTGGCGGCAAGGTCACGGGTTCGGTGTCGAAGAAAACGGACTTCGTGGTCGTTGGCGACAATCCCGGATCGAAATATGACAAAGCCGTCCAATTGGGCGTCCCGGTGCTTGGCGAAGCAGGATTCCGTGAGCTGCTGGCCAATGGTCCCGAGGCGGCCGCCGCGGTTGCGGAGACCGCGAAACCAGCGGGGAATCCAGCGACCGCGGCCGCCGCGGCCACGGAAGCATTGGCCATGGAAGCGGCCACAGACGGTGCGGCCGGCGATGGGGCGGCAGGCGATGGGGCGGCCAGCCGATGGGGCGGCCAGCGATGGGGCGGCCAGCGATGGGGCGGCCACCGATGGGGCGGCCAGCGATGGGGCGGCCACCGACGCCAAATCGCAAACATAGCTAATGACGTTGTAACGCAAAGTATGCAATTGATTGCTGGAAGTGGTACTTTCGTTCTATCACGTGATGGTCTGCAGGGGGTCTTTCATTACCGGCCACGACACAGTCGCGGCTGCGACGAGGGACGCCGCATCGGCAATTGGCAGCGGCGTGCATGTTTGGCGGCCAAGCCCACGCGCGAGGAAACGATGCAGCAAGAAGGCGACACCCGGGATGCGGGGCCGCGGCCAGGTTCGCCGTTGTGGATCTATCTGACCGCGGTCACCGTGACCGGTCTCGCGGTCCTCGCGTGGGCCCTGACGACGCTGCGGCTGGCGGACGTGCGCTCACTGGCCGTCAGCCCGCTGTGGTGGATGCTCGGGTTATTGGTGGTCTGCGGCGAGCTGCGCCCGATCATCACGCCCGGCAGGTCGATGGCGGATGCGGGAGCCGCATCGATCACGTTCAGCTTCGCCGCGCTGATCTACTGGGGGCTTCCCGCCGCTGCGGTCCTCCAGGCGGCCGCGGCGATGATCGCAGGAACCGCTGCGCGCCACGCTCCCTTCCGCAACGCCTTCAACGCCGCGCAGTACACGCTCAGCCTCGGTGCTGCCGCGGCGGTGCTCGCGGCGGCAGGCGCGCACCCGGATCCGGCGAGCCCGTGGGTCCCGGCTGGCTCGCGTGTGATCCAGGTCGTCATCGCCGTTGCCGCGTTCTTCGTTTGCAACATCGTTCTCGTCGCGGTCGCCGTCGCCCTCCATACCCGCGCCCCCGTCGTCAGGACGATCCGCGCCGACCTTCCATACCAGGTGCTTGTCAGTGTCGCGCTCCTTTCAGTCGCGCCCCTGGTCGTCGTGGTCATGCACAGGTCGGCTGCCCTCGTGCCGCTGTTCCTGGTGCCGTTAATCGCGGTCTACACGAACGCGTCGATCTCGATGAACCGCGCTCACCAGGCACTGCACGACGAGCTCACCGGCTTGCCGAACCGCAAATACCTCGTGCTGCGAACCGAGGAAGCGCTGGTCGAGGCTGCGAGGCTCGGCGCAAGCACCGCCCTGCTGCTTCTCGACCTGGACCGCTTCAAGGAGGTGAACGATACCTTCGGGCATCCGGTGGGTGACCGGCTGCTCGCTGCCGTGGCACACCGGCTCGCGCATAGCGTGCGCCCGGGCGACGTGGTGGCCAGGCTTGGCGGCGACGAGTTCGCGGTGCTGCTGCCCGCAGTGCGCGATCCGGCTTCCGCCCGCGAGGTGGCGGCGCGTTTACGAGCGGCGCTCGCCGAGCCGGTCAGGATGGATTCGATGACGCTCGATATCGAGGCCAGCGTCGGTATAGCGATGTATCCCGTCCACGCCCCAGATTTCGCGCTGCTGCTGCAACGCGCCGACGTGGCGATGTATCAGGCGAAGGAACGCCGCAGCGGCGTCGAGGCCTATGTGGCGGAGCAGGACCGTAACTCGCCCGCAAGGCTGAACCTGGTCGGCGAGTTGCGCCGCGCGGTGAACGAGGGCCAGTTCGAGTTGCTCTTCCAGCCGAAGATCGTGCTCGCCGACGCCCAGCCTGTGGGCATGGAGGCGCTCGTCAGGTGGCGCCATCCGGTCCGTGGGGTGTTGACGCCTGAGGAGTTCATCCGGCTAGCCGAGCAGTCCTATCTGATGCACGATCTCACCCGTCATGTCGTCGACGCCGCGCTTCACCAGGCAGCAATCTGGTGGCGAGCGGGCTTACAGGTGCAGGTGGCGGTCAACGTCTCCGCGAGCGATCTGTTCGACCCGGCGCTCGCCCCGATGATCGCCGCCGGGCTGCGGCGGTACTCGATCCCGCCGGCTGCGCTGCTACTTGAAATCACAGAGCGAGTCCTCATGAGCGAGCCCGCGCACGCGGCCGGCTGCGTGGACAGGCTGGCCAGGATGGGTGTCCCCTTCAGCCTGGATGACTTCGGTACCGGCTACTCGTCGCTGGTCCGGCTCAAACGGCTGCCCGTCTGCGAGGTAAAGATCGACGCGTCGTTCATCAGACGGCTGCCGAACAGCGCCGACGACGAGGTCATCGTGCAGTCGCTGATCGATCTGGTACACGCACTCGGGGTCCGTTCTGTGGCCGAGGGTGTGGAAACGGCGGACGCCGCGGCGGCGCTCCGCCGGATGGGCTGCGACGCTGCCCAGGGCTGGCATTTCAGCCGGCCAATGGATGCCGCGTCTGCCACCGCGTGGCTAGCGGCACGAATCGCAGTCGTCCGCGCCCCACGGCCCCGTGCCTCCACCGGCGCGGGCGCCGGTGGTGGCGCGGGCGCCGGTGGTGGCGCGGGCGCCGGTGGTGGCGCGGGCGCCGGTGGTGGCGCGGGCCCCGGTGGTGGCGCGGGCCCCGTGGTGGCGCGGGCCCCGGCGGTGGCGCGGGCACCGGCGGGCCCGCTGATCCCGAACGGCGCGAGTGTACGGTGGGCCTCCCGGTAGACGTGAGCGAGGGCGGGTCCGCCGCCGCGCGGCCGTAGCGCTCCTCTAGGACGTGTCCCGTAGATCTTTGGCGGCGCGACAGTGCCGTCCACGACCCCAGACGACGACCGGCGGCGTTGTCGTCGTCGCCGATAGTTCCACTATCGACTCCTCCTCCGCCTTGCCGGATCGCCGCCTGGAGCACCGCCCGCATCCACCAAGATCTACGCCCTAGCGGCCGTGACCCCGGCCGGGAGCTACCAGGGAACTGGCTCACCGTCGCGGAAGAATCCGCCGGTAGGGCCGTTATCCGCGAGGTCAGCGGCCCAGATGACGCTGGCCGCGCCCTTGGCGACTTCGCGACCGCCCTGGCCGCCCATGTCAGTGGCGACCCAGCCCGGGCAGGCAGCATTCACCAGGATCCGGTCGCGGCGCAGTTCACTCGCGAGCATCAGGGTGAGGGCGTTCAGTGCCGTCTTGGAGACCCGGTAAGCAGGGACGCCGCCTGCCATGGCGGTCAGTGATCCCGCGCCGCTCGAGACGTTGACAATGCGGCCGTGATCGCTTCGCCGCAGCAGCGGCAGCAGGGCGAGCGTGACACGCCACGCTCCGAGCAGGTTGGTGCCGATCGCCTCTTCGACCACGCGCAGATCGGCTGTGATCGCCGCCTGCCACGTGTCGTAATGGATGGCGGCGTTGTTCACAAGGACGTCGACCCGTCCGGGGCTTGCCGCGAGTTCCTGGGCGAGCCGGGCCAAGGACGTGTCGTCGGTCACGTCGAGATGCCTGGGCAGGACGGTGAGGCCCTCGTCGGCGAGCCTCCGGGCCGCTGCCTCGCCCCTTGCCACGTCCCTGGCGCCAAGGATGACGCGGTCGTCTCGGCGGGCAAGCTGGCGGGCTACCTCCAAGCCAATGCCGCGGTTCGCGCCCGTGACGACCACGGTGCGGCTCTTTGCTGCCATCCCCTTATCGTCCCGCGGGCCGCGATCGCCGGTCGCTGAACTCCGGCAGGACTCCAGCAGTTCATGATCGCGGTCACTCCTTGGACGCATTCATTTGCCGAAAAGCTACCGCGATCATGAAAACCGGGAATTGCCGCGCCATTGGATCTTGGACGGCGTGCTGCCTGAGGCGGCGCGGCTGGCTCAGACCAGAGCGAGGTCAGAAGTAACTCCGAGCCAGCCCCGAGAAACGGTGACCAGCATCCAAGCATGGCTTCCCGCCCCGGCGAACGTCCGACGTCGCGGTCTGGTCCGACGTCGCGGTCTGGTCCGACGTCGCGGTGCTGGTCCGACGTCGCGGTCTGGTCCGACGTCGCGGTGCTGGTCCGACGTCGCGGTGCTGGTCCGACGTCGCGGTGCTGGTCCGACGTCGCGGTGCTGGTCCGACTTTCGGAAGCGCTCGTGCGACGCGGTGTGGATGCGTTGTGACAGGGAGCGGCAGCCGTTCTGGATCGGGTTGGGTGGTTCCGCCCCGTCATCCCCTGCGACGGGCCGCAGGGGATGACGAGGCGGTTAACGCTTCGATGGCAAGCGTGGATGCACCCTAGGATTGAGCCCATGTCTATTACCCGTGATGAGGTGGCCCATCTCGCCCGCCTGTCGCGGCTCGCCCTCGATGATGCCGAACTCGAACATCTCGCGGCGCAGCTCGATGTGATCATTACCGCCGTGGCCCGGGTACAGGAGGTCACCGCGGACGACATCCCCCCGACCTCGCACGCGGTGCCGATGACCAACGTGTGGCGCGGCGATGAGATCGTGCCGCCACTGAGCGCTGCCGAGGCGCTCGCGCAGGCACCTGCGGCGGAGCAGCAGCGCTTCCGGGTCCCGCGGATCCTGGAGGAAGGCTGACCATGGACGCTGCGCTGACCCGGATGACCGCTGCGGACATCGCCGCCGCGATCGGCGCTGGGGACGTTTCCGCGGTGGAGGTGGCCCAAGCTCACCTGGACCAGGTGTCCCTTACCGACGCCAAGGTCCACGCTTTCCTGCACGTGGCAGCGGACAGGGCAGTTCAGGCTGCTCGCGCCGTCGACGCCAAACGCGCGGCGGGGGAGCCGCTCGGGCCCCTCGCTGGCGTACCGCTTGCCATCAAGGACGTGTTCACCACCGAGGACATGCCGACGACCTGCGGGTCACGGATTCTCGACGGCTGGCTGCCGCCCTACGACGCCACCATCACAGCGCGCCTGCGCCGGGCAGGCGTTGTGCTCCTGGGCAAGACGAACATGGACGAGTTCGCGATGGGTTCGTCGACGGAGAACTCTGCTTTCGGGCCGTCACGCAACCCGTGGGATCTGACGCGGGTTCCAGGCGGCTCGTCCGGTGGTTCGGCGGCGGCTGTGGCGGCCTGTCAGGCCCCGCTTGGCATCGGTACTGACACGGGAGGGTCGATACGCCAGCCGGCGGCCGTGTGCGGCATCGTCGGCGTCAAGCCCACCTACGGCGGGTCTTCGCGGTATGGCCTGGTCGCCTTCGCGTCGTCGCTCGACACACCTGGGCCGCTCGCACGGACGGTGCTTGACGCAGCCCTCCTGCATGAGGCCATGTCCGGGCATGACCCGTGCGATTCCACGTCGATCGACGCACCTGTGCCGCCGGTGGTTGAGGCCGCGCGGCACCCGGACGTCAGCGGCATGACGGTCGGCGTGGTCACAGAATTCCGCGGCGACGGCTATCAGCCTGGCGTGCTCGCCAGGTTCCAGGATGCGGTCGAGGTACTCGAGTCGGCTGGCGCCAAGATCATCGAAGTGTCTTGCCCCCATTTCCGCTACGCCCTGCCCGCGTACTACCTGATCGCGCCGAGCGAATGCTCGTCCAACCTGGCTCGTTTCGATGGCATGCGGTACGGGCTGCGGGCAGGAGACGACGGTACCCGAAGCGCAGAGGAAGTCATGTCGCTCACCCGCGCCGCCGGGTTCGGCGCCGAGGTGAAGCGCCGGATCATGCTCGGTACGTACGCGCTGTCGAGCGGTTATTACGACGCCTACTACGGCAAGGCGCAACAGGTGCGCACGCTGATCTCGCGGGACTTCGACGCCGCGTTCGGCCAGGTTGACGTGCTTGTCTCGCCCGCGACGCCGACCACGGCGTTCCCCATAGGCGAGCGCGCGAACGATCCGTTGGCCATGTACCTCGCCGACCTGTGCACGATCCCGTCCAACCTGGCAGGCAACGCGGCCCTGTCGGTGCCGTGCGGGCTCGCCGATGAGGATGGGCTGCCTGTTGGCCTGCAGGTCATGGCGCCCGTGCTCGCCGACGACCGGATCTACCGCGTAGGCGCGGCGGTGGAGGCCGTTTTCGCCGCGCGGTGGGGGCACCGGCTGCCCGAGGCAGCGCCCCGCCTAGAGGAGAAACGATGACGGAGACCGCAGCGCCAGCGGCCAATGCGCTCGCGCCTTACGACGTGGCGCTCACCCGCTACGATCCGGTGATCGGCCTGGAGACTCACGTCGAACTCGGCACGGTTACCAAGATGTTCTGCGGCTGCCCGGCCGAGTTCGGCGCAGAGCCCAACACCCGCGTCTGCCCGGTATGCCTGGGCCTGCCCGGATCCCTGCCGGTGGCGAACAGGTCGGCGGTGGAGTACACCATCCAGATCGGCCTCGCACTGCATTGCTCGATCGCTCGATGGTGCCGGTTCGCGAGGAAGAACTATTTCTATCCGGATATGCCGAAGAACTACCAGATCTCCCAGTACGACGAGCCGCTGTGCACGGACGGCTGGCTGGATGTCACGGTAGACGACCCGGCGGCAGGGCCCCGCGTCCTGCGGGTGGAAATCGAGCGGGTTCACCTGGAGGAGGACACGGGCAAGTCGCTGCACGTGGGTGGCGCGACGGGTCGCATCCATGGCGCGGCATACTCGCTCGTCGACTACAACCGGGCGGGCATCCCTCTTGTGGAGATCGTCACCAAGCCCGTCGCAGGCACGGGCGCACTCGCGCCCGCCGCCGCCCGTGCTTACGTCACGGAACTTCGGGACCTGATGCGGGTGCTCGAGGTATCCGACGTTCGCATGGAGGAAGGATCGCTGCGCTGCGACGTGAACATCTCGCTTTCGCCGCGTGGGTCTGAGACCTGGGGAACGCGGACCGAGACCAAGAACGTCAACTCGCTCCGTTCGGTGGAGCGCGCCGTCCACTACGAGATCAGGCGCCAGGCGGCCGTGCTTGACCGCGGCGCTCGCGTCGTGCAGGAAACGCGCCATTTCCACGAGGACACCGCCGCGACGACGGCCGGGCGGAGCAAGGAGGAGGCACAGGACTACAGGTACTTGCCCGAACCGGACCTCGTTCCTATCGCGCCGCCGCGCGACTGGGTCGAGCAGTTGCGTGCGGCGCTGCCCGAGCTTCCCAGCGCGCGCCGTGTCCGCCTGCAGCAGGAATGGGGCCTGTCCGACCTCGACATGGTGGCGCTGCACAATGCGGGCGCCCTCGACCTGGTCGCCGCCACGGTCCAGGCGGGCGCCGCGCCTGCTGATGCCCGCAAATGGTGGCTTGGTGAGCTGTCCCGCCACGCGAACGAGCATGGCATCGAGTTGGCTCAGCTCCGCATCACGCCAGCCGAGGTGGCGCGGGTGGCCGGGCTCGTGGCCTCGGGTGCCCTGAACGACAAGCTCGCGAGGGAGGTACTCGCCGGGGTGGTGGCAGGAGAGGGCGCGCCGGACGACCTAGTCGAAGCGCGCGGCCTCGCCGTGGTGAGCGATGTGGCTGAACTGGCCGCGGTGGTCGACGAGGCAATCGAAGCGAATCCGGAGGTGGCCGCCAAGGTCCGCGCCGGGAAGGTCGCCGCGGCTGGCGCGCTCGTCGGGGCGGTGATGAAGGCCACCCGCGGTAAAGCGGACGCCACCCGCGTCCGCGAGCTCATCCTCGAACGCCTGGGCCCAGGCAGCTCAGCCGGAGGGCCCGGCCGCCGCAGCTGAGTTCCAGGGCCGGGTTCCAGGGCCGGGTTCCAGGGCCGGGTTCCAGGGCCGGGTGCCAGGGCCGGGTGCCAGGGCCGGGTTCCAGGGCCGGGTGCCAGGACCGGGTGCCAGGACGGGTGCATCCAGGACCGGGTGCCAGGACCGGGTTCCACGGCCGGTTTCCGCGGCCAGCTTCCAGGACCGGTTTCCACGGCCAGTTCCGCGGCCGGCGTAGGGCGCACGCGCCGGAGGATCCGCCCGCACCCCTTGCTACCCGCACGGCTACCTGCACGGCTACCTGCACGGTTGGCTGCGGGGTGCGTTTGTCATGAACGGCTTTAGTGGCAAATACCGAAACAAGCACGTATCGAAGGGGCAGAATTAGCTACATCACGGTGCGCGGTCGCAGGCTCACTTTGTCGCCCGGTGGACGCCACAGCTCAATCAAAGTGTGACCTTCGGTACGTACAGTGAATGGCGTCGCCTGGCGCAAAGCCGCGCCAGGGCTTGTTGGCGAGCTGCCAAGCACCCATTTGGCCAGCGGCCATAGCGCACATCCGGCTGGTAACTGATCGTTATCAGCGTGTGACGCGGGGGCATTCGACCGGATCTGTCAGAAGCCTGCCCGATTCGCCCACTATGCGTTGTAACTCAGCACACAAGGGTTGCAACTCAACACACACGGATGGAAGGAGCACGGTTGCGGTCGGTTAGCCCGGATGGCTGGCTCTGGCTCTTGGGCGTCATCGCATCGGGTACCGCCGCGGCGAGTCTCTGGTTCGGCGCGGCGCGCGGACCCGAAGGCGGCCGCGCGGGCTACCGATGGCTGGCCGCGGCCGCTTTGCTGTGGTGCATCGGGGCCGCCGGGCAGGCACTGAGCGGTCAGCCCAACGGCTTCGCGGCGCAGTTCACGCTGGCCGACGTGTTCTCGCTGCTCGCGCTCGCGCCGATGGTCGCAGGCATCGTGACGCTTGCCGCCGTTCCCGCAGCCAGCGCCGCGGGCGCCGCCGAGGCAGGAGAAAGACCGGCCGCCCCCGATGTCGCGAGCACGGGCCCGGTTTCCGGCCCCATGGCGATCGTCGGAAAGGCCGCATCCGCCACCCCTGACCCAGACGATCCAGCTGCTTCGCGCATGGTATTGGGATCGGCCCGAAGACCAGAACTGGCCACACAGCAGTTCTGGGGTTACCTCGCCGACTGTTACGTAATGGCGTCCGTGCTCTTCGTCATCGGCTGGCTCGCGATCTTCGGATCCCAGTATCATAGGGCAGCCGAGGACCCGCGCACGTTCCTGCTCGGCCTGGTTCTGCCACTGGCGGCCATCTTGGTCGTGAGTGCGCTGCTACCGCTCGTGGCCGCCGCCGGGCGGCGTGCCCTGCTGCCGTATCTCGCCCTGGTGGCGCTGACCCTGGGCGACGTGTTCGGTGCCGCCGTGCGCCTGGCTGGGGGTCACGGGCCTGGCGCTGCCGAATTGGCCGCCAAGATCGTCGGCTACCTCCTGCTGATAGCCACACCCTGGGTGGCCCGCGTTCGGACGGCCCATGGCGGTCGCGGTGCACGCGACCCCAGCCAGTTTCCCGCCGCGGCGATGATCTCCGCGCTGGCCGTCGCCGGGGCCGCGTTGCTGATCATCGTCAACGAGGTAGCAGGCGGCAGCCGGGTCGAACCGGTGGTCGTGTTTGCCGCTAGCGGTGCCGTGGCCGTACTTGCTGCCAGGGTGTTCGGGCTCATCAGGGAGAACCGTATGGCGCTCAGTGCTGCCCGGGTATCGGGCGGTCACGTGCGTGAACTGGCTGACAGGACGAGCGATGCGGTACTCATCTGCGATCTTGACGGGACAATCCGCTATTCGAGCCCGTCGGTGTCTGCCTACGGTTATGCGGCCGGCAACATCGAGGGGCGCAACCTGGCCGACTTCGTGCATCCGGAGGACCGGCCCGCCGGGAGGAGCGAGATACTGCGGGTCTCGGGCGAAGCCAACACTACCGGCGGCGACACGGCCCGCGGCGACACGGCCCGCGGCGACACTACCGGCGGCGGCTCTGCGGGCGGCGGCTCTGCGGGCGGCGGCTCTGCGGGCGGCGACCCTGCCCGAATTGACCCTGCCCGAATTGACCCTGCCCCAAGCGACCCTGCCCCAAGCGACCCTGCCCGAGGCGATATGGGGGCAGACGGCTATGGCCGCGTGAATGGTGACACCGGTGCCCATCGTGACGGCCGCACTCTTGGCGGCGGCGCGGCTGCTGAGGCCGGTGCTGGGATTGACGCCGGCGGCGAGAATACCGCGCGCTTCGGCTGCCGTGTGCTGGCCGCCGATGGCACCTGGCGTCACATCGAGTGCACCGTGTCGCGCTACCTGCAGCCTGGTGAGCGTGGCCAGTTGCTCGTTACCGTGCGAGATGTCAGCGACCAAGTCGCGCTCCGGCAGCAGGTGACCCACCTGACCTTCCATGACCGGCTGACGGGCTTGCCGAACCGCGTCTACTTCGAAGAGCGCGTCGCCGACGTCCTCGGCCGCTGTGAACAGCACGACCGCGGTGACCGGCCCGGCGACCCCGGCCGCTCGAACCGTCCCGGCCGTTCCGGCCGTTCCGGCCACGCCAGCCGTTCCGGCCACCCCGGCCCTTCCAGTCAACCCGGCCGCGCGCACCTACCCGCGGACCGCGACGAGGCCGCGGCAGGAGGGGCCGGCAGGAGAGGCGGCAGGAGGGCCAGGGCGGCAAGAGGGGCGGCAGGAGGGCACGGGCAGACGGTGCCGGCCGCGGCGGGCGAGGCGGACGAGACCGAACCGGGCGCACTTGCCGTCGATGACCTTTCAGGCGAGGTCACTGGCGTGCGGGTAGCGGCCGTGTTCCTGCACCTGGACGGCTTCACAGCGGTGAACGACTCGGCCGGCCACGCGGCCGGGGACCTGCTGATCACCCAGGCGGCGCGACGCCTGCGTGCGGTGGTTGCGCCGCAGCACACGCTCGCGCGCTGGGGTAGTGGCGAGTTCGCAGTCCTGGTGGAAGCCCGTGCAGGCGCCAGGGAGGTAGTCGACCTCGCAGAACAGCTTGCCCGGTGTATCTCAGCGGAGCCGTTCGGCGTGTCTGGCCGTAGTATCGCGCTGACCGCGAGCGTCGGCGTGGCGCTGGCCGGTGACAGCACAGCGGGCGACGTCATGCGAAATGCGGACGTCGCGATGTCTCGGGCGAAAAGCCTTGGCGGGGGCCTTGTCGAGATCTTCGCCGCGCACATGCACGCCGACATCGTGCGCCGGCTCGAGCTCACCAGCGACCTGCAGCGAGCCGTGACCGATGAACTGCTGGCCGTGGAGTTCCAGCCGATCGTTGAGCTTGCCACCTCGCGGGTGACCGGGGTTGAGGCCCTGGTCCGCTGGTGGCGCGGCGATGAACAGGTGCCGCCCGCGGAGTTCGTCGGGATCGCCGAGCAGTCGGGACTCATCGTGCCGCTCGGCGACTGGGTGCTGCGCACAGCGTGCGGGCAACTCGCGCAGTGGCGCCGCTCCTCGTGGGACATCGGTATGTCGGTGAACTTCTCCGCGCGGCAGATCGGCGCGGCAGGTTTTGTCGAGTCGGTGCTCGGAGCGCTCGCCGACGCCGAGCTTTCCGCCAGTTCGCTGACCGTCGAAGTCGCCGAGCAGGTGCTCGCGGCGCACCGGGGAGAGACCGCGCGGCGGCTGTCGGAACTGCGCCGTCATGGGGTGCGGATCGCGATCGACGATTTCGGTACGGGCTACGCCTCGCTTGGGAACCTGCGCCAGTTGCCGGTTGACATCATCAAGGTTGATCCCTCTTTCGTGTCCGGTGTGGGCGCGGACGACACGCTTACCCTCTTGACTCACGCGATTGTCCGGCTCGGCCATGACCTGGGCCTAACAGTCGTGGCTGAGGGCATCGAGCGCCCCCGCCAGCTTGAACTGCTGCGCGAGATGGGGTGCGCGCTCGGCCAGGGCTACCTTGTCGCGCGGCCGATGCCGCCATCAGGCGTGGAATCGATGATCAGTCCCAGCGCCGGCGGATACGGGCCTGGCGTGACCGAGCAGGGTAAGGCGCCCGCCCCCGCCTCCTGAGCGCTCAATAACCGGGGGGATCCCGGGGGGTCGTCCCCCCGGGGCAATACAGTCTCAACGGCTGCCGCGGCCCGTCGCCTGGCCTGCACGGCGGCCCACCAGCCCCCCGAACCGCGTCTCAGGATATGAGATTAAACATGAGATCAAGTTGACGCCCGGCCGTCGGTCCGTCATCGTTGGTCACGTGCAACGCAGCGTGATTCTCGTACTTGGACGGCGCGCAGGCCGCTGATCCACGTATAGACCTGCGCGCTCCCCTCGATCGCCACTGGCGCGAGGGGTTTTTTGTTGCCCGCCTCCTTGGCCGGGCACCCAGCACTACCCGGGCACCCAGCACTACCCGGGCACCCAGCACTACCCGGGCACCCAGCACTATCTGCCAAGCCCCAGAAAGTACCCGCAAAGCCCCAGAAAGAGGAAGCCAGCCGATGACGGAGCAAACGACACCGCCGGTGCCGTCCGCGCCCGCGGGCCCGCGCCCACGCATCACCGGCGCCGAGGCACTCGTCCGCGCCCTCGAAAGTTCCGGCGTCGACGTCGTATTCGGCATCCCGGGCGGCGCCATCCTGCCGGCCTACGACCCGCTGTTCGATTCGGTCAAGGTGCGGCACGTGCTGGTCAGGCACGAGCAGGGCGCCGGGCACGCTGCTTCGGGTTATGCGCTCGCCACCGGGCGTCCCGGGGTGTGCATGGCAACGTCGGGACCAGGCGCGACGAATCTGGTGACACCGATAGCGGATGCGTACATGGACTCGGTGCCGATCGTGGCCATCACCGGCCAGGTGCCGACTCCGTTGATCGGCACCGACGGTTTCCAGGAAGCGGACATATCCGGGATCACCCTGCCGATCACCAAGCACAACTTCCTCGTCACCAAGCCCGGCGACATCGCGCGGACCGTCGGCGAGGCCTTCCACCTGGCCTCGACCGGGCGCCCGGGACCAGTCCTTGTCGACATCGCCAAGGATGCCCTGCAGGCGACGACCGAGTTCGACTGGCCGGTTCCGTTCGATCTGCCCGGCTACCGCCCGGTCAGCCGGCCGCACTCCAAGCAGGTGCGGGAGGCCGCCCGGATGATGGTGGACGCGCAGCGGCCGGTCCTGCTCGTCGGCGGCGGGGTGCTGAAAGCCCGCGCGGCGCCGCAGCTTGCCGAGCTTGCCGAGCTCACCGGTGCCCCGGTGGTCACCACGCTGATGGCGCGCGGCGCGTTCCCTGACAGCCACCGCCAGCATCTCGGCATGCCCGGCATGCACGGCACCGTCGCCGCGGTCGGGGCGCTGCAGAAGGCGGACCTCATCGTGGCGCTCGGCGCGCGTTTCGACGACCGGGTGACGGGCAAGCTCGCCTCCTTCGCGCCCGGCGCGGCGATCGTCCACGCCGACATCGATCCGGCCGAGATCTCCAAGAACCGCCGCGCCGACGTGCCGATCGTCGGGGACTGCGGCGAGGTGATCGCCGATCTGGCGGCCGCGGTCACCAGCGAGCACGCGGCCGGGCGAAAGGGCGACTACGGCGCCTGGTGGGCGCTGCTCGACAGCATGCGGACCACCTATCCGGCCGGTTACGACCTGCCCGCCGACGGTTCGCTCGCGCCGCAGTACGTGATCGAGCGGATCGGGAAGCTGGCAGGTCCCGACGCGGTGTTCGTCGCGGGCGTCGGCCAGCACCAGATGTGGGCTGCCCAGTTCATCTCCTACCAGCACCCCGACACCTGGCTCAACTCCGGCGGGCTCGGCACGATGGGGTACGCGGTGCCCGCCGCCATGGGCGCGAAGGTGGGCCGCCCGCAGGCGCAGGTGTGGGCGATCGACGGCGACGGCTGCTTCCAGATGACGAACCAGGAACTCGCGACCTGCGCGATCGAGGGAATCCCGATCAAGGTTGCCGTCATCAACAACGGGAACCTCGGCATGGTCAGGCAGTGGCAGACGCTGTTCTACAACCAGCGCTACTCCCATACGGATCTGGGCAAGCGCGGGAATCGCATCCCAGACTTCGTCAAGCTCGCGGAGGCCTACGGTTGCGCCGGGCTGCGCTGCGAGCGCGCCGAGGACGTCGACCACGTGATCGAGACCGCGGCCAAGATCAATGACCGCCCTGTCGTCGTCGACTTCGTGGTGCACCAGGACGCGATGGTGTGGCCGATGGTCCCCGCAGGCACGAGCAACGACGACATCCAGTTCGCCCGCGACATGGCCCCCGACTGGGACCGCACCGAATGACCGCCGAGGCTACCCGCCGCGCGGCAGGCCGCCAGGCACGCCCGGGCACCGAGAATAGGAGCCGATCATGAGCACGCACACGCTGTCGGTACTGGTGGAGAACAAGCCCGGTGTGCTCGTCCGGATCGCCGGGCTGTTCGCGCGCCGTGGCTTCAACATCGACGCGCTGGCGGTCGGGCCGACCGAGCTTGACGAGGTTTCCCGCATGACGATCGTGGTGAACTGCGCCGAGCATCCGCTCGAGCAGGTCACCAAGCAGCTCAACAAGCTCATCAACGTGCTGAAGATCGTCGAGCTGGACCCCGGCGCCTCGGTGCAGCGCGAGCTGATGCTGGTCAAGGTCCGCGCGGACACCGAAGCGAGGTCTCAGGTCCTCGAGACGATCCAGCTCTTCCGCGCCAAGGTGGTGGACGTGGCGCCCGACGCGGTCACCGTCGAGGCGACAGGCAACAGGGACAAGCTGGACGCGCTTGTGCGGGTGCTCGAGCCGTTTGGGATCAAGGAGCTCGTGCAGTCCGGCATGGTCGGCATCGGCCGCGGCGCGCGCTCGATCACCGACAGGTCACTGCGGCCGGTCGGCGACGGCGGGCGCGCCACCGAGCGGACAGCGTGACAGCCCGGCCACCGTTATGGAGCATTTGCCTTAACGGCTGCGCGGCGTGACACAGGCCAGCAAACGAAATAAGCACACAGCAAGGAGAAGCCGGCAATGGCAGAGATCATCTACGACGACGGTGCCGACCTGGGCGTGCTGCAGCGGCGGCGGGTGGCGGTGCTCGGGTACGGCAGCCAGGGGCACGCGCACGCGCTGTCGCTACGCGACTCCGGCGTGGACGTCCGGGTGGGCCTTCCCGACGGCTCGGGGAGCCGCGAGAAGGCCGGCAACGAGGGGCTGCGCGTCACCACGCCCGCGCAGGCGTGCGCGGAAGCCGGCGTGATCATGGTTCTCGTCCCCGACACGGCGGCTCGCTCGCTCTACGCGGAGGCGATCGCACCCGCCCTCGGCGACGGCGACGCGCTTTTCTTCGCCCACGGCCTGAACATCCGCTACGGTCTCATCGCGCCGCCGCCGGGCGTGGACGTGTGCATGGTGGCGCCGAAGGGGCCAGGGCATCTGGTACGCCGCCAGTTCAACGAGGGCAGGGGAGTGCCCGTCCTCGTCGCGGTCGAGCGCGACGCCTCGGGTGGCGCCTGGCCGCTCACGCTCGCCTACGCGAAGGGGATCGGCGGCACTCGGGCCGGCGCGCTGAAAACCACTTTCGCGGAGGAGACCGAGACTGACCTGTTCGGCGAGCAGGCCGTGTTGTGCGGCGGTCTGTCGGAGCTCATCAAGGCCGGGTTCAGCACCCTGGTGGAGGCGGGTTACCAGCCCGAGGTCGCCTACTTCGAATGCCTGCACGAGGTGAAGCTGATCGTCGACCTGATGTACGAGGGCGGCATCTCGAAGATGTACTGGTCGGTGTCCGACACCGCGGAGTTCGGCGGTTACACGCGCGGGCCGCGGGTGATCAACGAGGAGACCCGTGCGGAGATGCGCCGTATTCTCGCCGAGGTCCGCGACGGATCGTTCACGCGCGAGCTTGTCGAGGAGTTCGACAATGGCCGCCCGAACTTCACCAAGCGCCGCGAGGCCGAGCAGGCCGAGCAGATCGAGCAGGTCGGCGCCAGGCTGCGGCCCCTGATGAGCTGGCTATAAGCATCTTTCCGGGCTTTCCGGTAAGCTCCGAACGTGGTTGTGGATCAAGGACGGGTCGCTGACCTGCTTGTGCGCTGCCTTGAGCACGAGGGCGTCAGGTGCGTGTTCGGGATCCCTGGTGAGGAGAACATCCACTTCACCGATGCGCTGGCCCGGTCGTCCATCCGTTATGTCTTGGTCCGCCATGAGCAGGCGGCGTCGTTTATGGCCGAGATCTTCGGCCGGCTGACCGGGCGCGCGGGTGTGTGCTCGGCGACACTCGGCCCGGGTGCCATCAACCTCCTCCTGGGGACGGCCGACGCGACTACCAACAGCACGCCGGTGGTAGCCCTGTCGGCCCAGGTCGGGCTGAACCGGATCTATAAGGAGTCCCACCAGAGCGTCGACCTGGTGTCGATGTTCTCGCCGGTGACCAAGTGGGCTGATCTCGTCCTGACCCCCGCGGCCGTGCCCGAGATGGTCCGCAAGGCCTTCAAGCTGGCGCAGACCGAGCGCCCGGGCGCTGTCTACCTCGCCGTGCCCGAGGACGTCGAGGCGATGGCGGCACCGGACGGCCTGTCACCCCTCGGCATCAATGTTCCCCGTCCGGACGCACCGTCGCCGTCGCAGATCGAGCGAGCCGCGGCGGTGCTTGGCGAGGCCCGCAGGCCCATCGTGCTGGCCGGGCACGGCGCGGCCAGGACCGGCGCAGCGGCGGCCCTGCGGCGTTTCTCCGAGCAGCTGGGCATGCTGGTGGCCACCACGTTTCACGGCAAAGGGGTGTTCCCCGACGATCACCCGCACGCCCTCGGTGCGGTGGGGTTCATGAGCCACGACTACGTCAACTTCGGTTTCGACGAGGCGGATGTGATCGTCTGTGTGGGCTATGAGCTGCAGGAGTTCGATCCGGTGCGGATCAACCCGGCCGGGGACAAGCGAATCCTCCACCTGAGCCGCTTTCCTGCCGAGGTGGACTCCCACTATGACGTCGAGGTCGGCGTCCAGGCCGACATCAGCCTGACGCTGGACGCGCTCGCGGCCGCAACGACCCGCCGGTTCAAGCCGGGAGCCAGTGGCGAGAAGATCCGCCGGCTGCTTGCCGGCGAGCTCGCCCGCGGCGGGGGCGACGACTGTTTCCCGCTCAAGCCGCAGCGGGTCGTGTCCGACATTCGCGCCGCCCTGGGCCGCTCGGACATCGTGCTCGCCGACACCGGGGCGGTGAAGATGTGGATGGCCCGCCTGTATCCCACCTACCGGCCCAACACCTGCCTGATCTCAAATGGGCTTTCCACCATGGCCTTCGCCCTGCCCGGGGCGATCGGAGCCAAGCTGGCCGTGCCCGGCCAGCGGGTCCTTGCCGCGGTGGGTGACGGGGCGTTCCTGATGAACTCGCAGGAGATCGAGACGGCCGTGCGGGAGCGCATCCCGCTGACCGTGCTGATCTGGCAGGACGACGCCTACGGGCTGATCAAATGGAAGATGAACATGGAACTCGGCCATGACGTGGCCGTCGGCTTCTCGAACCCCGATTTCGTGGCCTATGCCGAGAGCTTCGGGGCCCGGGGTTACCAGGTGCGCTCCGCGAGTGACCTGCTACCGGCCCTCACCGACGCCATGGCGGCCGATACCGTGTCGGTCATCGCCTGCCCGGTCGACTACACAGAAAACCTGCGGCTCACTGACGCGCTGGGTGAACTGTCCGGCCCGTTCTGATCGTCCGGGCCGCGTCTGCCCCCGGTAGGGGCTGTCCGGCCGTCGATGGGCGAACGATCGTGAATGTCTTCACAAGCAAGTACACTCATGTTCTGTCCGCTACCGCCCGGATCCGAAGGGTCGCAGAAGTGCCCAAGCCCATCGTCCTTGCCGCAGAAGAACTCTCCCCCGCCGGCATCGCCGTGCTCGAATCCGACTTCGAGGTGCGCTACGTGGACGGCGCCGACCGGAGCGCGCTGCTGCCTGCCCTCGCTGATGTGGATGCCCTGATCGTGCGCAGCGCGACTACGGTGGATGCGGAGGCGCTGGCGAGCGCCCCCAAGCTGCGGGTCGTCGCGCGGGCCGGGGTGGGACTCGACAATGTAGATGTCGACGCCGCGACCAAGGCCGGTGTGATGGTCGTGAACGCGCCCAGCTCCAACATCGTGAGCGCGGCCGAGCACGCGGTGGCGCTGTTGCTCGCGACCGCACGCAACATCCCCCAGGCGGCGAGCTCGCTGAAGGCTGGCGAGTGGAAGCGGTCCAAGTTCACCGGCGTGGAGCTGCACGACAAGGTCGCCGGCATTCTCGGCCTTGGCCGTATCGGCGTGCTCGTCGCGCAGCGGCTGTCGGCATTTGGCATGCAGGTGGTCGCTTACGACCCCTACGTCCCCACCGCGCGCGCCGCCCAGCTCGGGGTGCGGATGCTGAGCCTGGACGAGCTTCTCGCGGAGGCCGACTTCATCACCGTGCACCTGCCGCGCAACGCCGAGACGCTCGGGCTCATCGGCGACAGGGAACTGCACCTGGTGAAGCCGGGCCTGCGTATCGTGAACGCGGCCAGAGGGGGAATCGTGGACGAGGATGCCCTCGCCTCGGCGCTCAAAGAGGGCCGGGTCGCCGGTGCTGGGATCGACGTGTACCGCAGCGAGCCGTGCACGGACAGCCCGCTCTTCGCGTTCGAGGGCGTGGTGGCCACCCCGCACCTGGGCGCAAGCACCCAGGAGGCGCAGGAGAAGGCCGGCACACAGGTCGCGCGATCGGTGAAGCTCGCGCTTGCGGGTGAGTTCGTGCCCGACGCGGTGAACGTCGCAGGCGGCGCTGTCGACGAGGTGCTCAAGCCGGGCCTGCCGCTGGCGGAGAAGCTCGGCCGGATCTTCACCGCGCTCGCGGGCGGCATGGCCGTCAATCTCGACGTCGAGGCGCACGGTGAGATCGCCGCTCTTGACGTGCGGGTGCTGCAGCTCGCGGCGCTCAAGGGCGTGTTCAGCGACGTGGTGGAGGACGCCGTGACGTACGTGAACGCGCCGCTGCTGGCAAAGGACCGCGGCGTCGAGGTGAACCTGCGGACCGAGGCCGAGAGCCCGGACTGGCGTAACGTGATCACCCTGCGCGGCACCATGCCGGACGGCCAGGTGACCTCGGTTTCTGGAACGCTGTCCGGGCCGCGCCAGCTGGAGAAGCTCATTGAGGTCAACGGCTTCGAAATGGAGATGGCCGCGGCCGCGCATATGGCGTTCTTCACCTACACCGACCGGCCGGGGGTCGTCGGACTGGTCGGCCAGCTGCTTGGCGGCCAGGGCATCAACATCGCCGGCATGCAGGTGTGCAGGGATGCGGAGGGCGGCAGCGCGCTGATCGTGCTGACCGTCGACTCGGCGCTGCCGCCCGCGTTGCTTGAGGAGATCACCAGGAGCATCGGCGCGGAGGTCGGCAGGAGCGTCGATCTCGACGGAAGCTAAATACGAAACTTCAGTGACCGCTAAGCGCGGGTTATTGACGGCTGACCCGAGTCTTCTCGCATAGTGAGACACATTGCTGCCCTGATGGGACAACGGCGCTACTAGCGGGTAACATGGTTTGCGGCATGTGGCACTTCGTATTCATCCTTCGCTGCCGTAGCGGGGCCTGACAGGGCAGGCCAGCGCCCGCTACGGAGGAAGTGCTGGCTGGCGAGTTCACCGGATTTCACGAACTCCGAACAAGTCCCGTCAAGCCCATGACCATGATGAAGCCCACGCCAGGAGAGTCTCCCGTGTATGACATGTATCCCTGGGATCAGCCAGCCGATGCCAGCGAAGAATCAACCGAGGCCGTGCAGGCGGTCCAGGTCGCCCTCGACCGCCGCGACAACGGCGGCGAAGCGAGCGCACGCGACGGCGCTGGCGCGCCCCGCCGCCTGAGCGGGCAGGCCCGTCGTTGACCGGCGCATGCCCGGCGTTGCGGGGCCCGCTGGGCCAGTAAGGTACCCGCATGGCATCGCGTAATATCCGGCTCGCTGTGATCCCGGGCGACGGGATCGGTCCAGAGGTCGTGGCTGAGGCCGTGAAGGTCCTCACCGCCGCGGCGGCTGGCGTGACATTCGGCATCACAAGCTACGACCTCGGCGCCGCGCGCTGGCACCGCACCGGCGAAACGCTGCCTGATGCCGTCCTCGAGGAAATCCGCGCACACGATGTGATCCTGCTTGGCGCGGTCGGTGATCCAACGGTGCCCAGCGGGATCCTGGAGCGCGGGCTGCTGCTGCGGCTGCGTTTCGAACTCGATCATTACGTGAACCTGCGCCCGGTCCGGCTCTATCCCGGCGTCGCCACGCCCCTGGCGGGGGTGCGGCCAGAACTGCTCGACATGCTGGTTGTCAGGGAAGGCACCGAGGGCCCATACGCCGGCGCGGGCGGGGTGCTCCGCAAGGGCACCCAGGCCGAGGTCGCGACCGAGGAGAGCTTGAACACCGCGTACGGGACGAGGCGCGTGGCGCGGTACGCGTTCGAGCGTGCCGTGGCGCGGCCGCGTAAGAAGCTCACCCTGGTGCACAAGACAAACGTGCTGACCCACGCGGGCGACCTGTGGGTGCGCACGGTGGACGCGCTCGCCAAGGAGTTCCCCGCGGTGACTGTCGACTACTGTCACGTGGACGCGGCAGCCATGTTCTTTGTCAGCCAGCCGCAGCGATTCGACGTGGTGCTGACCGATAACCTGTTCGGCGACATCCTGACCGACCTGGGTGCCGCCATCGCCGGCGGGATGGGCCTGGCCGCGAGCGGCAATATCAACCCGGAGCGGGTCTCGCCGTCCATGTTCGAGCCCGTGCACGGCAGCGCCCCCGACATCGCGGGCCTGCACCAGGCCGATCCAACCGCGGCGATCCTGTCGGCCGCGCTGCTCCTCGATAACCTGAACCTGCAGGCTGAGGCGGCGCGGATCGAGCAGGCCGTGGCCGATGATCTTCTTGAGCGCCAGGGCGCATGGGCCACTCGCTCCACGGCCGAAATCGGTGATGACATCGCGGAACGAGTAACCTCCTAGTGGTCTGCCAGAGGGGTCCTTTGAGCGAGCTGGGCTCATCGACGGTACGCGGCTGGTTCTCCGGGAGCGCCCCACGGCGTTGTGCCGTGACACAGGGGACCGATCCTGTTCGCGCACGGCAAAATGGGAGTGCGGGTCCGGCAACGTCGCCGCACCCCCCGGTGGCTGCCGGGTAAGAGGAGAATTGCGATGAATGCCGATACCACGACCGACCACACTTTCGACGTCCGTCCGTCGAGAGAAACCGTGCCCTCGTCCCGCCGCGGCGAGATCCTCGCCTCGCCAGGGTTCGGGCAGGTCTTCACCGATCACATGATCACGATCCAGTGGACCGAGGACCGCGGCTGGCACAACGCCAGGCTCAAGCCCTATGGGCCGCTCACCCTCGATCCGGCCACCTCGGTCTTCCACTATGCCCAGGAGATCTTCGAAGGGCTGAAGGCGTACCGGCAGGCGGACGGATCAGTCGTCACGTTCAGGCCGCAGGCGAACGCGGCGAGGTTCAGGCGCACGGCCAGGCGGATGGCCATGCCGGAATTGCCTGAGGAGCTGTTTGTCCAGTCGATAGATGTGCTGGTCTCCCATGATCGCGAGTGGGTGCCTGCGACCCCGGGCAACAGCCTCTATCTGCGGCCGTTCATGATCGCCACCCAGCGGGGCCTGGGGGTGAACTTCCCATCCTCGTCCTACCTTTTCCTGGTGATCGCGTCGCCGGCCGCCGCGTACTTCTCAGGGGGCGTCCGGCCGGTCACCGTGTGGCTTTCCGAGGACTACACCCGTGCCAGCCCTGGAGGCACCGGCGAGGCGAAATGCGGCGGCAACTATGCAGCGGCGTTCGCCGCCCAGAGCGAGGCCGTGGCGAACGACTGTGACCAGGTGGTCTGGCTGGACGCGGCGGAACACCGATGGGTCGAGGAAATGGGCGGGATGAACCTGTTCTTCGGCTACAACTCGGGGGCACAGACGCGCCTCGTCACGCCCGCCCTGACCGGGGCGCTGCTGCCGGGCATCACCCGTGACTCGCTGCTGAAGCTCGCGCCCGACCTGGGCATCCCCACCGAGGAAGGGCGGATCTCGGTCCCGCAGTGGCGGGCGGAGTGTGAATCGGGCATGCTCACCGAGGTCTTCGCGTGTGGCACCGCCGCGGTGATCACGCCCGTCGGCCGGGTGCGGTCGGCCGGGGGTGAGTGGCTCGTGGGCAGTGGTGAGCCCGGCCCGGTCACGCTGCGCCTGCGCGAGGAACTCCTCGGCATCCAGTACGGGCACCAGCCCGACCCTTACGGGTGGATTCACAAGATCTGCTAACGATCCCGAACGGCTGCGCGGCCCGGCACCCACGCCAGCCTGCCCGCCCGGGGCAAGCCAGGTCCCGGCCCCTGCCTCGTTGAGCCGTGGCACTCGCCTGTGGCGTCGCACGGCGCGGCCCGGGTCCTGCGGGGTTCCGCCCTCAGGCCCAGGTCCTGAGGGCTCCGCCCTCCTCGCACGTGGCACTCGCCTGTGGCGTCGCGGGGCGCCGCCCAGGTCCTGCGAGGTTCCGCCCTCATGCCCAGGTCCTGAGGGCTCCGCCCTCCTCGCACGTGGCACTCGTCTATGCCGCGAGGGCCGGGCAGTTCCGCGTGTGGCCGCTGCGGACGTGCGGTTCCGGGCAATAACCCCAACGCCCGTCACCCGCACCCCCCAGCGCCACCGCGCCGTTCTTGCGGGTCGAGGGCAGAGCGCGGAATGAGGCTTAAGGACTGGAGCGTTCGCCTGCCGGCGCGTGGCAGCCTGCGTATGCTCGTCGCCATGCCTGAGCCGCTCGAGCTGCCGCGTCCGTGGAAGTTAGTGCGCACGGCGGGATGGAGTCTCGCCGAGTCGGCCGGTTTGCCGTTCGCGGCGTACGTCGTCGCGGCATGGCTGGGTGGCCGTGACGCCGGGTTGCTGGCCGGGCTCGGCGCCGTGTGGCTGCTGCTCGCTGGCCGCAAGGTCGTCGGGGCAGAAGTGCCGGGCCTGCTGACAATCTCGGCGCTGGTGCTGACCTTGCAGACCGCCGTGGTGATCGCCACCGGCAACACCTGGGTCTACCTGCTGCAGTTCCCGCTCGGGAACCTCGCGCTGAGCGTGCTGTTCGCCCGGACCGCCCGGACACGTCGGCCGCTCGTCGCCCAGCTCGCTACCGAGGTGGTCGCGCTGAAGCATCCCGGCGCTCAGCACCCGGGCTTGCACCGTTTCTTCCGTGGCGCGACATGGCTGTGGGCTGGCATCTTCTTCCTGCTCACGGCCGGACTGGCGATCATGATGGTCACCGAGCCGTTCGACCTGTTCATGTTGCTTTCCACGGTCGTTACGGCCGGGCTGATAGCGGTCGGCACGGGCGTGTCGGCCCTGTGGTTCTTCGCCGTCCTGCGCGGGCTCGGCCTCCGGCTGCGTTTCGCTCCGGCCTGACAAGGCAACCTGGCAAGGCAACCTGGCAAGGCAACCTGGCAAGGCAACCTGGCAAGGCAACCTGGCAAGGCAACCTGGCAAGGCAACCTGCGACAAGGCAACCTGACAAGGCAACCTGGCAAGGCAACCTGACAAGGCGACCTGACAAGGCAACCCGGTCACGTGCCCCCGTCGACACTCGCTCGGCCGCGCCGCATTCCCAGACCCTCGCCGTTCGTCAGGCGCAAGACGGTGATCTCGTTCCGGGTATCCGCACCGGCGCTCGGGACGATCAGCTTCAGCACTGCGGGCGTGCCGTCGGTCTCGCATGCTGAGACAGATGTGCCAAGGAGCGCGCGCGTCTGGCACACTGGGCCCATGCCGTCCAGCCGGACCATTATCGGCGGGCGCGCCGGCACCTAGGGCTTACGGCACGAACCGCTTAGCAATAACAGCTCAGCGAGGCCCACCCGTCGGCGCGCAGACCTCTCGCACCCCGCGAGAGGTCTTTTGCTTTTGCGGGCGGCCGTCGCTCGCCGGGCCTCACGGAACTCGAAGGGACTGACATAGCCGATGCTCGACGACGCGTTCCATGTCTACGACACAACGCTGCGCGATGGGGCACAGCAGGAGGGCCTCAATCTGACGGTGGCCGACAAGCTGGCCATCGCGCGGCAGCTTGATGAGCTCGGCGCCGGTTTCATCGAGGGCGGATGGCCGGGCGCCAACCCCAAGGACACGGAATTCTTCAGGCTCGCCAGGACCGAGCTTGACCTGAGGCACGCGCAGCTCGCCGCGTTCGGCGCGACCCGCCGGCCCGGCGCCAAGGCGCCCGACGACCCAACGGTCGCCGCGCTGCGCGAATCCGGCGCGCCGGTCGTGACTCTTGTCGCCAAGAGTCACGACCGGCACGTCGAGCTGGCTCTCCGCACCACCCTGGCGGAGAACCTCGCGATGATCCGCGACACCATCGCGCACCTGCGCGCGGAAGGGCCGGCGGGTGTTCCTCGACGCGGAGCATTTCTTCGACGGCTACCGTGTCAACCCGTCGTATGCGCTTGAAGTGGTGCGCGTGGCGGCCGACGCGGGCGCCGACGTCGTGGCGCTCTGCGACACCAACGGCGGAATGCTGCCCAGCGAACTGGGCGACGTCGTCAGTGCCGTCCGGCAGCATACAGGGGCGCGGCTGGGCATCCACTGCCACGATGACGCCGCCTGCGCGGTGGCCAACACCCTGACGGCGGTGGACGCGGGCGTCACCCACGTGCAGGGCACCGCGAACGGGTACGGCGAGCGGTGCGGCAACGCGAACCTGTTCAGCGTCGTGGCGGGGCTGCAGCTGAAGAAGGGCCGCGAGGTGCTGCCGGACGGGTGCCTCACCGAGATGAGCCGGATCGCGCATGCGATCAGCGAGGTCACCAACGTGACGCCGGACACCCACCAGCCCTACGTGGGCATGTCCGCCTTCGCGCACAAGGCGGGCCTGCACGCCTCCGCCGTCAAAGTCGACCCGATGCTCTACCAGCACACCGATCCCGAGGTCGTCGGCAACGACATGCGGCTCATTGTCTCCGACATGGCCGGCCGGGCGTCGATCGAGCTGAAGGGCCGCGAGCTCGGCTACGACCTGTCCGGTGACCGCGAGGTCCTCGGGGCCGTGGTGGCGCGGGTAAAGGATCTCGAATCCCGCGGGTACACGTTCGAGGCCGCCGGCGCGTCCTTCGAGCTGCTGCTGCGGGACGTGCTCTCGCCGCGGCGGCTGCGCCATTTCGACGCCGAATCCTGGCGGGTGATCGTGGAGCGGCGCCCGGACGGCGGCGAGGTGAGCGAGGCCACGGTGAAACTGGTCGCCAAGGGGGAGCGGATCGTCGCCACCGGCGAGGGCAACGGGCCCGTCAACGCGCTCGACACGGCGCTGCGGCAGGCGCTCGGGCGGCTCTACCCTGAGCTTGCGACGCTGGAGCTCATCGACTACAAGGTCCGCATCCTGGAGGGCTCGCACGGCACCGGCGCGGTGACCCGGGTGCTGATCGAATCCGGGGACGGCTCCGCCACCTGGAGCACGGTCGGCGTCGACGAAAACGTGATCGCCGCGTCCTGGCAGGCTCTTGACGAAGCCGTAACCTATGGCCTGCTGCGTGCGGGCTACGAGCCCGACGTTGTCACCAGCCCGGCCGGATCATCATGATCCCGAACGGCTGCCGCGTGGATCCCGGTCCTGAAAGTGGCACGCCCACGGAGTGACACTGCAAAAGCCATCCGGCGACTGCAGGCCCGGCAGCACAGGTGCGCCTCCCGACGGCTCAACGCCGTTCGGCCAGGCGCACCTGCGCCCCCGGCTGTGAAAGTGGCATGGCAGGAATCTGAAAACCGCATGTCCGCCGCGGGCGGGATGCGCGGGAGAATCTGGCCGTGGACCCCAAGCCTGCCGGTTTCCGACCCCGCCGCCGCCAGCATGCCTGCCACGCTGTTTTGAGCCAGCGGACGCGCAACGCGAACGTCTGCCCCGTTCAGGTCGTGTCGTTATCCGGGACTCAGGCCGACGCAAGCGTGGCAAACTAGCCAGTCGTAAGGCTGCTCGGTCCGCTCCGCCTCGACGCCGAGGGACTCCACGAAGCGGCACAGCTCGGCCTGGACCAGGTCGCCGGGCATGTCGCCGGAGACCATGCGCTCCACCTCCAGAAACCAGCCAAGCCCGTCTACCTCGTCCACGCACAACAGCATGTCGCGGCACTCCGCCGTGCGCCTGACCTTGACGATCCGGACAGTGGGGCGGAACCCCATGGCCACGATCGCGGCGTGCATCTGGTCCCGGTCCGTGACGTCGGTCTCGTGCTCATCGCACGACAGCAGATTCTCGGCCGGGCGCTTGAGCGTGAAGACATGCCGCCCGCGCATCGTGCGCAGCCGCGCGAAGGGAACGCCCTGGCGGTCATCACCGTAGGACCAGCCGCCGGGCGCGTACGCCTGGTCGTCCTGCCCGATCGGCGGCCCTAACTCGATACCGCGCATCTTCAGCGCCGCGAGGAGCGCCTCGGAGTCCTGGATCCGGTACTTCACCTCAACCTCGCGCACCGCGCCTCCGCATGAGCCGACCGTCGCTGGACCGTCTGCCACCCTCCCACAGCCGCCCAGCCGCGGCGGGACGACTCGCCGAAGGCGGCCCACGGGTGGCCACCGCTGCTCTTTCCATCGTGGAAAGGACTTTGATGTCTAGGTCTTAGCGGACATCTGATCTAGGTGACGGATGTGCTCGCCGAGGAAAAGGTAGGCGCTGTCCGGCTGCGATGGGTTCGTCAAGATTTGTCCGGCGGTGGTGCAAATCTCTTCGAGCGGTGATCGATGTCGAGGATATGCACCATGCGGGTGTCTTCCTCGATCCGGTAGACGATCCGGTAGGTACCGCGCCGAGCGGCGTGGCAGCCGGCGAGGGGCCCGGACAGCGGCTTGCCAACACGGTGGGGGCTGACCGCAAGGGCGGCATCGCAGAACTCCAGTACCGCGGCTGCGACGGCCTCCGGAAGCCGCTGGCAGATCGCGCGCCGCGCGGCAGGCTGAAACCGGATCTCATACCGCTCTGCAGGCTCGGTGGTCACGCGCCGCTGGCGCGGCGCCTGGCCAGGTCCTGGCGGACGGTGGCCAGATCGACGCCGGGCTCGCCACGGCCGAGAGCCGCCAGGCTCGCGGAGATACGCGCAACGGCTTCGGTGTCACCGAGGATTTCCAAGGTCATCTCCAGGCCTTCCAGGTCGTCCACGGACAGCAGGACGGCCTCAGCCTCGCCATTGCGGGTCAGGGTGATCCGCTCATGCTGCTGCCGTACCCGCCTGGCTAGCTCGGACAGGCGTGCCTTGGCTTCGGACAGCGGCACGGGAGTTGCGGCGATCGTCATAGTCAGAAGTATAGATCACACTGGTCAGCTTCCAGACCTATCGATGTGTGCTTGAGGATGCCGTCACCTACGGCCTGCTGCGCGCGGGCTACGAGCCCGGCATCGTGACCAGCCCGGCCGGATCATCATGATCCCGAACGGCTGCCGCGTAACTGCCCAGTCCTGAAGGTGGCACGCCCACGGGGTGACACCGCAAACCTTGCAGCCCCTTGCGGCCCGGCATCACAGGTGCGCCTGCCGGTGGCTGAACGCCACCTTCCCAGGCGCACCTGCGCCGCCCGACTCTGAAAAGCGGCACGCCCCGGACCGGCAGTCGCGGTGACCAGGGCGTCCACGGCCGATCCGCGGCTTGCCCGTGCCCGGAGCCACGCAGCTCTTCGGGCTAGCGCGTCGGGTACGGGCTCCGCGACGTCGCAAGCGCGAAGGAAGCGGTGCTGTGCCGCGTCTCGTGACCCAGCGAGCGTTCGGCGGCGCATCGGCGTTCAATTGAAGTGGGGTGAGAACACGCCGCCTGTTGCGTCCGCCGGAATCTTGCCGGTAGCGCACAGCCCGTGCGCATTCATGTAGCTCACGATCAGCGGCATGGATGCAATGGTGTTCAAGACGGTCACACTATTCGTGCCGTCGTGCCCCGCGATGATCGACCCGTTGTGCATGGCGGCCACCGAGGGCGTGCCGTCCGTCGAAGGTTTGCCAGTTGTCACGATCTTGACGATCGTCGCCGTGGATGCCCCGGTCCAGTCGCCGTTGTCGGTGATGGTGCCGTCTAGGCTCCAAGACAGAACGAGCTGCATTCCCAGGCTATTACCGACTTTTTGATCAGTTTTGCTGACGTCGCTGTACGGGGGACGCCACAGAGTCGGCCGGGGAGCCCCCGCCGCGACGATGGCGTTGCTGGCACGGGTCAGCTCCGTGCGCGCCTGGTTGCCGGTCAGCGGCTCAGTCTTGGTTGTCACACCTGTGAGGGATTCATGGGTATGGGTGTGATCACCTATCACGAAGCCCTGCTTGACCAGCTCGCGGGTGATGCCAGGGTTTTCGGCCACCTTCTCGCCGATCTGGAAGAACACGGCCGGGACATGCTCCGCCTTAAGCTCACTCGCGAGCGCCAGGGTGTGCTTATCCGGGCCGTCATCGAAGGTGAAGGTGACGTACCCAGCCGAGCAGCTATTGTTCAGCACCGGGAGGCCCTTTGGTGCTGCTGGCCAGGTGGCAGGCCATGTACCATCGGGCGGCACGCCGCTCTTTTTCTGGGCAACAGTGCCAACGCCCTGCTCCCACCAGGTGCTCGAGGCTGCCGGACTGTGGTGATGAAATAGCCCGGTATTTGCATACAACAGCCCGCCGATCATCGTGAGTGAAGCGAGTAGTGCGAGAACGCGGCTCATAAGCAGTTTCATGATCAGTGCCCGTCAAACGTTTCCCTTACGGAAAACCGTCATTCCTTTGGAAAGCTGCAGCGGCACAAGCACTAGCTCGACAAACATCGCGCGCGCGGTGTACCAGGAGCTGAACACCCGGGTGTAAAACGAGAACGGGATGTTGGCCAGGATGGGCAGCGGATTGAGCCGCCGCTTGATGACGGCGTAGGCCAGTGGCAGGCACGTCACCAGAATCTGCGTACCTAGCCACCACCAGAATACCACCAGCCATGCGATATGGAAGATCAGTGGCACCAGAACCGGGCTGGCCCAGTAGAGCGGGATCAAGATTGACTCCAGCAGGATCAGGATCACCCAGAGAGCCAGCAAAGGCTTCCGATGTACCTCATTCCAATGCAATCGGAAAGACTGGAAGTAAGAACTCATCCAGCGGTTGACTTGCCGCCCGAGCATTGGTCCTGTATGCGGGTCGATGGTCCGCGCCACGGCGTCAGCGACGTAGATGGCCTTCTCGCCGTCCATCAGCGCGACCCACGTATAGTCGATGTCTTCGCACACAGTGTCAGAGGTCCAGCCACCACGCCGCCGCAGATTCTCCATCCGGTAAACGGTGGCACATCCGGGGATGACGACGGGCGCGCCGACCCTGCTCTGGATGGGCCGGTAGAAGTGATTGGAGAACAGCCACTCGATGCTCCGCCCGCGCTCGGCGGGGGTCCGCACGTTCTTGGAGAGAATGCATCCGCAAGCCAGCGTGACCTTGGGGTCGGCGAAGGCTGGGAGCATCTGCTCCAGGTAGTCGGGAGCGAGTGTGATGTCAGCGTCGATGACCGTCGCCAGATCAGTCGAGCACCGTGGCAGCACGTAGTTCAGCGCCTCAGCCTTGCTGCCGGCATTCCGGGGTGTGCGCACGACCTCTACCGGGTACTCACGCGCGATTTCGTTTGTGCCGTCGGTGGAGCAGTCATCTACCACGATGATCTTTTCCGGCCGCACGGTCTGGCGGAGGATGCTATCCAGGGTCCCCCGGATATTTCTCGCCTCGTTGAAGGCTGGTATGAGCACCGTAATACTCTGATGCTCCTGCTTAACATCCGGAGTCCGGGCCGTCTCACGCCGGCCCCACGGCGCGGTCACACTGTAAGCAATGAATGAGAGTCCGGTCATGAGCAGCATATTGTTCGCCTCCCTTCTAACAGCACGGATTTCGGGCCGGTGAAGCAGTAAGTCGCGTCCAGTATTCGCGGGCAGTCCTCCGCCCATGCGTAATTAACGCCGGGGTGCATGGTGTGAATGATGACGAGGTCGTAATCCTCGCCATGCGGATCTGGGGTGCTGGCCATCGTGTCTTCGGCCAGCCGTACCGACGGGATAAGCGGGTCGTGATAACTGACCTCGGCACCCGCGAAAAGCAGCTCATTGATGAGCGGGATGGCAGACGACTGGCGCAGGTCCCGCACGCCCGGCTTGTAGCTGACCCCGGCCACGAGGATCTTCGCGTCGGCCAGCTTGCGGTTGTCCGCGGCCAGGATCTCCCCGGCTCGCGCGGCAACCTGGCCCGGCCGGTTGTCGATCAGCGTCATGGCCTGCTCGATCAGCGGGCTCCCGTGCCCGTGCTGGTGGAGCTGCCACAGCAGGTAATGCGGGTCGACGGGGATGCAGTGCCCGCCCACGCCGGGGCCGGGGTTCACGGCGAGGAAACTGTAGGGCTTGGTCGCCGCGGCGGCGGTGACCTCGATGGGGTCGAGGCTGAGCAGGCGGCAGGCATCGGCGAATTCGTTGGCCAGGGCGAGCGTGACCGCGCGCTGTATGTTCTCGTACAGCTTGGTTGCCTCGGCTGCCTCGGGTGAGCTCAGCGGATGCACCTCGTCAGCGACCTGGCTGAGCACGCGTACCGCCTCGGCGGTGCATGCGCTGGTGGTCCCCCCGACCACACGCGGCGTTTCGCGCTGGAGATGGTCGGGGTTGCCCGGATCGATCCGCTCGGGGCTGAACGCCACGAAGACGTCGGTTCCCACCCGCAGCCCCCGAGCTTCAAGCGGATGCACCAGCAGCTCCGTTGTCGTCCCGACATAGGTCGTCGAGGTCAGGATCAGCGTCTGGCCCGGGCGAGCATTCGACACCACGCTCGCGCACGCGGCCCGGAGCAGTGTCAGGTCGGGCACGTTGCCGGCGTCCACGGGGGTCGGCACGCAGATGATCACCGCGTCGGCCTCAGGCAGAGCGGCCAGCGAGGTCGTCATCTCAAATGTGCCGTCGGCCAGCGCCGTGCCGAGGGTGACCTTGTCAGGCTCATTCAGGTCGGCGTGCCGGGCCGTGATCTCGTCCAGGCGGTTCTGGCTCACGTCGATTCCGATCACCCGCTGGCACCGATCGTGCAATGCCAATGCGGTCGGCAGCCCAACATAGCCAAGGCCCATGATCGCAACGGACTTTAGACTCAATTGCGCGGTGGCGCGCATGTTCATAGTCATCGCAAGTTCCCCTTTTGGTCTTCGATGACGGCATGGATAATGTCGTCTAGCGTCCGGTCGGCGGTGAAACCGGCCAGGTCTTTTGCGAGCGTGCAGTCAGGCACCCGCCGCTGCATGTCCTCATAACCGGCGCCGTAGGCGTCCGCGTAAGAGACACGTGTGATCTCGCTGTCGGACCCGGCGGCTGCGATAACGCGACGGGCGAGGTCCTCGATGGAAACCTGCTCGGTGCTGCCGACGTTGACGGCCTGGCCGAGGGCGCGATCGGATGCGGCGAGGGCGATGAGCGCGGGCACGACGTCGTGCACGTGGCAGAAGCAGCGCACCTGGGCGCCGGTGCCGAAGACGGTCAGCGGCTCACCGGCTAGCGCCTGGCGCACGAACCTCGGGATGACCATCCCGTAACGCCCGGTCTGCCTGGGTCCGACCGTATTGAACAGCCGGACGATCACCGCACGCAGACCACGTTCGTGGCCATAAGCGGCGACCAGGCTCTCGTCGATGGCTTTCGCCTCGGCGTAACTCCACCGGGACTTCAGCGGTGAGCCGATCACCCTGTCGTCGTCCTCGCGCAGCCCGACTGTGGTGTTCTTCCCGTAGATCTCGCTGGTGGAAGCGACTAGCAGCCGGGTATCGGATTGCGCTGCGGCGGCAACGACGTTCTCGGTGCCGTGGATGTTCGTCCGCAGGCTGTCCAGGGTCTCCCGCTGGATCGTGAACACGCCAACAGCGGCCGCCAGGTGGAAGACAGCGTCCGCCTCGCCCACAAGCTTGTTCACCAGCGGCTCGTCCAAGATCGTGTCCTGGACTAGCTGGAAGCGCGGGTGATCTGCCACCGCGTCGAGGTTCCGCAGTCGCCCGGTGCTGAGGTCATCAAGCCCGACGACCTCTTCTCCCGCTGCGAGCAGGGCCTCCACCAAGTGGGACCCGATGAAACCGGCCGCGCCGGTAACCATGATCCTCTTCATGACAGTTCCACCGCCTGGACCGGCAGGCTGAAGTAGTCCCCCGGAATGTGCCAGTCGAGCGAAACGCCGCTGCGCTTGCTGTCGTCCGGCAGCGCCGTCGTCAGGCTTTTCACCTGTTGCGGTGACAACTCTGGAATTTCGATCAAGACCTGCATGACTCCCCCTCAGAGTTCGCTAGCCATATATTCCGCATAGTCGCGGCGAATTCCGCGTTGGCTTGTGTGGTATTCATGACTTCTCCTTTCGAGCTGTTCTTGGAATTGCGCCGCGCCGTACGTCATAAGGTCCGCCCGGGCGGCTGCGAGTGCCGGCCTGCTCGCCGCCGCGCCGCTCGCCGATGAGGGTGGTGGCGACCGTGGTGAGCCGCCGTGGCCCGACCGGCTTTTGCAGGAATGCGTCGGCGTGCGAAAACAGGACATGGGCAGGTGCCAGTTCCATGGCCTGGGCGGTGATAATGACAACGGGAAGGCCGGGGTCGATCTGGCGCACGGCGGCGAGCAGATCCAGTCCGGTCATGCGCGGAAGATCGAGATCGGCGAGCACCAGATCCCAGGGCTCGTCCGCGATGCGCTGGAGGGCGACGGCAGGGTCCGTGACGTGGACGACGTCGAAGCCGCCGCATTCGCCGAGCACATACCCGGCGAAGCGCGCCGCGGCGGGATCATCCTCGACGACAAGGATGCTTCCCCGGCTGGCGGCTGGTCCGATGTTGTCCATACCCGCAGGTTGTTACTCGCGGGTAGCCGGTTCGTTCGCCATCCGGGTGCTGGCTGGTTGCAGCAATCTCCTCGGCTGCGGAGCGGGCGGCCACGTGCTCCCTGGAGCACGGTCGGCGTGGCCGAAAATGTGATCGCCGCATCCTGGCCCGCTCTGGGGGAGGCCGTCACCTACGGCCTGCTGCGCGCGGGCTACGAGCCCACGTCGCCGGCCGGCAAGCCGTCAGATCTTGATCACGAACGGCTGCCGCGTAATTGCCCAGTCTTTGAAAGTGGCACATCCACGGTGTGAAGCAATGAAACCCCTTCGGCTCCTGCAGGCCCGGCAGCACAGGTGCGCCTCCCGACTCTGAAAGGCGGCATGCCCACGGGGTGGCACCGGGAGGCGTGCCGCCAGAGCGTGATCGGCGCCTTTGCGGGCTTGGGTTACGCCCCATAGCTGGTCATCGCCGAGGGAGTAGCAGCCGTGGAAGTAGCGGATTCCGTGCGTGCGGTGATAGGTCGCCGGCGGGCGTTCGGCCGCGGCTGGCGCGGCCTGACCATGACCGCCGACGGCCTGCGCCACCTGCGAGACCTGCGGCGTTCCCTGCTGGACCCGCCCACCCCGCTACGGCTACCCGCCGCCACCGTCGCTAGAGCACTCAGCCCGCAGACCACCCCCAAACCGTCAGCGGCACCGCCTAACCTGACCAGTGAAGCCGGAACATCGCCCGTCGGAGCGGGCACTTTTCTGGCGCGCCTTGGGCTACGTACCGGGCGCCTTCTCGATCTGGATCTATGTCCCTCTCGACGAGGCCGCTGAGCGGCGACTGGGAGGCAGTGAGCTGGGTGACCTGCTGGAGCGTCTGATCTTCGAGTCACCGGTCCAGCGCTATGTCACAGTTGATGTTGCAGGCAAGGACAACCAGTCGAGCAGGAGATCCGTAATCAGCGTGCGGTGCGTTCTTGATCAGCGTGCGGCGCATTCTTTGCCGTGCTGCTCGCCTCTACCGCTGTTTCCGTGATTGGTTGAGGTGGGGATGCAGGGCGGGCCGTGGCACGCCTTCCCCGGCTAGCGCTAGCGTGCTGGCTTGTCAACGGTCTGTGCGCTGAGCACAGGGGAACGCTCAGGCCCTCCGGCCGAAGCGGGCGAGCAGCAGGGTCTGGGCGCTCGCATCGCCGGGTACGGGGGGTCGTGCGCCGATCGCGCCCGCACTGCGGTAGGCGTCCTCCATGGCGTCGAACCAGCTCGCGCAGGACTCGACGAGCCCGGCGTCCAGGCGCTCATCCGCGCCGATGGCCCGCGCCAGGTCCCAGGCATGGATCAGATGATCAGCGAACAGCTGCAGCGCGTACTCGCTGCCGGGGAAGTCACCGAACGAGAGGTGGACGATCCGGTCCATCGCGCCGTCGTCTTCGGCGGCCCGCACGGCCTTGGCGGACGCCGCCGTCCACGCGGCCTTAGGCTCCGCGCCCAGCACATCGCCGCCGAAACGGTCGCCCACCTCGGCGACGGTGGACCCGGCGAACAGCGGCGGCGCCCATAGGTCCTCGCCGACGAGGTGGTTCACTAGGTCGCGCACGGTCCAGTCCTCGTCGGGGGTAGCGGCCTGCCACTGGTGGTCGCCGATTTGCCGGACGCGGGCGTCGAACTCCGCGACCGCGAAGCGGAACATCGCGGGTACGTCCATGTCGCCTCCCTGCGGCCTAGCACGTGGCGTCTACTTTAAAGCCATCCGTGCTGGCATACCTGGCGCCGACTGATTCAGACTGCCTCGGTGGCTACGCGCCTACCGGGTGACACCGCAACACCGTGCAGCCCCAGCGGCCTGGCCTTGAAGGTGGCACGCCCACGGGGTCACACAGGCAACACTGCAGCCCCGTGGCCCGGCATCACAGGTGCGCCTGCCAGTGGCTGAACGCCACCTTCCCAGGCGCACCTGCGCCGCCCGACGCTGAAAGTGGCATGGCAGGAACCTGGCACCGCCTGTTCGCCGCGGGCGGGATGGGCGGGAGAACCTGGCCAGTGGCCCTACGTGCCGTCCGGACTGCCGGTGTACCACGGCGAGCTTGCCGCCGGCCTGGGGAATAACGTGAGCGCCCGCAGGCAACATGGTCCGGAGGTGGGGCGTGGCCGAGACGACCTGGGCCTCGGTGGGCTGACCCGCGGCCTGCACAAGATCCGCAAGCCAGTGATCGCCGCGATCGATGGCTGGGCGCTGGCGGCGGGCCTTGAGCTGGCCCTGGCGTGCGATCTCCGCATTGCTTCCGACCGGGCCATGTTCGGCTCGCTCGAGGTCCGGCGGGGGTTTCACCACGGTGACGGCGGGATCGTTCAGTTGGTCAACACATGCGGAGTAGGCGTGGCCATGCAGCTTGTGCTGGCCGCCGAGCCAACCGATGCCCACCGGGCAATGCAATGCAACCTCGTGATGAAAGTCGTGCCGCACTGCCAGATCGCCGCTTCATCGAGGCCGTACCTGGCGAAGGCCTTGCCCTCCAGGGTGTCCAGCTGTGACGCCACGGCCGTGAAGTCCGCGATGGTCAGGCTCGGCTCGAGGGCGCGCGCCCACTCCATCACTTGGTAGGGACTAAACTGCCTCAGCGCGTCACCGAGATCAATTAGGTCTCTGACCTCCCCCCGGTCCAGGCTGCGCGGATGCCGCCGTGGCCGGGGCCTTGGTGTTCGCCCTCGCGGCCGCGTGGTGGCGAATGCCGTCACCGTCCGCGACAGCAAGCGGTTCACTGGACCGCTTGCTGTGCCCAGATCCTGTCCGCTATATGTCCGTGATCAGTGGATCAGCCGAACGCACGATCGCATACTGTGGCGGCCTGCGCCGTTGGCTCGAACGTGTGGCGATGCCGGTCCGGTGGGATGTTCTCGCAGGTCAGGAAGCAAAAGCGAACGCAGCACCGGTCGGTGAGGAAGGCCCGCAGAGCGGGTGAGAACCCAGCGCAGGCACAGTCGCCCCCGCTAGAGCGGGCGGTTTGCGGACCGCTCGCTCCGGCTGGCAGCGCCGACGGGACACGTTTCCTAATAGTTACGCTGACCTGCTGATACTACGGGTAGTCACTGGTGGCAGATGTTGGGTTCGAACCAACGTAGGCTGAGCCGACGGTTCTACAGACCGTTAGGTCCTGCCTATCGGAATGGCCGCTGACCTGGCAAAATCCCCTTATCAATCATGTGAATATCCGATCCTGTCCACCATATATCCGTGTGCCCGGGACGCCGGACGGCTGCCGCCACGGACGGGCACGGACGGCGTCCGTATGAGCCTCATGACCTGTGGTTCAGCGAGTTCAGCACGCCCGAACCCGCTGGCGATGGCCGGCGGCCGGAACCAGGCCGAGGACATCGCGCAGGAGGCATTCGCCAGGGCGCTGATTCCGGCCGCCGTGGAAGGCCACGCACAGCGAGTAGGCCTCGGCCGGGTCGTGCGGCAGCGTCCGCTTTAGCGTTCTTTAACTTTCGCTGCCGCAATTGGCGTGTCCGCCCGCGCGGCAGCGCTTGAGTTTGCCACAATCACCAGCATGCCGAAGAAGCCGGTGACATCGACGGGCGAGCTAACCCGGATGCTGATGCAGGTAGAGGCGGCTGCGGCCGGGGTCCTGGAGCAGCAGACGCTGCACCGGTTGCGGCAGCAGACGTATGTCGGCGGCAAACGCGTCGACATCCAGAAGCTGCCCCGGCTGCCAAAAAGCGCCGCGACCACTGTGCACCGGGTGAAGGTAAGTCTGTACGGCGCAAAGCCGCCGGTGTGGCGGCGGCTGGAAATCCCGAGCGCGATGACGCTGGACCTGGTGCACGTGGTCATGCAGGCCGCCTTCCGCTGGGGCGGCTATCACCTCCACGCGTTCGAGACGGTATGCGGCGAGTTCGGCGCACCGGACGACGGCGACGACTGGTCGGAGCGGAAGGATGAGGCCACCGCAGCACTGGCCCAGGTGGCCGTCGCGGAGGGTGCGAAGGTCGTCTACACCTACGACTTCGGTGACGACTGGCGGCACGACATCGTGGTAGAGAAGATCGTCCCGGCCGAGCCGGGGGTTGCCTACCCGCGCTGCATCGGCGGGAGGCGGGAGGGGCCGCCAGAGGACTGCGGCGGGATCTGGGCCTTCAACGAACTCCAAGCAGGCCGGGACGACACGTTCGACGCCGACGAGGTGGCCGGGTATCTCGCCGACCTGCCGAAGGTCCTCACTCCGGCTTCCTGACACGTCGCCGGAGCGGAAAGGTGATCGCACGCTCTCGGGAGCACGAGCTGTAGCCGGCGGCCGGCCTGGATCGGTGAACCGTGAGAAACCAGCGGTCGTTCGATCAGCGCTTGCCTTTCCGCTGCGATCTGTTCGGCCTGGAGCGCGGCTGGCGGCGCTGTGCCGCCGACTGAGCGCTGCCGGGACGGGTGAGCCGGAAGATCTTTCCGGACAGCTCACGGGTTGCCCGGTAGTCCTTGGCCTGCTGGGCCAGCGGCAGTGCAGCCTGGTACTGAGCGAGCGCCGCTTCGGCGTCGCCGAGGAGGGCCAGCGCGTCGCCGGCGAGCATCCGGGTCTGGACGTCATCGGGCCAGCGTTCCACGTGCTCGGCGATCTTCACCCGCGCGTTGTCTGCAAGCCCGGCCTCGGCCAGCGCGAGGGCCGCCTGGCCGCCGAGGAACGCGCGCCTGGCCGGGTCGACGCGGGCCAGCGCCTCGCTCAGCATGACGGCCTCGGTGCCCTCGGCCGCGCGGCCAAGATCACGGATGAGGGCGACCGGCCAGCCGGGAAACCGCCCGGCCCGGTCGTGGTCTTCCGCCAGGGCGCTGCCGAAGTCATCCGGGCGGCCCGGGAACCCTGCCGCGGCCTCGGCCAGCAGCCGGGCGCGTAGCACCAGGTCATTCCCCGCAGCCTTGAGCCTCGTCGCCAGGCCGCCGGGGAGGTGCGGCAGAGACAGCCGCGCCGAGGCGTCCGCCATCATCCGCCATCCCGCCGGGTTGCTGGCCTCCGCCCGCGCCATCCGCCGCCTGATCAGCGCGTCCGCCTCTTTCCGGTGGGCCTGGCACATGCGGTCCCGGGAATCGGCCAGATCGGCGGGAAACTTGAACCGGCGGCCCGCGCAGGCGGGGCAGCCGGGGAGGGGGACGCCCGTCGCGGTGAGCTCCACCAGCGACCGGTCGAAGTCGACGGGGCCGAACGCCTGCTGGACGAAATCGGTGATCGCGCCGAGGCCGATGTCCTCCCACTCCGGCGACACGGCCGCGATGGCGACCTTGCTCAGGGCCGGGTCCGGTTCGCCGGACAGCAGGTCCGGCACCCTCCCGTGTGCGACGAGTTCCGCGTACCGGCCGGACATAACGGCGTTCTCATGAACGGCGGCGGTGATGATCGCCGAGGCGCCGAGCCCGGCGAGCACCGCCGCCATCGTCGTGTCCTGCCGCCTCGCAATGTCGGCCAGCGACCACACCGGCACGTAGACGGCGAGCTCGAGCGGCCACGCGTTGGCTGTGGCGACCGCCTCGGGGCGCGGCGCCAGCCACTCCAGCGGGTCCCAGGTGACCACGAACAGCCGCAGCGCGTCGGCCACCCTCGCCTGCGCAGGCGGCAGGCCCTCCCACCGGGCAGCCAGCTCGAGCAACCTAGGGTCGGGGAGCGGCGGGCTGGCCAGCAGAGCCCGGACGCCGTTTGGGAGGCCGGACAGCAAGCCCAGGTCGATCATTGGTGTCCGGGGGCGCCGTCGGCGACGGGGCGCACCGCCTTCGGGACCTTCAGCTCATCAAGCTCCGCCACGGCAGGATTCTGGCACAGAACTGCCGACAGGCTGGAGTTCCCTGAGCATGCACCACCGGTCCGTTCGGGATACAGAACAGAACGGTCGTGGGTACGGCCGGACAGCACGGCAGGCAGGTCAACCCGGCCGGGCTGGGTCATTACTCGCCGAGTTCGGAAAGGAGCACGGACCGCCTTTCCTCGAGGGCGGCGAGCTGAGCCCGGAGCTGTTTCAGCTCCCTGCGCTTATATCCGGCGTCCCTGGACTTCTCCGGCTATTCTCCGGGCAAGGGCGTGGCCGATGCTTCTGCCCCCTGCCGCGCCCTGCGCTGGCCGCGCGCCCCGGGGAGCGCACCGCCTGTAGCCGTGCCTGCCAGCGCGTTTAGGCTCCCCGGCTATCCTCCCATGATGTGCTGCTCACCTCTTCGGTCACCTGCGCGCTGCAGGATGAGCGCCACGCTCTCGCAAGGATCTTGAGCGTCGTCCAGCCGCACGAGCCAGTCCGGTTCGAGGACTTCGTATCACAGGAGCGCTGTTCGCGGGGCGCGTGCCTGGTGGCATCGACTCTGGTGAGGTGTATGTCGTCCTCCTCGGCCCGCGGTACCTCAAGCGCCTTCCAGGCAGCAGTATCGCATCGGCTGAACAGGAGTCCGCTGCTGCGATCAGGCAAGGAGGCAGTGCTCGCGTTCACCAAGAGCACGGACGAGCCCGATGAGCCCGGCAAGGAGAGTTCAAGCATAAGGTCGGGGACTGCGTCAACTGCCGGTATCGCCGATCGTTCCCAGACCCGGAGCCGCTCAATGTCGGGGTGTTGGCCGCATCGCACGATGTCACCTCCGTCCCGGCTGCTCTCGCCGGGGAGCGACTCCCGGCCCTGGGCGCGGTTGGACGCGAGCCGCGCGGCTGCCGGTCGGCTCAGCTGGTGGTGGGCCGGCCGTGCCGCCCGCACCGGCCAGGTACTGAGGCAATTGGCCGCTGTCGGCGCAATGCCCACGCGGCCAGCGCGAGTCAGCACCCCGCGGCCGGCGCTGCTTGCGTCCCTGTGTGCGCAGTCCAACCCTCTCGGCCGTCGGCCCCGGCTCGGTGGACGGCCACCTGGCCGCTCCGGAACTGTCTTCATGACCAGTCCTGACGGGCGAGCACGCCGCCTCCGCCCACCGCGCTGGCTCGGCATTCCGCGCGGCCGGCGGCCGGGACGGGGCAGCGAACGGTTGCGGCGGCCACAAGCCGTTGCTGAAGCAGCGGCTGCCATCCGGGCGCGGCGCCATGGAGCAGCCCAACATCACCAGCCACGGAGCCGGGGTCCTTACCCCCCGGTTCTGGGCGCTGGTAGTCCTGGCCGGCATTGCCGCCGGGCTGCTCGGCGCGCTGATGATGGCGCTCCTGTTCAACGTGCAGTACGCCGCGTTCGGTTACCGCTCCGGGACCCTGCAGCACGGCGTCGAGCAGGCATCCGCGCTGCGGCGGGTCGCTTCATTGCTGATCGCAGGCGCGTTCGGCGGGGTCGCGTGGTACCTGCTGCGGCGTTACACCAGGGGCGAGCCGTCCGAGATCGACGAGGCGGTCTGGAGCGGCGCTGTCGTTCCGGCGCTGCCTGGGCACGTCGGTGATCTCTGAGGTCGTCATTGGCATGGGCGCCTCGATCGGCCGCGAAGCCGCGCCCAAGCTGCTGGGTGGCGCGTCGGCAAGCATCCTGGCCGGGCGGGGCGGCCTGTCGGCTCAGCAGCGGCGGCTGCTCGTCGCCTGCGCCGGCGGCGCCGGGCTCGCTGCGGTCTACAACGTCCCGCTCGCCGGCGCCCTGTTCACCGCCGAGATCCTCATTGGCAGCATCGCCCTTCCGGTCATGCTGCCGGCCATCGCCTGCTCATGGATCGCCACCGCCGCCGCCTGGATCTACCTGCCCAATCACGCCACCTATACCGGCATTCCGGACTACCGCTCCACTGGGTCGCTGATGACCTGGTCGCTGCTGGCCGGGCCGGTCATCGGGCCGATCTCGGCCGGCTACATCCGCCTCATCGGCTGGGTGTCGCACCACCGCGCGCGGGGAACCAGGGCGCTGTTCGCCCCCGGTCGCAGCCTTCGGCATCCTCGGCATCATCGGTATCTGGTACCCGCAACTGTTCGGGAACGGCCTGGACATGGCCCGGGACGCGTTCCTCGGCATCGGCAGCCTCAGCCTGCTACTCGCCCTGTTCGCGCTCAAGCCGCTCGTCACCGCAATGTGCCTGGGCAGCAGCGCATCCGGCGGGCTTTTCACCCCGGCACTCAGCACAGGCGCAGTCCTCGGCGGCGCACTCGGCATCGCCTGGAATCTGGCCTGGCCAGGTTCCCCGTCCGGCGCGTTCGCCATGGTCGGCGCCGCGGCCATGATCGGCGCGGCGATGCAGGCGCCGCTATCCGGCCTTGCCCTGGTGCTCGAGCTCACCCACAGCGGCTTCGGGCTCATGGTGCCCATGATGGCGGCCACTCATCGCCACCGTGGTCGCCTTCTACGTCGACGGGTACTCCATCTACTCCGCCCGGCTCCCGGCGTACACCGCGGACAGCGCGCCTGCCGCGCCCGCCCACGGGCGGCCGTAGCAGGCCATCCCAGCGGAAGCAGATCAACCGGCCGGCCTCACAAGCCCCCGCATCCCCACGTCGCATCAGCGGGTGTCACCACCGGCATGGTGTGCACCTGCGATGCGGCCGAAGTTGGCTGCCGTTCGGGGACGACCCCCGGGCGAGGCCCTGGGCGAGGGATGCAGCGTGCTGGGCGAGTGGCGGCCCGCGCCGCTGGCTGGCACGGGGCTGGCCTGCGCAGGCAGGTGGGGTTAGCGCCGTGGCTGAGGGACTGCCGCGGTCGGGCGCAGCCCGGCTGGTGGCATTGTTGTTCTGGACTTTCGGCTCTTCCGGCCGGCGGAGGCGGGGGACAGGCTGGACCGTAGCGACCCGCGCAGACCGTGATTCCGCCAGCTGGTCCGGAACTGGCTGGCGGGGTTATCAGGGTTCCTGGAAGGGGGCGCGGTGGCTGACCTGCTCCGGCGTGAGGACGTGCGTGAGCTGATCGAGCGGGCGGGGGGCGGCGTGTCGGTGTTCCTCCCGGCGCACCGGGTCTCGCCCGAGAGCGGCCAGGACAGGATCCGGCTGAAGAACCTGCTGAATGAGGCAGAGGAACAGCTGGTAGCTGGCGGTCTCCGCCCGCCAGCGGCCCGGGACGTCCTCCAGCCGGGCCGCGAGCTCCTGCAGGCCGACCCGTTCTGGAGCTACCAGAGCGACGGCCTGGCACTGTTCCTCGCGCCGGGCTGGTCGCGGGTGTTCCGGCTGCCGCTGGACCTGCCCGAACTGCTGGTGGTGGCGGACCGGTTCCACGTCAAGCCCCTCCTGCCGCTCCTCGCGGACGATCAGCACTTCTACGTCCTTGCCCTGAGCCAGAACGAGGTCCGGCTGCTCGAGGGAACCCGCCAGAGCGTGGATGACGTGGACCTGGAACACGTGCCTGAGAATCTGGCTGACGTGCTGAAATATGACGATCTGGAGAAGGAGCTGCTGTTGCACATCGCCGGCAGCAGCCGCGGCGGGCACCGGGCACGGGCGGTGTTCCATGGGCACGGCGCCGGGGGCGAAGTGGACAAGGTGCTCCTGGAACGGTTCCTGCGCTCCGTAGACGAGGGGCTCCGGGAGATCCTGCGGGGCGAGCGCGCGCCGCTCGTGCTGGCCAGCGTGAACTATGAGCAGGCCATGTTCCGCGAGATCACGCGGTACCGGTACGTGCTGGAGGAGGGCATTGAGGGTAATCCCGAGGCGCTGAGCCCCGCCGAGCTGCACGAGCGAGCATGGGCCCTGGTGGAGCCGGTCTTCACCCGGTCCCGGCAGGAGGCCGCCCGGCGGTACCGGGACGCGGCTGGCCGCGGGCAAGGCGCCGTCTCCGGCGCCGTAGAGGCCTTGCAGGCTGCCCTGGATGGCCGGGTGGACACTCTGTTTGTGCCAGCCGGACAGCAGCATTGGGGCACGGCCGACCCCCAGACCCACGATGTGGCCGTTCACTCCGGCCGCCGGCCAGGCGATGAGGACCTGCTGGACCGCGCCGCCGTGCAGACCCTGCTCACGTCTGGGACCGTCTACGTCGTGGCGCCCGAAGAGATCCCCGGACCCGGACCGGTGGCCGCCCTGCTGCGCTACTGACTGTGCGTGCCGAGAACCCATCTGTGGCTGTGAGCAGCAGAGTTGCGGTGCTAGCGTCGTGGCCGTGATGATCATCGATCATGTGGCTGCGGTTCGTGTGCGCCACGAGGCGCTGCTGTTTCGGATGGGGGTGAGAGACCGTCCATCTCCTCGCCGTCGCAGCGGTGGGGCGCTGGTCCGCCAGATCGCCGGCCACGCTCACACGCACCCGGACGGTTCATCACGCACTTGTTCGCGGGGGCGATCGACCGCTGGCTGCGGGCGTGGCGCAAGGGCGGGCTGGAGGCACTCAAGCCCTCGCCGCGGGCGGACACCGGTGTGGTGCGCGCGCACCCGCAGCTGTTCGCCGAGGCCGCCGCGCTGCGGCTGGAGCTGCCTGGCCGCTCGGCCGCCCAGATCGCCTCGATGTCGCGGGAATGCCCGAACGCCCCAGCGGGCAGCTGCGGCCTTCCAGCCACGCCGACGACAAATCGAACAACGCCAGCCCGCCTGTCTCCAGGTGCCGGGCCGCCAGCTTCTTCTCGATCGCATCCAGGCGGGACAGCAGCCAGTCCATCGCCGCATGCACCTCGTCGGTGCCGGCATTTTCCACACCCAGGGAAAGTTATGGCAAGCTCGGCCTAGCAACCCGCTCCGCCGCGCGCCGACCCGGCGTGCGCCAGTCCGACGGCAAGGACTTCCGCCTCGGCCACCTAGCCGTAAGTGACCAGGATCTCCAGCGCGTCCCAGCAGCCGGCGATCGGCCGCCGCAGGATCGCTGCTCACCGACGCCGCTTGCGCGAGCCAGGTCGCCGCCTGCGCCGCCTGCGCAGGTCCAGCGTCTCCCTGGCGGCCGCCTCAAGTTCGCCTGCCAGCCGCTCGTCCGGACCGGCCGCGGCCGGTACCCGGTGCCCCAGCGCGACGTCCCGGCCGACCAGGCGGCGGGCTCGGCGCCGACCGCTAGTAGCGGGTCGACCCCGGTAGCTCAGCTCTGCGGCCAGCAACCCCGGCGGGTTTCCCCTGGCCCGCGGGCGCCGGGTTCGCGCTCCCCGGTCTTGTAATGGGAGGCCCCTAAAATGACGCTCACGCTGCGGAGAGTCACGCCCAATGCTATTGGAGTAATCACAGCCGCCTCTTCTCCAGCCCAGCCATCTACACTTGAGCCCTGGAAGCGCCGAACTGAGGGAGCCGCATGTGAGCGCCGAAGCATCCGAAATGGTCAGCATTCCCCGGGCCGAGCTGGATGCACTCAAGGCTGAGCTGAAGCGGCTGCGACGGGAAGTCGGGCGAGCCGTAGCCAGGAGGCGCATTCAGGCCGATCCTGGCCCGGGCGATGATGCGCCCACGTTCACCCGCGAAGAAGTGGCTGAGGCATGGGGAATATGTGAGTGATCGCCTCGCCCGCTTCCCCGGCACGTCCTGGCAGGAGATCGAGGCCCTGCCGCAGCCGCTGCGGTGGGCGGTTCAGCGCACCATCTTCCACCTGCTGGAAGAGCCGGTCCCGACCCTCGCCGACCCCTTCCCCAGCGACGACCCGTTGCCCGGCGCCTATGAGCTTCACCTGCCTGCCGACGACGTGACAATCTGGTACACCGTCACCGAGTATGAAGGCCAGGAAGTCATCAGCGTGCAGCACGTGTGCCTCGATACCTGACCTCCTGTTGGCGAGATACGCGCTAGGCGGAAGGTATGGCGCGGCGAACTGCCTGTCTGTCCGCCCGGATCGTTCTGCGGATCAGTAGCGGCGCATCCTCAGTGCGCGTGGAGGTCCGAGACGATGGCTCGGACCGGACTCCTGCCCCAGGCCGACCCGACGCCTCAGCAGAGGACGGACGCGGACTCAGCCTGGTGGAGCTGATCGCAGATCAGTGGGGTCAGGTCGGAGACTGGCGAGGAAGGTCCGTCTTCTTCGGACTCCGATGGAAGGAATCTGACTAGCCTGTAGTGATGTCGCTCAGTTGGTCCGCTGTCCGGGTTGAAGTCGAGGGGCGGTTTACAGACCCTGGCGATATCAGTCGCGCGCAGCGGACGCTCGGCCTGACGCCCAGCTGGAGCAGGGGCGCGCGTACCAAGGTCTCAACGAGGGTCTCCTTAGAATCATTGCGGGCTGGCCCGGCGCCCAGGTCATCGACCACCAGGCTGGCGCCGCGCAGATCGGTGCCCCATTCGATCGCCTCCCCGGGCAGGCCGAGAACCGCCTCGTGGCGGATCTGATCTGATCTAAGCGGATTCTTGGTGGCCTGATGAACACGTCGCGGGCCATCGCACGCAGCCGGGCATGCTCCTGCTCCTCGCGGCGCAGCCGGTCGCTCGCGTCGGCGAGAGCGTTGACCGAGCGCGCCGCCTCCTGGACCTCGGCCGCGCCGTTCATGCGCGCGCGTGCGGCGTGGTCTCCGGCGGCGAGTTGCCGCAAGGTGACGGTCAGCGCGCGCAGCGGCAGCGCGATGTTGCGCATGGTGATGCCCGGGGCGGCCAGGGCGAGCGCGACCGCGACCGCAAGGAAACCGCCGCTCAAGGCGAGACTTGCCTCGAGCGAGCGGCGGCTGTCGCGGGTCACCTGCCGGAACCATGCCCCGGCGCGCTGCTGCACCTGCTGGTTCGCCGTGTAGAAGGCGGCAGCGGCGGGCGCGTCCATCTCGGTCAGGCTGATCGCCGCGCGATTTTCCCGCGCCAGATTGGCGCTCCGATCGACCACGTTGTACCAGGCCCCGGCCGCGCGAGCCTGCGTCTCGGCTGCGCCGGCCAGGTCGCCCGGCGCGAGCCGCCGTACCTGCGTGAGCGACTCTGTCATGTCGGCGCGGGACACGCGGTAGGTGTCAAGGAAGCGTGCTTGGCCCGTCAGGAGGTAGCCGAAAAGCCCTGACTGCGACATGGCGAAGTCTTCACGCGCGTCGAGGTTCGCCGCCTGCAGAGGCTGGATTCGCGTGGTCACCTTGTCGAGCGTCCCGTCCTGGTGCAATACCGCCACGACGACGAGCGCGGCGGCCGCGCCGATAGCCACGGCGAAGACCACGAAGCCGATCCGGAGCCGGCGCGTGATCGAAACAGCGGCTCGCGCCCCTATACCCGGGCCAGGACTGCCTCGATGCGGCTCATCAGGTCCCGCAGGTTGAACGGCTTGACGATATAGTCGTCCGCACCGGCCGCGAAACCTGCCTCGATGTCCGACTCATGCGCACGGGCAGTCAGCATGATGATCGGAAGATCGGCGGTCGCCGGGTGTATCCGCAGCGCGCGGCAGACGTCAAGTCCGGACATTCCCGGCATCATGACGTCGAGCACGGCGAGGTCAGGCCTGTCGCAGCGGGCCGAGGAAAGCGCGGACAGGCCGTCAGGGAAGACGGTGACTTCGTGTCCCGCTTGCCGCAGCTTGAACACGACCAGATAGCTGATATCGGCGTCGTCCTCAGCCAGCAAAACCCTGGCCATCGGCCCCCCAAGACAGCCCCGGCGACGTCCGGCCGCACCGCGCCGACGCTTCGTTTGTGACGTTCAGTGTCACCTATCTTACTCTAGGTAATATCGAGCGGGTTTAGCCGTGTCTCGCTGACAGAGGTCCTGATCCCGAACGGCTGCCGCGTAACTGCCCGGTCTTGAAGGTGGCACACCCACGGGGTGGCACCGCAAAACCCCGCAGCCCCTGCGGGGCGGCGCCGCAGGTGCGCCTGCCGATGGCTGCCGTGCTATCCGGGGGGATACCCCCCGTGCCCCCGGGGCATCCGGGCAGGCGCCCTGCGCCCCGCCCCGGTTGGCATCGGCACGCTAGCGCGCGCACTCGTCAGCGGTTTACCGTCAGGGTGACAGCGGATGGCGAAGGGAGGGTCCGATGACCGCTTTGCCCGGCTGGATGAACCTGCCCGACGGCCTGGGCGCCGAGGAGTACGAGGCACTCCCGGAGGACATCTGCCGCCGGATCGAGATCGTTGACGGAGCCATCATCGTGAACGCCGCCCGGCGCCGCCTGCACCAGGACATCTGCCGCCGCCTCGCCGGCGCCCTGGAGGCCGCCTGCAGGCCTGCCCTCGCCGTGTCCACGGACGTGGACCTCCGCCTGCGGGACATCCCGCTGCTGAACCGCCGTCCTGACGCCGTGATATACGACGCCTCGCTTCCCGACGATGCGGTCCTCCGCCCGCAGCACTGCGTGCTGGTCGTGGAAGTCATGTCACCAGGCTCGGTGACCACCGACCAGACCGACAAGCCAGCGGAATACGCGGCCGCTGGAATCCGCCACTACTGGCGAATCGAACACGACCCGGCTCAAAGCATCCTGTCGGTCTTCTGCTACCGGCTCGACCCGGCCACCGCTGCCTACGCCTCAGCGGGAGTGCACACAGGGAAGATGACCGTCACCGACCCCGTCAGCATCACCATCGACCTCACCGCACTGCTCTGACCCGAGAGGCCGCCCGAACCGGGAAACAGAAAGCAGGCAGCCGCCACGCCCCGTGGACAGCGAGCAAGAACGCGGCACAGTAACCCATCGTTATAACAACCGGCCGCTTCGAATTGACACTTGTTCAGCGCGGAAGGGGAGCGGGCCTTTTTGGCGCGCCTTGGGCTACGTTCCGAGCGCCTTCTCGATCTGGACCCATGTTCCTGTCGACGAGGTGGCTGAGCGGCGACTGGTGGGCACTGAGCTAGGTGACCTGCTGGGGCCTGATCTTCGAGTGGTTAGGACATGTCTCGCTGACAGAGGTCCTGATCCCGAACGGCTGCCGCGTAACTGACCGTGCTTGAAGGTGGCACACCCACGGGGTGGCACCGCAAAACCCTGCAGCCCCTGCGGGGCGGCGCCGCAGGTGCGCCTGCCGATGGCTGACCGTGCTTGGGGGATACCCCCCGTCCCCGGGGCATCCGGGCAGGCGCCCTGCGCCCCGCCCCGCAGACATGGGCACGCCACCCGTCTGACACCGCCTGCCAAGCCAGCCCTGCGGCCCAGCCTTGAAGGTGGCACGCCAACCGGGTGACACCAGGGGACAACAAGCGTTGCGCACGCGCCTGGCGGAACGGTCTCCGGGGACGCCGGACCTTTATTTCGCTGGCGCAAGCGGCGGGTGGCGACTACGTGCGACTGGCCGGCTGGCGTTCAGCCACCGGCAGTCGCACGTGCGCTGCCCGCCTGCAGGCCCCGTTGGCCAGTGAGCTGCCACCCCTGCTGGCGCGCCACCTTCAGGTCCAACGCAGAGCACCTGCTGGCGTGCGCTGCCCGCCGTGCGCCGGTGACGGCGTGGATGCCCGAGTTTCCGGGGTATCGAATCGCTTTTCTGGGATCGCGAACGGTAATCGCCGAGACACGCGGGGACCGGGGTTTACGGACCTCGATTACGGATAGTACATAATCGCGTACGAAGGGTAGGACGTTACTGCCGCGGTGGGGATGCGGCGGCCCCCAGGGTGACCCCAACGTGCGTCGAAAGGTTCGACTTGCGGGGGCGCAGTGCTCTCGCCCTTTTCTGGGTGGAGATCAACTCATGCGAAAACGAACTTCCTTGGCCGCGGCGAGCGGAGCGTTCGCCATCACGGCCGCGCTGTCTGTCGCCACGGCGGGCCTCGCCGGCGCGACCGCGGTGCCACAACCGGCGGCAGCCGCGAGCACGGCCGCCATGCCAGCGGCACCGGCATACGCCGCGCCGGCCACGGTGCCAGCTCGGCACGCCACTATTCCGGCGGCACCACTCATTACACCGACGCCGCCCGTCACCCACAAACCGGCGGCGCCCGCTGCGAAGACACCGGCCGGCGGAGTGAGCGCCTGTGCGTCGCTTACAGTGCCTACTGGCGGCACGACGTGTAGCGGCGCCGACCATGCAAGACCGCCAAGACCCGCCCGCCGGTTGCTGACACGGCCCGTGACGTTCGACTGTTACCGCCGGTGTCCTCTCGATCACTGTGCCTGTCGGTACCGGCTGACCCCCGTCCTCCTCGGCGCGGATGCTGCAGGTGATATCGTCGCCCACGATCTCGGAACTGGCGCTGCCGGGGACGTGACGGTGACCGACGACCGTGCCCTGCTCGACGCTTCCTGGGACCGCGACTGTCCATCTCGACCGCCTTCGCCAACACAGACCACTGGTTCCCGCGCCCGATATCCCGGCTACAGACGTCTATTACTTCTCCGGGCACGCGCTGGCACCACCATTGGTGTCGGGACTGCTGGAACCGCCGACATCGTCATCGCCCCCGGACAGCCCCTCACCGCTGGCACTGCGCCTACGGCCGGCATTACGACCGGCACTGCGGCGCCCGGGGCCAACGGCAGCGCGGCGGCGCTAGGCGGCACAGCACCGACCGCATGCGCGCTCAGCGCTGGTGTGGGAGCGAACCAGGTGACATGGCACCCAACGGTCGCTGTGGATATACCTGCCACCGCGGTCAGCGGCACTTACCAGGGAACCATCACACATTCGGTGGCCTAGGCCGCTAAGGAGGATCGTGCGCTGCCCGCTCAGCGCGCTCGTGTTGCTGGTAGCCGGGGTGCTCGCCCCGGCTACCAGCGCGCTTGCCGCACCCGCTCATCACCCGGCCGGACCCGCTCAACCCTCGGCCGCACCCGCTCATAGCCCGGCTGCGTCGGCACATGCTCCGGCCAGGCCGGCGCACGCTCTGGCGCCTCCCAGTTTCGGCATCAGGCTTGTCGACGTGCCGGGGTTCAGCGCCAACGATCCCCGCGCGTTGCGGTACATCACCGATCACCTGCCGCCGGGAGCGGTCATCCGCCGGCGGGTCCTGGTGGAGAACAAGAGCCCGTCGGTGGGGCACGTCGCCCTGTATGCAGACGCCGCGACCATCAGCCGCGGGTCTTTTGTCGGCGGCAACGGCGGCACCCGCAGCGACCTGACCAGCTGGATCGGGGCCAGTCGCCAGGAACTGACCCTGGCCCCGCACGCGTCCGCGATGGACGCCGTGACGATCAGGGTGCCCCGCGACGCCTCCTCCGGAGAGCGTTACGGCGTCATCTGGGCACAGGAAACCTCTTCGGTTCCTTCTGGCAACGGTATCGCCATCAGGGAGGTGAACCGCGTCGGCATCCGCATCTACCTTTCGATTGGGCCGGGCGGGGCGCCGCCGACGAATTTCGCCATCAGCCGGATAACCGGGTCGCGGCAGAAGAACGGCGATCCGGTCGTCGCCGCGCGGGTGAGTAATACCGGTGGCCGGGCGATCGACCTGAGCGGTTCCCTGACGCTCGCGGATGGCCCGGGCGGGGTCAGCGCGGGCCCGTTCGCGATCCCGGACGGGATGCTGACGCTCGCGCCGGGGCAGAACGGCCAGGTCCGGGCGATCCTGCCCAAACGGCTGCCGGACGGGCCCTGGCGCGTGACGATCGACATGAAGAGCGGCCTGACCGAGCGCAAGGCCTCCGCCACCATTGACTTCGCCGCGGGTCACTCGCGCCTGCTCTGGTGGCTGATGCTGGCGGCCATTCTCGTTGTCCTCGCTGCCCTGATCGGTGCGTACCTGTGGTACCGCAGAAGGCGGCGGCCGGCCGGGCCGAGCGACATGCCGGCCGAAAGTGGTGTGCCGGTTGGCTGACTTGCCTGGGTAGAGCTAAGCAGACGGGGCTGGCCCCGGTGTGGAGATCAGTGTGGCGGTTTGGCGGAAGAGGAGTGCTACCTTCGGGTCACACTGATCTCGGCGCCCCCGGCAGGTCACGCTGGTCTCCGCACCCTGCCGGCAGGTCACGCTGATGTCTATGGCCGGGTCGCGGCGGGGTGACGCCACTGCGGGTGCGATGACCCATTGTGGTGAGCGGTACCATTCGTGGGTCGTTCGCGCTTTGGGTCTTTGTACTTCTGCGGCTGGACCTTTTGGCATGAGTGGCCGGATTGCACCCTGGCCATCGTGGGAGCCGAAAAAAAGGCGTTTGCGAAAGCGCTATTAGGGATAGTACATAATCGCGCGCGAAGGCTCTGTCGAAAACAAGGGCCCTTCGGTGGCGCACGTCACCTCTGTACCCGGACGCCGCGACCATCAGGCACGGGTCTTTTCGCGGTGACGTCGGCAGCGCCCGCAGCGAGTTGACCACCTGGATCAGGATAAGCCGCCAAGCGCTGACTCTGACCCGCAGGCGTCGGCAATGGACGCCGTGACGATCAGGGTGCCACGCGGCGCCGACGCGGCGCCTCTCCCGGGGAGCGTTACGGCGTGATCTGGGCGCAGGAAACCTCCAACGTTCGCCAGGGCGGCCAGTTCATGGTCAAGGAAGTGAACCGCGTCGGCATCCGGATTTACCTTGGTGTCGGGTTTGGCGGAGCGTCGCCGGCGGATCTCGCCATTCGCGAGATAAGGGCGTCGCGGCAGAAGAACGGCGATCCCGTCGTCGCCGTGCGGGTCAGCAACACCGGCGGTCGGGGCCGTCGACGTGACCGCAATCGGCCCGTGGAAACTCCCACCGAAGACAAGGTGCCAATCTGACCGGTTTCCGATTCCCGCACCGGTGATCAGAGCGGCAAAGTGCTCCGGCCACCGGCCACGTCCTCCACTGGCCCGGGAAGGGCACCGGATCAGCCGTGGCCGGGGTCCTCGGGCCAGGTGATTTCGGCCCATACCGTCTGCGCGCCGCCAGTGGTGACGTCGTGGCCCAAGCGGCCGGCCAGCGCCGCGACGATGGCCAGGCCACGCCCGTACTCGTCATTGGTGTCGCCGCGCAGGGGATGCCATTGGCCTGCGCCTTCGTCGGAAACCTCGATGCGCGCCCATCCCGGTTTAGTCCGGATGCTGACGGTGAATTGGCCGCCATCGGCATGCCCGCTCGGGGTGTGCCGGATCGCGTTGGCGGCTAACTCCGCCGCGATCAATTCCGCATCGTCCACCCGGGGCGAATCGGCCAGAATCCCCCGCACGTACCGGCGCGCCGCTGGCACGATGGCGGCCACACCCGGAAACGTGACCGAAGTCTCCAATTCCTGCTCCTGCCCGGCGGCGCCAACTTGAGTACACGACCTAACCTGAGTACTCAGCTTGAACCGGAGTACTCAGGTTCGTCAAGCTGTCTGCGTGAACCTGCCCGGATACCAGCGCATCGCCGATGACCTGCGGCGCGCGATCATGGACGGCGAGCTGGCCCCGGACGCGAAACTGCCCAGCCGTCACGAGCTATCGGCCAGATACGGCGTCTCGGACCGGGTAGCCGTGGAGGCGGTGCGGCTGCTGGTGGCCGAAGGCTTCGCCGTCACCCGGCCAGGCGCGGGCTCCTTCGTCCGCCGCCGCCCGGAGCTCACGCGGATGACCCGGCAGTGGTACCGCCCGCCCGGCATGTCACCATTTGCCAATGCCATGGCCGCCATCGGCAAAACCGGCACGTGGGAGTCGTCCTCGCAGCGCGGGCTAATGACTGCCGCTATCGCCAGCCGGCTCGCCGCTGCGCCCGGCGAACCGGCGATGTGCACCCGCTACAGGTTCCTCGCCGGGGGCGAGCCGGTCATGCTCTCCACATCGTGGGAACCGCTTGAGGTCACTGGCGGCACGCCGGTCATGCTTCCAGAAGAAGGACCGCACGCGGGAAAAGGTGTCATCACGCGCATGGCCGCTATCGGCCAGCACATCATCCGCGCCGAAGAAACCGTCACCGCCCGGCCCATCCTCGCCAGCGAGGGCAGCCGCCTGGGCGTTGCCCTTGGTGCCGCTGTCCTGGCCGTCGCCCGTACCTACGCCACCGCGGACCGGCCAGTCGAAACCGCCGATATCGTGATCCCCGCCGAGCGGTGGGCGCTTGTCTACCAGATCCCGGTTGGCGGTGAGCCGGACCGCCACGCATAACGGGGCCCGCGCTGGGGCCGGGGTGGAGCCTTACCCACCCAGCTTGGCCGGGGACCGGAGCGAGGCACGAACCGATGGTCGCGTGCGGCGCAGCCCAATGTCCTGACCGGCGCAGGTTCGCCTGAGCGTGTCACTTGGCGCAGCCGTTCGGGATCATTTTTGTCCGCTCCGCCTGGCTGCAAACTTTCAGTACTAGAAGCTGGCGCGCCTTCTCGCGTTCCCAGCGTGCTGCATGGCCCGGGCACCGCCGCGGCGCCTTGACCTTCGCTCCAGGCTGCCGGCCGCACTGGCAGGCCCGCACCGCGCCGCCGCTCAAGACCGGCCTTCGCCGGTTCGCGGCGTCGGCGTATTCCTCAGCAGCACCTTCTCACCGCGCCACACCGGCGGCGAACCTTTCCCGGACCTGCGGCTACGGATACCAGCGCACTGGCTGGACACCCCGCACTGATCTACGGATCAGATGATCCGGGTGCTGCGAGAGTGCCGGACCACCAGGAACTCGGCATCCTTGGACGCCTCACGCCCGGCTTGCACATCAGGCAGCCGAGCAGACGGCATGCGAGCAGGTAGACCACCGAGAAGATCACTCCGGGATGATCCCAGCCCGCAAGACCGCCCAGGCCAGGCCAGATCGAGTAGCCGAGCCCCACAGGCTTGGGTGTAGGCGGGTTCAGCGCAGCAGCGCGGTCCACTCGGGCATGAGGTCGAGGAGTCCGACGGCGGGTAGCTCGATGCCGAGCTTCGCGCTTGCGGGCCTGGGCGGCGACCCATTCCTCGGCAGCGGGCTCGCCCTTGTCGAAGAAGGACCAGGCGGCCTTCCAGAGGTAAGCGGCTTATCCACGGTTTCGGCTAGTGAGAGCACTGTTTTCGCAGGTCATGTTGTTGCTGCGATTGATGCGACGTTACTTCGTCGTTGCGGGCTGCAGGTTCCAGCCGAGGCGGGTGAGCTCGCGCCGGAGTTCCAGGTTCTCTCCGTGGGCTTGCTGGAGTGCGGCCCGCCGCCCCGGACGGCACCCCCGGGCACGCCCGCTTCGGCGTCGGGACGATCCTCAACGCAACGTAGCGGTGGCGGCCACCAACCTCGCGTCGCTGGCCGCCGAGCCCGTGAGCCCGCATACCCTTCGCCACACGACGGCCCTGCACCTACTCCAGTCCGGCGTCGAGCTCAACGTGATCAAGTCCTGGCTCGGACACGTCAGCATCACGACAACAAGCGAATACATCGAGATCGACATGGCGATGAAACGCAAAGCGATCGAACGCTGCCCACCCCTCGTTCCCGACCCGGAAGGTGAAAGCCGCTGGCACTCCAACAAGGACATCATCCAATGGCTCGAAGACCTCTGAGCACCGAACTTATGTGGAGCCGGATCCGCGACCCTGCTGACAACCCGACACACAGACACCACGACCAGAAGGGCGACATCGCCCGGCTCCACATAATCCCCGGCTCCACATAACCGGGGTTCTCCCGGGCCAGCCGGAGGACCAGGGCCTTGAGGTTCCGGCGGGTGGCTGGTCGGCCGGTCTTGCCCCGCATGGACCTGGTGGCCCAGCGGCGCCGGATGATGTCGCGGTGCCAGCGCAGGATCGTGTCCGGGGTGACCAGCAGCGGCAATCCGTGGCGGCGACCCTTCGGTATCACACCGAGCAGCGCCGCGAGCAGGGCCCGGTCCGCCCAGTTCAGCTTCGGGCGGCGCGGCTGCCGCCGCTGCAGGACCGCGAGCTGGTGGCGCAGGATCAAGATTTTTGCGGTCCTCGTACGTCGTAGGACACGGGCCTGTCTGCGAATTCGCCGTTCACGCGACATCGTGATCCGCGCGCTCGGCGCGCTGGGCATTGCCGCGAGAGAAGACGGGCCGCTTGCGCCGGTAGGTGTTGGCGGCAGCCGGTGTGCCGTCGAGTTTGGAAGCGAGCGTCTTAAGCGCGCGTTCCATGACTTCCGTCGCCGTCTGGTCGGGGTGGGTCGGGCTGGGCACGCTGTGCGGATTCGGGATCGTCCATCCCCTGCCCGGCATCGCTGACGCCTTCCGGCTGAACACCGCCATCACCCTGCCTGTGGGCGGCCGAGAGGAAGGAATGCCCGAGGGCATTCCTGGGCGCGTGCGGATGGCCCTCGCCTACTACAGGCCCATCATCGGAGCGCCAGGTGTGACCTTCCACTTGCACCGTACGACGCTCTACAACTCGATCTACCGGTTCGACGATCAGATGATGATTAACCAGCACGCCTATGGGACGTACGGTTACATGGCACCTATCCTGCATTTGCGCAAGGTTGAGGGTGCAGATCTTTTCACGATGTATGAGCGCAGCTTCGAGTTGGCGTGGGCCGAATCGTATCCCTACGACTCGGCGGCCTGAAGTCGCGGAACGGGACCAATGTGCCGAACCGTACTGAGCGCGTTCATGAAGGCCTCCACATCGGCCAGGCCGTCCAGCACGATGTCGGCCGCGGTCGCCTCTAGTTCCTGACGTGAGAAGATGCCAGTAGCGACGGCAATCACTCGCGCTCCGCCATCAATTCCCGCTTTAACATCGAGCGCGGTGTCGCCCACGAGCAAGGTGACGTCCCGTGAGGCGACGAAACCATATCGCTCTGACGCCCGCTCTTGGGCTGCTGGCACCAGTCGGGCGCGGACTGGGTTATCCCAACCGAATCCGCCGATCTCCCAATCCATCCATACGTCGAGACCGAAGGCTTGAAGCTTGGCTATGGCATTAGGCCGGATATTCCCAGTCAGCACGGACTGGCGGATTCCCGCTTCGGTTGATACGCGCTCCAGGCAGGCCGCCGCCCCCGGCAACGCATAGCCACGCTGGATCAGGGCCGCACTGTTCAGGCGCACTGCCTCCACGAGGGCGTCCCACTGGCGCTCCAGAGAGTAAGCGGTCGGGTCCTCCCCGTTGGCGGCCAGCAGGTTCGCCATGATGCCCAGATCCGTGCGCCCGTCCGTCTGTGGCTGAACATCCGGCGCGCGACCTGCGAGGATCTGGAACGCCAGTGCGTAGTTCTCCTTGCTCACCCCACCGTTCTCGATCAGGGTGTGGTCTACGTCCCACAACAGCAAGACCGATGCCGCATCGTCAGCCATGCAAACCATCCTGCCATCTGATGAGGTGAACGCTCGCCAGTGGGGTCCGATGAACTCACCGGTAGCTACTCAGCTGGTCAGAGCCGTGGATGCGATTCTCGGCACGCCGGTCCGCTATCAGCACCAACCAGGAGAAAGATCAAGATGGCATTTTACGCGATGCTAGGGGTGGCTATTCGGCCACATATGTCCGCATAGGCGTGCTGGCCTAATGACGGGGTTGTCTTTTGTATCTGCCTAGGGGATTGCCTTGATGGGGGCGTCGCGGTGCAAGCTCTTATCGACTGCGAGGGCAAAAGGGCGGCGGGATCGTGATACGGAGAATCAGTCGAGCCGACGCGGGTCAGGAGCACGAGATCCGTCGGCGTCTGCCCTCGGTCCGCTTCGGGGGACTGATTGGCGTCCTACTCATCGGTCGTGTGCGCCTTCGTCACCGGCGCGGGACCCGCCACGATGGTCGATCCGAGACCACTGCTCTCCCATTCGGGGCGGGTCTGCACGCATGCCTCGTGATGGTCCGCCATCCAGCGTGCCCGTATATTGTATGGCTCGCACCAGTTCGTGGCACCGTGAAAATCGCCAACTCGCGTCGGAGGTGGGGGGATATTTTCGCGGCGGCCGCCGCAATCGCCCTCCTCGGTTGCGCCGCCTGCTGCAGTCATGTTGGTTCCGGAGATAGTGTGCCGGTGAGTTCAACTCATATCAAACCCACGCGCGGCTCGGCGGCGTCGGGCAGGGCGGCCCCTGAAGGCAGCGTTGCCGTGAGTCCAACTCAAATCACTTCCACGCGCGGCTCGGCGGCGTCGGGCAGGGCGGCCCCGGAAGGCGGCGTTGCCGTGAGTCCAACTCAAATCACTTCCACGCGCGGCTCGGCGGCGTCGAACGTCGCGGGCTGGCCGTCAAGTACCAGCAATGGCGGCGATTCCGTCCCACCGCCACTCATCTCAGGCAGTCCATTGCCACGCGCATTGGGGCTCATCCCGCTGCCGGTATCGCCGGAGACCACGTCGTCTCCGTCTCCCTCGTCTACCCCTTCCACCACTCTCTCACAGACGCCGACACCGGCACCGCTTCCCGCGGCCCCGCCGTCGTGACAACCACGCACCGTTCTGGCGAGCATGACCGCGGTCTGCTTGTACCTCTGGCCGCCAACGCCACACTGATCACGGCACTGATGTTCTACATGGGCTGGGCGTATATGAATTCCTGGCTCGGCTATTTCAACGTGGGCGCTTTCAGCGTGGGGTTTACTGTGCCTGAGTTCGTACTGGAAAGCCTCAGCCTTTTCTCGCCGGGCTTGATCGTTGCGGGGGCTGCGGTGGCCGTCGCGGCTGGCGCCCGATCGTGGGTGCCGGTGCCTCGGCCAATTCGCTGCTACCTGCTGCGCAGCGGCAAGCTGGCGCGTCCGGTGGGTCTGGCGCTGAGCGCTGCTGGTGTCATCTTGGCCGTGCTTGCCTATCACGTGCGGATCAACACATACGTCGTGGTCTTCTTCATCGGGTCGGGCCTGTTGCTGTCTCGCTGGCCGGGGCGGACGGCAGGGAACCTGCAGCCTGCGGCCGACCGGATCGCCAGGATTGCCGCTGTTCTGATTACCGGCAGTTGCGCGTTCTGGACGGCTGCCCTGCTGGCGAGCGCAAAGGGCACGGATGACGCCGCCGAAGTGGCCCGTGATCTGCCAGATCGGACTGCGGTCGCCGTGTATAGTCCCTATCGCCTGGCCTTGTCAGGACCTGGGTTACACGTCGAGCAATTCCCTGCCGACGAGCACTACCGTTACCGCTACATCGGGCTGCGTCTGCTGCTTGCCCGGCCAGATCGCTACTTCGTATTGCCGGTTGGCTGGCGGCACGGCATAGCAGCGACCTATGTCATAAACATGGTCGGCGATACTCGCGTGGAACTGCTGCCCGGTGCGCGTAGCTGATCGACCAAGTCATTCCAGACGTAGTTGTCAAAACGCTGACTACCAGCATGTCCGGAATCCTGGGCGATAATACCTCCAGCGGAACTCGCTGGGCTCAGATCTCCGGAAGTTTACGTCGGTCAAGCCGCTGACCTGCAAAGTTGTGCGAGCAACAATTTGCCTAACCAGTTAAAGTTGTCCGAATCTACCTACCACCGGGCAGCAGTAGATCATCCTTACTGCTGGGGTAGGGAGTGAAGAATCTGCTGTTTGAGCGCGGCCCACAGGAGATCCTCCATTCGATCTTGTAAGCGCTCTCTTACAAAGGTTCCCGACTTTGAAGGCCTCACCGGCCGCGACTTCCGCAGATCTGGGGCTGACCTGATGACGGCGGGATCGCGAACTACCTATCGTCTGAAGGTCTTTCAGGGGAATTACCCTCCTAACGCGAGTTGGCCTTCGTGGGCAGGGAGTAGCGCTACCGCGCCAGGCGGAGGGGCCACCACGCACCTCGACGCGTTCGAGCCGACCCGTGACAGCGATCACGGTGATCCATGAACACCTCGCTGAGCTGCCCGGAGGAAGGGGAACGGATGGACGTTCGACGAGTGGTGACGGGTCATGACAACAGCGGCAAGGCGGTGTTTGTGAGTGACGAACGGGTGGCGCCGACAACGCCGATGCTGCTCGGGTTCATCGCTGTCCCCAGGTGAGTGACGTTCCCACACGGTCAGGCCGTGCTTACAAGCGAGGGTCACCGGAGCCCGTGGCCGCCGCAACCGCCAACCTGGCCGCGGAGCTCACCAGGCAGGGTCACGCGGTCTCGGCGCGGACGGTGGCCAGCCTGCTGGCCGGGCCGGGGCCGGGTACAGCCTGCAGGCAACGCCAAGACGGTGGAGGGGAAGCAGCACCCCGACCGCCGTGACGCCCAGTTCCGGTACATCAACGAGGCCGTGACTGCGTTCCAGGACGACGGCAGCCGGGTGATCAGCGTGGACGCGAAGAAGAAGGAGAATGTGGGGAATTTCAAGAACGGCGGGGCGGAATGGGCGCCAGCGGGGCAGCCCGAGCGGGTCAGCGTGCATGACTTCGCCGACGAGGAGCTGGGCAAGGCGGTGCCCTACGGGATCTACGACCTGACCGCGAACGCCGGCTGGGTCAACGCCATCTCCCACGAGGTCATCATCGAGACCATCAGCGCGGTCACCACCAGAACCGGCCTGACCGTCAAAGCCGTCCTGGACACCGGAATCTACCCCCAAGGGGATCAGGATTCCCGACAAGGACATGAAGGCATTCGAGGCCCGCCACCTCCAGCGCCACCAGTTCCACGGCAACTGGAACTACACCATCCCAGCAGACCCGCCCGGCGACACGACACGCCCGAACGATGGGAATTAATTATGCGCGAGCGCTAAAGGGCACGGCACGCAACGGTCACCGCCGCCGGCCCCGGGGGAGGACATCATGCATCCGATGTTCGTGAAGCTGTTCATCGAGACCGACGCCGATGATCTGCTGGCCGAAGAGGAGGAGGTCAAGCGGCACCGCGCGCGCCGGTCCGGGCGCAATCGGCCGGCCGTAGTCGTGAGGGCCGCCGCCCGTGACCGGAATCTCCAGCCGCGACGGTGACGATAGGCCGCCAGGGCGCACGGCCCTTCGCGGACCTCTCAACTCGACACGCCAGGTGAACCAGCCCTGCCGGTATGGGCTCGGCATACGGGTGCGCCGGTCTGCTACGCCGACCCAACGGGGCCTCTCGACGGTAGCGGGTTATGTCGGGCAGGCTTATCCAGCATGTCGTTGCAGCATGTACGGGTAGTGAGCCCAGCGGATCTGCGTGATGAGGTAGAGGCGATGTTGCGTGACCAGCGAGGGGCGACCAACCTCGTGGTGCTCCCGGGCGCGGCTCGCGAGCCGGGCGGCGACCTCATCCAGGCTGATCTTGCACGCGAGTGTGTCCAGCAAGTCCTCAGCGACCTGCGGGAGCTTGGTGTCGACCGGCGCGGTTCAATCAGCGTGCACGCGGTTGACATGGCGATCGGTGCTGGCGTGCGCCGCGCCGAGCGCAATGCGCCGGGCGACGCCGCCGACGCTGTCATCTGGGAGGAGGTCATCGCCAGCACTGGCGAAGACTCGACGCTGACCTGGGTGTTCATGGCGTTCATGGTGCTGGCATGCCTGCTGGCCGCGATCGGCGTCGCGACCAACTCCCCGATCACTATCGTCGGCGCGATGGTCGTCGGCCCCGAGTTCGGTCCGCTCGCCGGGATAGCCGTAGGGCTGCGATTGCGCCGGATGGACGCAGTGCGTCGCGGGATAATCGCGCTGGTCGTCGGATTCGCCGGTGCAATCGCAGCGACCGCCGTCGTGGCCGTCTTGTGGCGGGCTACCGGTTTGGTGAATGCTGGCAACCTCGCTCATTCGACCGGCACCGAATACATCTACCGGCCTGGCTGGTTCTCGCTCATCACCGCCCTCGTCGCAGGCGCCGCCGGGATGTTGTCGCTCACGTCCGCCAAATCGGCGGCCCTGGTGGGCGTGTTCATCTCGGTCACCACGATTCCGGCCGCGGGAAACTTGGCGCTGGCCCTGGTCTTCGGTCGTTTTCACGACGCGGCAGGATCAGCCCTCCAGCTGCATCAACCTCACCGGCATAGTCGCCGCCGGGTACCTGGTACTGCTCGCACGCGGCCACTCTCGGGTATCGGATGATCGGCCCAGCCGCTATGACACAACCTCCTGAGCGCCGGCGTGCAGGCAGGGATCCTCGCAGCGGCCGGAATAAGCCAGTGACGGCAGGCCCCGGTTGACGCTCACAGCGCCTAGCCGCGAATCTTCGCGAGACCACCGACAGCCCTCAACACTACGAGTGAACCCCGTGCCGGTCAGCGCATAAGCATGCGTGCACGCAACGTACTCAATTCGGCAGAGTCGGGATATTGGTCCACGATGTCGGGCCATGCCTTGCTGCCAGCAGATCAACCCATCGGCGTGGCATCGATGGCTGTGGCACGGCGTGTTGCAGCGCGCCGGGCCGACTCGGCGTTATCGCCGGTTCAGGCGATGGGCTGGGGGGACCATCGGAGCTGGCACTAGATCGTCTCCCGGCAGCACCATCGCCCTTTCCTTGGTGGTGGCGCTCCAGGAAATCCGCTGAGGCGGAGCCAGCCGTCGGCTGGTTTCACGTAAAGCGCTCATGGCAAAACGATGCAGCCATCCCCACCGGTGCAGCGAGGGTCCGCAGGCCCAGCCGGGTGGGACCTTCGTCGTGAACAGCGAGCAGCAACGCGAGCAGTACCATGCTGGCAGCAGCCCGCGCTGGATAAGCACAGCACGGAAGTCGCTGGTAGGCACGCCGGCGGGTCGCGCAGAACGAAGCAGGAGTGCTCAGATTCTCGCCAGAGCAAAGGAGAACGAGCATGGTCAGGAAACTAGTGCTGGTCTTCACAGAGGATTATCAGAAACTCGCCTAAGCGAGCTTTTGCTGATCTCGATCAAATTTATTACTAAAGTTTAAATTCCGGCACGGCGCGCCTAAAAGACAACGGCTCCCCAAATCAATTTCGCTGAGCATCTCGGCGAACACTTCGGCTGGCGTTCTGTAGCCAAGTATACGCCTCGGGCGGATGTTTAGTGAGTGAGACACGGAATTCAAGAATCCAGGATCGGAAGGGACCGGCGTCCCTTTCGGGATGTATTCCCGGATGAGCCCGTTAGTGTTCTCGTTCGTCCCCCGTTCCCACGGTGAATGCGGGTGGGCAAAATAGACATCGATCTTGGTGGCGAGGGAGAAGGCGGCGTGACCGGCCATCTCTGACCCCTGGTCCCAGGTGATCGACTTCACCAGCTCGGCCGGCAGGCCCTCGACCTGGCCGATCAGGGCCGCGCGCACATGATCAGCGGTACGGCCGAACGGAAGCGGGACAATGGCGGTGTACCGGCTCGTGCGCTCGACCAGGGTGCCCGCCGCGGTCGCCCCGTTCTTCCCCACAATGAGATCTCCCTCCCAGTGCCCGGGCACCTGGCGGCCGGCTACCTCGCCGGGACGATCGTCGATGGAACGCATGCCCACGATCCGGGCGCCGGGGGTCTTTTTCCGCCCGCGCGGCTTGCGCTGCTCGCGGCCCGATCGCAGCTCCACGCCCAGGCGGGCCAGCTCGCCTTTCGGCAAGGCGTACATCCAGGTGTAAATCGTCTCGTGCGATACCACCCGTCCAGCCTGCCCGCAGGACCGGTCGTACCTCAACCGGCCCGCCACCTGATCCGGCGAGAACCCGCGGCGCAAACCGGACACCACCCGGCAGCGCAGCACCGGATCAGCGTCCATTTTCCGGGCTTTTGGGCGGCATCGCTCCTCCTCCGCCCGCGACTGCGCCCGGTGCGCCCGGTATTTCTCCCGTCCGCCATTGCGGGAGATTTCCCGGCATACGACCGACTCGGCACGCCCGATATGGGCCGCGATCTCCTTGTTCGTCAAGCATATCGCCAGACAGCGCGATATTTCCTCACGATCCTCAAGCGTCAACGGCCGTCGAAGCTCCCCCACGGACCCCTCCAACAATAATCAGGTCCGCCGAGACTCCCAGCAAAAAACATCACCGACAGGAAGACATCAATACCTCCGGGAAGATCACGCTCTCCCGAATAGCCCGATTGCCTTCCAAAACCCTCAACCGACGGAGGAGCCGTTGCGTTACCATCGTACCTTCGGACTGAACGCCGAACAACTCGATGAGCTTGAGGTGCGCATCGAAGATATCCTGTCCGGACCGTGGGATAAGGGAATCGGGCGGCCGAAGAGCCTCTCGCTGCGGGAAGCGATCATGGTCACGTTGCTGTACAAACGGCAGAATATGGTCGAAGAAGTCATTGCCGATCTTTTGGCGTCTCCCAGGCTACCGTCTCTGACATCATCACAGACTTCACCCCGCTGATCGCTCAGGCAACCGAGGAGTTCCGGCCGGACGCAGAGGAGGCGAAGCAGATGACCCGCGGCCGGCTCTGCGCTGGTAGACGGCACTTTGTGGCCGTGCTGGTCGTGGGATATCGCGCCCGAAATGTGGGCTGGGAAATACAAAACTACGGGCCATGGGAGCCTCATTATCGGCGA
>CAWGXI010000008.1:0-88748 GCA_963826515.1 uncultured Actinomycetota bacterium
TGCCCGGCTCAGGGTGCTGCCCCCCGGAAGCACGAACTACCGACTGAAAGGATATGTCGAGACGACGAACGGCTGGCCACGCTCTAAACCGAGACAGCATCCCGGGTCCATGCCGGCTGAGAAGGTGTTCCCCAGCTGCTGGGCGGCTACCAGACAGCGCTCGCGGCCCGCGGCGCGCGAGCAACAAGTCGTTAATTGGCGCGGCTGCTTGCGCAACAGAACGTCATGATTGAATGCTCATGAGACCCGCCATCACCTGCGGGATCGGGTGCGCCGCTACAGTGACACCCGCCACCAGATCCCGCGCAGCGCCGCCAAACCCCGACGCTGCAGGCCATCGCCGGTGCTGCCCGCCAGCACATCCACCGCGTTCCCTGACCGAAGATTGGTCCCGAACGGCTACCGCAGGGATCGGCCCGCCTCACGTGCGGGGAGCCGCGGGCGTCAGCCGTTCGGGATCTGCCGGTGTGGCATTTCGGCGTCCGCGGGCAGGCGGGTGGGCGACACCGACCGGGCAGGGCGCATGGTGCAGCAGGGCCTGGTTGACCGAGCCGAGCATGATCGCCTCGACGCCGCCGTGGCCACGGAGGAGCCACCACGAGCATCTGGGCCCCAAATGCGGCCGCCAGAAGCGCGGTGCGCGGCGGGCTACCGGCGGCCTGCCGCTCGACGGCCACCTCGGGATGTTCCTTCTCGGCGCTGCCGATTTGCCCCTCGATAGCTTGGTCGATCCGGCAGGCGTGCACCGCCGGCCGCCCGCCCTGGACCAGCTCGCGCAACAACGGCGCGCAGCCGGCAGGCGACCTGGGTTGGCGCCCGGCCCAGATCACGGTGACGCTCCCGCCACAGCTTCAGCCCGCCGCGTGGTCGTCGGCTGTCACATCGGGCCGGGTGCCGAACGCAGCGGCGATGGCCACAGGCGCGCCGACCCGTGGCTGGGTATTTCGAAGATTGAATGGTTCACGTCAGTCGCAAGACAAGCAGCGGAGACGCGTAGCGCCGCTCTACCTGGTAGCCCACCCGTGAGGGGTGGGTGTCTTTTCTTGATCGCGGTGCGCCGGTAGAGGGGGCGGGGCGATTTTGTTCGCAACGTGTGACACACGTCAGAATGAGAGCGTGACGCGGTTGCGTGATAGCAAGGAGATGCTGTTCTTCGTCTTGTCCGCCGTGCTGCTGGTCGCGGGCGGCACGGCGTGGCTGCTGGCTGCAGAGACGCCCGCGAGCGTGCTGTGGATCGTCGGCACTGTGCTGGGCCTCGTCTTGTCGGTGTCCTGGACGGTCGGCGCGATCCGGCGCCGCCAGCCGAGCGTGGACGTGATCGCGGTGCTCGCGCTGGCCGGCGCGCTCGCGGTCGGCGAGCCCTTCGCCGGCGCCGTGATCACGGTGATGCTCGCCAGCGGGCAGCTCCTGGAGGCGCGGGCGGCCGCGCGGGCGCGGCGCGAGCTGAGCCTGCTGGTCGAGCGGGCCCCGCGCACGGCCCGGCGCCGCGTCGAGGGCGGGGTCGTCGAGGTCCCGGTGGACGACGTCGTCCCCGGTGACCGGCTACTCGTGGGCGCGGGAGGGATCGTCCCGGTGGACGGGCGGCTTCTCAACTCGGCCGTGCTGGACGAGTCTGCTCTCACGGGGGAGTCGCGGCCGGCGGAGCGGATCGCTGGCGAGGTCGTCCGCAGCGGCGTGGTCAACGCGGGGCAGCCGATCGACCTGGTCGCGACGGCGGCGGCCGCGGAGTCCACGTACGCCGGGGTGGTGCGCCTCGTCGAGCAGGCCCAGGCCTCGTCGGCGCCGTTCGTCCGCGCCGCGGACCGGTTCGCCGTTGTCTTCGTCCCGCTTACGCTCGCCCTGGCAGCAGCGGCCTGGGCGCTCAGCGCGGACCCCGTCCGCGCCGTCGCCGTGCTCGTCGTCGCGACGCCGTGCCCGCTGCTGCTCGCGGCCCCGATCGCGATCATGTCCGGCCTGTCCCGTGCCGCGCACATCGGCGTCGTCATCAAGGGCGGTGGCGCCCTCGAGCGGCTGGCCGCCGGGCAGGTAATGCTCTTCGACAAGACCGGCACGCTGACCCAGGGGCGGCCGGGGCTGGCCGACGTCGTCACGGCGGGCGGCCGGCTGGACGCGGACGAACTGCTGCGGCTCGCCGCCTCGCTCGACCAGGTCTCGGCGCATGTCCTCGCGAGCGCCATCGTCACCGCAGCCACCGGTCGCGGGCTTGCGCTGGAGATGCCGGACGACGTTCGGGAGGTGCACGGCTACGGTTTGGAGGGGACCGTCGGCGTTTACCGGGTGAGGCTCGGCAAGGCCTCGTGGATCGTCGGCGGCGAGCCGCCGCGGTGGGTGCGCCAGGTGCGCCGGCGGGCCGACCTGGACGGCTCGCTGACGGTTTTCGCCGCCGTGGACGGCGAGCCCGCGGGCGCCTTCCTCCTCGAGGACCCGATCCGGCCCGACGCACCCCGGATGGTGCGCGCGCTGCGCGAGGCCGGGATCACGCGTGTCGTCCTGGTCAGCGGTGACCGCGCGGACATCGCGGACATGGTCGGGCGCGTCGTGGGCGTCGATACGGTGCTGGCCGACTGCGACCCCGCGGACAAGCTCGCCGCGATCGAGCGCGAGTCGGCGCACGGTGCGACGATCATGGTCGGGGACGGGGTTAACGACGCTCCCGCGCTCGCGGCGGCCGGCGCCGGGGTGGCGCTCGCCGCGCGCGGGGCCACCGCGTCGTCGGAGGCTGCCGACATCGTGCTCACGGTGGACCGGGTCGACGCTCTGGCCGACGCGATCCTGATCGCGCGCCGCTCGAAGGGGATCGCCCTGCAGGCCGTCCTCATCGGCATGGGCCTGTCGCTGGTGGCGATGGTCGCCGCCGCGGCCGGGCTCCTGCCGCCGGCGGCGGGCGCGATCCTGCAAGAGGTCATCGACGTGCTGGCGATCGGCATCGCCTTGCGGGCGGTACTGCCCGGGGCGGTCCACACGATCGCGATGCCGCCCGCAGACGTCGCCACCGCGCTCCGGCTGCGGGCCGAGCACGACGCGGTGCGGCAGGCGGTCGAGCAGATCCGATCGGTGGCGAACGGGCTGTCGACGCGCGAGTGCGACCTCGCCCCGGTGCGCATGTTGCTGGACCGGCTGGAGGGCGAGCTGCTCCCGCATGAGCGGGCCGAGGAGGCGCTGCTCGTCCCCCTGGTGGCCCGAGCGCTCGACGGGACGGATGCGACGGCGGCGATGAGCCGCACGCACGCGGAGATCGAGCACCAGGTCGGCCGGCTGCGGCGGCTTCTGGCGGGCCTCGACAACGAGACCGTGCAGCCCGAGGACGTCATCGAAGTCCGGCGCCTGCTCTACGGGCTGTACGCCGTGCTCCGGCTGCACAACGCGCAGGAGGAGGAGGGCGCCTTCAGCCTCGTGCCGAACGGGGCCGCGATCGGTCAGCCGGCCGCTATCGGGGCTGGGGGCCGCGTGGAGCCGGCCCCCGGCGCGGGATCGCGGAGCGGCGTGAACCCCGGCACCGACGTGGGTCCCCGCGGCCGCGCGGAGTAGTCAGCGGCGGCTCTGTTGCGTCGGCGGCTCGCAACGGCCGGGAGGACGCGAAAGACGAGACGCGAAAGACGATCAGGTGCCGCGGACGTCTACCACGGCGAAAAGGAGATGCGACGGTTGGCCGCCGGGCCTCGCAGCGCCGAACGTGCCCCGCTCACCGTGTACTGGGCGGTTGCCGGATACGGGCTCCGCGGCAGCCTGCGGGGTTCCAAAATTCGGCCACGGCCGCTGAGCTGCGATTTTTCGGTGAAATTTTGCTGATCGCTAAGCGCCCTCTTGTACTCGTTGATCAGCCCGCAGAGGACTCGCTGCCGCCCTACTGGAGCTGCGGCTAGATCGCTGACCGCGTGTGCTGCCTCGCCGGCGTGCGGCGGCAGCAGATTCCGGGCTCTATGGGGGCGATGTTGGTTGTAATGCCAGGCGTTGCGCACGGCGCGTAAGTGCCGCTCTCCGGCGAGCGGCATTCTGTCGGTCAACTCGGACCGGACGGTGAGGACCCAGCGCTCCGCGTAGGCGTTGCCCGGGGACTTGGCGGCGGGATCTTCACCACATCCACCCCGGCGCTGGCGAGCACGGCGTCGAATGCGTCTCGCGGCGCTGCGGTGCTGGTGGTATCCGGAGCTGTTTCAGCACCCGCCGCACGGTCGAGGCGCCGATCCGGTGCCCGAGGCCGAATCGTCCGCCTTGGATGCGCTTGTAGCCGAGCTGGGTGCTCGCGGGCCATCCCTTCGATCAGTACAGGGATCTGCGCATCGACCGGCGGCCGGCCGCGTCGGCTGGGATAGGTCCACTTTCTGGTGACCAGACGCCGGTGCCAGCGCAGCAGCGTCGCTGGCGTGAGGAGGCGGTGGGCGCGCAATGCCGCGGGCAGCAACCGGGCTAGCGCGGAGGTCACGGCCGGTCGGCCCATTCTGGTTGAGGCTTTGGGTTCAGGCGGCGCAGTACAGCTATATGGTGGCGGAGCATCAGCAGCTCGCGTCTTTCGAGGGTGCCGAGCGTGCGAGCAGGGCCATCCATCCGGCAGGCGGATGAGATCAAATACATCAGGCGCAACCGCGTCGGCTGCATCCCTGTACGGCTCGAACAGCCCGAGCGCGACCAGGCGCGAGCATCGCCATGGTGATGGATGACGCGGACGCGCCGGGCGGCACGTTCATGCATTGGGTCGTTTCAACCTGCCACCCACGGCCAGTGGCATCCGGACGGGCGGCTGCCAGCAGCTGCGGCACAGGCCCGGAACAGCGCGGGGCAGGCCGCCTACGTTGGTTCCTGCCCGCCCAGCGGAACTCACCACTACCGGGTTCACCGTCTATGCCGAGCAACGACAGCTACGTCGTAGACACCCGAAAACGGGTTTGAGATAACCACGTCTTTGCCGGAGTCGGCGGTTCTCCCGGCGAAGTTCAGCCGGCTCCTTGCGCTCCGCGCTGGTCAAGCCGTTGTCCTGGCGGGTGCCCGCATCCCGCCCGGCCTGCTTGACCCACCCCCGCACCGCGGTCTCGGTCAGGTCGAATTCCTTCGCGACCTGGCCGACAGACCGGTCTCCCCCCCGGCACGGCTCAACGATTTCGGCCTTGAACTCCGGAGTGAGCGAACAGCCAGCACCGTGGCTTCTTCCCCATGCTCCATGGTCGGACATCCTTCCGGGGACGAACCCCTGATGATGGATGTCCGTCAAGGCGCGCCAGCTCCGGACGAGGTCGTGAGGGCTGTACAGCCCGTTCCCGTCCCGGTCCGGTCGCAGCGCAGCACGCCCAGCGGGCGTCGGAGAGGTCGGTGCGGAAGGCGGCGAGGGGGACGGCGCGCGTACCTGTGCCCGGGATCGATGGCGGCGGGATCCGGTGCTGGCGTGGTCCGAGTCCGCTCTCGCGGTGTGGGATGATCGCGCCGTCGGCGAGTGTCGTCCCGCATGTCGGCTTATCCGGCGCAAGTCTGGGTTCCACCTGACGAAGTAGCCGCCTGACAGGGAGAATCCGAGGTGGCTCGTCTGTCGTTGCTTTCGTGGCTTAAGGAGATCCGGCGTGGATACCGCTGCTCTGATCGCCTGGGTCATTACCGCACTTGGCGGCAGCTACTTGCTTGCCACCTGGCTGTTCCGAGGCGGCATACGGCAACGGCAGACCGGCGCCTCGACATTTCCGCCATTACTGATCTTTGGGCACTTCCTGCTCGCGGCCTCCGGGCTGGTCACCTGGATCGCGTACCTGCTCACCGACATGCAGAGCCTGGCGTGGGCCGCGTTGATCGGCCTGCTGCTCATCGCCACGCTCGGCTGCACGATGTTTGTGCGCTGGGGCGGTGAGACCGTGCAGGCCGCCCCCGCACCCATCCTGAGAACGCCGGCCACGGGTGAGGCCGTCCTGCGACGCTACGGTGCCCAGAGCACTGGAATCGCCGCCGCCTTCGGCCAGGGCAGGGGCCCCGCCGCCGTCGATGGCGACGGTCCTGGACGCGGTGCCGCGCCGGGCATGAAGAGCGGCGCGGCGACCGCCGAGGAACCCACCCGGGCGGAGCTTCCGGCGGAAAGCCACTTCCCTATCGCGGTCGTAGCCGGACACGGGGCATTCGCCGTATGCACTCTCGTACTTGTGCTGCTCGCCACCCTCGGCATCGGGAGTTGAGCGGCCAGGTACGCCGAGCCGCTGATCAGCGTCCGGCCCGCCTGCGTGCCACTTCGTAGAGGGCGATCCCGGCCGCGACACCGGCGTTCAGCGACTCCGTCCGCGCCGCGACCGGAATCCGCACGAGGAGATCGCACCGATCGGCAGCGAGCCTGGACAGGCCGCGACCTTCCGACCCCACGACAAGCACGAGCGGGCCGTCAGCGACTTCCAGGTCGGCAACATCAGTCCCGCCGCGGGCGTCAAGGCCCACAACAAAGAGCCCTGCCTGCTGGTAGTCCGCGAGCGCACGGACTAGATTGGCCGCGCGCGCGACCGGAAGGTGAGCGAGCGCGCCCGCGGAAACCTTCCACGCCGACGCGGTTACGCCGGCCGAACGTCGCGCGGGAATGACCACTCCCTGCGCGCCAAAGGCGGCGGCCGACCGTGCCACCGCTCCGAGGTTCCTTGGGTCGGTCACGCCGTCGAGCGCCACGATCAGGGGGGGCGCCCCGGTAGCATCGGCGCGCGCCGGCAGGTCGCCGGGGTGCGCGTACTCGTAGGGCGGCACCTGCAACGCGAGGCCCTGGTGCAGAGCGCCGTCGGTCAGCCGGTCCAGCTCGCCGCGGCCGGCTTCGAGCACCGCAATCCCAGCGTCGCCGGCCAGCCGGATCGCCTCGGCGATCCGGTCGTCTGGCTCGGTGCGGTGCCCGACGTACAGCGCGCCCGCGGGTACCGCGGCGCGCAGCGACTCGAGCACCGAATTGCGGCCGGCGACCACCTCAGGCCCGTCCGGCGCACGCCCGGGGCGGCCGGGAACGCGGGCGCCGCGGGTTGTCCCCCGGGCCACGCCAGGTTTGCCCGAGCCTGCTCCAGAACGGCTGCCGCGCGCGGTCCCGCTGCTGCCAGGTGGCACCCCGTCACCAGGGTTTACCTGGGCCCGCCCGGAACCCGCGTCGCGGCCCGTTTCCGTGGCTCGTCTGCCTGCGGCGGCGGCGCGGCGGCGGGCCGGGTGACCGGGCCGCAGATGCGCAGGCGGCGTCGGGCCCTTGCCCTGAAGTTTCCGCTTGCCATGCCCGCCCGTGCCCTTGCGCCGTGGACCTGTGGTCATTGCTTCAGCTCCCAACGCGGGCCATGTGGCGTGTCCTCGACCAGAACTCCCGCCGTACTCAGTCCGTCACGGATGGCGTCGGCGGCCGCGTAGTCCTTTCGCTCCCGGGCAGCCGAACGCTGCGCGAGCGCGACGCCTACGAGCGCGTCTACCACACCACGCAGATCGCCGGCGCTACCGGTAGCCGGAATCGCCGCCCACGGATCAGCGAGCGGGTCGAGGCCGAGCACGCCGAGCATGGCGCGGACCTCGCCGAGCCTTCTGCTCGTCCCGGCGGCGTCGCCAGAAGCCAGCGCGTTGTTGCCAGCCCGCACCGCGTCGTGCACCACGGCGAGGGCCTGCGGGACACCGAGGTCATCGCCAAGCGCGGCGGCGAACTCGCGCGGCAGGGGCGGCAGCGCCTCCTGCGGGCCGGCGGTCCCAGGCGGTGCCACTTCCGCGGCCCGCACAACGAACCCCTCGATTCGCCGGTACGCAGCGGCAGCCTCCGCTAGTGCCTCCTCGGAGAATTCGAGCAGCGACCGGTAGTGCGCCTGGCCCAGGTAGTAACGAAGCTCAGGCGGCCGCACCCTCCGCAGGACCTCGCTGACGATCAGCGAATTGCCAAGCGACTTGCTCATCTTCTCGCCAGCCACACTGACCAGGCCGTTGTGCATCCAGTAGCGGGCGAAACCGTACCCGGCGCCGCGAGACTGCGCGATCTCGTTCTCGTGATGCGGGAAGATCAGGTCAAGGCCGCCGCCGTGGATGTCAAAGGCCTCGCCGAGGTACGCGGTGGCCATCGCGGAGCATTCCAGATGCCAGCCGGGCCGGCCGGGTCCCCACGGCGTTTCCCAGGCCGGCTCGCCTGGCTTGGCGCCTTTCCACAGCACGAAGTCGCGCGGATCGCGCTTGGCCGCCGCGCTGTCAGTGTCGCCCGCAGCCCGCATGTGCCCGAGCCGCTGCCCGGACAGTGCGCCGTACTCAGGGTATGAACGCACGTCGAAGTACACGTCGCCGCCGGCCGCGTAGGCGTGGCCACGCTCGAACAGGCGGCGCATCAGCGCGATCATCTCGGGTACATGGCCGGTCGCGCGCGGCTCGACGTCTGGTGGCAGGCAGCCGAGGGCGGTGTAGGCGTGGCTGAAGGCACGTTGGTTGCGCTCCGCGACCGCCCACCATGGCACGCCCTCGCATCGCGCCACGTCGAGGATCTTGTCGTCAATGTCGGTGACGTTCCTGCAGAAGGTCACGTGATACCCGCTCGCCGTCAGCCAGCGCACCAGGATGTCGAAACACACACCGGAACGCAGATGGCCGATATGCGGTGCGGCCTGCACGGTGGCACCACACAGGTACAGCGAAACCTTGCCAGCAGCAATGGGCACGAACTCGCGCACCGCACGCGCGGCGGTGTCATGAAGGCGCAGGCCAGGTTCCATCTCGTCCGTCATCCGTCCGGTTGCCCGGCGCCTTTCTCGCGCTCGCGGGCGTGACTTTACGCTGCACAGCGTATCGGCGCCGGGGTGTAGGCGTGTCGCCGGAGCCAACTGGCAAGGCAAGGCCGGCACGCACGACGGCGGCCGGCTGTGTGGATCAGCCAGAATTGCCGCCGGCCCAGCTCCAGGCGTAGCCGGGATCCTCGGTCTGCACAGCCGCCGGGCCGAGCAGCAGCGGCCGGAATGTGTCGATCATCACCGCGGTCTCGTCGGTACTTGCCCGGCCCTCGGCGAGGCCGCGCACGGCAGCCTCGACCGCACCTGGCTGCGGGCCGTGGGTGAACCCGGACGGGTGCAGGCTTATCGAGCCAATCGCAATACCCGATCCGCGGCGTGCGGAGTAGTCACCGGCGACGTAGAACATCATCTCGTCTGAGTCCACATTGTGATGGTTGTAGGGGATCGGCACGGCCGCGGGATCGAAGTCAAGGGGGCGTGGGCAGAATGAGCAGACGACGAAATTCGGCCCCTCGAAGGTCTGATGGACGGGGGGCGGCGCGTGCGTCCGCTTCACCACAGGCTCGAAGTCGGCAATGTTGAACGCATACGGGTATAGGTAACCATCCCAGCCAACGACGTCGAACGGATGATGTGCGTAGGTGAGCCTGGTCAGCCCTGCCCGGTTGCGGACGAGCACGGGCACTTCCTCGCCCTCCGCGAGCAGCGGGCCTTCTGGCCCGCGCAGGTCCCGCTCGCTGTACGGTGCGTGCTCGAGGAACTGCCCGTGAGGTGACAAGTACCGCTTCGGTGCCCCAATGTGACCCCTCGCCTCGGCCACCAGTGCCCGGGCAGGCGTGTTTGTGATATCTGGCATCCATCGATGGGTTGTGCCTGCTGGTATGAGCACGTAGTCGCCAGGCCCGGCGTCGATCCCGCCGTAGACCGATTCAAACCGCGCGTGACCACTTTGCAGGTAGATCATCTCGTCGCCCGCCGAGTTCCGGTACAGGTCCGAGGGTGCGTCGGCGGACACGTAGTAGATGCGTATGTCGTCGTTACCGAGGAGCAGGTGCCTGCCAAGGACGAGATCGCCGCCATCCGGCAGGTCCTGGGTGCGGAAATGGCGCGGAGCGAGTGGCAGATTGTGGGTGATGGGGCCGGTGGCCGCCGTGTCGGGCACGGCCTCGCTCTTGACGATGGCTGTGGGCAGATTGACGTGGTAAAGCAGCGACGAATCGGCGGAAAAGCCCTCCTCGCCCATCAGTTCCTCTGCATAGAGGCCACCGTCAGGCCTGCGCAGCTGAACGTGCCGTTTCCGCGGGATTTCCCCTACTGCCCGGTAATACGGCATCCTATCTCCTTTGACGTGAGACGCCCGGGCAACGACGCCCGTACAACAGGCACCGGAGCATTTCGCGGCGCCGCCGCGTGCCACTGCGCGCACCGCCGTGGCACAACGCATTGGCTGTGCGGGACGCATCAGCCTGGCCGCTACGGCGGGGCCGCGCGTGTCGCTCCCCGTCGACTATAGACGTGCGGCGTAAGGTCGGCATCGCCGGAGGAAGGACCCCATAACCCCCAATGATCCACGACAACCCGCCTGGCGGCAGGGACAGTGACGCACCCGGCCGCTCCCAGGACACGCACGGCCTGCGGCAGCTCGCGCTGCTCATCGTGATCGTCGGCGTGCTGACCGCCGCCGCGGCCGCATTCCTGTTCTCTTATCCGGATGTGCACGACATCGCTCGCGCCGCTGGTGTGCAGGCAGGGCTTGCCCGCTTCTATCCAGCCCTGCCTGACGCCATGCTTGTGGTGGCCTGCGCCGCCGTGCTCGCGCTCCGCCGGGCGCGTTGGTGGGTCCGCCTGCTGCCGTGGCTGTCGCTCATCGCGATCGTCGCGCTCGTCGGGGCCGCGGACGCGATGCACGGCATGGCGATCACGCCTCCGCGGCAGCCTACGGAGGCGGCGGTAGCGGTCCTCCCCTGGCTACTGCTGCTGCTCGCCTTCCAGCTCTGCCTTTCTGTGCTGCGGCACGCGCGGAACGATCAGGCGCCGCCTGCCCCCGCCAGCCCCGAGGTGAACGAGCAACTCGTGACAGCACCCGCATTGGCCAAGCCGGCGACTGCCGTTACGGCTGCGGCCAGCCAACGGGCGGATAACGCTGCGGTGAACAGCCCGGCAGGGCACGGCCAGGCAGTCCGCGGCGCGGTGCTCACATCCCCAGCGCTCGCAAACCCAGATAGTCCGCCGGGCAGCCCGGCAGAAGAAAGCCCAGCCGGCACCAGCCCAGTCCATACCAGCTCGGCCGACACCACCCCCGCCAACACCAGCCCGTTCCGTACCAGCCCAGGGGAACGAGACTCGGCCGGAGGAAACGCGGCCAAACCAAGCCCGGCCTACACCAGCCCGGCCTACACCAGCCCGGCCTACGCCAGCCCCGCCTACACCAGTACCGCCGACACCAGCCCGGCCTACACCAGCCCCGCCTATACCGGCTCAGCCGTCACCAGCACCGCCACCGCAGGCTCCGCCGTCACCAGCACCGCCACCGCAGGCTCCGCCGACCGACAGGCGCCAGGACGTCCGGAGTATGGCGGTAAGGCCCCGGGCGGCAGCTCGCCATCCACGTTGCGAGGGCTTGATCTCATCCTGCCGCCGTACCCCGACAAGCCCGCCAGTCAGACCGCCAGCACGCGGCCCTGGGACGCCGCCGATCAGGAGCGCGCCGAGCCCCCCGGGGCAGATCGGGACCACGCCGGCCGCCCGGACGAGCGCACGGCCGACCCCGGGCCCGAGCTTGCCATCGAGGCCGATCCAGCGCCCGATGATCCGGCGAGCGATGAGAGTCATGCCACCGGTGACGAGATGACTGACGACCGCCTTCGCCTCATCGGCGCACGCCGCGCCCGGGGCCCTTTATCGGCGCCAGTTGCCGTCAGTCCTAGCGCGCACGGCGGCGATTACGACCGCGAGCGCCAGCCCGCATTTCCCGCCCCACCACTCAGTGCGCCGGTGCCTGAGACCGCCCGCACAGAGCGCACGGACCAGCCAGCGGAGGAGGGGGAAGCGAAATCGCCCGAGCGCGGGCCCAGGCCGCACGCCACGGAAGAGCCGGCGCAGGAAGGGGCGCAATCGGCCGGGCAAACCAGGACGCTGGCACCGCAATCTACTAAGCCGGACGCATCCGCACCCGGGCCGGCGCAATCGGCTCCGTGTCAGCCGGACGGGGATGAGCCCGGGGATTTGCAGGTGGCGGAACCCGCCCAGCCAGCCGCCGCACGGGAACGGGACATACCAGAACGCGAAACACCGCAAGCAGTCGCGTGCGAGCTGGGCACTGACGGGCCTGGGGCGCTGCGGGCGGCGGAACCCGCCCAGCCGGCCGTGCACGAACCGGACGCGCCACAAAGCGAGACGCGGCAAGCAGACGCGCATGAGCCGGACGGGAAAGAGCCCGAGGCACCCCGACCGGAGCCGGACCAGCCGGACGCCTCCGAACACGAGGTTGCGGAACCCGCAGAGGATTTCCCGCGCGTCCGTAGTTCCCCGGTTCCGCCAAAGTCTGAGCGCGAAGCCCCGCGCCGACGGTGAATTCCCGAGCAGGGCGACCAGAGCTCGCCAGTCTCAGTCTCGCTGCGGCAGCCCAGGACTAACTCAACTGTCAAAGTCCGCGATCCGAAGAGTCGCTAGGATCGGCTGACTTCAGGCTCCGTGGACTGGCCCGCCGAGTCAGTCCGGCCGTTCCCCGCCGCGACGGCGATGATGGCGGTCGCGATGGCGGCTATCCCCTCGCCGCGCCCCGTCAGTCCAAGCCCGTCGGTGGTAGTGGCGGCCACGCTGACGCGAGCGCCGCCGACAGCCGCCGAGAGCACCGCCTCGGCCTCGGCGCGCCTCGACGCAATCCTCGGCCGGTTTCCTATGAGCTGTATGGCCACGTTACCGACGCGGTATCCAGCATCAGCCACGATCTTGGCAACCGCGGACAGCAGTTCCGTTCCCGCCGCCCCGGCCCATCTGGGTTCGGCGGTGCCGAAGCAGCTACCAAGATCGCCCAGGCACGCGGCGGACAGCAGCGCATCACAGGCCGCGTGCGCGGCAACGTCTCCATCTGAATGACCGGCCAACCCGTCCTGGCCCGGCCAGAAGAGCCCTGCCAGGTAGAGCGGACGACCGGAACGCCACGGGTGGACATCGAATCCGATGCCCACCCGTGGCAGGTCCGTGGTCACAGATCTGTGCTCACAGGCTAGTGATCAGTAGACAGGACCTCGTCGAGAAGCGCTTCAGCCTTGTCCTCGTTTGTTTTCTCAGCAAGGGCCAGCTCACTCACAAGAATCTGCCTGGCCTTAGCAAGCATGCGCTTCTCACCCGCGGAAAGCCCGCGTTCCCTGTCCCTTCTCCACAGGTCGCGCACAACCTCCGCGACCTTGTTCACATCACCCGAGGCGAGCTTCTCCAGATTCGCCTTATACCTGCGTGACCAGTTCGTCGGCTCCTCGGTGTGCGGCGCACGGAGCACCTCGAACACCCTCTCGAGCCCCTCCTGGCCAACGACGTCACGCACGCCGACAAGCTCAGCGTTATCGGCAGGCACGCGCACCGTCAGGTCGCCCTTGTCGACCTTCAAGACCAGGTAGGATCTTGCCTCGCCCTTGATCGTCCGAGTCTCGACGGCTTCAATCCGAGCAGCCCCATGGTGGGGGTAGACGACAGTGTCGCCGACCTTAAAAGTCATGTGGCAAGTACCCCTTCCGCTGAAGACAAGGTTACCACGGCGGACGCGGGTGATAAACCGCTCTTGACGGTAAACGTGCAGGTCACTGGGGAATTTCGGGGCATCAGAATACGCGTGGGACGCCGGTGCATCAACCGGGCGGCGCCCGCAGGACGCAACCTTCTCGGATCAGTAGGCACACGGGCTCACCACTCCGGGCGTGGCGGGCTCATACTGGAAACCACAGTGGCAGTGCCGGACTGCGCGCAGAGCGTGCGGTGCAGGCCGCTACGCCAGCGCCGCAAGCTTCCTCGGCCGGTGACGGGAGGTGCGCGTGGAGATGGGCGGCGAACCCGAGCGAGACGAGAGCGGCCTGCCGCCGGTCGAAATCGAGATTCCAGACGATGCACGGGAACTCGCCCGTGATGTGCAGGCGTACTACCGCGAACTGCGTGCGGCGCGGCGGCATCGTCGGCTCAAGCGCCTCATGGCGCCATTTACAAGGCACGGAATGGTGGTCCCTCTTGTCGCGGGAACTCTTGCCGTGACACTGTTCGTCGGCACCATGCTCACGGTGATCACAAGTACTCCGCCTGAGGTCCCGTCGTCAGTTTCCGCGCCGCGGTCACCCGCGCCGTCGGCAGGCACGCTTGTGCCACCCGTGGGGCAACTGGGCGGGCCACTGCCCAGCGCGGAGGTCTTCATCGACAAGATGCCGTTGAAACTGCGCGACCTCAACCCATCCGTGCTCGCGCTCGTTCCCCTAACCTGCCGTTGCCTCGTCGCGCTGCAGCAGCTTGCGGCGCAAGCTTCCGAAGCACAGATCAAGATCTACTTTGTCGGTAGTGACAGCGGACTGAAACAGGTCACGAGTATGGCGGCACGCGCCGGCCGAGGCAACGTTCAGGTGATCGACGATGTGCACAACGTCCTCAGCAAGTCCTACGATCCCGTCGGCCTTACCGCGATCCTTGTACACAAAGACAGCGCAGTGGGATCGGTACAACGCAAGCTGATCCCTGGTTTCAAACTCAAGGCCGAACTCGGCCGGCTCGCCCAACCTGGCCTTGGCAAACCGGACACCGCGCCGCCCAGCTGAGACCCGGATGGCGATGCACCTGGCCCAGCTGAACAACTTAAGCTGGACGACCTGCGACTACCCGCACCAGCTGGCAGTACTTAGCGCACCTGAAACTCAGGCTTGCCGCGCCAGCAGCGCGGCGACCGGCTAGAGCCTTAACGAGCCAGAGCGCGGTGGATGCCGCGCTGCCGCCGGCACAAGTAGCCTCTGAGCCGTGCAAGCACGAGTCATCGAGTGCCTCGTCAGAAGCTGCCATCCGCAGCCGGTAATCGCCGTCGCGGCTGGAGTTACCGCGATCGCATACGCGGCCGGCCGTGGGCTCGCCGGTACGGCGATCGCCGGGCTAGCGGTGCTGACCGGCCAGCTTTCAATCGGCTGGAGCAATGACTATCTCGATCGGCGCACGGACATGGCGGCGGGACGACGGGACAAGCCGTTGGCGCGCGGCACCGTTCCCGCGCGGCTGGTCGCGTCCGCCGCGGTCGCCGCGGCGATCTGCTGCGTTCCGCTATCGCTCGCAAGCGGCTGGCGCGGCGGCCTTGCCCAGCTCGCGGCAGTGGGCTCGGGCTGGATCTACAACCTCGGCGTGAAGCGAACCATCTGGTCACCTGTGCCTTTCATCCCGGGTTTCGGCCTGTTCCCCGCGTTTGTCACGCTCGGTCTGGCGGGCCATCCGTGGCCTACGTGGTGGGCGCTGACCGCAGGCGCTCTGCTCGGGGTGGGCGCGCACTTCGCTAATGTCCTGCCGGACCTGCCCGCGGATCTCGCTACCGGAGTCCTTGGCCTGCCGCAACGGCTCGGCGGCAGGATCTCGCGGCTGGCGGCGGGCATCTTCCTCGGCGCGGCCACGGCTATCCTCGCGGTCGCGCCAGGGGGGTTCGATGCACTCGCTGCATTCGGCCTCGCCGCGTCTGTCGCAGTAATCGCCGCGGGGGTGGCGGGTGCCATCGCCGGGCCGCGCCACCAGACAGGGCGCGTGCTCACCATGGCCGCGGTCATCGCCGCTGGCCTGCTCGATGTGGTGCTGCTTGTGGCGAGGGCCGGCCAGATGAGCTAACCGGCATCACATCGCCGCCGCTCCTACTAGCCGCCGCTCCTGCTAGATGACTGGGTGCCCCGCGATCACGACATCTGGGTCAGGGACGTTGGGGATTGCCCTGCGGTGCTGTCCGGGTGAGCTGGTGGCCCCCGCAGGGCAGCCTGCCCACTCCACATGCGTCCTGCTGCCTGACTGTGCCGACTGACTGGGCCCCCGGTTGGGTGAGGGCAGGCGAGGCGGGGTGGGCCGGGCGGGGTGGCGTGGGCACCCAGGAACGGATCGTGCGAGACGGAGAGAAGGCGCGGCGCGTGCTGTTAGTGGCCTGCCTGCAGCTAGGTGCTATCCACTGCGGGGAGTTTTGCTCGCCTACCCCGGTGCGCTCACGCCGGGAGTCGCTCAGCACCTGTCCCCGGGCGGCCGGGCCCGCCGCCGCGTTCGCCGCTGCCGCGGCTGGTGGCCAGCGGGTCGATGTCGAACGCCAGCCGCCGCCGGCTGGGGCCGCTGCCTTCGCCGCTTCCGGCGGCACCTCCGCTCCTGGCGGCACCAGCATCCGCGGCACCGCCGGCGGGGCTTCCGCGGCTGCCGGGCGGGCCGGGGCCGCCGGATGTTGTGCCGGGTGTGCCGGGTGTGCCCGGGGGCGCGGGATGTGCTGCCGGGGCTGCCGGGACCGGGATGGCCTGGGTGCGTGCCGTCAGGTGGGCGGGCCCGGCCCGATGGGGCCCGGCCCGGCGGGGCGCAGCCGTGGCCGATGGCCTCGCCCTTCGGGCCGGTCAGGGTCAGGCACCAGCGGGACGCCGGATCGGCGGCGGCGAGCGCGGCGAGTTCGGCGGCGGTGGCGGCGTCGACCGGCCCGAACCCGCCGACATCGCCCGGGGCCTGGGACAAGCCGAGCAAGGTGGCCAGCGGCAGGGTCAGGTTGACCCGCGCCGCCAGCCCAGCCTGGCCGCCCGCACCCGTCTCGTGCTCCGCGCTGGCCGCCTGGCCCGGGCCGGCCGCTTGCCCCGGGCTCGTTTCCCGCCCCGGGCCGGCCGCCTGCCCCGGGCTCGTTTCCCGTCCCGGGCCGGCCGCCTGCCCCGGGCTCGTTTCCTGTCCCGGGCTGGCCGCGTGCCCCGGGCCGGCGGTCGGTGCCGGGCCGGCGGTCTGCGCCGGATCGGCCGGCCGCTGTGGGCTGGCGGCCTGCTCGGGGCTGGCGGCCTGCGCCGGATCGGCCGGCCGCTGTGGGCCGGCGGTCTGCGCCGGATCGGCCGGCTGCTGTGGGCTGGCGGCCTGCTCGGGGCTGGCGGCCTGCGCCGGATCGGCAGTCTGCTCCGGGCCGGTTTCGTGTCCGGCTGCGGGGGCCTCGGCGGGGGTGGCGAGGAGTTCGTCGATCGGGGTGCCGGTCAGCAGCGCGACGTAGACCCCGGCGCGCAGCTGGTCCAGGCTCGCCTCGGCACCGGATTTCTTCAGCTGCCGGGCAAGCATGTCGATCCGCTTGTCGGCGGCCAGCACCCCAGCGGGCGGCAGGTCACGCCCGGCCAGCGACGCGGTGCCTGACGGCTCCCGCCACTTCTCCACCCGCGCCTCCCGCTGGGCCTGCTCCCGGCGCCGGCGCGCCGCGCCCGGATCGACCGCGAACACCGCCTGCAGGCACGCGGCCCGCAGCTGGCCGCTGGTCAGCCGGCCCGCCTTGGTGAGCAGTGCCGCCTCCACCCGCCGCGCGGCGGCGCCGTCCAGGACAGCCGGCTGGTCCGCGATCACCCGGGCCCGGTAAGCGGTCAGGACCCGGCTGCGGCAGCCGTTCAGACCCGGCTCCACGAGTAACTCGTGGATCCGGGTCAGAATGTTGCCCGTTCGCGCCGCGACACGAACACCAACCACGAAGTCGGGCATTGCGGCCACCAGCTAGCTGCCACCGGCTACGGCCCGGACACAGCCACCAGTCACGGCCCGGACACAGCGACCGGCTGCGGCCCGGATCCAGCCATCAGTCACGGTCGCCGCGGCTACGGTTCGGCCGTCACGGGCCGACTGCCAGGCGGTCACGGGCCGGCCGTCACGGCCGGCTGCCCGCGCGCTCGCATCACCCAGCCAACCGCCTGGGCGGCCAGGGCGAGCGGGCGGCCACGGCCAGAAGCCCTGCCGACGCACGCGAACCCCCTGCGAGGGCCGGTCAGCCTGGCGTTCCAGGTCCTGGGGAGGGCAGGTGAAAGGCCCGCCGGCCGGACCGCTACGCTTTGCGACGTCCGCCTGATCCGTTTGCGAGACGGAGGAGACGACTCCGTGATCCGCAGAACCGCCATTCGGCTCGCGGCAAGTGCCGCGGCGGTTGTACTCGTCCCGGCGCTCGCCGGCTGTGCCGCCGGCGTGAACGCCCAGACCAACCAGCCCTTCACGCCAACCGACGGCGCGAGCACGGTCTTTCATAACATCGCCATCCGCGACGTCTTCGTGCTCGGACCTCGCGTGAACGGAACACTGCAGCCTGGCCAGGACGCTGGCATGTTCCTCGCGCTAGTCAATAACGGCGCGCCCGACCAGCTGACCGCTGTCTCCGCCCCGGGTACAGCCACGTCAGTGACGATCCACGGCGGCACCGTGCAGCTTGGCCAGGCGCAGCCCGCGCTTCTCACAGGTCCCTCACCCGAACTTGTGCTCAACGGGTTGACTAGGCCGCTAACCGGCGGTCAGTCCGTCCCCATGACGCTCACCTTCCAGAACGCGGGCACCATCGCGATGATCATCCCGGTGGTGCCGCAGGCAAACTACTACGCGACGTTTTCGCCTCCGGCTCCGAGCCCGACCCCGGCTCCGGCCAAGACCTCGAAGAGCCCGCGCCCGTCGCCATCCGGCTCGGCCCGGTCGGCGACGGCCGAGCCGACGCCGACGCCGACGCCGACGCCGAGCAGGACGCCTTAGCCGACCAGCACGCCTTAGCCGACCGTCACACCTGGCCGGCCAGCACGCCTTCGCTGTCAGGACGCCGGATTAGCCCTCAGGACCCGATTTAGCTGTCAGGAAGCGGATTCGAACTTGTAGCCGAGCCCGCGCACGGTCACGATGTGCCGCGGGGCCGCCGGGTCACGCTCGATCTTCGCCCGCAATCGCTTCACGTGCACGTCGAGTGTTTTGGTGTCGCCAACGTAGTCGACGCCCCAGACCCGGTCAATGAGCTGCATCCGGGTCAGCACCCGGTCAGCGTTGCGCAGTAGCACTTCGAGCAGTTCGAACTCCTTGAGCGGCAGCGGGGTCTGTTTGCCACGCACGGTGACCACGTGCCTGTCCACGTCCATCCGCACCGGTCCGGCCTCAAGGGTGACGGTCGGCAATTCCTCGACATCGCCCTGGCGGCGGAGCACGGCGCGGATCCGGGCGACTAGCTCACGCGAGGAGAAGGGCTTGGTCACATAGTCGTCGGCGCCGAGCTCAAGCCCGACCACCTTGTCGACCTCGGTGTCCTTGGCAGTCAGCATGATCACTGGCACGTTCGACCGCTGCCGCAGGGTCCGGCACACCTCCGTGCCAGGCAGGCCAGGGAGCATGAGGTCGAGCAGCACCAAGTCGGCCCCGCTGCGGTCGAACGTGTCGAGTGCGTCAGGACCAGTCGGGCAGACGGCGACCTCGAAACCCTCCTTACGCAGCATGTACGAGAGGGCGTCACTGAACGACTCCTCGTCCTCGACCACAAGCACGCGGGTCACTTGACTGCCTCCCGCGCGGGCCGTGCTGCGGTCGTCTCGTCACTCTTCGCAACTGGTTCAGCCTGCTTGTCCAGCGGAAGCCTGAGGGTGAAGGTGGAGCCTGCGCCCTCCCTGCTCCAGACCGTAATCTTGCCGCCGTGCGCGGCCGTGACGTGCTTGACGATGGCCAGGCCGAGCCCGGTTCCCCCGGTCGCCCTCGAACGCGCCGGATCAACCCGGTAGAAGCGCTCGAAGATCCGTTCCAGGTCCCGCTCAGGGATGCCGATGCCCTGATCGGTGACGCTGACCTCAGCAGTCTTCTTGCCGGAACGCTGAGTGGAGACCATTACACGAGTCCGTTCCGGGCTATAGGCGACTGCATTCTCGATCAAGTTGCGCAGCGCCGTGACCAGCATGTCCTCGTCGCCCAGAACTCTCAGGTTCTGGTCACCGCCGGAGCTCAGCGTGATGCCATGCTTGTTGGCCTTCATCCTGCACCTGTCGATGGCCTCGGACACGATCGCGTCGAGGTCAACCGGTTTGGCGTCGGTCACGGGCTCGGAGCTCTGAATCCGGGTCAGCGTGATCAAGTCCCGCACCAGCACGGTAAGCCGGGCCGCCTCCTGCCGCATCCGGCCGGCGAAGCGGCTCACCGCCTCCGGATCGTCTGCCGCTTCCTCGGTGGCTTCCGCGAGCAGCGCGAGCGCTCCGACCGGCGTTTTCAGCTCGTGGCTCACGTTGGCGACGAAGTCGCGGCGGACCGCCTCAACCCTGCGGCTTTCTGTCTGGTCATCGGCAAGCACGAGCACCAGGCCGCCCCCCGCGAGCTGGGCCCCGAGCGGTGCCACCCGGACAGCGAAGCTCGTCGTCCTGCCGCCGAACTTGCGGTTGGGCACCTCAATCTCGGTCTCCCTGATTTCGCCGTCCCTGCGCACCTGACGGGCCAGCGCGATCAGGTCACCGACGACCAGATGGTCTCCCTTAACGAGGCCGAACGCGCGTGCCGCCGAACTCGCGCGAAGCACGCGGTCGTCGTGGTCGACGACAACGGCGGAGGAGGGCAGCACGGAGAGCACGGAGGCGATTCCCGGCGGCAGCCTTAGCGGCTGCGGCGTCCCTCCCCGTGGCCCGCGTCGGCGGCTTCCCGGCCGCAGGGCAAGCACTGCCGCAGCGCCGGTCGCGAGGCCCGCCGCCGCCGCGATCCCCGCCACAAGCTCGACAGTCACATCCTGATGGTATGCGGACGATGGGTGGGCCAGGCAACGCCGACCTGGGCGGCTAGAGGTAATTTGGGATGAATTCACCGGCCGGTCCGCGCGGGTTCGCCTGTGGCACGGGCCTGTCGCTAGCGGCCCTGATTGCGTACCGCCTCGGCTGCCGCCGCGGCAGCCGTGGGATCGAGGTACTCGCCAGGGCCGGCCGGGCGGAACTTAGCGTCGAGCTGGTACACCAGCGGGATGCCGGTCGGGATGTTAAGTGCGGCGATGTCCGCGTCGCTGATGCCGTCCAGATGCTTGACAAGCGCTCGCAGCGAGTTACCGTGCGCCACGACCAGGACGGTGGTGCCAGCGGCAAGATCGGGCACGATCCCGTCGTACCAGTAGGGCAGCATCCGGCCAACCACGTCCTTTAGGCACTCGGTGCGCGGCATCAGTTCCGGCGGCAACGCCGCGTACCGCGGATCACCCACCGGCGACAGCGGGTCGTCGTCGGCGAGCGGCGGCGGTGGCACGTCGTAGGAACGGCGCCACAGCATGAACTGCTCGTCACCGAACTCGCCGCGGGTCTGCGCCTTGTTCTTGCCCTGCAGGCCGCCGTAATGCCGCTCGTTGAGGCGCCAGGAGCGGCGCACGGGCAGCCACGCCCACCCGGCGGCATCAAGCGCGATGTTGGCTGTCTGGATGGCGCGGTTAAGCACCGATGTGTGCACGATTCCTGGCCGCATGCTCGCGTCCAGCAGCAGCTTGCCCCCCGCAGCGGCCTCGTCCTCGCCTTTCGCTGACAACCCGACGTCCACCCAGCCGGTGAACAGGCCATCGGCGTTCCACGCACTCTCGCCGTGCCGAAGCAGCACCAGGGTTCCCATGGTGCCCAAGCCTATCCGGGACACCGGGCGTCAGACACCGCCGCCAAACCAGATCGTGATGCGTGAATCGGCGGATTCTCATCCAGCAGTGAGCGGGCCGCTACAGTCTGCCGTGGGGATCCTGGGGCCGTCCCCCCGGGGCAATACAGCCTTAACGGCCGCGCGGAGCCGGGCGCGCACTGCCGGGGTTCCGGGCCAACGGCGGGCCGGGGTTTCCGTGGGCAGGCACCGTGCCCTCCGGGCCAGCCGTGCCCTACGGGCCGCGTGGCGATCACCTACCACGGGAACACCGCGCGCCATGGCGCGGTTGGATGTGGCGGTTGCCCATGCGGGGGTGAGCGGAGGTGAATAGCTGTGCCGCGACAGTCGCCGAGGCGTATCGCGACCATCAGCGTGCACACGTCGCCGCTTGACCAGCCGGGTACTGGCGACGCGGGTGGCCTCAACGTGTACGTCGTAGAGGTCACCAAACGCCTGGCGGCGCTCGGCGTGGAGGTGGATATTTTCACCCGCGCGGTGTCCCGCGACGCGCCACCTGTCGCCGAACTCGCTCCCGGCGTGCTGGTCAGGCATGTCGTCGCGGGCCCGTTCGAGGAGCTCGACAAGGGCGATCTGCACGGCGAACTCTGCCAGTTCACGTTCGGCGTGCTGCGTACGGAGGCTGCCCACGAACCCGGCAGGTATGACCTCGTGCATGCGCACTACTGGCTGTCGGGACAGGTCGGGGCCGTCGCGAAGGAACGGTGGGGCGTGCCACTCGTGCAGTCCATGCACACGCTGGGCAAGGTCAAGAACGGCGCGCTCGCGGCGGGGGACGCGCCCGAGCCCGCGATCAGGATCCGGGGCGAGACTGAGGTGATCGCGGCGGCGGACCGGCTGGCCGCCAACACGGCACAGGAAGCCGGCCAGCTGATCACGCTTTATGACGCGGACCCCGCCCGGGTAGCTACCGTCAACCCCGGTGTGGATCTCGCCGTCTTCAAGCCTGGCTCGCGCGCCGACGCACGGCTCAGGCTGGGACTGCGCCAGGAGGCCGTGGTGCTGCTTTTCGCCGGCCGGGTTCAGCCGCTGAAAGGACCCGACGTACTGCTGCGCGCCGCGGCACGGATGATCCGCGAGGACCCCGGTCTCGCGCGCAGGCTCGTGGTTGCTTTCGTGGGCGGACCGAGCGGGTCAGGCCGAGCGGACCCGGACCGGCTGAGTGAAATGGCCGCCGGGCTCGGCATCGCGGGCCAGGTGCGGCTCGAGCCGCCGTGCCCGCAGCCGGAACTGGCCGACTGGTACCGGGCGGCGACCGTCGTCGTAGTACCGTCACACTCGGAGTCGTTCGGCTTGGTGGCGGTGGAGGCGCAAGCGTGCGGTACGCCCGTCGTCGCCGCTGCGGCAGGCGGGCTGCGCACAGCCGTCCGCGACGGGATGTCCGGCCTGCTCGTAGCCGGGCACGACCCGGCGGAGTACGCACGCGTGCTCGGTGACCTGATCGCGGCGCCGCGGCGGCTGCGGCGGCTTCGGCGCGGCGCGCTCGCGCATGCGTCACAGTTCGGCTGGGCGAATACCGTCGAGCAGTTGCTCAAGGTGTATACCTGGGCCATGGAGGAGCATGTTGCGGCCGCGGTGGACGCGTGACAGCCGCGCCAGCAGGCGGGGACACCTCGGCGGTGATCGAGCGTGCGCTCAGGGCGTCGGGCGTCAGCTACGAGAATCCCCGCCAGGGCGCGTACCTTGCCAAACTGGAGGGCGAGCACAAGCTCGCGACCATGACATGGCTCATCGTGGGCAGGCACAGCCTGCACGTGGAGGCATTCTTCTGCCGGCAGCCGGATGAGAACCACGCCCGCTTCTACCGGTTCTTGCTGCAGCGCAACGCACCGATGTTCGGTGTGCATTTCGCGCTCGACCCGGTCGGCGACGTGTACCTGGTCGGGCGGCTACCGCTCCAGGCCGTCAATGTCGACGAGATCGACCGCTTGCTCGGGTGTGTACTTAGCTACGCGGACGACAACTTCGACGCGGCACTTGAAATCGGCTTCGCCACCTCGATCAAGAGAGAATGGAAATGGCGGGTCAGCCGCGGTGAGAGCCTAGCCAACCTGCGTGCGTTCGCTCGCTTTGCCGATCCTGCGCGCGGTCGCTGAGTTCCAGGCTCAGCCCGGCGCCTGCGCGGCCAGCGCACGCTCAAAGGCGGCGAAAACATCAATGCCTAGCAGTACGAACCTCGCGTCCTCGACCCCGCTCGGTGTGTCCTGCACCGTGCTCACCGCGATCCGCGCCGCGTCCTGCACCGGCCACCCGAAGATACCGGCGGACACGGCGGGAAAGGCGACGGTGCGCGCGCCGAGTTCATCGGCGACCCGCAGCGCCGCCTTGTAACAGGACGCGAGCAGGTGCGACCGGTCCTGGGCCGCAGAGTAGACGGGCCCGACGGTATGGATCACCCACCTCGCACCCAGTTGCCCGGCCGTGGTCGCGGCGGCCTGGCCGACCGGCAGGCCGTCACGGTAAGCGTCCGCGCGCAGCTCCCGGCACGCGGCCAGGATCGCCGGACCACCGCGCCGGTGGATCGCACCGTCCACCCCGCCGCCGCCAAGCAGGGACGAGTTGGCGGCGTTCACAATGGCGTCCACCCGCTGCTGTGTGATGTCGCCAAGCACCAGCGTTATGGTCATGTCGGCCACAATAAGAGGTCCTGCGCATGATTCAAGCCGCGTCCTTGACCAAGGGTAAGGCTGGGCTCAGGGTGTGTCCCCTAGAACCGCGCGTCGGCCCGGCGGCGGCAGGACCGGGACGGGTAACTGGCCATAGGCCGGCGAGCCGCACGGCGCCGGCCCGGTCAGGCGCCCGCGCCCGCGGGCTCCGTGATAGGTGACTCGGCCCCGACCCGCGCGCCGTGCCACCCCATGAGATCTTGAGGAATGGTGCAGCGAGTGTGAGCAGCGCGACGACGATCACAACCGCGTAGGTGACCGGACGGCGCATGACCTGAGCGATCCGATACCAGCCGCTCATTGGCAGGAACCAGGCCACCCACCTGAGTCCGCAGGTTAGCGGGGGCAAGCCTGCCCTTGATGTCGTCGAAGTTCGACCCGGTACCCGTGGTAAGCCGCCGCGACCGCGTCCGTGCGGCGACCAGCGAGGAGATCAAGAAGGTCGCGCGCCAGATCCTCGTCGACGAAGGGCCCGACGCGGTGACGCTGCGAGCGATCGCCCGGGAGATGGGGATGACAGCGCCCGCCCTCTACCGGTACTTCGGCAGTCACCAGGATTTGATCAGGAATGTGATCGGCGACATCTTCCCGGAGATCGCCGCCGACATCCAAGTGGCGATAGACACGGCGGCCGCCGACGGTATCGCGGCAAAGTTCATCGCCGCCGCGCGCGGGTTCCGCCGGTGGTCACTGAGCCATCAACGCGAGTTCGGGCTGCTGTTCGGTACCCCGCTGCCTGGCCTTGACCTTAACCACACCGACATCGCGGACGAGTGCGGCCGCAGGTTCAGCAACACATTCCTCGCGCTGTTCGTCGAGCTGTGGCAGAAGAAAGCATTTCCCGTGCCCGCACCGGGGGAAATAGAGCCGGACCTGCGGTCGCAGCTTGAGCGCTACCGAGATGGCGTGGCGGCCGACGGCCGCGTTCTGCAGGTCGCGGCTGCCACCTTTCCGCTTGGCGCCATCTTGTCGTTCGTGTATTGCTGGACCCGGCTCTACGGAATGGTCAGCCTCGAGGTGTTCGACCATCTGAGCTGGATTCTTGACGATGGTGAGCCGATGTTCGAACTCATGCTAAAAGAGATCATGCCAGTCCTCGGGCTCGAGTACCCGGAGGCAAAGCCCTGCTAATCTCGTCCGCGCGCCCAGCTGCCCGGCGAGGACTGCGCGGGCCCAGCACTGCGGCGGCCACGGAAATGACAGGGTCGAGGCTGGCGACCGCCTTCCTCCCATCAAGGTCAGCCGAACCACGTCCGTAGTGCTTCGCCAGGGTGTGGAACTATCGGCGACGATGGTGCCGTCCACGACGCCGGCCGCCCGTCTGGGTGCCGATCCGCGCCGCCAGGGATCTGCGGGACAGGTCCTAGCCGACGAGGCGCTGGGCACCGCCCTATCGACCGTAGTACTACCGCCGGTAGATTGTGACCCGTGAACCGGCTCGGCGACCTCGAACGCGCGGTCATGGATGTGCTGTGGCAGGCGGACGCGGGGAAGGCTGAGGTCGGCCAGGCCGATGCGGGCCAGACTGGTCCGGGACTCACCGTCCGCCAGGTGAGCGGACGCCTCGCCGACCGTGATCTCGCGCACACGACGGTCATGACGGTTCTCGACCGGCTGGCCAAGAAGGGATTCGCCCGGCGCGAGCGCGACGGCAGGGCCTGGCGGTACCGGCCAACCGCCAGCCCCGAAGCATATGTCGCCGAGCTGATGCTCGACGCACTCGCGCAGACCGGCGACAGATGCGCCGCGCTGGCCCGCTTCGCCCTGTCGGTCTCAGGCGATGAAGCGCAAGTCCTTCGAAATGCCCTCGCCGCCAGAGTGAGCGATCACGCTAACTGGCGGGCTGGCGGGCACGGCTCGGCGCCGTAGCCGCCGCATGCGGCCGATCGCACTCGCGGCGGCCAGTACGCCACTGCGGGCCAGCTTCCCTCGCGGCAAGCCAGCACGCCATTTTGGTGCCCTCGGCCGCGACCTTGCGGCCAGAGACTTGCGCGGGCGAAAGACTCGCTCGGCCGCTGATTTGATCATTCGCGGACGCGCAGGCGGACCCGGCGGAATCCCCTGCCCTTGTTCTCCAACTTGGTCAGCTCGATGCGACCTATCTGGTTAGTCGAGGCTACATGCGTGCCGCCATCGGCCTGGGTGTCGAGCCCGACGATGTCGATGATCCTGACCTCGCGGACGTTTTCAGGCACGAGGTTTGTGGCGGTACGGATAATGTCTGGAATCGCGAACGCCTCGGCGCGGGGCAGCACCCTTACGTCGATACGCCTGTCCGCACCAACTTCTTGATTGCACGCGGCCTCAACAGACTCACGGAAACCCGCAGGCACTTCCGTCATGTTGAAGTCCATCCGTGCCGTGAGCGGCTCCATGTTCCCGCCTGTGACAAGCGCGCCGAAATCGCGGAACACGACGCCGCAAAGCACATGCAGCGCGGAGTGGGTGCGCATCAGCGAGGTACGTCGTTCGTCGTCAAGCGCGCCGCGGACCGCCGTGCCGGACGGCGGCAAAGGATCACCCTCCGCAGGCAGCAGATAGAGCTCGTCGCCCTTTCTTGCCCCGACGATCCTGGTCGCTACGCCGCCCCAGAGCAGCACCCCGCCGTCAGGCGGCTGGCCGCCACCGCCGGGGTAGAAGGCCGAACGGTCCAGCACGATCCCCTCGGGATCTGCGGCAAGCACGGTCGCATCCCACTCACGCAGTGTCTGATCATCGAGTTCAAGCCGGTGCGTACGCCAGTCAAGGTCCGCCATAGCGGCAGCCTAGTGGTGTTCCAGGCCAACCAGAGGCCGCCCGGCGACGCGCGGGCTCACCAGGGGCCGTAGGGGCCTGAACTCGATCCGCCGCGTCCGAGCGCCTTCACCTTGGGGCGGACATCCGTCAGGTAGATCGCGGCCGCAACGAATGCCGCCACGGGGAGAATCCCGGTCACAGTGATGCCGCCATAGAGGACGGCGCCAAGGCCTACTGCCGTTGCGACTCCGAGGATGATCAGCCAAAGTGGCTTGGTCTGCTTGCCCGCTGCAGGGAACGACCGCGCCGGACGGCTGATCGCGTCGATGAACGCCCACGCCTCCGCGATGAAGGCGCCGACGGCGAGCACCAGGAAGAGGTAGTAAAGCGGGGACAACGCGGCACCGATCACGGCACCCAGGCTATCCGGTCCGGGTACCTGGTGGGAACTACTCGACGAGCATCACGGCCGCGACCACCGGCAAGTGGTATCAGCGTTGAAATTGCTCACTATCACGAGCAATTTCAACGCTGCTGTACCTTGCCCGGAGCCGCGGCAGTCGCCGCGGTGGTCAGGCGCAGTGGTCAGGCGCTGTGCTTCTTGGCAGTTCGGCCTGCACCGTCAGAGTTACCGCCGGCGCTGCTCGAGTTACCGCTCGTGCCGTTTGAGCTGCGGCTCGTGTGGCTGGTGGAACGGCTCGTGCTGTTCGCGGCGCTTTCGCTGGCGCGCCCCGCAACCTGGCTGGCCCTGCCCGCAACCTGGCTGGCTTGGATCGCGGCCTGACCGGCTGCCTGCGTCGCCGCCTGGCTCGCCGTGCGGACGGTCGTCTGCGCGGTCTTGCGAGCCGCGTCCGCCGTACGGTTCGCCGTGCGCACGGTCACTTGAGCGGTCGACCTGGCCGCCTGCTCGAGCTGGGCCGCGGCCTGTTGCGGGGTCATCCTGTCGACTCTGTTGACCACGTCACTACCACGCTCGGCAAGCTCGTCGTATGCCTGCACAGCGCGGGCAGCCGCTTCCCAGAGATACTCGACCGCGCGGCCTGACAGTGCGGTCAGATCGGCCTTGTCCTGCAGCCGGGTCAACCGTTCCGGCAACGTGCGGAGCGTTTCGAAAGCGAGGTTGCCCGCGCCCGCAGCAGCGTACAACGCCTTGTGCTCAGTAAGCTTCTTCATTTCGTTCCTGACGTCAGCTGGGAGGCCCATCGTCCTCAAATCCCTTCATAGCGCAGCCCCTGCTTCTCAGGTCAGCCGGGGCGGCCTTCATTCGTATAGTCCGGTCGTCGCGTCTAATCCAGTCGTCGCGTCGGCCGAAGCTGGCACGTTCTCTTTCCTGAACGACTCGTAGATGTCGATCAAGACCTGCTTCTGCCGCTCGGTCAGGTACGGATCAGCAAGCACCGCGGGCTGGACCTCCGAATCGGCAGGCCTGTCTTCCAGTATTCCGGCCTGGATATAGAGCGCCTCCGCGGAAATCCGCAGCCCTTTGGCAATTTGCTGCAGTACCTCGGCGCTCGGCTTTCGCAGCCCGCGCTCGATCTGGCTCAGGTACGGATTCGACACGCCAGCCGCCTGTGCGAGCTGACGTAGCGAGATCTTCGCCTGCTCCCGCTGTTCGCGGATGTAGACCCCGATCGACCTAACCGGACGCATATTCCTAGTGTTGCCGACAGTGCTTGCAATTGCAAGCGGTTAGCAAGCACCTGGGCGAAGACGCGCTGTGTTCTTTGTCACTGAAACCCAGGCTGTGCAAGCCGCACCGTCACCCCGGCTACCTTCCCAGCGGCGCGTTGCTAACCCGGCCCTGCTCTCGGGGCCCATACCGCGCGCACCTCGCCCACCGGTGAGCCGCCACCGAGCAGCGGGCTCGCTGCCAGCACATCGAGAGCGCCGGAGGAACTGCCGGGGCCCGCAGCAATACCGAGCCCGCGAAGCAGCGCCACGGTCACCGGCGTCACGGCGCGCCATGCGCCATCGGCGATCTTCACGGCACCGGCGCGGCCGTCGGTCCAGGCGAACGCCGCCACGCCCTCCGCGCCGGACTTGACCAGCAGGCCCGGAACGGCCGCCATCAAGGCGCACTCGGTGCGCGTGGTGCCAGCGGTCCACTCCGGGTACGCACGCATCGCGTCCGCGACCATGCGCTCCGGGCTGCCCGGATCCGCGAGCACCATCGCCCGCAGCGCCCGTGCGACCCCCTCGAGTGAAACCGCGAACACCGGCGCCCCACAGCCGTCGACGCCGGTCGCGGTGACCGGTTCACCAGCAAGACGCTCCATGGTTTCGCGTATCGCCAGCTGCAGCGGATGGCCGGGCTGCTGGTATCCGGCCACCGGCCAGCCCGCGGCGACGCAGGTGGCCGCCATCGCGGCGTGCTTGCCCGAGCAGTTGTTGTAGACAGGCGCCGCCGCGCCGCCGCTGCGCAGCACGGCCGTCGCCGCTGCCTCGTCGAGCGGCAGCGCCGCCGGGCACGCGAGGGCGCCATCGGCCAGGCCGGCGCTGGCCAGGATCTTCCGCACCCCGGCAAGATGGAAGCTCTCACCGGAATGGCTGGCCGCGGCGAGCGCGAGCAGCCTGCCGTCAAGACCGAGGCCGTTCCTGAGCATCGCTGCCGCCTGCGCGGGCTTGCTGGCCGACCGGGGGAAGACCGGTTCCCCCGTCGCGCCCGCGCGCAGCACCACCTGGCCGTCCGCAGCAAGTGCCGCGGCGCGCCCGTAGTGCTGGGATTCGAGGAAACCAGACCGAACGGCTACCGCGAGGAGCGGGTCGCCTGCGGGTGCGGGCGGCACTCCGCGTGAGCCGTTAGGGATCTGTGTCGTCCCAGTCTCAGCTGCGGCGCCACGGCCGTCAGCGGTGATCTTGCACCCCAAGGAACTCACGTGCCTGCCCTGGCGTCATTGGCGGGCGCTGCGCGTGCGCCGCTAGCGTGGCGGCACGCTCGACCAGTTCCGCGTTGCCGCCGGCCGGGCGCCCGCGCGCGAACGACAGCGTGTCCTCCATGCCGACCCGCAGGTGACCGCCCGCGGCGAGCGCGGCGAACATGACAGGCAGCGTCGTCCGGCCGATCCCGGTGGCCGACCAGGTCGCGCCCGCGGGCAGCGCAGCCACGGCGGCTACCAGCGTGGCCGCGTCCCCAGGCATCCCGCCGGGCACGCCCATGACCAGGTCACAGTGGACGCGACCGCCCGCAGGTGGCCCGAACTCGCCGAGCAGCCGGTGCAGCGTCGCGACGTGGCCGAGGTCGAAGAGCTCGAATTCAGGTACCACGCCGAGTTGCTGCGCCCGCTGGAACAGGTCACTGATGAACCGCCATGGATTGCTGAAGACCTCGTCGCCGAAGTTGACTGTGCCACAGGTCAGTGAGCACGCATCGGGCCCGGCGTCAAGCACCCGGAGCCGGTGGCCGAAGGGATCCGTGACCGCGCCGCCGGTGGAAAGCTGCACGATGAGATCGGTGGACTGCCTGAGCGCCGCCACCGTCTCGGTGAGCCTGCCCAGGTCAAGGGTGGGCTTCGCGTCCTGATCGCGGATGTGCACGTGGATCACGGCAGCACCCGCCTGCTGGCATTCCTTCGCGGTGGTGACCAGCTCTTCCAGGGTCACGGGAAGGGCGGGAACCTCGTCCTTGGCTGCCTCCGCGCCGGTGGGCGCGACAGTGATGAGCGTGGTAGGTGTCATGACCGGCAGAATGCATGACCATGCGAGCTGTCGTCCAACGCGTGACCCAAGCCGCCATCACGGCCGACGGCCGGGTGGTGGCCTCGATAGCCGAATGCGGGCTGGTCGTGCTGCTCGGTGTCACCCATTCCGACACGGCATCTGCGGCGTCGGCGCTGGCCAGAAAGATCTACCAGCTGCGGATTCTGGCTGGCGAGAAATCCTGCGCGGACACCGGCGCGCCGTTGCTCGTGATCAGCCAGTTCACGCTCTACGCGGACACCAGCAAGGGGCGGCGGCCGACCTGGCTCGGCGCCGCGCCAGGGCCGGTCGCCGAGCCACTCGTCGGCGCCTTCGTCGCGGCGCTGCGCGCACTCGGCGCCCGCGTCCAGACCGGCGTGTTCGGCGCGGACATGCAGGTGTCCCTGGTCAACGACGGCCCGGTAACACTGATCCTTGACGCGTGAAGCCTGCGCCGTGGCACGCAGCGCAGGTCAAGCCTGCGCGCATCCCGCGGTCAGCCGTTGAGGTAGTACTCGAGCACCGGCGTGACCAGGGCGGCTATCTCAGCATCACATGCCGAGGCCAACGGCTCGACGCCGACGACATAGCGCGCGAACGCGATCCCGACGATCTGGGCGGCGGCGGCCTCGACCCGGATCCGTGACAGCCCGAGGTTGTCAGCGACCCTGGACACCAGGGCACTGGAGATGAACTCGCGCAGCATCGCGGCCGCCTGTTCGTTCGTGGGGGCAGACCGCAGGATCGCGACGAACGACGCACGTGCGTCCGGATCACGCCAGGCAGAAAGGAAGAACAGCACAAGCCGCCGCGCCAGCTCGTCGCGCGGGCCGCTCACGACCTGCGTGATCAGGTCAGCTGGGTCGAAGGGGAAGGCCATTGCCGCGACGAAGGCCTGCTCCTTGGTGCCGGAGAAATGATGAACGAGCGCCGCGTCGACGCCGGCCGCCGGCCGATGGCCCTGATCGTCGTCTTCTCGTAGCCGAGTTCTGCGAAAAGCTCGCGCGCGGCGTTGAGCACCGCTTCGCGCGTCTGGCTCGGGCCTGGCCGCCTGCCCGGACGGCCCGAACCCGTGCCACGATGCGGCGGCGGGCTGACCCGCGCCGTCACGCTCCTGCCCCGGTGGCATGCCCCGCAGGCCGGCCAACGTTGACGGGCGCGGCCATGTGCAGCCGCGTGAAGGCTAGTGCCTCGGCCAGATCCGCGCGGCGGTCCTCGCGGCTTAGCGCACGTCGCGTGCTCACTTCGAGCACGACGACGCCCCGATAGCCGTTCGTGGCGAGCCGCTCGAGCAGGCCGGCGCATGGCTGATTGCCACGCCCGGGGACCAGGTGCTCGTCGCGGTTGGTCGGGCTTGAACCGTCGGCCATGTGAACGTGCGCGAGCCTGCTGCCGAGCTTTTCCGCCATCTCGAGCGCGTCAGAGCCGGACTTCGCGGTGTGCGAAAGATCCAGGGTGACGTGCCGGTAATCCAGGTCCACCGGATTCCAGTGCGGTGCGTAAGGTACGACCTCGGTGCCCCGGGCGCGCAGCGGGTACATGTTCTCGACCGCGATGGCGACGTCTGTTTCTTCGCCCATTCGCGCCAGACCGGTTTCGAACTCTTCTGCGTACTCGCGCTGCCAGCGGAACGGGGGGTGCACAACGACCACTTTGGCGCCGAGGCGCTCCGCGACGTCCTTGGCACGGGTCAGCTTCCCCCAGGGCTCCCGGCCCCACACCCGCTGCGTGATGAGCAGGCAGGGCGCGTGGATCGCGAGCACGGGCATCTGGTGGTAGTCGGATAGCCGCCGCAGCACGTCCAGGTCCTGGCTGATCGGATCACCCGTGACCATGACCTCGACGCCGTCGTAGCCGAGCTTCGCGGCGGCCTCGAACGCGTCAGGCGTCCGTTCTGGATAAACCGACGCGGTGGACAACGCGACGGCCACATCGGGCACCTTTACCGCGCCGCTCAACTGCGCCTCCCCGGGCGACTGGAGTCTGTCCCGGCCAGCTTATGTGGTCCCGGGCGCCGGCAGGCCGGATGACCCAGGGCCCGCAAGCGCTTGTGCCAGGCGGTCACGGCGGGAATGTCGGTGCCCGCCCGTACGCTCCGTGGCATGGCGAAGTCTTCGGCAGGTCCGGCGTTCCGCTGCGCGGAATGCGGTTGGCAGACAGCCAAATGGGCGGGCAGATGCGGCGACTGCGAAGCGTGGGGCACAGTCGAGGAGGCGGGGATCTCCCGGCTGATCCGGGCCGGGCTGCGCACGGCAGGCGCTGGGCCGGTGAGCGCACCCGCCTTGCCGATCGGCGACGTGGACGCCACCGCGGCGCGAGCGGTACCGACCGGTCTCGATGAGCTTGACCGGGTGCTCGGCGGTGGCTTGGTGCCCGGTGCCGTGATGCTGCTCGCCGGGGAGCCAGGCGTCGGCAAATCCACGCTGCTGCTCGAGGTTGGCGCGCTTGCCGCCGGATCAGGGCCCGTGCTCTACGTGACGGGCGAGGAGTCGGCGCCCCAGGTCCGTGCCCGCGCCGACCGGATCGGTGCGGTGGCACCGAACCTCTACCTGGCCGCGGAAACCGGGCTCGGCGCGGTTCTCGGCCAGGTCGAGCAGATCAAGCCAGACCTGCTGATCGTCGATTCTGTGCAGACCATCGCGGCCGACGGGGTCGACGGCGCGCCTGGCGGCGTCACGCAGGTGCGCGAGGTCGCTGCCGCGCTCATCCACACCGCCAAGGCACGAGGAATGGCAACAGTGCTCGTCGGTCACGTCACCAAGGAAGGGTCGATCGCGGGTCCCCGCACCCTGGAGCACCTGGTGGACGTGGTGCTGCATTTCGACGGCGATAGGCACTCGCAGCTTCGGATGGTAAGAGCGATCAAGAATAGGTTCGGCCCGACCGATGAGCTTGGCTGCTTCGACCTTGGCGAATATGGGCTGATCGGGCTGCCCGACCCGAGCGGCCTGTTCCTGTCCCGGCGGGCCGATCCGGTCCCTGGCACCTGTGTGACCGTCACGCTCGAGGGACGCAGGCCCCTGCTCGCGGAGGTGCAGACCCTGGTCGCCGCGAGCATGCTTGACGTGCCGCGCCGGGTGACTTCTGGGCTCGACGGGTCACGGCTCGGGATGGTGCTTGCCGTGTTGCAGCAGCGCGCGGGGGTGCAGATCGGCCGCCGCGACGTGTACGCGGCCACCGTCGGCGGCGTCAGGCTTTCCGAGCCATCAGTTGATCTCGCGCTAGCGGTCGCCATTTCCGGCGCGGCGAACAACCTGAATGTCCCCGGGGGCGTTGTGGTCATCGGCGAGGTTGGGCTGGCAGGCGAGGTGCGCCGGGTCAGCGGGGTACCGCGCAGGCTGGCAGAGGCCGAGCGGCTTGGATTCCGCAGGGCGATCGTGCCCGCAGGGACCGGGCGGCTGCCCGTTGATAACACGGCTGGCGATGCCAACGTCGCGGTCGACGCAGGCCGTGCGGCCGTGACGGCTGTGGGCGGTACCGGCCCTCGGCGCACCGCTGGGCGCGGTGCGGGCGCTGGACGCCCGGACGCGCGGCGTGACAGCCTCAGCGGCGTCATGTCCGTCGAAGAGGTTAGCGATATTCGCGAGGCGATCACGGTCGCGCTGGCTGGGTGACCGCCACGTGGCCATTTGACTTGTGCCCGGAAAGCGGCGCGACGGCGGCGCGGGCGCGCCGCCAACTGCGGCCCCTATAGACTTACCCCGGACCAGCGACCTCCGGGGGTCTCGTGCCAGCAATCGACAAGGGCACCAACATAGGCGGCACCGGCAAAAACAGGGACGAGCGACGCAGAGCGGCCCTCGCCGCGGTTGCGCCGGGAACTGCGCTGAGGGATGGGCTTGAACGCATCCTGCGCGGCAACACAGGCGCATTAATTGTGCTTGGATACGACCCGGCGGTCGAGGCGCTGTGCACCGGAGGTTTTGAATTCAAGGTCGAATTCTCCGCGACGCGGCTGCGCGAGCTTGCCAAAATGGACGGCGCGATCGTACTCGGTGATTCGAACCGCGACATTGTCCGCGCGGCCGTCCACCTCGTGCCAGATCCCACCATCCCCACCGACGAGTCGGGCACCAGGCACCGGACGGCCGAGCGGGTCGCCAGGCAGACCGGGTACCCGGTCATCTCGGTCAGCAAGTCCATGCGGATCATCGCGCTCTACGTGGAAGGCGTGAGGTACGTGCTCGAGGATTCGGCGGCAATCCTCTCCCGCGCGAACCAGGCACTCGCCACCCTAGAGCGGTACAAGCTCAGGCTCGACGAGGTATCAGGTACCCTCTCCGCGCTGGAGATCGAGGACCTCGCCACCGTCAGGGATGTGAGCGCGGTCGCCCAGCGGCTCGAGATGGTCCGCAGGATCGCGAACGAGATCGAGGGATACGTCGTTGAGCTCGGCACCGACGGCCGGCTGCTCGCGCTCCAGCTTGACGAGCTTGTCGCCGGCGTGAGCACCGAGCGTGAGCTCGTCGTCCGTGACTATCTTCCTGGCAGCCCGAGCCTGCCGAGGACCGCTGGTGTGCTCGCCGACCTCGACCAGCTCGCGGCGGCCGAGCTCGTCGATCTGCCGACCGTGGCAGACGTGCTTGGATTCAGGGGCCCGGACATGCTCGACTGCCCGCTCAGCCCGAAGGGCTACCGGCTCCTCGCCAAGGTGCCACGGTTGCCTTGCATGATCGTGGACCGGCTGGTCGAGCATTTCGGCGGGCTGCAGAAGCTGCTGGCCGCGAGCGCCGACGACCTTCAGTCGGCCGGCGCGGTCGGCGAGGTACGGGCACGCAGCGTCCGCGAAGGCCTGTCCAGGCTCGCCGAATCGTCCATCCTCGAACGCTACGTGTAGGCCGCCGCGGCCGGCCGCGCGCCGGGGCCGTGGGCGCTGAAAGGCGTGGGCTGGCCGCCGGGGCCGTGGGCCCCCGGCGAAGAGCAGCGCGCCAGGCCGCTGAGACCGTGTACACGCGCCGCGGGGCAACGGGTAGCAACGGCTAGCGGAGCACAAATACCTCGGTTTGGCTGTGCACGGCGCCGCTGGACACCACGGCCGTATAGGTGCCTGGCGCCGCCTTCAGCTCAGCCGGCCCGCAACCTTCGCTGGACTGGCGACGGCTCCACGACAGGTACGTCACGAACGGCACGCCACGCCGAAGGTGCACAACATCAGGGGCGTCGCCGCGGACACAGTCGGCAGATCCCCATACCCGGACCTGACCGGATCGGATTGCCAATCGGAGCGACTTGGCGCTGACATCAAACGTGCAGGCCGCATGGCCGATGTTGACAAGGTAGATGGAGAATTGGGGCTTGACCCAGCGCTGGTAAACCTGCTGGCTCACGAACAAGCTGGGTACTACGTCCCCGGGCGCACACCGGCCGCCTGGCGGCGGCGCGGCTGCGGCTGCGCGCACCCGGGGCGAGGCACTCGCCGCAGGCGAGCCGCTCGCATGCGCCGACGCGTGCGCGGCTGAACGTGGCCTACCAGAAGGGGTGGCTGTGACGGTGACCGTAGCGGCCGCAGCGGGGCTTGACGCCACCGCCGGCCTGCTTGGCGATGCCGGGCCCTGCTGCGCTGCCGGGTTCGGGCTGGCCGTCTGCCTCGTTGGTCTCGCGCCGCCGAGCGCACCGGAACATGCCCAGGCCAGCAACCCGAGCACACCGATACCGGCCGCGAGTGCGAATACACGCCGCCGCCAGTACGTGTCCGGCTGATCTGGCCATGTATTATCACGGGGCGCGTTCGGATCCATACGGAGAGTATGCATAGCAGCTAGTAGATTCTCCCGCCGACCCGCCGAACGGCGGCACTGCCGGATCGAAACCGGGCCCGCTCCGGGCGTGCGAGGATCGAACCTGAGATGACTAACGGCTTCGTCGGTCCGCTGCTGGACTGGTATGCGCAACACGCCCGCGACCTGCCGTGGCGCGGGCCGACCGCGTCGCCGTGGGCGGTACTCGTCAGCGAGATCATGCTGCAGCAGACTCCGGCCTCCCGTGTCGTCCCCGCATATCAAGCCTGGCTGGAGCGATGGCCGACGCCCCGTGGGCTCGCGGCTGAGCCAGCAGGCGAGGCCGTGCGGCAGTGGGGATCCCTCGGCTACCCGCGCAGGGCGCTCAACCTGCACGCGACCGCGCATATCGTCACGCAGCGGTACGGCGGCGCGGTTCCCGCGTCACGAGAGGACCTGCTCGCGCTTCCAGGCATCGGGCCCTACACAGCCGCAGCTGTAGCTAGCTTCGCGTTCGGCCAGCGGCATGCGGTGCTCGACACGAACGTCCGCCGTGTGCTGGTCCGGCTGCTTAGCGGCATGGCTCTCCCGCCGCGCACACTTTCCGCCGCGGAGACGCGCCTCGCCGAATCAATGCTGCCGTCGCAGCCCGCCGTAGCTGCTCGCTGGGCTGTCGCGGTCATGGAACTCGGGGCACTCGTTTGCACGAATACCAAGCCGGCGTGCGCCAGATGCCCGCTGGCACCATCATGCTCATGGCGGCTGCGCGGCTTTCCAGCCGCCGCAGAGCGCAGGACCGGGCAGCGGTACCCGGGCACTGACCGGCAGTGCCGCGGGCGCCTGATGGCCGTCCTGCGCCAGGCGCGCGGCGCGGCGGCAAAGTCAGAACTCGACCAGGCGTGGCCGGATGCGCCGCAGCGGGAACGCGCGCTTGAAAGCCTCGTGACGGACGGCCTAGCGGAACCGCTCGCCGACGGCCGGTACACCTTGCCCCGCTGACAGTACGTCTGACATTGATGGGTGCCAGTTTCGTCTCGTCACCGGGATCATGGACGCGCGCCAGCACCTTCTCTGGCCGTTTGGCCATAGGGCGGCGCCTGCGCTGCGGAGCTGCGGGCGGCCGGTTGACGCCGACGGCGGGTCGCCTGGACGATCGTGGCCCGGGCCAAGTACTGGCCCGGGCCATGTGATCGACGTTACTGGCTGACCAGCTGGCCGCCACGGTGGGTCACACCGGTGCGACAGCTTGCGCTGGCTGGCCCCGGCCGGACAGCTTCGGTTCGTCAAGCCTGCTTGTCGGCGGGTGCGCCCTCGATCTCTGCCGGAGGTGCGTCGGGCACCGATTCAGGCTTCGGCACACCGTTGAAGGTGAACTTGGCCTTCTCGCCCTCTCCCTCCACATCGATGAGGACAATCTGGCCGGCCTTGAGATCGCCGTAGAGGATCTTCTCCGACAGGTTGTCCTCGATCTCGCGCTGGATCGTACGGCGTAGCGGCCGCGCGCCCAGCACCGGATCGTAGCCACGCCTCGAGAGCAGTGTCTTGGCGGCCGGGCGAAGCTCTAGGCCCATGTCCCTGTCCTTTAGCCGCTCGTCCACCTTCGCGATCATCAGGTCCACGATCTGGATGATCTCTTCGCGGGTGAGCTGGTGGAAGACGATCACGTCGTCCACGCGGTTGAGGAACTCGGGCCGGAAGTGCTGCTTGAGCTCCTCCTGCACCTTGGACTTCATCCGGTCATAAGACCCCTCGGCCTCGCCGTGGCGCGCGAACCCGACGGACACGCCCTTGGAGATGTCACGCGTACCCAGGTTTGTGGTCATGATGATCACGGTGTTCTTGAAGTCCACCACCCGGCCCTGGGCATCGGTCAGCCGCCCGTCCTCCAGAATCTGCAGCAGCGAGTTGAAGATGTCCGGGTGGGCCTTCTCGATCTCGTCGAACAGCACGACAGAGAACGGGCGCCTGCGCACCTTCTCGGTGAGCTGACCACCCTCTTCGTAGCCGACATAACCAGGCGGCGAGCCGAACAGCCGGGACACCGTGTGCTTCTCCATGTACTCGCTCATGTCGAGCTGGATCAGCGAGTCCTCGTCTCCGAACAGGAATTCGGCCAGCGTCTTGGATAGCTCGGTCTTGCCGACGCCCGACGGCCCGGCGAAGATGAACGAGCCACCTGGCCGCTTGGGGTCCTTGAGCCCGGCGCGGGTACGGCGGATCGCCTGCGACATCGCCCTGATCGCGTCGTTCTGGCCGATGACCCGCTTGTGCAGCTCATCTTCCATGTGCAGCAGACGCTGGGACTCCTCCTCAGTGAGCTTGAACACCGGGATACCTGTGGCGGTCGCGAGCACCTCGGCGATGAGTTCCTCGTTGACCTCGGCGACCACGTCCATGTCGCCGGCCTTTCCACTCCTTCTCCCGCGCCGCTTTCTGGGTAAGGAGCTGCTTTTCCTTGTCCCGCAGTGCAGCGGCCTTCTCGAAGTCCTGCGAGTCGATCGCCGACTCCTTCTCGCGCCGCACGCCAGCGATCTTCTCGTCGTACTCACGCAGGTCGGGTGGCGCTGTCATGCGCCTGATGCGCATGCGGGAGCCTGCCTCGTCGATCAGGTCGATCGCCTTGTCGGGCAGGAACCTGTCACTGATATAGCGGTCGGCGAGCTGCGCCGAGGCCACGAGGGCGCCGTCGGTTATCGACACCCGGTGATGCGCCTCGTACCGGTCGCGCAGGCCTTTAAGGATCTCGATGGTGTGCGAGATAGTCGGCTCGGCCACCTGGATCGGCTGGAACCGGCGCTCGAGCGCCGCGTCCTTCTCCAAGTGCTTGCGGTACTCGTCCAGCGTGGTCGCGCCGATGGTCTGCAGCTCACCACGGGCCAGCATGGGCTTGAGGATCGATGCGGCGTCGATCGCGCCTTCGGCCGCGCCCGCGCCGACCAGTGTGTGCAGTTCGTCAATGAACAGGATGATGTCCCCGCGGGTACGGATTTCCTTGAGGACCTTCTTAAGCCGCTCCTCGAAGTCACCGCGATACCTGCTGCCCGCCACAAGCGCGCCAAGGTCGAGCGTGTAAAGCTGCTTGTCCTTGAGGGTTTCGGGCACCTCGCCCTTCACGATCTTCTGCGCCAGGCCCTCGACCACGGCAGTCTTCCCGACTCCAGGCTCGCCCACGAGGACCGGGTTGTTCTTGGTCCGCCGGGAAAGTACCTGCATGACCCGCTCGATTTCCTTCTCCCGGCCGATCACCGGGTCGAGCTTGCCTTCTCTCGCGGCAGCGGTGAGGTTGCGGCCGAACTGATCGAGAACGAGCGACGTGGAAGGCGCCGACTCGGACGACGCCCCCGCCGCGGCCGGCTCCTTGCCCTGGTAGCCGTGCAGCAGCTGGATCACCTGCTGGCGCACCCGGTTCAGGTCGGCGCCAAGCTTCACAAGCACCTGCGCGGCAACGCCTTCGCCCTCACGGATCAGGCCAAGCAGGATGTGCTCGGTGCCGATGTAGTTGTGGCCAAGCTGCAACGCTTCCCGCAACGAAAGCTCAAGAACCTTCTTGGCCCGAGGAGTGAACGGGATGTGCCCCGACGGGGCATGCTGCCCCTGGCCGATTATCTCCTCGACCTGCTGACGCACGGCCTCCAGGCTGATCCCGAGCGACTCAAGCGCCTTCGCGGCTACACCTTCACCCTCGTGGATGAGGCCAAGCAGGATGTGCTCGGTGCCGATGTAGTTGTGGTTGAGCATCCTGGCCTCTTCTTGAGCCAGGACAACAACCCGCCGCGCGCGGTCGGTGAACCTCTCAAACATGTCGCTCCTCACAGAGCGGTCGGGCAGGCCAGTAACGTCCGACCCTGTCCCTTCCGCATATTAGCCCGCGAGCCGGACACCGCATCTGATGTGGTTTGCCTCACATTGAAGACGTTCCCCGGCGATAGGACGTTCACCCCATCCAACCCCGTGCTGGACCCGACATGTTCCCAGTACGCCGCAAGCGAACGGCCCGCCGCTGCAGTGAGCGGCGGGCCGTTCCAGCATCCAGCCCGGGATACCGGCCGTCCGCAGGGTCCAAGCGGCCACCGGCACGCGTCCGCATGGCCGCTTCCGCATCGCCGCTTCCGCATGGCCCGCGGCCACTTATCGCGCCCGGCCACAGCTGTTATCACGTCCGGATTTACCCCGTCCGGCCGCAAACCCCGCTGGGGCGGCGAGCGGCGCCACAGCGCTGACCAGCGGCAAACGCCGACACCCTCGAAGCTGAGTCGGGGGTGCAAAAATAACCGTACGGCCGCCGCCGCGGCGCATAGGCGAGCTACGCAAGCCCGTAACCCACATTGCGCCGCCCGCCTGCCCCTGGCCGCCCAGAGCACTCCATGCATAGCAAGCCGGGATCCTAGTGTGCGGCCTCGTACTCGTGGACAATCGCAGCGGGAATGCGGCCACGCTCGTTGACCTTGTAACCGCGCTGCTTAGCCCACGACCTGATTTCTGCGCTCCGCTCGCGACCAGGACCGCCACGGGTCCGCCGCCTGCGTCCGGTACTGCTCGCCCTGCGTCCGTGATCGACGAACGGACTGACCTTGTCGTGTAGTTCCTTGGCGTGCTTTGAACATACGTCGATCTCGTACGCGGTGCCGTCAAACGAGAACGAAACCGTCTCTTCCCCCTCGACCTCACCGTCATGCGGAAGGTCGCAGACGACCGTCACCTTCACCTTCTGTGCCATCGGGGACAGCCCTTCTACTGGATAGGGTTATTCGAGTGCTAAAGATATACCCAGATACTTGCTCATGACAATTCGAGCCCGCTGGAAATCTGCTAAGTACTTCCAGCGTACAGGCGATTGCTGTCAGTTTGGAAGGCGCGTGTAACGCTCAGTAATCACACTCCGTGCGAAGCAGGCGGGCGGTCTTCCGGCGCCGGGTTGATGACGCTGTCATCCGCAGACTGGGACAGATCTTGTGTGCCACAACCTGCCACATCGGTGTTGCCGGAATTATTATCAGAACGATCCTTGCCAGGGCTGTTCTGCTGTCCACCAGGCATCGCCGTATACCGGGCTGACATGGTCTCACCATGTGGGCCGCGGGATGAGCCGGTCTCGTCCGGCGGAGTCATCCGGCCGCGCCGCCGAGGCGACATCTCCCTGCGCAACAGGGCGACGACTCCGGCGATGAAGACGGCGGCCATTACGAGCGGCGGCGTCAGGGCGGCTAGGTCGGTGCGCATCGCCGTAATTCCTCCTCTTCAATACACCGACGTTACCTCCGTGTTCCGCAGGCCGCACTGACCGGCCCCTGCAGGCGTCCGGCCAGGTTTGCGGCTTGATTTGCCGCACGTCACCCGTGGCGGCCTCTGACAGCTGGCAGTGGCAGGACCGGCCGAAACGTTTGCGGCGCAGCAGTCCGCTTGCCCAGCATCCCATTCGGTTCGTACGCTAGCTCACGCGCACCATCGGCAGTCACGCCGAACGTACGCGCAGAGTTCACCATCTGTTGCAGCCCCCTGTTGCAGGCTCAGGTTTGCCGCCGCGGACGGTATCACTGCCGCACTTGCCAGGATCGGAAATGTCGCGGCTGACGTCGGGCCGAACCTCAGGCTTGACTCCATCAGCTGTTTGAGATCACGCTCCAGTGTGATCCAGGCTGTTACTTGGTTCCCGCGCATGTGCTTACATCATGGTTCGCGGTGCGCGGATCCAAATCGAGTTTCACCTCAGTCGCGGAGTGTTACTCAGATCTCGCGCGCCAGTTCGCGATCGGGACCGGCTCCCGTGATCTACTGATGAACAGGATGTGCTCTGTGCTCGGCTCGTATCGGTTCGTGAGCAACTTTGCTGCGCACTCGCCGCCAATGCTGGGATGTGAGGCAGCGACACACGGACCGATCTGGGCTACTTCGCCATGAGGCGTGCCGCCGAAACGGATGACAGCCGCGCGGGCGCCGTCGAATTCTTTCCCGAGGAGGGCACGTTATCACTTCGAAGAGCGCCGCAAGTGTTGCCGTGGTTCACGTCCGAGCAGACAGGTGCTTGCGTGGTTGCGGTGACAACTGCCTGTAATGCGGAAAGCCGCTCACGGTCCGCGTGTCGATAGTGACCAAGACTTGCCGCCCGCCGCCCGCGGCCGCCACCCGCATCACGGCGTGGCCCCCCGCATCACGGCGCCCGCATCACGGCGCCCGCATCACGGCGATATGACGCGTCGGATTGCTCCGATCCCTCGATGAGTGAGTCCTATTGGTCTCGAGTGCCCTCGAGCGGTGCTCGCGGGGACCGGGGATCACGGGCTCCCCGGTCCGTCCAGGCGCCGCCAGGCGATGCGGGCGTACATGAAGGGCGCACCGTCCTCCGGCAACGACCGGAGCACGGTCCTCGCAGCCCGCGGGCCGACGCGGTGCTGGCGCGCATGAGGGGCCGACGCCAGCACCGCCCAGACCGCGCAACGGACGGTTCCGCGTGCTGTGCCGCCCCTGGCACGTTCATGATCCCTAACCGTGTGAACCTGCCTGCGCTATCAGCCGGAAAGTTCACACGGTAACGGATCATGGCTCAGGCAATCGCAGACTCTGGTCCGTGGGGCTGGGCCGCGGGGCTGGTCTGCACCTGGTCCGCGGGGGCTGGTCCGCGGCTGGGCCGTGCGCCTGGGCCGCGGCCGGTCCGCGGGGGCTGGTCGCGGCGGAAGCGTGCGCCTGATCTGCGGCTGGCCTGCGGGGGCTGGTCGGCGGCTGGGCCGTGCGCCTGGAGCCGCCGCTGGTCTGCAGCTAAACCCGCGGCCGGCGCGGCTCGGCCAGGTCCGGGGTCCATGGCACCAAATTTGCCGCGCTGCGTTGCGCTGGCGCCGCAGTTGCACACTGGCAGCGCGGTGGGCTGGCCCGTTACAGCCGTAAGAGCGGGCGGGCGCCTGCCGTCGCCCGCCGGGGGCCCATCCTGCGCCAGTTCAGGAGCGCTGGAAGGTGCTTGTTGACGTACCAAAGAGCATGTTCGCCTTGAATACGCGCGTGCGCAGCGCCGAGTCGAGGTACTGGGCGCCCTGCGCGGTGATAGTGGTGGCTAGGTTGCCGATAATGATGTGCGTCGCGTCGCCCCCGAGTGTCGCGCCGGACAGGCTCAGCGCGAACAGCGGGATGCGCGCACGTCTAGGCGTCGCCGCGGTGAGGTCGGTCGCGCCGGACACGATCTCGACGCGCAGGTCGGTCAGCTTGACCGACCTGAAGCCGAACAGGCTGATAAAAACCATGCTCCCGCCGGCCTGCACCTGGCCGTTGAAAGTAGAAAAGTCAACACTGCCGCTTGCGAGCGGGAACTTCACAGTGGCCGTGAGGTTCGTGAGCGAGCCGCCGATGCTCATCGTGCCGGGCTTGAGTGCGACAGGCACGATGCCGGCAAGGGCGAGCTTGCCCACGACGCCCGGTGCGGTGACGGTGGTGGCGCTGCCGCCCGCGACGGTGACGATGTTGTCGGCCGTCGCGGCGGAGGCCGGAGCCCCAGTGGCGGTGCCAAGCGCGGGCACCGCGCCAGTGACGAGAGCGAGGATCATCGGCGCGAACATCAGCCGATGGCGCCAACGGAACATGTTTCCTCCTAAGCGGCCACGTGGACATGTGCACGAGGGTGATTCCCGCCGCGCCAGCGATCATCCAGACACCAGGACGGGCACGCCCCGACCGTGATGACGGGCCCCGACCCTACTAGCCGGTGTTACCTGCCGGTATGCGCATTCGTGACAGATCGGCTGGCCAGGCTTTGCCGCCGCGAATAAGACCCGCCCGCGCAAGCCGTCGAAAGGCCCCGGGCTCACACCTTCGAGCGTGTTTCCTGCAGCGCGCCGGCCGTCAGCGGCGTCAGGCGGCGAGCGCACCGGCCGGTCATCCTCCTGCAGCTCGACCCCTAGGGTCGATCATCGTCCCGCAGATAGTGCAACATGCGGCTATTACCGAGTGTATTGGGCTTAACCCGGTCCAGGTCGAGGAATTCGGCCACGCCCTCGTCGTAGGAACGCAGCAGTTCGGCGTATACCGCGGGCGAGACGGGGGTCCCCGCTAGCTCTTCAAACCCGTGCCGCGCGAAGAAGCCGGTAGCGAAGGTGAGCACGAACACCCGGTGGACGCCGAGTTCGCGCGCGGTGGCAAGAAGCGCATCGACGATCCGGTGCCCCACTCCATGGCCCTGGCAGCCCTCCGCGACCGCGATGGTCCGGATCTCGGCGAGGTCGTCCCACATCACGTGTAGCGCACCGCATCCCACGACCACACCGTCCGAGGCTCGCTCGGCGACCCAGAACTCCTGCACGTCCTCGTAGAGCGTGACCGTGTCCTTGCCAAGCAGGCGACCCGAGCCCGCATTGGCGTCGACGAGCCGGCGGACCGCGCGTACGTCGCGGGCCCGTGCCCGTCTGATAGTGAATTCCATCGCCGGCACACGTTACCCGGCGCGGCGTGACCTCACTGACAGCGCCACGCGGGCGGCACGCGGGCGGCACGCGGGCGCTGCTCGGGCGCCACGCCGGGGCTGCGGGGCCACGCGGGCGCTGCGCGGGCACCTGGGCTGCGCGGGCACCTGGGCTGCGCGGGCGCCGCAGCCGGTGCGGGCGCCACCCGGGCGCGGGATTGGGGGGTGGATCGCGCCAGGACGCTGAAATCACCCGTGCGCCTATCTTACGCACTGTTATAAGTCCATCACGAACCGCGTTGGAACACCGGGGGTGAACACTATTCACGCACATCACGCGCAGATCACACGGTCGGCGCAGCGTTGTGCTAGTGGCCATGACCTGCGTAGATTGCAAATGTATCGGCCGCCGCAGGCTACCTGAGCACAGTCCGCGGGCACAGCGCGTGAGCCGTGGAAAGGCCAAAGCGGAGGCCAAGTCAGTTATCCGAACCAAAAACTTTCGCCGTTCAGGTTGAGCATCGAGCGCAACATCCATTAATGTCCAGCGCTGTTGTCATCTGCTGCGCCTCCGCTCCCGCGGTGACGCAACGTGACCCGCCGAGTCCCGGGTACGCGATTATGTCGCCTCTGCCAGGGAGCCGGGGACCCAACCTTCCCCGGGGTGAATCCGTTAGGCGCGACGCACTGCCAGTCACGTCCCGGTAGGGCTGCTCCGGCCCGAACCCGTCAGCTAACCCGGTAGGCGGCAAAGGAGAGGAGAAGCCTGAGTGGAGCGCCCGCACAGCGTTAGCGGTCCGCACGGACCCATCCGGGGGGGGAAATCCAGGGTTAGGCCGGCGTGGCTTTGGGAACGGGCTTTGCTCCTCTGCGCGGCGCTCACCGCGTTCACACTCGCGATGCCGCTAACGCCGGGCGATGCGCAGTCCAGGGCGCCCCAGCCCAGCTTGGACGAGCTGGTCGCGCAGGCGAAGCTGCTCGCACACCAGATCGATACGCTCAGTCAGCAGTACGACGGCCTGCAGGTCAGATTGACTGAGACGCGGAGCGCAGCGAAGGCCGCAGCCGAGACGGCAGCGCGTGACACGGCCGCACTGGCAGCCGCCATGCAGAGAGTTAGCCAAATCGCCGCGGAGAGCTACGTGACCGGCGGTTACGATCCGACGCTGCAGCTCGCGACCTCAACGGATCCGCAGGGCTTCATCGACCGCGCCTCGATCATGAGCCATCTGCAGTCGGAGAACGGCGCCGTGATACATGGCCTGCAGACGGCGCAGGCTGCCGCGAACCGGGCACAGCAGACAGCGCAGCAACGAGCCACCCAGGTCGCCAGCTTGGTCACCCAGATGAGTGCGGAGAAGAACCAGATTCAAAGCAAGATCAACCTGATCGAGAGTTCCGCCTACAAAAAGGCCCTCGCGATCGCCAGCCAGAGCGGCCGATTCCCGGTCAACGCGCCGGTAGGTGACAGCCTCGGTGCCCGCGCTCTCAGGTTCGCCCTCAGCAAGCAGGGCGACCCATACGTGTGGGGCGCAGCGGGTCCAAGTTCCTTCGACTGCTCCGGTCTGGTCAAGTGGGCTTACGAGCAGATCGGCATTCAGCTGCCGCACTACACCGGCGACCAGTGGAACTCGGGCGTGCATGTCTCCAGAGGCCAGCTTCAGCCTGGTGACCTGGTGTTCTTCTACCCGGACATCGGCCACGTCGGGTTGTACATCGGCAACGGGCTGATGGTCGACGCACCCGACTTCGGTGAGACGGTGCGCGTGGAGCCCGTCTACTGGAGCGTGTACGTCGGCGCTGTCCGAATCGCTATCTGAGGCAAGCCGGCCTCAGCCAGATCGCAGCGCGATCGGGACACGATCAGACGGGTAGCCATAGTCGCGGCAGTGACCGATCGGAGGGCACCGCTGTTCCGCCAGGCGACGTGACGGCCGCGGCCTATCGAACTCCGTCGCGTGCGCCCATCGCGGGCTTGGCCCACCGGGTCTCGGCCCGCCGAGAGCGAGCGCTGGGAGCCCGCGCGGGGGCTCCCAGCGCTGGCGGGGCGAGCAGGCGGGGAAAGCGCCCCGCGCGGCACGCGAACAGGCACGGGAAACGCGCCCGCGCGGCACGCGAGCAGGCGGGGGAAAGCGCCCCCGCGCGGCACGCAAGCAGGCACGGGGAAGCCCCCGCGCCCTGTCGCGTAGTCCGTCGGCCGGGCTTAGCCCCAGTAGGCGGCCCTGGCAAGCGCGGCGCTGCAGAAACCATTAGGGCGTAGTCCCGCAGATCTTTGGCGGCGCGACGGTGCCGTCCACGACCCCAGACGGGCGGCCGGGGTCGTGGACGGCACTGTCGTCGTCGCCGATAGTTCCACTATCGACTCCTCCTCCGCCTTGCCGGATCGCCGCCTGGAGCACCGCCGGCATCCACCGAGATCTGCGGGACACGCCCTAGCCTTCGGGTCTGACCAGCGGGAACAGAATCGTCTCACGGATGTTGGCGCCGGTGAGCAACATCAGCAGCCGATCGGCTCCCATGCCCATCCCCCCGGAAGGCGGCATGCCGTACTCAAGCGCGCGCAGGAAATCCTCGTCGAGCTGCATCGCCTCGGCGTCGCCGCCCGCGGCGAGCAGCGACTGCGCGGTAAGGCGCGCACGCTCCTCGATCGGGTCGACAAGCTCGGAATAGCCAGTGCCGAGTTCGGTGCCGAATGCCACCAGGTCCCAGCGCTCTGCCAGCCGCGGGTCACTGCGGTGGGCGCGGGTCAGCGGCGACACCTCAGTCGGGAAATCACGGTAGAACGTGGGCAGGGACGTGCGATCCTCCACCAGCCGCTCGTACATCTCCAGAATGACCTGGCCGCGACTCCACTTGGGATCGGCAGGCACGTCGGCCTTGGCGCAAAGCTCACGCAGCCGCTGCTCGGTGGTGCCCGGTGTGACCTCCTCGCCCAGCGCCTCCCCAATCGCATCGTGCACCGATCTCGACGGCCATATCCCGCCGATGTCCACCTCGGTGCCATCAGGCCGCCGGATGACCGTGCTGCCCAGCGCCTCGGTAGCGGCCCGCTGGATGAGTTCACGCGTGAGGTCCGCCACGGTGTTGTAGTCGCCGTAGGTCTCGTAGGCCTCGAGCATCGTGAACTCGGTGTTGTGCGTGGTGTCCACGCCTTCGTTGCGGAAATTGCGGTTGATCTCATAGACCTTTTCGAGCCCGCCCACGAGCAATCGCTTGAGATGCAGTTCAGGTGCGATGCGCAGGTACAGGTCCAGGTTGTAAGCGTTGTGGTGGGTGGTGAACGGCCGTGCATTGGCGCCGCCATGCACGCGCTGGAGCATCGGGGTTTCCACCTCGATAAAGCCGCGGGCCGTCATCTCCGCGCGCAGGGCACGGACGGCGGCGGCGCGTACCTCCACCATGCGGCGGGCGGCGGGGTTCACGATAAGGTCCAGGTAGCGCTGGCGCACCCGCGACTCGATATCGGTCAGGCCCTTGTGCTTCTCTGGCAGCGGGCGCAGGCACTTCGAAGTGATGGCGAACCTGTCGGCGAGCACGGAAAGCTCACCGCGGCGCGAAGTGATCACCTCGCCCTCGACCCCTACGTGATCGCCGAGATCGACGTCGTGCTTCCAGGAGGCGAGCGCGTCCGCACCGATCCGGTCGAGGGACAGCATGACCTGCAGGTCGCCGGTCCCGTCCCTGATGGTGGCGAAGACCAGCTTGCCTGTCGGCCTGTTCAAGATCACCCGGCCAGTGACTCCGGCGCGGTCACCCGTCGCTGCCTCAGGGCCGAGGTCTGCGTATTGCTCGCGCAGCGCCCCGATCGTCGCGGTGCGGGGGAAGCCGACCGGGTACGGCTCGACGCCCGCTGCCCGCAGCCGTTCGAGCTTCGCCATCCGAACCCGCATCTGCTCGGGCACGTCGTCACGGTCACCTGAAGGCTGCTGCTCGGTCACCTGCCGAAGGTTACCGCCACTCGGTGAGCAACTACGGCCAGGTGCGTGGTTACCAGGGGTGGCGCCGGCTATTCGGGCGCATTTCGCTCGTACACCAGCCGAAGCCCGATCAGCGTCAGCCAAGGCTCGTAGACATCGATGCAGCTCACCTCGTCTACTACGAGCGGCGCGAGGCCGCCGGTCGCGGCCACGGTCACCGAGTCCGGGTCATCGGGTGCAAGTTCACGCACCATCCGCTCGACGATCCCCTCGACCTGGCCGACGAATCCGTAGATGATGCCCGACTGCAGGCATTCCACGGTGTTCTTGCCGATTACCCGGCTCGGCCGCGCGGGTTCTACCTTGAGCAGTTGCGCGGCGCGCCTGGAGAGCGCGTCTACGGATATCTCGATGCCTGGCGCGAAGGCGCCGCCGACGAACTCGCCTTTCGCGCTCACCGCGTCAAAGTTGGTCGACGTGCCGAAATCAACGATGATGGCCGGTCCACCGTACAGGTGCACGGCGGCCAGGGAGTTCATGATCCGGTCGCTGCCGACCTCCTTGGGGTTGTCGACCCGTACCGGAATTCCCGTCTTCACACCTGGCTCGACGATCACAGCAGGGACGTCGCCGTAGTAGCGCCTGCACATCTCGCGCATCTCGTGCAGCATCGCCGGAACCGTTGAGCACAGCGCGATGCCGCTGACGTCGGTCTCCTTGAGGATCGGGCTCTGCCCGAGCAGGCCCTGCAAAACGACCGCGAGCTCGTCGGCGGTGCGATCAGGGTCGGTCGCGATCCGCCAGTGCTCGATGACTTCCTCGTCCTCGAAAATCCCGAGAACTGTGTGCGTGTTCCCTACGTCGATGGTCAGCAGCATGATCGTCCTGACGAAGTGTGCGCGGTGGCGGCTCCGTAGGGCACGGAGCTCGTGGACAAAGAGACCACAAGGACGAAGCAGCCATGAACGGTACTGTCACCGCCCGCCGCCATCCGGCGCAAGATCTAGCGCTATATCCAGTGCCGCAGCCGAATGGGTAAGCGCGCCGACGGCGAGGTAATCCACACCGGTCGCGGCCACCTCGCGGGCCTGGTGCAGGGTCAGCCCGCCGCTTGCCTCCAGGAGCGCATGGCCCGCCACGAGGGCGACCGCCGCGGCCGTGTCCGCAAGGTCGAAGTTGTCGAGCAGAATCATCGTCGCACCGGCCGCGACCGCCTCCTTCACCTGGGTGAGCGTGTCGCACTCGACCTCGACGGGCAGGCCAGCCGCGGCGGCGCTGACCGCCGCGAATGCCGGGGTGAGGCCGCCGGCCGCGGCAATGTGGTTGTCCTTCACAAGCACAGCATCGGACAGCGACATCCGGTGGTTGACCCCGCCCCCGCAGCGGACCGCGTATTTCTGCAGCGCCCGCAGACCCGGCAGCGTCTTGCGGGTGTCTCTGATCGTGGCGCCGGTGCCAGCTACCTCATCGACCCAGCGGCGGGTTAGCGTGGCGATCCCGGACAGGTGGCAAGCCAGGTTGAGCGCGGTCCGTTCGGCGATGAGCAGCGTTCGCGTCCGCCCTGTGATGCTGAGCATCTTGTCACCGCGGTGCACCAGATCACCGTCGGATTTGTGATAGATGATCCCGAACGGCTCCGCAGAGCCAGCGTCCGGGCAGGTGGCCCCGCCTCCAGGTGGGTCATCGCGTGCCGATGCCACCCGGAAGACGGTCTCCGCGACGGCAAGGCCAGCGGCTACACCGTCTCCTCGCGCAGTCAGGTAGGCCGTCGTCCGCGCGTCGGCAGGCACGGTGGCCTCGGTGGTGACATCGGTCCCACCGGCCAGGTCCTCGTCGAGAGCGGCCGAGGCGATCCCGGTGACCCGCTGCGGATCCAGCCCGCCGTCGCGCAGCCGGTCGATGAGTCCCGGGGTGAGAACTTCCCGCATGGCCGCGCTCATTCTGGCTCCTTGCCTGTGCCGCCCTTGCCTGTGCCGCCCTCGCCCGTGCCGCCCTCGCCCGTGCCGCCCTCGCCCGTGCCGCCCTTGCCTGTGCCGCCCTTGCCTGTGCCGGCGGCAGCGCCCGCGCTGAACCTGCTCACCAGGCTCCCGTCTGCGAGCCGGGTGACGAGGTGGCCGAGCCATGCGTCACTGCGATCAGGGAAATCCTCCCGCCAATGGCTGCCGCGGGTCTCCTCCCGTCGGGTCGCCGCAGCTACCAGGGCCGAGGCGACCAGATGCAGGTTCGTCGCCTCCCAGGCTTCGGTGCACGGCTGGCCGGGTGCCCGGTCGCAGAGCCGTTGGAGATCCTTAGCTGCCGACTCCAGGCCATTCCCGTCGCGCAGGACGCCAGCGCGGCCGGACATAACCTGCTGCAGTTCGCCGCGGACATCCGGGCTGATCAGGCCTGATGGCCGGTGATCGGGCGCTGGGTCCGGCCGTGGCGGCAGATCGGCTGCGACGCATTCGCCAATCCGCTCCGCGAAAACGAGGCCCTCGAGAAGCGAGTTGGACGCCAGCCGGTTCGCACCGTGCACCCCCGTGCAGGCGGCCTCGCCGCAAGCGTAGAGGCCCGCGACGCTTGTCCGCCCCCACACGTCTGTGCGCACGCCACCGCTGGCGTAGTGCGCCGCGGGCACGACAGGGATCGGCTCGCGCACCGGGTCGATCCCGTACCGCCTGCAACTCGCCAAGATCGTGGGGAAACGCCGCTCCCAGATGCGGTGGCCGAGGTGACGGCCGTCGAGATAAACATGATCGGCGCCTGTCCCGGCCATCTGGATCACTATCGCCGTGGCGACAACGTCGCGCGGTGCGAGGTCGGCGAGCGGGTGGCGGCCGGTCATGAACCGCGTCCCCGCCTCGTCCACAAGGAAGGCGCCCTCGCCGCGCACGGCCTCCGACACCAGCGGCTGCCGGCCTGCTGATCCCTTGCCGAGCCACAGCACCGTCGGATGGAACTGAACGAACTCCAGATCCGCGACGTCCGCCCCGGCCCGCAGCGCGAGCGCGACGCCGTCGCCTGTGGACACCCCGGGATTGGTGGTGGCCGTGTAGACCTGCCCGAGCCCTCCGGTCGCGAGGACGACGGCGCGGGCGTGCGCGGCGCCTACCCCATCCCGCTGGCCTTCACCCATCACGTGCAGGGTGAGACCGGCAGCCCTGCTGTCGCCGCGCCGGCCGCAGTTGCCGCGGATCAGGTCGAGCACGAGCGCGTGCTCGATCACCTCGATGCCCGGATCGGCGTCCGCAGCAGCCTTCAGCGCGGTCACCAGGGCGCGTGATATCTCCGCACCTGTGGCATCACCGCCCGCGTGCGCGATACGCGGGCGCAGGTGGCCGCCTTCGCGGCTGAGCGCCACCGCACCGTCTGCTGCTGTGTCGAAACGCGCGCCGAGCGCCATCAGCCGCCGCACCGCAGCCGGGCCCTCCGTCACGAGCAGACGGGTCGCGGTCTCGTCGCATAGGCCGCAGCCAGCTTTTAGCGTGTCGCGCAGATGTTGCTGCGGTGAGTCACCCGGGCCGAGCGCGGCGGCGATCCCGCCCTGCGCCCACCGGGTGGATCCGGCCTCGACGAGGGACTTCGTGACGAGCAGAACGCGGCCCGCCCGGCGAGCTGCCAGTGCCGCGGTCAGGCCCGCCACGCCCGATCCTGCGACTACGATGTCAGCTTCGACGGTCCACCCTGGCGCAGGCGCCGCCAACCGGGAGGCGATGGCCGTCATGCCGGGCGCCGCGGCGTGAACTTGAGTATGGAGTTGTCGATAAGCCTGGTGGCGCCTACGCGCGCGGCGACGGCGAGCACGGCAGGTCCCACGTGGTCCTCGCCGACCGGGGTGAACATGCCCGGCTCGGCGAGCGAGAGGTAGTCAACCTCGAGCGGCGGGTCGGCGGCGGAAGCGACCGCGAGTACCCGCTGCGCCGCCGCGACGGCCTCGCCCGGCCCGTGAGCAACCTCCTCGCGCGCCGCCAGCAGCGCGCGGTTCAAGAACCGGGCGGTCGACCGCCCCGCCGGCGACAGATAGGTGTTCCGGCTGGAGATGGCTACCCCATCCGGATCACGGACGGTCGGCACAGCCGCCATCTGGACGCCGAGGTCGAAATCGGTCACCATGCGGCGCACCAGGGCGAGCTGCTGCGCGTCCTTCTCACCGAAGACGGCGATGTCGGGCCTGGTAATGCCAAACAGCTTGATCACGATGGTCAGGACGCCGCGGAAGAAACCTGGCCTGAAGGCGCCTTCGAGCCGATCACCCACGGGGCCAGGATCGACGGTGACCGTAGGCCGGTCGGCATACATGTCGGTAGTGCCTGGTGCGAACAGGACCGCCACACCCTCGTCGCGGCAAACCTTGCAGTCCTCGTCCAGCGTCCTCGGATAACGCTCAAGATCATCGCTCGGCCCGAACTGCAACGGGTTGACGAACACGCTCACGACAACGGAGCCGTCGGCGCCGGCGAGTTCGCGTGCGCGGCGAAGCAACCCGCGGTGGCCGGTGTGCAGCGCACCCATGGTCGGCACGAGCACGACCGGGCTGCCAAGGCCCTTCCTGGCCACGCCGAACGCGGCGCGGTCACGTGCGACAACCGGGATCATTCCGGCGCTCCGCCCAGGACGTCGAGCAGGTGCTCCGCGTCCTGCGGCCTGAGCATGCCCGCGGCGATCGCCCGGTCGGCGGTCAGCCGGGCCATTGCGACGTATGCCCCGACCGCGGCAGGTGACGACGCCTCCTTGAGTACCTCGATGTGGCGCGCCACGGTGCCCGCGTCGCCGCGCGAGACCGGACCAGTGAGGCCGGCGATGCCCAGTCGCAGCGCGTTGTCTAGGGCTGCGAACGCAAGCGGGCCGAGCAGCCGCGCCGGATCGGGCACCCCCGCGCCGCGCAGCAGTTCGGCCGACTCGGCGATCAACGTCGTGAGGTGATTCGCAGCGTTCGCCAGGGCGGCGTGGTAGAGATCCCTGTCGGCCTCGGCGATGACCACCGGCTCACCACCCATCTCGATCACCAGAGCCTGGGCGACCGGCCCGAGCGCCTGCGGGGCCGTCACCCCGAAACACACGCCCGAGAGGCGGTCGACGTCCTCTGGCCGCCCGGTGAACGTCATTACGGGATGCAGCGCAAGCGGCAGCGCGCCGCGGCGGGTGGCAGGGTCGAGCACGGCCGTGCCGTACCTGCCGCTCGCATGCGCGAGCAAGCGGCCGTGCAATGGGGCGCCAATCTGCGCGAGGCCAGACACCAGCGCGGGCAGCGCATCATCGGGCACGGTCAGCAGGATCAGGTCGGCGGCCGCGACGACGTCCGGTGGGTCGGCGAGCATGGCACCTGGCAGGAGGCGGCTGGCCCGGTCCCTTGACACGGCAGAAACAGCGGACACGGCGACGACGCGGTGGCCCGCACGTGCCAGCGCCGCGCCGAGTACGGCGCCCGCGCGGCCTGGGCCGACAACGCCCACCTTGAGCCTGGCGGGCCTTTCACCGGTCCCCGGCTGCGGGTCAGCCGCCTGCCGCGGGCCAGTCACGTGCCGCGAGCCAGCCACGGACTGCGGGCTGGCCGCAGGCAGCAGCGGTCCGGCCGCCAGCTCCGGGCCGGCCGCGGGCAGCGGTCCAGCCACGGACTGTGGCCTTGCTGGGGGCTGCGGGCCGGCCGCCGGGCGCGGGCCGGCCACGGAATGTGATTCACCCGCGGACCGCGGGCCGGCCTCTTTCCGCGCGTCGCGGGCTCCTCCCTCGTCGCAGCTGGGCACCACTGCCCCGCTGCCTGGATGCGGAACTTCAAGGTCCATCTCGTTCCAGTCCTCGCCGGGTACCGGACGGCGTCACAGCTCAGCATAGGCGAGGGATGGCGGACCGCCACCGCGGGCGCCGCGCGCCACATGTGATCGGGCAGCCGCGAAATCTGGGCCCGCATGGGTAGCGTCGACGGCGTGTGGGTGAGGTGGCGGTCAGCGATGCGCGAGGCCTTGTACGGAGCCGGCGGGTTCTACTCCCGTGGCGAGCGCCCAGCCGACCATTTCCGCACCTCCGTCGCCTCACCGCGGTACGCCGACGCGGTGCTTGCTCTGCTCGACAGTGTCGACGCTGCGCTTGGCAGGCCCGACCGCGTGGACCTGGTCGATGTCGGATCCGGGCAGGCAGAGCTGCTCGCCCGCGTGCTGCGGTCGGCGGAGCTGCGGTCCGCAGAATCCAGGCTGCCCGAAAGAATCCGCCCGTGCGCGGTGGAACTCGCGCCCCGCCCGGCCTCGCTTGACCCGCGGATCCGCTGGCAATCGGTCGCGCCCCGGGCCATCCAAGGAGTGATCCTCGCGAACGAGTGGCTGGACAACGTTCCGCTTGAGCTGGCCGAACTCGCGCCTGACGGGCCGCGGCTCGTGCTCGTTGACCCGGCAACAGGGGCGGAACGCCTCGGCGGCCGAGTCAGCGCGCGAGACGAGGAATGGCTCGCCAGGTGGTGGCCGCTGCGCGAGGTGGGCGACCGGGCCGAGGTCGGCCGCCCGCGCTCCAGCGCCTGGGCGGCAGTGATCGGTGGGCTTGCTCGCGGCGCCGCGGTCGCGGCCGACTACGCGCATGTGGCCGCGGCCCGCCCAGACGCTGGCACGCTCACCGGTTACCGCGACGGCCACCAAGTGCCCGCAGTCCCTGACGGTTCTTGTGACCTGACCGCGCATGTCGCCCTTGATGCGTGCGCGGCCGCAGGTGCGTCGGCGGGCGCGACCGCGACATTGCTGACCACCCAGCGGACCGCGCTCCGCGCGCTTGGTGTCAGCGGTAAGCGGCCGCCGCTCGAGCTCGCGCGGCGCGACCCGCGCCGTTACGCCACCGGACTATGCCAAGCCACCGAGGAAGCCGTACTGCTCGACCCGGCAGGTCTCGGCGGATTCGGCTGGCTTGTGCAGACCGCAGGCCTACCCCTGCCCGGCCCGCTGGCCCACCTCAGCGATCAGTAAGACCCTTGTGGCCCATGGCGCCTCTGCCTCCTGCCGTCGACGGCCAGGATTCCGGACCGCGCCGACGGCCTGTGGCTGCTGTCGCGGCAACACCGTGGGCCGTCGCCGTCATTGTCAGGCACCGCGCACGGCCGCCGACCCGGCAATGGGCCGTCGCAAGGCCGTTGGCGGCGGCCCGGGCAGGCCGCGAGCGGGCGCGGCGGGGCCATGGCAGCATGGCGGCATGGCTGAGCGCATTGCGGGGATTGCGACTGGCGCTGCCGCCTGGGGACTTGCGCCAGCCGGGACCCAGGATCAGGCGGCACCGGATCAGACGGCACCGGATCAGGCGGCACCGGATCAGGCAGTGCCGCGCGCCGCGGCCGGCCGCCAGGCGGCGGACGACGTTGTGCTTGACATCGGGCCACAGCATCCGTCCACCCATGGCGTGCTCAGGCTCAGGCTCGCGCTGGACGGCGACCGGATCACGTCGGCCGCGCCCGTCATCGGTTACCTGCACCGAGGCGCGGAAAAGCTGTTCGAGGTGCGGGACTACCGCCAGATCATCATGCTCGCGAACAGGCATGACTGGCTGGGCGCCTTCGCAAACGAGCTAGGCATCGTGCTGGCGGCTGAGCGGCTTCTCGGCCTGCGGGTCCCCGAACGCGGCGTCTGGGCCCGCACGTTGCTCGCCGAACTGAACCGGGCGCTGAGCCACCTGATGTTCCTTGCCTCCTACCCACAGGAACTCTGCGACGGGGCAAGGGAACCGGCCAGCGTGCCCGGCGCTTTCCAGGCACGGGAGACTCTGCAGGCGGTTATGGAGGAGGTCTCGGGTGGCCGCATGCATTACATGTTCAACCGGGTCGGCGGGCTGAAGGATGAGCTGCCGTTTGGCTGGCTTGACCGGGTGCGGGCATCCGTCGCCGACACCAGGGACGCGCTGGCAGAAATCGAAGCGATCATCCTCGGCAATGCGGCTTTCAGACGCCATACGCGCGGGATCGGCAGGCTGACCAGGGACCACGTACTCCAGTACGGGGTGAGCGGCCCGATTGCGCGGGCCTCGGCGGTGGATTTCGACCTGCGCAGGGACGAACCCTACCTAGCCTATCGCGAGCTACGCGACGTGCTCAGGATAGTAACCAGGCAGGAAGGCGACTGCCTAGCGAGGTTCGAGTGCCTGCTTGACCAGCTGACGGTGTCACTTGACCTCGCAGACGCGTGCGCTCGGCGGCTGGCCAGGCTGCCGCGTGGACCCGTGAACGTGCGGTTGCCCAAGGTGCTCAAGGTGCCTGAAGGGCACGCCTATGCGTGGACGGAGGCACCTCTTGGTATCAGCGGTTACTACCTGGTTTCGAAGGGCGAGAAGACGCCGTGGCGGCTCAAGCTGCGGGCCGCCTCGTTCAGCAACGTCCAAGCGCTGACGGAGATGCTGCCTGGCAGCATGGTCGGCGATCTAGTGCCGATCCTTGGCTCGATGTTCTTCATCGTTGGCGACATCGACAAGTAGGCGCGTCAAACCGGGCACCCAATGGCCCGTTGTGTGCCCGGCCCGGATGCTGATGAGAGCCGCCGCCGCTGGCGCCTGAATCAGCTTGCGCCCGCGCTCATGCTGGCCGGCGGAGGGTTCCCCAAGACCATCAGCTTTCACGGCGCCAGGCGGGGCTGGCGTCGTTGTCCTCGTCGTCCGGCGGCTTCGGCACCCGGCAGCAGTACTCGAGGTATAGGGCCGCCGCAGCAAGCACCACGGCTGCACCGAGGGTGGCAAGTGCGGCGAATGCGTCATGGCGAGGAAACGCCTTGTCCAGCGATCCCGCCACGTAAAGCGAGAATCCGCCCGCCACGCCGCCGATCACCGCAGCCGTATACACGCTTGCCTTCGCGAGAGCCGCCATCCGGGCGACCGCGATCGCCTCCACCGGCTTGGTGCCGGGGCGCTGGTAGATCCTGCCACGCAGCAGCATCCCGCTATAGGCCTCGGCGAGCGCGACTATGACGAGCGTGGGCACACCGCTCCAGGGCAACGGCGGCAGCGCGCGGTAAACCAGCCTGAGGACTAGCCAGGACACGGCCGCGCACAGCGCGGCTACGAACAGGATCGTCCAGATCTTCGTGGGCTTCATAGTGATCGCTCTGGGGGGTGGATGGCGAGGTCCGCGCGGCGTCGCACCCGGGTACCGGTCGCGGCAGCAAGAAGGTCGGCTACCCGGCCGCTACCGGGTACCTCGGCGTCTGGATCGGCGTCAAGCCATGGCGCGAGGACGAACGCGCGTTCGTGCGCGCGCGGATGCGGCAAGGTCAGTTTCGGATCATCGCTCACCGCGTCACCGCACGTGATGATGTCGATGTCGAGCGTGCGTGGCCCCCAGCGGGTCTCGCGGATCCGGCCGAACGCCTGCTCGACGCCGTGGGCAAGATGGAGGATCTCCATAGCCTGGCGCGTCGTCGTCGCGATCAGCACCGCGTTGAGATAGTCGGGCTGCTCGGCACCGCCGACCGGTTCCGTTTCGTACACCGGCGAGATCGCGACAAAGCTCAAGTCTGGCGCGTCGAAAAGCGCGTCGACCGCGCCCTGGAGGTTCTGCATGCGGTCACCCAGATTGCTGCCAAGCGCCAGTACCACGCGGCTGGGGTGCGGGGGTCGAGCGGCCGCGGAACGCTCAGCCGTGGACCACTCAGCCGCGGACCACTCAGCCGCAGACCACTCAGCCGCGGACCGCCCCACCGCGGACCGCCCCACCGCGGACCGCCCCACCGCGGAACGCCCCACCGCGGAACGCCCCACCGCAGGCCGCTCAGCCGCGGACCGCTCAGCGGCCGAAGGCCCAGTCACAGGCTTAGCTGCCGTCATGCCCGCCGCGCGAGATGGTCACCGCGACGTCGTCGAACGGGAAGGGTACCGGCGCTTGCGGCTTGTGCACGGTAATCACCACCTCCATAACGGCAGGTTCGGCCAGGCATGCCTCAGCCAGCCGCTGCGCCAGCGTTTCTATCAGCCGTACTGGCTCACCGGCGACGATCGCGGCGAGCCTGGTGGCCAGGCTGCCGTAGTCGACCGTACGCGACAGGTCGTCAGTGGCGGCGGCGGGACGAGTATCCAGGGCAAGCACGGCATCCACGACAAAGTCCTGACCATCAAGGCGCTCGTGATCGTAGACGCCGTGGTAACCGCGCGCCCGCAGCCCTCGCAGCGCGATCTGGTCCGTTGCTGGCCCGGAGGGGCCACCCTGGGGGACCTCCCGCCCGGGCGCAGGCCCCGGGCCACCCTGGGGAACCCCTCGCTCTGCTGCCGGCCCCGGGGGGCAACGCCCAGGAACCCCCTGCTCCGGTGCCGGTTCCGCGGGCTGCGCTGGCGCGCCGGGCCGGTGCCGCGCGCTCACTCGTCCTCCACCCTGAGCATGACGGGCGAGCCATGATGCAGCCATAGCCGCCAGCCTTGGCCGGTCCGGACGAACGCATTCGTCGTCGCAACGTTCCCACCTGCGGCGAAGCCTGCACTGTCATCATCCGACGCGGTAATGATGTTCTCCGCACAGGTCAAAACCGCGATATCGCCGGAAACCTTGGTCAGCACGTCGGTAAGCACGAATTGGATGTACGACGTATTGGCCATGATCAATGCCCATGACCGAAGCACCGGACCGCGGCCGCGGATCATTGGGCCGCCCGGGTGAACGCACACTACGCTGCCAGCCGCGTCCTTGTCGTCCGCCCACACGTCGGCCATGCGGTCCAGGTCACCGGCTTCGAACGCAGCGTAGAACTCGGCATTCAGCTGCTCGATGGCGGTGATCTCAGCGATCGACATGGCCGCCCCCCGTGCTGACAGCGGGGGTGACTCGGCGGAGCCAGCCGCCGGCTTGCCCGAGGTCGGCTTGCCGCCACGCCGCGGCGACCCGGACCGCGTCCGCGTTGGGCGGCACCTGGTGGACTCGCACGCACCAGGCACCCGCGGTAGCCGCGAGCGCGGTCACCGCCACGGTGGCGTGGTCACATGCGGTGAACGGCCGCGGCGTGCCATCCGCCGAGCCGAGCAGCCTGCCGAGGAAACGTTTCCTCGACGCACCCACAAGGACGGGAAACGGCCCCGCGCCGCCCAGGTCGGCGACTGCGCCGAGCCGGGTAAGAAGCGCCCAGTTGTGCTCCGGCCGTTTCGCGAAACCGAGCCCGGGATCGATGATGACAAGCCTCGGATCGACGCCCTCGGCGATCACTGTTTCGACCCGGCCGCGCAACTCTTCCCGCACCTCTCGAACAACATCCTGGTAAACGGCTCGACTGTTCATATCGTGGCTGTGGCCGCGCCAGTGCATGACCACATACGGCACTCCGGCCTTGCCCACGAGCCGTGGCATGGCGGGGTCAGCGAGGCCGCCGCTGACGTCGTTCACCAGGCGCGCGCCAGCCTCGACGGCGACCTCGGCCACCTCGGCGCGCATCGTGTCCACGCTGACCGGCACTCCCTCAGTCACAAGGGCTCTGATGACCGGGCTGACCCTGCGGAGTTCTTCTGCCGCCGAAATCCGCTGGGCGCCTGGACGCGTCGATTCACCGCCGACATCGACGATGTCGGCACCAGCCGCAACTAGCTCAAGGCCGTGCCTTATCGCATCCTCGGCCCCGTACCAGGCACCACCATCGGAGAACGAGTCAGGTGTCACGTTGACCACCCCCATGACCAGGCACCGGCCCGCAACAGGAAGCCCAGGAAGCGCAGGCGGGCAGGCCGGCGCGGCTGCCCGCAGGCTGGCATCGCCCATCTCATCCACCATGGGCGCAAGCCTATGCGCGCAAGTCACGCCCGCGGCGCGTGCGTCCTCAGCCTGCGGCGCAGCTTGCCGAGGCCGAGCTTGCGCGCGAGCGTACGTGGCTTCAGCTGAGGCCAGACCAGGAATGCCTCTGCCTCCAGGGCGGCGATCGCGATCCTCGGCGTGTCCCTGGTGCTCGGGAAGACAAAGAACCTCGGCTCCCAGATCGGGCGGAACTTGGCATTGAACTTGTACAGCGACTCGATCTGGAACCATTTGGACAGGAAGACCAGGATCGACCGCCACGCCCTCAGCACCGGCCCGGCACCGATGCGCTCACCACGCTCGAGCGCGGACCTGAAGACCGCGAAGTTGAGCGAGAGCCTGCTCACGGAAAGCCCGGGCGCGGCCTTGATCGTCTCGGTGATGAGAAAGTCGTTCAGGCCCGGCTGCGACTGCCTGTCCCTGCGCATCAGGTCAAGGGAGAGCCCGTCGGTGCCCCAGGGCACGAAGTGCAGCACCGCACGCAGGACTCCGTCCTCTGCCGCGGTGGCGACGACGCACCGCTCATCGCCTGGCTCGCCGATGCGGCCGAGGGCCATCGAGAAGCCCCGCTCGGTCTGGCTGCCCCGCCAGGAATCCGCCTGACGGACGAGGCTGTCGATTTCCTCCCTGGGGATGTCGCCGATCCGGCGCACCTGCGAGCAGTAGCCGTGCCTGGCCACTCGGGACACCATCTGCCGCACATTACGCATCGCCCGGCCTTCCAGGCTGAATTCGGCTACCTCGACGATGGCCTCGTCGCCCAGTTCTAGCGCGGTGAGGCCGCCCTCGCGGCACCAGACCTCGGCCCCGACCTCGCTGCAGCCCATGACCGCAGGAACCCAGGCATGCCTGGCTGCCTCGTCAAGGAAGGCATGGATCGCCCCCGGCCACGCCTCCGGATCTCCGATAGGGTCAGCCGCCGCAAGCATGACCCCGGACACCACGCGGTATCCGATGCATGACTTGCCCGTCGGTGACCAGATGACGCTCTTGTCGTGGCGCAGCGCGAAATAGCCGAGCGAGTCGCGCTCCCCATAGGTGGTGAGCAGCTCCCTGATCCGCTCGTCATCACGCGCGCTCAGCCGCGCCACCGGCTTGGCCGGCTTGAAGAACAGGTAGGCGGCCGTGAGGAGCGTCAGCAGGCCAAGTGCGCTGGTCATCAGGTGAAAGGTGTCGGTACGCCCCTCGTTGAGGAACCGGATCGGGCTGCTGATGCCGACCAGTTCGGAACCGACGTCCCGCACCTGCTGCATGAGTGAGTAGCTGGCCGAGCCACGGCTGAGCCTGATGTACCCGAGCGCGATGACGATATCGGCGATGACGAGCAGGAGGAGCACCCAAAGTGCGCGCCAGCGCGTCCGCGGATCACCGACCGCGTAGAATTCGTCGCGGAAAAAGAGCAGCGCGGCTAGCATCGCGGCGGCCACGACTGCCTGCGCGAGCTGCGGACCATGCGCGATGTGGGTCAAGATGTTGATGGCGAGCAGGAGAGTCACCGCCTGCCACGCCCGGCGCTTGCGGCGCCGCAACGCGTGCGCGAGCATGATCAGCAGCAGGCCGCTGATGACATCGACCGTACGCGCGGCGTTGACCAGGCCGCCTGGCACGACCCTGCCGATCCGGTGGAGCCGCTCATGGAATTCTGGCGCGACCACGCCGAGCACGTTGTACACGCCGATGAGCAGGGACAGCCAGCCGGCTGCCGTGGGTACCCAGCTGCGCTGCCGTCTGCGGTCGGGCAAACGGGGCTTGCGGTCCTGCTCATCACTGCGGGCCGCCCGGCCAACGTCCCCGGCCGGACCCCCATCGACAGGCTCGTTAATCTCAGACACCTTGGCTGAACCCCGGATCACGGGCCATCAGCGTAGCCACCGCAGCAACATCGTGCGTTCAAATGCGCGCAATGGGCAAGTGGTGGCAGGCCACCAGACTCAAAAGAAACGCATAGCTCAGGCCACGTGTGGTCCATCACCGCCTGAGGCGGTGTGCCGCAGCGGCCGGGCACGTCAGCGACGGCCAAATATCAGGCTCAGCGCCTCCGCACGGGTGCGGTCGCTATCACGGAAGCCGCCCCTGACGGCCGAGGTCACGGTCTTCGCGCCCGGCTTGCGCACCCCGCGCATGGTCATGCACAGGTGCTCGGCCTCGATCACCACGATCACGCCACGCGGTTCGAGCACGCGCGTCAGCGCATCCGCTATCTGCCCAGTCATCCGCTCCTGCACTTGCGGCCGCCTGGCGTACACATCGACCAGTCTCGCCAGCTTGGACAGCCCGGTGATCTGGCCCTTGGCGTTCGGGACGTAGCCGACGTGGGCGAGCCCGAAGAAGGGAACGAGATGATGCTCGCAGGTGGCGTACACCTCCATGTCCTTGACCAGGATCAGCTCGTCATGGTCGGCGTCGAATACGGTGCTCAGCACGTCCTCGGGATGCTGCCGCAGTCCGGCGAACTGCTCCGCATAGGCGCGCGCCACCCGGGCCGGCGTGTCCCGCAACCCGTTTCTATCGGGGTCCTCGCCGATCGCGAGCAGGATCTCACGGACAGCGCGCTCAATGCGCGGCTGATCCATGTCAGCCGTCCTTGCCACCGGGCCTGGTGTGCTTGGTACGCCCAGTACGCCCGGTGATCTCGCCAGGCTCGGCTATTGCGGGGCCACCGATGATTCCCGACTGGCCGTTGCCCTTCCCGGAACGGTCGGTGCCGTCCGTCACCGCGGTCAGCGCGAGTTCCTTCGGCGTCAGCACCGGCGGGCGGTCGGATGGCAGCCGCTTGCCGTAACCCGTATAGGACCCTCGGGTCGGGCGCTTCTGCACCGTCGCGAAAACGCGCATGACCTCGTCCCTGGACAGCGTTTCCTTGTCCATTAGCTGCAGAACCAGGTTGTCAAGCACGTCGCGGTACTGGACCAGGATCTCCCACGCCTCGTCGTGCGCGGACTCGATAAGGCGCCTGACCTCGTCGTCGATGGACGAGGCGATCTCCTCCGAGTAATCCCTGGTGTGCGCCATCTCGCGGCCGAGGAACGGCTCACCATCGCCGGTACCGAACTTCCTGGCGCCAAGCCGCTCGCTCATGCCGAACTCGGTCATCATGCGGCGCGCGATCGACGTGGCCTTCTCGATGTCGTTGGCCGCGCCGGTGGTCGGCTCGTGGAACACAAGCTCTTCTGCCGTGCGCCCGCCGAGCAGCATCGCGAGCTGGTCCATCATCTCAGACCGGGTGATGAGGAACTTGTCCTCCGTGGGCAGCGCCATCGTGTAACCGAGCGCGCGACCGCGCGGCAAGATCGTGATCTTGTGCACCGGATCGGCGTTCGGCAGCGCGGAACCCACCAGTGCGTGGCCGCCCTCGTGATAGGCGATGATCTTCTTTTCCTTCTCCGACATCACCCGGGACTTGCGCTCTGGACCGGCCATCACCCGGTCAATGGCCTCCTCAAGCATGGCCATCGAGATCTGCTTGGCGTTCATCCGGGCCGTGAGCAGCGCGCCCTCGTTAATCACGTTGGCCAGGTCGGCGCCGGTAAAGCCGGGCGTACGCCGGGCGATCGTTTCCAGATCCACATCCGGGGTGAGGGGCTTGCCGCGAGCGTGCACCTGGAGGATGCCGCGGCGGCCAAGCATGTCCGGCCGGTCAATGACGATCTGCCTGTCAAAACGCCCAGGCCGCAGCAGCGCGGGATCCAGGATGTCCGGCCGGTTGGTCGCGGCGATGAGAATGACGCCGCCCTTGATATCAAAGCCGTCCATCTCCACCAGCAACTGGTTCAGGGTCTGCTCACGCTCGTCATGACCGCCACCAAGACCAGCGCCACGATGCCGTCCGACCGCGTCGATCTCATCGATGAAGACGATCGCAGGCGCGTTCGTTTTCGCCTGCTCGAACAGGTCACGGACCCGGGATGCGCCGACGCCCACGAACATCTCGACGAAGTCAGATCCCGAAATCGAGTAGAAAGGCACGCCGGCTTCACCCGCGACGGCCCGGGCCAGCAATGTCTTGCCGGTTCCCGGTGGGCCATAGAGCAGAACGCCCTTCGGGATCTTCGCTCCGATGGCCTGGAACTTGGCCGGATTCTGGAGAAACTCCTTTATCTCCTGAAGCTCCTCGATCGCCTCATCCGCCCCCGCCACGTCCGCGAAGGTCGTCTTGGGCGTGTCCTTGGTGATCAGCTTGGCGCGGGACTTGCCGAAGTTCATCACCCGCGACCCGCCGCCCTGCATCTGATTCAGCATGAACAGGAAGAACAGGACGATAAGGGCAAACGGCAGGATGCCGATGATGAGCGAAAGGAGCGAGTTCCCCTTGGGGACCTGAACGTTGTAGCTGGGAACGTTGCCCTTCTGGACCTGGGCCTGCAGTGTGCTGGCGAGTGACACTCCCTGGTCCCCCACCCAGGACGCCTGATAGCGGCTGCCACCCTTGGTAGTGACCTGGATGGTCTGGTCCTTGTCGATCAGCGTGGCCGACTTGATGTCGCCGCTGTCGATGAGCTGGACAACCTTGGACGTCTTGGCCTGCTTGTAGGAGGGTCCCGAGTTCGCATAGTCGAGCACGACAAACAGCAGTATCGCCGCTGCGACGATCAGCAGCAGCGGCCCACGGAAATAGCGCTTCACATCCATCGATGAACAACCCCGCCGACTCGGGGTCGGTCCCTCCTGACCAGCGTTATGTCCCGCCGACTCCCGGCGGGATTGCCTGTCGCCCCAGTGCCCATGCCTTACTTCCTTCTATTCCCCGAAGCGGCTCCGGGGATGTCTGACGGTACACCGGCCCACGTGCCGCGAGCACCCCAAGCTGACATACGCTATGCGGGAATGGCTGGGCGCTCCTGCTCCACCAACAACGTCAATCATCGCGCAGTCTGTTCCCGTGGGCGCGGCGCAGGTGGCGCCCCGCCGTCGGCCGGGGCCACGCGGCCGGCCCTGCCCGCATCACTGTCATCGCTGCGCACCTGTACCGATGCGGGCGCGCCCCCGTACACATGCGGAGCCAGGGTGCCGATGAACGGGAGATTGCGGTACCGCTCCGCGTAGTCGAGCCCATATCCGATCACGAACTCCTCGCCGATCTCGAAACCGGTATAGGCCACCTCCACATCCATCCGCGCCGCGTCAGGCTTGCGCAGCATTACGCATACCCGGACGGAGGCGGGGTCGCGCGACTTCAGGTTCCCGACGAGCCAGGACAGGGTTAGGCCGGAGTCCACAATGTCCTCGACCACCAGAACGTTGCGCCCGGTGATGTCGGTGTCCAGATCCTTCAGGATGCGCACCACCCCCGACGACCTCGTGCCGGAGCCGTATGACGACACCGCCATCCAGTCCATCTCAACCGGCAGGTGCATGGCCCTGGCGAGGTCGGCGAGCACCATCACCGCCCCCTTGAGCACCCCTACCAGCAAAAGATCCTGCCCGGCGTAGTCACTGTCGATCTGTGCTGCGAGCTCAGCGATGCGTGCCTGAAGCCGGTCAGGAGTGATCAGTACCTCCTTGAGATCGGCGCCCATGTCGCTCGCTTCCACCGGCTCCCCTCCCTACGGCGGCCTACGGCCACGGTGCCGAGCCGCGTTCGGCCCAGCGCCTTCGGCCTTCGGCTACAGGCCCTGAAGACGTCGGGGCCTGCCGTCGGCCGGGCCGCCGGTTAGGCCCCAGGCCGGGCCCTGAGCTGGGCCCTCGGTCAAGGCTTCGCCATCGCTTGTGAAAAGCAGCCTCCCATACCGGCGTAGCGCACGGACGCCGGCCGGCAGATCAATCCACCGCTGGCCGCGCCAGCCGCTCAGCAGCTGCTCGAGCTGCCTGATGTGCTGTGCGCTGAGCGCGCCCGCCGGGCAGCCCGCAGCGACCGCCGCACCGTGCAGCACACGGGACCGCACCGCGAGGGGCAGCCCGATGAGTGCGGCTGCGTCCAGGCCACCGTCGTCGCCGCGAAGCCGTTCTGCTTCAGTACTCGCCCACTGGGCCAGCGCCTCGTCATCGGCCCGCAGCTGGCCCGCCGTCCGCGCGAGTGCGGCCGCGACGCCTGGGCCAATTGTCCGCTCCAGCGTCGGCAGTGCCTCAGCGCGCACCCTGACCCTGGTGAACGCTGGATCATCGTTGTGCGGGTCATCCCACACCTCTGCGCCGAGCGCCGTGGCGGCCGCGCGGGTGACGGCGCGCGTGACGCCGAGCAGTGGCCTGCGATACATGCCCGCACGGGCGGGCATGCCGGCGAGCGAGCGCGCACCCGAGCCGCGCGCGAGGCCGAGCAGCACGGTCTCCGCCTGGTCGTCGAGTGTGTGGCCGAGCAGCACGGCTGTGGCATCGCGGCGGCACGCGACCTCGCCGAGTGCCGCGTACCTGGCGGCCCGCGCGGCAGCCTCGGGGCCGCCTGACCGGCCAACCGCGGCGGTCACCCGGTCCACCGGCTCGAGGCCGAGTTCGGCGAGCTGAGCCGCGACGCGGCAGGCCCGCTCGGCAGAGCCTCGCTGCAAACCGTGATCCACCGTGACGGCACCGCCGCGCAGGCCGAGCCTCGGTGCGGTAAAGGCCAGGGCCGCCGCCAGCGCCAGCGAATCGGCTCCGCCCGAGCATGCGGCGAGTACGAGCGCGCCAGGCGCAAGCTCGCCTATACCTTCCCTGACCGCACCGCGTACCGCGGCGACCGCCGGATGCGGTCCCACCGGGAAATCCTCACCCCTGCCCAGGCTCGGCCGGCGGAGGAAGGGCGGGGCCCCCTTTGATCACCCGGTACACCCAGGCGTCTGGACGGGCGATCTCGGCCCTGGTAGGCAGCGTCTGCGGCGATGTCCAGACCTTGTTGAAGCCCGCCATGCCCACCTCATCGACGACGGACCGGACGAAACGCGCACCCTCGGCGTACTGCTTGAGCTTGAGGTCGATGCCGAGCAGCCGCCTGAGCGCCTGCTCCACCCGGCCGGCGGAGTGACGGCGAGCGGCGAACCGGGCCCTGATCTCCGCCACCGAGGGGACAACCTGCGGCCCCGCCGCATCCATCACGTAATCGCCGTGGCCCTCGACGAGGGTCATGACCGCCGTCAGCCGGTCGAGCGTGGCTCGCTGGCGCGGGCTCTGGATGGCCTCGATGAGGCTGTCGCCGCCCGCGCCGCCGCGTACCGCCCCTGTGACCGCATCAGCCGCGGCGCGGAGGCGCTCGATGATCGCCGCGGGATCGAGATCGGAGGCGAGCAGGAACTCTGAAATCTGCTGCTGCACGTAACCTCGCAGCCATGGCACCGCGGTGAACTGCATCCGGTGCGTCTCCTCGTGCAGGCATACCCAGAGCCTGAAATCGCGGCGCTGCACCCCGAGTTCGCGTTCCACCATGACGATGTTCGGCGCGACGAGGGTGAGCCGGCCTGCGGGAGAGTCCGTCTGGCCGGCTGGATCCTGCCGCGTGGAGACGTGCGGCAATGATCCATCCGCCCGCCCACCCGCCCGCCCGCCCGCGGCTGCTCCGCTTGCGGCGCCGTTTGCCGCGCCCGCGGCGTCAACCTCGGCAAGCCGAACGGCGGCGGCGGCCGGATCCGGCGGCAGGAAGAGCTCGTACTGGCCGAGCACCCGCCCCGCGAGAAAGGCAAGGATCAACCCCATCTGCACGCCGGTCACCCTGGAGCCGACCGATCCGAGCAGCGACCCCGCGGCGGGCCATACGCCCGGCTTCTCGCGCAGCTGCTGCGCGAGGGGATCAAGCACGACGCGGAACCCGTCGACGTTGGCCCGGATCCAGCCCGCCCGGTCCACCACGGCGATTTGGCCCGCGCTCTCACTGCTGACCATGCCGGTAACCGCCCGTACCGGTTCCTGCACGACAGCCGCGAGCTCGCGAAGTTCCGCCACGGCCCGGCGTGCTTCTGACAGGCTCACCTGCGGCCCCGGCCTCGCCCACCGCACTCCGGTGGAGACGGCCACGTCCCAGTCGATCATCTGCGTGCTGCTCACCCCTCCACCGTACGTGCTAGCGGCGGATGGGAACGCGTCCGTGCGAGCCCGGACCTGAGCAGCTGCGCAGCCGGTCAGCGGCAGCCGCAGCCCGCGAGCGCCGCCGCGAGCTGGTCAAGGACCGCAGCGGAAGCGGTCATCGTCCTGGCGGGCACATCGTTGATCATGAAGACGAACGAGAGCAGCCGGCCGTCCTTGTCCACGACCAGGCCAGCAAGCGCACGCACGTTGTCGAGGGTGCCGGTCTTGGCCCGGACGAGCCCGGCCGCGGGCGCGCTCAGTTTCGTGTCGAAGCGGTTCTCCGCCGCGGAAAGGGTGCCAGAGAAACCCGCTACCGGCAGCCCCGTGATCACCGCGCGGAGCTGCGGGTGCCCCGGCGCGGCAGCCAGCGAGACCAGCCGGGCGAGCGCGTCTGGCGTGCTGCGGTCATCGGGCGAAAGCCCGCTGCCGTCAACGGTGTAAATGCCGGCCCCGGCGCCGATCTTGCGCAGGGTGGCCAGAACCGCCGCCGCTCCGCCACTGAATGACGCGGGCCTGCCCGTCGCGATCGCCACCTGCCTGGCGAGCGCCTCGGCGATGTCGTTGTTGCTCTCGATAAGCATCCACTCCACGATGCCCGCGAGCGGCGGGGACTCGACCTTGGCAAGCTCGGCCGCGCCCCGCCCGGCCCGTTGCAACCGTGGCCCGCCGACGACCGCGATCCCCTGCGCGGTGAGGAAGGACGCGAAGGCATGCGCAGCGTCCGCGGCCGAGTTCAGTGAGCGTGGCAGGTAATTGGACGGATCGTCGGCGTCTTCAGGGGTGCCGGTTGCGGTGAGCCGCCCCTGATCCACTTCGAGCGCGCTGACCGGGGTCACGTCTCCCGTGCTCACGTAGCTTGGCGACCAGCCGGGTGCCATCCCGGGACCGGTGAAAAGCGAGGTGTCATATCCCAGCTGCACCTTGGTGGTGTGGCTGGCCCGCAGTGCCCTCGCGGTCGCCGCGGCGAGCGCCGCCAATGTGGCGGGCTGCGGGTAGTCGGCGGCTGGCGCGGGGCCGGCCGCGAGCGTCGGGTCCCCGCCGCCCACCAGGACAATCTCACCCGCGGACGCACCACGTACGACCCGCGTGGTGAACCGGGCCCGTGGCCCGAGGGCGGTGAGAGCCGCGACCGAGGTAGCGAGCTTGTTGGTGGAAGCAGGAGCCAGCGCTGTCGTGTCGGCCTTGCCGAACAGGACCTGCCCGGACGCCGGGTCGGTGACCACAGCGCCCACTCGCGGGCCCAGCGCGGCAGACGAGAGCAGCGGGGCGAGAGCGGCGGAAAGCCCGGCTGGGGACGGCAGCAGGCCTGTTCGGCTGTCAGGCGTGAGCACGGTGCCACCGCTCACGACGCGAAGCACGGCCACCCGGGGCTCGGCGAGGCGAGCTCGCAGCATGCCCGCGAGCGTGAGGCCAGCCGCGACGGTGAATACGTTGAGCAGGGCCAGCGTGGCAAGCGCCAGGTAACGCGGGCGGCTCAGCACTGCATAACCCCTCGCTGGATGCGGGATCCTTTAGACGGTGGAAACTACAGAGTCGGACAATGAAAGCCAGGCTGCCATGCGCGGCCGCACAGCCAAGCACCAGAGTCAATCATCCAGCAGGCCGGGAGTGCCCGCGCAGCACGAGGAGTCGCATCGTGGAGTTCGATGTCGTGGTCGAGATACCGCAGGGCAACAGGAACAAGTACGAGATGGATCACGAGACAGGGCGGATCCGGCTGGACCGCATGTTGTTCACCTCGACCAGGTACCCGGCCGACTACGGGTTCATCGAGGGAACGCTCGGCGATGACGGCGACCCGCTCGACGCTCTGGTGCTGCTGCAGGAACCGACCTTTCCCGGCTGCGTCATCCTCTGCCGCGCGATAGGCATGTACCGGATGCGCGATGAGAAGGGCGGCGACGACAAGGTACTCTGCGTGCCCGCGCGTGATCCCCGGGTCGAGCACATGCGGGACATTCACCACGTGCCCGAGTTCGACCGCCTCGAGATCCAGCACTTCTTCGCCGTCTACAAGGAACTGGAACCTGGCAAGTCGGTGGAGGGAGCGGAGTGGGCCGGCCGGACCGCCGCGGAGGCGGAGATAGGGCTCTCACGCAAACGCCTGGCCGCCCTCGGTCACTAGTGTCTCCAGGGCGGCCTCGCACCGCCTCAAGCGGGGCGGGTGCCGCCGATGAGTCCCGGCTGGAAGATGCTGTCGATCCGCACATCCACCCCGGTGTAGGGCGCGTCGACCATCATGTTGTTGCCGATGTAGATACCCACGTGGTGGATGGTGCTCGGGTCGGATGTGTCATTCGCGAAGAACACGAGATCACCGCGGCGCAGCCGGTCTAGACGTATATGCGGGCCTGATGTCCACTGCGTGCCGGTCCAGTGATCAAGTTGAACACCCGCCTGCTGCCAGGCACGCATGGTGAGACCTGAGCAGTCGAACGACGAGGGGCCCGCGGCGGCCCATACGTACGGCTTGCCGAGTTGCTGCAGCGCCCAGCTAGCCGCGATATTCCCTGCGCCGGCCGGCGCACCCGCCGCGCCATCAGGCGCGTACGCCAAGGCGGGCGCGGCGGACGCAGCACCGCTGGCACTCACCGCGCCGGCGATCGTAGCTGCACGTGCTGCCGCCGCCAGTTCAAGTGCGCCGACTTTTGCGCGGGCAGCGGCAAGCTGGCTCACCAGCCGGTTCCTTGTGGCCCGCGCCGAGCCAACAACCCGCCGCTGGCGGGTGACGGCCGCCTGGGCGGCCACCTTCAGCGTGGCGGCCTGCCGCGCCGCCGCCTGGCTCGCCCGCAACGCGTCCCGCGCCTCGCTGCGGAATATCCGGGCGACCAGGCTGGCGGCAACCGCAGCCGCCAGGACGTCGCTTTCGTGCGCCGCGATGACCTGAATCGTGCCCGCACGGTCGAAGAACGCTTGCGGACCACCCGGGCTTCCGATCATCGCCGCCGTCGAGGCGAACCCGCCATCGGTCTGATACGCCACGCTGGCCAATTCGCCAACGGCGCCGCGGCGAACCGCCTCCGCGCGTGCGGCGGTCGCGAACTTGCCCTGCGCCACACGGTAGGCACCGGCGGCCCTTCGCATCCCGACGACGGCGCCGTCGTAACGCTCGACCAGCGTCTCAGCCCGCGCCTCGAGCCGATCAAACCACGCCTGAGCGGCGGCGAGGCGATCAGCGGCCCCGCTTGCCGCAGCGGCACGCTGAGAGACCGTGTCGCGGGCCGCGGCCAGATCGTGGCCAGGTGGTGGTGGTACGGGGGACGTGGCCAACGCCGTACCCTGCGTCAGGCGCAAAGGCGCCGCCTGCAGCCCTGCGCAGAACACCAGGGCCACGAGGATCCGCGCCGGAACGTAGCCGGCCCGCCCTCCCATAGCGTCACCTTTCTGCCAAGCGCTGAGCGGGCACCCGTTCAGCTGGCTCCCGCCGTCCGGCCGCATGCTGAGCGCCGCCGTATGATCCAGCATTCCACGATCTGACGCTAAGTAATCAGACTGTTTCTCTCCGTTTAATCTCGGCGCCAGGCACACGGCGCCGAGATTGGCCGTGGTGGCAGAGCGGTTACGCAGCGGCCTGGAAGTGCGCGACACTGGTAACAGAAATAGCAAGGAGGATCCGGTGAACCAGGCCGATGACGTGCTGAGCCGGGCGCCGCTCTTCCAGGCACTCGATGATGGGGCGTCCGCGGCCCTGCGCAGCCGCGTCGACGAGATGGCACTCACGCGCGGTAAACGGCTGTTCGACGAGGGCGACGAAGGAGACCGCCTGTACGTGATCCTGGACGGCAAGATCAAGCTCACCCGGGCGGCGCCAGACGGCAGGGAGAACCTGCTCAGCGTGCTAGGCCCCGGCGAAATGTTCGGTGAGCTTTCGCTGTTCGACCCAAGGCCCCGCACCGCCAGCGCCACTGCCCTGACCGACACACGGCTTGCCGCGTTGGCTCACGAGGCCCTTCGGCCGTGGCTGACGGGACGTCCAGAAGTGGCCATGCATCTGCTGCGCGCGCTGGCGCAGCGGCTGCGCAGGACCAATGACGTCATGGCCGACCTCGTGTTCACCGACGTACCTGGCCGCGTCGCACGTGCGCTACTCGACCTGGCTGACCGATTCGGCCAGCCACGCGGCGAGAGCATCGACGTGCACCACGACCTGACGCAGGAAGAACTTGCCCAGCTCGTGGGTGCTTCCAGGGAGACGGTGAACAAGGCGCTCGCCGACTTCGCCGGCCGCGGCTGGTTGCAGGTCTCGGCCAAGTCGGTGCTGATCCTTGATCCAGAACGGCTGCGCAAGCGCGCGCACTGAGCTCAGCCCGAGGCTATCCGCGGCACGCTAACCGCCCCAATGCCAACCGCCGCCATGCTAACCGCGGACGAGACTAACCGCCGCCGACGCTAACCGCCGCCATGCTAACCGCGGCAGATCAGAATGTGACGCCTGGCGGCAGCATGCCGCGCGCGGCCAGATACGCGAGCTGTTTGCGGACCGACCATGCGGCGAACGGGCGGACGGCCGGATCGACCCCCTGGTAGACACGCGCGACGACCTGGCCGGCTGTGCGGTCCCCGGCCTCGAGCGCGGCCTTCACCTCGGCCAGCCGCTCCGCGCGGTGCGCGAGATAGAAGTCGAGGGTCCCGACCGCGTCCGTGAGCACTGGCCCGTGGCCAGGCAGCAGGACGTCGACAGGCGTCGAACTCGCGAGCGCATGCAGCGTGTCCAGCGACCGCAGGTAGTCTCCGAGGTCACCGTCGCGCCCGATCACCGACGTGCCCCGGCCAAGCACCGTATCGCCGGTCAGCAAGGCCCCGTCCGCGGAAAGCAGGAAGCACAGCGAATCGGCCGAATGCCCAGGGCTCGACACGACCCGCAGCTCACACCCGGCCGCCATGATCGTATCCCCGCCGGCCAGCCCTTCCGCGCCGAGCCGGTGCGAAGGATCCAGAGCCCGAACGGCTGCGCTCGCGAGGTCCGCTAGCCGCGGTGCGCCGCCCGAGTGGTCGCGATGCCCGTGCGTGAGCAGGATCAGCTCGATCCTGCGCCCCTCGCTCTCGACCTGTGCGGCCACCCGGCGAAGGTGTTCTTCGTCCGCGGGGCCCGGATCGACCACAACAGCGGTGTCCGCGCCGGGTTCCGCGATCACCCAGGTGTTCGTGCCATCCAGGGTCATCGGCGAGGGGTTGGGGGCAAGCAGGCAGCGCGCCCGGTTGGTGCCAGCACCCTCGATTCCCGCCACCGCGGCTAGCCTGCCGGGGCCGTCACCGGCGGTTCGCTCACCTGCGCCGGACCCGGTCACAGCGGATACTCCAGGCCATCAGGGATGGTGAGCCAAACGGCGTCGCCTGAAACGGAGATCCCAGGCTGCCTCGGTGCCATATCCGGCCGCGCGGCGAGCGCGGCGGAGGCGCTGTCGTGCCGCGCGAGTTCGGCAAGCGTGACCGCCGTCGGCGGCATCAGCAGGATCTCGCCCCTGCGAGCGGCTGCGATCGCCGCGGCCGGCGACAGCCATACGACCTCGTCCGCTTCGCCGCTGACGTCCCTGGCGCGCTGACCCGCGGGCAGCGCGGCGGCGAAGATCCTCGTGTCGAACCTGCGGCTCTCCAGCTCCGGCGTGATCCATCTTGCCCACGGTCTGAGCAGGTCGGAACGGAGCACGAGGCCGCGCCGCTGCAGCAATCCGCCGAGCGAAAGCGAACGGTCTATGAGCGCGCACCTGTCCGCTTCCCAGTCGTCACCGCGGGTATCGGCAACCACCGCGCCGGGGGCCGGCCCAGCGAACAGCACCCCGGACTCTTCGAATGTCTCGCGGACCGCGGCGCAGATGAGGGCGCGGGCGAGTTCCTGCGGGCCGTTGAGTACCCGGCCCCACGCGGCGAGGTCCGGCCCGGCCCAGGCAAGGTCGGCGTCCGCGTCGCGCGGATCGACCGACCCACCGGGGAACACGTGCGCGCCTGGCGCGAAGGCCATCGATCGCCTGCGCCTGAGGAGGTAGACATCGAAGCCGTGCTCACCTGGGCGGAGTAGCACGACGGTGGAAGCATCGCATGGCGCCGCGGGTTGCTTGCCGCCCGCCCGCATGTCACGCACTCGCTGTGCGAGCTCATCAGGCAGCCGGATATTCGAGCGTGTCACTGCCGTCCCGATCCGCGGTCGTTCCCGCCGCTGTCGTTCCCGATGCTGGCGTTCCCGATGCTGTCGTTCCCGATGCTGGCGTTCCCGATGCTGGCGTTCCCGATGCTGGCGTTCCCGATGCTGGCGTTCCGCCAGCGGTCTAGCCCTGGACCTCGACGATCAGCTCCACCTCGACCGGCGCGTCAAGGGGAAGCGCCGCGACACCGACCGCGCTGCGCGCGTGCCTGCCGGCGTCACCGAAAACGTCGAGCAGCAGTTCGCTCGCGCCATTGACGACCAGCGGCTGGCCAGTGAAATCTGGTGCGCTGGCGACGAATCCTGTCACCTTGACGACCTGCCGTATCGCAGCAAGATCGCCGCCGTTTACCGAAGCCGCCGCGGCGAGCGCGTTCAGTACGCAGGTGCGTGCGAGTTCCTTGGCTTGCTCCGCGCCGACCTCGGCACCCACTTTGCCCGTCGCGGGCAGCTTGCCGTCGACAAGCGGCAGCTGGCCGGCCGTGTAGACATAGGCGCCGGTACGGACGGCCGGAACGTACGCGGCAACCGGCGCCACCACGTCGGGCAGCTTCAACCCAAGCGCATCGAGCCTCTCCTGCGGCGACGTCAAGGCTTCGCCCGCTTCATGTAGGCAACCAGTTGTTCCGCGCTGGGCCCGGGAACTACGGTGACGAGTTCCCAGCCGTCAGCGCCCCAGTTGTCCAGTATCTGCTTGGTCGCGTGCACAAGCAGCGGCACGGTCGCGTACTCCCACTTTTCCATGCCGCCACCTTAGTGGCCGGTACCTACAGAGACCTACAGAGCACTAAGGACCCGGTCACCGCCTGGCCTGCGACGGTTTCTTCACGGTCTCCATCGCCGGCGGTGGAGCGATCTCGGGTACAGCGGGAATGTCGGGCTCCTCCACAGCGGGGGGCTTCGGGATAGGCGCGGCCTCGCCGATGCCTGTCTCTGGCACCGGGACAGCTCCGATCGCCGCCTCGGCCGCAGCGACCTCCGCATCTCCGGTGTCCTGCAGGCTTGGCCGGTCTCCGGGTTGCGCTGGCAGCGCCACCTTGTCGAAGAACCGCAGCAGCTCGACCGGCACCGGCATCACCAGCGTGCTGTTCTTCTCCGCAGCGACCTCGACCACTGTCTGCAGCAGCCGCAGTTGAAGCGCGGCTGGATCGCGTGCCATCACGTTCGCCGCCGCGGCGAGCCGTTTGGACGCCTGATACTCACCGTCCGCGGTGATGATACGGGCGCGGCGCTCGCGTTCTGCTTCGGCCTGGCGCGACATTGACCGCTTCATGCTCTCCGGCAATGAGACGTCCTTGATCTCGACCCGCTCCACCCGGATGCCCCACGGGCCTTCCGTCGGCTCGTCGATGGCCTCGCGCAGTTCCGCGTTTACCGCGGCACGGTCGGTGAGAAGCTGATCCATCTCGGAACGCCCAATGATCGACCGCAGCGACGTCTGCGCCTGCTGTGAGACGGCAAACAAGTAGTTCTGCACGTTCACGACGGCCTTGATCGGATCGATGACCCGGAAGTAGACGACGGCGTCCACCCGGACGGTCACGTTGTCCCTGGTGATCCCGTCCTGAGCCGGCACCGCCATCGCGACGATCTGCATGTTCACTTTCTGCAACCGGTCACCGATCGGCCTGATCATGGTCAGCCCGGGTCCGCGCGGCTCGGAGACGATACGGCCCCACCTGAAGATGATGCCTCTCTCGAACTGCTGTACCACCCGGAACGATCGGGCGACCCCGATCAGCCCGAGGACCACGAGCACAACCAGCACGGCCACTATCGCTGCTACCACGGCCACACCTCTTCTCGGGTGACCCAGATTCCCAGTTGCCGGGCCTCGCGGCGGTCACCCAGGTTCCGCGGGTTGCTTTACGTACCAGCCTAATGACGTCTGGCCACCACGACAGCCGGGCAGATCGGCGGCACAGCCCTGATGTGTCGTTCGGGCACGCGGCCCTGGCCAGGCGGATGACCAGGCCGGTGGCTGGCCGGCTGGCTGGCCGGAATCTGTCCGGCTGGCGGGAGCGGACGGACCGGTGCGGAGGCGAGGATAGCCTTCGTGGAGTGAGCGGGAGGGACACCGACTGGGACGGCGTGCGGTTGCACGTCGTTACCGGCAAGGGCGGCACCGGCAAGACCACGGTGGCCGCCGCTCTCGCCTTGGCGCTCGCGGCACGGGGACGCAAAGTGCTGCTGATGGAGGTCGAGGGACGCCAGGGCATCGCGCAGCTTTTCGACTGCCCACCGCTCCCTTATGCGGAACGCAAGGTCGCGGTCGCGCCGGGATCACCAGGCCTGCCGGGCGGCGATGTCTACGCGCTGGCGGTGGACCCGGAGGACGCTCTGCTCGAGTACCTGGAGATGTTCTATAACCTGCGCCGCGCCGGGCGTGCGCTTACCCGCCTTGGCGTGGTGGATTTCGCCACGACGATCGCGCCAGGTCTGCGCGATGTCCTGCTCACCGGCAAGGCCACAGAGGCCGTGCGGCGGCGCGAGGGCGGCCGAAGCCGCAGGCACGTCTATGACGCGGTCGTGATGGATGCCCCGCCGACCGGACGGATCGGCAAGTTCCTCAACGTCACCGCCGAGGTAGCAGGGCTGGCCAAGGTTGGCCCGGTCCGTAGCCACGCAGACTCGGTCCAGAACGTCATCCGCTCGCCGCAGACGGCCGTGCACTTCGTCACGGTGCTTGAGGAGATGCCGGTGCAGGAGACTCTCGACGGCGCTGCCGAGCTACGCGAGCACGGCCTGCAGATCGGCGGCATAATGATCAACATGGTGCGCCCGCCGATGCTACGGGCCGCAGAACTCGTGGCCGCCGCGCGCGGCACCGTGGATCTGGACGAGCTGACCATCGGGCTCAAGGCGGCGGGCATCGAAGAGGGTCGCGAGCTAGCACGTGATCTTGCCGCCGAGCTCGCCGACCACGCGAGGAGAACGGTGCTTGAGCGCCGGGAGCGCCGGCGCCTGGCCGCCGCCGGACAGCCACGCTACGACCTGCCGCTAATTCCCGATGGCGTGGACTTGGGCGGCCTTTATCAGCTGGCAACGACGCTGCGCGAGCAAGGGGCAGCATGACGACCCCAAGCTCACGTGCGGCACCGCCGAGGTTCGACGTCGACCGGCTGATCGGCGACCCCCGGACCAGGATCATCGTGTGCTGCGGATCCGGCGGCGTGGGCAAGACCACCGCGGCTGCCGCGCTTGGCCTGCGCGCCGCCGAACAAGGCAGGAGCGTGGTCGTGCTCACCGTGGATCCGGCGCGGCGCCTTGCGCAGTCCATGGGCTTGTCCGCCCTGGACAACACCCCGCGCGTGGTAGCGGGTACCGACGACGCGGCCGGCGGTAGCATGCACGCGATGATGCTCGACATGAAGCGGACCTTCGATGAGATCGTCGAGGCTCACGCCGATCCTGACCGGGCAGCGCAGATCCTGGCCAACCCGTTCTACCAGTCGCTTTCCTCGAGCTTCTCCGGCACCCAGGAATACATGGCAATGGAAAAGCTCGGCCAGTTGCGCCGGGCGGACGAGTGGGATCTGATCGTCGTGGACACCCCGCCAAGCCGGTCGGCGCTTGACTTCCTCGACGCTCCGCAACGACTCGGCCGGTTCCTCGATGGGCGGCTCATCAGGCTGCTCATGGCCCCGGCCCGGGCCGGGGGCCGGGCATATATGAAGATGCTGAGCGCCGGTTTCGGGATGGTGACCGGCGTCCTGACCAAGGTTCTAGGCGGCCAGATACTCAGGGACGTGCAGACGTTCGTCTCCGCCCTCGACACCATGTTCGGCGGGTTCCGCGAGCGCGCGGAGCACACGTACCAGCTACTGCAGACGCCGGGAACCGCGTTCATCGTCATCGCGGCGCCCGAACCCGACGCGCTCCGCGAGGCCTCTTACTTTGTCGAGCGCCTGGCGGATGAGCGGATGCCGCTTGCGGGCCTGATGGTGAACCGCGTACACCGCTCGGCCGCGTCGCGGCTGTCCGCCGCCCGCAGCCTGGCGGCCGCGGAGAACGTCGACGACACCCGCTACCCGCTTGCCGCCGCGGTCCTGCGGTTGCACGCGGAGAGGATGCAGGTACAGGCTCGCGAGCGGCGGCTGGCGGAGCACTTCACGTCCGCGCACCCCGACGTACCCGTCGTCGAGATGCCCGCGTTGCCAGAGGACGTGCATGACCTGGACGGCCTCCGGGTCGTCGGGGACTGCCTCGCGACCGCGGCTAGCCCCTAGCGTGTCCGGCAGATCTTTGGCGGCGCGGATCGGCACCCAGACGAACGAACGGATCGCAGGGCCCGCTGGCGCCGCTTGTGGCCGACGCCAGCGCAGCCCAGGGAAGGCGGTTCCCGCGAGGTAAGGTACTGCCGCCCCGGACAGCCCACGGCGGCAGTTTCTGGGATAATCCCTGGAGCCGTAATGATCCCGGGGGCACAACCCCCGGGATCCCGGCTCCTCCTAGCTGGCTACAAGCTCGTCATCGCTCAGCTCATCGTCGCTCAGCTCATCGTCACTGCTGCGCTCGTACTGGGTACGGGCATCCTCAAGCAACTCGTGCCATGAGGTCACGTCCGGGCGGCGGCGCAGCAGCGCGCGGCGCTCCCGCTCGGTCATGCCGCCCCAGACGCCGAACTCGATCCGGTTGTCGAGCGCGTCCGCGAGACATTCGGTGCGCACGGGGCAGCCGCGACAGATCAGCTTCGCACGGTTCTGCGCCGCCCCTTGCACGAACAGCTCGTCAGGATCACTCCCCTTGCACGCAGCGCGTGCAGTCCAGTCCGTGATCCACATGTGGCCCCACTCCTTCGGTGTCACACCCGTGGCGGGCGTCACGCTGGATGGCGTTCACTTGCGGTCTAGGCCGACGGGCGCGGACGTCGGGCCGCTTTTTTTTAGCTGCGGAAGCACAACTTACGGAAGTCCCGCTGGTATGGCCAGACCCCGATGGGCCCATTTCACGGATAGCCCGCCTGGGTCATGCAACCGGTATGTACTAGTCACGGACAGCAATAGCCGGCCATGATATGCCCTGATTTGGCTCCTTGACCAGCACCCGTCCCCGTTACCAGCACCGCCGGCGTACCCTGGTCGCGTGCTGACCACCCTTGTCGGGAAAACGAACGCGCTGGCCAGGCTCGTTACCATGTCGGCGGTAGGCGGGCTGCTCGTAGCGGGTGTCATGCTGCCCGCCGTTGGCGGGATCGGCATCACTGCGCGTAACGCGGCGGACAAATTCCAGTCGTTGTCCGCCAATCTGCCTGACCAGCTGCCACAGCGGTCGGAGCTGCTTGACAGCAAGGGCCATGTGCTCACTTACTTCTACGGCCACGTGTACAACCAGTCGAACCAGGTCATCGACCGGGTACCGGTGAGCTTCAGCCAGATCGCGCCGATAATGCGCAACGCGATCGTGGCGATCGAAGACTCGCGCTTCTATCAGCACGGCGGGATAGACGTTAAGGGCACCGTGCGGGCGGCCATGCAGGACCTGCAAGGAACCAGCGTGCAGGGCGGTTCGACGATCGCGCAGCAGTATGTCAAGAACGTGCTGATCCTGACCGCGAAGAACAAGGCGGACGCGCAGATCGCCGCATCGGACACGCTCGCCCGCAAGATCCGTGAGCTACGTTACGCGGTCGCTGTGGAGCACACGATGACCAAGAATCAGCTGCTCGCGGCCTACCTGAACGTCGCATTCTTCGGCCAGCAGGCGTATGGCGTACAGGTGGCGGCTGAGCGCTATTTCAGCACCAGCGCGGCGCGCCTGACGCTGCCACAGGCCGCGCTGCTCGCTGGCATCGTTGAGAACCCGTCGAGCTACGATCCGATGGCCGATCCGGCCGCGGCGCTTAACCGCCGTAACGTCGTGCTCGCCCGGATGGCCCAACTCGGCGTGATCACCCCGGAGCAGGCGACAGCGGCCGCGAGCACCAAGCTAGTGCTGCGGCCATCGACCGACCCGAACGGCTGCGCGATGAGCTACGCACCGTTCTTTTGCGACTACGTCACCGCCGCGATCAGCACCGATCCCGCCTTCCATCAGGCAGCTACCTTGCTCAACGGCATCGGCGGGCTAACGATCCGCACCACCCTGAGTCCCGCGGACCAGCACGCCGCGCAGAAGGCGGTGGATTACGAGATGCCGCCGAACAACAGCACCTACAATCCAGGGCGCAACGCAGATACCGAGGTGCTGATCCAGCCTGGCACAGGCAGGGTGCGCGCGATCGCGATCGACAGGCCATACGGCACCAGGCACGGCCAGACCGTCAATGACTACGCAGTCGGGCCGCAGTACAACGGTGGCTACGGGATGCAGATCGGTTCCACGGGCAAGATCTACACGTTGGTCACCGCGCTGATGCAGGGCACACCGTTCGGCGACCAGATGAGTGTGCCCTACTCGACCACCGTGACCGGCTACACCAACTGCCAGGGTGGGCCGGCCGGCCAGGGCGATGCGGGGCCCGGCTCGTGGACGGTGCACAACGACGAGAGTGAGAAGGGCGGCACCTACACGCTCTACACGGGAACGACCGCGTCGATCAACACCTACTTCGCCCGTCTCGAGCAGAAGGTGGGCCTGTGCAACGTGGTCAAGACCGCCAGCCAGATGGGGCTCACCTGGCCGGACGGCACCTCACTGCTGAAACCGGACGGTAAGGGCACCGAGTCGGCTGACAACATCCCGTCATTCACCCTCGGTGCGGTGAACGTCACCCCGCTGAGCGTGGCTGCCGCCGACGCGACGCTGCCGGCGCGCGGCATCTATTGCCACCCGATCGTGGTCACCGCGATCAGCGACAGGAACGGGCACAGCGTCCCGGTGGAGTCCGCTGGGTGCCATCGCGTGCTGCCCAAAGAGATAGCCGATGCGGCCAACTACGTCCTGCAGGGCGACCTGACCGGGCTCGGGACCGCGGCAGGCGACGCGCTGCCCAGGCCGGCGGCATCCAAGACTGGAACCGCGGACAACTACTACTACGCCGCGTTCGTCGGCTACACCCCGGACCTTCTCGGCGCCGTCATTGTCGGCAACCCGACGGATCCGATCAGCAAACCGATGCAGGGCACTGGTTCTTGCTACCGGGAAGGTTGCCCGGGGTCCATGTACGGCAGCATGGCACCCGGCCAGACCTGGCAGATGACGTTCCTGAGCGCGGCGCTGGCCAACCCTCCGCTCGATTTCGTGAGTGTGCCCTCGGATAGCGAGCTGTACAGCAAGGGCGACGGCCAGTACGTAGCGCCGCCCCCCAAGCCAACGTCAGCGCCGAGCCCGGGCGGCGGAGGTAATGGCGGCGGTAATGGCGGTGGCAATGGCGGTGGCAATGGCGGCGGTAATGGCGGTGGCAATGGCGGCGGTAATGGCGGCGGTAATGGCGGCGGCGGTAATGGCCGGGGTAATGGCGGAGGTAATGGCGGGGGCCACGGACATGGCAGGCCGCCGAACGGGTGAAGCACCGGGTGACCGCGCCGCCCCGGCCGGTTGGCGTGGACGTCACCGCCGACTGCCCGGGAGGCCCCCTCAGCGAGCGAGCTGACGTCGAACCTCGGCCGCCACCCTTGCTCCGTCCGCCCGGCCAGCGATCCGCGGCGTTACTGTCCTCATGACCTGGCCGATGCCACGTGGGCCGGCCGCTCCTGTCTCGCCGATCGCCGCACCTACGAGATCGGATAGCTCCGCGTCGGTGAGTTGCGCGGGCAGGTAACCGGCGATCACCTGCCCCTCAGCACGCTCGGTCGCCGCCTGGGCCGGCCGGCCGCCTGTCTCGAATGCCTCGGCGGCCTCGCGGCGCTTCTTCGCCTCCCTGGTAAGCACCTTGACGATCTCGGCGTCGGAGAGTTCGCGGGCGGCCGCGCCCGCCACCTCCTCAGCTGTGACCGCGGTGAGCACCATCCTGAGCGTCCGGGTCCGTACAACATCACGCGCCTTCATCGAGGTCGCCAGATCGGCGCGCAGCTTATCCTTGAGTTCGGGCATGGTGACCATCCTGCCGCGTCCTTCGAGGCAGGAGTGTCCCCTCCCACATGGTGCTCGATGCGGGCGCCATCGTGGATGCGGGTCATCGGGCGGAGAATTGTCTCCACTGGGCCGTATGGCCGGCCCACAGCAGGGGACATGGCACCATGAGATGGTGCCATCACCCGCCCTCATCACACTCGGCGTCGCCACGGCCGGCGTAGCCGGCCTCGGCTACGTCTCGGTGATCGAGCGCAACATGTTCAGGCTACGCCGCCACAACGTGCCCGTTCTGCCTGATGGCGCGAGGCCAGTCCGGGTGCTGCACATCTCAGACGCCCACCTCACACCACGGCGGCGCGGGCTCATGTCCTGGATCCGCACCCTGGACGCCCTTGACCCCGATCTGGTAGTGAACACCGGAGACTCGATCGCGCACGCGGCAGCCGTTAAGTATTTTCTTGGGTCCCTCGGTCCGCTACTCGAGCGGCCGGGTGTATTCGTCTACGGATCCAACGACATGTATTCCCCGGTGCCGAAGAATCCGGCGCGCTACCTGTGGCGGACCAGCGCGGCCGATCATTCCCGCGGGGCGCCTGACCTGCCGTGGGCAGAGCTTGGCGCCGGGATGACCGCGGCTGGGTGGCTGGATCTCAGCAACCGCCGCGGCCGCGTCAAGGCGGGCGACCTCGACATCGAAGTCGCGGGCGTGCATGACGCGCACATTCGCAGGGACCGTTACGAGCAGATCGCCGGCCCTGCCGACCCGGAAGCGGACCTGCGGCTCGGGCTTATGCATTCGCCCGAGCCGCGTCTGATGGACCGGTTCGTTGCGGACGGCTACGACCTGTTGCTCGCCGGACACACCCACGGCGGCCAGATCTGCCTGCCGTTGCGGGGCGCGCTCGTTACCAACTGCGGGATCGATACGGCCAGGGTCAGTGGCCTGAGCCGGCATCCGGCAGCCGGCCAGCCCGCGCTCGATGGCCGCCGCGCCTGGCTGCACGTGTCCGCCGGCCTCGGCACCTCGCCGTGGGCTCCAGCCCGCTTCTGCTGCCCGCCTGAGGCCACATTGCTGACCCTCGTGCCCGCCGCGGGCAATTGAGCGAGTTCGGTGGCGCCTGAGCGATTTCGCGGGCGGGCATCCCGCGCCTTGTCCCGAATCGCCTGACGTGCGCAGATGCCGTCGCCGGACGTCTGGGTAGCCGTTTGAGCGGCCAGGCGCCTGGACGGCCGGAGCAAGCGGCGCTCGCGTTCCGCTAGACTCTCCGAAGTCCGGGTCATGCCCGGACCGGGATCGCGGATGCGGTCACCGGGGTGTGGCGCAGCTTGGCAGCGCGCTTCGTTCGGGACGAAGAGGCCGCCGGTTCAAATCCGGCCACCCCGACAGAGAAATGCCAGATCAGGGCCAGTGTCCTCGGAAAGACGCCAGCCCTGATCCCGCTTTCCGTGGCTCTCTGGAGAAATCCTGGAGAAGTTCTTTGATTCAGTCTCCAGGACGTCCGCTACTGGCGGCCCTTGAGCAGTGCGTCCAAGACGGCCACGTCAGCCCGGCCGCCAGGGTCGGGCACCGGCCAATCGAATCCTGACCCGCGCGCCAGGCACTCGCGACACCCACCACGTCCTGCTGCCGAATTGAGCCGTTTGTAGATCAAGCGCGGCCCACGCTCCGCTCCGCCGCGGCGGCGCGGCCCACGCTTCGCTCCGGCTTGAGCCCCGCTCGCGCGGGCCGCGCCAGCACCAGGCACAGCAAGCCGCAGATCATCACGGCTCATCTGGCAGTGGTGGCCCGGTGCTGGGCGCTGCCGTCTTCCTCGGCGATCGATTGTCCAGCTCGCGGCCACCGCGTCATGGCGCTCCCTGCGGTCGCGTCGCACGCGATCGGCTGCGCCGACCATTGAGCCAGGCACCAACTCACAAGGGATAGGCGCCTGCGAGGAAGCCGGAGCGGTATAGGCGAGCGGTGGGGTGTCAGATTTGCGCTAGCCTTCTCGCCGCACTAGCCAACAATTCGGAGCGCTCTTTGACAAACGCATCGAAGTCATCAGCGAAGAGACTAACAGGAACGGCGGCACTCTGCAGTATTGCACCCAAGCTGTCGCGATCAATACGCTCGCGATACTCACTCGGCGCGACACCGCCCAACACCTTATTGTCAGCGGCCGAGACGAACGCGAAGTTCGCGAGGCAACTGATTTGCTTGCTGGGAACACCAAGACTCGTTAGGTATGCGCGGGGATAAAGGTGATGAAACTCTGTCCGATTGTAAGTATTCAACACCTCGCGCAACTTTGCCGGAGCACCGGAGACGAACGACCTCGGCTGCAACTGCGCCAGTATCAGAAGAAAGGTGCTGGTGTTGACGCTACCGATAGTGAATTGACTCTCGCGGAACAACTCAGAGGTAATTGAAGCGGCGATCTCAGCCAGTGCCCGATTACCTGTAATCCGAAGCTTTCTGGCCTCGGTGAGGTCGCGCTTTAGTTTGCGAAGCACGTCACTGCTAAAACGCGAGAAATACAGGACCGCCAAAACCATTTGACTAGTTCCGAGCGAGTCACCTCCGTCAACCGTACTTCTTGGCCATCCCGTACGGCGAAGAACACCGTCAGAGGCACGAGCATCGCAGCATAAGGCAAGTTGGCCAGCTTCTCGACGTGAAGATTGGTTCTCAGGAAGTCGATCGCCCCGCGCAGACCGTTAGCGATCTCATCGAAGCGTTCCCGCACCTCAGCACCGTTCAGTGACAGCAGTCCAGGTGCGGTAACATCCTCGGCGACTACGGCGGAACAACACCGTAGCAGTAGGTTGGTCTGCTCACCAATCTCTCCGAAACCGAACGGCGCCAATTCATCGGACAGACTGGCGATCTGCTCTTGGAGATCGAATTCTTCACTCCAAGTCCAAGCGGAAAGCAATTGAAAAGTATCGAGTTCCACCCCGAGGCGATTGACGCGCTCGAATACGATAGCGACCTTACCGCGGTCGTCCGTTTCAATTAGTTGGGTGGGTATTGTGGCTTCTTTGAATGTCGCCTGAACGGCATCGATCTCACGGATACGCGCCTCATTGAGGTGCTGGGTCGCAGCTCTGTAAGCGACAGGATCGAAGAACGTCGTAATAGGAAAGTACCTAGCAGGGTCAGCTTCTTCGGGCTTAAGTGCTTCAAACTGAGACTCCTGTAGGTCCCTCTGGGCTTCAAAATCGTAATAGATCTCCGTCCAGCCCACATCAGAGCCGGGAATGGGCTCTATATCGGTTTGGAATACGCCGAAGATCGACGTGAGCCGCTGCTGCCCGTCGAGCACGTAGTCAATCGGATAGTCTGGATCACGTTCAGGGAGTTCGAATGGGCCAAGAGCGCGCTCGGAGCGAAGCTGAGTTTTGGTCCTCCACAATATGAGCGAACCAAATGGATAATCTTTATAGATGCTATCCATTAGATACGCAACGCGTTCAATATCCCAAACAAACCCGCGCTGAAACGCGGGTACGCGCAACTGACCGGCGGTGACACGCTCGATAGCTTGCCTTATAGAAAACATCTGGCCTCCACAGCCGACTCAAATACGCCGCGAGTGTAGCTTACTGTAAGCATCACGTCACCACGGCATTTTTTGCTGACCACCGGACACCAGACAGACCCTGACCTGGGAGACGGACTGACATGGATAGGCCGGACGCACTCCACTGATCTACGGATCACAAAGGCTCCGGAGCAGCAACGCGAGCAGCCTTGCCTTCGAACCCCTCAGAGCTGCCTCGATCCTGTCTCCGGCCTGGCGGTTGGCGCTCGGGACCGCCGCGCGTATGCCCGGTCCTTCGGCGAGACGGATTTGAGGCGAGTGCTGCCGAGCATCCGCGTGCCCCGTCCTCGTACTGCACGCCGACGCCCGGTCGCCGCTCTCGGTCGCCCAGGCGCTGGACGCCGCCGTTCCCGGGTCGAAGCTGGCGGTGATTGAAGGTCGGCCACGTGAGCAACTTCAAGAACCCAGCGTCGTTTAACGCCGAGGTCAGACGATCTCTGCGGCGTCGAACAGGCAACGGATGTGGTCCCGCTACTGGCGGCCCTTGAGCAGTGCGTCCAAGACGGCCACGGGCGACCGGGGGCTCATCGCCCGCCGGGCGTTCAACGACTCCTCCCACATCTCGGTGAGCGCCGCCATGAGCGCCTGCCGCATCCCCGGGGTGATGTGGTCGTAGCGGGACTGAACCGAGCCGTCCTCATGACCCATGCGTTCGTCCATGAGCTTCGGCGCGGTCCCCGCTTCCCGCATCAGGGTCTTGTGAGTGTGCCGCAGCCCATGCGGCGTCAGCCCCGGCGCGATCGGCAGCCAGCACGCCTCCGCTCGCCGCGAGGCTCCGCGCCCACGTACCGGAATCCCTGGCCACGGCTCGGCGACCAGCGGCACCGGGTGCGCTTCCTGCCTCCCGCGCTTGGGGTACCAGCCCGTGGCGGCCGGCTGGAACAGCCAGGTGGCGAAGCCGGATCGCCGCCAGTGCGCTGCCAGGTCCCCCGACGCCGCGTTGCGCACGTAACCGAGTTCGCTGATGGTTTCCAGCACCTTCCGCCGGGTCGGCTCCGCCACCGCATCCGCGCGGTTGAGCACGTTGGACACCGTTCCGGTTGACACGCCAGCGCGGCGGGCCACATCGACCAACTTCGCCCCCGGGCGGCTCGCGGCCCCGTTGGCGGCGCCGTGGCCGCGGAAGACGTAGGTCAGTCCGTGACATTCGCACGGCATCGGCTTCGTGCGAGCGGTGTGTCCCGCCAGCAGCGTGCCGAGGAAGCCGGGGGTGTCGATGTCCCGGTAGGAGTCGTCCTTGGGCGGGCAGCGGTGCAGTTCGCCTGTGTCTAGTTCGTAGAGCTGCCACTCCACCCGGACGCTCCTCGGCCGGACGAACTCGGTCTCCAAGCCGACGATTTCCCCCCAGCGCATGCCCGTATAGCCCATGAGGACGACGGCGACGAACTCGTCATCGCGGGCGGACAGCAGCGCAGTCCGCTCGGCGAGCAGCAGAAAGCCGAGCGGCGTCGTAACCGCCTTCTCCGGGGCGCGGTTGCGTGAGCGGCCTGCGCGCTTCCCTCGGCCCCGCCGCTTGGTTGCGGGATTGGAGTCGATCAGCCCCTCATCGAGGGCATCGGCGAGGATCAGATGCAGCGTCGCTCGCCAAGTCTTGACGCTGGAGGCCGCATAAGGAACCGCACGCTCCCGCTTTTCCCAAGCTGCAATTTCGGTCTTCTGGATGTCGGCGACGGCGAAGTTCTCGAAGACAGGGAGCAGGTGCTCTTCAATGTGCCGCCGGTAGTTCTGCATGGTGGACGCTGCCAAGTCCAACACGGCGTACCAGCGGCTCACGTAGGTGCCGAAGGTGATCTGCGCAGCGGCCACCTTCTTCGTCCCCGCCAGCAGCTTTACTTCTTCAGCATCTGCTGCCTTCTTCGCTGACGCCTTGGTACGAAAGCGGATGGCCTCACCATCGACATCGCGGACGGTGGCGTACTTGCCGGGAGAGACCTTGTACCGGCCGCGCCAGTAGCTGCCGAGATTCTCCGCGTAACCCAACTTGTTCTCCTTGTAACGGGCGTACCGCCCGGTTGTCCTGCCGGGCGGAACGCGGAATCAGGCTGCGCTGGACTGCGCGCTGGTTGCATTGCGCCCGGCGCGGGGTCCGGGCCTTGAGGCGGGTGACGGGCTCCGCCACCGGGGCCGCCTGGTGGCGTCGTACGGGCGCGGCTGCGGCGGCAGTGCTGCTGCTTTCGGTTGGTCGGCTCTCGAAGATGCGCATGATCTCCGCGAAGTGCTCAGCCGTGAACCGGTAGCTGCCTCCTAGCTTGCTGAACGGGATGCGGCCCCTGCGGGCCTGCTCCTTCACCCACCACTCCGAGCAGTGGAGCGCCTTGGCGATGTCGCGCGGAAGGTAGACGGGAGGCAGAGGCTCAGCCTCAGGAGGGGAGGGGAGGTGGGGGAGAGAGGTGAGGGGATGCGGGTCATGCGCGGCCCCCGTCGATGACGTCGAAGCAGGGGGCAGCCGTACCAGCCGTACCGGTCGTACCGTTGCAGGTCAGCCCTGGGACGGTCTTGCGGGTGGGGACGGGCGGTCCGGTACCAGCCGTTACCGTCCCGCGTCTGGGCTGCGGTTATCCCTTCCCGGTACGGCTGGTACGGTTGGTACGGCTCCCCCTGGGGAAGGGGGCAGTAGCGGTCCCAGGCGTCGGTGAAGCCGTCCCGGTAGTAGCCCTTCACCCGGCCGATCGGCTCACCGAAGCGGATGTTGGCCGAGCGGATGTCGTACTCGCGGAGCATCGAGCCGAGCCGCATGGCGTTGATCCCGCCCGGGCCGTGGTCACCCCAGGGCGCTTCGGGGTCCGAGCGCAGCCGGGCGATCAGGAGCGTGGTTGGCAGCGCTTCGGCGTTGCCGAACGCGGTGCGGCAATCGGCCAGCAGCCGGATGCGGTCGGAGACGGCGGCGGCCTGGTCCCGGTCCTCAGTCAAAGTCATGGCGGCGTGGCGGGCCATCCCGGGCCAGTCCCGGCCGCCAGGTCGGCTACGGCAATCAGCGGCTCCCAGGTGTCGGCGGCGCGGTCCTCCAAGGGCATTACCGGCTCGGCCTTCTCCAGCGCCT
>CAWGXI010000009.1:0-133533 GCA_963826515.1 uncultured Actinomycetota bacterium
CAAGGAGGCCCCTGTGGCACCGACGAAGGCCGAGCTGTTCGAGCGGATCCGGCGTGATTCGTGGCGTGAGGGCATGTCGGTGCGGGCGCTGGCCCGCAATTACGGGGTGCACCGGCGGCTGGTGCGCGAGGCGCTGACCCGCGCGGACCGGCCCAGCGCAAGACGCCGGAACGGCGGTCCCCGCGGCTCGATCCGCTCAAGGCGGTGATCGATGAGTGGCTGCGGGCCGACCTGGACGCGCCTCGCAAGCAGCGGCACTCGGTACGGCGGATCCACGCCCGGCTGCTGGATGAGCGCGACGCGGCGGGCGTGTCCTATACGGCGGTGCGTGATTATGTGTCCCGGCGCAGGCCAGAGATCTGGGTCGAGGAGGGACGCGGCCCGGCGAAGGTGTTCGTGCCGCAGCATCACCCGCCGGGATTAGAGGCCGAAGTCGACTTCGGTGAGCTGTGGGTGCGGCTGGCTGGGGTGATGACCAAGTGCTTCTTGTTTGTCTACCGCATGTCGTACTCCGGCAAGGCTGTGCACATGGTGTTCGCGACCTGTGGTCAGGAGGCGTTCCTGGAAGGGCATGTGCACGCGTTCGCCGCGCTGGGCGGCGTCCCGGCGGGGCAGATCCGCTACGACAACTTGACCGCGGCCGTGAGGAAGGTGCTGCTGCGGGGCCGGGCCCGGGTGGAGAACCCGCGGTGGACGCTGTTCCGATCGCATTTCCGGTTCAAGGCGTTCTACTGCGAGCCGGGCCTCGCAGGCGCGCACGAGAAAGGCGGGGTCGAGGGAGGGACGGGCAAATATCGGCACAGAAGTGATGGAACGGCGAGCCCGGTACCGAAACCAAAGCGGTGGCTACTGGGTAGCGGCGGCCGACCCCAGCGTTGCTGAGCATGCAATCTCTGGTCACATTAAGCAGGCAGGATTCAGACATGCTGCTCTAATGACCGATGGCGCGGCGCGGCTGGTTACTCCATTTGCCGAAATCGACTGGCGTGGCCTGCTGACGCTGGCGGTCGGATCTGGTACCGCGTCGGTGATCGGGCGTGTGCGCGCCCTGGAGGCGAGTGACCCAGACGGACAGCGCTGGCCGCGCTTCAAAAGCAGCGACGACGCCACGATTGCAGTAATCGGGGTCGGCTGAACATGGCACGGACAAACAGTGTGGATCGTTGGCGCTGCCGAATCCGGCCTTACATGGATCAAGGGCACGCCTTCGGCGCGGCTCGCCCGGCGGCCAGGACCGGGCTACGCGAGCAGGCGCGAGCACCGAGGGAGTAAGTTGAGCGGCCGGGATGACCGGCCGTTAGTGGCCAGGGGTCACCGGGGACTCGCCGTTGCGGGGCGGCAGCTTCGCTCGCGCCCTTCCGGGCAGCAGCCCTACGGGCGCGGCGGCTGCCGCGCACGGCTGCCCCGCCACCGGCCCGCAGCCGGTCCCCGCCGTAACGCCCCGGTGCCGCGCCACACGAATAGGACCAGGCCGTCGTCCTTGCGCCAGGTGCGCAGGTCGCCGGGAAGGTCACAGGTACCAGGCCGGAACGCCGCGCATTGTCCGGGTTGGCCCCTCCAGCGTCAAGGGCACCCAAGATCGTTTCTAGCCGCTCCGCAGAAACGATCTTGGGACCCGCCCTTGAGCACCGGAGACCTCTGCCGACCCGGCGGGCCTGACGGCGAGGGCCAGGCCAGAGGCCAAGCCCGAAACGCGCGCGGCGAACCTGGGATTCAGCGCGCAGGTCGGCGCGCAAAGCAAGGAACGCCAGCGTACTGTGGGGCCGCCAGTGAATTCACCACGCTCGGCGCCGCGACCTGACCCTCCTCTCGCGCTGCAAGCGTGCTGTGGCTGACGCCGACAAACCTGGCCATCGCCCGCCGAGACGAACCGACACAGGGACCTTGGTCCCTAGGCGGATCGGGACCGTCAGGGTGACACTCGGCAAATGCTCGATATTGGGCCCTGCTATCGGGAACGTGTCCGAAAGACATGAGATGGCGTGATGGCCAGGACACCCAGCAGTGCCTTCGCACGGAATCGGGGCGGGCGCCCCATTCAGCGATCAGCAGCAGCACACGCACAGTGATAGCCCGTCTGGGAGGTCATCATGATCAGATGGAAGAACACACTGGCCACGCTCGGGATAGCCACGCTCGGAGTGGCCTCGCCGCTCCTCACACCTACCGCTTCCGCGGCGTCTGCCGGTACCCACCACATCGCGATCGCCAAGCTGTTCAGCGGTACCGCCCAGGTCGAGTTACGCGAGCACTTCGCCGGGGAAGCCGTGCTCGCCGGATTGGTCGGCACCAACGCGGCCAACCTGCAGGACGCCATTAATGGCGAGACCTACGAGCACACGACGATGTACCCGAATTTCGCCAAGCAGGCTACCAAGGATAACTGCACCGCCGCGGCGGAGCTGTTCACCGAGATCGCCGCGGACGAGGGCGGGCACGCGGCCGCGTTCACGGTTGCTCTGCAGTCCCTCACCAACCCGAAGGTGAAAGTCCCGCGACCGCCAAAGGTTAGCCCCGTGGTGATCACCGCCAGCACCCCGGCCTGCCCCGGAACACGGACGCAGGTCAACCTCCTCGCCGCCATGCACGGCGAAGCCTTCGCCTACGCCAAGTACACGGCCTACGCCGCCCAGGCGGCCCGCACCCACCACACCGCAGTCGCCAAGCTGTTCAGCGGTACCGCCCAGGTCGAGTTGCGCGAGCACTTCGCCGGGGAAGCCGTGCTCGCCGGATTGGTCGGCACCAACGCGGCCAACCTGCAGGACGCCATTAATGGCGAGACCTACGAGCACACGACGATGTACCCGAATTTCGCCAAGCAGGCGACCAAGGATAACTGCACCGCCGCGGCGGAGCTGTTCACCGAGATCGCCGCGGACGAGGGCGGGCACGCGGCCGCGTTCACGGTTGCTCTGCAGTCCCTCACCAACCCGAAGGTGAAAGTCCCGCGACAGCCAAAGGTTAGCCCCGTGGTGATCACCGCCAGCACCCCGGCCTGCCCCGGAACACGGACGCAGGTCAACCTCCTCGCCGCCATGCACGGCGAGGCCTTCGCCTACGCCAAGTACACGGCCTACGCCGCCCAGGCGGCCCGCCACTGATCAGGACGCCCCTGATGAGGCACACCGGGACCAGCCGGGAGGCTGGCGACATTGCCGCCTTCCCGGCGGTCCAGGGCCTCTGACGGGGTACTGGGAAGAGTCATCGGCTCCCGCGTTGGCCTGCCGACGCAGCCCGGCGGGCCGGCCCTGAAGACCGTCAAGGTCCACGATGCCGATTGTGGCTGGCAAGGACCGGCAGCCGCTCCACTCGCGGCGTGCCAGTTGGTCGAACAGGCAATGGCAGGCTAACCAGGAACCTCAGGCAGCGGGAAAGAGGCCAACGCCAGTGCAGCGAGCGTGGCTGACGGGACTCTGGCCGAGCTGCCCTGACATTTAAGTGTCAACTCCGTACAGCAGAACGTACAGCAACGGGGGCACACAACCGCTCGCATGCACGACCGCAGACACCGCTGGCTACCTGCCGAGGTCGACCGGTCCTCGGGCGCGCCAGTAGTTTGCATCCAGTTGGTAAAGCCGAAGCCTGCCCGGAGCCGAGTAACCAAGTGAGTAACGATCGCCACCGCCAGCAGCGGACGCCAGCGGACGCTGACGGACGATCGGTCCCAGGTCAGGCGTGCCGCAGCGCTAGCAGTCAGCACCGCGACTTGGCTTCGGGACGAAGAGGCCAACACAGATTCAGTGCGCGTGGGACATGCGTGGGATGGCGTGTGATCGGATACGTGGGGCGGCCGCATCACCGCAGGCCACGATGGGCGCCCCCGCTGACTCGGTGATGGTCTGTAAAACCGTTGGCTTTGGCGGGGCCCTGCCCCGCACCCGGCCCTCCCCTCGGAGATGGGGCAGGGGAAGGTCATCTCCTCGCCCGGGTAGCCGAACCCTTACCCCGGAACCTCCGGGCGGCAAGGGCTCTCTTCGGTTCGGCCCCGCACGGACGCGACTTTCTCGGTCGGGAACGCTCGTGTTGGCGGCATCTTTATCTGGCTTCCGTCTCATGATCAACGGCAGCGCTCATTTCACACGGCTTTCCTCCATTGCTGCGGGCCCTTGGGCGGCCCGGAGCCGGGGTCCAGGTGGAGCGCCCGCAGCGAAGCGAGGACGAACGACCTGGAGGCCGGCGAGGACCGTCCGACACTTGGCCGCGGAGGGAAGCCCTGTCCACACCTAGCGTTGCCGAACCATAACCAAACAGTGCGGCCGACTCGTGATCAAATAGCGAGCTCGCTAACAGCTCGCGGACCCTATTACAGACCCTCTGAGGGCTTGATCATGGCAAATACGCGGCCAGGTCACGCCGATCACGCCCGTTCGTGCAGGCAGGGAGCGTTGCCTTACGGGTCTTGAAAACCGCTAGAGCCGGTGACGGTTCTCGCGGGTTCGAATCCCACGCCCTCCGCGCCGACCAGTCCAAGCGCTGCCGAATAGCCAATTCGGCAACGTCGGCCACTGCCCGTAGGGGTCTCCGCGGACGCAAAACGGAAGCAGCCGGCCCTGGCTGTGTTTGTGTGCTGGCCGTCTCTGCAGGCAACAGCGCGACGACCTTCGCCAGTGCTAGCCGGGGTCTTGCCCGTTGCTGCTTGCCATCTCGGTGAGGAGCTTGGCCGCCTTCGGCCGGGTGATGCCATAAGTCGCGGCGAGCTTGCGCTGGGAGAGCCGGCCGCCTTCGGCCAGGAACGCCCGCGCGGCCGCCTCAGGGTCGGTCACTGCTTCAGTTGAAACGGTGACCGGCTGGGGTGGCACGGTGGCTGGCCCGGGCTGGTCAACGGGCGGCACGACGGTGTCGCGAGGTGGCTGGGGAGCCTCGGAGACCGCGTTGTCACCCGAGGCCGATGTCATCCGGGCGAGGGCGACAGCTGCTTCCAGGCAGCCGCAGAATGCGAGGGCCGGCCATGCGCTGAGCAAGCGTCCCCCGGTTCCGTGGCCACCGACCGCCGCCGCGTTACACACGATGGTCACCGTGATGCCGGCGGCCAGCAGAGGCCATGCCACCCACGGCGCGCGGCGCCCCGTCCGGCCCGACACGTAGATCAGTGTCGAGGCCGAGGCGACCACGCCGTCGGAAGTGAGCGGCATGAGGTAGGCCACAAGCGGCTCCGCTCCGAGCCGGGTGGCCAGGGTGACCATGTGCTGATAACTGATGACGGCGGCGGGGCCACCTGACGCGAGGAGGGCAGCAGCGGACACGAGCCGCACGGGCCAGGTTCTTGTCACGCCTGTCATGCTGCACTTGCGTGCATGATCGTTCCGGGAGTCCCGGTAAGCCGGTCCGCTGAGTAAGGCAGTGCTTCCCCGCCCTGGTATGGGCGTGCAGGGCTTGCGGGGTGGTGGCGAGGTCATCAAGGCAACTGACCGCATAGTCCAGCTGCTTGATGATCGGCTCTGTCCTGCGTGCTGATCCCCGGCGACAGGTTGCGTGCAGCCGCCTGCCTGGCCATGGGCCGGGAGCAGCGGACGCAGTACTCATACGATTGATGCCAGCAAGGCGTTGCCGACCAAGGTAGCTGCCGTGTTCCTGATCATCAATTAGGAGGGTGGCGCGGTCATGATTTTCCCGGTGCCAAATAAATCGGCCCCGCATACCCCCGCATTCCTGCCCTGACATGGCGGGCCTGATTGGATGGCAATTGATCAGGGCTTAGTTTGTCACCCAAGTCGGGGCCCCCCGAGTTCGCATCGGCGGCGGCGACGCTAAACCCAGCCGTGCTCATTGACGTGGCCTATAGCTAGCAGGTATCTGGTCGAGGTTGCCATGCCACTAGCGCGCAATTAGGCAAGGTCACCAGCGGTGCGCACGGTAACTCAGGCGCAGGCTGCTCGCGTGGTGTGGTCATGACGGCACCGAGCGGAGGGGGACGCATCGCCCGGTGAGGTCGTGGGCGACGCGGCGCCATAGTTCGCGGCCGGCGTCGGGGATCGGCAGGCCGAAGCTCTGGGCGTAGATCTCGAGCCTGGGCACGGCGGTGGCGAGCACGTCGTAGCCGAGGTCCTGCAGTGCCGCTCTGGCGTCGGCGGTGGAGTTGGCGCGGGCGACGCAGCGGTTCAGCAGGATGGCCGAGCGGGCGGGGGTGTCGCGGAGCGCTTCGACTTCGGTGATCTCGTCGCGGACGGGCGTGGTGCGGTTGATCTCGATGGGGCTTGGTGCGCACGGGATCAGGATCTCGTCGACGTAGCGCAGCGCGGACCGGGCGATGGCGGCGTGGTCTTCGAGTTGCGGGGCGTCGATGATCACGACGTCGTCTGGCTGGGCGATGTCGGGTACGCGGCGGTGCAGGTCGCGGGAGGGCAGGGCCACGATCCGGAACGGGAAGGCCTCGTCCGGCGGCAGCCCGGGGTACATGGCCGCGAGGTCGGACCATTCCAGTGCGCTGCCGGAGGGGTCGGCGTCCACGAGCAGCACGGTGTTGCCGGCCTGGGCGAAAACGTGTGCCAGCCAGACCGCGGATGTGGTCTTGCCCGTGCCCGGCTTGAGGTTGACCAGGGCGATGCTGAGACCCGTCATCCAGGCAGTATTGCAGCGTTTACCGCATTTGTGGTAAGCGACCGCAGGGCATACCGAAGGGCGGTGCGCGCAAACCCCGATCCGCGGGGCCGGAAGGGAGGAAGGCCCCCGCCCGTCTCGGGACCCTCTGAGGCCACCCAGGCGCCACTGCCAGCGGTTATGCGGTCAGTATTGCAGTATCTACGGTATTACGGCAAGAGTTCCTTAAGCTGCGCGCACGCTGGCGGGCGGCGGGCGCAGGCTGGATCTGCACACCCGGACCGCCGGAGGGCCCCACCGGCACCGGCCGCCAGGCACGGCGCTACAAACCCCCTTTCCCACAGGATGTGGATATCGTCGTGCATTTCGTGCAGCACCTCGGCTAGTTACCCACAGTCTGTGGACAGCTGTGTGGACGAAATTACAGCTCTGTAATCTGGCCCGGCCCCTGGCGTGCTCAGGGCGCTGAGACGGAAAGCGCCAAGCGAGCGCTGAGCCGGGCGCGCCCAGCGGGCGCCTGGCAACAGGCTGGCCTCTGTAGCGGATCGCACGCAGGGTCGCCGGGGGCCGGGTGGTCTCGACCGCAGACCAGAACGTCCCGCATAACCGCAGTCACCCGCAGGCCCGCCGGGACGGCTACCGGGTGCGCATCGCAGCCTGGCCGGAGACCGGGGACCGGGGCTAACACCAGTGAGCAGCCGGCCAAGGCCGCCCGGCAGGACTCCGGCGGCCGCGGCCGCATTTCCTGGCCGCGAGAGCGCCGGTGGTCACCAACGCCGATGGCACAGCCGCGGGGGACGCCGGCCCGGGTGCCGGGGTGCCGCCTGGCAGTCACGACGTCACGACGGCGGTGACCGTGACGATGTGGATGAAGGCGACGGCGGCCTATGACATTTACTGATATCAGCCATGGGGTTCGTAGACGTAGGTCCCTTGACATATAGGGACGTTCGTTCCTGCTTAACCTCAAGGGCGACGCTTCAGCCTAGGAAGCACCGGTAGCTAAATATGACGCAATGCCAAGGGACCGCCACAGTATTGTGCGGAGAGTTGCGAGCCGACACGGGCACCCCCTTGCCGCCCCCTTGCCGGACAGGCTGAACCGCGGGCCAATACGCTTGGGCGCGTCAGACATCAATCCGAGGGGGCATTATGCGGAACCAGGACATCGCAGGCGCTGCCGCGCTAGCTGGCACGCTCGTACTTACGGATCGCGGGGGGTCGAAGGCGGAAACGTCATGAATAGGATCATCACAAGCCTAGTAATCGGGTTGGTGATGCTCAGCGGGGAGTTCACTGCCACAGTGGCCGCCAGTACATCGTCAGCGCCCGTAATGTATGGCAGCCTAGGCGGCACGCCCGCCTGGAGCGATGGGGCGATCAAGCCCAGTGGCATTTACTTCGGCGCTGGGGGCGATAGGAATATAACCATGATGCGCTGGTCACACTGGAATGCAAGTGCCGCCTACGGTCAGGGAAAGCTGTATCAGCGAATCTGCTGGGACAGCTGCTTTAAGGGCAGGATAACCACAGTAGGGGTCTCACTTTGGCGCGTAGGCATGCACAAGGGTATTGCATACTTTACGCGCATGACAATCTGGCAGAACCACACGCACCAGACCATCTACACCTACAGCACCTATGGCGCGGCAACCGTCCCATTCTGGCACTGAAACCATAACCTCGGTACTCACCGCCGCGGCAGCGTCGTCTGGGTGCCGATCCGCGCCGCCAAAGATCTGCTGGACATGCCCTAGTAGCTTCCAATGGCCTCCTCATGATTCCAGGCTGCGCAAGGCGAGCCGTAGGTGTCGTTGGTGTAGCCGATCATCCAGCGGATCTGCGTCTTCGGGTTCGTTCGCCAATCCGCTCCGGCGGTGGCCATCTTCGACCCCGGCAAAGCCTGTGGTATGCCGTACGCGCCGTCCGGGTTCATGGCGAAAACGTTGCCGCCCGATTCACGTTCAATGATGTTGTCCAGGCATCCGGCGCCGCGGCCCGCCAAGGACGCGACGATCTGCCGCCACGACCCGCCCGCCGCGGCGAGTACTACCGCAGCCTGGGGCTGGGCATGCGCCACGACCTCAGCCGGCGCATGTGCTGCGGCGACTCGAGCGCGGGCCGCCGCGCGCCGCGCCGCAGCCCGCCGTGCCGTTGCGGCCCGCCTTGCCGCCGCTCGGACACGCTCCGCAGCGATCAGTGCCCGGATGTACTGCAGCCGCGCGGTGGTGATAGCGGTGTGGAGCAGCAGTTCGTCAGGGACCGGTACCGCCACAACCACGGGCTCGCTGACGAGGCCGGGGTTTGCGACCCCAAGTGGTACCGCGTCGACCATCACGGCCCGCGCCGCCACCTGCGTCGCCAGGTGGCGTGCGCCCGTGGCGGGCGTGTTCGCGAATGAAAAGGCCGCGGCGGGCCCGAGTGCCACAGCCGCGGCAGCCTTCCAAAGGGGACGTTTACTCATTAACCGCCTTTGTCCCGAAGCTCGTGTCACGGTCTGCGGTGGCCCGGCAAGGCGCACGGGAGACGGCGACACCTTATAGTGACGGAATGGTAACAGAGGGTAGGTGGCAATGTAAGGGAACACGGACGCCGCAGGGCTGAGCCCTGGCGTGCCGCAGGGCTCAGCCCTGGCCTGGCGGCGCAACGACCATCGTCTTGCCCTTAGCTTTGGACGACCATATGGGACAACGGCTTTCGCCGACTCCCGGGTGGTGACCTGCGCTGCAGAAGGGACGCGCAGCCGGTCCTACGGGGAGGCGGGGCACCGGGCGGCTTGCTTGGCGGGGCCCGATGGATTGCGCCGGAACGAACCATGGATCAATCCGCCGCGCAAGGTTAGCCGAAGAGCGGGAATTGGCCGGCCAGCCGCCCGAGCAAAGAACGTTCGTCGCTGGTGAGCGGCAGCCGCCCGGTGCCCTTCAGCGCGTAGGTGCGGTCATCCCAGCTGACCGGCAGGGCGCCGCCGAGCAGCCCGTCGAGAACGCGGCGCACCAGCGCCAGGGAGGCCGGGTCGGGCGCCGGGGCGGCGGCCGACCCCGCGGTCAGGTCCAGGTAGTGAATCGCAGCCTCTACCGCGAGGGTGGCGGTGAAATCCGCCGTCCGCAGTACATGACCCTGGGTGGTCACCCGGTCGTACCTACAGGCGCGTGCTGCCCTGCAGGCCGCTGCCGACGTATCCCGCCACTCCCGGCAAAGAGTGCCCGGCGGATACGCCGATGCGACGATGCGGACGTATTTGGCATGCGCCGCCGCCTCGGCGCTGCCGAGCGAGACGGGCTCGCCACTGCGCGGCGAGAACGGCCGCCAGTAGGACACATCGTCGGTGTCAACGGGATCCGTCGAGGGAGACGCGAACGTCCGCAACCCGCGCCGTGCGTCGAGCAGCATGTGGCAGAGAACGTCCGCGACGGTCCAGCCGGCGCACAGGCTCGCGCGCATCAGCTCCGCTTCGCCGAGCCCGTCAACAGCGGCCGTCACTTTCCCGTAGACGGCAGTCAGGGCATCCACGGCCGCCGTGAGGTCCAGGTCGGTCATCAGCGAATCCTGCCAGATGGCCGGTGGTTGCTCGAGCCGCCGCGGCCGCCGGATCCTGCCGGAGAAGCCCGGACCGCCCGGCACGGGCGAGGCGACCCCCTGGGTGAAGGGGGCTGCCCCGGGCCATGAGGCGGACCGGGAATGGGCCGTTATGGCACCCAGTCAGGGCGCGGCGAACGCGGTGTACCCGTCCGGTGTGCCGAAGGCCGGTCGGGCCGTCGTACCCGGGTCCTGCGGTGCACAGGTACGACGGGCTGCAGGACAGATCGCGGAGACCATGTCCAGGTCGAGGGAGATCTCCGCGGCCCAGCCCGAATCGCCCGTCGGATAGCCTGTGCCGCCGTTCTCGTCGACCTTCCTGAAGCAGCCGTTCGCCGTGGTGCACGCGGGCAGGCTGTAGTTAGCGCTCGCGCAATAATTAATTCCCTTCATTCGGGCGTGTCGTGTCGCCGGGCGGGTCTGCTGGGATGGTGTAGTTCCAGTTGCCGTGGAACTGGTGGCACTGGTGGAACTGGTGGAACTGGTGGAACTGGTGGAACTGGTGGAACTGGTGGCGCTAGGTGCCGGGCCTCGAATGCCTTCATGTCCTTGTCCGGGATCCTGGTGCCCTTGGGGTAGATTCCGTTGTCCAGGACGGCGGTGACCTTCAGGCCGGTTCTGGTGGTGACCGCGCTGATCGTCTCGATGATGACCTCGTGGGAGACCAGCGGCCGGCCCCGCCAGTTCATGGTGATCGCGGAGAACAGCCGGTGCTCTATTTTGTCCCGCTTGCTGGTTCCCGGTGGCAGGTGCGGCACGGTGATGTCCAGGCCGGCCTCGGCGGCGAGCGTGGCCAGCCCGGTCTTCCGCAGCCGCAGCCGGGAGCCGTTGGGCCCGCCGGAGCCGGCGGTGACCAGCAGGCGCCGGGCGCCGGGGCAGGCGGCCAGGCGCGGTCCGTTCCACCAGGAGCGGATCGAGGTGACGGCGAAGGCGCCGGTGCCGTGATCGGTGCCCACGTTGACCCAGCCGGTGTCCGCGGTCAGGCCGCAGCTCCCGTACGGGGTGACCTTGCCCAGCTCCTCGCCGGGGAAGTCGTGCACGCTGACCCGCTCGGGCTGCCCGGCCGGCGCCCATTCCGCCCCGCCGTTCTTGAAGTTCCCGGCATTCTGCTTCTTCTTCGCGTCCACGCTGATCACCGGGCTGCCGTCCTCCTGGAACGCTGTGACCTGGGCGTTGATGTACCGGAACCGGGCGTCACGGTCCGGGGTGCTTCCCCTCGATGGTCTTGGCGTTGCCCTGCAGGCTGTACCCGGCCCCGGGGAGCGAAGTAGACCGGCAGGTCAGCGGCGAGGGTGAGGGCGGCATGCTGGGCCATCTCGGTGCCCTGATCCCAGGTCAGCGACCGGCGCAGGTGCGCGGGGAGCCCGTGCACCGCGCCGGACAGGGCGTCCTTCACCGAGGCGGCGGCGTGACCGGCCGGCAGCGCCACCGGGCACAGGTAGCGGCTGACCCGCTCCACCAGGGTACCCATCGCGGACTTGCTGCCCTTGCCGATGACCAGGTCGCCTTCCCAGTGGCCGGGCACCTGGCGGCCGGCCACCTCGGCGGGCCTGTCCTCGATGGAGCGCATGCCGGTGATCTTCGCGCCCGGGGTCTTCTTGCGCCCCCGCGGCTTGCGCTGCTCCCGGCCGGTCCGCAGTGCGGCGCCCTGGTCGCGCAGCTGGCCTTTGGGCTGCGCGTAGAACCAGGTGTAGATCGCCTCGTGCGATACCGGCATTACGGTCTCCCCCCGGGAGCGCTCGTAGCACAGCCTGCCCGCTATCTGCTCCGGCGACCAGCCGTTCCGCAGATCGCCGGTCACCCGCTCGCGCAATCCCGGCTCGGTGTCTATTTTGCGCTCCTTCGGGCGGCTGCGTGATTGGCGCGCCGCCGCATCCGCCCGGTGCGCCCGGTATTTCTCCCGCCCGCCGTGCCGGGTAATCTCCCGGGAGACGACCGATTCGTCCCGGCCGAGTGCTACGGCTATATCCTTGTTGTCCAGTCCTTTCGCCAGGCCACGGGAGATTTCCTCCCTGTCTTCCAATGTAAGGGGTTTGCGGGCCACGCTTTCTCCCCGTCAGTTCGCGTGTCCGCGGAACCCCTGGCAGGAAGAGTTTTTCTGCGGACGCTGCTCAATGGCGCGGCGGCCGTAGTCAGGGCAGTCTCCCGGCCGGTGCCGCGGGCTGCGCCAGTTCGAGGAACCGTTCCTCCAGCGTGGCCGGCATATCGTAAATCCTCGCCGGGATAGCGCCGAGCGCCTGCTGCACCTCCCCGGGTGAGGCACCGAGAACACGGAGCGTGCGGCCAACCAGGCCCGCCACCTTTCCGGCACGCTCCATGGCCTCGAACGCGCCCGGCCAGTCGGCGGTCTCCACCACGGTCACGCGCGCCGAGCCGACGATTGTGGCCTCCTCACCCTCCGCGACGACCCGGCCGTCGGCCATCACCACCAGGCGGTCGCATTCGGCTGCCTCGTCCATATGGTGGGTTGTGACCAGCACTCCCGCGCCCGCGTCGGCCGCGTCGCGGATTGTCTCCCACAGCCGTGCCCTGGCGAGCGGGCCGACGCCGGACGTCGGCTCGTCAAGGACCAGCAGGTCGGGCCGGTGGGCGAGGGCCTGGGCGAAGGCGAGTCGTCGCTGCACGCCGAGGGGAAGCCGCCCGACCGGAACGTTTCGCAGCGGCTCAAGTCCCGCGGGCAACTCAGCAAGAGCATCACCGCCGAACGCAGCATGAGCGAAGGCCATGTTCTCCGCGGGCGTGAGATCCTCGTACAGGCCGAGGCCCTGCGGCACGTAACCGAGCCTGCGGCGGGTGTCGATGGACGGCGGCTGCCCGAAGAGGCTGACCTCGCCCCGGGTTGGCGCCAGCAGGCCGAGCAGCATCCTGATCAGCGTTGTCTTACCCGCGCCGTTGGCGCCGAGCAGGCCAACCACCTCCCGGGGCGCCACTTGCAGATCAACGTCGCGGACCACGGCGAGGTGGCCGAATACGCGGGTCGCACCCGTGCTCTGTGCGAGCAACTCGGTCATGAGGGCGACCTGGAAGAGAGTTCGCGCGCCAGCGCGGCGACGATCACTGCGTCCTGCAGATCGGGTTTCGCCGTCGCGCTCCGCATTCCGTCCGCGCCGCTCAGAATTCCGTCCGCGCCGCTCAGATCCGCGCTTCCAATGTCCTTCGCAGCGCCGGGGATCGCGCTGGCTGGGATCGCCTTGTCTGGGATCGCCTTGTCTGGGATCGCGCTGGCTGGGATGGCCTTGTTTGGGAGGGCGCTGGCTGGGATCGCGCTGGCTGGGATCGCGCCGTCCTCGCCGGTGCCAGGTGGGATCCACACCCGCCACGTTGGCCCGCGCCGCCAGGCACGCCTTGCAACCTCACCGCGCAGCCGTTCTGGCGAGATTTTGATCGTTCCCTTAACCGCCGCGATGATCTCGTCCGGGGTGCCCTGTGCGAGTTGCTCGCCTTCGTCGAGCACGAGCACAGAGGCGGCGCGTTCGGCCTCGTCCAGATAGGTGGTGGTAAGGACGACCGCTGCGCCGCCAGCCGCCGCGCGTGCGATCAGCCACCACAGGTCGGCTCTGCTCACCGGATCCACCCCCGTGGTCGGCTCGTCGAGGACGAGCAAGTCGGGTTCGTGCAGCATCGCGCGGATCACGCCGAGCTTTTGCCGCATCCCGCCGGAAAGATTTCCCGCCAGGCGGCGCTGTGCGGCCGCGAGGCCGGTGCGCTCGAGATACTCCTGGGTCCGTGCTCGTGCCTGCTTGGCGGGTACACCGTAGCCTGCGGCGGCGAACTCCAGGTTCTCCTGGACCGACAGATCAGGATAGGTGCCTGAAGTCGCGGTCAGGTAGCCCGTCCGGTCCGGGGCGGGGCGCCGGGCCTCTCCGCTGTCCGGGGCCGCCGCGCCGGCCAGGATGCGGAGCAGCGTCGTCTTACCCGCGCCGTCCCCGCCGACGACGCCGGTCACCTGCCCCTGTGGCACGTCAAGGGTGACCTCGCGCAGCGCCACGCGCTCGCCGTACGTCACGGTCACCGCGCGTACTCCCCAGGCGGCTTCAGGCTCGTGGCCGGCCTGGCGGGTCACCGGGGTGCTCCGCCGGACGCCACCGCCTCGGCTTGCTGGCGCTGCTGCCCGCGCCGCGGCGCAGGTGCGAGGAATCGCCGGAAGCGCAGGGTCGCAAGTCCGGTGACGATGACGCCGATCAGCGCCAGGTAGGCGAACGAGTGCCACAGTGCCCCGATCGGCGCACCGCGCAGCATGACACCACGGGCGATCTGGGTGAAATAGGTGAGGGGCAGGATGTAGCCGAGCCAGCGTACCCCAGCGGCCATCGAGGCCAACGGGAAGATCAATCCGGACAGCATGATCTGCGGCAGCATCACCATGATCGCAAGCTGGATCGCCTGGCCCTGTGTCTGCGACACGCTGGAGATGAGGACGCCCATGCCGAGGGTCACGAAAAGGAACAGCAGCGCGCCGAGCCCGAAGACAAGCACCGAGCCGCGGAAGGGGACAGCGAACAGCGCCACGCCAAGCGCGACGACGATCGCGAGGTCCACCGCGGCCACGAGGAAGTAGGGCGCGATCTTTCCGAGGAAGACGTCACGCGGGCGCAGCGGCATGACCGCGAGTTGCTCCAGCGTGCCCGCCTGCCGCTCGCGGACGACGCCGAGGCTGGTGATGACCATGCCGACGAACAGCAGGATCAGGCCAGGCAAGCCCGGGGACCATGATTTCCGATGTCTTCAGTGCCGGGTTGAAGAGCACTTCGACCCGCGGCGCGAACCCGGCAGAAGGGACGGCTGCGGCGCCTGCCGCCGCGCCTCGCGCGGCGGTCGGCCCGGCGGCGCCGGTAGCAGCAGGCCCCGGCGCGTTCGCGGGCGCCTGCGCCGATCGGGCTGCCATGGCGGCGAGCTCGGCCTTGGCGGCGTTCGCCGTGAACAGCTGTGAGCCGTCGATCAGTATCGTCGCGCTGCCCGTGCCCGTGACGATCGCGACCTCGGTGTCCCCGTCGCGTAGCGCGGCGACGGCGTCGCTGTGGCCGTCGCCTGGGGCGACCCGCACCGGACGGAACTTCGGCGGCAGCTCCGCCGCGACCAGCCGGGCCTGCGGCCCGACAACTGTGGTACGGATCGTCGTCACGTCGAAGCTGGCCGCATAACCGAAGATGATCAGCAGCAGGATCGGCAGGAAGATCATCATCGCCAGAGTGCGCCTGTCGCGTCTTAGCTGGCGGAACTCTTTGACGATCATCGCCCACATGAATCAGTCCTCCTGCTTGCGCACGATTGGCCAGTGCGGGACGTAGCGGCGTGCCGCTCAAACCAAAACTCAACGCTCGATGAATTTTAAGCCCTGCAGGGCTTCGCGGCAATTCTTGTCCTCGCTCCCCGCCCGCGCGCGGGTGCCGGTGCGGTCCGGTCTGCGCTGTGCGATGCGGTCCCGCGCGCAGTGTGGTGCGGCGGGTGCGGTGCGATGCGGTCCGGCGTGCGGTGTGGTGCGGCGTGCGCGCGGCGCCGCTGGCGGTGCGTGGGTGCGGTGCGGTGCGGTCTGGCGTGCGCGTGGTCCGGCGCGCGGTACGGAGCCTGCCGTGGCGAAGTCCGGTCATATCAGCGGCCACGACCTGAACCGGTTGCGTCGGCGGTTCGTGTAGAGGCTGTTGGTGGCGATGGCATCGCCTGTAACGGTGTGCTGCTAGCACCTCAGCGGGTACCAGGGAAGGGGCGCTGGAACACATGGGAACAATCAATCGCGCCACCGCGGCGGGGTCCGCGGTAGCAGCGATCGCAGCGGGCGCGCTCATCGCTGGCGCGCCGGGTGCGGGAGCGCAGCAAGCGTCCCACGGCCCGTTCATCGGGCGCTTTCACACCATCTCGACGATCGCATCCACGGTGCCCAAGAACGGCGACGTGAACCCGTACGGGGTCGCGGTGGTGCAGCGGAGCACGGGCAAGCTGCACCGGGGCGACGTGCTCGTCAGTAACTTCAACAACGTCAAAAACCAGCTGCGGGCGCGCCCCTGAACCCGGCCCGCCCCCAGCTCCACCGAGCCCGCAGGGGGAGTTGCGGGCGGGCCCGTGAACCCGGCCCGCCCGCAACTGGGCCCGCGCGGGCCCCGCCCGGGCGCTGCGGGGGCGTGCCCGGGCGGTGCGGGTGTGCGGCAGCGCGACACGCCGTAGCGACTTCTACGTAAATCTAGGACCGGCGCTAGATTCGGCCATAGAGTGCGATGATGTGGACCCGGTACGCAACCCCTATGCTCCAGGCGCTGGGCAGCGCCCTCCTGAACTCGCCGGCCGCGATCGTGAGATCGGCCAGTTCGAGGTGGTGCTCGAGCGCGTCGCCCGTGGCCGCCCCGAGCGCAGCATGGTGCTCACCGGGTTGCGTGGCGTCGGGAAGACGGTGCTTCTCAACACGTTCAGGTCGATGGCCATCGGACGGCTGTGGGGCACCGGCAAGATCGAGGCCCGGCCGGATCAGTCGATCAGGCGGCCGGTCGCGGGAGCGCTGCATATGGCGGTCCGCGAACTTGCCCCACGGCACCGGGCGCCTGATCGCATCGAATACTTCCTCGGCGTGCTCAAGGCCTTTGCCGCCCGGGACCCGAAGGCTGCCAAGGGAGCGGCGCTCTCGCTGGGTATCGATGCGCTGCCGGTCCGCGGTCGCGCCGATTCCGGCGACATGGAAATCGATCTGACGGAGTTGTTCGCCGACGCGGCATCCATCGCCACCGATCTGGGTGTCGGCATAGCGTTGTTCGTCGATGAGATGCAGGACGTGCCCGCGGCCGACGTTTCCGCGCTCTGTGCCGCGTGCCACGAGCTTTCGCAGACCGGCGGGCCGCTCATCGTGGTGGGCGCCGGCCTGCCGCACCTGCCTTCTGTGCTGTCCGCGAGCAAGAGCTACTCCGAGCGGTTGTTCCGCTATGTCCGGATCGATCGGCTCGACCGCGAGGCCGCCGACCTAGCGCTGATCGCGCCGGCGGAACGAGAGGGCGTCGAGTTCAAGCCGAGCGCGCTGGACGCGCTCTACCTCGCCGCTGACGGCTATCCGTACTTCGTCCAGGCATACGGAAAGGTCACCTGGGATGTCGCCACCGCCAGCCCGATCTCGGCCGATGACGTACGGGTGGCCGCGCCCGAGGCGGAGGGTGAGCTTGCCGTGGGCTTCTTCGGCAGCAGGTACGAGCGCGCTACACCGGCGGAGCGCGAGTACATGCGTGCGATGGCTGCGCTAGGCGACGAGCCTGTGCCCACGGCGGATGTCGCCGACGAACTCGGGCGCAAGCCGTCGAGCCTGTCCCCGGCACGTGACGGCCTGATCAAGAAGGGTCTCATCTACAGTTCCGAGCGCGGGCTCATCGCGTTCACCGTGCCGCATTTTGGCCAGTTCCTGCGTGCCCAGCCGGCCTGACCGCAGCCCCTGACGTCGCTGCCGGTGTCCTTATGCCTTCTTCTCTGCCCTTATCTTCGCCGGTCTACCCGTGATGCTAGAGATGGCTAGAAAGAGCTAGCGGGTCGTATGGGCCAAGTCGCCCTTGTCCCCGGGCACGGCAGCCGAGACTTCGTCGCCGCGGTAAACGGCAGGCCGCTGCGGCTTCGGCTCGCCCCGCAGGCCGGTGCGGGCGAGTAACTCGCCGGTCACCGCGTCGACGATCGCGGCCCGGATAGGCGGGCTCCACCGCCGCGCGTAGATGGCGAATACGATGTCGGCCTCCCGGCCGGCGACCTGACCGGGGTACGCGGCGTACCGCCAGCAGAGCTCGCGCCACACGTCAGTCGGCTCGGTGCTGGTCAGCAGGGCGCTGTGACGGCGCCAGACCCGGCTCGAGCGCAGCGCGGCGACCGTACGTTGCGGCGAGAAGGTGCGGCGCTCGCATGGCTCACGGTAACCGAGCCGCACGAGCGCCTCGCCAAGCTCGGGAGACAGCGCGCCGAGCAGGACAAGCTCGGCCGCGACGAGCACGACAAGCAGACGGGCTTCGAGCGTGCCGTGCGCCGCGCCAGGGATGATGGCGCCGGTGGTCAGCCGGATCGGCGGCACGCCAACGGTGGCGGCGGCCGCCGCGCTGAAAAGGGCGGAGCGGGCGATTGTGCGCAGGCTGAGCGGGGTGCTGCTGAGGTCGCCGAAACAGCCGCACCCGGCGTCGGGCCGGTGTGCCCGTAGTTCGATGAGTGCGGCTGTCGCGGTGACGAAGAGCAGGACCACGCCGAGCCGCACCAGGGTTGCCGCGGCCGGCCAGACCCCTGCGCGGCTCGCCGTGGCCACCAGCATGAGGCCGAGGCCGAACTCGATCGCGCACATGACCATCGCTGCGGGCCGCCGCAGGTGCAGCGGGAAAATGGCGGTCGCCCCCAGCCCCTGGTCGATTGACCGCGTTCGTGCCGCGCGGACCGCCTTGCCAGCGCAGGCGAGAACAAGCAACACGGCAAGCAGTGGGATCTGCATCTCGCGGAATGCGCTTAGCATCCTCATCCACCGACTCTGATGGTTGTGTTAAAACAGCCATTGTGCAGTTCGCCACCCAGTTCGACGAAGCTGGTCATTGTGAGCTCGACGATCCGGCCGCGTGGTGACATCCCGCACGTCAGGCATCGATCGCAGAAGCGGCTAGCCGCCGAACCGCACGCGGTCACCCGGATGGCGCCGGACGCTCCCGTGCAGTCGTTCCGTACCACCAGCGTGCTGCCGATGGACAGGTAGGGAAGCCGCGCGCAGCTCACGGCACTGTCGCAGGGTCCGGCGCCGGGTTCGCATCCGGACATTGGGTCGAGGGCGGGATAGGCCGCTCCCGGTAAGCCGGGTGGATCCTCGACGGGTTCATGCCAGCTCGCGCTGCCGCTGATGGCGTCGGGCACGTGGCCCCTGACGAGCGCGGCGCGCGGCACGTGATCGCTGTGATACGGCGGCTGGGAGGTGGCGGGGACGAGCCCTTCGATGGCGCCGCCGCGGCGCAATCCGATTACGTCGATGAGATACCCGGGCTCGAGTTTGGGGAAGCGGACCAGAATCCTCCCGGAGGATCGGCCGGAGAAGACGAGCAGGACGCGGCCGCGCGTGTGGCCCTGATCGACGAGCAGCATGTTGCCTGTCCGTTCGACGATGGTGCCGGTGACGCGCCCAATATCGGCCCAGATCCGGTCCACGGCGAGTCGATGCTCATGGCGCCGTAAGACGATGCGGCAGCCGGGGTTGAGCGAGGCGGGCGGCACCGCCGCGCCGCGCCAAGCCGACGTGGTATCCGTCAAGGCGAAGCGCTCTTCCACGCCCGCATCGTTGGCGATCACCAGGATGTGCGGGCTGGCGTCGAGTACGGTGCCGGTCACCACGTGCCTGTGTGCGCCCGGGCCCTCCGGGTTCATGCCCCCGGTGCCGCCGAAGATCGCCTTCTTGAGCAGCATCCGCCGGCGCGCGGCATCGCGCGGCTCATACGCCATCGGCCCCTCCACGCGACGGTGTGATCCCGCGTGATCACCATGCGTATCATCTGTCCCCCGCGTCAAGTGGTTCGGCAAGTTTTCCCTGGCCAGGTCACATATGTCCAACCTTTACGGTTGGCCCTGCCGGGGCCACAAATAGCCCGGTGTGCCGGTCGCCGCGGACCTCCAGAGCGCCAGAATGACAGGGCGCCTGGCTCATCGGCCGTCCGTTGCTGGGTACGGTTAGGGTGTGAGCGTCGGGGGCGATCACGTCGTGCCGGATGTGCGCGGGGGTCTCGCGCCGGAGGTGCGCGGTGGTCACACGGGTCGGCTGGCAGCCGGTGATTACGCGGAGTTCCGCGACTACGTTGCCGCCCGGAGCGCCACGCTGCTTCGGATGGCGTACCTGCTGACGGGTCACCGGGCTGACGCCGAGGACTTGGTCCAGGTCGCTCTGGCCAAGACATATGAGGCGTGGAACCGCATTCAGGATCGGCGTGCCGTTGACGGCTACGTGCGGCGCGCGATGGTGAACACGCATATCTCCTGGTGGCGGCAGCGCCGGCTGGAGGAGTACCCGACGGACCACATCCCTGAGCAGGCGGTGGACGACCACGCCGGCGACAGCGACGTGCACGACGCGCTGTGGCGGGCGCTTGCGCGACTGCCACCGAGGATGCGTGCGGCCATAGCGCTGCGCTTCTACGAGGACATGAGCGAGGCCGAGATCGCAGACGTGCTCGGCGTGAGCGTGGGCACCGTCAAGAGCACGATCTCGCGGGCGGTCGCCAAGCTACGGATCGACAGCCAGCTGCTTGGTGACTTCGGTGACTATGTGTCGGATACGGCCGAGGGAAAGGGCAGGTCAGCAGCGCCGGCGGCCGATGACGGGCAGATTCCAGTGCTGGCGGAGTGACGTGACGCCTGCCACATGAGATCCTGCCCCAGGAAGTCCGGTTTGAGGCCTTGCTGTCAGGAGGTGCGCGGTGCGTAGCACGATGATGGATGTCCCGCTGACGGTTGCCGCGATCATGCGGTACGGGAAAACGGCTTTCGCCGACTCCCGGGTGGTGACCTGCACTGAAGAAGGGACGCGCAGCCGGTCCTACGGGGAGGCAGGGCGCCGGGCGGCGCAGCTGGCAAATGCCCTGCGCCGGCTCGGTGTGGACGGCGATCAGCGGGTGGCGACGTTCATGTGGAACAACGTGGAGCACCTGGAAGCTTATCTCGCGGTGCCGTCGATGGGTGCGGTGCTGCACACGCTGAACATCCGGTTGTCGGCGGATCAGCTGGCCTTCATCGCCAACCACGGCGCGGATGATGTGATCATCGTGGATGCGACGCTGGCGGCTGTGCTTGCGGCGGTGCTGCCCGCGATGGAGACGGTCCGGCATGTGATCGTGACCGGGCCGTCCGGCGAGGTGGCTGCGGTGGCTGCGGAGCAACTCGCGGGCGCGGGCCCGGAGGTCCACCTGTACGAGGACCTGCTCGCGGCGGAATCTGAGTTGTTCGGCTGGCCGGATCTGGATGAGCGGGAAGCGGCGGCGATGTGCTACACCAGCGGCACGACCGGCAATCCGAAGGGGGTTGTGTACAGCCACCGGTCGGCTTACCTGCACGCGATGGCCATTTGCACGGGGAACGCCTTCGGCGTGTCGGCCGAGGACCGTGTGCTGCCGGTGGTTCCGATGTTCCATGCCAACGCGTGGGGCCTGGCGTATGCGGCCGTTATGGCGGGCGCTGATCTGATCATGCCGGACCGGTTCCTGCAGCCCGAGCCGCTGATGCGGCTGATCGCCAGCGAACGGGTCACGCTGGCTGGTGGTGTCCCGACGGTCTTCAACGAGCTTCTGCGCTATGTGCGGGCTAACGGCGGCGACCTGTCGTCGCTGCGGATGGTGCCGTGCGGCGGCTCCGCGGTGCCGCACGCATTGATTGAGGGGTTCGAGAACGAGTTCGGGGTGCATGTGGTCCATGCCTGGGGGATGACGGAAATCTCGCCGGTAGGAAGCGTGGCGCACCCGCCGCGCGGAATCACCGGGGAGGACGCGTGGCGGTACCGCGACTCCCAGGGCCGGTTGCTCGCCCTGGTTGAGGGCCGGCTGGTCGGCGACGGCGGGAAGGTGCTCCAGAACGACGGCTCGGCCGTCGGCGAGATCCAGGTGCGTGGCCCATGGGTGACCGGTTCCTACTACGGTGACGAGGATCCGGGCAAGTTCGATGATGGGTGGCTGCGAACCGGTGATGTCGGCACCATCGACGGCCGCGGCTATATCACGCTTACCGACCGGGCCAAGGATGTGATCAAGTCGGGCGGTGAGTGGATCTCGTCTGTCGAGCTTGAGAACGCGCTGATGGCGCACCCGGATGTGGTCGAGGCGGCTGTCGTCGGCGTGCCAGACGACCGGTGGGGTGAGCGCCCGTTCGCGGCCGTGGTGCTGCACGAGGGCGCATCTGCGGGACCGGCGGAGCTGCGGGAATTCCTGTCGTCGAAGGTGGCCCGCTGGCAGCTTCCCGAGCGCTGGTCGTTCGTCACCGAGGTGCCCAAGACCAGCGTCGGCAAGTTCGCCAAGACGCGCCTGCGTGAGGGCTACGCCAAGGGCGAGTACGACGTCGCGGTGCCCGGCGTCCAGGAAGCGGAGCCGGGCGCCCAGGAAGCGGAGCCCGGCACTTAGGAATGAGCCGCGGCTTGGCTCACTGCGAGATGGGTATCGTTGCCTGTGCCGCAGATCAGGAGGCGTGCTCGCGCCAGCGATCGGCCCGGTAGTCCGCCGAGCACGTTCCTAGCGGTCGCGCCGCGCGGCAGCCGTTCGGGATGAGCATCGATGGTCCGCGGATGGCACCGCTTTGCCCCGCCGGCGCCGGGGCCGGTACGCTGTCCCGGACCGTATGGTCGTTCTGGAGGCTTCGCCTAGTCCGGTCTATGGCGCCGCACTGCTAATGCGGTTTGGGTTCGCGCCCATCCGGGGTTCAAATCCCCGAGCCTCCGCCACCCAGGGGTTACCGACAGAATTGCCGGTCTCAGACCGACAGAACTCTGGCGGTGGCCTGTTTTTTGAGTATGGCGCCGGGGTCTGACACCGGCGCGGGTCGCTGCGTGGCGTGGTTTTGGGGGCGCTGGTGGTTTGGTTGCAGCGCCTGTGGCGGGTGTGGGTGTGGCTGCCCGGCTGAGTGAAGATGATCCTGGTGACAGCGAGGCCTGGCGCAGCGGGCACATCGGCCCGGGATGCTTGCCGGTGGCGGGGCAGGTCAGCCGCTGGTATCCGTCGGCGTCGGGGCCGTCCTTGCGCTTGAGCTGATAAGAAGCGCGGGCGGCGATCTGCTGGTCGTAGAGACATGAACGACTCCCTCGTCGCGTTGCAGGAGGCCATCGAGCCGGTTACGTCGACCTCGGTCCCGTCACCGGCCCTGTGGGCTCGGTCGGCCACGCCGGCCCGGCTGTCGAGATGGTCGCCGCGCTGCGGCGCCGCGGATGCCAGGTTCTCGGCGCGTGGGCAGGCGCGTCCGACGACGAGGTGTCCGTTGGCGGCTGCAGGCTGGCCGCGGGCATCGTGACGAGCGCGGGGGCTGTTGAGGTCGCCATCCACGGGTGGGATGTCGCGCAAGCGTGCGGCCGGCACTGGCCGATCCCGCCGCAACTCGCCGATGAGTTGCTCTGGATCTCCCCTCTGCTCGTTACAGAAGGTGATCGGCCCCGGGGGTTCGCCGCCCCGGTTGCCGTGCCGCCGCATGCCGGCCCGGGCGACCGCCTGGTCGCCTTCCTAGGCCGGGGCCCGAAGTAAGGTAGCGACTCTTCAGCGGTCTGGGAAAGCCGTTCGTTGGCGCCGCGACTCCGGGGCAGGCACCGTGGGCCTGGACGGGATCACCGACCGCCCTGGCACGGCCCCCCGGGCACGGCCCGGATCACGGCCCCCGGGCACGGCCCCCCGACACGGCCCTCCGTGACCCTGCGACCGTCAAGATCACCTGCGGCAGTTGACACACGCGGCCCGCTGCCTGCCTATTTGCTAGAACGCGAGCAAGGTGGCATAGAGCAGATATACATTCAATCCGATGATCATCATGGCGATGCAACCGGTCGCCGCGGTGGTGGCTGGGCGGTTGACCAGCGATCCCATCACGTCGGCTCGACGGGTGAGCAGCAGCAGCGGCACCAGCGCGAATGGGATGCCGAATGACAACACGACTTGTGAGATCACCAGGCTGCCCGCGGCAGGCAGTCCCAGCCCGAGGACGAGGAGGGCTGGCATCATGGTAAGCCCGCGGCGGACGAATAGCGGAATACGCCGGCCGATGAAGCCCTGCATGACCACCTGCCCCGCATAGGTGCCCACACTGGAGGAGGACAACCCCGACGCGAGCAGCGCGACCGCGAACGCCAGCGCGGCGCCGCCGCCGACCAGTCGGCCGAGGCCTGCGTGTGCGGCCTGGATCGAGCCGACAGCCGGGCTGCCCGTGCGGTTGAAGAGCGAGGCCGCAATGAACAACATAAAGAGGTTGATCAGGCCGGCCGCGCCGAGCGCGACGAGCACGTCGAGCCGCTGGAAGCGCAGCAACTCGCGGCGCTCGGCGTCGTCGCGGCACGCCACGCGGGACTTCGTCAGGGCGGAATGCAGGTAGACGACATGTGGCATCACGGTCGCCCCGATGATGCCCGCAACGAGCAGCAGGATGCCGGAACTTCCGAATCCGGGGACGAGCCCGCCCGCGACGCTGGTCCGAGCAACCCCTACGGCGAAAAGGTCGTAAATGAATCCGAGGAAGACGATGCCGAGCAGACCTGCGATCGCCAGCTCGAAGCGGCGGTAGCCGCGCTGCTCCAAGGCCAGGATCGCGAACGCGACAATCGCGGTGATCAGCCCGGCGGCGAACAGCGGCACATGGAAAAGCAGGTTAAGCCCGACCGCCGCCCCGACGAATTCGGCCAGGTCGGTGGCCATCGCGATGAGCTCGGCCTGCACCCACAGGCTGCGCGACACGGTCCGGGGAAAATGCTCTCGGCACAGCTGCGGCAGATCACTCCCGGTTGCGACGCCGATCTTGGCCGACAGGTACTGCACCAGCATCGCCATCAGGTTGGCTACCACGATTACCCATGCCAGCGCGTAGCCGAACTGGGCACCGGCAGCGAAGTTCGTGGCGAAGTTCCCCGGGTCGATGTAGGCGACCGCTGCCACGAACGCCGGCCCGAGCAGCGCCACGACGCCGCGCATCCGGCCACGCGAGCGCAGTAGCCGCAGCCCACTCTGCTCGGCCGTCCCGGCAGGAGCTGTCACTGGGGAACTGGTCACGGCCGCCAGCGGCAGCTGAAGCGCCGAGTCCCCGGCCGGTGGCCCCAACCTCAGCCAATCGACGGGCCGAGCCCGAGCGACTGTGGCGTGCTTGAGTCGGGAGACGGCTGGTTAAGGCCCTCATCGAGCGCGCCGAACTCAGTCATGAGCGCGGGGCTGCCGCCCCAGGGTGTCTGCTCCTCGGCGATCAGGGTGTTCGTCGTGAGCAGCAGCCCGGCCACCGAGGCACCGTTCTGCAGAGCCGAACGGGCTACCCGCAGCGGGTCGATGATGCCCATCTCGATCATGTTGCCGTAACGCCCCTGCAAGGCGTCAAATCCTTCGTCTGGGCCCATCTGTCCCAACCGGGCCACCACTTCCTGGCCGGAGTAGCCCGCATTGGCCGCTATCAGGTGAGCGGGTTCGGTAAGCACGCGGCGCACGATCTGCACACCTGTCGCATAGTCGTCCTTGACCTGCAGCTCGTCAAGTGCCCCTTCCGCATGCATCAGCGCGGCGCCACCGCCTGCGACGATCCCCTCGGCCATCGCGGCCCTGGTGGCGGAAAGCGCGTCCTCGACCCGGTGCTGCAGTTCCTTCAGCTCGGCATCGGTCGGTGCGCCTACCCTGATCACGGCGACCTTGCCGGAAAGCGATCCGATCCGCTCGGTGAGCACGTCTTCGTCGACCCCGAAAGTGGCTCGCGACAGTTCCGCGCGAAGCTGGGCGATCCTGAACGCGATATCATCGGGGGACCCGGCGCCGCCGATGATGGCGGCCCGCTCCGCGGTCACTCGCATCTGGCTGGCCCTGCCGAGCTGGGCGATCGTCATCGTCTCCAGGGTGAACCCGGAGTGCTTGCTGTAGACCGCTCCGCCGGTGATCGCGGCGATGTCCTCCAGCTTGTGCAGCCTACGGTCGCCGAAACCGGGCGCCCGCACCGCGACGCACTGGAAGACGCGATTGACGTGGTTGTGCACCAGCATGCTCAGCGCCGTGCCCTCAACCGCTTCCGCGATGATGACCAGCGGGCGCGGCGCTCGCATGATCTTGTCGAGTAGTGGCATCAGCTGCTGGACTTTGGTGATCTTTTCACTGCATAGCAGGATATATGGGTCGCCGAGAACAGCCTCGAGGCTGGCTGGATTGGTGACCATGTATGGCGAGAGGTACCCGTTGTCGAATTCGAAGCCTTCGACGAAGTCGACGCTCATCCCGTTCAGGGCCGATTCCTCGACGGTGACGATGCCGCCGTCGCCGACGGTGTGCAACGCCTTCGCGATCACGGCGCCGACCATGGTGTCGTCGTTCGCGGAGATCGCGGCCACCCGTGCGTAGTCCTCCTCCGTTTCGACCGGGTGCGCTGCTTCCTGCAGGCGCCGCACCAGCTGGCCGACGGCGATGTCGATACCCCGCTTAACCAGTACGGGGTTGGCGCCGGCGCCGATCGCCTTCATGCCTTCCCTGACGATCGCCTGGGCTATCACGGTCGCCGTGGTAGTGCCGTCGCCGACGATGTCGTTTGTCTTGATCGCCGCTTCCTTGACCAGCTGAGCGCCCATGTTCTCGAACTGGTTCTTGAGATGGATCTCGCGCGCGATCGTCACGCCATCATTTGTGACCACGGGCGATCCGGTGATCTTCTCGAGGATGACGTTGCGTCCCTTAGGCCCGAGCGTCGACTTCACGGCTTCGGCCAGCTGGTCAACACCGGCCAGCAGCAGGCTGCGGGCCTCCTCGGCGAAACGCAGTTCCTTTGCCATGAGTCCTCCTCGGACGTGTGCGATCGGGCTATGGGACGAGGATGGCGCGGCCGCGAACACGGCCAGCGTCGAGATCCTGGATGGCCTCCACGGCGGCGTCCAGCGGATAGGTCTTGGTGTGCAGCGCGACCTTTCCGCTTTGGGCCAGCACCATGAGCTCGGCGAGCTCGTTGTAGGTCCCCACGATGTTTCCGATGATGTTGCGCTCGGTCGAGATGATGTCGAGAGTCGGGATGTTCAAAGCGCCACCGTAACCGATGACGTAATACGAGCCTGCGCTGGCCGTCATCGCAAAGCCGTCCTGCTCGGCGCCCTGTTCGGCGACGAAGTCGAGCACGACATCGGCGCCACGGCCACCGGTGAGCTCTTTGACGGCGTCGACGTGGCCACCGTCGGCCACGACGGTATGATGCGCGCCAAGCTGCTCGGCGAGCTTGAGCGCATCGGGATTGCGGTCGACCACGATGATCATGGTGGCGGTGAGAGCAGCGAGGCACTGGATGCCAATGTGGCCGAGGCCGCCTGCGCCGATGAGCACGCAGGCGGTGCCCGGGTAGAGCAGGGGAATGGCCTTGCGGACCGCGTGATAGGCAGTGATGCCAGCGTCCGCTAGCGCCGCAACGTCCTGCGGCCTGGTCTGCGGGTCGAGCTTGACGCACGCCCTTGCCGAGGTGAGCAGGTACTCGGCCATTCCGCCGTCGCTGTCCAGACCGGGGAACGAGCTGTTTTCGCAATGCATGTCCTGGCCCGCACGGCAAGCACGGCACAGCCCGCACGTGGGCGTCGGGTGCAGGATCACCGTGTCGCCCACCTGCACGTTGGTCACGCCTGCGCCCACCTCGTGTACCCAGCCGGCGTTCTCGTGGCCGACGGTGTAGGGCAGCGCGACATTCATCGCCGCAGCCCACTGGCTCTCGATAATGTGCAGGTCGGTGCGGCACACCCCGGCCCCGCCGATCTTGACGACGACGTCGAGCGGTCCTTTAACGGTCGGCTCAGGTATCTCCTCCACCACCGGGTGCTGGTGGTATGCGTGCAGCCGGACGGCTTTCATTGGTCCTCCTCGCCTAGTCCTTTGGCGTCGTACCTGTGCCGCAGCATGCCGCGGCAGATGCCGGTGTTCGCCTCGATGCTGACCCGCATCGTCCGGGCGCGCCTTAGGTGCAGCGGTATCGCGTCGTCACCGACCGGTGCACCCGTCGCCGGTTCGATCAGCAGCGCTGCATCGTCGCCCGCGGGAAGGCCCAGTTCCGCCCTCCTGTGCCGGAGCCGATCGAGCTCCCTGGACGGGGGCAGCTCGCCAAGAGTCATGGCGGCAAGTGCCGCCAGCCCGGTACCCGCGGCCAGCAGCGGGCGGCACACCTGGTCCGTGCCGGCCATGATTGCCTTACGGAGGAATTCGGCGCGTAGCTCGTGCAGCTCACCGGCCGCCTCACCGTCGAAGGAGCGAGCGAATCCGGCCCGCGCGGCGACGCCGCTGTTGATCGCCTCGGAGACGAAATGATCCTCCAGTACCACTTCAGCGCGGCGCACGCCTGGCATGGCGGACACCACGTCGTAGGCGTCGGCGACCATCAGGAACGCAAAATTTGGCGCGCAGAAATACGTCGGCAGCCGCAGCCGGACGCTCGCATCACCGGCCGCGGAGACGGCGCACGACGCCACGAAGCCGAGCGAGGTGATCGGCTCGTCAAGCTCGGGGTCGCGCACCGCCTCCAGCGCCTCGAGCACAAGGGAGGCCCCCGGGGGCCGGGAGGCCCCGGGGGACCGGTCCCCCGATGCTGGCTCGGGGGCCGGCCCTCAGCGCCCCCCGGGCCAGCATTGCGCGACCGGGCGGTCACCTGAGCACTCATGCCCCCGCGACCAGCTGCGCGTCATCCTGCGCGGCCGGGGTTCCCTCGCCGGCCGCGAGCCGGCATTCCGCAGGCACCTCGATGTCGTAGAGCTTTGCCGCGTTCAGGCCGAGGATCTTCTTCTTCGTCGCCGTGTTGACTCGCGGGTAATCGGAGAACTCGTCACCGGGGTAGTCCCAGTCGACGAAGCCCTCGATCTGCCACTTGGGTTCCCAGATCCCGTAGTCGCTGCCGAAGGTCATCTTGTCCTCGCCGACCCAGAACAGCAGCTCGCCCATGACCTTGGCGAAGAACTTCGGCCTGGCATGCATCAGCGCGCCGATGACCACGGAAAGACCCGCGTACACATTGGGCTCCTGCGTCGCCATGAAGCAGAAGTCCTCGATGCGGGGCAGGCCGACATGCTCGACGATGAAGTTCAAGCCGGGGAAGTCGGTCGCCGCGTGGTCGACGTCGGACACATCGAACGCATCCTTGTCCAGCGGCCAGATCGTCGGGCCCTTGTGCACATGGATGTTCTTGATCCCGAGCTCCTGGCACGCCGCCAGGTAGCGGTAGGCTCCCGTGTCCGTCAGCTTCCAGCCTCTGGAACCGTTATTCCACTCGGCGGTGTAGAGCTTGACGCCCTTCGACCCGTACCGCTCGACGTTGTGCCTGAGCACCTTGAGTCCCTCGTCGCCATCGCGGGGATCCCAGCGGGTGTTGTAGATGAACTTCCCTGGGTGCTTCTCACCCATGGTGGCGTTGCGCTCGGTGGTGTTGAAGCCCTCCTTGTACCACTCCGTCAGGTAGGTCGGCTGGAAGACCGCTACGTCCACGTACCCGTCCTCGAAGACGTCCTTCATCAGGTCGTCCTCGGAGTACTTCTGGAAGTGCTCGATCGTCCAGTGGGTCTCCGGGGGCCCGAGGCCCTGGTAGGCGTGGAAGCACTCGATCCAGCCCTTGGCGTAGTCCTCGGCCCCTTCCACCCAGTTGTCCGGGGCGGCGTTCCAGTAATGCATATGGCTGTCGACCACGAAATACTTTTCGCCATCTTTCTCGTACACTCTGCCTCCTCGCGGGCCGAATCGAGTGCTTCCTTTTCGCGGCAGCTAATTCGACTCGGCCGTTAGGTCGAAGCCGATGTATTCCGCCGCGTCCTCCGGGTTCGCGAACATGATCGTCCGGTCATCCTCATGAATCATGCGGCCGTAGTGGGTGGACATGTTCTCCTCGAACTCCGCGGCGTCGAAGAAGCCGGGCTCCTCGCCAAGTGCCTCGGAGACCTCGTCGTAAACGACATCCATGCGCCGGACCGCGTCCACCCGGATCATTGACGGCAGCGGTGTTACCTTGACATTGGGCTTGGTCCCCATGACCTGGGCGACTACCACGCCGACCTGATTGTTCATCAGGGTGAAGCCGCACATGTTGGACGCCGTGTGGTCACTCTTGAACGGGCTCTCCGCTACCTTGAACGTGGTCACTGCGCCAGCTCCTTCGGTGTGTCCAGACCCAGGTCGGAAAGGATGCCGCTGAAGCGGCCCTTCGCATGGTCCAGGCCGTCCTCGAAGCGAGGTGGCTTAGCCTCGGGCTGCGACCATAGCGGCTGCAGGGTGCGGGAGGCCGCGATAGCGCGCGGCACCCAGGCCGACAGCCACTCGTGCAATATCGCCTTGTTGTGGTCGGCGAACTCGCGGTCGCTTGTGAGCAGTTCGAACATCGGCCTCGTGTACCGCAGGTCCCGCTCGGCGAAGTCGTATTCCTCTGCACCCACGACCGTGGGTGTGACGAAGTCGCCGTTACGCGGCGCCGCGTGCTGCACCAGCTGGCTCCGGAATAGCTCGCCGACAAGCGGCTCGAAGACCACGTTAGCGGCGAAGATCGCCTCGCACCAATCGTCGATGGCGGTGAGCTGCTCAGCCACCTCCCTGACGCCCTGCCACGCCGGATCGCTGTTCCAGGTCTCGACGTGCGCAGCGCCATCGAAGTCTGGGATCTCCTCGCTCAGCGTCAGGTTGTACAGCGCCAGATCCTGGGCGGACCTTATTCTGTGCATGCTGTTCACCGAGATCGCGTTGTTGTGCATATTCGTCGGTGCCCGGCGGTTGGCGTTGGCGAACAGGTACAGCCCGAGGCCGTGGTCGACGTGCATCCACGCGCCGACGTTGCGTTCCACGAAGCGCACCCAGTTGCGGTTCCACTGCTCGAACGCCTTGGACTGCCGTGCGGCATCGATGTTCTGGTTGAGCTGCCGCACCACGTTGGCGTTGTACCGGTAAAGGGTGAGTTCCCATTCCTCGTTGGGGTCACGGAAGTCGTGCCAGCCGTGCGCCGGCCAGTCGTAGCCCTTGCCGCCAGATCCGGGGAAGCGCTTCGGCTCAGGACGGTCCGACCCCCACGCCTTGAGTACCGTCCAGTCAAGCGGATAGCCGCCCCGGCCGTCGGAGAACCCGTAGAGCCAGCCCTGGCTGAGGTAGTGCCTCGGATCAGGCTGGACCTCGACGGTCACGTCTTCATAGTGTGTCTGCTTGCGCTTTTGGGGGTTGTAGTAGTTGAAGCGGCGGGCGGTCGAGTCCGGGAACTCCTTGGCACCGGCTTCAGCGTCGGTAAATTCGGGATGGGGTAGGCTGCGTTGTTCTTCAGCGGTTGTCATAAAACCCTTCCTTCACGTCAAGGGTCCAGCCGGTTTGCCACGGTATGGCCACCGTGCGGGCCACCTGCCTGGATCGTGTGTCGAGCGACTGCCCCTCACTTCTCGTCGGGATCACCAGTAGTCGTGAACTTGTCGTAATAGACGTGCTTCTCGGCCACCCCCAGCCGGGTGAGCAAGGGCGTCGCAGCCTCCACCATCGGTGGTGGACCGCAGACGTAAGCGTGCGCGCCAGCCAGGTTGGCCTCGTGCCGCTGCACAACGTCGGTGATGAGGCCGACCTCCCCGTCCCAGACGTCCTCCTTGGCCGGCGGAAAGCGCCGGGACGTAACGGAACCTTGGTAGCGACTGTTCAAGGGCGTGCAGCTCATTCTCGAAGCACAGGTCCCTGCGTCCCCGTGCGCCGTAGTAGTACGTGGCCTTGCGCTCGATACCGCGCTCGGCCATCGAGCGAAGCAGTGACAGGATCGGCGCCATCCCTGCTCCGCCACCGACGAAGATCAAATCAGTGTCGTTCCCCTCACGCAGTGTGAACACCCCGAACGGCCCCGTGAGACTGAGCTGGTCGCCGACGGCGAGCCGGGTGTCAAGGAAATGTGAGAACAGCCCGTCCGGGTAAACCTTGATGACGAACTCGAGCTGGCCGCTTTCGCGGCTGGAGGTGTTCGCCATCGAGAACGAGCGGGTGGCCTCGGTGCCAGGGATGGCGATGTCGACATACTGCCCGGGGAAGAACTTGATCTCCTGGGGTTCGAGCAGCCGCAGCACGAGGTGCCGCAGGTCGTGGGTGACCGCATCCTTGGATACCACCTCGGCCACCGCCTCCTGAATTGGCAGCCCCGAGCGGATCATGTCCTCGTCAAAGTTGAGGAGCTCGATCGTGACGTCCTCATAGACGTGCGCCCGGCACAGCAGTGTGAAGCCCTCCTCCCGCTCATAGTCGGGCAGCGCGAACGTCGAGTACCTGTCCAGCTCGATGTCGTCGCCATCGAGAACGAACGACTTGCACGAGGAGCACTGGCCCTCCTTGCAGCCGTGCATGAGCATGATTCCTTGCTCCGCCGCGGCACGCAGGACCGTCTGCTCCTCGTTCACTTCGATCTCGATGCCGACGGGCTCGAAACGCACCACATGTGTGCCGGCCATGGCTCCCTCACCGACTGCGCGATGCCACCGGGATATCGGTGCGCGCTGCCACCAGGCGGGAAAGGAGGGCCGGGGACTGGGCCGCAGGCCCTCCTTCTCCCGTCCGCTTACTGGACTTCCGCTCAGTCCTCCGCAGGCGCGAACCGGCCGGCGGGCCCGCCGCGCACGTAGTTCGCCCGGAACGTTTCCCGCTCCGCCGGTGTCATCTCATTGAGCAGCACGTTCGGGCTCGCCAGCGGCGGGCAGCGCCGCAGGTGGTCCAGCGTCCACATCTTCTTCTGGTCGCCCAGGTCCAGATGTGGCTGTGCCACCATCGTCTTGCCGTCGTCACGCACATAGCCCATGTCCGACACCACGTCGGCCCAGTTCCAGCCGTGGTAGAGCGTCTCCCACTCGCGGTGCCCGATCAGCTGGCCCATGTTCGGCGTCGACCGGCCCTGGTAGGTCGGCCGGAAGGCCGTCACGTCCGTCCAGCGGCATTCCTCGTGGCAGTAGGTGCGAACCTGCCCGTTGACCTCGTCCATAACCATGTCCTCGCGGACGAGGCACGGCACCATGCAGGTCCAGCAGCGGTGCGGGTACTCGTAATCGACGTCCTCGAACACGATCGGGTTGTGCCCGTTCGGCCTCGAGAGCCGGTTGTAGTTCTCCCACCACTTACCGTACCTGTCGTACCAGCCCGGGTACTTGTACTCGAACCACTCGAAGTCCTTGTCGGTCATCGGGTCGATCCGCCAGTAGTTCGCGAGCCAGCCGGTCGCGAAGAACTGGGCCACCTCATGTACGTAGCCTTTGTTCCAGATCTGGTTCCACGCTTCCTCGATGAGGTCGTGCGGGATCACCAGTCCGTACTTCTCCAGCGGCACGAGGTAACTGCGGTAGTAGTCGTCGTAGATCCACCGACGCCACATCTCCGCATAGCTCTCCCGGTCCTTGCGGCGGTCCTTGGTGCCGTACTCGATGAACGTGCCAATCGCGGCGTCTACCACCCGGTGGTTGTTCCACCAGGCGTAGCGCAGGTCGCGCTGCAGCAGCTGGTGGTTCTCCTCGTCGGCGAGGGCCATCAGCAGGGTCGCGTAGCCATTGCTGATGTGCCTGGACTCGTCGGACTGCACCGAATGGAACACCGTCGGCAGCAGGTAGTCGCCGTTGGCCGCGGCCTCGGCGGGCATGGCCACGAACAGTGTGTTGGTGAACGCGGTCTCGGCCACGATCGTCAGGTAAATGCTCGCCGCGGTGATGGCGTCACCGGTGATGAAGCCCTCGGCGAACTGCCGGCCGATCGTCCCGCAGTAGTCATTCTGGAAGTTGCGCAGACTGCTGTTGAAGCCCGCGGGGTCGATGTAGTTGTTCATGTACAGGCGCTTGAGGTTCTGCTGGATCGTCGAGTGCCGCACCTCGTCGATCATCTGGATCGCCTGACCGTTGTGCAGCTCCGGGTTGGGGACGGTACGGAACAGCAACGGCATCGCCCGCGCCGCCGAGATCTCGGGCAGCGGGATGATGCTCAGGAACAGCTTCTGCCACTCCAGCCAGCGCTCCTGCACCTGACGGAACATGTTGCCGCGGATGGCGCCGTCCGAGGCTCCGTAGACGCGGTGGTCCTTCTCCTCCTGCATGGGGAAATATGACCGAAGGACCTGCTTGAGCGGATCCTTCTTCTGCGCCTTCCTGAATGTGTAGTCGGTCCCATACTGTGCCACCGGCTCGTGGTACATCGGTTCCCAGGACAGCTCCTGGATCTTCTGGTGGGCCTTGGCCACACTCTGGCGACTCATCGTCACCCCTTTCCTTCTGGCCGGCTGGGGCGGCCCGCCTGCAGCCCTGATCGCCTTCTCGGTGCCGGCGCCTCACCTCGCGGCCGAACGCGCGAGCGCCTATCGGGTGAAAGCTCCCTGTGTGCTGAATCACAACCCGTGAAGGGGGCTTTTGGGCTCTCAACATGAGACACAGCAGTGACCTTGCGCCGCAGGTCACGGCGCCAAGCGATGATCAACTCTCGCCAAATACGGCCTCACGGAGTTCGGCGAGATGCTGCTGGATGTGCTCTGAGACGTGGCGGTTGCCTTCCGCCGCTGGCTCGATGCCCAGCGTTCGGAGCAACTCGGCCGCCGGTGCGCCAGGGTCGCCGCGGTCGCCGAGTACAGGATGCAGACCCTGCCTGGCCAGATGATGGAACACCACGTTGACGATGCTCCATGGGTTGTAGGTCTCGCCTTGCTGTGCCTGCGGTTCGTCCATCCGGCACCTCCTGGCGGTGGCTGCGAATCGGAACAAGCCGGGCGTGAACCCACCAAACGGCGCGGAGAGCTGGTTAGCCGTCTCAACATGAGACAAGCGGTGTTAAGATCACCTTTATGTTGGGGTAGGTAAATTACGGACGCGGATGCCCACCTTCGCGGGCTGAGTCTCCGGCCTGCGCGGGGGGCGGGGGAGGCGCGACGGTGCCCACAGCAGTGCAGTTGCCATCTCCGGCCGACAGCCCCCGGCTGGCCCAGGCCAGGGAGCGGTTCCTTACCGCCGAGCCGGTCGCGCGGGACGTAGTGCGCGATTCGATTCTCGCGTCGTGGTGGCGTTCCAGGCAGTGGAACGTTGCGGCCGACCGTGTTGAGCTGTCGTATGTTCGCGACCCGGACCTCGACACGCCGCTAACTCGCAGCGCCCTGCCTGTGCTGAGGAACCTGCACGCGAACCTGCAGGGCCAGCCCATCAGCGTCATTCTCACCGACGCAGCGGGTGTGGTGCTGAGCCGGCTCACCGCCGACCACGATCTCGAGCGGCACCTCGATGGTGTGCAGCTCGCTCCCGGCTTCAGCTACGCCGAGGAATATGTCGGTACCAACGGAATCGGCACGGCGCTCGAGGGCGGCCAGCCGGCGCACGTATTCGGCCACGAGCACTACGCGGAAGACCTCGAGGACCTTGCCTGCGCCGGGGTGCCGATCCACGACCCGATGTCCGGCAAGACGGTTGGCGCGGTGGACCTGACCTGCTGGCGCACGGACGCCGACGCACTGCTCGTCGCGCTGGCCAAGACCACCGCCGACCAGATCAAGCAGGCGCTGCTCACCGACAGCAACGCACAGGAGTATCAGCTGTTGCAGGAGTATCTGCGGGCATGCCGCCACGTCAGCGGAATCGTGATGGCGCTCAGCAACGATCTAGTAATGATGAATGATTCCGCCAGGCAGGTGCTCGATCCGGCCGACCAGTCCATCTTGCTCGGCCACGCAGCCGAGGTACTTGCCGGCCGCCACGTAGGCCCGGTGGCTGTCGAACTGCCCACCGGCATCACGGCGCGGCTCTACTGCAAGCCCGTTCTCGGCAAGGGACAGTTCATTGGTGGAGTCGTCCATGCGAAGCTGATCGAGGCGGCAAGCCGGCCGGCCGCCGACGGCGGCCAGAAAGCCGCGATCAGGGCGCCTATGTTCCTTCCTGGCGTGGTGGGCGACGGGCCGCTGTGGCTGCGCGGGTGCCGTCAGGTGGAGGCTGTCTACGACTCGGCAGAATGGCTGGCGCTCGAGGGCGAACCCGGCGTCGGGAAGCTCGCCGTGGTCCAGGCGGTGCACCAGCGCAGGAATCCGGCCGGACGTTTCCGCGTCCTCGACGCTGCGGAGAAGCCAGGCCAGGACTGGGTCCAGCGGACGCGTCGTGAGCTCCTCGACAGCCGCGGCACCTTGGTCATCCGGCACGTGGATGCGCTGGGCGCCAAGCAGTTGCACGGCCTTTCCAGCGCCCTGCAGGAGGCACGTGCTGCGGGACAGGAACGCGCGCTGTGGGTTGCGGTCACTCTTGACCGCAGACGTGCGAACGGCGACCCGACCAAGTTGCTGCGGTACTTCCCGAGCACGGTGGAGCTGCCACCGCTCCGCCACCACATCGAGGACCTGACCGACCTTGTGCCATTCTTCCTGGCAAAACTTAATCAGCCCGGCCGGCTGGTCTGCTCGCCGGAGGCGATGCAGCTTCTCCTGAGGTCGAGCTGGCCAGGCAACACCCAGCAGCTCTGGCAGGTGATGAAGCAGGTCGTCCAGCATCGCCGTACCGGATCGATCCAGCCCAAGGACCTGCCACCGGAATGCTGGACGGTGAGCCGCAGGCTGCTCAGCCCGCTGGAGTCAATAGAGCGCGACGCCATCGTGCAGGGCCTGCTTGATTACGAGGGCAACAAGATGAGGGCGGCAGAATCGCTTGGGATGTCCCGTGCGACGATCTACCGCAAGATCCGAGAGTACGGGATCGTAACCCCGACCGGCTGGCCGTCCGCGCGCCGCCGCGCCGACTTAGCCTGATCAGGCGTCACCGAGGTCGCTGACGACAGGATTGATCCTGAACGGCTGCGCGCCGTGACGCCCGTGTGTGTGCGGGCGGCCGGTCCCGCTCACCATGGTGCAACTCGCCATGATGCAACTCGCCATGATGCAAAGAGCCTGTTTGACAACCGTGCCCTGCTGCGCGGCGCCCTGGATCACCGCTCGCGTCGCGCGAGGGCTCGCAAACAGGCTCCTCGTGGCACGATCGGCCTATGAGTTGCGCAGCAGCAAGGTCGCCAGCCGAGCTGATGGTGCATGCCGAGCGGTTCGCGGCACAGTTGCTTTGCGGGCCGCCCGCGCGCAGTGTGCTGGATGTCGCCGACCGGCTGCTCGCCATCCAGGCGCAGGACCCCCGCGGCGCGCGGCTGGCGGTCAGGGCGCGGTCGGCCGGGCTGCGCGCGGCAGACCTCGATCACGGCCTGACCGCCGAGCGTTCGCTGGTGGTTACCTGGCTGAATCGCGGCACGCTGCATCTGGTCCGCACCGAGGACTACTGGTGGCTGCACGGACTGATGGCACCGCCGGTGTTCACCGGCAACGCCCGCCGCCTGGCACAGGAGGGTGTGCCGCCCGATTCCGCTGACCGGGCCGTCGCGGTGATCGAACGTTCGCTGGCCGCGGACGGGCCGCTAACCCGCGGGCAACTCACTGAACGCATCGCCGCGGCCGGGGTACGGACAGCAGGTCAGGCTATCGTGCACATTCTCGGGCTGGCCTCGCTGCGCGGCAGCACGGTCCGCGGACCTGTCACAGGTGGCCGAGCCAGTCCCGAACAGGCCTACGTGCTGGTCAGGGACTGGCTGGGGCCGCCACCTGCGCCGGTAGATCGCGACACCGCCCTGGCCAGGCTCGCCCGCCGTTACCTTGCCGGGCATGGCCCTGCGACGGACCGCGATCTCGCCAAGTGGTCGGGCTTGCCGCTTCGCGACGCACGGCGCGGGTTCGCCGAGATCGCGGCCGAACTTGACCAAGCCGACGGCCCGCCCCGGCTGGCCAGCCCAACCCGCCGGGGCGGCCCAAGCGGCCGGGACTGTGCCGAGCAGGCCGTGCTGCCACCGCCTCGCCTGCTTGGCGCGTTCGACCCGCTGCTGCTTGGCTGGGCCTCGCGCGAGCCATACGTGGGTGCCCATCAAGGGATCGTGACGGTGAACGGGCTATTCCGCCCGTTCGCGCTCATCCGCGGCTGCGCGGCCGCGACCTGGACCATCGCGCAGGGCGAGGTCAGGCTCAATCCCTTCACCTCGCTGACCGGCGCCGACGAGGCGGCGCTCGACCGCGAGGCTGCCGACGTCAAACGCTTTCTCGGCATCGCAGGATGAGGAACGGTCAGGTAGGGGCATGTTTCGTGGATCTTCGGCGGCGCGGATCGGCGCCGCCCGCATCCACCAAGATCCCGAAACACGCCCTAACGGACGATGCAGGCGGCGACGGCTTGCTCGAGCAGTGGTCGCGCCTGCGCCCACTGCGTGATGGGCGCGGCACCCACGACGACGCTCGCACCGGTGCGCCCCCGCGCCAGGCACGCGATCTCCTCGTAGTGGTGAGCGCCGATCCGGGTGACGTAGTCGCCGATGACACACGATCCGGTACCGCCGCGGAACCTGACTCCCTGAGCGGCGGAAACCTCCGCAGTGCGGCTCGCTAGGGCGTCCCGCAGATCTTTGGCCGCCGATTGTTCCACTCTCGGCTCCTCGAGAACAAGCAGGGCCTTGCCGGATCGCCGCCTGGAGCACCGCCACCATCCACCGAGATCTACGGGCTTCGTGCGGCCGGGGCGAGGCGGATAACGCGAGTTACAGGATCCCCCCCGCATCGTGACCTGAGAGCAGCCTCGTCGCGCGGCCTGCGCCCGCGTCGCCGCTGGTCTGAGCGGGCCCTGGCCGTCCAGCGGTCGCTCACCCTGTCTACTGTGTTCACGCCCCGCCCCGGGCTGATCACAGTCAAGCGCGGATTAGCGCGCACAGCCATCCCCGAACTCCGGGGTGCGCACCGCAGGAACCGCGGCCCTAGAATTTGCGATACGAGGCAAGCGGCACAGGTGAGGAAGGCGATGGCGCTGGATCCGGCAGCGGCGGCGCACGTCACCACGCCGACCGGGGACGTGGTAGGGATCCCGTCAGGGTGCCGTTTGGTATTCGGGCGGGGACCGGACGCGGATCTGCTGATTCCTGCTGGCCGCGGCCTTTCCCGCCGGGCCGGCTTGATCGCGGCGGTGAGTGGTGGCGCCTGGGTGGCCAACATCAGCCGCACCCACGCGCTTTACACGGAAAGCGATGGGAACCGCACGCGGCTGCCCAGGATGGAGGAAGGTGTGGAGCCGTCAGGCGGATGGTTCGTGCGGGCCGGAATCACTTTGGTGGGATCGCGCGCGATGCTGGACGATGGCCAGTTCCTTCGCGTGGTGGTCGCCAGCGCCTCCGGCGGCGTGACGGATTTCGGCTTGGACGCGCCTTCGGTCCGTCCGGATAGTGACTCGACCCTGCTCCCGCTGCACCTGGACCCGAAGACCAAGCTTTTTCTCGTCGCGCTGATGTGGTGCAGGCCATGGCTGATCGACCCCACGCGCACGACGCCGCTGCCGAGGACACCGGAGATCGCCCGCGCCGCGCTCGAGGTGACAGGCGCGTGGTACGAACTCGACCGTTTCGACAACGATCCGGCCTTCCGTGACAGGCTCGCTGCCCGGGTGGGCGAGCACGTCAAGGTATTACGCCGAAAGATCACCGACCGCGGGCTTGTCCGCTCGGACATCCGGCTGTCCGACGAGGTGGTGGTGGAAGTGCTCATCGAGCACGGGGTCATCAGCTCCGCCGACCTGGCGCGCCTCAGCGATCCGGCATGGTGCTCCCGGCAGGAAGACCTCTGGTGGACTCGCCGGCCATGATCAGGTCCGGTGCGCCCCCGCCGCTTGCGGTCACTCCTGTGCGGGTCACTGGTGGTCGACTGTGAACGAGACCCTGGCCGCCTCGCCCCCTGGTGCGGTCACCACGACCGTGTAGCTACCACGTGGCATCCTTCCGGAGAAGAATTCGTGCCCTTGGTTGATCGTGTAGCTGAACGTTCCGGCCGAATCGACGGTAGGCATGTACGGCGACGCGCGCCCGCCCAGCCGTACCGTGATCCGCTGGCCCGACGGCCACCCGCCGCCATGCACGACGAAACCGGTGTATCCGTCGCCACTGCCTTGGTTCAGCGTGATCAGCTCATTTCCACGCTGTCCGCCGGGGCCGGGTAGCGTGGTTCCAGCTACCGACGGTGGCGGAATCGGTGGCGCCGGCGGTGGCGGGAGCGGGCGCTGCGTCGTGTGGGTCCCGCCGCTGTTGATCGACTCGTCAAGCAGGCTGGCCCCGACCACCAGGGCGGCCACCGCGGCCGCCGCGGCGACCACAGTCGCGATCCTGCTGCCCCGCCGGGCGCCTGGCCCTCGCCGGGGCGAATCTGGCCTGCCGGGCTGCGGCGCCTTGGCAGCGCGGCGCCGCCCAAGTTTGCGGCGTTTAGCGAGATGGCCTGGCCCGCGCAGGGACAGAACGGATCCGATGGTGGACTCATCCTCGGTTTCACCCGCAGCCCGAGGCGAGCCGCCAGGGCCATGCCGGTAGTCCTCCATCAGGCCGAGGGCCGCATCAGGCAGTGCAGCGCCGAACCCCTGCCCGGCCCCAGCATCCATGTACGGTGCGAGCTGCCCTAGCAGCGACGCGGAGGTCGGGCGCTTGACCGGGTCCCTGTCCAGGCAGCCGGTCACGATGTCGGCCAGTTCTTTCGGCAGGCCGCTGAGGTCGGGTGGCTCGGTCGCGAGCCGCACCAGGATGTCCATTGCTGTCTGGCCCCGGTACGGGGGGTGCCCACTCGCGGCGAACAGTAGCGTCGAGCCGAGCGAGAACACGTCGCTCGCCGTTGTCGCCTGCCGGGTATCTCGCGCCTGCTCGGGCGCCATGTAGGCGGGCGTGCCCACAGACCCGTGGGTGGAGGTGAGGTGGATGCGTTCCGCTGCCCGCGCCACCCCGAAGTCGATAACCCTGGGCCCGTCGGGCGACACGAGCACATTCGAGGGTTTCAGGTCCCTGTGCACGAGCCCAGCGCCGTGGATCGACTCGAGCGCCTCGGCGCATCCTGCCGCTAGCCAGCGGATGGTCGGCACGGGCAGCGGGCCACAGGCCCGCACCAGGCGATCTAAGGAGGGCGCGGGCACGTAGGCGGTGGCAAGCCAGGGCACGTCGGCGTCCGGGTCGGCGGCGACCACGGCCGCCGTGAAAACCCCGCTGACCCGGCGTGCCGCGGCAACCTCGTGGGCGAAGCGGGCGCGGAAATCGTCTTCTTCCGCGAATTCAATCCTGATCGTCTTGACCGCGACGAGGCGCCCCGCGGCCGATCTACCCAGGTAAACCCGGCCCATGGCGCCGGCTCCGAGCCGGCCAAGCAGCACGTACGAGCCGATACGTTCCGGATCAAGTCGGCGCAACGGCTCGAAGAGCGCGTGCTGCGGCTCCATTCAGTCTCCTCTGGCTCACCCGGCTCCATCATCATGCCGATTCCCGCCAGCACATGGGTACTTGGATCATGTCGACAAGGGTCCGGCGATGGGTGACTATGGCCTAAGGGTTAGGCGCCCGAGTCGTCGTGGTTTATGGTACCGACATCTCAGCAGTATGCCGCGGCTGCGCGCGCAACCACCGGATCCATCGGGATACCGCCAACAATGGCCTTTTTCGCGCGCCTTATACCTATGATGCTTCGGGATGTGGCTGCGCCGTTCAGGCTCCTCATCAGTCCCTGCTCAGCAGCGGGCCCAGCGGACCGAGGTCAAGGTTGAGGTCATCAAGGGCGAGCCCGAAGTGGTCGCAAAGCTCGTTCATCCGGGCGTCCAGTGCCATGAGCGTTGCCCCGACCTTTTCCACCTGGTCAGCGGTGAGATCGCCCTGATCTACGCGGCGGATGGCCTGGCGTTCCATCAGTTGACGCAACAGTTCGACCACGGTGAGGACGAGGGCGACCAGGCTTCGCTCGCTGACTCGGGATCGATGGCCAGATTCCTGCCGAGCCCGGGCAGTGCCGGTGCCCCGGTCGCGCCGCTCGGTTCGCGGTCGGTGTTCATGTCGTGCGTTCCCAGCTGCCCGCTCGGCGAGCGTTGCCTGACTCGCATATGCCTGCGCGGATTGACACGACGAGCGCCCGGAGCGAGATACGGACCAGCAAGCCCGCTCACCATCGGCTCGCGGCCGCGGCGAATTCCTGGCTCCGGCCGGAATCGACGAGGTAGCCGCCGTTAAGCACCATCCAGCCGTCTTCGTTTCCGGTCAGCCGCGTGTCCTGGGGTGCGTGCCTGCGCGCGGCGACGGCGAGCCTGCTGAGGACGGCGTGGATCTCCTCCCTGCGAGCCGCGCCGCGCTGCCAGCTGTCGGCGCGTGCCGTCAGATTGGCACGGCGCCGCAACAGGTACACCGTTCCCGCGGTCGGGCCGCAGCCAGCCGATAATTTTTGGATGTCCCAAATTGTTACTGGAGAGTCACGATTCGTCGAATATACGGTTAGATCCCCTACGGGGCATCGATGGTGGATCATCACAATGATCCACGGCGCGAATTTCGGACACAAGCGCGCGTTGCTTGAATCGCCTACGCAGCCGGCGGTTCCGCTTCGCGGCGGCTGTAATCAGGCCCGTAACGTGAAGAGGCGTCAGCTCGTCCGGACAGCGCGGGCGGTGGCGTCGATGTCGCCCGCCCGCGCCAGGCGCTCGGCGCGCTCCTTGATGCCGAGCAGCATCTTGCGCTCCATGATCAGGCTGCCCGGCTCCATGACAAGCAAGTTGAATGCGCGCCTGAACTGGGACGGGCCGGGGGCGGCGATGCGGTTCCTGCTGACGAGCCTGGTCACCTCACCGTACGGGTGGAGGCAGAACGCCCACACCCAGTTCTCGTCTTGGGACCGCACGACGAGCGCGCGATCAGGCTCGAGGATTTCCACCCGCATGCCCGGGCCCGTCGAACCCGCCGGCAGGACCTCGCCCGCCTTGAGATCCTGGAATTGCGGCAGGATCTGATCCGCGCTGTGCATGTCGAGGCCAAGCAGATTCTCAATCCAGTCGTAGGTATACGCGCCCGCGCGGCCACTGCCCATCTGCACTAGCCACGGCCAGATGGCGCCGGCGGGGGCCTCGATCGTGATGGCGCGTGTCGCAAGCAGGTCAGGCCGCGGCAAGAGGTCATCACCAGGCATCGCCATGCCCGCCTCGGCGGCTGTCGCACCCCAGGTCAGGCACTGCCGCCGCCATAGCCTTGGGTAGGCCGCGACGGCCGCGCCGACGGCCAGGGCAGCGCCACCAGCAGCGATCCCTGCGATAGTTCTCTTCATCGCAATCCCATCCGAGGTTGGCGCCATCCGGGTGATCGCAGGCGCTCCCGGGGACACGGAGAGCGGCACCTGGCAGGCGCCCCGCCAGAAGTCTGGTGGGTGCCGCCTTGCGGAACGCTGTCCGCGACACCGGGCCCGAAGTCCGATACCTCGCACGAAGGCTGACCGGCGCGCGCCTACCCCATCTCGCGCTTCAGCCTGGCAAGCTCGTCCTCGACATCCTTGTTGAGCCGTGCCGAGGCCTGCTGGTGCTGCACCGCCTGGGCTCGCACATCGAGCTGACGCTGCGTGAGCGCTGCCTGGGTCTGCTCGGCCTCGATCTTCCTCGTCTTTTCTTCGCGCCCGGCCCGCAGCCGCCCGCGTGCCTTGAGTATCAGAGCGACGACGGCTCCGATAGCGATCGCCACAATGGCCAGGTACGCCAGGTGCAGGATGACGGAGATCATGCTGAAGACCACGATGACGGCCACGCCAATCGCGAGCGCCTTAATCCAGCCCATCGGATACCTCCCAGCACACCGGACCGCACAGTCGGGCGGCTCGGCGTCGCTGCCCAAATGGTAACAAGCCTCCGGCTGTGCGACGTCCGAAGAAAGCCGGCGGCTGTCGCCCCGGCTAGGCTAGCCCTTCAATCGATGGCTGCGGGCGATAGGTCTGCGGCGCGAGCCTCGGCCGTCAGCGTGGCCCTTGGTTTCCTGAGGATCTGTTAGTTTCCTGAGGATCTGCCCGGCTACCCGCCAGCATCCCTGTGGCTGCCCTACCCTCGCCATTGGAAGCGCGGTCGGCATCGGGCAGGCGCCCGGCCGCCAGGTGGCAAGTCGCGTCGCGGCCGTCAGGTGCCGCCGTTACGCAGGGACGAGTTTGAGGAGTGAACGTCGCGGGGGTTGGCGTGATATGGCACCGCCTCGCTGCGGCGCAGCATCTGCCGCCAAGCTGGGTGGTGGCCGTCAGTGGCCTCCTCGCGCTTGCCGCGGTGGTACCGCGCCGGGCCTGGCTGGTGTCACGCAACGCGGTGACGATCGCACACGAGGGTGGCCACGCCCTCGTGGCACTCATGACCGGACGGCGGCTTGCCGGGGTGCGGCTGCACCGCAGCACCGCGGGCGAGACGATTTCCGCGGGCAAGCCGGCCGGTCCAGGCATGATGTGCACGGCCGCCGCCGGGTACATGGCGCCTTCGCTGCTCGGCCTCGGCGCCGCGGCCCTGCTCGCCGCCGGCCGCCCGATTGCGATGCTGCTGATCAGCCTGGTCCTGCTCGCAGGGTTGACCCTGGCGATGCGGAACGGCTACGGCCTCGCGGCAGTGCTACTGGCCGGCCTCACTGTCCTCGCCGTGTGCTGGTTCGCGTCCCCGCTGGTCCAGGCGGTGTTCGGGTATTCATTGGCGTGGTTCTTGCTGCTCGGCGCCGTGCGGCCGGTGGTTGAGCTTCAGCGCACCCGGCGGCGCGGACTTCGCGCCACCGACGCCGACGAACTTGCCCGCCTCACCGGTGTGCCAGGCCTAGTCTGGGTCGGCATGTTCGGCATTGTCGTGGTTGCGGCGCTCGCGTTCGGTGCAGACTTGCTCATCAGGTAACCGTCATGGCCCGGTCACATCACATCCCACTGCGAAGAAGGCCTTGACATGGCGATCGCCGCCTTTGAGGTCTCAGGGCCTTGGGGTCTCAGTGGCTTTGGGGGTCTCAGGGCCTCAGGGCTTTGGGGCCTCAGGGCTTTGGGGGCCTCAGGGCTTTGGGGGCCTCAGGGCTTTGGGGGGTCTCAGGGTCTTTGAGGTCTCAGTGTCTGCTGCGTGGCATGGGGCCTTGCGGGCAGCACGTTCGTGGGTCCCGGGCCGGCGTCAGGACCAATGGCCCGGCGCGGGCCTGCGGCTGGCACCTGATGGCCGAGGCGAAACCGTAGGGAGTCCCAAGGTCGCGATGGGCCGACCAGGGCTCGGTTCGGTGGTTGTCCGCGTGGCCTGGGCAAACGCCGACATCACGCCACGGAAGGCGGGACTCAGGCCGACTTGACACTTATCGAATACGTGTTCGATAGTGATGAGTGTGTCCACGGTATCCGCGCAGCTGCGTGAGCTGGCATCGGAGCAGCCAGGAGAGGAACTGCTACCGGTGCTGCCTGCGCTGAGCGGCCTGCTGCCTGGGGGCGGCCTGCGGCGTGGTTCCGTCATCGCGGTGGAGCGGCCCGGATTGCTCTGCGTAATGCTAGCGGCCGGAGCGTCGGCGGCTGGGTCATGGTGTGCCGTGGTGGGGATGCCGCAGCTTGGCGTGCTCGCGGCAGCCGACGCGGGGGTTGATGTGGACCGGCTGCTGCTGGTACCTGACCCGGGCCCGCGGTGGCCTCAGGTAGCTGCTGCCCTGCTCGAAGGCTGTGAGCTGGTGCTACTGTGCCCGCCCGCCAGGCCGTCCGCTCCGGTAGCACGGCGCCTGGCAGCGCATGCGCGGCGCAGCGGCGGTGCGCTCGTTGTGGTGGGCGGGCCGGCCGGCGTGGCGGGCGCCTTCGAGGGGGCGAACCTGTGGCTGCGTGTGGCCTCCCCCCAATGGATCGGGATAGGCGCTGGCCACGGGCGCCTGCGGTGTCGCCGGGTGCAGGTAGTCGCGGGCGGCAGGGGAAACGGGGCCCGCCCGCGTACGCAGTGGTGGTGGCTGCCAGATCCGGACGGCGCCGTGGCAGTTGCAGAACAGGCCGCGGCAGAGTTGGCGGCAGAGTTGGCTGCGGCTGACCAGGCTGCGGCTGAGCGGAGGATGGCGGCTGAGCGGGCCGCGGCTGAGCGGAGGATGGCGGCTGACCAGGCTGCGGCTGAGCGGGCCGCGGCTGAGCTGGCGGCTGAAGCGGAGGGAGCGGAACTGGTTGCGATTGGACAGGGGTGAGCACGGGTGGATGTGACTCGCGGCGTACCGCCGCGGGTGCTTGTGGTGTGGTGCCCGGATTGGCCGGTCGTGGTGGTGGGGGGGGCGGGTCCCGAGGTACCGGCTGTGGTGGTGGCGGCCAATCTGGTCGTGGCGTGCTCGGCGGCCGCACGGGCGGCAGGAGTCCGGCGTGGGCATCGGCTGCGGGATGCGCAGCGCCATTGCCCCGTCCTGATCGCGGCGGCCAGGGACATCGATGCGGAAGCGCGGGCGTTCGAGCCGGTGGTGGCGACAGTGGAGGAATTCTGCCCACGGGTTGAGGTGGTGCGGCCCGGGATGTGCGCGATCGGTGCTCGCGGCCCGGCTAGATACTTCGGGGGCGAGAGAGCACTCGCGCAGAAGATCACGCAGGCAGTGGCGGGTCGCGGGGTCACCTGCAGGACCGGGGTCGCGGACGGCATGTTCGCCGCGCAGCTTGCCGCGCGTACTGGCGGGGAGGGGATAGTGGTGCCGCCGGGCGGGGCGCGGCGGTTCCTCGCCCCGCATCCGGCCGGGCTACTCGAGCACGCAGAGCTGGCCAATCTGCTTGCCCAGCTCGGTATCCACACGCTCGGAGACTTCGCGGCGCTGCCGGCGCAGGACGTGCTGGCCCGGTTCGGCGCCGTAGGCGCGATCGCGCACCGGCTGGCCGGGGGCCTGGAGCCCCGCCCGCTTGCACCGCGGCCCCCGTCCGCCGATCTGTCCGCGGAGATGGAGTTCGATCCGCCCGCGCTGCAGGCCGAGCCTGTGGTGTTCGCAGGGAAGTCGCTTGCCGCTGGCTGCTCGAAAACCTGGCGGGACGCGGGCTGTCGTGCGCCCGGGTCGAGGTGGAGGTCGGTTTCACCGGCGGCCGGACCTACTCGCGATTGTGGCGGCACGATGGGCTGCTTTCTTCGCTGGCGGTGGCGGAGCGGGTGCGCTGGCAACTTGACGGATGGCGCGCGGCGGGAAGGCATTCACAGGAACCCGGCCATGGGAGGCGTCTGGGCGGCGGGCCGCCCGCCGATGATCCGGATAACGAGGTCTCGCACGGGATAACGGTGCTCCGCCTGATACCGGACCAGATCGTGCCAGATGAGGGCACACAGCTTGGGTTGTGGGGTGAGGCCGTGGTCACTGACCGTGTTGCGCGCGCCGCCACCCGGGTGCAGTCCATGCTCGGCCATGATGCGGTGACCCGCCCGGTGCTTGCAGGCGGGCGCGGCCCTGGTGATCAGGTCACGCTGGTGCCGTTCGGTGACAGCCGTACTCCGCGGCTGCCCGCGGATCGGCCCTGGCCAGGCCGTATTCCCGCACCATCCCCGAGCATCGTTTACCCGGTGCCGCTGCCCGCGAGCGTGACCTGTGCGTCGGGGGAACCTGTGACAGTTACCGGACGTGCCGCCATATCCGCCCCACCTGCCCGGCTTGCTATCGACGGCGGGCCACTGCTGGAGATCACCGCCTGGGCCGGGCCGTGGCCTGTTCACGAACAGTGGTGGGATCCGGCGCAGGCCCGGCGGCTGGCCAGGTTCCAGCTGGTCACCAGGGACGGCGACGCATGGCTGGCAGTGGTAGAAGGCGGCCGTTGGATGATCGAGGCCACCTATGACTGACCGCTTGTTGCCTGAGGTGATCAGCCGGGGGAGGGGGTGCGGCAGTCATGGGCTGGAGCAACCCGCCGGTCCCTTGGGATGAGTTCGAGCGGCGCCTGTCCTGGCGTGCCCGCTCCACTGATCGGGATCCGCCGCCCGCTGAGGTACCGCCTGCTGGGGTACCGCCTGCTGGGGTACCGCCTGCTGAGGTACCGGCCACCAATGCGCTGCCTGCTGCCGGGGGGACCGCTGGCCAATCAGCGCATCCCCGGCAGGTCACTCACCTGCCCCGGTGTACGAGGGCACCGCAGGCGGGCCAGGTGCCATGGGCGGAACTGCACTGCCATTCCTCTTACAGCTTCCTGGATGGGGCGTCGCAGCCGGCCGAACTGGTCGCGGAGGCGGCCAGGCGCGGGATAGCGGCGCTCGCCATCACTGACCACGATGGCATGTACGGAGCTGCCCAGTTCGCCCAGGCTGCCGCCCGCAGCGAAGAAGAGACCGGCGTCAGGATAGGCACGATCTTCGGCGCCGAGCTCAGCCTTGACCTGGCGGGTGACCACGATGCCAGCTCGGCGGGCCGGCTCCCCGGGTCCTCCCGTGCCAGCCCGGGGGCCGGCCCCCGGATCCCCCCGTGCCAGCCCCGGGGGAAGAACCCACGGGTCCCCCCGGGCCGGAGTTCCCGACCCCGCCGGCCGGCATCTACTCGTGCTGGCCCGGGACCCTGAGGGCTACCGGCGGCTGTGCCGGGTGATCAGCGCCGCACAGCTGGCCGGAGGTGAAAAGGGTCGGCCAAGCTACGACATCGACGCCCTCGCCAGTGCGCACGGCGGCCACTGGGTGGTGCTCACCGGCTGCCGTAAGGGCCAGGTCCCCGCCGCGCTCACCGCCAGCGGGCCGGAAGCCGCACTCGGCGAACTGAACAGGCTGGCGGAGATGTTCGGCCGCGGCAATGTCATGGTGGAACTGATCGATCACGACCAGCCGGCCGATGACGAACGCAATGACGCGCTGTACGAACTGGCCATGCGGGCAGGGATGGGCGTGGTGGCGTCAAACAATGTGCACTACGCGGCGCCCGCGCAGGCACGGCTCGCCCAGGCACTCGCGGCTGTCCGGGCGCGGGCCAGCCTGGATGAGATGAACGGCTGGCTGCCCGCGTCCGGCAGTGCCTACCTCCGCGGCGGGGCGGAAATGGCGCAGCGTCTGAGGCGGTTTCCACTTGCCTTCGCGCGCAGTGTCGAACTGGCCCGCGAATGCGCGTTCAGTTTCAAGGTGATCGCACCTCAGCTCCCGGACTGGCCGGTTCCTGGGAGCTACACGCAGATGTCGTGGCTGCGCAAGCTGGTTGCCGAGAGGGCCCCCGACCGTTACGGCCCCCCGGATACCGAACGGGTGCCCGGGGCGTACCAGCAGATCGCACGTGAACTCGACGTGATCGAGGGACTCGGGTTTGCTGGCTACTTCCTGATTGTTGACGACATCGTCAAATTCTGCACCAAGAAAAAGATCTTGTGCCAGGGACGGGGGTCGGCCGCTAACTCGGCAGTCTGTTACGCGCTTGGGATCACCAGCGTCGATCCCGTCCGGCATGGCCTGCTGTTCGAGCGGTTCCTTTCGGCTGGCCGGGACGGCCCGCCCGACATCGACCTGGACATCGAGCATCGCCGCCGCGAAGAAGTGATCCAATACGTCTACCTCAAGTATGGCCGCGACCGCGCTGCCCAGGTCGCCAATGTCATTTCCTACCAGCCCCGGATGGCGCTCCGTGACGCGGCGCGGGCGCTCGGGCACTCACCCGGTCAGCAGGACGCCTGGTCGCACCAGATAGGACCGGGCGAGCCGGTTCCATCGGACGCCGGCATCCCGCGGGCCGTGGTTCAGCTTGCCGGGCAGATGCAGCGGCTGCCTCGTCACCTGGGCATCCACTCGGGCGGGATGGTGATCTGTGACCGGCCGGTCGGCGAGGTGTGCCCGGTGGAATGGGCTCGGATGCCCGGCCGCACCGTGCTGCAGTGGGACAAGGATGACTGCGCCGCCACCGGCCTGGTCAAGTTCGACCTGCTGGGCCTCGGCATGCTGTCCTGCCTGCACGACACGTTCAGCTTGGTATCGGAGCACCACGGCCATACTTGGGACCTGCGTTCGATCCCACAGGAAGATCCCGCCGTCTACCAGATGCTGCAGCGGGCCGACACGGTCGGGGTATTTCAGGTCGAGTCTCGTGCCCAGATGGCCACTCTGCCCCGGCTGCGGCCGGAGAAGTTCTACGATCTGGTCGTCGAGGTCGCCCTGATCAGGCCCGGGCCGATCCAGGGTGGCTCGGTCCACCCCTACCTGCGCCGCCGCCGGGGTGACGAGGAAGCGACGCTGCCGCACGAGTCCATGCGCGGCGCCCTCGGCAAGACGCTCGGGGTTCCGCTGTTCCAAGAGCAGATGATGCAGATCGCCATCGACTGCGCTGGATTCACCCCTGCCGAGGCGGACAAGCTCCGCCAGGCGATGAGCGCCAAGCGAGCGCCTGAGCGCATCGAAGAACTCCGCCAGCGCCTGCTGGACGGAATGGCCGAACGGAATATTTCCGCCACGGTGGCGGAGGAGATTTACGAGAAGATCCTCGCGTTCTCCAGCTACGGGTTTCCCGAGTCACACGCGATCAGCTTCGCCTACCTGGTTTACGCGAGTGCCTGGCTCAAGTGCTATTACCCTGCCGCGTTCACCGCTGCCCTGCTGCGTAACCAGCCGATGGGCTTCTACTCACCGGCTACGTTGATCACCGACGCCCGCCACCACGGGGTTGAGGTCAGTGGGGTGGATATTAACGCGAGTGACGCGCTTGCCACCCTTGAACTCATGACCGGGCGCCCGGGCATCAGGCTTGGCCTGTCCAGTGTAAGAAACCTCGGCAGCGGGCAGGCCGAGGCAATTGCCGCGGGCCGCCCGTACGAGGATCTCGATGATTTCGCCCGGCGCACCCGGCTTTCCGTGGCGGCGCTGGAGGCACTGGCCATCGCCGGGGCCTTCGGCTGTTTCGGCCTTTCCCGCCGCGCGGCGCTGTGGGCGGCGGGGGCGCTCGCCTCCACCCGCGGCGGGCAGCTTCCTGATACTGCTCCCGGGCTGGTGGCGCCGCCGCTGCCGGCCATGTCCCCGGTCGAAGTGACTCTCGCCGACCTGTGGGCCACCGGGACGTCAGGCACGCATCCCATCGCCCACATCAGGGCGGCGCTCGGAGAGCGGGACGCCACCCCCGCTGCGGGGCTCAAGACGGTTCCGCCGGGCACCAATGTCGCGTGCGGCGGGCTGGTTACCCACCGGCAGCGGCCCCCCACCGCAGGCGGCGTGGTGTTCATCAATCTTGAAGACGAAACCGGCATGGTCAACGTAATCTGCCCGCCCGCCGTCTGGGCACGCTACCGGCGCAGTGCCCTGGACACGGCCGCACTCCTCGTGCACGGCCGCCTTGAAAGCAACGAGGGCGCCATCAACCTCGTCGCCGCCCGTATCGAGAGGCTGCGCGTGGCCGCCATCGCGCGCGGGAGCGTGATCAGCCGCAACTTCCGCTGAGCCGCTCACGTTCCACGGCCAGGCAGGTTGCCAAGCCGTCCGTGATTGGCTATGACCCATGACCGCGTGGATGAACAGGCCGAGGGCGGGACCGCTGTGATCGATAAGATCTGGGTCGGCGAAGAGGTCTGGGCGCTACGACCCGACTATCAGGTGCTCATCATGATCGCGGAAGGCCTGGCAGGAGGGCCGAGCGACGGCGAGTCTGGGCGCTGGCTCGCGGCGGCGGCAGCAGCAGCAGCTGCCGCCGCCGATCCGGCAAATGACGAGCATGTGAAGGCGTGGCGAGATGCTTACCAGGCGTTCGGCGCGAAACCCAAGCGGACCCGTTCTTCCGTGGACGCGCTTCTGCGCCGCGCAGCCACCGGGCTCCCGCGGGTCAACCGTGTTGTCGACGCCTACAACGCGGTGAGTGTCAGCCATGTCCTGCCGATTGGCGGCGAAGACATGGACGCTTACGACGGTGCCGCCCGGCTTGTCCGCGCCCTCGGCGGCGAGCCTTTCGACACGACCGCGCACGGCGAGCATGTGACGGAGGAAACCGAGCCCGGCGAGGTGATCTGGCGCGACGATGCCGGGGTGACGTGCAGGCGCTGGAACTGGCGGCAGTGCCGCCGCACGCGGATCACGGCGATCACCACAAACGCGTTCTTCGTCCTTGAGCGGCTGGCGCCTTACCCTGCGCAGCGGCTCCACGCGGCCGCCGGCGCCCTCGCCGACCATCTCAAGACGATCACGCCGGCCGTGTGTATCGAGACGCGTGTGCTTGGGCCCGGATTCACCCAAGGGTGACTTTGCGTGGGACCGTGGGGCTCGGCTCCTCCTCCTCCGCCTTGCCGCTCGCCGCCTGGATCACCGCCCGCATCCACCGAGATCTACGAGACACGCCTAGCGACCGGGCCCTGCCCGGAAAGGCTCGTGCGGCCGGACGACGCCCTCCTGCGCAGCGGCGTCCGGCCGCACGAACCCCGGGGAAGCGGTGACAGCAGGTCTGTCTAGGGGAGGCGCTCAGTCGTCGCCTTCGTCCTTCTGGCTCGGGAAGATCAAGCCGCACACCTCGAGGTAAAGCTGCTCCGGATAGGGGACGAAGGGCACGTTACGAAATGCCTGGTCCTGCCCAGCGGATTCGAGGATGAACTCACCGTACCCGAACAGGCGGCCCGCCGCCGAGCGCTGGAAGCTCATGTCCGTCACCTTGACCAGCGGCATCATCGCCACCTTGCGGTCCACTAGCCCAGTCACGAGCAGCATTCGCTGCGACGTCACAACGAAATAGTCAACCGACCAGTTGGCGACCCTCACGATCAGGCGGAGTAGTAAGAAGCCCCAGGCTAGCCAGATAATGTCGAGCGCGGCGCCGTTGCCGTGCGCGACGCTGCCGCTCAGCAGCCCAGCGACCACGAGGCCGATGAGGACGAGGGTGATGGGGCCGAGGAGCGTCGCAGGATGCATACGGACGGTAATAACCTGATGCTCATGCGGCAGCAGATATCGGTTCACTGACGCCGGGGCCGTGTCTCCCGGCGTGATCAGCCTCATCTCGGCCTCAACTCATAGCGAGGTGACGAATGTTGACAGCGAACTTGCTGCGGTCCCAAGGCTGTGAACCACGTTAGTCACGATGGTTGCGGCGCCAGTGGGGTTGGTGAACAGGAAGAACAGTATAAAGGCAATCGCTGCCCATCCGAGGTACTTCTTCATCGGGCACTCGCCTCCCGCGCGTACGGCAGCTAATCCAACCAATGACAACAGCCTAGCTCAACGTGACATTTGGACCAATGGTTACGAGGCGTGTCGGCGGTGTAATGTCCTGACTGGGCATCGACATCGGTTGCGGCCAAAATCCCTTCGGTTTGCCCCGCCGCAGGCCAGAGGCACGCGACAGGACAGGCAACCTCTTCTTACCCTATCGCCTCGGTAGCTATCGTAGCAGTGCACAAGGTAATCACAAAATAACTGTTTGTAACACTGCCCTGCGTGACCCCGACGTGTGCCTGTACCAGGATGTTCGGGTGCGAAGCGGAACTCAGGGACTTGGAAGCACTTACCGCCCCTTATTACCCAGCAGTGCCCAGATTCCGCCGTTGACGATGACAATACGTGAGGCACCAATGGCACCTACAAGGGCGGCCCATCCATTGAACCGTCGCGTCCGCTGCTGAACACATGTGCGAGCGAACGCCCGCGGGCGCGGGCCTTCACCGGAGCGATTCGACGGCAGGCCGCCAGGCTAGCACGGTAATTCGCACATGGTCATAGATCAACTCCGGTGGACCAGGTCCGGTGTCATGGCGGGCGGATCGGGTCCACGCCCAGCAGGTCCAGCAGGCGGGCCTGGAGCGGGCTGGGCCTGGTGATCTGCGCTGGGCTGGTCGCGGTGGCCGGGATCAGCTGCAGGCCGGCCAGGGCGGTGAGGATGAGCCGGCCGGTGGGCCGGGCGGGCTGCCGGTTGTACAGGCCGCCGGCTTTGGTCTGCGGGGCGAGGTTGCGGCGGGCTTCCCGTTCGATCAGGCAGAAGATCAGGAGCGCGAGGCTGATCACGGTGATCAGGGCGGCGATGCGCCGGTTGTTCTTCAGCAACATCGGGGCAACCGCGAGCGGGCCTTTGAGGTTGCCGTAGCGGCGTTCCACGGCTTCCTGACCTTTGTAGCGCAGCAGCACCTCGGTGGCGGCGATTTGGGTGTCCAGGTTGGTGAGCAGCGCGTACCAGCCGTCGGTGGCGGCTTCGGCGGCTATGGCGTCCTGGCCGGACCACCAGGTGAGGGCGGGTTTGCCGGGCCCGCCGCTGCCGGCGCCGTCCCAGCGATCGGCCTGCCCGGCCTCCCCGGCCACGCCGGCCGCCGGGCGGCACCGCCGTCCGGGGTAGTACTGACGGTGTAGCGCAGGTAGGGGCCGGCCTTGCGGGCTGCCGCGATCTGCTGGAGCCGTTCGGTAACGGTTTTCTCGTCGGGGTAGAAGCGGCCGCCGAGGCCGCGGGCCAGGCGGCCGGGGTCGCCGCGGGCGCGGGCGAGTTTCTTGGCGCGGCTGGCGGCGGCGCCGCTGGCGCGGGCGCTGGAGTGCACGAAGATGCGGCGCAGCGTGATGGGCGGGTCTTTCTTCCGCTTGGCGTTGCGGATCTGAAACGGCCGGCCGTCTTCGAGGACGTGCCAGCGGCCGCGCCGCCCGGGTCCTTGCGCTCATCCCGCTGGGCGGTGTAGCTGACCGGCGTGGCCCGGGCGAGGTCGCAGGCGGCCAGCTCGGCGGCCTTGACGTAGGTCTTGGCGGCCGGGGCCAGGAACGTGCACCCCTGGCCGGTGACCGCGGCCACGTTGTCGTAGCTGACCAGCTTGGAGTCGCCGATGAGCAGGAACGCCCGGGGTCCGGCGATCTTCTTCAGGGCAGTCATCGCCCCGCTCACCTGGGATACCTCGGCGGCGCCGCCGTCGTAGGCGCGGTGGTAGAGCGGGATCCCGCCGTCGCCGGCGGCCGCGATCCCGGCCTGGACCTGCAGCAGGTCCGGGCGGCGGTCCTTGGGGTGGCCGTAGCGGGGCTCCGGGTAGTCCTCATCGGTCTCGTCGTAGGCGCCGTGCATCGAGAAGCTCGTCATGTCCCAGTGCAACCCGGGCAGCCGGGCCAGCGACCGGGCCAGCACCGCCGAGGCCAGGTGCGGGCGCCGCGGGCCGGGCAGCACGCAGAACCGCTGATTACCGGCCAGCATCGGCAGCCGGTCCACCCGGTCGGCGTCCGCCCAGCCGATCACCTCGTCGCGGGCGGTGCACCGCAGCACCGCCGACCCGTACCCCACCAGCGCCACCCAGTCGCCGTCCAGGACTGCCACATGCCGGACCACCGGCCCGAACAGGCGCGACCCGAGCCAGTGATGGGCCCCCAGGAGCTCGCCGAACCGGGCGATCTCGCCGGGCAGCACCGGCCGCACCGTCAGCTCGCGAGTCCAGGAGGCCACGAGCAGAGTCCTACCAGTTACCAGTCAGTACGTCCAGCTGATCTTGAAGGCGCCGACCCGTAAGCCGCACCTGGCGACTTTGGCGTGCCGGAGCCGCGGGTCAGCCAGGGCGGCCGTGCGGGTCGGCCGGTGATCGCGGGATCACAGAGTTGATCTCTGTGCATGTGCGGAAGACCCGGCTAGCACGGGCCGGCCCGCGGGGGCGTGTGACGTACGGGCGGGCCAGGTATGTGACACGGGAGGCCAGGGGAGCATGCCCGCTCCGGTCGCGTGCGGAGCGCGGCGGTGCCCTGAGCCGGGCGGGAGCGCGGGCGTCCGAGTGGTTACTGCCGTGGCCTGTTTCACCGGGCGGCGAGACGGCCGCGACCTGAATCTGGCAGCATTCCCCCGTGAGTGCTGCGGTGGTGGGCCGGCGATGACGGATGGGGATACGACCGATTTCGCGGTTGTGGTCTATCGCGAAGACGACCTATGGGAGGCAGAAGTCCTCCCGGTGGCGGTCACGGCTGACCTCGATGGCCTGATCCACGCGCTGCGCCAGCAGCCGAGCATCGGCGGAACTATAGGCCTCGCGGCGATAGGCGACGACTTCTTCGTCGCGCTGCGAGTCATCCGCGGCCAGTTGTCGGTCTTCCTTTCCGACGTCACCGCCGCAGCGGAGTGGCCCCTCGCCCGCCAGGTTCTCGACCATCTGGACATCCCGGTGCCCGAGGACGAGGATCTCGACCAGGTGCTGCCGGCCGGCGATCTGTCGATCTTCGCCGACCTCGGGGTGGACGAGATGGAACTTGGCGCGCTCGCCGGTGACCTGGACCTTTATCCGGATGAGGTGCTCGCGAGCCTCGCCGGGCGGCTGGGGTTCGCGCCGGCGCTCGAACGGGCCCTTGATGTCGCGCTCGGCTGATTCCGCCGGCGGGGGTGGCCGCGCCCGTTCTGAAGGTGCTGGACAACCGGAACTAGCGGCCAGCTACTCGGCGATCTTTGAGCCTGCCATGCGGCTAGCGCTGGCCGAAGCCAGGCGGGCCGGAGGAATCGATGTCCCGGTGGGTGCGGTCGTCCTCGACGCAGCAGGAACAGTGATCGCGAAGGCCTGCAACAGGCGCGAGGCGGACAGCGACCCCACAGCGCACGCGGAGCTTGTCGCCATGCGCGCCGCCGCCCGGGTGATGGGCAACTGGCGGCTGACCGGCTGCACGCTGGTGGTGACCCTCGAGCCATGCACGATGTGCGCAGGGGCGACGACGCTCGCCAGGCTGGACAGGCTTGTGTACGGCGCCACTGACCCCAAGGCTGGAGCAGTGGGCTCACTTTGGGATGTGGTGCGCGATCGCCGTCTCAACCACCATCCCGAGATCGTCGGGGGTGTGCTTGCCGCCGACTGCGGCGCACTGCTGCGTGACTTCTTCGCCGCCCGCCGCATGTCGTAGTGCACGCACCTGGGGTCTGGGCAGGCACGCCAAGGTGTTGACGCCGGCTACGGTGAGCGGTCGTGTGTCGGGTAGGCTCTCGGGCGGTGGAGTCGCCTAGTGGCCGAGGGCGCACGCCTCGAAAGCGTGTGAGGGGGCAACCCCTCCGTGGGTTCAAATCCCACCTCCACCGCCACTGTGCGCCGCGCCGGTCATAAGTGGGCCGGTGCCCGGGCGCGATCGCGGTCGAGGCATGGGCAGCGCTGACTGGAGGGAGTGCCGGGAAACCGGCGGGCCGGGCACTTGGAACGAGGCCAGGACGTTATGCACGTGACGCGTCGGCTCCGGCGCTGTCCGGTGAACGAGGGGCGACGCGCGGTGAACCCCCGTAGACGAACCCCCCCTCGAAGAGACCCCCCTAGAAGAGACCCCCCTAGAAGAGACCAGACGTGCTAGAGCCGCAGAGCACAGCGCTGTTTCTTTTGCTCATGCTTGTCTTTGGCGGTTTGGTCGTGTGCGCAGTCCTGGCCAAGCCACCGGTCTTCCGCCTGCTTGCCGCTTGCCTGGCGTTCGTTCCTGCCATGTTGTTTGGGGTGGCAGCGGTGAACAAGTACTACGGCTACTACGAGACGTGGAGTTCCGTCGTCGCCGACTTCACCAGCCGCGGTGTGCAGAACATCCCCCAGATCTCAGCGGCGGGCGCAGGCTCGGCGCAGCAGTTCAAGCACCTCCTGGGCAATTCGATCAACTCACAGCAGGCTGCCCAGACCGGTGCGGTGATCGGGGTGAAGATGACTGGAATCACCAGCCACCTCACCCGCGACGTACTCATGTACCTGCCGCCGCAGTACTTCCAGAGGCAGTACGCGAGCTATCGTTTCCCTGCCGTCGAGCTGATTCATGGCCAGCCGGGTCAACCCGAAGACTGGCTTGCGGCGCTCGACGTCCAGGCCACGATGGAGAGCCTGATAGCTGAGCACCTCGCGGATCCAGCGGTTCTCGTGATGCCCGACGTCAACGGCGGGAGGAGGATCTCGCTGCAGTGCGTCAACCAGGTCGGCGGACCCGCAGATGACACCTTCGTCGCGCTTGACGTGCCCAGATACGTGGCAGCCCGGATCCGGGTGCAGGCTCCCGGCCGGGCATGGGGCATCGCAGGTTATTCGGAAGGCGGCTTCTGCGCCGCCAATCTCGCGCTCCGGGACCCGCAGCAATTTGGCTTCGCCGGCGTGATAAGCGGCTATTTCCAGCCCATGTTCAACCGCGTTGAATACAAGCACACAATTAGGGGAGTGGACCCGTTCGGCCACAATTCGGCTCTGCGCAGGCAGAACAACCCGATGGACGTGCTCAGAGGCCTTCCCGCTGGCAGCCGTGTACCGCAGTTCTGGGTCGCCGCGGCCCGCGCGGTGCGGGTTGACGTGCTGAGCGCCATAGCCTTTGTCGCCTTGCTCAGAGCGCAGGACCCGGCGACACCCTTGACCATCACCCCGAATGGCGCACACAACGCGGTCGCATGGCGAAGCATGATCCTCCCGATGCTTGAGTGGATGACACCGCGCCTCGCGGCGGCCGCAGCGGCTCAGGGCTGCCAGGCCTGCGTGCCGCCCGTGGGGGCCGCGGCGCCGGTCGCACCGGTAGCAAGCCCTACGCCTACGCCCAGTCGCCCGGTGGCCCGGCAGAATCAAGGTGGAGCACGCGGGCGTGCAACACCGCGCGCTGGTGCAACGCGGCCCGCAGCGCTCGATGCAGGCCGTCTTCCAGGTACAGCTCTCCGTGCCACAGGATGACGTGCGGGAAAAGATCCCCGTAGAAGGTCGAATCCCTGGCGAGAAGGTGGTGCAGGTCAAGCACGGCCTTTGTCGTGATGAGCTCGTCGAGGCGGACCTGCCTGGGCGGGATCTTGCTCCATTCGCGGATGCTCAGGGCGGGGTCGGGGTAAGGACGCCCTTCGCCGACCTGCTTGAAGATCACCTACAGAAGTGTAGATGAGCACGGCCTTCCGGTCGGCCGGATCGCCCGACGTCTGGGGCGGTGAGCCACCCGCCGGCAGCGCGGCGTCACCGGTTCGGGCGCCTGCCGCTCCTGCGGAGCCGGACCCCGACGAGGACGATGTCGGCAAGCAGGACCACCACACCGATGATGAGAAGGTAGAACAGGCCCTTAGCGACCACGCCGACTATCCCGAGCGCGATCGCCACGATGATCAGCAGCAAGAACAGCGCCATCTATAGGTCCCCCGATCTACCACGCATCAGCGACGCGCGAGACGGCGCTCGCCACCGGCGCCAGGTTCGTAAGCCAGGTCGTAGTGTTTGAAGATCGCCTCTTCGTCCCCGGCCGGTAGCACACCGTCAGTGTCGATGGACGGTGCGTCCTTCACCTGGCGTTTGGCATAAGTGATCTTGAGGTATCCCGGACCCACGGTCGCTCCGGCAAGGGGTACGAATACGAGCCGGCGGCGTGTCGGCAAGCCGACCGTGACGGTCGCGAACGAAGGCTGGTCGGTGGCAGTGTCTACATAGACCGATTCCAGCGTACCGATCTTGTGAGCACTATCGTCGACCACGTCGTGGCCTCGCCACTCGCGGATATCGCCGGCCTCGAACATCGCTGGCCTCCCTGTCCCGTGCTTGCTGCTGTCCCCCTACTACCCACGCGTGGCCAGGTGGCCGCGAGCCCCTCCCAGGCGTGGCGAGCCGCGGTGCTCCGAACTGAGGAAAGTGGTTGACGGCCGCGGCCGTCGTGGCTGCCGGGCTCGCGCGGGCGGCAGGATTCCGGCTCACGACGAGCGTGGACGCGAGTCTCCCCCCGGAGCAAGCAGGCGCCACGCCCCAGCCTAGCGCCTGGTAAGGCTGACTCGGATACCGGCAGCCTGCCGCCGATGGCGGTGCCGAGCCCGGGCGCGGAGCTGATGAGCAGGGTGCCGCCAGCCGCGGCTAGCCGGTCGGCCATGCCCTGCAGGCCGGTGCCGGACGTGGTTTCGGCAGTGCCGAAACCGGCGCCGTCGTCGGTGACGGTGAACTCCAGGTGGCTGTCTGGGCAGGACGGGGCGACGGTGGCCCGCGAGGCCTGGGCGTACTTGCCGACGTTTTGCAGCGCCTCCAGGATGCAGAAGTAGACGGCGGCTTCGGCGTCCCGCGGGGTAGCGCCCGATACCGTCGGCCTCGATCAGGACTGGCAGCGGAGCCCGGCTGGCCTGCGCCCGCAGGCCGGGCCCCAGGCCCTGGTCGGCCAGCAGCGGCGGGTAGATCCCGCGGGCCAGGGCCCGCAGGTCATCGACCGCCGCGCGGAGCCCGCTCCGCAGCTGGCGCGTCATCTGCCTGACCCCGTCCGGGTCCTCGGCGGATTCCTCCAGCAGGCTGAGCTGAACCGTGAGCGCGACGAGTTGCTGCTGGGCGCCGTCGTGCAGGTTCCGCTCGATCCGCTGCCGCTCCTCATCTTGTGCTTGGACCAGCCGCATCTTGTGCTTGGACCAGCCGCCTGCGCGACGCCCTCAGAGCGCGTTTGATGTAGGGATGTTCTAGTTTCTGTTGCGCCACGTCGTTGCTTGGCTGCGCACGTCCCACAGTTCGGTGTTTTCTCGCGCTATAGACGCTGGTCATGACCGATCGCAAGCCATATGCCACTGACCTGTCCGATGACCGCTGGGCCCTGATCGCGCCGCTGCTTGAAGACTGGCGCGCCCAGCGCGCCGCGGCCACGCCGCCCGGCTGCGCCGCGCCGTCCCATGACCTGCGAGAGATCGTCAACGCGATCTTGTATGTCAACCGGGCCGGGTGCGCCTGGCACCTGCTCCCGCACGACTTCCCGCCCTACCAGAGCGTGTATTACTACTACGCCGCGTGGGAGAAGGACGGCACCACCGAGCAGATCCATGGCCTGCTGCGCGGCAAGGTCCGCACGCGGGCCGGCCGCGTGCCCGAGCCGTCCACGGCGATCTACGACGCGCAGTCGGTCAAGACGTCCACCAACGTCCCTGCGGCCAGCCAGGGCGTGGATAACGCGAAGAAGATCGTGGGCCGCAAGAGACACATCGCCACCGATACCCTCGGGCTGATCCTGGTGGCGCTGGTCACTGCCGCCAGCGTGCAGGACAACGCCGGCGGTATCGCCTTGACGCAGCACGTTGCCGCGCGCTACCCGTCGGTGGCGCGGGCCTGGGTGGATCAGGGGTACAAGAAGGCCGTGGCCGAGGACGCCGCCAGGCACGGCATCGATGTTCGGGTCTACGCCAAAAACCCCGCAGCCAAGGGGTTCGCGGCCACACCGCGCTGGCCGGTCGAGCGCACCTACGGCTGGCTCATGCTGCACCGCCGGCTCGACCGCGACTTCGAGACGCTGCCGGGCCGGTCAGTCACCCAGATTCACTGGGCCATGATCGACAACATGGGCAGAAGACTCACCAAAGAAACAACACCGACATGGCGGGCACCAGCCTGCACAACGGATCTACCGGCAGCGGCCTAGATGAAACTCCCTCTCAGGTCGTCGATCGTGGCCTGCAGCTCGGCGGTGAGGCGGACGTTGCGGAGGATGAGACCCGCCTGTGACGCCAGGTTCGCTAGCAGCTTGTCCTCAGCTGCGGATACTGGTTCGTTTCTGGGCTTCTGGACAGTCAGCGCGCCGAGCAGCTCGCCTCCGTGCCAGACCGCCACGGCACGCGTCGCCAGCTCGACGAGGGAAGATCGGCGTCATCGATCAGCGGGACGGCCGCGGGCGGAGCGGATCCACGCGGCCAGGTCACCAGCGGGCGCAGCTGCGGCCCGACCCGGATCCAGACTTCCACCCGGATCGCGCCGGTCGCGCGGGCCAGAATCGACGCCATCCGGTCGAGTGCCATGTCGAAGTCGAGCGGCCCCGCCATGTCCTCCGCGAAGTCGGCGAGCACCTGGTAGGGCGTGGCCCGCTCGCCGTGGACGAAGCGGTTGGCGACGAGCTGAGCTCGCTGGCGCACCGGCTGGAAAAGCAGCGCGATGATCAAAGCTGCCACGACCGCGAGCCAGGGGCCGCCGCTGTGACCGGCGAGCGTGCCGATAGCCACGACGATGCCGGCGTACACCGCCGTCAGCGCGGACGCGCGCCCGGTGGCCGCGGTGGCCAGCAGGGCAACGATCTGGCAGATGACCCCCGCCGCCGCAGCCAGCGCGATCCGCTTGATCTGCTGCCGCGATTCGCGCCCGCCTGAGCGGTAACGGATCGTCAGGGAAACGACGGATGCCACAAGCAAGATGACGAACACTGCCGACGCGCCGTCGAGGGTTCCGATCAGGACGGCCGAGAGGACGGGACCCAGCGACCTGGCGCCGAGCGCATTCGAGGGAATTAGCGAAACACCGCCCGGCGCCGGAAGCGCCACGAGCCCCGGCCGCAGCACGAATCCGATCAGCGTCAGCACGGCGGTCAGGAGACCCGCCGCCGCGAAGGGACACCAGCGAGCCGACCCGCGCGAGCTTGATGTGCTGCGGGAGATGGCCCAGGGCCGCGGGATTGCCGGCATCGCCCAGAAACTGTTTCTGTCGGAGCCTTCGGTGGAGAAGCACGTCAACGCGATCTTCACCAAGCTCGACCTGGCCAGCGAGCAGCTGGTGCACGGCGGGTAGCCGCGGTCCTGACGTTCCTGCGCGACGCAGGCCTGCGCCCGCCCGGCTGACCACAGTCATCGGCTGTGCGATGAGAACGGGCGGGCGAGCTGGTCGCCGGCAACCTGGCCGAGCGCAACATCCTGCTCGGCGGCGAGCCCGGCGCGGGCAAGCCCGACGGCGTCGACCTGATCACCGCCCACCGCACCCTGTCCGGCGGGCCGCAACCTCGTGTCTATCGACGGCAAGCAGGCGGAGGTTGCTGCTGTCCAGCGTGGCGGAGGATGCGAGATTCGAACTCGCGAGGGGTTGCCCCCAACACGCTTTCCAAGTCTGTAGGTCCGTGTTCACCGTGGGTCCGAGCCGTCTGCGGCCTGGGCCGGCAGTGCTGACAGTGCCCAGGTGAACGCCGCTGCACATAGCTGAATGAGACTAGGAATGAGACTACGGCCCACCCGCACGAGGGCCGCTGGCTTGGTCGGCCAGCGCCCGCGCCGTACCCTGATCAGGTGACCGAGTTGCCAATTGACGACGCCGCCGCCCTCACGCACGCGGCGCACGATGCCGCCGAGCGCGGCCAGGTCGTCTAGCTCACCGACGCGCAGGGTCGGCGGCTGGCCGCGATCGTACCGGCAGACGTCGCCGCCGCTGGCGCGGCTGCTGTCGAGGCGCTAGAAGACGCTGCCGACAGCGCTACGGCGGACGAAGCGCTGGCCGAGTGGGCGGCGGACGACCGGCGCACCTTCCGGCTTGGCGCCGTCGATAACTACGGATTGACGACCCGCGCACGATTACCCCTTGCGTTGCCCGGGTATTTCTCGGCGTTTAGTCTTGCATCTGCTAGGACAAAGGTAGTCAACGAACTCCTCACTCAGCCGCACAACTGCTACGGCGGCCGAGGGCGCGCCGACCTCCTGCAGGTCGCACGTGTCTTCATGCAGTGCGGCTACATCCTGTATCGCAGCCGCGAGAGCGCTGCTTAGCGATACCGCTGGGTCGGACGCGGCGGCGATTAGCCGTGTGCCTAGTTCATTCACGTACCACGGCGTGCCGTGGTGGCATCCGGTCACGGTCTGGTCAAAGACGGTTACGCCGTCAAGGACTCTGACGTTCCTGCGCGACGCTGGCCTGCGCCCGCCCGGCTGACCACAGTCATCGGCTGTGCGATGAGAACGGGCGGGCGAGCTGGTCGCCGGCAACCTGGCCGAGCGCAACATCCTGCTCGGCGGCGAGCCCGGCGCCGACTGCCGCACCGCGTTCGGTGACGCCGAAGCACTGCCCACAACCACCCTGGTCACCCGGCTGCGGTCCGACCCCGAAGCCCCCTGGTCCGACCATGGCCCCGCCGGGATCACACCCATGCGGCTGGGCACTTTGCTGCGGGAGTACGACATCCGCTCCGCCAATATCCGGCTCGGGCTCAAATGGCCAGATGTAGACCTTGATAAAGGCACGCTGCGGATACGGCGCGGCCGGTTGCGCCCGAAGTACGCGCACGGGTGCGTTGGTGATTGCCGTCATCACCCTGGCTACCGCCCACAGAGAAGGCAGGTCCGGTCTGACACCGGGGACACCAAGTCCCGGGCCGGTAGGCGCACGGTCGGGCTGCCCGACCCGCTGATAGCGCCGTTCAAGACGCACAAGCGGAAGCAGGAAGCCGAGCGGGGGATAGCCCGCCAGCTCTGGCATGACGAGGGGTGGGTATTCGCCAAGCCGGACGGCCGCCCACTGAACCCGAACACCGACTACCACAAGTGGAAAGCGCTCCTCGCAGAGGCAGGACTACGCGATGCGCGGTTGCACGATGCCAGGCACACAGCCGCAACCGTCTTGCTCATCCTGGGAGTGCCGACACCTACGGCCATGGCCATCATGGGCTGGTCAAGCGCGGCTATGGCCAAGAGGTATCAGCACTTGATCGACTCGATACGCCGGGACGTCGCCAAGCAGGTCGGCGGGCTTCTGTGGGACAGCGCCGACAGCGGCCCGGACGACGATGACGACGGCGCGGCCGGGGTGCTCGTTCCGGCCTGATCAGACGACGAATGAGACTAAGCGGGGTGCTGGGCCGGTCACTGCGAAGGCTGGCCCGGCATCGCCGGAGGCCAGCGTGGCGGAGGATGCGAGATTCGAACTCGCGAGGGGTTGCCCCCAACACGCTTTCCAAGCGTGCGCCCTAGGCCACTAGGCGAATCCTCCGCCGGCAAGCCTACCGGTCCGAAGAACCGGCGCCTCGCGAACATGCGTCTCCCGAGTATGCGCCTCACGAACGTGCGCCTCCCGAACCGTGCCCATGTGCCTGGGGCAACGGCTGATGCGTGTCGCGCCGCACGGAGCCGTTCGGGATCATGGGGGTTCTGCCTGATCTGCGCGGGAGCGGCGCCCCGGCCGATCCGATCGGGGGACGGCGCACCACCCGGGTATGGCGTGCCTGCCGCCGCGCGGCACCTCCAGCAGCCTGACTTGCCCGTTGGCGGCCTGAGGCCAGTCGCGGGCCACTAGACTGTCCCGAGACCCTCCGCACGACGTGAATCCCGCCAACTCCCCCAGGGCCGGAAGGCAGCAAGGGTACGTGGGCTCTGACGGGTGTGCGGGGGGTCCTCTTCCCTCTTCCAGCCCCGGCGAGGATGAGAGCGAGGATGAGAGCGCATGGCAGGTGGCCCATCGAGCCTGGCCCTGTACCGCAAGTACCGCCCGGCCACCTTCGCGGAGGTCAAGGGCCAGGATCATGTCACAGCTCCGCTCAGGCAGGCGCTGCTTGCCGGCCGGGTCCACCACGCCTACCTTTTCAGCGGCCCGCGCGGCTGCGGCAAGACGTCGAGCGCCAGGATCCTCGCGAGATCGCTCAATTGCGAGCAGGGGCCGACCCCCGACCCGTGCGGCAAATGCGACTCGTGTCTCGCGCTCGCCCCTGGCGGACCGGGCAGCATCGATGTGATCGAGATCGACGCCGCCTCGCACGGTGGTGTCGACGATGCTCGTGACCTGCGGGAACGTGCCTTCTACGCGCCGGTCTCCGGCCGGTTCAAGGTCTACATCATCGACGAGGCGCACATGGTCACCCGCGAGGGCTTCAATGCGCTGCTCAAGCTCGTGGAGGAGCCCCCGCCACACCTGAAGTTCGTATTCGCGACGACGGAGCCGGAGAAGGTCATCGGCACCATCAGGTCGAGGACCCACCACTACCCGTTCCGGCTTGTGGCCCCGCAGATCCTGCGTGAGCTGCTCGAACAGATCCTGAACGCCGAGAATGTGTCGTATGAGCCTGCCGCGCTGCCGCTCGTCGTCCGCGCAGGCGCCGGTTCCGCCAGGGACGCGCTGTCCGTCCTCGATCAGCTGCTTGCTGGTTCTGATACATCCGGCATCACCTATGCCGCCGCGGTGTCACTGCTCGGCTACACCGACTCGAGCCTGCTCGACGAGACCGTGGACGCACTGGCATCCGGTGACGGCGCGGCCGTTTTCCGCATGGTGGACCGGGTCATCAACGCCGGCAACGACCCGCGCAGGTTCGCAGCCGATCTGCTCGACCGCCTCCGCGACTTGATAGTGCTCGGCGCGATCGGCGACGCGGACCGCTCTGGCCTGTTCGACGGCCCCGCCGACCAGGTCGACCGAATGCGCGAGCAGGCTGCCAAGTTCGGCGCAGCCGAGCTGACCCGGTCGGCCGAGGTGCTCAATGCCGGGCTGACCGAGATGCGCGGTGCGGCGTCGCCGCGGTTGCTTCTCGAACTGACCTGTGCCCGGATGCTGCTGCCCGCCGCGGACGCAGATGAGACCGCGCTGCTCGCCAGGCTGGAGCGAATGGAACGGTTGCTCGCGCTTGGCGACCCGGGCCTGGCGCCCGCTGAGATCGCTACGCGGGAACCAAAGGCACCGCGGCGGGCCCAGTCCACGAGGGAACCAGCCGGAAGGTCCGCGCGGGACGGTTCAGGCGCGTCCGGCGCGGATTCGCCCGGGCCGGATCGGCCCGCGGGAGCCACGTCCGGTCCAGTTCCCGACCGGCCGGCTTCCGGCAGGCCGTCCGCCGCTGCCACGACTGGCGCCACCGCGGCGCCGGGACCCACCGCCACGGCTGGCGTCACCGCGGCGCCGGGACCCACTACCACGCAGGATCCCGCCGCCGCCCCCGGCCCGGCCGCCACGCCTGGCCCCACGACCACACCCGGCTCCACCGCCACGCCTGGCCCCGTCGCCCGGCGTGCCGCACCTGCCCCCGTCGCGCCAGCCGCCGCGTCTGCCCCCGGCGTACTCGACGCCGAATCCGTCCGCCGCGGCTGGGACGGCATCCTCGATGCGGTTCGGCAGGTGCGCAAGGTGTCGTGGATCCAGCTCAGCAACGCCAATGTTGCGTCGCTCGAGGGCAATGTCCTCACCCTGGAGTTCGCCAGGGACGGCGAACTGAAGGGCTTCGCCGCGAGTGGGAGCGACGCGATCTTGGCTCGTGTCCTTCGTGAGCGGTTCGGCGTGGATTGGCACGTCCGGGCAGTTCCCGCTGCCTGCCGCGGCCGGCGAGAGACCTCCGGTCTCGTGCCCGGCGGCCAGGACAAGGTCACCGCGCAGGTCAACACGCACGGCACCGGCCAGCCCGCCGCCGGGCGTGGGCCGCGCGCCCAGGATCGGCCTGGCAGCGAACCTGACGGCCAGGTGGATCCCGCTCCGCAGCAGGGGAGCCGGCGGTCGGGCGGGAGGCCGCTCGTGCCACCCGGCCCGCGGCTGGAAGAGCCCGATCTGGCTGACGAGACCTACATCGACGATGACGCCGACGCGGGACTGACAGGCATGGAGCTGATCACGCGGGAACTCGGCGGCCAGGTGATCGGCGAGATCGACAACTCGGGCGGCTTCGGGCGGCCGTCCCCCCGATAAACAGGACGCCCTCCAGGCGGCTATCTTCCAGGTACCCGTCCTCCGGTTAGCTGCTTGGGCGGGACACCTCTCACGCCGCAGGCGCGGCAACTGCTCGACAAGGCTCATCAAGACCTGCCGCCGGGCAAGGGAAACATGGCGGCGAAACAGGGCAGGCTAACAGGGCAGGGAAACGCTGTGCCAACAGGAGGGCCGGGCGTGTGCCCGCCGGACCGCCAGGCCGTAGGCTCTCAGGTGACAGCCTGTCGTCGTCGAGGGGGCGGATGTGAACCCTGGTGGCCCGCTGAACATGCAGCAACTGCTTGCTGAGGCGCAGAAGATGCAGGAGAAGCTGATGAGCGCCCAGCAAGAGCTTGCGGATGCCGAGGTCGAGGGCTCCGCGGGCGGCGGGCTTGTGACCGCCACTGTGAACGGCCAAGGTGAGCTGGTCGACCTAGCCATCAGCCCAGAGGCCATAGATCCGGCGGATCCGGCGGAGACCGCTGAGACGCTCGCCGACCTCGTGCTCGCGGCGGTGCGGGACGCCAACCGGGCCGTCGGTGACCTGCAGCAGGAGAAGATGGGCCCGCTCGCGGAAGGTCTCGGAGGTGGTCTCGGCGGCCTGGGGATCCCCAGCGAACCGGGCTACCCCAGCGAACCGGGCTACCCCAGCGAACCGGGCTACCCCAGCGAACCGGGCTACCCCACCGAACCGGGCGACACCAACGGACCCGGCGGCCTCGGCCTGCCTGGCCGATAAGGACGCGACGTGTACGAAGGGGTCATCCAGAACCTCATCGACGAACTCGGCCAGTTGCCTGGCGTCGGGCCGAAGGGCGCGCAGCGCATCGCCTTTCACCTGCTTGCCGCCGACCCGGCGGACGCGCGGCGGCTCGCGGCGGCGTTGCTCGAGGTGAAAGACCGGGTCAGGTTCTGCCGTAGCTGCGGGAATGTCGCCGAGGAGGAGGAGTGCCGCATCTGCCGTGACACGCGCCGCGATCCCGCGGTGATCTGTGTTGTGGAGGAGCCGAAGGACGTGGTGGCGATAGAGCGGACCCGTGAGTTCCGCGGCACCTATCACGTGCTGGGCGGTGCCATCAGCCCGATTGATGGCATTGGCCCGGACGACCTGCGGATCAAGGAACTGATGACCCGGCTTGCTGACGGTACCGTCACCGAGCTGATCCTCGCCACCGACCCGAATCTCGAAGGCGAGGCGACCGCGACGTACCTGGCAAGGCTTGTGAAGCCCATGGGACTGCGGGTGACAAGGCTGGCAAGCGGCCTCCCGGTCGGTGGTGACCTGGAGTATGCGGACGAGGTCACGCTAGGGCGCGCATTCGAAGGACGGAGGCTCCTCGATGTCTGATACACCAGGTTCCGGGCCACATTTCCCCGGCTGGCGGGCGCAGCGAGGCGAGGGCTGGGACGCGCTTGCCGACAAGATCGCCAGGAATGTTCAGGATTTTCTTGACGGGGTGGAGGCTCTCGCCCGAGGTGAGGGCGGGAACGAGACCGTACCGCTCCTCCTGCTCGAGGTTTCCCAGATCCAGCTAGCGGGCGCCCAGCTTGGCGCGACGACGGACGTGATCCTGCCCGACAACAGGGAACCCGAGGTGGGAGCCGACCCGGACCTTGACGAACTGCGGACCGGGCTCGGCAAACGGTTCGCCCCTTATGACGACTACCTCGAGATCTTCGACCCGTATGCGGACAGCCAGGCCACGTCGTTCCGGCTTTCCGACGATGTAGCGGCCGTTGCCGCCGATCTCGTCCACGGGCTGAAGCACTACCAGGCAGGGCGGCCGCTTGAGGCGCTGTGGTGGTGGCAGTACTCGTACTTCAACCACTGGGGCACGCACGGCGGAGCGGCGCTGCGGGCACTGCATGCCGTGGTCGCGCACGCCAGGCTCGACGTAATCGAGGAGTCCACCCCCGGCTGATCATCCGCAGTGCTGATCGCCCGCCGGCATGTGGGCCCGGATCAATCACCTGCTTAACGGCTGCCGCGGTGTGTCGCCGCAGCTAGGACACGCGCTAGCTGGCAACGAACCCGCCGATGGTCCTTGGTCCGGCGTAAATCCATTCGGATGATCCGGCGGGGGGCTGGATAAACTCGGGGTCGTCCGCAAGCAGCGCGGGCAAGCAACCCGGCGACGGGGCCGCCCGGATCGGGAGGAGCAGCGCGTTCGTGTCTGACGGAGCGCTTGTCGTGCAGAAGTATGGTGGTTCGTCCGTTGGCGACGCCGCTGGCATCAAGAGGGTCGCGCAGCGCATCGTGGCGGCGAGGAAAGCGGGCCACTCCGTCGCGGTGGTGGTCTCTGCGATGGGTGACACCACCGACGAACTGCTTGACCTCGCGCAGCAGGTGAGCCCGCTGCCGCCGGGCCGCGAGCTTGACATGCTGCTCACCGCCGGCGAGCGGATATCGATGGCCCTGCTGGCGATGGCCATCGGCAACCTCGGCTACCAGGGCCGCTCGTTCACCGGCTCGCAGGCGGGCGTGATCACCGATTCCGTGCACGGCAGGGCACGGATCATCGACGTGACACCCGGCCGGATCCGCGATGCGCTGGCGGCCCGCGCGATCCCGATCGTGGCCGGTTTCCAGGGCGTGTCCCAGACCAGCAAAGACATCACCACGCTTGGCCGCGGCGGTTCCGACACGACCGCGGTCGCGCTTGCCGCGGCACTCGGCGCCGACGTGTGCGAGATCTTCACGGACGTGGACGGGGTATTCACCGCCGATCCGCGCATCGTGCCAGGCGCGCGGCGCATTCCGCGCATCACGTACGAGGAGATGCTGGAGATGGCGGCGTGCGGCGCCAAGATCTTGCACTTGCGGTGTGTGGAGTACGCCCGCCGTTACGGCATTCCCATTCACGTCCGGTCATCGTTCAGCCAGCGTCCGGGCACCTGGGTAGTGGGCAACATGCCCGCGCCCGGCGAGCAACACCGAACAGGGGAAGAAGAGATGGAGCAGGCGATCATCTCCGGCGTGGCGCACGACCGGAGCGAGGCGAAGATCACCGTAGTCGGCGTTCCCGACAAGGTTGGCGAGGCGGCCCGGATCTTCCGCGCCATCGCCGACGCGGAGATAAACATCGACATGATCGTGCAGAACGTTTCCGCGGCCGCGACCGCGCGGACGGACATCTCCTTCACGTTGTCGCGCGCCGATGGCCAGGCGGCGATGTCGCGGCTGCAGCGCCTTCAAGAGGAGGTCGGCTTCGAGTCGCTGCTCTACGACGACAGGATCGGCAAGGTGTCCCTGATCGGCGCAGGCATGCGCTCGAACCCCGGCGTCAGCGCGACGTTCTTCAGCGTACTCGCCGCGGCCGGGGTCAATATCGAGATGATCTCCACTTCGGAGATCCGGATCTCGGTCGTGGTCGACGAACATGACGTCGACACCGCGGTAACCACGACCCACCGGGCATTTAACCTCGATACGGACCAGGCGCGGGCCGTCGTCTACGGCGGGACAGGCCGGTGAAAGGCGCGGCGACCGCCAAGCCAACGCTCGCGGTGGTCGGCGCCACCGGCGCGGTCGGCACGGTGATGCTGGACCTGCTGTCGACGAGGGCGGATGTCTGGGGTGAAATCCGGCTGGTCGCCTCGCACCGCTCGGCCGGGACCAGGCTACGGGTCCGCGGTGAGGAACTAGAGGTCGCGGCGCTCGATGCGGACGTCTTCGACGGCGTGGATGTCGCGATGTTCGACGTGCCCGACGAGGTGTCGGCCACTTGGGCGCCGGCAGCGGCCAGGCACGGTGTCGTCGCCGTCGACAACTCCGGCGCGTTCCGGATGGACCCGGAGGTCCCGCTCGTCGTTCCCGAGATCAATCCGGAACAGATCGCGAATCGTCCCCGCGGGATCATCGCGAACGCCAACTGCACGACCCTCTCGCTGATCGTCGCCGTTGCTGCGCTGCACCGCGCTTTCGGCCTGCGTGAGATGGTGGTGGCCTCCTACCAGGCCGCTTCCGGGGCCGGCCAGGCCGGGATCGAGACGCTGTATGCCCAGTTCGGGAAGGTGGCAGGCAGCCGCACCCTTGGCCAGCGCGCAGGTGACCTGCGCGGCGTGGTCGGCGACTTCGGCCCGTTCCCCGCGCCGCTGGTGCTCAACGTGGTGCCGTGGGCTGGGTCGCTGACGGATGACGGCTGGAGTTCGGAAGAGCTGAAGATCCGCAACGAGTCGCGGAAGATCCTCGGCCTGCCTCACCTCAAGGTATCGGCGACTTGCGTCCGGGTGCCCGTTGTCACCACGCACTCGGTCGCGGTGCACGCCGTATTCGACAGCGCGGTAAGCCGCGAAGAGGCACAGCACGTCCTGGCGAGCGCGCCGGGTGTCGTGCTTGCTGACGACCCAGAACACGGCGAGTTTCCCACGCCCGCCGACGTCGTCGGTACCGACCCGACCTGGGTCGGGCGGGTACGACGGTCACCCGACGACCCGCACGGCCTCGACTTCTTCGCGTGCGGCGACAACCTCCGCAAGGGCGCCGCGCTAAATACGGCCCAGATCGCCGAGCTGGTCGCCGCTGAGATAGCCGTGCGCTGAGCAAGGTGGCGCCAGGACGTGTCCCCACAAGGCCGGTGGACGTGGGCGCGGGCATTCGACAGGCTGTCCTATGTGGACCACATCTTCACTGTCGGCGAGGCGCGCAGCGTCCTCCCGGAGGTGCGGGCGCTTGCCGGTGAGATGATCGCGATCCGCGCTGATCTCGTCGAGCTGGCCGGGGCGCTGCGCCAGGGCGAGCCATCGCCCGCGGGCGGGCTCGCGGAAAGGAAGGCGCTCGAAGCCCGTATGAACGAGCTTGCCGAGTGGTTTCCCGCGCGCGGCATCGAAATCAAGAGCCTCGCGCCCGTGCTGCTCGATTTCCCTGCCCGTTTCGATGGCGAGGAGGTCCTGCTGTGCTGGCTCGAAGGCGAGCAGGAACTCGGCTGGTATCACCGGCTGGAGTACGGCTTCGCCGGGCGGCGCCGCATTCCAGCCCACCTGGCCTGAGCACCGTGAGCCCCGCGCCTGACGTCGCGGCGGCTCGCATCATCGGCCTGGCGGAGGCATCGGAACCCCCGCCTGCGCCACACGCGGCGGCACGCGGAGCCGTTAGGCTTCTGATACCGACGCCAGCCGGGCGAGGTGATCGCGGAGTCCCGCAGCCGGTACGGCTGTCTGGTCGCCTGTGATCATGTCACGAACCGTCACCACTCCTGCGGCGTGCTCAGTGCTGCCGTAGAGGAGGCACCAGCGGGCCCCCCGATCGCTGGCCCATCTGAGCTGCCGGCCGAGCTTGCCCGAGGAGCCGAGGTAGACGCTGGCGCGAAGGCCCGCGCTGCGAGCCGCGCTGGCGAAAGCGAAGCCCTGCGCGGCGTATTGGTCGCCAAGCACGGCCACCGCCACGTCGAGGCTGCCCGCTCCGTCACTGCCGCCGCCGGGGATCAGCGGAATGATCCGCTCGATGCCGAGCGACCCGCCGCACGCTGGCACGTCGGGGCCGCCGAGCGCCTCGATCAAGTGATCGTAACGCCCGCCTGATGCGATCGACCCTGGCACGCCCGGCGCGACCACCTCCCAGATCGGGCCGGTGTAATAGCTGAGGCCACGTACGAGTCGCGGGGTGAACACGATGCGGTCCTGCGGCATCAACGGGGTCACCAGTTCGAGCATCCGGTCAATCTCCGCCAGGCCGGCCGCCCCGGCCTCGGTGGGCTCGAGTGCCGCGCGCACCGCCTTGACGGCGTCGTGCCCGGTCATCACGCCCACCAGGTCCGCGGCCGTCCCGCCGGGCAGGCCGCGCGTGACAAGTTCGGCGATCACCTCATCGGGGGTGAGCTTGTCCAGCTTGTCCAGCGTGATGAGCACACTGGGCCCGCGGTCTTCGGGGACTCCGAACGCTTCGAGCAATCCGGCAAGCGCGCGCCTGGAGTTGAGCAGAAAAGTGAAGTCGCCTATCCCAAGTTCGGTGAGCGCGTCGTTGACCGCGCAAAGGATCTCAGCGTCGGCCAGCAGGGAGGCCGAGCCAAGCGTGTCCAGGTCGCACTGGACGAACTCGCGGTAGCGGCCCTTCCCAGGCCGGTCGGCGCGCCAAACCGGGCCTATCGCGTACCGCTTGTACGGCGAGGGCAGGCGGCTCCCGTAGGCGGCGGCCACCCGCGCGAGCGGCACGGTCAGGTCGTAGCGGAGGGCTAGGTCTGCCTCGCCCGACGCCTCGTGCTCGCCGCGGCGCAGGATCTTGAAGATCAGCTTGTCGCCCTCGTCCCCGTACTTGCCTGTCAGCACGTCGAGCCGCTCGAATGCGGGCGTCTGCAACGGCTCGAACCCGAATCGCGCGAATACGTCCCGTATGATCCCGAACGCGCGTTCGCGCACCTCAAGCTCGGCGGCAAGGAAATCACGTGTCCCCGACGGGGGATCGAACTGCGTTGGCATGCGCCCATGTTCCCCGACGGGGGCAGGTGCCGTCACATCGATTGGCCACTGCGCAGGTCAGCCCGAGCCGCGGAATACCATGCGCCCGCTTACGGTCGTTATCGGTGGCGCCTTGGCGACGGGCTTAGCGCCGTCTGTGCGGGGAAATCCGGGGAGGATCGTGATGGTGACCGCCGGGCGCCGGACCGCGGATTACGCGGTGTGGACCCGTGTCGACGGCGCAGCGGGGCATCTGGACCTGCTCGACGCCAGGTTCAGCTGCCATCAGTACGCACCGCACACCCATCAGGAATTCGCCCTGGTCGTGTGCGTGGGCGGTGTGGAGAGCATCCGCTACCGGGGCGGCGTTCACTATGCAGGCCCTGGCCCGGTCGTCGTACTCGAGCCTGGCGAGGCTCACACCGGCATGGAAGCAGCGCTGCGGTGACCCGCCGTGGCTGGGTGCTCTTCATGCTGATGGGCGTGATCTGGGGCATCCCCTATCTGCTGATCAAAGTCGCCGACGGCGGGGTCTCAGTGCCAGTTCTTGTCTTCGCCAGGACCGGGATAGGCGCACTCGTGCTGCTCCCCCTCGCGGTGCGCCGCCGCGAACTTGGCGTGATGCGCAGGCACTGGCGGTGGCTAGCGGTGTTCGCCATAGTTGAGATCATCCTGCCGTGGGCCCTGTTGTCCGACTCCGAGCGACAGCTGCCTAGCTCGCTGACCGGGATGCTCATCGCGTCGGTGCCGATCATCGGGGCGGTACTCGCGCGCCTGACCAGCGACAAAGATCGGCTCACCGTGGTGCGGTGGACCGGGCTCGCACTCGGTCTCGGCGGCGTGGTGCTGCTCGCAGGGCCGACGGCGCGCGGCGGCGACGCCTGGGCGGTAACGGAGGTGCTGCTCACGGCGCTCGGTTATTCGATCGGCCCGCTGATCGCCAGCCGCAAGCTGAGCGACGCCCCGAGCCTCGGCGTGAACGCCGTGTGCTTGTCGGCCGCGGCCTTGGTTTACGCACCGTTCGCGGCGCTGACCTGGCCGCATACCGTGCCGGATGGGAGCGTGATCGCATCCATCGTGGCACTCGGTGTGGTGTGCACGGGCGCTGCGTTCATGCTCTTCTTCGCGCTCATTGCGGAGGCCGGGCCGGCCCGGGCCACCGTGATCACTTACGTCAACCCCGCGGTTGCCGTCGCCCTTGGGGTGGCCGTGCTCGGTGAGCACCTGACACCCGTGATCGTGGTCTCCTTCGCGCTGATCCTGGCCGGATCCTTCTTCGCGACGCGGCCGGGCAGCGCCAGGGCGCGGGAACGGCCGCTGCCGCAGCCGGCCCAATCGATGCAGGACACGGCGACGGATCCCGCCGCCGTCGCGCTGACGGATCCCGCCGCCGCCGCGCTGACGGATCCCCCTGTGACGCCGGTTGCTGATGAGCCGTATGCGCCGGTCAGCAGCGAGTCGCTGACGAAAAGCGAGTCGTAGTGACCGGCTACTCGCCGGTCTGATCGTCGGTCGGCGCGCCAGGAGCGTTGGTCTTGACGGACTCGTTCCCGTTCAGTGCGGACCGCTTGCTCTCGTACGTCTCACCAGTCGCGATCACCTGGCCGTTGCTAGCGAGCAGATTGAAGTGGTACCTTCCGCTGCTGCCCTTCTTGAGCTCGAACATAAGCTGGCCCGAACCAGAACTCAGGCCCCCATGGGCGCGGCCGGCAGTGGGCTCCGGCGCATGATCCGCAGCCGTGTTAAGTTACCCGCAAATAGCGCAGGCAGGTTAACACAATAAGGGATCATGGACCGGGCCGCCGCGTCCGCTGACATCACACCCGGTACAGAACGTCGCAATACGTACGCAGGATGTCGTCCACGTCGCCTCTGGTCTCAGGTACGGCCGCCATGCCGTAGACGGGAGCCAGGAGGCCGCCGCCCGGCTGCTCGCGGGCCAGGTCAACAGATGCGCGCAGATCGCCGAGCAGCCGGGCGACGACTTTTTCCGCAGCGTGCCGCAGTGTGACGCACAGATGCACGGCGGGCGGAGACTGCAGCCCGTTCAGGCTCCAGCCGCGTTTCGTCATCTGATCGAGCACGTCGTAGATGTTGACCTCATCGGAGGTGAACGCGATCACCCAGAGCGGGTCACCGAGGACGCGCAGCCCGGGTGTTTCCGCGATGCCCTGGCGGATGGCCGCCGCAGTGGCGAGGACGCGGCGGGTGGCGTCGAGATAGCCATCCTCCCCGATCGTCACCATCGCGGCCCACGCCTGCGCGGAGAGGGCGCCCGGCCTGCTGCCAGCGAACGTAGCCGAGAAGTAGAGTCCGCCGGGCCAGTCGGTGGTGGCGAAGAACTGCCTGTCGCGTAGCTGCGGATCGCGCCACAGCAGCACAGACGTCCCCTTGGCGCCGTAACCGAACTTGTGCGTGTCGCAAGACATCGAGGTCACGCCGGGTACCCGGAAGTCGAAAGGCGGCACGGGGTACCCGAGCCGCTCGGCCCAGGGCAGGACAAACCCGCCCAGGCACGAGTCGGTGTGGAAGCCAGTACCGTGCTCCGCCGCCAGCGCGGCCATCTCCTCGATCGGATCGGCCACGCCGTGCGGGAACTGCACCGCCGATCCGGCCACTGCGACGGTACGCTCGGTGAGCGCCGACCGTACCGCGGGAACATCCGCACGCATGTCGGCGCCGACCGGCACCTTCACCAGCCTCAGCCCGAAGTACTGTGCGGCCTTGCCGAAAGCAGCGTGCGCCGTCACCGGCAGGACGACCTCGGGCTCGGTGATGCCCCGTGTAGCCCGCGCGACGTCGCGGTAGGTGCGCATCGCGAGCAGGATCGACTCGGTTCCGCCCGAGGTCACCGTGCCGCACACAGCCGGAGCCGCGTCCGTCCCGCCATGCAGCATGGCCGACGTCATCGCGACCACCTCGGCCTCGAATTTGGCGATGCTCGGCCACAGGTCCGCGTGCAGCGGATTCGCCTGGCTGAACAGCGCGTAGACCTGGTTCAGGAAATCGATGTGGTCGCGGCCGCCGTGGTAAACGGCGCCAGAGGCGAAGCCGTCCTCCCAGCGCAGCCGTTCTGCATCGGCCATGGACGCCAGTTCGGCCAGCACGCTGTCACGGTCGCGGCCATGTTCCGGCAGGTGCGAATGCGCGGGATAGCGGCCGCGGTACGGCTTGAGGTCGGGCTCAATCATGCTGGCGATCAGCTCGCGCTGCTCGGTGTCCATGAAACTCCTCCGAATCATCAGCGCCGGCGGAATCCCGCCGGATCCCGCCGCCTCACTGCGGATGCTCTCAGGGCCGGTTCAACCGCGCGTAAATGCGCCTGCCCTGCTTGTAGAAGTCCGTGAAGGCCCCGTACAACTCGTCGTAAAGCCCGCGATTGCGCGGATCGGGCTGGTACTCGGCCACCACGGGGACCAGCCGCGCCAGCTCCGCGGCGTCGGCCAGGCCCAGTGCGAGCAGGGCGACCATGGCGGCTCCGCGCACTCCTGCTTGCGCGGGATCGCGGACCTGCCTGATTACGCGGCCGAGCACGTCGGCGTGAATCTGGCACCACACGGCCGACCGCGCGCCGCCGCCGATGAAGGCGAGCGCAGGAAGTTCCCTGCGCGCGAACCTTTCGACGGCGTCAAGCAGCCAGCGCGAGTTGTACGCTACTCCTTCGAAACTCGCACGGACGAGGTCCTCCCTGGTCACGGCCAGGGACAGATTGTGGAAACCGCCGCGCACGGTATGGTCATCGACCGGCGTCCGCTCACCGTTCAGCCACGGCGTGAAGATGACCCGCCGGGCGCCGGGTGCCGCCTGAGCTGCCACGGTGTCCAGCATCCGGTACCCGTCAGCTGCCTGCCACCGCGGCGGATGCCCGTCCGGGCCAGCTGGGTCGTCCGCGTCGTGCGGGTCGTTTGCGGATCCCCCGCCAAAAAGCGTGTCCCGCGCGAATGTCAGGCACGCGCCAGCGGTCTCCTGCTCGTTCGCGATGAAATACCTGCCGGGGATGGCGGACGGCAGAGTGGTCTGGTTGCGTCGCACATCGGTCCTTTTCCACGGGACATGACAGGACAGCCACGACGAGGTACCGATGTAGAGATGACCCGCGAAGTCTTCGACCGCCCCAGATCCGACGACGGCGGATGCCACATCGCCGGTCCCTGTGACCACGGGAGTGCCTGCCCGCAGGCCCCATTCGGCGGCGACGGCGGGGCGCAACTCGCCGATGACGGTCGCGGACGGAACCAGTTCAGGCAGGCGCTGTGGGTCGAGGCCGGAGATCCGCAGCAAGTCATTGTCGTACCTGACCCTGCGCAGGTCGCGGATGTCTGCGACCCAGTGCAGGGCAATGCAGTCAAAGGACGAGCAGGCGCGGCCGGTCAGCCGCAGGTTGAGGTAGTCCGCGGGTTCGAGGAAAACGCGTGTGGCGGCGTAGACATCGGGCCGCTCGGCGCGGATCCAGCGAATGTGCGCGGTCGGATCCTTGCCGCTGTGGCCGGGCAGGCCGCCGGCCCGGGAGACGAACAGCCGCAACTTGCGCAGGTCATAACCGGCCAGGCGGATTCTGCCGCCTGTCACCTCGCCGATGTGGCGGGCGCCGCGCGAGTCCATCCAGATGACGGCGTTCATCAGATGGCGGCCATCGGCGCCCACAGCGACCGTGCCTGACCATTGCGCGGTTACGGCGACGGCGGCGACCGAGTCAAGCGGTACCGCGCCACGCGCGACCAGCGTCCTGACTGCGGCTGTGATCGAGCGCCACCAGTCGGCTGGATCCTGCTCCGCGGCGCCCCCAGGGCCGAGCAGCAAACTGACGGCGCCAGTTTCGCAGTCAGCCACCCTGGTGTCCGCGGCAACGAACGCGACTTTGGGGCCGCTCGTGCCTAGATCCACCGCAAGTACGTGTTCCATCGCCGCTTCCTAGCGATACCGGACCTGCTTAGTGACGCTGTGACGGTCACCAGCGTCACCGCAGCATCGCCGCGCGGTTAGGGCATTTGGTCCTGATGGCACGGGTGGGCGCGCGTGGGCTGCCTGGCCTGTGCCGCCTGGCCCGTGCTGCCTGGCCCGTGCTGCCTGGCCCGTGCTGCCTGGCCCGTGCTGCCTGGCCTGGGCCGCGTGGCCCGTGCTGCCTGGCCCGTGCTGCCCGGCCTGGGCCGCGTGGCCTGGGCCGCGTGGCCTGTGCTGCTTGGCACGCGCCTTTGGCCTGCGCTGGGACTTGCCGCTCCGCTGCCGCGCGGTGCGGGCCCGCTGCCGCGGTGCGGAAGCGTCGGAGGCGCCGCCGGGCGGGTACTGTGTCCCTATTGTCGGATTGCGCGCCGTGCGTTGTGCGCGCATAACGGGGGGTTGGGGATGAATCCGTCCCGTGATGAGGTCGGCGGGATAGATTCGGCCGCGTAGGAGGCCATGTTCGCGCAGGCCCTCGATGGCGTGATATTCACCACGCCAAGCGGCGGCGTCCTTGCTGCCAACCCTGCCGCGTGCGACCTGATGCGGATGACAGAGGACGAGATCCGGCGCTGTTTGCGGCATGGTATCGCAAATCCCGACGATCCCCGATGGCAGGCCGCCGTGGCCGCGCGCGACAAGCACGGCAAGGCGCGAGCGGAGCTTTCGCTGCGGCGGCGATGGCACACAATTTGTGGCCGACCTTTCGTCGGCCATCATTGACGGGGCAGGTAGCCCTCGGAACTGCATCATCTTCCGTGACATCACCCCGAGGTGGTGGGCGGAGCAGCGGCTGTGCGCCACGAACGAGCTGAGCCGAGCCGTGCTCGCGGGTGAGCCGCCTGCCACGATCATGGCAATCGCCGCCGAGCATGCCCGGCAGATGGTCAGCGCCACCCATGGCTGCGTGCTCACGGTCGGCCAGCAGCCCGGATCGATCGTGGTCGCGGCCGCGACCGGCACGGGCGTCGCGCCTTTCCTGGGCGCGGAGTACCTTCCCGGGACTGGGAGTGTCATGAAGGCAGGCCGTCCCGTCATCATCGCCGAACTGTCCGCGCATCCGGCCATCTCCAGTGATGTCAGCGGAATCCGCCTCGGTCCCACCATGATGGCCCCGATGACCTCGGCCGACCGTGACTTCGGAATGCTTGTCGTGGCCCGGCCAGTGGCCGCCGCGCCCTTCGGCGATGACGAGTTGGAGCCCCCGCCGATCAGCCGGCGATCAGCTGACTATCGGTGTTCGCGCGGCCCGGCAGGCCGGTTCCAAGGCCGATCCATAACGGCTCACGCGCTGTGTCACGTGCCGGCCCGTGCCGTCACCCGCTGGGGATGAGGACACAAATTGCAACCGGCGGTCGCCTCAAAGGGCCTCCGTGCTCGAAGGGCCTCCGTGCTCAAGGGCCCTGTGCTCAAGGGCCTCAGTGCACGCGGTGACGGGAGCGGGGCTCCCGCGGTGGCCGGGCGTACGGGAGAGTCGCCGTGACGACGAGCGAGATCGCGGATCCTCGCCTGGGAGGGGGCGCTGATCGACCCGGTCGGCGGCATCCTCGGGGCAATTGTCTTCGTAAATGCAATCCTGGCGAGGCACCAGGCTTGGTCAGGGGACCGAGGTCGCGGGCTTCCTGCTCAGCGTCGGCATCGGCCTGGTCGGCAGCGTGGTCGGCACCGCGTTGCTCTGGCTGCTGAGCAAGCTCAGGCTCGACGAGGTGCTCGGCACCGCCGAGCTCGCCGTGGTGATCGCGGTCGCGGCGGCCTGCGATATCCTCCGCGACGACACTGGGCTGGTCGCCGCGATCCTCATGGGCCTGGCCGTGAGCAACGTGCACGGGTTCGACATCCTGGCGCGCCGGCCGTTCTTCGAGACGCTCGTCCAGTTGATGATCGGCCTGCTCTTTGTCTCCATCTCTGCGACTGTCACGCCCGCCTCTGCGCGGGCCGTCGTGCTGCCGGCGCTCGTCCTCGCCGCCATCTTGAACCTCGTGCCCAGGCCCATGGTGGCGTTCTTGTGCACGGTCCGGACCTGTCGCCCGGCGAGCGAGGTTTCGTTGGCTGGATGGCCCCGCGCGGCATCGTCGCCGCCGCAACCGCCTCGACCCTGCCGGCCTCACGCAGCAAGGCGTCGTCGGCGCCGCCAAGATCCTGCCGGCGACGTTCGTCATGATCGTGGTGACGGTGACCGCCTACGCCCTGACCGCGGTGCCAGTGGCGCGGCGCCTTGGCGTCATCCGCCCGGCCCGCAGCAGGCCGCTTCTCTCGTGACGCGGGCGGCCAATGACGCCGTCCCTGCCGGCTACGACCTGCTACTGCTCGTCCGCGCCCGATGGACGGCTCTCGCCTGTTACGGCGGGCGAAACGCCGGTGACTGAGCACGGTGACACCCTGCTGCTTCTCGGCCCTTGTGGCCATAGAAATGGGCCGCTCGTGCTGAAGCTTGAGCACCTGCAGCACAGCGGGTCGTTCAAGGCCCGTGGCGCGTTTGCCAACCTGCTCCTGCGTGACGTCCCTCCAGCCGGCGTGATCGCGGCCTCCGGCGGTAACCACGGAGCAGCGGTCGCCTACGCCGCAATGACGCTGGGGCCGTCACCGGCCGCATCGAGCCATCGGTGGAATCGGCCCTGCTCGCCCGGCCTTCGCTGGTCTGCTCGGCCGCACGTGATCTCGTGAACGGTCACTTCCCGGCGACCCTCGCACCCGACGTCCTGCTCGCCGCCGGGCTCGACCCCGATTCGGTGCTCGGTGCGGGTGTGCTGGGCGATCCCGAAACCGCGCCTGCTGGGCCACGGCGCAATCCCAGCTGGCGGGCCGAGGTGCTCCAGGCATGGGACCGGCAGTGCGCGTTCTGCGGGTACGACGGCGAGCTCGGCGGCGCCACCATTGGGGTCGAAGCGGCACATGTAGGCTGGTTCGCCTTCGCCGGGCCAGACGAGGCGGACAATGGGCTCGCCTTGTGCGCACTGCACCACAAACTGTTCGATCTGGGCGCGCTTGGGCTGGACGCTGGCCTGCACGTGCGAGTTTCGGCCACGTTCAGCGCCCGGACGGCCGCGGGCCGCGCGGTATATGACTTGCATGGATTGGAACTGCGGCCGCGGCCAGGAACGGCCCCGCCAGCGGCCGTCCACGTGGCCTGGCATGCCCGCGAGGTCTTCAAGGGGGAGCGGTTGCTGGCCTGAGGTACCCCGTGGCATCGGGAGGTCCGTGGCGTGAAACTGCCTGGGCGTCGTGCATTGAGCGCGGACACGCCATAGCTGCGGCAATACCAGCACGGGTGGTTCACCCTGCCTGGGTGATGCTTTTGCCACTGCCTGGCGGTGAGGGTGAGCCTTGGTGCGCCCAGCGTCGGGAGCAAACGCGCTTCCACCCAGGCGCTTGTCTGGGCGCCGCTGGAGGAAGCCGAAATGTCTGACAGCGATGTGCTCTACGTGCTCGCCGCCGCGTATGGGAATGCGGAGGAAGCTGTGGCCGACTACGAGGCAGTCAAGGCGTTGTATGCCGCCGTGAAGACGTCGCATGATTTCGACGCAGCGGTCATCGCCAAGGACGCGAGCGGCGACGTCACGATCGTGAAGAAGCACGAGCAGCCGACCAGGCACGGCGCCGCGGTCGGGCTAGGCTGGGGCCTTGCGGCGGGCGTAGTGGCAGCGCTCTTCCCGCCGGTAGGGATTCTGGGCGCGATAGCGGTCGGCGGCGGTGGCGGGGCGGCGATCGGTGCCGTGGCCGGCCATGCGGCCGGTGGCATGAACCGCAGCGACCTCAAGGAACTCGGCGAGACACTCGACGCGGGAACCGCCGGACTGATCGTTGTGTACGAGACGAACCTCGCCGACCAAGTCGCGGCGAACGTCAAGGCGGCGAACCGGATCGTCTCCAAGGCCACTGACATGGCAGCCGACAAGCTCGCGGCCGACCTGAAGAAGGCGGAGCAGAGCTCTGGCGATGCCGGATCCGCCGCTGCGCCGGCTTAGTCGACGGGGGCAAGTGTCATAACGGCTGCGTGGACCGTTCGCAGCGCCTGTGTGCCCGGGTCATAACAACGTCCTCAGCGCCCGCCTGCCCACACCTGGCCTGGCATGTCGGCATCCCGGGCAGCGCGGACCGCGGCCAGGGATGTTGAGCCAGTAGCCCTCGACGGTGGAGCGAGTGGCCCGGATCGCCGCCAGCAGCTGCTTTCTGCTGACCGGGGCGCCAGGCGGGTTGGCGCCGGAAAGCTAACACTGCTAGGGATCATGGCGTTTCCGGGCACACGAGAGCCGCGCGGCCCGCCCGGGCAAGCGAAACGATCATTAAGCGATGCCGGGCGGTCAGCCCAGAAATCGGGCGGTTAGCCGAATTATCACGACCATTACTACGGCATGCGCTGAGCGGACCCGCCGCGGGCAGGTGGCGCGCTCACGTCATGTGCCATTGCGGCCGGGACTCGGCCCGCCGCTGTTCACGCCCGCGGCCTCGAGGAGGGCCGCCCAGAGCTGGCTCGACAGGTCGATGAGCGCCTCGACCTCCGGCGGCGGTTTCCCGCCCCGCCATTCCTTGGATGGGCCATCGGGAAGCTTGCCGTGCAGATACAAAGCCAGGGCGTAGAGCGCGGGCTTCCAGCCGACCCCGACGCCGATCAGGAAACCCTCGTCGGTTCACCGCTGGCGCCCTGGGACAGCCGTAGCTCGACCTCGCTGGCCGGAAATTCCCCGTACAGCCACGTCAGGGGTGAGCAGGCGAGGCGATTCGCAGCGCACGATCTCGCCGCCCGCGTTGCCCTCGAACTGGTACCTGCCGCCGACCCGAAGATCGCCGCTGACCTCGAGGAACCACCGGTTCAAGCGGTCCGGGTCTGTGCACGCCTGCCAGACGTCCTCGATCGGGACGTCGTAGCTACGTCGCAGCACAATGGTGCGCACCCCGCTTCCCGCGACGCGCCGGGTGCCGATCTCGCGGCGGGTGTCGTTGATCAGGCTGGTGATGTCGGTCATGTGCCTTCCTTGGCTGTCGTATTCTGCGCGACGGCGCGCGTGCTGCTGCCGTCCAACGCCTGGCGTTCGCGTTTGCCTCGCGCGAGCTCGGGGCCGAGGGCATCCATGCGCTGAGTCCAGAACCGCCGGTACCGGTCCAGCCACGTGTCGATCTCCCGCAAGGGCGCGGGATCAACGGCGTAAAGCCGGCGGGTTCCCGCTACCCGGACGGTCGTGAATCCGTTCTCTCGCAGCACCCGAAGGTGCTGCGAGACCGCAGGCTGAGAGATCCCGAACTCCGCCTGCACGACCGCGCCGACCTGGCCGGCCGGCAGTTCGCCGGCCGCGAGCAGCTCCAGAATCCGGCGCCGGACGGGATCCCCGAGAACGTCGAATGCGTGCACAGAAAACACTGTGTCAGCCTTGGCTTATATAAGTCAACTACGATATTTGGGTGGCGGCCGCCCAGCTAGTCGCGAACTACCACGGCAGGCACGGCGCCCGGCCGCTGCGCGACGTGCTCGACGATGCCGACGCGTACGCCGAGCGGGACTACCCGCGCGTGCTCGCGCGCGGCTCGCGGCTGACCGCCGAGGAGCGCGCGACGGCAGTCGCGCTCTCGGCGCTGACCGGACTGTTCGAGGATTACGTTGACCGGGTCAACTTGCGGCAGGGCCTTGCCGGATCGCCGCCTGGAGCACCGCCCGCATCCACCGAGATCTACGCCCTGGGCGCTCTCCTGGAGAGGATTTGCCGGCTCGCGGGGACGGCACCCGCACTCAATGTGAGCCCCGTACCATGGCGTCCAATGACAGATACCGAGGTCGGCCTTCCGGCCGACTATGCGAAAAAGGGCCGGTCCCAGCGTGGGAGGCCCACACCGCCGATGCCGGCGGGCCGGATCTGGGGCTGGGCAGGCCCGCTGATCGTGACCGCGTTCGCCACCTACCTGAGGTTCGACCGGCTGTCGATTCCGCGATCGATCGTCTTCGATGAGCACTACTACGTGCCCGACGCGTTCGGGATCCTGCATTACGGAGTCGAGCACAACCTCGTAAGCAACTACAGCGACGCGATGGTGGCGCGCGGCCAGACAAATCTCTTCGGCCCCGGCGGCGAGTTCGTCGTGCACCCCCCCATGGGCAAGGTTCTCATCGCGGCCGGCGAGGGCTTGTTCGGCCTCACGCCTTTCGGCTGGCGATTCGCGGTCGCACTTGTCGGCTCCCTCTCGGTGTTGCTGCTCGCGCGGATCGCGAGGCGGATGACCCGGTCGACGCTGCTTGGCTGCGCGGCGGGTCTCCTCATGGCCCTTGACGGGCTCGAATTCACCATGAGCCGCACGGCCCTGCTCGACATCTTCCTGATGTTCTGGCTGCTTGCCGCGTTTGGCTGCCTCGTGATCGATCGTGATCGTGCCCGCGAACGGCTTGCGGCCAGCGTCGGTGTGTCCTCCGACGGGCCAGGGCCCAGGCTCCGGGTGCGCTGGTGGCGGGTTCTCGCAGGGGTGTGCCTGGGGCTGGCCTGCGCGTCGAAGTGGGACGCCATCTGGTACATCATCGCGTTCATCGGGCTGACCGTTGCGTGGGACATCGGCGCACGGCGGGCCGCGGGATTCCGGTCCTTCGGCCGCGGCGCGCTCGCCGACGGGCGCTGGACACTCCTGTCCTTGCTGGTCGTTCCCGCGGCCGTGTATATCGCCTCATGGAGTGGCTGGTTCGCGTCCAGCATCGGCTGGGACAGGAACTATGCGGCGCAGCACGGTGTCGGGACGCCGGTGATCTCCGCCCTGTACTCGCTGTTCGAGTACCACAAGGAGATGCTCAATTACCACATTCACCTGCATGCGTACCATCCGTACCGGTCGCAGCCGTGGACCTGGCTGGTGCTGAGCCGGCCGGTCGCGTTCTTCTACGCGAGCCCGAGCGCGGGCCACGACGGCTGCCGGGTAGCACACTGCTCGCAGGCGGTCCTGGCGATCGGTACGCCGGCAATCTGGTGGGCGTCGATTGCGGCGCTCACGGTCCTGATCATCTGGTGGCTGACCCAACGGGACTGGCGGGCGGGGGCTGTGCTGCTCGGCGTGTCAGCGGGCTGGCTGCCCTGGTTCGCCTTCCCGGCCCGGACCAAGTTCTTCTTCTACGCGGTGTCGTTCGAGCCATACCTGATATTGGCGATCACGCTGTGCCTTGGCTTGATCATGGGATCGGCCCGTTCGTCACGGCTGCGGCGCGGCATCGGCGCGGCAATCGTCGGCGGGTACCTGCTTGTCGTCGTGCTGAACTTCTGGTACCTGTACCCGCTTCTCGCGGCGAAGGTGATCCCGTACAGCGCCTGGCACGCCCGGATGTGGTTCTCAAGCTGGATCTGACGTCGCCGGGCCGATAGCGCCGTGCCGCCAGGGCGTTACCCGTTAAACATGCTGAAGCCCAGGTGAGCGGTCCGGGCCCGTGATCGTTGGCTGTCCCGGCCTGGACATGCGCTGCCAAATATGTGTCAACTGAGGAAGGCGGCAAGCCACATCGAATACGTCACGTGAGCCGGGGCCCGCCGGGGCTCCCTGGTCGCCCCGGCGGGCCTAGCCCGCTGCCCTACGAGCTCTCCGATGAGCTGGATACCCTCGGCCGGTGCCATCTCGGCGGGACCCTGCCCGGCGGTTTCGCCGCAAACACCAAGCTCGATCCGCGCACCGATGAGTTGCACGCCATCGCTTACTTCTTTGCCTGGGACCACGTCCAGCATGTCGTCGTCGACACGGCGGGTCAGGTAAGCAGGACCACCGACATCGCGGTTGCCGGCGGGCCGATGATGCACGACTTCGCGCTCACCGGGAAATACGTGGTCCTGTACGATCTGCCGGTCACGTTCAGCATGGACGCTGTATCCGCCGGACGGCAGATGCCCTACGTCTGGAACCCCGCACATCAGGCCCGCGTCGGCCTGCTGCCCCGCGACGGCCGCTCAGCCGATGTCCGCTGGCTCGAAGTCGACCCATGCTGGGTGATCCACTCGCTGAACGCCTATGACGATGGCGGCCAGGTCGTGGCTGACGTGTGCCAGTACCCGAGTGCCTTCGACGTCTCGACACTCTGGAGCGGGCACGGGCCGCGTCGCTCGACCGGTGGATCATCGACCCGGCCGCCGGCAAGGTGACGCAGCAGCGGCTGGATGACCGTAGCCAGGAATTCCCGCGCGTCGACGGCCGCGTCACCTCCCGCGCGCACCGCTACGGCTACAGCGCGGCGATAGGCGAGGTCAGCCAGGCCACCGCGCCGCTGAGTGGCGACTTCAGTGACGAAGCATTCGCCAACGCCCTGCTCAAGCACGACCTCGCGCAAGGCACCGTCGAGGCGCACGAGTTCGGGCGGGACTCAACGGCGGGTGAGGCCGTCTTCGCCCCCGCCGCACCGGATGCGGCAAGACGACGGCTATGTCATCGCCTTCGTCCACAACCCCGATCGCGGCGCCGCTGACCTGGTGATCCTCGCGGCACAGGACTTCACAGGCGAACCGGTGGCCCGCGTCCACCTGCCGGCCAGGATCCCGCTGGGCTTCCACGGCAGCTGGCTGGCCGGCCAGTAGATCCATTAAGACACCGTTTCTGTGATCGTTTGCTGTACCGGCGCATTTCACGGGTGATGTCCCACGATCAAGAAACCTCGGCGCTGCCGGTCGCGAGGCGCGGTCAGCGCTAGCGGCCGGGCGCGATCTGGACCTTGACGCCATCGCCGTTGCGGACGCTGGCCAGCGCCGCTGGGAACTGGTCAAGAGCAAGCGGGGAGTCAAGCAGGGGGGCGGTGTCGATGATGCCCGCCGCCATCAGGTCAGCTGCCGCGCCGAAGCTGTTGAGCACGGCCATTGACCCGAGAACCGTGATCTCGTCGTTGTAGATGCGGAACGGCGACAACGACACGGTGGCGTCACCGCTGGTGATGCCGAAGATCAGCAACCGGCCGCCGCGCTCGAGTGACTGGAAAGCGGCCTCGATCGCGGCGGGCGCCCCCGTCGCGTCCACCGCCACGCCGAAGGTGCTTCGCTCGAGCGCGGACGAGTCGCCGGCGACGCTGGCTGCGCCGATGGCCGTGGCCGCCTCCAGCCGGGCTGGCTTGCGGTCGACCACGGTCACCGACCGCGCGCCCGCCCGGTTGAGCAGTTGCAGAAGCAGCAGGCCCATGGTGCCCGCACCCATCAGCAGGACATCTTCACCGATGACCGGGCCAATGCGGCGCAGGCCGTGCACCGCGCACGACAGCGGCTCGATGAGGGCGCCCTGGCGGTCGTCGACGCTGTCAGGGATGCGGTAGGCGCTGACGGCAGGAACGGCCACGTACTCGGCGAAGGCACCGTCGACCGTGTCGCCGATCGCGTTCCAGCTGGCGCAGAGATTGCCGCGGCCGGAGTGGCATGCGCGGCAGTGGCCGCAGAACAGCGAGGGATCCACCGCGACCCGCTCCCCGTCGCGCCAGTCGCCAGAGACACCGTCGCCCCGGTCTACCACCCGGCCGGCGAACTCGTGCCCAGGGATGATCGGGTACGGCGTGGGCGGGAAATCGCCGTCGGCGATGTGCAGGTCAGTGCCGCAGATGCCGCAGGCGCCCACCTGCACGATCAGCTCCCCATGCCGTGGCGCCGGGTCGGCCGCATCGGTCACTTCGAGCTGCCCAGGCTTCTCCCAAATAACAGCGCGCATCAGGCCCCCTCAGGGTTGTCTGGGCGTCGAGGTTGGACAGCGGCTCGTCCATGCAGAAGACCTTGGGTTCCCGGCCGATGGCACGGCCCATAGCGACCCGCTGGCGCTGCCCGCCCGACAGATTTCGTGGCTTGCGGTCGAGGAGCGCCTCGAGGTCGACCAGCTTGCCCGCCGTCCGCACCCGGCGGGCGCGCTCATCCCTGGCCACGCCCTGCATCTTGAGGGCGAAGCCCATGTTCTCGCCGCCGGTCTTGCTGGGGTAGAGCGCATAGTTCTGGAACACCATCGCGGTGTCGCGGTTGCGCCACGCCCACCATATCCTTGCCGTCGATACGGATCGACCCTTCGTCGATCTCCTCGAGACCAGCCAGCATCTGCGGCGCCGTGGTTTTTCCGCTTCCCGACGGGACTGAGCGGGCTTCTAGCTAGGCAAAGTCAAGAAAAGCTGTAAATATGACGTAAGGTCGCTCGAATGAGCGCAGCCTCGTGGCGCGTGGTTCGTGAGCGTGCTGTCCGTGCGGAGATTGTCCGTGCGTTGCCCGTGCGGAGACTGTTCGTGAGCGCACACGATTCGTGCGCAGATGCTTCGTGAGCGCATGTTCGGCTAACTGGATGGCTAATGGCCGGGTTGTCAGCCGATCGGCCGTTGGAGATCGTCCTCGCCGCCCGCGTGGCACGCAGTTCTACCTCGAGGGAGCTTCAAAGATCGATATCGCCGACCGGCTGGGCATCAGCCGGTTCCGTGTCGCGCGCCTGCTCGACTCGGCGCGCGAGGCCGGCATGGTGCGCATCGAGATCGGGCTGCTGCGGGGCAGCCTTGACGCGGGTCTTTCCGCGGAGCTCTGCTCGGCCTTCGGCCTGAAGCATGCCTTCGCGTTCGACTTTCCCGACGAGGACGAGCCCGCGCTACAGCGCCGCCTTGGCGAGGCGGCCGGTCAGGTGCTGATGGACATCATCACGCCAGAAGACGTCCTCGGCATGTCCTGGTCACGTTCGCTGAGCGCGCTGGCAGCCGCGCTGACGCGGATGCCCGCGTGCCCGATCGTCCAGCTGACCGGAGCGGTGCCACCGCCCGACGGCAGGGACCTGCTCGACCTGGTCCGCAGTGTCGCGCGCATCGGCGGCGGCACCGCGCATGTGTTCTACGCGCCGATGATCGTGGACGACGCCCAGACGGCTGCCGCCATCCCCCGCCAGGCCGACGTTGCCGGTGCTTTCGCGCTCGTGCCGTCCGTGACGACAACGATGCTCGCCATAGGCGCATGGGCGCCCGGCCTGTCGACGATCTATGACGCGTGCAATTCAGCTGAGCGCGACGCCATTGCCAGGCTCGGCGTGTGCGCGGAGATGGCTGCGGTGTTCCTCGGGGAGGACGGCCGTCCCGTGGGAACCGGGCTGGACAGCCGCATGATCGTGACACCGGGGTGGGCGCTCGCCAAGATGCCATGCGTCATCGCCGTGGCTTACGGCGTCGCCAAGAGTACCGCGGTCCGCGCGGCCATCCGCGGCGGCATGATCCACGGCCTGATCACCCACACAAGCCTCGCTAGGGAACTGCTCAGCATCGCTCGTTCCTGACCGGCTGGGCGCTTCTGCCGCGGAGGTTCAGGTGTGTTCGCCCTGGTCAGAAGGTGGCCATGGGCTGGCCGGTCACCGGTGCGATCCTCATCGGTACGGGGCTTGTGCAGGCCAGGACCGGCAGGGCCGCGCAGGCCGCGGTCTGACGTCCCCGCGCCGTCGGCTGCCGTCGGCCGCCGTCGGCCCTATGCGCGGCGGTACGGCCAAACCGGGGACTCGTGGTACGGGCCGGCGACACGGTCGCAGGGCGCTCACGCCAGGCAGGGCGGCGACCCATGCCCTCCTTGCCCACCTCGCCGCGGCCGGATTCGACGGCGCGCCCCGTTTGCTCGCGGCTGACGCGACCAGCGGTCCGGAGATGGCGCGCGGCATCAGGAAATCATAGGCGTCGGCGGCGCATCATCACGAGCAGCGGTAGCGCGGGCATCATAATGATCAGCATGAACATGGGAGGCACGCTCCTATGCGGGTAAATGGCTTGCCTGTGCGGGTTATCTGTGGCATCTGCTCTGCTAGTCTTTGCATCTAATCTTCTCATCCAGGCAAATCTTTACACCCCGGCATTAGCAGGGCATTTCTTGAATATGTCATGGTGGTTAATAGACGGCGGCGTACCGGCGGCGTACCGTGCTGCCATAATCGGTGATACGGGGTACCGCAGCGTCGCGGCATCGTCACAAATCTGAACGAAGCTGGCGCCGTCGTCAAGCAGAGGACGGTCGCCCCAGCCTTTAGCAGATCAAGGCCCCCGGGTCGGCCAACCGCTGCCGCGCAAGGCATCGCTGCCGCTCAGCCCGGAATCCGCTTGGCCAGCCACTGGCCGACCTGTGGCCACACGCGGCCCGACCTCGCATAAAGGTCACGTTAGTATCACTATCTGGTCGAGGCGTCATCTTCTCCTCTCCGCAGGCGCGTCTCCCCAGGTGCGCAGGCGCGGCGCTAGGGCCGCAGGTAGGAGGCGCCGTTGAGATCCACGATGGTGCCGCTGGCCCATTCGGCCCGCGCCGATGCGAGGTACACCACGGCTGCGGCAACTTCATCGGGGCGGGCCACCCGCCCAAACGGGCTTTGCCCGCGGATCTGATCGCCGGACGGCCCGGCGAGGTGGCTGGCCGCCATGTCCGTCTCGACATAGCCCGGTGCGACGGTGGCGACCGCTATGCCGTGCGGAGCCAGGGCCCGCGCCAGCGACTGGCCGAACGCGTTCAGCCCCGCCTTGCTCGCTCCGTAGGCAGGCTGGTTGGGCTCGCCGCGGAATGCGCCCCGCGAGGAAATATTGACGATGCGCCCGCCGCCCCGGGCGATCATGTGCCGGACGGCGCACCAGGTCACGTTCGCGGCACCGACGAGGTTGACCCCGAGCGTCGCATGCCAGGCCGCCTGCCACTCCTCGTAGGACACTTCGGTGATCCGATGCGGCGTGAATACGCCGGCATTGTTCACCAGCACATCGAGGCCGCCGAGGGCCTCGCTGGACTGGTCTACCATCTGCCGTACCGCGCGCGGGTCGGCCAGGTCGGCCTGGACCGCGACGTGCCCGCTGCCGGGAAGCCCCGCCACCACCTCCGCGGCCAGGCCGGCCGAGTGGCCATGATGGACAGCGATCCGGTCGCCCAGCCCGGCAAACGCCTGCGCTACCGCGCGACCGATACCCCTAGCCGCCCCTGTCACCAAGATTGCACGCGCGCTCACCTGATCGACCCTAATCCTCAACCGGCAGCCGTGCCGCATCACTCCCGCCGGCCCAACGTGGCGAGCTTGGCTCGTTGCGCTGCTGAGGTGCGTAGCGTGGCAGCGTGACAAATGATTACAAGGTCATCCTGGCGGACGCGACAAGGCTGGACGAAGTTGAGCCACTGTTCAAGGCGATGGTTGAGCACCACCGCGTGGTGGCCGGTGATCAGTGGCCGGTCAGGAAAGGCGACGAGGCGTGGCACCGGCGGCGGGGCCAGTACGGCGGCTGGCTGGCGAGCGGCAGCGCGTGGCTGCTGCTGGCAGTCAAGGCAGCAGCGCCGGACCAGGCCGCCGTCGGATACGCGATGGCACGGCTGACCGAGCCCGGGCCGACGTGGGACCTCGGGGAGTCGGTCGGTGAGCTGGAATCCCTCGCGGTCGCCGGGCACGCCCGCGGCTCGGGAACCGGAACGATGCTCGCGGACGCGGCCCGTGATCTCCTGCGGGCAAAGGGAACCGGTTACTGGTCGGTTAGCGTCGTAGCTGCAAACGCCGGCGCGCTGCGTCTTTACGACCGCCTGGGGTTCCGTCCGTACTACCAGCAGCTCCTCGCGCCGCTGTGAGGTAGTGACTGGAGCTTGACTAGAGCACACCGTCAGCCGGGTCGCCCACCACGCCCGCCTTCGCGCCGCCGACCCGCTCGCCTAGCGCCGCGAACTTGCGGGTCATGGCCTGGGCAAGCAGCGCTACCTCGGCTCTGGTGACGTCGGGCGCCAGGCGCGTACCGCCGGCGCAGATGAGGGCGCCGGGAAGGTCGAATACGACGAACCCGGCAACCGAGCTCAGCTGGATGATCTCCGGCTCGCGCCTACCGCCTCCAGCGTCCGGTCGCCTGGCATGCCGCCTCCGATGATCCAATCGCGGGCACCGGCTGCCAGTGAGTCTGCCGTACTACCCTGCCGGGGGCCCTTTCAGACGGCGCGCAGCAGCCGCTCCGGCTCGGCAAATAGCTGCGCACGGGCAGTTTCGATCGCTGAGCGGATGCTAAAGCCGACGGCCCGGGCCACCGGCGGCGGGAAGGCGTTGCCGATCTGGCGGTAGGCCGCCGTCTTGCGTCCCGAGAAATGCCAGGTCGGAGGGAAGCCTTGGATGGCTGCCGCCATTGGCAGGGTCAGCCTCGGAATGTGATTGATGGGGTCGGACGGCTTTGGCGGCGCATCGGCCAGGCCCTTGCCGTCGACGTGAAGCTGGCGCCAGGCCTCGCGGGCGCGCGTCGGGCCAAGATCGGGCCCGCCGTGTTTGCGTGAGCCGCCTACCAGGGTTGCCCCTACGCCGTTGGCCTTGCTGGCCCACGCGTCGGCTCCCTTCCAGCCATCGGCGGCCATGAGATCACGGAGAGCCTCGCCGACGGTCGGCGGTGTCTTGATGGCCCTCGGCCACTCGAAGTGCTCATAGGCATCAGCCGTCACGGCCACCAGGATGAAGCGTGGGCGCAGTTGCGGCACGCCGAACTCGCTGGCATTCAGCACTTGCCAGCCGGCCTGGTAGCCAAGCTTGTGCAGCCGGTCGAGAACCTGCTCGCGGTAGCCCGCGAAGCGCGCCGTGGCCAGGCCGCGAACATTCTCGAGCATCACCGCGGCCGGTTCGCACTCCTCGACGAGGCGCAGCGCCTGGGGGAATAGATCGCGTTCGTCGTCGGCGCCAAGCTGCTTACCCGCGATCGAGAACGGCGGGCACGGTACGCCGCCCGCGAGAAGGCCGACACGCTGGTAGCCGGCGCCCTTGAAGTAATGAACGTCCCGTTGGATCACGTTCCACTGTGGCCGGTTCAGCCGCAGCGTCTCACACGCGTCCAGGTCGATCTCGACCGCTGCAAGATGGGTGAAGCCCGCCTGTTCGAGGCCGAGCGACTGGCCGCCCGCGCCGGCGCATATCTCGAGGCAGGTCAGTTCAGGCACAGCGGGCCCCCATCGCGTTAAGGCTCGTTCCCGGCCAGGTGGGCCGATTGCTCGGCAATTGAATCGAGGGTGAAGGAGGTGCCACGGGCCGCACGCGGCCCTGCGGTGCGCGCAAGCCTCCCCACGCTCCGGTACTCTACAGATCTTAGTGATCCACTTCCGCGAGTCGATCGCACACGCGTTCGACGTGTCGCGGCAGGAAGCCCGGTGACCAAGCTCGGTGACCAGACCGGTGCATGCCACCCGGCCATGATCCACGGTTGGCTGGTACTGGCGGAGCCGGCCCTGGGCCGATCGTCCTGCGGCGGCCACGGCAGCCGCTCACGGCGACTTTCATCTGGGCGCTCGCTCACCCTTGCTGGCCGTGGTCGCGGGTGTAGACCTCAAGGTCGGTGGCCTTGACGGTGAGCCACACGCGGCTGCCCGGAATCAGTGAAAGCTCCGCGACGGCTGCTGGGGTGACGTCGACGAGCGCGGGTGGCTGCCCGTCGAGGTCGAGGCGGACCCGGTCGGCCAGCAGCGTCAGCCCGGTGATCCGCGCCTGCCACGTGTTGCGGGCGCTGGTGGCCTGTGGGCGCTGGCTGCTGACGACCACCGCGGACGGGCGGACCGCGACCAGCACGTCACCGTGCTGGCCGTGGTCGGGAATGACGAAGGTCCCGCCGGCGGCCAGGTCCACTCCCGCTCCGCCGGCGCGGCCGGAGTACAGGTTCAGCCCGACGAGCCTGGCCACGTACTCGGTGGCGGGCCTGCGGGCGACCTGCGCGGGTGTGCCTTCCTGGACGATCCGCCCATCTTCGAGGACAAGCAACCGGTCGGCGAGCACCAGCGCCTCGAGGGGATCGTGGGTGACCAGCAGGCACGGCCCGGTGAAGTCTGACAGGTGCCGCCTGAGCTCGGCCTGCACGCCAAGACGGGTACGCGCATCCAAAGCCGACAGTGGCTCGTCAAGCAGCAGCAGCGCGGGCTCGCCGGCGAGGGCCCGGGCGAGCGCGGCCCGCTGCGCCTGCCCACCTGACAGGTCCGCAGGTTTCCGGCCGGCGAGGCCGGTCAGGCCGAGTCGGCCTAGCCAGTAATCGGCGGCCGACCTGGCCGCCCGCTTGCCCAGGCCGCGGGCGCGCGGCGAGAAGGCTACGTTTTCCAGCACGCTCAGGTGGGGGAACAGCCGGTAGTCCTGGAACACGAAACCCACCGGCCGGCCCGCGGTCTCGACGAATGCGCCGGTGCCCGCGTCGTCGAGGACCTGCCCGGCGAGCACGATGCGGCCTGCGGCGACCGGCGTCAGCCCGGCGAGCGCGCTGAGCAGCGTGGACTTCCCTGCCCCGTTCGGCCCAAGCACGCCGAGCACCTGACCGGCCGCAGCGGTGAGGGCGGCTCTGAGGGTGAAGCCGCCGCGCCTGATCTCGGCGTCGACTACGAGGCCGCCGCTTGCTTCGCCGATCACGGGGCTGAGCCGCCCCGCAGCCAGCGGTCGCGAAGCGAGACCAGCACGACGACCGATACAAGCAGCAGCACCAGGCTGAGCGCGATCGCGGCCTCGGGATCATTCTCCAGTGCATAGTAGACGGCGATGGGCATGGTCTCGGTCCGCCCAGGGAAGCTGCCGGCGAAGGTGATCGTGGCCCCGAACTCGCCCAGGGCTCGCGCCCAGCACAAGACGGCGCCCGCGCCAAGCGATGGGGCGATCATCGGCACGGTGACCCGGCGGAACACGATCATCCGGCCCGCGCCCAAGGTGGCCGCCGCTTCCTCGAAGCCCTGATCGGCCGAGCGCAGCGCCCCTTCGACGGTGATGATCAGGAACGGCATCGCCACGAAGGTCTCCGCCATCACGACGGCCATGGGCGTGAACGGGATCGTCAGCCCGAACCAGGAATCCAGGAACCTGCCGACGACCCCGTCACGGCCGAACGCGAGCAGCAGCGCGACCCCGCCGACCACAGGCGGGAGCACCAGTGGCAGCGTCACGAGGGCGCGCAGCAGCCGCTGCCCTGGAAAGCTGCCCCGGGCCAGCACCCACGCCAGCGGCACCCCGATAACCACAGAGATCGCTGTGGCCGCCGACGCGGTCCATAGCGACAGCGTGAGGGCCTGCGTCGCGTCGGTACCGCTCAGCACCGATCCCAGCCTGCCCCACGGAGCACGAATGATCAGCGCGATCAAGGGCAGCACCAGGAAGGCGACTGCGACAAGCGCCGGCGCGAGCAGCGGCGCGGGCGCCGACCTTGAACCCCCACCCCGGGCGGCGCGGCGGGCCCGCTCGCGCGCGGTCAGCCGCGACGGCGTAGCGGCTGACCCCACGCTGTCGGCAGTGTCCACTGTGGCCGCGCCGGGGCTCCGGTCAGGGCTTCTCGAATCCAGCGGCGGCGAGCACGCTCTGGCCCGCGGGAGACGCAACATAAGCGGCGAAGGCCTGCGCGGTGGCCGCGTTGCTGCTCTTGCTGATCGGGGCGATCGGGTAGGCGGTGGAGGCGTTGACGTTGGCCCGGATGACGACGCCCTTGACCTTTGTGCCTGCGGCCTTCACGTCTGTCACGTAGACCACGCCGGCGTCGACGGCATCGAGTTCGACCTTGCTCAGGACCGACTTCACGTCCGGTTCGAGGGTGACCGGCTTAACGGTGATCTTGGCATTCTTGAACACCTTCGCCGCGGTGACTCCGCACGGCACCTGCGGCTGGCACAACGCGACCTTGACGGACGACTTGGCCAGGTCGTCAACTGATGTGACGCCCGCCGGGTTGGCCGGCGGCACCGCCACCTCCATCACGTTGTTGGCGAACGTCACGGGATTGGAGGCGTCACCGGCGGTGACAACCCGCTGCATGTTCGTCGGGCTCGCCGAGGCGAATACGTCGGCGGGCGCGCCGTTGACGATCTGGGTGGCTAGGGCGGAGCTCGCGCCGAAGCTGAACGTGACCTTCACGCCCGGATGAGCGGTCTCGAACTGCTTTCCGAGCTGGGTAAAGGTCCCCTGCAGCGAGGCCGCAGCGAACACGGTGATCGATCCCGACAACGACGGCGAGGCGGCACTGCTGGTGCTCGACGGCGTCGCCGGGCTTCCGGAAGTGCTGCTTGACCCGCAGCCAGCCAGGGTGGATGCGGCAATCCCGACGATCCCGGCTGCGGCAAAGGTGACGGTCATGCGGCGCACTGTGAACTCCTAGATTGTCTAGCCTCAGGTCGGATCAGCGGATCTCGGGGATCTCGATCGATACGTTTGTCGCCTTGACCGCGGCGACCGCGAGCACGCCGGGCTCCAGGCCGAGTTCGTCGGCGGCCTCGCGGCTGAGCAGCGAAACGAACCTGTGCGGCCCCGCCTGGATCTCCACCTGAGCCATCACGGTGTCCCGCACCACGCGGGTGACCAGGCCGCTGAACCGGTTCCGCACCGAATGAGCGGCAGCCGCACCGCTGTCTGCGCGACCAGCCGACTCGGCTCGCTCCTGAGCGAACCGCGCCAGCGCGGCTCCGTCCACAGCGAGCCGCCCGGCCGAGTCCGTGGTGCTCTCGATCCGGCCACCATCCGCCCAGCGGCGCACAGTGTCGTAGCTGACCCCGAGCAGGTCAGCGGCGTCCCTGATCCGAAACGTCGGCACCCTGCGACCTTAATGCAAACGCGGCCAGAAGGACAGTGCGGTGGCGCATCAGCAAGTGCCACGCGCTGGAGGAGACGCATTTACGTCGGCCCCGGTTCGCCTGCCATCAGTGATCTCATAAATGGCGAAAATGCGGCTGTCGCAGCTGACCCGCCCCGGCCGCGCGTGCCGCCCGCCGTGCCGGTGCGTGATCTGCCGGGTTCAGTCGCGGGTGGCCAAGATGACGTCTGACACGGATCCACGAGTAGAGCGGGGAAACGCCGTAACGGGTTCCTGAGATAGCGGCGTCTTACTGGAATCATTGAGCGTGACAGCGCTGGATCGTTCCAGGAGGAGAGCCACCCGGATGGTGATGACATCAGGTAAGCAGGGCCGGACCCGCGGCAAGATACAGATCGGGACGGCGGACCCGTCGCTGACGGCGGCGGGCGGGATGATCGCGGTGACGGAACTGTGCGGCAAGCTCGCCCTGATCGAGGCACCCGGCGCGGGGATCGGGCCGGTCAAGCAGCGCCGCCGGGGGTTCACCGGCGGGCAGGTGCTGACCGGGATGGCCGCGGCGCAGCTGGCCGGCGAGGATTTCCTGGTCGGGCTGGACCGGCTGCGCACTGATGAGGCGGGCCAGCAGGTGACGCCGGTGCCGGGCCTGGCGGCCTCCACCGCGACCGGGCTGGCGCGCCGGTTCACCCGGAAGCACTGGCGGGGCGCGGAAATGGGCCTGGCCGCCGCGACATCGCGGATGCTGGGCCTGCTGCCCGCCGAGCGCGCCGAGCGAGCTGGCGGGCGGGCCGGTCACGATCGACATCGACGCCGCCGCCAAGGCGGACATGACGTTCGCGATCGGCGCCAAGCGGGTCACCACCATGTGGAAGGCCCTGGCCGGGATCGCGGACGACGCCTGGCGCGATGCCACCGGCATGGACAACGCCCAGGTGGCCGTCTCCCCCTACCGGCCCGCCGAATGGCCGCAGGGCACGGTCCTGCTGATCCGCCGGGTGCGCCTGGACCCAGAGCAGGTGTCCGCGGATCCGCGGTCCCGGCGCCGCCGCACCCTGCACCCCGGTCAGCGGGTGCTGCCGATCCCGGAACTGGCGGCCGAACCCGCCATCTACGCCGACAGCTTCATCCTTACCGGCATCGACGTGCCCGCCCCGGCCAGGGCCGTGGCGTGCGAGCACTGGTACCGGCACCGCACCAGCATCGAGAACATCTTCCGCGACAGCAAGCACGGCGCCGCGCTGCGGCACCTGCCCTCCGGCGATGAGCAGGCCAGCACCGCGTGGATGCAGGCGTCGCTGATCGCCGCCGCGATCGCCGCCTGGCTGCACCAGCTCACAGGCCTGATATCGGGCGGCGAGCTGCTGGAAGGGCACCGGACCCGCGGCGGCAAGGCGATGATCGCCACCCTGCGGCGGGCGCTGATCCTCACCCCCGCCCGGCTCGTCCGCCACGGCGGACAGCTGATCATGCGCCTGGCCCCCGGCGCCGTGCTGCTGCCAGACATCCTCGCCACGCTCCGCGCCCTGCCAGCACCCTCCGGCTAAAGCCTGCGCCAGGCACAGCACCACCCGCGCTCACCAGGCCCTCACAGGCACCCAGACCCTGAGCCACGGCCCGAAAGCCCAGACCAGCAAAGGCCCCGCACCCGCGAACCCGGCGCGATATCCGGGCCGCTGCCATGCTCGCACAACCGCCTGCGCCACACCAAGATCATCTACAGGCCGCCGGGCAACATGCGCCGCCCTACTCGTGGATTCGGGTCTGATGCCTTTGTCACCGCAGTGACCTCGCTGCCCTCGGCCAGGCTGAGCTGGCGAGCTGCCTCCACGGTGATCGAGGCCACTAGCCGCACTCCGGCGGTGTCCAGTGCTACGTTGGCGATCGCCTCCCCGGCGTTGATGCTGGTAATCCGGGCCGGGATCTGGTTTCGCGCGCTCAGCGCCGCCCGAGCGTGGCTGCAGACCGGTGATTCCTACGTCTTCACAGCCGCGGCCAGCATCCGCGCCGTAAAGGAAACGCTCACGCGATCCCTGCGCGGAGTGTTCAGCCCCGCCGGGGCGTTCGGCGCCGACTTCGCCGTCACGATCCCAAACACCGCCCGATCGACACCATCCCCGCGGGATCGCCCCGGTGATCTGGATGCAATGCCGTTGCCTTTACCCGGTACCGCGTGCTCAGGGCGCCAGCCGGAACGGCGGATACCGGTCGGTGACGAGGGTGAACGCGTAGGCGACCACCCGGTTGTGCCAGCGGATAACCCCTTCGACGAAGCCGAACATGCCGGCGGGATACCGGCCGGTGAACAGGATGGCGAACCACGCCACGATCACGACCAAGATCGCCGCGATGTCGAGGAAGGCCAGGACCACGTAGTGGGGGATGGCCAGCAACCACTTGATGATGGGGAGCCACCGGTTGAGGTCATGGGCCGCGTCCGGGTACGGGTAGTCGAGGTGAACCGACTGGTGGTCGTCGGTGGATGGGTAGCGGTCACCCATCAGGGCCAGGTAGGTCCCGACCCGGTTGCTGAACCGCTGCAGTTCGAGGTTCCAGTCGAACCACCACCGCGGGTACTTCTGCCGGAAGAGGATCATGAGCAGGGGGGCGAAGAACAACAGGCCGCCTGCCCCGCCGGCCACCGCCGTGGTGCCGCTCGGGTATGTCCACTGCCAGGTGCCGCCGGACACGGCGCCCAGCACGATAGCGATCGGGATGGTCACGAAGAGCCGGAAGAACGTCGTGAGCCGATCGAGCGGGCGGTCAGGGTAGTCGACCGAGAACTGAACCGGATGACTGATCTGTTCCATTAGTCGCTCCTTTCTTGGCAATTGCTTGATTCCATTCCCAGCCGCCGGCGTGGCCAAAGCCGGGGACCCCGCCAGGATCGGCGACCCAGACCTCCGGTAGCCGTTTATTGAGTCCCCGGCCTGACCTGGGGTTCGCCGTCCGGGCGTCGATGTCGGGATGTCAGCAATCCACGGTCGGCTCAATCGGGGGTCGCCCGGGCTGCCTCACTGGTGCCCGATCAAGTCGCGCCCGGCCCGCCCGGTTGCGCGGAAAGGCCCTGTGAGCTGGGAGACCGTGACATTCCCGAGGTCGGAAAGTAAGCCTATTGTGATCTTAAAAGTATAAGCTTTCCCGTCGCCCTAGCGGCAAGGGAGCCATTTGTCGTAGGTCAGCTGCAGCGCACCGTCGGCGCGTCTGGTCGTCCCGGCAGGGCTGCGTTGATCTCAGGCGGGCCAGGCGCAAACCGGTGGCGGGCGAGGGCCGCTGCCCGCCAGCGGCGGCTCCCTGCGCGCATCATATCCGCCTCGCCGGGCTTCGTCGCCGCCTGCTCTGCGCCGCGGCCGCGGTCCCCGCGCCCCGGCCCCTGGGATCCAGGACGTACCCGCGGTCCGCTGGCACCCTTACCGAGCCTGCACGCCGGGTCCTAAGATCCCGGCTGCGAGAATCTTGAATAATCCTATCTTCCCAGGCCAAAGGCACGTTATGGGTAAACGATCAAAGATCAGGTCATCTCAGGGCGAAAGGCCGAGGTTAGCTTAGGGGTCATAGGGAACGGAGCCATGCCGATGACCGAAACCATACAGGGCAAGTGTGCGTATCCCGGCTGCGAGAATCAGCCTCGGCCGGATGAGGATGGGGCGGGAACGAGGCCAAGGTACTGCGGCCTGCCGGACCCCGCGAGCGGGAAGCCGCATACAGCGCTGACTGCGTTCCGGCGGCGCCAGGAGCTGGCCCGTCAGGGCGGCGATGCGGCGGCCGAGCCGGACGATCTGGGCCGTCCGGGGGTCGCGATCTGGCATCTGCCCAGGCAGCGCCGCGCTGACAGGCAGCGCCTTCAGCAGGCTGGGGCTGACGCCGAGGAGGCGCGGTCCGCGATGCTCGAGGCCGATGCGCAGTTGACGGAGGCGCTGGCTGCGAGGGCCGCCGCCGAGCAGGCGGCCGTGGCCGCGCGGGAAGCCGGGCAGGCACGGGTGGCCGAGGCGGAACGGGCCGCTGAGGAGCGGGTACGCGCGGCGAAGCAGGAGCGGGACCATGCGGTCACCGGCGCGCGCCGCTGGGCGGAGGAGGCCGAGTCCCGCGCCAGGACCGGCGAACGGGAGAGGGTCCGGGCGCGGCAGGCCGCCGAGTCGGCCAGCGCGGAGCTGCGCCAGGCCCGCGACACTGCCGAGCGGCAGGCAGCGCAGATCCGCGAGAACGCAACGCGGGAACAAGGCGAGCTGCAAGCGGCGTTCGAAGCCAAGCTCGCGGCGGCGGAAGACGCCAACGCCAGCCTCCGGGCCCGCGCCGAGCATGCCGGGGCTGAGGCCGAGGAGGCGCGGTCCGCGATGCTGGCGGCCGATGCGCAGTTGACGGAGGCGCTGGCTGCGGGGGCCGCCGCCGAGCAGGCGGCCGTGGCCGCGCGGGAAGCCGCGCAGGCACGGGTGGCCGAGGCGGAACGGGCCGCTGAGGAGCGGGTACGCGCGGCGAAGCAGAGGATGGACGAGGCAGTGACGGGCGCGCGCGGCCGGGCGGAGGAGGCCGAGTCCCGCGCCAGGACCGGCGAACAGGAGACGGCCCGGGCGCGGCAGGCCGCCGAGTCGGCCAGCGCGGAGCTGCGCCAGGCCCGCGACACTGCCGAGCGGCAGGCAGCGCAGATCCGCGAGAACGCAACGCGGGAACAAGGCGAGCTGCAAGCGGCGTTCGAAGCCAAGCTCGCGGCGGCGGAAGACGCCAACGCCAGCCTCCGGGCCCGCGCCGAGCATGCCGGGGCTGAGGCCGAGGAGGCGCGGTCCGCGATGCTGGCGGCCGATGCGCAGTTGACGGAGGCGCTGGCTGCGGGGGCCGCCGCCGAGCAGGCGGCCGTGGCCGCGCGGGAAGCCGCGCAGGCGCGGGTGGCCGAGGCGGAACGGGCCGCTGAGGAGCGGGTACGCGCGGCGAAGCAGAGGATGGACGAGGCAGTGACGGGCGCGCGCGGCCGGGCGGAGGAGGCCGAGTCCCGCGCCAGGACCGGCGAACAGGAGACGGCCCGGGCGCGGCAGGCCGCCGAGTCGGCCAGCGCGGAGCTGCGCCAGGCCCGCGACACTGCCGAGCGGCAGGCAGCGCAGATCCGCGAGAACGCAACGCGGGAACAAGGCGAGCTGCAAGCGGCGTTCGAAGCCAAGCTCGCGGCGGCGGAAGACGCCAACGCCAGCCTCCGGGCCCGCGCCGAGCACGCCGAGGCTGAGCTGGAGCGCGCCCGCGCCGAGCGCGACACGGCCGCCGGGCAAGCTACCCCAGGACGGCCTGGAGGCGCGACGCGCGGCCGTCGGCGCTCTGGGGGAAGCCGCTAGCACCACCAGCGATAACAATCAGGAAGTCTGCCTGACCCGCCAGCCAACAGGCCAGCGGTCTCCGGCACGGGCACTGAAACACGGCTGGGCAGGCTAGTGTGGCCTGGCCTTGCTCCGCCGTTGCTATCGGGTCGGCTACTGGATGGGCTGGTGCTCTCTGGCCAGGTGCCTCGACCAGCTGTTGGCCCACGCATCGAGAGGTGGCTCGAGCGCCGCGCCGAGACTTGTTCCTAGTGTCCCGGGTCTTTGATTCGTCGGAGAAGTCGCCCGAGTGATTCGAGGATTTCTTCCGCAGATTTCGTCCAGATGAAGGGTTTGGGGTCCTCGTTCCAGTTGTCCACCCAGGCAAGGATGTCCTTCTCGAGCTGCTTGACGGACTTGTGCACGCCACGGCGCAGCAGTTTATCGGTCAAAAGCCCGAACCAGCGCTCGACCTGGTTCAGCCAGGACGAACTGGTCGGCGTGAAATGAACATGGAACCGTGGGTGCTTTGCCAGCCATTCCTGGACAGCCGGGGTCTTATGCGTGGCGTAGTTGTCCGCGATGATGTGGATCTGCAGGACATGCGGCTCGCCGCCCGGCTCGTCCGGTTCCGTGAGCTGGGGTGCCTGCTTGTCGATCTCCTCCAGGAACTTGATCCATTCCTTCGCCCGATGGCTTTTGCAGGTTTTCGCGATCACCAGGCCGGTCGCGATGTCGAACGCCGCGAACAGGTCAACGGTGCCATGCCGGACATAGTCATGCGTCCGCTTCTCGGGCATGCCGGGCATCATCGGCAGCACCGGCTGGGACCGGTCAAGAGCCTGGACCTGGGACTTCTCGTCCGCGCACAGCACAACCGCGTGCTCAGGCGGATTCAGGTACAAGCCGACGACATCGCAGACCTTCTCCACGAACAGCGGATCGGATGACAGCTTGAACGTATCCGCCAGATGGGGCTTCAGCCCGAAAGCCTTCCAGATCCGGCCGATAGTGGACCGGGACAAGCCCGAACGTTTCGCCATGGATGCCCTCGACCAGTGGGTCGCGTCATCCGGCGTTTCCTCCAAAGTATCGACGACGACTTTTTCTACCTGCTCGTCGGTGATCGTCGGCTCACGTCCCGGACGCGGCTCATCAGCCAGCCCGTCCAGGCGCTTGTCAATGAACCGCTTACGCCACTTCCCGACCGTTGTTTCATGATACCGGAGCAACGCTGCGGTTTCTTTATTGTCGTGGCCTTGCGCGCAGGTCAGGATGATATTCGCCCGCAGCGCCAGGGCTTGTGATGATTTCGCCCGGCGCGCCCATCTTTGGAGAGTGGCCTGCTCGTCATCGGAAAGCGTCAACTCGGCCTTAGGCCGTCCCGTCCTTGGCATATCAGTGACTCTACTGACATGATCAGTTACATTCAGTTGTGACACGCGATGACACGGTGTGACCTGGCTCACCTATACGGTGGTCCAAAGACGCAGGACACTAGTGCAGCGCACCGTAAGTTCCTGACTGGGTTTTGGTTACCGAGCGTGGTGTTCATGCGGCTTCCGGCAGGGCGGCATGCGGGGGTTCGGGCTCAGGATGGCGTTCGAGGTAGCGGGCGTGCTCGGCGTCGGCGTCGTAGCTCCACTTGTACGGGCGGGCGTTCTTGTTGTGCCGGATGGTGAACGTGGTGATCTTGGTCTCTAGCTCGTCGCGGGAGGTGAAGTCGCCGCGGCGCAGCAGCCGGCGGGTCAAGACCCCGAACCATTGCTCGATCATGTTGAGCCAGGAGGCATGCTTCGGCGTGTACGTCACCGAGAACCGCGGGCGGGCGGCCAGCCAGCCGCGGGTGGCGCGGGAGGTGCGGCTGGAGCCGTTGTCCATGATCAGGTGAATGCGCAGGTGCGGCGGGGTCATCTGGTCCAGCATGGCCAGGAACCGGGTGAACGTCACCGAGTCGTTGCGGTCGATGCGCTCGGCGATGACCTCGCCGGCGGTGACGTTCATCGCGGCGATGATGGAGACGGTGCCGTGCCGGACGTACCCGGACTCCCGGCGGGCGTCCCGTCCCGGCCGGGTGGGGATCACCGGGTGCCTGCGGGATTTCGCCTGGATGCCGGTCTTCTCGTCGATGCTGATCAGCACGGTGCCGGGCGGCGGGTCCAGGTAGAGCCGGCACACCTGCCCGGCGCGGATCCAGAAGGACGGGTCATCAGCGCGGTTGAGCCAGCCGCGGACCTTGTGCGGGCGGACCTTCGCCTCGGCCAGTACCCGGCTCACGGTGGACGCCGAGATCGCCAGGCCGCGGTCGTGCAGGTGCCCGGCGATCAGCGGACGAGACCACTGCGGCTCTCCCTCCGGCGGGACAGAGGTGGCGACGGCGATGACCGCCAGCCGCGCGCTCGGACCGTGCATCTCCGGCCGCCCGGAGCGGGGCTTACCGGACAGGCCCGGTATCCCGCAGATCACGAACCGGCCCCGCCACGTCCGCACGACCGCGACGCCGCAGCCCAGCTGCCGGGCGATCTGCGCGTTCGTCATGCCGCCGGCCGCCAGCAGCACGATCCTGGCGCGCAGCACCAGCCGCTGCGGGCTGGTACCCGCGGCAATGATCTGCTCCACCTTGCGGCGCCGCTTGATACTCAGCCTCACCGGTACGGCACAGGCACGGCCTGCCATCAGCATTCTCCTCCCGTGTCACATTGATCACGGAAGAATGCACCCGCAACCAGGCGGAACGGCGGATATCCGCCCCGGCCGGCGTTTCGCGCACCCGGCCCGGCGTCAAAGCCGGCGCAGGCAGGCGACACTAGAAGACATGCCGGTACCGCCGAAGCGCCTGAAAGACCTGACCGAGGGCACCGTCGACCACCACGCCTCCCTCACCTTCCCGGACCTGCAGGAAGTCACCATCCGCTGGCGCGGCTCCTTCGGCTACCTGACCGCCTGGGCCGGGGAAGGCGACGACAACGACGAGCAGATCCCGCTGTGCCGCATCGAGTACCTCGGCGACGACGACCACTGGGGGTTCGCGATCTACGACCCCGCCACCGGCACCTACACCGACGCGATCCTGCGCACCGGCGAACGCGCCGGGCACCCCAACGACGCCCTCGACACCGCCGCCATCACCCACCTCGCCGATTACCAGCAGTAAACATCACACCCGCCGGCAACCGGCAAGGAACTTACGAGCGGCTGCACTAGCTCGGTCAGCGCATAGGCATCGTTGTCGCCGCGGGCCAATAGGCCTGCGTCGGTGAGTTCCCGGAGCCGCTCGTAAAGCACGCTGGAGGACATCCGGTCACACCGGTCTTGGAGCGGTCTTGCCCCGAGAGGGCCGTTACGCAGCTCCCACAGGATCCGCAAGGCCCAGCGCCGCCCGAGTAGGTCCAATGCCGCCATCAAAGGCCGGCCGGTGGTAGAACCCCGCACCGCCAAGCCGGGTCGTGGTGTTGCTGACGCCACGGCTAAGAACCCTCTTTGTGGTTTCGGTATCCGAAACGATAGCACAAGCCGCCGCCCTCGAAGATGGCGCTCCACCCCTCGACGACCCGCGCTGAACAGGCACTCCAAGGTCTGCCGTCGCAGCGGCAGTGGCCGCGCCATGCCGATCAGGGTGCGTGACCCACCGGCCTTCGCCGGACGTACGCAGCGCCATTCTTCAATGCCGCCGACGCATGGCAGACTCGCGGCCAGGACAGCGAATGAGGCGGAGGCGGCGATGGCGCGTGAAATCCGGACTGTCGGAGTGGTAGGCCTAGGCACCATGGGGTCGGGGATCGTGGAGGTCTTCGCCCGTAATGGAATCGAAGTGATCGCCGCGGAAGTGGATGACGCGGCCCTGGAACGGGGCCGGGCCATCCTGGCTGGATCGACGGACCGGGCCGTCAGCCGCGGCAAGATCTCCCCGCTGGAGCGGGACGCCCTGCTGGGCCGGGTCACCTTCGGCGTCGGCCTGGACGCGTTCCGCGGTGTCGACCTGGCCATCGAGACGGTGCCAGAGCAGCTGGAGATCAAGCGGCGCGTCTTCGCGGAGCTGGACCAGATCTGCCCCGATTCGGCGATCCTGGTCACGGGCACCTCCTCGCTGTCGGTCACCGAGATCTCGGTTGCTACCCGCCGACCAGACCAGGTGGTCGGCATGCACTTCTTCAACCCGGCGCCGGTGATGAAGCTGGTCGAGGTGATCCGCACCGTGGTGACATCGCCGGATGTGATCGAGGACGTGGAGGCGCTGTGCGAGCGGCTGGGCAAGGTCGCGGTCACGGTGGGCGACCGGGCCGGGTTCATCGCCAACGCGCTGCTGTGCGGGTACCTTAACCACGCGGTGAGCATGTACGAGAGCGGGTACGTCAGCCGGGAGGACCTCGACGCCGCGATGAAGCTGGGCGCCGGCCTGCCGATGGGGCCACTGGCGCTGGTGGACCTGATCGGTGTGGACGTGGCATTCGAGATCCTGGACACCATTTACCATCGCGGCGGCCGGGACCGGCGGCACGCGCCCGCGGCCCTGATCAAGCAGATGGTCACGGCCGGGCTGCTCGGCCGCAAGACCGGCCGGGGCTTCTACACCTACGCCACGGCAGGTTCGCCGGCCGTTGTGCCCGATGAGCAGACCCCCGGCGGCAGTGGCGGGGCTCCAGAGGAGGCTGCGCGGTCGATCGCGAAGGTCGGGGTGGTCGGATCCGGCGTGATGGCGACCGGCATCGTTGAGGTGTTCGCCCGTGGCGGCTACGAGGTTGTCGCAGTCACCCGTGCCGAGGAGAAGGCGGCCCGGATGCGCGACGCGGTGACCGCGTCGATGACCAAGGGGGTCGTGCGCGGCAAGATCACCGAGGAGGACCGCGACGGGGCGCTTGCCCGGGTGACCTGGAGTTGGTCCCTGGACCGGCTCAGCGACACCGATCTCGTGGTGGAGGCAGTCGTCGAGGAACTGACAGTTAAGAAGGCCGTGTTCGCGAGCCTCGACGAGATCTGCAAGCCCGACGCCGTGCTTGCCACGACGACGTCCAGCCTGCCTGTGATCGAGTGCGCGATGGCGACCAGCCGCCCGGCGAAGGTGCTGGGGCTGCACTTCTTCAACCCTGCCCCGCTGATGCCACTGGTCGAGGTGGTACGAACGATCCGCAGTTCGGCGCAGACCGCCGCTGTCGGCACGGGGGTGTGCGCGCGCCTGGGTAAGACCGGCATCGTGTGCGCGGAACGGGCCGGCTTCATCGTCAACGCGCTGCTGTTCCCGTACCTCAACGACGCGGTGCGGATGCTGGAGTCGTCGTACTCGACCATCGACGGCATCGACAGCGCGATGAAGCTGGGCTGCGGATACCCGATGGGGCCGTTCCAGCTGCTGGACATCGTCGGCCTCGACGTCTCACTGGCCATCCAGCGCGAGCTGTACCTGGAGGCCCGGGAGCCTGGCCTCGCGCCGGCGCCGCTGCTGGAACACCTGGTCACCGCCGGATACCTGGGCAAGAAGGTGGGCCGCGGCTTCCGGGACTACACCGTCCGATGACCATCAGGTGGCGACGTGAGCATGTCACGCGGCGTCTTCCGGCAGGTCGGCACGGGCACGCCCGGCTAGCCACCCGCGGCCGGCAGCGCTACGCCGGGCCACGGCTGCCAGCGTCCCTTGCTGCCGCGAGCCGGACAGCAGCCTTTTGGGAGGACGGGGTGGTGGCAATACCAGGCGAGCGAGTGCGGTCATCCACCTTGAAGATTCCCGTCCGGAGAAGCACGCCTCAAGGACGCCCCATGACTCCTCCAACGCAAGTGGCAACTTCTACTTTGAGGTGACGCTGGGCTACCGGCGTTGCGAGATGTGGAGGGTCTGACTGCGACCGCCTTGGCCGGGGCTGTCCCCGCGGTTGCTCCATGGCGGAGCGCCTCGCTGCCAAGAACGCTCGACGCCGCCGGCCTGGCGCGACTGCTGGCCAGTTGTGATCGTCGCCGTGCCACCGGGCGGCGTGACTTCGCGATCTTGATGCTGCTGGCACGCCTCGGGCTACGCGTCGGCGAGGCGGCCGCGCTCTGCCTCGACGACTTCGACTGGCGGGCTGGCGAGATGGTGGTGCGGGGAAAAGGTGATCGGCAAGAGCTCTTGCCGCTGCCAGACGACGTCGGCGAGGCGGTGGCCAGCTACCTGCGCCGAGGCCGGCAGCGCGTCGAGTGCCGGCGGTTGTTCTTGCGAGTGCATGCGCCCACGGCAGGGCTGTCGGGCGACGGAGTGACCAACGTTGTTCGCGCCGCGTGCTGACGGGCCGGCTTCCCGGTGGTCGGCGCTCACCGGCTGCGGCACTTCGCCGCCACAGAGACGCTGCGCCAAGGCGCCTCCCTGGCTGAGGTCGGCCAGCTGCTCCGCCATCGGAGCTCCTTCTCCACCCAGATATACGCCAAAGGCGCGGAGTTGCATCGGATGCAACATTCCGCATCTGGCGTGAGGACGGTGCCGTAAGGGATTCAAGCTTTGGCTCTCCAGCGGCCAGATCCGACAGGCGGCGCGAAACACCAGGTCAGAGAGCCGTGACAGGAGCCGGTTGCACCAGGCGCGACGATGTTGCATCCAGTTTGGTCGCATCGCTTGACCGCTTGTTGCGTACAACGCAACGGCAAAACCCATCAACGAGGACAGCGGGTCGCATCTCTCTCTGCCTCAAGCTGAGGTATTTAGCATGGTTGGTAAACCGCTCCCTACCAGTTAAGGTCGACCAGGCCGCCTTGCGCCAGGTCGTTCGCTCGTGGACGGGGGGCGCGCGATGAGCGACCTTCACCAGAGTGTCGATGACTACCTCTGGCTGCGCAGGGCCCTCGGCTTCACCCTCCAGCGCCACGGCCGGCTCCTGCCCGGTCTGGTGGGCTACCTCCCGGCAGCGGGGACGACGACGCTCACCACCAGGCTCGCCCTGCAGCGGGCCACGAGCTTGGAAGGCCACCCTGACGAGTCGCCGATCCGGCTCGCGATCGCCCGGGAGTTTGCCCGCTACCTCGCGACCTTCGATCCCGCCACTGAGGTGCCGCCAGTTGACCTGCTGCCCGGCTCTCCCTGGCCAACGGCCCGGGCGCGAGGCCGCCAGGCATTCTGCCCCCCGCCAGGCGCGAGGCCGCAAGCTATTCTGCCCCCCGCCCCAGGCGGCAGGGCGCCCATCTGATTGGCCCCGCCTGACCGCCCTCTGACGCGGACCCGCCCCATGCCCCCCGGCCACGGCCGGGGACACGCGAAGGGATGAATGCAGCCAGCGGCACTGCCCGCACCGGATAAACCCGGAACATGGGACGACCTGAAAACAATTGAATACCCGCGCACGACCCCCCCGGCTCCCATTCCCCGCCGCCCAATTATCGGGCTCCCGGCCGGTCACCTCAAGGACGCCTCCGGCGCCGCTACGCGGCCGGGCTCCGCCCGGTCCTTGACCTGCCCGGCCGCTCGCCACAGACATCGGCAGCTATCGGGGAATGACAGACGCTAGTCACGCATGCCCCCGCACAGCCGCCACAACCCGAAAACCCCAGCTCAGGCACCCCTTGACACGGCCCCGCTCCTTCAGGGATGAATAGCTACGTCACGGACATCCATGGCGAAACGTTCCGGCTTGTCCCGGTCCACTATCGGCCGGATCTGGAAGGCTTTCGGGCTAAAGCCCCATCTGGCGGATACGTTCAAGCTGTCATCCGATCCGCTGTTCGTGGAGAAGGTCTACGATGTCGCCGGGTTGTACCTGAATCCGCCTGAGCACGCAGTTGTGCTATGCGCGGACGAGAAGTCCCAGGTCCAGGCTCTTGACCGGTCTCAGCCGGTGCTGCCGATGATGCCCGGCATGCCCGAGAAGCGGACGCATGGCTATGTCCGGCACGGCACCGTTGACCTGTTCGCGGCGTTTGACATCGCGACCGGCCTGGTGATCGCGAAAACCTGCAAAAGCCACCGGGCGAAGGAATGGATCAAGTTCCTGGAGGAGATCGACAAGCAGGTGCCGCAGCTGGCAGAACCGGGCGAGCACGGCGGAGAGCCGCATGTCCTGCAGATCCACATCATCGCGGACAACTACGCCACGCATAAGACCCCGGCTGTCCAGGAATGGCTGAACAAGCACCCGCGGTTCCATGTTCATTTCACGCCGACCAGTTCGTCCTGGCTGAACCAGGTAGAGCGCTGGTTCGGGCTTTTGACCGGGAAACTCCTGCGCCGAGGCGTGCACAAGTCGGTCAGGCAGCTCGAGAAGGACATCCTTGCCTGGGTGGACAACTGGAACGAGGACCCCAAACCCTTCATCTGGACGAAATCTGCGGAAGAAATCCTCGAATCACTCGGCCGACTTCTCCGGCGAATCAAAGACCCGGGACGCTAGCTGAAGGTGACGTTGGTGATGCCGATGGCGATGGAGACCGGGTCCCGGACCGGGGAGCCGTCGGGCTTGTGCCAGGGCTTGGTCTCCTTGGCGGCGAGGTCGGCGCGGGCGAAGATGAAGGGTCAGGCCAGGGTCTTCCCGTCGACCGACTGGCGGGTGGCGGTGATCTGGCTGTGGAGCACCTTGAGCGCGGCGACGTAGATCTCGGAGAAGGTGGGGAAGGGCTGGATGACATCGCGCAGTACCTGCAGCGGCACGCGGGCGCGGATGGCCAGGGTGGCCTGCTGCAGCCATTCGCCGGCCTCGGGGCCGAGGGCGCAGGCGCCGGTGAGCCGCTCGCCGTCGCTGAGCAGGGTCAGGAAGCCGTTGGACTCGGCGTAGGCGCGCGTGTAGGTAGCCGTCTTAGCCACCTCGGACACCGGGGTGGTGGCGCTGAACCGGGCCTCGGTCGCGCCCACCGAGGCCGCTTGCGGGTCGGTGTAGACGACGTCTGGTATGGCCTGGTAGCTGGCCTCGCGCGGCTCGCCGAGGATGTTCGCGGCGACGACTTCGCCCTGGTATTTGCCGACGTGGGTGAGCAGCCGCACGCCGGTGACGTCGCCGACGGCCCACAGCCGTTCACCGGCGCGCAGGTGCGCGTCGACCGGGATGCCATGCCCATCTGGCGTGACGCCGACCGTCTCCAGGCCGAGCCCGTCCACGCGCGGACGCCGGCCGGTGGCCAGGAGCAGGCGGTCGCCGCGCAGCTCGCGGCCGTTGTCGAGGGCCAGGACGTAGGCCTCCCCGTCATGCCGCGCCGCGGTCGCGCGCACGCCCAGGAGCAGCTCGACGCCGTCGGCGCGCAGGACCTCGCCGAGCGCCTCGCCCAGCGGCATTGGCTCGCGGGCGAGCACGTGGGCGGCGGCCTCGGCGAGGGCCACGTCGCCGCCCAGGCGGCGCACGGCCTGGGCCATCTCGGCGCCGACCGGCCCGCCGCCGAGTATCAGCAGGCGGCGCGGGATGGCCTTCATACCGGTCACCTCGCGGTTGGTCCAGACGCCTTCGAGCTCGCGCAGGCCCGGGACGGGCGGCACGACCGGATCCGAGCCGGTGGCCACGACGACGTGCCTGGCGGTGTGCCGCGCGCCGTCGACCTCGACGACGCCCGGCCCGGCGAGCTTGCCGCGGCCGCGTAGCAGGTCGATACCCTTGCCCGCCAGCCAGCGTTCCTGCCCGGCGTCGGAGTAGTCCGAGACCATGAAGTCCCGCCAAGCCAGCGCCGCCGCGACGTCGACCCGCGCGCTGGCCGCCGCCTCGGACGCGCCATGCGCCGCCTCGCCGGGGCGAAGCAGCGTCTTGGACGGGATGCACGCCCAGTACGAGCACTCGCCCCCCACCAGCTCGCGCTCGACCAGGGCCACCCGCAGGCCGCCGTCGGCCAGCTCGCCGGCGCAGTGCTCGCCCGGCGAGCCGCCGCCCACGACGATGACATCATAGTCGCTGTTCATTTGCTCGCTCGCGGCCTAGCCTGGCCGGGGCGCCCGGCCTGCTCTTGCTCTATGTACTGCGCGTACCAGTCCGGGTCGGCGTGCCCGATCTGCTCCTCGTGCCGGCCGGGCGGTGCCGCCGGACGCCGCAGAGAGGCGGCCCGATCGGCCGTGGGATCAAAGGTCACCTGCATCGAGGTACCCCTTCTCTGTAAAGAACTGTCGGCCCGGCCGGGCCGGCAGTCACCAGGTCCGGGCCCGGGTCGCCGGCCCGGAATGCGGGTGGTGATCTCCTGGAGCAGCCAGCCGTTGCCGTCCGGGTCGCTGAACGAGGCAAACGAACCGTAGCTTTTATGGTCCGGATCCGGGCCAGCCACGCGTCCCTCGGTCCCGGCGTGGTGGAACACCCCGCCCGCGTCATGGAATACCTCGCTCACCTCGGCGCCGCTACCAGCGAGCTCGGCCTGGGCCGCGTCGATATCGGCGACTACGAGCTGCAGCCCCTGAGTGGAGCCCGGCGCGGCCGAGGTGACCCCCGTACCGAAGATGATCGAGCACGCCGAGCCCGGAGGTGTCAGCTGCGCCACCCGGAAATCCGCTCCGGCGGCGAAGTCGGCATCCTCCCGCCAGCCGAGTGCCTTGTAGAAGTTCTTGGCCCGGTCCACGTCGGCGACCGGCACCACCACAACCTCGAGCTTCATATTCACGACCTCCGCTCCTCTCATTTTGATGTCGGTGGCCTGTGTCAATGCCACCGGGGCTGGTTCTGTGCCACCCGGGCTTGTCCTGGCATCCACGCTCGCGCCAGTTATCGTCGAAGTCCAGGAGTGCAGAGCCGATCGCCCGGAGGAGATTGGTGGTCGGCAGTGACAGCTTCAATGAGGTCTTCAGGCCGAGCAACAGCCCGGTCGCGATCAGGGCAGCGTCGGGCTAGGCACCAAGCGGCTCGCTCGCTGAGCGTTCCCGGCACTGCGGCGAGAAGCTGCCGGCCTCAGGCTATATCCGTCATGTCTCCGTTGCGGGCCTGCCGGTCGCCGGCGTGCTCACCGAGCGTCCTGACTTGCCGGTGATCGCCGATGCTGCGGCGGTGGCCGATGGCGAAGGTGGGCCCCTCAGGAGCCAATTACACCGCGGGGCCATCGTCGGCGGCCTCCGGTGGGTTACGCCAGCCGACCGCGGGTCATGCGCACCCTAGTACCAACCAGAAGATGACCAGTCCTGCTGGATCAGCGTCCTGGGCACGACGGGCGTGACCGCCTACGTCGGGATCCACGACGTAGGCCGGGCGACACCACCGTGCTGGTCAGCGCCGCCGGCGCCGTCGGCGGCGTGGCGGTCCAGCTCGCCAAGGCCGCAGGCGCGCACGTCGTGGCCATCGCCGGCGGGTAGCGTCGCAACCGATCACGCCGAAGCAGCTGCTCGGTGCCGACGTCGCCGTCGACTACAGCGACCCCGCCTTCCCGGAGCGTCTGCGGCAGCCCGCGGGCGAGGGCATCTACATTTTCCTCGACAACGTCGGCGGCCGCCAGCTCACGCTTGCGCTGTCCGTGATGAAGAACCACGGCAGCGTCGTGCTGTGCGGGTCGGTCAGCAGCTACACTCGCCCGGACGATCCCAACGTCGGCGCCGACCTCACCGACGCGGTGTTCAAGCGGATCACCCTGCATGGCTACATCGTCAGCGAATACTACCCGCAGTGGCTGTTCCGATTCGAGCGGAACTCGGGGCGGTGCTGCGCGCCGAGCGCCTGCGGACGGTGGCCAGCGAGTTCGAGGGACTCGAGCACGCGCCCGAGGCCCTCGCGACGGTCTTCGACCGCGGCTCGCCCTATATCGGCAGGCGGGTCGTCCGGATCTCGCAGGGGTAGGCCTCGGAGCGATCCCGGCGCGCGCGACGCCTGGGCGGACGTCACCGCAGCCGTGAGTGACTGACCACAGCGCGGAATCAGCACATCGGAGCTTCATCAACCGCTTCCCCGATGCCGGCCTAGTAGCAATGCCGGGTAGTTAAGGGCCGGGCGTGGCGATCAAGCAGTGGTCTCGGCGTGTCGCGGATTGAGTTGTCGTCTCGGGGCCGTTGACGGCGACGGTCAGGGCGGTTACCGGGGTGCTGCGCGCGGGCCGGTGCGGGTCGGCCTTGTTCCAGCGCGATAGCGGGGATTTGACTTTGCGGGTGCTGACCCGGGGGCGGCGGGGCGGGAGCAGGCCGTCCAGGACGGCGCGGCCGATGCGGCCGGTGAGGCTGGCGTCGGCGGTGACCACGCCGGCGGCTTGCGGTCAGGGTCTGCCTGGCGGCTTCCAGGGCGATGGTGAAGCTGGCCCGGTCGGGGTCGGTGCCGGGGACCGATTCGGCGGCGGTGGCCATGGCCCGGCGCAGCGCCTGGTAGAGGGCCAGCAGCGCCCACATCTGCTGTTCCAGGCCGGCTGGGTCTTCTGACCCGAATCCACGAGTAGGGCGGCGGACGTTATCCACAGCCCTGTAGATGATCTTGGAGTTGTCAGGCTGGGCTGGAGGACATAACGATGGCCCGGGACTCGCGCCGGGTTCGCGGTCTGGGCCTTTCTGCTGGTGCGGGGCCTGGGGGCCGTGGCCTGGGGTCTGGGTGCCGGTGCCGGCTTGGTGAGCGCGGGGTGATGCTGGCTGCGGCTAGCCGGGGGCTGGCAGGGCGCGGATCGTGGTGAGGATGGCGGGCAGCAGGTGCCCGCCGGGCGCCAGGCGCATGATCAGCTGCCCGCCGTGGCTGACCAGGCGCGCGGGGGTGGCGATCAGTGTCCGCCGCAGGGTCGCGATCATCGCCTTGCCGCCGCGGGTGCCGTGCCCTTCCAGCAGCTCGCCGCCGGATATCAGGCCGGTGAGCTGGTGCAGCCAGGCGGCGACCGCCGCTGCGATCAGTGACGCCCACATCCACGCGGTGCTGGCCTGCTCATAGCCCGAGGGCAGGTGCCGCAGCGCGGCGCCGTGCTTGCTGTCGCGGAAGATGTTCCCGGCGGCGGTGCGGTGCCGGTACCAGTGCTCGCACGCTGCGGCCCTGGCCGGGGTGGACACGTCGGCGCCGGTGAGGATGAAGCTGTAGGCGTAGATGGCGGGTTCAGCCTCCAGCTCCGGGACCGGCAGCGCCCGCTGATCGGGGTGCAGGGTGCGGCGGCGCCGGGACCGCGGGTCGGCGGAGACCTGCTCTGGGTCCAGGCGGACCCGGCGGATCAGCAGGACCGTGCCGCCGGGCCATTCGGCGGGCCGGTAGGGGGAGACGGCGACCTGCGCGTTATCCATGCCGGTCGCGTCCCGCCAGGCGTCCTCGCCGATCCCGGCCAGTGCCTTCCACATGCTGGTGATCCGCTTGGCGCCGATCGCGAACGCCATGTCCGCCTTGGCGGCGGCGCGGGCGAGGTCCCCGGCGAAGTACCCGGCATCCGCGCGCAGCGCGATCTTCCGCCCGGCCGCCGCCGCCCCGTCCCGGACGGCCTGCGGCAGCGCGGCCAGCGCCCGCCCCAGCAGCGCCACCACGGACGAGCGCGGATCCTGGTCGCCTGCCAGCAGGTCGGCGGCCAGCGGGATCTCGGTCTCGGCCCAGGCCGCCACGTGCGGCCGCCCGGCCCGCTGCCCCTGATAGGTGTAGGCCACCCCGCGTTTCTTGTTCCCGTAGACCTCCACGTCGGTGGCGTCGATGTCGATTGTCACCGGCCCTTCCGCCAGCTCAGCCGCCCGCTCGGCGGGCAGCATGCCCACCATCCGGGCGGTCGCCTGCGCCAGGCCGGCCTCGGCGCCGCGCCAGTGCCCCGGCGTGAACCGGCGGGCCAGCCCGGTCGCGGTCGAGGACGCCAGGCCCGGCACCGGCGTCACCTGCTGGCCGGCCTCATCGGCGCGCAGCCGGTCCAGCCCGACCAGGAAGTCCTCGCCGGCCAGCTGCGCCGCGGCCATCCCGGTCAGCACCTGACCGCCGGTGAACCCGCGCCGGCGCTGCTTGACCGGCCCCATCGCCTCATCGAGCGCCTCGGTCAGGCCGAGCTTGCCGCACAGTTCGGTGACAGCGAGCATCCCGCCCGCCGCCGTCAGCGAAGGGTCTGCCGCCCCGACCTGTATCTTGCCGCGGGTCCGGCCCCGCGTACCTGATGTCATCACCATCTGGATGACTCTCTTTCCGGGAAGATCCAGCGCTGTCACGCTCTACTATCCCAGCAGGAAGCCGCGATCTTAGGAACCTGCTGCGGCGCGTCGCCGCCCTACTCACGGATTCGGGTCTGAGCGCAGCACCCGGCCGGCCAGCAGGGTGTGCCGCAGGGCCAGGTAGGCGACCTCGTGTTCCCCAGCGCTCGTGGTAAAGGCGGATCAGCGCGGCGGCCGGGTAGCGGCGGTGGTCAAGCAGGGTGGTGGCCAGCCGGTAGCTGCCGGTGTAGGTGGTGCCGTCGGCGCAGGCGACGGTGACGTGCGCTTCGATGATCCGCACGGTCAGCTCGCCGATCCGGGAAAGGAACGAGCCATCATCCAGCCGGGCCAGCACCGGCAGCCGGCGGCTGGAGCGCAGCCGGACCAGGAACTGGGCGCGGGTGGCGGCGACCTCGGCCAGGAACGTGGCGGCGTCGAAACCCCGGTCGGCCAGCACCAGCATGTCCGGCCGCAGCAGGTGCAGCAGCTGGCGGGCGTAATCGGCCTCGCCGGTGGCGGGCGGCCCGAACACCGCGCCGAGCAGGGCCCGGGTGCCGGTCTCCACCAAGGTCATCAGCTCCACCGCCGGGTAGCCGGTGACCCCGAGCGCGGCTTTCATCTTCCCCAGCCAGCCGCGGTTACGCCCGGTGTCGGGCACCTTGATGGAGGTGCAGCCGTCGAAGGCCACCGTCCGGTACCGGCCGAACCGCACCCCCGGGGTGCGCGGCTGGGCCACCGGCCCGGCCAGCACCTCAAACAACGCCTGCACCGGCGCCGCGCCGACGCGGCGGCGCAGGTCCCGCAGCGCCTTGGCCGACGGGCATGGTACCGGCAGGGCGTCCAGCGCAGCGGTTAACTTCGCCCACACGTTCTGGTACCCCAGCCGCGGGAACAGCCCCAGCGCCAGCACGAAGTACACCCCGACCCGCGAGGGCAGCAGGCGCAGCCGCCGCTCGGTGGCCCGGGTCTCCTCCAGCACCGCATCGGCCAGCTCGAACGGCACCTGCCAGGTCAGCTCACCCAGATGGCCGGGAGCAAACACCCCCGCCGCCACCGTGATCGTCTTAGTGATGGTCGTGACGGCAGCCGCGGTGGCAAACTGAATACGCAACGGAGGTCCTCATGACGGTCGATCTTGGTCGATTTCCCGTCTTACCGGACCTCCGTTGTCTTGTCGATCTACGACACGCCCTTGACAGCAGCCCGCAACCCTTAACTTCCCGGCTTTGGGCCTAGTAGGCGCTCACCATGGATTATCTCGTCACGATGACCGCCCACGTCCCGGATGTAACATCAGAAGCAGCCGTCCAGGACATCCGACCCGCGAGGCCGCACGCTCGCGCGAGCTCGCAGGTGCTCGCGGTTACGGTGCCAGCACACGGCCAGCCAACTGGGTGAGTCCCATCACCCGGGATCTGCCTCCATTATGCTCTGCCCCGCCCTGGTCATCTCGCGCCATAGCAGGCAGCCGCGCTGAACGCCGCGAGGTGCTGCCGGCCGGTGTCACCCCGGTCACCGCGATCACGACCACGGTCGTGTACGGGACCGACGAGCACGCCGGGGTCCAATTCGCCGACGGCCGCGGCGAACACCGCCCGCTCGCCGACCTCGCCCAGCTCGTTACCGAACGCGGAAATCCGCTCAACCGGCTCGGCGTCACGCGGGTAACCGTGCATCTTGCCGCGCCGCTGCTGTCCCGGGGCGTGGAGATCGTCGACACCCCCGGCACCGGCTCGATCTACGAGCACAACAGCGAAGAAGCGCAGCGGGCCCTGAAGACCCTGGACGCCGCCGTGGTGGTGCTCACCGCCGACCCGCCCGCGTCCGCGGCCGAGCGGGATCTGCTGCGCGAGATCACCAGGCACTCGGTGATGACCTTCGTGCTGCTCAACAAGGCGGACCGGCTGGACGCCGGCGAGCGGGCGGAGGCGCTCGCTTTCACCACGCACGTGGTCCGCGCGGCGGCGGGGCCCACGGGCGCGGGCATCCCGGTCTACACCGTGTCGGCCCGCGCGGCGCTGCCCGGCGGCAGCGGAGATGACGGGTTTCATGCCTTCAGCGCGAGCTTCGCCCGTTACCTCGACGGCCGGCGCTCGGCGGACCTGGAGCAGGCGGTCGCCGGGCACGCCCGCCGCGCCGCCCAGCGGCTGCTGGACGAGGTGCACCTCGCGCAGCGGATGTCGCAGATGCGCACCGGTGACGCCGCAGGCCGGGTCGAACTGTTCCGCAGCCAGCTCGCCGCGGTGGCTCTCCGCCGTAAGGACGCTGCTGACCTGATCGCTGGGGAACAGCGGCGCCTGCTGGCCGGGCTGAACGAATCGGCGGAGCAGCAAGCCGCCCGGCTGACCACGGAAACCCGGCAAGGGCTCAGCTCATTCCTTCGCAACGACCTGCATGATGCCGGCCCGGGCGAGATCGAGCAGCGGGGGCACGAATGGCTGGTCACCCGCGCCCGCGACGGCGCCGAGGCATGGCGGGACCAGCAGCGCAACCACCTTGAGGGGAGCCTGACAGAGCTGGACACCCGGCTGCTCACCAGCCTGGCGGGTGAGCTCGGCGAGATCAGGGACGCAGCGCGAGAACTGCTCGACCTGGACCTCACCGTGCCGGACACCGGTGAGCGGCTGGTACCGGACCGGCGTTTCTTCTACACCGGCACCGACGTCACCGGCCAGACCGAGCTGCTCGCCGGGGCGGTGCGGCGCCGCCTGCCCGGCCAGCTCGGGCGGCGCAGATCCCGCCAGCACCTGCTGGACGAAGCCACCGGCCTGGCGCCGAAGCTGACCGGGCGCGCGCGCTCCGACCTGCAGTACCGGCTGGAGGAAAGCGGCCGGCGGATGACCCGCGCGGTGGATCAGCGCTACGCCGATTCCATCGGCCGGCTGGTTCGCGTGGTCGATTCCGCGGTGACCGACAGCGGCCGCGCAGACGCGGACGAGCAGGCGCACCGCCGCCGGCTAGCCGACCGCAAGTACAAACTGCGCCACCTGCTCGCGCGACTCGGCGGCCCGAGCGAAGCCGCCGCCGGGCCGCCCACGGAGGCTCCACCGGCCGCGGCTGACTGAGGCGCGGTGCCGTGCACGACGTGCCGCGCGTGGACGCGGATTCAACGGGCCGGTGGGCCCCTGCCCCGCCACGCTCAGGCAAGTCTCCGCGTCGCCTCGTCAGCGTCAGCGTCGGCGTTGCGCGCAGGTACCGGCCCGACACTGCCATTGCCGCAGCAGCCGGAGAGTCGGCCGGCGATCACGGGGGTGCTGGCCGGTGCCGCCATCGTGTGGGCGGCCGCGGATAACGGGACCGGTGAGGCAGCGGCTGGGACCACTGCGGGCACCGCTCTGACCGTCCCGAAGCCGTATCCGGGCCGCGTAGCCATGCTGGCGGCCGCGCCGAGGAATACCCCGTTTTCCACGATCAGCCGGCCGATGAGCTGGGCAACGGTGTGCCGGCGCACCACCATGGTCAGCCCCCCGAGCAGGATCACCGCGGTGGACAGCGGCACCACCGCGGTAGCGACCAGCCCGTGCGGCAGCAGCTGCGGCCGGGTCACCAGGTAGGCGAACGCGGTCAGGGCACCGCCCGCGATCAGCCCGATGGACAAGCCGGTCGACATGACGTACGAGGTCGCGACGTCGACGGGCGCGAGCAGGAACGCCGCGCCGAGGAACTCCGCGATCCGGAAGAACGGCAGCTTCGCGAATGAGGTGTCGATCACCATGATCGCCGCCCCGGCGATGGCCAGCTTGCCGGCGAGCGCCTGGATCGCGATCAGCGCGCTCACCAGGTCATCAGACGTGCCGAGTCCCCACGGGATGACGAACACGTTCATCAAGATCGTGGACAGCAGGAACAGCTTCATCCAGCTGCCCCACTTCATCAGCGCGTAGCCACGGCCGGAATACTCAAGCACCCGCCCTTCCTCGATCATCGAGATCTCGATCGATCCCGCCGAGTTGTCGATCGGTATCCGCCCGTCGTCCACCAGAACGATCACGAAGGAGGCAACCAGCCCGAGCACGTGAGTCGGCGGCGCCAGCGCGTACGGCGAGTGGGCGATCTCGTGGTTCATCAGGTACGGATTGTCCGACGCCGACACCACGCCGACGGTGAAGAACGCCCGGATCAGCGCCGGTTCGGCCATGCTGCCGATCCAGCTCGCCCGGCTCGCGCCCAGCCCGCCCTGCGGGCTCGCGGTATCCAGCCCGGCCAGCGAGGTCACGAAGCCCGCACGCGCGAGCACGAACGTGCCGCCGATCAGGTCGGCGAGGAAGGCCAGCGGCAGCGGGTCGTTCGTGATCACCGGGATGATCGCCGAGACCGTCAGGTAACAGGCAAACGCCACGAACGGCGCACCGCGGAACACCCAGGACGCCTGGTCACTGATGGCGCCACCCTTGCGCAGTAGCTCGGCCAGGTCACGGTAGGACACTGGGCCGGCGCTTGGACCCGACAACCGCCTCCGCGCGCCAGTACGTCGGCATACAGGGGGGCGAGCAGAAGGACGACCAGGCTCTGCAGAACCTGCACCAGCACAGGAACCACGGCGGCGGCCTTCCTGACTCGTCTGACGCTGGGACACGCGAAAACGGATAGCGTCCGGGCTGCTCTGCCGGGGTGGGCCACGGCGTCGAGGCTGCAGGGTACGGTGCGTGCCAGGCGCGGGATAAAGTGAATTGGCGATGAGGCCCACCTTTAAGCGCACGCCAGTGCTGATGGCTTAGGCGGACGAATTGTCACGCGGAGGCCAGCATGCCCGGAACCCAGCGGGCGGGACGGCAGTTGCTCAGAGAGTCGCCGTGACCGCGCCCCATCCCTCCTCGTGGTACCGGTGCCAGGGGGTGGCCCGGCCGCTCTGGTTGCCATCCGGCGGCACAGGCACCGGGCTCCGCGGGATCGCCTCGACAGCTCTGATCGACGCCGATGCCCGTCTGATCTTGCTGTTGGATGCACTGCGCGCGCTTCGCGGTCAAGGCCGCGCGGCTGGACCGGAAGCGCCGGCGGATGCGCTTCTCGGTGTTTCCGGATCTGGGTGGAACTGCTCCGGCGCCGGAGGCTCAAAGTGCGCACCTTCACCTGCCTGAGGCCTGCCCGATGGAGGACTTGTGGAAATTGAGATCATTGTGGAGATCCCGCAGGGTTCGCGGAACAAGTACGAGATGGATCCCGCCAGCGGGCGAATCCGGCTCGACCGGATGCTGTTCACCTCAACGCGCTACCCGCTCGACTACGGCTTCATCCCGGACACGCTGGCGGAGGACGGCGATCCGCTCGATGCGATGGTCCTGCTCGCCGAGCCAACGTTTCCCGGCTGTTCGATCACGGCCAGGCCAGTGGGGGTGTTCTGGATGCACGACGAGCACGGGCCCGACGCCAAGATTCTGGCGGTGCCCGCACGCGACCCGCGGTATGCGGGCGTCCGGGATCTGAGCGATGTCCCCGAGCACCTGCGCGGCGAGATCGGCCACTTCTTCGACATCTACAAGGAGCTGGAGCCGGGCAAGGGCACCGACGTGCGGGGCTGGCAGGACCGCGCCGCGGCGGAGCGGGAGATCGCCGCCGCCCTTGCGCGCCCCGATTCGAAGCCGGTCCGACGGGAGATCCGCTCCGTTCGGGACCCGTAAAGGTGCCTCCTTCCTTCACCCGCCCCCGCGGCTGACATGCCGGGTTGCCTGTGTGCCGTGGCGCTGCGATCGATTCACCCTTGATCGACGCGATGAGGGGGCGGCGCGACCGCGGAGCCGCCAAGGATGGCCGCAGGCGATCCCAAGCCGAGGGGACCCGCAGGTGACGAGCGGACCGGCTAACGGGCACGCCGAAGGCCGGCCGAGCGCGCAGTAGCGCCGTTGGCTGACCCGCGGCGTGGCGGGCGTCGGGTTGGCCAGTTTCTTCAGCGACTCCGGGCACGAGCTTGCCACCGCGGTACTGCCGACGTTCCTGACCTGTGTCCTTCATGCTTCGGCGGGTGCGCTCGGGCTAATCGAGGGGATAGCCGACGCGTTGACCAGGGTTACCAAGCTCGCCGGCGGGGCGCTGGCCGACGACCCGCGCCGGCGTGCCCGCGTGGCCGGCGGCGGTTACCTCGGCACGGCGGTGGCCACCGCGGCGATCGGCCTGGCGACGGCCGGGCCGGTCGGCGCGCTACGGGCGATCGCGTGGGCGTCGCGTGGGCCGCGCAGCCCGGCGCGCGACGTGCTTATCGCCTAACTCGCACGCAAGGGCGCCTACGGCCGCGCGTGCGGGGTGGAACGGGCGGGGGACAACCTCGGAGCGGTGGCAGGCCCGTTGCTGGCGTCCCTGCTCGTCACCGTTGTCGGGGTGCGGCACGCGATCTTCTTCTCTGTCATCCCCGGCCTGTTCGCGGCCGCCGCGATCACCCTCGCCGCGCGGGAAGCCCGCCGCCTGCATGCACCAGCCAGATCGCTGACAAGCTCCGGTCATACGCCCGTGGTCGCCGCCTGGCCGACGATGACCTCCCCTTCACCATGCCGACTCCGGAACCAGTGCTGACTGTGCTGCCTGACCCGGACCTCCCGGGCCGCACCTCGCCGAATGCCGGTGGGCGGACCTATCGGCATGGAACGCTGAGTGCGTAAACGGCCGGAAGTTGCCGGTGCGTGCATTGCAGAAGTGCCTTCGCCCAGTACCGGGCGCGGCGGCGGGCGGTCGGGAAGGATGATCCGCGCGCGCCACGAACCCGCGACACTGACGGTCACATGCCGCGCGACTGGTTCCGCAATCAGATCTGGCGGCCAGCACTCGCTGAGGCTCGGGTGACCGTGGTACGTCCGCATGACTTGCGGCACGCACATGCCTCATGGCTTTGGCTGGCGGCGCGGACCTGCAGGCCGTAAAGGAGCGCCTCGGTCATGCGTCCATCGCCACCACCGAGAAATACTTGCACACGCTCCCAGATGCTGACGACTCCACGCTGGACGCCTTCAGGATCCGCGATCGTTCCGCGGCGGCACGAGAATGATCCCGCAGATGACTCTGTAGGAGATGGTTTTGGACCGCCTCTATCCGAGTGATCCAGTCTTCCGCTCATAGCCGCAAACCGGATGTCCGATCAGACACGGGTAACCCTACCTGTGGCCGTGATGGAGAGTCGGCAGCATTCTGAGGTCGGCCTTCGGGCGTCAGTGAGCTGGCCTCATTCGAGGGTGGCCTCGGGCTCTATCCATCGACAGCATCGCGGCGAGTGCCGAGGAACGCTCGGGAGAACGCACGCAGTGCCGCCGATCTGCGCGGCGACCGGTTCCACGCCGATCAGGACATGGCTCGCGCAGATCTGGTTATTCTGCACGCCCACGAGCCGCCGAGTGGGTGGCGGAGATGGGCCAGCGGCTTGCCAGGCATGTCGTTGCCGGCGCGGGACAGGTCCCGTCGGTGACGGCGACGGCGATGGGCCTGCCGGGCCTGGCCCGGGAGTACTGGGGCGGTGCCGGTCAGGGCGTGGGTGAGGCGGTGCTGGCCGGGGCGGCCGGCCGGGTGGTGACCAGGCTGCCGTCGGGCCGGCGGGTGACGATGCGGCAGGCGCGGGAGTCGGCGGTCAGGCGGGCCTGGATGGGTTCGAGCCGACGGACGATCTGGTCGACCTTGGCGGCGTTGAGCTGCTGCGCGGCGAGGCCGAAGTTCCGCAGCGCAGCTTGCACGGATTCAGCTTCGCGGATTGCCTTCACGCAGGCAAGGTTCGCGGTGACCTGGCCTCCCCCGGCGGCCGCCGGCGGGCCAGGGGCTGCCGCTGCTGGCGACGGGGTGCTGCCCGGTGCTGACTGGCCGCCGGCGAGTCCTGTTAGTGCTGTGATCAGGCCGCCGGCCAGGGCGCCGGCGACGACGAGCGCGGCTGCGGTCAGCCATTTCCGGGTACGGCCACGCCGGGCGGGTGGCCCGGCGCCCGCGGCTGTCGGATCGGGTGGCAGGGGATGTCCTTCCCGGTGCGACAATCGGCGCAAAGACCAAGGCGGGCCGCGGGACGGAGGCACCCAGGGTGTGGCGGGATGCGCGCCGGAGCCTTCATCATGCGGCGCGCCTGCTAGGTGCCGCAAGGGACCGGCTGGGCGCGGCAAAGCAAGTGTATGGCCGGGCTGGTCGCCGCTGGCCGCTGGTTCATCGTGGGGGCGTGGCTGGCCGCCGCTGTGCTGGCCACGGTGCTGCTGCCCGACGGGGCGCAAAGCGGCGACAGCAACATCGGCGGGCTGATCCCCGCGGGCAGCGCGGCCGTGCGGGTCGAGCAGCAGGCGCTGCGGCTGTTTTCGGTGCCGGTCCTGTCCGAGACGTCGGTGGTTGTCTATGACCCGGGCGGGCTGAGCACGCTGGCCCGGGCGGATGTCGCCTTGTGGGCCGCGGCGCACGACCAGGCGACGCTGAAGGCGGGGCAGTCCGTCCCGCGCAACCGCGTCATCGGCGCGGTTCCCGTCCCGACCGATACCCCGAAGACCGCCGTGACCTACCTGTATGTCTCGACCGGCTCGCTGACCCGCGCTGTCGCCCTGGCGAAGGGATACGCCAGCCATTTTCACAATCAGCCATCGGTCCGCACGTTTGTCACCGGCATCGCTCCGGCGCAGGTCAGCCAGAGCACGATCCTGCTGGCCTGGCTGAGGATCTTCGGTGCTGCCAGCGTGCTGCTGGTGGGGCTGGTCATCGGGGCCGCGTTCCGGTCGGTGGCCGCCCCGCTGGTCGTCCTCGCGGTCGCTGCCGTGGCCTACCTGGTGACGATCCGTGTCCTGGGGGCGCTGGCGGCCGGCGGCCAGCTGGCGCTGCCCGGTGAACTGCAGCCGCTGATCGTGGCGATGATCCTCGGGGTGGTCACGGACTACTCGGTATTGATGCTGTTCAATCTGCGGGACCGGCTGCCCGAGACGGGGGACCGGCTGGCCGCGGCCCGGCAGGTGGCCGGGCAGGACGGCCCGGTCGTGGCGGTCGCCGGCCTGGCCGTGATGGCCGGCGTGACGGCCCTGCTCAGCGCCCAGCTGCAGCTGTTCCGCGCCTTCGGCCCGGCGCTGGCCGGGACCGTGTTCATCGGCCTGCTCGCCTCCCTCACCCTCGTCCCGGCCGCGATGGCCATCCTCGGCCGCCGGATCTTCGCCCCCGGCGGCCCGGCCGGTGCTGCCCGGCCGGGCTCTGGCCCGATGGGCAGCGTGCTGCGGGTCACCGCAACCCGCCTGCGGGCGGGCGCCGCGGCGGCCATCTGCCTGGGGTTCCTGCTGCTGGCCGCCCTGCCGCTGGCATACCTGCACCTGGATCTGTCGTTCACCCAGGGCTTGCCAGCGCAGAACCCGGTCCGGCAAGGCGCCCAGATCCTGTCCGCCGCCGGCGTGCGCGGCATCACCGCCCCGGCCGAGCTGCTGGTACACCAGAACGGCATCGCGGCCGACCAGGCGGCCCTGAACCGGCTCCAGCAGGAACTGCGCCACCAGCCGGGCATCGCCGAGGTGCTGGGACCCAAACAGAACCCGCTCGGCAGCCCGTACGGGGTAGTGCTTTCGCGCGATGGCACCACCGCCCGGTACATCCTCATCTACGACAGCGACCCGCTCGCCGCCCCCGCCACCACCCGGCTGCGGGCGCTCACCCGGCACGCCCCCGCGCTGCTGGCGGCAGCGGGGCTGCCCGACGCCCGGGCGCAGTTCACCGGCGAGACCGCCATCGCCCTGGAAGTGGAGGCGCTGACCCGGGCCAACCTGATCCGCGTCATGCTGATCGCCTTCGGCCTCGAGTTCGTGCTGCTCGCCGCTTACCTGCGGGCCCTCGTCGCGCCCATCGTCCTGCTGATCTGCAGCGCCGCGACCGTCGCTGCCGCGCTCGGCCTCACCACCCTGGTATTCCAGAGCCTGCTCGGCCAGCCCGGGCTGGCCTTCTACCAGCCGTTCGCCACCGCCGTCCTGCTTGTCGCCTTCGGCTCGGACTACAACGTCTTTATCGTCGGCGCCATCTGGCGCGAAGCGCGCCATCGGCCGCTGGCCGGGGCGCTGCGCCGGGCGCTCCCCCGCACCGCGGCCGCCATCTCCACCGCAGGGCTGACCATGGCCGCCAGCTTCGCCCCCGTCGCCATCATCCCCCTGAGCACATTCCGGCAGATCGCGTTCACCATGACAGCCGGCCTGCTCATCGACACCTTCCTGGTCCGGCCGGTCCTCACCCCCAGCCTGCTCACCGTCCTGGGCCGCGCCAGCAGCTGGCCCAGCCACCGCATCCGCACCACCCCAGCCCCCGCCGCCGCAATGAGAAACACCAGGTGAGGCACCTCACACCCCGGCGCGACAAGCCCGCCCCGAGAACGCGGGCGATGGCGACCCGGCTCGCACGGGGACCAGCTGTCACCGCGAAGGTGCCGGGCAGCGTGAATACCGGCCGGAGACCTGCTGTCACGCCGCGCTCACCCGGCCCGCATGCGCTCCCAGCATCTCGGGCTGCCGATGCCCGATCATCGGCTCCGCCGCCGGGCTCGCCGCCCAGGTGGCAGCAAACGGCGCCGAACTACGAGGGCCCGCCACTACTTCACCCTGTCCTGGCCGGTGTCGGCCTCGCTGGCTGCCAGGGCACAAGTTCCGGTCGCCGGTCACCAGCCAGTCCTCTTCCGCCGCGGGTACAGCCGCCGGGGCGCGGCCAGTAAGCGTGCCCGGCGGGTACGGGCCGCCGTACGGTGGACAGGTGCGAGAGTCGGTCAGGCCACACCGGTGGCGCAGCCGGTCCGCCGCCGTATCCATGATCTGGGCCGCGCGGCTGCGGCAGGCGGCGGTCTTGCTGCGCCGGGCGTTCGGTGGGTACCGAGCCGACCATTGCCAGCAGATGGCCGCGGCGATCTCCTTCCACGTGCTGTTCGCCGTGTTCCCGCTGGCCATCGCCGCTGTCGCGATCATCGGCCTGGTCACCCACGATCCGCACGCGCGCGACGCTGTGCTGACCGCGGTGCTCAAGGCGGTGCCGCTGTCGGCCCACGGCAAGCAGCAGCTGCAACAGCTGCTCACCTCGGTCAGCGGCGGCGTCGCCGCGCTGGGGCTGCTCGGCCTCCTCGGCGCGGCCTGGTCGGCGAGCGGGCTGATGACCGCCATCCGCACCGCGCTCAACATGGCCTGGCACAGCAGCCAGCAACGGCCGTTCCTGCACGGGAAGGCCGTCGACTTGGCGCTGGTGGTGGGCGCATTCCTGGTCACCGGCGCCACGCTCGGCCTCACCCTCGCCGCCAGCATCGCCCGCCACCTGCCGGGCCCGCTGCAGAGCCTGGCCCCCCTCGCCGGGGCCGCCGCGTCGGCCGGCGTGTACCTTGCCTCCGCCGCGCTGCTGTTCGCCACCTTCGGTTTCCTCTACCGCTTCGTCCCCGCAGCGCCGACCCGCATACGCGGCATCTGGCCGGGTGCGCTGGCCGCCGCGGCCGGCTTCGAGACGCTGCAATACGGGTTCTCCGCCTACATCGCCCACTTCGCCCACTACAACAAGGTCTACGGGTCGCTCGGCGCGGTCATCGCGTTCCTGTCCTTCATCTACCTCGCCAGCATGATCTTCCTGTTCGGCGCCGAGATTGCATCGGAATACCCGCGGCTGCGCACCCAGGCCAGCACCACCACGACCGGCGGCGCCGGCGGCCCTGGGGCGCAGCCGCAGACGCCAGGCACGAGGGTCCCACCCGCACCCGGCAACCAAGCCCCGGGCCCTGCTCCGCCACATCGGTGACCGAAAGCAGAGCTGGTACGACGTCAGCCGACACCGCCGCCAGGCAGCACGGGCACGCCCACGATCACCCCGGCGCGGGTCCCCGGCAGGCCGAACCGGTGGCCCGCGGAACGCACGACACTACACAGCGCAGCATGACGGCCGGGCTCCCCGCTGCAGGCTGGGGGTTCCGTCCGCGGCTCCTGGCCGCCGGGCGCCAGAAGAACCCTGCCGCCGTTCCTGGCTGAGTTGCTCGCCGGCCACGTCGCCGCGCACGGGAGCCGTTTGTGCACCTGCCGCAATGCGGAGTCGCCGTGGTGCCCTGGGGACCGGTATGTGTTCCTCGGCCCGGGCCGGGGCCATTTCCGGCGGTCGGGCTACGGCGAGCGGTTCTTCCGGCCTGCCGCGGACGGCTGGTACCCGGCGCGCGGCCAGCGGCCCGCCGTACCCGTGCTGGCCGACACCAGCTGCTCTTTCCCGGGCCGACCCGTTCCGCCGTGGCCGGCTGCGGGCCCCGGCGAACCGTTCCAGGTGCCGTCCGGGCGGGGCATCACCCGGCTTGCCAGCGACGCCACGACCGGGCGATGCGCGAACTGCGGCCGCGCCTTCCGGCGCCGGATAGACGGCACGCTGACCGCCCACGACGCCGGCGGACAGCGCTGCCCCGGTGGCGGGCAGCCGCCCGCCGAGGAGACCGCGCTCGCGACCTGGCTGCCGGTGCGGCCCGGCCTGACGCCGCACGGCCTGCGTCACGGCCACCAGACGTGGATGGAGGAGGCAGGCATTTCCGACCTGCTGCGGGCTGAGCGGATGGGCCACGAGGTGCCCGGCATGCGCGGCGTCTACGGACACGTCTCCCCGGCCATGCGCGCCGACCTCCAAGCCGCGCTGCAGGACCGCTGGCAAGCCTCACTCCGTGAGCGGGCGCGGCTGCCGGCGCGGTCGATCGTGCCGGTGCTGGACGCGCTCCTGGCCGGTCAGCGGGAGCCACCGGCCAAGATCGGCTCCCATTCCGCTCCCAGAATCGGACATCAGCGAGCCGCCCGGCTCGCGAAGAGGAATACCAATGGGCGTTGACCTGAGAAAACTCTGGTCGGGGTGGCCGGATTTGAACCGGCGGCCTCTTCGTCCCGAATTAGGCCCTGGAAGATCGCCGACCTGCTGACTGCACCAAAGACGCAGGTCAGAGCGTTGGTTTGCGTTGGTCTGTGATGGCGTCCAGAGGTCTCAATCTCAAGATCGTCTCCAGGATTTCTCCAGAAACCGATCGCCACATGCTCAGCGCCGGATGGGCGGATAAGACCCTACGATCTCAAGCGCTGGGATTCGAACCCACGATGACGCTCACGCGCCATAGCGGTTTCAAGACTCGTAAGGCAACTCTCCTGACCTGCGCGGACGGCGGCCGTGCGACGAACTTAGGCATGTATTCGGCACGATCAAGCCCCCAGAGCAATCGATCATCGTGCGATTGCTGCAACCCACGTTGCACGACAACAACGACAGGCCTGGCCATGCGACACTCAACGCCGTTCGTTGTACGCGAGTCCGGTGTTACAAGCGGTGTCTTCGACCTTAAGGAAGACGCCGTTACAGTCGTAGCCGAACTCGGCGACGCGCTGGGGAGGATGACGCGAGGACCCCACTCCAGCGGTGGTTTATCGAACTCGTCCGCGAAGCGCGTGCGTCACGTCGCACCTGCCCGCGCCGACCCGCCGCGGTTCCACGGCGGCTGCGGGGTGCGGCCGTCCATTGGTCGGCGTCCCGCGCTGGGTTGGCGCCGTTGGCCGATCCGTTGCCGTTGGCGTGTTCGCGGGTGGGCCTCGGTGACCTTGGCGACCGCGCGGCGCAGGCTCGGGCCAAGGTCGTCCACGGTCATCTCTACGACTGACCGTTTGGTGCCGTCGTCGGTCTCCCATGACCGCGCCCTCGGCCGGTGGCCCGCCTCCGCCGCCGTCGCGGCCGAGCGGGAACACGTCACCCTGGCCGACCGCACCCGCGCCATGATGGCCGTCACGATCCAACGCATAGCGTTTCCGGTGGTGATCGAGTACTGCCCAACGAGGGACGCATTCATGAGTGACGGCGAGCATCACCTGGATGTGGCCGCATTGACCTGGACAACCTCAACTCGTACGTCATGCCGCTCACCTGCTAGACCCCTTCACAGCGCGGCGTATGTACGACAGCCCGTCCTGTTGCCCGTGGCCGGGCATCGGCGCATGATCTCAGCATGAAGGAACCCACGAGCCCCGGGCACGAGCCTCCCGAACGGACAACGCCTCCGGGACGGCGCAGGCGGAAGGCTTACCGAAAAGCTACGGCACGCCAGGCTGCGAAGCTCAGACACACGCTCCAGCGGAACGGCAGGGAACAGACCCGGGAGGTCAGGGAACAGACCCGGGAGGTCAGGGAACAGACCCGGGACGCCAGGGAACAGACCCGGGAGGCCAAGGAACAGACCCGGGAGGCCAAGGAACAGACCCCGGAGGGCGAGGAACATACCAAGCCGACGGAACGGGCCAAGGAAGGTTATGACCGAGCCGCTGCAGCACAAGCCGACTCTGTCGCGATAGTGGAGGGACTCAAGACCATTACCCACGAGCTACGCAACCTAGCAGCAACGCTGCAACAGGAATCCGACGAAGCGCGCAGCATGCAGGCGGGGCAACTGCAACTTGCCGAGCATCAGCTGAAGGAATATGAGCAGCTGAACAGCTTGATCAAGGAGATGCCCAAGAGGGGAATTGATCAGGATCCGACTTTGGGGTTCTCAGCTGTTGCGCAAACGGAAGCGCTCAAGGGTGCGACAAAACTGGCGACGAAGCGGTGGCCAGGCCGCGCATGGGACACAGTCTGGGACACACTGCAGGCAATCGTCCCATACCTATGGAACATGATCCGGCATCTGCTCAAAGTGAAGGAATGGTCGGTGACCGGCCAGGTCAGCACGCCCGTGCTGGACTTCGCACAGGCTAGCATCTCTGTCACTTTCGGCTAGCGGGCATGTGATCATGGTGCGACGTGTCCAAAACGCGCGTCTTCCATAACTTTCTATGCTTACGCCCCTTCTCGTCAATGGTGACTGGGATAACCGCCAGCCCCGGGTTTTCACCTGAGACCGGCGGCTGTCCTTTACATCGAGAGTACATCGAGACGGATCGCACGCTCGCCGAGAACGGCTGGACGGTTATTCGCATCTGGGAGCACGAAGATCCGGTCGAGTCCGCCGCACGTATAGCCGATCTGATGCATCCCCGTCTCCATACCGAGTCGCGCCGCTCCTGATGATTTCACGAGTGGGCGGTGTCAACCCGTGGAAGCAATTTCGCTGAGCATCTCGGCGAACACTTCGGCTGGCGTTCTGTAGCCAAGTATACGCCTCGGGCGGATGTTTAGTGAGTGAGACACGGAATTCAAGAATCCAGGATCGGAAGGGACCGGCGTCCCTTTCGGGATGTATTCCCGGACGAGCCCGTTCATGTTCTCGTTCGTCCCCCGCTCCCACGGCGAATGAGGGTGGGCAAAATAGACATCCATGTTCGTGGCGAGGGAGAAGGCGGCGTGACCGGCCATCTCCACGCCCTGGTCCCAGGTGATCGACTTCACCAGTCGGCCGGCAGGCCCTCGACCTGGCCGATCAGGGCCGCGCGCACATGATCAGCGGTACGGCCGAACGGAAGCGGGACAATGGCGGTGTACCGGCTCGTGCGCTCGACCAGGGTGCCCGCCGCGGTCGCCCCGTTCTTCCCCACAATGAGATCTCCCTCCCAGTGCCCGGGCACCTGGCGGCCGGCTACCTCGCCGGGACGATCGTCGATGGAACGCATGCCCACGATCCGGGCGCCGGGGGTCTTTTTCCGCCCGCGCGGCTTGCGCTGCTCGCGGCCCGATCGCAGCTCCACGCCCAGGCGGGCCAGCTCGCCTTTCGGCAAGGCGTACATCCAGGTGTAAATCGTCTCGTGCGATGCCACCCGTCCAGCCTGCCCGCAGGCCGGTCGTACCTCAACCGGCCCGCCACCTGATCCGGCGAGAACCCGCGGCGCAAACCGGACACCACCCGGCAGCGCAGCACCGGATCAGCATCCATCTTCCGGGCTTTTGGGCGGCATCGCTCCTCCTCCGCCCGCGACTGCGCCCGGTGCGCGCGGTATTTTCTCCCGTCCGCCATTGCGGGAGATTTCCCGGCATACGACCGACTCGGCACGCCCGATATGGGCCGCGATCTCCTTGTTCGTCAAGCATATCGCCAGACAGCGCGATATTTCCTCACGATCCTCAAGCGTAAACGGCCGTCGAAGCTCTCCACGGACCCCTCCAACAATAATCAGGTCCGCCGAGACTCCCAGCAAAAAACATCACCGAGAGGAAGACATAAATACCTCCGGGAAGATCACGCTCTCCCGAATAGCCCGATTGCCTTCACCCCTTGTGATCAAGTGCCTAGACACAAGGCGGCGAGGCAATCGAGAATAACCTAACTCGTACCTATGACTGCGATCGTGGCATCATCACTTCTCTTGAAGCGTGGCCAGCGCTTCCCATCCGGGTCGCTCGCTTCCAGGCTGCGCACACGCTCGATCGCTGAAGCAACACTCGATCCAACTGCCAGCGCCAGGAGGCCGCGCCAGTCGGTTTGGGCAAACGGGGTGACCAGTCGCGCCGCGCCATCGGTCATCAGAACCGCATTTCTCAATCCTGCGTGCCGAATGTGACCGGTGATCGTATGCTCGGCAATGCTGGGATCGGCCGCCGCTACCCAGTAGCCGCCGCTTTGGTTTCGGTAGCGGGCTCGCCGTTCCATCACTTGTGCGCCGATATTTTCCTGTCCTTCTAGGTCACTCACGGTGTCAACTACGCGGTCATCACTGATGACGCTTAGTCCCTCGACGGTCTCCAGGAGGATTGTGACGTCCGCCAGGACGAGGTAGTCAACGGAGTCTTCACCGAGCCGTACAGCGCCAACGGCCGCCGAAGGTGCGCCTATCTTCTCCAGGTCGCAGGTGTCGGCATGCAGTGCGGCTACATCCTTTATCGCCCTGGCAAGAGCGTCCGCCAGCGTTACTGCTGGGTCCGATGCGGTCGCGAATAGATGCGTGCCCAGTTTGCTGACGTACCAGGGTGTCCCGTGGTGACAGCCTGTCTGGCTCTGGTCGAACACGGTCACGCCATCGAGGATCACGCCAATGGTGGGTGAGACAGCGGCCCAATCCTCGTTCGGCTGTGAAGACCCCGGCGACGTAGCCGCAGAGAAAAGCATGTCTCAGGCCCCATGTAGGTAGAGCGGCGTAATCAGGCTACTGGTGGACACCTTTCTCGTATCCCGGTCAAATTCGCGGATCTTGTGAGAGCAGAGAACCTTTTGGTTTTAACGTCGCGGTAAACCTCGGCTAGATGCTTGTCGAGATAGTGGATAACTCCGCTTGATCCCATGGCATGGATGCCTGCTATGTAGAGGAATGTGCCGCGACCGTCCGGTCGTGGAAGCCTGGCTACGTAACCGATGTCACCACACTCGCCCTCATCCATTGGTGACCTGTACGTGGTCCCGGCTGTCTTGTCTGCCAGGTACCAGCCGTTGTCATCGTTCTCAAAAGCGATGTGGGGGTCTGATTCTATCACCTGGGCAATGAGAGGCGACAGCCGAGGGCCGCAGATGACCACCAGGTTATCCCGGTTCAGCCGCACCATCCCCGGCGGCTGAATGATCTTGTAGACGGTATTAGGCCCATGGCTTTGACGGACTCTGACAGGTCTAGGTAAGCCTGAAAGTCCTCTTGTGCAAGGACCGGGCCGGGCTCCCCTGCCGCCTTCTTGGGTGCTTCAAGCTTGCCGCCGAGTGCGACGGTGAGCTGCTCGAGTACCCCAGAATGCGCGTTCCGCGCAGGTCCGGCCTTGGTGAGCTGGCTTATCCGGCCCCGGCTGACTCCCAGAGCTTCAGCGATCTGTGCGTGGGACATCCCGGCCGCGATCATTTCCTCTACCGACTCGCGGCGTATACGGGATAGCTCGTTGACAACCGCTTGGTACCGGTCGAGCAACCCGGCCGCTTCCTTCGCGCGAACCACTGGGTCCGGTACGTCCGCTAGCAGCTTGACCTGTTCGTCCACATCGCCACATCCCTGCCTAGAGGATCTATCAGTCTAGCGGCATTCCCTCCTAGGCACTGTGTTGCCTAGACCCCATAAGTGAGGTGCCTATGGGGGGTTGACAGTCCAGCGCCACGG
>CAWGXI010000010.1:0-1090445 GCA_963826515.1 uncultured Actinomycetota bacterium
TGGAGAAGGCGACCGCGCGCCGCATCGGGGCCTCGCCAGGCGCGAATCCAGAGCCCTCGCCGGTGGTGCCGGAGCGCTTGGCGAGCCCATTCCAGCAGCCGACGATCTTCACCGCGTCGTCCAGGTTGCAGCTCGTTGTTGTCGTCGGCGAGCTGAGGACTCCCGGGATCGGGCGATGTAGTTCTCGTCCACCGTCAGGATGAGCACCTTGTAGTCGGTAAGCAGTCCTTGTTCGACTGCTTCACCGGAGCCCGAGAGCCGGTGGTACTCAGCGCCGTAGACGTTCTCGTCGTCCATTGATGCAGAGGACGGCGGGCGTTCTCGGCAGCAGTGGGACTTCGTGTTGTCATCGTAGAGCCTTGGTGTCCCGGTCATGTAAAGCCGTCGTGTGGGCCTGAAGGTAGCTGTTGTCGTGGACGCGCACGAACTGTGACTCGTCCTCACCGGCCAGGGTGACACCCGTGGTGCGGTGCGCCTCGTCACAGATCACCAGATCGAAGTCCGGGCAACCCGCACGCTGGGCAGCCGAGACGGTGGCGATGGACTGGTAGGTGGAGAAGATCACCGTCAGCTCGGCGTCCCGATTCGCGCTCTGTCACCTGGGCGGATCAGGTTGCCGAGCCGGGTCAGTCGTAGCTGGAAACGCTAGGTCGTGGGCACGGGGATATCCTCGTTCGTCACGACCGAAGCTTGCCGACTTTCGTGTCCGAGCAGACCGCGAACGAGCGCATCGCCGTCTCGGTTTGTGCTGTCCATTCCCGTAGCGACTGCGACAACGAAGCGAGATGGAGGGCACGAGGAACAGCACATTCGTATGACGATCTGCCTCGGGCTAGTGATGTCGCTCGGCGATCTTCAAGCGAGGTGAACGTCTTGCCGGTCCCGCACGCCATGATCAGCTTGCCTCGGTCGCTGAGAGGCGAACCCAGTAAACACATCATCGAGCGGCGTCCTGCTGGTGCGGTCGCAGGCCTGCGCTTTGCGTGGAGGCCTAGATGTACCTCGGGGAAGCCCTGCTTAGGCCAGACCAGGTCCCACCGGACAGGACTCTGCGCAATCTCGGACAAGCCCAGCCGGGCGACTGGGATCTGCTGTGCGTCCAGTGCGTCCTCGGCGTTTCTTTCCCCACTTTTCAGTCGTGGAGATGATCAGGCGGCTCGGGTGAACGGAGGCCTTCCCCGATGCGGTGAAGAACGAATCGATGTCGTCCTTCTGCAGGTAGTGGCTCGGTTCGTAGAACTTGCATTGGATCGCGCAGAACCACCCGTCTCGCGCTCTCGCGCGACAAGGTCGATCCCGGTGTCGCTCTTGCCGCCATTACCGGACCACTCGGACCACATCCATACGTCGCTGAACTTCTCGACATACAACGGGTCCGTAGTTAGGTACGCCTGCATCAGCCGCTCAAACCGACTACCCATGTCACGCAGGGACGTTGCGTTCGAGCGCATCTCGGCTAGCACGGAATGGATCGTGGCGGCCCGAGTACTCCTGACACTAGGCTGTACCGGCACACTAACGCTTCCGGGGACTTTCGCGGGACTGCTGGGACACCTCCGCTTGGGCTGCCGTCAGGGTCTGGGTGGCTACGAACTCAACGACGCTCACGTCATGATCGGAGAACCCGCGGCCGGGAGTCGGACCCCTTGCCTATTGGATAGTCTAGGTCAACGTAGGGCATTGTTCGATGTACGATTGCGCCGACGACTTGGGTGGGCGCGATCTCTAAATGCTAGTAAGGTTGCGGTTTACCATCACAAGCGACGGCAACGACTTGCGCTGCCCGGTGGGTGTGTGCTCTCCATCGCTGCGGTCGGCAGCGATACATGCTGAGGTCGGTTCGTCCGTGTACCGTCGGGATCGTGGTGAAGGTTGTAGATGCGCGGGATCTTGCTAGCCGCAAGCTGGCGCAGGTATTGCCGCGCCGCTGGCAACACGTCAAGGCGGTCGCTGCGCAGGCTGGGCGGGTCTGTGATCGCCTGGGTGGGTCCAGTGATCTCTTGGTGGCTGCGGCGTGGCTTCACGACATTGGCTATGCTCCTGAACTAGTCGACACTGGGTTTCATCCCCTTGATGGGGCTCGGTACCTGCGACAGTCCGGAGTCGATGAGCGGCTGGTGAGCCTGGTTGCGTACCACTCATACGCTGAAATCGAGGCGGACGTACGTGGCCTCCGGACGGTTCTTACTGCGGAGTTCTCGCGTGGAGATCCGCTGATGACCGTAGTCTTGTGCTATTCCGATATGACGACGGGTCCTGACGGGGAGCACGTTCAGGTCGCGGACCGGCTTGTGGAGATCCGGAACGGTACGGTCCCGACGACCCGGTGACTCGTTTTGTTGAGCTGGCTGCGCCGGAGATTCTCGCCACGGCAGGCCGGGTTGAGGAACTGCTGGCGAATCAGCCAATGTATGGCTGGGATCGTTTGTCCAGCTGATGCTGGATGCGTTGACGCATGGACCGATGCATTTGCAACCCGGGAACCGCATCGAGCGATACCCAATGGACTTCGGAGGACTCGCTGCTCGGCGTCGGCTCACCTGCCAGAGGCCGGGCCGTGAAGACGATCGAGAATTCTTGCCGCACCTCGTCGTTGCTGGTGTATCTGATCACGTGCCGAGGGTTCGTGTAGATCCCGACCAAGCCCGTGATCTCGCACTCGATCCCCGTCTCCTCTCTGGTCTCCCGGACGGCGGCCTCGGCGATTGACTCGCCGAAGTCCATCGCGCCGCCGGGCACTGCCCAGTTGCCGTTGTCGGTGCGACAGATCATTAGCATCTCGTCGCGTTCGTTGACGATGATGACATTCACTGACGGCACAATGCTGTTGGCGGCCGGGGCGTTCGGGTCGTTGAGGTAGTCGATTCGCTTTGGCATGGCTGCTACGTCGCTTCCGGCTTGGGCCAGGTGGAGTGTGTTCGATCCCAGACGCGTTCGAAGCTGCTGGCGTAGGTCTGGAATAGGGTTCCGGAACTCAGCCGCCGTAGGTGCAGGGTTGGCGCGAAAAGCGCTGGTACACCGTACGCGTGAGTGTTGACGAGCATCTCATCGTCGAACCAGAAGATTGAGTTGTACAGCGTCGTGGAGTGAAGGCGGATGTTGATGCCGGGGTGCTTCGCATATGGCTTGTAATAGGTGATCAAGTACATTGCGGATTTTGCTCGCGATGGCATCCCCTATGTCTTCCTCTTCCCCACGTAGCGCGACCTGCGGGCAGTCTGGGTCGCCGATCAGGATGCGGATGCATGCGCCGTCATCTGCCTTGGCACGGAGCAATGCCAGCTGGGGCGCGTACTGCTCGGGCAGGAAAAAGCCGGAATAGACCAGGATGCTCACGTTCTCGGTCGCGGTCTCGAACAGCTTCATCCATAGCTCGGCAGGGATATCCGCACGGTACGGGTAGATGTGCACGATCTCTGACTCGGTGACCTCGGCCCTGCGTTGCGCGGACAGCGCGTCTGGCCACAGATAGGCCTCGCTCCTTCCGACCAGGGCGGCGATCTGATGCCGGTACTTCGGATACGGCGCTCGTGCTTGGGTGACCCATCGCTCGGCTGTCTTCGGGCTGATCTCGAGCTGGTCGGCAAGGTCGCTGGGGGTGAGCCTGGCAGCCATCAGCGCGTCCCGAAGCCGGTCGTTCGCCATTACCCGCGCTCCTTGGGACGTCTTGGGACGATTCAAGGCCAATCTAACTTGTGCAAGCTGTCCCTCCAAGGAGTTATGGCGTCCCGCGTGTTGCGCCGATATTGGTCACCGTGGCCAATCAGATGGTCATTTCGACAGTCAGCCCCAGGTCAGGGGCGCGATGGAAGGAGTGGTGATCATGCGTTTGATGCTCGACACGTCCCAGGTTGCCTTCACGGTGACCAAGACGCCGGAGCCGCGACGGGACTTCGGTGGCACGCAGCAGAAGGTGGACAAGGACACCGGCCAGCCGCAGTGGGTTGTGGAGGTCCTCGCCCTGGACGCCGAGCGCGGGGAGGTGATCCGGGTCACGGTGGCTGGTGATCAGCCGAGGGTGAACCAGGGTCAGCCGGTCCGCTTCGACGCGCTGGAGGCGATCGCCTGGAACAACAACGGCCGCTCCGGCGTGGCCTACCGTGCCGCAACCGTCCAGCCCGCCGGGCAGCCGAAGGCCGCCTGACGTCTCGCTCGTCCCGCTCAGGCATGCCCGCGCTGTCACTGGCTGATTGGCGTGCCTGGTCTATCTGTCCGCATCGCATCACGCACGGAAAGGATCACACGCTGCCATGACCACCAGCAGCACCGTCACGGCCGCCAGCAACGGCGGCGACACACCCACCGGCAACAAGCCCGCTGCCCGCGAGCACGGCTTGGCACGGCTGCGTGAGGAGGAGTGCTACTACCTCACCGGCCTGATCGAGGAATGCCTCGACGAAGCGAGGCACCTGGTCAAGAAGGTCAACAACAAGGCCTGCAACCGCATCAGCGACTACGACGGCAGCAAGGGCACCAAGCCCCTGGACCGCGGCGAGATGGCCGCCACGCTGCACGAGGCCTACGACTGCGCATCCCACGCGCTGGCCTACCTGTTCAACGCCAGCACCCATCTCCGGGTGGACGACGTCGAGTCCGTGATGGCCGACGACATCGAGCCCGCATTCTGATCCATCCGCCGCAGGCGGGAAAGGAGGGCTGAAGCGTGGAGTACGTCTCCGTTCTGGCGCTTCGGATCCCAGGTCACGCGAAGTTGACCGTGCAAGACATCGTCGATGTCAGCGGCGAGGCAGCCTCGTCCAGCAAGGCGGTCTTCGACCACATGCTCGGCCGCGCGGTAGACGCACATGGCCAGCAGTGGGCCAACGCAGACGTGGTGTCGTTCACCGCCGAACCCTGCATCATCACCGTCTGACACAAAGTGCCGGGCCAGGAGGACCCTCATCCTCCGGCCCGGCCAGCCACCCACGCCCTACCCGAACCATCACGAACAGAAAGGGGATCGTGGCATGTTCCACGCTATCAACGCCTGGCTGGCCCGTCTCGCCCGCCGCGTCTACGACGCCAGGCTCGCCCATGACGACCAGATCGCCGCCGCCAGCCAATGGCAAGTGCAGCGCGTCGCCACCAGCACCCGCCGCTACCGGGACCCCCGGTTCGACCTGCTCACCATCGGCCACACCAGCGACGGCCGAGCGGTCGCCGTCGACATGACAACCGGCGCCATCGTCGCCATCCAGCCGCCCGCGGACACTGCCGGGAGGTGGGTGTGATGCCCGCCCGCAACGGCTCCCGCAACCACCGCAACAACCCCTACACCCTCGACGGCTGGGCCGTGAAGGTGCACCACAGCGCCGCCGGGACCATCTGGCGGATGCGCACCGAACTCGTCACGCTCACTACCGCCTCCATCGCCTTCGCCGAGCTGGCCCGCGCCGTCGCGGTCACTGTGGCTGCTGTCATCTTTGCCGCAGCCGCGGCCGTCATCGCCGTCCTGCCGTGGACGCGGCGGTTGGTGACCCGGCGGGCCTGGTGCGTTATCTCCCGTCACCGCATGCAACGGGTCTGCTTCGAAACCCGCATGCACACCCGATCCGGGCGGCTCCCGCTGATCCTGCGCATCCACCCCACCGAGGTCGGGGAACGCGCCACCATCTGGTGCCGCGCCGGGATCTGCTTCGAAGACTTCGAAGCCCACACCGGCGAAATCGCCGCCGCCTGCTACGCCCGCGAGGCCCGCATCGAGCGCTCCAAGCGCTGGGCCCAGATCGTCCGGGTCAACATCGTGCGCCGCGACACCCTCGCCGCGCACCACGTCATCACCTCCGGCCTGGCCCCCAAGCTGCCAGCTCCCCGCGAGGAACAAACCACCGCCTAACCGATCGTGCGGGACGTCCCCCGGGCTCAGCCATGCCCTGGGGCGTCCCGCGCCCTGCCCCCCTTTGGAAAGAAGGTGAGACCGCCATGACCGCACCGGCGGGCATCCCGGTCGCCTCCCTGTCGATCTGGGACCCGATACACCTGGGCACCGACGAGACCGGACGGCCGGTCTACGCCAGCCTCGCCGAGCGGAACATGCTCGTCGGCGGGGAACCCGGCGGCGGCAAATCCGTCGCCCTCCAGCTGATCGTCGCGCACGGCGCCCTGTCCGGCGACTGCCAGCTCATCCTGATCGACGGCAAACGCGTCGAACTCGGCCTATGGGCCGGCTGCGCCGACACATTCGTCGGCCCCTCCATCGACGACGCGATCGACGTCATGCACTGGCTCCAGGGCCTCATCGACGAACGCACTGACGTGCTGCTGCAAATGAAAAAACGCAAGGTCACCCCCGACCTGGGGTGGCCGTTCTACCTGGTCCCATCGATGAGGTGGCCTACTTCTCCGCCACCGTCGGCACCCCCGCCCAGCAGAAAGAATTCAACGCCTCCAACCGCGACGTCGTCGCCCGCGGCCGCGCTCCCGGCATCATCCCCGTGGAAGCCACCCAACGGCCATCCGCCGACATCATCCCCACCTCGCTGCGGGACCTGTTCGGCTACCGGTGGGCGTTCCGCTGCTCCACCGAAGCATCCTCGGACACCATCCTCGGGCACGGCTGGGCCAACAACGGCTACTCAGCTACCGAGATCGACCCGCAGGCCCGCGGGGTGTCGTGGCTCCGCGCCGAAGACGGCATCCCCCGCCGCATCAAGGCCGCCTACCTCACCGACGAACAAATCATCCACCTGGCATCGTTCGCCGCCGCCGCCCGCACGGCGACGCGCCACGACAGCGCCAAGGTCATCAACCTGCGCCGCAAGGGTGATGCGGCATGACCAGCGACATTGAGAACGACGGGCGGTTCCCCGACGACAGCCCGGTATGGGTCTGGTACCCACCGGACCGGCACGCCACAATCGCGACCGGTCCGCCGCGTGATCAGTGGGCATGGCTGCCCGGCTCGATCCTGAGCCAATGCGGTCCTGACGAATGGCACATCGTCGTCGAGGTCCGCGAGTTCGCGACCCTGGCGGACGGAACAGTCCCGCCAGCTGGCACACCCGAGGCCGATCTGTACTACCCAGCCTGCTTCCGGGATGCCAGCGAAATACAGCCGCGCGCACTAGGTGATGCCCGATGAGGCGCCGGGTGCCGTACCTGGACGGCCTGCGCGGAAAGAACATCCTCGCCCAGTTCTACGACCCCGACGGCGAACGGTACGGACTACCCACCTACCCCTACCACTGGGCACCTGACGGCCTGCTGACCATCCGGCAACTCCGGGTCAAGGGCCTGCGCCCCGGCGGCCAGGACATCGCCGCCCAGATCCTGTGGCGGCGCGGCAGGCGCGTCGCCTACCTCTACCGCGAAGACCTCGCCAAACCCAAACGCCGCGCCACCATCAACCAGCTCGCCGCCATCGGCAAAGCCCTCCGGGCGCGCCGGATCTGCCCCACCTGCGGGCGGCGAGAAAACCTACTGCATCCCCCGGTCCCGAGGTGAATGCAACGACTGCGCCAGCCGATGGGAGAACGCCTCATGAGCCACGACGCCCTGCTCACCGCACTCAAAGACGCCAGACGGCGCAAGGACGAAGCCGACCACGACATCCGCGTCCTGCTCGCCTACGCCCGCGAACTCACCGCCCCCCGGCCGTACCGGCTGGCCGACCTGGCCGACGCCGCCGGAATCTCGGTTTCCGGCGTCCGGACCGCCTACACCAGCGAGACACCGACGCCGCGCGGCTACTCGCGCTCGACACCGGCACGCCGGGACCCGATCGGCAGCACATCGCCGCCGCTGTCCGCACCCTGACCCAGGCGCCGCGGGCAGCGAACCGGCACACCTGACCAGATGACAGCAAGAAACCACGAATTCTGTCTCGAAAGGAAACTGATATGCCCGCCAACATCGAATCCATGTTCTCGGTCCGCCAGATGCCCTGGCACCAGGAAGGCACCATCCTGGCCGACTACCCCGGCGACTGGGCCCAGGCCCGCAAGCTCGCCGGGCTGGACTGGGACCCCATCACCACCGAGGTCTACGCGCTCACCGACCTCGACGTGGACGGCAACCCGCACTACGAGCCGATCGAAGGCTGGAAGGCGGTCAGCCGCTCCGACAACGGCGCGGTGCTGTCGCTGAACCGCGACACCTACACCGTCATCGACCACGGCGAGATGGGCGAAATCGTCGAAGCCGTCCTCGCCCAGCCCAACGTCAAATGGGAAACCGCCGGGGTCCTCGACAGCGGCCGGGCCGTGTGGTGCCTGGCCCTGCTGGATGAGCCGATCACCCTGCCCGGCGACGCCAGCGCCACCCTGCCGTATCTGGCCATCACCAACCGGCACGACGGCACCGGCGCCTGCGCGCTGCGCGCCACCGCGGTGCGCATCGTGTGCGCTAACACCTTCCGCGCCGCCGAACTCGAAGGCGAACGCACCGGCACCACCTTCTCGTTCATCCACAAATCCAGCTGGCGCAACCGCATCGAAGAAGCCCGCCAAGCCGTCACCGGCGCCCGCAAAGAAATGCGCCGCTACTCCGAACTCGCCCGCGAGCTGCTCGCCATCCCGATCACGGCGCGCAAGCGGGAACTGTTCATCACCCAATTCATCCCCATGCCACCCGAAGGGCTGGTCACCGACCGGGTCGCCCGCAACGTCGACGAGGCCCGCAACGCGCTACGGCTGCTGTTCGACTCGGCCACCAACGAGCAGATCGCCGGTACCGGCTACGGCCTGGTCCAGGCCGCCGGGGAATACCTCGACCACGTCCGCACCGCCCGCAGCTGGGAAACCCGGCTCAACCGGACCCTGATCCGGCCCGAACCGCTCAAGCACCGGGCCCTGTCCCTCGTCCGCGAGATCACCGCCGCATGACGGTCCCGGCCGTTGCTCTCACCCCCAGACCCGATGATGACGGCCTGGGGGTGGGGGCATCTGCCGGAGCCCTCGCTCGAGCTCGCCGCCCGCGACGACTTCCACCGCTGGGAAGACCAGCTCGCCGCCACCGGCCACTGCGCCCACCCCATCCGGCTGCAAGGCCGCATCGAGGCCATCGACCGCGCCACCGGCCAGGCCGGGCTCATCTACGACACCAACACCGAACCCGGCCAGGTCTCTGCTGATTCCCTGCGGCAACCGCCGTGAGCAAGCGTGCCCGGCGTGCGCCCAGGTCTACAAGAACGACGCCCGCCAGATCATCCGATCCGGCCTGACCGGCGGCAAAGGCATGCCCGAAACCGTCGCCGCGCATCCGTGCGTGTTCGCCACCCTCACCGCGCCCGGCTTCGGGCCGGTGCACACCACCCGCACCGGGCCACGCGGACGGATGCTGCCGTGCCGCCCCCGCCGCGACGCCAACCAGCGGCGCTGCCCGCACGGCCGCGACATCTCCTGCGCACGCCGCCACCACGACGACGACCCGCGGCTCGGCCGGCCGATGTGCCCGGACTGCTACGACTACACCGGCCACATCCTGTTCAACGCGCTTGCCCCCGAACTGTGGCGCCGGTTCACCATCTACCTCCCCCGCCAGCTCGCCCGGCTGACCGGCATCACCCAAAAGCAGCTACGCCGCGAGGTGCGGGTCCGGTTCGTCAAGGTCGCCGAGTATCAGGCCCGCGGTGTCATCCACTACCACGCCGTCATCCGGCTCGACGCTCCCGGCGACGACTGCCAGCCACCACCCGCCCGCTACAGCGCCGCGCTGCTGTCGCAGGCGATCCGCCAGGCCGCCGCCGCCGTCAGCTACGACACGGCGATGGTTGCCGGGACCGACCCGGAACTGCGGCGTATCCTGCGATTCGGGACCCAGATCGACACCCGGGCTATCCGCCCGGCCGCCGACCTGCCCGGCACCGGAACGGCGCTGTCTGCGCAGGCGGTCGCGAACTACATCGCCAAATACGCCACCAAGACCATCGACGCCCCCGGCCTCCCCGCACACCCCGTCCATGGGCCCGCCGCGATCGCCGCCCTGCACTGCGGCCACCACCACAAGCGGCTCATCTCCGTTTGCTGGGAACTGGGCAAACACCCCGCCCTCGGCCAGCTCGCGCTCAACCGGTGGACCCACATGCTCGGCTACCGCGGCCACTTCCTCACCAAATCCCGCCGCTACTCGGCCACCTTCACCCAGCTCCGCCAGGCCCGCATGACCCACCGCCGCACCCAACGCCACCCCGAAGGCGAGAAAGACCCCTGGGGCCGCGACCTCGACGAACACACCGTGCTGGTCCTCGCCGAATGGCGCTACGCCGGAACCGGCCACACCACCGCCGCCGAACAGCAACTCGCGCTAGCCGCCGCCGCCCGCGCCCGCGAGCACGACCGCATCGCCCGCGACGAACTCATGTCCGCCTGACCACAAAGAAAGGAACGACCTCGATGGACAAATTGCTCTACCGGCCCAAGGAAGCGGCGCTGGTGCTCGGCATCAGCCGCGACAAGCTATACGACCTGATCCGAGCCCATCGCATCACCTCCGTCAAGGACGGCCGGGCCCGGTTCATCACCGCTGACGCGCTGACCGCCTATGTGCGCCAGCTTGAAGCCGAAGCCGCCGAGGCTGCCTGATGGCCGCCGACGGGAAACCGGCCAGGGGACGCAGGCGCCACAACGGTGAGGGAACCATCTCGGGGCCGCGCAAAGACGGCCGGTACGTTGGCGCGTTCTACGCACCGACCACCGCAGGCAGCTACAAGCGGGTCTACGTCTACGGCAGAACCTGGGAACAGGCCCGTGACCGGCTCGTCGAGGAACAGTCCAAGATCGTCCGTGGTATCCCAGTTGCCGCTGAATCATGGAAGCTTGGCGACTATCTGGACTACTGGCTGGACAACGTCGTCAAGCAGTCGAGGCGGCCAGCTACCTACGCCCTGTACGAAACCGTCATCCGCCTCTACCTTAAACCTGGCCTCGGGCATCACCGCCTGCGGCGGCTGTCAGTTTCTGCCGTCCAGGGCTTCCTCAACGCCAAGCTCGCCGACGGACAGTCCACTCGCAACGTGCACATGATGCGCCAGGTCCTCGGCGCAGCCCTGACCCGCGCGCTCCGCGAGGAACTGATCAGCCGCAACGTCGCCCGCCTGGCAGAGCTACCGGCCTGGGAACCTGGCGATGTCCGCCCGTGGTCAGCCAGCGAAGCAATGGCGTTCCTGGCCGCCGCCAGGCCCGATCCGCTGTATCCCGCGTTCGTTTTGCTGGTGCTGTACGGGATGCGCCGCGGTGAGGTCCTCGGGCTCCGCTGGGAAGATGTCGACCTCGGCGCGGGCACGTTCTGCATCCGCCAGCAACTCCAGCGGGTCCGCGGTGAGCTGCGGACCGGCCCGGTCAAGACTCGCGCCGGTAACCGTGACCAGCCGATCCCCGGCCTGGCCCGCGAAGCATTGCTCATCCGCCAGCAACAGCAGACAGCTGACCGGCAGGCGTTCGGCCGGGCCTGGCAGGACACCGGCCTGGTCTTCACCACCCGCAGCGGACGCCCCGTCGAGCCGCGGAACCTGGTCCGCTCGTTCCGGCGTATCTGCAAGCAGAACGGCATACGGGTGATCAAGGTTCACCACCTGCGGCATACCACCGCGTCACTGCTCAAGAAGCTGCATGTGCCGCCGCGCGATGCTCAGATGATCCTCGGGCACGCGCACATTTCGACCACGATGCAGATCTACACCCATGTCGATGAGGAAGCCCGCAACGATGCTATCTCCGGCCTCGACAACCTGCTCAGCGGCGGCCAGTGACCGGCAACTGTGGTCAACTATGGTGGTCAACAGCCCGTTTCAAGATCTCGGTGGAGACGTTTTGCCTGGTGGAGCTACGGGGATTCGAACCCCGGACCTCTTGCATGCCATGCAAGCGCTCTACCAACTGAGCTATAGCCCCTGGGACGCGCCACCGCCTTACCGCGTGGTTGCCCGGCAGGTCATCCGGTCAGCAGCGCCACGCCAGTGTATAGGACCCGCCGCGACAACGAACTCCCGTCGCGACAACGAACCGAACCCGTGGGAGATATCAGCGATCGTCGCCCAGCACAGGCTCTGGCAGGGTTCCCGCGTTGTGCTCGAGCACGCGCCAACTGGTCCGGGCCATGCCGATTAGCGACCACGCGCAGTTTGCCAGCGGCCCGAGCACGCCCCACAAGTCCTCGGGTATGCCGAGCAGCCGCAACATGCCGAGGCGGATCGCCGCGCCGTGGCTGACAACCACCGCGAGGCCGTCGTCCGGCAGGCTCGCCGCGACCCGTTCCAGGGCGCCGGACACGCGATCGCCGACCGCCTCGGACGACTCGCCCTCGGGCGGCGTCCACACCGCGTGCGCCTCCGGGTAACGCTCCCTGATCTCCTTGTCGTTCAGCCCTTCCCACAGGCCGCCGAAGCGCTCGCGCAGATCCTTGTCGGCCGTCACCGGCAGCCCCGTGATCCGGCTGAGCGGCGCCGCCGTGCCGGTAGCACGGCGCAGGTCAGACGACACGATCAAGTCAGGCTGCAAGGCGGCGAGCAGCCGCGCCGCGCGTTCGGCCTGCCGTACACCGGTCTCGTCGAGAGGGATGTCACTTTGGCCCTGGAACCGCTTCTCGACATTCCAGACCGTCTGGCCGTGCCGCCACAGAATGAGCCTGCGCCCGCTCAGCGTGTCCCCCCTGATTCTCTGGCGTCCCCGGCCCCCACCGGTTCCGGCAGCGAAATCCGCGGGCAGTCCTTCCACAGCCGCTCGAGGGCGTAGAAGACCCGCTCCTCCTCCTGCTGCACGTGGATGACGACATCTACATAGTCGAGCAGCACCCAGCGTCCTTCACGCTCACCCTCCCGCCGCACCGGCTTGGCACCGGCACGGCGAAGCCGCTCTTCGATCTCATCGACGATGGCCCGTACCTGGCGGTCGTTGCGCGCGGAGCAGAGCAGGAACGCGTCGGTGATGACGAGTTGCTCGCTCACGTCGTAGCCGATGATGGCGTTGGCAAGCTTGTCTGCGGCGGCCTCAGCGGCGATGCGCATCAGGTCCACTGCGTGCGATGTGGCGGTCACGATGTGATGTCTTCCTCCTCACCCGGAGGCGCCTCCCGGTTACCAGCTGAGGCGCCAGTCTTAAAGCATGTACCCATCAGCCCTCGCGGTACAGCCGACGTTTTGCTATGTACTGCACGATGCCGTCCGGCACCAGATACCAGATCGGCTCACCGGCACGAACCCGATCGCGGCACGCGGTGGACGAGATCGCGAGAGCCGGTATCTCGATCAGGCTCGCCTGCCCCTCATTAAGACCGTGACCGGATAGGTGGTGACCCGGACGTGTACAGCCTACGAAGTGCGCGAGGGTAAACAGCTCACCCGCGTCCCGCCAGCACATCAGCCGGGCCAGCGCGTCGGCGCCGGTAATGAAGAAGAACTCCGCCTCAGGGCCGCGCGCCACCCGAAGATCGCGCAGCGTGTCAATCGTGTAGGTGGGCCCTGGCCGGTCGATGTCCACCCGGCTGACGGAAAAACGCGGGTTCGACGCGGTGGCGATCACGGTCATCAGGTACCGGTCCTCGGCCGGCGACACCTCGAGCTCCTCCTTCTCCCAGGGCTGGCCGGTCGGCACGAACACGACCTCGTCAAGGGAGAAGGCATGGCCGACCTCACTCGCCGCGACGAGGTGACCGTGATGGATCGGATCGAACGTACCACCCATTATCCCGATCCGGTTGCCGCCGTTGCCGTCCCAGCGCGCCCGCACGATAGCCGCGGACTCCGGGCTGTCCGCGACCCTCGGCTGCGCGCCGGCACGTGCCGCGCCCTGACCGGCCGCTGCCGTACCTGCGCTCATGCGACATGACCCTAGCGCGCGCGTCTGACAGACCCGGCTATTGCTCCGCCAGGCCGGGCAGTGGCGGCGCGCCTGACGCCCACGTGACCACCCGCACCGCCTTGCCCACCTCGGCCCGGGGAATGGTCCCCGCCGCAAGCACCCGGACCCGCGGGCGCAGCCCGAGCTGCGTACGGATCTCATTCTCCAGCCCGTCGGCGAGCGGGTCGGCAGGATCGTGCCCGGCCGCGTGAGCCGTTAGGGATTCAATGGCGACGATCAGTTCCCTAACGGCGGTGCGGGCGTCCACCACCAGCAGATAGTGCGGCGACACCCGGCCGTCGGCGATCAGCACCCGCTCCACCTCTGCCGGGTAGAGGTTGACGCCCCTGACGACGAGCATGTCGTCACTCCTGCCGGTGACCTTGGTCATCCTGATCAGAGTCCGGCCGCATGCGCAGGTACCACGTCTCAGCGCAGCGATATCGCCAGTGCGGTACCGCAGCAGCGGCAGCGCCTGCTTCGTGACCGTGGTGAACACCAGCTCACCCGGCTCCCCGTCTGGCACGGGCGCGCCGGTCACCGGGTCGACCGTCTCCACGATGAAGTGGTCCTCGTTCACATGCAGGCCGTCCTGTGCCACCAGGCACTCGGAAGCCACCCCGGGGCCGATCACCTCGGACAGCCCGTAGATGTCGAGGGCGCGCAGGCCGAGGTGACTTTGGATGCGTGCCCGCATCGGCTCACTCCATGGTTCCGCGCCGAAAATGCCCGCCCGCACGCCGATGTCTGCTGGGTCCACCCCTGCCTCGGCGAACGCCTCGCCGAGGCGGATCGCGTACGAGGGCGCGCAGGTGAGGATGTCCGGCTTCAGGTCCTGCATCAGCGTGAGCTGGCGGCCAGTCATTCCGCCGGAGACCGGCACGACCGTGGCACCAAGGCGAACGGCGCCCTGATGGATGCCCAGACCACCGGTGAAGAGCCCGTACCCGTAGGCGTTGTGGACAGTGCTGCGGCGTGTCGCGCCCGCCGCCGCGAGGGCCCGCGCGCACATCTGCGCCCACAGCTCGAGGTCGTCCCTTGTGTAGGAGACGAGGGTCGGGCGGCCGCCCGTACCGCTTGACCCGTGGACGGCCACGACCTCTTCGCGCGGGACGGCGAGCATCCCGAATGGGTAGGTGTCCCAGAGATCTTGTTTCCGGGTGAAAGGCAGGCCGGGCAGGCTGTCAAGCGTCAGGTCACCGCCGCCGGCCACCCCAGCCTCCTTGAGCCGCCCGGCCTGGAGACCTCCGACGGCGAGGAGCCGGTCTACCAGCGCGCGCAGCCGCCCGGACTGAAGGACCGCTCGCTGCTCCTCTGGCATTGTCTCCGCTGACTCGTCGAACATAGGTATGTCATCCTGGTCCATTGAGCTCCTCCGGGGGAATAGCATGCAAAACATGGCCTCACAAACGGGCAATGTGCCCGACCGGGCGCGCGTGCGCCTGCCCGGCATCTCGTCTCGTGCGTACGAGCATCCCGCCGATCGCTCCGCTCTCACCGCCATGCGCAAGCTGACCGGATTCGACGTCTTGCTGCGGCGCCTCGCTGGGCTATTCTCCGACCGTAGCCTCCGCCTCTCGTTCCTTGCTAGCGGCGTTCGGGTGTCAGAACGGCAATTCCCGAATATTTACGAGATGCTCCGTGACGGAGCGTACGTGCTCGATATGCCCAGAGTGCCCGAGCTGTTCGTCACCCAGAACCCTTTGGTAAACGCGATGGCGCTCGGCTCGGACAGCCCGTTCATCGTGATCACGACCGGCATGGTCGATCTGTACGACGCGGAGGAACTCCGGTTCGCGATCGGCCACGAACTTGGCCACGTGCTCTCAGGGCATGCGGTCTACCGGACCATGCTGTTTCACCTGGTCAACTTGGCCAGGAGGATCGCGTGGATACCGTTCGCCTACGTGGGCCTGCGGCCGATCGTCTGGGCGCTTGAGGAGTGGTACCGCAAGTCCGAGCTGTCCTGCGACCGTGCGGGGTTGCTTGCTGGCCAGGATGTGGACGCGGGCAGGCGGGCGATGATGAAAATGGCGGGTGGCGCCCGGATGTCCGAACTTAGCGCCGACGCCTTTCACGAGCAGGCGCAAGAGTACGACGCCGTGCCGGACGTCAGGGACGGCCTGCTCAAGCTGCTGCAACTTCAGGGCAACACGCATCCCTTCGCCGTCGTACGTTTCGCCGAGCTTGACCGCTGGGCCACCGGAGGAAGCTACGAGCGCATCCTGGACGGCGACTACCCGCGGCGCAGCGCTGATCGCGACGCCTCGGTGACCGATGACGTGAAGGACGCCGCTCGCTCATATCAGGAGTCCTGGAACCGTACCGCGGATCCGCTGATGGGCCTGGTGCGCGGCATGACCGAAGGCGCGATTGGGGCGAGCGAGCGTCTTTTCGGCAGCCGGTTCGGCCGCCGCGACGGCGACCAGAACTGACAGCGGCACGCCCTTTCGTCCGCGGCTCCCTATAACGGATGGGCTGCTGCCTGGCCGGTGCCGCCGGTTTCAACCTGTTGGCGGCGCGGTTCACCCGGTCGGCGGCCCGGGCTTCACACCCCGCAGGCCCGGTTTCACCCGGTCGGCGGCCCCTGCTCACCCGGTCGGCGGCCCCGGCTTACCCCGTCGGCGGCCCCTGCTCACCCCGTCGGCGGCCCCTGCTTACCCCGTCGGCGGCGCAGAGAGTCCTGGGAATGGGTGCAGCTTGATGACCTCCGTGTCGATGACGCCGTCGCGAGCAAGCGGCAGCGACGCGAGCGCTCCTTCAACGGATCCTTGCGCGTCGTCGAGGATCAGAACGGCACCTGGCCCGCCCGGCGAATAGGCTTCGAGGAGGATTCGCTCCGCGTGCAGTCGCTTGAGCGCAGCCATTTCCTCTCCGGCCCGGCGGCGCTATCTCGCGAGCGGGATCTACCCCGGCGCGAGGCCGGCAAATAACCAGAACTCTCACGCACCCGAACTCACCGTGGCGGCGCACCCGCACTGCTGCTGCCGCCTGGGCAACCGGCTGAACTCCGCCGCGGGAGATCGCGGTGGCGCCGTGGCGGGCAAAGCGGGTGGCACGCTATGGCCTATGGGGGTGGCTCTCCCAGGAGGGAGTGCGGCAGCCGCCTATTCACTGGCAACGCTCCGGGCTAGGTTGGCTGGCCTCACCGGCCTGGCTGGCCTCACCGGCCTGGCTGGCCTCACCGGCCTGGCTGGCCTCACCGGCCTGGCTGGCCTCACCGGCCTGGCTGGCCTCACCGGCCTGGCTGGCCTCACCGGCCTGGCTGGCCTCACCGGCCTGGCTGGCCTCACCGGCCTGGCGGGGCCTGAGGGACTGACCGGGCTGGCGGGGCCGCCAGGATGACGAGATCGTCGCGATGCACAATCTCGCGCTCATAACCAGGGCCAAGTTCGCGGGCGAGCCACCTGGTAGAGCGGCCCATCAAGCCAGGAATCTCGGCCGCGTCGAAGTTGACAACGCCGCGCGCGACTACGCCGCCTTGTTCGTCACACAGATCCACCGGGTCGCCGGCCTCGAAAGGCCCTTCGACAGCAGTCACCCCGGCAGGCAGCAGGGACGTCCGGCGGACCACGATGGCCTCCACGGCTCCTGGATCAAGCGTTAGCCGACCGCGGCCCGTGGTGGCATGCGCCAGCCAGAGCAGCCGCGAAGCGGGGCGCCGTGCGCGGGGGACGAAATACGTGCCCACAGGATCCCCGGCAAGCGCCGCGCCCGCCTCCGCGGCGCTGGCGAGCACGGCAGGGATACCGGCGCTCGTCGCGATCAGCGCCGATTCGACCTTGGTCGCCATCCCGCCCGTCCCGACGCCCCCGCTGCTGGTCCGGCCCAGCCGGATTCCGTCAAGGTCAGGCCTGCCGCGTACCTCACTGATACGCCTCGAGCCGGGGCGCTGCGGCTCGCCGTCATAGAGTGCGTCCACATCGGAGAGCAGCACAAGCGCGTCGGCCCTGATCACATGCGCCACGAGCGCGGCCAGCCGGTCGTTGTCGCCGAACCTGATCTCCTCTGTCGCGACCGTGTCGTTCTCGTTGACGACAGGCAGGACACCGAGTTCGAGCAGGCGGCCGAGAGTGCGCTCGGCGTTGCGGTAATGGGAGCGGCGCATCAGGTCGTCGGCAGTCAGCAGCACCTGCCCGGCCCGCACCCCATATTTCGCGAAGGCCGCCGTGTACCTGGCGGCAAGCAATACCTGTCCCACGCTCGCCGCCGCCTGCTGGGTCGCTAGGTCACGGGGGCGGCGGCCGAGGCCGAGCGGCGCGAGGCCGGAGGCGATCGCACCCGAGGAAACCAGGACGAGTTCGGCGCCCGCCGTCGCCCGGCGGGCGAGAACATCGGCGAGCCCGTCGACCCTGTCGTCATCTATTCCGCCTTCGGCGGTGGTCAGCGAGGACGAGCCGACCTTGACCACCACCCTGCGGGCGGCAGCGATCGCCGGCCGCGTGGCTGTCACGGCCGAAGCCTGCGATCGCTGCCGCGCGGTCCGAGGCGGGCAGGACCCGCGCGCTCTTTCGCGGCAGCGCCCGCGCCCCATCCAGGCTCCCAGTCGAAGACGACCGCGTCGTCCTCATCGCCGATCATCACCTCGGCGCCGCCCTGGGCCCCCGCTTCGGCCAGTGCTTCCTCAACTCCAAGCCGCGCGAGCCTGTCGGCCAGGTAGCCGACAGCCTCGTCGTTGCCGAAATCGGTCTGCAGTATCCAACGGCGCGGCTTCGCGCCGTGTACGAAGAAGCTGTTCTGCCCAGTGCGCACCACATCGAAGCCGGGCTCGCCGAGCGGCACAGGCTTGATGACCTGGCGGGTCGGCTCCGCCGCTGGCGCGCTCGCGCGCGCCGTTTCGATCACGCGGGCGATGGCAAAGGCCAGGTCGCGCAGACCTTCGTGAGTAGCCGCGGACACAGCGAGCACCTCAATACCGCGCTCCTCGAGCACAGGGCGCACCAGATCCGCGAGCTCACGCGCCTCAGGAACGTCGATCTTGTTCAGTACGGCAAGCCGCGGCCGATCCGCCAGCGCAGCCGCGGTCGCGCCCGCGTACGCGGCAAGCTCAGCCTCCAGCGCGTCAAGATCAGAAACAGGGTCCCTGCCAGGCTCCTCGGTTGCGCAGTCAAGCACGTGGACCAGCACCGAGCAGCGTTCGATGTGCCGGAGAAACTCAAGGCCGAGTCCTCTGCCCGAGCTTGCTCCGGGGATCAGGCCCGGCACGTCGGCCAGCACGAACTGAGTGTCACCCGCCGCTGCCACGCCAAGGTTCGGTACGAGGGTGGTGAAGGGGTAGTCGGCGATCTTGGGGCGCGCCGCCGACATCGCCGCGATCACAGATGACTTCCCGGCGTTAGGGAAGCCGACGAGACCGGCGTCGGCGACCGTCTTGAGCTCGAGCACAATGCCCCGCTCCTCGCCCGGCTCACCCTTGAGGGCGAACCCGGGTGCCTTGCGGCGTGGCGAGGCGAGCGCGGCGTTGCCAAGCCCGCCCCGGCCGCCCTTCGCCGCGACGTACCGGGCGCCGACGCCAACCAGGTCGGCCAGGACCTGACCGTCGGCGGTCTTGACGACTGTGCCGTCGGGCACTAGCAGGGTGAGATCCGCTCCACCAGCGCCTGTGCGGTTCGATCCCTGGCCGGGCCTGCCACTCGCGGCCTTTCGGTGCGGCCGCCTGTGATAGTCGAGCAAGGTGGCCGCTCCCCCGGACACCTCGACGATCACAGAGCCGCCACGACCGCCGTCACCACCATCCGGCCCGCCGAGCGGACGGTATTTCTCGCGGTGGATGGACGTGCAGCCGTGGCCGCCGTCCCCGGCTTTCACGTGCAGGTGTACCTCGTCAACGAAATCAGGCATGTCCCGATCCTCACCGGCCGCGCGGGGCCGACACCGCGGGAGCGCCCAGCTCGCCCGCACCGGGATCTTCCCCCAGGCGGCCGGCATTCCGCCTAGCTACGGCCGCCTAATGCGCCGACCGAACGGTCTCGGGTACGGCGCTTTCTGAGCGCGGATCCGGCACCACGCTCACGGCGCGGCGCCCACGCCTGTTGCCGAATTCCACCACACCGCTCACCAGGGCGAACAGCGTGTCATCATTGCCGCGGCCGACGCCAGGCCCGGGGTGGAAGTGGGTACCTCGCTGGCGTATCAGGATCTCGCCCGGGTGCACAAGCTGGCCGCCGAAACGCTTCACGCCGAGCCGCTTGGCTGCCGAGTCGCGCCCATTGCGGCTGGACGACGCGCCCTTCTTGTGTGCCATCTCAGCCCTCGCCTTCCGGTGAATCCATGGCGTCACTACCCCGGGCTCGCTTGCCCGCCGCGATACCTGTGACCTTGAGCTGGGTGTACTGCTGCCGGTGGCCGAGCCGTCGCTTGTACCCGGTCTTGCTCCTGTAGTGGATCATATTGATCTTCGGGCCCGCGGCCGCGCCAATGATCTCCGCAGTCACCTGATAGTTGCGCACCTCGGCGGGATCGCTGACAACCTTGCCATCGTCGACGATCAGGATGGCCGGCAGCGTCACCGTCGAGCCCACTTCACCGGTGAGCTTGTCCACGGTGAGGACACCGTCCACCGACGCCTTCTCCTGCCTGCCACCGCAGCGCACGATCGCGTACACGCGAGAACTCTTCTCTCCGTAGGGGTACAGGGCGCTCACAGGGGACACCTGTCATGCTCCGGAAATGGTCCCGGGCGCCGGTGCAAGGCTACCAGACCGCTAGTCGCAACCATGCACCCCGACGTGCCTTGGCGGCACCAGTGGCCGGATCAGCTTGCCGCCCCTTCCGATGGAGTTACATCTGGCGGAGGCGCCACAGGCGCGGCTTCGCCTGATGCGGGTGCGGCCGATGCGCCCGGCGCGACCGATGCGCCCGGCGCGGCCGATGCGCCCGGCGCGGCCGATGGGGGCGATGGGGGCGATGGGGGCGCTGACCCGCCAGGGGCGGCCGTCTCGGGCGTCGACCCTTCATCGGCGGCACTGGTCCCTGTCACAACAGCGCCGGTGTCACCAGTATCCGAGCGCCCCGCTGATGTGTGTGCCGTGATCGGAGGCTCGGCAACCCGTTGCCACGTGGCGGTTGCGCCGGCGCCGCTATCTCGGCTACCCGTGGCAGTAAGGGCCGCGTCCGTGTTCCCCGCGCCTGCCTGCCATGTCGGCGCGGGCTCCTGCGCGGCCACGGGCTGCCGCACGGCGGTCACGGGTTGCTGCGCGGTGGCCGTGGGCCCGGTGCCCGCAGCCCCGGTATCCCCGGACTGTCCGGCATCTGCCTGCCCGGTGTCCATGTGCTGACCGACTGAGGCCGACGCGCCGACCGGCTGGCCGACGCCGGCCTGCCCGATCGCGGTGGGTCCGATGTCTGGCTGCCCGGCACCTGCCTGCAGGCTATCGGTCTGCCCGATACCGGTCTGCCCGATCACCGGCTCCCCGGCACCTGCCTGCCCGATACCGGTCTGCCCGATACCGGTCTGCCCGATACCGGTCTGCCCGATCACTGGCTCCCCGGCACCCGCTTGCCCGGTGCCGATCTGCCCAATGTCGGCACCTGCCTGCCCGATGCCGGTCTGCCCGATTCCGGTCTGCCCGATGACCGGCTCCCTGGCACCCGCTTGCCCGACGCCGGCCTGCCCGATTCCGCTCTGCCCGATCACCGGCTGCCCGGCACCTGGCTGCCCAGCGCCTGGCTGCCCAGCGCCTGGCTGCCCGGCACCTGGCTGCCCGGCGGTCGCGGGCCCGGTGCCTGCTGACCCGGTATCGCCGTACTGACCGCCACTCGCCTGCCCGGTATCTGCCTGCCCGGCGGCCGCGGGCGGCCCGGTGCCTGCTGACCCGGCATCCCCGTACTGGCCGCCACTCGCCTGCCCTCCGACGGGCTCACCGGCGGCTGCTTGCCCCCCGCTCGCGCTGTCACAGGGCGCTTCTGAGTGTCCAGCCGAAGCGGATTCACGGGCGGGCGTTACTACCGTGGTCTCGCCGCCAACGGCGTCAGGACCAGCCCCCGTCTCAGCCGCGGTCGCGGAAGTATCGGTTCGCGCGCCGCCGGGCGACGCTGCCTGCCTGCGCCGCCGACGCCGACCCGTCGGTTTTTCCGCCGCATACCCGACGGATCCCCGCGGGCCTTCGGCTATCGCGCCACCGCCGCGGGCACCGTCACCACCGCGGGCACCGTCACCACCGCGCGCATCGTCACCACCTCGGCCATCGTCACCGCGCGCATCGTCATAGTCACCCGCCATGGCACCAGTGCCAGAGATTGCGGATTCGGCGCCATCGCGCTGACCATTGTCGCCGCGTGGCAGCTGTCCCCTTGCGTCGCCCTTTGCGCCGCCCTGCTTCCTCGAGTCAGCGTGCCCCCTCGAATTATCCTTCGACCTGGTGACGTCCCTTGACTCACCTTGGCTCCTGCCTTCACCTTGGCTCCTGCCTTCGCCCTGGCCCTTGCCTTCGCCCTGGCTCTTGCCTTCGCCCTGGGCCTTACCGTCGCCCTGGCTCTTCGCATCTCCCCTGCCGCCACCCCGCCCAGACTGTGCGCGCTTACCCGAGGGGGCGTCAAGAAGATCGGCTGACACGTGCAGGCCCCGGCCGTTGCAGCACTCGCAGGGCTCGGAGAAGGCCTCAAGCAGCCCCGAGCCAACCCGCTTGCGGGTCATCTGCACCAGCCCGAGCGACGTGACCTCGGCGACCTGATGCTTGGTCCGGTCGCGCGCCAGGCACTCGAGGACCCTCCGCAGCACAAGCTCGCGGTTGCTCTCCAGCACCATGTCGATGAAGTCGATAACGATGATGCCGCCGATGTCGCGAAGCCGGAGCTGGCGGACGATCTCCTCGGCAGCCTCGAGGTTGTTTCTGGTGACGGTCTCTTCCAGGTTCCCGCCCTGGCCGGTGAACTTTCCGGTGTTGACGTCGATCACCGTCATGGCCTCGGTGCGGTCGATGACGAGTGAGCCACCGCTCGGCAGCCACACCTTCCGCTCCAGCGCCTTCGCGAGCTGTTCGTCAATCCGGTAGCTGGCGAAGACGTCCGAGTCGTCCTCCCACCTGCGTAGCCGCTCGGCCAGATGCGGGGCAACGTAGCGGACGTACTCGTTGACCGTGTCCCAGCCGTCATCGCCCGCCACGACAAGCTCGCTGAAGTCCTCGTTGAAAATGTCGCGGACGACCCGGACGGTGAGGTCGGGTTCGCTGTAGAGCAGCTCAGGCGGGTTCGCGGACGCCGCCTTATGCTCGATGTTCTCCCACTGCGCGGCCAGCCGGGCGACGTCGCGGGCAAGCTCTTCCTCGCCGGTACCCTCGGCCGCGGTCCTGACGATGACGCCCGCGTTCTCCGGGGTGACCTTCCTAAGTATCTGCTTCAGCCGGGTGCGCTCGGTCACCGGAAGTTTGCGGCTGATCCCTGTCATCGACGCGCCTGGCACGTAGACGAGGTACCGGCCCGGCAGGCTGACCTGGTTGGTCAGTCGCGCGCCCTTGTGTCCCACCGGATCCTTGGTGACCTGGACGAGCACCGACTGCCCCGACTTGAGTACCATCTCAATCCGCTTGGGCTGACCCTCCAGCCCGCTGGCGTCGAAGTTGATCTCTCCGGCGTACAGGACGGCGTTGCGGCCCTTGCCGATGTCGACGAACGCGGCCTCCATCGATGGCAGCACGTTCTGCACCTTGCCGAGGTAAATGTTTCCCGCCATGGACTGGTGGGCCGCACGGTCCACATAGTGCTCGACGAGCACGCCATCCTCAAGCACCGCTATCTGGATGCGCTCACCCTTCTGGCGGACCAGCATTACGCGCTGAACTGCCTCACGGCGGGCGAGGAACTCGGACTCGCTGAGCACAGGCGGGCGCCGACGGCCGGAGTCCCTGCCCTCACGCCGACGCTGCTTCTTCGCCTCGAGCCGGGTCGAGCCCTTGACGGACTGCACCTCGTCCCAGTCGGTCGCGGCCGCTGCGCGCGGTTCGCGCACATGCACAACGGTGTTAGGCGGATCGTCGGGGCCGACCGGCTCGCCGTCACCGCCGCGGCGCCTTCTGCGCCGCCTGCGGCGGGTGGCGGCGCTTTCACCGTCAGCGCCGTCAGCATCGGCCCCGTCGTCATGCTCCCCGCCCGAGGTATCGGGCTGCGCCGCCGTGAACCCGGCTGACCCGGACTGGGCCTGCCCGGACTGGGCCTGCCCGGACTGGGCCTGCCCGGACTGGGCCTGCCCGGACTGGGCCTGCCCGGACTGGGCCTGCCCGGACTGGGCCTGCCCGGACTGGGCCTGCCCGGACTGGGCGGCCGTTGACTGGCCCGTCCCGGACTTGGCCGACTGCTCTTGGCTGTCGTGCGTTCTGGCGGTTCTGGACCTGCGGGTCCGGCCAGTCCCGCCCTTGCCCTCGGCGGCTGTGCCCGACCCTGCCCCACCGGGTCCGGGCGCACCTGAGGCGGCGTTCTCCTTGGCAGTCTCGTCGCCCGTGCCGTCCTGCGCCGCGGCCTCGCGTTCCTTGCCCGCGCCGCCCCGCTTCCTTGTTCGCGCGGACCGCGGCGCCTCAGCCTGCGCGCCCACCGCAGTGGACCCCGCCGCTCCTATGGCATCGGTGTCCGGCGCGTCATCGGCCGCACTGCCGCCGCCGTCGGCGCCTTCGCCGCCCCTGCCGCGGCCGCGGCCGCCCCGGCGTCTGCGCCTGCGGCCACCGCCATCAGAGTCAACATCGGATTCGGGCCCGGCCGCGGCATCTTCTTCTCCGTCGGCAGTTGCCGCCAGTGGCACCGCCGGAGGTTGGAAGATGACCTGTGGCGGCTGAAAGGTCGCGGCTGGCGCCGGCTGAGCGGCCCCCGGCTGAGCGGCCCCCGGCTGAGCGGCCCCCGGCTGAGCGGCCCCCGGCTGAGCGGCCCCCGGCTGAGCGGCCCCCGGCTGAGCGGCCCCCGGCTGAGCGGCCCCCGGCTGAGCGGCCCCCGGCTGAGCGGCCCCCGGCTGAGCGGCTGCCGCGGTCGAGAGGCCAGCGGGCTCCTCCTGGCTCCCCGCTGACACGCCAGGCGCCGCCGGAGCCTCTTGGCCCCCGGCCTGAGTCCCAGGCGCCCCGCGCGGCTCCTGGCTCCCCGCCGCGTCACCTGCAGCCAGGCTCGTTTTCGTCACGTTCTCTGTTGTCAAGCTCGGTTTCGAGCATGCGGGCAATCTCCCGTCAGGCTCCCGGGCGCGAGCGGCTTCCGCTGGGGAAGCCACTGCGCCGCGCAGGAGCAAATCGTCTGCGCTCGCCGTGGGGGCCGCCCCGGTGGCGGCACCGTCGGCGTTTGGCCTCGTCAATCGTCACGGGCCCCACGAGCCGAGGCTGGCGCACCACCAGTCGCGGCACCACCGTCGGCGGTGTCACAGTCAGCGGCTGCGCTGTAGACAGCCCCGGGCTCGAACAGCCCACCAGCCGCCGCGCCGAGCAGCCCCTGCGCCAGCCGGGTCACCAGGGGCGGTGACAGCGGCGCGAGGCCAGCCACTTGACGCAGCGCGGCCAGAACGTCGTCAGGTCGAACAGCAGGTGTCACGTGCCGAACAACCATTCGAAGTATGGCACATCCACCTGTAGACGAGTCTACGGCACGCCGGTCAAGCTCCAGCGTGACCACCCCGGCACGGGCATCCACGCGCCTGATGCCCTTTGCCGTAGACCTTTCGACCTCCACCTGCGCTGCGTCCATGAACATCCGGCATGCGGCGGCCACCGCATCGCCCTGTGTCTCGGGCAGCGTCACCCGCCACTCGGACACCTGAAGCTCATCGGCCATGGTGCTGCCATGCGGCTCGGTGACATCGATCACATCGAGGCCGGCGGGCAGTGCGGCACCGAGGCGGTCTCGTACATCACCGGGGACACACGACGCGGTCATGGCCACCTCGAAGTACTCCGCCTCGCTGGCCACCCCCGTCGGCGCCGCACCCGCGTAGGAGAGCTTCGGGTGGGGATTGAATCCACCGGAATAAGCCACCGGCAGCCCGCTGCGGCGCACGGCCCGTTCGATGGCACGAGCCACGTCCCGATGGCTTGCGAACCGCAGCCGGCCCCGCTTGGCGAACCGCACCCGCAGCCGCTGCACGGCCGGCTGCGGCGGTGGGCCAGGCGGGACGGGTTTCGAGCGCGCCATCTAGGCCAGGCTCCCGTTCTCGTTGGCAGCGGGCAGACCCAAGTGAGCGGGCCTTTCCGCCCCGCCAACGACCGATAGCGGAAGCAGCGCGACGCCGGTCGGCCCGATCTGGATCTCGGTGCTCATGGTCGGGCAGACGCCACAGTCATAGCAGGGCGTCCACCTGCAGTCCTCGACTTCGGCCGCACCGGCGGGGTCGACCGCGTCCATCCAGTCCTGCCACAGCCAGTCACGGTCGAGCCCAGCGTCGAGGTGATCCCAGGGCAGCACCTCCGCGTAGCCTCGCTCCCTCGTTGTGTACCAGGTAAGGTCGACCGCCTCATCGGCTAGCGCGTCGGCGGCGCACCGCTGCCACCGCTCGTAGCTGAAGTACTCACTCCACCCGTCGAAACGGCCGCCCTCCTCCCACACCGCCCTGATTACCCTGGCGACCCGTCTGTCCCCGCGAGCGAGCAGGCCCTCTATGATCGAGGACTTTCCGTCGTGGTAGCGATAACCGATGCTGCGGCCATAGGCGGCATCACTCCGCAGCGCGGCGCCGAGTGCGGCCAGGCGGCGGTCCACCGTCGCCGCGTCGCACTGCGCCGCCCACTGGAACGGCGTGTGCGGCTTAGGCACGAACGCCCCGATCGAGACAGTGCATCGGATGTCGCGCCGCCCGCTTGCCTGCCGCCCGGCCTCGACCACGGCCCGCGCGAGGCCGGCGATGGCGAGCACGTCCTCGTCGGTCTCGGTGGGCAGGCCGCACATGAAATAGAGCTTCACCTGGCGCCACCCGCTGGAGTAGGCCGTGGTCACCGCGGCGACCAGGTCATCCTCCGTTACCATCTTGTTGATCACCTTGCGGATCCGCTCAGAACCGCCCTCGGGCGCGAACGTCAGCCCGGACCGGCGGCCGTTCCTGCTCAGCTCGTTGGCGAGGGTCACGTTGAACGCGTCGACCCGGGTCGACGGGAGCGACAACCCCGTATTCGTGCCCTCGTACCTGTCGGCGAGGCCCTTGGCTATCTCGGCGATCTCGCTGTGGTCGGCGCTGGACAGGGAAAGCAGGCCGACCTCCTCGAAACCGGTCGCGCGGATGCCGGCGTCCACCATGTCACCGATCGTGGTGATGCTCCGCTCGCGCACCGGACGGGTGATCATTCCGGCCTGGCAGAACCTGCAGCCGCGGGTGCAGCCGCGGAAGATCTCGACGCTGCTGCGCTCGTGCACTGACTCCGCGACGGGGACGAGCGGCTTACGCGGGTACGGCCACTCGTCCAGGTCCATCACGGTGTGCTTGGCGATGGCGTGCGGCACACCTGGGCGGTTGGGCGCGACCCGCTTGATCCGGCCATCAGGCAGATAGTCCACGTCGTAAAACTTCGGCACGTACACCTGAGCGCCGGTGGCGAGGCTCGTGAGCAGCCCGTCGCGGCCGCCCGGCCGACCCGTCCGCTTCCACTCCCTGATCAGTTCGGTGATGGCCAGCGCGGCCTGCTCGCCGTCACCGAGCACCGCGCCATCAAGGAAATCAGCGATCGGCTCCGGGTTGAACGCCGCATGGCCGCCCGCGAGCACGATCGGATGGCCCTTGCCCCGGTCGGCAGCGGTGAGCGGGATCCCTGCCAGGTCGAGCGCGGTCAGCAGGTTCGTGTAGCCAAGCTCGGTCGCGAGGCTGACGCCGAGCACGTCGAATGCCCCGACGGGCCGGTGTGCGTCGACCGTGAATTGCGGGATGTGGTGTTCACGCATCAGCGCTTCCAGATCCGGCCAGACGCTGTAGGTCCGCTCGGCAAGCACGCCGTCGCGCTCGTTCAGCACCTCGTAGAGGATCTGGACGCCCTGGTTGGGCACGCCCACCTCGTACGCGTCCGGATACATCAGCGCCCACCGCACCTCGGCGCCATTCCAGTCCTTGACGGTCGAATTCAGCTCGCCGCCGACGTACTGGACTGGCTTGCCGACACGAGGGAGCAACGGCTCCAGCAGCGCGTAGACCGACTCCACCTGCAGTGCTCCCCTCGGCTGGCCGCCCAGCCCGTTACTCGGATGTGACTCAGCCTATAAGCGATAGGAGCGGCCGACCCGCACGCAGCGGAGGAAGAGTTGATTGTGAATGTCCCATCACTGGTCGCATATGACCCGCAATGGAACATCCAGGGGCAGTGGGGGCAGTGGGGGCAGTGGGGGCAGTGGGGGCAGAGCCCGAAGGCGATCATGGTATTAGGTCCTTCAGGCGGCCGGCGAGGAAGTCACGCTCGACTGCGTTCTCCGTCAGTAGTAGCGCCTCCTCGTAGGCTTGCCGTGCCTCGTCCGTCCGGCCGAGCCGGCGCAGGAAGTCGGCGCGCGCGGAGGACAGGTAGCCATAGCCAGCCAGTTGGGGTTCTGCCGCGAGGGCGTCGAGCGCCGCCAACCCGGCGGCAGGGCCGCTCGCGAGCCCGACAGCAACGGCCCGGTTGAGTGCGACGACCGGCGATGGCCAGATCTGGACCAGCACGTCGTACAGCGCAACGACCTCGCACCAGTCGGTGTCCTGCCAGGTCGGCGCCTCCGCGTGAACTGCGGCGATCGCCGCCATCAGGGCGAAGCGCCCCGGTGGCCGCCGCCGCAGCGCCTCCCGAACGAGCGCGATACCTTCGCCGATCGCGCCGCGGTCCCACTGCGCGCGGTCCTGCTCGTCGAGCAGAAGCAGGCGCCCTCCCTCACCGACGCGGGTGGCGCTCCTCGCGTCGGTGAGCAGGATCAGGGCGAGCAGGCCGGCCACATCCGCGTCGCCGGGCAGCAGCAGCCGCAGGATCCTGGCCAGGTCGAGCGAGCGCTCCACCAGGTCGCGGCGAACAAGATCCGCACCAGCAGGCGCGGTGTGCCCGGTGGTGAACAGCAGGTGCACGACGGTGAGGACGGCGTGGATGCGCTCGGGTAGCTCGGCGGCGGGCGGCACGCGGTAGGGAATGCGGGCCGTCGCGATCTTCTTTTTCGCGCGGGTGATCCGTGCCGCCATCGTCGGCTCGCTCACCAGGAAGGCACGTGCCACCTCCGCGGTGGTCAGGCCGCAAAGCAGCCGCAACGTCAGCGCCACCTGCGCCTCGGGTCCGAGCGCCGGATGGCAGCAGGTGAAGATCAGACGCAGCCTGTCGTCGTCGACCTCGCGGGAATTCAGGTCGCCGGGTCCCTGGTCGACCTGGTCGTCAAGCAGCAGGGGCAGCGACCGGCGCAGCGTCGCGTCACGGCGCAGCAAGTCCACCGCGCGGCGGCGGGCGACCGTGGTGAGCCAGGCGCCGGGATTCGACGGCACGCCGCGTGATCCCCAAGTGGCGAGCGCCCTGGCGTAGGCGTCCTGCACACACTCCTCGGCGAGGTCGAGGTCACGCGTGACGCGCACCGTCGCGGCGAGCACGAATGCCCACTCGCGACGGTGCGCGTCTGCGACCGCGGCGGCAACGGATGAATCCGCGGTCACCCGGGAGGCGTCAATTGAACGTCCGTATCGGGCGCACCTCGACGCCCCCGAACGGCGCGGGGACTTGCTTGGCCACCGCGATGGCCTCGTCCAGGCTTGCTGCTTCGATCAGGTAGTAACCGCCGAGCGCCTCCTTGGTCTCCGCGAAAGGCCCGTCGGTGACAGCGAACCCGCCGGAAGCGTTCTTGCGGATGGAGGTGGCCGCACCGGTCGGCTCGAGTGCGTTGCCGCCGCGCAGGGCCGCGGCGTTGTTCTCGCCGAACGCGTTGTGCTCCTTCATGGCCTGATCGAGCCCCTGCTGCCCCGCGCGGGCATAGCCGGCCTCGTCTTCGTAAAGAAGGATCAGGTATTCCGCCATGACGCCATCCTCTCTGCCTGTGCGCGTGCCTGTCTGTGCGCGTGCCTGTCTGTGCGCGTGCCGTCCGTGCGCGTGCCTGTCCGTGCGCGTGCCTGTCCGTGCGCGTGCCTGTCCGTGCGCGTGCCTGTCCGTGCGCGTGCCTGTCTGTGCGCGTGCCTGCTGCGCGCGTGCCTGTCGTTGTGCCCGTGCGCCGGGCTCGTGCCCGGCTTCACTACTTCCGACGAGTGGAAAGCGCCATAATCGACAGCAGGTCACTGGCAAACATCGCGGCCGCGGCCAGTTTGTGTTACGGACGCCTCGGTGATTTCATGATCACGGTATCCTTACCGAAGCATTCGCGGCAAAGTGACCCGCGATCAGGCAGGCATGCCGGACCCGGCGTTCAGCGCGCTGGGGAGGCCCGTTAAGGCGGGCTGGCGCGGCGGGCGTGCGGGAGCCACGGGCCGTCAGCTGAAGATGGTGTGGCGCCGGTGGACAGTCTGAAGCAGGCCGATGGCGATCATGTTGGCCAACATCGCGGTTCCGCCGTAGGAGACAAACGGCAGCGGCAAGCCGCTGACCGGCATGATCCCGAGCGTCATGCCGATGTTGATGAAGGCTTGCACCGCGAACCAGCAGGTCACACCCGCGGCGACGAGCGTACCGAACTGGCTGTCCGCGTGCGCCGCGATCCGCAGCGCACGCGCGAGCACCACGCCGAGCAAGGCGATGATCGCGATCGCGCCGATGAAACCGAGTTCCTCGCCCGCGACGGTGAAAATAAAGTCGGTCTGCTGCTCAGGTACGAAGTGCCCGGCAGTCTGGCCGCCGTGGAACAGGCCCTGCCCGAACATTCCGCCAGACCCGATGGTGATCAGCGCCTGGCTCGCGTCGTAGCCGGAGCCGTTCGGGTTGGCCGTCGGGTGCACGAACGCGGTGATCCGCTGGATCTGGTACTCCTTGAGCAGGTGCAGCCGCCAGACGACCAAGATCGTCGCGACCGTGATGAACAGCAGCGCCGCGATCCATCTCAGCCGCGTCCCCGAGACGACCACCATGCCGAAGATCACCACGGACATGACGATCGCGACGCTCAGGTCGGGCTGCAGCAGCACCAGGCCGAGCGCCGGGAGCGACACGCCGACCGCCAGGGCGAGGTCACGCCCGCGGGGCGCCCGGTCGCCCTCGCGCAACTCGCCGAGTACAAGCGCGAGCACGAGGATGAGCGTGACCTTCGCGAACTCCGAGGGCTCGATCTCGAATCCGCGGCCGATCACGATCCACGAACGCGCCCCGTTGATGGTCGCGCCGAACGGCGTCAGCACCGCGAGCATGCCCAGGCAGGCCAGCACGTAGCCGATCGGCCCGTAGACGCGCAGCATCCGGTAATCGAGCATGCTGACCCCGCCGAGCAGCACCAGCCCGATGACGACGTTGAGCAGTTGCTTCTTGAGGAACGCCTGGGGGTCGCCACCCGATTGCAGCAACTGCGGCCTGGTGGCGGACCAGATGAGCAGCGTAGACAGCACGGTCAGCGCGAGCACAGCGCCGATCAGGACCCAATCCAGGCTCCGCACCGGCGATCCGCGCGCGGCGGCGCGGGCGAGCAGCGAACAGCGCCGGCCGCCGAAGGAACCGGCGCCGGGCGAACGGACCACGGGCCGCACGGCCTGGAGCCTGCGGTAGTCCGCTGCAGCAAGGCGGTGGCCGCGCGAGCTTGACCTGAAGCCCGGCAGCATTACGAACCACCCTGGTAGCCGCGTGGCGGGGAGATCATCCCGTCCGGTTGGATCATGGGCAGGGCCGAGGGGCGCGTGCCGTTCTGATACGCGGCCTGGTGTCCCTCCAGACCGTAGATCCCATCCCAGATCTGCCGTGCGGCAGGCGCGGAAACGTCCGCCCCCTCACCCGACTTCGGGATCATGACGACCACGACGTACTTGGGGCTGCCGAGCGGCCCGAATGAGGCGTATACGGAGGTGGCCTGGCCCCCGGCGACCTCGGCGGTGCCAGTCTTGCCCGCGACGAACAACTTGCTGAGCGGGAAGCCGGCGAACGCCGCCGCGGCGGTGCCCTGCGTTGTCACGGCACCGAGCGCGGTCCTGATGTAGGCGAGCGCGCTCTCGGAGACCGGTAGGTGCCCGGCGACGGGCGGTGTGATCCGCTGGTCGACCTTGCCGGTCGGCGATATCAGCGCTTCCCCGACCCTCGGGCTGTACAGGGTGCCGCCGTTGGCCAGTGCGGCATACGCGCGGGCTAGCTGGAGTGGGGTTACCAGCACGTCGCCCTGGCCGATGGAGGCATTTACTGCGTCACCGGGCAGCCAGACGTAACCGGCCTTGCAGTCGTCGGCCTCGATCTGCTGCACGTAAGAACCGTTGGCATTCCCGTACTTGCAGTTGTAGGTTTTCGTGGCATCCCAGTACTCGGCCTTCCATGCCCGGTCGGGTACCACACCGGGGTTCTCTTCAGGTAGATCGATGCCGGTCTGCTTGCCGAAGCCCCAGGCAAGCTCCATTTTCTGCATCGGATCCTTGGGATGCGCGACCGGCGAGCCGTTCGGGTCGTCCTTCAGCCACATCTGGTAAGCGAGCTGGTAGAAAACCGTGTCACACGACATCACGAGCGCCTGGTGCAGGGTCATGTTGCCAAGCGACGCGGTGGTCCAGTTGTTGAACGTCCGGCCGGCGATGTTGACGGCACCCGGGCAAGTGTAGGAGCCGTCTGGGTCGTAACCATCCTTGATCGCGGCTGCGGTGGAGGTGACCTTCCAGGTGGATCCGGGCGCGTACTGGCCCTGGGTGGCGCGGTTAAGTATCGGCTCGCCGTCAGCGGCACCGAAGAGGCGGTTGAATTCCTGCTGTGAGATGCCGCCGACCCAGACGCTGGGATTGTAGGTCGGAAAATTCGCCATGGCGACCACCCGTCCTGTCGTGGTCATCACCACGGCCGAACCCGAGTCCGTGTCGTTGCCCTCCGCTTGTGCCCTGTCTATCGCCTGGGCGAGCGCGCGCTCGGTGTCCGCCTGAATCCGTGCGTCGAGGCTGGTGACCAGATCTGCGCCTGGTTGTGGCGATGACTCGCGCACGGTCCCCGTGACATCACCGGCGGCGTTCACTGAGACGACGCGGGTGCCTGGGCTACCGCGAAGCTGCGCGTCGTACTGCTCCTCGAGGCCCGCCTGGCCCACGAGATCGACTCCGGAGAACCCGGTGATGGGGAGGTGGCGGCTCTGCATCTCTTGCTGGGTGATGGGCTGCAGGTAGCCGAGCACCTGCGCCGCGTTGACGCCGTCGACCCCGGTGTAATTCACGACCGGCTGGACCTGGGCGCTCACCCCGGGGAATTCCGGCTGGTTCTCCATGATCTGGAGCGCGACGCGGTCGGTTACCCGCTGGTCGACCGGGATCGGCTGGTAGGGCGAGCCGGGCCAGCATGGCTGTGACACACCCTTCGTGCACATCCGCGTCTGCTCCTGGATACGGCGCAGCGGCAGGCCGAGCACCCCCGCGAGGCGCTTGAGCACCGCGGCTCCGCCGTCGCTGAGCGTGGACAGCACGGTTGGCTGGACCGAGACGACGATCGAGGTCTGATTGCGCACCAGCGGGCGCCCGACGTCGTCGAGGATCCGCCCCCGTACCGACGGGATGATCACGTCGCGCGTCTGGTTGCCCGCCGCGAGCTTCGCGTAGGCGGTTCCGCTCATCACCTGGATATCCCAGACCCGCCCGACGAGGGTGACAAGCAACGCCGCGACCAGCACATAGAGCACCAGTACCCGGCGGCGTGATGCCACGATCATCGCAAGCCTCCCCTCCGCCTGCCGCCGATTCTCCAGATCGCCTGCCAGCCATTGCGCGGCCGCAAGTCGCCGAGCCAGCCGCCGCGACGCAATCCGGCCCGCATGCTGCCACCGCCCAGCCCGATCCCTGTGCTGCCGCGGAACGCACTGCCGCGGAAGGACGAGCGGCCGCGGAGAGACGAGCCACCGCGGAAGCCGCTGCCACGGACGGACGCGCCGCCACGGAAAGAGGAGCCGCCGCGGAACCCGCTGCGGCGGCGGAATGCGCTGCCGCCCCTCAGCCCAGAAGCTGAACCGCCGCGGAACGAGGGGCCGCCGTGGAACGAGGACCCACCGCGGAACGAGGACCCACCCCGGAGCGAGGACCCACCCCGGAGCGAGGTGCCGCCGCGGAACCGGACGCCACCGGATCGCGCCCCGCCCGATCGGTTGCTGCCGAACTGCGGCCGGCCAGTCCGCCCGGGGCTTGAACGCGCCGCGGTGAACCGCGGGCTGGCAGGCCGACGGTCACGCGATCGCAGCCCGAGAGCGCGGCCGGTGCGCGACCCAAACCGCGATACGCGGCCGGTGCCGAGCCGCAGCCGGACCGGCGCCCCGCCGACCAGGCTGCCGCCGGAGAAGATGCCCGGCTTACCGCTGCCCGTCATGCCGGTCAATCTCGACGGGCCGAACCGCAGCCGCGGCGAGCGCGACGGCCGGGCATTGCCAGTCAGCGCAGCGGGTTTCGACGGTCCGAACCGCAGCCGTGGCAGCGGCCGCCTGCCGCGCCCCGCCGCGCCACCCGTTCCGCTGCCCCACCCCTCTGCTGCCCTGCCGCTCGCGGCCAGTATTCCGCCCGGCGCGCCAGCACCGATCCGCCCCGAGGGCAGGCCCGCGCCAAGCTTGAGCCTCGGCTCCCTCGGCTGCTGCGCGGCTGCGCGGCGCGCCCCGGTGGCGGCGACCGGCGAGCCCGCTCGCGCAAGCGCAGCAGCTGGATCGTCGGCCAGTTGCCCTGCCCACCTGGTAATCCTGAGCACCAGATAGAGCACGAACGGGCTGAGCAGGACGTCGTATGCGACAGAGAGTGGGAGCACATTCCGCGCGGCCGCCCAGGTGATACCGGACTCACCGAATGTCACACCGACGACCGCGTAGAGGATCGAGCCGGCGAGGGCGCCCAGCGCCATCGCGGCGAGAGGCAGGGATGCGGACCTGCCGATCTCGCCGGCCGCCAGGCCGCAGAGGTACCCGATCACGCAGAAGACAAGGGCGTACGCACCGATCGCGTGACTGGCCGGTGGCGCCAGATCCAAGGCCAGGCCCGCCGCGAACCCGGTGACGAGGCCGGGCATCGGACCGCTGGTCAGCGCGAGCGCGACGACCACGAGCAGGACCAGGTTGGGCGCGATCCGGCTGGGCAGGGGCAGCAGGTCGAGCACGGTCAGCTGGAGCACCAGTGCGCTCGCCACTAGCGTGCCGTAGATCAGTACCCGCGTCACGCTAGCCCCCTATGCTGCCCGTCGGCTGCCGGTTGGACGGCGCGTTGGATGGCCGGTTGCGCGGCGGGCCGGGTGGCCCGGCGGGCGGGCGAGCCACCCGTGACGACGGCTGCTTGGGCGCCTGCGGTAGGTGATGCAGCCGGTGATTCTCCTGGTCTCGGGCTCGCGGCCCCCACGTGCGACCGGCTTACTGACGGGCTCGGTGACGGGCTCGGTGACGGCGCGGGCGGTAGCACAGAGTCGCGCGGGTTGTGCCGCGGCGCCACGATGACAACACCGACCACATCCAGCGCCGTGAACTGCACGAACGGGCGCACGATAGCCGTGCGGGTCAGCGAACCCGGCGTGCTCTCCAGCTGGCTGACGGTGCCGATGGGGACGCCGGGCACGTAGGGATGACCACCCACCGAACCGAGCGTGACGAGCCGCTGGCCAGCCTGGAGGACCGCATTAGCGTCGAGTAGCTCCACCCGCAGCCCGCCCTGGGCGGACAGGCTCTTGCCTGTGCCCTGCACCACCCCGATCTCCTGCGTGCCCTCGAGCCTGCTGCCGACCGCGGAAGAAGCGTCCGTGGCGAGCAGCACCGTACTTGTGTCAGGGGCCGCCTGGATCACCCTGCCGACCAGGCCCGCCTCGTTGAGTACGGTCTGATCGGCCCTGACCCCGTCCCTGGTACCCGCGTCGATGGTGACCGTGTCCTCATAGCCTTGGCCAATCCCGATCACGTGGGCCGCGGCCAGCCGGTAGCCTCCCCGCCCTCCGAGCTGCAACAGCCGGTTGAGCTCGGCGGCATCGGTCTTGTTGAGCTGCGCCGCACTAAGCTCGGCACGCAGCTGCTGATCTTCCTGTTCCAGTGCCTGGATCTTGCGCCGCGCCGACGGCGCACCGGCGACCGCCTCGAAGAATCCGGTGACCGGCCGGGTGATGTCGGCGGTGACCCGCTCGACCGGCCCGAAGAACTCAGCGGATGTGCCGCGCAGACTGCCGACCGCTCCGAAGCCGCGGTGATCGAGCGTGATGAGCCCGATGGCGACGACTAGCAGCACGCCGAGGACAAGCCGCGTCCGCCGGGTGTCGTGCACTCAGCCACCCCCAAATTGTCGTCGGCGTGTGGCTAGCGGCGCGTCTCCGGCACGAGCACCTGCTGCAGGGCGTCAAAGTCCTCGACGCACTTGCCGGTCCCGAGCACAACAGAGTCCAGCGGATTGTCGGCGAGATGGATCGGCATCCCTGTCTCCTCTCGCAGCCGCTCATCCATGCCTCGCAGCAGCGCGCCGCCACCGGTCAGCGCGATCCCGCGGTCCATGACGTCACCGGCAAGCTCGGGCGGGCACTTGTCCAGCGTGGTTTTGACGGCATCCACGATGGTGGCCACCGGTTCCTCGATCGCGTGCCTTACCTCCTCGGCAGAGATCACGATGGTCTTCGGCAACCCGCTCACCAGATCCCTGCCGCGAATCTCCGCGTGCGGCTCATCGGGCGAGGGGTACGCGGAGCCGATCGCCATCTTGATCTCCTCGGCTGTCCGCTCGCCGAGCATCAGCGAATACTCCTTCTTCGCGAATGTAATGATGGCCTGATCGAGTTCGTCGCCGCCGACCCGGATGGATTGTGACGTGACGATCCCGCCAAGTGAGATCACCGCGACCTCCGTGGTCCCGCCGCCCACGTCGACGACCATGTTCCCGGTGGGCTCGTACACCGGGAGACCGGCGCCGATTGCCGCCGCCATCGGCTCCTCGATGATGTAAACGCGGCGGGCGCCCGCCTGGTGCCCGGCCTCCTTGACTGCGCTCTGTTCCACCCCGGTGATGCCGCTCGGCACGGCGACCACCAGCCGCGGTTTGGCCAGGTGCCTACGGCGGTGAACCTTCTGGATGAAATACCGCAGCATCCGCTCGGTCACGTCGAAATCGGCAATAACGCCGTCCTTCAGCGGCCGGACCGCGACGATGTTGCCAGGTGTCCGGCCGATCATTCGTTTTGCCTCAACGCCGACCGCGACGATCTTGCCGCTGTTGGTATTAAGCGCGACGACAGAAGGCTCGTTCAGCACGATCCCGCGTCCGCGCACGTAGACCAGGGTGTTCGCGGTGCCGAGGTCGACCGCCATGTCACGGCCAAGGAACGCCAGCGTGTTGCTCATGAGAGACGAGAGCCTTCCCAGACAATACTCTGCTTTGATGTGCCGAGCTTTGATGTGCCGAGCTTTGATGTGCCGAGCTTTGATGTGCCGAGCTTTGATGTGCCGAGCTTTGATGTGCCGAGCTTTGATGTGCCGAGCTTTGATGTGCCGATTTCCTTCAATGCCGTTGCCGCGCGCGGCGAACGCGGCAGCGTGTCATTCATCGACACGCGCGAAACGGGTTAAACAAGCTCCGGAAAGAAGATCTTGATTTCCCGTTCTGCAGAGTCGGGCGAATCCGAGCCGTGCACGATGTTCTGTTGCACCTCGAGCCCATGGTCGCCCCGAATAGTACCTGGCGTTGCCTTGACCGGATCGGTCGCCCCCGCGAGAGCGCGCACGGCCTCGATGGCCCGCGGGCCCTGCACGACCATCGCGACAAGGGGCGCAGAGGTGATGAACTCCACAAGCGAGCCGAAAAACGGCTTGTCCGTGTGCTCGGCGTAGTGCGCTCGTGCCGCATCCGGATCAAGCATCCGTAGCTCCATCGCCACGATCTGCAAGCCTTTGCGTTCAATACGGGAGATAACGTCACCAATCAGGCCGCGCTGTACACCATCAGGCTTGATCAGGACAAGGGTGCGTGCGGACAAAGATTCACCTCGTCGGGACTTGCTTGGATTGATCAGCTAAGCAAATCGAATAGCTCTGCGTCCGGAGCTTACCCGGACGATCGGGTGCCGACGCAGGCACGGCACGCCCGGCCGGCCGGCGCGGGCGCGACCGCCGCAGGGCCGCAGCGCCGGCCCGCCGGTGCAGGCGCGACCGGTGCAGGCGCGACCGGTGCAGGCGCGACCGGTGCAGGGCCGCGGCGGTCGCGCCTGCCGCGGGTAGCAGCGCAAGCCCCATGTCACAGCACGCCACATCGGTCAGGGCCTGAGGCCGCTGCCGCCCTCCCTTGCAGGCCGCGCCCGCTCAGTTCGTCAGGCGGTGCTCGACGCGGTAGCCGAGCCACATGCCGATGACCCACAGGGCGGCGAAGACCGCGCCGAGGAAGTACATCACGGGCACCACGACGCCAAAGACGATCACCGCTGCCTGCAAGACGGTGCCTGCCACATAGGGCCAACGTCCCCACCGCCCGACCAAGCCTGCCAGCAGCACCGCGGTCAGCGCGGCCGCCGCGCCCACGCTTCCGGCAAGCGCGGGGCGAGCATGCCCGATCACGATGGCAACGGGGATCGCGAGCAAGATGACGATCGCCTCGAGCACAAGGACCGTGGCACATAGCCGCCGCATCGCGATCCTCAGCCAGCGTGGTCGCGGTCAGCCTGGCCCCGGTCAGCCTGGCCCCGTCGGCTCCGCCTGGCCCCGGTCCGCCTGGCCCCGGTCCGCCTGGCCCCGGTCCGCCTGGCCCCGGTCCGCCTGGCCCCGGTCCGCCTGGCCCCGGTCCGCCTGGCCCCGGTCCGCCCGGCCCCGGTCAGGCATCGCGGCCGGCCTTGTCAGCAACAGCCGCGCCTCGCCCGCCGTCGCCACCGATCCGATAATGAGTACGCCCGCGCTGCCTGGCGCCGCCCCGCCGCCGGAGCTTTCAGCTGCCGCCTCTGCCGCGTCGGCGAGGCTGGCCGCGATGTCGATGGCGTCGTCAAGCCGGTTAGCGGCCCGAACGCGCTCTGGACCGAAGATCTCGATGGCGAGTTCGGCGAGCGCGGGTACGTCCATGGCGCGTGCGCCGGAGTTACGGGTGACCACGACGGCGGCAAGGGCAGGCTCGAGCTCTTCCAGAATGCCTGGCACATCCTTGTCCGCGCTGACCGCGAGCACGCCGAACAGAGGGGCGAACGCGAACGACTCCTCCACCGCGGCCACCGTCGCGGCCATCCCAGCGGGGTTGTGCGCCGCGTCGACAAGCACGGTCGGACTGCGCCTGACCACCTCCAGACGGCCGGGGGAAGTCATCTGGGCGAACGCCTCGCGTACGAGCGCCGCGTCGAGCGTGCCTCCGGTGTCTCCGACTGGCTGGATGCCCTCGGGCGGCAGCGTGCCCGCGGGTACTCCGGCGAACGCTTCGACGGCGGCGAGTGCGCACGCTGCGTTGCTGGCCTGATGCGCGCCGAACAGTGGCAGAAACAGGTCGTCGTATTCCCCGCGCAGTCCGCGGAGAGCCAGCCGCTGGCCGCCGAGCGCCACGTCCCTTTGCAGGACCCCGAATTCGAACCCCTCACGCGCCACGCTGGCACCCGTCTCTGCGGCCCGGCGCAGCAGCACCTCGGCCGCCTCCACCGGCTGCTGCGCGAGGACAGCCACCGCGCCTGGCTTGATGATCCCGGCCTTCTCTGCCGCTATCAACTCGAACGTGTCGCCCAGGTAGCGCGTGTGATCCATGGAGATGGGGGTGACGACAGCGACGGTTCCGTCCGCGACATTGGTCGCATCCCAGGTACCGCCCATGCCCACCTCGATCACGGCCACGTCCACCGGAGCGTCCGCGAACACCGCGAACGCCATCGCGGTGAGCACCTCGAAGAAGGAAAGCGGCGGATCACCGTTCGAGTCCGCAAGCTGCACGTAAGGCAGCACCTCAGCGTATGCGGTCACGAACCGCTCCTCGCTGAGCGGCTCCCCGTCTACGCTGATCCGTTCCCGCATTGAGGTCAGATGAGGGCTGGTGTACCTGCCGGTGCGCAGGCCCCGCGCGCGCAGCAGCGCGTCGATCATGTTCGCGGTCGACGTCTTGCCGTTGGTCCCTGTCACGTGGATGACGGCATACGACTGCTGCGGCGAGCCAAGCAGTTCCATGAGTGCCTGCATGCGGTCGAGTGAGGGATCGATCTCCCACTCGACGCCCCTGGCGCGGATCGCCGCCTCGGCGTCGGCGAGACTGGCAGGCTGGTCCGAGGTCACCGCACCGCGTACCTATTGGGGGCGCCGGACCTGGGGGCGCCGGACCTGGGGGCGCCGGACCTGGGGGCGCCGGACCTGGTGGGGGCTCGGCGGGCGGAGTCGGTCACGTGCGAAGCCTACTCGGGGCTGCCGTGCTCCCATGCTCCCTGGGCAGCACGTGGCGCGGCAGATACGCTTGGCTGGCTTTGCCTGCGCGCCGGGATCCAGCTTGCGGGGTGTGATGACGCCAGACAGCTTCTTCCTCTCCGAATGGCATGCGCGCCGGCCGGGTGAGCGGCGTAGCCTGCCGCGGGCGCGGAGCCTCGCCGCTGCGCTCGGCCTCCTCGAGCAGGCCAGGCCCGTGCTGAGCGTGGTTGGCTCCAAGGGCAAGGGCACGACGGCCATTTGCGCGTCCGCTTTCCTGGCAGCGGCGGGGTGCCGGGTGGTGACAGTGACGAGCCCGGGGTACCGGCGCGCCGAGGAACGCATCCGCGTCGACGGCCAAGCGATCTCGCCAGCGGCGCTGCTCGAACTCGCGGACCGGTTGCGCGCGGCACTCGGCCCCGGTGCTCCAGGAGGCGACCGCGGCGGAGCCGACAGCGGAGCCGACCGGCCCGCAGCTGGCCGCGGGGCAACCGACGGCTATCTCGCGCCGACTGGCCTGTTCACGCTCGCCGGGATGCTGCACGCACGGGACGTGGCCGCCGACGTGACCGTCCTCGAGGCGGGCATGGGCGGAATCTCCGACGAGATCAGTCTCTTCACGCCGACCATCGCCGCGCTGACGCCCATCTTCGCCGAGCATGTGGGCGTATTGGGCGACACACCGGCGGAGATAGCGTGGGAGAAGGCTGGGATCGTGGCTCCGTCGACTCGTGCTGTGCTGACGCTCCCCCAGACCGGCGACGTGGCGCGGGAAATCGCGGAGACGGTCAGGAGGCGGTCCGCCGGCCGGGTGCGGGTCGAGGTGGTGGATTCTGGCAGCGCGGCAATAACGGCGGCGCTTCTCCCGGCCGGCCTGAGCGCGAGCAATGCCGTACTCGGCTGCGCCGCCGCGGCGCGGCTCCTGGAAGTACTTGGCCGCCCGCGACCGGCGCGCACCGAGCTCGCCGCGGTCCTTGGCTCGCTCCGGCTACCTGGCCGCCTATCACGGCACCAGCTGCCTGGATCAGCCACCGAGCTGATTGTCGACTCGGCGATCAACCGAGCCGGAATCGCTGCGGCCCTTGCAGTCGCGGCCCGCTGGTGGCCCGGGATCGATCATGTACTGCTATGCCTGCCAGATCACAAGGACGTACCTGGAGCGATCGGCGAACTCGCCGGGCTGCCTGTGACGTTCGTGCGGCTGCCGGACGAACGCCTGAGGTTCACGCATCCACTGCCGGCCGGCTGGACAACCATCGACGCGGCGGACCTGACCCGCGATCTTGTGGCTGGCCTCGGTCATAGGGTCCTCGCGCTCGGCACGGTGTATTTCACTGGTAGGGTCCTGGACCTCGTGGACGCCGACACCGAGCGGTTGTTCGCCTGCTTATTCCTTGCTGTGCCCGGCAGGGTAACGCAGTGTGACGCCAGCGCCGTCGGCTCCGGGTCATCATCGTTCATGATCCCCGATCGTGTTAACTTACCTGCGCTATTTGCTGGCGGATTAACACAGTTGCGGATCATGGCGGTGGTGGCGTCATGCCGCGCGGAGAAACGGGGGCGCGTCGTCACGCCGCGCGCAGGAACGGGGGGTAGCGCCGCGCGCAGAAACCAGAGCCCGTCACGCCGCACGCACAAACCGGAACCCGTCACGCCGCACGCACAAACCGGAACCCGTCACGCCGCACGCACAAACCGGAACCCGTCACGCCGCACGCACAAACCGGAACCCGTCACGCCGCACGCACAGACCGGGTCCGTCACGGCGGACCGGACGGCACGAGGTAGGCACGGACCCGCGCGCGTCACGCCGTGGGCAAGGACCCCAGTGCGGCCTCAATGCGGGCGATCTCCGCCGCTGCCGCGGCGAGCCGCTCGCGGGTTGCCGCCACGACGGCCGGCGGCGCCTTGGCGGTGAACGCGGTGTTGACGAGCTTCCTGCCGGTCTGCTCCTGTTCCCTGCGAGCGGCGGCGAGGTCCTTCTCCAGCCGCCTGCGCTCGGCGGCGACGTCGATCACGCCCGCGAGGTCAAGCCGGACCGTCACCCGTTCCACAGACAGCGACGCGGCCTGGGCGAAACCGGGCCGCGGCGGGGTCAGGCGCAGCAGCGCGCGGATGTGCTGCTCGTGCCCGGCGAGCGGCGTGCGCTCGATACCGTCGAGCGCGGCGGCGACGTCCTGCCCCGGCCGCAGTCCCTGGTCGGACCGGAACCTGCGGACCTCGGTGACCAGGCGCATCAACGCGCCGATCTCCGCCTCCGCAGCGGGGTCGGGCGCGGGCCCATCCGGCACGCCGCTTGCTGGCCAATCCGCCGTGACGATCGTGTTTCCACCGGTCAGGGCGGTCCACAACTCCTCTGTGATGAACGGCATCACCGGGTGCAGCAGGCGCAGCAACCGGTCGAGCACGTTGCCGAGCACGGCGCGCGTGGTCGCGGCGGCGGCTTCCGCGCCCGAGTTAAGCGGCGTCTTGGCAAGCTCCAGATACCAGTCGCAGACCTCATGCCAGGCGAAGTGGTACAAGGACTCGCAGGCACGGCCGAACTCGAATTCCTCCATGGCGCCATCGACGTCGGCGGCGACCGTGGCGAGCCTGGACAGGATCCACCGGTCGGCGACAGAGAGCTCGGACACGGGCGGCAGGCCGGACACCGCTACAGCGCCGCTGCGCAGCGCGAACCTGACGGCGTTCCAGAGCTTGTTGCAGAAGTTCCGAGAGCCCGCCACCCACTCCTCGCTGACGGACACGTCACTGCCCGGGTTCGCGCCGCGGGCGAGAGTGAACCGGGTCGCGTCCGCGCCATAGCGGTCGATCCAGTCGAGTGGATCCACCACGTTGCCCGCGGACTTGGACATCTTCTTGCCGTGGGCGTCGCGCACCAGGCCGTGCAGCGCTACGACGCGGAACGGCACGGCGTCCACCGGGTCCTGGTCGCGCATCGCGTACAGCCCGAACATCATCATCCGGGCGACCCAGAAGAACAAGATGTCGTATCCGGTCACCAGCACGCTGGTCGGATAGAACGCGCGCAGGTCGGGCGTGTCCTTAGGCCAGCCGAGCGTCGAGAACGGCCAGAGCGCGGAAGAGAACCAGGTGTCGAGCACATCAGGGTCCTGGTGCCAGCCCTCGCCAGCCGGCAGGCGCTCGCCTGGTCCCGGACAGATCACCTCGCCGCCCGGCCCGTACCAGACCGGGATCCGGTGACCCCACCACAACTGGCGGCTGATGCACCAGTCGTGCATGTCGTCCACCCAGTCGAAATACCTGGCCGCGAGCTCAGGCGGGCTGATCCGCACCCGCCCGTCACGTACCGCGTCGCCCGCTGCCTTGGCGAGCGGGCCGACCTTGACGAACCACTGCATCGACAGCCGGGGCTCTACCGTGGTCCCGCACCGCTGGCAGTGCCCGACCGCGTGCAGGTACGGCCGGACCTCGGAGACGATGCGCCCCTCTTCGCGTAGCGCGGCGACGACGGCGGGCCGCGCCTCGAACCTGTCGAGGCCGGAGAACGGGCCATGGGCGGTGATGACGCCCCGCTCGTCTAGGACGGTGAGGCTGGGCAGGTTGTGGCGGCGCCCTATCTCGAAGTCGTCCGGGTCGTGCGCCGGAGTGACCTTAACCGCTCCGGTGCCGAATTCCGGGTCTACATGCGGATCGGCCAGCACCGGGATCCGGCGCCCGGTCAGCGGCAGCACGACGCTGCGGCCGATAAGCCGCGCGTAGCGCGGGTCGTCTGGGTGCACGGCGACGGCCGTGTCGCCGAGCATGGTCTCGGCACGCGTGGTCGCCACCACGATGGTGTCAGCACCGTCGCCGTACCGGATCGAGACCAGTTCGCCCTCGTCCTCGCTGTGCTCGACCTCGATGTCGGACAGCGCGGTCAGGCAGCGCGGGCACCAGTTGGTGATGCGTTCTGCGCGATAGATGAGCCCGTCGTCGAAGAGATGCTTGAAGATCGTGTGTACGGCGGCGGACAGGCCCGCGTCCATGGTGAACCGCTCGCGCGTCCAGTCGACGCTGTCGCCCAGCCTGCGCATCTGGCCGAGGATCTTGCCGCCTGACTCCGCCTTCCACTGCCAGACCCGCTCGACGAAACCCTCGCGGCCGAGGTCGTGACGGCTTAGTCCCTCCTTGGCCAGTTCGCGCTCCACGACGTTCTGGGTCGCGATTCCCGCATGATCCATGCCGGGCAGCCACAGCGTGGGGTAGCCCTGCATTCGGCGCCTGCGCACCAGTGAGTCCTGCAGCGTGTGGTCGAGCGCGTGACCCATGTGGAGCGAACCGGTGACGTTCGGCGGCGGGATCACGATCGAGAACCTTGGCCCCTGGCGTGCCGGATCGGGGGTGAATAGACCGGCCTGTACCCAGCGCTCGTACCAGCGCGGCTCCACGTCGGCCGGTGAATACTGCGAGGGGAATTCCCGGGATCCGTTCACGTCAGCCGAGTCTAGTGGTCCGCAACGGGCCAGGTTTGACGGCCGCTAGTGGTCTGTAAGGACTTCTAGCAGCGGGCGGACTCCGGATCGACCTCGAACAGGCAGTGCCAGTGGAATGACCCTTCGCCAGCCTGCTCCGCGTCGAAGGCGCTGATCAGGTTCACGCCCCGGCGCAGCGCCAGCAGCCGGCGGCCGTCGCAGTAGAAGTGCGGGTGGATCTTGTCTGTGCCGACGCCTCCCGCGCGCGATCCCGGCGTCGCTTCGGTCGATCCCGTGGCAGGTGAACCCCTGCGTGGCCAGGAACGTCGCGTGCCTGCCGACCCCGCAGCCAAGATCAAGAACCCGGCTCACCTGGCGCCCGTGCAGCATCGGTACGGCGTCTTTGACCCATGGGTCCGGGTTGGACCAGCCGGACCGGCCTGCCGGCGCGCGCCACGCAAAGTCCCAGTGACGGTACGCGGTGGACGTTCCCTGTGCGGCATCAGGTTCCACGGGACGCGCTGCGGCGCGAATTCACCGGCGCACCGGTCATCGTCTGGGGTCGTGGGCGGCGCTGCCGCGCCGCCAAAGATCCACGGAGCATGCCCTCTAGGGCCACGCGGGTCAGGCCGACTTCTCCCGCGGGGTCCGCTTGGCCGGCAGTTCGCGCGGCACAAGGGTCGGGTTGACATGCTCCAGAACGGCTGCGCCAGTGATCACGACCCGTTCGACGTCCTCACGGCTCGGCACCTCGTACATCACCGACAGGAGCACTTCTTCCATGATCGCGCGAAGCCCGCGTGCTCCGGTGCCACGAAGGATCGCCTGGTCGGCGATGGCTTCGAGCGCGTCCTCGGTGAATTCCAGATCTACGTTGTCGAGCTCGAAGAGCCTGTGGTACTGCCTGACGAGCGCGTTGCGCGGCTCGGTCAGGATGAGGATCAGGGCTTCGCGGTCCAGATTGTGCACGCTGGTGATCACCGGCAGCCTGCCGACGAACTCAGGAATCATGCCGAACTTGAGCAGGTCCTCTGGCATGACATCGGCAAAGGCGTCGGGTGAGACCCGGTCCTCCTTCGAGCGGAGCACCGCGTTGAAGCCCATGCCCCGGCGGCCGATCCTTTGCTCGATGATCTTCTCCAGGCCGGCGAACGCCCCACCGCAGATGAACAGCACATTGGTCGTGTCGATCTGGATGAACTCCTGGTGCGGGTGCTTACGCCCGCCCTGCGGCGGCACCGACGCCGTCGTACCCTCGAGGATCTTCAGCAGCGCCTGCTGCACGCCCTCGCCCGAGACGTCGCGGGTGATCGACGGGTTCTCGCTCTTGCGGGCGATCTTGTCGACCTCGTCGATGTAGATGATCCCCGTCTCGGCCTTCTTCACGTCGTAGTCGGCCGCCTGGATCAGCTTGAGCAGGATGTTCTCGACGTCCTCGCCGACGTAGCCCGCTTCGGTCAGCGCGGTCGCGTCTGCGATGGCGAACGGCACGTTGAGCAGCTTGGCGAGGGTCTGCGCAAGCAAGGTCTTGCCCGACCCGGTCGGGCCGAGCAGCAAGATGTTGGACTTGGCAAGCTCGACCGCGTCCTCGCGGGTCCGATCGCCGCCACCGCCCGAATGGACCCGCTTGTAGTGGTTGTACACCGCGACCGAAAGCGCCTTCTTGGCCTTCTCCTGGCCGATCACGTAGCCGTCGAGGAATTCGTAGATCTCGCGCGGCTTCGGCAGGTTGTCCCACTTCAGCTCGGACGGTTCGGCGAGTTCCTCTTCGATGATCTCGTTGCACAGGTCGATGCATTCATCGCAGATGTACACGCCGGGCCCGGCAATGAGCTTTTTGACCTGCTTCTGGCTCTTTCCACAGAACGAGCACTTCAGCAGGTCACCACCATCGCCGATGCGTGCCACTCAGCTACTCCTTTGCGTGGGGCCGCCTGTGACAGTGCGGTTGGTGCCACCCACCGCCTTGCCTAACACTGACGCTACCGCCTTACGGGCGTGCTGTGCCCTGTCGCGACGCCCGGGACGGGTGGATCCTCCCAGTTAGGATGACACTACCTCGGCCCCGGCCTTCCGGTTGGACAGAACCTCATCCACCAGACCGTATTCTTTCGCCTCTTCCGCTGTCAGGATCTTGTCACGCTCGATGTCCTTGCGCACCTGTTCCTGGCTCTTGCCTGTGTGCAGGGCGAGGATCCGCTCAAGCGCGGCACGGACCCGCATGATCTCCCTCGCCTGGATCTCGAGGTCGCTCGACTGGCCGTAGCCACCCTCGGTGGCCGGCTGGTGAATCAGAATGCGCGAGTTCGGCAGCGCCATCCGCTTGCCTGGTGAGCCCGCGGCGAGCAGCACCGCCGCGGCGGACGCCGCCTGGCCGAGGCAGACAGTCGCAATCTCCGGGCGCACATACTCCATCGTGTCGTAGATCGCGGTCATGGAGGTGAAGGAACCGCCGGGCGAGTTGATGTACATCGTGATGTCGCGGTCCGGGTCGATCGACTCAAGCGTCAGCAACTGGGCCATCACGTCATTCGCCGAGGCGTCGTCGATCTGGACGCCGAGAAAGATGATCCGCTCCTCGAAGAGCTTGTTGTACGGGTTCATCTCCTTGACGCCGTACGTCGTCCGCTCCACGAACGATGGCAGGACGTAGCGGTCCTGTGGCACGGCTGGCCGGAATTGGGCGCTCACGTGGGATGCCTCCGCTGTTCGTGCGTGAGTTTCGCTGGCGCGGGTCATGAGACCGGCCCCTCAGAAGGTACCTGCGTGGCGCTGCGGACCACGTGGTCGACGAGGCCGTAGTCCTTCGCCTCCTCGGCCGTGAACCAGCGGTCTCGGTCGGAGTCGGCCTCGATCTGCTCGGCAGGCTGGCCGGTGTGGAAGGCGATCCGCTCGGCGAGCGTCTGCTTCACGTACAGCATCTGCTCCGCCTGGATCTTGATGTCCGACGCGGTGCCGCCGATGCCGCCGGACGGCTGGTGCATCATGATCCGCGCGTGCGGCAGCGCGTAGCGCTTGCCCGGCGTCCCCGCGCAGAGCAGGAACTGCCCCATCGATGCGGCCAGGCCCATGGCGACGGTCTGGATGTCATTCGGCACATACTGCATGAGGTCGTAGATCGCCATGCCGGCGCTCACCGACCCGCCTGGCGAGTTGATGTAGAGGGTGATGTCGCGGTCGGCGTTCTCGGCAGCGAGCAGCAGCAGTTCGCCGCAGATGCGGTTGGCGATCTCGTCGTCGACCTGCTGGCCGAGGAAGACGATGCGATGCCGCAGCAACCGCTGGAACACCTGCTCGGGCAGCGGCATGGGCGGAGCCTCCGCAACCCGCGCCAGAATCCGCGATGGCTGGTCGAAATCCGCAGGCGTGGTCACTAGCTCACCTGTTCTGTCGTGGGCGGTAGGCCGTTTTGGTCTCGTTGACTGTGACCTTAACGCGGCCCAGGCTTCGCCGCGTCCGCAGATAGTCGCTGTTCGCTGTCGGCTCAGCAGATCTGATCAGCAGCTGCTCGCGCGGCGGCCGGCGATGGGCCGGTTACGGCCGTGCGCCAGCATCGTCCGCGTCGGCTGCGCCGCGTGAGTCTGCCAGGTCAGCGTGGTCCGCCTCAGTTTCGGCCACCTCAGCCACGGCCGGCTCAGCCTCGACAACCCCAGCCTCGACAACCCCAGCCTCGACAACCCCAGCCTCGACAACCCCAGCCTCGGCATCCTCAGCCTCGACAACCCCAGCCTCGACAACCCCAGCCTCGACAACCCCAGCCTCGACAACCCCAGCCTCGGCATCCTCAGCTACGGTAACCTCGGCTTCGGCCTCCGCAGCTTCTGCATCCTCGCTAAGCGCCGCCAGGTCGACTTCGTTTCCTGAACCATCCTTGACCGCGGCGCGCCGCACGATGAGATCAATCGCCTTGGCGCGCATTACGTCGCCGAGGGCAGACCCGATCTGGCCGCTGTCGCGCAGGTGCGTGGCGAGCTGGTCGGGCGACACGCCTATCCGCTGTGCCTGCTGCACAACGAAGCTGGTCAGCTCCGCCTCCTCCACGCCGAGCTTTTCCTGCAGCGCGAACTGGTCGAGCACGAAGTTGGCCTTGATCGCACTCCTGGCGTCACGCTCGATCTCGGCGGCGAGCTCGTCCGCGGACTTGCCGACAGATTCCAGGTAGGTGTCACGGCTGGCGCCGATGCGCTCAAGCTGATCGTCGAGGGAGTGGTTGCGACGCTCCACCTCTTCGGTGACGACGGCTTCAGGCAGCGGAACGTCGATCTTGGCGAGCAGCGCCTCGATTGCGCCGTCGCGTGCCTGGCCCGCCTGCTGCAGCCGCTTCAACCGCTCCAATTGCGCACGAGTACCCGCCCGCAGCTCGCCTATCGTGTCGAACTCGCTCGCCGACTGCGCGAACTCGTCATCGAGCTCGGGAAGTTCCTTGACCTTGACGCTGTGCGTGGTGACCATCACGTCGGCCTCCGCGCCGGCGTGGTCGCCGCCGCTCAGCTCGCTGGTGAACGTCGCAGACTCGCCTGCGGTCATCCCGGCGAGCGCCGCGTCGAGCCCGTCCACCAGCGTGTCGTCGCCGATCCGGTAGGACAGGCCGCTCGCCTGCGCGTCCTCCACCTCCTCGCCGTCGACCGAGGCAGACAGGTCGATCGAGACGTAGTCACCCTCCTCGGCCGGACGCTCCACCGTCTTCAGCGAGGCGAACCGCTCGCGCAGCCCGCCCAGGTACTCCTCGACCTCGTCCGGGGTCACCACGGCGTCTTCGACGGTCACCGCCATCCCGTCGACATCGGGCACCTCGAATTTGGGGCGCACGTCGACCTCGGCCGTAAATGCAAGCTGCTTGCCGTCGTCGAGTTCGGTGATTTGAAGCTCCGGCTGGCCAAGCGCGTATACGTCATTGTCTTCCAGGGCCTTGCCGTAGAGCTGCGGCACCGCCTCGTTCATCGCCTGCTCGAGCACGGCACCGCGGCCGAAGCGCTGATCGATGATGCGCGGCGGCACCCGGCCCGGCCGGAAGCCTGGCACCCGGACCTGCTTGGCGACCTCGCGGTACGCACGGTCAAGGCTCGGCCTAAGCTCGTCGAAAGGAACCTCGATAATCAGCTTCACCCTGGTCGGGCTCAGCTCCTCGACGTCGGTCTTCACTTACGGTGTCACTCCTTCGGGCCCGCACATGCGGAATCGGCGCGCGTCGCGGCAGCCGTTCGGGACTTTGGGGTGCCCCGGCTCCGATCAGGTCGCTGCGTCTGGTCCGATCACTTACGGCTACGGCCTACGGCCGCCCAGTCTAGCCACGGTCCTAGCCGGACGGAGGCGGGTGCGGCGTCCCGTTCGCACTGAGGCGCTGGCTCAGCCAGCCGAGCGCCTGGCCGAGCTCGCGCTTCCAGGTGCGGAAGTTGTGCCCGCCGACCGGGATGACGAGCCCGTAGCCGTGCATCGGCGGGCGGATCATGCGCAGGAACTTGAGTGTCGGCTGATAGTCGTCCTCGCCGACGCGGCTGGTCGCAAGCAGTACCGACGCGGGCGGCGGTGGCCGGTGGCCGAGCCGCCAGAACAAGTCGTTCTCGGCCCGGTATGCGGCGCTGTGCCCGTAGAGGCTGCCGGTGGTGAAGTCCTGCAGCGCCGAGTAATAACCGGACAGTGAGACCGCGGCCGCGAAGCGATCAGAATGCATCATGGCGAGCTTCACCGCGCAGTAGCCGCCGGTGGAATCGCCCATGACCGCCCAGCCACCGGCGCCCGTGGCTACCCTGAAGGACTGCTCGAACGCGAGCGGGACATCTGCTGCGAAAAACGTCGCGGCTTGCGGGCCGCCAGGGATATCCGTGCACTCGGTGTCGCGTGGCATGTCGACCGACGAGAACATCATGATAAAGATCGACGGCTGCAGCTTGCCTGCGGCGATTGCCGCGCCCGCGGCGCCCGGCAGGTTCAGCCGGGTGATCTCGCTGCGCGGGTCGCTCGGGTACCCGGACAGCACGAGTACCGCGGGGAATAGCCGATGAGCGTACGCGCGCCGGAAGTACTGCGGCGGCAGGTAAACGTAGGACCTCGCGGCCGTGATGCCGGTGCGTTCGCCGGTGATCTGGACGGTCAGGATCTCACCGTTGGCCGCCGCACCTGCCCCGCTAGCAGCGGCCGGCGCGGTGCGGGTGACCCGCGGCGTTTGGCCGGCCCGCAGTTGCGGCGCGGCCCGTGCGCTGGGCGCGACCTGGGTGTGCGTGACGATGATCGGCGGGGGCACGGCGCCGTGGCCGTTGCGGTTGCCGTCGCCGGCCGCCGATGTGGCGCTCGCATGCGTGCCGACCAGATCTGACCACGACACGATGAAAGAGAAGTAGGAGTTGAGCCCGCCGAGCACGGCGACGATCGCGGTGAGCTGGGTGGCGATCAGCAGTCCGGTCCTTGCCGTGATGTGCGAGCGCTTGTGCCCGGCCACGCGCGGCCATACCAGGACCGTGGCCGCCATCGTGGCCGCGGCGACCAGGCTCAGCAGGGCCAGGAATGGACCGCTGTTCAGGGCCATCACGGTGCCGTTGGGGTGGATGCGGTGAGCACCGCCGTGATCCGGTCCAGGGCTGGGGCGAGCGGCTGCGGGCCAGTGGCGAGCGTGATCTGCGTAACGTGCGTGGGGAGCCTCGGCAGCGAAAGGAAAGCCCGCGCCGCCGGCGTGCTTGTTCCCGCGCCCCCGCTGCTCACCTGCGGTCCGCTCGGGCCTGCCCGCAGGAAGAACAACGAGATCGGCTGGGGCGGCAGGTGCACGAGCCGCCAGCCGAGGTTGTTCTGCTGCCGAAGCAATCGGCTACCGCCTGACAGCCACCAGCCGGCCGTGCCCGGCCGGGTGCCCGCCGATCCCGGCGGCGGGCCGTAACCCGCGAGTGGTGCCGCGGCCACGGCGAACCGATCCGAGTGCGTCATGGCGAGGGAAAGTGCGCAGTAGGCGCCGCTCGCATCGCCGAGCACGCCCCAGCCGGCCGCGGCCGCGGCAGCCGGATATGCCGACTCGATCGCCGCGGGAAGGTCCTGTGCGAAGAATGTGGCGGCCTGCGGCCCTCCTGGTACGTCGAGGCAGCCAAGGTCGCGGCCGGTTCCGCCGGTTCCGCCGGTTGCGCCTGCCACTGATACGCCGAGCATCACGTAGATCGCTGGCCTCGCCCGCCCCGCTTCGGTCTCCTGGGCTGCGGTCACCGCGAGCGAGACCGCGCTGTAGGGGTCGCCTGCGGCCGTGACGTGGCCGGAGATGACGACGATAACGGGGAATGTGCGGCCAGCCGGAGCGCGCGAGAAGTATTGCGGCGGCAGGTAGAGATACGCGTTGGCCGCGATGCCCGATCGCACGCCTGTAATGCGGACCACCTGCAGCCGGCCGTAGCGTGACCAGCCGTGCCCGGTGGTCAGTGACCAGCTCAGACCGGTCCGCCCACTGGCCGTCCGCGAGGCCAGCACCCCGGTGCCCTGTGACCGGATTGGCGCGCTCTGCCCGTCAGCCTGATGGCTCTGCCCGTCAGCCTGATGGCTCTGCCCGTCGGCCTGATGGCTCTGCCCGTCGGCCTGATGGCTCTGCCCGTCGGCCTGATGGCTCTGCCCGTCGGCCTGATGGCTTGGAGCGACGATGACGCCCGTCGTGTTGTTGGTGCCGAGCAGGTCCGACCACGAGGCGAAGAACCCGAACGACTTGTTCACGCTCAGGAAGATGACGAGCATCACGGTCAACTGCGCCCAGAGCAGCAGGCCGATCCGCGCGACCACATGCGACGGGCGCGGGCTTGCGAGCCGCCGCCACATCCACAGGGTGCCCGCGAAAGCGGTGGCGGCCAAGAACGCTGCCAGCCCGATCAGCAGCCCGCTCGTCAGGCCCACCGGCTCACCTCCCCCCGGCCTCCTCGAACCGTGTGCACCCTGCCCGGCCGCCGCCGGCCGCTGGGCCGGGGCATTTGCCTGGCTCCTAACCCGACCATAGCGAGGCATCGTGACAATCTGATCTCTGCCGTTCCGTATCCTGTGGCGCCGTCCTGCGGCGCCATCCTGCGGCGCCGGTGCGGCTGCATATTCTGATCTGGCCGGACCTCTGGAGGTTGACATGAGCGCAGCCGTTAACGCTGATGGCCCGCGCAGCCAGGTCGCGAGGCTGAGGTCGCGTGGCTGAGATGGCGGAATCCCCGGAATCCCCGGAATCCCCGGAGGTTAAGTCGTCGGAGGTTGCCGGGGACCCCGATCCCGCCGGGCTCGCCGGCTCCGTGCTTGACGTGGCGGTCATCGGGGCCGGCCTCGTCGGCCTGGCGACCGCGATGGCACTGCTCAAGCAGCGGCCGGGGCTGCGGCTTGCCGTGCTCGAAAAGGAGCCCTCGATCGCTTCGCACCAGAGCGGTCACAACTCAGGCGTCATCCACGCGGGCCTTTATTACAAGCCGGGAAGCCTGAAGGCACGGTTCTGCCGCGAGGGCCGGCGGGCGCTGATGACGTTCGCTGATGAGCAGGGCATCCCGTACCGGCTGAGCGGGAAGCTCGTCGTGGCCAGCGACGAGGGCGAACTTGCCCGGTTGCGCGACCTGGCGCAGCGCGGGCGGGCCAATGGGCTCGCCATCAGGGAACTGACGCCGGCCGAGTTCGGTGAAATCGAGCCGAATGTCCGTGGCGTGCGTGCACTGCACGTGCCGGAAAGCGGCGTCATCGACTACCGGCGGGTCGCGGCAGCGTACGCGGAGGTTATCGCCGGGTACGGTGGCGCTGTGCTGTGCGGCCGCGGCGTCCAGAAGATCACCGCCCGCGCTGGCCGCAGCACGCTGTGCACGGACGGCGGGCCGGTCATCGCGCGCACGGTGGTCACCTGCGCCGGGCTGCAATCGGACCGGGTGGCCGCCATGACTGGGCACGCCACCGCCGACTACCGGATCATCCCTTTCCGCGGTGATTACTACACGTTCCGGCCGCATGCCTCGAACCTGGTCCGCGGGCTGGTGTACCCCGTTCCCGATCCCGGGTTTCCCTTTCTCGGGGTGCACTTCACGCGCGGCATCGACGGATCGCTGCACGCTGGGCCGAACGCTGTGCCCGCTTTTGCCCGCGAAGGGTACGGCAGGCTGTCTGTCAACCGCCATGATCTCCTCGAGGTGCTGCGCTTCCCCGGATTCCGCCGCCTCGCACGGTCCTACGCGGGCACAGGGGCGCGGGAGATCTGGCGCGATCTGGTCAAGCCCGCCTTTCTCGCCGAGATGCGCAGGTACCTGCCGATGATCAGTTCTGGCGACGTCACCTTCGGCCCGTCGGGTGTTCGTGCCCAGTGCCTAAGCAGGTCGGGGTCGCTAGTCGACGACTTCCTCATCGAGGAGTCCGCCAGTACGGTACACGTGCTCAACGCGCCGTCGCCGGCCGCGACCGCGTCTGTCGTGATCGGCCAGCATTGCGCTGCCCGTGCGATCGACCGGTTCGGCCTGTGAGCACCCGCCGTGGCGGCCCGCTAAACTCCGATGCACGGGCTGTGGCGCAGCTTGGTAGCGCGCCGCGTTTGGGACGCGGAGGCCGCCGGTTCGAGTCCGGCCAGCCCGACCAGCGTTCAGCCTGCTGTGCGTCGTTGGCCCTTGGGTTCGAGGAGCCGTCTTGACCTCAAGAAGGTCTTGAGTTCAAGGAGTCGTGAAACCTGGCGGCGTGGGGCAGGAGACGTGATGGCCGGCCTGCGGATCCCCACCCCCCACGGCGAGATGCCGACGTACTTTGCCACCCCCTCAGGTGGGGGGCCATGGCCAGGGGTGGTAGTGATCCATGACGCCATGGGCATGAGCCAGGACCTGCGCAACCAGGCCGGCTGGCTGGCTGGCTGGCGGATACCTCGCGGCGGCGCCGGACTCTTTTATTGGGGAGGGAAAATCGCGTGCCTGCGCGCCATCATGCGTGACCTGCGTGCCAGGCGGGGCAGGACGTTCGATGACGTGGAGGCGGTGCGCACCTGGCTCGCCGGCCGCGACGACTGTACGGGCAAGATCGGTGTCATCGGGTTCTGCATGGGCGGCGGCTTCGCGCTGATGCTCGCTCCCGGCCACGGTTTCGCGGCGTCAAGCGTGAACTACGGCCCGGTCCCCAAGGGCCCCGATACGGAAAGCTTCCTGACCCAGGCTTGCCCCATCGTCGGCAGTTACGGGGCTAAGGACGCTCGCTGCGCGGTGCCGCCGGCCGACTGGATCGGGCCCTGACGGCGGCCGGAGTTGATCACGACGTGAAGGAGTACCCGGGCGCCGGGCACTCCTTCCTCAACAACCACGACTTCCTCAACAACCACGACGCCGCGGACGTGCCGAAGGTATTCCTAGTGTCGGCCAAGCTCATGGGCGCTGCCTACCACGAGCCCTCGGCGCGGGACGCACGGCGCCGCATCCTCGCCTTCTTCGGCGAGCATCTGAATGCTGACGGGCCGCGCGACTGACCTGCACGTGCGAGCCGCCTGACGGGAGTGCAGGGTAACCTCACGAGGGCCTGGACCGCGGCGGCATGCTGCCGGGTGGACGACGAACCGGTACGCTACCCGGTGACGGCGCCCAACTGGATTCACGCGGGATCCGGCCACCGCCGCGCGGGCGTAGCTCAATGGTAGAGCCCCAGCCTTCCAAGCTGGTCATGCGGGTTCGATTCCCGTCGCCCGCTCCGTCGATATTTGTGCACGTCACAGGCATGACCCGCGTCTGCGCTCCGGCTTCCGCTATGTAGTTTTCATCCTTCCGGGCCATTAACGGGCCATTAGCCCGCTGGCAGCACACCCGCCTGGCCGTCATCATCGCCTCGCCTGCCCTGCTCGGCTTCGACGTGAGCGTCGATGGTGTCGGTAATCATCTTGTCCGCGCCACGCGCCTCGTGCTGATAGATCAGCGCCGCCCGTTCGCTGTCGTGGCCCATCCGTGCCATCAGATCCTTGATCCCCGCACCGCCGGACGCGGCGAAGGTGTTCCCGGTATGGCGAAGGTCATGAAAGTGCAGACCTTCGGCCCCTATCGACCGCACCGCGGACGGCCACAAATCTTGTTGAAGTTGCTGCGGCTCCATGGGCCGCCCTGTACGCCACAGAACAAGAGCGCGCCAGGTTCCGCCCCGACGAACTGGGACATGTGCTGTTCCAGGACCGGGATGATCGCCTTGGGAATGCCAACTACCCGGCGCCCGGCCCTCGACTTGGGCGGCCCGAGGATGATCGCTGAACTGTAGGACCGCCGTTGAGTGAACGCCGCGCGTACTCGCACGATCCCCGCTTGCAGATCAAGATCAGACCGCGACAGCGCAGTGACCTCGCCCCACCGCAGGCTGGCGAAGGTGGCGAGCAGCACCATGGCGCGAAATCGCTGATCATGGTTGCAATCGGCGCGGCCATCTTCGGCCATCTTCCACAGGGCTCTCTCGGCATCGGAGCGCGTGCCGTACACCTCTGGCGAGGTCCGCATCTCACCGCTCCTGCGAAATCGCAGCCGGTAGCCGCCACCCGGAAGCTTGCGGATATTGCCTATCGGGCGACGGCCGACCCGCTCAGCCAGCTCGAAGACCTGGGCGACCGTGAGAACCGGCCGTTCGACGGCGTGCTCCTCGCCAGCGCCACGAATGCGGCAGGGATTGCGCGGCAGGATTTTGTCCTCTTCCACTGCTGTCGCAAGCACTGCCCGTAGCAGCCGATACGCTTTCGCCGCCATCGAAACGGACACGCCATTGCTGAGCAAATCTGCCCGCCACTTCCTGATCATCGGCGTGGACAGCTTCCCGATGGGCACCACGCCCAGATAGGGCGCAATGTGCTTGGCTAGATGCCAAGAATAAAGATCCACCGTCCGGACCCGCAGACCAGGCCGCTCAGCTATCCAGGTTGCGGCGTAGTCGCCGAGCCTGACCTTCCCGCGCTCCGGGTCTGTCCACTCCCCCGCCATCATCGCTGCCTCGACGAGGGTCAGCGCTCTCTCTGCGTCGCTCTTACGCTCGTATGTCTCAGGACCGGTACGCATACGGCCATCCGGCCCCGGGTAGCGGATCTGAAAACGGCCAGACTCCCGCTTCCTGACGTTGCCGAAACGTCGATGCCCTACTCTGTTCGGCATTACGCCACTCCTCTCATCCTGTGCCGAGCCTCAGCAACTGCCATCGGCTCAACACGGCCCGCATCTATGAAGTCGCTGAGTGCCGATTCGCCGATGCGGACGTATCGCCCAATCCTCACGAACTCGATTCGCCGTTCCGCGATAAGCCGACGAATGAAACGAGAGGAAGTACTCAAACGATCCGCCGCCTCATCCACGGTGAGAAGATGATCCATCGGCGTTTCACCGCCCCGAGTGCTCACGCTGCCCTCCCGGTTGCCGGAAGATCACCATCCGGTGGCATCGCGGCTCTTCGTCTGGCCTCCGCTAGTGCGGTCTGCCATCGGAGCCGGTCGGCGACGACGTGCAGCATCCGCCGGGCGTGTTCCATGTGGTCCGGGTCAGACGGGGCGACGGGTTCCCAGGCGTACCGGGCCGGGTCGGTTGCCGAAACACCGAGGGTCCGCAGCAGCCAGTCCCTGCGGTCGGCGCGGTGGTCGGCCAGGGTCTTGCCGGACCACTTGCGGGAGACCAGGACCCGCCGCCCGGCATAGCCGAGGTGATCGGCGTCGTGAGCCTTGCTCTTGCACCGGCCGGGCGCCTGGCCGGGCCGGGCACCCTTGGGCTGGATGCCGTAGCGGAGCCAGTTCGCGCACCGCGGCGAGCATGGCTGGTATCGCAGCGCCACGGCGAGCCGGGCGGCGTGGGCGCGCTGCGCGTCCGTGTCGGCCGCGCGGCAGCCGCCGACGTGCTTGGTGAGGTACTTGGTCAGGTAGCCGATGCACCGGGCCGCGTCTGGTGATCCGGCGAGTACGCCCTGGGCGTCGAACCGGTCCCCGAATCGGGTCACGTGCCAGGGCAGGTCGTAGGGTCCGATGGCGTCCAGGGCCTGGTCCCAGGTCGGCAGCACCTCGCCGGTGGCCGGGTCGACGTACTGCCCGGTCTGGTCGTGCCAGACGGGCAGCTGGTCGCCGTCGCGGTACTTGACGGGAGGCGGTCACAGGGCAAATCCCAGGGGCAGTTGGGCATAGTCGTCGGTGAGGCCTTGGACGACGGGTAAGAAGTGTCGCTCGGGACCGGGGACGACGGCCAAACGCCCAGCGGCGCCGCTAGTTTGGGACGAAGAGGCTTGTGCCCGCCGCGTGCCCGATGGGACGGTCGCGAGAGAGGCACCACGGCCACTCGCGGACAACACCGCAGGCACCGCGGCCTGGCTTGACGCACGTGAGCCGAGTCGCGGAGGAGACCTGACATGGAAGCGGTCGCCAGCAGGCGCATAATCGAGATATGACGCAAGAACATCCGATGTCCAGGTTGACCACAGTGCTGCGCTGGGCTCTCGATCACCTTCCGAAGTGGCGCAGACGGCCGCCGACCGCAGGCGTTCGTGAGCCTTCCCGACCGAAGCCCAGCCTTCCAGCAGCTGCGGTCGCCCTCAAAGAACCTCGCGTCGGCCTCATGTGCTGGATCAAGCTGGACAGCCGACGCAGTTACGATCAGACGTAGATAGATCGCCAAAGCCGTCGCCTCTACGCGCAAGCGTCCACGGATGCTGGCGACCGCGGACGCTTGCGCGACTCCTGGAAACGGACGGTCGGCAAATGAGTACCAGCGCCACGGATAGTTCAGGGCGAAGAGGCCGCAGTCCGGAGGCACCGACGCACGGCGTGCGATCCGCGTGCGATAGCGAGCGGCCGACCACGGTAACGCACGGGCAGTCATGGTCACTCGACGGTGACAGGCACGGAAACGCCCAGTTAGCATTTGCGCTGGTCAGAGCACTAGAAACTAGCCTAAAACTGGTGGTCAGGGGCAGGGTCAAACTGCCGACCTTCCGCTTTTCAGGCTGGCAGTCCGCCCCCGCTCCACGACCAACCAGAAGCATACCGTCTGACGACCGTCCGTAACGCGGATTCAACCATGAACCGGAACATAGACGGAACGATCTTGCCTCCGATCGTTTGCGACGAGCACGTGCGGCCAGGTAGCGGCACAAATTCGCCCGGTCACGAGAGCGACCTCCGGCGCGGTGAACATGCCGTTGCGTGGCCGATCAGGCAGTCATCCGGGGCGTCCTACGGTCCCTCACAGTCAGGCCGTCATTCCGCCAACCTGCAGCCCGGCAGGTCATCGGTTCCGCCGACGATCTTCCAAGCTGGCCACAAGAGTCTGTCCCCGCAAACGCCAGGCAGAACCTTAGCTGGCATTGCGCGCCGAGGACGGGCAGAGCAGCTCGGACTCATCCGCCGGGTGCCCGCTCGGACCGCGTTCGGAAATGACGGCGAGGCGAGCGCCGTCACCGCTCGCATCAACGAGCGTCCCGTAGTCAAGGATGCTTCCCCCGTGGCCCCAGAACCGCCCGCATGGCAGGCTGGTGGCGAAGATGCCCAGGCCGTCCTGGCTGGGGCCGCTTAGCGCCGTCTGCATCATCTCCGCCCGCGAGGCCCGGGAGATCAGGTGACCAGACAGCAGAGCCGAGAAGAACCGGGCCAGGTCCTGGGTGTCGGAGACGATCCCGCCTGCCGCCCACGGGAGGTCCGGATTGGTGCCCTGGTCCTGGAGGTCCGGTAGTTGCCGTGTTGTCGCCAGCTCGGTGCGGCTGAGTGCGAGCGGCTGGAGGATGTGCTGCTGGAGTTCCTGGCCGAACGGGTGGCCGGTCACCTTCTCGATGACGAGCCCGAGCGCGATGTAGTTGGTGTTGGAGTAGGCCCAGTGGCTTCCCGGCTCGAAGAGCAGGGGCTTGGAGGCCGCGAACCGCAGCACGTCGATCGGCCTGATAGACGCCGATGGCTCGGCCTGGTCCATCCAGGTGAGGTAGTCGGTGAAATTGGCCAGGCCGGAGCGGTGCTGGAGAAGCTCCCGGATGGTGATCGTGCCTCCGGCCGGTATGACGCCGGGCAGGTAGCGGCCCACGGGATCATCCAGGCCGATTCGCTTCTGATCCACGAGCTGGAGCACGAGCGTGGCTGTGAAGGTCTTCGTTATGCTCCCGACCCGGAACCTCTGGCCAGCTGCCGGACGCGGTGTCCCGGCGGTGGCCACGGTGCTGTGACCGTGATCCGAAACGAAAACGATTACGCTGGTGGCGCCGGAGCGGGCAAGCTGCTGCGCGACGGCGCTGACTGGGGAGGGCGCGGTCGGCCGGGAACTTGTGCATCCGGCCAGGGCCAGTGCGGCCATCGCCAAAGCCGTCAACAGCACAGCCCCACGGCTGCGGTGAATAACCGCGCCGCGGAACCCCTCCGGCTTATCCGGCGAAGGAGGTGTTCCTTTGGTTGGCTGCGTGCGCATGGCAACCTCCCTTCGGCCAAAGGCAGAACCACGTAACGCGGGCTGTTTTGTCCGGACTCTCGCAGAGCGCCTGGGCGCGGCTAGGGCCGGATGGTCGCCAGACAATGGACCAAGGGCCCGAAGTCGGGGGACGACGGTCGTGTCCTGAGCTGAATGGAAGCGGTCAACTCGCCAACCGCAGGCGATAGGTGTACAGCGCCGAAGTACAGCAACATGCCCGCACAACCGCCACTCACCACGAGCACCGGCATCCTTCGCTAGCTGGGACGACGGCCAAGCGTCCAGCGGCGCCGCTAGTTCGGGACGAAGAGGCCGCTGGGCCATTAGCGGGCCATTAGCCACGGTGAGCAGCGGTCAACTACGGCTACTGGGAAGCATCAAACTTCCCAGCTCAGCGGCCCTGACGGCTATGCGCCATACACCTTCCAAGCTGGCCATGAGGGTTCGATTCCCTTCGCCCGCTCCAACCCGAAAGGCCAGGTCACTCATTTAGCTCGCCGAAGGAGGAGCCCTGCTCTGCTCCAGCGGCCTAGTATTACAGTCATTGTTTCGCGTTAGGTAGCGATATGAACGCTGTAAGTAGTCGATGGGCTGGCGACGCCACGGCCAACCGTGACGGTGAGTGACTGCTCTCCGGGAACCCTGGCTCTTGCCTGACGTGACCGGGAACTACAGGCGTGTAACTTGAGGCGGCCGTGACGCGTTGGCTGCTTTGTGACAAACAACAACGACGACACGGCCGCGTGGGCCAGCATAGAGGATGTCGGGGCGTCCGCCGCGAGTGTGGACGGGCAGGTCAGGGTGGTTCTGGGCCGGGTGATGGCGCAGCGCCGCAGTATCGGGACGGCCTTCCGCTACATGGCCGCGCTGTCGCGTGGGACGCGGGCGAACTGCTGGGACCTGGCCGAGGCGGCCGGGTATGAGGGGCAGCACCGGATGCAGGCCCTGCTCTGCTCGTACGTGTGGGACTGGAAGGATCTGCGGGCGGAGCTGCCGGGGCTGGCCGCGGCCTGGCTCCCTGATCGGGAGGGCGACCTGATCGGGCCGGGGATCGCGATCGACGAGACCGCCCATCTCAAGCACGGGGACGCCACCGCGTGCGTGGCGCCGCAGCACGCCGGGTGCACCGGCAAGGTGGAGAACTGCGTCACCACCGTGTTCTCCGCCTGCGTCACCGCGAACGGGCAGGCCTGGGCGGACTTCGACGTGTACATGCCGCGGCGGTGGGCGGATGACCTGCCGCGCCGCCGGGCGGCCGGGATCCCTGATGACCTGGCGTTCGCCACCAAACCTGACCTGGCGATCGGCCAGGTGCGGCGGCTGAGGGCGGCGGGCCTCGCGCTGATGTGGGCGGCGTTCGATGAGGTGTACGGCCGGTCCGGCAAGCTGCGGGAAGCGTGCCGGGGCGCCGGGCTGGCGTACGTGGCGATCATCCCGTGCGACTGGCAGGTTACCCTCCCCTCCGGCGCCGTGACCAGTGCTGAGGACGCGGTCAAAGACGCGGTGTTCGAGCGGCGCTCGTGCGGCACCGGGACCAAGGGACCGCGGTTCAGCGACTGGGCCCTGACCGCCACCAGCACGCCAGGTGAGTACCTGCTGATCAGGAGGCTGATTTCCCGCCCGGATCAGTACACGTTCTACCTGTGCTGGGCACCGGAAGACCGGCCGGCGACGATGACGTATTTCATCACCATCGCCGGCCGCCGCTGGCCGGTGGAAGAAACGTTCAAAACGGGCAAGGACGTGCTCGGCTGGGACCAGTCCCAGATCCGGACCTTCGACGGGATCTGCCTGGCACACCGCGCTGGCCGGCCTTGCCCAGCTCCGCCAGATCGCCATCCGCAACGCCCTGACCGGCGTCATCACCCTTCCCGCCGCGCCCGCCGGCGACAGCGACGGCCAGCCCGGCGACCTGCACGCCGACGCGGGCGACGCTGAGATCGAGGACGCTGACCTGCGGATCCCGCTCGGCGACGCACCCGTCCCCGCCCGCGCCGGGCAGCACTGCCCCCAGCACATCGGCGCCATCAAGCTGTCCGTCGCCGAAACCGCCCGGCTCACCGCCCTGGCCAGGCAATACACCGCCGGGCTGATCAGCCGGGCCCGGCTCGCGTTCGCCCTGCGCTGGTCCGCCAGGCGACGACGGCACCAGGCTGTTGCCCGCTGGCACCACCACAGCGCCCGGCTCCTGGACGCGGCAGCGACATAACAGCCGGCGACCGGAAGGAGGTGACAGCATGTAACCAGTAACCAGGCACCATCACATCACGCTGAGCGGTAGCGCGGACACAATCCGGAAAACCGTGACTGTAATACTAGCTGCGGGTCCGATGCAGACCTTCTGGCAGCATCCTGGTCACTGGCTTCACGGCTCCAAATCGTTCCCGGCCACCTCACCCGCAGCGGGCGCGCGCCACTCCGGCCGGCATCCGCCATCGGCAAGCGGTTTTGGGCCGCATCGCGGGATACTTAAAAAAGGTAGCGGTCGATTACGGTCACGAATTGGTGAATGTCGAACGGCTTCGCGAGAAACTCAGAGGCACCGTTGGAGAGGAGTTCATCGGCAGGCGCCGCGCCTGAGTCACCAGTAAGGATAACCACGGGGATCCCGGCCGCGGCTTGGCCGTGGCTTCAGAGGAGCCGAGGTGACGGAGGACTTCGCGCCCAGTCGCGTCGGGCAGATGATTGTCGAGCAGGATGAGGGCCGGCGGTTCGTCGATGGCGGCCTTGACCCCGTCGCGAGCGTTCGTGGCCACGTGAAGCCCGGTTTGCGGGCGGCGCATGAGCAGCCGTTCAACCAGGCCGATGTTGCCAGCATGGTCGCTTTCGCGTTCTTCAGCGCCTGATCAAAGTCCCTGCTGGAGGAGGTGACGGTGATAGCAGAGCGGAGCTTAAGCTCGGAGAGCTGCTTTCCTGGTATTGGAGCACCAGGCTTGCCGAGGCGGTGGCGATCAGGGCGGTCAGCGGGATCGCGATGACAGTCAGGCCTTTCGCCCGCACGGACCGATCGAGCCACCACTGCTGGAGCCGACCCGGACGGTCCGCCAGAGGAAACGCTGAACGTTCTCCGCGCGCTCACACCCCCAGCAACTACCCGAAGTGGTTATCCGGACACTCAATGCTATATCAGGGTTTACCCTTGCTGCGCGGGCAGGACCCGGACGGTCGCCCAGAGGTCCGGACCCAGGCTGGTGACCGGCCGATCCGGGATCCCGGCCAGTCGCGGCACGCCCGAGCCCATGGGGCGTCAGGCCAGAACCGACTGGCGCATCAAGCTCAGCACTGCCAGAGCCGGCGTGGCCGTGGTGGAGAAACCCTTCTCCGAAGCGGAGCTGCTCGCCGCGGCCGGGCAGGTGCCAACGGCCACTTCCAGGGGTTCAAGACCACTCAGGACACCCCGGCCGACCCTGCCTGACGATCGCCCGGACGCAGCCGCCCAGCGTCAGAGCCTGGTTCAGGCCAGAACCCCGGGTCTGTAAACGGATATGTAAACCGGACACCTCGGGACAGGGCGAGACGGGGAAGACGCGGCGGACCTGAAGCGACTCATAACCCAGCGATCACCGGTCGCAAACGCCTCCGTCGGGGGCGCTCCAGCTCCGGGATAAAGGTCGGGACACGTACCCGTTCAGCAGGTGGTTGAGGGCACCTGATCATCTCGCCCGCTGTCGGCCCAGGCAGAGCCGAGCAGGCAGGGCACGGCCAGGGTCAGGGTGACCACGGTGACCAGCACGAAGGCTGCCCGGGACAGCGTGCTCGCGAGGTCACCGCAGGTGTGGCTGGCGGCGCAGGACACGAGGGCCGAACGACACTGCGAGGCCATCTGCAGTCCGCTGACCAGCAGCAGGACCGCGAACGCGGCGAGGGTGGCGGCGAAGCAACCTTTTGGGGCCTCCGGCGACTTCCTGGCGTACATCCCGCTCGCTGCGATGGTATTTCCCCGCCGTCAGCGCCCTCCGCATGACAGCCCCTCAAACCGGTGCACTCACTCGAAAGGAGCTGCCACATGCCCGCCCTGACAATCACGATCGAGCCGGACGAGTTGCTGGGACTAAACGCCCTCGTTGAACTGGAGAAGGTGGCCGATCACGGCGAAGCTGACGTCGCGAGCGCAGCGAAGACGCTGACGAACAGAGCGCTAGCGGCAAAGCTGGAGGAGCTCGGCCTCCCATGGGCTCCTTCCCCGGAGGCAGTGAAGAAGCGTGCAGCCGAAGCCGCAGGGCCGGGTGGCGCCCTGCGCACCCTCATGAGAAACCAGCGGGTGAAGAAGTGCGCTATCAGCGTCCTCGTGGTCGTCGCACTGGTTGTGCTCTGGGGCGGCTACATCCGGGGATGGGAGTGGACCGGCTTCCGGGCGAACAAGCAGCTGTGGGACTGGCTTCAGCTTCTGCTGCTACCGGTCGTCGCCGGCACCATCCCCCTGTGGATCAAGCACGCGGATTACATCAGCCGAGCCAGGCGAGTCACGTACGTGGTCGTTATCGCGGCCTTCGCGGGGTTCGTTGCGGCCGGCTACCTGATTCCGCTCAAGTGGACCGGCTTCCCCGGCAACACGCTGTGGGACTGGTTTGGACTGATCTTGCTGCCGGTGGCGGTGGCCAGCCTCGGCGTCTTGCCGTCGTCCGTTCGCTCGCTGCGCTCCTATCACAAGGCAGGCATCGTCTTCATCGCTGCCGGGTGGACCGTCACCATTATCGGCGGCTATGCCTTGAGGTGGACCTGGACGGGCTACGAGGGAAACACACTCTGGGACTGGCTGCAGTTGCTGCTCTTGCCGTTGGTGGTTCCGACCATCCTGCTGCCGACAGCGCTCAACTGGGTCTCGGGCAATGCTGCCCAGCGCGCCCAGGAAGCACGTGAGGCGGCGCGGAATTCGCCTGCACGATCGAGGACTCCGGCCTACAGGAGCGCTGAGCACCTGGCTTAGGGCGTCCCGTAGATCCCGCCAGGTACTCGGCACGAGACAGTGCCCCAGCGGGCATAGGAGCCAGCCGCAGCGCGGTCGGCCGGGGAGAGGTGATCTTCTGCCACGACATCCGAGATGCCGATCCGCCCCGCCGGGAGCAAGGACGCGGAACATCCCCGCCAGTACGGCTGCCGTACAGCGGCTCGCCGAAGCCGTCCGCGGAACCCGGCACGGCCATCTCAGTACCGGTCCGCGAATCCGAGCCAGCGCGGGAATCCACGGAACAGCAGGAACTGCCGCAGCAACCGGCGGACGCGTCCCCCCAGGCACCAGAACCGCGCGGGCGGCTTCGCCGTACCGGGACCGGACCAGTTCGCGTAGATCGGCGGTTGTCTGGTCGCTCATCACGATCACCCCTGTGCAAGATCCAACGCATAGATGACTGTCAATGTCAACCCTGGCCAAGACATAGACAGATGTCAATGCCTACCGCATGATGACGAGGTGAGCACCTCAGCGACCAGTCAGGGCGCGCCCACACTGCCGCTTGCGGACGCTTGCTGCGCGCCGCTCCTGCGCGAGCCGATCACCGCGCGGCAGGCGGCCGACCTCGCGCGCCTGCTCAAGGCGCTCGCCGATCCCACGCGGCTGCGACTGGTCTCGATGGTCGCCGCGCACGCGCTGGTGCCCTCGGCCCTCGACGCACTGTCAGCAGTGCTGAGCACAACTTAAGCCGCGGGTTCCGCAGGCTCCCGCCGTGGGAGCAGGAGGCGGCCGTTCCCGCCATCCTGGCCAGCCTCCCGCGGATCCAGGCGGCCCGGCAGGCACAAGAATTATCCCGAACGGCTGCGCGAAGTGAAACTGTCATGATCCGGGTAAGTTTCGCGGCAAAGCGACCGCGATCATGAGCAGGGCATGCCGGACCCGGCGTTCACCACAGGCTGGCAGGCCCGTTGCCGACGGGCGGGTGGGGCAGGTGAGTCCGGCCGGATGGCGTTCAGGCACCGGCGGGCTCTCCGGCCCTGCCTGCCCGCAGTCCCCGGCGGATCTTTGCCAACCCCGGAAGCGCCGCTGGCCGCTGAAGGTCGCGGCCCGCGCAGCCGTTAGGGATCGTTGGCGGTTCAGTCCTTACTTCTCGTCGTGCCCGCCGAATTGCTTGCGCATGGCGGAAAGCGCGCGGTTCGCGAAATCACCCAGGTCGCGTGAGGCGAAGCGGGAATAGAGCGCAGAGGTCAGCACCGGGGTCGGCACTCCCTCGTCGATCGCGGCAATGGAGGTCCAGCGCCCCTCACCGGAATCAGATACCCGCCCGGAGAATTCGGCGAGATCGGGCGAATCGTACAGGGCGATCGCGGTCAGGTCGAGCAGCCAGGAACCGACCACGCTGCCGCGGCGCCACACCTCCGCGACTGCTGTGGTGTCGATATCGAACTGGTAGAACTCGGGATTCTCAAGCGGCGCGGTCTCCGCATCTGCCGCCGCCGAGCCCGCCTTGCCGATGTTGGCATTGTGCAACACGTTCAGGCCCTCGGCAATGGAGGCCATCATGCCGTATTCGATCCCGTTGTGGACCATTTTGACGAAGTGACCGGAGCCGTTGGGCCCGCAATGCAGATAGCCCTGCTCGGAGGGTTCGGGTTCGCCTGACCGTCCCGGCGTGCGCTCGGCGGCCTCGATCCCGGGTGCAAGGGCCGCGAAAATCGGGTCCAGGTGCGTTACCGCGTCCCCGTCGCCGCCGATCATGAGGCAGTAACCCCGCTCAAGGCCCCAGACCCCACCGCTCGTGCCGCAGTCCACCAGCCTGATGCCGCGCGCGGCCAGTTTCCTGGCGCGGCGGATGTCGTCGCGGTAATAGGAGTTCCCGCCGTCGATGATAATGTCCCCAGCCGACATTTCACCGGCCAGCGCCTCGATGGTCCGCTCGGTTATTTCACCGGCCGGGACCATTACCCACGCCGCCCTTGGCGCCCGCAGCTTCGACACGAAATCCGCGGCTGATGACGCGCCGATCGCGCCCTCGTCGGCAAGCGCCTTGGTGACGGCAGGGGTCCGGTCAAAGACCACACATTCGTGACCGGCACGCATCAGGCGGCGGACAATGTTTCCTCCCATCCGGCCGAGTCCCACCATGCCAAGCTGCATCGACTCCGCTGGCGCCATCGCCGTCTCCTCTCCATTCCTGCCAGTGCTTAGCTGTCGGTGTCCCTGTCCCGCGACTGCCTCTTCTGGTCACTTAACTGTGTCCCTTGGCGGGGCCGGTCAGCCACGGCCGCAGCCAGGCGTCGTGCCCCCGGACCAGGCTGTCGGCTTTAGCCGGGCCCCAGGATCCGCGCTCATAGGGCTGCGCGGGCGGTGCCTTCTCCAGGAGGGGCTGCAGGACCCGCCAGGTCTCCTCGACGCCGTCCTCACGCGTGAACAGCGAATGGTCGCCGATCAGCGCGTCGTGCAGCAAACGCTCGTATGGCTGGGCCGGCTTGCCGAGTTCTTCCTCAAAGGAAAGGTCCAGGCAGACGCTCTTGGCGGACGTGCCGTCCGGACCCTTGGACAGCAGCACGACCCGCAGTCCAGGATCCGGGTCGATCCTCAGCACCACCTGGGTCGGGTCCGGGTGGCGGGGTTCGCGCAGGAACGCGAGGCGCGGGGGCCGTTTGAGGATCACCCGCACCTCGGTGACGCGGCCGGCCAGCGCCTTGCCGGCCCGGATGAAGAAGGGCACGCCGGCCCAGCGCCAATTGTCGATCTCCAGGCGCAGCGCCGCGTAGGTCTCGGTACCCGACGAGGGTGCCACCCCAGGTACGTCGTGGAACCCCTGGTACTGGCCGCGCACATAATAGGCCGGATCGGCGTCCGGCATCCCGCGGAAGATCTCCGCCTGCTTGTCATGCAACGCGTCCGCCGTGGCACCGACCGGCGGGTCCATGGCGATCAGGGAGAGCACCTGGAGCATGTGGTTCTGCACGACATCGCGCAGGGCGCCGACTCCGTCATAGAAGGAGCCCCGGTCGTCCACGCCGAAATCCTCGGCCATGGTCAGCTGGACTGCGGCGACGTGGCCGCGGCTCCAGACCGGCTCGAGCAGCGAGTTCGCGAACCGCAGGAACTGGATGTCGAGCACCGGTTGCTTACCGAGAAAGTGGTCGATCCGCAGGATCTGGTCTTCGGCGAGAACGGACCGCAGGTCCCTGTTGAGTTTCCTGGCCGAACCGAGGTCGTGGCCGAACGGCTTCTCCACCACCACGCGCGCGCCCTTGGTCAGGCCCGCCGCGCCAAGCGCGGTCACCACCGGCGCGAAGAGCGGAGGCGGGATCTCCAGGTAGAAGACCGGATTCGGCTTTCCGGTGAGCCGCCCGCGCAGCCGCTCATAGGTGGCAGCGTCGGTGAAGTCCCCGCGTATGTACGTCAGCCGGCTGGTTAGCCGGTCGGCCGCCTGCGCGTCGACGGGGTTCCCGTCAGCGCCCGCGTCGATAGCCTTGCGGGCATGGCGGCGCAGGTCGTCGTCGGACCAATCGTCAATGGCGACGCCGATCACCGGGCAGTCCAGCCGCCCGCTCGCCTCGAGGCGGTAGAGCGCGCGGAACGTCATCTTGCGAGCCAGATCACCGCTGATGCCAAAGATGACCATGGCCCCGGCCTGTGCTGCCGCCGTCATCTGCCCCCCTGCCGCCGCGGGCTGCGTCCAGGTTCTAGGGCATGTCCAGCAGATCTTTGGCGGCGCGGTTCGGCTCCCAGACGACGACCGGCGGCGTTGTCGTCGTCGCCGGTAGTTCCACTATCGGCTCCTCCTCCGCCTTGCCGGTCGCCGCCTGGACCACCGCCGGCATCCACCGAGATCTACGAGGCACGCCCCACGTCTCACCCTAGTGCGGTGTGCCGCACTCTCCTCACTCTAGACCGGCCCGCCCGCGCTCCGGTTGCGCAGGCCGTCCAGGGCGATTTCGGCGCGGGTTAAGGCGAGGCCGGGCCAGCGGGTGAGCCGCCTGATCAATCCGAGATCGCGCGGAGGCGGCGTGACCAGACCGGCGGAGCGTGCTCATTGAGCCTGGCGAGGAGCAGCGCGACGTCGTCCCCATGACGGGGTGGCCTGCGCGGGCTGTTGAGCAGATCGTCGGCGAGCGTTTCCAGGTCGGTCTTCGTCCCATGCTCGAGCGCGCCAAGCATGCACCTGACGTTGTAGTCGACGTCGTCGCCATCGGTTTCTAGCAGACCATCGGTGGTGAGCACGAGCACCGCGCCGGCCGGCACGCGCATTTTGACGGTGGCATAGCGGGCCTTTTTGTCGATCCCGAGCGGCAACCCCCCTTCGCATTCGAGCATCCGCGGCGCGGCCTCCGGTGTGACGAGGGCGGGTGGTGGGTGACCGGCGCGGCACATGGCCAGTTCGCCTGTCGCCGGCTGGAGTGCGACGAAGCAGCAGGTAGCGAACAGCGATCTGTCCGGGTCTGTGTTCAGATCCACGAGCCACTGGTTGGTGCGGGCCATCACCTCGGCCGGGCCATGGCCTTCGCGTGCGTACGCGTGCACCGCGGTCCGCAGCCGCCCCATCAGCGACGCGGCGAAAAGGTTGTGTCCTTGGACGTCACCGATGACCAGGGCTACCCGCCCGCGCTTGAGCCGGATGGCGTCGTAGAAGTCTCCGCCGATCTCCATTCCTGAGGTTGCTGCCTGGTAGCGCGTCGCGATCGTCACGCCTGGCGCAGCGAGCGTCCCCCGTGGCAGCAGACCGCGTTGCAGTTCGCTGGCGAGGCCATGCTCCGACTCATACATGCGGGCACGCTCCAGGGACTGAGCGAGCAGACCGGATGCCGCAATGAGCAGGGCACGTTCCTCCGGAAGAAACTGATGCGGCGCGGCGAAGCCCATCAGGCACGCGCCGACACGCTCGTGCGAGCCGGTCACAGGGAGCGCCACCCAGCAACGCTGCGGTGAGCGGGCGGCGATGTCAGCCAGCTGCGGGTAGTCGCCCGCGAGCGCATCAGCCGAGCCGAGATACACCGCCGACCGCCACGCCATCGCGTCGGCGATCGGAGTGCGAATGCCCTGCCGCACATCGGTGAACGCGTCAATGGTGGCCTGATCGAGACCCCATGAGGCGACGATGTGCAGGCGCCCGTCCTCCACCGCGACCATGATCAGGCTGTCGGCGCCGTAGGCGCCGATCCCAGCACGCGCGGCCGCGATCATCGCTTCTACGCTGCTCGCGGAGGCGAGCGCGGCGGTGAATTCCTGCGTGCGATGCGCGCGGTCCGCGCCTTCGCGCAGCCGGCGTCCCTCCGCATCAGCCTTGGCCCGCATCGCGGTGGTATCCATGACTACGCCGATCATCCTGGCCGGGCGGCCGTCCGGGTCGGGAAGGACCCGGCCACGCGCCTCCATCGACCGCAGCGTGCCGTCGTCAGCCTTGACCCGGTACTCGATCTGGTAGGTACCGCAGGACGCCATCATCTGCCGCGTGGCTTCGACCACGCCGGCGAGGTCGGATTCGGGCACCCGGGACAGGAAGGTCTCCATCGTGGCGGACGTGTCCTCGGGCATGCCGTGCAGCCGGTAGGTCGCCGGCTCGCAGATAACCTCTCCGCTGAGCATCTCCCAGGTGAAGAAGCCCGCGCTCACGCTGGTCGCGTTCGGCTGGAAGACGATCCCGGGCCAGCCTCCCAGCGACTCGGCGAAGGCGGCCTCGGCGCCTGCCGCGTTCGCCTGGCTCGCTGCTCCGGCCTGGGCTGGGCCGACCTGGGCTGGGCCGGCCTGGGCTGGGCAGGCCTGGGCTGGCGTTCCTGTGGCGGATTCGGGCAGGCCACCAGGCGGAACGCGCGTGTCTCCTGCGTCCCGGCTGGCGGATATGTCACCGTCCATCGAATTGGCACTCCCGCGCAACGCCCGGTGTGGCCCAGTCCTGAACGAGCATAGCTAGCATTCCCCTTCTTTGGGTGGCCGCGTCAGCGGGCGCATCTGACAGCACGGCTGACGGCTCCTTGCCGCCTTGTCGCCAGTCATCTGCCACCAACTGCCCGCGCTCCACCATCGGCGTTTTGCGCCTTCCCGGGTTTCGACGGCCCGCCGGTCCGCATGCCCACTGCCGGTGGCTGCTTGCGCGCTTAAGACGCATCAGTCACTTCAGCCAGGCGAACCAAACCGTAACTCGCTGGCTAAATATATTTAGCACAACTGGAGGTTGCCGGCGGAAATCATGAATCATCGCCGGGCCAGCGGTTAACGGGCCTCAGCGATCGCTACCTCCTTGCCCATCCAGCCCGATGCTGCCCTCGGTAGCGGGGTCTGCCCCGGGTCTGCCCGGCATCGTACGCGCCGCGCGGCCATGCGGGGCCATGCGGTCACTCAAGGGATTTTACTGCTCTATTTCTGCTTCTATATTTGTGCTTCACACATTATGCTCTGCATTCCTGAGCCACGCTTTACGTGCAGGCGAGAAGATTGGGACACGAAATGACCAGCCGCCGGCCGCTCGTGCACGTCCGCGGCAGCGAGGTGGCCGATGATACGTCGTGCGATCCATCGGCGCCGCGGATCGCATGTGCTATAGCCCACGCAATCCGCGGCGCTGCCGATCCGCGGCGCTGCCGCCGGGCGCCGGCTCGGCTGCCGATGGGTGCCTGCTCGCCCGCCAGTCGGCGATCCTGACGAGCGCCTCCAGGTAGGCCAGGCGGAACGGGCCGAGGTCAGGCCGGTCGAGCAGCGCCACCGCGCGAGCTGTGAACCGGTTGAGGTCGCGGGTATCCAGGATGAGGGCCGGCGTGTGCGCGCCGCACGGTAGCTTCACCGGCGGCAACTCGTCCCCGTCCGCCACGCCAAGGATCCTGGGTGGGTCGCGCTCCGCCTCTCCCGGCATGGGCAGCATCCGCAACCGCACCTTCCCGTGGTGCGCGGCGGCCAGGTAGACGACGAGGTCCGGCTCCTTGGCGTCGGCGAGCAGGCCGCACCTCGGCTGCAGCAGCGCGAGCGCGGTGACGAGTTCATGCCGCAGGAACGGGCGGGCGGAGTGCCCGCCCGAGCCTGGCGACTTGGCCCACGGCCCGCCGGCCGGCGGATCATCCGGCGCGCTGCTGCGCAGGTAGTCCTGGAAATGGCGGAACGCCTTCCCCAGGTCATGGAACCGTGCGGCAAGCGCCGCGGCCTCAAGCTGAGCGGCGGTGAACCCGGTGCGGCGCAGGTTCCCGATCAGCGCCCGCAGCTCGCACTCGGTGTCCTCGAGATGCGTGTACAGGTCAACCCAGGACCCTTCCAGGGATGGCACTGTGCTCCCCTGGGCCAGCACCTCCCTGATCACCGGCACGGGCGACCTCGAGCCTGGTGACCAGCCGCGATCGGGGAGATACCCGCCGAGCGCGGCGTCGGCGAGCAGGATCGCGCCAGGCCGGAGGTCGGGCGGCTCGCACCTGCGCCAGCGCCCATCAGCTTGATCACAGATCCAGTACGCCGTCCCGCTGTGCCGCAGGTCGGCGAGCGGCGCGGGACACAGCTCGTCACCTGCTGGCGCAGGCTCCTCGCCGGCGGGGCGCCCGTCAGGCCAGGAACGCCAGGCCACCAGGGCCGTATGGTCGTCGCCACCATGGACCCATGGCGTCACGTCGATTCCGGTGCCGCGCGGGTCAGGGGCGGTGTCGAATAGCCGCAGCAGATCCGTCCGGGTCAGCACCGGGTGCCGTGGCTCCCGCCGGGCCGCGAGTTCATGGCCGTAATCGCACAGCATCCCCGAGGTCACCTCGGCCGCCTCCAGGGCGGCCAATACCCGTTCCGCGGCCACCACGTCCGCCTCGTCGTAGGGGGCCGCAGGCGCCCGGGCGGGCGGTGGCGGCGCCCACAGCAGAACCGCGCCGTGCTCGCCGCCAGCCCGGTTGCACCTGCCCGCGCGCGCCACGATCGAACTCCACGGCGCGGACTCGGTGAACATCGTCCGGCAGGAGGTGTCCACGCCCGCTTCGAGCACTGGGGTGGCCACCACGATGCGGCCCGCGGCGGGCAGGCGAGCGTCAAGCAGCGCAGCCGTTACGGATCGTTCTCGTGGCCGCAACCGTGCGTGGAGCAGCAGCAGGTCCGCGGCGTGCGCGGTTTCTTCAAGCGCGTCGTACACCGCGCGTGCCCGCTCATCGGTGTTCAGCACCGCGATCGTCGCGGTGCCAGGGACGTGCCAGGCAGCGAGCGCGCCCGCCAGCGCCGCCGGGTAGAGCTCCGGGTCGGCAGGCAAGCTGGCGCGGCGCACTACGCGGGTCGCGGCGAGCCGCTTCGCCAGCCGCTCATCCGCCAGGTCCGAAGCAGCGAGTTCGACGACGCGGACCGGCCGGCCATGATCGGCCGTGACCAGATCGGCGGGACCCGCCGTGGCCGACATCCACATAGTCGCGCAGCCGGCCGCGGTGCCCATCTTGCCGCGCAGCCCCTGCAACTGCAGTGACGCGGCGAGCGCCGGGCCGAGCAGTTGCGTCTCGTCGAACACGAACTGCGTCGAGCAGTGCAGGAGCCCGAAGCTGACCGGCCAGGACGACCACCATTCGCCGTAGCCACGCAGGAGCAGCCGGGAAACGATCACCTCCTGTGTGCCGAGCAGAATCGCCGGCTGGTGCGGATACAGCCGCCAGTCGTCATCGCGGGACTCACCACCGGCCAGTGTCGTCACCGGGATGGTCGCGGCCAGTCCAAGCCGCTCAAGCCAGCTGGCGATCTGCCGCTCGGCCTGCTCGGCGAGCGACCGCAACGGCAGCACGTAGACGAGCTTGTCCTGGGTGGAATCGGGGAATCTCATCCGCCGCCAGAGCCAGGGCAGTACCGCGGCCGCGGTCTTCCCGCCCCCGGTCGGCACGCGCAGCAGTTCAGGCAGCCCCGCCGCGGCGAGCCGCTGCTGGTAAGGGTAGGGCCGGCGGCCATCCATCGCCTCGGTGGCGAACTCCGTGAAGTCCGCGAACCCCAGCGTCCTCATCCCTGGTATCCCGTCATGTCTCGCTCCCCGTGCTTCACTGGTGTCACAATTGTGACATCAGCTGGAAATCTTCATCGGGGGAACGCACTAGCCCGTTGGTACTGACGGCGAAGGGGAGCCATCGGCACGGCTGGCCTTTGGCGGAGCGGACGCTTCGGCGCGGGCGCGGCGGCGCCCTTCGCCGCGTCTGCGGGTGGGCGCGCTCCGCCGCGTAAGGCGCGTCTGCTCGCGGGCGCGCTTCGCCCGCGTTCGGCACGCTTCGCCGCGCGTGGACGCGCTTCGCGCGCGTTCGGCACGCTTCGCCGCGCGTGAGCGCTGCGCGCGGGCCGGCACGGTGCGCGCGGGCCGGCCGGATCCAATCAGGCGTACGGACGGTTGGCCATTGATGCCAGCCCAAGCTCGTCGATCGCCCAAGCCCGCATCTCGATCTTGCGCACCTTGCCGCTGACCGTCATCGGGAACGACTGGACGCTGCGGACGTATTTCGGAATCTTGAAATGCGCCAGCTGGTCACGGCAGAAATCGGCGACCTCCTGCTGGGTGAGCGTGCCACCCGGGTCACGAAGGATCACGCAAGCCAGGATCGCCTCACCGTACCTCTCGTCCGGCACCCCGATCACCTGGACGTCCGAGATCTTCGGATGCCCATAGAGGAACTCCTCGATCTCCCTCGGGTAGATATTCTCGCCGCCGCGGATGATCATGTCCTTGAACCTGCCGACGATGTTGATGTACCCGTCCTCGCGCATCACCGCCATGTCGCCGGTGTGCATCCAGTGGGCGACGTCGATCGCCTCGGCGGTCTTTTCCGGCTCGTCCCAGTACCCCAGCATGATCGAGTAACCGCGGGTGCACAGCTCACCGGGCTCCCCCCTTGGCAGCGTCGTGCCAGTAACCGAATCGATGATCTTGATCTCGACGTGCGGCATCACCCGGCCGACCGTCGCGGTCCGTCGCTCCAAGTCGTCATCCCTGCGGGTCTGGGTGGACACCGGCGACGTCTCCGTCATGCCGTAACAGATGGCGACCTCCGTCATGTTCATCTCGGTCACCACCCGCTTCATGATCTCCACGGGGCACGGTGAGCCGGCCATGATCCCGGTGCGCAGGCTGGACAGGTCGTAGCCGGGGAAGCCGGGCAGGCTGAGCTCGGCAATGAACATCGTCGGCACGCCGTACAGGGATGTGGCACGTTCCGCGGCGACCGCTTCCAGGGTGGCCGCCGGGTCGAATGAGGGCGCCGGGATAACGATGCACGCGCCACGGGTCGTCGCCCCCAGGTTTCCCATGACCATGCCGAAGCAGTGGTAGAAGGGAACCGGCAGGCACACGCGGTCCTCTTCGGTATAGCCGAGCAGGCCGCCGACGAAGTAGCCGTTGTTGAGAATGTTGTGGTGGGACAGGGTGGAACCCTTCGGGAACCCAGTCGTCCCCGACGTGTACTGGATGTTGATCGGGTCGTCGCAGGAGAGCGCCGCCCCCCGCTCGGCCAGCGCCGACGCCGGCACGGCCGCACCGGCCGCGACAAGCTCGTCCCACGTTGGGTCGTCGATATAGATGATGGCCCGCACCCCTGGGCAGGAGCCCTGCAGCCGCCCGACCATCTCACGGTAGTTGCTGCTCTTGTGCACCTGGTAGGAGACCAGCACGCTGATCCCGGACTGGTTGAGCACATATTCGAGCTCATGCAGCCGGTAAGCGGGGTTGATGTTCACCATGATCGCGCCGATTTTGGCGGTCGCGTACTGCACCAAGGCCCATTCCGGGCAGTTCGGTGCCCAGATGCCGACCCGGTCGCCCTTCTCGACGCCGATCGCGAGGAGCCCGCGGGCCACGTCGTCGACGGCCCGGCCGAATTGGGCATAGGTCAGCCGCCGTCCAGTCGGCCAGTCCACAATCGCCTCGCGATCAGCGAAGGCAGCCACAGTGGCGTCGAGGTTCTCGCCGATCGTGTCGCCGAGCAGCGGAATGTCGGATGTGCCGCTGGTGTATGACTTCATGCTGGCCTCCCTGAACCGGACAAGTGCCGCGTCCCGCGAGCGGCACGCCGCCGCCTGCTGCGCAGCCGCGCTGCAGCGCCCGCCGCGTGCAGCACCGCGCGCGTGCAGCCCCGCCGCATGCAGCCCCGCCGCATGCAGCGCGGCCGGAGCCACGGGCATTTTTATGGGTCAAGCTAAACATTGATAGCGCAGCAGGCTAGGGGTCAAAGGTCCGGTGGCAGCGCCAGCACGGGAAGCCGCTCGTACCCGCGTCCCCGATGACGGCTGAGCAGAGCATGATCCCGAACGGCTGCGCGCTGGCGCATCCACTGCAGCGGCGCCACGCCCGCACAAGTAACGTGCTGCGCATGGAACTTGGCTTGGCTGGAACCCGTGCGCTGATCACGGGAGGAAGCCGCGGCATCGGCTTCGCGGTGGCCGAGGCGCTCGCCGCCGAGGGGGCGGCGGTAGGCCTCGTCGCGCGCAACCCTGGCGGCCTCGCCGAGGCCACGCAGCGCCTCGGTGCACACGGGGTGCCGGTGGCGACGGCCGCCGCCGATGTCGCCGAACCCGCCATGCTTGACCGCGCCGTCGGCGAGATCGCTGACGCCCTCGGCGGCCTGGACCATCTGGTCGCGAACGCCGGCGGCACGATCGGCGGCAACCTGGCAGACTCAAAGTTCGACGACTTCATGGCCACACTCGCGCTGAACGCGGGACACGCATCGGAGCTGATCCGGGCGGGGCTGCCGCACCTGCGCGCGGCGGGCGGCGGCGCGGTCGTGATCGTGTCCTCGATCACCGGCATGCGGCCCGCGCCGCGGAGCAACTACGCGGTCGCCAAGGCCGCGGAGATCCAGCTGGCCGCGGTCGCGGCACAGGAACTCGCGCCACTTGGCATCAGGGTGAATGCCGTCAGCCCGGGATCGATCATGTTCCGCGGCGGTTCGTGGGAAACCTTCCGGCGGGATAACCCGGACGTCTTCGCCACGTTCCTTGCGACGCAGTTCCCTTTCGGCCGGCTCGGCTGGCCAGACGAGGTGGCCGACGTCGTCGCGTTCCTGCTGTCGCGGCGGGCATCCTGGGTCACCGGCGCCAACATTGTGGTCGATGGCGGCCAGCGCTACCCGAGCGCCCGCCGCTTCGGCACCGCCTGATCACGCTTCGGCACCGCCTGATCAACCGGCCTGATCGGCCGGCCTGACACAGCCATTGTGCGGCAGGTCGACGTCATCAGGCGTGTTCAGCCTGGTTGTTGCCGCTGCCGGCGATGAGCGGCCGCCAGCGAGCCTGATCGCGTGCTGATGAGCGTCAGCGGCGGCGGATCACGGCACGGACGATGAACAAGGCGGCCACGACCACCGCCGCGATCAGCAGATACAGCGAGTACCTGGTGACGTAGGTGTAGATCGTGTTGATGTGGTGGCCTGTCAGGTAGCCGAGCGAGGCCCACGCACCCACCCACAGCGCCGCGCCAAGCGTGTTGAAGGCGAGGAAACGAGGCCACCGCATGTCGCCCATTCCCGCAATGATTCCGTTTACCTGGCGCAAACCCTCGATGAAGCGGGCGACGACCACGATCTTGCCGCCGTGCCTGCGGAAGAAGCCTTCCGCCTTGGCCAGCCGCTCGCTGGTGAGCCGCACATATCTGCCGTAACGCAGGATCACCGCACGGCCACCGTACCGGCCGATGGCGTAACCAATGTTGTCACCGACAATCGCGGCAATTAGGGCGATCACTCCCACCGCCACGATGTTCAGCCGGCCGGTTCCGGCGTATACCGCCGCGGCGATCAGCACGGTCTCCCCGGGCGCGGGGAGCCCGAAGTCTTCCACCATGATCAGAACCGCGACGGCGAGGTACCCGTAATGGTCGAGCGGCGACGCCAGGGCAGCAAGGAATCCCGGCAGCGGCGGCGGTGCGGACATCGGCAGCAGCTTCCCGGTTCAACTCCCTGTCCCCGTGCCGGGCGGCGTTACGGAGGATGCCGATGCTACAAGGACCCGGCTGGCCAGGCTCTATCCGGGCGGCCGAGCGAGGGCTTTCATGATCATAGTGCCTTTCCCGCCGATACGACGGGAGAAGCACCATGATCATGGATTTGCGCCGCGACCAGGGAAGCCAGGGATACCCCTATGACACAGTGAATTGGGCTTTTGTCAAAGAACAATCGATCCTGCCCGCTTCGATATGGACAACCTCATCGATGTCCGCGAGCGCGACCGCGCGGTGGGTAATGAGCAGCACGGACCGGCCGCGCGTCTCCTCGAGCACGTCCCGGGTGAGGGCGGCGGCGGTCTCCTCGTCAAGGTGCTCGGTCGGTTCGTCAAGAACCACGACGGGAAAGTCGGCCAGCAGCACACGTGCGAGGGCGAGCCGCTGACGCTGTCCCCCGGACAGCCGGGCTCCGTACTCGCCGACCAGCGTGTCAAGGCCGTCAGGCAGGCTGTCCGCCCAGTCGAGCAGGCGTGCACGGCGCAGCGCGTCCCTTAGTTCGCCGACGTCTGCGCCTGGCCGGGCAAGCCGCAGGTTCGCGGCGAGGGTGGAGTCGAAGATATGCGCGTCCTGGGCGCACAACCCGATCACGTTGCGCACGGCGTCACCCTCGCACGCGGTGACGTCCACGCCGCCAACGGTGATCCTTCCTGCCGTAGGATCTAGGAACCGCAGCAGCACCATGGCCAGCGTCGTCTTGCCCGATCCGCTCGGCCCGGTGATCGCAATCCGCCGCCCGGCGGGCACATCCAGGCTGATGCCCCGCAGCACGTCCGGCCCGCCACGGCGCCAGGCCGCGGCAAGGCCCTCGATCCGGATGTCGTAGGGCGGCATCGGACGGGCGCCCGCCGCGTCTCGGGCCGGCTCGCGGACCGGGTCAGGCGCGGCGAGCACGCCAGCCACTCGGGCGGCTGCTCCGCGAATCCGGGGTATTTCCTGTGCGGCGGGGGCCAGGCCGGCGAACGCCTCGTGCGCGGCGAGCGGGATGAGCACGACAACGGCCAGGGCGACGCCCGCCAGCGCACCGGACCGCACCGCGCTGACGCCCAGGATCAGGCTGCCCGTTACGCCGGCCCCTGCGGCGAGCGCCGCGACCGCCGCCCCAGTTCCCCTGCCGAGTCCCGAACGGCTCTCGCTGCGTGACACAGCCAGATCGGCTGCGGACACCTGCCGGAGGGCGGCATCCTGCGCGCCGAACACGACAAGCTCGCCAGCGCCGCGGAGCAGGTCCAGGGACGCGGCAGCAAGCTCGCCGCGCCGCGGCGCGACCTGGCGCTCGGCTCTGCGAGCGACGAGACCGGCGATCGAAGGCGCGAGCAGCGCGGCGGCGAGCAGGCTGATGGCGAGCACAACGCCGGCACCTGGCAAGAGCAGCGCCACGGCCGCGACCGTGGCAGTTCCTGCCGCGCCCGCGACCAGATACGGCAGCAGCACCCGAAGCCAGCGGTCGGCGAGGCCATCGATGTCGGTGACGAGACGGCTGACCAGATCACCGGAGCGGAACACGGTGAGCCCCGCGGGGGCGAGCCGCTCCAGGCGGCGATACGCGGCCACCCGCAGGGCGGCCAGAATACGCAGCGCGGCGTCGTGCCCGGCCAGACGCTCGGCATAGCGGAAGACACCCCGCCCGATCCCGAAGGATCGCACCGCGGTAATCGCCACGAAAAGCGACAGCACAGGCGGGTGCTGCGCCGCACGGGAGATCAGCCACGCGGCGGTGCCGGTTAGCGCGATGGCGCAGGCAGCGGCGCAGGTCCCGGCGAAAGCAGCAAGCGCGAGCCGGCACGTGAGGCGCCGGCCCAGGCGGGGCAGCCGAGGACCTGGCTGTACCGCGTCAGCGGGTACCGCGCTGCCGGGAACCGGGCCGCCGGGAACCGGGCCGCCGGGAACCGGGCCGCCGGGAACCGGGCCGGCATCGGCTGGACTGATGTGATCCGACATGACCGGGCCTGACATGACCGGGCCTGACATGACCGGGCCTGACATGACCGGGCCTGACATGACCGGGCCTGACATGACCGGGCCTGACATGACCGGGCCTGACATGACCGGGCCTGACATGACCGGGCCTGACATGACCGGGCCTGACATGACCGGGCCTGACATGACCGGGCCTGACATGACCGGGTCTGACGTGAGATCCGGCATGGCCGGGGCTTGGCTCGCAGTCAGCGAACTAGTGCCGTGGGCGAGTTCGACGACGCGGTCGGCCGCGGCGAACGCGGCGGGCTTGTGCGTCACCAACAGCACGGCGTGCCCCGCCGCCGCAAGCCTGCGCAACGTCTCGTAAACCCGCGCCTCCGCTGCGGCATCGAGCCCCGCGGTTGGCTCGTCAAGCAATAGCACAGGCCTGCCGCCGCCTGGGCCCGGCAGCAGGGCCCGGGCCAGCGCGACTCGGCGGCGTTGCCCGCTAGACAGGCCTGCGCCGCGCTCCGCCACTGGTGTCTCGAGTGCCAGATCGTGCAGCCCGGCGGCGCGGGCGGCCGCGGCGACCGCCTGCTGCGGGGCGTCTGGCCAGCCCAGCCTGATGTTGCTGGCGACGGTTCCGGTGAACAGGACGGGATCCTGGGGCAGCCACGCGACGGCCGAACGCCAGCCGGCCAGGTCCATCCGGCCCAGATCCGCATCGCCGTGAGGCCCCTGGATGAGGACGCGGCCCGCCGACGGCGGTATGAAGCCGAGCAGCACCGCCACCAGCGTCGACTTGCCGCAACCGCTCGGCCCCGCCAAGACGACGATCTCCCCGCGGGCGAGGGTCATACGTACCCGCCGCGGTGCCGGATCCGGGCGGCCTGGGTGGCGCACGCTGACGTCCTCCACCCTGATGGCCTGTGGGTCAGGCGCGCAGACCAGCGGGTCAGGCGAACAGACCAGTGGCGCCGGTCCGCCGTCCAGGGCAGCGCCAGCGCCAGCGGCGCCGACGACGCGCGGGCCGTCAGGGCCCGCGGCGCCGCCTGCGTACGCCGGCGTCTCGAGCACGGTGAAGACGTCAGCGACTGCCGTGACGCCGTCCGCGCTCGCGTGGAACTGCGCGGCGGCCTGGCGAAGCGGCAGATAGGCCTCCGGCGCCAGGATCAGGACGAGCAACCCGGTACGCAGGTCCAGGTGGCCATAGACGAGGCCCAATCCGATGCCGACGGCGACGAGTGCCACCGACAACGTGGCGGTGAGCTCGAGCACCAGTGACGACAGGAAAGCGAGCCGCAGCGTGACCATGGTCGCCTGCCGGTAGTCGCCCGTGACCTGCTTGATGGCCTCTGCCTGCGCCTTCGCGCGCCCGAACACCTTCAGTGTGGGCAGCCCGGCAACCACGTCGAGGAAGTGATGCGACAACAGGGCGAGCGCTCGCCAGCGGCGCCGGGTGTGGTGTGCGGTGGTCCGGCCGACCAGCGCGCCGAATAGCGGGATCAGCGGGAGAGTGAGCGCGATCGTGACGCCTGCGAGCAGGTCGGCCGAGCCGATCTGCGCCACGACCACGAGCGGTATTACTACCGCGAGCACAAGCTGGGGCAGATAGGCGGTGAAATAACCATCCAGCGAATCGATCCCCTGGGTGGCGAGCGTGACAAGCTCCCCGGTCCGGTTCGCCGCGAGCCACCGCGGGCCGAGCGCGACCGCATGGGCGAGCAAGCGCCGGCGCAGCGCCGATTTCACTGCCGCCGACGCCCGATAGGAGGATGCCTCTGTGGCCCAGGCGACAAGCGCGCGTGCCGCGTATACGACGACGAGCGCGGTGAGGGTGCCCGTCAGCGCGCTGAGTGGCGCGCCATGGAGGAACGCGCCGCTGATCGCCCCTGCCAGCAGCCAGGCTTGCGCGATGATGAGGACGCCCGCTGTGGTGCCGAGCGCGATCAATATGCCAATGTGGACCGCGGTCTGCCGCGCATAACGCAGCAGCCGGGGGTCCAGGGGTTTCATCGGGCGGTCTCGGTGCGGGCACTGAAGCGCGCCGGCCGTTCCGGCCGCCCGGGGCATGCCGCCGGGAAGCACATGTCGCGGGCACCGGCCCGCTTGGTGTCCCCGGCGCGGGTCAAGCCATCGCGCATGGACTGGTTCGCCTTCCCCCCTGCGGCCGCGCCAGCGCGGCAGCAGCAGCGCGGCAGCAGCGGCGCGGCAGCAGCCAGCAGCGCTCTCGCCACGCCACCGTAGCCGACAGGTGCACAGCTCAGAAAGCCTGATACCCGTGGCGGCCGGGCAGGAATCCAGACGGCCCCTGATGACCGGCCGTCCCGTCCGCCCCAGCCGAAGCGCGGACGGCCAGTCCTGCCGTCCCACCGCGGACAGCATGGCGACGAGCTTCCCAAACCGGCCAGGCTCAGTGGAAGATGACATTTGGCCTGACCGGCTGGGACCAATGGTCCACCCGGAGACAGCCGGAACGCGAATATGTGGCGTTATGAATCGGACATCGGATCCCGACGTCTCAATTCTCGCGGCGCACGGCAACTGCGGCTACCCAACAGGGATAGCCAGAGCCCAGACACGGTGTTCGGCAGCGGCCGCTGCGCTCGATTCAGGTAAGCCGCTGTGGGCCACCGAACTCGGCGCAATTGACGCGGAAGTGCAGCAGGGCTACGCGCCCCGCTGCGCAGGCACCATCGATCGCGTGTTTACCCGTGAATACGTTGACGCACGAGTGACCGGGCTGCTCGAGTGGCCGGCTATCGGCTCGCGGGCCCAGTTCGCCGATCTGAGCGTCCGCGCGGCGACGGCCGGCCCCGGGCTGGACAGTGATGGCGGGATCCGGACCGGGGTCACTTGCCTGGATCCCAAGGCGAGCGTCCCGCGACCCCGGACCTCGCACACGGGTCGTTAGTTCCTGATCTAAGGGACCTTGTACCCGACCGTACCTTTTCCGAGTTCGGTAACCGGCGGATGACACGTCCCCTTACCAGCCTGCCGGCGCCGGGTGAAGCCCAGCCTTAGCCCAGCCTTGAGATCCACGAAGGTCTCCGCAGCCTGGTGGTCAACGCAGCCCCGTCTCCGCCTCCGGTTCCGCGCGGAATAGCAGTAGCTCCGCCTGTGTTAACGATACCCGTAGGGGTATATGTCAGGCGTACGTGTCACGCGGAGGTGGCACGAGGAGGTCGTGATGGCCACGAAGGAACTGACCACAGCCAACTTCGACGAGGTCGTCGACGGCTCGGACATGGTGCTGATTGACTTCTGGGCGTCGTGGTGCGGGCCATGCAGGTCGTTCGGGCCGGTCTACGAGCGCGCGTCCGATCGTCACGAGGACGTGGTGTTCACCAAGGTGGACACGGAAGCCCAGACCGAACTCGCGGCCGCCTTCGGCATCTCGTCCATTCCGACCCTGGTGATCATCAAGGACAAGGTCGTCCTCTACGCGCAGCCAGGCGCCTTGCCTGAGCCAGCCCTCGAGGACTTGATAACCCAGGCGGCCGCGGTCGACATGGACGACGTACGCCGGCGGCTCGCGGAGGAACAGCCCGCTGGCTGAGCCCCGATCCACTGGGTTGGGTAACCCGGGGGGCCCCAGCGAACCCCCGGTTGCACGTCAGGCTGACTTGACGTCCGGCCGACCCCGGCGCGTCGTGGCCGCAGATCGGCGCGCCCCTGGTGTGCACGGATCTCATTCCCGCGTGGCTGGCCCCGGCTCGGCCCCCACGGCGGCCCCCTTGGGTGCGCCGGGCGCGGTCGACCGCCATATTTCGCCGACGATCACCTGGACCGCGCCAGCGGTGGGGATCGCGAGCAACGCCGCGACGAAGCCGCCGAAGAAGCCGCCTATCCAGCTGCCGAGCGATGCCCCGATCAGGATGGAGACGAGCACGAGCAGCGGGTTGATCTTTACGGTCCTGCTCATGACCACTGGGTTGAGTATGTGATTCTCGACCTGCGTGTAGACGAGAAAGACGATCAGGGTGACGATGCCCGCCGTGAGCGAGTGGCCGACAGCGAACAGCACGGTTGGTATGCCGGCCAGCGCGCCGCCGATCATGGGAAGGAAGTCGACGAGCGCGACCCACAGCGCCCACAGAAAGGCGAATGGGACACCGAGAATGAGCAGGGTGACGAGCACGATGACCCCTGCGATGAGCGACGTGAGGAAGTTCCCCAGCATGTAGCCGGTGACCGACCGGTTGACCCGCGCCGCGATCCGGGCATAGCGCTCTGCCCGCTGCGCAGACATGAGGTCGAGCACTCCGGACCGCAGCTTCGGGCCCTCGATGAGCAGGAGCAGCACCAGGAAGAAGATGGTCAGGAGCGAGATCACCAGCGAGAACGCGCCCTTGCCTAGCGCGAGCGCCGGCTTGCCCAGGTCCGCGCCGAAGGTCGCCAGCTTCGAGGCGTTTTGCTGCACCCACGTCTGCAGGTGGTAGCGGGTGGCGAGGTGACCGACCCAGCTCTTGCCCTGTTCCGCCTGGCTCACGTAGGAAGGCAGCCGGTCGGCCAGGTGCGTGATGCCGTTGACAAGCGGGTAGCCGAAAGCTACCGCCAGCCCGGCGAAGACAAGCAGGCCCCAGAACGTGACGATGGCGACGGCGAGTCCCCGGCGGGGCACCTTCCATCGCTGCAAGGCAACCACAAGCGGGTTCAGTAGCAGGGCGATGAACCCAGCGACCACTACCAGCAGCAGAACGTCCCTGAGGCGGTAGATCAGCTTGCCGAGCAGGTAGACCGCGACCACCACCGCGACCGTGGTGAGGATCGCACGCAAGGGAACGCCACGCGACTCGGACGTCTTCCACAGGCGGTCCCGCCGGGTGGCCGGCGGCGGCAGGTCGTCCGGCACGCCTCAAGCATGACAGCGTGTTCGCCCTGATGGAAAACGGGGCTCAATCAAGGCGCACCCGTCGCGGCTGGCCTACCTGCCCTGGCCACCGGGATCCATCGGCGTCACGGCCGGCGCGGCGCACGGTCAGCGACCGCCAAACAGCCTGGGACCGCGGCGATCGTGATCATCCGCAGGTAGTGAGATCATTTTCGGCCCGGCAGAACGGATCATCGATCCCCCCATCCGCCACACCATAGCTGTTCTGCATCAATCGTTGCTTGGCCGGGTATCTGCAGAACTGGGGGTCGGCGTTTCCAGGGCTGAGGCACCAGGAGCAGCGGTATGGTGCCGCCCAAGCCCACGCGCTTCACTGCAGTTATCGGGAGGTACGGGATGCTCAAGCGCTCGCGTATGCGCAATGGAAAGATCCGGATCACTTTCAGCTTGCCAACCGACCAGCCGGCTGGCGCCGTCAGCGTGGTCGGCGACTTCAACGACTGGCAGCCGGGACGGCACCAGCTCGCGCGCCGCGGCAACGGCACCCGCAGCGTCACGGCCGAGCTGCCGTCGGGATGCCACCGGTTCCGCTATCTGGCCACCGGCGATGTGTGGTTCGACGACCCCGCGGCCGATCGGATCGACGACTCAGGCTCGGTAATCGAGGTCTGAACTGCGAGATTCATGATCCCTAACGGCTGCCGCATGGCGCGCCGATCGTCGAAGTGGAGGATGCAGCCGGGGGCCCCGGGCCAGCCGGGTCCGGGGCACCCCCGGGCGGCGCGCCCGGGGAATCACATGCTGTAACACATGGTACCGATGCGTACGGCATGTGCAGTCACGTGATGTGACTAAAGTCCCGTCGCAAAGAGCCCGAGGTCCCTGCTCGCGGGCGAAACTTGCCGTGCATGCTGGCTACTGGCATCCGCCAGACAAATAGGGCATTGGGCACCGTGCCGGCCTTCGGGCGTGACCGTCACGGCGTCCCGGCGGGGACGGAGAGGGAACGCACGGCCTGTGCGGGGTCTGCGGGTCCTCTGCCGTAATGGCAGGCATCCGTTCCGGCCGATGGCTGGGCCCGGTCCTTTGCTGGCGGGTGCCGACGTGCGCCGATGTCGTTGCGGGATCGCGGCGGCGTTATCCGCGGCTGGCGCCGGATTTGCCGTTGTCGCGCAGGTCCTGCAAGGCAGCCTCGATGCCCCGGTGGAACGTCGGGTAGGCGAAGATCATCTGCGCTAGCCGTTCGGTATCAATCCGGCCGTGCACGGCTACGGCGAGCGCCCCGAGCACCTCGCCTCCCCACGGCCCCGCGGAGGTCGCACCCAGCAGCACGCCGCGGCCAGCGTCCTCGACCAGCTTGATGAAGCCGTCGTTGCCCGCCTTGTGGATCCAGCCCCGCGTCGTCGATGGCACGAGCGTGAATCCGGTGCGCACGGCGATTCCCTGCGCGGCTGCCTGCGCCTCGGTGATGCCGACCATGCCGATCTCCGGGTCGGTGAAGGTGACCCTGGGCAATGCCTGGTAATCAGCCGGGGGGCCGCCGAGGCCGAGAATGTCGCGGACGGCGATGTCCGCCTGGTACAGCGCAAGGTGGGTGAACGCACCCTTTCCGGCGACGTCGCCGACAGCCCAAAAGCCGGGGCCGCCGGTGTGGCCAGGATGCCTGGGCCCGTCAGGCAGGCTGACCCGCATCCGCTCGTCGACGTCGATGGACCGCGCGCCGGGGTCCAGCCCGATCGTGCCGACGCCGAGCGCCGCCAGGCCGGTCGTGCGGCCGGTGGCAACGAGCAACCGGCCGGCGGACAACTGCTCGCCGCCGGAGAGCGTTAGGGTGAAGCGCTGCCCGTCGTGCCTGACGCGATCCGCCACGGCCCCGACCATGACCGCGATGCCGTCACGGCCGAATACGTCGGCGAGCATCGCGCTCGCCTCAGGCTCGTCCATGGGCAGCAATCGGTCGGTTGCCTCCACTACCGTCACGCGAGTGCCAAACCTGGCGAAGACCTGTGCGAGTTCCGCGCCGATCGCGCCACCACCGAGGACGATGAGGGATTCAGGGGCCTCTTCTGTCTCGATCGCCTCACGGTTGGTCCAGTATGGGGTGCCGGCAAGCCCTTCGATCGGCGGTATCGATGGCTGCGTTCCTGTCGCGATCACGATCGCCCGGCTGGCGCGGATCACCCGCCGCTGCCCCGCTGTCTCCACGGTGATCTCGCCTGCGCCGGTCAGCCGCCCCCGGCCGCGGATAAACGTGCCGCCTTTGCCGGTGAACCGGTCGACCGCCACCTTGTCGTCCCAGTGGTCTGTCGCCTCGTCCCGGATCCTGCGTGCGACGGGACGCCAGTCTGGCGCCACCGTGGAGGTGCCTGACATGCCGGGAATCCGCGCCCCCTCGGCGAGCAGATCCGCGGCTCTGATCATCATCTTGCTCGGCACGCAGCCCCAGTAGGGGCACTCGCCGCCGAGCAGCCTGGCCTCGATGCCGACGACCGACAGCCCAGCCTCGGCAAGCGGCCGGCCACGTCCTCGCCGCCCGGGCCCAAGCCCAGGACCGCAACGTCGGCCCGCTCGGCCTGGCCGGCACGGGCCTCCTGGCCGGCACGGGCCTCCCGGCCGGCACGGGCCTCCCGGCCGGCACGGGCCTCCCGGCCGGCACGGGCCTCCTGGCCAGCACGGGCCTCCTGGCCAGCACGGGCCTCCTGGCCAGCACGGGCCTCCTGGCCGGCACAGGCCTCCTGGCCGGCACAGGCCTCCTGGCCGGTACGCGCGGCGCGGGCGGCATGGCCCGGGTTGTGCGGCTGACCAGGTTGATCAGCGACCATGATCTGCTCCTATACGGGCTTTGCTTTTCGCCTGGCCACGGCCAAGTTCCGCGGGGCCAAATGGCTCGGCACGAACCTAAAGTACCCACCCTGCGGCGTCGAATCCCGCCGCGCGTTCAGGCAGGCGACGGCGCCCAGGGCTCGCGGTGGCGCCCAGGGCTCGCGGTGGCGCCCAGGGCTCGCGGTGGCGCCCAGGGCTCGCGGTGGCGCCCAGGGCTGGCGCGCGCGGCGTGAGGTACCGTTCCTCACGGGCCGGTCGGCCGGACTCCGCCGATCCGCTGAAGCGCGCCGGTGTCCATGATCGTAATAACGCCCCGCTGCGTACTGACCAGCCCGCGGCGCCGCCAGTCCTTCAGCGCCCGGGTGACTGTCGCCCGTGACACACCAACCCAGCTGGCGAGATCCGCCTGCGAAAGAGGGACCGCGAGAGCGACGCCGCGCTCCGTCCGGCGGCCACAGCGAGCCGCGAGATCAAGCAGCAGCCGGGCGAGTCGCTGGGCGCCGCTGCTCTCCATTCGGGTGCGCAGGTTCTGGCCCAGTTCATGCTGGCGCGCGGACATGACCTTGCGGTACGCGCGCACCGCGGCCGGATGGGCATCGAGGAACGCGTTGAACCGGTCAGCGCCAATCAGGAGCGCCTCTATCGTCATCAGCGCGCGCACCGTCGCGGTGCGGTAACCAGCCAGGTCGCCGGCAAGCTCACCGATGACGTCACCGGGGCCGCGCAGCGCGAGGACCATTTCGTGGCCCTCCATGGTCGAAGAAATGACCTTCGCCCACCCGGCGAGCAGGACGAGCAGGTGAGTGGACGGGTCGCCTTCCATGCACAGCGGTGTCCCGCGCCCGAACACAGATTCCCGGCCTCGCGCCGAGAGTTCTGCCCGTTCGCGGTCACTCAGTGCTGCCCAGAAGCCCGTGGGGGGCGCTGAGGGCAGACTGGGCGGTAGTACCTGCATCCAGCCGCCGCGTCGCTCCGTTGCACCGGCTCCAGTCCGCCGGTGTCCCCTTCCACGATGTGCCCCGCCGCCGGGCTAGGCAACCCCGGAATGCGCCCCCGCGATGCGCTCCGGGGAGCCCGTCCGGCCCAGCGATCACTTTCGCCAGGGAATTCAGATCCGCCCTGCGAGGACGAGCAGCATCAACGTCCAGGCGCAGAAGCAGATAATTGAGACGGTTGCCCAGGTCAGCGCGAGCTGAATTCGCGTGTTGCGGAAGTGTGCCGCTGCGAGAACGGCCTGTGTCCGGTCCCGCACGGTCGTCCGTGGCGCCAAATGCAGCGCCCTGACCGGGGTCCACGGAACTGTTGGATCCACCGGTGCGCCGGTCTGCCTGCGCAATTCGCCCAGCTCATCCATCAGCGGCCGGCCAGCGGAGATCATCAGGACCGCGGTCCTGATGAGGCTCAGGGCCAGCACCGCCAGCAGCCCAAGGCAGAGCACGGTTCCCACGCCTGGGTGCAGTTTGACCGGCAGCACCACTTCTTCGACCGCGACACCAACCGTCACGGCGGCGACAGTCACGCCGCTTACCAGCATGCCCGGACGCGCGTCGCGCAGCAGTTCGGCCATCTCGCGAAGCGTTTCGTCGTCGGCCGGCTGGCGCTCAATCATCGGCCCGCCCGTCTCGCTCACGCGAATCGGCCGTACTGCGGTTCCGATCGTCATGATCGCCTCCACTGCTCTGGACTCCCACATCTTCAGGAGAACCTGAGCGAGGCGATCGCGCCGCCGCACCGGAGACAGGGTCACTGTCTCATTTGACGCAGCTCAGGTCGTCAGGGCATGTTTAGTAGTGGGTACCGGCGCCTTGCCAGCCGGAGTCGCAGGCCCCGAACGCCGTGGTGATCGATGCGACAGGCTGTGCGGCGATCACCGCGCCTTCATCGGCGACTGGAACGACCAGCCGGCCGTTCTGCTGGATCCAGGACATCCTCGGCAAGATCGAACGCGCGAACACTAATACAAACGCTCATACACGCCACTGGCCGTCCGGACGTGCGTCCGCGTCCACGGGATATGAAGCACAACTCAAAATACGGTCGCGACGCCGGATGAGCATTCGCACGGGACGTTGAGCGACTCATCGCGGACGTGGCATGCTGATCTATCCGTTAAGGGGAGCGATTCCCGCCACGGCAGGTGCTTTACATTCCGCTCAGAAGATGCGGAATACTCCACGGTAATGGCGGAACATACCGGCGCACTTTTATTGGCGAGAACGGGGCCAGTGGCAAGGATCTGGCTAGTGGCCTTTTGGAAGAGAGCGCCAGATGGATACTCTGGATCGCGGCAGTAGGATACCAACTCGAAACCCTGGTCCACGTAGTACTTATGAAGTGCCTTATTGGTCCTCCAAACATCGATCCGGATCCACCGCGCGCCATACCCTTGCGCCGCGTATTGACCAGCCCAGTTCAGGAGGCTCGAACCCAGGCCGCGGCCGCCGTACGGCCTGGCGACGACCAGTCGCCGCACGTAAGCTGCCGGTTCGTCATCAACCCACTCGCCCGCAAGCGCCTGGTCAGCCACCTCCTTTGACGTGATCGTCGCCGCAGGCGTGTCACCATCCCGGGCGATCCACGTCCGGCCGGCCCGGATGTCAGCCAGAATCCGCGCATCGCGTGCTGCGCGGGAGGGCCACGGCTTAGACCACTGATCGGTATCCTTGTTCCTCAGCCAGCCGGCGGCTTCGTCCACCAACCGGATTATCACATTGCAATCGTGATCCTTCGCGAGGCCGAGGCGAAACGTCATTCTGTGAGCTCCTCGTGCATCCGAACTTCTCACCATCGCGGACGGACCGCAACCCGGCTTAAGCGCCTTGCCAGACAGTTCTCAGTAGTCCGCTGAGAACATAGGTGGCCGTCTGCGTCGACGCCGGAAACGCGTTCTAGATCGCACTCAAGGGCCCGGATGAACTGGCAGCACGCGATCATCTTCCGCAGCGGATTGATCATCCTAACCTCCCGGCGACGGCTCCATGGTAAACCAGTTTCGCCGAATTGCGCGGCTGCGGCTAATGTGACTAATTTGCTTTGACTGGCGGGGGTGCACGATGTTTCATTTGTTACAGCTAATTCCCGAGGGAGACACGTCATCGTGCCAGCAGGAAGGTGCTTATGCGGCCGCCGGGCACTGAACCGACCTAACCGCCGGTCAAATGAACGACGGCCGCCACCCTGCAAGGTGACGGCCGTCGCTCGTGCTGGAGATCTTCCCCGGAAACGGCCACGGCAGAGCGGACCTCCTGGTCGCCCATCGCGTCACGCCGACAACTGCCAGAGCGTCCCGCAGCCCAGTCCCCGTCCGCTCCACGCCAACCGAGTTGCCGCGGGAGACTCACAATATGTGTCGCAACCAGTCAGCGGGGGTCGTAGTGCTCGTACCGGTAATGTGCTGACGGACGACTGTGGCGCTTGGCCATATTTCCACCTCCTTAACCGTTCTATATTGACGGAGCACGCGGGCTTGCGCCCGTTACTGCTCAGTCACCTTTTTGCCCTCGCCGACTACAGCGAGCCCATTTCCCTCGACCACCCGCTCCTGCCGAGATGGAGCGCCGACCGCGGAAAGTCTTTTATCGGATACCCATAGAATCTCTATACCTCAGATGTCTCCGACGATATCATTGATGAGATTCTTGAGTGGCGGCACCTCACCGAAGTCGATAACGAAATGGTTCCGGTCAGCTGGGTATACGGTGGCCGTGAACCGGATCGGCTTGCGCCCCTCAGAATATGCCGTGCGATGTACAACTACCATCAGCACTGAGCCGTCATCAGGGACTTTAAAGAATCCCACCTCACCCGCATTCGGCGGCCGGACCGTTAGCCGGTCACGGTAACCGGCCTGCCGGATATCCAACTTCTCCTCGACGTACGCAGTAGCACCGGTTTCGATGTCGGCGGCCTGCAGCAGGTCCACCGCGCCGTCCAGGACGAACTGCATCGGATAGAACGACGTCTGGAGCGAGGATGGACGGCCCTGGATGAAACGCTGCTGATGCCGGCTGACGACCGAGTCGCCCACCTCGATCTGCAGTTCTCTAGCGACCTCTTTCCGGGCTCTCTGAACCTCGACCCGAGGCGGGCCGAGACTTGGTTCGCCGCCCTGCTGAATTACGACGGCCTTGTACGCTTTACCAGAATCGGTGCCGACCCCGGCTTCACTTGGGTTCAACGGCACGATGAATGGTGTGATCTTCTCAACGACGAATGTGCCGCGCCCGGCCTGGGTGATGACGAGTCCGCGGGTGGTGAGCCACTTGACAGCGTCCCTGATCGTGTTACGTGACGCGTTGCCGTATTGTTCGCGTAGCTCAAGTTCGGTGGGAAGCTGCGAACCCGGCGGAAGCTTGCCGGACTCGATCTTCTTGTGCAGATCATCCGCGATCTGCCGGTAGAGCGGATCCGCCATCGCTTGTCCTCCTCCTCGCCGTTCGCAGTCGCCAAGAGACTCAGCAGTATTAGCTGGCAATCATTGACCAGTGTGTTATGAACTCTTAAAGCTCGCCGGACTCGATCTTGTGTCGCAAGTCTCCGCGATCTGCCGGTAGAGCGGGTCGGCCACAGCTCCTCCTCGGCCAGAGACAGCGAGAAATACCAGCAGCACTGCTGGGATAGATCTACCCACTAACAGGTGCCGCATGCCTCAGTTGGCTGAGTTGGGTTGTCCCAACCTTTGAGGTTTACGAGCTGGTAAGCCCGGTTACATACCCATCATGCCAGTTGTTGGGATGTTTGGGCCAGGCCCACAGGTAAGGATAGCGCAGGCAGACCCAGCCTGGTGCCTGATCCGGGTATGTAGTCCAGATGGCTTCAGCCCAGCTATACGGGCGGGAGGTTGAGCTTAGTGGCTGATCTACGAAGCTTCGGTTCGCCTGCTAATGGGGCCGGCACCGGTCAGCGGCACGCCTGGGCTGCCGCGAATGGTAACGGCTCCGGGGCTGGCGTGATACTACCGTTCGTCAAGCCTGCCGCAGCAGCCACCGGCTACAAAGCCGAAACCCGACACTGCCCGATGCTCGCGGTCGACATCAAGGCGTTCAACCACCCTGAGCGCGATGAGGACGTCCAGCGGTTCCTCCGCGCTGCCATGTACGACCTGCTGGCGGGCGCCTTCGACGGGTCGTGCGTGCAGTGGTCGGCGTGCCATCGAGAGGATCGCGGTGACGGGGTGCTAGTGGTCGCACCTCAAGGCACACCAGAGACGGCGCTTATCGATCCGCTCGTGGATCACCTGCGGGCGGGCCTGCGCCGGCACAACAAGCTGTGCAGCGACCTTGCCGCGATCCGGCTGCGGATGGCGGTGCACGCCGGTCAGGTGCATTTCGACCAGAACGGAATTTCCGGCCACGCGGTGACCCACCTGTTCCGGATGCTGGAGGCGGCCGCGTTCAAGCGCGCGTTCGCAGCATCGGACGCCGACTTCGCACTTGTCACATCAGCAGCCCTGTACGACGACGTCATCAGCCGGGGACCTGGGCTCATCGACCCCGACATGTACGCGCCCATCAACATCCGGTGCAAGGAAACTCGCGCCCGCGCCTGGCTCTACCTGCCGCCGGTACGCAACCCCTTTCTCCACAGCGTGAGCAGCAGCCGCAGGCCGGCCGGCACGTCGGGAGACAAGGGCACTGGCCATTCGGCACGTCCGCGCCTGCGTCCGGCCCCAGGATCCTGCGGGCGCGCGGACACGGGACCAGCGGCCGTGTCGGCACCATCGCCCGCCACCGTACTTACGCCATTGCGTACAGCTATCCCCGCCACGCTCCCCCGCCCGCGCGCACCGCTGTCCGCGCTTCGCCCAGCGGCGGAAGAGGTGTCAGAACGCGCAGGGCTCTGTGCGGATCGGCCGGCGAGAGAAGAGGCGTCAGAACGCGCACCGCTGGCCGCCTCCGCGGCCGCGGAGGAAAGCGTCTCAGAACGCCCCGGGCTGCCCGAGAACCCACCGGCAAAAGAAAGCGTGTCAGAACGCGCACGGCTCATCGCGAGCCGGGCCGTGAACCGCCAAAGCTGGCTCGCCAGCGTTCCAGGCAGCGCCTCAATGCAAGCCAGATTCCGCGGCCGCCTTCATCCCGGCCAGCGTTTCCAGCATGTTTGAGCGAAGTTGCTGCCGTCTGCGTGATCAATCAGGTCCGCCTTCCCCGGCGCCCGCGCCACGGCCGTCGCAGGGCGCTGCCACCTGGGCCATGAGTAAGGCTCTCATTTGATCGCGGTAACTTCCGCGAAGCATTCGCGGCAAAATGACCGCGATCATGGGCGTGGCCGCAGGGGTGCCGGACCCGGCGTGCAGCGCGGGCTGGGAAGCCGGTTGCCGACGGGCGTGGCGGGTGGGACGGGTGAGCCCGGCCGGATGGCGTTCAGCGGCCGGTGCGCTCGTCGGCCCGCCTGCCCGCAGTCCGTAGGGATCCTTGCCACCCCGAAAAGGGTCCCTCGTCGCGACACCGCCCGCGGCAGCCGCTAGGGCTGTATTGCCCCCGGGGACGGCCCCGTGGGATCCCCCCGCAGCAGTGGATGCCGCATCCGCGCCAGCCGTTAGGGATCAATGGGCGTCACCGGCGGCCCGGTGAGCGGGTCCGGCCGGGGCGCCGGGCTCAAGTGGCGGCGCACCGAGGGGCAAGCAAGTCTTGCATTCGGGTTCAGGTGCCTGCGGGCCGGCTGGCGTAGGGGTGAGCACGTGGTTTTCGATCATGGTGGCGGACAGCAGCGCGCCGGCCACGAGCAACCCGGCGCAGACCACCATCGCGGCACGGAACCCGCCCTCGAACAGCGCAGCCGATTGATAATCCGGCCCGGTGAGCCCAACGGCGAGCGGCAGGCCGGCGACGGCGAGCAGGCCCGCCGCCCGCGCGACCGCGTTGTTCACCCCGCTCGCGACTCCCGCGTGCCTGACCTCAGCGCTCGCAAGCACGGTCGCTGTCAGCGGAGCGACCACCGCGGACAGTCCTAGCCCGAAGACGCAAACCGCGGGGAGCACATCAAGCACGTATGACGCGTGCACCCCGATCCTCGTCATGAGCAGCATGCCGACCGCGCACGTCAAAGAGCCCGCGGTCATGAGCCACCGTGGCCCGATCCGCTGCGCCAGCGCGCCCGCACGTGCGGAAAGCAGCAGCATCAGCAGGGTGAACGGCAACAAGGCGACGCCTGCCTGGAGCGGTGAGTAGCCAGACACCAGCTGAAGCTCGAGCACGAGGAGGAACAGCATGCCGCTCAGCGCGGCATAGACCACGAAGGTCACCACGTTGACGGCGGTGAACTGGCGTGAAGCGAAGACGTCGAGCGGAAGCATCGGCGGGACGCGCTCGGGCCGCCTGCTGCGCCTGCGCTCGACAAGCACGAACGCGGCGGCCGCCACGAGGCCTGCCACCGTGGCGGCGAGCACGCCACCGCCGATCGCTCCTTTTCCCGACGCCTCGATGAGCGCGTAGGTGATCCCGCCGAGGGCGAGCGCCGCGAGCGCGGCGCCGAGAATGTCGAACCGGCCGTGCGCGGACGGATCGCTTGTCTCTGGCACGTGGCGTGTGGTCACGGCGACAACAGCGACGGCGACAGGCAGGTTGATCAGGAAGATCCACCGCCAGCCGATCGACTGGACGATCCAGCCACCTAGGAACGGGCCCACCGCGCCTGCCACGCCGCCGAGACCCGACCATGCGCCCACCGCCCGCGCACGGTCCCTAGGATCAAACGTGGCCTGGATGATCGCGAGCGAGCCCGGTGCCAGCAGCGCACCGCCGACGCCCTGCAGCGCTCGCGCGCCGATCAGCACGCCGATGTTCGGTGCGATCCCGCACAGGGCTGACGCGAGCGCGAACCAGACGACCCCGGTCATAAACACCCGGCGGCGGCCGAGGCGGTCCCCGAGCGAGCCGCCGAGCAGGATCAACCCGGCCAGCGTAAGGGTATATGCGGTGACCGTCCACTGCAGGCCCGCGAGCGAGGCACCAAGGCTCCTGCCAATCGAGGGCAGGGCGATGTTGACGACCGTGCCGTCGAGCATCGCCATGCTCGAACCCAGCACGGTCGCCAGCAGTACCCATCGTCCCGCCGGCTGCTTCAGCCGGATGCCACCGACCGCATTACGGGCCGCCGGACTGGCTATGTCAGGCATATCGTGATCTTCTCACTATTTCCTTGGCCGAGCCCTTATGCCGTCCTTAGCTGTGATCTGGCGCCCGCACCGTCACGCCGGGCCGCCGGTTCGTCATGGCGGCCCCGGCACACCGCCGGCCGGCCGCCTGGGTTACGGTCCCTAACAGGAGATCAAGCACCGTCGGCCAAGCAACCGAGCCCAGGAACGAGAGCGGCGATGGACGAGGAACTGCGCCCCTATGCCTCTCCCCACGAGCCGGTTCCGCCCGATACGGCACACCTGGTCGCCGAGCGTGCCGCCGCGGGCATCGCCGCCGGCCGGATGCCGGCCATCTACATGGGTCACGGCGCACCACCGCTCGTCGACGATCCGCTTTGGGTCACCCAGCTTTCCGCCTGGGCGCAGGCTCTTCCCCGGCCCCAGGCCATCCTCGTGGTTTCCGCGCATTGGGAGGCCGCGCCGCTCACGACGGGCGCGACCCGCGACGCCGCGCCACTGGTATACGACTTCTACGGCTTCCCCGAGCGCTATTACCGGACCGAGTACCCCGCGCCTGGCGCGCCAGGGCTTGCGGCCAAGGTCAGCGCGCTGCTTGCCGGTGCGGAAAAGGTCACGGATCAGCCCGGCCGTGGCCTCGATCACGGCGCCTACGTGCCGCTCACCGTCATGTACCCGGCCGCGGATGTGCCCGTGCTGCAGATTTCCATGCCGAACCTCGACCCGGCCCGGCTGATCAACATCGGCGCACGGCTGCGGCCACTACGCGACGAGGGCGTGCTCATCATCGGCAGCGGATTCATCACTCATGGACTGCCATACCTGAGCGACCACCGGTTCAACGCCCCGCCCCCCGCATGGTCGCTGGAATTCGACCATTGGGCCGCCGCGGCACTTGAGCGCGGCGACATCGACACGCTCGCCGGGTTCCGTACCGCGCCCGCGGCGCGATACGCGCATCCGACCACCGAGCACTTCGCCCCGCTCTTCGTCACGCTGGGCGCCGCCGAAGATCCGGCCGGGCAGACCACCCCAATCACCGGCTACTGGCTCGGGCTCGCCAAACGATCGATCCAGGTTGGGTAGGCCCCGCGAAGGGGCGTCAGTCGCGGCGGCACGTGCCAGGATCGGATTGCCCGGCGCCGTCGGCGCGGGTGGCGCCGTCGGCACCGGAGGCCGAACGGCCGGTGGTGAACACGTCAGGCGGCGGGCCGGGCGATCCCCGCGCGTCCGCGTCCACGACGGGCCGCGCGCCAGCGATGAAGGCCGCCAGGCCATCGCCGTCAACGACCCGCCCGGGAAAGGGGTCAGCGGCAGCGAGTCTGGTAAGCCCGGCGATCGGCAGGCACGCGCGGCTCGCGGCGATGACCAGATTGCCGAAACGCCTGCCGCGCAGCACCGCGGGATCCGCCACCACGCACACCTCGGCGAAGACCGAGCACACCGTGGCCGCCTGTGCGCGGGAATGGCCAAGTTGCCCGCCGTCAGCCACATTGACCAGGAACAACCCGCCCGGGCTCAGTACCCGGGCAGCCGCCGCAACGAACTCTGCCGAGGTCAGGTGCGCCGGCGTCCGCCCTGCCTCGAACAGATCGGCGATCAGCACCTCAAACGACCCTGCGTCCAGGTGTTCCATGATCTGCCTCGCGTCACCGACGCGGATCCGCAGGCGGCCACGCAGCCCGGTCGGCAGCACGCGGCGGACCAGTGCCACCAGCGCAGCATCCACCTCGATGGCCAGCTGCCTGGACTGCGGCCGGGTCGCGGCCACGTACCGGGCGAGAGTCAGCCCGCCCGCGCCCAGATGCAGTGCCCGCAGGGCCTGGCCGGCCGGGGCAACCAGATCGATCAGGTGACCCATCCGCCCGACATACTCGAAATCCAGGTATCCAGGGTCGTCAAGGTCCACATGCGACTGCGGCGTGCCCTCGAGCAGCAGCGTCCACGCCCGGGGACGACCGGGGTCGGGGACAAGCTCGGCGACGCCAGAATCGACGTTCTGCCTGATGACCCTCGTCCGGCCAGCGCGCTGCCGGTGTGCCATGTCATCAAGGTAGGGCAGAATCGTCGATAGCGGCTGGCCGCGCCTGCTGTGTAGCCGTTGAGCTGGGAAAACGATCTGTTGGCGGCTGGTGGCTTCTGGGCCCATCTGGCGCGGTTGGCTCCCCGCCAGCTCCCCCGGGCGGCGCGGTTACGGGTGTCGAGCAGGGCAGGCAGCGCGAGCTTACCTCAGCCCGCGCAGTAGCTGACGTGTCCGCCCGCGGCAGGCCGTCGTGTCCGCCCGCGCGCGGCAGGGCTGTGTCCGCCGCAGCAGGCCGTCGTGTCCGCCCGCGGCAGGCCGTCGTGTCCGCCCGCGGCAGGCCGTCGTGTCGGCGAGCGTGCTCGCCGCCACCCAAGCGGAAGATCCCTTATTGTGTTAACTTTCCTGCACTATTTGCGGGCGGCTTAACACAGAAACGGATCTTGCCCCGCTGCGCGTGCGGCTACGGCAGCTGCCCAGCGCCCGGTGCCACGCGCCCCGCACCCACGCGCCCCGCTCCATATCCGCGCGGTCCGCACCCGCCCCGCTCCATATCCGCGCGGTCCGCACCCGCCCCGCCCCATATCCGCGCGGTCCGCACCCGCCCCGCCCCATTAACCACGCGGTCCACGCCCGCGCGGTCCACGGCCGCCCGCTCGATGGCCGCGCGCTCGACGCCCGTCCGCGCCGAATCAGGCGGTTATCTGAAGTCGCCTGGCCAGGCGGCGTCGTTGAGCATGCGCGCGGCGCCGCCACGATCGCCGGCGGGCCTCACGTGGTGTTCGACAGCGCCTGACAGGAGGGCGCGTTGCCGAACGCGTCCTTGACCGACGTGTGCGCGCTCGAGACATACTGCTTCAGGCTGCTGAGCAGGCCGCTGACGTCACTCGCGGCGCCCGCGGCCGCGGTGCCGACGCCGACGATGTACTTGGTGAACTCGGCCGGCGTGCTGGCCGTCTGTAGTTGCGACGCCGCCGACTTGATCTGTTGCACAGCCTGCTTGGACCGGTCACTCGAGGCGTTCAGTTGCTGCTGAGCGGCCTTTACCTGCTGATCCGAGGACGGCGGAAGGTTCTGCACGCTCGACACGACAGTGCCCGCGGCGGTCTCCACCGCGCTAGCTCTTTGCTGGAGCTGTTGCTTGGCCTGGGTGAGGCTGCTCTGGGAGTCGTTCACCTTGATCGTGATCTTGCTCGTCAGCTGCTTCAGCGACTGCTGCAGGGCCTGGGCCGATGAGCAAACCGAACCCGCCCACTGTGTCGCCGCGTTGACTGACGGGGTTGGCGTTGCCGCAGGACTGCCCGACGATCCGCATGCCGCTAGCCCGACCAGAACAAGAGCCGCGACAGCCAGCGCCGCCGTTCGGCCGATCTGGGCCATTTCACCTCCACCACGCCGCCTGGAACCTTCCCCGGCCGGCTCCGGGCCGTGGCACATGCGTGCCGCAATCCCGTCGCCCGCAACACTATCGCGCCATGACTGGCCGCCGGACTCGCCCCGGGCCAGGTGAGTCCGGCGGCCGGAAGCGGGCGCAGCGGCCGGAAGCGGCCGCGGCGGCCGGAAGCGGCCGCTGCGGGCGGAGGCGGCCGCTGCGGGCGGAGGCGGCCGCTGCGGGCGGAGGCGGCCGCTGCGGGCGGAGGCGGCCGCTGCGGGCGGAGGCGGCCGCTGCGGGCGAGCCGCGGGCAGCCGGCGGCAGCCGGCGAGCCGGGGCAGCCACGGGCAGCCGCCGCTTCCGGCCGCTTTGACCCGAAGCGGCCCGAAGCGGCGGCCGCACCGATAAACGTGGGTGCCCGGCGATTACGGCGCGGGCAAGCGTGCGCCTGCCCGTCGGTGAAGTTCAGCCCTTTGCGGGTTCGCCGCGGTAGGTCCCGAATGACCAGCGGTTACCTTCTGGGTCGCGGGCGGAGAAATCCCGCGAGCCGTAGTCGGTTTCGTGCAGGCCTTGCAGAACCTCCGCGCCCGCGGCGGTGGCGCGGGCGAACAGCGCATCGGGATCGTCGGTGACGACGTAGGCGCCGAAGGTGCCTGGCGCTGTTGGCCCGGATACGTCAGGTCCGGGGTCTCGCACCGAGCCGAGCATTATCCCGCCGCCGAGCGGCCAGGAGAGCTGCGCGTGCTCGACCCGGTCCCCTTCGCCGTAGACGACTGTCTCCTCGAAGCCGAACGCGTCGACGAGGAAGCGGATCAGGCCACGTGCGTCGTGGGCGCGCAGCGTCGGCCAGACCTGGGGTGGTGGAGTGGTATCTGCCATGGTCACGAGTCTGCCGGGGACGTGACCGGGCCGGCTTGGACATTTCGGAACTCCTCCGCGAGCCACTGGCTCGGCGGGCAGCCAGCGAGGGCGCGGAACTCGCGAGCAAGATGGGCCTGGTCGAAGTAACCGCAGGCGGCAGCGAGATCGGCCAGCGCCGGCCGCCGCCCGGAGGCGACGCGGCGCTGCAGCAACCTGCGGGCGCGGTCGAAGCGCACGACCCGCGCGGCGGCCTTAGGTGCGAGCCCGGTCTCGGCCTGGAGCCGGCCACCGAGATGCCGCGGGCTCCACCCGACCTCCCCGGCAAGGCGGGACATGGACACGCGGCCGCCGGCGGCGAGCAGCCGCCGCCAGGCCTGCGCTAGTTCCGCGCTGACCGTGGCGTCGAAGCGTGCGTGCTCGGCGAGCATCCCGTCGAGCACGGCGAAGCGCCCGGCCCAGTCCGGTGCGGCGCCTAGCCGCTCGTGCCACTGCGCCGCCACAGCCCCGAGGACGTCCGCGCCGCTCACATCGATGTTCGCCAGCTCGCCCGCCGGCATGCCGAGCAGGGCACGCGCGCCGAGCGGAGTGAGCCCGAGCTGGATGCCCGACTGCCGGCCGTCGTGGGTGATCATGGCAGGTGCGGTGTGCAGACCTCCCACGAGCGTCGCGTACTCACCCGGCGGCTGCCTCGGATCCGGATGCGCCGCCACCGTCAGCGGCTCGTCCAAAGTGATGATCAGGGTCAGGTGGGGTGAGGGCAGCCCACGATGCCGTGCGCGGGGAAGGCCCGCCTGCCGGTAGCCGGCATAGGAGGTGACAAAGGGCCGCAGCGCAGGCGCGGGAAGCCTGCGCACCGACTCGGCGACCGGTCCCTCTGCGTGCTGGCTCATGTCCTCACCATCCCCATCCACATCACCCCATTCTCCCAGGCGATTTCCCGGCCGCCACGGTCGCAGTAGTCTTCTGAGATTGTGACCTCCGCTGGTGACGCTGACGAGGCGACGACCGAGTACAGGCAGGCGCAGTTCGTGATGCCGCCTGGTGCGGCAGACCTGCTGCTGATCAGGCACGGAGAATCCCAGCCAGCCCGGCCAGAGGCGCCCTTCCCGCTGGTGGGCGGGCACAGCGATCCCGCGCTCGCGCCAGCGGGCCGCGAGCAGGCCGAGTGTGTCGCCGCCCGGGTCGGCGCGCTGCACATCGACGCGATCTACGTCACCACCCTGCGCAGGACCGCGCAAACGGCCGCGCCGCTCGCCCGCCTGCTCGGGCTCAAGCCGCGGGTGGCGGCGGGCCTGCGTGAGGTCTACCTGGGTGGCTGGGAGGGCGGGCTGTTCCGCAAGATGGTCGCGGAGCGGCACCCGCTGGCCGAGCGGATGCGGGCCGAGCAGCGCTGGGACGTCATCCCTGGCGCCGAGCCAGCCGTGGCGTTCGCGGCGCGCGTCCGCGAGGCGATCGAGCAGCTTGCCGAGGCCCACCCGGATCAGCGGCTGGCGGTGTTCACGCACGGCGGCGTCATCGGCCAGGCACTGGCCCGAGCCAGCGGCTCGCGGCCCTTTGCCTTCATCGGTGCCGACAACGGATCGATCTCGCGCCTGGTCGTGTCCGGGCAGCGGTGGATCGTCCGCGGCTTCAACGACACCGCGCATCTGGCAGCGGCCGATACCAGGCAATAGCAGTCGTTATTCCGGTAATCCCAGGTGTGGGCCAATTCAGGATGGCAGCGAACACGGCGCAGAAGGTGACATAGGGGCATCTAGCCGGATAGCTCCGCCCGCGACTGGCTGCCGCAAGGATGAGAGACGCGTTTTGCTCAGCGCCGCCGCTATGACGTGTACCTAAATGAGGGCCCAACGTGACCGAATCGGACGCCAGCGTGGCGATCTACTGGGATTTCGAAAATGTGCACGCCTGCGTGCTCGATGAACTGCGCGGCGATGGCACCTACCGCAGCGGCAGGTTCAAGCCGCAGGAACCAGCGGTGGATATCGATCCGGTCGTCGAGTACGCGGCCACCCTCGGCCGAATTGTGCTGCACCGCGCGTACTGCAACTGGCAGTACTTCGGCCGTTACCGCGACGAGCTACAGGCCCACGCTGTCGACCTGGTGCAGCTCTTCCCACTCACCGCGTCGAAGAACGGCGCGGATATCCGGCTGGCCCTCGATGTCGCCGAGGACCTGCAGCAGCAAACGCACATCACCCATGTGATCGTCGTCTCGTCAGACAGCGACTTCACCTCCCTGGCACAGCGCTGCCGCAAGCAGGGCAGGACCTTCATCGGGATCGGGACGAGGACCACCGCCAAATGCTTCCAGTTCGCCTGCGACGAGTTCCGCGAGTACGCCGACCTGACCGTCGCGAGCATCACGCCCGCGGTACCAGAAACGCCTGCCGCTCAGCAAGACCTCGGGTCGCTCGAGGACGCTGCCGAGCTGGTCGTGAAGGCGGTACGCAGGCTCGCGGCGGGTCGCGGTGAGTCCTGGGCGCTGAAGGCCGCGGTCCGGCCGCTTGTCAAGCGGCTCGACCCGACCTTCGAGGAGCGGCACTTCGGCTTCGGTTCTTTCACCGAACTGATCAGTGCGCTCAACGCCTACATTGTCGAGCGATCCGGCGATTATGATCACGAGCTGGCCGTGCGGGCCGACCTGGACGGCGCCGGCCAGCCCGCCGAAGGGACCGCGGTCCGCGACGCCATGGCCGACTCTTCGCCGGTTGCCCTGGTGGAGCGCCAGCTGCGCAGAAAGGGACTGCGGCTCCCGTCAGAACGCCAGCTGCTCTGGATCGCCCCTGAACTCATTTCTGACGTCTTCGAACGGTCAGGAACGGGCATTGAGCCGGATTTCGATAGCTTGCGCGAAAAGCTCGAACAAGGCCTCGCGGAATATGGGTTCGTCCTATCCGAAGCCGAGTTCAACAAGCTGAAGACCATACTTGTGCGTGCCCAGGTCCTCGAGCTGCGCGGGCAGGGAAGCGGAATGAGCCTACGGCTGCCCGATACGGAGAAGTTACGTCTCCGGCTGATTACCGTGCTCCTTGGGCATCTGGCCGATCCGGCGAGCGAGGATCCAGGCATCCTCACCGAGGCCATCTTCGGCCGTGGCGCGGCCGACGACCAGGACAGCCTTGTTCACGATGCGCTCCAGGCCGCGCTGCAGGAACGCAACGACACCTGATGGAGCCCCGTAGCAGGGCACGGCGCTGCGCAGCATGGCGCCGCCCAGCGCCGTGCTGCGCAGCGCCGTGCTGCGCAGCGCAGCACGGCACCTCGGCGTCAGGTGCCGCGCATCGCCCGCAGCGACTCCTTGAGTGATCCCATCGTGGCGAGCACCGCCGTCGGCTCATAGCCGCAGTGCGCCATGCAGTTGGCGCAGCGCGGGTCCTTGCCCCGGCCGTAGGCGTCCCAGTCGGTGGTCTCGATGAGCTCGCGGTAGGTCTTCGCGTAGCCGTCCGACATCAGGTAACACGGCCGCTGCCAGCCGAAAAGCGAATAGGACGGGATTCCCCATGCCGTGCAGCCGAAGTCCGTCTTGCCCTCGAGGAAGTCGAGGAACAGGGGCGAGTGGTTCAGCCGCCACCGGTCCCTGTTGCCGTCCGCGAACGCCTTGCTGAACAGTTCCCTGGTCTCTGTCACACCGAGGAAGTGCTCCTGATCGGGTGCCTTCTCGTACGCGTACGCCGGCGAGATCATCATTTCGTCGACCTTCAGGTCGTCGTTGAGGTAATTGAGCACGTCGATGACGGTCTGCGGGCTGTCGGTATTGAAGAATGTGGTGTTGGTGGTGACGCGGAACCCGCGGCGCTGGCACAAGCGGATCGCATCGACTGCTTCATCAAATACGCCGTCCTTGCATACGGACGCGTCGTGCCGCTCTGCCAGGCCGTCGATATGCACTGCCCAGGCGAAGTAACGCGACGGCTTGAACTTGCCGATGTGCTTCGGGATGAGCAGCGCATTGGTGCAGAGGAACACGTATATCTTGCGCGCGATCAGCCGCCGGACGATCTCGTCGATCTCCGGATGCATGAGGGGCTCCCCACCGGCGATCGACACCATCGGCGCGCCGCACTCCTCGACCGCGGCGATCGCCTGATCGACAGGCATCCGCTGCTTAAGCACGCTCGCCGGATGCTGGATCTTGCCGCATCCCGCGCACTTCAGGTTGCATGCGAACAGCGGCTCGAGTTCAACGATCAAGGGGAACTTCGACCTGCGGCTTATCTTCTGCCGGAGCAGATAACTGCCGATTCTCATGCTCTGACGCAGCGGCATCGTCATGATGGCCGCACCTCCTTCGGCAACGAAAAACTCACAGATTCAGTGGCCACCACGCGCTCTTCCACCTCGACGCGCCCCAGCCCGCGAAGCGCCGCGATCACCTCATCGACCAGCGCGGGCGGCGCGGACGCCCCGGCGGTCAGCCCGATGACGCGCGCCGGCGCCAGCCAGCGAAGCTGGATCTGCGCGACGTCCTCGATCAAGTAAGCGGGCGGACCCGCCCGCCTGGCCGTCTCCACCAGCCGGACGGAATTTGACGAGTTCGCGGAGCCCACCACGAGCACCAGGTCAGCGTCGGCCGCAACCGACTGGATTGCCTGCTGCCTGTTGGTCGTGGCATAACAGATGTCGTCCGTGCCTGGACCGCGGGCGGATGGGAAGCGCCGCTGCAGCGCTTCCTGCACGGATCGCGCCTCTTCCACGGCCAGCGTCGTCTGCATCAGGTAGGCGACCCGCGACCCGTCAGCCGGCCGCAGCCGGTCCACATCCTCGGCGGTCTCTGCGAGCGTCACCATGCCTGGCGCCTCGCCCAGCGTGCCCTCGACCTCGTCGTGACCCGCGTGCCCGATCAGCACGACCTGATAGCCCTGGTCGGCGAACCTGCGCGCCTCCGTATGCACCTTGGCGACAAGGGGGCAGGTCGCGTCGACCACTTCGAGCCCGCGCCGCGCGGCCTCGGCCCGCACCGCTGGCGCCACCCCGTGCGCGGAGAACACCACGACACAGCCGTCGGGCACCTCTTCGAGTTCCTCCACGAACACCGCGCCGCGGTCGGCGAGCGAGCCGACAACGTGCGCGTTGTGCACGATCTGCCGCCGCACGTAGACGGGGGGGCCGTGCCGCTCGAGGACACGCTCGACGATCTCGATTGCCCGCTCCACGCCCGCGCAGAACGACCGGGGCCCTGCGAGCAGCACCTTACGGTCCGCCGCCGCATCGGCCCACCGCAGCAGCACCGGCCCGGCGCGGCGCAACGCGCGCAATGCGGCGATGCCCCCTGACACGGTCGCGGGGTGCAGCAGTGGCCGGTCCGGTCCATCGGAGACGGCGCGGAGCACGGCTACCGGCCGGCCGGACGCAGCGGCCGCGAGGGGTGCGGATTCCATGTCCGCAAGCAGCGCGCCGGCCGCGGCGAGCCGCTGCCTGCCCGGCCCGTGTGCCAGCCGCGCGGTGGTCACCACGGGCCCCGTCCGCGCGGCGAGCCCGGCACGGCGAAGCTCACCGGCGAGCAGCGCGGCCGATGGGCACTCGATGACGGGAAAGCCGCCGCCGTCCCTGCGCACCTCGGTGGCGACCACCATCTCGCCGGGCCGCAGATCACGGTCGAGCGCGGCGCCGACACCGGTCACCGCCAGCATCCTGAACGGCTGCCGCGCGAGTTCTGCGGCACGTCGTGCGGATCGCCGCAGGCCGAAACCTGTCCTGGCGACGCTGACGGCGCTACGTTCGGCAGCACGTTCGGCAGCACGTTCGGCAGCACGTTCGGCAGGGACAGCCCGGCCGGTAAGGCCGCGGCGGACCGCGCGCGCTTCGATCCGCAGGGGTGCGCACACGAGCAGGCGGCGGTGCGAAGAGCCTTGCTCCCGCGCGCCCTGCCGCCCGGTCATGTGGTGCTCCCGAGGTAACGGCCCAGGGCACTGACCGGGAAGATAAGGCGGTACAGATGGTAGTTGATGTAGAAGTCGCCAGGAAAGCCTGTCCCGGTGAACTGCGGCTCGTCCCAGGTGCCTTCGCTCGTCTGGTGATCGATCAGCCAGCGCACGCCCGCTGTTACCGCGGGCGACGCGGAAGACGCCCGCCGCGATCCCGTGCCATCGGCCGCAAGCAATCCGATCAGTGCCCACGCGGTCTGCGAGGCGGTGGACTCACCCCGGCCCGCAAGTCCAGGGTTGTCGTAGGAGCGCAGATCCTCACCCCAGCCCCCGTCGGGGTTCTGGTGCGATTCGAGCCACGCGGCCGCGCGGCGGATGGCCGGTTTCCCCGGTTTCACCCCCGCCGCGATGAGCGCGGGAAGCACCGCGCCCGTGCCGTACACATAGTTCGCGCCCCAGCGGCCGAACCACGAGCCGTCTGGCTCCTGTGCGCGCAGCAGCCAGGCCACCCCGCGGCGAACCGCCCTGCCCTCGGCGAGCCCTGCCACGCTGAGCGCCTCCACCACGTGCGCTGTCACGTCCGCGGACGGCGGATCGATCACCGCACCGAAATCGCAGAAGGGCAGCTTCGTGCACAGTTCCCGCGTGTTGTCCGCGTCGAACGCGCCCCAGCCGCCGTCGCGCGACTGCATGCCCTCCAGCCAGCGCAAGCCGCGGCCGAGGGCCGCGGCCGCGGACGCCGCAAGTTCCGCTGTCGCGCCATCGGGCGCGGGCGGCAAGGCGCGGCGGATCGCGAGCACCGCGATCGCCGTGTCGTCAATGTCCGGGTAGCCGTCGTTGTCGAACTCGAACGCCCAGCCGCCAGGCGCAAGCCAGGGGCGGCGCACCTGCCAATCGCCCGGCCCGGGTACCTCCTCGTCGAGGACCCACCGCGCCGCACGCACGAGCGCGGGATCACCGGGGCGCACGCCGGCGTCCGCAAGTGCGATCATCGAGAGCACCGTGTCCCAGACCGGGGACTGGCACGCCTCCAGGCGCCTGACCGGCCCATCAGGCGTCTGTTCTGTGCTGATAAAACGGTCGAGACCTGCCAGGCCACGCCGCATCACGGGATGATCGAGCCGGTAGCCGAGCAGATGCAAGGCGATCAGCGAGTACACCCACGGCGGCTGGATGCCGCCCCAGCAGCCGTCCGCCTCCTGCCTGGCGATGATCCATTCGGCGCACCGGCGCACTGCCGCGCGGCGCGCCGCGGCGGCGGGATTGGACCGGCCCTGCGCACGCAGCGGGCCGTTCTCATACCTGTGCAGCACCCGGTCGAGCCCGCCGAACAACCCCGCCCAGCTGAAGTGCTGTGCCAGCCGGCATGGGCGCGCCTGCCCGCGTGAGCCGTTAAGGGCCAATTTCGTCGCCTGAAGCTCGGGCAGCGCGAACGGCAACGAGCGGACGGGCCGCACCGACCCCACGATCGTGAGCGGCACGATCGTCTGCCGCGCCCAGCACGCCCAGTCGTAGACGTTCAGCGGGAACCACTTGGGCAGGTAGATCAGCTCGGGTGGCATCACGGGCAGGTCCTGCCACGGCCACTCGCCGAACAGCGCCAGCCAGATCCGGGTGAACACGCGGGTCGCCGCCACGCCACCGCTGTCGCGGACGTACGCCGCTGCCCTCGCCATGTGGGCGTCAGCCGGCTGGTCACCTGCGAGCCGCAGCGCCACGTAGGCCTCAACGGTGGTGGACAGGTCGGGCGGGCCACCGTGGAAGTTCGCCCAGGTGCCGTCGGTGCGCTGCTTCGATCTGATCCAGCGCGCCGCGGCCCGTGTCTCGTGCTCGGCCCGGACGCCGAGAAACTCGCGCAGCAGCAAGTCTTCCGCGTCCATGGTGACGTTGGTCTCCAGCTCGCCCTTCCACCAGCCCTCGGGCATCCTGCAGGCCGAGCAGGTGATCGCGGGCGCGGGTCAGCGCGGCCGCCGCCGCGCCGCGCAAGCCGGCGGTTCCCGCGGTGCCCGCGGCCCGTCCTGCAGCCCCGGGCTGCTGGGTCAACGTCATCTCCGCGCCCCTCACGACTCCCGGTTCGCGATGAACCGCGCTATCTCGGTCAGTTCCGCGCGCACGTCCTCAGGGATCGGCGCGCTGGCGAGGCACTTGCATGCCGCATCGAGCTGCCGGGAGGTCTCCTCCTCGGCCCACCTCCTGCCTCCTGCCTCCTCGATCAGCCATGCCGCGCGGCTGAGGTCGTCCTCGGTCAGCTGATCGGGACGGCCGAGCAGATCGCAAAGCTCACGGCTCGCCGCGCCTGCCGAGGCCGGGCCGGCCATGGCGGCCACCACTGGCAGGCTCTTCTTGCGGGTGCGCAGGTCTGACCAGACCGGCTTGCCTGTCACCTCGGGTGCCCCCCAGATGCCGAGCAGGTCGTCGACCAGCTGGAAGGCGAGCCCGGTGTGCGAACCGAAGTCGGCAAGGCTCATGGCCAGGCTCGGCGGGGCGCCCGTGAAGATCGCTCCGATGCTGCACGCGCACGCCATCAGCGCGGCGGTCTTGTCCCCTGCCATGGTGAGGCACTCATCCATGGACACGCTGCGGCGCTTTTCGAATTCCATATCAGCGCTCTGACCGCTGATCAGCCGCTGCACCGCGGCAAGCAGGCAGCGGGCCGCCCAGCGCCCCTGCGGGCCGCTGTCCTCGAGCAGGAGGTCCTGCGCGAGCGCGAGCAGGGCGTCACCGGCCAGGATCGCCGCAGGGATACCGAACACCGTCCACGCAGTGGGCCGGTGCCTGCGCTCGGTGTCGCCGTCCATGATGTCGTCGTGCAGCAGGGAGAAGTTGTGCACAAGCTCGACCGCCACCGCGGCGGTGACACCGCGTTCTGCGGGCGAGCTTGCCGCCCGCACGGACAGCAGCGCGAGCGCGGGCCGCAAGGCCTTACCGCCGCCGATGCCGCCACCCACGCCGGCCGCGGCCCCGGCCGGGAGCGCGGCCGGCACCGCGCCGCCACCGGCCTGGACGGCTACGCCGGCCGCGTCGGCCAGGCCCAGGTGGTAGGCAGCCACCTGGCGAATCGCCGGAGTGAGCCGCTCGAGCGACGCCTCCAGCGCGGGCCGCACGAGGTCACGTGCGGTCGTCACGCCTGCGGGTATGACGGCCGTCATCGCCCTGCCCCCAGGCTCGCCAGCGTGGTCCTGGCCGCTTCGAGTCCGCTCCGCACGGCTCCCTCCATCGTGTCTGGCCAACCGGTATCGGTCCACGCGCCGGCCAGCACCAGCCCGCTCAGCGGGGTGGCCGCTCCGGGCCGGAGCGCTGCGGTACCCGGGACCTGGCGGAAGGTGGCCCGCCGTTCCCGGGTGACAAAGAAGTCGCTCACCCTTGCCGCTCGCGCCGCCGGCAGGATCTGCTCGATCGCGGGCAGAAAAGCCGCGCGCAGCTGCTGGGTCCGCTGGCCCGCGTACTCGTCTGCGGCTGAAAGCGAGACGGCGAGGTACTGGCCTTGCTCGCAGCCTGAGATCTCGGTCCTGTCGAAGATCCACTGGACCGGCGAATCGACCGCGGCGGCAAACCGGAGCCTGGTCACCGGCCGGTCGTAGACCACGTGCACATTGACGATCGGTGACTCACCGAGGCCGCTCCAGCTCGCCGGATCCGCGGCGGTGCCCGCCGGGCCTGCCGCCGATGCGGGAAGCAGGTTCGCGGCCTGCTGCGGCGGCACCGCGAGCACCACGCCGTCGGCAGCGAGGAAGCGTTCCGATCCTGACCCGTGCCCGGTGGCACCGCTAGCGTTGTCCCGGCCGGTGCTGTCCCGGCCGGGGCTGTCCCGGCCGGGGCCGTCCCGGCCGGGGCCGTCCCGGCCGGGGCCGTCCCGGCCGGGGCCGTCCGCCGGGGCCGTCCCTGCCGGGGCCGTCCCTGCCGGGGCCGTCCCGGCTGGCGCCGTCCGGGCTGGCCCCGGCTCCGCCGGCGCTGGCGGCGCTTTCGTAGCCGTCCCGGCTGGCGCCGGCACCGGGGCTGTCTCCGCTGGGGCCGTCCGCCACGTAGCCGTCCGCCGCGTAGCCGTCCGCCGCGTCGCCGTCCAGATAGTCGAGGCCCCACTCCGCCGCGCCTCCTGGACCTGTGTCCCTGTACGCGACCCCGCCACCGAGCCGGACCATGAAGCCGCTCCGCTCGCGTCCGTCGGCTCCGCCGCGGACGTCGCCGCCGCCAGTATCGCCCGAATACGTGCGCGCGCCGCGGCGGCCAGGCTCGGTGGCGGCCAGGCTGATGGCGGTGACCTTCGCACCGGTCAGCACGGTGGCGCCAAGCCGGCGCAGCAGCGTACCCGCGGCCCGGCCGTGCAAGTCACCGAGCGGCACGGCCGGCACCCCGATGTCGGCGGCGCCAGGGCCGCCGAGCAGGGCAGTCTTGATCACCATCGCGGCGAGCGCCAGCGATGCGTCGTCGCCCGCGATGTTTAGCGAGGAGACGACGAACAGGTCCCACAGGCCGCGCCTGGCCCGCGGCCCCTGGCCGTGAGCGGCGAGCCAATCGCCGAGCCGCTGGGCGTCGGTGCCCGGATCGGCCGGGTCCAGCCGGAGGAAGGCAAGCGCGGCACGCACCGCACCTGCCCGCTCCCTCCGCGACAGCAACGGATAGGTGGCGAGCGCGGACGCCAGATGAAATGGGACGGGCAGCCCTCGCCTGCGGAGCCGCGCCGCGCCCGCCGGGGTGAGCACCCTTACGTCGAATTTCTCCTGCAGCACGGTATTCGAGGTCATGCCGAGCCGGTCGAGCAAGCCGCGGTAGGCAGTGCAGCAGCGCAGGAAGATGTGCTGGCCGTTGTCCACGGTCAGACTGCCCCGGGTGAACGAGCAGGTGGCGCCGCCCAGCCGCGGCCGCGCCTCGGCGAGCGTCACGCGGGCACCCGCGTCGCAGAGCGCGATCGCGGCCGCAACCCCCGCGAGACCGCCGCCGACAACCACGATGTGCGGCGCCCGGCCTGCGGTGCCGCCCAGGTAGCGTGGGCCAGGCGCCGCGGCGATGCCACGCTCGACCGCCGTCACGCCAGGCCGCCAGCCAGCGAGCGGGCGGCGACCCACGCTTTCTCCCAGCCAGGCAGCGACATCCGGCCGCTGACCGCCACGGCAGGTGCGGCAGCGATCCGGTCAAGCAGCCGGCGGTAGATCCCAGCCATCGCGGCAGTGCATGCCGCGCTGCGCCTGTCGAGCAGCGGCAGCAGCCCTAGCCCCGTCGAATACCAGTCGCGGGCCCGCCCGGCCTCGAACCTGACCAGGTCAGCAAACCCGCCAGGGTCCGCGGCGGGCGCCGGCGAACCGGGCCCAAGCTCGCAGCCGAACCGCTCGATGTCCTCCGCTGGCAGGTAGACGCGGCCGCCCGCGTGATCTTCGCTGATATCACGAAGGATGTTGGTCAGCTGGAGCGCGACACCGAGCGCATCTGCCAGCGGCGCCGCCACCCGCGGGTCGGCGGCGCCGAAGACGCCGAGCGACAGCCGGCCGATCGACCCTGCCACGCACCTGCAGTAGCAGAGCAGGTCGTCGAACGTGGCATAGGTGGTGCCGCGCACGTCGGCGGAGCAGCCGTCAATGAGTTCGCCGAACGCGCCGAGCGGGATGGGAAAGCGCCGCGCGGCGTCTGCCAGGCCGACGAGGGTGGGATCGTCCGGAAGACTGGCCGGATCCGCCGCCGCCGCCCTGGCCTCGTCAAGCCGCGCCAGTTTCTCCGGCGCGGTAAGCGTGCCGTCGCCTATGTCGTCGATCCGCCGGGCGAACGCGTAGATGGCGCTGAGCGCGCGGCGCTTGTCCGGCGGGAGCAGCCGGATGCCGTAAGAGAAGTTGCGCGCCTCGGTCCTTGTGATGTGCTCGCAATGGCGGTAGGCAGCCGCCGTGTCAGGGCCCGCTGCCCTAGGTGCCGTCGTCAACGGTCACCTCCCCCTCAGGTACGCGCGGATCAGGCCGGCCGCGGTCCGCGCACGGCCTGGCCTTGCCGTCACGCTCAGTACGTCGAAGCCGGCCGGGCCGGAGTCAGGAGCGGAATCGGCCGCGGCGATCGCGGCTAGGGTGGCCCGGCCGCCTGCCACGTAACCCGCCACGGCGAGCCTGGCCCAGCCATGCAGAGTCCCGGTGAGAGGAGCGCCCTCGGTGAGCAGCCGTCCTGCGCGCTCGGTCTCGAACCGCATGAGCTTGCGGACAGAAAGCGGCGTGGTGCGCACACCGGCGGCGAGTTGCAGATCTCCGTCAACGCAGCCGAACGCCACCAGATCCTCCTGCGGCAGGTAGATACGGCCCCTGGCGAAGTCTTCTGCGACGTCCTGCCAGTGCTCCGCGAGTTGCAGCGCGGTGCACACCAGGTCGGAGAGCCGCTCCCGTTCGGCGGTGGCGGCGCCGAAGATGTGCAGCACGATGCGCCCCACCGGGTTGGCGGACAAGCGGCAGTAGCCGAGCAGATCGTCGAAGGTCGCATACCTGCTGACCTGCTGGTCCTGCCGATTGGCTTCGATGAGCATCCTGAACGGCTCCGCGGGAATGACGCAGTCCGCGGCGGTCCTCGCGACCTCGCGGACAACGCGGAGCCTGGCCTGCGTGCCCGGCGAGGTGGCGCCTGACGCGAAGGCACGATCCAGATCCTCCTCAACCGCGTCGAGCGCCCGCAGCCGATCGGCGGCCCGGCCGGTGGTTTCCGCCACCGTTTCAGCCGTATCGGCACTAACATGGCCGGCCAGCAGGGGGCCCGGTTCGTCACCGATGTCGTCCACCAGGCGGGCGAAGCGGTAGACGGCCATCAGGTGGCGGCGGTAGGTGCGCGGCAGGATCCGGAGTGCGACAGGGAAGTTCTCGCCCGCGGCCTGGTCCGATAGCGCGTCAATCTCCGCCATGCCACCGTCAGCGCACGCCCGGATAGCGGCGCCCCAGGTACCGTTCCCACCGCTCACTGGCGTCGCCTCGCGCGTCACGATCTCTATTTCGGCACACTTCTCAAGCTATTGCAAACAATGACATAAGCGTCACATCAGATACATGACATAAATGTCAGTTCAGGCGACGCCCGTACCAGCGGAATTACCCAACCGCGGGTCACGCAACCCCCGCACGAATCCGGCGTCCTTGCAGCAGGCTGGCCACCCGCCGACGGGCAGGCGTGCCGTGGGTACCCGACACAGTTACCCTGCGCAACAGCCTGATCGCAAGCCGCCGCGCCGCCTCTTGGCTTCCGCTGAGCTGCTGGTTGCCGCCATCTGGCGGCAACCAGGCCGCCCGGCCGCGGGCACCAGGAAGCCTTGCCGGCACTGTGCACTGTGCTCGTTCGCCGCGGCGACTGTTCACGCGGCAACCGTGCGGCCTCGTTACCTGACCCGGCCACGCCGCGGCCGGCGGCCGGATTCCATCGGCTCAGCTTTCACTCGCCAAACCCGGTCAGGCGCAGCGTTTCCAGGGCCGCTACAATCACCTGCGGCCGGCGGTTTCAACGGCGAAACTCAGTAGTTTCCCTGGCGAAACACGCGGCCGTATCGTTACCCGTGGCCATATCGTTATCCTCGCTACCCTCGGCGTGGCACCGTATTTCTCCATGGCCGCGCCCCCCGGATCCCGGCCGGATCCCGTGGCGTGTCCCGGCTCTCCCCTGATACCGGCCCTTCGCCCTGATACCAGCCCTTCGCCTGATACCGGCTTCGCCCTGATACCGGCTCGCACCGGGAGCCAGGCGGATTTATAGCTTGCCGAGAAATGCGCGAGAGCCTGCGGCCAGCTTTGGTTAAGATGATCAGACGGCTACGCCACGAACATGAACCCGTACAGAGGATCACGACTATGTCAGCCGACAATCCACGTCCACGACGCCGGGGGCCACGCCACTGGATGCGGTGGCTGGTTGGCGCCGTCGCAGGCATCGTGGTCCTCGCCGCGCTCGCCGTAGCCGGCACCTTCATCTACATCCATTTCGTGGCGTTGCACCTGCGCCGTTCTCCCTCAGTACCAAGGCATCTGGCACCCAGTCCGCGGCGCCGTCCGCCTCCGCGACCGCTCCTGCGGCAGCCGCGCCGCTCGCAGGTACCTGGACGGTGGCGAGCGGCTCACAGGCCGGCTATCGCGTCAATGAGGTCCTCTTCGGCCAGCAGAACACGGCCGTCGGCCGGACGAGCGCCGTCAGCGGCCATCTTACGATCGCGGGCCAGGCCGCGATCGCAGGTACGTTCTCCGTGGCGATGGCCACGGTGAAAAGCGATCAAGGCCAGCGTGATGTGCAGTTCAATGGCCGGATCATGGACACATCGAGCTATCCGACGGCCACATTCACCCTGACCCGCCCGATCAGTCTTGACCCAGCTCCGGCCGCTGGAGCGGCGAAGACCTACACCGCGCAAGGCAACTTGACGCTGCGCGGCCGGACCCGTCCTGTCACGTTCAAGCTGACGGCCGAGCATGCCGCAAACACCATCAAGCTGTCGGGCTCGATCCCCGTCACCTTCGCCACCTGGGACATCCCCAACCCCAGCTTCGGGCCGATCACCACGCAGAACCATGGTTCGGTCGAGTTCCTGCTCAACCTCGGCCGTTCCTGAGGCGGGGGCCGCGCAGGCCTGCCGCGCCAGCTTCAGGTTCGCCAGATGAGGACGAGTGCGCAGTCATCGGCATGCCCGGTCTTCATGGCAAGCACAAGTTCGGCGGCGCCCTGCCTGAACCCCGTGGTAACCAGCCGATCGGCCTCTCCGAGCAGGCGGTCGATGCCGGCGTCGATGTCCCGGCCGGGCGCCTCCACCAGCCCGTCGGTGTAGAGCAGCAGCGCGTCGCCCGGCCGCAGGGTGCCCTGCTCGGGAATGCAGCGCAGGTCCGCGACTACGCCGAGGACGATCCCCCTTGCCTGCGTTATCCGCCAGCTTCCGCTGCCCGCGTCGAACTGGACCGCAGGTGGATGCCCGGCCGAGTAAAGCACGTACTCGCCCGTCATCAGGTCCACCGACAGGTGAATGGCGGTAACGAAGCCCTCGGTGGTGGCGCCACGGCGCAGGTAAGCGTTGCAAGCGCCGAGGAACTCTTCCTTCGGCACCGACCCGAGCAGCCCGCCGAACGCGCCGGAGAGCAGCAGCGCGCGCGTCCCGGCGTCGATCCCCTTGCCCGAGACATCGACGAGCGCCAGTTCCAGCCCCTTACCGTCGGCCGCGGACACCACGAAGTCGCCACCGAACGACGATCCGCCTGCCGGTTCAAGCACGACCCGTGAACCCCAGCCGTTCGGCAGCGCGGCCAGCTGCCCCTGCGCGCGGAGGCGGTCCCTCAGCTCGATGAGCATCTGGTCGCCGCGCAGCCCGCGCACGCCGAGCTTCTCCCTTGTCCTCGCGAGCACATAGGCGAAGACAGCGACGACGACGATGGTTGCGATGATCCCCGGCCCGGCCCGCCCCGCCATGACGTCGTAGGCGAGCATCAATGCGACGACGGCGAAGAGGATCCGCAGCGCCCGCACCCGCAGCAGCAACCCGCCCGCGAGGACTGGCAGGATCATGACCCCGGGCGAGAACCACGACTCGGACACGTGCACCGCTGCCACGCCGATGACGATCGTCACGGCCGCAAGCACGGCGGACAGGCGCCGGTTGCGGGTGATGAACTGCCTGCGCGCGAACGCGCGTACCCGCCTGCCACGTGCGACGAGCGCGGCGAGCGGGCCGGCCAGCTGGCGGGAAACCATAATGCGGGCACTGTAGCTCCGTAACGACTTGCGAGCACGTTCCCCGGCGAAAGGCGCCGCGCTTGCGCGCTCGCCCTGTCTCCCGCTCGCGCGCTCGCCCTGTCTCCCGCTCGCCCTGTCGCCCGCTTGCGCGAGCGAAGCCAGGCCACGGCAGAAAAGCTATTCGCCGCGGCGGGCGCAAGCGGGGTACGAAGGCAAAATGGATGAGCCCTATCCGGTGCGCCCGATCACGGGAGACGACTTCGCGGGCGTGCGCGCCGTCGACGAGCACGCCTTCCACACGGCCTGGCCCGCCGAGCCCGAGATTCAGCACTTCAGGGAACGGTTCAAGTTCGACAGGAGCCTGGCCGCCTTCGACGGTGCCGTGATCGCCGGTTCCGCCTGCGCGTTCAGCATCACGCTGGGCGTGCCAGGCACGGTTCTGCCAGCTGCCGGTGTCAGCGGCGTAGCCGTGCTGCCGCCGCACCGTCGCCGCGGCATCCTGCGCAGCCTGATGAAGCGGCAGCTTGCCGGCATCCACTACAGGAGCGAGCCGACCGCCGCGCTGTGGGCGTCGGAGGCAGGAATCTACGGGCGCTTCGGCTACGGGATGGCTTCAACGCTCGCCTCGTTCGCCATCCGCAGCGGCGACGGGCGGCTCACGCCAGGCGCACCATCCGATCCGCGGCTGCGGCGGCGGTGCCCGGCCGCGGGCGGTTGGCGGGCTGGTCCCGAAGCATCTGCCGGGCTTCCTCGCGCTCGCCGAAGAGCTTGGGATTGGCCAGGCCGAAGCCGGTGATGGTGCCGTCGCAGGTGCAGATGAGCAGCAGCTTGGCCCCCCAGTACCAGCGCGAGTGGCTGGGGCAGTAACCGTAGCCCGCCCAGCCATACAGGTCGGAGCGCTTGGCGGTGACCGCGGACTGGCCGCACGGGACGGGCGTGGCGTCCATCAGCCGCAGCATCTCCGCCGACCCCGGCGTGTGATCGGCCAGCCAGCGCAGTGCCGCCTCCATCAGCGGTGCGAGTGCCTTGACCCGGTCGTTGTACTCCGACTGGCCCAGCAGCCTGGGGAACAGGTGTCCCACCTGCTTGGCCGCGGCGCGCAGCCAGTGCCGCTCGTCGTCATAGCGCAGCAGCACTTGCGCCACGGCCAGGCATACCAGCTCGGCGTCGGTCACCGCCGGTGGGCGGCCCGGGCCGGACCTGCCGAGGCCGGAGCAGGGGATGATCCGGTCGGTCAGTTCCACGTAAAGTGCGGTCAGAAGAGTGTCCAGGTCGGCGATGGCGATCACGGGTGGGCTCCAGGGTCCGGACGTGTGTGAGCACGCCGATTCTGGACACTCTTCACTTACCAGTCACGGATCGCTCGCGGCGCGTCGCTTGTCCAGCCATTGCTGGACAAGCGGCGTCTTGTGCGTCGCGTAGTTGTCCGCGACGATGTGAATTTTCAGGACATGCGGCTCGCCGCCGGGCTCGTCCGGTTCCGTTAGCTGCGGTACCTGCTTGTCGACCTCCTCCAGGAACTTGATCCATTCCTTGGCACGGTGGCACTTGTAGGTTTTCGCGATCACCAGGCCGGTCGCGATGTCGAACGCCGCGGGCCGCCGATTGGGATGGCCCCGGCCGCGCCGAAACTCGCCGCGGCCCGTGCCCAGCCGTAGAGCGACAGGCCGCCAAGGCCGGCCTTGATCGCGGGCAGGATCGTGATCGCCATGAGCGCCTCGATGGCGAACACGGCCTCGAGGATCAGCAGACCCGCGGTGAGGCGGGCGCGCTTGCCTTCGAATACCTCCCGCCATAGCGGCGGTCGTTTCGATCCGATGTCCAGTCACCATCCCGTGCCCGGTTGCACCTCAGCCCAGGTGTACGACATCACGTGCGGTTGAAGTCAAGCTCACCGGTTACGCCCTTTAACTGGCCATCTGGCAAGTTCAGCACAGATGCCGGGCTGTCATGCGCACGGGCCACCGGCAGGCGCCATTGACGCGCGGCCGGCGCTCTGACCCATCAAGCCGGTGCTCTGGCCCGTCAATGGGGCCGGCGCTGGGCTAGCCCTGCCGCGCCGACTACACCGCTATACCGCCCGGCCGGCTCCAGGTCGGCGAATGCGACACTGAGTCCCAGGAGGCGCGGATGCCAGGAATGCGCGTAACAGTAGACGCGGCCATGCGGGCACGTGATGTATCGAGGCCGCACCCGGAGCATGAGGCGGCAACCGCTGAGCAAGGCGCGACCCCGGCTGTCCCGTCCACCGGGGTGGCGTCACCTACCCAGGCGTCACGCGCGGACGAGGCACGCGGCGGTCCCGCCCATAGCGCCCCGGCCCGGAGCACCCCGGCCCGGAGCACTCCTATCAGCAACACCCCGGCCCGCACAACCGTGCATGCGGGGACCGTACATCCGGGGACCGGGCATCCGGGGACCGGGCATGTGGGGACCGCGCCAGACGACCGCCGCCGGGGCGGACCGCCGGCCGGCTGGATGGCGGGCGAGACGGCGGGTACCGGCGTGCCGAGCGCCGCCCCGCCTGCCGGCGCTCGCCCAGGCAGATCTGCGTCATCCAGTGGTGAGCCTGTCGCAGCGGCGCCAGCAGGTCCCGTACCAGCCGTACTTGGCCCAGCCGGTCCCGCACCGGCCAGTTTCGTACCCGCCAGCTCCGCACGAGGACGCGCCGGGTCTTCGCCACAGCGGCAGCGCGACGCGCCGTCAGGCCGGTCCGCACCCAGTGGTACGGCACCGGGCAAGGCGGCATCTGACGCCGCCAGATCCCGCGGTTCTGAGGAAAGCGCCGCGAACCCACCGCAGGCGGAACAGCAGCGACCTGCGAAGCACGCGCACGGAGGCGCGGCACAGAGCAACGGAGGAAAAGCGAGACGGCGCAAGCGCCGTCGCCGCACGCGGTAACCGGTGGCGGCGAGGACTATCCGGCCGCGGAAGAAGCGCGATGCAATCCACGCACGCAACCGTCGCTTGCACCCGGAGTCAGCACCCGGAGCGAGATGCCGTCAATACAGCAAGAAAGCCAAGAATCCACGTCCATCCAGCAAGCTACTCGCGGCGGAAACGGCGGTTCGGCTCCGCTCCCGCCGGCTGGATTGAAGTTGTAAGTACGGCGGTCTGCGACGGCCTGCGGGACGCCGCGCCCGGCCCGCCGGCTGGCTGATCACGATCTTGCGTCCCACGTGAGCCCGAGCCATCGCACTTCATCGCCTCGTGTTGCGGGTTGCCGACCTGGTCCTGGACGCAATCAGCACCGGACGTTACCGAGACGGCGCCAGAACTGGCCGCTGCCCTGCCCGGCGAGCGCGAACCCGTCATCGACCGGGCAGCGCACACTCGGTGCTCGGCTTTGGCGCACGACGCTAGTGGTCTGTAAGACCCAATGGCGCCTGGCGAATGCTCCCCTGTGTGACAGCCATTGCTCCGACTTGGCCGGCTATCACGGGCAGATTGCCACAGGCGACATCGGCCAGCTCGGGCGGGAGGGCAGCAGTGCTGGCAGAGCCGTCAGCTGGCGCCAGTTCGGCCCCGCCGACCAGAACCCTCGGGCGGCGATCCGGCGAACTATATAGCTGCTTCCACTGATATATCCCAATGGTCGATATTTGTCTTATTTGCCTGTGAAGGAGCGAGATGTCCTGGCATGCTGCTCCGAATGGGGGAGCGTAAGGAAGGCCCGGCGAACAGGCGGCAGCCGACGACGAGCAGGCCCGCGGTCTGTGCCGCCTCGCAAAGCGCGGCGCGCGGGGCGTCGCCTGAGTAGGCGGGCGTGTTCGTGGCGTTAGGAGTTGCATGAATTCAGTATCCGGACAGCGGAGGAAGAGGAAGATCAGGCGGAGCGGGCGTCATGTGACGCCGTCCGCGGCGGAGAAGGTCGCGCTGAAGGCTGGTAAGGCGGCGCCCGCTCTCGCGGTGGTCGGCGTGCCGGCGGCGGCCCCTCACGCGCATGCCCATCAGGCCGCCCAGCCTCGCCAAGCAGCGGCAACCCAGCAAGCAGTCAGGGCAAATCTGGACGCGGTGGTGGGGTCTGCAAGCCTGCCCAGCCGGGCAGTCCTGCGCAGGCTGCAGGCACCAAGTACACCGTCCAGCCTGGGGACACCCTGTCCGGGATTGCCTTGCGGTTCTATGGCCGCGGCGGCGATTGGGGCTCGCGGTATCAGGCGAACCGGTCGACGATCAGCGACCCAAACCTGATCTACCCTGGTCAGGTACTCAGCATCCCGCAAAACCCCACCGCCTCCCCCACCGACGCCACGGGCACGGCAGGGGGCAACGCCGGGCAAGGCGGCGCGAGCCAGCCGCAGCCCTCGCAGGGCAGCCTGGCGGGCGCTAGCAGCCCCCAGCAGGCCAGTGGGCTTAGCGGGACGCTGGGCTGCAGCGGCCTCGAGGCATTGTGGGAGTCCGCGGGAGGGTCACCCTCGGCCGCGGTCACGGCGGCGTCTATTGCCATGGCAGAATCCGGCGGCAACCAGTATGCAACTGGATCCGCTGGTGAGCGCGGGTACTGGCAGATCAACCCCGTCAACGGGGCGCTGTCAACCTATGACGCCGACGGCAACGCAAGGGCCGCAGTAATAATGTCGCAAAACGGCACCAACTGGTCCCCATGGACCACCTGGGTGAGCGGCGCCTATTCGGGGCTGTGCTGACCCGATCCGCACTGGATTCGAAATAACCGCCTCACGCGGATTTCGAACTACCTGGGATGACACATCAGGGCCCGGGGGCAGGCGAACTCGGCCCGCGATTCGCCTGCCCCCGGCGATCCGTCCCGTCACCGACTACCCGGCCCAGCCGCGCGATGGGCGACAATGCGTACTCCCGGCCTAGCAGCGTGCCAGCATGCACGCGAGCGTGCGGACGTTGGCGGACTGCTATTGGACTGCCCGGCCGTCCGTCCCGCAAGCCGAAAGGGGGGGACATGGGCCGGGGCCGCAGCAGCCTGACCCGTGAGCAACGGCGACACTTCGATGTTGCGGGCTCGGGCTCGCCCGGCCGGGGCACTGCCACTGGTGCTTCTGCCGCCGCGGCTAGGGTTTGCGGGCGACGCCGCCATACACCGAAACCGCGGCATCGCTCGGCGGGCTCGCCTCGCCAACGTCGCTGGGGTCGGGCCGCCAGCGGGGCAGCGACACGACGCCGGGGTCGATCAGGTCCAGCCCGGCAAAGAACCGTTCGATCTCCGGGCGGGAGCGGACCCGCAAGGTCACCCCGCTGCGCCGGTACACTGCGGTGACCCCTTCCCACGCCGCCGGGTCGAAGTCGCCGGTGAGATGCGACAACGCCAGGTAGCTGCCGGACGGCAACCCCGCGAGGAGGCGGCCGGACAGGCCATAGGGATCGTCGGCATCGGGGATGAAATGCATGATCGCGATCAGCAGCAGCGCGACCGGACGGCTCAGATCCAGCGCCTCATTCAGGTCCGGGGAGCTGAGGATCTTGCCGACGTCGCGCAGGTCGGAGTCGATGTAGGCGATCTTGCCCGCCGGGCTGCTGGTGAGTAAGGCCCGGGCGTGGGTAAGCACGATGGGGTCGTTGTCCACGTATACGACCCGCGCCTGCGGCTCGATGTCCTGGGCGACCTCGTGCACATTGGGGGACGTCGGGATGCCGGTGCCGATGTCCAGGAACTGGCTGATGCCCGCCTCCCGAGCCAGAAAGCGCACTGCGCGGCGCAGGAACGCCCGATTCTCCCTCGGCGGGATCCGTGAATTGGGGTTGGCTTTCAGGCCCTCCCCGGCCGCGGCCCGATCCGCGGCATAGTTATCCTTGCCGCCGAGCAGATAGTCATAGACCCGCGCCGGGTGGGGCCTGTCGATCTGCAAATCAACCCGATGGCTCCCCCAGCCGGCCGGGTCCGCGCTCATCGAGTCCGCATCCGCCATGCCGGCTCCTCTGCCATGATCGCCTGAACATTGCCCCACCCCCGCCCACGGCCGCAGCATATGTCCATGTTCGCCTGGATGTCCGGTCATGCCCCGATGTGGTCGCCACACGAACCGTGTGACTCCGTGCTGTGAATGATGAGTGCATGCCCGCCTTGGCGAAGGAGGAATCAGACAATGACTGCCCAGTCCGACGGATCGTTGCATGCGGCCAACCTGCGCGACACCCGGTACGGGGAAATCTTTCTCATCCGAAGCGAGGGTGGCGAGCTCATGGCCACTGTTTACAACACCATCGGCCTCAATGACTGCCCGGTCGAGAAATGGCGATCATTGGATCCGCAGCAGCTTGCTAAGGACTTCGAAGTACCAGCGGTCTTCCTTAACGGCCCGCGCTTCTGGACGTTGGACCAGATCACCGCGTACACAGCCGGCGAGACAGAGTCGTTCGACGGCCTCGAGGCCCGCTGGGTCGCTGAGCTGCCCATACCGGCCGGGATGAACCTCGGGGACCGCGGGGCCGGGAGGTATTACACCGACGTCACGATCAAACGAGAAACCAAACGGTCCTTCTTGGCAGGCCGGCCCGTGTACGAGCTGTTGACCCCCGACGGCAGAACCTACGTCATGCAGGCGTACTCGCACATCATCGACAACAGCCTGAGCGCAGACTCACTGCTCACCCTGGGTGATCGACTGCACATCCCGGAGGGCTGGCAGTATCGCGTGAGGCTTCCAGGCCGGGATCTGACGATGCGGCCGGCCGCTGGCCAGGCCCACGTAATCCGGGACGAGCTGGAGAACACGTATATGCAGCTAGGTTGATCTGCTGCGACTTCGGCGACCATCCTTGCCGGGACTACTCGGAGATCTCGCCGGAGCATCGGCCGTTCCGCAGCCATCGTCATGCCGCGGGCCCGGCCGGTTTGCGGTGCATCCGGTAGTGGAGAACGAGGAAGGGCCGTCCGAAGATGGAGAAGGCGTGCTCGGCTCGCAGTTCGCCGTCCTGCACGTAGACGTCGAGCTGTTCGGCGAAGCCATGCACCGCAAGCACGGTGAGATCTCGGGTGGCTGGGTCGATGTAGGCGAGGTAGTGGCCAGGCTGGTCCAGGTCGCTGCGGCTGGTCAGCACCAGGCCACCGCCGGAGCGGGCACGTGGCAGCAGCGTCGCGGTGAAGCTGGCCCGCGGTAGCGGGAAGCCGACGCTCACGTATCCGCGGCCGCGGTGCCGGTAGGTGGTGTAGATACCGACGTAGATCGGCTCGTCGGTATCGACGAACGACCGGATCCAGCCGCGGATCGCCACGACGTCGGCGTCGGGCGAAGTGATTGTGTCGATTCGGCTGCGGATACCCCGTTGCGTCTCACGCTGATTCATTGGCACGTTCGCCTGCCCCAGCGGGCGTGCGACCAAGGTCCGGTAGAGCAGGTAGCCGGGACGCACCCACAGCCGCCACTGCGGCACGATGTCGAGAGTGAACCGGGTGGTGTGCTCATAGAACTCGCGGACCCGCGGGTCAATGCTCGCCGGGTCGAACTCAGGACCTGCCAGCTCGTCCACGGAGGCGACGATGCCGACGTCGGGCGCGTCGGCGACATAGCGGCCGCCCAGCACCTCGGCCAACTCGCGGACGTAGCCGGTGCCGACGTACCGGGACCGGGCTTCCCGCGGTACGACGAAGGGCAGATCCTCCGCTCGGACCCGCTCGGCGAGCAGGCTCACCTGCGCGTCACGGAAAACCAGCGCCGACGCCACCCGGTAGGCCAGCATCGTGGTGCTGGCGACCACCGCCGCAGGCACCGCGCGCCGCCGCGACGCGAGGACCTGGCCCACCGCGGCTCCGAACAGCGGCCCGAGCAGCACCTTCTGTGGACGGATCCCGAGCAGACCGCCGACGGTCCCGGTCGCCGCCCCCACCGCGACGGGTCCGGCGCGGGTCAGCCGGCCAGCCGCCCAGCCGAGCGGGGCAACCAGCGCGGTGCTGGTCGCGATCCGCTGCCACAGCGGCGGGATCTCGCCGGGACGCTGCCGCGCCCGCGCTAACGCCTCGGACACCCCCAGCCCGGCCGCGCCGACGGCTGCGCTCACGCTCGCAGCCCGTGGACCCCGATGACCCGCCAGGGCAGCCCCGGCCACACCGCCAACAACGCAGGCGACGATGACAGGCCCCTTCCGCTCCGCCGCCCCCGGCTCATCCGCTGCCATCCTCAAAACGTACCGACCCGGGCGGCGCACTGGCACTCGCTCCAGCTGCGTGACCCGTCACCGCGGCGCCCCTGCTGCACCGTGGCTCGCCGCAAGGGTCTGCTGGCCGGCACCGGTACGCCCGCCCGCGATTTCCGCCACTGCCGAAGCTGGTTGCGGGACCTAGGTACGGCGGTGGCGGCGGATTCTTGGCTGTTGCTGATGTGTGGCCGGATCCTCCTCATGTCGGTCTCATGTCGGTAGGTCCACCGCGTCGCTCTGTCATGCCGTGAAGTGATACCGGGTCTGGCTGTAGGGCTCGCCTTTGCCGAACGAGAGGACCTTCGCCGGTGTGACGCCGAAGACGAGCCCCCGGCGGCCATCGGGATCGCGGAACGCCCCATCGGCGACCTCGAAAGGCCAGTCGAGCTTCGATTTCCAGATCGCCGCCAGCCGTTGGAGCTGCGCCTTGCCGGTGACGCGGGCGGCGGCTCCCTCGACCACCACGTCGAGCCCCGACCTGAGCTGGTTGGTGCCGGTCGTGAGGATGCAACGGGGATTGGACTCCAGGTTTTTCGCTTTCTGCTCGTCAGCGCCGGTGCAGAAGTGGAGCGTCCCGTCGAGCCATATCGCCGGGAGCGGCGTGACGTGCGGTCGGCCGTCGCGACGAACGGTCGACAGCCAGAATATCTCCGACTTCGACAGCACATCGATCACCGCTGCCCAAGGCCGCGCCGTGGCGCTCGGCTGGCTGAATCCCTCGTGCAACTCTGCGGTAGGTTCGATCTCGGGCATAAACGCTCTCCTCTACTGGACTCCGGCGATTGCTCGCTGCTGGATTGACCCGGCGCCAAGGTGGAATTCATCGCTCAGTGACGCAGGTGCCACCTTCGTTTCAGGCGGCGCCCGTGCTCGGTCATCGGACAGGCTGCCGCGCCCGGCGGCAGGCTGTGCGCATGCGTCAAGAGCGTGGGTGACACCGGCTGGCTCGACGAGCCCGGCGGTCGCCGCTGGTACACCATCTGGGACGCGCAGACGTTCGCCGGAACGGTCGCCAAGGCCGGTTTCTCGCTCGATCGGGTCGACCGTGGCGTGTTCGTCGAGGTGTGCGCCATTGCCGGCACGCGTGGGCGCAGACGGTGGCGCGGCACGGCGCGCTGCCCGGGGTGCGGCTGGCGGACAAGACGCTGGAGGGGGTGACCTGCGTCCGGCTGGATGCCACGGTGACGTTTGCGCATTCGGATAAGGAACTGGCAGAAGCCAATTTCAAGGGCTATGGCCATCATCCGCTGCTGGCGGTGTGCGATAACACCGGCGGGGAACCGCTGGCCTGGATGCTGCGGAAAGGATCAGCGGGCAGCAACACGGCCGCGGACCACACGGCGAGCGTGGACGCCGCCATCGCCGCGCTGCCGCCGGCGTTCCGCCGCCGGCTGATGATCACCTGCGACGGCGCCGGCGCCAGCCACGACCTGGTCAAGCACCTGGACAAGCTGGCCACCCGGCCCGGGCACCAGCTCATCTACTCGGTCGGGTGGACGCTGGGCGGGCGGGAGAAGGCGGCGCTGCGGCTGGTCCCGGAGCAGGCCTGGCAGATCGCCATCGACGGGCGCGGGGAGGTCCGCGAGCGCCGCGCGGACGATGCCTGCGCGAACGCCTCCTGCGCGCACCGGGCGTGCTGGATCGAGGAAGCGCACGTCACCGAGCTGACCGGGCTGCTGCGCGAAGGACCCGCGGGAGACCAGCTCAAGGCATGGCCGGAGTCGATGCGGGTCTTCGCCCGCCGCGAGCGCCCGCACCCCGGCGCGCAGCTGACCTTGTTCGAGGCCGAGGACGGATGGAGGTATTCCCTGTGGGTCACGAACCGGTCCGCCGGCACGAACGGCTGGCTGGGCCAGAACGCCTACATCGACGCCGCGCACCGGGTCCAGGCCCGGGTCGAGGACGCGATCCGCACCGGCAAGGACACCGGCCTGGGCCACTTCCCCTCCCATGACTTCAAGGTCAACGCCGCCTGGCTGACCGCCTCCATGACCGCCTGCATCCTGCTGGCCTGGCTGAAACTGCTGGCCCTGGACGGCGACCTGGCCAAGGCCGAGCCCAAGACGCTTCGCTACCGGATGCTGCACGCTGCCGCCCGCCTGGTCCGCGGCGGCCGGAAGCGGCATCTGAAGATCCAGGCGTCCTGGCCGTGGGCAGATGCGATCACTGCCGCGTGGCAGCGCATCGACGCGCTCCCGCAAGCCCCCTGACCAGCGCAAACCGTCCCGGCGACCAAGGAAGGAGAACCCTGGGGCCTGTGGAACCCCCGGCTACCCGGCCCGCCAGCCGGGCCATTGTCATACCCCGACGCTAAAATCACGGACTCAGACGCGGCTCGGAGCCCGCCCGACGTCACCGGCAACCCGGATGAAAGATCAGGGCTAGCGACTGCTGAACATGAACACGGGCAGAAACGAGCCGATGAGCTGCGTGACCTGCAGCTGGCCCCAGGTTGCTCGTCTGCTGCCACGTCATCTGATCAATTACGTCCCAGAAGGTGCTATTAGGCGCCTCGTGAGCCGGTGGGCCACGCTCGCGGAATGACAGCCGGGTGGAAGGCCTCCGGGCTCCACCAGATGAGAGGGCGGCGGTAGGCCGCCGTTTAACGGAGGAACAAGGTAATGACGGAAGTTCGTATATCATCTTGACACCGGTGGGCCCGCCCAGAGTACCGGCGCATATATCACCTGGCTGCCGCGAGCCGGTTGACGACCGGGGCCACGCCCGTCGCCACAGAGGTCATAACCAAATGACCAGTTGGGGGTAGATCAATGCAGGACGGGCCACGCATTCTGGTCGCCGCTGCACTGGGAAAGATCATCGAACCCTTTCTGCGGCAGTGCCTGAGCGACGCCACCGTGCGCATCGCCGAGGACAAGGCGGCGGTTGAGCGCGCGGTGAGCGACCGCTTGAGGTTCGACGTGGTCGTCACCGACCTTACCTGGAACGACTACGCCATCGAGTATTCGTTCGACGGGCTTGACGTGCTGAACATCCTTCGCAGGGCGCGCAGGCAGACGCCCGTGATCTTCGCCGCTCAAGGTCACGGACTTGAACGTGATCATTTGGACGAGGCAGTCGAGCAGCCCGAAGTGGTGGGTATCTACCGAAAGGCAACGGGACCCAAGCCCCTTATAGAAGCCGTTGATATTGCAGTCAGTGGCGGCAATCTAACGGCCCCTCAGTTTCCGCCCGGCGGCAGCCCGCCGGATATTCCGCGGATCCATGCTTACTTTGGGAAAGGGAAAGGGACGACTGCAGCGCGGTTGGCTGGTGCGATCGCCTCAGGCCGGGCAGTCAACCACGAAACGCTCGCCAATGCGGCACATGTGGGATACGACACTGCTGCAAAGCTTGTCGACTATCTTGGCCCCCTAATTAAAGATCGCTGCGAGCACAGCCGCGAGCTCAAGATGACACCCGAGGTCGTTTACCGGTGGTGTGGTGAACATGCGCGATATATCCTGAGCTGGTGCCGACGTAATGGCTATGGCGACATTGCGACACGCATCACAGCTGCACTGGTGGCATAGCTGCGCCAGCACGACACGCGATTTCGTAGAGCCTGGCCGGATCGCGGCCGGTTCGCCATCAGCACCACGGTGCCGCCAGCACGAACCGGTTCAACAGGTCCCCGGTAACGCTTGGAGAGGTGGTCACCGGCACCAGCCGGCTCCGCATCAATGGCACCTCAGACTGGCCGAGCCTCAGATCTCCGGAAGTCGCGGCCGGTGAGGCCTTCAAAGTCGGGAACCTTTGTAAGAGAGCGCTTACAAGATCGAATGGAGGATCTCCTGTGGGCCGCGCTCAAACAGCAGATTCTTCACTCCCTACCCCAGCAGTAAGGATGATCTACTGCTACCCGGTGGTAGGTAGATTCGGACAAGTTTAACTGGTTAGGCAAATTGTTGCTCGCACAACTTTGCAGGTCAGCGGCTTGACCGACGTAAACTTCCGGAGATCTGAGCCTGCCCGCGGAGTCACTCTCTTGCGAGCGAAGACCCGCAGGGAGTGCGTTCGTTCCGGCCTTGAACATGCAAACTCTTGCATGAACGAATCAAGATCCTGCAAGGATTTACCCGATTCAATTCATGCCTGGACCTTGCTCTTTAGTTCCTGGATATAACTGGACTTGGTCGGCGGTGAGCGGGGAGCGGTTATGGCACGGAGGTGGTCCGCAGCGAAGCGCCACCACCGCCGCTGAATAGCCGCTGCGGGATTAAGGGCGAGCAAGAAAGCCAACACCGGCAGCTCACAGAATCTCTTACCGGAGCGGTCGACGAGGGCACGGGGGCGCCCTCGTCCGCTGATCACAGGCGGAGATCACCATCGTCGGCAGCGGCTCGCGGGCCGTCGGCGACGGCCGTCGGCTCAGTCGAACATGGGGTCGCGGGTGCGGCTCCGCTTGAGTTCGAAGAACCCGTCGGTGGCCGCGAAAAGCAGCACCCCGTCCCATAGCCGCGCGGCGGCCTCGCCGCGCGGGATGGGCGAAAGCACTGGCCCGAAGAACGAGGCGCCGTTCACCGAGATCACGGGGGTTCCGAGGTCGTGACCGACCCGGTCCATGCCGTCGACATGCGAAGCGCGCAGCGCCTCGTCGTAGTCACTTGAGTCCATCGCGTCTGCCAGGTCGGCTGGCAGATCCACCGCTGCTAGCGCCGCCTCGATAGTCGCGCGATCCCTGGGCTGCTGCTCGTTGTGGAAACGGGTACCGAGGGCCGTGTAGAGCGGCCCAAGCACCTCGGAGCCGAACTTCTGCTCCGCGGCTATGCAGACCCGCACCGGACCCCAGCCACGGGACAGCTTTTCGCGGTAGCGGTCGGGCAGGCCTGGTTTGTCCTCATTGAGCACGGACAGGCTCATCACATGCCAGCGCGGCTGGACGGGCCGCTGCTCCGCGACCTCAAGCAGCCACCTGGACGTAATCCAAGCCCAGGGACACAGCGGATCGAACCAGAAATCAACCTGCGCTGGGCCCTGCGTCGCTGCCATGTCCGTGGCAACCGCCGTCCGCGCCCGGTGATTCCGCAATGGTCGTGAAAGGATGCCGAGCAAGGGCGGCGGGGCCCGGAGCAGGGGCACGGAGCAGGGGCACGGAGCAGGGGCACGGAGCAGGGGCACGGAGCAGGGGCACGGAGCAGGGGCACGGAGCAGGGGCACGGAGCAGGGGCACGGAGCAGGGGCACGGAGCAGGGGCACGGAGCAGGGGCACGGAGCAGGGGCACGGAGCAGGGGCACGGAGCAGGGGCACGGAGCAGGGGCACGGAGCGGGGCAAGGAGACGAGCGCTGCCTGGCGTCTGTACCGTGATATCCGTTGTGCCGGAAACGATGGAAGGGACAGCACGTGGCGGGCAACCTGACCAGGAGCGAAGCGCGGGAGCGGGCACGCCTGCTAGCCGTCGACTCGTATGCCGTCGATCTCGACCTGACGGCGGGCGAGCAGAGGTTCACCTCGGTCACCGTCGCCAGCTTCCGCTGCGCGAGCCCGGGCTCGCGCACCTTCATCGAGCTCGAAGCCGAGGCGGTCCGCGAGATCAGCCTGAACGGCCAGGCGCTGGAAACATCTGCCTTCGCCGGTGGCCGGATCGCCCTTCCGGCCCTCGCCGCGAATAACGAGCTGCGGATCGCAGCCGACTGCGCATACTCAAGAACCGGCGAAGGATTGCACAGGTTCACTGATCCTGTCGACGGCGAGGTCTACATCTACTCACATTTCGAGCCGGCCGACGCGCACCGCATGTTCGCGTGCTTCGACCAGCCAGACCTCAAGGCGACCTACGAGTTCACCATCACGGCGCCGGGCGGCTGGCTAGTGGTAAGCAACAACGCACCGGACGTGACGGCGGAACCATCAGGTGAGGGCTCCGCCCGCTGGCATTTCCCGCCCACCCCGGTGATGTCGGCCTACGTCACTGCGGTCTGCGCCGGTCCCTACCACGAGGTCCGTGACTCGTTCGACGGGATCACGCTCGGCGTGTACTGCCGCAGGTCGCTTGCCGAGTACCTCGATCCTGACGAGATCCTGGAGGTGACCAGGCAGGGCTTCACCTTCTACCACGATGCTTTCGGGATCAGGTACCCGTTCGGCAAATACGACCAGCTCTTTGTGCCTGAATTCAACGTTGGCGCGATGGAGAACGTGGGCTGTGTCACCTTCCTCGAGGAGTACGTGTTCAGGTCGCGGGTGACCGACGCCTACCGTGAGGCGCGCGCCGAGACGATCATGCATGAGATGGCGCACATGTGGTTCGGCGACCTGGTCACCATGCGCTGGTGGGACGACCTCTGGCTGAACGAGTCCTTCGCGACCTTCGCGGGCACGCTTGCGCTCGCGGAAGCGACCCGCTGGACGAATGCATGGACAACCTTTGCCCAGCTGTTCAAGACGTTCGCCTACCGGCAGGACCAGTTGCCTTCGACGCACCCCATCGCGGCGGATATCCCCGACATCCATGCGGTCGAGGTCAACTTCGACGGGATCACCTACTACAAGGGCGCGTCGGTGCTCAAGCAACTGGTCGCCTATGTCGGGCTGGAAAACTTCCTTGCCGGGGTCCGCCGCTACTTCGAGCGTCACGCCTGGGGCAACGCGACCCTGGGCGACCTGCTCGCGGCGCTGGAGGAAACCTCGGGCAGGGATCTCGCCTCCTGGTCGAAGGAGTGGCTGGAGTCCGCCGGAGTGAATACGCTACGGCCCGAGTACGAACTTGACTCCAGCGGCGTCTTCACTTCGTTCTCGGTACTGCAGGTAGCTCCGCCCGCCCATCCCACCCTGCGCACGCAGCGGATCGCCATCGGGCTCTATGATCGCGACCGCGGCCAGATCACCCGGCGCCACCGCGTCGAGTTCGACGTCAGCGGCGCGCGCACGGCGGTTCCTGAGCTAGTGGGCCACAAGCGCCCGGATCTCGTGCTCGTCAACGACGACGATCTCGGCTACGCCAAGATCCGGCTGGACGAGTCATCACTGCGCACCGTCGTCGGCGGGATCGCTGAGATCAGCGAATCACTGCCGGCCTCGCTGTGCTGGACCGCCGCGTGGGACATGTGCCGCGATGCCGAAATGCCGGCCCGCGACTACCTCAGGCTGGTCACCTCGGGTGTCGCGTCGGTGCCTGACATCACAATCGGGCAGAACCTGCTGCGGCAAACCGGAGCGGCCATGCGCAGATTCACCGACCCTGCATGGCGGGAGACCGGGCTAGGGCTCTTCGCTGATGCCCTCAACGGGATGCTGCACGAGGCGGAGCCCGGCTCCGACCGGCAGCTTGCGTACGCCCAGGCGCTGACGCGCAATGCGATCTCCCACGCACATCTCGCTCTGCTCGCCGGGCTGCTCGACGGATCGACCGAACTCGACGGGCTCACCGTCGACGCCGAGCTTCGCTGGAAGCTGCTGCACCGGCTGGTTAGCCGCGGCGTGGCCGGCGAGAACGAGATCAGTGCGGAAATCAGGCGCGACCCGACCTCCGCGGGCGAGCGGCACGCTGCCACCTGCCGCGCGGCCATCCCTGAGCCTGCGGCAAAGAAGGCAGGCTGGGAGCAGATCCTGGCCGGTGCCACCATGGCTAACGCGACATTCCGGGCAACGCTGCTCGGTTTCGCCGACGAGGACCAGATCGACCTGCTCGAGCCGTTCGCGCCGCGTTATTTCGCTGTCGTCGGCGGCATCTGGGAGAAATGGACGTCCGACATGGCGCAGACATTTGTACAGGGTGCGTACCCGCTGGCGATCAGCCATGAAGTCATCGCCATGACCGACGACTTCATTGCCAGCGGGCAGCCGCCCGCGGCGCTCCGCCGCCTGCTCATCGAATCAAGGGACGGCGTCGAGCGGGCACTCCGCGCCCAGGATTGTGACAGCCGCGCCGCAAGCGAGGGCTAGGGCGTCCAACAGATCTTCGGCGGCGCGGCAGTGCCGCCCACAACCCCAGAAGGACGACCGGCGTCGTGGACGGCACTGTCGTCGTCGCCGATAGCTCCACTATCGGCTCGTCGGGAACAAGCAGGGCCCTGCCGATCGCCGCCTGGATCACCGTCCGCATCCGACCATCGTCTGGGGTTTCGACGATTCCTCCTTCCTCTACCAAGATCCACGGGACACGCCCTAATGGTCTAGAGATCGGGCCGGTTGTGATCGGGCCGGTCGTGATCGGGCCGGTCGCCGGAGACCGGGGATCGTGACGGCGCTCGTCACCGCTATGACTCCCTCGGAGGTCGCGAGATCTTCAAGTAGCACGGCGTGGCCGGCGGCGTCGGTGAGCGGAAGCCGCCAATTTGGGTACTGGTCACTCGTACCCGGGATGTTCTGCGGTTCACGATCGCCGACCGCGTCGGCGAGTGAGACACCAATGAGCCGCGCGGGCGTCCGGGCGAGGAATCCGTAGAGTGCGGCAGTCATAGCTAGGGAGTCAGGCGGCGTACCAGCGGGCAGCAGCCCCATTTCGGCGAGAATGGAGCGCCACGCGTTGACTGCGGCCGTTACCTCGAGCCGTTCGGCGTCTTGCGACCGGGTCAGCAAGCCAAGCCGGGCGCGCATCGCCACGTGCGCTCCGGTCAGGAAACTCGCCGCGGGCGGCATGTCGTGGGTGCCAACAGTGGCGAGGCAGTCGCGACGCCACGCCGCCGCGGGCCGCGGCGTGCCATCCGCCTTCCGCTCGAACCACAGCATCGAGGTACCGAGCACGCCCCGTACGGCGAGGAAGCGGCGCACCTGCTTCTCGACCGTGCCGAGGTCCTCGCCGATGACAATGGCGCCGGCCTGTGCCGCCGCTGCGGTCAGCGTGCCAGCCGTGGCGTTCTGGTCGTAGCGCACATATGCGCCCCGGTCCGGCGTCATCCCCGCCGGCACCCACCACATCCTGAACAGACCCATCACGTGGTCGACGCGCAGGCCGCCTGCATGGTGCAGCGATGCGTCCACAAGTTCATGCAGCGGGCGGTAGCCGCATCCGGCGAGCCGCCGTGGATGCCACGGCGGCTGCGCCCAGTCCTGGCCAAGCTGGTTGAAGGCGTCAGGCGGCGCTCCCGCGCTCATGCCCAATGCCAGGACGTCCTGGTTTGCCCACGAGTCCGCGCCGCCCGGGTGCCCGCCGACGGCGAGGTCGCAGATCACGCCGATGGGCATGCCGGCCGAGAGCGCCGCCCCCTGGGCAGCGGCAAGCTGCTCGTCGAGCAGCCACTGCAGCCAGGCGTGGAACTCCACCTGTGGCGCGCACCTGTCCCGTTCCCCCGCGACGCCCGCCGATCGCGGGTGTGCCAGCTGCTCAGGCCACTTATGGAAGTCCGCGCCGTGTTCCTCGGCGAGCGCGCACCAGGTAGTCCAGTCCTCGAGCGCCGTCCCCTCGACGCGGCGGTACCGGTCGAAATCGGCCTGCCGTGCCGGTCCGCGCCGCACCTGGTAGATGAGCTCCAGCGCGGCGCGTTTGGCGGACCAGACCGCGTCACGATCGATGAGCTCGCTACTCGTGTTGCGTTCGCGCAGCGAAGCGGCCAGCCGGTCAATGCGCTCCCGATCGATCGCACCGAGCAGCGCGTACTCTGGCACGTCTTCGACCCTCAGATACAGCGGGCTGACGTAGCGCCTGGTCATCGGGAGATACGGTGACGGGCTTACCGGGGGTGTGGGCTCGGCCGCGTGCAGCGGGTTCACAAGCACGAATCCGGCGCCGAGATCGCGTGCACTCCAGCTGGCGAGGTCGGCGAGGTCGCGTAGATCGCCGTGGCCCCAGGAGCCGCGGGAACGCAGAGAGTACAGCTGAACCGCGAATCCCCATGCGCGCGCCTCGGGCATCGGCGCGGTAACCGCGGCAAGCGCGGGATCGGCGGCGGCCGCGCGTGCAGAAGGGGCGGCGGACGCCGCTGCAAAGGTCGCGGTTCCGCCCGCTGGGGCCGCCCCGGCCGCGCCGGCCATGCGGGAACCACTGGCCGCCCGGGCGGCATCGGCCGCTCGCGCAGCTTCGGCGCTGCCTGCCGTGCCGAACGCACCGAGTTCCGCGAGGATCGCCTCTAGGGTGTCCCGTGCCACGCGCACCCGGCGGCCATGCCAGTCGCGGTAGCTCGGCTGCACCCCGTGGGCGCGCGCGATCCGCTCAAGCTCCTGCCGTGTGACCACTCCAGACAATTCCCTTCGCCGCGTTACTCATCCAGGCCTGGCGGTCCTGACCGCCGAGGATCAGCTCAATTTACGGCATCAGAGCGTTACAGATCGCACATCACCCTTCGCGGGTTTATAAGTGGCCGTTGTGCAATCTCCCCCGCTCGACGTAGTGCCCTGCCCGGGCTCCGTGCGATGCCGGTCGACGTCAGTCCGGCTAGGTCAGCTGCGCAGGCTCGCCCCGCAGGCCGGCCCGGCACGCTCCGCAGGCTCGCCCCCCGGCCGGCCTCGCGGGCCGGCCCGGAAGGCTGGCCCGCAAGCTCGCCCCGCAGGCCCAGCAGGGCGACCCGCTGGCTGGCCCGCAGGCTCGCCCCGCAGGCTGGCCCCAGGCCAGTGGCAGCGGCCAGCCGCTGCGGCGACACCTAAGGACCGGCCGGATCGCCACGCCGCCTACCTCGCCTACGTGCCATCAGCTGCGTTCTTGATCCGTTTTCGCGTTAACTATCCTGCGAATAGACCCGGAAAGTTAACACAGGTACGGATCATGGACACCTTCTAGACCCTTCTAGACCACAATGTGCCGTTGGGCTACCCATCCCCAACGGGACGTTATGGGCCGACATCATGTGCCGGGACAAGCGCGCTGTTCTGATTCGGATTCTGTTCGGAGCCCTCTGCAGGTGGCCGACGGCCGCCAGCCTCGGCCGCGCTCACGACGACAGGTCGTACACGGTGTAGCCGCCGACCGTAGTGGAGCTGAAGTGCTGCTTCACCCAGGACGTTATCTGCGCGGATGCGCCGGACGCGGAGCCGCCGAAGCCGCCACGTTGCCCGGCGACGAAATAGTGGATCTTGTGTGCGGTGACCAGCTTCTCGAACTCGGCGAGTGCGGGCGCCGGGTCAGTGCCGTTGAAGCCGCCGATCGCCATGATCGGTTCGCCGGATGAAAGTTGCAGGGACGACGCGGACGTGGCGCCCACCATGGCCGCCGGCCAGCGGTAACCCGCTGCCCCTGACCGTAGCAGTGCCACCATGGCGCTGCTGACCTGTGCCGCACCGCCGAGGCCGCCTGGTACGCCACCAGGGGTTCCTGCGCCGGGTATACCTGCCTGGCCACCCGTGCCTGCCTGGCCACCCGTGCCTGCCTGGCCACCCGTGCTCGCCTGGTTACCCGTGCTCGCCTGGCCACCCGTGCCTGCCTGGCCACCTGTGACGCCGGCCGCGGCGCCCTGGCTGCCTGGAACGCCCGGGTTGCCGGCGGAACGCTGACCGCCAGGGGCGTTCGCGTTGGCGGCTCCTGTCTGTCCGCCCGCCGTGCCGCCGAATCCAGCCGGCCCGCGGACGCCACCAGGCCCGCCGAATCCACCCGGGCCCCCGGCGGCCGTGGTCTCCGCGGGGCCCGCAGACGGGATCGCGCCCGCGTGCGGGGTCGCCGCCGTTTCCAGGTTGTAGGCGACCGGCCCCGCGAGCACACCGGCAAGTGCGAGCCCAGCGACACCTGCGGCGGCGGCCGATGCCGCACTCCTAGGCACCGCGGTGCCCATGCGAGTCACGACTCCCTCGGTGAACAGGCCGATCAGGGCCACGAGGCCAGCGGCGACGATTAGGCCGCGCAGCCACGGATACCACTCGGGGCTACGGTCGAGTATGACGTACGACCAGATGACGCTGACGACGATCATCGCGGCGAGCGTGGCCCTGGAGACCAGCTGACGGCGGGCGCGCCATGCCGCGCTCGCGCCGATGCCCACCAGTGCCGCGACCGCGGGCGCGAGGGCCACCGTGTAGTAGGGGTGGATGATCCCGGCCATGAAGCTGAACAGGGCGCCGGTAACCAGCAGCCAGCCGCCCCACAGGAGCGCGGCGGCACGGCCGCGGTCGGTGCGCGCGGCACCGCGCGCCGACCAGAGCAGCGCGGCAATCGCGATGAGCGCGGCGGGGATGAGCCAGCTGGCCTGACCGCCCATCTCCGCGCCGAACAGGCGGGTCAGCCGGGGCGTTCCGCCGAATGGGCTCGCTGCGCCGTTGCCGAAACCGACCGATCCGGTCTCGTCGCCGGTGAGCCTGCCGAGGCCGTTGTAGCCGAGGGCGAGCTCGAGCACGCTGTTGCTGGTGGAGCCGCCGATGTAGGGACGCGCCGCCGCCGGCGTCAGTTGCACGATCGCGACCCACCACCCGGCCGCCGAAAGCGTGGCGAGCCCGCCGAGGGCGAGCTGCCAGACACGCCTACGCAGCCGTGGCGGCCCGGCGACGAGGTAGGCAACCCCGAACGCGGGCAGGACGAGGAACGCTTGCAGCATCTTGGTGAGAAAGCCGAAGCCGACAAGAGAGCCCGCCAGCACGAGCCAGCGGGTTCTGCCGTCCTCGACTGCCCGGGTGACCGCGTACGCCGCCCCGACGAGCAGCAGCACAAGCAGCGCGTCGGGGTTGTTGAACCTGAACATCAGCGTGGCCACCGGCGTGCTGGCGAGCGCTGCGCCGGCCAGCAGGCCGGCGCCAGGGCCGAACCAGCGCCTGACCGTCGCATACAGCAACCCGACCGCCGCGACGCCCTCCAGCGCCTGTGGCACGAGCAGGCTCCATGAGTTCAGCCCGAAAATGCGAGCGGACAATTCGCTTACCCACAGCGATGCGGGCGTCTTGTCTACCGTGATGAAGTTCGAACTGTCGAAGGACCCGAAGAACATGGCCTTCCAGCTCTTGGTTCCTGCCTGCACGGCGGCCGCGTAGAAGTCGTTTGCCCAGCCGCTACGGCCGAGGCCGATGAGATAGAGCGCGGCGGTCGCGGCAAGCAGGCCCGGCAGCGCGGTTCGTGCCCACCGCGGCTCGCTGTCACGACCACGCCGCTGCCACCGGCGGCGGGCGTCGCTCCCGGCAGCCCGGAGGCTGCCACCCTTGGCTGGTCCGGCAGTCGTCGTCATCGCGTGCCTCCAGCGGTGTCGGTTAGGCGTGCCGCGGCGACGGCGGCATCGCCTGCTTGCACCGGCCGCCTCACGGCGGGACCCCGCTGCGCGCTGCCGAACACCCAGCCGCGGTAGATGAGGAACCGGAGCAGCGTGGCGATCAGGTTCGCGGGAAGCAGCACGGCGAGTTCGGCCAACCGGGACGGATGCGGCGCGACCGCTTGCAGCAAGGCGAGGGCGCCACTGGTGAGCACCAGGCCGGCACCGAAGGCAAGCAGGCCGCGCACCTGATGGCGCACGATGCGCGCCCGGCCACGGATGCCGAAGGTGAAACGCCTGTTCGCCGTGGTGTTGGCCACCGCGGTCGCAAACAGGCTGACCGCGTTCGCAGTCTCGGCGCCCGTCATGCCGCGCAGCAGCAGGTAGAGCAGCAAATATGCAGCCGTGCTCGCTACGCCGATCACCACGAAACGGATCAACTGGCCACCGGAAAAGCCGCCGGGCTGACGCCGGTGGCCGTCGGGAGCGACGGAGTGATCCAGCGGGACGGCACGGCCGGCGGGGCCAACGGGACCGGAGTGGTCGGCGGGACCAGCGGGACAAGCAGGACCAGCGGGGCTGGCAGTGTCAGCGGGATCGGCAGGACAGGCGGGGCTGGCAGGGTCAGCGGGATTGGCAGGACAGGCGGGGCTGGCGGGGTCAGCAGGATTGGCAGGACAGGCGGGGCTGGCGGGGTCAGCGGGATCGGCGGGACCGGCGGGGCCGGCACTACCGGCGGGGCTGGTACAGCCGACGTGGCCAGCCCAGCTGGCGGGGCCGGCCCAGCCGGCGGGGCCTGCCCGGCCGGTGCGGTCATCGAACGCGGGAATGCCGACGGTGCCCCGTGCCAGCCCGAAACCAAGCCGGGCGATGCCGCGCAGATCCGCGACGGCCGTTGCGACCAGGTCCACCCGCGAGTCCGGATCATCGATCCAGTCGACGGGCACCTCGTGCACCCGAAGGCCAGCACGCTCGGCGAGCACCAGCAATTCTGTGTCGAAAAACCAGCCGGTGTCCTGCACCAGCGGCAGCAGGGCCCTCGCCCGGTCGGCACGGATCGCCTTGAAGCCGCATTGGGCGTCGGAGAAGCGGGAGCCAAGCGTCGCGTGGAGAAGCAAGTTGTAACAGCGGGAGATGATCTCGCGGCGCGGGCCGCGGGCGACCCGCGCGCTGCGCGCAAGCCTGGTGCCGATGGCCAGGTCGCTGTGGCCGGAAAGCAGCGGGGCGACAAGCGGCAGGAGCGCATTCAGGTCGGTCGACATGTCGACATCCATATAGGCGAGCACATCTGCATCGCTGGCCGTCCAGACGGCGCGCAGCGCCCTGCCGCGTCCGGCCTCTTCCAGCCGCGCGGCCTGAACACCCGGATACTTCTGGCTCAGCGATACCGCCAGCGCCCAGGTGCGATCGGTGCTGCCGTTGTCGGCTATGGTGATCCGGGCCGAGAACGGGAATACCCCGTGCACATAACGGTGCAGCCGCGCGATGCTCGGGCCCAGGTCCCGTTCCTCGTTGCGGACCGGGACCACAATTTCCACCTGTGGCCTGCCGGCACCCGGTGCGGCGGGTGCCGTGGCGGCCGGCAGCAGGTTCTGGTAGGTCGTCATGGAGCCACTCTCGGGAGCGGTTCTCAGCGGAGGCTCGGGCGCACCTATGAGGTCCTTCTGACATGACCGTGCCGCGCCATTCCGTTCCGTGCCAGGTCACCCAGCTCTGTTAGACACGTTGACTGGTTAGGTGTCACCTGCAATCGTGGTTAGCAGGTTACGTTGCTCGCCAGCCCGCACCGGACGCGGCTGTAGTCGCAAGGCCGGCTGTGTAGCAGGGCGGCTGTGGCAGGCTGCTGTGGCAGGCTGCTGTGGCAGGGAGGTACCCGATGCTGTTATTGCTGGACGACGGTGGTGGTTGCCCGATCGCGAGGCCGGCCCGTCCCTGGGCCCGGCTCCTGGTATGCCTGCGCGCCGCACGCCTTGATCGCGATCTTGCGAGCGGAGCCTGCCCAGAAGCCAATCTGGAACTCGCGCTGCGGGCCCAGATGCTCGTGCGCGTGGCGACGAGGCTTGATCTCGCTCGAGGCGCGCAACGGATCTTGGCATCGGCGACGCAGCCTTTTGCTACCCGCCGGCCGCCGGTGCCGGTGTGCCGTGACCGGGTCAGCGACGCCGCGGCGGAGTTCGGGGAACTGATCCGCCGCCTCCGCACGCCCGGTCCTGTCGCTGCCCGCGGCGTCGCCCAGGCCAGCGTTCTGCTCGGCGATGCGAGCGGGCCGCTGTATCACCGTGGCAGCAGGGAGGACCTGCGCGCCAGGGTCCGCGAAGCGGCCGACGCGCTGCGGCCGCTGAGCAACTGGTGAACCAGTGGGCGGCCATCAGGTCGACGAAGTCCGGGTTGAACGGCAACCGGTGATGTGTGATCGCGTTGACGCCGGTCAGCGGATCACGTAGTCGGCGCGGCGCGCGTGCCTGGTGTTCGCCCAGTACTCGAAGGTGAACCCAGGCCACATTGCGCGGTTGACGCCCTTGTCATCCAGGTACCAGCTGTTACAGCCCCCGGTGCTCCAGACGGCACGGCGCAGGCGGCGCTGCATCCTGTCGTTGAAGCGGCGCAGTGCGGACGCCCTGACCTCGATCGTCTGCGCCTTCTCCTTGGCAAGCAGCCGCAGGCAGCTCATCACGTGCTGGACCTGGCTTTCGATCATGAATACGACCGAGTTGTGCCCGAGTGCGGTGTTGGGGCCCAGCAGGATGAAGAAGTTCGGGAACCCGGCGACGGTAATACCGTGATAGGCCTCGACGCCGCCGCGCCAGACGTCCTGGAGCTTGACGCCATCGCGTCCGGAGAGGTTCATTTCCTCGATCACTTCGACTGTCTTGAAACCGGTGCCATAGATGATCACGTCGACGTCGTACGTGCTGCCATCGGCGCAGACCACGCCTGTCTCGGTGATCTCGATGATGTGATCCGTCACGACGTCGACGTTTGGCCTGTTCAGAGCGGGATAGTAGTCGGAGGCCAGGAGCAGCCGCTTACAGCCGACCGTGTAGTCAGGTGTCACCTTCGCACGCAGCGCGGGGTCGTCGATCTGGCGCTCGATCTGGCGCTTGGCCAATCGCTGCAATGGCGCAAGCAGCCTGGGGTGCACAGCGAAACCGGCCCCCCGCGCTTCGAGATACCAGTACAGCCCGTCACGGAATGCCCGCGTCACCGGCGGAGCGGCGCGGAACATGGCGCGTACCGCGGGCGGGAACTCAAAGTCGGGCCTCGGCTCGACCCATGACGGCGTCCGCTGGAAAACATCCACCCGTCCGGCCTGCTTGGCGATCTCCGGGACGAACTGGATCGCCGACGCGCCCGTTCCGATGACCGCGACCCGCTTGCCAGCCAGGTCGCAGGAGTAGTCCCATTGGGCCGAGTGGAAAGCCGGGCCGGCGAACCGGTCGGAGCCAGGAATCTCCGGGATCGATGGCACGTGCAGCCCGCCGCTGCCCGACACAATCGCGCGAGTCGTGTAGACGTCACCCGATGTGGTGGTGACGTGCCAGCGCCGCGTGGCGTCATCCCACTCCATGCGCTCCACCGCGGAGCCGTAATGGATGTGTGCGGTAACGCCGTACTTGTCCGCGCACCGCCGCATGTACGCCCAGATCTCCTCCTGCGGCGAGAACATCCTCGACCAGTCGGGGTTGAGCTCGAAGGAGAACGAATACATGTGCGATGGCACGTCACACGCGCAGCCGGGGTATTTGTTGTCCCGCCAGGTCCCGCCGAGATCGTCGTCCTTCTCCAGGATCACGAAGTTGTGGAAGCGGGCCTCTTTCAGCTGGATGGCCATGCAGAGACCAGCGAATCCGGATCCGATGATGACGATCGCCGGGTCGGAGCTTGCAGGGTCGTTGGGGTTCATGCGCGTGACTCCTTGGTGGTCGCCAGGATGATCGACGCGACCCGGTTGGGCGCGTCGCTCATCGGCACGTGGCCGCAGCCGGGTAGGTCGACGTGGTGAGCGGCTGGCAGCCTGCGCCTAGCGCGGTCCGCCTGCCTGTGCAGCAAAATCCGGTCGTGGGTACCCCACGCCACGGTCACTGGGACGTTCGGCTTGCCGTGGAAGACGTACTCCTGGGCGCCACTCGCGACCCTAGCGAACGCGCAATTGCGCAGGGCGAGGATATCGCCCATCGCCTGCTCCTCCGTGAGGTGCTCGGGCCAGCGGATGACCGCGCCGAAGGCCAGCACCCGCAACCAGTTCGAGCGCACCATTGCCCGCAGCAACGGAACGGGCAGGAACGTGGTCCGCCGAAGCACGACGAGCGAGCCGAGCCCCAGCTTGAACTCCCACGGAATCCAGAATCCCGCTGGCGACAGTGCGGTGGCCGATGAGACCTTGCCAGCGGCCGCAAGCTCAAGGGCGAGCCCCCCGCCGAGGCTATTGCCCGCCACGTGCGGGCGGTCCAGCCCGAGATGCCCGAAGAACGCGGTGAGGGCGGCGGCGATCTCGGTGATCCCTGATGGGCCCGCCAGCGGCGGCGACTTACCGAAGCCGGGCAGATCGACCGCGATGACGTCGTGCTCGGCCGCGAGCCTGTCCAGCACCGGCTCCCATGCCTGCCAGCGATGGCCGATTCCGTGCAGCAGGACAAGCGGAGAACCTGATCCCCTGCGTTCATAGTTCAGTCGAGGAACAGCCGGTGCGGTCACGATCGCTGGCTCCCTGCGGTGGCGGATGGCGTGCCAGGGCCGGACGCCGCCCGCGCGGCGGTGTCGGCGGCGCCGCCCGCCCCAACAGGATCGGTCTTCGCGCCCGTCGCGAGCCAGCGCGACTCGATCTCAGGCATAGTGCGGGCCGCGAACCTCGCCGCGATCGGCAGCAGGCCTCTGGCCAGCTGAACCGGTGGCAGCCAGCGCTGCCCGTACACCCGTGGTGCGCGCCTGGCGATCCCGCTTACCAGCGCTTCGACGGTGGAGTCGAGCGCGTAGGTGCGGTCCGCAGGGAATGGCAGCTCAGCACGCATCTCCCTGAGCGCCGCGTTCGCGTCCGCGCCCCGCACCATGTCGGTGTCGGTCCAGCTCAGGTACGCGACGCCGACGCGCACGCCGTGGTGGGCCACCTCGGCCCGGACGGAATGGGCGAAAGCCTCAACGCCGGACTTGCTCGCGCAGTACGCCGCCATCATCGGGGACGGGGCGAGCGCGGCCATGGACGCCACCTGCAGCAGGTAGCCCTTGCTCTCGATCAGAGCGGGCATGAACGCGCGCGCGGTGGCTATGCTGCCGAGCAGGTTGACCTCGATCACCCGCGCGAAGGAACGGGCATCGGAGTGGATGAACGGGCCGCCGATGGCGATTCCGGCGTTGGCGACGACCACGTCGATCCGCCCATTGGCCTCGAGGACCTTGGCCGCAACGTCGGCCAGCGCGCTCTCGTCGGTCACATCAACTTCCCACCAGCGAGAATTCGGTCCGCATGACGCGGACACGCGGGCTAGCTCATCAGGTTCGAGCCCGAGCAGTACCAGCCGCGCACCACGAGCGGCCAGCTTCTTGGCAACAAGCGCGCCAACACCCCGCGCGGCTCCGGTGACTACCACGACCTGACCCGCAAGATGCCTGGCTCGCGCCATCCCATCGCCGCCCTCATGCTGGGTTGAAAACATGCCAGTAATCACTGGCATGGTCGGATCATAACCCAGCGACCGCCCTAGGGTAAGGGCCTACTGACACAACTGTGGTACCCGCTGTAGTACCCGCGCGGCTGCTACCCAGCGGACGCACCGGGCGCCGCTGGCGTGCCCGGCCCGGCTGGCGTGCCCGGCCCGGCTGGCGTGCCCAGCCCTGGCGTGCCCGGCCCGGCGGTCCCGGCGGGGCGTTCGCGTGCCGCGAGGAGCCTGATGAACTCGCTGTAGGTGGCGCGGGCACGCCTGTCCATGGCACGGGCGAACTCCGCGTCGATCACAATGCGCGCGACCGGGCGCAGCCGCTCGACCGTCTCGGCCAGCCGCGCAACGTCACGCGGCGGGGGCGGACCGGTGCTGCCATCGAGGATGTGGGTCGTGACGAGCTCCACGAGCAAGCACGCCAGCTTGTCGAGACCCGCCTGCAGCTCGCCACCCGCGGCGAGGATTGCCCGCAGCGGTATACCCTCGCGCACCATGATCATCGTGGTCTCGAGCAGCCTGCGGCTGACGTGAGCTACGCGATCGCCATCGACCTCTATGTACCCGAGCCGGACGGCGTCGTCGAGCGCGTCGGGCGTGAGCTGGCCGCCGAGGAGCTCCGAGATGCCCGCAACGGTCACGGGCACCGGCGCCTCATCGGACCACGGGGCGGTCATCGCCCGTTCGAAGCCAAGCAGCTCGGCCAGGTCGTAACCCTGCTCCCAGGCCGAGAGCATCTCAGCGGTACCGCCGAGGGTGTGGCCACGTTCGAGTAGCTGGCCGATGACCCGCAGGCGGCTCAGGTGAGATTCTGAGTACCAGGCGATCCTGCCCTCGCGCCGTGGCGGCGGAAGGAGCTTGCGCTCCTGGTAGTAACGCAGCGTACGGACGGAAATACCCGCTGCTCGTGCAAGCTCGCCGATCCGGTATTCACCGGCGCCTACCGCCGCGTCCGCAGAGCCGTCGCGGCGCCCGCCCGCGTCGCCGGGCCCGCCCGCGGAGGCGTCGCCGAGCCCGCCCGCGGAGCCGTCGGCGCGCCCGCCCGCGGAGCCGTCGGCGCGCTTATCCGCCGGCCCGTCAGCGGCGTCGTTGGCGGAAACGCCTGCGTGACCGGCTGCTGGGCTTGCGGTCAAGCCGCCGGTGTTCCTCACCTGCGCCAGCATAGGCGTACAACCACGGGTGCAGGGTCACCAGAGCGCCGGATGGCGGTCCCGCCACGGCCTGGCGGCCTCGATCTGCGCGGACAGCGAGATGAGCGTGCCCTCCTCCCCGACCCGGCCACCGAGCATCACCCCGATCGGCAGGCCGTCGGTGTTCCAGTACAACGGCAGGTTCACCGCCGGCTGGCCGGACACGTTGTGGGTGGCCGTGAACGGTGTGAAGCGCTTCTGCCGCTCGAAGTTCTCCGCGGGCTCCTGATCGTGGAAGTAGCCGACCGGCGCGGGCGGCTGAGCCAGCGTCGGGGTGAGCACGGCGTCGAAGGCATTCAGCGACGGCAGCGCGCCCCGCACCATGATCTGCAGGAACGCCTGCGCGAAGATCAGTTCGGGGGCGCTCGTCGCCCGCCCGCGTTGGCGCAGGTACCTGGTCAGCGGCAGCAGCTCGCCCTCCTGCGCGGAATCCACCGGCATCAAAGTGGCCATGCCGCACCACAGCGTCTCGAACAATGGCACCACGTCGGCACCGAACGGCGCCGGCACGTCCTCCACGTCGTGCCCGAGATCCGCTAGCAGCGCGCTGGCGTCCTCCCAGGCGGCGCGGCAGTCGTGGTGCACCTCTGCGCCGGGCACCACGGGTTCGATCACGCGGCCGATGCGCAGCCTGCCCGGTTCGCGCCTGGCGTAGCCGAGGAAGGATTCGCCAGGCGGCAGCGGCGGCTGGGTGTACATGTCACCGGGCTCGTTACCGGTGATCACGTCGAGGAGCAGTGCCGCGTCCGCCACGGTTCTCGCCAGCGGCCCGTCAATGGACAGGCCGGCCAGGTCGGGCACCAGCGGTGCCTGAGACACCCGGCCCCGCGACGGCTTGATCCCGAACAGCCCGCACACGCTGGACGGGATCCTGATGGACCCGCCGCCGTCACTACCTTGCGCGACCGGGGCCAGGCCCGCCGCCACGGCGGCGCCCGCGCCACCGCTTGAGCCGCCGGCCGACCTGGAGAGATCCCACGGCGTGCGCGCGGGCGGTCCGACGTTGGTCTCGGTGTAGCAGGGCAGCCCGAACTCAGGGGTCGCGGTTTTACCTGGGATGATGGCCCCCGCGGCACGCAGCGACGCGACCACGTGGTCATCGGTGCCCGCGACGTTGCCCGTGAAGACCGTGCTTCCGTAGGTCAGCCGGATGCCCGCGGCCATGTTCAGGTCCTTGACGGGAACCGGCACGCCGAGCAGTGGCGGCAGGTCACCTGGCTCGGCAGCCTCGGCGGCCACGCGCTCCGCCTTCCGCGCCTGTTCACGCGCAAGGTCGGCGACGACCGTGAAAAAGGCGCCGACCTGCGGGCCGAGGCGGCCGATCCGTTCCAGGTAGTGATCGAGAATTTCTGTGGGTGAGAGTTCGCGATCGCGAATCGCCGCAGCTTGCTCCAGCGCTGTGAGATCATGAATCTGGGTCACGCTAGGAAAGGTAGACGCCGCAACAGCTGCGGTCCAGGGGACCCTATGGGACGAACGGTAAAGTTGGGAAAGCTAGGGCAACTTGCTATGGGTACCCATCAGGAGAGTGGCGGACACGCCACGCACGGCGACAATACTGTGGATGGCGCCGGGACTAGGCGATCCGTCCTAGATTCGTTACGCTCTGCTATGTGGACCGGGTGACACAGCCGGGAGCGGGTAATTCCGAGTCATCGGCCCCGCACGAGAAGCAGCCGGAGGCACACATCGAGCCCGTGGATACCGCAGCGACGGGCTCCACGGCCGGAGGCCGCGACGGCGATCAGGGCCGCGGCGAACAGGGCCGCGTCGGGCGATTGCGGCGCGTGAGCCTGGCCGCAATCTCGGCGAACCCGCGGCTGCCGATCTGGGAACGCAGGATAGCGATCGCCCTAGTGGCAGGGATCGCTGTCACCTTCATCTTCGACTGGCGGATCGGCATCACGGTGGCCGTGCTCGCGGCGATCACCGATACGATTCAGCGGTCAAGGACCTCCGCGGCGATGCCGCCCGCCAGGCGCGGCGCCGCACAGCGCAAGACCGAGCGCAAGCTGCAGAAACTCGCCAGGGTCGGCTACCTCACGCTGAACGAGCGCGCCATACCAGGTAGCGAGAACATCATCGATCATCTGGTGGCCGGCCCGACGGGGGTCTATGCGATCGACTCTGAGCGCTGGGACAAGCGCATGCCCGTGCGCGTGCCAGGGAGCAAACAGCAGCTGTTCCATGGCCCGTTCAGCCAGAAGGAGCGGGTGGCGGAGGCGCGCTGGGAGGCGGCGCGTGCGGCCGAGCTGATCGGCGGCGCCCTCGGCGAACAGATCGACGTTCGCCCCGCGATCGCGATCTACGGGCCGAAGATTCCCTGGCACGTGCTTACGGTGCGCAACGTGGACGTATTCGACGCGAACGAGCTGCGCAAATACCTCCGCCGCAGTATCAAGGCCGGGCGGGGCAGGCAACTGACCGACGCTCAGGCCAGGCGGATCTACGATGCCGCGATGCACGTGCTGCCCGAGCGGTTCTAGGCACGGCGCGAGCGGAACCCGCAAGCCGGGCGACGCGGTGTGTCGCACCAACGGATCCTCCGCCCAGCTTATTCAGCTGCGGGTAGCCTAGAAATCTGTGCTCAGACGGCCCGGTCTCCGGCGCGCAGCTGTGCGGGCGGGCCGTGACCCCATGGCAAGCAGCCGGCCGACGAGGAGCTCATCATGCCGCCACTTCGATCCCGCACAGTGACGCACGGCAGGAACATGGCCGGGGCGCGCGCGCTGCTGCGCGCGACCGGGGTGGCGCGCGAGGATCTCGGCAAACCGATCATCGCGGTAGCCAATAGCTTCGCCCAATTCGTGCCGGGTCACGTGCACCTGCGCGAGGTGGGCCAGGTGGTGGCAGACGCCGCGCGGGCGGCCGGCGCGGTGCCAAGGGAGTTCAACACGATCGCGATCGACGACGGCATCGCGATGGGTCACGGCGGCATGCTGTACTCGCTGCCCAGCCGTGAGCTCATCGCCGACTCGGTCGAATACATGGTCAACGCGCACTGCGCGGACGCCATGGTGTGCATCTCCAACTGCGACAAGATCACTCCGGGGATGCTCATGGCCGCGCTGCGGCTGAACATTCCCACGGTGTTCGTGTCCGGCGGGCCGATGGAAGCGGGCAAGATCGTCTCGTCCGTCGCCGCGGCTGGATCGGACCTGCACCAGGCCGCCGCGCGCAAGCTGGACCTGATCGACTCGATGACGGCATCCGCCGACCCCGCGGTCTCCGACTCCGAGCTCAGCGAGATCGAGGAATCCGCGTGCCCGACCTGCGGCTCCTGCTCCGGCATGTTCACTGCCAACTCGATGAACTGCCTCACTGAGGCCATCGGCCTAGCCCTGCCAGGCAATGGCACCATGTTGGCCACCCATGCGGCGCGACGCGACCTGTTCGAGCGTGCGGGCCGGCTCGCAGCCGAGATCACCCAAAGGTACTACGCGGGCGGTGACGAGTCGGTGCTGCCAAGGTCGATCGCCACCAGGGACGCGTTCGAGAACGCGATGGCGCTCGACGTGGCAATGGGCGGCTCGACCAATACGATCTTGCATCTGCTCGCCGCGGCGCACGAGGCACACGTGGGGTTCGGCCTGAAGGATATCGACGAGCTGTCGAGACGGGTGCCGTGCCTGTGCAAGGTCGCCCCTAGCAGCGACCGCTATCACGTCGAGGACGTGCATCGCGCGGGTGGCATCCCGGCCATCCTCGGCGAGCTTGACCGCGGCGGCCTGCTGAACCGCGGCGTCCACTCGGTGCACAGCTCGTCATTGAGCGAGTTTTTGGCCCAGTGGGACATCCGCTCGCCAGCCGTGGCGCCTGACGTCGTCGAGCTTTTCCATGCCGGGCCTGGCGGCGTGCGCACCACCAGGCCCTATTCCCAGGACAGCCGCTGGGAGACGCTCGATCTGGACCGCGAGGCCGGATGCGTGCGCGACGTGGCACACGCCTACACGAAGGACGGCGGGCTCGCAGTGCTCTACGGCAACCTCGCGCCGGAGGGCGCGATCGTGAAGACTGCCGGCGTCGATGAGGCACTGTGGAGGTTCAGCGGCCCGGCGCGGATATTCGAGAGCCAGGAAGACGCCGTCAGCGGGATCCTCGCCGACAAGGTGCAGCCGGGCGAGGTAGTGATCATCCGTTATGAGGGCCCCAGGGGCGGGCCAGGGATGCAGGAGATGCTTTACCCGACGAGCTTCCTGAAGGGCAAGGGCCTCGGCAAGGCGTGTGCCCTCATCACCGACGGCCGGTTCTCCGGCGGCACGACCGGGCTGTCGATCGGGCACGTGTCGCCCGAGGCGGCCGCTGGCGGCACGATCGCGCTCGCGCAGGATGGTGACGTGATCGAGATCGATATCCCAGGCCGTGAGATCCGGCTTGCCCGCCCCGATGAGGAGATTAAGGCGAGGCGTGACCGGCTGGTCTCTGTGCATGGCAGCTACCGCCCCGCCGGCCGCGAGCGCACCGTCAGCACCGCGCTACGCGTCTACGCCGCGATGGCCACGTCGGCCTCGACGGGCGCCGTACGTGACGTCTCCCTCATCGGCGGGTGACCTGAGGCTGCGCTGAATTCGGCCCTTGTACTGTTTGCCCTGCTGTGCCGGCTACACCGCATGCCCGCTATGCCGCATTTGGGGACAAGCATGCGACGGGCCCCTCCAGATATCGCGGTTGAGGGTGGCAATATGATACCGGTCCACTACTATCTGTTAACATCAGCTACTGCCCCGGCCCCAGGTGGTGCTCATGGGCTGTTCCCGGCTTTCCCTCCGTGCCAGGACCGGCCGCAGCGGAATCAGGGACTGGCCGTCGCTCCGGTTGCGGCCCGCCGCGTTCGGCTACGTTACCGCGGTGCCCGTCGCCGCTTCGGCCGCGCTCCTTGCCGCGGCGGCGCGCACCCCGGTGAGCCCTGGCTTGCTCGCGAAGTTCCTTGCCCTGCTGCTGTGCGGTCTCGCCTCGGTCGAGGCGACACGGCGGATCGACGAGCCGCGGGGCACCCTGGTGCGTGACCTGCTGACGGTTTGGTGCCTGCCGATCGCTGTTCTGCTGCGGCCGTTCTGGGTCCTGGTTGCGCCCCTCCCATTGCTCGCGTTCACGCAGTGGCGCGTGCACCGTGGCGTCGTGCACCGCCGCGTGTTCAACGCGGCGGCGGTCGGCCTTTCCTACGGGGCCGCATCGGTCGCCTTCCATGCGCTGCCCGCCTCGGTCGGCGGGATCAGTCCTGGCTCGCCCGCGCACGCGGTCCGCTGGGCTCTCGCGGTCGCCGGATGCGACATCGTGGCGTGGATCGCCAACAACGGCCTCAGCGCCGCGGCCCTCAAGCTCTCGGATCCGCTTGCATCCGTGACCGGCGTGGTGTTCGGCCGCGAGGCGATGTTCGGTGACTTCGTTCAGTTCTGCCTCGGCGTCGTCGTGACGGTGGTGGTCGCTGTCAACCCGTTGCTGCTGGCGTTCGCAGCGCCGTCCGTGCTACTGCAGCGCCGGTTCATGATGCACGCCGAACTGCTGAGCAGGACCAGGCTCGATCCCAAGACCGGACTGCTCAACGCCACAGAATGGGAGCGACAGGCCGAACTCGAAGTCGCCCGCTCGATGCGTAACCGGACTCCCCTGGCCATTGCCTTTGTGGACATCGACCACTTCAAGAAGGTCAACGACACCTATGGGCATCTCGTCGGGGATGAGGTCCTGCAGGCGATCACGGCCACATTTCGCGATCACCTGCGTGAGTACGACACGGCGGGCCGGTTCGGCGGCGAGGAGTTCGCGATCCTGCTGCCGCACGCCGCGCCAGCTGACGCGCGCGGTATCGCTGAACGGCTGCGCGCGCATATCGCGGGCCTGCCCATGCCAGTTCGCTCCAGGCCAGAAGCCGACGGAATCGAGGTCACAGTATCCGTCGGGGTCGCCACGTTCGACGGCAGCGAACCACGCGCGCTCGCCGAGCTGGTCGCCGCCGCGGACGCGGCCTTATACCAGGCAAAGCAGACGGGCCGCAACCGAGTGCACGTCGTGTCGGGCATCGGCGCCAGTATCCGCGCTGACCCCGCTGGTTCTGCTCTTGACGGCGGATCCGCCGCTCGATACGGCTCCGGCTCTGGCCGTGGATCCGGCGCTGCGCCTGTATCTGGCGCTGACTCCCGCGTCGGCGCCTACGCCGCGCCTGATGCCGGGCCAGGCACTGGGCCCGGCGCCGGTGGTGCGGCCCGACCGGGAACCAAGGCGGGTGGCCCGGGCGAGCAGACCCAGCTGGCAGGCAAGTCAGCTCCCGCAGTGGCCAGGCTGGGCGGCTCCTGACACGCATCGCAACTTGCTATCTCCGTACACTGGTGTCGTGTCTACCTGGAGGCGTCCATGACCGGCGAGCCGCCGGAACACGCCCTGCTGCTGCGCGATTTCGCCAACACAGTCGATGTCGATGAGGGCACGGACGCGCTGTGCGACCCGGCCGCACTTGCGGCATGGCTTCGCGACCACGCGCTTGATGACACTGGCAGCCAGGGCGACCATGGCGCGGGCGAGGCCGACCTCGAAGTGGCGGTCACCCTGCGTACCTCGCTGCGGGCGGCGATCCGAGCACATCATCAGCGAAGGGAGGGCGGCACCGGTGGCGCGATGACGTCAGGGCCCGGGCTCGACGTATCGGTGCCAAAGCTGCCGCTGCAGGTGGCGGTGTCAGCAGGGAATCCGGCGCTGGTGCCGGTGGAAAGCGGTATCCGCGGCAGCCTGGCGCGGCTGGCCGCGGCGATGGTGGCGAGCACCGCCGACCGCAGCTGGGAACGGCTGAAGATCTGCGCAGAGGATTCGTGTCAGTGGGCATTCCTCGACTCCTCCAAGAACCGCTCGAAGCACTGGTGCTCCATGCAGGAGTGCGGCAACCGGTCCAAGACCCGCGCGTACCGCGCCCGCCGCGCAAGCGGAGCTTGCGGCCAATGAGCGCGGCCAGCTTCGTGCGCCCCGCGCGTGCCGCAGACGCCGCCAACCTGGCCCGCATCCAGATCGCGAGCTGGCAGACCGGTTACGCGGATCTGGTACCTCCGCAAGTGCTAGCCGAACTCACGAGTGCCGAAGCGGCGAAACGCTGGCACGGTCAATGGGAGGCGGCAGTGACGAACCCGCCGACCAGCCGCCACCGCGTGCTCGTCGCGGTCGAGCGTGGCGAGGACCGCGAGCGGGCCGTGGTGGGTTTCACCTCTTTCGGCCCCGCCACCGATCAGGACCTGTGGCCCGCGACCGACGCGGAACTATACGAACTGCACGTGCATCCCGAGCTGACTGGGCGCGGGCACGGCAGCAGGCTGCTCAACGCCCTGGCTGACACCGTGCGGGATGATGGCTTCCACACACTCTGCGCCTGGGCGCTTGAATCAGACACCTCCCTGCGGGAGTTCCTCGAGTCGGCCGGCTGGGCGCCGGATGGAGCCCGCCGTGAGCTCGATATGGGAACGCCCGTTGCTGAGCTCCGGCTGCACGCGGCGGTCGGCGGCGAACGGCCACAGGTGCCCGCATAGGATCGGTTCGGCCGCAGCGAGCCTTGGGGACTCTGATCAGGCGTCCGGCTCACCGGGTCAGCAGAGGGCGAGGCGGGGCGAGCGGTGGCGAGTGCGAAGGAATGGGTGTCAGGGGCACGCCCGCGTACGCTGCCAGCGGCCGTTGTGCCCGTGGTCGTCGGTTCTGCCGTGGCGGCGGGTTACGGGCATCTCGTCTGGTGGCGCGCCTCGCTCGCGCTGTTCGTGGCGCTCGCCCTGCAGGTCGGCGTCAACTACGCCAACGACTACAGCGACGGCGTCCGCGGCACCGATGCCCGCAGGGTCGGCCCGCTCCGGCTCGTCGCGACAGGACTTGCCCGGCCCCGCGAGGTCCTTGCGGCGGCGCTCGGCTGCTTCGCCGCTGCCTGCGCGGCTGGGCTGGTGCTCGCGGCGGTGAGTTCGTGGTGGCTGGTGCTCGCCGGTGGCCTGGCGTTGGCGGCGGCGTGGTTCTACACCGGCGGTAGCAGACCCTATGGCTATCGCGCGCTCGGTGAGATCTCCGTCTTCGTGTTCTTCGGCGTGTTCGCCGTCACGGGAACGGCGTATGTGCAACTCGGCCGGCTGCCCTGGCTCGCGCTCGCCGCTTCGGTCCCCGTCGGCCTGCTTGCCTGCGCCCTCCTCGTGGTCAACAACCTGCGGGATATCGGCACCGACGAGGTGGCCGGCAAGCACACCCTCGCGGTGGTGCTCGGCGAACAGCGCACCCGGCTGCTCTACATGGGGTGCGCGCTGGTCCCGTTCTGCGCCGCCGCGGTGATCGCGCCACTGCGCCCCGTCGTGCTCGCCGCGCTCGCGGCCATCCCGCTCGCCGTAGCGCCGGTGCGGCTCGTCCGCGGCGGCGCTGCGGGCCCCCGGCTGGTGACCGCCCTCGCACAGACGGGACGGCTGCAGCTGGCGTACGGGGTGCTTTTCGCCGCGGGTCTCGCGATCCGGCTGTAAACGCCGACGGCGCGGCAGGAACGCCAGCGCCCTCCACGAACCGCCCACGCTCATCCTGAGGGAGCTGCTGGCGCCGAGAGGCAGCCCCCGGCCAGCGTGGCGGGGTTCGCCATCCGGAGGGGCCAGGACTGAACCCAATCCGGGCCAGAGCCGTTGTGAAGGTATCGGGAGCGTCAATGCTGACGTTTCCGAGGAGCTAGTGAGACCTATCGGTTACGGAACCGCCTAGGGGATCCCTGCGCCCGATCGGTGTGCCTCACCGCGAGTTTCTACTGGTGGCGACGTGTCGGGTGAGTCATGCCCGCAGGACCTGGTGGCTCGCTGGCACCGGCACCGCCGGCGGTTTCTAAACGTCTACGGTCCCACCGAGGCCATGGTGACCGCGACGTGGACGCTGGTAAGTCCGGACAGGCCAGTGACGATCGGCGTCCCGCTACCGACCTATTCGGTGGTCGTGCTTGGCCCTAACGCGGATCGGGCCCTGCCGCCCGGGGCAATGGGGGAGATCGGCATCGCGGGAATCGGGCTGGCCAGCGGGTATCTCAACCGCCCGGAGCTGACGGAGCGCGCGTTCGTGCCTGACTTCCTGGGTATCACGGAAAATCCGTCGGGCAGGATCTATCGGACCGGCGATCTGGGCCGGGTGAACGCGGATGGCGAGATCGAGCACTACGGCCGGATCGACACCCAGGTCAAGATCCGCGGTTACCGTATTGAGCTGACCGAGATCGAGTCGGTCCTGCTCCAGCTGCCCGGAATCGCACAGGCGGTGGTCGGCACCTACCAGCCCCAACCCGATGTGATGGAGCTGATCGCCTACCACTGCCCGCGCCGGGACACGCCCGCGGTGGATGCCAGCCGCGTCTACGTCCACCTGCGCGACGGGCTACCCGCGTACATGGTCCCCGCCTACCTGGAACAGCTCCCGGTGATACCGACGATGGCCAGCGGCAAGGCCGACCGCAAGAGCCTGCCCGCGCCGCGCGGCCAGCGCCGGCTCGCCTCGCGGGATGACTACGTGGCCCTTTGACAGGCACCGAACAGGTGCTGGCCGACCTGCTGGCGAGCACGCTGGGAGTCGAGCGGGTTTCTGTGGACAGCCATTTCTTCGACGAACTCGGCTCCAACTCGTTGCTGATGGCACGGTTCAACGCCGCGGTCCGCCACCGTGCCGACATGCCGGGGCCAGCGGATCGCCTCCGCGCTCACCACACTCGCCAAATCCATCCCCAGTACCGCGATCCAGGCATGCGGCTGGGGCCTGGTACACGGCCTGGCGTTCGAGCACGGCGAGCTAGCCGGCAAGGTGTCCTCCGCCGCCTTCGAACGCCGCCTGCTGGTCGAAACCTGCGGCCCGGAAGGCAGGGTGATCAAGTTGCTGCCGCCCCTGACCATCACCGCTACCGAGCTCGACCAGGGACCTGCGCTGCTCACCGACGCCGCCCAGGCGATCTGCTGAAACGACGCCGCCGCTCGAGCACAAGGAGGTTCCACGGTGCGCAAGCTGGTCACCTTGGGTCCGGCGATCACCGGCGCGGCGCGGGTATTTCGCGCATGGTTGCCTGTGAGTGCTTCGTCAAGGATGAACGCTGGGCCGCCAAGGCTCCGTTTTGCATGTGCCTGATCTGCCTGATTCGTGTCTGACGTCAGTGGACATGAACGCGACGGGATTGATGATCGTGCCAGTGCGAACGGGCTCAGGGATGGTCTGCCTGCGGCGGTGTGTGCATGCCGACCAGGTTTGCGCCGTGCAGGGTGCGGATTTCGCGGCGCGTGCCCGGCGGGACGCCCGCGCGAGTTACGGACGGGAGCTATCGCAGCATCCATTCGCCCGGCGAGCAGGAGCCGCCGGTCAGCTTGCCCGGCGGCGGGCACGCAGGGCCGCGACGCGCATTCTCGTGCGCACCGTGACGGATTGCAGTACCTGCGCCGCCCGCTCTCGTCCTCGCGATCCGGCTGTAACGTCGGCGGCAGGTACGCGGTACGCCGGCGGCGCGGGCAGGCACGCGGTGCCCCTCTGTGCCATCTGCGCCATCGGTGCGATCTGTGCGATCTGTGCGATCCGGGGACCGTCCATGCTCATCCGTAACGGCTGCCGCATGGCGCGACCGGTCAGGTATCGATATTCGGATTCTGCCCGCCGAGCGGCACCAGGTGCGCGGGCGGCTCGGGTATCACCAGGGCGGACGCGACTGTCAGATCGGGGCGCACGTGCACGAGTTCACCTGACGCCAGCATTCGCCAGCCGCTTTCCCCGTCCAGTTCTTCGGACGCGATGACGACAGATGGAACCGAATGCAGTGCCGGTGCGTGCACCGACGACGTGGCGCTGCGGACGTGCAGGCCAGCCGCACTGCCCGGATTCGCCGTTCCGGCCGTTGCGGCCGTTCCGGCCGCCTGGCCTGCACCTGGAGCGCTCGCCCCGGCCGGCCTGTCGATGATGTGCAGGGCATGCTGGCCCGGATAGCGCAGCGCCCACAACTCGCCGGGCGTTGCGACGATGGTGTTCAGCGACGAGACAGGAAGGTTTGCGCCGATCCAGCGCGCGGCTGCCGCGATCCCCGCGCCGACGTCACCGTCGTGCGAGTCGATCTGCTGAGTGATCAGCGCAAAGTACCTTTCCGAGTCGGTGTCACCGAGCACGAGGCGCCGATAGGCACCCAGGTGCTCGTCCAGAAGCGCCGCCTCGCCGAATCCCCCGTTGTGGGCCATGATGCGACCCTGCATGGCGAATGGATGGGTGTTCTGCGCCGACCGACCGCCCGCGGTCGCGTAACGCACGTGCGCGACAAACGTCGTGGACTCGGCATGCTTGGCCTCGTGGATGAATTCGTCATCACTGAAGGCCGGCTCTGGGCGCTTGTCGAGAACTGGTGTCCCATCCGCGGCGAAGACCCCGATTCCGCTCCCATCGACATTGCGGTGGCTCTGCACCTCAAGTGAGTCAGGGGCGTCGAGCAGCCAGAACGTCGCGGCGACCCGCGCGGCCCCAGCCGTCAAGCCGAACAGCCGGCACATCGCGTCCCTCCGCTCTCCGCTGTTACGAGGATATTGAGCCTGGACAGGTCGCGCCAGAATGCGGGGACCAGAAACTGCCGCGGGCCGCGGGGCGAGCGGCGCCATGGCGGCGGCCGCCGTGCGGCGCCCCAAGCTGGACCGCACCGCCGGACCGCAGGTCGGTCGATGCAGCTCGCACTCCGCCTTCGGCACGAACCCCGAAGGCGTCATGATCTACCTCGCCGGCCACGCCGATACCACCCGGGCGGGGCGCGCCGGTTATATGCAACCTTTGGTTGCGCTTGTGCGGCTTAGCTATTAGCGTGAATACGCAACCGGAAGTTGCGCATCAGGCGCCGAAGCGCACGAGGGCAACTCCCTGCTCGTCGAGTTCACCCTCACCGCGGAGGGCGAGAACACGCGACTGCGCGTCGTGGAGAGCGGATTCCCCAAGCTGGAGCGGCCAGAGGAAGAGAAGGCGACGTACGCCGACATGCACGGCAAGGGCTGGGACACTCATCTGGCGAGCCTGCGTGACTATGCGTCCGGACAGTCCTAAGCCCCCGCGCCGCGATGAGCCGCAGGGCGGCGAGGACGAGCAGCTGTGGGCGGCGGTCGCCGAACCGAGCCGGCGCATGCTCCTTGACATCCTCGTCGCCCACGGCGAGGCGACCCCGACGATGCTGGCCGCCGAGCTGCCCTTCACCCGCCAGGCAGTAGCCAAGCACCTTGCGGTTCTCACCCGCGCCGGGCTCGTCGAGGGACGGCGGCACGGCCGCGAGGTCCGCTACACGGTCCGCCCCGAGCGGCTCGACGCAGCCGCGCACGCAATGGCGCACGTCGCGGCGAAGTGGGACATGCGGGCGCAGGCGATCAAGCGCCTCGCCGAGTCAGCCCACCGCGAGGGACAACGCAAGGCCCAAGGCAAAGAAAGCTGACTGACGCCGGTTGCGTACCGTGCAAATTGGCGGGTGAATCCCGATGGCATCGCGTCCACTGCGGGCCTGACACCGCCCGCAGGGAGCCCGATCGAGCGGTCAGCTTGGGTGGTAGCGGGCACGCGAGGCTGCCACGCGCATCCTTCTGCGGCAACGTTACATGCCGGCTGCGCCGCCTCCGCCCGTCATTTCCGGCCTGGGCGGGCGGCGGCTGTCTGCGGGCGGCGGCCCGGCGGGGAAAACCGAAAAGCATCATCTGCGTGCCATAGGCGAGCAGCGCGCCGCCGGATCCCAGAGCTCGATTTCCGCCGGGGCGTAACCGCCACCCGCGTGCCGCCCCCGGTTGCGCGCGAGCACCCACTCGCTGCGAGACTCGCCGAGCAGATGCACGCTCAGATCGACGCTCGGCGGGAACCACGCCGGCTGGCCTGGGCCCATGCGTTCGGCAACCTCGCCCGGCGAATTATCGCACAAGGCCACGAGCGCAAGCGGGTCCAGTGATCCGTCACCGCGCAGTGGCGGCTCGTCGAACCTGTACCAGTACACACGCTCGGATGTCTCGGGCACGTAGGTCTCCCACGGCGCGTGGCCCTTGACGACCCGGCCTTCGACTTGATCCCAGAAATTGAAATGGATGTCCTCAGGCTGGCTGGGCCGGTCGGAGACGACGGCGGGCGGCGGGGCACGAAACGAACGGCAGGCATCCGGCGGCGGCGCAGGTGGCGGCGGCCCGGCGGGGAAACTCGAAGCCCGGGCTTTTCGCGCCGAACGCCGCGAGAGCGGTCAGGCCCGCATCCTCCCCGACGGTGCGCACGGTGGCCGCCAGCTGGGAGACAGCAGGTGACCGGCGCAGCACGGTGACCCCCACCTCAGCCGCGCCAGGCGACACTTGAGCGGTGAACATTGCGGTCAGCGAGCGCAGCCGCTGCCCAGGCGCGTCAAGTTCGGCCGCCATCGCGCGCCGCTATCGCCGCTAGGATGCCGCCATGTGGCAGGAACGGGCAGTTCCATTCCGCATGCAGCAAGACCTCGTGCATGCCGGGCCCGGCACCTTCGAGCGTGATCTGGCGCTCGAGCGGCGAGCGTCCCCCGTTTTCGCGCACGTGTCCAGGCGCCAACTGTGAACTTGCCGACGACCGGCCTCCGAGCCTAGTGATCCACGGGGCCCCCGCACCAGATATGGCGCCGTGAAAGCAGAGGACTTTCGTCCCTGGCGACATCGGCCGAGGTCTGGTCGAGTAGAGATAACGAGAAGGGCACAAAGAGACACGGAGTAGCGGAGACTAGCGGAGATTCCCCGTTCACCGTGCAATCTGGCTCTGCGAGAAGTGGAGAGCCCTTCTCGTTACTTACTGAGGAGTTCGTATACTCCGGCGCCGTGTCACGCCGACATCGTTACCGGCGGATCCCATGTCGGCGTGACACGGGCCGGGCCCACTGCTGGTGCTACGCGCTGGCGGCCACGGCTCTGCAGATTGTCCGCGTATATGATTTCGTGGCGCACAGGGATTCGTGGCGCACAGGGATCAGTCCAGGCCAAGGATCGTGTCCAAGCCCACAGTGAGACCGGGTGCCAGCGCCTCGACACCGCGGATCCCTGCGAGCACCCCGGGCATGAACGACGAGCGGTCGAGCGAGTCGTGCCGGATGGTCAGCACCTCGCCATGACCGCCGAACAAGACCTCTTGGTGCGCCACCAGCCCTGCCAGGCGCACCGCGTGCACCCGGACGCCGGAAACGTCGGCCCCCCGCGCGCCGGGCAGCGCCGTCGCCGTGGCATCGGGCGGCGGACCGAGGCCCGCCGCCGACCTGGCCGCGGCGATCAGCGACGCGGTTCTCGCCGCGGTTCCTGACGGGGCGTCCACCTTGCCGGCATGATGCAGTTCGATGATCTCGGCGGATTCGAAAAACCGCGCTGCCTGCGTGGCGAACCGCATCATCAGCACCGCTCCGATGGAGAAGTTCGGTGCGACAAGCACACGGACCTCGGGAGCCTGGCCCAGATACGATCGCACGGCGGCGAGCCGGTCCTCGTCGAAACCTGACGTGCCGATCACCGTGTTCCGCCCGCGGGCGGCGCACCAGCGCAGGTTGTCCATGACCGCGCCGGGATGGGTGAAGTCCACCACCACATCAGCCGCGGCGAGCTGATCGCGCGGGTCACCGATGTCCGCCGCGGCCGTCAGTTCCATATCCGGTGCGCCGCCGACCGCGCGGCACACTTCTGCGCCCATCCGCCCATTGGCGCCGAGCACCCCGACCTTGATCATCTGCGTTTAGGTGACTGCGCCTGAGAAGTCCGCGTCCTCGTCGAACGGGCCGACGACAGCGAGCACCTTCGGCTGGCCGAGAACAAGTTCGGCGACTTCACGCACGTCGTCCGGGGTGACTGCCTCGATCTTGGCCAGGATGTCGTCGACGGGCTCGAGCCGCGGGTAGACGAGTTCGCTCTTGCCGAGGCGGCTCATCCGTGACGAGGGGTCCTCGAGGCCGAGCACGGTCGATCCGCGCATCTGCCCCTTTCCACGGTCGAGTTCTGACTCAGTTAGCCCGGAAGCGAGCGCCTTCTCGATTTCCTCGCGGCAGATGGCGAGCACCTCGTCGGTCTTTGCGGGCAGGCAGCCCGCATAGACGCCGAACATGCCGCTGTCGGCGTGCTGCGAGACAAAGCTGTAGACCGAGTAGGCCAGGCCGCGCTTCTCCCTGACCTCCTGGAACAGCCGCGACGACATCCCGCCGCCGAGCGCCGCGTTCAGCACGCCGAGGGCGAACCGCCGTTCGTCATTGCGGGCGAGCGCACCGGCACCGAGCACGACGTTCGCCTGCTCGGTGTGCCTTGACACCAGCCGGACACCCGCCGCCGCCTCGGCGCCCGGCCCGGACAGGCGTGGCGGCGCCGGGTTGGCGTCGCCGAGAACGCTACCGAACGCCTGCCGGACGAGCGCCACGACTCCGTCATGGTCCACGTTTCCCGCCGCCGCGACCACCAGGTTCTCCGGGCGGTAACGCACCGCGTAGTGCTCGGCTATCTGCTCGCGGGCGATCCTGTTGATCGACTCGGTGGTGCCGAGGATCGGCAGGCCAAGCGGCGTGTCGCCGAACAGCTGGGCCGCGAACGCCTCGTGCACCACGTCAGAAGGATCGTCGTCATTCATCGCGATCTCATCCAGGATCACGCCGCGCTCGGCGTCCACATCCTGCGGGGAGATAAGCGAGGAGGTCACCATGTCGGAGACGACGTCGATCGCGAGCGGCAGGTCCGCGTCGAGCACGCGCGCGTAGTAGCAGGTGTATTCCTTGCCTGTGAACGCGTTCAGCTCGCCGCCGACCGCGTCCATCGCGGCAGAAATGTCGAGCGCAGTACGCTTCCTCGTGCCCTTGAACAGCAGATGCTCAAGGTAGTGGGTGGCGCCGGCGTGGGCCGCGTCTTCATCGCGCGACCCGACGCCAGCCCAGATTCCGAATGCCGCCGAACGGACCGACGGCAGCGACTCGGTGACAATGCGCAGGCCACCGGGCAGCACGGTGCGCCGCACGGGCTGGGGGTTAGTGGTCACTGGTCGCGGTTCCCCCGGAAACGGGTACGGGTGCGGCGGTTGCCGTCGCGCTGCTCGTGACTGCCACCGCGGTCCCCACGGTCGCCCCGGTCCCCGGGGTCCCCGCGGTCCCCGCCGCCCTGCGGGCGGGCCGCGCCGCCGAGATCCTCACCGGCAGCTTCTCGCTCGACCACCTCGACAGGCACCAGCGACAGCTTGCCCCGGTCGTCGACCTCTCGGATCTCGACCTGGATCTTCTCTCCGACCTTGATCACGTCGTCGATGTTCTCGATCCTGACGCCGCCGTGGAGCTTTCGGATCTGCGAGACGTGTAGCAGGCCATCCTTGCCAGGAAGCAGCGAGATGAACGCGCCGAACGTCGTGGTCTTCACCACGGTGCCGAGGTAGCGCTCCCCGACCTCGGGCATGTGCGGATTGGCGATCGAGTTGATCGCGGACCTCGCGGCCTCGGCCGACGGGCCGTCGGTGGCACCAATGTAGATCGTGCCGTCGTCCTCGATGCTGATCTCGGCGCCGGTGTCCTCCTGTATCGAGTTGATCATCTTCCCCTTGGGGCCGATGACCTCGCCGATCTTGTCCACGGGCACCTTGATCGTGATGATCCGCGGCGCGTACGGGCTCATCTCCGCCGGCACGCTTATGGCCTGCCGCATCACGTCAAGGATCGTCAGCCGCGCGCTCTTGGCCTGCTTGAGCGCGGCGGCGAGCACCGTGGCAGGGATCCCGTCCAGCTTGGTGTCAAGCTGCAGCGCTGTGATGATCTCGCTGGTGCCCGCCACCTTGAAGTCCATGTCACCGAACGCGTCCTCGGCGCCGAGGATGTCGGTAAGCGTGACGTACCGGCCCCCCTCGTGGATCAGGCCCATGGCGATCCCTGCGACCATCTCTTTCAGCGGCACGCCGGCGTCGAGCAGTGACATCGCGCTCGCGCAGACCGAGCCCATTGAGGTGGAGCCGTTCGATCCGATCGCCTCTGACACCTGGCGGATCGCGTAAGGGAACTCCTCACGGGTTGGCAGCACGGGGATGAGAGCGCGCTCCGCGAGCGCACCATGCCCGATCTCCCTGCGCTTCGGCGAGCCCACCCGGCCCGTCTCCCCGGTTGAGTAGGGCGGCATGTTGTAGTTGTGCATGTAGCGCTTGGTGCGGTCCGGGTTGAGCGTGTCGATGGTCTGCTCCATCCGGAGCATGTTCAGCGTGGAGACGCCGAGCACCTGGGTTTCGCCGCGCTCGAAGAGCGCAGAACCGTGCACCCGTGGCAGCACGTGTGCCTGCGAGCTCAGCGGCCGGATGTCGGTGGTGCCGCGACCGTCGATCCGCACGCCCTCCGAGATGATCCGCTCGCGCACGAGCCTCTTGGTCAGCGCGCGGAACGCGTGCCCGATCTCCTTCTCCCTGCCCTCGAAAGCACCCTGGAGCTTCTCCAGGGCCGCCGCCTTGACCCGGTCGGTCTCCGCCTCACGCTGCTGCTTGCCTGCGATGGTCAGCGCCTGCGCAAGCTCGCCGCGGACCGCCTCGGTCAGCGCATCGTAGACATCCTGCTGATAGTCCTGGAAGACCGGGAAATCAGCCGTCTGTTTTGCCGCCGCCGCCGCGACCTGCTTTTGTGCCTCACAGAGGACCCTGATGAACGGCTTGGCAGCGTCGAGTCCCTCCGCCACGGTCTCTTCCGTCGGCGCGACGGCGCTGCCCTGGCCATTCGCCGCCGCGGCGAGCAGAGCAAGTGTCTGCTTTGTCGACTCGGCCTCGACCATCATGATGGCCACGTCGCCTGGGCTGCCGCCGTCCTCGGCTGCGCCCTCCACGATCCTGCCCGCCACGACCATGTCGAAGGTGGCGCGCTCAAGCTCTGTGTGGGTAGGAAAGGCGACCCACTGGCCGTCGATGAGCCCGACCCTTACGGCACCAATCGGGCCGGAGAATGGCAGCCCAGCCAGTTGCGTCGACAATGAGGCCGCGTTGATGGCGACCACGTCGTAAAGGTGCTCAGGGTCAAGTGCCATCACGGTGGCGACAACCTGCACCTCGTTGCGCAGGCCCTTGACGAACGACGGGCGCAGCGGCCTGTCGGTGAGGCGGCAGGTGAGGATCGCGTCCTCCGACGGCCGCCCCTCGCGGCGGAAGAAAGAGCCTGGGATGCGGCCCGCGGCGTACATCCGCTCTTCCACGTCCACGGTGAGCGGGAAGAAGTCGAGCCCTTCCTTCGGATGCCTGGATGCGGTCGTGGCCGCGAGGACCATCGACTCGTCGTCCAGATAGGCGACCGCGGAACCGGCGGCTTGGCGGGCGAGCCTGCCGGTTTCAAAACGGATCTTGCGGGTGCCGAACCGTCCGTTGTCCATAACGGCTTCGGCGCTGTGCACACCCTCCACGGGTGGGACCTCCTTGTGTGCTTGGAGTCCCGCGCGGGCCCGCCGGCCAGCCGTGGCGTGCCATGTCAACCACTGGCCGGTCTTCGATCGAAGCCCTCGGCTCATACCGCACCCGATGTTAGCCCGGTGCACCGGCCGAGAACCACTACCGAGGACCGGCCCTGGGCATGCCGGGTCCGGGCTGCGGGACGTCCTTTTCTTGTGTCACATTCTTCAGTTGTATCGCGGCGGTTGTACCACTGCGCTGTTTACACGCCGCCGTAAACGGCGTTTTTGCGTACTGCGGCGGCTGCCGTGCCTTGCGCAATGCGTTTCGAGCGGTGCGTTTCGAGCAGTGCGTTTCGAGCAGTGCCCTTGCGCAGTGCCTTCGCGCAGTGCCCTTGCGCAGTGCCTTCGCGCAGCGCCCTTGCGCAGTGCCTTTGCGCAGTGCCCGTTGCGCAGTACCCGTTGTGCCCTGCGCGGGGGGAGCGGCCGGCGGCCGCGCCCTCCGTTACCTGCGCAATCCGAGACGTTCGATCAGCTGCCTGTACCTGGCGATGTCCTCCTTTGCCAGGTATTTCAGCAGCCGGCGGCGGCGGCCGACCAGCAGCAGCAGGCCGCGCCTGCTGTGATGATCATGTTTGTGCACCTTCAGGTGCTCGGTCAGGTCATTGATCCGCCGCGTCAGCAGCGCGACTTGGACTTCCGGCGAACCGGTGTCACCCTCACCCGTCGCATGCTCCGCGATGATCGTCTTCTTGACGGCGGTCTCGAGCGGCACGTCGCTCCTTCACTGTGCTTCTTCACTGTGCTTCCGTGCACTGTGCTGACTGTGCACGGTGCCTGCCATGTACTGTGCTTGCCTTGTACCGAGCTTGCCTTGTACCGAGTTTGCCTTGTACCGAGTTTGCCTTGTACCGAGTTTGCCTTGTACCGAGTTTGCCTTGTACCGGGCTCGCCCATGTACGGGATGCTGAGATACGGGGCTATAAGTACCCCGCGGCCTGCCACCTGAGGGTGCAGCAAACCGGAGCCGGTTGTTCACCGGCAGCACTCCACCGTATCACGGTGACACCCGTCAGCTATCCGCCGCCGACGGTGATGTCGCGGGCCTGATCGACATCCCTGTGCATTTGCTCGACAAGATCGTCTACTGACGCGAACCGCTCCGTGCCGCGCAGCCTGGCAGCGAAGTCCACAGCGACATGTGTACCGTAAAGATCGAGGTCATCACGGTCCAGGGCGTACGCTTCGACGGTGCGCGCACGGGGGTAACCGTCGTCGAACGTCGGGTTGGTGCCGATCGAGATGGCGGCCGGCCACCGCTCTTCCGGCCGGCCGTCAGGGTCGAAGCTGGCCAGCCAGCCCGCGTAGATGCCGTCAGCCGGGATAGCCATCTGCGGCTGCCACTCGAGGTTGGCGGTCGGGAAACCGAGCGCACGGCCACGCCGGTGACCCCGCACGACCACCCCTTCCACCCGGTGTGGCCTGCCGAGCGCGCGCGCCGCCCCCGCGACGTCGCCTGCCGCGAGCCGCTCCCTGATGTGGCTGGAGGAGATAGTGATCCCGTCGTCGACGAGCAGCGGCACGCCTTCCGCGGCGAAGTCATATTTCTCGCCGAGTTCGGTGAGCAGGACAAGGTCACCGGCCGCCTTGTGGCCGAACCGGAAGGTCTCCCCGATCACCACTCTCGCGGCGTGCAACCGGTCGACGAGCACGCCGCGCACGAACTCGTCGGGGCCAAGCTGTGAGAACTCGTAGGTGAAGGGCAGCACCCAGACGGCGTCGGCGCCGAGCCCGGCGAGCAACTCGGCACGCCGCCGCGACGTGCATAGGAAGGGCGGGTGCGTGCCCGGTCGCACGACCTCGTCCGGGTGCGGGTCGAAGGTGATGGCCACGACGGGCAGGCCGGCCGCCGCTCCAGCTTCGGCCGCGCGTGCGACCAGACGCTGGTGACCGCGGTGCACGCCGTCGAACACGCCGATGGTGACGACCGAGCGCCCGGCGGTCCCCAAGTCACGTGGCACGTCGTCAAGGCCGCGCCAAATCTGCACGGTGCGTTTCCTTCCCCTCGCCGGGGCTCCTCACCGGAGGCCTGTCCCTCTACACGCTAGCGTCGATTCTCCCGCCGCGATTCCGCCGCTGCCTGGGCAGGTCACCCCTGCCACGCCGCACGGCCATCACCTCGCAGGTGCAACCCGAGGAGCCGGCCTGATGCCTGTTGCCGCACTACGGGACGAAGACCGCGAGCGGCCTGGCCTGATCGCCCTTGTCCGTCACGAGCGCGATCAGATCGCCAGCCGGCCCGAAAACGGCGACCGGCCCAGGGGCGAGACCGGTGGCGGGAAGCGTCGCGCCATGGGCCACCCGTTCGGCTTCCCTTTCTGTCACATTCTTGCGTGGGAACTCGGCCGCAGCGGCGTCGGCAAGCGGTAGGACGGTGAAGGACGCGGCGAGCTCATCGAGCGTGCGCGCGGCCGCGACGTCGTAGCGGCCCGCACGGGTGCGGCGCAGCCCGGTGAGGTGGCCGCCGACGCCGAGCGCCGCGCCGAGGTCACGGGCAAGCGCCCGGATGTAAGTGCCGCTTGAGCAGGTAACTGACACGTCCGCGTCGATCACCCCCGGCTGCTGGCCGGCCCGCCTGATGGCGCCGATGCCGAACGCGGCAACCGTTACGGCGCGCGGCCGCAGCGGGGCCTCGCGGCCCGCGCGGGCCATCCGGTATGCGCGCACCCCCGCCACCTTGATGGCGCTCACCTGGGGCGGCAGCTGGCGGATCTCACCTGTCAGCGTCGCCGCGGCGGCGCGAATCTCATCGTCGGTCAGATGTCCGGCACTCGCGGACGACACGATCTCACCCTCCGCGTCGTCGGTGCTTGTGCGCTGGCCGAGCCGGATCGTCCCCGTGTACGCCTTCTCCGCCATGGCCAGGTGCCCGAGCAGCCGGGTGGCTTTCCCGACACCGACCACGAGCACGCCGGTCGCCATCGGGTCCAGCGTGCCCGCGTGGCCCACCCGGCGGGTGCCGGCCAGCCGGCGGATTCTGGCCACCACGTCGTGCGAGGTCCATCCGGACGGCTTGTCGACGATCAGCAGGCCTGAACTGGCGGCGTTCACCGGCCGGTTTCCGGCCCGGCCCCGCCAGCGGCGGGCGGGGACGCGGCGGCGCATCCCGGCGGCTCAGCACTTAGCAGCTCACGAAGCCGCTGGATAGCATCCTCCACCGGCCACGGCGAGGTGAAGCCTGCGGCTACCGGATGACCCCCGCCGCCGAGCTTGACGCACACCCGCCCGACGTCCACATTCCCCTTGGACCGGGCGGATACCTGCCAGGCATCGTCGTCGTCCTGCTTGAAGACGACGGCTATCTCGGCCTCCTCGGTCCTGCGTATCACGTCGATCATCGGCTCGACCGTGTCGTATCCGAGGCCATGCGCCACACGGTCGGCGCGGCTCACCGTCGTCCAGACCAGGCCGCGCCCGCCTGCCTGCCATGGCTCAAGCACGGCACGGCCGAGCGCGGCGGCAAGGACCCGCAGGTAGCCGAAGGGTGCGCGGTCCCATAGCTCACGCGCCACCAGCTCAGGCTTAATCCCCGTTTCGAGCAGCCTGGCGGCGAGCCCGTGCACACCGGACGTTGTCGACGCGTGCTTGAAGGAGCCCGTGTCGGTGACCAGCCCGGCATACAGGCCCATCGCGACCGGCCTGTTCAGCGGTACGCCGAGACGGTCGATCAGCTCGCTAGCCAGCACGGCCGTGGCCGCGGCAGCCGGATCCACCAGGTGAACTGTGCCGAACCCGGTGTTCGACGCGTGGTGGTCGACGACGATCAGCTCGCTGGCGCGCTCCGCATGCGGCGCAAGCACGCCGAGGCGGCCCTGGCTCGCAGCATCGAATGTGATCATAACCTGGGGCTCGGCTGGGTACTCGCCCGGCGGGCTCAGCAGATCCAGGCCCGGCAGGAAGCGCAAGTTATCAGGTACCCGCAGCGGCTCGTCACCGAATGATGCCACGATCCGCTGGCCCGGCCGGTTTCCCTCGCCGCACGCCGTCCGCTGCTGGCGGGCGCGCAAAGCGAGCGCCAACGCGAGCATGGAGCCGAGTGCGTCGCCGTCCGGGCGCACGTGGCAGGCCAGGCAAACCTCGTCGGCCGCGTCCAGGGCAGCTACTGCCCGCACCCACTCGGCCGCCAGGTCCCCGTGCCGAAGATGCTGCGGAAGGTCCGGAGGCAGGTCCGGCGCGGTGGCCGACGAGCTGACGACGCTCACGTTGCGGAGTATCCCGCTTCGCGATCTGATCCGCGCGTGGATTGGCGAAGGTCGTATGCCGTGCTTTCACCGGCGTCGCGGCCGTCCCACCCATCACCTGCGGCATCTTCACCCTCCGCAGCGTCGTCGGCGGCCACCTTGTACGGGTCGGGGTCGCCTGCGGGCTCCGCTCCCTCGCGGCTGCGCGCCACTCCGGCGTCCGCCGCGCGGGCCCGCTCGAGCAGTTCCTCGATGTGCCGCGCGTTGTCAGGCACCGTGTCGGCAACGAAGGTGAGCGACGGAGTATGCCGCAGCCCGGTCTGGCGCCCGACCTCGGATCTGATCACGCCCTTGGCGCTCTCGAGCGCCACCGCGGTGGCCGTTTGCTCCTCGGGCGACCCGTACACGGTGTAATAAACTGTCGCGTCCCGCAGGTCCCCGGTCAGTCGCGCGTCCGTCACCGTGACGAAGCCAAGCCGTGGATCCTTGATGCGCCGCTCCAGCATCTCCGCGACGATCCGGGCGATGCTGTCGGCGAGCTTGCGCGCACGGGCGGCATCCATGATCGGTCACTCCTCCTCGGTGAACAGCCGCTGCCGCGCGGACAGCAGCTCCAGTTCGGGCCGTCCCGCGATCAGGCGCTCGCAAGCGGCCAGCACTTCCGCGGCGTACGCGGCGGTAGACGACACGACGGCGACACCGACTTCCGCGCGCCGGTGGCGATCCAGATATCCGGTCTCCGCCACGGACGCACCCGGATACCGGCGCCGTAGCTCGGCGACAAGCGGCCGGATCGCTGAACGCTTCTGCTTCAGTGACGCTACGTCACCGAGCAGAAGGTCCAGCGTCAGTACGCCGACATACATAGGGCCCCAGTCTCCGGCGCCAGTCTCCGACGCGGTATCAGCCCCAGTCTCCGGCCCCAGTCTCCGGCCCCAGTCTCCGGGCCCCAGTCTCCGGGCCCCAGTCTCCGGGGCCCCAGTCTCCGGGGCCCCAGTCTCCGGGGCCCCAGTCTCCGGGGCCCCAGTCTCCGGGGCCCCAGTCTCCGGGGCCCCAGTCTCCGGCGCGGTATCAGGCCCTGGGCTTCTCCCGCATCTCGAACGTCTCGACAACGTCCTCGATTCTGATGTCGTTGTAGCCGATGCCGATACCGCACTCGAAGCCCTCACGCACCTCGGTGACGTCGTCCTTGAACCGACGGAGCGAGTCCACCGTGAGATTGTCCGCGACCACGATGCCATCTCGGATGAGGCGTGCCTTGCTGCCGCGGTTGATGGTGCCTGAGCGCACGATGCAGCCCGCGATGCTGCCGATCCTTGGCACCCGGAACACCTCCCTGACCTCGGCGGTACCGAGCTGCACCTCTTCGAACTCGGGCTTGAGCATGCCCTTGAGGGCGGCCTCGATCTCGTCGATCGCCTGGTAGATGACCGAGTAGTACCTGATATCGACACCCTCGCGCTGCGCGAGCTCGCCCACGCGTTCGGCCGGCCGGACGTTGAAACCGATGACGACCGCGTCGGACGCGATGGCGAGGTTGACGTCGTCCTGCGTTATCGCACCGACGCCGCGGCCGATCACCCTCAGGTTGACCTCGTCGCCAACATCGATCTTCAGCAGCGCGTCTTCTAGCGCCTCAACCGAACCCGAGACGTCACCCTTGACGATGAGCAGGAGCTCTTCCTTCTCTCCTGCCTTGAGCGCGCTGTCCAGGTCCTCGAGCGTGACACGGCGGCGGCGCTGCGCGAACTGCGCGTTGCGCTCGCGCGCTTCGCGCCGTTCCGCGATCTGCCTGGCCACCCGGTCATCGTTGACCACGAGGAAACTGTCGCCCGCACCAGGCACCGCGGCAAGGCCGAGCACAAGCACCGGCCGGGACGGCGGTGCCTCCGTCACAGAGTCGCCGTTGTCGTCGAGCATGGCCCTGACCCGGCCGAACGCCTCACCAGCGACGATCGGATCGCTCACGTGCAGGGTGCCGCGCTGGACCAGAACCGTCGCCACCGGGCCGCGCCCGCGATCCAGGTGCGCCTCGATCGCGACACCCTGCGCGGGCTGGTGCGGGTTCGCCCGCAAGTCCAGCTCGGCGTCGGCGGTCAGGATGACCGCCTCTAGGAGGTCGTCGATTCCGAGGCGCTCCTTTGCCGACACGTCGACGAACAGGGTCTGGCCGCCGAATTCCTCGGCCACCAGCCCGTACTCGGTGAGCTGCGCACGCACCCGCTGCGGGTCCGCGCCCTCCTTGTCGATCTTGTTGACCGCAACCACGACCGGCACTCCCGCCGCCTGGGCGTGGTTCAGCGCCTCTGTGGTCTGCGGCTTCACGCCATCGTCCGCGGCTACGACGAGGACGACCAGGTCGGTCGTCTCCGCGCCACGTGCGCGCATCGCGGTGAACGCCTCGTGGCCAGGAGTGTCGATGAAGGTGATCTTGCGTTCCTGGCCGTCGACCTCGGTCGTGACCTGATAGGCGCCGATGTGCTGAGTGATGCCGCCAGCCTCTGCCGCCTGCACGTTGGTGTGCCTGATCGCGTCGAGCAGCTTGGTCTTGCCGTGATCGACGTGGCCCATCACCGTCACCACTGGTGGCCGGGCCACGAGGTCAGCGTCCTCGCCTTCATCCTCGCCGAACTCGATGTCGAACGACTCGAGCAGCTCGCGGTCCTCCTCCTCGGGGGACACCACCTGCACGTTGTAGTTGAGCTCGAGCCCGAGCGACTGCAAGGTCTCGTCATTCACCGACTGCGTCGCGGTCACCATCTCACCCAAGTGGAAGAGAACCTGGACGAGCGAAGCCGGGTTCGCGCCGATCTTGTCCGCGAAGTCGGCGAGTGAGGCGCCGCGGGAAAGCCTGATCACCTGACCGTTGCCGCGGGGGACATGCACGCCGCCGATCGACGGCGCCTGCATGTTGTCGAACTCCTGGCGCCGCTGCTTCTTCGACTTCCTGCCCCGCGGTGAACGGCCACCTGGGCGGCCGAAGGCGCCCTGCGTGCCGCTACGGCCGCGACCCGCAGGGCCGCCCGGACGCGCACCGCCGCCTGGACCGCCACCAGGACCACCGCGCGGGCCGCCGCCCGCGCGCGGGCCAGCACCGCCGCCTGCACCGCCGCGGCCGCCAGGACGCACGCCGCCTGCGCCGCCCGGGGCCTGCCTGCCAGCGCCGCCACCGCCGCCACCGCCAGGTCCGCGGCCGGTAGCCGGGCGCGATGGCATGTTCATCGGGCTCGGCCGCGGGCCGCCGGGCCGGGGCATGCCCGGGCCTGGCGGGCGACCGGGACCTGCGCGGCCCGCGGGCGGACGCGGAATGCCGCCGGGCCCGCCGCCACGGCTTGCCGTGCCCGCGCCGCCACCTGTCTGGCCTGCGCCTGGTGCTCCTGACCGCGGCGGGCCTGGCCGCGCCGCACCACCATGCGGAGCACCGGCCTGCGGTGTGCCGCCCTGGGGCGGGGCGCCAGTTGGCGGGGCGGGGCGCGCCGCGCCCATGCCCGTCGCGGTGGAACTGAACGGGTTGTTACCCGGCCTCGGCCCGGGCCTGGTGCCTGGGCGGCCTGACGGCCGCCCGCCTGACCTGCCTCCTGGCCGTGGCGCGGTCGGCTTAGGTGCCGTCGGCCGCTGTACCTGCGGTCCCCCAGGCGCACTGCCGGGCCGTGGCTGCGGGAAGCCTGGCTGCGGCGGCGCCGGCCGTGGCGCTGCAGCAGCCGGCGTCCCTGCCGACGCGGCGGGATTCGCCGCATCGCCCGCCTGCGCCGCGGCGGGCCGCTGCACACCGTACCGCTCATCCCCGGTCCGCTCCGCCCGCTCAGCCGCGGCCCGCTCAGCCGCGGCCCGCTCAGCCGCGGCCGGCTCAGCCGCGGCCCGCTCAGCCGCCGCCGGCTCAGCCGCGGCCCGTCCGTCCGCGGGCCGGACAGACGGAGCGACCTGGCCGCGAGTCCCGCCGTGCTGCCCGTCGGGGACGGGCGAGCCGGCGGTGCTGCGAGTGCCGGCCGTACCGTCACCGCTGCCAGTGCCATCGGTACTACCTACGGGGACACCAGGTACCTGAGGCGGAACCGGACGGGCCCCTGCCGGTTCGCCTGGCATGTTCGCAACCCGCTCCGCCGCCGGAATCGCCGGCTCAGCCGGCGCCGCTGGCCGCCGCGCGCCGCGCTGCTGACCATCGGGCTGACCGCCCTGCCGGCCGCCAGGCGCCGACGCTGCCTGCGGCCGCTGGCCACGCTGCGCGTCACGAGCTGGTTCTTTCGCTTGTTTGGCCTGCTGGGCCGCGAATGCCTCCGTGAGCCTGCGGACGACAGGCGCCTCGATCGTCGATGACGCCGAGCGCACAAACTCGCCCATCTCCTGGAGCTTGGCCATCACGGCCTTGCTTTCCACACCGAACTCTTTAGCGAGTTCGTAAACCCGGACCTTCGCCACTGCTCTCCTCTACCCAGACCTCGACCGGTCCGGGGGCGGGCATGCTCCGGGCCGGCGTCAGCTTGCGCTGCTCATCGCCGCGTGCTCATCGGGCGCTCATCGCAATCTCGACCTGCTTTCCCGACTCGTCCTGTTCGTCGTTCCTCCGCCCGGACTGCGGGCGCTACCTGTTCATCGTGCCCAAGATAGTCGGCTAGCGGGCGGACATCGAGCGGACCCTGGCGGCGAAGCACCCGCGGGAACGCCCGACGTCGTTCGGCTTGCTCGAGGCACGCTAGGTCGGGATGCAGGTACGCACCCCGGCCCGGCAGCCGCCTGCGGAGGTCGGGAACAACCGCGTCCCCGCTCGCCACAAGGCGAAGCAGTCCGGATTTCGCCTCACGGCGCTTGCATCCCACGCACGTACGTACCGGGCTCGGGTGCACCGCTCGGCCATTCTCCCCCAAGTCTACCGCGCCGGCGCGTCCGCGGCGCCTGTCGCCGGCCCGGCTACAGGTTGCCCCTCCGCCCTGTCGCCAGGCGCCCTGTCTCCAGGGGGCGCCGAGCCCGCAGAGCCGGCCCGGCCAGACCCTGCCGCCCTGTGCTGCGCGACCTCCCGCCGCTCGGAATCGGGTGGATCCGCAGGTCCTGACGAGCTGCTGGCGGCCGCCGGCGCACTGGTATCGGGCACCACCGCGCTGGCATCCGGCACCACTGGGCTGGCATCCGGCACCACTGGGCTGGCATCCGGCACCACTGGGCTGGCATCCGGCGCGTCCGACCTGATGTCGATGCGCCAGCCGGTGAGGCGAGCGGCCAGGCGAGCGTTCTGCCCTTCCTTGCCGATCGCCAGCGACAGCTGGTAGTCGGGCACGGTGACCCGTGCCACCCGCGAGTCAAGATCGACGATCTCCACATGGGTCACGCGCGCAGGCGAAAGGGCGTTTGCGACGAGTTCGGCAGGCTCCTCCGAGAAGTCGACGATGTCAATCTTCTCGCCATGCAAGCCGGTCATGACGTTGCGGACGCGGCTGCCAAGCGGTCCGATGCACGCCCCCTTGGCATTGACGCCTGGCCGGTGCGACCGCACCGCGATCTTGGTACGGTGGCCGGCTTCGCGCGCAATGGCCGCGATTTCTACCGCGCCCTCGGTGATCTCGGGGACCTCCAGCGCGAACAGCTTCTTTACCAGATTGGGATGTGTACGTGACAAAGTGACGGACGGCCCGTGGTGCCCCTTACGCACGTGCAGCACGTAGCAGCGCAGCCGTTCGCCGTGTACGTACCGCTCGCCTGGCACCTGTTCCTGCGGCGGAAGCACGGCCTCGACCTTGCCGAGGTCCACAAGGACACTGCGTGGATCGCGGCCCTGCTGGATCACGCCGGCCACCACATCTCCCTCGCGCCCTGCGTACTCGCCGAAGGTAAGTTCGTCCTCCGCATCGCGCAGCCGCTGCAGGATGACCTGCCGCGCTGTGGTCGCCGCGATCCGGCCGAACCCGTTCGGCGTGTCGTCGTACTCCCGGATGATCTCGGCCTCGGGCCCGGTGTCCGCCGTCTCTGCCGCCCACACCGTCACATGCCCGCTCTTGCGGTCGAGTTCGACCCGCGCCGCGGGGGCGGCACCTTCCGTCCGGTGGTAGGCCACGAGCAGAGCGTCTTCTATGGCCTTGATCACCAGGTCCATCGAGATGTCCTTCTCGCTCTCGAGGCTCCGCAAGACGCTCAGGTCAATGTCCACGAGACTCCCCCATGTCGTCGCGGCGGAACTCCACCTGAACCTTCCCGGGTCCGAGTTCGCTGAAGCTGAAAGCGCGCTGGTCACCCTCGACGTCGAGGACCACGCCCTCGTCGTCAGCCGCCATCACCCGGCCGGACACGGCTTGCGTGCCGCCGCTGAGCTGGGCACTGACCAGCCGGCTCACGGCCCGCCGCCAGTGCCGCGCCTGGGTGAGGGGCCGGTCCACGCCTGGCGAGGTGACCTCGAGCGTGTATGGCGTCTCACCCATGATCCCAGCGGCATCAAGTTCGGCCGACAACGCCTGGCTGACCAGGGCCATCTCATCGAGGTCGGCTCCGTTATCCGCGTCCACCACTATCCGCAGCACCCCGCGTCTGCCCGCCCAGGTTAGCTCGACCGCCTCAAGATCCATGCTGGCGGCGCGTACCACAGGCTCAGCCAGCCGCTCGAGGGCGGCCAAGCGGGCCGCCCCGCGCGATCCGCCATGGCGATCGCCGCCCTGGCGATCGCGTCCGTTGTGATCACCGCCCGTGCCCTCGCCGCCGTTGCCCTCACCGCTGAGGCCCGGATGCGCAGGTAGGTGACGGGAGCCAGCGCGCATCACGACCTCCTCGCCAAGCGCCCGCAGGCGTGTTGTCCTGCCGCGACCTAGCCTATCCGGACCCGGTGCCGTAGATCGGGTTCTAGGTGCGGCGAGGGTCGCGCCGATCTGGGCCGGACCGCCATGAAATGCTTACATCCTGTTTCCGAAGGCTGTCAGCCTGCTATTACTAGCACGTCTCGCGGCATTACGCCGCGTCAGGAGGTCTTCCGGTGAAGGGCGGCGCCACCCGGCGTGCTGTACTCGCCGCGTCGCTCACCGTACCCCTGCTCGCAGCGGAAGGCTGCCGGGCCGTGGCCGGTACCACGGCGCCAAGTCCGGCGTCGGATGTGGCGATCCTGCGCGAGGCGATCGCCGCGAAGAAGAGCATGGTCGGTCTGTACACCCGGGTGATCGCGGCCCACCCACAGCTGGCCGGGCGGCTCGATCCCCTGCTCGCCGACAACACCGCCCATCTCGCGGCGTTGCAGCAGAGACTGATCAATCCTGGCCGTTCGTCTCCGCGCTCAGCCCGGCGGGCAGGAGTTGCGTCGCCCCTTCCGCCATCGTCCGCGGAGAGCACCGCCGCCGCCCTCGAGGCGCTGCGATCCGCCGAACGCGGAGCCGCCGCCACACTCGTGACGCAACTGCGGACGGTCACACCTTCGCTTGCCCAGTTGCTCGCGAGCATCGCCGCATGCGAGGCGACGCACGTAGCCGTGCTAGCGAGCGGAGGGCTACAGTGACGCCGCCGTATCGCTGCGCCGCGTATCACCGCGCCGCGGATCGCCGCGCCGCGGATCGCCGCGCCGCGCATGGCCGCGCCGCGCATGACCGCGCCGCGCATGGCCGCGCCGCGTACGGCGACGCCCCTCGCCGGGACGCGGGCAGGGATACGGGGACAGGCGGATGACACCAGCCGCGATCGAAGCCTTGCAGAACGCGCTCGCTGCCGAGCACGCGGCCGTATATGGCTACGGGGTCGCGGGCGCGCACCTGAGCGGGCGTCAGCAGGAGGAGGCACTGAGCGACTGGAACGCCCACCGGGCGCAGCGTGACCAGCTTGCCGCGATGCTGGCCGCGCAGGGCGCCGTACCCGTGGCCGCCGCCGCCGCGTACCGGCTACCTTTCCCCGTTACCACCGCGCGCGCCGCAGCAGCCTTCGCGGCTGCGCTCGAGGACGGGGTCACCCGCGGTTACCTTGGTCTCGTAGGGCTTGCGGCCGCGCAAGACGAGAACTTGCGCACCTATGGTGCCCTCGCCATGCAGGACGCCGCGGTGCGGGCCACCCAGTGGCGGAGCGCGACGGTCGCGTTCCCCGGACTGCCACGAAGCGCTGTGGCTCGGCAGTCCCCGCACGCGGCAGGCCGGGGAACCCCTAGCTAAAGTTCACACGCGTCACGTGTGGACCCTACGCAAGGTCGAATGGACCCTACGCAAGGTCGAACCTGCCCTCCTTGACGCCGCGGATGAAAGCTCGCCATTCGCCACTTGCAAAGGCGAGATAAACCTCATCCGGGTTCTTGGAGTCGCGGACAGCGACGGTGCGGCCAGCCATAGCAACCTCCACGCAGTTGCTGTTGGCATGGGCACTGTAGGAACTCTTCCGCCAGGCCGCGCGAACAAGATCAGACGCGGTCATTTGTCGCACCTCTCGATCGATCGTTAAAGCTCCTTGCGGATAGTTACGATGAATGCGGCCGTGTCGCCGAGGGACAGCGCCGTGGCACGCAGATGGTTGAAGATCAGGTTATGGCGATCCACCTCCTCGTTGTTCTCCACGTACAGGCAGCTGGTGAGATCGGTAATGTAGGCGACATCGGGGTCGGCTCGCTCAGGAAACCCGAGGATCGCGAATGGGTTTCCCATTGCCGGGTGAGCGCCAGCGCCGAAGGGCAGCACCTGAATCGTGACATTAAGTAGGGCGCTTAGCTCGAGCAGGTGATCCAGTTGGAGGCGCATCACGCCTGGGCCGCCGACCCGGCGGCGCAGGGCCGCCTCGTCAATGACAACCCAGAGTTCCGGCGGGCTGTCACGGGTGAGCAGGGGCTGACGCTCCATCCTGAGTGCTACCCCGCGCTCGATGTCTTCATTCGTCGCATTCACACTTCCGCCGCGGATCACAGCACGGGCATAGTCCTCGGTCTGCAGCAGGCCCGGAATAAGATCGACTTCGAAATTTCGGATCTCCGAGGCTGCCGCCTCCAGCCCGACGTAGGTAGCGAACCAGGGCTGCATCGTATCGCTATAGGCGTGCCACCAGCCCTTTTGCCGCGAATCGCGGGCTAGCTGCAGTAGCCCTTCGCGCTCTTCGCCTGTGACGCCATATAGGGCGAGAATGTCGCGCACATCGCGCGGTGCGACAGAAACCCGCCCGGTCTCCACGCGGCTGATCTTGGACGCGGAGCATTCGAGATGCTCGCCCACCTCCTCGCACGTCAGCCGGGCAGCCTCACGCAACCTCCGAAGCTCGGCCGCGAGCCTTCTGCGGCGCACCGTCGGACTGTGTCCGTCAGGCATCCGTCACCTCCCTGACAACAGGCATAGACACACAGCTCAACAAGAACGGCCGCATGGCCGCGACCCGCCTTGCACGATTTAGTGCCATTCATTCCTACGATCCACGATTCGCGCACGTGGACCATCAACTTCGGTCTCAATTAGTAGTTCAAAGAGAACAGAGCGAATTTCCGAATGCACGTTGCAGTCGATCAACCCCGGAGGGCATGCTGTAGTCGTCACAACCCTACGGGGTTGTCTAACTACTAGGGGTGACTACGATGACGATGGAAGCTCAACGGGCCCGAGGCACCGCCGAGCTGCAGCACAGCTATCTTGAGACGCTCGCCGCCGAACTCACGCGCCGTGGCCTAGGCGCGACGCTGCAGGCACCGGCGGGCCGGATCCCGAGCCTGCACGTGGTCAACCCAGCGGCAAGCGTACTCGCCGAGCACGTCGTCGCCGCATGCGGACGCGACGGCCAGTGGTGGTTCTGGTGGTCGTGGGCGGAGCGGATCGCAGTCGCGGACGACGCCGAGCGCGCGGCCGCCCGCGTCGCCCAGGTACTGGCCGCCCCGCACGAGTAGCCGCAACTGTGGCGTCACCAGCCGTCGATCACCGCCCTGATCTCGGCCAGTTCGTGTATCACCGCGTCGGGCGTCGCGCCATCGAAGCGGGGAACGGAACTGTGCGGGACGTGCACCGCCCGCATTCCCGCGCTCTGCGCACCGTAGATGTCGTCATACAGCCGGTCGCCGACGAATACGCATGCGCCGGGATCGTCCGCCCCGACCGCGTTCATGGCTGCGCTGAACGCCGCCTGATGTGGCTTGGTCCTGCCGAGTTCGCTGCTGTAAACGGCTCCGTCGATCAGGTCAAGAACGCCGTCGCGGGCAAAGATCTGCTCGTGCCACGCCCTGGGCCACAGGGTGTTCGACAGCACGCCGACCTTGATGTCGCGTGCACGCAGGTCCCTTAACAGGCCAGGCGCATCCGGATCGGTCAAAGTGTGCGGTTCCCAGGCCGCGAAATACGCCGCCAGCAGAGCGTCGGCGGGGGGCACGCCTGCGCGCTCGAACAGGTCGTCGAGGGTCGCACCTCGGTGTTCGAGCTCGGCGCTGCGCCAAAGCTCCGCCTCCGCGGCGACGAGCGCGGCCGCGGCCTCGGCCGCGGAAGCGGCGCCGAGATGAGCGGCGCACGCATCGCCCCAAAGCGCCCCGTGATCCACCGTGTGCCAGGGCGTGAGTGTCCCGCCCCAGTCGAAAATAACCGCTTCCACAGCCACGGTGGCATCGTAAGGCAGCATCCACGAGCCCAGTTAGTTAGCCAACGACTTAGTTAGCCAACGACGACTTAGTTAGCCAACGACGACGACTTAGTTAGCCAAAGCCAGCGACTTAGTCAGCCAGCGACTTAGTCAGCCAGCGACGGGGCTGCCCGGGAAGCGGCCCTTGCGCGGCTGGTGAGGTGACACCAGCCCGGTTCAACCGGCAGCGCTCGGCGGGTGCTCTTGTGCCCGGTCCTGGCCGGCTTGTTGGACGGCGGGTGAGCATCCGCGTCGGCAGGCGGACCAGGCGTGCCAACGTCGACGATCCAGTGCCACCAGGTGAGCCGCTTGCTGAGGTAGCCGTCCACAGTCAGCGGACCTGGGCTCTGGTTGTAATCAAGCGCTAGCAGAGCGCCGAACATGACAGCGTAGATGATCGCGACGCCGACATCGATGGAACCTTGCCCATATGGACCGCCGAATCCTTCCGCCACTCCCCAGAGGAGCAGGCTGAAGACGAGCCCGGACGTGTAGGTGAGCAGGCGCGCGAATCCCAGGATCAGCGCAGACAGCGATCAGTGATTCTGCCGCGGCGACAACGTAGGCGAACACAGTCACGTCGTGTCTTTGCAGGTCGATCCAGAAACGAAACCAGGGTCGCAGCCATCCGGGCTACCCTGTCCCTCGGAATTCCAGGCCGGCCTATAGGGCCTTATAGGTGATGAGGAAACCCGGCAGCCACTTCAGAACCGCGTCAATCAGCCAGATGATTTCGAACGCGATTCTGAGCGTGACCCGCAGCCACTGCGGCTACGCAACAGGCCAACCTTGCAGCCTGTGGATTTGCCCCTTCGGCTGTGGAAAATCGTGAGTGCCGTGGATCGCGTGGGCTATAGCCCACGCGATCCACGGCACTGACGAATAGGCCCGAGGCGGTAGATACGACGCGCATTGCCCGCGCCGATAAGCGCAGCGACCCGGTTCGCGTCCGTGGCTGTGAGCATGCCGTCACGTATCCATTCGCCCAGCGTGCCGCGAAGCGCCCGGCGGAAGATGACCGAGCCGAGATAGTGCAGCTCCGGCAGCCCGAATGCGTCGGAGGAATAGAGCATTTTGCCGAAGGGCGTCAGTTCGAGGCTCTCAGCCAGGACAGCGCCCGCGCGGGCACCGGTGAAGTTGAGAGCGAGCCCGACATCGCAGTAGACATGCGGATAGATCTGGGCCAGGTAGCCGGCCTCGCGGTGGAAGGGGTAGCAGTGCAGGAGCAGCAGCGGCACCCCGGCCTGCTCGGTCATGCGGATGAAATCCGTCAGTAGCAGCGGGTTGCAGCGGTGCAGGTCAAGATCGCGATCTCCGAATCCGGTGTGGATCTGGATCGGGAGGCCGAGATCGATCGCCGACCACAGCAGGAACCGCAGCAGTACCGGTGAGGTGATCCGGTATCGCCTGGCCGCAGCGGCGCCCAATGGCGCCGCGCCCTCGGCCGCACGTAGCCAGCCGTCCGCCGCCCGGCGGGCCTCGGCCGTGCCCGGCCGCGCCGGATCGAAGTCGAGACCGCAGCGATAGGCGACGATGGACTTCACCGCCACCGCGGCGGACGCCGCCTCGCTCAGCACATCCTGGTAGCGGGTGACGAACTCCCCCGCGCCAGCCCCCGCGGCCCCGAACAGCTCCGCGACCCGCTCCAGCCGGACCACGGTGTGCGCACGGGCAGCCGCGGCCGAGGCAAGCTCGGCCGGGCCGCTGAGCTCCGCGGGCTGGTAACCCGTGTCGACGAGGAAGTCGGTGACGGCGGCAGCGCGCAGCAAGCGCCTGATGACCTCGGCCGCGCCGAGCTCGCGCCTGCGATCCAGGTACTCGGCCGGTCCCGAGTGCGGTGCCAGGCCGAGCACCGGCGGGCACCACCGGCGCAGGCTGAGCCCGAGCTGGCTGTCGAAGAACGTGGTGCCCGCCGGCGCAGGAATGCTCGCTTCCGTGATGAGCAGCTCGAATTCCCGCAGGCTGAGGTCTGTGGTGACGACACCGTGACAGTGGTGGTCGACGAGAGCAAGGTCACTGAGATCGCCGAGATCGCCGGGGCCGCTCCGCTCGGTAGGCGTCATCGGAGCCATCGGGTCATCGGAACCATCGGGTCATCGGAACCATCGGGTCATCGGGTATCGGAACCACCAGAGCCACCGCAGCCACGGAAGCCACCGAAGCCACCAGAGACAGCAGAGACAGCAGAGACGCCCCCGAGAAATCCCAGCCACCCGAGCCATTGGAGCCACCCCAGCCACTCCAGGCACCTCGGCCACCGGAGTCATCGCAGCGGCAGGGGGAGCGGCTCCGCGTGCAGTACGCACAGGCGGGAAACCGCCCGGGTGAGTGCCACGTACAGACGGCGCAGGCCGCTGGGGCCCGTATCGCTGATTCTGGCAGGCTCTACGACTATGACCTGGTCGAACTCAAGGCCCTTGGCCAGGGTCACAGGCACGATCGCCAGGCGCGCGGCGGATTCGGCATCCTGTCCAGCAGTGCCCGGCTGGCCAGCAGTGCCCTCCTGGCCAGCAGCGCCCGGATGCCACGCATCATCGCCGAGCACGACGTGCGGCAGGCCCGCCTTTGCCAGCGACCTGGACAGCGTCGAGACATGATCGTCAGCACCGATCACGCCGACCGACCCTGGCTCCGCCAGAGCTCGTCTGCTGAGCTCGGCAATCCGGCCGCCGAGCGCCGCAGGTTCGGCCGCGACGATCTCGAGCGACCCAGGCGCCTGGCGGACCGACGCAGCGGGCGCGAGGCCCGGCGCGATGTTTGGTAGCAGGCGGCTGGCGTAGTCGATGATCTGCCTCGGCACCCGGTACCCCTTGTCGAGCACGTGCGTGTCGGCGTCCGGCTTGCCCAGGTGACCGAGGAACGCCTGCCAGCTCTGACTCGCCCACGGGGTGGTGCCCTGCGCGATATCGCCGAGCACGGTTGCCGAGCCAGTGGTGCAGCGGCGCCCGATGGCGCGGCACTCCATCGGGGACAGGTCCTGAGCCTCGTCGACGACCACGTGGTTCAAGCTCGCCGTCCGCTCGATGAGGTCGGCGGCCTCGTCGATGAGGACGGCGTCAGCAGGTGTCCATGGCGCCGACCGCGGCCCGCGCGGCGGGGTGATCCAGCGGACCGCCTCCTGCTCGGCCGGCGTGAGCAGGCCATTGGCGGCGCTGGCGAGCAGGCCCGCATCTGAAAGGACGCGCATGACGAGCCGCACCGGGTCCACCGCCGGCCATGTCGCGTCGACTGTGGCCTTCACCGGCCTGGACCGGCGAACCGAGTCGTGCGTCCTGTCGTCGCACGGTTCGCCCGCCGCCTCCATGCGGGTCAGTATTACGTGCGCGATGCGGTGGGCCAGTAGCTCACGGCCTGCGCCGTAACGCACGCCGCGCGCGCGTAGACCGGCCACGAGCTCGGCTATCTCGTAGCCGGGAACACGCCAGCGGCGCACGCCACGCGGGAGCACCAGCGAGTCGACGGGAACCGCGATGTGTGACCAGAGCGCACGGCGGAGGACCTCGGCCATGCGCGCGTCACCCTTGATCCGTTCTGCTTCAGCGGGATCGCCAGCGGCCTCGCGGGCGGTCGCGGAGGTGCGTACCCGCGCGGGACGATCTGCGGCCGTAGCTGCCGTGCCAGCGGTACGTGCCGCAGCACCCACGAGCTCGGCCACCGTGACCTGGCTCACGTCCATTTCGCCAAGAGCAGGAAGAACACCGCGGATATAGCCGAGGAAGGCACGGTTGGGCCCGACCACGAGGACGCCGCCGCGGCGCATCCGCTCCGGGTAGGCGTAGAGCAGATAAGCGACCCGGTGCAGCCCGACGGCGGTCTTGCCGGTGCCTGGCGCGCCCTGCACGCACACCGTCCGCCCGGCCTCCGCGCGGACGATGTCGTCCTGGTCGGGCTGGATGGTGGCAACGATGTCGCGCATGGGGCCCACCCGGGGCCGCTCGATCTCCTCGATCAGGATGCGGCTGGTAACGGCGCCGTCCGGACCACAGACTGGCTGGCCGGCCCGCGGGCCTGCCCCCCGCGCGGCGGCGAAATCCTCGTCCTCGTAGGCGGTGAGCTCGCCCCCGGAGAAGCCGAAGCGGCGCCGCAGCGACAACCCCATCGGCGCAGCGGAACTCGCCCGGTAGAAGGGACGCGACACCGGCGCGCGCCAGTCGATCACCATCGGCTGGCCCTGCTGGTCATGAACGTGACGGCGGCCGATGTGGAAACGCTCGGCTGGCGGGCCTGGGTAGTTGAGGCGACCGAAGAAAAGCGGGGTGCCTGGAATGTCCTTGAGTGCCTCCGCCCGCCGGTACAGATCGGCCTTCAGGTATTGCTCGGAGACGGGGTCGCCGCCGAGTGCCTTGAGCGAAAGGACGTTCTCGCGCATGCGGTGCAGAAAATCGCGGGACGCACGCAGATGAGCCCGTTCGGCTGCGAGGACCGCTTCAGCTGAGCCGGAATCCGCAGCGGAATCGCGATCGGGTGGTCTGGGCTGAGCAGGAGGGTGGGGGTCGGCTAGCTCCTCGTCTTTTTGCCTGGCGGCGGACACGACGCGTCTCCTTCGAATGTGAGGAAGTTTCGAATGTGAGGAAGTTTCGAATGTGAGGAAGTTTCGAATGTGAGGAAGTTTCGAACGTGAGGGAGTGACGGCATAAGGAAGCAAGAACATACCAACCTGAGGCGGCACAGTCAGTCTAATAAATCGTGGCACCTTGCCCCGCCGGTGACATATGCGGGCCGTCCTGAGCGAACGAGGCGCCAGCCTGTGGCGTCGACCTGGTGGAGCGCTGTTGCGGCCTGGCCAGGCCGCCGGCGGCGGCGGCGGAACTGTCACGCTGCGCGGCGCTGCACGTGCTGAACGACATGGTCCTCTGCCAGGTCCTCTTTCGAATCGACGGCGCGGGCACGGCCGAAGTGATTGGTTCGGTCAGGCGAGCGCGCCGGGTGGAGCATCCGCAAGCTCGCTGGCGAGCAGCGCGGCGACCTCCGCCCAGTCGCCGATGATCCCGATGTCCGCGGCGTCGAAAACCGGCGCGCCCGCGTCGCTGTTGACCGCCACGACCAGACCGGCGCTGCGTGTGCCGACCATGTGGTTGAACTTGCCTGAGGCGCCGAGCAGCAGGTAGACGGCCGGCGCGACGACGCGGCCGGTTATTCCCACCTGACGGCTGCGCGGCAGCCAGCCCGCGTCCGCCACCTTCCTCGTGCCTGCGAGTTCGGCGCCGAGCGCATCGAGCAGCGGTCGCAGCTCGTCGTAGCGCGAGGGGTCGACGCCGTGGCCCACGCACACCAGCGAGGTCGCGAGGGCGAGCCGTTCCGGCTCGTCGTTGGTTGTGTAGTCGCCGAGTGTCACCCGCCCGCGCGTGGCGACAGGGAACACTTCGGCCGCGGCCGCCCGGCCGGCCGCACCCACATCGCCACGAGGCCGCAAGAGCGGCAGGACGCCGGGTCGCACCGTGGCAAGCTGAACCTCGGATCGCGCGGTTATCGCCGCGACGAGCTGCCCACCGAAGGCGGGCTTCCAGCTGACCAGGCGGCCGCCCGCTATCTCGAGGCCGACCGCGTCTCCGGTCAGCCCGGCGTCAAGCAGCACGGACAGGCGACCGGCCACCTCACGGCCCCACGAGCTACTGGCCAAGAGGATCGCCCACGGCTTGCGGGGTCGCTTGCCGCCAGGGTCAGGCGATCGCCGCGCCCACACCGCTGCGGCGGCCGCGACGTCCTCGGGCGCAGGATCTTCGCCCTCCGGCTCGGCGCGCAGGGCAATCACTGTGTCCGCGCCCTGCGCCCACGCGACCGTGTAGTCCAGGGCGTCCGCGCTGCCCGCGCCTGACAGGGTGAGCAAGGTGACGTGCCCGGCGAGTTCGGCGGCGAGTCCTGCGGCGGCACCGAGCAACTCCGCGGTAGACCGCGCCCGTCCCGGCTCCGCGATCACCGCCACGACGGGGCCGTCCCCGCCAGTCAGCGGCACCTGCGCGATCGGCGCGGCATGCGGCAGCCGTTCTGCTGACTTTTTGATCAGTTCGGCGGCTTGGCGTGCCTGCTCGGCAAGCGGCCCCGCAAGCATCGTGCGGCGACGGTCGTGCGCAAGCACCCGCACCCTGCCGACCTCGGTCGGGCTGCCCTCCTGACCCCACGGACCGTCGCCCAGGTCCGCGGCGGACAGCACGCGGATCCGCCCGGCCGCATCGCCGCGTTCCTCCGGCGGCACTTTGCAGGGCGGGCACAGCCGCTCCGCCGTGGTGAGCAGTGCGGGCAGCCGCAGCGCGGCGGTCAGGAAGCCGTTATCACGCTCGCAGGTGGCCGCAAGCAGGTCACCATCCAGGCTGAGCTCACGCACGCCGGACAGCAGCGGCAGGTCAAGGAGCGCGGCGAGCTGCGGGCCGACCTGGCCGGTGTCCCCGTCCACCGAGTTGAGGCCGGCCAGCACGAGATCGAACGGCCCGATGCGGGTGATCGCGGCGGCCAGCGCGCGGGCCGTAGCCAGCGTGTCAGAGCCAGCGAAGGCGGGATCGCTGATCAGTATGCCGTCGTCGGCACCCCAGGCGATCGCCTCGGCGAGCACATCTGCGGCCTGCGGCGGGCCAAACGTGAACACCGTGCACGTGCCCGCGGTCGCACGCGCCAATTCGACGCCCTTGGCGATCGCCCGGCGGCAGTACGGGTTGATCTCGGTCGCGGCATCGCGTTCGAGCCTGCCGTCGGCGCCAAGCCGCATATCTTCGAAGCGGGGAACCTGCTTGGCGAGCACCGCGACCTGGAGCGGCATCGTCATGCGTTCCCCGCTTTCTTGATGTCCCGGCTGGTCCTGTGGTCTTCGAGGGCCACGCCCGGCACAGCGCGAGCGCGCACCCATCATCGGCATCAGCAAACACGGCCCGCACGGGCATTCCCGCCGTGATGGTCCCCGGGCCGGCGGCGACGAACTCACCGGGCCGTCAGAGTCATCCGGGTCGTGCGGGTGTAGTCGATGCCGTGCACGTAGCCGCGGGGTGAAACCCGCTCGGCAAGGAGATGGGCGGCGCGCGAAGCAGCCGCCTCAGCCCCAGACGGCGGCCGCCGTGCTCGTGCCCGCCGCGCGTGACCTGCCTTGCCGTGCCAGCGCATACTGGCATGCGTGATTCGATGGAGCCGATGAGCGTCAACGACGGCTCGCCCGAGGAGCCTGCCGAGCCGGTAAAGCTCAGCGGGCTCGCCAGCATCGACGCGATGCGCTTCCGCAGCGTGCTCGGCAGGTTCGCGACCGGCGTCGTGGCCGTGACCGCCATCGACCCAGCTACCGGCCAGCCGACCGGGCTCGCGGCGAACTCCTTCACGTCCGTCTCGCTCAATCCGCCGCTCGTCGCATTCTGCGTTGCGCATACCAGCACGACCTGGCCGAAGTTGCGGGCAGCGGACCGGCACTGCATCAACGTCCTCGCCGAGCACCAGCGGGAAATCTGCCTTCAGCTCGCCACCAAGGGCGCGGACAAGTTCGCCGGCCTGACGTGGACCAAGTCGCCTGGCGGCCATCCGGTGCTCGACGGCGCGGTCGCCTGGCTGGAGTGCTCGACCGAGGCCGAATACGAGGCAGGAGATCACGTCATCGTGGTCTGCCGCGTGCACAACCTGGACAAGCATCACGTGAGCGGTCCGCTGCTCTTCTATCGCGGCGGCTACGGCCGGTTCCAGGAATAGCTCGTATCCGCCGCTGGTCAGGACGCTTCTGATCTGAAGGACGCGGCAGATGATCCCGCGGGGATCTGGGGTGATCGTGACCAACGCGTCCGTGCCCGGCTGGCGCGCACAGTCCGGCCAGCGTCGCTTCAAGTAACGCAAGGACGGATCATGATTCCCGACCGCGACATCAGTACACGAGCAAATGACCCGCCAAATGACTGAGCACAGGGCCACGGGGAACAAATACGAGGACAGCGTGAGACATGTTGTTCGGGGGGCTCATGGGATCGCGCCTGGCGTCCACGAAGAAGCGCACGGGGACAGTGCTCGCCACCGGCGTCGCCACGGCGGCCGTCGCCATCGCGTGCGGCGGCTTCGCCATGGAATCGAGCCGTTCGGCGGGTTCAGGTGGGACGAGCGCGCCCGGCCTGGCGGCACTGGCCGGGCCGCCGCAGGGCGCGCAAGCGAGACTCACTGGCATACCGGGAGCGCACCTGAGTATCCGGCTGGACCCCGCCGGGGTCGCCTCCCCCGCACCTGGCAGCGCCGTTTCATATCTGATCCATATTCGTCCGGACAACACACTGGCTAATGGCGTGACGATCGTCGCTGCCGCCAGTCCTGGGCTGGTAACGATCACGGCTTTCTGCGCGGGCAGGGACGGGCGGCCTGACCGTGGCGGGAGGCCGAACGAGGTTGATCGCCGGCCCGTCGGGATCTTGTCTCGGGCCGTGCTCGATGCGCTCAGCGACAATCTGCACGAGGCGAGCGACGGCCAGGCACCCGCGACTGCCACCTGCGCGCTTGGCCCTGCAGCCGCCTTGGACTTGGGCGCGGGCGGCGTTGTGGTCACGGTGCGGATACCCGATCGCGTCGCAGCAGGCAGCGTTGTCCAGCTCGCCGTCGGCGCGGCAGAACCCGCCGCGACGGAGGCACCGGGCACGGCGGCGCGGCCGCCCTGCCCGGTCCGGAAAGCGGGTGCCTGCGCGGGAACGGTGACCGCTACCATCACGCTGCCGGTCGAGGGAGCGGTTTCGCCGGCATCGCCGGCCCACGGGCGGGCTGCGTCAACTCCTGGGCCTGGCACTCGACCAGCCGCAAGCCCCACCACAGCACTGGGTATTCCTAGCCGCGGCGGCCCCGGCCCGGGACCCAGCGGCCCCAGCCCAGAGCCAACCAACCGCAGCCCCGCACCAGGCAACATCGTCCCGGGACCCAGCAGCCCCAGCGCAGAACCACGGGGCCCCGCCACGGAATCCAGCGGCTCAGCGTCAGAGCCCAGCGGCCCAACGGCACAACCGTGCACGCCAGCAGCCCTGCCAACGTCGCGGGGCCAAGGGGCGTGCGTGGGTCCTGGTAAAGGTCCAACTCCAGTAAGAGGCACGGGTCCCGGCGCCTATCCAGGCGGGTCCAGCCGCGCGGGCAATGGCGCGGGTGCCGCCGCTGCGAGCACGGCACATCCAAGCCGCCCGCCTGCCGCGGGCAGCCTGCACGCGGCAGGGCCGCCGCCGGCCCAGCCATCCCCGCCTGCAACACCACCCGCCCGGCCGCTGGCCGCGCAGCCGCCACTTGCCCAGCCGCTACCCGCCCCGCCGCCAGTTGCCCAGCCGCTACCCGCCCCGCCGCCACTACCCGCGCAGCCGCCACTTGCCCAGCTGCCGCCTGGCCTGTCGAGCGGTATTCCGCCGGCCAGCCCGTACCCTGCGCCGCGAGGGAGAGTTCCGGCCAACGTCGCCCCTGTGCTGCCCAGGATTACGGCGCCGCAGGCGCCGCCCCCGGCCCTGCCCGACCCGGCCGGGGCCGGCCCCGCGTCGGGTCTGGGACCACAGGGCGAGGTCGCCGACAGCAGCGAATTGCCGGCCCCGCTCGGCCTTGCCACAGCACAGATCATCGGCCTCGCGCTGGCGCTCAGCGCGGCACTTGTCGCCCTGCTCCGGCCGGTCGGCTTGGCCTTGCGGTCAGGTGCACCGTCCGATGGACGGATAGGTGGCGAGATCAACCGGACGGGCGCAAAGAAACCCGCTGTTCCTTGTGACCCGAGTGATGCTGGCGGTTCCAGCGGAACCGGGAAGTGCGAATGAGCGGGTGCAGCGCCTGACGGGCCCGGCGCACGGACACCTGGCCCGGCGCGGCCGGCGGTGGCACATCCACGCGATGATCCACGTGGATGCAGCTGGTGACTGCAAGCAACTCAACGCTGCTACGTCAGTTCCGGCCCGCGGCGGCCTCTTCGGGCCCCACCCCTGATCGGCCGCCCGGCGCGGCCGGCGGGGCCTAGGTTGACATCAGGCTGTGGCAGACGACGGCGGCGGCCGCGACCACGTTGAGCGAATCCACGCCCATGGCCATCGCGGCACCGCTCATCGGGATGCAGACCGCATGGTCGGCCTCTTCCAGCCAGTGGGAGGACAACCCGTCCCCCTCGGTGCCGAGCATGATCGCGACCCGATCGCCCATCGGCATCTTCCCCAGTGGCAGCGCGGCTTGATCTAGTGGCAGCGCGGCTTGATCTAGTGGCAGCGCGGCTTGATCTGGGGTCAGGGCGAGCAATGTGAAGCCTTCCCGGCGAAGCCCGGCCAGCCCATCGCGCCAGCCGGTCATGCGGGCGTAAGGAATCGCGAAGACGGCGCCCATCGAGACCTTCACGGCGCGCCTGTACAGCGGGTCGGCGCAGCGTGGCGCCAAGATCACAGCATCCACGCCGAACGCCGCCGCGCACCGGAAGATCCCCCCGACGTTTCCGTGATCAACTAGGTCTTCCAGCACGATGACCCGCCGGGCATGCCGTGTCGTTTCTGCCACTGAAGGCAGCGGCACGCGCAGGCAGGAGGCGAGCGCGCCGCGGTGGACCTCGAAGCCGGTTAGCCGCTCGGCAACCTCGTCGCTGACGACATACACCGGCGCCCCGCACGCGTCGAGAACGTCGGCAATGCCGGCCAGATGCCGGCCGGTCAGCAGCAGCGATCGCACCGGATACCCCGCGGTCACGGCCCGCCTGATCACCTTCTCACCCTCGGCGACGAACAACCCGCGCTCGGCCTCCAGGCTCCGCCGCAAGTTCACGTCCCGCAGCCGCACGTAGTCGGCGAGCCGGTCGTCGTCCGGATCCGCTACGCGGATGATTCGCGCCATCCTGTAAGTGTGGCCGCTCGGGCGCGCAGACGGCTCCCCACCGGCCCGCTTTGGGCGTCCGGCCCTGGCCGGACGCAGCCGGACAGCAAATGGTCCAGCAATGCGCACAAGAATCACAGAACAGGCAAGGGGTCCTTACTTACTTGCACGCCCATGACGGGTAAGGTTCTCGGCCTGACCCACCTTGCACGGCCGCGACACCTTGCACGGCCACTACCGAGGTATGCCCATGTCGGACGGCGAGTTGCCCTACTTCCATCACGGCCGGCCGGGTAGCGCCCGGCGCAGGAGCAACGGATGGATAATTGGCATGGTCGCGGTGGCCGTCGCCATCCCGCTCGTCCTGGTGATCGGTGTCAGGGCCGTCCTGGAGCGGGCGCTATGTGAGCAGGGCCCGATCCGGCTGCACGTTGCGGCCTCAATTGATATCGCACCCGCGGTGGAGCAGATCGGCCAGCACTTCAACGACCTCAACAGAGACGTCGGAGGCCACTGCGCCCAGGTCGAGGTCACGGAGGACACCCCGGGCGCGGTGGCCGCTGAGGTCTCCGGGGTGAGAAGGATCGCGGGCGGGACGCCCGTCGACGCGTGGATTCCCGATTCCAGCTTGTGGGTGGACATGGTCCGCAACTCGGCGCGCGGTGCCGCCGCGCTCCGGCCGACCGGGATCTCGGTGGCGCATTCCCCCCTCGTCATCGCCGTGCCACGATCTGTCGCGCGCACCGTTGCCCGCTCCGGGCGGCAGATCAGCTGGAGCACGCTCTTTCCGCAGTCCCTTGGCGGGCCCTCGGCCTCGCTCCACCTGCAGGTACAGCTCCCTGATCCGGCGCAGAGCGCAGCCGGTCTTGCCACCCTGGTGGAGGTCCGCAGGCTCCTCGGCGACAAGTCGCGCGACGAGCTCACCAGCTTCGTGCACAGCGTCCTGCCCACGGCATCCCTGGACGATCCGCAGGCTCTGTCCATCCTGACCGTGCTCACCCAGCCGCCGTGGCGGGCGCATCCCCTCACGGTCAGCAGCGAGCAGGCCGTCGAGGCCTACAACAAGGCCAGCCAGCGGCAGCCGCTCAGCGCGTACTACCCAGCCCAGGAGTATGACCTCGACTACCCGTTCGCGCTGGCCACGTCGTCGCCACTGAAGGTCCAGGTAGCGCACCAATTCGAGCAGGTGCTGCGGTCGAGCCTCGCCGCCAGCTTCGTGCGGGCCGACGGATTCCGTTCGGCTACCGGACAGGCCGACCAGGCAGGCAGCCAGTTCGGTATCTTCGGCGATCCGCAGGCCCCGACCGCGCTCGCCGCACCAGGGGAGGCAAGCACCGCCCTCCAGGCTTGGCAGCGGCTGAACCTGGGTTCGCGCGATCTCGTGCTCGATGACATCTCCGCGGCGATGGCCCAGCCGCTCGGCGCGACGGGCGAGACCCGTCTCGACATCCTCCAGCAAGCGGCCAGCCTGGGACTCCAGCTGTTCCCCGACAGCACCCAGATGGGGCTGTGGCAGTATTCATACCGGATGACCGGATCCCGGCCCTACCGGGTGATGGTCCCGCTAGGTGCGCTGCCCGTGCAGCTCGGGCTGATCACAAGGCGCCAGCAGTTGCACCAGATAACCACCACCACCCGGCCACGGCCGGGAGCGCCTGCCGCGATGTACGAGACGATACTGGCCGCATTCCGCTGGATGACCGCCAACTACCAGCCCGGTCATGTGAACGCCATCATCGTGCTCGGCTCTGGCACCAACACGGCGCCGGGAAGCATGTCACTCAGCCACCTGCTCGCGAGCCTGCGCACGAACTACGACCCGCAGCGCCCGGTCGAGATCATCACGGTGTCCGCGGGGACCGATGCTGACCTGACGGCGCTTCAGGAGATCACCGCCATCTCACACGGAGCGTCGTACACGGTCGAGCGGCCCTCGGACATGGCTCACGTGTTCTTCGACGCTGTCGCGCGCCGAATCTGCACTCCCAACTGCTCCAGCGGCTAGGCGCTGGTGTCCCCGTGGATCTTGGTGGATGCGGGCGGAGATCCACGCGGCGATCGGCAAGGCCCTGCTTGTTCTCGAGGAGCCGATAGTGGCGGCATAGGCGACGACGACAGTGCCGTCCACGACCCCGGTTGTCCGTCTGGGGTCGTGGACGGCACTGCCGCGCCGCCAAAGATCCACGGGACACCACGGGACGCCCTCTAGTAGCTGGGGCATGCCTCGTGGCGTAGTTGTCTGGCAAGTGGGCTCCGCGTCGCGTCAGGTAACCGGGTAGCCCCCAAGCTGGCACAGAGCGTGACGCCAGTATCTCAGTACCGCGAGAACGAACGATCAGCTGAAGAGAAATCATGCGAAACAGCCAGCAGATGTGTGAACCGGCCAGCGCCACCCAGCGTCAATCTGAGTGAGGCCCGGCGGGAGCGGGGCGCCGGGCCTCACTGTTGTCACTGGCCTGTGAGGCTCGATTTCCCTGACGCGGCGTTCGTGGTGGGTGAGACTGGGGCGAACGTGCTGTCAGCCCGCGCCGGTGGGTCCCGCTACGTCGGCGGCATGTGTCAGGCCACGTCGTCCAGCATCCGATTGGCGCGGCCGATGAGCATGGGCACGCTGCTGCCTGCCTGAGCAAATCCTTCACCCACAGTGTGGTTCTGCAGGAACCTGGCGTGAATGCCTTCGAGCACGACAGCGAGCTTGAAGCATCCGAACGCGGTGTAGTAGCCGATGCCTGAGACGTCACGGCCGGTCAACTCCGCATAGCGGCTCGTGAACCCGGCCCTGCTGAGGAATCCATCTCTCGACGTCACCGCCCCGGCCAACTCTATCCGGAGGCGCTCGGTGTCCCCAGGATCCGTCCAGTAGGCCAAGGTGAGGCCGAGGTCGGCGAGCGGATCGCCGAGCGTGGACATCTCCCAGTCGACCACCGCCGCCACCCGAGGCTCAGGCTCTAGCCCGATGAGGAGATTGTCGAGCCGGAAATCACCATGTACGAGCGTGCCTTCCCCCTCCTCAGGCAGCAGGTCAGCAAGCCGCTTGACCAGCCTGGTGTACTCGGGAAGCTCACGGGTTACGGACAGGTCCCACTGCCGCTGCCAGCGGTTGAGCTGCCGGCCAAGGTACCCTTCCGGCCTGCCGAAACCGTCAAGGCCGACCGCCGCCACATCCACCTGATGGATCGCGGCCAGGGTCTGCGCCAGGCATTCGGATATCTGGCTGGCCTGCCGCGAGGTGATCATTTCACCGTCCTCCTTGGTCCGGAGCACCAGCCCGTCGACGTAACCCATGACGTAGAAGGGCGCGCCGATGATGTCCTGGTCGGCGCAGAACGCGACCGGCGCGGGCACAGGCACGCGGCCACCGCTGAGCGCGGAAAGGACGCGGTACTCGCGGCTCATGTCATGGGCAGTCGGAAGCACATGCCCGAGCGGCGGCCTGCGCAGTACGAGGCGGTGCGGGTACTCGTCGCCTTGTGTCACGGGCTCGCCGGCTGGGTCACCGGAACCGAAATCGAGCCGGTAGGTAAGGTTCGACCGGCCGCCCGCGATCAGGTCGATGCCGGACAGCCGCGCCGCGTCAGGCACGCCGCTCGCGCCGAGCCACCGGATCAGCCGGTCCGGGTCGCCGATGCCTGGAACGCCCACATTGATCGTCATGACTCCCCGGACCTCCTCGTTAGCTTCTCAACAGTGTGCACGTAGGTACAACCGCAACGACTATGGACTAACGCGCCGCCCTGACGTAGGCAAGGGACAAGGCCGTGGAGCACCGGGGCTGACACGCCTGCACCGTCTATACCGTCCTTTACCGTCTCGTGGAGAGACCTTCCGTAGAGGGGAAGAGCTGTGGGCGACGCATGGATGCCTGGCGCCGGACGCCTCCGGGCAAGTGCTGACGGGGGAGAGCTACGAGGCGGCGCACCCCGCGTCGTCTGGCAGACTCTGGAAACCGATCCGCGCCTAGTCTCCGCCCGCTCCGCGGCGCAATGCCTCAACCAGCTTGGCCGTGCGCCCCATCTCGTCTGGAATCCGCTGACCGGTGAGATCGTCCAGTTGATACCTGTGCTGCGGGCGGCACGGTCGATCGGCGGGCCCGACGGCCCGACGAGCGCGGGCGTGGCACGCCATGGTGAGGCCGCGGGAATCAACGCCGCGGGAATCAACGCTGCGGGAATCAACAGGGAAAGGGCCGGCTCTGTGTCCAGATCGGTGTGGTCGGCTTCGCCGCGGATCCATTCACCGCGGGCCCGATGACCGACCTGGAACTCATCGTCTGGTGGCTTGACACCTGGTGCGTGGCGCGGTCCTGGCCGGCCGGACCGCCCGCGCCTTTCCAGCGCGCACACGGCGAGCCCCGCAGCCGCAGGCTGTGGTCGCGCGGCGGCCACTTTGGCGGCTCGCAGGTACCGGGCTGCGTCGCGGCCGGTCCAGGCGGTATCGATATCGACCGCCTCACCGACCCAGGGGCTGTTCCCACGATCGAGGTGCCGCGCCGGACCAGGGAAGTCGCACTGCAGCGCAGGGACAAGACAGCGGCGCGGGCGGCTGGCACCATCCAGTTCCGCCACCACCAGCAGGAAGACACGGAAGCTCAGCTTACGAGCGCGGGCTGACCCACCGGCGAGCCCGGCTCACGAGCGCGGGCTGGCTCACCGCCTGGCTCGCGGGCTGGCTCACCGCCTGGCTCGCGGGCTGGCCCACAGGCTAGCTCAGGTTCCGAGCGCGGGCTGGCTCACCGGCGAGCCCGGCTCACGGGCTGGCTCACGCGCTGGCTCGCGGCGTAGCCCACGGGCTGGCTCATCACCTAGCTCGCGGCTGGCTCACGCCGTCACACCCGGTGCCTGCGCGGGCCTGGCGTGCAGGCGGGGCGGGGACCCGCAGCAGCGGGTCGATGATCTCGCGGAGTATCTCGCAGCCCCTGGTGACCGCCGGCAGCGTCGCCGCGCCGTACCCGAGCACCAGCCCGTGCAGCGACGGTGCCGTCGCCGCGCTGAAATAACGGTCCAGGGTGAACACCGCTAGCCCGCGGCGACGCGCCGCCGCAGCGGCGGTGGCCGCGGCGCCCGCGGGCAGTTCGAGCACCACGTGCATGCCCGCGGTGTCGCCGAGGAGCCTGGCCGGAGGCGGCAGCCCGGCCAGAACGCGGGTGATCGCGCCGCGCCTGCGCGCGTATTCGTGCCGCATCCTGCGGACATGGCGGTCCAGATAGCCGCTCTCGATCAGGCTCGCGGTGGCTAGCTGCACGGCAACGGGCGTCCTGTTGCCGAGGGTGAGCCGCGTTTCCGCGATCGCGCTACGCACCTCAGTAGGTGCGACCAGCCAGCCGACACCGAGTTCCGGGGTGAGCGTTTTCGCTGTCGTGCCGAGGTAGGCCACCACACCGGGGTCGAGTGAGCGCAGCGCTGGCAGTGGCGCGACGTCGTAGCGGAACTCACTGTCGTAGTCGTCCTCGACGATCAGCGCACCGGTCTGCCGCGCCCACGCGAGCAGCGCCTGGCGACGCGGTACAGGAAGCCGGCCGCCGAGCGGCGTCTGGTGCGCGGGAGTCAGATAAATGAGCCGCAGGCCGGGCGGGAGGGCCCCGACAAGCAGTCCGTGCTCGTCGACCGGGCACGGCACGACGCGGGCTCCGCGAGCCGTCAGGATGCTACCCGCGGCGGGCCATCCCGGCTCCTCGATCCCCGCCGCATCACCGGGCCTGAGCAGCGTGGCTGCGAGGAGATCGAGGCTGCTCGAGACACCGCCCGTGACCATGATGTCAGCGGGCGAGCAGCTCATGCCACGGCTGCGCCGCAGGTAGCCGGCGAGTACGTGGCGCAATTCCATGTGCCCGGCCGGGTCGGCGACCGGCCGTAGTGCGGGCGTCGGCTCGGCCATCCCTGCGGACCGCCACGCACGGCGCCATGCTGCCCGGTCGATCCCGGCTGCCCAGGGCGCCCCGGGACGCATGTCGATCACCGGATCGCTCGTGGTGGACTGGACCGGGGCCGGCCGCCAGCAACTGCCTGCTGCCGCATGCCTGGATGCGCGGAACCGGCCGCACCGGCGGCGACGAACGTCCCGGATCCGTGCCTGCCCTGCAGCCATCCCTCCGCGTACAGCTGCGCATACGCGTCGGTCACCACAGTGCGGCTGACGCTGAGCGCAACAGCGAGCGCCCGGGTGGATGGCAGCCGGTCCCCCTTGCCGATCCGGCCCTCGAGCACGGCCTCCCGTAGCTGGCCCGACAGCTGCACGGTGAGCGGCGCGGCGTTGCCGCGATCAAGCACGATGGGCGGTTCGACGCAGACCCGATCCAAAGTGGTTATCTCCTTTTGCCGCTGAGTGGACATTTTTGTCAGTCCACTTGGTCCATATGCTACGGGTCATGACCTCGCAAGCACCGCTGTCATCCAGTCCGCGCACCCGGCTCGCCCGCCACCGGGAACGCGGTCGGACCGATCGCCGTGAGCTGTACGCCGTGCTCGACGCGGGCATCGTCTGCCATCTCGGCGTGGTCGCAGACGGCTCGCCTGTCGTGCTGCCCACCTGTTACGGGCGCATCGGGGACACGCTCTACCTGCACGGTTCAGTCGCCAACAAATCAATAGGTACCGCGGCCCCGGGCCAGCCGGCGTGCGTCACAGTGACCCACCTGGACGGCATCGTGCTCGCCCGAACCGTGTTCCACCACTCCGTCAACTACCGCAGCGCGGTGATCTTCGGTACCGCCCGGCTGATCACCGCTGATCCCGAACGGCTGCGCGGCCTGCGGGCCATCGTCGAGCAGGTGGCTCCCGGCCAATGGGGCACCGCACGGACGCCGAATCGCAAGGAGCTTGCGGCCACGGCGGTGCTTGCGCTGCCGCTCGCGGAAGCCTCGGTCAAGGTGCGCTCAGGCCCGCCCGTGGACGATCCTGAGGACCATGAGCTTGGTGTCTGGGCAGGGGTGCTCCCGGTCCGGATGGCGTTCGGCGAACCCGAGCCCGATCCGGCGCTCGCGGCCGGCGTGGCCATGCCCGCGCACGTGCGTAACAGAGCGTGATCAGGACAACTCCGGTGCCCGGCATGCTGAGGCAGCAGCGCCAGGTCACAAGGCCGTGCGACATGCGGCAGCCGTTCAGGATCCATGGCCGTAAGCTGAAGCAATGACCGACCGGCTCGTCTGGATCGACTGCGAAATGACAGGTCTCGACCTGCAACGTGATGCCTTGGTCGAGATCGCCTGCCTCATCACCGACGGCGAGCTCAACATGCTCGACGAGGGCATCGACCTAGTCATCAAGCCGCCGCCCGAGGCTGCCGCCCAGATGTCAGATGTGGTCCGCGACATGCACACCGCATCCGGGTTGCTCGAAGAGCTCGCGGGCGGCGTGCCGCTCGCCGAGGCGCAGCAGCAGGTTCTTGATTACGTGCGCAGGCACGCGGCGGACCCGAGGAAGTTGCCGCTGTGCGGGAACTCGATCGCGACCGACCGCTCTTTTCTCGCCCGCGACATGCCTGAGCTGGACAGTTTCCTGCATTACCGGATGGTCGACGTGTCCGGCCTGAAGGAACTGGTGCGGCGCTGGTACCCGCGCGTCTACTTCGCCAGCCCGGAGAAGAAGGGCGGGCATAGGGCGCTCGCGGACATCACCGAGAGCATCCTCGAACTCCGCTACTACCGTGCGGCGGTGTTCGTGCCCAAGCCAGGGCCGGATTCCGCCACCGCCCGCGAGCTGGCACGAATGTACGTCGCCGCGCCCGCGACCGCCGGGGACGGCACCGCCGCAGCGGACGCAACCGCCGGGGACGGCACCGCTGGGGCGGCGGTTTCGGCCCCACCCGCCAGCCCCGCCAGCACCCAGGCACCCCAAGGACCCGCGCACGGCTGAGCGCGGGGCGATGCGCTTGCCCGATCGGATTCGGTGCGGCGGCCCGGTACGGCTATGCTTCATCAAGCGCGCTCGCGGCGCGCTCTTGGTGGGCGTAGCTCAGTCGGTTAGAGCGCCAGGTTGTGGTCCTGGATGTCGTGGGTTCGAATCCCATCGCTCACCCCACCGAAACCGCAGGTCAGAGGCCCGGTCCGTCACGACGACTGGGTCTCCCGGCTTCCCTGTTCCGATTTTGGGAGCAGTCTGGGAGCCGATCTTGTTCGTTGACTCCCGGAACGACCTAAGGAGCGCGTCCACGACCGGGACCGGCGAACGCGCGGCGATGCGCGCCCGTGCACGGAGGGAGGTCTCCCAAAGCTCCTGCAAATCCATCCGTGAGGGCTCCCCGCATCCCCCGGCGTCATGTGGCTGCAGACGCCGCGCATACCGGGACCTCATGGCCGAGGCGCTCAGACTGTAGGACGTAACGAATGCCTAGATCGTCCAGCCAGGTTTGGTGACCGTGGCGCACGCCGTGCGGTGTCAGACCGGTACAAAGCGGGGAGCCAGGAGCAACCGGTAGGGCTTCGGCGGGCTCCTGATGCGACCCGGGGCATCGAACGTCATCCGTCTTATGGCTGACGACCAGCCCGTCACCCGACGGAGAACCGTCGGTTGCAGGCAGGGCACCGTCCACTGCCTTCCTTGCCCGCCAGGCGCGGAATGCCCCGGCCAGCGGGTGGTGTGAAGGGCACGCCTGGCTGGGCTGGCGGCAACGGCGGCAGCGGCGTGCCGGGCCAGAGGCCACTCATGTCCACCAGAACCGGCGACCACTCCCGCGCGTAACGTCCTTGCCGGCGCGGTCACCGCCCGGCGGCACCCAGGAGACGCAAGAACAGGCAAGAACAGGCAAGAACAGGCAAGAACAGGCAAGAACAGGCACCAGGATCGTGGCATGGACGCGGGCCAGGTCCTCGGCGTAACGTAGCGCCCGGAGGCCGCCCGGTGAACCGCTTGTGCCGACGATTACCCGACGTACCGCAGACACGGCAGCGCTCCTTGCTCGCAGCTAGCCGTGAGTCAGGACGGCTCGCGCCAGAGCTTGATGCCTCCGATGACGATCACGGCCCGCGGGCTCGCTGCAGCAGGGCATCGTAAACCTACGCCTCCGACGGCTTGCACGCCCAGCTCAAGTTCCGAGTACGTCGACGCGTGGTAGGCCCGCAGCGCGCGCCCCGGTCGCCCCGCGAGCTGTGAAGCCTGATCTGCCGGCGCTACGCGCCCTCGTGCAACGGGTCGCCGACAAGCAGCTGCTCGGTGCACGCGAGCGCCTCGGTAAGCTCGCCTTGCTCGGCCAACTGCACTGCAAGATGTTCGAGCGCGTCCAGATACCGTCGGCGCATTCGCTCCCGCTCGCCTACCAGCCACGCGTCACAGCTGCCCTCGAGCAGGTCACCGGTGTACACACCACGTGGCGCACCGCCGTCGAGGCAGACGGCCGGGTCATGGTGGGCCCTAGGCCGACCCTAGGCCAGCCGCGGCGGGCGATGCGCCACGACCGCCCCGGGCGCCCCCTATCTTTAAGCGCGCTACGCGCCTGCCGCCCTCGGGGCTTGCCGCCCATCGCTGACCCGGCGGCGCGCGGGCCGACCGGCAGACCTGCGGCCCCTCGGGCAGGAAGCGCGGGAAAGCCAGGGCCTGCCGACGGCCGCGCTGCGCCTCTCAAAGAACGTTCAAGATCCCAATGTTGGAGTCTCGACGGTTTGACGGAAATGCCACCGGTGGACGAGACGAGCCCGAGCCGGGAAGGAAGTTATTAAGGATCACCCCCGGCTGGCCTCACCGCGGATGGGGATGCCTGTTTTCGACGCGTGGCGGAAGTTCGGCGAAACTCATTCCTCCACCAGCGCTTTTCCATGGGCCGCTAGCGCCCAGATGACGAAGATGTCGAGCGTGATGACCGTGAGTGACCAGAACGGGTAGAAGGGGATGAAGAAGAAGTTCGCCAATGCCGACAGCGACGCGAGCGTGATTCCCACGATTCTGGCCCACATCGCTCCCGCCATCACGTAGAACCCCGCCAGCAGGACGACCATGCCGGCGATGAGTACGATCCACCCCCACGTCTTCACGTTCCCTCCATAGGGGTAATTGGCCACCGTGGTGTAGAACCTCCCGCTCTTCAGCAGGGCGGCCAGGCCCTCGAAGAACGCGAAGAACCCTCCCACGATCATCACGACCGCAGCAAAGAGGACCCAACCGGCCCCCACGCCCGCACGTTCCTCTGTCATAACTCCTCTTCCTCCAGCCTGCGCCATGACTACTCCCCTTTCTTCAGGAATCAGGTCTTTCTTCGGGAATCAGGTCATCATGAGCGCACATTAGATCTCGGACGCTTGCCCTCCATCACCCTCGTGGGATGGAAAGCGGAGGTGGCCAGGGTGTGAGGATGATCTACATTCGGGCGCCCGGTGGCAGACCGCTCGCGAGTCATCCGAGGTCTGGAAATGAGTCCGCGTTGTGTCGAGGCGATCGCTGGCAACCGTTCCGGGTGCAAGCAGGCACGCCGCACGCTCCGCATTTGAGCTCGATAGTCGTCGACGCGTGCGCGCTCGGCCGGCGAGGTTCCGCCTCAGCATCGACGACGGTTCTCAGAGCAGACGCAGATCTACGGCTCGCTCAATCGCCTCGAGGCGCGACGACACCCCCAGCTTCTGGAAGATCGACCGGAGGTGGCTCTTCACTGTGTTGCGCGAGATGTAGAGCGTGGCTGCGATCTGCAGGTACGTGCTGGTGGGCAGCAGCTTCAGGATACGCAGCTCGGTAGCGGTCAGCGGTTCGGCGAGCTTGCCATGCGAACGTGAGCCCTCCGGCTGGGTGGCGCGCGCCTCGAGGGCGGCAGCGATGAGCCGCTTCAGGAACGGGTCCGGTCGCACCTGCGTTGATTGCTCGATCAGGTAGCTGGTCACCTGGGGTACGGTCGTGACGACCGTGTTGAGGAAACCCTGGTGGCGTGCTATTTCAAGCACGCTGCCGAGGATGCCAGCGGCACTGGGGTCGCCGCGCTCGATCGCGGCGGCGGTCAGCAGTATCTGACGCACCAGCGCGGCCCGCGCCGTCAAGTCCCCCGGTGACAGCGCCACCAGGTGGTCCACCGCCGCCTGGTGATCGCCCGCGGCGAGCGCGATCCTGGCCAGCAGCAGGCCGCGCCGGGTGGCGGGCAGCCGGCCGGCCAGTTCGGCCGGGGTGCGCAGGTCGCCGAGCGAGAGGCGCAGCAGTGCCTCCAGCTCGTCGGCTCGCGCGAGGAGGGCGGATGTCGTTCCGGCCAGGACGAGACGCGAGGTTTCGACCGTTGCCAGCGCGTCGCGGATCTGGCCGCGGGCGGCCCAGATCCCGGCCCGGTCGAGCAGGGCGAGAAACTCGAAGGCGGGCCGTCCGCGCTCGGAGATCGACAGCGCACGCTCGGTTAGATGCTCTGCGGCGTCAAGGTCACGCCGCTCGAGCGCGGCGCCGGCCAGAGCGCGCAGGTAATCCACCGCGAAGGGGTGCTGTTCGAAGCCCAGGCGCCTCGCGTCAGCCTCAGCGGCCCTGGCGGCAGCGTCGGCCTCGGCGATACGGCCAGCGTCGAACCAGGCGAGCGACTGGGCCCCGCGCAGCACCAACTTGGCCGGCTCGGCAAGCGAGGGGACCGCGAGGGCCGCGGCCACCTCGCGCTCCACCGCCTCGAAGTCTTCCACCCACGTGTAGGCACGGACAAGGATCACCGGCACCGCTGTGACCCAGTCGTCGTCGAGCTGCGCTCGCGCCGCCATGCTCCGCGCGGCGAGCCCTTGACGGACCGCTTCGTCCATCTCACCGATGAGCGCGTGCCGAACGCAGCGCATCACCGCCAGCCGCGCTGCCAGCGTCGAGTCGGCCGGGATCGACGCCTGCGCGCGCTCGATCAGGTCCAGGTACTCGCCGCCGCGGACCCAGTCGCCGCAGAGCAGCAAGTCAGCCGTCAGGGCCAGCAGCCGGCCGGGAGCGCGTGCGAGCACCGACGGGTCGACCATGCCGAGGTCGAGCGCTGCCGGCAACGCCGGGTCGTGCAGGAAATCGGTGACGACCCGGTCCTGCAGCAGGGCCAGCGCCCGGTCGGCCTGCTGCGCCGCCAGGAAGTGGCGAGTCGCGCGCCGCGTGTCACCGGTGGACTCGTACCATTCGGCCGCGCCGAGCTGGAGCGCGAGCTCCCGCGGCCGGTCGGTGGCGTGCAGCTCGGCGCGCAGCACCTGGCGGACGAGATGGTGGTAGCGGTAGCTCGTCCGGTCGTCATCGAGTGCCACGATGAACAGGTTGGCCGCGTCGATGCTGCGCAGCAGCGCCGCCGCGTGCTGCCCGCCGGTGACGGCTGCGCAGGCCTCAGCGGTCAGCTCGCCGAGAACAGATGTGTCGAGCATGAAGCGGACCACCTCGGGTGGCTGCTGCTCGAGGACTTCGGAGATGAAGTACTCGGCGATCGCTTGGCCGCGGACCTCCAGCGCACGCGCTGCCTGCGCCGGGTCGGTGGTGCCGCGAAGCGTCAGCGCGGCCATCTGCACGGCCGCGACCCACCCCTCGCTGCGCTCGTGCAGGCACGCGAGCTCAGCGGCGGCGACCCCAACCCCGAAGTTCGCGAGCAGGGCGCCAGTCTCGGTGAGCGATAGATACAGGTCGCGGTCGCGGAGCTCGCACAGCTCACCCGACATCCGCAGCCGGTGCAGCCGCAGCGGCGGGTCGACGCGGCTGGCCAGCACCAGCTGCGCGGTCTTGGCCGGCCAGCGTTCGACCAGATCGGTCATGTGGTTGCTGGCCGCAGCCGCCGCCGCGTGGAAATCATCGACAATAATTGCTGACCCGGCAGGCAGCCTCGCGGCGTCGTTGGCGATCGAAGCGGTGACGTCGGCGGACATCGCCCCGTCCATGGCGAGCAGCTCGGCGGCGTCGGCGCCGAACCCCGGCGCCACTACCCGGGGGGCCTCGATGAAGCCTGCCCAGAACCGGACCGGGTCCGCGTCGGCCTCGTCGCATGACAGCCAGGACGTCACGCCGGGCGGCCGTGCCGCCGCCCAGCTCGAAAGCAGAACGCTCTTGCCCGCGCCTGCCGATCCCACCACAACCGTCAGCCGTTGGCTGGCCCCCGCATCCAGCCGTTCTATCAGCGCAGACCTTGTGACCAGCGTCGTCGGCAGCGTTGTCGCGCGGAACTTCGCCAGCGCGAACCGCGCGCTCCGGGCGCCGTCCCGCCCCATCGTCGCAGGCTCTACCACAACACGTTCCCCGCAGTTCCGCCCGCGCCCAAAACGCCTGACCGTGCCCGCTTCATCCGAACTCTACAGTTGGCCCGGCAATTATAGGCAGCGGCGCGATCGCAAGCTAGGCCGCTTATCACCCTCGGGGGGGTGGTGACGCAGACCGAGCCAGCAGGCATGCTCCCAGCACACGAGTGTATGGAAACGGCTGCGAGGCGAAAACCTGGTGCGAGCACGAACGTACGAGATCACCTTCGTCGGACAGGCAGGCACCGCGCTGCGCGGTGAGTTCGACGACTGCGAGGTCAGCGTGGGCCCGGGCACGACCACGCTTCGCGCCGAACTGCCAGATCAGAGCGCCCTGCAGGGACTACTGCAGCGAATCTCTGGCCTCGGCCTCGAGCTGCTGGACGTGCATGTCGTAGCGACGCCGCGCGCGCCGTGACCCTGTCCCGGACCACGCGCAGACCACGCCCACCCCGCGAGCGAGCTCCTGGCGCCTTCCTCCACCGGTTCCGTGTCACCAGAGAGGTGCAGTCCGGTGATCCGCAGCATCTTCACCACCAGCGACTGCGGCGCGATGAGGCCATAGTGGCACCCTGCGGCGTCGGCTCATTGGCGATCCGGACGAAGGTACCCAGGCCGCATGCGTCGCAGAAGGACAGGCCAGCCAGTCGGCTACCGCGCCGTTCGTGCTCTGGCTCACCATCCCTCCCCCGGCGGCCCCATTTCGTCAACCCGTTCCGGTGACAGTTGCGCGGCGATCTTCTTGCGTGTTAATGGCGGAGGTCCCTCACTGGACAACAGCGCGCAACCAATAAGGTCCAGATCAGGCGCATCGCCATGCGAGAGTACACCGGAGTCGGCTAGCTGAAGCTGGCCACGGACCGGCCGCGCTGGTGCTGGAGCGCCAGCTGTCGCGCAACTCTCTGACGCGCTACCCGCGGATTCGGGTCTGATGGCTCTGTCGGCTGGTACATCGCTGCCGCGGTCAGTCCGCGCCTTCGGGTGCCGCGTCAGCGGCTCAGCGGCGGGTGGCGCCAGGACGGCGGATCCGGGCCGCGAGCAGCGACACGACCTCGATCAAGGCCAGGTGGGTGAACGCCTGCGGGAAACTCCCCAGGTGCTGGCGCGTCGTGGTGTCGATTTCCTCGGCAAAGCTGCGGCCCGGCAAATATCAGCAGTTTCTGGCACAGGGCGTGCGCGCGCTCAATCTGGCCGATCACGCCAGCGCGGTCACCAGCAAGAACGAGCAGATGGTGAACGTGCCCCCCGCACCCTCGAAACCGGTGTCTGTGCTCTCCACCCGGGGGCGCAGGACCAGGCCGCCCTTGTCAGCTCGTCGGCGATGGCAGGCACGGTCGATTTGACCCGCTCGTCGCCGGGCGGGAGGAAACCATGATCGGCAGCAGCAGCGAGGCACCGAGAGAGACAGTCTCGTACTGCTGCCGGAACACGCCGCGGCCGGAAAGGCCTTGTCCAGCACCTCGGCCTTGATCTCCTCAGCGCCTGCCCGCCACCGGCGGGCGCGTTTGTCATCACCGCGCTCCGCGGCGAGATCGCCGCCGCGCGCGGCGGCCACCCAGCACATCACCTTGGACGCGGTGAAGTGCTTCGGGTCGCCGCGGACTTCCCAGATCCCCTGACCGGGCTCAATCTTGTGCTGCAGGGCGGCATCGACGAATCCGGCGAGCCCTTCCCACTCCGGTATCACGATCTGGGCCGCTCCCCGCCGGAACGATAGTCCTCGGCGGGTGATGACGGCCGCGCGCCCGTGGGCGGATCGTTGTCATGGTGATGAATGTGTTCGTTTTCAGGGTCCTGGCTGCTCATGGAGGCGCACTTACAGGGCTGATCGCGGCGCCGGTGGGTGCTGAACTGGAGGTGGGGAACCGATGAGCGAGCCTGACCGCACGAGGCTGCCGATACGCAGGCCGCCGTTTGGGGGGTGTGCAATAAGACGCTGGCGGGGTCGGAGCCTGACTGGAACCTGATCGGGCATGTCGAGCCTCCGGCGGGGTCCCCGAATGTGTTGCTGGTGCTGATCGACGACGCCGGCTTCGGCAACCCGGCAACGTTCGGCGGCCCGATCGACACCCCGAACTACACGCGGATGGCCGAGGGGGGGTTGCGGTACAACCGGTTCCACGTCACCGCGCTGTGCTCGCCGACCCGGGCGGCTCTGCTGACCGGGCGGAACAACCACGCGGTCGGTTTCGGCTCGGTGGGTGAATTCTCCAGCGGCTTCCCGGGTTACACGGCGATGGTTCCGGGTGATTGCACCCCGTGGCCGAGGATCTTGGCGGAGAACGGGTACAGCACCGCGGCGTTCGGCAAGTGGCACCTGACCCCCGACGGCCAGCAGGGCCCGGCCGGGCCGTTCGGGCGGTGGCCGAACGGGTGGGCGGCGGCGCTGCGGAACCCGGGCGTTCATCGTCCTGCTGCAGGGACGCGACGCGCAGGATCCCCTGTTCCTGCAGATCAAGGAGGCGACGGCATCAGTCCTTGAGGCATACCTGCCGACGAGCAAGTACAAGCAGCACGGCGAGCGGGTGGTGCAAGGGCAGCGGATGATGCAGGCCGCCAGCGACATCTACCTTGGCTGGACGAAGGGCCTGGACGTGCGCCGCCACTTCTACTGGCGCCAGCTTCGCGACATGAAGGGCTCGGTGGAGGCCGAGTCGCTGGCACCGCTGGGGCTCATCTTCTACGCCCGCACCTGCGGGTGGACGCTGGCCCGGGCCCACGCCCGATCCGGCGACCCCGAATACCTGCGCACCGGCGACGCGTTCGACAAATCGATCACCGACTTCTCGCAGCGCTACGCCGACCACAACGAGCGGGACTACCAGGAGTTCGTGAACGCGGTCCGGTCCGGAAGGCTGGAAGCACGTGAGGGCGTCTGAAGATCGGATAGGGCTCGCTGCGGGCCACCGCCGCACGGATGCCGGCGGGCTTGAGCCGTCTGACGTGCGACGCTTGCGCTGTGCAGGCATGAGGGGAACGGGGGCAGGGGCGTGACCTTCGCGGTGGTGTTCGCCTTGGCCGCTGCCTTCTCCAATGCGGTCAACCTGATGACCCAGCACTCGGCGAGCGTCGGTGCGCCGGAGCGGCAGAAAGGCTGGCGGCTGGCCCTCTACCTGGTCCGGCAGCCGCTGTGGCTGCTCGGGGGCGCCGCTGCGGTGGGCTCGTACGCCTTCCAGGCCCTCGCCTTGCACAACGGCGCAATGTCGGTGGTCCAGCCCGTTCTGGTCACCGAGCTGGTCTTCGTCCTGGTGCTGCGCCGGGTGTGGATCCGCCAGGACGTGGCCCGCGCCGCCTGGGCCGCCGTGACCGTCGTCTGCGTGGCACTGGCGGTGTTCCTCACCGCGGCCGAGCCCACCGGCGGCCACCCTTTCCCGGAGACAGCTGAGTGGCTGTCCGCCGGGCTGGTGTTCGGCGTGACCATCGCCGTGCTGGCCGCGGCCGGCAGGTGGGGCTCACCGGTGCGCCGGGCCGCCGTCCTTGCGGCAGCCGCAGCGCTCACCTGGGCTCTGGAGGCAACGTTCCTCAAGGCGGCGACCCAGACGCTCGCCACATCCGGGATTGTCGGCATGCTCACCCACTGGCCCCTCTACGCATTCATCGCCGCTACCGTCACCGGCACCGTGCTCCAGCAGGCCGCTCTTCACGTCGGGCCGTTGAGCGTATCCCAGCCGGTGCTGGTCATCACCGACCCGTTCGCCAGCATCATCTTGAGCGTGTGGCTGTTCGGCGAGCGCTTCACCGACAGCCCCGCGAAGATCACCGTCGCCGTCCTGGCTTTCGCCGTGCTGGCCGCCGGCCTCACCGTGCTGACGCGAACATCGCCGAAGGATCTCACTCCGTCCAGACCAGCCAGATCATGAAAGACTCCGACGGCCCCGTATCTGCGCCTCGCCGGGAAGCCCGCCTGCTAAATGGCCGATTGGGCACACTCACGGCTCGGGATGGGGCGTGGCCCTCTCAATGGGGACTCGCGCCAGGTTGGCCGGTGCAGGCCATCTGGCAGGTCGCTGCCCACTAGATGCCTGGCCCTCGTCGGCGCGACAGAACAGCGTGATCTGGGCGCGTCCATCGACCCAGCGCCGGACTGCCGCCGACGCGCAGAAAGCTGCGGATAGCGCCCCCCGCCGCGGGCCCCGGCCACGGCCGTGACGAAGGTGGCCGTCTCTTCGAGCCGCGCCTCGTGGCCGCGCGGCCAGACTCCGATGGGCGCCAGCACCCGGCGAGTCGTGTCCGATTCTGGGAGCAGAATGGGAGCGGTGAAACGCCGCCGGGTGCGGTCAGGCGCGGTGATCGTAGCCGCATCAATCGCTCGACCTGCGGGAACGTCGTACACCAGCGGCTTCGCCGCATGGAGCGATTCGGAAAACCGGGAAATGGCACGTCAAGGGCCTGCCGCAGGAAACTGCGGATGCCATCACAGGCCACCACGTAGGCCCCGCGCATTACCGTCCCGTCGGCGGCGTTCAACCGCACCTCATCGTCGTCCCTGCTCGACGCCTGTCACCGCGCACGGCCACCGGATTTCCGCGCCAAGCTCGGGCGCCCTGACCGCGAGCCCCATGTTGCTCTGGGGCATGTCGAGCAGATAAGGGAAATCCGAATCGAGCCTGGCGAGGTCGATGGCCGCGCCCTTGAGCCCGAACGGGAAGCTGCGCACCGCCAGGCCCGCGGCGGTGAACCGGCTGGCCAGGCCGCGCAGGTCGAGCATCTCCATGCTCCTGGCATGCTGGCAGATGACGCGTGAATCGGTCCGTAATCCGTCCCGTCGTTCGAGCACCTGGCACTGCGCGCCGGCCTGGGCAAGCTCGGCCGCAATAGTCAGGCCCGCGGCCCGGCGTCGGCGACAATGTTGCGGGGAGGCGCGCGCAACGTTAAGTCCTCCTCGCCGCAACGTGGGTCATTTGGAGATCTGCGGATGTAAAGTTCAGCCTAGTCAGCAGGCGTGTCCATCGAGACAATCCATGGCTTAGCACAGATGTGGCCAAAATCGTCCCTATCGAGGCCTGGTGACAGGAGCGGAGCAAGTGGTGTCTGGGAGGGCCGGTTCGAGCACCGTACCCGGATCTAGCGCGCCCCTCCCCAGCCAGGGACACCTGGCCAGCTTGTCCGGCCGTACGCTGGTGCTCGGAGTGGATCACTCCGGCCAGATCCTGCAGTACGACCGGGCCACTCCCGGCGCCCTCGGGCTGCCGCGAGGCAGCCTCCTTGGCGCTCACCTGCTCGATCTGGTCTTCGACCCGGCGGAACAGCAAGCGGCGCTCACTGGCCTGCTCGACGCCGTCCGCGCCGATCGCGAGAGCACGGCGGTGCTATCGATCAAGCGCGAAAGCCAGTCGGCAACCGACGCGGTCGTGACCGTTCAGCCGGTCTGCGCGAGCCAGCCCGGCCCTGCCGCTCTCGTGGTCATCCGGATCGCGCCGTCGAACGACGAACGGTTCGTCGACCCTGCGCTGATGCGGCGCGCCCTGCTCGACGATTCCTTCACGCGGATAGGCGCGACACTCGACCTAGACCAGATGGGCCGCGGCCTGATCAACGTTGTCGTGCCGCACTTCTGCAACGCCGGCGCCTTGCTCGTGCTCGAGAGCCTGGTCGGCGAGGACGAGTTCCCCGTGTATTCCACGGACGGGGCGCACCTGCTGAGACGGATCGCCGTCGCCTATGACGACGCGAACGATGCCTGGGACGCGGCATTTCCCACCGGCGAAGTGCTGCGCTACCCGAATGGCTCTATGTACGTAAAGTGCATGGACTCCGGCGAGCCGGTCCGCGAGGTCAGGCTCGCGGAGGAGAACGCCAACCGGCTCGCGGAAGCCTGGCAGCGCGCACCGGTCGCCCAACTGCTCACCGGCGCGTCCATCCTGCTTCTTCCGCTCGTCGCACGTGGCAGCACACTCGGGTTCTTCGTTTGCACGCGCAAACTGGGCAACCGCACCTTCGACCCGTACGACACCGAGATCGGCATGGAGTTCGCCTCCCGCGCCGCCATCTTCATCGACAATGCGCGGCGTTACAGCCGGGAGCGCGCCACCGCGCTTACGCTGCAGCGCAGCCTGCTGCCGACTGGCCTTTCCGCGCCGTCTTCTGTTGAGGTCCGGCATCGCTACCTGCCGGGCAGCAAGCTGATCGAGGTCGGCGGCGACTGGTACGAATCGATCGCGCTGCCCGGCGCGCGGGTCGCGCTCGTGGTCGGTGACGTGGCCGGACACGGCGTGCGTGCCGCCGTCACCATGGGCAGGTTGCGCACCGCGATTCAGACCCTCGCCAGGCTCGAGCTTTCGCCCACCGAGTCGCTGCAGCAGCTTGACGAACTCATGCAGACGCTCGGCGAGCGGGAACCGCACTTCGCGACGTGCGCGTATGCCGTATTCGATGCGGTGACAGGCGTCCTCGAGGTCGCCTCTGCCGGTCACCTGCCGCCGTTGCTCGTCCGGCCCGACGGCAGCAGCGTGTACCTTGAAGTGCCACCTGCGCCGCCGCTCGGCATCGGGGAAGGACCGATCCACAGCCGGGAGTTCACGATCGACGACGGCAGCCTCTTCGTGCTGTACACCGACGGTCTGGTGGAGAACCGCACCAGGGACATCGATGACGGGCTTGCCCGGCTGCGGAAGATCTTCGGACCTGGATCGGCGTCCCGCCCGCTCGAGGACCTGTGCAAGGCCACCTTGGACGGCGTCTACGCCGACCAGCAGCGCGACGACATCGCGGTGCTCATCGCGCGCCTGCGGCAGTTGCCTGCCGACCACTACGTAACCTGGCTGCTGGACGCTGACCCGGCCTCGGTGGGCGAGGCACGCGCACTGGTCCGCGCGTCGCTGAAGCAGTGGGAGCTGACCGACCTCGCCGACACGACCGAGCTGCTCGTTTCTGAGCTTGTCACCAACGCGCTCCGGTACGCGAGCGGTCAGATCACGGTCCGCATGGTCCTCGAGCGGACGCTGGTCTGCGAGGTGCTCGATGACTCCGCCGCACTGCCGAAGCTCAAGCAGGCCGGCGGCAACGACGAATCCGGGCGAGGGCTCCATGTCGTCGGCCAGCTCGCGCAGCGGTGGGGGACCCGCAGGACCGCCGCGGGCAAGGTGGTCTGGTGCGAGCAGCCGGTCCCGGCTACTGAGCCCGCCATCCCGGCGGATGAGCAGTACCCCGCGGGTTCATAAGGCGGCCAAGCGCTGCCGAAACGAACACCAGCCGGTGCTGGGCCAACCAAGCGGAGGCGAACGACGGCCTGCAGCGGCGCGACCCCCGTTTGACCTGGGCAGGAGGTGGCACGCCGCAGAATCGTGGGCTTCTCCGGATAGCAGCGTCACAGGCGGCCCTCGCCTTCATAGCTGGCTCAGAAGTTTCTCCGACAGGCCGCAGAGCCCGGCGGGCGAGGCTGTTGCCATGACCAGCCGGCATCCGACCGGCCTCCCCGCAGGCTGGAGACTCCGCCAAGACGAACTGGGTGTGGCTCAACATCCCCTTGTGCGCGATTGTTTTTCTCGCCGTCGTTGGCATCCCGCTGCGGCTCGTGTTGACCGATCCCGACCAGAGGGCGGCCAAGGCCGGCGCGAGCCGGTCCGCAGGGAACGGCGACCGCCACCACAAGCTTGCCGCCTAACCTGCGCCTAACCCAGGCCGCGCCATCGGGCGCGGACGGGATCGGCAGGAACACCGGGCGCCTGGCCAGGGCGGGGCGCGCCCGCCCCCAGCCAGCTCACCACTTACGGCGAGACCCAATGAAGATGCGCCGGCTGGCGCGCGCCTCGATGCCGCGGACGGCCGGGACCCGCAGCAGCCGGCGGACGATCGTCAAGCCCAGCTGCAGCGAGGCCGGCTTGGGCCGCCTCCCCAAGCCGAGCGGGGGCTTGCCAGCTCCATGATCCGTTTTTCTGTTAAGTCGCCTGCGTTATCTGCGGGCAACTTAACACGCTTGCGGATCATGGGCCGATCCCAGCGGGGTGAGCGGGATGGTGGCGAGAACATGCGTCGCTGGCGTCCCGATGGGGTGCGCTCGCGGCTTGCCCGTGGCCAGCCGCCCAGGAGGCGGAAGATCGTCTTAAATCGAACCGGGCGGGCGGGGGCGCGCCCGCCCCGGCCACGCGCTTGCGCGTCAACCCGTCACAAGCACCGGCGCCGCCGCCTATGGTGAAACAGTCCCAGTGATAACCGGACGGATGAGGTACCGACATCATGGACGGGTGGCCGGACGACTGGTTCCGCGATGACGGCCCCGGAGCCAGCGCAGGCAACCGAGGGCCCGGAGGGGCCGAGCGAGGCCCGGTGGGCGATCCGACCGTGCAACTTCCGCACGCCGGTGCGCCCAGCCAGGCCGCCGCAGCACGGGCCCGCGCTGCGGGCGGTGACGCGTGGCGCGGCCAGGGCGCGCCGCCCGATACACAGTGGCCGGATCAGTCGCCCACCCGGAGGTCACGCGGACGCGCAGCCAGGAGCGGCGGCAGCGGACACCGCACCTTCAAGATCATCACAGCGCTGGTGGCCCTGCTCCTCGCCGGCACCGCCGGCATGTACTTCTACCTAGATTCCAAGCTGAACAGAGTGGCAGTCTTCGCCGACTACACCGACCGGCCGACCGGGTCTGCAGGCGAGAACTGGCTCATCACCGGATCAGATAGCCGCCAGGGCCTGACCACGCAGCAGGAGAATCAGCTTGCGACCGGCCACGACATCTCGGGCCAGCGCTCTGACACGATCATGCTGCTGCACATCGGCGGCGGTACGCCCACGCTGGTGAGCCTGCCGCGCGATCTCTACGTGGATATCCCAGGCCACGGCATGAACAAGATCAACGCCGCCTTCTCGTTTGGCGGGCCGAAGCTGCTCGCTGAGACGGTGCAGAATTACACCGGCCTGCGCATCGAGCATTACATGGGTATCGGTTTCGGCGGTCTGGTCAGCGTGGTGGACTCGGTCGGCGGAGTGAAGATCTGCGTCAAGCAAGCGCTTGACGACACCGCCTCCGGCCTCCACCTCAAGCCCGGCTGCCAGACACTCAACGGCGGCCAGGCGCTTGGCTATGTACGCGACCGCCACTCGTTCGGGGCCAGCGACCTGCAACGGGTGCAGGACCAGCGAGCCTTCCTCAAGGCACTGCTGAGCAAGGCCACCAGCCCCGCCGTGTTCCTCAACCCGTTCACCGCCATCCCGACGGCCACGAGTTCGGCGGGCGCGCTCAGCGTGGACGAGGGCACGCACCTGTACCAGCTGATCCATGTCGCGTTCGCCCTGCGCGGACCGCAGACCACCACCGTCCCGCTCGCCGGCAGCGAGGCCACCGCGGACGGCGCCGTGCTGCTGACCGACCGCACCAAGGCGCTGCGGCTTTTCGACGCGCTCGGCAACAATCAGCCGGTCCCCAAGGACCTGCTGAGCGGCACATCTGGCGCGTGAGCATAGTTGCTTCTCAGCGAGCCTTCAGGAATCGTTCAGCCACACGGGCGACGATGGTGACATGAACAAGCCGACAGGTAACGGCCGGCGCCCTGATGCCAGGCTGCTTGTCGTCGAGGACGAGCCGAGCATTTGTGAGCTGCTCGCCGCCAGCTTGCGCTACGCCGGATTCCAGGTGGTGACCGCAGCGGCAGGGACCGAGGCCGTGGAAAAGGCAGGCAGGCACCGGCCCGATCTCATTGTGCTCGACATCATGCTCCCTGACATGGACGGATTCGACGTGGTCCGGCGGCTGCGCAGCGGTGGCACTCACACCCCCGTGGTATTCCTGACCGCACGCGATGCCACCGACGACAAGATCCGGGGGCTGACTCTCGGCGGGGACGACTACGTCACCAAGCCATTCAGCCTGGAGGAAGTGATCGCGAGGATCCGCGCGGTGCTCCGCCGCACCCGCGGCGATGTGCAAGATCCCTCGCCACGGCTCAAGTTCGCCGACCTGGAACTGGACGAGGAGAGCCATGAGGTCTGGCGTGGCGGCGCGTCCGTGCAGCTCTCCCCCACCGAATTCAAGCTGCTCCGCTACTTCATGACGAACGCGAACCGGGTGCTTTCCAAGACGCAGATTCTCGATCACGTGTGGAACTACGACTTCCGCGGTGACACCGGCATCGTGGAGTCGTACGTATCCGTCCTCAGGCGCAAGGTCGACACCGCCGAGCCGCGTCTCATCCATACCCTGCGCGGGGTGGGATACGTACTTCGCTTGCCGCCCGCACCGGCTACCTAGGCGCTTACAGGTGCGTCGATTCGCCAGACGCTCATGGCGGGGCATCGCCAGGTACTCCGCCAGTATTCCGCTGCGGATCAAGCTCCTCACCGGAGCGGTCACCCTTGTCGCCATCGCGCTCGCGGTGATCAGCGTGGTGAGCATCGCCGTTTTTCACAGCTACCTGCTCAATCAGACCGGTAAGCAGCTCGAGAACTATGTCAGCAAGCACGTCACCGGAGAAAGGCAGGCGCCCCTATTCCCCGGCTTGTCACAACGCAGCGGGTTCAGGTTCCAGCGCACACCGGGGCTGGGCGGATTCACCCTTGAGGTCCTCGACAGCAAGGGCCAGCTGGTGGCCGACCAGACCGGTGGCCCCGCCGGCCCCGTCGTGCCCGCCGATCCGGCCTGGCTGACGGCTCATGTCGGCAAGCTCGTCACCTTGCCCGCCAGGTCCGGCGGCGGCACCTGGCAGGTGATCACCGAGCCGGGTTTCTACGTCTTCAACCGGACTCCGTTCGCGGGAACGAGTCCCACCCAAAATGGGATACCTGGCGAGGTCGTCTTCAGCACCACCCCGCCAGGCTCGCCGCAAGCGGCCGCCCAGGCTGGCACCCTCGTCGTCGGCGTCGACCTGGGCAGCATCCGCCACACCATCAGCACGCTTGCCCTGATCGACCTGGCGGTGAGCGGCGCCGTGATCGTGCTCCTGGCCGGAGTCGGCGCGGCGCTGATACGCGCCAGCCTGCGGCCTCTCGCCGAGATCGAGCAGACCGCTGGAGCGATAGCCGCAGGTGACCTGTCCCGCCGGGTACCCGACCGTGACCCGCGTACCGAGGTGGGCAGCCTGGCGCGGTCGCTGAACACGATGCTGAGCCAGATCGAGCAGGCGTTCCGCGCCCGTGCCGCGTCCGAGGCTACCGCCCGCCAGTCCGAGGAGCGGATGCGCAGGTTCGTCGCTGACGCGAGCCACGAACTCCGCACTCCGCTGAGCGTGATCCGGGGTTTCGCGGAGTATTACCGGCAGCGCGGCGGGCTCAAGGAGGATGAACTCGACCGGCTGATCAGGCGCGTCGAGGACGAGGCCGCCCGGATGGGCATCCTGGTCGAGGACCTGCTGCTGCTCGCGAGGCTCGACCAGCAGCGGCCGCTGCAACGCAAGCCGGTCGACCTGCTTGCGCTCAGCGCCGACGCCGTGCAGGACGCGAGGCTGCTCGCGCCACAGCGCAGCGTTCAGCTGAGCATCGGCTCCGGCGGTCCCTTCCTCGTCCTCGGTGACGAGGCACGGCTGCGGCAGATCATCGGCAACCTGGTGAACAACGCGCTCACCCACACGCCCGAGGGCAGCCCGGTCGAGCTGCGGCTAGGAACCTGCCCAGCCGACGCCGCCGTCGTGCTCGAGGTGGCCGACCGCGGACCCGGCCTCACCGCGCAGCAGGCCGATCGGGTGTTCGAGCGTTTCTACCGCGCGGACGCCGCCCGCACCCGCAAGACCGGCGGCACGGGCCTGGGCCTGGCTATCGTGGCGGCCCTGTCAGCCGCGCACGGAGGTACCGTATCCGTGGACAGCCAGCCCGGGCAGGGCGCGACCTTCCGGATCACGCTGCCGCTGGCGCCCGATGCGGCAGGCATCCAGGCTCCCAACGGCGACCTGCAATAGGCCGCCTGCAATAGACGGCCTGCAGCAGCCGGCCTGCAGCAGGGCCCGCGCCCCAATCCGGGCGGCGTTGAGCGCGCGGACCGTGGCCACGCCGCTTCGCCCAGCCGAGCAGGTCCCCCTGATCTGATCCCTGGTCCTAGGGAGCTAGGTCCGTAGATCTCGGTGGATGCGGGTGGTGTTCCGGGCGGCGATGCGGCAAGGCCCTGCTTGTTCCTGAGGAGTCGAGTGGAACTATCTGCGGCGACGACAGTGCCGTCCACTACCCCGGTCGTCGTCTGGGTCGTGGACGGCACTGTCGTCGCCGGCAAAGGTCTGCGCACTAGAGTGGAGCACACGTTCGAGGCCTGGATCCCGGTCCTGCCCAAGATGCGCGGGCGACAGCGACGTGGATGTGACGATCATCGGCGGCGGCTTCACCAGGCTGTGGACCGGGTACTACCTGCGCAAAGCCGATCCCGGGTTGCGGATCACCGTGCTGGAGCGTGAGATCGCCGGCTTCGGCGCATCCGGCCGCAACGGCGCCTGGTGCTCCGCCCTGTTCCCCGCCTCACTCGGCAAGCTCGCCCGGATGGCAGGCCGGCCTGCCGCGATCGGCATGAACCGTGCCATGCAGGAGACCGTCGACGAGGTCGGCCGCGTCGTGGTGGCGGAGGCCATCGACTGCCACTGGTCGAAGGGCGGCACCATCCAGCTCGCCCGCTCACGGCCCCAACTCGAGCGTGCGAAGAAGGAGGTGGCGGAGGCGCGCGCGTTCGGCTTCGGCGAGGACGACCTACGGCTGCTGAGCGCGCGCGAGGCGAGCGGAACACGGGCGGCATGAACACGGGCGGCATGAACACAGGCGGCATGAACACAGGCGGCATGAACACAGGCGGCATGAACACAGGCGGCATGAGCACAGGCGGCATGAGCACAGGCGGCATGAGCACAGGCGGCATGAGCACAGGCGGCATGAGCACAGGCGGCATGAGCACAGGCGGCATGAGCACAGGCGGCATGAGCACAGGCGGGATGAGCACAGGCGGCATGAGCGCAGGCGGGATGAGCACAGGCGGCATGAGCGCAGGCGGGATGAACACAGAAACGAGCATCATCGAGACGTCACCACGGGCCCCGGTTCAGGAGAGCGTGCGGATCCGGGCCCACCACGGCGTCGTCAAGAAGCTCGGCCACTGGACCACGGCGCGGCGGTTCGACGTGCGGGCCTCGCGTGGCGCCGTCGTGCTCGACCTGCGCTCGCCGTGGATCGCGGCCGGGCACATCGAGATCTGGCTCGACATCGACCACGCCACCGTGAAGCTGCTGGTGCCCGACAACGCGATCATCGACGACGGCGACCTGCGCCGGGTCGGCCGGTGCCGGGTCAAGGACTGGACCGGCAAGGGCGCTCCTGGCAGCCGCCGGATCTTGCTCTGCGGCGAGATGCGTGGCGCCGAGGCCCGGGTGCACCGGGGCGGCGTAGCCATCCTTTCGGCGATGGCCTCCCGCGCGTACCTCGCCGACGCGCGGCGGGCCCGCCGTGAGGGCCGGTACCCCACTGTCGACCACCCAGCACGATGAGCGCGGCCACCGAGGGCACGCCGCTCCTCGAGACACGGGGCGTCACCGTCAAGGTCGGCGAGGTCACGGCGCTCGGCGGCCTGGACCTTGTCGCACCGCCAGGCGAGGTGCTCGCGATCCTGGGGCCGAACGGGGCCGGCAAGACCACGTTCGTCCGGACAGTCGCCACCCTGCTACGGCCGACGAGCGGCGAGTTGCGCGTGCGGGGAAGCGATGTCGTGCGCGACCCGGTGAGCGTGCGCAGGGATATCGGCCTGGCCGGCCAGTTCGCCGCGGTCGAGCCAACGATGACCGGGCGCGAGAACCTGGAGATGACGGCCCGGCTCTTCGGGCACCCAGGGAGTGCGGCACGGCGCGCGGCGTCGATCGTCATCGAGCAGCTCAGCCTCGCTGAGGTCGCGGACCGGCGGTGCAGCACCTACTCAGGAGGTCAGCGCCGCCGGCTCGATCTAGGTGCGAGCCTCGTCGGCGCACCTAGGCTGCTGCTGCTCGACGAGCCGACAACCGGACTCGATCCCACCGGCCGCCGTGAGGTCTGGGACGCCGTGCGGGAGCTCGTCGCCGGCGGGACCGATGTCCTGCTTACCACCCATTACCTCGACGAAGCCGACGAGCTCGCCGACCATGTCGTGGTGATCAACCACGGCCGCGCCATTGCTTCCGGCTCGCTCGGCGAGCTCAAGGCGAGCGTCGGGCGTGACGTCATCGAGGTCGCCGTTGCCGAGGCACCCCGGCTCGAAGCCGCTGGCCAGATCCTCGAACGTGTCACCGCCAACCGGCCCAGGCTTGATCGGAGCGGGCGACGCGCCAGCGCTCCTGCCGCGGGCGGAGCGAGCGAGCTCGGGGCAGTGATCCGCTGCCTCCACGACGCTGCGATAGCCGTCGACGAGATCGGCGTGCGCCGGCCGACGCTCGACGAGGTGTTCCTGACCCTCACGGGTGCTCACGCCGAAGCGCCAGTCACTACAGGCCCGGGCAAGTACGGGAGCCCACGATGACCCAGACCATCACGCGCCCGATCGCAGCCCCTGGGGCGACCCGAGCCACCCTTGAGGTCGCGCGCAGAACGCTGCGGAAGTATTTCCGCACCCCCGGCCTGAGCGTCATGGGCGTCGTCCAGTCCGCACTGTTCCTGTTCAGCTTCCGTTACGTGTTCGGCGGCGCCATTCAGGCCGGCGCGTCGGACTACGTCAACTACCTGGTGCCGGGCTACGTCGCCACGATCGTGCTATTCACCGGGGGTGGTATCGCCGTCGCAGTGGCCGGGGACCGTGTCCAGGGGTTCACCGGCAGGCTGCTCTCGCTCCCGATTCCGCGGCGCTCGATCGTGCTCGGGCGCACGCTCGCCGACTCCACCACGAATGCGTGGTCGATCTTCGCCACCGCCGCGTTTGGCTTCCTGTTCGGATTCCGCCTCGGCGGGACGGTGCTCGACGGCCTGGCCGCCTTGGGCCTGTGCCTCGGCTATGGCGTCGTGTTCACCGTCGTCTTCATCGTCATCGGCCTGTTCGCGTCCAATGCTCAGGCCGCCCAGGGCCTCTCACTGATCGCTTTTATCTTCGCGTTCATTTCGAGCACCTACGTCCCGGTCGATACGATGCCGGGCTGGCTCCAGCCATTCGCGAAGTACCAGCCGATCACACCGATGGTCAATGCGGTGCGCGCACTGATTCTCGGGTCAAACAGCGACGTCGCCCTTGCCCTCGGGTGGTCAGCGCTGCTGCTCGCCGTCCTCACACCCATCGCAGTTATCCGCTACCGGCACGCGTGAACCGTGCCACCCTCCGGCCGGTGGGACGACAACCGGGATCCCCGCAGATCCAGCCGCGGTTCGCGCCGCGCAGCCGTTAAGGCAGAGCGTTGACCGCGTGCTCAGTCCGTGTCAGTGGCAGGCGCCGACGGCACCACGACGTACTGGCGGAGGTAGAGATCGGTGAAGGTGACGGGTCCGCGCGGGCCCGGGACGTGGTCTACGTTGATGCCGGTCTCTGGCACGCCGCGCAGCTTGAAGCCGTCGAGCAGGCGGGTGCTCGCATTCCAGAACGCGCCGGTGCCGCGGTACGCACTCAGGAACGTGGCCGCGGCCCGCGGATCTGCTGTCACGATGGCCGCCGCGAGCCCCGACGTCTCCACGTTCGCGATCTCGGCCGCCTCGGCCGGGCCTGCGGCGGCGTCGACGGTGACGGTGGCCTCATGCCCGGTGTCGAGCGCCCACTCGTGACCGCGCGGATGATCATGCGGTGGCAACGACGGGCGTACGCCGGCCTTCGCAAGCGCCCTCGTGACGGTGGGCAGCACGTCGTCCCAGACGGGAGCGCAGATCAGCAGCAGGTTCAGCCGGTTGCATACACCGAGCCTGTCCAGGCTCGCCATGATCAGCCGTTCGGTATCTTCGGCGCGGGCAGCGCTGTCGACATACAGGACGCCGCCGCCGTCGGCGTGTGCGAGCGTCCGGACGCCGCAGCGCGCCGCCTCGGCGGCGAGCAGCCGGGTGGTATCGCCGCTGCCGCGCAGGATCACCAGCGGGATCAGCCGCGGCTGCCGGACAAGCTCGACCGCCGCCTGCCGGTCAGGCGTGCGGACCAGCTGCAGCGCGCGGGGATCGAGTCCCGCTGCGCCGAGCGAAGGCGAGATCACCTCATCGAACAGCGCTGCGGCGGACCGCAGCGCCGCGGCTCCGGTGCGCAGCACACCCGCGTTCCGTGACTTCAGCAGCTGCGACGCGACGTCCACGGTGACGTTCGGGCGGGCCTCGAAGTTGGCGCCGACCAGGCCGATCGGCTTTCGCCGCTCCTCAAGCCGCAGCCCTCCTGGCAGATCCTTGAGCGTAACGGCTGCCGCGGGGAACGGGACCGCGGCGAGCAACTCGATCTGACGGGCCACCTGCCCGATGCGTTCGGTGTCCAGCCGGAGCCTGTCGAGGAGACCGCGGCCAAGACCAGCCGCCTCCGCTGCGCCGACATCCGCCTTGTTCGCCGCAAGGAGCGCGGGCGAGGCCACCTCGAGCAGCCGCGCCATGTGGCGCAGCGCGCCGTCGATGGTCGCCTCACTCGCGGTCGCGAGGCTGCTCGCGCCGCTGCGTGCCGCCGCACCGTGGGCGGCGACGTCGGTACCTGCATCTATCACAGCACCGAGCCTACGGTGCGAGCACTTGGCACAGATGCCCAATCGGCGTGGAGCTGGCCCGGCAGCGCGCCGCCCTGGCGCCGGAACGGCGCGCATGCGGCGACATCAGGACGCTGCCAGGCGATCAGGCCCCTATGCCGACCGTGCGCGCGCTCGCTGCCGCGCTGCACCTGGCCGGCTCGCCGCAGCGCGTGCCAGGCGGATGGCGGGTGACAGGAACCGGGACGTTGCAGGTCATGAACGGCCCCGGCCTGCGCTGGACGTATGCCGGCGCGTCTGCAGTCCCGCGGTGCGGCGGCGCGATTCTCCAGGTGCCCAGGGCATCGTCGGCCATCGCCGCGGCAGGTTCCGGCGCGAGCACCGGGTCCCATGCCCGCCCGGCCGGGCCCACCGCGCTCGACCGGATGTAACCGATGAAGCCCGGCCAGCTCGAGCCGTTCGAACCCGAACCGCCGCAGGCCGTGGCCAGGCCTGTCCTGTCCTGCAGGCGGCGGGAGTGTCCCCATCGCCGCTGCGCATCTCGACGATCGGCTCGTAAACGTTCGTGTCCGCCGACCCAGCCGTGGACGGGCTGCCCACCGCGGGCTTTACCACCACGGTCGGCTTCGACCCAGGCGGCCCGATCATGCAGGCCAGCGGGTGGCTGAGCCATCCGGCACGTGGTCCGGCCTACCCGCTGACCGGGGCGCGGCAGGCATTCGACCGGCTGGCGCGATCCGTCCACCCGATGCCGGCGCCCACCCGCCACAGGTCATGTGCCCGCTCAATCCTGACGCGCTCTCCGGCACGCCGGGCCCGATCCGCGTGGTCCAGGTGACAGGTGCCGATTACGGCCTTTCGCTCAGCTACGACCGTGGCAAGCCGGTACTGGTGCCGTCGTGGCTGTTCGGCGTCGCAGGGACCGGCCTCAGGATTCCTGAGGTCGCCATTGACCCGCGTTACCTGGGCGGCTGACCCCCGTACCGGCGGATCGCAACCGATCCGGCCAAGCGCTTGGCCGGCCCGGCGTTGCCTACCTCACCCGCCCGGCGGCACCGGCGAGGCGGCTGCGGCGCGCGGCCGCGAGGCCGACAAGGAAGCGGCCGCCGCGGGTGAGCGCGTCGGCGAGCACCGCATATCCGCCGAGCACGATCGCGATGCCAAATACGAGGCCGGCGGCGACATCCTGCCAGGAATACGCGACCACGCACACCTGGAACAAGGCCATGGCCGCGGCAGCCCCGACAGCGGCGATGCCGAGACGGCGATGCACGAAGAACAATCCTCCCGCCACCGCTCCGGCCATGGCCGCCGTTCCACTCGGCGGCGGGAAACCGCTGACTGCGTGATACAGGACCGACACGCCCGGCTGGACATCATGCAGGCTCGGCCGTGCCCGCGGCGCGACAAAGAACTGGCCGGCCGAAAATGCCGCCGCAGCGGCCCCGAACACCCACAAGACGGCGCCGACGCGTTCAGGCACGCCGCGCGCTCGCCACCAGCCGAGCAGGATGAGGGCACCGAAGACAATGGCGCTGTAAATGGGGTAATCACGCACCAACGCCACCCCCAAGAAGGCGTTAACGTAAGGGCTAGGTGAAACACTCAGCCTAGACGACGTTGTTCGATGCCGCCAGGCCGGTGCGGGCGGCAAGGGTCATATCGGTTATGCGGGTGGTTTTGGCAATATAGGATAATTCGCGGCTTGAACCCGGTAAGGCCGCCCAGAGCGCGCGCGGGAGTGCCTGCACAGGAATGCGCGTTCAGGAATTCGGCCAGAGGTGAATCGGCACAGGTGAATCGGCACTGAGGTAAAGGGGTGATCCGGGCATATGATGTGGCCGAGCCGCGACGTGCGGGCGACCGTGGTCCCCGTGCTGGCTGCGCTCCTGGTCCTGGCGGGGCCGGTGGCAGCCGCACGCGTCGTGGCGGCGGCGCCATTGGACCGCGTGGACCGGATGAACAGCATGGCGCGGGTGAATCAGGTGGACAGCATGACCCGCGCGAATCAAGTGGACAGCGTGGCGCGTGTGAATCAAGTGGACAGCGTGGCCCGGATGGACCAGGTGGACAGCATAGCGCGTGTGGACCAGGTGGAAAGCACGGCCCGGATGGACCGCGTGGTGGGGGGGCACTGGATGGACACTGGGGCCCATGTGCGCCGCGGTGACCGCGTCCGCTCGCGGCACGAATCGGCCCTATCGCGGCTCGCCCATGAGCGGACCCGGATGCACCTTGGCCGCCCCGACCCGGGCTGCCAGGTGCACATCGGCGACGCGCACGTCTCCGGTTTCCGCAGCCATGACCGCTGGCTCCATGCGGCGGGCGTCAGCGCATACCTTGCCTGCAAGCGGCCGGTCCGTGACATGTCGCTGCAGGTCACGCTGTGGAAGTCGGGGCTGTTTTACGATCACAGGCAGGCCCAGACCACCGCCAAGGCGGCCGCGGGAAGTCATCTGGGCGGCGACCTGACGCGCGTCACGTGCAAAGACGAAACCACCAGCAGGTTTTTTGGGGTCGCACACGCGGTCGTGTACTTCGGTGGCAGGCGAGGTGATGCGTGGGTGCGGTCTCCAGGCACGAGCAGGCCTCGATGCGGCACTTAGTGGCCTGTCACGACGACCAGTGGTCCGTCAGAGGAGTCTTCTTTGGCTCTGTGGTCCACGACAACGCCCATGCGGGCACCTCGCGGCGTTGTCGTCGTCGCGCGTAGCACCAGCGAAGCGCTCGTCGAGGACAACCACCGCCTTGCGATGCACCCACCTGGACGCCGTTCGCTCAACGGGCCCCTCTGACAGACCACCAGGCGTCCCGCAGATCTCGGTGGATGCGGGCGGTGCTCCAGGCGGCGATCCGGCAAGGCCCTGCTTGTTCTCGAGGGTTCGTGGAACTATCGGCGACGACGACAGCGCCTTCCACGACCCCGGTCGTCGTCTGGGATCTTTGGCGGCACTGCCGCGCCGCCAAAGATCTGCGGTACACGCCCTAACACGTGATCCACTGCACCTGGTTATGTGTCCCATATGCCGACGCCACCCATTTCCGTTCGCGACCTCGAAGTCGTAACCGTGACCGACAACAGCGTGATCATTACCTGGTTCACGGGATCCCCCGCCGAGTCCGACCGGTACGGCCAGCCAGCCCCGGTCCCAGCGGACACCGAACTGCTGCTTGGCGAACCCGGCCGGCCCGCCACGCTGCGGACGGTTCTGCACGACACGACGCCCACGCCGTTCCACTACGCGGAGGTGACCGGCCTGGAGCCAGGGCGGCCCTACGCCTATGTGGCCCGCTCGGCGGGGCGGGCCGCGGCGCAGACGTCGCTGCAGTTCCCAGGACGGCATGGCTCCCTGGACGTTCCCGGCGTGGTCACCACCCTGGCCACGCCGCCCGGCGATTACCTGTTCACTGTCGCGCTCGCGGGCGACACCCACATCGGCGAGACCAACAGCGGTGTGGTCGCCGCGGACTGGCCGCAGGCATTCCGCCAGGACCCTGGCCTGCCTCCATACCCGGAGGTGATGCTCGCCGGTATGCTTGCCGACCTGCGCCGCCAGCCTAGCCCCGCAGCGCTGCTCGTCGCGGGGGACATGACCGCGGAAGCTGCGCCGCAGGACGTGGCCCGGGTGCGCGCGCTTCTCGACGGATGGGGGCGGCTCGGCACGGACTACCTGGTAGTACGCGGCAACCACGATCGCCCGCACACCGGATCCCGCTACGCGACTGGCACGCTCGTTCCAGGCACCGGGGAACACCACGACTGCTGGGGCGACGTATTCGGCTGCCGGCGCCAGCAGCTCAGCTCGCACGTGCTTGGCGGGCTGCGCGTCATCGGGCTGGACACGACGACTCTGGACGCGGCGAGCGGCACCCTCGACAAAGATCAGCTCAACGACCTGCGCGCCCGGCTCGGCGCCGACCCGGAGCGGCCCACCCTGGTGTTCGGTCATCATCCGGTCACCTACGAGTCTGCCGTCACCACAGCAGCCGGGCCTGGCTTCAATCTCGACGAGGCAAAGGCGCGGGAACTCGAGGCCCACTACGCGCGGGCACCGGGGGTCTTTCTGCACCACGCGGGGCACACCCACAGGAATAAGCGAACCAGGGCGAACGGGCCGGAGGGAGCCGAATTCCTCGAGGTCGCGGCGGTCAAGGAGTATCCGGGCGGCTATTCGCTGCTGCGCCTGTACACGGGCGGCTACCTGGTGAGCTTCTACAAGATCCGGGGGGATCTGGCCAGGCAGTGGAGCCAGCGCACGCGGGCCGAGTACTTCGGGATCCTCCCGCACTACGCGCTTGGCACGATCGCAGACCGCAACCACACCGTGCTGCGGGACCTGTCCGGCCTCGGGATTGGGGAACACGGCCCAGTGGAACAAGGCCCAGTGGAACAAGGCCCGGTGGAACAAGGCCCGGTGGAACGAGCCCCGGTGGAACGCAGTCCGGTGGAACAAGGCCCGACGCAATACCGGGCGGAATAAGGGTCTATAATTTTCTGGTTGGAATGGAGAAACATCCGGCCGAAATCAATCATCGGGATTATATCAAGAAAATGGAACGCCGGCAAACTGAATCTGCCCGCACCGGGGCGCTCCGGGTTGAACAGGCCCATGTCTCGATGCTGTATGAACGTCTCGACATCGCGCGGGAACGGGCCGAGGCAGCACTGCGTGAAGCACACGGTCGCGGCGCACAAGGAGGGACCCACCAGGCCAGGATCGAACGTGAGGTGTCCGCCGCCGAGCACGCTCGCCGGCTCGCCCAGCTATCGGGGGTCGAACGCGGCCTGTGCTTCGGCCGGATCGACGACACCCAGGGCGATACCTACTACATCGGCCGGATCGGGCTGCGTGGCGAGCAGAACCAGCTCGTGCTGATCGACTGGCGAGCCCCGGCCGCACGTCCCTTCTACACCGCCACTCCAAACGATCCAGGATCGCTGGTACGCCGGCGTCACTTGCACACGCGGGCCCGGGCGGTCGTCGGCATCGACGACGAGGTGTTCGACCTTGAGCGGATGGCCGAGACCGACCGCCGCACTCTGGTCGGCGAGGCCGCGCTGATGGCGGCGCTGCGCCGCGGGCGGACGGGCCGGATGAGCGAGGTGGTCGCGACCATCCAGACCGAGCAGGACCGGGTGATCCGCTCCGGCCTGCCCGGAGCCCTTGTGGTCCAGGGCGGCCCAGGCACCGGCAAGACCGTGGCCGCGCTGCACCGCGCCGCCTACCTGCTCTACGCTCACCGCGGCACGCTTGAGCGCCGTGGCGTTCTCGTGGTGGGACCTAACGTGATGTTCCTCCGCTATATCAGCCAGGTGCTGCCATCGCTCGGCGAGACGGACGTGGTGCTCGCCACCGTCGGCGAGTTGCACCCAGGCGTGCGGGCCATGGCCGCCGACGGGCCGGCGGCGGCGGTCGTCAAGGGCGACCTGCGGATGGCGGCCGTCGTCAAGGCCGCCGTGCGCGACCGTCAGCGTGTACCACGCGGCGGTCTGGAGATCGTGACCGAGGACCTGACCTTGCGGTTGCCAAGTGAGATCTGCGCCCGCGCCCGGGACCGCGCGCGGGCGCTGCGCAGACCACACAACGTGTCGCGCAAGCTGTTCGTCCAGGAAATGCTCACGGCACTCGTACGCGCGGAAGCGAGGCAGCTGGACAGGCCGGTCGACGCCGACGATCTGCCGTACCTGCGGTCGGGACTGTGGGAGCAGGATGCAGTGCGCCAGGCGCTTGACAGGCTGTGGCCGTTCCTCACGCCTGAGCGGCTGATCTCAGAACTCCTTTCCGACACAGGCCGGCTGCGCTCCGCAGCGTCGGGTAAGGGCGGCTTGTCGCCGCAGGAGCAGCAGGCGGTCCTGCGGCCAGCCGGGTCGCCGTGGACGACCGGCGATGTTCCGCTGCTCGACGAGGCCGCCTGGCTGCTCGGCGAGGACGACACGGCGGCCCGGGCGATGCAGCGGCAGGCGGAAAGGGAACTCCGCTTGGAGGAGGAGTACGCTTCCGGCGTGCTCGAGCTGACCGGGCTGTCCGAACTTGGCGTGATGGAAGCCCGCACGCTGGCGGAACGCCACCGCGGCGGCGGCGCGTCCACGACCACGGCCGAGCGGGCGGCGGGCGATCGCGGCTGGGCATACGGCCACGTCATCGTGGACGAGGCGCAGGAACTGTCCGCAATGGCGTGGCGGACGGTGATGCGCAGAGTCCCGACCCGCTCGCTGACCGTCGTGGGCGACATCGCGCAACGCAGTTCGGCCGCGGGCGCGCGGTCGTGGGGCGAGATGCTCGATCGGTATGTCAAGGGCCGCTGGCGCGAGGAGCGCTTGACCGTCAACTACCGTACCTCGGCGGAGATCATGGAGGTCGCGGCCGACGTGCTGAAGGCCGTGGCGCCCGAGCAGAAGCCGCCGGAGTCTGTGCGCAACGGTGAGGCCGCACCGCGCGCACTGCTCACCACCGGCCCCGAACTCCCTGATGCCCTGGCAGGCCTGGTGAAAGCGGAACTAGCGGAAATCGGTGATGGCCGCCTGGCGGTTATCACAGCCGATGCCAGGCACGCCGAGATTGCCGCGCTCATATCCGACGGCGCCGCCACGGCGCGTCCTGCAGAAGCCGCCGCCGTAGCGGAGCCTGCTGACGCCCTCGACTCCCCGGTGGTGGTCCTCACGGTGCCGCAGTCCAAGGGCCTTGAATTCGACGCTGTCGTGGTCGTCGCGCCTGGCGAGATCCTGGCCCAGTCAGCCATGGGCGGTCATGACCTTTACGTCGCGATGACCCGGGCAACCACGCGGCTGACCGTGGTGGCTGAGGGAGCGCTGCCCGACGTGCTCAGCCGGCTGGCGACACCGCCGGGAACGGATGCCCGGGCCTGACTCCAGGCGGCGATATCGGGCGGCGCGATATCGGGCGGCGGCGATATCGGCGGTAGCGCGCCGGCGCACGTAGGCTGCGTTGGCGGACCGCAGCGGTCCACTGGCCCAGCGTGTCACGATCGTGCTGCGGAACGCGGAACGCGGACCGCGGCCACTGCGGCGGCGGGCACGCGCGCCCGCCCGGTCAGCCGGCGCGCCGGTCTACCACACCATGGTGTCCGGGGTGGCCCGGGCCAGCACCACGCAGGCGCAGCGGGAACCGGTGCTGACCGCTGAAGCCGTGTGCTGGCCGCGGAATAGGAGCAGGCAAGGGCAGGCTGGACGGCAAGGTCGCGCTGATCACCGGCGGTGCGCGCGGCATGGGCGAGGCGCACGTCAGGCATTTCGTCGCGGAGGGCGCCAAGGTGGTGTCCGGTGACGTCCTCGACGGTGCCGATCTTGCTGCCGATGTGGGCGCGACCTGCCGGTTCGTCCGCATGGATGTGAGCAGCGAGGACGATTGGGCAGCGGCGGTGAGGTCGACGGTGCAGACGTTCGGGAAACTGGACGTGCTCGTCAACAATGCGGGCATCTTGATCTTCCGAAAGATCACCGCCATGCCGCTTGACGAATTCAGGCGAGTGATCGATGTGAACCTTACCGGAACGTGGCTCGGCGTGCGGGCAGCGATAGAGCCGATGACCGCGGCCGGCGGCGGTTCAATCGTGAACATCTCCTCGATCGAGGGCTTCATCGGCGCGGCGGGCCTGTCCGCCTACAGCGCCAGCAAGTTCGGCATCCGCGGAATTACCAAGACCGCCGCACGGGAACTCGCGGACCGCGGTATCCGGGTCAACTCAATCCATCCCGGCGCCATCAATACCCCCATGGTGCATAATCCAGACATCGTCGCCGAGGTGAACGCCGAGGCGTTTATCGCAGCGATGCCGATCAAGCGGCTCGCCGCACCGCTCGAAGTCTCCAAGGTCGCCGCGTTCCTCGCCTCCGACGACTCCAGTTACTGCACTGGCAGCGAGTTTGTGGTTGACGGCGGGATCCTGACGGGCGCAGGCTACTGAGCCCGCCAGGCCAGTGGAATCCGGCGACGCCATTCTCCAGTGTCCGCAGGTAGTCATGCGCGGAACGCTGGCTGTCCAGCGGCACGGCGTGCTGCGCGACGGCTTCTCCCCCGATGCCATCCCGCGAGGCCCACCAGATGGTCCACTATCGACTCCTCGAGAACAAGCTGGGCCTTGCCGGATCGCCGCCTGGAGCACCGCCCACATACACCGAGATCTACCGGACTACGCCCTAGCCGCAAAGAACCTCGGGTGCCGAGGCAAGTGAGCGCAGGACTGCAGCAGGGTCTGGCACCAGCCTTCGCGTCCGCCGGTCGAGCACCCCGGCCAGCACGTCAAGTTCCGCGGCGACCGTCCCGTCGACCCGCCTGATCTCCTGGCTGATCCGGAACGTCTTGCCCTCGCCCCAGACAAGCTCGCACGACACATCGACCTCGTCACCGTCGCGAAGCTCACGACGGAACCGGATGGTGGTCTCGAGAATGACAGGGCCCACGCCTGCCGCCTGCAGCTTTTCCTCGGCGATCCCGGCGGCACGCATGCACTCACGCCGGGAGTGCTCCGCGTAAAGTAGGTAGACCGCCTGGTTCAGATGCCCGTTTGTGTCGAGCTCATAGCCGCGCACCGCGATCGGCACCCGGAACGGCTCCGTCATCGTCGCTACCCCTTTGGATCCACCCGGGCGCAGCCGCCCAGCCAGCAGTTTAGGGCGTCCCGTGGATCTTTGGCGGCGCGGCAGTGCCGCCGTCATCCCGGCAGCGCAGCAGGCGACTCGCCGCCCGCGAGCACGGCTAGGCGCCGGCTAGGCGCCGGCTAGGCGCCGGCTAGGCGGGAGCGAGGACGCCAGCAGCGGCCGTTCACCCCATCAGGGCTCCACTGGTGAGCCGCCGCGTACCTTTCGTTAACCCAGGTCTCACCGGGTCGGCCCCATCCGGCCAAGATCCCTAATCGGGTGAAGTTTCCGGCCTATAGCGCAGGCAACTTAACACAGGTACGGATCAAGGTGGTGCCTCCGCGGCACCGCCCGTGGCACGGCCCCGCGGCACCGCCCGCGGCCCGGCCACCCGTACGATCTCGCAGCCCGCAGCGGTCTGGGCCGCGATCTGCTGCAGGTGGTTGCCTGTGCGGGAGGGCCGCCGGCGCTACCGCACCCCGGTTCCGGCCGCGGCGGGAGTATCCGGCCCCGGGGTGAGCCGTGCGGTGCAGTACTTGCAGCGCCGTGCCCCGATTGGCACCTCGGTAAGGCATTCGGGGCACTCGCGCTCGGTCGCCTCCTCGTTCCGCTTCGCGCGGTCGAGCATTTTGCTGAGCGGAAGAAGGACAAAGAAGTACACCACCGCGACGATGATCACGAACGTGATCACCTCGTTGATGAAGTCACCGTAGAGGAACTTGCTGTGGTTGACCGTAAAATAGAGCTGGGAAAAGTCCGGCTTGCCCCCGATTGCCGCGATCAGTGGTGTGATCAGATCCCTGACGAAAGCGGAGATCAAGGCGCCAAACGCCACGCCGACCACGAACGCCACGGCAAGCTCTACCAGATTGCCCCGCAGCAGAAACCTCTTAAAGCCTTTCATCGTCGCATTCCCCCCAAACAACCTGTGCTCCCCGCAAAGAGTGCATCACCCGAACGGTGGCAGTACCCGAACGGTGGCAGTACCCGGACAGTGGCAGTACCCGGACATCGGATGCCCTCGGCACAAGCGGGCGGGGGTCTACGTCGCCCCGTCGGAGAAGACGATCAGGCGGGTCTCGGGCCTGTGCGATCACGACCTGGCCGATGACCTGCTGTGCGGCTGGACGGGCGAGCTGGCCGCTGCGTGCGAGGTCCTGTCCCCGGCCAAGCTGCAGGAACGCCGCCGGGACAAGGCCCGCAAGGCGAAGGCCAGGGCCCGCAAGGCCGCCAGGCGGGAGCGGGGAGCCCGCGAGCTGTCGCACAAGCAGGCCCGCAAGGCCGCCAGGCGTGAGCGGAAAGCCGCCGCGGCCGCGATCGCCGCCGCGGCGCAGGCCGTCGCCGGCGGACGCGCCAAGCTCCCGGCCGGCTCCTCCTACGGCCACGTCCCGGTCCCCGCCACGCACCCGGCGCTGCCCGCCGCGGCCTACGGCGACCCCCGCCACGTCCCCGCCCTGCGCGGCCTGGGCGCCGACGGCAAAGCCAGCCGCGGCGCCAAGCTCAACGGCCAGGAAGTGGCAGTACCCGGACATTGCATTCCCAAGACGGCCGCATCCCCAGCGGGCAGCGCGAATGTGGTACCCGGCACCGTCCACCGACCGTGCACCCCTACCGTACCCACGGGAGCGGACAATTCCACTGGAGCCTCGACACGTCCACTAGAGCCTCGACGCGGTCGCCGCCGCGCGTGCAGCCAACGGCTGGCACGACCACCGCCATCGCATCGCGCATATCCAGGTCGTCCATCCCGATGACATCCCGCGGTTCCGCGAGCTAGGGGTGGCGGCCAACATGCAGGCCCTCTGGCTACGGCCGACGCGCAGATGCGTGAGCTTACGATCCCCTTCCTCGGCTATCCCCGGTCATCGCGGCAGTACCCGTTCAGTTCACTGCGCGCGAGCGGAGCGGTGCTCGCCGCCGGCAGCGACTGGCCCGTGTCAAGCCCGAATCCGCTGCACGTTGTTCACGTCGCCGTCAACAGAACCCTCGCGGGACACGGCCACAGTGAGCCATTCCTGCCTGAGAGGGGCTCACGCTCGGTGACGCGCTTGCCGCGTACACGATCGGCAGCGCCTGGGTAAGCCACCTCGGCGACCAGGCCGGATCGATAGAAACCGGCAAGTATGCCGACCTTATCGTGTTCGATCGCAACCCGTTCGCGGCCCACCCCAGCGAGATCGCGGACGCCCGGGTAGGAAATGACTTTCGTGCAGGGAATCGCGGTTTACCCGCCGTCAGCGCAGTCGGCTCCGGGCTGTGCGGCTGGCGCAGCCGGCCATCAGGATCCACGCGAAAGCGAACGGGGAGGTATCGGGACACCCCGCGTGAGCCGTTAGGGATCTGCTCCGCCCGCACCCCCTCGGCCGCGCGCACTGACCGCATTCCCCCTGGAGGTCATGACGGCGATCTTTAGCAGGCCATAGACCGAAAGTGCGGGACCTTTGACGCGGCGGTAAGCCGGATTACCTGGCCTGGCTGATGCTCGGCCTGTTCGCGCTCAGCCTCGGCTTGCTGATGATCACGGGCAGCCCGCGCTTCTTGCTCGCCAAGGAGTGCGCAGGCACCGCGGCGATCGGGATGTGGTGCCTGGCAAGCGCGCTGTCGTCCCAGCCGATGACCTACTACACGGCGCGGCCCGCCATCACCCTGGGCCGGCCCGCCGCCGTGGCCGCATGGGAGGACCTCGGCGCTCATTCACCGCTGTTCGTGCGGGTACAACGCCGTCTCAGCGTCATGTGGGGCGTCGGCCTCATTGCCGAAGCGGCGGCGCGGCTGGCGGTCATCCTGCATTATCCGGTACACGAGGCCGTGGGGCTGGCGAACATCCCGGTCATTGTCATCGTCGCCGCGCTGATGATCGCCTCTGGGCCCGCCGGCGGCAACACGCTCCGGCGCCTGATCCGCGAGCATTCCGCGGCGGCCGCCGGCTCGGCGGCGAACAGCGCGGCCACGGCGAACAGCACAGCCGGCTCAGCGGCCGACAGCGAGCGCCTACTAGGGCGTCCCGTAGATCTTGGTGGACGCGGGCGGTGCTCCAGGCGGCGATCCGGCAAGGCCCTGCTTGTGCTCGAGGAGCCGATAGTGGAGCTATCGGCGGCGACGACAGTGCCGTCCACGACTCCAGTCGCCCGTGTGGGGTCGTGGGCGGTCGTGGGCGGTCGTGGGCGGTCGTGGGCGGTCGTGGGCGGTCGTGGGCGGCACTGCCGCGCCGCCAAAGATCCACGGGACACCAGCCCCTAACGTAATGAACGCTCGACGTCCGGGCAGTGGCTGGTTCGCGCATACCGCACACGCCAGACGGGTGAGCCCGGACGGGTGAGCCGGGGCGGACGCGATGCGCGAGTGCTCAGGCAGTTACAAGGAAGCGAACCCCGGCCGTCCGCGTCGTGTGCAAGCTCGTCGGCCGCATTGGCATGTCGGTGGCGAACATCGTCAAACCGAGCCGCGTCGCATCCTCAGCTCCCGAGTCCTTTTCGCTGGGCACGGCAGCAAATACAGCGACTTTTGCCAGGTAAACGCCTGCCGGCGGCCCGCCGACGGCCCGGCGTGTGGAAACGAAGGTTAAAGATGATCAGCGAAGGGTAGCGTAGCTCGCGGCAAAGGGTCCACCAATGTCTAGGGGGGAAATATCTGTGACCGGATTCAAGCGGAAACGAGCAGTTCTTTCAGTCACGGCGGGAGCCGCAATCGCCACGCTGGCCATCGCCGGACCGGCCGCTTCAGCGACCGCGAGCACCAACCCGCACCGCGCGCACGGCTCCGCCACCACCGCGCGTCGCCCGCCACAACCATTCAAGGGATGGCGCCTTACGCTGACCGCCTCCAAGTCTGCGCTCGGCATCGGCCAATCCGCGACTCTCGTGGCAAGAGCGGGCACGGATGTCGGCTCCACTCCATATTTCCTTCGCATCTACGACGAGACCAACCACACGTACATCGCGAATTGCTCATCGGGTACGACGTGTGAGGCTGTTGTTTCCTGGAATGGGCTGCTCGGTCTCATTACCCGGAATTCACACCTGATACCGAGGTTTACCGATAGCTACTACGAGGCGTTGATATCGGACGACTCATCGGGCTACCCGCCCGGAAATATCCAGGCGATCGCCACTACGGGTGTATCAATGCTCGGTTATTTCATACCGGTGTCCCCGCCGCCGCAGCCGCCCCCGGTGCGCCCGGTACCCCCGCGTCCGCCGGTACACCCGCGTCCGCCGGTACACCCGAACCCGCCTCCAGCGCACCCGCGTCCGCCGGTACACCCGAACCCGCCTCCAGTGCACCCGCGTCCGCCGGCACACCCGAACCCGCCTCCAGTGCACCCGCGTCCGCCGGCACACCCGAACCCGCCTCCAGTGCACCCGCGTCCGCCGGCACACCCGAACCCGCCTCCAGTGCACCCGCGTCCGCCGGCACACCCAAACCCAAACCTGCATTTCAACCCATACAGCCGTCAGCAGCCGCATAATGCCCAGCAGTCGCATAAGGCCCAGAAACCGAATACGCTTCGTCGGCCGCTCCAGCCCCGGCAGCCGCACAAAGTCCAGCAGCCGGGTAAGACTCAGCAGCCGCGTAAGGCCCAGCAACCGCGCATCAGTATCGGTAACATGTGACTGAAGCGGTATATGTGGCTGAAGGGTATAGGCGTCTGCCTTTTCCCCGTGCGCGTGGTGTGCCAGGCACTTGCCTGGCACACCGCGCGCACCTCGCGGCATCATTGTCGCCCGCGGCACAGACCATGGTCCAAGGTGCCAGAGGCCCAAGGTGCCAGACGCCCAAGGTGCCAGACGCCCAAGGTGCCAGACGCCCAAGGTGCCAGAGGTCCAAAGGTGCCAGAATCGCCGCGCGCTGGCCATTGTGCGCCGCACTCGCTCGCGACCGGATTCAAGATCGTTTAACTTAGCTGGGCCGCCCCGGCATACCAATCGATTGCCCGGTTATCGTCCGCTGCGGTAGCGTTCCCTTGGCCAGCATGGAGCGCTTGACGCAACCCATCCGCCTAACTTGCGCTTGCTTGGCCAGCGCTGGTTAGGCGAGCGCTGGTTAGCCGAGCGCTGGTTAGGCGAGCGCTGGTTAGCCGAGCGCTGGTTAGGCGAGCGCTGGTTAGCAGGAGACGATCAGCAGGCACGACCGCTGGGTGACCAGGGTCAGAACAGCACCGACATGAACGTGCCAACCTCGGTGAATCCGGTCCGGAGGTAGGCGGCGCGTGCCGGGCGGTTGAAGTCGTTGACGTACAGCGTGACCAGGGGAGCGAACAAATGCTGTGCGGCCGCCACGACGGCGGCCATGCCGGGAGCGGCGAATCCCTTTCCGCGCAGCCGCGGCTCCACCCAGACACCCTGCACCTGGCAGGCGAGCGGCGTCACGGCACCGATCTCGGCCTTGAAGACCACGCGGTCGCCCTCGATGCGGGCAAACGCCCGGCCGCTGACGATCAGTTCGGTGACCCGCGCACGGTACAGCGCGCCGCCGTCGCCACCAGCAGGCGAGACGCCCACCTCCTCGGTGAACATGGCGACGCACGCGGGCAACAGGACGCCGACCTCGCTCAGCCGCACCTGCCGGACCGCGGGATCCGGCGGCACCTGCGGCCCAGCGGAGATCGCCATCACCGGCTGCGCGGAACGGATCGCCCTGGCCGGGCCCCAGTATGGCCGCAGAAGTTCCCACAGATCCTTAACGGCTGCCGCGGGCCCCACCAACGACGAGCAGCGGCGTCCCTGCTTGTGCGCACGCTCCGCGAAGGCATGAATCGCGGCAGGTGTCGCCTCCACAGGGACCAGGTTGGCGCCGGCGTAGCAGACGGACTCGAGCTGGCCGCCCGAGAAGTAACCCCACATTTGCGCGCCGAGCGCGCCAGGGTCGAGGCCGCCTGAACGCACGCGGGAACTGACGAACACGTTCGCCGCCGGGTCCCGGTCGCAGAGGGCCAGAACCTCATCGAGATCCCGGTCGTCGAGCAGGCGTACCGGCGCCGACGGCCGATGCGCCATCGTCCGCAACACACCTCTAGCCTAGGCGATCGGCGCGTGAGTTACCCCTGCGAGGGGGCTTGAAATAGGTGCTGGCGGTTCAGCCGCTTGCGGAGGGGACGGGAAGGGCCGGGCAGGTGGCATTGACAAGGCCGGGACGCTGGGGCAGGGCCCCGTTGTCCAGGTAGCGGTTCAGATAGCCGTCCACGCAGGTGTTAGGTGGATCATCGAGCGACTGGCCGTGGTTTCCGCCGCCCACCACGACGACCATCCGCGCCGTCGGGAGCGCCCGCTGCGCCCGCTGCGCGCCCGCGTAAGGCGTGGCCGCGTCAAGCGTGCCCTGGATCATCAGGATGCCCGGCAGGCCGCTGCCCCTGATCTGCATCGGCTGAGCAGGGCCCTGCACCGGCCAGTACGCGCACGCCGCGTTGAACCAGGCGTTGTCCCAGGCCTGGAACGGCGCCGTCCGGTAGACGGTGCGGGTGTCACGGTCCCACCTGGCCCAGTTGCGCGGCCAGTTCACGTCGGCGCACTGGACCGCGTTGTAGACGGCGAACTCGTTCTCGTTCTGGGTGCCAAAGGCCTCGTACTGGCTGATCAGCGGGCCGGTGGCGCCGGTGCGGTCGTAGCCGGACAGCGCGCCGGCCAGGCCAGGCCACAGACCGTTGGTATACCCGCCCTGCAGGAACGTGTCGTCGAACTCGTCGGGGCCGATCATCGGCCCTGATGAGCCGGTTACCGGGTGCGCCTGCAGCTTTGCCCGCACGCGGTACCAGGCCTGCCGGATCTGCGCTGCCGTCGTGCCCAGCTTGTATTCGGCGTTGTGCTGCGCGACCCAGGTGAAGAAGGCCGTCATCCGGCTCTGGAAGGCGTAGTCCTGCTCGATGTTGTCCTGGTACCACACACCTGTCGGGTCGACGACGCTGTCGAGCGCCATCCGCGTAACCCGGTTCGGGTACAGCGTGGCGTACACCTCGCCCAGGTAGGTGCCGTAGGAGTAGGCGAAGTAGCTGATCTTCTGCTGGCCGAGCGCGACGCGGATGCTGTCCATGTCGCGGGCCGCGTTCACCGTCGTCAGGTACGGCAACAGCCAGCCATAGCTCTTCTCGCAGTCGGCGGCGTATACCTTCGCGCGTGCCTCAAGTACCTGCTCGTCGTGGCTGGTGGCCGGAATGTAGTTGGGCCTCACCCCGGCGAAGAACGACGTGTCGCAGTGCAGCACCGGCGTGCTCGACCCGACACCGCGCGGGTCGAAGCCGATGATGTCGTATTCCGCGGCGACGCTTGGGCTCAGGCCGCTCGCCACCACACGCGCCAGCGAAAGCCCGCTGCCGCCGGGGCCGCCCGGATTGACGAGCAGGACGCCCTGCCGCTGGCTGGCAGGCGCGGTCGCGGGTACCTTAGAAAGCGCAAGCGAGATCTTGCGGCCTCCCGGGTGGCTGTAGTCGAGCGGCACCTGCACGGTTGCGCATTGTATGGAGTGCAGCGAGCCGGAGCAGGAATGCCAGGACGGCGCCGGGCCCCGCGCCACGGCGGGGGTAGATCCGCCCGCGCCGCTCGAAGCCGAAGCCGGGGCCGGGTGCGTCGCCGCAGAACCCGTATCGCACGCCGCGCACGCGAGAGCCACCATCGCGGCAACGGGTACGCCCAATATGGCCCTGCTTATGCCGGTCACGCCCCGTGTGCCGGATTTCCCTGGCTGGATCTGCCGTCGCCGTGTCACCACCCAAGGATATGGACCTAGGGTGCGGTAAGGACCACCGCAACGCCGGGGAGGCGTCATGACCGACCGCACCAAGATAATGCTCGACGAGTCCGAGCTACCGCGCCAGTGGTACAACGTCGTGGCTGACCTGCCCGAACCACCACCTCCCCCGCTGCACCCCGGCACGTTCCAGCCCGTCGGCCCCGATGACCTTGCGCCGCTGTTTCCCATGGACCTGATAACCCAGGAAGTCAGCGGGGACCATTATGTCGACATTCCGGAGGGCGTGCTCGATATCTACCGGCTGTGGCGGCCGACCCCGCTGTTCCGGGCCAGGCGCCTCGAGCGCGCACTCGGCACCCCGGCGCGCATCTACTACAAGTACGAAGGCGTCTCCCCCGCCGGATCGCACAAGCCCAACACGGCGGTACCCCAGGCGTACTACAACGCGCGGCAGGGAATCAGGCGGCTTACCACCGAGACGGGCGCAGGTCAGTGGGGTAGCGCGCTGGCCTTCAGCTGCGCACAGTTCGGCCTCGAGTGCGAGGTGTGGATGGTGCGCGCTTCCTGCGACCAGAAGCCCTACCGGGCCTCACTCATGGAGGTGTGGGGCGCGACGGTGCACGCGAGCCCGTCCCCGGTGACGACGGCGGGCGCGAAGGTGCTCGCCGACCACCCGGACTCGCCTGGCAGCCTCGGCATCGCGATCAGTGAAGCGGTCGAGGTCGCGGGTGGCAGCGACGACACCAGGTACGCGCTCGGCAGCGTGCTTAATCATGTGCTGATGCACCAGACGGTGATCGGTGAGGAGGCGCTGAAGCAGCTCGCGGTAGCCGGAGAGACGCCCGACCTGATCGTGGGCTGCACGGGGGGCGGTTCCAACTTCGCCGGCCTGTTCCTGCCTTTCCTGCGAGAGAAACTGGCCGGCCGGATGCAGCCCGTCATGCGGTCGGTGGAGCCAGCCGCGTGCCCGTCGTTCACCCGCGGGCGTTATGCGTACGACTTCGGCGACACCGCAGGGTTCACCCCGCTGCTGAAGATGCGCACCCTCGGGCACGACTTCGTTCCCGACCCGATCCACGCGGGCGGGCTGCGCTACCACGGAATGTCCCCGCTGCTTTCGCACATGTTCGAACTCGGCATCTTCGAGGCCGTCGCCAAACCGCAGCGCGAGTGTTTCGCCGCTGGGGTGACCTTCGCCAGAACCGAGGGGATCGTCCCGGCTCCCGAGCCGACACACGCGCTCGCGGCGGCCATCGAGGAAGCCAAGCGGTGCGCGCAGACGGGCGAGGAAAAGGTGATCCTTACCGCGCTGTGCGGGCACGGCTTCTTTGACATGTCCGCCTACCAGCGGTACCTGTCAGGCGAGATGGAGGACTACGAGCTCCCACAGGACCGGATCGATGCGGCGCTCGCCCGCCTGCCCGACCTGGACATGTGAAGCCGCCATGCGGGGCGTGGCCCATGCGCCGGTCCGCATGGGCGCCGGGTGGGCCATGATCCGGTTGCGTGTTAATCTGCCTGCAAATAGCGCCGGAAAGTTAACACGGCGGCGGATCATGGAGATTTTCGTGCCCCGGGACAGCCCGGGTCCCCCGGCTGGGCGGGGGCCGACCGGCTGGGCGGGGGCCGACCGGCTGGGCGGGGGCCGACCGGCTGGGCGGGGGCCGACCAGCTGCCCGGGGGCCCGCCAGCTGCCCGGGGGGCCCGCCAGCTGTCTGGTGTCCACTGGTTAGCTGACCACGACCTGAGGGCCGGTGCCAGCTGAGGCTGGGGCTTCGCCCATCTCGCCGGCCAGGCGCAAGGCCTCCTCGATGAGAGTCTCCACGATCTGGCTTTCCGGCACGGTCTTGACGACCTCTCCCCTGACGAAGATCTGGCCCTTGCCGTTGCCTGAGGCCACACCCAGATCCGCCTCGCGTGCCTCGCCAGGGCCGTTGACGACGCAGCCCATCACCGCGACCCTCAGCGGCACCTCAAGGCCGTCGAGGCCGGCGGTAACCTGGTCGGCCAGCGTGTACACATCCACCTGGGCGCGACCGCACGAGGGGCAGGACACAATCTCAAGACCGCGCTGCCGTAGGCCGAGCGACTCGAGGATGGCGATGCCGACCTTGACCTCCTCGACCGGCGGCGCGGAAAGCGAAACCCTGATGGTGTCGCCGATCCCCTCGGCGAGCAGCGCGCCGAAAGCGACCGCCGACTTGACGGTGCCCTGGAACGCCGGCCCCGCCTCGGTGACGCCGAGATGCAGTGGGTAGTCACACCGCGCGGCAAGCTGCCGGTACGCCTCGATCATCACAACCGGGTCGTGGTGCTTCACCGAGATCTTGATGTCATGGAAACCGTGCTCTTCGAACAGCGAGCACTCCCACAGCGCCGACTCCACCAGGGCGTCCGGCGTCGCCTTGCCGTACTTGGCGAGCAGCCGCGGATCCAGGGATCCCGCGTTGACCCCGATCCGGATCGGGATGCCGGCCGCCTCCGCCGCCCGCGCGATGTCGGCAATCTTGTCATCGAACGCCTTGATATTTCCCGGATTGACCCGAACGGCCGCGCAGCCTGCGTCGATCGCCGCGAAAACGTATCTCGGCTGGAAGTGAATGTCGGCGATCACCGGGATCTGTGACTTGCGTGCGATCACGGGAAGAGCGTCCGCGTCGTCGGCGGACGGCACGGCCACCCGCACGATCTGGCAGCCCGCAGCGGTCAGCGCCGCGATCTGCTGCAGGGTGGCGTCGACATCCGCGGTGACCGTGGTGGTCATCGACTGCACCGACACGGGCGCGCCACCGCCCACAGGAACGTTCCCCACCAGCAACTGGCGCGACTTCCGTCGCGGTGCTAGCGCGGGCGGGGGTGTCTGCGGCAAGCCGAGATCAACAGTCATGGTCAGTGATACCTCACTGGATAATGCTCACGGGATTGACGAGGTCAGCCATGATCAGCATCAGGCCGATGAAAACGATGACGGCGAAGATCCCGAAGCTGACTGGAATCAGCTTACGCATATCCACGAGACCCGGATCTGGCCTGCCGCGCAGCCGCGCCACGTAGGCGCGTGCCCGCTCGTAAAGCACGACGGCGATATGCCCGCCATCGAGCGGGAGCAGCGGCAGCAGGTTGAAGATGCCGACGAAGACGTTCAGCGACGCGATGATCAGTACGACGAAGCTGAGCTTCTGCTGCCAGCCAATATCCGCGCCGATGACCTGGCCCGTGTCGTTGCCGGCCCCGACGATGCTGGTCACCTTGCCACCCGCGGTGCTCGCGCGGTTGTGCGCGAACAGCTTCGGAATCGCCTTGGGTAGCTCGGTGATCACCGCGGCCGAACCGCTCACGACCGTGCCGAAGAACGATCCGGTGTACCTGATCGCCTGTACCGGATTGAGCTGCTGGTACACAACGGCCGGTGAGACGCCGAGGAAGGCACCCGACCGGCCCTTGATCGCGGCCAGTCTGGCGCGCAGATCCACCAGCTTGCCGTGCCGCTGCACCGTGATGACAGCCTCGCTGCCCACCGGGTGCCCGCGGATCGCGGCGGCCAGATCGTTCCATGAGTGCACCGGCTTGCCAGCGAACGCGACGATCTTGTCGCCCGTTTGCATCCCGGCCAGCCGGGCCGGGGAGGTCGCGTCGGCCCGGCTGCACGAGACCGCGCTCACGCTGGCAGGCACGCAGTTGTCCACGGTGCCGATCTTCGTCGTGTTCTGATTCGCCAGGCCCACGCCGATGAACAGGCCGAACAACAACACGGCCGCCAGCACGAAGTGCATGGCCGAGCCCGCCGCCAGGACGATTACGCGCTGCCAGCCGGGCTTGCTGCGCAGCGATCGGGGCTCATCCTCCGGGTCGACGTCCTCGAGCGAGGTCATCCCAATGATCTTGACGAAGCCGCCGAGCGGTACCGCCTTGATGCCGTACTCGGTCTCGCCCTTCTGGGTGGACCACAGGGTGGGGCCGAACCCGGCAAAGAACTGGGTCGCCTTCATGCCGAACCGCTTGGCGGCGACCAGGTGACCGCCCTCGTGCAGCGTGATGGAGATGAGCAGCGCCGTGATGAAAATGACCCAGCCGATAAGCAGGCTCATCCGGCGGTCCTCCCCTCAGTATGTTCACCAGCGTCATGTGCACCGGCGTCCGTGCGTGCACCGGCGTCCGTGCGCGCACCGGCGTCCGTGCGCGCACCGGTGTCCGTGCGTGGGCAGGCGTCCCTGACCCCGGTCAGCTCACGCGCACGCGCGCGCGCCCAGGCATCCGCGGCGAGCACCTCGTCCACAGCGGTGACTTCCTGCGCTATCTGGCCGCACTCCGACATTACCCGCGCCACGGTGTCAACAATTCCAGTGAACGCGATCTCACCCCCCAGGAACGCGGCCACACACACTTCATTCGCCGCGTTGTACACCGCGGGAACTGTCCCGCCGGCGATGCCGGCGGCGCGGGCAAGCGACACCGCGGGGAACGCTTCCGTGTCCAGCGGCTCGAAGGTCCAGTTGTGCGCCTGGCTCCAGTCGATGGCCGGTGCGGCCCCCGGCACGCGGTCCGGCCAGGCGAGCGCGAGCGCGATCGGGATCCGCATGTCAGGCGGGCTCGCCTGGGCAAGCGTGGACCCGTCGGTGAACTCGACCATGGAGTGCACCACGGACTGCGGGTGTACGACGACTTCGATGCGGTCAAAGCCGATGCCGAAAAGCAGGTGGGCCTCGATGATCTCCAGGCCCTTGTTGACCAGCGTGGCGGAATTGACCGTGATGACCGGGCCCATCTTCCAGGTCGGATGCGAGAGCGCCTGCTCCGGCGTGACGCCGCCGAGCTGCGCCCGGCTGCGGCCGCGCAGGGGACCCCCGCTCGCGGTCACCACCAGCCGGGCGACCTCGTCGCCGCGGCCGCCGCGCAGGCATTGCGCGAGCGCCGAGTGCTCCGAGTCGACGGGCACGATCTGACCGGGTGCGGCCCGGCCCGCGACCAGCGGGCCGCCGACGATCAGCGACTCCTTGTTGGCGAGCGCAAGTGTCCTGCCCGCGTCGATGGCGGCGAGGGTGGAGGCGAGCCCGGCAGCGCCCGTTACCGCGTTCAGCACGACATCACAGGGCCATGCCGCCACCTCGGCGACGGCCGAGGGCCCGGCGAGTATCTTCGGCACCCGGAACTCCCCGCGGGAGTAGCCACGGCGCTGTGCCTCGGCGTAACAAGCGAGTTGCACGTCCTGGGCGGCGCTGCCCCGCTCCACGGCAACGACCTCGGCCCCCAGTTCGAGCGCCTGCGCGGCCAGCAGGCCTGGGTTCCCCCCGCCGGCGGCCAGGCCAGTCACGCTGAACCGGCCGGGATTTCGCCTGACGACGTCGATGGCCTGGGTGCCTACCGAACCGGTCGAGCCGAGGATGACAAGATCGCGACTGCGGGGCTGCGGTGGCTGCACGAGGTCATTCTTCCGCGCCCGGTCGTCCTGGTGGAACCTCGGTGCCGCTGTCTGGGCCATCGCGCCTGGCAGAAAGGTCAACTTTTACGCTACGTAGCAGACTGATCGCATTTCATGGATCATACTTGACACATGGGGCCCATGACGCCGCCAGCCCGGTCGTCACTGCGTGCGATGCTGGCACTCGCCTGCATGCTCGCCGCGAGCTGCGCGGTTGCCGTCACAACACTGGGCCCATCCGGCCGCGCGGTACGCACAGCGGCCTCCCCCGAGCACGGCTACCGCGCCGGAGGGCCGGACCCGGGGCAGCCAGCCGGCACGGCACCGCAGCGCGGCGCCGAGCGTGACCGAGCATTCGGCGGCTGTGACCCCGGCCGAGCAGGCGCGTGCCGTGCGGTACTGGACCGCGGCGCGGATGGCCGGTGCGCGGCCACCAGTCCCGCCCGGAACCGGCACAGCCAGGGATACGGGCAACGCACCGGTCAGCGCGGCGGCTCAGCTGCCGGCCGTCGCGCCCGCCCACGTGCCCGCTGCGGCGCCCGCCGGGGTGACCCGGCCGCGGCCTGCCGCGATACTCAGCAATACCGCCGCGGCGGGCTGGCCGGGCGGTGGCGCGGTCGGCAGGACCACCGGCAAAGTCTTCTTCACGATGGACGCTCAGGACTACGTTTGTTCCGCGGCCGTAGTGGCCAGCCCGGCCGCCGACGTGGTGATCACCGCGGCGCACTGCGTTAAGAACGGCACCGGATCCTGGGCGGTCAACTGGACGTTCGTGCCCGGATTCGCGCGGGGCAGCCGCCCCTACGGCAGCTGGACCGCGCACCACTTCTTCGTCGCGCCCCGGTGGAGACGCGCGGCCAACGATAACGACGACGTCGCGTTCGTCACGCTCAACCCGCATCATTCCGGGCACCGGGTCAGCCGCATCGGGAAGGTCGTCGGCGGCCTGCCGATCAAGTTCGGCCAGCGGACCGCTGAGGAGTTCGCGTTCGGGTATCCGGCCGAACCCCCGTACAACGGCGGGGGGCTGTACTACTGCAGCGGCCGCGTGAGGGGGGACCCCTCACATGCCAGCCCGGACTCGGGCATGCGTTGCCAGATGACGGCCGGATCAAGCGGTGGCCCGTGGCTATCGGGATTCGATCCAGCGAACGGGTCGGGGACGATCACGTCAGTCAGTAGCTTCAAGTACCGCGCCGACCCGTCGACGCTGTTCGCACCGCCGCTTGGCGCTGTTGCGCGGTCCCTGTTCCGCGCGGCAGCCCGTGGTTAGGGCGTGTCTCGTAGATCTCGGTGGATGCGGGCGGTGATCCAGGCGGCGACCGGCAAGGCGGAGAAGGAGCCGATAGTGGAGCTATCGGCGACGACGACAACGCCGCCGGTCGTCGTCTGGGCGCCGATCCGCGCCGCCGGAGAACTGAGACATGCCCTAGCCGCCGGTTAGCCCGGCCGGCTAGCCCGGCTGGGGAACCTCAGGGGCCGGCCGGCACGGAGTCCGGCTGCGCGGGGCCCCGGCCGCGCCCCGCTGCCGCATGATCGGCGCGCCATGCGGCAGCCGTTAAGACTGTATTGCCCCGGGGGGACGAGCCCCCGGGATCTCCCCGCAGGTTGCAGCGGCCCGCTCACTGCTGGATGAGAATCCGCCGATTCACGTATAAGGATCATGGAGGCAAGGCTCTGGGGACGTGCACCGACCGGCGAGCCACCCTGCCTCTACCACTTCCCGTAGTCAGCTAGTCACAATAATATGGGCAATACGCTCGTGGAGTTCGGCGATGGCCGAAACCCACGGGGGGGAATCTCATGAATGCTACGAACCGTGGTGAGCCAGCAGGCCCGGAGCCAGAACGGCCGGTACCGGCCCGCGCGGCGGCCGGTCCGCTCATAGCTGCGACCGGGCTGACGCCGGCTCAGCGCGCTGGTGACGCCTGCGTGAGCTGCCACAAGAAATGGCCGCGCCCATCGGTGCCTGCCGGGCATCTTGCAAGCGGCCAGTTACTGTACAGATGTGAGGACTGCGTCGTGCTGACGCAGCCCGCGCCGGGAGCCTACCGGCGCCGCCGCTTCCGGCGCCGGTAGGCGGCCTCAGGGCGAACCGGCGCCGGGCGGCGAGCCTGCTATCGACTTCCACGCGCTGAGCCACGCCGCCCATCCTGTGCAGTCACGCTTGCCGTTGCCGCAGTCGGTACCTGGTACGTGCGCGAACGCGACCTTGTTGAGATACGCCTGGTCAGCGACGTGGTAGCGACCGCAAACCGCGCGGCCGAGCCCGTCGCAGGCGGCCGGGTTAACGGGCGCGGTGCCATTCCAATCGGCGACCTGCTGCTGAACGCGCGGCGTCAGCGACCACGCGAGCCACTTGTACATGCAGTTCGGGTCGTGAGCCTGCGCACTCATCAGCCAGAAGTTCACCGCCCCCGTCGTTCCCTGCGCCGGGTCGGTGGCCGCGACGTTCCGGCCGGCCCGGGCGAGGATGTCCACGTGGCGAGGGAGCACCGCCCCGAGCACCGCGCTGCCGGTGGCGAGGCCGTCGATCACTTGCTGGTCCAGCGACCAGTACTGGGTGATGCCCCGCCGCTCGTTCTTCAGCAGGCCGGTCGCGGCCGCGAACTGCGCGCCGTCGAGTTCGTACGGGTCGGTGATGCCGAGTGAGGGCCGGGCCGACTTGAGGTAAAGCGCCGCCAGGGCGATGGTGAACGGATTGTCCGGAAGCATGATCTTCCCGGCGTAGCTGGCTGCCGGATCGAACAAGGCGGCCCAGCTGAGCGGGGCCGGCCGCACGGCCGACGCCGCGTAACCAAGCACGTACGCGTCCCATGCGTACGGCACCCCATAGGATTTGCCCTTCGAAGTCACTACCGCCTGGCTGCGGAGCGTGCGGCTGATCGCGGTGTATCCGCTCACGAGCCGGACATTAAGCGGCGCGATCAGGCCGGCGCTGATGAGCTGGCCTGCCACGGCCGGCGGAGCGAAGATGCCGTCGATGTGGTTCACGCCATGCGACCGGACCGCCGCCTGGATCGCGTTGACGCTCGGCACCTGCGTATAGCTGACCTGGCAGCCGGTTCGATGCTCGAACGCGGTTACCCAGTCGACCCGGGGGTCGGTGCTACCGTCCTCGACGTAACCCGGCACGCCGAGCAGCCGCAGCGAACCCTCGCCTGTGCCCACTGAGGTCAGCGGCCTAGCCGTGACCTGGCCACCGTGGCTGGCGCAGGCCCCGAGGAGCGTCAGCGCCGCGGCGAGCACCGCGCCGAGGGCGGCGCGTGCGGCGGGCCCGGTGCCACGGCCAGAGTGCGCAACGACCGTCACGGGCGCCGCGACCGACGCGATAGGCCCGCGCGGCTTCCGCGGCCGGCGGCACGCGAGCCTTGTCCCCTCCACAGCATCATGAGCCTAGGGCATGTCTCGTAGATCTCGGTGGATGCGGGCGGTGATCCAGGCGGCGATCGGCAAGGCGGAGGAGGAGCCGATAGTGGAGCTATCGGCGACGACGACAGTGCCGCCGGTGACCCGGGCCGCCCGTCTGGGGTCGTGGGCGGCACTGCCGCGCCGCCAAAGATCTGCGAGACATGCCCTAGCGGTGCGGGCGGTCTTGTGCTGAACGCGGTGCGGGCCGGCGCCGGATCAGCGCAAGGCGGTGATCCGCCTGGCGAGGTCGAAGTCAGCCGAGGTCAGGCCGCCGGCCGAGTGGGTGGACAGGGTCAGCGTCACGCGATTCCACTGGATCGTCACGTCGGGGTGGTGATTGGCCTGCTCGGCCAGATAGCCGACGGCGGCCGCGAACAGCATCGCCGCGCGGAAGTCTTTCAGCTCGGCGGTCGTGACGATCTCGTTTCCCTCGCGGTTCCAGCCCGGCACGTCGGCGAGTTCCCGCGCGACCGCTTCCTCACTCAGCAATTCCATGTCTCTCCTAATACACCCGGCCGCTATTCACCAAGGACGCGTCGCAGGCGGCCGGCATACTCGCTGGCCTCCTCCTCGCTCGCGTACTTGGTCCGTGGCCAGAAGAAGCCGCGCAGCCCGTCCTTGCGGTTACGCGGCACGATGTGCACGTGCAGATGCGGGACGCTCTGGCTAACGCGGTTGTTCATTGCGACAAACGAGCCCGCCGCGCCGAGTCCCTCCTCCATGGCTGCCGCGAGCCGCTGTGCCCGGGCAAAGAGCGGGCCGGTGCAGCCCTCGGGCAGGTCGGCGAACGTCGGAACGTGCGTACGCGGGATGAGCAGCACGTGCCCTTTGAACACGGGCCTCGCATCGAGAAACGCGATCGCGCCGGCGTCGCCAAGGACCATGTGGGCTTGACGCTGGCCGCGGGCGATCTCACAGAAGACGCACTCCGCCACCCCACCATCCTGGCGCAGAAAAGTGGTACGCGCAGCGCAGGTCGCAGGCAGCGTGGGCAGCGCGGGCACCGCGGGCAGAAAGCCCAGGTTCCGGACCAGTCACTGATAGGCTTTGCTGCAGCCGTAACCCGGTGAGAAAGCCGTAATACGTTACGAAAGGCGCACGGAGAACCTGCCGCGGGCGCGGCGGCCGCGGGCACAGAAGGGGCGGCCGCGGGCACAGAAGGGTGGCTTCGCAGTGGCTTTCATGCCTTCATGCCGCGCGGACGGAGGGCGCACCCGGACGGTGAGAAGCAGCGGATCGCGGCTGCGTCGACGTGAGTGGAGTGCCGCGTATGACAGCGCCTGACACGACAGGGGATCCGGCACCAGGCGCCGGGGGCGCACCCACGGGCAGTGCAGATCGTGGCGGTGACGGCCGCGGCCAGGTGGACGAACAAAAGGCGACGCCGCTGCTGCAGGTGCACAAGCGTCTCGGCGCGACGCTGACGCCCTTCGCCGGCTGGCTAATGCCGCTTCGCTACACGAGCGAGACCACCGAGCACAACGCCGTCCGCACCACCGCGGGACTGTTCGACCTGTCGCACATGGGCGAGATCTCGGTCGCCGGACCCGATGCGGGCGCAGCACTCGACTACGCGCTCACCGGTAACCTCTCGGCGGTCGTACCAGGCCGGGCACGCTACACCATGATCTGCGCGGCGGACGGCGGGGTGCTCGACGACCTCGTCGTCTACCGGCTTGCCGACGACCAGTACTTCGTCGTAGCCAACGCGGCCAATGCCGCCCTCGTGCATCAGGAACTGGCCGATCGCGCGGCGGGCCGCGACGCCGAGGTCCGCGACGTATCACTCGACTACGCGCTCATAGCGATCCAGGGACCTAGCGCGGCCGCCATCCTCGCTACCCGCACCGAGCGCCTGGACGGCGCCCCGCTCGCGGACCTGAAGTATTACGCCAGCGTGCGCGCGGTCGCGTGCGGCGAACCCGTGCTGCTCGCCCGCACCGGTTACACGGGCGAGGACGGATTCGAGCTGTTCTGCCGACCTGATGACGCCGTGGCCGTGTGGACCGCGCTTGCCGAGGCGGGAAGTGGTGAGGGGCTCATCCCCGCGGGACTATCCGCACGCGACACCCTCAGGCTGGAAGCTGGCATGCCGCTGTACGGAAACGAGCTCAGCCGGGACATGACGCCGTTCGAGGCCGGGCTCGGCCGGGTGGTCAAGTTCGACAAGCCTGGCGACTTCGTGGGCCGGGAGGCGCTCGCCGCCCGGGCGCAGGCCGGGCCGCGCAGCAGGCTGATCGGGCTCGTCGGGCGCTCCCGCCGGATTCCGCGGCACGGCTACCCGGTCCTGCTCGACGGGCAGGTGATCGGTACGGTTACGAGCGGTGCGCCATCGCCGACACTCGGCAGGCCCATCGCCATGGCGTACGTGCGGCCGGACGCGGCGGGCACCGGGGACGCGGCGGGCGCCGGGGACGTGCCTGCGCACATCCACGGCAAGGCGCGCCTCGCCGTGGATGTGCGCGGCCACGCTGAGCCGGCGGACTACGCTCAGTTGCCGTTCTACCACAGGACCAAATGAGAACACAGGAAAGGCACCGGTCATGACTGTTCCGGATGGGCTGCGCTACACCCCAGAACACGAATGGGTGGCCATCGAGGGGGCCATCGCGACCGTAGGCATCACGGCTTACGCTGCCGAGGCGCTCGGCGACATCGTCTACGTGTCGGCCCCGGCACCCGGGACACAGGTGACGGCGAGCGAGCCGTGCGGTGAAGTCGAGTCGGTCAAGTCGGTCAGCGACATCTACTCCCCGGTCGACGGCGAGGTGATTCAGACCAACGACGGGATCGAGGACGATCCGGCCGTGGTGAACACCGATCCGTACGGAGAAGGCTGGCTGTTTCGGGTCCGGCTCGCCGCCGAGGAGGACGACGCCGAGCCGTCCGGCCTGCTCTCCGCGGAGGAGTACGCGGGGCTCACGCAGGACGGCAAATGACCCGCCGGGCGGGTGACTGCGTTACACCCTGATTCCCGGTGCGGGGAATCCGGCGGTCAGCTCGCGCACCTGCCCGCGGACCTTGTCGATGACCTGGTCGTCGCCGACGTTGACGGCCTGGACAACTTCGTCGATCCAGGCTGCGATCGCCCGCATTTCCGCCGGCCCCATGCCCCTGCTTGTCACCGCGGGCGTGCCTATCCGCAGCCCGCTCGGATTGAATGGCTTACGCGGATCGAACGGCACCGTGTTGTAGTTGGTCACGATCCCGGCCTTGTCAAGAGCCTTCGCAGCGGGTTTGCCGGGGACGTTCTTACTTGTCAGGTCGATCAGGATGAGGTGATTGTCGGTCCCGCCTGAAACGAGCTCGAAGCCGCGGGCGAGCAACTCGCCGGCCAGCGTTTGCGCGTTTACGACGATCTGGTTCGCATATTCGCGGAAGGCCGGCTGCGCGGCCTCATGCAGCGCTACGGCGATGGCCGCTGTCGTGTGGTTGTGCGGCCCGCCCTGAAGGCCGGGGAAAACAGCCTTGTCAAGCGCCGTTCCCAATTCCGGCCTGGCCCCCATCAGCATGGCACCGCGAGGCCCCCGCAGGGTCTTGTGAGTCGTGGTGCTGATGATATCGGCGTGGCCCACCGGCGATGGGTGAGCGCCGCCCGCCACGAGCCCGGACACATGCGCGATGTCCGCTACGAGCAGGGCGTCGACCTCGCGCGCGATCTCACTGAAGCCCGCGAAGTCGACGATCCGCGGGATCGCGGTGCCACCGCAGAAGATAACCTTCGGCCGCTCCGCCCTGGCGAGATCGCGGACCTCGTCGAGGTCCACGCGGCCTGTCTCTTTCCGCACCGCGTACTGCACTGGCCTGAACCAGCGTCCAGTGACGGATACGTTCCAGCCGTGAGTCAAGTGCCCGCCCATGGGCAGGGCCATTCCCATCACGGTATCGCCAGGTTGCATGAACGCGAGAAATATGGCGAGGTTCGCTGGGGAACCCGAGTACGGCTGAACGTTGGCGTGCCCGGTCCCGAACAGGCTCTTGGCTCGTTCGACGGCGAGCGTCTCCACCTGGTCGACCACCTGCTGGCCCTCGTAGTAGCGGCGCTCTGGATAGCCCTCCGAGTACTTGTTCGTCAGCACGGAGGCCGTCGCCTCGAGCACGGCCTGCGAGGCGTAATTCTCCGAGGGAATCAGCCTGATCGTCTGGTCCTGCAGGCGGGACTCCTCAGAAAGGAGGCGGTCAAGCTCTGGATCTGTCTGGGGCAGAGCAACACGCCGCCACAATCCGGTCATCTCGCCGCACCGCCCTCGAACATCAGATCGCACCCGTCTCAGTGTGTGAAAGCCTACTATGGCAGGCTGCATGCATGGATGACCGGCGGCGCTACGACGCGGCCACAGCCGGCCTGCAACCTCCGTTCGCGATCGTCGACCTCGCGGCATTCACGCGGAACGCCGCTGACCTGACCCGCAGGGCAGCGGGCAAGCCGGTCAGGGTCGCGCGCGGGCGCGCTGCGCATCGGCGACCGGGTCTGGCTTCGGCGCGCCAAGGCGGGCGAGTTGTGCGCGAGACATGCCCTGGCAGAGCCCCTGTGCCCTGGCAGAGCCCCTGTGCCCTGGCAGAGCCCCTGTGCCCTGGCAGAGCCCCTGTGCCCTGGCAGAGCCCCTGTGCCCTGGCAGAGCCCCGGTGCGCTAGCGGCGCCGCCTGTGCCAGATGACGAGGACCGCCATCCCCGCGACGAGTACCGCAGCACCGATTCCGGCCACTACCGGGTCAAGCTGCGCAGCCTCTTCGCGCGCCCGGGTCACGGCACGCTGACTCACCTTCGCCGGGTTTACCCGGTCCGCGATGGTGTCGATGGTGCGCGCAAGCTCCTCGCGCGTCCGCTCGATCTCCTTCTCAAGCGCATCCGGATCGCGTGCAGCGAGCGACGTATCCGCATCAGCCACCGTGGCCCTCCTTCCTGTCTCGCCGCGCATCATGATCAGTGTGTCAGGTCAGCAGCGACTTTCGCGCCATTGGGGCCTCCTGTTCGCCCGGAAGATGACATGACCCGCTGCCCGCACGTGGCGCGCTGCCCTGTGGTTCGCGGCGCGGCCGCATGCCCCCTGTGGAGAGCACCGGGATCAGTCCGCAGCGTTCCGGGGGGACGACCCGGGATCCCCCCGCCGACTGTAGCGGCCCGCTCACTGCTGGATGAGAATCCGCCGATTCCCGTATCGGATCATTGTCGTGATTGCCTGCGGCGCGGGCGCCACGGGCCGGGCATCCGCTCGCCGGCGGGTCAGCGCACGCCGTACAGATGCTCCAGGGCGAGCTGATCGAGCCGCTCGTAGGCCATGCCGCGGGCGGCGAGCGCGTCCGTGTCCGGGGTGAAGCCGCGGATGTCCCGCCACGTCTCCCCGTGGCCCAGCGTGGGCAGGGCAAGCTCGGGTACACGCGAGGCACCGAGCGCCTTGGTTACCTCGGGATCGGCGCGGAACGCCCGCGACTTCTCCCGCAGGATCAGGTAGTTGCGCATGCAGGCGGCGGCCGACTCCCATACGCCGTCATCGTCCTCGGTGCGCGGCGGCTTGAAGTCGAAGTGGACCGGCCCGGCATAGTCGCTGTTGTCGAGCAGGTCAACGAGCCAGAACGCGCCCCGCACGTTGCCCGCGCCGAAGCGCAGGTCCTGGTCGAATCGCGGACCGTTCTGCCCGTTGAGGTCGATGTGGAACAGCTTGCCGTGCCACAGCGCCTGCGCGATCCCGTGCGCGTAGTTGAGCCCGGCCATCTCCTCGTGACCGACCTCGGGGTTCAGCCCCACAAGATCCGGGTGGGCAAGCTCATTGATGAAAGCCAGCGCGTGCCCTGCCGTCGGGAGCAGGATGTCGCCGCGCGGCTCGTTGGGTTTTGGCTCGATCGCGAACCTGAGGCTGTACCCCTGGTCGATGACGTACTGGCCCAGTACGTCCAGGGCTTCCTTGTACCTGTCCAAGGCGACCCTGATGTCCTTGGCGGCACCCGATTCCGCGCCCTCACGGCCGCCCCAGCAGACGTAGGTCTGCGCGCCGAACTCGGCAGCGACGTCCAGGTTGCGCATCACCTTGGCGATCGCGAACCTGCGGACGTCCCTTTCGTTGGCGGTGAAGGCCCCATCCTTGAACATCGGATGGCCGAACAGGTTGGTCGTCGCGGTTGTCACGACAAGCCCGGTTTCGGCCAGGGCGGTGCGGAACGCGGCTAGGTAGGCAGCGCGCTCTTCGCCCGTGGCGTCGAAGGGGAAGACGTCGTTGTCGTGGAAGTTGACGCCATAGGCGCCGATCTCGGCGAGCTTGCGCACCGCGCGGTCGGCCGGCATCGGCGGGCGGATCGCGGTGCCGAAGACGTCGACGCCCTGCCAGCCCACTGTCCAGATGCCGAACGAGAATCGGTCCTGCGGCCGCGGAACAAACGGATCGACGGCCACGCGCCGACTCCTTCCTGCAGGCCGATCGGCTCACGCCTGGCGCCTGCGCTCCTTCATGGCCTCGCGGTACTCGGCGATGACGATGTCATTGAGTTCCTGCACCGACGTGTCCGCGCTTTGCTTGTCGAACGTGATCTCCCCATGCTGGAGCAGGTTGATCCGGTCGCAGATTTCAAGGACCTGGCCGTAGTTGTGGGCGATGATGATGATCGAGACGTCGCCTTTGCTCTTGAGATCACGCACCAGATCCAGAATGAGCGCCGCCTCCTTGGCGCCCATGGCGGCGAGCGGCTCATCCAGGAGCAGGATCTTCGCATCGGAGTAGACGGAGCGCGCGACCGCGATCGCCTGCCGCTGCCCGCCGGAAAGCTTTGCCACCTCGACGTCGACCGACTCGAGCCCGATCCCCATCTCGTCCAGATGATGCCTGGCAAGCTTGCGCATCTGCCTGTTGTTCAGCAGCGGCCCGCGGACAAGTTCCCGCTTGAGAAAGATGTTGTGATAAACGGTCAGCTCGTTGATCAGCGCGAGATCCTGGTAGACCGCGTCGATTCCCAGCGCGCGGGCGTGATCCACCGACTTGATCACGACCTCCTCGCCGTTGAGCATGACGCGCCCCGACTCGGGCCGGTGGAAGCCACACAGAATCTTGAGGAGCGTCGACTTCCCCGCGCCGTTGTCGCCGAGCAGGCCGAGTACCTCACCCCGCTTGAGGTGCAGGTTCACGTCGCGCAGCGCGGTCACCGCGCCGAACCGCTTGGAGATGTGCTCGACCCGGAGGACATCGCCTTCCGGCGCCGGCGCCGCTGGCTGCTGTTCTTGTGCCGGAGCCGTCATCAGGTTCTGCCCGCCCTTCGCAGCCGGGTGAGGTTGACGTTGGCGATCATCGCGACCAGGATCGCGCCGCCGAAGATGATGCCCAGCGGGTTCGCGCTGACCCCGATGAGGTTGAACCCGTCGGTAAGGATCGCGAGCACGAGCGCGCCGAGGAACGCGCCGATGATCGTTCCTGAGCCGCCGGCCAGCGCGGTGCCGCCGATGACCGCCGCCGCTATCGCATAGAACATCACCTGGTAGCCGCCGTTGCTCGGGTCGATCGTGTTGACCCTGAACGCCTCCTGGATCCCGACCAGCGCGCCGAGGAAGCCGGTGAGCATGAAGTTGCCCATCTTGATCCTCGCGACGCTGACGCCGGCCTCCCTCGCGCCCACCAGGTTGCCGCCCACCGCGATGGTGTGCAGGCCCCATCTGGTCCTGGTCAGCACGATGTGGAAGATCACCACAAGGATGATGGCCCAGGTGATTTCCGACCACGCGAACGTGCCGATCCAGTGCCCGATGCCCTCGGCCTTGGCCGGGATGGACGCGGGGTACGCGTGCGAGGTGGTGAGCGCGATGCCGTCCAGGATCAATGACATGCCGAGCGTGGTGATGAACGATGGCACCCCGAGGAAGACCGTGATGAAGCCGTTGATGGCCCCGATCCCCGCGCCCATGAGGAGGGTAAGCAGGATTGCCGGGATCACGGGGACGCCGTAGAAGTCGATCAGGTAGTGCATGACGAACGGGGACAGGGTCACGATGAAGCCGACCGACAGGTCCATCTCCCCGCACACGAGCAGCATGACCTCGCCGATGGCGATGATCGCCCAGGGGGTGGCCGTCTGCGTGATGTTGATGATGTTGGGCTTGGTGAAGAACGCCGGGGCGGCCGCCCGGAAGTAGATCGTCAGCAGGACGGCGACAACGAAGATGGTCGCCTCGCGCCGCTGCGCGAAGAGGAGGATACCGTTCCTGACTGCTCTCAAGGCGCCGTGGCGACCCTTCGGCGGTTCGCCCCCTTGCCCGATGATGTCCGGGCTGCGTTCGGCGGTATCGCTCACGTCATCATCCGTTCTGTGCACCTGCCAGCATGCTACGACCGGGTGCGCACCGGCGGGAGGGGCCCATGCCTGCGGCGACAGGCCTTCTGCCGCCGGTGCGCCAAGCCAGGCGGGTCAGGCCGGAACGATCGGGCCGGACCTCGGCACGAGTTGCTCCTTCGTGCTCGAGCCCTCAAACCTCGTGCTTGTGCTCAGGTACGGCTGGACGTTCGACTTGGTCACGAAGCTCAGGCCGGTGTTGGTGTTCACCGGCGTGGTGAGGCCACCCGAGAGGTTGAACAGGTACAGGCCGAGAACCGGCAGGAAGCCCTGGAGATAGGGCTGCTGGTCAATGGTGAAGCCCAGGTTGCCGTTCTTGATCGCGGTCAGGGTCTGCGGCACGAGGTCGAAGCCGCCAGAGGCGACCTGGCTCTGCAGGCCGTACTTCTGGATGATCGCGCCCACCGTCTGGGTGGAGCCCGCGTCGACCGCGAAAATGCCCTTGAGGCTGGACTTGTGCGCGAGCACGTAGGAGTTGATGGTGGTGTTCTCCTGCGACAGCGCCGCCCCTGTCGCGATCTCCGCGAGCGTGATGTGCTTGCCCGATGCCTGGATCGCGGCCTTGGCCCCGTCGATCCGCGGCTGGATGTTCAGCGAACCCGGGGTTGCGATGAAGCCCACCGCGTTCCCGCCGTTGGGCATGCCCGCGACGATCTTCGTGCCGAGCGCCTGCCCGGAGACGAACAGGTCCTGGCCGTAGTAGCCGAGCCGCGCGGTGCCCGGGTTGTTGACCGCGCCATCCGCGTTGTAGGACACGACGGGGATGCCGGCCGCAAGCGCGTTTGCCGTCGGCGTGGTGAACGCGTGTGTGTCGATGACCGCGACCGCGATCCCGTTGGCCTTCGCCGAGATGGCCGCGTTCATCGCATTGACCATCTCAGGGACGTTGGAGGTCTGCGAGCCGGTCCAGTGAATGTTGGGGATGTCGAGCAATGCGCAGGCGTCGGCCGCACCGTACTGGGTCGGCACGAAGAACGGGTTGGTGGTGACGTGGTTCACGAAGGTGAACTGCCACTTGGGGGTGGACGGGAAGTTCCCCGCTGTCGAACTCGCGGTACTGCCGCTCGATGAGGAGGAGCAGGCCGTCAGCAGCGCGGATGCCGCGGCCGTCGCGCTGACGAGCCCCGCACCGGACAGCAGCCGCCGGCGCGATGGCCCGTCCTTCATGCTGAGGGTTTGGATTGCCTCGTCGACCTTAGGGTCGATCTTCTTCATCACGGACCTCCAGGATAACTCCGTGGATCAGGGCCGGACCCTGATCCACGACGGACCGGTTTGCCAGCGGAAACGGCGGGGCGGTGCCGGCATCTTCTGGCCGGCGCCGCCGAGTGGATACGTCGCCCCTGCTGCGCGTACTGCTGACGACGCGCGTTCGGCACGGCTACGGGAAGGACGGACGTGCCCATGCGATTTCGGGTAGCGCGCGAGCTCCGCCGGCGCCCGGGATTTGGAGATCTTGCCGGAATCGGTATTGCCGATCTCCTTGACAGGGCTCGCGGGGGGCAGGGATACCGCTGTCCGGCTCGCGTGCCCCGGGGTCCTGGCCAGCCGCGTCGGCGCTTGGCCCCGGCAAACCGCGGGCAGCACCGGGCCCCGCCCTCGCTGCGCGGCCCCCTGGTCACGACTCGCTGCATCGCCTGCCCTCGTGTTGAGGTTTGGTAGTTTGGGTGGGCTTTTGAGAGATCGCCGCCCGACGTTAAGTCTGAAGATGATCGGATGTCAAGGCAACGACGTGCGCGGGCCAGCCGGCGCGGGCTGGCCGTCCCCGGCAATCGCGGCGAGCGGGGTGCCGCGTCGTTGAGCAGCACAGCGTCACACATCGCGTGCCGCCAGTTGATCATCGAATCACCAGGCTCCTGCTGTCAACAGGTCAACATGTTAGCGCTAACAAAGCCTCTGTCCGCAACGGTCCCCAGGCACACTGAGACCGCACTGAAACCACACTGAAACCGCACCGAAACCACACCGAAGCCTTGGGAAGCCCCTTGCCTGCCGGAAACCGCAACGAACTTAGCGGCTGGCACGGCGCCGGGGCGAAGCAGCACCTCGCAGGCGCCCTGACGGTCACGGCTCACCCCCTTGAACTGGCCGGCGGGATGTGACCGACGGCACCTGTGGCACTTGATTGTCAAGAATGTGACCGGACCGGCGGCGCGCACAGGGTCGAAGGTCCCAAAAGGTCATTCTCGCTGGCTGATCGATAGAAGCTGCCGCTTATTGGCGTTGTGAGCGGTAACAGCAACGCATCAATATATGGCTACTTTCCGTGCACACCTTGCGACTTCAAGGTGCCAGCAGGCCCCGACTTGTCCCGGGCGGGCGCTACCTTGTGGTACGTAACTCGATTCGCGAAGGAATGCTCCCAAATGGATGGTGCCGCCCTAGCGGGGCGTGTCATGTTCAACAGCACGATCGGCAGTCTGGGCGTATCCGCAACGTCCGCCGGGCTCCGCCGGGTGCTGCTGCCGCCGTCAGCCGGCCGCAACGCCCGCGAGGCCGAACGCCGCTTCGGCAACCCAGTTGCGGCAGACGGCCACGCGGGCCGCGCGATCGAACAGATCATGCAGTATCTGCGCGGCGAGCGACGCGAGTTCGACCTGGCGCTCGATCTCACCGGCATCGGCCCGCAGACAAGGACGGTGCTGGACGAGCTGTGCGCCAGCGCACCGTACGGCGAGGTGATCACCTATGGGGAGCTCGCGAGGCGAAGCGGCTATCCGGGTGGCGCACGCGGCGTCGGCCAGGTCATGGCGAGGAACCCGCTTCCGCTGGTCATCCCCTGCCATCGGGTTGTCGCCGCGGGGCATCTGGGTGGATATGGCGGCGGGCTCGCGCTGAAACGGCTGTTGCTGCGGCTGGAGGGCGCGCTGACCGAGCAGCTCAGCCTGCTCGGTGAATCCTGACGATGGGATTGTTCTGGGCCACCGTGGATGGCCCGCTGGTGGTGCTATGTGACACCCAACGGGCCAACCACGATGCGCGCCCGCCGCCCGTGGACGGTCACTTACCGCGATTGATCCACTCCTGCAGATGCGGCGCCTCCGCCGCGATGGTCGTGCTTGGGCCGTGCCCGGTATGGACCACCGTGGCGGGAGGCAGGGTGAGCAGCCGGTCGCGGATCGAAGCGACGATCTGGCCGAAGTCGGAGTACGACCGGCCGGTCGCACCCGGTCCGCCGGCGAACAGCGTGTCACCGGTAAACACCACGCCCAGGTCCGGCAGGTAGAAACAGCACGCGCCGGGCGCGTGGCCGGGAGTGTGGATCACCTGGACCCCGATGCCCGCGACCTCGATCACCTGCCCATCACGCAGGTCACCATCCGGCCGCATGCCCCGGTGCACCAGCCGCCAGAGCACGAGGTCGGCGGGGTGCAGCAGAACCGGCGCGCCGGTGGCATCGGCAAGCTCGGGCGCGACCCGCACGTGGTCGTCGTGCGCGTGAGTGAGCAGCAGCGCCACCACCCGCCGTCCGGCGATCACGCGGAGGATGGCCTCGACGTCGTGCGGGGCATCGATTACCACGCATTCGTCCTCGTCACCCGCCACCCAGACGTTGTTGTCGACCTCGAAGGTCTGACCGTCAAGGGAGAATGTCCCCGAGGTGACCGCGTGACCGACCTGCACGGGCATCAGAAGGTCACCACGGAGCGCAGCACGTCACCCGCATGCATCCGCGCGAAGGCCTCCTCGACCTGGTCCAGCCCGATCTCCTCGGACACGAAACTGTCGAGGTCGAGCCGCCCCTGCAGGTACAGGTCGACGAGCATGGGGAAGTCACGGCTTGGCAGGCAGTCGCCATACCAGCTTGACCTGAGCGCACCGCCGCGGCCGAAGAAGTCGAGCAACGGCATCTCGATGCGCATGTCAGGCGTCGGCACCCCGACGAGCACCACGGTGCCTGCGAGGTCACGCGCGTAGAACGCCTGCTTCCAGGTTTCCGGCCTGCCCACGGCGTCGATCACGACGTCCGCGCCGAACCCGCCGGTAAGCTCCGTGATCGCCTCGACGACATCCGCTTCGCGCGCGTTCACCACATGCGTTGCGCCGAACCCGCGTGCCTGCTCAAGCTTGCGTGGATCGGTATCCACAGCAATGATCTTCGCCGCACCCGCCAGCCTGGAACCGGCCACCGCGCCGTCACCGACCCCACCGCAGCCGATCACCGCCACCGAGTCGCCCCTGCTCACACCGCCGGTATTGATCGCGGCGCCCAGGCCGGCCATGACGCCGCAGCCGAGCAGGCCAGCCGCGGCCGGGTTCGCGCCCGGGTCGACTTTGGTGCACTGGCCGGCGTGCACAAGGGTTTTGCTTGCGAAGGCGCCGATGCCGAGCGCGGGAGACAGCCGGGTCCCATCGGTGCGGGTCATCGGCTGGGTGGCGTTGTGGGTGTTGAAGCAGTACCAGGGCCTGCCCCGGCGGCAGGCGCGGCAGTCGCCGCAGACGGCCCGCCAGTTCAGGACCACGAAGTCACCGGGCGCGACGTCCGTGACGCCGTCCCCCACCTCCTCCACAACGCCCGCGGCCTCGTGGCCGAGCAGGAAGGGGAAGTCATCGCTGATACCACCCTCGCGATAGTGCAGGTCGGTGTGGCACACGCCGCAGGCCTGCACTCGTACCACCGCCTCGCCGGGATCGGGGTCGGGAACCACGATCGTGGTGACCTCGACCGGCGAGCCCTTGGCGGTGGAGATCACTCCGCGGACTTCCTGCGGCATGGCGCGCTCCTCGTTCCTGGTGGATTCCTGGCGGCTGTTCCTGATGGCTGTTCATCGTGGCTGTTCATGGGACTAGCACGTACCAGGCCTAAGTTAGCCGGGTCCCACCCTCGTCTGCCTCCTGCGACGTCATACGTGGTGACATGCGACGAGATTGATCCTTAACGGCTGCCGCGGCCAGACGCAACATCTGCCCGTGACACACCCGCGGCAGCCGTTAAGAACCTGCGCTAGCCCCGGGGGCGGCCCCCCGGATCCCCCCGCACTAGTGGTGCCGCATCCCGCGGTAGCCGTTAAGAATCATCGTTGTGTGCGGCGGTATGGAAGGAGAGCCCGGCGGCCGGGGTAGCGTCGCTGCTGGCGATGTATACCCCAACCCGGGAATCCAGTGACGCGGAGAACGGCATGAATGGAGCGCAAGCCCTCATCAGGACGCTTGTGGGTGCCCGCGTAGACGTGTGCTTCGCCAACCCTGGCACCTCTGAGATGCACTTCGTGGCGGCGCTCGACGCGGTCCCCGAGATGCGCGGGGTGCTGGCGCTTTTCGAGGGCACTGCGACAGGCGCCGCGGACGGCTACGGCCGGATGGCCGCGCGGCCTGCCGCCGCGCTGCTGCACCTCGGGCCGGGTCTCGGCAACGGCCTGGCCAACCTGCACAACGCGCGCCGCGCCCGCACACCGCTCGTGGCCATCGTCGGTGACCACGCCACCTACCACAAGCGGTACGACGCGCCGCTCGAGTCGGACATCGACTCGGTGGCCGGCACCGTTTCCGGCTGGGTCCGCCGGAGCGAGCGGGCCGCAGACGCAGGACGCGACGGGGCGGCCGCGGTTGCCGCAGCCGCAGGCCCGCCCGGGCAAGTCGCCACTCTCATCCTGCCCGCCGACACTTCGTGGTCGGACGGCGGGCAGCCGGCCCCGCCTGTCACCCCCTCCGCACCTGCCGAGGTGCCCGGCGACCTGATCCAAACCGCGGCCGCGGCGTTGCGCTCGGGAGAGCCGAGCGTGCTGCTGATCGGCGGGACGGCTACCAGGCAAGCCGGTCTCGTCGCGGCCAGCAGGATCGCGGCAGCGACAGGGGCCAGGCTGCGCTGCGAAACGTTCCCGGCACGGCTCGAGCGCGGAGCCGGGCTGCCCTCGGTCGACCGCCTCGCCTATCTGGCCGAGGCGGCCACCGCGCAGCTCGACGGTGCCAGGCACCTGATCCTGGCGGGCGCGCGCTGGCCCATGTCGTTCTTCGCTTACCCTGGCAGGCCGAGCGACCTGGTACCCGAAGGTTGCCAGGTACATCAGCTTGGCTCAGCCGGGGATGACGTGGCCGGTGCGCTGGCGGGCCTGGCCGGCCTGGTCGCCGCCGGGGCCGAGCCTGCGCGACAGCCGGCCGAGCGGCCCGGCCTTCCGGCCGGTGAGCTGACCGGCGAGTCGCTCGCGCAGGTGGTCGGCGCCCTGCTGCCGGCAGGCGCGATCGTGACCGACGAGGCCAACACGGCCGGCCTGTGGCTGCCCGCGGCCACGGCGGGTGCGCCGCCGCACGACTGGCTGACTCTCACCGGCGGCGCGATAGGCCAGGGGCTGCCGCTCGCCACCGGCGCGGCGGTGGCCTGCCCGCAGCGGCCGGTGCTCTGCCTCGAGGCGGATGGCAGCGCGATGTATACGATCTCCGCGCTGTGGACGCATGTCCGCGAAGGACTCGATGTGACGACGGTGATCTTCAGCAACAGGTCCTACGACATCCTCAACATGGAACTGCAGCGGGTCGGGGCGGATGCCGCAGGGCCGAAGGCCGGGGAACTGCTCGACCTGTCCAGGCCGGACCTCGACTTCGTGGCGCTGGCGACCGGCATGGGCCTGCCGGCCAGCCGTGCCACGACCGCCGAGGAGTTCGCCAAGCAACTCGGGCAGGCGATCGCCGAGCCCGGACCACACCTGATCGAGGCCGTGCTGCCTTCTATGTTTCAGCAGCAGCGCGGTCGCTGACGCAGGCTCGAACGGGAAGGATCGCATGGACCGGCAGCTCACGGACGCGGACGCCGAACTCATCCGGCGGGCCGAGGAACTTGTCCACGTCCGAGGCGACGGCGCCAGCCACACGGTCGCGGCCGCCGCGCGCGCCGCGGACGGACGGATCGTCACCGGGCTGAACGTCGCCCACTTCACCGGCGGGCCGTGCGCGGAGCAAGTGGTTATCGGCACCGCCGCAGCCATGGGCATCCGCGACCTGACCACGATCGTCGCCGCGAATGATCAAGGCCGCGGGATTATCGCCCCCTGTGGCCGCTGCAGGCAGGTGCTCGTGGACTATTTCCCTGATATCGAAGTCATTGTGCCGGCCGGCGGCTCAGCGCTCGTCACGCACATCAATGACCTCCTGCCGTGGGGCAACAGGTGGACAAGGGAGAACGGGAACCAGCCGCTGAAACCGCGATAAGCCAAGGCGTGCAGCCGGCCGCTGAGACATCACTCCCAAATCGGACGCAGGTTCCATGATCGTGGTACCTTACCCGCGCATATGACGGGTGAGGTACCACGATCACGGAAAGCACGGCATTGCCGGCCCGCCAAGCGCGCGAACTCGCTGCCGAAGACCACCTTCGATGAGTCTCGATTAAATTGGTGGGGCCGGTGGGATTCGAACCCACACTGTAACGACCCTAAATCGTTCGCCTCCTGCCGTTGGGCTACGGCCCCGCAATGGTTGTGCTCAGCTGTCCAGGTCTTTGCGCAGGCGGTCGACGTGGCCGGTCGCCCTGACGTTGTACTGTGCCTGCTCCACATTCCCGGCAGCGTCGATCACAAAGGTCGAGCGGATGACGCCGGTGGTCTTCTTGCCATACATCGTCTTCTCGCCGAAGGCGCCGTAGGCCTTGAGGACCTCGCGCCCTGGATCGGAAAGCAGCGGGAAGTTGAGTCCTTCCTTCTTGCGGAATTTGGCCAGCTTGACCGGCTGGTCGGGCGAGATCCCGATCACCGCAGGCCCGGCATCCCCGGCGCCGCTGCGGTAGTCACGGAAGTCGCACGCCTCCTTGGTGCAGCCGGGCGTCATCGCCGCGGGGTAGAAGTACACGATCACGCGCCGCCCGCGATAGGACGACAGGCTCACCGGTGTGCCGTCCGCGTCGGGCAGAGTGAAGTCGGGCGCCGGATCGCCGGGCGCCAGCCGCTGCTGCGTCACTTCCGCTCCCTCACATGCCACATGCCTGCTGCGGCTCCAACCGTACCGGCCGCCGTGCCCCTGACCGGGACCTGGGTTCGAATCAGCTCCACCTGACCTGGAGCTTCTCCGGCAGCATGGCGAGTGCGGCAGGATCGCCTGCCACATCCTTACCGGCATGCCCCGCGCGCCGGTTCCATAGCATCAAGTACACATCGGCCGCGCCGCCCGTGATCATGCAGTCGGCGGCACTGTCGTTCCCGCCCTGCACGCCCTGTGGGTCCCGCCCAGCCTGCTCGTGCTCTTGCCCAGCCCGGCTGGCGGCCGGCTGGTTCGCCTGGCCGTCTCGGCGCCTTCGGGCAGCAGGGAATCGGCCGGTCCAGGCCATCGCGGCCAGCCGCGGCGGCAGGCAATTCGCCGTTCGTGCGCAACTCGCCGATGTACGCGGCGACGTCCATGACCACTCCTTCCCCCCGCGGTGCGGATCCACCCGTCATTCTGCCCGCACGGACGCCAGCCGCCGCACTCGCGCCGCGGTCACCCCGCGCCGCGGTCACCCCGCGCCGCGGTCAGGTGCGGCGGTCCGCTGGGCCGGCCGCGCAGGGCGCTTGACTGACCGGTGCCCAGCCGCGATGAAATCGCGCGCCCGGCCAAGGATGGGGCATGCTGTCCGGTGTGGAACCGGCTGACCTTCTCACCACGTTCCGCTCGGAGGGTGAGCGGATCGCCTGGACGGCCGCCGGGCGCGACCTCGACGTGCCTGTGCCGTACTGCGATAGCCTGGACACCGGCGCGGTGATCCAGCACCTTGGCGGCATCTACCAGCGGATCACTGGCTGGATCGAGCTGCAGCACCCCCCCGGCGAATGGCGGCGCACGCCGCCGGACGGTACCGACGTGCGCAGCTGGTACGCGAGCGGGATGCGCACCCTGTACGACAACCTTGCCACGCACCAGCCGGACGAGCCGTGCGACACCTGGTTCGCTGGCGACCGCACCTACCTGTTCTGGTGGCGGCGGATGGCACACGAGACCACAATCCACCGGATGGACGTGACCGAGGCGTACGGGCTGCGCTACCCCGTCGCCGACGGCGTAGCCGTGGACGGGATCGACGAGGTCCTCACGCTCTGGCTCGGCACCAGGCTTGGTACCGATGTCCGTGGCAGCGACCAGGTCGTCGCGATCGAGGCCGGCACCCATGTGTGGCGCGTCACCCTGCAGCAGAACGCGGTCGACGTCGCCGCGGAAATCCCCTGGGAGTGCGACGCCGCCATGTCGGCACCGCCCGAGGACGTGTACCGGTGGCTGTGGGGCCGCGGCCCGCTTGAGGCGCTCCGGGTCACCGGGGATCTGGCCGCGGTGACAGCCTTGCGCGAGACCATGGCCCGCGCCACCCAGTGACGCAGCGGGCCCGCGGCATGGCCGGCGTTGCGGAGGGCCAGTATGGCGAGCAGATCCGCTGTTCGCAGGTGGCGCGCTCGGGGGCGCGAGCGCGGCGACCCGGTCGGCGGGTAGCAGGCGCAGCGCGGGCTCGCCCGCAGTTCGCGGGAGCAGGCGTTTGACCATGTAGTTCAAGGCGGCGAGCCGGTGCGGGACGAACACGTCGAACCGTGGGCCGGGCGCAGCGTATGCACGACGGGCGGGTCACGGCCGATTCGAGGAATCGGCGCCCCCCGGCCCGAGGAGTTCGGAGATCACCGCCGCGAGCGCGCGGAACGCGCGCCCGCGATGACTGATCGCGTCCTTCTCCGCAGGGTCCATCTCCGCCGTGGTCCGCGTGTCCCCGTCCGGCAAGAAGATCGGGTCATAGCCGAAGCCGTGCGAACCGCGCGGTGATGTGGCGAGCCGGCCCGCAAGCTCGCCCGTGACGACACGCTCGATCGGAGGCTGGCCAGCGGCGAGCGATCCCGCGGCCGGCGTCACCAGCGCGGCAGCGCAGGCGAACCTGGCACCGCGGCGGCTGGCCGGTACGTCCTCGAGCTGGGACAGGACAAGCGCCAGGTTAGCCGCATCGTCCCCGTGGCCGCCGGCCCAGCGGGCCGACAGAACCCCGGGCATCCCGTTCAGCGCGTCGACGCAGAGCCCGGAATCGTCCGCGATCGCGGCCAGGCCGGTGAAAGCCGCTATGGCACGGGCCTTGAGCAACGCGTTCTCCTCGAACGTGCAGCCCGTCTCCGCGACTTCGGGCGCGGCAGGGTAGGCCACGAGGCTCACCAGATCGACGGCCGGCCCGGCCGCGGTGGCGGCGAGAATCCTGGTCAGCTCGGCGACCTTGTGCGCATTCCTGGTGGCGAGCACCATGCGCTGAGGCGACAGAACCATGCCCAGCCGTTCAGGGCGTGTCTGGTAGATCTCGGCGGACGCGGGCGGCGATCCAGGCGGTGACCGGCAAGGCCCTGCTTGTTCTCGGGGGGACGACAATGGCGCTATCGGCGACGACGACAGCCCTGTCCACGACCCAGGTCGCCGTCTGGGCGCCGATCCGCGCCGCCAGAGAGCTGCGAGACATGCCCTAAGGCTGATCTTCGAGCGAAGCGTGCTGCAGCTTGGTCAGCTCGCCGCAACCGGCCACGGCCAGGTCGAGCAACCGGTCAAGCAATTGCCTGCCGAACGCATCGCGTTCCGCGGTGCCCTGGATCTCCACAAAACGGCTGTCGCCTGTGCAGACCACGTTCATGTCGGTCTCCGCGGCGGCGTCTTCCTCGTAGCAGAGGTCAAGCCGCGGCTCGCCGCCGACGATCCCGACGCTGACCGCCGATACCGATGCCACCAGCGGCTCACCCGGGCATCTGCCCCGCCGCCGCAACCACGCGACCGCGTCAGCCAGCGCGAGGTAGCCACCGGTGATCGCTGCTGTCCTGGTGCCGCCGTCGGCCTGCAGCACGTCGCAGTCGAGCACGATCGTGTTCTCGCCGAGCGCTTTGGCGTCCACGCAAGCGCGCAGCGCACGGCCCACCAGGCGCGAGATCTCCTGTGTCCGCCCGCCCAGCCTGCCCTTGACCGACTCGCGGTCGGTACGCGAGTTCGTCGCCCGAGGCAGCATCGCGTACTCGGCGGTCACCCAGCCGGTGCCGCTGCCGCGGCGCCACCGCGGTACGTCCTCCTGCACGCTCGCGGCGCAAAGGACCCGGGTCCGGCCGAACTCGACGAGCACCGACCCTTCGGCGTGATCGAGCCAGCCACGGCTGAACCTCACCGGTCGTAGCTGGTCTACGGTGCGTCCATCGGGGCGAGCCATGCGGGTCACATTATCGGGCCGCGACATGGGCTGGCGATCTGGCCCCGGCCTGGCGGGCAGCCGCACGTCCGGCCCCGGCCGGCTACCTCAGGCCGAGCACCAGGCCGGCTAGCTCAGGTCGCGGACCCGGCGGTTAACTCAGGTCGAGGACCCGGCCCGCTAGCTCAGGTCGAGGACCCGGCCGGCCGACGCGAGCGACACGGTGCCGCCGAACGCACCCGCCGCCTCGGCGAGCGTGCGGTCCTTGTCGTTTCCAGGCACCAGGTGCGTGAGCACCAGGTGGCCGACCCCGGCCCGGGTGGCGTGCTCGCCAGCCTCGCGACCGGTGAGATGCAGGCCCGCGGGCAGGCCGGGGCCATCGAGAAAAGAGGCCTCGCAGAGCAGCACATCGGCGGACTTGGCCAGCATCACGAGGGCCGCGGACTCGCCCGTGTCCCCCGAGTAGGCGAGGACCCTGCCCGCGTGCTCGATACGGAAGCCGAACGTTTCCACCGGGTGCTCCACATGATCGACCGTCACCGCGAACGGGCCGATCTGGCGGCGTCCCGTGCGCATCGGCACGAAATCGAATACGGCCGTCATGCCAGGCTCTGGATCGAGTCCCGACGCCTGCGCGAGCCTGTCCGCGGTGCCGTCAGGGCCGTATACGGGTATCGGCGGCCTCGGCCCGTCCGGGGCGTAGTTGCGGGCTACCCAGTAGGGACACATGTCCAGACAGTGGTCGGAGTGCAAGTGGCTCAGGCAGATCGCGTCCACGTCGTAAAGGCCGATGTGCCGCTGCAGTGCGCCAAGCGCACCGTTGCCGAGGTCCACCACCAACCGGAACCCGTCTGCCTCGACCAGATAACACGATGCCGCACTGTCGGGCCCAGGAAAGCTGCCCGCACATCCGACGACCGTCACATGCATAAGGTCCAAGGCTACACGCGGCCTATCGCACGCTAGGTGCGACCGACACCAGCCATGGCAGGCACGCAGGCGCGCAGCCGCTTGTTGTTTCGCGCCCTCCGGCTGCCGAGCCCGTGTGGCTGCCGCGCCGCCGGTGGCTGCCGCGGTCCTGTGGCTGCCACGGCCCTGCGGCTGCCCCGCCGCCGGTGACCGCCCCGCCGCCGGTGACCGCCGCGCCGCCGGTGACCGCCGCGCCGCCGGTACCGCCGCGAGGCCGGTGGCACCGCGAGGCCGGTGGCTGGCGGTCAGGCGTCAGCCGCCGTGGCGATCCGGCCCACCCGGGCAAGCTGACGGCTCTGCGCGACGAGGTGACCTGCGGCATCCCACACCTCGGCCTCCTCGTCGAACCACCCGGCGCTGACGCGTCTGCAGCGCGCCGCGATACGCAGCAGGCCGGGCGCGGGGATGCCCCGCATATGCCAGGTGAGTTCGACGGTCGGGGCCCAGCTGACCGCGCCGAGCCCGAAAACCACTGGCGGCAGCGCGTCGACTGCCACGGCCAGCAGGTAGGCGTCGGGCTCACGCTGCTCGCGCAGGCTCAGATAGCCGCGCATCTCCGGCGTGCCATCAGGACGGCCGTCGAGCCATCCCATGGTTGCAGGGTCAAAGCGGATATCGACCTGGCCAGTGAAGCCGTCCGCCACTGGGAACGTGCGGCACTGTCCGACCGGAGGCAGCTGCGGCGGCTCGCCGGTCCATGACAGCACGTCTGCCGCGCCGGCCCCGCCCACTGCGCCACTCGCTCCGCCTGCCGCCGCGCCACTCGCTCCGCCTGCCGCCGCGCCACTCGCTCCGCCGCCGGCTGGGCGTGCCGCTTGACCGGCACCGAGCATGCCAGTAGTGACGACGGACTCGATGATGGGCACGCCAAGCTGGACGAGCGTGGCGCGCGCGGTCGCGGCCGTCCGGCCCTGCTTCAGCCATGTCACGTGCACCTCAGCGGGCTCGGGACGGGCGACACGCAGGAAGTGCGAGCTTGTTGCGACCGGATACGGGTGCGGCGAGCCGTACAGCACGGCACGCAGCACCGACGCGACGAGCACGCCACCGTTCACCACCTCACCGATGGCGAACCGCTTGTCTGGCAGGACCGCGAACCGCCCGTCGCCGAGCGGCCGCGCCGCCGTCGCCTGGTCGAAGATGCTGGAGCGAAAGGTAGCCTCAGGGACCTCGCTCATGCCCACAACTGGCCTTCCAGCCGGCCCTCTGCCTCTTCGAGCGTGCCGCTGTAGGCGCCGGTGGAAAGATACTTCCAACCGCCGTCCGCCACGATGAACGCGATATCGGCCCGCTGACCGGCCGCTGCCGCCTTGGCCGCCATCGCCAGTGCGGCGTGCAGCGCGCACCCGGTTGAGATGCCGGCGAAGATGCCCTCGGCCCCGAGCAACTCGCGGGTTCGGCGCAGCGCGTCCGCTGAACTTACGGAGAACCGTGTGGTGAGCACGGACTCGTCGTAAAGCTCGGGCACGAAACCCTCGTCCACGTTGCGCAGCCCGTAGACAAGCTCGCCATACCGCGGCTCGGCTGCCACGACCGCCACGCCGGGCACCCGCTCGCGCAGGTACCTGCCCACCCCCATCAGGGTTCCGGTGGTACCGAGCCCGGCGACGAAGTGCGTGATCCCCGGCAGGTCGGCGAGCAACTCAGGACCTGTGGTCTCGTAGTGCGCGCGGGCGTTGGCCTCGTTGCCGTACTGGTAGAGCATCACCCAGGCCGGATTTGCGGCGGCGATCTCCTTCGCCTTCCGCACGGCCTCGTTCGATCCGCCTGCCGCGGGCGACGAGATGATCTCCGCGCCCCACATCCGCAGGATCTGCCGGCGCTCTTCCGACGTGTTCTCCGGCATAACGCATACCAGCCGGTAGCCGCGCAGCTTGGCCGCCATGGCCAGGGAGATGCCGGTGTTTCCCGAGGTGGGCTCGAGGATCGTCGCGCCCGGCGTCAGCAGCCCCTCTTTCTCGGCCTGCTCGATCATGAACACGGCCGGGCGATCCTTCACAGAACCGGTCGGGTTCCTATCCTCAAGCTTGGCCCACAGCCGCACATCGGGCCGCGGCGACATCCGCGGCAACCCGACAAGCGGGGTGTTGCCGAGCGAATCAAGCAGCGAGTCGTAGCGCATGCACCGCCTCCCAGCTCAGCCGCCCGCCGTGGCCCCGCACGCGACGGCACCGCCCGCAACGGCAGGGAGCACGGTCACGGTGTCGCCGTCGCTTACCGATGTCTCCAGGCCGCCGAGGAAGCGAACATCCTCGTCGTTCAGATAGACGTTCACGAACCTCCGCAGGCCGGAGCCGTCTGCGATGCGCGCACTCAGGCCGGGGTGACGCCCGTCGATGTCAGCGAGCAACTCGCCGAGCGTCGCACCGGCGCCCTCAACCGATTTCGCGCCGCCCGTGTAATTGCGCAGGATCGTCGGGATGCGGACCTCGATGGCCATGAAAGACACTCCAGGAATCAACCGCCCGGTGCATCCGCCCGGGTAAGCATGGGTGAAAGCTTTGCCTCCTGCGTTGCCAACCGGCCGTGGGCGCGGATCATTCCGGCCCGCGGCGCGGAGCATTCGTTCCGGCCCGCGGCGAAGAGCATTCGTTCCGGCCCGCGGCGAAAGAGCATTCGTTCCGGCCCGCGGCGCAAGAGCATTCGTTCCGGCCCGCGGCGCGGAGCATTCGTTCCGGCCCGCAGCGCGGATCACCCCGGCCCGCGAATGTCCGCCGGGCCGGCGACGTCAGCGATGATACGCACTTCCTCCTCGGTCACTTCACCGTCCACGATCAGGAACGAGCGGAACTCGGTTCGCTCTGGATCCCTCGTGGAGACCAGGACATAGTGCGCGCCAGGCTCGCTCGCGTACGTGATGTCGGTGCGGGACGGGTATGGCTCCGTAGCGGTGTGCGAGTGGTAAATGACGACGGGCTCTTCGTCCCGATCCGCCATCTCCTTCCACACCTGGAACTGCTCGGTGGAATCGAACCGGTAGAACGTCGGCGAGCGCTCCGCGTTCGTCATCGGGATGAACCGCTCGGGCCGCCCTGTGGCCGCCGGGCCGGCGATGACCCCGCACGCCTCGTCGGGGTGGTCGGCGCGGGCATGCGCCACAATCTTGTCGTGCAGCGCGCAGCCGATCGTCAGCATGCGCGCCAGGTTACCCGGCGCGTCATGACAGGGCGTGTACCAAGCTCTCCTGCGTGCCGGACAGCCAGTCGTACACCGCGAGCACACCGAAACGAGGATCATCGTGGCTCATCCGGGCCATTTCCGTCTCCACGTCCTCCGTGACGTGGAGACGGACTCCGAGGGCGAGCCGTATGTCGTTGAGCGCCCGCAGCCAGGCCTGCGCCTCCGGCTCCGACAGGCTGATCCGCCCGCCGCCCTCGGGCAGCGTGTCAAGCACCGTCTTGGCGGCGGCCACCTTGCCCGCCCGCAGGTCTTTCTCCGTATAGCGGCGGAACTCACTCGCCGCGTCAGCGTCGTCACGGTAGGCGTCGGGGAGCAGGCGGGCAAGCGCCGGGTCATCGGGCAGGCCAGCATCCTCGGTCAGGCCCAGGGCATCCAGGCCCATCGCGTCGGTGAGATCACCCGGCTCACCACCCATACCAGCCTCGCCCGCTCCGGGCGGGTCGTCCCCTTGGCCGCCCCCGGCAGGCCCGCCGACGAGTTCGGCGATCTGGCTGACCAGTTCACGCAGCAGCATCGCGTCCGTCGCACTGAAACGTGCCATATACCGGTAACGGCGCCCGCCAGGCCGTTCGCGCGCCCGGTCGCCACGATCTCGCGCACGGTCCGCAACGCGCCTGAAGTAGGTCACGTGTCGTGGCGCAGCGTCGCCCAGAGGCCGTACCCGTGCAGCACCTCCACGTCCCTTTCCATCTCCTCACGGGCGCCCACGGCGACCACGGCCTTGCCCTTGTGATGCACGTCGAGCATGAGCTTCTCGGCCTTCGCCCTTGGATAGCCGAACACCTGCTGGAACACGTACCTTACGTAGGACATCAGGTTGACAGGGTCGTTCCACACGATCGTGACCCACGGTCGGTCGACCGACCTGTCCTCACCCGTGCGCGGCCGTTCGACCTCGACGGGAGCTACGCTCACGGCTGATCACCTCCCGGTGACGGTGATGCGTCTAGTCTTCCACCCGTGGCACCAGCTATGACCACCGCACTGCTCACCGACCACTATGAGCTCACGATGGTGCAGGCCGCGCTGCGCAGCGGGGCCGCGAAACGCCGCGCCGTCTTCGAGGTCTTCGCCAGGCATCTGCCGCACGGCAGACGATATGGGGTGGTCGGCGGCACCGGCAGGCTGCTCGACGCGCTGGGCAACTTCCGCTTCGACTCAGCGACCCTGGAGTTCCTGCGCAGCGAGCGGATCGTGGACGACGCGACGGTCAGCTACCTGGAGTCCTACCGGTTCACAGGGAGCATCTGGGGCTACGGCGAAGGCGACTGCTACTTCCCAGGCTCACCGATCCTGGTGGTCGACGCCCCGTTCGCGGAGGCCGTGGTGCTAGAGACGATCGCACTGTCGGTGCTCAACCACGACACCGCCATCGCGTCGGCCGCCTCCCGCATGGTGACGGCCGCCGGCGGCCGGCCCATCATCGAGATGGGCGCGCGGCGGACACACGAAATGGCTGCGGTGGCCAGCGCCAGGGCCGCCTACGTCGCCGGATGCGCCTCCACCTCGAATCTGCAGGCACGCAAGTCCTTCGGGGTGCCGACCACCGGCACGAGCGCGCACGCGTTCACTCTCGTGCACGACAGCGAGCGGCAAGCCTTCGCCACCCAACTCGAAGCGCTCGGCACCGGCACGACCCTGCTGGTGGACACCTTCGACGTGGCCAGAGCGGTCCGTACCGCCGTTGAGCTTGCCGGGCCCGGGCTCGGCGCCGTCCGCATCGACAGTGGCGACCTGGCCGTGCTGGCGCGCGAGGTGCGCGCGCTGCTCGATTCGCTCGGCGCGACGGCCACCAGGATCGTGGTCACCGGTGATCTGGACGAACACGGGATCGCTGCGCTCGCGGCGGCACCCGTGGATGGTTACGGCGTCGGAACGGCGCTGGTTACCGGTTCGGGCGCGCCCACCGCCGCGCTCGTGTACAAGCTCGTGGCCCGCGCGGACAACGAACGCGAAGCCGCGCCGCTAAGGCCGATGGCGAAGCGTTCGGTGGGGAAGCCGGGGCGCGGCGGGCGCAAGTGGGCGGTGCGCCACCGCGACGACCGCGGCACGGCCCTGGCCGAAGTGATCACCCTGGCGCCGCCAGAGCCCGCGCCGCATGATCGCGCGCTGCTCCGCCCACTGGTCCGCCACGGCGAGATCGTCGGCCGCGAGCCGCTCGAGGATGCGCGTAAGCGGCACACGCGCTCCCTCGCCGAACTGCCGCCGCAGGCGCTGCAACTGTCCCGCGGCGACCCGGCGGTTCCCACTGTCTTCCGGCCCGACGAGGACTAGCTAGGGCAGGACTAGGGCGTGTCTCGTAGATCTCGGTGGACGCGGGCGGTGATCCAGGCGGCGACCGGCAAGGCCTGCGTGTTCTCGACGAGCCGATAGTGGGGCTACCGGCGACGACGAAGGTACCGTCCACGCCCCCGGCCGCCCGTCTGGGGTCGCGGGCGGTACCTTCGCGCCGCCAAAGATCCACGAAACCTGCCCTAGCTGGTGTTCAGACCGACAAACCCGATCCGTACCGGCTGCCGCGGGAGCCGGTTCGCGGGACTGCGGAGCGCATACCTGGCGACCGGCGGGCGGGTCCGGCGCTACCGTAACTCGCATGCATCCGAACGCCGAGAACGTCAATGCCGCACTGCGCAACGCCGAGGTCACGGGGACGGTGGTAGAACTCCCTGAGCCCGCGCCGACCGCCGCCTCGGCCGCCGCGCAACTCGGCTGCGAAGTGGGCGCCATCGCCAACAGCCTGGTGTTCAACGCCGACGGCGCGCCACTGCTCATCATGACGAGCGGAGCGCACCGCGTGGACACCGGCAAGGTGGCGGCGTTGCTTGGGGCCGGCTTCGTCAAGCGCGCCGACCCGGATTTCGTCCGTGCGCACACCGGGCAGCCGATCGGCGGCGTCGCGCCGGTCGGCCATCCCCGCCAGATCAGGACGCTTGTCGATGTGTGGCTCGGCAGGCACGAGGTCGTCTGGGCGGCGGCGGGACATCCGAACACGGTCTTCCCAACGTCGTTCGCGGAGCTTTCCCGCATCACCGGCGGCACGGCCGCCGACCTCGGCGCCGACGCCTGAACAGCCCGGATCACCGCGCCACCGGCGCCCGCGCCCGGCTCGTCCGCTCCGCGCGCCCTCCCGCGCCTCCGCGCGCCCTCCCGCGCCTCGCGCGTACCCCGCGCCTCCGCGCGCCCTCCGCGCCTCCGCGCGCCCTCCGCGCCTCCGCGCGCCCTCCGCGCCTCCGCGCGCCCTCCCGCGCCTCCGCGCGCCCTGCCAATCCGCGCCCGCGATGCCATGATCCGTTTGCGTGTTAATCTGCCTGCGCTATTGGCCGGAAACTTAACACGGAAACGGATCATGCTTCGGCGCGCGGAAGCTAAGTGAGCTTGGAGTGCCCTGAGTTGCGCCTGCGGGACGTGGGTTGGCGGCCAGTTGCAAGCGGCCGTACGGACCTCAGCCGCCGGCGGCGGCCCAGCGGCGCAGCGCCACGATCCGCTCCCTGATCTGGCCGGCCGTCGCCTGGGGCAACGGCGGGCCACCACAGGCGCGGCGCAACTGCGCGTGGATCGCACCGTGCGGCTGGCCGGTGCGATGATGCCAGGCGGCAACCAGTCCGTTCAGTTCCTTGCGCAGCGTCGCGAGGGTCTCGCGGTGCACCGGGGGCCCGGCATGGCCGCCGTCTGACGGCGCAGTACCAGGCGGCGGCGCGCCACCGCGCAGCCGTTCAGGATTAATACCGGTCGCATCCCGGGCACGCGCCCGCGACTGGCCTGCCTGGCGCTTACGAAGCAGCAGCGCCACCTGCTCGGGCTCGAGCAGGCCGGGGAGGCCGAGAAAGTCCTCCTCCTCAGGCGAACCTGGCGCCGCGGCCGTGCCGAACTCGCCACCGTCGAAGACCACCCGGTCGAACTGCGCCGAGGCGTGCAGGACCTGGATCGCGGGCTCGTCGGGCAGGTCCGGGGTGTCCGCGGGCCGCAGTGCCGCCGCGAGCAGGTCATCAGGCGACTTGTCATCGTCGCGCCTGGTGAGAATGTGGTCGCGCTCAGCCTCAAGTTCGGCGGCGTGGCCGAGTAGCACAGGCACCGAGGGCAGGAACACCGATGCGGTCTCGCCGCGCCTGCGTGCCCGGGCGAACCGCCCGACGGCCTGTGCGAAGAACAGGGCGGTGCTGACGGACGTGGCGTACACGCCGACCGCGAGGCGCGGAATGTCGACGCCCTCCGACACCATCCGCACCGCCACCATCCACCGGTCCGCCGAGTTCGCGAACGCGCCGATGCGCCGGCTCGCGCCCTTGTCGTCGGAGAGCACGACCACCGGCCGCTGCCCGGTGATCTGCCGTAGCAGCGCCGCGTAGCCGCGTGCATCCTCGTGGTCGCTGGCGATCACCAGTCCGGCGGCGTCGGGCATGTCCCTGCGCACCTCCGCCAGGCGGCGGTCCGCGGCAGCGAGCACCTGCCTCACCCACTCCCCGTCCGGGTCGAGCGCCGCGCGCCAGGCCCTGGCGAGATGATCCCTGGTCAGTGGCTCGCCCAAGGTCGCGGTGAACTCGCTGAGATCGCCCCCGACCCGGGACCGCCAGCGCATCTGTCCCGAATAGGCGAGAAAGATCACCGGCCGGACGACTCCGTCGGCGAGCGCCGGCCCGTAGCCGTACACGTAGTCCGAGGCGCTGCGCCTGATCCCGTCCGCGTCCTCCGCGTAGCTGACGAAGGGGATGGGGTTGGTGTCCGAGCGGAACGGCGTCCCGGTCAGCGCGAGGCGCCGCCTGGCGGACTCGAAGGCTTGGCGGATCGCCTCCCCCCAGGACAGCGCGTCACCGGCGTGGTGGATCTCATCGAAGATCACGAGCGTGCGGCGCGCTTGGGTGCGCTGCATGTGCAGCGCCGGATGGGCGGCGACCTGCGCATAGGTGACCGCCACCCCCGTGAAGTCGGCGCTGGCGGCGCCGTGGGCATTGCGGAAACCAGAGTCCAGGGCGATGCCGAACCCCGCCGCCGCCGCCGCCCACTGGTGTTTCAGGTGCTCGGTCGGGGTAACCACGGTGATGCCTGCGACCTCGCGGCGGGCAAGAAGCTCGGCCGCCACAGTCAGTGCGTAGGCGGTCTTACCTGCGCCCGGGGTTGCAACGAGGAGGAAATCGCGCCGTGGAATCCGGAAGTACTCCTCGTACGCCACCCGCTGCCACGGCCGCAGCCCCCGTGAGATGCCCACGAGGACGACAGACTAGCGGGGGGTACGGGGGGTCGTCCCCCGGGCAGCAAAGACTGGCGGGGGGTGCGGGGGTCGTCTCCCCCGGGGCCAGCACGGCGTGGATGCGGGGTGCTCGAGACCGATCCTGCTTCTGGCGAAGACAACAATCCCGCTTCTGGCGTGGACAATCGGTGTCACGACGTCAGCCAAGCTGCCGAAAGGGGGTGTCCCATGCCTGAGCCCGAGCAGTCCTACCGCCGCGACGAGACGACGGCGGGAAGCGCCGACCGCCGCTACAGCGAGTTGCTGCAAGAACTGCGCGTGAGCCAGACCGGGATCCAGGTGCTGCTCGGCTTCCTGTTCACCGTCGTGTTCTCAAACAGGTTTTCTGACCTGACGGGGACTCAGCGGGCAATCTACCTGACCACGCTGGTACTTGGCGCGAGCGCCACGGCCGTGCTCATCGCGCCGGTGTCATTCCACCGCATCCTGTTTGGCCTCCACATCAAACCCGAATTGGTGCGCGCGGCCAACCGGCTGACGATGCTCGGCCTCGGGCTGCTCATGTGCACTATCACGGGTGCGATGCTGCTCGTCTTCGACGTCATGCTGAAGGGGCCGGTGGTGGTGTGGCTGGCCGTAGCGGTCGGCGCGTGGTTTGTGCTGCTGTGGTGGGTCGTTCCGCTATGGCTACGCTTGCGCCGCACCCTGGAGCTTGAAGAAGACCAGCAAGAACCGAGGTGACGCCCATGGGTGCTATGGGTGCTATGGGTGCTATGGGTGCGTCAGCTCAACGCCCACGTCACGTGCCGCTCTCACCGGCGCCCTCTGGCAGCGACTCGTAGATCTTCTTGCACTCCGGGCAGACCGGGTAGCGCTTAGGGTCGCGGTTCGGCACCCAGACCTTGCCGCACAGTGCGATCACCGGTGTGCCCGTGACCGCGCTCTCGAGAATCTTTTCCTTCTGCACGTAATGCGCGAACCGCTCGTGGTCGCCGTCCTCATAGGACAGCCGCGGCCTGGCTTCTGGCTTGGTGTCACTCTTTGGCAGGATCTTCGTACTCACGAGACGGGATTCTACGCGCAGCGGCACCCGGACTCTGCAGAGCAAGTGCGGGCGCCGGGGCGATCAGTTCTGCGCTGGATCGTCGGGGAAGGTCGCGACCAGGGCCAGATCACCGCCCTGCCGCCGCAGCACCCCAGGCCAGAGCCGCTCAGGCTCCGCCGCGAACGCGTCACCGGGTTCCGCGCCGAGCACGTACCAGGCACCCTCATCGATCTCGCCCTGAAGCTGCCCGCTGCCCCAGCCCGCATAACCGGCAAAAACCCGGAAACTTGCGATTTCGGACGCGAGGATCTCCGGCGGCACGTCGAGATCGACGAGGCCGATCCGCGACATGATCGACGTGCCGTCAAGCGGCCGCCAGCCGAGCGGTTCGTCGTCACCGGGCACGAGCGCCAGTGCCACCGCGCTGTCCGGCGCGACCGGTCCGCCGCGGAACACCACCGCGGGACCGGTCACAAGCTCGGTCCATGGCCGGAGTACCTGGGCGACAGGAACCTGGGTCGGGCGGTTCAGGACGACACCGAGAGTGCCCTCTTCTGGTTCGTGCTCCACGACAAGCACGACGGCACGCCGGAAGTTCGGGTCGCCGAGCAGCGGCGTGGCGACGAGCAAGCGGCCAACAAGCGTCGTGTCCTGCATGCCTCCATCATCGTATGACCGCGGGCCCGCCGGGTTCGATGGCCGCGCCCGACTTGCCCGCCGCGGCCGCCTTTCGCCGCCCCGCGCCGGCATCGCTGGCCGCCCTGCCGCTGGCCCCGCTGGCCGCGCTGGTGTCACTGGCTTCACTGGCTTCACTGGTCTCGGTCCCAACTGCATCGTGCCGAGCGTCTTCCACCCGAACGTGGCTTCCACCGTGGCAGCACTACGCGATGCACATCCGCGCGTAAGCGTGAACGCGTATCCGCATGCACGTACCCTGCATGCATGTCCCAGGGGCAAGCGGCGAGCCGCCCGGCGGCGCACGACACCGGCAACTGGCCCGCCGGCGAGCAGCGGGAGGGCGCGGCGGCGCCCGCACCACCGGCCATCGATGCGACCCGGCTGCGCGTCGCCATCGCCCGGCTGTCCAGGCGGCTGCGCAGGCACGAACTGGCCGGCCTGACGCCGACGCAGCTTTCTGCCCTTGCCACCGTGGAGAAGGCCGACGCGCTACGGCTCGGGGATCTGGCCGCGGCCGAGGGCATCGCGCCGTCTACGCTCACCCGCCTCGTGACGGTGCTCGAGGAGGCCGGTTACGTGCGCAGGTACACGGTGCCAGAAGACGCGCGGGCAAGCACCTTGCAGGTCACGCCCGAAGGCCGCGCCGTGCTCGACCGCATCAGGCAGGAAACCACCAAGGTGCTTACCGGCATGCTGCTCGATCTCACCGGGGAACAGCAGAGCGCACTTGCCGCCGCGCTGCCCGCGCTAGAGCATCTCGCGGGCCATGATCCGCGCGAGCGCCGCGGTCAATAACCGCCGTGCGACTCTGGCGTGTCTGGTAGATCTCGCAGAATTCGGGCGGTGACAGCGATGGGCAAGGCACTGCCTGCTCCCGGGGAGCCGATGGTGGAGCCATCGGCTCCCCGGGAGCAGGCACAGTGCCCTCCACGACCCTGGTTTCCTGGGCGCCCATCCGGCCGACAAAGATCCACGGGACACCCTAGAACAGCGGGCCCACACCCTAGAACAGCAGACCGGAGAGGGTCGTGCGGGCTTTCGCCACTCGCGGGTCGCGGGGCGGCAGGACCTCGAACAGGCTGAGCAGGTGGCGCCGGGCGTGGTCCCTGTCGTCTCCCGTGGTGCGCCTGATGGTGCCGATGAGCCGGTCGAAGGCGTCCTCGGCCTTCCCCATCGCCATATCGATGTCGGCGACACGGGTCTGCGCCTCGACGTCACCTGGATGCTCCGCGGCCGCTTTCCTTGCGGTCGCCTGATCGTAGGAGTTCACTCGTTTCACGAGCCTGACCTGCGAGAGCCCGAGTGCGGCCACCGGATTGCCTGGCGAGCTCGCCTGCATCTTCTCAAATGCCGCCTCGGCTCCGTCCAGGTCCCCGCGCTCCATTGCCTGCTGAGCCTCGGCGAGGTCGGGGTCATCTGGCGGGCTTCCGCCGGCGTACTGGCCGCGTGGCGCGCCCGGTTCGCCACGGGCCGCGGCCGCGCCCGGCTGAGCCGTCCCGTCCTGCTCGGCGCCTGGCTGACCGCCGGTCCCCGCACCGAAGCCCATCCGCTGCGTCTCGGCCATCACCTGCTCGATCCACTGCCGGACCTGCGCTTCTGGCATAGCGCCGAGAAACCCCGGCACTATCTGGCCACCGATCGCAACCATTACCATCGGAATGCTTTCCACCCGGAGCGCCGCGCTCAGTTGCGGATTGGCCTCGGTGTCGATCTTGGCGAGAATCCAGCGCCCGCCGCCCTCAGTTGCGAGCTTCTCCAGCACGGGGCTGAGCTGCTTACACGGACCGCACCACTCCGCCCAGAGGTCGATGATCACTGGCACCGACAGGGAGCGTTCGAGGACGTCCGTGCTGAAGGTCTCGTCCGTGACGTCGATGACCGCCCCAGCCGTGCCGTCATGGGCGTCGCCGCCGCCCTGCCCGCCGCCGGGCTTTGGCCCTTGAGCCGCCGCCTCGCGGCGTTTCAGCGCTGCCTGGCGTGCACCGAGATCGACTGCGCCATATAGGGAGAAGTCCCTAGGTTGCTGCATGACTCCATCCTGCCTCATGGGGGTGGGCCCCGCGCGCCGCGGTCACAAGCCGGGGCCCCTACCGCTGCCAGTCGCCCCGGTGGCGCTGCGGGCGGTGCCTGGCGGCGCCGCCTAGCGGCGCCGCGTGGCGCCGTGGGCGCCGCGTGCCGAGTTTAATCGGGGCGTGGCGCCGTGGGCGCCGCGTGCCGAGTTTAGTCGGGGGGTGTCAGCGCGGTCGCGGCGGCAAGCGTCAGAACTTGGCCGGCTCCGTGTAGCTGCCCCACTCGGCGCGCAGCGCGCCACAGATCTCGCCGAGGGTAGCCTCGGCGCGTGCGGCATCGAGCATGGGCGGGATCATGTTCCGGTCGGTTCGTGCCGCGGCGAGCATCCCGCCGAGCGCGGCGTCCACCGCGGCCTGCTCTCGTGCGGCACGGCGTGCCACGAGATCGCGGACCTGGTCACGCTCTACCTCGTGGCTGACCCGCAGGATTTCCAGTGGCTGGCCAGTGGTTTCGGGGTGAATGTTCACGCCGACGACCTTCTTCTCACCCTTCTCCAGCTTCTGCTGGTAGCTGAAGGCCGCCTCGGCGATCTCAGCGTTGAACCAGCCGTCGTCGATGCCACGCAGGATGCCGCCGGTCATTGAGCCATCCGGGCTCATCGCCTTGATCCGCGCGAAGATTTCCTCCGCCTCGCGCTCCAGGCGGTCAGTGAACGCCTCGACGAACCACGAGCCACCAAGCGGGTCGACCACGCTGCTCACGCCCGTCTCCTCCATGATCACCTGCTGGGTACGCACCGCCACCTCGGCGGCCTTCTCGCTCGGCAGCGCAAGTACCTCGTCGAGGGCATTGGTGTGCAGCGAATTGGTACCGCCGAGCACAGCGGCGAGCGCCTCGATCGCAGTCCTGACGATGTTGTTATCGGGCTGTTGCGCGGTCAGCGAGACACCGGCGGTCTGAGTGTGGAAGCGGAGCCATTGAGCCCGTGCCTCGCGTGCGCCGTACACATCGCGCATCCACCGCGCCCAGATCCTGCGGGCCGCGCGGAACTTCGCGATCTCCTCGAAGAAGTCGATATGCGCGTCGAAGAAGAACGAGAGCCCCGGCGTGAAGCTGTCCACGTCGAGGCCACGCGAGAGCCCAAGCTCCACATAGCCGAAACCGTCCGCGAGAGTGAACGCAAGTTCCTGCGCCGCTGTGGCGCCGGCCTCCCTGATGTGATAGCCAGACACCGACAGCGGCTTGTAGGCGGGTATCTCGCGGGCGCAAAATTCCATCAGGTCGCCGATCAGGCGCAGATGCGGCCCAGGTTGGAATAGCCACTCCTTCTGCGCGATGTACTCCTTGAAGATGTCGGTCTGCAGCGTCCCGTCAAGCCCAGAGATGCCGCCACCCTGGCGCTCAGCGGCGACCAGGTACATGCAGAACACAGGCACTGCGGGGCCGCTGATGGTCATGGAGGTGGTTGTCTGGCCGAGCGGGATCCCCGCGAAAAGCATCTCCATGTCCGCCGCGGAGTCGATCGCGACGCCGCAGTGGCCGACCTCGCCGAGCGCGTGCGGATCGTCGGAATCCCTGCCCATCAGGGTGGGCATGTCGAATGCGACAGACAACCCCGCGCCACCCGCGCGCAGCAGCATCTTGTAGCGCTCATTCGTCTGCTTCGGGTTGCCGAAACCCGAGAACTGGCGGATGGTCCAGGGCCTGCCGCGGTAACCGGTCGGGTAAAGCCCTCGGGTGAACGGATACTCACCAGGCCAGCCGATGCGCGCGAAGCCGGGATAGCCGGCGCCTTGCGGCGGACCGTATACCGGGTCGAGCATGACCCCGGACAGGGTGGAGAAGTCAGCGTCCCGCTTGCGTGCCGCCTCATACCTCTGCTGCCAGCGGCGCCTGCCGGCGTCGATGACGTTCTCGTCGGCGTCCATCACGGCTCCTGTTCCAGGCTCGACCCGCGCCAGTACCCCATTCCCACAGCCACGCCCCATGCCCTAAAGCGTCCCTGCGCGAGAATGCGATACAGCGGGATAGTAGGACGTCCTACTATCTTCTGCCTAGTCTACGGGCTTGCTGCCCGCTGGTCCCTATCCCAACTGCCCCGTCACTGCCGCCGGGCGCGGACGCCTGAGCCCGGCCGCGGGTAACCCTGCCGTCCGTTAAGCCCCGCGAGGGCCGGGCAAGCCGGCACAACCACACCGTCGGCAGCGCCGTCTATGGACGTGCCCGGACGTCACAGGGGCGCATCCGCGCGCCGCTTACCCGGTCAGGGCGCATGGGGCGGTTTGACCCGCCTGCTCCGGCTCGGGGTGCGGCAGGCCTATGGAATATCAGGCGAGACAAGCCGCCCGGCCGTTCGGGGTGTAATGGCGCCGCAGCGAAACGTGACGCCATTGGTTGTGGCGATTCCCTAGCTGAGGGGCGCCTTGGGTGCCGCAAGCACCGGCAACGCCAATGTGCGGGGCGGGTCGCGACTGGTTACGTTTACATGATTGCCGCGAATCTTGTCCGCGATCACTGGCGCAAGGTGGAAAGAGAACGGCGGGCGATGCGCGGCGTGGCCAACTCCGTGCAAGATCAGCAGCATGTTTCACTGACCAGGACGTCGATGTGCGCGCCCATCATTCGGTGTGCTCAGGGGTGAAATCGCCCGCCGTGACGCGCAGCCCGCGGAGAAGGCCGAAGATCTCGTGCAGGCGTTGCGGATCGTATCCGGGCATACCGAAACTTGCCGCCATCAGATCTGCGGTCGCGCGCTCCACCGCGTCTCTGCCCGCGCCGGTGATCTCGGCGAGGCGCCCCCTGCCATCAAACGGATTGCGCCGCCGGGCGACGAGGCCCTGTGCTTCCAGCCGGTCGATGGTGTTGGTGACGCTGGTCGGATGCACCATCAGCCGTTCGCCGATCACCCCGAGAGATAGCGCGCCGCGGCGGCTGAAGCTCAGCAGGACGAGCGCCTGGTAGCGAGCGAATGTGAGTCCGTGTGGCCGCAGGATCGTATCGAGCTGGCCGAGCAGGATCTGCTGTGCCCGCATAATCGAAGTAACCGCGGCCATCGCCGCTGCCGGACCGAACCTCCGCTCCCAGATCGCCGCTGCCCGGGCGATCGGGTCAAAGGGCAACTGCAGCGGCTTGACCACGCGCCCACCGTAGCGCCCCGGCCAGACCATGGCGTGCGCGGCGCCAGGCGGTATCGGCGCCCGTATGGTTTCATGATCCGGAGCTTTTCAGGGTATTTACTGAGCGTACCGGGGTCATGAGAATCATGCTCCCGGTACGGAGAGGAGGCGCTTACCGGGATCATGCCGGGTAGGCGATTATATACGACGAAATCCGCCATAATGGTTACGACACCTGCATTCGACACTAGGTATGCCAGGCGCTGGGAATCGCGCGCACAGAATTCGGTCCGAGCCACACGGCGATTCGGGCCGGGGGGAAGCTCGGGCTCGTGCGCATCGGTGTTGAGCCCTACGCGCGGTAGACGTTGTCGCTTCCTGCCCGCCCTTCTTTCCGGTACAGGCACGCCAAGATAGCGCGCGGAAGTGACAGCCAAAGCCAAGCTGCGTTATTTTTGTCACCGGGAACAGTACGGCTTCGGTAAATCCGCCGCTACGGCGTTTGAAAAGGCCTTCGCGCACGGAGCCCGGGGTGCTTGGAGTAACAACGGGCGGTCAGGAGCCCGTACGGCGATACAGCACCACAGGGCGATACAGCACCACAGGGCCGACACAGGGCCACAGGGCGATATAGCACCACAGGGCCGACACAGCACAGCACTACAGGCGACACAGCACCACAGGCGACACAGCACCACGGATGGAGGTGGGTGCGGCGGGCGGCCGGGCGAACGATCGGAGTGGCCGGGTAAGCGTGTCACCTGGGCGCGCGGCGTCCCCGGATTCACCCGCGGTGGCGAAATCCGGTCGGCCGGCCATTCTGGCAAGCGGGCTTGGGCTGTGTGATCGCGGCAGGTGGCCGCTGCGCTCGGTCACGTTCGCTGTCGACACCGCGGCTGGCGCCGTGGGCATCGCGGGCGACCACGGACCGGGCAAGACCGCATTGTTCGGGCTGCTGGCCGGCTTCGCCGCTCCCGCGCGTGGCGAGCTCTGGGTCCTCGGCGAGGACATGCGCACATGGCCGGGGCGGGACAGGATCCGGGACCGCGTCGGTCTGATTCCGCCGCCCGGCCGGCCCGCCGGGTTCACCGTGCTTGGGCTGATCGCACATGCCGCGTGGCAGCTCGGGCTGCCGGTGTCCCACCGCCGGGCCGGCGTCGCAGGAGCACTCGAGCGGCTGCGCCTAGCGAGCTGGGCGACCGCTTCGATCAAGACGGCACCCGACGACATCGCGCGCCGGGCGTGGCTCGCCGCCTGCACCGTGCACGAGCCTGACCTGCTGCTCGTCGATGGCCTGCTTGACGGGATCGTGGACGACGACGCGCTGGCGATCGCCGACTGCCTGCGGACGCTCGCCGTCAGCACTGCGATGCTCGTCGCCGGACGTGACGCTGCGCGGCTCGCGCATTGCTGCGCGCGGGTACTCGCGCTCACCGACGGGATTACCTGCGGTGCCTGAAGGCAGGCGGCCGCGCGCTGGCATGAATCTGGCGCTGCTTTCCGCAGAATGCCGGCGCGCAGCGCCGGTCATGCTGCTGCCCGTTGCGATCGTCGGCGTCGCCGGGGCCTGGCGAGCCCTCACCCCTGGGCTGGCCAGCTGGGACTTCGCCGGCGACGCGCTGCTCGATTCGGTCCGCGGCAGCGGCCCGGTGGCCGCCGGCCTGACCGCATGGCTCACGATCACAAGCGAGCGCTCTGGCCTCGGCCGGCTCGATCAGCTCGGCCGCCGGTCTGCCGCGGCAGGACCGCTGACCCGGCTTGGCGTCGCCGCGTCGGCTGCGCTCACTGGATACGCGTTGACGGCAGGTGCGATTGCGGCCTGGACTGGCGCCCACGGCCCGATCACTGGCAGCTTTCAGCCGCAGGAGCTTGCGGCAGGCGCCGCCTCGCTGCTCGTGCACGTCACCGCGGGTTTCCTCGTCGCGGTGCTGTGCTGCGCGCGCCGCTACCCGCGACGCGCGGTACGCGGTAGCCGCCTACCGCGGTCGAGCGCACTACTCGTACCCGGCCGGCCGCTGCTCGTACCCGGGCGGCTGCTGCGTCAACGGCTCCTGCCCAGCAGGCTTACGCCCAGGCAGCTCTCGCCGCAGCGGCTGCGGGCGCGGAGATTGCCGAGTGCGCGCCTGCTGCCTGGGCAACCGTTCCCTGCGGGGAGCGAGGCGGTCGCAACCGCCGCCATACCCGTCGCAGCGGCGACGGCCTGCTGGGCCCTGGCTGCATGGTCGGGCACGCGCCGGAGCTCGGGTGCGGGATTGCCGTGTCTGCTGTTGTCACCAAACGTGCACCACTCACCGTTCACCGAGTGGCGATCCGGGCTATTCGCCGCCGCTCTCACGTGGTTCTGCGGCCTCGCGGCCGCCGCGATCCTGGCGGCGGCCGTGGTTCTGACCCGCCGTCACCGCTACGCCATGGGGCTTGCCGCAGCGAGCATCGTGGCCGTGGTTGGCCTCGGCCAGCTGCGCGCCGATGCCGGGCATCCGATTACGGCCGTCTCGGCATCTGTGGTCTGCCGCAGCTGGCCGCTCGAAGTGTGCGTCAATCCGGCCTTCGTGTCGGCCCTGCCGCGACTGGAGTCGGCATTCACCGCGGTGGCCGCGCAGGTGTCGGGGACCCCGGCAGCGGTGCGCACGATCATCCAGTTGCCACCAGGCGAAAACGAGTCCAGCTGGCCCGGTGGTTATGGTTTCCACCTCGACGATCTTGGTCCTGGGTATGAGCTGCGGGCGGAGTCAGATCTGGTCCGCCAGGTCACCGGAGCGCTGAACCGGGCGAACCGTGACCGGACATCCGCTGAGCAGGCCGATCTCCACCGCAAGCCCCTCAGCCGGGCGCCCCTCAGCCAGGGACCCCTCAGCCGGGCGTCCCTCAGCCGGGCGCCCCTCAGCCGGGCGCCCCTCAGCCGGGGGCCCCTCAGCCGGGGGCCCCTCAGCCGGGCGACCTTGAACCGCCAGCCGGTGGCAGCCGATTTCGCCCCCCGCATCCGGAGCCACCGGTCACGCACGGTGACGCCGACCTGCCATCGATACTTGCCATACGCTGGGGTGGCTGGACTGGAGCTTGCTGACATGTGCCCGCAAGGGGCACATGACGTACGCCCCGGACGAGTCCGCTCTCCGTAACCGGCTCACCGCGCCAACGGCCGCGGGCCAGTCTTGGCGCTGCCTGCGCTGCGGGACGTTCGTGCCCGGCGAGCCAAGGCTGGCGGGTCCCGCAAGCGATGCGCCACGGGTCCGCCGCGGCAACGAGCTGCGCAGCGTCCTTATCTTGCGCCTGTTCGCGGTCGAGCGGATCATCCGGGTCCTGGTCGTCGGCGCGGCCGCCTACGCGGTATGGCGGTTCCAGTACTCCTGCGGAAGCATCCAGCAGGCTTTGAACTAGAGCAACCGCTCAGGAGCCTGGACTCACCGATGCGACCAGCTCGTCTGCCGCGGTATAGGGATCAAGCTCGCCGGCGGCGACCTTCGCCGCAAGCCCGCTGAGCCTGCCGTCACCTGGCAGCGCGCCCATCCGCTTACGCAACTCGGCGAGCGCGATCGCCGCCACCTCGGAGCCCGCCCTGGCCCGGCGGCGGCGCGTGAGTTCGCCGGAGCGTTCCAGCCAGGCCGCGTGCGCGTCCAGCTTTCCCACCAGCTCGTCGATGCCCTCGTCACGCACGGCAACCGTGGAGACGATCGGCGGTCTCCAGGCGGACTCACTCCGGCCGGCGAGGGCGATCATGTTCCGCAGGTCACGCCACGCCTGGTGTGCGCCATCGCGGTCCGCCTTGTTCACCACGAATACGTCCCCCACCTCCAGGATGCCGGCCTTGGCAGCCTGAATCGCGTCGCCCATGCCGGGCGCGACAAGCACTATCGTGGTATCGGCCAGGGATGCTACCTCGACCTCGGCCTGGCCGACACCCACTGTCTCGACAATGATCACGTCAAAGCCTGCGGCGTCGAGCACGCGGAGCGCCTGCGGCGTCGCCGTGGCGAGGCCACCCAGATGGCCACGGGTGGCCATGGACCTGATGAACACGTCCCGGTCGGTGGCGTGGTCCTGCATCCGAATCCGGTCGCCAAGCAACGCGCCGCCAGTGAACGGGGAACTCGGGTCGACCGCGACGACACCCACCCGCCTGCCCAGACGCCGGTAGGCGTGGACCAGGGCACTGCTGGTGCTCGACTTGCCCACGCCAGGCGCACCCGTGAGGCCGAGCACCCGCGCCCGCCCGGCCAGTGGCGCGATCGCCTTAATCACCGCGCGCAACTGCGGCGACCCGTCCTCCACCAGGGAGATCAGGCGGGCGACGGCGCGCGGGTCGCCGCTAGCGGCGCGCCCCACCAAATCCGGGACATCCGCGGTCCTGCCAGAGCGTCTCCGCGTGAGCCGTTCAGGATCTGTTGCGGATCTCGCCTTCGCTGCGCTCTCAGCCGTCACTGGGGGCTCAGCCGCCGTCCTGCCTTCAGCCGCCACTGGAGCCTCAGTGGTCACTCGGGGCTGGCACCCGGAGCAGCAGTGCGTCGCCCTGGCCGCCGCCGCCGCACAGTGCGGCCGCGCCAAGACCGCCGCCGCGCCGCCGCAGCTCATTTGCCAGATGCAGGGCGATGCGTGCGCCTGACGCGCCGATGGGATGGCCGATCGCGATCGCCCCGCCGTTGACGTTGACCCGGTCCGCACCGATACCAAGATCCTTCATGGACTGGATCGCGACCGCGGCAAATGCCTCGTTGATCTCGATCAGATCGAGATCGCCAACGGTGCCGCCCGCCTTGCCGAGCGCATGCATGATCGCCCCTGAGGGCTGCGAGTGCAGCGAGTTGTCCGGCCCGGCCACGTTGCCGTGCGCCCCGATCTCGGCGAGTACGCCGGCGCCGAGTTCTGCCGCTTTCCGCGCTGACATCACCACGACGGCACACGCGCCGTCCGAGATCTGCGACGCCGACCCTGCCGTGATCGTCCCGTCCGCCGCGAAGGCGGGCCGTAGCCGGCTGAGCGTTCCCACGGTCGTGTCGGGGCGGACGCCCTCGTCCTGGCTCACCACAACCGGTTCGCCGCGGCGCCGCGGCACCTCGACTGGCACGATCTCACCGGCAAGCAAGCCTGCCGCCGTCGCCGCCGCTGCGCGCTGGTGCGAGCGCGCCGCGAACTCGTCCTGCTCCGCACGGCCGATGCCGAGCTTGGCGTTGTAGCGCTCTGTGGACTCGCCCATCGACACCTGGTCGAAACTGTCGGTAAGCCCGTCCTGCGCCATCGCGTCGAGCAACGTGGCCGAGCCGTAGGTGTAGCCGGTCCGCGATCCGGGCAGCAGATGCGGCGCATTTGTCATCGACTCCATGCCGCCGGCGACCACGACCTCGAACTCCCCCGCCCTGATCAGCTGGGCAGCGAGCGCGATGGCGTCAAGGCCGGACAGGCAAACCTTGTTGATGGTGATCGAAGGGACCGTCATCGGGATGCCAGCTTTGACCGCGGCCTGCCTGGAAGGAATCTGTCCAGCGCCTGCCTGCAGCACCTGGCCCATGATCACATAATCGACCTGGCCGCCCGAGATCCCCGCCCGGTCAAGCGCGGCCCTGATGGCGATCCCGCCCAGATCCATGGCGGTGAAATCCTTGAGCGAGCCGAGCAGCCTGCCGACGGGCGTGCGGGCGCCGCTCACGATGACCGCTGCTGAGACCGCTGCTGACATGCAACCCCTCCGCGTCGTCTGGTTAGGTCGTTTGTCACGATACCCATGACACGGTCGTGCCAGGCCGATTGGGAACCAGCGCTGATGAGCCAGGGAGGGGTTATGGAGGGTCCTGCGGGGCGCGGACGGGTGGGCCAGCGATGCTGACGCGGATCGATCACGTAGGGATCGCCTGCCACAACCTGGCGGAGAAGATCGAATTCTATGGGTCGGTATTCGGGCTCAGTGTCGTGAGCCAGGAAACCAATGAAGAACAAGGCGTCCACGAGGCGATGCTGCACGTCGCCGACGCGCCGGCTGGGTCGTCCTACATTCAGCTGCTCGAGCCACTGCATCCCGGCACGCCGGTCGGCAGGTTCCTGGCCCGCCGCGGCGAGGGAGTTCACCATATCGGCTACGGCGTGGCTGACATCACCATGGCGCTCGAAGCCATCGGCGGTCATGGCCTCCGGCTGATCGATGAGCGGCCCCGGCATGGCTCGATGGGCGCCTCGATCGCCTTTCTGCACCCCGCGGACGTCGGCGGTGTGCTGACCGAACTAGTGCAGGCGCCCTGAGGACAGCGGAAGGGACAAACGCCCCTGGCCGGCGCGCCGCCCCTGGCACAGCACGGCCAGGTGCGGCAATAGCAGATAATGGACGCCGAAAGGCCGAGCGAGTTCGAAGGCACCTGCAAAGGCGCCTCCAACGGTGCGCGGGCGGAGTACGCTTTCAAACGCCGGGCCAGTTTTTTGCTACGCGGCGTCCCGGCGGGGCTGGTCAGGTCATCGGACCGCTGTTGACCGTGTCACCTCGCCGGAGGGGGGCCACGCGCACGCTCGGCCTGATCACCGTGTCATCCCGTCTCACCAGGATCGAGCCACATGCAGTCCGACATCGACGCCCAGTTGAGCAACTTCTTCGAGGAAACAACCCCACGCGAGTTCGACACGGTGCTCCGCGGCTACGACCGTGGCCAGGTCGACGGGCACATAAAGCAGCTAGATGCTGAGGTTCGCCAGCTCCGTGAGCAGGTGCTGGCAATGCAGCGCGAGCTCTCCGGGGCGCACCGCCAGATCCAGGAGCAGGAACGGCCCACCTACTCCGGTCTTGGCGCGCGCATCGAGCAGTTGCTGCGGCTCGCCGAGGAGCAGGCAACAGAACTGGTTCAGGCGGCACGCTCGGAAGCCAATGAAATAAAGGCGGCGGCCAAGGTTGACGCGGCCGAATTCCGCGCCGCGGCCGAGAACCAGGCCAACGAGCTGCGGGCGAACGCCAAGCGGGAGACGGACGACCTGCGCGGCGCTGCCGAGCGCGAGGCGGACGCCATCCGCACGAGCGTGCGGCGCGAGGCCGAGGAGCTGACCTCCACCACCGAGCGTGAGGTCGCCAAGCTGCGCGCGACGGCGGATCATGAAATCGCGGAGAAGCGTGCCGCGGCCGAGCGAGACATCGCCAAGCTGCGCACGAGCACCGAGCGGGAAGTCGCGCAGCTGCGCGCGTCGACGAAGCGCGAGCGGGACGAGATCCTCACCACCGCCAAGCGGCAGGCCGATGAGATGCGGGCGCAGGCGCAGCGGATCCTGGAGGAGAGCGAGGCGCAGCGCGCCCAGGCGGAGGCCGAGTTCGAGATCCAGCTCGCGTCCCGTCGCGAAGAGGCCGAACGGCAGGAGGCCGAGCGGCTCGCCGCGGCGCAGGCCGCCACGCAGAAGCTGGTCACAGAGGCCGAGCAGCGCGCGGCCACAGCCGAGCAGCGCGCCGCCAAGGCCAGCGCCCAGGCGGAACAGACAAGGCGCGAGGCCGAGCAGCACGCCAAGCAGCTTGTTACCAACGCGAAGAAGAACGCCGACCAGGTCCTCGGCCAGGCCAAGTCGCAGGCGGATCAGCACCTGGCCGAGGTCAAGTCCGAGGCCGAGCGGCACCGCGCCTCGGCTCAGCGCCACGTCGACGACCTGACCAGGCAGAAGGACAGCATCCAGGGTCATCTCGCCCAGCTGCGTCAGTTGCTCGGCGCGCAGATGCCAGGGATCGACGCCGCGCTGCAGCCCGGCCAGCCCAAGCCGGCGATCGGCGGCCAGCAGGGCCCTCCGCCCGGCCCGCGCCCGGCGGCGCAGCAGCAGCAACAGCCAAGGGACGTTCAGCAGCCACAGAAGCCGGGCGGCTCCCCGCCGCAAAAGCAGCCGGTTCCGGCGCAGGCGGTTAGGCCAGGTGTCAAGAGCGGCCAGGCCAAGGACGAGGAGTGGTGGACCGAGTAGTCCGCTAGCAATGTCCGCCGTGTCCCGTGGGCCAGGCCGCGATCCTGGCCCACGGGACACGTTGCTTTCGTCGCATGCCTGCCGGGCGGTGGTCAGATCGCGGTCTGCCCACCGTCAACGACGATGGCCTGGCCCGTGAGGTACGACGACGCGTCACTCGCAAGGAAAACCGCGGGGCCTGCCATTTCCTCTGCCCTGCCCCATCGCTTCATCGGCACAGCCTCGACGGTCGCGCTGCCGCCGTGATCGTCATCCCACAGGCCGCGGTTCAGATCGGTGGCCGTCCAGCCGGGACACAACGCGTTCACCCGCACCCCGGACTCGGCCCATTCCACCGCCAGTGATTTGGTCAGGTTGATCAGGCCCGCCTTGGCGGCACCATACGGGGCCAGCAGTGGCGCAGAGGCCACACCGGCCACGGAGGCGACGTTAATGACTGATCCGCTGCCACGTTCCAGCATGTGCTTGCTGATCGCATGGCAGGCGTACACAGCGGAGGTCAGGTTCAGCTTCATGATCTTTTCCCACCCTGGCAGCCGGAGATCGGCGAACGGCACCAGGAAGCTGGAACCTCCCGCGTTGTTCACCAGGATGTCGATCCGGCCGAACTGCCCGGTCGCGTCGGCGACTGCCGCCGCCACGTCCTCCTGCCGTGTCACATCGGCCTGGATGACAATCGCCTTGCCGCCCTGCCGCGTAGCCAGCCTCGCCGTCTCAGCCAGGCCTTCCGCGCTGCGTGCGACAAGCGCGAGGCCGGCTCCCGCATCGGCCATGGCGACCGCGATCGCGCGGCCGATGCCCCGCGACGCGCCTGTGATCAGCGCCGTCTTCCCGGTCAGGTCGAACAGGTTCATGAGGGATCCTTCCACTCGGTGGGGAGGGGCCACGCGGCCGGGTTGACCCGCTTCACGATCTCATTGAGCGCGATCCGGACGTAGGGTTCTCCCACCCACAGGTGCTTGGCCCCCGGCACCGCCACGACCTCCGCCTGCGGTACCCGGGCGAACCTCCGCAGCGCCTCGGCCGGCCGCAGGTAGTCGTCAAGCTCGGGGACCAGCGCGGTCAGTGGCTTACCCGATGCCGCCCAGGCATCCAGATCCGCGTCCGTGGCACGGCGCAGCGGCGGTGACAGCAGCAGAGCGCCCGCTACGTCCGGTACATTTCCCCACTTCAGCGCCAGTTCGGTGCCGAACGACCAGCCGAGCAGCCAGCGGACGGGCAACCCGGCGGAGGTCGCGTAACCGACGGCGGCCGCCACGTCGTACCGTTCGTGCTCGCCTCCGCCGAACTCGCCTTCGCTGGCGCCGTGATCCGACGAGGTGCCGCGCGTGTTGAACCGCAGCAGGGCAAGATCGGCCAGCGCGGGCAGCCGGTTCGCCGCCTTGCGCAGGATATGGCTGTCCATCATGCCGCCGTGGGTGGGCAGCGGGTGCAGGCAGACGAGGGTCGCGGCCGGATCCCGCCCCGCGGGCAACGCCAGCTCGCCGACAAGGTCCAGCCCATCCTCGGTGCGCAGGCTAACCGGCGACCGCCTGCCAGGAAGCACCGTGGACGCACGGATCTCGGCGCTGCCGGCCTGGCCTGTCACGCTCGCCTCCCTGTCATCGTCATCCGCACGCGTGCGCGCTGGTCATCCGCATGCCCGCGCGGCTCACCGTCGGGCCCGCCCAGGTCGCCCTCCCGCGCCTCCTCCCGGCCGTGCCGACCGTGCGGGCCGAGCGGGCCGTGCAGGGCGCCGGTCCAAGCGCCGCCGCCAGCAGGGCCGGTGCCAGTGCCGACGGTCGCCGACGCCAGCATTCATCCCGAACGGCTGCGCGGCGGCGGGCCAGGCGACGACGTGCGGCGCGCCGGCAGGTATCTCCTGGTCGCAGCCCGGGCAGCGGTAGGCCTTCGTCGCCGCCGCGCCGGACACCGGGCGGACCACCCAGTCGCCGTCCGGCCACGACTCGACCTGCTCGACGGGATCGGGCAGCGGCTTGCCCGGCTCACGGCGGATCCGGCGCGGGCTCATGGCCCTGCCTCATCCGCCCGCGCGCCACCGCAGCCGCTGATCGTCACCCATATATTGTGCGGTCATCCAGGCACGGCCCGCGCCATGGTCCACGACTCGCCGGTTCGCATGCGACCTGGCCCAGCGCAGCGGCGGGTCACGACGGATCCGGCGCTGCTCAGCACGCGTGCCGGCCGTGCCCGGTCCAGGCCTTCCCGCCGCGCGATCCTGAGATACGAGGGGCGTCGCCGCGGCAGGCATCCGCGCGGCCGGAACAGGGAACGTATCTGCCGTCATGAGCAGTGGGGGGAGCGGCTGTGGTTAATTTCCCTTCGAGCCAGCGGACCCGTCCCAGACCTCGGTCTCTACAGCGCCGCTTCGCATTACGGCGAACAGAGGCCAAAGTGTGGAATGCGTCCTACCTCGGGCGGGAAATCGACCTGCGGCCGCGAGAGCCAGCTGCGAGCAACGGCATCGCCAGCCGGCTATCCGGGCAGAGGTGATCATCGCCATGCTGCGCGGCGGCGAGCCGGGCCCGGGCAAGAACCCGCGGCTCGTGCTCCGCGGCGCCCCTATCACCAGACATTTGGACCTGGGCTACGCGCGGCTCGAGCATCCCATCATCTTGCGCGAATGTAACCTCGACGACCTATCACCGTCAGTGAAGCCCGGCTCAGCGGCCCGAACCTCGACGGCAGCACCTTCCCTGGATTCGAGGCGCAGAACCTGGACCTCGAGGGTGATCTCGGGCTCCGGCATGTGTCATGTGCCCGCGTCGTCAATCTCAAGGGCGCGCACCTCCATCACGACGTCCAGCTGCAGGGACGCAGTGCCGCGCCCCCAGCGGCCCGGCGTCACCGCGCCCCAACGGCGCCGCGCCCCAGCGGTCGGGCAGCGCCACGCCCCCAGCGCCGCGCGCCGCAGCGGCGCCGCGACAGTGGCACACAATGGGCCATTGTGTGCCACTTTCTTACGCTCTATGGGCCATCATGTGTCATCGCCGGGGGCCGGCGTGACACCCTTTGGGTCATGATCGGGCAGCGCGCCCGGTAACACTCAGAACTGGTTATTACTCAGAACAGGGTGAGGCCGCCGCGGTCGACACCCCGCAGCGCGTCGTAGTCGACCGTCACGCAGCGGATGCCACGATCTTCCGCGAGCACGCGCGCCTGCGGCTTGATCTCCTGCGCCGCGAATACGCCGCGCACAGGAGCGAGCAGCGGATCACGATTGAGCAAGTCCAGGTACCTGGTGAGTTGCTCGACGCCATCGATTTCGCCGCGCCGCTTAATCTCCACGGCCACAGCGCTGCGGTCGGCGTCGCGGCAGAGCAGGTCGACCGGGCCGATGGCGGTGGGATACTCGCGGCGCACCAGCGTGAAGCCGCTGCCAAGCGCGGCCGGGCTAGCCGCGAGCAATTCCTGAAGGTGCGCCTCGACTCCGTCCTTGACCAGGCCAGGGTCTACGCCGAGCTCGTGCCGGGAGTCGTGCAGCACCTCTTCAATGGTGATCACCAACTGCTCGCCCGCCTTGTTGGTCACCGTCCACGCCTCGTCGCTCTCTTTGAGGGTGCACGGCGGGCTCATCCAGTTCAGCGGCTTGTACGCCCGGTCGTCGGCGTGGACGGAGACCGACCCGTCCGCCTTGAGCAGGAGCAGCCGAGGGGCACTTGGCAGGTGGGCAGTCAGCCGGCCGACGTAGTCGACGCTGCACCGCGCGATGACAAGCCGCACGGCCCTACCGTAGTGGAAGGGCCCGGCGTGGCGCCTGGGACAGGCAGCGGGTTCCGCGCCTATCCGGGGTAATGCGGGGCCGGCCACCGCGGCGACCCGTCGCACCAGCCAATGGCCAGCACCTACGGCGCCGCGCCGCCATGGCACGACGGCAGCCGATGATCCGCGGTCCGGCCGTGGCAGACGCGGAGGCCGTCTTCCGGAGCTGAGCTGCGCAGTCCGGCTCAGCTACGATCGGGACGGACAGCCGAGGCGGATGCGCCGCGCGAACGATCCTGGCCCCGCGCCCCGCTATGGTCGCAGCACACCGCGCCTGTCCCAACGAGCAGGTTGTGCCGAGCAGGTGGCGAACGGCCCGCAGAGCGCCGGGAGGGTACAGCTCAGCGCTGTTCCGCCGGCCGAATAGGTGCGCGTTGACCGCGCGTACGCGATCGGCAAGCTCGGGCACCTCATCGACGGCGACGCCCGCCGCGGCGAGGATCTCGGCGCCCTGGCAATCGGCGAACAGGTCCGGCTCGCGCCAGGCGAATACGACGCGCTCGATCCCGGCCGCGATGATCAGCTCCGTGCAGGTACGTGGCCGCGACGCACGGGTGCTGCACGGCTCGAGCGAGCTGTACAGGGTCGCGCCCGCGAGCCCTTGACCGCCGGGCGGTCCGGCCGAAGCCTTGCGCAGCGCCACCTCCTCTGCGTGGTCGCTGCCATCCTGCTCGCGCGAATAGCCGGTGGCAACGACATCGCCGCCGGAGCCGACGATGACCGCACCCACCGAATAGGCGCGCGGCGAAGGCGGGCATCGGCGGGAAATCTCGATCGCCTGACGCAGCCAGCGCAGGTCCCCGCCTGGCGGCCCGAGCAGGTAGCGCAGCAGCACCACATCGCCGAGCCTGCGGACCTCGGCCAGCGTCATCGGGTTGCCCGCATCATGCGGATACCTGGCCGGCCGTGCGAAGCGCGGCGCCGCCGGGTCGCCCACGAAGAAGGGCGCGACCACCAGCTGCAGCTCATCGGCGAGCCCGGCCGCGAGGAATTGCGTCAGCACCCGCGCGCCACCCTCGACCATCAATCGTCTGACGCCCCGCCCGGCCAGGTCGGCGAGCAGGGCACGGGGGGTGGGCTGGTTACCCGCATCGATGACTGTGGCCACGCCCGCCAGCCGGGCCCGGGCCACGGCGAGCGCTGGTGTTGCGCAGTAGACGAGCTTCTCCCCGGCGCCGGCAGTGAAGAAGCTGGCCGCCGGATCCAGGTCCCCGGTAGCGGTCAGGGTCAACTTGACCGGGCTTGGCGGCAGCCCGCAGGCGGTACGCACCTCCCGCCGGGCCTTCGAGCGCACGAGCAACCGCGGATTGTCCCGCCGGATGGTCGCAGCGCCGACGAGGATCGCGTCCACGCCTGCCCTGACCTCATCCACGCGATCCGCATCGGCCGCGCTGGACAGCACAAGCCTGGACGCGCTGGCGTCATCCAGGTAGCTGTCCGCCGACACAGCACAGCTGAGCAGCACATACGGTAGTCCGGTCACAGGGTGGCCAAGCCTACTCCGCGCGCGGCGTGGCGGCGCAGCGCTGGGCCCGGTGGGCCCGGTGGGCCGCCCCGCGTTGGCAGACGGCGGGGTGTAACCGGTGCTTTACTTAGCAAGCATAAGACGCGCCAACGGCAACGGCGGGTGAACTGCATGACAGCCGCGATGTGGGCACATGACCCGGCCAGGCCCGGGGATGCGACCTTTGACTCGGTCAACCCCGCCAACGGTGAGGTGATCGCAAGCTTCCCCGTGTGCGGCGAGAGGCAGGTGCGTGCCGCCGTCGAGCGCGCAACCGCCGCGGCCGGCTGGTGGGCCGGCCTCACCTGGAGGCGGCGGCGTGGTTACCTGCTTGCCTGGAAGTCGTACCTCGCCAGGTACACCGGCCGCATCGCGCAGATCGTGCACACCGAGACCGGCAAGCCGCTCGCCGACGCCCAGCTGGAGATCGTGCTGGCTATCGTGCATATTGACTGGGCCGCCAAGCACGCCGAGCGGGTACTCCGGCCGCGGCGGGTACGCAGCGGGCTGGTCGCGATCAACCAGACCGCGACGATGGAGTACCAGCCGCTCGGCGTGGTCGGGGTGATCGGACCGTGGAACTACCCGGTTTTCACACCGATCGGCTCGATCGCGTACGCGCTCGCCGCGGGCAACGCGGTCGTGTACAAGGCGAGCGAGTACACCCCGGCGACCGGCAGCTTGCTCGTGGAGTCGTTCGCAGAGATCGTCGGCGACAAGCCTGTGCTACAGCTCCTCACCGGTTTCGGTGATACCGGCGCGGCGCTGGCCCGCAGCGGCGTGAACAAGATCGCGTTCACCGGTTCGGCGGCGACCGCACGGAAGGTCATGACGGCATGTGCGGAGAACCTCACGCCGCTGGTGGCGGAGTGCGGAGGGAAGGACGCGTTCATCGTCGACGCGGACGCCGACCTCGACGCCGCGGCCGACGCGGCCGCCTGGGGGGCCCTGTCGAACGCCGGGCAGACCTGCATCGGCGTCGAGCGTGTCTATGTCGTGGAGTCCGTCTACCGCACGTTTCTTGAGCGGATCACCGAACGGGCGGCGAAGCTGCGGCCGGGTGAGGACCGGGAGGCCGATTACGGCCCGATGACCATGCCGTCCCAGATCGACGTGATCGAGCGGCACCTGGCCGACGCGATCGCTCGCGGCGGCCGCACTGTCCTGGGGGACATGGGCTCCGTGCGTAAGCCATTCGTCGAACCGATCATCCTGTCCGACGTGCCCGAGCAGAGCAGCGCCGTCACGGAGGAGACCTTCGGCCCGACGATCACGGTCACTAAAGTGCAGGACGTGGCCGAGGCGGTCCGCCTGGCCAACGCGACCCGCTACGGCCTGGCGGCGACCGTGTACGCGAAGAACAAGAGGCGGGCGATGGCGGCAGCGCGGACGCTGCGCACCGGGATGACCGCGATCAACGCGGTCACTGCGTTCGCGGCCATACCCGAGCTGCCCTTCGGGGGCGTGGGCGACTCCGGGTTCGGCCGGATCCACGGCGCGGACGGGTTGCGTGAAATGTCCAGGGCGAAGGCGATCACTCGCCAGCGGTTCACCTCCCCGATGAACCTCACCTCGTTCTCCCGCACGGACGAGCAGATGAGCCGGTTGCTCAGGCTCGTAACGCTCGTTCACGGGCGCCGCTACCTGTAGTGGCCTCCCGTGCATCTTTGGCGGCGCGGCAGTGCGGTTCACAACCCCAGACGGACAACCGGGGTCGTGGCCGGCACTGTCGTCGTCGCCGATAGCTCTACTATCGGCTCCTCGAGAACAAGCAGGGCCTTGCCGATCGCCGCCTGGATCACCGCCCGCAGCCACCAAGATCCACGGGATGCGCCGTAGTGGTCTGTCAGAGGGGTCCTTAGAGCGAACGGCGTCCAGGTGGGTGCATCGCAAGGCGGTGCTTGTCCTCGACGAGCGCGTCGCTTGTGCTACCCGCGACGACGACAACGCCGCGAGGTGCCCGGATGGGCGTTGTCGTGGACCACCGAGCCAATGAAGACTCCTCTGACAGCACTAGCTGCGGCAACTCAGCCCGCCAGCAGTCGCGGCTGCTGCGCGACGGCGGGGTCGGCCGGGCCCAGCGCGGCGCGGCCGGCGACGAGGTCGGCCGCGCGTTCTGCGATCGCGATGGTGGGCGCGTTCGTGTTGCCGCGCGGCACGGCCGGCATGACGGACGCGTCGACGACCCGCAGGCCATCGACACCGCGTACGCGCAGCTCGGTATCGACCACGCTGGTGATTCTGCTTGCCGCCAGCCGCGAGTCCCCGCCCATCGAGCACGTGCCGACCGGGTGGTAAAGCGTGCCGAGATCACGTCGGATGAACTCACGAAACTCGTCGTCGGTCCGCACGTCCTCGCCGGGAGCCAGCTCACCCTTGCATATCTTGGACATCGGCCGGGCCGCGGCGATCTCCCTGGCCAGCCTGATCCCCCGGACCAGCGGCGCGATGTCCGCCGGGTCGGAAAGGTAGGCGGGATCGATGTCTGGCTTGTGCCGGGGATCACCGCTGCGCAACCTGATCCGGCCGCGGCTCGCGGTGGCGGCGAGCGTGATCAGCAGGGAGAGCGCACGCTTGCCGGGATCGGCAAGACCCTGCTTCTCGAATGGGGCCGGCAGCGCATGCCACTGCAGGTCGGGAGCGGGAAGCGTGGCATCAGTACGGCTGAACCCGCCCGCCTCGGCGATATTCGTGACCAAGGGGCCACGACGCGTCAACTGCCAGCGCGCGAGGTTCACCGTGCCGCTCTGCTCCCACAGCCCTCGTGTCTTCGGCGTGTGCCACATCGCAGTCACGACGGGGTGATCAGAAAGGTTGCCGCCCACGCCCGGGCTGTCGGCAACTATATCGATGCCGTGATCGCGCAGATGGTCGGCCGGCCCGACACCGGACAGCATCAGCAGCTGCGGGCTGCCCACCGCGCCGGCCGCGAGCACGATCTCGCGTTCCGCCCGTACGAACTCCTCCCTGCCGCGCAGCAGGTAGCGCACGCCTACGGCCCTGTCACCCTCGAAGACGATCCGGGTCACGAGGGCATCGGCCTGCACGGTCAGGTTCTCGCGCGCCATTGCTGGCCGCAGGTAGGCGTCCGCGGCCGACCAGCGCCGCCCCTTCCGCTGGGTGACCTGATAGAAGCCGACACCATCTTGGCGCTGGCCGTTGAAGTCGTTGTTGGGCGGCAGCCCGGATACCTTGGCGGCGTCCACAAATGCCGAGGTCAGTGCCGCCTTGTGACGCAGATCCACAACGCTGAGCGGGCCGCCAGCGCCATGGTAGGCCGAGGCACCCCGCGAATTGTCCTCGGCTCGCAGGAAATACGGCAACAGGTCGGCATAACCCCAGCCGGTGCAGCCGTATTCGTCCCGCCAGGTGTCGTAGTCGTAGCGGTTGCCTCTTATGTAGATCATCGCGTTGATCGACGACGATCCGCCCAGGGTGCGGCCCCGCGGCCAGTAGATGCGGCGGCCCGCTGCGCGCTCCTGCGGAACGGTCTGATAGTCCCAGTCGTAGGCGCTCTTGAAGAGGAGGTTGATCGCCGCCGGGATGTGGATCTCATCCGCCTCGTCCGGGGGCCCGGCCTCGATGAGCAGCGCGCTCGCGCTCGGATCCTCGGTGAGCCGCGCCGCGAGCACGCATCCGGCGCTGCCCGCTCCGACGATGACGTAGTCATACAACCTGACCTCCCTGAAACAAATCAGGACAATCAGTGTCACCCTACTCGCCGGGAACCTGACGGATCAGCATCATCGATGTATCGGGCGGGCCCGTCAGGAAGGGTCCGCACGGGCTGCCGACGCCGCTGAATCCACCTTTCGCTGCGTCCGGGGCAAATGGAGCGCGCTCCCGGCCGTCCGGCCGGGAGCGCGCTCTCCCCCCCAAGATTCCGGTGTCCGGCAGGCCCCCGAAATCCGCCGGACACCGGACGCAGGCCACCGCACACCCCCGGGACACCGAGTAGATGACCTCGTGTGCCTAGTGCCCGGGGTGCCCAGACATCCGGGCTCCTCGCGTGGCCAGGTCCTCGTGCTGCTCTGTCGCTGCCGTCCCTGTACTGCTCGTCTACAACCGCCGGTTGCTAACAGTGATACTGACGTGCGATCACTGTTCGAGTTCATACGATGCCACATCGTGACGAGAATGTGAATAGCCCAGTTCAATAAGGTGATCAACTTTCTTTGCACAGCACCTGAGTCCGAGCTGGGATCGCAAGCGATGCACCCTCCGGCAGCACTGAGCGAGACTGGTCACTCTAGGTGATATTCGTTGAGGCTCAACCGTGCCGCGTGGCTGGCCATGCACCCCGGATCGTAGGCTGAGACGCATGGCTCGCAACCGCAATGACACCCCCGTCGTGCTGTCCCGGATCTATACCCGCACCGGCGACGGCGGCATGACCAGGCTCGGCGACATGAGCGAGGTGGCCAAGACCGATCCCAGGCTTGCGGCTTACGCCGACGTCGACGAGGCGAACTGCGCGATCGGCGCCGCCATCGCGATGGGCCAGCTCGACCCCGCCATCGCGGCGGCACTCACACGAGTCCAGAACGAACTCTTCGACGTTGGCGCTGACCTGTGCAAGCCGATCACGCCTCGCAGCGCCGAGTCCGCGGAGACTGACCAAACCAGCGGCGATTTGCGGATCACCGAGGAGTACATCACCGGCCTGGAAGCCGAGTGCGACCGGTGCAACGAGGAGCTCGAGGTCCTCCGCAGCTTCGTGTTGCCGGGCGGGACGCCCGGTGCTGCCCTATTGCACGCAGCGCGGGCGGTAACCCGGCGGGCAGAGCGCAGCACCTGGGCGGCGCTTGGCGCGCTCGGCGACTCGGTCAACCCGCTGACCGCCCGTTACCTGAACCGGCTATCGGATCTGCTTTTCATCCTGGCACGGCAGGCAAACAGCGAGCGCGGCGATGTGTTGTGGAAGCCGGGAGGCGAACGCTGAAGGGCTGAGCGGCCGGCCGTCTGATCCGGATGTGGCCTGGTCAGGCGATCTGATCCAGATGTGAACCTGGCGGCGCCGCCTCCAGCCAGGCGAGAAAACCGGTCAAGGCATCCTCGCCCATGGCGAGCTCGACTGGCTCCGCCCGCGGCCCCTCCCTGCACTCGATGATGACCGTCTCCCCGCCGAGGCTGACCGTCTCCGCGGGATCGGGGCGCCTGCGTGCCGCCACAACCAGATTTCGCCTGGCGAGCACCACGTCAGGTCGGAGCAGCACGCCGAAGACCTGATGCCAGCGCAGCTCATCGAGCTGATAACGGGCCACACCGAGCCGCCAGGCCTGCCAGCGGCCGTCCGCGGCCCGCAGGCGCAGACCGCACTCGACCGTCCCGCCGCCGCGTTCAAGCATGACCCGGCGAAGCGCGATGCCGATCCCGGCGAGCACGGCAAGCAGAAGGAACACGGCGAAGACACCGGCCGCATCGAATGCCAGTGTCCCACCCACTCCTGGCGGCCCTGCCGGACTTACTGCCCGGCTGCCCGCAGGAGCGCCCAGGCGTACTCCACGCCGGACGGCTCCCCGGTGGCCGAAGATTCAGTCCCTGATTCCGCCAGCAGCCTGTCCAGTTCGGACCGCACCGCCTGCACATCCACATCGCTGCCGAGTTCAGCCTGGGCCGCAAGCACCGATATCCGGTCGTCCGCCACAGAGAGGAACCCGCCGGTAACGGCGGCGACCACATTGTCTCCGTCGCTGTCGAGTATCCGCACCAGGCTTCCCGCCGCCAGCACCCCGAGCACCGGCGAATGGCCGGTCAAAAGGCCGATGTCGCCGTCGAGCGTCTTGGCGATCACCCGGCTGGCGTTGCCTGACCAGATCTCCTGCTCGGGCGTCACAAGCGTGACAAGTAGCGTCACGGCCGCACCCCGGCAGCCGCGCCGTCGGCCGGCGCCCTCACGACTTGCTCAGCTCCTCTGCCTTCTTCTCGACGTCCTCGATGCCGCCGCACATGTAGAACGCCTGCTCGGGCAAGCTGTCGTGGCTGCCCTCGCAGATCGCCTTGAACGAGGAGATCGTGTCCTCGACCGAAACGAAGGCCCCGGGTATCCCGGTGAACTGCTCGGCCACGAACATCGGCTGCGAGAGGAACCGCTCGATCCGCCGCGCCCGCTTGACCAGGATCTGATCTTCCTCCGATAGTTCGTCAACGCCGAGGATCGCGATGATGTCCTGTAGTTCCGCGTACCGCTGGAGGATTCGCTGCACCTCGCGAGCGACGTCGTAATGATCCTGCCCGACGTACCTGGCGTCGAGAATCCGTGACGTGGAGTCGAGCGGGTCCACCGCTGGATAGATGCCCTTCTCCGTGATGGCCCTCGACAGCACGGTCGTGGCGTCGAGGTGGGCGAAGGTCGTGTGCGGCGCCGGGTCGGTGATGTCGTCCGCCGGCACGTAGATCGCCTGCATCGAGGTGATCGAGTGACCGCGGGTCGAGGTGATCCGCTCCTGCAGCTCACCCATCTCGTCGGCGAGGGTCGGCTGATATCCGACCGCCGACGGCATCCGGCCGAGCAGCGTGGATACCTCCGAGCCGGCCTGCGTGAAGCGGAAGATGTTGTCGATGAACAGCAGCACGTCCTGCCCGAGCTCATCACGGAAGTACTCGGCCATGGTCAAGGCGCTCAGGCCGACCCGCAGCCGGGTGCCCGGCGGCTCGTCCATCTGACCGAACACCAGCGCGGTGTCATTGATGACACCGGTCTCGGTCATCTCGGTGAGCAGGTCGTTGCCCTCACGGGTCCGCTCGCCCACGCCCGCGAACACCGAGACGCCGCCGAAGCTCTTGGCCACGCGGTTGATCATTTCCTGGATAAGCACGGTCTTGCCGACGCCTGCGCCGCCGAACAGGCCGGTCTTTCCGCCGCGGACGTAGGGCGTCAGAAGATCGATCACCTTAATGCCGGTGATGAACATCTCCGTTCTCGGCTCAAGCTGATCGAAGGCAGGGGCGTGCCGGTGGATCCCCCACCTCTCGGTCATCTTGAGCGACTCGGCAGAAACGTCGAGCGGCTCGCCCAGCACGTTGAACACGTGTCCCTTGGTCACCTCGCCCACCGGGACCGAGATGGGACCGCCGGTGTCGGCGACCGAGGCACCGCGAACCAGGCCGTCAGTCGGCTGCATGGAAATTGCGCGCACCATGTTGTCGCCGATGTGCAGCGCGACTTCCAGGGTGAGCCTCCTGCGCTCATCCCCGAGCTTGACGTCGACGTGCAGCGCGTTGTACATGTCGGGCATCTGGTCGCCGGAGAATTCCACATCGACCACGGGACCGGTGACCCGCGCGACACGGCCAGTCCCAGTAGTGGTGGGGGCGCCGCCCTCGGCGGCGGGATTCTCGACGGTCGCTGTCATAGTGACTCTCATTCACTCGCCGCGGTCGCGTCCGCGAGCGCGTTCGCGCCGCCGACGATCTCGCTGATTTCCTGGGTGATCTCGCCCTGACGTGCCTGGTTCGCCACCCGCGTAAGCTCATCGACCAAGTCGTTGGCGTTGTCCGTGGCAGACTTCATCGCGCGGCGCCGCGCCGCGTGCTCGGATGCCGCGGCCTCGAGCAGCGCGTAGTACAACCGGCTCTCCACGTAGGCCGGGAGCAGCGCGTCCAGCACGGCCTCGGGCGAGGGCTCGAACTCATATACCGGCACCGCTCCTTCTGGCGGCGGCTCGGTGGTCTCCTCGATCTCCATCGGCAGGATCCGGCGTGCCTGCGGAGTCTGGGTGAGCATGGAGACGAACTCGGTATAGACCAGGTGGATCTCGTCCACGCCGCCGTCGTCCGCAGGCGTGTTGAACGCCTCGAGCAACCTTGCGGTGATCTGCCTGGCGTGATCGTGCCGCGGGTTGTCGGAAAAACCATCCCATTCCGCCGCGATCTCATGGCCACGGAAACGGTGCCAGACGATGCCCTTTGCGCCAGCGACGAACGTGACAGGTTCCTTGCCCTGCGACTTCAGCAGCCCGGCAAGAGCCTGCGTTTCGCGCAGCACGTTCGCGTTGTATCCGCCGCAGAAGCCGCGGTCGCTGGTAAGCAGCAGGATCGCGGCGCGCGACGGGTTCGCTGGCTCGGTCGTCAGCGGGTGGTTAATCGAGTGTGATCGGCTCACGACTGCCTCGACCGCTCGGGTGATCTCACGCGCATATGGGCCGGCCGCCTGCACGCGCTGCTGCGCCCTGACAATCCGCGACGCGGCGATCAATTCCTGGGCACGCGTGATCTTGGCGGTGGACTTGATCGAGCGGATCCGCCGCCTGACCGCGCGAAGCTGTGCTCCCATCCCGCCGCCTACTCCTGCTCGCGCTTGGGTGGTACGTAGCGGGTGATCTTCTCGTGACTGACGTCCTCTTCCCCGAGCGCCTCGACGGGTTCATCCCGTACGAGCAGCCCGCCTGACTTCGTCTCGAAGCTCCTCTTGAACTCTTCGATTATCTCTTTGAGCGCGGCCACGGTGTCCTCTGTCAGCTCACCGGTTTCCCTGATTGTGTCGTAGATGCCCGCCCGTACCCGCTGCACGTGATCGAGGAATTCAGCCTCGAACCTGGGGATGTCCTCGGTCGGCACGTCATCCAGCTGCCCGGTGGTACCAGCCCAGACGGAGATCACCTCGCGTTCCACCGGGAACGGGCTGTACTGCGGCTGCTTGAGCAGATCGACAAGCCGTTCACCCCGGTCAAGCTGCGCACGCGACGCAGCGTCGAGATCCGAGGCGAACGCCGCGAACGCTTCGAGGTCCCGGTACTGCGACAGCGCGAGCCGCAGCGTTCCCGCGACCTTCTTCATGGCCTTGATCTGGGCGTTTCCGCCGACCCTTGAGACCGAGACGCCGACGTTGATGGCCGGCCGGACACCCGCGTTGAACAAGTCGGTCTCCAGGAAGATCTGGCCGTCGGTGATCGAGATGACGTTGGTCGGGATGTAGGCAGAGATGTCGTTACCCTTGGTCTCGACGATCGGCAGCCCGGTCATCGACCCGGCGCCCAGATCATCCGAGAGCTTCGCGCACCGTTCGAGCAGCCGCGAGTGCAGGTAGAAGACGTCGCCGGGATAGGCCTCACGGCCCGGTGGGCGGCGCAGCAGCAGCGAAATGGTGCGGTAAGCCTCGGCCTGCTTGGACAAGTCGTCGAAGACGATCAGTACATGCTTTCCCGCATACATCCAGTGCTGGCCGATCGCCGAGCCGGTATACGGGGCGACGTACTTGTAGCCGGAGGGGTCGGACGCCAGGGCGGCGACGATCGTCGTGAACTCCATCGCCCCCGCGTCCTCGAAAGACCTGCGCACCTGAGCGATCGTCGAGCCCTTCTGGCCGATGGCGACGTAAATGCATCTGACCTGTCGCGCCGGATCCCCGGACTCCCAGTTCTCCCGCTGATTAATGATCGTGTCGAGGGCCAGTGCAGTCTTGCCCGTTTGCCGGTCACCGATGATCAGCTGGCGCTGACCCCGGCCGATCGGCGTCATCGCGTCGATCGCCTTGATGCCTGTCTGCAGCGGCTCGCTCACCGACTGGCGGTGAATAACACTCGGCGCCTGCACCTCGAGCGGCCGCAACTCCATCTCGTCGATCTCACCGAGGCCGTCCATCGGGTTGCCAAGCGGGTCCACAACCCGGCCAAGAAAGCCATCGCCGACAGGAACCGACAGAATCTCGCCGGTGCGGCGGACGCGCTGCCCCTCGTCGATCTTGCTGAAGTCGCCGAGAATGACAACACCGATCTCGCGCACGTCCAAGTTGAGCGCGAGCCCGCGAGTGCCGTCCTCGAACTCGAGCAACTCATTGGCCATGGCCGAGGGCAGTCCTTCGACCTTGGCGATGCCGTCGCCGCACTCAGCGACCGTGCCGACCTCCTCGCGGGTGGCAGCTTCCGGCTCGTACTCCTTTATGGAGCGCTCGAGCGCCTCACGGATCTCCTCCGGCCGGATCGTCAGCTCCGCCATGTCTTCCCTATCTCTCTGTATCTTTCGCTCTGTGTCTTTCGCTCCGCCAGTCGGACAGCGTCCGCTTCGAGTTAGTTACATCAGCCCGCCAGCCGACGCCGCGCGGTCGCCAGCCTGCTCGCGACCGTGCCATCGATGACCTCGTCGCCCAGCTGGACGGAGAGGCCGCCGACGAGATGCGGGTCGAGCACCACGTTGAGATGCACCTCGTGGCCGTACGCGGCAGCGAGTGCGGTGACCAGCCGCCCGCGCTGCGCCACGGTGAGTTCATTGGCAGTCCGGACAATGGCCACCAGACGTTCGCGCCGCTCGGCCGCGAGCCGCGCGTACTCCTCGATACCGCTTTCCAGGCTACGTCCACGAGGATGCTCCGCCGCCTCGGTGACAAGCCGCAGCGTCACGTCCGTGACCTTGCCCCGGAGCAGCGAATCAAGTAGGTCATGCTTGCGCTCGGGCGACAGCAGCGGGTTGGAAAGGGCAAGCCGCAGCTCAGGCTGTGCCGCCACCATGCGGCCGAACCGGAAAAGCTCATCCTCAAGCTCGTCAAGCTTGCCCTGCGCCTCAGCGGCGGTGACGAGTGAAGTGACGGCGAGCTGCTCGATCGCGTCGGTGAGGTCGCGCGGACTCGACCAGCGAAGCCGAACGGCTGCCGCGGTGAGCTCTTCCGCCGCTGCTGACACGTGGCCGGTGAGCAGCGATCCCACTACCGCAGCCTTCTCGCCGCCCGGCTTCGCCGGATTGGACAGGGCACGGCGGAGCGCATGCTCGTGATCGAGAAGGTGCACCACAGCGAACAGTTCGTCACCGACCGTCACGCCCGTGCCATCCGCGGCGTCCGGCCCGGAAAGGGTCGCCGCGAGATGTTCCTTCACCTCGGCAAGCGATGCTCTGCTGATTCCCCTCAACTCATCGCCTCCCGCGCGGGGTGGCCGCCTCCAGTTGCGTCCATAACAGCCGTTGCGTCCATAAGAGCTGTCACCCCCTGAGCCCAGCCGTGCCCGACTCGCGCTCGATCTCGTCAAGGAAGCGATCAACTATCCGGGTACGCCGGGTCTCGTCCGCCAGCGACTCGCCGACTATCCGGCTCGCCAGCTCGACGGCGAGCGCGCCCACGTCCGTGCGGAGCGCGGTGAGTGCCTGCTGGCGCTCCGCGTCGAGTTGCGCCTGGGCCGCCTCGAGCAGCCGCCGCGACTCGGCCTGGGCCTGCTCCCGCATCTCGGCGATGATCTGGGCGCCCTCTTCCCGGGCCTGCTCGCGCAGCCGCGCGGCTTCTTGCCGCGCCTCGGCAATCCGGGCACGGTAGTCCTCGAGTGCGCGCTGTGCCTCGGCCTGCAACTCCTCCGCACGCTCCAGGCCGCCCTCGATTTTGTCGGTGCGCTCGGCGAGCGTCTTCTGAATCCTTGGCAGCAGAACCTTGCCGAGCGCGCCGAAGACGATGAAGAACGCGATCGCCCCGATGATCAGTTCGGTGAGATTGGGGATCAGGGGGTCCTGCGACCCGGCCGCGGTGAGGATTGTCACGGTGCGGTCACCTTTTCGCTGATGCTCATTTGCTTGCCGTCATTTGTAGATGAAGCCGACAATGAGGCCGATAAGCGCGAGCGCTTCGGCGAGCGCGAAACCGACCCACATGTTCTGGCGGATCATGCCGGCTGCCTCCGGCTGGCGCGCCATGGCTTCCATGGCGTGCCCGAAGACCAGGCCGATGCCAACGCCCGGGCCGATCGCAGCGAGGCCGTAGGCGACCGCACCGGTGTTAACCGTGATGGTGGATGCGGTCAAAAGTTGCGTTGCGTCCAGCATAAATGTGTTTCCTTCCGGTGAAGTTGACCGTCAATTCTGGTGACGGCGCAGGCGTCTCGTGGGTTAGTGCCCCGGCTCCAGCGAGCCAGCTATGTAGGTTGCCGTGAGCGTGGTGAAAATGAAGGCCTGCAGCGCCTGGATAAGCATTTCGAACGCGGTCAGCGCGAGCACAATGACAAACGACGCGGTGGCGAAGATCAGGCCGATGCCCAAGCTCGCCAGGTACCAGGTCGCGAGGGTGAACACCAGTAGCAGGATGTGGCCGGCGAACATGTTAGCGAACAACCGGACGCCAAGCGTGAACGGCCGGATGATGATGTTGGACAACAGCTCGACGGGGACCAGTAGTGGCAGGATCCACCAGGGCACGTCGCCGGGGATGGCCAGGTTCCTCATGAATTTGCCGAAACCCTGGTGCTTGATACCGAGCCACATATAGGTGAGCCAGACCATAGCCACCAGAGACCATGCGTAGCTGCTGTGGGACGGCACGGGGAACTGGATGACCGGGATGATCTCCATGATGTTCATGAGCCAGATGAAGAAGAAGAGCGACGTCAGGAAGGGAAGGAAATTGTCGCCCTTCTTCCCGATCGCCGGGCGGAGGATCTGGTCCCTGACGAACAGCACCCCAACCTCGCCGAGGTTCTGTACGCCATGCGGCACCAGCTTGGGTCTCCGGAATGCGAACCAGAAGAAGACCACGACGAGTGCCGCGCAGAACAGCGCGAGCAGCATCGGCTTGGTGACGTGCAACCCGGCGATGCTAAAGGCAGGCTTGTAGTTGAAGTCGTCCTGAGATGGCGCCGGATAGCCGCATCCCGAGAAGATGTGACAGCCGCTCGCGACCGCGTGTACCTGGACGTCACTCATTAGCCACTCCTGCACTCTCCCTCAACGTCATCGGCTGGCCTTCAACGTCATCGGCTGGCGCGTGCCACGTCCGGGGGTCGCCCGCGGGCCAGCACCACGGGGTCTTCCGTGGGCCGCCCCCAGGGCTCCAGCACGGCGGGGGCCTCGGTGGGCCGCCCCCGAGGCCGGCCCCGGGCCGGCCCGGCGGCCCGGCCCAGCCAGGCGGCGAGCGGCGTGCGCCACGGCGGTCCGGCCGCAAGGGGCAGGTCAGGACCTGCCATAGCGGAGGACAATCATCGTGAGCGCGAGACCAAGCCCGGCAAGCAGCCCGATGGGCACAAGCACCGCGGAATGGCCGATCCACAAGGAAATAAGCCAGCCGATGCCCCCGTAGACCGCCATGCCGGCCACCAGGTAGCTGATGATCGCCCAGCCCGGGTTCGCTTCGCCGCCGGACTGCTGGGTGAGTTGCCCCGTACTGGGTTGTTCGCGTCTGGGCTGTTCGGGTCTGGGCTGTTCGGAACTGGGCTGTTCGGCACCGGGCTGTTCGACACTGGACCGGGCGGTGCGGTGTCGTTCGCTGGGCTGTTCCCCCGCGTGCTGGTCCCCGGTGTGACGTCCCGCTCCGCCGGGTCGTGCTGGGACCTGCCGCCCCGGGTTTCGCTGCCCTGGGCCCTGCTGCGGCTCCCTGGGCCCTGCTGCCCTGGGCCCTGCTGCCCTGGGCCCTGCTGCCCTGGGCCCTGCTGCCCTGGGCCCTGCTGCCCTGGGCCCTGCAACGGGCCGTGCTGATGCGCGTCCTGAGGAGCGCCGGCGATTTGCTCTGCTGATGGCTCGACGTTCCCGTTCCCTAGTTCCCGCGGCCATCCCCGCGATCCCAGCGCGCGGTCCTTCCCGCTCATGTCGCGGCAAACTATAACAGGCCAGGAAGGGGCGGAGCGAGACAGCACGCGGGCAATTCATGGTGCTCATGATTACGGCTCTCCGCCCGATTGGCGTGCGTCGTGCGAGGTGCTCGCCGCCCGGGCCGCTGCGGCGATGGCCGCCGCGCGCGCCGCCGCGATGCTCACCTCACGAGCCCCAGAGGCACCAGCCACGTCAGGGGCCCGAGAGGTGCCAGCCAGGTCACGATCCCCAGCGGCACCGGTCACGTCAGGGGCCCGAGAGGCGCCGGCCACGACACGATCCCCAGCGGCACCGGCCACGACACGATCCCCAGCGGCGCCGGCCAGATCACGATCCCCAGCGGCGCCGGCCACGACACGATTCCCAGAGGTGCCGGCCAGGTCACGAACCTCAGCGGCGCCGCCCACCTCGGGTGGCCCTGGCGCACCGCTGAGTTCACGGGCCGCGGGCAGGGTGCTCGCTTCGGGCACCACATAGGGCGTCCCGCGGCGCGCCAGGGTGCCGATCTGGCCGGCGCTCCACACCAGAATGCATATGATCGCCGTGATCCCGAAAAACCTGGTGTTGAAGGCGGTCGTGTTCCGCAACGACGCGACGAGAATCGCGACCGCCAGAATCTTCACCACGTAGGTGCCAAGCGCGGTCGCAGTCATCGCGGCGGGACCCCACCGGCCCGCAAAGCTGACCGCGAGCACGCTCAGCGAGAAAAAGACCGCGACAAGAATCACACCGAAGAGGGCCCCAAGTGCGCCCTTCGTGCCGTCGAAGGCGGCGCCGAGCGCGACCAGGATGACCCCGGCGATCGCCGTAGCCACGGCCGATCGGGTGAGGATCCGGGCGTCATTGGCAAGCATCTTCGCGGCTCCGGTTCCGTGGGTCTGCTCGTGGGTCGCGGTGGGTATGCCTGACAGTGCCGTCGCTTGCGTTCGTGGCGGACGGCTGCTGTTCGTGAAAGGTATCACAAGCTCTTGGTAAGACCTTTGCCTGAGGTACCCGCCGCGCTCTCACCGCCCGTGGATTGGCCGCCCGTGGATTGACCGCCGTCGCGCCCTTGTGCGCCGCGCGGCGGCGTTCCTGGCGCAGGTCCGGGCCGGGCGCGGCCATTGACATGAGTCGGCGCTGACGCATCACCTGCCACCGGTATATCGTCCTCTTGCTGCGGAAACGCGTCCGCACGCGGCGCCGCAGCAGGCTGCGCCGGGTGCGCTGGTCCTTGACGCCGCGGCTGTTCGCCCGCATACGAGCGGCCGGCCCCAAACGGAGTGAACGTGTCCGCTGACGGCGAAACACCGTCGGCGCCGCGCCCGGGCGAGGTATCCGCTGACGGCGAAACGACCTTCGCCGCCGGCGGCAGGGCATCCGGTGGCGGCACCACGTCCGTTGGCGGCACCACGTCGGGTCGCGGCACTATGTCGGGTCGCGGCACTACGTCGGGTCGCGGCACTACGTCCGGTGGCGGTGCCACGTCCGGTGGCAGGAGGACACCGGGTGGCGGGAGGACACCGGGTGGCGGGAGGGCGCCCGGAGGCGGTGCACGGCGGTCCGCCCATGGCGCGGCCGCGGACGCCGTCGACTGCGGTGGGCCAGTACCTGACGGCGAAAGGACATCCTGCCCAGTGACGATGGCCCTTGGCCGGGAAGGTCCACCCGGCCCCGCCGCATGACGGCTGACGGGGGCGCGCCCGGCCGCCTTGGCATCACGGTGCGCCTCTGACGGCCTCCGGGAGCGCAGCCACGGCAGCGAGACAAGCAGCAGCGCCACCATGCCGCCGATGGTGGCCACTGAAAGCACCGCGAGCGCCGATCCGACGATCGACAGGCTAACCACGGTGAAGGCGAACAAACCAGCCCATAGGTAGAGGATCAGGACGGTCAGCCGGTGCGAATGACCGATGTTCAGCATCCGGTGATGCAAATGGCCACGGTCGGCGGTGAATACCGACTGGCCCGCCCTTGCGCGCCTGATCACCGCGAGCAGGAGGTCCGCGTACGGGATCGTGAGGATCGCCATCGGAATCAACGGCAGCAGGACCAGTGGGAAACGGTTCACGTGCTGCAGCGTCGCGGGGTCCAGGTTCGCGGAGCTCGAGATCGTCGCATAGGCGAGCACGAGCCCGATCAGCATGGAACCCGTGTCACCCATGAAGATCCGGGCTGGATAGAAGTTATGTGGCAGGAAACCGAGGCACATCCCGGCGAGCACTGCCGATACCAGGGCGGGCAGGGTCTGGCGCGGCAGCCCGACCACGCGGGTGAGTTCGTAGGAGTAGATGAAGAACGCGAACGCGGCGATTCCCACCACCCCTGCCGCGAGCCCGTCGAGGCCGTCGATGAAGTTGACCGCATTGATGGTCACCACGACGAGCAGGATGGTCAGCGCGATGCCCTGTCGCGGCGAGAGTGAGAGCACGCTGCCTTTCGGCAGCGGTATCCAGTCCAGTTCGACCCCGCCCCAGATGAGGATCCCGCCTGCCGCCACCTGAGCGGCGAACTTGCCAGTGGCGCCCATCCCCCAGCGATCGTCTACGAATCCGGTGACAACGATCAGGCCGCCAGCGAGCAGTAGGCTGACCGGCGCGGTAAGACTTCCGGGTGCGTTGAGATTGGCGGCGAACACCGCCTTCATGTGCGTCAGCTGACTCGCCACAAGCAGCGCCGCGGCAAGCCCGCCGTACATGGCCAGCCCGCCGAGCCGCGGCGTCGGCACAGCGTGGACGTCGCGGTCGCGCACCTCAGGCAGCGCCCTGACCGCGATCGCGAACCTACGCACCAGCGGGGTCAGCAAATAGGTCATTGCGGCCGCGACAAGAAGCGTGAGCAAATACTCGCGCACGACGCAAGCCTACGCGCCTGGCGATCAGTTCGTGCCCGGAGGAGCCGCGTCGTCGCGCGCAGGGCTGTCCGCGGCCGTGCTCGCGGCGTCGCCTGCCTCCGCGCCGCCCGTGCTTGCGCCGCCGGTGCTTGCCGCTTCGCCTGCCTCCGCGCCGCCCGTGCTTGCGCCATCTGTGCGGTCCGTACCGGCCGTACCGGCCGTACCGGCCGTACCGGCCGTACCGGCCGTACCGGCCAGGCTGTCGGTGCCATCCAAGATCGGCGCCACGGTGCGCAGCCGTTCGGGAGAAATAGCACCCGCACGCAGCAATCGCGGCACCGTGCCGGTCAGATCCACGATCGATGACGGCACCCGGCCGGTGCACGGGCCGCCGTCCAGGTACACCGCGACGGCATCGCCAAGTTGTGCCTGCGCCTGCGCCATCGTCGTGGCGGGCGGCTCTCCGGACCGGTTCGCGCTGCTCACGGCCATCGGGCCGGTCAGCTTCAGCAACTCGAGGGCGACGGGATGCAGCGGCATCCTGACCGCAACGGTGCCCTTCGTCTCGCCCAGATCCCAGCTGAGCGTGCGGCCTGCGTGGCAGACCAGGGTCAGCGCACCCGGCCAGAACTCGTCGATCAGATCCTGACCATGCATGCCCAGGTCATCGATGAGCGCCGCCGCGGCGCGCACCGAACCAACGAGCACAGGCGACGGCATGTGCGTGCCCCGGCCCTTCGCGATCAGCATGGCCATCACGGCCGCCGGCGTGAAGGCGTCCGCGCCGATCCCGTAGACCGTATCGGTGGGCAGCACGACAAGCTCACCGCGGCCCACCGCAGCGGCAGCTTCCTCGATCCCGGCGGAGCGCTGCGCCGGGTCAGCGCAATCGAATCGGCGAATCGGTGAGCTCACAGCGGCCCATCCTGCCACGTGCGTGCGCCATTGCCGTGTCCGTGCAGCGGTTCGCCCGTTGGCTCCTGCGGCAGGCCATGGCGCCGGTCAAACTCGCGCTCTACGGCGGCCCGGCGGGCCGTCACGAACCGGTCGCGGCCGGCCAGATCCCTGTGGTTGCGAGTGTCACGCCAGCCGGCGCTCCCGGGGAACACCCAGTGCACCGCCGCGCCCTGGGGGGATCCGTGCTCGACGGCTACCAGGCCGCCCGGCCTGAGCAGCCGGGCGGCCGTCCGTTCGAGGCGCCGGATGGTGTCAAGGCCGTCAGGTCCGCCCCAGAGGGCTTCCGGCGGATCGTACTCAGCAACCTCGGGCGGCACACCTGCGCCGTCGGGAATGTAGGGCGGATTGCTGATGACGAGATCGACCGCGCCGTCAAGCTCGGGCAGCGCGGTACCCAGATCGGCCAGGTGCAGGATCACCCCCGGCGCCTGCGAGCCTGCCGCGCGTGCCTGCTGGCCGGCGGTGGCACCGTTACCGTGGCCGGTGAAGGCTCTGCATTCCGCTCAATGTTCCGCTGGGCCCAGGCGTGCGCCAGCCGCTCTGCCTCTACCGCGTGCACACATGCACGCGGTACCTCCTGCGCGATGGCGAGCGCGATAGCCGCCGATCCTGTGCCCAGATCCACCACCAGCGGATCAACCGCATCCATCGCGCGCAGTTCATCAATCGCCCAGCCCGTCATCACCTCGGTCTCGGGGCGGGGCACGAAGACGCCGGGGCCCACCTCAAGCTCCAGGTACCTGAAATATGCCCGCCCGATGATGTGCTGCAATGGCTCGCGGGCCTCCCGGCGGGCCACATCGGCCCAGAACCGCGCGTCGAACCCGGCGTCGGGAACCGTGTGCAGCATCCCGCGCGCCACGCCGTGGACGTGGGCCGCGATCTGCTCGGCGTCGCCCCGCGGCGAGTCGACGCCTGCTGCGGCGAGCCGCCCGGCGGCGCGGGCCACCTCGTCAAGCAGGGTGGTCATCGCGCCCCGTCAAGCAGAGTGCTCATCGCGCCTCGCCAAGCCGGGCCGCCATGTCCGCGTCGGCGAGTGCCTGGATCACGCTGTCGAGGTCGCCGTCGATCACCTGGTCGAGGTTGTACGCCTTGTAGCCAACCCGATGATCGGAGATGCGGTTCTCAGGGAAGTTGTAGGTGCGGACGCGTTCTGACCGGTCCACCGTGCGCACCTGGTTGCGCCGTTCGGCCGAAGCCTGCGCGTCCGCTTCCTGCTGTGCGTCAGCGAGCAGCCGGGCGCGGAGGATACGCAGCGCCTGTTCCTTGTTCTGGAGCTGGCTTTTCTCGTTCTGGCAGGAGACGACGATCCCGGTCGGCAGGTGGGTGATCCGGACAGCGGAGTCGGTGGTGTTGACGCTCTGGCCGCCGGGACCCGATGAGCGGAACACGTCCACCCGGAGATCGTTCTGGTCGATCTGGACCTCCACCTCGTCGGCCTCGGGAAGCACAAGCACGCCAGCAGCCGACGTGTGAATGCGGCCCTGTGACTCCGTGACAGGCACCCGTTGCACACGGTGCACGCCGCCCTCATGCTTCAGCCGCGCCCAGACCCCTTGCGCGTTGCCTGTCTCCGCCGCCGCGGCTAGGCTCGCCGCCGCGCCGCGCCGGCCAGCCTTGACGGCGACGGTCACGTCCTTGTACCCGCCGAGGTCCGATGGTGTGGCGTCGAGAACCTCGGTCTGCCAGCCGCGCCGCTGGGCGTAGCGCAGGTACATGCGCAACAGGTCGCCCGCGAAGAGCGCCGACTCCTCGCCCCCTTCGCCGGCCTTCACCTCGAGGATGACGTCCTTGCTGTCCGCGGGATCGCGGGGCACGAGCAGCCGCTGCAGCCGCTCCTCGAGTTCAGCCCTGCGCGAGTCAAGCTGATCAGCCTCGGCGGCAAAGGAGGAATCCTCTGCCGCCAGTTCCCTGGCGGTATCGCCGTCCGCGACGGTCCGCGCCCACTCCTGGTAGGCCTGCACCACCGGGGTCAGCTCCGCATAGCGACGGCCGAGCGCGCGCGCCTTGGCCTGATCCGAGTGCACGGCGGGATCGGCAAGCTCACACCCCAGGCGCTCATAATCGCCCACCAGCTCGCTGAGCTGGTCAAACACGGTTCCTCCGGTTGTCGATGGCCTGGTCATCGCCCTCGCGGCCGTCAGTTCGCAGGGCCTTTGTCGGCTGGTAGCCCTGGTGTGCGTGATGGCCCTGGCCAATACCCGGGCATCGCCCGGGGCCACGGATCCGGCCGGCGGCTGCCGCTCGTCCCAAACTTGCGCTCGGTTACTTGCGCTCGGTTACTTGCGCTCGGTTACTTGCGCTCGGTTACTTGCGCTCGGTTACTTGGGCTGGGCTACTTGGGCTGGCTACTCGGGCTGGGCCACTTGGGCTGGGCTACTACTTGCGCTCGGCGGCCTTCTTGCCGAAACGCCGCTCGAACCTGGCCACCCGGCCGCCGGTGTCGAGGATCTTCTGCTTGCCCGTGTAGAACGGGTGGCAGTTCGAGCACATGTCGGCGTGGATCACGCCGGTCTTGGCCGTGCTCCGCGTGGTGAAACTGTTGCCACAGGTACAGGTGACCGTGGTGACCACGTACTCAGGGTGAATTTCAGGCTTCACGTCAACTCCTGGTTTCTGCCGGTCGCCGGGTCGCCGCGGCTGTGCCGCAACCGGGCTCTGTCGAACAGCCCTGTCACAAACACAGCCAGGCGTGAACCGGTACCGCGATATTTGGCTTACCAGTCTGCCAGAGGCTGGAACGCTGCGCGGGCCTCCGTGATTCCCGGTGCCGCGCCCCGGCCCGCCGCTCCGAGGGCGGCACGCAGAGCTCGATCGATTGATCTGAGGTGATCGGGCTACGAGCTGATTGTCGTCTTCTGGACCTGGAGGAGGAACTCGGCGTTGCTCTTCGTCTCCCGCATCTTCTCAAGGAGTAGCTCGAGCGCCTGCTGGACGTCGAGAGCGTGCAGCACCCGGCGGAGCTGCCATACGACCTTAAGCTCCTCCGGCGACATGAGGATCTCTTCCTTACGGGTACCGGAGGCGTCCACGTCCACCGCCGGGAAGATCCGCCTGTCGGCGAGCTCGCGGCGGAGCCGGAGTTCCATGTTGCCGGTGCCCTTGAACTCCTCGAAGATGACCTCATCCATCCGGGAGCCCGTCTCGATCAGCGCCGTCGCCAAGATGGTCAGCGAGCCGCCGTTCTCGATGTTGCGGGCCGCCCCGAAGAACCGCTTCGGCGGGTACAGCGCGGTGGAGTCCACCCCACCGGACAGGATCCGGCCGCTCGCGGGCGCGGCCAGGTTGTAGGCACGGCCGAGCCTGGTGATGGAGTCGAGCAGCACAACCACGTCGTGGCCCATCTCGACCAGCCGCTTCGCGCGCTCGATGGCAAGCTCCGCGACCGTCGTGTGATCCTCGGCCGGCCGGTCAAAGGTGGAATGGATCACCTCACCCTTCACCGAACGCTGCATGTCGGTGACTTCCTCTGGGCGCTCATCCACGAGCACGACCATGAGGTGGCATTCCGGGTTGTTCTTGGTAATCGCGTTCGCGATCGCCTGCAGGATCATCGTCTTACCCGCCTTCGGCGGTGACACGATCAGCCCACGCTGGCCCTTGCCGATCGGGCTGACGAGATCGATGATCCGCGTGGTCAGGCCGAGCGGCTCGGTCTCGAGGCGCAGCCGGTCCTGCGGGTAGAGCGGAACGAGCTTGCTGAAGTCGGGGCGTCCGCGCGACTGCTCTGGATCAAGGCCATTGACCTTGTCGAGCCGGACAAGCGCATTGAACTTCTCCCTCCGCTCGCCGTCACGCGGCTGGCGGACCGCTCCCTCGATCACGTCGCCCTTGCGCAGGCCGTACTTGCGGACCTGGGAGAGCGACACATAGACGTCACTCGAACCCGGCAGATAGCCGGAAGTGCGGACGAACGCGTAGTTGTCCAGGACGTCCAGAATGCCCGCGATCGGGATGAGCACGTCATCCTCGGTGACGACTGGTTCGCCGTCCTGCCTGTCACGGCGGCTACGGTTGCGGTTGCGGAACCTGTCCCGGTCCCTGCGGCGGCCACGCTGGCCGTCGCCGTCGTCATCAGACCGGTTCTGCTGGTCACCGCCCCGGTTCCCTGAAGCAGTGTTCTGGTCACGCCCGTCGCGGCCCTGCTGGTCGCGGCCCTCCCGGCCCTGGTCGCGCCCATCGCGGCCCTGCTGGTCACGGCCCTGCTGGTCACGGCCCTGCTGGTCACGGCGCTGCGGCTCGCGGTTGTTGCGCCGCCTGCGGTCGCCGCGCTGGTCATCACCGCGCTGGTCATCACCGCGCTGGTCGTCACCCCGCGGGCCGCCTCCGACCTCTTCCCCGCCGTGGGACCCCCCGGTGTGCTCCACGGATCCGCCAGTCAGTGCCGCGTCACCCGGCTGGAAGCCGCCGGTCCCGCCAGGGCCCGCGACAGCCGTTCCCGCAGCCGCGCCGCTGGCTGGTGGCCCGGCCTCAGGTGCCGGTGAACCATGTGCAGCTGGGCTGTCCCCAGCGCTCGAACCGGCGCCTTCCCCACCCGGGCTGTGCCGGTCGAAGCTGAGCTGCTGGTCGCCGGCACCTGCACTGGTGCCATGATCAGCCGATATGGATGTTTCTGGTTGCATAGCGTCCTGCTCATCAGGACGGGGGTCACCGGCTCCCGCAGGCGCGCCCCGTTTGGCTGAGTTTGAATCGACAGCGCCAGCCGAGAAGCGGCCGGCCCGAGCCGGCCCTGGCCGTTGCTGGTGCGGAAACGGAACTCCCCCGATCCGGTCCCCTCCCATCGGCGGCGGGCTCGTCCATGATCGCCCGCTCCTGGATCGCTTCAACGAGCTGGCTCTTGCGCATTCGCCCGGTCCCGCTGATGCCAAGGGACTGGGCCAGCCGCTGCAGCTCGGGCAACAGCATCGACGCCAGGCCAGTGCCGGGCCTGCGGCGCGGCGGCCTGGCGGCCGCGGCTGGAGCCTCGCCGGATGCCCCGCCAGCGTTTCCGGCCGTAGCGGGGGTCGCATCAGGCGTGTCTGCCGGGCCGGTGAGGAGTTCGGTGGTGTCGCGCACAAAGCGTCCTTCCCAGGGAGCGGGCTCCGGTCACTCGTGCGACCGGCAGACCCGGCGGTGCGGTACGGCCGGCTTGTCCGGCCGCATTCCTTAGTAGCCGTGATGTCCAGGCACCCCTTTCACGCGACGGCAGGTGCGATCTGCCACCGCATGTGCGAGCACCCCATCCGCAGTTACCGCAGAAAAATCCGGGTACGAACAGATGACCGGGGAGGTTTGCTCGGTCAGATCCTCCGGGCCTGCTCCAACCATGACGCCGCATCCGCGCCCTGATGGTCGCGGGAACGGTCCAGTGTTCTGGAATGCGCACGGAGGGCCACCCCCGCGGCGCGACGACCCTGCCGGCCGGGCAATGAGTGGCTGACGAGCACCTGCCCCGCAACGGGGCATCTGGCGCAGCACCCAGCCTAACACCACGAGAGGCCACGGTATTCCCTAGAAAGTTCTCCGTGTGTCGCGCAAGCTGACGAACGATCTTGCGGTCAGGCTCACACCACTGCCCGGCCGCATCTGTCCCAGGCCGCATCCGGGCGACGCCTCGCGCAGGGCAGTGCCGGACTTGGCTGCGGTATTGCCGGGCTGAACGTTGGCGCCTTGCCTGTCGACGTTCAGGGGGCTTACAACGCATGCAGTACCCGTTTCGCCGCCGATTGAACCGAATCGGTCCGGTGAGCACGACCCAAAGCGCGCCGGGGGCCGGTCCGAAATAAGTGCTCACGGCGGGGGACCCGCCCTACGACAGCCTCTGCAGGCCAGCTCATCACGCTTCCTCGCGGGAACGCCGGTTCGAACGGCGTGAATGACACTCGGATAATTATCGGCGGCCAGGGCGCTGCCGTCACACGCCGCCCTCACTGCAGCCTTTGCACACTGCCGTCACACCATCACTGGTGCTTTCATACGCCTGCCGTCACCTGCTGCCGTCGCGGCACTCTCGTCACGCCAGCCCAAGAGATGCAGCCGCCACGGCCGCGTCAACCGGTATCACCGGCGGGGCGGGCGCACCTGACACTGCCCAATCGGGCTCCTTCAGCCCGTTGCCCGTGATGGTGCAGACAACGCGGGAACCTACCGGGACCTGGCCGTTCTCACAAGCCTGGAGCAGCCCTGCGACGCTGGCCGCCGACGCGAGCTCGGCGAAGACGGCCTCCTCGCGGGCGAGCAGGCGGTAGGCGGCAATGATCTGCCGGTCGGTGACGGCCTCGATCAGGCCGTCCGACTCGTCGCGCGCCGCCTCCGCGAGGTGCCAGGAGGCCGGGTTGCCGATCCGGATCGCGGTCGCGATCGTGTGCGGGGAAAGCACAGGCTCGCCCCGCACGATCGGGGCGGCGCCGCTAGCCTGGAAGCCGAACATCCGCGGGCGGCCCCCCGCCTTTCCCAGCTCGGCATACTCGCTGTATCCCCGCCAGTACGCACTGATGTTGCCGGCGTTGCCCACCGGCAGGCAGTGCACGTCAGGGGCGTCGCCAAGATCGTCGATGATCTCGAACGCGGCGGTCTTCTGGCCCTGCAAGCGGTACGGGTTGACGGAGTTCACCAGCGCGACGGGGAAATCAATGGCGAGCTTGCGCGCCAGTTCGAGGCAGTCGTCGAAGTTGCCGTCCACCTGCAGCAGGCGGGCGCCATGCACGAGCGCCTGGGCGAGCTTGCCGAGCGCGATCTTGCCACGCGGCACGAGCACGGCGCAGACCAGCCCTGCCCGCGCCGCGTACGCCGCGGCGCTCGCGCTGGTGTTGCCTGTCGAGGCGCAGATCACCGCCTTGGCGCCGTCTTGCACCGCTCGGCTGATTGCCACCGTCATGCCGCGGTCCTTGAAGGACCCGGTCGGGTTGAGGCCCTCAACCTTGAGATGGACGTCGCAGCCTGTCCGCGCCGACAACCTGGGGGCCGGCAGCAGGGGCGTGGCGCCCTCGCGCAAGGTCACAACCGGTGTCGCCGCGGAGACCGGCAGCAGGTCACGGTATTCCTCGATCACGCCACGCCAGCGGCACGCGGAAGGCGCGGCAGGAGCGGCAGGCGCGGCAGGAGCGGCCGGCGCGGCAGGAGCGGCCGGCGAAGCGGACGCGGCAGGCGAGGCGGGCGCGCGAGCGAGCGAGCGCTCAGCGGAGGCCCCGCGCGTTTCGGCGCCCACCGCAGAGCCAGGTGAAGGCGCCGAAGCAGAGCCTGCTGCTCCCGGTCCGGTCATTGGCCGTCCTCTCCCTCGACCCGCATCACGCTGGCAACCGCCCGCACCACATCCATCGCGCGCAGGTCCTGAACCGTCGACGCGAGCGCCGCATCCTTCGCCTGGTAAGTAACGATCACGAGCTGAGCGTCATCACCGTGCCCGTCCTGGCGCACAGCCTGGATGGATACTTCGTGCGCGGCGAACGCCTCGGCGACCCTGGCGAGCACGCCAGGCCGGTCGGCCACGTCGAGCGCCACGTGGTACCTGGTGGTCGTTTCACCTATCGGCCGGACAGGAAGCCCGGCATAGGTGGACGCGTCAGGCCCCCTTGTTCCCGCGAGCCTATTGCGCGACACCGCTACGACGTCGCCGAGCACGGCGCTCGCCGTGGGGGCACCGCCGGCGCCCGCGCCGTAGAACATCAACCGGCCGGCGGACTCGGCCTCGACGAACACCGCGTTATAGGCCTCGCGCACGCCGGCCAGCGGGTGCTCGCGGGGGATCATCGCCGGATGGACGCGTACCGACACGCCGCTGCCGCCGCGCTCGCAGATGGCGAGCAGCTTGACCACGCAGCCGAGAGCGCGAGCGCTCGCGATGTCAGCCGCGGTCACCTCGGTGATGCCCTCACGGTGGACATCAGCGGCGGTCACCGCTGTGTGGAAGGCCAGTCCGGCCAGGATCGCCGCTTTCGCCGCGGCATCGAACCCCTCGACATCCGCGGTCGGATCCGCCTCCGCGTAGCCGAGCGCCTGGGCCTCGTCGAGCGCGTCAGAAAATCCCGCGTTGCCCGAATCCATCCGGTCGAGGATGAAGTTGGTGGTGCCATTGACGATGCCAAGTACCCGGTGCACATGATCGCCGGCCAGTGACTCGCGCAGCGGCCGGAGCAGCGGTATGGCGCCCGCCACCGAAGCCTCGTAGTAGAGGTCGGCGCCGTACTCGCGGGCGGCGCCGTGGATCGTCGCGCCGTCGTCGGCGAGCAGCGCCTTGTTGGCGGTGACCACCGACTTTCCTGACTTCATCGCGGCCACGAGCAGGGATCTGGCCGGCTCGATGCCCCCGATCACCTCCACCACGATGTCGACGTCCGGCCTGGTGGCAAGTTCCATCGCGTCGGTGGTCAGCAGTGACGGCGCGATTTCGACCGTTCGCCTGCGCCCAGGGCGGCGCACCGCGACGCCCGCAAGCTCGAGCGGCGCGCCGATCCGCGCCGCGAGATCTCCGGCCTGCTCGCGGAGCAGCCGGACAACCTCCGAGCCGACCACCCCGCAGCCCAGCAGCGCCACTTTCAGCGGCTCCACCGCAGCATCGCTCCCTTCGCCGGTGCCGGGTCATGGTGCCTGGCATTCGTGCCTCAGCGGCCTCCCGCCTCACCCGACGTCCAGCCGCATCAGGTCATCGCATGTTTCCCTGCGGACGATGACCCTCGTCGTTCCCGCCCGCACCGCGACGACCGCCGGGCGCGGGATGTGGTTGTAGTTACTCGCCATCGACCTGCAGTAAGCCCCGGTGGCCGCGACCGCGACCAGGTCGCCGGGCGCGAGGTCGGCCGGCAGGTAGAGGTCACGGACCACGATGTCCCCGCTCTCGCAGTGCCTGCCGACCAGCCTGGACAGCATCGGTGGCGCCGCGGATTCGCGGGACGCGAGTACACACGTGTACTCGGCGTCGTAGAGCGCCGTGCGGATGTTGTCGCTCATGCCGCCGTCGATGCTCACGTAGGCCCTTAGGCCGTCGACATCCTTGACCGTGCCGACTTCGTACAGCGTAACCGTGCCAGGCCCGCAGATCGCCCGGCCGGGCTCGACGGTGAGCCTGGGCACCTCAAGACCGGCGGCGCGGCATTCGCTCCGCACGATCGCGTGGATGTTCCCGGCGATCTCGGCCACCGAGGCGGGATCGTCCGTGCCTGTGTAGGCGATGCCATAGCCGCCGCCGAGATCCAGTTCCGCGGTCGGCGCGCCGATCGAGTCGCGGATCGCCGTGGCGAGGCCGAGCACGCGGTGCGCCGCCGCCTCGAAGCCCGCCGTGTCGAAGATCTGGGAGCCGATGTGCGAGTGCAGCCCGGCGAACTCCAGCGCCTGAAAGGCAAGGACGCGCCGCACCGCCTCCGCCGCCGCCCCCGAGGAAAGCGAGAAGCCGAATTTCTGGTCGTCGTGCGCGGTGGCCACGAATTCGTGGGTATGCGCCTCCACGCCGGTGGTGACCCGGACGAGGACCTTTGGCCGCGCGCCGTGACGTTCCGCGAGGTAGCCGAGCCTGGCGATCTCCTCGAACGAGTCCAGCACGATGTGGCCTACGCCTGCGGTGATCGCCTGCTCGAGTTCGGCTACCAGCTTGTTGTTGCCGTGCATGGTGATGCGCACGGGAGGTACGCCAGCCGCGAGCGCGACCGCAAGCTCGCCACCGGTGCAGACGTCCACGCCGAGGCCCTCCTCGGCAACCCAGCGCAGCACCGCGCGGCAGCAGAACGCTTTCGCCGCGTAGAAAACGGCCGAGCCGGGCCCGAACGCCTCGCGGTAGTCGCGGCACCTGCTGCGGAAATCCTCTTCATCGAGCACGAAGATCGGCGTGCCGTGTGCTGCCGCCAGCTCGCGTACGTCGACGTCGCCGATGGTCAGCACGCCGGCTTTCCGCGCCGCCGTGCGCGGCCAGACGCGCGGGTCGAGCAGATTCAGGTCCGCGGGCGGCGCTGGCGGGTGGTCGGCGGGAAGCAGGCTCGCGTGCATCGGGCCTGCCGGGTGGGCGACGCGGCTCACTTCTGCTCCTCACAGGATTTGCGGTGCGCCCGCGCCAAGCAGGTCGAGGCCGGCGCCGGGATGGGCGAGCCGACGGCGCCGGTGCCGAGGGCCGCAGCCTGCCGTGACGTCACGACGGCGTGCGCATGTGTGTACCGCACAGCGTAGCCGTGGTCACCGAGATGATGCTTAACGGCTGCGCGGGGCGCGTCAGGCGGCCCGCCGGTGGTGGCTTCGCCACCCAGAAGCGGTGACGCGGTTTCGCATGCTGGCGCAGCGCGCGGCAGCCGTTATGCATCGGTCAAGGTATCCGGGACAGCGGCGGCGGCAGGCGATCTGCGCGGGGCCTCACTGGCCCCCGAACGGGCGGGGTGCCGTGCCCGCGAGTTCGCGGACGATCCTGATCATCTCGCCTGGATCGAACGGCTTGGTCAGATAGGCGTCGACACCGATCTGGATGCCACGGCTCCTGTCATCCTCCTGTGCCCGCGCGGTGATCAGGACCAGCTTGATGCGGCTGGTCAGCGGATCGTCGCGCAATTGTGCCGCGGTGGCCCAGCCGTCCAGGCGCGGCATCATCACGTCCAGGGTGATCACGTCCGGCTTGATCGCCGATACCTTGTCCAGGCAGTCCTGGCCGTCGACCGCCGTCGCCACGTCGAATCCCTCGAGCGTCAGGTTGACGGCGATGAGTTGCCTGATCACCTCGTCGTCGTCGACAACGAGCACGCGCCCAAGTTCCTCGCCCACGGGCGCGAGGCTAGCGCTTCCTGGCCCGTCGCGGCAGGTGATCTGGCAGGTGCCCGGGTGAGCCGCGTGGCTGATAACCTTGCTGCGTCCCCCGGGCCCCCGTAGCTCAGGGGAGAGAGCAACGGCCTCCGGAGCCGTGAGCGCAGGTTCGAATCCTGTCGGGGGCACCCCGAACCCACTAGCGGATAAAGCGACCCGACCAGCGGGAAGGCCAATCTCGCGGATCGCCGTCTGCCGCCAGGATGCGACAGGAAACGCCACCGTCTGACGCCTTCCGCGCCCCATACGCGCCCCAAGACGTCAGTCAGCGTCGCGGGAGTGTGAGTGTCTTCGGCGCTGAGGTTACGTACCACGTCAGGGCGACACACGGTTTCTTGCCGCGTACCAGGCTAGAACGCCTCCGCAGCAACGCCCGGTTCTCCTTTGCCGGTGTGGCCGCAGCCGGGGCTTCAGATCAATAGGAGGGATGAGACTCGATCCAGTTGGCGACCAGCCGCCGCACCAGGGCATCCGCCTCGCTCATCGCCATCGTCAGGTTCGCGCCGGGAGTGCCTTGCATCCGGGCATGACGGGCTTCGTCGCCGCTAATGCCAGGGTGGTTAGCCGAGGCCGTGAGCCGGTCGATGTCCGCCTTCATGGTCTACGACTCCGCACAATTACGGATGTCGTGCCGACCAGGCTTCCCGGCGCGCCAGACCCGATTTTAGGCCTGCACCGGTATCACTGCCAAGAGACTGGCAGCTACGAGCCTTGATCACAGACGGTCCAAGCAATCGGGTCTAACAGGCGACACGGATGTAAGGCCCGAATCGGGCATTACGGGGGGTCATCTTCCTGCCGTGAAAGGCTCGCGCGACACGCGAGCCGACAGGAGAAAGCGTGGCCCCCAAGCGCGAGCTGCTCACCCTGGAAGACCGTGAGGACATTTCCCGCGGCCTGGCGAAAGGACTGGAAAATAGGGAAATAGCATTCTCAATCGGGCGGGATGAATCGGTCATCTCCCGGGAAATCGCGCGGCACGGCGGCCGGGAACGATATCGTGCATGGAAAGCAGACGCAGCCGCCCGCGAATCGCGAAGCCGCCCGAAGGAACGCAAAATAGACACCGATCCTGAATTGCGCGGGCGGGTCACCGGTGACCTGAGGAAAGGCTGGTCACCGGAAGAGATAGCGGGCAGGACAACCACGCCGCCGCCCGCCGCGATCTCGCCTGGGACCGCACCGGCCTCGGCGCCCTCAGCCTGCTCGGCCTGTAACACCCGCCCGGCCAACCCGAAACGAGACCAGATCGTGATCCAATCCCCCAGACCGGAAACGGCTACTTTGACCACAGCCCTGCCGCAGACCCTGGCCGGGCTGTATGTCCGCTGGCGCCCGACGAGCTCGCAGATTCGGTCGGGGTAAGCCGGACCGCTCCGTGCGACTGGTCGCTTGCGCCCTCCGCGGGCGTGATCGTGCGGGCGGCCAGGTCGATCACATGGTGGCCCAGCGTGAACCTCGCGACCTCGGCGCCGCCTGCGGTGCGGCGCAGCGCGGAGCGCACCCGGGCAAGCAGTTCGTCCATGTGGAACGGCTTGGTCACATAGTCGTCCGCCCCGGCGTCGAGGGCACCGACCTTGCCCGCCGGATCCGCCCGGCCGGACAACACGATGATCGGGACCCGGGACCATCCGTGCAGACCCTCGATGACCTGCACGCCATCCAGGTCGGGCAGGCCAAGATCCAGGATGACGAGGTCTGGTGGGCACCGGGCGGCCGCGGCGAGTGCGGTCGCGCCGTCCGGTGCGGTCTCCACGTCGTAGTGCCGTGCGCGCAGGTTGATCCGCAGCGTCTGGAGCAGCTGCGGTTCGTCGTCCACGACGAGCACGCGGGTCACCCGCCGGCCTCCCCCGGCGCCAGCGTCTGGTCCGTGCCCGTGGGCGGCAGAGTCGGCACAGCGGGGACGGCCTGCGCGCTGTCCGCTGTGCCAGCCGTGCCGCCCACAGGCAGGCTGATGACCATGGTCGTGCCTCCCCCGGGCGTGTCCTCGGGTGCCAGGCTCCCGCCCATGGCCTCGACCAGGCCCCGCGACAGCGCAAGACCGAGTCCCACGCCCGTCTCGTTGTCACGGTCGCCGAAGCGCTGGAAGGGCTGGAAGACACGTTCCCTGTCCTCCAGGGGTATGCCGGGCCCGCGGTCGGCCACGCGCAGCTCGACGCGGCCGGCCAGGCTGCTGGCGGTAATCAGCACCGGCTGGCCAGCGGGACTATGCCTGACCGCATTGGACACTAGGTTGGCGACGGCCCGCTCGAGCAGCCCCGGGTCGGCGAGGACCTGCGGCGCGTCGTCCAAGTCGATGAGCTGAACCTGGGCCGGTCCGAAGCCCAGGCCGTCGAGGGCGAGCGGCACGATCTCATCGAGCATGGCCGGCCGCACGGCCAGGCTGAGCGCGCCGGCCTGCAGCAGGCTCATGTCCAGCAGGTTCTCCACCATGCGGGTCAGCCGGTCCAGCGACTCGTCCGCGGTGGCGAGCAGTTCGTCGGAATCCTCCGCGCTCCAGTCCACGTCGTGGCTGCGCAGGCTCGTCACGGCCGCCTTCGCGGAGGCGAGCGGGGTGCGCAGGTCATGGCTGACCGCGGCGAGCAGCGCGGTGCGCATCCGGTGAGCCTCGGCAAGCGGCTTGGCCGCCGCCGCCGCTTCCGCCAGCCTGGCCTGCTCCAGGGCCACCCCGACCTGCGCCGCGAACGCGGTAAGCACCCGCTGGTCGGAAGCGGGCAGCACCCGGCCGCGCAGGGCGAGGACGGCGCTGCCGGTGGCGGCCACGATGGCGTCGCCCTCTCCGGGTGCTGTGCACGGCCGAGGTCCCGCCGCAGCCACCAGCCGCCAGCCGGCCCCGTTCCCCCCTCGCGCGGCCCTGCCAGGCTCAACCGCTGCCCGCTCAAGCTCTGCGTGGTCAAGTTCTGCCTGCTCAGTCACTGCGCGTTCAAGCAGGGCGACGGACTCCATCCCGAACGCCTCCCGGGAGCGTTCCAGCAGCGCAGGGATGGCGTTTTGTCCGCGGAGCACGCTGCCGGCGAGCGTGGCGAGCGTCTCGGCCTCGGCAGACGCGTGCGCGGCCCGGCGGCTCTGCCGCGCAGAGGCATCCACCATGGATGCGACTGTCAGTGCGACGATCAGGAACGCCGCTAGCGCGAGCATGTTGTTGGGCTCGGCGATGCTGAACTGGTAGAGCGGCGGGATGAAGTAGTAGTTCACCAGCAAGGAGGAGGACACCGCGGCGACGAGGGCCGGGACCAGCCCGCCGAGACGGGCGATGGCCGCGAGCGCGACAAGGAACACGAGCACCTGGCTGGTCAGGTTGAGCGGACCGCGAAGCTGCGCGAGTACGGCGGTAACCGCCGGCGGAACCGCCAGCGCGGCAGCCAGGCCCGCCAGCTGCCATCGGCCCCCGGTCCGGGACCACTGCGCAGCGGGCCAGCGGCCTTTCCCTGCCCTCTCATGGGTGACCATGTGCACGTCGATGTCGCCGGATAGCGCGACCGTGGTCTCGCCGATGCCGCGGAGCATCAGCCGGGACAGCCGATTGCGCCTGCTGGTGCCGAGCACGAGCTGGGTCGCGCTGACCGCGCGGGCGAAGTCGAGCAGCGCCCGTGGAATGTCGTCGCCGACCACCTGGTGGTAGGTGCCGCCGAGGGATTCCACCAGCCTGCGCTGGGCCGCCAGCTCGGCAGGTGACGCGTCGGCGAGCCCGTCGCTGCGTGCCACGTGCACGGCGAGCAGGTCACCGCCGGCCGCGCGGGCGGCGATCCGGGCGGCGCGCCGGATCAGCGTCCCGCCTTCGGTGCCGCCGGTCAGCGCGACGACCACGCGCTCGCGCGTCTCCCACACCCCGCCGATGCCGTGCTCGTCACGGTACTGGTTGAGCCCTTCATCAACCCGGTCGGCGACCCAGAGCAGGGCAAGCTCGCGCAGCGCGGTCAGGTTACCGGCCCGGAAATAGTTGGAGAGCGCGGCGTCGATCTTCTCGGGCGCGTAGACGCTGCCGTGCGCCATCCGCCGCCGCAGCGCCTCGGGTGACATGTCCACCAGCTCGACCTGATCGGCCCTGCGGACAATGTCGTCGGGTACCGTCTCCCGCTGCGGCACCCCGGTGATCTTCTCGACGACGTCGTTGAGGGATTCCAGGTGCTGGATGTTGACCGTGGTGATGACCTCGATGCCGGCGTCGAGCAGTTCCTGCACGTCCTGCCACCGCTTCTCGTTACGCCCGCCGGGCACGTTGGTGTGCGCGAGCTCGTCCACCAGCGCAACTCGGGGCCTCCTGGCGAGCACCGCGTCCACGTCCATCTCGGTGAACGCGACGCCGCGGTAGGTGCGGGTCAGCCTGGGCACGAGCTCGAGGTCGCTGGTCAGCTCCTCCGTGCGCGGGCGGCCGTGGCACTCGACGTAGCCGATGACAACGCCGGTACCGCGCTCCGCGCGGCGCCGGCCCTCGTCGAGCATCCGGTAGGTCTTGCCGACCCCCGGCGCCGCGCCGAGATAGACCCGCAACCGCCCGCGCACTGTGTTTGCCTCCTAAGACTGGGCCGCCTCCCAAGGCTGGGCCGCCTCCAAAGATTTCGCTGGGGAACGACCTCGTCAGCCAGACATGTTGTCGAGCGCCAGGTTCAATTCCAGGACGTTCACCCGCGGCTCGCCGAGGAACCCGATGTTGCGGTCCTGGATGTGCTTGGTGACCAGGGCCCTGACGGTCGCCGGGCTGAGGTGGCGGGCCGCGGCGACCCGGTTCGCCTGCAGGTAGGCGTAGGAAGGTGAGATATCCGGGTCGAGACCCGAGCCTGAGGCGGTGACCGCGTCGGCCGGCACGCTGGCCGGGCTCACACCGTTGAACTTCGCCACCTGCTGTCGCCGGGTGTTGATCTCCTGAACCAGCTTCGGGTTGTTCGGGCCCAGGTTCGACGCGCCGGAGAAGCCCGGGTCACAGCCGTAGTCGGTGGTGGAGGTCGGGTCCGACGCGTTCGACGGCCGCTCCTGGAAGTACTGCGGCAGCGGGTTGCCCTTGGCATCCACGAACTCCTGGCAGAGCAGGCTCGAACCGACGGTCCGGCCGTGGGAGCTGACCAGCGAGCCGTTGGCCTGCTTGTGGAACGCCACCTGGGCGACGCCCATTACCGCCAGCGGGTAGATCGCGCCGGTGATGATGGTGAGGACGATGACGGCGCGCACCGCGGCCAGGTGTTGGCCGATCCAACTGGGAAGACGTGACATATCGGTCACCCGCCGAATCCTGGGATGAACTGGATGATCATGTCGATGAGCTTGATGGCGATGAACGGGATGATCAGCCCGCCGAGCCCGTAGACCCACAGGTTCCTGCGCAGCAGGGCCGAGGCTGAGGACGGGGTGTACCGGACACCGCGCAGCGCGAGCGGGATCAACGCGATGATGATCAGAGCATTGAAAATGATCGCCGAGGTGATCGCCGACTCGGGGCTGTGCAAGTGCATGATGTTGAGCCGGCCCAGGCCAGGGAAGACGCTCGCGAACATGGCTGGGAGCATGGCGAAGTACTTCGCCACGTCGTTGGCGATGGAGAACGTGGTCAGCGAGCCGCGGGTGATCAGCAACTGCTTGCCGATCTCCACGATCTCGATGAGCTTGGTCGGGTTGGAGTCCAGGTCGACCATGTTCCCGGCCTCCTTGGCGGCCGACGTACCGGTGTTCATCGCCACCCCGACATCGGCCTGCGCGAGCGCGGGGGCGTCGTTGGTGCCATCCCCGGTCATCGCGACCAGGTGGCCGCCCTCCTGCTCCTTGCGGATCAACGCCATCTTGTCTTCCGGCGTGGCCTCGGCGAGGAAATCGTCGACCCCGGACTCATCGGCGATGGCCCTGGCGGTCAGCGGATTGTCGCCGGTGATCATGACGGTGCGGATGCCCATCGTGCGCATTTCCGCGAACCGCTCGGAGATGCCCACCTTGACGATGTCCTTGAGCAGGATCACGCCAAGCGCGCGGGCGGTGCCGTTGGCCTTCTCGGCCACCACCAGCGGGGTCCCGCCGGAAGCGGAAATCGCGTCCACCATCCTGCCAAGCTCGGCCGCAGGCTCACCGCCCGACTCGCGGATCCATTCGCGGACCGCGCTCGAGGCGCCCTTGCGGACCTGCCGGCCACCGGCGAGATCCACTCCGCTCATCCGGGTCTGCGCCGTGAATTGCACGAACACCGCGCCCGGCAGCTCGCCCTCATGGCGTTCGCGCAGGCCGTGCGCGCGCTTGGCGAGCACCGTGATCGAACGGCCCTCCGGGGTGTAGTCGGCCATGCTCGACAGCTGCGCGGCGTCCGCAAGCTCGTCGAGCTTGACGCCGTTCACCGGCAGGAACTCGGTCGCCTGGCGATCGCCGATGGTGATCGTGCCGGTCTTGTCCAGCAGCAGCGTGTTCACGTCCCCCGCCGCCTCGACCGCCCGGCCGGACATGGCGAGCACGTTGCGCTGCACCAGCCGGTCCATGCCGGCGATGCCGATCGCCGCCAGCAGCGCGCCGATCGTAGTCGGGATCAGCGCCACGACCAGGGCCACCAGGATGACCAGTGACTGCGGCGCACCCGAGTAGAACGCCATCGGCTGCAAGGTCACCACCGCGAGCAGGAACACGATGGTGAGCGAGGCGAGCAGGATGTTCAGCGCGATCTCGTTCGGCGTCTTCTGCCGCGACGCGCCCTCGACCAGGGCGATCATCCGGTCGATGAACGTCTCCCCCGGCTTTGAGGTGATCTTCACCACGATCCGGTCGGACAATACCCTGGTGCCGCCGGTGACCGCGGACCTGTCGCCACCTGACTCCCGGATGACGGGTGCGGACTCGCCGGTGATCGCCGATTCGTCCACCGAGGCCACTCCCTCGACGACGTCGCCGTCACCGGGGATGATCTGCCCGGCCTCCACCACGACGTGGTCGCCGAGCGCGAGCGCCGTACCCGCGACCTCCTCCTCGCGCAGCGTCACCTGGCCGGGTTCCCAGCCGGACAGCCGACGGGCCACAGTTTCCCGCTTGGTGCGGCGCAGCGTGGCGGCCTGCGCCTTGCCGCGGCCCTCGGCCACAGCCTCGGACAGGTTAGCGAACACCACGGTCAGCCAGAGCCACACGGTGATCGTCCAGGCGAAGGTGCTGGGCTTGGTGATCGCGGAGTAGGTGGTCAGCGCGGCGCCGACCTCGACGACGAACATGACCGGGTTGTGCAACTGGACCCGCGGGTCCAGCTTCTTGAACGCGTCCGGCAGCGACCGCCAGAGCATTTTCGGGTCGAGAAGGCCGCCGCCGATCCGGCGCCGCTCCACATCCACCTGCGCGCCCGGCTGCGCCGGGACCTCGGGGGCAGTTGTCAGTGACATCAGTGCAGTCCTTCAGCGAACGGGCCCAGCGCGAGCGCTGGGAAGAATGTCAGTCCGACGATGATGAGGATCACGCCGATCACCATGCCGACGAACAGTGGCTTGTCGGTTGGCATGGTGCCGACGCTGGCCGGCGTCTTCTGCTGTCTGGCCAGCGAACCTGCCAGCCCGAGGGCGAAGATCTCCGGCGCGAACCTGCCGAGCAGCATGGCGATGCCGCCCGCGGTGTTGTACCAGGTCGTGTTCGTGGTCAGGCCCGCGAACGCGGAGCCATTGTTGTTGGCCATCGAGGTGAACGCGTACATGATCTCGGTCAGCCCGTGCGGGCCCGGGTTCAGGATCGAGGCCCGCGGGACCTTGAACGCGAGCGAAAGCCCGGCGAAGACCAGCACGAGCGTCGGCATCGTAAGCATGTAAAGCGCGGCGTACTTCATCTCCCTGGGCCGGATCTTCTTGCCGATGTACTCAGGGGTCCGGCCGACCATCAGCCCGCCGACGAACACCGCGATGACCGCGAGGATCAAGATGCCGTACAGGCCCGCGCCGACCCCGCCTGGCGCGACCTCGCCGAGCATCATGTTGAACAGCAAGATCCCGCCACCGAACGGTGTGTAGGAGTCATGGAAGGAGTTCACCGAACCGGTCGATGTCACCGTCGTGGATGCGGCGAACAGCGACGATCCCGGGATGCCGAACCTGACTTCCTTGGCCTCCATGGCGCCGTGCGCGGCCTGCGCGGCCACCCCAGCATGCTGCGCCTCGAAGTAGGTGACACCCGCCGCGGAAGCGGCCCAGATGATCACCATGACCGCGAGCACCGCGTAGCCCTGCCGCTTGTCGCCGACCATCTTGCCGAAGGTCCGCGTCAGCGAGAACGGGATCACCAGGATCAGGAAGATTTCGACCAGGTTGGTGAACGGGTTCGGGTTCTCGAACGGGTGCGAGGAGTTCGCATTGTAGAAACCGCCGCCGTTGTTGCCCATGTCCTTGATGGCCTCCTGCGAGGCCACCGGGCCGCCGGTGATGGTCTGATGCTGACCGGCCAGCGTGGAGACGACGTGCCCGGCGCTGAAGTTGTCGATCAGGCCGCCGGCGGCCAGGACCAGCGCGAAAACGAAGGCAAGCGGCAACAGCAACCGGATGGTGCACCGGGTCAGATCGACCCAGAAGTTGCCGAGCCGGTCGGTCTTGGACCGGGTGAACCCGCGGACCAGCGCGATGGCGATCGCGATGCCCACCGCGGCGGACACGAAGTTCTGCACCGCCAGCCCGGACATCTGCACCAGGTGGCCCATGGTGGACTCACCCGAGTAGTTCTGCCAGTTCGTGTTGGTGGTGAACGAGGCCGCGGTGTTCCACGCCAGCGCTGGCGGGACCGCGGGAAACCCGAGCGACAGGAACAGGTGGTGCTGCAGCCGCTCGAGCGCGTACACGGCGAGCACGCAGATCGCGGAGAACGCGAGCATGCTGCGCAGGTATGTGCTCCACTTCTGGTCAGCATCCGGGTCGATGCCCATCACCTTGTAGACGCCGCGTTCCACCCGCCAGTGCTTGTCCGTGGTGAAGATCCGCGCCATGAAGTCGCCGAGCGGCTTGTAGCAGACCGCCAGGGCCACTACCAGCAGGCCGACCTGCAGCCAGCCCGCGAGATTTCCGTTCACTAGAACTTCTCCGGGAAGATCAGGGCCACCACCAGGTAGCCGACCAGCAGGATGCCGACGATCAGGCCGATGATGTTCTCAGCGCTCAAAATGCTCGACCCCCCACACCAGCAGGCCAAGCACGGCGAAAACCAGCACCGTGAGCCCGATGTAGATCAAGTCCGACATGGCCGTGCTCCTTTGTGCTCCTTGCTCGCTTCTCCGCCTGCTGCGCGGACGCAGCGCGCGGGCTCCTAGTGTCCATCTGGCGCCACAGGCTCACGCCGCGGGCCATCGGCAAGTAAAACCCCCGAACATGGCGAAACGGGCGTTCCTAACAGCTCCCTAACAGTGCGGCCGGATTTCCTAACGAAGCCCTAACACTCCGGCCGGGCGCGGCCGCCGTAAGGTGCACGCTGGCTCCGGAGCCCGGCGGCGGTGTTCAGTGGGTGCCGAGCTGGATGGCCTTGACCAGCAGCAGCGCAGCGACGAGAAGGTAGCCGCGCAGGGCGAGCATGCCGAGTTTGAGCGCGGGTGAACAGGTGACCGGTTTGAGCAGCGCGCGGGGCGGCATCCGCCAGCTGCTGCGCAGCTCGCGCGGCACCGGCGGCGCGGGCGCGCGGGCGCGCGGGTGCCGCGGCGGGTCTTGCCCCCGCAGCGCGATGACGGCCGCGGCCAGGCCGGCGGCCAGCGCGATGGACAGCCAGGTCGCGATTTTGGTGGCGTCGATGTGCGGGAACAGTGTCGTGGCCATCAGCGTGCCGGACAGCATGAGCAGGGTCACGATGATGACGGTGGCGACGACGTTCAGCCAGCCGGGGTTGAGCCACGGGCGAGGACCTGCCCGGGTGATGAGCGGGCGGAGCGCCGGCAGGTGGCCGGGCGTGATCCTCCCCGCGCCGGCCTGCCGGGCCAGGGCGGCCAGGCTCAGTCCGAGCAGCGGGTCGTCCGGATCCCAGCCGCGGGCGATCCGGGCCCGCGCCAGGTGGAGCGGGGCTGCCTCCAGCGGCTCGCCGTGGCGACGGTGCCGGCCGAGGACCTCGGCGATGTCTGCGGCGCTGGCCCGGTGCCCGCCGGCGGGAGTGCGCTGCCGGCGGACTTGCTCGCCGAGCGCCGCGACCCGGGGACCGATGGTGCCTGCCAGGTAGAGGGCTGCGGCGAGCATCGGCTGCAGGACCTCCTGGCGCACCAGGGGCGTGCCGGCCACGGCGCAGGCGGCGATGATCATGATGGCGCCCGCGCCCGCGCCCACGACCACGGCGCCCGGGCCGAGCACGGTGTCGGCGCGCTCGTAGCCCATGAACCGTGGGGTGATCCACTTGTCGACCACGTTGGGCTGCTGGAAGAACAGCTGCCACGGCGCGACGGTGGTGCCGACGATCGCGATAGTGAGCAGGATCGCGTCCGAGCTGATCCCGCCCCGGATTCCCGGCACCACCAGGTGGTAGAAGGCGGCGCCGTAGTCCGGGTCGGACAGGATTGCCAGCGGGACGAACACCAGGCTGGCCGCGATGAACAGCAGCATCGCGCGCTCCCACCGCCGGAAGCTGCCGCTGGTGGTGATGAGAACGAGCACGGCTGCCGCGATCGGCACCGCGATGTACTTGCTGACCCCGAAGTAGGCCAGCGCGAGCGAGACGCCGATGAACTCGGTGGTGGTGGTCAGGAAGTTGAGCAGGAACAGGTCGCCGACGCTGAACCAGCCCCCAGAACCGGCCGAACCGTTCGTTGATGAGCCGGGCGTGGCCGACACGTACACATACGGGGCCAGCACCGCCACCGCGAGTCACGCCGGTGGCAGCGGCGATGCTGACTGGCTGCCATCCATAGCGCCACGGCACCTTCGAAAATGACGACCCTGCGGTGTACAGTGATGCCCCCGGCGACGGCAGCGCCTAGTCCGATCAGCGCGGCCAGGTTGAACACGTTCGAGCCGAGGACCACGCCGGTGCCGACGTCGTGCTGGCCATGCGCGAGCGCGGTCACCGGCGAGGTGACGATCCCGGATCACCGGCGATCTTGAAGCGGCGGGACTAGCCTGACCGGCACTCACCGGGCCTCTCCAAGATAGGCGCTGCGCACCGGCGAAGCAGCGGCCCCCGCCTCACCGCCGGTTGTGTTGTCCGGTCGGCTCAACCGGTACTACGGGCGCCCTCCGACGCCCACCCAGTCAGTGATCCACTTCCCGGTTTAGCCTGTTATAGGACACCACGCTCCACCAGGACAAACTCGCCTGGTCGGCTTGCCGGAGGGATGGCTGGTCGGCTCGTTAGCAATTCCGTTAGCACATCCGGACGCTGAGCTGATGTTTACTACTGGTCCTCCCCCTACTCGTCGTAGCTGCCAGTCACTTGGCAGTGACACTAGTGTGGGCCTAAAATTAGGCCCTGGTGCGCCGGGAAGCCTGGTCGGCACGACATCCGTAACCGTGCGGAGTCGTTCACCAGGAGCGTCCGATGAGCACCCAGAATGCATTTGAAGGCACGTCACCCGTCACGGGCACCGCCAGACCGGCCTCGAACAAGGCGGCCGCCTGTTTTTCGTCCCAGCCTTGGTGGTGCTGCTCGTCGAAGCTGTCAAGCTCTGGCGCGAGCGGTCCTGATCCTGCCGGATCGCCACCGCCGTGCCGAGAGAATCTAGGGCTGCGTCAAGGATCAAGCGAGGCCGAAATGTCCAGGATCAAGCGACGCCAGGTTCCCTCGTTTGGCAGCGGGAGGAGGTAACCCAAACAGTGACGATTGGTCGTGCGGAAGGAGGGCCGCCGTGTCCAGCGTGCGTCGTGTAATCGTCGGCACGAGCGGCTCGCCGGGCAGTCTGCGGGCACTGCGTTACGCGGAGGACCTGGCCCGCGCCCGCGATGCCATCCTGATGCCCGTTCTCACGTGGGTGCCGCCGGGCGGTGATCGCGCCGACCGCTGTCAGCCTTCGGGTCACCTGCGCCTGGTATGGCGGGACGCCGCCTGCCAGCGCCTACGGGATGCGCTCATCGCAGTCTGGGGAGAAGTCCCTGACGATCCACCGGTCCGGCCCCTCGTTCAGCGGGGTGGGGCTGGCTGGGTCGTGGTCAGTGTGGCCTGCTGCCCTGATGACCTGCTGGTCGCGGGTGCTGGCCGTCGTGGTGCGCTGGCCCGGATGCTCTGCGGCAAGGTGAGCTGCTACTGCCTGGCCCATGCCCAGTGCCCCGTGCTGGCCGTCCCGCCGCCCGCACTCGCCCGGGAAATCGGGCATGGCCGGTTTGCGTGGGCGTTCTGGCACCGGGGGCTGGCCCCGGATCGGGTCCTCCGGGATCAGCGCCAGGCAGCCGCTTAAGTGGCAGGAGGTGTCACAGATGACTCGGTACCTGACGAGGGACCGCATCGCCATCGCGGCTGCGCTGGCGGCACCGCTTGCGGCCGCGGTGATCCTCCTGCCGTTCCGTGCGGGCTGGTCGAACACGAACGTGGCCCTGCTGCTGGTCGTGGTGGTGGTCGGGGTAGCTGCGATCGGTAACCGGGTCGCTGGCGGTCTGGCGGCGGTGTGGGCGGCGGTCTGGTTCGATTTCTTCTTCACCCTGCCGTATGAGCGGTTCACGATTCGCAGCTCATCGGATGTGACGACCGCGGTGCTTCTGCTGCTGGTCGGCCTGGCGGTCTCGCAGTTGGCGGTTCGCGCTCGGCGGCTGCAGGTTATTGCGATCACGGACGCGGGTTACCTGGCGTTGATCCGCGAGACCGCGTCGCTCGCCCAGTCCGCCAGGTCTCCTGATGCCGTTGCCGATCACGTCAAGAACCAGCTCACCGGCCTGTTGGACCTGGAAGGATGCCGGTTCGAGTACGGTTCCCTGCTCGGTCATCCGCCGCGTCTGGCGCCCGACGGCAACGTGATGATGGGTGACTATCGCTGGGAGTTCGAACGATGGGGGCTTCCTGCGGAGGAGATCGAGTTGCCGGTTTTCGGCCCCGGCCAGTACTACGGGCGGTTCATGCTGAAGCCAAAGCCGGGCTCGAAGCCGTCCCTGCAGGCGCGCCTGGTCGCGGTCACCCTGGCAGATCAGGCCGGGCGCGCCTTCGCCGCCACTGAGACCGCCCGCATCAACCGGACAGCCCCGGGCGACTGACGACGTGCACCGCGTGGCTCCGTGCGGCCGTTGCACCGTTCACCGTCAGCGCACCGGCTGAATTCACCCGCCTCGGCGGCACAACCCTTGGGCCGCACCTGGCCGTCGATGGCCGTGGATACCGGCAGTGCGCAGTGCGCTGAGAGCAGTCCCAGCAGCAGGTCGGGCGGCGTGTGGGGGCCCATATGCTGCAAGATGGAGCACCGCGCCGTTCCGTCCGAAAGAGTGATCCTCGGATGGGTCGGACATCGATCAGTCCTCCTCATCACACCACGTGCCGGGCGCGGCGACTTCGGCGGCTAGCGCTCGCACCCGTCCGCATGCCCGCTCTGCTCGTCCTCCGGATGCCCGTTGTACGGGCCTCGGTCACTGACGGTCTCGCCGCAGGACTGGCACGTCCAGGCGAAAGACAGCGTGGCGAAGGTTGCGGCGTTGGCCGCGTTGGTGACGTACTCGAAGGCCATGACGCCCAGGCCCCGGACCGCACCCTCACGGAACTCCGCATCGAACTTCCGTCTCTTCTCCGGCATGGCTGCTCCTTAACGCCGATGCCTTCTCGATCCGCGGGAACCTCACCTATGCCTTACGGCTGAGGACGCCCTGGGTCGGTCCTGTCCGGTACCGCCGATTGATCGGCGGTGGGCTGATCCGCTGCGCCAGTGACGGCCGGTTCGCCGGCTGCCCCGCCGCGTCGTAACGCTTGCCAGGACTCCGGGATTCTGACCGGCAGGTACACGAGGCGGCCAACCGGATCGTAGGGTCCTTTCCATACCACCGTGGCGAACAGGCGTCTGACGGAGCCACGATGGCCAAGCCGGCGGTGCATCGCGACGACCATCCAGGCCAGCAGTGCTGTTGCCGCAAAGGAGAGCACCGAGTTCCCGATCACCAACACCGTCGAGGTCACCACGCCGATGGCGATGAGCAGCCACAACGTGAGGTGAGTCACCGTGAGTGCCCACCCGCCGAGGTAGAGCCCTCCCTGGGCGCGGGTGTGGATTAGCGATGCGTCCGTTGCGGGTGGAAGGCGAACCTGCTGTGCAGGCGCTGGACCGGTGATGGGCGGTCAGGGGGGTCTCGTTGGTCCCGGCCAGCAGGTGCAGACGCGCCGTCCGGTTGCCGCAGCGTGCCCTTCACCCAGCAATGTTATGCCTGTCACCCAGCCCCTGACTTGTGCGCGGCGATCGCCTCGCCCGCCACCAGGTTCGCGAGAGCGACGCTGACGCCGTTTGTGCGCGGCACTCCTGGTGCGCCCGAGGAGGATGTGTCCGTCCCGATCTGATGCGGTTAACCGGAAGGACCGGTTCATCGCCTTCTCGCTGATGACCTGGGTTGCTCGACCTGACGCTGCCCGGGCTCCCCGCACGGAGGTGCGCCGGGCCCTCCGGCAACGCTCGAATGTGCCGGTGATCATGTTGCTGCCAAGAACGCTGAGGCCGGCAAGGTGATGGGGCGGGGAGCTAGGCGCAGATGACCATGTGATGAAGCCTTTCTCTTCGCCGAGCTTGTCACGCGGATCCGTGCCGTGCTCCGCCGCCACGGGCAAATCGAGGAAAGGCCCAACTATCAACTGGCCGTGTTCGATGTGGTGGGCGTGGACCTGGAGCCACAGCCTCACTACCCGTTCTCGTTCATCCAGGCCGATGCCCTGGAGTACCCGCTGGACGGGTTTGACCTGATCCACGCATCGCCAGTGTGCAAGGGCTACAGCGCAACAGCAGTACTCCACCACGTTGACCATCCCCGCCAGATCGAGGCCGTCCGGGGCCGCTTGGCCGTCAACGGCACCCCTTACGTCATTGAGAACGTCGAGGGTGCCCCGCTACGAGATCCTGTCGTGCTGTGCGGCGCGATGTTTCCTAGGAGCCTACTGAACAAGGCCTAAATTCGACCGATTGCGTTTATAAGTCCGCAGGTCAGAGCCCTGCCGACTGATCATTAATAGGGTTATTCAGCAGGTTCCTAGGGTGCGCATCTACCGGCACCGCCTATTTGAAGCCTCATTCCCCATCCCCCGACCAGCCGAGCCCGGGCATCCCAGCGACCGCCGCGCCCAACCCCTACGCCCGGCAGGGAAGCAACACCGCGGCCAAGCCGACCGGCAGGCTCATAACGCCTGGCAACTATGAGCGGTCGTATGCCCGGCCTGGCGGGCTCTGGCACCTGCGCCGGCTCGTGCCGTCTCGCGCTCCCCCGTCCGCCCAGGTCGCTCCTGCCCTGTCCATGTGCAGCCGCGTACTCCCCATACGCCCCCCAGATGGGCGGCCAGTGCAAGTTATTCCAGGTAGCGGCCGTGGGGAGCATTCCCCTCCGGAGCCGTGAGCGCAGGTTCGAATCCTGTCGGGGGCACTCGCTACTGCCAGGGCCAACGCGGCCGCTGAGCTGCCAGAACGGCGGCAGCGGCAAAGTACCATCCCATGCCATGTGACGACTGGAAACGCCACGAGATGACATTTTCCGCGTCCTAGGCGCGTCCCAAGATCACTTCGCATCGTCCCCGTCCTCGTCCCGCCGCCGTTCGATGTGCAGTGCGCCGTACATCCGGGTGATCCACACATCTTCCAGGCCTGTCATGCACCTGGCGTAGAAGCGCATCATTACTTCCACACTGTGCCCGGCCCACGCCGCGACCTCAGTGGGCGGTACACCAGAGTTCAACCGCCATGTCACGCCCGAGTGCCGCAGATCGTACGGTCTGCGCATCAGCGGCGTAGCCCGCTGCTCGGGAGTGAGCGAGAGCGCGCGGACCTTTTGCCAGACTTGCCACCAGGTCGACGGCTGAATCGGGTGGTCATTCTCGCTGCGGAAAAGGCAATCGTCTGGCCCGGTGCCGAAGCGCGCGATGTGCTCGCGTAGGAGTGCAACCAGCTCGGGCGGTATGGGCACCCTCCGGCTCGGCTTGCGGGCCCTTCGGGTGCTGTCCGGCCTGCCCCTTGTCCGTCCTTTCAACCCGCGATGCTCGTGGACTTGCCCGTCGTCCGTGAACGCCCTCCCGGCGGCAGGACTGGAGTCGGTGAACGTGAGATAACCCCATCCCTTGTCCGGCAGCTGGCAGCCATCTCTCGTGAGCGCGGCGACCTCGGCGGGCCGCATCATCGCGTAGTACATGCACCCGAAGAAGGCAACAAATCGCGGGCCCTGGCGCCTCCCGACATAGCTGCACGCCGCCAGCATTCCCGCTACCAACGCCGGGCTCCCAACCGATCTCGGGTCGATCGCCTCCTCAGGAGCCTGCGGCGCCGTCCAGGCTTCCGGCAGATTCCTCTTGCTCACCGGGTTCATTTCCAGCCGCTTCTTGCGCACCGCGTACGCGAACACGCGGTGGAGCACCCGGCGGCGCCGGGAGAAGTACTCCGGAGCCGCCCGCGTTCCGTCGAGGTTGACCGCCAGCGCGTCCAAGACATCACACACGGCCGACTCGTCCTCGAATGCGCTCATCGGGCGGGACGCCCTCTCCAGCCGCGCCAGCGCCCGTGCCTCCGCTCCATTAAGCGCGCCTGCGTGGCCGCCCTGGTTAAGGTCCTTCCACAGCGCTCGGCGGAGCACGGCGGCGGCTGGCTTGCCGGGAACCTCACGCGTAGGCACGGGTACGACGCGGCTCAACGTCTCGATGATGGACACTCGGCTCTTAGCCGCCGCGTCCGGCCACGCGAACGCGACATACTCGCGAGCATGGGCCCGTAACCGCAGCCGGCGACCTTGGCTGACAACGCCGACGACCAACGCGATCGCCGCTGTCGCCGTCGTAGCAGCGCCAAGTGCCGCCAGGCCCATGCCTGCGCAGAGCTACGCCAGCGGGAGAAAGCGCACGCCAGCGACCGCGCACACGCCGACCACAACCAAGTCCCGCCGGCGGTCGCGGACACGACAGCGACCGTGCCAGCCAGCGCGACGGCCTCGGCGCCGACGATGGCGACATACCGGCGATCGACGGCTTCACACCCGACCGACCTCTGCCGAACACGCCGTGCCAGCGCGGCCGTGAGCAGCACCACGACGGCCGCAATCGTGCCGGCCAGACAGACGGCTCGCAGCCACGCCGTTACGTCGCTCGGGATCCAGCTGAACCAGACAGCGGAATCAGCGCTTCTCGAACCGCTGCACGACGGGCAACGGCGGGGTCAGGCAGCCGGCTGCTCACCGGGATCCGCGGTAGCCGACAGCGCTCCTACGCGGGACGGAGGTACGAGAACCGTGGCAACGTCAGGCCGCTTGGCGCGCCCGCGCAAGAGCGAGCCCCGCGACCCAGAAAGGCACGAGGACCCAAACCTGTGCGCGGGTGTAGTTGCGGAGCTCCGCACGCAAGTCGACGCCGGCGAGTTCCGCGTCCAGCGCCGGCTGGCGCCAGAGGGCAAGGACGTGCACGGTGAGCGGCAGGTAGTTGGCGGCAAGCCCCAACAACCAAATCCCGAAGATCACGCCGACGGCGCCGCCCCAGGTCAGAGCCCAGACGCCGAGGGCTGCGCTGGCGACCGTCCCAAGTGCGAACTCGCCCAAGATCACCCACCGGCGACGTCGGGTCCCCCGTGTGCCATGCAGGTCGAGCGCGGCGAGCCGCCGGACGTCGAGTGTCGCGCTCGGGGGAAGCATGCCTCCTACATTACGACGAATCAGCGTCACGACTGGACGAGCCGCGGCATCGGTCCACCCGGCCGCGACTCGGTCGCAAACAACGGGTCGGTGCCGGGCCCGGCCCCGGTCCTCGGGGCGCTCAGTCTGCCGGCCCCGATCGCTCTTCGCAGTTAGTCCTGGGTTGAGCGCATGCGTTCCCGTGGGCTCCGTCAGCCAGAGGGGCCCGCGACCGCATCTGCCTGCGAGTCGATCCCGGCGGGGGGATGACCCGCCTCCGCGCCGCCGTCGATGGCAACGTAGAGACGGTGACCGGCTTCCTGCTCGCCGCCGGCGCCGAGCAGGTCGGCGCGGTCCTCGAGCGCACCGCGCTCCTCGACGCGGCGCACTCCATGCGCGTCTTGGGTCCGCCGACTGCGCCGATGGGGGAACCCCCACCGGAACACAGGCGCTGGTGCCCGCTGGTCGCGCAACGCCTGCTCGCCAGGCACTGCCGATTCCCGCAACACCCGCCCGCGAAAATGCCCGGGGAAGATAGCTCAACCGCTACAGTCATCCGGTGGCCAGCACCGGCGCGGCTGCGGCCGGGTGGGCGGCCAGCAGCATCCCCAGCGGATCGGCCGGGCCTGCCTCGCGGCTGCCGGCCTGGCCGGCTGGCGGCACCACGCCGCCGGCGGTGACAGCGCGGGTCCGGCCGTCGGGCAGCCCGTCCCAGTGCGCCTGATCCACCACGAAGCTGCCCCGCCGCGGAATGCCAGACAAACGTGCCGCCGCCCACACAGGCGGGGCGGACCCGTGCCGGTTCGGCCGTCTCTTCTTTGAGCCCCTTGCCGCAGCCGTCGTGGCGCATCACCCGTCGTGGCTGGCGTTGCGCCCGCTATCACCCGGCGCCGCCTGCCTGGATGGCGCGAACGTCTCTGGCGAGGCGATCACGCAGCCCGCGGCGCACACCGGCCAGGACGAGCACGACTACACGCCCCTGTCGACGCTCGCCGCACTATTCATTCTCTTTGGGTGGGGCGGTAGTCACTAGCATCAGTGCGGCGGCCAATAATTGCGGTCGCCTTTGCAGCGATGCGGCTGCGAGATGTGTGCACGTGATGCCTGGGGCCCGGTCTCGGGCGCGGTAGCGACCGGGAAGATGGCTGACCCGCCGGCCGGGTACGAGCCGATCACGGCAGCAGATGGCCGCCCCGTTCACTTGCGGCCAGCCTCGCCGTTTGCCATTCGCTGCGACGCGTGGGCTCAACCTTCCCCTCGCCTTCCCTTGCGCCAGCGGGAGGAACAGGCCCGAACCGCGACGGGACTACCGCTGCGTGGCCGCTACGGGATGCGGTTAAGTGACATGGGTGCTCCTCGTCGAGGACGAGGAGTCGTTCAGCGACGCCCTTTCCTACCTACCGCACAAGGAGGGTTTCGAGGTCGCGGTCTGCCCGACAGGGGCTGATGCGCTCGCAACGTTCGACTGCCGCGGTGCTGACCTGGTGCTGCTCGGCCTGACGCTGCCCGGGCTTCCCGGCACGGAGGTGTGCCGGGCCCTCCGGCAACGCTCGAATGTGCCGGTGATCATGTTGACTGCCAAGGACACTGAGGCCGGCAAGGTGATGGGGCTCCGGGCAGTGCATGGGCAGGTCGCTCTCCGCCATGTCGCGGTGTTGGTCGCTGGCCGACGGCTTGCTGTACCCGTGTGCGGTACGGATTCGCCTGGCCGGGCTCTTGCTGGCGCAGGGACGCGACCACGTTGCTCAGGCCGGATGCAGGTACCGGCTATCGTAGTCTCGCCAGTGCGGTCGCCCGTCTGGCCAGCGAATGTGGACAAACCACCGCCCGTGGCCAGCCAGCAAGCCAAGCACGCGGCAGGTGTGCCGGGGGCCATCGCTGTACAACGCGAGTGCCTTGGCTTCCCTCGCCGGGGCGATCGCTTACCCCCCGGCGCCCGGGAGGCCGGGCCCCGTTATGGCTCGTACTGCGGCTCCTGTCGCCGTGACAGGGCTCCGACGGCGGCAAGGCCTTCAACTAGGTCCCCTAGACCCGGACTACCGTAATGTCTATTGTGCGTGGGGCGGTGGCGGGAAGACCTCGGCGCGGGCTCGCCGACAACGGGGAGGGTGAACATGGGCCTGAGAGACCGGATACGAGGCGCCGAAGGTCATGCCGGCCGGCGCTACCGGATGCAGGAGAAGTTGCTGTCGATCGGTGACGACTACTGGATTGAAGACGAGACCGGTCAGCGGGTCTTCAAAGTCGACGGCAAGGCCGTACGGGTCCGCGACACCTTCGTGCTCAAGGACGCGTCGGGCAGCGAGGTCGCGAAGATCCAAGAACACAAGCTAAGTGTGCGCGACAAGATGAAGATCGAGATGGGCGGCCGCAGTGCGACTGTCCACAAGGCCGTTGCCGGGATCCGCGACCGCTACAAGATCGACGTAGATGGCGGGCCGGACCTGAGTGCCCACGGAAACGTCGTCGACCACGAATACAAGATCGAGCAGGACGGCGACACGGTGGCAACTGTCTCGAAAAGCTGGTTCCGGGTCCGTGACACCTATGGCGTCGAGATTGCGCCGGAACAAGACGATGCGCTCATCCTCGCGGTCACGGTGTGCATGGACTCGATGGCGCGCGGATAGCCGCTCGACCTCATTCCACGGTGTGACAAGCCGGGTGGCCGACTGGCCCGTGAGCAGATCGACGACGCCTTCGCCGCTATCGCGCGGCCAGCGTGTGGCCGAGACGGAGTGGGGTCGATGCTGCGGCACCGGTTCAGCTGGAACGGCTGTCGATGTCCGGGGCGCTTGCTTACAAGCCGGACGGCGGATAGGCGGCGCTGATGTTCCAGATCAAGGAAGGCTCCTGCAACAGCGAGCCGCTGATCAGGTTCCTCGACGACCTGCACGAGCACGTCGCCGACGCGAACGTCACCATGATCAAGGGATAACCTGTCCTCGCACAAGTCCAGGGCCATGAAGGCCTGGGTCGCCACCCAGCACAGCTGGCTGGTAGCTGAGCTGCTGCCCGCTTACGCCCACGACCTCAACCCGATCGAGATGGGCTGGGGCAACGTCAAGGTCGGCGAGCTGGACAACCTCTGCCCGGACACCATCGACGAGGCGCGGGCCGCCGCTGAGTCCGGGCCCGGACGGGTAGCGGGAGTTGCGGACCGCGATCGCGCCGACGACCAGCTCGGCGACCTCGACGCAGCATCCGCTGGGATTGCTGACCCGGCTCTTACCCCAGCACGCCGCCAGCTGATCAGCCGGGACACCATTGGTGACCTGCATCATCGCTCTTCGCGCATCCACACGTCTTCCAGTCCGGTCATGCAGCTGGCGTAGACGCGCATCAGTACCTCGACGCTGTGCCCGCCCAGGCATCGCGGACCCGGGCCGGATCGACCGGCAGAAGCCCTGGCTGCGGATCGTCACCGGCATCGAAATCGCGTTTATCACCGTGACGGATCTGTTCGCCGCCGTCCTTCTGGTCCGCGACATCATCACCAACAACAAGGTCTTCGCGAATAATGCCACCGGGTTACTGGCTACCGGAGGGTTGCTCGCTGGTGGTTGGCCGGCCAATAGCGGCGGCTCGGCGCGTTCTCTTCCGAACTTCCCCGCCAGTGAGTGTGTTGCCGGGCTGGGTCACCCTACCTTGAGCCCGAGCTGCTGGGCGAGGTCGGGAGCGCCGGCCGCCCGGCGCAGCGGCGGTGCGCCGACGACGGTGTCGATGAGCCGGGTGAGCGCATAGTGGTCGAGCGGCTGGTGGATGACAGTGCCGGACAGTCCGGGGGCGATGAGCACGAACGGGACCTGGTTGGTGGTTTCTCCCTCGTCGAAGACGATAGCAATGGCCAGCCGCCGGTGCTGCCAGTCGGGTCCGGACATGATCACCGGTATCCACTGGCGAAGATAGGCGTCGGCCCGGCCCAGCGTCCCGTTATGGGCGTCGTGGCTGAGGTTGGGCGTGAGCAGGCCGACGCTGGGCAGGGCCCCGGCCCGCACGTCCGAGGCCAGGGCCCAGCCGGAGGGGGTGCCGGCGGGCACGTCGCCGGCCCGGCAGGCGGCCGCCTCGGCCGGGATGTAGGCCCATGGGTTGTGCCTGACGGCGTAGGTCCCGCTGTCGGAGTGGTCACACGGGGCGGGCATGGACTCCTGGTAGGCACGGGCGGTCTTGCCCACGGCTTGGGCCTGGCCGAACACCGACGGCCCGGGGTAGCTGCAGCCGGGCCCCGGGCTGCAGTCCGGCGGGTCGTTGAACGCCGATCCGCTGAAGATGGCCAGGTAGTTCGGCAGGCTCGGATGGGTGATGGCGCTGTAGCGCGAGGCGTAACCATACCGCTGGGCGAGGTGCCACAGGTACGGCATGCCGGCGGGGAAGACCTCACCTATGCTGTGGTTCTCCTCCATGATCACCAAGATCTTGCTCACCCCGCCCGGTGCCACCACATGGGCCGCCGCCGACGGGCCGGCTGATGAGCTCGCGGGCGCGGCATGGGAGGAACTGGCTGAGGGCGGGCTCGCATGCCCGCCGCAGCCCGCAGCGAGCCAGCCCGCCAGGGCGGCACCGATCAGCCGCGTGAGCCCGCGCCGGGAGGATGTCCCGCGCAGTGGCCGCCCTGGCGGTGGCGTGCCTGGTTCCGGCACGGCAGGGTCCGGGGACGCGTGAGAGGTATCGCGCATCAGTGCCCCAGGCCGGACAACCCTGCCCAGGCGCCCGCCCGGTGGACCGTAAGCACGGCCAGGAGCAGCCCGGCCAGGACCGACGCTGTGAGCAGCAGCCACCGGCCGGTCCGCCCGGCAAGCACTTCGCTGGCCCGGCGGCCCGCCCTGCCCGCCAGATCACCGCGGGCCAGCCGGGGCAGCCGCCATACGTAGGCCAGAACGTGCACGGTCATAGCACCAAACCACAGCACGAACGAGGCCTTGTGCAGCAACAGCCAGGCCCCGCCGCCAGGGCCGGCGAGCGCCAGCATGACCCCGGTCCCGATCACCGCCACCGACGTGAGCAGCACAACCGGCCCCAGCAGGCGCAGCAACGGGGCTGGCGCGCCCTTGCGCCGGTAGGCGGCGGCCCCGGTGTAATAGCGCACGAACCGGTAAACGGTCGAGCAGACTTTAAGCACCACCGGGCCAATCAGCAGCATGCCGACGAAAAAGTGCAGCGTCAGCAGCCGGCGAACGGACAAGATGGTCACGCCCTCGGCCGCCAACAGCACCAGCAGCACCATCCCGGTCAGCGCGGTGAGCCGCTCGTTCCCCGCGGCACCTCCCGTGGTATCCCGCCTGTGGCGTATTCCCCGGTACCCGCCATCCGCGCCATCGCGGTAGTCCTCCGCCGCATGCTGCCAGTAGCCGACGCCGGCGCGGTCCCGGTCGTCTCCCACTGCATCCCGGGACCAGACGTCTCGGTAGAGGACATCTGGATGACTGGTTTGCCTGGAGCCACGGCCTGGGTGGCGGGCCGGCGGGCGCCTGGTCATCAGCCGCCCCGCTTCGCGCTGCAGGGGGTGTCGTGTTCTGGCAGAAGCATGCCTGTTGTCCCTCGTCATGATCGTGGCCGTGGTATGGGGTGCCCGCCCGGGCTTCGTTCGTTCCCGGCCTCTTCCTCAAGCGTGGGCCAGGGACAGCAGCGGGGACTGGACCTGCGAGAAACAACGATCCCAGGTCCGCATACCGTGCCAGCATCCGCCAGGCGGCTCTGCGGCACCTCTCAATCCGGTCAGGGAAACTCAAAGCCGAGGCCCAGATTCACCCAAATAATCCAGGACCGCCGGGGGCCACCTGACGTGACCGGGACAGCCTGTGGCGAACTTGCGCGGCGGCTGGAAGTGAGAAATCGTTGATCTAGGTGCTGGCCTGGTGTGACCCGGGGACGGCGGCGGCTGCCAGTGGGGCTGGCGGGGTGGCGCGCGATAGCTTGGAGGGCCACCAGTTCCACCGTCCGCATAGGACGACGATCGCTGGCACGAGCAGGGTGCGGACGAAGAAGGTGTCGAGCAGGACGCCGAGCGCGATCGTGGTGGCTAGTTCCTTGATCTGGGTGGTGGCGCCGGTCAGGCCGGCGACGCCGAAGGTCGCGGCCAGGATCAGCCCGGCCGAGGTGACGGTGGTGCCGGTGTGGTGCATGGCGTCGGCGACCGCCTGGCGCAGGGGCGCTTTGTGTGCTTCCTCGCGGATGCGGCTCATGACCAGGATGTTGTAGTCCTCGCCGAGTGCCATCAAGAACACAAACAGCAGGAACGGCAGCACGAAGTCCAGGCCGGTGTCGCCAGCGGCGTCCTGGAAGATCAGGACTGCGATGCCCAGCGCGGCGAGGTAGCTCAAGATGACGGTCGCCACCAGGTACAGGGGGGCGATCACGCTGCGCAGCACCAGGCCGAGCAGCAGCGCCAGCAGCGCGGCCACGACGGGCACGATCTGCTTGAGGTTGCTGTTGGACACGCTGCTCACGTCGTAGGAGGCGGGCGCGAGGCCCTTGACCCCGCTGTCGGTGGCGCCGACGGCGTGCTGGACGCTGGTGACCGCGGCGCGCACGGCGGGGACGGCGTTCAGCGCCGCGATCGTCGATGGCGGGCCGGCCTTAAGGGTGGTGTAGAACTGCACCGTCTTGCCGTCGGGGCTGACGAACTGCGAGGTGGCACGGTAGGCGGCGTATTGCTGCGGTGGGACCGGGCTGCCCGGCGGCTGCGTCGCGGGCAGCTTGCCGGGTGGCCCCAACTGCTGGTACAGGCTCTGGAGCTGCTGGGTGCTGACCGCGGTGCCGTTGGGGTTGAGCAGGCCGTTGACGGAGGCGAACACCGGTTTGCTGTCGAGGTCGTTCTCGGCCTGCTGCACCGGCGTGAGGTCGGCCCATACCGAGGACTTGTACACCAGCAGGACGACCGTGGGGCTGGTGATCGCGGCCGGGTAGTGGGCGTTGATGGCGGCGGTGCCCGCGGCCGAGTCGCTGCCCGCCGGGCCGGTGGACGTGCCGCCGAAGCCGCTGGAGGCATAGCCCGCCGCGGCGGCCGCCAGCCCCCCCAGGAACACCACGCCGAGCACCAGCGTGACCACCGGGCGCGCGATCACCACGTCGGCTAGCCGCGCCCACAGTCCCCGGCGCTCAGCGTGCCGGATCGGGGCCGGCCAAAACACCGCGCGGCCGAAGACCGCAAGCAGCGCCGGGGTCAGCGTGAGCGCCGCCAGCAACATGATCGCCACCCCGACCGCCAGCGCCGGGCCCAGCCCCGAATACAGGCCGAACGAGGCGAGCAGCAGGCACAGCAGCGCCACGATGACCGTCCCGGCCGAGAACGTGATCGACTCACCGACATAACGGGCCGCGCGCTCGATCGCCGCCCGCGGCCCGGCCCCGCGTGCGAGCTCCTCCCGCACCCGCAGGATCAGGAACAGCCCATAATCGGTCCCCGCGCCCAGCAGCAAGACAACCAGCATCGTCTGGGTGACGGTCGAGACCTGCAGGCCGTGCTCGGCCAGCCCGCCGATGACATGCTCAGCCATCTGCAGCACCAGCACCGCCGGGCCCAGCGTCACCAGCGGGGCAAGCACAGCCCGGAACACGATGATCAGCATCACCAAGATGACCAGGCTGGACAGGATCTGGGTGCGCTTTTGCGCGCCCGCCTGGGAGTTCTGGTTGTCCACCGCCGTGGGCAGCTGCCCGGTCAGATAGCCGCGCAGCCCGGACGGCAGGCCGGCCCCGCTGATCGTGGCACGCACGGCAGCCACCGTCGCCGACGCATCCGGGCTGGAGGTCAGCACGCTGAAGACCACCCCCGCCTTCTGCGCCTTGCCATCCGCCGACAGGCCCTGATCGGACACCGACACCACATGGCCGTCTTTGGCGATCTTGGCCTCGAGACCGGTGACCGCCGACTGATCGCTGGCGCTCAGCGGGGCCTTCCCGGCCACCACCAGCGTGCCGGTGGTCGTGCCCGCGGGCTGGAACGGCGCCGCCAGCACCAGCGCATGCTGGCTCGGCGTACTGGCCGGCAAGAACGTGCTGTTATCGGTATTGACCGAACTCGCCACCGAGGGCAGCACCACCACGCACAAGGCCGCGGCGATCAGCCACCCGGCGATCACCGCATAACGGAACCGGATCGCAGCCCGGGCCAGGCCAGCCATGAAGCCTTCCACCGCACCCCCCAACCAGGCCGACGTCAGATGACAGCCCGGCGCAGAGCTAGCACATGACCCGGCAGGCCAGCCGCCAGCGGCCAGCCGCTGGCGGCGGCCCGGTCTTTGGCCCGCACCGCGCGGTTGGGCTAAACGAGCGACTCGAAGGACAGGCCTTTCACCGCATCTGTCGCTGGCGGGGCTTGGCCGGATAGCTGCGTCCGCAGGGTGGCCCACAGCCATGCCTTGTACTGCTCGATCGGCCAGCTGGCGTCACGGGTCAGCGCGAGGTAAGTCTCGTGACTGACGAGGGCGAAGACGAGGTCGGCTCCGCGCTGGGCCGTCAGATCGGGTCGCAGGTAGCCGATCTCGCCCAGTCGGCGCACCAGCTGGCCCATGCCTGCGCGCCGGTTGGCGACGACGGACCGAAAGCAGGTCTCGACGTCCGGACCGGTCACCGATGCCGCGTGCAGGGCAGGCCACAGAGGTGCAGCCCGGGCGTAGATGTCCACACCGTGCTCAACCGCAACCGCAACCGCCAGCGCCCGGTCGCCTGACCTTAGTGCCCGCAAATGAATAACACGCTGGTTTCAAGTAGGGCCAGGGACGAGGCAGTAGTTCCACTCGCCGTGGAAGTCGTGGCGGCGCAGCACGTTCCGCGGCAGGCAGCCCATCGTCAAGACCGATCCGGGCGCCGGCGCCTATCCACACATCAATACCTCGGCCGCTGGCTTGATTGCACTGCCCGGACATTTGTGGGATCAGCGCCGCACCTGACGCCGCTCCGGCTCCAGTCGGCAGGCGGGAGCCTCTGGGTGTCATCCCGGCCCCGATCCGGCCGGGTCTGATGCGGGTGTGCCGCCTGGGTCATGATGGCTAGGTGGAGATCGTCAAGCGGCCGCAGCGACCGGCTGGTGTCAGGCGGCTGGCCTACCGGCTGCCGGTGTGGCTGTACCGGGCCAAGCTGGGCTGGCTGCTAGGCCGCCGGTTTGTGCTGATTAATCACACCGGCCACACCTCTGGCCGGGTGCGGCAGGTGGTGGTGGAGGTGGCGGCGCTGGAGCGGCCCAGCGGCGCGGTGACGGTGGTGTCGGGGTTTGGGCCGGGCTCGGACTGGTACCGCAACCTGCTGGCCCACCCCGAGGCCAGCATCCAGCTGGGTGGCCGCACGATCTCAGTGCGGGCGGTGCCGGGTGCCGCCGGATCAGGCGGCGGAGGCGATGGCCGGCTACGCCCGGCGCCATCCCCGAGCGGCCCGCGCCCTGGCGCGTTTCATGGGGTTTGCCGTCGATGGCAGCGACGCCGACTACCGGGCCGTGGGCCGCCAGCTGCCGGTCCTGCGGCTCGAGCCGCACTGATGCCCGGCAGCAGACGGTGAAGCCGCCAGCGCCTGCCACGAGGTCACATGCCGGGCCAGGGAGTTCGATCCGGTCGGGGCCGATCGTGGCTGCCCGGGCCGGGGAGGGTGGCGGGTGCGGGCGGGTGGTCTTGCCGTTGCCGGGCGAACTCGTCGGCTCCAACGGCAGCTAGCAGCTGTGTCGAGCTGGTGCAGTGGTTCGGCGAGTTCGGGTGGCACCGCGGTGCCGCTGCGGGTGCGCTGCTCGCTGGCGGCGGCCAGGGCCTGGATAGCTGCCCGGTGGTCGTGGCGCTGGCGATGCAGGAGCGCGGCTGCTTCCAGGACGGTGGCGGTGCCGCCGGGGTGACCCATGCGTTGGCAGGCGTCGTATGCCTGAGCCAGCAGGTGGTCTGCGTGCTCGTGCTGGCCGGTGAGGGCGGCGAGGGCGGCGGCGAGGGCGGCGGCGAGGGCGGCGGCGAGGGTGGCGGCGAGGGTGGCGGCGGAGGCTATGCCCTCCCGATAGCCGATGCGCTGGTAGGCGGCCAGGGCGCCGGTGGTGAGGTTGGCCGCTTGCTGGTGTGCGCCTGCGGCGAAGGCGGCGTGTGCCTGGTAGTCGAGCGCGCTGCCCAGCACCATCGGCTCGCCGAGCCGTTCGGCCAGCCGTAGGGCTTCGGCGAGCAGGTCCTCGCTGTGGCGGTGGTCGCCGCGGGCATGGGCGGCGCGCCCGGCGAGCGCGGTGATCAAAACGAGCGGCCAGGGCTGGCCCGCCTGGTGTGCGTGCCGCAGCACGGCGGCGTGGTGGCCGGGTGCGGTGGTGTCGGCGCGGGCCCAGGCCACCATGCCGAGCAGGTTGCGCGCGAGCGCGATCAGCTCGTCGTCCCGAGCTGGTGGGCGGTGGCGAGCTGGCGGGTGGCGGCCTGGCCGGCCCCGGCGGTGTCGCCGAGGGCGACGGACGCCGAGGCCAGCACGCGGCCGAGCCGGGCGCGCCCGCGGGTCAGCTGTGAGCTGTTGCGCGGCGACGGTCCAGGACCTCAGCTCGGTCAGGCGGCCGTCGAGGAACCATCGCGGTCCCGGGGCACGGTGATTTCCACCGGCCCGGTCTCAGTGATCACGGTCTTGGCGCGGTGACCGTTGCGGGAATTCGGTTCGCTTGCTGCGACAGCCTTGTACCGGACGCGCGCGGGCGCCGATCATGGGCCTATGAGCTACACGACGACGGAGTGTTCCTGCCAGCAGGTGTGTGCGCGGCAATGCTGGGAGGTTCCCGGCCGCTGCAGGATCGCAGCCGGCGTGTGCGCCTCGCCGTGCATCACCGGTCAGGTGCAGGCGGCCGGCGGCGGCCGGGAGCTGTGATGCCCGGTCCGGCCGGGGAGTCCGGGCCGCTGGTTCGGGACGTGTTGCTGCGCGATGGGTCGACGCTGCGCTTGCAGGCCGCGGCGCCGGGGGACGTCGGCGACATCAAGGACTTCTTCGAGGGCCTGTCGCCGCAGAGCCGTTACATGCGCTTCCACAGCTATGGGCCGGCCGACATCGCCGCGCGTGCGGCTGCTGAGGCTGGTGGTGTTGACCGGGTCGCGCTGATCGCCCGGCACGCCGGCTCGGTGGTGGCGGTCGCCGGTTTTGATGGGCTGCGCGAGCCGCGCGCCGCCGAAGTCGCGTTTGCGGTGGCCGACGATTGGCAGGGCCGCGGAGCCGGAACGCGGATGCTTGAGCAGCTCGCAGAAATCGCGGCGGGGCGTGGCATCAACCGGTTCGATGCGGACGTCATGGTCGGCAACCAGGCGATGCTGGGGGTGTTCGAGGGCGCCGGCTTCGGTGTGCGGCGCCGGGGTTCGTTTGGTGAGCTGACGGTCTCGCTTGATATCACGCCGACGGAGGCGGTGCAGGAGCGGATCGGCGAACGCGACCATCTCGCCGCGGTCGCCGCGTTGCGGCCTATCCTCGCGCCCTCGTCGGTAGCGGTTGCGGGCGCCGCGGCGGCGCCGGGCAGCCTGGGACGCACAATCGTGGCGAAGATCGTCGCCGGCGGTTTCCAGGGCGTGGTGACACCGGTCAACCGCTCGGGGGGTGTGGTGTGCTCGATGCGGGCCGCTCGCAGCCTTGCCGAGCTGGAAGTCACCCCGGAGCTCGTGATCATCTCCGCCGCGGGCGACGAGCTGCTCGAGTTCGCCGCCGAGGCGGCCTCGGCCGGCGTAAAGGCGCTGGTGTTGCTCCCGGCCAGTCCTGAGGATAACGGCGTGGCGTCCCCCGAGCGGCAGGAACGGCTGCTGCAGGTCATAAGGGGCGCAGGCTTGCGGATGGTCGGGCCGGGCTCGCTGGGAGTGGTCAACACCGCCGCCGGCGTCAGCCTGAACGCCACATTCAGCGGCGCGAGCGTGCAGGCCGGCGGGCTGGCGATCGGCTCGCATTCGGCCGCGCTCGGGATCGAGCTGCTCGGACATGCGCAGGCCCGGCAGCTCGGGGTCTCGATACTGGTCTCGCTTGGCAGCCCCGCCGACGTTTCGACCAACGACCTGCTCGAGTGGTGCGAGGACGACGACCGGACGGCGGTGGTGATGCTCTATGTGGAGACGTTCGGCGATCCTGAGCGCTTCACCCGGATCGCACGGCGCGTGTCGCGCAAGAAACCGATCCTCGTTGTCAAGGGGCGTCGCAGCGCCGAGCGGGCGCGCGGCGAAGCGCGTTCCCACACGGCTGCGGCGCTGCACGGGGATGCGGCCGCTGACGCGCTCATGCATCACGCCGGGCTGCTGCGGTTCCACAGCGGCGAGGCGATGTTCGACGCCGCCCAGCTGTTCGACAGCCAGCCGCTACCAAGCGGACGGCGGATCGGGATCGTGAGCAACTCCGCAGGTGTGGCCACGCTCGCCGCCGACGCCTGCGCGACGCGCGGGCTGGAGCTGACCGAGGCGAGCGACACGCGCCACCCCCTGATCCTCGGGATCGGCGCCGGACCGGACGAATACGCCGCGAGCATCCGCGAGCTGCTCGGCGACACCGGCATCGATGCGCTGATGGTCTACTACGTCGACCATTACGACGGTGACCCAGAGACCATTCTGGATGCGATCTCCGCGGTCTCAACGGGCCAGCCCAAGCCGGTTGTGGCATCTGTCGTGCGCTCGGACGGCCAGCTGCCCGCCAGGAACGGCGCGGGCGTGCCGAACTTCCTGTTCCCGGAGTCGTGTGCCGCCGCGCTCGCCCGCGCCGCCGAACGCCGCGCCTGGCTGTCGCGCCCGCTCGGCGAGGCCCCGCACTACCCCGGCCTGAACGCGGCAGCGGCACGCGCGCTGATCTCTTCACTGCTTGATCGCGATCCTGCAGGCGGCTGGCTTTCGCTCAGCGACGCAGAGGCTCTGCTGGACACCCACGGAATCCCGGTTGCCGGCTCTGATCGCTGCCGCGATCTGCAGCGCGCGGTCGCGGTGGCCCAGGAAATCAGCGGTCCGGTGGCGCTGAAGGCGGATTTTGCGGCTCCCGCGCATGCGGGCGACATCGACGCCGTCCTGCTCGGGTTGGACGGCGAGCCGGCGGTGCGATCCGGTTGGCGCGAGCTTGAACGACGGGTGCGGGCGGCCGGACGGCAATGGACCGGGGCGATCATCCAGCGCCTCGTGGGGCCCGGCGCCGATGTGCTGGTGGGCGCCTTCAGCGATCCGGATCTGGGCTCCGTGATCGCGGTCGGCCTCGGCGGCCGCCAAGCCGGCCTTGCCGAAACGGTAGCGTTCCGCGTGCCGCCGGCAACCGACGTCGAGGCCGACGAGCTGATCGACTCCTCCGGTGGCGTGGCCACTCAACTGCACGGGTTCCGGGGCGCCGCTGCGCTCGATCGTGAGGCGCTACGCGAGCTGATCCTTCGCTTCTCCCTGCTCCTCGGGAAGGTCCCCGAGGTGGTCGAGGCCGACCTCAACCCCGTCCGGTGCACCACGAACGGCTGCGTCGTGCTCGACATGCGACTGCGAATCGAGCGCCGGCGCCCCGCCAAGCACGTCCAGACATGGTGACGGCGCCACCGAAACGACCGCCGGCCTGCCGACCCGGGCCGCGGTCTCCATGCCGCGTGCGCTAGCTCAGCTGATGCCCGGCCGCAGTCAGCGCATACCACTTGCCGCCGAACCAAGAAATCCTTACAGGCGAGGTCTGCGCCAGGCGCGCTATCGCCCATGTCGGCACAGAGCGGGTGGCCTGTGCGGGTACCAGGAGTCTGCCTGGCCCGTGAGCTGCAGCGATGAGCGGGATCAGCCGTAGACATCGTGATCAGCCGTGTCCCTCCGCCTGCTCTAGCGCGGGTGACAACCAAAATTCGTCATATTGCTGACTTCGAGTTCGTCATTCCGCCGGGTAGCCGGGTGACAGGGTTAGTGACTCGCAACTGGGCAGCAGTGGCGTCGGACGCGTTCATCTCCACCCGCCACCATCGCGCTGAGGAGCCCGGCCAAGCGCGTCGAAACGCCCTAACGGCCGATCTGAAAGCTAGCGCTAACGCCGAACCGGGTGGCCGCTGGCGCACAATTGGGCGGCTCGGTGAGCGCCCTGGCGCTGCCTTTCCCCCAAGACAACTACGTATCGTGACAAGCTTGCCGCCAGCGACCGTCGCGCCCGACCCCTACGCCCGGCAGGGAAGCGACACCGCGGCCAAGCCGACAGGCAGGCTCATAACGCCTGGCGACTATGAGCGGTCGTAGGCGGGGAATACCCGGCCTGGCCGGCTCTGGCGCCTGCGCCGCCTCGTCTCGTGCCGTCTCGCGCTCCCCCCGTCCGCCAGGTCGCTCCTGCGCTGTCCATGTGCGGCCGCGTACTCCCCATACGCCCCCCAGATGGGCGGCCCGAGCAAGTTGTCAGGTAGCGGCGTGGGGAGCATTCCCCGCCGGAGCCGTGAGCGCAGGTTCGAATCCTGTCGGGGGGCACCATTTGACTACCAGGCCTCTTGATTGTCAGCCACTTCCGCGCTCCGAAGATCCAGCTGCCCAATTGAGCGGGAAGATCCACGCCGGCGTAGCCCGACGGCCCGATATCTCCCTATTGGTAATGCTTCTTGCACTTTTCTCCCGCTTGCATTGATTGCCGCGTCATACGCGCGGGTGACTATCGTCGGCCCGCCAGTCGTGCGGACACATGGGGTAGATAAATGTGTCGGCAATTGACAGGTCACAGAGGATAGACAAATGTGTCGGCCATTGGATGGCCACAGGGTGGACAAGCGCGCGGTATCTCGATAAGCCAGAAGGGTGGGCGTCGGCCAGCCCGGCGTCCGCAGATCATCAATTAAGGGCAAAAGGCGGTGACGTAGTAATTGCCCTACCCATCTCCGGTGCTAGGCAGGTTAGCGAGGTGCGCCATGCTGGACCCCTTCGCCACCGATGAAAGCATTTTCCGGTTGATCCGTGCTGCCCAGGCGGCACCGTCAATCCAGAATACCCAGCCCTGGTCGTTCCGCATCGTCGCCGACGACCGGATCGAACTGCGCGCCAATCCAGGGCGCCAGCTGCGGGTCGCTGACCCGAGTGGCCGCGAGATGGTCATTAGCTGCGGGGCGGCGCTGTTCAACCTTCGGATGGCGCTCCGGGTAATGGGGCATGATCCCGTGGTCTGGCTAGTCCCCGACCAGCGGAGCCACCCGGACTTGCTCGCGTCGGTGGAGGTCGTGCGGAGCCGGGCGCGGCCGCCGAGCTTCACCGAGCAACGGCTGTACGAGGCGATCCAGAAGCGGCACACCAACCGGGAGCCGTTCAACAGCCGCCGGGTCCCGATGCCCATCGTGACGGAGCTCGAGCATGCCGCCTGGCGTGAGCGGGCCCACGTATGGCTGCTGCACCGTAACGACGCGAGGCAGCTACTTCGTGTCACTGCCAGGGCCGATAAGAGACTGCGCGACGATGCCGGATACGTGCGGGAACTGCGGCAGTCTATCGACGCCGGCAAAGGCCTCGGCGTGCCTATCGCCGCCTTCGGCCCGCAGCCGAAGAGAGCCCACGGTCCGGTCCGTGATCTGGGGCTTGGCCTGCCTGGCCAACGCCGATGTGAGCGGTTCGAGACCCACGCGCTGCTGATGGTGCTCTCGACCTGCGAGACCGACACTGCACTGGCCTGGCTTCGCGCGGGCCAGGGCCTGCAGCGGGTCCTGCTGACGGCGACACGCTATGGCGTGGCGGCGTCATTCCTCACCCAGCCCTTCGAGCTGCAGGACAGAGACAGATACGCCGCGCCTGCTTACGACCTGCCGGCGTGGCTCAAGCACCCGGAGCTGATGGTGTTGCGGCTTGGCTACGGGCCACCAGTGGCAGGCACGCCGCGGGAGGCGTGCCCCGATGTGGTCGACTGGCGGATCCAGCCGCCGCGCCAGGTCCGGCCGCCGGACGCCGGGTGCGACGCGGATCGGGCGCCGTGACGTGCAACGAGGCGTGCAGTGCCACGGCACCCAGGCGAACGGCACTGCACGCCCTAGTGGCGCGGAAAGCTCCGGCGCACTACTCGCCGCAGCGAGAAGGCGAGGAACTGCGGAGCTCACGACGAAAACTTCTGCCTACCGTCATCGAGTATGTGACCGCGATCGTCGTCGGGCTCGCCTTGCCCGCAGCAGCCGTGGCGTTGTACTTCGGTATCGCCGTCTACCTGGTGGTGCCGTTCCGGGATGTCGCACGGCTGCTGTTCCGGCGTTCATAGTGCCAATGAATCCGTCCCGGCGGCACCGGACATCGAACTGGATAGCCGCATCGCTCAGGCTGGCGGGCCCGAGGCCCTTGGCATTGATTACCGTCACACTCGCCAGCCTCGGGTGATGTCAGACTGACTCCCTCAGCGTTGACTTCGACGCCATAATGACGTCATACTGATGTCATGAACCTCGCTTCGTACGTCGACAACCTCCGCCGCGAGCTGGCAGTCGCCGCTGCGGCTGGTGACGAGGACACTCGCGCGCTTGCCGAGCGGCTCACCGCGCCGCTTGAGTCGGCGGCCAGGCTCGCCCTGCTGGAGGCGCTGTCGGCCGCCGCAGATGAGATCACCCGCGATCTCGCGCCGGGCTCGGTCGAGGTACGCCTGCGCGGGCGCGACCCCGACTTCGTCGTGACACCACCGCCAGCCGACCGGTCATCCGAAGAGAAATCCGAGGGCGGACCGAGGATCGCGCTGGGCGCGGTGGAGGCCGCGATGGGTGCCCGGCCGCCCGCTCCACTGTCCCTGCCGGATGCCGACGAGGGCGGTACGGCCCGGATCTCGCTGCGCGTGCCCGAAAATCTCAAGCCGCGCATCGACGAGGCGGCCAGCAGGATGGGGCTGTCGGTCAACGCCTGGCTCGTCCGTGCCGTGTCCGCCGCCCTCGGACCCGACGACCGAGGCCGCGGCTCCGGCCAGGGCGGGGGCGAGCAGTTCGGGCGGCGCTACACCGGCTGGGTGCGCTAGGGCATGTCTCGCAGATCGCTGGCGGCGCGGATCGGCGCCCAGACGACGACCAGCGGCGTTGTCGTCGTCGCCGATAGCTCCACTATCGGCTCCTTCTCGGCCTTGCCGGTCGCCGCCTGGATCACCGCCCGCATCCACCGAGATCTACGAGACACGCCCCAGCGGCACCCGCCCCGGCCACCATTCGTCACCCGTCCCGCGACGGGACACCTGCTAAGCCATCAGGAGGGAATCGCCATGCCAACATTCGACACCCCCGAACCGATCGTCGCCACCATCGACATCGCGGCCGGATATGTCCGGATCCGCGCGAGCGACCGCGCTGACACGGTCGTCGAGGTACGCCCGGGAGACGAGTCCGAGGACGCTGACGTCCAGGCCGCCGGACAGACCCAAGTCGAGTACGCCAACGGCCAGCTGCTGGTGAAAGCGCCCAAGAACAAGATCCGTTCGCTCTTCGGCCGGCCTGCGTCGATCGACGTAACGGTCGAGCTGCCGAGCGACTCACGTGTTGACGGGAAGGCCTGGGCGGACTTCCGCAGTGAGGGCCGCATTGGCGAATCCACATTCGACACTGCCGCCGGCTCCATCCGCCTTGATCAGACCGGCAAGCTGAAGCTGCGAACCGGCGCGGGCGACATCTCGGTTGGCCGGGCGGGCGGGCACACCGACGTGTCCACCTCGTCCGGCAAGATCTGGATTGGCGAGATCGACGGCTCCGCGGTGGTCAAGACCTCCAACGGCGACATCACCGTCGGCAAGGTGACCGGCGACGTACGGCTGAACACAGCGAACGGCGACATCACCGTCGACTGTGCCCTGGCCGCCGTTGGCGCCAAGACCGCGTACGGCAGGGTCCGGATCGGCGAGGTCGTGCGCGGCTCAGTTGTGCTCGAGACCGGCTTCGGAGAGTTGGAGCTCGGGGTCAGGTCGGGCACAGCCGCCTGGCTGGACGTCAGCTCACAGCACGGCAGGGTGCGCAGCGATCTGGACGCAAGTGACGGCCCAGAACAGACCGACGAGACCGTCGAGGTGCGCGCTCGCACCGGTCACGGCGACATCGTGATCCGTCGTCCCTGACTACCCAGATGAACTCCAGGTAGTTGCGAAAAGAGGGAACATGACTAACCCGCGATCCCAGCCGGCGATCGCGGCAACTGGGCTGCGCAAGTCCTACGGCGACAAGGTTGTGCTCGACGGCGTCGACCTGGAGGTCGCCGAGGGAACGATCTTCTCGCTGCTCGGCCCCAACGGCGCTGGCAAGACCACCATGGTCCAGATCCTGTCCACGTTGATCCGCGCCGACGACGGCGAGATACGAGTCGCGGGCCATGATCTGGCCCAGGATCCGGACGCGGTACGCGCCGCGATAGGCGGCACCGGCCAGTACTCGGCCGTGGACAAGCTGCTCACTGGCGAGGAGAGCCTGATCCTGATGGCGGACCTGCACCACCTGAGCCGGCGCGAGGGCCGGCGGCGCGCCGCCGAATTGCTCGGGCAGTTCGCGATCTGGCCGAGGCGGCCAAGAAGACGGCCGCCGCCTGTTCCGGCGGCATGCGGCGCCGGCTCGATCTGGCGATGACCCTGGTCGGCGACCCGCGAATCATCTTCCTCGACGAGCCGACCACCGGGCTCGACCCGCGCAGCCGACGCACCATGTGGCAGATCATCCGCGACCTCGTAGCCAGTGGAGTCACGATCTTCCTCACGACGCAGTATCTGGAGGAGGCGGACGAACTCGCCGACCGGATCGCACTCCTCGACCACGGCACGCTGATCGCCGAGGGCGCCGCGGACGAACTCAAACGCCTCGTCCCCGGGGGTCACATCCGGCTCCGGTTCGCCGACGCGAGCGAACTCAAATCGGCCATCGTCACTCTCGGTGAGGCGTCACTCGACGACGACCTCACCCTGCGGGTCCCGGGCGACGGCAGCGTCCGGTCACTGCGGGCTCAGCTCTCCCGGCTCGACGATGCGTCGATCGAGGTCGCTGAGCTATCAGTCCACACCCCCGATCTCGACGACGTCTTCCTCGCCCTCACCGGGCATCACGACAAAGAAAAGGAAGCGTTACGATGAGCACCTCTGCCTGCTTTGTGAGCGATTCGGCGACGATGCTGCGCCGCAACCTCCGGCACATTCAGCGCTACCCATCCATGACATTGATGCTCGTAGGCATGCCGGTCATCTTCCTGCTGCTGTTCGTCTACGTCTTCGGCGGCACCCTGGGCGCCGGACTCGGTGGCGCCTCAGGCGGCCGCGCCGAATACGTCAACTACGTGACTCCCGGAATCGTCCTGATGACCGTGGCGGGCGCCGCAATGGGAACAGCGGTATCGGTGGCCATGGATATGACAGAAGGAATCGTGGCCCGGTTCCGCACTATGGCGATCTCCCGCGCCTCAGTGCTGACCGGACACGTGAGCGGCAGCGTGATTCAGACCCTGCTCAGCATGGCGGTCGTCATCGTCGTCGCCCTGCTGATCGGATTCCGACCCACCGCAGGGCCCGTCGAGTGGATAGCCGCCGGCGGCGTCCTCACGCTCTTCGTCGTCGCGCTCACCTGGCTGTCGGTCGCGTTTGGCTTGGTCTCCAAGAGCGCCGAGGCGGCCAGCAAGGCCCCTGCCACTGCTGCTCCTGCCGTTCCTCGGCAGTGGATTCGTCCCCACCGAATCGATGCCGGCCGGACTGCGCTGGTTCGCCGAGCACCAGCCCTTCACACCCGTTATCGAGACGCTGCGCAGGCTCCTGCTTGGCACCCCTACCGGCAACAGCGCGATCCTCGCGATCGCCTGGTGCGCTGGCATCACACTGGCCGGCTACCTCTGGGCGAGGAAACTATTCAATCGCGATCCTGCACGTTAGCCGGCGTCCGACGGCGAGGGCGCCGCTTAATGGCCGCCGCTTCGCGGGACCATCGGCCCTGGGGGGCGGTGGCCATTAAGCGCACTCTTGGTGCGGTGGCGGCGGGAGAGGCGGGTACCGGTGATGTCGGAGACGTCGGCGAGCTGGGCGGTCGATGAGCTAGGCCCGGCAAAGGTTGTCTTCTTGCGCCCCTGCACCGGGGTCGAAGCGGTTGTCGTGGTCGACAACGTCGCACTCGGCCCGGCGATCGGCGGTGTCCGGATGCGGCCCGATATCACGGCGGGTGAGGTGGCACGCCTTGCCCGCGCGATGACCATGAAGAATGCGGTCGCCGGGCTGCCACATGGTGGCGGTAAGTCCGGCATCGCCGCACTGCCGGACCTCGCGCCAGTGGACCACGAGCGGGTGATGCGCGCCTTCGCCCGCGCCATCGAGCATCTGACCGAATACATACCCGGGCCCGACATGGGCACGAGCGAGACGTCCATGGCGTACGTACACGACGAGATCGGCCGATGTGTGGGCCTGCCGAGCGTGCTCGGCGGGATCCCCCTTGATCAGCTTGGCGCGACCGGGTTCGGGGTGGCTGTCTGCGCCGATGTCCTTAGCGCAGCCAAGGTTCTCGACCTCGCAGGTGCGCGCGTGGTCATCGAGGGCTTCGGCGCGGTAGGCAGCCACGCGGCCGCCGCCCTGGCGGAGCGTGGTGCCCTTATCATCGCCGCCTCGGATGTCCAGGGCGCGACGTGGGAGCCGGGCGGGCTTGATGTGCCTGCTCTGGTGCGCTTCGAGCATGGCGACGGCTCGGTGTCCGGTTTCCCTGGCGGCATGGCCGTGCCGCGTGACGACGTCCTCGGCTTGGACTGTGACATCTTCATTCCTGCGGCACAGCCGGACGTGGTGACCGCGGACAATGCAGGGAAGATCGCGGCTCGGGTAGTCATCGAGGCAGCCAACATCCCGCTCACCAGGGAAGCCGAGACTGAGCTACACGAGCGGGGTGTGCTGTGCGTCCCCGACGTGGTCGCCAATTCGGGCGGCGTCATCTGCGCGGCAGCCGAGCACCGCGGCGCCAGCAGAGCCGAGGCGTTCGCCGAGATAGAAGAGAAGATCCGCGCGAGCACGGCCGAATTGCTCGACCGCACCCGCGACAGCGTGCTAGCCCCGCGCGCGGCCGCCGTCCAGATGGCCGAGTCAAGGCTGGCTCAGGCGATGGCCGTCCGGCGCCGTTACTGAGCACCGAATTAAGGCGCTAAGCGACGTATTTCCCGATCTGACGTGCCAGGATCGGGAACCATGCGCATCCTCACCCGCGATCCTGATCTCGGTCGTCGCGCTCGCGGTCGCGACCGCCCTGGTGGTGCCGTCTGCCTCACCCTCGGTGGGCTATACCCCGCACGTAACCGCAGGTAGCTCGCGGTGCAGGTCGGCACGCGGGGACCTTCGACCCTAACGGCCGACCTCGACGCTGAGTAATTGTTGGGGGGCGAAGTGCGGCAGTTTACGGCGTTCGCCCGGCACAGACGCCCGGTATACAACACCGCCGCCGAGTTGAGAGGACGTCTCATGCCTGCTGGGTGACGCGCCAACGTCACCCAGCCGGAGAACCACTCGCCACGCAGAACACGATCCCCGCTCGGGCTTGGCCGGATGTAAGCACAGGCCCGGCGCACGGGACGACGTTAACCGCACATGACGCTTGACAGGACAATACCGGCGGACTAACCCTTAGCGGGTGAGGCCTTCACCGGGCTCACCGGCCGAGATTGGGCCGTCGGCTTGGGGGGACCGATGACGACCGTATCGACCAAGCGGCTGGCGCCTGAACGGGTGACTGGGCCGGAGCGGATCAATGGTGACGCTCCTGGCGGCCGTCTGCTCGAATCCAAGCTTGCTGTCCCGAAGCCCGTCTTCCGTGTCCTTGGACGCGCCCGGCTGAGCGGCCTGCTCGACCTCTCCACGCAGCATCGCATCAGCCTGATTTCCGCGCCCGCAGGCTCGGGAAAGACAACTTCGTGCGCATCGTGGGCGCAGGGCCGGCTGCACAAGACGCGCATCGCGTGGCTCAGCCTGGATCACGCCGACAATGATCCCGGACGGTTCCGTTCGTACCTTCTCGCGGCACTTCGCCGGGCCGACCCCGCGCTCGAAGAGACAGTACGCGACGTCCAGCGCGGATCTGCCGACGACTTTCCGTTGCCGTTGATCAGGGCGGCGGAACGGTTCGCCGAGCCGTTGATCCTCATTCTCGACGACGTGCACGAGCTTGCCAATCCCGAAGTGCTCGGCTGGCTGGATCAGCTCACCAGGTACGCGCCGCCCATGCTCCGGCTGATCCTTTCCGGTCGAAGGGTCCCTCAGCTGCAGCTTGCCAGGCTGCGTGTGTCAGGCGAACTCGCCGACATCGACGCGGGCGACCTCGCCTGCACACCCGAGGAGGCGGATGCCTACTTCGCGATGCTCGGCCTGCGTGTCGACCGCGCCGACCGCGACGAATTGCTACGGCACACCGAAGGCTGGATGGCGGGCATCCGGCTCGCGGCACTGCGGACGCGGGCGCACTCAGGCAACGTCCGCATCACCGACATCGCGGGTGACGACCCGATCGTCACCGACTACCTGCGCGACGAGGTGCTGACAGGCCAGGACCCACAGACACGGGTGTTCCTGCTGCGCACGAGCATTGCCGCGCACCTGACAGGTAAGCTCGCCGACGCGCTCACGAGCACCGCCGACGGCGCACGTTCCCTCGACCGCCTCAGCAGGGAGAACAGTTTCGTCCAGGCGCTCGACAGCGAACGAACCTGGTATCGCTACCACCCGTTGCTGCGGGAACTGCTCCTCGCGGACCTGCGGCGGGAGATGCCGCACGAGATTCCTATCCTGCTGCGGCGCGCCGCGCGCTGGTACACCCAGCATGGCAGGCCGGTCGACGCCCTGCGCAGCTCGGTCGAGGGCCAGGACTGGGACTACACGGCCCAGGTTCTCGCCGCGAGTGACATCGCCATCCTGCTGTCCCGCGGTCCTGCCGAACTCGAGCGGATTCTCGCCCAAATCCCCCCAGACCTTGCCTTTGACGACGCAGCGGTCGGTGCTGCCTGGGCCGCCGCCCGGCTTTGGACGTGCGATCCCGATGGCGCCGACGCGCTGCTCGAAGCGGCGGACACCGCACTGGACCGGAGCGCGACACCGACCCGGCGCATCATGGAGCCGAAACTCGCGGCCCTGCGCGTGCTGCAGGCAAGCTGCCGCACGGGCGCCGATCCTGGGCTGCTTGCGCGGGCGGAGTCACAGGCCGATCAGGCTACCCACCTGGCGAGCACCCAGCCAGCACACCGCGCGGCCGGTTTCCTGTGGTGGGCGCTTGGCGTCGCGCTGCTACGTTCAGCCGAACTGCCAGGGGCGCGCCAGGCCCTGCGGGCAGCCGATCGCGAACTCGGGGCCGGAGACTTCGCCGCGCTGCAGGCGCGGGCGCGGGCATGGGCAGCGCTTGGAGAGGCGTGGCACGGCAACCTCAGGATCGCCGACGCTGCCGCCGTCGAGGTGGTTGATGCCGAGACGATGAGCGCCGAGGTGCTTGGCGCCGATCGTCCCGCCGCGCACGCGACCAGAAACATCGCCCGCCTCACCCGCGCGCTCGTGAGCCTGATGCGCGATGAGCTCGCGTCCGTCCATCGCCTTCTCGACGAGATCGACTACCAGGAACACCAGCAGATTCCGGGTGAGCCGTCGATCGTTTGTTCCGCCGAACTGATCCGCGCGCGCACTCTCGTCGCCCAGGGCGACGCCACCAAGGCGCGCGTCGTGCTCATGCGGCTGCAGCATGAGTTCGGCCAGACCGTTCCTGCGGTCGCGGAGACGGTGACGTTCCTCGAAGGGGAGATCGCGCTTCACTCCGGCGACAACGACCTCGAACGCAGAGTGATCGCCGGCCTGGCGGCGCAGGACGAAGGCTCCAGCCGCCCAGTGACCGGCTGACGCTGGCATGGCTGCTTCTCGCCGCAGCGGACCCGCAAGGAGCGCTGCAGGCCGCTGAACCGTTCATCACGGGCCCCGCGGCCGACGTCAAGGTACATGAGCAGGTCAGTGCGCTGCTCGTATGCGCGGTCGCACAACGCAGGCTCAAGGCGCCGCAGCGGGCCGCGGCGCTACTCGAGCAGGCATTGCTGCTCGCCGAGCCGGAAGGCATTTGCCGGGTCTTCGTCGACGGCGGCGCTGCCGTACGCTCCGTCCTGACCGTGCTTGTCCCGCCCACCAGCCCCAGCGCCGGTTTCGCTGGCAAAATCCTGCAACGCCTCGACGCGCAGATACCCGCCGGATCAAGCACACCTGACGGCGGCGCCCTCCCGCTCAGCGACAGCGAGCTTGCCGTCTTGCGTTTCCTGCCCTCACATCTGACGAACGAGGAGATCGGGGAAGCACTGTTTCTTTCGGTCAATACCGTTAAGACGCACCTGCGGTCCGCCTACCGCAAGCTCGGCGTGCGCTCGCGGCGCGAGGCGATCGCACTCGCGCGGCATCGGGGCCTGGTGGCCTGAGCGGCATCCGTTCACCTCTGCGGGATGACGACGCCCGCACGGGGCTTGATGACACTCTCAGCTACGAGAGCTGAGAGTTCTCGCTGGCCAGCAAAGGCTGCGGCGAAAGCCGCCGCACCAGCGACCGCCAGGAGCCTGCGGATGCCCCGACCGATCGACGACTACGCGCTCATCGGTGACCTGCACGCAGCCGGCCTGGTGTGCCGCGATGGCTCCATCGACTGGCTGTGCCTGCCCAGATTCGACTCGCAGGCCTGCTTCGCCGCCCTTGTCGGGGATGCGCGTCACGGGTACTGGCAGATAGCACCCGAGGACGGAGGGGCCCGGGTCGGGCGTAGGTATCTGGCAGAAACGCTGGTGCTCGAGACCGAGTTCAGTACCGCATCGGGCTCGGTGCGGCTCGTCGACTGCATGCCTCCGCGAGAGGTGACGAGTACCGGCGGCGGCAGCGACGGCGACCCAATGGTGCTGCGCATGGTGGAGGGCGTGCGTGGCCAGGTCCGGCTGCGGATGACGCTGGCCGCAGGCTTTGAATACGGCTCGGCCCAGCCGCAGATCCTGCGGCGAGGCAACGCGTCCTGCCTCGTGGCGGGCTCGGAGGCATTGTGGCTGTTCAGCCCGGTCCACCTGCGGCGCAGGCACGGAGTTGGCGTCGCAGAATTCTCGGTGAGCCAGGGGGAACAGGTGCCGTTCGCGCTGGTATGGCGACCCGCACACGCTGGGCCGCCGGCCCCGCCGCAGGTGCCCGCCCTTGCCCAGCAGACCGCAAGCTGGTGGCGCGAGTGGGTGGCCGGCCTGCGCTACGAGGGTGAGTGGCGTGACGCGGTGATCCGTTCGCTGATCACGCTGAAGGCGCTCACCTACGCGCCGACGGGCGGGGTGATAGCGGCGCCCACGACCTCGCTGCCGCAGCAGGCCGCAGGCTCGCGTAACTGGGATTACCGGTACTGCTGGCTGCGCGATACCGCGGCGGCCCTTGACGCGCTCATTCACGGCGGGGCGGTCGCCGACGCGGGCGCCCTGCTGAATTGGATGATCAGGGCGGTCTCCGGCTCGCCCGAGCGAGTGCAGTCCCCCTACGGGCTGGCGGGAGAACGGCGGCTGCCCGAGCTCGAACTCGGCTGGCTGACCGGCTATGAGGGCGCGAGGCCTGTGCGGATCGGAAACGCGGCCGCCGAACAGTTCCAGCTCACCGTATACGGAGACGTGCTGAGGGCCCGGCTGAGGGCACGCATGGCCGGCATGCCCGCCACCGCCGATCCATGGAAGCCCGACGCCGTGCTGAGCTTCCTTGAATCGCGGTGGCGGGAACCTGACGCCGGCATCTGGCAGGTGCGCGGCCTGCCGCGCCAGTTCGTGCATTCGAAGGCGATGGTGTGGGCCGCCGCTGATGCCGCAGTCAAGATGATCGAGCATTTCGGCGACCCGGGTCCGGTGGACCGCTGGCGACGGTTGCGCGAGGCGGCGAGGGCTGAGGTGCTCGAGCGCGGCTATGACCCGCAGCGCCGCACGTTCGTGCAGCGTTACGCGGCCGCCGACCTGGATGCGAGCCTGCTGCAGTTGCCGCTGCTCGGTTTTCTCCGTGCCACCGATGCGCGGATCATCGGCACCGTCGAGGCGATCACGGCTCTGCTGAGCGAGAATAGCCTGCTGAAGCGGCACGTCTCCGACTTGCCCGGCGGCGTGGATGGCCTCCCGTCAGAGGAGGGCGCGTACCTGCAGTGCTCGTTCTGGCTGGCCGAATGCCTGGGCCGGATGGGCAGGGCCGGGCAGGCCCGCGAGCTCTTCTGCCGGATACTTGACCTGCGAAACGACGTCGGCCTGCTGGCCGAGCAGTACGACCTGCTTCGCGGACGGCTGGCCGGCAACTTCCCGCTGGCTGGCTGCCACGCCGCGCTCGTTGTCGCGGCTGCCGCCCTGAGCCCGGAGGGGCAGCCAATGCTTCCTGGCTACGCGGCGTGAACCGGTATCAGCCGGCCAGAGGTGGCTGAGGCACGTGAGCTACCTGGCGCATGGAGCTGGGCTGCGAAGCCGGCCTGCCCGTGGGCACCACCCACTTCGGGTGAATGCGGCGGGCGCCGGCGGGCCCGCCCCGCCGCCCGTCAGGGCCGGCTAGCGTCCTCGGCCGCGGCGGTTCACCCGCCTGGGGGGAGGTGATCGCGGGGCGCGCGGGAGAGCGTGGATGCTGGTGAAGGGAGGCTTGCCGTGAGTATTGGCGCCAGCGTCGTGCTTATCCTTATCGGCTCGATTCTCCGGTTCGCGGTCACCTGGTCGCCTCAGAATGTCAACCTGCAGACAATCGGCGTGATCTTAATGATCGGCGGCGGTGCCGGCCTGCTCGCTTCGATAGTGGTCGCGGTCATGCGCCGCAGAAACCGGATGGCGGCAGAGGTATACGAGCAGCGGCGTTACATCGAGCCGCCGCAGTGACCAGCCGGCGAGGGAGTGATGTTCGTTCGGGGGAAAGGAGTTAGCCAGTGTCCGAGCACGATGGCGTCACCAGCCCGCGAGGCGCGGATACGGCGGCCCTTGCTCCGGACGAGCGGGCCGAACTAGAGGCGCTGCGAGCCGAGGTCGCGCAACTGCGCAGCAGGCCTGAGCAGCCTCCACGGCACCGGATCAGCTGGCGCACCCCGGTCGCCGCGCTGCTGATCATCGTCGGCTGCGTGCTCGCACCCGTCTCCGTCCTCGCGGTATGGACGGCGAACCAGGTTTCCAACACGAACAGGTACGTGGCCAACGTCACGCCGCTGATCAAGGACCCGGCCATCCAGCACGCGCTGACCGACAAGATCACAAACGAGATCGTGGCGCAGATCAACGTGCCGGGCCTCACCAGCCAGGCGTCGACCCTGCTCAACCAGAAGGGCCTGACCCGGGTCGCCACCCTGCTGCAGGGCTTGTCCGGCTCGCTGACCAGCGCGGTGACCGGATTCATTCATGGCCGGGTCGCCCGGATCATCACCGGCCCGCGGATGGAGAACGCATGGGTGCAGGCGAATCAGGTGGCGCACCAGGAACTGGTAACGGCCCTGTCAGGTCGCGGTGGTGGTGCCATCACTGTAAGCAACGGCCAGGTCACCATAGGTCTAGCGCCCTTCATTGACATCGCCAAGCAGGACCTCGCCGCGCGCGGGCTGACACTCGTGAACAAGATCCCTAACATTAACCCAACTTTCGCGCTGTTCCCGTCCAAGGACCTGGTGAAGGCGCAGAGCGCCTACCGGCTAATCAACGACCTGAAGATCGTGCTGCCGATCGCGACACTGCTGCTGCTCGGCCTCGGTGTGTACATCGCCAGGGGGCACCGCAGGGCGCTGATCGGCGCAGGCCTTGGGTTCGCGGCGTCGATGCTGGTGCTCGGCGCCGGGCTGCTGATCGCCCGCGGCATGTACCTGAACAGCGTGCCGAACAGCGTGCTGCCCGGTGACGCGGCCGCCGCGGCGTTCGACATCCTGGTGCGGTTCATCAAGACCGCGCTGCGCACCTTCCTCGTAGTCGGGCTCATAGTGGCCGCCGCCGCGTTCCTCACCGGCCCTTCCGTCACGGCAGTCCGCATCAGGAAAGCGTTCGGGGCAGGACTAGGGTGGGTCCGGCGCGGCGGCGAATCCCACGGCCTGCGCACCGGCCCGGTCGGCACCTGGACCTACGCGCACCGGCAGGCCCTCCGCATCGCGGCGGTTGCGCTGGCCGCGCTAATCTTCGTCTTCTCCGTCCCCACGACCGGCACCGTCGTGATAGTGATCGTCGTATTGCTGCTCGTGGTGCTCGGGCTCATCGAGCTCATCGGCAGGCCACCCACGGAACCCAAGCCCGCAGGAGCCAAACCCGCCTAGCCGGACCGGCCGGGCAACCGGCCGGTCCGAAGCCGCGAACCCTGGTCAGGACGTGGTGAGCTCTGCTTCGCGCGCTCCGCGCGCCTGGTGCTCCCCGGGCGGCTGGCCCGCCTGGTGCGGCGCGATAGCCAGGTCACAGGCGATGTCGTACACGACGGCGCGAAGTTCGTCCTTGCTGACCGGTTCGTCCTGAAAGAACAGCCAGCCCACGTGCACAGCAGTGAACGCCAGGCTGGCCCGCATCCGCTCGGGCAGGGATGCGCCGGGCTCCTCGATGAGGCCTATCAGAGCGCGCATCCGTGCACGGAAAACTTCCTTGGCGCTATCGGACTCGAGGTTCTGCATCGCCGCCTTGTTGGTCTCAAGGAACCGGAAGACGCCGGCCCGTTGCACGACGATGTCGATGTAGCGATCAAGCAAGCCGCGCCATGTCTGCGCCGTCGGCGGCTGGTCGCTGCCCCAGGCGATCAGTTCGTCAACGTCACGGGCGTAGCCATCAAAGAGGCTGCGGACGATGTCTTCCTTCGACTTGAAGTGGTAGTAGAGCGCGGCCTTGGTAACGCCGAGCCGCTCGGCGATCTCGCGGAGCGAGGTCTTGTCGTACCCCTGCTCCGCGAACAGGTCCAGGGCCACCGCCTGGATCCGGCCACGAGTACCGTTTCTGTCCTCAGCCATTGCCTTCGAGCGCTCCGCATTGTTCGCCCATCGACGGCTGTTTCCGTCCATGGGCCCGCGGCCGAATATCGACTTGACGGCCGTCTGCCGAGTAGCTTACCGTACGGCAAGTAAGTAGACAAACAAGGCCATCGCGCACAGACCGGGCCGCGGCAGCACGGAGCTCACCGTGATCGTGAAGGGCGCAACCGACGGCCCGGCGAATGGCGCGCTTAACGGCGGTCAGGCGTCGCGCAAGGAGATTCTCGTCGTCCTCCCCGCGCTGATGCTCGCGATGGTGCTTGCCATGCTCGACCAGTTGATCGTGGGCACCGCCTTGCCGCGCATCGTTGGTGCCCTCGGCGGGGTGGCGCACCTGTCCTGGGTCGTCACCGCGTACGTGCTCGCGGCGACGATCACCACTCCGCTCTACGGCAAGCTCGGCGACCTGTACGGGCGGAAGAAGTTCCTCATCGCGGCGATCGTGATCTTCCTGGTGGGCTCCGTGCTGGCCGGCCAGTCGCATTCGATGGCCGAACTCATCTCGTTCCGGGCTGTCCAGGGTCTCGGCGCCGGCGGGCTCATGGTAGGGGTGATCGCGACCATCGGCGACCTGGTTCCGCCGCGTGAACGCGGTCAGTACATGGGTTACATGATGGCGGTGATGATGCTCGCCATGATCGCCGGACCGCTGGTCGGCGGCACCATCACGGACAACTTCTCCTGGCGGTGGATCTTCTACATCAACGTGCCTGTCGGCGGGGCGGCCCTGGTGTACCTGGCCATCGTCATGCACACGCCGCGCAGCCGGATCAGCCACAAGATCGACTACCTGGGCGCCGCGCTGCTCGCCGTGGCGGCCACGGCGCTGGTCTTGCTTGCGAGCTGGGGCGGCACGCAGTACCGGTGGTCCTCGCCGCAGATCACGTGGCTCGGCGTGCTGGGGGTGCTGACCACGGCCGCGTTCATCTGGACCGAGACGCGGGCAAGCGAGCCGATCCTGCCACTGCGCCTGTTCCGCAATCCCAACTTCTCGATCGTATCTGTCATGATCTTCCTGACCGGGTTCGCGATGTTCGGCGCGATCACCTTCCTGCCGCTCTACCAGCAGACCGTGCAGGGCGCGTCGGCGACGGTCAGCGGCCTGCTGTTGCTGCCGATGATGGCCGGGGCGATGGTGACCTCGCTGGTGGCCGGCCTGGTGATGACCCGGAGCGGCAGGTACAAGGCGTTCCCGATCATCGGCGGTGCCGCCATGGCGGCTGGCATGTACCTGCTGTCCATGCTCGGGGTCGGTACAAGCCGGGTCATCTCGGGCATCTACATGGCCGTGCTCGGCATCGGCATGGGCCTCCTCATGCAGATCACCACCACCATCGCGCAGAACAGCGTGGATCCGGGCGACATGGGCGTGGCGAGCAGTTCGCGGACGTTCTTCCAGCAGATTGGCGGGTCGTTCGGCGTGTCCCTGTTCGGCGCGATCTTCGCCAGCCATCTGCAGGACGCACTGCGCGCCCGCGCGCCTGGGATGCACCTGAACACCAGTGGCGGCCAGTTCGACCCGACGGTGATCACGCACCTGCCGGCCGCGGTACGCGACGCCGTCTTCTTTGCGATCTCGCACGCCGTCCACTATGTGTTCCTATGGGCCGTGCCTTTCTCAGCGATCGTGTTCGTGATCGGCTGGTTCATCAAGGAGGTGCCGCTGCGCGGCCGCGCCCCAGAGGTCCCGGCGGAGCAGGAGCGAGCGCCGGAACTGACCGCCTGAGCTGTCCGGGGGGTGCTCGCCGGATCCAAACCTGCTGAGACCGGCGCGTTAACAGTGCAGGAAAACCCGGTTACGGTCGGCGTCTGTAGCCAATTGCCCGCCTAGTGTAGTGTCTCGCAATTGGCTTTGTGGTTGTGGTACCATGGCTTATGAATCATGCAGCTGCTGCCCTGGCGCTCACCGAAGGCCAGCGACGCGCCCTCGAGATCATCGCAAAGTCCGCCACCGCGCCGCACCGTGATGTGGTCCGGGCGCGGGCTCTGCTGCTAGCGGCCGATGGGGTGGCGAACACCCGGATCACGGAGCAGGCCGGGGTGTCGGTCATGACGGTGCGGGCCTGGCGGGAGCGCTTCGCTACCGGCGGTCTGGCGAAGTTCGGCCGGATGCGGGAGGGCCGGGGCCGCAAGGTGTCGATCCCGGCGGAGAAGGTGGAGGCGATCGTGCACGCGACGTTGCACGAAAAGCCGCCGGGTGAGACGCACTGGAGCTGCCGGAGCATGGCCAAGGCGCAGGGGGTGAGCAAGGCGACCGTGCAGCGGATCTGGAAGGCCCGCGGCCTGCAGCCACACCGGGTGGAGACGTTCAAGCTGCCGGACGGCAAGCGGTTCGAGGAGAAGCTGGTCGACGTGGTCGGCCTGTACCTGATCCGCCCGACCAGGCGGTCGTGCTGTGCATGGACGAAAAGAGCCAGATCCAGGCTTATCCGGGGGACGAATCTGGCGTCTGCGACGACGGACAAGAGTCCGATTTGGCCCAGTCCAGCTTCTATCGCGGACAAGTTATCCGGGGAGCCTCTGCAACTGGGCTGAGGGCGGGCGAGGGCGCTCCCCGGGCCGTACCGTGTGCCCAGCCTGGCGCTGTGCCGCGCTCAGTCGGCGACGATGCCAAGGTGAGCACGCGCCTAGTCGTCGATGGTTCCCTTACGGACGCGTACGCAAGCGGTCCACCTGCGCAAACAGCTCATCTACGATCACGAACCCCGGATAACCAGGCGCTGGACCGGACCCAGCCGACCCTGCCCGATGAAGAAGGGCCGGGCTGGCACCATGACCCACGACTCCAAGCGCAACGGCACCACCACCTTGTTTGCCGCGCTTAACGTGCTCACCGGCACGGTGATCGGCCAGTGCCTGCCCCGCCACCGGCACGGCGAGTTCCTGAAGTTCCTGCGCGCCGTCGACCGGCAGGTTCCCAAGGGCCTGGAGATCCACATGATCCTGGACAACTACGGCACCCACAAGCACGCCAACGTCCAGGCGTGGCTGGCGAAGCACCCGCGGTTCCACCTGCACTTCACGCCGACGTCGAGTTCCTGGCTGAACCTCGTCTCCGTTAACCGGCCTTCGGGCGGAGGACACGCCCGGGCTTGCTGAGGTCCCGCAACGGGGTCCTGGTGGCGAGCAGACTCGTGCCGGGTGTCCCCTTGGGGAGGGGCCGTGGAGCAGCATGTCATCTGGACCAGCGACGGTCACCGGGTAAGCGGCGGCGGTGATGACGCGGCGCTGGTCAACCTGTTCCTTGCGCATCTGGGGTCGCGGGCGTTCTCGCCGGCGACGGTGCGGGCGTATGCCTACGATCTACTGAATTTCCTGCGGTTCCTGGCCGGGCGGCGTGCCCGGCTTGCCGATGTGGTGCCGACCGACCTGTTTGATTACCTGGACTGGCAGCAGCGGCCTGTCGGCACGGCGGGCCGGCGGGTTGTCCGGCTGGCCGAGCGGCGCGGTGCCGCGCCGTCCACGATGAACCGGCGGGTCGCCGCGGTCCGCGGCCTGTTCGAGTTCGCGGTGATGACGGGGGTGCGGACCGTCAATCCGGTGCCGGCGGCCCGCCGGTCCAGTGGCCTGCGTGCGAGCCCGCGGGGCCTGCTGGGGCACGTCGGGGCTGGCCGGCCGCGGGGCGGCGGCCGGCTGGTGCGCCAGCCACGCCGGCTGCCCGAGTCCCTCGAGCCCGGCGACGTGGCGGTGTTCCTCGCGGACCTGCGGACCTTCCGGGACCGGGCGATCATGCTGGCGATGCTGCTGGGCGGGCTGCGGGCCGCCGAGGTGCGGTCGCTGCGGCTGGCCGCCGTGGACATGGGGTTGCGCCGGGTCCGGGTGACGGGCAAGGGCGGCAGGGAGCGCGTCGTCCCGGTGGACAGCGCGTTCTTCGCCGAGCTGGCCGCTTACCTGCGCGAGGAGCGCCCGCCAGGTGCGCAGTGCTCAAACTGCGGTCAGGGTCGTGGCGGTCGAACCACTTGGACGAGCGGCCCTGCTGACATCGCTACCTTGCCGTGGCGCATCCGGTCCGGTTCTCTGGTACTGGTGTAACCGGTGCATGGTGAGCCGGTGAGTAGCCTGCCCAGGCATGCTCACCCATCCGAGGTGGAGGCAGGGCATGACGACCACACCGCCGGCGGCGCCGGCTCCCGATAGCCCAAGTAGTCCGGGCACCGCCGAAGCTACGGTGACGCGCAGCGCTTACCTGTCCGCGCTACTCGGCCGCCCGATCGCTGACCGCAGCGGCCAGTCACTCGGGCGGCTCTCCGACCTAATCGTGCGGCTGCGAGGCGCGGACTACCCGCTGGTTACCGGCTTGGTCGCCACCGTAGGCGGGCGGGAGGTCTTCGTGCCGATCGAGCAGACGAGCTCATTCGACGGCGAGATACTCAAGCTGACGAGCGCCAAGCTTGACCTGCGCAGGTTCGAAAGACGCGACGGTGAGGTGCTGCTGCGCGCCGACGTGCTCGGACACCGGCTGATCGACGTAGGCCGTGCGCGCCTGGTGCGTGCGGACGATCTAAAACTGGCCCACGTCAATGGCAGCTGGGTGCTCGCCGCGGTGGATACTCGCCGGCGGCGACGACGGCTGCTCGGATTCCTCGGCCGTGACCCGCAGCCGCACGAAGCCAGGGACTGGCGGGAGTTCGAGGCGCTCATCGGTCACAAGAGCAGCGCGGTGCTGCGCGGGCCGTTCGCGCGGATCCGCCGGCTCAAGCCCGCGCAGATCGCCGACCTGCTCGAAGACGCCTCCAAAGAGGAGGAGTTCGAGATCCTCGGTCACGTGCACGCCGATCCCGAACTCGAGGCGGATGTGTTCGAGGAACTTGACGAGGAGCTCGCCTCGCGCCTGCTCGGGGCACGGACAGACGCCGAGATCGCCGCCGTGCTCGCCCGGATGCGGGCGGACGACGCGGCCGACGCGGTCGCCGAATTGCCACAGCGCCGCCGCCAGCCCGTGCTCGACCTCCTCCCGGCGGGCCAGCGCACAAAGGTGATGACGCTGATGGGCTTCAACCCGACAAGCGCCGGCGGCCTGATGGGAGTCGACTTCCTCGCCATGTCGCGAAAGGTCACGGTCCGGGATGCGCTTGACGCCGTCGGCCTGTCTGGCAACCTGCAGCCGGAGGCGCTGACCAGTGTGCACGCGGTGGACAAGGGTGGCCACCTGCGCGGCGTGGCCCGGTTGGTCACGCTGCTGCAATCCGATCCCGCCGCGAAGTTGATCGACGCCAGCGATGCCGATCCAGTACGGGTCGGGCCCGACACCGATGTCATGGACGTCGCGGTCCTGATGACCGACTACAACCTGATCACGATCCCCGTCGTGGACGACGAATGCAAGATGCTCGGCCTGATCACCGTGGACGACGTGCTCGAGGTCACGCTGCCAGAGGACTGGCGGCGCCGCGAGGCCGCAGTGCCGCCCGATGCGCACCGTGGCGAGTCAGCCGACGCCGAGGATGAGTCGAGACTTGACCAGCCCGCCGACGCCGAGCTGGAGGATCAGGGCCCGCCAGGCTCGCCGCGCCAGGAGGGGACGTGAGCAGCCCGCGCGAGCCGGTCGCGCGGGGACCGGCAACACCCGGACCGGCAACACCCGGACCAGCAAAGCAGCCCGCACCCGCCCAGCAGCCCGCACCCGCCCAGCAGCCCCCACCCGCCAAGCCAGGCGGCCCCGGGTCGGTCGATCATCGCAAGGAAGCGCTAAGGCCGCCGGAGAAGCCGCGGCTAAAGCCGCCAGTCACGGTGCTCGATGAGAAGCATCTCGGTGACATAGAAGGCGCGCTTGGCCGGATCAGGATCGGCGAGGACGACCAAAGGCACGGCCTCAAGCGGCGGCTCGTGACATTCCTTGCCATCGTCGGTCCCGGCCTGATCGTGATGGTCGGCGACAACGACGCCGGCGGCGTCTCCACGTATGCGCAGGCCGGGCAGGACTACGGCTACACCCTGCTGTGGGTGCTGCTAATACTCGTGCCGGTGCTGATCGTCAACCAGGAAATGGTGGTAAGGCTCGGCGCGGTTACCGGCGTCGGGCACGCTAAGCTCATCACGGAAAGGTTCGGCCGCTTCTGGGGCTGGTTCAGCGTCGCCGACCTGTTCGTCCTCAACTTCCTCACCATCGTCACCGAGTTCATCGGCGTCTCCCTCGCCTTGGCATACTTCGGCATCAGCAAATACATCGCGGTGCCCATCGCGGCCGCTCTCCTGGTGGCGATCACCGCGAGTGGCAGCTTCCAGCGCTGGGAACGTGCCATGCTGCTGTTCATCGCCGCCAGCCTGGTGCTCGTCCCGCTCGCGGTGCTGTCCCACCCGGACTACCCGTCCACCCTCTACCACCTAGTGGTGCCCGGCATCAGCGGCGGCGTCAACTCGAACGCGATCCTGCTCATCATCGCGATCGTGGGCACCACGGTCGCACCGTGGCAGCTTTTCTTCCAGCAGTCGAACGTGATCGACAAGCGGATCACGCCGCGGTTCATGGGCTATGAACGCGCCGACACCTTCCTCGGCTCGTTTGTCGTCGTGGTGGGTGCCGGAGCTATCATGATCGTTGCTTTTTTCGCGGTGAAAGGCACACCTCTGGTCGGCAAGTTCACCGATGCGCTCGGCGTCGCCAACGCACTGGGTGACAAGAGCGCGATGCTCGGCGCGCTCTTCGCGATCGTGCTGCTCGACGCGAGCATCATCGGCGCGGCGGCGGTCACGCTCGCGACTAGTTATGCCTTCGGTGACATGTTCGGCCTGAAGCATTCGCTGCACCGGAGCTTCCGCGATGCGAAAGCCTTCTACGCGAGCTACACAGCCGTGGTCGTGGCCGCCGCGGCGATCGTGCTCATCCCCGGCGCACCGCTCGGCCTGATCACCACCGCCGTCCAGGCCCTCGCCGGCGTGCTGCTGCCGAGCGCAAGCACGTTCCTGCTGCTGTTGTGCAACGACCCGGAGGTCCTCGGCCCGTGGATCAACCCCCGCTGGCTCAATGCCCTCGCCAGCTTCATCATCGCGGCACTACTGATGCTGTCGGGGACGCTCGTGGTCACGACCGTGTTTCCGCACATAGACGCCGCCGAGGTGGCGATCTGGCTGTCTGCCGTCTTGTTCGCGGGACTGGTGGTGGCCAGCGCCGCGCTGCGATTCATGCGGGTACGCCGCGGTGGCCCGCCGCCGGCCCAGATCCCGCGCGAGGGGCGCAGCGGCTGGCGGATGCCACCGCTCGCGCTGCTCAAGCCGGTCTCCTGGTCGCCCGCGATGCGCCTGGCGCTGCTCGCGATGTACGGCTACCTCATCCTGTCGGTGCTGTTGCTCGTGGTGAAGGCCATTCAGCTTGGCACACACTGACATGCGCAGACTGCTCGAGGCGTGCCGCTAACGGCCCGCCAGCTGCCGCATCAGCGCATAAACTTTAAGCATGGCGAGTAGTGCAAACACTTCGGGAAAGACCGAGCAGGAGTGGCGGGAGCAGCTGAGCCCCGAGGAGTACCACGTGCTCCGCGAGGCAGGAACCGAGGCACCCTTAAAGGGTGAGTACACCGACACTAAGACCGTCGGTGTCTACCGCTGCCGTGCGTGCGGGACGGAGCTTTTCCGCTCGGAAACCAAGTTCGAGTCGCACTGCGGCTGGCCGAGCTTTTACGCGCCCTCCGACAGCGAAGCGGTCGAACTGCGCCAGGACCGGGCGCTGGGGATGGTCCGGACCGAGGTCCGGTGCGCCAACTGCGGCTCGCACCTTGGCCATGTGTTCCATGGCGAGGGATACCAGACGCCCACCGACGACCGGTACTGCATCAACTCGATCTCCCTCACGCTTGAGCCGGCGGAATAGGTTCCGCAAGCTTCGCAACGATCTTGCTGACGACTGACTGGGGCGTATCGTCAGTGGAAACCGTCAGCGGGTTCTCATCCGGTTGCGGCGGTTCGAGTTCGGCGAACTGGTTCTCCAGCAGGCTGGCCGGGAAGAAGTGGCCGTGCCTGGCAGCGAGCCGCTTGGCGACGAGTTGCCTGTCCGCTTCCAGGTAGATCAGCCGGACCTGCGGCCTGCCCGCGCGCAGCACGTCACGGTAGCGCCGCTTGAGCCCCGAGCACGTCACCACCGCGGGTTCGCCGACAGCGGCACGCTCGTCGACCCACGCGCCGATGGCCCGCAGCCAGGGCAGGCGATCGGCGTCGTCAAGGGGAATCCCCGCCCGCATCTTGGCCACGTTAGCCGCCGGGTGGAAATCATCCGCCTCGGCGTAGGCCCAGTGGAGCTGGTTGGCGAGCATCGCGCCAATGGTGGTCTTGCCGCTGCCCGACACGCCCATCACAAGCAAGATCGGTGGAGCCACGCAGTTCAGTATCCACCCGCGGACGCGCTGTCCTCGCTCGCACGCTGGGCAAGCTCCAGCTTTGTGTATGCGGGCCGGCCGATCTCGAGATATTTCGCCTTGACGCGCTCCAGATATGTTTTCGCGGTGCCCGGCCTGATTCCGACCTGTTCCGCGACCGCGTCGAGGGTCATCCCCGACGCGTATGCGAGCAGCACGGAACGCTCGCGCTGCGACAACCGCGGTCGGGTATGGCCGGTAGAGCTTGCCACGCCATTCCTTGGCCCGGTCCTACAGTCCGGGTTTGTGATCTAGCGCCTAGATAATCATGGCGTGTCGCGCGTAAGCGTGGGACGGCCACCCGTGATCATGAGCTGTGACACAACAAGATCATCAGATGGCCGCCTCGGCCATAGTAGAAGATGGCGCCTGGCCAGGGAAGCTGTACAGCGAGCTGTGCGCGTTGATCGCCCCGGTGTTCGCGCAGGCCAGGTCGCGTTTTGCAGCGTTCGCGTAGGTGGCTGCGCTGCTCGCGGCAGCCGGTGACCGGAAATCGTGCTGGCAGCTGGTCGAGCAGGCCGGGCACGCCACGCCGCGGCGGATGCAGGCGTTGCTGGCCGAGTACGCCTGGGACTGGCCGGTGGCGCTGGCGCGGCTGCACGCACGACTCCGGGCAGCGCCAGCATGACTCACACGATCAAATGAGAAGATCACAAACCCGGACTGTAGTGCCGGAGGCACGGATGGCGGCAACGATGGCGGTAATCGTCTGTTTCCTGCCGAGCAGCAGGCATGCGCCCGTGCCCAGCAGCGAGGCGCTCAGGTAGGGATCCGAGCTCCTGCACAGCGCGAGCACGCGATAGCCCGCACGGCAAAGCGCGCGCACGTCAGCAACGGGGTCTGGGCCCTCGCGCAGTGCGACCTCGACGAGCACGACATCGGGTCGCGGCTCGGCCATGCGCAGCAGCGAGGCCGCTCCGGTCTCCCGCACCTCCAGGTCGGGGGCGCGCGCGGCGTACGCCCACAGGCCCTCCAAGAGGCCGGGGTCGCACCAGACCACGGCCACGTCGATCGAATTGATCACCGTCCAGCGCCCCCTCGCGCATGCTTTCACCATTCATCAGGTGGCACGAACGGCAGGCCCTGCCGGTTCATCAGTGTCCGCAAAACGCACGCCAGGCAGGGAAAAACTCGTGCCGTGGCGGTACGAAGTCACCCCGGATACGCGGCTGATTACAAAGCGTAAATTTGGTGGGAATTCCCTTTGCATAGGCACAGGATATCGGCGTCTGATCCGGCTGAATCTGCCGCACTGGACTGCGCTCCGATGACACCATCGGGGCGCGCGTACGCCCCGGCCCGAATAGGCACCGTGGGCGCCCAGAACGCGCAGCAAATGGAGGCTACGATGCCGGGCGGTAATGCGCTCTCATCGGTCGAGCACGTGGTGGTTCTCATGCTGGAGAACCGGTCATTCGATCACATGCTCGGCTTTCTTTACTGATGCGGGAAACGTGTCGCCGTCCGGGCAGCCATACGCCAGCCTGACGGGGACGGAATCCAGCCCCAGCCAGGCTGGCGAGGCAGTCACCGTGTTCCGGATCGGGCCGGGCACCCCGGGCGCATACTTCAAGCCGGGCGCCGATCCCGGCGAGGGCTACATGGCGACAAACGACCAGTTGTACGGGAGCCTCGAGGACCCGGCGAGCCAGTCGGGTCCGCCCACCTGCGAGGGCTTCGTCAAGGACTTCGCATACACGCTCGGCTGGCAGGCGAAGGAGGGCCGGTCGATCCTGCCGGGCACCGTTGCAGGCGACATCATGGGCTGTTTCACGCCCGACGCGCTACCGGTGCTGTCCGGGCTTGCCAAGGGGTACGCGGTATGCGATCACTGGTTCGCCTCGGTGCCGACCGAGACGATGCCGAACCGCGCGTTTACATGTGCGGCGACGAGCCAGGGCCACATGGACGACAAGACCCGCACCTTTACCGCGCCAAGCATCTTCGGCCTGCTTGGCGGCCACGGGATCGGCTGGGCCATCCACGGGTATGATGCCGAACCGCTCACCAAGTCCACATTCACCGATATCGGCAAGGCGGCAGGCGGTCACATCGGCGTCTTCGCCGACTTCACGTCGGCGGCCGCCGGCACGCTACCTGCTTTCATGTTCCTCGAGCCCAGCTGGGTCCGGCAGGCAACAGCCAGCACCCCAACTACAATGTGGCGCTCGGCGAGCGGTTCACCCACGACGTATACGAGGCGGTGCGCGGCGGCCCTGGCTGGGCGCGGACGCTGCTCGTGATCACCTACGACGAGCATGGCGGCCGCTATGACCACGTGCCGCCGCCAGCGCGCGCGGTGCCGCCGGACAACGACGCGGGCGAGTTCGGCTTCGACTTCACGCGGTTCGGTGTCCGTGTCCCGACCGTGCTCGTCTCCCCGATGATCGAGCCGGGAACGGTGTTCCGCGTCCCGGCGGATGGCACACCGCTCGACCACACGTCGATCCTCAAGACCGTCCAGCAACGCTGGAACCTGCCGTCACTGACCGCACGCGACGCCGCGGCGCCAGCCTTCGCGGACGTACTCACGCGGACCACGCCACGGACCGACGACACGCTCGAAGGTGTGGTGGCACCCACGGCGGCGGACCAGAGGCCGGCCGCCGGCCAGCCGTCACACCTGCACGAGATCCAGGCAGAACTCATTTCCCGGAGATATCCCGCGGGAGCGGAACCGCCGCCGGGCTACCCAGCGGTACGGCCGGCCCCGGCAGCCGCCTACGAAGGCTACATCCTGGCGCACAGCTCCGTTAAGTCCTGAGGTGCGTCCTGAGGGTGCGGGTACGTCCTGAGTTGTTACCCCTCCTCAGAGTTACAAGGGGACGGAGTTACACGGGGACGGACAGGGAGAGTGCGAACCTGGCTTCCTCGTCAGTCCACCACGCACGCATCTCGAACCCGGCCCCGGCCAGTTCGGCGCGCACGCCCTCCTCGCGGAACTTGGCCGACACCTCCGTACGTACCTCCTCGCCGGCGCGGAAAGGCACCCGGATGCCGAGGGCGCCAAGTTTGATGCTTTGCTCAGTCAGCGAACGCAGCCGCATCTCGATCCACTCGTTGGCGCCATCCCACGCAGCGATGTGCTCGAACGCGGCCAGGTCGAAGTCGCCGTCAAGTTCCCTGTTGAGAACGCTGAGCACGTTTTTGTTGAACGCCGCGGTCACACCGGCCGCGTCATCGTAGGCGGCCACCAAGGTTTCCGGGTCCTTGACGAGGTCGGTGCCGAGGAGGAGGGAGTCGCGGCTGCCAAGCTCGGCGCGCAGCGAGGCGAGGAACTCTGCCCGCTCGGCTGGTAGCAGGTTCCCGATCGTGCTACCGAGGAAGGCGACCATGCGCGGTCCGCTTGCCATGGGCAAGCCCAGGTGCTCCTCGAAGTCCGATACCACCGCGCGCACGGCCAAATCGGGGTACGCGGCCCGCACCCGGCGGCCCGCCGCGACCAGCGCCCCCTCGCTCACGTCGACGGGGACATAGCTGTGCAAGGTTCCGCATTCGCGCAGGGCATCGAGCAGCAGACCGGTCTTCTCCGCCGAGCCGGAGCCGAGTTCAACCAGGGTGTGCGCACTGCTGGCGGAGGCGATCCCGGCCGCGCGCCGGCGCAGGATCTCCCGCTCCGCCCGGGTCGGGTAGTACTCGGGCAACCTGGTGATGTGCTCGAAGAGTTCGCTCCCGCGGTCGTCGTAGAACCACTTCGGCGGCAGCTGCTTGGGTGCGCTCGTCAGCCCGGCGAGCGCGTCGGCGCGCAGCGATTCCTCCAGGAAGCCGGGTGGCAGGAGGCGGGCAATCTCGAGCGCGGTCATCCGGTCGCTTTCCTTCCGCCGGTCCCAAGCGGGCAGACGCCGACGGTGCCAGCCGCTGCGGTCAGCACCGAGCCGTCGGGAACCCAGGTCCATCCGGGCGCGTCGTCAGACGGTTCGGAGGCGACCATTACGTGGCCGTCATCGCACCGGTAGCACAACGTGTCCCCGGCAGCGGTTGCCGCGATGACAGCGCCATCGGTGAGCAGGAAGTTGAACCTGCCGGGCACGCGTTCGGCATGCAGCAGGGCTACCGTCGCGGCCAGGGCGTCGGCCGCCCCGGCGCCGCCGCGCAGCCGGTCCAGGATAAGGGCCCACAGCAGGGCCGAGTCAGAGCGCGCTTCGAGGGCGAGCAGGTCAGCGGCGGGCAACGCACCTGCGAGTCCAGCGGCCGCGCCCGGCCAGCCGCTGACCGCGCCGTTGTGGCTGAACAGCCAGGGGCCTGACGTGTAGGGGGCGGCGGCCGCCTCGCCTGCCTCTGTCCCCGCGGTGGCACACCTGACCGCGGCCAGCACGGCCGTTGCCGTGGTTACCCTGGCGACATCGGCGAACGACGGATCCGCCCAGATCGGCTGGCCGCGCCGGTACCTGGCGGGGAGCGGGTCGCCGCCCGCGTACCAGCCGACGCCGAACCCGTCCGCGTTCACCGTGCCGTGCTGCTGGCGCCGAGGCGCCCATGCCTGCCGGTACAGACCGTGTGCCGGTTCGATGATCAGCTCGCGCAGGGTCAGAGGCGGGCCGAGGTATGCGAGATGGCGGCACATCAGCCGCGCTCCGCAGGCATAGCCGGGCTGGCGTCACGCGCCGTCCGGAACCCGGCGAAGATCTGCCGGCGGACCGGATAGTCCCAGTTTCGGAAGGTGGTGCGGCAGGCCACCGGGTCCACCGCGAACGAGCAGCCGCGCAGTACCTTGTAGGTGCTGCCGAAGAACACCTCCGAATACTCGCGGTACGGCCAGGCCGCAAAACCCGGGTACGGCAGGAAATCGCTCGAGGTCCATTCCCACACGTCGCCGATCAGCTGGCGGGCGCCACACGGAGCCTGCCCGGCCGGATAACAGCACGCCTCCGCGGGCTCGAGATGCCGCTGGCCCAGGTTGGCGTGCTCAAGAGCCGGCTCGTCATCACCCCAGGGGTACCGGCGCGACCTGTCTGACGCCGGGTCGAACCTCGCGGCCTTCTCCCACTCGGCCTCCGTGGGCAGCCGGCGCCCAGCCCAGCGCGCGTACGCGTCGGCCTCGTACCAGCAAACGTGCAGGACTGGCTGGTTGGGCGGGACTGGCTCGATCGCACCGAACCGGCGTCTCACCCACTCGCCGCCGTCACGGTGCCAGAACGCGGGCGAGGTCAGCCCGGCCCGCTGCCGGTGCTCCCAGCCAGGCCCGCTCCACCATCGCCGCTCGTCGTATCCGCCGTCCGCAATGAACTCCGCGTACGCGGCGTTGGTCACTGCAGCGGTGTCAAGGTAGAAGGAATCCACCTCAACCAGGTGCGCAGGCCACTCATTGTCCAGGGCCCATGGCTCGGTCGAAGTGCCCATCATGAACGGGCCAGCCGGCACAAGGACCTCGGCCGGCAGGTCAGTCGTGGTACCCGGTGGCGCAGGCGCGAAAGCCCCCAGTACAGGCCCGGGTGCTTGCGGTACAGGCGCAGGTGCCTGCAGTACAGCCGCACCATCGCGGAGTTGGTGAGTGATCAGCATCGTCTCGTCGTGCTGCTGTTCATGCTGGGCGATCATGCCGAACGCGAACCCGTCCGCCACCAGCGGCGACACCGGCCAGCGGCGCACGTTCCAGCAGGTCAAGCACCCGGCCCCGAACCTCACCGAGGTACGCCCGGGCTTCACCGGGGGGCAGCAGCGGCAGGGTCGGCCGCGCGGCGCGGGGATGCTCGAACGCGTCATAGAGCGGATCGATCTCCGGGTGCATGGGCTCGTGGCCGCCGACGGCGCGGAGCAGCCAGAGTTCCTCTTGATTGCCCACATGCGCCAGATCCCACACAAGCGGCGACATCAGACGGGAATGCTGATGCACCAGATCTGCATCGTCGACGCAGTCGGTGAGGCCACGCGTACGGTCACGTGCGGCGAGCAGCGCAACGGCTATCCGCTCGCGTAGACCCTCGGTGGAGTTGGGCACGGTGCTGCCGGTCGGCGCGGTCATGCGGGCTCCTCGAGCAGATCATCAGCGGGACATCGGTCACGCTCCACGTAGCTTTCGGCGAAATCGGTCACCGAACGCAGCAACGGGGCGGGCGCAGCAGCGCGGCGCAGCGCAGCAGCGGCGGCCTCGAAACACGCTCGGACGGCACGGGCGACTGCTTCGTCGGCGGGGCCATAACGGGCCGCGCGCAACCAAGGATCGCCCCGCCCGTTCCACAACGGCTCCGCTGCCGCGAGGGCCGCATCGGCCGCCTGAGGATCACTTACCAGCGCCCAGGCAACCGCGGTCGGCACGACCCATCCATCGCCACGTTGGGCGTCGATCATGCGGAGCTCGAGGTGACCACGCGGCCGGATCGGCGGGAAAAGGGTGGAAAGGTGATATTCCAGGTCATCGACGGTGGGCCGGCGCTCACCGTCGTCGCGGCCGTGGGCAATCCGGTGGACACGGTGGGCGCCGCCGGTATCAGCGGGCGGGTGGTCGCTGTGCACATCGACACCGCCGGAACCTGCACCGCCGGAACCTGCGTCGCATGAGCCGGCGCCAGCATCAGCACCACGTAGCCAGTCACGGAAGGTCAGTCCGGGCGGCGCGACCCATGATTCGTTACCGGGGCGCCTTATGCACATCAGCTTCGAATCCAGGGCGTACTCGGCCCACCAGGACCTGAGATCGGCGCTGACGCCCGGTCGGCCGTTTCCCTGCGGTGGCCTGGTGCGGCCCGGATCAAGCCGAGCCCATACGGCCTGACGGGTCGACCGCCAGCCCGTCGGGCGGCCCCGCAGAAGCGGCGAGTTCGCGAATGCCGCGACTAGCACGGGCCCGATCTTGTGCAGCAGGTGCCAGCGCTTGCTGTAGCTCTGCTGGCCCGGTCCTTCCTCTCCCGCATCCAGGCACACCTGAACGGAAGCGGTACTGCACATCATGATCCGCCCGGCGGGACCTGACCGGTCGAAGAACTCCTCCATCGCCGCGTAACGCGGCGAGTCAATGACTCGGAGGGGCGGACGGAAAGGATCGAGGCCGTGACCGGATAGGCAGAGACCTGCCGCCTGCATGGCTTCCGTCACGGCGGCCATGTCGCGGGCCGCGTCCGCTACACAGTTTCCGATGCTCGCGGCCGGCAACGAGCTGAGCTCGAGCTGGCCGCCGGGTTCGGTCGTCAGGTAGCCCTTGGCGGGCAGCGCCCCCGGGCTGCCGAGGTCGGCCAGCGCGGACTTCACGCGGTGGGGTTCAACTGGCAACGCACGGTCTCGCGCATCGCGGACCAGCCATTCCAGCTCCACGCCTACCATCTCCGGTGGTCCTGTTTTGAAACAGATGCCGTGAATGTGGGCTACCGCCGCCTGCTCCGTGAGCGGCGTGGCGTCAATGCGGAAGCCATAGTCATAAGCACCGATCATGAGGTAACCCTCCATGTCCGTCCGGCCTTCGGCCCTGGCCTCTCCACCCTGCCACAGGCCCCGCGATGCCCACGCCTGGGGATCTGGCCGGCCACGACTGAACCGTGTCACGAGGGCCTGACATTTTGCCGGCGGCCTAACCAGAGCCGGCAACGGTAACAGCGGCTGCCAAGCCAGACCTGATCTGCCAGGAGAGAGCTGCCGGGAGAGAGCTGCCAAGCCAGAGCTTGCCGTCGGATACGGCCGTGCCTGAACCTCCCGCGCCTGAAGGAGGTCCGGTGGGTACACAAGTCGTAGCAGGTACATTTCTGCGACCGGCGTGGAGGCGGGTTATGGTCGGGCGCGGTCCTGTCATGGCCACCTCGATCGGGTCGGCGTTCGCCACTGCACAGGTACCGGCAGCAGCGCCAGTAACCGGGTGCCCGATGGTCCAGGCTGCGGCGCGGGAGTCGCTCGAGGTGCTGCGGCTGGCCGACCGGCCCCACGCGGCGCGCCGCCAGGGATACGCCCGCCCGATGCTGACTTACCGGCGCAGATACGCGGGCGCGTCACGCATCAGGGGGACGGTTGCCGTCAGGCAATCCTGGCTGGCTGGTCAGCGGGACGCGGGCATCGCTCCAGTTCTCACCGACTCCGGCTACATCGGCGACGGTGATCTGGCGGCACTGCGCGCCGTCCCGCGCAATGCCGCTGACGCGGGCACGGACGTGACGGCCGTGCTCCCGCTGCACCCGCACTGGCTGCGCCAGGACCGGGAGCGATTGATCGCCGAGGTGCTCGTGCATGGCCTCCCCGTCGCCCTCGTCCTCGAGCATGCCGGCGACGCCCTTGCTACCCCGAGGGCGGCTGGCGGCCTGATCGCCCTGCTTTGTGCGGCGCCATCGGTGGCTGTCCTGGCCGCAGGCGTCGGTGCGCTCGGCGCGCTCGCGCTCTCCGCCCGCCCTGGGTTCGCCGCGAGGAGCGGGAGGCGCGCGGGCGTGCCCGCGAACTGGGGCGCAATGGGCCGCGGTTGGGGTGCGCCGCAGCCTACGGCATCTGCTGCCCGCAACCAGCGAGGAAGAGCCTGCGGCAAGAAAGTCCCGTTGGCAGGCGGCCGGGCCGGAGATCATCGCTGCTCCCGTCCTGTCGTTCGCGACCGTCGCGATGGTGGTGCACGCGTACGAAGCCACCCGCGACAATGCCGCCTGGGCCTGCTATTGCTCCAGTTGCCGTGGGCGGACACCGGACTGGCTGTCGTCAGGGTCGGTGTTCGACGCGAACGCGCACACGTTCGACGTGCTGCTCGGCGCCGCCGATCGCCCGCGCGGCCGCGATGGCCCGGCGAGGGAACAAGCCTGGCGCACGATGCGCGGCGAAGCACTCGACCGCTACGGCGAGCTCGGCCTGGCCGCGCTCTGATGGAAGCCGCCGCGCCTCGCGTCCGCCTGGGCTGGCGCGCCGGCCAGCGAGGATCCCGCAGAGCGGCTGAGGCGTTCGGGCCGGGCTACGACGTCCGCCGCCGACCCTGGGCTACGCTCAGCCGGGTGATGTGGGACGCGATCCAAGCCCCGTTTCCCGGTATGGAGATCCCCGCCGACGAAGACCCCGAGCAGGACCGGGTGGCGCGCAGCCTGCTCGCCCTCGATCCCAGCGGGCAGCGCATCGCGGCGGCGCTGCGCCGCACCATCGACCTGCTACTCGACGGCCGCAATACTGGCCGGTACCGGTGGGATCAGCTGCACAAGACCGAAAAGACGCACGCAGGCACCCTGGTTGAGATCAACCTGCAGCGGGAGTTCGGCTTCGCGGATGGCGCGGTGCTCGACTACTCGATCGCAGGCGCTGAGGTCGACTGCAAATTCTCGCAGCGCGTTGGCGGGTGGATGATCCCACCGGAGGCGTTAGGGATGCTGCTACTTCTCGTGTCGGCAAGCGACGAGCAGGGCCGCTGGTGCGCGGGCCTGGTGCGGGCGCGTGACCAGCACGTGCGCGCGGCGGCCAACCGGGACCTCAAGCGAGGGCTCAACGAGACCGGAATCGGCGCGATCCGGTGGTTGCATCTGCGCGCGCCGCTTGCCGAGAACGCGCTGCTGCGGCTGCCCTCGCCAACCGTCGGGCAGATACTCGCCCTGCCATCGGGACAGCAGCGGGTGAACGAGCTCTTCCGCCGCGCGCAGCGAAGGCGGATCACCCGGGCCGTGATCGCGACAGTCGCGCAGCAGGACGACTACATGAAACGCGTCCGCGCGGGCGGCGGCGCCCGCGACCAGCTACGTGGTGAGGGTGTTGTGATCTTCGGTGGCTACGGGAGTCACCGGGAGACCGCAGCCGCGCTCGGCCTGCCCGCGCCGGAGCCCGGCGAGTTCGTCAGTGTTCGGCTGGTTCGGCGCGACGGCGCGTGCGACGCAAGCGGGCGGCCATGTGTGCGGCTGGGCGGCGATGACTGGATAACAGCAGGGCCCACTGACCCGGTGGAGCGAGCTCCGCAACTCCCTGATGTCTAGCACAGACACTGGGGCGCAGGGTGTCGCCGGCATGGGGGTTCAGGGGATGCCGGTGGTGTATTTGCGGCCGGTGGGGGTGGTCCAGATGAGGAGGCCGGGGCGGGGTTGTTCGAGGTGCCAGCCGGGGGTTTGTTTGATCTTGTGGTGGTGTCGGCAGAGCGGGGCGATATTGCACCAGCACGTTCGGCCGCCGTGGTGGTAGGGGATGGTGTGGTCTTTGTCGCATTGTGTGGCGGGGCGGCGGCAGCCGGGGAAGGCGCAGGTGGGGTGGCGGATTTCGATCAGGTGCCGTAGCCGTGGGGTGAGCTGGTAGGCGGGTGTTTGGCGCTGGTGGTCGCAGCCGGGGTAGGCGAGCTGTTCGAGTTTGATCACTAGGCCGGCGGGGGCGGGGCTGGGTCCGGGCTGGGGCGGTGGCTCGGGGCTGCCGGTGCGGTTGGGCTGTGCGGGGCCGGCGGGGCGCGGGCCGGCGGGGCGCGGGCCGGGGTGGCGGCAGTGGCCGCAGCCGTGGCCGATGACGTGCCCGGCCTGGTCGGTGACACTCAGGCACCATCGGGTGGCGGGGTGCCGGGCGGCGGCGGCGGCCAGGGTGCGGGTGGTGTCGGCGTCGAGCGGGCCGAACCCGGCGGCGTCGCCGGGTTCGTCGGCCAGGTTCAGCAGGGTGGCCAGGGGGACGGTCAGGTTGACCGAGCCGGCTAGCCGCCCGGGGTCCAGGTCGCTCCAGGCCGGCCCGGCAGCCGCGGCGGGCCAGGTTCGGGACGGCCGGCCCGGTCCCGCGCCCGGGCCCGCGGACCGGGCGGGTACGGCGGGCCCGGCGGGCTGGGCGGGCCCGGCGGGCTGGGCGGGGCCAGGGGCGGTGGCCGCGGGGGACGGCCCCCGGCGCGGGCCGGGCGGGACCGGCTGGCCGGCCGTCCCGGGACCCGCGCCAGCGGCACCGCCGCCGACGGCGGCGGCGGCGTCACTTTCGGGCCTGGCATGACCGCTGCTGCCTGCGCCCGCGGCGCCCCCGCTGCCGGCGGCGCCTTCACCGGCTCCGCCGTCACCGGCTCCGCTTTCACCGGCTCCGCCGTCACAAGCTCCGGGACGGGCTCCGCCGGCACCGGCTCCGCGGTCACGGGCTCCGCCGTCACGGGCTGCGCCGGGCGCGCTGTCCGCGACCCCGCCGTCACTGGCTGCGCTGAAGACGGCTGCGCCGTCATTGGCTGCGCTGCCACTGGCGGCGCTGCCACCGGCGGCGCTGTCACCGGCTGCGCCGTCACGGGCTCCGCGGTCCGCCGCTGCGCCGTTACTGGCTACGCGGTCCGCGGCTGCGCCGGGCGTGCTGTCCGCGGCTTCGCTGTCATCGGCTTCGCCGTCATTGGCCTTGTTGTCATTGGCGGCGTTGTCATTGGCGGCGTCGTCGGGGGCTCCGCCGCTGCTGGGGGTGGGGGCGGGTGGCTGTTCGGTGGTTGCGGGGGCGGGCAGGAGGTGGTCGAGGGGCTGGCCGGCGAGCAGGGCGAGGTAGACCTTGGCGCGCAGCAGGCTGAGGGTGCCGGCGGCGCCGCGGTTTTTCAGTTCCCGGGCGATCGCGGAGATCCGCTGGTCGGCGGCGAGGACCTGGGCGGGGGGCAGGTCCCGCCCGGCCAGGGCCTTGGTGCCGGCCGGTTCGTCCCACAGTTCGACCCGGGCGTCTTTTTCCGCTTCCCGCCGCCGCCGGCTGGCCGCGGGCGGGTCAGCGGCGGCGACCGCGCGGCGGACCGCGGCGCGCAGCTCCCCGGGGGTCTGCCCCGGCGCCCGGGCCAGCACCTTGTCCTCCACGGCGCGGGCCAGCGGCGGCGCTAACCCGGCGACCTCGTCGATGACGGCCAGCGCCTTGGGCACATCGATCCGGCCCAGCCGCAGCGCCGCCCCGGTCGCCGGCAGCGCCGCGAGCCGGGCCGCCCGCTCGGCCAGGTTGTCCGCGCCGCGGCGGGTCAGCGTCAGCGCGCAGGCCAGCTCATCGGCCACGTCATCACCGGGCTGGCGGCCAGGCCCCCCGGCGGCCGGGCCGTCCTCGCCGCGCTCGCGGCGGGCCGCCAGCTCCGCCACCGCGGCGAGCTCACCAGCGGCCGTCCACGACGACAGCCGCCGCCACGCCCGCACCACCCCGACCAGCTCGTCATCCGAACACCCACCGAACCCGGCTGCCCAGGCACCAGCGGCGGACCCGGCCAGCACCGTCCCCGGCGCCAGCACATCCAGCACCTCCCCGGCGCCGAACCCGCCACCCACGCCATCGCCGTCACCCAGCCACCGCCCCGCCGCACCAGCCGCGCCAGGCGAACCCGGCGAGCTAGGCGCACCACGCGCGCCAGGCGAACCCGGTGAGCCCGGTGAGCCCGGCGCGCCGCTGGGGCCAGCGGCGGGCGCGGCGTCCGCGGCAGCCATGGCTGCGGTCGCGGTCACGGGTTCACCTCCTCGGGCAGCTAACCATCGGCAATACGAACATTTTAGCGATTCACGCAGACACAGGTCCGCCTATCCACAAGCACAACCGCCAGCCGCCCGGTTATCCACAGATCTAGGCCCTTCCGCCGTGTTCGACTGCCGCCAAGGCAGACTGAGTTCAATCGTTCCCAGCCGTCGGCGGACATCCGGGCGGCAGGAGCAGCCCGAGGAACTGATCCGCAGGGCCCCACACCGGCCCGACGAACAGATCCGCAAAAACCGCACCCCGTGCCCAGGGACACAAGGTCCGTCCCGGGCTGGGTCGGGCCGGCCTTTACCGACCGGCCCGGGGGCCTTACGATTAACGGCCCTGGCACCGCACGCAACCGATCTCAAGAGGGCAACGATGCTCGGCTCGGAGAAAGTCATCGTGTTCGTTCCGTCCACGGACCTGGAGCGTTCGCGGGAGTTCTTCACGGGAATCCTCGGCCTCACAGTGGAAGAGGTCACGCCGTTCACGTGCGTTCTGCGCACCGGCGACACGATGATGCGGATCACGAAAGTCGACGAGCTGCGGCCACAACCATTCACCGTGCTGGGCTGGGCAGTCCCCGAGATCAGGCAGGTAGTCAAGGATCTGGCCGTCCGCGGCGTGCACTTCACTCGCTACAAAGGGATGCGCCAGGACGACGACGGCGTCTGGGAGACGCCGCGCGGCGACCTCGTCGCCTGGTTCGCCGACCCGGACGGCAACACCCTCTCGTTGACGCAGTTCCGGGCGGGGCGCCACTGACGAGACACAAGCGCGATACAAGGAGGCAGCTCTGGGCGCGGTACTGACAGGACGGCGTTACGGCCCAGCAGGACGGCTTCAGCGCTCAGGCGCAGAAGGCGCAGCAGGCCAGCCCAGCGGGCCCAGAGCCCAGCCCAAGCAGACCCAGGAGCCCAGCCAAGCAGGCCCGCAGGCGTGCGTCACCCCTGACGAGTTAGCAGCATCTCGTGACAGGCCTATCCGGCCCTTCCCTGTCGCTGGCGAGCGTCCGCGCAATCACCGTCTCCACGTCCATGGTTGCTCCTGCGCGCGGCGACTGTTGTATATGCACGATGGTTTCAGCTAGATATACAACATGCCGGTAGCCCTGTTCGTGATCGGCGTCGTGGCACTCGCCGCGAAGCTGAACGCCTACTGGCCGACCCGGCTGCGCTTCCTGCGCGAACCGAGCTTCTTCTTCTCCTGGATCGTGATCGAACTGGCCGGCTGGTGGCTGGCGCTCGAGGTGGCCGCGACCGCCGTTTTGGCCGCCGCCGGCGCTCTGCACGGCTGGGCCGGCTGGGCCGGACTCGCGCTCATGGTGGTCAGCTGGGCAGCCCTCGTCAGGCTCATCGTGATCTCAGGCCGCACGTCGGCGACATTGCGGGCCGCGGGCGCGCCACCTCGCAGCCAGGTCAGCTTCCCACACAGCCAGGTGATCTTCCCGTTCCTGCTGACGCACCGGCGCGGCTCGGCGCGGGTGAAGAACATCGTGTACGCCGAGGTGGCTGGCGAACGGCTGAGGCTCGATATCTACCTCCCTAACGGACTCGATATCTACCTCCCTAACGGACTCGATATCTACCTCCCTAACGGAGGTGCGGAAGGCCCGCAGGACCGGCACGCCTTCCCCCGGCCCGGCATCCTCCAGCTCCACGGCGGGGACTGGAGCTTCGGCGACAAGCGCGCGGAGGGCATACCGCTGCTCGGCCACCTGGCGGCGAATGGCTGGGTCGGCATCAACGTCAACTACCGGCTCAGCCCGAAGGCGGCCTTCCCCGTCCACTTGCAGGATGTCAAGCGAGCCATCGGCTGGTACCGCCAGCATGCCGCGGAGTTCGGGGCAGATCCCGGATTCCTGTGCATTACCGGCGGCTCGGCGGGCGCCCATCTGGCCACCCTCGCCGCGCTTACCCCGAACGAGGCCGGATACCAGCCCGGGTTCGAGAACGTGGACACGCGCCTGCGGGCCGCCGTGCCCTGGTACGGCGTCTACGACTTCACGAACCGGCTCGGCACCTGGCTGCCGCACGAGATGCGGATGCTGGAGCGCGGCGTCATGCAGCGCACCCTCGCCGGCCACCCCGCCGACTTCGCCGCGGCCTCGCCGCTTGATCAGGTACGGCCGGACGCGCCGCCGTTCCTTGTTGTGCACGGGGACATCGACACGCTCGCGCCGGTGGCCGAGGCACGAGCCTTCACGTCCGCGCTCCGCGCGGTCTCAAATCAGCCGGTCGTCTACGCCGAGCTAGCGGGCGCGCAGCACGCCTTCGACATCTTCCCCTCACATCGATGCGCACGCGCGGTCGAAGCCGCGGCAGGCTTCCTCACCGGTGTGCACGAGGCGTACCTGGCCGGTGAGCAGGTCCGGAAGTCGCAATCCAGGGGCTCGGGGCCTGCCCGCTCGCAGGCCCCGAGCTCGGCTCCGCCCCCGTGATCGCCCCCCGGCGCTGCCGCGGCGGGCCGCACAAGGGTTGGCTCGTGCGGGACGCCGACGTGCCCGGGCTGGCTATGCGCCGCCAGCTTCCTTCAAGATCCCTTCTTGCGTTGACTTTCCTGCGCTATTTCGCGGGATGGTTAACACAGTTGCGGATCATGGACGGGTTGGCCCGCACCCGGCCACCGGGTGTCACGACACGGGTCGCGGCCACGGATGTGGCCGCGTCGGCCCGCGGCGGGCACGCGGCGGATTTGCCGCTACGAGCAGGCCACGCGTTTCATGATCGCGGTCACGCTGATGGCCCCCTTGAACACCGGCCCCCACTGCCACGCCACGACGAGGGCGGAGTGATCGCCAGTCGGCGTCACGGCGATCACGCGCGGGTGGATAAAGGGCGGGGAGATCGCGCTCCATCGCAGGCAGGAACGGACGCTGTTGCGCGAGCGCAAGACGATCATGGGCCGAGGGCCTGGTATTCGGGTCTCATGGGTAGCGAGCGCGCGCCCGGCCGCTCCGTGGAACAGAAGTCCCGGATAGCCACGAACCGAGCACGTCGAGTGCGACATGTTGCTGAGCACCAGCGTGAGAACGCGTTGCCCCGCGCCCGGGCTCAAGCCGCGGAAGCCGACGCCCAGTTGCCGTACGGTGCACCTGGGGACAGCCCGTGGCCGCGCGGGCGCCGCCGGGAACCTCGGTGCTCCTGGCCGCACGGTAGGCCTTCCGGGCATGGTGGTCATCGTTGCTGGCGCTGGGGCCGTGGACGCCGACGAGGCCCGCGGCGCCGGGTCGCTGGACGCCCCGGCGATCCCGATACCAAGTCCCGTCGCAGCCGGCACTGCCGTGGCCAGCACGGCCACCACCCCCGTGACCAGCGCGGCCAAACAGGGTTGCACGACTAGCTGTCGCATTGTTCGGTCTCCTTACTTTGCCCCGTACTTCGCGCCGTCTCATCCCCCGTGAGACGAGACGGTTCACTAGTAGTGACGACACCTCGGCAGGCGCGGTTGCCTGCGGTTACGCTGCGCAGAAGACCTGGTGGGCGCGACCCGCCCGAACGGGGATATGTTGGATCGGCCGGAGAAACCACGGAGGTCATCAGCGACCGATGAGCGGAGTAGGGCAACTCGTCTTCTCTGGGCCGCTCGTGCTCGCGGTCCCTGTCGCCGCCGCCGCGGGCCTGGTGTCCTTCTTGTCCCCGTGCTGCCTGCCGCTCGTCCCCGGATATGTGTCGTACATCACCGGCATGTCAGCAGCGGATCTGCAGCAGCGCGCGGCTCGCAGCCGGGCGGGTACGCTCGTGGCGGTCGGCGCCGGCGGCGGCGGCGAATTTCCAGGTCCGGCCCGGCAGGCACGGCAAACCGGTTCCTCAGAGCGGGCAGCGCTAAGCCGGGGGCGGACACTGACCGGAGCAGTGCTTTTCGTGCTCGGGTTCGCCGCCCTTTTCGCAACGTACGGCGCGCTGTTCGGTGGCCTTGGCGCCACGCTGAGCGCCCACCAGCGAGGGCTCACCGAGGTCCTCGGCGCGCTCACCATTGTGCTCGGCCTGCTTTTCATGGGCGTCTTCGAGCGCTTCTCGCTGGTGGGCCGGACCGTGCGGCCGGGTTTCAGGCCACGCGCGGGCCTGGCCGGTGCGCCAGTGCTCGGCGTGATGTTCGGGCTCGGCTGGACGCCATGCATCGGGCCCACCCTGACCGCAGTAATGACCATGTCGGTGACTACAGGGACCGCTGCCAAGGGAGCCTTCCTTGCCTTCGTCTATGCCCTCGGGCTCGGTATCCCTTTCCTGGTCGCCGCGTTCGCCGTGCAGCGCGGCATGCGCGCCTTCGGCTTCGCCAGGCGGCACGCCCGGCTCATCATGCAGGCGGGTGGCGCCATGCTCGTGATAGTCGGGGTGTTGCAGGTAACCGGCGTCTGGGCAGACGCCGTCGGCGCGTTGCAGCACTGGATCACTGACTACTCGGCGCCACTGTAGTGACCGAGCGCTGGTAATGAGCGACCCGTGGTGGCGTGGTGCCACGATCTACCAGGTCTACATCCGCAGCTTCGCCGATGGCAACGGTGACGGCGTTGGTGACCTCGCAGGCCTGCGCGCCCACCTCGGCTACCTCCGCGACCTCGGCGCCGACGCAGTGTGGATCAATCCCTGGTATGTCTCCCCGATGGCGGACGGCGGCTACGACGTCGCCGACTACCGCGACATCGACCCGGTCTTCGGCACCCTGGCCAGCGCCGGCAAGCTCATCAAGGAGGCACACGACCGCGGGCTTCGCGTCATCGCCGACATCGTCCCCAACCACTGCTCGAGCAGGCATCCCTGGTTCCGTGCCGCACTCGCGGCCGGCCGCGGCTCCGCTGCGCGGGCGCGTTTCATCTTCCGGCCAGGCAATGGCACGGACGGTGAACTGCCGCCGAACGACTGGAAGTCCAGCTTCGGCGGTTCGGCCTGGACACGGGTGACCGAGCCGGACGGCACGCCTGGTGAGTGGTATCTGCACCTGTTCGCGCCCGATCAGCCGGACTTCGACTGGGAGAGCGCTGAGGTAAGGGCGGAGTTTCATGACATCCTGCGGTTCTGGCTCGACCGGGGGATCGACGGTTTCCGCATCGACGCAGCCGACACGCTGGCAAAGGAACCGGCCCTGCCCGACCTGGCGGCCTTGCCCACCGGCGCGCCGAGCCCGCAGCGCGGGCAGGCCGCCGCGCACGAGATCTATCGCGGCTGGCGCCAAGTGCTCGACAGCTATCCGGGTGACCGTGTCCTTATCGGCGAGATCTGGCTTGACCTGCGGCGGCGGGCCGCCTACCACGCGCCGGACGAACTGCACACCTCGTTCAGCTTTGATCTCATTCGCCGGCCCTGGAAGGCGCCAGCCATACGGCAGGTGGTCGAAGCGGCCATCGAGTCAGCCATCTCGACTGGCGCGCCTGCCACGTGGGTGCTCGGTAACCACGACGTGACCCGCGTGGTCACGCGTTATGGCCGCCGTGACACCAGGTACCTGCCCGGTGTCCAGGCAGCCGGCCTGGCTACCGACCATGCCCTCGGCACCATGCGTGCACGGGCGGCCGCGCTGCTGACTCTCGCGCTGCCCGGCAGCGTCTGCGTCTACCAGGGTGACGAGCTAGGCCTGTGGGAGGTGGAAGACCTCCCGGCGGAACTCCTGCAGGACCCCGTGTGGGAGAGTTCTGGCCACACCGACAGGGGCCGGGACGGCTGCCGGGTACCGATGCCGTGGTCAGGCAGTGCCCCGCCGTTCGGGTTCGGCCAGGATGAGGCTGCCGCGGCGCCGTGGCTGCCGCAGCCCGGCGGATGGCGCGACCTCACCGTGGCGGCGGAGGAGGCGGATCCGGACTCTACCCGCAGCCTCTACCGAGACGCGCTACGCATCAGGCGGGCAGAGCCTGGCCTCGGCGACGGACCGATGACGTGGCTCGATGCGCAGCGTGACGTGCTCTGCTTCGGCCGCCCTGGCGGGTTCGCATGCGTGATCAACTTCTCCGATGAGCCCGCCAGCCTCCCGCAATACCGCGAGGTATTGCTCGCGACCCGCGCGCTCGCCCCAGGTCCGGACAATGCCCGCCGCCTGCCGCCAGATGCCGCCGTCTGGCTGCGCACCACCCCGCGCAGCCGTTAGGGAGAATTCTGGGTGTCAGCCTGCCCGCCAGGAAGCACAACTCCCGCGTGGGCCCAGGGGCGGCTGAATCCGATCACCGGGCCGCGATCCTTGTAGCTCACGATGTGAATCGGCACGCCGGTCTCTTCCGCCTCGATCATCATGCCCTTGCCCAGCACCATGGCGACGTGGCCCGGCGACGTCGGCGTACCGTCTGAGCCGACGAAGAACACCAGGTCACCCGGCTCCTCGTGGCCCGGCTGGATCTGCGGGCCCCACGCCCACTGTGCCTCCGACGTCCGCGGGATGGCGATCCCCGCCGCACGGTAGGCCATCATCATCAGGCCCGAGCAGTCGAAACCATCCGGCCCTGTACCACCCCATACGTATGGCTTGCCAAGCTGCTGCTGCGCATAGGAGATCGCGGCCGAGACCGCCTTGTTGGGCGAAACATTGGAGACGGTGCCCGTGCATGACGCGCCGTTGTTCATGTTCACCGCGCTCACTGTGAAGCCGCCCTGGGTGTACGTGCTCGCCCAGGAGAGCACGTCCTGCACATAAGACTGGAGATGGTTGTAGGCGAAGATCGCGGCTGGCAGGTCGCCGGGAGCGCCGTGCCCGGTCAGGTACTTCGCGGCACCGGTGATCGCGTCAGCGGGGTCGTATACGTTGTCGATGCCGTCGCCGTTGCCATCGGTCGCGACCCCGCCGAACGACTGGCCAGCCGGGTGCACCGCCGGTCCGCCCCAGGTGTCCCCCGCGGCGCCGCCGATGCCGATCTGCATCGGGCCCGCAGCGCCGAAGCCGTTCTGGCCGCTGCGCACGCCTGGCATGCTGGCACGGCCTTGGTCGGACTCGACCTCGCCGATGCCCGCGAGCACCTCCCAGGGGATCCGGTACTGGGCGCCCACCTTCTGGTATGTCGCGAGGTAGTTGGCAGGAATCGAATCCTTCGCCTGGGTGCTAGCGACCAGTTGGCTCGTGCGCTGGGTGCAGGTTTGGGGGCCGAACGCGGGCAGCCCTATCAGGCTCCCTGACATGGCAAGGGGCAGTATGCTCAGGCCGACCCCGAGCGCGACCGCACCCACGCCGGCGAGCAGCAGGAACAACGGGCCGTGGCCGCCGGAACCGCCGACCGAACCTATCGGCCGCGCAGGTCCGCGCCCGGCGGTGAAGCCTCGGCTGGTCTCGCGGATGACGTAGCCAACATCGCGCCTCATCGCCCGCTCACCGCGGCTATTGGTTGCCTGCCGATGCCGGTTGGATCTGATCCACCTGCCAGGTACCGCCGGTGTTGACCACCGTTACCGCGTATTGGCCGCTTGGCGAGCTGGTCCCGCTCGCCTGCTGGATATGCTGGCTGATCGTCACGACGAAGGTGAGGCTGGACGAGCCGAACGACCGCAGGGAATTGATCACCGCGCTCGCGGTAGATACCTCCTTATCCTCGGTTCGCTGCTTCGCGACGCCATAGGTGCTGTAGTCATTCTCCAGAACCTGAAGGTATTGGCTTGTCACCACGTTCGACATCCGGCTGCCGTAGGCGGCGGCGTTCTCCGTGTAGCTGAACGTGTCGTAGTACCCTCCGGCATGGGTGGCGGCGGACGCAGCGTTCGCCAGGTCGGCTTGCGAGAACGGCAGCCAGTGGTAGATGTTCACGGCCGAACCGGTCTGCGGTGCCGACGTCGCGACAGGCTGCGGCGCGGGCGCTCCCGTACCGGGAGCCGCGGGACTCGCCGACGCCGTCGCGCCAGGTGTCGCGGCAGGTGGCGCGGCCGCCGTTTCTGGCAGGATCAGATAGACGCCCAGGCCGGCGAGAATCACGACGATCACGGCGAACGCCAGCTTCTGCTGACGCGGGTTAAGCTCCATTACGGCTCCCGCTACCTGTCACGCCTGATCGGCTTGACCCAGCTCCGACTTGAGGTCTTGCGCTCACCGGCGTCACGGTCTGTCGCGCGGCGAGGCGGCACGGGCGGCGGAGCAGGCGCCGACCTCGCTGGCGCCGATGTCTGGCGGGGCTGGGCAGATGCGGGTCGGGGCTGCGCCGCGGTTTGCCGCGGCGGGGCAGGTGCTTGCCGCGGCGGGGCCGCTGCCGGCCGCCGCGGGGCCGCTGCTTGCCAAGGCTGTGCCGGTGCGGGGCGCGGCTGGGCCGGTGCGGGGCGCGGCTGGGCCGGTGCGGGGCGCGGCTGGGCCGGTGCGGGGCGCGGCCGCGTCGCTGCTTGTCTCGGTTGAACAGGTGCCTGACGCCCCGGCGGCGGGCAGGCCCCGCCATTCTGGCCTGCCGCTCCCTGCGACGCCGCCGCCGGGCCGCCGCGCCGTGGTGGATAGGGCCCCGGCTGCCAGCGAGGTGGCCCGGTGCGCGGCTGCCGCTGCAGGTCGAGCGGCGGCGGCTCCCTGCGGCCGTTGCCTTCGCCGCCGCTGAGGCCGGTCCGACGCGAGGGTCCGCCGGACCTGGATCCACCGTGGGATGGGCCGTGATCCGGCCCGCCGTCGTCGGCGGAAACGTCCTGCGGGCCCTGCCCTTCCTCCGGCCCCTTCCCGCCCCGGCGTGCTGCTACACCGGCCCCTCCCGCCGCGACCGCGGTGCTCACGCCATCCGTGCCAGCCGCGCCTGCCGCGCGCACGATGCTCTGGGCCAGGAAGACCGACTGGTCTGCCTGATCAGGGTGCTGGCGTGCCCAGCGGCCCGCCCGGTAGGCGGCATAACCGGGGATGGTGCTGCTCCCGGTGCGCGCCGTCTGGCCGCGGAAGCCGTCCCGCGACTGTTCACGGTACGCCTCGGCGCGTTCACGCGCGCCCACCATGTCGTAGCCGACAGAGGTGAATAGATGCTGGAAGGGCTTGCGGTAGATAAATACCGCGACGGTCAAGAGGGCGATCATCATGATCTTGAAAACCCAGGGCAGCGTGTCGTCACTGACGGCCATCACCAGCGCATAGCAATACAGCAGGACGCTGAGGGTCAGCGCCACGGCGACCTGTTTCATCAGGACGCCCACAAGCATCTCGAACCACCGGATCGCGATGACACGGCCGAAACCGGGATGGGTTCCGATGATCAGGAAGAACGGCCCTGCGACGAGCAGCAGCAGGAAACCGAGTTTCAGGACGATGAGGGTAATCGCGATCAGCAAGACCAAGGCACCAGCGACCATGGCCGCGAAAAGCGCGCTGAACGCGATCTCCAGCCTGGTCGCCCACTGTTTGCCCTGGAACAACGGGTATACCGCGGGATCCTGCTGCAGCTTGGTTGCGATCCCCTGGTAAACGTCCCGCTTCTGGGTGGCGAGCTGGGCGGTTGGCCGCTCGTTCACGGCGTACGCCTGCGACCAGAGCAGCCCGCGGCCATACTGGTCGACCGGGTTCGAGCCATTGTCCGGAGTCGTGGACATCGTGCCGAACTCGCCTGCGATCCACGGCTTGCACACCAGGACGGCCCATAGTTCATCCGCGTTCTGGCTGACAACCTCGTTGCCGCCGGTGTACGCGTAGTTCTCACCTGTGCTCTGCGGGTCGCCCTTGCCCACCGGAACGCAGCTGGTACCGCCGGAGACGGGAAGCCTGCTGAACGCGGCGTTGAGCACCTGGCTGATGCCGCCGGACACCTTCTGCCCGATTCCCGTGAAGTCGGCGGGGCGGCCGATCAGCCAGATGGCCGCGGCGCAGGCCACCACCATCCAGATGGTGCCCTCGATCGTGCGTGTCGCCCGCCTGCGTATGAGGCCCTGCCAGGCCAGCCAGATTACGCCGAGCAGCACGACAGGGGCCAGATAAGGGAAGTAGACCGCGTTCCCGATCTGCGTGATGAGCTGGTCAACGCGCTGCTTGAGCCAGCTGAGCAGGCCCTCGCCCGCCGCCGACTGGTACGTCGTGATCGTGATCCTGTCGATCGCCTTTGCCGCGTCGAAGACAGCATTCGAGACGCTGTTTCCGATCATGGACGTCATGTCGGAGCACTTGAGGTTGTATGGCGCCCACGACTGGCCTGCCATGCCGTAACTCTGGTACAAGGTCAGCTTGGACGGCGCGCCAGGCGACGATCCCGCCGTGGTCGACGGCGGCCTGATCATCGCGTCGATGCCGCTGCCCGCGGGCTCGGGGGCAGGAGGCCCAGGCGAGCATAGATCGTTGAGCGAGCTGACCACCGAAGACCCCGCCTGACATAGGCCGCCGAGCCCGACGATCGACAACCCGTCGCAGATCGGGCCCTGCGGCACGGTGGCAGGCGTGGCCGGCTGGGCAGGCGTAGCAGGAGCGGCCAAAGGTGATCCAGGACTAGCCACGGCCGATGCGGGACTGGCGCTGTCCGCGGCGCTGCTGGCAACATGCGTAACTGCCGCACCCATTGTGCGCGCCGAGCTTGCCGTCGTGCTTGCCGTCGTGCTTGCTGTCGTGCTTGCTACGACCGCTGTGGCCGGGATGCCGGACACGGCGGCGATGACTATGAGCACGCTCGCGGCCCGGCGACCGGCCAGTGTCACTCTTGCCATCGGCACTCCTGAGGATCGGTCTCCGGTGGTCTCAGCGCTGCTGCGGGCTTGTCCCCTGGCCGGGATGGCCGTCTCCCGCTTGCCCTGATAGCGTCATGGGCTCGTCCGGCTTAGTCCGTGTCGGGTTGGTGTCGAGCCAGCCCAAAAGTTCCTCCGAAATCAGATCGACCCCGATCCGGCCCGCCCGGCCGTCCAGGTCACGGAAGATGCACTCACCGTTACCCAGGCTGCGCAGTACGGCCTTGTGATCGTCGGACGGTTCCACGCCAAGCAGCGACATGACATTGCTGACCTCCACCCGCTCGGTGGAGCGGAACGCGAAAACCCCGGAGATGCAGTTGGTCACCTGCTCGTTGAGCAGGTCTCCCGCGTTCTGCGAGACAAGGATCAGGGCGGTGTTTCGTGACCGGCCCATCCTGGAAACCTCGGGCACAAGTTTCGCGCCCTCCGGCGTCGAGGTGATCGCCCACGCCTCGTCAAGGAAGATCGCTTTCGGCAGGCTGCGGTCCATGCCGTTGAGCAGCCGCCGGGCAAACTGGGACACCAGGTAGAGCAGGGCAACCGACAAGCGCTGCTCGTAGGAATAGTCGTCGCGCTTGACCGCGGCGTCGGGCAGGCTCAGGCCGCTGAGCGTGAACACCGTGGTCCATCCGGCCGCGTCGATCTGCTCGCCTCCCGATGGGTGGAAGCACAACCGGGCGAGCCTCATCTCTGACATCGACCGCAGCACGGCGCCGAGGTTCTTCGACGCGGCGTCCGCGGACTGCTCCAGGTAGTCCACGACCTTGCCGAGGCTCGGCTCTTCCCGCCCCGCGACGGTGCCGACGGCCTGGATCATCGCGCTCTCACGTTCCTCGCTCATCCGCGGCAGCAGCAGGCGCAGCGTCTCGGTGGCCATCGTCCGCTTGGCCGCCAGGTCGTCGCCGAACGAGAACGGGTCAAGCAGGCCAGGCGCCGCCGAACCTAGCGGAAGCACGCGGGCGCGGCGGCCACGCATCTGCAGCAGGCGTACCAGCGACTCCGCGTCGCCCTTCGGGTCGATCACGGCGACCGTCACGCCGCGCAGAGCAAGCTGGTAGATCAGCAACAGCGCCAGCGTGGTCTTGCCGCCGCCAGGCTCCCCCGTAATGGCGATGGCGGTCGGCCGGTTGCGCGCCGCGGCGGCAAGCGGGTCGAAATGCACCACTGATCTCGCGCGGCCCAGCGTCTCGCCGATGTAGGGGCCGATCCAGGCACCGTCTGCCCGGTCGCCGAGGTCGACGGTCGCGGTGGGCACGCCGCCTGCGATCGTGTAAAGCGGCTGGCGCTGTACGTATGCGCTGAGCCTTATCCGATCTCCAGGCAGCGACTCGCACAGCAGCGAGAACTGGTCGCCGGTGGAGTTGACGATGTCGATCCCGATGTCGCGGTAGTGCTCGATTACGGCCTCCACCCGGCGGACGCACATCTCCCGCGTCGGCGCGGTGACAAGCAGCCGATGCCAGCCGTAGACGAATGGCAGCCGCTCCTTGGTAATGCCGTGCTCAAGCATCCGCGCGGCCTCGAGTTGCTCGGCGAGCGCGATGGGCGCCTCCGCGCCAGCCTCCCGGATGTGTATGTCCATATCCCTGGCGTGGGCGAGCTTGTGGCTCACATCCTTGCTCGCCTTGGCCGGCGAGATCAGCTTCATCCTCGAGCTGATCTCAACGGGGAACGGGAGCGAGTCCGCGAAGTGCAGCCACGGCTCACCTTCTGGGAAGGCCATCACGTCGGGGAAGCGAGAGAAGGACAGGAAAGCGGCGAATGACTCCCCAGCGTGGTCCTCAAGCCGCAGTAGGGTCCGCCCATTGTGCACCTGGCCTTCGAACAGGCCTTCGATCTCGCCAGCGCCCCAGGTCCTGCGGGGAGTGGCCGACGGCGGCGGGTCACCGATCGGGCCCGACAGGGTGTGCCTGAACAGCCAGGCGATCTCGGCTGATGTGGCATGCCGCGCGCCAAGCGCGCTCACCGCGAGGGCGCGGCCGAGCCGCTCGCCCTGGTCAGACCATTTCGCGATCTCGCTGTCGTCAATCGCCTCGTCGTCTAGCCCCAGTGCCTTCTCACTGCGTTGGTAGAGGGAGATGAACTGGGCGAACACGCCTCCGGTCAGCTGCATCCGCATGCCGCGCTGCCCAAGCCGGACGCCAAGGTAGACCTCCTTGGCCCAGAAATCCTTCGCCCAGACGTGCCGGTACATCTCGTCCAGGTACTCCAGCCAGCCAGGCCCGCCGTCGGAGGTGGAATCCAGGCGGCGCGCCCACTCGGCGGCGGGATAGGAGCGGTGGACGATGCGCAGGTGCACTTCTGCGTCGGCCATCCTGATGGCCGCAAGCGCTATCGTGATGTTGGTGGCGAGCGCCTCACGCTCTTCTGGCGTGGTGAACTCGTACGGCACCGTCGGGATCCGGTAGTACGCCCAGGCATGGGTGTCCGTCAGCACGATCCGGTCATCGAAATACCGGATCGACAGCCTGCGCCGCTCCTTGGTCCGGCTGCTCATGCGGTTAGCCACCGCCCTCGGCAGCCGGCTGGGCGGACCGGCCTTGGGTGCCTCATCGGGAGGCCTCCGCCGCCTCCGCCGCAACGGCAAGACCTGCGATGGTAACCCCGGCGAGAGCTGTGAACGCGTGCCTGGTCTGCGGGCGAAGTGATCGTGGCCCTGGCGCTTGGCCGCGCTCGGCGTCCAGCTGATCGTCCCAGGGCACGCGGACGATCGCCCGGCAACGGCCGCGGGCCACGTTCTCGGTCTGCAGCACGTCTGGCAAGCTCCGTTTGCTTACCCCGTTGATCACCGTGACCGCGTGGGCGGCAAGCTCGTTATGGCCGTGGCTGTCCAGCCATTCATGTGTCATGGCCACTGCGCGAGGAGCGTCGGCGCTGGCCGGCGCGACAAGCACAAGCTGATCGGCGATCCGCAGCACCCGCGCTACCGTGGCGGCAGCTGGATCGACCACCGTCAGCTCGTAACGTCCCGCGAGCAGCCCAGCAAGATGGACGTAATCGTTCTCGTCAAGCGCGCAGATGGCCATCCGGTCCTCACCCGATGCGATCACCTCGAGCCGGGGCTCCGCGGCCGGAACGCCATATGCGGCCAGGGAACTGGCGAAACTGTCAGCGAGCAGTTCGCCGACGGTGGCGGTGGGCCGGATCCGAAGCTGACGGGTAAGCGAGCCCTCGCCCGGATTGAGATCAACCGCGGCGACAGGTTCGGCCCGCAGGCTCGCGAGCAACTGGCCGAGCATGAGCGCCGTCGCGGTCTGGCCCGCCCCGCTCGTGCAGCCAAGGACCACGATACGGCGAGGCCCCGGCAGTACCAGACGGCAGCGCGCCTTGTCCTGTTCTTCGGGATCCGCCCGGCCCGGGCCCAGACCCCCGACCACCACTTTCGCCCGCCGATGCCAACCCGGACCGCGTTCGTCCCTGGACCGATGGACCACTCGCTCGACGGACAACGGTTCGGCGGAATCGGGCGCCTTCGCGCCGGGGACCTCAGTGGCTGGACCCGGATGAGAGCGGCCAGGTGCTGGTTCAGGTGCTGGTCCCGGAGGCGCCGTGGCGGGAGCCGACACCGAAGAAGCCGACTTGGACGAGGCCAGCTTGGAGGAAGCCGGCTTGGAGGAAGCCGGCTCGGACGAGGCTGACCTGGACGAGGCTGACCTGGACGAAGCCGACCGGGAGGAAGCCGACCCGGCGGAAGCCGACCCGGCGGAAGCCGACGCCCTTGGGCTTGGAGGTGGAGGTGGTGTGGGGATCGGGGTTGGCAGGGCTGGCGTTGAAGTTGGTGGAGTTGAGGCGGTCGGTGGCGCCTGTGGAGACGGCGAGGGCTGTCGAGATGCCACGAATTGCGGTGGCCGGGCCGCCTGCGCCGACCGGGATGCCGGAGGCTGCGGCCGCGGCTGCGGCTGCGGCTGCGGCTGCGCCGACCGGGGTGACTGCGGCTGCGGCTGCCGGGATTCCGGTGGCCGCGATTGCGGCGGCGGCGTGGACGGCGACTGTGCAGACCGGAGACCGGGTGACCGCGACTGGGGCGACGGCGCGGACCGCGAGTGTGCCGGCTGGGGACCCATGGACGGTGGCTGCGCAGGCGGCGACTCTGCTGGCTGCGACGCTGACCGCCGCTGTTGTGTCAACGGGGCACGTGCAGACCAAGCCGAGAGAGGCGCCGCCGAGGGCTCTGCGGCCGGCCATGCCGACCGGGCCGACGCAGACGGCGCCTGTGCTGGCGAAGGCCCGGACGGCGAAGGCCCGGACAGCGAAGGCCCGGACAGCGAAGGCTGTGACGGCGAAGCTGGCTGGGCCGGCGGGGCCTGCGCCGTCGGCGCCTCCGCCATGGGCGGCTCCGCCATCGGTGGCTGTGCCATTGGTGGCTGTGCCATTGGTGGCTGTGCCATTGGTGGCTGTGCCATTGGTGGCGTGGGAGCCTGTGGTGACGGCTGCTGCGGCGATTGTGACTTCGCAGTCTCTGGGTCTCGTGGCAGCGCGTGTGCTGTGGGCGGCGGCACCGAAGCCCGCGACCCAGCGGGAGGTGGAACGACGTCGTGCGCGGCGCCCTGACCGGCGTGCCTGGGAACTCGTCGGCCGCCAGGACCGCCCGGCTGGCGCGGCTCGGCATGCGGTTCGGTGCCCGGCAGCAACGATTCCGCGTGGGGCTGAGTTGCCCTTTGAGTCTCTTGTGACTGTTGTGCCGCGTTTGGTGCTGGCTTTGCCGCGGGAAGTGGCCACTTCGCCACAAATGGTGACTGGGCAGGTAGCGATGGCCGGTGCGAATCCGGCGGGCCCGGTGGCTGATGTGCCTGTCCCAACCAGACCCCGGCCTGCCCGCAGCCGCCGACTTCACCTGGGCGGCCACGCTCGCCGAGCGTGGCGCGCGGGTGAGTGACTTCGTCCACTTGGTCGGAGTGGGCGACCTCGAGCGGAGCGCTGCGGCCAGGGTGCGACCGTCCGTGCCTAGGGAACTGCGCAGCAGGGAACTGTGCGGCAGGCGGCTGTGCCGCAGGCGGCTGTGCCGCGGGCGGCTGTGCCGCGGGCGGCTGCGCCGCAGGCGGCTGCGCCGCAGGCGCCTGCGCCGCAGGCGCCTGTGCCGCGGGCGGCTGTGCCGCGGCACAGCCGCCCGCGCTGCCGGTCGCTGGCGGGTGCCCAGCGGCAGGCGCATGCGCTGTTGCCGCAGGGCGCCAAGCAGTCGCACCTCCGAGGAGCGACGCCGTGCCTGCGCGCCGGGCCGCCGCGCGCACCCATGCCGGCCGCGGGTTGTCCTGGTCACCTCCTGAACGCCGGGCACCGCCGTTCTGATCAAGTCCCCGCACATCTGGGTGATCCGCTACCGTTCGCGCCACGGCGCCCGTCACGCCGCCTGCGCCTGCGCCCGCGCCCGCTCCCGCGGTGGGACGTTCGTCTCCCATCGATGTGCGGCCCTGGCCACTCACCGCTGGTTGCGGTGGAGCGCCCGCCACACCGCCTGGAGTGCTCGCCGCCGGGCCGGCCGCGCCGCGGCCCACCGGGTTGCCTGCCGCGCCTGTCCCACAACCCGCGGCGTTGGCTGCCCCCGTCCATGCGGCAGTGCCCGTCGCGCTGGCCGACGCGGTTCCCGCACCACCTGCAGCGTTGACTGCCGCACCGCCAGCGGGACGGTCCGCCGCGCCGCCTGCGGCAATGCCCGTCGTGCTGCTTAGCGCGGCGCCTGCAGGGTCGCTTGCCGCAGGGCCTGCGGCGTTCGCCGCCTGCCCGGATGCGGAGCCGCGACTCGCCAGCCCCCCTGGCGCACTACCTGCGGCATCGCTGGCCGCACGGCCCGCAGCATTGGTTACCGGACCGGCCCCGGCGCCACGACTCGCCAGCCCCCCTGGCGCACTACCTGCGGCATCGCTGGACCGACGGCGCGCAGCATTGGTTACCGGACCGGCCCCGGCGCCGCGGCTCGCCGGCCCCCCTGGCGCGCCGCCCTCGGCATTACTGGATCCACGGCCCGCAGCATTGGCCGCCGGACCGGCCCCGGCGCCGCGGCTCGACGGCCCCCCTGGCGCTCCGCCCTCGGCATTGCTGGACGCACGGCCTGCGGCATTGCTGGACGCACGGCCTGCGGCGTTGGCCGGCTGACCGGCCGCGGCGCCGCGACTCGACGACGCGGCTGGCGCGCCGCCTGCATTACTGGACGCACCGCCCGGGGGTGCGCCCGGGGCTCTGCTCGCCGCGCTCGCCGCAGCCCCGCCCAACGCCCTCGCTGCGGCGCCTCGTCCGTACACGGGGGCCGCTTCTGCGCGTTTCCTGGCGCTCACCTCGGCGCCCGCACCGGCCTCGGCGCCTGCACTGGCCCGGGCAGCCACGCGTGCCCCACGGATCGCGCCTGTCCCGTCGGGCGCACCTGTCCTGGCAGGGTTTGAGGGGCCACTGCAAGAGGGGCCACCGCTCGGGGGGCCGCCGCTCGGGGGGCCACCGCTCGGGGGGCCACCGCTCGGGGGGCCACCGCTCGAGAGGCCGCCGCTAGCGGTCCTACCGGCAGTCCGAGCACCCAGGCCAGGAGCGGCGGCCCCGCTGGCACTGGCTCCATGATCACTGACTTCACGAGTACCCGCGGCACCAGTGGCTCCCGCATCAGTGGCTCCCGCACGAGCGGCTCGCCGACGAGCAGCAGCAGGCAATGCTCTGCGGGCCGACCTCGATCGCCACGGCGGCTCCCGCCGCTCTCCGACTCCACGATCGGCGCTCGTGACCGCGACGCTCCCCACCCCAGCCGCGGCAGCGACCTTTCCCTGCTGCGACTTTCCCTGCTGCGACGTCAGTGCCTCCGACGTCAGTGCCTCCGACATCAGTGCCTGCGACGTCAGTGCCTGCGACGTCAGTACCTGCGACGTCGGAGGCACTGATTGCGCACGGCGCCATACGCGCCCCACAATCAGGATCTGTTCCGCCTCTTCGGCTGGAATCAGCCGGCACCATATGCGCGGCTCGGCCAAATAGCGGACCTGCGAGGTGAGCAACTCGGGCAACCGCTTGTTCTCAAGTACGGGCCTGGTGGCGAGCCACGTCGCCACGGCTGGCGGCAAAATGTAGAGCCAGAACAAGCGGTGATCGAACGGCAGGCCAACCAATGTGAGCGCCACGACATACGGCACTGTGATGGCCACGAACACCACAATCTGGCCAATCGGCAGCGGGACCGGCAGACGAAAATCGTAGATCTTGTAGAGCCGTTTCTCGATGCGCCAGATGTTCGTGTACGTGGGGAGATCCACGCGGGTGCTCTCCTTCCGCCGGTGCGGGCGACCTTAGTGGACGCCGAGTGCGTTGGCGATGCCGGTGGCGAGTGTCTGCACGATGCTCGGCGTATAGAAGATGACAGCGATCCCTATTGCGAGGACGAGGAACTGGACGAACCTGGTGATCTCCCTGGTGAACAGGAAGAAGAGCGCGACGATCCCGACGATCCCGAGGAACAACGGGCCAAATAGCTGCTGAAGGTAAGTCACGAGGCCCTGCGAGTTGAGCGCTGCCGCCAGCGGAGGCGCCGTGACGATTTGGGGCAACAACAACAACATCAACTTACTCTTTCCGTGACAAGTGAGACTTCCGGGGACATGCAGGTACCGGCCATCAGCCGGTCCCTGGCTGCGCGTCTGCCCATCACGTTTGACCCGGTTGCTGGGTCGAGCCCGTGATGGTTTCGACGGACCAAGTTCCGCTCTGGTATATCCACGTCATCTCGTAGGTCACGTCAAGCGTGGCCGGCGCGGTTCCCCCCTGACTCGGAAGCTGCCAGCGGACGGTAAGGGCAATGTCCCGCTTCGAGCCTCCCTGCGGGACCGTCAAACTCTGGATCGAGTTATAGCTCACCACACCGCCGAGCCCGGAAATTGAGTAACCCGGGGTGATGTACCGGCCGAGTGTCGCCGTGTCACTTGACGCATACGCCTGGAGGAACGAAGGAAGGAAGCTCTCGAATTCGTTCTGCGTCGTCAGGTCCGAGCTGCCGCCTGCCGGCGGCGACGGCGGGTCCACCCTGGCGGGCGGCGGGAGCAGCGCCGGTTCGCCGGAGACTACCATTCCGCCCGATGCCGCATAGATCGGCACGGAGAACTGCATTAGCTGGCCATTCACCGTTACGAGCAACTTCACCAGGGCGTTATCCGCGTCTTGCACCGTTATGCCTGCGACCTGTTCTGACCCCAACTGCATATGCCCGGTGCCGTTCCAGCCGAACTGCTGCCCGGCGCCTGACGGGATGAACGCAGCGAGCTGCTGTGCTCGCTGCGAGGCGTGCGCCTGATCAAAATTCAAGTAGACCTGCCCGAACTGCAGGGCAAAGGCCTCAGCCATGTTAGCAGGGAAACGGCTCGCCGGAGTCGGCTGCTGCCCTGATGTGCTCGCCCGGCCCGGCGCCTGGGTCACCCGTACGAAGATCGCGCGCACGCCATTGACAGCGACGACGATCAATACCGCCCAAAGAATCGCGCGCCCAACCCAAACTCCCCAGCGCCCGCCCGCACCACGCCAGCCCGCCGACCCGCCAGGCGCCTCACTGGCCGCACCGTCAGGCGCCGCCGTCGCCGTCGTCCCGCCGCCGTGCACAGCCGGCTGCGGACCGCGTTCGAGGGTCGACCTGCGAGCCATCGCACCTCCGAGTCGTACCATAAGATCCCGGGCGCAGCCGTTAACGGCACGATGTCAATCGTGCCGGTCCTGGCCCATTGTGAGGCATAAGACCCCACAGTAGTGGACACCCAATCTTCCAGCGACCCCCCATTCTTCCAGCCACCCCCCCGTCTCCCTGCTAGCGGGAAGGCCACTGGTTCGTTTCTAGTGACTCCATAGGGTAATTCTGGGCAGAAGTATCACTGCTCAAACGTTGAACCGGAACTCCACAACGTCACCATCTTGCATCACGTAGTCCTTACCCTCGACGCGGACCTTGCCCACTGAGCGCGCTGCCGCGAGCGAACCCGCGGTCATCAGGTCGTCATACGAAACAACTTCGGCCTTAATGAAACCGCGTTGGAAATCGGTATGGATCACGCCAGCGGCCTCCGGTGCCGTCGCCCCGGCCCTGATCGTCCAGGCTCGCGCCTCCTTCGGTCCCGCGGTCAGGAAGGTCTGCAGCCCGAGCGCGGCGAAGCCCGCCCGGGCCAGCTGCGCGAGCCCGGGCTCGTCCTGGCCGATCTCGGCGAGCAGTTCGGCCGCGTCCTCGTCGGGAAGCTCGGTGAGCTCGGCCTCCGTCCGCGCATCCAGAAAGACAGCAGGCGATGGCGCGACGAGACCGGTCAGGCGCTGCCGCAGGCCGCCGTCCGCTAGCTCGGCGTCGTCTAGGTTGAAAACATAAAGAAACGGCTTGGCGGACAGCAAATGAAGGTCACCGAGGTCGGCGAGGCAGATCCGGCCTACCGCCGCCTCAGCGTGCAGCGGCTGGCCGGCGTCGAGTATCTCCGCAGCCCGGGCCGCGGCCTCCGCCACGCGCAGCCGTTGCGGATCTTTATGGGTTCTCGCTTCTTTGGCGAGACGCGGGATGACCTTTTCCAGGGTCTGCAGGTCGGCGAGCATCAGCTCGGTATTGACCGTCTCGATATCGCGCTCCGGGCGGACCTCACCATCAACGTGGGTAACATCCGCGTCAGTAAAGACGCGGACCACCTGGCAGATCGCGTCGGTCTCGCGGATGTGCGCGAGAAACTGATTGCCCAGGCCCTGGCCCTGCGACGCGCCGCGGACCAGTCCCGCGATGTCCACGAAGCGCACGGTCGCGGGCATGATCCTGGCCGAGTTGTACAAACGTGCGAGCCCGGCGAGCCGGAAGTCAGGCACTCCCACCACCCCGACATTCGGCTCGATGGTCGCGAAAGGATAGTTGGAGGCGAGAGCCCCCGCCCTCGTCAACGCGTTGAAAAGGGTTGATTTGCCCACGTTGGGCAGGCCGGTGATCCCGATCGACAAGCTCACTCGCGGGAGTCTACGAATCGTTAACGCGCTAGACGAATCCGCGTCGGCCTGGCGTGTCAGGCCACGCCCTGTCGGTGCGGGCTGCCACCATTGCGAAACATGGACGCGATCTCGCTGTTTGCCTGCCTCGTGCTCGGCGCTCTCGCCGGAGCGGCGGCCGGCTTCCTTATCGCGCGCGCCGGGCAGGCCGCAGAGGTAGCCAGCCTCCGCGCCCAGTTGCGGGCCGCGGAGGAGAAGACAAGCCTGGTCGAGCGCGCGGCGCAGGAGAAAGCCGAGCTCGTCGAGGGTCAGCTTGCCGAGCGCATCCGCGCGCTTTCCTGCGAGGCACTTGACGCCAACAGCCGGCAGTTCCTCGATCTGGCCGAAGTACGGATGCAGGCATTTGGCGTCAAAGCGACAAGCGAACTCGACAGCAGGCGCGCCGCGGTCGAGCACCTGGTCGGCCCGCTGAAGGAGACCCTCGCCAGGGTCGAGACGCAGCTGCGTGAATCTGATGCGGCACGCCGCGCCTCGCACGCCGAGCTTGCCAAGCACGTCGAATTCGCCCGGGCAAGTTCGGACCAGCTGCGCGAGCAGACCCAGGCCCTGGTGACCGCGCTGCGCCGGCCGGAGGCGCGGGGACGCTGGGGCGAAATGCAGCTTCGCCGGGTAGTGGAGCTCGCCGGCATGTCCGCCCGTTGCGACTTCGACGAGCAGGTCGGCGTCACTACCGCGGATGGCACGCAGCGACCTGACCTCGTCATCCGCCTCGCTGGCGGCAAGAACATCGTGGTGGACTCCAAGGTCTCGCTCGCCGCGTACCTGGAGGCAGCCGAGGCCAGGGACCCCAGCGTGCGGGAAGCGAGGCTCGGCGCGCACGCGCGTCATCTGAAGGAGCACGTGGACAGGCTCGCGGCCAAGGCGTATTGGGCCTCCGTCAGCCCTGCGCCAGAGTTCGTCGTACTGTTCATCCCCGGCGAGGCGTTCCTCGCTCCCGCACTTGAGCGCGATCCCGGCCTGCTTGAGCATGCGATGGCCAAGAGAGTGCACATCGCGACGCCGACCACGTTGGTGACCATGCTGCGCACCGCCCACTACGCCTGGCAGCAGGCGGCGCTTTCTGAGAACGCCCGCGCCGTGTTCGACCTAGGCAGGGAACTCTACGAGCGCATCGGCGGCATGGGCAGGCACGTAGACAGGCTCGGCAGGGCCCTTACCAATGCGGTCTCCACCTACAACCAGGCCATCGGCTCGCTAGAAAGCCGGGTACTCGTGAGCGCCCGCAAGCTGAACCAACTCGGCCTGGTGGAGGCGCAGCTCGAGCCGCCGCAGCCGGTCGAGGAGACCACGCGGGCGATCTCCGCACCCGAACTTGTCACGGAATCAGGCCCGGAACTCGTCACGGAGGCGCCCGCGGTACTCGCCTCATCATGGCGCGCAGGCGCGGCTGGGTGAGGGGCGGCACGCGGCAGATGACCTGCCGCGGTGACATCCGCGGCGGCATCTGAGGCATGATGACAACGGGGGAGGAAGAGTTGCCCGCGATCCGAATGCCGGAATCCTGGAACGGCACGATCAGCGCGCTTCGACGAAAGGCGGTGACAACGAGCCAGCCAGGGCCGCGGCGGCGGAACGCCGCACCACCATCGGAACCGTCAGCGCCAGTTGTGCTGCCAGCTGTGCTAGCTGAGCGGTCTGAGCGAGCTTTGCCCTCCATGCCGGATGCGCCAGCCGTGCCGGATGCGCCAGCTGCGCCAGCCGTGCCAGCTGCGCCGTCGGTACCAGCCCGGCCGACGGGCATCCTCGCCAGCCCACCATTGCGGCTTACCGGGCGAGGAGGGGTGCTCGCCGTTTTCGTGTTGTCGTTCGCGGGCGCATTCGCTGCCAGCTTGTGGCACGTCGGCGCGCTCACTGGGATTTCGTACGTGGCGGCCTGCGTCTTCGCGGCGTGGGCAGTGCGGCCCAGTCAGCTGTTGCCTGTGGTGGTGACGCCGCCGATGATGCTGGGGGCCGCCGTGGTGTGTGTGCAGGCTGTCACGGCGACTGGAGGCATCCTCTCGGTGGCCGGCGGCGCCCTGGTGACGCTCGGCAACGTCGCGCCCTGGCTCTTCGCCGGCACTATGCTCGGCGCGGTCATCGCGCTGGCACGCGGTCTCGCTGGGAATGTCAGCGAGCTACGCGAGTCGCTACGCGGTGACCTGCGCGACCGTGGCACACCGCGCGGCAGGCTGGACTGAAACGCGGGTAGCACCCCGAGTACGACCCGATGGCTCTCTTCGGCGACGCAATTTCGCCATCGCGATCACCACCGGATTAGCGGGTCAAAGCATGATCGATGGGCGGCAATTGGTCATTCCGGTTGAAAACCATGGCAACATATGCTCACCTGTTGCCAGGGGTGCGTCCCCTTTGTCGGCGCGCCTCCGGGGGGTACGTTCGGATGGGCCAGGAGAGCAACCGCACGCTGGGTCGCCAGCAGCAGCTCAAGGACCAGCTTCCGCCTTCGACAGTGGCCGGACTGCTCCGGATGGCCGGTCGCAGCCTCAGCGGTCCTGATTCTGGTCAAGCGGAGCCGCCTAGCGCGCCCGGCGAACCCACCGGAGCCCGGCCGGGCGATACCGGCAGGCAGGAACCGGGCGAAACCGGCAAGCAGGATCCGGGCGAAACCGGCAAGCAGCAAGCCGGGCGTACTGGGACCAGGCCGGAAGCCGTGCCGCGTGCGCGCAAGCGCCAGGCCGAGCCATCGTGGGCACGAGTCATAGGCACGACCGCCCGGCTGTGGGTACGTCGCCACATGCGCACGAGCGCGGGGCGCGGCCGGGGCAGCGCGGAGTGGGTAGGCACCAGAGAGCCAGCCGCAGCGGGACGGCGGCGCCTCGTGCTCAGCCTGGTCGCGGGTGCCATCATCGTCGTGGTGGCGGGCGCGCTCTTCGCCGGGCTTTCCGGTCAGACCGGGACTATTGCGACCCACGGCAAAGCAGCCGAATCAAAAGGCCGGGGTGCGAGCGGGCTATCCGCGATGGCAAATGTCCGCACGCAGACCGCGGTGTGGGTCGCCAGGCAGGTCAGCCCGGACGCGATCGTGGCCTGCGACCCCGTGATGTGCAGTTCGCTGCAGGCACACGGTCTCGCCGCGCAGAACCTGCTCGCGCTGCAGCCGTCGGCGTCCGATCCGCTCGGCTCCGACGTCGTGGTGGCGACCGCGGCGGTGCGCAGCAAGTTCGGCAGCCGATTGGCGGGCGTGTACGCGCCGGCAGTGATGGCGAGCTTCGGCACGGGCAACGCGCGGATCGACGTCCGGGCGGTAGCGCCGGACGGAACGGCGGCCTACCTTGCCGCGCTCCGCTCCGACCGGGTCGCGCGGCAGAACGCCGGGGTGGAATTGGCCCAGAACGCGGGCATCACCATGCCGCCCGCGGCGGCGCGCAAACTCACCGCAGGCCAGGTTGACTCCAGGCTCCTCATCACGCTGGCGGCCATCGCCGCCAGGAATCCGCTGCAGCTAACCGGGTTCGGCGGCGCCGCCCCAGGCGCTAGCCCGGGCATCCCGCTGCGCTCGGCAGGCATCACCGCCGCAGGCAGCAGCGGCGCGGCCGAGCTTGCGTCGGATCTCACGTTCCTGCGGGCCCAGCTGCCTCCTTACCGGCCCCTGCCTGCACAGGTGGTACGAACCGGAGGTCGTTCCGTGCTGCACATCGACTTCGGCGCGCCCAGCCCGCTTGGCCTACTCGGCGCGCGGGGGATCCCCTAATCAACGATCCATGGCAGCGCGGCGGAACCGGCCGGGGAGACCGGTCCCCGCGTCAGAAATGAGGCAGCATGAAATTGCCGCGGAAGGCGCTCCGCCTGGCGCTGCCGCTCGCCGCGTTCTGGCTCGCGGCGGGCCTGCTGGAGGTCGCGCCCTCCATCGCGTCGGCGGCGACCGTCGGGTGGGTGCGTTGTGCCCACCTGTCACCCAATGCGCCCAAGGTTGACGTCTACCTCTACTCGTTCAATAGCAAGATGGCACCGATGGTGCTCAAGGGCGTTGGCTACGGCGACGTTTCCGAATACATGCAGTTCGAAGCCGGCTACTACACGGTTGCCATGCGCGCAGCCGGCGCGGCGGCGTCGTCCGCACCGATCGTGTCAGCAAGCATCAGGGTTGCGCCAGGCGCCGCCTATACGGTCGCTGGCGTGGGGCCGGTCTCGGGACTACGGCTGCAGGTCATGCAGGACCAGCTGACGGCACCCCCTGGGCAGGCGCTCGTCCGCGTCATCCAGGCCTCACTCCAAGAGCACAAGGTGACCGTGACCGATGGCGGGCAGGTGCTGGCACAGCGGCTCGCCTTCCCCAGCGTTACCAGTTACCGCGCTATCTCGCCCGGCGACCAGAACGTGCGCGTTACGGGCGGGAGCGACAAAGCCAGCCAGACCGTCGAACTCTCGGCCGACACGATCCACACGCTGGTCGTGCTCGACAACAAAACATCTGGGGGCCTGCGGGTCGTCAGCCTTGAGGACGCGGCTGGGAGCCACGTCTTGCCGGCCGGCGGGGCCGCGACCGGGCTGGGTGGAACCGCACCGCGGGCACCGGGCGAGTCCGCATTGCCGTGGCTTGGGAGCATCGCCGGAGGCGCCATGCTCGCGCTAGCAGGCGTTGCGAGGTTGCGCCGGATCCATGGCAGCGCGGCCCGCGTGCCGTGATCAGGCCGCTCGCAGGCCGGCCGGCGGCAATGGTGGCGGTGGTGGCGGGAGTGATCGCCGCCGGAGCCGGCGCGGCCGGCCTGGTGACCGCGGGTCGCGGCGCGGTTCCGGCGGCGCCATCGCCGCGCCCGGCGGCCGCGATCGCGTCCGCTCCGGCTGGCCGGAGCGTCACGGTACCCGGCCGATCGGCCTGGTACCGGACGCCGCCGCCGGTCGCGCTCATCATCCCGGCCATCGGCGTGAACGCGCGGCTGGTCAACCTGGGCCTGACAACGGCCGGAACCGTCCAGGTACCCGCCGACCCCGCCAGGCCGGGCTGGTACACGGGCAGCCCGCGCCCCGGTGCGATCGGCTCCTCGATCCTGCTCGGCCACGTCGACTCACTGTCCGGCCCCGCAGTCTTCTACCGGCTCGGGCATCTGCGCCCGGGTGAGCGCGTCTATGTGCGAAGACCCGATGGCACGCTCGCCGTGTTCCGCGTCGACGGGGTGCGCTGGTATCTGAAGAGCCATTTCCCCACGGCCGCCGTCTACGGCCCCGCGCCAGACCCGGAACTGCGGTTGATCAGCTGCGGCGGTGTCTTCGATCAGAACCTGAAGTCGTACCTGAGCAACGTCGTCGTTTACGCGACGGCGATCACATAATGGACATCCGCACCCGCGGCGGCGGGTCGGGCATGGGCGGGCAGGCATGAGCGGTACCGATCAGCGGCGCAACTCGCGCGGCAGCGCGAAGACGAGGTTCTCCTCCACGGCTTCGACCTCTTCGACCGTGGTGAAGCCGCGGCCGGCCAGATAGTCAATCACTCCGCGCACCAGGTTTTCCGGCACCGATGCCCCGCTGGTCACGCCAACCACACTGACGTCATCGAACCACTTCGCCTTCATCGCGCTCGCGTCATCCACCAGGTGCGCGGCGGTGGCGCCGACGTCAAGGGCCACCTCGACAAGCCGCACCGAGTTAGACGAGTTCGGCGACCCGACTACGATGACGACGTCGGACTGCTGAGCAATCTGCTTCACCGCCAGCTGGCGGTTCTGCGTCGCATAGCAGATGTCGTCGCTCGGTGGATCGGCGAGCAGCGGAAATCGTTCCCTGAGCGCGGTCACGGTCTCGTCGGTCTCGTCCACGGAGAGGGTTGTCTGCGATAGCCACGCCACCCTGGACGGGTCGCGCACCTCGATTCCCGCCGCCTCGCCCGGCCCACCCACCAGGCGGATATTCGCCGGTGCCTCACCGGTCGTACCGACGACTTCCTCGTGGCCCTCGTGCCCGATCAGCAGGATGTCGTAGTCCTGTGCGGCGAAGCGCCGTGCCTCGTTGTGGACCTTCGAGACGAGTGGGCAGGTGGCGTCGATGGTGTGCAGGCCGCGGCGCTCGGCGTCCGCATGCACCTGCGGCGCCACTCCGTGGGCGGAGAACACCACGACCGCGCCGCCCGGAACCTCGTCCGTCTCCGCCACGAAGATAGCCCCGCGATCCTCCAAGGAGCGCACGACGTGGGTGTTGTGGACGATCTGCTTGCGCACGTATACCGGCGCGCCGTAGCGCTCCAGCGCCTTTTCGACAGTCTGGACCGCGCGGTCGACGCCGGCGCAGTAGCCGCGCGGCTTGGCGAGTAGGACACGTCCAGCCATGTCCCCATCGTAAGGGGCCACTAGCCGGGACACGGCCGGACGTGACCGGCCCCATATCCTGGGTACGACTTGCGCTAGGTCTCGGCCACCCGCTGTTACCACGGCATTGCCGCCGAATCCGGCGTCGGGCAGGCTTAGCCTCGTAGATCTCGGTGGATGCGGGCGGCGCCGATCCGCGCCGCCAAAGATCTACGGGACACGCCCTAGCGCCCAGGCACTACGCGGGAAGGGAGATAGCCATGACCCGAATTACGAATGTACCTGAACGCCTGAAAGAGGCGCCGGCGCATGCGCTGCGCGCCGTGTTCGCCGGGATAGGCCAGGCACTGCTCGTGTCGGACCGGGTTCGCCGCAAGCTCATGAGCGCACCGGGCGCCGCAGAAGATGCGAGGGAGAAGGCCGGGCGTCACGCCGTCAGAGTCCCTGTGACCAGGCCAGCGGCCGCCAAGGCAGCTGCGCGGGAGCCAGTCACGCCGGCGGCTAAGAGCGCGACTGTGAGTTCAGCCACCAAGACCGCGCAGGCAACCCGGAGCCGTTTGACGTCCGCCACGAAGCCGGCTGACGGCATGGCTCCCGCGGCCAAGGCTCCAGAGCCCGCGTCGCCGCCCCCGATCCCGAACTACGACGAGCTTTCCATCGCCTCGCTGCGGGCCAGGCTGCGCGGGCTCGACCTCGCGCAGGTGCGCGTGCTGCTAAGCTACGAAAGGTCACGCGGCAGCCGTGCTGAAGTCATAACGATGTACGAGCGCAGAATCGCGAAGCTCACGGAGACTCACGGCTGACGCGCGCGGGCTGCCTGATTCGGTTACTGCCATGCCGCTGGAGACATCGCCGGAGTCACCCGCGCCGGTCCGTACCGTCCTGCAGATGGTCGGCGGGTGGATCGCGCGCCTCGGCCGCATCTGGGTCGAAGGCCAGATCGCGGAGCTTAACGTGCGCGGTGGTCGCGGCACCGTTTTCATGACCCTCCGGGACCCCCTCGCCGCGGTCTCGGTCCGGGTGATCTGCACCAGGCAGGTGTTCGACGCGACCGGCCCGGCGCCGAAGGAGGGCGCGCGCATCGTCGTCTGGGCCCGGCCGGACTTCAACGCAAATCGTGGCTCATTCGCGCTCACCGCGCTTGAGATCCGTGCAGTCGGCATCGGCGAACTCCTCGCGCGGCTTGACCGCCTGCGCCGGAGCCTCGCCGCCGAAGGCCTGTTCGCCGCGGAACGAAAGCGCCCGCTGCCCTTCCTGCCACGCCGGATCGGACTGATCTGCGGGCGCGACTCAGCCGCACGCCACGACGTGCAGGAGGTCGCCTACCGGCGGTGGCCCGCGACCGCATTCGCCGTCGAAGAGGTGGCTGTGCAGGGGCCGTATGCAGTTACCGACATCATCGAGGCTGTGCAGCGGCTCGATGCCGCGCCGGACGTCGACGTGATCATCATCGCCCGGGGTGGCGGCAGCGTCGAAGACCTGCTGCCGTTTTCCGACGAGGCGCTCGTCCGCGCGGTCGCCGCGGCTGCGACGCCCGTTGTCAGCGCCATAGGCCACGAACAAGACGTACCCCTGCTCGACCACGTCGCCGACGTGCGGGCTGCCACGCCGACTGACGCGGCGAAACGGGTCGTACCCGACGTTTCCGAGCAGATCGCGATCATCGATGGGCTGCGGGATCGTGCGCGCAGGTGCGTCGCCGGGCGGCTGGACAGGGAGACCGCGTGGCTGAACGGTATTCGCTCCCGGCCCGCACTCGCCGACCCGGTGCGCGAGGTTGAGCGCCGCGCGCAGCAGGTAGACGAGCTGGCCGACCGGTCCAGGCGCTGCCTGAGCGGCATGCTGGCCCGCGCGACTGATGAGGTTGCCCACACCCGTGCCCGCCTGCTCGCCCTCTCACCTGCGGGGACGCTCCGCCGCGGCTATGCGATCGTGCAACGCGCTGCTGTCAGCGCTCCCCAGGATCCCCACGAGCACAGCGAACCCCCCGAACCCGCCATTGTGCGCAGTGCCACTCAGGTGGCAGAAGGCGACGAGCTGCTGATCAGATTCGCTGACGACCAGCTCGCCGCGACCGCTGGCTCGCCCGGGCCACCACCGGTCACGTAGGTTGAGCCAGTGGCTGAAGAACAGGCGGAGCGTACCTCGAAGAGTCTGTCGTACGAGCAAGCCAGGGACGAGCTCGCGAACGTCGTCAAACGTCTAGAGGCCGGCGGCCTCGCCCTCGAGGACTCGCTGGAGCTGTGGGAACGCGGCGAGCGGCTGGCGACGATCTGCTCCGAATGGCTCGAAGGTGCACGTGCCAGGCTCGCTACCGCGATGGCGGCGGGTGGCATGGAAAGATCGGGACACGGATCGGGACACGGAGATGGGCAGGCGCCGTTCTAACGCCCGTTCCCATGGCCGGGCGGTGAATCGTCCGGCGGATTGAACGGCCCGTGGACCGAGTAACGTGACAGAGGTGGATCCGCGGTTCATCACGGGATCTTTGCCATGACGGAGCACCGATCACAGCGTTGCCTTTACGTGGCACCGCATAACCTCACCTGGATGCGTCGTTCCAGGGCTAGTGAGCTTTGGCCGCAGGGTCGGTAACTGGAGGTTCAGCGTGCGGGGCAGGGACGGTACACGGCACTGGCGGCATCGCCAGCCAATGGTCAGGTCCGCGGCGGCGGCCGCCGCGGCGGCGGCGGTGCTCGTTGTCGCCGCCTGCTCGGGGGGCGGCGTGCTCGGGCTTGCGAAGGCGGCCCCGACTCCCGCCGCGCAGCTGACGATCACACCCGCCAACGGCAGCACGAACGTCAACCCCGCCGGGGGGATCACCGTCACCGCGGCGCACGGCAAGGTGACCGGCGTCTCGGTGCGCACCTCGGGCACTCAAGTCACCGGCAGCCTGAGCGGCGGCGGCACGGTCTGGCGCAGCAAATGGACGCTCGGCACGGCGCAGCTGTTCGTACTGACCGCAACGGCGATCAACACGGCGGGTAAGACAACCACGACGACGAGCTCATTCCGCACACTCACGCCACGCTCGACCTTCCAGACCCAGATATTCGAGGGCAGCGACCAGGCCTACGGGGTTGGCATGCCGATCAAGCTCACCTTCAGCCAGCCGATCACCAACAAGGCTAGCGTGGAGCGCGCACTCGAGGTGCGGACATCAAAAAAGGTCGTGGGCGCCTTCTGGTGGGATGGCCCGGAGACGCTTGACTTCCGCCCGAAGGCCTACTGGCCGACGGGCACGGCAATCACCCTCATCGGCCATCTGGACGGACTCGAGGGCGCACCCGGCGTGTACGGAACCTCAAACCTGACCCAGCACTTCGTCATCGGCGACTCACTGATCGCCCGCGTGAGCACGTCGAGCCACGAGATGAGGGTTTACAAGAACGGAAAGCACATCTACACCTGGCCGATCAGCTCCGGGCAGCCCGGTGACGACACGCCCAACGGGACGTTCCTGACGATCGACAAGGGCAACCCGGTGGAGATGAAGCCTGCCGACATAGCACCAGGCGCGCCCGGCTACTACGACGTCCAGGTTTACTACTCGGTCCGGTTCACCTGGAGCGGTGACTACATCCACTCCGCGCCGTGGTCGGTGGCCAATCAGGGGAACTCGAACGTCAGCCACGGCTGCGTCAACCTTGGACCCGAGTTCGCCCCGATCTACTACAACATGGAGGTCCCAGGGGATCCGGTGATCGTCACGGGCAGCTCGGTGCATGGAGCATGGGACGACGGCTGGACCGACTGGTATCTGACCTGGCCGCAGGTGCTCGACCGCAGCGGAACCCACGATGCCGTGGTGACGGGCCCGGCTGGCAGTTCCTTCGTCAGCCCAGCTTCACTTAACGCACCGATCGCAGCGCCCACCTCACCGGTGCCTTCTTCATCGGCATCCACGCCTGCGCCCAGCGGTTCGGCCACACACTGAGGCAGGGCTAGGGCCAGGGGGCCCGGCCCGGGCGCCGCGGCCCGGGCTCCCCGGGTCCGGGGGTCCGGCCCGGGCGCCGCGGCCCGGGCTCCCCGGGTCCGGGGGTCCGGCCCGGGCGCCGCGGCCCGGGCTCCCCGGCGCGGGCTCCCCGGCCGGGTAGAAGTACGGCCCGCTTGTGATCCCCACGCTCTTCGAGCTCATGATCTCCGGGTTCTTCTTATAAAGGACCACGAACGTACCGGCCTCGGTGTCGAAGTACTGCCCGGTGGCGGGGTCGATCTCGTGCATGCCGCTGCTCTCCGGCCAGTTCCAGTGCAGCTTGCCATTCAGGTAGTACCTGAGCCGGTGTGCCTTTGTGTTGACAACAGTGATCTGGCTGGCGCCGATGGAAAAATGGAGGTCGATGTTTCGTGTCACGTACGCGCCGTCGGTGGCGCAGAGGCCTGCCGCGTGAAACGCAAGGTGCACTCGGGTGTAGGCCGGCCAGTGGCTTTTCGGCCTGAAGTCAACCTCCTGGCTGCCGAGCCATGTCCAGGCGCCCACCACCGGTTTCGAGGTCTTCAGCACCATGGATCGCGCCACGGCGGCCTTACTCGCCACTCGGTGATCGAACTGGATGACGATCGGCTCACCGACACCGACGGTCGAGCCGTTGAGGATGTTCGGGCCCGGCGTCATGGTCATCGCCGGGCGCGACCGTGGTGAACGCCGCCGTTTCCGTGACCGCCTTCCCAGCCTTATTTACCGCCGTGGCCATTACCTTGTACTTGGTGCCCGGCTCGAGGGGATACTCGGTCCGCCAGCGGCTGCCGTCCTCGGTGCATACCCGGATCCGAGGACCGGCCAGCCTGCACGGTGACGTTTGTGATCTTGCCGTTCATCGCCGCGAAAGTTACACCCTTGTCCGGCCGCACGTGCTTGCCTGCTGGCGGCTGTAACGTCGGCTGAGCTGGAGGCGCGGGCAGGTGGTGGACGACCGGCGGTCTGGCCGCGCTCGCGCCGACCGTGCACCCGCTCACCGGCAGCGCAAGCGCCGCAACACCGGCCGCCGACGGCACCAGCCCCCGCCTCCACCGCCGAACGCCCATCAGTTTCTCCCTACGCGTCGCTGATATCCGGCCGAGCCGACATCGGGCAGAAAGGGTCGCCGAACAGCTGGCTTTAGCTGTTTTCTACCTGATAGAGGCGGTCGGCCAATAGTGACGTCGCGGGGCCGCGAGGAAATAGTTGGTCAAATCGAGACGACGGTGGTTCCGTATGGTTCGGCCGGTTGGTCAGGGTCGCTGGCTCAGGGAACGGGCAAGTGCGTACAGTTCCTGCCAGCCAGCGGTGCCGGTCACGACGACCGTGAACGCTCCGGGCGCCGACCTGGACAGTGACCGCTGATCCTTGTCCGGCCGCCAGCGGCGGGACCACCACGCCCCGCCCGACCAAACCTCCGGCAGGAGGTTGCCATCATTGGTCATCCGCAGGATGAATTGAGCCGGGCTCGCGTTGCTCTCCTCAAGCGACGCCATCCCGCCCGACGGAGTCACAAAGCCGAGATGCCAGCTGACCGCGCCGCGTGGCACCACGGTGAGGCGGGAGCTTACTGGCTGCCAGCCGGCCGGCAGCGAACGAGGCGCGACCACTGGATAGGGTGCAGCCCTGCGGAACTTGACCAGGTCGCCTTGGTAGTTCACGGGCACCGCGATCTGGGTGGTCGGGCGCGGGGTCGCGACGATGAGCAGAGCGCACAAGATCAGGCACGTGACCACCGCGGCGAGCAGTGAGCCCACGCGGCGGCGGCGCGGCGGCGGAGCCGTGCCGGCCGCCGGGGACTGCGGCCGCGTATCTCGCCTGGCGGCACCGATCACGGATTCTCTATTCGCGACATGACCTTCAGGACCCCGTCAGCCAGCCGCCTCATCCGGCCCGCGTCCTCGCCAACAGAGACCTCGGCCACTGCCATCACCATCGCCCCGGTCAGCACGACCGCGACCGCCTCGTCGACGGGCTCCGCACTACGTGCGAAGAACTCGACATTCCGCATTGCCCAGTCATGCGTCCGGCGACGCATGACCAGGTCAAAACCGGGCGGCCCGTCGCCGGACACGAACAGCCAGGAAAGATCGCGTTCCTCAATGCACGCATCCAGGTACGCGGTCGCGCCAGCGAGAAACAGTTCCTTCGGGTCGGTGACCCCGCTGCCCCGCGCCCTGTGCACCGCCCTCTTGGCCCGTTCCGCCAGTTCACGCTGGAAGTCGTCGAAGAGCACGAGATAGAGATCGGCCTTACCGCTGAAATGGTGGTACAGGCTGCCGACGCTCGCGCCTGCCCTCGTCACGATGTCGGTTACCCCGGCCTGCGCGAAACCGGCCGAGGTGAAGACCTCTCGCGCGGCCGCGAGCAGCCCGGTCCTCGTCGCGGCACCACGTTCGGAGAACCGGACGGCGGTGTGTGCCTGCTGTGTCATGCGCGGTCCCGCCACTCCTCACGGTCCCAGGAACATCCGCTGCTCAGACTACGCCCGGCAACGCCCGCGCCGTGCCAGCTGTCACCAGCTCAGGGGCCGGCCCCACAGCCAGCCGGAATAGGACCACATCAGCGGCCAACAAGAAGGGCGTAGCTGGCATGAGCCACCAGGGCAGCATGGCAGGGCCTGCAGGTGACGCAGGTCCTGCAGGTGACACGGCCCCTGCAGGTGACACGGCCTCTGCAGGTGACACGGCCCCTGCAGGTGACACGGCCCCTCAGGTGACAGAGTCTCGACAGGTGACAGCATCGTGACCGAGGGCCAGCCCATAACGCCCGTGCCGGGGCAGCCCGCGCAGCAACCGGGGCAGCAGGACCCCGGCCAGCCGGAGCGGCACGCGCCCGATCGCAACCTCGCACTCGAGCTGGCCAGGGTCACCGAGGCGGCGGCGATGGCGGCTGCCCGGTGGGCCGGCCGCGGGGACAAGAATGGCGCCGACGGCGCGGCGGTCAACGCGATGCGCCACCTGATCAACTCGGTGTCGATGAGCGGCGTCGTCGTGATCGGCGAGGGAGAAAAGGATCGCGCGCAGACGCACTCGCTGGTGATGCGGGCGCGCAGCGGCACGATCCGCAAGATCGAGAGCGAGCATCAGCGGTGGAAGCTGCGCGCCTATAGCATGGTCAACTTCGACAGCGCCGGCTGACACAGCGTCGGCTGAGGCCGGCCTGCGCCCCACGGGCCGGGCACCCGCCCGCAACAGGATGCCGATAATTCTCCCTAACGGCTGCCGCATGGCGTGCCCACCGCGGATCTGCGGCGATCCCCCAGGCCGAACGGGACCCGGCCCAGCCAGCCGGCCCAGCCAGCCGGCCCGGCCAGCCGCCCAGCCAGCCGGCCGGCCAGCCGGCCCGGTCAGCCGCCACCTAGCGCGCGCCGTCTGGCCCTGCCGATCCCCACACCGAAACGCGTGCCGCGCCACCTTCGGCGCTTCGGGGTGCGGGCAGTGACGAGCCCGCACACGGTGAAACAACGAATGTCCACGACCGGGCCTTCCCCGAACGCCCGCACATGGTTCACCTTGCTGCCGACCAGCGAGGTCCCGCTCATCTCGACGTTGACCCCCTCGGGCACGAGTATGTGCACGTTGCCAAAGATCGCCGTCGCGTGCAGGATCACGTGTGGCCGCTGAAGCAGTGCCTCGGTGAGGTCGAGATTGACCTCGCCGAAGAACGCCGTAGCGGCGAAGTTCGGCGGCACCACCCACCGGCCGGTCCTGATTTCGGTACGGAAGATCCCGAGAGCTGGTTTCGCCGCGTCGAGACGCAGTGGCTGGTCGGCCGCCACGGCAAGATCGGCCGTCAGCTCGGCTAGGTCTCCCAGGGTGCGGGCGGTGTAAGCCCGGGCCACCCGTTCGGAATGTTCTTCGAGTGTCAGCCGGCCGTCGGCGGCCGCACCGGCGAGCACCGCGACCACGCGTTCCCTGTCGGCGTCGGACGCGCGCAGGCCGCGCGCCGATGGTCGGCGTTCCACGTCCCGACCATAACCCGTCCCGCGGCCTGGTGCGGCCGGCAGCGTCGTGCGGCAGCCCAGTCTCGTGCAGCCCAGTCTCGTGCAGCCCAGTCTCGTGCAGCCCAGTCTCGTGCAGCCCAGTCCTCGTCGGCACTGGCGGGTACCGTACGGGCTAAAACACAATTCCGGCACGACGACGGACATCCCGTACCGGCCCCAGGCTCCCAGGGAATCGCCTCGTCAGTTAGTTTGCTTATAGCAAGTATCCGCAGGCTCCACAGTGCGTCTCGACAGTGTGAAGGGTCATCGTGACCGAACGCGTGCCACAGATTGCTGGATCCGGGGATGGCGCAGGTGCACCAGAGGCGGATGAGCCTACTCCGGCGGACGAGCCCACTCGGGCGGACGAGCCCACTCGGGCGGACGAGCCACCGCGCGCGGACCAGCCGACGCGGCGCGGCGGGCGAATGCAGGCCGGGCTACCCGGGCGCGAAGGCCACTACAAGTGGGTGGCGCTGTCGAACACGACCCTTGGCATGCTGTCCGCTACGGTCAACGCCTCGATTGTGATCATCGCCCTGCCCGCGATCTTCCGCGGGATCCACCTCAACCCGCTGACCCCTGGCAACATCAGCTACCTGCTGTGGATGCTGATGGGCTATCTGCTCGTCTCGGCCGTTCTCGTGGTGACGCTCGGCAGGCTCGGTGACATCTACGGCCGGGTGCGGATGTACAACATTGGCTTCGCCGTGTTCACGGTTGGCGCCCTCGCGCTCCCGTTCGACCCCTTTACCGGGCCCGCCGGGGCTATCTGGCTGATCGGGTGGCGTGTCTTCCAGGCCACCGGCGGCGCCATGCTGATGGCGAACTCGCCGGCGATCCTGACCGACGCTTTCCCCTCCGGCCAGCGGGGCATGGCACTCGGCATCAGCCAGGTGGCAGGGATCGCGGGCTCGTTCTTCGGCCTCGTGCTTGGCGGGGTGCTCGCCGCCATCGACTGGCGGCTTGTGTTCGTCGTCTCGGTCCCGGTCGGGCTGTGCGGCACGGTCTGGTCATATCTGAGCTTGCGCGAGATCGGAATCAAGACCAAGGCGCGTATCGACTGGCTTGGGAACATCACCTTCGCCATCGGCCTTACCGGGCTGCTCGCCGGAATCACCTACGGCATCCAGCCTTACGGCGGGCACGTGATGGGCTGGACAAGCCCGATGGTGCTGACCGGCTTGATCGGCGGGGTCGCGCTGCTCGCCATCTTCTGCGTGATCGAAACACGGGTTCCCCAGCCGATGTTCGACCTGAAGTTGCTGCGGATCCGCGCGTTCGCAGCGGGCAACGCCGCCACCCTGCTCGCCTCGATCGCCCGCGGCGGCCTGCAGTTCATGCTGATCATCTGGCTGCAGGGCATCTGGCTGTCGCTGCACGGCTACAGCTTTCAGGACACGCCGCTCTGGTCTGGCATCTACCTGCTGCCGCTGACCGTGGGCTTTATCGTCTCCGGGCCGCTGTCCGGCTGGCTGTCCGACAAGCACGGCGCGCGCATGTTCGCTTCAGGCGGGCTGCTGCTTTCCGCTGCCGCGTTCTTCGGCCTGCTGCGCGTGCCCACCGACTTCAGGTACCTGGACTTCGCGGTCCTCATCTTCCTGGCCGGCGCGGGAATGGGCCTGTTCGCGGCGCCGAACACCACCGCGATCATGAACAGCGTGCCCGCACGGCAGCGCGGCGCCGCCGCCGGGATGCTCGCTACTTTCCAGAACTCCGGCTTCGTGCTGTCCATCGGCGTGTTCTTCTCCTTGATGATCGCCGGACTTGCCAGCACCCTTCCGACGACGATGACCAACGGCCTCACCGCTCAGGGAGTGCCGTACGCGATCGCGCACAAGGTCGGCTCGCTGCCGCCGGTGGGCAGCCTGTTCGCCGCCTTCCTCGGCTACAACCCGGTCAGGGAACTTCTCGGGCCTACCGGCGTGCTGAGCCACCTTCCGCCGGGCCACGCCGCCGTGCTGACCGGTAAGACGTTCTTCCCTGAACTCATCTCACAGCCCTTCCACCACGGCCTGGTTGTCGTCTTCAGCATGGCGATGACCGTCCTGGTGATAGCCGCCGCGGCGTCGCTGTTGCGCGGCGGCAGGTATGTGCACGAAGAACATGGTTTGGCGGGCGCGGCCAGCCCGGCGGCGGCCGCAAGCCCGGCTGCCATCGGTGCTGTGGGCGCCGGGAGCACGGAGGGCCCGAACGGCGCCGCGGGCCCTGCCAGCTCGGATCGCGCGAGTGATGCCACTGGCCAGTACGGCGGGGCCGGCGCACCCAGCCGGCGCACACGCGTCAAACCCGTGAGCTGACCTCGATGCCATCGCGCGTACGCCAAGTGCTTGCGCGCTAGGGCGTAGATCCCGTAGATCTCGGTGGCTGCGGGCGGTGCCCCAGGCGGCAATCCGGCAAGGCGGAGGAGGTGTTGTTAGTGGACAGGGCACGGGGCTCACGGGCACGGGGCTCACAGGCACGGGGCTCACAGGCACGGGGCTCACAGGGCACGGGGCAGCCGAGCGCCCACTCAGGAACCGTCGTGTCGAGGTCGAGAGCGGCGATCAGCCGCTCGCGGGCAAACTCGGGTACCGACTGGAATATCGGATCGTGCGCGAACAGGGGATCACCTGGGAAGTACATCTGAGTGACCAGCCGTTGGGTGAAGGCCGTCCCGAAGACCGAGAAGTGGATGTGCGCGGGGCGCCAGCGTTGTGGTGATTCCGCCACGGATAGGCGCCCGGCTTGATGGTGACGAACTGGTAGCGGCCCTCCTCGTCGGTGAGGCAGCGGCCCGCGCCGGCAAAGCCCGGGTCCAGCAGCGCCGGGTGCTGGTCAATCAGATGGGCATAACGGCCTGCGGCGTTCGCCTGCCAGATCTCAACCAGCGTGCCAGATAGGGGGCGGCCACCCGAGTCAAGGACCCGGCCCGTCACGATGATCCGTTCGCCGAGCGGTTCAGTGCTGCCGTAGCGGGTCAGATCGTGATCGAGCGGTCCAAGCTCGTGCCGTCCGAACACCGGGCTTGTCGCCTCTACCGCGTCCGGCCCGAGTTTCGGCAGCATGAGCGGCCTGGCGGGAGCACGTAGCAGCGTGCTCGTGTAGGCAGGCGCGCGGTAGGGCGGGTTGGGATCAGTCATCGCGGCTCCAGGGAGGTCAGCGCGCCAGGATGGGGGCGACAGGAGATCGAGAGTCCTGGTCCGAGTGGTCCTGGTGCGGGCTCGAGTCCTGGTCCGGGCTCGAGTCCTGGACCGGGCTCGAGTCCTGGTCCTGGCTCTTCACGACAGATTAGTACCAGGACATCGACGGCGTTTCCGGTCATGCAAGAACCCGCGTTCGCGTTGATCGTTGTGTCGCTCCGGGACGCCTCAGGAGAGGGTGGGGTCGCGCCCCGGCTTTTGGCTTTCACCGTGGAGCAGTCGGCTGCCGCGCAGGGACCGTTTGGTGGCGGGTAAGCCGTTTGGTCGCGGGTGAGCCGTCTGGTGGCGGGTAAGCCGTTTGGTCGCGGGTGAGCCGTCTGGTGGCGGGTAAGCCGTTTGGTCGCGGGTGAGCCGTCTGGTGGTGGGTGAGCCGTTTGTGCGCGGGGCTGCGGCGGCCCGCTCGCGACGCGCTTGGGCGATGATCCGTTAGAGAGTGAAGTTTCCGGCTAATAGCGCGGGTAACTTAACACAGGTAGGGATCATGAGCGTGGCGGCAGCCCGGGTCGCCGCGACCGGGTTACCGCGGCGAGGGCGACGGCCCGGTTGCGGAGCGTAAATCACCGCTGGTCAGGCCCATAGAGAGCTACATCCGGCGAAGCCGGGAAGATCGGGCGTGTCCCGTAGATCTCGGTGGCCTACCGGCGACGACGACAGTGCCGTCCACCACCCCGGTCGTGTCTGGGGTCGTGGATGGCTCCGTCGTCGCAGCGAAAGATCTGCGGGCCACGCTCTGTGGCCGACGAGAATGCTGTCGCTTGCCGATCAGGAACTAGCATGCCGGGCATCCTGCGGCACCTCGTTGATCACCACCTGAAGGATGGTCAGTGCCGCGTCGACGGCCGCCCGTGCGGTAATCGCGTGGGTATGCGCGCGATCAAGCTCGCCCAGGGCGATGCAATCGAAGGCCACGCGGGTGTCGTGCGTGGCCTGCTCGAGCTGGCGGGATGCCTCACCCATATCAACACGACCCGTGTCCACATCATCGTCCCGGAATTCTGAGCCGAGTTCTGCGCCGCTCACCCGGTGCCTCCCTCCATGAAAACCAGGTCTACCCCGGCACCCGAATCAAGGATCGGCAACCTATCCATCGCTTCCATCGCTGACCCCAGCGGCGGCGCCCAGGCACCCCGCACATGCCTAAACTTGAACGGGGCCGACTCCCGGCCGACGAAGGATGCGCTGCCATATGCCTGAATTCGCTTACACCGAACTGCTTCCGCTCGGTAAGGACAGTACCGACTACCGGCTGCTCGCGTCCGGCGGTGTCACCCAACGCCAGTCGTTCGGGAGAGAATTTCTCGACATCGATCCTGGCGTGCTCACCGCACTGACCACGACCGCTATCGCTGACATCTCGTATCTGCTGCGGCCGGCTCACCTGGCGCAGCTCAGCCGCATCCTCGATGACCCTGAGGCCAGCCCGAACGATCGCTTCGTGGCGCGCGACCTGCTGCAGAACGCGTGCATCGCGGCCGGCCGGGTGCTGCCGATGTGCCAGGACACCGGGACGGCGATCGTGATGGGCAAACGCGGCCAGCAGGTGCTCACCGACGGGCACGACGAGGAGCACATAAGCCGCGGTGTGTATGACGCCTACACCGAGATGAACCTGCGCTACTCACAGCTCGCGCCGCTGACCATGTGGTCCGAGCGCAACACAGGCACCAACCTGCCCGCACAGATCGAGATCTACGCGGATGCTGGCAGTGCCTACAAGTTCCTTTTCATGGCCAAGGGCGGCGGCTCGGCGAACAAGTCCTTCCTCTACCAGGAAACCAAGGCCGTGCTCGGCCCGCAGCCGATGCTCGCATTCCTCGAGGAGAAGATCCGCTCACTCGGCACGGCCGCCTGCCCGCCTTACCACCTGGCCATCGTGGTCGGCGGGACCAGCGCCGAATACGCGCTCAAAACCGCCAAGTACGCGTCCGCCCACTACCTGGACACGCTGCCTGTGACGGGTTCCGCCGCCGGGCACGGATTCCGTGATCTTGAACTCGAGGAGCAGGTTTTCGAGCTGACCAGGCGGCTCGGCATCGGTGCGCAGTTCGGCGGCAAGTACTTCTGCCACGACGTACGGGTGATCCGGCTGCCGAGGCACGGCGCGTCGTGTCCCGTCGCCATCGCGGTCTCTTGCTCCGCCGACCGGCAGGCCCTCGCCAAGATCACGCGCGACGGCGTGTTCCTCGAACAGCTTGAGACCGACCCGGCGCGGTACCTGCCCGACACGGAGGCGGAAGACCTCGACGCCCACGCCGCGGCGATCGACCTGAACCGGCCGATGGCCGAGATCCTGGCGGAGCTTTCCAGGTACCCGGTCAAGACCCGGCTGTCCCTGTCAGGCCCGCTGGTCGTCGCACGGGACATTGCGCACGCCAAAATCGCCGAACGGCTGGACGGCGGCGAGTCGATGCCAGCCTACCTGCGCGATCACGCTGTGTACTACGCCGGGCCTGCGAAGACTCCCGAGGGTTACGCGTCTGGGTCGTTCGGGCCGACTACGGCGGGGCGGATGGACTCCTACGTCGAGCGCTTCCAGGCTGCCGGGGGCTCGCTTGTCATGCTTGCCAAGGGGAACAGGTCGCCAGCGGTGACCGCCGCCTGCAAGCAGCACGGCGGGTTCTACCTTGGCTCCATCGGCGGCGCGGCGGCGAAGCTGGCGCGTGACTGCATCACCTCGGTGTCTGTGCTCGAGTACCCGGAGCTTGGCATGGAGGCCATTTGGAAGATCGAGGTGCGCGACTTCCCCGCATTCATCGTCGTCGACGACAAGGGCAACGACTTCTTCGCGGATTCAGCGGGCCCGCTCCTTCCGATCGGGAGCAGGATTTGATGATGCCGCTCCATGATCACGGAGACTGCAACGGATAGCGCGGACTGCCCGCGATCATGATGGCGGCAGGCGAGCCGGGTTTCCGCATCGAGCACGACTCGATGGGCGGCGTCCGCGTGCCCGCGGACGCGCTGTGGGGCGCACAGACTCAGCGGGCGGTGGAGAACCTCCCGGTTTCCGGGCTGCGCATCGACCGCGGCCTGATCGCCGCACTTGGCCAGATCAAGGCGGCTGCGGCAATGGCGGGAGCCGAGTTCGGGTTGCTGGACGCGGATATGGCAGCAGCGATCGCGGCCGCGGCAGCCGAGGTGGCGGACGGCGCGCACGACGCGCATTTTCCCGTGGACGTGTTCCAGACGGGTTCCGGCACCTCGAGCAACATGAATGCGAATGAGGTAATAGCTGCAGTCGCGACGAGTAATCTCGGCCGGCCGGTGCACCCGAACGATCACGTCAACGCCGCACAGTCATCCAACGATGTATTCCCCTCAGCGATCCATATCGCCGCGGCGCAGGGCATGAAAGAGCGACTGCTTCCCGCGCTGGGCCGGCTGGCGGAGGCGCTCGAAGCCAAGGCGGCCGAGTTCGCCGACGTAGTGAAGGCGGGCCGCACGCACCTCATGGACGCCACACCGGTAACACTTGGCCAGGAGTTCGGCGGCTTCGCGGCCGCGATCCGCCACGGCGCGGACCGGATCTCGGCGCTGCTCCCCCAGGTTGGCGAGCTACCGCTCGGCGGGACGGCCGTGGGGACCGGGCTCAACGCGCCGGCTGGATTCGCCGCCAGGGTCATCGCGATGCTCGCCGGCAAGCTCGACCTGCCACTCACCGAGGCCCGCGATCACTTCGAGGCGGCGGGCGGTCGTGACGCGCTCGTCGCCGCCTCGGGAACCCTGCGGGTGGTGGCGATCAGCCTGTACAAGATCGCAAACGATCTCCGCCTGATGGCGTCGGGTCCGCGGACCGGACTCGCCGAGATCTCCCTGCCTGACCTGCAGCCGGGCTCTTCGATCATGCCTGGCAAGGTGAATCCGGTGGTGGGCGAGGCCGTCTGCCAGGTGACGGCGCAGGTCATCGGCAACGACGCCACGGTCGCGTTCTGCGGCACAGCGGGGAACTTCGAGCTCAACGTCATGCTGCCGGCGATGGCACGGAATCTGCTCGAATCCATCCGGCTGCTCGCGAGCGTAACTCCGCTGCTCGCGGATCGCTGCGTGGCCGGCATCCAGGCTCACCGGCAGCGGCTGCGAAGGTACGCGGAGTCGTCCGCGTCCATCGTGACCGCGCTGAACCGGTTCATCGGCTACGAGGCGGCCGCCAAGGTGGCCAAGCAGGCACTGGACACGGACAGCACGATCCGCGAGGTCGTCATTGAGCGCGGTCACGTCGAACGTGGCGAGATCAGCCTGGAGCAACTCAACGCGGCGCTCGATGTGCTTGCCATGACGCGGCCGCCGCAGCACCCGGGTGGCTAGCCGCCGTGGCACCCGCGTGGCTAGCCGCAGCGCGTTTGCCGCGGGGCGCTTACCGCCGGGCGCTTACCGCCGGGCGCTTACCGCCGGGCGCTTACCGCCGGGCGCTTACCGCCGGGCGCTCGCCGCGCGCAGCAACCGGGTGGCTAGCTGGCCGGGTGGCTAGCCGCCCGCGGCACCGCTGGTGTGGAGCAGGCCACCGAGCCCAATCTGATCCGTCACGGGTGTCAAGATCACCTGTGGTCGGTGAACGCGATGGCCTTTCGAGGTGATCCCAGTCACTCCTATGGCCCGGAAGAAGACGGATCCGGTATTGCCCGGAAGGCAGATCAGTATGGCTCGGCAGGCAGATCCGGTATGGGTCGGACGGCAGGATCGGGGTGTGCTGCTCCGAGCCGCCCACACGTGCCCGGCCCAGCGCGCAGCGCGCGGACTGTTTGTGATTGTTTCGCTTTCCGCGCGCGGCCACTGGCCATCGTGCGCCTGGGAACAGGCCATGATCCCCTCCTGTGTTAACTTTCCGGCGCTATCCGCCGGTTAGTTAACGCAAGAACGGATCACGAGCACCGCTGGAGGTTCGGTTGAGGGCGACGAGGCCAGTTATGCCATTGCCGGCCGACGGTACTAGCAGCCCTGGCGCAGTGCAGGCGGCCCCTCCGGGCGCGCGGGCGCCGGCGGCCCCTCGGGCGCGCGGGCGCCAGCGGCTCTGGCGCGGCGCCGTCGGCCTTGGCCGCGCTAACAGCGGCCCAGGCCGCGCTACCAGCGGTCCTGGCCGCGCGGCGTCGGCGGCCCCGGCCGAGCTGGTGGCTTCGATGCTCGGATTCGACGCGGCACAGCAGGTGGCCCTGACATGCTGTGGCCCTTTAGGGCGCCACATCTCGTGCCCGATTTGGGCGGCCAGCCCAGCGATCCCGACACGCCGGCCGGCCGGGCAGCCTGTGAATTTTGCCGAGCGCAACCTGGGGATCCACCTGTCTAGGTACACGTTCGCCGCATGGGCAACGCTTGACACGCGCCGCGACATCCCTAGCCTGTATCGTCCCGCTATGCATCTATTGGCTGGGGAAGGCGATGACGACCTCGACGTCACCTGAAGCCCGGCCCGGTCACCGGGAAGAAGAACCAGCTGGGCAGCCCCTGGTCGCGGGCCGCTACCGGCTTGCCGGACGGATTGACCGCGGCGCAATGGGCACCGTATGGCAGGCCAGGGACGAACTTCTCGACCGCGACGTGGCAGTCAAGGAAGTAAGGCTGCCGGCCAGCGTGAGCGATGCGGAACGGGATAACAGCTATCAGCGATCAGCGGACGCTGCGCGAGGCACGCACCGCCGCCCGGCTTAGCCACCCAGGCGTGGCGGCCGTGTACGACGTCGTCGAGGAACGCGGCAGTCCATGGATCGTCATGGAACTCGTCCCCGGCCGCTCACTCGACCGGGTCATCGCGGAGGACGGGCCGCTGTCAGTGAGGAGCGCGGCCAACGTCGGACGCGAACTGCTCGCCGCCCTTTCGAGCGCGCACGAGGCGGGTGTGCTGCACCGCGACGTGAAGCCGAGCAACGTCCTGCTCGGGCAGGGCGGCAGGGCCGTGCTGACCGACTTCGGCATCGCGACCGTGGAGGGCGATCCGTCCGTCACCCAACCGGGATGGTGATGGGCTCGCCGGGTTTCCTCGCGCCGGAACGGATCCGCGGCGACGCAGCCACGCCCGCCTCCGACCTGTGGTCTCTCGGTGCCACGCTCTACGCCGCCGTGGAAGGCCAGGGGCCATACGACCGGCACGGCGGCGTCATGACAACGATGGCCGCTGTGGTGACCCAGGACCCGCAGCCACCCAAAGCAGCGGGTTCACTGACGCCCTTGATCGGTGCATTGCTAAGCCGCGACCCGGCCGGGCGGCCGGCTACTGCCGCCGCGGCGCGCATGCTCGATGCGCTCGGTGGCACCGACCGAAGTTCCGGTTCCGGCGGTCTTGGCCCCGGCCCCAGCCCCGGCCCCGGTCGTGGCCCTGGCCCTGGTCGTGGCTCTGGCCCTGGCTCTGGCGCTGGCTCTGGCTCCCGTCCCGGCCCCGGCGGCCCTGGCCCTGGCCTTGACCCTGGCTCTGGCCTTGACCCTGGTAGGACCCTGCACCTGGCGCAAACGCTCACGCCATTTGCGATCCTGCCACCCGGCGCGGGGCCCATTGCCGCAGCCAACCAGACCCAATGCCCACAAGCCGCAAGCCCACGGCCCCCGGCCCCGCAGGCTCAAGCGCCGCGGCCTCCAGCGCCGCAGGCCGCAGGGCCCCCGGCTGCAGGGCCGCGTAGTGTCGAGGCCCGTGTTCCAGGGCCGCGACCAGCGGCCCCAACGGCCGTGAGCCGTTCCGCTGTAGGCCCGGCCGGCATGGGCCCGGCCGGCATGGGCCCGGCCGGCATGGGCCCGGCCGGCATGGGCCCGGCCGGCATGGGCCGGCCGGCGTGGGACCCGCATCGATAGGGCCTGCCGCCCGAGCGAGCCTTGCCCCGATGATTCCGATGGCGGGGGTGAGAAGCGACGGACCGGTTCCGTGCTATCCGGACGGCAACCAGCCCGACGGCCGCCCCGCCATCGCACAGCGCCGCAAGCACCGCCTCAGTAGGTTCGTGATCATCGGTGTGGCGATCTTCATCGCCGCCGCCCTCATCGCCGCCAAGATTCACCGGGCCGGATCCGCAACCACGGGTGCAGCGCCGCAGCCAGGCGGCGCTGGGCACCGTGCTGCGCCCGTTGCGACGGCCCCGCACCGAGCCGAGCGGGCCCGCAACACTCCGCGAAACGCGGTTGCCCGCTGGTTATCGCTGGTACGTGCAACCAGCCGGGGCCACCGGCGGCGGCACGGCCGGGTTCCGCGTGGCGCTTCCTGCCGGCTGGAAGGTCATCCGCGAGGGCCAGCACACGGACATTGAGGAGCCCGCGGGTTCCAGGTTTCTCGAAGTCGACCTCACTCCCCATACCTACGCGGGCATGGTGGCTGAACTCCTCCACCTCCAACGTCAGACTCGGATACAGGGGGAGTTCCCCGGGTACCACCGCTACTTCATCAGGCCCGTCAGGTACCTAGGCACGACCGCTGCCGACTGGGCGTTCAGCTGGCGTAACATCTCCGGCGCCGAGATCGATGTGCTCGACCGGGTCTTGATAGTGCAGGGCCCAGCGGCCAGCCAGTCACTGGCTATCTACTGGTCAACGCCCGCACCGCAGTGGCAGGCGAGCCTTCCTGTGCTGCACGAGGCGCTTGCCAGCTTCGCGCCGAGATGGTAGCTGAGGTGTTCCGCTTTCGGCGCTGCCCTGACCAGCAGTCTTCGAAGATTTTGGCCGATCGCACCCGGATCGGTCATATTTAGATTTAGCGGTACTTTTCCCTTGTCGCAATAGGTATTGCCTGTCAGATTGGGTACGTGCGCGCGGGTCGGCAGAGCCAGGCAGGCGACGCTCTTGCCTGCCTGCATGAACTTGCGACCGCGACAGATGAGTTGCGGCGCAGGCTCGGCTTCCTGTTTGACGGCGGCCCGCTGACACATCTGCGCGGCTCGAGGGGGATGTCATACGAGCAGATCGTTCCGCTCAACAGACGGCTTCAGGTCATCGAGCTCGTCTCCGACGCGTTCAAGGCGCTCTCTGACGCCGGCAGCAGATTCCGGCAAGCCGAGGCGAACGCCTTATATGGCGAGGGCATGACGATGGACGAGATCGCTGTGGTTCTCGGTGTGACAAGGCAACGGGTGTCAGCCCTACTGCGGCAGGCGCCGCGCAGCCCGCGCCGAGTCCCGCCGCCGGTTCCTTCGCTAAGCGCGCCGTCAGCAGCGCCTGGGCGAAAAATCCATGATCAGGCCAACAGCGGAAAAGCGCGATGACATCCGGCGGCTACACCGGCCGGCCGCACTCGGCACCCGCCCTGCACGGCGTCGATCCGGCCTGGCCGAGTGTGAATACGGGACCGCTCGGTGTGGATTTCGCCCCAGCTACTGCGCGGCCCACGTTATCCGAATCCGAGTCCGCGCCGTCCGAGGAAGATCCCGCGCGGCCGGCGGTAGCCGCGTTTGCTGGCGAGAAAGCGACTCTCACCGACGCACAGCACAGAATCGCGCAGCTACTCGCGGACGCGGCGAACCATATGATCAGCGCCGGGCTCGAGCTCGCGAGCGTGCGTTCGCGACTGCCAGGCACAGCCGAGCAGAGTGTGCTCGAAGTCGCGACGAGGCACCTCGACACGGCACTGATCGACATCCGCCATCTGGCTGTGCAGAACGCTCTCGGCGGGCATCCGCCCGAACAAGACTCGCCTGGATGATCCTTGGCCTGAGTAAATGCCTGGAGCCGGGCGCGGCGCGGCCGGCTCCAGGCATTCTTTGACTAAGCTCGTCGCGGACCCGGGCCAGGAGCTCGAAAGATCAGCTTCGCCGCTCATCAATACCAGCCGTTCGACTGCTCATGAGCCCAGGCTCCGCAAGGAGACCCGTACAGCCCTTGGATGTAACCAAGGCCCCAGCGGATCTGGGTGGCCGGGTTGGTCTGCCAGTCAGCACCTGCGCTGGCCATCTTCGAACCTGGCAGCGCCTGCGGGATCCCGTATGCGCCTGAGCTTGGATTGGAAGCGCTTGGATTCCAGCCACTCTCATGGTTCCAGAGCGATTCCAGGCAACCGAACTGATCCTGCCCCCAGCCGAAGCTCCCGAGCATGCCGCTCGCGATCTGCTGTGGTGAGCCGGACGGCTGCGGTGACGAGCTTGCGCCTGAGGAACCCGACGAGCTGGACGAACCCGACGAGGCCGGCTGAGCCGCCTGCGCCTGCTGGGCGGCCTGCTCATGAGCGAAGCGCTGCGCGGCCGCACGCGCCGCTGCGGCCCGCCGCCCGGCCGCCTTGCGCGCCTTCTCGGCCTTGATGAACTTCAGCCTGACGGCATGCACACTCGCAACGATCGCCGCTGGCCGCGCCCGCCGGCTGTCCATGGTCGGGTCAGCGAACGCGACCACCGAGGCGGCGTGGCTGAACGCCTGCGGATGAGGCGCGGCTACGCGGGGGTTCGACGCTGCGCTCGCCGGCCACAACAGGGCGGTCCCCAGGCCGATCGCGGCCACCGAAGCGGTGACCGTAGCGAGCGTGGTCGCTCTTGACGGCCTGCGAAACTTGATCTTGTGATGTGCGGAGACGAACCTTCTGACCGCAGTCGCGATCAGCTCGAATGGTTTCCGGAGGGGGATCCGGTAACGAGACAAGATTTACCTTCGATCGGTCGCGCGGTGCGCGAGAGCCTTCACCCGAGACGACCTTCCCGCGGCCCTCGGCAGCGGGAAGGCGGCGTGCGGGTGTGCCGCGGGTCAAGGCGACTAATCACTCTTAGTAATCACCACGCAAGCCGGGTGCCAACGGCCAACCACATTGCACAACCTGGGGCGGTGCCGCAGCCGGAATCGGATGTAACCTAGATCACATTTCGGCCATAACGGCGATGGGTATGGCGCCCAACTCGCATCTCACCTGGGACTTTAGACCCTAGGCGTCCGCTTTCGAATATGAGAGTGAGGCCCGTCACATTCTAACGTTTCCCACGCGTTCAATCACGTTCAGTAGCAACTCGTGGCGTTCAACCGACCCGGCCGAGTTCCTGACGATCTGCGGCACAGCCTAGTAGGAACCGTTCGCCTGCCAGTACGACCAGGCCGAACATGGGTCGCCGTATCTGGCCTCGATATAGCCGAGACCCCACTTGATCTGGGTGATCGGATTCGTCTGCCAGTCCGCGCCGGCGCTTGTCATCTTGGCGCCGGGCAGCGCCTGCGGTATCCCGTAGGCCCCGCTAGGGTTCGCGGCGTTGTAACGCCAACCGCTCTCTCTGGACCAGATATTGTCCAGGCAGCCGAAGTACTTGGTCACGCTCCAGCCGAAGCTCGCCAAGAGGTTCTCCGCGTCCGCGCGCGCGGTCCCGGGATCCACCGGGCCGAGCGGCGGCACCGGGCTGGCTGTCGGCGGTGCGCTCGTGCTCCTCGGCGCGACGGGTGCGGCTGCGCTCCTCGGCGCGACGGGTGCGGCTGTGCTCGCAAGCTTCGGCGCGGCAAGAACGTGCGTCGAGCGCGACGCCTCGTCGATGGCGATCATCTGCTGCCGCTCTTGCTCAAGTAAGGCGACCGCGTGGCGAGCCTCCACCGACACGGTCGCGGCTGCCGCGGCCTGGGTCAAGCGACCGGACGACCCCGTGGCCGACATGAGCACATAGGCCCCGATGGCTACCACGACGACGGCAGCGACCGCAGCAACCGGCACCATTACAGCTCCGGCACCAGATCCCCGGCGGCGGTGCGCGTGCCTTCTCCCCCTAACCCGCTGCGGGCGTGGTGACAAGGCAAGTCCCTTTCCTCGGCCAAACGCGCCCGCGAGGCGATCGGTGCATGGATCGCTGCCGTACAGAGCAGCAAGTCCGAACGACTGCAGGCCGGGCTTCGACGACGACACGTGCCAGGAACGAGTATTTGGACCGTTGTGCCCCTGTTCGGTCCGTGCCGTCGGCGCCCAACCCTGCCAGAGGGGAGGGAGGGGTCCGCAACCGATTCGGCAGGGAAAGCTGTGTCGCCGTTGACGCCAGTTATGTGATACGGATCACATCTAACGGCATGGTCATTGTCGACTACCTGCCGTGATCGATCGAACCCCGCGATCTCTCAGGGCTTGGCGGTCTGTCCGAGTTTGGCGCCCTGCCGCGCCGCTGCAGGCTGCCAGAACACGGCGGCGTGCCCGGGCGCGGCAGCCTGTGCCGTCTCGATCACGCTGTGCAGGTCCGCCGCGGCATCACCGGCCGCTATCGCGGAGGTGATGGCGATCGCCGCGAGGGCGGCCGCGAGGACAAAGCGCCGCCTCGGCGCCGGCCCAGGATATGGATCGAGCAGGGCCGCCACCCGGCGGGGAACCGGCCCGCCCCGCGCGAGTGGCACTGCCGGTGGATCCGCCCGGCCGTCCACGGCGAGGACTCCGCCCGGCGCGTTCGGCGCGCACTGGAGCCCGTGCACGCGCCGCACAACATCTGGATTCGATGAGCTCCCTGCGTCATCCGCGCAGGCCTCCGCAGGCGGCGGGCGCCGCGACTTGGCGAGCGCGGCCGTGCCCACGGCGAGCGCGGTCATCTTGCGGTCGCCCGTGGCCTCGGCGGCCCGCTCGTCGGCCCATCGCTCGACCGTATAAGCGACAGCGCGCTCAGCCGGCCGAAGCAACGGGTTCGCCGAGGCGGCCAGGTGCGCGGCCGCAACGAACAGGTGATGCCGTCCGGCGAGGTGCGCGCGCTCGTGCGCGAGGAGTGCGCGGCGCTGCGCGTGATCGAGCGCGGCGAGCATGCCCGTGGATACCACGACCCGGCCGCGGCGGCCGGTCAGACCGGGAATGGCGAACGCGTCAGCCGTTTCGTCGTCGACCACAGCGAGCTGGCCTGCCGGGAGGCACGCGGCCGCATGGCCAGCCGCGACCAGGGCGCGGGCACGCCGCCAAGCGGCGCGCAGGGCGGCTCCGAGGGCGGTTGCGAAAAGCAAGCCCGCGACCATGGCCACCGGCACGCTTCCCGCAGGATCACCATGCCGAAGCGCCCGCAGCGACATGTGACCAAGGGCCGCCACCTGGGGGATGCGCAGCGCACCCGCGAGCACCAGCACACCGAGAGCCGCGCCGCTCGCAGCGGCTAGCACTACAGCACAGACCGTGAGCAGCCAGGTTGCCACTCCAGGCGCCAGCCGGCCCGCAACAGGCCGCGCCGCCAGGGCCACGATGACCGGCAGCACCAGCGGCACGACCGGCAGCACAAGCGGAAGGTAGACGGCGGGACGCATCAACCCTCCCCGTCCCGAGTCCGGCCCGCGGACCCGCCGCCGAGCAGCAAGTTCCGCAGTAGCTGTTCGTCTTGGCCGGAAAGGTCGGACACGAAATACTCCAATACGGCTTCGCGGTCGGCCTCGCCATCGAGCACCTGGCGCATCCGCCTGGCGGCCAGCCCTGATTCGTCGGCGACCGGCGCGTATGCGTACGCACGACGGGTTCTGCGGCGGGTGAGCACGCCCTTGGCCTGCAGCCGGGACAAGATCGTCACCACCGTGCTGTAGGCCAGGCCGCCGCCGAGTTCCGCACTCACGTCACGTGGGGTCAGCGCAGCGTCCGCGCGAAGCAGGACCGCGAGGACCTCCGCCTCAAGTTCACCCGCGGCTCGGCGCCCCTGAGCGCCAGCCGCCTCGCGGCGCGCCGGGGTGACAGCATCGCCGCGGGCCGCGCCGACGGCGTGGTCGCGTACCGTGCCCGCAGCGTCGCGCCGCTCCGGCGCACGCGGGGGTTCCAGGGGGTCGTCCCCGTGGGCCAGCACTGTTTTGGCGATCGCGCACCTCCCCGCCTATTCTCTGGAACGCTAGACGAAGTTCTACGGGCGTGTAGAACTTGCCGGATCCAGTGTGCCATCCCGGGCGCGCGGGGGCGGTATAAGCCGTCGGGGAGGACGGGCGTGACAGTACACCACGCGTTGTTGCCGCAGGTGATATCTGCTCCGCCTGCTGTGCACACCGTTCTTGCCGTGCATGCTGGGCACGCCGGGCATGCCGTGGGCGCGGTGAATGGCCTGGCGCTGAACCCGCTCAGCCCGACGTCCGTGCTCGGCGGGCTCGGCGCCCTCGGCGTATTCCTCATCCTCTTCGCCGAGACCGGCCTGCTCATCGGATTCTTCCTGCCTGGTGACTCGCTGCTCTTCACCGCCGGCCTGTTCTGCACGACAGGCGCTAGCGCCACCGTGCACCTGTCGCTGCCACTGGTGCTGCTCGCCGCCGCGGCAGGCGCCCTGCTCGGCGCGCAGGTTGGCTTCCTGATCGGGCGGCGGGCGGGGACAGCGGTACTCGCCCGCACCAAGAACCGGCATCTGGTGAACGGCGCCGCCCGCGCGGACCAGCTTCTCGCCCGGTACGGGCACGGCAAGGCGATCGTCCTGGCACGGTTCATCCCCGTTGCCCGCACCGTGCTCAACCCGATGGCCGGGAGCCTGCGCGTGCCAACGCGGACATTCACCGTGTGGCAGGTCGCTGGTGGGCTCGTCTGGTCCATCGGCGTCACGATGGCCGGCTATGCGCTGGGTTCGTCCATCCCCGGGATCGATGCGTACCTGCTGCCGATCGTCGGTGTGATAGTCGTCGTATCGCTCATCCCGTTGATTCTTGAGTTGCGCAGGGCCAGGCAGACCTCGAAGGCCAGCACCTCGCTCGCCGCAGCCGCGCCCACTGAGGCCGGCAAAACGCCTCGTCCAGCTGAGCACCTCTAGCGAGCCGGAGTCGGGTGCGACCAGGAAGCGCGGTAGCAGAGAGCGTCTCAGTCCTGCTGCTGTTGGTGGTGCTGGGCGGCGCGGTCGTCAAGCCACGCGGGCTGCCAGAGGCCGTCACAGCGGTGCCTGCCGCTGGCGTGGCTGTCGCGCTGGGTCTGGTCTCGCCGCACGCTGCCCGCGAAGACCGCCCGCGGCGGCGGGTAGCAGCAGGAGCACGGTGGGCAGGTTGTTGAGCAGGTTCGCCAGCACGCCAGCCAGGACGGCGACCGCCAGCATGCCCGGCAGTGAGGTGTCGTGCGACACCAGCGGACGGACCGCGTCGCCGCGCCCGTTTCCGACCACTGCGGCTACCACCACACCGAGCGCGAGAACGAAGGCGCCGAACGGCAGATCCGCTGAGCGAAGCACCTGAGCCGGGGTTACGCGTGGGGTTACGCGGCCCTGCGACATGGCCCGCACGGCCAGCACGATGGCGCCCGTGAATGCCGCCCACGCAGGGTTCACACCGAGCGCTGAAGCGACCACGAACCCGCCAAGCGTCGCCACCACGACAGTGAGGGCGAAGAACGGGACCCGCAAATTCTCGCGCTGCGGGCGCCGTTCCGTAACCCGCAGGTCAGAGGCGAAGTACAGGCGAAAGATGAGATATTCGACCGCGATCGCAGCCAGCCACGGGATCGCCATGATCGCGCCGAACCGGGTGAACGACAAGCCACTCGCCGTGTACGCAAGCAGATTGGTCAGGTTGGAGACAGGAGGAAGGCCCGGCCGCGGCGGTCCGCGGCGCGAGGACAGGGCTGCTTGGACGCAGCCACCCCGCGCACGACCTAGGCAGGCGAATCGAAGAGGCAGCCGTGGCGTCGGCCGCCGAGCTACTCGACGCCGCGGCGCGCCGCCTGGGCAGGTCCGCCCGCCGGACCACTCGGTCGGGCCGGGCCGAGCGTGAGGTCACCGCCGCGTGCGCGGACGCCGCACCGCTGAGCCCACGCGTGACCGACGTGGTCCCCGTGGGCCGCCGCGAAAATGGCCCAGACGTGCCGCCCCGGCGAGTCAATCCGTTAGTGCCTGGTAGACGAGCTGCCGCAGCGTGCTGCGGAGCGGGTACGTGCTCGAAGGAAGCAGCTGGGTTAGGAAGACCACGATGAGGTCCTCGGCCGGGTCCACCCAGAACATTGTGCTCGCCGCACCGCCCCATGAGTACTCGCCGACGCTTGACAACGTCCCGTGGGCGACGGGGTCCTGCACGACGGCCAGGCCGAGACCGAAGCCGACGCCTGCGAACGATACCTCCGCGTACAGAGGGCGCCCGAATGAATCGAGGTCGGCCCCGCCGGGCAGGTGGTTGCGGGCCATGCGGCGCGCCGTGCGGTTGCCGAGTAGCCGGACCCCGTGAAGCTGTCCCTCGCCGGCCAGCATGCGGGCGAAGCGAAGATAGTCAGCGCCGCACGATATCAGCCCGCCGCCGCCGGACAGGAGAACTGGGGAGTGCAGCGCGGCCTTGCCCAGAGTGTCGAATCGCGTGGCCCGGCCATCCGGGCCACGGATGTAGAGCGCGGCGAGCCGCTGCGCATCGTCGCCCTCCACGGAGAAGCGCGTGTCGATCATCCCGAGCGGACCGAAGATCCGCTCGGCGAAGAACTGGTCGAGTGACTGCCCTGAAGCGACCTCGACCACGCGCCCGAGCACATCGGTGGAGACCGAGTAGTTCCACTCGGCGCCCGGCTGGAAAAGCAGGGGCAGTGACGCCCACGCATCGCAGCAGGCGGCAAGGTCCTCGCCCGGCGGAGTGGCCCACTCGAATCCGGCCGCGCGGTAGAGCTCGTCCACCACGTGGACGCGGTGAAAACCGTACGTCAGCCCGGAGGTGTGGGTCAGCAGATGCTGAATCGTCATCGGCGCGGTCGCTGGCTCCGTTACCGGCTTCGCCGCAGGGCCCTTGAGGTAGACCCGCAGGTCCTCGAATGCAGGGATGAAGCGGCTGACCGGATCGGACAGCTCGAAGGCTCCCTCCTCGTACAGCATCATCGCTGCCACCGAGGTGACCGGCTTGGTCATCGAGTACATGCGGAAGAGCGTGTCGGGCTCGATGGGAAGCCGGGCCTCCAGGTCCCGCGAGCCGTAGCAGGAGGTGTGGGCGATGCGCCCGTGGCGGCTCACGAGCACGAGCCAGCCGGGCAGCCTGCCATCGTCGACGTACCCCATGAAGTGCCGGTCGATCCGGGCCAGCCGGTCCGGATCGAAGCCTGCGGCACGCGCCTCAATCTCGGCCTCTATTGCTGTCACCGCGCGTTACCCCTGCACCGCGGCCACGCCTGCCGAGATAGTTGTCTAACGCGCGGGCTCATAGCCGAAGGTTACTTGGTGGCAACCCGGGTCAGCCACCTGCCGATAGCGCGGCCAGGTGGCCACGGGCACCCGGTGCGACCATCTCGGACGCAGGTCGGCTGCGCGCGGCTGCATTCCTTCGGCCGATCTTCTTTGCGCCACCCCAGCCTGGGTAGATGTCTGAGCAGCGGGTCGGCGATGCACGCGGCCGGGGAGGGGACTCGCCATGAATGCGCAGCGCTGCCTGGTGATGGGGGCGAGCGGGTACATCGGCGGAAGGCTCGTCCCCGAGTTGCTCGCCGCGGGCCACAGCGTCCGGTGCATGGCGCGTCGCCCTGGCAACCTGCGCGACCAGCCCTGGGCGGCAGATGTCGAGGTCGCGGAGGCGGACGCGCTGGCGGCAGGACCAACGCGCCGCGCGCTCGAGGGCATCGATGTGGTCTATTACCTCATCCACGAGATGGGGGGCGGCGCCGGCTTCGAGGACAGGGACAGGCGGGCGGCGAGGACCGTGGCGGGCGCCGCCCATGACTGCGGCGTCAGCCGCATCGTCTACCTCGGCGCTCTAGCTCCGGACGGGGAGCTTTCCGCGCATCTACGGTCACGTGCCGAGGTCGCTGACATTCTGCTCGGCTGCGACGTACCCGCCGCCGTACTCCGCGCAGCGGTCATCATCGGGTCCGGCTCGGCCTCATTTGAGATGCTGCGCTACCTCACCGAACGGTTGCCTGTGATGGTGACACCGCATTGGGTACGCACCAGGATCCAGCCAATCGCGATCCGTGACGTGCTGCGCTACCTGGTCGGCTGTGCAGACCTGCCACGGGAGATAAGCCGCGCCTTCGACATAGGCGGGCCTGACGTGCTCACCTACCTAGACATGATGCGTAGGTACGCCGCCGTAGCCGGGCTGCCTGGGCGCGTCATCGTGCCCGTTCCGGTGCTCACGCCGCGCTTGTCGAGCCTGTGGGTGGGCCTTGTCACGCCGGTGCCGAGCGCCATCGCCCGGCCGCTGGTTGAATCATTGCGCAGCGAGGTCGTCTGCCGCGAGCACGACATCGCGGCCTACATAACTGACCCGCCCGGTGGCCTGATCGGCTTCGACCGCGCCGTCGAACTCGCCCTGAGCCGCGTGCGTGAGGTGAATGTCATCACGCGCTGGTCGTCGGCAGCGCCGCCCGGCGCGCCAAGCAACCCGCTACCCACCGACCCGCAATGGGCCGGGGGCAGCCTTTACGTCGACGAGCGGACCCAGGTGACCGAGGCGGCGCCGGAGGCTTTGTGGCAGGTCATTGAGGGCGTCGGCGGTGAAAACGGCTGGTATTCCCTGCCACTGGCCTGGTATCTGCGCGGGTTCATCGACCGGCTGTCCGGTGGTGCCGGCCTGCGGCGCGGCCGACGCGACCCGCGTCACCTGCGAATTGGCGACGCGGTTGACTTCTGGCGGGTAGAGGAGATCGAACCAGGACGGCTGCTGCGGCTGCGCGCGGAAATGCGGCTGCCTGGCCTCGCCTGGCTGGAACTGGCCGTCCAGACCGAACGGGGCCGGACGACCTATCGCCAGCGGGCCATCTTTCACCCCCGCGGCCTGCTCGGCCAGCTTTACTGGTGGTCGATCTCGCCGTTCCATAGCCTGATCTTCGGCCGCATGCCCCGCAACATCACCCGGGCCGCGGAGCTGCGCTGACCTCGCAGTAGTCGTGCTGGTAGGCGCCGTCGGCGGTGCGCCGTACGTCCTCGTCAGGCTGGATGACCCGGCCGCAGCGCGGACATGTCTTGCCGGTCGCGTGGAGCTCGTTGGTCTCGGGGTCGACGTCGGAATAGGTCATATGCTCCTGGGCCTCTTCGAATTCGCGGCCGGCCTGGATACCAGGCAGGGGGAGTTCGAAGCCTTCGGCCTGCCGGTCTGCGCGTGGCGTCGGGTCTTCTGTCATCGTGAACTGACCTCCTCGGTCATCGTGGGTCAGCACCGGCTCGGGCCATTCGTGGACGGCGGGCGGATGGCGCGTCCTTGTCGGCGACGGGTTCGGGCCGCAGCGCTGCCCGATCGTGAGGATGTCCCCTGCAAGCCATGCGCGCGTCACCCGGGCCGGGTGAAGCCCGGACAGGCCAGGCATGGCTGCCAACTATGATCGGCAAGTTGAAACATGGCGCTCCCGAAAATGGCTCGCCAGGAAATGGCTCAGCAGAAACAGGGCTCGGCAGAAACAGGGCTCGGCAGAAACAGGGCTCGGCAGAAACAGGGCTCGGCAGAAACAGAGCGCGGCAGGAGCCTTGATCCGGCTGACCCGCAGTAACTCGTGGGGCCGAACCCGATGACGATGCGTCCGCCACGGCCCGCCGCAGGCAAGGAGGGCAAATGCAGGCGACCTCGCCGCTAGCACCGATCGTGGTGCTCGCACCGGCGACCAGCGCCAATCTCGGCTCGGGGTTCGACACCGCTGGCCTCGCGCTCGACTGGTGGGACACGCTCAAGGTGGCGCCGGGACATGGCAGCCCTGGCGACCTGGCCGTGAGCGTCAAGGGCGAGGAGGCACAGACGATCCCGGTGGGCCGTGACAACCTCCTGGTCGCGGCGATGCTGCGCTTCGCCGCGGAAACGCGCAGGATGCTGCCCCCGCTCAGCCTGGAACTTGAGCTGGGATTCCCGCGCGGGCGAGGCTTCGGCTCAAGCGCTGCGGCTATCACCCTCGGCCTGCTTGCTGCCCGCGAGGTTCTCGCCGCGGACCTGCCGGACGCCGGCTTGTTCCAGCTGGCGAGCGAGATAGAAGGTCACCCCGACAACGTCGCCCCGTGCCTGTTCGGCGGCGCCACGCTTTGCTGGAGCGAGTTCGGCAGGCCCCTCTACCACACCACTTCGGTCCATCCGGACCTGGCGGCCTTTGCGCTGATCGCACCACAACCCATGGGAACAAAGGCTGCCAGGCAGATCCTGCCTGACACTGTTGCGTTCGCCCACGCCGCCTGGACAGCGGGGCGGGCGGCGCTACTTCCGCTTGCCCTGGCCGGCGCCTTCGATCTGCTGCTTCCTGCCACTGACGACGTGCTGCATCAGCAGCGACGTCTGGCGAACTGGCCCGAGGCTGCAAACGCGCTCGGGCACCTGCGGGCAAAAGGGCACGCGGCGTTCGTCTCCGGTGCCGGGCCGTCGCTGCTCGTGCTCTGCGAGCGGTACCAACTCCCCCGCGTTTGGTCTGATGCGGAAGAGTCCTGCCGGGCTGCGAGCGGCTGGCGGCTGCGCGAGGTGGGTCTGGCCCGTAGCAGCGGCGCCCGTATCGATCCTCCGGTCGCGGGGTGAGGCTGCGGACCGCGCGCTACCGCCGGGCCAGGCTCGATGGGTTCGCTGTGCTCATCTGGAACGGCCCAGGTGAAGGCGGGTCATCGACGTAGCGCGCGAGAGCCGCCTGGCAGCCGCACAACCCGGCCCGGCCCGGCCCGGCCCGGCCCGGCCCCTGTGCCTACCCCAGCGGCGGGTCAGGCTCGAAGACGAACCGGCAGGAAAGCCAGCGACCGCTGCCGGCCGGGTCATCGGTGCGCCGCACCCCCGGTCGCATCGCCGGTGGCCAGGCCCAGTTCCCGCATGGCCTCGCGGTAGGCGACCGCGACCGTATCGAACTTCAGGTGCAGTTCGGCCGCAAGGTCGAAGGGCACCTGCTCAGGCCGCTGCGATTCGACCACCATCTGGTCCTGGCCGAAGATGGTGTCCTCGAACTCCCTGATGACCTGCGCGGGCTGATCGACGTTGTGGTTGCGCCCGATGAGGACGTACCCGGCGCAGCGGTCCGCGGCGACAGGCTGGGAGGCGAAGAAGTAGACCATGCCGCGCTCGCCGCCCCAGCCCAGGCGAAACGCGATGGTGCAGGGCAGGTGCATTTCATAGCGGCTGCGCCGCTCTGGCGGGCCGGCCTGCTCGTTGCCGAAGACCGGGAAGTCGCCGGAATTGGGCGCCTCCGGCCGGACGATCGAATAGTGCAGCACGTTGCCATCGGCGCGTACCTCATGGCGGGGACGACCGGCCGGTCAGGATCGCCCAGCAGCCCCGGGCGCACCCAGGGAAATGCCCGAAGTCGGTGAAGTTCTCCACTTAGCGGGCGGCATCACAGCGCCACCGGTACGGCCGGCCGTCACCACCGTCCAGCTGCCGTCCTCCAGTTCAGGCACTTCAGGAAGCGGCCAGCGCGGCTCTGCCAGGGCCACCCACACGAGGCCGCACCTTTCCAGGCAGCTGAACGCGCCAATCCGTGCCTTGGCCGGGACCCGGGACGGATCCTCCAGCTGAGGGATGGCGGCACAGCGGCCATCGGCACGATACCGCCATCCGTGGTACGGGCAGAAGAGCTCGCCGCCGCTGATCCAGCCGAGCGACAGCGCCGTGCCCCGGTGCACGCACACGTCCGAGTTGGCCCGAGACTGGCCGCCCTGGCCGCGCCACACGACCAGCGGCTCCCCCCAGCAGATCAGCATGAACCGGCTGGTCGGTCAAATCCCGAGTGAACATCACCGGGTGCCAGCAGGCCCGCAACGTCCGCATGTCCGCGAAGGCTCCTGGCTCGCTCATGGCGCCCCGCCGTGCATCTTGTACCTCCTGCCCGCCGGCTAAACAGCCGGACGCCCCCCGCACCCACATAACGCCCAGGCCGCTCAGCTGACAGGCAACGCCGCGAACAAGGCAATGTCGTTGCCGTCCGGGTCACGCAGTACCGCGTACCGTTGCCCCCAGAACGCGTCCCACGGCAGCTTGTGCCCGGCATACCCGAGCTTGACCAGATCAGCGTAGAGAGCGCCGACCTTGGCCGGTTCGGAACACTGGAAGGCCAGGCTGATCCGTGCGCCGCCGGACGGCTGAGTCCAGTCCGGGTCGAAGGAATGGATAGTGTCGACGGTGTCCCAGGCCAGCCGCATCCCGCCAGGCAGCTGAGTCTCGACGTGCGGCCGTTGTCGGCCTCAGCGGCGACCTGCAGGCCGAGCCGGCGGTAGAAGGCCAGCGACTTGCCCATATCCGCCACGACCAGGCCGATCACATCAAGTTGAAATGTCATGGCACCACCGTAGCCAGCGTCGTGAAGCCCGTCTTGACCGAATCGGACGCTATCAAGATCCAAGCGCAAGTGCGGACGGCCCGCGGGCCGCTCGCGGCGCTCCTGGCGGCCCGGCGGCCACGACACGCCCGGATTTGTCAGTCCCCCGCCATAACGTTACGGGTGCAAGCTTCGACGAAAGGCAAGGGACATGAGCGCATCGGGATCCGTGACCGGCGAGCGCGCCGACCTGCTGCAGGCGCTGGTCAAACAGCGCTACTTCCTGCGTTACACCGTCCGTGGTCTCACCGACGAGCAGGCCGCGCAACGCACCACTGTGAGCGAATTGTGCTTGGGCGGGCTGATAAAGCACGTCACGCTCACCGAGCAGCAATGGATCAATTTCATCCGCGAGGGTCCTTCGGCCATGGGCGGCTCAGCCGAGGCGAGCACGACTGAATGGGCGGGCGGCTTCCACATGCTGGCCGACGAGACGCTCGCTGGCCTGCTTGAGGAGTACGAGAAGGTTGCGCGCAGGACCGACGACCTCCTGGCGGCGCTCCCCGACCTGGACGCCGATCACCCGCTGCCCGAAGCTCCCTGGTTCGAACGGGGAGCACGCTGGTCAGCGCGCCGGGTGCTGCTGCATGTGATCGCCGAAACCGCCCAGCACGCTGGCCACGCCGACATCATCCGCGAGTCCTTGGACGGCGCCAAATCCATGGGGTGACGTCCTGCGTGCGCCTGCTCGCCCTCATCTTGCCGGGCTCGGCGCGGTATGACCCAGGTCCGCCCGCAGGTCTTGCCGCTGCTACTACTTCAGGAGGTGGCGGGCCATCATCACGCGCTGGATCTGGTTAGTTCCCTCGTAGATTTGTGTGATCTTCGCGTCCCGCATCATCCGCTCGACCGGGTAGTCCCGGACATACCCGTTGCCGCCGAGCAGCTGGACCGCATCGGTCGTGACCTCCATCGCCACGTCGGAAGCGAAGCACTTGCACGCGGAGGAGAAGAAGGTCAGGTCGGATTCGGCCGCGCCGTCGCCCGCGCCCTCTATCGAGCGCTGCGACTTGGCGGCTGCCGCATAGGTCAGCTGCCGCGCCGCCGCCACCTTCATCGCCATGTCGGCCAGCATGAACTGCACGCCCTGGAACTCGGCGATCGCCCGGCCGAACTGCTGACGTTCCTTCACATACGACGTCGCGTAGTCCAGGGCTCCCTGCGCGATGCCGATCGCCTGGGCAGCGATAGTCACCCCGGTGTGACCAACCGCGCGGAGTGCCGTCGTCAAGCCCGTCCCCTCGGCGCCGACCATCCGGTCCGCGGGTATCTCGCAGTCGTCGAAGTAGAGTTCACACGTCTGCGAGCCCTTGATCCCGAGTTTGTGCTTAGGCGTGCCGAACGAGAGCCCCTCGTCACCCTTCTCCACCACGAACGCCGAAATCCCGTCGGGCCCTGCGTCGGCTGCGGTGACCGCCAGCACGGTGTAATACGTCGACGTTCCACCGCCGGTGATCCATCGCTTGGTGCCGTTCAGTACATATCCGCTACCTGCCGCGGTCGCCCGGGTACGCATCGCAGCCGCATCGGACCCCGCCTCCGGTTCCGTCACGGCGTAGGAGAACATCGCCTCGCCCCGTGCCAGCGGGGGCAGGTACCGTTGCTTAAGCTCATGCGACCCCGCGAGCAACAAGGGCACCGTGCCGAGCTTGTTGACGATCGGGATGAGCGAGGAGGCGGCACACGCCCGGGCTACCTCCTCGATGACAATCGCGGTGGCGATCGCGTCAGCACCTGCGCCGCCGTACCTCTCCGGGACGTGCACGGCGTGCAGATCTGCTTGGACTAGCGCGTCATACACGTCCCAGGGGAACTCGCCGGTCTCGTCGACCCCCGCGGCCCGGGGGGCGATCTTGTCATCGGCGAGGGCACGCACCGACTCGCGGAGCATCAAGTGCTCCTCGGCCAGGGCGAAGGCCGGGAATTCGAGGCTCATGGCCTCGATAGTAGGAGCCGTCAGGATGCTGGGCCACGCGCCCCTGCCGCACGTGCAGCACGATGATGGGGAGAGGAGATGCCGTGGCACGCCGTCTCACTGTGCTCGGCACCGGGTATCTGGGTACCACGCATGCGGCATGCCTTGCCGAACTGGGTTTCGAGGTACTCGGCCTGGACACCGACCGGGTCAGGATCGACCAGCTTGCCGCGGGAAAGCTGCCTTTCTTCGAGCCCGGCCTCGAGGAGTTGCTGCAGGCCGGCCTGCACCGCGGCCGGCTCCGCTTCACCACCTCCTATCCGGAGGTGGCGGCCTTCGCAGACACGCATTTCGTGTGTGTCGGCACGCCGCAGCGTGGCGATGGCAACGCCGCCGACCTGTCCCAGTTGCACGCCTGCATCGACGAGCTCGCCCCGCTGCTGCGCTCGCCCTGCCTCGTCGTAGGGAAGTGCACCGTCCCTGTCGGCACCGCGGAGAACGTTTCAGAACGGCTAGCGCAGCTGGCGCCAGCAGGGCCCGCTGCGGAGCTTGCCTGGAATCCAGAGTTCCTCCGCGAGGGGTACGCGGTCCGCGACACGCTGCACCCGGACCGGATTGTGGCGGGGACGCACTCGGCTCGCGCCGCTGCGGTGCTGCGTGAGATCTACGCACGACCGCTTACGGACGGCATCCCTTTCCTCGTCACCGACTTCGCCACCGCCGAGCTCGTGAAGGTCGCTGCGAATGCGTTCCTCGCCACCAAGATCTCGTTCATCAACGCGATGGCAGAGGTCTGCGAGGCCACCGGCGCGGATGTGACAATGCTGTCAAAAGCGCTGTCCTATGACGACCGGATCGGCGGCAGGTATCTCAGTCCCGGCCTCGGCTTCGGCGGCGGCTGCCTGCCGAAAGACATCAGGGCGTTCATGGCCCGCGCCGACGAACTCGGTGTCGACCAGGCACTCTCCTTCCTGCGCGAGGTCGATGCGATCAACATGCGCCGCCGCGCGCGGATGGTGGATCTTGCCAGGGAACTGGCCGGCGGCGCCTTCGATGGCCGCGTCGTGGGCGTGCTCGGCGCCGCGTTCAAGCCTGATTCTGACGACATCCGCGACTCCCCCGCGCTTGACGTCTCGCAGACCATCCACAGTCTCGGCGCCAGGGTCACCGTCTACGACCCGGCGGCGGTGGAGAACGCCAGGAAGGCCCACCCGGAACTCGAGTACGCGACCACGGCGCTCGACGCCGCGAGGGACGCGCACATCGTGCTGCTGCTGACGGAATGGCCCGAATTCGCCGACGCCGATCCTGAGATCCTCGGCAAGGTGGTGGCGGACCGCAACATCGTGGACGGCCGCGGGGCACTTGACCCGGAGCGCTGGCGGGCCGCGAGCTGGCACTACCGCGCCCTCGGCCGCCCGTGAAAGCACCGGCGCTCCCGTTTCATGATCCCGGCGACGTTTCGAGGCAGAAAGTCATCCGGATCATGAGACCCAGGTGGGACACCCCTGGAACCCCCGCATGCACGGCAGCGCGACACCCGCGCAGCCGTTAAGAAAATGCGGTCGCCGCACCAGTCAACGGGTGCGATTCGGGCCCGAGTGGCTGTGGTGCGGGCAGGAGCCGGTGGTCAGTGCCCGTCCGGCTGTTCGCGAGCCGGGCCTCCGAGCGCCTGGCGCAGGGCGGCACCCTTGGCCATCGCCTGCTGTTTCAGCCGCACCTGGAAGCCGGCCATCTGCTCGCGCAGGCCCTCATCGGCGGCGGCGAGGATCCGGATCGCAAGCAGCCCGGCGTTGCGCGCGCCGCCGACCGCGACCGCAGCAACGGGCACGCCCGCGGGCATCTGCACGATCGACAACAGCGAATCTAGCCCGTCAAGGTACTTGAGCGGCACGGGCACGCCGATCACCGGCAGCGGGGTTACCGCGGCGAGCATGCCGGGCAGATGGGCGGCCCCGCCTGCGCCCGCGATGATCACCCGCAGGCCGCGGTCCGCCGCTCCAGAACCGTACGCGAGCATCTCGTGCGGCATCCGGTGCGCGGACACCACATCCACCTCGCAGGCGACCCCGAACTCGGTCACTGCCTCGGCCGCCTGGCGCATGACCGGCCAGTCGGAATCGCTGCCCATGACGACGCCGATCACTGCGCTCATGTCATCGCCTCCCGGTCAGTTGTCCACAGAATCGCGTTCACCTCTCCCACGCGCCTCGACAAGCTGCCAAATTCTTCATGTGGCAACGCCCCTTGTCCGGATGGTCTTCTCCGGATGGCCCTTCTCCGGATGGCCTCTCCGGATGGCCTTCTCCGGATGGCCTTCTCCGGATGGCCTTGTCCGGATGGCCTTGTCCGGATGGGCCTTGGGCGCATAGTCGGGGCGGTAACGCTGGTTGTGCGATGGGGCGTCCGCTCGCGGAGCCCGCACATCGGTGCCTCATGATCCGTCATCCTCGCGTTCGCTGCCCAGGTAACTGGCCGCGCGACGGGCCCTTTTGCGCAGCACGGCCATGTCTTCCGCGGCGTCACCAAGCACCGTGACGTGCCCTATCTTCCTTCCCGGGCGCGGCTGCTTACCGTAGAAGTGCACCTTGGCGCCCGGATCGGCGGCCATCACGTGGACATACCTGCCGAGTACGTCGCCGGCCGCGTCGTGCCCGTCGCCGCCGAACACGTTCGCCATCGCCACCTGCGGCGCGGCAAGCCGCGGTGCGCCGAGCGGCAAGTCAAGCACGGCCCGCAGGTGCTGCTCGAACTGCGAAGTCCGCGCACCCTCGATCGTCCAGTGCCCGCTGTTATGCGGCCGCATCGCGAGTTCATTCACGAGCAGGCCGTCGGCGGTCTCGAATAGCTCCACCGCAAGCAGCCCGGTCACGCCAAGCTCGGCGGCCACCCGCAGGGCCAGTTGCTGGATCCGCGCCGCGCTGCCTGGACGCAGTCCCGGGGCGGGTGCGAGAACTTCATGGCAGACGCCATCCCGTTGCACCGTCTGCGCAACAGGCAAAGCCGCGCCCTGCCCGTGCGGCGAGCGCGCGACCACGGCAGCGAGTTCCCGCCTGAAACGTACGTACTCCTCCGCGATCAACGGGATGTCGTGCGCGAGGATCGCCGCGGCTTCGCCGGCCGAGCGGCACACCCACATGCCCTTGCCGTCGTAGCCGCCTCTGATCGCCTTGAGCACCACCGGCCAGCCGTGAGCTCCCGCGAACTCCCGCACGTCGTCCAGCGCGGCGACCGGGCGGAACCTTGGGCCGGCCACCCCGAGCGCGGCAAGCCGTTCGCGCATCACCAGCTTGTCCTGCGCATGGCACAGCGGCCAGGCACCCGGGCGGACCTTGACGCCCGCCCGCTCGAGCGCGGACAAGTGCTCACTGGGCACATGCTCGTGGTCGAATGTGAGCACGTCGCAGCCGACGGCGAAATCCCGCAGGTCAGCAAGAGAGGTGTAATCGCCGACCGAGACGTCGGGGCAGACCTGCGCCGCGCTGTCTCCCCGCGACGCGGCAAGCACACGCAGCCGGACACCGAGACTGACCGCCGCCTGGTGCGTCATCCGGGCGAGCTGGCCACCACCGATCATGCCAACTACCGGCCCAGATGCCCACTGTCCCGTCACGGCCAGCAAGCCTACGATGTGCGGCAGGCGGTCGTGCAGGTGGCATGCCCCGGGAGTTGAGCCAATGGTCACACAGCGTCAGCCGGGAATGGACGAGGAACAGGCACCCGAGGGCGTCGTCGTCCGCGAGGGCGAGTACGGAACCCGGGTCGTCGCTGTCGAGCCTGGCGGGGCCGACTTCACCCGCTCACGCAGCGCCACGGCCGCCCCTTGCAGCTCTTCTGGACCTGGACATCGCCGAACCTGGAGTTCGCCACGATCTTCGTCGGCGTGCTTGCGGTGGGCGTTTTCGGCCTCAGCTTCTGGCAGGCCGTCCTGGCGATCGTCCTTGGCAGCACGCTCGGCGCGGTCACCCAGGGCATCCTGTCGACGCGCGGGCCTTCGCTCGGCGTGCCGCAGCTGGTGATCAGCCGGCTGGGGTTCGGGTACTGGGGCAACGCGCTGCCCGCGGGGCTGAACGCGGTGACCGCAGGCATCGGCTGGTCCGCGGTGAACAGCGTGAGCGGCGCGTTCGCGCTGAATACCCTTACGCACCTGCCCAGGGCGCTGCGCCTGGCCATTGTGGCGCTCTTCGGGCTGCACGACGCGGGCGCTAAGTACGAGGACTTCCCGCTCATGATCGCCCACTGGATTGCCCCATGGCTGGCCGTCCAACCAAACGGATCTCCAACCAAACGGACTATGTGGGCCCCGTCCCCACGCGTGTCCCTGCCGTCGGCAACATCACATTCGCGGTCGGATTCGTGGTGACGGCCGTGCTCTGCATCATCATGCACGCCGGTGAGCTGCGGCAACGGGCGCCGGAGATGGCAGGATGAAAGCGCATACGCGGGCAGGCCTGGCCCAAAAGGGGTAAAGACACGGTCACGCCTTCCGCGTTGCGCGCGGGGCAGCAGACCACGCCGTGGCAGACTCCTGCGGCGTGAGCCCGATCACCGTGGTGTACCGGCGTTTCGCCGGATTCATCCATGAACTGGCCAAGTTCGGCGTCATCGGCACGATCGGGGCAGGGCTCGACCTCGGCGGCGCCGCGATGCTGCACGGCAGAGCCGGGCTCGGCCCGCTGCTCGCGAAAACGATCTCCGCCGTAGTGGCCACGACCTTTTCATATGCGGGGAACCGCGTGTGGACGTTCAGGCACCGGGCGAATGCGGGGCTGACGCGCGAGTACCTGATCTTCTTCGCGTTGAACGGGGCCGGCCTGCTGATCGCGCTGCTGGTGATCGGCTTCACCGGGTACTCGCTCGGCATGCGCAGCCAGCCCGCTTACAACCTGGCTCAGGTGACGGGCACCGCGATCGGAACCTTGTTCAGGTACTGGGCCTACAAGAAGTGGGTGTTCCTGCCGCGTGCGACGCCTTCGGCGCAGCCGCCCACCGGCCCGCAGATGATCGCGGCCGTCGGCCTGAACGCGGCACCGCAGGTCACGCGGGCTGGCCCGGTGGTGGTCACGAGCGGCGGCCCGCCTGCGGTCGCGCGGCGCGGGCCGCCTGCGGTCGCGCGGTGCGGGCCGCCTGCGGTCGCGCGGCGTGGACCGTCGGTGGTAACGTCCGGTAGCCCGCCTGCGGTCGCGCGCCGCGGCCCGCCGGCGGTCGCGCAGGGCGCTGTGCCCCGGTCGGCTGGCTTTGACCGGCCCCGGTCGGCCGGCTTTGATCGCGAGCCGGATGCCGGCTATGCCGCGGCTATGCCAGCGAACGCGTGGGAGCCTTCACGCCGGCCCGCTGACTGCGCGATCCTCATCGCCGTCTTCCTGCCGTGGCCGCGGCAGGAAAACGGCGAAGGCCGCTGGCCTCGGCCGGACGAGCACGACATTGCCGCCATCGGCGGCTGCCATGTCACGCGCGAGCGCCAGCCCGAGCCCGGTGCCGCCCGGCCGGCCACTCACATTCCGCTCGAAGATCCGCGGCACCAGCTCGGCCGGCACCCCTCTGCCCTCGTCGCGTATCTCCACGACCACCGATTTCGGCGTCTGCCAAGTCCGGATGGCGACGGTGCCTGCGCCGTGTTCGAGCGCGTTGTCAACGAGGGTCGCGATCACTTGAGCGATGCTCCCTGGAGTGGCGCGGGCGCGCAGCCCCTTCGTCCCGATAACCTCGAGCTTGCGGTTCGCACGCCGGAACGCCGGGTCCCACTCGGCGACCTGCTGGGCGACAATGTCGTCAATGCTGGTGAGCTCGGCGGTGGTTGATTCCTTCGGCATCGTCCGGCCAAGCAACTGGCTCACCACATTAGCGAGCCGCTCGGTCTGGGCGAGCGCCGCCGCGCCCTCGTCGCGGACTACCTCGGGGTCGTCCGCCGCCGCGATCATCTCCTCCAGCCGCATGGACAGCGCCGTCAGCGGCGTGCGGAGCTGATGCGAGGCGTCCATGGCGAAGTCGCGCTCGGCGGCGAGCAGGTCAGCCACACGTCGTACGGAACGGTCGAGACCCTCCGCAACCTGGTCGAGTTCGCGCACCCCGTACCTGCGGCCGACCCGGCGCGCGTCGCCCGAGCCGAGCCGCTCGGCGGCTTCTGCGAGTTCGACCAGCGGTGTGGAGAGCCTGCGCGCCTGGATGAATGCGAGGCCGACCGCCACCCCGATCGCAAGCATCGCCAGTGAGCTGATCAGCGCGAGCGCTCTGGTCAGGCTGCCGCTTGTGACGGCACTGTCCGCCTCGACGGTGACGTCGAAGTCGCCTGTGACGGCCTGCGATTCGACGGTGTCGTCCGCCGGGGGCCTGCGGCCGAGCGTGATCGTAGCCGCGCCGGAATGTTTGATGATGACATACCGGTCAGGCAGCGTCCTCTCGATCTCCTGCGGATCGGTCGGTTTGCCCGCCTCCTGCCGATATTGCATGCCCTTGGCGACCATGGCGGCATCCCGCTCGAGCTGCTGCCCGGCTTCGTTCAACTCCAGGCGGCTCAGCACAACCGCGAGCGGCAGGCCGAGCAGCAACACCGCGCCGACCGCCACGGCCAGCGTGGAGAACAGCAGGCGGCGCCGCATCTGCGTGTCTCAGTCGCCACGTTCGAAGCGGAAGCCGACGCCGCGCACCGTGGTGATGAAGTGCGGGTCGTTGGCGTCGTCACCGAGCTTGCGGCGAAGCCATGAAATGTGCATGTCGAGCGTCTTGGTTGAGCCCCACCAGTTGGTGTCCCACACCTCCCGCATGATCTGCTCGCGGGTGATTACCTTGCCCGCGTCGCGCACAAGCACGCGTAGCAGGTCGAACTCCTTCGTGGTGAGCTGGAGTTCCTCGCCGTCCATCCACGCGCGGCGTGAATCCGCGTCGATGCGCACTCCCTGCACTACTGGTGTCTCCGAGGTGCCACGGCGCAGCAGCGCACGCACCCGGGCCAGCAACTCGGCGAGCCTGAACGGCTTGGTGACGTAGTCGTCGGCACCCGCGTCGAGGCCGACCACGGTGTCCACCTCGTCGGCCCGGGCGGTCAGGATCAGCACCGGCACCCCGTGGCCCTCGGCGCGGATGCGGCGGCACACTTCAAGCCCGTCCAGGTCGGGCAGGCCGATGTCGAGAACGATGAGGTCTACGCCGCCGCCGAGCGCCCGGTCCAGTGTGTGCGGGCCATCGGGCGCCACATCGACGAAGTACCCCTCGCGCCGAAGTGCGCGAGCGAGCGGCTCGGAAATTGAGGTGTCGTCCTCGGCGAGCAGAACGGATGTCATGGCCAGATACTACGGCCCGATCATCTGAACCAGTCCGCACCGATCCACGCGAGCCGGTCGCGCCTCCGCCCTTAATCCACGCGCGAGTTCCGGGCCGAACCCACACCTTCTGGCAGTACCGCCCAGACGATCCGGATTCAGATCAGCCAGTGATCACCGTGCTGGCACTTACCCCGCATCCTTGACCGCCCGTTGCCGCAACCGCTTGCGCACCTACCGCTGACAGCGGGGCGCTCCGCGTCCGCCTTGCGGGTGAGACGCGCACGGGAACGACGATTTAATCCGGCGCTAAGGGCGATGAGATTCACTCGCTGGCGAGCAGCACACGGAAATCGGCTATCCCGCGGGCAGCGGCGACATGGCCGGCCTCGGCCTCCACAGCGGCACGGGTACCGGCATCCAGTGGCTCGAACAGCGTGACCGTGATGTCCAGCCTGTTATTACCCGCGAGCCTGGCGCGCCACGTGCCTGCGATCTCGCTGTCCACAAGCAGCGCGCCTGGATTGGCCAGGATCTGCCACACGGCCGCCTGGCGCGCCCGGTCAGGCACCAGCAACCCGCGGTCGCGTGCCTGCAGGAAGGGGTCACCAGGCGGGAGCATCCGTACCAGGCGCGGCGCAGGTGCGGATCGCAGGGCAGCGACGCGCTCACCGGGCAGCCAAGCGCGGCGGCGGCGGCGGCCGTATCTCGGCCAGGCCGTCAGGCCATTCCCGCCGCAGCTCGGCGTCAGCCGTTCCACACCGGCGATTTGAAGACGAGCAGCACACTCGTCGGGTTGGCGATCGCGGCCGGGTAGTGGCTGTTGATCGCGTCGGTGCCTGCGGCAGAGTCGCTGCCAGCTGGACCTGTGGTGGTCCCGCCGAACCCGCTCGACGTATAACCCACTGCCGCTGCCGACAACGCCCCGAAGAACACCACGCCCGCGACGAGGGTCGCCACCGGGTGCGCGATGACGATATCGGCGAGGCGGGCCCACAGACCCGCACGTTCGATCCGCCGGATCGGGCGCGGCCAGAACGTTGCCAGGCCGAACACCCCGAGCAGCGCGGGGACCAGCGTCAGCGCCGCGAGCAGGTGCTCTCTGCGTCACCCTGATGCCGTCTCTGGGCCACTTGGCGGCTGGGCACGGTCATGGTGGCACTCTGGCGCCACTTACGGGCCAGTGATCAAGGCGCGCTCACGGGGCGGCGGTTCACACCGGCGTGACGCCGTGCCTGCGCCGGGAGAAACTCCTGTTCTTCCCGCGTGCGGCGGCCAACCGCCTGATCAGCTCGCCCCGCAGGTCCTCAGGCTCGACCACGTCGTCCACGACAAGCTCACCTGCCAGCCTGAGCACATCGATGTCTTCCTCGTACTCGGCGCGAAGCCGCTGCGTCTCCTGCTCACCGGCCTCGCCGTCGAGCGCGGCGAGCTTGTTGTAGTACACAGCGTTGATAGCCGCCTCTGCGCCCATCACCGCGATCTTCGCGGTCGGCAGGGCCAGGGTCGCGTCCGGATCGAAACCGGGCCCTGCCATCGCGTACAAGCCAGCGCCGTAGGCCTTGCGCACCACCACACAGAACTTCGGCACCGTCGCCTCGGAAACCGCGCTGATCATCTTCGCCCCGTGCCTGATGATTCCCTGCTTTTCCACCGCGGTGCCTACCATGAACCCGGGAACGTCGGCGAGGAAGAGCAGCGGCACGTTGAATGCGTCGCAGAGCTGGATGAACCTGGTCGCCTTGTCGGCCGAATCCACGAAGAGCACGCCGCCCTTGAACATCGGGTTGTTGGCCACGATGCCGACGGCCTCACCGGCGAGACGGGCAAACCCGGCAACTAGCTCCTTCGCCCAGAGCGCGTGCACCTCGAACAGCGACCCCTCGTCTACCAGTCCCGCGAGGTACCTGCGCATGTCATAGGCCTGCCGGTCGCTGACAGGCACGAGCGCCCGCAGGTCGGTTTGCTTCGCCTCGCACGGCGCCGCCGGCAGCGGCAGGCCTTCCCAGTTGGCGGGCAGGTACGCAAGGAAGCGCCGCACCGCGCCGATCGCCTCGGGCTCATCCTTCGCCAGGTAGTGTCCGCAGCCGGACACCGAGCAGTGCATCCGTGCGCCGCCCATCTCCTCGAGCGTGGTCTTCTCCTTGACCACCATCTCCACCATGCGGGGGCTGCCGAGGTACATCGAGGCGTTACCGTCCACCATCGCCACGAAGTCGCAGAACGCGGGGATGTAGGCGCCGCCGGCCGCGGACGGGCCGAACAGCGCACAGACCTGCGGGATCGAGCCCGAGGCCCGCACCTGGGTATGGAAGATCTTCCCCGCTCCGCGCCGCCCGGGGAACATCTCCACCTGGTCGGTGATCCGGGCGCCGGCCGAGTCGACCAGGTAGACCATCGGGATCGCGGCCCCATAGGCCTTTTCGATGATCCGGATGATCTTCTCAACGGTCCGGGCTCCCCACGAGCCCGCCTTGACCGTGGAGTCGTTCGCCATCAGCGCGACCGGCCGGCCGTCGATGGTGGCCGTGCCGGTGACGACGCCGTCGGCAGGCAGGTCGCCCGCGGCGGCGTTCGCGTATCGCGCGTCCTCGGTGAAGCTACCTTCGTCGACGAGCAGCGCGATCCGGTCGCGGGCGAACATCTTGCCGCGCGAGGCCGCGGCCTCGTGATACTTCGGCGCACCTCCCCGCTCGATCTGCTCGCGCAGCTTCGCCAGGTGCGGGTGGCCCGGTGCGTCACTGATCTTGGGGTCACGGTTCTCAGGGGAACGGCCGGATGCTGAGTCCACGATGGCGAGCGTACCTACTGGGCGAACCGATGCCCGACCCGCAATGTGCCGTTGCGGGTCGCTGGCGACCCGCAACGGCACATTCAGGGTCAAGGGGGGATGGCGGCGGCACGGTCATCGGGGGATGGCGGCGGCGCAGTTACCGGATGGCCCGCGTAGCCTGCGCGCATGGATCTCGTCACCGTCCAGCGGCACTCGGCGGACCACACCGGGGTCACCGAGATCATGCTGAACAGACCCGGCGCGCTCAACGCGATCAGCACCGACCTGGCAGGGCAGCTCGCCGGCGCCTGCGCACAGGTCGCCAGCGACCAGGGAAGCCACGGCACGCGTGCCGTCGTGCTGAGCGCCGCGGGTGACCGCGCGTTCTGTGTGGGCGCGGATCTCAAGGAGCGAAACGCCATGAGCGATCAGCAGATCATGGTGCAGCGGCACGTGTTCCGCGGGGTGTTCGGCGCCGTGCTCGGCCTGCCGCAGCCGGCCGTGGCCGCGGTCGGCGGCTACGCGCTCGGTGGCGGGTGCGAGCTCGCGCTGTCGTGCGACCTCATCGTGGCGGACGAGACGGCCGTGTTCGGCCTGCCTGAGACGACCGTCGGCCTGGTGCCTGGCGGCGGCGGCACCCAGCTTGCGCTGCGCAGGCTCGGCACGGCACGGGCCGCCGACCTGGTGCTGACCGGCCGCCGGGTCGATATCGCGGAGGCCGAGCGGCTCGGCCTGGTGGACAGGCGAGTGCGAGCGGGGACGGCACGCGCCACGGCGCTCGACCTCGCCGGGCAGATCGCGGGTAACTCCCCGGTAGCCGTTAAGGCTGCTAAACGTGCCCTTCGGCAGGGGTGGGGTATCGGACTGGAGGCTGGCCTCGACATCGAGGACGCCGCGTGGCGGACCGCAGCCCTGTCCGCGGACAGAAAAGAGGGGATCGCGGCGTTCACTGAGAAAAGGCGCCCCAAGTGGGCAGCAGAGTCAGGAGAGTGACGCCGTGAGTGATCTTCCCGCCCGGATCTCACTGCGCGAGGTCGGGCCGCGTGACGGCCTGCAGAACGAGGATCCGGTCGATACCGGCGCGAAGGTGGCCCTGATCGACGCACTGTCGGCGACGGGGGTGGGGCGGATCGAGGCGGTGTCGTTCGTGCACCCGCGGGCGATACCGCAGATGGCCGACGCCGACGACGTGTGGAAGCAGGTCAGCCGCGCGGACCAGGTCAGGTACTCGGCCCTGGTGCCGAACCTGCGCGGCGCGCAGCGCGCGCTCGACGCGGGATTCACCGAACTCGAAGCTGTCGTGTCCGCGTCTGACACCCATAACCGCAAGAACGTGAACCGGTCCACCGCGCAGTCGCTGGACGAGATCTCGCAGCTCATCGACCTGGCGCACGGCCGCGGCGCGACCTGCCAGGTGATCGTCTCAACCGCGTGGGGCTGCCCGTACGAGGGCGACGTTCCAGTAGAGCGGGTCGCCGCCGTAGCCGGGCGGGCGGTCGCGGACGGCGCGGATTCCGCGTCGTTCGGCGATACCACAGGAATGGCAACGCCGTGCCGGGTCCAGGAGCTGGTGGGAACGTTCCGGTCGCAGCACCCGGACATGCCGCTCAACCTGCACTTCCACAACACCCGGGGGGCCGGCCTCGCGAACGTGCTCGCCGCGCTCGACATGGGCGTGGCCGATTTCGACGCGTCTGTGGGCGGGCTCGGCGGATGCCCCTACGCGCCGGGCGCGACAGGAAACATCGCCACCGAGGAACTCGTGCACATGGTCGAGGACATGGGCGTGGCCACCGGCGTCGACCTGGACCGGTTGATCGGCGTCGCCGCGGAGGCGGAGCGGATCGTCGGGCACAAGCTGCCGTCGCAGGTGCTGCGCGCCGGGCCGCGCACACGGACCGTCCCGGTGTAGCGATCACTCTCGGTGCCCGGTGACAAGAGCATGATCCCGAACGGCTGCGCGGCGCGAACCGGCGTCCTTTCATGACCCGCCCATCATGACCCGCCCACCCATGGGGCCTTACCCCACTGCTGATTCTGGCATGTTGTCAAGAGGCGCGGGAGGGGTGAACGCCATTCTGGGGATAGCAGGCCTGTGGACAATTCAGGTCAGCGCACTGATCGCGTCCCCGATCAGCTTGACGCCGATTATCAGGCACAAAACGGACATGATCACCGCGTTGTGCCGCCCCATCCGGTCCTTCAGTTTTGCCAGCACTTCCTGGGATCGTTCGCCCATGCCGAAGTAGATCACGACAGGGGCGCCGACGCCGATCGTGCCGATCAGCGCGAAAACCAGATACGCGATCACCTGCTCGCCGGCCGCGATCCCCGTCTGCGCGATGGCCGCCGCGCCGCCCACAGCGAGCAGCAAGTTCTTGGGGTTGGCGCCCGCAAGCAGCACGCCCGATCCGAGCGCGGCGCCCGGCTTGAACTGGTCGATCGCGCCCATCCATTTGGGCATCGCGGCCTGCTCGTCCCCGTGCGGGCGGCCGCGGAACTGCCGGGCGGCGACGAGCAGCAAACCCGCGCCAAGCACGATCTTCAGCCAGCTCACCCAGGTGGCCGGCGCGCCGGAACTGCTCGCATCGGCCGGGCCGGCGATCGCGAGCACAATAGCTCCCACCACGCCGAGGCCGAGCAGCCAGCCGAGCACGAACGCGGGGCCGTTGGCCCTGGCCCGCGGTGTGGTGAGCATCAGCACCACCGCGATGATCGGGATCGGGCTGAGCGCGATGCCGATCGCGAGCGGCAGCGACCCTCCGATTGCCTGGCCCATACGTCCTCCCGGCCTGCTGCAGATCCTGCGCTGGAGGGTCAGGGTGTCACGATAGGGAACTGCCTGTTGGGGCTGTCGAGCACGCCGAGCAGGGTGGCGAGGTGTTTCGGGTCGCCGTCCATCTGGATGCCGTCCAGGCTCTGGGTAGCGAGCATCTTAAGCAGCTGCGGTTTTGTCAGCGTGAGGGTCATCTCGGCCGGCCGCGCGCCGGGAGGTGGCGCGGACTGCACCAGGACGCCATTCGCGAGCCGCAGCCTGACCTGCTGATTCAGGTCAGTCAGCGTCCAGTCGATGGTCAGGTCGATGTCCCATGCCTTGGGCCCGTTAACGCGGATGGCGAGCGAGTCGAAGACCTGCTCGACGGTGAGCGCGGCAAATAGGTCGGGACCCATGGTGTCAATGTCGGTTGCGGCCAGTTTTCCGCGCAGTTCCTGCGCGCCTTGCAGGTAGAAGTTGCGCCAGGTGCCGTTCTCCGCGCCGTGGCCCAGCTGCTCGTACACCTCGGCGAGCAGGGACCTCGCGTCCGTGCGGCCCGGATCGGCGAACACGGCGTGGTTGAGTAGCTGCGCGGCGAAGCGGAGGTCCCCGGATGATACGTAACCTCTGGCCTTGCTGACCACCGCGTCCGTGCCACCCATGCAGTCGACATAGCGCTTGGCCGACTCGACGGGCGGGTGCTCCCACAGGTGCGCGGGATTGCCATCGAACCAGCCCATGTAGTGCTGGTAGATGGCCTTGACGTTGTGGCTGACCGAGCCGTAGTAACCACGCGCGTGCCAGGCGGCGCGCAGCGCGGGCGGCAGTTCGATCATCTCGGCGATCTCGATGCCGGTGTAACCCTGGTTGAGCAGCCGCAGCGTCTGGTCGTGCAGGTAGGCGTACAGGTCCCGCTGCCCGGCCAGGAAGGTGCTGATCCGGTCCTGGCCGAACGTGGGCCAGTGGTGGGACGCGAAAAGCACGTCGGACTTCCCCGCGAAAAGCGTGATCGCCTCGGTGAGGTAGTTCGCCCAGGTATGCGGGTTACGTACCACGGCGCCGCGCAGGGTGAGCAGGTTGTGCAGGTTGTGCGTGGCGTTCTCGGCCATGCAGACCGCACGCCGGCCGGGGAAGTAGAAGTTCATTTCAGCCGGCGCCTCGGTGCCGGGCGTGAGCTGAAAGACGATCCGTACCCCGTCCACAACTTCTTCCTGGCCGGTGTAGGTAATGTCCAGCGTGGGCGGGATCAGGGAAATCGTGCCGGTCGAAGTGGTCTGGCCGAGGCCGCAGCCGATCTGCCCGCCAGGCCCGTGGCCGAGTCCGGGGCCGTACATGTACACCGCGCGGCGGGTCATCGCCGTACCCGCGTACACGTTCTCGCTGATCGCATGCTCGAGGAATCCCGCCGGGGCGATGATCGGGACATCGCCGCCTGGTGGCACCACGCCGCGGACGCCGCCGAAGTGGTCGCCATGCGAGTGGGTGTAGATCACCGCAGTTACCGGTCGCTGGAGAGCGCTGCCGCGGTGCTCACGGTAGAGGCCGAGCGCGGCGGCCGCCGTCTCCACCGAGATCAGCGGGTCGATGACGATGACGCCCTTGCTGCCCTCGACGAAGGAAATGTTCGACAGATCCAGGCCACGAACCTGGAAGATGCCCTCGGCCACCTGGTAGAGGCCCTGCTCCGAACACAGCTGGGACTGCCGCCACAGGCTGGGGTTCGCGGTGTCCGGGCACGGCCCTGACAGGAACGAGTACGCGTCGTTGTCCCAGACCACTCGTCCGGTGGAGTCCTTCACCACGCACGGTTCGAGCGCGCCGATCTTCCCTCTTTCGGCGTCGTCGAAGTCGGACCGCTCGTCGAACCGCAGTTCGCTCACGCCACGCTCCTCGCTGTCATCCCGCTGCCGTATCGGCACAGGCGACTGACCAGGCATCACCTGTCCCACGATCACGAGGGTAGCCTCGCGACGTGGACGGGCGACAGCCGCGGCCCGTCAGGATCAGCTGACGCTGGCGCGGACGACGTATGGCTGGACCAGGCCAAGGCCGCGGGCGGGCCTGCGCACGATCTGGGTCAGCTGAAATTCGTCGTCGCGGTCAAGGACACCCGCCATCTGCTCGTCCACGAGCACCGTGCCTGGCCGCGCCAGCGACGTGAGCCGGCTCGCCAGGTTGACGGTGGTGCCGAAGACGTCACCCATGACCGGCAGGACCGGACCGTACGCGACTCCCGACCGCACGTCCGGGCCAAGTTCGCCGCCATAAGCGTCCGCGAGCCGCAGCGCGATGCGGGCCGCGGTCCGCGGCTCGTCGGCGATGAACAGCACCTCGTCGCCGAGCGTCTTGACAAGCCGGCCGCTGTCCTCGGTCGCGATGTCAGCCGCCATCGATTCGAAGCCCTCCACGAGCGCCGCGAGCTCGACCTCGTCGAGTTCCCTGCTGAGCTCGGTGAACGCCACCAGATCGGCGAACCCGACCGCCACGGGCACCCGGCTTGGAAGCACCCCGTCGGCACCCGCCGCGACCGCGAGCGCGCGTGTCCCCGCGGCCGCGACCTGCCGCCGCCATGCGTGGCCGATCAGCGCTTCCATCCGCGGCATGAGCAACTCGGCGATGCCGAGCACGCGGTCTACCTGGCCGGGACCCGGCGGTTGCCGCGGATCGAGCAGCGTGCCCGTGATGATGTCGACCTGCCACTCGGCAAGCCTCGCCATGGTCTGGCCCATGGCACGCGCCAGCCGGATCGCGGTCTCGTCGCCCAGCGCGCCCCGCGTCCGCAGCTCAGCCGTGATCCGGGCGGCCGCGACGTCGTTCTCGGTGAAGGCCACCGCATCGGCAGGGAGCTCAGCGAATCCGAGCGCGCGCCACAGGCGCCTGGCGAACTCGAAATCCAGGCCGGCCAGCGCGGCGGTCTGCTGGCGCGTGTAGCGGGGCTTCGCGCCGAGCAGCAGCTCCTCGATCTGCGCCGGTTGCGGCAGCTCCTCCGGATCCGTAGCGGTCACCTCCTCGGCGGCACCCACGCGACCCGGGCCTGTTCAGGCACCGGCCCGGGCTGACCGGCGGTCAGCGTTCCTCCTGTACCGCCGTCGTGCGCTGCTGCTCCTCCTCGACCAGCTGATACAAGGTGCTCTGTACCTTTTCCACCTGCGGGATCTCGGTAAGCACGAGCTGGCCGTGCTCACCAGCGGACTCAACTACGAGCCTGCCACAGCCGAGCATCCGGTCAATGATGCCGTGCGAGAACGACACGTCGTTGACCCGGTTCAGCGGGATGTCCCGGCCGAACCTGGACAGGATCCCCGACCGCATCCGGAATCTCCTCGTGGTGAGCTCATAGGTCGTTGTCCGCCAGCGGAGCACGGGGATTCCGGCGAAGATGGCGGCCACGATGAAGGCAGCTCCTGCCACCACGCCCCGGCCAATTGTGGCGGCGGAGCCGAACGGGATCAGCACGAGCGCTGCCGCCGCGGCGACGACTACCACCGCCAGGATCACGACCGGGCCAATGACCGTCTTCCAGTGCGGGTGCATGATGAGCACGGGCCGTTCGCCCTCGATGAGCGAGCTGTCGTGACGCATGCGCTCATGCTGACATGACGCGCCGCGAAACGTAACGCCATCAGCGGACGTGTACGACATCCCCGGCGCTGACAGCGGTGAGCGCGTCGCCGGTCCTGACCACGAGCCGCCCGTGCGCGTCGATATCGGCCGCCATGCCCGCGAGTACCTGGCCACCGGGCAGTTCCACCCGTACCGCGCGGCCGATCGTGTCGCACAGGCTCTCGTACTGCTGCCGCAGCCCGCAGCCGTCCGGATCGCGGGCCCAGCGCAGGTAAAGGTGCTCGAGTTCGCCAAGCACGGCCACCAGCAACCGGTCCCTGGGCACTAGCGCTCCCTCCGCCTCGAGCGAGGTAGCGGAGGTCCCGGCCGGACCTGGCGGCGCCGCGGAGACATTGATGCCGATGCCCGCGACGATAGCGCCGCCTTTTTGCTCCGCGAGGATCCCGGCCAGCTTCTTGTGCCGCACGAGCACGTCGTTGGGCCATTTCAGGGCGGCGTCGATCTGGGCCACGCGGCGCAGGGCCGACGCCGCCGCCACACCGGTGAGCAGCGGCACCCACCCGCGGCGGCTCGCCGGCACGTCCGCAGGGCGCAGCAGCACCGAGCAGATCACCGCTGTCCGCGGGGGGCTCACCCAGCTACGGCCCATCCGCCCGCGACCGGCGGTCTGCGTCTCGGCCGCGAGAACCACGCCCTCGGGCGTACCGGCCTCGGCGGCCTTGAGCAGATCCGTATTGGTAGAACCCGTCGCGTCCACCACCCGGATCTCACGCCACAACCCACCGGGCCGGATCAGCGCCTGCGCCAGATCTGCGGCTCTGAGGGGTGGCGGCGCCAGTTCCACTGGGCCGCCGCCTGCTGGGCCGCCGCCTGCCGGGCCGCCGCCTGCCGGGCCGCCGCCTGCCGGGCCGCCGCCTGCCGGGCCGCCGCCTGCTGGGCCACTGTCCATCGCTCCCCCTTCCGGCTCCCAGCCATTGTGACCCTTAGGCTCAGATCGTTCGGCTGCGGCTCCAGGGCGTCCCGTAGAACTCGGTGGATCCGGCGGTGCTCCAGGCGGCGATCCGGCAAGGCCCTGCTTGTTCACGAGGAGCCGAGTCGAACTATCGGCGACGACGACAGCTGCTTCCACGACCCCGGTCGTTCGTCTGGGGTCGTGGGCGGCACTGCGCGCCGCCAAAGATCTGCGGGACACGCTCTAGTAGCGTGGTCGGGATCGAACTGCTTTACGGGGAAGCTCGCTGCGGAGGAGGCCTGTGCCCGAGGATGCCGCGGAGAAGGCCGTGGTTGCGCATGCACCGGCGGTTGCGCAGGTGCATGCGCGGTACCGCGTCCGCGCGTTCGCGGCGCGCCACTGGATGATCGCCGCGGTGCTCGCACTGGCCGCGGTACCGCGTGCGTTTGCCGTCCTCGCCTACCGGCCAGTGGAGTGGTTCAACGACTCCTACAGCTATGTCAGCGCCGCTGTAGCACTTGTCCCTGAGACGATCCGGCCGAGCGGTTACGCGCTGTTCCTTGCCGCGCTTGAGCCGCTGCACAGTTTCGCGCTGGTGACGCTCGCACAGCATGTGCTTGGGCTTGCCACCGGCCTTGCCGTATACGCGGTGCTCCGGGTGCGCGGGGCACGGGCGTGGGTGGCGGCGCTCGCCGCCGTGCCCGTGCTGTTCGATGCCTACGAGATTCAGCTTGAGCACCTGGTGATGGCCGACACCTTGTTCATGTTCCTGATCACGGCCGCGATCGTCCTGCTGTGCTTGCGTGACCAGCCCGGATGGATCGCCGCCGCGGCTGCAGGCCTGCTGCTGGGGGGATCGGCGATCGTCCGCACGGATGGACGGCCACTGCTCGTAGTAGCCGCACTATGCCTGATCGTCCGGCGGGGCGGCTGGCGCCCGGTCACCGCCCTGGTCGTGGCCGGGATGCTGCCGGTTGCCGCCTACATTGGCTGGTTCCACGCCTCCCGCGGGGAATACGCGATTACTCAGGGTGACGGAGCCTTCCTTTACAGCCGGGCGATGGCCTTCGCGGATTGCGCGAAGATGAACCCGCCCGCGCGGCTACGGCCGCTGTGCGACAACCGGCCGCCGGCCAGACGGCCGCCGTCGGCCGACTACATCTGGGAAGCGAACCCGCTGCGGACTTACGCGGGAAATCCATGGAGCCCGGTCGCAAGCAAGCTCGGCGGCGACTTCGCGTGGCTCGCTGTCCGCAGGCAACCGGCGGACTACCTGTGGGCGACGGCGAAGGACCTGGGGCGCACATTCGCCTGGACCCGTTCCCCGCAGTTCCCTGATCCGGCGACGGCCCTCCAATATCAGTTCGGCACCAGCGACACGCCGCTGCCTGGGTGGGCGCCCATCGCCAAGCTGCGCAGCTATCAGCCGGGCAACCTGACCACCCGCGTCTACCGGCCGTTCTCTTCGCTGCTTGTCAGTTACCAGCGTTACGTCTACTTCCGCGGGCCACTGCTGCTGCTTACCCTGCTGATCGGCGCGGCCGGGGTGGTCACAGGCCGGCGGCGCGGGGCGCCAGGTCTGCTGCCGTGGTGCGCCGCGGTCGCGCTCATCATCGTGCCGCCCGCCACGGCGGGCTTCAGCTACCGATACGTGCTCGCGGCCATTCCATGCGCGTGTATCGCGGCGGGCCTCGCGGGCATATCGGCACACATCCGCCAGGGTTCACCTCAGCAGGTCCAGCTGGTCGCCGTCGGCAGCGACCAGCCGGAAGGCGCCGAAGCGGCGAGCGCCGAGGGCTCCGCAGCCGGAAGGGCACAGCCGGAGGGGCACGGCCGGAGGGCTCCGCTATAGCCAGTGACGCGGCCCACGGCGCCATAGCCGGTGACGCGGCCCACGGCGCCATAGCCGGTGACGCGGCCCACGGCGCCATAGCCGGTGACGCGGCCCACGGCGATCAGCAGAAAGGCGTCACGATGCCCCGTGGCTCCGCCAGAACCCTACGACGCCAGGCCGAACTGACAACCGCTATCCGCCGCGGCGGTGCCCCGGCCCGCGAAATCTCCCACCCTCAACGATCGGCCAAATGTTCTGCCGCAACGCTCCGACCTGGGAAGCTGCGATGCTAGCCTGGGCACCCGCGGTCGTCATCCTGTTGACCACCTATGGCGCCCAGCGCGACGCCGGCCAGCGGTGATGAGCGGACCTGACGCAATGGGAGATCATGAAGGGCCTGCAGGCGATCCGGGCATTCCCCGGTCACAACCGCACCTTCACGGTCGCGTTCTTGCTCGCGGCAGCCGTTCGGGTAGTGACCATGATCGCATTCAGGCCCGCGATCTGGTTCGGCGGGGACTCGGCGAGCTACCTGGCCGTCGCGCTACAGCACAAGCCCGACCGCAGCCGGGAATCAGGCTATGGGCTGTTCTTGTGGCTCCTGTCCCCGTTCCACAGCTTCATGCTGGTCGTGGCGGTTCAGCACGTGCTCGGCCTGCTCATGGGACTCGCCGTCTACCTGCTGCTGCGCCGGCGCTTCCTGCTGCCCGCGTGGGGGGCGACGCTCGCTGCGCTACCTGTGCTCTTCGATGCCTACCAGATCCAGCTGGAACACGAGATCCTGTCCGATGTCGTATTCGAGGCTCTGGTCGTGGCGGCCGTCGTCGTCGCGTCGTGGTGGCGCGGAGACCGGCGCGCCTGGGCCGACGTCAGCGCCGGCCTGCTGCTCGCGGTCTCCGCGACTGTCCGGCCCATCGGGCTACCGCTCCTCGCGCTATACCTCTGCTATCTGCTGCTGCGCCGGGCCCGCTGGCGGATCTTTGGCGCCACCTTGCTCGCCGCGGCGATCCCGCTCGTGATGTACCTTGCCTGGTTCGATTCCAACTACCACTTGGTGAACTTCACCCGGAGCAGCGGGATCTTCCTGTGGGCGAGGACCATGAGCTTCGCCAACTGCTCGGTGATCAAGCCACCCGCGGCCGAGGCTGCGCTCTGCCCGGCCACCACGCACCGGCTGGGGGCGTCGAGCTACATCTGGTTGCCGCAATCCCCGCTGAACGAGATGCCCGGTGGGCGGTTCTCCATCAGGAAGAACAGCCTCGCCCAGAATTTCGCGCTGCGCGCGATCACCGCGCAGCCGGCCGGCTACGCCACGGCTGTGCTGCATGACTTCACCCTGAGCTTCTACTGGAACCGCCCGCAGCATCCGAGCGCCTACACCGCGGACAAGTACCAGTTCGCGGCGGCTGAGCGGCTCTGGGCATCGCCAGGCTTGCGCACCCCCGGTGGCGGCACCCTGGGCGCTGACCAGCGCGCCTACTCAGGATCGGCGTCCTCAGCGACCAAGGCGGCTGAGCCCTACGCCGGTTTCATGCGCGGATATCAGCGCTTCGTCTACCTGCGCGGCACGGTCCTCGGGGTCATCCTGCTCATCGGCTTCGCCGCCATCGTGAGGTCCTGGCCCGGCGGCGGCATCCGGCGGCTGCGCGGCTGGGGCGGGCCCGCGCTGCTGCCCTGGCTCACCGCAGTCGGCCTGCTCCTCGTACCAGCGGCGACGGCCGACTTCGACCTGCGGTACACGGTCCCAGCCATGCCCGTCGCCTGCATCGCCGCCGCGCTCGCGTTCGTTCGCCCCGGCGCCCCGGGCAAGGACGGCGCGCCTCGGAGCCCACGTGAAGCGGGCCAGGAGACCGCGACGCAGCCGCAGCCGCAGCCGTAACCAAGCCCGGCGACTGGGTCGTCCCCGGCGTGGCAGGCTCAGCCGGTGTTCTGCAGCCCGGCCGCGACACCGCTCACGGTAAGCAGCAACAGCCGCTCTAGTAGGCCGCGGCTGAGCGGGCCGCGGCTGAGCGGGCCGCGGCTGAGCGGGCCGGCATCGACTGGGCCGCCATCGACCCGGCCGCCTTCGGTTATGCCGCCACCGGGGCCGCGCAGCGCTGCCAGTGCCCGCAACTGCAGGTGGGACAGCGCATCCACGTACGGATTGCGGAGCGCCACAGCTCGCGAAAGGACCGGGCGCCCGGCCAGGAGGCGCTCATGCCCGGTGACCTCGGCCGTCATCGCCATCGTGGTGTCGTACTCGGCGAGAATAAGCGCCGTCAGGTCGTCCCTGCCGCCGAGGGCGAGATACCTTGCGGCGATGTGGCGGTCGGTTTTGGCGAGGCTCATCTCCGCGTTGTCGAGCAGCACCCGAAGCAATGGCCACTCGCGGTAGGCCGCACGCAGCACGTCCGTTCCCCCCGGCTCCGCTGCTACCGCTGCGATCCCGCTGCCCAGCCCGAACCAGCCAGGCATGTTCACCCTGGTCTGCGTCCACGCGAACACCCACGGGATGGCGCGCAGATCTTCAAGCCCGGTCGCGGCACCCCGCCTCGCCGGTCGCGAGCCGATGCGCAGGCCCCCGATCTCATGCAACGGGCTGATCCTGGCGAACCAGGGCGCGAAGCCGTCGGCCCCGACCAGATCCTGGTAGGTGCGCAGCGCCGCCGCGCCGATCTGGTCGGCAACGCCACGGAATCGTTCCGCGGCCGCGGCGATGCGGCCCGCCGCGGCCGGCGTCTCCGCCAGCAACACTGCCGACGTCACCTGCTCGAGGTGCCGCTGGGCGATGGCCAGGTGGCCGTACCTGGCCAGCACCACCTCGCCCTGCTCGGTCACCTTGAACCGGCCGGCGACCGATCCGGGAGCCTGGGCGAGCACGGCCCGCCCAGCGGGCCCGCCGCCACGGCCGAGCGCACCGCCCCTACCGTGGAAGAGCGTCAGCCGCACGTCGTTCGCGGCCGCCCAGCGGGTCAGCGCTTCCTGCGTGTCGTAGAGCAGCAGCGTGGCCGTAACGGGCCCGAGTTCCTTGGCCGAGTCCGAGTAGCCCAGCATCACCTCCATCCGCCGGCCATTGGCGGCCAGGCGGCTCCGCACGGGGGACAGCGTGAGCATTTCGTCAAGCACGCCGGTGCCGCCGCGCAGATCTTCGCCGCTCTCAAGCAGTGGGACCACGTCGAGCGTGAGCGTCCGGCCGTCCGGCATCGCGAGCGCGGCAAGCTCGTAGACCGCGGCAATGTCGGCCGCCGAACGGGTGAAGCTCACCACGTACCTGCGGCAGGCGCCGGTCCCGAACCGATCCTGAATCCAGCCAGCCACCCGGAGGGTGGCAAGTACCTCCTCGGTCTCCGCCGACCGCGGGCCGCCCGCGCGCAGTTCGGCGAGCGCCCGCGCGTGCACGGCGCTGTGCTGGCGGATCTCGAGTTCGGCCAGATGGAACCCGAACGTCTCCGCCTGCCAGATCAAATGCTGCAGTTCCCCGAACGCCTGGCGGTGCGCACCCGCCTTGGCGAGCGATTCCTGCACCAGGCGGAGATCGGCCAGGAACTCTACCGCACCTGGATAGGCGAGGTCGGCATGCCTGAGGCGGGTCGCACGCAGCCGTTGCGCGGCATAAAGGAGGTACTGGCGATGCGGCTCCTGCGGCGACCTTGCGACGACTTCCCCGAGCACTCCTGGGTGCGCGGCTTCGGCGGCCGCGAGGCCGCGGCGCAGAACCTCCGACGGCGGGGTGGTCGAGGAGCAGGCGGTCAGCGCACGGCCGATCCTGGTAGTGGCGTTCTCAAGCGCGCGCAGCACATGCTCGGCCTGGATGAGCGCGGTCTGCCTGGTAACCTGCGCGGTCACGAAAGGGTTGCCGTCCCTGTCACCACCCACCCAGCTGCCGAACCTCAGGAACGCCGGCGCCGAGGGCACGACGGCGCCGGCCTGCGGGCCGGCCAGCACCTGGTCGACAGCGCGGTAGAAGGCGGGCACGACACGGAAGATCGTCTCGTCGAAGACCGCCATCACTGTGCGCACCTCGTCGAGCGGGCCCATCGCCTTCACCCGCAGCGGTGAGGTGCGCCAGAGCAGGTCGACTTCCTCGCGCAGCCGCCGCCGCGTCTCGGCTCGTTCGTGCGCACCGCGCCTTTCGTCATCGAGATCCCACAACAGGCCGGTGATCCGCTGCAGCGCGGTGACCACGGCGCGGCGGCGGGCCTCGGTGGGATGCGCGGTGAATACCGGGTGGATCTGGAGGGCCTGGAACAGCTCATGCAGCCGGCCCGGACCGTGATCACGGCTGATCTCGGCCACGGCCGCGGCGAGCGACTCGCGAACCGGCGTGCCATCGGCGTCACGCTCGCGCAGCGTGCGGATCCGCTGAAGCTCTTCCGCCAGGTTGACGAGATGAAAATAGACGGTGAAAGCACGCGCGACCAGTTCGGCGCGCTCCAACGGCCAACTCGCGACGAGCGCGGCAATCCGGTCGTGACCAGCACCCTCGCGGCCAGCACCCTCGCGGCCAGCACCCTCGTGACCAGCACCCTCGTGACCAGCATCCTCGGCGCTGCCCTCCCGCGCCGCGATCGCGAGCCTGCGCAGCTGCTCGACGTCGTCAAGCAGATCCTGGCCATTGGTTTCGGTCAGCACCTCGCCAAGCAGATCGCCCAGCAGACGTACGTCGCGGCGCATCCGGGCGGGCATTTCCATGCGCGCCGCGTCGCGTTCCGCCGCCCGAGCACTGATCACTGTCCCATTATCGGGCTCGCTCACCAGCGCCGTTGCCCCAGCCGCCCACCACGTAGTCCGCCAGCCGGACTCGTGATCCTGTTGCTCTCAGTGCCGCGGATCGCGGGGGCCGCACTGAGAGACCGTGCCGGTTTGCCGCTGGTACCGGTGACACCTGTCAGGACCCGCGCGGTGCCTGCGTCACCTCCTGGACCAGGCCATAGGCAACCGCCTCATCGGCAGTAAGGAACCGGCCGCCACGTGCATCGTCCCTGATTTCGTCGACCTCCCGGCCGGTGACATCGGCGAGCCGGAAGTACAGCGCGTCAAGCATCTTTTCGAGCTGCCGCTGCCGGCTGGCCAGACCGGAGGAAGTGCCCTCGAAGGCAGCCTCAGGCTCGGCGAGCAGGAAACCCGAATTTGGGTAGGCTACGCGGCGGCCGGCCGCCGCGAGTACGCCGAGCGCGGGGCCGCTGAGATGGCCGCGCGCGACGGCGTGGATGGGGACTCCGACCGCGTCGAGCGCATCCATCACGGTCAGCGCAGCCGCCAGGTCGGCGCTCAGGCTCTGCAGATGCATCAGGATTGGCGCGGTCCGGTCGGTACTCTCCGCGTCCAGAGTGAGCAACTGCGCGCAGAGCATTGTCGCCGCGCCGCCGTCGAGATGGCCGTGTGCCAGCACGACACGCTGTTCGAGCAGCCGCTCGTTCAGCCGGCTCGGCCAGTCGCCTGAGCCGATCCACGCGCGTCCGGGCGTGACCAGCGGTGACGGCTCCTGACCTGGCCGCGTGCCTGGCGGCCGTGGGTGCGGCGGGTAGCGCGGAGGGAACGGTGTCCCAGGAGCCGGGGGCGGGCGGCCAGGCCATCCTGGCTCACCCGGTGTGCCTGGCACTCCGGGCACCTCTGGCGGGAACGGATACCCCGCCGCTGTGTTCGTCATCGCGGCACCTGCTTCATCATCGCTGCTCCTCGCGCATTGGCGCACTCCCTCGCGCACAGTCGCCGTGCCTCCTAGGGCGTGTCCCGTAGATCTTTGGCGGCGCGACGGTGGCGTCCACGACCCCAGACGGACGGCCGGGGTCGTGGACGGCACTGTCGTCGTCGCCGATCGTTCCACTATCGGCTCCTCCTCGGCCTTGCCGGATCGCCGCCTGGAGCACCGCCCGCATCCACCAAGATCTACGGGACGCGCTCTAAGGGGCCCGCTGCCATTCAATCCCGCAGCCGCCAGGTGATCTGACAGCCGATCGCCGCTGCGTAGCGTTCCAGGGTGGAGGCGCGCACGTCGGCCGCACCGGCCTCCAGCCGGGCCACCGCCGACTGCGACGTTCCCATCCGCGCGGCGACCTCAGTCTGCGAGAGCCGGGCCGCCTGACGCTGGGCGGCAAGGTCGATGATCAGCTTGCGCCGCTCTTCCGACATGCGCCGCATCACGATCTCGCGGAAACCGGGCAACAGCGGCAACTGCCCAGGCTCCGGCGTCCCTTGTGCTTGCTGTGCTTGTGCCTGTGCTTGCTGTGCTTGTGCCTGTGCTTGCTGGGCCTGTGCTTGCTGAATCTGTGCCTGCTGCGACTCGGGCGTCGTGCCGTCCATACGTTCCATGGTATCTCTAATTTGAGATGTCAGGTGTGATATGGGGACGGCGATCGGCGGCGCCGGTGCACGACGTGGTTACCCTGAGCCCATGCCCAGCGAAGCACCCATGCGAAGCGGTACAAGCGGTCCCCGGCCCAGTCCGGACCGGACGCCTGCCGCCGGCCAGGAACCCGCCCCTAGCGACACGCCCAGCCCCAGCGCAACCACGGAACCCGCACCGCACACCACCGCGGGGAAGATCGCCGACCTTGAGCGGCGCAGGAACGAAGCCATCCACGCCGGATCACAGCGGGCCGTCGCCAAACAGCACGACAGGGGCAAGCTGACGGCACGCGAGCGGATCGACCAGTTTCTCGACCCGGGCTCGTTCACCGAGCTGGATGAGCACGCCAGGCATCGCGCCACCGGGTTCGGCGTCGAGGACAACCGGCCCTACGGCGACGGCGTGGTCACCGGTTTCGGCACCGTCGACGGGCGTCCCGTCTGCGTATTCAGCGAGGACTTCACCGTGTTCGGCGGCTCACTCGGCGAGGTCTACGGCGACAAGATCGTGAAGGTAATGGACCACGCGCTCAAGACAGGCTGCCCGATTGTCGGGATCAACGACGGCGGCGGGGCGCGCATCCAGGAGGGAGTGGTCGCGCTCGGCCTGTTCGGCGAGATCTTCTACCGCAACGTGATCGCATCCGGCGTGATCCCGCAGATCTCCCTGATCATGGGACCGTGCGCCGGCGGCGCGGTCTACTCGCCCGCCATCACCGACTTCACGCTGATGGTGGATCAAACCTCGCATATGTTCATCACCGGACCCGACGTCATCAAGACCGTGACCGGCGAGGAAGTCAGCTTCGAGGAGCTCGGCGGCGCGCACGCGCACAACACCAAGTCAGGCGTGGCGCACTACCAGGCCGCGGACGAGGCCGACTGCCTTGACTACGCCCGCGCCCTGCTCTCCTACCTTCCGTCCAACAACCTGGAGGATCCACCCACCCTGCCGCCGGACACCGAGACCACCGAGGCGGCCACCGAGATCATTGACGTCGACGCCGAGCTCGACGTTCTCATACCCGATTCCGCGAACCAGCCATACGACATGCACAAGGTGATCGAGCACGTACTCGACGACGGCGAGTTCCTGGAGGTGCACGCGGCATTCGCGGCCAACCTGATCGTCGGGTTCGGACGGGTGCAGGGCAGCAGCGTCGGCGTCGTCGCCAACCAGCCGATGCACTTCGCGGGCTGCCTCGACATCGACGCCTCCGAGAAAGCCGCCAGATTCGTGCGGACCTGCGACGCGTTCAACATCCCCGTAATTACCTTCGTGGATGTGCCCGGGTTCCTGCCAGGCACGGGCCAGGAATGGGGCGGCATCATCAGGCGCGGCGCCAAGCTCATCTACGCTTACGCCGAAGCAACCGTGCCCAAGATCACCGTCATCACCCGCAAGGGGTACGGCGGCGCTTACGTCGTCATGGGGTCCAAGCACCTCGGTGGCGACATCAACCTGGCCTGGCCCACCGCACAAATCGCCGTGATGGGAGCGCAGGGCGCGGTCAACATCCTGCACCGGCGCGAGCTCGCGGCGGCGGACGACCCGGACAGCCTGCGCGCGCAGCGAATCACCGAATATGAGGACGCACTGGCCAATCCTTTCAGCGCCGCGGAACGCGGCTATGTCGACGCCGTGATAAGCCCGGCAGAAACCCGCGGTCATGTGGTTCGCGCGCTGCGCACGCTGCGAACCAAACGGCAAACGCTGCCACCTAAGAAACACGGCAACATCCCGTTGTGACGGCACACGGACAGGAAGTGCTGCCATAGAGTCGAAGGCACCATGACAGAGTTCGCGAGCCCGCTTCCCATCGTTGCGCGCTATGCGATCATGGTGGATGTAGGTTACATCTACGCCGCGGCCGGTGAACTCCTCTTCGACGCGAAGTCGAGGCGTGAGTACCGCGTCGACGCGGACAAGCTGATCAAGTCACTCACGCAGCTCGCCGCGAGCCAGCTGCGCGGCGAGCTGCTGCGGGTGTACTGGTACGACGCAGCCAAGGACCGGGTGCCGACGATCGACCAGCGCGTCATCGCCCAGATGTCATGGGTCAAGCTGCGCCTCGGCAATCTCAACGCGCGGGGCCAGCAAAAGGGCGTGGACGCGCAGATCCGCGCCGACATGGAGGCGCTGGCCAGGCACCGGGCGATCACGGATGCCGTGCTTGTAGCCGGCGACGAAGACATGGTCCCGGCGGTGGAAGCCGCCCAGGCGTACGGCGTCCGCGTCCACCTCTGGGGGGTCGAGCCACCGTACGGCACCAACCAGGCAGAACGGCTTGTCTGGGAGTCCGACACCGTCGACGTGCTTGACGCCGGCTTCCTCAAGGCGTATTTCACCAAGCACCAGATCGCGGTGGCGGGACCGGTCCGGCAGGAGGTTGCGGTCACGCACGTCGCACCCTCACCCGCGCAACTCTTCGGCGACAGGCCGCCGCCGCGCGCCCGGGTTTTCGGGCACGGGGTGATGACAGCGCAGGCCACACGTCTCGGCCCGGATCGCGACCGGGTCGAAGAGGCAGGCGAGCACGTTGCCCAGAAGTGGATCCTCACCCGCGGCAGGGACAACATCCGCGACCTGCTCCCCGGTCCGATCCTGCCGCCGGTTATCGACAAGGAACTACTCGTCGAGGCGGAGAAGGAACTCGGCCTCTCGCTGCGTCCCTACCAAGAGGCCAGGGAGTGGCTCAGGGACGCGTTCTGGGAGCGCGTCCACCGTGAATTCGGTATCGGTACTGGGAAGACTCTCAGGTAGGGAACGGCGTGCACCTGGCACACCGGCGCCTGGAGTTCTTGGAGGATTGCACGTGAGTGAGCCGGCCATGCGGCCATTGCTGCGGGTGGTGCGAGGCGACGCGACCGCCGAGGAGACCGCAGCCCTCGTGACAGCCTTCGCGATCACTCGCGCGGCAGCCACCCAAGCCGCCGTCCGGGCCGGCCGGGGCTCGGCACGCGCCGGCGGCAGGTCCGGCTGGTGTGACCGGTCACGGCTGTTGCGCGCGCCCCTGCCGCACGGGCCAGGCGGGTGGTGCGCGAGCGCGCTGCCCCGCTGATGGGCTGATCTGGGCGGCCGGCCCTGCGGCGGCAGGACAGGCTGCACCGTTTAGACTCCTTTGCGCCGAGAGGAGGCATACCGTGCGCAAGGTCCTCATCGCTAACCGCGGCGAGATCGCGATCCGCATCGTCCGTGCCTGCCGCGATGCGGGCCTGGCCAGCGTTGCCGTCTATGCGGAGCCCGACGTTGACGGACTGCACGTCACGATGGCAGACGAGGCATACGCCCTCGGCGGGCAGACCGCGGCCGATTCCTATCTGGACACAGAGAAGATCATCAAGGTGGCGGTGCTGGCCGGCGCGGATGCGATCCACCCTGGCTACGGCTTCCTCGCAGAGAACGCGGCTTTCGCGCAGGCCGTAATCGACGCCGGCCTGACCTGGATTGGCCCGCCGCCCGCAGCCATCCGCGCGCTTGGCGACAAGGTCAGTGCGCGGCACATCGCCATGGCCGCCGGCGCACCACTTGCCCCAGGTACGGCCGACCCGGTCGGCGGTGCCGCGGAAGTGATCGAATTCGCCCGCGAGCACGGCCTGCCCGTCGCCATCAAGGCCGCCTTCGGCGGCGGCGGCCGCGGCCTCAAGGTGGCGCACACGCTCGACGAGATCGACCATCAGTACGAATCAGCGGTCCGCGAGGCGGTCGCGGCGTTCGGTCGCGGCGAGTGCTTCGCCGAACGGTACCTGGACCGGCCGCGGCACGTCGAGACCCAGTGCCTGGCCGACGCCCACGGCGGTGTCGCCGTAATCTCGACACGCGACTGCTCACTGCAGCGCCGCCACCAGAAGCTGGTCGAGGAGGCGCCGGCACCCTTCCTCACTCCCGAGCAGACACGGGTGCTCTACGAGTCGTCCAAGGCGATCCTGCGCGCGGCCGGCGACGTGGGCGCAGGTACGTGCGAATTCCTCGTCGGCATGGACGGCCTCGTTTCCTTCCTCGAAGTGAACACCCGGCTGCAAGTCGAGCATCCGGTTACCGAGGAGGTAACCGGGGTCGACTTGGTGCGGGAGATGTTCAGGCTCTCCGGCGGTGAGCGGATCGGCTACGACGATCCCGCGCCGCGGGCTCACTCAATTGAGTTCAGGATCAACGCCGAGGATCCGGGACGCAACTTCTTGCCGGCACCTGGGAAGATCACGCACTGGCAGGCCGCGTCCGGTCCTGGCGTCCGCCTCGACGCCGGGTACCGCGAGGGAATGACCGTGCCGCAGGCATTCGACTCACTGATCGGCAAGCTCATCGTGACCGGCGCCGACCGGCGCCAGGCGCTCGAACGTGCCCGGCGGGCGCTGGCCGAGTTCGAGATCGGCGGGATGCCGACCGTGCTCCCGTTCCACCGCGCCGTCGTGGCAGACCCGGCCTTCACCGCGGAGCCGTTCAGCGTCCACACGAGGTGGATCGAGACCGAGTTCGAAGGCGGCATCGAGCCGTTCGGCGGCGAGGCCGCCACGGACGGCGCGGACCCCGGCGCTCGCGAGCGGATCACCGTCGAAGTCGGCGGCAAACGGCTCGAGGTCGTGCTGCCCCCGGGGTTCCTCGTCGTGGGCGACCCTTCGGGCGCGGCGGGTAACATCGCCGCCGGCCCGGCCGCGCGCGGCCAGCAGCGCTCGTCGCCGCGGGGTAAGCGCAAGGCCGCGGCCGCAGGCGGCGACACGCTCGTCAGTCCCATGCAGGGCACCATCGTCAAGCTCGTCGCGGCTGAGGGCCAGCAGGTATCAGCAGGTGACACGATCGTCGTGCTCGAGGCGATGAAGATGGAACAGCCGCTCGCCGCGCATAAGGGCGGCACCGTGACAGGGCTCGCCGTAGCCGTCGGGCAGACAGTCTCAAGTGGCGAAGCCATCTGCAAGATTTGCGATTTACCACCGGAGCAAGGACCTTAAGCAATTATGAACGCTCGGGGCGGTGCGAACTGACACGGCTACCCGGCGATCCGAGCCTGGCAGGCCGGTTGCGGTTCGCGGTAGGGATGCGGCTGCGTACCGAGAACTCAGAATGGGTCCGCCACGAACTTACCGACGCAGGCTGGCGCGGCCGCGTGGTGGCGCGGCACCTCGCCGTCATGATCCCGGCCTGCCTGCTCCTCGCGTTGCTGCCAGGACCCATCTGGCTGCGGCTGATGGTGCCCGCGCTCGCCCTCGCGGGGAGCGTGTTCACGGTGGCGGTGTACGCGGACGACATCCGCGCGGCGCGGCTGCGTCAGCACGGCCTGACGGTCCCAGATGATCCGGATCTTGGGCACCCGACCCACTAACATGCATAACGGCTGCCGCGGCGCGCACCACCATTGGGCCGCGGCGTATCCCGGGGGTCGTCCCCCTGGGCGGCACGGTCATGAGGGTGCCGCGGCGCCGCGCCAGCACGAACGCGGCTGTCGCTCAGCTGCGGAACCCGCAGAGGAGCCGGTTCTCTGCCCGCTGCCACAGCGTGCCTATCTGGCCGAATCCTGCCGCCTCGAGCGCGCCGACGTGGGCCGCAAGCCGGCCGCTTTCCGTGCCATGATGGGCGGCCGCCGCCCAGCGGTTCTCGCGCTCCGCGTTGAACTCCGCGAGCCGTGGATCGGCCGCCACCGCCGCCCACCACTGCGACCAGTTCTCATGCGCGCCGCCCGGCTTACCGGCAGTGGCCGCTCGGCCGTCGACCGAATGGCCGCACGGCTGCCCGCGGCCGCCCGCGTGACCGGCCATGGAGCGGCGCTTCTGCGCCTCCATGAGACCACGCTCGAGACGGGCGAGCGACGGCTCGTCGGCGACGAAATGATCGCCGTTGAGTAGCAGGCCACCCCGCCGCAGGGCCCCCGCGACCTCGGTGTACATCACCCGTAGCTCCGCCTCGGTGAGCCAGTGCAGCGCGGTAGTGCTGACCGCTGCGTCCGCGGGCCCGTCCAGGCCGAGGGCCGCGCTCCAGCCGGCCACACGCAGATCACAATCGACGAAGCGCAGCCCGCAGCGGCCGTGTTCGGCTGCCCGGCCGAGGGCGAGCAGCAGCGGATCTGCGTCGACCGCGATGACCGTCGCGGCGGGAAGCCGGTCAAGCAGGCGTCCGGCCAGCGAACCAGGACCGCACCCGAGATCGAGCACCACCGGGTCCGGGCGGCCCGTGCCTGCCTCGACCGCGTCGATCAGTACGGTGAAACGATCTTCCCTGTCCGGCAGGTAGACCTCTTGCTGACGGTCCCAGCGGGTGATCCAGGCACGGGCGGTATCGCGGTCAAGTGGCGGCACGGGTACCTCCTCGTCAGCCGCGTGGATGATCTGTCGACGACCTGTCACTCTCCTTGTGAAAAACCGCCGGGCGACTCTCGTCGCGGCGCGTCGCTCCCGCGAGGCGCGCCGGGCGTGCGGCGGCGCATCCGCGGCAGCCGTTAAGTATCAATCGATGCTCGCCGACGACTGCATGAGCCTGCGCGCGGCCTCGGTAATGCTGCCCGACATCGACGGGTACACCGCGAATGTATGGGCCATCTGGTCGACCGTCAGTTGCTGTTCGACCGCCAGCGAGACGGCCAGGATGAGCTCGCTCGCGCGCGGCCCGACAACCACGCCGCCCAGCACCATGCCGGTGCCCCTGCGGGCGAAGAGCTTCACGAACCCGTCGCGCGAACCCTGCATCTTGGCACGCGGGTTGGTCGCGAGCGGCAGCTTGACTACCCGCGCGTCCACCTCCCCCGCCGCCACCGCGGCGTGCGTCACGCCGACCGTGGCGATCTCCGGATCCGTGAAGATGGTGGCGGCGACGTGGCTGAGCCGCAGCGGCGTCACCGCCTCACCGAGCGCATGCCACATGGCGATCCTGCCCTGCATCGCCGCCACCGACGCGAGCATCAGCAGCCCCGTGCAGTCCCCTGCCGCGTACACGCCGCGCACCGAGGTCCTTGACACCCTGTCCACCTCGACGAAGCCACGCTCGTCTAGCCCTATTCCGGCCTCCTCCAGCCCGACGCCCACCGTATTCGGCATCATGCCCACGGTGAGCAGGCAGTGCGAGCCCGCCACGGTCCTGCCGTCCTCCAAGGTTGCCACCACGCCGTCCCCTGAGCGTTTTACGGCCGCCGCCCGCGATCTGCCGAGCACGGTCATACCGCGCCGCCTGAACACGTCCTCCAACACCATGGCCGCGTCCTCATCCTCGTGCGGCAGCACCCGTTGGCGCGACGAGACCAGCGTGACCTGCGAACCGAGCGCCTGGTAGGCGCTGGCGAACTCCGCCCCTGTCACCCCCGAGCCGACCACGATCAATTGTTGCGGAACTTCGCTAAGGTCGTAGATCTGGCGCCAGTCCAGGATACGCTCACCGTCGGGCACGGCGCCTGGCAGTACTCTTGGATGCGCGCCCGTCGCGATCAGCATGACGTCCGCGGTCAACCGCGTTTCACCTACGGCCACGACACCGGCGTCGACCAGCCTGCCGTTTCCTATTATCGTCCGGACGCCCTCAGCCGCCAGCCGTGAAGCCACGTCCGCAGATTGGCGGCTGGCGAGGGCCTTAACCCGCGTGCAGAGGCGCGCGGCGTCCACAGCACCGCCACCGCCGCGGGCGTCGGCACCACCGGATCCACCGTCACCACCAGAGACAGCGGCACCACCAGGGGCAGCGGCACCACCAGGTGCGCCCGCACCACCAGGGGCAGCCGAACCAACAGGTGCGCCCGCACCACCAGGGTTGCCGGCACCACCGGCACCGCTGGGGAGTCCGACGCGCACGCCGAGATCAGCTGCGGACGCCAGGGTCGCCATCGTGACTGAGGTCTCGATCAGCGTCTTGGATGGGACGCAGTCGGTGAGCACGCAGGCCCCGCCCGCGCCGGCACGCTCCACCAACGTGACCTCCGCCCCGAGTTGCGCTGCGACGAGGGCGGCCTCATAACCTCCAGGCCCGCCACCGATGATCACGATACGGGTACGTCCGGCGGCCACATGTCACCTTTCCGCTCACGCCCGGCCCGCGGAGGCCGCGGGCTGCGTTTGCCGCGCTTGCTGTCGCCGTGCCTGCTGTCGCCGTGCCTGCTGTCGCCTTGCTTGCTCTCGCCGTGCCTGCTGTCGCAGCGCTGGCCGCAAGAACTTTCAATTGTGGCGCACCTGCCACTCGGCCACCCGGCCAGCCCTTACGCTTGATCTCCGTGACCTTATACGCGGCGTATGGCAGCAACATGAACCCTATGCAGATGGCGCTGCGCTGCCCGCACTCGCCGCAAGAGGGCGGTGGCTGGCTGGACGGCTGGAGGCTGACCTTCAGCGGCGAGGATCTGGGCTGGGAAGGCGCGCTTGCGACGCTGGTCGAGGACGACACCGCGCGGGTGTTCGTCGTGCTTTACGACGTCCCTGAGATCGACGAGAAGGTGCTCGACCAATGGGACGGCGCCACCCTGGGGTACTACGACAAGATCAAAGTCAGGGTGCGGACAGCTGAGGGCAACGTCCTCGCCTGGCTTTACGTTCTCAACGGCTACGAGGGCGGCCTCCCGGCCCCTCGTTATGTTGGGCTCCTCGCGGACGCCGCGGAGAAAGCGGGCGCACCGCCGGACTACGTAGCGGCGCTGCCGCGGCGCTGCGGGCTCGTCCATGCCGTTAGGGAGGGCCTCGTAGATCTGGGGCCCGCGGTCGGGTACCGCCCGCGGTCGCCGTAGCGCTTTGAAGCACCGGATGACCTCTTTGCAGGCCTTTGCTGGCCGTCGGTTCCGCGCGGCCGTGGCACACAATGCGCCATTGTGTGCCAATGCTGACACCTGATGGGCCATTGTGTGCCACGGCCGCGGCTGACACCTGATGGGCCATCGCGTGTACGCCGCCATTTGCCCGCCTGTCGCTTCGGCGCTGCGCGCGCTACAACCCGGGCGATGCGGCAGCTGGTAACGGTCCAGGCGCGCGCTGGCTGCTGGGCGACGAGCCCCCGGCAGGGTGATGGGGCGACGGCAAGCGTACTGTCGGCTGACGTGAACGACGACCCATATGAGGCTGCACGCGCCGCCGCGGTCGCCCTGCGTGAGCGTACAGGTGCCGACGAACATACCGCGGCGGTGGTGCTCGGATCTGGCTGGAGCGACGCCGCGGACGCTTTCGGGCCGCCAGCCCACGAGTTCGCCGCCGCCGACCTGCCCTGCTTCGCGGCACCCTCGACCAGCGGGCACGCGGGCAGGATCCGTTCCGTGGCCGTCGGCAGCCACCGCCTGCTGATCTTCCTCGGGCGAACCCACCTGTATGAGGGCCGTGGACCGGACGCGGCGGTACACAGCATCAGAACGGCTGCCGCAGCAGGCGCCCGAACGGTCGTGCTGACCAACGCGGCGGGTGCCATCTGCCCGGATTTCTCGATCGGCCAGCCGGTGCTCATCAGCGATCACATCAACCTCACCGGGCGGTCACCGCTACTTGGCCCGAGATTCGTGGACTTGACGGAGCTTTATACGCCGCGGCTGCGAGCGCTGGCCCATATGGAGGACCCATCCCTGGCCGAGGGGGTCTACGCGTGCTTCCCCGGCCCGCACTACGAGACACCGGCCGAGATCCGGATGGCGCGGACGCTCGGCGCCGACCTGGCCGGCATGTCCACCGTGCTCGAGGCAATCGCGGCCCGCGAGGCAGGGCTGGAGGTGCTCGCCTTCTCCCTGGTCACGAACATGGCCGCGGGCCTGTCCGGCGCGCCCCTCGAGCATGCGGAGGTGCTGGCCGCCGGCCAGGCCGCAGCGGCCAGGATCGGCGCTCTGCTCGCCAGGCTGCTCCCGGGCATCACATAGCCTGAGTGTCGTACATCTCGGTGGGTACGGGCGGTAATCGAGGCGAGCGACCGGCAAGGGCCTGCTTGTTCTCGAGGAGCCGATAGCGGAACTATCGGCGACGACGCCAGCGCCGTCCACGACCCGGGTCGTCCGTCTGGGGTCGTGGGCGGTACCTTCGCGCCGCCGAAGATCTGCGAGACATGCCCAGCTGCGCGCTGCTCAGGAAGTAAGGCTGACCACAGCGAGCAGCAGGGCGGGGAGCAGGAGCGCGGCGGCCGACGCCGAGGACCAGCTGACCTCGGGCGGCCCGCCTTGGCCGCCCCGCTGAGCGGCGCTCGCGCGCAGCTCGTCCAGCGACGTGACCGCCCACGCTGCGGTGGACTGGTCCATAAGTGCCTGGACTTCGGCCGGCGCATGGGTGAACCCTGGACTCCCGCTGGCCATCTCCGCCGTCCGGGCTCTTGCTCTCATCTGCGCTTTCATCCGGCTCCGACGCGACGACTGGAGCGCCCAGCTGTGCAGCACACGCTGCCGAGGTGCCGCGCCAGCAACGGGTTCACCTGCGTCGGCGCGGCAGCGCACGCGGACCATCTCTTGCAGGTCGATGCTCGTCACCGCTCCCCAGGGCACCCGGATATCGCGCATCGGGTTGCGCACTGTCACTCCGTCCTCGTCCGCGACGATCCGTGGGCGCAGCGCAGCGACGAAAACCGCCCCGGTGATCAGCACCAGGGTGGCCGCGACGACGGCCGAGGTGTGGTCGTGGCCCTGCACGGCCAGATCGATCATGTTCAGCCCCGCGAAAACGAGCCAGACGTACCAGACCGCTACCGCCCCGGGCGAGCGGAACACCTTGGGCCGGGCAGCGGGTGCCGCGCCGGCAACGGACGCGTCAGGCGAGTGGCTTGTTCCCCCGCCACTTGAGCTGTGCGAATCCTGGCTTGATGACACCGTTGATGAGCTCCAGGCGCTCGTCGAAGGGCAGGAACGCCGATTTCATGGCATTGATAGTGAACCACTCTAGGTCGTCCCAGCCGTAGCCGAACGCATCGACCAGCCGGGCGAATTCTTCCGACAGGCTGGTCGCGCTCATCAGCCGGTTGTCGGTGTTCACAGTGACACGGAAATACAGGCGCCGCAGGAGGCCGATGGGGTGCTCCGCGACCGAACGGGCGGCCCCGGTGTGCACGTTGGATGTCGGGCACATTTCGAGCGGGATCCGCTTGTCACGTACGTACGCTGCCAGCCGCCCCAGCTTCGGCGTCCCGGAGCTGGCGCCCCCGGCGATGTCATCGATGATCCGGACACCGTGGCCCAGCCTGTCCGCGCCGCACCACTGGATCGCCTGCCAGATAGACGGCAGGCCGAATCCCTCACCCGCGTGGATCGTGAAATGCGCGTTCTCCCGCTGCAGGTACTCGAATGCGTCCAGATGGCGGGTGGGCGGGTAGCCCGCCTCGGGCCCGGCGATGTCGAACCCCGCGACGCCCGCGTCGCGGTACCGGACCATGAGTTCGGCGATTTCCATCGACCGCGCGGCGTGCCTGATCGCGGTGAGCAACAGGCCGATCCGGATCGCACCCGACTTGGTGCCCGCAGCGAATCCCTCAAGTACGGCCTCGACCACCTGGTCCAGGCTTAGGCCTTGCTCGGTGTGCAACTCGGGCGCGAAGCGCACCTCGGCGTATACGACGCCGTCCGCGGCCAGGTCTTCCGCGCACTCCGCCGCGACCCGGGCGAGCCCTTCGGGTGTCTGCATCACGGCCACGGTGTGGTTGAAGGATTCCAGGTATCTTTCCAGCGAGCCAGAATCGGCTATCTGCGCGAACCATTCGGCGAGCTCGCCCGCATCGTCGGCGGGCAGGTCACGGTAACCGATGTCGCCCGCAAGTTCGGTGATGGTCCCCGGCCGCAAGCCGCCGTCGAGGTGGTCGTGCAGCAGGACCTTGGGAGCACGCGTGATTTCGTCGAGTGTCGGCTGGTACGTCATTTGGAAGCAGGCTACCGCGCAGCCGCCAACCAAGCGGTGGTGAGCCGCCCGGTGGTGAGCCGCCCGGTGGTCAGCCGCCCGGTGGTCAGCCCAGCGCAGTGGTCAGCCCAGCGCAGTGGTCAGCCCAGCGCAGTGGTCAGCCCAGCGCAGTGGTCAGCCCAGCGCAGTGGTCAGCCGCGCCGTCGTGGTCAGCCCAACCGCACTGGTCGACGCCGGTGTGGTGGCCGGTCCCTGCGTGCGGGCCGGGCCCACTGCGATGATCGGGCCCACCTCCGAGTCCATCCGCAGCGCTATTGGCGGCAGCTGGCGCGGGCCTGGACGCCATCCGCCGACCACCGAGCGCCCGGAGCGCGGCGGCGACCATGACCTTCACGCCGAGTCCGATCGCCCGTTCGTCAATGTCGAACGTGCCCTGGTGTATGTCGATGCCGGCCGCCACATCCCTGCCCCGGGTGCCGAGCCGCGCGAACGCGCCGGGGATCGATTCCAGGTACCAGGCGAAGTCCTCGCCGCCCAGGCTCTGTGGCGCCGCGACGACCCCGTCGCCGCCCAGTACCTGCTCAACGGCGTCGGTAAGCATCTGCACGCTGACCGACTCGTTCACCGTGGGCGGCACGTTGCGCTGGTAGCTGAGCTCGGCAAGTACGCCGTAGGCACTCGCCACCGAGTCGATCAGTGCCTTGAGCAGGTCAGGCGCGGCATGCCACGCTTCGTCGTCGAGGCAGCGAACGGTCCCCTCTGCGATCCCGTCATCGGGTATCGCGTTGGCCGCCGTTCCCGCGCTGACCCTGCCCCAAACGAGGCTCAGGCTGGACCTGGGATCAACCCGCCTGGATAGCGCAGCGGGAAGCTCGGTCACGATCTTGCCAAGCGCGTATACCAGGTCGGCGGTGAGATGCGGCCGCGCGGTGTGGCCGCCAGGCCCCGCGACGCGAACCACTATCTTGTCGCAGGCTGCGGTAATCGGCCCAGCGCGCAGGCCGACCTTGCCGACATCGAGCCGCGGGTCACAGTGCAGGGCGAAGATCCGGTCGACGGACGCGATCCCGCCGGCGGCGAGCACGTCGAGCGCACCACCCGGGACTTCCTCGGCCGGCTGGAAGACCAGCCGGACTCGTCCGGGCAGCTCGCCCGCTGCGGCCAGGCGCGCAAGGTAGAGCCCGGCGCCGACCAGGATCGCCGTGTGCACGTCGTGCCCGCACGCGTGGCAAGCGTTGCGTACAGTCGAGCGGTACGGCACGTTCTTCTCGTCTGATATCGGGAGCGCGTCGAGGTCGGCACGGAGCGCAATCACCGGTCCGGCGCCGTCGCCGATGTCGACGACCAAGCCGGTGCCCTTCGGCAGGACAGCCGGCCGAAGTCCGGTTGCGGCCAGCCTGGCCGCAACGAGGCGAGTCGTCCGGTGCTCGTGGTAGCCGAGCTCGGGGTGGGCATGCAGATCCCTGCGGAACGCGATGAACTCGTCAGCGTGGGCGGACACGAAGCTGTCGAGCCCGGGGTGACGCTCATGTCCCGGCATACGTCACCTCCCCGGCCGCGACGAACCTGTCCTCCGCGAACTCTGCGACAAGGGCGTCCACCACGTCGGTTAGCTCGCCACCGCCGGTGATGATGGCGCGTTGCCGCTCGTACGAGGCTCCATGTTCGAGGACGTCCGACACCACGCAGAGCTCGTCCGCGCAGCCCATCCTGTCGGCGACAGGCTCAAGCTCCCTGATCAGCTCATAGAGCTCGTCCCTGAGCGGCGCGGTCACCCCCGTATCGTCGGTAATCACAGTCGCATCGAGCCCGTACCTCGTGGCCCTCCACTTATTGTCCCTGATCACCCAGGCCGCGGGGATCGGCAGGGTATAGCCGCGGTCGAGCTGGAAGTCGAAGAGGCGGACTAGGCATTGTGAGAGCGCCGCGACCATACCGATCTCGCGGAGGGTGGGTGTGCCGTCGAACATGCGGACCTCCACCGTCCCGAAATCGGGGTGCGGCCGGATGTCCCACCACACCTCTTTGATGCTCCGGATGGTCCCGGCGCGAAGCAGCGTCTCCATGTAGTCCTCGAACTCACTCCATTTGGCGAGCTGGTGCGGCGGCCCGGCCATGGGTAGCGCGCCGAATACCACCGACCGGCTGGAGGCCAGCCCGCTGTCCTGCCCGCACCAGTACGGGCTGGAGGCGGTAAGCGCGAGAAAATGCGGAAGGTACGCGGCGAGGGCATTGACGATCGGGATCGCCTTGCTCCCATCACGCAGGCCCACGTGGACGTGCACGCCGAAGGTCTGAATCCGGCGGGCAAGCCATTGCATTTGCTCGACGAGCTCCGCATACCGCTGAATCGGCGCGATCCTCGCGTCACGCCAATCGCTGACGGGATGCGTCCCGGCGCAGGCCAGCATCGTACCTCGCGAATCGGTGATCCGCTGGAGTTCCTGTATGGTCGCGGCAAGATCCATCTTGGCCTCGGACACCGTCGAGCAGATGCCGGTGACCACCTCCACGGTCGACAGCATGAGCTCGTGCCGGATCCTGGGATGCTCCCCGTCCTCGCTGAGCCCCGGCAGCAGGGCCAGCACTTCGCCGGCGTCCTGCCGCAGCAGCCTGCTCTGCGCGTCGATCAGCTGAAGCTCCCATTCGACGCCTAACGTTGCCCCACGGGAAGCATTCCATGCGATGACCACCACTCGACCTCCGTCTTCAATCTTTCCAGGCCGGCGAGATACCTGGAGCTAAAATCCGGAGCCAGCCGCTGAAATGAAGAAAGAAATGACGAATAGTCCTGGGCGCCAACTGCCGCAAGGCGCGCATAACTCGCGCGGCGGGCCAAACTCGAGCGGGCTGGACTGCGCGGGCGAGCAGGCTGGACTGGGCGGGCAGCGGGTCAGCCTGTGCGTGGGCGCCAGCCCGGAAACTGACGCAGAAAGCAGTCTCGCCGACGCCGCCGATGCTGATACCTGAGTGGTACCCGGCGCCGGAATGCTGAGCGTAGTAGCAGCTCAGGATGGTTCTGGCTGGCTCAAAGCAGCTACAATCCCGCGCCCGGACCGAGCCGGTAGCCTGCGGGCGGGCCGGTCCGTTCACGGCCATATATGTCACTCAGGACACCACATGCTGACGATTCGAGTCTCGTATGCGGTAAATAATTCCCGAGCTGCCCCCTATGACACATCCGGGGGCTTGTAAACCCCCCAGACATCGCGGAGCGCGTCACACACCTCGCCAACGGTGGCGCGCGCCTGGAGCGCCGCACGCAGCGGATGGAGCAGGTTTTGGGTGCCGTCAGCCGCCTCCTTGAGATCATCGATGCCGCGCCGGTGGGCAGCCGCGTCGCGCGCCTGCCGCAGCCGTGCGAGTCGCTCCGCCTGTTCCTGCTCGAGCGCCGGATTGACCCACGGCGCCGGGTACAGTTCGTCGCCCTCGGTGCGGAACTTGTTAACCCCGACCACGACCCGGCTGCCCGCGTCCACGTCCAGCGCCACCTGGTACGCCGAGCGCTCGATCGCGGCTTTCTGGAATCCCTGCTCGATGCCGGCGACAGCGCCGCCAAGCTCGTCGATCTGCGCGATGAGCTCAGTAGCCTGCTGCTCCACACCATCGGTCATCGACTCGATCGCGTACGATCCCGCGAACGGGTCGACCGTCGAGGTGAGATCGGTTTCGTACGCGATCACCTGCTGGGTACGCAGCGCCAGCCTGGCCGCCTTCTCGCTGGGCAGCGCGATCGCCTCGTCATAGGAGTTCGTGTGCAGTGACTGCGTACCGCCGAATACCGCCGCGAGTGCCTGAATGGTAACCCTGGCCATGTTGACCTCGGGTTGCTGCGCCGCCAGCTCAACCCCAGCCGTCTGGGTGTGGAACCGCAGCATCTGTGACCGGGGGTTGCGGGCGCCGAATTCGTCGCGCATGATGCGGGCCCACAAGCGCCGGGCGGCGCGGAACTTCGCCACCTCCTCAAGCAGGTTGGTCCTGGCCACGAAGAAGAACGACAGGCGCGGCGCGAAGTCGTCCACCGCGAGCCCGGCGCCGATCGCTGTTTCCACGTACGCCTTGGCGTTGGCAAGGGTGAACGCTATCTCCTGAACCGGCGTCGCTCCCGCCTCAGCCATGTGGTAGCCGGAGATCGAGATCGTATTCCACTTCGGCATCTCCTCGCCGCAATAGGCGAAGGTATCGGCGACGAGCCGGAGCGACGGCTGCGGCGGATAGATGTAGGTGCCGCGGGCGATGTACTCCTTGAGAATGTCGTTCTGGATCGTGCCGGTGAGGTCGCCCGCGCTCACTCCTTGCTCCTCGGCGACCAGCTGGTAGAGCAGCAGCAGCACCGCTGCTGGCGCATTGATCGTCATCGAGGTGGAGACCTTGGCAAGGGGGATGCCGTCAAACAGGAGGCGCATGTCGTCGATCGAGTCGATGGCCACCCCGACCTTGCCGACCTCGCCGACCGCCAACGGCGCGTCAGAATCGAAACCCATCTGCGTGGGCAGGTCGAAGGCGACGGACAGGCCGGTCGTACCCGCCTCGATCAACTGCCGGTAGCGGCGGTTCGATTCCGTGGCGGTAGCGAACCCCGCATACTGGCGCATCGTCCAGGGCCGCTCGGTATACATCGCCGGATAGATGCCCCGCGTAAACGGGTATCCGCCCGGTTCACCCAGGCTGCGGGCGGGATCGAAATCCCGCAGCGCATCCGGGCCGTACATGGGCTCGATGGACAGCCACGACTCCGACTCATTTGTCACGCCGGTCATGGCCCTAGAGTACGCCGGGCGCCCAAGGGAACGTTCTTCCCATTTCATGCCAAATGACTCAAGCGCCCAGGCCGCGGCTACACAGGCGGTGGACACGCCGGCGTGCCGTTCCCTCATGATCGTGCGGCCCCGGCGACACTGGGTAGTCTGAGGCACGGAATGAGGACATCCGGGCGAAACGCCGTTGCCGCTGCCGCCGCTGCCGCCGCTGCGGCGCTCGCTATCGCGGCGACCTGCCCCGCTGCCGCAGGCGTCGCGGTCCCCGCGGGCAACCCGGACCGCACCAGTCACCGGGCCATGACAGCCGGCGGCGGTGCACGTAACACGGTGGGCGGTGCCGAGCTGACCAGGCCGGGCGTCATCGTCAACTACCCGTCAGCACGCGCCCCGCGCGTGCCCCAGGTTCCGGCCAGCGCATTCGTGGTTGCCGACGCCACCACTGGGCAGATCCTCGCCGCGACGCAACCGCACGCGCTATACGGGCCCGCGAGCACACTCAAGATTCTTACCGCCGTCTCGCTCATTCCCGTACTGAACCCGGAAGCGACAGTCGTAGCCTCCAGACGCGCCGTCAGCGTAGAACCGGACGTCGTCGGCCTGAAGCTGGGTTACCGGTACAAGATCGCAGATCTGTTCCGTGCGCTGCTGCTCATCTCGGGCAACGACGCTGCGATCGCGCTCGCCGAGGCAACGGGCTCATTCGGCAGGGGCGTCGCGCTGATGAACGCCGAGGCGCACCAGCTGCAGGCGGACGACACGGTGGCCAGTCAGCCCAACGGACTCGACGCGCGTGGCCAGCACGTGTCCGCCTACGACGAGGCGCTGATCGCGCGGCGGGCACTGCGGATACCCGCATTCCTTGGTTACGACCGGACGCCGAGCACCTGGTTCCCGATCACCCCGAGGCAGCGGATCGAACTGTTCAACGAAGACCGGCTGCTCACCACATACCGCGGTTTCATCGGCGGCAAGACCGGCTGGACCACCCCGGCCATGGCCACCTATGTCGGCATAGCCAGGCGGCAGGGACACACTATTATCGTCACCTTGCTGCATGCAGTGCCGGGGACGCTGTTCACGTCGGCCGCGGCGATGCTCGACTGGGGTTTTAGCGTGGATGGCAAGATCCGTCCGGTGGGCCAGCTCGTCAGCCCGCTACCTTCGCCATCGGTGGCGCACCGGGCGCCGGTCCAGCCCACGCGCGCCCCGCGGCGCGCGGCGGCCCAGGTGCACGCGTCTTCGTCGGGCGTTGGCCGCGTGCTCTTCACGGTGGGCTGCTTGGCCGCCGGGGGGCTCGCGCTCGGCGTGTACGGGCTCGCAAGGCGGCGCCGGTCCACGTCGTGACGTCGCCGTCCATACCGCCGCCGCCGAGCGGGAGCCACCGAGATCTGTAAGAGACGTCCGACTAGCGACCTGGCGGGAGCAGGCCGATCCGGTCTCTGACCAGCGCCATCGTCTGCTGCGCCACGGCGGAGGCCCTGGCCGCGCCCCGGCTAAGCAGCCGGTCCAGCTCCGCCTCGTCGGCTAGCAGCTTCTCCGTTCGCTCCCTGATCGGGGCAAACGCCTGCACCACGACCTCGGCCAGATCCTTCTTCAGCCGGCCGTACCCGCCGCCCGCGTACCGCGCCTCGAGTTCGGCCACGCTGGTCGCCGTCAGCGCCGAGTAGATCCGCAGCAGGTTCGTGATTCCTGGCTTGGCTTCCTCGTCTGAGCGGATGTCGCTGCCTGGGTCGGTGACCGCACGCATGATCTTCCTGCGCAGCATGGCCGGATCATCAAGCACGTCGAGGATGCCCTGCCCAGACGACGACGATTTGCTCATCTTGGCCGTTGGGTCCTGCAGATCTGCGATCTTGGCCACGCCGGGGAGGATAGATGGACCTGGAAGCGCGAACGTCTCGCCGAACCGATGATTGAATCGCCGCGCCAGGTCGCGGCTCAGCTCGAGGTGCTGGCGCTGATCCTCGCCGACGGGAACCTCGTTGGCCTGGTAGATGAGGATGTCAGCCGCCTGCAGGATCGGATAGGTGAACAAGCCCACGCTCGCCTGATCGGCGCCACCCTTGGTGGTCTTGTCCTTGAACTGAGTCATCCGGCCCGCCTCGCCGAAACCAGTGATGCAGCTGAGGATCCAGGCAAGCTCGGTGTGCTCGGGCACGTGGCTCTGCACGAAAACGGTGCAGCGGTCCGGGTTCAGTCCGGCCGCGAACAGCTGAGCGGCCGCTAGCCGAGTACGCCGGCGTAGCAGCGCCGGATCGAAGGGCACCGTGATCGCATGCAGGTCGACAACGCAGTAGAACGCGTCCCGGGCGTCCTGAAGCGCGACCCACTGGCGGACCGCCCCGAGATAGTTACCGAGGTGGAAGGAGTCGGCGGTCGGCTGGATACCGGACAGCACACGCGGCTTGGCGGTGGGTACGGCGTCGGACATGCGGCTTTCCTCGGACCAAGGTGTTAGCGGATCGGTGCGGCGGACCCTGAGCTGCGCGGCCCGCGATCTGCAGACCGTCGACAGCGCGGCGTGGTCGCCAGCCTACCGTCGCGGCGGGCCCGGGCTGGCCGACCCTTCCACACCCCCCCGCCGGCCAGCGCGTGGAGATCACTGTGGCCCAAACGCCGCAGTCCGCTCGCACGCCCGCGTCACACCGATCTCCACACCTGCTGGATCAGCGCTGCGCAGCTTTGCGCCGCAAAGCCATACGAACGCGGATCATGACGTCGCGCGGCCGTCTTCCGGTCGCCCGTCGCTACCTTCCGTGGTCACACTGTCATCCTGCGCGTCGGCACCGACGCCGGCCTCGAGGCCCCGCCCGCGATCTTCGGCGCGCGCCCGGCCGTCGGCCGCACCCGCCGCGCCGTCTATGCCGCCGGCCGGGCCGGTGTCCGCGAGCGGCAGGCGGCCGATCTCAGCCGGTGCGGGCCGGTCGCCCGCCTCGCCGGCCCGATGTTCGGCCGGGGCCTGGTCCGGCTGATCGCCGGGAATGGGTGCCACCCGGATCCTGGCGACCCGCCGGCCGTCCATCTCGGTCACGGTGAGCCGGTGACCGGACACCTCTACCGAATCACCCGGCGCGGGCACCTTGCCGAGCGCCGCCATCACGTAACCCGCGACGGTCTCGTAAGGCCCCTCGGGCGGCGCGAACCCTGTCTCGTCCGCGAAGTCGTCCAGGTTGAGCAGGCCATCCACTTCCACCTCGCCGCCGTGCAGCCGCTTGGCCTGCTCAGCCTCCGCGTCGTACTCGTCCCTGATATCGCCGATCAGCTCCTCGACCAGGTCCTCGAGCGTGACGATCCCCGCGGTCCCCCCGTACTCGTCGATGACAATCGCCAGGTGGGACCGGTCATTGCGCATCTCGGTCAGCGCCGCGAGCACGGTCTTGCTCTGCGGCAGATACTTCACCGGCCTGCGCAACTCCCCTACCGGCGTGGCACGGCTGGCGAGCTCCGGGTTGAGAAGATCCCGCAGGTGCACGAAGCCGATCACGTTGTCGTAGGAGTCGCGGTACACGGGGAACCGCGAATGCGTGGACCCCGCCGCGATCTTGGCGGCCCGGTATACGGGCATCTCACTGTCGATGAACTCCACCTCGGTCCGCGGCAGCAGCACCTCACGCAACTGCCGCTTACCAGCCTCGAAAACCTCGCCGACGATGTGCCGCTCGTCCGCGCCGAGATCGGTGTTCGCGGTCACCATGTCAAGCAGCTCCTCCGAGCTGATGGCATCCCGCCCGGCCCGCGGATTCCCGCCGAGAATCCGCACCACCAGGTCCACCGACCTGGACAAGAGCCACACGAGCGGGCGGGCAAGCACCGAGATCCTGTCGAGCACAGGGGCTGCCGCCAGCGCAATAGGCTCGGGGCGCTGCAGCGCTAGCCGTTTGGGAGCAAGCTCGCCAAGCACCAGCGTGAAGTAGGAGATCACGACGGTCACCGCGACCAGCGAGAGGGTAGACGCGAGCCCGGCGGGCAGGCCGCTGCGGCGGAGCAGGCCCCTGAGCTCCGCGGCCAGGGTCGCGGCGCCGAAGGCGCCAGAAAGCAGCGTCGCCGTCGTGACTCCGATCTGCACCGAGGAAAGGAAGCGGTTCGGGTCCTGTGCGAGCCTGGCGGCGCGCTGCCCGCGCTTGCCACGCTGCGCGATCGCCCGCACCTGGCCCTCACGGAGCGACACAAGGGCCATCTCCGCCGCCGCGAAGAATCCGCCGATGAGGACGAATGCGAGCACGATAGCAATATCGCGGCCGATGTTGCTCACGGCTCGATTCCTGAAGATCGGGCACCTGAATGCATGGTGTCCGATCAGTCTAAGAGATTGGCTGGCCGGGGCGGGTGAGCAGGAGGCAGTGGCAGTAACGTGTGGGTTCTGTGGACCCCTATCCGATCTGGAAACACGCGACAACTCTCGCCGACGGGCGAGAGATCATCTACTTCGACGAATCGCCCGGGCTCCGCAGGAATGCCGTCAAAGACACGCGCGACCTCGGCGGTCAAGCGGATGGCCCCGCGTCCGTGCTGCGGTGGGATCCACTGGCTGGGGAGTGGGTGGTCATCGCCGAGCAGCGCCAGGATCGCACGTTCCTGCCGCCGGCCGAGGCCTGCCCGCTCGACCCTTCCGCGCCTGGGCGGCCCACCGAGATCCCCGCGAGCAGTTACGACGTCGTGGTCTTCGAGAACCGCTTTCCTTCGCTTTCTGGGGCGGAGCCTGGCCTGCGGGTACCGCCCGCACCACAGGCACAACTGGCCGGCGGCCAGCCTGACCTGTTTGCGCGGCGGCCCGGCTACGGCAGATGCGAGGTCGTCTGCTTCACCTCCGATCATGAAGCATCCGTTGCCGACCTGACGCCGGCGAGGGTGCGCACCGTGGTCGAGGCGTGGGCGGACCGGACCGCCGTCCTGTCCGCTCGCGACGGGGTCGAGCAGGTTTTCTGCTTCGAGAACCGTGGCGAGGAGATCGGGGTCACCCTCCATCACCCACATGGCCAGATCTATGCCTATCCGTTCGTCACGCCGCGCACCGCCAGAATGCTCGGCCAGGCACGGCGGTACGCGGAGCGCACCGGGGGCAACCTGTTCGACGACCTGGTCGCGGGCGAACTGGCCGCGGGCGCCAGGGTGGTTGCGCGTAATGACCATTGGACCGCTTTTGTGCCCGCCGCGGCCCGGTGGCCATACGAGATTTTGCTCTTCCCAGCCGAACGGGTGCCCGATCTGACGCTGCTCACCGACGCGGCGCGTGCCGCCTTCTGCCCGATCTACCTGGACGTGCTCCGCAGCCTTGACGCGCTGTTCGGCAGCAGGGCGCCATACATCGCCGCCTGGCATCAGGCACCGGGCCGTGGGCCTGCCAGGTCAGGGTCCGCTGGGTCAGGGTCCGCTGGGTCAGGGTCCGCTGGGTCAGGGTCCGCTGGGTCTGGGTCCGCTGGGTCTGGGTCCGCTGGGTCTGGGTCCGCTGGGTCTGGGTCCGCTGGGTCTGGGTCCGCTGGGTCTGGGTCCGCTGGGTCTGGGTCCGCTGGGTCTGGGGAGTTCGCGCTGCACCTTCAAGTACTGTCGGCGCGGCGGGCGCCAGGCAAGCTCAAATACCTGGCCGGCTCGGAATCCGGCATGGGCGTGTGGATCAATGATGTCGTGCCGGAAACGGCGGCCCGACAGCTCAGGGAGGTCATGTGAGGCTGCTCGTCACGGGCGGCGCCGGTTACATCGGCAGTGTCGTCGCGGCCCAGCTGCTGCGGGACGGTCATCAGGTCACGGTGCTCGACGATCTTTCCACCGGGCACGCGGATGCGGTGCCCAAGGGGGCCGAATTCATCAGCGGCACGATCCGCGATGAGGCACGTGGCGTGCTCGAAGGCGGGATAGACGCGGTTCTGCACTTCGCCGCCAAATCCCTGGTCGGCGAGTCGGTTGCGCAGCCCGCCAGGTACTGGGAGCACAACCTCGGCGGTAGCCTCGCCCTGATCGATGCGATGCGGGTCGCAGGCGTGCGAAGGATCGTCTTCTCCTCGACCGCGGCTGTATACGGCGACCCGGCACACGTCCCGATCGAAGAGAGCTCCCCCACCCTTCCGACCAGCCCATACGGGGAGTCGAAGCTGGCCGTCGACACCGCGCTCGGGGAATATGCGCGGCTGCACGGGCTCGGTGGGGTGAGCCTGCGGTACTTCAACGTGGCGGGCGCCTACAGGGACCCGGACTCCGGGTGGCTCGGCGAGCGGCACGCCCATGAAACTCACCTGATCCCGAACGTCCTCGCGGTCGCGGCGCGGCTGGGCCCTGCCCCAGCAAACCGGGCAGCCACGAACAGCACAGCCGCAAACACAGGTACGGCGACCGGTGACGAGGAAGTGCAGATCTTCGGCGACGACTACCCGACACCGGACGGCACCTGCGTCCGGGATTACATCCATGTGACCGACCTGGCGCGGGCTCACCTCAGCGCACTCGACACCTGCAGTGGCGGTCCCACAGCTACGCACCGCATCTACAACCTCGGCAACGGCGCGGGGATTTCTGTCCGCGAGGTCATCGACATGTGCCGCGAGGTCACCGGTGCCGACATCTCCGCACGGGTGGCGCCGCGGCGGCCGGGCGATCCTGCGGTCCTCGTGGCCTCCTCGGCGCGCATCCAAGCCGAGCTCGGCTGGCGGGCGAACCTTGACCTGCGCGCGATGGTCGCGGACGCGTGGGCGTTCGCCTCGGCCGGGCCGCGATGACAGCGCGGGCTGGCGGCACCGATGCGGCGGTGGCCAGCGCGGCGGGGTTCTTCCGCGACAGGTACGGCGACAGCGCGGAAGGTGTGTGGCACGCGCCAGGCCGGGTCAACCTTATCGGCGAGCACACCGACTACAACGAGGGCTTCGTGCTGCCGTTCGCGCTCGGGCTCGGAGTGCGGGTCGCCGCGGCACGCGCGAGCGACGGTACGCTCGAGTTGTCCTCACGCCAGGCCCCGGCGGAGCGGGTCGCGGTCAGCATCGGAGCCCTGGCGCCTGGGTCGGTCACCGGCTGGGCAGCGTACGCCGCGGGAGTCGCCTGGGCCCTAGGCGACGCCGGTCACGAGGTCGGCGGCGCGCAACTGGCCATTGACTCCGATCTGCCGCAGGGCGCGGGCCTGTCCTCGTCTGCCGCGCTCGAATGCGGGGTCGCGGTCGCGCTCACCGGCTTGTACGGGATCGAGGCAGCCCGGCAGGAGCTGGCGCAGATCGCGCGGCGAGCTGAGAACGAGTTCGTCGGTGTGCCGAGCGGGATCATGGACCAATCCGCCGCGCTGCTATGCCGCCGGGGCCGCGCCCTGTTCCTCGACTGCCGGACGCTGTCGAGCAGCCAGATCCCGTTCGATCCCGCAGGAGCCGGCCTCGAGCTTATGGTCATGGACACGCGGGCGCGGCACGACCTGACCGACGGGGCCTACGGGGACAGGCGCCGCGCCTGTGCGCAAGCCGCCCGGCTGCTTGGGGTCCCCGCCTTGCGCGATGTGACGGATCCCGACGCCGCTCTTGGACGGCTGCGAGATCCTGTCCTGCGCCGCAGGGCCAGGCACGTCATCACGGAAAATCACCGAGTCGAGGCGGTTGCCGGTCTGCTGCGCGCGAATGCCATGAGCGAAATCGGCGCGCTGCTCAACGCTTCACATCTGTCGCTTCGTGATGATTTCGAGATCTCCTGGCCCGAAGCTGACGTAGCAGTGAACACCGCCAACGCGGCGGGCGCACTCGGCGCCCGCATGATCGGTGGCGGATTCGGCGGATCGGTGATCGCACTGGTCCCGGCCGGCCGGGCTGGCGAGGTGAGCGATGCGGTGGCTGCCGAGTTCGGACGGCGAGGCTGGGCGCCGCCGCGCGTGCTCCACGGGGCGCCGCAATCCGGTGCGCACCGGGTGGCTTAACCGCCGGGCGCACGCAGCCCGCCAGGCAACACGCCGCCGAACGGCAGGCCGGGCGACATAGGGCAGGATGAGCCCATGTCAGTACATGATGCCGCCGCCGCCATGGCGGGCGAGATGACCAGAATGCGGCATGCGATCCACCGCGAACCCGAGATCGGCCTGGATCTGCCCCGCACCCAGAAAAGGGTGCTCGACGCGCTCGACGGGCTGCCGCTGCAGATCACCACCGGCCAGCGCTTGACGTCGGTGACGGCGGTGCTCAGGGGCGGCAAACCCGGACCAGCCGTCCTGCTGCGCGCTGACCTGGACGCGCTCCCGATCACCGAGCGCAGCGGCGTCGAGTACACCTCCTGCAATGACGCGGCGATGCATGCCTGCGGGCATGACACGCACACGGCCATGCTGGCCGGCGCTGCGCGCCTGCTCGCGCAGCGGCGCGCCGAGCTGGCGGGCAGCGTGATCTTCATGTTCCAGCCTGGCGAAGAGGGCGACGGGGGCGCCAGGTACATGCTTGACGAAGGCGTACTTGACGCCGCGGGCCCGCGCCCCGTGGCCGCGTACGCACTGCACTCCGTGTCTGCGCTGCTGCCACTTGGGGTGTGCGCCACCCGCCCGGGTCCCATGATGGCGGGGGCCGGGGAGATCAGGGTGACCGTCCGCGGCTCGGGTGGGCACGGCTCGCAGCCGCACCGCGCCCGCGATCCCATTCCCCCTGCATGTGAAATGGTCACCGCGTTGCAGGCGTTTGTCACCCGCTCGTTCGACGTGTTCGATCCCGTGGTCATCACGGTGGGGAGCTTCCACGCGGGCACCGCGTCGAACGTGATTCCCGCCGAGGCACGCTTCGGGGCGACGATGCGATCGTTTTCCGCGGACGCGCACACGCGGGTCAGGGAGGGCGTCGCGGCGGTGCTGCAAGGCATCGCCGCGGCGCACGGGATGACAGTGGATCTTGATTACGCGCAGGATTACCCCGTGACGGTCAACGACGCGGCCGAGGCCGCGTTCGCCGGCGCAGCCATCGCCGATATGTTCGGGCCGGAGCGCGCACTGACCGCGCCGAACCCCATCACGGGTTCGGAGGACTTCTCGCTGGTGCTGAACGAGGTACCTGGCGCTTTCGTCCTCATCGGCGCCTGCCCGCCGGGCACCGATCCCGCGACCGCTGCCTTCAACCACTCGGCGGAGGCCGTCTTCGACGACGCTGTGCTTCCCGAAGGTGCCACCCTCTTGGCCGAACTCGCCCGCCGCCGCCTCGCGGCGGGCTGATCGGCGACATGCTGGCTGGTGCGGCTCGTGGCGCCGCGGGCCCGGCTCGTGGCGCGCCCGCGGGCCCGGCTCGTGACGCGCCGCGGGCGTGGCGGCGCCGCTCAGGAACCCCTCAGGGGCGCCACGCCCGCGCGTCCGGCTCAGAGCATGTGCTCAGAGATTGGCGACGTCCGCCTGCTTGGCGCGGACCGCCTCGGCCGCGTTCCGCAGGCCGGACAATTCGGTCTCGGTCAGCTGGCGCTCGACAACGCGCCTGACGCCTGACGCGCCGATCTCCGCCTCCACGCCGAGGTACACGCCCGCAATGCCGTACTCGCCGTCCACCCACGCGCACACCGGCAGTACCGCGCCTGAATCCTCCGCCACCGCGCGAGCCATCCGGGCCGCGGCGGCGGACGGGGCGTAGAACGCCGATCCGGTCTTCAGCAGGCCGACAACCTCCGCGCCGCCGTTCCTTGTGCGCTCGACCAGGGCCTCGACCTCCGTCGCAGGCAGCAGGTCGGCCAGCGGCTTGCCGTCCACGGAGCACGCGGACGGCACCGGAACCATCGTGTCACCGTGCGATCCCAGGGTGAGGGTACGGACCGAACCAACAGGCACACCAAGCCGCTCCGCGACGAAATTCGTGAAGCGGGCCGTGTCCAGCATTCCGGCCTGACCCATTACCCGGTGCGCAGGGAAGCCTGACACCTTTGCGGCCAGCGCCGTCATCTCGTCGAGCGGGTTGGACACCACGATCAGCACCGCATCAGGGGCGTACCTGGCGACATTCTCCGCCACATCGCGGACGATCCTGGCATTGACGCCGATCAGATCCATCCGGCTCATGCCTGGCTTACGCGGCAGGCCGGCCGTGATGATGACGATGCCGGAGCCGGCTAGTGCGTCGTATCCGGACCCGCCCGCGCCAGTGGTAGCCCCAGTGACCTTGGTCTCGAATCCCTCTACCGGGCGCGACTGGTTCATGTCCAGCGCCAGCCCGGCCGGCCTGCCCTCGATGATGTCGGTGAGCACGACCTCGTCGAAGATGTCGTACTCGGCGAGTCGTTGCGCCGTCGTGGAACCGTAGAATCCGGCGCCTACGACCGCTACCTTGCCCTGGCGGCTCATTGGGTCTCCATCGTCTTTCGCAAGTTCTCGTCGAGCGCGGCGAGGAACTCCTGTGTGGTCAGATATGGGGCGTCGGCGGCGATCAGCACCGCGAGATCCCTGGTCATTTGCCCGGCCTCGACGGTCTCAGCGCACACCTCTTCTACCAGCCGGGCGAATAGGGTTACCTCCGGTGTGCCATCTAGCTTGCCGCGGTGCGCGAGGCCACGGGTCCAGGCGAAGATCGACGCGATCGGGTTGGTGGATGTGGGCTTGCCCTGCTCATGCATCCGGTAATGACGGGTCACCGTACCGTGCGCGGCCTCGGCCTCGACGGTGCGGCCGTCCGGCGTCATCAGCACGCTCGTCATCAGGCCGAGCGAGCCGAAACCCTGCGCGACGACATCGGACTCGACGTCACCGTCGTAGTTCTTCAACGCCCAGACGATCCCCCCCTCCCACTTCAGCACCTGTGCCACCATGTCGTCGATCAGCCGGTGCTCGTAGGTGAGGCCGGCGGCCTCGAATTCGGCCTTGAACTCCGACTCGAACACCTCGGCGAACAGGACCTTGAACCTGCCGTCGTACGCCTTGAGGATCGTGTTCTTCGTCGACAGGTACAGCGGAAACCCGCGGTCGAGCGCGTACCGCATCGTCGCCCGCGCGAAGTCACGGATCGAGTCGTCGAAGTTGTACATGGCCATCGCTACGCCGCCACCGGTGAACTTCGCAACCTCGACCTCGAACGGCTGGCCGCCGTCCTCGGGCCGATACGAGATCATTACCGTCCCGGGCCCAGGCACAACGAAATCGCTCGCCCGGTACTGGTCGCCATGCGCGTGACGGCCGATCACGATCGGCTTTGACCAGCTCTGTATCAGCCGGGGGATATTGGACATCACTATCGGCTCGCGGAAAACGACGCCGCCGAGAATGTTACGGATCGTTCCGTTCGGCGATCGCCACATCTTTTTCAGGCCGAACTCCTTGACCCGCGCCTCGTCGGGTGTGATCGTGGCGCACTTGACACCCACCCCATATTGCTTGATCGCATTCCCCGCGTCCACCGTCACCTGGTCGTCGGTGGCGTCACGGTTCTGGATAGAAAGGTCGAAGTACTTCAGGTCGATATCCAGGTAAGGCAGGATCAGCTGGTCCTTGATGAACTTCCACATGATCCGCGTCATCTCGTCGCCGTCAAGTTCTACGACGGTATTCTCCACCCTGATCTTGGGCATACCGCTTTTCTTCCCTTCATCACGCCAGCCGCCTCCACGGGGGGTTCCTTGGGTCGTTGCCTCCGGGGTTCCGGGTTCGTGGTCCCTGGGCCAGCTCTTCGAGGCTCACTTTTCGTGAGGCTATCTCCCCCCCGTTCCGGGGTAATCAGGTCAGTAGGGGTCCGCCGTGTCCCGGGGACGGGCCCAGCCAGGGCCGCGGCCGGGGCCGGGGCCGGGGCCGGGGGTAATGCCGCCGGGCGACGCGCGGTTCAGCCTGACCGCTTCGGCCCAACGCCGCAGGCGACGCCCGTGGCCGATCACGATGGGTTCGGGATCAGTAGGGCGGCCACGAGCAGTCCGGCACCCAGAACTGCGAACGCGGCCACATCGACGGCGCGACGCCTGCTTGCGAGCAGTCCGGCTCGCCCGGGGGCCAGCGTAAGCCTCGCCCCACCCGCGAGCAGGAGCGACCCGGCAATCATCAGCGTGCCACCCTTGACGTGGTTCTTGCTCAGCCACACCCATAGCAGGCCACCCAGGACTCCGGCAAGCACTAGCACATATAGCAGGTTCGAGGCAGGCTGGCCGCCAGGCCCGCTTCGGCGCGCCCGGCGCCCCGCCGACCTTGGGATCATGCCGTCCAGACGGTGTGGAATGGCCGCATGTGGTGGCTGCCGGGGTGCTACCGGTTCCTGCCGCTCGCCCGCGGCACCTGCGCGCTGTGCGGGCCCGCGTGATTCACCGGAAATCTCCCGCGATGTCATCTGGCTGCCAGCGGGAGCCGGCTGAGGCGGCGCACGCCCCTGTACTCGCTGTCAGGGCGGATCAGCCGGCCGCCCACATGCTGTTCGATCACATGGGCAGTCCAGCCAGCCGCCCGGCTGACAGAGAAGATCCGCCGGAACACGTCCGTCGGGATGCCGAGGCAGTGGTACACCGAAGCCGCGTAGAAGCCGGCAGTCGGGTGCAGGGCCTTCTCCGCGAAAACCACCTCCATGCGCTGCGACATGCGGTACCACGTGCTGTCGCCGGACGATTCCGCGAGCTCCGCGGACATCTGGCCCACCTGCGTGGATCCTCCGATTTGTAAGTACGGTGCCCGAATCTCATGATCTTCTTTTCCCGCGCCAGGCTGGCCCGGACTTCCGGCTCGACGGCGGTCACCGCCAGGACGCCGTCCGCCTTCTTCCTGACTGCCTCGAGTCTACGCGGGACCTGCTCGTTCGCGCCGCCATGCAGCCGTGCCATCGGCGTACGACTGCCCGCGATTTCCGCAAGTTTCCTGTCACCAGTTCGGGAGCGCGGCAAGCGGCCAGTTCAGCGCGGTAGCCAAGGCGCGAGCCGGGGCCAAGGCGCGAGCCGGGGCCAACGCCCGAGCCGGGGCCAACGCCCGAGCCGGGACCTACGCCCGAGCCGGGACCTACGCCCGGGCCGGGACCAACGCCCGGGCCGGGACCAACGCCCGGGCCGGGGCCAACGCCCGGGCCGGGCCAACGCGGGCCGGGACCAACGCGGGCCGGGCGAACGGGCCCGGGGCGAGTGGGTAGGCGTGTTCATCGCTATGTATTTGCTTGTCCTCGCGGACCGCGTAGTTGGTGCTTCGCGCGACCACGACAAGGCTGCGAGGTGCTCACCTGGGCGTCGTCGCGCCAAAGCCGATTTCCCTTACAGACCACCAGTCCGATGTGGTCCCATGTATTCGCCCGGCTGAGCGCTCCGCGTAATACCTCAGTAGAAATGCGGTACGAGGGGCCCTCCGGAGGGTAACTGCCACGTTAGGCATGAGTGACGGCTCCGATAGTGCGGGGAGGGTCTGTCTTGGAGGGGCCATTCATAAGGGTCGAGGACAGCGGCGAGGTTTTTGCGTTGCGGTCCGAGGTCACGACGGTAGGACGGGGCAGCGCAGTAGACGTCCGGCTCGGGGACCCGACTGTCTCGCAACTGCACGCAGAGATAATCCGGCGCGGACCGTACACATACGTGGTCGATCTTGGATTATCGCGGAACGGGACGCGGGTGAACGGCAGGCCAGTCGCCCGCCGCGTTCTGGAGGATGGTGATGTCGTAAGCTTTGGCGCCGCTCGCTGCCGGATGGGCGGTATCCCCCACGAAGAGATCGCTCCTGAAGTGGAGCTTCGCAGGTCCGCCGCGCCCGAACTGACGCGCCGCGAAATTGACGTCCTCACTTCGCTGTGCCGCCCGGCTCTGTCGGACGAGGCATTCGTCGCGCCGGCCACCGCCAGGGAGATCGCGGCCGACCTGGTCGTGACCGAGGCCGCGGTGAAGCAGCACCTGCTTCGCCTGTACCAGAAGTTCCGGATTCCAGAAGGCCCTAACCGGCGCACCCGGCTCGCCAACGAGGTCGTTGCGCTCGGCCTAGTCCGGCCGATGCCCCCAGCGGAACGTGGTGGCAAGGCCGAACCAGCCAGGCCAGGCGGCGGGGCACCACCCAGCGGCACCGGCCCGCCGGGTCCTGGTGGGTCTGGGCCCGGTGGACCGCCAGGCGCAGGACCGCCCGGCGGCGGGACGCAGGGAACGGGGCCCCAGGGGACTGCTACCCCGCGAGGTGCAGGAGCGCAGCGTGGTGCAGCAACGCAGAGTGGTGCAGCAACGCAGAGTGGTGCAGGAACGCGAGGTGGTGCCGGAACACAGGGTGGTGCCGGAACACAGAGCAGGGCAGGTGCGACGCGGGGTGCTGCCGGAATACCCAGTGCTGCCGGAATACCCAGTGCCGCCGGAACACCCAGTGCCGCCGGAACACCCAGTGCCGCCGGAACACCCAGTGCCGCCGGAGCACGCGGTGATGCAGCAGCCTTGCGGGGTACCGGAGCACAGGGTGGAGCACGCAATGGTGCCGCACCAAGCAGAGGCATAGTTGCGGGCGGCGAAGGCACTAACGACGCGACGACGCAAGCCGACGTGAGACCTTCAGGGCCGCAGACGGGAGACGGCCCCGCCGAGGACGCTCGTGACGCACCGTCCATCACCGGCGGCCGAGGTCCGGCGCTTCGAAGTGGCGGTAACGCCGGTCCGCAGAAAGCCAGCAACACCCCGGGTCGCCGCGCCAGCTGAGGAGGCAGCGCCAGACGAGGAAACTGGGCCAGACACGCAAGCGGGCCAGACACGCAAGCGGGCCAGACACGCAAGCGGGCCAGACGAGGAAACTGGGCCAGACGAGGAAACTGGGCCAGACGAGGAGTCCCCGGGCACAGCCTGGGCACAGCTTGGCCGCGACGGGCGGTGCGCGACAGGCGGTGCGCGACAGGCGGTGCGCGGGGACCCCACCCAATGGGCCATCGATGGGCGCCAGGGCGGGGCGCCCCTGCGCCGAACACCAGCGAGGCCGCCGCAGCGGCCGGTCAGTGGAAGAAGTGGCGCGTTCCGGTGAAATACAAGCTGATACCGGCGGCGCCGGCGCAGGCCACGACCTTCTCGTCACGAATCGACCCGCCCGGCTCAACCACGGCACGTACCCCGGCGTCGATGAGCACCTGCAAGCCGTCAGGAAACGGGAAAAATGCGTCGCTCGCCGCGACCGCGCTGCGCGCGCGCTCACCCGCCCGCGCCACCGCCAGCCTGGCCGAATCCACGCGGTTCACCTGGCCCATGCCGACTCCGACGGTGGCGCCGCCGGTAGCGAGCACGATGGCATTGGACTTCACCGCGCGGCATGCGCGCCATGCGAAGTCGAGATCGGCCAGCGTGGCGGCGCTGACCGGCTGCCCGGACCGCAGTTCCCAGGTCGCAGGATCGTCACCTGGTGTGTCGATCCTGTCCGCGGACTGCAGCAGCATCCCGCCGGTGACCGGCCGCCAGCCGAGGCCGGGCCCACCGCCCGGCGGCGAGCAGCGCAGCAGTCGCACGTTCTTCCTTGCGGTGAGCACGTCGATTGCCGCGTCGTCGAAGGCAGGCGCCACTACCACCTCGGTCAGCACCTCGGCGATCTGGCTGGCGAGTGCCTCGGTAACCGGCCGGTTGGCCGCGATTATCCCGCCGAACGCGGACTCAGGATCGCACGCATAGGCCTTACGGTGGGCATCAGCGACGTCGGCCCCGATCGCGATGCCGCACGGATTCGTGTGCTTGATGATCGCCACGCACGGCGGCGCGAAATCCCATGCCGCCCGCCATGCGGCGTCCGCGTCGACGTAGTTGTTGTACGACATCTGCTTGCCGTGCAACTGAGCGGCCTGGGCGATGCCGGACCCGTCCGCTGACACATACAGCGCCGCTCGCTGATGCGGGTTCTCGCCGTAGCGCAGCACATCCTGCCGGCGCCACTGCGCGCCGACCACCGTGGGCCAGCCCGTCTCACGCGCCGTCTGGTCTGGGGCATAAACACTCGCGAACCAGGCCGAAACCGCCGTGTCGTACGCGGCCGTGTGCGCGAACGCGCTCGCGGCGAGGAGGCGGCGCGCCTCGAGCGTGAATCCCCCGGCCCGCACCGCGGCCAGCAGGTCCGGGTAGGCCGCAGGTTCGGTAACCACCGCCACGCTGGCGTGGTTCTTGGCTGCCGCGCGTACCATCGCGGGCCCGCCGATATCGATCTGCTCGACGCATTCCGGCGGTGCCGCACCGGACGCGACCGCGGCCTCGAACGGGTACAGGTTCGACACGAGCAACCCAAACGGGGCGATGCCCAGTTCCTCGATCTGGGCAACGTGGCCGGGATTACCCAGGTCGGCAAGCAGGCCGCCGTGCACGCGGGGATGCAGCGTCTTCACCCGGCCGTCCAGGCATTCGGGGAAGCCGGTGAGATCCTCCACCGTCGTCACTGGTACGCCCGCCGCGGCAATTCGTGCGGCGGTCGTCCCGGTGGAGACGATCTCGACGCCGACCTCATGCAAGCCACGGGCCAGTTCCTCAAGCCCCGTCTTGTCGTAGACGCTGATCAACGCCCGCTTGATCGCTACCTTGGTCAACGGCCGATCCTCACCTTCCTGCCGTGCACCGACCATCCGTCGCGCGCCATGCGACCAACCGTATCCACCAGCAGGCCTCGCTCGACGGTCTTGATCCGCTCGTGCAGCTTGTCGTCGTCATCTGAGTCGAAAACAGGCACCGCGGCCTGCGCCACGACGGGCCCCGCGTCGATGCCCGAGTCCACCAGGAACACCGTGCACCCGGTGACCTTGACGCCGTACGCCAGCGCCTCCCGCGGCGCGTGCATGCCAGGAAAGGCGGGCAGCAGCGACGGATGGGTGTTGACGAACCGGCCACCAAACCGGTCGAGGAAAGGTTCGCCGACCAGTTTCATGAATCCGGCGGACACGACGAGGTCTGGCTCGAACACGGCACAGGCCTCCGTGAGGGCGCGATCCCATGCGCCACGCCCGGGATAGTCGCTGACGCGGTGCACGAACGCGGGGAGGCCGGCCCGTTCCGCCCGGGCGAGACCCTCGATGCCTGGCCGGTCGGCGCCCACAGCAACCACTCGTGCACCATAAGATGTGCGGGCGGACGCGTCGATAAGCGCCTGGAGATTGGTCCCGGCACCGGATATGAGCACGACCAGTCGTGAAGGAATGACGGTTACTCCTCGGTGGCTCGCGTCCCGGCAGGCGTGCGGCTCAGCCACTCAACGGATGAGAGCGCTTCGCCTGAGCGTCCGCTAGGCCAAGTCACAGGGGCCAGGCGGTTGACCTGGACGTTTCAGCAGCATAGCTCGGCTGTCCCCGCATCTTACGCACGGCGGCGCTCGCGCCACGCTGGCGATGGCCTGGGGGACCGGCCGAAGCTGGCAGCCGTCCTCCCCGCCCTCGGCATCCTGTCGCCGAGCAAAGATCACAGATCGGGTAGGGGGCGGGGTCGCCCCGCCCCCTACCACACCACCGGACATGCGGGCCCGCATCCGGCGGTTCGTCAAGCCGTCCGATTGAGACGCTGCCTTTTTTGGCTCAGGGTCTGCGGGCCGAGACGGTTCCAGTAGGCATTGGGCAGGGATACCTGGAGGACTTTGGAGCCCGCAACCCGCCAGTACCCCTTGCTGCTACCGGCCCATTTACGGGCGTTGCGCCCGGAGATGGAGATACCGCGTATCAGCAGGTTGTGCCGCTTGGCGGCGGTGGTTCCATTCCTTCCAGCGGATCTGCCGCAGGCGGCGGCGGCTCATCTCGGGAAGCATTCCCCCAGCCCAGGTGAGGGCAAAGATCCAGGTGCGTCGCCTTCAGATACCCGTCACCTCGCCGTGCAGTTCGTGAACTACCGATGACACAACGCCGCCCGCCTAGGGCGCCGTGCACGTGCCACAACCATGCCAGAACCATGTGCAGCAACCGACCCGACGTCGAACGGTCGCAACCAGCCTCATGCGACCGGCACACCTCCGCGAACGACCTGCATTGACCACCCTGCCGGTAGTTCGCGAGGGGCAACACCTGGTCGCCAAGTTGAACCCTTACCACAGCCGAGGCCGAGAGACCCGGCCTTCGGCGCGCTGGTCCTGCTCCGGGGGAGATGATGGCATTGTGACATCCAGGTGCGTCAGAACCAGCGTCACGAGTTCCGCGAGCTTGCCCGCAAGTTATCGCCCGAGCGCTGAATTGCGAGGGGAGGCGGGTGCCAATGGTTACGCGGCTCGACTGGCTGGCCGGTCCGGGTCGTGAGCAGCGGCCTTGCTGCGCGCGTGCGGATGGGCGACGACTGTGTCGCGAGACTGGGTGCCCTCGTCGTCCTCCCATTCCCCGCCATGCTGCCTGGCATACCGCCGCTGCTTGGGCATTGAGTCGGCGTAATTGTCGTACATGGTGTCGGCTGTGCGGCTACTCCCGTAGCTCAGGAGCCCTGCCAGGAAGCGAGTAAGCACCAAGAATGCGTAGATCCCGACCAGGAACACCGCTGCGATCATTACGTATTCCCACCACGACATTGTGGATCACCTCGGCTGGTGGACGCGAGCGCCACACTTCAATCATCCGGTATGGCACTCATCATCCCTCGGATCGAGCGCCTCAGCCGCCACTTGGCCTGCCCCAGGGCCAGAGCCAAACAGCGCCCTCCGGCCTTATTGTTACTTTTGCACTTGTCCCGTGTCATACGGGCGCAGAGCGTCTGGAGACGGTGTGGAGATTCACCGCTTCTCGACCCGGCCTCGCGATTACGCCGCGATTACGCTGGCCTGGACAGGACAGCGTGGCTGTGTTCCTTCTCCGGCGGCCCGTGACCTCCCAATGGAAACTGGGCCCCCATTGACCACCCAGCGACGCGGTTAAATTAGTTCGAGGAACAAAGGGCCACTCACCCAGCCGTGCCACACTATCGGTCTGCGGATCTGGCAGGTCAGCGGCCCTGGCAGCCCGTACTCCTCCGTTTCCCAAGCTGATAGTGCCAAGTCCAGCGGCCGGAATGCCCGGCCCGGCGGACGGGACCATCGGCCCTGGCGGGACGTGTCCCACGGCGGTTCTGTAATCGTGACGGCCGGTCGCGTGCGAACCGGTCGTGGAGGTGATCGCCGTGAGCACTCCTGTCATCCCGCCACCAGTCAGCCACCCGCGGAAGCCACTCCTTGGCCTGCGCCGCAAGCCCGGCCGGCTCGCTCTCACTGTGTTCCGGATGCCGCTACGCGCCTACCGCCATGACGCCGGATGGCTCCTCGGCCACACTTTCGTGGAGTTCGTCCACACCGGACGCAAGACCGGCCAGCCGTACGAGACCGTCGCGATGGTGCTGCGGTACGATGCGGACGCACCCGAGGCCGTCATCTGCGCCGCTTGGGACACCGACTGGGTTCGCAACCTCCGCGCCGGACCGGCGGTCCAGGTGCGGCTCGGGCGCAAGTCGTTTACCCCGCAGCACCGGTTCCTCTCCAATGATGAGGCCTTCGACGTCGTCGTCCAGTTCCGTCGCGAGCACCCGCGGCGGATGCGCCTGATCACCACGATCTTCGGCTGGGGAGACCTCCGTGACGACGCTGCGGTCCGCGACTTCGTCCAGGCCCACCCGTTCGTCGCGTTCCGCCCGGCGACAACCAGCCCGACCTGACCAAAGCGGCATGGTGCTCCAAGAGCCTCATACATGCAGGTCAGCGAAGTATCGCCGCAGATGTCACTGGCGGCCTCCGGAGCCGTGAGCGTGGCGATCCTCATGCCGACGCAACTCCTCCTGGACCTGAACGGATGGCCCTGGCCCTGTCAAGAAGTGGCCCTACAGCGGCCCTAGGACGCGCGGGGGGTAACGAGGGTAAGTCCGGGGGAATCAGTAGGGCCAACCCCGAGCTGCCGCCAAGGCCAGGACACCGTCAGCCCTACCGGAACAGCCGCACCGGCACCTTGACACGGTAGAGGTGCCAGGTCGGTTTGCAGGCGGGATGGTTGTGTGCCGCTACCCACGGATCAGGTCCAGTTTTGTATGTTGGTCCATCACGACCAGGCGAGCTGACATGCGGTCACGATAACGGTCCCCCCGGGACGGCGGAGCCGATGCCGGGTACGGGAACCTCCGCGCAGCCGTTATGCATCATTTCTGGGTAATCTGGCGAAGCCTGCCAGCGTTCGAGGCCGTGGCCCCGCGACAGGCGCGGCGGGTCAGGTACCGGAGCCGCCGCTTTCCGCCCACGGGTCGAGGTAGATGCGGTGGCCGTCATCGCCCGGGTCATCCATCCCCCGGGGCGCCCCGGGGGCAGCGGCCCCGGGCACCGCAGCACCAGGTCCCGCGGCGCCGGGTTTTGCGGCGCCGGGTATTGCAGCACCGGGTGCCAGGTCCTCGATCGGGCCCCGGCCGGCGGCGAACCAGTTAGCGATCCCTGCGGAGACAGCCGCGGCGACGCCGACCTCCAGCGCGGTGACCAGGCCCACCTGCCAGCCGGAAGGCCCGATGGCGGTCAGCCGGCCGCCGCCGAGCGGGCCGCCGGCAAACGCGGCGAGCACGCCAGCGAGCAGGCCCGTGGCAGCGCCACACGCGAATCCCCACGCCGGAGCCGCCTCCACCCGTGGGGTGGGACCAACCCGGACGATGAGCAGCCCGCCGAAAGCGCCCGCCAGATAAGGCGTGGCGAGGACCCCGAACGACACCCAGGCCGGCACGCCGGCCGGGCACGCCCGCTGGCTGACCGGCCCCGGGACCGGTTGGCAGCGCGGCCAGCATGGGGAACCTCGGCAGCGCCCCGAGCGCGTTCCCCGTGGGTGCCACCACCGTGCCGTAACCGAAGGCGAAACCGGGTCCAAGCAGATACGCGACCGCCCAGACGATCGCGTTGGGGATGAACGCGAGCTCAAGCAGGAGTAGCAGCACGCCGCCGACAATTCCTGGCGCAAGTTCGTTCGTCACCGACCGGAACGTACCGACGTGCATGGCGAGGGAACCACCCGCGAGCATGGCACCGGCGGCAGTGAGCACCGCGAGCGTGCCGAGGGTGCCTGTCACCAGCGATCTCGGCCGCTCAGGCAGCAGCCCGAGCAGCCGCCGCCATGGCGCTAGCCCCCGGGCACCGCCCATGCTGCCCGCCACGACAGCAAGCAGGAACGCGGCCACCACTGCCTGCCAGAACGACGGTGTAGCGAGCGGCGTGCGGCCGATCAAGGCGAGCGCCCCTGCGAGCACCGCATAGGGCGCGGCGAGCGCGACAGCCGCGTACCCCACGTGCCGCAGCCTGACCACATCTCCGGTTCGCACTACCCAGCGCCCCGCGCGGTACAGCAGCGCGCCTGGCAAGACGACGAGGCCGAGCGGAAACATGCCGATGTGCCCGCCGCCGCGGAGCGCGAAGCCGACGTGATGGCCGACGAGCCATAGCTGGGCGGCGGTACGGAACACACCGGGAAGACCAGTGCCGAAGCCGGCGTGCGGGGCCGCGATCCAGCCGATCAGCACCAGCGTGGTCAGGGCGGCAAGGCCGCTCGCCGCGGCACATCCCGCGGCGACTGCGCCGACGACTATCAACGGTCGCGACGGCAAGCCGTTGCCTGGGCTACCGGCCCCGGGCTCGGCCCGCTGCGCTCCATCTACCAGCACGGACATAACGCCCATGCTGGCAAGGACACCGCCGGGGAGCACGCAGGCGCGCCGGACCAGGTCCAGGTTGGGCTGTGTTGCCCGCGCCGCCGGCCGGGACCCGCGCCGTCAGCCGGGGGCTGAGCCGTCAGCCGGGGGCTGAGCCGTCAGGCGGGGCCTGAGCCGTCAGCCGGGGCCTGAGCCGTCAGGCGGGGCCCGCGCCGTCAGCCGGGCCCGCGCCGCCGGCTGGGGACGGCGGTGGAGCCCACTAACCGGCTAGCGCGCCTGCCGTACGGCCTCTCGCGCGATGCGGGCGGTCTCGCTCGGCGTCTTGCCGACCCGGATACCCACCTTTTCCAGCGCCTCTTTCTTGGCCTGCGCGGTACCTGACGAGCCGGAGACGATGGCACCGGCGTGTCCCATGGTCTTGCCCTCGGGCGCCGTGAATCCGGCGACGTAGCCCACCACCGGCTTGGTCACGTGCTGATCGACGAATGTGGCTGCCCGTTCCTCCGCATCGCCGCCGATCTCACCGATCATCACGACCGCGTCGGTCTCAGGATCTTCCTGAAATGCCTGCAAGCAATCGATGTGGGTCGTCCCGACAACGGGGTCGCCACCGATGCCCACGCAGGTGGAGAATCCGACGTCCCGCAGTTCGAACATCATCTGGTAGGTAAGCGTGCCTGACTTGGACACCAGGCCGATGCGCCCCTCCGTGGTGATGTCGGCGGGAATGATCCCCGCATTCGACTTGCCGGGCGACGCTACACCTGGGCAGTTTGGGCCGACTATCCGGGTCCTGTTGCCCGCGGCGGAGGCGTACGCCCAGAACGCGGTCGTATCGTGCACCGGTATTCCCTCTGTGATGATGACGACGAGCGGGATCTTGGCATCCACGGCCTCGATGACCGCGGCCTTGACACCCAACGCAGGGACGAAGACCACGGACACATCGGCCCCCGTTGCCGCCATCGTGTCCGCGACGGTGCCGAACACCGGCACGGCAGCACCGCCAAGGTCGATTGACTGACCGGCCTTGCGCGGGTTGGTTCCCCCGACGACCTTGGTGCCTGCCGCGAGCATGCGCTGCCCGTGCCTGCGACCCTCGGAGCCGGTGATGCCTTGGATGAGGACCCGGCTCTGCCCGGTCAGGAAGATCGCCATCTCATGCTCCAGTCGCGGCTAGTTCCGCGGCGCGCCGCGCCGCGTCGTCCATGGTGGGGACCTGCTCGACGACCCCGATTCCAGCCTCGCTCAGGATCCGGCGGCCCTCGGACGCGTTGTTGCCGTCCAGTCGCACCACTATCGGCCGCCTTACGGTCTCGCCGCGCTCGGCGAGCAGGCCGATCGCTGAGACGATCCCGCTAGCGACCGCGTCACACGAGGTGATGCCGCCGAACACGTTCACGAGGACTGAGCGGACCGAAGGATCGGACAGCACGATCTCCAAGCCGTTGGCCATCACCTCGGCTGAGGCGCCACCGCCGATGTCGAGGAAGTTCGCCGGGCGGATGCCACCGAACTGTTCACCGGCGTATGCGACCACGTCAAGAGTGGACATGACGAGACCAGCGCCGTTGCCGATGACGCCCACCTGACCGTCAAGCTTGACGTAGTTGAGGTGTACCGCCTTGGCCCTGGCCTCGAGCGGATCGGCGGACGCGGGATCCGAGAACCGGTTATGGTCCTGCCGTGCCGAGGCATTGTCGTCCAGGGTTACCTTGGCGTCCAGGGCTATCACCCGGCCATCCCGTGTCAAGATCATGGGATTGATCTCGGCCAGCGTAGCGTCCTCGTCGGTGAACATCGCCCACAGCTTTTCTGCCAGTCCGGCCGCGCCCTCGCGCGCCTCAGGCGGCAGCCCGCCCGCAGTGACGATCTCCGCCGCCCTGCCGCTGTCGACTCCGCCTAGGGCGGACACCGGCACCCGGGCGACGGCCTCAGGGCTGGACCGGGCTACCTCCTCAATGTCCATGCCACCCTGCGCGGAGCAAATGGACAAGAACGTGCGGTTGGCCCGGTCGAGCAGGTAAGAGAAGTAGTACTCGGCAGCAATGTCGCTGGCCTCCTCGACGAGGACCTTGCGCACCGTGTGGCCCTTAATGTCCATGCCGAGGATCGCCGCTGCTTCTGCCGCCGCCTCATCCGGGTCACTCGCCAGCTTCACACCGCCCGACTTGCCCCGGCCTCCGGTCTTGACCTGGGCCTTAACCACCACTCGCGGCGTGCCCGCAGATGCGAGCTCCGCCGCGATCGCCCGCGCCTCCGTGGGGGTCTGTGCGACCTGGCCGGCTGGCACTGGTATCCCGTACTCCGCGAAGAGTTCCTTCGCCTGGTGCTCGAACAGGTCCACTGGGGTCCGTCCTTGGCTCGGCTACGTGATCCCGCGTCCAGGCGCGAGACATCCTGGCAGGAAGCCTAGCCGGGGGGGCGGCACATCGGCCCCCCCGGCCGCCACTGGTTTTGCGGCGCCACGGCTTTCTCCTCCCCCCACGACTCCCCCACGACGGCGCCCTCCGCCAGCCAACGGGAAGCCGGCCACCGGCCACCCGGAGGCCGGCGCCAGGCCACCACGAAGCCGGCCACCGGCGGCTCGAGAAGCGACCGCCGGCCACCGGCGGCTCGAGAAGCGACCGCCGGGCACACGGCCGCGAAGCGACCGCCGGACTCATGGCCGCGAAGCGACCGCCGGACTCAATGGCCGCGAACCGCCGGACGCCGCCCGGCATGACAGCCAACGGCCGAGGGCTGAGCGGCTCCTGGTATGAGGACTGGTGTCTGAAGTCAGTTCTCTTCCAGGAGCCGTGAATGGAGTTCTACCCGGTTTTGCCTGCTGAAGCTATCCCTGGAGCCGGTGACGGTGACGGCACGCCGCCGGGGATCGTCGCGGTGCGGCCCGGTGACCTGCGCCGTCCCGGCTGGGGAGCGGTATCGGCGCTGGTGGCCGGTACGGCGGCCGGGCGGCCGGTGACGCGGGGCGAGCCGCTGGTGTTCTGCCATCAGGTGGCTGTGGCGCCGGCGGTGGTCCGGCGGAGCGGTGAGGTGCAGGCGGGCGGATGGCTACCCGATCACGTGACGCTCGGCCTGCTGGAGCCTCACCTGCCTGCCGGGGAGATCGGGGAGCTGATCGAGGATTTCGGCTGCGCGGAGGAACGGCGCCGTCTGCTGCCGGCCGCGCTCGCGGTCCGGCTGGTGCTGGCGATGACGCTGGTGCCGGACGCGGATGTGCCCGAGGTGATCTGCCGGGCGGCCGGCCTGCTGGAGCACCTGCCGTGGGCGCGGCCGTGGCACGTGCCGGGTACCGAGGCGCTGGCCCGCCGCCGCGACAAGATCCCCGCCGAGCTGTTTGAGGCGCTGTTCTGGCAGGTCGCGGGGCCGGTCGCCGATCCCGGGGGGCCGGGGATGAGGTGGCGGGGGCTGCTGCTGTGCGCCCTGGACGGGTTCCAGACCCGGGTCCCGGACACCGGCGAAAACCGCGGCTATTTCGGCTCCTCCGGCACTGCGGACAACTCCGCGCCGTTCCCGCAGGCCCGGGCCGTGGTGATCACCGCCGCCGGGACGAAGGGCGTGCTCGGGCTGGAGTTCGGCCCGTCATCCGACGGTGAGCAGACCCTGACCAGGCGGCTGGTCAAAGCCCGCCCGCAGATCTTCGGCCCCGGCCGGCTGGTCCTAATGGACCGCAACTTCCCCGGCTTCGCCCTCATCAAGGCAATCCGCGCCGAAGGCGCGCACCTGCTGATGCGGGTCAAATCCGACATCGCCCTGCCGCTGGAAGAGGCACTGCCCGACGGCTCCTACCGGTCCTGCCTGTCTGACGGCACCTCCCGCATCCCGGTGCGCGTCATCGGACTGGCAGGCCTACCCCGCCGCGGAGCTGGCCGCCTGCTACCCGCACCGGTGGAGCGCGGTAGAAACCAAGATCGGCGAGGACAAGTCCGCGATCACCGACGCCGGCCCCTCCCGCGGCCCGATCCTCCGCTCTACCACCCCCCACCAGGTCATCCAGGAGATGCGGGCCTGGATGACCGCCACCCAGCTGGTCCGCATCCACGGCTGCCAGGCCACCCAGGCGGCCGCAGCCGGCCAGCCCACCGCCAGCGCCCGCCCCGGACGCCACGGCCCGCGGCCCAGCCCGGTCACCCCCGCCCGGGTGTCGTTCACCGTCACCCGCCGCGAGGCCATCCGCGCGATAACCCAGACCCTCATCACCGCCGGCGTCTCCACCGCCGCGCTCACCGGCGCCGCCGACCGCACCAGCCAGCGCATCCTCGCCCGCCTGCTCCCCGTCCGGCCGCCCCGCCACCGGCAACGGCGCACCAAGGGCCGGCAGCAGTTCCCCTCCGCCACCGGGCGGGTACCCGCCAGCACTGGCGCCGCGGCCATCACCCTCTACCCCGCCGGTCAGCTCACCTACGCCGACGGGCACACCGGGCCCGCCACCACGCCAGGCGCGCTACCTAGCACCGGCGACACCTCCTAGCAGGCTCCCCGCCTGCACCGACACCGCGAAAGGAGAACCCCGCCGTCCGGCCCGTGGAACCGGCGCCCGTCCCAGACCGGTATCCGGGCTACTGCCATGCCCGGCCGCAACAGCGAACCAGTCACACAAGCACAGACCGGCACGCTAACGCGTATAAGCCGCGATAAGTGCCTAACACCTAAAGGCGATGGCGTTGAGGGCTGAGCCTGCCGCCCCACCAATGGCGATGGGCGCGGCAAGTCTACAAGGCACAAGCGGCTCTGTACCCTCAGCTGAGCCGCCAACTGCGCTCATGATCCGTTCTTGGGTTAACTAACCTGCGAATAGCGCCGGAAAGTTAACACAATGGCGGATCATGGCGGGGCGCCGGGCAGAAGTCGATGGCCGATCCGGATCAGGCCTCAGGCAGAGGCCGCAGGAGGCACAGCCCCGGGACTGGCACCGGGACTGGCACCGGGACTGGCACCGGGCGCCACCGCTTCTCCCGCCTCACCGAACGTGGCATAAACCCAGTCCACTATCTCGTGGGTAGAGGCACCCGGGGTGAAGACCCGTGCGACGCCCAAGCGCTCGAGCTCGGATATGTCCGCATCAGGCACGATGCCGCCCAGGAAGACCGTGATATCGCTCGCGTCACGTTCGGCGAGCAGGTCGAGGATGCGGACGCACAGCGTCATATGCGCGCCGGACAGGATGGATAGGCCGATGCCGTCCGCATCCTCCTGCACCGCGGCCTCTACGACCTGCTCAGGTGTCTGGTGCAGGCCGGTGTAGATCACCTCGACGCCCGCGTCCCGCAGCGCCCGCGCGACGACTTTCGCGCCACGGTCGTGCCCGTCCAGGCCAACCTTCGCGACCACGACGCGGATGCTTGCCATCGCTTCCTCCCACCCAAGTGGATCGTGCCCCTGCCGGGAAGCGTAACCGGCCGAAACCACCAGGCGGCGAGGGACGTATCGCGAAAGGCACCAAGGGTACCTGCCGGACGAGGGTGACTGCAGGCCGGGAAGGGCGCTACCACGGCGTACCGCCCGGGCACCGGGGCAATGCGGGTGCCAGTTGCCCGCTGCGCGGTTGCGACACCTTCTCAGCCGACATGAGTTATCAGCCGCCACGCCTTCTCAGCCGCTAGCTAGAGCTTCTCAAGGGGGGCATAACGCAGGATCAGGTGCTTCACCCCGTCATCGCCACCGAAGTCGATCTTCGCTTCTGCGCGTTCGCCCACGCCGCCGACGCTCACCACCCTGCCCAGCCCGAACTTGTCATGAGTGACCCGGTCGCCTGGCACGAGCACAGGAACTTCCCTGTTCCCCGTGACCCGCACACCGGGGCGTCTCGCCATCTGCTCGCTGGCGGGCGCGGCGGTCACGGAGGCCTCACTGCGCCGCCAGTCGATGAGCCCGGCCGGGATCTCGGCGAGGAATCTCGACGCGGGGTGGACCGAAGGACGGCCCCACCAGGTGCGCAGCGCCGTACGCGTCAGATAGAGGCGCTCCCTGGCCCGGGTGATCCCGACGTAGGCGAGCCGCCGCTCCTCCTCCAGCGCCCTCGAGTCACCCAGCAGCGATCGCTGGTGCGGGAACACGCCCTCTTCCATCCCGGTCAGGAACACGACAGGAAACTCCAGGCCCTTCGCGGTATGCAGGGTCATCAGGGTCACCAACCCACCGTGATCCTCCCCGTCTGGGATCTGATCGGCGTCCGCGACGAGGGAGACCCGCTCGAGGAAATCCACCAGCGTCCCATTGGGATTGGCGCCCTCGAACTCGCGTGCCACTGTGACAAGCTGCGAGAGGTTCTCGATCCGGCTCTCGTCCTGCGGGTCCTCGGAATCGGTCAGCTCGGCCAGATAGCCGGAGCGGTCAAGCACCGCCTCGGCGATCTGTGAGGGGGCCATGCCGGCGGCGACGAGCGCCCTGAGGCCGTTGATCAGCTCGTTGAACTCGACGATCGAATGGGCAGAACGGGTGGCCAGGGCCGGCACCTCGTCGGGACGGGCCAGGGCCGCGGCGAAAGTGATCCGCTCTCGCTGCGCGAAAGCCTCCACGCACGCCTGCGCACGGTCGCCGATGCCGCGCCTTGGCACATTCAGGATGCGGCGCAGTGACACCAGGTCCTCGGGATTAGCCAGCAGCCTGAGATAGGCGAGCAGATCACGTACCTCGCGGCGTTCGTAGAACCGCACGCCACCGACGACCTTGTAAGGCAGCCCGGTGCGGATGAAGATCTCCTCGAAGACCCGGGACTGGGCATTGGTGCGGTAGAAGACGGCCACCTGGCCGGCCTTCGCCTCTCCTTCGTCGGCAAGCCGGTCCACCTCGGCGGCGACGAAGGCGGCCTCGTCGTGCTCGTTGTCCGCGACATAACCGGTGATGAGCGGCCCTGCGCCCTGATCGGACCAGAGACTCTTCGGCTTGCGGCTGGCATTGCGCGACACGAGCGCGTTGGCCGCGGAGAGGATGTTCTGAGTGGACCTGTAGTTCTGTTCGAGCAGGATCACCTTCGCATCGGGGAAGTCAACCTCGAACTCCTCGATGTTGCGGATCGTGGCGCCACGGAACGCGTAGATGGACTGGTCGGCGTCACCCACCACGCACAGCTCAGCGGGATCGTCGTGGGCGCTGCCGACAAGCTCGCGTACGAGCTCATACTGCGCGTGGTTGGTGTCCTGGTACTCATCGACCAGAATGTGCCTGAACCGGCGCCGGTAGTGCTCAGCCACCTCCGGGAAGGCTTGCAGCAGGCACACCGTCACCATGATCAGGTCGTCGAAGTCCATCGCGCCGGACTCCACCAGCCGGCGCTGGTAAGCCGTGTAGGCCTCGGCGAGCGCCTTCTCCTTGTGCGCTGCGGCCCGGCTGGCGAACGTCTCGTAGTCGACAAGCTCGTTCTTCAGGTTGGACACCTGAGCGAGCATCGCCTTGGGCGCGAACCACCGCGGGTCGAGGTCGAGCTCCCTGCAGACCAGCCCCATCAGCCGCTGCGAGTCCGCCTGGTCGTAAATGGAGAAGCTGGACGGGTAGCCGAAGCGAGTGGCCTCGCGGCGCAGGATGCGGACACAGGCCGAGTGGAAGGTCATCACCCACATCACCTTTGCCCTTGCGCCGACGAGAGAGCCGACCCGGCTGGCCATCTCGCCCGCTGCCTTGTTCGTGAATGTGATCGCCAGGATCTCGGCAGGCCTGACGTGGCGCTCGGCGAGCAAATACGCGATCCGGTAGGTGAGCACGCGGGTCTTGCCCGAGCCCGCGCCGGCCACGATGAGCAGGGGCGAGCTTTCATGCACGACGGCTGCACGCTGCTGCGGGTTCAGGCCGTCGAGAAGGGATTCTGCCGCCACGGTGGACACGTGCCAAGCGTAGGCGGTGGCGCCGACATGTCGCGGCAAGCCAGCCGCAGCCGGACGGGCAGAATCGGGCCTCAGACGCGCCAGCAGCGAAAACTGCGCGATCTCCTAAAATGGCGGGGTGATAAGCGATTCCGAGACGCACAGAATACTGATCATCGTCGCCCACCCTGACGACGTCGACTTCGGCGCGGCGGGCACGGTCGCGACGTGGACCGACGCCGGGATCGAAGTCACCTATTGCATTGTCACGGAAGGTGACGCCGGCGGTCATGACGAGACGGTCGACCGCTCAGCGATGGCGCCGCTACGCCGCGCCGAGCAGATCGCGGCTGCCAAGCATGTGGGAGTCGACGACGTGCGGTTCCTTGGCTATCCGGACGGCCGCGTCGAAGCCACGCTCGGGCTCCGCAAGGATCTTGCCCGGGTGATCAGGCAGGTACGGCCGCAGCGGCTGATGTGCCCGACGCCCGAGCGCAACTACCAGCGGATCGGCCCGAGTCACCCGGACCATCGCGCGGTCGGCGCGGCGGCCCTGGATGCCGTCTACCCGGACGCGCGGAACCCCTTCGCGTTCCCCGAACTTATCGCCGACGAGGGGCTCGGCGCCTGGACAGTGAGCGAGGTGTGGCTCATGGGCGGACCCTCGCCCAACCGCTACGTCGACGTGACGGACACGTTCGGAAAAAAGGTCGCCGCGCTGCGGGCGCACGAGAGCCAGACCGGCCACATGGACGGGCTCGAGGATCGCCTTCGCGGCTGGCTGACACGCAGCGCGGCTCTGGCGGGCCTGCCCGAGGGCCGGCTGGCCGAGGCGTTCCAGGTCCTTGAAACCGGCTGAGCGGTCGACTTGGTCGCGCTTCTCCTCCTCGCCGTGTCGGTCGGGCTGTCCAACTTCACCGGAGCGATCGGAATCGGCGCGCCTGGAACCGATGCGAGCGTCCGGTGGCGGGTGGGTGTGGTCTTCGGCGCCTTCGAGGCGGCATGCCTATCGTGGGACTTGCGGTCGGCCAGCACCTCGCGGCCAGGCTCGGGAGTGTGGCTCGCTGGGCTGGCGCGGCGCTGCTGATCGGGGTGGGCTGCTACGCGTCGGTCGACGCATTGCGGAGCCGGGACTCACAGCGGAGCCGGGACTTACAGCGGAGCCGGGACTCACAGCGCAGCCGGGACTCACAGCGCGGCCGCGGTCCCGGTGGCGACGCCGATGGCCGCCGCCACAACGCCACGCTCGCCGCCGGCGGGGGGCCAGGCAGTGCACCCGAACAGGACGACGCACCCGAACAGGACGACGCACCCGAGCAGGACGGCGCACCCGAGCAGGACGGCCACGATGACGTGGCCGGCGAGGTCCCGAGGCGCACCTCGCGGTTGCTGCTGGCGGGGCTGGCGCTGAGCCTCGACAACCTCGCGGTCGGCTTCGCCCTCGGCGCCCTGGGCACCGGACCGGCGGGCATCCTCGTGTCCGCCCTGGTCATCGGCGGCGTGAGCGTGCTGATGTCGCTGGTCGGCCTCGAATTGGGCGCCCGGATCGGGGCCGCGGCTGGGCGAAGGAGCGAGCTTTTCGGCGAACTGAAGGTGTCACGATGCTGGCCAGGAGATCATGGGATCGGATGCGCTGACGGCCCGCGTGCCGCGGCCCGGCCGCAACGCGGCTACCGGGTGAGCGTTCTGATGAGGTACTGGTGGTCCTGGTCCGCCTGGCCAAGGACCTGCCTGATGTTCGAGCTTTGCGCCGTCTGCTGGTACTGGCTCGCCGAGGTTGACCGGGCGAGCCGCAGGAAGACCTGCTGGGCCTGGGTGGCTGCGGTGGCGAGCCCGGCCGCCGCGGCAGCAGGCCCTGACGGCATCGAGACGCCGCGTATCGTCTGGGCGTAATTGCCGAAGTCCTGTGCTAGCCGGGTCTTCCGCACATGCACAGAGATCAACTCTGTGATCCCGCGATCACCGGCCGACCCGCACGGCCGCCCTGGCTGACCCGCGGCTGCGGCACGCCAAAGTCGCCAGGTGCGGCTTACGGGTCGGCGCCTTCAAGATCAGCTGGACGTACTGACTGGTAACTGGTAGGACTCTGCTCGTGGCCTCCTGGACTCGCGAGCTGACGGTGCGGCCGGTGCTGCCCGGCGAGATCGCCCGGTTCGGCGAGCTCCTGGGGGCCCATCACTGGCTCGGGTCGCGCCTGTTCGGGCCGGTGGTCCGGCATGTGGCAGTCCTGGACGGCGACTGGGTGGCGCTGGTGGGGTACGGGTCGGCGGTGCTGCGGTGCACCGCCCGCGACGAGGTGATCGGCTGGGCGGACGCCGACCGGGTGGACCGGCTGCCGATGCTGGCCGGTAATCAGCGGTTCTGCGTGCTGCCCGGCCCGCGGCGCCCGCACCTGGCCTCGGCGGTGCTGGCCCGGTCGCTGGCCCGGCTGCCCGGGGACTACCTGCGATTGCGCAACCAGATCGTGCTGGCGGTGGAGACGTTCACCGACCCGGCCCGGCACGCCGGGGCGTGCTACGCGGCGGCCGGGTTCGCCTGCGCCGGGCCAGCCCGCGGGTATGCCCGGGGCGCTGGCGGGCGCGGCTACTCCTTCCACGGGCGGGTGAAAGCGTGCTGGCTGCGCGAGGTGGCGCCCGGCGGGCTGGCCGCGCTGGGCGCGGTGGCCCCGTCGGCGCTGTTCACCTGGCCCCCGCCCGCGGGGGGGTGGCTGGACCTGAGCCGCGGCCAGGTCGCCTCGCTGCGCGCCTGCCTGGACGGTTTGCTGGCCGATCCCCGCCATGCCCGGGGAATCCGCCACGACCACGCGGCGATGGCGGTGATCGCCGCGGCGGCGCTGCTGGCCGGACACCGCTCCCCGGCGGCGGTCGCCGGCTATGCGAGCCAGCTCGGCCAGGACGCGCTGCGGCTGTTCGGGGCCCGCTGGCCGCCGGCACGGCGGCCGTGTCCCGCCGTCGGAGTCAAGCTTCCGCCGGTTCCTGCGCGCCCTGCCCGACGGTGCGCTGGCCGGCCCGGCCGGCGGCTGGCTGGCCGCCCAGGCCGCCGCCGGCGCCCTCGATGCCCGGCGGGCCCGGCGCCTGGCCGCCCGGCTGCCCGCCCCGGCCGGCGGCACGGCGACCGGGGCGGCGCGGTGACGTCCAGCGGCCGCGGGCCACGGCAGATGGCCTACTACGATGAGGCCGGGCGGCAGAAGATGCTCGGGTCGCTGCCGGTCATCGCCTCGTTCTGCCGGCGGCCCGGCATCGCGGCCATCATCGGCGATGAGGTCCCGATCCGCGGCGTGGCCGCTGTCACCGCCGGGCAGGCGGTGGAGGCGATGATCTGCAACCGGCTGACCTCCCCCGCCCCGCTGGCCCGCGTCGGGGACTGGGCCCGGACCTGGGCGGCCGAAGAGTTCCCCGGCATCGCCCCGGCCAGCCTGAATGACGACAAGCCCGGCCGCACCCTGGACGCGATCGCTCCGCGCCTGGACCAGATCACCTCCGCGGCCGCCGTCCGCGCCATCACCACCTTCGATATCGACATCTCCCGGCTGCACTGGGACATGACGAGCTTCTCGCTGCACGGCGCCTACGACGAGACCGATGAGGACTACCCGGAGCCCCGCTACGGCCACCCCAAGGACCGCCGCCCGGACCTGCTGCAGGTCCAGGCCGGGATCGCGGCCGCCGGCGACGGCGGGATCCCGCTCTACCACCGCGCCTACGACGACGGCGCCGCCGAGGTATCCCAGGTGAGCGTGGCGATGACCGCCCTGAAGAAGATCGCCGGACCCGGGCGTTCCTGCTCATCGGCGACTCCAAGCTGATCAGCTACGACAACGTCGCCGCGATCACCGGCCAGGGGTGCACGTTCCTGGCCCCGGCCGCCAAAACCTACGTCAAGGCCACCGAGCTGGCCGCCTGCGACCTCGCCCGGGCCACGCCGGTCAGCTACACCGCCCAGCGGGATGAGCGCAAGGACCCCGGGCGGCGCGGCCGCTGGCACGTCCTCGAAGACGGCCGGCCGTTTCAGATCCGCAACGCCAAGCGGAAGAAAGACCCGCCCATCACGCTGCGCCGCATCTTCGTGCACTCCAGCGCCCGCGCCAGCGGCGCCGCCGCCAGCCGCGCCAAGAAACTCGCCCGCGCCCGCGACGACCCCGGCCGCCTGGCCCGCGGCCTCGGCGGCCGCTTCTACCCCGACGAGAAAACCGTTACCGAACGGCTCCAGCAGATCGCGGCAGCCCGCAAGGCCGGCCCCTACCTGCGCTACACCGTCAGTACTACCCCGGACGGCGGTGCCGCCCGGCGGCCGGCGTGGCCGGGGAGGCCGGGCAGGCCGATCGCTGGGACGGCGCCGGCAGCGGCGGGCCCGGCAAACCCGCCCTCACCTGGTGGTCCGGCCAGGACGCCATAGCCGCCGAAGCCGCCGAAGCCGCCACCGACGGCTGGTACGCGCTGCTCACCAACCTGGACACCCAGGTCAGTGCCGCCGAGGTCCTGCTGCGTACAAAGGTCAGGAAGCCGTGGAACGCCGCTACGGCAACCTCAAAGGCCCGCTCGCGGTTGCCCCGATGTTCCTGAAGAACAACCGGCGCATCGCCGCCCTGATCACCGTGATCAGCCTCGCGCTCCTGATCTTCTGCCTGATCGAACGGGAAACCCGCCGCAACCTCGCCCCGCAGACCAAAGCCGGCGGCCTGTACAACCGGCAGCCCGCCCGGCCCACCGGCCGGCTCATCCTCACCGCCCTGGCCGGCCTGCAGCTGATCCCGGCCACCGCGACCAGCCCAGCGCAGATCACCAGGCCCAGCCCGCTCCAGGCCCGCCTGCTGGACCTGCTGGGCGTGGACCCGATCCGCCCGCCATGACACCGGACCTGATCCACCGGAGTTGATCTATGACCACGTGCGAATTACCGGGCTAGCTGCCCATCGGCCCTCGTGACACAGACAGCCCCTGCGCCTAGCTCTGGCAAGACGACGTCGTCGACGCGAAGGTCCTCGTCGCGGCGCCGAGCTTCGCGTAGGCTAGCTGGGACTGGCTGATCGCGTTCACGCGCTGCACGACCCCGCCCGGTGACGATGCGAGCACGCTGAACAGGACGATGTATCAGGCCCACACCGCGACTCCGATCGCGATGAAAAGACCGACGAGCCGAGCCTCTCCTTTGGTGAGGATGAGCCGCCACCGGTTCTGGCCCGCAGGCGCCGGTGCACCGTCAGCCGGCTCCTTCGGCGCGAACGGGGGCGGCGCCGCCGAGCCGGGAGCAGGCGGTCCCTCGCCATAACCAGCCACCGGCCGCTGGCATAACCAGCCGCCGGTCCCTCACCATCGCCAGCACTGGGCGGCGCAGTGGCATAGGCCTCGTGCATCCTGTCACGGTCGCCGAACAGCCCCACGGGTACTCCGAAGTGACAAGAAACAGGTATCCGCTAACCTCGATTCCCGGTCCGCTAATTGAGTTGAGGTTCCCCGTAACCGCCGGATCGTTATCGTGGCGGGAACCGGAACCGCAGTGTGCGCCCGTCCCACCAGGGGATCAGTGTTTGGAGGTCGAGGGCGACACGCCGCGCGACGAGACGGCCGCAGCCCAGTCTCCCGCGGCCCAGGCACCCGCAGCCGAGTCCCGTGCAGCCCAGGCACCCGCAGCCCAGTCCCCCGCAGTCCGGGCGTCCCCGCAGGGCGGCAACGGCGCGGCCACCGGTCAGGGCACGCCGGGCGGGTCCGATACGCCGGGCGTGGTGGACACGCCGGGCCGGTCCGCACCCGCCGCGTCCACCTCGCCAGGCCAGTCCGCACCCACCGCGTCCACCTCGCCGGGCGAGTCCGCACCCGCTGCGTCCGCGCCATCGGGCGCGACCGCACCGTCGCACGTCGCGCCGCCGCGCAAGAAGGAAGACGAAACGCTCGACCTGCTCGGCGCCGCCGCCGGGCCGGTGGCCAAGCGCGTCATCCCCGCCCTCGGCGCGCTGCTCGCGGCGATCTTCGTCGTGCTGTCGCTGAGACGCAGGAGGCGCAGGAGGCGCAGGAAACGTTCGTAAACGGGCAATTGCGGGGGACGTGTTCGTCAGGATTGCCCGGCGAGCTTGATCACGCTGAGCATCGCGCCCTGCGGATCTGCGAGCACGGCGAACCGCCCGACGGGAATGTCGACGGCTGGCACCACGACGCTGGCCCCCAGGCTGGTGGCCGTGGCGACGGTGGCGTCACAATCGCCGACCGCGATGTACACGCCCCAGTGGGGCGGCATGCCGGCAGGCATGGTGTCATCGATCGGGAACATCCCTGCGACCGACTCGCCGCCCACCTTGAACTCCGTGTACTGCATCGGGCCCATCTGCTCGCTGGCTGCCTCCCAGCCCAAGGCCCGGGCGTAGAAGGCCTTGGCCCCTTCTGGGTCGCGGGTGGCGAGTTCACTCCAGCAGTAGGCGCCTGGCTCGTTGACCAGTTCGGCACCGACGTGGGCGGCGGGCTGCCAGAGCCCGAGCACGGCACCTGACGGATCCGCGAATATCGCCATCCGGCCCTGCTCCATCACGTCCATCGGCGGCATCAGCACGGTGCCGCCCGCGTCCGACACCTTCTTGGCCGTGCCGTCGGCATCGCTGACGTTGACATACGTCGTCCAGGCTGGCGGCTGACCCGCCGCCATGATCGGGCCTATGCCGGCCACGTGCTTGCCGCGCAAGGTGAAAAGGGTGTAGCCGCCGGCCTCGGCCACGGGTGGCAGCGCCTGCCAGCCAAGCAGCGTGCCGTAAAACCTTGTCGAGGCTGCCACGTCAGGGCTGGCCATGTCGATCCACGATGGCACGCCGTCGGCGTAGGCGGTCATTTCAGGCATCATGTTCCTTCTTTCGGCTGCATGCGGGGGTGATGACTTACCCGGCCCCGTTGTGGAGCGCAGCGGGGGGCCGGCACCTGCGATAGGCGTCCCGGCCTGTTACCCAGCGTGGCCGCGTCCCTCCGTTCTACTGCACACTACGTGTACCAGGCCGCGACCGCTCGCGGCAGCGGCTGGTAGCGGAGGCCGCCGGTGGGCCCGCATCGGCTGGCCCGTTTACGCCGTGACGAGGACAATGCCGAGGGCGGCAAGTACCAGCCCCGCCCGTTGCACGGCGCGCATCCGCTCACCGAGCACAACCCTGGCGAGCAGCACCGTCATCGCCGGGTACAGCGAGGTGATCACCACCGCGAGACTGAACAGGCCGTACCTGGTGGCGATCACGTAGAAGATGTTGGCTGCCGCGTCAAAGACCCCGGCGCCAACTGCCATCAGGACCGCAGCACGGTTGCTTCCCCACCTCAGCGTCCTGGTCCGCGTCGATGCCGCCGCCACGAGGATCACCAGGGTGCCGGCACCGCGCGACGCGACTATGGGCCACAGGCCACCCCAGCCGCTGCCAGAGTGCGTCGAGTTTCGCACGAACACGAAGAACAGGCCGAACGCGGCGCCTGCAGCGAGGCCGTAAAGCAGGCCACGCCGGGCGGGCGCGGGACGCCCGCATGGTGGGCTCGCCGGGCTGGCCGGTTCGGCTGAGCTCGCGGGGCCGGCTGAGCTCGCGGGACCGGCTAGGCTCGCCCGGCCGCGGGGGGAACGGGCGCGATTGCCGTCGCGGGCGGCGCACGCCAGGTCCGGCGCGGCACTTCCGCGCGGCGACCGCAATATCCGCAGGAGCTTCGGGCGATGCGGCCCGCGTGAGCCGTTAGGGTCCGTGCTGACCAGCACTATCGCGGCAAGGCACGCCACGGCGCCGCCGAGCACCGGCAGCCCGGGGCGCTCGCCCGCTGAGACCGCGACGCCCACCGGCAGGAGCGTCGCCGCCAGCGCGGAGACCGGCGCGACTACGCTCATCGGGCCCGCCGCGAGCCCAGCGTAGAACACGATCAGGCCGAGGCCTCCCACGACGCCGCCCGCGGCGCCCCAGGCTAGCGCGGCTGGAGCCGGCCACGGCCCGCCAGCAAGCAGCGCTGCCACGAACATCAGCACGATCCCGGCCGGCGCGCTCACGATCAGCAGCGCGAGGACGGGCGCACGCCTTGAGCCCGCACCGCCGAGGAAGTCAGCGGTTCCGTACAGGCCGGCTGAGACAAGTGCCAGGATCGTGACCATGCGGGACCACCTCCTCCTCGGCCCACCCCCCGCGCGGGCGCGTTCGCGAGCGCCATCGCGCGGTCGGGATATTGATATAACTTGGTCATTATAGTGACCGAACGCACGGGGGCGAAACGTGATTAACCATGAGCTGGCGGAGGATTCCTGGCGATGACAGATCAGGAGGCTGTCGCGGGCGCTGTCGCCCGTACCGTCCGGGCGCTGCGCGCGGGCCACGGCTGGTCACTCGACAAGCTCGCCGCCAGATCTGGCCTGAGCAAGGGCGTCCTCGTGGCCCTCGAGCAGGGAAAATCAAACCCGAACCTGTCCACCCTGGTGCGGCTCAGCGACACGTTCGGGGTACCTGTCACCCGCCTGCTGGAGGCTGCCGCCGAGCAACGGGTTCGCGTCACCAGCCGCGCGGCGGTGCTGTGGCGGGGCCCATCGGGCGGCAGCGGCACGCTGATCGCGGCCACCGACGCACCGTGGGCAGCCGAACTCTGGCGGTGGGAGCTAGCAGAGGGCGAGAGCTACAGCGGGACCGAGCACCCCGCCGCCACCAGGGAGCTTGTCTCGGTCGAAGAAGGCATGCTCACCCTGACGGTGGCCGGCGTGCGGCACCAGGTCCCATCGGGGCTGTCCGCCCAGTTCCCAGGCGACTGCACGCACACGTACGCCAACGAACATCCGCGGCCGCTGCACATGACGATGGTCGTCGTAGTCCCACCGGCCGCTTACCGGGCCTGACGCCCTCAGGTCCGGTAAGCGGCGGTCGCCAGGCCCAGCATGATCGCGGCAGATTCGCTGCCATGATCGTTGGCTCGTAGGGAGCGGTATTGGCACCCCTACGCGCCAACCACGGCGGCTACGAGCAGCAGAGCTGCCTATCAGTGCCCGGAGCCAGAGCCCGGCCAGCCAGAGCCCGGCCAGCCAGAGCCCGGCCAGTCAGAGCCCGGCCAGCCAGAGCCCGGCCAGCCAGAGCCCGGCCAGTCAGAGCCAGGCCAGTCAGAGCCAGCCGAGTCAGTGCCCGGCGAGGGCGGCCAATTCGAAGACGAACGAGGCCGCGTTCACCGTGCCAACGCCAGCTGCGAGGTCATAGCCGCGACGGGCGCTGAATCCGCGCACGGTGTGCAGCTTGCGGCCCTGCGAGAACGAGACCGTGTCGTTGCCGCCCGTGACATCTACGATGCCGGGAGCACGCAGCGCCGACAACCGGTACAGCGCCGGGTTGATCACACCGAGCCCGTGATGTGCCACCTGGTCAGCGAGCGCGACGACACCGGCGAACAGCGGGGTCGCCTCGCTGGTTCCACAGATCGGGTACCAGCCCGCGGGCTGCCCCGCGAAGCTCTGGTAGACGTCGACCGCGCCGTTGCAGGCGCCGCTCATCGAGATGTCAGGCACGCCGCGCTGGCGGCCGACGACATCCTGCACGCGGTTCTGGTAGCCGGGACGGGCGAAGACGACTGACTTCCCGCCGCCGCTTGCCATTGGGTTCGGGCCATTTCCGCCGGAAAGGAACTGGTTCGCGGCCACGCTGTATGTGTCGTTCCACACCTTGTCCGGCGCGGTGCGGCCACCGCGGGCGTTCAGGTGCAGCTGGGTGCCGCCGATGCCGGTGACCAGCGGGTCGCTGTCCGGCCACGATGTCACCGGGCGCAGGTAGTACGTGGACTGGTCGAACTTGACATCCGCCGCGCCACTGTCGCCCGAGGCCGCGAGCACGGTGACGCCCCTGCGCGCGGCATCGATATAGGCGCCGCGCAGCGCGAGCAGTGCGGCCTTGGACGGGAAGGTCTCCTCGGTAGCGCTGAAGCTCTGGCTGATCACGCCGCCCAGGTGATGGTTGATCACGTACTTCTCCGCCGCGACGATCTGGGGGAAGCCGACCGTGCCCTCTGTCTCCGAAACGGGTGTCTCCACCAGCAGGATCCTGGCGCCAGGGGCCATGGTGTGGGCCCACTCGACGTCAAGCGCGGTCTCACCGGCCCAGCCGGCCATGTCGGGGTTCTTCGGGTCGTACGCCGGGACCTTCCCTGCGGGCTGGATGGCCGTCAGCGACGGCGGGGCGGGCAGCTTGAAGGTTTTGTCGAAGACCGCCAGGTCGTGCGCGACGGTCGGGGACCCGAAGGAGTCGACGATGACGATCGTCTGCCCGCGGCCGTCGATTCGCCTGCGCAGCAGCGGCCCGAGATTGTAGGCCCGCCGGATCTGCGCAGGCTCGTAACAAGCGATCTTGTAGTGCTGCTCACAATACGCCGTCGTCGGCGGGGCCTTGGAGGCCCCGCGGGCGTGCACGGCGCCGGGCTGAAGGACCACGGTGGGTGAGGCCGTCGCGGCCGCGGTCGCCGCGGCGCCGCCGGCGGCCGTACTGCCCACGGTGGCGACAGCTATGCCAAGCGAACTGACCGCTGCAACCACGAGACGGGAGATGCGCATGTGTAACCCGGGAGCCTCGATGTGTGCGTGGCGCCTTCGCGCCGCGGGGCCGACGTTAACACCCCGCCAGCAGTGCTGCCAGCGAGCCCTGAGTGAATTGTCCCTCATGCGCCGCGGACGCCTGACCGGCTCAGGCTCGGACTTTGCCCCATCACCGCGCGCGTCGTTGACGTGTGGGACGCCATGGACCTGTTGCGCCAAATAGTCGCGGGCGACCCGGATACCGGGCGCCCGGCCAGACCGCGGTCACTCCCACTCGATGGTGCCAGGCGGCTTGCTCGTGACATCGAGCACGACGCGGTTGATCTCGGGTACCTCGTTGGTGATCCGGGTGGAGATCCTGGCGACGACGGCGGCGGGCAGCCGCGCCCAGTCGGCCGTCATCGCGTCCTCGCTTGTCACCGGCCGCAAGACCACAGGATGCCCATACGTGCGCCCATCTCCCTGCACGCCCACCGACCGGACCTGAGCGAGCAAAACGACCGGGCACTGCCAGATCTCCCTGTCCAGCCCGGCGCGGGTGAGCTCTTCCCTGGTGATCGCGTCAGCCGCACGCAGCACCCGCAACCTGTCCGCGGTGACCTCGCCGACCACGCGGATCGCCAGCCCGGGCCCGGGAAACGGCTGGCGCCAGACGATCTCGGGCGGCAGCCCGAGTTCCTCACCGACCCGGCGGACCTCGTCCTTGAACAGCAGGCGCAGCGGCTCCACCAGGCGGAACTGCAGGTCCTCCGGCAGACCGCCGACGTTGTGGTGGGACTTGATGCTCGCCGCTCCGGCGCCGCCACCCGACTCCACCACGTCCGGGTAGAGCGTGCCTTGCACGAGAAAGTCCACACGGGCGCCGTGCGCGCCCGCGGCGGCGACGATCTCACGGGCAGCCTGCTCGAACACCCGGATGAACTCCCGGCCAATGATCTTTCTCTTCTGTTCGGGGTCCGTCGCTCCCGCAAGCGCGTCCAGGAACTGCGCTGCCGCCTCCACCACCTTGAGGTCGACGCCAGTCGCGGTCACGAAATCCTTTTCTACCTGTTCCGCCTCACCCTTCCTCAGCAGGCCGTGGTCGACGAATACGCAGGTCAGCTGGGAACCGACGGCCCGCTGAACGAGCGCAGCGGCGACCGCGGAGTCCACGCCACCGGACAGGCCGCAGATCACCCGGGCGCCACCGACCCGCGCCTTGATCTGCTCGATCTGTTCCTCGACGATGTTCAGCATCGTCCAGGTGGGCCGGCACCCGGCCGCCTCGAGGAAGTGGCGCACGATGGGCCGGCCGTGCTCTGAGTGCAGCACCTCCGGGTGGAACTGCAGACCGTAGAGGCGGCGGGCGCTATCCTCCATCGCTGCGACGGGCGCTTGCGAGCTGCGGGCGGTGACCGCGAATCCCGGCGGCGCTGCCGTGCATGAGTCACCGTGCGACATCCACACCTGCTGGCGGGCTGGCAGGCCGGCGAAAAGATCGCCCTCGGTACCCGCGGCACCCACCTCGAGGACGGTGCCGCCATACTCACCGGTCCCGGTCCTCGCGACCGTGCCGCCGAGCCCGGCCGCCATGAGCTGAAAGCCGTAACAGATGCCGAGCACGGGCACGCCGGCCTCAAACAAGCCGGGGGTGCCAGGCGCCGCGGGCGGCGCAGGCGGCGCGCCATCGGCGTAGACGGACGCCGGGCCACCGGAAAGGATGATCGCCTTCGGCTTGCGCGCCAGCATCTGCTCGACCGGCATGGTGTGCGGGACGATCTCTGAGTACACGTGGCACTCGCGTATCCTGCGGGCGATCAGCTGCGCGTACTGGGCGCCGAAGTCGACCACTAGTACGGTGTCGAAGTCACCAGCGGCGTGCACGCGACTGCCTCTCCATCAGGCCTGCTGAGGCGGCCAGTCTACGAGGCCAGCGCCGTGAGCCTCGCCAGGCCGGGCGCGCGCGCCGCGCCAAATGCGCCCGCCGCCCGTGTTCGCCCGCCCGTGCGCGGATGCGCTGGCGCGGCGCGGATGCCCGTGCGCTCACGCGGGCACGCCGGACCGTCAACGCACCCGCCGCGCCGTCAACCGCATCGCGCCGGACCGCCAGCGCACGGCCGCACCGCCAATGTACGTGCCGCACCGCCAAACGCACGGCCGCACCGCCATACACGTGCCGCACGGTCAGCGCACGCGCCGCACCGTCAGCGGACTCGCAGCGCCTTCATGAGCTTGAGCGAGCGGCTGAGCATGTTTGCGTAGGCCTCGCGGCTCATCCCGAGCACCGGATCGAATCCGAGCACATGCTGGCTGGCGATGGTCTGCGCGTCGGTGTACTTGAGCAGGCCCTCCGCACCGTGCCTGCGGCCGACGCCCGAGTCCTTCATGCCGCCCATGGGCGCGGCGTACGACGCCCAGGTGGAGGCGTATCCCTCGTTGATGTTCACCGTGCCTGCCTGGATGCGCGCTGCCACCCGCCGGCCGCGGGCGATGTCTCGCGTCCACACGCTGGCGTTCAGGCCGTAGGACGAGTCGTTGGCATGCTCGATCGCCTCGTTCTCATCTCGCGCCCGGTAGACGGACACGACCGGCCCGAACGTCTCGTCGCGGCACACCTCCATCTTCGCCGTCACACCCGCCAGCACGGTGGGCTCGTAGAAGAACGGCCCAAGATCCGGCCGAGCCCGTCCGCCTGCAAGCACCCGCGCGCCCTTCGCCGTCGCCTCCTGCACGTGCCGCGCCACCGTTTCAAGCTGGCGCTGGGAGGTGAGCGAGCCCATGTCGGCCGACCAGTCAAGCGCGGCGGACAGACGCATACCGCGCACCCGCTGCACGAAGCGCTCCATGAATGCGTCATAGATTTTCTCGTGGACGTAAAGCCGCTCCGCCGAGATGCAAAGCTGACCGGCGTTGGCAAAACATGCCCGGACGGCGCCAGCGGCGGCACCCCGGGGATCGGCATCCTCGAGCACGAGCATCGGGTTCTTTCCGCCGAGCTCCATCGAGTAGCCGATCAGCCGGCCTGCGGCCTGCTCCGCGATCATCCGGCCGCGCCTGGTCGAGCCCGTGAACGCCACATAGTCGGCGTGCTCCACCAACGGGTCGCCGACGGCGGACCCGCGACCGAGCACCACCTGCCACAGGCCGGCCGGCAGGCCGGCCTCCTCCAGCAGGTCCACCGCCCACAGCACGGTAAGTGCGGTCTGCGTGTCCGGTTTGGCCACTACCGCGTTGCCGGCGAGCAGGGCGGGGATCGCGTCGGTCGCGCCAAGCGAGAGCGGGTAGTTCCAGGGTGTGATGAGCCCGGCGACGCCCTTGGGATGCCGCCGCTCGATCACCCTGGTAGCAACGGGCAGGGCGCCAGCGCGCCGCCGCGGGCGAAGCAGGTCCGGCGCGTGCCTCGCGTAGTAGAGCGAGCAGCCCGCAACGTCGATGACCTCCTCGAACGCGGCCCAGCGGGCCTTGCCGGTTTCGAGTTGCAGGATGTCGAGGATCTCCCGTTGCCGCGCGAGTACCAGGTCGTGCAACCGCAGGAACGGCCGTGCCCGTTCGCTCGGGCGAAGGCGCGCCCAGCTGCGCTGCGCCTCGCGCGCCGCCTTGTAGGCGGCAGCCACGTCATCAGGCGACGATACCGGCAGCTTCGCCAGCGGCTCCCCGGTAAAAGGCGCGATGGTGGTCACCGTTCCGCCATGGCCGGCCACCCGGGACGTCAGGCGTGCGGCCAGTGCGCTATCTATGGTGGCGCCCGCTCGCGCGGGAGCTGTCTCCGTGCTCATATTTCGAGCCTAGAACCCGATTCACGGCTTGGCTACCGGTAGGTAACCAAATGTGCGGGGCATTCACAGAAAGCGGCTGCGCATAAGCTGCGACTAGGGTGTCCGGTAGATATCTCGGTGGATGCGGGCGGTGCTCCAGGCGGCGATCCGGCAAGCGGAAGGGGGTCGGACGTGAAGGCTGCGATCTATGACCGGACGGGGCCTGCTCGCGAGGTGCTGAGGATTACCGACATCGACCGCCCCGAGCCCGGACAGGGCCAGGTGCGGGTCCGGCTGCGGGCGTCCGGCGTCAACCCGACGGACTGGAAGGCACGCTCCGGCGCTACCCCGCGGCCGATCGGCCAATTTCAGATTCCGCATTACGACGGTGCCGGCGAGATAGACGCGGTCGGTCCTGGCGTGGATCCTGGGCGCGCCGGCCAGCGGGTGTGGGTGTGGATGGCCGCATTCGGTAAGCCATCGGGCACGGCGGCACAGTGGACGGTGGTACCGGAGGAACAGGCGGTGCCGCTGCCAGACGGGGCGTCGCTGGATCTGGGCGCAAGCCTGGGCGTGCCCGCGATGACCGCCTGCCGCTGCCTGTTCACGGATGGCGCCGTGCGAGGCAAGACCGTGCTCGTCGCCGGCGGCGCCGGCGCGGTCGGTCACTTCGCCATCGAACTCGCCAAGCACGCGGGGGCCCGGGTGCTTGCCACCGTCAGCGGTCCGCAAAAGGCGGAACTGGCCAGTAAGGCCGGCGCCGACCATGTCGTGAACTACCGTGACAGCGACGTCGTCGAGCAGGTCCGCTCCTTTTCTGAGCGGTTCGACCGGGTCGTCGAGGTCGCGCTCGGCTCGAACCTTGGCCTCGACCTTGCGGTAGCAGGGCCCGAGACCGTGATCGCCACGTATGCGGCCGAGGCCAGCGATCCGACGCTGCGGGTCCGCGCCTGCATGACCGCCAATGTGACGCTGCGGTTCGTGCTTCTCTACGGAGTCCCGCGGCCGTTCCTCCTCCAGGCGGCCCGGGATATCACCGCCGCGCTCGAGGCGGGGGCGCTGACCGAGCTGCCTGTGCACAGGTTCCCGCTCGAGGAGATCGTCGCCGCCCATGAGGCCATCGAAGAGGGCGTGGTCGGCAAGGTGCTCATCGACATCCCCTGACGCCCGGATCATCAGCGGGCGCGGTCGGCGGCCGGAACGATCTCGGGTGCGCCGAGCCTGATGGCGACCGCGTCCTTGTCGGTCTCCGCATCCTGGGCCGCCCACTCGGCGTTAATCGACGTCCGGTAGTGCTCGACCTCGCGCGCCGTCCGGCCGGCGTCCCAGCAAAGCGCACCGGCCATCAACTCGGCCGCTTGCTGCGCGGCGGACAGGCCGCGGTCGGGCGTCTCAATCGAGATGTGGGTGCGCCGGGTCAGCACGTCGCCGAGGTGCCGCGCGGCTTCGTGGGTGCATGCGTAGACAACCTCGGCACGCAGGTAGTCGTCGGCACCTGAGAGCGGGCGCCCCAGTCCGGGACTGGCCGCGATCAGCGCGAGCACCTCCTCCGCCAGCGAGCCGTATCGCCGCAGCAGATGCTCGATGCGGGCGACATGCAGACCGGACGCGGCGGCGAGCCGAGCACGCGAGTTCCACAGTGCCGGGTAACCGTCGGCGCCGACCAGGGGCACCGCATCCGTGCAGGAAGGCGGCACCTTGGCGGCCAGGCCGTGGACCACCGCGCCGACCGCATCACGCGCCATCACCCGGTACGTGGTGTACTTGCCGCCAGCGATCATCACCAGGCCGGGCACCGGCTGCGCGACCGTGTGTTCCCTGGACAGCCGGGACGTGATGTCCGACTCGCCGGACAGGAGCGGGCGCAGGCCGGCGTAGACGCCCTCCACGTCATCATGTGTGAGCGGCACCGTGAGCACCTTGTTGGCCTGGCCGAGCAGGTAGTCGATGTCGGCCCGGCTCGCGGTGGGATGCGCCCTGTCAAGGGACCAGTCGGTGTCGGTCGTGCCGATGATCCAATGCCGTCCCCACGGGATGATGAAGAGCACGCTCATCGCGGTGCGCGTGACGATTCCGGTAGAGGCGTGGATTCGATCACGCGGCACGACCAGGTGGACCCCTTTGGACGCCCGTACGTTGATCATCCCGCGCCCGCCGACCAGCGCCTGGATGTCGTCGCTCCATACTCCCGTCGCGTTCACCACCTGCTGCGCACGGATGTCAAGCTCGGCACCGGTCTCCAGGTCGCGGGCGCGCACGCCGGTGACCCGCGCGCCTTCGCGCAGGAACCCGACCACCTGAGTGCGCGATGCCACCTGCGCGCCGTAGGTTGCCGCCGTGCGTACCAGCGTCAGGACGAACCGCGCGTCGTCCACCTGCGCGTCCCAGTACTGAACCGCCCCCGTGAACGCGGACTTGCGCAGGGCCGGCGCCAGCCGCAGCGCGGCCCTCCTGGTCAGGTGCCGGTGCGCTGGCATGCCGCGCGGCCCGCCGAGCGAGAAGGCGAGCGTGTCATAGAGGCCAACCCCGGCGCCTACGTAGGCCCGCTCCCACACATGGTGGGTGAGGGGGAACAGGAAAGGAACCGGCCGTACCAGGTGCGGCGCGATCAGGCGGAGCAGCAGGGAACGCTCGATGAGCGCCTCGCGCACCAGGCCAAAGTTGAACTGCTCCAGGTACCGCAGTCCGCCATGGATGAGCTTGCTTGACCTGGAGGATGTGCCCGAGGCGAAGTCCCTGGCCTCGACCAGCCCGACCGACAGGCCGCGGGTCGCCGCGTCGAGCGCGATACCCGCTCCGACCACGCCGCCACCGACCACCACAAGCTGGCGCTCCGCCGCCGCGAGGGCCTCAAGCGCCGCCGACCGCTGATCGCTGCCCAGATGGGCAATGTTCATCCCTGGTCATCGCCTCTCTCTAACCTCTACCCCTGCGGTGCGAGGACCACCTCGACGCGCTGGAACTCCTTCAGGTCGGAGTACCCGGCGGTAGCCATCGTCCGCCGCAGCGCGCCCATCAGGTTCATAGAGCCGTCCGACGTGGTGGAGGGGCCATGCACGATCTGCTCGATGCTGCCGATCGTTCCGACGCGCACGCGGGCACCGCGGGGCAGCTCCAGATGATGGGCCTCGCTACCCCAGTGGAAACCACGACCTGGCGCCTCTGACGCGCGGGCGAGCGGCGAGCCCACCATAACCGCGTCCGCGCCGCAGGCAAGCGCCTTCGCGATGTCACCGCTGCGGGTCATCCCGCTATCGGCGATCACATGCACATATCTGCCGCCCGACTCGTCCAGGTACTCGCGGCGGGCAGCGGCAACGTCCGCGATCGCGGTCGCGGTCGGCACCGCCACGCCGAGCACGACACGCGTGGTGTGGCCTGAACCGCCGCCGAACCCGACGAGCACCCCGGCCGCGCCTGTGCGCATCAGGTGCAGCGCCGCCGTGTATGTGGCGCAGCCGCCTACCATAACGGGCACGTCGAGTTCGTAGATGAACTGCTTGAGGTTCAGCGGCTCGGCCCGCCCCGACACATGTTCGGCGGAGACGGTGGTACCGCGGATCACGATAATATCCGCACCCGCGTCGATGACTGCCTTGTGATACTTGACCGTTCGCTGGGGCGAAAGGCGGGCGGCAGTGGTTACTCCGGACTTACGGATCTGCTCGATCCTGCGGCCGATCAGATCTTCCTTGATGGGCTCCGCGTAGATCTGCTGCAGCCTGCGGGTAGCGGCGGCGTCCTCGAGCGAGGCCACCTCCGTGAGCAGCGGCTCCGGATCCTCGTACCGGGTCCACAGGCCCTCGAGGTCGAGCACGGCGAGCCCGCCAAGCTTGCCAATCTGGATCGCTGTCGCAGGCGACACCACACTGTCCATCGGGCACACCACGAGCGGCATCTCGAACCGGTACGCGTCGATCTGCCAGGCGATCGACACTTCCTCGGGGTCCCGGGTACGGCGGGATGGCACGATACCGATTTCGTCCAGTCCGTACCCCTGGCGGCCGGTCTTCCCGCGCCCGATCTCCACCTGCGTCACTGTCTCCCACCAACCCCTTCCATTTCAATCCATCATCCCTGACGGTTGCCGCATGGCGCGCCGGCTAGGTCCGGGGCCGCCCCGGCGCAGGTCCGGGGCCGCCCCGGCCGGCAGGTCCGGGGCCGCCCCGGCCGGCACCACCCCGACGGCTACCGCATGGCAGGGCATGCCGGACCCGGCGTTCAGCGCCGGCTGGCAGCCGGGTGCGGCCGACTCACGCGGCGGGTGGGATTGGCCAGTCCGGGGGCCGGGTGGCGTTCAGCTACCGGCGGGCTCGCAGACCCTGCCTGCCCGCAGTCCACGGAGATCTTTGTCACCCCGGAAAGGGGTCCCTTGCAGCGGAAGGTCACGGCCCGCGCAGCCGTTAGGGATCAGGCTACTGGCCGGTGTAGTTGGGCGCCTCGACCGTGAGCTGAATATCGTGCGGGTGGCTCTCCTCAAGTCCCGCGGCGGTGATCTGGACGAACGCCGCCTCCTGCTGTTCGGCGATGGTGGCCGCGCCGCAGTATCCCATCGCGGCGCGCAGGCCGCCGATGAGCTGGTAGGCGACGGCGGCGAGCGGCCCGCGGTAGGGAACCTGGCCCTCCACCCCCTGCGGCACCAGCTTGTCCTCACTCAGCACGTCGTCCTGGAAGTACCTGTCCTTGGAATAGGACCGGTCCGCCGGTCCGGCGCCCCGCCCGCGCATCGCGCCGAGCGACCCCATCCCCCGGTACAGCTTGTACTGCTTACCGTTGATGAAGACAAGCTCGCCGGGGCTCTCCTCACAGCCGGCGAGCAGGCTGCCGAGCATGACCGTGTCCGCGCCCGCGGCGATCGCCTTGGCAATGTCGCCCGAGTGCTGCAGCCCGCCATCTCCGGTCAGCGGCACACCTGCCGCCCGGCATGCCCTCGCCGCCTCGTAGATCGCGGTCACCTGCGGGACCCCCACGCCGGCCACTACCCGGGTCGTACAGATCGATCCAGGCCCCACGCCCACCTTGACGCCGTCGACGCCCGCGTCGATCAGTGCCTGGGCCCCAGCGCGGGTGGCCACGTTGCCGCCGATCACGTCCACCTGTGCGTTGGCCTTTACCTGGCCCACCATTTCAAGGACCGCCGAGTGGTGGCCGTGCGCCGTATCGACCACCAGGAAGTCCGCGCCCGCGTCGGCGAGGGCCTCGGCGCGGCGTTTGGCATCTTCGCCGACGCCAACCGCTGCGCCGACGACGAGCCGGCCAGCCCGGTCCTTGGTTGCGCTCGGGAACTGTTCGCTCTTGGTGAAATCCTTCACGGTGATCAGGCCCCGCAGCCGGCCCTGCGCGTCGACGAGGGGCAACTTTTCCACCTTGTTCCGCTTCAGGAGGGTGAACGCCTCCTCCCTCGCCACGCCAACGGGGGCCGTGACAAGCGGCAGGTGGGTCATGATGTCGGCGACTGGCCTGCTGAGGTTCTGCTCGAAGCGGAAGTCCCTGTTGGTGACGATCCCGACGAGCGTGCCGTCTGGGGCCGTGACCGGAACGCCAGAGATCCGGAACCGCGCGCACAGTCGCTCGACATCCGCCACGGTCGCGTCCGGGCTGCAGGTCACCGGATTAGTGATCATCCCGGCCTCGGACCGCTTGACCATGTCGACCTGCGCCGCCTGCGCCTCGATAGGCAGGTTGCGGTGCAGTACCCCCGCACCTCCCTGGCGCGCCATCGCCACCGCCATCCTGGCCTCCGTGACCGTGTCCATGGCCGAGGAAACGAGCGGCACGCGCAACCTGATGTTGCGGGTTAGCCACGCGGCGGTGTCCGCTTCGTTCGGCAGCACCGCCGAGTACGCGGGCAGCAGCAGGACGTCGTCGAAGGTCAAGCCCGGCGGGGCAAATTTGGCATCGTCGGTCATAGCACCTTCTGATGGCAGCAATGCTGAGAGCAGCGAGGAACAGCTTCCATGCTAGCGACCCCAAGGGACCGCTGACCGGACCGCGCGAGACTCGCGGGGTACGCCAGGACAACCGGAGGACACAAAGCTTCGACGCCGGCCGCGTACCGCCGGCCCGCACCAGACGCGCGCCTCGCGACGCTGGCGGCCGCTCACCACGGGCTACTGCCAGACACGCTCCGCGGCATCCTGCTGACCCGCCGCCGCCAGATTGCGATCCAGGTCCGGGGTTTCTGCGGTTCCCGCAGCAGGTGGCTTCGCCGCAGGCGGGCCGGCCGCGCTGCCTGGCGGCGTACAGATCCGCCAGCAGGGACCATCATGGCGCTGCAGATGGGAGCTGCCGGCGCTGTGTATTGGCGCCGTACTTGCCCGCCTCACTAGTCACCTGCTGACCTGTGGGAGCGCTGGCGTTTGCCGTCGGCGGGTTCGGCCGCGTCGCCGGGCTCGGCCGCGTCACCGGGTTCGCCTGGGCGGCAGGGTTCGCCTGGGCGGCAGGGTTCGCTTGGGGGCCGGCCTGGGCGGTCGGGCCTGCTGGTTCGGCCGGGGCTGCCGATTCGGCCGGGGCTGCTGATTCGGCCGGGGCTGCCGATTCGGCCGGGGCTGCTGATTCGGCCGGGGCTGCTGGTTCGGCCGGGTGGCTGGCCCCTCCAACGGCCCGTGCGGCCGGTTTCGCCTGCCCGCCTCGCCGAGCTCTCTGGTTCGGCCGATGCCCCTCCTGCGCACCGGCGCCGGATCCGGCAGGGCGACGCCCATGCTGAGCGATGGCGGAATGCACGGTGGCCGGGGTGGAGATCACAGTGCGGCCTTGAGATCGAGCGTCAGGAGGCTGCCCATCGGCCGGCAAGCTCCCCGAAGCCGCGACGCCTGGGCCCTGCTGACCGTCTGCGCCCGCCTGCTGGGTTACGGTCGCCCGGTGTGACAAAACCCGGTGTGACAAAACCCGGTGCGGCAAGACCCGGTGCGGCAAGACCCGGTGCGCCAAGACCCGGTGCGGCGAGATCGGATTGCCTGTTGCGGCACCGTCGGTTGGCGCTGCCGTGGCTGATCCGCCGATCGAAATGCCGCCAGTCGCTGCGGTCTGCGGCTGGCCTTTCAGACCGTACGGCGCGCTGCGCACGCTGCTCACCGGCTGCCGGAACGCCGTCGCGGCCGGCCCGGACGTTGTGACCAGCCAGGGAAGTCGGCCGTGCGTCGCTGCCGCAGCCGCACCAGACACCACCAGAGTGGCAGCGGCAACTGTCACCGCCAGGACATTGCGCGTCCCTGCGCGCCAGCAAGCGAGCATTGTGCGGCCGATTCCGGTGCCTGCAATCCCCGTATGCCGGCTCTGACCGCAGGCCGCGCGGATCTGACGAAGGAGGTCACCGTCCTGACACCCGTCACGGCAGGTGCTTGGCCAGGCTTGTTCATCGACGTCGGCGACCAGCGCCGCAAGTATGGAGAGCGCGTCTGCCGCAGAAGGATGCGCGAGGCGGGGATGCGCGAGGCGGGGATGCGCGAGGCGGGGATGCGCGAGGCGGGGATGCGCGGCGCACGGTTCGCCCGCGCTGGAATGATCTGCCGCGCTGGTACGCGTCGCCCCACGCTCCGCGTCACGCTGCGCGGCGCTACGGTGCGCGGCGCCGGGCTCGCGGGCACGGGGCTCGTAAGCACCTGGCTTGTAAGCAACAGGCCCGGAAGCACCCGGCTCGACGGCACCGGGCTCGTCCGTACCTGGCCCGCCGGCAGCGGCTGAATGGGCTGCGAATGGATACCATTCCCCGGCCAGCCCGGACCTGAATGCGTTCAGGATCACCTCGGTACGACGTATCGCACCGAGATCGACGATTTCCCCGCCCGATTCACCCGATCGCTGCCGCTGCCGCGAATCTCGGCCGCCGCTTCGCGGCGACCGCGGTCCTCCGCCGGGCGCAGCCGGGCCGCGCCCCGTGGTCACGCAATCGACTCCTCGACGGCGAGCGCCCTCAGCCGGGCAAGGGCCCGATGCTGCGCTACCCGAACTGCCCCCGCTGACATACCGAGTATGTTACCCGTTTCTTCCGCGGATAGGCCCGCCACTACGCGGAGCGTTAGTAATTCGCGCTGATGGTCGGGCAGCCGCGATAGGAGGGCGCGAGCCCGCTCCGCCTCGATGCACCTGACCACGGTTTCTTCCGGGCCAGGCCCTTCGTCCGGTCCGTCAGGCAGGTCCTCGGTGGGTACCGCCGATCGGACCGCGCTGCGAAGCGCATCCGCGACCTTGTGCGCCGCGATCCCGAATACGAAGGAAACGAATGGACGCCCCATGTCCCGGTATTTCGGGAGCGCGGAGAACACCGCGATGCAAACCTCTTGGGCCACATCGTCGGCAATGTGGTAGTGACCGGCGATCCTGCCAAGCCGGGCCCGGCAGTACCGGACGATCATCGGCCGCAAGTGCTCAATCAACGATTCGATCGCATCCGGATGCCCTTGGACGGCAAGGACGGTCAGGTCCCTAAGCTCAACTTCGTCCGCTCGCGCCGACAAATCCAGGGCTTCCCTCCCGGCCCGGTCACCGACCGACTGGTCGGCGCATTCCTCCGCCACTTCAGAATGATGCCCAGCACGCGGCCGGGTATTGCCACGGTCCATAGCAACGGAATGATCACAGCGATGTTGCACGCAACCGAGACCACCATCTGCGATAAATTGATTACCTAAAGTATCGAAGGGTTTTAGCACTTCGTGGTCGGAAGTATGTGAACGGTATCGATATGGTAAGTACTTTCTAACTGCGATGGCCAACCCATTCACCCCGCTCCTAGGGCTGTGCCGACACGCTAGCCGTCCGGGCGCTAGCCGGTCCCGAGAGCAATCAAAAATACCGGCAGCCCGATTCCTATTACCCGCCGCCAAGCGCCAAGAAACGGCCGGCCCCGCACCGCGAGATAGCGGGGCGGGGCCGGCCGGTCTGGATTAGCGGTTGGCCGCGGCACTGATTGCCCGCCCGCGGCGCCGCCATGTCCATGATCAGTGCATGTGACCGCCGGGACCGTGGCTGTGGCCGTGACCTGCAGCGCCGTTCTCGCTCTCCTCTTCGGGCTTCTCGACGACAAGCACCTCGGTGGTGAGCAGCATGCCCGCGATGGACGCGGCGTTCTGCACGGCCGAGCGAGTTACCTTGACCGGGTCGATGACGCCCTGGGCCACCAGATCACCGTACTCGCCGGTGGCCGCATTGAAGCCATTGCCTGGGCCAAGCTCCCGCACCTTGGCGACAGCCACTGAGCCCTCGAAACCGGCGTTCAGCGCGATCCAGCGAGCCGGCTCGTCAAGCGCGCGCCGCACCACGTCCACGCCCGTCGCCTCGTCATCGACCTTGCCGAGGTCGCCGAGGCTGACGGAGACATGCACCAGCGCGCTGCCGCCACCAGCCACAATGCCTTCCTCGATGGCCGCACGCGTCGCGGAGATGGCGTCCTCGAGCCGGTGCTTCTTCTCCTTGAGCTCGACCTCGGTCGCCGCGCCTACCCGGACCACGGATACACCACCGGAGAGCTTGGCCAAGCGCTCCTGCAGCTTCTCGCGGTCCCAGTCAGAATCGGTGTTCTCGACCTCGTTACGAATCTGCCTGATTCGATCCTGCACTGCGGTCTCATCGCCCGCGCCGTCCACGATCGTCGTGGTGTCCTTGTCGACCACGATCCTGCGTGCCCGGCCAAGCGCGTCGAGGTCGATGCTGTCGAGCTTGAGGCCAAGTTCCTCGCTCACGACCTGGCCACCGGTGAGCACGGCTATGTCGCCGAGCATCGCCTTCCGCCGGTCACCGAACCCAGGCGCCTTGACCGCCACGACCTGAAGCAGACCGCGGATCTTGTTCACCACCAAGGTGGAAAGGGCCTCGCCCTCGACGTCCTCGGCGATCACCAGCAGCGGCTTCTTAGTCTGGGCGATCTTCTCAAGCAGCGGAAGGAACTCCGTCATCGCGGAGACCTTTCCTGCCGTAATGAGGACATAGCCATCCTCGAGGACGGCTTCCATCCGCTCGGGATCGGTCACGAAGTACGGGGAAACATAACCCTTGTCGAACTGCAGGCCCTCGGTGAACTCCAGTTCAAGGCCCATGGTCGGCGCTTCCTCGACGGTGATCACGCCATCTTTCCCGACCTTGGCGAACGCCTCCGCGATCAGCTCGCCGATCTTTGAGTCCTGGGCGGAAACCGTGGCCACATGGGCGATGTCGTCCTGCTCGCCCACGTCACGAGCACCCGCGAGCAGCATGTCGGAAACAGCCGCCGCCGCGGCGTCGATGCCGCGCTTGAGAGCCGCGGGATTCCCGCCAGCGGCCACCCGGCGCAGGCCCTGATGGACCATCGCCTGGGCCAGGACTGTGGCGGTTGTGGTGCCGTCGCCAGCCACATCGTTCGTCTTGGTGGCGACCTCCTTGGCGAGCTGGGCACCAAGGTTCTCATAGGGGTCACTCAACTCCACCTCGCGCGCGACGGTGACGCCGTCGTTCGTGATGGTGGGAGCGCCCCACTTCTTGTCGATGACGACGTTGCGGCCGCGCGGGCCGAGCGTCACCTTGACGGTGTCCGCGAGGTGGTCCACGCCGCGCTCAAGCGCGCGCCTGGCGTCCTCGTCGAACTCCAGTATTTTCGCCATGAAAACCCCAAACTGCAGTGGGTCAGTGTTCCTGCGTTGGTCAGTGTCAGTGTTCCTGCGTTGGCCGGTTTGCCTGCCGACCAGTTTGGCGCGTTTGGCCGGTTTGCGTGCGCCGGCCAGTTCGCCGCGTTAGCCAGTTTGCCTGCGTCGGCCAGCGTCCTGCGGTACTTCAGTCCTGGGCCTGCATCAGTTCCCCGCGTGGGCCAATGTTGGCGGGTGGCCAGTGTTGCTGCTGTGGCCAAGGTTAGCCCGTGGGCTGTTTGTGCCCTCGTCAGAGAATTTCGCCAAGGGCTCGTCGTCCATGGCCGGCCGCTGAGCTGCGGGTGACGGCATGACTTACCGGGCCCAGAGCACGACTACTGCCTTACATGCGACCGCCCCGGAGGCCGCGTCCAGAACCGCTGTCAGAGCTCCAGGCGCTCTTGAGGGTCCGGACCGGTCCGGGGCGGCGCCCGTGGCGGGCGCACAGGCGCCCGCCACGGGCGCCGTCCTCGCGCTCCGGCTTACTTGTCGATGGTGGCGAGCACGTCGCGGGCCGAGAGCACCAGGTACTCTTCCCCGCTGTACTTCACCTCGGTGCCGCCGTACTTGCTGTAAAGCACGATGTCACCGACCTTGACGTCGAGAGGCACCCGCTTCGTGCCGGCTTCATCCCAGCGCCCCGGGCCCACCGCGAGGACCTCACCCTCCTGCGGCTTCTCCTTGGCGGTGTCCGGGATGACCAGGCCCGACGCCGTGGTCTGCTCGGCCTCGAGAGGCCGGACCACAATGCGATCCTCGAGCGGCTTAAGAACTACCTTGGTGGCGGTCGTCACGTTCTGACCTCCCCCTCCGAAAGGGATGAAGAGAGTTTGCTAGACAGAGCGAACATGGCGGCCTGCCGTCGCGGGTGTCAGACCTGCCTTGTCGCATTAGCACTCTACTCTTGAGAGTGCCAAGTCTGAACATTATCCGGACCAAGGTGACTCGTCAACATGGGCGAACGGTGAGTCATGACCATCGCGCCTGACCAGGCCACCTAAGGTCACCGGGCGAGGTCAGCCACGGCTCACGTGCGGTGGCACCCCGGCGCACGGTGAGCACGACAGGTCAGCATAGCTGGCCCAGCTTGCCGGCATGTCCAGGCGTGGCCAGGCGGCGTGGCGGGGCGAGGCCATGGACAGGGTCCCACGCGACTGGTTGGCGCGGCATGGCTGCGCCATGGCGAGGCATGAACGGGGTTCCCACATGACCGCCGGCGGGCGTGTTCGCGATTCAGCGGCCGTCATATCCGGACACCAGAGCCGTGGCCCTTGCCGGGAATGCCGAGGTGCCAGTTAAGTTATGCGACCGTTGTAGATGGTATGAATGCTACCGAAAATTGTGGAAATATTATTGCCGCGAGGAACCAGCATGACTGTCTGCGGGACAACCCGATCACAGGGGGTGGGCAAACATTGGAGTGCCCGAAGTGCGATGCCGGGATGGTAACCATCGACCGCAACAGCATAATGATCGAGGAGTGCGGCGAATGCCGCGGCGTCTATCTCGGCAGGGGTGAGCTTGAGATACTGATCGACGCCGAAAGCCAGTACCTGGCCAACTTGCCTGAGGCCGAGAGCCCCGATACCGCCTATCGGGGCCGCCACAGGCAAGGTGTCGTGCGGCAGGTGTTCGGCGAGCCAGACACCAACGGCCAGACGAACAAAGGTGACGAGGCCGTCAAGTTCAGGTGAGATGGCGGCAGGTGCCGCATTAATGCAACGTCAGGGTTATCGCTTGCGCGGCCGGACTGGCAAGCCTCGAGAATTGATGCCCCGCCGCCGGGGTCGGCTGGGCATCGGCGCACGGCGGCTATGGCCCGCGGATATGGGACCCTCGGCTGAATCCCTCGCCGCCGCCGGTTTGCACTGCGCCCGACGCTTCTGCCGCGCCTGATATCGGCCTGCCGCGCCGCCGCAGGTCCTCGCAACGGCGGCACGCTCACCGCCCCGATTGAAGCTGGCCGGCTGAGTGCCCTGCGACGACCGTGGTCACGGCGAGCGACGAATCCGCCGGCAGGTCGAGCGGAGATGGGGGAACTCCACGTGCCGCAAGTTCGGCACCAAGTGCGGCCACCATGGCGCCGTTGTCGGTACACAATCCAGGCCGCGGCACCCGCAACACGATGCCGGACGATTCGCACCGCCGCTCCGCCAGCCCGCGCAGCCGCGAATTCGCCGCTACCCCGCCCCCGATAAGCAGATGGGAAGCACCGCTCGCGCGGCAGGCGTCCACCGCCTTCTTGGTGAGCACATCCGCGACAGCCTCCTGAAAGGAGGCGGCCACATCGGCGACCGGCACCTTGAGCCCGGCCGCAGTGCGAGCCTCCACCCAGCGCGCCACGGCTGTCTTAAGCCCGGCGAAGGAAAAGTCGCTCGTGCCATCGTGGTACTTGCCGCGAGGGAAGGCGATCGCCTCCTGATCCCCATCGCGGGCTGCCGCGTCGATCGGCGGCCCGCCGGGGAAGGGCAGCCCAAGCAGCCGTGCCACCTTGTCGTACGCCTCACCGGCCGCATCGTCGATGGTCGCGCCGAGCGGTACGATCTCGCCGGCGATGTCGGGCACGAACAACAGGGATGAATGCCCGCCAGAAACCAGCAGCGCGACGCACGGCCGTGGCAACGGGCCATGTTCCAGCTGGTCCACGGCGATGTGCGCGGCCAAGTGGTTCACGCCGTAAAGCGGCTTGCCGAGCGCGAGCGCATAGGCCTTCGCCGCTGCCACGCCGACCAGCAGTGCGCCGGCCAGACCTGGCCCCGCGGTGACCGCGAACGCGTCGATCTGCGCAAGCCGTACCCCGGCCGCGCCGAGGGCACGCTCCACTGACGGGATCATGGCCTCCAGATGGGCACGGCTCGCCACCTCAGGGACCACGCCACCGAACCGTGCGTGCTCTTCGACGCTCGAGGCGACCGCGTCAGCGAGCAGGGTGCTGCCACGCACGATCCCGACACCGGTTTCGTCACATGAGGTCTCGATGCCTAGCACCAGCGGCCCGGGCGGCGCCAGCTGCGCCGTCACCGCGCACCGGCCCGCGCCGGCTCGTCGCGACGCGGGATAGGCAGCCGCATTACTATTGCGTCCACGCCGGATGGCTGGTAGTAGGCGCGGCGCACGCCGACCTCGCTGAACCCGGTCCGCAGGTACAGCAGGCGGGCACGGTCGTTGTCGGCGCGTACTTCGAGGAAGACCTCGCGGCACTCGCGCGCAGCCGCGGTGGTAATGAGATCTGCGAGCAAGGCTGTTCCGATGCCTTTGCCATGGCGATCGGCTCGCACCGCGATCGTCATGACGTCGCCCTGATCGCCACGTCTGGCGCTGAGGCCCGCGTAACCTGCCACCGTCCCGCCCTCGTCTGCCACGATGTAGTAGCGCGTGGCCGGCTGTTCAAGCTCGCTGGCGAACATCTGCTCCGTCCATGCGTCCTCAGGGAAAAGCTTCCGCTCGATGTCGAGCACGTCCTGCAGGTCGCTGCCGCGCATCCGGCGAAGCATGACGGTCATCGCGGCGTGACCGCCTTGGGCGGCCCCGGGATTCTGGCATCCGGCAGGCGCAGGTAAATGGGCTGTGGCGGCAGCAGCGGCGTGCCATCAGCGAGTTGCCGGACGGCGAGCGCAGCGAGCGCGGCTGCCGTCGGATAGTGCGGCTCGAGCAGCCCGCTGAACGACTCCGGATAGAGCCACGCACCCTGTCCAGCGGCCTGCCGCCCGGGCGGCAGATCAGCAGGCCGGTTCACCGCGGGGCCGGACAATCGGATGCCGGCGGCGGAGTACTCGGCCCAGTAGACCTCCTTGCGCCTGGCGTCGGTCGCCACCAGGAAGGCCCCGCGTGGCGTGGCGGACTCGGTGCCCGCCGCCACAGCGTGAGCGATCGCGTCAAGCGTGCACACGCCGTAGACGGGCACGCCAAGGGCGGCACCGAGCGCGCCGGCGGTCATAACCCCGACGCGCAAGCCGGTGTAGGGACCTGGGCCAGTTCCCGCCGCGACCGCGGTCACCGCGTCCACTCCCTTTCCTGCCTCGGCGAGGACACCGGCGATTGACGGCGCGAGCAGTTCGCCGTGACGACGCGCATCAACGCTCGTCATACCGGCAAGCACGCGTTCACCGTCGTGCAGGGCGACGGTGACGGCCGCCGTCGCCGTATCAAAGGCAAGCAAGAGCACGAATGACCAGCCTAGTGGTCCGTAAGGGGTGTCCCTTGAGCGAAGGCGCATGGATACCTGGGTGAGCGGGCGCGCTGCAAGCCGCTGCTTGTTCTCGTCGATCGATTTGTGGGTCCTGCGCCCGACGGCAACGCAGCGAAGTGCATGCACGAGGTGGTGCAGGCAACAAGACTCCCCTGACCGAGGCTGGGCCCAAGCCGGCGTGCGGAAGCTTTCTCCGGCGCAGTGAGCACCGGCCCGGGCCCGGTGCGAAACACCAGCCGGTGCTAGCGCGCTGTCAGCAGCCCGCTGGCCGTCCCCGCCCAGCGGCCCCGATGATCACCCGTCCGGGCATCGGCGGACGAGACCAGGGAGCCTGATCCCCCAGCCGGCTTGATCTCGCCCGGGCCGTCCGGATCACCTGCGGTCCCTGACACACGATGGGCCATCATGGGTCATATTTGACACGTGATGGGCCATCATGGGTCGGCCGCAGGCCCAGCCGAGCCTGCTTGGTCCCACCCGGAGGCGTCAAGATCACCTGCGGCCTCGATCCCACCTGGGATCGTCAAGATCACCCGCGGCCGTGACACGCAATGGGCCATCATGGGTCGTATCCGATCCGGCAATGGGCCATTGTGTGCCGATCTGACACGCAATGGGCCGCCATGTGCCAGCCGAAGGCCCGCGCCGGGTCATTGATCCTGACAGCGAACCACGAACCGACGCCCTTGCTGCCCGGAATACCCCCCATACGACGCAGGAGACACTGAGACCTCAGACACTGACACCCAAGAACGGGGATCCCCGGCGCCCCGGCCCCGGCCCCGGCCCCGGCCCCGGCCGGCGCTGGCGCTGGCGCTGGCGCTGGCGCTGGCGCTGGCGCCATGATCCGTTCTTGTGTTGACTTGCCTGCGCTATTTGCCGGTTTATTAACACGGTTAAGGATCATGAGGCTGGTAGTGCGGCCAGGCCCGCATCACTCGAGTTTGGCCAGGGCGTCGCGGGCAGCGGCCTGCGACCCGGCGGTGAGCATGCTGACAGGGTCGGCGCCGAAACTACCGCCCGTGCGGGCCTCGAAGATGACCATGACAAGGACGTTACGGTAGCGAGCCACGAACGTGATCATGTCAAGGGTTGCGCCGCGTTTGAACTGCTGGCGGGCGGTGAATGCCTCCTGGCCCAGCCCAGCTACAGAGGTCACGATCGCCTTGGGGTCCTGTGACTTCTTGGACGGAAACTGCTTGGCCGCTCTGGCCGCGGCGAAGGCGTCCTGCGCCGCCTGGGTGGCGCTGCCGTCACCACTGGCCAGCCCGCTGGGCGCATACGCCTCCACCGCAACTTCCATGAACCGGTACGTCTGCCGCTGGTCCAGCGTCCATGAGCACTGGCTGGCCGCCTGACCCCGCAACGGCTGTGCGGCGGCGGGCTTCGATCTGCCCGGCAGGTACTGGCCAAGCACGGCGCCGGAAATTGCGGTGCAGGCGGCAGGCACTCGCTGGATCTCGCCGGGCATGAACGTGGTGGCAAGCGAACCAGGCGCAGAACCCGCCTGGCTCTGGCCGCCACCTTGGACCAGCGCCACCGACACGACCGCGACCCCCGCCGCAGCCAGCCCGACGGCGGGCAAGAACCAGCGCGAGCGCCTGCCGCGCCTGGGACGTCCGCTGGTCACGCGCTGCGGCGGAGGTGACGTCCATTCGGCGCGTTCATGGCCGGGCTCATCGTGGCCGTTCAGATGGACTGAGCTGGGGGGAGGGGGCCCCTGATGGGTCACGGCACGCCTCCGGGGGAAGCGATCGACCGCACGCGAAGGTGCGGTGACAACGGCGAGTCAGGAACTGTCCAAGGACTACGAGTCAGGAACTGTCCAAGGACTATAGAGCCTCAGTGCGCACGGTTTCGACCCGGATGCGCAGATCGGCCCAACCGGATCGGCGTTATGGGCAAACCGGCCTGGATGCGCGACACATCCCGAGCGCGAGCGGACCAAGGAACCGCCCGCGGCAGGGCGGCACCACGCGGAGCAGGAAGCGCCCGCAGAACAGGCGGCACCCCGCAGAACAGGCGGCACCCCGCGCGGAACAGGCGGCACCCCGCGGAACAGGCGGCACCCCGCAGAACAGGCGGCACCCCGCGCGGAACAGGCGGCGCTCCGCGGAACAGGCGGCACCCCGCAGAACAGGCGGCACCCCGCAGAGCAGGCGGCACCAGGCGGAGCAAGCAGCGGTGCGAATCAGGGCCGCGCCCACCGCGGACCCCTGCCAGTCAGCCGCACGGTGCGGGTCTCGTCGTCGAACCCGCCGGCGGGCGGCCGCCCGATTGTCACCTCCAGCCGGTCCTCCGCGAGCCGTTCGACCAGGCCTTCACCCCACTCCACCACGGTCACCGCGTGATCCAGGTCGGCATCCAGGTCGAGATCATCCACCTCCGCGGCGTCACCAAGGCGATAGGCATCCACGTGCACGAGCGCCGGTCCGCGACCGAGCGGTGGGTGGACACGGGCAATGACGAACGTCGGCGAGGTGACAGGGCCCCGCACGCCGAGTCCGTCGCCGATGCCCTGGGCCAGGGTGGTCTTGCCAGCTCCGAGCGGGCCGGTGAGCACCACTAGATCTCCTGCGCGAAGGCGGCCGGCCAGCCCGCGCCCGAGCGCCCGCATCTCGGCTGCGGTCCGCACCGTGGTCTCTTTTATCGTTTCCGTCACGTATCGTTTCCGTCACGTTTATCGTTTCCATCAGGTTTTATCGTTTCCGTCACATTCTTCTCCCCTGCTCAGCATCCGCGTCACTCAGGCAGGCTGCCGTACCTGGCCCAGCGACGCGAACCGCGGCACGAGACAACACTCCATTCCGCTGACACAACGCAGGCCCGTGCCAGTGGCGGCCCGGGCCCAGCAACGGGCCATCGGCGGGTGGCACGGCCCGCGCATGCGAAGGTCAGGTTAAGAACTCGGCGAGCGGCGCGCGTGACGATAGCTGGCCGAGATGTTGTTCAGGCATCGGCTGGACATCGCGGCACACCCGCCGAGATGTTGTTCGGGCATTGGCTGGACATCGCGGCACACCCGCCAAGATGACACGCACCGCGGAGCTCACCGCGCGGGACCGCGCCGGGGCGCCTGGTGGCAGCTCACCGCTTGGCGCCTCACCCGGCGGACACGCCGCGCCGCCATGACCTTCACGCCGAGCACTTCCCGCATCGGCTCACCGCAGCGCGATCGATCAGATCCTGCAACCGGGCAGTGACCAATTCCGGCCGCTCAAGCATAATCAAATGCCCGGCACTCTCATCCACAACAAGCTCAGCGCCCGGCATCTCCGCCGCCATCTCCGCCGCCATCTCCGCCGCGAGCGATTTTGGCGTCAGCCTGTCCTTGCCGCCGAGACGATCAGGGTCGGAACCTCGCCGAGGACCGGCAGGGCGGCGTGCTTGTCGTGCGCGATCAGCGTCTCGAAGAAACGGGAGACGACCTCGACAGGCGTGGCCCTGATCATCTGCTCACAGAAATCGGTAATGGCCGGACTCGCGTTCGGGTCGCCGAAGCCGATGAACCTGGTGGCGAGGAACGCAAGTACGCCGCCTGCCTGGCGGGCACGCTCCACAATGGCCGGGCGCTTGCCCTTGGCTGCACCCCCCAGCACGCGCGGCGCGGCGCGGCGCACCACCGTGCCCAAGGGTCCTGGCAGCCCGAGCGTCACCCCAGCCAGCCCGCGCGCCGCAGTGGAGATGAGCGCGGTGCCGGTGACCTGGCTACCGAACAGTTCCGGATGCTGCTCGGCCAGCGCCATGATCGTCATTGCGCCCATTGAGTGGCCGACAAGCACCACGGGATTTCCCCGCGGCGTGACCTCCTTGATAACGGCGTACAGGTCGCGGCCCAGCTGGTCGATGTTCTCGCGGGCCGGATGGGAACGCCCGGACCGGCCGCGACTGCGCTGGTCCCAGAACACGAGCCGGTAGCGGTTGCCCGGGGCCCCGAGTTCACGGCGCTGGAAGTGCCAGCAATCCTGGTTAAGGGTGTATCCGTGGCTGAAGATGACCGTGATCGGCGCCTTCTTGGGGCCGTCGATCTCCGTGTACAGCGGCACGCCATCATCGGCGAGAACGCAGACCGCACGCCCGGCGCAACTGGCCAAGCGGCTCGGCCGCGGCGGGGTCTGGGCGCAGCCGCATCCTGCCCACAGCGACCTTCTCCGCTGCCACGGCGGCGCCTACGGCAGCGGCCGTGGCGCCAGCGGCGATGCTGGTGACCTCCGTGAACCTTCGCCACCGCACCATCGGCAACCCTCCTACGTGTTACGCGGGGGTTAACTACGTTACTCAAGAGTAGACGCGCAGGACGCGGTTTCCGATGGCGGTGACGATCTCGTAGGAAATCGTTCCGAGCGTGTCGGCCCACTCCTGGGCGGTTGGCTCCCCGTCATCGCCAGGGCCGAACAGAATGACCTCGTCACCTGGGGCAGCACGCTGCGCGCCGAAGTCGACGACGAACTGGTCCATGCATACCGTGCCCGCCATCGGCCAGCGCCGCCCGCGGACGTGCACCAGGGCACGGCCGGCCGCTCCGCGCGGAACGCCGTCGGCGTAACCAAGCGGCACAAGGCCGAGAGTCGCGTCCGTGGTGGTCACGTGCCGGAAACCGTAAGAAACCCCGGTGCCCGCCGCCACCCGTTTGACCTGTGCCAGCCTGGAACGCAGGGTCATCGCTGGCCTGAACCCGGCCGGCGCGCCACCTGGCAGGGTGGACAGGCCGTAGACGGCGCCCCCCGGCCTGACAAGATCGAACCTTGCCGCTGGCAGAGTCAGCGCGGCAGCCGTATTGGCAATATGGCGGACCTCCGGCCTGACGCCCGACTTCTCCGCGCCCTCAAGGGCCCAAGCGAAAGTATCGAGCTGCCGTCCTATCGACGGGTGCCCGGGCAAGTCAGCACAGGCAAGGTGGGACCAAAGGCCGGTGACATGAAGATGGCCGGCGGCCTGCGCGGCCATGGCCGCGTCCACGACAGCCGGCCACTCGCTGGCGGTCGCGCCGCCGCGCGACAGGCCGGTATCGGCCTTGAGCTGGATCCTCGCCGGCTGGCCGGCCCGCGCCGCCGCCCTGGCGATCTCGGCCACGGCCGCGGTACTCCCCGCGGACACGTCGACCCCGGCGTTGATGGCCTCCTGGTACCGCTCACCAGGGATGGCCATCATGCAGAGCACCGGGGCGCCGATCCCGGCCGAACGCAACCGCAAGGCCTCGGACACCTGCACCACGCCGAGCCAGTCCGCGCCAGCCTCAAGCGCGGCAACGGCACACGGGACCATCCCGTGCCCGTACGCGTCGGCCTTGACGACCGCCATCAGCTTGGCGCCAGCGGCCCTTTCCCGCAGCAGGGCGACATTGTGCCTGACCGCGGCTAGATCGACGACAGCCCAGGCGGGAGATTCCATGGAGCCCTAGTCTGCCAGCTGGCCGCGAGCGGCCGTGTCTGCTCCCGGTCAGGTTCGCAGGCTGGCGAGCAGTGCGGCGCCGTCAGGCACGCCAAGACCGGTGCACGCGTCCCACCCGGGCCCGGCCGCGTACGCGCCGCTGTTGCCGGCAGTGATGTCGCGGAATCCGGCCGTCGTCTGACCGGGAGAAACACCCGCGTAAAGTTCAAAACCGTCTCCGAGCTGACGGCGCCCGTGGCCCCGTTCGCCACCATGCTTGTCCCGCCGCAGGCCAGCGCGTGCGGGCTGGACGCGGGGAAATCGGTATGGCTCTGCCCGTCCTGCCGCCCGTCGGCACTGCCGTTGTCACCCGCTGCCACGCACACGGTGACAGCGAGCGCCGCCGCGTCTGCGAAGGCCTGATCGAGGGCGCCACGCGCCTTACCCGTCCACGAGTCCTCGGACTGGCCCCAGCTGATGCTCACCGCTGTGGGTGTCTGTCCTGCGTGCACGGCGGTGGATACGGCATCGACGAAACCCTGGCCGGCGTTGGGCGCGTGGAAGGCAGCTAAGAGCTCTGCTCTCGGCAGCTCCGAGACGAGCTCACGCTCCCGATTCGAGGCGCGGATCAGCGGCCCTGAAGCGGCCGGTACCGGTGGCTGCGCCGGCACCGGGACCGCAACGGCGCTTTCCTGACTGGCCGCGCTTTCCTGGCTGGCCGCGCCTTCCTGGCTGGCCGCGCCTTCCTGACTGGCCGCGCCTTCCTGACTGGCCGCGCCTTCCTGGCTGGCCGCGTCTTCCTGACTTGCGGCGCTGTCCTGATTCACCGTGCTTGCCCGGCTCGCGGCGCTTTCCTGGCTCGCCGCGGCGCGATGGCCGGCCGGGCGGTTGGTGTTGTTCACGCTACCCGCGCTGCCTGTGTCACCTTCGGACCGTTGTTCCATCGGATCTCCCTTCAACGGGCATCCCGCACTCGTGAACGCGACGAACGATCAATGGTCAATTGATAGACCATTGATAGACCATTGATAGACCATTGGCGTGCGAACCATGTCAATCGAGACACATCTTAACTTGGCCGGGCGAACCGCCTCGTTTGCCGTCGGCAAAGCCCAGCGGCTCGCCCGGTGCCGCGCGCTCTGCCGCGGCCGCGCGCCGTGCGGCCGCGGCAGAGCGGCCGCGCAGTCGGCGGCGCGGCGGCACCATGGGACCTCCAATTCAATAGGCCTCCAAAAGTGGCTACAGGTCTCTGAGCGCCACGCTGACGGCCTCGCGGAGCTCGCTTTGGCCCAATTTCCCGGGCGGGGCGGGCCATCCCTCGCCGGGCGGTACATAGCTGTCGAGTGCCCAGCAGATCGTGTCGAGTGCTGCTGCGAGTGGGCCGGTGGCGCGTTCGCCCGCCCACATCTCCTGCCGCCTGGCGGCGCGGAACATCCGCACGAAATCCGCAGCGCCGAGCCGGCCTGCCACGAACTGCCGCGTGGCCGCGAGCTGGCCGCCGATCCCGCTGGCTGACGGAACCTCGGCACCGCGCGACCAGGCTAGCCAGGCGGGCCGCCACGGGCGCCCCGATAGGGCGCAGCCGTAATAGCTTGCGGCTTGGAGCACCGCTGGGGATCCGGCAGAAGCGAGCGCGAACTCGCCGAAACTCCTGCGCGCTCTGCGCACCTCGGCACCGGCGACCGCCGCTGCGAACGTGCGCGGACCCGCCGCGACGGCGAATCCCGCTGACGTGGTGAGCAGCGCGGCGGACAGGCCGGGGAGCACCAAGAGCGCGTCGGATGTCCCTAGGTCCTGCAGCGTGGCGTGGATCCGCGCACCGTCAGCAGGAATCGTCAAGGCCAGCTCGTCGGAACGCGCGGGCGCGACCGGGCACGCGAGTACCTGACGCGCGCCGAAGGCCCCGACTGCCGCGGCGAGGCGCCCCGCGACCGCAGGCGCGACCGGCGTCGCGGCGGCGAAGGGAACCGCGTCCCTGCCAGCGCCGTCCCCCGCACCGTACGGGGCGGCCTCGGCTACGCCGCCTGCGGTCGCGTTCCACCGAGGAGATCCGGCCCCCGGGCCCGGGCCCACGTAACGCTCCGGGCTGGTTCCAAGCAGCCAATCCGGGTGGATCAGGTGCGGGGCGGCAAGCAGCAGGGCAGCGACTCCGCCGGCCCTGGGAGGGCTCACCTGCGCCGAGCCACAGCGGTCACGGCCGCCCCACTCCCGTGGCGGCCGGCCCCGGCTCGCCGCTGCGCCCGCCGTCGCGCTCGGCGCCCACCGCGCCCTTGGTCGGCGCCATCGCTCCGCCGTTCCGGGCCATCGCTCCGCCGTTCCGGGCCATCGCTCCCTGCCTCACGCCGTTACTGCGTGCTTCGCGCCGTGCTGGCCCATGTCGGCCACGGCACCTGCGCCACGCCCGGACGGCACATATGCCGCCGCGGCGACTGCGCCACGCCTCTCATAGCCTCAGCTCGGTTACCAACCGGAACAGCTGTTCCTCAGTCAGCAGTGCGCAGCCGGTGAACTCGCCCGCCGGAGTGAAGAAAACAGCAGCGCCGGTCACTCGATCCACGACCACGGTCGCCGGACGGTTGCGGAACGTCACCTCCTCGTATCGAAGTGAACCGGCCGCCTCGGCGATCCGCGTTAGCGCATTGATGAGATCTGCCGCCAGCTTGGCCGGATCGGCCGGCTCTCCGTTCGCCGCCATGGATCCGACACCGAACTCGGGCGCATGGCCGAGCCAGCGGCGCACCTTGTCCGGCGGGAACAGCCAGCCGCTGCGGCGGAGTTCGTCGGCGCGGGTGCTAGGCCGCGCGGGCGCGAGGTGGATCACCGCGCTCTGCGGCTGCGCCGGGAGCGGGCCGACGGGCGGCAAGGCCTGCTGCGCGTGCGGGGGGCGCTGATAGGGCCGCGCCACTGGCGTGCCGCGCAGCAGCCGCGCGGTCGCTGGAGGCAACAATTCGCCGCCCAGCCTGAGCACGCCAATTACAAGCTGGCCAGGCGCTGGAACCGCAGCCAGGCCGCGCAGCACGCGGCCGGGCGGGCGGGCGCTGCGGCGGCTTGACAGCGGCACGAGCGCCGTCCACCCAGAGGTGAGCAGGACGAGCACACCCAGCCCAGCCGCCACGATCAGCACCTGCCCGGCGGTGATGTACTGGCTGAACCAGGCCTGCAGCATGCCCAACCCGCTCGCCAGCTCGCCTGGCCGCAACCCGGACGCCACCTGATGCAGGCTGGCAGGGTGCGGCGCCACCTGCGGCTTACTCGTGTGCCGGGCTGCCAGCGGCAGCATGGCCGCGAATGCGGCGGGCCCGCCGAGGGCGAGCGTCGCGGTCAGCCCTCGCCAGGCTGCCCAAAGGCCGGCCCGCCGTGGCACGTCCCGGCTGGCCCGGCTACCTGCCCGCGCCTCGCGCATAGCAAGCTCGCGCCGCTGTCTAGCGAAGGCGAGCGAGGCCGCGAAGATGTTACCCGGCCGCCCCCGCCACCGCACCGCGACCAGCAGGAAAGCGATCTCGTGGCAGATGGCCACAGTTGCCTCTGCGGCCGCCGTTCGTGCCATGGCGACGCGCCGGGCAAGTCGGCCACGCATCGTCCGGCCAGGCCAGCGCAACCGGGCGCTGATCACCGACCCCCTGGCGGTCCGCGCAAGCCTGGCCCAACGGGGCACACCAGGCACTGGGGGCACCAGATCGAGAACGCGCTGCTGTGCGCGTAAATCCACGGCCACCGCCGTGCCCAGGAGCAAGAGCAACAGCCACCGGCTCGCGTGGCCCTGGCCCACCGCCGCGTGCAGGCGAGACACCCACGATGGCACGCCGACGCCCGCGGCTTCCGCCGCGTAGTGATAGTGATCAAGCATGGCCATGCCAAGCAGGACAGGGGGTAGCGCCCAGATGAGCAGGCGCCACGGGCGCCACCGCACCGCGGCACCGTCCGCGGCACGCGGCCGCGCCACCACAGCCAGCCCGATGCCGGCCGTCACAAGGCCAGTGACCACGGCGTGACCGGAGAACCGGGCCGGACCCGCGTCCATCCAGCCCGGCAGCAGCGCGGCCAGATGCCAGCCCGTGCCCGGCGCGGCTAGCGCCGCCATCGTGCCCTGGACGAGGGTGAAACCTGCGCCTGAAGCCACCCCAAGCAGCACATAGTCAGTCGCGGCGAGTCGGGTGAACCGATGGCGGGCCGCCAGCCAGAACACGGCGAAGGGGATGAGCGCGGCAAGCTCCTCGGCGGGGCCCGCGGATGCTGCCCACCCAGGCCGCGCGCGCCCGCCGATAGCCAGCCGCTCCACGGCCACGATCGCGACGGCGCACGCCGCGCCCGCGGCGATCATCCGCAGGCAGGCCGCCCAGCTCAGCGTGTGCGTCCTGGCGAGCGCGAATACCTGCAACAGCAGCCATACCGTCCCGCCGAGCACGGGAAGCACGTGGCTGGCGCGGGGCGCCGACAATAAAGTGATCACAATCAGGGCGACTGCGCCCCAGCCCACCGCGGCGCGGCAGGTACGCAATAGGGGCGCGGCGACGCTGTGGCGCCTGACGGTGGCCGCGAGCGCCGACAGCCGTTCCGGCATATCCGGGCGCTGGGTGCGGCGGGTGGCGTGACGGCTGGCCGGCCCGCCGCCGTACCGACCGGCGACCGGGCGCAGCCGTTGGTCATTGGTCTCACGCGCCCACTCGGCGAACCGCTCACGTGCGCCGGTCACATCGGGCCCGGCAAGGGCGGCCGCGAACACGGGCGGGCCCGCGCCCAGTGCGTATCCGGCCATGCTGACGAGGACCGCGGCCGATCCATCCGGCAAGCAGACAAGAAAGTCATCCACCTGTCCCCAGCGCGCGGCAAGGTCGCGCAGCGCCCCCGCGCTGGCGGGCAGCACCGTGACGTTGTCGTACATGAAGGCGGCCCTGGTCCGGCAGGCGAGCAACCGGTCCGCGCCCATCTCGATAGCAGCTCCGGCGATCGCGTCAGCCAACTCGGAATCGACCCCTGGCGGCACAGCGAGCGGGACAACCCGTTTGGGAGCGGCAACGCCGCTGCCGCCGGTAAGCCAGTCTCTGCGGAACTCCCCATCGCTCGCGCACACCCGCAGCACAAGGTCGCGGGCGGGCATTTCTGCGGCGTTCATAGGCTCCTGACCGGTCGGACCTCCTCCTCCGACTTATATGTCCAGTTTCGCGGCCGAAGGTAACCCGTGGACAGCAACCGGTTTCAGTCCGTATCCCGGCGCGCGCACCGCAATCTCACCCGCCCCTCCGGTCACAACGCGCCGGCCAGATGGCCTTCACACCCGCCTTACGATCATGGGATCGCTACGAACCCGGCTGTAAACGACGTTGTCGCACCAGGCACCGCCGACGAAGCCGGTGCGGCGCAAGACTCCCTCCCTGGTGAAACCGGCCCGCTCGAGCGCGCGCTGCGCTGCAACGTTCTCCGGCAAGGTGCACGCCTCGATCCGGACCATCGGAGTGTGGGTGAACAGATAGTCGGCAAGCTGCCGCTGCGCCCTGCTGCCCACCCCACGGCCGCGCCACTCAGGCAGCAGGACGATCCCCATGTTCCAGCAGGCGTGCTCCGGCCTGCCGTAGCTGACGGCGCGCCAGCCCACGAAACCGGCGGCATGCCCATCTGCGATCACCATCAGCTGACCGTTTTTCTCACCAAGAAATCCATCGTGGCCAAACCGGCGGCGGATCATGCTGCGGTCCCTGAAGCCCTGCCAGTCCAGCCCCATCAGCTCAGGCTCCACACAGAAACGTTCGAGCAGCGGCAGATCCTGCTCGGCGACCGGCCGGAGTGTCACAGACGGCGCATCCATGACCGCGACCCTACCGGCGCGGCGCGTACATGATGACCGCCATGCCGAGCAGGCAGATCGCCGCGCCTAGCAGATCATAGCGATCCGGCCGGTAGCCATCGGCGACCACGCCCCAGGCGAGTGAGCCCGCCACGAAGATGCCGCCGTAGGCGGCCAGGATGCGGCCAAAATGCGGGTCTGGCTGCCGGGTCGCAACCAGGCCGTACACGCCAAGTGCGGCCACACCCGCCCCCACCCAGGCGATGCCCCGATGCTCGCGTATTCCCTGCCAGACAAGCCACGCGCCGCCGATCTCGGCAATCGCCGCGGCGACGAACAGCCCAAGCGAGCGCAGTACCGTCATGACGGTCGCTGCGGATTCGCAGCTACGACACGGAACGCCGCTGGCAAGGCGCCGATCACGTCCGCGGCACCGATCGGGGCACCCGACGACGAGATCCGGCCCGCCAGCCCGTGCAGGTAGGCCGCTGCAGCCGCAGCGTGCGGCAATTCCAGGCCCTGCGCGATCAGCGCGCCGGCCAGCCCGGAAAGGACATCGCCCGTGCCCGCAGTCGCCAGCCACCCGGTCTGCATGGTATTCACCCAGGCCGGCGCGCCCCGCCCAGCGATCACCGTCGTCGAGCCCTTCAACAGCACCGTGGCGCCAAGTTCAGCCGCACCCCGCCTGGCGTGCTCCAGGCGCCGCGCCTCCACATCCTCCCTGCTGACACGCAGCAACCGCGCCAGCTCCCCTGCGTGCGGCGTGAGCAAAGTTGGCGCGGCGCGGCGCAAAGGGAGCGGTCCTGCCGCGAGCAGGGTGAGACCGTCGGCGTCCACGAGGACAGGTACATCCGTGTCCAGTACCGCGGCGAGGAGCCGGCCCGCGTCGTCGCTTGTGCCCATGCCGGGCCCCGCAACCCAGGCCTGAACGCGGCCTACCTCGCTGATCACCGCCGCGGCGCGGGCGACATCAGCCGGCGGCCGCGCAACGGTTATCACGGCCTCCGGCCAGCGCTCGCGGACCAAGCCAGCGACGCCAGGCGACGACGCCAGGTAACGCACCATCCCGGCGCCGCCGTGCACCGCGCCACCAACCGAGAGCACCGCGGCCCCGGTGAAGCGGTCGCTGCCTGCGTGAACACCGAGGACGCCGCGCCGATACTTGTCCGCCCCGGCCGACGGGCGCGGCAGCATCTCGGCGACATCCCCGGACTGCAGCGCGACCACGTCAGGTTCTGCAAGATCACGCCCGAGGCCGATGTCGACAAGTTCGGTCACGCCAGCGTGCGATGCGCCAGGATCGATCAGCAGCCCAGGCTTGTAGGTGCCGAATGTCACGGTGACGTCGGCCCGGACCGCCGTGCCGTCAACGGCGCCGGTATCCGCATCGATCCCGCTGGGCAGGTCGACCGCTACGACCATGCCGCCGGCGCCCGCCGCGCGTTCCGCGAAAGATGACTGCGGTTCGCGTAGCCCGCCTCGGCCACCGATGCCGAGCATACCGTCGATGATCAGATCCGCATCGTCGATGAGCCGCGGTGCGGCTTCGTCGCCGGGCTGCACCAGCCGCCCGCCCGCACCGCGCAAAGCGGCGGCGCCGCCCGGGTGGACCCGCGACCCGGCGAGCACGGCATGCGTGCGTGCGCCACGGCGCGTGAGCCGTTCTGCGGCATAAAGGGCATCACCGCCGTTGTCGCCGCTACCGGCCAGCACCACCACCCGCGCCCCGTATACCCGGCCAAGCAAGCGCGCGCAGGTCGCGGCGAGCCCCGCGGCCGCCCGCTGCATGAGCGCTCCGTCGGGCAGGCGCGCCATCAGCGCCTGTTCGGCCGCGCGGACCTTCGCGACCTCGTGTGCATGCCTCACGCTCGCGCCTCCATCCTCGCCCCCGCGCACCGGTCGTGCCGCAGGTCCGGACGCTCGGGTAGCAGCCTGTGTGGCTGGCACCGGCGGCCGCGGCCCACGCCGCGCCGTCCGCGTTCGCTGTCGGTGAACAGATGTGCCTCGCGCCCGGGGCGCCGGGCAGTACCGCATTAACCGGCCCTGCAGCCACACGCGCCAGGCCGGCGCCAGCGATCACATTCCCAGCCTGTCACGGTCACACACGAGTGCCGGCCGCAGGCTGCCCGTTCCCGCCCGCAGCCGTCAACCGAGATGGGTGCGGACGGCTTCGGCGAGCCGCGCCGCGACCCGCTGGGCTTGCTCCTGATCGGCCGCCTCCACCATCACGCGGACCGCCGGTTCGGTGCCGCTCGGGCGGATGAGAACCCTCCCGCTATCACCGAGTTCCGCCTCGGCATTGGCCACAGCCGCGGCGAGCCCAGGCGCCGAATCCACCAGGGACTTGTCCACGCCTGGAACGTTGACGAGGACCTGTGGGAACCTGTGCATGACCTTAGCGAGCTCGCCCAGAGCCAGCCCGCGCCTGGCCATCGCTGCTAGCAGGTGGAGCGCGGTCAGCACGCCATCACCCGTGGTCGCGTACTCAAGCATGATGATGTGCCCCGATTGCTCACCGCCGAGCACATAGCCGCCAGCCTTCATCGCCTCCAGGACGTACCGGTCGCCCACCGCGGTCTCCACCACGTGGATTCCCGCGTCCTCCATGGCGCGGCGGAAGCCCAGGTTCGACATCACCGTCGCGACCACCGTGTCACCGGCCAGTCCCTGCGCTTCCCTGATTTCGAGCGCCAGGATCGCCAGGATCTGGTCGCCATCGACTACCTGCCCGTCGGCGGTGACAGCCAGGCACCTGTCGGCGTCGCCGTCGTGTGCGATGCCAGCGTCGGCTCCGTTCGCGGCGACGGCGGCGATGAGCGCGTCCAGGTGCGTGGATCCACAGCCGTCGTTGATGTTCATGCCGTCGGGCTGTGCACCGATCACGATGACGTCTGCGCCGACCCGGCGCAGCGCCGCTGGTGCGGCATCATGCGCGGCTCCGTGCGCGCAGTCCACCACGATCTTCAATCCCGCCAGTGGGCCGTTGTCCGCCGCTGTCCCGGGCCCGGCGGCCCCGCTGTTCTGCAGGGACGAGACCAAGTGCTCGAGGTAGCGGTCACGCGCGTCCGGCATGTCCGTGATCCGGCCGAACCCGGCCTCGGGCGGCGCGGCGGGCACCGGGTCGCCGAGTCGCCGCTCGATCGCATCCTCGACTGGGTCTGGCAGCTTGAACCCGCCCCGCGAGAAGAACTTGATTCCGTTGTCCGGTGCTGGATTGTGGCTCGCCGACAGCATCACGCCGAAATCCGCACCAAGCGCGCCGGTCAGGTATGCGACGGCGGGGGTAGGTGTTACGCCCAGCCGCAGCACGTCTGCGCCGGAGCCAGCCAGGCCCGCGACGACAGCGGCTTCAAGGAACTCTCCCGAGGCGCGCGGATCGCGGCCGACCACCGCGGCGGGGCGCCGCCCCGCTCGAACTGCGGCGTCGAACTCACCGCTGTCGCCGAGCACCGAAACTGCGGCCGAGGCGAGGTCCATGGCCAGCCGGGCCGTAAGATCACGGCCTGCGACTCCACGGACACCATCAGTACCGAATAGACGGCCCATAGGATTTCGCTCCAGGGGATCCTGGCGCTTTGCCAACGCCCGCCAAATTAGCGCTTGGAGTACTGTGGCGCCTTACGCGCCTTCTTCAGGCCGTACTTCTTGCGCTCCTTGACCCGGGCATCACGGGTCAGGAAGCCGGCCTTCTTCAGCGCAGGACGATTCTCCGGGTCAATTTCGGTCAGGGCGCGCGCGATACCGAGGCGCAAGGCGCCCGCCTGCCCTGTGACGCCGCCACCAGAAATACGCGCGATTACGTCGAACTGGCTCTCCGCGCCAAGCGTGACGAACGGCTCGTTGATGAGCTGCTGATGGACCTTGTTGGGGAAGTACTCGGCAAGCGCACGCCCGTTGATCTTCCACTGTCCCGAACCCGGCATGACGCGGACCCGCGCGATCGCCTCCTTGCGGCGGCCAGTGGCCCCGCCGTGCCCGGTCAGCACGGGTCGTGCCACGGCACCCGCGGCTGGCGCCGGAGTCTCCGTGGTGTAGTCCGACCCGAACCCCGCTGCGTGGTCGGCGTCGCCGGGAACGCCGCCAGGGGCGTCCGCGGTGAAATCGTCGGTGGCCGCCTCGACGTCCTCAGTGGGTATCTCGGTACCTGTGGGCTCTGCCACGTTTTCTTCCTCGTGCTTCCTATGCGCGCCTTTTGGGCTATACGCCTGCTGAGGCGCTACTGGACGATCTGGGTGATCTCGTAAGGAACGGGCTGCTGCGCCTGGTGCGGGTGGTCAGGACCCGCATACACCTTCAGTTTGCGGTGCATCTTCCTTCCGAGCGAGTTCTTCGGCAGCATCCCCTTGACGGCCTTCTCGACCACCTTCTCCGGATGCTTGGCAAGCAGGTCCTTGTAAGCGATCGAGTGAAGGCCACCGGGATACCCTGAATGCCGGTAGGCCCGCTTCTGCTCAAGCTTGTTGCCGCTGAGCGCGATCTTGTCCGCGTTAACCACGATGACGAAGTCACCGGTGTCCACATGCGGTGCGAAGATCGGCTTGTGCTTTCCTCTGAGCAGCGTCGCGACGTTACTGGCCAGCCGCCCGAGAACCACATCGGACGCGTCAACCACGTGCCACTGGGGCTGGATGTCGCCAGCCTTCGGGCTAAATGTGCGCACAGTCGTAAAGCCTTCGCTAGTTCCTGATCTTGGAATCCCAGCCCGGACGGGCTGCCGCGCGCCGCACGGGGTCCGCCGGCCGGATGGTCACACAGCGCCACCTGCTGAGCGTGCGCCATTGGCACCGGTGCACACGGACGTCGTAGCAGACTACCGGGCGCTGTCGGTGCGGGTCAAAGCGAGGCGGTGATGGCAGCCCCCGGATAGCTTCTGCGGCCAACCTGAACACTTCTTGCCCGCGGCGCGTACGTCCTGACCTGGCAATGTCCGCTGGCGCCGGCATGGCAGAGGTACGGGACGCTACGCTCCCCCTATGACTCACCCGGGCGACGAGGATGCCCGCATACCCCAAAGCTGGCAGCGGGACCGCTCGGGGTACCAGTTGACCGGGAGGCCAGAGCACCGCGATCCAACACGCGGATTTCCGCCGGCGCATGATGCGCGCGACCCAGATTACCGGCCAAGTCAGGCTCACGGTTGGAACGGCATGCGCCCAGGCACTGGGCCGGATCAGGACCGGCCGGTCGCAGGCACGGCCGGCCCGGACGTACTCGGCTCCGGGCGGCGCCGGCGCGGCGCGGAGAACGGTCACGTCGCGGCTAACGGTCACGGTGCACATGACGGTCACGGCGCGGACGAGCGTCACGGCGCGGACGACTATCACGATCCGGCTACCGAACGTTGGAGCAAGGACTGGGGTGGCGGCCCATGGGCGGCCGGCCGGACTGGCGGGGCGTGGACCAACCGCTCGGGCGACGGCCACGGCAACGCGGGTGCCGATGGTCTCAACGGGTCACGGACGTGGACATATGGCGAGGACGACCCGAGAGGGATCGGGACGCTGCGCGGGCATGGTGATAGCCCGCCTGGCTCCACCCGCGATGGGGCCGATTCCGCCGTGCCGGCGGAGCCAGCAAGCCCGTGGGCCCGTTCTCGCAAGACCGCGACTGCCGCGGCCGCTGCTGCCGTGCCCTCGCCCTCGCCCTCGCACGAGCTAGGGGCGCGGCGAGTGCGGGCGCGGCAGCGTGGCGGGCGGTCCCGAGTCTTACTGGTTTTGACTGTCGCGGTCGTCGCGGCGGCCGCGCTCGCCGCGACAGCTGTCTACGCCTTCACAGGCAGGCCCAAGGCAGCCGCGGCGCGCACCGCCAGGCCCGCACAGACCGAGGCGTCGCTGCCCGCGCCTACCCCATCAGTAGATCTCGGCAAGTGGCAGTTCATCACGAGCCGTGCAGATGATCCCGTTGCCGTGACCCTCGCGGAACTGTATCCGGCGCAGGTGTCCGCCGGCCCAAGAGGCTATCTCAGAACGGCGCAGCTTGCTACGCAGAGTTGCCGCGGCGCCGTCTTCGGCACGCGGCTCAAGGCAGCGGTGCGCAAGGGCTGCAGTCAGGCGCTGCGGGCGAGTTATCTGTCGGTGAACGGCAAGCGGATGGGCACAATCGGCGTACTGAACCTGGCGACCTCGGGTGCCGCGACGAAAGTCGGGAAGGTTGTCACGGCGCCTCGGCAGTTCATCCAGCCACTTCCCGGGCTCCATGGTGCGACAAAGAAGCTGGGCACGGGCACCGGCGTGGTCTGGGCTGTGGCCAAGGGACACTACCTGATCTTGATGTGGGCCCAATACGCGAACCTGCACAGTCTTGCGACCGCTAGTGACCGCAAGATCCTCCTGCAACTCATTGATGATCTATACCAGAAAACAGTCAACCAGAGCCTGACCCGGCGAATGGTGACAGGGAAACCCTTGACGCCCTGAACATCGAAGGCGCGGCCGCCAGTGACTGCGGCTCAACCCGGGACCACCCGGCCGGCGCCCTAGGTACAGGAGAATCGATGGATCCAGCGACGCCAGAGTGGCCGGATATGTCAGCAGACATAGCTGAGCCGTCCAAGGCCGAGACCGTTGCACAAGCGGGACAAGAAGGCGAAGGCCGCCCCGCCGAGCAGCGGCGGCAACGTGCGCCGGGTGCCGCCGGATGGGATGAGGTCACCCGGCGGCCACCGGCTTCCGCCGCCGTCGGATCGGAGCCTGCGAGCACCAGGCGCGAGCCTGCGAGCACCCCGGCGGAGCCTGCGAGCACCAGGCGCGAGCCTGCGAGCACCCCGTCGGAGCCTGCGAGCACCCCGTCGGAGCCTGCCAGGCCCCTAGGCGCGGACGCCGCCGCAACGCCGAACGGGTGGCTGTGGCATTCGACCGCCGATCACCTGTGGAAACCGCCGTGGCTGCAAGGCAACGTTAACGGTGCCCAGACCGGGCCGACGCGCGAACAAGGCCGGGGTCGCGGCCGCCACAGCGCGATCCCACCGGATGGGCAGGACGGGCAGGCCGCCGAGTGGCGGACTCCGGGCCTTCATGCGCTGCCAGCCGACGCGGTCCAAGGCAGCCCGCCTCCGCCGTCTGTGCCGCTCCCGCCCACGCGGCCGACACTGCCGCCCGCGCCACCGTCGTCGGCACCCCCGCCCGGAGGGCCACCTGGATCCTCAGCGGATCCTCCCCATCCGCCGCGCCCCCATCCGCCGCGCCCCCATCCGCGGCATTCCCATCCGCCGCGCCCCCGTCCTCCGCCCGGCCGTCAGCTGGCCGGCCACATACTTCCCGGGCTGTGCCGCCCGATCCGCTCACGTGGCGACGCGATAGCTCCGCCACGCAGCCACCGCCCGCGCCACCGGTCGCGCCGACGCCAAATCAGGTGCCGCGTGCGGCGAACCCAGCGGGCCCGCCCCCGCCGATGGTGCCGCCAGCCATCCGTGCGGAGAAACTGCCACTCGAAGACTCGCTCGCCCCGCGACCACCGTCAGCCACGGGTGGCGGCGCGCCAGGCGCCGGACCGGAACTCCCGCCACCACCCGCGCCGTCCAGGCCGACGTCACCCACTCCGCCAGCACCTGCCAGTGACCCGAAGCCGGGCCTGGAGTTGGCGCAGCCGGAAGGCCGGGTCGGGAATGTTCAGGCCGAACCCGAGGGCTCGCAGAACGAGGCCATCGGCCCACCGGACTACTTGTTCGGCCCGCCGCCAGGCGCCGAGGCGCCCGGGGCCGGCGCGCAACAAGCGGTTTCTGCCGTCAATGGGCAGGGTTTCTCGACACCAGTCCTCGACGCTCCGGCCTTCGATCCGCCAGGGTTCGAGCCGCCGACCTTCGAGGCGCCATCCTTCAGCCCCCCTGAGTTCGCGCCACCGAGTCTCGAACCACCGCGCTTCGCATCACCGGGCTTCGAACCACCGGGTCCCCAACCACCGGCTCTCCAACCACCGGGTCTCCAACCACCGGGTCTCGAAACAGCAGATCTCGAAACGGCAGGTCTCGAACTGCCAGGCCTCGAATCACATGTTCTCGACGCTGCCGGTTTCGGAGAACCGGGTCTGGGGGGGCCGGGTTTCGTAGCACCCGATTTCGGGCTTCCGCCCTCCGAGACCAACGACGATCATGGTGTCGGCGATGGGGCTGGCCACCCCGGCGCCAGCTCAGAAGGGTCCAGCCCGGAAGGGTCCAGCCCGGAAGGGTCCAGCCCGGCAAGCCCCGGTCGTGCCAGCTACGGCACCGGCCCCGCCAATTACGGCACCGGCCCCGCCAGCTACGGCCTTGCAAGCTCTGGCGAACCTGCATGGGCCGCCGATCCTTCCACCGAACGTCTGGTCTGGGGCGCGTCAGCCGCCACGCCCGATGATCCGGGCTTGACTGCCGGGCCCCAGGAGCCACTGGACGCGTCCGGATTCTCCGTCGGCCCACCCGCCCCAGATACGAGCCGGTTCGGTACCGACTCGCCTGCGGCGCCAGACTCGGTCGCGCACAACACGGGTCCGCAGCCAGGGGCCGACCCGCAATACCCACCCGCCGGGGCGGCTGCGGACGGTTTGGGACCGTGGGCTAATCCAGGCCCACATCCGGGCCCCGGCCACCATGCCGATCCTGGCCACTACCCCGGCCCGCCCCATTACCCCGGTCCAGGCCACTATCCGGGCCCAGGTGGCCAATACCCCGGTCCTTACCAAGGTTCAGGCCCGTTCCCCGGTGCACGCCAGTCCGCCCGTCCAGCTCAGTCCCCGGGTCCAGCTCAGTCCCCCGGTCCGGGCCCGTCCCCCGATCCGGGCCCGTCCCCCGATCCGGGGCCGTCCCCCGATCCGGGGCCGGACCCCGGTTCGGGCCCGTACCCCCACCCCGCCGGGAAGTACCCTGGTCTAGGCCAGCCGCCCGCTGCAGGGATGATGCCCAGGCCGGCGCCACCCGAAGGCGGGTCGCTGCCGCCCGCCACAGGGGCGGCGTTGCCAACATCGGCGGGGTCGGTGCATCCTCAGCCCGGGTCGCTCGCACCGATGACGGGCCCGACTCTTGCTGAAGTCCTGGATCAACGGCCCGCCGCCGCTGATCGCCAGAGCACTGGCCTGACGCCACCGCCGACCGGCGGGCACCTTCGACACAGGAAGATGATCCTCATCATCGCCGCAGGAATAGCAGCAGTGGCGGTCGCCGTTGCCGCGGTTCTCGTGCTGCACTCACGCTCGGCGGCCAAGCCCGTCGCGCAGCCGAAGCGATCCAGTCCGACGAGCGCGACGCGCAAGGCAGCGCCGCCGGTGACATTCGGCAGCAAGATCGACAACGTCAAGACCGACCCCAAACCGATCACGAGGGCCGAGATCTTCCCGAACAGCATGGTCTCGATTGATGGCCGCCAATTCGTCCGCGTCGCGGCCGCCGTCAGTCACGACTGCGCCCTGAGTGCACGCGGCTCGTTTGCCCGGGCGTTGACAGCCGGCAGATGTGAACGGGTCGTCCGGGCGACATATGTCGACACCTCGAAGCGTTTCGCGATCACCGCTGGCGTCGCCGCGTTGCCAACCAAGACGCTCGCCATGCGCGCCAATCGGGCCAAGAGGCTGAGCCGGAACGTGTGGTTCGCCGGGCTGGATGGCAAGCCAGGCAGCGGGGCGCAGTTGATCTCCCAATCCGGGGGTTACGCCTATGGCGTGGTCGACGGCCGGTACATCATCTTCGCCTACGCGACGTACAGCGACGGGCGCACGCCCACAGGAAAGGCCCCGCTCGACCACGTGGTGGAGTCGCTGAGCCGTTCGTTCGCCATGCTCACCGAGCAACCGATCACGGCACGCGCCCAGGGTTAATTCGCGCGCCAAGAAACCAACGATCACGACCGACGCTGGGCCCTAGTCCTAGTGAATCCTCGCCGGACATCGAACGAGCTTGATCGTTGGCCCGTGGGTGACCTGGGCCACCGGCGGGGCGGGTCGCGGCGACGGGCCGTGATGTGCCATCGCGGGTCGCATACGACCAGCAATGGCCCATCCACGGTCACCGGCGGCACCTGGGGCCCCTGGCCGGGGCCGATCTCGGAGCCGGGCGGCGGGCGGCGGACGGCGAGCGACCATCTGGTAGCCGGGTTGCGGGGTGGTAGCAGGCTTGCAGCCGAAGATCCAGAGCTATGCGATGGGCACAGCCGTCATGGTATTCGCCGTGATCATGAACCGGCGGTCTGCTACTCGAATGAAACCGGCGGTCTGCTACTCGAATGAAGCCGGCGGTCTGCGAGCCGTCGCACCGCTGCCAGCTCGCTGTCGGGCGGGTAACACACCTGCTCGAGGCAGAGCCCATGCGGCGGTGCCACGTTTACCGCCGAATCTCTTACTCCCCTGGCCAGCACCTCGGCCGGCCACTCGACCGGCCGGCGGCCGTCGCCGACGGCGAACATCGCACCGACGAGCGCCCGGACCATGTTGTGGCAGAAGGCGTTCGCCACAACCGTCGCGACCGCCACGGTCTCGCTGTCGCGTGCCCACTCCATCTGGATCAGCCGCCGGATGGAGGTCGCGCCTTCGCGCCGCTTGCAGAACGCCGCGAAGTCGTGCTCGCCCACGAGCGCGGAGGCGGCCACGTTCATCAGCACCACGTCCAGCGGGCGGCGATACGCCACGGTATCGTGCCTGCGCAGCGGGTCGACGCCGATGGGATCGTCGGATACGCGGTATGAGTAGCGGCGCCACAGCGCGGAGAAGCGCGCATCAAAGTCCGCGGGTGCCTTGCACGCCGCCTTGACTCGGACATCGGGCGGGAGCAGCCTGGCCAGCCGCCGCACAGCCTGGCCTTCGAGGTACGCACAGGCCTGCGAAGGCGCATCGAAATGCGCCACCTGCCCGCGCGCGTGCACTCCCGCGTCCGTTCGCCCGGCAACCGTCAGCCGCGGCGCATCCGGCAAGCGAAGCAGCCTGCCAATCGCCTCTTCCACGACGGCCTGTACCGTCCGCCGACCGGGCTGCCGCGCCCAACCGGAGAAGGCCGCGCCGTCATAGGTCAGATCGAGCCGGACCCGAACGGCTGCCGCAGCGGCCAGCTCAGGAGTGCTGGCCATCCTCAGGCTCGGCGTCATCGTCCGCTGCCGCCGCGTCGCGTGCGGCGGCATCTTCTTCCATCGCGTCACCTGCCGCGGCATCATTGTCCGCTGCGCCGGCTGGCACGGCCTCGTCAGCGGTGCCGGCGGCCGCAGACACGCCACTGGCCTCGTACGCGCCGCTGGCCTCGGACGCGCCGGTGACCTCAGCAGTGCCGGCGGCCTCGGACCTGCCAGTGACCTCAGCAGTGCCGGCGGCCTCGGACCTGCCGGTGACCTCAGCAGTGCCGGCGGCCTCGGACCTGCCGGTGACCTCAGCAGTGCCGGCGGCCTCGGACGTGCCGGCGGCCGCGGACGTGCCGGCGGCCGCGGACGTGCCGGCGGCCGCGGACGTGCTGGCGACCTCCGCCGCCAGGTCGGTCCCGTCCTCGGCCACCTCGGCGGGAGCCTGCCCGGTGATGCCGGCCGCCCGCGTGGTGCCGCCCGCCGGCGTAGCCGCTGGAGTGGCGGCGGGCGCGGGCCTGCGGACCCTGCGCCGACGCGCCGCGGGTGCCTGCACGTCATCGGCGACAAGCTCGATCACGGCCATCGGCGCGTTGTCGCCCTTGCGCGGGCCGATCTTCGTAATGCGGGTGTAGCCGCCAGGCCGGGTGGCGAAGCTCGGGCCGATTTCCGTGAACAGGGTATGCACGACGCTTTTGTCGGTGACCAGGGTGAGGACCCTCCTGCGCGCATGCAGGTCACCTCGCTTGGCGAAGGTAATCAGCCGTTCGGCCACCGGACGGAGCCTGCGCGCCTTCGCCTCGGTCGTCGTGATGCGCCTGTGCTCGAACAGCGCGGTGGCGAGGTTCGCCAGGATGTGCCGCTGGTGGGAAGAACTGCCACCCAGCCGTGGGCCCTTGGTGGGCGTGGGCATGTTGTCCTACTCCTCGTCTGCTGCCTGCCAGACCGCGCCGCGGCTGGTTCGTTCGCTTCGCTGCTGAGCCCAAGCTCAGAAACAGAGCCTGAGCTCAGCAGCGGACACTTTAGTACTGCTCCGTCTCGACGTAGCTCTGGTCGTCATCCGCACCGAAGCTGTCCGCCGCCGTACCAGGATCGAACCCGGGCGGTGAGTCCTTGAGTGCCAGCCCCATGTCGATCAGCTTCTGCTTGACCTCCTCGATCGACTTGGCGCCGAAGTTGCGGATGTCGAGCAGATCCTGCTCACTGCGAGCCACCAGTTCACCCACCGTGTGGATGCCCTCGCGCTTCAGGCAGTTGTACGAGCGGACAGTGAGGTTCAGCTCCTCGATCGGCAGCGCGAGGTCCGCGGCAAGCGCGGCGTCCGTCGGCGACGGCCCCATGTCGATGCCCTCAGCATCGACATTAAGCTCGCGCGCCAGGCCGAACAGCTCAACGAGCGTCTTTCCTGCGCTGGCCACCGCGTCACGCGGCCGCAGGCAGGGCTTGGTCTCGACGTCGAGGATGAGCTTGTCGAAGTCGGTGCGCTGCTCCACACGGGTAGCTTCGACCTTGTAGGTCACGCGCATTACCGGCGAGTAGATCGAGTCGATCGGGATGCGGCCGATTTCCTGGCCGGGCTGCTTGTTCTGGGTCGCCGAGACGTACCCGCGGCCACGCTCGACCGTGAGCTCCATTTCCAGCTTGCCCTTGCCGTTCAGGGTCGCGATGTGCAGGTCCGGGTTGTGGACCTCGACGCCCGCCGGCGGCGCGATGTCGGCGGCCGTGACCTCGCCGGGGCCTTGCTTGCGCAGGTACATCACCACGGGCTCGTCATGCTCGGAGGAGACCACGAGCTCCTTGAGGTTGAGGATGATGTCGGTTACATCTTCCTTGACCCCTGGAACCGTCGAGAACTCGTGCAGCACCCCTTCGATCCTGATGCTGGTGACCGCTGCGCCGGGGATGGAGGACAGCAGCGTACGCCGGACCGAGTTACCGATCGTGTAGCCGAAGCCAGGCTCCAGAGGCTCGATCACGAACCTGGAGCGGAACTCGTCTACCTGCTCCTCGGTGAGAGCCGGACGCTGAGCTATGAGCATCTTTCTTCCTTTCCGCGACGCCCGCTATTTGACGGTCGCGATGCTTCGTGGCCGGCACAGTCGGCGGACATCCCGCCCGCCGGCCACGTGTTACTTCGAGTAGTACTCGACGATGAGCTGTTCTTGGACCTGAGTGTCGATCTGGGCGCGGGCCGGCAACGTATGGACAAGGATGCGCATCTTGTCCGCGACCACATCGAGCCACCCTGGAACCTGGCGCTCACCCGCCTCGGCGCGCGCGATGACGAACGGCGTGAATTCGCGGGACTTCTCCCGCACGTCGACGATGTCGTTGTCGGACACCCGGTATGACGGGATATCCACCTTTTTGCCGTTGACCAGGAAGTGACCATGCCGCACCAGCTGGCGGGCCATGTCACGGCTCTTCGCGAACCCGGCACGGTAGACCACGTTGTCCAGCCGGCTCTCGAGCAGCTGCAGCAGGTTCTCACCGGTCTTGCCGCGCCGGCGCGACGCCTCCTCGTAATAACCGCGGAACTGCCGCTCGAGCACGCCGTAGATCCGGCGTGCCTTCTGCTTCTCCCGGACCTGGAGCAGGTACTCGCTCTCCTTGGGGCGGCCACGGCCATGCTCGCCAGGCGGGTAGGGCCGGATCTCAATCGGGCACTTTGGCGAGTCGCATTTCGCGCCCTTGAGGAAGAGCTTCATCTTCTCGCGGCGGCACAGCTTGCAGTCCGCGCCGGTATAACGAGCCATCTATCAAAAACTCCTGTCTATCATCTTACGTTTCAACCTCTTTCTGGCTCAGCGTGATCCTCGGCCGTTCGCAGACGGTCAAAACGTAAGATTCTCAAACCCGGCGCCGCTTCGGCGGCAGGCAACCATTGTGCGGAACCGGGGTCACATCCTGAATCGAGCCGACCTCGAGGCCGGTCGCCTGCAGCGACCTGATCGCGGTCTCGCGGCCCGATCCGGGACCCTTGACGAAGACATCGACCTTGCGCATGCCGTGCTCCATAGCGCGGCGCGCCGCGGCCTCGGCCGCCATCTGAGCGGCGAACGGCGTCGACTTGCGCGAGCCTTTGAAGCCGACCTGACCAGACGACGCCCATGAGATGACATTGCCCATCGGGTCGGTGATAGAGACGATCGTGTTGTTGAACGTGCTCTTGATGTGGGCGTGCCCGTGAGCGACGTTCTTCCGTTCCTTGCGGCGCACCTTCTTGGCCGCGCCGCGGCTGCTGCTCTTCGGAGGCATCCTGCTCCCAAACTCCCAGAGGTCATCGGTCCGCGGCGACGCTTGCCGCGTTCCACAGCGGACTACCGGTTACTTCTTACCGACCTTCTTCTTGCCGGCCACGGTCTTCTTCTTGCCCTTGCGGGTGCGGGCGTTGGTCTGCGTGCGCTGACCGTGCACCGGCAGCCCTCGACGGTGCCTAATGCCCTGGTAGCAGCCGATCTCGACCTTGCGGCGGATGTCCGCCTGCACCTCGCGGCGCAGGTCGCCTTCCACCTTGTAGCTGGCCTCGATCCAGTCACGCAGCCGGACAAGCTCTTCGTCGCCAAGCTGGTGGACGCGCATGTCCGGGCTGACGCCTGTGGCATCGAGCGTTTGCAGGGCGCGGGTCCGGCCCACGCCGTATATGTAGGTAAGCGCGACCTCGAGCCGCTTGTCGCGGGGCAGGTCGACGCCTACGAGACGTGCCATCTTGGGCAGCTCTCCTTCTGGTTACGGAGGTCCTGCGCGCCGCCTCCCCGCCACTGCCCGGGCGGAGCCCCGGCCTCCGAACCGGGGGCTGCATCCGGCCGTGCCGGCCGGAGCTGCGGAACACCTCTTCTGTTATGCGCCTGCTCCCGTTCGGGTAGCAGGTGGCGCGGCCGGCCGTGCCGGTCGTGGGTGGCACAGCGGAGCGCGCTCCGCGAGCTACGCGGCGCGTGCGGCGCTGGTCAGCCCTGGCGCTGCTTGTGCCGCGGGTCCGAGCAGATGACCATGACCCGGCCATGCCTGCGGATGACCCGGCACTTGCTGCAGATCCTCTTGACGCTTGGCTTGACCTTCATGGTGGTCTCCTCGGATTCCCCGGTCCCAAGGGACCGGTTTGCCCGCAGCTCCTTAAGGCTTGTAGCGATACACGGTTGTTTTGTAGCGGTACACGGTTACTTGTAGCGGTACACGATCCGCCCGCGACTGAGGTCGTAGGGGCTCAGCTCGACGACGACCCTGTCATCGGGCAGGATCCGAATGTAGTGCATCCGCATCTTGCCGCTGATGTGGGCGAGAACCTTGTGCCCATTGTCGAGTTCGACCCGGAAGAACGCGTTCGGGAGTGACTCGACAACCGTGCCCTCGATCTCGATGGCACCGTCCTTCTTGGGCATATGCTCCGCGCTTCACTGAAGGGCCGTGTCCGGCCTGGTGGTCATGATGGTTTGGTGCTATGCGCTGCTGCGGTCATGGGGCCGCGATCACCGGGCACCCTGCAGTCCCGTCCCAAAGCACCGAGTGCAGAGTTTACGCCACAAGCGGCGCCAACGCGAATCCTTCCGTCTACCCGCGGCAGGCCTGGTGGCAAGGCTGCCGGGCTCACTGGTCCCGCGGTGGGCCGCCGCCAGGATCGGCCGGACCACCGTGCAAATCGTCGCGGCCTGACCGCAGGTCGCGCCTCAGCTGGTGACGCTGCGCACGTAATTGGTCGCGCACGTCGTGGCGCCGTGCCCGCCATTCGTCCCTGCCCGCGCCGCGGTCGCGGGGTCCCCCTTTCGGCGGCCCGCCGCCAAAGATCCAGCTCCCCAGCATCACCGCACCCCAGGGCCCGATGATCCACACGGGCCAGAAATAGGCGGTGCCACCCGAGGTAAGGCCCGCTGTGATCAGCCAGATCACGGTGAGGACCAGGCTGACCGAGGCCCAGGCCCCCCAGGCGGCACGCCATGCCGGTGAGATCCGGCCGAGGCCACGGGTGGCTGGCGGCCGCGGTGGCGGAACGAACCGCTGACCGGCCGGAATCGGCAACTGGTACAGATCTATCGCGGGCAGATCAGCCATCACGTCGTCCAGTTCCCCGACCGTCTTGGCCGCGTACACGCGGTCCAGGCGTTCCTGGAACTCCTCCACCGTCAGCCGGCCCGTCGCGTGATGCTCCCGCAGCGCCTCCGCTGCGCGATCACGGTCGGCGTCGGAGGCGCGGATCCGGGGATCGGACGGCATCGCTACTCACCTCAGCTATTCGAGCTTGCGGCAGCGCCAGCCGCCGGGGCGAGGTTGCCCAGCCGGCTCGCTCCGCCGTCGACCGAGGTCAGCACCCATGGGCCGGCCGCGGTGATCGCGACCGTATGCTCGAAGTGCGCCGACCACGAACGGTCCGCTGTCACCACGGTCCAGTTGTCAGCAAGCAGTTTCGTGGCACGGCTGCCTGCGGTCACCATCGGCTCGACCGCGAGTGCCATGCCCTCCCTGAGCAGGGGACCGTGACCCGGCGGACCATAGTTCGGCACCGAAGGCGGCATGTGCATCTCGGTCCCGATGCCATGCCCCACATACTCCTCGACGATGCCGTATTCGCCGCTGGATCGGACGCTGCCTTCGATGGCGTGTGAGATGTCGGTAAGCCAGCAGCAGGCCCTGGCGTTCGAGAGCCCTCGCCAGAGGGCCTCTTCACACACCGCTAGCAACCGCGACATTTCCGCTGAAATAGGACCGACTCCTACGGTGAGCGCGGCATCCGCGTGCCAGCCGTCCACGATGGCGCCGCAATCGATCGAAATTACCGAACCGCCGCGCAGCCGTTTGGTATTACTGGGGATGCCATGCACAATCTCCTCGTCCACCGACGTGCAGATGGTGGCAGGGAATCCGTGGTAGCCCTTGAACGATGGGACGCCACCCGCGGCGCGGATGCGCTCTTCCGCGAGGGCGTCAAGCTCCGCGGTCGTGACGCCCGGCTGTGCCGCGGCGGCCAGCGCTTGCAGCGTCCCGGCGACAAGCACCCCGGCCTCGCGCATCTTGGCGAACTGCGCCGGGGACTTCAGCTGGATCGCTGGCCTATGACTTCTCCGCACAGATCCCCCTCTGTCGGGATTAGAGGTTACCTACCAGTTTGCGCCCCGCCGCGAGCGCCACCGTGCCGCCGGTCAGCTGACAAACGGCCGCAACGCTCCGATGGCACGCGCGGTGACCTCTTCGACCGGGCCGGTCGCATCGATGCCGAGCAGGATCCCCTCATCTGCATAGAACGCGATCAACGGCGAGGTCTGTTCCTGGTAGACCTCAAGCCGGTGCCGGATTGTTTCTTCACGATCATCGTCGCGCTGGAACAGCTCGCCGCCGCAGTCGTCGCAGATATCCCGCCGGGCCGGCGGATCGAAGAGCACATGCCAGACCCGCCCGCAGCGGTGGCACGTGCGCCTGCCGGACAGCCTCCGTACCACCTCGTCGTCGTCAACGACGAGTTCGAGTACCAGTTCCAGCCGGGTCTCCCACTCCGTCAGCATCTTTTTCAGCGTCTCGGCCTGCGGGACATTCCGCGGAAAGCCATCTAGCAGAAAGCCTTCTTGCGTGTCATCCTCTGTCAGCCGATCGCGGACCATCGCGATGGTTATCTCGTCAGGGACCAGATCACCCAGGTCCATGTAGGCCTTCGCCTTACGGCCAAGTGCCGTGCCGTTGCTCACGTTGTAACGAAAGATGTCACCTGTCGAGATTTTCGGGATCGCCAGGTGGGAGGAGATGAACTGGGCCTGTGTCCCCTTCCCCGCACCGGGGGGCCCGACGAGGACGATGCGCACTACCGCAGGAAACCCTCATAGTTACGCTGTTGCAGCTGGCTTTCGATCTGCTTCACCGTGTCCAGCCCTACGCCCACGGTGATCAGGATGCTGGTGCCGCCAAACGGGAACTGGTTGCTCGCGCCGACGACCGCCAGCGCCACCATCGGTATCAGGGCGATGAGACCCAGGTAAGGTGCGCCCGCGGCGGTTAGCCGGGTAAGCACATAGTCCAGGTATTCGGCGGTGGGCCGGCCCGGCCGGATGCCGGGTATGAACCCGCCCACCTTTTTCATGTTGTCAGCGACTTCGACCGGGTTGAACGTGATCATTACGTAGAAGTAGGTGAAGAAGATGATCAATGCGAAGAACGAGAGCATGTACAGCGGACGATCACTTTTGACCAGGTTGTTGTTGACCCAGTTCACCCAGCCGCTCGGATGATTCGGGTTGCCGAGCAGAGACGTTGCCAGCTGGGGTATGTACAGCAACGACGAGGCGAAGATGACAGGAATGACGCCGGCCTGGTTGACCTTGAGCGGGATGTAGGTGGACGTGCCGCCATACATGCGGCGGCCCACCATCCGTTTCGCGTATTGCACAGGGACGCGGCGCTGCGCCTGCTCGACGAAGACGACGCCCGCGATGATCGCGACGCCGATGGAGACGACGAGGCCGAGCACGAACGGGCCCTTAACCTGGCCGATCTGGACCATCTCGCTTGGGATGACCGCGATGACCTGGGTGAAAATCAGGATGGACATGCCGTTGCCGACGCCGCGGTCGGTGATGAGCTCACCCAGCCACATGATCACGGCCGTGCCCGCCGTCATGCAGATCACGATCGTGCCCTGGGTGAAGATTGACTGGTTCGCCAGCAGCGGCTGGGTGCAGTTAGAGAACAGCTTGCCGCTCTTGGCCAGGGCCACAATGCCTGTGGACTGGAGGATTGCCAGGCCGATGGTCAGGTACCTGGTGTACTGAGTGATCTTCGCCTGGCCCGCCTGGCCCTCGTCCTTCAGCGCCTCAAGTCGCGGGATCACGACTGTGAGCAGCTGCAGGATGATGCTTGCCGTGATGTACGGCATGATGCCGAGCGCGAAGACCGACAGCCGCAGCAGCGCGCCGCCGCTGAACAGGTTCACCAGCTGGTAGACGCCCGCCTGGCTGCTTCCGGCCTCCAGGCCGATGCACGCGTTGATGGACTTCTCCGAGACGCCAGGTGCGGGCAGCGCGGAGCCCAGCCGGAACACGGCAATGATGAAGAGCGTAAATAGCAGCTTCCTGCGCAGGTCAGGCGTCCGGAACGCCCGTATGAACGCGGTAAGCATGCGCCGTCCTCGTATTGGTGGGTGAACGTATTCGGCCGCGCTCGCGGCGTAGTGTATTCGCTGCACTCTAACAGGAGCAGCGTGGAATACCGATAGCGCGCGTCCTGCGGTCAGGCCAGCGGTGGTCCAGTCATATCTCGGTCGTGGTCCCCCCGGCCGACGTGATCTTGTCCTTGGCCGAAGCGGAGAACGCGTGCGCGGTCACCCGGAGCGCGATGCCCACGTCCCCGCTGCCGAGAACCTTGACAAGCTCACCCTTGCGGACGGCGCCCCTGGCGACCAAGTCGTCCGGTGTCACCTCACCACCCTGCGGGTAGAGCGCGGCGAGCCGGTCCAGATTCACGACCTGGTAGGTGGTCTTGAACCTGTCGTTGGAAAAACCCCGGCGCTTCGGCACCCGCCGGTGCAAGGGCATCTGGCCGCCTTCGAACCGCACCGGCACGGTGTCACGTGCCTTGGTGCCCTTGGTTCCGCGCCCAGCCGACTTGCCCTTAGAGGCCTCGCCGCGGCCCACCCGGGTCTTGGTCCTGTGCGCCCCTGGCGCCGGGCGGAGGTGGTGAAGCTTCAGGCCTGCCCGCCCTGACGCCGCGGTGCCACCTTCTCCGTCGGTGCCCGCCGCGGCAGGCCGGCCTGCGGCCTTCGCCCTCGGCTCCGGCTTGGCCGGCACCGGGCCGGCATCGCCGGCGTCGTCGAGCTCGGCCGCCACCTGGTCCGGCGCGCCGGCGCTGTCAGCTCCGGCTGGCGCACCGTCACTGGCTGGCGCTCCGTCACCGGCTGGCGCCGCAGCCTGCTCAGGCGCCGCAGCCTGCTCAGGCGCCGCAGCCTGCTCAGGCGCACTGGCCTGCTCAGGCGCACTGGCCTGCTCAGCTGCCCGCTGGGCCGTGGCGCCGCTATCTGGGATGCCCGCCCCTGACGGTGCGTCATCCGGCGGTGCGTCATCCGGCGGTGCGTCATCCAGCGGTGCGTCATCCAGCGGTGCGTCATCCAGCGGTGCGTCATCCGGCGGTACAGCCTTGTCAGCGTCTGCCATGTTCAGTCGACCTCCTCGACGGTGACCAGGTGGCGGACCGTCTGGATCATGCCGCGGATCTCTGGCCTGTCTTCCTTGACGACCACGTCGCGGATCCGCTTCAGCCCAAGCGAGCGCAGCGACTCCCGCTGCGAGTGCGTGCCGCCGATTTTGGAGCGGGTCTGGGTGACCTTCAGCTTTGCCATTCTTCAGCTCCCGCTCAGTTGTTCGCGGCCGCGGCGCGGGCCCGGAGCATCGCCGCCGGCGCGACGTCCTCAATCGGCAGGCCGCGCTTTGCCGCGATCTCCTCGGGGCGGTTCAGGCCCTTCAGCGCGGCGACGGTAGCGTGCACGACGTTGATCGGGTTCGACGACCCGAGCGACCTGGAGAGCACATCGTGGATCCCTGCGCACTCAAGCACCGCACGGACCGGGCCGCCCGCGATGACGCCGGTACCTGGGCTGGCCGGCTTGAGCAGCACCACCCCGGCCGCCTCCTCACCCTGCACCGTGTGCGGGATGGTGCCGGCGATGCGCGGGACCTTGAAGAAGTGCTTCTTGGCCTCCTCCACGCCCTTGGCGATCGCCGCAGGGACCTCTTTCGCCTTGCCGTACCCGACGCCGACCATGCCGTTACCGTCACCCACCACGACAAGCGCGGTGAAGCTGAAGCGCCTGCCGCCCTTGACGACCTTGGCGACCCGGTTGATGGCCACCACGCGCTCAAGGTAGGCGGCCTGCTTGTCGCCGGCGCCGCCGCGGCGGTCGTCGCGGCGATCTCGCCGCTCACCGCCGCCGCCCCGCCGCGGAGCTGCTGCCATTACTGATTCCTCATCTCGTCTTGTGGTGTCATCTAGAGGGCCAGCCCGCCCTCGCGGGCGCCATCCGCGAGGGCCGCGACCCGGCCGTGATACCGGTAGCCACCGCGGTCAAACACCGCGCTTGTGATGCCCGCACTTACCGCGCGCTCTGCCAGGAGCTTGCCGACCCGCCGCGCCTTGGCCTTCTTGTCGCCATCGGCGCCACGGAGGCTCCCGTCCAGGGTGGACGCTGACACGAGGGTGCGGCAGGCCGTGTCGTCGACCAGCTGGGCGACGATGTGGCGGGCCGAGCGGCTGACGACCAGGCGTGGCCTCGCCGCGGCGCCACTGACCGTCTTGCGTACCCGCAGGTGCCGGCGCGCGCGCGCGGCGGCCCGCGCCGACGTGCGCCTGCCCGCGCGCTTCTTGCGCGTAATACCGCCAGCCATCCTTACTTCCCAGCCTTTCCGACCTTGCGGCGGACCTGCTCGCCTTGGTACCGCACGCCCTTGCCCTTGTAGGGGTCCGGCTTGCGGAGCTTACGTATGTTGGCCGCCACTTCGCCCACCCGCTGCTTGTCGATCCCCTCGACGGTGAACCTGGTGGGCGTCTCGACCGTGAACTTGATTCCGTCCGGCGGCTCGACCGTGATCGGGTGACTGAACCCGAGGGCGAATTCGAGGCTGGCGCCCCTCGCCTGGACGCGGTAGCCGACACCGACGATCTCAAGGGTCTTGCGGTACCCCTCCGTCACGCCGCCCACCATATTCGCGATCAGCGTCCTGGAAAGGCCGTGCAGCGCGCGGTTGGGCCCCTCGTCGTCCGGCCTCTTGACGGTGATAATGCCGTCCTGCTGCGCAACCGTGATCGGTGCCGCCACGACGTGGCTGAGCGTGCCCTTCGGGCCCTTGACCGTCACCGCCCGGCCATCGATGGTGACCTCTACTCCACCCGGCACCTGGATCGGCAGCCGTCCAATACGTGACATCGCTGCTTCTCCTTACCAGACGAAGGCGAGGACTTCCCCGCCCACGCCACGCTTCTTGGCCTGCCGGTCGGTCATCAGCCCACCCGATGTCGAGAGAATCGCGATGCCAAGGCCACCGAGTACGCGGGGCAGGCCATCCCTCTTCGCGTACACCCGCAGGCCCGGCTTGGATACGCGCTTCAACCCGGCAATCGACCGCTCACGCGACGGCCCGTACTTCAGGGCTACCACGAGGTCCTTGCCGATATCGGCATCCTCGACACGCCACCCCGCGATGTAGCCCTCCTGCTGGAGGATCTCGGCGATGTGTACCTTGATCCTTGAATAAGGCATCCCCACGCTGTCGTGATATGCCGCGTTAGCGTTACGCAGACGGGTCAGCATGTCTGCGATCGGGTCGGTCATCGTCATGGCCTGGTGGCCCTCCTCGCCGCGGTTTCCCCTTGGTTCTGCCGGGACCTACGGCGTGGTCGGTGGGTGCTGCTCGCACCCAGTGGTCGTCATCTGCTTATCGTCTTGGCTGATCGTCTTTGGCCTGCCGGCTGCGCTGGCCGCGCCAACGCGGTCCGCAGTCTTCCTGCACCCTCCAGCCGGGTGCTTACCAGCTGGACTTGGTGATGCCTGGCAACTCACCAGCGTGCGCCATCTCGCGGAAGCAGATGCGGCACAACCCGAACCTGCGGTATACGGCACGCGGGCGCCCGCAGCGGGAACACCTGGTGTAGCCCCGCACCTTGAATTTGGGCGTCCGCTTCGCCTTCGCGATCAGCGACTTCTTGGCCACGGTCAGCTCTCCTTGAACGGGAATCCGAGCCGCCGCAGCAGCGAGCGGCCCTCGTCATCAGTAGTGGCGGTGGTCACGACGGTGATGTCCATGCCACGCTGCCTGTCGACCTTGTCCGGGTCGATCTCATGAAACATGAGCTGCTCGTTGAGGCCGAACGTGTAGTTGCCCCGGCCATCGAACTGCCTGTCAGACAGACCTCGAAAGTCACGGATCCGCGGCAGTGCGATGGTGAGAAGCCGGTCGCAGAACTCCCACATCCGGTTGCCACGTAGCGTCACGTGCGCGCCGATGGGCATCCCCTCGCGCAGCTTGAACTGCGCGATCGACTTCTTCGCGCGGGCGATCGCCGGCTTCTGGCCGGTAATTCCGGCCAGATCCCGCACCGCGCCGTCGATCAGCTTCGCGTCTCGTGCGGCCTCGCCGACGCCCATGTTGACCACGATCTTGGTCAGCCCGGGCACCTGCATGACGTTGCCGTAGCTGAACTCGCTCCGCAGAGCGGGCGCGATCTCCTCGGCGTACCTGACCTTGAGCCGCGGTGTGGGCACAGCCACTGTCCCGGCCGGAGCCGCTTCCTTTGTCGGTGCTGCCATCAGATGTCCTTACCGCCAGGGCGGGTCACGCGGATCTTGTTGCCCGCGTCATCGAGCCGGTAGCCGAGGCGAGCCGGTTGCTTGGTGTCCGGATCGACGATCTGCACGTTGCTCACGTCGAGCGGAGCCTCCTGGTGCACGATCCCGCCCTGCTTGGAACCACGCGGGCCCTGGTGCGTCACCTTCGTGTTTTTCTTGATCATGTTGACGCCTTCTACGACGACCTTCTGCCGTGCCGGGTAGGCCGCGATGACATGACCCTCACGGCCGCGGTCCTTGCCGGCCACGACGACCACGCGGTCGCCCTTCTTGATCTTCATTTTGGGCGCCTTAGCCGGCTTCTGCTGCCGGGCCTGCTTCGCCATCACAACACCTCCGGGGCGAGCGAGATGATGCGCATGAAGCGCTTCTCGCGCAACTCGCGGCCGACCGGGCCGAAAATGCGGGTGCCGCGCGGGTCGCCACCGTCCCTGATCAGCACCGCGGCGTTCTCGTCGAAGCGGATGTAGGAGCCATCGCTGCGGCGGCGCTCCTTGCGGGTACGCACGACCACGGCCTTGACCACGTCACCTTTCTTCACGCCCGCACCAGGCAGGGCGTCCTTGACGGTCGCCACGATGACGTCGCCGATGCCCGCGTAGCGCCGACCAGAACCGCCGAGAACCCGGATGCACAAGATCTCCTTGGCACCCGTGTTGTCGGCGACTCGAAGTCGCGACTCCTGCTGGATCACGTCAACTCCTGCTCCATCACGCCGGCCACATCGGAGGCCCGGCGGGTCTCGGGTTCTACTTCGCCTTCTCCAGGATTTCCGCGACACGCCACCGCTTGGTCGCGGAAGTCGGCCGGGTCTCCATCAACAGCACACGATCGCCGTCGCCACAACTGTTGGCCTCGTCATGCGCCCGGTATTTCTTGGTACGGCGGATGACCTTGCCGTACTTCGCGTGCTTCACCCGGTCCTCGACAATCACGACAACGGTCTTGTCCATCTTGCTGCTCACGACGTAACCCTCGCGTGCCTTGCGGTAGCCGCGGCCCGTACCGCCCTGGCCGGCCGTCTCCTGCTGCTCACTCATTGCCAGGCTCCTCCGCCGGGGTGTCGCCCGGCTCCTCCGCCGGGGTATCGCCCGGCTCCTCCGCCAACGTGACGATGCCGAGTTCGCGCTCCCGCATCACCGTGTAGATGCGCGCGATCTCCCTGCGCACGCCGTGCAGGCGGCCATGACTCTCAAGCTGGCCGGTAGCCGCCTGGAAGCGGAGGTTGAAGAGTTCCTCCTTCGCTTCGCGCAGCTTGGTGACCAGCTGGTCTTCTGTCGAAGTCCGCAGATCGGCCGCGGTAAGGCCCTTCGCCATCACCCCTCACCCAGCTCTCGTTTCACGAACCGGGAGCTCAACTCGCAGAGCACGGGGAGCTTGCATATCGCTGACATCAGGCCTCACCCAGCTCTCGTTTCACGAATCGGCACTTCATTGGGAGCTTGTGCATGGCGCGCCGCAGGGCCTCCCTCGCGACGGGCTCCGGCACGCCTGATAGCTCGAACATCACTCGTCCTGGTTTCACGTTGGCGATCCACCACTCCGGTGAGCCCTTGCCTGAACCCATCCGGGTTTCCGCGGGCTTCTTGGTCAGCGGGCGGTCCGGGTAGATGTTGATCCACACCTTCCCGCCACGACGGATGTGCCGGGTCATCGCGATTCTGGCCGCCTCGATCTGCCGGTTGGTGACATACGAGTGCTCAACAGCCTGGATGCCGTATTCGCCGAACGACACCCTGGTGCCGCCCTTGGCCATCCCCGACCGGCCAGGCCGGTGCTGCTTACGGTGCTTGACCCTGCGTGGTATCAGCATTGGTCAGCCCTCCTCGCCCGCGGTACCCGCGGTACCCGCGGGACCCGCGGGACCGGCGGCGGCAGATCCGCTATCCGCCGCTGTGACCGCGACGCGTTCCTGCTCCCCTGCCACGGGCTGTGCCCGGACCCCGGCACGCTCCGCGCTGCCACGCTCGGGCGGCCGGTCAGCGCCGCCCGGACGGCGGCTACGCCGCTGCGGGCGCTCGCGCCGTTGCCCGGCCCGCTGCGCCACCTGCGCGGCTTCCCGCTCGGCGCGCGTCTGCGCCGCCTCGCCGCGGTAGATCCACACCTTCACGCCGATCCGGCCGAAGGTGGTACGTGCCTCGTGGAAGCCATAGTCGATGTCGGCGCGCAGCGTATGCAGCGGCACCCGGCCCTCGCGGTAAAATTCCGACCGCGACATCTCCGCGCCGCCCAGGCGGCCCGAGCACTGCACGCGGATGCCCTTGGCACCGCTCTTCATCGAGGACTGGATGGCCTTGCGCATCGCGCGGCGGAATGACACGCGGCTGGACAGCTGCTCGGCGACACCGAGCGCGACAAGCTGCGCGTCAGTCTCGGGGTTCTTCACCTCGAGGATGTTCAGCTGGATCTGCTTGCCGGTCAGCTTCTCCAGATCGCCGCGGATCCGGTCGGCCTCAGCGCCGCGCCTGCCGATGACAATGCCGGGGCGGGCGGTGTGGATGTCCACCCGCACCCGGTCGCGGGTCCGCTCGATCTCCACCTTGGAGATGCCGGCCCGCTCCATGCCACGCTGCAGCATCCGGCGGATCTTCACATCCTCGGCGACGTAATCCTTGTAGAGCTTGTCCGCGTACCACCGGCTCTTGAAGTCGGTTGTGATGCCAAGCCGGAACCCGTGCGGGTTCACCTTCTGCCCCACTAGCGGGTCCTTTCCTTCTGCGTGGTCGCTGCCTCTCCTGCGGCCTCTCGTGTGGACTTTCCTGGGCCACCGTCTCCGGCGTCACCGTTTCCAGCGTCGGTGCTCGTCGCGGTCGCGGTCGCTGCCGCGGCGCGCTCAGTGCCCGGCGGCCGCCGCCGCTGCGGGCCCTGCGGGCCCTGCGGGCCCTGCCGCCTCGACCGCGGCGCGGATGACCCGTCCGGCTGCGCCTTCGCCTCGTCGCGCGCGCTCTTCGTACGCGAGGCCGCCGCGGGCGCTTGCTGCTCGGCGATGATCACCGTGATATGGCTGGTGCGCTTGTTGATGCGGTATGCCCGGCCCTGTGCGCGGGGACGGAACCGCTTCAGCGTCGGTCCCTCGTCAACCCATGCACGGCTCACCACGAGCGCCTCACGGTCCAGACGGCGAGTCGTCTCAGCATTGGCGATGGCGCTCGCGAGCACCTTGCCGACGGGGTCGCTCGCGGCCTGCGGCGCGAAAGCGAGCACCGCCTGCGCCTGCCCAGCAGGCAGCCCGCGAATGAGGTCCACCACGCGGCGGGCCTTCCGGGGCGTGACGCGGACGTACCGCGCCTGGGCCCTGGCTTCCATCGCTTCCCTCGCTTACTTCGTTCCAGCGGAATGTGGTGTCGGGTGGTTCGGGCAGGTATGTCCCGGGGCCACCGCGATCGGGGCAACGGCAGTCAGCGCCGGCTGCGCCGGTCGTCCCTGACATGGCTGCGGAAGGTCCGCGTCGGCGCGAACTCGCCGAGTTTGTGGCCGACCATCGCCTCGGTGATGAACACAGGGACGTGCTTGCGGCCATCGTGAACGGCAATCGTGTGACCGAGCATCTCCGGGACGATCATGGAGCGGCGTGACCACGTCTTGATTACGCTCTTGGCGCCCCGCTCGTTCTGCGCGTCCACCTTCTTCATCAGGTGGTCGTCGACGAAGGGGCCCTTCTTCAGGCTACGAGGCATCGGTTGGTGCTCCTACCGCTTCTTCCTGCCGCACACGCTGTCGGGTGATAAGCCGGCCGGGCTGGGAACGCCCGGCGCAGCCGTTAAGGCTGTGCTGGCCCGGGGGGACGCAGCGCCCTCCGGGGACCCCCCGGACCCCGATGGCCCGGAACCCCCCGTCCGGTCGCACCGGCCAGCAGGCCGGCTCCGCGCAGCCGTTAAGGATCATGGGTTGCCATTTGTCGTGCATCGTCGCCTACCGCCGCTTCTTCTTGCCGCGGCGCCGGGTGATGAGCCGGTCGCTCGGCTTGTGGGCCTTACGGGTACGTCCCTCCGGCTTGCCCCACGGGCTGACCGGGTGACGGCCGCCGGAACTCTTGCCCTCGCCGCCGCCGAGCGGGTGGTCGACCGGGTTCATGGCCACACCGCGCACGGTCGGGCGGCGCCCCCGCCACCGGTTGCGGCCAGCCTTGCCAAGCTTGATGTTGCCCTGCTCGGCGTTGCCGACCTCACCGACGGCGGCCCGGCAGCGAACGTCAACGAGCCGGATCTCACCTGAGGGCATGCGCAGGTGGGCGCTGGTGCCTTCCTTGGCGAGCAACTGGACACCCGCGCCCGCCGAACGCGCGATCTTCGCGCCGCCGCCGGGGCGCAGTTCGATGGCATGCACCACCGTGCCTGTCGGCACGTTGCGCAGTGGCAGGCAGTTGCCTGGCTTGATGTCGGCGCGCGCGCCGTTCTCGACCTGGTCACCCTGACCGAGGCCCTGCGGGCACAGGATGTAGCGCTTCTCGCCGTCGGCGTAGTGCAGCAGCGCGATGCGCGCGGTGCGGTTCGGGTCGTACTCGATGTGCGCGACCGTGGCCGGCACGCCATCCTTGTCGTCCCTGCGGAAGTCGATGAGCCGGTACGCGCGCTTGTGGCCACCGCCCTGGTGCCGCGTGGTGATCCGGCCGTGCACGTTCCTGCCGCCCTTGGAATGCAGCGGCCGGACCAGTGACTTCTCCGGCTCGTCGCGGGTGATCTCGACGAAGTCGGGGCCGCTGGCGCCGCGCCGCCCCGGCGTTGTCGGCTTGTACTTACGGATGCCCATTGATGTTCTCGCTCCTGTGGATCCCGCCGCGGCTAACTAACCGGGCCGAAGATGTCGATCCGGTCACCCTCGGCCACGCTCACGATCGCCCGCTTGGTGTCACGCCGCTTGCCCCAGCCGTACCGGGTGCGCTTGCGCTTGCCAGCACGGTTGACCGTGTTCACCTGGGTCACCTTGACCCGGAACACTGCCTCCACGGCCTGCTTGATCTGGGTCTTGCTGGCGTCGGGAGCGACGATGAACGTGTACTTGCCTATGTCGCTCAGGCCGTAGCTCTTCTCCGAGACCACCGGGCGGATCAGGATGTCCCGTGGATCACTGATCTTGTTCACGGCCGTGCCTCCTTCTGCCGCGAGCTTGGCAGGGACCTGGCGGCGAACTCGGCGAGCGCGTCCGCAGTGAAGATCACGTCGTCACTGGCCACCACGTCGTAGGTGTTCAGCTGGCCGGCCTCGAGCACGCGCACGCCTGCCACGTTGCGCAGGCTCCGCCAGGTCAGCTCGTCCTCGCTGCCGACCACGACAAGAGACCGAGGCGCAGCGGTGATTGCCCGCAGCAGCTGCACCGCGTCCTTCGTCCTTGGCAGGCCGCCCGCCACGAACTGGCTCACCACGTGTACCCGGCCGTCACGCGCCCGGTCGGACAGTGCGCCGCGCAGTGCGGCGGCCTTCATCTTCTTCGGGGTCCGCTGGACGTAGGAGCGGGGTGTCGGCCCGTGCACGACACCGCCGCCCGCGTACTGCGGCGCGCGAAGAGAACCCTGCCGCGCCCGGCCAGTACCCTTCTGCCGGTACGGCTTCTTGCCGCCGCCCCGGACCTCACCACGTGTCTTCGTGTCGTGGGTGCCCTGCCGTGCCGCGGCCTGCTGCGCGACTACCACCTGATGGATCAGGGGCACATTCACCTTGGCGTCGAATATCTCATCGGGCAGCTCGACGGTCTGGCCCGTATCGCCCGCCGGTGAGATGACGTTGACAACAGCGCTCATCGGCTACCTCGCCTTCCCTGACTCCCCGGTCGATGACCGGGCCGGAGCCACTGGGGTCTTCGCGGCACTCCGGACGAGCACCAGCGTGCCCTTCGGGCCCGGCACGGCGCCCTTGATCAGCAACAGCCCCCGGTCCATGTCGACCGCGTGGACGAGGAGGTTCTGCGCGGTTGTCCGGGTACCGCCCGTGCGGCCAGCCATCCGCAGGCCCTTGAACACCCGGCCAGGCGTGGCGCAGCCGCCAATCGACCCCGGCGCCCGATGCTTGCGCTGAGTGCCGTGGGACGCGCCGAGGCCACGGAAGCCGTGCCGCTTCATTACGCCGGCGGTGCCCTTGCCCTTGCTGCGGCCGGTCACGTCAACCCGCTGGCCCGGCTCGAACACATCGGCGGCGACCTGCTGGCCGAGGGTGTATTCGGTCGCGTCGCCGGTGCGCAGCTCCACCAGGTAACGCCGGGGGGTGACACCGGCCCGGGTGAAGTGTCCCGCGACCGGCCTGGTGACCTTCGCCGGATTGATCTCGCCATAACCGAGTTGCACCGCTGAGTAGCCGTCGCTGGCCGGCGTCCGCACCGCCGTCACCACGCAGGGGCCGGCCTTGACGACGGTAACCGGCACCATGCGGCCCTCGTCGTCGAAGACCTGGCTCATGCCGAGCTTCTCGCCCAGCACTCCCTTGATCTGCCTAGCTGGCGCAGCCATGTCAGTCGTCCTCAAAGCTTGATCTCGATGTCGACACCCGCGGGCAGGTCAAGCCGCATCAGCGAGTCAACCGTCTTGGGTGTCGGGTCGATGATGTCGATCAGGCGCTTGTGCGTGCGCATCTCGAAGTGCTCGCGCGAGTCCTTGTACTTGTGCGGCGAGCGGATGACGCAGTACACGTTCTTCTCGGTAGGCAGCGGCACCGGCCCGGCAACCCGCGCGCCTGTGCGCGTCACCGTCTCGACGATCTTCCGCGCCGAGCTGTCGATGACCTCGTGATCATATGCCTTGAGCCGGATGCGGATCTTCTGTCCCGCCATGTGGCTTCGGTGTCCTTCGCTTGAGTGTGCCGCTGTCTTGCTCTGTGGTGCGATCAGACGGCCGTTACGTGGCGCGGCGGCCGGGCCGCCCTGCCAGCGGACCGGCCGCCGCGCCAACGACCGTTATTTGAGGATCTTTATTACCCGCCCCGCGCCGACGGTACGGCCGCCTTCACGGATCGCGAACCTGAGGCCTTCCTCCATCGCGATCGGCTGGATCAGCTCGACCCGCATCTCGGTGTTGTCGCCCGGCATCACCATCTCCGTGCCCTCGGGCAGGAAGACAACGCCGGTGACGTCCGTGGTGCGGAAGTAGAACTGCGGACGGTAGTTGTTGAAGAACGGCGTGTGCCGGCCGCCCTCATCCTTGGACAGGATGTAGACCTGTGCCTCGAACTCGGTGTGCGGGGTGTTCGTGCCCGGCTTGATGACGACCTGGCCGCGCTCGACGTCCTCACGCTTGATGCCACGCAGCAGCAGGCCGACATTGTCGCCCGCCTGGCCCTCGTCGAGGATCTTGCGGAACATCTCGACGCCGGTGATCGTCGTCCGCATCGCCTTCTCTTTGATGCCGATGATCTCGACCTCATTGCCGGTGTGGATCACGCCGCGCTCGACCCGGCCGGTCACCACCGTGCCGCGGCCGGTGATGGAGAATACGTCCTCGATTGGCATGAGGAACGGCTTCTCGATCTCGCGGACCGGCTCGGGGATGTTCTCGTCGCAGGCGTCAAGCAGCTCGACGATCTTCGAGCTCCACTCCGCGTCGCCCTCGAGCGCCTTCAGCGCGGACACCCGGATCACCGGGACGTCGTCGCCAGGGAACTCGTACTCGGTCAGCAGTTCGCGGACCTCAAGCTCGACAAGCTCGAGGATCTCCTCGTCGTCGACCATGTCCGCCTTGTTGAGCGCCACCACGATGTAGGGCACGCCCACCTGACGTGCGAGCAGCACGTGCTCGCGGGTCTGCGGCATCGGGCCGTCGGTGGCCGCCACCACGAGGATGGCGCCGTCCATCTGCGCGGCACCGGTGATCATGTTCTTGATGTAGTCCGCGTGACCTGGGCAGTCCACGTGCGCATAGTGGCGCTTCTTGGTCTGGTACTCGACATGCGCGATCGAGATCGTGATGCCGCGCTCCCGCTCCTCCGGCGCCTTGTCGATCTGGTCAAACGGCGTGAACGGATTGAGGTCGGGAAACTCCTCGTGCAGCACCCGGGTGATCGCCGCGGTCAGCGTCGTCTTGCCGTGGTCGATGTGCCCGATGGTGCCGATGTTGACGTGCGGCTTGTTCCGCACGAACTTGGCCTTCGCCACTGGTTTCTCCTACAGATTCTGAGCCGTGAGGCGTACGTTCAACACTGATCTGCGTCGCTGGGCGACTTCGGTCTAGGTCCGATGTCACTCACCTCTTGCCTTCGCGACGATTTCCCTGGCGATACTTGGCGGGACCTCGGCATAGGAGTCGAACTGCATGGTGTAGTCCGCCCTTCCCTGTGTGCGGCTGCGCAGATCCCCGACGTAGCCGAACATCTCCGACAGCGGCACGAGCGACTTGACGACCCTGGCTCCGGAGATGTCCTCCATCGCCTGGATCTGGCCCCGCCGGCTGTTCAGGTCGCCGATGACGTCTCCCATGTAGTCATCGGGCGTCCTGACCTCGACCGCCATGACCGGTTCAAGCAGCACCGGATCCGCGTGGGCGGCCGCCTTCTTGAACGCCATCGAGCCAGCGATCTTGAACGCAAGCTCCGAGGAGTCCACCTCGTGATAGGCGCCATCGGTGAGCGTCACCCTGACGTCCACCATCGGGTAACCGGCAAGCACGCCGAACTCGGCGGCCTCCTGGCACCCCGCATCCACAGAGGGAATGAACTCACGCGGGATCCGGCCCCCCGTGATCTTGTTCTCGAACTCGTACCCGCCGCCGTCCCCACCGGTCGGTGACAGGTCGATGATCACCCGCGCATACTGGCCCGAGCCGCCCGTCTGCTTCTTGTGCGTGTACTCGACCTTCGAGACCTTCCTGCGGATGGTCTCGCGGTAGGCGACCTGCGGCCGGCCGATGTTCGCCTCGACCCTGAACTCCCGCTTCATCCGGTCGACGAGCACCTCGAGATGAAGCTCGCCCATGCCCGAGATGATCGTCTGGCCCGTTTCCTCGTCGGTGCGGACCTGGAACGTCGGATCCTCCTCGGCGAGGCGCTGGATGGCCGTGCCCAGTCTTTCCTGGTCGCTCTTCGTCCTCGGCTCGATCGCAACGTTGATCACGGGCGCGGGGAACGTCATCGACTCGAGGATCACCGGGTGCACCTGGTCGCAGAGGGTATCGCCGGTGGTGGTGTCCTTCAGGCCCATCACCGCGACGATCGTGCCGGCGATCGCCGTCGGCCGTTCCTCACGCTTGTTCGCATGCATCTGGTAGATCTTGCCGATCCGCTCCTTGCGGCCCTTGGTGGAATTGCTCACCTGCGAGCCCGTACGAAGGGTCCCCGAGTACACCCGGATGTACGTGAGCTTGCCCAGGTGCTGATCGGACATGACCTTGAACGCGAGCGCGGCGAACGGCTCATCGGGGTCGGCATGCCGCTCGATGATCTTGTCCTCGTGGCCCACCGCGTGGCCCTTGATGGACGGGATGTCCACCGGGCTCGGCAGCAGATCCACAATCGCGTCGAGCATCGGCTGCACGCCCTTGTTCTTGAACGCGCTACCGCAAAGCACCGGAGTGATGGCACCCGCGATCGTGGCACGGCGGATCGCGGCGATGAGCTGATCCGGGCCGGGCTCGGTGCCCTCCAGGTACAGCTCCATCATCTCCTCGTCCCGCTCGGAGATCGTCTCGAGCAGCCGGTCCCGCCATTCCCTGGCGGCCTCGAGGTGGTCATGGGGGATCGCGACCACGTCGTATGTGGCGCCCTTGCCCTCGCTCTGCCAGAGCAGCGCGCGCATGCGGACCAGGTCGATGACGCCCTTGAAGTCGGATTCGACGCCCCACGGGAGCTGGATCACGAGCGGTGTGGCGCCAAGCCGGTCAACGATCATCTCCACGCAGCGGTGGAATTCGGCGCCTACCCGGTCCATCTTGTTGACGAAACAGATCCGCGGCACGCCATAACGGTCCGCCTGCCGCCATACCGTCTCTGACTGCGGCTCGACACCTGCGACCGCGTCGAATACAGCGACCGCGCCGTCGAGCACCCGCAGCGAGCGCTCTACTTCTACGGTGAAGTCCACGTGACCTGGCGTGTCCAGGATGTTGATCGTGTGATCACGCCAGCTCGTGGTCGTCGCCGCTGAGGTGATGGTGATCCCGCGCTCCTGCTCCTGCTCCATCCAGTCCATCGTGGCGGCGCCCTCATGGACCTCGCCGATCTTGTAGTTGATGCCGGTATAGAAAAGGATCCGCTCGGTCGTCGTGGTCTTGCCCGCGTCGATATGCGCCATGATCCCGATGTTGCGGACCTTGGCGAGTTCCACGGCGGTCTGAGTGGCCACTTCCTGCTTTCCTTCGTTCTTTGCTTAGTCGCTAAGTGATCTGCTGGTGGCCGCTCGCGGCGGCCGGTGACGGCCGGAGCCTGCCTGGCGTTACCAGCGGTAGTGCGCGAACGCCTTGTTGGACTCGGCCATCTTGTGGGTGTCCTCGCGCCGCTTGACGCTGGCGCCGAGGCCGTTGCTCGCGTCGAGCAGCTCGTTCATCAGCCGCTCGGTCATCGTCTTCTCCCGGCGCGAACGTGAGTAGGTCACGATCCAGCGCAGCGCCAGGGTGGTGCTGCGCGACGCGCGCACCTCCACAGGCACCTGATAGGTCGCGCCGCCGACACGGCGGCTTTTCACCTCGAGGGTCGGCTTGACGTTGTCGAGGGCGCGCTTGAGCGTCACGACCGGGTCGTTGCCCGACTTGTCCCTGCAGCCCTCGAGTGCCCCGTACACGATCCGCTCCGCGAGTGACCGCTTGCCGTCGAGCAGCACCTTGTTCACGAGCGCGGTAACGAGCGGTGAGCCGTAAACCGGGTCGGTGACGAGCGGCCGTTTGGCCGGGGGGCCCTTGCGCGGCATGTCAGCTCTTCTCCTTCTTCGCGCCGTAGCGGCTGCGGGCCTGCTTGCGGTTGCGCACACCCTGCGTGTCCAGCGAACCGCGGATGATCTTGTAGCGGACGCCAGGCAGGTCCTTCACCCTGCCGCCTCGCACGAGCACGATGGAGTGCTCCTGCAGGTTGTGGCCCACCCCTGGGATGTAGGCCGTGACCTCGATCTGGCTGGTCAGCCGGACCCTGGCCACCTTGCGGAGCGCGGAGTTCGGCTTCTTGGGCGTGGTCGTGTAGACGCGCGTGCAGACCCCGCGGCGCTGCGGGCTGCCCTTTAGCGCCGGAGTCTTGTTCTTAGCGACCTTGTCCTGGCGGCCCTTGCGGACCAGCTGCTGGATCGTGGGCACCGCGTCTCCGTCCTATGCGCGTGCCTCCGGCACGCCTCGTGTCCTCTGTGCGCGCCTCCCGGCACGCTGTCGTCCTCTGCGCGTGCCGCTGGCACGCCTTGTCGTTCTGGGCGCCGCTTGCACGCCTCGTGGTTCTGGGCGCGCCGCTGGCACGCCTTGTGGTTCTGCGCGTGCCGCTGGCACGCCTTCTGGTCTGCTGTGGACCCCGCAGGCGGCGGTCCCCAGCCACCTCACCTGCAGGTTCCTCTACTTCGCCGACCCCCGTGGTCGGGTGTGTCGCCGACTCCGGGGCACACCAGGTCACGAAGGCCTGTCGTCGAGGAGAGGAGGTCCCACGCGCCGCGTACCCCGGCCCATGTACTTCTCGGGTCCGGAAGGCCGAATGGCGCGCCCGCGTGCCCATGGCGTCACGGGCACGGAGACAGAGATTACCGCCGCCTTGCCCGCAGGTCAAAACGAGCGGCTCGCTGCCATCAGTCCAACATCGCCTGCGGGCCAGTTAATCCCGGCCGCGTTCACTATCCCGAACGGCTGCCGCGGCCGGTCGCAGCTGAGCCTAGCCACTCATGCCCCGGCAGGCGAGCTCCGCTCATGGAGCGTCCGATCCCTGCTCGCTGTGGAGATCAGCGTGGACGCAACGCCGCAATCCCCTCGCACGCCACGGTCACACTGATCTCCACACCCTGCTCGTGCACCTCCGCGCGGCAGCGAGCGGCGCTGGACGCCAGCGACGGCACGCCGATCGGCGGCCCGGCCGTGGTTCACCGCGGGAACGCCACGGCGGGCGCCCCGGAAGGGGCGCCCGCCGGCTGTTGCGCCGCCGCGGGAGACGGTGGCAGTGCTGCCTTGACGATCCTTTGACCCCGTTTACCTGTTGTAGGAGCCGAAGTCGTACTCCTCGAGCGGCACGGCTTCTCCGCTGCCCTGGCCGAACGAGTAGTCACTTGTGTCGTCGTAGACACCGACCGGGTACACGGCCGAGCGTGCGTCCTCGGTGGGCTCGACCCGGATGTTCCTGTACTGCGGCATACCGGTGCCTGCCGGGATGAGCTTGCCGATGATGACGTTCTCCTTGAGGCCGAGCAGCGAGTCCGACTTGGCATGGATCGCCGCATCGGTGAGCACCCGCGTCGTCTCCTGGAAGGACGCCGCGGACAGCCACGACTCGGTTGCAAGCGACGCCTTGGTGATGCCCATCAGCACTGGCCAGCCGGACGCCGGCTGGCCGCCTTCTGCCACCACCGAGCGGTTGACCTCCTCGAACCTGGGCCGGTCGACGAGTTCGCCAGGAAGCAGCTCGGTGTCGCCAGACTCGAGCACGTTCACCCGCTTGAGCATCTGCCTGACGATGATCTCGATGTGCTTGTCGTGGATCGACACGCCCTGAGACCGGTAGACCTCCTGCACCTCGTCCACCAGGTGCAGCTGAAGCTCACGGGCACCGAGGATCCTCAGCACCTCGTGCGGGTTGACCGCGCCCTGGATGAGCTGCTGGCCCACATCGACGCGCTCGCCCTCGCCCACCAGCAGACGCGACCTCATCGGCACCTGGTAAGCCACTTCGTCCGTGCCGTTGTCAGGAACGACGATGATCTTTCTGGTCTTCTCAGTCTCCTCGATCCGGACGCGGCCCACCGCCTCGCTGATCGGTGCCATGCCCTTCGGGATCCGGGCCTCGAAGAGCTCCGTGATCCGCGGCAGGCCGTGGGTGATGTCCTGGCCCGCCACACCACCGGTGTGGAAGGTCCGCATGGTCAGCTGCGTACCTGGCTCACCGATCGACTGTGCGGCGACGATGCCGACGGCCTCGCCGACGTCAACCCGCTTACCCGTCGCCAGCGAGCGGCCATAGCACTTGGCACAGACGCCGATCTTGGCCTCGCAGACGAGCACGCTGTGGGTGCGGATGGTCTCCACGCCCGCGGCAGTCAGCTTGTCGATCATCACCTCGGTCGTGTCGGATCCCGCCTTCGCGAGCACCCTGCCCTCGACCTCGATGTCGGCCGCGAGGGTGCGGCCCGTACCGGTGTTCTCGACGTTGACGACCTTGCGCAGCGCGCCGTCGGCGCCGGGCGCCGCGATCCGCATCGGGATCGACCTGTCGGTGCCGCAGTCCTCCTCCCGAACGATCACGTCCTGCGCCACGTCGACCAGACGCCGGGTGAGGTACCCGGAGTCCGCGGTGCGCAGCGCGGTGTCGGCCAGGCCCTTGCGGGCACCGTGGGTGGAGATGAAGTACTCCACCACGGAAAGGCCCTCGCGGAAGCTGGACTTGATCGGCGTCGGGATGGTCTCGCCCTTCGGGTTGGAGACCAGGCCCCGCATGCCGGCGATCTGCCGGACCTGCATCGGGTTGCCACGGGCGCCGGAGTTGACCATCATCCAGACCGGGTTGGTCGCGGGGAAGGCCGCCTCCATGTCCTGCGCCACGCTCGCGGTCGCGTGCGTCCAGATCTCGATGAGCTCCTGGCGGCGCTCGTCGTCAGTGATCAGGCCGCGCTCGTACTCGCGCTGGACCTTGTCGGCACGCTTGTCGTAGGACTCCAGGATCTCCTGCTTGTGCGGTGGCGCCACCACATCCTCGATGGCGATGGTCAGTCCCGCCCTGGTCGCCCAGTGGAAGCCGGCATCCTTGAGCGCGTCGAGCGCCGCGGCCACGTGCACCTTCGGGTAGCTCTCCGCCAGCTCGTTGACGATCGCGGAAAGCTGCTTCTTGCCGACTTCGTAGTTGACGAACGGGAAGTCCGCGGGCAGCGTCTCGTTGAAGATGCACCGGCCCAGCGTGGTCTCGATCCGGAGCGGCTCACCTGGCACCCAGCCTTCAGGTGGCTCGAAGCCGAGCGCCGGGGTGACGCCCTTCAGCCGGACCTGGACCTTCGCGCGGACGTCGATCTCACCACGGTCGAGCGCCATGATCGCCTCGGACGGTGAGGAGAACGCGCGCCCCTCGCCCTCGGCGCCTGGCGATGCCGCGGTCAGCCAGTACAGGCCGATGACCATGTCCTGGGTGGGCATGGTGACCGGCTTGCCGTCGGCCGGCTTGAGGATGTTGTTGGTGGACAGCATCAGGATCCGGGCCTCGGCCTGCGCCTCGGCCGACAGCGGCAGGTGAACCGCCATCTGGTCGCCGTCGAAGTCCGCGTTGAACGCGGTGCAGACCAGCGGGTGGATCTGGATGGCCTTACCCTCGACCAGTTGCGGCTCGAACGCCTGAATGCCCAGTCTGTGCAGGGTAGGCGCACGGTTGAGCAGCACCGGGTGCTCGGTGATGACCTCTTCCAGCACGTCCCACACGACCGCGCGGGCACGCTCCACCATCCGCTTGGCCGATTTGATGTTCTGGGCGTGGTTGAGATCCACCAGCCGCTTCATCACGAACGGCTTGAACAGCTCGAGCGCCATCTGCTTGGGCAGGCCGCACTGGTGCAGCTTTAGCTGCGGCCCGACCACGATGACAGAACGTCCCGAGTAGTCGACACGCTTGCCGAGCAGGTTCTGCCTGAACCGGCCCTGCTTGCCCTTGAGCATGTCGGATAGCGACTTGAGCGGGCGGTTGCCCGGGCCGGTGACCGGCCTGCCGCGGCGGCCGTTGTCGAACAGCGAGTCGACGGCCTCCTGCAGCATCCGCTTCTCGTTGTTCACGATGATCTCGGGCGCGCCGAGGTCCAGCAGGCGCTTGAGCCTGTTGTTCCTGTTGATGACCCGCCGGTACAGGTCGTTCAGGTCCGAGGTAGCGAAACGCCCACCGTCGAGCTGCACCATGGGCCGCAGGTCAGGCGGGATCACCGGGATGCAGTCGAGCACCATGCCCATCGGGCTGTTGCGCGTGTTGAGGAACGCGGACACGACCTTGAGCCGCTTGAGCGCCCGCGCCTTCTTCTGGCCTTTGCCCGTGCGGATGGTGTCACGCAGCTTCTGCGCCTCGGCTTCCAGGTCGAAGCCCGCCAGCCGCTCCTGAATGGCCTGCGCGCCCATCCCGCCACGGAAGTACCTGCCGAACCTGTCCCGCATCTCGCGGTACAGCAGCTCGTCGCCTTCGAGGTCCTGAACCTTCAGGTTCTTGAACCGGTTCCAGACCTCGTCGAGCCTGTCCAGTTCCTTCTGCATGCGGTCACGGATCTGCCTGCACTCGCGGTCGGAGCTCTCACGGACCTTGCGCCGCGCGTCACCCTTGGCACCCGACGCCTCGAGCTCGGCGAGGTCGGCCTCGAGCTTCGACTGCCGCGCCTCGATGTCACTGTCGCGGCGCTGTTCGAGCTGCTGGCGCTCGACCGAGATCTTGGCCTCGAGCGAGGGCAGGTCACGGCCCCGCGCATCCTCGTCCACAAATGTGATCATGTAAGCGGCGAAGTAGATGACCTTCTCCAGGTCCTTCGGCGCCAGGTCGAGCAGGTAACCGAGCCGGCTCGGCACACCCTTGAAGTACCAGATGTGCGTGACCGGCGCGGCAAGCTCGATGTGGCCCATCCGCTCGCGCCGCACCTTGGCGCGGGTGACCTCCACGCCGCAGCGCTCACAGATGATGCCCTTGAACCTGACGCGCTTGTACTTACCGCAGTAGCACTCCCAGTCCCGGGTCGGGCCGAAGATCTTCTCGCAGAAGAGCCCGTCCTTCTCTGGCTTGAGCGTGCGGTAGTTGATTGTTTCCGGCTTCTTGACCTCGCCGTGTGACCACTGCCTGATGTCGTCGGCAGTGGCGAGGCCAATACGCAGGTCGTCGAAGAAGTTGACGTCGAGCACTTAATTATCCCCTGGGGTAGTTCGCGGCTTCTGGAGCATGCCTGGAAGACACGCCTCAGACCTCTTCAACGCTGCTCGGCTCGCGCCGGGACAGGTCAATACCGAGCTCTTCCGCAGCGCGGAAGACGTCCTCGTCCGTGTCGCGCATCTCGATGGACACGCCGTCGCTTGAGAGCACCTCTACGTTGAGGCAGAGCGACTGCATCTCCTTGATCAGCACCTTGAAGGATTCGGGTATGCCCGGCTCCGGGATGTTCTCGCCCTTGACGATCGCCTCGTAGACCTTGACCCGGCCGAGCACGTCGTCGGACTTGATAGTGAGAAGTTCCTGCAGCGCGTAGGCGGCACCGTAGGCCTCGAGTGCCCACACCTCCATCTCACCGAACCGCTGGCCACCGAACTGCGCCTTACCGCCGAGCGGCTGCTGAGTGATCATGGAGTATGGGCCCGTGGACCGAGCGTGAATCTTGTCATCGACCAGGTGCAGCAGCTTGAGGATGTAGATGTAGCCGACCGCGATCGGGTCCTTGAACGGCTCACCGGTTCTGCCATCGAACATCCGTGCCTTACCGCCGCCGCCGACCAGGCGCTGCCCGTCGCGGTTCGGCAGCGCTGACGCGAGCAGTCCGGTGATCTCCTCCTCCCGCGCGCCGTCGAACACCGGTGTCGCCACCGCCGTTCCCGATCGCGCCTCGCCAGCGCCGATCTGGTGCAGCCGCTGCTGCCATACGTCGTCGTCACCCGCGATCTTCCAGCCGGCCTGCGCCACCCAGCCGAGGTGCGTCTCGAGCACCTGGCCGACGTTCATCCGGCCCGGCACGCCGAGCGGGTTGAGCACGATGTCCACGGGCGTGCCGTCCTCAAGGAACGGCATGTCCTCAGCGGGCAGGATCTTGGCGATGACGCCCTTGTTGCCGTGCCGGCCCGCGAGCTTGTCACCATCGGTGATCTTCCGCTTCTGCGCCACATAGACGCGCACGAGCTCGTTCACCCCCGGAGGCAGCTCGTCGCCGTCCTCCCTGGTGAAGACCCGGACACCGATGACCTTGCCCTCTTCGCCGTGCGGCACCTTCAATGAGGTGTCGCGGACCTCACGGGCCTTCTCACCGAAGATCGCACGTAGCAGCCGCTCCTCGGGAGTGAGCTCGGTCTCGCCCTTCGGCGTCACCTTGCCCACCAGGATGTCGCCAGTGACGACCTCGGCGCCGATCCGGATAATGCCGCGCTCGTCGAGGTCGGCAAGCACCTCATCGGAGACGTTAGGGATATCTCTTGTGATCTCCTCAGGACCGAGCTTCGTGTCCCGGGCGTCGACCTCGTACTCCTCGATGTGAATGGAGGAGAGCACGTCATCGCGGACCAGCCGCTGGGACAGGATGATGGCGTCCTCGTAGTTGTGGCCCTCCCAGGGCATGAACGCCACTAGGAGGTTCTTGCCCAGTGCCATCTCGCCGCCGGAGGTGCACGGCCCGTCCGCGATGACCTGGCCGGCCTCGACCCGCTGGCCCTCGTCCACGATCGGCCGCTGGTTGAAACACGTGCCCTGGTTGGAGCGCCGGAACTTGGCGACACGGTAGGTGGTCCTTGTTCCGTCGTCGGCCGCGATCGTCACGTAGTCGGCCGAGACCTCTTCGGCCACGCCCGCCTTCTCCGCGACGATCACGTCGCCCGCGTCGGTCGCGGCACGGTACTCCATGCCGGTGCCGACAAGCGGGGCCTCGCTCCGCAGCAGTGGCACAGACTGGCGCTGCATGTTGGAGCCCATCAGGGCACGGTTCGCATCGTCGTGCTCGAGGAACGGGATCATCGCCGTCGCGACCGAGACCATCTGCCGCGGCGAGACGTCCATGTAGTCGACGTCGTCCGGCTGGATGTAGTCGACCTCGCCGCCCTTCCGCCTGACCAGAACGCGGTCCTCGGCGAACGACCCGTCAGCGGAGAGCGGTGTGTTCGCCTGCGCGATGACGTGCCTGTCCTCCTCATCCGCGGTCAGGTAGTCGATCTGCTCGGTCACCTGGCCGGCGTTGACCTTGCGGTACGGGGTCTCAACGAAACCGAACGAGTTGACCCGCCCGTATGAGGACAGCGAGCCGATCAGGCCGATGTTCGGGCCTTCAGGCGTCTCGATCGGGCACATCCGGCCGTAGTGCGACGGGTGCACGTCTCGCACCTCAAAGCCGGCCCGCTCACGTGAAAGGCCACCAGGCCCCAGCGCGGAAAGGCGCCGCTTGTGCGTGAGCCCAGCCAGCGGATTGGTCTGGTCCATAAACTGCGAGAGCTGGCTGGTGCCGAAGAATTCCTTGATGGACGCCACGACCGGGCGGATGTTAATCAGCGTCTGCGGCGTGATCGCCTCGACGTCCTGAGTGGTCATCCGCTCCCTGACCACACGCTCCATGCGCGCTAGGCCAAGCCGGACCTGGTTCTGGATGAGCTCGCCGACTGTACGCAACCTACGGTTGCCGAAGTGGTCGATGTCGTCGGTCTCGATGGGGACCGTGACATCGCCGACGGTGATCTCCTCCTCGCCCGCGTGCAGCCGGACCAGGTATTCGATCGTGGAAACGATGTCGTCCTCTGACAGCGTGCCCTGCACGATCGGCGCATCGAGGCCCAGCTTCTTGTTGACCTTGTACCTGCCGACCTTGGCGAGGTCATACCGCTTCGGGTTGAAGTACAGGTTCTCGAGCAGGGTCTGCGCGGACTCGCGGGTGGGCGGCTCGCCAGGACGCAGCTTGCGGTAGATGTCGAGCAGCGCGTCATCCTGGCCGGAGGTGTGATCCTTCTCCAGCGTGGTGCGCATCGACTCGTAGTCGCCGAACCGCTCTAGGATCTTCGCCTCGTCCCAGCCGAGCGCCTTGAGCAAGACGGTGACACCCTGCTTGCGCTTGCGGTCGATGCGGACGCCGACGCTGTCCCGCTTGTCGACCTCGAACTCGAGCCATGCACCGCGGGACGGGATGACCTTGCAGCTGTAGATGTCCTTGTCGGAGGTCTTGTCGACCTGGCGGTCGAAATAGACGCCGGGTGAGCGAACGAGCTGCGACACGACGACACGCTCGGTGCCGTTGATGATGAACGTGCCCTTGGGGGTCATGAGCGGGAAGTCGCCCATGAACACCGTCTGGCTCTTGATCTCGCCCGTGCTGTTGTTGATGAACTCCGCCGTTACGAACATGGGGGCGGAGTAGGTCATGTCCTTGTCCTTGCACTCCTCGACGGAGTACTTGGGCGGCTCGAACCGATGATCACGGAACGAGAGCGACATGGTCCCAGAGAAGTCCTCGATGGGACTGATCTCCTCGAAGATCTCCTCTAGGCCGGACTGCTCCGGTATGTCCTTGCGACTGGTCTTCTTGGCCTCTTCGACCCGGGTCTTCCAGCTCTCGTTCCCGAGGAGCCAGTCGAAGGACTGAGTCTGCAGGGCAAGAAGATCCGGAACCTCGAGAGGCTCCTTGATGCGTGCGAAGGAGACGCGACGCGGACCGAGAGTATTAGCTGAAGCGCTGCGCGAGGCTGCCAACAGGCGTCCTTCCGAGCTTGTAGCGGACAATCACCGCACGCACGCAAAACGCCCTGCGGACTCACCGCGGGAGGTTCAAGGAGGGCCGAGGACGTTAGAGTGCAGCGCAAATGGGCAGTGTAGCCGACCGGCACACTGCTGTCCAACTGTACGCCACTATGAGATTCACGGTTGCTCCGCAGCATCGCTCTTTGGCGAGCGTACGTCAAGCCCGCGCACCGATATACGGGCATCTCAGCAGGGGTGAGGGAGACCACAGCATGCCACTAGTGTGAACCGGCGATCACGCGGGTATATTCCCCGGTTCTCCGCAACGGCTAACGCGCAGTGTCGCGGGCGCGGGCAAGCGAAGTTGACGCCGCGACGAGGCGCCCGGTCCGGCGCTCGCGCTGCTCCTAGGCCTCCGGGCACTGCTGCTGTCGCGCGCCCGGCTGTCTCCCGGCCCGGCTGTCTCCCTGCCCGGCTGTCTCCCGGCCCGGCTGTCTCCCCGCCCGGCTGTCTCCCCGCCCGGCTCCGCGCCCGGCTATCTCGCGGCCGGCTCCTGTCTCGCGCTGGCCTTTGTCTCGCGCCCGGCTGTCTCCCGGCCGGCTCCTGTCTCGCGCCCGGCTGTCTCCCGCCCGGCTCCTGTCTCGCGCCCGGCTGTCTCCCGCCCGGCTCCTGTCTCGCGCCCGGCTGTCTCCCGCCCGGCTCCTGTCTCGCGCCCGGCTGTCTCCCGCCCGGCTCCTGTCTCGCGCCCGGCTGTCTCCCGGCTCCTGCCGCGCGCCCGGCTGTCTCCCGGCCGGCCGCCGCGGGTGCCTGCTCCACGGCCCTGCCATACCGCACCCCCGCGAGCACACGGGCGCCCGCCTGCCCCGCCACTGTGGTTTGGCCGCCGCGGTGCTCGGCCAGCGCCCTGCCCAGCTGCCGCGGTACCCGGCCAACGCGCGTGCTTCCGCTGGCCTGCCGCGCCGCCGTACTCGGCCGCAAGGGGCGGGGCCGCCGTGGGGCGCGCGGGGGCGCCATGAGACCGCCACGTTCGCCGGCCTGGGGCCGGTCGATCATGAGGCCGCCTCGGCCATGATCCCTATCTGTGTTGAGTTTCCGGCACATAGCGCGGGCAAGTTAACACGAAGACGGATCATGAAACCGATTCAACGTGCGACGGGCGGTCAGCACGGAGGGCCCGGCGCCCAGCACGAACGGTGAGCGGCCCGAGGGCGCGGTCGCGAGGGGCGGGGCGGCCGCGGGAGCGGCCGAGTGGCGGGCGCGTAGGGGGTCCACGAGGCGGCGATGTTCCGGCGGCCTTGGGCCGGTGGTAAGGCTGCCTCGGCCATGATCCCTATCTGTGTTGAGTTTCCGGCACATAGCGCAGGCAAGTTAACACGAAAACGGATCATGAAACCGATCCAGGGCGCGACGAGCGGTCAGCACGGAGGGCCGGCACACAGCACGAGAGACCGGCACACAGCACGAGGGGCGGGCACCCAGATCAGGTGCCCGTCCCCTGGCGAACGCGCTGAGGTCGACCGCTACTTGACGGTGACCGAGGCCCCGGCGCCCTCGAGCGCAGCCTTGGCTTTCTCCGCGGCCTCCTTGTTGACCTTCTCGAGCAGAGCCTTCGGCGCGCCGTCGACCAAGTCCTTGGCCTCCTTGAGGCCGAGGCTAGTGAGGCTGCGGACTTCCTTGATGACCTGGATCTTCTTGTCTCCCGCTGCCTCGATTATGACATCGAACTCGTCCTGCTCCTCCTCCGCGGCCTCCGCGCCGGCAGCGCCTGCGGGCGCCGCGACGACGGCCGCGACCGGGGCGGCCGCCTTGACGTCGAACGTGTCCTCGAACTGCTTGACGAACTCGGACAGCTCCAGGAGAGTCATCTCCTTGAACGCGTCGAGTAGGTCATCGGTGCTGAGCTTCGCCATCGTGGTTTCCTTCGTGTGAGCCTGTGCCGTAGGTGATGTCACTCACCGGCAGATCTTCCAACGTGCCTGAGCCGCCCGCTGATGAGCGGCAGGCTGGGTCTTGCCCGACCAGACCGGGTCAGGCTGGGTCAGTCTCTGGTTGCTCCGCTGCGGCGGGTGCTGCGCCAGCCGCAGCGTCCTGCTCCTCCCGCTTGACGCGAAGCGCCTCGGCGAGCTGGGCAAGCTGAACCGGCAGAGCATTGAATGTTGCCGCGGCACGCGCCGTCGATGCCTTCATCGCGCCCGCGAGCTTCGCGAGTAGGACCTCGCGTGGCTCCAGGTCAGCGAGCCTGGTGATCTCCGCGGGGGTTAGCGCCGCGCCGTCGAGGACGCCGCCCTTGATGACGAGATGCGGGTGCGCCCGGGCGAAGTCGCGCAGGCCCTTGGCAGTCTCGACCACGTCTCCCTCAACGAAAGCGATTGCCGAGGGTCCGGTCAGCAGGCTGGAGATCTCCTCCTCAAGCCCGGCATCCTTAGCCGCGATCTTGGTGATCGTGTTCTTGACCACGGTGAACGTGGCGTTCTCACCCAGTGAGCGGCGCAGCTCAGCTAGCTGAGCAACGGTAAGCCCGCGATAATCGGTCAACATGGCGCCGTTCGAACTCTGGAATCTCTCCGTGAGCTCGGTGACCGCGGCCACCTTGTCTGCTCTCGCCATGGGCCTCCTTCCTTTCTGTTTAGCCCGGGGGACGACCCCCGGGCCCCCGGCTCTGTTTAGCCCGGGGGACGACCCCCGGACCCCCGGCTCAGTTAGCCCGGGGGGCGACCCCACGGGCTGCCGGGGGTGACTTCTCCCGGACCCCAGTAGGAGGCTGGAGAAGTCTGCGAAAGCAAAACGCCCCGGGCGCAGGCGCGGCCGAGGCGTATCAGGGCCGTGGCGCCAGTGGCCACGGCGGAAGATCAGCTCACAACTCACCTGCGCGGGCCGCCCGCCCTAGCGGGACCTTCGGCTACTTTGGCTCCCTGGCAAGGGCGTCAAAGCAGCAACCAGCGGTCTTTGGCAACACCCAGTTTATGCTCGGGCCTTGATGGCGGCCAAATCGGTGGCGGCGGCCGCGAGGTAGCTCGGTTCACTCAGCTGGTCACGGCCTCCTCAAGCTCCTCGGTCAGGCCGCGTGTCTTGTTCGGGTCGACCGGGATGCTCGGGCCCATGGATGTGGTGAACGCCGCCTTCCTCAGGTACCTGCCTTTGGCGGCGGCAGGCTTGAGCCGCATGACCTCGTCCACCGCAGCCGAGTAGTTCTGAACTAGGGCGAGTTCGGGAAACGACGCTTTGCCGATCACAAAATGCAGGTTGCCGTGCCTGTCCACCCGGAACTCGATCTTGCCACCCTTGATGTCACTGACGGCCTTAGCCACGTCGTTGGTGACCGTCCCCGTCTTCGGGTTGGGCATCAGGCCACGCGGGCCGAGCACGCGGCCGAGCCTGCCGACCTTGCCCATCAGGTCTGGGGTCGCCACGACCGCGTCGAAGTCGAGGAAGCCGCCCTGGATGCGCTCGATCAGATCGTCTGTGCCGACGTAGTCGGCGCCCGCCTCCGTGGCCTCGTCGGCACGCTGACCGGTCGCGAAGACCAAGACCCTGGCCGTCTTTCCGGTGCCGTTGGGCAGGTTCACCGTGCCACGCACCATCTGATCGGCCCGGCGCGGGTCGACGCCCAGCCGGAGCGCAACCTCAACGGTGGGGTCGAACTTCGTGGTCGCCGTCTTCTTGGCCAGCTTCGCCGCCTCGGCGGGGCTGTAAAGCTTGCTGCGGTCAACCAACTCGGCCGCCTTGCGGTACGCCTTGCTGCGCTGCATGTGTCTTCTCCTTCGCGTTGCTGAGGAGGGCGTGGTCTACGGGCCAGCGCGAGGCCCTGCCACGGTGGCGGCTGTGGTGCCGGCGGCTGCTTACGGCGCGGGACTCGGTCCGCCCTCGACCGTGATGCCCATGGAACGCGCCGTGCCGGCGATGATCTTCTCGGCGGCCTCAATGGTGTTGGCGGTCAGATCGGGCATCTTTGTCTGCGCGATCTCGCGGACCTGCGCGGCGGTGATCGAACCAACTTTGGTGGTGTGCGGCTCGCCACTGCCCTTCTCGACACCGGCCGCTTTCTTGATTAGCTCAGGCGCAGGCGGCGTCTTGGTGATGAACGTGAACGACCGGTCCTCGAAGATGGTGATCTCAACCGGGATCACGTTCCCTCGCTGGGCTTCTGTCGCAGCGTTGTACTGCCTGCAGAAATCCATGATGTTGACGCCGTGCGGGCCGAGCGCGGTCCCCACCGGCGGCGCCGGCGTAGCCTGGCCGGCGGGCAGCTGCACCTTGACAACCGCCGCGATCCTCTTCCTGGGAGGCATGTCTGCAGAATCCTAACTTTTCAGATCTTCGCCACTTGATCGAAGGAGAGCTCGACCGGCGTCTCCCTGCCGAAGATCGATACCAGCACCTTGAGCTTCTGGGTATCAGCGTTGATCTCGTTGACCGTGGCAGGGAGCGTGGCGAACGGGCCGTCCATTACGGTAACCGACTCGCCGACCGTGAAGTCCACGACCGTGCGCTCTTCCTCCTTCTTCTTTGCCTGCTCCTCCGGCTCAGGCGCAAGGAGCTGCGCGACCTCGTCAAGGCTGAGCGGCGACGGCCTGCTCGAGAGCCCGACAAAGCCAGTTACACCAGGCGTATTGCGTACCGCGGCCCACGACTCGTCGGTCAGGTCCATCCGGACAAGGATGTATCCGGGCAGCACCTTCTCTGAGACCTGCTGCCGCTTGCCGCCCTTGATCTCGGTCACCTGGTGTGTCGGCACCTCAATCTGGAAGATGTAATCCTCCATGTTCAGCGACTGGGTCCGGCTCTCCAGGTTGGTCTTTACCCGGTTCTCATATCCGGCGTACGAATGCACGACATACCAGTCGCCCGGAAGCATCCGCAGCTGCCGCTTGAACTCTGCTACCGGGTCGCTCTCGGGCTCGGCGCCCTCCGGCGCAGAGCCGGGCGCCGTGTCGGGCGCATCCGGTTCTGGCTCGTCAAGCACGTCTCCGGCACGACCCTCTGGCACGCCGGAGTCGAGAGCCTGCTCGTCGGCTTCGCTCTCGCCCGCATGCAGTTGGGACTCGGACACGGTGACTCTTTCTCTCTCGTTGTGGCTGCCGGCGGTGCCGACGTGGTCAGGGCCTCGTCAGCCGCGCCGACGTGGTCCGTGGCCGGATCGGCCTGGGCCGCCCCGGATGACTCGGTGATGGTCGCTGCCGACGGCGCCGGCTAGCGCTAGCTTGTACCCCCGCGATCGTGCCCGTTTTCCCGGCTGCCACAGCGCGCGGCTCAGCCGAAGAGCCCAAGCACGAGCTTCGTGAACAGGTAGTCCAGGCCCGTCACTATCCCGACCATGACAAGTACGAAGACCAGGGCCACGGTCGTATACGTGATCAGCTCACGGCGCGTCGGCCAGATCACCCTGCGTAGTTCGGCAACGACTTGGCGGAAGTACAGCGCGGGCGAAGTACGGGAACCCTTCTTGGGCCCCGAATTGCCCCGCCGCTCCGCGGCAGAACCCCGTGTCTGAGTCACCATGTCCTCACCTGAGCCGCACCGAAACTGAACTTCATACCCGAGCCGTACTCGCAGGGCAGGAGGGACTCGAACCCCCAACCGCCGGTTTTGGAGACCGGGACTCTAGCCAATTGAGCTACTGCCCTCTGTTTCAACCCACTGTGTTTCAACCCACTGTGTTTCAACCCGCTGTGTTCAACCCGCTGTTCAAGGTACCGACGACCTTCTGGAACTGTACAGAAGGCCGCGCCGGGAGTCCCGGCGCAGCCGCACGCGGACATGCGGCGGCTATGCAGCGGACTGCCAGAGCCGCAAGTGTACGTGGTTCGGCCGCGCGACGTCGAACCAGCGCGGGCAGCGCAACCCGATCATCATGCTAAACGGCTGTGCTGGGCACGACTCCATAAGTTCTGCGGAGAGGATCGGGGGAACCCGTGCCAGCCCAGGGACGACCGGCCGGGACATTGCGGCCAAGCCGCGAGGCCAAAAGGGCGCTAAGTTCCCCACGGACGAAACCTTGCGGCGGCCCGGGTGGTCGGCCGACGGCGCGCGTACTGAGTTCGCGGCGGCCCCGCGTGCTGAGCGACGGCCCGCGTACTGGGTCGGCGGCGGCCCGGGTGCTGGCGGCCACCCGGGTGCTGGGCGGCCACCCGGGTGCTGGGCCGGCCACCCGGGTGCTGGGCGGCCACCCGGCGTGCTGGCGACCCGGGTGCTGGCGGCCACCCGGTGCTGGGCCGGCCACCGGCGTACAGGGCCGGCGGCGGCCCGGGTGCTAAGCCGACGACCCGCGTACAAGACCGGCCGGCGGCCGCCGAAGTGGAAAGGCGCTCCCGCGAGATGACACGATAGGAGATATGCGAACGCTGCATCCCCGCATCTCGGCGCGGGTATCCGCCATCACAGAATCCGCGACCCTGGCCGTCGACGCCAAGGCTAAGGCACTAAAGGCGGCAGGGCGGCCGGTGATCGGATTCGGCGCGGGCGAACCCGACTTCCCGACGCCCGCTTATATCGTTGCGGCTGCCCAAGAGGCCTGCGCTCAGCCGCGTTTCCATAAGTACACGCCGGCGGCAGGGCTTCCGGAGCTGAGAGAAGCGATCGCGGCGAAGACCGCGCGCGACTCGGGTTACCAGGTGCGCGCGAGCCAGGTGCTCGTCACCAACGGCGGCAAGCAGGCCGTGTACCAGGCCTTCGCGGCGCTGCTTGACCCGGGCGACGAGGTGCTCTTGCCCGCCCCCTACTGGACCACCTATCCAGAGTCGATCAAGCTCGCTGGCGGGATTCCTGTCCCGGTTGTCACCGACGAGCGGGCCGGCTACCTGGCTTCGGTTTCCCAGCTCGAGGCCGCCCGCACGGACCGCACCAAGGTGCTGCTCTTCGTATCGCCTTCCAACCCGACCGGCGCCGTATACCCGCCCTCCCTTGTCGCCGAGATCGGCCGCTGGGCCGTGGCCAACGGGATTTGGGTGATCACCGACGAGATCTACGAGCACCTTGTCTATGACGACGCAAGGTTCAGTTCGATGCCGGTACTGGTCCCAGCGCTCAGCGAGTGCTGCGTGGTGGTCAACGGTGTCGCGAAGACCTACGCGATGACCGGGTGGCGGGTCGGCTGGACGATCGGGCCACCCGACCTCACCAAGGCGGCCGCGAACCTTCAGTCACACGCGACGTCGAACGTCTGCAATGTCGCGCAGGCAGCGGCGCTCACCGCGGTCACCGGTGATCTCTCGGCGACAGCGACCATGCGCGACGCCTTCGACCGGCGCAGGCGCGTTATGAGCCAGATGCTGAACGAGATCCCCGGTGTCACCTGCCCCGAGCCGAAAGGCGCGTTCTACTGCTATCCGTCCGTCAAGGAGCTGATCGGCAGCCAGATTCGCGGTACCCGGGTGGAGAGCAGTGTGGGGCTCGCCGAGCTGATTCTGGAGCAAGCGGAGGTGGCCGTGGTTCCAGGCGAGGCGTTCGGGACCCCTGGCTACTTCCGGCTGTCGTGCGCCCTAGGTGACGGTGACCTCGCAGAAGGGGTCAGCCGGATGGCAAAGCTGCTCGCTGAGGCCCGCTGAAGCTTGCCCGGACATCACAGACAAAAGCCGAATTCCATTCGGTAGCGTTGTGGATGACGTCGAAGCCGAGCATGACGTAAGAACCTGGCACGGTGCGGAAGCTGAGCACCGGTGGGGCGCTGAGCCGGGTGGAAGCTGAGCCGGGTGGAAGCTGAGCATGGTGGAAGCCGTGTGGAAATAATTGAGCATGGTGTGGAAGGGCAAGTGGTGGGGGGTTCCGGTCTTGCGCTGCGGTATGGCGTAAGACGGCCGGTCCGTGCCCTGCCCAAAGCACACCTGCACCTGCACCTGACCGGGGCAATGCGGCCCTCCACCCTGATCGATCTCGCCTGCCGTCACGGCGTCGGATTACCCCCACGCCCTCACCACGAACCGGCCACCGCAGCTACGCGGAACGGACGAGCGGGGCTGGTTAAGGTTCCAGCGGCTTTACGACATCGCCCGTTCTGTCCTGCGCACCCCGGCAGACGTAGGTCGGCTACTGCGCTAGACCGCCGAGGACGAAAGCGAGGAAGGCTCGGGCTGGCTGGAGATCCAGGTGGACCCATCCGGGTACGCGGGCCGTTTCGGCGGCCTGACGCCCACAGTTGAGCTGGTTCTCGACGCGGCGGCGCAGGCGTCAAGTGCGACCGGAGTCGGCATCGGTGTGATCATCGCGGCGAACCGCACCAGGCACCCGCTCGACGCCAGGACGCTCGCCAGGCTCGCCGCACGATATGCGGGGCGAGGCGTCATCGGAACCCGGGCTCAGTAACGACGAGCGCCGCGGTCCTGCCGCGGAGTTTGCACCGGCGTTCCGCATCGCCGCCCGCGCCGGGCTCCTTGCCGTTCCGCATGGCGGCGAGCTTGCCGGTCCGGATAGCGTCCGCGCCTGCCTGGCGCAGTTGAACGCGGACAGGATCGGTCACGGCGTGCGAGCCGCGGAGGATGCGGCCCTGACGCACCTGCTCGCAGCGCGCGGCACCACGCTGGAGGTGTGCCCCACGTCCAATGTCGCGCACGGGGTCGCCGCCCGCGCGGAAGACGTACCGCTTCGGGCACTTCGGGATGCCGGGGTGAGTATCGCCCTCGGCGCCGACGACCCGCTGTTGTTTGGCGCCAGGCTCACCGCGCAGTACGAACTTGCGCGGCACGCACACCTGTGCACTGATCAGGAACTCGCCGACCTCGCCCGCACTTCGGTGCGACGTTCGGCCGCGCCCAGCCATATTCGGGCCGCCCTGCTAGCCGGAATCGACTCCTGGCTGACCGCACCCGCCGGCACCGCCCCGGCTCCACCCGCCGGGCGCCCGTAGCCGGGCGGCGGCGCGGCAGCCGTCCGCTGAAGATGATCGTCGCCGTGGAGCGAAACCGCCCGGGCCACGGTCGCGGGCTTTCAGCGGCGCGCGCGTCCTTCGGCATAAAGATCACCTGCGGCGGTGCACACTGTGGGCCCAAGCCGGTGGAGGCACCGCCGCCTCCGGCGCATTCCGCAGAAGGCCTTCGCCGACGCGGCCGGACGCCAGGGCGTCACGCCAGCGCGCCGCGCACCGCGCCCAACACCGGAGCGACAGCTCCGCAGGCAAGCGCACCATGATCGGTGGGTACCTTACCCGCGTATACGGCGGGTTAGGTACCACGATCATGGATGTCGGCCGGTGAGGGGTGCAGATCTGTTCCGCGGGCGCAGTGTTTCGCGTGGCTTGGGCTTGTGTGGCGCGGCTCGGCCCGGCCCGATGGTGTTCGCCAATTCACCAGCGGCGTTGCTTTAGTCGTCTGTAGCGGTCTCTTCATCGACGCGCACTTCCACCGCACCAGCGACCTGCGCCACAACGGCAAGAGTTCGGCATTGCGCCTTGACCTCGTGCCGGGCCGCGAGTGCCGATTGAATGAATTGCGTCACCAGGCAAAGGCTCTGGGTCGGCGCAACTCGACCGAGGCTACCTGGGCATTCGCCCTCAGACTCTCCCGTACGGGCCATTGTCATTTAAGGCGCATGCCGGTGCCGGTGTCAACCGCGGTACGATCATTAGTTATAGTCTGACCCGCGTGAGTTCGCACATGTCACAATCGACAATTGTTGCACTAAAGTTTGCGCGTTTGGCTAGCGGAGACAAACTCATCCGCCACTAGTTGTGTACGGTCCGGGATGGTCCGCCGCATGTTCGGTCCCGCGCCGTCCCTGCCGAGCCAATAGCCTGGTCCTCCGTGGGACCGGCGCGCTCGCGCCGCTGGCCGGGCTCCCCGCGTCCGGTGTCGTGCGCCCCCAGCGCTGTGAGATGGGTATCAGCGGGGCTGATCATAGCCGAACGCCGACAAGTACCGGCTCAGCGATGAGCGTCACGCCGAACGCATCCTGAACCGAGTCTCTGATCTCCCGCGCAAGCGCGATCAGCCCCGCCGTGGTCGCGCCGCCCGGATTGGTGAGCGCGAGCGTGTGCCTGGACGAGATCCTTGCGCCCCACGCCGCATAGCCCCTGCGGAAGCCTGCGCGCTCGATCAGCCACGCGGCCGGGATCTTCACCCGGCCGTCAGACGCGGGGAAGCGGGGGAAGCTGGTGCCGCGGCCCAGCCGGCGGCGCACGGCGTCCTCGAACTCGGCGAGCTGATCAGGGCCGAGCACCGGGTTGGTGAAAAACGAGCCCGCGCTGCGCGTGTCCGGGTCAGCCGGGTCGAGCACCATTCCTTTGCCCCTGCGCAGTTCAAGTACCGCTGCCCGGGCCTCGGCGAGAGGCACCCGCTGCCCGGCAACCACCCCGAGTGACAACGCCAGTTCGGCATAGCGGATCGCTCGCGACAGCCGTTCGGTATCCAGCCTGAACGTCACATCGAGGATCACGAACCGGCCAGGCCGGCGCTTGAACATGCTCGTCCGGTACCCGAACCCGCAGTCGGCGCCGTCAAGCGTGACTACCCGGCCGGCTTTCCTGTCGAGGGCGCGCACGCGGGTAATCGTCTCGGCAACTTCCTGCCCGTAGGCGCCGACGTTCTGGATGGGGGTGGCGCCCACCAGGCCAGGGATACCCGCCAGGCATTCCACTCCGGCAAGCCCGTCCGCGACGCACCGCGCGACTATCGCGTCCCAGTCTTCGCCGGCGGCAGCGCACAGCAGCGCTGTGCCACGATCCCCCTGGTCCCATCGGATGTCGACGCCAAGGGTGGCGACGTGCACAACCGTGCCAGGAAAGCCCGCGTCCGCGACAACAAGGTTGGAGCCGCCGCCGAGAATGAGCGCCGGCTCGCCCGCAGCGTCAGCGCCGCGGACGGCGTCAACGACGTCCCGCTCGTCCGGAGCGGCGACGAAGGAACTCGCGGGGCCGCCAAGCCGCAAAGTCGTGTAACCGGCCAGCCTTACCTGCCGACGGCGGCGGCCGCCAGGTGCGCCAGGTGGTACGCCACCGGCCTGGGCAGCCGCTGCGCCGCCTGCTCCGGCCGCCGTCAACTGTGTCAGGCCAGCTTGACGACCGCGCGGGCGCGCGACAGGACCTTTGTGTCGCCTGACCTTGCCGTCAGCGCCAACACCACGCGGTTGTTGTCGAGCTTCTCCTCGACCTTGCCGCTGACCTCGATCGTCGCGCCCTTGTCGTCGTCAGGAACCACGACCGGAGCGGAGAACCTGACGCTGAAGTCGAGCACGGCGCCCGGGTCACCAGCCCAGTCGGTCACATACCTGCCTGCCTCCGCCATGGTGTACATCCCGTGCGCGATCACGTCGGGGAGCCCGACCGATTTGGCGATCCGCTCGTTCCAGTGGATCACGTTGAAGTCGCCTGCGGCGCCGCAATACCTGACCAGGTCGATCCGTTGCACGGGATAGGTCCGCTGCTCCAGTTCCGTTCCGGCCTCAACGTCGTCGTACTTGACTTGCGCGGTCATCTCGCTGGCGCCCCTCTCAGTTCCCGGCCCCGCCGCGCTCCACGAGGGTGGAATACGCGGTGCACACGTGCTCGCCTTCGACGGTGCTGATTTCGGTCTGAGTCGTGAGCAGCACGTTGCGGCCCGCGTCATGGATATCGGAGATGGCGGACTGGCAGGTGACGACGTCGCCCGCGTAGACGGGGCGGCTGTACTCGAAGCGCTGCTCGCCGTGCACGACCATGGCGTAATTGACGCCGAGGCCTGGATCCATGACCGCGCGCGCGCTGCCCGCCATGGCTATGACGACGGGGAAAGTCGGAGGCGCGGGCACATCTCTGTGACCCGCCGCCTGGGCGGCCGCGCGGTCGCGGTAAAGCGGATTGGGATCGCCGATCGCGGTCGCGAACTCGGCGATCTTCACCCGGCTGACGTCGTACGGCTCGGTCGGCGGGTATGTCCGGCCGAGGTAGTCCCGGTTGATTCCCATGCAGCCCTCCGCGAGACCAGGTGACCCGGGGTACTCCGGGTGCGGCGATTACTTGCCTGCCATCATCCGGTGAAGCGGCCCTGTCGCTCATCCGCGGCGGTGCGGCAGGCACCAGGTGCCGCTCCATGCGACCGTAACAGAACGGAGTTCGGCCCGCGCGTAGACGGCCCTGCATAGAACGGTCAGTGCCAGCCAACCCCGTGCCAGCCAACCCCGTGCCAGCCAACCCCGTGCCAGCCGATCCGGTGCCAGCCCACCGTGCTAGCCGATCCGTGCCAGCCGGCTTGTACAGGCGAGGCGACGAGTTAGCGGGTCTCGCGGTGGGGCTGGTGCTTGCGGCAGTTCGGGCAGTACTTCTGGATTTCCAGCCGGTCCGGGTCGTTACGCCGGTTCTTCCTGGTGATGTAGTTCCGGTGCTTGCACTCCTGGCAGGCTAGGGTGATCTTCGGCCTGACGTCGGTGGCAGCCATGATGGCGTGCCTTTCTGCTGTGTTGGATGATCGGACATGCCCGCCCGCCAGAATCCAGCCGGAAACCGGCGAACTTGTAGCGGAGGCCGGACTTGAACCGGCGACACAGCGATTATGAGCCGCTTGCTCTGCCTGACTGAGCTACTCCGCCGCCTCAGCGGCCGGCCACCGACGCGGCAGCGGGCCGGCAAGTCAGCATACCTGTAACCGGTGCCCCGGCTCGATATTCCCGCCGATGCCCTTGGCAGAAGGAGTCTACTGGGTCTCCGGCGTCGCTGGCCGCACGGCCCGCAGGGCCGGCAAGGCCCGCAGGGCCCGCAAGGCCCGCAGGGCCCGCAGGGCCCGCAAGGCCCGCAAGGCCCGCAGGGCCCGCAAAGGGGCCCGCACGTGCCCGCACGGGCCGGGAGGGGCCTGCACAAGCCCGCAAGGGGCCCGCAGGACGGGTAAGGGCCAGCACGAGCCCGCGCGGGTCGGGACCCTGGATACCACCCGGCCGCACGGCACGATCGCCCGGCTGGGCGCGGGGGTGGGCGCGGGGGTGTGATAGACCGGTGGCCACGGAGGCGGGACATGCCTTTTTCCGACATCGCTTGTGGGCAGCTATCCCCAGCCTGACTGGCTGATCGACCGCGAACGCCTTGCTGGCCGGTTTCCCCCGCGGGTGCGCGCACGTGAGCTATGGCGCGTTGGGACGGAGTACCTGGAACAGGCGCAGCGGGACGCGACGCGGCTGGCGATCCGCGATCAGGAACGGGCCGGCCTTGACATCATCACCGACGGTGAGATCCGCAGAGAGAGCTACTCGAATCGCTTCGCGACGGCACTCGATGGCGTCGACATCGAGAATCCGGGCACGGCGCTTGACCGCAGCGGCCACCCGAACCCGGTGCCGCGCGTGGTCGGGCCTATCCGGCGGCGTCACGCGGTCGAGGTCGAAGACCTCAGGTTCCTGCGGGCCAATACCGAACGGACGATCAAGATCACGGTCCCTGGACCCTTCACGATGTCGCAGCAGGCGCAGAACGACCATTACCCGGATCAGGAAGGCCTCGCCTTCGCGTACGCAGAAGCCGCCAATGAGGAGATCAAGGATCTGTTCGCCGCGGGAGCGGACATCGTGCAGCTCGACGAGCCTTACTTGCAGGCGCGGCCGGAGAAGGCCCGGGGTGCCCGTCCTGAACCGGGCGCTCGACGGGGTCATCGGCACGACGGCCGTGCACATCTGCTTCGGATACGCGGCCATCATCCACGAAAGACCGGCCGGTTACTCCTTCCTTGCTGAGCTGGCCAGCACCGGCTGCGATCAGGTCTCGATCGAAACGGCGCAGTCAAACCTCGACTGCGCCGTGCTGTCAGCGCTGCACGGTAAGACCGTCATACTTGGCGTCCTCGACCTGTCCGACGCTGCCGTCGAGACGCCGGAGGAGGTGGCCGCCCGGGTCCGGCGGGCGCTGAAATACGTGCCGCCCGAGCATGTCGTTCTCGCCCCCGACTGCGGCATGAAATACCTGCCGCGTGAAGTCGCATTCGGCAAGCTGCAGGCGCTGACGGAGGCCGCCCGCCACCTTCGCACCGAACACGGCGGGTGACGAGTGAGAGCAGACGTGGTGGTCGTAGGACGGGCGTCCCCGGTTTGAGCACCGCGCTGCATTGCGCCCTGCGTGGCCGGTCCGTCGTTGTTCTTGAGGGCTGCACCGCCAGGTTCTTGAGGGCTGCACCGCCAGCTGATTGGCGTGCCACGACGAGGTGGCAAGATCAGTTGCAGGAAGGGACGAAGTTGCCGGTGCAATCAGGAACCCTCGCTGACGATCCGTTCAGTGGTCGGCACCTAACCAGTCACGAACGGCTGACGGGACTGCCCTGGGATGCGTCGTACCACGACGGCCCTGCGCCTTGGGATATTGGCCAGCCGCAGCCAGCAATAGTGCGTTTGGCATCCGGTTGTGCTTCAGTGACGATGGTCCCGATACCGGCCCTGCCTGAGACGATGCCTGCCTGGGCGCGGCGGCCTCGCAGCCACGCCTGAGGCCGCCCGGGGCCCCAGGCCAAGGCGGGCAGCCCCGGTATCCGTAACGGACCCCAGCCCATGATCCTTAACGGCTGCGCGGCGTGACAGCCGTGGCCGCGGCCCTCGCAGCACGGGCGATCGTCTGCCATCTGACGCGCCCGTTCAATGAGGTTGCGCCATCGCCGCGCTCGAGAGTGGCCTCAGCTCTGCGATCAGTAACTCTGCGATCAGTAGTATTCCAATCGAGCTATATCTTGTCAGTTGACGGCCGGGGCCGTAGGCTACCGATATATCGTGATCGTGTCGCGAGACGTATCGTCTAGCGAGATGTACAGACGGGAGCGCAGAGATGCAGGCAGCGAGTTCGGGAGCCGGGGATTGCGATCCCCGCATGTTCGATGTCTTCAGTTGCGTGAGCGACATGCTCGGCCAGGTCCAGAGCGCCGTTCGCAAGATGTCAGGCGGCCACGGGCCAGGCGGGCACGGCGAGCCGGGCTGGCACGGCGGGCCAGGCGGACACGGCGGACACGGCGGGCCGGGCTGGCACGGCGGGCCAGGCGGGCCAGGCTGGCACGGCGGGCCCTGGGGGCGGGGCTTCGGGCGCAAGAGGACACAGTGGGCGGGCGGTTTCGGCGGCCCTGGGGGCGGCTGGTGGCCTGGGCAGCCGGGCTCACCTGGCGCGCCGCGTGGCCCGAAGGCAGGCCGCGGCGATGTCCGGGCCGCGATCCTGGCCCTGCTGCAGGAGGGCCCGAGCAATGGGTACCAGATCATGTCCGAGATCGAAGAGCGCAGCGACGGTGCGTGGCGGCCCAGCCCTGGCGCGGTCTACCCGGCGCTGGCACAGCTCGCGGACGAAGGCCTGATCGCGGGTGAGGAGTCAGGCGGCCGGCGTACATACAGCCTCACCGACGCCGGCCGCAGCTATGTCGAGGAGAACCCCGAGATGGCCCGTGGGGCGTGGGAGTCGATGGCTCAGCAAGAGTCCTGGGAGGTGCCTGGGCTCTTCGCTCAGGCGGCAAGGCTCGGCGCCGGAATCGTGCAGATGGCCCACGCCGGCACGCCCGAGCAGATCCAGGCCGCGGAACGGCTGCTCGGGCAAACCCGGCGCAGGCTTTACCGGCTCCTGGCCGACGACATCGACGACATCGACGACATCGACGACGGCGACATCGACGAACGCGACGAAGGCAGCTCGGGCAGCGAGCAGAACGAGGCTTAGCAGCCGAGGAGGATGGACAATGGACGATCGCATCCGGATTTCAGACGCCGACCGGGACCGCGTCACCGCCCGGCTGCGTGACCACTTCGCCGAGGGCCTGCTACACCCGACGAGTTCGACGAGCGGATCACGGCGACGCTGAACGCCAAGACCTTCGGCGACCTGCGCCATGTCATGACGGATCTGCCCGAGCCGGTCCCCGCGGCGGCGCGGCCGAAGCAATCCCGCGGGCGGCCGGCGCCCCGCCGGGCCTTCCGCCACCGGCCAACGCTGCTGCCGCTTGTAGTGTTCGCGCTGATCGCGGCACTGGTTCTTCCTGGTGGCGGGTGGTTGTTCTTCGCATTCGTCAAGGTGGTCCTGGTGTTCTGGCTGGTGGCCTTGCTAGCCGGGATTCTGCTGGCGGGCTGGATTCGGCGGCGGGTGCGCCGCGACTGGTGGTCCGGCTGGTCCGGCCCTGGCTGGTCCGGCCCCGGCTGGTCCGGCCGCGGCTGGCCCGGCCGCGGCTGGCCCGGCCGCGGCTGGCCGGGCTCTGGCCAGCATCGGCACCCGTACTGGCAGGGTGACTACCTCCACCACGGGCGGTGCTACCGGCGCTAGCGGCGGCACCGCGTCGGCCGCACCGCCCGTGCAAGCGGGTGTCCGAAACTGTTCCCATCATGTCGTTCCAGCCGCTCGTGCTCGGCGGCCGTGGTCGCGAGCATGGCGGTATGAACCAACGCATAACTGCTCCCGCCGTTGCTGCCGGATGCCTCGATCGCAGCGGCCGGCCGCAGCCGCGAACCAGTCAGCGGGTCACCAGCGACACCCGGGCGTGGTGGAGCGCCGGACTCGCCGTTGCGGCTGCCGGGTGGGGCGCACAGCAGTTCGCGCCGCTGCTGCTGATGTATCAGGCGGAGCTGAGGCTGCCGGCGACGACCGTCCAGGGTATGTTCGGGCTCTACGTGCTCGGGCTGATCCCGGGCCTGCTGCTCGGCGGTCCGGTCTCCGATCGCTACGGCCGCCGCCGGGTGATGGCCCCAACGCTGGTCGCCTCCGTCGCCGCCACCGCATTGCTGATCCTCGGCGGGACAGGAGTGGGCTGGCTATTCGCCGGGCGGCTGGTCGCCGGCGTCGCCAGCGGCGCTGCCTTCAGTTCCGGTGCCGCCTGGATCAAGGAACTCTTGCAGCCGGCTCCCCCGATGGCGCCAGGCATGGCCCACGGCGGGTCACCATAGCGATGAGTGCCGGTTTCGGCCTCGGCCCGCTCGTCGCAGGGGTCCTGACCCAATGGGCGCCCGCCCCCACCGTGCTGCCATATCTGCCCCACCTGGTGCTGGCCGCTGCCGCTGTCCCGCTGGTGCTGCGGACGGCGGAGACCCGGACCGGCGGCAGCCGCAGTGGCCTGCTGCGACAGCTACGTGTCCGTGAGGTGAGCGGGCGCCGGTTCCGCACGGTCGTGGTGCCGTTGGCGCCCTGGGTGTTCGCATCCGTGGCAATCCCCTGGCCTACCTGCCCGCGCTCGTCAGCAGTCATCTCGGCGGCTACGCGGTCGTCTTCAGCGCTACCATCGTGCTGCTGACCGCCGCCGCCGGAATTGTCGTGCAACCGCTCGCACGCCGGGTGGATCAATGACGGCACGCTGCGGCGATGCTCAGCCAACCGACCTCATCCAGAGCGTCTCGCGTGCCCTGCGGATCATCGAGCAGGTCGCAGCCTCGCCATGCCCGCTTCCGGTGAAAGTCATCGCGCGCCGGAGTGAGCTGAAGCTGGCGACCACTTACCACCTGATCCGCACGCTGTGCTACGAAGGTTACCTGATCCGCCACCCTGGCGGCGGTTACGTCGTAGGCACCAAGCTGGCCGAAAGGTTTCACGAGGTCATTGGCTCTTTCGGCCGGCCACCGCATAGCAAGGCAGTGATCAGGCACCTCGCGGACGTCACCGGCCATACGGCCTATCTGGCGAGCATCTCCGCGGGCCGGTTGCTCATCGTTGACCTGGCAGAGGGCGGGCACTCGCCCTGGCTGGAGGATCTGCAGTCAGGCCTGGAGATCGCCGCACACGCGACCGCGCTGGGCAAGGCACTGCTTGGCACGCTCCCCTGCCGGGCGCGCCAGCGCCTGCTGACCGGCGGCATGCGCCCGTTCACCCCGAGGACCCGCACCGAGCCGACCCAGGTCGAGGCCGAGATCGCGGATCTCGGCCCCGGTGCGATGGTCACCGAGTACGGGGAGTTCCGCGAGCAGGTGTGCTGCGCCTCCGTGGCGGTCCAGGGAAGCGAGGGTGACGGCTGGTGGGCGCTCGGGACTTCGGCACGCGGCCTCGCCTTGCCCGGATTCCTGCTGGCCGAGCTCCGGCTGGCAGCAGCCGATCTGACGGCCGAACGACTGCCGGGCCCCGATCCCGGCCCGAAATGCCTTGCTGACTAGGGCGCGGCCCGGATTTGCGCTGTCGCCGTCGCGACCGCCACCGGTCTGCCGCCGGAGTCGACGAGCTCGCCGGCCAGAAAGCACACGTGTTCGCCACGCTGGACGATCCGCCCCCGGCCATAGAGCCGGCCGGGCCGTGCCGGGCGCAGAAACTGCACGTGCAGGTCGAGCGTTGGCGCGAACTGACCTTCCTGCAAGGTCGCCAAAACCGCGGGGCCGAGGGTTTCGTCGAGCATCGCCGCAAGGAAGCCGCCTTGTACCACACCAGCCGGGTTCACAAACTTCTCACCCGCCGCGAAGGCAACCTCGATAGTGCCTTGATCGGCGTCGACAGTGACCAGTTCCCAGCCAAAGATCACCGCCGACGGCGGCGGCGCGATCCGCCCTGCCTGCCAATCCCAGAACGGGCCACGCCGCGCTGCATCCACGGACCAGACATTATCAGCCGCCTGCCGGCGATCTCCGGCCGCGCCGAAGCGGGCGCCATTTCAGCCGCCGGCATATCCGCCACGCGTGAGGTCAGGACGGGCACGGCCGCTGAGGTGGCGCAGGTCGTGCTGAAGCTCTGCTCGCCGCAATCCGCTTTCGTCGCCGGGACGGTGATCCCGGTCGACGGCGGGCAATCCGCGGGTAACAAACCGCGCAATGTACCGGCAGGGCGAGCCAATGCCCGCCGCGGCCGAAGATCCCGCACCGCAGCAGGGGACGTCATGACCGCGCCGACTGCGTGATCACTGGTACGTGATCATGACCGGCGCAGGTTTCTTCGCCATCGTCTCGTCCGGGCTCATCGTCGGATGGTCCATGACGTAGAAGTTCTTCCAGCCGAAGAACACGCCAGGAGGGGCCGCCTTGGTGACGGCGTTCCACGTCTCCTGCTTCACGTCCGGCGTGCCCTGCCCGTCCATGTGGATGACGATCGCGAGATCGTCGTGACTGGTGTCAAGGTTCTGCTCGTTGCTGATCATCGACAGCCTGAACTGGTGCAGCACCAGCATCTTCTGGGGCAGATGATGCTCGGCGGTGAGGCCGGCCAGCCACCTGACCACGCTGTTGACCTCGTTGACGTCGACACTGCCAATCTGCTGCAGTGGCACCTGTCCCGGGTTCAGCTTCCACTCCGCGTCCAGGGCCAGCCCGACGTCGGGCAGGCTCAGCAGGGACTCGTACGCCTTGGCCTGGGTGAGCAGATTGGCCCGCCCTGGTTGCAGGTCCAGGACGACGTACATACCGGCGGCGGTCGCCCGTTCCACCCACGGGCGAAGGGAGGCCACGCTGGACTCACCGGAGTAGTCGCCGTCCATGCCTGGCCCGCTCAGCGCCACGGTAGCGATGATCTCGAAGGTGGGGACCACAGGTACTCTGCTCAGTCGCTGGCAGGAAGCGGCAACCTCCCTGGCCCGCGCGATGCTCGCGGAAAGGTCCTGCTGGCCGAGGGCGCCGAGCGCGGGAGCATCGGGGTGGCCATAAAGAGCGACGAGCCGGCGCCCGGGGAAGACAACCTGTCCGCCGCCCGGCAGCTGCACCCCGGTCGCCGCGGTGGCGATCCGCGCTGCCGGCCAGGCCGGCCCGAAACTGGCCCCGACCGCGATCACCTCGCGCGGCCGCGCGGCCGCGAGCGCACTGATGGCGCTGGCGTCGGCGCGCGGGTCGTCGCCGTGGACAGTGACTACTGTCGCACCTGCCACATCCGCGGTTGTGGCGGCCGCCGTGGTCGCGGCGTCGAGCTGACCCGGGTGCTCAAGCAGGACCACATGGCCGAGGGGTGCGGGCGCCCGTGTCGTGGGCAGCTCGGCCGGGTTGGTGACCACGTGGATCCCCGGCAGCTGACCGGCGAGCGCGTTCCCCGTCAGCCCCACTGCCAGCACAGCACGGGGATGCAGGTCGTCGATCTCTGCGCGCATCGCGGCGCTGGTGGCCGAAGGGCCCGCGGACGTGGTGCTGCCCGCCGGCCTGGTGGCCGCCTGGACCGCGGTGAGGAGCAGGGGCGCACCGGCATGCCTGGCTCGGCTGGCGGCGACCGCCAGGTCAGCTGGACGTTGCGAATTTGCTACCACGACGATAGGGGAGGCGGCGAATAACTGCCGTGCCATGTCCGCGGCGAGCACGTCGGGAGCGGTGCCGGTAAGCACCGATGTCGCCGATACGGGTGGGTGGGTGCGGGCCGCGAGCGGCCGGGAGGTTGAAGCCGATCCCGATTGGCCCGCGCACGCGGTGGCCCCGGCCAGCACGGCGGACAGCACCAGCAGCAATGCTGCGGTACTAAGCCGCACCTGAGCATGGGCGCGATCGGACGACGGGCTCATGACGCGGCGTGCGCGCAGCACGATGGCAGCTCCATTCGTCACGAATCATCCCCGCCGCGACCCGGCGGCCGGAATCAGCTTCTCCCCTGAGGAAACTACGCGGTTGCCCCCGGCCGGCGCGTCCGGAATCCTAAGATTTCGCCGCTAATACGCTAAATCGCCTGATTAGCAGTCGGCGCTGGCCGGCGCCTGGAGCACGGCACTTGAGCCGGTTGACCCACCGGACGGTATCGGAGATGTCAGAAGGTGGCCGGAACCGACACGCCGCCATACGGCCCGGGCGCCGTGGGCGCGACCTCCGTGGCCGGGCCTGCCGCCCGTCCTGGTGATGCTGCCCCCTGTCCTGGCGATGCTGCCCCCTCAGTCACGATCACCACGGGGCAGGGGGCTTGCCGCAGGCAACTCGCGGCGATCGGGCCCACCGTCTGCCTCAGCGGCGAATCGGCGTGATGTCCGCCAAGCACCAGCAGTTCGGCCTCCGCGCATTGATCGACGATGACGCGCGCAGGCGGGCCGCAGACCAGCGCCGCCCGCACCTTCACGCTGGGCGCCGGACCGAACGCCGCACGCATCGCGCGTGCCACGTCAGCCTCCGCCCGCCGTCGCTCGCCGTCAGCCGTCGGCCGCCGGCTCACCGGGGCGTATGGGGCGAAACTGGCGAGCGGCACATCCCACGCACGCAAGACAACGATCTCCGCATCGCGCAATCGGGCCAGATCAGCCGCCCACTCAAGGGCAGCGACCAACGCCGGCGAGCCGTCTACCCCGACCACGATCGCGCCGCTGACAGACTCAGACATGGCATCTCCTTAACTCAAACATCACCAGCCGGAGGGTGGCCGGCTAGAGCCTTACGTCCCGTTGAGCTGCGAGTTTGCCCACAGATCGCGCGCCACGAGGGGCGAACCTCCCGGCGGGGGCCGGGAGGTTCGGCCCTTACTGGACGGGCGTGGCGGGGTGACAATGACTTCGTCACGATTTGCCATAGCGAGATGATTAGGCTGAGGCTGAAGGCGGAAGCGCAAGCGAACGGCAGACGGCGCCCGGCTAACTGCGGGCCGGCTGACTGCGGGCGGGCTGCCCGCGCCGGGTGGTCACCAAAACAGCACGGAATGTGCAGGAGGTGGCATGGAGATCTGGCCGGGACGGCCGTTCCCCCTGGGCGCCACACCCGATGAGCTCGGGACCAATTTCGCGGTGGCGTCGGAGATAGCCCAGCGGGTGGTGCTGTGCCTGTTCGACCAGAGCGGCGCGGAAACCCAGGTGCCGCTGCCGGAAATCAATGACGGCGTCTGGCATGGGTTCGTGCCGGAGATCAGTGCCGGCCAGCGGTACGGCTACCGGGTGATTGGACCGTATGATCCTGCGGCCGGGCTGCGCTGCAACCCGGCGAAACTGCTGCTCGACCCCTATGCCAAGTCGACCTACGGCCAGCTGGCGTGGGGGGAGAGCCTGTTCGGCTACCCGCCAGGTGACCCTGACGGGCGGAACGACCTCGATTCGGCGTCGTCCATGATGCGGTCGATGGTGGCTGACCCTTCGTTCGTGTGGGGCGCGGACAAACGGCCGGGCACGCAATACCGCGACACCGTCATATACGAGGTGCACGTCAAGGGATTCACCCAGACGCGCCGTGACGTGCCGCCGGCGCTGCGCGGAACGTACGCGGGGCTTGCGTGGCCGTCGGTGGTGCAGTACCTCGTCGGCCTGGGGGTGACCGCGGTCGAGTTGCTCCCGGTGCATCAGTTCGTCTCGAGCAGGCATCTGGCCGCGCGCGGCCTGACCGACTACTGGGGCTACAACACCATCGGGTTCTTCGCACCGCATGACGGCTATTCGGCGTCCGTGCGGGCAGGCCATCCGGGCGGGCAGATCGCGGAGTTCCAGGAAATGGTGCAGACGCTGCACGCGGCCGGGCTTGAGGTGCTGCTCGACGTGGTGTTCAACCACACGGCCGAGGGCAGTCACCTGGGACCGACGCTGTGCTTCCGCGGGCTTGACAACCCGGCCTACTACCGGCTCGTGCCCGGCGACCTGCGCCATTACGTGGATACCACGGGCACTGGCGCCTCGGTCAATGCCGACCACCCGACGTGCCTGCGCCTGATCATGGACTCGCTGCGGTACTGGGTCACCGAGATGCACGTCGACGGCTTCCGTTTCGATCTCGCCACCACGCTCGCCAGGGAGCGGGGCAATTTTCACCGGATGGCCACGTTCTTCGACATCGTCGCGCAGGACCCCGTCATCTCCCGGATCAAGCTCATCGCCGAACCGTGGGACGTCGGCCAGATGGACAGTTACAGCGTGGGCCGGTTCCCGGCCCTGTGGCGTGAGTGGAACGGCCGCTACCGCGACACCATCCGCGACTTCTGGCGCGCCGCCAATGGGGTGCTGCCCGATTTCGCCACCCGGATCTCCGGGTCCTCCGACCTGTACGGCGCCGCCCACAGGCCCACATCCTCGATCAACTTCGTCACCGCACACGACGGGTTTACGCTGCGCGACCTGGTCTCCTATGAGCGCAAGTACAACGAGGCCAACGGCGAGCACAACAGGGACGGAACCGACGACAACCGGTCGTGGAACTGCGGCGTGGAAGGCCCCACCGGCGACCCGGAGATCCTGGCGCTGCGCGCCCGCCAGTCCCGCGCCATCCTCGGCACGCTGCTGCTGTCCCGCGGAATCCCGATGATCCTCGGCGGCGACGAACTCGGCCGCACCCAGGAAGGTAACAACAACCCCTACTGCCAGGACAATCCGACGTCCTGGTTCGACTGGGACGCCGCCAACGCCGGCCTGACCGCCTACACCCGCTGGCTGATCGCCTTCCGCGCGGCACACCCGGCGCTGCGCCGCGGCGCCTACCTGGCCGATCCCGGTTACTCGCCCTGGTTCACCCCTGCGGGCCACGCGATGACCGAGGCCGACTGGAAATCCCCCGGCAGGAAGGCCATTGCCGTTTACATCGATGGGACGGTGGCGCCGGATCTCGACCCGCGCGGCCAGCCCATGCTCGACGACGACCTGCTCACGCTGGTCAACGGATCGGCGGACCCGGTCACCTTCACCATCCCCGAGGTAGGGAAACGATGCTCCTGGCGAGCGCAGTTGGACAGCTTCGATCTCGCCGCCGGCACACCCAGGTCCCATACGGCTGCCGCCAACAGCCCGGCCACGGCCCGTGGCACGCCGCCCGGCGTGGCTGACGCGGCAGCGCGGGCAGTGCCGGCAGACGTGACCGACGTCGGCGCAGGGGGCAAAATAACCGTCAAGCCGCGCTCGTTCGTGCTGCTCCTCGCCCAGCCGTCGTGATGTGCGGCACGGCTGCCAGGCGCGGCAGGCGGCAGCACACGGAAGAATGGGTACCGATCCGGCTCAAGGAGGACCTCCGGCCTAGCCTGAGGCAGTGAGGAGGGCGAGCGTGACAACGACCCGTGGGAGCAGCATGGCATCCGATCGTGGCGGAACCGATCCGATGTCAGCGACTGAGGCTGCCTCGAGCCCCGGGCTGCCGAAGGCCCCGACGGGTATCAAGGGGCTGGACGAGATCACCAACGGTGGGCTGCCCAGGGGCAGGTCGACGCTGGTGACGGGCGGCGCCGGGTCCGGTAAGACCCTGCTCGGGCTGGAGTTCCTCGTCGCGGGCGCGCGCGAGTACGGCGAGCCGGGCGTGCTGGTCACCTTCGAGGAGTCGGCCGAGAAGGTGAGCGCCAACGTCGACTCGCTGGGGTTCGATCTCGACGGGCTGCAGCGGGACGGGCTGGTGGTGGTGCACGCGTTCCGGGTGGACCCCGCTGAGGTCATCGAGACCGGGGAGTTCGACCTCGAGCCGCTGTTCCTGCTGCTCGACGACACCATCGGGCGGATCGGGGCCAAGCGTGTCGTGCTGGACACCATCGAGTTGCTGTTCGGCGCGTTCCACGGCCAGGCGATCTTGCGGGCGGAGCTTGGCAGGCTGTTCCGCTGGCTCGAGGACCGGGCGGTCACCGCCATCGTCACCGGCGAGCGGGGCGACAGCGGGCTCACCCGGCACGGTATCGAGGAGTTCGTATCCGACTGCGTGATCGGTTTGGACCACCGCATCGACGGGGACGTCTCTACCCGCCGCCTGCGGGTGGTCAAGTACCGCGGGTCGGCGCACGAAACCAACGAGTACCCCTTCTTGATCTCGGCCCGTGGTTTTGTGGTGCTGCCGCTCACGTCGGTCGGCCTCGACTACGGCGCGTCCGACGAACGGATCCCGACCGGCGTCGACCGCCTTGATCACATGCTCGCCGGTGGCCTGTTCCGCGGCTCGACCGTGCTGATCAGCGGGACAGCGGGGACGGGCAAGACCACCCTCGGGGCGCACCTGATCGACGCGGCGTGCGCGCGGGGTGAGAAGGCGCTGCTGGTCTTGTTCGAGGAGTCACCTGAGCAGGTCATCCGCAACATGCGATCGGTGGGGCTGGACCTGCGCCGCTGGACCGAGACCGGCCTGCTGCGAATATGGGCGGCCCGGCCGACAGCGTTCGGGCTCGAGACCCACCTGGCGATACTGGCCCGGCTGATCGAGGAGTTCGCGCCCTCGGTCGCCGTGCTGGACGGGATTGCCAGCCTCACCCATGGGCCCTCGGGGACCCAGGTGACCTCGATGGTGGCCCGCCAGATCGACCTGCTCAAGGCGGCGGGGATCACCGCGATGGCGACTACCCTGGCGCGCGAGAACGAGTCGAGCACGGTGGGCATATCGTCGCTGGTCGACAGCTGGCTGCTGCTGCGCAACGTCGAGACGAACGGCGAGCGCAACCGGCTGCTGTACGTGCTGAAGTCGCGGGGCAGCGCCCATTCGAATCAGGTGCGCGAGTTCGTGCTCACCGACCACGGCGCCGAGCTGGTCGACGTGTACGTGGGCCCGGCGGGCGTGGTGACCGGCTCCGCCCGCCTGGCGCAGGAAGCCCGGGAGCGCGGCGCTGAGCTGCAGCAGGATGAGGACCTTATGCGCCGCGAGCGCGAGCTGCGGCGGGGCATCATGGAAGGCGAGGCCCAGCTCGTCGTGCTGCAAGACGAGCTCGCCGCGCAAAGGGCCGAGATCGAGCGGATCGATAACAGGCAGCAGCAGCAAGCGGCCGACGCCGACGCCGCCAGGTCTGCCATGGCTGCACGGCGGTGGGCCGATCCGGTCCCGCGCGACGAAGGAGGACAACGGTGACCGCACCTCGCAACCCCGATGAGGGCGCCGGCGCAGCGGCACCCCCCGCTGAGACCTGGGAGCTACGGCTGTACGTGACCGGGCGCTCGCCCAAGTGCGTCCGTGCGATCGAGAACCTTCAGGTTGCCTGCGAACAGCACCTGGCCGGGCACTACCGCATCGAGGTCGTGGACTTGCTGGACAACCCGCGCCTGGCGGCCGACGACCAGATCCTGGCCGTGCCCACGCTGGTCCGTAAGCTCCCACCGCCGATCAGGAAAATCGTCGGCGACCTGTCCGATACCGACCAGCTCCTCGTCGGGTTGCAGCTCCGGCCGCGAAAAAGCGAGGTGACGTGACGATATCGCCGCGGATTCTCGCTCGTCGGTTGACTACCGCAGCAACGCAGGGTCCCCGTGAGGACAGATGACGCGGGGGCGGCAATGCCTGCCCGGCCCCGGGCGGAATTCGGGGACACCCTTGAGGAAACCGGGGACCTTATGGCCCGGGACCCCATGGCCGGGGACCCCATGGCCGGGGACCCCATGGCCGGGGACCCCATGGAGGAGCCCGGGGACCGCCTGGAGGAACTGCGCCGGGAGCTCGACGAGGCACGAGAAACGTTGCGTACCATCCGGGCCGGCGGAATCGATGCCCTCGTCATCGATACCGGCGACGGCGAGGAGGTTGTCACACTCGGCGGCGCCGAGCGTCCCCTGGACGAATTGCGCCGGGAACTCGAAGAGGCACGGGAGACCCTAAGCACCATCAGGACCGGCGGATTCGACGCTCTCGTCATCGACACAGGCCGCGGCGAGGAGGTGTTCGCGCTCGGCGGCATCGAGCGGCCGTACCGGCTGGTCGAGGGCCTGGCTGAGGGAGCGCGCACGTACTTCAGGGCGGTGGCGTCCGATTTCGACGGCACCATGGCCGAGGGCCCGATCGCCGCCGACACCTTGGCCGCGCTCGACGAGGCTCGCGCCAGGGGGACCCGGGTGATCTTGGTCACCGGGCGGATCATGAGCGAGTTGCGCGCCACGTTCCCTGAGGTCGAGGACCACGTCGACGCGGTCGTCGCCGAGAACGGCGCCGTGGTGATTACCCCGGTCGGGGTCCGCCAGGTGGCCGCCCCCATCGGGCGCGCGGTGAGCGCGGCCCTGACCGCCTGTGGCGTCGCCCACCGCAGCGGGCAGGTACTGGTCGCCGGCGCCGCCGGCGACGAGCCTGCCGCGCTCGAGGTGATCCGCGAGCTCGGCCTGGACTGCCAGCTCGTCCGCAACCGGGGCGAGCTGATGATCCTGCCTGCCGGCGTGACCAAGGGCACCGGACTGCTGGAGGCGCTCAGCGATCTGGGCCTTTCCTACCACAACACCATCGGCGTCGGCGACGCGGAGAACGACCACAGCCTGCTTGATGCCTGCGAGATCGGCGTGGCCGTCGCCAACTCGGTCGGCGCCCTCCGGGCGCGCGCCGATCTGGTGCTGGCTTTGCCCGACGGCTCAGGATTGGCCGATCTGCTCCGGGGCCCGCTGCTTACCGGGCGCGCGCACGCCCACCCCCGCCGCTGGCAGGTCACGCTGGGCATCGACGACACCGGCCAGGCGGTAACCCTGCCCGCCTCGCAGCTCAACATCGCCGTCTGTGGCGGCACCGGGGACGGCAAGTCGTATCTGGCCGGGCTGATCTGCGAACAGCTGGTCCGGCTGCGCTACTCCCTGATCGTCATCGACCCAGAAGGCGACTATCTGGGGCTCGGGGAGCTACGCGGCGTGCTCGTCACCGGCGGCGACGAGCGCCGCCTCGCCGACCCGGCCGAGGTTGTGCGCCTGCTCAGGCACGGTCAGGCCAGCGTGGTCATCGACCTGTCTCACCTCGACGCCGACGCCCGCGCCGCCTACGCGGCCGGGCTCACCAGCGAGGTCGAGGCCCACCGGGCCGCGACCGGCCTGCCGCAGTGGGTGGTTGTCGACGAAGCCCAGCGGCCGATCGGGCGGACCGCGACCGCGCGCCGGATGCTCGACCCCGCAGCCAAGGGTTACCTGCTCGTCACCTGGCAGCCCGAGGAGCTGTCCGCAGACGCCCTCGTCGCCCTCGACGCCGTGATCGCCCTCGGCTCCCCGCACCCCGCTAGCCCGTTAATCGACCTGACCGCGGCGGTGGCAGATGTGCCCCGCACCGAGATCGCCCGCCTCCTCACCGGGCCGCCTGGCCGCGCCGTGCTGGCGTGGCGGCAGCGGCCCCGCCGGGCGGTGGCGTTCACCCTCGGATCCCGGATCACTCCCCACCGGCGGCACGAGCACAAGTACGATCACTACGGCGTCGAGCCTGCCCGCCGGTTCCACTTCAGGACCGAGCCCGACACCCCCACCGGGGCGGTCGCCGCCAACCTGGCAGAACTGGAAGCGGAGCTCACCCGCTGCGACGGCGGCGTGCTGCGTCACCACTGCCCGGGCCACGACTTCTCCCGGTGGGTCAGCGGCGTCTTCCACGACAAGGCGCTCGCCGCCGACCTCGGCGCCGCAGAGGCCGCCCTCCCGGCCGAGGGCCCCGCCGCCGTCGTGGAACAGGTACGCCTGGCGCTCATCGCCACGCTGCAAGCCCGCCACTCCAGCTGAGATCCGGCGGGACCAGCCGGCCCAATCAGCTAAGAAAGAGTTTCGCCAGCGCGGCTGCCCCGACGACCACGATGACGGCACGCAGGAGCAACGGAGATAGCCGCCGGCCGATGTGCCCGCCGGCCTGGCCACCGAGCGCCGACGTGACGGCGATGATGGCCACGTAGGTCCAGTCCGGATTCGCGAGCACGATGAAGATCATGCCGGCGACCGCGTTCACCAAACCAGCCAGCACGTTCTTTATGCCGTTCACCCGCTGCAGATCGGTGTCGAGCAGCGTTCCCATCACCGCCATAAGGAGCACGCCTTGGGCGGCCCCGAAGTAGCCGCCATAGACCCCGGTCACCAGGACCAGGCTCCACAGCAAGACTGGGTGAGCACCCACCGGACCCGGATGGTCTTCGCTGACCAGCCGGCCAGAAAGCCAGGGCTGTGCGACGACGAGGGCCAGGGCGACGGCGATCAGCACCGGAACCGCGGCCTTGAACACGTCAGGCGGCAGGACCAGCAGCAGCAGTGCCCCGGCGACGCCACCGATCAGCGATGCACTGCCCAGGCGGATCAGCCGCGCGCGCTGGCCCGCCAGTTCGCGGCGGTAGCCCCAGGCGCCGCTGAAAGATCCGGGGACCAGGCCGATGGTGTTGGTGACATTCGCGGTCACCGGCGGGACACCGAGTGAGAGCAGGACCGGGAACGTGATCAGGGTGCCAGAACCGACGACGGTGTTGATCGTTCCCGCCGCCAGCCCAGCGACCGCGACCAGCGTGGCCGCTGCCCAACCTGTCACGCCGATCAGCCCCCGTAGGGTATGCACGTGCGACCTGGTTGAACGTTACCCGGCCAGGCGTGATCCGGCGCGGCGATCTCGAGCCGCCTTGCCCGGGTAGACGCAAGACCGCAGCGCGAGGTGGTCGTGATCAATGCCGACGGCGCGCAGCCCCGCGCGGCCGGCCTGGCTCATGAGCCCTTTCACGCTGGCGCATCCGCGGCAGCCGTTAAGTATGGCCCGGGGGACGCCCCCGGGATCCCCCCGCAGGTTGTAACGGCCCGCTCACTGCTGGATGAGAATCCGCCGTTACCAGGGAAGGACCCCGCAGGTCCCATCCCCGGTCAGCGGTCCACAGGTGGCCCCAGAATGCGCCGGCCGGCCCGCCCTCAGGCGGCGTGGCCAGGCGCACGCTGACTTCGGCGCCCTGCTGTGGGGTGGCGGACGCCGTTCTGCCGTTCAGATCGGTGGCGCAGTAACCGGGGTTGGCGGCATTGACCTTGATCGGGGTGTCCTTGAGTTCTTGGCCCGGAGACGGTACGGGAAACGCGATGACTCGCCTTGCTGACCGGGATGGCTTCTTCGGCGCCGCGCTGCAAACACGGGTAGTACCCCCTCATCGGTGACGTCGGGCGGGACGTACCGGGCATCCGCGCCGCCCGCACGCAACGCCCGCTCCGCCTCCCGTCCCCTGGCCTCGTCCCTGGCGCCCGCGAGCACGGTCATGCCCCGGGTGCCGGGCAGCCGGGCGGTCTCGAACCCGATGCCCTTGTTCGCACCGGTAATCAGCGAAATCGTTGTCATGACTTGATCCTCGCGGCAGGCGGCTGCGGGCGGGAGAGCCCCGCCGCGGCTGGGACCAGCGGTACCACCCGCCCCGGGCATACGGCAAGCTGGAGCAGAGCCTTGGCACCCTCCCGCCAACAACCGGCACCGCCCGGTTAGGCGGCCGGAGTGTCCGCGTTTCGGTCCCGCTTGTCGGCGGCCGATTCCTTCCTGAACTCGCGCAGCCGGTATCCGACGAAGCCCGCGATCGCCAGCACCACCACCGCCACGAGCACGTAGCTGCCGACGGACACGTAGTGCGAGACGCTCTGCCAGGCGCTGCCGACCTCGTAGCCGATGAGGGTCATCACCGTCACGTAGAAGACCGTGCCGAGCAGGCTGAGGAACCCGAACTGGACGGCTGGCATGTCAATCAGCCCGGCGACGAGCGAGGTGAAGGCACGAATGAACGGCAGCGCCCGGCCGACGGGCACCACCCACGCGCCCCGGCCGGCGAAGAACTTCTCGGCGCGGTCGATGTCCGCACGTGTGACCAGGACGTAACGGCCGAACCGGTCAACGACCGGCCGGCCTCCAGCCGGCCGACGAAGTAGGAGAAGTAGGAGCCGGCGAGCTCAGCCAGCGTCCCTGTGATGATCACGAGAGCAAGGTTGAGATGGCCCTGGTAGGCGAGCACGCCCGCGAAGCCGAACGTGACCTCGGAGGAAATCGGGATGCACGCCGCCTCGAGAAAGCCGAACAAAATGATCGCGGCGTAGCCCGCGTGCGTCAGGAAGCTCTCCATGGCCTCCTTTTGTACCGCATCCGGGCCGGTGGAAGGTCCTTCATGGAGCGCGCGCCGCGCGGATCCTGGGACACGTACGGCTGGCTAGGCGGTGGCTAGGCGGGATGGATGTCGTGCCGTCTAGCTTGTGCGTGCAGCCCGGCCCGGAATGTGCCAGCGTCCCGTTCGTCCTGATCGCTCGCCACACCCGCCTGCGAGATCAGGGCGATGCGGGGTGAGTACCTGTGTTTGCAGCGCGGCGGGGGCGACGCCATCCCGGTCAGCAAGGCGAGTCATCGCGGGTCCCGTACCGTCTCCGGGCCACTGGGTGCTCGAGACCGCGCCCGGTCTGCCGCGGCGGAGCCTGAATGTGCCATCGCGGGTCGCACGCGACCAGTGACGGTACGTCCACGAGGGCCGCGCCATCAGCCCGATGTTGCGGGCCCTGGCTCGGCGGACGGCGTGGTCTTGGGCTCGGCGGACGGGGTGGTGTCGGGCTCGGCGGACGGCGTGGTGTCGGGCTCGGCGGACGGCGTGGTCTCGGGCTGGTAGGCGAGCCACACGACGCCAAGGGGCGGCAGCGTGAGCGTGGTGGAGTAGTCGAGGTCGTTCCAGCCGGGGGCCTCGGCGGTGACGGCGCCGACGAGGGCGTTGCTGCCGCCGAACTTCGCGCTGTCGGAGTTGAAGATTTCCACCCATCGCCCCGGATGCGGAAGCCCTACCCGGTGGTCGTGGCGCAACACCGGCGTGAGATTCGCCACGCAGGCGACCGGGCGCCCGCCGGCCAGCGGAAACCGGAGAAACGACAGCACGCTGTTGTCTGAGTCGTTGGGGTCGATCCAGCGGAAGCCGGGCCAGTCGAAGTCCTGTTCCCACAATGCGGGCTCGCGACGGTAGACCGTATTGAGCGAGCGGACCAGCGCATGTACTCCGGCGTGCTCGGGGTAGTCGAGCAGGTGCCAGTCGACGCTGCTGTCGTGCCGCCACTCGTCGTTCTGGCCGATCTCGCCGCCCATGAACAGCAGCGGCCGACCTGGATGCGCCCACATCCAGGCCAGCAGCGTACGCAGGTTCGCGAACTGTTGCCAGCGGTCCCCGGGCATCTTGCCGAGCAACGATCCCTTGCCATGCGCGACCTCGTCGTGGCTCAGGGGCAGGATGAAGTTCTCACTGAACGCGTACAGCAGGGCGAACGTGAGCTCGTGATGGTGGTAGGGCCGATACACAGGATCTTTGGCGAAATAGACCAGCGTGTCGTTCATCCACCCCATGTTCCATTTGAACCCGAAGCCGAGCCCGCCCAGGTAGGTCGGGCGGGAGACCGCGGGCCAGGAGGTGGACTCCTCGGCGACCATCATCACGGAGGGGTGGTCGCGGTAAACCACCGCGTTGGATTCCTTGATGAAGTCGATTGCCTCCAGGTTCTCCCTGCCCCCGAACCGGTTGGTGACCCACTCGCCCTCTCGGCGCGAATAGTCGAGGTACAGCATCGAGGCGACCGCATCGACGCGCAGGCCATCGATGTGGAACTCCTCGATCCAGAACAGCGCGTTCGCGAGCAGGAAGTTCCGGACTTCGTGGCGCCCGTAGTTGAACACCAGCGTGCCCCAGTCCTGGTGCTCGCCAATGCGGGGGTCGACGTGCTCATACAGCGCCGTGCCGTCGAAGTGCGCCAACGCCCAGTCATCCTTGGGGAAGTGCCCGGCGACCCAGTCGACGAGGACCCCGATGCCCGCCCGGTGCAGCCGGTCGACCAGGTAGCGGAAGTCGTCGGGCGTCCCGTACCGTGCCGTCGGCGCGTAGAACCCCGTCACCTGATAGCCCCAGGAGCCGGAGAACGGATACTCCGCAAGCGGCAGGAACTCGACGTGGGTGAAACCGAGGTCGCTGAGGTACCCAGGCAGCGCCTCGGCCGCCTCGCGGTAGGTCAGGGGCCGCCACCCGCCGTCGGCGTCCTCGGTCATCCGCCACGAGCCCAGGTGGCACTCATAGATCGACACCGGGGAACGCAACAGATCGGTGGTCTCGCGCTGGGTGAACCACGCCGCGTCCTGCCATTCGTATTTGCTCTGGGCGACGACACTCGCGGTGGCTGGCGGCACTTCGGTCGCGAAGGCGAACGGGTCCGCCCGCAGGCTCACCTGTCCCTGCTGGGTCACTACCTCGTACTTGTAGTGCGCGCCCGGCCCGACGTCGGGCAGGAAGATCTCCCAGACCCCGGAGCTGCCCAGCGCTCTCATCGGGTGGATCCGGCCGTCCCAGCCGTTGAAGTCACCAACGACCCGCACCGCGCGGGCGCTCGGCGCCCACACCGCGAACGACGTTCCTGACGCCCCTTGATGCACTCGCACCTGCGCCCCGAGATGGCGCCACAACCCCTCGTGCCGGCCCTCGGCCAGCAGGTGGAGGTCAAGCTGCCCCAGCGTGGGCCAATACCTGTATGGGTCATCGGCCACCACGACGGCACCGTCTGGATAGTACGTCTGCAGCCGGTAGTGCGGGATGCCCGGACCCTCCAGCGCCCCGGCGAACACGCCAGCGGGGTGCACGCGGCGCATCTCAATCCGCTGCTCATTGGCGTGGATGACCATGCCGCTCGCGCCGGGACGCCATCCGCGGATCACCACGCGGTCGCGGCCCTCTCCGTCCCGTTCCTGGTGAGCGCCAAGCACATGGTGCGGATCGTGATGGTGGCCGGTGACCAGGCGCTCTAGTTCCGCGTCGTCCACCCCCTGGCCGAAATCAACCGCTGAGCTCATGCTGGCCCCTTTCCGCGCCGCGACTTTATGCAGACCTTGATACTCCCTCAGTCTGCCCGTCCGGTCAGCAGGGGCGGCCCTCGCCATCGCCCTGGGCACAGGCCTATGCGGCCGCGCGCGTAGGCCTGTGCCCAGGGCGATGGCCTACAGGCGCGGCCGCGCCGGTAGCTGGCATCCGGGTGAGCGCACCCCCGCTAATTGCGGACGCTGTAGATGGTGGATGTGCGGGGATGCGCGCAGCCCGTCACTCAGCCTGGCCGAATGCCATGAGTTCCTCGACTTCCTGGGGTGTCATCTCGCGTGGGACGTCGCCGTGGGCGGCCTTTTCGGCCTGAACGTGATGCCTGATTTCGTCGACGATCTCGGGGTTGGCCAGCGTGGTGGTATCGCCGACGTCGGCGAAGTTCGAGACAGCCGCAATGACCCGGCGCATGATCTTGCCGGAGCGGGTCTTCGGCATATCAGCGACGATCCACACGTTCCGCGGGCGGGCGATCTTGCCGATCTCGGTCTCGATGGCGTGGGTGACCTTGTCCGCCATCTCCTGGCTCGGCGTGATACCCGGCTTGAGCGCGACGTACATCTCAACGGCGCGTCCGCGCAGCTCATCCATGACGGGGACGGCGGCTGCCTCCGCCACTTCGTCGACCATGAGGGCCGCCGACTCCAGCTCCTTGGTGCCCAGCCGGTGACCGGCCACATTGATCACGTCGTCGACCCGGCCGAGGATCCGGAAGTAGCCGTCCGCGGCCTGCACCGCGCCGTCGCCGGCGAAATACGGCCAATCACGCCAGTCCGTGCTGGCCTTGTTCTTACAGTACTTCTGGTAGTAGGTCTGGATGAACCGCTCGGGCTGGCCCCAGATGGTCTGGAAGATGCCCGGCCAGGGGTTGCGGATGCAGATATTGCCTGCCTGGCCGCTGCCCGTCTCGACCTCGTTTCCGTCCTCGTCGTAGATGACCGGGTAGATCCCGAGCACCGCGGGGCCGCAGCTGCCCGGCTTCATCGGGTTGAGCGCGGGCAGCGTACTGCCCAGGAAGCCGCCGTTCTCGGTCTGCCACCAGGTGTCGACGATGGCCGCCTGGCCCTGGCCAGGCGCCTCGTAGTACCAGTGCCAGACCTCCGGCTCGATCGGCTCGCCCACCGTGGTCATGTGCTTGAAGCGGTAGCCGTATTTCTTCGGCTCTTCTGGGCCGACCTTGCGCAACTGGCGGATCGCGGTGGGCGAGGTGTGGAAGATGTTCACCCCGAGCCGCTCGGCGATCCGCCACGGACGTCCCGCGTCCGGATAGGTGGGCACGCCCTCGTAGATCACGCTGGTCGTGCCGAGCGCCAGCGGGCCGTAGACGATGTAGGAGTGGCCGGTGATCCAGCCGATGTCGGCCATGCACCAGTAGGTGTCGTCGGGGTGGATGTCCTGGTAGTACTTCGACGTGCCCGCGACATAGGCCATATATCCGCCGGTGCTGTGCTGGCATCCCTTGGGGCGGCCGGTGGTGCCGCTGGTGTACATGAGAAACAGCGGCGCCTCGGCCGGCATCGACACCGGCGCCACGACCTGGCCGCGGTAGCGGCCGAGCAGCTCGTCGACGAAAACGTCCCGGCCCTCGACCATCGCGGTCTTAGACGCGTACTCGCCGGGATGCCGCCGCCAGACCAGTACCTTGTCGACCTCGGCGCCTTCGCGGCGCGCAGCCGCCACCGCCTCATCGGCCTTGACCTTATGATCGATGAGCTCGCCGCTGCGGTAGTAGCCGTCCATGGTCACCAGCACGCGGCTGCCGGAGTCGGCGATCCGGTGGCCGCACGCGGTGCCGCTGAACCCGCCGAACACCTGGGAGTGGATAACGCCGAGCCGGGCGCAGGCGAGCATCGCAACGGGTAGCTCGGGGACCATCGGCAGGTGGAAGGTTACCCGGTCACCTTCCTTCAGGCCGAGGTCACGCAGCAGCGCAGCGAACTCGTTCACCCGCCGGTACAGCTCCCGATAGGTGATCGCTACCGGGTCCGCCGACTCAGGTTCGGGCACCCAGATGAGCGCCGCCTTGTTCGCGCTCCCGGCGAGATGCCGGTCGACGCAGTTGTAACAGGCGTTCAGCTTCCCCCCGACGAACCACTTCCAGAACGGCGGCTTGCTGGTATCCAGCGTCGTGTGCCAGTAGGAATCCCAGCTGAGCAGGTCGGCGTACTCCTTGAAACACTCCGGGAAACGCTCCTCGCTAAACCGCTCGTAGATTGCCGGATCGGCCGCGTTCGCCTGCCCGATGAACGCCGCCGTCGGGTAGTAGTAACCCTCCTCGCGCCAGTGCACCGCGATCTGCGCCTCGGAGGTACCAGCCTGTCGAATCTCTTTCTCGGTTGCCATTTGTCCGGCCTCTCGTTCGAAGGGGAAAGCAGGAAAGCACGGCCGCGCTACTCCTCGCCAGGCAGGAGACCAGCGCAGACACCGAAGTCATGCAGTTGCGCGGAAATAGCTGCCTGGCGAGCGAAAGCGACGGCATCGGCCCGCGTCAGCAACTCCCAGCACAGTCCATCGCTAAGCACAAGCGCTCGCACTGCCACTGCGCCCAGCGCTGTCAGGGGCCTCGTCTCTGCTTCGTGGCGCAGGCCGGCAAAGCAACGCGCGAACGCTGGGTTCGGGGCGGCCGCCTGGAGTTCCCCAAGTAGCACCGACAGCTCGCCAGCGAGGTAGTGCCGCGTCATCCGACCCGCCTCCCTTTCCGGGAGGGAAAGATCCATCGTAACTCCGCACTGCGGCGGACACCATAGCCAGCGACCGCAAGAGCCGAGGGGAATTCCGATCGCCCAGATCCGGCACGATCTTTTACTCCCGCCCCCTCAGTCGCTGGCTCACCAGAAGCGATCCGCCGCCCGTCGCGTTGCGGTACCGAACCCGCAGACTTGATCTTGTGCTCCTGGCCCGGGCATGTGCTGCGAGACAGCCAGGTAAATCTCCGGCCCGCTGCATCAGTATTCACGCCAGGAAATCCCGCACCGCCGGCATATCCAAACGTAGTTGCCCGCGCGCATCCGACGCTCCTCCTCGTCGTGCTCCTGGACACCGCATGCGCACTTGCAGCGGCTGTCGAATGTGTGCGCGATCCGGCCACGATGTACCCTGATCATCTCGTTGTAAGGATCAATCGCGTCGCCGAGCTTGTCCGGTGGAAACCGCCCGGCTTCTCGGGCCCTGGCCCGGGCGGACATGCGCTCCTCCCACGTGGCCAGGTTGACGGCGGCCAACTCGCGCGCGCCGAGTTCTTGCAGGTTGTGGATCTGCTTGCCCACGAGGCTACGCCGGGACAACTCGCGCGCGCCGAATTCTTGCAGGTTGTGGATCTGCTTGCCCACGAGGCTAGGCCGTGGGTGCTTCGCAGTTGGCTTGGTTATCATGATCTCGTTCCTTCCTATCCGATCATGTAAAGCCTCCTTTCCTACGACGTGAATCTCACTTCTTGCGACGGATGGTTAGGGCCGGATGGCCCGTCGGCCTGCGCCTAATGTCATGTCGTGCTTGGCACGACCATGAACTGATCCACTGCTGCAGGGCCCGGACCGGGGCGATCAAGTCTTTTCTGGCGGCGCGGCGTAACGCGCAAGGACGCGGCCTGCGGCCAGCCGGGTGACTCGGCGAGCGCCTTGATCCCCACGAGGTTGGCAAGCACATTGCGCTGCCACTCCATCAGCCACCTGGCGATGATCCCATCCTCCTTGCCCGGCATCGCACCGCGGAGAGCTCATCCGAAAAGGGGGCAGGTACGCCAATGTCGCGGACGAATGCCCGCACCGCTGCGGCGGGGCCGCGATGTAGATCACCGCCCCGGCCGGTGGGTCATCCGCATACCGCATGGCAACCACCACCTCCGGGACCTCGTCGACGAGGTCAACCTGGAGGGATAAGGCTGGGGCGAGCGGGACGCGGACGATCATGACGGTGGCGCTGACTTGGTCATGGGCCGCGGCACAGGGTGCCGGCTTGATGCGCGATGCCGTGGGCACGCCCTGCTGTTGCAGACCGCTGGTCAACGCTTTCGGAAGCCTGCTCGCCAGCCCGGCGATCATGAGCGAGAAGAACGCTGTTCGGTAGCGGCCGCGCTGGCTGTGACCCTGCGGGACCTGCGCACGCCGCGCAGCCGTTCAGCATCAGACCGCCAATCCCGGCGAGTCGATGCCTACGAATGACCGGCGCTACGCCAAGCTGGCCACCCCAGCCGCGGGATCCCACACGAACGTCACCTACCTGGGAGGACATGATGCACACCAAACTGAGTCTCAGCCTGCCGCCGCGCAGGCGGGGATTTCGCAGGCGGGAAAAGCACCATGTGATCAGTTGACGGTCGGTGCGGTGAGTGCGGCAACGTACTCACCGAAGCGGCTCGGGCTCGTCTCGAAGCCCTGCCTCGCCTGGGGCTCCACGGGTTCCGCGTTGTCACGCAGGGCACGGCGCTCGCCGCCGATCAGCCTGCCCTCGATGGCCAGCGTCCGTCCGGGTGGAGATCGTCATCGGCCGACCCGTGGACGTGGTGTCCGACTTCGTCGCTGGCCAGCGGAACGAGGCGTAATGCAACCCGCAAATGGTGCGCGCATACAAAGGCACCGAGGGCCCGGTCAGGAAGGTGAGAAGGCAGCGATGCCGGCCAATCCGTTGTTTTCCCCTCTTGACATCTTCCCGTCCGGGGGGCAGAGAATGAGCTTCACCTCGGGTTGGGCACGAGCGGTGGTAATGCGGTGAGCGCACGTTGAGGGGGCAACGATGGCGGGGCTGAAGCCAGGCCACTACGCGCTGAGCGGCCGCGGGTACGTGCGGGTGATGTACGCCCGTACCCTGCTTGCGGGCCAGCCGCAGCTCACGCACCAGCATCCGCAGCTGGCCTTACAGTTCTCCCGCGCGGGCATCCGGCAGGTGGATAGCGAACGTCGGCCCTTCGCTGAGCGCGACCACGGTCATCACCGCCGGCAGGGCCTCGACTTCATTTCGCTCCCGATTCCGCGGCAGACAATGCAGAATGGGCAGCCTGCACACATCCGGACTTTTGGGGGGCACGATGTTGCACTGCTTGAATGCTGACACGCCTGCCCACGTCCAGGTGGACACCTGCCAGCTGCACCACCGGTCGGGAACTGTGCCGGTCGCCGAGCTTTGAGCGCCGACGGTTCGCACAGATCGTGACTCTTAGACGCCGGACAGCGGCAGCGCGTTCAGGTCGATTACGCGGGGACGCGCAGGCCGGCTTGGGATCCTGACGGAAATCGACGTCAAGGCGCTCTGGCCGGGGCATAGGCGGCAGAGGACGTCGTCAAGCCGTTCAGCCCTGGGCTGCCGCACGCGTACCCGGCCCGAACCGGCCGGTGAGTGTGCTCCGCAGCAGCTGGACAACCCACATCAATGAGAGGAAGGCAATGAGACGTACCACCGCGATCGCAGCCATAGCGACCATTGCTTTGACAGCGGCCGCCTGCAGTAGTGGCAGTAGCAGTAGTAGCAGCTCACCCAGCAGCACCTCAGCCAGCAGCGGCTCAGCCAGCGGCGGCGGCGCCAACACGATCGACATCTACTCGAGCCTCCCGTTGCAGGGCGCCTCGACCGCACAGACCAACCCGATGGTCAATGGAATGAAGCTCGCGCTCGATCAGGCTGGCGGCAAGGCCGGGCAGTGGACGGTGAACTACAAGTCGCTCGACGACTCGACCGCGGCGGCCGGAAAGTGGGACCCGGGCCAGACGGCGGCCAACGCACGCAAGGCGGCCACCGACCCGAAGGCCGTCTACTACATGGGCGAGTTCAACTCGGGCGCCAGCGAGGTGTCGGTCCCGATCCTCAACCAGGGGGGAATCCCGCAGGTGAGCCCGGCGAACACCTACGTCGGCCTGACGACCAGCCTGCCGGGCAGCGCGCCTGGCGAACCGCAGAAGTACTACCCGACCGGGACCCGCACCTACCTGCGGATCGTGCCGATCGACTCGATCCAGGCCGCCGCCGACCTGATCGCGATGAAGGACGCCGGCTGCACCAAGGTCGCCGTCGCCAACGACAAGGAGGCGTACGGCGCGGGCCTGGCGACGCTGCTCGAGCTGGAGAAGGGCGATTACGGGATCACGATCACGAGCAACACCGGGATCGACCCGACCGCGCCCAACTTCCGCTCCTACGCGTCGACGATCCAGGCTCAGGGAGCCGATTGCTTCTTCTTCGCCGGCATCGTCTCCAACGGCGCCGTCCAGCTCACCAAGGACGTCAACTCGGCGCTCCCCAAGGCCAAGATCTTCGGCGGCGACGGCGTCTGCACAGACGCCTACACCAGCGCGGCCAAGGGCGGCGTCCCTGCCACGCTCTACCCGCTGATCCAGTGCACGGTCGCGACACGGGACCTGGCCGCGTACCCGGGTGGTAAGGACTTCCTCGCCGCGTACAAGGCCAAGTACGGCGTTTCGAGTCCCGACCCGTACGCAATCTACGGCTACGAGGTGATGAAGCTCGGGCTCGACACGATCAAGAGCCTCGGGGCTCAGGGCAACAGCAAGTCGGCCGTGCTGCAGGCCCTGTTCGCGACCACCGCGCGTCCGTCGGTGCTCGGCACCTACGGGTTCGACAAGAACGGCGACACGACGCTGAAGTCCTACGGCCTGTACAAGGTCGGATCCGACGGCGAGCCCGTCTTCCTCAAGACGGTCACACCGACGAAGACCGTCGGTTCATAGGGAAAGGTGGAGGGGGCGCACTGCGCCCCCTCCACCACGTCCACTAGGCTGCATCAACACCTCGCCCGCTTACCTCACACGGAACCCGTGGAAACCACAACGATTTCGCCACGCCTGCCCGCGGCGCCGGTACGCCCGCTGGCTGCGGCTCGCCGCTACGTCGGCCGCTGGGGCCTGATCGCGGCGCTCGCGGTGCTGCCGGTCTACTACGGCATCAGCGATCTGACACACGGCTACCAGGCCGGCGTCGTGGCCGGTCATGCGGTGATCCATCACGACCTCTCGAAGCTGGGCTTCAACTTCGCCGAGGGCCTGTCCAACGGTGCGATCTGGGCGTTGATCGCGATCGGGTACACACTCGTCTACGGAATCATCGAGCTGATCAACTTCGCGCACGGCGACGTGTTCATGATCGGCTCCTTCACCGCAGTGGGCCTGTGGGGGGTGCTCGGGCTCGGGCTCACCACCAGTGCCCTGGGGATAACCGGCGGCCTGCTGGTGACACTGATCATCACGATGATCGTGACGGGGTCCCTGAACGTCCTGATCGAGCGGGTGGCCTACCGGCCGCTGCGAAACGCGCCCAAGCTCGCACCGCTGATCACAGCGGTCGGCTTCTCGTTCATTCTGCAGAACGTGGGCCTGCTCTGGCACGGGGGCTCGCCGCAGAGCGTGCCCGACTTGATCCACTCGCAGCAACCGGTGTTCACGATCGCCGGCGTACCGATCCTGCGCGGCTACATCCTCGCCTTCGCCGTGATGATCCCGCTCGTGTTCGCGCTGACCTGGTTCATCAACCAGACCAGGGCCGGCCGGGCGATGCGCGCCACCGCACAGGACCCCGAGGCGGCACGCCTGATGGGCATCAACGTCAACGCCACGATCTCGCTCACCTTCCTGCTCGGCGGCATGCTCGCCGGCGCCGCGGGGCTCGTGTACGCGCTCTATGAGACGAACATCTGGTACTTCCAGGGCTTCAAGGCCGGGCTGATCGCGTTCACCGCCGCAGTCATGGGAGGCATCGGCAACGTCCGCGGCGCGGTGCTCGGCGGCCTGATCATCGGCGTCATCCAGGCGCTGGCCGATTCGCGGATGGGCCCGCAGTGGACCGAGGCGGTCGTGTTCGGCTACCTGATCGCCATCATGGTCCTGCGCCCGCGCGGGCTGCTCGGTGAGGAGATTAGGGAGGCGGGATGAGGAAGTTGCGCGCGAAGCTGCGCGAGTGGCGCGCGGCCGCGGCGAAGCTGCTCCCGCCGTGGTGGAACCGCGCGCTGGCGGGATCGCTCATCGCGGTCGGGGTCGTGCTGCCGTTCCTGTTCCCGCCGGCCAGCCCGTTCATGAACGCGACGATCATCGCGGTCGCCTACGCAGTGATGTCGCTGGGCCTGAACGTCGTGGTGGGCTTTGCCGGGCTGCTCGATCTCGGGTACGTCGCCTTCTACGCGCTGGGCGCGTACTCACTCGGGTGGTTCGGTTCGGGGTTCTTCTTCAAGGGCCGTGTCCACGTGCTCGTCTCGCCGGTCGCGAGCACACTGCCGGGCGTTCACCTCAACTTCATCCTGATCCTGATCGGCGCCGCGGCCATCTGCGCATTCGCGGGGATGCTCATCGGCCTGCCGACGCTGCGCCTGCGCGGCGACTACATCGCGATCGTCACGCTCGCGTTCGGTGAGATCATCGCCGTGGTGGCGGTCAATGGCCAGAGCGTCCACGTCGGCGGCGGCATGACGCTGACCGCCGGCAATCTCGGCATCAGTGCGGTCGACGCGCCGTACTTCCCGGGAATCGGGTCGTTCAACCTGCTGAACCTGAGACCGTGGTACTGGCTGATCCTTGCCATCCTGCTCTTCGTCCTGTTCGTCAACCTGCGCCTGCGCGACTCACGGCTCGGCCGCGCCTGGATAGCGCTGCGCGAGGACGAGGTCGCGGCCGTGTCGATGGGCATTCCGCTGGTGCGGACGAAGCTGCTCGCGTATTCGATCGGCGCCGCGTTCGGAGGCATGTCGGGTGCGTTCTTCGGCACGTACTACACGGAGGTCAACGCCGCTCAGTTCCAGTTCGGGTTTTCGATCTTCATCCTCGCGATGGTGATCATCGGCGGGCTGGGGTCGATCTGGGGAGCGGTCGTCGGCGGGCTGGCGCTCGGCTACATCAACAACTACCTGATTCCCGACGTCCTGAACGACCTCCCCGCCAAGTTCGGGTTCAACTTCCAGCTGGCCCAGGTGGAGTTTGGGATCTTCGGGTTCCTGCTGGTGATGATGATGTTGCTCCGGCCGCAGGGCCTGATCCCGGAGCGGCGGCGCCGGCTCGAGCTCACCGCCGAGATCGCAGCGGAGGACGCTCAGCTCGCCGAGGCTCCGGGCGGCGCCGGGAGCGCGACATGAGCCCGGTCGAGACCCCCGCGCCGCCCGCTGTCTCCGTCCTGCGCGCGGAACGCGTCACGAAGGAGTTCGGGGGGCTGGTCGCCGTCAATGACGTCTCTCTCGACGTTCCGCGGTACTCGATCGTGTCGCTGATCGGGCCGAACGGCGCCGGGAAGACGACCCTGTTCAACATGCTGACCGGGCTGTACCGGCCGACCCAGGGAAGGATCGTCCTGGGCGAGCGAGACATCACGCATACGCGGCCGGACGTGATCACCAGGTACGGTGTCGCGCGGACCTTCCAGAACATCCGCCTGTTCGGCGCGATGACAGCCGTCGAGAACGTGATGATCGGGCACCACACGCGGATGCAGGCGGGGCTGTTCGGGTCGATCTTCCGCCCGCCCCGGGTTCGCCGCGAGGAGCGGGAGGCGCGCGGGCGTGCCCGCGAACTGCTGGCGTACGTCGGCCTGCGCGAGAGCGTCTTCGACCGGCTCGCCTCGCAGCTGCCGTACGGAGACCAGCGGCGCGTGGAGGTCGCACGGGCGCTGGCGTCCGAGCCGAGATTGCTGCTGCTGGACGAGCCGACCGCAGGCATGAACCCGAACGAATCCCAGGCGCTGACGGAGTTCATGCGCAGGATGCGGGATGAGTTGAAGCTGACAATTCTGCTGATCGAGCACGACATGAAGGTCGTGATGGGCGTCTCCGAGCGCGTCACGGTGCTCGACTACGGCAAGAAGATCGCCGAGGGTGTGCCGGCTGAGGTCCGCGCGGATCCCCAGGTGATCGAGGCATATCTCGGTAAGCAGGAGTGATGGCCCTGCTCGAGGTCTCAGACATCCATACCCGCTACGGCTCGATCGAGGCGCTGAAGGGCGTCTCGCTGACAGTCGATGCCGGCGAGGTGGTTACGCTGATCGGCTCCAACGGCGCCGGAAAGTCGACCACCCTGCGTTCGATCTCCGGCCTCACCCCGGCCAGCGCAGGGAAGATCACGTTTGCCGGAGAGGACATCACGCGCGTGCCGGCGCACGAGGTCGTCATCCGCGGAGTCGCGCTCGCCCCCGAGGGCCGCCACTGCTTTCCGCGGATGACCGTGCGCGAGAACCTGGACCTGGGCGCCCACCGGCGGCGCGGCCCCGAGATCGCCGAGGACCTCGATCGTATCTATGACCTCTTCCCCCGGCTCAAGGAACGCGACCGCCAGAAGGCCGGCACGATGTCCGGCGGGGAGCAGCAGATGCTCGCGATTGGGCGCGCGCTGATGGCCCGGCCGAAGCTGCTGATGCTCGACGAGCCGTCGCTCGGGATCGCCCCGAACCTGGTGCAGCGGATCTACGAGACCATCGGCGAGATCAACCGCTCCGGGGTGGCTATCCTCTTGGTCGAGCAGAACGCCAATCGCGCGCTCGACGCCGCCAGCCGCGGCTACGTGCTGGAGACGGGGCGCGTGGCCTTGGCCAACGATTCGGCGAGCCTGCACGACGACCCCGAGGTCCAGAAGGCGTACCTGGGGACATGACCAGTTACGGAGCGACCCGATGAGCGGCGCGGTTGGCGCCAAGGCGCTTTACTTGCTGTTCGTGTGGTTGATCTCGGCGGCCAGCGCGTCGTGGATGTCGGAACGCAAGGGCTACGGCGAGAAGCTTGGGCTGACGTTCGGCCTGCTGCTTTCAGCTGTGGGGCTGCTGATCGTCGCGTTGCTGCCGGGGCGCCCCGGCTCGAAATGGCGAGTCGACGGCTGGCTGCCGCGACGGCGGCGCCCGCGTTGAGCCGCCGCGGCGTGTCGCTCTCCCCTATCTAGCTAGTCCATGTTTGGTCGAGTAATGGGCCGAGCATTGGGTTGTATTGGCAGTTACCGACCCTGGCCGAGGTGAGGGCGCCTTCCCTTTCCGCGCGCGATCAGCCTGAAGGCTCGCTCGCGGGCGCTGCAGAGGGCTGCCGCGCCGGGATACCGCGGCTGAAGAAAAGTGCGATCAGCGCGACGACAGCGAGCACCGACAACGACGCGCGCAGCCCGTCGATGCGGGCTTTTGCGTTCTCGTCGACGATCGCCGCCGCGGTGCTGGGGGGCACCCCGGCCTTGTCGAGCTGGGTCTGCAGCTCCTTGTCGGACATGAATGGGATACCGCCGGCCAGCTCCACCTGCGCCTTCGAGGAAAGATCCTTGGGGACGGCGGGGTTGTTCTGGACGCCGCCGAGGAACGACGCGGTCAACGCCGAGATGAGCACGGCGCCGGCCAGCGCGGTTCCGATCGAGGCGCCGAGGTTGGTCACCGTGTTCTGAACGCCGCCGACTTCGCCGCTCTGCGCGTCCGGCACCGACGACACGGTCACGCTCCCGAGCTGCGACGCCAGCGCGCCGATGCCGAGGCCCGCGAGCAACATCGGCCAGGTCACGATCTCGGGCCCAGCGCCCGCGTCGAGCGCGGCTACCATGATCACAATGCCGGCGAACAGCGCGAGGAACCCAATCTGCACAACGCGGCGCGGCGACGCGTTCGGGAAGACCCTGGGAACGCCCGCGGCGGCCAGCAGCAGTGTGATGGACAACGGCAGCAGCCGGACGCCGGTCGCGATCGCCGAAAGCCCGAGCGCCACCGACAGGAACAACGGGACGGCAAAGAAGAGGCCGGATTGCAGGAAGTACTGGAAGAAGAACGACGTGAGCCCGCCGCGCAGGATCCGGTTCCGCAGCATCGCCGGATCAAGCAGCGCGGCGTCGCCGCTTGCCAGACGGTGATTCTCCCACCACAAGAAGGCCCGCAGCACCACCCCGCCAGAGAGAATCAGCCAGATCACCGGCGACAGCCCCAGCCACGCAGGACCACCGGCCTTGGGCTGGATGAAACCCCACGTCCCCGAGCGGAGGATGCCGTACACGAGGAGCCCCAGGCCGAGCGCGGACAGCGCAGTGCCCACGAGGTCAAGCCGCGCACCCTCCTCGGGCGGGGTGTCGGCGATGCGGCGGGTGAGCACCAGGATGGCGAGCACAATGAGGACTTCACCGACGAACACCCACCGCCAGGACAGGTAGGTGGTGAACAGGCCGCCGATCAGGGGCCCCGCCGCCACCGCGATCGCACCGGCCGAAGCGACAAGCCCGTACGCGCGAGGGCGCTGATCACGTGCGAAGTTCGACGCCACCAATGCGACGACCGCCGGCATAATCAGCGCGGCCCCAGCGCCTTCGAGGACCGACCACCCGAGCATCAACACAGCGAGATTCCCCGCGAGCGCGGTGATCAGCGACCCGCACCCGTAGATGACGCACCCGATGGCGAAGGCGCGTTTGCGACCGAGGATCTGGCCGAGCTTGCCGCCCGTGATCATAAGCGAAGCCATCACCAAGGTGTAGAAGGTAATCGCGGTCTGGATCCCTGTCACCGTCGTGCCAACGTCCTTGGCGACCGTCGCGATCGACACGTTCATGACCGAGCTGTCGAGGGTCATGAGGAACTGCGCCGAGGCAAGCGTCAGCAAAACGACCCCAGCCGCCTTGGTCACACGTTCGGGGGGGTCGTTCACTCCGGCCTGTCGACCTAGATCCATGCGGCCAGCCCAATCCGGGTGGAGAACCAAACGCACACCGTCGCACTTCGACGGCGGCTGCACATCACCCATCCCAGGTGATCACCGGCGTGCTAGGCGGCTCTGCGGCCCAGTGAAGCTACCGACCTGCGGCGCAGCAAGCTGGGCGGCGCGTTTGCACGACGAGCGCTGCCGACCCGGAAGATGTTATGGCATGGCCGGCGACGACCTGGGCTTAACCCGCGTAGATGCGCCGCGGATCTGGCCCAGATCCGCGGTGTTTGACGGGCGCGGCGGCAACCACAAGGTAACGTGACGCCCTACGACGCGACCTATGTCGCGCTCGCCGAGGTACTTGGCTGCGAGCCGTGGACGGCAGACCAGCGGCTCGCCAAGGCCCCTGGTGCACATTGCGCGATTCCAGTACTGAGCCGACCTCTCGATCGCTTGCCTGCCCCTACAGGAGTCCTGCGCATAGGGTCGCTGACTACCGGATTCCTGTACGAGGTCCACGATCAGCAGCTCGTCGTCCTGGTCATCGACCTCCGCCGCGACATCTACCGGTAGGGCGACACCGGGACGGACGCGATACTTGACGTCGTGGAATTGCGTCCGTTCCGGATCGAGCGCTTCTACGCGCAGTACGAGCACAGCACGCGGTTCATGCTCTCGAGCAGCGACTGCGAGTCCCGCACGATCGCGGAGCTGCTCGAACTCGAGCCAGACGCACATGGGCAGCTGCTGGAGTGCTGGTGCGGATACACCGAGTCGCCAGGCGGGCCGGCGCTTCGCCAGGCGATCGCTTCGCTGTACGAGCGGACCGGCGCTGCCGAGGTGGTCGTCACCTCGTGCGCGGAGGAGGGTATCTTCCTGCTCTATCACGCCTTGCTTCAGGCCGGCGATCACGTGATCGTCGAGACGCCGTGCTATGAGTCAGCGCTTGAGGTCGCACGCAGCACCGGCGCTGAGGTGAGCCCGTGGCGGCGCCGGTACGAAGACGGCTGGGCCCATGATCTTGATGCGCTTGCGGGCATGATCCGCCCGGCGACGCGTCTGCTTTACCTCAACCAGCCGCACAACCCCACCGGCACGCTGATGGCGCGGCCGACGTTTGAGCAAGTCATCGAGCTCGCCCGCGCGCACGGGCTCGTTGTGTTCAGCGACGAGGTCTACCGGGAACTCGAGCACGATCCGGCCGACCGGCTGCCGGCGGCGTGCGACCTGTACGATCGTGCCGTTTCGCTCGGGAGCATCTCCAAGAGTTACGGTCTGCCCGGGCTGCGGATCGGCTGGATCGCCACCCGCGACAGCGTCCTGCGCGACGCCATCAGCACGCTGAAGGACTATACGACCATCTGCGCGAGCGCGCCGAGCGAGTTCCTGACCGCGCTGGCGCTGCGCAACCGCCACGTCCTCCTCGACCGCAATCTTGCGATCGTGCGGCGCAACCTGCCGCTCCTTGACGGCTTCTTCGAGCGGCACGCCGAAGCCTTCGCGTGGATACGCCCGACGGCGAGCCCGATCGGCTTTCCCCGCGTGACGGGGATCCATGACCTCACCCGATACTGTGCACAGCTCGCCGAAGCCGGCGTCCTGCTCCTGCCGGGCTCGGTCTACGACCAGCCGGACCATCTCCGCATCGGCTTTGGCAGGGCCAACATGCCCGATGCCCTCAGGCTCCTCGAGGCGAACCTCAAAAACGGTCGGCCCGCAAAGTGCCCTTGACAAAGGGGACCCCGCGGCCACCGAGGTCGCAGCCAGCTGCATCCGTAATCGACCTTTCTGGACCCGAGACCCTGCTGCCAGCGTCGACGGTTGCGCCATGACGCTCCGTGCACTTGCCTGCTGGCAGGCCGGCTCCTTGCGCGAAGCGGGGGCGCGGCCGACGCGCGATGCGACCTTGTCGGTGGCTACTCGAGGCGATGGCCCGTACCAGCGAAGATCACGTCGAGGCCGTCCGATAGGCGGACTCACTACGGGCGCAGCGGTTACCGAAAGTGATACCGGCCGGCTGCGAGGTCGCGTCGGCCAGGCAGGGGCCGACGCGCTCGCCGTGGCCGGCCGCTGTTGGCCCGATGCCCGTGCGAGCCGTCAGACGGCGGTCGCGGATTCATCCATGAGCAGGGTCTTTTGCACCTTGCCCATGTCGTTGCGGGGAAGGCTGGCGACGAAGCGGATCTCGCGTGGCCGTTTGTGCGCCGACAGCGTGCGGGCAACGTGGTCGATGAGATCGTCGGCTGTCGCGCCCGCGCCGACGACGTAGGCGACGATTCGCTGGCCCAGATCCGGGTCGGGTACGCCCATGACGGCGGTCTCAGCGACGGCGGGATGGTCGAGCAGGCTTGCTTCGATCTCGCCGGCACCGACCCGGTAGCCACCGGTCTTGATGAAGTCGGTGGACTTGCGGCCGAGGATCCGATACCAGCCGTCGGCCCCCTGGCCGGCGACGTCGCCCGTTACGAACCAGCCGTCGCCGGTCCAGCATTCGGCGCTTGCTTCCGGGCGGTTCAGGTAGCCGTCGAACAATGTATCGCCGCGGACTTGCAGGTCGCCCCAGGTGTCCTCGCCGGCCCGCATAGGCACGCCGTGATCGTCGACCAGCCGACTGCGCACCCCGGCGATCGGCGTGCCGACCCAACCCGGCCGGCGCGCCTGGTCGGCCCGAGCGGAGAGCGTGATCAGCGTTTCCGTCATCCCGTAGCGCTCGACAGGAACCTGGCCGGTCAGGGCGGCGATGTCACGGGCCACGCTGGCCGGCAGCGGGGCGCTGCCGGAGACGAGCAGCCGGGCGCGAGAAAGCGTTCGCGCGCTTGCTGGCAAGGCGGCAACGCGCGACCACACCGTCGGCACACCGAAGAACATGCTCCCGCCGCAGCGATCGGCTGCCGCCGCGTACCGCTCCGGATGCGGCCGTTCGGTATGGATCAGCGTGCTCCCCACGTAGAGCGGGCCAAGCACCCCCAGGACCAGCCCGTGCACATGGAACAACGGCAAGCCATGCACCACAACGTCCTCAGGCCGCCAGGCCCACGCGTCCGCGACGCCGTCGAGGCACGCTTGCACCGCGCGGCGGGACAGCAGCACGCCCTTGGGAGCCCCCGTCGTCCCTGACGTGTACATGATCAATGCCGTGCTGTCGGCGGGCGGGCCGGGCAGTGTGGCCTGCGAACGCGCCGACAGGTCGACCGGCACAGTCTCAATATCGACCCCATCGACCGCGCCGCCGAGCCAGATCGCGGCCCCGGAATCACGCATCACGTGATCGCGCTCGCGCGGACCCGCGTCCGGCGGCACCGGCACGGCCGGCACCCCCGCGAGCAAACAGCCGAAGATCGCCACCACAGTGCGCAGGCTGGTCGTGGCATTGACCGCCACCACCGGGCAACCATGCACCCGGGCAGCGACCGCGGTGGCCGCGCCGAAGAGATCCTCCGCATCCAGCGTCGAACCGCCGACGGTCACCGTCGCACCCGGGCACTCCATGTTGATCACAGCCGGCTCACCATCAACAGGAGGGGCTTCCCGGCGCCGATTCGGGCCATCTCCACCCGGACGCGCACGCGCGATTGAACATCAGGCGGTTCAGCGCGCCATCATGGCCGGTCGCACCATCCACGGCAACAGCCTAACGGCCCTGGGCGATGACCCACGGCGACAGCGAAGCGCCTCGCTGCCGCGGAAGGACTGGCGCTTCGAACCGCCATGTCGCCAGGCGCGGCGACTCCGAGCTGCAGCGGCCGACCGAGACCGCCCAGGGGCCGAGCTCGGCGGTGAGGCCGCCGCCGCGCAGCCGCTCGCCGGTCGCCAGCTCGGTGATCGGCCCATGCTCGGCCCTGGTTCATTTCGGCCTTCCAAGTCCGGTACCTGAGCGGGCCGCTGCTGGCGACCGCTGCCGTCCTGCCGTCACCGGCCCGGCTCGGCCGGCGTGGCGGAGTGGTTGGAAGCCGCGGTGCCCGGTTCGCGGGGTGCTGACCGGAGTTCCGCACGGATGGCGGCGGTGTGCTGGCCGAGCGCCGGGATAGCGCCCATCGCTGCCTCGCGGCCAGCCACGGTGACCGGGGGCAGCAGCGCCCGGATCCGGCCTCCAGGGGAGTCCACCTCGCGCCACCGGTCTCGTGCCTCGAGCTGGGGATGGGTAGCGAACTCCTCGGGTGTGCGCAGGCGGGCGCTGGCGATGCCGGCTTCGTCGAGCAGCGCGATGAGCTCGGCGGCGGGGATGGCATGCAGCGCCGCCTCGATGATCGGCGTCAGCTCGCCGTCGTGGGCGACGCGGTCGGGGTTGGTTGCGAACCGGTCGTCGGCTATGAGGTCCGGCCGGCTGAGGATCCGTTCGCACAGCACCGCCCACTCGCGGTCGTTCTGCAGGCCGATGAACACCTGGCTGCCATCGGCGGCGGTGTACGGCCCGTATGGCGCGATTGAGGCGTGCCGGGCGCCGGTCCGGCGGGTGGGCTGGCCGCCGTAGACGCTGTAGTAAAACGGCTGGCTCATCCACTCGCCGAGCGCATCCAGCATCGCGACGTCCAAGCTGGTCCCCCCGCCGGTCCGCTCGCGCTCGTAGAGCGCTGTCAGCACGCCGCTGTAGGCGTACATCCCGGTGGCGATATCGGCGACGGAGATCCCCGCCTTCGCGGGCTCCCCGGGTGTTCCGGTGACCGAGAGCAGCCCGGCCTCGCATTGCACCAGCAGATCGTACGCCTTCTTATGCCGATACGGGCCATCAGGGCCATAGCCGGATATCGAGCAGGTAATCAGCCGGGGGTGGCGCTTCCGCAGCTCCCCCGCGCCCAGCCCGAGCCGCTCAGCCGCTCCCGGCGCCAGGTTCTGCACGAGCACGTCGGCGCGGGCGAGCAGGGCGCCAAGGACCGCCCGGCCGTCCGCCGTCTTGAGGTCGAGCTCGATGCTCTCCTTGCCCCGGTTCAGCCACACAAAGTAGCTCGACTGGCCACGGACCGTGCGGTCGTACCCGCGGGCGAAGTCACCGCCGCCTGGCCGCTCTATCTTGATCACCCTGGCGCCGAGGTCGGCGAGCTGGCGCGTGGCGAACGGGGCTGCCACCGCCTGCTCCAGCGCGACCACGGTGACGCCGTCCAGCGGGGGCATCCGAGCTACCTCCCCTACGTCTGAGATCACAGCACGCAGGCCAGCGCCGCGCTCCAAGATCTCGGCATGCCGACGTGGCGCCATCTCGCCGCACTTGTGCACAGCGCAGCGTCCACGGCATGTGCAGCGATCAACTGGGCATCCAGCTGGTGTCGGCCAGTGACTCGCGGCTGTCACCGAGTCCGTCAACGCCGGGATGCACAGCACCCAAGTCTACGGCGTGGAATTCCAACAAGAGCCCAGCGCCGCCGTCGGCTGCCGGGCGATGACCTTAGCGGGACTCGATGGTCAGGCGACACAGGCCATCACGATCGACCCGCCACCGGAGCGAACGCAGCGCGGGCCCACCAGACGGGACGCCGGGCATGACGTGGAACGGCCTGCTGCTTGGCGCGATCGACGGATCATCGGATACCAGGCTTCCAGGTAACGCTCAAGCAGGCGGTGTTTCGCAACCGTGTGCGGCTTGCACTCCCAGATCACATCGGCTGGCACGGGCACGAAAGGCACGTACCGCAGGGGCAGCGGGCGCAGGCGGCGCCGAACGAAGCGGCCCGCCCCTCGCCGGCCGGGCGCAGCGGCGCGGTCCGCCCGGCCGGGCAGCTCACCCCGCCAGCGGCCAGGTCAACGTGGAAGGCGTCCTTGGTGAACCGGCCTGCCGGGGCGGCCGGCGGCTGCACCTTGCAGTAGATGTCCGCCCCGGCCTGCTCCAGGGTGTCCAGCAGCTCACCAGCGCCGTAGGCCGCGTCCCCGTAGACACCCAGCGTCTCCTCCGGCGTGCCTTCCGGCCCGGTCGGCGGCTCACCGGCGCCGGCCGGCCCGGCGGCGGCAGGTTCCGCATCGGCGGCGGCCGGCTCATCCGCCGGCCCGGCCTGCAGGTCAGCGGCCAGCAGCCCGGCCGCCGCCGCGGCGTCCCCGGTGTTGGCCGGGGTGACCGCGGTCGCGGTGATCAGCTCGGAGTCCGGGTCGATGCCGACATGGCCCTTGGCCCTTGTACCCGTCGAACCCGCGCGCGGAGGTCTTGTGCCCGTGCCGGGCCTGCGGGTCAACGGTCGAGACGGTTCCGGGGCGACCCGCCGCGCGGTCCGGAACACCCCATCGTCGCCTTCGTCGAGGTCCTGGCCGGTCACCGCGGCCAGCAGCGCCGCCGCCTGCGCGAGCACCGGCCCCAGCTCCTGGCCGTCGAGGACGGCCAGCAGCGCGCGGGCGTCTTTGGCCAGCGCATCCACCAGCGCCTCCCGGGCAGCCGCGTCATCGTAGTCACACGCCGGCTTGCCCGCGGCCAGGTAGTCGTCGTCACGGGCCAGCAGGGCGCGCAGCCCCGCGTCCCGCTCGCCAGCGACCGCGAGCAGCCCGCGGATCGCTGAGCGGACCAGCGTCACGGTGTCCATCGTGGCCACCGCGTCATACAGCGGAGTCGAGTCCAGCACCCGCCGCCGGCCCACCAGCCCGGCCTTCTTGCCGGCCTCCAGCGTCACCTCGAAGATCCGGTCCGGGTGCGCCGAGCGGGCCAGCCGGGCCCGCATGTCCACCAGCACGGTATGCACGAACCCCGGATAGCCGAAGTCCAGCCCGCCGGCCGGGTACTTCCACCGGGCATCAAAGGTGAACCGGTCGGCCGCCTCCCGGTCGCTGCACCCCTCGAACCGCTGCAGCATCATCACCACGGCCACGATCATCGGCGGCACCGACCGCCGGCCCGCATCATCAAACAGGTCCGCGAACATCTCAATCCGGGAACAGCGCGAAACACTCCCGGTGCAAGATCCCGTAGATCGAGCCCGGCGCCACCCGCCCCTCGCAATACGCGGCCGCGGACCGGAACAGATCAGCTTGTTTTGGCGCCAGGCCCACCGGCGTGTTCGCCTACAACCTGCCGTGACACGGCCCGGCCGAACTCCCTCGGGCGGCGGCGAACCGTCTGGTAGGCGGGCGGCGGATCGTATGACCCGATAGCGGCGTTCTGTATGATAGCTGGATGCTGCTGAAGCGAGCGGTCGAGAGCCGCTACCGCGAAACCGTCGGCGCCCGGAGGGTGACCGTGGTGACGGGCCCCCGCCAGTCGGGCAAGACGACCCTAGTGCGGACCCAGCTCAGCGGCACCGGCACGCTCCGCAGCCTCGATGACCAGGGCGCCCTGGACGCCGCGGTGGCCGATCCGGTCGGCTTTACGGCCCTCGGCGGTCGGCCGCTGGTCATCGATGAGGTCCAGCGAGGCGGCGAGCCGTTGGTCCGCGCCATCAAACAGGCAGTCGACCTTGACCCCAGCCCGGGCCAGTTCGTGCTGACAGGCTCGTCGAACTTCCTGACGGTCCCGACCATCTCCGAATCGCTGGCCGGGCGGGCGGGCTTCGTCGAGGTGTGGCCGTTCACTCAGGGCGAGGCCGCCGGTGCAGCCGACCGCTTCATCGATAGCTTGTTTGCCGGCCCGGCGGAACTCGGGGCGCATCGGCCGAGCGGCCTGGACCGGCGCGACTTGCTCGAACGAGTCTGCGCCGGCGGGTACCCGGAAGTTCACCGGCTTCCCGCCCGCCAGCGGCCAGGCTGGTTCCGGGACTATGTCCGGGCCACCATCGAGCGTGACGTAGTGGAGCTATCCGGCATCCGGAAGGTCGCGGAAATGGGCCAGCTACTCAGGCTGCTCGCCGCGCGTACCGGCTGCGAGCTCGTCATGCAGAGCGTGATCGACGACTCGCCCCTCGAGCGCCAGGCGGTTTACGACCATCGCGCCTGGCTGGAGACGATCTATCTGGTCACAACGCTGCCCGCCTGGTCACGCAACCTGACCCGCCGGGTCAAAAGACGCAGGAAAGTGTTCCTCACCGACCCCGGGCTGGCCGCGTGGCTGCTCGGGAAGACCCCAGCCGCCCTCCAAGACCCGACCGACCCCGCGACCGGTCAGCTCGTCGAGACGTTCGTGTTCGCCGAACTGCGCCGTCAGCTCACCTGGGCAGCCGCCGACATCACCATGTATCACTGGCAAGACCGGGCCGGCGCCAAAGTCGACCTCATCCTCGAAGCCGCCGACGGACGCGTCGCCGGCCTGGAGGTCAAATCCAGCCACACCCCCAGACCCGAGTGGTTCCGCTGGCTTACCCAGATGCGCGACACCTTGGGCGCCAAGTTCGTCGCTGGCGTCGCCCTCTACGCCGGCCAGCAGGTCCTCCCCTTCGGAGACCGCCTCCTCGCCGCTCCCATCTCGACCCTGTGGGAGCTATGACACCGACGCGGCACCGGGCCGCGTAATAACTCCAGGTAGCCCTGCAGACCTCGCGACGAGCGCGCAGTTCGTTGGGACGGTAAATACAACGGTGTAACTTCCGGACAGGACGGACGGGTGGACCGCCCAGGGGAGGTAGCACCAGAGACAGCAAGGATCGAGTCGGCGAAGAGCACCCGGGTCGGCGGAGACCGCTGATGGGATGGCAGCCAGGGCAGCCCTGCCAGTCGCGGATGGTGACCTGGTGGATGCGGTCGATGAGCAACTGGTCCGCCAGATGGCCGGGCGGGCCGTGGCGGATGGCCTGTCCGAGCTTAGGCTGGAACGCACCGCTGAACAGGTGGTCCTCAATCGCCAGGCGAATTCGAACCCCCCGCCTTCTCTCTGCTTCGGGACCGCAAGTTCCCACGAGGGCCACCCGGCGCGCATTGACCAGCGGCAGATCGGGCCGCACCGAATGCGACGATGCCGTGGCGCTTATGCTGGAGACTGGCCACGAACTCCATCCTGCGGAGGTCCGGTGAGCACATCCGGCGCAGACCGCTCGGCAGGTGCGCCAGCCCGGCCGCGCCTGTCGGCCGCTGAACTGCTGGCGGCTAAGAACACCAGGCCTATCCAGTCTCTCGACGACCTCGCCGCTGACATTTTCGAGTCTGACGAGGAACTCGAGGAATTCCTCGCCTTCACCTACGCCGAGCGCCACCGCGACCTCGCCTGACCCTTGCTGTGCAGCCAGTCATCCTCGACACCGACGTCGCCTCGTTACTCCACCGGCGCAAGCTCACCGGGCCGCTGGCCACGCGCCTGATCGGCCGCGAACCGCTCATCACCTTCATCACTTTCGGTGAGCTGGCCAAGTGGGCAGAGATCCGCCGCTGGGGCGCCCACCGCCGCGGGGAACTCGCCTGCGGTGCTGTGACAGTGAACGGTAGTTCGAGTTGAACGATGCGAGCGCGTTTATGCTGCAGGTGCTGGTACTGGCGGGGCCGAGCAGCGCCTGGATCTGTTTCGGCCTGGCGGACGGGGCATGCGGCTCGCCACTGAACGCGCCCGCTGGTCCGGTGCGCCGCCGGCATCGTGAGCGGGCGGCATCCGGGTTCCGGCCCTTGACGCTGCCCGCTACGTACCGGTCCTGCGCGCCCGGGCCCGGCTAACGCGTCCACTCGGCGGCGACGGTCAGATCGGCGAACTCCGGAGGACCGGCGAGGATGTCTGCCATGGTTGCCTGCACGGCTTGCAGCCCTTCCTGGCGGCAGGGGTCCCGCTCGCGCGCCCGTGCCTTCTCCTCGCTCTCGAAGACGACCAGGACATAGACCTGGCCCGGGTCCTTCTGGTCCCGCATGACTAGCGTGCGCAGCAAGCCCGAATCGGGCTGCTCGATCGCCCGCAGCTGCTCGTCCAGCCCGGCTGTGTCCTTGCCTGGCTTCAACCGCAGCTTGATGAGCTGCGCCCACATATCCCATCCCCCCTCGACCGTCCCTGGCCGTCCTCCGCGACGGCCAGGGCAAACCACCATGGATGATCTCCCCGGAGCGGCACCGCCCTGGCCAGCCCTAGAAGCCAGCATCTGCCAGACGAGCTAGCTGCGCCCTAGGCCACCAGCCCTACACGCTCCCCGGCCTCGGCCGTGGCATCCTTTGGAGCGTGTCCTAAAGGTGCCCCGATGCCTCCTCAAGGAACACGAGCGTGTCGGGCCGGACCCCATCGAATCGCATGGCCTCGGCCCCTTCGTCCGACTGCATGAACTGCTGGAAGGCCTCCATGTCCGGGATTTCCACGATCAGCCCCACCCGGTTGGGCTTCGCAGGGTCGGTGAAGAGCCGGCCCGTGATGCCCAGCGGGCCGAAGACCTCTTCCCGCTTCGGTGAGCGCAGCCAGTGCTCCACGTCATCGACCTCGTGGAAAGCAAGAATCGTTGGCACTATTCCCCCCGTTCGCTGGTCACGCCCATCTGCGGGTGTGACGGTTGCACCAGGATGCTACCGGTCTGGCGCCGGCCACCGTAAGACAGTGCCTGGCCGATGGCTATTGTGGCCCGTGCGGCGGGCCGACGGTGCAGGGGGAGACTCTCGCCCTGCCGGACACCACGGGCGCGGGATCGGGTCTAGGCGACACAGGAGGGAGGCTCGCGGGCGCCGCTCCCGTCCGGGGTTGCAGCGGCGCCGGGCTGCATGCTTGGCTGCACAGACAACTCGCCGATCATGCGATTCAGCCCCAGCCCGGGAGGCCGGCGCCCCTGAACAAAGCGTGAGCAAGACCGGCGCATGCGCCGGCAGGCTGGGCGCTTCACCCGTCAGAATGAAAGGACGACGATGGACTACTCCGCGACGATGCGAAGTGCCTACGATCGAATCAACGTGGGAGACATCGAAGGGTTCGGCGCCTTGCTGGCTGACGATTTCGTCGAGCACGAGGAGACGCCCGGTTTCCCGCCCACGAAGGAGGGCGTGCTGGAGTTCTTCCGGGCGTACCGGGCAGCATTCCCTGATCTGCACATGGACGCCGAAGATGTGCTCGCCAGTGGCGACAAGACCGTGGCACGGGTACGGGCCACCGGTACTCACCAAGGTGAGCTGATGGGGATACCGCCGACCGGCAAGCACGTGGACGTGCAGCTCATCGACATCATGAAGTTCGACGACACCGGCCTGGTGCGCGAGCACTGGGGAGTCGTCGACACGATGTCAATGATGCAGCAGCTCGGTGTGGTTCCCGCAGGCCCCCCGGCATAGAGCCACCGAGGGTGCTCGCCCGGATCGGTTTTGCCGCCCAGGAAACACCCTCATATGCCGGGCGCTCAGTGACCGGCCATCTCCGCCTCGGCACCCACCTCAATCCACGCTGGGACGGAACGGCCCGTCCAGCAGCGGATCGGGCAACTCGACCTCGACCCCCGCCGGAAGGCGGGAACCTCTCCGGCGTGCATAACCAGGCGATCTGCTGGTGCCAGCCTTGCCGAATAGGGCATGTGCAGACCCGCGCAGAGTCGGCAGGGAGGATGTGGATAGTGCTTCTGGTCCTGTTTCTCCGCTTCCGGCCCTGCCTCCCCGGTTTTGAGGTGGTGCGGGCGTAGGGTCGGGGCCTGGGTCCCGGTCTGACCTCCTATTCGGCTGACGCCGTCTTGGGGTTGTCTTGCGATCGATTTGTCGGCCGGGATTCCAGATTTTCAGGCACCCACCGGCGTGCCGGTCTGATCTGCCTGGCCTGGGAAGAGGCCGGGGTTCACAGGGTCCGACGGGCCAGCGGGTGCGTGCCACCTCTTCAACCAGAGAAAAGAGATGGCAGTGACTATTGTAGAGATACGCGCTGTTACCGGCGGCGTGGACACTCATGCCGATACCCATGTCGCCGCCGCGCTCGATCCCATCGGCGGGCTGCTCGGCGTCCGGGAGTTCCCCGTCACCGCGGTCGGCTACGCCGGGCTGCTGGGCTGGCTGGGCGGATTCGGGACCGTGTGCCTGGTCGGGATCGAGGGCACCGGCAGCTACGGCGCCGGCCTGGCCCGCCACATCACCGCGGCCGGTGTCCGGGTCGTCGAGGTCGACCGCTCCGACCGGCAGGACCGCCGCCGCCAGGGGAAATCCGACCCGCTGGACGCGGTCAGCGCGGCGCGGGCCGCGCAGTCCGGCCGGGCCCGCGGCGCGCCGAAAGGACGGGACGGCGCGGTCGAGGCGATCCGGGCGCTGATGGTCGCCAAACGCAGCGCCCGCTCCGAGCGGACCCAGGCGATCAACCAGGCCCGCGCCCTGATCGTGACCGGCCCCGACGACCTGCACGCCCGGTTCGCCGCGCACATCACCGCTGACCTGGTCACCGATCTGGCGGCGCTGCGGCCCCGGCCCGGCGCGGTCATCGGCTACCACACCCGGATCGCGCTGCGCGAGCTGGGACGGCGCGCGGAGTTCCTGGACAGCCAGCTCGCGCGCCTGGACGACCTCATCGTGCCCCTGCTGACCGGGCACGCCCCCGGACTGCTCGCCCTGCACGGCGTCGGCTCCGACACCGCAGCGCTGCTCCTGGTCGCCGCCGGAGACCACCCGGAACGGCTGCGCTCCGAGGCCGCCTGGGCACACCTGTGCGCGACCGCCCCGATCCCAGCCTCCTCCGGCAAGACTGTCCGGCACCGCCTCAACCCCGCCGGGGACCGGCAGGCCAACCACGCCCTATGGCGGATCGTCCTCACCCGGATGAGTTCACACCCGCCGACCCGCGCCTACGTCGAACGGCGCACCGCCGAGGGCCTGTCCAAGAAAGAGATCATGCGCTGCCTCAAGCGGTACGTCGCCCGCGAGGTCTACCCCCACCTCCGCGGCCCCGCTGATTGATCCCACCGCACTCCGGGGGCGGCCTGACCCTCTATTCGGCTGCCGTACCCAGGTGCTGGCCTTCTATCGATTTGTCGGCCGCCCCCGGCCATACCTGACCCGCTGCCCGCGTGACCTAATAAGAGCCTGCCCTCCACTCGGAGTGGCCCCTCCCTGTCTTGTCCGCACCCAGCAGCCCCAGCCAGAACACCATTCCTTGAAACCCCAGAGGTTGAAGCACTAAACATCATCCAAGCCATTGACAGACATAGGAGCATCGATATGCACCGGGCGCACCACTCTAACGCCTGCAGAATCCTCACCCTCCGTGAGGGCGTTTGCCCCTGAGTTGATGGCTGGCATCGAGCACATCCCGATGGCCGCCGCAACGTGGGGCAGATCGCCACGAGAGCGGGCGGCAGCGGGGCCAGGAGAAGCCAGCGGCCGACCAGTACACCAAGCGCTCGCTAGCTAGTGCCGCCCCCCCTCCCCCCCGTGAGCTAATAGTCGGCGTCGCCGGGCCGCCACGGTCTCGGTCACCTTCTCCGCGGGTGAGTCCTGCTCGCGCAACTCCCCACCCCAGCCGTCGTCCTCCGGGCCTGAAAACTTCTCCGCGTATTCGCCGCGGCGCAGGCACCTCGCCCCGACATTGGGGATAGCCCGGCGGGGTGACCTGCAGGAACCGCGCAATGCAGCGAACGCCGACGGTCTTGCGGACCGCTCCCTGAACAGGCGCGGAAGTCCTTCGGGCGAGGCCCTGACCTGGTATTTCGTGGTGGCAGGTCCTGGATTCGAACCAGGGTAGACATTCGAACCAGGGTAGACATACGTCGACGGTTTTACAGACCGCTACTCCCCGTCCCATCACATAGCCTCTGACCTGCGCAAATGCTGCAGAATGACATTCGCCGCGCCGACGTTGTCCAACATATGTCCGTGGACGCTGGCACCCGGACGGCGGATCGCGCGGACAGCCTGGGCACCGTCCGCAAAACGGGCTGACCTGCCCAAGCCCGCAGGGACGCCCTCTCCCCGGCGGCATCCCGGCCGCGCTGACCGACTGGAGATCGCGATCTCCGGGCGAGGAGCGTTCGGCGGTTCAGGGACGTCCCGGCACGGTGACCCGGAGAACTCGAGCGGTGGCATGCGTTCTCCGCGGAGCGCCAGCGTGGCCGGGCACGGGCCTGGCTCGGCGACGCCGACTACTACGTCCGCACGGGGACCCCACCTTCGTGACCCGGCAAGCCGGGTGGGCCTGCGCGGCGGCGTGCCTGCTCCGGCCGGTGCTGCAGACGGTCGCGAAGGCCAACCGCTGCCGCACCATCTGGCACAAGGAACTCGGCATGTCCACGGTGTTCGGCTTCATGGCCGACCTGGACGCCGTCGAGCTGCTGTTCACTTCGCTGCTGGTGCAGGCAAACGCCGCGATGCTGCGGGCGGGCGCGAAACGCGATGCCCACGGACGGTCGCGAACCAGGGCTTTCCGTCAGTCACTACTTCTCGCGTATGCGACTCGCATCGGGGAACGGCTTTCGCAGGCCACCGAGCACGCGGTGGCTAGGGCGGCTTGATCTGGACCCGTCGGGGCGGCTTGGTGTGGCCCCACCGGGTGGGCTTGACGGGGTTTTGTGGCGCCTTGAAGTGGCCCCGCCTGGGAGGGGTTATGAGTCCTTGGCTGCCTTGGTGCGTGCGAGGCGGTAGGACTGGGTGCCGGTCTCGATGATCGCTGCGTTGAAGGTGAGCCGGTCGACGATCGCGGCGCATAGGCGGGGGTCGGTGAAGGTCTTGGTCCAGCCGCTAAAGGACTCGTTGGAGGCGATGGCCACGCTGGCTTTTTCCTCGCGCTCGGTCAAAACCTGGAACAGCAGTTCAGCGCCGCGCCGGTCGAGGGCCATGTAGCCGAGCTCGTCGATGCACAGCAGGTCGACGCGGCCGTAGCGGGCGATGGTCTTGGTGAGCTGCCGGTCGTCCGCGGCTTCGACGAGCTCGTTGGCGAGCTTGGCGGCCAGCGTGTAGCGAACCCGGTAGCCGGCCATCGCGGCGGCGGTGCCCAGGCCGATGAGCAGGTGGGACTTGCCGGTGCCAGAGTCGCCGATCAGGCACAGCGGGGATCCGGCCGTGACCCAGTCGCAGGTCGCCAGGGTGTTGATGACGGCGGGATTGACACTGGGGTTGGCGTCGTAGTCGAAGTCGGACAGCCATTTGGAGCGCGGGAACCCGGCGGCGCGCAGCCCCCGCTCAGCCCGGCGGCGGTCGCGGTCCTCGCATTCGGCCATGAACATCTCGGCCAGGAACCCTCGGTAGGTCAGCTGGTCCTTCTCGGCTTTGTCTGCGGCGTCGGCGAACTGGGCGCGGATGGTCGGCAGGCGCAGGACCCGGCAGGCGGTGTCGATCGCCGCGTCGGCGGCCTGCTCGGTGATGCCTCGTGCACGAGTCATGGTCAGCCTTCCTGGCCGGTGCGGGGGTGGCGCAGCAGCTGGTCATATGGGTCGACACTCGGCAGTGGCCGCGGGTCCTCGGGCAATCCGGTCAGCCGCCGCAACGTCAGGCTGGTGACCTGCGCGGCCTGCGCAGGCATGGCCGGCGCCGTCCCGGCGGCGAGCCGGCGGCCGCGGGCGTCGGCAGCCTGGCGGGCCTCGACCGCGATGACATCGGCAGCAAGCGCACCGACCGACAGCGCCGCGCCGATCCCGGCGACGACGTCATCATCGTCCATGTGCCGGTGCAGCAGCAGCACCTCGATCAGCACGCGGGTTGCGGCGGGCTCGCCCAGGGCGCGCCGGGCCCCAGCCCACAGCGCTTCGTGGGCGCCGGTGAACACCCCCGCCGCACGGGCCTGCTCCAGCACGGCAGACCCGGCCAGTGCCCCGGGCTTGTGCACCAGCGCCTCCAGGTAGTGATCCAGCACGAGCGCCTCGGCGCCTTTAACGGTCAGCCGCTCATGCCGGGCAACCTCCTGGCGGCGGTCATAGATGACCAGCTCGCCAGCCCGGAGCACGGCCCGCACCTGGCGCCCGATCAGGTGGGCCGGGACTGAGTAGCGGCAGCAGCGGACCGTGATCTGGCTGTAACGGTCGACGCGCGGGGTCAGCAGCAGCCCGGTCTCGAACGGCTCCTCCGGCAACGCCCGCAGCAGCCCCTTCTCGGTGGCGAAGTCCTGGCCGATCGTGTGGATCCGCGACCCGATCCGCCGGGCGTCCTCAGCCTGCTCGGCTGCATCGATCCGCGTGTTCAGCTCCGCGAGTGAGCCGACCTCGGGGACCGGGACCAGGTAGTTACGGCGGAAATAGCCGACCTCGCCCTCGACCCCGCCTTTCTCGTGCGCGCCGGCCAGGCCCGGCTCGCAGTAGAACGCCTCGAACCGGAAATGCGATCGGAACAGCGTCCACCGCGGGTTCTCCACCCGGGCCCGGCCCCGCAGCAGCACCTTCCTCACGGCCGCGGTCAAGTTGTCGTAGCGGATCTGCCCCGCCGGGACGCCGCCCAGCGCGGCGAACGCGTGCACATGCCCTTCCAGGAACGCCTCCTGACCACAGGTCGCGAACACCATGTGCACAGCCTTGCCGGAGTACGACATGCGGTAGACAAACAAGAAGCACTTGGTCATCACCCCAGCCAGCCGCACCCACAGCTCACCGAAGTCGACTTCGGCCTCTAATCCCGGCGGGTGATGCTGCGGCACGAACACCTTCGCCGGGCCGCGTCCCTCCTCGACCCAGATCTCTGGCCTGCGCCGGGACACATAATCACGCACCGCCGTATAGGACACGCCCGCCGCGTCGCGCTCATCCAGCAGCCGGGCGTGGATCCGCCGTACCGAGTGCCGCTGCTTGCGAGGCGCGTCCAGGTCGGCCCGCAGCCACTCATCGATCACCGCCTTGAGCGGATCGAGCCGCGGGGACCGCCGTTCCGGCGTCTTGCGCTGGGCCGGCTCCGCGCGGGTCAGCGCCTCGCGCACCAGCCGCCGGTGCACCCCGTAATTGCGGGCCAGCGCCCGCACCGACATGCCCTCACGCCACGAATCACGCCGGATCCGCTCGAACAGCTCGGCCTTCGTCGGTGCCACAGGGGCCTCCTTGGTGCCGGGCAGCACCAAGAGCCTCCCACCTCAACCCGGCGGCGGGGCCACTTCAAGCCGATACCCCGATCTAGCACCCCATCCCGCGACCCCGGCGGGGCCACGCCAAGCCGCCCGGGTGGGGCCACCCAGAGCCGCCCTAGCCACACGCGGAGCAGCAGGCGGCGACCGCGTCATCCGGCCAGGGCTGCTGCCGGTACTCAGGGCACGCCAGCAGGCCGTCGACGACGCCGTCGGCGAGCTATTCGGCGGCGACACCATTACCTCGGGCCGGGCGATGCGTGCGACCGGCGCGGAAGGCTGGCATGCGGGCCGCCGCGGACGTGGCCACCCTGTACGACCACACCCAGGTCACCGCCTGACGGCCGTTTCCCGCTGCGACCGGTGCCGAAGGTGTGGGACAGGCCCGCATCCTGACCGACCTGATCACCCCGCGGTGGACCGGCTCGCCGACTCCAGGCTGCGCAATCTGGGTCAACTGCGGCCCAGCGCTGCAGGCAATACCGAGATTCGGATCCTGCTTCATCTTCACCCCAGCGCCGGGCCGTGGTGCTTGTGGCGATGACGGAGTCCGACGTCACCGGCCCTGGCCTGCGGAAACTAACGGCAGGTCCAGGGATCGGACCTGAGTGGGCGAAGAAGACGCCCTTTACAGACATCCACCCACAAACCAGCGACCTGCCACAGAACGCCCTGCCTCGACTTCGCCGGGTATTCGCCGCAGGAGCGGCTCATAGGGTAGGGCCGGTGCGTCAGGAGCCCGGTGCCAGGCCGAATGCGATCCCGGAAATCACGAATCGTGTGGTTTCGGCGCGCCCGCGCCGTCGAGACGGCCGGGTTGACGGCGCGGCGAGTTAGCATCGTGGCATGAGCGCGCAGCCTTCAGAGCACGGCAGTCACGACGTCATCCGCCTCGGCGGCGAAACCGCTGTAGTGGTTCCGATGCACGAGTACCACACGCTGAAGGCCCTGCGGGACCGCGCATCCGCCGAGCAGGTCGAGGAAGCCGAGATCGACGCCGCCATCGCCGAGCACGAGGCGTGGAAGGCGGCCGGGCGGCCGGGCCTGAAGTCGCACGAGGAGTTCATGGCCGAGGTGTTCGGCGGCTCCTGGTGAGGATCATCTGGTCAGACCCGAATCCACGAGTAGGGCGGCGGACGTTATCCACAGCCCTGTAGATGATCTTGGAGTTGTCAGGCTGGGCTGGAGGACATAACGATGGCCCGGGACTCGCGCCGGGTTCGCGGTCTGGGCCTTTCTGCTGGTGCGGGGCCTGGGGGCCGTGGCCTGGGGTCTGGGTGCCGGTGCCGGCTTGGTGAGCGCGGGGTGATGCTGGCTGCGGCTAGCCGGGGGCTGGCAGGGCGCGGATCGTGGTGAGGATGGCGGGCAGCAGGTGCTCGCCGGGCGCCAGGCGCATGATCAGCTGCCCGCCGTGGCTGACCAGGCGCGCGGGGGTGGCGATCAGTGTCCGCCGCAGGGTCGCGATCATCGCCTTGCCGCCGCGGGTGCCGTGCCCTTCCAGCAGCTCGCCGCCGGATATCAGGCCGGTGAGCTGGTGCAGCCAGGCGGCGATCGCGGCGGCGATCAGTGACGCCCACATCCACGCGGTGTTGACCTGCTCATAGCCGGAGGGCAGGTGCCGCAGCGCGGCGCCGTGCTTGCTGTCGCGGAAGATGTTCTCGACGGCGGTGCGGTGCCGGTACCAGTGCTCGCACGCTGCGGCCCTGGCCGGGGTGGACACGTCGGCGTTGGTGAGGATGAAGCTGTAGGCGTAGATGGCGGGTTCAGCCGCCAGTTCCGGGACCGGCAGCGCCCGCTGATCGGGGTGCAGGGTGCGGCGGCGCCGGGACCGCGGGTCGGCGGAGACCTGCTCTGGGTCCAGGCGGACCCGGCGGATCAGCAGGACCGTGCCGCCGGGCCATTCGGCGGGCCGGTAGGGGGAGACGGCGACCTGCGCGTTTTCCATGCCGGTCGCGTCCCGCCAGGCGTCCTCGCCGATCCCGGCCAGTGCCTTCCACATGCTGGTGATCCGCTTGGCGCCGATCGCGAACGCCATGTCCGCCTTGGCGGCGGCGCGGGCGAGGTCCCCGGCGAAGTACCCGGCATCCGCGCGCAGCGCGATCTTCCGCCCGGCCGCCGCCGCCCCGTCCCGGACGGCCTGCGGCAGCGCGGCCAGCGCCCGCCCCAGCAGCGCCACCACGGACGAGCGCGGATCCTGGTCGCCGGCCAGCAGGTCGGCGGCCAGCGGGATCTCGGTCTCGGCCCAGGCCGCCACGTGCGGCCGCCCGGCCCGCTGCCCCTGATAGGTGTAGGCCACCCCGCGTTTCTTGTTCCCGTAGACCTCCACGTCGGTGGCGTCGATGTCGATTGTCACCGGCCCTTCCGCCAGCTCAGCCGCCCGCTCGGCGGGCAGCATGCCCACCATCCGGGCGGTCGCCTGCGCCAGGCCGGCCTCGGCGCCGCGCCAGTGCCCCGGCGTGAACCGGCGGGCCAGCCCGGTCGCGGTCGAGGCCGCCAGGCCCGGCACCGGCGTCACCTGCTGGCCGGCCTCATCGGCGCGCAGCCGGTCCAGCCCGACCAGGAAGTCCTCGCCGGCCAGCTGCGCCGCGGCCATCCCGGTCAGCACCTGACCGCCGGTGAACCCGCGCCGGCGCTGCTTGACCGGCCCCATCGCCTCATCGAGTGCCTCGGTCAGGCCGAGCTTGCCGCACAGTTCGGTGACAGCGAGCATCCCGCCCGCCGCCGTCAGCGAAGGGTCTGCCGCCCCGACCTGTATCTTGCCGCGGGTCCGGCCCCGCGTACCTGATGTCATCACCATCTGGATGACTCTCTTTCCGGGAAGATCCAGCGCTGTCACGCTCTACTATCCCAGCAGGAAGCCGCGATCTTAGGAACCTGCTGCGGCGCGTCGCCGCCCTACTCACGGATTCGGGTCAGAGATCGCGCAGGCGACCTTCGTCCGCTTAATGGCCAACCAGGCCGGGATGATGGCCGTCAACCGCGCAGTGGAAGCCTTGGCTGACGATCCGGCGCCTGCGGGCGCGTTCGTCCGCGGCGCCTACTGCAGGCTGCGCGTCGGCCATTACCGGGTGCTGTACGAGGTCGAAGGGGACCTGATCACGGCGACCGCCGGCTCGAAGGCATCCCGCTGTCCCGGCTGGCCGCCGAAACGGGCAGCCATGACTCGCTATGCCGCCGCCGCGCAAAGGCCAGAGAAAAGGCTCACCCGCGCCCTGTTCGCAGGGAACTGGAATTCCCCGGAATTCCCTGAGTCAGCGGGTACCAAAAAACGGCCAGGAAACCGGATTTATACGGGCAGCGCATCAGCACGGTCGCCCGCGGACCGCCCGCGACCGGCGGCGAGGCCAGCCAGGACGATCGACAGGACGAAGCCGCCGAGGCTGCGCGGTGAGCTTCCCCCCGGATCGAGGAGGCATCGGCTATAAAGAGTAGCCATGCCGGAGAAGCGACGGACATTCGATCCGGAGTTCCGCGAGGGCGCGGTCCGGATCGTCCAGGAGACCGGGAAGCCGATCGCCGAGGTGGCGCGTGACCTGGGCGATCAACGAGGGCACACTGGGCAACTGGGTCGCCGGGGACGGGGTCGAGCGGGGCTGGATGATACCCACTTGATTGTTCGATTCGCCCGTTGCCAGATGCCGTGGTTGGCTGGTCAGCCCGCCAGCCGCGACACGCCGAGGTCCCTCATGGCGCAGTGCAAGTTCAGGTACCTGGCCTCCCCGGCGGTAGGCGGCCGATAACCTCGCCACCCGGCCCGGATGTCGCCACCATGATCAGATCTCCTCGAGACGCGCCAGGGGCACCTGAGGGGCACTTTCCGGACTACACGGTCAGCGGATACACCAGCGAGAAATACGCTCTGACCTGCAGAGCCCCCTTACGGAATCGAACCGTAGACCTTCTCCTTACCATCTATCCACGCGTTGACGCTGTAGCCAGCTGCGATGACGCAGGCCAGGTCAGGGGCGGTGCGCGCTGCTGTAGGCCAACTTATCTGTTCATCAAGACCCGCCCGCCACGGCGTGCAGACGCGGGTGCGGCCCCCAGAGCTGCAAGACTCATACGCACGGATCGCGGACCCGTCGAACCGATCGTAACCGGCTAGCCGCCGCGGCGGGATACACAAGCCGCAGCAGCCCGAGCTCTCCGGGGTGGACCTTGCTTCCACGTCCCCGCGTCGCGACCTCGCTGACCGGAAACAGAGCAGTTCGTTCAGGCAGACTCCAGCCACCCTCTGGCGCAAGGCTGCCAGGGGCGGCGGGTGAGCTGCGGTAATACGTTAAGCGATTTCGCCATCCGCGCTGGTAACGAGTAACTGGGGGGATACGTACGGTGGTCAGGCGGCGGGTGCCTGCCCGCCGGGGTCCGCCGGGCTGGGTGTCCGGGCGGCGGGGCGTCAGGGTGACGGTCATGCCGGGGTTGAGCTTTTCGAGCTGGCGGATCTTGTCGCGGGTCTTGCGCCCGGCGTCGAGCTGGTCGTGGTATCCGGATCCGAGCTCGATGTAGCGGAAGCCCGGGTCGGCGATGATGCGGTAGGCGGTCTCGATGATGGTGCGGGATCCGGCGACGATGGCCTTCTGCTTGCCGCGCCTGCGGGCATGGCGCCGGTAGCGGGCACCGAGGAAGGTGCCGGTCTTGGCGGCGGACATGACCGCGGCGCCGGCCACGCCGCGCAGGTACGGGTCGCCTTTGCCGGTGCGGCCGGTCTTGCTGGTGGCGCCGGACTGGACGCGCGGGGAGTCAGCTTGGCCCAGGAGGCGGCGTGCCCGGGGGTGGGGAACTGGCTCATGTCGGTACCCAGCTCGGCGACGATGACCTGGGCGGCGTCGTGGCCGATGCCGGTGATCTCATCGAGCCGGGCGATGACGCCCAGGACCAGCTCGCCGCATCCGGTGCACGGCCCGTCCGGTCCGGCCTGCCCGCAGCTGGTGCACACGCCGCCGAGGCCGGGCACGATCTCCAGCTGGGCGTGATCCGCTCGTCCAGCCGGTGATCTTGGCGGTCAGCTCGTCGATGAGCTCCAGCAGCATGCCGGTCTCGAAGGCGTGGATGTCGCGGAACCGGCCGGTCAGGGCCTCCTTCAGCTCGGCCTTGCTGGCGCGCAGCCGGTAATCGCCGAGCGCGGCCAGCGCGGCGGGGCTGCGCTCGCCGTCCACCAGGGCCTGCAGGAACCGGCGGCCGCTGCCGCCCATCAGGTCCGAGATCACGCTGGAGACCTTCAGCAGCGCGTCCTCCAGGATCTTCTCGATCCGGTTCTGGTGGCGGACCCGGTCATGGGTCAGGTTCGCCCGCAGCCGGGTCAGCGCCCGCAGGTCGCGGACGGGCTCCGGCGGCACGAACGAGCGGCGCAGCATGCCCCATTCGTTCAGCTCGCACAGCCACACGCAATCCAGCCGGTCTTGGACCGGCCCGGCAGGTGCTTGACGTCGCGGGCGTTGACTAGCCACACCTCCAGGCCCGCCGCCTCCGCCAGGTAATACCAGATACGCCAGTAGCCGGAGGTGGACTCGAGCACGAGCCGCTCCACGCCCTGGCACACCAGGTGATCCATCAGCGTCACAACCGCGGCGAAGGCCGCGGTCACCTCCCACACCTTCTGGGTACGCCGGGCTGCCCGGGACTCATGCGGCAGCCGCAGGCATACCATCCCCGAGCCCTTGGCCACATCGATCGCCGCCGCCCGGCTGATCACCTGCACCGGCTCATCGCTCACCTCCGTGCCGGCATCGCCGGGCACCGGCGGTGACGCCGGCTTCTTCCTCGTCCTGGCCATGAACAACCACACCTTCCTGGAAAGTGACACGGTGAGGCTGCCCGGGGAACGAGACGGGGAAAGCCGAATCTGATCGGCGCGCACGTAGCAGCAGTACCCAGCCCGCAAGATCGTCCCCAGCGCGCAGACTCACATACGGGCACGCAGGCTCCAGGAGAATTCCGGCGACACGGGCAGCACACGCATACAATGCCCCGTAAGTCCCCCGCCGCGCACGCCATCCGCGGCGAAACGGGACTAGACACGATCACCCCGCGCGGTAGACCCTTAAGAACGCGCCGCGGCACGGCCGGCGGCCGGGCAGCACACTCGCGCACGCCTTCCGCGCCGCGGCGCCCGTACCCGCCCACCACACCAGCCCGCCCAGGACGGACGCGGACACGTTTCGTGGCCACCCCACGCCACCCAGACCCGTTGACTCACATGCCGAAATGAGCGCGTTGCCTACGCGTACATTTATGCATCACCATATATAGTCTTTCATGATTCAGCCCCCGTGCCAGCGGTATGTATACGGTCAGTCCAGCGTCCTGCGGCGCGCCCTCCGCTCGGTCAGCGGTCACGCGGTGCTGACACATCCTTGCCCCGAAGATGTGACACGCCAGGTCAGCCAGCCCGACGGCGTCGGCGGCGCGAGGCACGAAAGGCTAACCGCTGGATTCGCGCTGGAAGCTACCAGGGAGCCTAAACGATGTATCGTCGCTGGTCAGCGGGTTTCGTCGTCGGCTACTCTCCTGACGTTCTCCGGCAGGCAGGTGTATACCCGGCCGGGCTGGTCAGGGGCGGTTACGTTGATGCGGCTCCGGCCATATCCGGTTACGGTGAAGACGGCGTCGCCGAGGTCGGGCAGGCAGCCGGGCCAGCCAGGTGTCGTGGCGCTCTTCACCTGATCGCCGAGATTGATGTGGCTCCCGGAGGCGCCTATCCAGGGATCGGTCTTCCGCATGCGTTCGATTTGCCACATGGAGGGCGAGTGGCCCGAGCCGGGCGGAGGGATTGCGGGCTGCTGGCTGGTGAGGTAACCCGCGGGTTTCCTGCACTTCGCGCAGGCTACTTCGTTGACGTCGGTGACCTTGAACAGGTCGCTGCCGCAGTCGCAGGTCAGGTTCATCTTGTTCTTCTTAGCGTGTTTCGCTGTCTGGCTCGCCGCGCAGCCTTGCGAGGGCGTAGTCCTTCCCCATTGGGCTGTTGATACATGCTCGCACACCACCGCGGAGCGCGTCCTGCATGCGATCCTCGGCCACCGCGAACGGCGACCGCCAGCTGATCGTGGCCACTGGCGCGCGGCAGGCCGGGAACGCTGCTGCACGGATGCTTGCCCGAGCTAGCGTTTTGCTAACAGGATGAGGCTGATAATGTCGCTACAGAAGGGGTTATGTACGAGCTGCGGATCACGAGCATACGATGGCAGCAGCCGGTACCCTTGCTGCTGGAGCCGCCGACGGCCAGCAGCGGCGCACGCCGAGCGGTCTCGCACTTGCCCGCATGCCCCGGCATTCGCTTAACGCGCCGCGGAACGCTTGCTTCTGCCTATTCTCTGAACTACGAGGCAATGTCGCAGGTCATCCCTGAAGCGGGGCCGGTCAAGAGGTGTGGTGTGCCCCTTTTTCTTCCGGTTTCCGGCTGGGTTCCAGGCACGCCGGAAGAGGCCCGTGGTCAAGGTGGAGCGCCCGGCGGACGAACGACCTTGAGGCCGGGCCCCTTCCGGCGGATGCTGGCGAGGGCCGGGAACTCGGTATGGGGGTTGTGTTCCGCCCCGGGTGCAGCCTTGGTTGGGCAGGTGCCTGGCTGCGGTCATCCCTTCGGGGTTGCCCGCGGTTGCTGGCCGCGGGGGCATGGGGCGGTCCGCGTGCGGGCGGCGGGATCAATCAGAGGCGCGGCCGCGCCGCCCGGGGGCGGGGGCCAGACCTGCGGGCGATCGATTTCCAGTTGCTCCGGGTCCTGGCCGGCATGTCGTACGGGGCGGCGATGCTGGGCGAATGCCTGGCCACGGCCCACGGGATCAAAGACGGCGACACCGAGAGCTGGGTTTCGGCCCGGGCGGAGACCGCCGAACGAGCGGAGGCACTGGCCGACGAAGCCCGTAGTCGCGGCGGGCGTGGACGGACTCGACCCAGGTGCGTGTGCCGAATTTGGATGCCATCAACTGCGTTGCCCATCGTGTTTTTTTACGCCGTGGACGCCATTGATTATTCCGGTGGGCCTAAGCGTAGCATTTGCGACCTACTTTTCTTGGATACCCGCCAGGGCTGGGCTGAGGTAGTGGCTGGGCTGCTTCGCTCAATTGCATCACCCTGAGTAACGAGGGAACGTCAGAAGAACGCGCGCGGAGCCGCCTAATTGTGTCTGAGGGCGCTGCGGTTGTGCCGTAGCGTTCGTGAGGCCCGACGGGCTGGCTCCCGAACCGCCTGCCGACCGTGCCAGCACTGGCCCGGCCTGGCTTTATATCGAGGTGCCAGCTTGTCGGTTCTCGCCGTGGCGTGGCTCGAAAGAGGTGCGAGCGATAGCAGATCCGTAATTAGGCATGCCCGCCACGTTCTCCGTTCCCGGTGACGATGAGGATGAGTTGGAGCGTGCTGATGGCAGTGATGATCGGCGTGGACCCCCACAAGGGCTCGCACACGGCGGTGGTGATCAGCCCGGCGGAAGAGCTGCTGGGCGAAGTGCGGGTCCGTGCCTGCGCCGCTCAAGCCCAGAAGCTGGCCGCCTGGGCGGCAGGGTGGCCGGAGCGGACCTGGGCAGTCGAGGGCGCCGGTGGCCTGGGTCACCTGCTTGCCCAGCAACTCGTCGCCATCGGTGAGCGGGTCCTGGATGTGCAGCCCAAGCTGGCGTCCCGGGTGCGGTTGCTGCAGGCCGGGGACACGAACAAGAACGACCCCAATGACGCCCTGTCGGTAGCGGTCGCGGCGCTGCGGTCCAGGGCCTGCCGGCCGGTCGCCGCGGATGACTACCGGGCGGTGCTGAAGGTGTGGTCCAAGCGCCACCGCGACCTGGCCCGGGCCCGCAACCAGGTCGCCTGCCGGCTGCACGCCGTGCTCTGCGACCTGGTCCCCGGAGGCCACCCGAAGGAGCTATCCGCAGCTCAGGCTGCCAGGATCCTGGAACAGGCCTCGCCGTCCGGTGCCGTCGCGCTGGCCCGCGCCGAGCTCGCTGCGGAGTTCCTGGCCGACCTGCGCCACCTTGATGCCCAGCTGCGCGATACCAGGAAGAAACTGGCCACCGCCGTCCGGGCCTCACGCACCACCCTCACGCAGGTCTTCGGTGTCGGCCCCGTGATCGCCGGGACCATAGCCGGCGACGCCGGCGACGTTGCCCGGTTCCCCAGCCGCGATCACTTCGCCGCCTATAACGGCACCGCCCCGGTGGAGGTGTCTTCGGGGAACCGGAAGGTCCACCGGCTGTCGCTGCGCGGCAACCGGCGCATCAACCACGCGATTCACATGGCCGCGATCACCCAGCTCCGGCACAAGCACAGCGAGGGCCGCACCTACTACGACAAGAAGGTCACCGAGGGAAAGACCCACAAAGAGGCCCTCAGGTCTCTCAAGCGCAGGATCAGCGACGCCATCTTCGCCCGCCTCCAGGCAGACGCCCGCCAAGTCAGAGCGAAGGGCCCGGGAGGGCAACCGGGGAACGGCTCTGACTCCAGCGCGGCTGGCTCACACCCCGCATGCCAGCTCTTCGGACCAGCCACTCCCGGACCTGACCCCACCATACGGCCGGGCACCACGGCCGACGCACCCTCACCGTCGAAGCCGGCCTCGAGGAAAACCTGGCCAGCCACTTGACAACAACAACAAAGAGGACTCGATATGGACGGCGATCCGCTGGCCAGCTCTGCAGTTCGAGTCGCCCCGGAACTGGTCGTTATGAGCGTGGACCCTGCTCGTGGTGGAGGCGCTGCTGGCCGGGCCGCTGCGGTTCAACGACCTGCTCGGCCAGATCCCCGGCATCGCGGCGAACATCCTGTCCGAGCGGCTCAGGCGGCTGGAACGGGACGCGCTGCTGGTCGCCCGGCCCTACTCCGAGCGGCCGCCGCGGGCCGCTTGCTAGCTGACCGCCGAGGGCCGGGAGCTTGCCGGGGCGCTGCGCCTGCTGGCGTCCTGGGGCGCCGGGCACGCCGACCCGGAGCAGGCGCCCCCGGCACGCCGCGTGCGGCACCCCGATCGAGGCCCGCTGGTACTGCCCTGACCTGCGACCGTCTCATTGATCATGAGCCAGGCCGCGCCGAGCTGCATTTCGTCTAGCCAGCGGCGCGTTCTACGCCCCCCGGTGAGCTTGCGGATCGAATACTTAGACCAGAATGGTCACGGCTGGTCGAGGTCGGTTCCCGGCCCGCCGGGATCAGCCGAGGTTCCGGTCGGCCAGCTCTCTGCGGCGGGTGATGCCGAGTTTGCGGTAGGCGTGCGCCAGGTGGGTCTCCACGGTGTTGACCGACAGGAACAGCTCCTCGGCGATCTGCCGGTTGCTCCGGCCGGCCCGGGCCAGCCGGGCGACCGCCTTTTCCTGCGGGCTGAGCTCGCCGGGCGGAGCCGGCAGGCCCGGCCGCCGGCGCGCCGCAGCTGCGTGGCGGCCCGCTCGGCGTACCAGCCGGCGCCGCAGCGCTCGGCGAGCCGCACTGCCTCGGCCAGCACTGGCCGGGCCCGGTCCGGCAGGCCTTGCCGGGTCAGCACCGCTCCGTAGGCGGTGAGGGTCCGGCACTGGGCCAATGGCATCGGGACGTCCCGCAGCAGGCGTACCGCCTCGGCGAGGCAGGTCTCCGCGAGGTCGAGGTCCCCGCTATGGACGGCCAGCGCGCCGCGCCCGGCGGCCGCGGTTGCCCTGGGCCACCGGCCGGGCAGCCGGCAGCCGACCAGCCGGTCGACCAGGCGCCCGGCGTCGTCGAGACGATTGGCGGCGAGGTACGCGTCGAGGGCGTCGGCCGCCCACGGGATCTGCGACGGGTCGACCAGGCCGCACCGGTCGGCCTGCTGCGCCAGCCGGTCGAAGGAGGCGCAGGCCGCGTCGGTCCCCTCCTGGCGGTACGCGAGCACCCCGCGCAGCCGGAGCTGGTAGCCGGCCGACAGGTACCAGCCGGTGTCGTCGGCCGGGTCGACGTACCGGGCGGCCTCGGCCAGCCGCCCGCACTCGGCCAGGGCCAGTCCCTTCGCCGCCCGGGCCAGCGGGAGGCCGACCGGCAGCAACTCGGCGGCGTCGCAGGCCCGCTCGGCCATGGCCGCCGCCTCCGCCAGCCAGCCCAGCCGGCAGAGCATGTCCGCATGCGACAGTGCGGCGTGGAACAGCAGGAATGGCTGGCCGTGTTGTTCGGCCGCGTGCAGCGCGTCGGCGAACAGCCGTTCGGCGAGCGGGAAACGCTCGGCCCAGACGGCGATGTCGGCGGGTACGGCCGCCGGGTCGAAGCCCCAGTTCGCGATGTCGGCGGGCGACGCCGGCGGGGGACGGCATCGGCGACCGCCTCGGCGACCGGCAGCGCGGCCGGATCGCCGGTCAGCCAGGCGCACAGCGCCCAGGCGGCGTCGGCGCAGGCCCGCAGGTACGGCTCCGAATCGGAGGTCAGCTGGCGCGCCCGGGAGGCCACCGGCAGCGCCGCCCGCGGGCCGAGCCGGGCCCAGCTCTGCAACGCGTGGGCGAGCAGCGCGCGGACGGCCACGTCCGGATGGTCGGTGCCGGCGGTCCGGGCGACCGCGTCGAACAGCCCGCCGGCCTGCCGTGTCGCGCCGGTGTTGAAGGCCGCCTGCCCGCGCAGCAGTTGCGCCTGTAGCCGGGTCTGTTCTGGCAGCTCCGGGGTGGTCAGCAGCCGGTCCAGGACCGCCGCGGCGTCCTGGCTGGCACCGTCGGCCAGCAGCGCCCGGGCCAGGTCGATCCGCAGGTCGGCCGTGGCATCGTCGCCGGCCAGCCGGACGGCTGCCCGCAGGTGGCGGCCGGCCGCCCGCACCGCCCCGGCGTGCAGGGCGGCCCGGCCAGCGTCGCCCAGCGTCGCGATGGCCTGCCGGTCGCCGACCAGGTCGGCGGCGACGGCGTGCTCGGCCGCCTCGCCGGCGGCGACGCCGGCGGTCAGCAGGGTGCGGAACGCCCGCTGGTGCAGGTATGCCCGCGTCGGTGCGGGAAGGTCGTCGTACACTGCCTGCCGCAGCAGCGCGTGGCGGAACCGCAGCCCGCCCTGGTCGTCCTCGCGGAGCAGATCGGCGCGGACGAGGTTCTCGACGATGCCGACCGCCCGCTCGGCGGGCAGCTCCGCCAGCGCCGCAGCGATCGCCGGCCGGAACTGGACGCCCAGCACGCTGGCCGCCCGGACGTACGCCTGCGTGGCCGGGTCGGCCGCGGAGAACCGGGCCAGCAGGAGCCGCCGGGTCGGCTCGCCGGGAGCGGCGCCGGCATCCGCCGCCTTGGCGTGCGGGTTCGGTGCGGCCAGCTCCAGCAGCAGCGGGTTACCGTCGCAGGCGGACACCGCCCGCTCGACAGCCTCGCGGCCGAGCTCGCCGAACCGGTCCCGCAGCACCGCCCGGGCCGCCCGGTCGCTCAGCGGCGGCAGCCGCTGGATGTCCGCCAGAGCGTGCGCCGCGAGCTGCTCGGCCATCCGCAGCGCGGCGTCCGGCCACGGCCGCGCGGTGGCAACGACCGCAACCGGCAGCTCAGGTGCCCGGCGGCAGAGCAGGTGCACCAGGGCCAGCGAGTCGGGGTCCGACCAGTGCAGGTCGTCGAACGCGAGCAGCAGCGGCCGGTCCGCGGCCTGTCGGCGTACCCGGCGCAGCGTCGCGTAATAGCGGCTGGCCGCGGGCAGGTCGCCGGCCGGCTCGCCGTCCGCCGGCTCGGCGTCCTCGCCCAGCGCCTGCCCGACCAGCCCGTACGGAAGGGTGGCCTCCACCGCATCGGCCCGGCCGATGCGGACGTCGAACCGGGTCCATGCCTCCTGCACGGCGGCGTCCAGAACACTGGTCTTACCCAGCCCGGCGGCGGCCACCACGAACACCATGCCGCCGTGACCGGTGTACGCGGCATCGAGCAGCCGCCGGACGGCCGCGAGGGCGGCGTCCCGCTCATACATCCGGGTCCGCATCGTCGGCTCCACTCACCGGTTGCCGGGACGACCCAAGTATCTCCGGACGCGACACGGACGTGAAGACCACCGGGCGCCGTGACGACCGCGTCCCGGCCGCGGCGGCACCCTGGAGGGCATGAGAAACAGCATGAGAAATCCCAAGACTCAGAAGACCTTCGTGCTGGTGCATGGCTCCTGGCAGGGCGCCTGGTGCTGGGACGGCGTGCGCGAGCACCTGCGGACGCGCGGACACCGCGTCCTGGCGCCGGCCCTGCCCGGCCGGGGCGCCGTGGCCGACGACAGGTCCTGGATCGGGCCCGAAGACAACGTCGCCGCCGTGCTCCTCGCGCTGGACACCGTCGGCGACGAGCCGGTCGTGCTGGTCGGACACAGCCTGGGCGGAGTGACCGTGAGCCAGGTTGCCGACCGCCGCCCGGACCGGATCGACCGGCTGGTCTACTGCGCCGCGTTCGTCCTGGAAGACGGGGAGTCGGCCGGTGACGTCATGCCGGAGAAGATGCGCACTGCCATCACCGAGCTCGCCGCCACCCGCGCCGACCGGGCCATCCCGATGCCGTGGGAGCTGTGGCGTGCAAACTTCATCCAGACCGCCGACGAGCAGCTGGCCCGGGCCAGCTTCGGCCGGCTGGTGCCCGACCCGTACCGGCCGGTGTTCGAACCGATCCGGCTGCGCCGCCCGGTGCATCGCGAGCTGCCGGCCAGCTTCGTCGCGATGAGCGACGACCAGACCATGCCGACGGGGTTCTGGCATCCCGGCATGACCGGCAGGCTGCCCGGCGCCCATGTCGTCGAGATCGACGGCGACCACGAGGTGATGCTCAGCGCACCCACCCGGCTGGCCGACGCGCTGCACCATGCCGCCACGGCTGCATCCGGACGCGCGGCGTGAGAACCACGTCGACGACAGGAGGAGAGGAAGATGGTCACGTTCAACATCGATCCGGCGAGGACGGCGCTGCTGGTCGTCGATCTCCAGCGTGTTTTCGTCGACGGATCGCCGGTGGCAGCCCCGGACGGGCCGGCGGTCTTGCGCCGGCTCAACCAGCTCGCCGCGTACTGCCGCCAGCGCGGGATCCATGTCATCCACACGCGACACGTTGTCCGCCCCGACCACAGCAACGCCGGGCTGCTGGCCGAGGTGGTACCCGCCGTGGCGAAGGGCGTGATCGACGACGGCAGCGTGTCCGCCGAGCTGCATCCCGAGCTCGACGTCGTGCCCGGTGACATCATCGTGGCCAAGCCGCGGTTCGGAGCGTTCCACGGCACCGACCTGGAGACGATCCTGCGCGCCGCGGGCATCGACACCCTGATCATCGGCGGGATCGCCACCAACATGTGCGTGGAGACCACGGCGCGGGAGGCGGCCACACGGGAGTTCCGGGTGCTGTTCCTGCGCGACGGGACGGCCACCTTCGCGATGCCGGACGCCGGCCTGGGCCCGGCCAGCGCGGAGGAGGTCCAGCGGGTGACCTGCAACACGATCGCGTTCGGCTTCGGCGAGGTTCTCGACGTCCACGACGTCATCACGCGAATAAAGCCGGCGGCACCCCGGGCGATTCCCGCGTGAGCAACACACGGACGCGACGGCCGGCAGGGATCACGGCGGCCGTCGCGTCCACCTACGCCGGTGGCCAGTGCGGGCCGAGATAGAGGCCCGGGCGGTCGTGCCCCAACGGTCGACCACCCTGGCCAGTGCCGTGGTCTGCCCGCGTAGCTATCAGTCCGCCCAGACTCGTCAAAGGATCCCTCAATGGCCTTCCCCAAGTCACGTGATGAGGAACCGCCGAAGCGCGATGACGGCGGTTGGATCGACGTGCATCACCACTGCTATCAGCCGGAGTTTATCGCCGCGCTGCGCGATTCCGGCGTGACCCAGATGGCCCCGGGAGTACTGCTCCCGGAGTGGACGGCGGCCGACTCGCTGCGGGTCATGGACAGCACCGGCCTGTCGGCCGCAGTCCTCTCGGTCCTGCTGCCGGACGGGAACTATGACACGGCCGCGACCGCCCGGCTCGCTAACGACCAGTCCGCCTCTGTCGTGGCTGATCATCCGCGCCGGTTCGCGGCGCTCGCCTCGCTACCGCTGCCCGATGTCGAGGCCTCCCTTGCCGAGCTGGACTACGCGCTGGATGCCCTCAGCATGGACGGCGTCGTGCGGGTGGCCCGGTATTCCACCGGCATGCGCCAGCGGCTGGGCATGGCCCGCTGCCTGCTCGCCGACCCGCAGCTGCTGATCCTGGACGAGCCCACCAACGGGCTCGACCCGGCCGGGATCGCCGAGTTCCGGCTGATGATCCGGGCACTGGTGGCGGAGGGGCGCACCGTGATGCTGTCCTCCCACCAAGACAGTTAATGGGTCTTGGCGGCGTGGGGTTCCCGCGAAACGGGGGCGGCGGGGCGGTGCGGGTGGTCACGGGCCGGCGTTGCTGGCGACAGGTGTGCTGCCCGTGCGCAGGCCAGGCCTGCGGCCGTTGCCGGGACGCTCAGATAATCAGGCCGTCAACACAGAGGATCCGCCTCGATGATTGAGAGGGTGGTTGGCGTTGGCAGAATGCGTGAGACCTGCAGCCCGGCCCGCCCGAGCAGGTCGGCAAACTCGGATGCGCTTCGCTCACGCCCCGGGGAAGCGGCCATCATCAGGATGTCCAGCACCTTCGCGGGGTGGGGGTGGTTGCCGGGCGGCACAACCGCATCGATGACCAGCAGTCGCGCATGGTCGCCGAGTGCCGCGCGGCAATGGCGAAGGATGCTCACACTGCGATCGTCATCCCAGTCATGGAGGACTCGTTTGAGCACATAGGCGTCCGCCCCGGATGGAATCGGTGCAAAGAAGTCGCAGGCGACCACATCCCAGCGGTCTTCCTCGACGGTCGCGAGGTCCGCAGGGTCGGCAACGACCTCGGGTAGGTCGAGCAGTGTCCCCCGGCTCTCGGGCCAGCGCGCGAGGATCTGGGCCAAGAACCCGCCGTGCCCGCCGCCGATATCAACGATGTGAGCGACGCCCGAGAAGTCATAGGCGGCTGCGATAGCGGGATTCTCCGTGGCGGCGAAGTTGGCCATCCCGCGACTGAACCAGCGAGCGCACTCTGGCCGCTCAGCGACGTAATCGAAGAAGCTCGTACCGGTGAGTTGCTCAAAGCTGGGCGTTCCAGTGATGACAGCGTCACCCAGGCGGCCGACGGCGCTCCACCATGAGCCATCGCCGACGACGTCTGCGGAGAATGCCACCGCATCTCGAAGCGCCTCGGTGCGCAGCAGCTCGGCCGCCGGCGTCAGGCCGTAGCGACCGTTGGCGTCCTCGGCGAACACGCCGTACATGGCGAGCGTCCGCAGGACTCGCCCCAGCGACGGGGCGTGGACGTGCGCACGCACGGCGATCTCCTCGACCGGTTGCGGCCCGTCTGCCAACAGGTCGGCGACGCCGAGCCTTGCCGCTACGTGCAGCGCGCAAGACGGCAGATAGGCGTGCGCGAGTTCCATGAGCGTCTCGACGGGCGAGCGCTCGGGAGCGGCCAGCCTGACTGCGTGGTCTTCGTGGAGCTGGTCTAGGATCATGATCGTCTCCTTGCTCGGTGCCCGCGCCGCGCGCGAGCGGTTCGGTCGTGTGCTTCAAGGTCACGCTCTCAGCAGCCGTTGTGCGGGGTTCCAGCAGTAACGACGTGGCACCCGTAACGGCCGCCGCCGGTCGCGTTTCTGGCGACGAGCAGGTCCGGCGACGATTCCGTCGGGGACCTGCTTTCACACGGAAACCGGTGACCTGTGCGCTGGGGCCGGGCCGTAGCCGACTTGAACGGCATCGAAGGTTTCCATGCCAACGAGACTGCAACGGGGGCACGGTTCGTGTCGTCCCCCGCGCCAGTGAAAACAACTGGGCGGCTGGCGGCCCGAGACAGCCCCTGAGCCGCGGTCCTCACCGTCCCAGTGAGAATAGGAACGACAGTCACCGGGTAGCGAGGGTAGTGAGCATGTTGGCACTCGCTTGTCGCCGCCACCAGCCCGGCCGGGCCGGTGCCAGCATCACATGAGCGCGGCGATCGCCGAGCGGGCCGGCGTGAGGGCCGCCGTGCGCCAGCTGCTCGACCGCGCCGCGGACGGGCAAGGCAGCGTGCTGTTCATCGTCGGTGATGCCGGGCTGGGCAAGACCACCATGCTGGAGTACGCGGTGAATCTGGCCGGGGGGCGCTTCCGGTGTGCCGTCGGCCGAGGCGACCGGGTGGAGGCAACCCTGCCCTTCGGTCTGATCGGCCAGGCGCTGGAACCGCTCTCCGATTCCAGACATCAGGGTCGCGCGCCCGGCGCGTCGGACCTGCGAGCCGAGGACAGGTTCTACGACATACTCCGGCGCTTCCGGGAGGCAGCCGCCCAGCCGCTGCTCCTCGCCGTCGACGACCTGCACTGGGCCGACCCCGACTCGCGCACCGCCGTGCATCTCCTGTGCCGGCGCCTCGCCCCTCTCCCGCTGGCAGTGATCGCCACCGCCCGCCCATGGCCTGCCGAAGCTGTGGAGTCGGCGCAGGAGCTGGCCGCCCAGGGGCTGGCCGCCGTCGAGCGGCTCCGCCCGCTCAGCTCAGGGGCCGCCAGGGCGTTACTCCTCGCCACCGCCGGCAAGCCAGTCGACGATGCCGTGGCCGAACGCGCGCTGGGACTGTGCGGCGGCAACCCGCTGCTTCTGCGCCACCTGGGCGCAGGCCTGCGCCGGGGCGAGGACCTGCCGGAGGTGCAGACGGCCTTCCCGGTCGCCCGCTTCGCCGGCCTGGGCGGGCTCGGGCAGCGCTACCTGCACACGGCCAGCGTCCTCGGCACCCGGTTCAGGCCAGCGGCCGTCGAGGAGATCTGCGCCCTGTCGCCGGATGAGATCCACCGTGTTCTACCCGGCCTGTTCAAGTCTGGCCTGCTACGCGACGGCGGCGAGGGATGGACAGAGTTCACCCACGCCCTGGTCCGGCAGGCTGTTTACGAAGACCTGGCGCCGCCGCTGCGCAGGCGCCTGCACGAGGCGGCCTTCCGGGCCCTGGCCCGCGGGGGGGTCCATCCGGCCGAGGCCGCCGAGCACGCCATCGCCGCCCGCCTGGCCGGTGATCCCGAGGCGGTGGCTACGCTGGCCAGGGCGGGACGCGAGGCGCTCGGGGCAGGCGGTGTGCGCACCGCCCGCCGCCACCTGGAAGCCGCCAGTGAACTGGCAGGCGACGCCGCCACCCCCAATCTGCTCCTGGACCTCGGCAGGGCCCTGATTGCGGACGGTGCCGCTCACGCTGCGATCGGCGTTTGCGAACAGCTCCTACTGCGCTCGGAGCTGGCGGAGGCGACACGGATCACGGCGCTCGGTCAGCTAGCCCGGGCAGCGTTCATCGCCGGACAGGTGGAGCTCGCGGAGACCTGCTTCGAAAACGCCGTGGGCCTGGCCGAGGAAAGCCATCGCGATCTCGCGCTGCAGGCGCTGCTCGACCACGCCTTCTTCAGGCTGGTCGATGGCCCGAGGCCCCCGCTGCCGCTGCTCGAGCGCGCCCGGCGGCTGGCAGCCAGGCCGCCAGCACCGCTGGGAGCCTGCGCCGAGGCGGCCTGGGGCGGCATGGCCTATCTGTGCGGCGACGGGCGAGGCCTCGCCGTAGCCGAGAAAGCCGCCGAGCGCGCCGGGTTCAAGCCCACCCCGGCCGCGGGTGGCCTGCACTGGGCCTGGGACCCGGTCATCATCCACGCTCAGCTCTGCACCTGGACGGAGCGGTTCGCCGACGCGGAGCGGCTTTTCCGTCAGGTCTTGGACACGGCCGAACGGCGCGGTGAGCCGATGCTGATCGCCAATGCCTCCTTCACCTGGATGGACTGCCTGTGCCGCCAGGGCCGGCTGGAGGACGCCCTCGGCGTATCGGACCAGCACATGGAGCTGGCGGAGCTGGTGCCGTTCATACTCCCGCTGTCAGCCGCCTACCGGGCGATGGTGCTGGTGCAGATGGGCCGCCTGGACGAGGCTTCGAGCTGGCTCGAGCGGCTGAGGTCGTTGCCGGCCGGAGGCCGAAGGCTGTACCTGGCTGAGGGCCACAGCGTCCGGCTGCGCGGGGCGATCGCGCTGCGTACCGGAGACCTCGCTTTGGCCTGCCGGTGCTTTACGGAACTTGAGCAACAGGTTGTCGCCTGGGGTCTGCTCGACCCCTGCCATATCCCGTGGGCGGGGGACGCTGTCGACGCCTACCTGGCCAGCGGGTGCGAGGCTGATGCCCGGCGGGTCATCGCATCGCTGGAGTCCCGGGCCGAAGCGACGCCAAGCCGGTGGCCGCAGCTGATCGCCGCTCTCGGCCGAGCCATCCTAGCGGAACGGTCAGGCGACCGGGCCCTGGCCGAGGAGAGGTTCGCCTCGGCGCTCGGTCTGGAGACCGAGATGCCGTTGGCGCGGGCCCAGACGCTGACCGCGTACGGTGCCTTCCTGAACCGCGGCGGGGCCACCTCGCGTGCCCGGCCGCTGCTGGCGGAGGCGGTGCGCATCGCCGAGGCCTGCGGGGCCGAGTGGCACGCGAGCCGGGCACGCGCCGAGTGGCGGCGGGCAGGCGGGCGCCGCCGTGCCCGAGGACCGGACGAGCTGAGCCCGCAGGAGGAGGCTGTCGCCCGGCTCGCCCGGGCTGGCCGCACCAATCGTGAGATCGCCCAGCAGCTGCACCTTTCGGTGAACACCGTCCAGACCCACCTGGCCCACGTCTACCGGAAGCTCGGCATCCGCAGTCGCTGGGAGCTGACGACCCGCGACGACCTCCGTTAGCCCAGGGCTAAGCTAAGAAATAACCTCTGAGTTCCCCAGGACCTCAGTAGCCGGTCTAGGCCTAGGACCAGCATCTTCTCTGCCTTGGCGGCGTGAGTTCTCTGATTGATGAGATTTCGGCTTCCGGCCCAGCATACTGGTAACGTCGCGTATTCAACTGTCGCGAATTCTCTTCGGAGGCCGTCCCGGACCAAGACAACCGGTGAGGTGGGCGCAGTGCGGGCGGGCGCTATCGAGGAAACTGGCGCCGTCCGGAGGCGTGGATGACTGCCTTGACCAGTAGGCCGACGTTACGATCGTCGATGCCGGTGATGGCTTCGCCAAGGCTGACAGATGCCTGGTCAGCGAGGCTGGCTGCGAGGCGGAGCATTCTCAGCTCGGCCTGTTGACTGAACTACGAAACGTTTCCCCAGTTCAGGGCGGGTGCAGGTCACGGCAACCGATCGTCGGGATGTCCGGAAGATCCGAATCTCCAGGCCGTCGCTGCCTTGCCGCCAACCCGATCCCCACAGAAACCGGACATACGAGGCGAGCCATCGACCGGACCAAGGCGCTGATCTTCGCCGTCCACGCCGGCATCGCCCTCGGTGCAGCCGCGGCGCTCGAGGATGCGGCGTGCATGCCGGGCCGCTGGCCGAGTTCGCGGTCCTCGGTATGCTCGCCTTCACCAAGGTTCGCCGCCACCCGGTGGACCGGCCCGGCCAGGACGCTGGTAGATGCGCACCGGGCCACCGCGGCGGCAGCCCAGGCCGTGTTCGCCGCCCCCAACGGCCTGGCGGCAATCTTCGAGGTTCGGCCCTGCTCTTCATAGTTGGGGGAGTTGTGGGCCGGTTCTGACCTCAGCGGAGGCATTGCACGCGAAGATCTTCTTCACCACCCTGGCCGTAGCCGATCTGGACCGGTCGGTCGCTTGATGGTGGAGCGGCCGATCATAACGGCGGGTCGGCGCGCGGTTATCAAGCCGGTATCTCGGAACGCAGGAAGGCGCAGAACTCACCGGCCCTCGGGATCGGCCATGACCGTCCAGGTGCGCGTGCCGTGCTAGCCGCCCAGAACGCGCCGAGCCGGGCCGGGTCCTCCGCGTCCAGGCATAGGTCTTTGAATCGCGCCATCGTCATGGTCAGAACGTCCAAGCACGTCGGCAGGGAACTGGGGTATGTGCGGGCCGGCGCGGAGGACGCCCGGCTACGGGTGATCCGCAGCGAAGCCGAGGCACCCGCCGCCACCTCAGCACCGGCTGAAACCGGCACTCGCTGCCAAGCCGCTCGTCCGGCGGCCAGCACCGATCAGCGACCCAGTGCTCACGGTGGCGTCGCGCACGAAAACGGACACCCTCCGGCCGCCCCCGACCAGCATGCTCACGCCGAACGACGCCAACCCCCCTTCCACGTACTCAGAAAGAGCGGAACACCCGGCCAGGAGCACGACTGGGCTGTCAGGCGCGGGCGGGACCGGCCGCGTGCGCTGGCGAGCGCAAGCCCGGGGCGCATGACGGCCACTGACGGTCATTACAGCCGTGATCGTCCACGCCCAGCACTTCACGCAAATAGCCGCCGATATGGGCGCCGACCTGGTCGCCGGCGTGGCCGCCCGTGCCGCGCCCGAACGGGGTGATCTGTACGGCCACGCGCATGGCGGAGACGGCTGACCGACGTCCGATTCTGCTTGATATGGAGGTGATCGCGTTCGGGCGACGTCCTCAGCTGCTGGCGGCAGTTGGCTGGTCCCGTGAACCGCCGCTGTGCGCGGCGGCGGCTCTGTTGGTGTCGGCTGGCCGTCGCGCGCAGGCCCGGCCGATCTGATTAACCGCCGGCGGCTGCCAGCAAGCGGCGGATCACATCAGCATCCGCAGGCACGCCGGGCGAGGCGGCGAAGTCCGCGTCGCCACCGGCGTAGACCGTGCCGTACAGCGGCGTGCCGGGCTGAAAGCGCCTGCCTTCGGCGAGCGGGCCGGCATCGACCGCGTCGTAGCCGATCGCGTCCAGGAACGCCACCACTGCCGCCTTCGCCTGCGCGTCGTCACCCGCGATCGGCAGCGCCGTGCGTTCCGCAGAACCAGACGGGCGGGCCAGCGCCTGGAGGTGCTTGAAGAAGATGTTGTTGAAGCACTTGACGACCTTGGCCCCCGGAAGGTGCTGCTGGAACAGTTCGCTGCTGCTGGTGGAGCCGTTGTCCAGCTCCGGGAACTGCCCGTCACGGGACGGGTAGTAGTTGCCGGTGTCGATGACGACCTTCCCCGCCAGCGGCCCCGTGGGCACACTCCGGCAGGCCTTCAACGGGACGGCCGCAACAGCCAGGTCACTCGCCCTGGCCGCTTCTGCCGGGGTGGCGGCCCGGGCGTGTGACCCCAGCTCACCGACCAGTCCGGTGAGGGTCTGCGGTCCGCGCGAGTTGCTCACCACCACGTCGTATCCGGCGGCAACGGCCAGCCGCGCGACCGTACCGCCGATCATCCCTGCGCCTATCAGCCCAATCGTCGTCATGCTCCCTAACCCTGGCGCTCGAAGATGTGCCACGATCACTGCGCACGAGGTTAGCTCCCGGCCAGCTTCGGGCTTGCCGCGCATCCGCTTTGCCATGTGCGGCGACAGCTCAAGGCCGCGCACCGCGGTCCCCGGGCGCTCAGTGCAAGCGCCACCCGCCCGGCACCGGCCGCGAACTCAAGACCAGGGCAAACCATCACGCGCCGACACCCACCGGTTTCCTTGCCCGGGCCATGACGAGCCCGCCACGGACAGGCAGTGGCTTCCCCGGCCAGGCGCGCCGTAGTGCGACCTCCGCATCGGGTCACACCGCGTCGCCATTCTGCCGCAGACGCGCGCATTGCCGCCGTTCGGCATTCGCTTCCGGCCCGCGAGGTAATTTACGAGGCCAGAACAGTTATTCTGTCCGCCCTTGGCTGGGCTCCGGGTTGCGGCCCGGGCGAGGCAGGCAGCGGAAATGCGCACCGATCCAGCCCATTACGTAGCTGCTGTCGCTGCCGGATTGCTGTCCGGTGTCGGCAGCGGCAGGTAGTGGGCCGCCAGTCCGGCAGCCGTTCGGGAAATAAGAGCGGCAACCGTTGCCGGGCGGCTGCTCGGTCCTTCTCAGCCAGGGGCCGAGCCAGACCATTGGCCGCCCGGGATCACGCTGCTGGTTAGCTCGGCCTATCGCGGTCAGTACCAGCCATGACAGGCCGCCCACGTGCAGGCAGGCGATCCAGCATTGGCCGCCAGGCAGCCAGCGAGGCGTCTCATCCGCGGGCTCCTCGGACCGGCCACCCCGCCGATGCCCTGCCCGGCCAGGCACCTGGTTCGCCACCGCGATCTGCCCGGTGCTCCCCGCCTCGCGGCGATCACCACCAGCGCGGTCACCGACCGTCATCTAACACCTACCGTCCCCTGCTGTCCGCACCAAGGGCCGATGTCCTGGCAGCCGCCTGCCCAAGCGCCAGTCAGCGCCGCCCTGCGAGGCGGCCATTTCTGCCGAGCCGCCTGGCAGGGCAGCGCAACGTGCCAGGCCGACCCGGCAGGAAAGAAACGGAGGGCGCCGGCCACTGCTGATGGGATTTTGCCGGGCTCTACCGCACCTGCGTGATCGATGGCGCATTGCGCTTGGGCGTCAGATCATGGCTTGCTGCAGGACCGCGCGGAGCGTGGACATGCCGCGCGACGTGTGACCTTTCACCGAGCCCTTGCTGATGCCCATGGCCTGTGCGATGTCGGCTTCAGAAAGATCCGCGTAATACCGCAGCACGAGCGCCTCGCGCTGGCGGGCCGGCAGGCCGCGCAGCGCAGCCACCACAGCCGAACCCTCGAGCAGGGCAAGGGCTCCCTGCTCGGCGCTTGGCGCATCCGGCGGCGGTTTCGGTGTGTACTTATCCACAACGGCGCGATGCCGCAGCACCGACCTGGACCGGTTGACGACCGATTGGCGCAGGTAAGGCAGCGCCTTGTCGGTGTCGCGCAGCCGGCGCCAGCCGCCGTGCATTGCCACGAACGCGTCTTGCACAACCTCCTCCGCGGTGCCGCCGTCGCGGACCATCAGCACGGCGAGCCGCACGAGTGACTGATAGTGGGCCTGGTACAACGCCAGACCGCACGGTCGGCATCCGGCTCAGCCGCGGCCTCCGCGGGCAGCGGTGCCGGTCTCGCGCCACCGGCACGCGCGCCCGTGGCTGGCACGTCCGCACGGGCCGGCGCCCAAGACGATGCAGATCCAGCTGGAACAATTGGCGATGTGGCCCCCAGGAAAGACACGGTGTCATCCTCTCCGATCAGGTACCGGATCCGGCGATGGCACCTGCTGGCGAGTCGCGCGCCGTGTGCACGTCCGGCTGCGCTGATTCCCCCCCGGCCACAGGCTGTGTCGGTGTGACCGTTCAGGAGGTTCGCGTCCCGTCACCCCCCTGAAAGCACGCCTTTGAGCATGTATCACCTCCATGATCAACAAATAGGCCAAAGGTCATGACACGGGGGTTTGCAGGTGCCCGCTGCAAGTTGTCCAGGTGGCCGCGCGGTTGGGCGATCTCCAGGAGCAGGCCGGGTTTGACCCAGGAGCAACTCGTTCTGCCGCGAACGCCATGACGGGCCGCGACCTCCACCACCGGCATGCCTGCCTCTGCCTCCGGCACAGCCCGATACCGCTGCTCGATGACACTCGGGCCCCGCCAACCCGGCCTCCCACGCGCTCGCAGCTCAGCACGCGAACACCAAGCCAGCCGGCAGGGCGTAGGCATCAACCGAAGCGGAGTGTCCAGCATCAGCCGAAGCAGGGATCCGCCGCGGCGCCTCACCGCCCCGGTGTCAGGTCGCGGTAGCGGGCCTCGAGCAGGCAGTAAAGGCCGTAGCACAGGAGACCGGAGGCGAGCAAGGCCAGCAGCCACGAGCCGCCGGCGGAGCTGGCCACCGAACGGAAGACCGCGTCCAGCCCTTTCGCCTGCTTCGCGCTGGACAGCACCGCGGCCTTCAGGATGAAGACACCGACCAGCACGAGCACGACGGAGCGCGCGACGCAGCCAAACCCGCCAAGCGCCCTGGTGAGCATGGCCAGCGGCCGGGACATGTGCGCTGCGGTGAACCGCTCCCGGAAATCGAGCCGGACCGACCGGCGGCCCACCTCCACGCCGCCCGCCACGGCAATGACCCCGACCACGACCAGGAGCAGCCGGCCCCATCCCGTTCGCAGCAAGACCGCGGCCACGTCCGCGGCCTGCCGCTGCTCCGACCGCGCCGTCTGCTTCGCCGGAGTTACCACCAAAAGCCGGGCGGTGCTCAGGCAGAACGCCACGTACAGCAAACATCCCCACGACGACACCGCCCGCTGACGCCACCTGCCGATCGTGCTTGTCGCGTGGGACGGCCGGAACACGGCCTCGATGAGCTGGGTAAGTGCGTACGCGCCGAGGCCGGCGACGAGCACGACCAGCGAGACACGCCCCCATCCAGCAGCGACGGCCGCCTGCACGGCCCCGGCGCTGCTCGCGGGCGCAGCCGTGCGCTCGTGCGTGGCGACCGCCAGACGCAGGGCAAGGTAGCCGACGAGGAGGTAGACCGTGCCGCGGCAGACCAGGCCGAGCCGGGACACCGCGCGCAGCCACACACCGGACCCGCCCCGCGCCATAGATGCTGCGGCAGCGTCCAGGGACGTTCTGGCTGACCTGCGCAGCCCATGGGCGTTCCTCAACCCACGCCTCGCCTCCGCTAACAGTATGCGCTGGCCGAGGAAAGTACCTGAGCTCAGCCATGACCGGCCGGTCCCGCGGCGGAACAACCCCCGGACGGGCCGCCGGCGCACGAGAGCATCGAGGTCCATCGCGACGACGCACACCGCGTGCTGGTGGCGGTGGGTGTCACGGGCGGCGAGCCGGCGCACGTCTTCGGCAACAGCTCCAGTGCGATAATCGGCCGGAGCCACGGACGTTTCCTCGATGCCTCACCCGAAAGACGCAGCAACGCCGCCACCACGCTCCGTCACGACCCCTATCGCGCGTGACGCACCCCGAACCGCCGTTCGGTACCCCAAGCCCTGTTTCTGGGTGGGCGGGCAACTGCGCCCGTAACGGATATTCGGTGCACGCCCGGACCGCTGAGTTCCTCATGCCTGGGAATGCTGGTTGGCAAGTTCTCAGCGTGCTTGTCTTGGTCAGTCATCGTCGTCGTCGTGCCAGGCTTCGAGGCCTTCTTTGACCGCGAGCGCGGCGATGACGAGGGCGGCGGCCGGGTCGGCCCACCACCAGCCGAGGGCGGTGTTCAGGCCGACACCGGCCAGGGTGGCGGCCGAGGTGTAGGCGCAGAAGGCGGTTTCGGCGGAGTCGGCGATGAGGGTGCGGTTGCCCAGGGCCTGGCCGGTGCGGCGTTTGGCGATGGCCAGCAGCGGCATGACGATCAGGGCGGCGGCTGTGACGGCCAGGCCCGGGATCGATTCTCCGGGGCGGGCATGAGTGACCAGGTCGTGGATGCTCTCGGCGGTGAGGTAGGCGGCGAGGGCGAAGAAGGTGACCCCGATGAGGCGGACAGCGCGGGTTTCCCGGTTCTCGCCGCGTAGCTGCCAGACGACGATGACGGCGGCGCAGAACTCGATCACCGAGTCCAGGCCGAAGCCGGTCAGGGCGATCGAGGAGGCGAGCAGCCCGGCGGTGATGGCGACGGCGGCTTCGGCGACCATCCAGGCCATGCTGGCGTATTCCAGCGCGAAGCCACGCCGCCGTAGCCGGGCGAACCCGGCTGGTGAGGTGGTCACCGCTGGTGCCCGTAGGCGGGGCACAGCACGACCGCGTTGCCAGTGGCGGCCAGCACCGTCTCGGCGGCCGACAAGAGATCGGCCAGCGCGGGCTGGGCCAGGGAGTACACCGAGGCCCGGCCAACCGGGCGGGATTCGACCAGGCCGCACTCGCGCAGGCAGGCCAGGTGCTTGGAGACGGTGGACTGGGCCAGGCCCAGCTCAGCGGTCAGGTCCACCACCCGGGCGCGCCCGCCGCCCAGGCGCTGCAGTATCGCGAGCCGGGCGGGGTCGGCCAGGGACCGGAACAGCGCCGCGGCCGGTGCCAGGCCTGCCCTGGCGGTCTGTCCGCCGCCAGCTAGCATCGTCATATGGCGATGATAGCGGCGAGATGTAATGGTCGCCGCAGGCTGCCGGGATCTGCCACGACGTGGCTTCGCTCGCCGCATCAGGCATACGGCAGCCTGTCTGCCAGCTGGAGTGAAGCGTTCGCGGCCTGGTCCAGGTGCTAGCGGTCCAGCTTGGTGACCGTGTGGTCCAGGCAGGTGGTGATCTCCGAGGCCCTGAACCGTGTCCCGGGCTGGGCCTCCAGGCGAAGGGTGATGTGCTCTGGGTCGTGCTGGACCACCATCGATGCGAGTTTTTGGTACTCGCTAGTGGGGCAGGTGCAGTGGCCGGAGCGGCATTCCTCGAAGGCGCGGAGCAGTTCCTGCTCGTGGCCGCCGGTCTCGGTCAGTTCGACGCGGATCGCTGAGGCTTCTTCGTGTATGCGGTACCGAGTCATGATCAGCTCCCTTGAGCTGGCGGTCACGGCCATAAGGGCACCGTGTCACCCCGGCGGCGGTCGCGGCAGGGCCACCGGTCCCTGCGGGCCGGGACCTGCGGGCCGCTGCTGCCACCTGGGGCCAGCGCCGGAGGGGTTGATTGCGCCCGAAGGCCCCCGCTGCCGGAGCCCGGGGTCCCTGGGGCCCGGCCCGGGCTTGGGTCAGGCTGGTTGGGGGCAGGACTGCCCAGGCGTGTGAGGGGTGCGGCATGGGGACCGCGACGGCGCCGGTGGTTGATGACGAACGCAGGATCCGCGACGCCGTGCGCGCGTTTCTGGAGCAGTAGCGTTACGCGGTGCTGGTGGCGGGGTCGGGGCAGGAGGCGCTGGATGTGGCGGGCCGATTCAAGCCCGACGATGCGCGCCCCGGTGCTGGCCGTCGGGGACGGCGCGCTGGGGTTCTGGGGGGCGCTGCGCGAGGTGTTCCCCGAGGCCACGGAGGGCCGCTGCTGGTTCCACAAGACCGCGAATATCCTGGCCGCGCTCCCCAAGTCGGCCCACCCGGGCGCGAAGAAGGCCATGGCGGAGATCTGGCGCGCCGAGGACAAGGACCACGCCCTGGCCGCGGTGAAGGCGTTCGAGTCCGCTTACCGGGCGAAGTTCCCCAAGGCGGCCGCCAAGATCACCGGCGACCTGAACGAGCTGCTCGCGTTCTACGACTACCCCTGCGAGCACTGGGTTCACCTGCGCACGACCAACCCAATCGAGTCGACTTTCGCGACGGTAAGGCACCGGACCAAGATCACCAAGGGCCCCGGCTCCAGGGCGGCAGGCCTGGCGATGGCGTTCAAGCTCATCGAGTCAGCGCAAGACCGCTGGCGCGCGGTCAACGCACCCCACCTCGTCGCCCTGGTCCGGGCAGGCGCCCGGTTCGAACACGGAAAGATCATCGAACGCGAGGCCCCGGACAACCGCGTGGAAGCAGCATGATCACAACATTCCTCCCCGATGGACACGAACTACATCCAGACCTTCATCTCGGCGGCAGACGACAGCCCTGGGAGCAGCCCGGTAAGGAGGTTCCAGCATGCTCATTCTGAATCGCTTGCAGGTCGAGGCGCTGCTCGATGTGGATGCGCTGATCGATGCTTTGGCTTCGGCGATGGCCGACCTGAGCGCCGGACGTGCCTCGGCGCCAGATCGAGTCGCCGCGCTCGTGCCCGAGCACGAAGGGTTCCTGGCCGCGATGCCGGGTTTCGTGCCGTCAGCCAAGGTGCTGATGAGCAAGCTGGTCTCGCTGTTTCCGCACAACGCGGGCACAGGGCTGCCCACTCACCAGGCGGTGATCGTCGCATTCGATCCAGACACCGGCCAGCCGGTGGCGTTGCTGGACGGCACCGCCATCACCGCCATCCGCACGGGCGCCTGCTCGGCGCTGTCGGCGCGGCTGCTCGCCCGCCCCGACGCCGATGTGCTGGCCATCCTGGGAACAGGTGTGCAGGCACGGTCGCACGCCCGGGCGATGTGCCGGGTCATGCCGATCCGCCAGATCCGGGTTGCTGGCCGGGACTACGCGAAGGCGGCAGCACTGGCCGCCGAGCTGTCAGACACGCTTCAGACCGACGCACAGGCCGTAGAGACCTATCGCGAGGCGCTGCAGGGCGCAGGAATCGCATGTGCGACGACCCACGCGGCCGAACCTGTGATCCGGCGTTCCTGGCTGACCGCGGGGGTGCATGTCACCTCGGTGGGCTATGGGGGCCGGGAGATCGACGACGCCACCGTCGCCGATGCTTTGGTGTGCGTGGAATCCAGGCGCGCCGCATTGGCTCCCTTTCCCTCGGGCAGCAACGACCTGCTGATGCCCATTCGAGATGGCGTCATCACCGCGGACTATGTTCACGCCGAGTTGGGCGAGCTTGTCGCCGGGATCAAGCCGGGCCGGAATTCACCCGACCAGATCACGCTCTACAAGTCCGTCGGCGTCGCGGTGCAGGACGCCGCAGCTGCGGCTCTGGTCCTCGTGGCGGCACATAAGGAGGGGATCGGCGAGGAGATCGCGCTCTGAGCGCCCCGGCTATCACCCCAGCGGGCTACAACATCCGATCCACAGGTCTTGACAATTGCTCCCTCGCGTGGGAGCTGGTACCTGTAGCGGGTACTTGTCAAGCGATCTAGTTGCGCGTGCCATTTGCGCCAGCGGCGGAGCCTTCCCCCCGAGGTGGTGATGATGCCCATGTTCGTGTCCCAGGAGATCTGGTCGACCACGACTAGCTGCGTCTCCCAGCCAGTGCTATCGGCGGAGTTATTGTCAATACCTGTGGATCAAGATCTTTTAGGCGGCTGCCGGGACCTCCGTTTCAGCTGCGGCAGGTGACTGGTCTTCGGGTCGCTCGACGAGCTTGCCGTTGACGAAGACGGCGCCGGCGCGGACCAGGGCGACGAGCTGGGGAGCGTTGACAGACCTCCAGCGGCGCTGGGCGGACTCGATGAGCTTGTAGGCCATGGCCAGCCCGGCCGCCTTCGAGCCGGGTCCCTTGGTGACCTTGGTCCGGTGACGGACGGTGGCGAACGTTGATTCGATCGGGTTGGTGGTGCGCAGGTGCACCCAGTGCTCGGCCGGGTAGTCGTAGAACGCGAGCAGCTCGTCCTCATCGCCGGTGATCTTGGCTGTGGCCTTGGGGAACTTCGCGCCGTAGGCGGCAGCGAAGGCCTTCACGGCCGTGCGGGCGTGGTCCTTGTCCTCGGCGTTCCAGATCTCCGCGAGGGCCTTCTTCGCGCCGGGGTGCGCGGACTTGGGCAAGGCGCCGAGCACATTAGCGATTTTGTGGAACCAGCAGCGCTGTTCCCTGGTTTCGGGGAACACCTCGCGCAGCGCCTTCCAGAAGCCCAGCGCGCCGTCCCCCGCGGCCAGCACCGGGGCGCGCATGCCGCGGCGTGCGCAGTCGCGCAGCAGGTCAGCCCACGACTCCGAGGATTCGCGGTACCCGTCGGCCAGGGCGATGAGCTCCTTGCGGCCGTCGGCGCGGACCCCGATCATCACCAGCAGGCACAGCTTGTCCTCGCCGAGGCGGATGTTCACGTGGATGCCGTCGGCCCACACGTACACATAATCGACACCGGACAGGTCACGGTCCATGAACGCGCGGGCCTCGCCCTTCCAGTCCTCGGTCAGCCGGGTGATCACCGGCGCGGACAGGCCCGCGCTGGTGCCCAGGAACTGACCCAGGGCCGGTACGAAGTCGCCGGAGGACAGGCCGTGCAGGTACAGCAGCGGCAGCACCTCGGTGACCTGCGGGGTCTTGCGTGCCCATGGCGGCAGGATCGCCGAGGAGAACCGCATCCGCTCGCCCGTGGCCGGGTCGGCGCGCTTGTCGTTGACCCGCGGCGCGGTCACCCCGACCGCCCCGGCGCTGGTCACCACGGTGCGCGATTCGGCGGTCCCGTTGCGCACCACCAGCCGGTGACCGTTCTCATCACGCTCGCCCGCGAACCGCTCGATATAGGCCTCGACCTCGGCCTGCAGCGCCACGGCGAGCATCCGGCGGGCGCCCTCGCGGACGATCTGATCGATCAGCGACGAGGAAGAACCGTCCGCCGACAGCGCGCCGGACAGGTCAGGGATTACTGTAAGCACCGGGTGTGCCTTCCCGGCCGGCGTTGGCCCCCGCGACGACCGCGACGACCGCGACGACCGCGAGGACCGCCGCGACCGCTAGCAGGCACGAACCTGGAGGAATGAACAGCGAGACCCGAGCGATGATCACTGGTCCCTGTGATCCGGGTGAGCGTTGAGGCCTGGCCGCGGGCCTGGGCTGTTCAGGTGCTCGGTCGGGAACAGTCGGGGTCACTCGCGGACAGTCCGGTGCGCCTTCCGACCCGCGTAGGCGCACGAATGCTGATCGCTGAGACGATCTGATAAGGAAGCGATCACCTCGGCGATCCGGCTGTTGCCAACACTGCTGCCAAGACGGCCGACAGCAGCCGACGCTTGGCAGCAGTGTACGGAACCAAAGCCGAGGTCGCAGCCATGGATAGACGACTCTGGACGGTCCGCCCATTGCTACGGATCTGAAGGCTGGGGATCGAGTCCCTCCAAGCGCCCAGTAAACAGCCCCTCCCGATCTTGCACTGGCCGTCACTGCTGCCAACGGACCTCTCATCAAGACGCCGCGACGGTCGAGCGCGCACTGAAGCAGATGATCCAGAACGGGCATGAAGCGGGCCAGGGGCACGGTCAAATCTGGTGAGGACGGGACCGGCCGCCAAGGAGCGGAGATTCAAATGAAACTGATGGAGTTGAAGGACAAGACCACGCTCTCCCGGGAGGAGGCGGCCGCGCGTCTACACGCGATCGCTGACGAGCTTGCGTCAGGCAATGATGTCGTGATCGAACGGGAGGACATGCGGTTCGTAGCGCACGTCCCCGACCAGGTCAATCTGAAAGTGGAATTCGAAATCGAGGACGACGGCACCGAGCTCGAGATCGAGCTGACCTGGTAGTCAGCAGGACATGGGGGACACCGCCGCGCGCCCGCCAACTCACCGATTTCCGGCCAGCTGGCGATCTTGCCTGGACTGAGGCGAACATGCCCAGGTCAAGCTAGCTGATCTTGCTAACGCGGATGCTAACAACGAAAGCGGCCACACCTCCTGCACCGGCTGGCGGAGCCCCTCGGCGACAACGCTCTCGCGGTGTTGGTGGCGGACGTGCGAGCGTCCGTGGTCCGGGCAACGTGGGCGGCTCTGGACGAGATCGCGACCGCGTCGCCCGAACGGTTTCGTGTTCGCGCCGGACCACGTCATGACGAACGCGCACGTCGTGGCCGGCGTCCGCGACGGCCCCGAGCGGCCCAAGCTGAATGATCACGGTGTCGGCCGACGACGCGGATCACGGGAGGAGCCGTCCCGATCTTTGCCGGCAATCCCGAGCTTTGCCGTGGTGACCTAGTCTGGGCACATGGGCCATGTCGTTCTCCTCGCCGGGGTTGCCGCGCTGGTCGTGATCGCGACGGTCGGCACGACCGCCTGGTGGATCACCCGCGCGGCGCGTCGGCTGTCACGCCGCCTGAAGGCTGGCATCACCACTGTCCTCAGCCGAGAAGCGGTTTCCGCTCGCCGACGTATCGCCGCGGTCACAACCGGCCAATCGGACATCCAACCATACGAGCTACGGTTGCGGGCAGCTGCGGCCCGGCCGCGGGCGAACCCCGCCTGGTGGTCCGCTCAGCGCGAGCGGCGCTCGCTCCGGCGATCGGTCGCGGCCGCTGAACAAACGGTCGCCGCCGCGGCGGCCGCTGACGCACCTATCGGCGAGCTGCCGGCGCTGTGCGGCGAACTGCGACGCGTGCACAGCAATATGGACCGCCAGCTGATGCTGGCCGCACTGCACGGCAAGCAGCCTGACAGCCAGACATCGGCGCAAGCCTCGAAGGCGCGGGCCAGCGCGGAGCAGATCCGGTCACTGGCCGCACGCGCCCATACCGAGATCAGCATGCCGACGGCAGACCAGCTCGCGGCACGGGTGGACAGTGAGGCGGTGGCGCTCACCGCGGGCCTGTCCAGCTTGCGCGAAACGCGCACCGTGCACTTCGCGCCTTGACGGCGCGACCGGCTTGTCCTCGGCGAACCAAGGCGCGATGAATGAGCCTCTCTCGGCGCCTGCATCGTAAGAGCAGTCATGCACCGACGACGGCGGTGCGCAGTCCGCTCCTGCTTTTCCTCCGGCCGGGGCTGGATCCGCCACGGCGGCGAATCCGCCTGGCCTGCGGACGGGCCCGGTGGGCGGCCGGTGGACCTATGCGCACCGGCGCAGGCTGCGCATCGGTGCGGTGGCGCAAGCCGCGGTGGTCTTCGTGTGCTCGGGCCACTCGACCGCCCCGGTCGTTGTGCTGATCGTCCTCCCTGCTGCTGGTGGTGCTGGGCCTCCGGCCCGGCGGTGTGTGGGTGCACGCAGCTGGCCCGGCCCGGAGCGTTCGTCGCCGGGTGCGAAGTCGCCGAGGCGGTGGACCACCTTCCATTTGCCTTGCTCGGGGCGGTCGATGTTGGTGACCCGGGTGTTAAGCGGGTGGTGGATGGGTGCTGCGCCGATGCGGGCCCGGCTCTGCTCGTAGGCAACGGTGCGGCTTCGCCGCGGCCGGTGTGGACGGCCTGGAGCGGATAGCTGACCTGGCAGTCGGGATATCGGGATGCCACCCACCGGTAGAATCAGCGGAGATCGTCGCGGCCGCCGTGGTCAGTCCGTTTCCCTGGGCTGCTTGCCAGGACGCCAGTTCAGGTCTGCCGGCCTGTGCGCGTCGGTATGCATGCCTCAGTGATTGTGGTGACCGGGCCCCAGGGCGGGCAGCGACCCCATCAGACCGAGATCGACCCATTTGCCTTGCATCGGGACGAAGGGGCCGCCAATTCAGATCCGGCCACCCCGACCATGAGGATTTGGAGGTCAAAAGCCTGTCATTACACGCCCATCACCGCCCTCTTCCTGCGAGTGTCCGATTTTGGGAGCGGTGTGGGAGTCGATCTTCGCTCGAAGGGGGCCGCTTGGCTGCCCGTGAGCGCCCAACATAGGGGCCGCCCGGCGAGGAAGCCTGAATTTGAGGATCGATGTGACAGCGGGGGGAGCACGCCATGCAAACTGATCCGTCGTCTTCTTCGGGGGATGTCCAGGTGGGTTCGGTTGCCGCGCTGTGGCGCTATCCGGTGAAATCCATGATGGGAGAGGAGCTCAACTCCTCCGACATCACGGACAGGGGCCTGTTCGGGGACCGGCAGTTTGCCGTGGTGGACCGCGCTACGGGAAAGATCGGTGGGGCCAAGAACCCGCGGAAGTGGGGCAACTTCTTCGATTTCCGAGCCGCCTACTACGAGCCGCCACGGGCGGGCGCGATGATGCCGCCGGTCCGGATCACACTTCCGGACGGCACCGGCGTGACGACCGGGCAAGCTGACCTGGACCAGGTCCTGTCACGGACGTTCGGCCGGGCCGTGGCAGTGGAAGAAGCCCGGTCCGGTGATAAGTCGCAGGGCGCGACGGCCGAGGAGTACTGGCCAGATATGGCCGGTCTGGACTACCGGGACACCGTGACCGACTTTGAGATGCCAGCCGGGACCTTCTTCGACATCGCCGTGGTGCATCTGCTCACCACGGCAACCATCGATCGGCTGCGGGGGCTGTACCCGCAGGGGCGCTTTGAGGCCCGCCGGTTCCGCCCCAACATCGTGATCTCGACCCCTGGGGAAGACTCAGGTTTCGTCGAGAACGACTGGGTTGGCGGCAGCCTGACGATCGGCGGCAACGTCCGGCTGGCGATCACCGAACCATGCCCGCGCTGTGTGATGATCACCCTGCCGCAAGGTGACCTGCCCAAAGACTCAGGCATCCTGCGCACTGCCCAGCACAACGGAGTGCACGTCGGCGTGTACGCCTCGGTCATCAGCGGCGGCACCATCCGCCGCGGCGACGCGGTGGCACTCGCGTGAATCTGTGCCGGTGGGTTTCCCGGCTGGGTGCTAGTGAACGCCGGTGCCACGGCGGGGGTCAACGTGCAGCGCCCGCAACGCGCCAGCGCGAGGACGAACGACGTTGAGGCCCGCGAGGCGCGGCGTAGGCTCGGCTGGCCGGGGATCTCGGTCATGGGCTGAAGAGAGACTCGCCGTCGCTGCCGCCTGTCGAGCAGGAAGGTGAAGCGCTCCAGGTCGTCACGCAGCTGGCCGATGCCGTAGGCCACGGTTGCCGACGAATTCTTCCAGCGACGGGCCGAGGCGGCCGGGTCGCGGGCCAGCCAGCCGGTGAGGAACTGCAGCAGCTCAGCCAGTTCCGCGGCGTCAGCGGTCTCCAGCCTCACCTCGGGCATGGGTCACCGTCCTTCCGGGGGTCATCTGGGAGTGCTTGTGGGGCGGCGTTGGCCTTGTAACGGTGGACCTCGCAGGTAGTGGTGCGGGGCACCACGGCCGCGGTTTCGCCGTCGATGACCAGCCGGAAACTGTTGTGGCAGATCACGGTGACGGTCTTGCCCGCATGGATCATCCCGGCCTGGATCTTCTGGCGGGCGACCATGATCCCGCCCCGGCAGGAGACCCGCCGCTGCACGATGATGAGGCCACCCGGCTGCGGCGGGAGGGACCTGGCGCGGTGGGCGCCGCGCAGCCGGTAACGGCTGTGCACCGGAACGGGGCAGGCCATGGTGCGCAGCAGGCTCCCAGCGGAGCCGATGACGGCCATCAATGGTCCCTCCATGCGCAGGGTGACCCGCTGCCCGGCCAGCTGGACGCCGACGCTGACCTGATCCCCGGCCAGGCCAACCAGGCCGTGGCGTTGACCGTGCGGTCCACCTCGATCACCGCGCCCTCGCCGGTGGGCAGCGGGCACGGGCCAGCGGGATGGCCGCCGGTGGCGGCCAAGCGGGCCAGTTCGGCCACGCCGAGCCGGGACGGCAGGGTCTTGATCCGGGTGCCGTCCAGCAGCACATGCAGGCTGGTCTCATCGACCCAGAGGGTGACGGCTCGCCCGGCCAGCGCGGGACCCGAGCCAGACTTGCTGCTCGCCGATCCACAAGTTCTCTGACGCTGGCACGACCCGGTCCACCTCCACCGCAGCACGGTCATCACCAGCCACGGTGACCGGCGGTGGCGCTGGCTGCATCGGCGGGCTCGGGGCAGACAGCGGATCGGGGCCAGGCGGCGGTGGCGCCGTGCAGTGCTATTAGGTTTCAAGCATTGCTCATCGAGAGTCGGCACGACCTGGATCCCTGAGCGTCTGAGCGCAGGGAGCCGGACTCCCCGCAGCGGCTCTGGGGACCCTGATCATGCCGAATACGTGCCCAAGTCCCGTCCGCGCGGCGCGTCTCGGCAGGTCAACCGGGTCTCCTTACCCGATCCGCGTGCGATATCGCACAGCGAGCAATGGTCACGCACGGGCCAGGACGGTCACTGGTTTGGTTGACGATCACATGCGGTGGGCATTGTCATCTGTTTCCACCAGGTCGTCCAGGTGGACCTCGGCCAGCCCGAAGGCGGAAATACGGCCTGCCGAGGGTGAGCTGGAAGCGGTCTACGAGCGCGACACCGAGCCGGAGGGCCGCTGTGCCCGCGACGACGGGCCGACCGCAGGCGCCGCGGCCCGGGGCGCTGCTGACCACAGCGGCGCTGACCGCGAGCCTGCTGTTGATCGGATGCAGCTCCGCCGGCCTGCGTAGGCCACTCCCGCCCCGTCGGCCAATGAGGTGCCCGGCGCTGAGCGGCCCGCGGCCGGGGACCGGCCCAGAGGCGAAGACCTTTGTGCACGGTGACCAGCGCAGATGCCTCATCGGGGTGATTCTCGACGGCGCGCAGGCGCTCGCCTAGGTCTGTCACGGCCCCCCGGCTCTGCCGCGACGCTAGCCGATTGGTCCGTCGGCCGGGTGCGGAGCGGCACGCTCGAGGCCACAGAGGCCAGCACCGGGACGTCGGCTGGATCGTCCTGCCCGATGGAGCCCAGCGGGGGGCGCCGGCCTTCACAGTGGCCCTATCAGGGGGAAGGCCATCGTGGCCGGTTACTATCCGTTGAGTCCCACCGCAGTGACGTGAGACGCGCACGGCCTGGCGCAGGCCTTAGCCGCCGCACTTGGTCACGAGGGGATGCTGGCGAGGTGCTGCGCGCGACCGTGGGCCCTCGGCGGTGCGGCGGTGATCAGCGTCAGAGTGCCGCGCGCTTGGCCAGGTCGCGCAGGTGCTACAGGGCCGCTGCGCGCTAAGGCTCTTCGAGTTCGGCCCGATAGCGGCGGCCGAACACCTCGAAGCGCCGGCGCGGATCACGTAGTGGTCGTCTTCGATGTAGTCCTCCAGCCGCATCGGAATTCTACTACGGCGCCTTCTCCCGGCATGTTCCGCTGCCCGAAGAAGCGGACGAGAACGACGTCACGGTCACCTACGACAAGGGCATCCTGAAGGTCACCGTCGGACTCAAGGAGAAGGGCAAGGCGACCGGCCGGCAGATCCCGGGCCTGTTCGACTGGCTTGAGTCGTCCTTCTCCGTGCTGGATGGCCTGGCGTTCTCGGTCGGCCTCGAGGCGGCCCGCGTCGTCCCGGTCGTGAAGCACTTTCCCGGTCTGGGCGAGGGCCACAGGAAACACCGACGTCACGCCGGCATCGACGCTGTCGTGGAGCAACCTCCCACCGGCCGGCAGCCTCGGCATCTGCCACCACGACCCCTGATCAGATCCCCGGACAAGCCGCAGAACCGGTGAGCGGCCGGATATCCCCGCCTGCGGAACTACAAGATCGCCGCGCGGCCGCGCAGCCCAGAATGATCACTCAAAGCCAGGGCGGTTGATGGATGCTTAGCCGGCAAATGATCTCGAAGGAGATCTTGAGCAGATAGCCGTGACCCGACGTTGGGGCGCAACACCAAAGGGCTTTGGTCCCTGTTGTGAGCCGGATAGACGAATGAATAGTGAGGGCGCGGCCCTGCGCCGGGTGCGGTGATGGCCATCCGGCAGCTCATCCGGTGAACCCAATCGGCCGCAAATGATCTCTCACCCGATGTGGAGATTCAGTCGTAGAGGAGGCTCATCATGCGAGGAACTGCAAAGAAATTCCTTCCCTTAGCGGCGGTAGTCTCAGGCGCGGCACTCGCCGCCCCCCTGCTGCTCGGCCCTTCGGCCGGAGCGGCGGCAGCCGCAACCATTCCGCGCCCCGCCGCGGGCCAAGTGGCCGGCGTGGAGAGCCAGGGCGGCGGCGCTGTGTCGCCAGGGCTGAACATCTTCTACCAGCAGGCTAGCCACCGGTTGGTGGAGGTGCCTGGGCTGGACCTCGGCGGCGTGCTGACTAGCGGGCCGGCGGCGATCGAACGGCAGGGGGCAACAGAGTTCCAAACGGAGGCGGTGTTCGCCCGCGGGGCAGACCACGCGGTGTGGTACCGGCAGTTCTCCGCGGGGCGGGGCATTTGGCTGCCATGGGCGACGCTCGGCGGCATTTCACTCGGCGCGCCGGCAGTGACCTGCGTCGGCCCAGCGCAAACGGAGCCGCGTCTGATCGTCTACGTGCGGGGCGGGGACAGCGCGCTCTGGCGGCGGCAATTGGGCAGTGGCTGGGCAAAGGTCGGTGGCAGGCTGGCCTCGGACCCGGGTGCGCTGCCAGCGGTCGCAGGTGCGTGCCCCAGCCGGGAGGACGTTTTCGCTCTCGGTACCGACTTCGCCGTCTGGGAGTGGGTCGGCGGCGCCTGGCACCGGGTCGGCGGCAGGTCCACCCTGGCGCCAGCCGCCGTACAGGTCCTGCCGGGCGGCGAGACCGACCTGTTCGTCCGCGGAACCGACAACGCTCTTTGGATGAACACCCGCGCCTCGGGCGCGACGGCCTGGGCCGGCTGGCACCGGGCCGGTGGTGTCCTCAGTTCAGCGCCCGTCGCGACCATTTTCCCGACAAGCCCGGCGACCCGGGTCGTTCTGGCCCTTGGCTCCGACGGAAACCTATGGCGAGGCCGCAATCTCATCGGCAGCGTAACCTGGACCTGGACGCAAGTGCCATGACCGGGCGCACCGTCAGCGCACCCGATCGCAGATCGGGCTAGCTACCGCATCGTTCAAACGACCCGGCTAGACGATCAATTCCAAGGTCAGTGGTCATAGGCGACTAGCGAGCGCAGCGTGGGCTGCCCGTTTGTATCGTTGTGCCAGATCGCGGCGGTGAGGGCGAGGATGCGGTCGGCCCAGGCGGTGTGTCCGCCGTGTTGTTCCAGGTCGAGCTGGCCCTTGAAGGTGTTCGTTGATTCGATGATCTGGCGTAGCGGCTTGAACAGGGGCGCGCCGGCCCGTGCGGGCTCGCCTTTGCGGGCGGGGCGCAAGAGCGTGATCCCGGCGTCGGCGAGGGCGGTCTCGAAGGCGGCCTCGAAGGCGGTGCCGTAGTAGTTCTTGTCGCCGATCAGGGTCTGGCCGGGCCGGGTGGCGAGCAAATCCGGGCCGGCGGTGAACATGCCTGCCAGCACGTCGCGTTCGCCGGCGTTGGCGCCGGTCAGGGCGCAGGCCGCCGCTGACCGCATCGAGGATGAAGTCGAAATACTCGATCGCTTCCCAGCCGAAGCCGAGACGGTACAGCGACTGGACCGCGGTCTACACGTCGCCGTGCAGCGGGCGCGTCAAGTCCAGCTTCATGGCACCGAGCCTCGACCGGGCGGACTTCACCGGGTTCTGGAGCTACATCAAGCACGACACGCCCTTCAAGCCTGGTATCTACTCGGCGCCAGGGACCTGGACCGACATTTTCGGCATGGGCAGTGCGGCGCACGTCACGACCACCTATGAGTGGACCTACACCGACGACAGCAGCAGCTTGAGGTGGCCGGGCCGCTCGCCGGGAAGAGCGGGAGCGCGAGGTTGCGGGTGAATGTGATCTCGAAGGCCAGGTCGGCGGCGAGGTCGTCAAGGCGGTATCGTCCGCCAGCTGCCGTGGATGGCTGAGTCCCAGACGCAGTCCAGCTCGAGGTCGAGCAGCTCGCCTAGGCGGATGCCGGTGCCGCGCAGCAGGGTCAGCCCGGTGCGGGCGAACGGGTCGGCCAGGCGGCCGATGGCGGCCATCAGGTCCCGGTCGGTGCCGGGGGGCAGGGCGCGGGGCAGCGGCTTGTCCAGCCGCGGGATGTCGGCGGGGAACAGCAGCCGCGGGGGCGGCCGTTCGGCCCACCCCCACAGGGCCAGGTCGTCGAAGAAGCAGCGCAGGTCGATGACGGTCCGCGTGCTGACGGACTGGGCGACGGGCTGGTCGCGGGCGACCCGGCCGCGCCAGGGCCGCTTGTGGTTGTGGGCCAGGAATCCTTCGATGTGGGCGCGGGTGAGCTGAGTCAGGCTGCGGACCTGCGGGTGCGCGGCGGCCAGGTACTCGGCGAAGACGATCAGGCTGTCGGCGCGCAGGTCTACCGTGCCGGGCCGGAGCGTGGCCGCGACGGTGGTCAGGTAGCGCAGCGCCGCCTTGCGGATGCCGGGCTGGCTGATCGCCTGCACCCGCTGGCCGATGGTCGCCTGGCCCGGCCTGGCCATCCGCGGCGGGTTTTGGCAGATCCGCAGCTCATAGCAGGCCTGGTGGTGGCTGAAAGCGCGCGCGGAGTTGTGCACCCAGGTGTGGTGACCGGCGCTGGGCGCCTCCGTCTCGCAGGCGAGGATCGGTATCGTGGCCGGCTCGCCAAGCAGCACCGTGGCCGGCGTGCTCCTGCCCACCCGGGGGTGTGAGCGATAACGGGTCGATTAGGGTGATGCCTGGCGAGGGCGAGGCCGACCCCGGTGAGCTGCACGGCAAGCCCAGCGGGGGAAGAGGCCAGACACGTCCTAGTGTCCCGGGTCTTTGATTCGTCGGAGAAGTCGCCCGAGTGATTCGAGGATTTCTTCCGCAGATTTCGTCCAGATGAAGGGTTTGGGGTCCTCGTTCCAGTTGTCCACCCAGGCAAGGATGTCCTTCTCGAGCTGCTTGACGGACTTGTGCACGCCACGGCGCAGCAGTTTATCGGTCAAAAGCCCGAACCAGCGCTCGACCTGGTTCAGCCAGGACGAACTGGTCGGCGTGAAATGAACATGGAACCGTGGGTGCTTTGCCAGCCATTCCTGGACAGCCGGGGTCTTATGCGTGGCGTAGTTGTCCGCGATGATGTGGATCTGCAGGACATGCGGCTCGCCGCCCGGCTCGTCCGGTTCCGTGAGCTGGGGTGCCTGCTTGTCGATCTCCTCCAGGAACTTGATCCATTCCTTCGCCCGGTGGCTTTTGCAGGTTTTCGCGATCACCAGGCCGGTCGCGATGTCGAACGCCGCGAACAGGTCAACGGTGCCATGCCGGACATAGTCATGCGTCCGCTTCTCGGGCATGCCGGGCATCATCGGCAGCACCGGCTGGGACCGGTCAAGAGCCTGGACCTGGGACTTCTCGTCCGCGCACAGCACAACCGCGTGCTCAGGCGGATTCAGGTACAAGCCGACGACATCGTAGACCTTCTCCACGAACAGCGGATCGGATGACAGCTTGAACGTATCCGCCAGATGGGGCTTCAGCCCGAAAGCCTTCCAGATCCGGCCGATAGTGGACCGGGACAAGCCCGAACGTTTCGCCATGGATGCCCTCGACCAGTGGGTCGCGTCATCCGGCGTTTCCTCCAAAGTATCGACGACGACTTTTTCTACCTGCTCGTCGGTGATCGTCGGCTCACGTCCCGGACGCGGCTCATCAGCCAGCCCGTCCAGGCGCTTGTCAATGAACCGCTTACGCCACTTCCCGACCGTTGTTTCATGATACCGGAGCAACGCTGCGGTTTCTTTATTGTCGTGGCCTTGCGCGCAGGTCAGGATGATATTCGCCCGCAGCGCCAGGGCTTGTGATGATTTCGCCCGGCGCGCCCATCTTTGGAGAGTGGCCTGCTCGTCATCGGAAAGCGTCAACTCGGCCTTAGAGGGAGTTTCATCTAGGCCGCTGCCGGTAGATCCGTTGTGCAGGCTGGTGCCCGCCATGTCGGTGTTGTTTCTTTGGTGAGTCTTCTGCCCATGTTGTCGATCATGGCCCAGTGAATCTGGGTGACTGACCGGCCCGGCAGCGTCTCGAAGTCGCGGTCGAGCCGGCGGTGCAGCATGAGCCAGCCGTAGGTGCGCTCGACCGGCCAGCGCGGTGTGGCCGCGAACCCCTTGACTGCGGGGTTTTTGGCGTAGACCCGAACATCGATGCCGTGCCTGGCGGCGTCCTCGGCCACGGCCTTCTTGTACCCCTGATCCACCCAGGCCCGCGCCACCGACGGGTAGCGCGCGGCAACGTGCTGCGTCAAGGCGATACCGCCGGCGTTGTCCTGCACGCTGGCGGCAGTGACCAGCGCCACCAGGATCAGCCCGAGGGTATCGGTGGCGATGTGTCTCTTGCGGCCCACGATCTTCTTCGCGTTATCCACGCCCTGGCTGGCCGCAGGGACGTTGGTGGACGTCTTGACCGACTGCGCGTCGTAGATCGCCGTGGACGGCTCGGGCACGCGGCCGGCCCGCGTGCGGACCTTGCCGCGCAGCAGGCCATGGATCTGCTCGGTGGTGCCGTCCTTCTCCCACGCGGCGTAGTAGTAATACACGCTCTGGTAGGGCGGGAAGTCGTGCGGGAGCAGGTGCCAGGCGCACCCGGCCCGGTTGACATACAAGATCGCGTTGACGATCTCTCGCAGGTCATGGGACGGCGCGGCGCAGCCGGGCGGCGTGGCCGCGGCGCGCTGGGCGCGCCAGTCTTCAAGCAGCGGCGCGATCAGGGCCCAGCGGTCATCGGACAGGTCAGTGGCATATGGCTTGCGATCGGTCATGACCAGCGTCTATAGCGCGAGAAAACACCGAACTGTGGGACGTGCGCAGCCAAGCAACGACGTGGCGCAACAGAAACTAGAACATCCCTACATCAAACGCGCTCTTAGGCCGTCCCGTCCTTGGCATATCAGTGACTCTACTGACATGATCAGTTACATTCAGTTGTGACACGCGATGACACGGTGTGACCTGGCTCACCTATACGGTGGTCCAAAGACGCAGGACACTAGGAAGCTGCTGAATAAGCCTGTTCTCGATCAAGGAGCAGCCCGCTGACCTGCGTCTTTGCTGCGCCGATGGCAGTAATTTGGGCGTTGTTCAGCACGCTCCTAGGCGAGAAGGTAGTACTGGACCAGCCCGGCGTACTCGGCGCCGTATTCCGCGACGATCGTGAAATCGTCGTGGAGCAAGGCGCCGCGTTGCCGGTCTGCTTGAACACGGTCGGCGAGCCCGCCTATCCGCACGCGCGGCGGCTGCTGATCACCGCCGATTCCGGCGGGTCCAAAGGCAGTCGGCTGCGGCTGTGGAAGACCGAGATGGCCGCGTTCGCCGGGCACGCCGACTTGAGATCAACGTGCTGCACCTGAAGCTCCTATGTCAAGCCGTTGCCGAGTAAATCAGGCCGCAGCCTGTCTGGCGGCGATCTCCACGGGCGTTCGGGCCTGGTGGGCCAGTGCCTTGTAGATCTCGCGGGCGACGTAGCGCTTGAGACAGCGGATGATTTCCTTGGTGGTCTTGCCTTCTGCGGTGCGCCGGGCCACGTAGGCCTTGGTGCGCGGGTCGTGGGACATCCGGACCAGCACGATCCGCCACAGTGCCGAGTTGGCCTGCCGGTCGCCGCCGCGGTTGAGCCGGTGCAGGCGTTGTTTGCCGGAAGAGGCATCGACCGGGCTGACGCCGCACAGCGCGGCGAAGCTGCCCTCTGTGCGCAGCCGGGCCGGGTTGTCACCGGCCGTGGCCAGCAGGGTGCTCGCAACCTGGGTGGCGACACCCTGCTTGGCGAGGAACCGCTCGGGAGCAGCCTGCTCGACCAGCTCCTCGAGCGCGGCGTCCAGCCGGGCGATCTCGGCGGTCAGCGCCTGGTGGCGGCGGGCCACCGCGGCCATCGCCGCCTTGGCTCCCTCGGCCGGGTCGGTGAGCTCACCGGGGCGGAACCGGGCGGCGAGCGCGGCCCGCTGTTCGACCGGTAGCGGCGCCAGTTGCTCGCGGATCTGCCCGGGGGCGGTGACGATGAGATCCCGCAGCTGGTTGACGGCCTGGGTGCGGGCCTTGATTGCGCCGCGGCGGGCCACCCGCAGCGCCCGGATCGATTCCACCGCCCCGTCCCGGGACTTCGGCCGCCCCGACGCCTCCCCGTTCAGCGTGGCCAGCGCGGCGGCTACCGCATCGGCGGCATCGGACTTGCCCCGGCGGCGCCGGGCCTGCCGGTTCGGCCGGATCACCTCGACCACCTCGACACCCTCGCCGGCCAGGTAGCCGGCCAGCCCGGCCCCGTAGCTGCCGGTCCCCTCCACACCGACCTTGACCAGCTCACCGTGGGAACGCATCCACCCCAGCGCGGCCGCGTAGCCCGGCGCGGTAGCCGGGAACTGCTCGGTGCCCAGCACCCGCCCCACCTGGTCCACCACCGCGGCCACGTGCCTCTCGGCGTGGGTGTCCACGCCCCCGATGACGGGCGGTTCTGCACCTGCGATCCTGGGCATGTCGTCTCCTTCCTCGCGAGCTCAAGGGTTGGGGAAGGGGATGGCACCGCCGGCCGGGACGGGCGGACAGAGCACTTCTGGGACACCAAGGTCAGGCTCCTATCAGGTCACGGCCATCCCGGCCCGGCGGGGTTACACGTCCTCCCGTCAGCCCCGGCCGGCGATTCAGGCTCAAGACACGCAACGCACGCGGTCAGCTACCGGGAGGGCCAGGCCGGGGCCGGCGGCAGGACGCGACCAGCCTCACCGAGCATGGTTGTGGATCACCAGAGGACAACCCTGTGGAAATCCACCACCATGCCCTCACACCATCATGAGGAAGTGCTACCGGGAACGTCGAAATGGAACCGGATCGAGCACAGGCTGTTCTCTCATGTCTCGATGAACTGGCCAGGTCGGCCGCTGGAGTCCCGCGAGGTCATTATCGAGACCATCAGGGGCTCGCGGCCCCGGCCTGGTCCTTCTCGCCAGGCGCCTGGCTGGAAGGCCGCCCGCGGCATGGGCGCCGCTCGCCGACTCGGATCTCGCCGCGTCCGCGCACAACTGCAGGTGTCCCCCAGGCGCGTCCTCGCGCTGTCAGTCACCCTTGGACTTGCCGTTATCGCACCGACGTCGGTCGGCCTGGGCAAGCTGGTGGATGACGTGACGAACGGTGACGGGGTGGCGGTACTGGACCACCCGGTTGCCCGGTTAACCCCGTCCCCGACCATGATCGTCGCACCGTGCGCCGACTCGCGCTCGATCGCGGCGAGCTTGTCCGCGGGGTCGCAGTCGGCCAGCACCGTATCGACGCCCACGACGCGCCCGACCATGTCCGCGATGTCCGCGCGGTCACCGCTGACCAGGACGACACGCGTGATCCCGGCCTCGCGCAGCGCGCGCACCATCCGGGGCGCGTCGGGCCGGATCGGGTCCTCGAGGAGGAAGGCGCCCACCGGCTCGCCGTCCACGGCGGCGAAAACCGTCAGCGAGCCCTCCCAGGTCGGCGCGCCGACGCACCTGGCGCACCCACCGCGGCGTCTCGCCGCCGATGATCCACGAGGCCTTGCCGAGCCTCACCCGGTAAACGCCGACGGTCCCCTCCAGGCCGTAGCCGTGCACCTCCCGAACGTCGTCCGGCATCTCCAGCGCAAGCCCACGACGGGTGCCAACCATCATGCACGCCCTGCTCAGCGATCCCGACGCCCGCTACACCGACCTGGGCGCCGACTATTACGAAACCCGCATGCGCGCCCGCCAGCAGGCCCGCAACCACGTCCGCAGCCTGGAACGCCTGGGCTACCAGGTCACCATCCAGGCCCTCACCGCTGACACCGACAACCACCCCAGGCCCCGACCGGCTAACCCGCTGCCACCGTGCCGCCTGCCCAGCGAAAGTCTCATTTTCGGACCAGGTCTCATTTTCGGACCAGCACCTTCGCCGGGGTCGCACCAGTCACGGCCTGCCCCTTCTCCTGCTTCCCGCGCCGCGGCTCCCCGTTCGTGGTCCATCGAGCTCTTCAGCCGCACTCGTCTGCTGAGCGCGTTCGATCTGACCGACCTTTTCGGCGCGCCGCAACTCCCGGACGCTGTAGGCCGTGGTGACCAGCACGGCCAGGCCGCCGAGGGCAACGCCCGCACCAGTCCCCACGCCGGACAGGGGCAGCACTTCGGTGAAGATCAGCACTCCGCCCAGGCCGATCGCACCAACGCCAAAAAGGACCGCGGAAGCCGTCGCAACGCGACTGGCGGCCGCCTTGTCGGCCGCCGAACGCGCGCGTGCCCGTACGGCAGTGAGATGGCGTCTGGCCCATTCGTACTCGACGGCGAACACGATCAGCGCGAGGAGTATCACGAGCAGGCCAGGTCCGGGCGCCACCAGGAGCACCACGCCGACGGCGAGGATCACGGTGCCCACGACGGTGACGGCGATCCGGCGGAGCAATCGGACCAGGTCCTTCATCCATCAAGCATGCCAGGGCGCCTGCGACGATCCGGCATGCAGGGAACACGGCGCAGTGCCGTTGATCGGCCATGTGCTGGCCGCGGCCGGTGCGGAGGTGCACCTGGCGTACCCGCTGGGGGTGAAAGCCTTCTCCTGCCACCCGGCTGCTTTTGCTGTCGGGGAGGGGGTGGACATCTCCTCCCCCGGCCCCGAACGCCATCTGCTAAAGGATGGTCGGCACCCTGCGCCGCGAGCTGCTCGACCGGCTGCTGATCGTCAATGAGCACGATCTGCGACGAGTGCTGACCGACTTACCTGCGCCACTACGACACAGCCCGACCGCACCGCCGCACCCGAGTGCAAGCAAACAGGTTGTCACTCGTTACCAATATCTTCGACGCCGCTGTGGCGGCGTGACACGCCCCGGGAGGTCAGTGGACTGCGCCACGCGATCAGAGGTGCCCGTGCGCGCCCCGCACACGGGCAGGCACCGGGGCCTACTGGTCGGCGCGGTGATCGCAGCTGGCGGCGGCATCAACCGCCGAGTCCACGATCGCTTCAAGTCGGCGGCTGTGCGCACCGCGCCAGTAAACATGGCCGCACGCCGCGCAGCGCGAAAAGGTTTGATAGGTGCGCCGTGTCCCCGGCATCAGCAGGCGTTCCACGTCGCGCTTGGGCGCCGCTGACAGCGGCCCGTTGCACACCGTGCACCGGCTCCATGGCGCCAGCGGCGGGGCGAACCTTTCCAGCACGTCGCGGAGCTGCTCGTCCGGGCGCGCGCCCCGCACATACGCTCCCAGCCATAGTTTCCTGCGGCGCAGCAGCCCGCGGTCTTGGGTCAGCAGCACCCGAAGCCCGCCGTTCGCCTGCTCGATCAGAGCGTCGTCGTCAAGATCGTTACGGTAGGCGGCATCGACACCCACAAGCCGCAGCCGGCGGGCCAGCGTTCCGAGGTGGACGTCCAGCACAAACCGTGCCGACGGCAGCCGCTGCGGGCGCCGCACGGCACGGACATCCACCACGTCACCGGCACCCGGCCGGTAGGACGGCGCCACCGGCTGACCGTTGGCGACTAGCCCGCCAACCTCCGGCAGCGGGACGCCAAGCGACTCGACCACGTGGCCAAGCGACGACGTCCCATCGCAGGCTGCCCGCACCCGCCCACCCCGATGTCCTGGGGCCAGGAACAGCCGCAGCTCAGCCGCGAAACCGACCTCCACCTCCGGCCTGTCCACCCCCTCAGCATGCCAGCGACCGGCCGCAGGCAGCCGATCACCGCGTCCGGCATCGGTCGCCAGCCCGCGCCTCAGCTGCCGTGCTGACGCTCGCCTGAAATTCCGTCCCCGCCTTGCACCTTCCAGCGCGTCACAGATGATCTTCTTACGGATCAGCGGATCAGCAGGCCGGGTTGCCGAGTCTAGCCGCAGTCGATCAAGGCGGCGCCTGCGGCGCGATCGACCGCCCGGTCAGCAGCTCGGCGACGGACACGCCGACATCACCACTGCCGAGACCGTCGAGTTCTCCCCGGGTGGCAATCCCGGTCAGCCAGTGACTTGGAGGTTGTCGCGAATGTCGATTACCCCGATGACCATCCACGCGGCGTCGACGACTGCGTCGTGTTCGGCCCAGGTGCGGACATGGCCGGTCAGGGTGATGACGTTGTCTTGGTGTCCGCGCTCACGTCACTGTCGTCGGGGACAAGCGCAGAGCGGTCCAGGGCCTCCCGGATGTGCAGGTCGACGTCGACCGGGTCGGCAGCGTAGGCGATATCGATGTCGTTCCCGACGTTGCGGACACCGGTCAGACCGGCAACGGTCGCCTCGGCGGCACGCTCCGTGCCGTAGGACACGGTCCCGGTCAGGGTGACGCAGTTCCTGCTCGGTGAAGTCGTGATCCGCCTTGGCCTGCTGGAATGCCGCCCGCGCCGATGACCCGCCCGCCGATGCCCTGATTACGGTATGCCGCCAAGAACGACCGCGTTGCCGAGCACCCCGAGCGGGCCGCGCGCCGGGTCGCGGCCGGTGGCATCACCTTCACCGGCTTCTGCCAGGCATTGTCAGGTGGTCGGCGTAATGAGAGGATCCGCTCGGAAAGATCGCTAAGTGGTTAGCCCCGCAAGTAACTGGGGGGGTTGACGGCTGCGGGGTCTGTGGTCTAACCGTTGCCGTCGGCGACATGTACCGTGCACGCGGTGTCGAGGGTTTCTTCGAGGGTTCCGACGGGCGATCCGGTGAACAGAACGGCGGCGTCGTAGCCGCCGTGGGCGGCCGAAAAGATCGCGAAGCCGAAGGAATGCGCGGAGAATGGCACGTTGCCGGGTGTCTCGCCGAGGCCGAGGTCGCGGCAGGCGTCAATGAAGAACAGCTGCTCCTTGGGACCCGCGAACCGCAGCCGGCTGCACAGGTCGTCGAAGTTGATCAGCTTGTAGCCGTCGGCCGCAAGGTCGGCCACATCCGAGGGGACCAGGGGCAGTGCAAAGCACAGAACCGGCGGCATCGGCGGGGGCCATCATCCCGTGGCCGGAGAAGTAGAAATAGAGCCGATCGACCCCGGCACCGTTGTCGTAGAGGTTCTTCAGCGCCACGCCGATACCTGCGCGATCGGCGGCGGCGTCGGTCAGCAGGACGATGTGCTCTGGCCGCACGAGACCGAGGCTGCGGAGGCGGTCGCGGAACGCTTCGGCGTCGCGCACGGCGCTGGTGAGCGGCTGGTCGGCGTACCGATCGATGCCTATTACGATCGCTCGAGCGCTAGGTTAGGGATCCGGAGCTATCGACGCACTGGACCGCCTTGAAAGAGGACACCGCCATCCTTGCGGACACGGTGTACTCCAAGAAGAGGATCCAGGTTCACGTGGGACCCGCCACCACTGTAGATGGGCAAATCGATCTGATCGCGCGTCTTGACACCGGCAAGACATCCATCGTGAAGTTCAGTCCTCGAAGCGCGGCCAAGCCGAAGATGTCACCCGGGATCAGCTGCACGTGGACGCACTGGGCTCCCAACCAGGAACTCACGGGTGAGGGCGCTGACCTCATCGAGGTGCTCAGCCTGGATAGCCCTGCGCGAGAACGACCTGCCGAGGCACCCTTCTTGGTGCACAGCATACGACCGTTGTGACCTCGTCGCCCTGTGCCGCGTGCATCCCGAGCCAGGTGTGCGCCGATGGGTGCTCGACCTGGCGCAGCTCTGGTGGCGGCCACCCTCATCCGCCGCACCCCCACCGCCCGGCGGCGTCAGCCGCCGCGTCGCCGGGCCAGCCAGACGCACTCACGAGATGATCTTGATGCCAACTAGCAACGGCCGCTCGGTTTGCCGCACGTCGGATGCCACCGCCGCCCAGTAGTGCCGGGCGTTCTCCCACACCGCCATCTCGTCAAGCGAGCTCAGGCCTTCCAACCTGTCGCCGGGAGCCCAGATCCCGCTCACCGGAACGATGACCGCGACGTCAGTGAGCGGCACCTCACGGACGGCTGCCTGGAGCAGGAAAGCCTTGAGTGGCTGGCGCTGCGAGTGATTGTCCTCGCAGGTCATTCGTCAGGTTCCCCACGCCGAGCATGTCGATCGCCGCCGATTCGACCAGGAATGCCTCGGCCTGGGTCAGCCTCAGATGGGGCCACACCATCCGCCGCTGCCGCGGCGCGGAGCGCTTCGGCCGCAGCTTCCCCGATGATCGCGTCGAGTTCAGCCGGCGAGCGCGCTGATCGAGTATCAGACCGGATCCAGCGACCTGCGCCGCCCCGTGCTGGCGATAGCGCGCGACCTGGCTGACGCCGGACTCGATGTCTCGGCGCTGCCCAAGTTCGGTGAGGTCTGCGCGAGGGTCGACCGTGTCCCTAGCGTGCGCTACCGCAGCACCTCCGAACTGCTGCCGAGCCTGGCCGCCGACGCGACCAGGCGGTAGCGGCCCTCGCCGAGATGGTCCGTGTTGGAGAACGCCGACGGCTGCGGCGGGAAGCGCGCCACGGCCGAGTCGCTGCTGCAGGCTGCCACCGTCGGCCAGGAGTTCCACGACGAGATCACCGGCGCCGACGGAACCATTACATTGTTCACCCTCGACGGGGGCCCGATGCTCGGCCTGCGCGAACGCACCAACCTCGGCACGGACGCCAGCCCGCCGCCCGGCTCAACCGAGTTCAGCCTGGCCGGCTGGTCACCACAGCGGTCGCGTTTGAGCCCGCGATCCTTGACCTCCAGCCAGCGCTGATGCGGTGGCCGAGCTTGAGGAGCTCAAGCTTCTCGGCTTCCTCGGCCGCCATCCGACGATGCACCTGTCGTGTTCTCAGGTACATTCCCGCGTCGCAATTACTGGCCGGGCGATGGCGGGCGGCGCTATCGTCACGACGTCTGGGTGATGTCGGCGGACGTGATCACGCCTGCAATGACCGTGTAGGTCCCTTCGTATGTCTTGACGGTGCCGTCGTCCTGCGTCGCCACCAGGCCGGCGTCGACGGTGGTCGCGTTGAACTGGCTCTCGGTGGCGAGGGTGATGCTGGCAGTTGTGCCGTAGCCAGCGACCCAGGACGCGTAGGTCTGCCCGTTCTGGGCCGCGATGTTATCCCCACCAAGGGCCCAGGCGTCGGCGTAGTCCTGGTTGGTGATGTCCTGGTAGAACTGCGTGACCACGGCATCCGCGTTGGCGAACTGCGGCTGAGCAGGTGCCGGTGCAGGAGCCGGGGCCGCCGGTGTGGCCGTTACGATCTTCGGCTTAGCTGTCTTGGTGACTGTGACCTTCGGAGCCCGGCTTAGCCTGGGTCACGGTCACCGTCGGAGCCTGGCTGCTCTGTGCCGCGCTAGTGACCGCGCGAGTGGTGCCACACCCCGCCAGCGCGAGGGCCGCCACGGATGCCGCGACGACGACAGCGATCTTCATTAGGGTTCATCTCTCCCCCACTGGTGGCCGGTCAAGATCCCCTGAATGGAGATCCCCCCTTGCTGCAGCGCAGCTCCCACTGGGCATCGAGAGGCGGGAGCTGCCCGCCGTCTCCACTGAGCGCTGCCCCCAGATGCCCGGCTAGGGGCCAGACGTCCCTGTCGGTACGCGAATGGTCACCGTATGCAGCTTCCTGACAAGTAGTTCGGTAGCGACTACAGCGGACGGAGCGTCGGCGAGGACAGTCGCTGAGGGGAGCAGAGATCCATGGGAGGCACCCGCTGGCATGCCCGACATGATCACCGATCTGCCAGGAGTTTTTCCGCCCCACATCGGCCAACAGCCCGCGGATCAGATCAGTAAAGGCGCTCCGGGGTTCCGGGCGGGTGAACAACGGGCCCGCGACCTGTGAGGTCAGCACCTCCAGCTCAGCGTCCCAGCCCACCAGGTCAGCGTAGGTGATCGGCGAAGTCACACGGGATCATCGGACCATCCCCGATCTTCGTTACCAAGATCTGCGAATGTAATACATGGGTGTCGTGCTCCTTGTCGCTGCTGCTCTAAGCTTCGCCGTCTCGGGACAGAGCCGCTGGTGCAACACCTGTGGCGCGACTACCCGATGTTGATCAATCGCTGACCTGGCCAAATCAGGAAGATGCCCAGTTCGCCCCGATATGCACCCCCGCAGAAGCTACGCGACGTGGTCTGGCGCGAGGACAAATCCCTCATCCGGACCAGGAACGCCCCCCAGGAGATGTCCGCCCTCATCAACCTCGTCATCACCCTCTTCCGGCTACAAGGAGTAACCAAGATCACCGGCGAGACGCGCCGCAACGCCCAGAACCCACGCCTGCCACTCCAGCTGCTAGCCCTCCGGCCAGGCTAAACACGCCCCACGACTTTGACGAATCCCTGGGGCATTCAGCGGTTCGGATCCGGACGCGGTTGGCCGCCCAGATCAGGTCCTTCTGGCGTGCGGGCGAGCAGTCGCGAGGGTTTCGGGTCGACCGCTCATGCCGAGATGAGTGAATCGTCACTCCGGCAGGCCAAGAATACTTGCAGACGTAGTTTCATCGAGAGTAGAGCGATGCGTCCAAAGGCGCTCAAACTCCCGAGAGAACCAGCTAGCTAGCACAGCACCATCTGTTTCATCAGTGCGTCCGAGAATAACCGCATTATCATGGCCCCATACCTCGACGCTGCCTGGGTCGAATGCATCTATGCGCTTGTTGTCTCGATGCGTATACCATCCTAATATGACTAGTTCTCCAATGATCCGACCGCGCAATGAGGGCGGCACGCTGTAGAGTCGCATTCTCAATCCGTCATAGTCGCTGAAGTCAATGTGCAAGAGGTCAACAAGTGCGCGTCTCATTCTGGCTTCATGCCATCCCGAGACTCTCTCAGGGTTGGCGGCGAGCAAATGGATACGGGCGTCGATGTCACGTAGGGCACGCAAGATTGAGCCCGTCGTGGCCGTGCTGAACTCTAGCATTGCCGCTTTCCGCGGCCGTTCCTTGCGGATATGTTCGATTGTAAGAGTTTCAATATCATTCTGAGTGGCAAATGCCCATAGCCCAGGGTTGCGGTCAAACATAGATGGCGGGTGATTGCCTCGCGTCGCATTTACGATATGCTCGGCGACGCCTCGAAGAAGCCCGTCCTGCACATCATGACGAAAGTAATCCCAGCTTATGCTGAGCGCTGTAGCGGCCGCCTCCTGCCTCGCGGGCCAAGTCTTGCCGCGCGTGTGTCTGGTGAGACCGAACAGCGCTCGCAATGCCTGCGCCTCGCGTGCGCCTTCAGAGGGCGCCGGTACAGGTGAGATCAATGTTAGCGGAGAGGCAGTTAGGCCGATGTCGTCTACCGCGTCGACGATCGCCTGGATTAGGTACTCGTGCTGCGCCCTGGAGTCGCCGCCAGCTAGCTGAACTGGAGTTAGTCCCCGGAGGGTGGGTGAGCGCTCGAGTAGTCGCAGGCGGCGGCGTGGACTGTCGTTGTCATGTAGACCCGACTTGGCGAACTCCCGCAGTTCCCGGGCCACGGCACCGATTAGGTCTGGGTCCACGCGGATCCTCCTGCTCTCCGTGCCCACCATATGCCGTCTAGTTTATTGATCAAGAGTGACCGTCTCTCCAATCCACCGCCAGGATGGACCCATACTGCCGTCAGATCTTGGCCAGATATGGCCCACAAACCTCATGAGAGAAGGGAGATAATTAGAAACTAAGAAGCGCTGGAGAGGTGATAAGGATGCACGCGATCAATGCGGAGCTGATCTGGATATTCATCAGCGCGATCGTACTAGTACGTTTCTGGCGGATCGTCCTCATTCTGTTCCTGTGCGTAATGGTCGCCATGGTGCTGCTCGGCTTGGCAACGGCTCTGAGCTACATTGGGCACTGACAAGCCCGAATGATGGCCATCGATTTTAGCTAGAGGTCTCGAGTTTCTCATAGATCGTCCCACACAAGGCAATGCCACTTAGCCTATCTGACCACCGCGGTGGCGAAGGAACCGCGGTGCTCTCTCCCAACGTCTGCTGGCGTGGAGCTAGCTAGTGTAGTGTCTCGCAATTGACTTCGCGGTTGTGGTACCATGGCTTATGAATCATCCAGCTGCCGCCCTGGCGCTCACCGAAGGCCAGCGACGCGCCCTCGAGATCATCGCAAAGTCCGCCACCGCGCCGCACCGTGATGTGGTCCGGGCGCGGGCTCTGCTGCTGGCGGCCGATGGGGTGGCGAACACCCGGATCGCGGAGCGGGCCGGGGTGTCGGTCATGACGGTGCGGGCCTGGCGGGAGCGGTTCGCCACCGACGGTCTGGCGAAGTTCGGCCGGGTGCGGGAGGGCCGGGGCCGCAAGGTGTCGATCCCGGCGGAGAAGGTCGAGGCGATCGTGCACGCCACCTTGCACGAAAAGCCGCCCGGCGAGACGCACTGGAGCTGCCGGAGCATGGCGAAAGCGCAGGGGGTGAGCAAGGCGACGGTGCAGCGGATCTGGAAGGCCCGCGGCCTGCAGCCACACCGGGTGGAGACGTTCAAGCTGCCGGACGGCAAGCGGTTCGAGGACAAGCTGGCCGGCGTGGCCGGCCTGTACCTGAACCCGCCCGAGCAGGCAGTCGTGCTGTGCATGGACGAAAAGTCCCAGATCCAGGCGCTGGACCGGACCCAGCCGACCCTGCCGATGAAGAAGGGCCGGGCTGGCACCATGACCCACGACTACAAGCGCAACGGCACCACCACCTTGTTTGCCGCGCTTAACGTGCTCACCGGCACGGTGATCGGCCAGTGCCTGCCCCGCCACCGGCACGGCGAGTTCCTGAAGTTCCTGCGCGCCATCGACCGGCAGGTTCCCAATGGCCTGCAGATCCACATGATCCTGGACAACTACGGCACCCACAAGCACGCCAACGTCCAGGCGTGGCTGGCAAAGCACCCCCGCTTCCACCTGCACTTCACGCCGACGTCGAGTTCCTGGCTGAACCTCGTCGAGCGCTGGTTCCGTAACCTCACCGACAAGGCGATCCGCCGCGGCGTGTTCAAGTCCGTGCCCGATCTCATAGCCGCCATCGAGGAATACCTCTCAGCCAGCAACGACGACCCCAAGCCATTCGTGTGGACCGCCACCGCCGAGGACATCCTGGCGAAGGTCCGGCGCGGGCGAGTCACCCTCAAGGAACTAGCAAGCTAATAGAGAGACACTACACTAGCGTGGAGCTGCCCGGGCGCTCACGGGACACGCCCACTAGTAACCATGTGCTCTCCTCCCGACGACCCTGAGCGTCCGCGGCCAGCATCGCCCGGGCCAGCGATGCCTGCAGCGCCAGCGCTAAAGGCGGCTAAAGGATCCGATAGGGCGACGCTGCGAGGCGCCGATCGCGCGGCAGGCCAAGGGCGCAGAACAGTCTGATCTGGGTGCGGACGGGCCCACGGCCCGCCCATGGCCGACGCGGTTCATATGCGCTCCGAATCGGCGTTCCGGATCAACCTCGACGAGTTGACCGACCGAATATGGGTCATGCTGCCTGTCCGTGGCCAAGAGTTGGTTGACGAAACCTATCCGCCTGATCTGGCGCATTTCGGGTCCGCAAGCATGGCGTTTCAGCAGGCCACCGGCGATTCTGCCCAGCCGATCTCGTGGATGCTGCAGGGAGATGGCGCTGATCTGCCGATCACCCCAGGACGTGACCACGACGCCGTGTGGCGGCGCGTTTTCGTCAGGACGTGGTCCCGTCGCCGCGTTGTTTGTGTCCGTTTCCCTGGTCTGGTCGGGGCGGACCGCCTGGTCGTGCGTGCGCAAGGCTTCTGTCGCGGCCAAAGCTGCTCAGCGTGATCTTGCGGTGGTTGCGCGCCCAGTTGCTGTGTTCTGGGTCGAGGCGGATCGCCTCGTCAAATGCGTCCAGGGTCTCGTGGTAACGGCCAAGGCCATGCAGGGCGGCTAGGCCGGACCCGGAACGACTTACTCGGCAGTCACGCTATGTGACCAATCGACGCTGTCACCCGTGCGGTGTTAGAAGTGTGAGCAGAAAAGCGTCTCCATCAACCCGGTCCACGCGGCATGTCACCAACCCGTGATCATGCCTCTGACCTGGAGCCCCCTTACGGAATCGAACCGTAGACCTTCTCCTTACCATGGAGACGCTCTGCCGTCTGAGCTAAGGGGGCGGGGCGGGCATCACGCCCGGCCGCAGGTGACGAGATTACCAGAACAGATCGGGCACCGGACGCGTGGCGGCGTCATCCACGGCCATCTCACCGGTGGCGAGCGCGGCAGTGAGCCTGCCGACGGCGGGAGCGAACTTGAACCCGTGACCTGAGCACGGTGAGCACACGACCACCGGCCCGTCACGCCTGAGCACGAATTCCCCATCAGGAAACCTGATGACCCTCACGCGCGAGCCACCATGAGGTCGCGGTCCCCATTGCGCCCGCGCCAGCCACCACGATGTGACGCCGCGACGCTGAGCATTCCGACACGCAATTACCTTCCCCTGCAATGGTTTCCACGGATCCCAGGATCGTTCCCCCGCACCGCACGTTCGGCGGGTGACCGCTCGCGGCGTGGCATCCACCGTGGCCAGGCGGCCGTGATGGCGCGGCTGCGACGTTAACCGGCTTGGCGGCATAACGGCTCCGCGGTGTGACACTCGCGTTATGGTCACCGCCGCGCCGCCGCCGCGAAAGCTCAGAGGACCTGCGGCCAGGCTTGCGACAGCGGGTCAATCAGCCTGAACTGCTCACAACCAGGCACCTGACGCAGCGCCATGTCGTCGCCCGCAGCGCGCGCCCTCGCGGCGAACCGGCGGTCCCTGGTCAGCACTTCGCGTGGCCCCGCCGGGCCGCCATCACGAGGCGAACCGCCTCCCGCTGCCACGTCACCACCGTACGGGGCCTTCGTAGATCTTGCTCATCAGACCGCGGCGACGACGGCCCGGGCGGTAGCAGGCTATGGCAACGGGCAGTTGTTGTTACACACCAGGCGGCGACTCGTCAAGCACGATGCGCATCCGCGTGCCGATCAAGATCCGCGCCCACATCTCACTGACCGCGTCCGCGACCGGGGCCGCTGGCAACGCAAGCCTGGCCGGAGCCTGCTGGCTGACTCCCTCCCGAACCGCCTGCTCGTAGGTGAGCCCGCCGGTCGGCTGCGAGGTGGCGAACATCGCCGTGAACAGCGAGGGGTTGCCCGGCTTGGCAAGGAACTGGGACACCCGCGCCACGGTCACGAACGTGACAAGACCAGCCGGCCCATGCCCCGGCACCGCATGGCGAGCAAGCTGGCCATGCCCCCGGCGCAAGAACGGTCAACCCGAGCGGCGCTCGCCATCAACCAGGGGCCTCTGCTGGCACGGATCGGCCATCCCCGGCCCGGTATGAACCCGGCGAACTGCCACTAAGCGGAACCAAAGCCCGATGCGCGGCGTCCTACATCATATGCATGGCGTGGGGTCGTCCGGGGCACGACATGGGTCATGTCATGGCTACGGCGCGCCGCGGACACTGGTGTCCTTGCCCAGGCAACAATGGGCGCGTCGGCCCACGCGATGGTCGCGGCGGTTGCGATGATTGCGCTGAGACGGCCCGGGCAGCACACGCTAGGACAAGGTAGCGCATAGTGTGGCAATACCGCGCGTGAACGACTAACCCTCCACCGACGACCGCAGGAACGGGGTCAGCCGAGTGAGCGTCCGTAGGTACGGATCAGCCCTCGCAGGCGTAGCGACGAGCGTGTGCGTTGCAGGCGCGGTGATGACCACGACCGGGTTCAGCGCGGCTGGGACAGTCTCATCCCGTCCGCTCGCCGCGACACGGATCGCGGCACAGTCGGCGGCGGCACGGCTCGCAGCAATACAGCCATGTGTGACTGCCACGATGCCAGCGAGCCCATCGGCATCGAAGTCCTCGCCCGCGCCGTCAAAGTCGGCGTCGCCGTCGCCGTCGAAGTCCGCGCCCCCGCCGTCGAAGTCAGCGTCGCCGTCGCCGTCGAAGTCATCGTCCCCGTCGCCGTCGAAGTCCTCGTCATCGCCGTCGAAGTCCTCGTCATCGCCGTCCTCCTCGTCATCGCCGTCCTCCTCGTCATCGCCGTCCTCCTCGCCATCGTCGTCCTCCTCGCCATCGTCGTCATCATCGGCGGGGTCGACGCCCGCACGTTCTGGCACGACGCAGGCACCCAGCAAGTCGCCTGCCTCTTCAGCGTCGGCCTCGTCAACGCTCGCTTCGTCGCCGCAGCGTGCGGCGATCCAGACCGCCGCATTCATCGTCGCCGGGCCCACGTCGGTGAAATTGTGCGAGAGCGTCAACGTCCTCTCGGGCAATGCCAAGGTGAAGCCGGGCGGAACCGCGAACTTCGCGATTTGGCTCTCGTCTTCCGGCGCGAACGCCAGTGGCGTGACCGTGACCCTGACCAGCAGCCCCGCCAATGCGACACCCCACTTCGTGGTGTGCCCGAGCGGCCACACCACGACGTGCAAGCTCAGTACGCTCGGCAACGGCCAGGTCCTCGAACTCCAGGCCGCAGTGCTCGTGCCGAAGTCGAGCACCAACGGCGAGCACGTGAACCTTGACGCGAGAATGACGACGTCCAAGCCGAACGCCGCGGTGAGTGCGTCGGCGACCGTGACGGCGTCGTTGTCCGCGACAGGGGCCCCCGCTTCAGGCTCAGGCTCGCCGGGCTCAAGCCTGGCAGGCGGCGGCTTGGCAGGCGGCAGCACCACTCCCATAACCAGCACGACCGGCCTGGCGGGAGGATCGCTGCCGCTCGTGACAGCCACGTCAACCGCCGCGGGCAACGTCGGCTCACTGCTGCCTGCTATCCCGGCGGTCACCCCAAGCCCAGCCGCGCAGCCAGCGGCGGGCGCCGGCGCTCCCGCGCCGGTCGCGGACGTCGGCCCGCTTAACAGGCGGCTCATGGGTACCCAACTGATCGCGCTCGCCGCGCTGTGCGCTGCGATTGGCATCGTGATCGCCAGGTTCACGCTGCGCACACCCCGGCCAGTGGCTGCCGGCACGAAGGCCAAGGCCGCCGACGAGACGGCCACAAAGGGGAAGGCGGGCGGCGCGGCAGGTCCAGGAGGGAAGTCTGGCCGCAAGGCACGCACAAAGGCGAAGGGCAGCGGCCCTGCCACAGGCAGCGGCCCTGCCACAGGCAACGGCCCTGCCACAGGCAACGGCGCCGCCACAGGCAACGGCGCCACCACAGCCAACGGCACTACCAAGGACGGTGGCACCGGCAAGGACGGTGGCACCGCCAAGAACGGTGGCACCGCCAAGGGCCGCGGCACCGCGAAGGAAGGCTTCCCCGTCACCTGACTGCCACCGCGTCGACGCCCGGCCCAGTCCGCAGGGCTGAAGAAGATCGCCTCAGCCGTTCCGGCCCGCAGCGGAACCCGTCGCGACGGCGGGAACCTCGACGCCAGGCCGGATGACGAGCATCACCCGCGCCAGCGAACTTGCGTTCAGGGTCGCAGAGACCAGGACGCCAACGGTGTCTGTGTCCGCCCAGACGCAGATCCCCGAGCTGCCCTTGCCCGCGCATGCCGCCTGGCCGCCGAGCGCCCCGGCAGCGGTCCTCGCGGGTGCGTTGCCTTCTGCGGTCTCTTGCTGCGTGAAACTCTTGATCACCCCGGCGAGCGGGCTGCGCACGAGCCTTCCAGCGATGACAGCAACGCGATCAGGAGAACTCGCGGGCTCGCCGGTGTCGTAGATGGCCGTGACGATGCCGGAGACGTGCCCCGGGTCGATCTGGGTCAGGTATTGCTCGCTGTGGCTCAGGCCGAGTTGCTGCTCGGCTTGCTGATCACGGCTATAGCTGCCGATCTGCGCCGGGACGGCCAGCGCATGGGACGGCATAGCAACAGGCCGGACCGGGTGAGCGGGATCGGCGAAGCGGACGAACCTAAGGCCGGCTACGGCCGCCACGACGACCACGAGCACCGCACCGGCGCTCAGCCAGATCCCGCGCCGGCGCCAGCCGTGCCTGACCCTACGGGCCCTGCGGGGCACGCGCCGTACCGGCGCCTGCGGCTCACCTTCCGCCGGGCCGTTAAACGCGTACTCGGCATGATCACTCTCCGGCTGGCCTGCCGCGCCATTGTCTGCGCGCGCATCGTTAACGGCGGCGGGCATGCCCCGCTGCGGGGCCTGGTAGCCAGCATCCGGCTGATCAGTGTTGTAGCCATAGCTGATCACGTCCGCAGGTCCGGGCGATTGCAAGGCATTCGGCTGATAGCCGGGCTGGGAACTCGCCGACCCGCCCGCCGTCCCCGGCTGGCGCTGCCCAGGCTGGGGCCGCCCAGGCGGCTGCTCCCACTGCGGCTGCCCAGGCTGGGGTTGCTCCCACTGGGGCCGCCCAGGCGGCTGCTCCCACTGGGGCTGCAGAGGCTGAGGTTGCCCAGGCTGGGGCTGTCCCGACTGGGGCTGTCCGGACTGGGGCTCGCCAGGGGGTGCTGCTTGGCCGTGCCGCGGATTAGCCGGGCCGGGATTCCATCCGTATGTCATCTTACGGGCCGCCCCGATCTGGCGACTCTGCAGAGTCAATGTGACTGGATCTCAATAGCAGGGCGGAACATCAGCAGGGTGATCGCCAGCTTAGTGGCACCCGGCCCCGGCGCGAGGAGGAACCGAGGGTGTCGCTGTCGGTGCACAGGCATGCGGCACCCGCCGGCCGTCACCGCGTCATTCCCGGCCGGCAACCTCTGGGTGGTGACGCGCGGAGCGCGGGGAAACCGCGCTGGCGTTTGCCCTCAGCCGGGCACCGGGCTTCCGCGCGGCTGCCCGCTGGCCGTGGCCGGCAGGGAGGGCAGACGGCTAAGCCGCAGCGGAACCGGAGCAGCACGCAGCGCAAGCCGGAACAGGTCCGCCGTGAGCAGCGGGCGCGCACCGTAAGGATCCGCGTGTTCGCCGCCATAGCAGCGGCCGTTGTGGTCGCGGCCGTCGTCGCGATAATCGCGCTGACGGCCGGGGGCGGCAAGGCGCCTGCTACGACCGCTCCGGCCGGCGCCATGGGCCCGGAGGGCATCGTTCTGGAGGCCGGGCGCGAGCTGGCACCGGCGAGCACCGCGGCCACCGGGCAGACGGTCGACGGGATCCCGTGCAGCGCGGCCGAGCAGGTCGTTTACCACGTCCACACGCATTTGGCCGTATACGTCGACGGCGCGGCGCGGCAGATCCCTCTTGGCGTGGGCATCCTGAAGCCGGCGGTCACCCAGACGCCAAACGGCCCCTTCGCATCGGCTACGCACTGCTACTACTGGCTCCACACGCATACCACCGACGGCATCATCCACATCGAATCGCCGACGCAGCATACCTACACGCTTGGCAACTTCTTCGAGATCTGGCGGCAGCCGCTGAGCGCGCGTCAGGTGGGGCCTGCCACCGGCACCGTAACCGCCTTCGTCAACGGAACCAGATACGGCGGCGACCCTCGCGCTATCCCACTGGGATCACGCACCGACATCCAGTTGGATGCCGGTGGCCCTATCGTGCCTTTCAAACCGGTCGACTGGTCCAAGTCGCAGCTGTGACGCACGATCCAGGCTGGTCAGCCGACCGGCCAGGTGTGCACAGGGGCGTTCGTGTGCATGTGCTCGATGTAGCGCTGGGTCATCAGGCGCAGTATTTCCGGCCGTGTCAGAGCCGTCTTTTGCTCGAGTACCTGCGCTGTACCTATCTGCCACGTCGCGCCGGTTCGCCCGGTCAGGCAACGCTGCTCGATGATGCCGAGCAGGCGGTCCGCGTGCTCCGGGCCGACCCCCCAGCGGGCAAGTCCCTCGTGAGCGAGCGGCAGCAGGCGCCGCAGCACGAGCTCGGCGACGGGCGCCTCGCCCATACCGGGCCAGTAGAGCTTCGCGTCGATCCCGTGCCTGGCCGCCTCGCGCAGGTTTTCCGCCGCGGTGGCGAAGGACATCTGTGTCCAGACGGGCCGCTGGGCCTCGGCGAGCGCCCGGACGAGGCCGTAGTAGAAGGCGGCATTGGCGATCACATCGGCCACCGCAGGGCCGGCCGGAAGCACGCGGTTTTCCACCCGTAGGTGCGGCTTGCCGTCCACGACCGCGTAGACGGGCCGGTTCCACCGGTAGATGGTGCCGTTGTGCAGGCTCATCTCGGCCAGGTCGGGGATGTCACCACGGTCGAGCACGGCGACCGGATCCTCGTCCTCGCACAGCGGCAGCAACGCGGGAAAGTAACGGATGTTCTCCTCGAACAGGTCGAAGACTGACGTGATCCACCGCTCCCCGAACCATACCCGTGGCCGGACGCCCTGGTGCTTGAGCTCGTCCGGACGCGTGTCCGTGGCCTGCTCGAACAGCGTGATCCGGGTCTCATGCCACAACTGCTTGCCGAAAAGGAACGGAGAGTTGGCCGCGAGCGCGACCTGCACGCCCGCGAGCGCCTGGGCGGCGTTCCAGTAGGAGCCGAAGGCGTCCGGGCTTACCTGGACGTGCAACTGCACACTGGTGCAGGCGGCTTCTGGCGTGATGCTGTCGGCGTGCGTGAGCAGCCGCTCCGGGCCATCGATCACTATACGCAGATCTTCGCCGCGGGCCGCGAAGATCTGCTCGTTAAGCAGCCGGTAGCGCGGGTTTGGCGACAGCGCGCCTTCGTGCATGTCGGTTTCGTCGAGGGTCGGCAAGATGCCGACCATGATGAGCCTGCTGCCCGTGCTGCGCGCGGTTGTGTCGGCGTGATTGAGGCTCTCCCGCACCTCCGTCTCGAGCCCCGCCACCGCGTCGCCTGCCAGCGACCGGGGCGGCACGTTGATCTCCAGGTTGAACTGGCCGAGTTCGGTCGCCCACGCCGGATCGGCGATCGCATCGAGCACCTTGGTGTTCCGCATGGAAGGCAGCGCGTCGTCGTCGACCAGGTTGAGCTCGATCTCCAGGCCTACCAGCTGCGGATCGGCCTCGAACCTGGCCTCGCGCAGCATCATCGCGAGCACGTCAAGCGAGCGGCGTACCTTGTCCCGGTACCGCCGCCGGTCCTCCCCGCTGATGGTGATCGCAGGAATGTCCCTGCCCATATATCCTCCGCGCCCTCCGGTTGGGCGGCCAGTATTGCCTCCACAGTCGCACGCCGGACCGGTCCGTGACCAGCCACTGGCTGCCAGACGGCGAACGCGGAGTGTCCCGGCCAGCGCCGCAGGCCGGGACACGCCGCACGCCCGGTCAGCTAAACGGGCTCCCTCCGGTCAGTTCAGGTAGGCGCTCGTGCTCGTCCCGCTGGAACTGGCCCCCCCGGTGCTCGGCGTACTCGAGCCCTTGCCCATGTTCGGGCAGTTGTGGTGGGCCGGCGCCGTGGACCCGCTCGACCCCGGGCGCGGGCTCGCTGCCGACGTGGCTGACGGACTGCCTGACGTGGACGACGAACCGCCGCTCGAACTGGACGACGGCGTGCTGCCCGACGTGGCGGCCATGGCCACGCCGACACCTCCCGCCAGCAGGCCGACCGTGATAGCCCCGCCTACGACAGCCCTGCGGAGCAGGCCACCAGATCTAGTGGGTGGCATATGAGCCTCCTTCTCTCTTCTTTCCGATAGGCCACTTCGCGGCCCTCGATGACTCAGCCTCGTCACCGAGGTTCATGAGGACCTCGCGCAGCCCTCTCAAACCCTTCTCAATGTGCGCGCCTGCAGCCGGCACCGGCTGGCCCACCGTTCAGAAGCAACGTCAGCAGCAACGTTCAGAAGCGGCAGTTCAGAATCGGCAGTTCAGAAGCGGCAGTTCAGAACCGTTCAGAAGCAACGTTCAGAAGGAATTGAGAGGAAGGCCAGAGGGCTCCCTGCGCTCGGCACTGCATCTTGGGCAGTGCAGGACCGCGCCGGCGTGTCAGGTGACCGGTGCGGGCCAACGAAAAGGAAGGAACCCACTGATGCCTGTCAACCCGGCCGGCGGCCCGTCCCCCGCGTCTGTTCTGCGGCGTCGCGGCATGAAGCGGATGTCGGCGGTGACGGCCGGAGTGGCGGTCGCGGGCGTGCTCGCGACCGGGGCTGTCGCCGTCGCGCTGCCCGGCTCGACCCACACGGCAAGCAACGCGAGCGGCACGAGCACCAGCAGTTCCGGCAACTCAACCTCGACCTCGCATGCGACCTCTGGATCGTCGGGCACCGGATCAACGGGCACCGGATCCACCAGCACCGGATCAACGGGCACCGGATCAACGGGCACCGGGTCAACGGGCACCGGGTCAACGGGCACCGGGTCAACGGGCACCGGGTCAACGGGCGCCGGGGTGTCGGGCACGTCGTCGTCGGGTAGCACCGACGCCACGTCAGGGGCGTCATGATGAACACCGCCCCGCCACGCGAGGCCCAGTCGCCCGCGGCGGCCGACTGGGGAGCCATCGGCACCTCGATCCGGTTGCTCGTCACCGACCCCGCACGCCTCGACCCAGCCAGGCAGCTGCTTGCCGCCGACCTCTCCGCCCTCGACCTGGCCTGCAGCCGATTCCGGCCGGATTCAGAACTCGCGCTGGCGGAGCGGGCAGCAGGGACCCCGGTACACGTCAGTCCCGTGCTCGCCGACGCCGTCGCGGTCGCGCTGCGCGCGGCAGAAATGACCGATGGCGATCTGGACCCGACCGTGGCCACCGCCATGGCGGATCTCGGATATGACCGCGACTTCGAGCTCATGAGCGAAGACGGGCCGGCCGTGCACCTGACCGTGCGCAGCCGGCCAAGCTGGCGGCAGATCCGGCTTGATCACCAAGCCCGGCTGCTCACCGTGCCGGCCGGCGTCCGGCTCGACTTCGGCGCCACGGCAAAGGCACGAGCCGCGGACCTGGCGGCGGCCCGGCTGGCCGGCCGGCTTGGCTGCGGCGTGCTGGTCAGCCTCGGCGGCGACATCGCGGTGGCCGGTGAGACCCCGGCTGGCGGCTGGCGGGTCCGGGTACAGGACACCACGGGACATCCGGACGACCCGCCGGGCGGCCCGGCCGCCGTCATCGCAATCAACGCCGGCGGGCTGGCGACGTCGGGCACGGCGGCACGGCGCTGGCGGCGTGGCGGTGTCACGCTGCACCACATCCTCGATCCGCGCAGCGGCCTGCCCGCAACCCCGGTCTGGCGGACCGTCTCCGTCGCCGCCGGCTCGTCCCTTTACGCGAACATCGCGAGCACCGCCGCCATCATCCGCGGCGACGCAGCCCCGGGGTGGCTGGAAAGCCTCGGCCTGCCGGCCCGCCTGGTCGGGGTCGACGGCGGCATCCGGACCGTGGCCGGCTGGCCGGTGGAGGTGCCGGCATGAACGGCATCACGCACGCGACCGCGTTCTGGTACGCCAGCCGGGCCACCGGCGTGGTCACCATGGTGCTGCTGTCCGCCGTGGTGGTTCTCGGTGTGCTCGTGAACAGGCAGGGCCGGCTGCCGGGCCTGCCGAAGTTCGCCGTCACCGGACTGCACCGCAGCATCTCCCTGGTCGCGGTCGTATTCCTCGCCGTGCACGTGCTCAGCGCGGTCGCCGACAAGTTCGTGACGATCCAGCTGGTCTCCGCGATCATCCCGTTCACATCCAGTTACCTGCCGCTGCAGATCGGTCTCGGCGCGGTCGCCCTCGACCTGATGCTCGCGGTGATCATTACCAGCCTGATCCGCGCGCGCATCGGCAGGCGGCTGTGGCGGGGGGTGCACTGGCTGGCCTACGCCGCCTACCCGGTGGCGCTTCTGCACAGCATCACAAGCGCCAAGGACCTGCGGTCCGGCGGCCTGCTCGCCCTCACCGCCGCCTGCGTGCTCGGCGTGGCCGCGGCCGTCTGGTACCGGCTCGCCAGCACCTGGGCCGCGCGCCAGCGCGCCTACCGCGCCGCGGCACTGCTGACCGCCGGCAGGCGACAAGACGGATACCAAACGGCTGCGCGGCGGTACTCGCCGCCTGAACCGGCCACCACACGCACAAAGGAAGGCGCATCGCGATGACTGACGCTGCCACGATGACCTTGCCGCTGGCGGCCACCACCACCGCGGCTGCTGATCGCGCGGCGGCCGGGGGCGCCACAGCCCCAGGCGCCACAGCCGAAGCCGCAGCCGCCACAGCTCCCAGACGCCCAAGCCCCAGGCGCCACGGCCGAAGCCGCAGCCGTCACAGCCGGGGGCGCCGCGGCCCGCGCGCTCCCCCGGTTGCTGCCGCCAGGCGGCGCCGCGGCGCTGCCGCAGGACCTGGCCCATCACCTGCAGTCTCACGGCCCGCTGCGCTACCCGCGCGCACGCCGCGGCAGCAGGGCAGGCGACGGCCTCATCGCCGAGATAGCGGCGGCAGGCCTGACCGGCCGGGGCGGCGCGGCATTCCCGGCAGCGAGGAAGATGACCGCGGTCGCCGCGGGCCGGCGGCGGCCCGTCGTGGCCGGTAACGGCGCGGAGGGTGAGCCGGCCAGCGGCAAGGACAAGCACCTGCTCTGGCTCGCGCCGCATCTCGTGCTCGATGGGCTGCAACTGGCCGCGGCCGCGGTCGGCGCCCGCAGCGTCTATCTGTACGTGCACGCCGGCGGCAGGCTGCACGAACGTCTCACCTTCGCGCTCGCCGAGCGGGCCGCCGCCGGCTGCGACCCGCGGGCGGTCAGGCTCATTGCCGGCCCGCCCAGGTTCCTCGCAGGCGAGGAATCCGCCCTGGTCAGCCGCATCGACGGCGGGCTTGCGATGCCGACGTTCAAGCCGCCGCGCACCTTCGAACGCGGCGTCGGCGGCGCGCCGACGCTCGTGCAGAACGTGGAGACCCTCGCCCATGTGGCCCTCATCGCCCGCCACGGCGCCGCGTGGTTCCGGCAACTCGGCACGGCGGAAGAACCCGGCAGCATGCTCGCCACCTGTCATCGGGCCGACGGCACGACCGAGGTCGCCGAGGTGGCGATAGGGACACCGGTCGCCGCGCTGCTCGGGCTCGGCCCGGCACCGGCGCAGGCCGTGCTGACCGGTGGCTATCACGGCACCTGGCTGCGCGCCGCGGATGCCGCGAGGCTGCCGCTCGCCAACGCTGCCTTGCGCGACGCGGGCGCCACGGTCGGCGCTGGCGTGCTCGCCGCGCTGCCGCCGGACCGCTGCGGCTTGGCCGAGACCGCGCACGTGGTGCGCTACCTCGCCGCCGAATCCGCGGGCCAGTGCGGCCCGTGCCTCGCCGGGCTGCCCCGCGTCGCGGATGCGCTCACTCACCTGGCACGCCCGCACCCCGACCCGCAGTGGCTCACCCACCTCCAGCGCTGGGCCGGGCTGGTGACCGGCCGCGGCGCCTGCCATCACCCGGACGGCACCGTGCGCTTCGTACGAAGCGCGCTCACGGTTTTCGAGCACGAGATCACGCTGCACCGGCAGGGCCGGTGCACTGCGGCGGGCGCGCCGTCCACGGTCCGTGGCCGGCCTTTCCTGCCCGTGCCCGAGGCCGCACCCGCCTACGTGCAGGACTGGAGGTAAGTCATGACCGTCCGCATGCGGGTCAACCCGATCGCCTGCACCGGCCACGGGCTGTGCGCCGAACTGCTACCCGAGCGCATCAGCATGGACGAGTGGGGCTACCCGATCGTGTCGCCGCAGCCGGTACCACCCGGGCTTGAGGCGCTTGCCCGCCGCGCGGTCACCGACTGCCCGGCGCTCGCCCTGCTGCTCGAAAAGAAGCACTGACCAGTTCAGAAGAAACTCAGAAGAAGCGCATAGCTGGCAGCCATCCGGGTGGGGAATGCTTTGATTATGAACACAGCCGCGCAGGCACATGCGGAGGCTCAGACGCAGACCCCTACGCAGGCTCAGCGAAGGGCGGAGCCGCGGGGGCGCAATCTCGTCCGGGCGGACGGTGCCCCGATCCGGGTGCTCGTCGTCGACGATGAGCCGACCCTCGCCGAGGTACTCGCCAGTGTCCTGCGGTACGAGGGCTGGGAAGTCCAGACCGCGGGCGACGGCAGCTCTGCGGTGCGCACCGCGCGGGACTTCCAGCCGGACGCCGTCGTCCTCGACATCATGCTGCCCGACTTCGACGGGCTTGAGGTACTGCGCAGGCTGCGCGCCACGAGCCCGAAGGTGTGCGTGCTTTTCCTGACCGCACGGGACGCGGTCGAGGACCGGATCGCGGGCATCACCGCGGGCGGCGACGACTACGTCACGAAGCCGTTCAGCCTCGAAGAGGTGCTCGCCAGGCTGCGCGGCCTGCTCCGCCGCGCCGACGTGGCCAGGTCCACCAGCGACAGTGAGCTGGTGGCCGGTGACCTGACCATGGACGAGGACGCGCGCGAGGTGCGCCGCGACGGCGAGCTGATCGAACTGACCGCCACCGAGTTCGAACTGCTCAGGTACCTGATGCGCAACCCGCGGCGGGTGCTCAGCAAGGCCCAGATACTCGACCGGGTGTGGAACTACGACTTCGGCGGCCAGGCGCACGTCGTCGAGCTCTATATTTCCTACCTGCGCAAGAAGATCAACGCCGGCCGCGAACCGCTCATCCAGACCGTGCGCGGCGTCGGCTACGTCCTCAAGCCCACGGGCGGCTAGGTGCAAGCCCGATGGCTGGCAGGCTGGACCCTGCGGCGACGCCTCATCGCGGGCCTTCTCGCGCTGTTCACCCTGGCCGCTCTGGGCGTTGGGATCGCCACGACCGCCGCGTTGCGCCCGTTCCTGCTGAACCGTCTCGACCAGCAACTCAAGGCCGCGGGAGCTGCTCTGTCGGCGAGCAATAGGCCGTCGGATAACCAGGACGGCGGGCCAGGACCCGACAACGGCCCGCCAGGCACGCCCGTCATGATCGGCCAGGCGGTGAATACGTTCGGAGTCTGCATCGACCGCGGCGATGTGACCAAGACCGGGGTGCTCACGAGCTACGAGGGACATGTAACCGCGGCCAATCTGTCCGGGGCAGACCTCGCCGCCATCTCCCGGCTGCGACCCAACCAGCCGACCTCCGCCGAGCTGTCCACGCTCGGCGAATACCGGCTGATCGCGACGCCGGCCGGGCCCCCGGAGGACGGTGCGCTCACCGTCACCGGCCTGCCGCTGAGCGGTGTGGAGGGCACCCTCCGCACGCTCGAGTTGATCGAGGTCGCCGTGTTCGGCGCGGCGCTGCTGTTCATCGCGGTCGCGGGCACCGGCTGGGTCCGGCTCTCGCTGCGCCCGCTGCGCAAGGTCACCGCGACGGCCGCGGAAGTCACCCAGATGCCCCTGGCAAGCGGCGAGGTGACGCTGCCGCACCGGGTGCCTGATGCGGACCCGCGGACCGAGGTCGGCCAGCTTGGCGAGGCGTTCAACCGGATGCTCGGCCACGTGGAGGACGCGCTCGGCACGCGCCAGGCAAGCGAGGCGCGGCTGCGGCAGTTCATCGCCGATGCCAGCCATGAGCTGCGCACCCCGCTGTCCGGCATCCGCGGCTACACGGAACTGGCGCTGCGCGGCGAAGGCGACCTCGACCCGGAGGTCCGCCACGCCCTCAGCCGGGTCGACTCGGAGTCGGCCAGGATGAGCAGCCTCGTCGATGACCTGCTGCTGCTTGCCAGGCTCGACGCGGGCCGCCCCCTCGCGCACGAGCGTGTCGACCTTACCCGCCTCGCCATCGACGCGACCAACGACGCCCGCGTCGCGGGCCTCCGGCACCGGTGGGTGCTTGACCTGCCCGGCGAACCCGTCACCGTCACCGGCGACGAGCACCGGCTGCATCAGGTGCTCGCCAACCTGCTCACCAACGCGCGGGCACATACCCCGGCAGGTACCACGGTCACGGTCCGGCTGATCCAGGCCTCCGGAGGTGAACCGGACGGCGGGGCCGAGCTCACGGTCAGCGACGACGGCCCGGGAATTCCGGCAGAATTGCAGGCAGGCGTGTGGGAGCGGTTCGCTCGTGGCGACAGCGCCCGCTCGCGCAAGGCTGGGAGCACCGGTCTCGGGCTTGCCATCGTGGCCGCGGTTGCCGCCGCGCATCATGGCCGGGTGTCGCTGGCGAGCCGCCCGGGGGAGACGACGTTCAGGATCTGGCTTCCCGTCGGGGCCCCGGGGAACGGGCAAGCACCAGCGTGATGACGGGCTCCGCCATCCCGGCAAAGGCTCATTTCCGGCCTGACCTGGCCATCCGTACTGTGACGGTGCGGGAAACCATCAGCAACGCACGAGATATCGGCGAAAACGTGGTATCGAGAATGCCCGGCATAGCTGCGGGCGGAGCATTCGCACCCGGCCCCGGATAGGCGCTTACCGCGCGGGCCAGGAGATCGCCCTTCGCCATCCGATGACCCAACCCGGAGCGTGGCCTCGTTGCGCGGGGCGCTCGCCGGGAAACTACATGGTCAGCTGCGATGCCAGGCAGCAAGAACACCACGGTTAATTCCGGCCGGGCACGGCGTCAGACGACAAGCAGTTAGACGGCCACCGCAGGCGTTAGGACGGGACGGCGTAGTGGCCGCAGACCACTAGCGGCGCCACTAGTGCGCGGAGTCGTACTGCTCGACGACGTTGGAGGGAATCCGGCCGCGGTCACTGACCTCTATGCCGCGATTGCGCGCCCACTGCCGGATCTCCGCAGGACGTTCCCTGTCCCTGACCGGTGATCCGGCGCGGCGGCGGGACGCGGCGGGCCGCCGCGCTTGCCCGATGTACTTCGCGAGCACCTGCTCTAGCTTCTTGCCGTTGGCGGGCTTGAGGTCGATCTCGTAATCGCGCCCCTCGAACCCGAAGCGGTAAGTGGGGTGATCCGACTCGAACTCGTCGCCGTCGAGGTCGTCGGTGTAGGTGACCCTCAGCTTACGCGCCATGGAGCCATCTCCCCCCTGAGCTACTGGTCCGATTGGATATGAGGATACATCACCTTTTGAAATATCGGCAAACTTTGAAACGCCAGGTTTGGGTACGTGTTTCCGGGTGAAGTCCGGGCAGGAACTTTGGGTGCCTTGCTACCTACTGTCCGCTGGTTCAGCAAAGCAACTCCGCACCGCGAGCGCTCCCTGGCGGCCGATGAACGATAGTGGTGGATCGGAGTCCGGGCTCGGCCGCGACACATTCTGGTTGAAATCTATATCCCAGAAGTAAAGACCCGCCATATGACGCTCGCGCACCACCGTGCACATGGCCTGGTACCACCTCGCCTGCAGCCCGAAGTCCCAGTCGCGTGAGCCCGTCCAGGCCTGCGGATGCGCATACGAGCCGGGCTGCGCGGCGATGCCGGCCTCCTGCACCACGATGCCGGACAGCGGGATCCTGGCCGGCGTGTTCAGCCAGCCGTTCAGCGCGAAGATCAGCTCACGGACAGTCGCCTGGTCGCCCAGGTGAACGGGAAAATAGGCGTCCACGCCCTGCTGCCCGACGGTTCCGCCGCCCAGGTGCCCGGCCGCGAACTCGTCCCAGTTGTTGGAGAAGCTGAGCTTGCCATGGAACACGCCGCGCACCCATGCGTCCACGGCGTCCCACGACGGATCCGCGGCGAGGGAAGAAAGCTCCGCTCCCACGGTGAAGCTCGTCACCCGGTGGGCGCTGGCCATGGCCAGGTAGGGGGCCAGGAAATGCTCGTAGCTCGCGAACCATTCGCGGCGGTTGCCCGGGTAGATCGCGCCCCGCCAGCCGCCGACCGCGTTCTGGTTGAGCAGCGGCCGCAGATTCACGCTCAGGCCCCGCGCGGCGGCGTCGTCGACGAGCACGGCCAGGTCGGCGGGGGCCGGCGTGGCGCTGTGCGCGTAGACGTGGCTGCCGCGGCGGCCGGTCATGTAAAAGGGGAACGAGATGGAGATCGCGTTCGCACCAAGGCCATCGATGTAGGCGGCGACGCGGGCGGCCTTGGCCCTGATGATCGCGGCAGTGTCGTCGTGGCGGTACCAGAGCACGTCCACGCCAAGCTGCGGAGGCGGGGCAGGCGGCGGGCCGCCGCAGCCCGCGACGAGGACCAGGAGAACGAGGACCACGAGAACAAGGGCGGCGGCCAGCCTCTTCATCACGCCTGCCTGTCGCTGAGCAGGCACGCGGTGAGTGACATCAGCGTAACAGTCACGATGACCGCGCCGAGCACCCAGATGACCGCGAGGCCGTCGGCGTTCCACACCCAGCGGGTGTCGCTGGCGATGGTGTTGCCCGCCGCCCGGAGCACGCCCTGGGCGTTCACCGCGTTTCCAGCGAACACGTTGCCGGACAGCTTCACGCCACGTGGCCGGGTGCCGGTCAGGCGCAGGCCCACCCGGTTGCCACGCACCACGTTGGCGGCGATGCGGTTGGCGGGTGACCTCGTCAGCACGATGCCGTCGCCGTGGTTCCCCCTGACTGTGTTGCCTGTGATCAGGTTGCCGGTGGAGGAATCGTCCATCATGATTCCGTTCGCCGCGTTGCCCTCGACGATATTGCCGGCGACGGTACTGCCGTGCACGTGGTCGGAGAAGATAATGCCGTGCAGGCCGTTGCCGGTCACCGTGTTCCCAGTGATCGACAGGTGGCTGCTGTAGGTATGCGGGTCGACGCCGTAGAAGGCGTTGCCAGTGACCGCATTGCGGGTGAATTGAATGTCAGCGGCCCGGCCCGTGTAGAGGCCGAAGTAGTTGCCCGTGAAGGTCGATCTCGTTGCGCCGCCGGTCGCGCCATTCTTCCAGGCCACCCCGTATGAGTCGTTCCAGTTCCAGCCCAGCCCGGCCAGGCGCGCGTCCGTGATCTGCATGCGGGAGCCTTCGTCTGCGAGCACAAAGGGCCGGTAGGAACCCGTGTATGTGGGTTGCGACGACGTGACCGTCGCGGATCTGATCACAAGCCTCGCATGGGTAGCGCCGAGGAAGACACCGGGGACCTTGGCCACCATCCGGAGCAGATGGACCGAGGGTGGCGCGACAGTGAGAGCCGTTCCCTTTTCCATGATCAGCGCCGCACGTAGCCCGATGACCCCGGGGGCTGGCTCGCTGATCCAGGAAGGGTCCATGACGATGGCGGCCAGTTGCGCAAGGTCACGTACGGCCCGGGTAGTACCGATCCATCGCACCCGCTTACGACCCACGCGGAGAGAGACGCCTTCAGGCGTTACCATCATCACCCGGACCCTCACTTGAGCACGCCGCCAGCGACCGTTCCCTGGTGCCACCCCAGCGTTCGCCTGGGCGATCGGGTCGGACTTCGCGTGCCCGTGACTTCGCACCGGCAGGTGCGGGAACGGCGGCAGCCGCCGCGGCTGCGTGACCCGCCCGAGGGTGAGGGAAGCCGCCAGCGCGGCCGCCGCCACGATCGACAGGATGACCAGGTGGACGCCCAGGATGCGCAGCTTGGCCAACATTAAAGTCCGCCGCCTAACTCGTGACCGAGGGCAAAACCGCTGCGGCCTGCGCGGTCTTCGGGATCACCTCGAAGCGCTTCGGGTTTCCCTCGACGAGCGCGATCGTGAAGACGACGACCGACATCAGCGAGGTGAGCGGGCACAGCACCACCGCCACGCCGGCCTGCCAGACCCGGTACATGACGCGTTTCTGCGCCCGCACGCGGCGCCCTCGCGCCGGCAGCGTTTCTGCGCTGTTGATCCAGCCACTGGCGCCGAAAACAGCAAGCCACGTGCAAAGCGACAGCCAGAAAACGACCGTCATGTGCGGCGGCGGCACGTACAGATGCACCAAGCGCAGGACCGCGGCAATGAACGAAATGATCGTGAGACTGAAGCCGAACATATACTTCCCCGCGATGATCACAGCTTGCCACAGGGGCAGGACATCCCGGTGGGTAATGGCGTGAATATTGCCCCACAGCCATCTCTTCCGCTGCTTCTTGAAGTCGGCCCAGCGCCACGGCGAAGTCAGCAGCACGTACTCCTGGAAGAATCCCCATTTCGCCCCCATATGCGCCGCGTTCTGGCCGAACGTCAGATCTTCAGAGGCAAATACCGGATAATTCCAGGTAACCTTGTCCTCGAGGGCGCCGGTGATGCACAGGCCTTCGCCGTGGACGTGCAACGGCTTGCCGACGAAACCTTGGAAGAAAGCGCAGTAAATCAGGCATCCCCGTGTCCTGAGATCGTCGAAATGACTCAGCCAGAAGTGCTGCAGGGGTCGCGTGCCGTAACAGACTCGCGGTGTCGTCACTCCCTGGCAGATGTCGTAGTCCGCACCAAACGCCCGTTCAATATAGGCAGCGGTCACGGACGTGTCGTCATCGACAAACAGTATCTTCGTATCGGGACCGTTCAAGCCAAGCCGGCGCCGCTCCCGGCGTGCGTATTCAAGCGCTCGCGCCTTGTATTTCGAGCGGGCGGTGAAGCTGGCCGGCACAGTGAGCACCCGGTCCGCCCGCGGATATCTGTCATGCAGGCCCGGCTCATTGACCACCCAGATCCGATAACGCATCGAAAGCCTGAAGGACCGTATTTCGGAGATGATCTGGTTGACCCGCGCTTCCTCACGGCCCGTCGTCGTGATCTGAATGACGAGCGTGCTGAACTTCCACGCCGCCCACTCAAACCTCGTCCTGTACCAGATCTGGCCCACCGCTAGCATCACGAGTTCGATGAGCGGTACGAGCCAGGCGCCGAGGAAGACGCCACGCATCAATTTCCCCCGCAGGCCCTGTTGACCTCGCGAACCGCACTAAGCAGCGGCGCCCGGAGCCCGCGTTCCTCGGTGAAGCTGAGCCAGGCGGCGACATCTTTGGGCAGGCAGGCGCCGGCGTAGGGCCCGTGATCATGTGAGCCGTAGAGCGTATCCCACATTCCCTGGGCGCTGAGCGCGGTGAACTGGAACCCGATCCGCGGGTCCAGGCCCAGGCCCAGGGCCACCGTGCGCATTTCGTTGAAGAACGAGATCTTGGTGGCGTTGAACAGATTGTGCACGTACTTCTGGAACTCCGCATCCTCGTAGCCGCACTGGTAGACTGGTGCACCCAAAGGTTCATATATCCTGGTTACGCGCTGGGCGAAATCGGCGTTGCGCGAGTCGCGGCCGATCGTGACGAGGCGTGGCTGCAGGAAGTCTTTTTCCGCACAGTAAGCGCGCAGATACTCCGGGTTGTAACACACGCCAAAATCTGTGCCCGCGTTCTTGCCAGACGTCCCTTCAAGCAACGGGATCAGGACGCCACGGGTCGTACCTGGCGGAAGGGTGCACCTGAACACGACGACCGGCCGGGTGGAACATTCGGCGAGCGCCATGCCGAGTGATTTGCATGCTTGTTCGAGATAACTCAGGTCGATGCCGTAAGGCGCGGTCAGAGCCGTTACGGAGACAAACACGGCGTCCACGTCGGTCAGATCCGTGCCGGATGGATAGATGGCCCTATAGCCCCGCTCCGTGAGGCTGCTGACGGTGCGCTCGTCGATGTCGACGAAAGTCACATCGTTGCCGTGCTGGATGAAGCCCTTTCCGGTCGCGCATCCGACCACGCCAGAGCCAATAATTATTATCTTTGACATGTTTCGTGATCCCCCGAACACTTACTGCGTAACGCGCGTTTATTAAGTTTTGCGAGCGTCTCGGGCGGGTCGGCTTAAATGGCATTTTGTCTGCCGGATCAGGAGATGGGCAACTTGCCTGTGAAGAGTGTAGATGATTCGCCGCGAAACGAATTGCAAGACCCGAACGAAAGGGCGCCGGGCTGCCCCCGTTGGAAGCCCGGCGCCCCGCTGGTTATGGGACCTTAACGACCGTCAGAAGCCGCCGTCGAAGCAGTCCGACTCGTCGAAGAACCCGTTGCCGAACCGGTTGAAGGCGAAGCCGCGCCTCTCGATGAAGCGGTGGGGGAAGAAGTGGGGACGGACGTGGAAGCGCTCGCCAACGAAGAGGGGCCGACCTATGTGGCCACCGACGAAGCCCGCGCCGCCAATACCCTCGCACTCGACGGCGATGCCTGTGACGCAGGCCGGCTTGGCCGGGTGAGCGACGGCTCCCGTGCTCGCGAATGCGGGCGCCCCCATCCCGATAACCGCTGCGGCCGCGGAGGCCGCGAGGAGCGTGCTTGCCGTGGAGAGTTTCATGATCCTGTGCCTTTCTGGGTGAATTGTGTAAGGGACCCGTGCGGCAACCGGGATAGGACCGGGCAAGCCGCGAATTCACTGAACAGAGTCCATACCGCCAATGCCGACGGTGTCGGTAACCCTACCCTGTGTAACGGGATGACTACCGCAAGTTTTCAGAGTTTGAGCTTCAGGCGACGTTCAGCACGCCGCCTGTCACCACCGCCAGCTGTGCGCCCACGCGTTGTGGTAGCCGAAGGACGCGCCGCTGAGGCCGAAGCCCTGGTAATCGACGCTGCAGCCACACAGGTCCACCGGCGTGGCGTGCCGGTGAACGGTGATGGTGACGGTGCGCGAGTGGGGGGCGTTGTAGGTGGCGCCGGTGCAGTAGTAGCTGCACGTAGTGGACGGGCTGGTGGTGGCCGCCGGAACGGTGACGGTAACGGCCTTCGGGTGGGTGGTGTGGGTGGTGTGGGTGGTGTGGGTGGTGTGGGTGGTACCAGTAGTGCAGTACAAGTTGCACGTAGTGGACCGGCTGGTGGTGGCCGCCGGAACGGTGACGGTAACGGCCTTCGGGTGCGTGGTGTGGGTGGTGTGGGTGGTGTGGGTGGTACCAGTAGCGCAGTACAAGTTGCACGTAGTGGACGGGCTGGTGGTGGCCGCCGGAACGGTGACGGTAACGGCCTTCGGGTGGGTGGTGCGCGTGGTGTGGGTGGTACCAGTAGCGCAGTACAAGTTGCACGTAGTGGACGGGCTGGTGGTGGCCGCCGGAACGGTTACGGTGCTTCGGGCGCTTGGTGTGGTGGCTAGCGGTGGTTTTCGGATGAGTGGTGTGAGTGGTGTGAGTAGTGACGGTCGGTGGTGGTCGTCGTGGTGGAGGTACTGGAACTGCAGCCCACGTCGTCGGAGTCGTTGTCGCCGTCACACTTGTTGGCCTTGGGTGTGCTGGTGACGTGCGGCTTGGGGGCGTGGTGGTGGTGCTGGTGCTGGTGCTGGTGCTGCAGTCGCAATTGGTGGTCGCGCCGTGCGGGCTGACGTGCACGGTGACGGAACTCGAACCGCAGGCGATGCTGCACGTTGCGGGGGTACTGGAAGCGCAGACGATGCTGCACGTGGCCGTGGCGGCAGCAGCGCCACCCTGGCCGGCCGTGCTCCGAACGTTCGCGGTGACCTCCGGGCGCGCGCTGTGCGCGGCCGAACCCGCGCTCGCGAACGCGGGCGCGCCGAACCCGATCAACGCGGCGGCAGCGGACGCCGCAACGAGCGTACCGGCCGCAGAAACTCTCTTCATGCTCTCCCCATCCTGGGCGAATTGGTTAAAGGGACCACCTGCCGCAGCCGAAATGGCGTGGGCAAGCCGCGCATGTTCTGGGGCGCAAGCGCCCCGTGAGGTCCCGCGATCAAGCTAACACTACTGAGAGTCGTGAGGCAACTACTCTAAGTTAACGGCTCAGGCCGGGCGGAGCCTGGCCGAACCCAGCGTCTCCCGGCCGTTCGGCACCGATGAGGGCGTTCAGCGCGAATGGATGACAGAAGGCCGTTTCAGAAACGCTTGATTGGCCACGAAGCCCGTCCCGCGACCGCGGCGAAGTCCGCGTGATGCCTGTGCCCCCGCCATTGCGGCCCTGCGCTGGAACACTGCGCTGGAACACTGCCCTGGAACACTGCCCTGGCACACAGTGTCGCGGTTGCGCGCCGCGATCGCTCGCAACACGCTCGTCGGGAGATTCATCGCAGTTCAGACATGCGCCGGGCCGGGGCAACTGCCCCGGCCCGGCTCTTTTGCTAACTAACGGTTAGGCGATTACTGGCGCGCCGAGTGGCAGCCGCTCTCCACGTTGACCGCCACCAGGACGTTCCCAGGCGGAGTGCCGCCGCCCCCAGGCGGAGTGCCGCCGCCGCCAGGCGGGTGACCGCCGCCACCAGGCGGAGTGAAGCCGCCGCCAGCCGGAGTGACCGCCGCCCAGGCGGAGTGACCGCCGCCACCGGCGGAGTGCCGCCGCCAACCGGAGGACCGCTGTTAACCGGGTGGAGCCGCTGCTACCGGGCGGACCGGCGGAGGCGGAGGCGGAGTACCGCCGCCGCCCTTGCTGCCCTTGCTGCCGTGGCCCTTGGGGCCGAAGATGCCGCTCCACAGTTGGTTGTCGAACGCGGTACCGTCCGAGAACGCGGTCAGGTTGCCGGTGGTGAGCTGCGGGCGTGGCCGGTCCGTTGGCGCCGCGCCGTTACCCGGGTAGTTCAGCACGAACGGGTGCGAGAAGTTCGTGCCGGAACCGTTGATCAGTGCCACGAAGCGGAGTGCCGTGGCCGTGCCCAGGCGCCGGAGGATACCGGGAGCCAGGACCAGGACCAGGGTAAGGACCAGGACCAGGGTTAGGACTAGGGCCGGACCAGGACCGCCGGTGGGAGGCGTGCCGACCGGGACCGACCGGGACCACCGGGGCGACCGGGACCGCCTGGGCCACCTGGGCCGCTGTTGCGGCGGCTTAGGCTGGTGGCTGGGATGCGAGAAGGTCACGACCCACACCGTCTTCGCGGATGCGCCACACGGCTGGAGACTGACCCACGTGCCCCAGCCCGCCGGCTTCGCGGTGCCGACGCACAGGTTGCTGCCCCGGCCGTACGGGCTGTACTCGAGCTCGAAAGCCGGGTTGTGCGCGTAACGGAGCTCCAGGGCTCCCGACACCAGGCCGACGTTGTAGAAGTCGTCCACCCTGCCCAGGTTGGCATAGGTGAAGTCCTGTGCCCCGTCGTGGTTGCTCCGCTGGAACAGGATGATCGGCTGGCCGACCTTCGACTGGGCGTGGAACACGTCCAGCACGAACTTGTGCCCGAATTCCTTGGAGAAGACGTTGACGCAGCGATGGCCACACGATGGTGTGCCCGCGCTCGCGGGGCTGGCTGCCGCCACCATCGCGAGCGGTACGGCAGCAGTCGCCGCCGTAGCTATCACATTCCGGATGCGCATGAGAGATGTGCCTCCTTTGTCTGCGGGGGACACGCGGAGCGGGCTGGACACGCGTTAGCGGGCTACCCCGTACTCCCCCGTTGCTTTCCCTGAGTCCCCGGTCGGGTCGATCGCCGTTCTGCGGTGACCGGGACGTTCACAGCCCTCTGGCATTGGCCCGTTAATAACTCAGCGTCGTTGCCTAACTACACATAGGCGTCACCCGGCGCGGGTGAACCTGTCGCAACATGCGACACACGGCGCCCGATCGCCTCACATATCCCGACAGGTATCAGGGGTCACTTTCCTGTCAAGCGTTATGGATCTTGATTACTGGTACTTTGATTACTGATAGTCACGATCACCCACTATGGGTGATGCTGAGGAGCGGTTCGTCCGGGGATGCTTCGCCAACCCTGATCGCGGCCGAGTGGCGCCCTGAGCTGCAGTGTTAACCGGTTGTCCACAGCAGGAAGGGGCCGGGTTGTGGACAAGTCTGGCCCAGAAGGGCGCCAGGACGGCTACCGTGAGGGGCGGAGAGGTGGCGATGACGGACACGACCGGCAATGGCCTGGTGGATGCGGCCCTGGACAGGCTGGCCCGCACCGACCAGCAGGAAGCGGACGCGGCGCGGGCCGCGTTCGCCTCGTTGACGTGGGGCGCGGGCCCGGACTCTGTCACCCTGTACGGGCTGTGCGACTGGCTGTGGTACCGGCTCCCGGAGAAGTGGACCTGCGGCCTGGCCGAGCACCTGCAGCTGGCCGGCGCCCTCGGCACTCTCTTCGGATTGCTCGAAATGCCCCGTTACGCCAGGACGTGCACCTCCGAGACGACCGCTAACGTGCTCGGCGCCTGGGACCGCGACCGCAAGGAGGGCCTGAAGGCGATGGTCGCGGCGCGCGCAGCTTCCGGAGTCGGGCCCCCCGACGTGCCCGGGCTGCTCACCTGGGGCCAGGTGATGGGCAGCGAGGAGAATTCCGCGCTGTTCGCCACGGCGGCGCGGCTGGAGATGATGATCGCGGCCGGTGAGTTCAGGCCAGGCGCCCGCGGCTGGCGTAAGGCCGCCGAACTCGCCGCGGCCACCTTCCTCGTCACCCCGCGCGATGATCTGGGTGGCGACTGCTGGCTGCAGCGCATTCACACCGAGCGCCTCAAGGACTGGGCCAAGTCGCGTGGCAGCGCGCGTGGCCAGCTCGCCGCGGCGCTCGCCGGCCAGCTCGCCAGACCCGCTCAGGTGCCCAGGCAGGCGGCGGACCTGCTCGCGCCCATCAGCTGGCTGCTCCGCAAGGCCACCGACGACGGCGGCATCCCGCTCACCCAGAGCCACACGCTGGCGCGCGCGGTGGTCGCCGAGGGCTGTCAGCGGTTCGGCTGGGTGACCGTGACAGGGCGGCCGCGGTCAGAGTCCGACATCATCGAGGCGTGGACCCTGCGGACCATGATCCGCGAACTCGGCGCCGTCCGCCGCCAAGGACGGCGCCTGCACCTGACATCGGCGGGCAGGGACCTCGCCGCCGCCAACGCCCCGGCGATGTGGTCGGCCGTCATGCCCGCCGTGCTGCCCGCGAGCCGGGCCGAGGCGGCAGCCGCCGAGATGGCCCTGATGTTCCTGCTGACCAGGACCGGCAGCGCCGAAGACGACCTCGCCGCCGGCGTGGCAGACGCGATGGCAGCGGAGGGCTGGCACAGCCCCGACAGCGGCCAGCCGATCGACTCGGGCGCCACCGGCTGGCTGCTCGGCGAACTGCACCGCCGCATGAGCCTGCTCGGCCTCCTCGATCAGCGCACGGGCGCTGCGTCCGCCCGGCTCACCGCACCTGGCCGGGCGGCGGCGCACGCCGCACTGCGCGCCCGCGCACTCGGCCCGCGCAGCAGCGCCGGCGGAAGCTGACCGTACGACCTGTCCGGCGTCAGCCGGCGGCCGGCCGGCCGCCGGGGCGGGTGATACCTCGCCTCCGCCCGGGCGGACAGTTCCTTGAGGCGCGGCGTGCCGCTCCTCACGGGGTGCCGGCGATAGTCGTCGTCCACGGCGACACTGCGGTCGCGCTCACCGCCTCGATCCTGATGTAGTACAGGATGCCTCGGAGCAGCCCGGGAAGGGTGTGGCTCCTGGCCGACGGTGGCACCGTGACTGCCGCGTAGCCCGTCGTGAAGGAAGGGCTCGTCGCCCGCTCGATGACGAAGCCCGTGACCGAGGCCACGGGGCTCTCCGTCCAGCCGAGCTTCACCCTGGCCGGAGCGTTGCCTGGCGCGTACGCCACCGTGGTCAGGTTCACCGGCGCCGGCGGCACCGTCCGCATCCCGGTCGCCGGGCGGTACTTGGCCTGGATCGACGCTGGCGTCCGGGCCCGCGCCGCGCTGGCCGCCGACGCCGACGCCGACGCGGCTGCCGCCTGGCTTAGTGCACCGATGATCATGGCAAGCATGGTCAGAATAAACAAGAGTTTCCTGTACATGATCCCGTTCCCCCGAAGCAGGAGTTCATAGCGATAGAAAGCCGGGATAGCGTGCCGTCGGCCTCAACAGGCCGGTAGTCTCTCCCCAGGGTAATCACTTACAGTATTGGTTAAGTATCTCTCCGCAACAAGGGGGCTTTGCGGATTTCTCTAGCACGCCAGATCCCGCGACATTGACCTCCGCCGGGGCTGACCTGTCAGTTCCCGAAGCCCGCCAGTTCCCGTAGGCGCGGTAGGCCGCTCATCTGGGGGTGCCGGCGGCAGTCGTCGTCCACCCCGACGACTCTGTCGCGTTGAGCGCCTCGATCCTGATGTAGTACGTGTGGCCTCTGAGCAGCCCAGCCAGGGTGTAAGCGCTGGCCGTAGGGCCGACCTCAAAAGACGCGAAGCCCGTCGTGAAGGAGGCATCCGCCGCCCGCTGGATGATAAACCCGGTGACCGGCGAGGCTCCGTTGCTCTCTGTCCAGGTGAGATAGACTCCGCCGGGACCCGTGCCCGGCGCGAACGCCCGCACGTTCAGGTTCACCGGCGCCGACGGCGTCGTCACGGGAACCAGGATCGGCGCCACGTTCGACCAAGCCGAGTCGCTGATCAGGCCCTGGGCCTTCACACGGTAGTAATACGTCGTGCCCTGGGAGACGTTGTTATCCAGGTAGGTCAACGCTGCCGGGTCGATGTCGACGTCGGTCACCCCGTTGGTGAACTCCGAGTCGCTCGCCCGCTCTATGAGAAGGTCCGTCGCTGGCTTGTCGTTGGGTGTCTCGGTCCAGTTCAGCGACACGCTCGACCCGGTGAGCGTGGCCGCCAGACCGCCCGGCGCGGCCGGCTGGGTCGTGAAAAAGATCTTCGTAGCTCTGGACCAGGACGAGTTGCTGACCTCGTTCTCCGCCCGCACCCGGTAGACGTACGGCGTGTCCTCCACCACGCTCGTATCCGTGTAGCTCTTGTTATCCCGGTTGGCAAGGAAGTAGGTCACATCCTGGTTACCGGGGGTGACCCCTTTGTTGCCGACCGTCAGCCGCTTCACTACCACGTCTGACACCGGCGGACTGGACGCGAGGGAGGGGTTGCTCCACGTCAGCGACACACCGGCCGGCGGGCCGGACACGGGGCCGACGACCGTGGCTTTCAGGCCGGTGGGCGTGTCCGGCACGGTCGCGAACAGGACCGACGCGGAGTCCGACCACGCGGAGTAGCCGCCGTTGCCGTCGTCCGTCCGCACCTCGTAGTAATACATCGTGCATTCCGTCACGGCGTTGTCCGCGTACAAGCCGTCACCCGCGTCGACGCCGGTGAAGCCGGTCACATCCTGGGTGAACATGTCGTCGGTCGCCCGCCTGATATCCACTTGGGCCACCGGCGGGCTCGCGTTGTTCTGCCAGGTGAGATTGACCCCGGCTGGTGGGCCGGTGCCGGGGCCGACGACCTTGGCCACGAGATCGCCCGGCGCTGGCACCGTGGTGATCGAGACGGTGTCCGACCAGGCCGACTGGTTGGACTGGGCATCAATTTCGGCCACCCGATAGTAGTACGTCGTTTCCGTGTCCACGGTGCTATCCGTGTAGCTTTCCGAGCCCGCGTAGAAGTCGTCGATCTCGAAAACTTGGCCGCTGAAATCGTCGGCGGCGGCTCGTTCTATCCTCCATTCCACGCCTACCGCGTCGCTGTTCGTCCAGGTCAGAATCACCGATGCCGGTGCGTTCGCCGCCGTAAGGTTCGTCGGTGCTGCAGGAGACGCGAGCGGCCGAGGTCCAGGGGTCATGCCTCCCGCGGCATGGCCAGGATGGGCAGGCCGGGTCGCCGGGTGGCGCTTCGACTGGATTGAGATGCCTCGCGGGGAGTTCGAGGACATCCGATGAGACCGGGATCGGTGACCTTGCGTGCGGCGTTGTGAGCGATGCGTGCGGTGGTGCGAGCGATGAGTCCGATGATGCCTTGGATGCGTTACGCTCACGGCGGCCGTCGTACCGTGCGCGGCGATGGACCCGGGCGTCGAGACGTGGGAGCTTGCCGCCCCCACGGGGACCGACGCCGCCGCCACCTCGCTTGGTGATCCGATGAGGATGGCAAGCGCGGTCAGAACGAACACGAATTTTCTGTGCATGATCCCGTCCCCCCGAAGCAGGATTTCGTATCAATAGAGAGCCAGACAGCGCGCCTTCTTCCCCAACAAGCTGAGGATCTACCCCAGGTCTATACCCGGTCTATACCACTCAAAGTATCGATCATGTAACTCTCTGCATCAAGAGCACGCTGTACCTTTCTCCCGAGTTTCATTAGTCCGCCAGATGCTGCGGCTGTCGTCATTATGGAGCCACCAGAAGGATTTGGTTAAACCCGCCGGGGAAAGCATAGAAATGACCGCTACGCCCGCATTTATCGGCGCCTAAAGCGCATATGCGGTCCGCAAGCATCCGGATCCGGGTGGCTCGGACGGCCATCGGGCAGCGAGCCTGATGGACCGCAATATGCAGGACGGCAGTCGGCGCGAAAGCATTGCGCGATTTCAGCCACATCGATTGAATTGTCCCATTGGAGACCCTACATCTCGGTCGTGGCTGACGTTTAACGCGGCGTCAGTAGGGGACGTCGTATCGAAGATGCGTACGGGGGGGATAGTAATTCGTCCAGTTAAGTGCTGATCCACGTATTTCGGCAGACACAACTTGCGTTTGTGTGCTCCAATCCCGACGTAACGTCCACGTGCGGGCGTGCGTTCTCGGCAGTTGCCGTGGATCGTCTCTGGGCGATGCCGAGTCCCCACTTTCTCCACTGGCGAGACACCCTTATCGCCACGTCACAATCTCACGGGGTTACATACAAAGAAAGGAAGGAGAAAAGCACGCCATGAATAGAAAACGGGTGATGGGGAAGGCCGCCTCGGCGGCTCTGGCCCTCGCCACCGTAGGCGGGGCGCTCGCAGCCACCGGGTCAGCCGCTTCAGCCGCCCCGGCCCCTCCCCCTTCCGGCACGATCGCCGGGTGCGAGAATGTCAGCACTCTAGCCCTTTATCTATCTTCCTACTGTCCGGCGCCATACTTCAAGCCGATCATCTGGAACCAACAGGGGCCCACAGGGAAAAACGGAAAGGACGGGATCGACGGAGCCCCCGGGCCGGTTTGTATCCTCTACGCTACCGGCGCGCCGACCCCGCCTGGTGGAGGCGCCGGCACCCTGCTATCGCCGACCCCGCCCGGTGGAGGCGGTGGCACCCCGCCATCGCCGACCCCGCCCGGTGGAGGCGGTGGCACCCCGCCATCGCCGACCCCGCCCGGTGGAGGCGGTGGCACCCCGCCATCGCCGACCCCGCCCGGTGGAGGCGGTGGCACCCCGCCATCGCCGACCCCGCCCGGTGGAGGCGGTGGCACCCCGCCATCGCCGACCCCGCCCGGTGGAGGCGGTGGCACCCCGCCATCGCAGCCAACGCCCATTGTTATCCCCTGCCCGGTAGTGACGCCGCCGCCGCCACCGCCACCGCGGCCACTAGTCCCCTAATCTGACCGCATGCTGGGGGGCCCGGCTTCGCCGGGCCCCCCAACTAAGTGCTGGAATGTGGCGGCAGTTGCCACTATGCCGCGACAACTTGTGAGGACTTTCCTTACGGTCTTTTTTTCAAGGGCGCCGCGCACGTGATCATCCCGGGGTATCGACAGGAAAGGGGGAACACAGGCAGGCTACGCGCGCTAGCGCGTAATCGATCCCCCGCCGGCTCGGTCCTCACATGCCCAACGGGGTGCTAGGGCGCGGCTGGCTTCCCGTCCTTCCGGACCTGCCGCGCCTACGGCCGGGGCCGACGGCGCGGGCCGCGACGGCTGAGACCAGCCACACAGGCTACGCCTCGTAACAAGAGGTGGCGGTAGCTTTCTTTCGTCCGCCGAAATCCTGTGGCCATCGTTTCGGTAAAGGCTCCAAAAAGTTTCGGCCAAGCCAGGCAAGAAAGACAGCAATGACCGCCAAGCCCGCACATATCGGTGTGGTAGCGCCGTGTCCGGGGGCCCGCGCCGACGTTCCTTCCGCTACCGGCACCGTGACCTACTGTCCGCCGGGCGGACCTGCCAGTTCCCGTAGACGCGAGGCATGCCGTTCATCGCGGGGTGCTGGCAATGGTCGTCGTCCACGGCGACACAACGGTCGCGTTGAGCGCCCCGATCCTGATGTAGTACTGGTGGCCTCTGAGCAGCCCGGCAAGGGTGTAACACGTTGCCGAGGGCGGCACCGTGACGGTCGCGTAGCCCGTGGTGAACGCGGGGTTCGTCGCCCGCTCGATAGTGAACCCGGTGACCGGCGAGGCGCCATTGTTCTCTGTCCAGGTGAGATTCACCCTGGCCGGACCGGTGCAGGGCGCAAACGCCAGCGCGGTCAGGTCGGCCAGCGCCGGCGGCGCCGTCAGCGGAACGAAGATCGACGCCACGTCCGACCAGTCCGAGTCGCTGGTGCTGCCCGCAGCCAGCATGCGGTAGTAATGCGTCGCGCCCCAAGCGACCGTATCATCCAGGTAGGTGGAAGCCGTCGGGTCCACGACAAAATCGGTCGCGTCGTTGGTGAAGCCGGCATCGGCCGGCCGCTCTACCAGCAGATGCGCTGCGGGCGAGTTGCCGGGTGTCTCGGCCCAGTTCAGCGACACGCTCGACCCGATCAGCGTGGCCGCGAGATCGCTTGGCACAATCGGCGGCGTTGTGATCGAGGCGGTGTTTGACCAAGCCGACTGGTTGCCGCCGTACCCCGGTAGTAGTACGTCGTGTCCGTGTCCACCACGCTGTCAGTGATGGAGCTGGCGGATGCGTAGAAGTCGTCAAACACGATGAGGCCGCCGTTGAAGTCAGGGTCAGTCGCCCGTTCGATCACCCATTCCACCCCGGCCGCGTCATTGTTTCGTCCACGCCAGGATCACAGATGCCGATTTGTTCACCGCCATAAGGTCCGTCGGTGCCGCAGGAGACGCCTCCGTCGCGCCGTGCGCGGCGATTGACATGGGCAACGAGGCGTGCGCCGCGCCTGCCGCCCATGCGGGCGCCGATGCTGCCGCCACCTGGCCTAGTTGAGCCGATGATGATGGCAAACATGGTCAGAATGAACACGAGTGTTCTGTGCATGATCCGGTCCCCCGCGGCACGTTCAATCACTCAACGTATTGGTCAGGCGACTTTGTGCGTCAAGGTGTCAGCGGGCGCAGCCGTTATGGATAACCGGGTTGAAAATGCCGGCAGCGCCGCGCGGTGCCGCCCGGACGAACCGGTTCTCCGGTCCGCCCGGGCGGCGCACCGCTCACCTGGGTGTGGTGACCGTTGCTGTTGTCCACTCCGAGGTGGCAGTCACATTGACCGCCTGGATCCTCACGTGTACCGATGATTCCTCAGCAGCCCAGGCAGCGTGTAGGCCCTGACGGTGGGCCGGCGGTGAACGAGGCGAAGCCCGTGGTAAATGCCGAGTCCGTCGCCCGCTAGATGGTGAACCGGTGACAGTCGACGCCGCACTCTCCGCCCAGGTCAGGCAAATCCGGGCCGCGCGCCGTTCCAGGGGCTGGCACGCGCTGCCAGGCTGGTTGACGCGGACGGCGTCGTCGGCACGAGAATCTGCTGGACATTGGACCAGGCTGAGTAGCTGACCGCGTTCTCCGCCCGCACCCGGTAGTACTACGTCTGCCCCGACACCGCGGTGGTGTCCGTGTACGTCGTGGCCGTCCCGCTGTGCACGGTGAAAGCGGAACTGGCTTGCGGCTGTAATACATAGCGAGGATACGGTCGCGCCGAACGCCTGGATCCTGAGGCTGCAACCACTACCCAAACTAGCATCCGCAACCGCCGCTCGAGGAATCTGCCCGTTGGGTTCTAACGGCTCCGCGTTCTGCGCCAACACCGGGAAGCGGGCCACCGCCGAGATCGCCTTCATGTTCTTGCCGCCAGGCGGCAGCGCCGACGAGGACCTCGCCGCCACGGTCGCCGACGCCGTGGCGGCCGAGGGATGGCACAGCACGGACAGCGGCCAGCCCATCGGCGCCGTCGCCGCCGGCTGTCTACTCGGCGGACGCGGGCCGGATGCGCCTGCTCGGCCTGCTCGAGCACTGCAGGATTGCCGCCGCTCCCCGGCTGGCCGGGCCCGGTAACGTGGCAGCCCATGCCGCGCTGCGCGCAACGTCGCCGCCGGCTGCGCGAACGCGGGCAGGCGGACCACCGCCCGGGCGGATCACATTGACCTCCGCCCGGGCGGTGCGCCGGTCAGTCCCCGGAACCGCGCGGCATGCCGCTCATCGCGGCGTGGCGCCGTTAATCGGCGTCCCGGTGTTCACCGGCGAGGGGCACCGTCTACCGGAGGATCGACACGACGTTCGACCACGCGGAGTTGCCGAGCTGGTTCTGTGCCAGCACCCGGTAGTAGTACCTCGTGCCCGCCGCCACGCTCGTATCCGTGTAGCTGGTGACGGTCGGGCCGACGGCGGTGTTGGTCCAATTCTGGGTGAACCCGGCGTCGGTCGCCCGCTGGATCCATACCACCGTCGCCGCCGGGGTGGACGCGTTATTCCTCCACGTCAGCCTTACCGACGACCCGGCGAGTCTGGCCGCCAGGCTGCTCGGCGCGGCCGGCGCCGTGGAGACGGTGTTGGACCACGCGGAGTTACCGGCCTGGTTCTGCGCGAGCACTCGGTAGTAGTAGGTCGTGCCCGCCGCCACGCTCGTGTCCGTGTAGCTGGTGGCGGTCGGGCCGACGGCGGTGTTGGTCCAATTCTGGGTGAACCCGGCGTCGGTCGCCCGCTGGATCCATACCACCGTCGCCGCCGGGGTGGTGGCGTTGTTCCTCCACGTCAGCCTTACCGACGGCGTGCCGCCCCCGGAGATCGTGTCGGCCAGGCCGGACGGCGCGGCGGGCACGGTCCGGACCAGGATCGACACGGTCTTCGACCACACCGAGTAACTGACGGCATTCTCCGCCCGCACCCGGTAGTAGTACGTGCCGTCGGTGACGGGGGCATCCGTGTACGTCTTGGCGCCTCCGCTAGTGGTGGTGAAGGTCTTCACGTTCTGCGTGAAGGCGGCGTCGGTGGCCCGCTGGATCAGCATGTCCGTCGCGGCCGGGGAGGTCGCGTTGTTGATCCAGGTGAGCTTCACGCCGGTCGGTGGTCCGGTGGCCGCGGCGGCCAGATTCGTCGGCGCGGCCGGCGAGACCTGGAACACCATCGGGCGCATCATGTCGTTCTCTTCGTGTCCGAGCAGGTGGCAGTGCCACACGTACTCCCAGCCGAAGTCGTATAGCTGGTTGGTGACGGTGACCGGGTTGTTCGTCAGCGGGTCCACGCCGGTGAACTGGGTGGTAGTGCCGAGCGGCCGGTTCGGGTCGAGGGGCCGGATGCTGTCGGGCAACTTGAAGGGCAGGCTGGCCGGCATCATCGGGCGCAGCGCGACAATCGCGTCCTCCAACGGGTTCATCCGGACGGTGTCCTTCCACCCCAGTTCGTTGGGATCGGGCGGTCTTATCGCGCCGTCCCAGCCGACCCGGTTGATCAACTGCACGTCGAACAGGTGGAAGTGGATCGCGTGCGTGTCCACCCCGTTGTGCGTGATCTTCCAGATCTGGGTTCCGTCGTTCAGCGACCCGATCTTCGTCCCGGCCTGCGACGGATTTATGATCTCGGTCGGCGGATCCACGTACTTGAGCGGAAGCGTCGTCTGAGTAGTGATGTTGGTGTTCGGTAGCTCCGTGCCCAAAGTGGAGTTCATCCGCCCGTAGTCGGTATCGAACAGTTCCTGGATCGCTTTCGGCCACATTGTCATCGGGCCGTTCAGGAGTCCCGCCCAGTTCAGGGTGGTGTCCTGGATGCGCGAGTAGGTGTCGGCAGGCGTCGTTGTGCCCTCTGCCGTGTCGTAGGCCTTCTCCGGCACGATCGGCGCCGGCTGGTCCGCCTTGTAGGCGACCGGAAGCTGCGCCTGCAGGTTGGCCAGATTGAATGCGGGCGCCGCTGTCCCATCCACTTGGAACTGCATGATGGTCCGCGTGTTGGGCCCGTAGCCGGGCTGCGTCGTCGGGGCGCCTCCCGTCGAGATCTGATCCGGGTCGCCGGTGTAGTAGTCGTAACGCGGGTCGAAGGCCGGCATCGGTGCGGGCGCGTCGTTGTAGAGGACGAGCTTGGAGCCAGCCGGGACCTTCGAAAAGTCGACGATCACGTCCGCGCGCTCGGCGGGGCCAAGCTCAAGGGCGTGCGTCGAGACGTTCAGGACGACGATGTTGCGGCGGTTGTACTCGTAGTTGATCGGCTGGTTGGTGATCGGTACCGGCGCGGGCAGGAAGCCGCCGTCGTTGCCGATCTGGATCATCTGCGGGCCAGCCGACGCAGGGTCCGGAACACCGCCGTCGCGGCCGTCGGTCGGCCAGTCCGCCGGGAAGCCGGTCGTCTTGACCGCGGCAACTATGGGCACCTCGCCCGCGTTCGCGTCGTTCAGTGTCCCGTCCGCTTTCCACATGGCGGCATTGGATTTGGCGTAATAGAGCCCAAGGTTGAGGGTGCGGTCATTGGACGCGTTCAGGATCCTGAACCGGTAGGCCTTCGGCGCCACCTTGAGGTACGGGTAAGGCGTCCCGTTGACAATCGGCGTGTCCATGAACGCCTCGGGCGCACTGGACGGGTTCGGCGTGCCTGGGGCCTTCGGCGGCTCCCATGGCGCGGTCGCCGGGTTGTAGTACGGATTGTTGATCTCGCCATGCGTCAGGCCGGTGTAAGGCGGCCAGAACCATGGGCCGTAGTCCCAGCGGCCCATCGCCGCGGCGCCGCTGATGTCACCGGGGTTCTGGTTCGGCATGTAGACGTGCGGGAACCACAGGCTGCCGAGGCCGCCCCACTTCGCCTTGTCCCAGGTCGGGTCCTCGGCGGCTAGCTGGGAATCATTGGGCACGAAGGTCTTGTCCTGGATGACCAGCGGCATCTCGTCGGACGGGATGACCCCGCTGTTGATCAGTCCCTGCTCGGCCGTGTCGTGCAGCTCATACGGTGCGGCCTCGCCCGAGTACACGTTGAGCCTGGTAATGCCGTCCGCGTGGTCGTGGATCCACATCAGCCTCGCGCTCTGCGCGTTGGTGTAGAAGAACGTCATGTTCCCGGGCCCCGGGTCGGGCATGTCGGGCACGTTCTGCGCACTGACGCCCTTGGGGTAGGAGGTCGTCTGACCCGCTGGGGTGATCCACTGGTACGGGGTGCCGTCGCTGATCCACGGTGTCAGGCCGCCGTGCAGGTGCATTATCGCGCGGTTCTGCGTGTACTTCTCGGTGCCGCCCTTGGGCCCGGTGCCCGCGCCGTCCATGGTCGTGTCGACCGGCAGGAACAGGTTCCCGCCGCTGCCGGTGGGCAACTGGTTCTCGAACAAAACGCGGACCGGCCTGTTCGCCTGCGCGACGATCATCGGGCCCAGGTAGTACGGGCGGCCGGGCGGCGCGACAGTGTTCAGATTCGTCGTGGGGTCAGTCCCATTGTTGAGCTGCACGTAACCCTGAAGCTGTGTCGCTGGGAGATCCTTGTGCAGTTGCTGCGTGTACCGCTGGAGCGCGATCACGTAGTAGTCGGAGCCAGGATACGTTGTGGTGTCCGGCGTCGCGATCGGGATATAGCTACCGAGGTCGTTCTTATTGGCCACGCCCAGGCCTGGCAGGGAGTCGACGAACTTGCGGATGCCGGTGCCTGGGGTAACGACGCCGCCGGTGACCGTCGGCAGCGGGCTGTTGGCGTAGTTAGGGTAGGGTCCGAAATAGTCGGGCGGCGCGTTCGGGTTAAGGGCGTGCGGCCGGAATTTTCCGCCCTTGGGCGTCAGCAGCCGCAGGCCGTGTGCCTTGGCACGTTTTGCCGCGGCCGCCCGCATAGCGGGCCTTACCATGTGTTTCATGATGTAGGCCGGAGTCAGCGCCCGCGCGGCCTGACTTGGAGATGGCGGTTTTGGTTTTGGCCCTGGTTTGACCGCTGCCTGGGCCTGGCTGAGTCCACCGGCGCCCATTATAAGCACCGCGAACACGGCCGCGAGCGTCTTGCGCATGACGATTCCCCCCCGAGACCGGGCGATTTAACCCCGGATATCAGGACAGGTGCCCTAATAACTCAGGAACCTATCCCCGCATGATCAAACTTGAGTATTGATCAGCTTGGTTCTCGGGCGCAAGAGGGCGGTCCGGCCTTTCTTCAATCACGTGCGGCCGGACTTCTTTCCGGCAGCTAATGTGTCGGGATAACTTCCTTGCAGGGGATAAGCGCTATTGGTCGGCGAAGTGAGCCGATCTAAACGTTCCAAGCGCATACATAACGGCGGCGCGGATGCGGCGATCGAAGCCGTGACGCGCCCCACAATAAGGGTGAGATGGGTGGCAGCGCCCTCACCCTGCGCCGGGTCCTCCAGGTCCCATGGGCCGCCCAGGCTCCCCGGGTCCTTCAGGTCCGCCGGGCGCTCCATATCCTCCATATTCCCCGGGTCCCGCGGGTCCCGCAGGTCCGGGCGCTCCATATCCCCCGGGCCCCGCAGGTCCTCCGGGCGGCCCATATCCCCCAGGCCCCGCAGGTCCGGGCGCTCCGTATCCCCCGGGCCCCGCAGGTCCTCCTGGCGGCCCATATCCCCCGGGCCCCGCGGGTCCTCCATATCCCCCTGGTCCTCCCGGCCCCGCAGGTCCTCCGGGCGCTCCATATCCGCTGGGTCCCCCGGCGGCCCCCGGCCCGGCAAATCCGGCGTCAGGGCTCGCGCCGCCGCTGTGGGCGGCGTAGAGCCGGTAGTAGATCAGCGTCACCACGAGCGCGAGGAACGGCGCGACGAGGGTCCCAGAGACGACGGAGCTGATGCTATTTCTCCACACGCCAGGCAGCGCCGACATGATCAGCCCGAGCACGATGTCGACGACAATCAGGATCAGGAACACCAGCACATAGGTGCCGAACACGTGCCAGCCGAAGCCGCGCACGAGTGCCCGGCTACGGCCGAACGAGTCCATTGCCTTCGAGCCGCCGATCACGATGACGGGCACGATCAGCGACCAGATGGTGAGCAGCCACAACCCGGGCACGATGAGCAGCCACAACCCGATGAAGATGCCGATGCCGGCCAGGATCGAGGCGATGGCGACCCGGCCAAGATACGGGGTCGCCGCGGAGACCGTCTCGCCCAGCGAAAGGTCCACGCGGCCATCCCTGATGTCCTGCACCGCCTTGACCAGCGCCGCCTGCACCAGGAAGGCCGCGATGATCCCGATGATCCCGGCAATCAGCGCGCCCCAGACGCCCCCGAACCCCGTGAGGATCGCGGTGATGATCGCCGTGGCGAGATAGATGACAAAGGCGATGATGAGCAGGTGGGCTGCGTGCGCACGGTACAGCTTCCAGGCTTCGCCCAGAACGCCGGAAAGTGGGTTCATGGCCGCGATCGTACATTGACCGTTGTTGTGACCGCTGTAGCGCGCCGCGGCCAATTTCCGGCGTGTCGAGCCGCAGGAGCGCGGCCTAGGGCGTGTTCCGCAGATCTCTGGCGGCGCGGCAGTGCCGCCCACGACCCTAGACGGGCGGCCGGGGTCGTGGACAGCACTGTCGTCGTCGCCGATAGTTCCACTATCGGCTCCTCGAGAACAAGCAGGGCCTTGCCGGATCGCCGCCTGGAGCGCCGCCCGCATCCACCAAGATCTACGGGACACGCCCTAGCCACCGCCAGCGCGCAGGTCGAGGATCTGGTCGCAGCTCTCGGCGACCTCTGGGTCGTGCGTGGCGAGCACGAGCGCGCCGCCCCGCGCAGCCATCTCGAACAGCCAGGCGAGCACGAGCGCGCGGGCCGCCGGATCAAGCTCGGCCGTGGGCTCGTCCGCGATGAGCAGCCGGGGCTTGAGCGCGAGCGCCCGTGCCACCGCGGTGCGCTGCTGCTGGCCGCCGGAGAGTTCCTCGACTAGCTGATCGGCGTGGGCCTCGAGCCCGACCTCGGCGAGCGCCTCCCGTGCTGCCTCGACCGCGACGGGCGGTGAGACGCCGGACGCGCGCAGCGCGACCTCCAGGTTCTCGGCCGCGGTGAGCAGCGGGACGAGACCGTATCCCTGCAGCACGACCGCCACCCCCTGCGCGGGGCCCGCGACGCCGGTGAGCGGATTGCCGTCGAGGCAGACCTCGCCGGCGGCGGTGGGCCTGGCGAGGCCGGCGAGCAGCGCGAGCAGGCTGGTCTTGCCTGAACCCGACGGCCCAGTCACGGCGAGGCGTTCGCCGGCCGCGACGGCGATGCTCGCGTCGGCAAGGATGACCTGGCCATCCCGCACGTACCGCAGTCCGCGTGCCTTGAGCATCCTTACTCCCGCTCCGGGTCGGCCGGCCGCAGCTCCACGCCGCCCGGCGTGCGCACAGCACGGGCAAGCGACCCGGGCGGCAGCACGTCGAAGACGTCGGCAGGCAGTTGCACAGTGCCGTCGCGGCCGACGACCACGTAGTTCTCACCGGCCTTCGGCTCCGACCCGGCCGTCGCGGATCGTCACCGTGCGGCTGAGCGCGCTGCCGACGGCAGGGTCGTGGGTCACGACGATCACCGTCGTGCCCAGGTCATCGTTGGCCGCCTGGATAAGCTCGATGACCACCGCCGCCGACGCGTGGTCGAGCTGACTGGTCGGTTCGTCCGCGAGCAGCAGCCGCGGGCCGTTGGCCAGCGCCACCACGACCGCGAGACGCTGCTGCTCACCACCGGACATCCGGCCCGCCGGGCGGCGGGCCTTGGCGGCCAGCCCGACCGCGTCAAGCAACACGGCCGCGCGGCGGGCCTTGGTGGCGTGGCTCCTGCGGGTAGGCCCCTCAGCGAAAAGCACGTTGGCCGCCGCCGTTTCGTACGGCAGCAGGTTGCGCGCCGGGGTCTGCAGCACCACGCCGACGTCGCGCAGCCGCAGCGCGGTGGCCGACCGCTGCGGCAGGTCGCCGAGCCGCCGGCCACAGACCTCGACGTCGCCCGCGGTCGGCCGCAGCAGGCCGGCCAGCAGCCACAGCAGGGTGGATTTGCCCGAACCTGACGGGCCGAGCAGCGCGACAGTCTCCCCTTCCGCCACCGTCAGGTCGACGCCGCGCAGCGCGGTGACCTCTTGCCCCGGTGTGCCATACACCTGGACCAGGCCATCGCAGTTCACCAGCGCGGGCGCCGGGGTTTCCGTCATGCCGGCGCCTCCCGTAGCTGGTCGAGGTCGACGCTGTGGATGAGCGCGCCGCTCGCCGTCACCGCCGCTAGCACGAGCACGCCGACCGCCACGCCGAGGAGCAGCGCGAGCGGGCCTGCCGCGGGCACGTAGGAAAGGGGCGGCGCGGCCGGCTGGGTGATGAACTCGGGCACGCTCCGCATCACCAGCGCCACGGCCGCGAGCCCGGCGGCCAAACCGACCACTGTGCCGAAACCAAGCACGACGAGCTGCTCGGCCAGCAGCGCCCCGCGCAAGGTGCGCCTGGCCACCCCGGTCGCGGCCAGGGCCGCATATTCGTACCGCCGCCTGCGCGCGGAAAGATAGAGAGGGCCAGAATCGCAGCCCCTGCCGCGAGCAGCGCGGCCGCCGCCGCGTCGGCAAGGAAGAGCACGCTTGCCAGCCCCGGCCCCTGGCGGGCGAAATGCGCGCTCGCGGCGGCGCGGTCTGGACAGACAGCACGTGCACCCCGGCCGCGGCAAGGCGAGCGGTGATCACGTGCTCGGCGCCTGACGCGAGCCATACCTGCTGATTCACCTGCGGCATGTTGTCTCCGGCGGCAAGCTCGGCGTAGCGGCGATCGATTATGAGACCGGTGGCGGGGGCGCCCGGTACCGCGGTCGCCGCGCCGATCACCTGGATGGGCAGGTCATTTCCGTCCAGGCCGGTGCCGGTGAACGGTCCGGGCTTGCCTCACGCCCCGACCGGCTCAGTACGACCACGCCGCCGGTCGGGCCGCCGTTCACGAGATAGACCTCCACCGCGACCTTGTCACCGGACGGGTCCGGGCACGGCCGCAACTCGGCAGGAAGGCCCGGGGCCTGGCCAAGCACCAGGTTCAGGGCTGTCGCCGTGGCCAGGCGGACCGTCGGGCGGCCGGCGTCACGAAGTTCGACACTGGCATCGGGGGACAGTAACTCGGTCGGAACCGTCGCCGACGGCTGGACGGGTGCGGCCACCGATACGAACGCGCCTTCGGCGGCCGGGTCACCCGCGACGTTGTGGCCGGCGCCAAGGTTTGCCCGGCGACCCGACGCGAGGTCCTGCGCCATGATGGGCGCGGTCGTGCTCGGATACCCGTTGGGGTTTTCAACCGCTAAGAGCACGCGATCGTGTGCCGCGAACGGGCTGGGCAAGGCAGGCGCGTCGCTGTTCGCGTCGAGGCCGGTGTCGCGCGCGGCCGAGGGCCTGCCGCCGCTGATCGCGATGACCTGGTCCAGCGTGGACAGGTAGCGGCCATCGAGCGCCGCGGCCGGCGTAATCGGGCCGCCCGGAAGCAGCCCTGGCACGTTGAGCTTCGTGTAGTGCGTACCGTCGGGGCCGGCGAGCGCGAGATAACCGTCGCTGGTCTGGACCACGACATGACCGCCACCGGCGACGGCGGGCAGCGGCGCCACGCCGGCTGGTCTCCTCGCGCCTGACGGCGACGGCCAGAAAGGCGACCCCGGCCACGACCGCGGCGGCCGCAGCGACCACGACGGCCGGCCTCGCCGAGCCGGCGCCACCACGGGCGGGGCGGCGGTTCGGGATCGAGCGCGGGAAACCTTCTTGGCCGCGCGCGCTCCTCCTGCTCCGCCGCAGCCACGCCCAGACCATAAGCACGCAAAGCGATCATTAGACAGCCGTGAACGCAATTGTTGGCAAGCCGAGACTGATCGGTTTGAGCCAGGGCGGCTGGCGGACCTGCTGGTTTGCCCCGTCGGAAAAAGGTCTTTCGGCCCTGTCCGCCGCTACCCAGGTGGCCGCAGGGTGTGCGTGGGACCTGTGGCCTGGGACTCGTGCGCCTGGAACGCATGTGCGTGGAAATGGGGCATATCTGGGCCCGCGGGCAACCGATGCCCAGGCGGAGGAGGACAAGGATGACGCGCACGCCGGAAGAAGCGTTCAATCACCATGCCCAGGCGCTCGGCGCGGGCGACCTGGATGAGATCGTGGCGGACTATACCGACGACGCCGTGTTCATCACGCCCGCCGGTGTCAGGCGGGGCAAGGATGGTGTGCGCGCGGGGTTCACCCAGATGCTCGCCGATGTGCCGGACGCGAACTGGAATCTCAAGACTCAGATCTACGAGGACGACATCCTGTTCCTCGAGTAAGCGGCCGACGCCGCCGCGACCCGCGTCGAGGATGGCATCGACACCTTCGTGTTCCGCGACGGCATGATCCGCGTGCAGACGGTCCGCTACACCCTGCAGCACAAGGCCTGACTGGGAAGCAGGGGCCGGGCAGCACCGGCCGGGCAGCGCTTGTCAGGCCCGGCGCAGGACGCTTCGCACGTATGCCTGAATCGTTTCCTGCGCTCCGGGTGATTTCCACATGCGGCGCACGGCGTCGTCCGTGGCCCTGTCACGGGAGATGCGATCAACCGCGGCGGCGCGGATCTGGCGGCGGGTATGCCGGAGCGGCTCCGACGGGAGCGCAGCGAACGCGGCCGCGGCTTCGATGGCTCGCGGCAGGACGGCCGCCGCCCCGGCCACTTCGTCGATAAGGCCAACGGCCATCGCGTCCGCCGCCAGGTAAGTATGGCCGAAATAGATGATCTCCCGCAGCCGGTGGGTCCCCACGGCGAAGCGGAGGATCTCCAGGGCCGCGACAGGAAACGGGACTCCGACGAGCATTTCGGTCACGCCGATCCGCCCATAGTCGGCGTTCATCACCCTGCGGTCACAGGCAGAGACAAGAATGCAGCCGCCGGCGATCGCGTGCCCGTTGACCGCGGCGACCACCGGGAGGGGGCAGTTGAACACGGCGAGAAACGCGTCAATGAGCGCGGGCAGGAACTCGTCGAGGTAGGCAGAGCCGCTGTCGGCGACACGCACGAGGTCGACGCCCGCGCTGAAGATCGGCCCCTGCCCGGTGAGCACGACGGCGCCGTCACCGGCCTTCACGACCTCGTCGAGGCAATCACCCAGGTCGCGGCACAGGGCAGTGTCGAGTGCGTTCGCCTTGCCTCGAGCCATCCGCACGACGGCCACGCCGCCGCTCCGCTCGACCTGGATCGAAGACCCGTCCATGATCCTCCGTTGGTCCCCGCGCCTGTCCCTGAGCTGCGGTCATGGACAGATCCAGATCTGCCTGACGCCCTAGACAGTGGTGACTGTCAGCGCATGATCGCGGGACGAATGTCTCTAACCGGGAAACACCCCGCAGACCGACCCTAAAAGAGTAAGGTTACGCAGCGCATGGCATAGAGCCGGTTGGCTACCGGCCGGCGAGGCGCCGGGTGGGCACGTGGGATTTGGTCCCCTCTACCGTGCAGGGTTCGATTCCCTGCTATGCCGCTCGAACATGGGACTGCTTGTACCCGAGTGTTCAGCGCCCAGAACTGGCACAGGCCCCGGCCGCCACCGACTGCTCATGGCGGGCGGGCACGCCGCGAGCAGTCGGCCGGTCAGTCGGCGTCCCCGTCGGGCACCGTGGTCGCCGCCGCGTGGCGACGGCGGATCCGCGCCGCGAACAAGTCACGAAGGCTGACAACGCCGCGCACCTCCCTGCCCTCCACCACTGGCAGGTGCCTGAATCCGTGCAGCAGCATGATCTGGGCGGCATCCTCAATCGGCGTTTCTGGGGTCACCGATTGCGGGTCCGGGGTCATCCAGTCGGCCACCACCGACCCCGACAGGTCCCCAGCCGAGGCGGCGGCCCGCAACACATCCCGCTCGGTGAGGATCCCGGCGAGGAAGGATGACTGCATGACTATGGCCGAGCCCACTCGCGCCTTGACCATTGCAGCAGCGGCAGCAGCCACTGTGGTTTCCGGCGCAGTGACGATCACGCCGGTATGCATGAGGTCACGCACCGTCTTTGCCCGGGTACCGCCACCCTGGCGAGCACCCTGGCGAGGACTTTCAGCCACTTCCCCCCACCTCATCGACTTCGGGGTCCAAGTGCGGAGAGGCCGGCCCTGCGAGCTCCTCAGAGAGCATCCGCCATAGCGACCCGGCCCAAGCCGACACGTGCGGCCACTGCTTCCAGAACACCTGCAGCGTGGTCTCGTCGAACTGGGCGTGCGCCTGCTCCGCTGTGATGGTGTCGGTAACTTCCTCAAGGCTGTGGATCAGGTCGAGGAACCGACTCGCGATATCGTCCATGCACCACCTCCCGGCGAGTGTAAGCCGGCGTTACCGGGATTGGCCATGCCGTAGGCGGACTTCGCAGAGACTTCACAGGCCAGATCGCACGGGCGGGCTCACCTGAACCAAGGACCGCGTTGATGACCGGTATTGCTCGAACTTTCTGTAGCGCTCCGCTTACTTAGGGATGAGGTGTCCTCGCTGGTGACTGCTTCTGCGGCGGTGATCGGCTCCAGGCAGGTCGGCGAGCTGTTCTTAGCCGAAGTAACGGCCCAGCCGAGCGGGGTCGAGTCGACCCGCTCGTCCAGGATGTCCGGATCGGCTCCGAGGTGGCCGTACTCGTTCGGCCATGCCGTGCGTGATCGCCCAGGACAGCTCGCCGCGGACCAGCTCGCCAGGGGTGCCAAGGACATCGCCTAGCCGCGCCACGGTCCGCCGTCGCCGGTCCCCAGGCCGAACTCGAAGACGAGCTCCAGGTGGTCGTTGCCGGGCTCGAACATCCGGTTGTAGAGCGCCTGGCCGTCGTTCGGATCGGCGCCGGCTTCGAGCAGCATGCGGCCGAGGGCGAGCGAGTGCGGGTGACGTGGCTGGCGGGCAGGGCCCAGCTCGCCTTCGCCGAGGACCCTGGTAAGCACCGTGAATGGGGTGGGAAGTTGCGGGCCCACCTAGAAGGTAGCGCGCTTCAGCGGACGACGGCTCGTCGCCTGGTGATCGGGTGAGAGGAACGCGAGTCGTACAAACGCGCACCAGGCAGGCTGGCTTACGTAACTTGATGAACTTGGTATGGCCGCAGGCGGCCGACCGTGGGTGCCGGCGGTTCGGCGTGCCGTGCAGGGAATGTGCAGGGAACGGTCAGGTACCGGACGCTTCCCCGCGCGACGCGGGGATGGTGCATGACGGGAGAGGTTACCTGGCGACCGGAGGACTCCCCGGACACAGCCTTGACCCACTGCCTGGTGTCATTTCGGCATCACAGGGGTTACTTGTGGATAACTTTCCGGGCCTGCGGACGGATAAGTTGCTCGATGACCTTTTCTCACGTGGATGACGTTCATGCTGGTAACAGCGGCCAGGGAGCACGATCTCGCAGTATCCCAGCCAATCCCCGACCGGTGTGCTCGCGGAGATCCTCCACAGGCCTGTGCATATCAGTATTTGGCCCTGCCGAGGCTGTGGACGTGAATCTTGTCAGACCTGGCGGCTGGCCGCCGGGCCAGCGATTGGGGTGCTCCACGACCAGCGCATCCGTCGGCATGCCAGCCTTGAACCACCCGGGCGGAGGTCAAAGCGCTCCGCCCGGGCGGTGGTCCGCCTGCTCGCGTTTGGCGAAGGCCCGGATCACCGGCCCCGCAGCTCGCCGCAGGTCCTTCGCGTGCTTGCGAAGCTGCTCGAGGCTGGGCTCCCGGGGAAGGGGACGGCCGGCACCGCGACTGTTTGCGCGAGCCTGCGGTCCGCGTGCCAGGCGACCGCGCGGTTAACTGTTGGACCCCGCGGCCGACATCCCGGAGAATCGGCGCATGACCGTCGAGCGAGCGGATCCGCCGCTGCAGGCAGGCGAACGGGAGATGCTGAACTCGTGGCTGGAGTTCCACCGCGGCACGCTGGCCTGGAAATGCGATGGGCTGACCGGCGAGCAACTGCGGCAGCGGTCAGTGCCGCCGTCTGCCTTGTCCCTGCTCGGCCTGGTCAGGCACATGGCCGAGGTGGAGCGCGGCTGGTTCAGGCGGACATCGGCCGGCGAGGACGTACCGCCGATCTGCTTCAGGCCGAACGAGAATCCGGATGGTGATTTCGACGACGTCGACTATGCTGACGTGGCCGCCGACTTCGCCACCTGGCGGGCGGAGTGCGAGGCCGCGAGGAAGGCGGAGGCCGCCGCGGCCTCGCTGGACGACACCGCAGCCGGGCAGAGCTGGGCCTGGCGGCGATCGGGCGAGGTACCGGGCTGGCGCCTCGCTGCGTTGGATTCTGGTGCACATGGTCGAGGAGTATGCCCGCCACAACGGGCACGCCGACCTGCTACGTGAGCGAATCGATGGCGCCGCCGGGGACTGACTAGGGCATGCCCAAGCGGGCCGCAGTGCCCTTCAGGAGGCGGTGGTCAGTTCAGGCCGCGGTCAGTTCAGGTGCTCCTGCCAGTCGGGTGGCACGCGGCCGGCCCTGGCACAGGCTGGTCGAGCGGGTGATGTTCCGGCGGAGCAAGCGGCGCCCCCGCAATGGCTTCCTCTGTCACGTAGTTCCAGAACCAAGACTCGCCGGGTTCGAAGCTGCGGATGATGGGGTGGCCGGCGGCCTTAGCGTGCGCGGTGGCGTGCTGCGAGGGCGAAGTGTCGCAGCAGCCGATGTGGCCACACTGCGCACACCGGCGCAGGTGGACCCACCACCCGCCGGCGGCGTCGCACTCGGCGCAGCCGGTACCGCTGGGCGGGACGGCCGGGTCGATCCCTCGCATCTTCTTCATTCCGATTCTCCTCCGCTGGATGCTGCCAGGCCCGGGCCGGCAGATGTAAACACGCTCCCTGTGTGTGGCGGCTCGGTGCGGTTACCCGGGGCGAACAGTCACCCGTTGCCTTCCGGTGCGGTCAGCGGGAGCCACACGCGAAAACGAGTGTCACCGGGCACCGATTCCACCCGCAGGTCCCCGTGGTGCTTGTTCACGACGATGCGCCAGGAGATGTCCAGGCCGAGCCCGGTGCCCTCGCCAACCGGCTTCGTCGTGAAGAACGGCTCGAAGATCCGCTCGCGGATCTCCTTGGGCACGCCGTGACCGGTGTCGCCGATCTCCACCATGAGCTGGTCGCGGTCGAGTGCCGTTCGCACGGTCAGCGTGCCTTGGCCGTTCATGGCGGCCACCGCGTTGTCGATCAAGTTGGTCCAGACCTGATTGAGCTCGGCCGCGTAGGCCGGGATCGCCGGCAGCGCCCGGTCGTAATCCTTCACGACCGTAATACCCGGCCCGATCTTCCCGCCGAGGGTCAGCAGCGTGCTTTCGAGCAGCTCGTGCACGTCAACGATCTGGAAGGGCGCCCGATCCAGTTGCGAGTACTGCTTGGCCGCGGTGACCAGCGTGGAGATGCGGCCGGTGGAGTCCTCGATCTCTTTCATCAGGAGTTCGGTCTCGACGGTGTAGTTCAGCCACCGCAGCGCGCCCTCCAGAACGTCGTCGCCCACGGTGGCCGCTACCTTGTCGAGCCAGCCGGCCTCCAGGCCGGCCTGCACGAAGGTTGGTGCCAGGTCCCACCCGCCCGTGATGCCGTGGTCGTCCAGCCAGTCCGCGACCGCATCCTCACGGTCCGACGTCTCGATCGGGCTGAGCATGGCCGCCTTCGAAACGTGCTCGACGGCGTCTTCCTGCAGCCGGATCAGTGTCTCCAAGGTGGCGCGGTTGTAGGGGCCCGCCGCGATCATGCCCAGCTTGTGCCGCATCCCCGCCACCCGCTCACGAAGTGCGGATGTGGCACGCACGGCGGCGGCAGCCGGGTTGTTGAGCTCATGGGTGAGCCCGGCCGACAGGGTACCGAGCGCGAGCAGCCGCTCGCGCTGGCCGATGGCCTGCCTGGTGCTCTTGGCGCCGAAGAACAGCCCCTCGAGCAGATGCACCGCCATCGGGAACCACTCGCGCATCAAGTGCGCGAACACCGCGGCATCGAGCACGAAGAACCGCGAGGGCACGGTCACCCGCAGCGAGCCATTGTAAACCTGCGGCACGCGGTCACCCAGGTACGCGTTGAAGGCACCGGCATACACGCCTCGTTCGGACGTGCGCGTGACGTCGACGTCGTCCGCGCCGACCCGGCGCGACATCACCGTGGTGCCCTCAAGGAGCACGTAGAAGCAGGCGGCGGGCTCACCCTCCAGGTAAACGGTGCCCGGTTCGATGAGCTCCACGTGCCCTTGCCTGCACAGCCACTCGAGCTGATCGTCACTCAGCTTCTCGAACAAGAACAGCGTGCGCAGCTCGTCGACGCTGCAGACCAGGTCGCCTTCCTGTGCGGTCATAGTTTCTCCAGGTAACGGTGCACCAGCATCACGGCCATCGCGCCCTCGCCGACCGCGGAGGCGACCCGCTTGGCCGACTCAGCCCGCGCGTCGCCGGCCACGAACACCCCGGGGACGCTCGTCTCAAGGTGATACGGCGCGCGGTCAAGAGCCCAGCCGCGCGGCCGCTGTCCCTCGACCGACAGGTCAGGGCCGGCCACAACGAAGCCGCGGTCGTCTCGCACCACGACACCGTCCAGCCAGTCAGTCCGCGGTGCCGCGCCGATGAAGACGAACAGCCACTGAGCGTCGACCACCTCTGTCGCGCCCGTCTTGCTGTCGCGCAATGTCAGCCGCTCCAGATGGTCGGTGCCATGCGCGGCAGCGATCTCGGCGCAGGTACGGACCGAGATCGCGGGGATCCCTGCGATCTGCTGGACGAGGTAGTACGACATCGACGCCTCGAGCGACGGCCCCCGGACCAGAATCGTCACCGAACTGGCGCTGCGCGACAGGTAGACCGCCGCCTGCCCGGCCGAGTTCGCGCCGCCCACGATGTAGACGTCCTGGCCCGCGCAGCTGGCCGACTCGGTCAGCGAAGATCCGTAGAAGACTCCCCGCCCGGTCAGGGTCTCCAGGCCGGGAGCCGCCAGCTGCCGGTAGGAGACGCCGGTGGCGAGGATGACGGTGTGAGCGTCGATGCTGTCACCGTCGGCGAAGCGGACCGTACGTGCCGACCCGTTCACCTCCAGGCCCACCACGTCACGCGTGGTCAGCATCTCGGCACCGAACTTGGCGGCCTGGCGCCGCGCCCGGTCGGTCAGCTGCGCACCCGACACGCCGTCGGGGAAGCCCAGGTAGTTCTCGATCCGCGAGCTCTGGCCGGCCTGGCCGCCGGCCGCGGTGCGCTCGACCAGCACGGTCCGCAGCCCTTCTGACGCGCCGTAGACGGCGGCGCCGAGCCCGGCGGGCCCGCCACCGATGACGACGATGTCGTAGAAGCCGGCCGCCGGCTTGGTGGACAGGCCGACGCGGGCGGCAAGTTCGGCGTCGGTGGGTTCCACCAGCGCCTCGCCGTCCGCCGTGATCACCACAGGCAGCGCGAGCCCGTCCGCACCCGCGGCCGCGAGCAGGCGCTCACCCTCGGGCTCCCCGGACTGATACCAGCGATAAGGCACCTGGTTGCGGGCGAGGAACTCGCGGACCTCCGACGAACGGGCCGACCAGCGGTGGCCGACCACCTTGGTCTCTGGAACAGTACGGTGATCCGTTTCCAGCCATGTTTCGAGCAGTGCGTCGACCACCGGGTAGAGCTTTTCTTCCGGTGGGTCCCACGGCTTGAGCAGGTAGTGGTCGAGATCCACGACGTTGATCGCGTCGATCGCGGCGCCGGTGTCCGCGTAGGCGGTGAGCAGCACCCGCCGCGCACCCGGGTACAGGTCCATCGCGTGCTCGAGAAAGTCGATGCCGCTCATCTGCGGCATCCGGTAGTCGGCCAGGATGATAGCGACCTGGTCGCCGCGGAGCTTCATCTGCCGCAGTGCGTCCAGGCCAGCATCCGGCGACTCGGCGCGCACGATCCGGTGGTTCTCACCGTAGCGGCGCCGCAGATCGCGCGCCACCGCCCGCGAAACCCCTGGGTCGTCGTCGACGGTCACGATCGCCGCGCGTGCCTGAGCATCCGGCGCCGCTACAACCATGAGCGCGCCGCCCGGTTAGCGAGTTCAGTACGGAACCACAACATGCACACATAGTAAGAGTTCCGGCCAAAGCGCAGGCGGCCGGAACCGCCCCCCCGGGCCCGCGCCCGCCCTTGAGGGCATGTCTCCCAGATCTCTGGCGGCGCGGATCGACGGCCAGACGACGACTGGTGGCGTTGTCGTCGCCGATAGCTCCCACTATCGGTTCCTCCTCCGCCTTGCCGATCGCCGCCTGGATCACCGCCCGCATCCACCGAGATCTGCGAGACACGCCTTAGTCGCCGTGCTGCCTGCGCTCACGGGACGGTCGCGCCGCCACGGCGCTGGCAGCGCGCCGCGCAGCCGTTCAGGAAAATCGGTCATCGCACCCGGCGGGCGGCGTCACCCGCGCCCGCACCATGTCCCCGGCGCGGAGTTATCGGCCGGGCGTTAGCAGGGAATCTATTATCGGCATCGTCATTCGTGCCGCCGCGGCGCGCAAAGTGGGGGCCCATGTCGAGCTGGTTCTTCGGGCAGATCGTGCATACCGGGCGCTTGCCGTTGTTCTGTTTCTTTGTCGCGTTCGTATTCGGCTTCGGCTGCATCCGGCTGTCCGTGCGGCTCATCCGCGCCAAGGTCCGGTGGTGGCCGGGCAACTTTACCGCCGGCGTCGTGCACGTTCACCACATGGTCTTCGGCGTCGTCTTCATGGCCGTTGGCGGGGTCGCCGAGCTTGCGGCGCCCATCCATTCGCTGGCCTGGCGATCGGGGCCTGCCGTGCTATTCGGCCTGGGCACCGCTCTGGTGCTCGACGAGTTCGCGCTCATCCTCCACCTGCGCGACGTGTACTGGGCGAACGAAGGGCGGCTGTCGATCGACGCCGTTTTCGTCGCCGCCGGGGTGACGGCGCTGTTGCTGCTTGGCGCCAGCCCGGTCGGCGTCGGGCGGGTGAGCGGCTACCATCTGCTGCCGCGCTCGGCAGGCGCCTCCGCGACGCTGGCCCTGACGGTCGGCGCGATCTTCGTGCTTGCCGTGATCACCCTGCTCAAAGGCAAGATCTGGACGAGCCTGTTCGGCGTGTTCATTCCGCTGCTCTTCGTCGTGGGCGCGATCCGGCTCGCCCGCCCCGGTTCGCCATGGGCCCGCTGGAGGTACCACGAACGCCCGCGCAAGTACGGCAGGTCAAAGGCGCGCGAGGAACGTTTCCGCCAGCCCGTGATCCGGGCGAAAATACGCGCCCAGGATCTGCTAACCGGCCGCCACGACCAGCCGCATTCTCCGGTGAGCAGGTGACTTCTCCGGTGAGCAGGTGACGCGGGAGCCGGAGGCAGGTGTTTCAGCTGGCGACAGGCGTTTCAGCTGACAAGGACCCGGGCGAGAGCGCGGAGCCTGAGTTCCTCGAGCACGTGTGTCTGACGATCGGCCGCCTCGATCAGCTCATCGAGGCGCCACCGGTCGAGGCGGCTGTCGCGCTCGGCGAGCGCGCGCAGGGTGTGCCAGGCAGCCGTCTTGCCCACGACGCCCATCTGCAGCATTTCCACCTCTTCCAGCCTGGTCAATGGGGACCTCCGGACAAGGTGACCATTGAGTTTCATGCGGGCTGCCCGCTCCCCGAGCCGCGCGGCGTAGACCTTGTAGTGCCTGACGGGCACGCCAAGTGCCTTCATCATCTCGACCAGCGCGGCCCGCTCCCCGGCCGCTTCGGCCGCGAACCGCTCAAACGGCTCGCCGTCCTGCGTTTCCTGGGCCGCTGCCGCGGCACGTTGCGCCAATTCCACGGCCGCGGTGGCACCGGCAAGGTGATCGTTGAGATAGATGCCGAGCGGCGCCGGCTCCCAGCGCCTCCTGCTCCCTTGGCGGCCGCCTGCTGCCATGACGCCTCCCGAAATGAGCATGTTGTTACCATCGTCATCCCAACGTCAGGTGCTGCCCATGCGTCACAGGCGGCGTTTCTTGACGCGACCTCGGTCAGCTGCCGTCGGAACCCCCGGGAACGCGCACGCATCCTGGGCAACGGTCTGCCGGGACCGCGCACGCATCCTGGCGACGGTCCGCCGGGACCGCGCACGCATCCTGGGCAACGGTCCCCGGTGACCGGCGCGAGGAGGACGGCCCGGCCGGTCACCGAGGGTGCGTGACGGCAGGGACAGGCTGGCGGCGGATGCGAGCGTATGGCGCGGCGGTGGCCAGCCCGTCAGCCTGGCCTGGCGACGTTTGGGCATGCAACCTATGCGTCACTTGCCGCTCACGGCCCGGCTGGCTCGGCAGCTTGGTCACCGGCGGTCGCTCGTGCAGGTGCGCCGTTAGCACCGCCGCCTGCTGCGATCGGACGAGGGCCGGCAGCGGGAGCCCTTCCTCCCGCTGCCGGCCCTCGGTCGGCTCGGTCTCAGCTCAGTGGACGGTGAAGCCCACGTACATCCCGAGTGCGGCGTGCGGCGTGCCATTGGCCTCGGGGACGAAGCAGGTGGCCACGTAGTGCCCGCGCGGCAGGTCCAGCTTCACCTGGCCTAGGTAATGCGGGTTGATTGCTTGGAACCCGCCGGCGTCCGTGGTCACCTCGGGCCCCGTGTAGGTGGGCGAAAGGCTGGCCACGAAGTCCTTCAGGGCCTTACCGGGGAGGAGCCTGACGATCGCGAACTCATGGACCGACGGGCCCTTGTTGTGGACCCAGTAGGTGCCGTGCCCGGAGAAGTGGCGCGGCAGGGTGATCTTGAAGTCGCGAAGCTGCACCACTCCCTTGGCGTAGCTCCACGAACCGCCACGGTCGGAAACGGCGGTGAACTGCTTGATCATGCCCTTCGCAAAGTGCGGCACCCCGTCCGGGCCGGCGTCGAAGCAGACCGCGACGTAGTGCCCAGGAGTGATCTTGTCCTTGACGACCTGGACGCCTCCGGGCTCGATCGAGCCCGCGCCACCCACCGCGTCGGCGGTCTTTTCGATCGCGTCGATGCTCGGCGGGTTGATGGATAGCGCCTTCCGGAACTTGGCATAGCTGGCCTTCAGCCGGAAGAGCTGCATCATGTGTGACTCGGTGCCGGCGTTTCGGAACGTGAACCGATCGACGCCGCTGGGCACGACGGACGGCATGACGAAGCGAAAGTCCTTGCCGGTAACGTACACATCGTGCGAAAGCTTCGGATGGTGGGCGGTTCCGGCCGATGCGGACACCGCGGGCGCCAACGCAATGAGCGGGACGGTGGCGGCGGCGGCGACCATGGCGAGAGTGCGACGAAGTAGCACGAATCCTCCCCTGCTTCCTTGTGTCCCCGCGGGTTTGGCTTCCCTTGTGTCCCTGCGGGTTTGTTCGGTGGTATGCGCCCCTTCACGTACCTGACGTCCTGGCGTCCGGATCGGTTGACATTACGCCATCTCCTGACCGCGCACTGTATGTGGAGATCGACGGCCCGCGACACACACGGCCAGTGCCCGGAGGCAGCCTCCGCGCATCCTCGGGCCGTGGATCGGGCCTGAGCGGGTCTCCGCATTTCATGCGGCAGAATGCGACAGTGAGCGGCTGGCCGGCGACGCACCTGGATCGATCCGGCCCTATTGCTGCCGCGAACCGATCTCGCGCTATGGGTAGCCGCGCTGTGCGGGGATCGTAGTGGATCGTGTCCCGACCCTCGGTCGCGAGGCACCGCGTGTACGTGTGCCCGAATCCTGCTCCCCGCTCGTGCGCTTTTAGGGCCGACGGACAGTCACCGGGCATCCAGCCGATAATGATCCTTCCTGGGCCGCGAAGGAAGTGACCAGTCGGGCAGTGGGACGGCCTTGACTCGCTCACGTGTTCGAGGTGCCCTGGCGGCCGCCTGCTGCCATGACGCCTCCCGAAATGAGCATGTTGTTACCATCGTCGTCCCAACGTAGCGGCGGCCTGAGGTACCCGCCTCCCAGAAGTCGGCGGCAGTCTGACGCGCAAAGTCGGACCTGGTCGTGCCGAGTTCAGGGCGATGGAAGATCGGTTCCGCTGAATGAGCTCCGCAAGCACACCCGCGTGCTCGGGATCGGTGGTCAGATCGGGTTCCATCCGCATGCCGCGATGCTTCTGAGCCGTAGCAGCTGGTTTATGACCGGGCAGATCGAGGAAGTAGCCTCGTCGGATGCCGTCAGGTCACCTCGGTACGTTCAGGTGGGCCGACCCGATACTGCTTGCCGGGGTCGCGTGTGGCTTCGACGCGGCCAACCGCAGCGTTCAATTTAGTCTTCTGAGGACCGGCCCACTCGACGAAGTCGCCCATCTCGCCACTGCGGCCCTAGGTTTGCTCGTCCTGGCGTGCTTCATCGACGCACCGCGTCGCTTCTACTTCGCGGCTCTTGTTGCGTCCGTGGCCATTGACCTGGATCACGTACCCCTCTACCTCGGGCTGCTGGGCACCCGGGAGGGACGCCCCTTCACGCACTCACTTGCCACGGTGGCTGTGTTCGCGGGCGCTGCCGCTGTCAGCCGCCGGCATCGAGCCGTGCTGGCCGGAGCAGCGACCGGCCTGCTGCTCCATTTCGCCCGGGACATCGCGGAGGGCCCTCCAGGTGTGAGGATGCTCTGGCCTCTTCAGGAAACGGCATGGACTGTCAGTTACTGGTGGTTCCCAGGAATGATCATTGTGTTTGCAAGCATCCGATTGGTGCTGGTGAGCCTCGGCGTCCCGCACGCGCGCGTGCCGATCTTCTTGTTAAGCGGCACTTCTGGGTAGGGGTGCGCTAGCTGCGTGGCGGCAGACCGAGCAGAGTCCGTACCTGGTCCGCGCTGGGGCTGTAGCTGGCCGCGATGCACGACTGGCTGGTGTCATTGACACCGACGTCCGCGTACGTGAGCGCGCGGCCCTCTGCCGCATAGCACGCGATGTTGTCCGGCACGTCGGTGAGCAGCATCGCGCCGATGTAGGGCTGCACGCTGGCAGGCCACCGGATGGCCTTCAGCCCGGCCCTGACCGCCCGCAAGCGCGCTATCGCGGTCGCGGTGTCCGCACGGAACTGGCTGATCGGCACACCGTCGGCCGCGTCGGTGTTAACGACGTTGAGCGTGCGGTTGTACGGATCAATGATCCGCTGATACGCCACCCTGGCCTGGGCAATGGTCAGCACCGGTCCTGCTGGCGGGCCAGAACTGGCACCCGGCCTGGAGCTGGTGGTGACCGGGTGAGACTGTGCAGCCGGCTGGACGGTAGCGGCGCACGCGGTGAGGACCGCACCGAGCGCGGCCGTGACCGCTGCAATGGCTAACTTGCTGTGCTTCATGGTCCGGCTCCTCCCGCGTTACTGAGCGTTCCTGCCTGATCGAGCCGGAGTTTAGGGTCGTTTGTCACCTTCGGGCCGCTGGCAGTCCCTGGCAGCCAACCTCATCCGTGCGTGGCTGTCCGCCGGTGCGGCGAGACGCTGGCCGGCGGCAGAATCCCCCCTGGGCGGTTACTGAACGCCACCTTGCACTCACCCGTGCTAGGACCTCCGGAGCGGGTTTGGGCCGCCATAGGCGGGCAAAGGGTCACTGGCGGCAAGCAGGGCTGGAGGGTGATGGAGGCTGATGGGGTCGGATTCGAATCGCAAGTCCACGCGCCGCACCGTGCTCATCGCGGGCGCGGCGAACCTCTTCGTGGGAGCGATCAAGCTGGCGGCCGGCGTCCTCACCGGCTCCAGCGCCATGCTCGCAGAAACCGCCCACTCGGCCGCGGACACGCTCAACCAGGCCTTCCTGCTGAAGTCTGTGCAACGAGGCGACCAGCCCGCCGATTCAAGTCACCCGTTCGGCTACGGCCAGGAACGGTACTTCTGGTCGCTACTCGCGGCATTCGGCATCTTCATCGCCGGCGCCGGATTCTCCGTCTTCGAAGGACTGCTCGCCCTCAAGCGCGGCGGCGACCACAACCCCACCATCGCCTACGTGGTGCTGGCCGCCGCCTTCATCGCGGAGGGCACCTCGTTCGCCCGGGCCGTGACGCAGGTCCGTGGCGAGGCACGCAGCCGGGATCTTGGCCTGCTTGATCATGTGCGGACCAGTGCGGACACCACGGTCAAGGCCGCGCTGTTCGAGGACAGCGCGGCTCTGGCCGGCCTGGTCCTCGCCGCTGCCGGCCTGGTCTTGCGCCAGGTCACCGGATCACCGGTCTGGGACGGCGCTGCGTCGATCGCGATCGGCGGCCTGCTGGTCGTCGTGGCATTCAAACTCGGCATGGACAGCAAGGAACTGCTCATCGGCAGGGCGGCCGACCCCAGAGAGCAGGAGGTAATACGGGCCGAGATCGAGCGAACGCCCGGCATCGATGCCCTGCTTGAACTGCTCACGATGCACCTGGGGCCCGACCATCTCATCGTCGCGGCACGCGTGGCCCTCGACGACGAGATCAGCGCCGACCGGGCCGAGGACGTCGCCGACGATATCGATCGCCGGCTCTCCGACCGGCTAGCACAGGTTCCGCACGTGTTCATCGATCCAACGCAGACCGCGTCTCGCCGCGGCATCGGCATCGGCGATAACGCGGCCGACGCGGGATCGGTCAGCGCCGCCGGTCAGCGCCACTAGCCAGCGCCACTAGCCAGCGCCACTAGTCAGGCCCGCGCGAACTGATCCCGGGCCGGACCGCCGCCGGCTCAGATGGCGTGGCACGCCATCGTGGCAGCCGGACCTCAGGCCGGCCTTGAGCGGTGGTCGCCGGAGCCACGCCGGCCTGAACTGTAACCTCCGCCACCCGTTGCTACTCAGTGTGGCCGGTCAGTGCGGCGGGTCAGTGCGGCCGGTCAGTGCGGCCGGTCAGTGCGGCCGGTCAGTGCGGCCGGTCAGTGTGGCCGGTCAGTGTGGCCGGCGGCCCGGGAGGGCACGACCAACGAAGTAGTGACACCTGGGGGGAGGGCCGTGACCGGGGAACCGATGGGCCATGCCGGGCTGCAGGCCGGGAGCCCGCTGCGAACGCCCCGCGCGGCCGCCGTCGCAGGGATCGTCTTTTCTGTGCTCCTCATCACAGCACTTGTGCTGCTCAGACTGTCCGTGCCAGCGGATCCGACGGTCCCGGGCGCGTGGCTGACCGAGTCGGGGCGAAGGACCGCGGTCGTGGTCGCGCTGAACCTTGTCCCGTTCGCCGGGATCGCCTTCCTGTGGCTGATCGGGGTGCTGAGGGACCGTGTCGGCGGCCGCGAGGATCGCTTCTTCGCGACTGTCTTCCTCGGCAGCGGCCTGCTGTTCGTCGGCATGCTGTTCGTGGCCGCGGCGGTGGCCGGCGGGCTCATGGCAGAGACGGCGTCCCGGGTGTCCCATCCGCCGGGCCCTGACACCCTGGCGCTTGGCCGCAACGTCACCTCGATCCTGCTGAACGTCTACTCGATGCGGATGGCCGCGGTGTTCACGCTCACCACGGTGACCATCGCGCGCCGAACCGAGATCGTCTCCAGATGGCTGCTGGCGGCCGGGCTCGCGACCGCTGCCGTGCTGCTGTTCGGGGTCGGCGTCTCAGCTTGGGTGGAGTTGCTGTTTCCCGCGTGGATCCTGGCGCTGAGCATCGACATCCTGCTGGCGGGCCAGGGCACTACGGCCAAGGCGTGACCGGGGCACGGGCTTGCCATCTCGGCAATCAGGCCGCAGACGAAGCTCATGATGATGGCGGAAGAGGCGATATCGCGCGTCGTCGCGATGTTTATCATCGCCCACGCTGTCAATATTTTGAAGTAGCCGCAATTTAATTATCTGCAGGACTGGCGTGCCTTCCGGCCAAATGTCTCTTTGTTATCTAAGTGTCATATCGTGACAAATCTCAGGGGCTCCCGGGGCCCTGCTACCGGCCCATTCGTATACCTTCTGGCCCGCCCGCCTGATGCGCGTGGCGGCGAAGCAGACCAGGTCAGCACGCGGCCATATGAGCGGCCGCCCCTCCAGGGATGAGACAAGTGTGCAAGCACGCAGCGCAGTCGGCGCATTAACGGCGCGGGCCAAGTCCAGGAACACTCCCGCGCTGCTGGCGGCGGCATCCGCCGCTGCCCTGGTGGCGGGTCAGTTCGCGGCAGGAGCCGCCGCTCCTGCCGCGATGGCGGCCACCAGCCTGGCGCGGCAGCCGATGTCGCCCGGGCTGGCCGCGCAGCTGTCGACGAACGTGAACCAGCACGTGATCGTGATCATGAAGGGCCAGCTCGCCGCCGCACATGTGGGCAGCCACGCGGCGACGACCCGCGCGGCGGCGATCGCAAGCAACCAGGCGCCGGTGGTGAACGAGCTCCGCCAGGTGCATGCGGTAACACGTCGATCCCCGTGACCCTGCGCAGCGTGGTCGACGTGGCGCACGGCGGGACGTTCAGCGGCGTGCCGACCGGCGGCAACGGACGCCCGCCCGGTGAAGGCCAGGTCGCCTACCACGAATTCCACGTCGGGAATGGGTCCAAGAACGTTACGGCGAACGTGTCGCTCACCAACGACGCGGGTAACCGCGTCGGCGGCGCCTACCTGATCAGCCCGGACGGTGACACGCTCGGCTACGGGCAGAACTCGCTGAACACACACAACACGGCACCCAGGGGACCTCGCTCGCGGCGTATACCCTCGACCCAGTGGCGGGCACCTGGACGCTCATCGTCGACGCCGAATCAGTCGCCGGTGACGAGATATCCCAGCAGTTCACCGGCAACATCCAGTTCGACAAGGTCAGCGTGCATGCTTCCGGGCTGCCGGATTCGGCGCACAGTCTGCTTGCGGCGGGCGCACCGGTGAAGGTCCCCGTCAGCATCACCAACAAAGGCGCCGCGGCCGAGGAGTTCTTCGCCGACCCACGGCTCAACACGGCAACGAACGTGCCGCTCGCGACACTCACGTCGGACACCGGGCTCACGTTGCCGCTGACAGGAAACCCGCCCGAGTGGCTGGTGCCGGCGCGGACGTCCAGCGTTTCTGTCGCGGCCAAGGCGAGCCTGCCGGTCATGTTCGATTGAACGGCACCCGCGGTGAGCACCCGAGGGCCGAAACGTGCGACGAGCCTGGATGTCCACAGCGACGCCACCAGGAACGCAGCCGCCATCGGCACCAGCCCCGCGCCAGCGGCGAGCGGGCTGGCGCCGAGGCCCTGTTGGACCACGAGGGGTAAACGAACATGAAGGCACCGAAACCCGCGAAGAACGGCAATGCGAGCGTGAGCCCCTGCCGCATGGTCGGCAGGCGGATCAGTGACGGCGGCACAAACGGGGTCTTGCCTGCGCACTCGGCGCGGGCCTCGACGACCGCGAGCGCCGCGGCGGCGACCGGGGAGGCGGCGAGCAGCGCGATCGCCCACACGGGCCAGTGCAGGGACCGCCCCTCGGTCAGCGGAATCAGCAAAGTGAGGACGAGCACGCCGAGAAGCAGCGTGCCTGGCCCGTCCACCCGGGCGGCGACGGCCGCCCTGGTGACCGGCGTGTAGCGGCGGGCGAGCACGAACCCCGCGATGCCGATCGGGACATTGACGAGAAATATCGGCCGCCAGCCGGTGCCAGCCAGATTGGCCGATACCAGCAGGCCCCCGAACAGCTGGCCGATGACCGCCGCGATCCCGCCCGTCGCCCCGTAACGGGCAAGTGCGCGGGCACGCTGCTGGCCAGCTGTCGCCGCCTGGATCGTGGCAAGCACCTGCGGCACCAGCAGCGCCGCAGACGCGCCTTGCGCGGCGCGGGCCGCGACCAGGACAATCGCAGAAGGGGCAAGGCCGCACGCGGCCGAGGTGATCGTGAACGCCGCCATACCCGCAAGGAAAAGGCGGCGCCTGCCGAAGCTGTCACCGAGCCGCCCGCCCACGACGAGCAGCAGGGCGTACGCCGTCGCGTAGGCGGACACGACGAGCTCGAGCAGCGGCGCGCTGGCGTGCAGGTCCTGGTCGATGCTGGCCAGGGCCACGTTGACGATGAAGAAATCGACCATCGGCAGCAGCACGCCGATGAGCACGCAAGCAAGGCCGGCGGCGGACAGTGAGGCCCCTGCCGTGGCCGGGCGAAGATCGGGTTCGGCCACGGTGGCCACGGCGCGGCCGGCCACGGCACCGTCGGCCGCCACACCGCCGGCCGCCGCGGCATCAACGACTGCGCCGTCAACCACGGGGGCACGATAAGCAGTGTCGAGTTCTGCAGGCATGGAACCATCGTGCGGCAGCCGTTAAGATGGTACCAGTGCGTATTTATCCTAGTAGTAGCACTACCTGACAATCGCATCGTAGGTAGCGCATTATGGGACCATGAGCACAGCGCTGCGTCAAAGTGCGCCCGGTCAAAGTGCGCTCGGGCAACCCGTCACCGTCCCCGTGCGCAGCGCGGCAGCAAGCGCGGCCACGGCGCCCGGTCCGGCGCCGGCCGCAGACGGGGACCTGCGCCGGCGGGAGCTTGCGGCATTCTTGCGCAGCCGCCGTGAACGGATCGCGCCGCAACAGGTCGGCCTGCCGCTGGCAAACCGCCGCCGCACCCCCGGATTGCGGCGGGAGGAAGTGGCCACGCTCGCCGGTGTCGGCGTCACCTGGTACACGTGGCTCGAACAGGGCCGCGACATCAACGCCTCGCAGCAGGTTCTCGACGCGGTGGCCCGCACGCTGCTGCTCGACGCCCACGAAAGGGCGCACCTGTTCACCTTGGCAGGCGCGGCCGACGACAGCGCCGCCGCGGAATGCCGTTCGCTGCCTCCCACCGTGCAGGTGCTGCTTGACCGGCTCGACCCGTACCCGGCATGCGTCCGCAATCCCAGGTACGACATCCTGGCGTACAACCACACATACGGTCAGCTCTTCGGTGACCTCGACGAACTGCCCTTCGAGGAGCGCAACTCGCTCTGGCTGATGTTCACCGACCCGGCCCGGCGGGGGGCGATCGTCGACTGGGACGACGCCGCGAGGCGGATGGTCGCGGAATACCGCGCCGCCATGGCGGAACATGTGGCAGAGCCGACGTGGAAGTGCCTGGTTACCCGGATCTCCGCGGCGTCAAAGGAATTCGCGGAACTGTGGGACCGGCACGACGTCACCGCCCCAGAGAACCGCACAAAGCGCTTCCTGCATCCACGAGCCGGGCTGCTCAGCCTCGACTACACCCATCTTTGGCTCGGCCAGCGGCTCGGCACTCGCATGACGACGTACACCCCCGCCGACGACGAGACAGCAGCGAGGCTGAGCCAGCTGCAACAGCCGCGGGGCAGCGGCACAACGGCCCCTGGGAACGGGTGAAACTGCCGCGTCGCGCGCGCGAGCCGATGGGCACCGCAGTGCACACGGTCGACGGTTTCCCCGTGGTCTTCCAATACGGCCAGCCGCTCCCGTCGTTCGACGTCTGCACCGACCGCCCGGCCGGACGTGAGTTCCTCGACCTGGACGGGCACTGGCGGTTCGCCTTCGACCCGGCCGGCGCCGGGCGCGACGATCGACGCCGTCCATCGCAGCTACCCGTCATCGCCCATACTCCTCACCGAGAACGGCAGCTACGCAGAACCCGGCCGGCACGGCAGCCCCGGGGAAACTGGCACAGAAGAGTGGCAGGCGGCGGCGGCGGACATCACCAGGCCCGCTTGACATCCTCCCCACGGCTAAAGCCGGGGGATTCCAGCGGTCACCCGCTGGGGTTCCTGGTTCGCCGACGACTGCCCGCCCCGGTTACGCGGCTGGGGTCTTACACCGTCTCCACAGGCTGTCACCGCCAGCCCGGCGGCCAATACGTTGCGCGCTGCGTTGATGTCCCGGTCGTGGAGCACGCCGCAGCGGGTGCACGCCCATTCGCGGACGTTCAGCGGCAGCACACCGATCTGGTGCCCGCAACCGGAGCACGTCTTGCCCGACGGGAACCAGCGGCTGGTCACGACCAGGTCGCGGCCGTACCACTGGCACTTGTACTCCAGCATGCCCCGCAGGTCCGCCCAGGCCGGGTCGGATATGGCGCGGGCCAGGGAATGGTTGCGGACCATGTTCCTCACTGCGAGGTCCTCGATCACGGCCGTCTGGTTTTCACGGACCAATCGAGTGGTGAGTTTGTGCAGATGGCCGCGCCGGCGGTCGGCGATCCGCGCGTGGACACGCGCGACCTTTACCCGCGCCTTCGCCCGGTTGGCCGAGCCGTTGGCCTTGCGGGCGAGGCGCCGCTGCGCCGTACCGAGCCGGTTCCGGTCCCGCCGCTCACGCCGTGGGCTGGTGATCTTCTCCCCGGTCGAGAGCGTGGCCAGGGAAGTGATGCCCGCGTCGATGCCGGCCACACCGGTAACCGGGCCGAGCGGCCTGACCGTGGTCCCCACCAGGATCGACACGAACCACCGGCCCGCACTGTCCCTGGAGACGGTGACAGTGGACGGTTCCGCGCCCCGGGGCAGCGGGCGCGACCACACGATCGCCAGCGGCGCGCCCATCTTGGCGAGCCACAGATGCCCGTCGCGCCACCGGAACGCGGACCGGGTGTACTCCGCCGACGCGCGGGAATGCTTCCGCGACTTGAACCTGGGGTACTTCGCCCGCTTCTGCCAGAACGCCGCGAACGCGCCCTGCAAATGGCGCAGCGCCTGCTGCAACGGCACGCAGGACACCTCACCCAGGTAGCCGAAGCCGCCGGACCGTTTCCACTCGGTGAGCAGCGCCGACGACTGCACGTAGCCGACGCGTTCCTGCCGCTGGTACCACGCCGTGGTACGGGCGTCCAGCGCCAGGTCCTTCCGGACACAGCCGAACGTCCGCCCAAGCTCCTGAGCCTGCGCGCCGGTCGGGTAGAAGCGGTACTTGTACGCCCGCTTGACCTGCTGCGCCATGCACCACACTCCACCCTGCGGCTTTGCGAAGGGAGGCACGCCCGTTCCTCCCCATGGCTGAAGCCAGGGGTTTCCCGGGCGCATTTCTGATGAACGTCGCGACGGATGACTCACCTCACACTCCTGTCGTGGCCGTCGCCAACCGGCTCCCGGTCCAGGGCGGCACCGACGGCTGGCAGCTGTCGCCTGGCGGGCTCGTCACGGCGCTGCGGCCGGTGATGACGACCCGCACCGGTGCCTGGGTCGGCTGGGACGGCGGCGCCAAGGGCATGCCCTCGGCACTGCCGGATCTCGACGTTCAGCTGCGGCCGATCAGCTTGTCCGCCACCCAGGTCAGGCATTATTACCACGGCTTCGCCAACGCCACGCTGTGGCCGCTGCTGCACAACGCGATCGAGAAACCCCGCTTCGACCGCGCCTGGTGGCAGACGTACCGGCAGGTGAACGCCGCATTCGCCGGCGCGACGGTCGCCGCGCTCGAGGAACTGCCCGGTGCGCTCGCGTGGGTCCACGACTACCAGCTCATGCTCGTCCCGCAGCTGATCCGGGAGCGGCGGCCCGAACAACCCGTCGGGTTCTTTCTGCACGTACCGTGGCCGTCACCTGACATCTTCGCCCGGTGTCCCTGGCGGGAGGAGATCCTGCTCGGGCTGCTCGGCGCGGACGTCGTGTCGTTTCACACCGAGCCCTACCGCAAGAACTTCGTCCGTGCCTGCGGCCGGCTGCTGAGCGATGCGGGCATCAAAGCACATGGGCCGGCGCTCGCCCTGCCCGATGGGCGGACGGTGCTCACCACGGCCTCACCCATCTCGATCGACGCGGCCGAGTTCAGCCAGCACGCGACCGGCCAGGCGACCAACCGCGAAGCCGAGGCGCTGCGCGAGCAGTTCACCGGCCGTACAGTGCTGCTCGGCGTCGACCGGCTCGACTACACGAAAGGCATCGTCGAGCGGCTGCTTGCCTTCGAGATGCTGCTCGAACGCCGCGAGGACCTGCGCACCAAGCTCGCGTTCCTGCAGATCGCCGTCCCCAGCCGCGACAACGTGCGGGAATACCGCGATCTGCGCGCCGCCGTGGAACGGCATATCGGGCGGATCAACGGCCGGTTCACCGAGCCCGGCCACGACGTGCCTGTCCATTACCTATACCGCGGGTTGTCGCAGCAGCAGATCGCCGCCTACTACGCGGTCGCCGCGGCTTTGCTCGCCACGCCGCTCATCGACGGGATGAACCTCGTCGCCAAGGAGTACGTCACTGTCCAGGGGGCGCGTGACGGCGACGGGGCGCTCGTCCTCAGCGAGTTCACCGGCGCCGCCGGTGAGCTACGCCAGGCCGTGCTGTGCAACCCGTTCGACATCGAGGGCCTGTCGTACCGCATCGAGCACGCGCTGCGGCTGCCAGCTGGAAGCCGCCGTGCCGCGCTCGCCACCATGGCCCGGCGCGTCCGCACCCATGACGTGCACCGTTGGGTGGCCGATCAGCTCGCCGTGATCTCATCCGGCGGCCGGTGAGACTCAGCGGGAACCAGGGCGCGTGGCGAGGACGCGCGGCTCGCTGGAGGAGCTCAGCCCTGAGGTGCGCCGCTGCCGGTCAGTGGCGGCCACGCATAGCAGCGGGCGGGCCAGGTGGTGGGCGTACTCCGCGCGGCAATCGCGCGCACACCGGGGGCGTTTCCCATGATCGTTGTTCATGCGAGAGAGCCTTCTGACCTGGGGTTTTCACCAAATGAGGAGCTTAATGAGGAGCTTAGCGATCAGCCGATTCGCCCGGTTCCGGGCGGAGATCTGGTGGGCCCCTGGTCGTAGTGAGTCGTCGTCCGGCCCGCTAGTCCGGCGCGGCGTTTCCGCTGGTCAGATGACTGCCGGGCGGCCGGGTCGTATAAGTCGTCAGGTCGTGCGGTTCCGGGTGGGTGGGGAATTCCCACCCGGTGCTGCACGTGCTGCGGGCGCTTAACGCGCTCTCAGATCGTTGCCTGCGGGCCTGGACCGGGCCGCTGAGAGCTTCATGAAGAACGCTGGCGACCTGATGAGCCGCCCCGGCCCTGACCGGGGCAGGGCAGTGGCCGACGTTCGCTGCATATTGATCGCTTGGCTGCGCGGCTGACCGGCCCGGTACTGCTCGGTCTGGCTTTGCTAGCCCTCACGGCCCGCGTCAAGCGCTGAAGGTCAAAGTGATGTAGCGGGGGCCGGGGACGCGCATTTCACAGGACGTGTGCCTGGGCACTACGTCACCACTTCTCCACAGAGTGTGATTGATGCCCAATGGCACCTTTGCGGCGCACCATCATCGGCGCAGGCTCGGACGCAGGACAACACAGCGTGAAGCAGCGGGACCGCCCGCACGGCCAGCAACCGAACGGCCCTACCGCCTCGCTAGATCACTAGGAGGCAGCCGTGCAGACGGTACCTGCCAGACATGCGCACACGCGCCACATCCACCAGCTAGGCATCGCAGTCGCGGCAGCGGCGGTGCTTCCGGTTATCGCTGTCGCAGGATGCGGCAGCACAGTCGCCACCCCGGCTGCGCAGTCCGCGCCGCGCGTGACCGTGACGCAGACCGTGCCAGCCACGCCAGCACCGGCGAAAACCACGGCCACGCCAGCACCAGCGAAGACCACAGCCAAGCCAGCACCACCCGCAGTGGTGATCAACATCAACCCGCCTGCGAGCGGTGGCAACTACACCTACGCGCCGAACACCTACGTGCAGGACATATGGGCCGCTGGAATCGTCGCGCCCGCTGACTGGGTCGTGACCACGGGCAGCACGCTGTGCCAGGCATGGGCCGCAGGCGACAGCACCGCCTACACCGATCAGATCCTGCTGGCGGGCGGAATTTACCCCTACCACCTCGCGACCTATGACGCGATCACCGCTAACGACGTGTGCCCGGCCACCCACTAATAAGCACCGGACCAAAGGACGGCATGCCTCGTGAAATTACTAAGGAAGCTCGCACTGGTGCTCACGCCTGTTGTGCTCGCCGGGGGAGTCGCCCTGGCAGGCACCACCAGCGCATCTGCAACAACGACGCCCGTTGTCTACGCTAGCGGCAGCGGCGGCTGGACCCATCCGAGCGTTAAGCCCGCGTGGATCTATGTCGGGCAGGGTGGTTCGCCCATGGCACATACCTGGCAGTGGACCACCTGGGCCAAGACTCCCGGCCCGTATGCATGGACCAAAGGCACCTTGTGGACCGACAACTGCATTCCGAACTGCGCACTTGGCAAGGAGAGCTATCACCCCATGACTGTGACGCTCTCGACGGTCAAAGCGCATAACGGCGTCCGCTACTACTCGCGGATGAAGTGGTGCACGCCGACCTACCGTTTCCGCAACGGCACCCACACCGAGATCCTGAACTATAGCGTGACGCCTCCCGGCACCGTGCCGCACTGGCACGGAGCGCCTCGACGCGCCGACCTACCAGCCACGACGAGACCGTGCCCCAAGATCGCGCATAAGTGACGGTTCCGATACCCGCAGTGCCCAGAATGTGGTAGAAAGCCCGCGTAGGCCGTGGAGACGGGCGGAGGTCTTGGCGGAAGTGGCAGCCGGGGGTCGCGGTTCGATGCAGGTGTCCCCCGGGTCGCTCAGGTTGGCTGGCCAGCAGGCACAGCAGATCTCACAGGCCATGGCCAAGCTGGTGCCCGAGGTGTCACCGGCGTGTTCGCCGGCCGCGTCCGCCCATTCTGGCTGGCAGTTGGGCGCGGCGCTCGACCAACTGATTTCCCGGTGGGAACAGCGCCTCGGGCAGCAGGCGTCTGCGGTTTCGGCGGCCGGGACCAAGCTGACCGGGTCCGCGACGGCCTATACCAGGACTGAAGATGGCCTGGTGGCGAAGGTTGGTGCCATCTCCGGTCGCGTGAACCAGTGAGGCGCGGGGCACGTCATGGTCGATCTTGCTGCGTTACGGTCAGCCCGGCCCGACCTGCTTGACCAGGCGGCTGCGGAGTGGTCAAGCATCGGTGCTGGGCTCGGGACCCAGGTCAGCGCGTTGCAGAGCGAGGTGGCGCAGCCGCTGTTCGACGGCACAACCTGGACCGGGATGGCTGCGGATGCCGCCAGCACGAACTTGACCAGCCTGTCCACGCAACTTGGTACCACCGAGGAGTACACCTCCACCATGGCGACCCTGCTGCGAGACGCAGCGAGCGGTGTCCGCGACGCCCAGTCGGTGTTGCGCGCCGCCGAAGAGGTGGCCGCGCAGAACCGGCTCACGATTGGACCGGACGGCAGCGTGTCGGCCAGCTCGCCGCCACCATTGATGGGTCCGCAGCAGGCGCGGCTGGGCGAGGCACCGTCCCCGGCAATGGGCGAGGTCGCCGACCTGGTCCGCCGCGCGATCGCGGTGGCCGATGAAGTCGATTCGCAGGTCACCGCGCGGCTGAAAGCGCTCCAGGCGTTCCCGTCGACCGCCAGCAAGGAGCTGGTGGATGCCGGGCAGCTCGCCGGGGTTTTCGACCGTTCCATGATCCCGGCCGAAGGCACTAATCCGGCCGAGGTGAATGCCTGGTGGAAAGCCCTGAGCACGTCGCAGCAGCATGGCCTTCTGCGTGAGTTCCCGGCGCAGATCGGCTGGCTGGACGGGCTGCCCGCGACGGTGCGGGACGAGGCCAACCGGATCACCCTGGCGGCAGGCAAGCAGCAGCTTCAGGGCCAGCTCGCGGGCCTGGACGCGCGCGAGCCCCAGGCGACCGTCACTGGCGGCGGCCGGTTCGGCACCGAGCAGATGCCCAACCCCGCCTGGCAGCAGTGGCACAGCCAGGTCACCGCCATCCAGGGCAAGCTCGCCGAGATCTCGGCGGTCGAGAACAGCCTGGCCCTCGGCGGCAAGAACGGCTACCCGGACAGCTACCTGCTGGGGTTCGACACCAACGGCAACGGCCACGCCATCGTGTCATTCGGTAACCCGGACACTGCCGACAACGTCGTTAGCTATGTGCCGGGTCTGGGATCCAAGATCACAGGTGCGTACGCTGACATCGGCCGGGCCGCAGTGCTCTGGAAGCAGGCCAACTTCTTCGACCCAAGCGCGCGGACGGCGTCGCTTTACTGGCTGAACTACAACGCGCCGCAATTGTCGCTGTCCTCCTTGCTCAGCAGCCAGTCCGTAGCCCTGCCGGACGATGCACAGGCCGGCGCGCCGGCCTTGGACCGCTTCGCCGCCGGGCTGGCCGCCGCCCATATCGGTAGCCAGGCGCACACCGTGATGCTCGGGCACTCCTACGGATCCCTGGTGGTGGGTGAGGCCGCCACCCGCGCCCCCGGCCACCTCGCCACCGACCTGGCGTTCGTCGGCAGCCCCGGCGTCAGCGTCAACCACGCCACCCAGCTCGGGGTGCCCGCCGCGCACGTGTACGCCGGGGAGGCCAGCAACGACCCCGTGCCGCATCTGGGGCAATTCGGCACCGACCCCGCGAGCGTGGAGTTCGGCGGCCGGACCTTCGCTGTCGCCCCCGGTAGCTTGTGGCCGCCCCTCAGGGCCCATTCCCAGTACTGGGAACCAGGATCGCAGTCGCTGTACAACCTGGCTCACATCGTGGACGGCCAGTACAGCGATGTCACACCGGGCCAGCTCGTGATCGAGGATCCGGTGCCGGGGATGCCGCCCGGATTCCCGTGGATCGGCCCGGTCCACACATGACCCGGCAAGATCACCAAAGCGATCCAGGGATGCCGAACAGGATGAGACCTAGGACGCTGACAACAGTGGCTACCCGCAGATGGCTCGCTGCTGCGACAGCCGTCGCCGCCGTGACGCTGGCGGGATGCTCGCGAGGGTCAGCGGGAGGAACGGTGGCGAAGACCATGAACCAACAGCAGGCCACAGCGCGGGCCGAGCAGATTGTCCGTGACACCGCCTCCGCGCTGCACCCGGAACCCGGCCTGGACTTCAATACCTCTCTCCCGAACGAAACCGGCCCGTGCCTGGCAGAGAACCTGCCATCCGCAGACAAGATGGTCCAGGCCAGCCGCACGGCCGAGCTAAGCGGTGTCCGCGACAGCCAGCAGATCATCGCTATCGCCAACCAGGTCCAGGCGTACTGGAAGAAACAAGGCTACGTCATCAGCTCGACAGCCAACTTCACGAAAGGCCAACCAGCGATCTTTGGGCACACGCCGGAACACGACCCATTCGCCGTCTTCACCATCAGCCTCGAAACAAACCCCCAGGGCTCGATAGCCATCGGAGCCACCTCACCATGTATCTGGCCCAGTGGTACGCCTCCGGCCAATAGCTGACCAAGTGCCCCGTCAGCTCGCGTGAAATGCGCCCGGCCGCGCCCTTGTGATTCCCAGGCCGTCGAGCAGGTCAAGAAGCGCGACGCGGCAGGATGGCCGCAGGAGCGCCGCCAGCACCGGCCCGGCATGATCACCCCCCGCACGATTCCGCCCAGGTGAGAGGGCCTCTGAGGGCTGCTGCGTTCCGCCGAGGCGGCGAATCGCCGTAGCCCGGTCAATCGGAAAATGCCGATTCATTCGAGTGGGACAGCTGGGACAGCCAACTTCAGAGCTTCCTAAGAGGGCATCTGATCTACGTGACGGGTGGTTCGCCCGTTTCGGCGGGCCGGTCACGCCAGGTTTGGGTGGTTTCGCCGGTGAGCCGCCGGCCCATGTTGTCGATCATGGCCCAGTGGATCATCGTTTCGGAGCGTTCTGGGAGCGTCTCGTAATCTCGGGCCAACCGCCGATGCAGCATCCACCAGCCGAAAGTACGCTCTACCGCCCACCGCTTCGGTAACGGGCGAACCCTTTCTGGCCGGGATCTTTACGGACGACCTGCACGTCGATGCCGCGTGCCGCGCCGAGCTCAATGACGCTGCGCTGGTAGCCGCTGCCGGCCCAGGCCGTGACCACGCCCGGGTGCCGGGCGGCCAGCTCGCTGACAACGTCCCGGCCGCCGGTGGTGTCCTGAACGCTGGCCGCGGTGACCAGCACGACAAGCAGGAGGCCGAGCGTATCGGTGGCGATATGCCGTTTCCGGCCCTTGATCTTCTTGCCCGCATCGATGCCCTGCGAGGACTCCGCCACATTGCCGGAGGTCCGGATCGGCTGCGCATCCATGATCGCGGCGGTGGGCTCCTCGCTGCGGCCGGCGGCGGTGCGCACCTGGCCGCGCAGCGTGTCGTGGATCGACTCCGTGGTGCCGTCTTTCGCCCACTTGGCGTAGTAGTCGTAGACCGTCTTGTACGGCGGTAAATCGTGCGGCAGGTATTCCCAGGCGATCCCGGTCCGGTTCACATACAAGATCGCGTTCACGATCTCACGCAGATCATGCACCGGCTCGCTGAGGCCCAGGCCAGCTTCGGCCCGCGCCGCCCGCCAGGCGGCCAGGACCGGCTCGATCAGCGCCCAGCGGGCGTCGGACAGGTCGGTGCGGTAGGAACGCCGGGAGGTCATGACGGCGATCTTTAGCAGGTCATAGACCGAAAGTGCGGGACCTTGAACACACAGAAATCTTGGCGCAGGGACAGACAGGGATCACTGTGGATCAGATGCCCTCTAAGACAGCTCCTCGTATAAGAACCTCTGAAGTTAGCCGTCCCAGCTGTCCCAGCCGAGGCCACGGCCCGTACCCTGGCGCGGGACCCGCTGGCCCCTTGGCTGCCGAGGTAGCAGCGGCCCCCGCTGCCTGCCGGGACAGGTAAATTGCGCCGGTGAAAAATGGCCAGGAACGATGGCTCCCGGTGGTCGGCTTCGAGGGGCTGTACGAGGTGTCCGACTGGGGCCGGGTGGAGAGCCTGCCGTGTGCCGGTACCCCCGGCAGGATTTTGCGTCAGTCCCTGGACTAGGACGGCTACCCGCGAGTCGGCCTTTCCGGGGGCGGTTGGCGATGCACTCGCCACGTCCACCGGCTGGTGCTGGAGGCGTTCGTCGGCCCGTGCCCGGAGGGGGATGGAAGCGTGCCACGATCCGGACCCCAGTCACGCCAACAACCGGCTGACAAACCTCCGGTGGGATACGCACGCCGCGAATCAGCACGACCTGGCACGCCTCACCCCCAACAGCAGCCGCCTCCGCGACCGGGCGGTGTGGGCGAAGTGGAAGGCGATGACGCCGGATCAGCGCCGGGAGTGGGTGGCCGAGAACTGGCGGCGGGCCCACGGTGATGAGCCGATGCCGGGCGCGAGGTCGTTAGGAACCTGCCTGATTTCAGGCAGGTTGGCCTGCGGCCCTTGCTCGGGGCGGCTAGGGGGCTTGCCCGGCGGGGGGAGCTTAACAGGGAGCCAAAGAGGGAGCTCAAGTCTGATATCAGACTGTCCTACGGGGTTCCCTCAAGTCCCGTAACCGTGGGTGGCGAACAGTGACATAACCGCAGGTCAGGCACCGTGCAGTCCCAGCCAGGGCCAGACAGTCCCAGCCCTCCGCCGACCCCGCCACTTATGATCGTGGTACCTTGCCCGCGCATATGACGGGCAAGGTACCACGATCATGGGAAACCACTGCGGGGCGGCTCGATCCCACCTAGAGATCGGGCAGGGACCGCGCGATCTCTAGCGCCTGCTTTGCCTCAGCCGCATCCACCAGCCCGACCGCGAAGCCCGCGTGGACGATGACGTAGTCACCGACCCGGACATCCGGCAGGTAGGCAAAGCAGACGTCGCGCGACACGCTGCCGAATTCGGCCTTGCCTGTCGGCAGGCCCGCCATGTCGGCTATCTGCGTGACCCGGCCGGGAACGCCGAAACACATCGCCTTCACTCCCTCTTCAGGCGCGCGCCGCCAATGGGATCCGCACGCGGCGGCAGCCGTTCGGGATCAGGGGGGTTACCGCGCCGCGGACTAGCCTCGCTCACCTGCGCCGCCCGCGCGACGCGGACCGCGTCATGAAAATGCGTGGCCCACGACCTGGTGAGCCCGCGTGCCTGCGCCATGCTGCGCAGGCCGGCGGCCTCGAGGGGCAGGTTGACGGAGCGGAAAGGACCAAGATCTGCCATCACAACGCGGAACACCATGCGGCGGCGCCCGGCGATCTCAACCACGTCCGGGAATTGATCATCCGGCGGGAAGGCGATCCCGTTGATTGTCCAGGGCGCCAGCAGGAGCACTGTCGGGGTGTCCGCCACAACGACGGGATCAAGGACGTCTACGCCGAGGCGAGGATTCGCCGTCGGATCGCCCAGGAAATGCTCGCGGTGAACTTGATCGAACGCGCGGTGGACGTTCGCGACGAGATCCTCAAGCTGGCCCATGCGCACAGTGTGGCGACGAACCGCACAGAACGCAACGCCTGAAATGCCGGAATTCGTTACCCCAAAGGCCCCTTGCCGGGCCGGTTGGAGCCAACGTAATCTTCTCCTTACCGCGTTTCAGGGTCGACTCGACGGCTCGGCCGCGGGTGCGCGTGAGGCGGTGAGGCCATGACGAGCGGTCACCGGGCGATCTCAACATCGGCTGGAACTGATGCTGCGGCTGCGCCCCACATGCCGGGGCCCGTTGCGTCCCGTGAGCCCTATGCGTCAGCCGAGCCCAATGTGGCTGGCGGGGACGATGACTCATCGCTTCCCTCGCGCCTTGCTGAGGCGGGGGTCGGCCGGCGGGCGTTCCTGCAGTTCTGCGCGGGGGTCACCGCGACACTCGCGCTGCCGGCCCGCTTCGCCCCGCGCATCGCGTCCGCGCTGGCAAAGGTGGACAGACCCGTTGTCGTCTGGCTTGAGTTCCAGGACTGCGCTGGCGACACCGAGGCGTTCGTGCGCTCACGCAACCCGTCGGCGTCTGACTTGGTGCTCGGGCTGATCTCGCTCGACTATCACGAGACCTTGATGGCAGCCTCAGGCACCGCAGCCGAGAGAGCCCGGGACCAGGCGGTCGCCAAGGGCGGGCACCTTCTCATCGTCGAGGGTTCGGTGCCGACCGGCATCCGGGGAGCGTGCACGATCGGGGGCCAGGCGGCCGACGCCATACTCACAAACGCTACCCGCGGTGCTGCCGGGATCATCAACGTCGGCACGTGCTCGGCGTTCGGCGGTATCCCAGTCGCCAAGCCCAACCCCACCGGCGCCACGTCGGTCGCGGACATCGTCAGCGGCGTTCCCATCGTCAACCTCTCGGGATGCCCGGTCAACGCGGACAACCTCACCGCCACCGTCGTCCACTACCTGACGTTCGGGGAGTTCCCAGCGGCCGACGATCTCGGGCGGCCCCTGTTCGCCTACGGGGAGCGGATCCACGACAACTGCGAGCGGCGCGGGCAGTTCGACGCGGGGCAGTTCGCGCTCGAATGGGGCGACCAGGCGCACCGCGACGGGGCGTGCCTATACCGGCTCGGCTGCAAGGGCCCGAGCACGTTCCACAACTGCCCCAGCGTGCAGTACAACGGCGAGACATCCTGGCCGGTGGCGGCCGGGCACGGCTGTGTGGGTTGCTCGGAGCCCGCCTTCTGGGACACGAACACACCGTTTTATGACCGGCTGCCGCACGTGCAGAACGCGGGTCTCGATCTCACCGCGGACCGGCTCGGCATCGCTGTCGTCGCGGCCACGGCCGCCGGGTTCGCATTGCATGCGGCCGGCAAGGGCGTTCAGCACCGGCTCGCCGCTGCCCATGACACCCGGGCGGCACGGCCACCGGACTCCAGCACCCCCGGTGGCGGCGAAGGCGGCCGTGGCGGGGGGAGCCCCGCGGCCAGCAGCCGCGGCGATCCAGCGGCCGGCAGCGGCGGCCCCGCGCCCGGTAGCGGCGATCCCGCGCCCGGCAGCGGCGGCCCCGCGGCTGGCGCTGGCGGGGGCCCCGCGGCCAGTACTGGCGAGGGCCCAGCGGCCGGCACCGGCGACGACCCTGGCGAAGGCGGCGACACGCACGGCTCCGGTACATCAGCAGCCTAAACGGCGGGCAGGTGAGTGAGACATGGCACGGCTCGTCATCGACCCGGTAACCCGAATCGAAGGGCACTTGCGCGTTGAGGTGCAGGTCGCCGGTGGCCGGGTCACCGAGGCGTATTCCTCCGCGACGATGTGGCGCGGCATCGAGACCATCCTGCAGGGCAGGGACCCGCGGGACGCGTGGCTTTTCGCGCAGCGGATCTGCGGTGTCTGCACGACCGTGCACGCGCTTGCCTCGGTGCAGGCGGTCGAGGACGCGGTCGGCGCGGTCCCGCCGCTGAACGCACGGCTGCTCCGGCAGCTCATCGCCGCGTCGCAGTACGTCCACGACCACGTCGTGCACTTCTACCACCTGCAGGCGCTGGACTGGGTCGACCCGACGTCCGCGCTGAAGGCCGATCCGGCGAAGACATCCGCGCTCGCGCAGTCAATTTCCGACTATGCTCGTTCGTCGACCGGGTTGTTCGCTTCGGTCCAGGCCCGGCTCAAGGCATTCCTGGCAAGCGGCAATCTCGGCCCGTTCACGAATGGGTATTGGGGGCATGTCGCGTACCGGCTGAGCCCGGAGCTTAACCTGCTCGCGTTCAGCCACTATCTCGACGCTCTTGACTTCCAGCGGCAGTACATCAAGGTGCACGCGCTCCTCGGCGGCAAGAACCCGCACCCGCAGACCTATGTCGTCGGCGGCATGGCGTCTCCCATCGACCTGAACAGCCAGGACGCGATTAACGGCAACACCCTTCAGGAGCTATCGGAGCTGCTGCAAAGTGGGCAGCAATTCGTCCAGCAAGTGTACATTCCAGACCTGTACGCCATCGGGGGAACCTACCTGGATTGGACGAAGATCGGCAGCGGCCTGACTTCGTATATGGTATTCGGCGACTATTCGACGTCGCCGCCGCGCCAGCACCAGCCCGCGTCTGGCGGCCTGTTTCCTGGCGGGGTAATCCCGGCCGGTAAGCTGGCGGTCCAGCCATTCGATCCGACCGGCATCGCCGAGTCCGTCGCCCATTCGTGGTACCGCTACGACGACGCGGCCGGCGCTCTGCCGCCGTGGCAGGGCGAAACCATCCCCGACTACACGGGCCCAGACCCGCCATTCGAGCAGCTCAACGTCGCAGGGAAGTACTCATGGCTCAAGGCGCCCCGATACCATGGCACGGCCGTGGAAGTCGGCCCGCTAGCCCGGATGCTGGTCGGCTACCTATCTGGTGACCCTCGCATCAAGCCACTGGTCCAGGGCGCGCTCAACCGGCTCAAGGCCCCGCCGACGGCATTGATGTCCACGCTCGGCCGGGTTCTGGCCCGGGGCCTGGAGACCGAGCTGATGGCGGCGTACTCCATCGAGTTGCTTGGGCAACTGCAGGACAACGTCAACAGCGGCGATCTGGCGATCGCGGATACCTCGAAATGGGAGCCCTCGTCGTGGCCTGCCGGGCAGACCCGCGGCGTCGGCTTCGAGGAAGCGCCGCGGGGCTCGCTTTCCCACTGGGTCGTCATCGACAATGGGCACATCCACAACTACCAGGCCGTCGTACCGTCGACCTGGAACGCGAGCCCTCGTGACGCGGCGGGAAACCCCGGCGCGTATGAGGCTGCCCTGGTCGGCACGCCGGTCGCCGACCCCACCCGTCCGCTGGAGATCCTCCGGACGCTGCACTCCTTCGACCCGTGCATGGCGTGCGCCGCGCACATTTATGACGCGGACGGCCGCGATATCGTCGAGGTCCGAGTCCAGTGACCGCCCCCGCGCAGCGCAGGCCGCCCGTCGCAGCGGCACCCGCGGAGCAGACAGCAAGTGCCGAGCAGGCCGCGGGAACACCGCTGGTCCAGGTACGTGTCTGGGACCAGCCGGTGCGATGGGTGCACTGGCTGCTCTTCGCGGCTATCGCCGTGCTCAGCGTGACCGGCTTTCTCATCGGTGACCCGGTCCTCCATCTGGCGAGCAGCACAGACTGGGTCACCTGGGTCAAGACCATTCACGAGTTCACCGCATACGTCTTCATCGCGCTGATCCTCGCCCGGGTGATATGGCTGTTCCTGTCGCCCAACCGCTGGTGCCGGTGGACCGAGTGGATCCCGGCCAGCAAGGAGCGCGTGCGCGGGATCGTCCCATCGCTCCGCTTCTACCTTTTCATCGATCGCGAGCCGCCGCCGGTCGTCGGCCACAACCCGCTCGCCGGGCTGACCTACACCGTGCTGTACTTGATGTTCGGCGTCGAGATCCTGACCGGCGTCACGCTCTGGGGCGTCCAAGGGGAGGGCTGGGCCGCTAGCGTCACCGGCTGGCTGATCCCGCTGGCCGGGTTGCAGACGATCCGGTTCATCCACCACTTGATCATGTGGCTGATCCTGGGATTCCTGGTTCACCACGTGTACAGCGCCATGCTCATCGACCGGGAGGAAAATTCGGGCCTGCTCTCCTCGATCTTTTCCGGCAACAAATTCCTGCCCAAGGACCGCCTGTGAGGAACGCGGCCAAGGACGGCGCCGCCCCGGCGGACGGCGCCCCGGCGGACGGCGCCGCCCGGGCGGGCCCTCAGGCGCCGGTACTCGTGCTCGGCATTGGCAACGAACTGCTTTGCGACGACGGCGTCGGTGTGGTCGCGGCCAGGCGGTTCGCAGACCCGCCCATTCCTGGTGTGGACGTCCTTGACGGCGGCACGCTCGGGCTCATGCTGATGCCATACATCGCCGGGCGGCGGGCCGTGCTCGTCCTCGATGCGGTCTCAGCTGCCCACGGGGCGCCGGGTGAGATTGTCCTCATCCGCGACAGCGACGTGCGGCGCGGCCACGGGGTGCGCGCGACGGCACATGACGTCGGGCTCGTGGACGCCCTGTCTGCAGCGGAACTGGCCGGCTGCCCGCCAGCACGAATCGCTCTGGTGGGAATCGTTCCCTCATTCATCACCGAGCACTGGGGCCTCAGCCCGATCGTGGCGGCCCAGGTCGACGCGATGGAGGCCGCGGCCCGCGCCGTCCTGGCCGGGTGGGGGCTCGAGGCGACCGGCGATGCATGAGTCCGGTCTGGTGCGGGCGGCGGTCGCCGCGCTCGTGGACGCCTCTGCCGGGCGGCCGATGCACACAGTGGTGCTGGCCGTCGGCGCGGGCGTCGACGTCGACTCGGCCGCCGCGGCCTGGCAGGCCGCCGCGGCCGGCACCGCCCTAGCGGCCACCCGCGTCGAATGGCGGCGCGCTCCCGACAGGCTCCGCTGCTTCGGCTGCGGCCTCGAATACGACGGCGAGCCGCTCGACCTGTGCCCGTCCTGCGACAGCACCGGAATCGTCATCACACCGGCACCCGAACTTGCAGCGGTCGACTGGACACCCTGATGCGCGCGATGCGGCCCAGATCGGCGAGATCACGCACACTGGGCTGATGACCGAGATCACGCACACGGTGCTGACCGGCATCACGGCAGCTGATCCGCGCGACCCGCGTGGGCTGCGGACCGACGCGCCGCTCCTCGACGCATGGCTGCGCTTCACCGCCCGGGCCGAGGCAGGCCTGCTGACGCCCATGACCGTGCCCGGGCACAAGCAGCGCCGCGATCTGGCCGGTTCCGTCGTGGCCGGCGATGCGCCGCTGTACGGCGGGCTGGACTCGATCAAGCACGCCGACACGTTGCGGGCCGAGGCCGAGCGGCGGGCCGCGCAGCTGTGGGGCGGCGACTGGTGCCGGTTCTCCGTCGCCGGCTCGACCCACGGCAACCAGGCGCTGGCCCTGGCGGTGGGCTCACCCGGCCAGGAGGTGATCATCACTAGGACCCTGCACCGCTCGCTGCTCCTTGGCCTGGTGCTCGCCGGGTTGCACCCGGTGTGGGTGCGGCCAGAGGTAGATCCCGCCTCAGGTCTTCCCGCGGCCGTCGCCGTGGACACCGTACGGGCCGCGCTCGCCGCCCATCCCGGCGCCTGCGCCGTGTTTCTCGGCGATCCGTCCTACGTCGGCACCATCGGTGACCTGGCCGGGCACGCCGCCGCGGCCCACGACGCCGGTGTCCCGCTGATCGTGGACGCTGCCTGGGCCGCGCACCTCGGCTTCCACCCCGACCTGCCGCCGCACGCCATTGCCGCGGGCGCTGACGCGATGGTGACGAGCGCGCACAAGGCGCTGCCCGCCTACACGCAGGGCGCGCTGGTCATCGCGCGGACCGAGCGGCTGGACGCGGCCCGGCTTGACCGCGCCTTCGACGCCACGCACACCACCAGCCCCGCCGGGTCGATCATAGCGAGCATCGACGCTGCCCGCGCCCTGCTGGCGCGGGACGGCAAGGAACTGTGCGCGCGGCTGCTGCGGGGGGTGGCCGCCGCCAGGCAGCGGCTGCGCCAGGTTCCAGGCGCCGGCGTCCTTGACGGCCCCGGGGTCGACCCGGCCAAGCTCGTGGTGCTGCTTGCCGGGACGGGCGCGCACGGGCACGCGGTGGAAAATGAACTGATCGCGGCCGGGATGCCGGTCGAACTTGCCGATCGCGACACCATCGTGCCCATCGTCACGCTTGCTGACGACGAGAGCCACGTCGCGGCGTTCACCGGCGCCCTCGTCGCCGCCATCGAGCGCCATCGGGCGCCGCCGCGCCGTCCCGTCGCAGCCGCCGCATGGACCGTCACGCCGCAGCCGGTGCTCGGGCCCAGGGAGGCCTTCTTCGCGCAAACGGAAACCGTCGCAGCCGGCGCCGCGGCCGGCCGGGTCAGCGCGGAGCTCGTCGCGCCCTACCCTCCGGGCGTGCCCGTGCTCGCCCCGGGTGAGCTTGTCACCAGGGCGGCGCTTGAGGCGCTGGCCGAGGTGCGGGCCGACGGCGGCAGGATCGCATACGCCGCCGATCCAACTCTCGGCACCATCCAGGTCGTCACCCCGTAATGGTCAGGTTCCGCCCCGCCGCAGCGGGATCCGCCATTCCACGATCGTCCCGCGGGGTGCGCGGGAACGCACATCGCAGCGGCCATCCAGGGCCTGCGCCCGGATGGCCATGTTGCGGAGCCCGTTCCCGGCGCCGGGTGCCGCTCGTGGCCCAATCCCGTCGTCGGCCACGCTGAGGACCAGCTCGGCACCGGCCGCCACCGTGACCTCGACGGCAGTTGCCCGCGCGTGCCGCAGCACGTTGGACAGCGACTCACGCAGGACGGCAAGCAGCTGGCCCGCGATGTCGGGCGTGACGAGCGTACCGACAGGACCGTCGAAACCCACTCGCGGCGCGAACCCCAGCTGGTCGCCAGCCTCGGCGGCGAGTGCCAGCACCCGGTCGCGGAAACTGGCCGCGACGGCGCTGCCCCGGCCGGTGGAGCGGTGCTGAAGATCGAAGATCGTCGTGCGGATGCTGGTGATGACCCGGTCCAGCTCGCCGATTACCTCGTCAAGCCGCCCCGCGGCGGAGCCTGACACCAGGACGCGCAGCGAGGCGAGGCGCATACCGACCGCGGAAAGCCGCCCGATGACCTGATCGTGCAGGTCCGTAGCAATGCGATCGCGGTCCTTGACCGACCGCAGCTCCCTGCTCTGATCTTCGGCCAGCTTGACCCTGATCAAGTTGCCGGCCCTGGCCCTCAGTTCCGCCACCGAGAAGGGTTTCAGCAGGTAGTCGTTGGCCCCCTCGTGGAGGAGCCTGACGCGGAGGGCGTCGTCATTCCGGGCGCTCAGGATCAGGATCGGCGTCCGCTCAAGGCGCGCATCCAGGCGCGCCGCGCGCACCAGCTGCTCACCGCTCAGCCCCGGCATCATGACGTCGCACACGATCAGGTCCGGGCGCAGTGTCCTGGCCTTGACCAGGCCGTCCCCCCCGTCCAGAGCGGCATGGACCCGGTAGGTGGTGGCAAGCGCCTCGCACACAAACTGATTCATGTCGGCGTTGTCCTCGACCACGACCACCACGGGCCAAGCGGACCGATCGGAGCCGGCCTCGGCGGCCGGCCCGGAGCGGACCTCAGCACCTGCCAGCCCGGAGCGGACCTCGGCGGCCGGCCCGGAGCGGACCTTAGCATCTGCCAGCCCGGAGCGGATCTCGGCACCTGCCAGCCCGGAGCGGATCCCCGCACCTGGCGGGCCGGAGCGGACCCGGGAACCCGGCGGCGCGGTCAACGGGAGCGTGGCAAGGAGCATGGCACCGCCCTCGGGCGCGTCCGCCGCCGTCAGGTTCCCGCCGTGCAGCCGGACGAGCTCGCGGGCGATGCTCAAGCCGAGCCCGGTGCCCCTGAACCGCCGTCCCGGACCGCCGTCGATCTGATGGAACCGCTCGAATACGTCGACGCGATGTTGCGGCGCGATGCCAGGTCCGCTGTCCGCGACCTCGACGACGGCGCGCGGAGAGCCCGGCGCGTATCTGAGCTCGACTCGGATCGTCCCGTTGTCCGGGGTGAACTTGACCGCATTCGACAGGAGGTTGAGCAGGGCCTGCTGCACACGGCCGGAATCAAGCTCCGCGGGCACGCGCTCGCCGGCCTTCACCAGGAAGGTGATCCCCCGGTCGGCCGCGACGGTCTCGAAGTGCGCGGACACGAACCGGACCAGTTTGGCCAGATCGACGTCGGCGTAGTCGAGTTCGACCTTGCCCGCCTCGAGCTTGGACGCGTCCAGCAGGTCGTTGACCTGGGTCAGCAGCAGGCGGGCATTGCGCAGTATTACTTCCAGGTCGTGGCGGTGCGGGTCGTCGGCAGCGGCTTGGGCAAGGAGCTTGTGAGTGGGGCCGAGGATGAGCGTCAGCGGCGTACGGAGCTCGTGGCTCACGTTGGCGAAGAACTGGGACTTGAGTTCGTCGAGTTCCCTCGACCTGTCGTACAGGCCGGCCAGCTCCGCGTTGGCCTCCTTGAGCTTCCGGCTGGTCGCCGCCACCTCGCGCGTCCGCTGGAATACCTCCCTTTCCATGGCCTCGGCCTGAGATCGCAGGTCGTTGGCAATCTGATGCTGTGCGTCTCCGGCCTGCTTCAGGTGCAGAAACTCCGTCACATCCTCAACCCGGTGGATGACGTAGGACACCTTCCCATCGCGCCCCAGCACGGGCGAGTTGACCGGGCTCCAGATCCTCTCCTCGAATCCACCGCCCTCGGATTCCGGCTTGCGGATGTCGTATCTCTGCAGGGACATGGCGTCGGTCACACCGTCTCGGATGACCCGCGTCAGTGATGCGCTCAGATTGCGGACACCGGCCGGGTCAGGATCGTCCGGATTGTCGGGGAAGACCTCAAACAGGTCCCGGCCAAGGATCGCGTCGCGCTCGGTCATGGTGGCCCGGAGGTAGGCGTCGCTCACCGCCACCACGCGCAGCCCGGGATCCAATACCAGGTACAAGCCGGGGACTGCCTCGAACAGAGCACGGAAACCCGGCTCTGGGCTTCCTGTCAGCTGACGCGTCCCCGTCATCGCCCATGACGCATGCGACGCCTCCGACATCAAGGTGCGCTTACACGAGCAAACCTACCCCGGCCACGGCTCGGCGGCCATGGCCGGTCAGCAGATCACCCGCGTGGGCCTGGATCAGCGCCTGGTTTCGTGCGCGGAGGCCGAGTTTCTGCCGTCGCGGGTGCGGTGGACACGTGCCGTGCACCCCACCGCGGGCGAAACCGATAGTGGCTTGTTGAGTACCGTGAACCCGGCGAAGTCCGTGTGCTGCGTCTGCGGGCTCGCCCAGGTTTGGTCAGATCCTCCGAAGAATGTGCTGAAGAATAGGCCGTTGATCTGCAGCGAGCTGACCGTACGGAACTTCAGGCCAATGGCTTGAAGCACCTCAGTTCCGTTGATATAGATGTTGATATAGCCATTAGACTGGCCCGGTGTATTCAGGCTGACTGTTTCCTGGACTTCAGTCCACTGGCCGGGCTGCCACGTCCAGTTGCTGCACCCGAGCTGCAGGCCGTAGTTATCGGTACTGGCGCTGGCCAGGTAGGCATAGACCTCACCATTGTTGGCGTTACGCCACATCAGCCGCGCGGTCCAGCCGTTGGTGCCGTCGGGATTATGACCACCAGAGGCAACGGACGTGTTGCCGCCGTACAGGCCGGGCAGCTTGCCGCCCTTATTGGACAAGAACCCTGCTTGGGGACGAATGTAGTACTGGAGAGTTGTCGCGGCGGACGTCGCGCCAGTGCTGAACGGGAGCGCCGCCTGAGCGCCGCCAAGCGGCGTCCCGAGCGCGGACACCGAGCCCGAGTCGATGCTGCCCTTCGGATAGCTGACCCGCAGCATGCTCGTGAATGGCGTGCCCGCAGGAACGCTGTCGGCGGTCATGACCGAGGTGTTCTCGGTCCACCCGAAACTTCCAGCGCAATAGGCCGCGCACGCGAACTGCGAGCCGAAGAAGCTGGCCGGCGCCGCCGGACCAGGGCGCAGCAGCGATACGACGTTCGACCAGGGCGAGTAGCCGGCCAGGTTTTGCGCCCGCACCCGGTAGTAGTACGTCGTGCCCGCCACCACGGTCGCATCGGCATAGCTCGCGACGGCCGGGCCGACGGCGACGCTGGTCACGTTCTGGGTGAACCCGGCGTCGGTCGCCCGCTGGACCCACACCGCGGTCGCCGCCGGGGTGGTGGCGTTGTTCTCCACGTCAGCGACGCCGACGACCCGGCGAGTGACGCCGCGAGACCACCCGGCGCGGCCGGCACCGTCAGGTAAGGGACCGACACAGCGTTCGACCACGGCGAGTAGCCGGCCAGGTTTTGCGCCAGCACCCGGTAGTAGTACGTCGTGCCCGCCGCCACCGACGTGTCGGTGTACTTCGCGACGGCCGGGCCGACGGCGACGCTGGTCACGTTCTGGGTGAACCCGGCGTCGGTCGCCCGCTGGACCCATATCGTCGTCGCCGCCGGGGTGGTGGCGTTGTTCTGCCACGTCAGCGACGCCGACGACCCGGCGAGTGACGCCGCGAGACCACCCGGCGCGGCCGGCACCGTCAGGTAAGGGACCGACACAGCGTTCGACCACGGCGAGTAGCCGGCCAGGTTTTGCGCCAGCACCCGGTAGTAGTACGTCGTGCCCGCCGCCACCGACGTGTCGGTATAGCTTCGCGACGGCCGGGCCGACGGCGACGCTGGTCACGTTCTGGGTGAACCCGGCGTCGGTCGCCCGCTGGACCCATATCGTCGTCGCCGCCGGGGTGGTGGCGTTGTTCTGCCACGTCAGCGACGCCGACGACCCGGCGAGTGACGCCGCGAGACCACCCGGCGCGGCCGGCACCGTCAGGTAAGGAACCGACACAGCGTTCGACCACGGCGAGTAGCCGGCCACGTTCTGCGCCAGCACCCGGTAGTAGTACGTCGTGCCCGCCACCACGGTCGCATCGGCATAGCTTCGCGACGGCCGGGCCGACGGCGACGTTGATCACACTCTTGGTGAACCCGGCGTCGGTCGCCCGCTGGACCCATATCGTCGTCGCCGCCGGGGTGGTGGCGTTGTTCTGCCACGTCAGCGACACCGACGACCCGGCGAGTGACGCCGCGAGACCACCCGGCGCGGCCGGCACCGTCAGGTAAGGAACCGACACAGCGTTCGACCACGGCGAGTAGCCGGCCACGTTCTGCGCCAGCACCCGGTAGTAGTACGTCGTGCCCGCCGCCACTGACGTGTCGGTGTACTTCGCAACGGCCGGGCCGACGGCGACGTTGATCACACTCTTGGTGAACCCGGCGTCGGTCGCCCGCTGGACCCATATCGTCGTCGCCGCCGGGGTGGTGGCGTTGTTCGTCCACGTCAGCGACACCGACGACCCGGCGAGTGACGCCGCGAGACCACCCGGCGCGGCTGGTGCGCCAGCCTGGGCCGCCAGGATCATCGACGGCGCCGATGCGAGTGCCGGCTGAGCCTGGCTCAGTGAACCGATGACCGTGGCAAGCGTGGTCATCACGAGCGCGAGTTTCCCCCGCATGATCCCGCCCCCGAGACAGAGTTCGTATCAAAAAAGGCCGGGAGCACATGCCTTCGTCCCTCAACAGGCCGACGGCGGCCTAGCCCGGGCTTTATGACTCAAATTATTGATCACATCACTTTCACGACAAGAGTCGCGCCTTTCTGTGGCCGGGCGCAAGCTGGTCCAACTATCGTTTCTGCCAAGCCGGCAAAAAGCCTCGGCCAAGCCGCCGGGAAAAACGTGGAAATGACCGTCATTGCCGTATATGTCGTGTATATGTCGGTGCCGTGAGCGCAGGGGGCAAGGAGCCGGGCAGGCGCGCTCATGCGTCCTGACAGGCAAGTTGAGGCAAGGGGGAGTCTCGATGCTCGAAATCATCTGGTCAATCATCGCTGGTCTGGTAATCGGCGTCATCGCGAAGTTGATCTTGCCAGGACGGCAGGACATCCCGCTATGGCTGACGATCCTGTGCGGTATCGCTGGCGCCCTCGTCGGTAACTTCATCTCGGTTGGCTTGAACGTCCGGCACACCGGCGGGATCGACTGGATCCGTCACATCCTGCAGGTCGGAGTCGCCGTCTTGCTCATCGCCCTGGTGAGCCCGATGTGGATGCGCCGGAGCCGCGCGCGGAAAGCCTGACCGCCCACCGGGGGTGACCGTCCGGTGTCCTCCTGCGAGCGACGGCTCAGCGCCGATCGCTCAGGCCATGTCCCAGGAAGAGATCACGAATCGACGGGATTGAGCAACGCGACCCCGCTGCGGGCGACGTCGCCGGTGTTCCTGGTGACGAGGGTCCATCCGCGAACCTTTGCCGACGCTGCGATCAGGCCGCCGATGACCGGAAGCGGGTCGGGGCCGTTGAGGCATGCCCGCTCTTCGGCTACTTCGGTATCCACGTCGATGATGTGGTCCCGATAGGTGGCGTGCAGGCCACGCAGCCACTGCTCCAACACGTCCGCCCTGGCCCTGTCCTTGGCGCGCAGCCGCTCAATTCCCAGCCGGATCTCACCGATGGTGAGCACGCTGACGAAGATTTCAGCCGATGCGACCTCGGCATACCAGGCGAGGACGCGGGGATCCGGTTCGCGCTTGCGAAGTTCCGAGAGCACATTGGTATCGAGCAGGTAGGTCATGCTTCAGCTGCCCCGCTCCTAGCGCTAGGGTGCTCGGCGGTCCGGGTCAGATCTAGGTCGTCAAAGCCGGGGCCTGACCGCAGGTAATCCTTGAACTCCGCGATGTCCCCCCGGAGGTGCCGGTAGTCAGCGATATCGATGACGACTGCTATCTCCTCGCCATGACGAGTAACAACCTGTGGCCCCTCAGCGTGGGCTGTGCGGATGAGCTCGCTGAAGCGCTGTTTGGCCGCACGATTAGGCAGGCGCGGGTGGCTGCGGCCCGTCAAGGCCGCCCGCGCGGATGAGTTGCCGGTACCAGTGCGCGCTGTCCTTGGGCCTCCGCTTCTGCGTCTGATAGTCCACGTGGACGAGGCCGAACCGCCGCTCGAGCCCGAGCGCCCACTCGAAGTTGTCGAGCAGCGACCAGACGAAGTACCCGCGAAGGTCCACCCCGTCGCTGACCGCCCGGTGGGCAGCCCGTACGTGGGCTTCGAGGTAGGCGATCCGCTCGCCGTCATGGACCGCGCCGTCCGGCGCCGGGCGATCAGCCCAGGCCATCCCGTTCTCCGTGATGTACAGCGGCGGGCACTTGTATTCCCTGGATACCCAGGTGAGCAGGTCGTACAAGCCGTCAGGGTCGATCTCCCAGCCCATCTGAGTCTTGGGACGCCCGCGGTCGACCAGCTGGATTTCCTCGCACCCGACCCAGGGGGAGGGCCGCCCGCGGGCAGCGGCGATCTCCCCCGGCGTCCTGGCCCGCGAGTAGAAGCGGCGGTAGTAGTTGATGCCGAGGAAGTCGAGAGGCGCGGCGATGTGCCGCACGTCGCCGTCGTGGATGCCGTCGGCGAACCCGAGGCCGGCGACCTCGCGGAGCAGGCGGTCCGGATAGCCCCCGGTGAACAGCGGGCCCATGAAGAAGCCGTTCTTCCTCGCATCCAGCTTGGCCGCCGTCGCACGGTCAGCCTCGCTGTCAGTGGCAGGCAGCATCTGCGACAGGTTGAGGGTAATGCCGAGCTTGCCGCCGGGCCGCGCCGCCCGCATCCGCTCCACCGCCAGGCCGTGGCCAAGCAGCAGATGATGACCGGCTGCGAGGGCCGCAGCCGGCTCGGTGCGGCCCGGCGCGTGTACCCCCTGTGCGTAACCGTAGAACGCCGAGCAGAACGGCTCGTTGAGGGTGGTCCACCAGTCGACGCGAGCGCCGAACTCCGCATGGGCCAGGGCCGCGAAGTCGGCGAACCGGTAGGCGGTGTCCCGTGCCGGCCAGCCGCCCGCGTCCTCGAGCACCTGCGGCAGATCCCAGTGGTAGATCGTCACCCACGGCCGCACGCCGGCCGAGGCGAGTTTGTCGAGCAGCCGGTGGTAGAAGTCGGCACCCGGCTGGTGCAGCGATCCGCGGCCGGCCGGCTGAAGACGGGGCCAGGCCAGTGAGAACCGGTAGTACGGCGCGCCCAGCCAGCCCATGATGGCCACGTCCTCCGCGTAGCGGTGGTAGTGGTCACACGCCTCGTCCCCGGTGGCGCCCTTCAGGGTCCTGCCCGGCTGGTGGCTGAAGGTGTCCCAGATCGAGGGCCCGCGCCCGTCCTCGCGGACCGCTCCCTCGATCTGATACGAGGCTGTCGCCGTACCCCAGGCGAAGCCCTCAGGAAAAGTGACCACTGCGGCTCCCGTCCGTTGCTCGCATTCCCCGGGTTCCAGCTCTGCGCACGCTACGTGACGGTGGCGGTCAAGCGGGCAGGCCACCCCTGGCGACGAGCTGCCGGGCGATGACGCCGCGCTGGATTTCATTGGTGCCCTCGCCGACGATCATCAGCGGAGCGTCCCTGTAATACCGCTCCACGTCGAACTCGGTTGAGTATCCGTATCCGCCGTGGATCCGCATCGCGTCCAAGGTGATCTCCATGGCGCTCTCGGAAGCGAAGAGCTTGGCCATCCCTGCCTCCATGTCGGCGCGGTAGCCCGCGTCGATCCTGCCCGCGGCGAACAGGACAAGCTGCCGCGCGGCAGTCAGCTTGGTCGCCATGTCCGCCAGGTAGTTGCCAATCGACTGGTGCTGCCATATCGGCTTGCCGAACGCCTCGCGCTGCTGCGCGTACCGCAGCGAGTCCTCGAAGGCCGCCCTGGCGACGCCAAGCGCCCGGGCGGCAACCTGGATCCTGCCGACCTCCAGGCCGGCCATCATCTGCGCGAACCCCCTGCCCTCCGTGTCACCAAGAAGGGAAGAGGCGGGCGTGCGATAGCCGTCGAAGCTGACCTCACACGACTCCACGCCCTTGTAACCGATCTTGGGCAGATCCCGTGAGACATCCAGCCCTGGCCCGTGCCCGGCCAGCAGGAGGCTGATGCCGTGATGTGGCGGGTCGGCGGCCGGGTCGGTCTTGCACAGCACCGCGATGACCTGCGCCCGGCGGGCGTTGGAGATCCACGTCTTGGTGCCGTCGACCACATAGTCGTCGCCGTCCCTCTTGGCGGTGGTCCGGATCGCCTGGAGGTCGGAGCCGGCGCCAGGCTCGGTGAGCGCCATCGCCGCACGGATCTCGCCGGTGGCCATCAGGGGCAGGTACCTGTCCTTCTGCTCCTCGGTCCCGAACCTGACGATGAGCTTGGACACCACGGTGTGACCGCCCATCGCGCCCGCCAGGCTCATCCAGCCCCGCGCCAGCTCTTCGGTCACGTGCACATAGCAGGCGGTGGACACCTGGACCGCACCGTAGGGCTCGGGAATGGCGAGACCGAAGATGCCCAGGTTCTTCATCTGCTCGATGAGCTCGTCCGGGTAGGCGTTCGCATGGTCGAGATCGCGCGCCACCGGGCGCACCTCGCGATCCACGAAATCACGCACGGTTTCGACAATCGCGCGCTCTTCGTCGTTCAGCTCGTCCACGACTGACTCCTCAGCAACTCTGCGCGGGAACCGCTGCACCGGTTGACGCCGGGTGCTGCCCGGGTACCCTTCTGCGCAGCTTGACATACTCCAACGTGCTTCTGCTTATCGCGGCGTGACGCACCCGCTGCCCGGCTTGCCAGGCACCAGCGGCCCGGCCGTTCAGCTGGACACCAAGGGCCGGCAGGAAGGGCCCGTCATGAGCCCATACGTCGCAGTGATCGGCGAGAACGTGGCCGACGCAGTTGCCGGGACGCGGATCGCCGCGGCGGGCAGCGCGGTGCTGAACGTGCATGCTGGCGGCGGGCCCGCCAACACGGCCGTGGCGCTAGCTCAACTCGGCACGCCGACACGGTTTGTGAGCCGCCTGGCTAGAGGCGTCCTTGGACAGCTGCTCCGTGATCGCCTAGTGCGGTCAGGGGTCGACCTCACCAACAGCGTTCCTGCCGACGAGCCGGCCACGCTTGCCATCGCCTCTGTGGACGAAGGCGGCCGCACGGCCTATGAGTTCTACGCCACCGGCACCGCCGACTGGCAATGGCGGCCGGGCGAGCTGAGTCCCGGCCAGCTGTCTGAAGCTCAGTGCGTCCACGCGGGATCACTCGCGCTCATTATGAAACCTGGCGGCCAGTTGATCGAGGACACGCTTCGAGCAGTTCGCGGGCACGCCACTATCTCCATCGATCCCAACATCCGGACCACACTGGTCCCCCCCGATCGTTACCGCGACCGCCTGAACGCCTGGTGCGAGATCGCAGATATCATCCGGCTAAGTGACGAGGATCTCGCGCAGTTGTACCCGGACGTGCCAGCCGAGCACGTATTTGCGCAATGGCACGACATCGGTGTCCGGCTCGTGATCCTCACTGAAGGCAAACACGGCGCCCGAGCATCGCTGGACGGCGAGCGAATCGCCGTCCCGGGTGTAGCAGTGAAGGTCATAGACACGGTCGGTGCTGGCGACGCGTTCTCCGCCGCGTTCCTCCACTGGCTGTGGCGGCACGAGCAGCTCGGCAGCCGGCTTACCAGGCTCACACCTGATGATGTACGGCGCGCGCTCAGGTTCGCCATATACCTCGCGGCCCTCACGTGCACGGTGCCCGGCGCTAACGCGCCCTGGGCCGGCCAGCTGGACAGTGCAGCGGCCGGGCTGCTCGCCGGTCACAGCTAGTCCGGGCCCGCCCGCCTGCCTGCCTGCGGGGGCCCCGCTTCGGCTCGGCAAAGCACGCTACGCCTCGCCGGGCCCGCTTTGCTGGCGCCCGCCGCGTGCCCGACCGGTCCGGGCTGCCACCGGGCGGATGAGCAGCGTTACGATCCAAATTCAGGATCGGCCAGGATGACCCGCGCGGCGCCGAGCCGGCCGGCGCGGAGGAACGGAGGAGATCATGACCGAAGCCTCTGCGCAGGAGCCGTCCTTTCGGCCGCCACCAGCCCCGGCGACCGTTGCGGCCGTTATGCGGCCACCGGCGACGACGGTAGAACAGCACGACCACGCGGCCGCGGCCGCGTACCTGATGAAGCACGCGGGTGCGACAGCTCTGGTGGTCCTGGACGGCGCGCGGACCAACCGGCCGATCGGCCTCATCACGGAGGCGGACATCGTCCATGCGATGGCGGACGGGAAAGACATGGACGATGTCCGGATTCACGACCTGATGACCAGCAGCCCGACGGTCATCAACGCGACGACGAGCATCCGCGACGCGGCCAAGGCCATGATGGCTGGCCGTTTCCGGCACCTGCCCGTCGTCGGCAACGCCGGTCTTATCGGGATGGTCGACATCGTAGATGTTTGCCGCGCGTTGCTCGACGCACCCGCGGGATGATCCGCGAGCTATCCATGGCGGAACGGCGCCCGGACACCGGACGCCCGGCCGGCCCCGCGCTACCGGTGACGTCCTGCGCTGGCCGCGAGGCCGCGGAGCGCCGCGACGAGGAGGTCGACCTCGCCGCGCGTGTTGTACATGGCGAGCGATGGCCGGACCGTCGACTCGAGCCCGTAGCGGCGCAAGATCGGCTGGGCGCAGTGGTGGCCTGCGCGGACCGCGATGCCCTCCTTGTCCAGCGCTGAGCCGACGTCCTCCGGACGGTAGCCGTCGAGCACGAAGGACAGGATGCTGGCCTTCTCGGGCGCAGTGCCGACCAGGCGGAGACCGGGCACGCTCTGGATCTCCCTGGTTGCGTAGCCGAGCAGCTCGTGCTCGTAACGCGCGATGCTCGCCAGGCCGACGCGTTTTACGTAGTCCAAGGCGGTGCCGAGCGCAGCCGCGTCGGCGATGCTGCCCGTACCCGCCTCGAACCGGCCCGGCGGATGCTGATATGTGGTCCGCTCGAACGTGACATCCCGGATCATGTTCCCGCCGCCCTGCCATGGCGGCATCGCTTCTAGGGCCTCCGGCTTGCCGTAGAGCACCCCGATGCCGACGGGGGCGAATATCTTGTGCCCGGAGAACACGTAGAAATCGGCGTCCAGGCCATGCACGTCCGTCGGCAGGTGCGCGACGGCTTGGGCCCCGTCAACGAGCACCACAGCGCCGGCCCGGTGCGCCGCCGCGACGACCTGGCTGACCGGGACGATCGTCCCCAGCGCGTTGGACACCTCCGCGATCGCGACTAGGCGGGTGCGGTCGGTGAGCAGATCCTGGTACGCGTCCAGGAGCAGCTGACCGTCGTCGTCGACCGGGATGACCTTCAGCTTCGCGCCGGTCTGCTCGGCAAGCTGCTGCCACGGCACGATGTTGGCGTGATGCTCGAGATGCGAGATCACGATCTCGTCGTCCGCGCCGACGTTGTGGCGGCCCCAGGCCTGTGCGACGAGGTTGATCGCCTCGGTGGCGCCCCGGGTGAAGATGACGGTCTCACCCGACGGTGCGCCGATGAAGTCCGCCACCGTGGTTCTGGCGTCCTCGTACGCGTCGGTGGCCCGGGCCGCGAGGGTGTGCGCGGCGCGGTGAATGTTGGAGTTCTCGTGCGCGTAGAAGTACCCGAGCCGGTCAATAACCGCCTGCGGCTTCTGCGTCGTCGCGGCGTTGTCCAGCCACACGAGCCGCCGCCCATTGATCCGCTCGCCGAGGATCGGGAAGTCCCTGCGGATCCCCTCGACGTCGAACGCCGGCTGGGCATCGACGGGGAAGGCCGGCGCCGCCGCAGCGGCCCGCGCGAGCTCATCGACGAAGTAGAAGCTCGGTACGGCGGGCTCGCCAATGCCGGACCGTGCGAACGCCTCGCCGAGCCGCCCCGGCCGGGCTGGCGGGGCGAACCGGGCTGCGACCCGGCCCGCGGACGCGGCGGCCGGCAGGTGACCGCGGAGCTCCGTGGCCGGTAAGTAACCGGGCAGCTCGGTGGCCGGCTGGTCCCCAGGGAGCGCGGCGAAGAACGCGTTGGCCATCCGTGCCAGCGTCGCCTCGTCGGGCACCCACCCCGGCACGGCCGTCACGCCGTCACCGGTAGGTGTGGTCATACTCATGGAACTTTCCAACCTCAACGTCATCGAGGACCGCGAGCGCGCTCGGGGTGAGCACCGCGAGCGAGCAGTACAACGAGACCAGGTACGACGCGATGGCGTTGCGGTTGATACCCATGAACCGCACGGACAGCCCCGGCGACCGCTCGCCGGCGAGGCCCGGCTGGAACAGGCCGACCACACCCTGCCGCTGCTCGCCGACACGCAGCAGCAGAACCTCGGTCTTCCCGTCGGCGAGCGGCACCTTGTCGGACGGGATGAGCGGCAGGCCGCGCCAGGTGACGAACTGCGACCCGAACAGGCTGACCGTCGCCGGCGGGACGCCGCGGCGGGTGCATTCCCGGCCGAACGCTGCGACCGCAGCTGGATGGGTCAGGAAGAACGCCGGTTCTTTCCAGACCTTCGTGATCAGCTCGTCGAGGTCGTCAGGGGTCGGCGGGCCGGCGAGGGTGGAGATGCGCTGCCCGTCAGCGATGTTGGCGAGCATGCCGTAGTCCTCGTTGTTGATCAGCTCGCTTTCCTGGCGCTCTTTGATCGTCTCGATGGTGAGCCGTAGCTGTTCGCCGATCTGGTCGTACGGGCTGCTGTACAGGTCGGAGATGCGGGTGTGGATGTCGACGACGGTCATCACCGAGCTGAGGAAGTACTCCCGAGGCGACGCCTCGTAGTCAACGTAGGTCTGCGGCAGCTCGGACTCGTCGCGGGGCGGGCAGGCGATCTCGACGTCCTCCGGGTGCTTGACCCGGTTCAGCCGGTAGATGCCCGCTTCGACCGGCACCCACTGCAGGAGGCGGACCAGCCACCGCGGCGTGATCGTGTCCAGCTGAGCGGTGGTCTTGGTGGCGTTGGCCAGTTGGCGGGCTGCTGGGTCGCTGAGCGCGAGATGAACCTGGGCGTCGGTTGGCATTGGCGGGACCCCTTCCTAGGAGTTCAAGGCTGCGGCGGCCAGCCTCGCCGGAATAGGGTCGAAGGTCACAATCCCGGTATTTCTGGGGGTTTTAGTTGCTTGCAGGGACTTTTGGCCCTGGGCCGAGTGGGAACGTGACAGGAAGCGTTCTTGCGAGTAGGACTGACCCGCGGTCCTGCGGGGACAGCCGGCAGGACAGGCCAAGATGTGGAAGGGGCAGGCGATGAGGATTGCCGATGATGTCACCCAGTTGATCGGTAATACGCCGCTGGTGCGCCTGCGGCGGGTGACCGACGGCGCGGGCGCGCAGGTCGTGGCGAAGCTGGAGTTCTACAACCCGGCGCACAGCGTGAAGGACCGCATCGGCGTGGCGATGATCGATGCCGCCGAGCGCGACGGCCTGATCCGGCCGGACACCGTCATCCTCGAACCCACCAGCGGCAACACCGGCATCGCGCTCGCCATGGTCTGCGCTGCCCGCGGCTACCGGTGCGTACTGACGATGCCAGAGACGATGAGCCGGGAGCGGCGGCAGTTGCTGCGTGCCCTCGGCGCCGGCCTGATCCTCACGCCCGGCCCCGACGGCATGCCCGGCGCCATCGCGAAGGCCGAGGAACTCGCCAAGGACGACGAGCGGTACTTCATGCCGCAGCAGTTCCAGAACCCGGCCAACCCGGAGATCCACCGGACCACCACCGCCGAAGAAGTCTGGCGTGACACCGACGGTGCCGTGGACATCTTCGTCGCCGGGGTCGGCACCGGCGGCACCCTCACCGGTGTGGGCGAGGTGCTCAAGGAGCGCAAGCCGTCGGTGCGGCTGGTGGCGGTCGAGCCGGCCGCGTCGCCGGTGCTGTCGGGCGGCCAGAAGGGACCCCACCCCATCCAGGGCATCGGCGCCGGCTTTGTGCCCGGTGTCCTCGACGTCGGCCTCATCGACGAGATCGCCACCGTCGGCAACGACGCCGCGCTCGACACGGCCCGCCGGATGGCCAGGGAGGAAGGGCTGCTCGCCGGCATCTCGTCCGGCGCGGCGGTCTGGGCCGCCGTCCAGATAGCGCACCGCCCGGCGAACGCGGGCAAACTGGTGGTGGTCGTGGTCCCCGACTTCGGCGAGCGGTACCTCAGTACCCCGCTGTTCGATCTGGGCGAGTGACCGATGCTCAGGGCCATGCGAAGCGACCTGCGGGCGGCCAGGGAACGCGATCCGGCCGCACGCGGCGCTGTTGAGCTCGCGCTCTGCTACCCGGGCGTGCACGCGGTGTGGGGGCACCGGGTCAGTGGCTGGCTGTGGCGGCACAACAGGAAACTGGAGGGCCGGCTCTGCTCGGCGCTGACCCGGGGGCTCACCGGGGTGGACATCCACCCGGGCGCGCAGCTCGGTCCCGGGCTGTTCATCGACCACGCCACCGGCGTAGTCATCGGTGAGACCGCCGAGGTCGGCGCCGACGTGACAATCTACCAAGGCGTCACCCTCGGCGGCACCAGCCTGGACCGCGGCAAACGCCACCCGACCGTGGGTGACCGGGTGACCATCGGGGCCGGCGCCAAGGTGCTCGGCCCGATCACGATCGGCCACGGCAGCCGCATCGGCGCCAACGCCGTCGTGATCAAGCCGGTGCCACCCGACTCGGTCGTCGTCGGCGTGCCCGGGGAGGTCATCCACCGCAAGCATCCCCGCCCGGCGTCCGCGCCAGCCGATCTCGATCACGCCCTGCTGCCTGACCTGGTCGGCGTCAGCCTGCACGCGCTGCTCATGCGGATCAAGGAACTGGAGGCGAAAGTCGGCGGCGCCGGCGTCGGCGCCGAGCCGCAACCGCATCGAGTCACGAACGAGGTGTGGTACGAGCAGGACTTCTCGATCTGACCGAGGGAGGACGTTTCTCAGCCGCTGCGCTGCGGGCCGCCCGGCGTCGAGTACCTCCGCGGCCCCGGCGGCGAACCCTCGCCAGTGCGAATCGTCGAAGTCGCCGCCTCGGCCGGGCTCGAAGTTGTCCACGAGGTCGCGCAGCTCATCAGCCGTCGCGTATTCGTTCGCCCATACGATCCCGGCCCCGTGCCCCCGTTGGTACTCGGCTTCCTGACCGGCCTGCTGCTGGAGGTATTCGTGCATGGCGGTGGCGGCTTTGCGGCCGGCGCCCATGGCGAGGATGACGGTTGCGGCGCCGGTGACGATGTCGCCGCCGGCGTAGATGCCGGGGCGGCTGGTGGCGCCGGTGGCGGGGTCGGCGGTGATGCAGCCGTGGGGGTCGGTGGCCAGGCCGTGGGTGGTGCGGGGGACGAGGGGGTTGGGGTTGGTGCCGAGGGCGATGACGACGAGGTCGGTGTCGATGGTGAATTCTGAGCCGGGGATGGGGATGGGGCGGCGGCGGCCTGTGTTGTCGGGTTCGCCGAGTTCGGTGTGGATGCATTCGAGGGCGCGGACCCAGCCGTTGCCGTCGCCGAGGAATTGTTTGGGCAGGGTGAGCCAGTCGAAGATGACGCCTTCGTCGCGGGCGCGTTCGTAGTCTTCGGCGCGGGCGCCTTTTTCTTGTTCGGAGCGGCGGTAGACGATGTGGGCTTGTTCGGCGCCGAGGCGGATGGAGCAGCGGACGGCGTCCATGGCGGTGTCGCCGGCGCCGATGACGGTGGCGTTGCGGGGGCGCTGGACGGGGGTGTCGTAGTCGGGGAAGGAGTAGGCGTGCATGAGGTTGACGCGGGTGAGGAATTCGTTGGCGGAGTAGATGCCTTTGAGGTTTTCGCCGGGGATGTTCATGAAGATGGGTGAGCCGGCGCCGGTGCCGACGAAGACGGCGGCGTAGCCGTGTTCGGTGGTGAGCTGGTCGATGGTGACGGTTTTGCCGATGATGACGTCGCGGACGAATTCGACGCCGAGGGCGGTGAGGTGGGCGACGTCGTCGTCGACGATTTCTTTGGGGAGCCGGTATTGGGGGATGCCGTAGCGGAGCACGCCGCCGAAGGCGTGCAGCGCTTCGAAGATGGTGACGGGGTAGCCGGCCTGGGCGAGGTCGCTGGCCACGGTCAGCCCGGCGGGGCCGGAGCCGACGATGGCGATTTTCTGGTCCCGCCAGGGCGGCGGGGCGGGGGGGCTGGTGGCGGGGGGGTGGGTGTGTTCCCAGTCGGCGACGAATCGTTCGAGGCGGCCGATGCCGGCCGGGTCCTGGTGGGGGGCCAGCACGCAGCGTGATTCGCATTGGTGTTCGACGGGGCAGACCCGGCCGCAGATGGCGGGGAGCAGGTTACGGGAGCGGATGGTGGCGGCGGCGGCGGCGAAGTCGCCGACCGCGACGGCGCGGACGAAGTCGCGGATCGGGACGTTGACCGGGCAGCCTTGCTCGCAGACGGGGTCCTGGCAGTTCAGGCAGCGGCGGGCCTCGGCGATGGCGCGGGCTTCGGTGTAGCCTTCGGCGACTTCGTCCCAGCTGTGGCGGCGCTGGCCGGGGTCGGCGCAGGGCATCTCGGTTTTGTGCGGGTACACGATCGGCATGGCTGTTACCTCCCCAGTCCCGCGAGCTCGCAGGCCAGGTCCTCTTGTTGCTGGTAGGTGCTCATCCGGGCGCCCGCTTCGTCGAAGTCGACCTGGTGGGCGTCGAAGAACGGGCCGTCGACGCAGGCGAACAGGGTTTTGCCGCCGATGCTGACCCGGCAGCCGCCGCACATCCCGGTCCCGTCGACCATCAGCGGGTCCAGCGAGACCAGGGCGGGCAGGCCGCGGCGGGCGGTGGTGCCCGCGACGGCGCGCATCATCGGCATCGGGCCGACGGCCAGGCAGCAGGTGTATCCGGCGCCGGCGTCCAGCAGCTGTTCCAGCCGGCCGGTGACGAAGCCGTGGTAGCCGGCTGAGCCGTCGTCGGTGCACACGTGCACCGGGTCGGCCGCGGTGGCCAGCAGGTCGGCCAGGATGACCAGGCCGGCGGTGCGGGCGCCGACGATCGCGCTGACCTGGACCCCGCGGGCGCGCATCTCGCGGGCCAGCGGGAACACCGCGCCGGTGCCGAACCCGCCGCCGATCAGCACCGCGTGCCCGGTCTCGGGCAGCGGCGCCGCCGCGCCGAGCGGCCCGGCGAAGTCCAAGAACACGTCCCCTTCGGCCAGCGCGCAGGCCAGCGCGCTGGTCCGGCCGGCCTGCTGGACCACGATCGTGATCGTGCCGTCGGCGCGGCTGAAATCGGTGATGCTGATCGGGATCCGCTCACCGGTCTCGGTGATCCGCACGATCACGAACTGGCCGGGCGCCGCGTTCCGCGCGACCAGCGGGGCGTGCACGACGAACAGCTTGGTGATATCGGTCAGGTCACGCTTCTCGACGATCCGTGCAGTGGTATCCATGATCTCTCACTCGCCAGATTGGGGTACTTGCCTGCGGCGCCCGGCTGTTGCTGTTGCGGCTGGTCACGGCGTGGCTGGGTTGGTGGCAGGGTTACAGCAGGGGGCTGGCGTCTTTGGCCTTCAGCCGCTGCCAGCGGCGTTCCACCTCGGCCTCGATCGCGGCGAGGGTGGCCTCGTTGCCGGGTTTGCACAGGTGCCGGGTCTTGCCCATCAGCGCCAGCCAGGCCGCGGCCGGCCGCCGCCGCCCGATCGGCTCGGGGTCGTAGGTGATCCGGGTCACCCCGGACTCGATCTCATACAGCGGGAAGAAACACGAGTCGACCGCGGCCTGGACGATCTCGACCCCGGCGCGGTCCTCGGTTTTCCAGTTCAGCGGGCAGGAGATCAGTATCTTGCCGTAGGCGGTGCCCTGGTGGCGGGCGTACCACTGCGCCTTGGCGGCCTTGGCGACCAGGTCGTCGGGGTAGCCCTCGACGCTGGTGAACACGTACGGGATGTTGGTCGCGGCCATGATCTGCGGGGTGTCCTTGTGGTGGAACGCCTTGCCGAGCTCGGCCGGGCCGACGTGGCTGGTCGAGGTCAGGTGCCCCAGCGGGGTGGAGTAGCTGAGCTGGCTGCCGGTGTTCATGTAGCCCTGGTTGTCGTACTCGACCACGATCATCCCGTGGTTACGCAGCGCGGCGCCGATCGCCGCGCCCATCCCGATGTCCATCCCGCCGTCCCCGGTGACCATCACGAAGGTGATGTCCTCCCCGGCCGGCAGTTCCCCCCGGCGGACCCGCTCGTGGAACATCTCCACCAGCCCGGACAGCGCCGCGGCGCCGTTTTGGAACAGGTTGTGCACGTAGGTGACCCGGTGCGCGGTGTACGGGTAGCCGGTGGTCACCACCATCGCGCAGCCAGTCTGGTACAGCACCACCACATCGCCCTCGATACCGCGCAGGAACTGGTCCAGCGCGGGGAAGATCCCGCAGCCCGGGCACGCGCCGTGGCCGGGCAGCACCCGCTTCGGCTTGGCGGCCAGCTGCCAGTACGGCGGCGCGTCGACCCGCAGCCGCCCGTCCGGGCCCGGCTGCACGTCCAGCAGCCCGCTGGTCATCTCGGCCCGGGTCAGCGCCGGCGCGCCGCGCCGCCGCGGCGGCGGCGCGGCCGGATCACCCGGCTCCACCCCGTAATAGCCGAACGGCTCCGCCACCTCACCGGTCTCGGCGGCCCGCACCGCCAGCGCGAAGAACGCCTCCGCGTCCTCGGCGTAAAAGTCCCGCCCGCCCAGGCCGTAGACCCGGCTCAGGCACAGCGTCCGGTTCGCCGGGTCATCATGCAGCGCCGACTTCACCTCATGCGACAAGCTCGCCCCGTGCGCCCCGTAACTGCCCGACCGCTCGCCCAGCACCACCGCCCGCACCCCGGCCAGCGCGCCGCGGATCGCGTCCGCCGGGAACGGCCGGATCACGTTCGGGCTGATCACCCCGGCCCGCACCCCCGCGCCGCGGAGCCGGTCGGCGACATCTTTGGCGGTCTCGGCGGCCGAGTTGACCAGGAACACCGCGACCTCCGCGTCGTCCATCCGGTACAGGTCCACCGGGTCATACCGGCGGCCGCTGAGCGCCTCGTACTCCGCGACCACCCCCGGCAGCGCCGCCGCCGCCGCGTCCATCGCCCGCTCCAGCTGATACTTGTTGTTGATCAGATCCGGGTCGTTCATGTACGGCCCGATCGTCACCGGATGCCGCGGATCCAGCGCCGTCACCATCTCCGGCACCGGCCCCAGCCACGCCGCCACCGTCGCGTCGTCGGCGAAACTGGCCACCCGCCGCTTTTGATGACTGGTGAAAAACCCGTCGAACGCCACGATCGCCGGCAGCCGCACATCGGCCCGCTCAGCCACCCGCAACGCGATCAGGTTCAGGTCATAGACCGCCTGCGGCCCCCGGGCCATGAAAATCAGCCACCCCGTGTTCAGCGCGTAATACACATCCGAATGATCCCCGCGGATATCCAGCGGCCCGCTCACCGCCCGCGTCGCCAGATCCAGCAGCATCGGGAACCGCGTCCCGGACTGCACCGGCAGCTGCTCCAGCGAATACAGCAGCCCCTGCGAACTCGTCGCGTTGAACACCCGCCCGCCGCCGGTCGCCGCGCCGTAACAGATCCCCGCCGCGCCGTGCTCCCCATCCGCCGGCACCATCACGATCTTGTGCTCCCCGGCCGCCTTCATCTCATCCAGCAGCTCCGCGATCTCCGTCGACGGCGTGATCGGGTAATAGCCCATCAGATGGAAATCGATCTGCTTCGCCGACAACGCGGCCATCTCATTACCGGTACGGAACCCGACCACCTGCCCGGCCCGGCCCGCCGCCGCCACCTCCGCCTGCACCGCAGTCATCGGCCCGTTCCCTTCTCGCTGCCCCGCTCGTTTTCCAGCCACCCGAACAGCGGCACCCGGTTGTCCTCGGCCCAGCCGTCAACCTCCCGCAGCTCGGTCAGCGACCCGGTCGGGCACGCGTCCACGCACTTCAGGCAGCCCTTGCAGTAGTGGTAGTCGATCCCCGCCAGCCGCACCGCCGGCCCCTCGCCCTCGCCGTCGCCGCCCGCCGACCACACGAAACACAGATCCGGGCAGACAATGTCGCAGATCCCGCAATGCGCGCACAGCTCCGGGTCATACGCCGGCAAAAACCCCTGCCGCGACATGCTCAGATCCTTCAGCACACTGTTCCCCGTATCCACGATGATCCCGCCGATCGGCGCGTCCAGATACCCGAACGCCGGCGCCGCCCGCGCCACCGCCCGCCCCGGCTCCCCCGCCACCGCCGGCCACGACACCCGCCGCAGCTCCCGGTACCCCCGGTCGAACGTCCGCAAATTCGCCTCCACCAGATGCCCCGCCCGGACCGACAACTTCGCCCGGATCGTCTCCCGCACCGCACCCGGATCCACGAACGGGCAGCACCGCGCCACCGCACCCAGCATCGCCGTGTTCACCCGCGTCTTCTCCTCCAGCGCGATCCCCAGCGCATCCAGCACCGCCACCGTCCCCGACCGCAGCCCCAGCAACTCCCGCACCTGCTCCGGCGCCGACCGGGTATTGACAATCAGCGTCCCGGCCGCGTCCAGCCCCGCCGCCACATCAAACGACCGCGCCAGCGCCTCATGAAACACCGCCACCACCTGCGGGCAGTCAATCGGGCTACTCGACCGGACCTCCCGCCCCGCCACGCAAAACCGCACAAACGACTTCACCGGCGTGCCCTTCTTCTCCGAACCATACGAAGAAAAATGCGCCCCATTCAGCCCCTGCCGCAACACCCCAGCCTCCGCCAGAATCTGCCCCGCCAAATGAGCACCCAGCCCGCCAATCGACTCAAACCGGATCCCGAAAAAACCCTCGTCGTCGGCGCCCGGGAGCAAATCCGCCCCGGTCCCCGCAGAATCAAACGCCACCAGCGCTGCCATCACACGCCTCCACGATCCGGATAGCGGGGCCTGTCCTTGTCTTCGTCCGGTCCAGCGCCCTCTTCTCACTTGCACGCTGCGCCGAGCCAAATGACGCCGCCTAGAGCCAGACGTCCCGGTTTGAACCCAAACGTCCCGGGCCGCCCCGCCCCCCCGCCCCGACACCAAAACCCTGCCCGAGCTGGAATTCCATCGCCCCAGATGAGCACCGTTCCCGGCTCCCCCGAAGGCAGCGGAACAGCCGGGCCGATCAGCACTAAAGCCCGGCGCAGGCCGGCGGGCCATCGTCGTGGATGGCGCCCTGACCACCCGCACGTCCGGCTCGAAACCTCAACTCGCCGGCATGCTCTCGGCCAAGCTCACGGTCTACAGCTACGACCGGCGAGGCCGGGGCGGCAGCGGCGACACGTCGCCGTACGCTGTTGACCGCGAGATCGAGGACATTGGCGCGGTGATCGAGGAAGCCGGAGGTGCGGCGGCTGTCTACGGACACTCGTCCGGAGGATAGCCCCGACGTTCTCGCTCCGATCCTGGCGGAGTTCGTCGCGACGTGTCACTGCCGTGTATCGCTAGCCTGGATCTCGTTCGGACCGGAGGCGGCAAGCTGCCCGGCGCCGGCAGCGGAAGCAGCAGGCCGCGGATTCAGGTGTCGCTGGCGGCGGGTGCTGTCAGTGCCGGGCTGGCTTCCTCGGTGCGTTCGGGCAGGAGCAGGAGTGCCCCGGCGAAGAAGCACACCGCACCTATTAAGGTGCCCAGGTTCGACCGCTCGGCGTTGTGCAGCTGGCCGGTCGCCGGGTTGATGTAGCCAGCCACAGCGGACACGCCGAAAGCGACGGACCCGATCAGGTTGGCCAGCGTGATCCACCACGACCACGTCCGGGGGCGCCAGGCGGCCCAGCCGTGGCAGACCTCGAACCAGGCCAGCGCGCTGGCAACCAGGAAGCAGATCGAGCCAACGGCGTCGGGCCGCCACACATGCTCGTTAGCGGCCTGCGCGGTGAGGTCTACCCGCAGCGCGTTCCCGGTGCTGACGTTGAAGTAGACGGTCCCGGCAAGTTGCACCGCCGTGGCCCACCAGTCAATCCTGCGGGGCTGGAAGACGAAGAAGCGCCGCCGGGCGGCACCCGGCGCCCGCGGGCCAGCATCCACGGCCTCCCGGTACGTCAAGAACCCAGCCGAAGTAAAAAACAGTGAGCCGATGAAGAAGGTCACCGAGTCCCAGCGGGTCCCGACGGCGCTGGCATATCCGGGTACGGCGCCCAGAGCGAACAGCAGCGACCCCACGGCGAACAGGACGGCGATCCACCATCCACGGGCCCTGGGCGCCCACCACGTCGATCCGGCGGCCGATGCGCCCTGCAGGTGCTTACGGTGATCGCGGGATTCCCAGCGAGCTGCCACGCCGTCCGGGCGCACGCGCTCGACGAACGTCACGAAGGGGCCGATGCCACCCGGCCGGCCTCCTGGGTCCTTCGCAGACATAGGCGCGTCCTATCTGATCGCGGCTCCGCGACCAGCTTGGCCCTGGACGCTTTGACCCCGCTGGGACGCGCCCTAGGACTCCGCCGTCGTGGCGGCGCTGTGGGCTTCCTCGAGCCTCGTCGGGGACCTCATGAGTCTCCGCGGCACCGCCAAGCTCGGTGAGCTTGTCAGCCACAAAGCCGGCTTCGGATACCGGCGCCCTTGCCCACGCAGCGCTTGCCAACCTTCTCGGCCTTGATCTCGCCCTTCTCGTCAAGGACAAGGACGCCGATGGCATCCCCGTGCGCCACCCCCGAGTCCTTCAAAGAGCCGGCCGCCATGTCGGCTGACACCTCGTCTTTGAAGATCGCCAAGACCACTGTCCTGTTCGACACGAGCATTCCCTCCCACGTGGGCCACACTAGCCGCGCGCCCCGTCCTCGACGCGCCGCCCGCCGTGCCCCACCCGCTGCGCACCGGCACATGACCAAAGAAACTCCGAACCCTGCCACACAATCGCTGCTTGCGCGCAAATGTGAGCCACCGGGGCCCGGAGCAACGTTTTGACGCTACACCTCCCGCGTGAGACGAGAACAGGCCAGCCGGAGGATCGTTTTCAAGGCGATGACCGAGGTGCCGCGCAGCCCATCCGGTATCCCAAGAAGGATGAGCGCAGCTCGCGCGCGGCGAGGCAGGGATGGCTTGCGGGGTGGTGCCAGCCCGCGGCAGCCGTTCGGGAGAATTAATGGGCCACTGGCCCGCGAGATTCCCGGACTGATGAAGGACCTGGGCGTCACCACCCGGAGACCGCTCCCGGCTACAGGATGTTGATGGCGCGGGCGATCACTAGCGTGCCGATGCCGACCGACACGATCGCCTCCACGATCATGAGCAGCTTGGCCCACGGCCTGATCGCCGAGATGTCGGTGGGGCTGAATGCGGTGGCTGTCCAGAAACCCAGCGACAGGTAGTCGATAAACCGCGGTACCCAGGTGGCTGGCACGTAGTCGGTATGCAGCATCTCCGGGAAGATGAACGCCGGGTTCGCGTCAGGGTGATGCGCACGGGCCGCGGCGCCACCGCGGTCGAGGTCCCAGTACCACAGCGCGAAAGCAATCACGTTCGTCGCCCAGATCACCCCGCCGGTCGCAAGCAACCCGGTGGCATTGTTCGCGAACGTCTTGTTGTTAGTAAGGATGTCGCGGATGAGCCGGGCGGCGGAGAACATGTTCGCCACGGTGATGAATGCGATCACGACACTAGTGACGATCCGCAGCCAGCGCTTCTGCCGGTCGATGCGACCGGGGTCCCCGATGATCAACGCGGCAAGCAATGCGACCAATATGGCCGGGACCACCCACCTGGGCTGCACCCGGTACTGGGCGGGCAGCGCCACATGCAGACCGCCGGCGACCAGGATCGCCAGCGCCACCGGCCACCAGTGTTCACCCCGTTCTGCGGCCGCGACCGGCTTCACTGGCGGCCGCGCGGCTGGCTTCGGATCGGCGGCCACGCCCCCATTGTCACCTCGCCGATCCGAGATTCAAACCCGGCAGCCGCTGGCGTAGTGCTAGCGCCGGTCCGGATCTTGCGGGGCGCGCAGGCTCGACGCGGCGGTCGCCTCAGTCCCGTGAGCTGCAGCTTCTTGGTTTCACCAGGCAGCCATGCGGCGCAAACGCTAGTCGGACTTGGTGGCCCCGGCAGGGCGGCCCGAAGAACCGGCCGTGCCCCGCGCGGCACGGGTCTGGCCGGCCAGCGCAAGCCCGGCGAGAATGCCCACGATGCCCTCGGTGATCAGCGCCGCTATGCCCAGCGGCTCCAGCCAGTTCCCGACGTCGCCCGGGTCGCCGGGCAGCCCGACGCCGCGGGTGAGACAGTAACCGGCCAACGCGAGAAGGCAGAGGAGGCCGCCGAACTGCCACGCCAGCACCGTCGGCCTGAGCACCAGCCACAGGCCAGCAAGGGGCGCCACCACCGCCAGCAGGCAGAACCCCGCCGTGAGCCAAACCGCGCCGCTCAGCTGGCGTTGGATCTCAAGGGCGTGGATGATCCCCACCGTGATGAGGCCGGCCGCCCCCACCGCGCGTGCCGCAGGGTCGGCAGCCAGGTGCGGCAGCTGCCGCGCGGTGGCCCGCAGCGGGCTGATGGCGCTGGGCGAGCTGACGGCGATAGTGTCCGAATGATCCGGCATTCCGCATCGACCTTTCCGTTCCTGGTAAAGCGCCTAAAGGAGTCCCCCCACGCAGTTAGCGCAAGACCTTCGCGTCCCTTCTCTGGCGGCTTTAGTTAGCCCTGGAGCGCCGGGGCAGCCCGACGATCGTGTTTATGCGCCGGACGAATCCGGCGAACCCGAGGCTGTGGACAGGCCTGTCATAGAGACTGCATGACCAGGCGCTAAGACCTGGTGCAGATTTTCTTCAGGTCTGGTTAAGAATTGCCGAGGTTGTAATGGATGCTAAGGGCTATCGTGAATGTTTTGTTCCCTTTGGCCGTCAAGGCATGCCGATCCGCCGGCCTCCATTTAATTCCATTTGTCCGGGGAAATTGTGTCCGACACGTAACACGTATACGATCTTGAGCGCACCCGCCTAGCCAAGCATCATCGCGTCCAGCTTGTCCGTTATAGCGCAGGTCAGCAACCGGCTCGGGAAGGCCCTCCGAACACCCGCCGAAGCTCGACCTGCTGCGGCGCGCAGGGTCATGCGTGGTTCGTTTGCTGTGTGCACGCGATTGCTCTGTGCACGCGATTGCTCTGTGCACGCGATTGCTCTGTGCACGCGGTCACGCTCAGCCCTCAAGGGCGCCGGGATTGGCCGGGACGTCGACGGCGTGCTCCTTGAGCGCAGCGAGGGGAACGATCTCCAGAGCTCGCTCATGGGTTGAAGCCAGCACCACGTGTGCAGCGGCGCCATCGTGATGAGCCCGCAGCCAGTTCGCCGCCGTCACGCACCAGCGGTCCCCGGGCACAAGCCCGGGAAAATGGTACTGGGGCACCGGGGTGCCCAGATCGTTGCCGATGCGACGCTGGTGCTCGAGGAACTCAGCGGTCACCACCGCGCAAATCGTGTGGCTGCCTTGGTCCTCCGGCCCGGTGCTACAGCACCCATCGCGATAGAACCCGGTGACCGGGTCGGTGCCACACGGCTCCAGCTCACCGCCGAACACATTGCGATCGCCCATCCCAGCAGTATCGGCGCCAGGGAGTGCGCCGGACAAGACTGCGCCGAACAAGACTCCGGTCGGGCACCCGCAGATGTGGTCGCCGTAGATGCGCAGTTTCGGCCACGCAGCCTGGATTTCCTCGACCTGCAGCCGGTATGCGGCCATCACGCCCGCTCCCGCAGACAGCTTCCCGGCGCGCTGCCGACCTCGCACGGGTGGCCCTGCCGACTTAGCCAGGCCCCTGCATGCGGCGCGCCCGCCAGGCCACCTCGCCGTGGCGGTACGTATCCGCGAATATTGCTGCGGTAGCAGTTCTTTAGAGAGGAGATCCCGTGCAACTGACATTTGATTCCGCGAGCGATCTAGCGCGAGCCCTCCGGCGCGCGGCGGATGCGCACGGTCAGCACGAGAAGCACACCGGGCACCCGGACCCGGACTGGCCGAGCTGGTACGCGCAGTACCTCGAGCGAGAGCAGGCCGGACTCGAGCATGAGCTCACCTCCCCGGGGCGCCTTGACAGGCCGACTGTGCCCGTGACGGTCGTCACCAGCCGCACAGAGGCGGAACTGATCGTCGGCATGTTGCGCAATAACGACCTGACCGCAGCCGTGTCGGCAGACGATGCCGGAGGACAGTATCCGGCGCTGCAGACGCAAGGTGTTCGCGTGCTGGTTGCCCCCTCCGATGAAGCCGCGGCCCGTCGGCTCCTAGCCGCCGCCGATGACACCCCCTAGGAGGTCGATCAACCCAACACCCCGCACCTACGGATGACCGGGGCTCCTCGGTACCAGAAGGAGAAACGACGGCCGTAGCTGGCGACCGGATACCCCCAGCCCCTGGTCGGGCACTGCCCACTGGCGGACGCGTTGCTCTTGCAGGGCTCATTTCATCTGGGTCAGGTTTCCCGGCATCCAGGTGCCAGCACGTGACAGCCGGCGAGGCGCCCGGTGACAGGCTCCTTCCAGGACGGCCGCGCAAGGACAGGCGGTCAGCGATGACGGCGATGACGGCACCGGTCTGGCAGGCGAGGAACCCAGCCACGCGACCATGGTGGCCTGCTGGTAGGCGCGTGCACGGGCGGCTGGTTCAACACGGATCGCTGTACTTGCAGTCACCACAGGGGCAACCCGGCAACCGAGTTGGCTCGCGCGCTAGCTCAGCCTCCGTGCTCGGGCATCTGTCGGCAGATCTGGGAGTGCTGACGCGAAGCCCTCCACGTCGTGGCGCTGCGTCGCGAGAGTCCGCATTACCCACCGTGGCCGATATTCGGCTGTATCGGCGCGGAGTGCCGCAGCTGCCACAGCCCCAGATGTTGCGACCACGGCCGCTGCCGTTGTGATCAGGGTCATTGTCTCGTGCCATAGCTCCGCTCCTTCCCGCTCGATCGGCGGACGCTAGCAGCGGCGTCGGGAGAAACAACCAAGCCCTTGCGCAGCGGGCGCTTACCACACCAACCAAACAAGCGCCGGCCTGTGCAGCAGGGTCGCAGTAGCTGTGTCGGTCGTGTGGAGGTGCTGGGTCGCGAACGCCGCTCGTCGTCGTGGGCCTGGGCCGCGCGGACATGCTGAGGCTGGCACCCGCTGCCCACGTTGCCTGTCGCGGGGGCACATTGCGGATCCGCGGCGAGCGCGACCTGCGGAACACCGTGCTCGAGCGGGCAGGCGTGCCAGCGGACTGGGACCACCGCCGCGGATGCGGCGGCCGTGAATGTCTCCCGGAGGTCCTCGCCCGCGGCGGACCGGCTGCTCGGAAAGGTGAGGGCCGGCCAGCTCGGGCAGGCACCGAGCGACGAGCCGCGCCTTCGCCCGTGTCGGCCGGCTGTAGCAGCGGGATACCCCGCCCAGGCATGGGCGGGGCTTTCCGCATGTCGGCCGGTGCTACTCGCTGACCACGGCGCGCAGGATGTTTAGCTTGGCCGCGCGGCGGCTTGGCAGGATTGCCGCCACCACTCCGGCCAGGCCAGCAAGCACGAACACGAGGGCCAGAGTCAGGACCGGGAGGCTGAACACCGTGATGCCCTCATCATGCAGCGCCAGCACAAGTACCCAGCCGAAGAACACCCCGATCAGCAGGCCGAGGACCGTTCCCTGCAGCGCGATGATCACCGACTCCCACCTGATGGTCGAACGGAGTTGCCGACGCGTCATCCCGACCGCGCGCAGCACGCCGAGCTCGCGGGTGCGCTCGAAGATCGACAGCGCCAGCGTGTTGCCGATACCGAGCAGGGCAATGATGATGGCCAGGCCGAGCAGGGCATAGACGAGCGTCAGCGTCTGGTTGATCCCGTTCGTCTGCAACTTCTTGTAACCGCTGCGGTCGAGCACCGTCGTGCCTGGATATTGCGCAGCGACCGTCTTGACAGCCGCGAGCGCGGCCGCGGCGCTGACGCCCGGCGCCTTCTTCACGATGACCTGGCTGTCGTAGCGGCTGGCGAAGTTGGCGTCGTAGGCAGGACTGCCGAGGAAGTAGCTGGCCTTCGTACCGTCCGCCGCCGACGGCGCGGCCTCATTGTCGCCATAGATGAGGGCGACCCGCAGCCGCTGCAGCCCGGTGTCCTTGAACAGCACCGGCACGGTGCTGCCGAGCTTCAGGTGATGGCTGCGCGCTACGCCGCTGTAGATCGCGATGTCACTGACGCCGAGGTCACGGATCGACCCCTGCTGCGCCTTGACGTTGAAGATCTCGCTGGCCGTTCCCGGGTTGACAGCCGCGATCTGCTCGACCGTGCCGAAGATCTTGACGAGCCCAACGCTCTTGCCGGTGGCCGAGGCAACGTGCGGAAGCGTGTTCAGCGCCTGGGAGAAGCTCTCATCCAAGCCTCCCCCGCTCACGCCGGTGCCAGAGTCAACCACGATGTCCCCGGCGAACGTCCGGTCGACGCTGGCGTTGATGGACGCCCTGCTTGACGACGCGAAGATGGTGATGAAGCAGACGACGCCCACGCCGATCATCAGCGCCGACGCGCTCGCGGCCGTCCGCTTCGGATTGCGCATCGCGTTCTCACGTGCCAGGCCCCCGGTAACACCGCGAAGACGGGGCAGCGGAGTCCCGATCAGCCGGCTGAGTGGCAGGGAGATCGTCCGGCCCAATACCGACACGCCGAAGAAGACAAGCAGCGCCCCCGCACCGACGATCTGGAACTTGTGGGACACGTGCGCGAACAGGCCAATAAACAGCGCGGCGACACCCGCCGCGAGGATCCCTGTGCCGACCATGACGCGCTCCTTGGAGCCGTACCCAGTGCTCCCAGCCGCGACCTCCTGCATGGCCGCGACCGGCGGGACCTTGGCTGCCTTACGGGCCGGTGAGATGGCCGCGACGATCGTAACGGTGATGCCAGCGAGGAGCGCGACGACGACAGTCCTTGCGGCGAAGACAACGCCGCTCGCCGGTATGCCGACCAGCGCGCCCACCAGCGCCTTCAGGCCGATCGCCACGGCGACTCCGGCCGCAAGCCCGATGAGCGAGGCGATGAGGCCGACCACCACCGCCTCGATGAGGACCGAGGCGAGGACCTGCCGGCGGCTCGCCCCGAGCGCTCGCAGCAGGCCGTTCTCTCTGGTGCGCTGGGCGACGGTGATCGAGAACGTGTTGAAGATCATGAACGCGCCCACGAGGAGCGCGACGAGCGCGAAGATGAGCATGAATGTACCGATGAAGTTCGTGAACTGCTTGATGCTGGCCTGCGCCTCCTTGGTGACCGCCGCACCGGTGACCGCTTCGGTGCCCGGGGGAAGGGCGCGCCTCAGGTTGCTGACGAGCTGCTCCTGTGACACGCCAGCGCGGGCGACGAAATGGATCTCATTGAACATGCCGGGCCTGGTGATAAGGCGTTGTGCGACCGGCGTGGTGAACAGCACCACAGATGCACCGGCGGGGCTGTCGGCGGTGCCGAAGGTGGCGATGCCCGAGATGCGGACCGGCAGCGGCGGTCCCTGCACGAGCACGATCGTGGTATCGCCGAGGGACAGCTTGCCGTCGGTGGCACTCTTCTTGTCGATCACGACCTCATTTGCTGCCTGCGGGGCGTGTCCCGCCACCAGCCGGAACTGGTTGAGCTGCGGTGACGTGATCCAGTTGCCGCCGATCGTCGGTGCACCCGTGGCGGGATTGCCGAGCGCCTTGCCGTTCTTGCCCACGAGCCTGGTGTATCCCGACACGTTGCCATCGGCGGCGGCCACGCCCGGTACCCGGCCGAGGACCGGGACCAGCGACGCATCGACGAGAGAGCGCTGCTGCCCGGTGAACAGTGGCCCGTTGAAGGCCGCTGTGCCCCGGACAACGGCGTCGGTCCCCTGGTAGACGTTGGCGAACAGGTCGTTGAACGTCTTAGTGATGGTGTCGGTCAGAACCAGGGTTCCCGCCATGAACGCGACACCGAGCGTAACGGCGAGGGCTGTGGTGACGAGCCGCACCTTCCGCGCGAGCAGTCCTTCGAGGACCATTCTGATCATTTTGGCTCACTCCCCGAATCGCTTCATGCGTTCGAGGACCCGCTCGGCGGTCGGTTTGTGCATCTCGTCGACGATGCGCCCGTCGGCCAGGAAGACGATGCGGTCGGCGTAACTAGCGGCCGTCGGGTCGTGAGTCACCATGACGATGGTCTGGCGCATCTCATCCACTGCCCGCCGCATGAAGGTCAGCACCTCGGTGCCCGCCCGCGAGTCGAGGTTGCCGGTTGGCTCGTCAGCAAAGATGATCTCCGGACGGCTGGCGAGTGCCCGGGCCACCGCGACCCGCTGCTGCTGGCCGCCGGACATCTCGACAGGCCGGTGTAACAGCCGGTCGCGTATGCCCAGCGTGTCGATGACCTTGTCAATCCAGGCCTGATCACCCTTGTGGCCCGCGAGCAGCAGCGGCAGGTTAATGTTCTTCGCGGCGTTGATGGTCGGCACGAGGTTGTACGCCTGGAAGACGAAGCCGACGCGGTCACGCCGCAGGATCGTGAGGTGCTGGTCGTTGAGTGTGCTCAGGTCGGCGTCACCGATGAAGGCCTTGCCGGAAGTGAGGCTGTCGAGGCCGGCCACGCAGTGCAGCAGGGTCGACTTCCCTGAACCAGACGGGCCCATGATGGCGGTGTAGCGGCCGGTGATGAATTCGACGGAGACTCCGTTAAGGGCACGCACCTCGGTCTGGCCTTTGCCGTAGATCTTGACCGCATCCTCGGTCCGCGCTGCCGCCCTCTGCCCGAGCTCGGGCTCTGGAGGGATTGTGGAGGTCGCCATTGGTGGGCTCCCTTCCGCGCGGCGGAGGCGGGCTCCCGTGGAGGATCCGCTGCAGCGAAACTCAGCCCCCGCCCCGAAAGGTGTGCAGGTGTTCGGTTATGTTGCCTGGAACGTTGTCCCGCCAGGCCGGCCCGCTCAAGGGCCCAAGGGCACGAGACGTGGAGTCGAAGGGCCTTGTCGGCGGGCGCTAGTGACCGCGAGATGGGACGCCGTTCTGGCGAGCCGTGCGCGTCCTGCTGGGAACCAAAGGGGCGTTCTCAGCGCCGGGAGACCTGGGGCGGCGGCTGGGGAAAGCAGCCTTCCCCGGCCGGGCGGGACAGCGGGAAAGTGACGCATTCTTGCCGGCGCCGTGGCAGCGGCCGCATGGTCGCGCTCCTGCCGCGAGCCCCTGAATACACCCTGATCGACTGGGTCTGTGAGGCGGTGTTGGGTGGGTAGGTCCTGGCGAGCGTGACGGCACGCAGCTCGCATGTGACAAGGTGTTCAGGCGGCGCCCTCGACGGTGATTCCTCTCCCACAATGGACGGCATTGACTCGCATGATCATCGATGTTGATTCGCATGATCATCGATAGGTTCAGGCGCCAGGTCCGGGGGAAGATATACTTGCCAAACAAGACAATGACAACTTAGGCGTGTATTGATTCTGGGCCCGGGCGACGGCGACGCGGCCGAAGATCGTGGGGGCCCGGGCCGAACGCCCCTACCGGCCACCCCGGCGGAAGCGCTGAGTGGCAATCACACGTGCCCGGCCGCACAAGCCGGCCGGATCGCAGTTCACCGGAGTTGTGATGTCACGCCCGCGTTTCCGCAGCCGGGCAGCGTTACTGGCGCTGCCTGTGTGCCTCGCCATCGCCGCCACGCCGGTCAGCGCCGGTGCGGCACCCCCGCCGTCGCCGCCGCCGGGCGTGTCGTTGCCAGAGGGGCCGTGGCCGCCTCAGGCAGTCCTTCCCGCCAACACCGCCCAGATCACCCCGCCGGCCGCGGCCGTGTCGACTGCCTCGTGCCCCCCGGCGCCGTACGGCGTCAAACGAGTCGCACCTGGTTCGGGCAAGACGGTGGCGCTCACGTTTGACGATGGCCCGGGCAAGACCACGATGTCGATCCTTTCGATCCTCCAGCTGGCAGGGACGCCGGCGACGTTCTTCAACCTGGGTGCGAACTCGGCGGTGCGGCCCGCGCAGGCGCGTTCCGAAGCCACGCTCGGTCTGGCTTTGGGCAATCACACGTGGGACCACCCGCGGATGCCCACACTGGCGGCATCCGCTCAGGCCAAAGAGATGGACAGCGCGACCGCCGAGCAAGCCGCGCTGGCCGGCGGCCCACCTTGCTTGTTCCGCCCGCCGTATGGCGAATACAACGCGACGACCCTCACCCTCGCCCAGCAACGCCGAATGACGGTATGGAACTGGTCGGTCGACACCGAGGACTGGAAGGCCGGCACCTCCACGTCGTCGTCCTGGGTCCAGCGCATTGTCTCCCTGGCTGAGGCGGGAGCGTCTCAGCAGCATCCGGTCATCCTCATGCACAACCCACCCGCAGGCATCCCGGCCACCGTCACGGCGCTCCCGACGATCATCGGCTTCTACCGCTCCCGCGGTTACACTTTCGTTGACCTGCTCGGCAGCACCGGCCACGGCCGGCCGGGCCCGGCGGCCGACGTCACGGCAGGCGGCCTGCACGTGTTCGTACGCGCCACCAACGGCAGCCTGTCCGAGCGCTCCCGGCACGGCAGTTCCTGGACCGGCTGGACGGCCCTGGGCGGCACGTTGACCGGCGGCCCGGCGGCGATCCCCCTCACAGCCACAGTGTCCAGCACGTTCGTGATCGGAACCGACAACGGGGTGTGGCAGAAAACGGTCGCCGACGCCGGAGCCGCAAGCGGATGGATGAACGTCGGTGGACTGGCCACCAGCAAGCCCGGTGCGGCGACCGGGCCCAGTGGCGTGGTCACGGTGGTCGTTCGCGGGTCCGACGCCGCCGCGTGGATGCGCCAGCAGACAGCCGGCCGGTGGAGCAGCTGGCAGTCACTGGGCGGCACCCTTAAAAGCGCACCTGCCGTCGCCGCCACCACCGCCGGACTGACCGTCGCCGCCGTTGGTGCGGACAACGGCCTGTGGGTCAAGAACTTCACCTCGAGCTGGTCCGGGTGGCGCAGGGCCGGAGGCCTGATCACCGCCGACCCGGCGCTGGCGGCCACGCCCGGCGGCAGCGTCCTGGCGGTCATCCGCGGGTCCGACAACGCGGACTGGGTGAACGTGGCCAACGCCACAGCGACATCCTGGACGGGATGGCGGAGCATCGAGAGGCCGGCTGACCTCGGCACCGACCGTCACGGTCGACAGCACAGCAGCCCACGTATTCGCCTACGGAACCGACGGCCGTATCTGGGAGAACGTCGCCACCAACGCATCCACCGCGAGCGGCTGGACCGGTTGGCGGGTCGTGCCCTAGCTCCCGGCCCGCTCAAAGGTGATGACTCAGAACATCTTCGACGTCAAGGCGGTGCAGCGGCCCATCCGCGACCTCGGCATCGCGCCCAAGCCCATGACCGGTCGCGGCGGCAGGACCGGCGCGCCACGCGTGAGCCGTTCTGGATAATTCATGCCGAACGGCCGCGCGGGGGTGGCACCGGACTGATCCCGCACCGCCGTCAGCGGCTGGGCGTCCTTCGGCGGGCCTTCAGCCCGCGGGGTCAGGCCTGACTCGCCGCCAGACGGTGAGTGCGCTGATCGCGGCCGCGGCGATGCCCAGCACGGCCAGCAGGATCGGCAGGGGCGGGATCTGCAGGGAGAAGATCCGGCGGGTGAGGGGGAAGGCGAACAGCAGCCCCAGCCCCGCGGCCATGCCCGCGAGCAATGCGATCCGTGCCGGATCGAGCGAGCGGGCGGTGAGGGCGAGCACCCACAGCCCGATCGCGAACAACGCCAGCATGGCGGCGGTACGCGACTGGACCGCGGTGGTGCCGGGCGCGGCCCGGGCGATCGCGTAGCTGGCCATGGTGGCCGCCGCCGCGGAAAGGCCGGCTGGCACGGTGAAGGCAAGCACCCGGTCGGTGAAGCCGGGGCGCGCCCGCGGGGCGCCGGCCGCGAGGGCGAGGAAGAATCCGGGGATCCCGATCGTCAGCGTGCTCACGATGGTCAGATGCCGTGGGAAGAACGGGAACGGCACGCCGCTGAGGCCGACCGCGACCGCGAGCACGGCCGCGTAGACGGTCTTGGTGACGAAGAGGCAGGCGACGCGCTCTATGTTGGCGATCACCCGCCGGCCCTCGGCCAGCACCTGCGGCATCGCGGCGAAGGTGCCGTCGAGCAGGACGATACGGGCCACCGACCTGCTAGCCTGGCTGCCCGAGCCCATGGCGATGCCCAGATCAGCCTGCTTGAGCGCCTGGACATCATTGACCCCATCACCGGTCATGGCCACGACGTGCCCGGCCGCCTGCAAGGCCCGCACCGCGGCGAGTTTCTGGCCGGGCCGGACCCGGCCGAGGATGTTGGCCGCCCGCAGGGCGCCGCCAACCGAGGTGTCGTCGTCGCCCAGTTCGGACGCGTCACGCGGGGCGCCGCGCGGCGGGATGCCTGCCCGTGCGGCAATCGCCGCCACCGTCTTCGGCGCGTCGCCGGAGAGCACGACGATGGTAATGCCCTGATCGAGCAGGTAACCGACGGTGGCTTCGGCGTCATCCCTGAGGCGCTCGGCAAGCACAAGCAGCGCCACGGGCGTGATCTTCTTGGGCGGTGCCGTTCTGTCCGCGGGGGATCCCGCAGCGCCGAGCAGGACAACACGCCGCCCGGCCGCCTCATGGTGCGCGACGGCTGTGGCGGTGCCGGCTGGCAGGCAGCTGCCGATGACGGCGGGAGCTCCCAGCACCCAGCTGCCGTGCCCGGCGAAGGTCACCGCGCTCCACTTGCGAGCCGAGGAGAACGGCACCTGAGACGTCACCACCCACCCGGCAGGCGCCCGGTAGCGCTCGGCCAGGGCTTGCATGGTGGCGTTCGGCGCCGGATCGGCGGCCGCGACAGCGCCGATGACGTCCCCGACCTCCCCTTCCGCGCGCCCGGACAGCAGTTCGGCCTGCTCCAGGTGCATGCCGGGTCTGGTCAGGGTCCCTGTCTTGTCGATGCACAGCGTGTCCACCCGCGCCAGCCCCTCGATGGCCGCCAGCTCCTGGACCAGCACCCGCCGGCGCGCCAGCCGCATGGCACCGACGGCGAAGGCGATCGAAGTGAGCAGCACCAGGCCCTCGGGCACCATCGCCCCCACGCCGGCGACCGAGCCGCGGAGGGCATCGTAGAGCGGCTCGCCGCTGCGGAACAGCTGGCTGACCACCAGCAGGACGCCGGCCGGCACCATGACCCAGGTCACCATCCGCAAAATCCGGTTCGTCCCCTGCTGGAGCTCGGACCGGATCAGGCTGAAACGGCGGGCGTGGGCCTGCAGCCGCGCGGCGTACGCGGACGCGCCGACATTGGTTGCCCGCGCCCTTCCGGTTCCCGCGACCACGAAACTTCCCGACAGCACCCGGTCTCCACGATTCTTCGCAACCGGTTCCGCCTCACCGCTGAGCAGCGCCTCATCGAGTTCCAGCCCATCGGAAACGACCACTACCGCGTCCACCGCAACCTGATCACCCGGGTGTAGTTCGAGGACGTCGCCGAGGACCACCGCCTCCGCTGGAACGTCGGCCAGCTCACCGTCGCGTACGACGCGCGCCCGGGCGGCGGTCAGGATGGCCAGCCGGTCCAGCGTCCGCTTGGCCCGCAGCTCCTGGCCGACGCCGATCACGGTATTGACTGCGAGCACGAATCCGAACAGGCCGTCCTGAACCGGCCCCACGACAAGCACCACCGCAAACAGCGAACCCAGGATGGCGTTGAAGCGGGTGAAGACATTCGCGCGAAGGATCTGCCGGGCCGTCCGCCCTGGCAACGGCGGCGAGGTGTTGACCTGGCCCGCAAGCGTCCTGGCGCGCACCGCCGCCCCGTCAAGGCCGCCGGGGCCAGCCTCACCAGACTGCCTGGCGGCAGCCACCGTGCCGTCGGCCGGCGCCGGTCCCTCCGCGCCCGTCCCGGGCGATGCCGTCATTTGCAGACGCGCCGCGGTTCATCGGGTCCCACCTGGCGATCTTCTCCGCGATGCGTTCTGCAGGCAAGGGCCCAACGGCCTCCCCCGCGACGACGTGGCCGGACCATCACCCCGAAAACACCATGTCGGGCGGCTGTCCGCGCGGCATGGTCCTTGCTGCCGAGCCCGCGCATGTATCTCGTCAGCGCGGGTGGACGACGCCGACCGGGCAGGGCGCATGCTGCAGCAGTGCCTGGCTGACCGAGCCAAGCATCATCCCCCGGACGCCGCCCCGGCCGCGGGAGCCCACGATGAGCATCTGCGCATCCCGCGCTGCCGCCATCAGCGCGGCGCGCGCCGAGCCGCCGGTGACCTGCCGCTGCACGGCCACCCCGGGATGCTCCTTCTCGCCAAGGGCAATCGACTGCTCAAAACCTTCCTCCATCCGGCGCCCGCCGCCAGAGCTTGCAGGCGCGTCCGCAAGGGCGCACACGGCCAGCAGAGGCGCCGCGCGAAGCGCCGCCTCCTCGAACGCGAACGCGACCGCGGCCTGCGAGGCCGCGGATCCGTCGGCGCCCGCCACGATGGGACCCGGGACGTAGCCGGCACCCGGCCGCCAATGCCCGCGCACCACCACCACCCGGCCGCGCGCATGCGCGGCGACCTGCGAGCTGACCGACCCCAGCAGCAACCCGGCGAGCCCGCCATGCCCCCGCGAACCCACCACCACCATCTCGGCATCGGCGCTTCGCTCACACAGCACAGCAGCGGCGGACCCATCGGCCAGCAGCGGCCTGACCTCCCCCGATCCCACGGCCAGGGCGTACCGCACCCCCCGGGCAAGGACCTGCTCACCGCCGCGCCGCGCGAGCTCGAACGCGGCGCCCGCGGCCGGCGCCAGCTGGTGTGCCGGCACCCATGCCTGGCAGACGGTGAGCAGCGCCCGACGAGCCCCCGCCTCGCGGGCCGCCCAGCTCAGTGCCTGCTCGCCGCCCGCCGATCCGTCGTAGCCGGCCAGGACCCCGTAACCAGTGCCCGTCATCGCGGCCTCCCCGCCCTCGGGGGCCTCACAATCCCAGGCGGTGACCATAACGGACAGGGTCTGCAGTCCCCGGAACATAGGACATTCGGCTGGCCCTGGCCGGCCGCTGAGACTCGAGACCGGAGCGCCGCAGGGCCCGCTGCCGCTGCCGGCCGCCAGCTGCGCGGCCACCACGCACGTGGAGGCGGTGAACGGCCGTGGAGGGCGCTACGCGGCGCCCGGCCGGGCTGAAGGACCTCCGGCAGGCCGACCTGTGACTCTGGCCGGGCCCGCCGGGCCGGGCAGATGATCATCGTCGTGGCATCTATCCATCGTCTCGGCTGGCAGCGGTGGCTCGGCCGGCACGTGGCCGCCGTGCTGCTCGCCGTTACCACGTCTGGCCTGGTCGCGGGCGGTTTGCTGCACCTTGCGGGAGCCACGGGTGCGGGGAATGCCGCCTGGCTGGCGGCCGGGGCGTGCGGAGCGGCGTACGCGCTGTGGGCGATGGCGGACGCGCTGCGCCGCGGCCGCATCGGGGTGGATGTCATCGCGCTGCTCGCGGTCGCCGGCGCGATCGCGGTGCGCGAACTGCTCGCCGCCGCGGTGATCAGCGTCATGCTGACAAGCGGTCGGGCGCTGGACGCATGGGCCGCCGGACGCGCCCACCGCGACCTGCACGCCCTGCTGGAACGCGCGCCACGGGACGCGCGGCGTTACACCGGCGGGACCGTCGAGACGGTACCCCTCGACGTGATCGCGCCCGGTGACGTGCTGCTGGTGGCCCCCGGCGATCTCGTGCCCGTCGACGGCACGGTCGGCGCCACGGCGGCGATCCTGGACGAGTCGGCGCTGTCCGGCGAGCCGCTTCCGGTCGAGCGGCGGCCGGGTGAGCCGGTGCGCAGCGGCGTCGTGAACGCCGGGGGGCCGTTCGACCTGCTCGCGACCGCCAAGGCCGCGGACAGCACCTACGCCGGGATCATCCGCCTGGTCTCAGACGCGGAGAGCTCGCAGGCGCCGTTCGTCCGCCTGGCCGACCGGTACGCCGTGTGGTTCCTTTTCGTCACCCTGGCCGCGGCCGGGGCGGCGTGGGCCGCGGCGGGCGCCGCGCGGGCGGTAGCGGTCCTGGTGGTTGCCACCCCGTGCCCGCTGATCCTCGCCGCCCCGGTCGCCCTCGTGTCCGGGTTGTCGGTCGCGGCTCGCCGCGGCGTGGTGGTCAAGGGCGGCGGCGTGCTCGAGCGCCTCGCCCGCTGCACGACCCTGCTGCTCGACAAGACAGGCACGCTCACCAGCGGGCACCCCTCTTTGGCCGCGATCGTCCCCGCGGGCGGGATGGCTGCCCAGGATGTGCTGCGCCTCGCAGCGTCCCTGGACCAGGTATCCCAGCACGTTCTGGCCAGCGCCGTCGTCAACGCCGCCAGGCAGCGCAGCTACGGCCTGGTCCTGCCGGACCAGGCCGAGGAGGTCACCGGGCACGGGATCCGCGGCATCGTCGCCGGTCACCGGGTCGCCGTGGGCAACGCGGCCTGGGCCGGCCCCGGCGGCGCGGCACCGTGGGCGAAGACCGCGCGCCGCCGGGCACAACTCGACGGCGCGCTGACGGTGTTCGTCGCTGTCGACGGCGACCCGGCCGGGGTGCTGGTCCTCGACGACCCGGTCCGCCCCGACGCCGGCCGGACCATCCGTGCGCTGCGCAAGGGGGGCATCCAGCGGATCGTCATGGTCACCGGTGACCGCGCCGACGTGGCCGACACCGTCGGCACGGTGATCGGGGTGGACGAGGTGCTCGCGGAACGCACGCCCGCCGAGAAACTCGACGCCGTCCGCCTGGAAAGCCGGCGGGCGCCGACCATCATGGTCGGTGACGGCATCAACGACGCCCCCGCGCTTGCCCTGGCCGACGTGGGGGTCGCCATGGGCGCCCGCGGAGCGACCGCCTCCTCAGAAGCCGCCGACGCGGTGCTCACCGTCGACCGCATCGACCGCCTCGGCGAGGTGACCGCGCTCGCCCGCCGCACCCGCCGGATCGCCCTGCAGAGCGTGCTCGCCGGGATGGCGATGTCGCTCGCCGCGATGGGCGCCGCGGCAGCTGGCCTGCTCCCCGCCGTCTAGGGCGCGCTCCTTCAGGAGGGGATCGACGTGGCGGTGATCCTCAACTCTTTGCGCGTGCTGCGGCCCGGTCCGGCGGACCAGCACCTCGCCGCCGAGGATGCCGCGCTGACCAGGCGTTTCCAGCGTGAGCATGAGACCATCCGAGCCGGCATCGACCAGTTGCGCGATGCCGCAGACGCCCTCGGGTACGCGCCGCCCGCCGCCGCGATGGCCCAGACGCGTCGCGTATACCGGCTGCTGGTCGAGGACATCGAGCCGCACGAGCAGGCCGAAGAACAGGAGCTGTACCCGGCCCTGAACCGCCTGCTTGGCGGCAGCGACCCGACCGCCACCATGAGCAGGGCCCACGCCGAGATCACCCACCAGATCAGGCGGCTCGGCCAGCTCCTCGACGACATCGGCCCCGAACCCCCCGATGACGTGGACATCGCCGACCTACGCGCCCTGCTCTACGGCCTGCACGCCATCCTCAGGCTGCACACCGCGCAAGAAGACGAAAGCTACCTGTCGCTCGGCGACGACATCGAGACGGTCCCGGCCGATCACGAGCGAACCGTAAGCACCCAGCCGGCCATCGGAGGCAAGCCGTGAATGACTTCTTCGGCGCGGCCGCAGAATGCACGCTTGTTCCGTGCTGTCAACGGGCTACCCGATCGCTGCACGCCCCAGCCTGGATAATCATGCAGCTCGGCACGCTCGGCGCGGTGCCCGCTGCGGCCGCGGCCGCGTGGGCGGCAAATGACAGGAAGCTGGCAAGGCGGCAGCTCGCCGGCGGCGCCCACCAGGGCCGAGTCTCGCTGATCATCATCGACATCGGCGGCAACGATCCCAGCTCTTGTATCACCAGACCCAGCGTTCGCACGCTCGCGTCCTGCATCGGCAGGTTCTCCATGGATGGCTGGCCGCAGGGATCGGCTCGCCTGACGTGCGGGGGCCGCGAGCGTCAGCCGTTCAGAAGGTGCGATGTGGCAGTCAGCGGTCGCGAGCAGGCGGTTCGACGACGACAGCCGGGCAGGGCGAATGGTGCAGCGCGGCCTGGCTGACCGAGCCAAGGATTATCACGTTCGCCACCGCTGCGCTGCGGCAGCCCGCCATGAGCATCGGAACCAGCGGGTCCGGAGCGTCGCCGGGATTATGCCGCATTCTTTTGGACTGTTAGCGACCGCGTCCACCGGCAGAACGGATCGCTGACGGCCTGGGCCCCGCTAACTACTGCTCACCCGCCTGTTGATCGCTGATCCGGCAGACTGTTGACCAGAAATGCCGGACCTGGGGGCAGGCGATGCGGAGACAGCCGTGAGGGCAGGTGACCTGGGTCTCATCCTGTTTGTCGGCGCGGCCGTGGTCATCGCGGCGATCGTGGCGGCCCGGATCGCCCACGGGATCGGGCTGCCAGTGCTGCTTGTCTTCCTTGGCCTCGGCCTCGCGCTCGGCGAAGACGGACTTGGTCTGCGGTTCGACAATGCCGGGCTGGCGCAGGCTCTGGGGCTTAGCGCCCTGGTGCTGATCCTTGCCGAGGGTGGCCTGACCACCAATTGGGCGCACGCGCGGGCCGCGGCACCTGCCGCGGTCATGCTCGCGACCGCGGGTGTGGCCGTGAGCATTGTTGTCGTCGCCGTGGCCACCCGCTGGCTGCTGCACCTGACCTGGCGGGATGCCTTGCTACTCGGTGCGGTGCTCGCGCCGACCGACGCGGCGGCGGTGTTCTCTGTGCTGCGCAAGCTGCCGCTGCCACCCTGGCTGCCCGGGGTGCTGGAGGGCGAGTCGGGGCTCAACGACCCGCCCGCTGTGCTCGCGGTGACCCTGCTCAGCGAACTGGGCTCGCATGCGCCCTCGCCCGCGCTGATCGCCGGCGTGGTGGCCTACCAGCTGGCCGCCGGTGCTGCGATCGGGCTGGTGGCCGGGCTGCTCGGCGCATTCGCGCTGCGGCGGGTGGCACTGCCCGCCTCCGGCCTGTACCCGATCGCGGTGCTCGCGCTGATCGTCGCGAGCTACGGGGCGTCATCCATGGCACACGCGAGCGGGTTCCTGGCCGTCTACCTGTGCGCCCTTATCTTGGGTAATGCGCGGCTCCCGCACGGTCCGGCCACCCGCGGATTTGCCGAGGGAATCGCCTGGCTCGCCCAGATCGGGCTGTTCGTCATGCTCGGGCTCCTCGCATCCCCAGCCAGGCTGCCCGGGCAGATCCTGCCGGCGGTCGCCGCTGGGTCCGTGCTTGTGCTCATCGCCCGGCCCGCGGCGGTGATCGTCTCGACGCTGCCGCTGCGGGTGCCCTGGCGTCACCAGGCATTCCTGTCGTGGGCCGGACTGCGTGGGGCGGTGCCGATCGTGCTGGCCACGATACCCTTGAACGCCCGCGTGCCGGGCGCCGCCCGGCTGTTCGACCTGGTGTTCATCATCGTCGGGATCAACGTCGCGGTGCAGGGCCCCACGCTTGGCAGGGCGGCGCGGCGGCTGCGAGTGATCACACCTGCAGAGCCCATCGACCTGGAGGTCGAGGCGGCCCCGCTCGAAACGCTCCACGCCGACCTGCTCCAGGCCCAGATCCCGCCCCATTCACGGCTGCACGGCGTGGAGATCTTCGAACTCCGGCTGCCCGAACAGGCGAATGTGGCCCTGATCGTCCGCGGGGGGAAGGGATTCGTCCCAGCCCCCACCACCACACTGCGCACCGGAGACCGCCTGCTCATCGTCACCGCCGCGGGAACGCGGGAACAGGCCGAGCGGCGGCTACGCGCCGTGAGCCGCGCCGGAAAGCTCGCCGGGTGGTTCGGAGAACGCGGCCTGTGACCCCAGATCCGCCAACTGGCGGCCGCCCCGGCCCCCGCGGGTATGGCCCACGGCTACCTACCGGGGGTGGGCCCCGGAGGTCGCGCGGCTGCGGCCGCCGGAACTGGGACGCCGCCGCCGCCCACGCCGCGAACGCCCAGCTGGAACGGCGAGACCTGCCACGCCCAGGAGGGTCCCCGCCTACGTCGTCTAGCCGCCGGTGCTCCCGGGCCAGCGACACCCCGGCCAGGCTCCTGACCGCGCGCCGATCGGCCGGCCGCTAACCCGATGGCATAGCCACCGGCGATCCACCAGGGCGGCTCAGCACGTGATGGCACTCGATCCCTACACCCTCGCCGTCCTCGGGCGGCTCTCAGACCCGGATCCACGAGTAGAGCCCTACTCGTGGATTCGGGTCTCAGAGCAACTCGACTAGGAGCGCGCCGATATCGGCACTGACTATGAAGATTACGGGCTGCTGTGCACAAATCCGTGCACAAACCGGCGGCATGACAGCAGCAAAGAGGCCCTGCTCGCCCTGTTCGTGATAAAGGGCCATGCGGGCGTAGCGTGCAATCTTGGTCACTGTCGGTCGTGGGCGGCCTCGGGGCGGGGTCGCGGCCCGGTTGAAGTGGAGGCCAGGCATGCTGGCGATTCGAGCGGAGCGCGCGTTTGACGGTGAGCGCCTCGTCCAAGGAGTCGTGGTCGTCTTGCTCGATGAGGGACGCATCGTCGCGGTGGGGCGGGATACCACGGCCGTGCACGCAGACGTGCGCGCCGCCGACTTCCGGAATGCCACGGTGCTTCCCGGGTTGGTTGGCGCCCACGTCCATCTTTGCGGTGACGGCCGGCCGGGTGCCCTCGATCGGCTCCCCGAGTACGACGACGACGGGTTGACCGGGGTGATCTGCAGTTCGTTAGCAGGTCAGCTCGCCGCCGGTGTGACGTCGGCTCGCGACCTGGGTGACCGTCGGGCGGCGGTGCTGGACTGGAGGAGGCGCGCCATTACGTTGACCGGCCCGGAGGCAGCGGCGCCGACGATCGTGGCATCGGGCCCGCCCATCACCAGCCACAACGGGCACGGCGCGAACATGGGCGGGGAGGCGACCGGGCCGGAGCAGCTTCAGGCTACGGTGCGCGACCGCGTCGGGCGCGGTGCCGACCTGGTCAAGGTAATGGCCAGCGGCGGGGTTATGACTCCGGGCTCAGACCCGCTGCTCCGCCAGTTCCAGCTAGCAGAGTTACGCATTGTCGTGGGGGAGGCGCATGCGGTCGGGTTACCGGTGACCGCTCACGCGCACGGTCTACCCGCGGTCGAGCAGGCGGTGAACGCCGAGGTTGACGGCATCGAGCATTGCACCTGCCTGACCTCGTCGGGCATCCAGGTGCCTGACCGGTTGCTGGAACGGCTGGCCTCCCGCGGAATTGTCGTGTGTCCGGCGCTGGGCAAGGCGGCCGGCTCCACGCCGCCAGCAGCGGTGCTTGCTATCACGAAGCGCACCGGCATGACGTGGGAGGCGCGGCAGGCGCATGCGGCCCACAAGCAGATGGCGGCGGTGGCCGCGGTATCGGCGTCCTCGAAACGGGGCTGGAACGCCGGGTGGCACGGCGCGAGGGCCGCCATCGCGGCGAGGTGAGCGCCCGCGGAGCCGCCCACCACGAACACCCTCGTCGGGTGGCGCCGTGTTCTCGCACTGAAATGCCTCACCAGTGAGCTTCCTCTCCACCCGCGCCGCACACGACGCACATGTCATCCCGCCGATCGCAAGGTCCACGCAGCGCGCACCGTCACCCGGCGCTCCGGCCGGCCGGTCATCAGTAACCGTGCTCATCGGCTCATTCCTCACTCCCCGTGCTGCCGCCACCGGCCCGCCGCACGGCCCCGGGCGGCTGGCTACCGCGCGCTCGTCGCGCTGCGGTCAGGCCGCGACCATGCTGTAGTCGCCGGCCTCATCAAGCGCCGCGGCGACCGCCTGGCCTGGGACCGGTGCTTCACTGGTCACGCTTAATTGCGCACCCCCGTGAAGCGGGCGTGCTTGTTGACGTCGAGCCCGCAGGCAGCCTGAGGCCGCGGGCACACGGTGGAACGCGCGTTCAGCCCGGTGCCACGCCCGCGTAGCGGTTCAGTAACAATGCCCCCGAACGGCGGTGCGTTGTGACGCAGGCCTGCCGTACCCGGCCGCCACAGTGTGGGCCCGCGTCCCGTCAGGGTCTCGCAGGGACAGCAGGAAAGGGCTCAGGTGAGCCCGAGGGTGGCGGCGAGGGCACGGGCCGGCGCTCCCCCGGCTTCGATGGCGACACTGAGGGCTGCGGGCACGTCGAGGTCGGCGCCGAGCAGGCGGCGTATCTCGGGCAGGGCGCCCGGGGAGGCCGCGGCGCTGCGCCCGCCCGCGCTATGCAGGTCCTCCAGCCGCTCGGTCGCGGCGCTGAGCAGCGCCGGGGCGTAGTCCCAGCGGCCGGCCCAGCGGCGATCCAAGATCATCAGCCGGACCGCTGGCGCGGGATAGGAGGCCAGCAGGTCCCGCACCAGCACCAGGTTGCCGGCGGACTTGGCCATCTTGACCCCATCGACGGTGACCGTCCCGACGTGCAGGCACGCCCGGGCATAGGGCCGCACGCCAGTGAAGGCCTCAGTCATCGCCGCATGGTAGGCGTGATGGGGGAACCGCAGATCCGCCCCCCCGACGTGAATGTCCATGCTGGCGCCGAAGACGGACAAGGCCATCGCGGCACATCCGGCGTGCCAGCCAGGCCGGCCCTCGCCCCACGGGGAATCCCACGACGGATGACCGGGCTCGCCCGCCTGCCACACCGCAACATCGAGCGGATCGGCCTTGGCCGGATCCCCCGGCCGGCCCCGTACTCAGCGGACAGCGCCGCCGCCCCGGCCTGGTCCAGGCCCGCGCGGCCGGCCACGCCCCGGCCGCGGAAGTAGACGCTGCCGCCGCTGGCGTAGGCAGCGCCCGCCTCCAGCAGCCCGGACGCCAGCCGGATCACCTGCCCGACATACCGGTGCGCGTACGGCTCGTGCTGTGGTGACCGCACCGACAGGGCGGCCATGTCACGGTCGAAATACAGATGCTGGATGGCCGCGATCGTGTCGTAGTCTGCCCGCACCTGATGAGCCGCCGCGTCCAGGACATCGTCCACGTCGGTCACATTGCGGCACACATCGGGCTCGACACCGACAAAGCGCAGCACCCGGCCCAGCGTGTCTGCCCAGACGAACGTCGCGGCGTGGCCCAGGTGGGTCACATCATACGGGGTGATCCCGCAAACGTAGATCCGGGCCCGGTCCAGCATCGCCACCCGCCGGCCAGCGATCACCACACCGGTGGTGCTGATGGTAGGAGTTCTGGTCATGGACCCAGTGTGGGCCACCGCCGAGACTTCGGCTCGACCGGCAACGGCGCTATCGCGAGCGGCTGCCGGCAGCAACCGCTGTCGAGTTGTCACCGGCTTTCTATGCGGCGGACCCACCAGTGTCCCTGCGCTCGCGCTCGCGCTGGCTTCGAGATGGCCGGCCACCGCTGCAATTCACGGTTCGTGAGCACGATCAACAGTGCCATCGTGCCCGCAGCGGCATTCACGGACCTGCTCATTTGCGGTGCCCGTGCACGCGGCGCCCGCGGCTGAGCCGGGCCCGCCCGGCTTACCGGCCCGTGGCGCGCCCAGGGCGGTGATCCCGGGCTCGTCGCAGACGTCGCGATCTGGGCGGTACCCGCGGAGATCATCGGCGGCCGGATCCACTTCGACATCACCACACCGAAGCTGGCCGGCGCCGCGTGGTTCGTGCACACCAGCGCCGGCAGCCAGCCCTCACGGCTGAGGCCGCGGCCGAAGCCCTGCCGAAGGGAGCCAGCGGCCGATAGGCGGCTGAAGCGCGCCCGCAGGCGGACGCGGCATTTCCACTTGTTACCTTCGCGGGCCGGTGCCGGCGGTCTGCTTGAGGCCTAAGATTGAGCCCGGCGGGGATCGACTCGACGATCGCCGGCGTGCCGCCCTCCTCGCGCGCGACGGGGTCGTCGAGGTAGCGGTGGCCGATCGGGTCGACGAACGCGACGGTTCCGCCGCCCGGCGTGGTGGGCACGGTGTTGCGGACCAGGTCGCGGCGGACGACCAGGACGCCGGGTGTCTGCGGGCCGCCGGGGAACTTGTGCGGCGACAAGAAGATCGCGTCCTTGTGGTCGGCCGCGCCTGGCGCGGACCGGGCGACCCGGATCGGCACATACGGCCCGGCCGCTGCATAGTCCCAGAACGACAGCGCGCCGTGCGCGTGCAGCAAGCTGGCGACCGCGCTGGTGTCGGTGAGGATACCGGTGACGTTGGAGGCGGCGGAAAAGCTGCCGATCCGCAGCGGGCGGCCGGCGAACCGGTCGAGCTGCCGCCGCAGGTCCGCAGGTCGATGTGGCCGTCTGCGTCCTCGCCGATCACCACCACATCGGCGATCGACTCCCGCCACGGCAGCTCGGTGGAGTGGTGCTCGTACGGGCCGACCAAAGCCACCGGCCGCTGCCCGGCCGGGATCCGCGCGGCCAGCTGGTACCGCTCATCGAGCCCGGCGGGGATGCGCAGCTCCAGGATGCCGATCAGCTTGTTCACCGCGGCGGTGGCGCCCGAGCCGCAGAAGATAACCAGGTCATCCTCGCCGCCGCCGACCGCACACCATCCAGCTCCGCCTGACCAAGATCCCGTTTACAAATCCGTTTACGGGACGCACGGAAAGAGACCCGGAGGATCACCCTCCGGGCCTCTGAGCTGGTAGCGGGGCGGGATTTGAACCCGCGACCCCTGGGTTATGAGCCGAGACGGCACTGTTCAACACCGGACAGCCCTACACGCGCACAGCCAGCACGCATCGGCAGCCGCAGCCATGACCGGCTGACTGCGCGGTTGACGCGCAACGTCGCACCGTTGACCTGTTCGCGGCGTTCGACATCGCGACCGGCCTGGTGATCGCGAAAACCTACAAAAGCCACCGTACCAAGGAATGGATCAAGTTCCTGGAGGAGGTCGACAAGCAGGTACCGCAGCTAACGGAACCGGACGAGCCCGGCGGCGCGGCGGCGAGCCGCATGTCCTGCAAATTCACATCGTCGCGGACAACTACGCGACGCACAAGACGCCGCTTGTCCAGCAATGGCTGGACAAGCGGCCGCGGTTCCATGTTCATTTCACGCCGACCAGCTCATCCTGGCTGAACCAGGTAGAGCGCTGGTTCGGGCTTTTGACCGAGAAACTCCTGCGCCGCGGAGTGCACAAATCTGTCAGGCAGCTCGAAAAGCATATCCTCGCCTGGGTTTCGCCTGGGTAGACGTATGGAACGAACCCCAAACCATTCATCTGGACGAGATCTGCGGAAGAAATCCTCGAGTCGCTCGGGCGACTTTTGCAGCGGATCAAAGATCCCAGGACACTAGTGGACGGAAGGGATTTGAACGACCCCCTGACCCCGTCGATGCGACCGAAGTGTTCCTGGGCTCAAAGGGACTGTCAACTTCTTACAGTCCCGGTTCAAACGTGCCAGGGAGCCTTGGGGGAGGTTCTGCCTTGGCGCTCATGGGATCAAGTTGACGGTGCATTGGATACCTGCTGCGCGTGCCAGTCGCGTATCGGTGGTCACCAGCGCGCAGCGGTATCGCTCGGCAGCCGCGACATAGGCCGCGTCGTAGGTTGTCAGGTTGTTGCGGAGTTCCCAGATGCGGACGGCAAGCAGCCGCGTGCGCACTGCGACGGGGTCCATCTCGGCCACCGCCGCGGCGGCCTTTGCTGCGTGGTCTGGCTTGATTTTCCCCCCGAGGAGGGTTCCCCGGATCACCGACAGGACTTCTATCAGCCAGTGCTCGGGGACCAGCCACTGGGAGTCGGCCCGCAGGGCCGCGCGGCACCGATCTCCGGTTTCTTCTTCGTCCAGGAGCGCGAAGGCAGTCGCCGACGCATCGAGGACTATCACCCTTCGGCCTCACGGATCCCGAGTGCCGCGTCGCGTTCCGCCCGAGCTGTGCGCAGGGCGCCATCTATGTCAGCCGGGCTGAGCCGGGTGCCGTACGCGCCTTGCCCGAAGCGGTCGAGAACCGCCAGGTTGTCCTGGCGGCGCGCCTCGTCACTGACGACGTCGAATAGGTACGCCTGGAGGGACTGCCCGCGCTGGCTGGCCAGCTCACTGAGCCGGTCGCGCAGTTCTTCGGGTACGTCACGAATCTGAAGGGCAACCATGCATGCAATAATACATGCAAACATGGGCGTGGTGCATGCAAACATGGGCGTGGTGCCGGCTGCGCAGTAGATCCGGACGCCGCCAGTCTGCCTGGCAGGCTGCTGATCGCGGTGAAGACACGGCTACGTCATCCGCGGGCATGTTCTCGATGCTGCGCAGGGTGGGCTCGGTGGGCCGTGGCAACTGGGTGGAACTCGGCTAACCGCTCCTCGACGGGAGGCTAGGACCAATCGACGTCTGGGCCGAATAGCTTGCCCAATCTAAGATTGCCGCGAAAATCCTTTGGGGCCGCCCAGTGTCACATGTACCCGCTCTGTCCGGGTGGCGGCGCGGCGCGAGCGTGCCGGCCTGGCAGGCGCCAGCGCCGGTGACCACCCGGCAGCTGGTGGCCACCGCTAGTGTAGCGTCTCTCTATTAGCTTGCTAGTTCCTTGAGGGTGACTCGCCCGCGCCGGACCTTCGCCAGGATGTCCTCGGCGGTGGCGGTCCACACGAATGGCTTGGGGTCGTCGTTGCTGGCTGAGAGGTATTCCTCGATGGCGGCTATGAGATCGGGCACGGACTTGAACACCCCGCGGCGGATCGCCTTGTCGGTGAGCAGGTTACGGAACCAGCGCTCGACGAGGTTCAGCCAGGAACTCGACGTCGGCGTGAAGTGCAGGTGGAACCGCGGGTGCTTTGCCAGCCACGCCTGGACGTTGGCGTGCTTGTGGGTGCCGTAGTTGTCCAGGATCATGTGGATCTCCAGGCCCTTGGGAACCTGCCGGTCGATGGCGCGCAGGAACTTCAGGAACTCGCCGTGCCGGTGGCGGGGCAGGCACTGGCCGATCACCGTGCCGGTGAGCACGTTAAGCGCGGCAAACAGGGTGGTGGTGCCGTTGCGCTTGTAGTCGTGGGTCATGGTGCCAGCCCGGCCCTTCTTCATCGGCAGGGTCGGCTGGGTGCGGTCCAGCGCCTGGATCTGGCTCTTCTCGTCCATGCACAGCACGACTGCCTGCTCGGGCGGGTTCAGGTACAGGCCGGCCACGCCGGCCAGCTTGTCCTCGAACCGCTTGCCGTCCGGCAGCTTGAACGTCTTCACCCGGTGTGGCTGCAGGCCGCGGGCCTTCCAGATCCGCTGCACAGTCGCCTTGCTCACCCCCTGCGCCTTGGCCATGCTCCGGCAGCTCCAGTGCGTCTCACCCGGCGGCTTTTCGTGCAACGTCGCGTGCACGATCGCCTCGACCTTCTCCGCCGGGATCGACACCTTGCGGCCGTGGCGAACCGCTCCCGCCAGGTCCGCACCGTGACCGCCGACACCCCGGCCTGTATCGCGATCCGGGTGCGATGATCTCGAGGGCGCGTCGCTGGCCTTCGGTGAGCGCCAGCGCGGCAGCTGGATGATTCATAAGCCACGGTACCACAACCGCGAAGTCAATTGCGAGACACTACACTAGCGCATAACCGATCTGGCGGCGTTGCCGGGCCCGATCTTCAGCGATTTCCCGTGGGCGGTGATCTGCGGGCTGGCAGGTTCTCAGGTTGGGGTTGGGAGGCGGTCTGGAGTACCTCGACGATGCCAGCGCCGAATCGAGCCGAAGCGACTGGTGGTCGTCGTAGCCGTCGCTGGGAATGTCTTTGCCGGCCACGGCTGTCCCTACCGCCACAGCGGCACCGAAGCGGCGCGCATCTACCGGGAGGGCCACGCCCTATAACCAGCTCATCCGCGAGCACCACTACCTCGGCTACACCCCGCTCCCCGGCGCCTAGCTCCGCTACCTTGGTCCAGGCTGAGGGCAAACCCGGAACATCAACCGGAGCCGGAAAGAGTTACCCGCTCCGCCCGGCGGTTCCGCATAACCCCCGATTCCGCCTGTCCCGGACCGAAGAGCACTTGATACGCGACCAGGTCAAGTTCCGGGTCGGGAGGATCGTCTATGTCGCAATCTCCCCGGATGAGACGATCATTGGCTTCGGCTTCCCTCAGGAAGAACGGGCCGTGCTGATCGCTGCCGAGCCGGCCAGGTTCTTCCTGCATCGTCCCAGCGATCAGCGCTACAACTGGATCGATGTGCGCATGGCCTTGCTCGGCCCGGCTGAGATGCGCGAGTTCGTCACCGAGGCGTGGTGCATGGTCGTGCCCAAAGGCGTGGCACCTGCTCATCTGGGCCGCTTCCCGGGCGCCCCGGCCCGGACAAACAACCATCCCAGACATTGCGGGCCGCCAGGCACGCCCCAGAATCGGGGACCGGCCCCGAGCACACTGCGGCAAATGGTTCGTCTTGATGGCTGCGGCACGGGTTTCGCACGGCGGGCATGGCCGATCCCAGATTGGGGCGGCCGGGGGCAACCCCCGCCGTCGGCTGGCCGCGATACTGGCAGGCATGGACGTTACGGGCCTGGGCTGGTGCGGCACCCGCACTGACCATGACGAGCAGCTGGCGCACTTCTACGAGCACGTGCTGGGATTGCGGCCCGTGCACGCCGAACCGGGCCTGCGGGTCTACGAGCTGCCCGATGGCCAGCATGTCGAGATCTTCGGTCCGCACTACCGGGGCAGCGAGCACTTCGACAGCGTGCCCGTTGCTGGGTTCGCCGTCCGTGACCTGCCGACAGCCGTCGAAGAGCTGCGGAGGGCCGGCATCACATTGCTCGGTGAGCCGGGACCGACCTGGCAGCATTTCCGGGGTCCTGACGGTAGCGTCTATGAACTGGTCGCCAACTGATGCATGGTCAGCACCCGGTCGGCGGCATAGTTGACGGAAAGGCGCGCAGCTCATAATCATGCAGCCTGGGTGAGGGGGGCTTGGTCGGCAGCTTTAACAGAATTCTGGCGAGACGCTGTGACATGCGCGGACGCCAGAGCCAGCAGCGTGCAGTGGCGCCCTCACGCGGCCGGGACCGGCTCACGTCGCGGGTCTGGCATGCGGCAGTATCAGCCACATGACCGAACTTACCGATGTTTCCGGCGCATTCGGCTACGGCGACTCGATCCTCGTCGGCGAGCGGGTGCGACTGCGCGGCGTGCGTGACGACGACCTGCCCACGCTCGCGAAGTGGGAGATGGATCCCGGACGCATGGCCACGGTGTCGAGCTGGGTGGCCCCGCCGTCGGAGGCCGCGGCGAAGGAGCTCATCGCGAAGTGGAGCGCGAACGGGAAGGACGACCTCGGCTTCGCCATCGAGACGCTCGACGATCCGCCGGTGCTGGTCGGCAACATTTTGTTGTCGGGCGCGCGCCCCAAGGACCGGTGTGCGACGGTCGCGATCGCCCTCGGCCGTGAGTACATCGGTCGTGGTTACGGCACGGACGCGATGCGCGTCATCGTCGGCTATGGGTTCCGGGAGATGGGCCTGCACCGCATTCAGCTCGGCGTGGCTCCGTTCAACCCCGCCGGGATCCGCGCCTACGAGAAGGCGGGGTTCGTCGAGGAGGGCCGCTATCGTGAGTCGGTGCTGCACGACGGGCGCTGGTACGACGAGGTGCTGATGTCCATCCTCGACCACGAGTGGGTGGCCCGCCGATCGTCTGGCCGATGAGCGAGCCGATCCCGTGGCGCTATGTGAGTAGCCGGGCTTGGATCGCGCTCGGTGATCAGCGCCGGTAGGGGCCCAGCACGAGTACCCGCCGATCTGCGCCACCGTGGAGCCCCGGCGGCTCGGCGGCCTGCGACCGGCCGCTACCGCAGCCCCTGACAAAGGGCCCGGGCTAGCCTCCCCCTTTGGCGGGTCCACGCCCGGCGGGGGGTGCTGCGGGCCTGCTGGCGGCCGACGGCCAGGGCCCGGCTGGGGGAAGTCCGCTGTCAGTTCTCATTCGAGGTGAAGTATGATCATGACCTCTGACCAGCAGTGCTGCCGTTCGCGTGAGACGCCGCGCGCCTGGTTGTCTCATGCAAGGTGGCATAGGGCGACGATTTCGCGCGGTCCGATGCTTCAGATTGGCTGAGACGATCTGCGGCCTGCTTGCCCAGGCTGGCAGGGGTCAGCCTGGGTGACAAGCTGCAGGCTACTGCGCGGGGGCGCTTCAGTTTGGGTGAGACGACCAGCTCGCTGCTGCTGTCCGTTCTCGGTGATCCTGTCCGATGATCTTCGTTCGAGCTGGGCGGATGTCATCTTCACTGAAAAGATGATCTTCGGCTGTCTCAGTTGACCTGCTGCTTGTTGGGATATGAGCATGTTGCTGCCGGGCCCGGGGCCTGGCTCGCTGATCAAGGTGATAGATGGCCGAAGAGCGGGTCGCGGGGCTGGGCGGGGTAGGGAAACCGGAGCAGCGTGCTGGCCCGCAGCGGAAGACCATGCCGGCTTCCGCCGGTGAGCGCGAGCCTGGCGACGGCGAGCATCTCCGGATGGGTGACGACGTCGATGAGTTCACCGCTGGGACTGGCCTGGCTGGCGCCCAGGAGGCGCAGCCGCTCTTGCCATCTGCGGGTTAGCGGCGGGTGCCAGTGCCAGGTAAGCCACGCTTGGATGATGTCGCGTGCCTGCCGGCGAGCTCGCGCGATGTCGGCAGGGTTGTGGTCCTTGACTCGCCGGTTGTGGCTGCGCTGGCTGGCGGCGATGATGGGCAGGCTGGCCAGGTCGATGTCACGGATGCCGTGATGCAAAGCTGGTATCTGGCGCACAGGTAGTCGTGCGGCCTGGCCCGGACGATCACCATTGCGGTGATGGCTTTGCTGGCGGCGCATCGGCGGCAGGCGCGCATCGGCTTCGCACTGGCAAACGTGCCTGCCTTGGCTGGCCGGTGGCAGTCGGCGATGGCGGGCAGCGCGGCTGCCAGCGCCGCAAGCGGCCGGCCAGACGGTCCGGCGGATTGGCCCCGACACGATGATCGTCTCCGCGACCCACACCGGCGAGATGTGCCCGCGCACGAACGCCCGGCCGACTCGCCGGTGTTCATACGCCAGCCAGAAAACCCGGTTCACCGTGCCGTAGAAGTTCGTCGGCTCGTGGGCGTTGCTGTCGGCTGGTGCCTGTTCCAGCCAACCAATCACCAACAAATGATCTTCACGCTAGACCAGAAGGCGGCTCTGACCTGCGGTTTTTGGTCAGGTCCTCACATTTGGCCGTGACCTGCAGGAACGCATGCCGTGAGGGGGCTTGCCCACAGGTTAAGCGTGGCGCAGCCACAGTGTTATGCGGTGGTTTGCCTGTTCTTGCCTGCGCGGGCCGGGGTCCGGCGCTTGCCTGGCTGGCCGGCGTCAGCGATGGCCAGGGTGAGGGCTTCGAGCTCGGCGGCCAGGGCGCGGAGCCGGCGGTGGTTGCCGGGCCATTGCCGGTAGTCGCCGAGCTGGTCGTCGGGGACGAACCGGGTGATGGTCTTGCCGGCCAGCTTGCGGGTCCACTGCCAGTAGGGGCCGTGCAAGACGGGCGGGCCGGCGTGGCAGCCGGGCTTGCCGCAGCGGACGTGCCGCTCGATGAGGGTGCCGGGCAGGGCGAGGCCGAGGCTGGCGAGCTCGGCCGCGATTCCGGCGGCGCGGGCCTGCTGGCCTGTGGTGGGCGACACGCTGCCCATGGTCGCACGCGGGTCCGTGATCCCAGCTCCTTCTTGCAGTATGGATTACTGTAAGAATGCGGGTGATGAGGACGGAGTGGCCGGCTACATCGCCGCCTGGCAGCCGTCGTCGGCGCCGCCGCAGGGCGCAGCGTTCGCCCGGCAGGTCGTGTCGCAGGCGGCGCCGGCCGGCCGGGACCGGGCCAAGAATCTGCTGTGGGCCGCGGGGAAGCTGGCCGGCTGGGCGATCCCGCTGGGCCTGGAGCCTGCCCCGGCGGTGCTTTTGCACCCGTCGGTGACCGGGCGGTTCACCGCGCACGCTCCGGGGCTGTCGGGGCCGGCCCGCCGGACGCTGCGCACCAACCTGCGGTTCATCGCCCGGCGCGTGGTGCCGCACCTGGACCCGGCGGACGCGCCGCTGCCCCGCGAGCGCGCCAAGGCGCCGTACACGGCTGCCGAGATCGCCGGGTTCCTCGCGCTCGCCGATGCGCACACCCTCGCCCGGCGGATGCGCGGGGCCGCGATGGTATGCCTGGGCGCTGGCGCCGGGCTGATCCGCTCTGACCTGCGCGCCGTGCGCGGCACCGACATCTGCCAGCAGCCCGGCGGCGTCATCGTGCAGGTGCACGGCCGCCGGCCCCGCGCCGTGCCGGTGCTGGCCCACTATCACGCCCCGCTGCTGGCCGCCGCCGCGTTCGCCGGCGAGCACCTGCTCACCGGCGGCACCGGCCCGGCACGGCACAACGTCAGCAACCCGCTGACCCGGTCGCTGACCGGCGGGTCCGGGCTGCCGCCGCTGGAGGGCTCCCGGCTGCGTGCCACCTGGCTGGCCGACTGCGCTCAGCTGATCGGCCTGCCCGTGTTCCTGCACGCCGCCGGGATCACCTGCTGCCAGCGGCTGGGCGACATCGTCGCCACGCTGGATCCCGGCGGGGAATCCGACGCGGTCGCCCTGCCCGGCGGCGCGGCCCGGTGACACGGCCGTGGGCAGCAGGTCCGGGCTCGCTGCCATCGAAGCCATCATCGATGCCTCCGGCGCCGCGCCGGCGATCGAGGCGCTGCTGCCGGCCGGCGTGCGGCACCGGCAGCTGCGCACGCGGACCCTGCTGACCGGGATGATGCTTGCTGTCGATGACCGCCGCCCTGCCTATCTCACCGAGGTCCGCGCCGCGCTGACGTCCCTGCCCGGAGCCGGCCAGGTGCGGCCCGGCGTCACCGAGGACCGGCACGGCCGGCCGCACCAGCTCACCTACCGGCAGACTGAGCACACCTGCCGGCTGATCGCGAAAGCGCCCGGCAAGGACCAGCCCGGCGGCGCGCCCTCCGGCGACCTGCAGGCGGCCTGCGACCAGCTGCTGGAGGCCAGCATCCCCGCCGTGCACAAGAACAGCAGCACCGCGCTGGCCGCCGGCTGGACCGACGTCGAGACCTGGTCCCGGCCGCCGCGGCACGGCAGCACCGAATGCGCCGATCCCGAAGCAGCCTGGGGGCACCGCAACTCCGGCCTCCCCGGCCCCAAAGGCGAGATGTTCTTCGGCTACTTCCTGTCAGCCGCCGTCATGGTCGCCGGCGAAGACGGTCCCCATGCCGGGACACCTCGCGGCCCGCGGCAGAAGCGGACGTTGGCTCCCGGCGGGAGGCGCTGATGGCGGGATCGAACGCGACGGGCTCACCCCGGGGGTGAGGCTCCATCCGCGCGACAGGCGGCGCCTCGGAGCGGCCCACCCAGGGCTGCGCTGATCCAGCAGAGATCGAGTCCACCGGCCGACAGTGGGAATACGCTCCAGATCAGGGCTGCCGTCCCAGCCGGCGTGCCCCGGTCGAGGACACCCGCGAGTGCAAAGCCGCTGCCTGCGATCAGGCGGAAGCCCCTGCCCGGTGGGCTGACGAGCCAGCGGCCAAATGTCGATCCGTTGTAGCTCTTAGCAAGGCTCATGGAAGGTCTCCAGGCCAGAGACGTCCTTACGATCGGGATGAGTGACCCGGATCTTGTCCATGTGCCGCAATGGCTCCGGTCCAAGTTGGTCTTGCGCGACATGCGGGCCTCTCCTTCGAGGCCCTCAACCGGCATGAAAGAAGTCTGATGTGGCTTGCTGTCGAGGTCAAGAGGGCGACTGCCGGCCCCTCCTCGATGAGTGATTTGGACGGCTGGCCCGGGCACGACCGTCTGCGAGGGGATCTGGCGGCTCCCGAGGAACGTCCTGTCATCGGCACGACCGGGCGCGCGGTATGCGGCAGAAGCGGGCAATCTCCGTACCAGGCGGTCGTGCATAGTTATGCGCTTTGGATCGGCCCGATCACCATGTCGATACGGAGGACTGCCAGGCCGCGACACCGTGGTGGATGCCAGCGGGCGCACTGAGCCGCCGTTATCTCTAGCCCGGAATCGAGTGCCGCCATGCCACGACGGTACAGATCGAACATTCTGTGGCTGTCGGCGGAGTTCGCCTCTCCGGGACCACAGGCATGAGCATCCGGGAGGCTGAGATTACGGGCGGCCATCTCGATAGCCGCGGAGATCAGCGGAGTCTTGTAATTATCGTCCATCGCCCAGCCAACCACTTTCCTGCTGGCGCAGTCGATCACCGTGTCAGTTACGTGGAATCACCCGGCGGGGCGGAGATGCATTGATCACAATGGCCGAGTTATTGATCTTGTCCGGCTACTCGGGAGAGCGGACATATGGGTGGTTTCCATCTGCCTAGCTCCTCCTCGTTGATGCTTGAAGATTGACCCAGCAGGCCACTCATTGGTGATCATCTATCCCAGCACACGGCAAAGGCGGATAACCGTGACAAGCCAGATTCCACAGAATGGCGAGGAAAAGCCATCCCTGCCACGTTGCGATATAGGTGATGTCACCGACCATTCTCGCCCGGTACCCGCGGGGTCTGAGGTACGGACACGACAGGGATGGGCCGCTCGCGGTGGAGGTCCGGGCCGACGTCGAACAGATCCAAGCCGCGGCGCAGCGCGCCGCCCGGATCACCAGGCAACTGCTCATCGTCGGCCGACGCGAAACGGCCCAGCCAGAGGCGCTCGGGCTCAACGCCGTCGTGGCCGACACCCACGACCTGCTGTCCGGCGCTCTCGGCGCGGGCATCGAACTCCGGGTCGACGCGGCGGCGGACCTGCCCACTATCGAGGCCGGTCGGGGCCAGGTCGAGCAGGTGCTGCTCAACCTGGCCTTCAATGCCCGCGACGCCATGCCCCAGGGCGGCACCTTGACCATCGAGACGAGCCTCGCCGAGCTTGACGAGCGCCACGCCCGGCTGGATCCCGGCGTCAGTCCCGGCCGCTATGTCGAGCTTGCCGTCAGCGACACGGGAACCGGCATGAGTGAGGAGGTCAAAGCCCACATCTTCGAGCCATTCTTCACGACCAGGCCGGTGGGCCAGGGCACTGGCCTCGGGCTGGCCATCGTGTACGCCGTCGTCACCGGCGCCGGTGGCAGCATCAGCGTCGTCTCCGAAGAAGGCACCGGCACCACCTTCCGCCTGTTGTTCCCGGCCGCCGGCGCGGCCGCCCCGGCAACGTCGGCCGCCGCCGCGCCCGACGTCCGGGGAACTGGGGAGACGATCCTGGTTGTCGACGACGAGCCGCCCGTGCTGGAACTCACCTCGCGGATCTTGCGCCAGCATGGCTACGCCACCCTGGAGGCCGGCACCTTCGAAGAAGCGTTGTCGCTGGCCGCCTCCTGCAACCTCCAGCTTCTCCTGACCGACTCCGTAATGCCTCACATGTCCGCGCAGGCGCTGGCCGAACGCGTCACCCGCCGGAGACCCGGGCTGCCCGTCTTGTTCATGTCCGGCTACAGCCCAGACATGCTGAGCCCGCAGCACCCCCGCGCCGAGGGAACGGCATTCGTCCAAAAGCCGTTCACCCGGCAGGCGTTGCTCGAAAAGGTGCACGCCGCCTTGAACGCTCCATACAGCGCATCACCGCACGGGGGCCGTGATCGTGACGACCAGGCTGGGTTTTGACTCTTGAGTCACGGTCCGGTGCGGCTCTTCCCCCGTCCCCTCGATAGGCGCGGGGATCTTGCCGGGGAAGATCATTGTCAGGGTGGCGCTTGCGCCATCGCGTCAGCGACGCGAGCGCAGCGAGCGCCCTTGACTGTGATCTTTGCTGGGCGACAGGATGGCTGGTTGCTAAGATTAGCAATTGCGGAGCCTGATATTGCGGAGCCTGATATTGCGGAGCCTGATATTGCGGAGCCTGATAATGAGAGCCGTGGCCGTTGCCGGGCATGTTGGGCCACATGGGGTGACGGCCAGGCGATCCGGGCACCCTGGGGGACGCGGCGTGGAAGTCGGGGTTAGGGAGGCTGCCGGGGTGATCGCGCCGCTGTACCAGCTGAAGGCGGACTTCTTCAAGACACTGGGCCATCCCGCCCGGATACGGGTGCTGGAGCTGCTCAGCGACCGCGAGCACGCGGTGGCGGAGATGCTGCCGGAGGTCGGCATCGAGGCAGCGCATCTGTCGCAGCAGCTGGCAGTGCTGCGCCGGGCGAACCTGGTGACATCCCGCAAGGAAGGCTCCACCGTCTACTATTCGCTGACCAGCCCGCACGTGGCCGACCTGCTGGCGGTAGCACGGCGGATCCTCACCGGGGTGCTGTCCGGACAGGCCGAGATGCTCCAGGACCTGCGCGCCTCCGCCAGCTCCCAGTGACACCACGCGGCGCCTGATCACCGGGGGCAGCGCCTGTGGGGCGGGCTGATCCAGGGCGTACGATCAAAGAGCAACGACACGGGAGCTCGGGCCGACTGGGCTGAGAGGGTGGCTGGCCGCAAGGCCGGCGCCACCGACCGTCCGAACCTGATCGGGTAATGCCGGCGTAGGGAGATGAGAGAGCCGTGGTGAACACGGCAAGCGCCTGCGCTGTCGATCTCCGCGACGTGGCGAAGGCATTCGGCGAGGTGGACGCCTTGATGGGCATCAACCTCCGCATTGCCCGGGACTCGCGGGTGGGAATCGTCGGGCCCAGCGGAGGGGGCAAGACTACCCTCCTGCAGATCGTCGCCGGTCTCCTTGAGCCCGACTCGGGGCTGGTCCTCGTCGAGGGCGCCGCCCCGGCGCGGCAGCGGCTTGCCTGTTGCGCGCTCATGCCGCAGCGTGACCTGCTGTTGCCGTGGCGGACTGCTCTTGACAACGCCGCGATTGCCGTGGAGAACGGCGGAGCGTCGCGGGCGGAGGCGCGCACCCGCACGCGTCCGCTGTTCGAGCGCTTCGGGTTGGCATGTTTTGAGAACGCGCGGCCAGCGCAGCTGTCGGGCGGTATGCGCCAGCGGGTCAGCTTCCTGCGGACCTTGATGGCCGAGAAGGACATTCTCCTGCTCGACGAGCCTTTCGGCGCCCTTGACTCGATCACCCGGGCCCAGATGCAGGAATGGCTCGTTCAAGCCATGGCGGCGATCCCGCGCACGGTGCTGCTGGTTACGCACGACGTCGAGGAGGCGTTGCTGCTGAGCCACCGCGTGGTCGTGCTGTCGGAACGCCCTGGGCGGGTGGTCGGGGTCCTTGACGCCAATCGCGGGTTCGAAGGATCCAGGCGGCAGATCGTGACCAGCCCCGAGTTCGTGTCGTTGAAGGAACAGGCGCTGGAAGCGCTCGGGTTATGAGGGACACGGCACGGGCGGCAAGCCAGGAAACATCCCGGGAACAACGGCCAGCCACCGCAGCACCAGCCAGATCTCCCCGGATGTCTTCCCTGGCCCGGCGCTACGGGCCAGCCATCCTGATCATGTTCGCCGGGGTGGGCCTCTGGCAGCTGATCCTGCCGGTCGCGCACGTCCCTGGGTACCTGCTCCCCACGCCGTCGCAGATCGCCGCCGGCATGGTGACGGACTGGCCGGTGCTGGCGCCCGCACTGTTCGTTACGTTCCGCGAAATTGTCCTCGGGTTCGTGATCTCGGTGGCGGCCGGCGTGGGGCTGGCCGTGCTCCTGCATCTCCTTGTTGTCGTGCGGCGTGCTGTTTACCCGGTCCTCATCGGCTCACAGACAATTCCGATCATCGTTCTCGCGCCGGTGCTCGTCATCCTCCTGGGTTACGGCATTGGACCCAAGCTGGTCATCGTCGCCCTGATCTGCTTCTTCCCCATCGTGGTCAACGGGATCGATGGCCTGAGGTCCGTGGACGAGGAGCTCATCACGATGATGCGCACGCTCAACGCCTCACGCTGGGCGATTTTCCGGCGGGTCGAATTCCCGGCAGCCTTGCCCTCGATTTTCTCGGGGATGCGGATCGCGGCAACGTTCGCGTCGGTCGGCGCGGTGTTCGGGGAGTGGTCGGGATCGAGCCAGGGGCTTGGCTATGTGATGCTGGCGGCGACCCCGAATCTGCTCACTGCCAGGATCTTCGCCGCAATTGTGCTCTTGACCGTTATCGCGCTCGCGCTGTTTGGCGCGGTGTCGCTCCTCGAACGGATCTTTGTGCCCTGGGCTCCCAAGCGGGGAGCGTCGTGACGCGGCCCAGGCGAGCGCAGCCGGGCAGCGCGAGCGCCGCCCCGGGCAAGCGACCCCGGCGCAAGCGAGCCCCAGGCGCCAAGGGAAAGGACGAGTCCCCCATGAACCTGCCCAACACCCCCGGCTGGCGATTGCTGGTCGCGGCTGCGGCGCTCGCTCTCCTCGCATCCGCGTGCGGCAATAGCTCCACGCCGCCGACGCGGTCGGGCAGCAGCTCCGCACACGCCGCGCCAGCAGCCTCACTGAACGTCGAACTCGACTGGGTGCCCAACCCTGATCACGCGGGCTTCTACTACGCGCAGAACAAGGGCTACTTCTCCACGCAGAACCTCACGGTGAACTTCCGGGTCCCCTCAAGCGCGGCCGACCCGCTCAAGCTTGTCGGGCTTAACAAGGCCGACCTTGCGGTCTCCTACGAGCCAGAGATGTTCTACGGCCAGCAGGAGGGCCTGCCGGTCGTAGCCGTGGCCGCAGTGGTGCCCGTTCCCCTCAACGGCCTCATCGTCTCGCCGAAGATTCCGGTCACGGGCCCCTGCCAGATCAGGGGGCATTCCGTGGGATTCACCGGGCTCCCGAGCGACTTCGCCTTCTACGACACGTTGCTGCACACCTGCCATCTGTCCGCTCAGCAGGTCCCGCACCAAAGCGTCGGGTACAACCTGGTCCCGTCGATCCTGTCCGGGAAAGTCGACGCCATCATCGGCGGGTACCGCAACGTCGAGGCGATCCAGATCAGCCAGCAGATGCATAAAAGGGCGGCCGATTTCCCGGCCAACCAGCTGGGAGTGCCGAACTACGACGAGCTCGTACTTGTCGCGAACGCACACCGTCTCGGCTCGGATCCGGCCTACGCGAGCTCCGTCAGGCGTTTCGTCGCCGGGCTGGTCGCCGGAACCAACGCGGCGATGAAGGATCCGGCCGGGGCCACCACGATCATGCAGAAAGTGAGCCAGTACACGCCATCGTTCCTCCAGGCGAGCGTCCCCTACACGCTCAAGCTGCTGGCGCAAAACAGCATGAACACGGGATGCATGAGCCTCAGCGCGTGGCAAAGCTTCGCAAGCTGGATGAAGGCGCACAAGCTCATCCGGGACGCTCCCAACGCGTCCGCCATCGTGACGGACACCTACCTCCCCTATCCGTCGTGCTAGGGCAACAGACATCCGGCGCAACCACCCCGCCGGGTCCCCCCGGCGGCGCACAGGCGGGGTGACGGAGAAGTCGAAGACCGGGTCATGCGGGACCGGCCACCGGCCGTTGCGGCAGGCAGCCGTCGTGCGTGACCATGCCGCCAGGCCCCCCGGATGCCCCCCTCTGAGCGCACCGCAGCAGAGATGATCTTGCTGGTGAAATGGGAATCGGGCGATGGGCTCACCCCGCCAGGAGGGCGTGGAGTTGCCGTAGCCAGTGGGCGGGCTGTTCCAGGTGCGGGTCGTGGCCCGCGTCGTGGATGGTGACCCGGCCGGTTGGTGGCCGCTCGGCGCACATCTGGTCGAGGCGGTCGGCGTCGAAGGTGGGCCTGCCCTGGGCAGGGTATCCTGGCGCGCCGCCGCTCCCCGGGTGCTGGTGCGCGCGGCAGCGGGATGCTATCTGGCGGGCGGACGGGTGATGGCGGCATGCCGACAGGCCGCTGGATGGCCCGAGCCGGTGGCGCTCCGCCGGGTTATGGTCCTGGTGTCGCGGGTCATGCGGGGTTGTGCCGGGCCGTGGGGAGGCGCTGTCGGGTGAGGCGGGCGGGCGTGTTCGCCAGGCTGCGGCTTCCCGTGGTGCTGGTGACGGTGGCGGTGGCCTACGGGACGGCCGGGTACCAGGTGGTTGAGGGCTGGGGGCCGCTCGACGCGTTCTACATGACCGTCATCACGCTCACCACGGTGGGATACGGCGAGGTGCGCCCGCTGGATGCGGCGGGCAAGCTGTTCACGATCTCGCTGCTGGCGCTCGGCGTGGTCGCCCTGGCCGCCGCCATCGGCGCCTTCACCCAGCTGGTCGCGGGCGGCGAGCTGGCGAGCTGGCTGCGGAGGAAGCGGATGGATACCTCACTGGGCCGGATGCGCGGCCATTACATCGTCTGCGCCTACGGCCGGGTCGGCCGGGCCGCGGTGGCCCAGCTCCGCGCGGACGGCGTGTCCTGCCTCGTCGTCGAGCCCAAGCCGGAGCTGGCCGCCCTGCTGGAGGACCACCAGGTCCCCCATCTGACCGGAGATCCCACCCAGGAGGCTGTGCTGCGCCGCGCCGGCGTGGAGCAGGCCAGCGGGCTGCTGTGCGCGGTCGACTCCGACGCGATCAACGTCTACATCACGCTCACCGCCCGTGCGATGAACCCGCAGCTGACCATCGTCGCGAGGGCCTCCGATCCCGAATCGGCGGGCACGCTGCGCCGTGCCGGGGCCGACCACGTGGTCTCGCCCTACGACGTCAGCGGCAGCCGGATGGGCGTGCTGGCCGTGCACCCGGCGATCGTCAACTTCCTCGACATGGTCCGCGTCGCCCCCGGGTGGCGGCTGGAGGAGATCGAGGTCCGCCCGGCCGCCCGGCTGGACGGCACCACGATCGGGCAGATCCGCGCCGCCCATCCCGAGGTCAGGATCCTCGCGGTCACCCAGCGCGGCGTCGGTGCCGTTGCCTTGCCCGCCCACGAGATGACCCTGGGCCCCGGCGATCTCGTCCTGCTCCTCGGGCCGGCCGCCGCGGTCCAGGCCGCCGCCGGCTGACCCCGCCGCGGACCGCCCAGGGGGAAAGGAGCCCCGCCACGCCAGTGCCGGGACGGCGATGCGCTCCCGGCGCTCCCGGGCTGCGCGCCGTTGCGGCCGGCACCACCCCAGCACCCCAGCACTTGCGAGATTTATTAATTGCGGAGATGATAGTTCCGTTAGACCGTCGTGATCAGGCCGGGCGGCACGGGCCCGGGTCAGGCGGGACGGAAGAGGCGCCATGGGAGTGTTCGCGGACGAGCTGCGCGCTGGCATCGATGAGGCGGCGCGCAAGATGACCGAAGCCCGGCTGGCCGGCGACGACTACGGGACCGAGGCATACCGCGAGCGGCTGGCGTTCTTGCGCCGTGTCGCCCACCGGCACGGGCTCGGGCCCTGGCCCTGCCCGGAGCCCGCCACGAGGGCCCGCGATAAGGACGCTGCTGCCCTGGCACGCGGCGGCGGTCTGGTGCCACGGGCTGCTGGCTGAGTTACGGCCCGGGCAGGCGCGGTGACCACGGGACGTCCCAGCCGCCGGCTATCCCCCGGCGCGCTGGCATTCCAGCCCCGCGAGGAAGAACAGCCGGAAGGAGATCATGTGGCTGAGGAGACTCCGGGGCTGGACCAGGCCCCGACCGCACACGGCGGGCTGGTCGCGTGGGTGCGGGACATCGCCGCGCGGGCGCGATCGCTTGCCGCGCCCATAAATCCTGTGCGGGGGAGATAGCAATGTTCAGCCCAGACCTTTTTGATGACCAAACAGAAACAAGCCTCCCCGAGCTGGCCGAGTGGGTCCGCGATATCTCGGAAATGACCAAGCCTGACGACGTTGTCTGGTGTGACGGCTCGAAGGACGAATGGGAGCGGCTGACCAGCCTGCTCGTCGAGAACGGAACCTTCACGCGGCTGAACCCGAAGCTGCGCCCGAACAGCTTCTACTGCGCTTCCGACCCCAGTGACGTGGCACGCGTCGAGGACCGCACGTTCATCTGCTCGGAGAAGGAAGATGACGCGGGCCCGACCAACAACTGGATCGCGCCCGACGACATGCGCAACACCTTTGCGAAGATCTTCGACGGCTGCATGCGTGGCCGCACCATGTACGTGATCCCGTTCTGCATGGGCCCGCTCGGCAGCAGCATCTCCCAGCTCGGAGTGGAGATCACTGACTCGCCCTACGTGGCCGTGTCGATGCGGATCATGACCAGGATGGGAACGCCGGCGCTGCGCTCGATCGAGGAGACCGGATCGTTCGTCCGTGCCGTCCACTCGGTCGGCGCCCCGCTGGAACCCGGCCAGGCGGACGTGCCGTGGCCCTGCAACCAGATCAAGTACATCTCGCACTTCCCCGAGACCAGGGAGATCTGGTCCTACGGCTCTGGATACGGCGGGAATGCGCTGCTCGGCAAGAAGTGCTACGCGCTGCGGATTGCCTCGGTGATGGCGCGGGATGAGGGCTGGCTGGCCGAGCACATGCTCATCCTCAAGATCAGCCCGCCGGAGGGGGAGGCGAAGTACATCGCGGCGGCCTTCCCGTCCGCGTGCGGCAAGACCAACCTGGCCATGCTGCAGCCCACCATCCCCGGCTGGAACGTCGAGGCCATCGGCGATGACATCGCCTGGATGCGGTTCGGCGCGGACGGCAGGCTGTATGCGATCAACCCGGAGGCCGGCTTCTTCGGCGTCGCGCCCGGCACCGGCAGGAAGACCAACGCCAACGCGGTCGCGACCATGTGGGGCAACACCATCTTCACCAACGTCGCCCGGACCGACCACGGCGACGTGTGGTGGGAGGGCCTGACCGACGAGCCGCCCGCGCACCTCATCGACTGGAAGGGCCGGGACTGGACCCCGGACTCGCCCGAGCCGGCGGCGCACCCCAACGCCCGGTTCACCACCCCGGCCGACCAGTGCCCGATCATCGCGCCGGAGTGGGACGACCCCACGGGCGTGCCGATCTCGGCGATCCTGTTCGGCGGCAGGCGCGCCAGCACCGTGCCGCTGGTGATCGAGTCCTTCGACTGGGACCACGGAGTGTTCCTCGGGGCCAACATCGCCTCCGAGAAGACCGCTGCGGCCGAGGGCACGGTCGGCGAGCTGCGGCACGACCCGTTCGCGATGCTGCCGTTCTGCGGCTACAACATGGGCGACTACTTCGCGTACTGGCTGAAGATCAGCCGGACGGCCGACCCCGCCAAGCTGCCGCGGCTGTTCTACGTCAACTGGTTCCGCAAGGACACCAGCGGCAAGTTCGTGTGGCCCGGCTTCGGCGAGAACATCCGCGTGCTGAAGTGGATCATTCAACGGCTGTCCGGCGACGCCAAGGCCATGCAAACCCCGATCGGCTATCTACCGGCGCCGGGCTCGCTGGACCTCGACGGCCTCGACCTCAGCTGGGCTGACCTGGCTCTGCTGCTCACGGTGAACACCGAGGCCTGGAAGCTGGAGGCAGAGCACATCCCCGAGTTCTTCCGCACCTTCCACAGGCACCTGCCCACCCGGCTCTGGGAGCTGCACCAGGACCTGATCGACCGCCTCGGCTGAGGTTCGTGCCGACCCTGCGCCGCTCGAATACTCGATAGGGTGGGTCACCTGCACTGTTGCCAACATGATGGACGCAGTGATGGTTGGCTTGCCGGGTGCTGCTCAAGATCGTCTACCTGCTGACGTGCCGGGGCCTCGGCCTGGCCGTCCTGGTGTTCCGCGGCGACCGGGCGAAGGATGCCGAACTGCTCGTGCTCCGGCACGAGAACGCGGTGCTGCGGCGGCACGCCGGCCGGGTACGGTACGAGCCGGGCGACCGGGTGTGGCTCGCCGCGCTGTCACGGCGTATACCGCGCAGGCGCTGGACCGAGATCTTCCCCGTAACGCCCGCGACGCTGCTGGCCTGGCACCGCAAACTCGCTGGCAACAAGTACGACACGAGCAAGCGGCGCCAGCCCGGCCGCCCGCCGACGGTCCCGAGCTGGCTCATAACCACCCTCGGCATTTCGGCAACCGACCCCAGCCGGTACGCGTGGGCACCCGTCGCCCCCGGTGACCCCGACCACATGTCCCACGCGCAACGGCTCCTGCACATCGTCGCCGACCGCGTCGCCTGGACACAGACACTCGACCGAGCCCGGCGAAAAGCCACGGGCCAGCCACCCGGCCACGATCTTTCGGCAATGCGGGGGGCGGCATGACCACTGACAGGACCAAATCCGCATCGGCGGACAAGCTCGCAAGCCTGCCGCTGCTGATTCCCGTCCCCAAGGCGGCGCAGCTCCTCGGCATCAGCCGCGCGGCGGCCTACCGCCACGCCAACGCCGGGGATCTGCCGTGCAAGCGGCTCGGACGGCGGCTGTACATCATCACCGCGCGGTTGCGCGAATTCATCGAGACCGGGAGTGAAGTGGGAGTGAAGCCGCATGAAAGGGCACGTCTACAAGCGCGGCAAATGCTGGTCGTATCTGTTCGACATTGAGCCTGACCCGCTGACGGGCAAGCGCAGGCAAGCGAACGGGAGCGGCTTCACTACCGAGCGCGAGGCCTGGAAAGCATGCCGGGCCGCGATAGCCGATTACGAGAAGGGCCGCGCCGTCAGCGCATCGCGGCGGAAGGTGGCGGACGCGCTGGAGGAATGGTTCACCCGGATTGAGCATTCGATCAAGCCGTCCGTGGCGCAGAACTGGCGGAATTACGCCGCGTACTACGTGGTCCCCTACATCGGGCAACGCGATGTGCAAGACGTCGACGGAGCGGTCTGTGACGCGCTGTATGCGAAACTGCTGGCAGAGGGACGGGTCAAGGCCAAGCCAAAGAAGAAGCCAGCGACACGGGCCGTTCATGTGCGGCGGCTCGCGCCGGACGGCAGGGTGCTGCCCTGCCTTCCACACCGTGACGACACCGTGCGGTGCTACCGCAGACATGCGGAAAATGATCCGGAGATCGGCCAGCCGATCGTGGCCAGGAAGCCGAGTCGGCACGGTGCCGGGAAGGCCGCCGAAGCGTCACGAAAGAAGCTGTCCCCCGGCCTGGAGCCTAAGACGGTTGTCAACACACACCGCATGCTGCACAGGGCGTGGGAGGACTTCGCGGTCTGGGGATGGGCGAAACGGAACTTCGTCAATGACGCGCATCCGCCCCGCGTCCCGCGCAAAGGCCGCAAGGTCTGGACAGTCGGCCAGCTCCGGACGTTCCTGCAACGCGCACGCTCTGACCGGTTCTTCGCGCTGTGGGTGCTCGAAGCCACGTCGGGCATGAGGCGGTGCGAACTGGCGGGCGCTCGCCACGATCGGCTCGACCTGGACGCCGGAACGCTCGCCATCGAGACGACCCGCGTCGTGGTGGACGGCAAGGTTTTCGAGTCAGACGGCAAGACCGAAAACGCGCAGCACGTCCTGGCGCTCGACCCGTTCACCCTCGCCATGCTCCGGGTGCACGTCGAGATGCTCGATCAGGAGCGGCGCGAATTCGGGCCGGACTATCTGGATCACGGGGTGCTCTTCTGCTGGGAAAACGGCAAGCCCCCGCACCCCGACACGATCACCCGCCGCTTCAAGCGGCTCGCCGCGGCGGCCGGGCTTCCCGAGATTGACCTTCACGACGTTCGCCACAGCTACGCGACCGCCGGCCGGGATGCGAAAATCGACTGGAAGGCGCTCAGCCAGCGCATCGGCCACGCGGACGTTGCCTTCACCATGAAGCAATACGTTCAAACCGACTTGGCGGCAGACCGCCAGGTGGCGAACACGCTGGCAGAGCTGATCATCGGCGGCACGCTCGCCTCGGCACAGGTCACGCAGGAGGCGGACAACACGACCCCGGATGTGGCGGACAGCGCGGACGACGGGGAGCCAGGCGAGGCGGCCTGACCAGCGGCACGTTTACAGATCCGTTTACAAACAACATGCCAGAGGCCCCTTCCATGATCGGAAGGGGCCTCTGGCCTTGGTAGCGGGGGCGGGATTTGAACCCGCGACCTCTGGGTTATGAGCCCAGCGAGCTACCGAACTGCTCCACCCCGCGTCGAGGTCCCTTTACTTTATGGGCGCCCGCGCTCACAGGCAAATCGGCAGCCCGGCAGCCGGGGCGCATCGCCGGGTCACGCCGCGCCCAGCGCCCGGTCAGCGGCCCGCCTACGGCGCCGGTTGGCACCACCGCGCAGCGCCAGTTCACGATGCCCAGCGCCGGTCACGCGACCGCGACGGCAGCGCCGGTTACTGGCCGGTGGCGGCCTCGCCGGGTTTGGCCGCCGGCGCTCGGTAGGCTTGCCGCGTGCCGCGCCACCCGCGCAACCTGATCAGCGTGCGTACCCTGACCCAGCTGCGGACGAGCCCTTGGGTACGGCTCGGCCTCGTCGCAATGGCCGTTGGCTTCTGCGCCTACGGGCTCGTCGCGCAGCGCGCCGAGGTCACGACCGCGCTGCGGCACCTGCACTGGTACTCGGTGGCGCTGGCGATCCTGGCCGCGATTGCCGGGCTGGGCTTCATGATGCTGGCCTGGCGCTCACTGCTCGCCGATCTCGGCTCACCGCTGCGGCTACGGCCCGCCGCCAGGGTCATGTTCATCGGCCAGCTTGGCAAGTATGTCCCGGGCATGGTCTGGGCCTTTGCCGCGCAGGTCGAGCTCGCACGCGAGTACCATGTCCCGCGCAAGCGCTCGGCGAGCGCCACGGCCGTCGGAATCGCGGTCACGCTTGCCACCGGCCTGCTTGTCGCCGCGATCACCCTTCCCCTCACCTCCCACAGTGCCGCGTCGCACTACTGGTGGGTGCTCGCCTGCGCCCCGCTTCTCCTCGTCGCCCTGCACCCGGCGCTGCTCGGCGCTGCGCTCGATTTCGCGCTCAAGCTCGCCCGCCAGCCGCCGCTCGAGCAGCGCGTCAGCATGCCCAGCCTGATCAGGTGCCTGGGCTGGACCGCGCTCGGCTGGGCCTGCTACGGCCTGCAACTGTGGCTCCTGGTCGCGGACGTCAGCGGCCACGGCGGGGTCCTCCTGCTTTCGGTCGGCGCGTACGCGCTCGCGTGGTCGGTCGGTTTCCTGCTCGTTATCTTCCCGAGCGGCGTCGGGCCACGGGAACTCGCGCTCATCGCTGCGCTCGCGCCGGTGCTGCCGCGCGGCTCGGCGCTCGTCGTGGCGATCGTATCCAGGCTCGTGATGACCGTCGGTGACCTTGCCTGGGCCGGGATCGGCCTCACCCTCGGACGCGGCCGCGCCGCGCCACCTGGCAGGACTGTCCCAGGCGGGCCCGCTGGCCCCGAACATCAGAGCACGCCGCCACGCCAGCCAGCCCCTGGCGGCCGGGCCGCGCCCGCGCACCACATCAGGCCGCCCAGTTAGCCGAACGGCTGCCGCGAGCCGCGAGTTACTGCGCACCTTCTCGCCGACGAATGCGGCTCAGACACCAAACCGGGGTGAGCCGCGGCTGCCGGACGTGGCACGGTCGCGCGGCGCGACTTATGCAACGCGACGCGGCACCCGCACGCCGCCGGCGGCCAGACGCGGGATTTGTCAGACCCATGTGACACAGTCAGCCCATGCCTAAGAACCAGAGCCGACCAGACGTTGGCGAAATAAACCTTTGACAGCCTCAAGCAACCGCCATACCGTTGAGCAAGTCAATCGTTGACGGACTCAGGTGCCCTGACCCCGCACCAACCGGCTCCGTAACAGAGAACCGGGCAACAGAGCCGGAGCCGAAGGGAGGCAACCGTGGCTGACAGTTCCCCACCAGGCAACGCAGCCGCTAGCGCGGCGACGGGAACGCCGCACGCGGCCATGAGCACAGCGGCCGCCGTTGGTGGCGCTGACTGTCCCGCCACCGGCCTGCTTGCGACAGCGGCGACGGAGCTTGACGAACTCGACCGGAACATCCTTAACGCCATGATCAAGCTGTTCCGGCAGATTCTCGCGCAGAGCGAAAGGCTCGCTGAACGCTACGGTGTGCCGCTGTTCTGCGTCAAAGCCCTGCATATCCTCGACACGTCCATGGCGATGAAGGAACTCGGTCAGCGGATGGGATGCGATCCATCATTCGTGACCGCCATCGCCGACACGCTGGAGAAGCGAGGACTCGCCAAGCGTGAGGCTAGCGCCGCCGACCGCCGAGTTAAGAACCTCGTCTTGAGCACTGAGGGCATCGAGCTCAAGGGGCAGATAGAAAAAGAGATCTTGGTCAGCATGCCGTGGTCAAACGCTCTCGATACGGCTGAGCGCGAGTCCTTCCTGGCCTTGATCCTCAAGCTCATCGACGCCGAAGCTAACCCGGCCGTCCAGGTCACCGGCCCGGCCACCGGCGTCAGCGGGCCGGCCTATCCCGAGGCGGCCATGCCAGCCGACGCCACGGCGTCCTCACCCACCACGCCAACCGGGGGCGGGCGCGCGGGGGAGGTGAGCGACGCGCCATACGCGGCTTCGGCGGCAACGGCTGCCGGTGTACCGAAGCCCTGACTTCTCCGTCACGCAGCCGATCGGTCTCTTCAGCCCGAACATGTCACATCTGGCCCCCCGCAGTCGTCTGTAGCTGCGGACGGCGACAGCGCAACCGTTCGGCAGGTTCGCGAAAACCCTGACAAAACGTGTGCATCTCGTTGCGCCGCGGCCCCCAGAGCCGTGGCGCGGGATCTCTACGCCTTCAAGCAAGGAGAACCACCTTGTCTACCACCCAACCGACAGCAAGGCAGGCGGGCGGACCGCCCGCCGCCAGGACCGGCGGAGGCGGCCGCCACCTCGGCCTGGCTCTGGTCGTCATCGCAACCGCACAGCTCATGGTCGTGCTCGACGCGACCATCGTGAACGTCGCCTTGCCGCACATTCAGCGTGCCCTTGGTTTCTCCGGATCCGGCCTTGAGTGGGTCGTCAACGCCTACGCACTGACCTTCGGTGGCCTGCTGCTACTCGGCGGCCGCGCCGGCGACCTGCTCGGCCGCCGGAAGATCTTCATCGCCGGGTTGCTGCTTTTCTCTGCCGCCTCACTAGCCGGAGGCTTCGCCACATCTCAGGAGTGGCTACTCACCGCACGGGCGATCCAGGGCGTCGGCGGCGCCATGATCGCACCCACCGCCCTCGCGCTCATTATGACGACATTTGAGGAAGGCCCAGCCCGTAACCGGGCGATGGGTGTGTACGCCGCGATGAGCGGCGGCGGCGCGGCAGTCGGGCTGGTCGCCGGAGGCCTGCTCACCACCTACCTGTCCTGGCGGTGGGTGCTGTTCGTGAACGTGCCGATCGGCATCTTGACCGCGGTCGTCGCACCGTTCGTGTTCGGCGAGTCGGCAAGGCGCCGCGGTCGCTTCGACCTGCCCGGGGCGATCACCGGCACCAGCGGCGTGGCGCTGCTCGTTTACGGCCTGTCCAACGCGAGCACCGACCAGGCCGGCATCTCGCACTGGACCGACACCAAGGTCGTCGTCTCACTCGCGGCGGCGGTGCTACTGCTCGTCAGCTTCATCGTTATCGAGGCACGGAGCCGGCACGCGCTGATGCCGCTGCGGATCTTTTCCAACCGCAGCCGGTCCGGCGCGTACCTCATCATGCTCCTGCTCGCCACCGCGATGTTCGGCATATTCTTCTTCCTCACGATCTTCGTGCAGACAGTGCTCGGCTACAGCGCGCTGAAGTCCGGCGCGGCCTTCCTGCCGTTCGCCGGCACGATCGTCATCGTTTCGGGGATCGTGAGCCAGCTGGTCGCCCGAACCGGCGCCAGGCCGCTGATGCTGACAGGTGCGGCGATCACCACAGGAGGCATGTACTGGTTCTCGCACATCAGCGTGCACACCACCTACCTGAACGGCCTGCTCGGCCCGATGCTGGTCACCGCGACCGGCCTCGGCCTGCTGTTCGTGCCGATCTCGCTCGTGGCGCTTAACCGCGTCCGCAACGAGGACTCCGGCCTGGCCTCCAGCCTGCTCAACACCGGCCAGCAGGTCGGCGGCGCGATCGGGCTCGCCGCCCTCGGCACGGTCGCCTGGACCGCGGTAGCGAACAGCGCCCGCAGCCAGGTCGCGCACGCGGTGGCAGCAGCCGCCAAGTCCGGCCACACGCTGCAGATCAAGCCGGGTGGGCAGGTGCCCGCATCGATCTACCACCAGGCCCTCGCCGTGGGCATCACCCGCGGGTTCCTGGTCGCGTCAGGGATCGCGCTGGCCGCCTTCGTCATCGCGATCGTCATGATCCGGGTCAAGCGGGAGGACCTGACCGTTGCCCCCACTGGACAGGTGGCGGCGTCCGAGGGCGCGCCGGAGGGCGCGCTGAGCCGGCCGCGTCGTAACACTCGGTCACGCGGGAGGCGTGCCTGGTACCGCTGCGACAGCAGCGCGTCCAGGTACGCCTCCCACATCGGGTCGGGTGCCACGGCCCGCACTCCGGCGCGCAGCCGCGCCGCGACGCCGGGCTCGCACAGCCGCGTCAGCGCCGCCGCCAGGCTCGCCTCGTCGCGTGGCTCGCAGAGCAGCCCGTCCACGCCGTCGCTGACCTGCTCCTCGAACGTCCCAGTGCGGGTGGCGATGACCGGCACCCCGGCGGAGAACGCGAGCCAGGCGTTCTGCGAGGCGGTGGCGCATCGGTACGGAAGCACGAGCGCGTCGGCACGGCGCAGCAGCGGCCCGATCTCGGCGGCGGGAACGTAGCCGGGGCGCAGCTCCACCCGCCCGTCCAGGTCAAGCTCAGACACGAGCGCCCGCGTGGCGTCAAGGCCGCCCCAGAACTCACCAGCAACCGTCAGCGTCAGCGCGGCGTCAGCCCGCGCGATCGCCCGCAGCAGCACGTCCAGCCCCTTATAGGGCCGCACGATCCCGAAGAACAGCAGGTGGAGCGGCACCGGGGCGACAGACCGGTCCCCCGTCGGATGAGGTTCTGCACGCCCAGCCGGAAGCCCCGCACCACCAGGCCCCGCACCACCAGGCCCCGCACCACCAGGCCCCACACCACCATGGCCCGCCCCGCCGGCGAGCAAGGCCCCGGGCGGCGCTTTGTCCCCCAAGACAGGCGGCACGGGCAGGTGCGGGGGCATACCTGCCACCCGCACGGGCGTGCCAGGTGCGAGGTCGGCGGCCGCCCGCGCGAGCCGTTCAGTATGAGTAAGAACCGCATCGGCGCGGCGGAGCAGGGCGCGGGTGAGGATGACGTCGCCGGGCCTGCGCTCGTGCGGAAGCACGTTGTGGCAGATCACGACCACGTGCGGGCCTGGCGCGGCCGGGCGGCGCAGGCCCCGCATGATGGCGACGTACGCGGGCACCTGGACCGGCGCGAGGAAGGTGAACACAGCGAGGTCACAGCTGCCGCGCAGCCGCCGCCCGGCCCGCAGCCAGCCATCCGGCCTGCGCCAGGACAACAGCCGCCTGGTCAGCGGATACGGCTCGCCCTCCGCCTCCTGAACCGTCTGCACGCCCGGGTAAAGCGCCGCCGGGTACATCGCCCGCCACGACTCGATCACCACGTCGTGCCCGGCGGCCGCCAGCCGGTGCGCGAGTTCGGTCGTATGCCGCGCGCCGCCGCCCTTGTACGGGTGCGCAGGCCCGATCAGCGCAATCCGCACGGGTGTCCGATCGGCCACGGCCCCGCCAGCACCACCAGTTTCTTCAGTTTGCCCAGCCTCACCAGTCTCGGGCGGCTGTGGCACACGACAGCTCTCATGTCAGTCGCCGCGCGAGCGGACGATGAGGTCTGCAAGCAGGGCGAGTGAGGCGATGATCAGCCCGGTCACGAAGATGAGCACCGTGTTGATCGCGAAGTACAGCGGGTGCACGACCATGTCGAAGATGGCCTTGGCGACGCCCAGGCTGAGCAGGAAGAGCGCGGGGGGCATCAGCACCTTGAGCGGGTTGAAGTACATGACCATCCGCAGCACCTGCAGGATGTACCGGTAGGCGTCGGCGAAGAAATGAAACTTCGACGAGCCCGCCCGCTTGGCGTAGTCGATCGGCACGTAACGTACCTCGTGCTCGTTCGAAAGGAAAGCCAGCGTGATCGTGGTCACGCAGGAGAACCCGGGCGGGAGCAGCCGCAGGTACGGCAGCGCGACTTCGCGCCTGAACGCCCGCAGCCCCGAGTTGAGGTCCGGAATCTCCGAGTTGACCAGGTGCTCGGCCAGCTTGCGGATGAACCATTTCGCCGGGACACGCAGCAACTTGTGCCGGCCGGCTTCCGACGTCCGCGCGCCGACCACCTGATCGACCGTCGGGTCCTCATCGAGCATGGCGACAAGCTCGGGTATCTGCGCGTTCGGGTAGGTCATGTCAGCGTCGGTCCAGACGACGATGTCACCCCTGGCCTGCTGGGTGCCAATCCGGCGCACGGTGCCCGAGCCGCCATTGCGCGGGAAATGCACCACCCGCAGGTGCGGAAAACGAGGCTCCGCCTCGCGCAGCCGCGCGAGCGTACCGTCGGTTGAGGCATCGTCGACCGCGATCAGCTCATAGGAAATGCCGCTCGCATCCATGGTCAGGCAGATCCGCCCCACCTCGAGCAGAACATGATCTTGCTCGTTGAAGCACGGCAGCACGATCGACACGTGCGGCGCCCGGGCTGCGTCCGGGGAGGCCGCAGCCCGCTCCGCCGGCCATCCCGCCCGCTCACCGGCTGGCCGCGGCATCGGAGTACCCACGCCGGGCGAGGATACCCTGGTCATGGCAGCGGCTGCTGGCCCGGCACGGACATCCATACCTGATAGAGGATCCGCCAGGTGGTCGTCGGGGGCTGAGTGAGCCGGTGCTCGTCCTGGCGGGTCGCGCGGTACACCACCGGCCGCGCGCTGCCACCGTAGGGCGTCAGCTGCAGGGCCTGGGCCGCAAGTAGCACCGGCCGCCGCCCCGCCCGCTGGATGGCCGCCGTCACCTGCGCCAGCGCCGCCGGCGACGGCGCGTTCATCCAGGCGGCAGGTACCCCGCACATCCCGCGCACGATCTCGGTGAACCTGTCGGCAGTGAGCGGATCGACGATGACCACGGCGCCGCGCGGCCCGATCGCACGGCACAACTGGCTGACCACGGTGATCTCACCGGTGTCCGTGCGCTTGAACCCGAGCCCGTCCGCGACGATCCTGACGCCGCCTTGCGGTGCGCGCCCCAGACCGAGACCGAGCGTGGTAACGGCGGCCGGCAGCAGCAGGGCGACCGCGCAGCAGGCCGCCACCGCGCCCTGCGCGGCCGCTCCAGCACCACGCGCTCGCGCCCGCCTCACCAGCCATGCGCACGTCCAGACCGCGAAAAGGACGAGCCCGGGCAGCACGATAGGCACCAGCCTGCGGCTCGCCCACGGCTGATCGGGTACGATTCCCGGCCTCCACAACGTGGTCACCACCGACCAGCCGATGACCATGACCGGCAGGCCCCAGGTCAGCGCCGATCCGCGCAGGAACCTACGGGCGAGCAGCGCCGCGCCGAACGTGGCCAGCAGAACCGCGGGCAGGCCGATGTACCAGATCACCCAGTACAGGCTGTCCTCGGCGTAAGTGCGGTGCGGGTCGATGGGCAGTTGTGCGAGCTTCTGCACCTCGGTGATGAACGCGATGGTCACCCGGTTGGTTTCGCCGCGCACGGTCTGGAACAGGGGCCGGATGGCGAATCCCAGCATGATGAGCACTACCGCCACCGAGGCGATGTCAGGCACCCAGCTCCACCGGCCACGGCGCAGCTGCGGCAGCCGCCGCCGCGACACCACGACGAGCGCAACCGTCAGGACGGCGAACACGGCGGCTGCGTAACCGAGTGGGCGCATCAGCGAAGACAGCGAGTTCAGGTAAGGGCGGGACAGCAGGTAACCGTCGGCGAGTCCGTAGGCGGCGCCGAGCACAAGGCCCGCGGCCAGTGGCAGGGCCTCGGTCCTGCGCGCCGCGTAGATTATGCCGCAGAACAGGATGACGGGCAGGATGTCACTCATGCCGTCGATCCGTACCAGGGTGGAAAGACCGAAGGCGAGACCGCCGAGAGCGGCCATCAGCCACGCCGACCTGCGCATCCGCACCTGCACAGGCCCGACCGCTGCAGCGCCTGCGGCGTTCCTTGCCGCTGCCGTCCCCGCCGCGGCGGCGCGGCCGCTGCCGCTCGTGCGTATTTTCGGTATCGGCTGAGTCACGTCGGCGCCCGCGCTGGCCGCAGCATCGGCAGCGCTGCGTGCCTCACCCATCTGCACCGGACCCGATATCGCGCCGCCGGCTGCGGTCGCGTTGACCTGCGTCCGCGCGCCGCCGCCCCTGGCGGCGACGGCGCGGCGCCGGGGCGCGAGCAATATCGCGTCTGTTACCAGGCAGAACCCGCCGAACAGCAGGATCTGCGCCAGCGGCTCGCTGAACGTGGACCTGCTCGTGTACTGCTCGGGCAGGGTCAGCGCGAGCGCCAGCGCGCCAAGGGGCGCCCAGCGCGGGCCACACAACCGGCCGACGAAGCCGCCGAAGGTGAGCACGGCACACGCGCCGATCACCGGGGCCACGAACACCGCAAGCTGGATGCCGTTAATCCAGAACGCCGCGGCGAGCGTTATCGGCAGCCCGGCCATGAACTGCGGCACGATCGCGGCGCCGTGCTGATAGAAGCCGAGGCTCGCGAAGCCAAGGCCGGGAAACGCGCCGCCGAAGGCGGACCTCAGCTGCGGGATCGGCAGTGAGCCGTGCTGCGCGATCCAGTATCCGAACTGCAGGTAGGTGGCGGGGTCACGCCGGACGATGACCTGCTGCGAATGCATCGCAGCCTGCCAGACCCCGAAGCCCACCGCGACGGCGGCCACCGCCGCCACCGTCCACCACGGGGTACGGCGATGCGGCCACGGTGCCGGCACGAAGACGAAGACGGCCACGATGAGCGCGATAGCGATAGGCACCGAGGTCGCGAGCATCAGCCCGACGTTGAACTGGCCGGCGAGCAGCAGCGGCAGGCCAGGCAGCAGCCACGCCATCAGAAGCAGCGGCGGAAGCAAGGTGACCCGGGCCAGTACCTGGCCCGCGGTAATCCTGCGGCCAAGGGCCGGCCGGGGAGGCTTGGTGCCTGGCGCACGCCGCCGCCCGCCGCCTGACGCACGCTTGCCCGCGTCGGGCTTGCCCGCGGCGGGCCTGGCGGCATCAACCCGGCCCGCCGCTGCTTTGCCCGGCGCGTCCTCGCCCGGCCCAGCCCGGCCAGGACCGGCCCGGCCGGCCGTCATGGGGCCGATCCCCAAGCGTACGGATCCGATTGCAGTGCGCACGGGTTTAACTGTAGGTGCCCGCAGCCATGCAACGTTGCGCTCCGCGCAGACCAGCCACGCGCGTGTTCCGCTTGGAGTTCTGTTGGTGTTCCCGTGGCGAGGGCCTGGCGCACCCCGCACCGGGTGTGCCATTACCTCTCATTCGGCCCCCGGGCGGAGGTGATTTGCGGTAAACCAGTGGAGACGTCACGGATCTACCAAGGCAGGCCCTCTTCCCAGCAGGAAGGACGCGGGTAGCCGCCGGCGGTACCGTCCTTACCGGCCCTCGCGGGTCCTGTCGGCTCTACCGCCTATAACCGCCCGGCCCAGTATGGCGCTGCGCTCCTGCATGAATGGCGCGCACCGGGACAAAACTGGAGACGCTGAGGGAGCCGATGACACGGTACGACGTTCTCGACGACCGCACAGGGCGCCTGGCAGACCGCACCGCGGCGCCGCAGGAGGGCCCACGGCGAGGCAAGCCGACGCGACGTCCGCGCAGCAGTAACGCACGGCGCCTGCGCGTGCTTGGCTGGATCTCGGCCATTATGACCCTCGTGGTCGTCAGCACCTCGCTCGTCGCCTACGCCGAGTGGCGCCACCTGTGGGGCAACATCCAGAAAGAGAACGTCAATGGCCTGCTTGGTAAGCGGCCGCCAAAGTACAACTCAGCGATGAACATCCTGCTCATCGGCTCGGATAGCAGGGCGGGCAGCAACAAGAAATTCGGCCAGGGCATTCGGGGCGCACGCTCCGACACCATGATCCTGATGCATATATCGCCGCAGCGCACCGGCGCCACACTGATCAGCTTCCCGCGGGACTCGGTGGTCTCGACCGTCGCATGCCGGGCGGACGGCATGGGCCATACGGGCCAGCAGGCAAACCAGCAGGTCGAGATGCTCAATGAGACGTTCGGCTCGGGCGGCGCCCCTTGCACGTGGAAGACCCTGGAGACACTTACCGGCATCCGCATCGACCATTTCATCGAGATCGACTTCAGCGGGTTCCAGTCGATGGTGAACGCCGTGGGCGGCGTGACCGTCTGCCTTCCCAAGGCGATCCACGACCCGGCCTCCAAGCTCAACCTGAGCGCGGGTGTGCACCATGTCGACGGGGCGCAGGCGCTCGCGTTCGTGCGTGAGCGGCATGTGGGGCTTGGGTCCGACCTGCAGCGGATCCAGCGCCAGCAGTTCTTCATGGCATCGCTGACGAAGCGGGTGACCACGAGCAACATGCTTGGCGATCCTGGCAAGCTCCTTTCGCTGGCCAATGCCGCGACGCGTTCGCTCACCACCGACAGCGCGCTCGACGTCGGCACCCTGCTCAAGATTGCCGAGAGCATGCGGGGATTGCGCGCAAGCTCGGTCAATATGATCTCGGTGCCCGTCGTGGCCGATGCCAGCGACCCCAACCGGGTCGACTGGGCGCAGCCGGCCGCCAATGTGCTGTTCAACGCGATCAAGTTCGACAACGAGGTCCATGTCGCGAAGGCCGGCAAGAAAAAGGCCACATCGGCAACGAGCACCCGGGCCCCGAAGGCGGCTAATCCCAGCCACGTCAACGTACAGGTCCTGAACGGCACGACGACGGCGGGACTGGCAGGGCAGACGGCGACGGCGCTCCAGCAGCGCGGCTTCAACCTGGTAGGAACGGGGAACGCGGACAACACCGCACACATGCAGAGCCTGATCCAATACGCGTCCGCCAAGGATCTGCCGGCTGTCGAGGCCCTGCGCGCTGTGCTCAGCAGCGTGAAGACGGAACTCGTGCCATCGCTCCAGCCCGGCACGCTCAACCTCGTGCTCGGCTCCAGCTTCAAGGGCCTCAAGCCGCCGTCGAACCTGACGCAGGCCTACGGCGGCATCAGCGGCAGCACCAACATCTGCAAGGACGCGAGCGCGTTCTCGGGACCGGACCAGCCGTCGGACTTCGCACCATAATGCCCGGTTGAGCCGTGAAGCTGACCCAGCTGGGGGAAGCTGACCCAGCTGGGCCGGGAAGCTCACCCAGCTGGGTCAGGTAGCGGCGGCCACCTTCCCCGAACCAGATGCTGCTCCGGGACGGCCCCCTGAACCAGGCGCCGATCCGGGGGGAGGACGCCGCAAACCGCCTGTTGATCCGGACGTTCCGGCCACCGCGGGGCTGGCCTCCTGCTCGGGCCCGGCCAGCCAGAGCCAGAAGAGCAAGGCGGCTGGATAACTGAAGTAACCGAAACGTGTCGCCGGAGCAAGCGTGAACATCAGCGCGAGCCCGATAGCCAGCCGCAGCGCCGCCGCCCGCGCGTCAGCCGGCGGCCGCAACACGAGGGAAGCACCGACGGCGATACCGGCCCCGGCGAGCAGTGCGACCGCAATCACGTGCCCGACGCTGCCAGTCTGGGCAATCAGGTAGCCGGGCAGTGGGCTTGCGGCCTGGCTCTTAATCTTGGTAAGACCGAGCGGAAACATGATCGTGTTCTGCACCAGGGCGTGCGGCCAGAGCACGGCGCAGAGCCCGGCCACGGCGGCGACAACCGCAGCGGCGGTGGCCGCGAACTTGGCCACCGGACGCCAGCCGCCGCCGGCCACGAGCAGAGCCACGGCAATTATCAACGCCGGCCACGCGGTCGCCTTCATCGCCGCGGCGGCGCCGAGGGCCAGGCCCGCCAGGATCGGCCGCGGCTGGGTCCGCAAAAATGCCAGGCCAAGGCACATCAATGCGAGCACAGGCAGGTCGGTGCCGCCCACCACGATGGGCAGCGCTACGACCGGAGTGGCGATGATCAGCGCCGACCACCGCCACGGATCGGGCGCTCTCGCCCGGACAAGCGCGAACATGAGTATCACCGCGAAGGACAGGCCAAACCACAACCGCGGATCGGACACCGGCGTCGGCCAGTGCAGCGCCCGGGGCAGGCCGAACAGCGTCAACCCCGGGAGATACGGGTTGTACGCGTTGGGGTTATTGGTCGCGGCGAGCTGAGCCTGGCTCTCATACGGGTCGCCGTGCCTGACGAGCAAACTGGCGGAACGCACGATGACAGCAACTTCAGGCTGGCCCTGCCCGGTGGCGGTCATCCAGGTCAGCGGCCCGAGCACGGCGCCAGAGATGGCGACGACCAGCGCCAAGTCAATGCCGCGCGACCGCCACAGCAGTGCCACCACCGCGGCCAGGCCGTACGCTCCGGCAGCGGCCAAACCCCAGATCCGGTGCAGCGAGTTGGTGGTGAATAGCGCCGTGGCACTGGCGAAGACGGCACACGCTACGAACACCGCGACGACCCACCGGCGCCGGACAGGCCCGGCGGTCAGCCACGGATAGCTGTGCCCGTGAGCTGTGTCGTCTACCGGTGCCGGCCGCAGCGCGAGCACAGGCATTTACGTCCCTCCCCACGATCGCCCCGGACCCGGCAAACGCGGGCATGGAGCGTGTGACGGGATCATCAGCCTCGGTACCGTCATATCACCCCAGTGGCAACCATCACGCAGCCAACATACCCGCGGGCCGGAGCTTCCAGCCGGGCAGTGTAATCATGCGCCACAAACGCCCTTTATCGTACCGGCTCCGGCCAACCAGGCTTTTTGTCAGATCACGGGTGGCCGGCCTGCAGCGGCCATCCGCAAGATCGTGCGCCACGAGATCGGCCGGCGTCCGGCCGGATCCGCCCGCCACCCTTCGGCGAAGCCGGCGAACCACGGCCGGAGCGCGTCGATGGACCGCTCCCGCACGAGCATTAGCACAATCCAGTCGAACAGGTACGCGATGGCGACCGGCCAGGGCAGATTCCTTCGCGCGAGCAGTACCCTGTTGCGCGCGTTCAGCCGGAAGAACTGCGCGTGCCTGCCCGGCAGCACCGCGGGGTGAAACATCTCCGCCGCGGCATCGTACTCCAGCCGGTACCCCGCATCCAGAAGGCGCCACGCCAGGTCGGTTTCCTCGTGCGCGTAGAAGAATCCAGCTGGATATCCGCCTGCGCGCGCATAGGCATCGCGCCTGATCGCGCACGCGCCGCCGAGGAACGTCGTGACCGCCGAGGACCGCCCCGGGTCCCCGGCCCGCAGCCGCGGGACATGCCGGCGCTGGCCTGCGCCGCCTTCCGGGTCACGTACCCGGAAGGAAAGCACCGCGAGCGAAGGATCCGCGGCGAACCGCCCGCGGACATGCGCAGCAAGGTCCCGGGACCCGTACCAGCCGTCATCGTCGAGAAAAAGGATCACGTCACCTGTGCAGGTGGCTGCACCCGCGTTCCTGCCTGCAGGGATGCCCACGTTGCCGGGCAGCAGCACGGTCTTCACCTGCGCTGGCAGCCCGGCGAGTTCGGCTCCGTTGGCGACCACCACTGTCTCCACGGCGGCGCCAGCCTGGTCAAGCACGCTGCGCACGGCGCGATCGAGCTCCGCCGGCCGGTCGCCCATGGTGAGGATCACGCAGGATAGTGTCACCAACTCGGCCTGCCGAGGGACGCGGGCCGTCCCGGCCCGCGCGCGGGGGCCGATCATCGGCGGCCGCTCATCCGCGGGCCGCTCTCCGCGGGCCGCTCATCCGCGGGCCGCTCATCCGCGGGCCGCTCATCCGCGGGCCGCTCACCCGAGCCGCCGCGAGGCCAGGATCGCTATCAGGTGCGCGGCTACCATCGCGGCCCCGACGACCAGGCAGGCGACAACCAGGACCCTCGTGGCACCGAGGCCGCCGCGTGCGGCGTCGATCACGGCGGCCACGACCACCAGCAGCGAAACCTCCACCGCCTGGATGATCCTGTGCACTCGCAGGGTGCTGGCCAGCTTGCGGGCCCGCGCAAGGCCAGCGTTCGCAGGCTCAAGCGCCGCGTCCGTGCGAGGCACCAGGCCGTCCGGGACAGGCACCGCGCCGTCCGGGACAGGCACCGCGCCGTCCGGGACAGGCACCGGGCCGTCCGGGACAGGCACCGCGCCGCCGGCACCATTGGCGCTGCTGGCGCTGCCGGGTATGGGCAGGCCGGCCTTCGCCCGCGCGACGATGACATTGTCTGTCTCTGCCTTGATGAGGATCGCGCAGATCGCTGCGGCCAGCCCAATGGTTACGTAGCCGCCAGACAAGGCGTAATGCCCTTGCGCCCGGATGCCGAGACCAGCGAGCAGGGCGGCCTCGGCGAGGTAGTGACCAATCCGGTCAAGATAGATGCCGGTCACGGAGGTGCGCCTGCTCCAGCGGGCAAGCTCGCCGTCTGAGCAGTCAAGCAACAGGTACAGCTGAATCATCGCGGCCGCGGCGATCGCCGCAGCGAGCCCGCCGCCTGCCACGACGGCGCCCGCGCCCACGCCGACAACAATCATCAGCCAGGTCACCGCATTCGGCGACCAGCCCAGCCGGGCGAAGACCCAGGTGCCATACGGCGACAGCCGCCGCATGTAGTATCTGCCCGCCCAGTGCTCCTCATTACGACGAGCGGTCACCGACTCCGGCTGACCGGTGGCGCGCAACTCAGCCAGCGACGGCCCTGACATACTCCTCCACTCGTTCTCCTGCCGCGTCGCCGTCCAGCCCAAGATGCTCGAGGATCGTATAGCGGCCTGGGCGGGTGGCGGGCGCGTGGGCCACGGCCTTCGTGAACTCGGCGACCGACAGGCCGATGTCGCCGGGCGTGCGGGGCAGGCCATGCCTGGACAGGCACTCGACGATCATCTCGCCACGGCGGGTGTCACCGCGCAGGAACGTGCAGAAAAGGGCGCCAACTCCGGCGAGTTCACCGTGGTTGGCGGTGCCCGGGTACAGCTGGTCGATCGCGTGCAGGATCTCGTGGTCACCACCGCTGCAGGGGCGGCTCGACCCGGCGACCGACATCGCGATGCCGGAAAGCACGAGCGCCTCGGCGAGCACGGTAATGACGTCTTCCGACTCGATCGAGCCTGGCTGGTGAAGCATCGATTCCGCGGCGCTGCGGGCCATTATCAGCGCGAGCCCGTCGATGGGCTCGCCGGTGTGGCTGGCGGCAAGCTCCCAGTCCGCGGTCGCGGACAGGTTGCTCACCACGTCACCTACGCCGGAGCGAACCAGCCGCGCGGGCCCGGAGCGCACCCGGTCGAGATCGACCACCACAGCCACCGGCATGGCAACACCAAACGATCCCCTGCCCGATTCGTGTTCAAGTGAGCTGACCGGTGATGCGATGCCGTCATGAGACAGGTTCGTGGCGACCGCGACCATCGGAATTCCCGCCATGTGGGCGGCGAACTTCGTGACGTCGATGGTCCGGCCGCCGCCGATGCCCGCCACCGCCTCGTACGATCCGGCGCGCAGCCTCTTGCCGAGGCGCACCGCTGTGTCGACGGTGCCGTCATCGACGCGGAACACCTCTCCCGCCCCGAGGTCGACCTGCGCGGCGATGCTGTCACCCTGACCCGGACCGACCGCCACCGCTACGTGCCCCCCGGTCGCGATCCGGCGGTCGGCGAGCAGCGCGCCAAGACCTGCCACCGCGTTGCGGCGCACGTCTATGTACAGCGGCGCGGGGATCATCCGCGCGAGCAGCGGCATCGATGCCCTCCCCTCAGCAACGCGGCGCGATCAGGCACGCCTGGCGCAGGTCGTTATGGTCATCGACCTCGACCCAGTCCACCGCACCGATGGGTGCCACCGAGATCGCGCCCCCGCGGTCCGCTAGTTCCTGATAGCCGTCCTCGTAGTAAAGACCGGGATCGCGCCGCCAGGTGGCCTCGAGCGCGTCCGCGAGCGCCACGGCGGCCGCCGGCTCGATGAGCGTCACCCCGATGTACTCGGCATCCGCGCGGGCCGGATCCATTTGCTTGGTGATCCTGGTAAGCAGGCCGCGGCCGTCCAGGGTTACCTTCATCTCCTCCTCGCCGAGGGGCTTGATGTCGTCCACGGCGAGTATCAGGTCGCTGCGGTGCCGGTCCGGGGCGGCAAGCAGCGCCTTTTCCACGGAAACCGGGTGCACGGTGTCCCCGTTCACGAGCAGAACGCCCTCCCGGAAGAACTCGCGGGCGAGCCAAAGTGAGTACGCGTTGTTCCAATCACGTGCCCGGTCGTTGTGCAGAAGCTCGAGCCGCACCCCGTGCGCTCGCTCAAGAGAAGCCGCCCGATCGCGCACGACGCCCGCGGCGTGCCCGACCACGACCGTCACGTCGCGCAGGCCCGCCGCGGCGAGGTTGCGCAGAGCGATGTCCAGGATCGTGATCTGCCCGTCGACCGGCAGCAGCGCCTTCGGCAAGGTGTCCGTGTCCGGGCTCAACCGCCTTCCCACGCCCGCCGCGAGCACCACGCCGATCATCGGCTACCTCCGTCCTCGAAGTCGGCCTGCGGTGCCGCCGCGCGCGGCACAACGGGGAAGCTGCCGAGGCGATCGGCATCATCGCGCTGCACGGCGCCGATCCATCCGGTCACGCTCTCCCGCCCGAAGAGCACCCAAAGATACACAGCAAGGGCGGCGAAGGCGAATACCTCGATCCCCAGCATGGCGCCGATCGCGGCGACCAGCATCCGCCCCTCCCAGCCAAGGCCGGCCTTGGCAATCCAGCGCGGCGGCGCGGAAACAGGCGTAGCGGCGCGGCCAACCGGACCGCGCCCGACACGGTAGACGATGTCGTAGTGGTGCAGCGCGATAATGCCGACGAGAGCGAAAAGGAGCGGTATGGGTACGTGCCACGCCAGCGCGAGGGCGGCAAGGAAGACATATTCACCGATCTGGAGCAGCGGCGGCACAAGCCAGTCGAGGCGCCCGTCGTGCGGATGGCCGGAGCCTAGTCCGGCAAGAGCCATCGCCACCACAGGGGCGAGCACCATTAGGCCGCGCAAGTGCGCCACCCCCACTGCGGAAAGGATGACGGTGACAGTGACGCCCACTACCGCTGGCAGGAGCGGCGGCAGCTGACCATCCACGAACCCGCCAAGCGACTGGGCGATGATGCCGTCGTCACGGTAGCTGAGCAGGACGCCGTCGCTGGGGGGCGCGGCGGCCATCGGTTTGAACGACCTCGCTACCCAGCCGATCAGGCATACGCACGCGGCCACCACGCCCCAGCCGAGCAGGATGACGAACGTCATCCTCGGACCGGCCACGATGGCGGCCGCCCCGATCACGGCAACACGCTCGCCACGCTGGAACTCGACGCTCCGGGCCAGCATCGTCAGCAGCAGAGTCACCCACCGCAGCCCGGTCCGGCCCAGGCTGCGAAGACTGCGCAGCTGGGCGCGCGGCCAGCGGGAGCGGCGGCCCCTGCTCGCGGTTGCGCTACCGACGCCGGAGCTGGCCGGGGCGGCGACCGCATAGTCCGCAGGCTCGTCGAGCGGCAGCCGCAGCGGTCCGTCAGCCAGCATGGCCGCTTGCGATAGTGCAGGGCGGACGCTGAACCCGCTCATATCACGAAGCGACTGCAGGATCATGGCGGCGACCGCGAGTTCCCACCCGCTTGGTGAGTGCGGAACTACGGCGCCAGCTCCGGCCGCCAGGCCGGCGTAGACCGCGAACTCGGCCAGCCGGCCACCGACCGCGTCCAGCCAGGCACCGAACGCAGTCTCGCCGCGCACGTACCTGGCCAGCTGGCCATCCACGCAGCCGAACAGGAAGGCGGCGAACAGCAGCGCAGCACCGAGGATCATCCCCGCCCTGCTGCCGGCCGAGAACCAGACGGCGGCGAGCAGACCGAGCGCGATCGCCATGCCGGTGACCGCGTTAGGGCGCAGGCGCCTGTGGGCCGCCCAGCGCGCGAGGTACCGCGAGTAAGGGCTCACAAAACAGGTCGTGAAGAGGCCGTCGCCACGCCTGGCCGCCGCGTCCAAGCGGACCCGGTCCTCGGCCACCGCGTTCAGTTCGGCCGCCGCTTCCCTTGCCTGCTGTGCTGTCTGCACACGGACGCAGATGAGCGGGTCGGCGGCAACAGCCTCGACGTCCGCGCCGCCGCGAACCAGCCCGACGAGCAGCAGGGCGGTCGAGTCGGTGAACCCGGACCTGTGGCCAGGAGATGGGCACGGATCCGGCCGGCCATGACCCGCGGGCGCGCCGGACGCCGCGACGTCATCCCCGGCGGAGCCGGTTGCCCGCCGTCCGGCTGTAATGTCCTTGGCCGATATGTCCCTGGCCAGTACGTCCTTGGCCGATATGCCCTTGGCCAATACGTCCCTGGCCAGTACGTCCTTGGCTGATACGTCCTTGGCCGATACGTCCCTGGCCGACCACGGCACCAGGTCCGCCTGACCAGCGGCCATGTCCTTAGCCGGCTGCGGCACGTGCTGGCTAGCTGACCCGCTGGCCCGATCCGCGGCCGCGAGGTCATCGATCACCTCCCCGGTTGCCAGGCGCGCAAGCTCGTCGGCCGCCGCGGCCAGTTCGTTTCCGTCGTCCGCGCACACGAGGAACGCCCCGCAGCCGACCGCGTCAGGCGCGTGCACGCGGTGGAACGCGGAACCGGCCGCCACCACCGTGCGGCGCGGGTGGAGGTGCGCGTCCGGCCGGTCGCGCCGCTCGCCGCCCTCAGGCCCGCCGCTCAGCCGGAGGGCCGGCCGCACGTCGGGTCCCGTCGCCACGTGTGGTGCACCACCGGCGGCGGTGAGCGCGGATGTCGCGGTGGCGCGGTTCAGGCGGGCCAGGGCCTCGGTGTGCGCGACGAGGTCGCCCGCACAGATGAGGGTTCCGGCACCTGAGCCGCTGACGCGGCGCATGACCGACGCCACGGCGCGAAGCTCCGCGCCGATCGACGCGCATTCAATCACGTCGATGCTCCCGGACCCCACGAGCCCTGGACCAGGCCCGTCTTCCACACATAGAGACAGCCCCTCCCAGGCCATCGCCGCGAGCAGATCACCACGTCCGGCTGGGGCTATCAGGATGATGTCGCGCAGGCCGAGCGCGCTGAGCTGGCTGCAGAGCCTGGTGAGCAGCGGCTGCGTTGCCACTTGGCCACCGACCAGGCCCGGCAGCGGCAGCCCGGCAGCAAGTTGCGCCGCCAGGGCGCCTTGGGCTTGCTCAGTACCCTTTACAGGTGCCGCACCTGCGGTCGGCGACCGGCGCGCGCCCACGAGCGGCGATGGTGCGTGACGGCCCTGCGCGGTGCCCACGCCAGCACGGCCGGCGCGCCCGGCGGCACGGGCCTTACCATCTCGGGCCCCGTTGCTGACGGGTTTGCGGGCAGGGTCACGCGCCGTCGCGGTCGCCAGGACCAGCGCCACGGTCATGCCCCGCCTCCGCGCATGCAAAGATCAACCCCGGCTAGTCCCCCCAGCGTACCGGCGTACGCACCGGCAGGTGCCTTAGTCCGTCCCTAAGGTCGAGTGGCGCCTGAGGGCAGTTATGCCTGGTGGGACGGTAGGTAAACAGTCAGGCCCTCCGGCGTACGGATAGGGTCCAGGTCATGCGTACAGTGGCGGCGGTGCTCGCGGGCGGCACCGGGCGGCGTACCGGTCTCGGCATGCCGAAGCAGTTGCTCATGCTCGCCGGTAAGTCCGTTATCGAGCGTTCGGTCGCCGCCTTCTCCGCCGCTCCGCAGATCGGCGAGATCATCGTCGTGATGACGCCTGGCCGCACCGATGAGGTCGCGCAACTGCTCGCGCGGGGCGGCTACGAGAAGGTGTCGCAGGTCATTCCCGGCGGCGAGACCCGAAGTGATTCCGCGCAGCGTGCGCTCGCCGCCGTCGGCGGCGGCGATTGTGATGTGCTGCTGCACGACGCCGCGAGGCCGCTGGTCAGCCAGCAGATCATCGACGGATGCGTGACGGCGCTCAAGGCGCACCGTGCGGTGGGAGTCACAGTACCTGCCTCTGACACGATCGTCGTCACCTCCGGCGGTCTGATTACGCAGATGCCGAGCCGTGGCAACCTGCACCGCTGCCAGACACCACAGGGCTTCAGGCTCTCGGTGCTCAGGCGCGCCTACGAGCTTGCTGCCGCGGATCCAGGGTTTTCGGCGACCGACGACTGCGGCGTCGTGCTGCGGTACCTGCCCGAGGTGCCGATCGCCGTGGTGGCAGGCAGCGAACACAACATCAAGATCACTTACCCGGGCGACATCGCGGTTGCGGAGCTGCTGCTCAGGCGCCAGGCGGCGCACCGCGGCGCTGGCTGAGCGGGCCCCGGCTGAGGGAACCCTGGCCAGCAGCAGCCTGGCCAGCAGAGCCCTGGCCAGCAGAGCCCTGGCCAGCAGAGCCCTGGCCAGCAGGGCCCTGGCCAGCAGAGCCCTGGCCGAGAGGGCTCAGGACAGGTGGGCGTGGGATGAGACTGCGCGGGCTGGTCAGGAATCCGCTTCCCCAGCAGATGTGCATGGCGCCAATGACGGCGGGCAGCCACAGGACGGCGCGGGGCCGCAGGCCGCGCGCGATCGCCGCGGCCGCGGCGATCGCGCCGCACAGGTAGGCCGCAGGAGCCACGAAGCCGAGGAACAGCCAGGCCAGCGGCGGCCACATCCCGGCCAATACGCAGATCAGCCCGGCGACACCGGCGGCGAGCCCCGCCACGATCGCGATCACCGCGGCGGGCGGTGCCAGATAACGCGGGTTGATCGTGCCCCGGTGCTGGCGGGCCACGACGCGGCGCCACCGTCCGTAGTGGTAGTACTGACTGCCGAGCGCGCGCAGGTCCGCACGCGGCCGGTAGCTCACCCGCATCCGCGGCTGGAACCAGATCGTGCCGCCCGAGGCACGGATGCGGTGATTCATCTCCCAGTCCTGCGCACGCAGGAAGGCCTCGTCGTAGCCGCCGACCCGGTCGATCGCCTCCCGCCTGAACACCCCCAGGTACACCGACTCGGCGGGGCCCGCCTCGCCACCGGTATGGAACCTGGCCGCGCCCACGCCCACCTTGGACGTCATCGCCCGTGCCACGGCCTGCTCGAACGGGGTGATGCCCTCGGCGGCCATGATGCCGCCGACGTTGTCGGCGCCGGTCGCGGCCAGTGTCTCCGCGGCGATCCGCAGGTAACCGGGTGGCAGCAGGGCATGGCCATCCACCCGTGCCACGACCGGGTAGCGAGAGGCAGCGATCGCGGCGTTCAGCGCGGCGGGTGTCTGACCGGTCGGATTGTCCACCACGCAGACGCGGTCATCGGCCGCCGCGAGCTCCCGCGCCACCTCGAGGGTCCGGTCACGGGACGGGCCGACGGCAAGCACGACCTCCACCGCGGCCGGGTAATCCTGCCGTAGCACGTGCGCGACGACGTCTGCCAGGTGCCGTTCCTCGTTCAGCACCGGCATGACGACAGATACGGCGGGTAGCCCGGAGGGCCGGGACGGCCCGGACGGCCGGGACGGCCGGGACGGCCGGGACGGCCGGGACGGCCGGGACGGCGTGGGCTCACCGGGTACGGCGTCAGTCGGATGGGTCATGACGCAGGTACGGTACTGCAAACGGGGCACCCGCGCGTGCGGGCCCCGGATGTCGCGGGCCGTTACAGACCGGTGTCCTCCAGCATCTCGGTGACGAGCGCGGCGATCGGAGAGCGCTCGGAACGGACCAGGGTGACATGCGCGAACAGCGGATGGCCCTTGAGCTTCTCGATCACGGCGACCACCCCGTCATGGCGGCCGACCCGAAGGTTGTCGCGCTGCGCGATGTCATGGGTGAGCACGACCCGCGAGCCCGCGCCGACGCGGGACAGGACCGTGAGGAGCACGCCGCGTTCGAGTGACTGGGCCTCGTCGACAATGACGAAGGCGTCGTGCAGCGAGCGACCGCGGATGTGGGTGAGCGGCAGCACCTCGAGCATGCCGCGGCTCTGGACCTCTTCGATCACGTCCTGCGTGGTCAGCGCGGACAGGGTGTCGTAGACGGCTTGCGCCCACGGATTCATCTTGTCCGCCTCGGATCCGGGCAGGTAGCCAAGCTCCTGGCCGCCCACCGCGTAAAGCGGGCGGAAAACCATCACCTTGCGGTGCTGGCGGCGCTCGAGCACCGCTTCTAGCCCGGCGCATAGGGCGAGCGCCGACTTTCCCGTCCCGGCCCTGCCGCCCAGCGAAATGATCCCTACGGCCGGGTCGAGCAGCAGTTCGAGCGCGATCCGCTGCTCAGCGCTGCGCCCACGCAGCCCGAACGCCTCACGATCACCTCGAACCAGCTTGACCGACTTGTCCGGCTGTACCCGGCCAAGAGCGCTACTCTGGTCGGACACCAGCACAAGCCCGGTGTGGCAGGGTAGTTCGGCCGCGGCCGTGAGCTCGGCGCGGCCCGTCTCATACAGTCCCTCGATCTCGTCGCTGACCGCCGCGAGCTCGGCCATCCCGGTCCAGCCGGACTCCACGACAAGCTCGGCCCTGTACTCCTCCGCGGTCAGGCCGATCGACGCGGCCTTCACCCGCAGCGGCAGGTCCTTGCTGACCAGCACCACGTCACAACCCTCGGCCGCCAGGCCACACGCGACGGCCAGGATGCGTGTGTCGTTGTCCCCCAGCCGGAATCCGGCAGGAAGCACGTGCGGGTCGGTGTGGTTCAGTTCGACCCGGAGCGTGCCGCCGTCCGCGCCAACGGCCAGCTCGGTGTCGAGCCTCCCGTGCTTGATCCGCAGGTCGTCGAGAAGCCGCAGCGCCTGGCGGGCGAAGAAGCCGAGCTCGGGATGATGACGCTTGGCTTCGAGTTCGGTGACGACGACCACGGGCAGCACGACGTGATGCTCGGCGAAACGACCGAGCGCTGCCGGGTCGGCTAGGAGCACGCTGGTGTCGAGGACGTAGGTGCGCCGCTGCTTGCCGGCAGCGCGCCGCGAACCTCTTGCTGGCTGCTCTTGGCTGGACGAAGAACTGGCCACTCGTTCTCCCTTGGGCGCCGCGGCGGCGCCACGCTCGGAGACAGATGTCAGATCGGACCGGAGCTGGCCCCGCAAGGGCCGCGCACCGGCCCTTTCGTCATCTCGCCGGCGTCCGCGGACGCGAAGCTCGAGGATGCCAGGGCCCTCCTGGACGAGCGGTTGGACACCGCACGTCACTTCCGAAGGTACCTGTACCCCGTGCCGCACTGGAAGTACCAGATTGCCGCGCCGGCGGCCCGAGGGACAGGCAGGCCACCGGGAGCCGACCGGGTCGTAATCAGGCGCCGTAACGGCGCTGCCGCGCCGCGTAGTCACGCAGCGCACGCAGGAAATCGACCTTACGGAAGTCCGGCCAGTACGCCTCGCAGAAATAGAACTCAGAATGCGCACTCTGCCAGAGCAGGAAACCAGACAGGCGCTGTTCGCCTGACGTACGGATGACCAGATCGGGATCCGGCTGGCCGCGCGTGTAGAGATGGTCCGCTATGTGTTCGACATTAAGGATCTCGGCCAGTTCCTCGATACTGGTGCCCTTGCTCGCGTGATCCTGCAGCAGCGACCGCACCGCGTCGGCGATCTCGCGGCGGCCGCCGTATCCGACCGCGACATTCACCATCAGCCCGCCGTTGCCCGCGGTCGCCTCCGCGGCGTGCTTGAGGACCCGCGCGGTCTCATCGGGCAGCAGGTCGAGTGCGCCCATCGGATTGACGTGCCAATGCTGCGCCACGAGCCCCCGGACGGTCTCCTCAATGACGCGCAGCAACGGCTCGAGTTCCTTACCTGGCCGGGTGAGGTTATCGGTGGAAAGCAGCCATAGCGTGACGAGTTCCACACCGGCCTCGTCGCACCACTGGAGTAGTTCGAAGACCCTGTCGCCGCCTTTGCGGTAGCCACCGCTGAAGTCGGGCATGCCGGCCGCGCGGGCCCACCGCCGGTTGCCGTCGAGGATTATCCCGACATGGCGTGGCACCGGCGTGCCGGCCAGGGATGCCTCGAGCCTGCGCGTGTAGAGCCGGTAGACAAGGCTGCGAAATCTCATTCGGCACCCTTCAAGAGCATGCAGACGACGCGAGGGTACCCGGCGCTAACGGCGCAGCGTGCGGTTTACCGCCGAAGCCGGGCCTAGCCCGCCCGGATCAGCCTTGCACCCCCTAGCAAGGTATCCGAGGACGCACCAAGCCTTGCGCATGACGACTTCCCCGGCGCAGCGTAACGGCATCCCCCGCGCAGGCGGCCAGCGCGGGGGATGCCCGGATGAGGATCAGCCGATCGACTTGATGATCGCCTCGTCAAGGCCGGCGAACGACGCGAGGTACTCGCGGCGCTCCCGCTTCAGCCTGCCAACCATTGCGTCGTAGTCGTCCATCCGGCCCTGCCGCTGGTAGAGCAGTCGCGGCTGGAGGATTTCCAGATCGTCGATGCCAGGCACCGATGACGCGACCTCGTATCCGAAGCTGGGGTCCTGCGTCCAGGTAATCGTGTCCTCGACAATGCCCTGCACGATCGCGGACGAATGCGGAATCTTGACCTTCTTGGAGCCCTCGTGGCCGTCACCGCCGCCCACCCGGCCGGTGTTCAGCACGAAGACCTGCATTTCATGGCTGTCGAGCAGTTCGAGCATCCGGTTGCCCATATCGGCCATGTCGCGGGGGAAGAACGGGTTCGTCCCTGGGACTCTGAGGAACTTGCCCTCCTCATCCTTGCCTCCCGCCGAGGTGCCCGTGGTCTCGCCGAGCATGAAATAGGCCGCCGCCTGGGCACGGTCGAGCCGTGCGACGCCAGGCACGATGTTCTCGTTGCGGTTGAGGATGAGCAGGAACTCGGCCGGCTCGAGCTGGTCGGGCGGCCACGGGTCGACATACGAGAACGGCCAGGTGGTACGGCCGTTCTTGGTGTAGGAGGTGTCGAAGAAGTCGACCTTGCCGTCCTCGGTGACCGAGACGTTCTCCAGGTAGGCGTCCGGCTTGATGGTGGCGTAGTAGATGGTCGGCTCGTAGTCAGGGTTCAGCCCGAACGTCTTGGCGAAGCAGCCATTCTCTGTCGTGTACACCTTCCCGCCTGGCATCAGGGCGATGAAGTCGTCCTGCACGGGCTTGCTGCCCAACTGGGTGGTGAAGGTCGTGGTGGTCTTGCCGGTGCCCGACAAGCCGACGGTCAGGACGGTCTTGTTCTGGCCACCGACGGGGATGACCTTGCAGCCAGCATGCAGGGCAAGTCCGCCGCGACCGTAGACGATGTTGTTCCACATCCGCAACCCGCCCTTTTTGGACTCACCGAAGTAGTCCGAGTTGTGCACGCGGGTGATGTTGTCGCGGAGATCGACGGCAATGAGCCTGTCGTCGGGGTAGCCGGGGGCGGGAAGGTTCGGCGTATAGATGACTGTGGTGTCCGGCTCCCAGGTCGCGGCGTCATAGTCCTCGCCCGCCGGGTAGTAGAGCTGCTGCTGCATGCCGGCCACGTTTGCGTTGGCCGCCTCGATGATCAGGCGGGCGCGGGTACGGAACTGCGGATCTGAGCCGATGTACCCGTCGACCACGACCATGTCGCGGCCGGCGATGCAGGCATCCTGCGCCGCGGCCACGCGGTCGTACTCGGCGCGGGTGATGGTCTGCTTGGCCGCGTTGGTGGAGTCGTCCACCACGTAGGTGGAACGTGCACTGCGCGAATCCACTCGCGCCTTTACTACCAGGTTCCCGAATTCGGTTTCCTGGCTATTCATCATCTCCTCGGTCAGTTCGCGCAAGCGCTCCGCCGACGGATTCCACTCCACCGACTTCGCGCTCAACTCGTACGCCACGATCGCTCCTCCTCTTTGGTCCGCGTCATATGCGCGCTCCATACCCGATACCCGGCACGTCTCCGCCAGCTAAACGTGAGCCAGCTAAACGTGAGCCAGCTAAACGTGAGCCAGCTAAACGTGAGCCAGCTATCACGCCCCGGCACGCCACCTCCTGCGCGCGCCTTCGGCAGGACGCCAAAGGCGCATCCACCCGCCGGCGTTCGCCGGTGCGGGATCAGGGGAGTGTACCCCGACAGCGCGGTACTAATTACCCCAGGTGTATCCAAGGATAAGCGGAGTGCGGTGAGATGAGAACGAGTAGCCTGGGGCCTGGCTCAATACGCGCCGGTAGCGGATGATGATTTGGTATAGACCTTTGGTGTAAACCTTATTTCGGTGAGTCGTTGAATACGGGCGGGCGCGACATCTCGCCGCTGGTCGCGCGCCGTGGACGCTCCAGCAGGCCGGCAAACCGCTAAGCAGCCAGGACCTGCGCCATCGCATCATGGAGGCATCTGCCCGTGACCCACCACGGTCGCGGCCGGCCTGCACGCGTCGCCCGCAAGGATGTGCCGGACCGCACGTGAGCACCGTGAAACCGGTCGCTCCCAGGTATTCGGTTTCGGCCGCCTCGCGCCAGGCGATGGCCCATGTGTGGCGAATGTCACACCCGCAGGCACCCGGCCAGGGCGACGATCATACGAGCAGCACGATGGCGTCGTTTCATAAATCGGCGAAACATATCGTGTCACGTTGGGAAGCCATCAGAATCCAGTCCGCTCCGGAGGCGAGCAGCGGCACTTACAGTAATAGCGTGGCCCAATTCCGCGGAGAGATGCCGCCCTTATCCGACCGCCGGCTGTCACTTTAACGGGCTATTTGAAAAGTGTCCGCCCGGCCGCAACGGCCATTCCCCGGCCTGCGCGGCGCGGAACCATCACGGCCCTCAGCCATCACGGCCCTCAGGCGTCACGGCCCTCAGGCATCAGGCCCCTCTTTGCGTACCTGTTCCACCCGGCGCAGCGCCGCACGCAGATCCTCCAGCCAGGTGTCGATATTCTTGCCGACCAGCCGGACGCACCAGGCCAGGGCGTCGCTGCGACTGCGGGCCACCCCCGCATCGACCAGGGTGTCGAGTACGCGCCTTTCCGGCTGCCTTAGCCGGGTCATAACCGGGATCGACAATGTGGTGAACATTGCCTTCTGCCCGCCGCACACGACGCCCCACGACACCTTGCGGCCGAAGCGGTGCTCGGCTTCGCGCGCGATCTCGATCCGGCGCTCGCGGGTCTGCTCGCGGAACCTGCGGACGCGCCCCTCGACCGCGGCAGAGCGGGCGGCGTCCGAACTGTCCGCGGGCACGTCGGGGTCCGCGATGGTCCCGACAACCGCGATCTCCTCCCGATCGAGCACGACGCCGACGGGTTCGGTGAACCACTCGCCGGGCAGCCGGCCGGTGAACCAGCCGCACAATTCCTGCACGGCGGTCTGCACTGTATTGGCCTGCTCTGGGCTCTCATCGCCTGTAGTCATGTAATTATAATTACACCTTTGAGAAGTAAGCGTCAAGCAGGGCGTGACTACGCGTACCCCCTTGCGGGCGGGGCGGGTCAGCATGCGATCGACAGGGCGCCCGGTCCGGCCGAAGGATCAAGAAGGCGCCCGGCCCAGCCCGAGGATCGAGAAGGTGCCCGGCCCAGCCGACCAGCAAGAAGGCGCTCGGCTCAGCCCGCGACCGAGGACGCGACCTGCGGACGAACCTGGACGATACCGGCGAACCCGGAGCCCAACGATACCGGCACGACGTCAACGTTCTCGCCTGGCTCCGGCGCCTGGATCATCTGGCCGTTGCCGAGGTAGATCGCGACATGCGAGATGTAATCAGGCGCCGTCGGGTCGGTATGCCAGAACATCAGGTCACCCGGCTGCGCCTGGCTGAACGGGATCAGCGGGCCGGTCCTGGCCTGGTCGGCAGCCACCCGCGGCATGATGATCCCGGCCTGCGCGAAGGACCACTGGACAAGCCCGGAACAGTCGAAGGTGGCCGGGCCACTGCCGCCCCACACATACGGCATCCCCCGCCTGCTCAGCGCCGCCGTAAGCAGCGTGGTGAGCTGTGAGCTAGTGAGCGACCCGCCAGCGGACGCGCCGCCCGCCACGCCGGCGCCGCTGGTGGAGACGCCGCGCACCATGGTTGTGTAGACGAGCGGTTGCACCGCGGTCCGCTTCGGCACCACCTGCTTGATCTGGCTCACCAGCGCGGTCAGGTCTGCCTTGGGCGCACTGATCACGATCGCGTTCCCGGCTGGCAGGCCAAGTGACGTCGCAGTCTGGTGCGAAACCACCGCGTCGATCCCGCCGATTCCCGCGGTCGCGAATCCGCCGACACGCAGGTCGGCAGCGCTGCGCCCGGCGACATGCACCATGCCACCCAGTGGCAGGTGGGCTTGCTTGCCCATGCCATAGGAGACCGCGATACCGCCCCCGGCCACGTTCTGCCAGAGCCGGTTGGATGAGGCGGTAGGCCGCGCCGCAAACGAGCGGAACGAGGACGGATCCACGCCGATCATGGCGACGAAATTGCCGTTTACCCGGATTCGCGCGGCGTCGAGCGACGCTACGGTTGTCACACCAGGTAGTTTCTTGATCGCTGCCATCGCATCGCGCGGCAGCGAGTGCTGTGCGATCACGATCACGTCAGCCGGGTCCAGGTGCCGCAACGGCGCGACCACAGGCACCGCTGCGGTGGCGAGCGGCCCGGCGACGGGCACCAACGATGATCCTGAACGGCTGCCGCTGCCAGTCGCAACGCCTGAGACCGGGTAACCACCGGTCGGGGGGACCACATTTGTCGCCTGCGCCAGTGCCGGAAACGCGCCTGCCATCAAGCCGGAAGCGAGCAATGCCGCTCCACCAGCGGTGATCACTCGCCGCAAGCCGGAGGAGAACAACGGTCCCGGCCGGTCGCTCACGCGCTCTCCTCTCAGCGGATCCACTTGTGAGACGCGCTGCGCGGGCCGCCGGTTGCACGGCCATGAGCCTTATTCCAAGGTCTAATGTGCCCCGCCGGTCATGTCCGTAACAGAAATCCGTGTCCGTAACAGAAACCAATGTCGCGTGATCGTCACCTGGCCGGGGGCCGATCGGGTATGGCGGCGAGCGCGGCGCGAAGCTCGTCAGGAGTGGTGACGGGCGCGCGACAGGTGAAGTCCCTGCACACGTAGGCCGCAGGCACCCCGCCGGCCAGGCCACGGCCGCCAAGCAAAGGGATGCGTGGACCGTGCGCGGTACCGTGCGCAGCGCTGTCGCCGTCGTCAGGCGCCCCGGCCGCGATCACCGCGCCAGGCGGCGCGGCCGCCGCAGCGGCGTGCAGCAGCGCGGCCGTCCGCGGGTCGCCCGGCTCGCCCACGATGGCGATCTCCACCGGGCCGGACAGGTACGCCTCGGCGACCGCGAGCCCCCAGCCTGCGGCCCGCGGGAATCGCGTGGCCAGCGCGGGGACAAGAGAAAGCGCAGCCAGTGCCGCGTCTGTGTGCCGCTGCGAGCCGGTCAGCGCGCCGTAGCTGAGCAGGGCACCCGCCGCCGCGAACCAGCCTGAAGGCGTCGCATTGTCCGCCGGGTCCTGCGGCCGGTACAGCAAGGGTTGTGAGTCGTCGGCCGTGTCATAAAAGCCGCCGCTGCCGTCGCCGAACCGGTCGAGCGCCGTGTCGAGCAGGTTGCCTGCGACCATCACCAAGTGCGCCGCACCGGTAACAGCGGCGAGGGCAACGAATCCCTCGGCCACGCAGGCGTAGTCCTCGAGCACACCATCACTTGGCCCTGTTGCCCCGTCCCGCGAGGTCCGCGCGAGCCGCACGCCCTGGCTCGATACGTTTATGTGCAGCCGAGTGAGCAACCCGGCCGCATCTTGCGCGGCCTCCAGCAGGTCGTGCCGGTCGAGCAGCAGGCCGGTTTCCGCGAGCGCCGCGATCGCGAGGCCGTTCCAGGCGGCGATGATCTTGTCGTCGCGTCCCGGGCGGATGCGGGTGGCACGGGCGGTCAAGAGAGCGGAGCGGATACCGCACAGCCGTTCAGGATCATCCGTGTCGCTCTTGTACTGGAGCACCGAACTACCTCGCTCGAACGTTCCGGCTGCTGTCACGCCGAGCACCTGCGCCGCGTACTGCGCATCGGCATCGCCAAGCACCCCGGCAAGCTCGGCCGGTGTCCAGACATAGAACCGGCCCTCCTCGCCCTCGCTGTCGGCGTCGAGCGCGGACGCGAAACCACCCTCTGGGGTGCGCAGTTCGCGGACCATCCAGTCACAGGTTTCCGCGGCGATGCGGCGGGCGAGCGGCGAGCCTGTGCGGCGCCACAAGTGCGCGTAGACGCGCGCGAGCAGTGCGTTGTCGTAGAGCATCTTCTCGAAATGCGGCACCACCCAGCCGCTGTCCACCGAGTACCGCGCGAAACCCCCGCCGAGCTGGTCATACATACCGCCGCGGGCCATCGCGTCCGCGGTCACCTCGGCCATCCGCAGCGCGGCAGCGCTACCTGTCCGCTCGTGCTGGCGCAGCAGGAACTCGAGCACCATCGAGGGCGGGAACTTCGGCGCGGTGCCGAATCCGCCGTGCACGTCGTCGAAATCTCGTTCGAGCGACCCGGCCGCGGCGTCGAGCGCCGGGCCCAACGTGTCGCGCAGCGCGTCGGTCCCCCACCCTGCGGACTGCCGCTCGCCCTGGGCGCCGCGGCCGAGCGGCGCCGATGCGCGCTCGGCGAGCGCTGCCGCGATCCGCTGCCCCTGGCCGGTGATCCGGTCCCGCTCCTGCGTCCAGGTCCGGGCTACGGCCAGTACCAGGCGCTGGAAGTGCTCGCGCGGGAAGTACGTGCCGCAGAAGAAGGGCTCGCCGTCAGCAGTCATGAAGACCGTCATCGGCCAGCCACCCTGACCGGTCATCGCCTGCGTCGCGGCCATATAGACCGCATCAATGTCCGGCCGTTCCTCACGGTCCACCTTGATCGCGACCAGGTTCTCGTTCATCAGCGCGGCAGTCTGCGGGTCCTCGAAGGACTCGTGTGCCATCACATGGCACCAGTGACAGGCCGAGTAGCCGACAGAAAGGAGGACGGGCAGGTCGCGGCGCCTTGCCTCGGCAAAGGCCTCGTCGCACCACGGCCACCAGCCGACCGGGTTGTCCGCGTGCTGCAGCAGATACGGGCTTGTCGCGCTCTTCAGCCTGTTCACCATTACCACGCTATCCGGCGATTCGGCGCGCCGCTGCGCTCGACGGCACTGCCCGCGGACCGGGCCGTTACCAGTCAGCATGCTCGGTGTGGTGACCTGATGACTGATTGGCGATACCTTGCGGTCGTGGACCGCCCTGTGGCCGTCGCCGCGGAACGTATCGCCGGTGATTTCGGCGACTTCGCCGCTGCGGAGGATTCGTTCAGGCGGATCCTTGACGCCCTGGAAGACACACTTTCCACGCTCGACAGGGACCTGAGATATTCGCTGGCGCAGTGGACGGGCGCCGCATCCGAGGCGTACTCTACGGCGCACTACCGATGGCAGCGCGCCGCCTCGGACATGGCCGCCGAGCTGGCCCGCCTGCGGACGGTCGTGATTGTCGCGCACGGGAATTTCGCCGGTGCGGTGGCAGCAAACCTGCGGATGTGGGGCGCGGGGTGACGGGTTTCAGCATCGCCCCCGCCGACATCGGGCATGCGGCCCTTGAATTCGCGCGCGGGGAGCACGAGCTGACCTCGACCTGGTCTGCCCTGGGTTCCGCGCTCGAAGCCCAGGCAGGAATGGCGGGCGATGACGGGTACGCGCGCACGTTCGACGCCCGCTACCAGCGCGGCGCCGAGACTGCGTGGGCCGCGTACGCCAAGGCCACCAGCACGCTGGGCGGGATATCCGCTGGCCTGAACCAGACGGCCAGCAACTACATCAAGGCCGACCACCACTCCGCGCTCGGTGCCGCGGGCCCGGTCCCGGTCCCGGTTCCGGCGCCGGTTCCGGCGCCGGCCGATTCGGCCGTCGGCGCTGTCTGCATTCCCGCCATCGACGCCGCCATCGGGCCCGGCGAGCCCGGCCTTCCTGGCCCGCTGGCCGGATTCTGGCCGAACGCGCACACCGATCTACTGCGCGCCGCGGCTGGGGCGTGGCGCATCGCAGGCACGGCCGCGGAGCGGGCCGCAGGCCGGCTGAACGCCGTGATTTGCTCGCTGACAGACGTCAATGACGGTGCCGACGTGCGGGCCATCGAGGGTTTCTGGGCCCGCGTTTACCGCATCGGAGACCCGCATACCGTGCTGGCCGGGCTGCCGATGCTCTGCTTAGCACTCGGGGACGCCTGCGACTGTTACGCGAACGCTGTCGACCACGCGCGCTCTGCGATGAAATGGGCGCTGGCTGGCGCCGGGATCGCGGTCGGGATAACCAGCATCGTCGGCGCCGCCGCCACTATCTTCACGTTTGGCGCCTCCGACGCCGGGGCGGCAGCGGCCGATGCCGCGGAGGCCGCGGCAATCCTCGCGCCGGAAGCCGAGGCCGCCGCCGCGGCCGTCGCCAGCGGGACCGACGCGGCCGCCGCGGCCGATCTGATCGCCGCCGTGGAAGCCGCCACGTCCGCGACGCCCGAGGTTGAACTCGCCGAGGCCGAGACCACCCAAGTAGAGCAGGCGTTCGACGAGGAGCTCGGCCATGCCGAAAATGGAGCGGCGGGGGGTGCGGTCTCGGCAGCTCAGAAGATCGATAACATCCTTAATCCCGGCGGCCAGCCCATCGGCGAACCCGGCAACAGCCCCGCGTGCCGGCTCGTCGAGGACAGGGGACAGCTCGACCAGTTGTGGGACGAACTAAAGACAGAGCTAGGACGCAACCCTCAGTCGGTCGGTCCTGGCGGGCAGATCCAGAAGATTGACCTCGGCGACCGTGTTTACGTGCAGTACCGACCGTGGAGCGGTACAGGCGGACCGACCATTGATATCAGCGAACCCGGGCAGTCGATCCGTATCATCCATATTAGGCAAGGTTGATCATGCAATATGTGTCCGAGCATTTGTATCAGAAGACCCTAGCTTCGTTGACTACGGAGGCGCACAGAGATTGGCTCGACGTGGGACGCACTGCTGATTGGTTCTTTGGTGATTTCGATCACGTGCCGCCTTACGCTGAGATACTCCCGTTTGCAATCCGTTTGGTCCGTGATCTGATCAACGCGGGCGCAGTCGCCGGTGACATCATCGCGGAAGGGAACCAGCCCTGGCGCTTCGCGCCGTGGCCTGTCCCGCCTCAAGAAGCAATCGACCGCATCACACGTGCTCTCCAGGAACGCGACACATACCTCGGCGAACCCGGTGAGCTGGGTTGGTTGCATTTCCAAGGTGACCCTCAGCGCAGCCGATGACGCGGCAGGCAGATCCAGAGGATCGAACGTGCCGACCGTATTACGTGCAGTACCGGCCCGCCGATCAATACTGGCGGGACGACAATTGATGGCTGGACGCTGCTGGCCGGGTTCATGATCCCTTCTTGTGTTAATCTGCCTGCGCTATTTGCAGGCTAGTTAACACGGTTGCGGATCTTGAGTCCGGCCAGATCGACCGGCTCGACGCCGGACGTACCTGGGCCTGGGTGCGGAAGATCCGCGAACGCCGGCCTTCGCGCCGTGAACATGAGAGCCCGTCGACGCCAGCGTCCCCCGGTTTCGCTGAACAACCCGAGCCTCGCATGCGGCTCGCGAGCACGGGCATGGAGCATGGGTGTACGGAACCAGCCATGAGGGAGAAGCGAGTCATGCGGATGCGGACGCTGGGCGGCACCGGGATGAAGGTCAGCCCGTACTGTCTCGGGGCAATGATGTTCGGCGCGTGGGGCAACGCCGACCACGCGGACTCGGTGCGGATCATTCACGCGGCGCTTGACGCGGGGATCAACTTCGTTGACACCGCGGATGTCTACTCGGCCGGCGAGTCGGAGGAGATCGTCGGCGAAGCCCTGCAGGGCCGCCGTGACCAGGTAGTCCTCGCCACCAAGGCGCATGCGCCGATGGGATCCGACCCGAACATGGCCGGCAACTCACGGCGTTGGCTCGTCCGCGAGGTGGAGGCCAGCCTGCGGCGCCTGCAGACCGACTACATCGACCTCTACCAGATCCACCGGCCTGACCCGGCCACCGACATCGACGAGACCCTTTCTGCGCTTTCCGATCTGGTTCATGCGGGAAAGGTCAGGGCGATCGGTTCCTCGACGTTCCCCGCGGATGAGATCGTCGAGGCCCAGTGGGTCGCGGAGCGCCGTGCGCACGTCCGGTTCCGATGTGAGCAACCGCCGTACTCGATCCTGGCACGCGGCGCCGAGACGTCGGTGCTTCCGGCTTGTGTGCGCTACGGCATGGGTGTCATCGTCTGGAGCCCGCTCGCCGGCGGTTGGCTCACCGGCAAGTACCGTTCGGCGCAAAACGTAGACATGACCACCGGCCGCGCGGCACGGCTGCCGTTGCGGTTCGACCCTTCGCTGCCTGCCAACCAGGGCAAAATGGCGGCCGTCGAAGAACTCACCAAGATCGCGGAGGAGATCGGCGCATCGTTGACGCACCTGGCCCTGGCCTTTGTCATGGCTCATCCCGCCGTAACGTCAGCAATCATCGGCCCGCGCACCATGGATCAGCTCACCGATCTGCTTGCGGCCGCGAAACTGGGGCTCGACGACGACGTTCTGGACCGGATTGACAAGGCCGTGCCGCCGGGCACCAACCTGAACCGCGCCGACGCTGGTTACGACCCGCCATCGATCACTGATCCGAGCCTGCGCCGCAGGCCCGTGCCTGATCGCCTTGTCAGCTGATGGGCGACGCAGGCTGACCGGCGTCGGGTGCGGCCGCGGCATCCAGCGCGGCCGCGGCATCCGGTGCGGCCGCGGCATCCGGTGACGCCGCGGCATCTGGTGACCGCCCGGCGTCCGGTGACGCCCTGGCGTCCGGTGACGCCCTGGCGTCCGGTGACGGCCCGGCGTCCGGTAACGCCCCGGCGTCCGGTGACGCCTCGGTCAGGCGCGCGTGCAACCGCGCCCGGATCTCCTCGGCGGTGTAGGCGCGGCGGCGCCGCTCGTCTCTGACAATCACCGCGCCGGTGGCGGCGACACCGACGAAGGCGGCCATTCCAAGTACTTTCCACAAGCGCACGCACCTAGGCTAGCGATCGTGCCTGGCGCGCGCATCACTCTCGATAACGCACTCGACCTGACCCGAACCGGCGATGTGTGGCTGTTTCGCGGCCGCAAGGCGGCGGACCGCGCCATCCAGGTCAGCACGAACAGCCCGGTCAACCACGTTGGCATGTCCGTCGTGGTGGACGACCTGCCGCCGCTGATGTGGCACGCGGAGCTCGGCAGGTCGCTGCCCGACCTGTGGTCAGGCAGCCACCAGCGCGGCGTCCAGCTGCATGACCTGCGTGCGGCGGTGATCGTCTGGGCCAGCAGGTACGGCCAGCAAGCCTGGCTGCGCCAGCTCGACTATCCCGTCACCCGCGAGACGGAGGACGCGGTCCTGCGCACCATTGCCCGGCTGGACGGCAGGCCGTTTCCTGCGACGGTCCGGCTGGCGTCCGGGTGGCTACGCGGTCGGATGCCGCCCATCAGGCACGGTCGGCGGGGCGGCCTGGGGGTGCCCGAGGGCGTGCGCGACGGCGCGCTGGACGGCGGGCGCGACGGCGCGACGGACGGCGCGCGGGATGGCGTGCCGGACGGCGCGCGGGATGGCGTGCCGGACGGCGCGCGGGATGGCGTGCCGGACGGCGCGCGGGATGGCGTGCCGGACGGCGCCGCGGACCTGAAGACCGCCTATTGCGCACAGGTGGTCGCGGTCACCTACCAGGCGATGGGGTTGCTCCCCGGCGGGCGAAGGCCGAATTGGTACGACGCGGGCCGGTTCTGGAGCGGTGACGACCTCGAGTTGTGCGCCGGTGCCCGCCTCGGCGGCGAGATCGCGGTCGACATCCAGTCAAGCTGAACGGGCCATAGCGCCCTGACCGAGATCTGGCCGCGTCTGCTCCAGTTCCTCGCCACCGCCGCGTCAGGCGCATAATCGCGTCTGCCGGATAATGCAGCACTCGGTACCACATCATCTCGCGAAGACTCCCGTTCCGTGCCCCAGAACGTGATGAGATGAGCACGTGGCGGAGTTACGCAACCGGTCACCCAGCACGGAGAACAGCGACGCCGTCGCCGCCCGCCGCAGCGACAAGACACCCCGGCAGGCCGACACACGGCCACGTCCACGCGAGACGCCCAACCGGTCCGGCGAGACACCGGCCCGCCCGGCCGACGCAAGGCCGCACCCCGCCGAGACGGGCCGGCGCGGCGCCCCGCGAAGCGGCGCCGACCGGATGCGCGCCCTCTACAGCAGCCCCAACAGCACCACCCCGGACGCCGGTCCCCCACTACGCCCCGGCCGCCCAGGCCGCACGCCCGGCAGCCCCGGCCGCACCCCCGGCAGCCCCGACCGGACTCCCGGCCGCACCCGAGCCACCGAGGACATCGACCCCCGCTGGCTCGCCGGAGTCCCCCGCCCGCCCGACGCCCTGCCCGACGACACCGGCCGCGCCTACCTCCGCTGGCACCGCGACCGCCGGCAGCAAGACATCCGCCGCTCCGCCGACGACCACCCCGCCGCCAGCCCCCCACCCGACCAAGGCCCGGCAGACCGCCGACACCCCCACATCGACCGCCCATCCTTCCAAGATCGCTTTGATGATCGTGAGCCGCCCGATAGGTACGGCACGCCGCTCGAGCGGCCCGACGGCACGCGTGTCCCGTGCCTCAACGGACGGCCGCAGCGGGGGCAAGCCGAGCAAGGCTGGCTTGGCGACTGCGGGGTCGTCGCGACACTCGGAGCGGTGGCCGCCCACCGGCCGGGCGACATCAGCGGCCGAGTCGCCGAACAGCCAGACGGCACCTACAAGGTGCGATTGAACGAGGCGGAGTGGACACGTGACGGCGCGGCACCCACCGGCCAGATGATCGACCTAACCGTTACGCCCGATCTGCCCGTATTCGATACGAGCGCGGAAGAGTCGGCATTTGCACAGCCGACTGAGGCGGCATGGACCCCGGTCCTGGAGAAGGCGGTAGCTGGTCTCGATCAGACGTGGACACCCGACCGGCAGGAACACTGGGCACAATCGTGGCGGCACCTATGCGAGTCTGACGCCCGCGACGGTGTCAAAAACCCGCGGACCGGTCCGCCGCCTGACGGATATGTCAGGCTCAACCAGGGCTCGACAAGCTGGGATCGGGCCGAGCTTTTGACCCAGATGACTGGTAGAGAGTCCATTGTCCGCAGTTCGCCCGACCAGGCCAGGCAACTTGTTGCCGTGTTCGCCCGCCAATTACGCGACGAGAAGCCGGTCCTTGCCGCCTCCCGCTCCAGGGCACACGGAGGTGAGAAGCTTCCGCACAACTTGGAACCCGCTCACGCCTACGAAGTCATCGCGGTGACAAGCGAGACGGTCACGCTGCGCAACCCCTGGAATCGTAAGCAGCCTGAGCCGATGACTCCGGCAGAGTTCAAAGCGAACATGGAGCGGGACTACACGACCCTGAGGTGAGGAAATACGGTGTCAGAAATCGGCGTGCAGATCCAGGTATCGCAAGGGGTAGTCAGGCGTCACAAAGGCACCAGCTTTGGCGGCAGCTATGCGTTCCCGGCGACGAAGTGCGAACCAGCCCGGATTGAGATAACGGTCTGGGACAAAGGCTCGGAGGAGTCTGAGGTCGCACTCCACGAGGGCGAGACGTTCGAGATCGCTGGGCAGACGTGGCGGCTCGACAAGATCCATTCTGAGGGCCAGCGCCGCTGGTACGCGGATCTGACTCGCATCGCCTGAACCGGCATCACCACAGCGCCTTCACTGTCGCCGAGGCAGGCGGCGGGCGGGGCGGGTGCGGCGGGCCGGATGGCGTTCAGCCACCGGCAGGCGCACATCGCACCACCCGTCCGCAGACCACGGCCGATCTCTTCGCCACGATCAGCAGAATCCCGACTGGCCGCACGCACCATTCTTCACGTTTAGCATGATTAGTTGCGGCTACCGCCCGCCTGGTCAAGCTCGGCGACCCGGGCTCGCCTGCAAAGCACGCCGCCATGATCCGATGCGACGCCGCGCGGCAGCCGTTCGGGAGATGTAACGATTTCCCGGGCAGCGGCGAGGGTCAACCGAGGCGCGCGGCCACGGCACGGAAGGCCCGCCCGACGGCGGCAAGATCGTCCGCATCGATCACGTCGATGAACAGGTCACGGACGGCGGCCACATGATCGACCGCGGCGCGGCGCAGCGCGGCGAAACCCTCGTCAGTCAGCAGAGCGTAGACACCGCGCTTATCCGTGCGGCAGTCCGTGCGGCTGACGAATCCCTTGGATTCCAAACGCGCGACTGTGTGGGTCAGCCGGCTTCGTGACTGGATCGCCGAGGCGGCAAGCTCCGCCATCCGCAACCGCCGCTCCGGTGCCTCAGAAAGCCGGACGAGGATCTCGTACTCAGCCAGCGACATCCCGTGCCGTGCCTTGAGGTCACGCTCCAAGACCTCGGACAATCTGGCGCTGCCCTCAAGGTACGCGCGCCAGTCGTGCTGCTCTGCAGCGGCGAGCCAGCGCGATCCGGTCATGACACCAGGGTACCAGAAATGATTGAAGATTCAACTTCGTTCGGGCCTGTCTCTGGCTGACCCAGCCGCTCGTCCGGGTGGACAACACAGCGAGCCTGCCGCACCAGGGCGCCGCGGACGAGCCTTTGGCCCGCTGACGGCCCGGGCCCGCGAGCATGATCAGCTGACCCATGAGTAGCCTTAACGGCTGCGCGGCGAGGCCCCGGCCACCCGGCATTTCCGCGCCCGGGCCCGAACCCCCCGTCAAGGAATCGTGAGCATACCGATCATCCCGCCGGGTGAGGGCAAGATCCTCACCGCCCGCAGCAGCGTAATGGCCTTCAAGGCGATCGCAGAACACGCTAGTGGCGGCTTCTCGCTGATGGAGCGCACGCTGCCAGCTGGCGGCCGGCGGCCACCTGCGCACAGGCACACCAACTGCAGCGAGGCGTTCTTCGTGCTTGACGGGACGGTCGCGTTCGAACTCGACGGTCAGGGACAGGCGGGCCGGGCCGGCGGCTTCCTGCTCGTTCCACGCGGCGCCGCGCACACGTTCGGCAATGCCGGTGAGGCGGTTGCGCGGCTGCTCGTCCTGCACGCCCCGGCTATGGATGCCTACTTCGAGGAGTTGCACCAGCTGTGATCCGGCGAGCAACCACCAGCGCGGGGAACAGGAACGTGCCTTGATGAGCCGCTTCGGCATGGAGCCCGCCTAGTCGCGGCCGGCACGCATCCCACGTCGGCGACGAGCCAAGCGGCCAGCCCGCCCCCCGCTGCGGCCAGAGGCGGCCAGAGGCGGGCCGACGGGCCGGCGGGCGGCGGCGAGGACCGGAAACGGCCGGCGTCCCGGCCCGCTGTCCCGCCCGTGCGCCGAGCGCCGTTCCCGTGGACGAGGCCCGGCGTGTGCCGGTCTACCGGGAAACGTCAACTCTAGGTTGACGTTCTTCCCGCGTCACAGCTCGCGCTCCTGAGGGCTCCGCCGGGAAAGGCGGTACCCGTACCCGGCGTGCCGAAGGCAGGCCATGTGGGCGATCCAGGCATCCGCACGGCCCCTGTTCGGCCCCTGTTCGGCCCCTGTGCCACGGTCCGTCAACTCGGCAGCAGATCTTTAATGGCGCGGTGCGGCGGTGCTAGATCTGCCAAGCCTGCCAGCCGGCCGCGAATATCAGGACTGACGATTTCATGCGAATTCATGCGAACACATGTACGAAAATGCGATCTTTCGATAAACTGTTCCATGTAGTTGTTTAGCCAGCCGGCTCGCGGGAGGTGAGCTCATTGTCCACGGCTGTTCAGTCGGCGAGCTCACCTGGCAGCGGTACGCCACCAATGGCCGATGGGCTTGCGGAGCAGGGAATCTGGCTGTGCGGGAGCGGCGAACTGCTCGGCGGGCTTGTCAGCGCGCCGGCGCGAATGGGTTTCCAGCAGGGCGGCCTACTGGAAAGGCTGGCGCCAGGGCCGGAGCTTGCCGTCTTCCTGCAGGACCCGATATGCGTCGGCCCGCGCATTCCAGGCAGCGACGCCGGTGACGCATATCGGCCCGAAGATGCGACTGCATCCGGTCATGACCCCCGCGATGTCAGCGGCGTCGACGAGGATGCCGCGGCTCTTCACGGGAAAGCCGGAGCACTGGGTCTACTGGGTGACGACGCCCTGACGGGGGTGGTTCGCGGCTGGCGCCGGCTGGGGTCGTGGGCGGCGGCGATGGAGCACGCGGCGGTCGCGGAGCTTGCGGGCCGGCGCATCGACGAGGCACGGTCGGAAGGCTGCTGGACGATGGAGGCCTGCCGGTATGCGGCCGCCGAAGTAGCGGCGGCGCTCACCCTGACCCGGACGGCAGCGGAGAGCCTGGTCGATCGCGCGCTTTCACTCGCGGAACTGCCAGCCACGCGGGCCGCACTGGCCGCCGGGCAGATCGACGTGCCAAAGGCACTGGCGATTGTCAATGGCGTGACCGGGCTGAGCAACGAACTGGCGCGCGCCGTTGAACAGCAGGTGCTTCCGGCTGCCCCCGGCCAGACAACCGGACAACTGCGGGCGGCAGTGACCAGCGCCGCGCTCGCGGCCGACCCCGCCGCTGCGGAAAATCGGCGCGCCCAGGCCGAACGGCGGGCGCGGGTGGAACAGCAACCAGAGCCGGACGGCGTCAGTGCCGGCCTGGCTGGGCGGAACCTGCCCACTGCCGACGCTGCGGCCGCCTGGAACCGGATCACCGCTATCGCCAAGGCATTGCAGGCCGACGGGGCAGCGGGCGGCATGGATCTGCTGCGCGCACAAGTGTTTCTAGGCTTACTGCTCGGCCGCCCTGCCGCGGCCCAAGCTCACGGTCCAGTACCGCACGCACGGCCCGAAGCACGGCCCACAGCAGGGCCTGACGCACAGCCAGGCGCAAAGCCGAACGCAGAACCTGCGCGGGAACCCGCAGCAGAGCCTGACTCGCGGCATGATGTTACGCCCACCAGCCCAGATGCGCCCACCGGCCCAGATGCCCACCGGCCCAGATGCGCCCACCGGCCCAGATGCGCCCACCGGCCCAGATGCGCCCACCGGCCCAGATGCGCCCACCGGCCCAGATGCGCCCACCGGCCCAGATGCGCCCACCGGCCCAGATGCGCCGACCGGCCCAGGCGACGGCGATGAGGCAGGTCTGGACCCGCTGGATGCGTGCGTGGCCGGCGGTTCCGGGTCCGGCCGGCTCCGTGGTGCCAGCCTCTCACCCGGACCTGACCTTTCGGGCGCCGCCACTCGTCCACAGGATCTTCCCGCCGGGCTGCGGCGGGTACCGGCGGGCAACGGTGACGCCCATGTCCCTCCGTTCACCGCGCCGGATCGGCCGGGACTGACCGGATCGGTAAACCTGACCGTGCCGCTGACCACATGGCTCGGCCTTACCGGCACTCCCGGCTACCTGGACGGATTCGGGCCCGTCACTGCCATGACGGCTCGCCAGATCGCGGCCGCCGCCGCAAACAGCGGCGCCACGAAATGGTGCGTCACTGTCACCAACGAGGATGGCTGGGCGATCGGGCACGGCTGCGCCACCCGCCGGCGAGCGCGAATGCCCCGCGGCCCAGACCCGGGCCCAGGCCCGGGCCCAGGCCCGGAAACCCCGGGCGCACGCCCGGGCCCAGGTTTAGCAACCCCTGGCGCACGCCCCGACTCAAGGCAAAGCCAAAGCCTCGGTGATCCAGCCAGTCCCGGCGGCTGGCAGCTCATGATCAAGGTGAATCCATTGACGCTTGGCGCTTGTTCGCATGAGCGCGAAAGCCCGGGGTATCAGCCCACGTCGTCGCTGCGCCATCTGATCGAAATCCGCGATCGCACGTGCGCGTTCCCAGGTTGCAGGTGGCCAGCGGCACGTTGCGACAAAGACCACACCGTGCCGTATCACAAGGGCGGCCGAACGTGCTGGTGCAATATCGCCCCGCTCTGCCGGTTCCATCACAAAGTGAAACAGGCGAACGGGTGGGAACTTGCGCAACCAGAACCAGGAATCCTGATCTGGACGGCGCCATCCGGCTGGACCTACCGCGTCACCCCATATGCGCGTCCCAGGTAACGCAAGAGCCCCCGCGAGATCGACAACCCCGCCGGCCTTGCTGCCAGGGAGACGAGCATGGGCACAACGGCCTCGCGTGGGTGTCCGGCCGATCGGCAAGATCGACGACCTTGAAGACTACGAGGCGTTCGTGATCGGCAGCGCCGTCTACTTCGGGTTCTGGCGCAGGGAAGCCAAACGCTTCGTCAGGCGAAATACTGCTGTCCTAGCCAGCAACCCGTAGCAAGCGAAACTGCTCGCCAAGCAGGATCTCGTCTCCGAAGGCGACTTCCGCGACCAGGTGGACATCCGCACGTGGGCCACCGGCATCGCGCAGGCACTCGACGCCACCGCGGCGGCGCACTAAAGACCCATTGGGGCGGTCCGGCCTGGGCCACCCCAGCCGGCCAGAACCACGCACCGGCTAGCGCGCTGCTTCGGCAGCCGAAGGCCACCGGCCGGGGGGCTCGTGGTGGGCGCGGCGCGGCGCCCGCGCTCACCACGCAAGCCGGCCATCCGGCCCCTCGGCGCCCGTCATCCACAGATAGGCGGGGCGGAGCAGCGTGATCAGGTCCTTGCCGCGCACCTCGACAACCGGCGGCTCGAAGGTGCGCAGCAGCACATCGGGGGCGGCGGCAGCTGTTACCGGGCGTGCTCGCAACGCTGCCTGGCTCATCGCCGGTGACCAGAAGCCGTCCAGGCAGTCAGCCAGGGGCGCACCCGTCACGTCGATCACCGCCGCCGCCTGCATCGCCGGACCCCGCAACGCTGGATCGCGCTCCGCCGTACCCTGCCCCGCCGCACCCTGCCCCGCTGCACCCTGACCCGTGATCCGCCGTAGCGAGGCAAGCAGGTCATCGCGCGAGCGGCCGCGCCAGGCCAGCATCAGGAAGGGGTCCTCGTCGAACGCCTCGGCAAGCACGTAACAGGTCGCCGCCAGATGTTTGCACGGCATTCCCCAGTCCGGGCACGAGCACGACATGTCGAGATCGCGCGCCGAGCGCGGGAACAGCGGAGTCCCGCAGGCGGTGAAGACGTCCTCGATCTCGTCGGGCATCTCACCGGCGAGCAGCCTGGCACGGAACAGCGCCTGCGCAGCGAGCGCCTCTTCAACCTGACGCCACTGCGGCGTGGTCAGCGGCAGCACCTTGATGCGGACCAGGTAGGGCTTCGGCCGCGAACCCTGCACCCGGGCCGTCGCCACCCCGGTCGTGAGCGAGAAATCAAGGATCTGACCGGCGCGCGCGTAATTACGGCCGCGAGCCAGCCTGCCGGTCATCCCGAACGACTCAAGCACCGCGATGAACCTGCGCGACCACCATTGCTCGCCGATCTTGCCGCGTTTGCTCCGGGCCTTGATGCCGCCATCGACCCGGCGCGGGCGCGACTGCGGGTACCACTCACTCACTCGGACACCGCCTCGGGCGACAGGGTGATCACTTCGCGCAACTGCGCGACCGACATTTCGGTGAGCCAGGCCTCGCCGGTTCCGACGATCCGCTCGGCGAGCGCCTTCTTCTGCTCGATCATCGCGTCGATCCGCTCCTCCAGCGTGCCGACGCAGATGAACTTTCGCACCTGGACATCCTTGCGCTGTCCGATCCGGAAGGCCCGGTCGGTCGCCTGGTCTTCCACCGCCGGATTCCACCACCGGTCTACGTGAATCACATGGTTCGCAGCCGTCAGGTTCAGCCCGGTGCCGCCCGCCCGGAGCGACAGCAGGAACACGCCGGGCTCACCTGACTCCTGGAACTGCGCGACCAGGGCATCACGCTGCCGCTTGGACGTGCCACCGTGCAGGTAGAGCACGGGGCAGCCAAGCCGTGCCGCGAGGTAGGGCTCGAGCATCGCGCCAAACTCCGCGTACTGGGTGAAGCACAGCGCACGTTCGCCTTCGGCGAGGACCTCGTCGCAGATCTCCTCGAGCCGCGCGAGCTTCCCCGACCGTCCGGCGAGAGCCGACCCGTCACCAAGCAGGTGCGCGGGATGGTTACAGACCTGCTTGAGCTTGGCCATGGTGGCAAGCACCAGGCCGCGGCGCTCGATCCCCTCCTCAGCCGCCTCGATCTTCGCCAGCATCTCCTCGACAGTGGCCTGGTAAAGGGTGGCCTGCTCCGGCGTGAGGTTGCACCAGACCTTCATCTCGAGCTTGTCAGGCAGGTCCGCGATGATCGACCGGTCGGTCTTCAGGCGGCGCAGGATGAACGGGCCGGTCAGCCGCCTGAGCGCAGCCGTGGCCTCCTCGTCCCCGTGCCGTTCGATCGGCACCGCGTAGTGGCTGCGGAAAGATTCGGCCGAACCGAGCAGCCCAGCGTTGGTGAACTCCATGATCGACCAGAGTTCGGCCAGATGATTCTCCACCGGCGTGCCCGTCAGCGCGATCCTGGTGGCGGCTGGAATGGCCCGCACCGCTCTGGCCTGCCTGGTGGCGCTGTTCTTGATGTTCTGGGCCTCGTCGCAGACCACCCGGGCCCAGTCGATCCCGGCGAGCGCGGGGCCGTCCCTGGCCACGAGAGCGTAGGTCGTGATCACCAGGTCTGCGGACGTGAGCGCCGCGGCGAGCTCGCCGCCGGTCAGCCGGCCGGCCCCGTGATGTACATGCACCCGAAGGCCGGGCGTGAACCGCGCCGCCTCACGCTGCCAGTTGCCGACCAGCGACATCGGGCACACCAGCAGCGTCGGCTTTACCCATGAATGATCCTTAACGGCGGCCGCGTGGCGCGCCGCTTGCGGCGCATGCGGGGGTTCCAGGGCGTCGTCGGGGTCCGGGGGGTCCCCGGATAGCGCTGTGTCCCCCTGGGCCTGCACTGCCTCGCGTTCGGAACTGAGCAGCGCGAGCAGCTGAACCGTCTTTCCCAGGCCCATGTCGTCGGCCAGGATCGCGCCTAGCCCGAGGCCCCCGAGCAACTTCAGCCAGGCCAATCCCCGCTCCTGATACGGGCGCAGCGTGCCATCAAATGACGCGGGCGGCCCGGCCGGGTCAAGCCGCTGCTCAACTTGCCCAGAGATCAGGTCACCGAGCCAGCCATCGGCGTCGACGTCTGTCAGCGGCAGCCGTTCGGGATCATCTGCTCCCACCGCGGCAAGCAGCGCGTCGCCGGCCCGCACCGTGCCGGTACGGCGGCGCTCGAGGAATTTCAGTGCAGCGTGCAGTTGCCGCTGGTCCAGCTCCACCCATTGGCCGCGCAGCCGGACGAGCGGCATCTTCAGCCTGGCGAGTTCTGCAAGCTCATCCGGGTCGAGGACGTGATCACCGATGGCCAGGTCGTAACGGAAGTCGACAAGCTCATCGAGGCCGAATCCGGCGCTGGTCACGGCAGTGCCGCCCGGACTCCGAGCCGACCGCGTAGTGAGCTTCAGGCCGAGCCTCGATCTTCTTACCCAGGCCGGGAGCAGCACGCCGAACCCCGCCGCCTGCAGCAGCGGCGCCGTCTCCTTCAGGAAACGGAACGCGCCGGCGCCGTCGAGGGACGAACCGGCGGGTGCCCTGGTGCGCAGCTCCGCGTCAAGCTCTGGGAACAACCTGGCCGCGCGGCCAAGCCCGGCAAGCAGTTCTTCCTCGGGATGCGCGGCTGTCACACCCGGCCAGCCCGCTGCCGTGCCTGCCCAGATGGCGGCCGCCGGGACCACCAGGCTGGGATCTCCCGTCGACTGGAGCAGAAACTCGACCCGCCAGGGTTCGTCGCTGGCGCCTGCGTCCTGCGGCTCCTCAGGTTCCTCGTATGCCGCGTTCTCCACGGGCTCGGCCAGTTCCACGGGCTCGGCCAGTTCCACGGGCTCGGCCAGTTCCGCGGGCTCGGCCAGTTCCGCGGGCTCGGCCAGTTCCGCGGGCTCGGTCAGCCGGAAACAGGTGCGGACCGGGCCAGCGGGTGCCTGGGCGGTCGCGCGCCAGTCGTCAAGTGCCGTGGTGAGGACCTTAACCTCAGCGGCATCTTCCGCATCCTCATCGTCCACCACAACGAGCGCACCAACTGGGTCAGCCCCGGTGAGCGCCGCGATCCAGCGTTCGGCCACCGGTACGCGCGGCGGCCTGCGACCCCGGCTGCGCGGCAGCAGCGTAGCAGGCTCCCCGCTACCAGAACTGATCCTGGCCCGCACGGCGGCATCGGTGAGCGCGTCGAGCGCACCGGTAAGCACCAGCGCAGGTGGCACGCCTTCGGCGAGGGTGGACCGGCAGACCGGCGGCATCGCGCGGGCGAGTTCCCGCGCCCGCTGCGCGTGCGGGCCGGTCAGGACTGGCCGCCAGCGAGCTTCCCAGCCGACATCGCCACCCCTGTCGGCCGCGATGAGCGAGGGCAGCACCCGGCCAAGGCTCGCCAGGTCCGCCGCGAGCGCGCCGACGGCGCAGAAATACCGCAGCGACCCACCCGGCGTCGAGAGGCTGCTACCTGCGCCAGTCGCTCCGGCCGTTCCGGCCGTTCCGGGCGGGCGGGCCGTTCCGGGCGGGCGGGCCGTTCCGGGCGCAACTGCCTCAAGCAGCTCAAGTGCCGCGGCGGCAGCGACCTTAAGCACGGGCACGCGCCAGGCGGAAAGCGCGGCGCGGCCTGGGCGGCCCGGCTGGCCAGGCCCTGCGAGGGTCCGCGCAAGCTCAGGCGACGCCGTCGGGCCTGTCCTCGTGCCAGGAAGCCAGAGGGTGATATCAGCAGGCGCGGCCGTCCCGAAGATCTCGGTCAGCTGCCCGGTCGCGTCCAGGGCCCCGGCGAGCAGGGCCGGGTCGCCCGCGAACGGATGCCGCCGCGGCGCGCCCGTGCCTTTGATCGATGAGCGAGTGCTTGGTGAACGAGCCTGCTCAGCTTCGGCAGAATCCTCTGCCCACAGGTGGAACACGTCCTGCGCCCAGATTCCGTGGATGACAAGCATGAGGTGAGTCTCCTGACGCCCCGATCACCTGCGCGCAGCGCCGCCCGTCCCGTCAGCCTGGTCAGTGCTGGTGCTGCCTTCGGTCCTGCCGTCAGCCCCGCTCCCGATGCTGCTCTCTGCGCCGCCACGGGACGCACCGCCCGCAACCACGCTCCCGAGGTCGCTGCCTGGCGGGAGGCCCGCGTCGCGGACCTCCCTGACCCGCCGCAAATGCTTATTCATGGAGCGCAGCAGCAGGAAGAGCGCGCCTCCCATGGCCGCGATCACGAGGAACCCGAGCACGCCTGGGGTTATGTCATTGGCAGAGTTGGACGCGGCCGCGAGCGGGGGCGCCGCGAGCAGAATCACAGGGGCACCGTGTTCATCACAGGGGCACCTTCTCCCTGATGCCGGCGAACAGGTCTTCCTCCGGTAGCTCGGTGTCAACGAGCGACCTTGCCAAATGGTAGTCCTCTGTCGGCCACGCGGCGCGCTGCACTTCAAGCGGGCAGGCGAACCAGAAGCTGTTCGGGTCGATCTGGGTAGCGTGCGCCAGCAGCGCCTTGTCGCGCACCTCGAAGAATTCGCCACATTCGACCTGCGTGGTGATCTCAAGCTGCGGCCGGTTGGCAGCCCGTTCCTCCCAGGTCTCCATCCATTCGGCATAGGGTGACTCGAGGCCGCGCCGTACCATCTCCTCGTGCAGCGCCTCGAATCGCGCCCGGTGAAATGTGGCGTGATAGTAGATCTTGCGCGGCTGCCACGGCTCGCCAGCTAGCGGGTAGGCGTCGGGATCTCCCGCCGCCTCGAATGCCGCCATCGACACCTGATGGCATTTGATGTGATCCGGGTGCGGGTATCCGCCGGTCTCGTCATAAGTGACCATGACATGCGGCCTGAATTCGCGGACGAGCGCGGTCAGCGGCGCTGCCGCGGCGGCCAGCGGCTCAAGTGCGAAACAGCCTGCAGGGAGCGCGGACGGTGGGTCACCCTCGGGCAGGCCAGAATCGACGAAGCCGAGGAACCGCTGCTTCACGCCAAGGATCTCGCGGGCAAGCGCCATCTCCTCGCGGCGGATGCGGGCGATGTCCGACCGCACCTCAGGCCGGTCCATCGCCGGGTTGAGGATGTCGCCGCGCTCACCGCCGGTAAGCGTGGCAACAAGCACCTGAACCCCCTGGGCCACGTATCCGGCCATCGTGGCAGCACCCTTGCTTGACTCGTCGTCAGGGTGAGCGTGCACCGCGAGCAACCGCAGCGGTGTGCTGTTGCCTGCTGTGCTGTTGCCTGCTGTGCTGTTGCCTGCTGTGCTGTTGCCTGCTGTGCTGTTGCCTGCTGTGCTGTTGCCGACCGCGCAGTTGTCTGCCGCGCTGTTGCCATCGGCGCTGTTGCCCGGCGCGTTATGGCCATCCGCGTCCGGGGTACCGTTGCCTTGCGCGGTGCCGAACGCGGGGTGAGACTCCCTGTCAGACCACGACTCGCCAGACAAGCGTAACCTCCCGTGTGGTGGCATTCACCGTGCTCGCGGACGTCCTGTGCCCGTGCACGGGACGCACACGGAGACAACATTATTGCCGCGGTACGACATTCCCGGGTGTCATCCGCCGCTGAGGTGGGGATCACGTGGAAGCAGATTCGGGCCATGTTGGACATTGACCAGGACGACGCATTAGCCCAGCCTTGTTAGCCTCAGAGGATTACACCTGAGCACCGTCGGCCTGTTACCGGCTGACGGCATACGTCCCGTGCAGTACAGCAGTACGAGGAGCGCCTGTGACCGAGACCCGCGATGCCAACGTCACCTGGCTTACCCAGGAGGCGTACGACCGGCTCAAAACCGAGCTGGACCACCTCTCGGGCCCAGGCCGGATGGAGCTCGCCAAGAAAATCGAAGCTGCCAGGGAGGAAGGCGATCTTCGCGAGAACGGCGGCTACCATGCCGCCAAGGAGGAGCAGGGCAAGAACGAAGCCCGGATACGCCAGTTGCAGCACCTGCTTGAGACGGCGCGGGTAGGTGAGCCGCCGCGCACGGACGGGGTGGTCGGTCCCGGGATGACCGTGACGATCAGGTTCGAGGGCGACGACGATGAGGTGACGTTCCTGCTCGCCTCGCGCGAGGAGAGCGGCAGCCCGATCGACATCTACTCACCCCGCTCACCGCTGGGTAGCGCCATCAACGGCAAGAAGGTGGGCGAGAAGGCGACATACTCGCTGCCGAACGGCCGCAGCGCTACGGTTGAGATCCTCGAATCGGTTCCCTACGTCGGCGGGTGACCAGCGCTTGGCCTGGGACGCGCCGCGGCCCGCGCCAGGGGAAGGACCCGGTAGCGTAGTGGCGTGTCGAGCGCGATCACCGTTGCTGCCCGCACAACTCCCGCGGTAGCCACAATGGCGTCGATCACCCGCTGCAGGTCTGCGTTGGTACGGCCGACGACGCGGCAGAGCATGTCTCCCGCCCCCGTGATCGTGTGCACCTCAAGGATCTCGGGAATCAGTGCTAGCCGTTCGGCTACTGGGTCGTGCCCGCCCGCCTGGCGTATCTCCAGCGTGACGAAAGCGGTCACGCCGTATCCGATAGCCGCGGGGTCGACATCGGGCCCGTAGCCGGTGACTGCGCCGCTTGCGTGCATCCGGTCAAGCCGCGCCTGCACGGTGCCGCGCGCGACGCTGAGCCTGCGTGACACCTCGAGGACGCCGATGCGGGGCTCGGCAGCGAAAAGCTCGATGATTCCCGCATCCAGCTCGTCGATCAACTGCAAGCATCCTTCCACGCATGGCCACGCTGTACACATTCTCGCATGTAATGGGTCTCTAGCTATACAGAGTGTCCAGAAGGTTTGCGATCTCTTGCGCATCTTGCATGTTCTGAATGATGCTCTCATATAACGGCATCGGCGCGGTACCAGCACGTACCAGGAGATACCAGCGGATACCGGCCAGGAGCGCGAAGGAGCACATCCATATGACCGCACCTGCGGCAACCGGCATACCGGCCCATGCGGCCTCAGACGGCTTCCCGCTCGACGGGATCGACGCGATCGTCTTCGCGGTCGGGAACGCGCGGCAGGCCGCGTACCACTACGCGACCGCCTTCGGCATGACCCTGACGGCCTACCGCGGCCCGGAGACCGGCTGCCGTGACGAGGCGGCGTACGTGCTGGTCGCTGGGAACGCCCGGTTTGTGTTCCGCGGTCCGGTGCGCGCGGGAACCGGGCTCGGAGCGCACGTCGCCGCGCACGGGGACGGCGTGATCGATCTGGCCCTGGCGGTGCCGTCCGCCGAGGCCGCTTACGCCAGCGCGACCGCACGCGGCGCCCGCGGCATCGCGGTGCCACATGTCGTCGAGGACGAGCACGGCAAGGTCGTGCTCGCCGCGATCGCCACCTACGGCGATACGCGGCACACGCTGGTCGAGCGGTCCAACTACAGCGGCCTCTACCTGCCCGGATACACCGCCGCCGGACCCGTGCACGGTCCCGGCCACGGCACCGCGGCCGGCCCGGCTGACACCGGGACGCGGCCGCTGTTCACCGAGATCGACCACTGCGTAGGGAATGTGGAACTCGGCAAGATGGACGAATGGGTCGCCTTCTACCGCCGGGTGATGGGCTTTACCAACATGAAGGAATTCGTCGGTGACGACATCGCCACCGAGTACTCGGCCCTGATGAGCAAGGTCGTCGCCGACGGCTCGGGCAAGGTGAAGTTCCCGATCAACGAGCCCGCCCCGGGCAAGAAGAAGTCCCAGATTGACGAGTACCTGGATTTCTATGGCGGTCCCGGGGTGCAGCACATCGCGCTCCGCACCGACGACATCGTCGCCACCGTCCGCGCGATGCGGGCGGCCGGCGTGGAATTCCTGGCCACTCCAGGTACCTATTACGGCACGCTCGGCGAATGGGTCGGCGATACCCGGGTCCCCGTGGATGTGCTACGCGAACTCGGCATCCTCGCCGACCGTGACGAGGACGGATACCTGCTGCAGATCTTCACCAAGCCGGTGCAGGACCGGCCTACGGTCTTCTTCGAGCTGATCGAGCGGCACGGCTCGCAGGGGTTCGGCAAGGGAAACTTCAAGGCGCTCTTCGAGGCGATCGAACGCGAGCAGGCCCGCCGCGGCAACCTGTAGCTGCAGTCCAGGATTATCCCTAACGGATCATCTGAAGATCATGGTGTACCCGGCCGCGCGGAGGCCGCCGATCACCTCGTCGCAGTGCACCGGCCCCCGGGTCTCCACCTGCAGCGAGACCTCCACCTCCTCAACAGGCAGCCGGGGCGCCACCCGTTCGTGCACCACGTCGACCACGTTGGCGCCGAGCCCGGCGAGTTGGGCCAGCAGTTTCGCAAGGCCGCCGGGCTTGTCGGGTATGCGGCAGCGGAAGGACAGATAGCGCCCCGCTGCGGTGAGGCCGGACCTGAGCACCTTGGAAAGCAGCATCGGGTCGATGTTGCCGCCGGACAGCACCAGGACCACCGGCGGCTCGAACGCGTGCGGGTGATCAAGCATGGCAGCGACGGTGGCCGCACCGGCCGGCTCGACGAGCAGCTTGGCCCGCTCCAGGCAGAGCAGCAGCGCCCGCGAGAGCGAGTCCTCCGAGACCGTCAGGACCTGCTCGACGAGCGCTGAGACGATCCCGAAGGTGAGGTCGCCCGGCTTGCCGATGGCGATCCCGTCCGCGATCGTCTGGGCTAGCTCCACCTGCACCGGGTGCCCGGCCGCGAGCGAGGCCGGATACGTGGCCGCCGCTTCTGCCTGTACGCCGAGGACGCGAGCGCCGGGTTCCTTGCCGCGCGCCCCGACCGCGACACCGGCGATGAGCCCGCCGCCGCCGACAGACACGGCGATGGTGCGCACCTCGGGGCACTGCTCGATGATCTCGAGGCCGAGGGTGGCGTTTCCTGCGACCGTGTCCGGATGTTCAAAAGGATGGATGAAGACACTGCCCAGATCGTCTGTGAGCGCGAGCGCCGCGGTGATGCACGAGTCGACGCTGCCGTCGTGGAAGACCACCTCGGCGCCGTAGGAGCGGGTGGCCTCGACCTTGGGCAGCGGCGCTCCCTCGGGCATGACCACCGTGGCCTTGATCCCGAGCGCGTGTGCCGCGAATGCCACTCCCTGGGCATGGTTTCCCGCGCTCGCGGCGACCACGCCCTTGGCCCGTTCCTCCTCGGGCAGCCGCGCGATCCTCGAATAGGCGCCCCGCACTTTGAAGGAGCCGGTGCGCTGCAGGTTCTCGCACTTCAGGTAGACGGGGCCGCCGAGCCGCTCGGACAGCACCCGGGAATGCAGCAGTGGCGTCCGGGTGATGATACCGCCGAGCAATTCGCGGGCTGCGACAGCGTCGTCAAGCCGGACCGGACCGGGGGGCAGCACCATTCCTGAAGTCTCGCACGGGGTCGTCGTCCCGTATGCACAGGACAGATCGGGTCACGAAGTGCCAGCCACCGTCGGCGGGCAAGGAGAAGCCCTCCGCCATCCCCGGATCGATATCCAGGATCAGCTGGTCGGTGTGCCAGGCCGCGTACTGCCGCTCATCCATGTAGAAGGGGCAGCCTGTCAACTCGCCGACAAGCTCGTCGCACGGGGCGGTGATGAACTCGCGGGCCTGGAAGCACATGGGCGCGCTGCCGGCGCAGCATCCAGCCGACTGGACGAACATCAGGGGGCCGTGGACGGCCTGCAGGCGGATGATCGCCTGCTGGGCCGCCTCGGTCGCGACCAGGTGCGGGGCCGGATCGCCTTTACTCATCGGGTGCTCATCGTTTAGAAGAAGCCCATCGGCTTCTGGTCGTAGCTGACGGGCAGGTTCTTGGTCTGGCTGTAGTGGTCGAGCATCATCTTGTGGTTCTCACGGCCGAAGCCGGACAGCTTGTAGCCGCCGAACGCCGCTCCCGCCGGGTACTGGTGGTAGCAGTTGATCCAGACCCGCCCGGCCTGGATGGCGCGTCCCATCCGGAACGCCCTGGTTCCGTCGCGTGTCCACACGCCCCCACCAAGACCGTAGAGTGTGTCGTTGGCGATCTCCAACGCCTCGGTCTCGTCCTCGAAGGTGGTGACCGAGAGCACTGGCCCGAAGATCTCCTCTTGGAAGACACGCATCTTGTTGTGGCCCTTGAGCACGGTCGGCTCGAAGAAGTAGCCGTCGGCGAACTCGCCGCCGACGCTGGCGGGGTGGCCACCGATCAGGCATTCGGCGCCCTCCTGCCGCCCGATGTCCACGTAGGAGGAGATCTTCTGCAGCTTGAACGGGACGATCTGGCCGACCACGCCAAGGGGCTCGTGGAAGTGATAGGCGACGGTGTTCTTGTCGAGTTCTGTGGTAGAGCTGGTCTCGCCGCGGATCGCTGCGGCGAAGTAACGGAAGTGATCAGACGCGAGCGGGATGTCGGCAGCGAGCGTCTCACGCACGGGCTTGCCGTTTCTCGTACCTTGGATCGACCGCGACTACGCTGCCCTGTTGACCGGGCGGTGCATACTTCACTCCGTGCCTCCTTCATGATTCCCCGCGGCCGACGCAACGCCGGGCGGGGGTCGGAGGCTAGGGACTTGTCCCGCCCGGCCGGGACAAGTCCCTAGCCGCCGGACCAGTAACGGTCGCCCGCGAATATCAGCGCGGCCGCCCCGATCAGCCCGGCATCCTGGCCAAGCCCGGCCGGCACGACCTGCACTTCGCGCGCGAAGTCGAGCCGCGCGTAGATTCGCACGGTCTCATCGATCGGGCCGAAAAGGAGGCCGCCTGCCTGCGCGAGGCCACCGCCGATCGCGACGACCTCCAGGTCACACAGGTCCGTTGCGGAGGCAACCGCGATGCCGATCGCACGCCCGGCCCGCCGCATGGCGGCGATCCCGACCGGATGGCCACGCGCCGCGTCGGCCGCCACGTCCTTTGCCGTCACCCCGCGCTGGCCAGGGCGCCAGCCCTGCTGCTGCGCCCAGTCCGCAAGCGCGGGACCACGGGCGATCGCCTCCAGGCAGCCCTTTCCGCCGCATTCGCACGGCGGGCCGGTATCCGGGTCCACTACCACGTGGCCAATATGCCCGCCGTTTCCCGTCGCCCCGTTGATGAGGCGGCCGTCAAGCACCAGGCCGCCACCGACCCCGGTGGAGACCACCATTCCCAGCATGTCACGGCGGCCGCGCCCAGCACCTCGCCAGTGCTCGCCCGCAGCCATGCAGATCGCGTCATTGTGCAGGCGGACAGGCAGCCCGGTGAAGCGATCCGCCAACCTTTCCCTGAGCGGGAATGACCGCCACCCGGGGATATTGAGCGGAGACACCCTTCCGGCCGGCCATTCCATCGGCCCGCCGCAGCCACACCCCACGCCGCTTAGCGCGCCGGCGCCGGCAAGGCCTGCGGACGCAAGCACCTGACTGACTAGCACGTCCAGCGTCCGCCACAGCTGCTCGGCATCGAGTCCGTGCGGCGTGCCCGTGCGCGCCGCCGCGATGAGCCGCCCACCCGGCTCGACGAGACCCACCGCCATCTTGGTGCCGCCAATATCGATGGCAATCGCAGGATTTGGTCCCGCCACGCTCACCCTCCCGTTCCTGCGCCGAACATCAGGATCGACGCGGTGAACCCGTGTACGTGATTGCGCCCGCCGATCGGGCCAATCTCGCCTGCCGCGAAGAACCCGCCGACGGCCTCGGGGGCGAGCACACGGCGGACAGCATCTACATCATGATCGGCTGAACCGAAGAACGCAGCCCCCCGGCCATTACACGAGAAAAGAAGCGCACCACCAACCGCGTCGATCCCGCTCACCGCACTGAATACGGACAGCAGCCGATCCAGGTCAGCGGCGGCGGTCACCGCGTCCCTGACCTGAAACCGGACGGTTTGGCCCACCTCGACGACGTCTCCGACGGTGAGCGTGCCGGCCAGCGGGTCAGCGCCAATGACGCCGCGGACCAGGAAGTCGCCACGGTCGTGCTCGTCTGCGTACTCATCCATGGCGATGCCGACGTGCAGGCCCGCTGTGACGAGCATCTGCTCCGCCTCGGGCAGGCCGGTGACGATGCCCTCCAGTTTGGCCAGCGCCGGCCGTCCGGCGAGTTCGGCGATCTCGTTCCCTGCCGCCCGCGTCACCGCCATCGGCGGGCCGACCGGGCGGCAGCCCTGGCTCACCACCGTCGCGACTTCCAGCGGTCCGCCGATCAGGACGCCCACCGCGCCACCCTCGTGCACCTCGCCATCAAGATAGAGCCTGACGGCGGCGCCAGCGCCGCCGGCGGGGTCGCCGGCCAGGCCGCCGGCGATGGGCAGACCGCCGAGTTGCGCTGTGGACTCCGCCACGAACGCGTCGACAGGGAACCTGTACGGGTCGGCGAGCAGCACAGCGATCCGGTCCACGGCCGCTGGCACCGGCATGCCCGTGACCACGACCCGGTCCGGTTCACGCTCGGTGCCCAGCCGGAACGAAGTGACTTTGGCCCCCGGTAGCACCGCGGCCCACGCACTCACGGCGCCCGCATCCTCGACACCGCGGCCCGCCCCGATCACGCCTGAGGCCGTGCAGCCGATGACGGCAGGGCGGCCACAGCTTCCCGGCACCGCTGCCATCGCCGCGGCGCCGGCTCGCTCCACCGCATCAGCGCCGGTACCATCGCCGCCCACGAACACGCATACCAGGCCGGGCGGGCCGTCGAGGGGCGCGACCGCCTGCTCAACCGCCTGCCTGGCCGCGCTCTGAAGATCCGGTCCGAACGCGAGGCCATCGCCGAAGAAGGCCAAGGGGATTCCTCTCGAAGGTGCCGCCAACGGGCTCTCACCGAGCTCTTGTGCCGCCTGAGTGGTGATTCTCGCGGCTGCGAACCGCCCCGGCCAGGCTAGGACAGATGCGGAGCCGCCTGGACACGACATAGTGTCGAACGGTGCAGTCACCGATCCAGCCCCAGTCCTCCGCCGCGTCGCCGCAACCCGCGAAGCCGCCCGCGGCCTCGACACTGCGGGAGCTTCGCGCCTCCGGGCACCAGCTCCGCACGACCAAAGAGGAGATCAGGCAGAACCTGCTCACGCTGATGCGGGCCGGCCAGGAGCGCTTTCCCGGCATCGTGGGGTTCGACACAACGGTCCTGCCGCATGTCGAGCGAGCGTTGCTCGCCGGACACGACATAGTCCTGCTCGGCGAACGTGGCCAGGGCAAGACCCGGCTGATCCGTACCATCACCGGCTTGCTCGACGAATGGACGCCCGCCATCGCCGGCTGCGAGATCAACGACCACCCCTACGCGCCCGTCTGCGCTCGCTGCCGCAGGCTGGCCGCCGAGCGGGGAGGAGACCTGGACATCGTCTGGCGGCACAGGGACGAAAGGTACGGCGAAAAGCTCGCCACGCCGGACACCAGCGTCGGCGACCTGATCGGCGACGTCGACCCTGTGAAGGTCGCGGCAGGGCGCACCCTGGGCGATCCTGAGACCGTCCACTTCGGATTGGTCCCGCGCACCAACCGAGGCGTGTTCTGCCTGAACGAGCTGCCCGACCTGGCCGAGCGTATCCAGGTTTCCCTGCTTAACGTGCTCGAGGAAAGGGACATCCAGGTCCGCGGCTACGCGCTGCGGCTCCAGCTCGATCTTCTCCTGGTCGCGAGCGCCAACCCGGAGGACTACACGAACCGCGGGCGGATCATCACCCCGCTGAAGGACCGCTTCGGTGCGGAGATCCGCACCCACTACCCCCTCACCCTTGACGACGAGCTCGCGCTCGTCTGGCAGGAATCCAGGCTGCCCGCCGCCGGGCGTGATCCCGGCGGGCCGCTGCCTGGCCACCTGGTGGAGGTCATCGCCAGGTTCACCCGCCTCGTCCGTGCATCGAGCGCGATCGACAGCCGTTCGGGAGTGTCGGCGCGTTTCGCCATTGCTGCGGCGGAGAGCGTAACCGCCTCAGCCGTCCGGCGGGCTGCCTTGACAGGCGAGGATCAGCCGGTAGCCCGAGTCTGCGACCTCCCGGTGATCGTAGACACGCTGCGCGGCAAGGTCGAGTTCGAGGTCAGCGAGGAGGGGAGGGAGCAGGAGGTGCTCACCCACCTGCTGCGACGCGCGATCGCCGACACGTTCCGCGCCTCGCTCGGGAGCGCCGACCTGTCTGGTCTGCTTGCCAAGTTCGACCGTGGCGGCTCAATCGAGTCGGGTGAGCTAACGCCCGCGCGTGACCTGCTCGGCCGAGCCGGCGACGTCCCCGGCCTGGCCCGGATCATGGAACGTCTCGGCATGGACGGCGGCGAATCACCAGGCCACGCCGCCGCCGCGCTCGAGTTCACGCTGGAGGGCCTGTACCTGATGCGGCGGTTGTCGAAGGACAGCAGCGGCGGCGCGGCCGTCTACCGGACCTGAGGGAAATGACGGGCCTGAGGGAAGATGATGGACCTGAGGGAAAATGGCGAATTCAGGAAATTACCGCTACGGGCCCTACCACGACGGGCCTGACCCGCTCGCGGCGCCGTTCGACGTACGGACCGCGCTCGACGAAATGTCGGACGCCATCCTGGGCGGCAGCACACCCGCCGACGCACTGCGCGAGGCCCTGCGGCGCGGGGTCGGTGACCGGCAAGGGCTTGATGACCTGATGCGCCGGGTCCGTGAGCGGCTGCGCGAGGTACGGGAGCGGGGGCGCGCCGACGGGCTGCTCGAGCAGGCGCGAGCGCTGCTCGACACTGCCATCGGGCAGGAGCGTGCGGAGCTCTTCCCCGATCCGGGCGACGAGGCGCGGATGGCCGAGGCAGAGCTGGACACGCTGCCGGGTGAGACCGCGCAAGCCATCAGGGCCCTCTCCTCCTACCAGTGGCGGTCGGATGCCGCTAGGGAAACGTTCGAGCGGCTTAAGGATCTGCTCAGGCGCGAAGTGCTCGACAGCCAGTTCCGCGGCATGAAGGACGCTCTCGCCCAGCCGGACCCTGCCGCCATGCAGCGGGTTAAGGACATGATGTCCGACCTGAGCGGGCTGCTCGAGGCGGACGCGCGCGGCGAACATCGGCAGCGGGATTTCGACGACTTCATGCGCAAATACGGGGACTTCTTCCCTGAAAGCCCGCAGAATCTCGACGAGCTCGTCGACTCGCTCGTCCGGCGGATGACTGCCGCGCACCGGGTGCTGGACTCCCTCTCGGCGGACCAGCGCGCCGAGCTCGCCGCGATGATGGAGCAGGCGATGGCCGACGCGGGCCTAGCTGCGGAGATGTCCCGGCTGGCTGGGACACTGCGCGCGCGCCGCCCCGACATGGACGCCCAGCCGGGGGGGCGCGGAGACGCGCTGACCGGGGAGGAACCGCTCGGCCTCGGCGACGCCACCACCGCGATCGAGGAACTCGCCGATCTGGCCGAGCTCGATGCGACGCTGCGGCAGGACTACCCTGGCGCACGCCTGGACGACGTCGACGAGGCAGCGGTACGGCGGGCGCTCGGCCGCAGGGCGGTCGATGACATGGAAGGCCTGCGGCGGATCGAACGTGAGCTTGAGAAGCAAGGCTATCTGCGCCGGTCAGGCGGCCAGCTCGAACTGACGCCGAAGGCGGTGCGCAGGCTCGGGGATACGGCGCTCCGCCGCGTGTTCGCGGAGCTCAGCGAGGGCCGGGCTGGCGATCACGACCAGCAGGACGCGGGCCACGCCGGGGAGCCGACCGGGAGCACCAGGCAGTGGGAGTTCGGCGACGAGCAGCCGATCGACGTTTCGGCGACCGTGCGCAACGCGGTGCTGCGATCGGCGGCCCGTGAGCCCTTCCCGCCTGCCGCGGTGAACGCCGGCGCTGCGGCAGGCACGCGCGTGGCGCCTGTCCGCCTCTCGGTGGACGACTTCGAGGTAACAGAGACCGAACGGCGCACCGCCGCCGCGGTCTGCCTGCTCGTGGACCTGTCGTACTCGATGGCGCTCCGTGGCACCTGGGGCGTCGCCAAGCAAACCGCGCTCGCCCTGCATTCGCTGATCAGGACCAAGTTCCCGCTGGACGCGGTCCAGATCGTGGGCTTCTCCAACTACGCGCGTGAACTGCGGGAGACCGAACTGGCCGGGCTGGGCTGGGATATGGTCCAGGGCACCAACCTGCACCATGCGCTGCTGATCGCGGGCCGCCACCTCGACAAGCACCCCGAGCACGAACCTGTCGTGCTGATCGTGACGGATGGCGAGCCGACCGCCCATCTGCTGCGCAACGGGCGGCCCTACTTCGACTGGCCGCCCGCGCCAGAGACGATAGAACTCACGCTCGCCGAGGTCGACAAGATGACCAGGCGCCGCGCTGTGCTGAACATCTTCATGCTCGCCGAGGACGAGCGCCTCACCGCGTTCGTTGAGGAAGTGGCGCGGCGGAACGGCGGCAGGCTTTTCCGCCCGGAACCACAGCGGCTCGGCGAGTACGTGGTCGCGGACTTCCTGCGCACCCGCCGCGGCCGCGCCGCGCGCCGGTGACCGCGCCGCGCGCCGGTGACCGCGCCGCCCGCCGGTAACCGCGCAGCCCGCCGTTGACCCAGGGTCGGACTAGGGGCCGACCCCGGTGACACCGGGCGCTGCGGCCGGTGACGATTGCAGGGTGGCACCGACATAGCCCTTCTCCTGGGCAGCGACGTCGCGCAGATTCGCCGACGTGTCACCTGAGGCGCTCGTTGCCAGCCTGCTGTCGCTGTGCTGCGCGGATGCGTCGCGTGTGCCCCCTGACGTCCTTGCTCAGCATGTCGCGGTGGCCCGCGAGCTTCTGCTGGCCGCCGAGACCGAACGGGAGATTGCCGTTGCCGCCCGTTCCATCATCGCCACCGCTGGCTACGTGCGCGGCCAGGCGTACCGGCGGGGGATCCGCTCGGTGACCTGCCGGGTACTGCTGCTGCATGGCACACGTGACCGGTTGGTACCCGTCGCGCTCGCCAGGGCGGCGGCGCGCGCCAACGCAGCCTGGACGCTGGTCGTCTTGCCCGCTGTGGGCCACGTACCCCAGCTGGAAGCCCCGGGCGACACCGCCAGGGTCATCACCGCCTGGCTCGGCTCCGCCGGGCGGCGCGCAGCCGAATAATCAGCCAGCCCGGGGCCCTCGGCGCTTGGGCAAGGTGCCGGCGCGGCCGTGCCGCAGGGTGGTCAGGGTGACGATCGTCTTGTCCGCGCGGTCTGATCGGGCGAAGGTAGTCAGGTTCAGCGGCGCGGTGAAGCGCCGCCGGGCGATCGCCTTGGCGGCACCGAATTCGCGCAGCCCGTCGGGGCCGTGGATTCGCCCGAAGCCGGATTGGCCGACCCCTCCCCAGGGCAGCGAAGGCATGGCGACGTGGGAGAAGACCGAGTTCACCGAGGCCATTCCCGCCCGGATCCGGCGGGCAAGTTGTATGCCGTGGGCCCGCGAGAAAACGGTGGCGCCCAGACCGTAGGGCGCGTCGTTGGCGCGGCGCACGGCCTCGTCCATGCTGGGCACCTTCGCGATGGTCAGGGTCGGGCCGAAGGTTTCCTCGGTCACCGCCGAGGAGTCCTCGGGCACGTCGAGCAGCACGGTCGGCTGCACAAAACGCTCGCCCACCGCGTCCGCACCGCCGACCACGGCCCTGCCGCCGCGCGCGAGTGCGTCGGCGATGTGCCCGCGGATGACGGCGGACTGCGTCGGCATCGTCATGGGGCCGATCTTCTGCCCGGGGCCTGCCCGCAGGTCCCGGGCGCGGGCGGTGACCTCGGCGACGAACGCGTCGTAGACCCGTTCGTGGACGTAGACCCGCTCGACACCGATGCAGGACTGCCCGGCATTGGCCATGCCACCCCAGACCGCCGCGTCGGCGGCGGCGCCGATGTCGGCGTCCGCGTCGACGAGCAGCGCGTCCTTGCCGCCGCCCTCGATGATGACGGGGACAAGCCCGTCGGCGCAGGCGTGCATCACCTTCTTCCCGGTGGCCGCCGAGCCGGTGAAGGCGATCTTGTCCACGCCGGCGTGGCACAGAGCGCCGCCGGTCGCGCCGAAACCGGTGACCAGCTGCAGCACCGGCGCCTCGGGTACCACCTGCGCGAACGCATCGGCCAGCCACGCGCCGGCGCCTGGAGTGTGCTCACTCGGCTTGAAGACCACCGCGTTACCGGCGGCCAGGGCGTAGGCGATGGAGCCGATCGGGGTGAACACCGGGTAGTTCCACGGGCCGATCACGCCGACGACGCCGAGCGGCTGGTACTCGACGCTGGCGGTGTGGTTGCGCATCAGCAGGCCGGTCGGTGCCCGCCGTGGGCCAAGCACCTTGCCGGCGTGCTTGGCCGCCCACGCGATGTGCTCGATCGCCATCACGATCTCCAGCTGCGCGTCCGAATGCGGCTTGCCGGTCTCGGCGTGCACCACCTCGGCCAGCTGGCCGATGCGGCGGGTGAGCACGCCCGCCCACGTGGTGAGCCGCCGGCCACGTTCGGCAAAAGACAGCGACGACCAGTAGCGTGGCGGCGGCCCGGGCACGCGCCACAGCGACGTTCACGGCTTGGGCGTCGTGCACGGGGTACGTGCCGACGACCTCGCCCGTCGCCGGGTCGAGCGAATCGAAGGTGACGGCGCCCGGGGGCTCGGTGATCAATGAGCCGGGGGTGTGCTGGTCACGGTGCCGGTCCTTGGCGGTGAGGGAAGGCAGGCCGCGGATGAGGTCGGCCGCCTTCTCCGCGATCATGATGGTGGGCGCGTTGGTGTTGCCGCGGGGGATGGCGGGCATCACCGAGGCATCGACGACCCGGAGGTGCTCGATCCCGTGGACCCGCAGCTGCGGGTCGACGACGGCGCTGTCACCGCTGCCCATCGCGCAGGTCCCGGCCGGGTGATAGAGCGTCTGGGCCCAGTCCCGGACGTGGCCGAGCAGCTGTTCGTCGGTGCTGTCGCGTCCGCCGGCGGGCAGGAACGGGCGGCCGGCCAGCCGGCGCATCGGGGCCTGGCCGGCGATCTCCAGCAGGGTCCGGCAGCCGGCCAGCATGGCGTCCAGATCGGCCGGGTCGTCGAAGTAGCCCGCGTCGATCTCCGGCCGCCACAGCGGGTCGGCCGAGGCCAGCCGCAGCCGTCCGCGGCTGGCCACGCTGACCAGGGTGGCGCCGGTGGCGAACATCCGGCCGGCCGGTTCCCGCAGGCCGTTGTCCAAGAAGCCGGTCGGCGCCATGTGCACCTGGATGTCGGGAGCGGGCAGGCCGTCCCGGCTAGTGAAGAACGCGCCGGCCTCCGCGACGTTGGAGGCCAGCGGGCCGCGGCCGAGTAGCCGCCACTGGGCGAGCCTGCCCGGCGTGGCGAAGTCGGCCAGGTCGGTGGTGCCGCGGGTGTACCACAGCAGCGGCACGATCGGGTGGTCCTGCAGGTTCTCGCCCACCGGCAGGTCGGCGACGACGCCGATGCCAAGCTCACGCAGATGCGCCGCCGGGCCGACACCCGACAGCATCAGCAGCTGCGGCGAGTTGATCGCACCCCCGGCCAGCAGCACCTCGGCGCCGGCGTGCGCGACCCGATCAGTGCCCTGCTGGCGGTAGGCCACCCCGGTCGCGCGCCCGCCCGCCAGCACGATCCGGGTTGCCTGCGAGCCGGTGCGGACGACGAGGCCCGGCCGGTCAATGGCCGGATCGAGGTAGGCGTCAGCGGCCGACCAGCGGCGCCCGCGCTTGCAGGTGACCTGGTATAGCCCGGCGCCCTCCTGCGCAGCGCCGTTGAAGTCGCCGGTCGGCTTGAGCCCCCACGCGACCGCCGCCTCTACCCACGCGCGGCTCAGCTCGTGGCTGTAGCGGCGGTCCTCGACGTGCAGCGGTCCGGTCCGTCCGTGGTAGGGCCCGCCGAGACGGGTGTTGTCCTCCGAGCGGATGAAATAGGGCAGCACGTCCGCGTAACCCCAGCCGGTGGCGCCGTGCTCGTCGCGCCAGCCGTCGTAGTCGACCCGGTTTCCCCGCATGTAGATCATCGCGTTCATCGCCGAGCAGCCGCCGAGGGCCTTCATCCGTGGCCAGTACGCACGCCGGCCGCCGAGCTGCTTTTGCCCGACAGTCGTGTAGTTCCAGTCCCAGCGAGTCTTGAACAGCGCGGAGAACGCGGCCGGGATCCGGACCTCGTCCGCGTCCGCCGGTGGGCCTGCCTCCAGCAGCAGCACCGACACGGCCGGGTCCTCGGTCAGCCGCGCCGCCAGCACACACCCCGCGCTCCCGGCCCCGACGACGACGTAATCGAAGGAATCCTGATCAGCCACGCACATCCCCCGAACAATCGTGCCGGTCGTGGTGGAACCGGCCGGGTGGAACCCTGCATCGCCAACGGTAGTCGCCGCCAGGCCCAGCCTCGCGACGACATCCCTATCACTTCAGTCATCATCACCTGGCCGCTGAAGCCGTGTCGCTAGGGCTGGCCCTAGGTTTGACCCTAGGTTTGACCCTAGGTTCGACCGTGGTTGTGCTCCAGGCGGGGGTGCGGGACGCGGGACGCCGATGCGGGTGACGAGATCGCGGCGGGATCGGATGCCGAGCTTGGCGAAGATGTGCCCGAGGTGGAACTCGACGGTCTTGACGCTGATGAAGAGCTCCGCTGCGGTTTGGCGGTTGGAGCGGCCCGCGACGACCAGGCGGGCCACCGCCTGCTCGGCCGGGGTAAGGCCGAGCAGGGCGGGAGCGGTTTCCGCTCCCGCCGACGCGGCAGCGGCGGCGGCGAGTTCGCGGTCGCAGACCTGCACGTAGGGCTGGGCACCCAACTTGATCAGGCGCTGCCGGGCTGAGCGCAGCCGGGCGACCGCCGCCTGCGGCTGGCCGGCCGCGCGCAGGTGACGGGCGTGCGAGATCTCGAGCAGCGCGAGCGCCAGCGGCACCTGGAGGCCTTGGGCGCGGCGCCAGGCGGTCTCGAACGCCGCCGCGGCGGCGGCCTGGTGCCCGGCCGCGACGGCCAGATCGCCGCGCAGCCGGGCAGCGGACACCAGAGCCGAGGCCGGGCCAGTGGGTGACAGGGCCGCCTCGAGCTCCGCCAGAGCCTTTTCGGCCTGGCCCAGGCGGGCCAAGCCGATAAGGGCGCCGATCTCGAGGGATCGCCAGTTGTAGGGCAGGAGGCGCAGGAACTCCGCCCGGCCCGTGGCACGCACGGCCGCGACGGCATCGACGGCCCCCTCTAGATCGTCTCGGGCCGTGGCCAGGAACGCCTGGGCGATGGCGGCCGCGCCGACCGCCCACGGGGCGCCGGAAGCTTGGCCGGCCTCGGTGGCCATCCGGACGTGCGCGCTGGCCACCTCCCAGTCGCCGCGCAGCGCTGGAACAATGGAAGCGGCACCGTGCACGAAACCGAGGTCCCACACCCGGTCGGCGTCCTGGGTGAGCGATACGGCCAGCTGCCCGTGCACCACGGCGTCGTCCCAGGATCCAAGGCGGTACTCCGCGACCGCCAGATAACTCAGGCACTGCCTCGCGGTGCGCAGCGGAACTCCGGCGCGCAGCCTCGCCGCCGCGGTGGAAAGGTCGGCGATCGCCGCGGCCAGGTCCTCGGCCAAGACCCGGGCCATGCCACGCAACACCAGCGCGTCGGTGTCCTCCCGCGACACTTCGACCGGGGCGGCGGGCATTGACGCCAGCCGGGCCAGGCCCTCGGGGCCTCGCCCATCGGCGAAAAGGGCGATCGCCAGCAGGCCCAGGGTCCGGTGGCGCATGGCGGCCGGGATGTTGATTTCCCTGGCCGCCCGCTCACCCCATTCGATCGCCTCCCGGATCCGGCCCGCGACTAGGCACAACACCGCAAGCTGGGTGGCGGCCGCGGCGCCCACGGACGCATCCAGGGCCCGGTCGTGGCTCTGCCACGCGGCCACCAGGCGAGCCTCGGCCGCAGCAGCCCGGCCCGCGAAGAAATCCAGCGTGCCGAGTAATTCGCTGCGCCGCGCGCTCGGCCCGGCGGTAGCCACCCCGGCAGCAAGGATCTCCGCCTCGGCCACCTCCCCGTAGGTGACCAGAATCTCCAGCGCGTCCAGCAGCCGGCGATCGGCCGCCTCCGGCTGGCTGCTCACCGCCGCCGCCTGCGCGAGCCAGGCCGCCGCCTGCGCGGTCCTGCCCAGGCGGCGGGCCTGCCGGCCGGCCGCCTCGACCTCGCCAGCCAGCCCGTCGTCCGGGCCGATCGCCGCCGCCACCCGGTGCCCAAGCGCCCGGTCCCGGCCGGCCAGGCCAGCCGCCCGCTGGTGCAACCTGCGCCGCCGGGCCGGGTTCAGATCGCCATATACCGCCCGCTGTATCAGCAGGTGGCTGAACCTGATCCCGGCCGCCGCCCCGCCGGGCTGCTCGACCAAGATTCCCGCGGCCACCGCCTCCCCCAGAGCGGGCAGCGGATCGCCCAGGCCCGCCAGCGTGGCCGCCGCCGCTAACTGGCATGGGCCGCCAAGGACGGCCGCTGCCACCACAAGCTCCCTCGCCGCCGGGCTGAGCGAGCTCACCCGCAGCAACACCACCCCGGCCAGCGAGCGGGGTACACCAAAGACCCCGCCAAGCCGCTCCAGGCCATCGACCCCGAACTCCTCAAGCACAGCCCGGCAGTACAACGGGTGACCGCCAGTCTCCTCGAGCAGGCGGCCGGCGGCCCGGCGCGACAACTCCCCGGCCCCCAGTGCCCGGCCCAATGCCACCACGTCCGAGGGCTCCAAACCACCCAGGCGCACCCGGCCCGCCCGGTGGTCCCCCGCCAGGAAGCGCTGCCAGCCGTCGCCTAATCGGGACAGCTCACCAGTGCGGGCCGACACCACCACCAGCGTCCGATCCGCCTGCAGACGACGCACCGCGAACAGCAGTGCCCGCGCGGAAGGCCCATCCGCCCACTGCAGGTCATCGACGACGACGAGCACCATTCCCCGGCCGCGGCAGAATTGACCCAGCCACACGACCAGCTCGGCGCCAACCGCAAATGGATCGACCCCGCCGCTCAGATCCGAGGCCAGTAATCCCGTCGGGCCACCCGTCTCGCGGGCGCTGGCGACCAGCTGGCCCACTACGCCATAGGGCAGCAACAGCTCCGCCTCGTCGCCACTGGCCCGCAGGACCGTCGCCCCGGCCAGCCCGGACGCGAAATTCGTCACCAGGCTCGACTTGCCGATGCCGCCTTCACCCTCTACGAGCACGACTTTGGGCTGGCCGCGGCGTGCCGCTGCCGCGGCCGCCTCAAGCTCTGCCAGCTCACCCGCCCGGCCGACGAACACCCCCGGACCGATTACCGCGGCCGCAGACGGCAATGCATACAGGGAAAAGGTCAACGCTGCTCGCCTCCCCGTGTGCGGCGCAAACCCTTTGGGTGGCCATCTGGCCACCCGGCCGCACACTCTTAGGAGCGGGTTCGCCGCACACTGATACATCGCAACGTCCGCCGCAATCGTTCCCCCGGGCTGGGCGGCGGCGCGATGACTGGGAAGCGCGTTCAGAACACGGCAGAGGATGGAGGGGGCAGGGCTCTGCCCCCTCCATCCTCTGCGCCGACGTGACGTCAGTGGATCCGGCGCAGTGGACCGGACTGGTCAGGGAAGTTGCGTGTGCTCAGCGCCTGCACACCGGCCTTGTGTTCACCGTTGAACGGGGTGACAGTCTTCGGGCAGCCGGCGGCAGCGGCGTCCTTCGGCGAGTTGAACCACAGGCCCAGGTGGTACATCTGTATAGGGCCGAAGGCGGGGTTCTTGGCAGCGTCGGGGAAGGGCGGGCTGTTGAATACCTGGGGAGCGGACGCCACGCCAGGCGCCACGGCAAACGTCTCGATGCTGAAGCGCCCAATGAAAGTGCCTTGGGCGTGGCCCTTGCTGTTGCTGTCCAGGTCCCCCTGGTACCACGAGATGCCAAACGGCCCATTGGGCACCTGAATAACGAAAAAGTCGAAGTCCGTCTTCGGCGGCAGGTGGACCGCAGAAACCTTCATGACCTCGACTGGGCCCTGCGACTGGATGGTGACCGCGGCCTGTGCACCCTTGAGGCAGTTGGCGCCCACCGCAGCAGCGGAGCGGACCATCTGGAACGAGGTGTGCGCGACGGCTGGCTGGGCGGTAGCACCCGTAGCACCGGCAGCAGCGGCAGCGGCGCCCCCGGCCGCGAGCAACGCGGCCCCCGCGATAGCGGCTGACTTTGCTAAGACGTTCATGTTCTTCTCTCCTCGCATGGCTTCCCCTCGCGTAGGCGCAGGAAGCTCCCTGGATGGTGAACTGGCACCAGGTTCAGGTGCCGCACGGCCATCGTCACCGCCCGTTGGTCCCCATGTCGCCAGGGTCGGCCCCTAGGTCCGACCCTGGTTGTCGCGCGCCACGGCTCGTTTCCTGAGAGGCGCGCGTGGCGCAACAGGCGAAGGACAACGTCGCGGTGTGACAAGATTCGTGCCATGTCGTTCACCGACAAACTGCTGCTGTGGCTGCATATCGGGTTCGCGATCTTCACGCTCGGCCCGGCGGCGGCCGCGTTGACCGTGACGCCGCGCTACATCAGGAAACGGGACCTCCCCGTGCTGCGATACCTGTACCGCAATACGCGGATCTTTGGCGCGCTGACCGCCGGCGTTTTCCTTTTCGGCCTGCTGCTGGGCCGGCATGACTTCAATCAGGCGTGGTTCACCGCCGCGATGACGCTGTTCATCGTCGCCGCGGTCTTGCTTGTGCTCGTGATCTTCGACCAGCGCCGTGCCATCACCGCGATCGGCAAGGCGGTGGCGGTCGATGAGGCCGCGGCCGGGACGCCGGTGCCCGCAAGCGCGGCGCCCGCCAGCGTCGTCGGAGCCGCTGAGCAGAGCGAAGCCGCGTCCGCCGGGCCAGGCTCTGCCGAGCCCGGCTCCGCCGTAGGGCCGACCGGTGCCGCGGCCGCGCCGGCATCGGTCGAGCGTGGCCGAATAGCCACCATGGGCGGCGTGATCACCCTGATCTGGCTGGTGATACTCGTCCTGATGGTCTGGCACGGCTGACCAGGGAGCCGAAAATCAAGCGAGCGCTTGATTGAGATCGTCGAGCAGGTCGTCGCACGTTTCGATGCCGACGGACAGCCGCACCAAGTCGGGCGGCACCTCGAGCGCTGACCCCGCGGCGGATGCGTGCGTCATCCGGGCCGGGTGCTCGATCAGCGACTCCACCCCGCCGAGTGACTCTCCGAGCGTGAACAGCCTGGTACGCCCGCACATCCTGACCGCGGCTTCCTCGCCACCGCGCAATCGCAGCGACACCATGCCGCCGAATCCGCGCATCTGCTTGGCCGCTACCTCATGCCCTGGATGGGCGGGCAGGCCGGGATACAGCACCTGCGTCACCGCCGGGTGCGCGGCGAGCGCGCCCGCGATCCTGGCCGCGTTCGCGCAATGCCGATCCATCCTGACCCCGAGCGTCCTGACGCCGCGCAACGTCAGCCAGGCGTCGAACGGACCTGCCACCGCGCCGATCGCGTTCTGATGAAACGCGAGCCGCTCGCCAAGGCCTGCGTCGGCGGGCACCAGCGCTCCCCCGACGACATCGGAGTGACCGCCAAGGTACTTGGTGGTGGAGTGCACCACTACGTCGGCGCCGAGCGCTATCGGCCGCTGCAGATACGGTGACGCGAACGTGTTGTCCACGACGAGCAGCGCGCCCGACTCGTGCGCTATGCCAGCGATCGCCGCGATATCGGCGATGCCGAGCAAGGGGTTGGTTGGCGACTCGACCCACACCACCCGAGCCGGTTCTTCCTCGAGAGCATCCTTAACGGCTGCCGCGGCGGCGAACCGCACCGTCGTGTGACGCACTCCCCACCGGTCAAGCACACTGGCGAACAGCCGGTAGGTACCGCCGTACGCGTCGTCGGGGATCAGGACCCTGTCGCCGGGTGCGCAGACCGTGCGCAGCAGGCAATCCTCGGCGGCCATGCCGGAGGCGAAGGCGAGCCCCCGAGCGCCGCCCTCGAGCGCGGCCAGGCATGTTTCGAGAGCGGTCCGCGTCGGGTTTGCTGTCCTGCTGTACTCGTAGCCACCGCGCAGGCCGCCGACCCCGTCCTGCTTGTAGGTGGATACCTGGTAGATCGGCGGTACGACGGCGCCGGTTACCGGGTCAGGTTCCTGCCCGGCGTGGATCGCCAGGGTCTCGAACCCGCCGCTGTCCCTCTTCATGGCGACACGTTCATGGCGACGCTGTTCATGAGACGACGACACTGCTCATGAGGCGACACTAGCGAGAAAGGCGAGCACATCCTGGCGAGTCAGCATGCCAACCGGCTTGCCGTCGATCAGGATGACCGCCGCGCCAGCCTTCTCGAGCGCCTCGACCGCGCGGCTGACGGGTTCGCCCGACCCGACCATCGGCAGCGGCGCGGACATATGCCTGGCCACGGGATCGCCGGGTCGGGCCCGGCCCGCGACGAGGGCATCGAGAAGATCACGCTCAACGATGGACCCGACGACCTCAGCGGCCATCACCGGCGGTTCTGCCTTCATGACGGGCAGTTGCGAGACGTCGTATTCGCGCAGGATCTCGATGGCGGTACCAACAGTTTCACCCGGATGGGCATGCACGAATTCGGGCATCCCCGGGCCCTTTCTCGCGAGCACGTCACTGACGCGGGGTTCGGCCGTGACGGCATCGAGGAATCCGTAATCGGCCATCCAGTCGTCACTAAAGATCTTCGAGAGGTAGCCGCGGCCGCCATCGGGCAACAGCGTCACGATCACCGCACCAGGATCGGCGGCCGCCGCGACCCGCAGCGCGGCCACCACGGCGAGCCCGGATGATCCGCCGACGAGAAGCGCTTCCTCACGCGCCAGCCTACGGGTCATGCCGAACGATTCCTTGTCGGTCACCGCGATGACCTGATCGCACACCGACGGGTCGTAGGTCGCCGGCCAGATGTCCTCCCCCACGCCTTCGACGAGGTAGGGCCGGCCGGTGCCGCCCGAGTAGACGGATCCTTCCGGGTCGGCGCCGATGACCTGCACCCTGCCGCCCGACACGTCCTTGAGATAGCGGCCGGTTCCGGTGATCGTGCCCCCGGTGCCGATGCCGGCGACGAAGTGAGTGATGGTGCCGTCCGTCTGCGCCCAGATCTCCGGGCCCGTGGTCCGGTAGTGCGACGCCGGGTTTTCCTGATTCGTGTACTGATCGGGCTTCCATCCCCCTGGTGTCTCAGCGGCAAGCCGGTCGGATACCGAGTAATAGGAGTCCGGGTGATCCGGTGCGACCGTGGTCGGGCAGAGCACGACCTCGGCGCCGTATGCCCGCAGCACGGCGATCTTGTCCTGGGCGACCTTGTCCGGGCAGACGAACAGGCAGCGATAGCCCTTCTCCGCTGCGACGATTGCCAGGCCGACGCCGGTGTTCCCCGAGGTCGGTTCCACGATGGTCCCGCCCGGTTTGAGCGCGCCCGTTGCCTCAGCCCCCTGCACCATGTGCAGCGCGATCCGGTCCTTCACCGAACCGCCGGGGTTGACGTACTCGATCTTTGCGAGCACATCGGCCGCGGCGGCCCCGGTGGTCACCTTTCTCAGCCGGACGATCGGGGTGTTTCCCACGAGTTCGACCAGCGAATCATGAACCTGCATGTACGACCGCCCTTGTCACAGAAGGCAGGAGAGTCACAGCAGGCAGGACAGTCGTCGGAGTGACGCGATCCCGCAGCTAGATTGCCAGCTTCGACGCTATCGGACCGTCTTACAGCTCCGGTAATAACGGCCAGGCCGGCTGAGCGCTTTCGCGCGAATCATGGGTTACCGTTGAGTAATCCACCGGCTCGAGGGAGAGATGCCATCATGCCTGAGGCAGTCATAGTCGCCACCGCACGCTCGCCCATTGGCCGCGCGTTCAAGGGAACGATGAAGGACATCCGCCCGGATGACCTGGCCGCGCAGATCGTCCGCGCGGCGCTGGACAAGGTGCCGCAACTGGATCCGACGGCCATCGACGACCTGATGCTCGGCTGCGGCCTGCCAGGCGGCGAGCAAGGGTACAACATGGCCAGGGTGGTGACGATCCTGCTCGGCTATGACCACCTGCCAGGGACCACGGTCAACCGGTACTGCTCGTCATCCCTGCAGACTACCCGGATGGCGTTCCACGCCATCAAGTGCGGCGAAGGCGACGCGTTCATCTCCGCCGGTGTGGAGTGCGTCAGCCGCCTCGTCGCCGGGAGCAGCGACTCGTGGCCCGACACTCGCAACCCGCTGTTCGCCGACTCGGAGGCCAGGACCGCGAAAGAGGCGGAGGGCGGCGACGACGGCTGGCATGACCCGCGCGAGGACGGCGCTCTCCCTGACGTCTACCTCGCCATGGGCCAGACGGCCGAGAACGTCGCCGAACTGCGCGGCGTCAGCAGGAGGGAGCAGGACGAGTTCGGGGTACGGTCGCAGAATCTGGCCGAGAAAGCGCTGGCTGATGGGTTCTGGCAGCGTGAGATCACGCCGGTCACGATGCCCGACGGCTCCGTGAACGCCAAGGATGACGGCCCACGCGCCGGGACCACGATCGAGAAGGTAGCCACGCTGCAGCCGGTATTCCGGCCGGAGGGAACCGTTACCGCGGGCAACTGCTGCCCGCTCAACGACGGCGCCGCTGCTGTGATCGTGATGAGCGACACGAAGGCCGCCGAGCTGGGCATCACCCCGCTCGCACGGGTCGTCGCCACAGGCGTGTCGGGGCTGTCGCCGGAAATCATGGGCCTGGGCCCAGTCGAGGCGTCAAGGCGTGCGCTCGCCCGAGCAGGCATGGCGATCGGCGACATCGACCTGGTGGAGATCAATGAGGCATTCGCCGCCCAGGTCATCCCGAGCTACACCGAACTCGGCATCGACCTGGACAGGCTCAACGTCAACGGCGGGGCCATCGCCGTCGGGCACCCGTTTGGGATGACCGGCGCGCGGATCGCCACGACATTGATCAACAGCCTCCAGTTCCACGACAAGACGTTCGGCCTGGAGACCATGTGCGTGGGCGGCGGCCAGGGCATGGCCATGATCCTCGAACGGCTGGCCTGAGAAACCCGCTGCGCGGGCGACCTGACCGCCTGCCGGAAGAACCCGGCCACATGATCCGTCACGGGACTGCCGTGACGGACGGTCGTCGCGCCCGGCTTGTCCCAACACGCCCGCTGTGTTGTCAGGGCTGGCGGCGTATCTCGGAAAGCTGGAGGCCAGGGCTTGTCATGTGCCCAGCGCTGGTGCACGCTCGCACAAAGAGGAGTTCACCCTGGAGGTGCCAATTGGCTCTGAATCACTCTCCGGAGATGCACAAAAACCTCATCGCCCGGATCCCCGGCGTCACCGGACGTGACCTGCGGGAGTGGTTCACAAGCCTCGAATCAGGCCCCGCGTTCCTCCGTTGTGAGGAACGCGCGCACTGGCTGGCTGACGAGCACGGTCTCTCCAGCGGTTATGCGACCGCGATCGTGCACGAGTACGAGTTGCGCCGCCGCATCCGCCTCTACAGTGGTTGAGTGGATCTCGATCGCGCCCGCGACTTCCTGCGGACTCATCACCGGGCAGTACTAGCTACTAGTCGCGCCGACGGCAGGCCGCAACTGTCTCCTGTACTGGTCGGTCTCGACGGCGAGGGCAGGGTGCTGATCAGCACCCGGGAGACCGCCATCAAGACGCGTAACGTGCGCCGCGAGCCGCGCGCGTCGGTGTGCGCCTTCACCGAGAGCTTTTTCGGGAACTGGATTCAGGCCGAAGGGACCGCCGAGGTTGTCCCGCTACCCGGCGCGATGGACCTTCTGGTCCAGTACTATCGCGCCGTCGCTGGGGAGCACCCGGACTGGGCCGAGTACCGCGCTGCGATGGAACGCGACAAGCGAGTGATCATCCGCATCACGATCACCCGTGCCGGCCCCGACATCAGCGGCTAAGTAGGCCCCAGGCACGCGGGGCGCAGCCCCGCACCGGGGGGCTCCGGGGGGTCGTCCCCCCGGGCAGATATCGAGGAATCGGCGCCGCCGGCCGGTATCCGGCAAGCACCATGCCGCCCACCAGCGCAGCCGCGCGGCCCACCCCGGCCCGCCACGCGGGGCGCAGCCCCGCACCGGGGCGCTCTGGGGGGTCGTCCCCCCGGGCAGATATCGAGGAATCGGCGCCGCCGGCCGGTATCCGGCAAGCACCATGCCGCCCACCAGCGCAGCCGCGCGGCCCACCCCGGCCCGCCACGCGGGGCGCAGCCCCGCACCGGGGGCTCCGGGGGGTCGTCCCCCCGGGCAGATATCGAGGAATCGGCGCCGCCGGCCGGTGTCCGGCAAGCAGCATGCGGCAAGTGCCCCCGGTCGGAGTCGAACCGACACTGGGGACCCTTTTAGGGGGCCAGCCTCTTCCCTTGGGCTACGGGGGCGGGGAGATGATACCTCGTGCAGATACTGAAGACTCTTACACGTTTGAATATGGCTCGCACCTTTTTGTGTATAGGGCCGATATTCAACCGTGCCGATGATCGCCAACGGCCTGCAGCAGCGGACGGGACGATGCCAGTGCCAGCTCGAACTCTTCTCTTGGTCGTTGCACGGTACCCAGCGATACGATCTCCCGCGGAAAAGGAGCGCAAGCGTCCAGTCGGCGACCACGCGCACCTTCCTGTTCAGCGTGGGCACACGCGGCAGATGATAGGTCCGGTGCAAGAACCAGGCGGGCCATCCGGTGAGCTTGAGACCGTAGACAGAAGCGACGCCACGGTGCAAGCCGAGGCTCGCGACCGAGCCCGCGTACGCGTGCCGATAAGGCTTTAGCTGCTGACCGCGCAAGAACGCGCGGATATTAAGCGCGAGCCTGCGCGTCTGGCGCAGCGCGTGCTGGGCGTTGGGCGCGCACATCGTGGCAGCCCCGCCGTCCGGTGCGGCCAGGTCCGGTACCGGCGCGGCGTCGCCTGCTGTGAAGACGCCAGGCAGGCAGGCCGGCCACCATGAGCTCGGCGGTAGCCCGCAGCCGCCCCTGCGAGTCAAGGGGAAGATCACTGTCCGCCAGCACCGGATGCGCCTTCACGCCCGCCGTCCATACCAGCGTGTTCGCGTCGAACTCGGTCCCATCGTTGAGCACGATGTGGCCGCCGGCGGCCGACCTGAGCTTGGTCTCGAGCCGGAGGTCGATGCCACGCGAACGCAACTCCTGCTGGGTGCGCTTGCCCATCTCAGGGCCCACCTCGGGCAGGATGCGCCTGGTGGCCTCGACGAGCATCCACCGCATGTCACCCGGCTCGACACCCGGGTAATAGCGGCACGCATCGCGAGCCATGTCCTCAAGCTCTGCGAGAGCCTCCACCCCGGCAAAGCCCGCGCCGACGAACACAAAGGACAATGCCCGCCGGCGCACATCCGGATCTTGCGCCGAAGCCACGATATCCAGTTGCGTAAGTACGTGATTGCGCAGGTAAATCGCTTCACCAACGGTCTTGAAACCGATTCCGTGATCCGCTAGCCCATCGATGGGAAGTGTTCGTGAGATAGAACCAAGCGCGACCACTAGAATGTTGTAACCGATCCGCCGGGATTCGCCCGCTACGGACCGGAAGTCTACGTAACGGCCCGCGTGGGAGATGTATGTCACACTGCCGTTAAGCACCTGAACGCCGCGAAGAATCTGGCGCAGCGGAGCGACCACATGCGGCTCGGCCAGGTTACCGGCCGCCGCTTCCGACAGGAACGGCTGGTACGTCAGGTAAGACTTCGGGTCAATGATGCTGATTTCGGCCTCGGCCTTGCGCAGCTTACGCTTCAGGCGCAGTGCGGTGTACATCCCCACGTAGCCTCCGCCGAGGATCAAGATCCGCGGCGCACCGCGCGCGGCGCCTGGCTCGTCCAGGGAACCCTGACTGGTGTCGGTGATGGCTCGTGCCCTTCTCTTGCCTGCGCGTCCGGGCCCGCGAGTCTTGCCTGCGCGTCCGGGCCCGCGAGTCGCAACGCTGCTCAGCTACGGTCCGAACACCTCCCAAAAGGGCAACACCCCCTGCTCGTGAAAGATTTCACAAGCGGGGTGTAGTGATGGTTCAGTGGCGAACAAGACAGTGGGCGGCTAGCCAGCTAGCTAGCTAGCTAGCTAGCAGGCAGGCAGGCAGGCAGGCAGGCAGGCAGGCAGGCAGGCAGGCAGGCAGGCAGGCAGGCAGGCAGGCAGGCAGGCAGGCAGGCAGGCAGGCAGGCAGGCCAGACTACGCGATGTCCCCGATCTGGGGCGCAGGGCGCTGGTCCGGGTAGGCAGCCTGCTTCGCCCGCAGGAAGACGGCGTCAAGCATGTCGTGGGTGACGCGGCCGGTGAACGTATTCTGCTGACTGGGGTGGTAACAGCCGATGAAAAGCACCGGCAGGCCGGACTTGCCTGCGAGCCCGACCTCGCGGCCGTGCCCGAATGGCGGCCGCGGCCGCGGCAGGGTGAACCCGGCGCCGCGAAGTGCTGGCCAGGATGCCTGCCAGGCGAAGCCGCCGAGCGCGACGATCACCCGCACGCAGTCCGCCACCTGGCCGAGTTCTGCGGCGAGCCACGGCGCGCAGGTGTCGCGCTCGCGCGGTGAAGGCCGGTTCGCGGGCGGTGCACAGCGGACCGCGGCGGCCATTCGCGCGCCGAGCAGTCGCTGACCGTCGCCGGACGCCATGCTCTCAGCTTGAGCGGCCAGGCCGCACCGGTGCAGTGAGCCAAACAGCCAGTCACCGCTGCGGTCGCCGGTAAAGATCCGGCCCGTCCTGTTGCCGCCGTGCGCGGCAGGCGCAAGCCCGATGATCAGCACCCGCGGCCGCTCGTCGCCCCAGCCGGGTACTGGCCTGCCCCAGTAGCGCTCGGATTGGAACGAGCGGCGCTTGACCGCGGCGGCCTGCTCTCGCCAGGCGACAAGGCGCGGGCATGCGCGGCAGACCGACTGCCGCGCTGCCAGCTCGGCCATAGTCGCAGCATCCCTGGCGAGCTTGCTAGCTTCCGCAGCGCTATGTGCCACCGGCGTCGCCTGGGTAGCTGGATCACCGGGCCAGCCGGTTCCAGGCGGAACGGCCGTCCCTTGCGCGTCGGTCAGCTGATGAGGCTCACCACCGGGGTCAGCCATCCGCGGCGGCGTCCCGCATCGCGAGCGACCAGGCGATGCCGTCCAGGATGTCGTGCTCGCTGACCAGGACGCCGCGGAAGCCGAACCGGACAAGGAGACGGTCAAGGATTAGCGCGCCGGCGCCGATGACGTCCGCCCGGCCGGGGTGCATGACCCCGATGGCGGCCCGCTGCGCATGCGTTTGCGTGAGTAGCTGCCCGGCTACCGCATGCACCTGCCCAGCCGTGATCCTGGCGTGGTGAGTGACCGACGCGTCGTAGGCAGGCAGACCGAGAGCGACACCGGCCACGGTAGTGACCGATCCGGCCAGCCCCACCAGAGTGGCCTCGCCCGCGCGAGGCACTTTGCGCGCCACGACATCAAGGGCCGCGTCGATGTCGGACGTTGCGGCGGCGATCTCGGCGGGGCCGGGCGGATCGCTGTGCAGGTGACGTTCGGTCATCCGTACGCATCCGACGTCCACCGACACCGAAGCGGCGACCTGGTCCGCGGCGGTAGTGCCCTGACCGCTCAGCCCCGGCGGCCCGGCCCGCACGCAAGGCTCGCCACCGAGCACGAACTCGGTGGAGCCGCCGCCAATGTCGACCACCAGGTAAGGTCCCGCCGGCCCGGTCGCGGCAAGCTCTGCGGTCGCTCCATAGAACGACAGGGCTGCCTCCTCCTCGCCCGTGACGACCTCCGGCCGGATGCCAAGCAGTGTGCGCACGCCACTGGTGAACTCGGCGGCGTTGGCCGCGTCGCGGGTCGCGCTCGTCGCCACCATGCGCACCGAGCCCGCGCCAGTCGCCACAATGACGTCCGCGTAGCGCCGCAGCGCTTCGAATGTCCTGCCGAGCGCCTCTGGCGCCAGCCGTCCGGTGCGGTCCACCCCCTGACCAAGCCTGACGATTTCCATTTGCCTGACTACGTCGGCAAGTTCGCCGCGCGCAGGTTCGACATCGGCCACGAGCAGCCGCAGCGAGTTCGTGCCGCAGTCGAGCGCCGCCACCCGCGTCATGACACCGCCTAATCCACCACAGCACCCGGGCCGCCGACCGCGGCCTCAGCTGTCACGGCCACGCATGGCCCGGCGAGCCACCACTCGCCCGCCGCGGCGAGCGCGGTACGCCCGAACGGGTTCATTCCTGGCACCGCGAGTTCATGCGCGGCCAGGGCATGCAGGCACTTCACCCGGTCGGGCATCCCGCCAGCGCTCTGCGTGCCGGCCGGAAGCGGCGCCAGCCCTTCCGCCCGCGCGGCCTCATCGCGCCGATCGAGGTAGTCGCGGTGGGCGGCCTGATACGCCTGCCGCAGGCCCGCATCCGCTTCGAGCCGATCTGTCATCCGCCTCATCTCGCCGCTGGCTTCGAGAGCGCCAATCGCCGAAGCTGCCCTGGGGCAGGTCAGGTAGTAAAGCGTGGGAAACGGCGCGCCGTCATCCAGCCGCGGCGCGGTCTCTATCACGCACGGCAGCCCGCATGGGCAGCGGCAGGCGACCGAGCGCACCCCCCGGGGCCTGCGGCCAAGCTGCGTGGCGATCACTTTGATGTCGGAATCCGCGGCGGTCACCGCGGCGCCTGACGGTCCGCCTGCTCAACGGACTTCCACAAGGTCACATACCAGGCGCCGCGCGGCGCCTGGGCTGGCTGCAGCAGGCCGCTGCCGGTCTGCCCATTAATGATCACGTAGCAGGTTTCGTCGGGCATGCACATGTTCAGCCTGGCCCGTGCCTGATCTTCGACATACGTTGGGTCTGTCAGCCGCTGCTGCTCAGCTTGCATGCTGCGCACCTGCGCCTCGACCGTCTTGTGCTGCGCCACGAGCTGGTCAACCTGACGATGCTGTGCGATGTACTCCCGCACCGGATAGGCGAGGCTCAGCGCGATGGCGCACATCACCACCGCGAGGACCGCGGCGCGGCTCGTTAGCCGGGGCCTGCCCCGCCCGCCGGAACGAGCCGCGTCGTGACTGGTGCCCGCGCCATCGCCGCCTGCAGGAACCGGGCCGGCGCCCTCCTGCGCTGCCATCAGCCGCCCACCATCGGAACCTGCTCAGCCCTCCGTCGCGAACCGGGGGAACGCACCCGCTCCGGCGTAGGCGGCCGCGTCATCGAGCATTTCCTCGATGCGCAGCAGCTGGTTGTACTTGGCGACGCGTTCTGACCTGGCAGGCGCGCCGGTCTTGATCTGGCCACAGCCCATGGCCACCACGAGGTCGGCGATTGTGGTGTCCTCCGTCTCCCCCGACCGGTGGCTCATCAGGCAATGGAAGCTGTTGCGGTGCGCGAGTTCGACCGCATCGAACGTCTCACTGAGCGTGCCGATCTGGTTGACCTTCACAAGCAGCGCGTTCGCCGACTGCTCCTCGATGCCGCGGCGGATGCGCTCTGGGTTGGTGACGAACAGGTCGTCCCCGACCACTTCCACCCGCGAGCCGATGGCCGCAGTGAGCTCTCGCCAGCCGGCCCAGTCCTCCTCGGCGAGCGGATCCTCCAGGAGAACGATCGGGTAGTTGTCCAGCCAGTCGGTGTAGATCTGCGTCATCTCCTGTGCGTCGCGCGGTGCGTTCTCGAAGACGTAGGCACCGTCCTTGGAGAACGTGTTCGCGGCGGCGTCCATCCCGAACGCGATGTCCTGGCCTGGCCTGAAGCCGGCCTTGCCGATAGCCTCGGTGATCAGGTCCAGGGCCGCCCTGTTGTGCTCCAGGTTCGGCGCGAATCCACCCTCGTCGCCGACGCCGGTACTCAACCCGTGCTGCTTGAGCACGGACTTCAGCGCGTGGTACGTCTCCGCGCCCCAGCGGAGCGCCTCTGCGAACGTCGGCGCGCCGATCGGCCCGATCATGAACTCCTGGATGTCGACGTTCGAGTCGGCGTGCGCGCCGCCGTTCAGGATGTTGAACATGGGGACGGGAAGCAGGCGGGCGTTGGGCCCGCCGAGGTAGCGGAACAGCGGCAGGTCGGCAGAGTCAGCGGCGGCTCTGGCCACGGCCAGGCTCACGCCCACGATCGCATTCGCGCCCAGCCTCGACTTGTTCGGCGTGCCGTCCATATCGATCATGGTCTGATCGATGATCCGCTGATCGTCGGCATCCTGGCCGATCAGTTCGGGCTGGATCGTGTCAATGATGGTCGTCACCGCGCCGTGCACGCTCTTGCCGCCGTACTCTGTCCCGCCGTCGCGCAGTTCGACCGCCTCGAACGCCCCCGTCGACGCACCGCTCGGCACCCCCGCCCGGCCGAGCGAGCCGTCGTCCAGCAAGACCTCCACCTCTACTGTGGGGTTGCCTCTCGAATCGAGGATCTGCCTGGCATGGATTGCATCGATGGACGCCATGGCGCTCCTTTGGCCGGTCACTCGCAGCGTGGTTGGACTAGCGTGGTTGAACTCGGGCAGGTCAACATGTCCGCATTGGAGCCTAGTCGACTCCAGGCGCGTTCTCTCGCTCCCACGCGCGGACGTCATCGGCGAACCGGCGTGCCGCGGCGCGAAGCTCAAGTTCGGGGTCAAGCCCTGCGCTGCGTGCCTCCGCCGCCAAGGCAAGAAGCCTCGCGCCAAGCTCGTCTCCCTGACTGGCCGTGTCCGGTGCGGCCAGGTTCCCCTGAGCACCGGCCTCGGCAGCCCGGGCGTGCAGTTGCGCAGCCAGCGACAGGGCCGGCTGGGCGAACGGTATGCCGTCGAGCGCCGAGCCCGGCCGGCCCCCGGATTCCTTCCGTTCCGCCGCCTTGATCGCGGCCCAGTTCGCCTTCACCTCATCCGCACCTGACACTCGCACGTCCCCGAACACATGCGGGTGCCTGCGCACGAGCTTACCCACGATGGCGTCGGCCACGTCGTCAATCGTGAATCCGGTGCCGTCGTCGCGCTCGGCGGCGATGCGGGCGTGAAATATCACCTGCAGCAGCACATCGCCGAGTTCGTCCCGCAGGTGCTGCGCGTCGCCCGACTCGAGTGCCTCGAGCGCCTCATAGGACTCCTCGATCAGGTGCGGGGCGAGCGAGCGGTGCGTCTGCTTGGCGTCCCACGGGCAGCTGGTGCGCAGCGTGTCCGTGGTCGCGACCAGATCGAGCAGCCTGCCACCGGGCAGGTCGTACGAGGCGGGCAGCACCTCGGTGTCGAAGCCTGCCTCAGCGAGGGCCGTGAGCAGGTCATCCTCAGCCGTGGGCGCGGCGAGCCACACGACTGGCGCACCGCTCGCGGCGGCCAGCGCGATGAGGCGCGCGGCCCTGGCGGCGGCGGCTTCCTCGGGTACCAGCTCCCAGGCGATCCCGGCCTGCTCGAGCGCCGCAAGCTGCGGGTGACCAGGCGTTCCGGCAAGAACCTGCCCGGCCGTACGGAGAGCCTCCCAGGCCGGCAGGCTCAGCAGGCCCGGGGCCACCCTGGGGGTGGTACGGAGCACGATCAGCCGGCTGTCCTTCTGCCGGGTTCCGTGCGACAAGCCGCCGGACGGGTCACCGGCTCTTGAACCCGCCACGTCAGCCCTGAGACTGCTGCGGCGCGCCGAGAGCGGCGGCTCGCGACAGCGGGTTGGCTGGCGGGTTTATGGTGAGCTGCGCCGCGTCGAGCTGCCCGAACTGCGGATTGATCTTGATGTCAAGGCGCTTGGCGGCCGCCGCGACTTCCGCGGTGATCCGTGCGCTGAACTGCTGCTGCTGTGCCGTCGTCAGCGACGACGCGTTCTTTGCACCGGTGAACTGCACGGCGAGCTTCTCAATGGTCGCCTCGTAGCGCCCGTACTGATCCGTGAGGCTTGGTGGCAAGGCATTGAACACCGCGAACTGGGCAGGGGTGACTGCCGAGCCAGTCTGCTTCTCGATCTGCGCGGCTGCCGTGACGAGGCCCTGCTGCGCTTCTGCGGGCGTCACCTGCACGCCGTTGCGCTGTGCGATGGAGTCGATGATGCGGAACCTGACGAGCCACATGAGCACGAGCCGCGGCATGTCAGCCGGCTTGTACTGCACCTGGCTCTGCAGCGAAGGGTTCGCCGTGTACACATTGTTGAGTGACGTGACATCGTCCGACAGCGTGGCCGTCGAGACCCGCTGCGTGCCGAGGATTGCCGCCGCGCCCATCTGGACCTGGCCGCATGCCGTGAGCAGTACGAGCGCAGTAAGCGCGGCGACTGGCCATGCGCTCCTGATCGCGGTGCGGAACACGGCGATGTCCTTCCTCGCGCGCAAGGCGCGGCGGTCACGCCGCACCATCAGGTCCATCCGGCGCATCAGTGTGGAACGTCTTCGAAAACTGCCCTGACGAGTTCGCCGCACCATGCGAGCAGCTCCGCATCACGCAGCGGCCTGCCGCCCACGACCGCAGTCTTGGGCACCGGTACGAGCATGGTACGCACCGGCGCTTTGAGCACGGTCTTCGGGTACAGCCGCTGCACACGCACCTGCCGTGACTCTGGCAGCTGCACCGGAGCGAACCGCACGAAGCTGCCCTGCAAAGTTACATCTGTGAGCCCGACGCGGCGGGCCCGCCAACGTAGCCTCGCGACCTCAAGCAGGTTCTCCACCGGTTCGGGCGGCGTGCCGTAGCGGTCGGTCAGTTCGTCGCGCGCTGCCACGATCTGATCGTCGGAGTCGATCGCGGCGATCCGCGTGTAGGCCTCGAGCCGCAGCCGCTCTCCGCCGATGTAGTCGTGCGGGATGTGCGCGTTCACCGGCAGTTCCACCCGTACTTCCGGCCGCTCCGCCGGGCCGTCGCCCTTCAGCTCGCGGACGGCCTCGCCGATCATCCGCACGTACAGGTCGAACCCGACTCCCGCGATGTGCCCGGACTGCTCGCCGCCAAGCAGGTTTCCCGCCCCGCGGATCTCCAGGTCCTTCATGGCAACGTACATGCCCGCACCCATCTCGGTATGCTGTGCGATCGTCGCGAGCCGCTCGTGCGCCGTCTCGGTGAGCGGTTTCTCTGGCGGGTAGAGGAAATACGAGTAGGCGCGCTCCCGGCCGCGCCCCACTCTGCCACGTAGCTGGTGCAGCTGGGAGAGCCCGTAGACGTCGGCGCGGTCCACGATGAGCGTGTTGGCGTTAGGGATGTCGAGCCCGGACTCCACGATCGTGGTCGCGACGAGCACGTCGTAGTTCTTCTCCCAGAAGTCGACCATTATCTGCTCGAGGGCGCGCTCGTTCAGCTGCCCGTGGGCGGACGCCACCCTCGCCTCTGGCACGAGCGCCGCCACCCTGGCCGCCACCTTGTCGATGCTCGCGACGCGGTTGTGCACGAAGAACACCTGCCCGTCGCGCATCAGCTCGCGGCGGATAGACGCGGCGATCTGCTTCTCGTCGTAGGCCCCGACGAACGTGAGCACCGGGTGCCGCTCCTCTGGCGGGGTAAGGATGGTGGACATCTCCCGAATCCCAGCCACGCCCATCTCAAGCGTGCGGGGGATCGGCGTCGCGGACATGGCGAGCACGTCCACCTCGGTGCGCAACCGCTTCAGGTACTCCTTGTGCTCGACGCCAAAACGCTGCTCCTCGTCGATGATCACGAGACCGAGCCGCTCGAACCTGGTCTCGGGCGAAAGCAGCCTGTGCGTCCCGATCACTACATCCACTGACCCGTCGGCGATCCCGCGCAGCGTGCTCGCGGTCTGGGCGCCGGTCTGGAACCGCGACAGCGGCCGTACCTCCACAGGGAAGGGCGCGTAGCGCTCGGTGAACGTGGACATGTGCTGCTGGACGAGCAGGGTCGTGGGAACGAGGACCGCTACCTGCATGCCGTCCTGCACCGCCTTGAACGCCGCACGCACCGCGATTTCGGTCTTGCCGTACCCGACGTCGCCGCTGATCAGCCGGTCCATCGGAACCTGCCGCTCCATATCGCGCTTGACCTCGTCGATGGCCGCGAGCTGATCCGGCGTCTCCACGTAGGGGAAGGCGTCCTCGAGTTCACGCTGCCACGGGGTATCCGGGCCGAACGCGTGCCCGGGCGACGCGGTCCGCGCCGAATACAACCGGATCAGCTCACCGGCGATCTGGCGGACAGCCTTGCGCGCGCGCCCCTTGGTCTTGGCCCAGTCCGCGCCGCCGAGCCTGTGCAGCGTGGGCGCTTCGCCGCCGACATACCTGGTGACCTCGTCGAGCTGGTCGGTGGGCACATAGAGCCGGTCGGGCGGCTGGCCACGCTTGCTCGGCGCGTACTCGATGACCACGTACTCGCGGGTGGCGCCGTGGACAGTACGGCTTGTCATCTCGACGTAGCGGCCGACCCCGTGCTGCTCGTGCACGACGTAGTCGCCGGGGTGCAGGCGCAGCGGATCAATCCCGCCGCGGCGCCTGGCAGGGAGCCGCCGCATATCCTTCGTGCTCGCTCGCTGGCCCGCCAGATCGGTCTCGGTGAGCAGGGCGGTCCGGATGCCCGGCCAGACGAACCCTCGCTCGACGAGCCCGGTCACGACATAGGGCACGCCTGGCTCTGGCGGCTGCGCAGGGTCGGGCAGATCCGCGAGCCTGGCGCCGAGTCCACCGTCGCGGAGCAGTTCCGCGAGCCGCTGCGCTGGCCCGTGCCCCTCCGTCACCAGCGCAACCCGCCAGCCGTCTGCGAGCCAGGCACGCACGTCAGCGAGGGCACGGCCGGTGTCGCCGCGGTAGGACTCGGCGGGATTCGCACTGATCCGCAGCGGCACGCGCGGAGTGTCGCCGACGTGTCCGGTGGCGCTACCCTCCGGCGGCTCACCCGTGCCCGCACCCGGCTGGTCGGTGCCGAACGGAGTCAGCGTCCACCAGGAAAGACCGAGTTGGCCGGCCGCGCCGCGGACCTCCTCGATGGGCCTGAAGGCGGCGCCGCCTAGGTCGATGGGCGACTGCCCGCCGACTGCCGCGTTCACCCAGGACGCCTCGAGGAATTCCTGGCTGGTCCTGACAAGCTCCGCCGCGCGGGTACGGATGCGTTCCGGATCGCAGGCGAGCACGCAACCGCCGGCAGGTACGTGGTCGAGCAGCAGTTCCATCCGCTCGGCGAGTGCTGGCGCGAAGGCCTCCATGCCTTCCACGGCCACGCCTTCAGCCAGCTTGCCGAGTACCTCGGCAAGACCGGGGTGCTCCGCGGCCAGCCGTTTAGCGGCAGCACGGACCGCAGGGGTGAGGAGCAGTTCGCGGCACGGCGGCGCCCACAGCCCGCCGGCCGCAGTTTCCAGGCTGCGCTGGTCGGCGACCTTGAAGTAGCGGATCTCCTCGACCGTGTCGCCGAAGAACTCGATCCGGAGCGGATGTTCCTCAATGGGCGGGAAGACATCAAGAATGCCGCCGCGAACAGCGATGTCGCCGCGATTCTCCACCAGGTCGGCACGCGTGTAACCAGCTTCCACGAGCCTGGTGAGCACGTCGTCGAGGTCGGCTTCCTCACCGGCCCGCAATCTGATCGGCTCGATGTCGCCGAGGCCAGCCACGATGGGCTGCAGCAGGCTCCGTACTGGGGCGACGACCACCTGGAGCGGGCCGGCCGCAGGATCACCTGGGTCAGGGTGCGCCAGCCTGCGGAGCACGGCGAGCCGCTGCCCGACGGTGTCAGAACGTGGCGAGAGCCGTTCGTGCGGCAGCGTCTCCCAGGCCGGGAAGCATACGACCGCCTGCGCAGGAAGCAACGAGGTCAGGGCCGCGGTCAGATCCTCTGCCTCGCGGGCGGTGGCCGTGACCGCAAGCACGAACGGCGCCGCGCCGCTATCCGGGCCGGGGCGGCGGGCGAGTGCGGCGGCCACGAACGGCCGCAGGGCCGCCGGCGCGACAAAGTCCCCACCCGTCTCGCGGGCACGCGCAGCGGCCCCGCTCGCGGCGCGCTCGTATTCGAGGCCGCGGCGAAGCTCGGGGTCTTCGGCGATGACGCCGAGAAGTCCGGCAAGGCTCATGGTTTGCTATAGGGGTTTGTTATAGGGGTTTGTTATAGGGCAGCCCAAATATCCCCGGGCCGGGCAGCACGGGGGGTTGCTTCCACCTTAGAGCCTGCCGCGGGGTGGCCAGGCAACGGTCGGGCGCGGGCAGGCCGGCTCGCCGGCGCGACACGTCTACAACGCGAAGCGCGTCCAAGTGACTACTCTACGAGTTCGTGACTCGCATTGGTGAGGACCCGGTCCCAGCGGACGGCTCGCAGGCACCGGGCGGCAAGCAGGTACCCAGGGACTACCCCGGCGCCGCGCAGATGTTCATCGCCGCCGTGCGCGACTACGCCCACGAGCGCGTAGGCGATCCCGTCTGCCTGCTTGAGGCAGGGTGCGGCCGTCTCGCGGGCGACCTCGGTCTCGGCAGGCTGCGGGCGGCCGGGTTCGACATCCGGGTGAGCGGTATCGATCACGACCATCCGCTCACCAGGGAGATAACGGCGGTACGCGACGATCTGCAGTCGGTCACGCTCGGCGACTTGCGTACGGTGCCGCTGCCGCCGCGCTCGTACGACATCGTGCATTGCGCCGGCCTGCTTGAACGGATCTGGCACGTCGAACTGGTCCTCGACCGGCTCGTGGCGGCGCTCAAGCCCGGTGGCGTGTTCCTGCTACGGACCGCTGACCGGGATTGCGCGGCCGGTGTCGTCGACCGGCTTGCCGCGGCATTGCCCGCGCGGGCACGCGAACATGCCTGGCGCCAGTTGCGGCCAGGAGAGCCTGGACCCTATCCCGCCGTGTACGAGGAAATCGTCTCCGGCCGGGGGATCCACGGGTTCGCGCTGATGCGCGGCCTCGTCATTGCCGAGCGCGGAGCCACTCGCAGTGACCTCGCAGGTACCGGCGCGTGGTTGCGGGCGCTGGGCTCGGCGCGGCGGTTTGCCGCCAGAGCATCGCGCGGCAAGTACACCGACGATCACGACGAACTGCTTTTCGTCATGCGCAGGCCGGAAGACCGGTTCGCCCGCGTGCTGTGACTCCGGCAGTGACCCTCTCGTGTGCCACCGAGTCCAGCTTGGATCCCGCTGCGCACAGGATGCTGGCTCCAGCGCATCGTGGTCGTCGGCACCATCTCATAATCGTTTCGCCTACCAGCGCGGGCCGGATAGCGGTCGTGTACGGAAACACCGCCATGATCCGCAACTGTGTTAAATTTCCGGCGCTATGCGCAGGTTAGTTAACGCAAGAACGGATCATGCGCGCAGTTACCGGGTCCTCCCTCACTACCGGGTCCCGGGCACCGGGGCCCGCCGCAGGTAGGCAAGCAACGGCCCGTTGAGTGGTGAGCCGAGCACCTTGCCGACGGCAGCGGCCGACAGGTTCACCCACATGTCGCCCGCATACAGATGCTCCCCGCCGTGATAGGGGTGCCGCCTGGCCCACGGCAGCGGGACAGCCCGAGCCGACCAGGGCAGCCAGCGCTTGTACCGGTATCTGCGCCGCGTCGTGGCCTGCCGCGGGTGCACGTCATCCGCCGGATCGCCGTCCGAGCGGAGGCGCCTGAGGAACGCGTCGCACCGCGCCGCCGCGAGTTCCGCTTCGTAGATCTCATGCCGCGGATGGGATAGTCCTGGCCGGAAATCACCAGAACCCAGCTCAGCCCGGGCACATTCGCCCGCACCCACCGCAGGGACTCAACGTCACGAGGGATAGCCGGCCCCATTGGCATTACACCGGATCAGGTATCAGCGCGACCCGGGAGCTTGCAGGCAGCCGCGGCGGCTCGCCCGACGGGTCGTGGTGGACCGCGGCCATGGCGTCGCCCTCGTCGGTGAGCCGCGACACCAGCCGGGCGACCTGCCCAGGATAACGGTGCGAGAGCACGATAACGGCGATGGGGCCGCGTCGTGGGTTGCTAGCCATCGGTCCGGCACTCTAGCCCTTGCTCGCGGCGGCGGGCGCGGCGCGGCTCTCGGCAGCGCATTTGGACCGCACGTACGAGGTCTTGATCCATACGGCAACGCCGCGTCCTGCTCTTGCGCAGCGTGCTGCGGCCCACGGGGGTCCGCGGCGCCAGGGTCACGCTTGCTGGCCTGCGGCGGCCACCTCTCGTAACGTAGTGCTCTGCGAAACACGCGCAATCGCGGCGCCACATTGGTGCGCGACCATGATCGATGGCCCTGGCGGACGCCCCTGGGAGCCAACGATCATGAAGGGAGGACACCGTGCAGTTCCGGCGTGGCCGTGCCCACTGGAGACGCGGATGACGGTACTCGCTGCAGGGCTCCAAGGCGATCTAATGGGCTTGCCCGCGTATGAGCCGGACGAGTTCCAGCTTGCGGACCTGGAATTGCTGCTCGCTGGCGCGTTCACGCCGCTCAACGGTTTCATGTGCGAAGCCGACGCCGCTGCCGTGGCACGTCACGGCTGCCTCGCCGACGGCAGGCCGTTCCCCTTCGCCGTCACCCTGGACGTGCCCGGGAACGCCGTGCCTCCTGACGCGGGCATGCTCGTACTCGAGGATCCGGAAGGAGCGCCGCTCGCCCTTCTTGAGATCATCGAACGCAGCCAGGCAGGTCCGGACGGTACAGCGAGGATTGCCGGACCGGTCCGCGCGCTGGCCGAACCTGAGCACGGGCCATTTCGCCGGCTGCGGCGCGCTCCGGCGGAAACGCGGGCCGCACTGGGTGCGGTGGGACAACCACCGCAGGGCGACGTGTCGCGGGCGGCGCACGGCGAGGAACCAGCGGGCGGGGTTCGGCAGGGCGAGGCGGCGCACGGCGGGGGGACGCGGAAACCATTGCCGCGGCAACCGGTGCTTGCGTGCCTTACCCGCGGGCCGCTGCACCGGCGCGAACTCGGCCAGCTACGGCACCTGGCCGACGGCATGCGCGCCAAGCTGCTGCTGATGCCGCTTGTCGCGGGACCAGCGCAGGTCGTGGTGCGGCCTGAGGCCCTGGTCAGGACTGTCGTCGCCGCGCTACCTCAGCTACCCGCTGACACGCTGGTGGTCCCTGTCCCGCTTGCGCCACGCGGGCCGGAAGGGACCAGGGACGAGGTGCTCGCGCGCGCGCTCGTCGCCGCCGCCTACGGTGCGACCCACCTTTTCGCGCCCGCGCCAGGCGACGGTGGTCAGGCGGCGCAGGCCGCCGCACGCGCGGATACGGTCAGCACCTACGTGAGCAGCGCCTATGCAAGCAGCACCCATGCGTGCAGCGCCTATGCAAGCAGCTCCCATGCGAGCAGCACAGAGCTGGGCAGCACCGGCGCGACCATCGCCAGCCTGCCGCGCGCGCCGATACCTGTCGTCATGCCTGGCGAGTGGGCATTCGACGTGGCGGCCGATGTGTGGCGTCCCGCCGCGCGGATCGGGGCGGCTGCGCGGCGGGAAGGGCTGAGCCCAGCCGAGCTCACGGGCCTGCTCGAACGCGGTGAGGAGATCCCTGACTGGTTCACCCCCGCGCGGGTAGGCCGCGAACTGCGCGCTGCCCGGCCACCAAGGCACGAGCGCGGGCTTGTTCTCTTCTTCACCGGGCTTTCCGGCGCTGGCAAGTCCACTGTCGCCCGCGACGTCGCCGACGCCCTAGCGGAACGCGGCGACCGCACCGTGTCGCTACTCGACGGCGACCAGGTACGCCGGCTCCTTTCCGCCGGGCTCGGTTTCTCTCGCGCGGACAGGGATCTCAATATCGTGCGTATCGGCTTCGTGGCGGCCGAGATCGCGCGCCACGGGGGGATGGCGATCTGCGCTCCCATCGCCCCCTACGCGGCGGCGCGCGCACGGGTACGCGAGATGGTCAGTGAGGCAGGAGACTTCCTGCTGGTGCATATCGCGACCCCCCTCGAGGCGTGCGAGGCCCGCGACCGCAAGGGCCTTTACGCCAAGGCACGGGCCGGGGCCATCAAAGGTTTCACCGGCATCTCGGACCCCTACGAGGAGCCTGACGACGCTGACCTGGTGATCGACACCACGGAGGCGACACGTCAGGACGCGGTCAACGCCGTGCTCAGCGTGCTTACTAGTGGCGGCTGGCTTACCGGATAGCAGCGCGGCGCCGTCGACCGTTCCTGAGCCCGCTGATCAGTAGTGACCAGCCGCCGGCCAGCCACGTCGGGATCGGCCCCGGCGAACTCGGCGAGCGCGCGCATCTGGCCACTGGCGCGGCGATGAAGTCCTCGAAGCGGATCAGCGTGGTCGGTATTCCCCGCGCCGCGAGCAGGTGAAAGCCCAGGTTGAGAGTGTTCCACAGCATCGCGGAGCGACGCGGGGAGGTATCCATGTACTCTTGCCCGTCCGCCGCGCCGATGCCGGCGTCTGGCCGCCGCACCAGCTTGTTCCACGAGTAGGCGACCGCACGGCTGTCCCTGACGACATGTACCACGCGAAGATCAATCTCGCTACATTCTCGCAGACAGAAGGCCAGCGATGCGTGCTTGCTCGAGTCCACGACCAGAGGGCACCCGCTGACGTGCTGGATCGCCCGGTACAGCTTGCCGAAGGCCGGCGCGTACTCCCGCGCACGGGGCCTCAGCCTTGCCCTCGCCGCCGCGCGCGGGGACCGCCAGGGCCGGGATGAACTGATTGCGGTCCACCGACTCCTTGAGCGCGAGGAACCGGTCCACATTGAACGAATCCCAGCCGCCGAAGGCCCGCTTGCCGACTTCACACCAGAATGGGCACTCCAGCAGCGCGAGGCCACACCCGCACAACTCGCCACGCTGCAGACCGCGCTCCCACAGGAAGGCGACTTCCCCGACGTTGCACACGCCAGGCAACCGGCCAAGCAGCCGCTCGATGAGCGTCGACCCGGAACGGCCAGATCCGCCCATGAAAACGACGCGCACCGGCGCATTCGCGTGGGCTGACATGCGCCCTCAGCGCGCGTCGGTGATCATGCCAGCGCCCACGGTCGAGTTGGTGGATTCGTCGATGAGGATGATGCCGCCGGTGAATCGGTTGCGCGCGTACGAATCGCAGAACAGCGGCTGGGTGGCGCGCAGGCTCACCCGGCCGATCTCGTTGAGCTGGAGCTGGGTCGCGGCTTCGTCCCGGTGCAGCGTGTTGACGTCGAGCCGGTAAAGCACGTCCCGCACCATCGCCTTCGTGGCCCGGGTGGTGTGTTTTATTACCAGACGGCTGCGCGGGGCGAGTGCCCGGTCCCCGGACATCCAGCAGATCATGGCCTCGATGTCCTGCGCGGCGGCCGGCTGGTTGTGTGGCCGGCAGATCATGTCACCGCGAGAGATGTCGATGTCCTCGTCGAGAAGGAGCGTCACCGACATCGGCGGGTAGGCCTCGTCGACCGCGCCGTCCGCGGTGTCGATCCGCTTGATCCTGGCGGTGAGCCCGGACGGCACGTGCATCACCTCGTCACCGGGCTTGAGGATCCCCCCGGCGACCTGCCCCGCGTAGCCGCGGTAGTCGTGCAGTTCCGGATCGGTGGCTTGCTGCGGCCGGATCACGTACTGCACGGGGAACCGCACGTCGATCAGGTTCCTGTCGGATGCGATATGCACGTTCTCCAGATGATGGAGCAGGGACGGGCCGTCATACCAGGGCATGTTGACGGAGCGCTGCACCACATTGTCGCCGTGCAGCGCGGAGAGCGGAATGAACGTGAGGTCGCCGATCTCCAGTTTCGTGGCGAACGCGGCGAACTCGGCCTTGATGTCCTCGTACGCGGACGCCTCGTAGCCCACAAGATCCATCTTGTTGACCGCGAGCACCAGGTGCGGCACCCGCAGCAAGGTGGCCAGGAAGGCGTGCCTGCGGCTCTGCTCGGTCAGTCCCTTCCGCGCGTCCACGAGGACGACCGCCAGGTCGGCGGTCGAGGCGCCCGTCACCATGTTGCGCGTGTACTGAATATGGCCGGGCGTGTCGGCGATGATGAATTTGCGGCGTGGGGTTGCGAAGTAGCGGTAGGCCACGTCGATGGTGATGCCCTGCTCACGCTCGGCCCGCAGCCCATCGGTCAGCAGCGCCAGATTCGTGTATTCCTCACCACGGTCGCGGCTGGTCCGCTCGACGGCCTCAAGCTGATCCTCGAAGATCGCTTTTGAGTCGTAGAGCAGCCGCCCGATGAGCGTGCTCTTGCCGTCGTCCACCGAGCCGGCGGTGGCGAAACGCAGGATATCCATCAGAAATATCCCTCCCGCTTGCGGTCTTCCATCGCGGCTTCGCTTGTCCTGTCGTCCACGCGGGTCTGCCCGCGCTCGGTAATCCTGGTGACTGCGATCTCCTCCATCACCTCGGCGACCGTGGACGCGGTCGACTTCACGGCGCCTGTGCACGTCATGTCGCCGACCGTGCGGTAGCGCACCGTCGCATCGAACGGCGTCTCATCGTCGGCGCGGGCGACGAATGGGCTCTCGGCGAGCAGCACCCCATCGCGTTCGAATACCCTGCGGGTGTGGGCGAAGTAGATCGACGGGATCTCCAGGTCCTCCCGCCCGACGTAGTCCCACACGTCGAGCTCGGTCCAGTTGGACAGCGGGAACACCCGGATGTGTTCCGCGTTCCTGATCCGGGTGTTGTAGATGTTCCAGAGTTCCGGCCGCTGGTTCTTCGGATCCCACTGGCCGAATTCGTCACGGAACGAGAACACCCGTTCCTTCGCGCGGGCCTTCTCCTCGTCGCGCCGTGCGCCACCGAACACCGCACCGAACTTGTGCTCCTCGATCGCGTCGAGCAGCGCGGCCGTCTGCAGCCGGTTCCTGCTCGCCCCGCGGCCCGTTTCCTCAGTCACCAGGCCGGCGTCGATGGCGTCCTGCACGGACGCCACGACCAGCCGGAGCCCAAGTTCAGCAACCCGGCGATCGCGGAAATCGATCACTTCGCCGAAATTGTGCCCGGTATCCACGTGCATGATGGGGAAGGGAATCCGCGCTGGCCAGAATGCCTTCTCGGCCAGCCGCAGCATGACGATGGAATCTTTGCCGCCGGAGAACAGCAGCACGGGCCGTTCGAACTCGGCCGCCACCTCCCGCATCACGTGGATCGATTCGGCCTCGAGGACGTCAAGCTGTGAGAGCCGGTAGTCGCGGGCAATTGCAGTCATAGTCCAGTCACCAGGCAGGTTCGTCGCAGGATCGGTGGATTTTCGCTGGCAGTGGCAGGGTCAATGGGCGGCCGGTTCACCGTGAGGCTGGCCGGTCCGCGCCGCCAGCGGACCGGATCGCGGCCAGCATCATCCGGGCAATGGCCGACCGACAGACTAGGATATCCGGCAACCTGGGGTCAGGTTGGTTGTAGGCGAGTGGCCGCCCGTCGATGCGCGACGCGTGCAGGCCGGCCGCCGCCGCGACCGCAACGGGCGCGGCCGAATCCCACTCGTACTGTCCGCCCGCATGGACGTATGCGTCCACGGCGCCGGAAACCACAGCGATGATCTTCGCGCCGGCCGAGCCGAGCGGGACCAGGTCCGCGCCTATCTCGGTGGCGAGCAGCCGCACGAACCCGGGCGGCCTGGTGCGGCTGACCACTATTTTGATCCTCCCGCCGGTGGGGCCACCGGCGTCGTAACTGCGTGCCGTGCCGGCCGGAGCGGTGGCCACCGTGCTGAAGGTCAGGCCCTGGGCTGGCAGCGCAACCGCGCCCGCCGCCAGCCGCCCGCGAGGCCGGCCGCCTTCCACGAGGTGCACAGAGCGCGCCGGGTCAGCACGTTCCCACAGGGCGACATGAACCGCCCAGTCGGTGCGGCCTTCCTCGCCGAACTCACGGGTGCCGTCGAGCGGATCGACGATCCAGACCCGGCTGCTCTTCAACCGGACCGGGTCGTCCTTGCCCTCTTCTGACAGGAGCGCATCGCCGCGGCGATGCGCTGCGAGCGCAGCCGTTAGGTATTCATGAGAAAGCCGGTCGCCTGCGGCACGCAACGCCGCTTGATCGCCAAAATCCGCACCATCCCGCAGGCCGAGCAGGCGCTGCCCGGCCTCTGTCGCGAGCTCATGAGCCAGATGATCGTCGTCCACGAGCAACAACGGCCTTCCTCGCGGGCCGGTCCCGCGACGACAGGTCCGTTACCGCAGTGCTAATAGGCACCTGATCCGCGAGCCACCGCTGAACAGGTCTTCCAGAGAATCTGCAGGTCCAATGCGAACGACCAATTTTCTACATAGCGCAGATCGAGCCGTACTGATTCCTCCCAGGACAGCTCGGATCTGCCATTCACCTGCCACAGCCCGGTGAGGCCTTGACGACGAGCCTGCGCCTGACGTAATCGCCCTACCTTGCCGCCTCCTCCGGCAGCGGCGGGCGGGGGCCGACCAACGACATCTCGCCAAGCAGGACATTCAGGAGCTGGGGCAGTTCATCGAGCGAATAGCGGCGCAGCAAGGCGCCGGTCCTGGTGATCCGCAGATCCGCACGGATCTTGAAAAGCGCCGCGTCGATCTCGTTCTGCCCGGCGAGCTGCGCCTTACGCTCCTCGGCATCGATCACCATGGTGCGGAACTTGTAGACGGTGAACGTGCGGCCGTTCTTGCCCACCCTGGCCTGCTTGAACAAGGCGGGGCCGCCGCCGTCGCGCAGCCGGATCGTGACCGCGATCAACGCGAAGAGGGGCGCCAGCATCAGCAGTCCCACCGCCGCCGCCACCTTATCGAACAATGCCTTGACCACCTGCCTGGCGCCGTCAAGCTCCGGATGATCGACGCGCAGCAGTGACAGCCCCGCCACCGGCCTGATCGTCGTGCGCGGGCCCGCCACATCCATCAGCGCGGGCGCGACACACAGATCCGTTCCCGTCTTCTCCAGTTCCCACGCGAGCCTCCGCAGACTCAGGCCGTCCATTTCCGGGCAGCCGAGCACCGCCACGGTGTCGGCAACGGACTGGCCGACCGCGAACGCCACGTCGTCGAGGTTGCCGTGCACGGTTACGCCTTCGACCTGCCGCGAGCTGAGCCGCCCGTCAGGCAGGCATGCGGCGACGATCTCCAGGCCGTGGTACTGATCACGGCGGAGCTCGGCGATGAGGCTGTCCACGGCCCCGCGATGACCGACCGCAACAGCCTTGCGCATGCACAGCCCTGCCCTGCGGAGCCGGTGCAGCCGCTTGCGCAGCCAGTAGCGTGCCGCCAGGTCCAGTACTGCCACGGACGGCAGCGCGATGAGCACATAGCCGCGGGCGACCTGGGTCTTCGTCCCGTAGCCGATGATCGCGACTGCGGCGGTGATGCTCACCGCGGTGTTCAGGACCCAGCGGAACTCATCAGATCCGACGCCGATGAACCGCGCATCGTAGGCGCCAGCAAGTGCCAACGCGAACGGCCAGATGACGGGCAGCCCCAGGCTGAAGGCCAGGTATTCGACGGGAATCTGCCGCTGGCCGTCAAACCGCACGGCAAGCGCGATGACCCCAGCCGCGAGCGCGCAGAGGAAATCCGCGGCCGCAACGCCGCGCAGATATCTTCCGGTCCATGCGACGGAACGCTCCGATGCCGCGCCGGCCCGCGCGGCATCGGAGCGCGGCGGCACCGGCTCGAGCCGGCCGCGCTCCGCCACAGCTGCACGATCTCTCACGCCCGACCGCCCCTTCCGCCTGGGCGGACCTATCCGTGCCACGCGGCTCGAGCCGGCTTAGTGCCGGCTGTGCCGTGTCCGGCACGCTGCCCACCATCAAGACGCACACCGGAATGAACCGTTCACGCCATTTCGTGTGATCGTCAGGATGCGGGGCGATTCTAAACGCAATGACCGGTGCTTAACGGACGTTAAAGACGTTCTGTGCCGTAACGAGACCTTTCTGCAGCAGTGTCTCGACGGCGTCCGCCGCCCGGTCGATCAGCAGCGGCAGCTCACGCCGCTGCGGCGGGGAGAAATCACGCAGCACGAAGGCCGCCGGATCCATCCGCCCTGGCGGCCGCCCGATGCCGAACCGCACCCGGTAATAGTCACCGGTGCCGAGGGCCTGAGTGATCGAGCGAAGGCCGTTGTGCCCGTTGTCGCCGCCGCCCAGTTTGACGCGGAGTGTCCCGAACGGCAGATCGAGTTCGTCGTGCACCACGACGATCCGGTCAGGCGGGATCTTGTAGAAGTCGCGTAGTGCTGCCACGGGGCGGCCGGACAGGTTCATGAACGACCTGGGCTTGACGATCGTCACCGGCGACCCAGCCAGCCTTCCCTCGGCCACTTCCGCACGCGCGCGGTGCGACTTGAAGCGCGCCCCGATCCGCTCGGCGATCAGGTCCGCGACCATGAAGCCCGCGTTGTGCCTATTGGCCGCGTACTCGGGCGCATGGTTGCCGAGCCCGACGACGAGCCAGCGCGCATCGAGCATGTCAGGCCGATCTCATCGCGGCGCCATGTAGCGTCAGTCGGACTTCTCCGCCTCCGCGGCAGGCTCTTCGCCCTCCACCGGCGCCGGGGCCTGCGCCTCCGCGGCGGCCTCCGCCGGAGCACCGAGATCGGCTTCCATCTGCTCGGCGGTCGGCGCGGAGATCACGTGAAGGACGAGCGCCTGCGATTCGGTAGCGAGGGTCACGCCGCGCGGCAGCTTCAGGTCACCCGCGTGCACCGAAGCACCGACGTCCATGCCGTCCAGGTCGATCTCGATGGACTGCGGGATCCTGGTGGCCTCGGCCTCGACAGGGATCTGCACAAGCTGCTGGTCGAGCAGGCCGCCAGGTTCAATCTCGCCGGTCAGCTGGATAGGTATCTCGACCGTGACCTTCTCGCCACGCTTGACGATCAGCAGATCCACGTGCTCGAGGAAGCCCCTGAGCGGGTCACGCTGCACCGCCTTGGGCAGGGCAAGCTCGGCGCCGCCTGGCAAGCCTTCGAGCCGGATCAGCACGTTCGGCGTCTTGAGCGCGAGCATCAGGGCGTGCCCGGGCAGCGCGACGTGCTGCGGATCGGTCCCATGGCCGTAAAGCACGGCGGGCACCTTGCCCGCGCGACGGGTGCGGCGGGCGGGGCCTTTGCCGAACTCACTGCGCGGCTCGGCGGCGATACGTACCTCGGGCACGGTGCTAACTCCTCAAGCGGAACGACTGATTGCTCAGGCCGGTAACTCAGGCGGGCTGCCAACCCAGGCGGGCTGCGGAGTCCCCAGCGAGCTGCAGCCTACGCAGTCTAGCCGAAGGCACACGGCCACCGCGCGCCAGCCGGCTCACAACCAGCCTGGATGGGTGTCAGAGCATGCCACTATGGATCAAGCTCCATCGCAAGACCCTAACCTTAGCCTAACCTAAGAGTGTGGGGCGCAATGGAGCTTGATCCACGAGGTCGCTCTGCTGGTTGCGGTGCTGTTGTACTTCTGCTGGCGTCGCTCTGGCTGTGGAAGTGCTCTTCGGGCTCAGCGACGCCTTCTTTGGGCTCATCCGGCTGTACCGGATCGGATTGCTCTTGCGGCTCAGGCTCTTGCTCGGCGTTGTCCTGAGCGTCGGCAACTTCCTCACCGTCAGGCGGCTGGCCAGGTGTGGCGTCCCCCATTATTGTCCTTTCGGACCCCGAAGTCCGCGGAGCTTTAGGATGGCAATGATCGATTACCGGCAATAATAATTGCTACCGGTCAGATGCCATAAATTTTCGCAATCGCCTGAGAATGTGGCGTCCCGTTCGATGTGGTGTCCGATCACCGAGATCTACGGGACTACGCCCTAGCGCGCCGCCTCCATCAGTTCCGCGAGCCCGCTACGGAGTTGCACAGCGCAGGCAGCACACCGCAGGCAGCACACCGCAGGCACCATAGTTAGCCGGCGCCACGCAGACTGCGCGACACGAACGACAGGTGACAAACGAGAAGGCGGACCAGATCCAAGCGGACGGCCTTGCGGGGGCGCAGTCCGCGGGTGCCAGGTAACCCCGGGCACGAAAGTCCGCTCTCCACCCGCGAGACCGCCGATGACGCCCGGGTCCTCGTGGAGCAGGTGGCCGCCGTTCCTGTCAGATACGGCGGGGGCGGAACGCGCGGTCACTTTAAGAGGTCGCACGGACAAGCCAGCGGATCGCGAGCCCGGTCGGCGAATCCGCGGCCCCACCGCACCTCCCGGCGCCGACGCCGAGATGACCGGCCGGGGTCGTGGACGGCACTGTCGTCGTCGCCGATAGTTTCCACTATCGACTGCTCGAGAACAAGCAGGGCCTTGCCGGATCGCCGCCTGGAGCACCGCCCGCATCCACCGAGATCTACGCCCTAGCTCTGACCACCGAAGAGGCTGGTCACGGAACCGTCGCTGAACACCTCGTGGATCGCCCGGGCGATCATCGGGGCGATGGACAGAACGGTGAGCTTGTCGATCCGCTTGTCCTGCGTGATCGGCAGCGTGTCGGTGACGATGATCTCGCTGATCCTGGAGTTCTTGAGCGAATCCACCGCTGGCCCGGAGAGCACGCCATGCGTGGCCGTCGCGATCACCCGTGCGGCGCCCTGCTCGAAAAGGGCCTCGGCGGCCTTCACAATCGTGCCGCCGGTGTCGATCATGTCATCGACCAGGATGCAGGTGCGGCCCTTGACCTGGCCGACCACCTCGTAGACCTTGACGTCATTGGGGACATCGGGATCGCGGCGCTTATGGATGATCGCGAGCGGGCAGCCGAGGCGGTCGGTCCAGCGCTCACACACCCGGACCCTGCCCGCGTCAGGTGCGACGACCGTCGCCTGGGAGATGTCGACCCTGTCCTCGATGTACTCGGCGAGGATCGGGAGCGCGAACAGGTGGTCGACCGGCCCGTCGAAGAAGCCCTGGATCTGTGCGGTGTGCAGGTCGACGGCCATCAGCCGGTCGGCGCCCGCGGTCCTGAACAAGTCCGCCATGAGCCGCGCCGATATCGGTTCCCTGCCCCGGTGCTTCTTGTCCTGGCGCGCATAGCCGAAGAACGGCGTGACGACGGTGATGCGTTTGGCCGAGGCCCGTTTCAGCGCGTCGATCATGATCAGCTGTTCCATGATCCACTCGTTGATGGGGGCGGTGTGACTCTGCAGGACGAAGGCGTCGCATCCGCGCACCGACTCAAGGAAGCGGACGAATATCTCACCGTTCGCGAAGGCGCGCAGCGTGGTCGGCGTCGGCTCTATGCCAAGGCACTTGGCCACATCCTGCGCGAACTCGGGGAACGCGCGGCCGGAGAAGAGCAGGAGCCGCTTGGCTCCTGTCGTTGTTATCCCAGTCAATCTCCCGCTCCCTCGCCTGCCGGCTCTGCCCGCTCTTCCTGTTGCTGACGCTGCTCCTGTTGCTGACGCTGCGCCGTCTCGGCCGCGCGCGCCGCGGGCGTGCCAGCTCGACGGTGGCCTACCCAGCCATCGATGTTGCGCTGCCGCCCGCGGGCAACGGCCAGCGCACCGGGCGGAACATCCTCCGTGATGACCGAGCCCGCAGCCGTGTACGCGCCATCACCGACATGCACCGGCGCCACGATCATGGTGTCGCTGCCTACCCGCACGTGATCCCCGATGATCGAGCGATGCTTGGCGACTCCGTCATAGTTGACGAATACCGTGGCCGCGCCGATGTTCGTTTGCTCACCGATCTGCGCGTCGCCGACGTAGGACAGGTGCGGCACCTTGGAGCCGGGCCCGACGACGGCGTTCTTGAGCTCCACATAGCTACCCGCCTTGGCGCCAGGGCCGAGCAGCGTTCCTGGCCGCAGGCAGGCAAAGGGCCCAACGGAGGCGCCGGGGCCGATTTGCGCCGAGTGGCAGACCGCGTTCGTCACGGTGGCGCCCTCTGCCACGGTCGTATCCCTGAGCACACAGCCAGGCCCGATCCGCGCACCGGATCCGATGGCCGTGCGCCCCTCCAACTGGGTGCACGGCCATATCTCGCTGTCGGGCTCAAGTGTCACATCGACGTCGACCCAGGTGGTGGCCGGATCCACGATCGTCACGCCGGCGAGCATCCAGTAGGTGAGCAGCCTGTCATTGCACAGCCGGCGCGCCCGGGCGAGCTGTGCGCGGTCGTTGACGCCCTCCACCTCGGCGGCGTCGGCGGCAAGTACGGTGCCTGCGCGATGCCCCTCTCCGCGCAGGATCGCCACCACGTCGGTGAGGTATTCCTCGCCTTTGGCATTTGCCGTCGACAAGCGCTTGGCCGCGTCCGCGAGCAGCGCGCCGTCGAAGGCGTAGACCCCGGAGTTGATCTCGGTGATCGTGCGCTGCTCAGGCGTGGCGTCCCTGTCCTCGACGATCCCGGTCACAGTCCCGCCGGCATCCCTGACAATCCGGCCGTATCCGGCTGGGTCGGCAACCCGCGCCGTGAGCACGGTCACCGCATTGCCGGCGGCGGTGTGCTCGGCCGCGAGAGCGCCGAGCGTCTCGGCCCGCATCAGCGGCGTGTCACCGTATGTCACGATCACCGTGCCGCCGATCACCCCGACCGCGTCAATCACTGTGCGCACCGCATGACCGGTCCCGCCGGTCCGCTCCTGCACGATGACGCGCGCCTCAGGTGCGTGCTCAGCGAGGTGCGCGGCGACCAGGTCACGCCCGTGTCCCGCCACCACGATCAACCGCTCCGGATCGACCTGGCGTGCGGTCATCACCACGTGGCCGAGCATGCTGCGACCGCAGAGCTCATGCAGGACTTTGGGTAGGCGTGACTTCATTCGCGTGCCCTCACCTGCGGCGAGGACGATGACGGCTGCCGGGCGGCTCACACTCACTCCCCAAGGCTCCTCGAGTATCGCGGCCGGCGATCTGGCGGGCGCGGCGGAAAACGGTAACGCAGTTCGCGCGTCCGACCCCCGCAGGATACCGCCCGGACCGGTGACTCGGTGCCGCTCGGCGCCCGAGCGGCGCGGTATCGTCCCCTTCCACCCGGTCCGGCCCGTCAAATTGTCAGTGGCTGATGCTTGTATATAGAGCATGGGTTCGAACGACAGCCGATTACACCGGCGCGAGCAGGCGATCGCCTTGCGCGGGGCCGGCAAATCACGCAGCCAGATCAAAGTAATCCTCCGCATCGGCAATGGCACTCTCAATTCGGCACTCAAGGGCGAGCCGCCACCCAAATGGGCTCGGCGCGCCCGAGGGCTAAGGATGACGTTCGAGCCGCAGCCCGCGAACTCCGCGCCCAGGGTCCATATCCATGAGACGGCGGACGTGTATTCGGCCACCCGGTATTGGGCTGACCTCTTGGACGCGCCGCTGGAACGGTTCAACCGGCCAAGCTTCAAACGTCAAGCGTCAAGCGTCCAAAAACGATGAGGAGAGACGATGAGGAGAAACGTCGGCGATGGCTACCGCGGCTGCTTACAGGCAAGGGTGTCGAGGGGGGCTGACCTGTACCGGCGGATAGCGGGATGGGCGTTCGCGCCCATGATCGGCGCCGACCTCGCAGAGGAGCCGGAGAGGCTGGCCGAGGCGTATGAGCTTGCAGAAGATCGGCGCGGGGATGGTGGTGCTGGTTGGGCTCGCGCAGACCCGGCGTAACCGGCAGGCCACGCGCGGCGTCTGGAACGGGTTCCACTCAGCTCCCGGGGAAGGATTCGAACCTTCGTTGAGGGCACCAAAAACCCTTGTCCTGCCTGGCTAGACGACCCGGGATGGCTCGACACCTGACCCTACCGTCAAGTGAACCCGCCCGCTCCATGCCACGTAGACGATATGCCATGCGGGCATCGCCAGCCGGTGAGACGCCACGGCTGACAAATCCCGGCGCGCGCATCCCCGGTTCAGCGATGTTCCAGGGGGCACGTTCCGTTGTCACGTGCGACCGAAACACGGCGCGCCGATACACCCAACGCTCACAACTTGTCTCGGATAGTGAGATGCCATGCGGCAGCCGTTAGGGATAAATCTTGGGGACACCTGGGTGAAATCTCCGCACAAAGGCTTGCGGAACCTACGGCTGCGTAGCTTACGGTAACGTAGCATAGGCCTAGGGTTTCGAGAATCACGCAGCAAGGAAGCAATGCAACGAAGGAGCGCAATGACAGCTACGCCCCCCCAGCCCCCGGGCAGCAGCGCACTGCTTGAACCGCCGCCCTCCGCCGGTGGTACAGCCAGGTCACGGACCGAGCGAGCAGCCGGGCCGGCCCGCACCTCGCCGCCGCCGGAAATCGAGCCCGAGCCCACGGGCGCTGGGGAGCGCGTGCTCGTCGCCCTCTTCGTCGGTATACCTTTCCTTGCCGTGCTCGCCGCCATACCGCTCGCCTGGGGCTGGGGGCTCGGCTGGCACGACGTGGTGATCGGCGTTGTCTTCTACATCATCTCAGGGCTCGGCATCGCGGTCGGCTTCCACCGCTACTTCACACACGGTTCTTTCAAGGCGAAGCGGTCGCTGCGCATCGCACTCGCCATCGCGGGCAGCCTGGCCATCGAGGGCCCCGTACTCACCTGGGTGGCAGACCACCGCCGCCACCACAAGTACTCCGACCGTGCGGGTGACCCGCACTCACCGTGGCGTTTCGGCAATGACTGGAAGGCGCTGACCAAGGGCCTTCTCTACGCCCACATGGGCTGGATGTTCGACTCCAACAAGACCTCACAGCAGCGGTTCGTGCCCGACCTGCTCGCGGATCGCGACATCCGGGTCACCTCGCGGCTGTTCCCCTGGATCGTCACCGCCTCCCTGCTGCTGCCCGCGGCCATCGGCGGCCTCTGGTCAATGTCCTGGCAGGGCGCGCTCACCGCGTTCTTCTGGGCCAGCCTGGTCCGCATCTCGCTGCTGCACCACGTCACCTGGTCGATCAACTCGGTATGCCACACCTTCGGAGAGGAATCATTCGAGGTGCGGGACAAGTCACGCAATGTGGCCTGGCTGGCGATCGCATCGTTCGGCGAATCCTGGCACAACCTGCACCACGCCGATCCGACCTGCGCAAGGCACGGCGCGCTCAAGGGACAGATCGACGAGGCCGCCCGGGTGATCTGGGCACTTGAGAAGCTTGGGCTCGCCTATGACGTCCGGTGGCCCGACAGCGATCGCCTGACCTCGAAGCAGACGGGGTCGGCGGGGCGTAGCCTCGGCTCGATGACCCGGCGGCGCCGCGATGCGGGCCGGGCGGCATAGTCGCCATGATTGACCGGTGAGCGAGTCATCACCAAGATCCCGCAGAAAGCGCATGACGGGTGCAGAACGCAGGGAGCAGCTCCTCGGCGTAGGGCGCCGCCTGTTCGCAGAACGCGGCTTTGACGGCACCTCGATCGAGGAGATCGCAGCGCAGGCCGGAGTCTCCAAGCCCGTCGTCTACGAGCACTTCGGCGGCAAGGAAGGCCTCTACGCCGTGGTGGTCGATCGCGAGATGCAGCGACTGCTCGCCATGGTCACGGCCTCGCTGTCCGACGGCCATTACAGGCAGAAGCTCGAGGGCGCGGCGATGGCGCTGCTCGAGTACATCGAGGAGAGCGCGGACGGCTTTCGCATCCTGGTCCGCGATTCGCACGCGGCGTCGGGCACCGGCACCTTCGCCAGCCTGCTCAGCGACATCGCGAGTGAGGTCGAGCACATCCTCGGCGCCGAGTTCAAGGCCAAGGGCCATGATCCCAAGCTGGCCCCGATGTATGCCCAGATGCTCGTCGGCATGGTGGCACTCACGGGGCAGTGGTGGCTTGACGCGCGCAAGCCGAAACTGGACGAGGTCGCCGCGCACCTGGTGAACCTGGCGTGGAACGGGCTGTCAGGCCTTGACGCGCGGCCGCGCCTTTCCGCACAGGCGGGCGAGCGGCGCCAGCGCAAGGAGCGTAGGGAGCGTAAGGAGGCCCGCGGCCGCGCCGCCAGCCGGCGCGGCACCGTCGTTGCAGGGATCCCCGCGACGCCGGTTGTGGCCGAAGACCCGGCAGGCTCGTGACCTGCGCGGTCCATCGGCCAGGGTGTCATTCGGTCCTGCGTCCATCCGCTGCGGTTCATTCGCTCCTGCGCGCCACCACGAAGACGCGGCGGAATGGCAGCACCGTGCCGGAACTGCGGGCCGGGTAGGCGGCACGCAGGCGGGCCGCGTACTCAGCCAGGAATCCGGCGGCCTGATCTGGCCGAAGCGCGGCGATAACGGGCCGCAGCCCCGAGCCCTTGTACCAGTCAAGTACGGCATCGTCCCCGTGCAGGACATGCAGGTAGGTGGTCTCCCACGCGTCCACCTCGCATCCGGTGGCCGCGAGCAGGTCCAGATATTCGTCCGGGTGGTGCGTCTGGCGGGTGACGGCCACGTCGGCCAGTTGCTCCCGCCAGCGGGCGGACCCCGCGAGCTCACGAAGAATCTGATGACTTGGCTGATCGAAGTTACCCGGTACCTGGAACGCCAGCCAGCCGCCAGCCGCCAGCAGCCCTGCCCACCGCGGCAGCAGGTCACGATGACAGGGAACCCACTGCAGCACCGCGTTGGAGACGATCACGTCAGGGGCGCGCGAGGGCGCGAACTCCGTGATGTCGCCATGACGGAAGCTGAGCGACCCGGCACCCGCCTTGCCCTGATTGTGGCGGAAACCTGCCAGCGTCGCCTCCGCCGCCTCGAGCATCTCCGCCGAGTTGTCCACGCCCGCCACTTCGGCGTCCGGCCAGCGCTCCGCCAGCGCCGCGGTGAGCTCGCCGGGGCCACAGCCAAGATCGACCACATAACGCGGTGAGGTAGCGCCGACCCTGCCGACCAATTCGAAGAACGGCCGGGAGCGCTCATCCGAGTACCGCTGGTACTGAGCCGGGTCCCACATGTCACCACCCGAATGTGTCTCGACGTCGAGACAAATTCTCGTCAGTGGATGTCTCGATGTCAAGAGATAGACTGCCTGGCATGAACGGCACGGTGCGTGGCACGCCGGCAGGCCAGGGCGGGCAGCCGGCCAGCCAGACGGCTGGGCAGGGCCGGCAGGCGACGGATGAAGTGGACCAGCTGGTCGAGGAGTGGCACGCTCAGCGGCCCGATCTCGACGTGGCGCCCCTTCAGGTGCTGAGCCGGATCTGGCGGCTCGCCCGGCATCTGGACCGCTCGCGGGCCGCCGCCTTCGCCGGGCACGGGCTCGAACCCTGGGAGTTCGACGTGCTGTCCTCCCTGCGTCGCCAGGGTCCGCCTTACCAGCTAAGCCCCGGGAACCTGTTGCACGCCACGATGGTCACCTCAGGCACCATGACGAACCGGATTGACCGGCTCGAAGCGTCGGGTCTTGTCCGCCGCGGCCCTGATCCGCAGGACAAGCGCGGCGTGATCGTATCGCTCACCGACCAAGGGCTCGCGCGGGTTGATCTTGCCCTGGCCGCGCTGCTCAGCAGTGAGCGCGCGCTGCTCGCCAGCCTCAGCACTGATCAGCGCACGGAGCTTGCCGCGCTGTTGCGCACCCTGCTTGCTCCGTTCGACGCCGGGGGACACTGACAGTCCCGCCGAGCGCGTTCATGATCCGTGAATGTCCTCGGCGAGCGCCAGCCAGCGCTCCTCGAGCTCGGACTTCTCCTGCTGCAGCCCGCGCAGCCGATCGCCTAGCTCCAGGAGCTTACGGTAATCACTCGTTTGCGCGGCGAGCGACGAGGCAAGCTCGGATTCCTCCGCCGTGAGCCGGTCGAGGCGGCGTTCGACTCGCTGCAACTCCTTGCGCGCCGCCCGGGCGCGTCCAGCCGAACCCGCTGGCACATCCGACACCGCAGCCGGCCGGGCGGGCAGAGCCGCGCGGGTGTCACTCGCCGCCGCCAGCATGGCCAGGTATTCGTCGACACCACCGCCGAGAAAAGCGAGCTTGCCGTCGCCGGATAGCGCCAGCACATGATCGGTAACGCGCTCAAGGAAGTATCTGTCGTGGCTGACCACGACAAGCGAGCCTGGCCAGCCGTCGAGGAGATCCTCGACCTCCGTCAGCGTCTCGACGTCGAGATCGTTTGTCGGCTCGTCAAGCAGCAGCACGTTGGGTTCGTCCATCAGCAGTCGCAGCAACTGCAGCCGCCGCCGCTCGCCGCCGGAAAGCGAGGCTACGACAGCTTGCTGCCGCCCCCCAGCGAACCCGAGCCGCTGCAGAAGCTGGCTAGCGGAAACCTCGCCCTTGCCGATCCGGGCCTGACGCCGAACCTCCTCGGCGGCTTCGATCACCCGCAGCGATGGGTCGAGCTCGGTCAGTTCCTGCGAAAGGTGGCCGATCCGAACGGTCTTGCCGCGGGTGACCCGGCCGCCCACGACGAACCCGTCGCGTTCGGGCAATGTGCCGTCGAGCAACCGGAGCAGGGTCGTCTTGCCGCTGCCGTTGGCGCCGAGCACGCCCACCCGGTCGCCCGGCCCGAGCTGCCAGCTGACGTGCTCAAGCAGGGTCCGCTCACCGGCGCGCACCGTCACGTCCTGCAGGTCGGTCACAGTCCGGCCGAGCCGCACGGTGGCGAGCCTGGTCAGCTCGACCGCATCGCGAGGCGCGGGTTCGCTGGCGATGAGATCGTTCGCCGCGTCGACCCGGAACTTCGGCTTGGATGTGCGGGCCGGCGGACCACGGCGCAGCCAGGCGAGTTCCTTGCGGAGCAAGCCCTGGCGCCGCCGCTCTGCCGCCGCGGCGATCTTGTCCCGTTCCGCTTTGGCGAGCACGTACGCCGAGTAACCCCCTTCGTACTTGTGCACCTGACCGCCGTTGACCTCCCACATCTGCTCGCAGACGGCGTCGAGGAACCAGCGGTCGTGGGTCACCGCGACGACCGCGGCGCCACGGTCGCGCAAGTGGCCCGCGAGCCAGTTGATCGCCTCGATGTCGAGATGGTTGGTGGGCTCGTCGAGGACGAGCAGATCGGGGTCGGCGGCAAGGAGACTCGCCAGGGCCACCCGGCGGCGCTCGCCGCCGGAAAGCTGCGCGGCAGGCGCGTTGAGCGCGACGCCCGGCAGCAGAGCGCTGATCACGTCCCGAGCGCGCGGGTCACCCGCCCAGTCGTGCTCGGGCCGGGCGCCTAGCACCATCTCACGCACCGTCCCCGCAGCGCTGTCATGCTGCGGCAGATAGCCCACCCGTAGATCACGGCTGTGGGTCACGCGGCCCGTGTCAGGCTCGGCGACCGCGGCGAGGATCGAGACAAGTGTGGTCTTCCCGTCGCCATTGCGCCCGACGATGCCGATCCGGTCGCCGGACGCCACGCCGAGCGAGACGCCGCCAAGCAGAACCAGCGGGCCGTAGGCCTTGCCGACGTTCTCGAGGTTGACGAGGTTCACGGCGCCCGCGCTGCGGCTCATCGGGCGCGACCATGGCCGGCCGGCCGGGTCATGACCGTCGCACCTGGCACGGGGCCACTGACGCGGGCCACCTGACGGCACACACCCGCGCCCGCGAGCGAGGCGGCAAGGTCGAGCGCATGTTCCTCCCCCCTGGCCAGGAAACCGCAGGTGGGACCCGAGCCGGAGACGATAGTCCCGAGCGCCCCGTGCTCTCTGCCTGCCTGCAGGGTCCGGCGAAGCTGCGGCCTGAGCGACATCGCGGCGGGCTGCAGGTCGTTGCTGAGCAGCGCGCCGACCGCGGCGGCATCGCCGGAGCGCAGCGCCGCGAGCAGGTCGCGGCTGACCGCTCGCCGGCCCGAGCGCGCGTGACCGCCGCGCGCGGACCCGTCGCCGGCGACGCGAGCCGCGCGGAGCCTGTCGCACTCGGCGTATACGTCAGCGGTAGCCAATCCCGCATCCGCGACCGCGAGCACCCAGTGGTACCTCCCGCTGACCAGAGCTTGACTGAGCTGCTCACCCCTGCCAAGGCCGACGGCGGTACCGCCCGCGAGGCTGAAGGGGACATCGCTGCCGACAAGGGCCGCGAGCTCGGACAGCTCGGCCGGGCCGAGGCCAGCCTGCCAAAGCCTGTTACACGCGACGAGGGTGGCCGCGGCGTCCGCGCTGCCGCCCGCCAGGCCCGCCGCGACCGGGATCCGCTTGCCGATCGAGATCTCGGCACCATCCCTGATGCCCGCGGCCTTGCGCAATGCGTTCGCCGCACGGACCGCAAGGTTGCCGCGGCCGCCGGGGACCTCACCGGCGCCCTCACCGGCGACGCGCACCGTCACCCTTCCTGCGGGCCGGACCGTCACCTCGTCGAAGAGCGACACCGCGTGAAAGATGGTGGCCAGATCGTGGTATCCGTCCGGCCGCAGCAGGCCCACGGACAGTTGCAGATTGAGTTTCGCAGGAGCGCGGGCGGTCAAACCGGTCACGATCAACCGATCGTATCTGGCCCGCACGGCTGGTTCGTCACCTCCGACCGGATCCAGCGGCTACTGAACCCAGCGGTTACCGGACTCAGCGGATACCAGACTCAGCGGATACCAGACTCAGCGGATACCGGACTCAGCGGATACCGGACTCAGCGGATACCAGACTCAGCGGATACCAGACTCAGCGGATACCAGACTCAGCGGATACCAGTCCTGGCCGCCGCGATCCTGGCGAAGCCGGTCACCCCGAGGGTCTCTCCCCGGGCCCCCGGGTCCACTCCCGCGTTGCGCAGCAGCAGCTCGGCCTCAGCGCGAGACCCGGCCCACCCGGCCAGCGCCGCGCGCAGGGTCTTGCGGCGCTGCGCAAACGCGGCGTCGATGACAGCGAACACCTCGACGCGGGTGGCCGAGGTCGCCGGCGGATCCCTGCGGGTGAAGGCGACGAGGCCCGAGTCCACCCCTGGAACCGGCCAGAAAACGGTCCTCGGGACCTGGCCCGCGCGGCGTGCCGCGGCGAACCAGGCCAGCTTCACCGAGGGGACACCGTACGACGGGCTTCCGGGCGGGGCGCACATCCGGTCCGCCACCTCCGCCTGCACCATGACAAGGCCACGAGCCAGTGACGTCACGGTGGCGAGCAGATGCAGCACAACGGGAACGGCGACGTTGTACGGCAGGTTCGCGACGAGGACGGTGGGATGCTCGCCAGGAATGGCCGCGACCCGCGCCGCGTCCGCGTTGACCACCACCAGGCGCCCGGCGGCCTGAGGCTGCACGGCCCCGACCGTTTCGTGCAGCGCGCCGGCCAGCGCGCGATCCACCTCTATGGCGACGACCCTGCGCACGTTCGGCAGCAGCGCCAGGGTGAGCGAGCCGAACCCAGGGCCCACCTCGAGGACCACGTCATCGGGCGACAGGCCGGCCAGACGCACTATCCTGCGCACCGTGCCCGGATCGATCACGAAGTTCTGGCCAAGCCGTTTGGCAGGCCGGACGCCGAGACGGCCGGCCAGGTCGCGAATGTCGGCCGGTCCGAGCAGGCGGGGTAGCTGCTGGGCCCGCTCGGACTGACGAGGCCGCGCGCCGCCCGCTGGTTCACTCACCTTGGCACGCCGGCGATGACTGCGCCGGACGCCTCAATCCCACGCCATGCCCCGGACTCTCATCACCGGGTTTGTTACCACGGTCCGAAAACACGCTCGGCGGTGAGCATTATCTGGGCGCCAAGCTCGGCTGGATCCGCCCCACGCACCTCGGCGAGGCAGCGAACCGTGTACGGGATCATGGCGGGCGCGTTCGGCCGGCCACGATAGGGCACCGGCGTCAGATAGGGCGCGTCGGTCTCAACGAGCAGCAGGCCGGGCGGCACGGCGCGAGCGGCCTCCCGCAGCGGCCCGGCACTGGCGAAGGTCACGTTGCCGGCGAAGCTCATGAAGTAACCGGCGCCGGCGCACACCTTCACCATTTGCTCGTCACCGGAAAAGCAGTGGAACACGACCTGCCGCGGCGCGCCTTCCTCAGCCAGGATACGCAGCACATCTGCGTGCGCGTCGCGGTCGTGGATAACCAGGGCCTTACCTGTTTGCTTGGCCAGGCCGATGTGCGCGCGGAACCAGTCCCGCTGGACATCGTGATCCGACCAGTCGCGGTAATAGTCGAGACCCGTCTCGCCAATCGCGCGCACCTGCGGGAGGCTGGCCAGCCCGGCGATCTCCGCAAGCGCGTCGCCGGCCGCGGCGCTGGTCTCGTTCGGATGGATGGCGACAGCGGCGTAGACATCGCCATGCTCCGCCGCGCAGCGCGCTGCCCACTGTGACGACGCGAGGTTGTAGCCGACCGTAACGACGCGGCTGATACCAGCGGAGCGGGCCTCAGCAAGCACCTGCGGCACTGGCGTGTCAAGCAGGTCAAGGTGGCAATGGCTGTCCAGGGTGCTGTCGCGAGCGCCGCCGGAAGGACTCGCTGGCGCGAGCCCCGCACGTGCGCCGCCCCGGTTGGTCATTCCCCCGCCAGACGCTCGACCTCTTGCTCGGCGACGGACACGTCGAGCTTGGCGAACAACGGCGAAGGCGTACCCAGCGGCGTGCCCGCACGGACGGGGCTGGATTCCCACCGCGCGGCCGTTCGGTAATCTCCCATGAGTACCGGATAGGAGACGGCACCGCCGGTCCCGTCAGGTTCATCCACCTCACGTATCTCTGGCATACCGGACCACGGCCCTTCGCCGCCAAGCATCTTATGCACCTTGTCCGCCGAGTAAGGCAGGAATGGGGTCAGCAGCGTCTTGGCATCGTCGACGAGCTGCAGGGCCACGTGCATGATCGTCCGCATGCGCTCGGGGTCGGAATCGCGGAGCTTCCATGGAGCCTGATCCGAGAGGTACTTGTTCGCCTCGCCCACCGTCCGCATGGCTTCCGTGATCGCGGCCTTGAATCGGCTGCGCGCAAGCAGCGAGCCAACGTTATCGAACGATTTGACCGAGCGTTCGAGTATTGCCCGGTCTATGTCACGCAGGTCACCGGGCGCAGGAATCCCGCCAATGTTGCGGGCAGCAAAAGATACTGTGCGATTGACCAGATTACCCCAGTTGGCTACGAGTTCATCGTTATTGCGCCGGATAAACTCGGCCCAGGTGAAATCGGTGTCCTGGTTCTCAGGCCCGGCGACCGCGAGGTAGTAGCGCAATGCGTCCACGTCATAGCGCGCGAGGAAGTCGCGCACGTAGATCACTATGCTGCGCGACGACGAGAACTTGCGGCCCTCCATGGTGAGGTACTCGCTGGACACGACCTCGGTGGGCAGGTTGAGCACGCCGATCGTGCCTGGCCTGCCGTTACGGTTCCCCCCGCCGTTGTAACCGAGCAGGATGGCAGGCCAGATCTCCGTGTGGAAGACGATGTTGTCCTTGCCCATGAAGTAGTAGGACTCGGCGTCGGGCGACTGCCACCAGGCCCGCCAGGCATCGGGATCACCCGACCTTCGCGCCCATTCGATCGACGCGGACAGGTAGCCGATAACGGCGTCGAACCACACGTAAATACGCTTGTCCTGGCGATCCCGCCAGCCGGGCAGCGGCACGGGCACACCCCAGTCAAGATCGCGCGTGATAGCGCGTGGCTGCAGGTCGCTGAGCAGGTTGAGTGAGAACTTGAGCACATTCGGCCGCCACTGGCCGCTCTTGCCCTGCAGCCACGACCCCAGTGCCTCTGTAAACGCAGGGAGGTCGAGGAAAAAGTGCTCGGTCTCCACGAACACGGGCTTCTCGCCGTTGATCCGCGAACGCGGGTTGATGAGGTCGGCCGGGTCAAGCTGGTTGCCGCAATTGTCACACTGATCGCCGCGGGCTCCGTCATAGCCACAGATCGGGCAGGTGCCCTCGATGTAACGGTCAGGCAGTGTCCTCCCCGTCGACGGGGAGATCGCGCCGAGCGTGGTCTTGGGGAACACATAGCCGTTGTTGTACAGCCCGGTGAACATCTCCTGGACGACGGCGTAGTGGTTGCGCGTGGTGGTGCGCGTGAACAGGTCATACGACAGGCCCAGCCCGCGCAGATCCTCGGCGATCACGCGGTTGTAGCGGTCGGCGAGCTGGCGCTCGGTCACGCCCTCCGAGTCTGCTTGTACCTGGATCGGGGTGCCATGCTCGTCGGTGCCACTCACCATCAGCACCTGCCTGCCGGCCATCCGCTGATAGCGGCTGAACATGTCGGACGGGACACCGAAACCCGACACGTGCCCGATGTGGCGCGGGCCGTTCGCGTACGGCCAGGCTGGTGCCGTTAGGATGTGGCTGCTCGGCGAGGACATGCGGAAAGCCTATGGGCATCGGGGCACGGGCTCGAACTGGTTAGAGACCGCGGCGGCCGAGCGAGGCGGGCAACGTTCAGCCCCCCATCGCCGACGGCTGGTGTGATGCGCAAATGTGCAGCCAGGGCTGGCCTGGCCACGTGATGTCCGGGGGGATCCCTGATCAAGCTTCGCGCGCCGCAGGCGGGCCAGTGACCGCACCCGCCCAGCGCGCCTCAGGTCGGCCGCCACGCATTGATGCGGCGGCCGTGGTCGCGACCGGCCAGGACCCGGGCGGTGCCGGGCTCTCCCATGTGGTGCGGCTGGCCGGCTGGATGCCCATTGGACCGGCCGCGGTGACCCTGGCCGTGACGCTGTACGGGATCGGCTCCCCGTCCTTCTGGCGCGACGAGGCTGCGACGGTGACGGCGGCCAGGCGCTCGCTGCCGGAGATGGCCCGGATGCTCCGCCACGTAGATGCTGTGCACGGCGCCTACTACCTGTTGATGTGGCCGCTCGCGCATTTGTTCGGCACCAGTGAGTTCGTCATGCGGCTGCCGTCGGCGATCGCGATGGCGGCGGCGGCTTGGGGCACCGCGGTGATCGGCCGGCGGCTCGGGCGCTGGCAGACCGGGCTGCTCGCCGGGCTCGTCTTCGCGGCGCTGCCGATGACCAGCAGGTTCGGCCAGGAGGCGCGGTCATATGCGCTGGTGACTGCGGTAGCGGTGATCGCGAGCTATCTGCTGGTCAGGGCCATCGACGAGCCCGGTTCGCGGCTGTCGGTGGCATATGGCCTTTCACTCGTCGCGCTCGGCTTCCTCAACATGTTCGGCTTGCTGATCATCCCCGCACACGCGATGACGCTCGCGGCGGCGCGCAGGCACCGATCGCTGGAGCAGGCCAGCCCGCCGGCGCGTGCCTCATCAGCCGCCGCGACCGGCCTCGCCTCAGGGTCCGCGGATGGCTGGGCGACAGGCAACATGGCTGGCTGGGCGATCGGCGCAGCGGTAGCCTGCGTAACGATCATTCCTGTCGCATTCCTCGCCTGGCACGAGCGGGCTCAGCTCGCCTGGCTGCGCAGACCCAGCTTCGCCGATGTCACAGCCCTGGGTACGTTGCTGACGGGCTCGGGAGCCTCGTTCGCTCTCATCGCGGCGCTTGGCGCGGCGGCCGTGGCCGACTGCGCCGGCAGCGGGCTCCGGCGGGCCAGCCCGGCCGGCTCAGCGCGCCCCGGGCGATCCGCCGGCCCGAGCCTGCTCCGGCTCAGCGTGCCCTGGCTGCTGCTTCCTCCTGTCCTGCTGATCGTCGCATCCGAGATCAAGCCCGTCTACGTGCCTCGCTACGTCGTGTTCTGCCTCCCCGCGCTCGCGTTGCTTGCCGGGGCAGGGCTCGCCGCGCTCGGCCGCTACTGGCGTATTGCCGCGCTGAGCGTACTCGCCCTGCTCACACTGCCCATGCAGCAGGCCATCCGCCAGCCGTGGGGCCATGGAGACGACATCAGGGCCGCGGCACTCGTGGTGCGGGCACAGGCCAAGCCGGGAGACGCGGTGCTCTACTTCAAGCCCGGATTTCGCGATTTCGGCGCCGTCTACCCGTACGGGTTCCAGCGATTGCGTGACATCGGCCTGCAGGAGTCCGCGGTAGCGGCGGGGAATCTCAGCGGCACGGAGGTTCCGCGACGAGTACTCGAGCGGCGGCTCGGCGTTGCCCGCCGACTCTGGCTCGTCGAGGTGGACCACGACAAGCCGGACGCGGGCCTGGTGGGCTGGCCACGGTTCCGGTGGATCCGTGCGTGGTCATTCGATGGCATTAAGCTCCAGCTTTACCTGCACAGCGCAGAGCGCGCCACGACGTAGCCCAACGCCGGGGGGCCCTCGCGGCTGGCCCCGCTGCACCTCAGACCCGGCCCGCGCGCGGGGCGCCGTCGCGGCCCTGGCCAGCCGGGTTGGGCTGGGCAGGCGCGGCAGGTCCAGCAGGCGAGGCAACCGGGGCCGCAAGCACCGGCCGCTGAGCGGAACCGGACTGCTGGGCCGAACCGGCCTGCTGCGCCGAACCGGCCTGCTGCGCCGAACCGGACTGCTGCGCCGAACCGGACCTCGCCGGCAGCAGCCGGGCCGCGCCGTCGTCCTCGTCCACAAGCGCCTCTGCCGCCGGATGCCTGGTCCGCCGGATACCCAGAATGCTCATGAAGAATGTGCCGAAGATGACCTGGCAGCTGACGACGAGGGCGGTCGCGGAAGGCACCATGAGGCGCAGTGAATGCGTGGGATGCAGGGGGCCGAACCTCGCCACCCGCCACTCCGAGATCGACACCACCGCGCCGACCAGACCCGCAACCCCGAGCAGCACGCCTGCCACCAGGCCACGCTCGAGGCTCCAGACCCGCAGCACGCGCGTCGCCCACCGATCCCGCGGCAGGAAACCCTCGGCACTGGCGTAAATCTTCGTGAACAGCGCGAACTGCACCGCCTGGAAGCCGATGACCACCATCGCGGACGCGCCGACGAGCGTGTCCACGTCGAACGACACGCTGCCGACAGTCAGCGGCCCTGGCACGACCGCCACGCCGATCAGCAGCCCGATGGCAAGCAGCGCGATCCCTGGGATCAGGAACAGCCAGCGCGGGCTGAACAGGAGCAGGAACCGCAGGTGCCGCCAGCCATCTCGCCAGCTACGCAGATGTGGCGGGCGGCTGCGGCCGTCCGGTGACAGCGTGGTCGGTACCTCGACGACCCGTTGCCTCGCCAGCGTCGCCTTGACGACCATCTCGCTGGCGAACTCCATGCCCGTCGCCTGCAGGCCCAGCGCGAGCACACTATCCCTGCGGAAACCGCGCAGGCCACAATGGAAGTCGGCGATCTTGATGTGGAAGAACAGCCGCCCGATGAAGCTGAGGACCGGATTGCCCAGATAGCGGTGCAGCGCGGGCATGGCGCCAGGGGCGATGCCGCCCTTGAACCGGTTACCCATGACCAGGTCGGCGCCGTCGCGAAGAGCGGACACAAACGGCATGAGGGCGGTGAAGTCGTAGCTGTCGTCCGCGTCGCCCATGATGATGTACCGGCCTTGCGCGGCGACGATTCCGCCCATCAATGCATTGCCATATCCCTTCTCAGCAACCGGGACGACCCGTGCGCCCGCCTCCTCCGCGAGTTTCTGGCTGCCGTCTGTACTGCCGTTGTCCGCGACGACGATCTCACCGTCAATGCCGTGCTCGCGGAGGAAGCCTGCGGCCTTGCGCACACAGGTGGCAACCGTCGCAGCCTCATTGAGGCAAGGCATCAGCACGGTCAGTTCCACGTCGTCTCCTCCAGCGCTCCGATGACGCGCCTTCCGCTGGCGCACTCGGCACGACCATGAGGTCGCTACCGTTGTGAATGTTGCCGCAACCTGCCCGCCCTCGTCCCCAGCGGCGGCCATTGGCCACGGGCAGGCAGCCGCAAGCGGACGCTCGCATGAACAATGCCCAGGTTACGTGGCACCAGCGGCCGCTGTGGGCGCGGTCGCTGACGACCGCACAGTATCAACCACTGGCAGTGGCGGGAGGGAAAGGAGACCACGAGCGTGTTCCCCAGGCGAGGCGGTGACTCCGCGGCCAGGGGCCGTCCGGTTCCGGCGGCGCGCCGGATCGCCGGTGCCGCCGGTGCCGCGCGCGGAGTGCTCTCCAGGCACCGCGCTTTCGCCATCGCGCTGGCAGCCGGTGCCGCCCTGCGCATTGTGACGGAACTTGGTTATCGCTGGGCGTTCTGGTTCAACGACTCATTCGACTACGTCGCGATCGCGCAGCGGCTGCGGCCCGACCCGATGCGGCCTGTTGGGTACCCGGTCCTGCTCTGGCTGGCCGGGCCGGTCCACAGCCTCCTCCTCGTCACCTCGCTGCAGCATCTGCTCGGGGTTGGCACCGCCGCGGCGGGTTATGTGCTGTTGCGCAGGCGATTCGGGCTCCCTGGCTGGGGGGCGACGCTCGCGATGGTCCCCGTGCTCTTCGACGCGTTCCAGATTCAGCTGGAACAACTGCTCCTTGCGGACACGCTGTTCACATTCCTCGCCGTCGCCGCCGTCGCGGTGCTTTGCTGGCTTCCCGCGCAACCCGGGCGCCGGATGAACGCCTGGCAGGCGGCGGTAGCGGGAACGCTTCTCGGCCTGGCCTCACTCACCAGGCCAGTCGGCGTCCCGCTGATAGTGCTCGCGGTTTCCTATCTGATCGTCTGCCGGACCGGCTGGCGCGCCGTCACGGCAGTATGCGCAGCCGCGGGCGCACCGCTCGCGGGTTGCGTCCTGTGGTTCCACGCCGTGCACGGCCAGTTCGCGCTTGACTCCACCGACGGGATCTACCTGTGGGGCCGGACGGCCGCTTTCGCCGAGTGCAACGTCATCAGGCCGCCGCCGGCGCAGGTACGGCTGTGCCCCGCGCTTCCTCCGGCCCAGCGGGCCGCGTCATCGGCGCAGGTCTGGCAGCCCACATCACCACTGCGCTGGCAGCACGGCCAGGTGTTCAGCGCCAGGGAAAACGATCTCGCCATGCGCTTCGCGCTCCGGGCGATCGCCGCGCAGCCCGGTGGCTACGCGCGGGCCGTGCTCAGCAGTATCGGGCGCGCGTTCACCTGGGACCGCACCGCCTACCCGACCGGCTACACGGCGAGCCTTTACACGTTCGCGGGAACGAGGACCTGGCTGCCCACCTGGCCCGAGGCTTACGGGCGCACCGCGGCCGGGGTAGCGCGGGCATACGCTGGCGGCCGGGCGGCGACCGTCGTCGTACAGCCATACGCGAGTCTCATGCGCTGGTACCAGCGCTACGTGTACCTGCGCGGCACGATGGTAGGGATCATCCTGATCATCATGCCAGCGGCTGTGCTCGCCGGGCTCGTCCTGCGGCGCCGGGCCAGGCGCCCAGCCTCAGCCTCCCCCGGTTCAGCCTCCCCGGGTTCAGCCTCCCCGGGTTCAGCCTCCCCGGGTTCAGCCTCCCCGGGTTCAGCCTCCCCGGGTTCAGCCTCCCCGGGTTCAGCCTCCCCGGGTTCAGCCTCCCCGGGTTCAGCCTCCCCGGGTTCAGCCTCCCCGAGTTCATCCTCCCCGGGTTCAGGCGCGGCTACCAGGCCGGGCGAGGCGCGCTGCGCAGAAACCCCGGCCGCATGGCTGTGCTGGTCTTCTGCTGCCGCACTGCTGGTAATTCCTGCCCTCACGGTCGATTTCGACTACCGGTATGTGCTGCCAGTGGTGCCGTTCGGATGCTTGGCGGCGGCACTGGCCGCCAGGCACTTCCTTGTGACTTCTGGCCATTTCCACGCCGGTGGGCCGCGGCGGCGCTGGGGAAACTCCGCGGCGGCTAGCATTCGTACTGATCGCGAGCTGACCAGATATGACGGCTAGGCCGACAGGCGCTGCGCAGGGGAGGGCACGGGTGTGAAGGTCTCGCCGGGGGGAGAAGCCGTGCCATCCCCGGCACCACGACGGTCCATCGCCGCGTTGCCCGGCCGGCACCGGCTGTTCGTGGCCGTCCTGATCCCCGCGATCGCGCTGCGGGTCATCGCGATGGCCGGTTTCCGCTGGGCGCTGTGGTTCAACGACTCCTACCAGTACCTCCAGTACACCGTGGGCCCCTTGCGGCCCGACCCGACGCGGCCCTCCGGCTACTCGGTCTACCTGTGGCTGCTTGAGCCACTGCACAGCTTCGCCGCCGTGACGATCTCGCAGCACCTGATGGGCCTCGGCATCGGCGTCATGGTCTATGCGTTGCTCGTGCACCGGTTCAAGGTCCCGCTGTGGATCGCGACGCTGGCCGCCGTCCCCGCGCTGTTTGACGCGTACCAGATCCAGCTCGAGCACCTGCTCATGGCGGACACGCCATTCGCCTTCCTGGTCACGGCGGCCATCACCATCGTGATGTGGCGGGAGAAGCCCAGCGTGACGCAGACGGCGGCGGCCGGCCTGCTACTTGGGCTTGCGGCCGTCACCAGGTCGATCGGGATCCCGCTGCTCGTCATCGTGGCGGTGTACCTGCTTATCAGGCGCACCGGCTTGCGCGTCGTCGCCGCAGGGATCATCGCCTGCGCGCTGCCGGTGGGCGGCTACATGCTGTGGTTCCAGTCCTGGCATCACGAATTTGCGATGACCCAGAGCACCGGGATCTTCCTGTATTCGCGGGTGATGGCCTTCGCCGATTGCGGCAAGTTCAGCCTGCCCGCAGACGAGAAGGCGCTGTGCACGTCCGCCCCGCCGAGCGATCGCATGGTCTCGCAGGATTACATCTGGAGCCACCAAGCCCCGCTCCGCCGCTTCCCGCCGCCTGAATTCTCGCCGCTGACGAACCTGCTGGCCAAGGGTTTCGCGACCCGCGCGATAGAGGCGCAGCCGCTCGACTATGCCCGTGTCACCTGGGACGACACCTGGCGCTCTTTGGCGTGGCAGCGCAAGGTGTTCCCTGATCCGATCACCTACGGCGAATACGTGTTCGCCAGCGCGAGCCACGGCCCCGCACGGGCTCCCGCGACCGGCCACGGTTTCGGCGCGCGCTTCGCGGTGCCACGCTACGCCGGCGGGAGCCAGATCACCCATGTGATCGCGCCGTACGCGGGAATCATGCGCTGGTACCAGAAGTATGTGTTCCTGCCCGGCACGATCCTCGGCGTGCTGCTCGCGGCCGGGCTGGCCGGGATGTTTATCGCCTGGCGGCGGCTAGGCGGTGAGATCCTGCTGCCCTGGGCCATTGCCGTGGCCATGATCGTGATTCCGGCCGCCACCGCCGAATTCGACTACAGATACCTGCTGCCCGCCGTCCCCTTCGCCTGCCTGGCCACCGCGATGGTGTTCGGCGCAGGCAACCCAGTCGGCAACCGGCTGGCGGCAAGGCGCGAGCACCGCACCGGGCCGGCGGGTGGCCAGCATGATGCGCGCGAACCAGTGGCAGGGACGCCGGCGGTGCCGCCGTCCCTGCCCGCTGCGGCGGCCCCCGATGGCGAGCGGGCCGCCGGAAAAAGGCCCGGAGCTGTGGCGCCAGACGCCACCCCGCCGAGATCGCCCTGACCCGGCGCGCGCCCGTCGTCGCTATGGCCGCCACGCAGGCCGGAACCCAGCCGCGCTAGCCTGAGCGCCCTGCCGGCTTGCTCGCGACCACCGCGTCATAGACCGCGCGTTTGGGCAGCCGCAGCTCAGCGGCGACGGCGGCGATCGCTTCCTTCCTGGTCAGGCCCGCTGCCTGGCGCTCGGCCACCGCAGCGGCGGCGCGGCCGATGTCCAAGCTGCCCGTACGCTTGCCTGTGTCACCCGCAACGACGATCGTTACCTCGCCAAGCACTCCGCTTGCCGCCCAGTCCGCGAGATCGCCGAGTGTCCCGCGGCGGATCTCCTCATGGGTCTTGGTCAGCTCACGGCACGCGACCGCGGCCCGGCCGTGACCGAAGGCCGCCGCCAGCTCACCGAGGGTCACGCCCAGCCGCCGCGGCGACTCGAAGAACACCAGGGTGCGTGGCTCGGTCGCGAGTTCGGCGAACCGGCGCGCGCGGTCCCCGGCTCGCCGGGGCGGGAAGCCTTCGAAGCAGAACCGGTCGCTCGGCAGGCCCGCTACGGCGAGCGCCGCGGTCACCGCGGAAGGCCCGGGCAGGACGGTGACCCGGATCCCTGCCGCCACGGCCGCCTTGACCAGGCGGTACCCGGGATCGCTGATACCAGGCATGCCCGCATCGGTAACAAGCAGCACATCGCTGCCTGCCATCAGGTCAGCGAGCAGCCTCTCCGCACGCCGTTGCTCCACCGCCTCGTAGCACGACACGACCGGGGCCGTCAGCCGCACCCCAAGATCGGCGGCGAGCCTGCCAATCCTGCGAGTGTCCTCGGCGGCGATCACAGCCGCGCCCGCGAGCGCCGCCGCCAGCCGCGACGAGGCGTCGGCAGGGCATCCGATCGGCGCGGCGGCGACGATCAACGTCCCGTGTATCGTTTCGTTCATACCGTTTCTCTTCTGGCTGGCCTACGCGATTCGGGGGCCTTGGCCTGAACCCGGTCGTGCAGTGCAGCTGCAGGTCCGGAGGTGGGACCCATATTCTCCCTAACGGCTGCGCGGCGCGAGCCAGGCGGTGCTGGTCACGGCCCGTTTTTGCGGAGACCGGCGGAACGGTGACGGCCGCCCTTGAGCGGTGATACGAGCAACAGGAGGCGGTTCAGCCGGGCTCGCCGCCCATCGCCAGGCAGAGATCTACCTAGACCATAACTGGCAAATTTGCACAAAATAGGAACCGGAACTATTGTTCCGGCGTCTTGCTAGCAAGAGCGCAGCTCGCGAGGCCGATGCCGAGCACCGGCTGATGGTTCTCACGAGGCACCGTTGTGGACAGCGTTGAGGACGTATGCATGACCGATCAGGGACGGGGTGGCGATCCCGACGCGGATGCCGCAGGACGTTCCCTCGGCTCGTCCCCAGCGGGGCAGGAAGGTGACAGCCCGGTGCCGGGCGGCCCCTCGGCCGGATCCGCGCTCGCCGACGTCCATGCCGACGAGGGGACCGGTGCATCCGGACCCGGTCAGCCCGGCTCCGATCCGCGAGGAAACGGCGGCGGCCATCATCACGGCGGCGGTTCTCACCGCGCGCGGCGTCCCGGCCGCCGCCGCCGTAAAATCCTGCTGTGGGTTGCCGTAGGCATGGTTCTCGTGCTGCTCGCCGGCACGCTGCTGTACCTGAAACTGAATGCCAACCTGCAGAGCGCGCCGCTGGACCTGGGTGGAAGCCAGCACGCGGAGAAGGTGGATCCGCTCGGCCGCAGGGCGGTGAACATCCTGCTGATCGGTACGGACACTCGCGCCGGCCAAACGGACTGCAAGATCGGCGGGGATTGCGGCAGCGGGGCGAACGCCGACGTCGAGATGGTCGTTCATCTGTCCGCCGACCGCTCGAATGCCACCGTGATGAGCATCCCGCGCGACACGGTCGTCAACGTGCCGCAGTGCACCAGCCCGACGCACCACGTCTATCCACCGCAACAGGACGTGCAGATCAACTCTAGCCTGCAATCCGGCGGCCCAGGCTGCACTGTCGCGGCCGTGCACTCGCTGACCGGCATCACCATCGACCACTTCGTCATGATCGACTTCTCGGGCGTGGTGAACATGGCCGCCGACGTCGGGGGTGTGCCGGTATGCGTTAGCACCAACGTGTACGATCCGTACTCCCATCTGCGCATGGCCAAGGGCACCCACGTGGTCGTGGGCCTGCAGGCGCTCGAGTTCCTGCGCACCAGGCACGGTTTCCTCTACGGCGGGGATCTGTACCGTACCGAAGCGCAGCACATGTACCTGAGCGCACTGATCAGGAAGATGAAGAGCGCGAGCACACTGGCCAACCCGGTCACGCTCTACCGGCTCGCGAACGACGCCACCAGAGCCTTGACCGTCGACCCCGGCCTGGACAGCATCCCCAAGCTCATCGGCCTCGCCAGTGATCTGAACAAGGTGCCTGCCAAGCGGATCACGTTCGTCACCATGCCGACGGAGCCGTATCCAGGCAATCCCGCCGCCTGGGTGTCCCCGGCCATGCCGGGCGCTCAGCAGCTGTTCAATGACATCAGCACCGACACCCCGCTAAGCCGGGCCGGGCCGGCCACCAGTAACGCCACCCCGGCGCCGAGCCCGTCGGCGAGCGCCACCGGCTCAGCCCCCGCCACGAGCTCGGGTTCTGCCACGCCGCCGCCCGGCTCCAGTCCGGAGAACGCCTCGCACCCTGGGGACTGCGCGCAGGTGAACCCCGTCTACTCGTACTGAGCTCGCCCTTCAGGGGTCCGTGCCGCGAAGGGCACCGGGGGCAATCGAACCTTACAGTTCGCTAAAGTGCATGCATGAAATGGCGTCGCCGTCAAGGCAGGAGGCGGGCGGAACCCGCGACGAAGCTCGACCGTGAGGCGACCCCGGCCGATATCGCTGCGCTCGTCGCTTTTGCACGCAGCCGGCCTGGCGTGGAGTTCTATGTGGAACCGGAGACGTTCGCCACCGATACCACCGCGGTCGCCGTCGCGGCCGACGGAGAGTGGACGCGGCGCAGGGTCGGTTCACCCGCGGCGATTCGCAAGGTCGCCCGCGGCCTTGGACTGCCCGTGTATGAGGCCCAGGTTGTCGGGTATCCCGCACGGATGCGTGCCTGGAACCAGCGGCACAAGCAGCGCCCGCCCGGCGCCCTGTGACCCGCTCGGCTCTAGCACCTCGTTTGCCCGCCTCGGCATGGCCCTCGCCCGGCTCCGCGAGCATGCTTCTTACCAGCATCAATACTGCTTGAATTGGTGCGAATACACCCAGTAACACCGGCTGCGGGATTCAGCTTTTTCCCCAGTTTGCCCTGAGGGCGAACGGATACGTCACCTGCAGAATCGCAGCCAGAGAACACATTTTCGCGCGCCCGGTCCACGTGTCGGCAGCCGGCAAGCGAGGGAGACGGATGCTCACGCGGGGCAGGCAGACGCGGGCAGGGGAACCCGCCGCCAGCTGCCCGGGCGCAGCCGCCGGGTACGCCGAGCGCCGTCAGAAGCCACGACTGGAGCGTGCCAAGTCGCTCGCGGCCCCTTCCACATCGCTGATGAGCATCATGACGCTGCTCATCTTTGCGATCGTCATGGCGTCTCCTGCCGGAACCGCTGCCGACTCCGCGCGGCCCCAGCTCGCGGCGCCGGCACCGCTGAGCGCCACCTCCTTCACCGGCACACCCGCGGTTGGCGCGCTGTTCGTTGCGGGCGCCAGCGGCTCACGGACCCACTTCTGCACGGCGAGCGTCATGCACAGCCCCAGCCGGGACATGGTCATTACGGCCGCTCACTGCCTGGCGAGCTCCGCGGCCAGCCCGCAGCGGGTCACGTTCGCGCCCGGCTATCACGATGGCACGGCACCGTACGGCGTGTGGACCGTGTCCCGCGTCTTCGTCGACAATGCGTGGGCCTCGGCCAGCGATCCTGACGATGATGTGGCCTTCCTCATCGTCGGGGACCTTGCAGGCAGCAAGATCGAGGATGTGACAGGCGGCGATCAACTTGGCGTCGGCCAGCAATCAGCCGGGGTGGTCCGGGTGATCGGGTACCCCAGCTCACAGCAGCGACCGGTCACCTGCCAGAACGAGGCCACCAACTTCAGCGCCAGGCAGCTGGAGTTCGATTGCGGCGGCTTCGCCAATGGCACGAGCGGCGGCCCGTTGCTCGCCGACGTCAGCCCAGTGACAGGAAACAGCCTTGTGGTCGGCGTTATCGGCGGATATGAATCGGGTGGGTACACGCCGGCGGTCTCGTAAGCCCACGTTCGGGCAGAACATCACCGTGCTGTACAAATCCGCAGTCGCCGCGAGCCGACGGCCGGCAACGCCCGCCCCAACGGAGCGCGTGGCCGCTGATGTATCCAACGGCGCCGCGTTCTGTGATCTCGGTCACCTTATGCCGATTTCACACATGCCGCGTCATAATCGATCAGGTTGAGACGTCTCAATAGTGAGTGCGTGCCACCGGCGCCGGAGTTAGCGATGAGGTTGACCGACAAGATGACCGAGCAGCGTGTCCGATTCGAGCGGGACGTCGTGCCCGAACTCGGCCAGCTCTACCATGCCGCGCTCCGGATGACCCACAATCCGGCCGACGCCGAGGATCTCGTGCAGGAGACGTCGGCGAAGGCGTTCGCGGCCTTCCACCAGTTCCGGCCCGGCACAAATCTCAGGGCGTGGCTGTACCGGATTCTCACCAACACCTTTATCAACGGTTACCGCAGGAGGCGCCGCGAGCCACCGGAGGCGGCCTGTGGCGAGATGCAGGACTGGCAGTTCCCCGCCGACCCGCTGGCAACTGGTGCACGCTCGGCTGAGGTCGAGGCGCTTGACCGGATGCCGGACTCCGACATATTCCGCGCGCTGCGGGATCTGCCGGAGGAGTTCAAGGTCGCGGTCTACCTGGCCGATGTCGAAGGGTACCCGTACAAGGAGATCGCGACGATCATGGGAACTCCCATCGGGACCGTGATGTCGCGTCTGCACCGGGGACGAAGCAGGCTTCGGGATCAGCTAACGGGGCGCCTGAGAGGCGGCGGGCTGGCGCCGGTGACAGGCTGAGTGGAGTTATCGGCGACGACGACAGCGCCGTCCACGGCCCCGGTCCCGCCCAGCACCTGGCGCGGGCCGGACTCGTGCAGGCGCAGCTCCCGGCTCACCGCCTGGCGAAGAGCAGCAACAGATCGTTCCTTGTGTGCCAGCGGCCAATCAGTCGCATCGTATGGACCAGCGCGAGCTTTTCGGCGTCGACGGCATCCTGCACGGCGGGCAGCGCTGGGCCGTTGTCGCTGATGACCCAGACCCGGCTCACGCTCGCGAAACGGCTGCGAAGCACGGTCGCGGCGACCTCGGTCCCGTTCAGCGTGGCGGACGCGACCGGGGACTCGGCCAGCGCCAGGTCCCGCAGCTTGTGGAACGGCCCGGGATAACCCTCGCTGACGATCCGCGAATGGTCCGTGATGTAGAGCACGGCATCACCCGTGTGAGCATGGCGCGCAACGATCTTGGACACTTTGCGCAGGTAGTCGGGTCGGGACCAGGAGGCACGGACAGCCTGCTGCGGACCTACGGACGCGACGGCGACGAAGGCGACCACGGCCAGAGAGGGCACCCATGCCGTCGCGGACACCGTCCATCCAGAGGTCACCCTCGCGGCGTAACGCGCCGCGAGGCTGGCCAGCCGTCCAAGCCCAGCCGCGGCGAGCAAGGCCACGGCTGGCAGGCAATACAGCACGTACCTGAGGTTGTAGAGCGGGTGGAACTGGGAGGCGGCCAGCAGCACGGCTGGTGGCAGCACAAGCCACGGCAGGGCAACGTCGACGACCGTAACCTGGGCGCCCGCGGCCAGTTACAAGGCCAGCGGCCACAGCGGCAACGGCAAGCGCTCCAACCGGCACCGTCAGGACGACAGAACCGGCAGCGAAGTTACCAGGGAGCCGATCTGGCGCGAGCCTGGCTCGCCCAGCCAGGCGGTGGCGCCGCGCTCGAGATAGGCGACGACGGCAAGCGGAGCCAGCACGGCAAGCGCCACGATCACCGCCGCGGCCCACGATCGCAGGCCAGATCCCGCCGGGACCTGCCGCCGCGCGGATCCATGGGCCCCAGCGAGGGAACCCGCCGTGGCTGCGGCCGGCACCGTGGGCGCGGCGGGGTCAGGAGTTTCTCCTTTCCCGCGGCAGCCACGGGATCGCCTCGTCATGACCGCCGCCGTGACCCCATGAGCCGGCAAGATCAGCAGCGCGAGCAGGTTAAACAACCCGGCAAGCGCGATAGCTGCGCCGTAGCCCACCCACCACAGGCGGCGGCGTTCCTCGAACGCGCGGATCAGCAGGTGGCTGGCGATCACGACCAACGCGGTCACCGTCGCGTATGACCTTGCCTCTTGCGCGTACCTGGCCGCCAGGGGCGCCATCGCGTAGAGGAGGCCAGCGAACAGGCCGGTGGCGCGCGGATAGGGCGCGCCGGAGGTGGCCCCCGGGCGCATGCTCAGGGCGGCAACGAAGCCCGCCGCGACCGCCGTGGCGACCACGGAAGGCAGCCGTACTGCGGTCGCTGACCGGCCGAGCAGGTGATCGCCACGTGCATGCACATGTAGTAGGCCCCGTGCACGGCGTCTGCGTTCCTGAGCAGCGCCAGGATCTGCCCCGGCGACCGGCCGGCGGCCTCGATCGTGTACGCCTCGTTCCGCCACCGCAATGGCCGGGCGATACCGTAAAGCCCCACGCCGAACGCTGTGATCGCGGGGACCAGGGATACCAGCCAGGCGTGCGGCCCGATGCCCCGGGATCCGGTCGCCTCAGCGCCGGCGGCGGTCCCCTCAGCACCGGCGCCCGCCTCCGCACCGGCACACCCCTCCGCACCGGCACACCCCCCAGCACCGGCACACCCCCCAGCACCGGCGGCCGCCGCAGCACCGGCGGCCGCCGCAGCACCGGCGGTCGCCTCAGGATCGACGGATCGGCATGCCGCGGCCGATCGTCCTTCATCGCCCGATGCCGCATGCGGGCCATCCGGGGGAGCTTTCGAACCCGGCAAGATGGACTCCTCGTGGCACGGCCCGTTATGCTTCCCGCCGCCTGATCCTCGTCATAGGACAGCAGACCGCTGAGCTGACGCGCCGGCATTTCTGGCACCCTGGCTAGCGGTCCGTACGTGGCTGGGCGCCGTTCGTACAGAGGACCGGGTGACAGATCCCTAGATCATGTCGATCCCGCAGGTCTTCTCACGGGTATTGGGCGACGACAGCGTCGTGCCCGTAACCGCAGTCCATGATCCCTTCGAACGGCGGGCCCGCGGTATCAGGGGGGCGCGTTCCGCACTGTAACGGTTTGAAGATCGCGCAGCATGCGCCCAGCGCCGCCTGCGGGGATCGCGGCAGTAGCACGCGTCCATGATCCCTGATCGTGTTACGTTTCCGGCAAATAGCGCGGTCAAGTTAACACGAGAACGGATCATGAGCGCATGCCCCGCCGATCCAGCCAAGCAGCTCGCCCTCCGCCGTGATGATCGCGCGGACGGCGCGAGTTTCGCAGTCAGCCACCCTGGTGTCCGCGGCGAGGCGCTTACGAGCGATTTGCTCATGCCGGTCCAGACGGGCAACCAGCGAGCTCGTCCGCTCCGGCGCTGTGTGCAGGCGCTGTATATATCGCGGCAACCAAGTCCGCAGTGACGTCTACGTGATCATGGAATACGGTCTGTGGGCGGCGATCAAGCGGTTGCGAGCTCAGATTGACGAGAGCCTGTCGCACGTGCGCGCGCCCGCCTTGCCGTCATCGAGCGGGCAGAACTTCGCGGCAAAGGCCCGATAGGCGGCGGCGTGCCTGGCTGCCACGTTCTCGATGTCCCCGATCGCCGCGATCACCTGGTCGGAAGTGGCGAGCAGCGGCCCAGGCGCCGCTGGCTCGAAGTCGAAGTAAAAGCCGCGCAGGTTGTCGCGGTAGTCAGCAAGGTCGTAGGTGAAGAACAGCATCGGCCGCCCGGTGCTCGCATAGTCGAACATAACCGACGAGTAGTCAGTCACCAGCACTTCGCTCACCAGAAACAGCTCGGCAATATCGGGATAACGGGTGACGTTCATCGCAAACCCTGAAGACGCCGAATCTGGCACGTCGTCAGCCATGTGATGATGGCCGCGAATCAAGATCACATAGTCGTCGCCGAGCGTCTTCCGAGCGCGCTCCAGATCGAGCCGGAGATCGAACCTGTACCGCCCCGCGGCATAGAACTGATTGTCGCGCCACGTGGGCGCGTAGAGCACAACCTTCTTGCCGGCGGCGAGCCCGAGCCGCTTGCGGACCTCCGCCGCGAGTTGCGGTGCGTCTGGACGGCTTAGAATATCGTTGCGGGGATAGCCGTATTCGCACACTTCCCCGTCGAACCGGAAGGCGCGGCGCAGGATCGGCGTGCTGAACGGATTCTGCGACAGCAGCAGATCCCAATGCGCTACATCTTCTGCCAGGTGATCCAGGTAGGCGCTGCCGCTGATGAACTGCGGCCGCTCGATGTCAAAGCCGATCCGCTTCAGTGGCGTGCCATGCCAGGTCTGCAGATAGACCTGGCCGTCGCGCTTACGGTAGTGCGCGGGCATGTCGTCATTCGCGATCAGGTACCGCGATCGCGCGAGCGCCTCGTAGTACTTCTGCGTACCGGTAAGCACGACGGTGGCCCCTTCCGGCACCCGCACCGCCGGATCGCTTACCGCCCAGATATGTTCCCTATCATCGCCACGGCTGCGCAGTTCGGCCGCGATGCCAAGGGGATTGTCCGCGGCTTGCTTGCCTTTCCAGCTGACGAAGAGCACGGCGTCGCGCAGCGGCGCCCGTAGCTTCATCGGGTAGTAGGCCCTGCGCAGCAGGCGCTGGTTGAACTTGCCCCGCTCCATCCGCGACCGGTTGGCCGTTACGACCAGCACAGGTGTGTCCTCGCCCACCACCACCAGGCGGTACTGCTTAGCGCCGACGTCAACTGGCTCCTCGGTAATGCCGGCCAGTCGCGCCGGGTCATAACCAGCGGTCACGAGCGGGCCGCTCGCCGCGCCGCTGTCTAGGCCGGCCTGAAGTGGGCCGGCCTCAAGTCCGCCGGCCTCAAGTCGGCCTGTCTCAAGTCGGCCGGTCTCAAGTCGGCCGGCCTCAAGTCGGCCGGCCTCAAGTCGGCCTGTCTCAAGTCCGCCGGCCTCAAGTCCGCCGGCCTCAAGTCCGCCGGCCTCAAGTCCGCCGGCCTCAAGTCCGCCGGCCTCAAGTCGGCCTGTCTCAAGTCGGCCTGTCTCAAGTCGGCCTGTCTCAAGTCGGCCTGTCTCAAGTCGGCCGGTCTCAAATAGGACGCCCCAGCGCCCATCTCTCATCGGCAACTCGTCGCCGAACGATGGCATCCGGTTGACGTCGATCAGCGCGGTGAAGCGCTCGCCGTCGCGCTCGCAGGCGAGACGGTGCCGTTCACCGGATCCGTTGCGTTCAAGCACGAGATCACCGAGACCGGCCGCAGGTCCGAGATAGCGGCCGCGAAGCTGCAGCCGGCCGTCCGTGGTCCAGGCGTGCTCCTCGATGACGGGGCGGGGAGAGCGGTCAGAAATCACAAGGTCACCGTAGCGACTCCAGCCGATCACTATCTCCCGTCCCGCGCGCGGGTAACGCTGTCCAGCGGCGCCCGGGGCCCCATCGCAGCCGGCACCTCCGTCACCGCCGGCCCCGCCGACACGTCCGACATCGCCGGCCCCGCCGGCACTTCCGACATCGCTGTCACCACCGGCCCCGCCAACACGTCCGACATCGCCGGCACCGCTGCCACCACCGGCACCGCCCACCACGGGCACAGCCACCCGAAGCCTGCGACGGCCGGTACGTGATACGTAGACATCCCAGGATGTGCCGTCGGCGCCAGCACCCTCCACCGGCCGCACGCCCGCCGCTGCCCGGTCGCCACGGCCGGCGCCCGCGATCAGGGCATCGAGGTCGACGGTGGCTGACACGCGCACCGCGCCCGCGCGGTCACCGGCCGCGGCGCCGGGCGGGACGGCTTCAATCGCCGTTACCGACGCGGGAAAGCCGAGTGTGGCCGCGCCGCCCTGCCTGACGAGGAGGAGCTTGGCAGGTTCAGAGACCGCCGGCCGGGGGCCGGGAAGATCCACATCGAGCCTGATCTTGCCGACAATCCCGTCGTGGCCAGGCTCGGCGACGAGGCCGGAAAGTACCGCGGGCGCCCTGGCAAGCTCTACCACCAGGTTTCGGCCTTCCCACCTCGGCCGAAGCCGTATGCCTGGTGCGACCTCGCGGACTCCCGGCCGTTCCGCCTGACCGGGCCGCGGGGTGTGGATGCGGGCCGGCCGCCAGACCCCACGGCTGCGGACTAGCACATAACAATCCCACTTGCCGATCATCCAGCGCCCGAAGAACCGGAACCAGCGCGGGCTGATCTCGCAGCGGAATCCGGCCCGGTCGTATGAGTAGCGGTCCTGGCCGGACGAATCTGTCGCGTCAGGGTGCAGGACCGACCGCGCGGGCAGAATGATCGGCGGGCGGCGGTGGTTTCGCGGTCGCAGCACGACAATCTTCGACGAATGCCTGCGCTTGCCGATGTCGATCGACGGGATATGGGCGCGGCCTTCCACTACCATCTTGCCGCCACGCCAGCCGACCCAATCGACCCGCACAATGGGGTCGAGCTCGCGCCAGGACGGACGGAAGACCTTCGCCGGGATACGCAGCCTGGAGTCCGTCCGCAGCGGAAGATCAGCGATAAGCCTGCCGTGTCTATGCACGAGCGGGACCGCGCGCACGGGCTGCTGCAGCTGCCAGGTCAGAAGCTCGGTAAGTTCGGGCATCAAGCGCTGCTTGACGAGGTAGTAGGCGAGTTTCTGGACCGCCGGGAGCTTGCCGAGCACGCGCGTCCTGACCTGGTCCAGGTAGCGGCCCGCGAGGTCGAGGAATTCGGTGCGGTAACCGTCGCCTACCTTGTGCAGGTCTCCCACGTACAACCACAGGTCATTGCCGAGCGCCTTGCGCTGGTGCCGCCGCAGGAGCGCAGCCGGGGCGTTCTCGGCGAGGAAACCGTCGATCGCGAGCAGGGCGTCGACCCTGTCCCTGAGGTTACCGATATCGGTGCGGCTCTGGGTGATGGACAGCTCACCGAGGCCGCGCTCGCGCCAGTAGTAAACGTGATCGGGAATCACGTCCACCGAGCGCGCTAGTACGTGTGCCCGGGTCATGAGCTGAAGGTCTTCCCAGAGCATTCCCTCAGGAAAGGAAAGCTGGTGGGCGTCCCAGAACTGCTTACGGAACAGCTTGTTGAACACCGAGATGTCGTAGAGCAACTGCGGCATCTTGGTGATGTGGGTGGCGGTTCGCCTGCCTTTGATGGCCCGGGCGTGCAGGGCAGACGGCCGGATTCCCCAGGGCCCGATGCGGTCGACGTTCCCGCAGACGAAATCCGAGCGCGACTGTTCCAGCGTGTGCACGAGCACCTCGTAGGCGCCGGGCGGAACCATGTCGTCTCCGTCGACGAAGGCGAGGAACTCGCCGCGCGCCCGCTCGACGCCACGGTTCCTCGCGTAACCGGGGCCGCCGTTGGGCACCTGGAGCAGGATGAACCTCGGGTCTGCGGCGGCCTGCGCCTTGGCGATATCGGCGCTCGCGTCGGTCGATCCGTCATCGACCATGATCACTTCAAAGTCGGCGAACGTCTGCGCGGCGATCGACCTAAGGCAGTCGCCAAGCAGGTCAGCCACATTGAAGAAAGGGACCACGACCGTGATCCGCGGGCCTGCCACTCTGCGGACCTCCATATCATCGTCGGCGCGGTCAGATGCTACTACCCCGCGGCCATGAGCCACGTCGGCATACGTCTCGGCGTGTACGTCACGTAACCGCCGGGAAGCCGCTTTTTCGTCCGAACTGCTGCGCCACCTGGCGCTGCCGGATCAGGAAGCGCAGCCGTTATGCAAAAGGTTCGGCCCCCTTTCGCGGGCGGGAGTCAGGCAGCCGCCCAGCCGAGCGCTACCGGGTCGTAAACGCGCTCGACATATATCTGATGCCAAAGTGAGAAGACGATCAGCACCCACAGTTGCCGCCAGTTGGCATCCGGCTCACCGGACCTGTAACGGCTCAGCAGGTCAAGCGCCGCGGAGCGGTTCACCCATTCGCCTGTTTGCGCCTCGCTTAGCAGGCGGTGCGCGAACTCATGCATCTGGCCCTTCAGCCAATGGCCGACCGGAACGGGGAAACCAAGCTTCGCCCGCTCCACCGCCGGCTGGGGAAGCAACTCGCTCATCGCCTCGCGCAGCGCGTATTTCGTCGTGCCGCCGCCGGTCTTTTCCTCCTTGGCGAGCTGCGCCGCCACCGCCATCACCGCGGAATCGAGGAAGGGCACTCGCAGTTCGAGGCCGTGCGCCATGGTCATCCGGTCCGCCTTGACCAGGATGTCGCCAGCGAGCCAGGTGTTGATATCCACCAGTTGCATCGTCGCCACGTCGTCGAGACCCCAGCGCTCCGCGAGCGCGTACACCGGGTCCGTGACGTCATATGGGCTTGCGTTGCCGCCGGCGCCGCGGCCCGCGATCAGGTCGATCTGATCGCCGGTGAACACGTGCGCATTGCCGATGAACCTGCGCCGCAGCGGCGTGGAGGTACGTTCGAGCAGGCCCTTCCCCTTCACCCCGGCCGGGATGAGCGCAGCGGCCCGCTGCAAAGACGATCGCCCCCAGTCGGGCAGCTTCTCCCCCGCGCGCACCACGCCCGGCTGATGATAGATGAGGTAGCCACCGAACAGCTCATCGGAGCCCTCGCCCGACAGCACCACTTTGACGTGCCTGCGTGCTTCCCTGGCCACGAACCACAGCGGCACCGCGGCGGCGTCGGCCATCGGGTCATCAAGGTGCCAGACAATCTGCGGCAGGTGGCGCATGAATTCCTCGACGCCGATGACGTAGGGAATCGACTTCACGCCGAGCGCGGCCGCGGTCTCCTGCGCCCTGTCGATCTCGCTGTAGCCGTCCCGCTCGAAACCAACCGTGAAGGTCAGCAGGTCAGGACGGCGTTCTGCGACAAGCGCGCAGATGGCGGCGGAGTCGATGCCACCGGAAAGGAACGCGCCAAGCGGCGCGTCGCTGCGCAGATGAACGGCGACCGAGTCGCGCATAGCCTGCAGGATCCGTCGCGAGGTACCCCCCTGCGGGGCTGCGGCGGGCCGCAGCTCAGCGCCCCAGAACCTGGCGATCTCGACGCTGCCTTCTGGCGCGGCCGGCGGGCCCGGCGCGGCTGGCGCGCCCGGCGCGGCCGTCGTGCCTGGCGCCCCCGTCGTGTCTGGCGCGGCCCCAGGATCCGGCCGCACCCCTGGCCGCGCCACCAGCACATGGCCAGGCGGCAGCATCCTGACGGGCGGGGTGAGCGTCGCCGGCGCCGGCACGTACTGGAAGGCCAGGTACCTGCGCATCGCGTCCCCGTCGAGCCGGTTCAGCTCGCCGGGTTCCGCGAGGGCCTTCTTCTCCGAGGCGAACCTGAGCATCCCGCCGTCGAAGCGGTAGAAGAATGGCTTGATGCCGAACGGATCACGCGCGCAGAACAATTCGCGCCGGTGCGTGTCCCAGATGGCGAACGCGTACATGCCGCGAAGCTTGCGCACCACGTCCCTGCCCGACCTGGCGTAGCTCTCGAGCAGCACCTCCGAGTCGGAGCTTGTCCGCAGCCGCACACCCTGGGCGCGCAGTTCCTGCGCGAGCTCGACGTAGTTGTAGATCTCACCGTTGTAGACCATCCAGTAGCGGCGGTCGGCCGTGCACATCGGCTGGTGCCCGCCGGGGGAAAGATCGATGATCGCGAGCCGCTTGAAGCCAAGCGCGACGTCGAAGTCGCTGTAGGTGCCGTCATCGTCAGGCCCGCGGTGGGCGATGCGCTTGGCCGCCTCATCCACCCAGTGCATGTCCGGGCCCGCGGACGGCGCAAGCGCCAGGCAACCTGCGATTCCACACATCCACGCCTCCATCGGTCGGTGAGGGTGCCGCGGCACCGATCCTACGGTGGCCGCGCTGATGAGACCGCTGAGATGGGCGAGTGACGCCGCGGCACGAGCTAATCGAGACGGGTTCGCAGCAGTGCCGCGGATCGCGTGTGCTATGGCACCTGCGATCCGCGGCGCTGATGGACCGGGCGCCACAGCAAGGACCTATGCGAAATCCGCCAGAGCGATCATTCGCCGCGCCAGGCGGGTGCACGCTTCCCGGCGAATGCGGCAGCCCCCTCTATCGCGTCTTTGGAGCCGAAGACGGGCGCAGCTATCTCGGCCTGCTTGGCGAATGCATGGGCGGCAGGCCACTCGGCCGACTCGACGATGATCCGCTTGCTCGCGGCAAGCGCCAGCGGTGCGTTGGCCGCGATGCTGGTGGCGAGGTCACGGGCCGCGGCCAGGGCTTCACCAGCCGGGACGAGACGGTTGACCAGCCCCGCGTCGTGCAGCCTGGCGGCGGGGACCCGCGCGCCGGTGAGCGCAATCTCCATGGCGATGTGGTACGGGATCCGCCGCTGCAGCCGCAGCAGGCCGCCTGCGCCTGCCACCAGGCCGCGAGTGACCTCCGGCAGGCCGAACCATGCGTCCTCGCTCGCGACGATAAGGTCGCAGGCCAGGGCAAGCTCGAAGCCCCCCGCGAGGGCGTAGCCCTCCACCGCCGCGATGATCGGCTTGTCCGGGGGCTGCTCGGTGAGACCGCCGAACCCACGACCGCCTGCCACCGGGTCGTCGCCGCTGAGGAATCCCTTGAGGTCCATCCCGGCGCTGAACGTCCCGCCGGCGCCGGTAAGGATGAGGACGGAGACGTCCTTTCGGCTGTCGAGCTCCGCTACCGCGCCCGCGATGCCCGCCGCGACCGCTCCGTTGACGGCGTTCCTCGCCGCCGGGCGGTTGATGGTGAGCACGGCGATCCCCGCATCGACCTCTATCAGCACTTCGTCCGGCATGTCAGCGCCTCACCTTCGGCTTGAAGTAGCACCGGGATCGCGCTGAGCTGCGGCGGAGTATGGCGCACACCCTCTGCGGGCACATTCAGGGCACTCCGCGCGGATACAGGTCCATCGCCTTCCGGCCCCGGTCGTCGGCACCGGGCACCATGTGAGCGTACGTGGCGTACATCGTCTGCACCGTGTCACCCAGCCGGGCAGCCCGGTGATCCACGCGCTGATCCGCCGGTTTTGTGCTGGCTGGTAATGTGACGAGGTGCCGCTCCGTTTCCTCGCGGATGTGCAGAACGAGGTCCGGTCCGGTCCCTTTCTGCGGGTGCATGAACGGCAGCTGAGACGCACGGCGCAACGTCGCCGGCCTGGCCGTCTGGCCAACCACGACGACGTCACCGCGATGCGCTCAGATCGATTGCCGACCGGGATGGGAGCGCCAGGGCCCCCCGATGAGCGAGGAGGATGCCGTGAGCGAACTCGATCGACTTGAAGCCGCGGTTGGCGAGTGCCGCGAGATGGTCCGCGAAGCCCACGCCGCCACGAAGGATCTGCGAGCCGCGGTGCGCGAGGCGAAAAAGGAGTTGCGCGCCTTGGCGCAGGACGAGGTTGCCGCTCACATCCAGCTCGAGGTGTCCCGGCAGCTAGCCGAACTGGACGAGCGGACCCGTGCGGCCGTTAGTGCGGCAACCCGGAAAGTTATCGCCGAGTTCGACCGGTTCGGTGAGTCGTTGCTAGGCAAGGAGACCTACTGGCAAACGGCGAGTGGCCGACGTTCGGTTACGCGTCCCGACACCGATGTGGTGACGCTCGACATCGGGCCCAGCGAAGACAAGAGCTGATGCGCCGGACAAGTGTCGTCGCCGCGAGGCCCGGAATCACTTCGGCTGGAAGTAGCACCGGAGCGCGCTGACCTGCGGCGGAGCATCACGACCTACCCTCCGAGGGCACATCCAGGGCACTCCGCGTGAAAAACAGATCCATCGCCTTCCGGCCCCGGTCGCCGCACCGGGCACCATGTGAGCGTACGTGGCGTACACGGTCTGCACCGTGTCAGCAAGCCACGCGGCGACCGCAGCTACGTCCACCCCGGCTGAAAGCCACGCCGACGCGGCAGTGTGCCGCAACACATGCATCCCCGCCCACCGCGACGGCGCGATCCCAGCCCGCTTCCGCGCTGGCCGCCAATGCGCCTTATTGAACCCGGTACGGTGCAGCGCGCCCCCGGCCCCAGTCACGAGGAGGATGAACGTGACAGGCTCGCCGTCCGGCACCATCCACGGCAAGGCGACATCCACGGGCGGGTGACGCCGTATGTGCTCCGCGAGGACCGGCACGAGCGACTCCTACAGCGGCACATCATGGGCGTTCCCGTTCTTCACCGGAGCAAAGCACCGCGTGTTTCCTACCAGCCGCACCTGCCGCCGCACATGGATGACCTTGCGCAGGAAGTCGATGTCGTCGACGGCCAAGCCGAACGCCTCACCCTGCCGCACGCCGGTCCCGCCGCCGAGGTAGGGCAGCACCGCGAACCGGCTGGGCAGCGCACCGGCCATCGCCTCCACCTCATCCAGGGTCCACGGCTGCCTTGCGCTCTGGAAGCTTCGGCCGGGTCACCGACTTCGCCACCACTGGGTTTCGGCTCATCAATCCGTCATCGATCGCGGCGATGAAGATCGAAAACACGTCTCGTATCACCTGCCGCGCCGAACTCGACGCCAGCTTCATCCCGCAGGCTGACGCGTTTGGTTCGGTGGCGAGCCTGACCGGTCCCCTCATGCCGTTGGCCAGGTCCGATAGGCGGGTGCTGGGAGCCACGAACTAACCCGCAGGCTGGCCGCCGTCACTGGCGGACTGGCCAAGCGCCGCCGGGCCGTCCACAGCACGCGAGCGTCAAAGCGCACAACGGCCGTGCGGTGTACTCCTTCCAAGGCGACCGTGCGGGTTCGATTCCCGTCGCCCGCTGCACGAGCGCCGCAGGCGTCCTGCGGGCTGGCGGGCCTCGCCCGCCAGCCCGCAGAACCCTTGTCACTGAAGGAGACTACCGGCGGGCCCAGTGGTATCCGGGCGGGTACGCCGCACCGACGGGCCCGTGTCGGTCAACATGGGGCGGGTACACAAACGGCGGATACCCGGGGTAACACCAGACGGGACTGTGCCAGTGGCCACACCAGTAGCCCGCGTGCTGCTGCGCCTTAGCCGCGTGGGCGTTCTGTGAGGCGGCCGGATGGGTCGTGGCCGCGTCGGCGACTGCAGGCAGGCTCATGGCGCCAGTGGAGCCGATCGCGATGAACGCGCCGACGGTCGCCGCGGTGCGCTTGAACAACGTTGTAGACATAGGGCTGTATACCTTCCCCCTAGTGACTGAAGGTCGCCGGTCGGTCCCCGGGCTCAGCTGGGCAGCCGGTCGCGGGCGTGCCGCTAGCCGCACTGGCCAGTTGAATCAATGTGGAGTTTCCTGGCTAGCCGCGAAGAACTGCCGTGGACCTCAAAGGTAACGCCATTGAGGCGCCGTGTACGAGACTACCCGACCATACTTAAATTCATTACCGCCCCAAGCGTAAAATGTTTATAACGCTAATATTTATAGAGATTATATTTCACGCTATGCACCCTTTCTGTGCCGTCGTCGCGGCGCGGGATGACTGCTTGCGAGCGGTTGACGACCTGCTGAGAGGCAATGGCCGGGGAACGCGGCGTTGAAGTGAACGACATCCGGTTTTTTCCCCGGCCCGGCCAGGGTTAGGCGTGGGTTAGGCGCTGCACTACAAGCAGGTCGAGGTCTTCCGCGCGATGCCCGTGGCAGCCCGCAGGAGCGATGTTCAGTGCGGAAACCACGAAAAGGTCCCACAGGTCTGTGTCCCGTATCACCGGGCCGGGCGGCCGGGCTGGACCGGCACTCACACCCACAGGCGGCATCACCGATCTTCCAAGCTGGTGATCCGCGGCACATGCGATGCGCGTGCCACGTCGGAGCCGTGAGCCGATCTCGCCGACCCGCCTATAGCAAGTGCTCGGCATGAGGGCACATCGAGGGCACATGACGGCAAGATCTCGCCAAAAGCAGCGAGAACCACCGAGACGTCATTTCGCAGGTCACGTCGCGTATCTGTGACGGGTCGCAGGCGAGCGGAGGCCCGGAATCACTTCGGCTGGAAGCGGATGCCGCCGTCGAAGCGGACCACTTCCGCGTTCATGTAGTCGTTCTCGATCAGCGAGCGCACCAGTTGCGCGAACTCGCTCGCGCGGCCCATCCGCTTGGGAAATGGCACCGGCGCGGCGAGCTTGGCCTTGAACTCTTCACTCTCGGGCCGGCCCCGTAGATTGGCGTGTCGATGATCCCAGGGCAGATCGTGTTGACCCGCACGCCGACGGCCGCGAGATCGCGCGCCGCGGGCACCGTCATCCCGATGATGCCGCCTTTGGAGGCGGAGTACGCCACCTGCCCGGTCTGGCCTTCGACGCCCGCGATGGACGCGGTGTTGATGATCACGCCGCGCTGGCCGTCAGCGTCGGCGGGTTCCGTGGTCGCGATGGCGGCAGCGGCCAGCCGCATCAGGTTGAATGTGCCGATCAGGTTGACGTCGATGACCTTGCGGTAGGCGGCCAGTTCGTGCGGGCTGCCGTCACGGCCGACCGTGCGTGCGGCCCAGCCGACGCCTGCGCAGCTCACCGCGACACGCAGCGGCACGCCGCTGGCCGCGGCTGCGTCCACCGCGGCCTGGACCGAAGCCTCGTCAGACACGTCGGTGCGCACGAAGATGCCCCCGAGCTCGCTGGCCAGCGCCTTACCCCGTTCGTCGTTCAGATCCGCGACGACGACCGATGAGCCCGCTGCCGCAAGCGCACGCACAGTCGCCTCACCAAGACCACTGGCACCACCAGAAACTATCGCTGCTGTTTCGTTCAGCTCCATGCAGCGGAGCTTACTTGGCGAAGGACCGGAACCCGAATGAGGTTCGGTAAAGGAGCGGGGCCAGGCGGCGCGCCTGGCGCGTTGCAGCGGTGGCAACGACCCGGCCCTTCGGCCTCGCGGCGTCCATCTCCTCGAAGCCGCGAGCGATCTATGCTGATCCAGTCCGGGCTATGACCAATCGGACCAGCCGGGTCGCCGCGAAAAGAGGGAGATCTGCCACGTGAGGCTCGCAAGCATTGCCACCCCTGGTGGCCTGCGACTGCACGTTCGCGGCCGCTCCGGCTATGTCGACCTGGGCGAAGCGACCGGGGACAGCCGGCTCACCTCGCTCGGCTCGCTGCTCGCGGCGGGGCCCGCCGCGATGGACGCGGCAGGCGCCGCGGGTGACCGTGACGGCCGCGAATACGGGCCTGCCGATCTCGGGCCCGCCGTCCCCGCGCCAGGGCGGATTCTGTGTGTCGGCCTGAACTACCGCGAGCACGCCCTCGAAGGCGGTCGTGACGTCCCTTCGTGGCCTGACGTGTTCGTCCGCGGCGGCGAGACGGTCCTCGCGCCGTACGCCGACCTGGTCAAGCCCGCTCTTACCGGCAGGTTCGACTACGAGGCCGAACTCGGCCTGGTTATCGGTCGTGGCGGGCGCTATATACCCGCCGCGGACGCGATCGAGGCGCTTGCCGGGTATGTCGTGCTCAATGACGCTTCTGCGAGGGACTGGCAGCGGGCGGGGACGCAATGGACGCCGGGAAAGAACTTCGACGGCAGCATGCCGATCGGCCCTGAAGTCGTCACCACAGACGAGGTCGACGTCTCCGATCTCGCCATCACAGCGGTGCTGAACGGCGAGGTCATGCAGTCGGCGCGGACCTCACAGATGATCGTCGATGTCCCGCGCTGCGTGGAGTTCTTCTCCTCATTCACTACCCTGCATCCAGGGGATGTCATCGCTACGGGTACCCCAGGTGGCGTCGGCTTCGCCCGTACGCCACCAGTCTGGCTGACGCCGGGCGACGTCATCGAGGCCTCTATCGAAGGCGTTGGCACGATCCGCAACCGCGTTGCCGCTGAGGCCGGCGACCGAAGCGGCTGGCCCTGGCGCCCCGGAGCGACGGCCACGATCACACTCTGACCTGGGTAAATGACCGAGCGCCGATCGCATTCGAGCGGCCGGAGCTCAAGACCGATGCATAACGGCTGCGCGGCGTGGCGGCCGCACGCCCGCGTCGTCGCCAGGTGGATGCGGCCGGCTGCCCGGCGGCTCGGGGAATTGTCAGTGGTATGCGGAACTATGTCTGTAGTGACGCCATGTCTGTAGTGACGCCATGCTCAGCAGGACGACACCACGCGCTGCTCGCCAGCGCGGGCTCGCCGGCCGGGCTCGCCAGCACAGCACGGGCTCGCCAGCACAGCACGGGCTCGACAGCCAGCACGGGCTCGCCAGCACGGGCTCGACAGTACGGAGGAATTCAGTGAGCAAGTTCCGTGGCAACCCATGGGCGATCCTTATGGTCGTCTCACTCGGGTTCTTCATGACCTTGCTCGACCTGACGATCGTGAACATCGCGATCCCCAACATGATCGACAAGCTGCACGCCGGACTCGACCAGATCCTGTGGGTCATCAACGGCTACGCGCTTGTGGTCGCGGCGGTGCTGATAACCGCTGGCCGGCTCGGCGACCTGCGCGGGCCACGAAAGCTTTTCGTGATCGGGATCACCGTGTTCACCCTCGCCTCGGCGGCGTGCGGGTTCGCCGCGAGCCCTGGCCAGCTGATCGCGTTCCGCGTGGCGCAGGGGCTCGGTGCGGCACTGCTCATCCCGCAAACACTGACGATCTTGACGATGGTGTTCCCGCCGCAACGGCGCGGCGCCGCGTTCGGCGTCTGGGGGGCGGTCGCGGGCCTGGCGACGATCGCGGGCCCGACCCTCGGCGGGCTGCTGGTCACCGCGTTCGACTGGCGGTGGATCTTCTTCGTCAACCTGCCGATCGGCATCATGGTGTTCGGCCTGAGCTTCATCGTTATCCCGGACATGAAGCCTGGCCGCAAGCACCGGCTCGACCTTGTGGGGGTGTTCCTCGCGAGCGGTGCGCTCTTTGCCATCTGTTACGGCCTGGTCGAGGGCCAGAGGTACGGCTGGGGAAAGATCAACTCGATCCTGAGCATCCCGCTCATCTTCGTGACCGGCGTCGTGCTGCTCGCCGCTTTCGTCATTGTCGAGAAGGCGCGGCAGGACAAGGAGCCGCTGGTGCCCTTCGCGGTACTGCGCAACCGCAACTTCGCGGTGATGAACTTCGTCACCTTCGCTCTCGCCATTGGCTTGCTCGGCATCTTCCTGCCGTTCACCCTCTACCTGCAGTCCGCGCTCGGAATGTCGGCTCTCGAGGCGGGCCTCACGCTCGCCCCCGCATCGGTCGTCTCGGTGTTCCTTGCGCCAGGCGCTGGTCGGCTGGCCGACCGGATCGGCGGGAAGTTCATCTTGATCACCGGGCTGACGCTGTTCGCCATCGGAATGGGCTGGGCCACTCTCGTCGCCCAGCCCAACTCCGTTTGGTACGACTTCCTGCCAGGCTTGATCGTTGCCGGGGTGGGCATGGGCTGCATTTTTGCCCCGCTGACCACGGTGGCCATGCGCGACGTCCAGCCACATCTGGCCGGCGCGGCGTCCGGGCTGTTCAACACCAACCGCCAGGTCGGCGCTGTAATCGGCAGCTCCGCTGTCGGCGCACTGCTGCAGAGCCAGCTCGCTTCGTCACTCACCAGCCAGGCAACACAGCGCGCTGGCCAGCTTCCAGCCGCCACTCGCGCCGGCTTCGTCGCCGGTTTTCGTGACGCAGGCAAGAGCGGCCTGCAGGTAGGCGCCGGCCAGAGCGGCAGCAACGTGCCGCTCCCGAAGGGACTGCCACAGCAGGTGGTGCTGCTCATCCAGCGGATCGCGCACGAGGCGTTCACGAACGGCTTCGTTTCCGCCATGCGCGTGACCATGATCCTGCCCATCGCAGTGATCGCGGTCGCGGCGCTGAGCTGTTTCGCCATCAAGGGCGGTCGGGCAGCCCCGAACCCGTCGCCGACCGAGTCGGCCGAGGTCGGCACCTCGGCGTAAGCCGCTCACCCAAGCGGGACATCACGCCCACCTGACACACCTGGCACAGTGCCCACCTGGCACCGTGCCCACCTGGCACCGTGCCCAGCTGGCACAGTGCCCCGCCGGGTCGCGCCAGCTTATTGCAGAGCGGGCTGCTGCACAGGTGCGGGATCGAAGGGAAAGCGGTCGGCGAAAGCTGGCTCAAGTTCCGTCAGCCACGTTGCGTCGGGGTTGTACCGGGCGAAGAAGGGCCTGCCGACAAGCGAGGGGTCGCGCGCCTGGATCAAGTGCAGGACGAACACCCGTTGCCCCGACACTTCGGCGATCCCGTCGACGCAGACCTTTCCTGGCGTGGCCGACATGGACGGCCCGCGCACGGTCCTGCACAGGCCGGACACGGCGCGGTACGCCTCACGGAAGATCTCATAGCCGTTCGCGAGCGGCACCGCGAAGTAGTCCTGCGGGCCCGTGTCCCGCTCGACGAACATGTAGTAGGGCACCATGCCCATCCGCAGCTGGCGGCGCCACATTTCGGCCCAGATCAGCGGGGAGTCGTTGATGGACCTGATGAGCGGGCCCTGGGTTCTGACGACCGCACCCGTGCCAACGATGCGCCGCACCGCCTCGGCCACGACCGGCGGCTCCAGTTCCCGCGGATGGGAGAAGTGCGCCATGAATGCCAGGTTCCGCCCTGACCTCACAACCTGCTCGAACAGCCGCAGCGTGTCGCCGGCATCAGGATCGCTGACAAATCGCTGGGGCCAGTAGGCCAGCGACTTGGTGCCGATCCTGATCGACTCGACATGACCCAGCCGCGGGTCGAGGAGGGGCTCCACGTAGCGGCGGAGCACCGTCGATCCCATGATCATGGGATCTCCGCCGGTGAGCAGCACGCTCGTTACCTCCGGGTGGCCGCCGATGTAAGCCACCAACCGGTCGATGTCGTCGGTTGCCATCTTCAGGTCCGGTTCACCGACGAACTGAGCCCAACGGAAGCAGTAGGCGCAGTAGGCATGGCACGTCTGCCCCTGCCTGGGAAACACCAGAACCGTTTCGGGGTACTTATGCTGCACGCCCGGCAGCGGTTCGTCCCCGTAGTTCGGCACGTTGAGGATCAGCTGCCCGGCCGGATGCGGGTTCAGCTTCATCCGCACGCTTCTGGCGGCACGCTGCACCTCCGCTTCTGACGCACCGCCCGCGAGAAGGCAAGACATGTGCTCTATATCTCCCGCTGGCAACATGTCGGCCTGAGGGAACACCAGCCGGTAGATCGGGTCATCCGGCGCGGCGTTCCAGTCGATGAGCTCGTCCACCACGTAGGCGTTGGTCCGAAACGGCAGCACGGTGGCCACCGCCCGGACCGACAGCCGTTCCGCGGCATCCAGACCTGCTCGCGCCACGAGCCCGTCCAGGTGTTTCGCGGAGTACGCACGGAAGCGGCGGCCGGCAGAGGACGCCGTGGACGTCCTGTCCTGGGCTGCAGTCACGCGTCTCCCTTCGGTCGATCAGGCCCAAACGGTGTCGCCCGGAGTCAAGTAGGCCAGGCCCAAATGGCCGGTGACCTTTACGACGCGGTTAGCACGTGCGGCGCGCCGTGGCATGACCGAGCGAAAGAGTTACGATTGTGAAACGCATCGATAACAACACACGTTCCATTGAACCCCCTGGCCTGCTCAGCGGGAGAAGGCCTCCAGCACCGTCCTAGTTCCCCACCAGGCTCGCTGCCAGCCGAAGTAGTGTGGCACATCATCCTGCGCGTAGTGTCCCCAGGCATCTCTTCAGCCAATCGCGGTCTGCGGAGCACCACCGGGGCCACCGGTTCGGATGGTGCTTATGGGGCTCACCCTGGGAGCACACCATCACCGCGGCCCCCCGCGGCAGGCGTTTCGCCATGACCACAGCGCCGCTGGTGGTCCCGGAAGCTCCTGGCGCCGGGAGCAGTGTCCAGCGCGGCCGATAATGAGGCAACATCCGGACAAAGAAAGGCTCAGGCCGCCATGAGGGCTTACGGCTTCTTCGTGCCGCCGCTGCCGCGGACCGGGCGGGTGACACCCTGACGAGGCCACCCGTCGCGGTTGACGCCATGGGCGGCGACCACGCACCAGAAGAAGTCGTCGCGGGCGCGGTCATCGCCGTCCGTGAGCATCAGGTCCGCATCGTGCTCACCGGCGAGCCGGCCAGGATCAGGCCCATACTGGCCGAAAAGGGCGCCGACAGGGAAGTCCCCATCGTGCCTGCCGAGGACACGTTCGGCATGGACGAGGGTGCGCTCGCCAGCTGGCGGCGGCCACGCTCCAGCGTGGCCGTGGCCTGCCAGCTGATCAGGCGCGGGCAGGCTGCCGCGCTAGTCTCAGCCGGCTCAACCGGCGCGGTCGTGGCGACCGCGCGGCTGCGGCTGCGCTCAGTTCCTGGCGTGCTGCGGCCCGCGCTCGCCGTCGTACTGCCTACCTTGCCAACGCCGACGGTGCTCGTCGACGCAGGGGCGACCGCCGATCCAAAGCCGGAGATGCTGGTCCAATTCGCTCATCTTGGCGTCGCATACGCCCAATCCGCGCACGGAATAGAACGTCCGAGCGTTGGCCTGCTCACGATCGGTTCCGAGCCAGGGAAAGGCAACAACCTCGCCCGCCGCACGCACGAACTGCTGACGGCGGCCGCGCAGCCGCCGAACGGCGACCCGGCCCTGAGCTTCGCAGGAAACCTCGAGGGCGGCGACCTGCTGTCCGGGCGCGTCGATGTCATCGTGGCGGACGGCTTCACGGGAAACGTGGCGCTCAAGACCCTCGAGGGCACCGCCAGGTACACGGCGCAGCAGATCCGCAGTGCCATGACTGGCTCAGCGGCGGCCCGGTTCGGCGCACTGCTACAGCGCGGCCGCCTGCGGTCGCTCGCGGCGCGCCTCGATCCGGACAGCCAAGGCGGGGCGGCGCTGCTCGGCCTGCACGGCACCGTCGTGATCGCGCACGGCGCGTCGAAGGCCAAATCGATCGCGTCCGCCTGCGTGCTCGCCGCGCGCCTCGCCGAAGCGCAGGTCGCCGAACGGATCAAGGAGCAATTGGGACCGGCACGGACCGGTTTCCTGCGCCGTTCGTGAGTTCTGCCAGCCCAGGAGCGCCTGCCCTGCCTGCCGCGCTGGAAGCGGCGCGCCGCCCGGCCGCCAGCGGGCGCCACGGCTGGTATCCCGCAGCCAATAGGATCGTCGCATGGCCGATCCACAGGAGATCCTCGCGCAGCGGGTGCGACAAGCGCTCGTGGCCGCGTTCGGCGACGAGGAAGCCGGCGCCGACCCGCTGATCCGGCCATCCCAATTCGCCGACTACCAGTCCAACGTCGCGCTGCCGCTCGGCAAGCGCCTCGGCCGCCCACCACGCGTCGTGGCCGCCGAGCTGGCCGAACAACTCGACGTGGCCGACCTGGGCGTCACCACCGAGGTCAGCGGCCCTGGCTTCGTCAACTTCATCCTGCGTGACGACTGGATAGCGAGCCAAGCGGATCTGCTGCTTACCGACGAGCGGCTGGGGGTTCCGGCGCTGGCTCGCCCGCAGAACGTCGTCGTCGAGTACTCCTCGCCAAATGTCGCCAAGGAGATGCACGTTGGGCACTTGCGCACGACGATTGTTGGCGACTCGATCGCGCGCGTTATGGACTTCCTGGGCCACCGGGTGATCCGCGACAACCACCTCGGGGACTGGGGAACCCCGTACGGGATGCTCATGGAGCATCTGCTCGACGTCGGCGAGCACTCCGCAGAGGCAGGACTGCTCGAGACCGACCCGAACACCTTCTACCAGGCTGCACGGCAAAAGTTCGGCGCTGATCCTGCCTTCGCCGAGCGTGCCAGGGAGCGGGTCGTGCTACTGCAGGGCGGCGATGCGGAGACGATCCGGCTGTGGCAGGAGCTTGTCGTCCTCTCGAGAGAGTACCTGCGCCGTACCTACGCGCGGCTCGGCGTGACGCTCACCGACGACGACATCCGCGGCGAGAGTTTCTACAACGACCTGCTCGCCGACACCGTGGCAGAGCTGCAGGCCAAGGGGATCGCTGTGGAGAGCAAGGGCGCGCTCTGCGCCTTCCCGCCCGGATGCACCGGCAGGGACGGCGAACCGCTGCCGGTGATCATCCGCAAGAGCGACGGCGCCTACAATTACTCCACCACCGACCTCGCCGCGATCCGCTACCGAGTGGATGAGCTGCATGCCGATCGGGCAATCTACGTGGTAGGCGCATCCCAGGCACTGCACTTCCAGATGGTGTTCGCGGTGGCGCGCCAGGCCGGGTGGATACCCGCAGACGTGCGCTTCGAGCACGCCAAGATCGGCGACGTGCTCGGGCCGGACGGGAAGCTTCTGCGCACCAGGGCAGGAAAGTCGATCAAGCTTCGGGAATTCCTCGACGAGGCGGTGGATCGTGCGGGGCAGGTCATCGCCGACCGGTACGAGGATCCGAAGGTGCGCTCACAGATCTCAGCGGCGGTCGGCATCGGCGCACTCAAGTACGCGGACCTGTCCGTGGCCAGGGACAGCGGGTACGTCTTCGACTTCGACCGGATGCTGGCTCTCAACGGCAACACGGGGCCCTACCTGCAGTACGCGGCGGCGCGGATCCGGTCGATCTTCCGCAGAGCCGGCTCGGATCCGGACAAGGCCACGGCGCCGATGATCCTCGGCGAGCCTGCGGAACGGGCACTGGCCCTGCGGCTGCTCGATTTCGGCACGGCGGTTCAGCAGGTTGCGGACACGACGGAACCGCACCGGTTGTGTGCATACCTATTCGGCGTGGCCAGTGCGTTCACCACGTTCTACGAGCAATGCCCCGTGCTCGGCGCACCCAGCGAAGCCGTTAGGGAATCTCGGCTCGCGCTTTCAGCCCTCACGCTCCGGGTCCTGCTGACCGGCCTTGGCCTGCTCGGCGTTCAGGTGCCTGAGCGGATGTAACCGCGGCGCCGCGCCCTACGGCAGCAGGCGGCCCAGGCTGCGGTGGCGTTCAGCCGGATTCGTCGTGCTCGGGCACGCGGGCGACGCACAGCACCGTCTGGCCGAACGGCGGCCGGATCAGCCGCTCGATGAACCGGGTGGTGGGCACGACAGTCCGGTCGTAGAGACGGACGATACTCGGTTTCGGGTAGCTGACGCCCGCCCGGCGTACCGCGAACCACCACGCGACTCCCCCGAGCAGGTTGATCGGCCGCAGTACCTCGGCCGACAGCCCGGCCGCCGTCACCGCCGCGCCCAGTGTCTTCGGGGTGTACCTGCGGACGTGCCCAACCTTCCGGTCGAAGTCGCCATAGAGTTGCTGGTACCCGGGCACCCACAGCACGATCTTGCCGCCAGGTTTCGTCACGCGGGCAAGGGACCGCAACGCGGCGACGTCGTCGACGATGTGCTCGAGCACATTCATCGCCACAACCGTGTCCACCGGCTCGGTCAGCGGTATTTCCGCCGGCAGCACGAGATCGAGCACCTCAACGCTCGGATCACCCTCGTAGCGTTTGGTCAGCTGCTCGATGCAGTATGGGTCGCTGTCACTCACCACCAAGCGGGCCAGGCGGGGCAGAAACTGGGCGGAGAAGTCGCCGAGCCCGGATCCGATCTCCAGCAGCGAGCTGCCGACATGCGGTGCGATTATGTCACGCTCATAGCGCCGGTAGTTGCGGGCCTCCTCGCCGCCCAGGTGATTCTCCAGGGCACCCGTCCCGGCACTTGGCTGGACAAGATCGGGACCGTCGGCAGATCCTGGCGCGCCGGTGCCGCTAATCATGTTCTCGGCCACAATGATCCCATCCCGCTGTCGGCTCGTTATCTCTTTGCCGGTGAACGTACTGCGCACTCCCAGCGATCTCCCAGGCTTTGCAGCCCATCGTCCCAGATCAGGCTGGCACTCTACCCCTATGGACGACATGAACCAGGGAAATCAGCCCAACCATCATACCTACCGATCATGCGGGCCTTCGGATGTGACCCAGCCGGTTCGCGCGATGACCGGTCCGCTGCCGCCGGCCAGGCATCGCCACAAGGCCCTGCGGTGGACAGCCGGCCTCGCTGCCGCGGCGGTGCTCGCCGGTGGCGGGGCGGTCGCCGGGATCGACCTGGCGGGCAGCGGCTCGCGGGCAGGCGGCCAAGCCGCCGTCCTCAGCGCGGCGCTCAACGGGGCCAGTTCGCCGGCGCCAGGCGCCAGCGCCTCATCCGGGGCCACCTCATCCGGGGCCACCTCATCCGGGGCCACCTCATCCGGGGCCACCTCATCCGGGGCCACCTCATCCGTGGCCCCCTCATCCGTGGCCCCTGCCGCAGGCGCCCGGGCCAGGCGCGCAGCCGTGGCCCTGCGGCGCCTGCGCGGCTTGCACGGCGAGTTCACAGTGCGCAACGGTACGCGCGGGTTTCGTGAAATCGCCTTCGAGCGGGGCGCCATTACCGCGGTCAGCAGCAAGACCGTGACAGTCCGCGCCGCCGACGGCACCACCTGGACATGGACGCTGATGAGCAACACCGTCGTCCGCAAGGACCGGGCCAGGTCGAGCGCGGCGAACCTCGCCGCAGGTGATCCCGTCTTCGTGGGCGGCCCCGAGCAGGGCCAGGCACGCGGCGCACGACTGATCATCGTGCCCGAAAAGCGCGCCGCCGGGCAGTCCGGGTCACCGCAGGGCAGCGCTCCAGGCACGTCGCCATCGTCAAGCTGACCACTGCACCGGGCGCCGGTGGCCGATCCGGCTCTCAGCACGCGGGTTACCTAGCCACCGGCGCTGTGGTGGTGCTCCTCAGCTATCGGGCTGTCCGGACCGTCAGCCATGATGGGCAGTGCCATGACAGCAGGTGACCGGCTTCCCAGGGTGCTCGTGGTGGATGACGAGCTGAATATCCGTGAACTCGTCCAGGTTGCGCTGCGCTTCCACGGCTTCACGGTGAGCACGGCAGCGAGCGGGAATGACGCGCTGGAGCAGGCCGCCGCGCAGCAGCCCGACCTGGTAGTGCTCGACGTGATGCTGCCGGATCTGGACGGTTTCGAGGTCTGCAGGCGGCTGCGCGCCGAGGGAAACGACGTACCTGTGATCTTCCTGACGGCCCGTGACACCTCGTCGGACACGGTCACCGGTCTCGCCCTCGGCGGAGACGACTATGTGACCAAGCCGTTCTCCGTCGAGGCCCTGGTCGCGCGCATACGTGCGGTGCTGCGCCGCGTCGGGGCCACGGCAGGGACGGGAGGGCAGGCGGACGGCGACGACGGTCTCGGCGGCGCCGAGGTGCTCAGGGCCGGCGGCCTCGAACTCGACGAAGCGCGCTGGATGGCGCGACGGGGCAGCACCGAACTTGAGCTGTCCCCGACGGAGTTCCGGCTGCTCGCCTTCCTGATGCGGCACCCAGGCCGGGTCCTCACCCGGGCACAGCTACTCGAGCACGTCTGGGGCTGGGACTACGGCGGGCAGTCGCAGGTTGTGGAGACCTACGTCAGCTACCTGCGGCGCAAGCTGGACCCCCTCGGCCCACCGCTAATTCACACACAGCGCCCCGCGACCCGCCCTTAGCGATCACGCTGCAGGACGGCACAAACCTCCGGGCCTGGGCGAGGGTGGTTAACCGGGCGAAGGTGAGCAACGCTGGAGTGCCGCTGCCGGGCGACGGGGTCGTGGTCCTAGTGGTGGCGCGACCGCTGAGTAACATCAGCGACCCGCTGAGGGGCGTCATCCTCGCCGAGCTGATCACTGGCGGGGCGCTGATCGTGCTGCTCGGCCTCGGCGGCCGGTGGCTGATCGGCCGGGGACTCGCCCCACTCGGACGGATGGCCACCGCGGCCGGCCGCATCACACAAAGCGGGGACCTCACTGCCCGGATGCCTGACGCCGAGGCCGGCACGGAAACCGGCCGCCTGGCCGGGGCCATCAACACAATGCTGGACCGGATCCAGCAGGCGTTCGCCGCCCGCTGGCACTCGGAGCAGAAGGTACGCACGTTCGCCGCCGACGCCTCGCATGAGCTTAGGACCCCGCTCACCACCATCCGCGGCTACGCCGAGCTGTACCAGCAGGGCGCGCTCGGACCTGACGAGCTGCCTAACGCGATGCGCAGGATCGAGGAGGAGGCAGGCCGGATGAGCATGCTCGTCGCGGAACTGCTCGAACTCGCCCGGCTCGACCGGACATCCTCGCTCGACCTGACCGAATGCGACCTCGCCGTGATGGTCAGGGACGCCGCCGCGGACGCCGCCGCGGTGGAGCCCGGGAGGCCGATCAAGGTCGACACGCCGGACCGTATCATCGCGGTCGCGGACGAACCCCGGCTGCGCCAGGTGCTCGCCAACCTGCTCGCCAACGTGCGCGAGCACACCACCCCGCAGACGCCTGTCGCGATCAGGCTCGCCCGCGCCGGGTCCAGCGCGATCTTAGAGGTCGCCGACGCCGGGCCGGGCATGTCGGCGCAGGACGCGGCGCAGGCCTTCGACCGCTTTCACCGCGGCTACCGTGGCAGGCAAGACCAGCGGTACCAGCAGGGACAGCAGGCCGGACAGGGACAGCAGGCCGGACAGGGACAGCAGGCCGGACAGGGACAGCAGGACATGGGCCCGCGTCCGCCCGACGGATCAGGCGGCGCCGGCCTCGGCCTGTCCATCGTTCAGGCGATCGCTCAGGCGCATGGCGGTCAGGCGATGCTTGAGTCGGCGCCCGGCCGCGGCACCATCGTCCGCGTCTGGCTCCCAGAACGCCCACTGAGCCATACCGGGAAGACCAAGGTCGTCAGGCCGGCCGGTCACGCCAGTGACGGAAGAGACCAAATCGCAGCGAGTGACGCCAACCGCTACGTGTGAGCGTGATACCGGGCGGAGCCGTTAAGGATCCATATATGTTCCGGCTGGTTAGGCCCTCCTGCCCTACCGGCGGGTGTGACTCAGTAGTAACTTAGGTTGTCAAAGCGGATACAAGAATTGGGGGCTGTCATGGCAGCCGTGCAACCGGTGGATGAACGACAGGCCCGCAAGGTCGCTGAAGAAGCGCGCGAGGCCGACTGGGCCAGGCCGAGCTTCGGCAAGCAACTATTCCTTGGCGATCTCCAGCTCGGGCTCGTCCACCCGCACCCGCGGATCGCCGAAGAGGCGCGCCAGACGGGTGAGGAGTTCTGTGCCCGGATGCTCGACTTCTGCCAGAACCGGGTCGATGGCGCGCAGATCGAACGCGATGCGGAGATTCCCGCCGAAGTGGTCAAGGGCCTGGCCGAGCTTGGCGCGTTCGGGATGAAGATCTCGAAGCAATACGGCGGCCTCGGACTGTCCCAGCTTTACTACAACCGCGCGCTCATGATCATCGGCTCAGTGTCACCAGCGCTCTCTGCCCTGCTCTCCGCGCACCAGTCGATCGGTGTGCCGCAGCCTCTCGCGATGTTCGGGACCGAGGAGCAGAAGCAGCGGTTCCTGCCGCGATGCGCACGCGGTGAGATCAGCGCGTTCCTCCTCACAGAGCCTGACGTGGGTTCCGACCCGGCGCGGCTGAACACCATGGCAGTCCCGTCGCAAGACGGCACCGAGTACGTACTCGACGGAGTCAAGCTCTGGACGACCAACGGAGTAGTCGGCGACCTGCTCGTCGTCATGGCCCAGGTGCCGCGCAGCGAGGGGCACCGTGGCGGCATCACCGCGTTCGTCGTCGAGGGCGAAGCCGAAGGCGTCACCGTGGAGAACAGGAACGCGTTCATGGGGCTGCGCGGCCTGGAGAACGGCCTGACCCGCCTGCATCAGGTCCGGGTGCCGAAGGCGAACCTCATCGGCAAGGAAGGCCAGGGTCTCAAGATCGCCCTGACCACCCTTAACACCGGCCGCCTGTCGCTGCCCGCGATGTGCGCGGGGGCAGGGAAATGGGCGCTCAAGATCGCTAGGGAGTGGTCCGCGGAACGCGTCCAGTGGGGCCGGCCCGTTGGCGAGCACGAGGCCATTTCGAAGAAGATCTCGTTCATCGCGGCGACCACCTACGGACTCGAGGCCATGGTCGATCTCGCCAGCCAGCTGGCCGACGACAAGCGCAACGACATCCGCATCGAGGCTGCGCTCGCCAAGCTGTACGCGTCCGAGATGGCGTGGCTCATCGCGGATGACCTCGTCCAGATCCGCGGCGGCCGCGGATACGAAACCGCGGCATCACTCGCCGCCCGTGGCGAGCGTGGCGTGCCGGCCGAACAGATGCTGCGTGACCTGCGCATTAACCGGATCTTCGAGGGATCGACCGAGATCATGCATCTGTTCATCGCCCGGGAGGCGGTGGACACGCACCTCGCCGTAGCCGGTGACTTGATCGAGCCGGGCGCCAGCGCAGGCAAGAAGGCACATGCCGCGCGGAAGGCTGGCAGCTTCTATGCGCGCTGGCTTCCCACGCTCGTGGCCGGCGAGGGCCAGCGGCCTGGCGGGTACAGCGAGTTCGGGCCGCTTGCGAATCACGTGCGGTACATCGAGCGCACGTCACGGAAGCTCGCACGTGCCACCTTCTACGGCATGTCCCGCTGGCAAGGCAAGCTTGAGCGCAAGCAGGGCTTCCTCGGCCGGATCGTGGACATCGGTGCCGAGCTATTCGCCATGAGCGCGGCCTGCGTGCGTGCCCAGATGGACGCCACCGATGGCGGGTCCGACGGCCGTGCACGCACCTCGCAGGAGCTTGCAGACGCGTTCTGCATGCAGGCGCGAGTGCGGGTCGGTGAGCTCTTCTCCGGGCTGTGGGACAACACGGACGCCCTGGATGTCAAGATCGCCAAAAAGGTGCTCAGCGGCAGGTACACGTGGCTGGAAGAGGGCATCGTAGATCCCTCGACCGAGGGCCCGTGGATCGGTGCCGCCGAGCCGGGCGCGTCGACCAAGGACAACGTGCACCGCACCTTCGGCTAAGCGGTTCCACATGGCCTCCGCGGGCTCCTGCCTGAGCCCGCGGAAGTTTCGTGGTGCCCGGGGCGGTTGCCTTGCGCCGCCGCGCGGGTGCCCAGCGCCGCCGCGGGTGCCCCAGCGCCGCGGCGGGCGGGCCGGGCCGCGGGGGTTACCTGGTGGCGCGGGGTTTCCCAGCCAGGGCGGCTCGCGCCGCTGTCACGCCGACGTGATCAGCTGGAAGCACGCAGGTAACAAACCTCCCGCAGCCTGAGTCGTAGGTCAGGATGAGCCGATAACCAGGAGGTTCTGGGAATGGTGCTGTACAAGCTCCGGGTCGATCTACCCGACAATCCGGGCGGGCTCGCCGCGCTCGCTACGGCGCTCGCCGAGCATGACGTGAACATCCTGAGTCTCGCCGTGCACGGCAAGGACGCGTCCACGGTCACCGACGACCTGGTCGTCGACATGCGAGACGTAACCGCGCTCGGCTCATTGATCTGCGCGCTGCACGACATCAGCCCGCAGATATCGATCACTAGAACCGACCCTTACTCGCTCGTCGATGCCCCCGCACGCGCGCTTGACATCGCTGCCTGGCTGGCAAGGCACCCTGATCAGCTCGGCAAGGCGGTCGCGCGGCTACTCGGCGCCCAGGAGGCGAGCCAAGTGGTCGGCGCGGCCCCCGGCGAGCCGCCACCGTACCGGCTCACTGTCGGGATGCCAGGATCGGGCCGCGTCAGCGTCTGGCGGCGGTGGGCACCTTTCACCGTCACCGAGCACGCAAGGGCTCAGGCACTCGCCCGGCTGGCCGGCGAGCTGCGTGGGCGCGCCGCGCAAGGGCCCGCCCCTCGTGCCGCGATCCGGGACCCGGGGCACCACCGCGATCCCCGGGATCGCTGATCCGCGGGTGGCACGTCACACCATTCGGCTCCGTCGGCTAAGCAGGCCAGATTTCTACGCCCGTCGGGCGAGGCTTATGCGGGTTTGCCGCGCAGCGAGCCTGCCCGGTATGCCCGGCGGGCGCCGCTAGCTGTCCAAAAGCGCGCGGAAGTTCCCCAGTACGGAGCCGAACCCGGGGTCAGCGGGCCTAGGTGAAGCGCGGCGGCCGTTTCTCGAGGAACGCCGCCATGCCCTCGCGCGCGTCGTCGGTGGCAGCGAGCTCGGCGAGTTGCCCGTGCAGGTTTCTGAGCTGATCGCGCAGCGCCATGCCCTCGATGTGGAAGAACGCCGCGCGACCAAGCCGGAGTGCGGCCGGGCTCTTGCCGGCAATGACTCGGGCAAGCTTGTCCACGCGCAGATCTAGTTCACCGCGCGGGACAGCCTCGGTGAGAAGGCCGGCTTTCACCGCCTCGCCCGCGCCGATCAACTGCCCCGTGTAGTACAGCTTGAACGCCTGCTTGGGCGCGATGTTCCTGTTCAGCACGGCCATGATCATCATTGGCCAGAGGCCAACGTTGATCTCCGGCGTGCCGAGTTTGATGTCGTCAGCCGCGATCGCGAGGTCGCACGAGACCGCTAGCCCCAGGCCGCCGCCAAGAGCGTGCCCTGCCACCCGGGCGATGATCGGCTTACCAATTTCGCGGAACGCGGCGAATAGCCGGAACGCCCCGCTGTTTTCGACCCCGCCTTCCGGCCCCGTTGCGCTGCCTGCCTTCCCCATTTTGGCCAAGTCGCCAAGATCACCGCCAGCGCAGAACGCCTTTTCTCCTGCGCCCGTCAACACAACGGCCCGGACCGCGTCGTCGGCCGTCGCCTGGCCGAAACCGGCAAGCAGCCCGTCGATCACTTCCGCGCTGAGCGCGTTGCGGGAACCTGGACGGTCCAGCGTGATGCGGGCAACCTGGCCGGACACCTCATAGCGGACCGCGGGACCTGCGGCGTCAGCCATGACCCAGCGCGCGCTCAGGCGACGCGCTCGATGATGGTCGCGTTTGCCTGGCCGCCACCCTCGCACATGGCCTGGAGGCCGTACCTTCCGCCGGTGCGCTCAAGCTCATGCACCAGCTTGGTCATCAGAATCGCTCCGGTCGCACCGAGCGGATGGCCGAGCGCGATCGCACCGCCGTTCGGGTTGGTCTTGGCGAGCGAAGCGCCCGTGTCCGCGGACCAGGCGATGAGTACCGGGGCGAACGCCTCGTTGACCTCGAAGACGTCGATGTCGGAGACATCGAGGCTCGCCGCGGTCAGTGCCCGTTCCGTCGCGGGGATCGGGCCGGTCAGCATGAAGACCGGGTCGGAGCCTGTCAGGGCGAGCGAGTGGATCCGGGCGCGAGGAGTGAGCCCGTGCCGCGTGGCGGCCGCCTCGGACGCGATGAGCAGCGCCGCAGCGCCGTCCGAGATCTGCGAGGAGGTCGCCGCCGTGATTTCCCAGCCCTCGCGAAGCGGGCCGAGGCCTGCCATTTTCTCAAGCGACGTGTCGCGCCGTGGTCCCTCGTCCGTGCTCAAGCCGCCCACCGGGGTGATCTCCCGCTCGAACCGCCCCTCGTCAATCGCCTGGACCGCGCGGCGGTGGCTCTCCAGCGCGAACTCCTCGAGGTCCGCCCGCTTGATGCCCCACTTCTCGCAGATCAGCTGGGCGCCACGGAACTGGGAGATCTCCTGGTCACCGTACCGCTGACTCCAGCCTTCACCCCAGGGCAGCGGCATGCCCTGCCCGAGCGCTGCGCTCGATCCCATCTTGACCGTGTTCATATTCTCCACGCCGGCCGCCACGACCAGGTCCTGCGTGCCGGAAAGGACCGCCTGCGCAGCGAAGTGCACGGCCTGCTGGGACGAACCGCATTGCCGGTCGATGGTGACACCAGGCACGTTCTCTGGCAGGCCAGCGGAAAGCCAGGCAGTGCGGGCGATATCGAAGGTCTGCGGGCCGATCTGTGAAACACAGCCCATGATCACGTCGTCCACGGCGGCCGGATCGACCCCGGTGCGCTGAACGAGTTCCCGCAGCGCGTGCGCGGCCAGATCCGCGGAGTGCACGCCGGCCAGACCGCCGTTCCGCTTGCCGATGGGGGTACGCACAGCTCCGACGATGTAGGCCTCAGCCACGACGCCCTCCATTGAAAAGTTCCGCAGATTTCAGTCAGTAAACCGAGTGGCGTTCGGTCAGCGTGAGTTTACCTCACGACTGGGAAGTCCTAGCGGCTATCTGGCCACTGTACGAGAGCGTCGCGGCAGCGCACGGTAACGTCAGAACGTGCCCGCCGGTAAGACCCGCCACCATCCCGAGGAAGTGCAGGGCGGCCTGCCGGCCGTCCCCGTCCTGCTCGCGGCCGCGGTTGCCGGCATCGGCGGTGCCGAGCGCCCAGGACAGGTGGCAATGGCCGCCGCGGTCCGCGACGCCATCGACAAGGCCGAGCACCTCGCCGTCCAGGCCGGGACCGGGACCGGGAAGTCGCTCGCCTACCTCGTACCTGCCGTCAGGCACGCGTTAACAGCGGATGCGGCGGTCGTTGTGTCAACGGCCACGATCGCCTTGCAACGTCAGCTCATCGAGCGTGACCTGCCCCGCCTTGCCAAGGCACTCAGACCTTCGCTCAGCCGCGAACCCGTGTTCGCGATCCTCAAGGGCCGGCGCAACTACCTGTGCCTGCATCGGCTGCAGGCCGGCGCGCCCGACGATGCCGATCAAGCGCTTTTCGACTCCCGTACGGTTTCTGCCGTTGGCCGGCAGGTGAAACGTCTGCACGAATGGGCCGAGACAACCACTAAAGGCGACCGGGACGAGCTTGTGCCTGGTGTGGATGAGCGGGCTTGGCGGCAGGTCGCGGTATCCGCGAGGGAATGTCTGGGCACGCGCTGCCCGATGCGCGCCGAGTGCTTCGCGGAGAAGGCGCGCGAAGCGGCGGGCGAGGCAGACATCGTCGTGACCAACCACGCACTGCTCGCCATCGACGCGATCGAGGACTTTCAGGTCCTCCCCGAACACGACGTCGTGATCATCGACGAGGCACACGACCTGGTCGACCGGGTCACCTCGGTCGCCGCCGCGGAGCTGAGCGCATCGATGGTGGACACGGCGGCCCGGCGCTGCGGCCGGCTGATCGACGGGCACCAAGCCGGGCAGGGTAAGCGGGAAAAGCAGGGCCAGCAGGGCAGGCGGGGCAAGCAGGGCGGGCCGGCCGGTTTCGGCGGCGATTCGGACGTAGCCGGCCGCCTAGGTGCTGCTGGCGAGGCGCTGGCATCCCTGCTCGCAGAGATGCCAGGTGGCCGCCTCGACGTCCTTCCGGAGGCTTTGGCCGCATCGCTCGCAGTGGTCCGCGACGGCGCGCACGAGTGCGCCACGGAACTTCGGCTGACGCTCAAGCACAGCGAGGACGACCCGGAGCGGCTCGCCATCGGGCGCGCGGCGCTGACCGTCACCGACGAGGTGCATGACACGTCCGCGCGGCTGCTCGAATCCTTCCACCCGGACATCGCGGCCCGCAGAGAGGTGGTCTGGCTGGACCGGCCGTACTCGGATGACGCACGGCGCCCGCCGACGCTACGGGTGGCACCGCTTGAGGTTGGCGCGATGCTCGCCGACCGCCTGTTCGGCCGCCAAACGGTGATACTAACCTCAGCGACCCTCACGCTTGGCGGTTCTTTCGAGCCGCTCGCGCGGCAGTGGGGCCTGCCCCCGCTCGCAGAGCCGGGCGGCGGGGTGCGGGGCCGCGGTACGGCGGACGGGCACGGCTCCGCGGTGAGCGGCAGAACCTGACGGGCCGCCCCGGCCGTGCGCCAGCGGCACCGGAGCACACACCCGGCAAGGTCACGAAACCCCCGCAGCCAGCGCGGAGGTGCCGCCCCCGTCTGTGCCGCCCCCGTCTGTGCCGCCCCCGTCTGTGCCGCCCCCGGCTGTGCCGCCCAAACCTGTGCCGCATGAGCCTGGGCCGGCCGAATCCGTGCCGCCCGAATCCGTGCCGCCCGAATCCGTGCCGCCTGAACCTGTGCCGCCCGAACCCGTCCCGCCCGAACCCGTCCCGCCTGAACCCGCACCGCACGAATCCGGGCCGGCCCGGTCCAGCGGCGCTGGCCCGGGCACGCCACCGGTGGGTGGGCACCCTGACGATACGGATGCCGCACCTCCGTCGTCCGCGCTCACGTGGTCGGGGATCGACGTCGGCTCACCGTTCGACCACCCGCGCAGCGGGATCCTCTACGTTGCGCGCCACCTGCCGCCGCCGGGCCGCGACGGGTTGCCCGGTGCCTACCTGGACGAACTCGGCAAGTTGATCATCGCGGCGGGCGGACGGACGCTCGGGTTGTTCTCCTCGATGCGGGCCGCCAGGCAGGCCTCGGATGAACTCCGCGACCGGATAGGTCACCCACTGCTATGCCAGGGCGACGACGCGACCTCCAGGCTGATCACCCAGTTCGCGTCGGACGAGCCCACCTGCCTGTTCGGCACCCTGTCGCTGTGGCAGGGAGTCGATGTGCCTGGCCCGTCGTTGCAGCTTGTGGCGATTGACCGGATTCCGTTTCCCAGGCCAGACGACCCGCTGGCATCGGCCAGGCAGCGGGCGGTCGCCGCGCACGGCGGCAACGGTTTCATGGCGGTTGCCGCCACCGGCGCGGCGCTGCTGCTCGCTCAGGGAGCCGGGCGCTTGCTGCGCACGATGACCGACCGCGGCGTGGTCGCCATTCTCGATCCGCGGCTCGTGACGGCGCGGTACGGCAGTTTCCTGCGCGCGTCATTGCCGCCGCTGTGGACCACGACCGATCCCGAGGTCGTCCGTGGCGCGCTCCGCCGCCTCGCCGCCTCGTCGCCTGGTCCAAAGCTTGTGCGATAGCCGCTGCGCGCCTATCGCACAATGCCGCGTGCGAAGCGGGCGGCGGGTGCGTTCATGATCCGTTCTTGCGTTAACCTGGCTGCGCTATTCGCCGGAAACCAAACACGGAAACGGATCATGCGCTCCGCAGTCCGCGATCGGCGTGCCGCGCGGCAGCCGTTCAGGATCCGCGGTGGCACGCCGGGCAGAATCGACGCAGGGCATGACGGCTGGGGAGGTGATCAGGTGACCGTGCGCCTTGCCGGCGGTCAAGGCTTTTACGGAGATTCCGTTACGGCAGTGACGGCGCTGCTCGAAGCCGGAGTCGATTACCTCTGCCTGGAGGCGCTTGCCGAGCTCACCCTGGCGATCCTGCAGAAGGACCGGCTGCGCGACCCCGGTGCGGGCTTTACCAGGGACCTGCCGTTCTACCTTCAGCTCGCTATGCCCTACGTGGCCGCGGGCCGGACCAAGGTGATCACCAACGCAGGGGGGATCAATCCGGCCGCGGCCGGCCAGGAGGCGGCCAAGGTGGCGGCGCAGCTTGGCCTGTCCGGCCTGCGGATCGCCACCGTGACCGGCGACGACCTGACACCGCGGCTGCACAAGCTCGCGGCCATTCCCGGCGCGCTCGCCAATGCGGACACCGGCGCGCCGTGGCAGGACCTTCCCGGTCCCGTGCTGTTCGCGAACGCGTACCTGGGCGCGCGGCCGATCGTGGCTGCCCTCGCCGACGGCGCCGACATCGTGATCACCGGCAGGGTGGCTGACCCGTCTCTGTTCCTCGCGCCACTGATCCACGAGTTCGGCTGGGCGCCAGGCGATTGGGGCCTGATCGCCGGGGGAACCGTGATCGGCCACCTGTGCGAGTGCTCCGGCCAGGTGGCTGGCGGCAACTTCTCCGGCGACTGGTGGACGATCGAGCAGCCGTGGACCCTGGCCTACCCGATCGCCGAGTGCGAGGCGGACGGCACCGCCGTCATCACCAAGCCACCAGGCAGCGGCGGTCGCGTCGACTTCGACACCGTGCGGCACCAGCTTCTTTACGAGGTGCACGACCCGGCCCGGTACATCACGCCCGACGTGGTCGCCGATTTCACCGCCGTGCGCCTGGACGACCTCGGCGGCGACCGGGTACGGGTGAGCGGCGCGCGCGGCCGCGAGGCCACAGGCACCTACAAGGCGCTCGCCTGCTACCCGGCCGGCTGGTCGGGAGAGGCCAGGGTCGCGTTCGGCTGGCCGGACGCGCTTGCCAAGGCGCGGGCGACCGAGGCGATCTTGCGCAAGCGCACCGAGATGGCGGGCATCGCGGTCGACGAATGGCTGGCGGAGTACTGGGGCGTAAACGCACTGCACGGAGCGGCGGCGGGCGCAGTACCCGCGATGTCCCAGCGGGCCTCCGACGATCTTCCAGAGGTGCTGCTGCGGATGGCTTGGCGATGTGCAGATGCACAGACGGCCGGCCGGGTGGGCCGTGAGCTCGTGCCGCTGGCCCTGTCCGCCCCGCCGTGGGGAATGACGGGGGCAGGGCGGGGGATGACCGGCAGGCCGTCACAGCTGCTCGGGCTCTGGCCCCTGCTTGTGCCGAAGGGCCTGGTGAATGAGCAGGTCCGGCACGACATCACCGACATACCAGCAAGCTCAGACAGCACGGCGGTCTAGCCAGGACCGCGTCGCAGCCGAGGAGGCGGAACGTGGCGCGTATTCAGTTGCGTGACCTGTGCGGCACCCGGTCGGGTGATAAGGGTGACACCGTCAACATCGCCCTGTTCGCATATGACCCGGCCGCCTATGAGGCCATCAGGCAGGAGGTCACGGCCGCGCGGGTGGCGGCGCATTTCGGCGGCCTGTTCGGGGGTCCGGTGCAGAGGTACGAAGCGCCGAACGTACTAGCGCTCAACTTTGTCGCGCAGAACGCGCTCGGCGGTGGCGGGCCGCGGTCGCTGCGCAGCGACAACCTTGGCAAGACGCTTGGCGGGGCGCTGCTGCGCATGGAGATCGAGGTCCCGGGCCCGGTCGCGGAGCTGGCCCCACGACGGCGGCCGGACCTGTCGCTCTACGAGAGCCACTAGTGGATAACTCCGGGGCCTGCGCAATGACCGACACGATCGGCCTGTCAGGAATGGTGAGCATCGGCCAGCTGGCCAAGCCGCGCGACTGTCAGGCGGGCATGACTTCGCCGATACAAGCGCGTTCAGGTCGCAGGGGCCCGCGCTGGCGGGCGGTAGACTCACTGCGAGTGCCTTGACCCCCGGGAGGGTGCGGTGACTTCAGGCCTGGTACTGCTGGCCCTGCTCGCCGTTCTGGTGGCGTATTTCTGGACTCGGCTGCGGCGCCGTTTCGGGCTCGGCGTATCCGGCAAACATTGGACGGCGGCGATCGTCATCTTCGCCATGGTGGTACTCGCGCTCTGGGCCAACAACTCGCACTAGGGAATTTCCCGCCCGAGCCTGGCGCGGTGCACGGGACGGCCGCGGTGCCTGCCTGCCGCGCGGCAGGCGGCACGAGCGCTGGATCCCGCGGGTGACCGCGGGATCCGGCGCGTTATGGCTGTCGCAGCGTCATAACAGGGGCGCGCGGCGAACCGGAACCTCGAACCAGACCGCCTTGCCGTCCTTGGTCGGCCTGGAGCCCCAGCGGCTGGCAAGCTGATCCACCAGGTAGAGCCCGCGTCCTCCTTCGTCGTTCTCGCCCGCGCTGCGAATCCGCGGCAACCGGAGGTCCGAGTCGAATACCTCCACCCAGATCGCCGACTCGCCGCGCCGCAGCCGGACGGTGAACTCTGACCCGGTGGAGATGGGCGCGTCGTCGAACGGGGCAAGCTCCCAGCTGTCGTCCAGGCCGGCGGCAGCGGGACCGCTGCCGGCCGCCGACTCGAAGACCAGGGCCCTGCGCGGGCTCGGTGATAGCGCGGCGTGCAGCACGACGTTGGTGACGACCTCCGAGACGAGCAGGCAGGCAAGTTCCGCCTGCTCATGGTCAAGCCCCCAGCGGCCGAAGGTGTCCGCGGCCATCCGGCGCGCCTCTGACACCATGATCGGCTCGGCTGGAAACACCCGCTCCTGCGCGGGAAGCTTGTCGGCCGCCGACCGTACGACCACGATCGCCATGTCGTCGTCGATGTCCCCTGGCACGGCCTCCTCGGCCGCCTTGGCAAGAGCCTCCGCGTCCTTGTGTGCCACGGATTTGACCGACTCGCGCAGCATCTGCGCGGCCTCGTCCTCGGTGTAGTGCCCGCGGCCGTCCGCCCGGCTCCTCCGGTCGGTCAAGCCGTCGGTGTAAAGCACCAGCGTGGCGCCTGGCGGCAGTTCGCGCTGCTCCTCGCGGAACGGCGGCACCCCGCCGACGCCCTGCGAGCGCACGCCGAGCAGAACCCCCTTGTGCTCGATCTCAAGCTGCCCGACCTCGCCATCCACGATGAGCAGCGGGGCGTCATGGCCCGCGTTGGCGAACGTGAGCTTGCGTGTCCACGCGTCGTAGACGAGATAGGTGCAGCTCACAATGGGCGTCACCGGCGCGGTGATCCCGAGCGCGTCGGTCTCGACGTGGCCGAGCGTCCGGCACCACTCGTCCAGTTTCCGCAGCATCTCCGCGGGCGGCTCGTCATCTTGCGCGAACGCACGCAGCGCCGCGCGAAGCTGTCCCATGATCGCGGCGGCCCTGGCGCCACGGCCCTCCACGTCGCCTATGACGATGGCGACCCGGCCCGCCGACAGCGGGATGACGTCGTACCAGTCGCCGCCGACCTGCGTCTGAATCCCCTGCCCGCGGGTCTCGAGCGGCTTCGCGGGCACATACCTGCAGGCGATTTCCAGCCCATCGAGCTTCGGGATCTCCTGCGGCAACAGGCTCGTCTGGAACGCGAGCGCGGTGCGCCTCTCCTCCTCGAAGAGCATCGCGTTGTCGATCGCGATCGCAACCCGGCCGGCGATCGCCCCGACGAATTCCCGGTCGAAGGAGTCGTAATGGATGTCGTCGCGATGGCTGAGGTGCGATAGCGCCAGGCTCATCACGCCGAGCAGCTCACCGCGCACGATAAGCGGCGAGGCGATCGCCGAGGTGACCGAGACGTCGTCGCCCGCCGCCGCCCCGGTCGCGTCATTTCGCGCCGCAGGCCGGTGGCTCTCATAGTCCTCCACCACTACGGTGTCGAGCCGTTCCAGGGCCTGCCGGCAGAAGTGACCCTGCGGGTAGCGGATCGACTCGCCCACGGCCGCCCACGTTCCAGGCGCGGGCTGCCAGCCTTTCGCGTGCATCGCCACCCGCCGCACCAGCTTGTCGTTCTGGCGGAGGTCGATGAAGCAATGATCAGCAAACTGCGGCACCAGGGTCTCTGCCACATGCCGGAGGGTCCGGTCGAGCTCGAGCGACCCGGCGAGCCGGTCACCGATCTGCTCGAGCAACCCGATCCTGTCGAACTCACGCTCGTTGCCGCGCTTCATCGCCTCGCGGGCGAAGATGACAATGCCATCGATCGCACCGGACGGATGACGCAAAGGTGCCGCTTGAGCCCGCACGAACACCCGTGAGCCATCCGGCCTGACGTTGACGAACGTACCCTCCCAGACCAGGCCGCGAAGTACCTGCTTAGCCAGTTCCGCTGCCTTGACAAGATCGGCTTTCTCGAAGCCCATGTGGAGGATGGAATGCCCTATTTGACGATGAAAATCCGCAGGGAATCCGAACAACTTCGCGGCATAGGGGTTCGCGTAGAGCAGATTACTGGCCCGGTCGGTCGCGATGACAGCCGCGTCAACCTGACTGAGCACCGTCTCCGCAGGCAGGTATGCGTCGAAAGTGGCGTCATCCCACCGTTTCACCGGCGCGTCACCTCGCCATTGCGGTGGCGGGACGGCCCGCGCGTCACACCCGCCTCCCCAAATTCACTACTAACGAGAAATCTGTCGTCGTTCCTCCCCGGCTCCACCTGCTCACAGCCTCGCGACGAATACGTGTCCGGCAATCCCGCGCGGTAGGTCAGCCGTCACCAACCCAGCTGTCCCATCGCAGGTCACCCGTACACCGCCAGCGCTCACCGCGAGTGTTACCTCGCGTCCGGGTTGTATCCCAACTCGCTTGAGTTTAAGCATGAGACGGGCATCGCTTTGGACTTGTTCGCTGATTCGCCGCACAATTACGGGCTCGGCCCGCTTGGCCGCGACGTCGATCATGGACTGCACCGGTTCCTGTTCCGCGGCAAGTACACGCGCCTTCGCCTCAGCCGGGAGGCCGAGTTCCTCCAGCCCGGGGATGATATTTCCGTGCGGGCACCTTGCCGGGTAACCAAGAAGCTCAACCATGCGCCGTTCGACCCCGTCCGACATGACGTGTTCCCAGCGGCACGCCTCGATGTGCACTTCCTCCCAAGGCAGGCCGATGACGTCCAGCAGCAGGCATTCCGCGAGCCGGTGCTTTCGCATGACCTGTGTCGCGAGCGAGCGCCCTGTCGCGGTGAGGGAAAGCTGACGGTCGCCCGCGACGCGCAGCAAGCCGTCCCGTTCCATCCGCGCGACGGTCTGGCTTACGGTGGGGCCACTCTGCGACAGCCGTTCCGCGATTCGGGCGCGCAACGGCACAATGCCCTCCTCTTCGAGTTCGAAGATGGTACGGAGGTACATCTCGGTTGTGTCGATGAGCCCGTGGGCGGTCAACGTGTCTCCTCCCCCACTGATGCTAACGCCACCGCAGGTCCCGAACGGCTGCCGCGCGATGACGCATGCTGCCAGCGTGCCGGAGCCGGGGAGCACGGTCAGGGGGAAAGCCGCTCCAGCACCCAGCCGTCACCGCCGCGGCGGTAAAGGAACCTGTCATGCAGCCTGTTAACCCGGCCCTGCCAGAACTCGACCTTTTCTGGCGTCACGAGGTAACCACCCCAGAACGGCGGCAACGGCACTTCGGTCCCCTCCGGCCAGCGGGCACCCAGCCTCGCGTACCGAGCGTCGAGTTCCGCGCGGGAGGTGAGCACAGTGGACTGCCTGCTGGCCCAGGCCCCGAGCTGTGAACCGTGTGGCCTGGAGTGGAAATAATGCTCGTTCTGTGCCGCGGTGACCTCTGCCACGCTGCCCTCCACAATGACCTGGCGGTGCATCGCGTGCCAGGGGAAGAGCAGGCAGGCCTGCGGATTGGCGGTGAGCTCGCGGCCCTTACGTGAGGTCTTGTTCGTATAGAAGGTGAAGCCACCGCGGTCGTAGCCCTTGAGCAGCACGGTGCGCGCGCGGGGGACGGCCGCTGACGAGGCCGTGGCCAGCACCATCGCGGTCGGCTCCGGCAGGCCCGCCGCGGTGGCGTCGGCGAGCCACCTCGAGAACTGGATGATCGGATCCGCCGCGAGGGACTGCCCGGTGAGGCCAGCAGCAACCGGACGGCCGTCGTGGTCAGGTGCGTGGTCGGATGCTTCCACGGGTACTGATCATCACACGGTTGCCCACTCGGTGACCTCGGCAGCCGATAACTTACTGGCCGGTACTATCTGACTTCGGGTCCGCGCGATTGAATGAAGACATCGCCGGGCGCGCACGCAGGCCGCGTGCGCGCCCGGCCGGGCCTGGCTGGGCCCGCGCAAGCTGACGCCCTGCCGTCCCACCTGGGGGTGGGACCCAAGTGTGGTCCAATGTGGTCCACGAAAGACCATGAAAAGTGCATACGGTCGGTCGCCCGTCACGCCGTACCCACAGAAGACGGAGGAAGCGCATATGTCCGACTTCAAGCCGGGACTAGAAGGTGTCGTGGCGTTCGAGACCAAGATCGCCGAACCGGACAGGGAGGGCGGATCTCTGCGCTACCGCGGCGTGGACATCGAAGATCTCGTCGGGCATGTCTCTTACGGGAACGTATGGGGCCTGCTCGTGGACGACAGCTTCGAGCCGGGCCTGCCGCCCGCGGAGCCATACCCGATCCCCGTCCATTCCGGCGACGTTCGCGTCGACGTGCAGAGCGCGCTCGCGATGCTCGCGCCCTCCTGGGGGCTGCGGCCACTGCTCGACATCAGCGACGAGCAGGCACGCGACGATCTAGCCAGGGCATCGGTCATGGCCCTGTCGTTCGTCGCGCAGGCGGCGCGCGGCCTCGGTGTTCCGATGGTGCCGCAGCACCGGGTGGACGAGGCCGCAACCATTGTCGAGCGATTCATGATCAGGTGGCGTGGCGAGCCGGATCCGCGGCATGCCAAAGCGGTCGACGCGTATTGGACCTCCGCCGCTGAGCACGGAATGAACGCTTCCACCTTCACCGCCAGGGTCATCGCCTCGACGGGCGCCGACGTCGCGGCCGCGCTTTCCGGCGCGGTCGGCGCCATGTCCGGGCCGCTGCATGGTGGCGCGCCGGCCCGCGTCCTGCACATGATCGAGGAGGTGGAGCGGGCCGGTGACGCGCGCCCATACGTGAGACAGGCGCTGGGCAGGGGCGACCGGCTGATGGGTTTCGGTCACCGCGTGTACCGGGCCGAGGATCCGCGGGCCAGGGTGCTCCGCCGCACCGCCAAGGAACTTGGCGCGCCAAGGTATGAAGCCGCCGCGGCGCTTGAGACTGCAGCGCTCGAAGAATTGCAGGCGCGCAAGCCGGACCGGGTGCTCGCCACCAACGTGGAGTTCTGGGCCGCGATCATGCTGGACTTCGCCGAGGTTCCCTCGCACCTGTTCACGTCGATGTTCACCTGCGCCAGGACAGCGGGCTGGGCCGCGCACATCCTTGAGCAGAAGCGCACCAGCAGGCTGATCCGGCCTAGCGCGCGGTACGTGGGCCCGAAATCACGTTCCGTCGACGAGGTGCCCGGCGCAGGCGACGTACGGCTCGCGGGCGCGTAACAGCCCGGGCGCGCCAGCCTGGCAGCCACGGACCTGGCCATCGGCTGACTTGGGCGTGACCGCGCTGGAACCTCTAAACTCGGCCCGTGACCAACATCGCGATTCCTGCTGAGATCATGCCGGTGGACGGCCGCTTCGGCTGCGGGCCTTCGAAGGTCCGCCCCGAGCAACTGAGCGCGCTCGCGTCGTCGGGCGGCCGTTATCTCGGCACCTCACATCGGCAGGCCCCGGTCAGGTCGCTGGTGCGCAGGGTGACCACCGGCATGCGCGAGCTTTTCGCCCTGCCCGACGGCTACCAGGTGGTGCTCGGCAATGGCGGCACCACGGCGTTCTGGGACATCACTGCCTTCGGGCTGATCCGCGAGAAGTCGCAGCACCTGTCGTTCGGCGAGTTCTCCGGCAAGTTCGCGAAAGCCGTGGCGGACGCGCCGTGGCTGGCAGAGCCGGCCGTCATCTCGAGCCCGCCGGGTACGCACCCGCTGCCGAGAGCCGAGGACGGGGTGGATGCCTACGCGCTGACTCACAACGAGACCTCGACGGGCGTGGCGATGCCGATTGAACGGGTGGGCGGCGCTGAGGCACTCGTGCTGGTGGACGCGACGAGCGGCGCAGGCGGCCTGCCGGTGCGGCCAGGGGATTTCGACGTCTACTACTTCGCGCCGCAGAAGTGCTTCGCCTCGGACGGCGGACTGTGGATCGCGCTGATGTCTCCGCGGGCGCTCACCCGGGTCGACGAGATCGCCGCGAGCGGGCGCTACGTGCCCGAGTTCTTCTCGCTGCCAGTAGCGATCAGTAACACGGCCAAGGACCAGACTTACAACACACCCGCGGTCGCGACCCTGCTGCTGCTCGCGGAACAGGTCGAGTGGATGCTCGCGAGGGGTGGCCTTGGCTGGACCACAGCCCGCACCGCCGACTCCGCTGGGCGGCTTTACACGTGGGCAGAGAAGGCGCCGTACGCGACGCCGTTCGTCGCCGTCCCCGCGCAGCGCTCGCACGTGGTCGGCACCGTCGACTTCCACGAGGGGGTGGACGCGGCCGCTGTCGCGGCGACGCTGCGCGCGAACGGGATCGTGGACACGGAGCCGTATCGCAAGCTCGGCCGCAACCAGTTGCGCATCGGGATGTTCCCCGCGATTGACCCCGCCGACGTGGAGGCGCTGACCACCTGCATCGACTACGTCGTCGAGCGGTTGTAGGAGCCGGCGCCATCCCCTTCTGGATCGGCTGCTTCTGGATCGGCTGCTTCTGGATCGGCTGCTTCTGGATCGGCTGCTTCTGGATCGGCTGCCTCTTGCTCGGCGAGCCAGGCCGCGTGGTTACGCGCGGCCCAGGTCCTTGGTACTCGTCCTGTCCACATCCCCTGCAGGGCCTCCGGCTCGCGGACCGCGTACCAGATGTGACCGAGCACGACGATAAGGATCGCGAGCGCCAGCCAGTCGTGCACGAACGTCGCACCCACCCGAAGCGAAAGCGGCAGTGACATCACATCAGGCCAGAACAGCATCACGCCGGACCCGAGCATGACCAGGATCGACCCCGTGATGAACGCGGCGTTCAGCTTCTGGCCCGCGTTGAACTTGCCAACCGCGATCTTGCCGCTGCGTCTGTCGCGGGCGCGCAGCCACTCCCAGTCGCGCGGCGAGAACCTGTTCAGCCGCCCGGCATCGCGCCTGAACGCGCGTGACAGCCAGCCGAGGAGTATCGGCACGGGCAGCCCGAACCCTGCGTAGACATGAATCAGCTCGATTTGCCTGCGCCGCCCGGCCAAGATCGCGAGAGGCCCGACATAGAGGAACGCCGCCGTCCCGATGCAGATCACCATGAGCGCGGCCGTGCTCCAGTGCACCCACCGCTCGCCTCCGGTGAACCTGCGCACGGATCCGTTCAGGCTGCCTGCGGCGCGGCCGGCCCGAGAGCCCTGCGGATCTCGCGCTCCTGCGGCACCGCCGAGCCCTCTGGTGCCGCCAGCACGACGATCACGAGGTGGGAGCATCGCCCCGCCCGTTCGACTTGCCCACCCAGCCGTTCACGTCGTATCCGTTCCGCTCCCAGAATCCCGGCACCACCTGATCGGTAAGTGCGATCCCGCTCAGCCACTTCAGCGACTTGTAGCCGTACATCGGTGCGACATACAGGCGCACAGGACCGCCGTGCGCGCGGGTGAGGGGCTTGTCGTACATTCCGAGCGCAACGATCACATCGGGCCTGCGGGCCTGATCGAGGGTGAGGGACTCCGTGTCCGCACCGTCGAACGACGTGAACGTGAGCGCCCTGGCCGCCGGCGCGACTCCCACCGAATCGAGCAGGTCGCTGAGCCGCACGCCGGTCCATGGCACGGAAGGCACCCGCCATCCGGTAACACACTGGAAGTCACGAACCAGCCGGGTGCGCGGCATCGAGACCAGGTCCGCATATGTGTAGGTGCCCGGCCTGTCCACCAGGCCGGTCACGGTCAGCCGGTAGTCCGCCGGTGTGCGCAGCGGTTCGCCGCCACTTATGGAGTAGTAACGGAATCCTCCGGCCGCGGGAATCAAGCCGGTCAGGCCGGTGGGGTCGCGCTCTTCGACTGGTGCCATCAGTGCCGCGATAGCGTTCGCCGCGCGGCCGCCGAACGCGACGCCCAGCCCGCCTAGGCCCAGCATGGCAAGAACGATGCGCCGTCCGACCGCAGCATCATGCATGCTCACATTGTGCGCCTCACCGGCACTCGCATCCGGCCGGCTGGTGGGCGCATCGCTCGTCCGCCGGATCATCGCAAGACGGCACCGGCGACGACGGCGATCACGAGAATCATGAGCACAGCCGGCAGGAGCCATGGCCGCGGCCTGTTCACGGCCCCAGCCTACGCAGGGCCAGCCACCGGCGATCCGGCGCGTTGAGCGCTGGTCTGGCCGGTTCATGCGGCCGCCGGGCCGCCCCAGTGGACCCCTGCCGCGGGCGCTACTGGAAAATCGGGACATGACGGCTGAGCGAGTTGATCCACCACTGCGGGCAGGCGAACGCGAGATGCTGACCGCATGGCTCGACTTCCATCGCGGGATGCGGCGCCATCGCCCGCGACCACCTTCTCCGTCCCGGCAAAGCACCGGCAGTACTCGCTGCGCTGGGTCCTTGTCCACATGATCGAGGAATATGCCCGCCACAACGGGCACGCCGACCTGCTCCGCGAGCGCATCGACGGCGCGACGGGAGACTGAGCTACGGGAGACTGAGCTACGGGAGACTGAGCTACGGGAGACTGAGCTACGGGAGACTGAGCTACGGGAGACTGAGCTACGGGAGACTGAGCTACGGGAGACTGAGCGACGGGACGCATGGCCGGCGCAGGAAATTGCGGCATGAGGCTGTTCATCGCGATCGCGCCGCCCGCGGCCGTGCTGGACGAACTCGAGGCCGCCGTTGCGCCGCTCCGGGCAGGCCGGCCAGACCTGCGGTTGCGGTGGACACGTCATGACGCATGGCACATAACGCTCGCGTTCCTCGGCCAGGTCGGCGACGTCGCTGCCGGGCGCCTGACGCCGCGGCTGGAACGCGCCGCCCGCCGCCATAGCAGCTTCAGCATGTCCTTCTCGGGTGCGGGCGCATTCCCAAGCGCCGCCCGTGCCCGCGTGTTCTGGATCGGGCTCACAGGCGACCTGCAAGCCCTGGCGGGCCTCGCCGAGTCCGTATCCGCTGGGGCCAGGCGGGCAGGAGCACCGCCGCCGGACGAGGGCCGGCGATTCCGGCCGCACCTGACGCTCGCCAGGTGCCGGGCACCGGCGGATGTGAGCCCCCTCGTAATGGCGCTGACGGGCTTCGCAGGCACACCCTGGACCACTGAAACAATCCACCTGATCCGGAGCTACCCCGGCCCGCGGCCGGCCTACGAGACCCTCGGCAGCTGGCCGCTTGGTCCCCGGCAGCCTGCCGCCGAACGCCGATCCGCGGGCGAAGGTGATAGGGGCTGACCTGGCACGCGCCTCGTCAGGGCGCGCGGCCCGGCCCTGCGACGACTGGGCCACGGGCGGGCGCGGGGGCGCCCGGGGAGCGGGGCGCGTTGTCAGCTGTTATGCCATCAGCCGGGCGAGTGCCCTTGGCCGCAGGTAGTCACGAACGCGCACCCGGCGGCTGCGGGCGAGCATTCCAGCGACCACGACCGCGGCTACCGCCGAGATCGCCCCGCCAGCGAGCAGGCTCATCCGCGGGCCAAACTGCTGCGCCACCCAGCCAACCAATGGCGCACCGAGCGGCGTCCCGCCGAGGAACACGAGCAGGTACAACCCCATCACCCGGCCGCGCATCTCAGGCGTCGTGCCCAACTGGGTCGCGGAGTTCGCGGCCGTGCTGAACGTCAGCAGCGCCAAGCCGGTGGGCACCAGCAGCAGCAGGAACAGCCAGAATTGCGGCATCAGCGAGGTGAGCATCTCAAGCACACCGAAGACGACGGCCGTCACCATGAGCAGCCCGGCAGCGGGCCGGCGCCTGCGCGCAGCGAGCAGGGCGCCCATGAGTGCCCCAGCAGCGAATGCCGCCGAGGCGACGCCGAACGCCCCCACGCCGGTGTGAAATACCTCACGCGACATCAGGGCCGTCGTCACCTGAAAGTTCATCCCGAACGTCGCCACGAAGAAGATCAGCACCATCGGCATCCACAGGCTCGGGCGCGCCTTGACGTACGCCAGGCCCTCGCGCACCTGGCCCTTCGCCCTCGGCGTGGGTTCCACCGGGTTCAGCTCGGACGGGCGCATGAGCCCTAGGCCGATCAGCACAGCGCCATAGGAGGCCGCGTTCACGATGAACGCCAGTGGTGTGCCAGCCGCGCTGATCACGAGGCCGGCGACGGCCGGGCCCATGATCCGGGCGAGATTGAAGATCGCGCTGTTCAGTGCGATCGCGTTCGGCATGCCAGCGCGTCCGACCATCTCGATGGCAAACGTCTGCCGCGTCGGGTTGTCGACGACGCTGACCAGCCCGAGCGCGAAGGCAAGCGCGTACACCTGCCAGATCTCCACGACGCCAGTCAGCGCGAGGACGCCGAGGATGAGGGCGAGGCCACCCATCGCCGCCTGGGTGATCATGAGGATGCGGCGCTTGGAGTACCTGTCGGCGATCGCCCCGCCCCACAGGCTGAACAGCAGCAAGGGCAGGAACTGCAGGCCGGTCGCGATGCCGAGTGCTGTGCCGCTGTTGTGGGTCAGGTCCAGGACCAGCCAGTCCTGCGCGACCCGCTGCATCCAGGTGCCGGTGTTGGAAACCACCTGACCGGCCGCGTACAGCCGGTAGTTCCTGGTGCTGAGCGAGCTGAAGATCCGCCTGAACCCGGCTGGCTTGACGCCGCCGCGCCCGGTTAGGCCTGGCTCAGCTTCTCCAGGATCGGCGCGGCGGCACGCAGCGTCGCCCGCTCCTGTGGCGTCAGCTCGCGCAGCCGCATTGCCAGCCACGCGTCCCTGTGCCGCCTGAACTGGTTCACCAGTCGCTTGCCCTCGTCGGTCACCGTCAGCACGACCTGCCGTCTGTCGGTGGGATGCGGGGCTCGCAGCACGAACCCTCGTTCCTCGAGGGCGCTGATCACACGGGTCATCGAGGGCGGCTGCACCTTCTCGTGCTCGGCCAGTTCGCCTGGGGACATTGCGATCTGCCGTTCCAGCACGGCCAATGCGGTTAGCTGGGTGTCGGACAGCCCGCTCTCCGCCAGGCCGCCTGCGCGCTCCACCCGCAACCGACGTGCCAGCCTGCTCACCGAAATGCGCAGGCCGCTGGCCAGCCCAGCGTCGGTTCTGGTCTGCGTCGATGTCATGTTTGTTAGCCTGAGTCATTACTTTTGCTAACCATATGCGGACCAAGCACATTCCGCAAATCGTCAGCATGGCGGACAGATCCACCGGCCGGAACCCGCCCTCGTGGCCCAGCTAAGGGCTCGCACCTGGCCAGGCGCGCCTTAAGTACACCATGACCTGGCAGCCGCGCGGCCTGGCGTACCGTCCGCAAGGGCTTGCGCACCACCAGGCCGCGCGGGCGGCTTGATGATCAAGCTAAGCTTGCGGGCATGAGGCGTGCTTACCGGCCGGCTCCGCCGCCCCTGGAGACCAGCGAGACGTTGGTGACGGGGCTGATCACCGCCGGCTGGGCCCTCGCACTGATCACGCTCCTGATCCTGCGTAACGACCTGCCGGCCGGCGAGCGCTGGTGGATCTGGACATGCGCCGCCGGATGCGCGATGGGACTGTTCGGTTTGTGGTACGTACCTCGCCTCATACGCCTGCGTGCCCGCACAGCGCAGCGGCGGACGGAGGCAAGGCTCCGGGCCGCCGCCGCAGATAACCTCCCCCGCGCGGACGGCCTTGTGCATGAGACTGGGCGGAACGGCATACCGGACGAGTGAGGTACGCCTGCGCCGTGGCCAATCAGGTGACGGCCGGCCAGCGATCCGCGCGAACCTGCCCCCGGGCCGATCAGCCGTGGTCGAAGGGCTCGAACGCGGTGTCCTCCATCGACACACCAGGCTGATCGACCAGGTCATAGCCGAGTTCATCGATGATCGGCGGCGCGGACTGGCCTGTTCCCGCGGGAAGGACGACCTCGGAATGCGCGCCGCAGCCATGATCGACCGAGACGACCCGGCCGTCATCCGGCGCGTACGCGTTCGCGCACGCGCCGAAGAGCTGGCCGAGCGGCACGCTGAGCGGCACGAAGAAACCGCAGGTCGCACAGTTCGCGGGTGCCGCGTGCGCCAGTGGCGTGCGTGGACCATGATCAGTTGTGTACCAGCGCTCCGCCGTCTCGTCGCGTCCGATCGCCGACAGCACGCGGTTGCGGCCGTCGATAGGGACCCCGACGGCAAGGCCGCTGTCCTCGGGGCTCCATTCAGGCTGATCATCGCCATTGATCCATCCGGGCGCGTCGTCGCCGGCGGTCCATGCGGGCAGATCGTCGCCACCGAGCGCGGCCACGGACACTAGTCGTTCGTCGTCGTGGGACGCCGGGAGCAAATCCCCGACGCCGAGGTCGCCTGGTTGCAGCCGGTCGCGCCAGGGCACCCAAGGCGGGGCAAGCAGCGCGTCAGGCCCGGGTATGAGAGCACTCTCACTCACCGTCACGGCCTTTGCGCGTGACGCGCGGGCGACCGTCACGGCCCAGCGCCAGCCACGGTAGGCAGGATCGAGGCACTCGAACAGATGCGTGACCACCCGGTCGCCATCGGCCGCCAACCCGACGTGGGCACCAGCTTGACCTGGCCCGGCGTCGTCATCGGCGGCAGCACGCGCCGTGCCGACCGCCTGCGCGCAGATTTCGTCGAGCGCCGGCGTCCGGCTTCGCATCCGTAGAGTGCTCACACCTAGTAATTCTCCTCAGCGTCGTCCGCGCGGCCGCGGTTTCTCGGGGCCGCGCTCCGGGCCGGGCGTGGCAGGCCGCCCGGGATCAGTGTATGGGCTCCGGGTTCGATGGCGGGCCGGGCGAGCAGACGTGGTGACTTCGCTCAGGTGGCCCGCGGCGTGCGGATCGATAGCCTCACGGGCACGCGCCGGTTACGCAGAACCAGGGTGCCAGGTGCGCACGCGGCCGCACCCGGACCAACGGCCGCACGCACGGGTCGTTCCGCTCGCCGATGCGCAGAATACTGGGGGCATGGGAGCACGCGCCGCCTGGCGGAAAGTGCGGGACACGACACAGCGCGCTGCCAGCGCTGCCGGGTCCGCCGCCCGGCCGGCCTGCTCGGCAGCACGCTGGGCCGGCCGTGCGGTCCACCGGAGCACGCACGCGTCGGGCGCGGGCCGCACCGGGCTCGCGGAACTCATCGAACTGACCGCGGTGGGCAGCGCGGGCGATGCCTTCATCGCCGTCGCTCTCGCCGGGACGCTGTTCTTTGGCGCCGCGTCGCCTGATGCGGCGCGCAGCCAGGTGGCGCTGTACCTGCTTGTGACCATGGCACCATTCGCCCTTCTCGCGCCATTCATTGGCCCGATGCTCGATCGGGTGAGGCAGGGCCGCAGGTACATCCTTGCCGGGACGTTGGTTGGCCGCGGCCTGCTGTGCTGGGGCATGGCAGGCGCTGCCCTGCATAACGATCCGCTCACCCTCCTGCCCTCCGCGTTCGCCGCGCTGGTGCTGTCCAAGGCCTACGCGATCACCCGCAGCGCTGTCACGCCGCGGTTGCTACCGGCCGAGATCACCCTTGTCACCGCGAATGCGCGGTCGGGGCTCGCATCGTTGATCGCCGCCACGATCGCCGCGCCAATCGCGGTAGGCATTGGCATCGTGATTCACGCAGACTGGGTATTGCGGTTCGGAACGCTGATCTTCCTGGTTGGCGCGGCAATGAGTATCAGGCTGCCCGAGCATGTCGACACCGCGAGCCCAGCTGCCACGGTGCCTGGCGGCGCGCCAAAGGCCGCGGCGAAGCGCGCCCATGCGGACGGCGGGCGGACGAAGACCCTGCGCCGCGTCGGCCCTGTCGTGGGCGAGGCCATCCGGGCCAACGCCACCGTCCGCGCCTTCTCCGGGTTCACGGTGTTCTTCCTCGCGTTCCTGTTGCGTGCCCACCACTTCCCTGGGGTCAACAGGAATGTGGCACTCGGCGCCCTGGTAGCCGCCGCAGCAGCGGGCGGCCTGGCAGGGACCGCAGCTGGTTCCAGGCTGCGGGCGCGCATGCCGCACCTCATCATGTTCGCGACGATCGCCGCGTCCGCATTGATCACCGCGGCATGCGCCTGGTTCTTCGGCCTGCTCACCGCGCTGGTCGTGGCGCTCGTCGCGGCATTCGGTCAGGCGCTCGCCAAGCTCGCACTCGACTCGGTCGTGCAGCGGGAGATAGGCGAGGAGATTCGCTCATCGACGTTCGCGGTGTCCGAGACCCTCCATCAGCTTGCCTGGGTCGCTGGCGCCCTGATCGGAGTGGCGCTGTCGATCACTGCAAGCGGGAGCGTCGGCATGGCCGTCGCCGCGGCAGCCCTCGGCGCGGCCCTCGTCGCGCTCACCGTGAGCCGGCGCCACAGGATGCGACAGCGCGAGCCAATGGGTGGCCAGCTAGCAGAGGCCGCCGCCGACCCGCCAGGGTCGCCCTGACGTTCGCCGAACCGTCATCGCCTGGCGCCAGGCTGCCGGTGCCGTTGCTGCGGCCCGGGCGTGGCCTCCTGCGGCTCGAGGTCGTCGGCCACGGCGCGCAGCACCGCCGCGATCTTCGCCGCATCGCGGTTGTCTGGCTGCTTTCCGCGCCTGAAGGTATTCGAGATGCCGTCGAGGAGCTTGATCAGATCCTCGACGATCACAATCATCTCGTCGGGCTTCTTCCTGCTTGCCTTCGTCACAGAGGGCGGCGGTTCGAGCAGGCGCACCTGGAGCGCCTGGGCTCCCTTCCGGCCCTCCACGATGCCGAACTCTACGCGCTGTCCTGCCCGCAACCCGGCGGCATCGGCTGGGAGCGCGGAGGAGTGCACAAAGACCTCACCTCCGTCGTCGCGGGTGAGGAAGCCGAACCCCTTGTCGGCGTCGTACCACTTGACTTTGCCAGTGGGCACGGGCATGACCTCGCGTGAAATCGGGATCGACACAGCTGCGCTTCGAGCGCGACTTCAGGCTATCGGTCCCGGGGCCATGCGGTACGCGCGGGCTTCGCGCCCGGAACGGCCAGCCATCAAGGCACAGCGGATGTCTGGGCGCAACCCCGGCCGGCCCTGCGACAGCGGCGCGGCCCCGGCTCGCGCCGGGGCCGCGTCCTCCGCGGCCTCACACATTCGGATGGTGCTAGGACGGGATCGCGCGCGAGGCCGGGAAATACCTGCGTTTCCAGCCGCGACAGCTCTCCGTGCGGCAGCGCATGATGACAATACGTGTCTACCCCGGCGGCGCAGGCGCAACCTTCCCGAGAGGCAAGCACCGCGTGCCCGTCGCGGCAAATGACAGTGAGAGATGGGCCACATTCGAGCCTTCGAGTGCGCGCGCCGCGGTGGTGCCGCCTGCATGACCAGTGGGCAAGCGGATACTGTCATTGCGGAGGCACCGGCATGACGAGCTCAACACGGGACCGGATAATCGACGAGGCGCTCCGGTTGTTCGCGGAAAAGGGATATTCGTCGACCGCGGTGGCGGAAATCGAGGCCGCCGCGGGTTTGTCGCCGGGCGCCGGTGGTCTTTACCGCCATTTCAGGTCCAAAGAAGAAGTGCTGGCGGCGGCGATCCGCGTACATGCGGCGCGTACCACCGACCAGATCGAAGCCACCATGCGCGCTGTCACGTCGGCGCAGCCGGCCCCGCTGTCTGACCGCCTTCGCTGCCTGTGCGTGCTCGGCCTCGCCAACCTGACGGAACAAGCCAACCTGATCCGGGTGATCTTCCGCGACCTGGATCAATTCCCGCATCTCGTCGACGAGTTCCGTGAGGGTCTCGTGCGGCCGCTATTCGAAGTGATGATCACGTGGGGCAACCAGCAACCCGAGTTCGCCGATGCGGATGTTGACTGGCCATCGATCGCCGCAGTACTTGGCGGTGCGGTCGTAAACTACTGGCTCACCACCACGCAACTCGGCGCCCCACCCGGGCGGGTGACCGAACCGCGATTTGTGGCGGCCTGGACAAGACTCGCGGTTGGGCTGCTACCGGGCCGGCAAACATCAGCGCCCATGGAGCCGGTTGCGTCGCCGATCGGCTGACCGGCCCGCCGGGCTCGGCCGGCCGCCGCGCGGCAGCCTGGCGCCGAGGTAGCCGGCGCCGAGCGCCGCGGTGATCCGGAGGGTGAGCAGTGCGTCGGCGTGCGCAGCCGCGACGTAGGCGTGCAAGTCCACCGGAATTTCCGGATTCTTGTTCAACGCCCCGATGATCCCGACGGTGACCACGGTGATGACCAGCGGCCCGCCGAGCCCGGTGAGTTTGTCGCTGCGGCTCCACACCCGCGAGGTGAGGCCGATCGCCGCGCCGGCAAACCACAGCGGGAACGGAAACAGCAGCCCGCCCAGTCCGAGCAGGACGAGCGCGAGCATCTCCCGCGGAAACTTGCGGATAACCGACATCGGGTCTAACGCGAACTGCGGGATCACGTGCGCGGGCGGGCCACCGGGCGGCGCTGTGCCGGGCGGCGCTGTGCCGGGCGGCGCTGTGCCGGGCGGCGCTGTGCCGGGCGGCGCTGTACCGGGCGGCGCTGTACCGGGCGGCGCTGTACCGGGCCGTTTGTCGGCTGGTGCGCGCTGCGCGGCCGGAAGTGGCTGGCTGGCGGCACGACCGCCGCCGCGAGGAGGCCCGCCAGATGCTGGCCGGCCGCGGGACACCAGCGGCCGGCGAGACCCGGCCGCAACGGGGCCTGCGTGCGCAGCCCGACCAGAAACGCTTTCCTCAGCGGGCCGCACCACGGGTACGGTGCCCGGCCGGCCCGCGCCGCCAGCCGCAGCGACCTGCGGCGGCAGAGCGGGATATGCGGGCCGGCCCCCAGCGCCCCGCGTGGTGGGTGCGCCGGGCGGGGCGGTTCGGCCCAGGCTCCCGCCAGCGTCCCTGGCATCCGGGGCGGCCGTCTTCGCCTCGTCGAGGCTACGGCGCTCGCGCTCGACCAGCCCGCGCGGATCGCCGAACTTCGCGAGTACCCGGCGCACCTGGGCCGGTTCCACCGCGCGCGCGGCCTGACGTTGCTGCTCAATCGCGGCACGCAAGCTGGCAATGAACCGGAGTCGCTCGTCCGAGCGCAAGATGCCGTGCGCCGCGTCCGCGGCGCGGCTCAGGTAGTCGAGCACAAGCTGCTCACTACGCGCGCTCATGGGCCGATAGTGCCCGAACCGAAGCCGGTTATAGCTGCCGGAGGCGGCAGTACTGTGAACCGGATGAGCGCGGAGGGGCGGCACACCGGCGGGAGCGGGTTCGGGACCTGGTTGCGAAGGCGAAGCGACGCGGAGCTCGCGGCGCTGTTCGGCGCGCGTCCCGATCTGCTAACGCCGGCCCCGGCCGGTATCGACGCGCTCGCGTCCCGCGCCACGAGACGGGCGTCGCTCGAGCGCGCTCTCGACGATCTCGACCGGTTCTCCCTGCACGTCATCGAGGCGCTCCTCGCGCTGCCCTCCCCGGTGACCGCGGGGACGCTCCGGGAGGTGCTCGGCGTCCCGCCCGGGCCGCTGAACCGCTGCCTTGCGGTGCTGCGCGCCCGCGCGCTCGCCTGGCAGACGGAGGACGGCTACCGGCCCGCGCCAGGCCTGCGCGCCGTCATCAGCACAGCACGCCTTCCTGACGACCCCGGCCGTGTTTCGCCGCAGCCACCGGCACTCGATGGGATACTTAACGGCTCACGCGAGGTGGACGCCGCTGCGGCGGCTGCGGCGCTGAACGCGCTCCGGTGCGTCGACAACCTGCTGAACCGCTGGGCAGAAACGCCGCCGCCGGTGCTGCGGTCTGGCGGGCTCGGGATCCGCGAGCTGCGCAAGGCGGCCGCCTCGGTGCAGCTGGACCTGGCCACGGTGGCATTGCTCACCGAGGTCGCGCGGGCGGCAGGGCTGCTCGCGGCGTCCGGCTGGACCGACGGTGAGTGGCTCCCTTCGCGCGCGTTCGATGGCTGGCGGGAAACCCCCCAGGCGGAGCGCTGGGCGACGCTTGTGGCCGCGTGGCAGGCCACCACGCGGGTGCCTGGGCTTGTCGGCGCCAGGGATGAGGGGGGCAGGCTCCTCAACGCGCTCGGCAGCGGACTTGACCGGATGGACGCACCGCGGGTCCGTGCGCTTGTCCTGCGCGAACTCGCCGCGGCGGCGCCTGGCACGTCGGTCAGCACGGACGCGATGCTGCGGCGGCTGACGTGGCTGTCGCCACGGCGGCCGGCCGCGCCGCAGGCGATGCTGGCCGGGTCGGCGCTGCGGGAGGCCGCCGTGCTCGGCCTCACCGGACGCGGAGCCCTGGCGGCACCCGGCCGTGCGGCGGCGGCAGGGGACCTGGCGGAAGCGGCAGCCGTGCTTTCCGTGATCCTGCCTGAACCGGTCGGCCACATGCTGCTGCAGGCCGATCTGACCGCGGTCGCACCCGGCCCGCTGACCGCAGAACTGGCCCGTGAGCTGTCGCTTGCGGCCGATGTGGAATCGACCGGCGGCGGCACTGTGTACCGTTTCTCCCCCGGTTCGGTGCGGCGCGCGATGGACGCGGGCCGTTCGGGGAACGATCTGCTTGCCATGCTCGCTGAGCGCTCGCGCACCCCTGTCCCGCAGCCGCTGCGCTACCTGATCGAGGACACGGCGCGCAGGCACGGCCGGATCCGCGTCGGTGCCGCAGCCGCCTACATCCGCTGCGACGACCCCGCCGTCGCCGCCGAGATGGCCGCTGACCGCCGCGCGGCCGAACTGCGGCTGCGGCCCCTCGCGCCCACCGTGCTGGTCTCATCATCCGGCCGCGGCGACGTGCTCGCGGTGCTGCGGCGGCTTGGGTACGCGCCAGCGGGCGAGTCAGCGGACGGCACCGTGGAGATCACGGCAACGGCGTCCAGGCGCGCCGACGACCGCGCGAACAGGTACGGCGCGGCGGCCACACCCGGCCCGCCCCAGCCGTTCGCGCCATGGCCGGCGGCGGAGCGGGCTCTCGCGGCCGTCCGCGTCCTGCGCTCCGGCGATCCCTGAGCCGCGCCGGCGTGGTGCCCGCGTGGTTTGCGAGCCGGCCCAGCAATGGCCCATCGGCGCGGGGTCATCGGCGCCGCCACTGCCTTGATCGCGGACCGGCGGGACGTGCGGCGGCTTGCTCGTCAAGCGCCACCCGAGCGCGGCCGTATGGGATCTTGTCCCGCCATTCGCCCCCGCGCGGCCCGCAGGGGGTGCAGAGTTGCAAGGGTCGGGACGATAGCGAGGGAGGGACCGGGAATTGACTGACGGGCCGCTGATCGTCCAATCGGACAAGACCCTCCTGCTCGAAGCCGGCCACCAACTGGCCGCCGGCTGCCGCAAGGCGATCGCGCCGTTCGCCGAACTCGAACGCGCACCGGAGCACATGCACACCTACCGGGTCACGCCGCTCGCGCTGTGGAACGCACGGGCAGCGGGCCACGACGCCGAACAGGTCGTGGATGCGCTGCTGCGCTATTCGCGCTACCCAGTCCCGCACTCTCTGCTCGTCGACGTCGCGGAGACGATGGGCCGGTACGGGAGGCTGCAGCTGAACAGCCACCCTGCGCACGGGCTGGTGCTTCACGCGCTCGACCGCGCCGTGCTCGAGGAGGTGCTGCGCAGCAAGAAGGTCGCACCGCTGACCGGGCCGCGCATCGACGCCGACACCGTGGCCGTGCATCCGAGCGAACGCGGGCGGCTCAAGCAGGTCCTGCTCAAGCTTGGCTGGCCAGCCGCGGACCTGGCCGGTTACGTCGATGGCGAGAGACACGAGATCGGCCTGGCCGAAGATGGCTGGCATGTCCGGCCGTACCAGCGCGACGCGGCGGACGCCTTCTGGCATGGCGGCTCCGGCGTGGTGGTACTGCCATGCGGCGCGGGCAAGACAATCGTCGGGACCGCAGCGATGGCGCGTGCGGGAGTTACCACGCTGATCCTCGTCACGAACTCGGTCGCGGCGCACCAGTGGCGGGCCGAACTGCTGCGGCGGACCAGCCTGACCGAGGACGAGATCGGTGAGTACAGCGGAATCCGCAAGCAGGTCAGGCCGGTCACCATCGCCACCTATCAGATCATGACGACGCGGCGATCAGGCGCCTTCACTCACCTCGAGCTGTTCGAGGCAAGGGACTGGGGCCTGATCATCTACGACGAGGTGCACCTGCTACCTGCGCCCGTCTTCCGCATGACGGCGGACCTGCAGGCCAGGCGCCGGCTAGGGCTGACGGCCACACTGGTCCGTGAGGATGGCCGTGAGGGTGACGTCTTCTCCTTGATCGGCCCGAAACGCTACGACGCACCGTGGAAGGAAATGGAGGCGCAGGGCTGGATCGCGCCCGCCGACTGCGTCGAGGTCCGGGTAACCTTGCCCGCCGCGGAGCGGCTGGAGTACGCGGCCGCGGAACCGGGGGACCGCTACCGCATCTGCTCGACCACGCCGGCCAAGACCGCCGTGGTCGAGCAGCTCGCGAACCGGCATCGCGCGGAGCGCGTCCTGGTGATCGGCCAGTACATCGGCCAGCTCGACGCGCTCGGGGCGCGCCTGGACGCGCCCGTCGTCAAGGGCGAGACGAAGGTCGAAGAGCGGGAACGGCTGTTCGCCGATTTCCGCGCCGGGCGGATCACCACACTCGTCGTGTCGAAGGTGGCGAATTTCTCCGTCGACCTGCCGGAGGCGGCCGTGGCGATCCAGGTATCAGGCACGTTCGGGTCGCGGCAGGAGGAAGCGCAGCGGCTCGGCCGGATCCTGCGCCCCAAACAGGCCGGTCGCCGCGCCAGGTTTTACGCTGTGGTGTCCCGCGATACCCTCGACGCCGACTACGCCAGCCATCGGCAGCGGTTCCTCGCCGAGCAGGGGTACGCGTACGACATCATCGACGCCGCGGACCTGCTGGCCGGTGAGGAAACCTGAGCTGACCGCGCCGGCGGCGGGTGCGGCTGCCCGCCGCGCTGGACCCTGTTAGCGGCGGGATCCATCGGTGCCGCGGATCGCATGTGCCATAGCCCACGCAATCCGCGGCGCCGGCCAACGGTCAGCCGGCGGCCACCTGGCCAGCCACGAAGAGCACCCCGAGCGCAAGCACCCAGCACGCCGCGGACATGGCAAACAGGCGGATCCGCGCTTTCGTGGCCGATCGCCTGGCCAAGGGCGCCAGTGCAGCGGCGGCGGCCAACGCCGCCGCGATGGACGCGGGCAGGACTGACGGGTGCACCGCGGCCACGACATGGGCGCGACAGCCGGCGCCTTGCCCATGGTCGGAGCAGAACGCCGCCGCTGCCCAGCCGCCGAAGGCCGATAACGCCCACAGCACGGCAAGCAGGACGACGGCGGTGAGGGGAAGCAGCGGTGACACCCGCCAGCGGCCGCGCCACTGGTGCTGTCCGGCAAGAGGATCAGCTACGGACCGGCCTGCCGCGGGTCCATTCACCGGGACCGTTCCCACGCCTGTTACATTCCCAGGATCGCGGCGCCGGATGCGCGCAGAGGGCGGCCCCGCGCTGCGGGACCGCCCTCTGCATGTGCTGAAGGACGGACTTGGTCAGAAGTCCATGTCGCCGCCGCCTGGGGCGGCCGGCGCCTTCTCCTTTTCTGGCTTCTCCGCGATGACGGCCTCGGTGGTGAGGAACAGCGCGGCGATCGACGCGGCGTTCTGCAGCGCCGACCGGGTCACCTTGGCCGGGTCGATAATGCCAGCCTCGAACATGTTGACGTAGTCGCCAGTCGCGGCATCGAGGCCACGACCCGCTTCGAGCCCGCGCACCTTCTCGGCCACCACGCCGCCCTCGAGGCCGGCGTTGATCGCGATCTGCTTCAGCGGCTCCTCGAGCGCCCGCCGCACGATCTGCGCACCGGTCGCGTCGTCGCCCGACAGGTCGAGCTTCTCGAAGGCGCTGCGTCCGGCCTGCAGCAGCGCGACGCCGCCGCCGGGCACGATGCCCTCTTCGACGGCCGCCTTCGCGTTGCGGACCGCGTCCTCGATACGGTGCTTGCGCTCCTTGAGCTCGACCTCGGTCGCCGCGCCTGCCTTGATGACGGCAACGCCGCCGGCCAGCTTGGCGAGCCGCTCCTGCAGCTTCTCGCGGTCGTAGTCCGAATCGGTGTTCTCGATCTCGGCGCGGATCTGGTTGACCCGGCCGGAGATCTGGTCGGCGTCGCCGCCGCCGTCGACGATCGTGGTCTCGTCCTTGGTGACGACGACCTTGCGTGCCTTGCCGAGCAGGTCAAGGTCGGCGGTCTCCAGCTTCAGGCCAACCGTCTCGCTGATGACCTGGCCACCGGTCAGGATGGCGATGTCACCGAGCATGGCCTTGCGGCGGTCACCGAAGCCCGGCGCTTTCACCGCGACGGACCTGAACAGGCCGCGGATCTTGTTCACGACCAGGGTGGCGAGCGCCTCTCCCTCGACGTCCTCGGCGATGATCACCAGCGGCTTGCCGGACTGCACCACCTTGTCGAGCAGCGGGAGCAGGTCCTTGTTGGCCGAGATCTTGGACTCGACGATAAGGATGTAGGGGTCCTCGAGCACCGACTCCATGCGCTCGGGGTCGGTGGCGAAGTAGGGCGAAATGTAGCCCTTGTCGAAACGCATTCCCTCGGTGAGCTCGAGCTCGAGGCCGAAGGTCTGGCTCTCCTCGACGGTGATGACGCCTTCCTTGCCGACCTTGTCCATCGCCTCGGCGATCATCTCGCCGATCGCGGGGTCACCCGCGGAGATGGACGCGGTGGAAGCGATCTGCTCCTTGGTCTCCACGTCCTTGGAGATCTTGGAGAGCTCTTCGCTCACCCGCTCCACCGCGGCCTCGATGCCCCGCTTGAGCGACATCGGGTTGGCCCCGGCGGCCACGTTGCGCAGGCCCTCGCGCACCAGCGCCTGGGCCAGCACGGTCGCCGTCGTGGTGCCGTCACCGGCGACATCGTCCGTCTTCTTCGCGACTTCCTTGACGAGCTCGGCCCCGATCTTCTCCCACGGGTCCTCGAGCTCGATCTCCTTGGCAATGGACACACCGTCGTTGGTGATCGTCGGAGCGCCCCACTTCTTCTCAAGGACGACATTGCGTCCCTTGGGGCCGAGCGTCACCTTCACGGCATCAGCGAGCTGGTTCATGCCGCGTTCGAGGCCGCGTCGCGCCTCCTCATCGAACGCGATCATCTTGGCTGCCATAGGCTCCAGTCCTCCGGAACTCATTCTGGCGTGCGCAGATCGAGTCGACGCCCGCGACGGACGGCTCGGTCCGCGGCCGGTCCCTTCCCAGCCGCGCGCCGGGCCTCATCGCCCCGATCCCGCCGTAGCGTGTTATCACTCTCAAGGTGAGAGTGCCAACGACCTGTTTAGCACTCTCGGGTCTAGAGTGCAAGCCCGCCTCGGCCGGGCTGGTCATACCCGGCCGGAATGAGATGACCCGGCCGCCCATGTGGGAGGCCGGGTCATCCGGCGAACGTGACAGAACGTTTAGAGAGCGCGGACAGCCTCAGCCTGCGGTCCCCGGTCGCTCTGCGTGATCTCGAACTCGACCCGCTGTCCCTCTTCGAGGGTGCGGTAGCCATCCGACTGGATCGCCGAGAAATGCACGAACACGTCCCTGCCACCGTCGACCGCGATAAAGCCGTAGCCTTTGTCCGCGTTGAACCACTTGACGGTGCCCTGCGGCATTACAAACAACTCCCTAACTGCGCTCGGGCCTCGAACTCCGCCCAGGCAACCGCGGAGCCCGTCGATCGCTGCCGGCTGAAGCGGTCGGCGACCGCAGATGACCATACCCCCTACGGCAAGCGTTGCGCATCCGTTACCCACGGAATTACAGGAATGACTCAGCAAGTTGCGACAACGTTATCAGAACGTGTGATGGCGCTCGGCGGGCTCAACCACCCGCGACCGCCGGGATTACTGAGACCTGGGTGCCTGTGGGGACTGGTGTGTCGAGCCCGGCCGCGAAGCGCACATCCTCGTCCCCGACGTACACGTTGACAAAGCGGCGGATGTGGCCGTTGTCATCCAGAATCCGGCCCGCGATGCCCGGGTAGGCAGCGTCCAGGGCCGCAAGCACCTCACGCAAAGTGCCAGCCTCCGCGCTCACCTCCGCGGCGCCGCCGGTGTAACTGCGCAGGATGGTGGGAACGCGGACGGAAATACTCATGCCAGGCCTGCCTCTCTGAACGCTTCGATCGAGGGCTGGATCGCCGCCGTCGGCCGCACCACGGGCGCCACCGCGTCGAGTGTCTTGAGGCCGTCGCCGGAGTTGATGACCACGGTCTCCGCTGCTGGATCGAGCCGTCCCGCCGCCAGCAGTTTCCGCAGCGTGGCAATGGTCACACCGACCGCGGTCTCACCGAAGATCCCCTCGGTGGCGGCCAGCAGGCGGATCCCTGACACGATCTCGTCGTCGCTGACGTCCTCCACTGCGCCATCCGTCCTGCGCGTCACGTCGAGGACGTACGGGCCGTCCGCCGGATTACCGATCGCGAGTGACTTGGCGATCGTGTCCGCCTTGACCGGGCGGATCGCGTCGTGACCCGCCTTGAATGCCGCCGCCACCGGCGCGCATCCCGTCGCCTGGGCCCCGAACACCCGGTACCGCGACTCATCGACCAGGCCGGCGGCAGAAAGCTCCGCGAAGGCCTTGTCGATCTTGGTGAGCTGGGACCCGGAGGCGACAGGGATCACGATCTGATCTGGCAGCCGCCATCCGAGCTGCTCGGCGATCTCGTAACCGAGCGTCTTGGACCCCTCGGAGTAGTAAGGCCGGACGTTGACGTTGACGAACGCCCAATCCTCGTGCTCACCGGCGAGTTCAGAGGCGAGCCTGTTGACATCGTCGTAGCTGCCGTCGACGGTCACGAATGTGCCGCCATATACCCCGGTCGTAATGATCTTTTGCTGCTCGAGGTCGGCCGGCACGAGCACCACGGACCTGATCCCTGCGCGCGCTGCCGCCGCAGCGACCGCATTGGCCAGGTTTCCCGTTGACGGGCAGGCAAGCACCTTGAAGCCCATCGTTGTCGCCGCGGCGAGCGCGACCGCCACGACACGGTCCTTGAAGGAATGCGTCGGGTTGCCGCTGTCGTCCTTCACCCACAGCCGCCGCATGCCGAGCTCTTTGGCGAGGTTGTCCGCGCGCACCAGCCTGGTGCACCCGGGCTCGGTGTTCGGCACTACCGCCACGCCGGCGGGCACAGGCAGCAGGCTCGCGTAGCGCCATATGTTGTGCGGCCCCGACTCGATGGCGGCCCGGTTCAGTGGCGGCAGGTCGTACGCGACCTCGAGCGGCCCGAAACACTCCTCGCAGGCGTACGACGGTCCAAGATCACGCGTGTGCCCGCACTCGCGGCACGACAACGCCGTCGCGAAACCGAACGGGCCCGGCGCGGGGGAATGCGGTAGGGGGAAATGCGGTGCGGGGCCTTCGCGCGGAACCGGAGCGGGCCCGAACGCGGGAGGCGAAGCTTGAACACTGGAAGTATCGCTGTGAGGTGCGGCTCTGCTCACGTAACGAGGCCCTTTCTCCTCATCTTTCCCTGCGGCCACCTTGGCCGTGGGCCGGAATTGGCACCTGTCACGGGACTCGCCATCAGCGGGCGAGCATCTACCACCGTGGTGGTTGCCGGGGCTTCACCGGGCCGAATCCCTCCACCCCTCTGGATGAGCTGCATTAAGTTGTGACGCGGCGGCGCCGTGGCGCGGCCGTCGGCAGGCGTCATGAGGCCGTACTGAGCACTCTAACCGACGCGCCGACCGGACCGCGCTGCGTCCCTGGTCACACCGTCCATGCCACCAAGGCTGCCGCCTGACTCCTGATCTTGAGAAATCAACGGGCTGCGCCGGAGCGACGCCAGCCAGCATTCCAAGATCCACGGAACACGCGCGAACCGCGCCCGACCGGTGCCGATGCGCCCGGCCAGCTGTTAGGGCATGTCCCGCAGAGCCCTAGCTAGGCGGCACCAGCCGGTGCCAGCAAGATGAACGCGATTCGCGATCATTGCTCGGCTAGCCTGGCAGGACATGGGCAAGCACCATATTCTCATCGCCTCCAACCGGGGGCCGGTCTCGTTCGCGCTGAGCGACGACGGCCGCCTTAACGCGCGGCGTGGCGGCGGTGGCCTGGTGTCGGGGCTCTCCTCGGTGGTGGGCTCGGATGCGGATGTGCTATGGATCTGCGCCGCGCTGACTGACCCAGACCGCGCGGCGGCGCGCCACGCGCCGGGCGGCAGGCTCGACCTGGACGGCCACAAAACTGGCGCGGCGGTGCAGATGCTCGATATCCCGGCGGTGACGTTCCACCGCGCCTACAACGGGGTGGCCAACTCCACCCTGTGGTTTGTCCACCACCTCCTCTATGACATGCCCAACAGGCCGCATTTCGGGCTCGCCTGGCAGCGCGAGTGGGAGTCCTACAAGTCCTACAACGCGGCATTCGCCGCCGCGCTCGCAGCGGCCGCGAGGGAGGCGACCGACGAGACCGCGGACGGCACGGTCAGCGGGGCAGGCCGCAGCAGCGCCAGGGTGCTCGTACAGGACTACCACCTCACCCTGGTACCGCGGATGCTCAGAGATGCGCAGCCCGCGCTGCGTATCGCGCACTTCTCGCACACGCCGTGGGCACCGCCTGACTACTACCGGATTCTGCCCGGCCACGTTGCCACTGAGGTGCTCGACGGCATCCTCGGCGCGGACCATGCCGGGTTTCTCAGCGACCGCTGGGCCCGGGCGTTCCTTGACTGCTGCGCCCAGTTCCTCGATGCGGACGTGGACCTGGCAAACCGCACCGTGCGCTACCGCGGCCGCGTCACCCGCGTCGGAGTGCACGCACTCGGCGTGGACAGCGCCGAGTTGCGTGCACGGGCTAGCGCCACCGACGTCGAGGCACGGATACAGCCACTGCGGGAAGCGGTCGGCGACCGCAAGCTCATCGTCAGGATCGACCGCACCGAACTGTCCAAGAACATTGTGCGCGGCCTCGCCGCCTACCGCGAACTCCTCGCCACTCGCCCGGAGTGGCTTGGCCGGGTGGTCCATCTGGCGTTCGCCTACCCGTCGCGGCACGACCTGCCCGAGTACCGCGAGTACACCGCCGCTGTACTGCGGATCGCCAGCGAGATCACGGACGCGTACGGCAGGGACGACTGGGATCCGTTGATCCTCGACGTCAACGACGACTATCCGCGGTCGCTCGCGGCGTACCGGCTTGCCGACGTGCTGCTCGTCAACCCGATCAGGGACGGCATGAACCTGGTGGCCAAGGAGGGTCCGGTGCTCGCGGAACGCGGTTGCGCCCTGGTGCTGTCCCGTGAGGCCGGTGCCGCCGCTGAGCTCGGTGCGGACGCCCTCCTGGTGAATCCGTTTGACGTCTCAGGAACCGCGGGCGCGCTGCACCAGGCCCTCACCATGTCTTCTTCCGAACGGCTCGCGCGGTGTGCTCGCCTCAAGCAAGCCGCGACCGCCCTTCCGCCGCGAAAGTGGTTCACCGACCAGCTCGCTGGCCTGGATTGACACGGCCCCGGACCCACCCCCGCCCGGCTGGGAACTCGATAATCTATGTTACCGATTGGTAAAGTATGCGACCTGCCAGGTACAGGACCGTTGCGCCGCGAAGGCGCGAATCAGCCGCCAAGCGCGGCCGCAATGGCGCCGAGCAGTGCCACCACACCCTCCGGGCCATTCACCACCAGGTCGGCTGCCTCGGCGAGCGCCGTTACCTCCGCCGACCCGCTGCACACCGTCACGCCGGTGATGCCGGACGAGCGAAGCTCGCGCACAGCGCTGAACGCCGCCAGGTCACCGAGATCGTCCCCGCAGAACACGACCGTCCGCGCAAGCCGTTCAGCGGCAAGGCCGGTAAGCGCCGCCCCCTTGTCCATGCCAGGCGGCCGGAGTTCGATCACCATCCTGCCGGGTTCCTCCACCAGCCCGGTGCGCTCGGCCAGCGCGGTCAGCGGGGCGCGGACCAGCGCGAGGGCGCCGTCAGGGTCGTCGGCGCGACGCGTGTGCACGGCGAGGGCACGCCCTTTGTCCTCGATCCAGGTGCCGGCGTGGGCGCCAGCGTCCGCGAGCACGGCGGGCAGCTCCGCCCGCGCCTTTTCCAGGCCGCCAGGCGGTGAAGGGGCGGTGAGCACCCCCGATTCCCAGCGCTCGACTCCATAGTGGCCGAGAACCACGATCCCTGGCACCGCGCTGAGGCCGCCAAGCTCCACGGCGAGCGCCGCGGGCCGACCGGTGATCACCGCGAGCGTGCCGACATGACCGCTCAGCCTGCGCAGCGTCTCAGGTGCGTCAGGGTGAGCCCTGGCGGCCATCGGATCGGCCACGATCGGCGCGAGCGTGCCGTCGAAGTCGAGTGCGACAAGCGCGCTGCCCGGATCGCTGAGCAGCGCGGCAAGCCCGGCTTGCCCTTCTGGCGTGGCGGGTTCGGGAAGGCCGCCACCGGCCGGCTCGCTCTGCATGGCTTCCCCTCAAGTCGGACGGCTGGATTGCACCGATTGTCGCAGCTCAGGGCTGGCGGCGCGCGGAACGCAGCCGACGCCGCTCGGTACGCTGGCGGCGGAGCCGCTTGACCAGGATCGGGTCGAACGCGAGCGCCTCCGGCCGGTCGATCAGCTCGTTGAGCAGCTGGTAATACCGGGCGGCGGGGATGCGGAAAGCCTCGCGAATCGCCTGCTCCTTGGCGCCCGGGTATCGCCACCAGCGCCGCTCGAACGCGACGATCCGCATGTCGCGCTCGGACAGCGGTTCTGCTGACATCTCCGGACCGCCTGCTCGGCTGTAGCTGCCGCACGGGCCGCTGGACCAGCCACGGACGGTCCAGCCACTCGCTGCGCTGTTTCGCGGTGCCCCGCAGGCCCCGCGGGCGAACCCCGCGGCACCAGCGGATGGAAACATCGTATGCCGTCAGCAGGCCTACCCCGATTGGCTGCGTCCGACGTACGCTCACCACTCGTGGCCCCTTATAACTGCTTGACGTTCCTCACCGATTACGGCTTGGAGGATGGATTCGTCGCCGCGTGCCATGGCGTGGCGGCCAGAATCGCCCCAGAAGCCCGCATTATCGACGTAACCCATCTGGTGCCGCCCGGAGATGTGCGCCGTGGAGCGGCTGTGCTCGCGCAGACCGTGCCCTATCTGCCGCCAGCCGTGCATGTGGCGGTCGTCGATCCTGGTGTAGGCACGGCCCGCCTTGGGGTCGCGGTCCAGGCCGGCGACCGGATCTTTGTGGGCCCGGACAATGGCGTGCTCTCCTGGGCGATCGCGGCCGCAGGCGGCGCGGACCGTGCCGTGCAGCTCAGCAACAGCGACCTATGGCTGCATCCGGTGTCCTCGACCTTCCATGGCCGCGACATCTTCATCCCCGTCGCCGCGCACCTGGTGAATGGGACCGATCTCGCCGCGGTGGGCACCAAGTCTGCCGTCGGCGACCTGGTGACCCTGCCCGCGCCGACGAGCCGCGTGCACGACGGCGAGGTCGAAGGTGAGGTGATGTCGGTGGACAGGTTCGGCAACGTGCAGCTTTCCATCGCCGCGGCAGAGATCAGCGGGCTTGGCGCCGGCTTTGGGGAGAACCTCGTGGTGCGCTGCGGCCGGCGCGTGCTAACCGTGCCTTATCTCAAGACCTTCGCGGCGGTCGCGCCAGGCGAGCTCGTCGCCTTCACCGACTCGGCCGGGCTGGTGTCGCTCGCGATCAACGCAGGCGACGCGGCGCAGCAGCTTGGCCTGCCGCCCGGCGCCCATGTGCGGCTCGCGACGGCGCCGTAGCGTGCCTGCGCAGGAGTGGGCAGTGAGCGGGGCAGGCGCGAGCAGGAAGCCGCGAGGAAGCCCCGTGAGAACGGCCGCGGGAAAGGGCCGCGAGATAAGCCCGCGGGCAAAGGGGCGCAACGGGACGTCCTACCTGGGCGTCCTACCTAGGGGGCGGCAGCGTTGCCGACGCCTGAGCCGCCCGGAATGGTTATGCGGTAATCACCACTCCGCAACGGCGGCAGAATTCGCAGCGCGGGACTCCAGGGCCCGGGCTTGGCAGAATTCCGAGTGGCCCGCGTAACGGAAGGCATGGCTGTCGTGTCACTGATGTTCAGGCGCCGCCCGCTGTCGGCGCTCGCCGCCACAGTGGCCGCTACCGCTGTTACGGTCGGGCTCACGGCGGGTCCGGGCCTTGCTGACCAGGTGCGGGACCATGAGTGGTGGCTTGGCGAGATTCATGCCACCCAGGCGTGGCAGGTCAGCCGCGGGGCTGGTGTGACAGTCGCGCTGCTCGACACCGGCGTTGTCGCGTCCCAGCCCGACCTGTCCCGGTCGGTCATCACCGGCCCTGACTACACCCGTTCGGGGCGGCAGCAAGGTGACGCGTACTGGGGCGTACATGGCACGGCCATGGCGGTGCTCATAGCCGGCCACGGGCACGGCCCAGGACACGCGGATGGGATCATCGGTATCGCGCCCAAGGCGAAGATCCTCTCGCTCCGGGTGAACCTCGAGCGCGACGACCCGCTGCGCGCGGACGCCGCCGCCGCGTCCAGGCTGCCCGCCGCGATCGCCGCGGGCATCAGGTATGCGGTGCGCCATGGCGCGCGGGTGATCGATCTGCCGCTGGACCCGGGCGCGGCCGGCACAGACGGCATCCAGCCCGCTGCGGCTGCCGCGGGCGGCAGCGCGGCGGAGCGGCGGGCCATCGCGTACGCGCTCGCCAGGGGCGTAGTTCTCGTCGCACCCGCGGGAGACGACGGCCCCGGGCCAGGCCAGGTCAACTACCCAGCGGCATATCCGGGCGTCATCGCGGTCGGCGCATTCGACAAGGGATTCGCCAAGGCAGGGTTCTCGAGCCGGCGCTCCTATGTGACCCTGACCGCTCCTGGTGAAGGCGTAATCACGGCAAGTTACCCGACCGGCTATACAACTGTGAGCAGTACCGGCGTGGCAAGTGCCGAAGTGGCAGGTATGGCCGCACTGATCCGGGCGCGCTATCCGGACCTGACACCGCGCCAGGTGAGCCAGGCCCTGATCGATGGGGCTCGCTTCGGGCATACGGCGGGCCGTAATAACGGTTCCGGCTACGGCACGGCCGACGCGCAGCAATCACTGAGCGCCGCCAAGATCGAGTCTGCCAGCCGGCCCGCCAGCGCAGCGTCTGGCACCGCGCCGCCGGGCGCTCAGCAAGGTAGCGCCGCACACCGTCGCACCGCGCTGCTGCGTGATGGGATCATCGTTGGCAGCGGCCTGCTTCTGCTCGTGCTGCTCGCGCTCGTCGTCTGGGTGAGGCGCCGCAGGCACGCGCCAAGCGAGCCCTCTGACCCGAATCCACGAGCCGCGCCGCAGCAAGCGCGGCCCCTGGCCGCCCGGATCACCGAACCCAGCCAGGACACATCAGGCGACCCGCTGCCAGGCATGGCGGCAGCAGCGCAGCAGCGCCCGCAGCTGGCACCGGTTCCCAAGCTCGATAGGGCCAGGCGAGGCAAGCAAGGGGACGGGCCACCCTGGGAGCCCGCGCCCAAACCGGAGAGCGAACCGCCATGGGGGCCGCCCGGCCTCGCCACCAATGGCAACGGCATCACCGGAGGACTCCCCCACCCGGTCCAAGGCCTGAACGGCCGCGGCGAGGCACCTTGGCAGCTGGCATCAGAATCGGAACTGCCACTGGCTCGCGATCCCGCCGCCGGTCCAGAGAACGGCGCATCCGCCCACCCACCCGGCCACCCTGCCACCCGGCCTGGCGGCGGGGCTTTCAGGGTGCCTCCTGCGCTGCGCGGCGACGGGATGCACTACGGGGTGCCGCCCGAACTGAGCGGCGCCGACGCTGGCTTCGGCGCCGCGGGCGGGGCGCCGAATGTGGCGGCGCCGCCTGCTACGGTGCCGCCCGCAACGGGGCCGCCTGCTACGGTGCCGCCTGCAACGGGGCCGCCTGCAACGGGGCCGCCGGTTCCTGAACCACCCGGGCGGCGGGGTGATACCGGGGATACGGCAGCACACGAGCAACCGGCCGGCCCGATCTACGTCTGGAATCCAGGTGCCAAGACGGAGGAGTTCCGCGCCGTATCCAGCGGCCATCCGCAGTCCGGCGAAGGCAAGCCGCCACCGCAGAACCACGTTCCCCCCGGCCAGGACGAGGTCGAGCTTGGTGCGGATACCCTCGCGTTTTCCGTCATACCGCCGCTCGATCGCGGGCGCTATCCGGATGACGACGAGGACGACCGTCATCTCTGACGATCAGGACTCCGCGCCGCGCCGCCCGGCCTTGCCCACGTCGGCCGGCTGCTCCTTCCTGGTGGACGCGTAGACGGGCGCGTACTCCTGGCCGGATAGTTCCCTGATCGCGCGCATCACGTCATCGGTGATCGCCCGGCGGGCTCTGGCCGGTGCCCCAGTGTCAGCGTGCTGTTCGAATGTCAGGGGCTTGCCGATGCGCACCTCGATGGGGCCAAGGCGCGGGACTGTCCGGCCAGGCGGGAGTACATGGTCTGTGCCAATCATCGCAATCGGAACGACAGGCAGTCCCGAGGCGAGGGCGAGCCAGCCGACTCCTGTTCTGCCGCGGTAAAGCCGCCCGTCCGGCGAGCGGGTTCCCTCCGGGTAGATGCCGAAAAGCTCGCCCTTTCGCAGCAGCTCCAGGGCCGCCTCCAGCATGCCGCGGGCGGCCCGCGTACTTTCGCGGTCAACCGCTAGCTGCTTGGTCCGCCGGAGGTAGATGGCGGTCGCCCGGTCTATGAGGCGGGTGCCGGTGAAGTACTCGGACTTCGCCGCAAAGGTCACGGGCCTGTCCAGCATGAGGGGCAGGAAGAACGAGTCGACGATCGACAGGTGGTTCGACGCGAGGATGGCGCCGCCACGTTTAGGCACGTTCGCCGTACCGGTGATCGACGGCCGCCACAGCACGTGCAGGAAAGGCCCAGCGACGACCCTTGAGACACGATACTGCACCCGTCCTCCTGTCACCGGTGTTCACCGGACCCCAGCTTTACGCTGCGCGGCAGGTCAACCATAACCGGGCACGGTACGCCCGCGATATGAGCAGGACGCGCCACCCACTGAGGCGAAGGTCCCAGCAGGCGGGGCGGAACGCCTCTAAGCCGGCAGGCCGCCGCGTGTGATGATCAAGGTGGCAGGTTCCTAACGCACCTAGACACAGAACGCAGCGAACGCAGAGACCAACAGGCAGAGACCAAAACGCAGAGACCAAGGAGCGAGACGATGACCGGGCAGAAAGATGGTCTGACTCCGCGCATTGTGGTCGGCGTAGATGGATCGCCGTCCTCAAGGACGGCGCTACGCTGGGCCGTCCGGCAGGCTGAGCTCACCGGCGCGACCGTGGACGCCGTGATCGCGTGGCAGTACCCCGTGAACTTCGGGACCTACGGATGGGCGCCGGTCCCAATGGAAGAGGATGGCGCCGACTTCGGCGAGCTCGCGGAAAAGACGCTGACCGACGCGATCAGCGAGACAGTCGATCCCAGCAGCGACGTCCCCGTGCGTCAGCTGGTCATACAGGGCAATCCTGCGCAGGTGCTACTCGACGCGGCGAAAGACGCCGATCTGCTCGTCGTTGGCAGCCGTGGGCATGGCGGCTTCACTGGAGCATTGCTCGGGTCGGTGAGCTTGTACTGCGTCCATCACGCGAGCTGCCCGGTGGTCGTACTGCGCGGGCACGTGCGTGACTGATCGGCCGCCGGCGGGGGCCCTCGCAGTGGCACGTAGTCCGGCTCCTACCGGCCGGAACGACACTGCGGACCGACGGCACGGTGGCACGCTCCGCGGCTCGCGACGGGACGTTCAGCCCTACCGGTATAACTGGCTGCCGCAGCAAGCTACCGCCGTGCACTACCATCCTCCGGGGCCGGATACGATCTCGTGGCACGAGTGCCTGCGCTTGCTCGCGAGTGCGGAAGTCGGCCGGATCGTCTACTCCGACCAGGCCCTGCCTGCGGTACAGCCGGTCGATTTTGTAGTGGACGACGAGGCGGTCGTGGTCCGCACCGAGCATGGATCAAGGCTCGCGAGAGCGGTGGAGCGGGCCGTCGTAGCGTTCGAGGCCGACGAATATGAGCCAGCGGCGGGAAGCGGATGGTCGGTCACTATCGTCGGGGAATGTTCGGAAATCGAGGAACCGGGCCAGCTGGAACGCCTGTCGACGCTTGTGCCCAAGCGCTGGGCGCCCGACGGCGACGGCCACCTCGTGCGGATCAGCATCGCGGGCGTCACCGGCCGGAGGATCGCGCCCCCGAAGTGATGTTGCCTGCACGGTCACCATCCGGGCTGCCTGTGGCCAGCTGTGGCCAGTGAGTGCTGGCCAAGCGTAATAGGACCAAGGGCCCTCGCACCCGTTACCCATGGCTCTCGCCCCGGTGACCGCCTGCGGCGCAGGCTGGATAGGAGCCAACGGCGAGCAGGGCCCTTGCGAAGCGGCGCCGCCCGCCCGCCGGCCGGGACCAGGACCTGACAACAGCGTGGAAGGAAAGTTATGACTATTCGGGTCGGAATCAACGGCTTCGGCCGCGTTGGCCGTATGTTCACCCGAGGCACCCTGGACCGCGATGACATCGAAGTTGTGGCGGTAAACGATGTGACTGACGCGAGTACCCTCGCGCACTTGCTCGCGTTCGACTCGACCTTCGGCCGGCTGGGCCGGGACGTCAAGGCATCGCACGACGCGATTGTTGTTGACGGCAAGCCGATCGCGGCGACGTCACAGCGCGAACTGGCCAAACTCGACTGGGGCAAGTACGGCGCCGACATCGTGATCGAATCCACCGGCCGCTTCAGTGCCCGTGAGGACGCGGCGGCCCACCTCAAGACTGGCGCGCGCAAGGTGATCATCTCCGCGCCGGGAAAGGGTGCCGACCTCACCGTGGTGATGGGAGTGAACGACGGCGCCTACGACCCGCAGCAGCACGACGTCATCTCCAACGCGTCCTGCACGACGAACTGCGTCGTACCGATGGCCAAGGTGCTGCACGACTCGTTCGGTCTCGTCAAGGGCTTCATGACGACGATTCACGCGTACACGGGCGACCAGATGCTGCTCGATGGACCGCACAAGGACCCGCGCCGGGCGCGTTCCGCGGCGTGCAACATCGTGCCGTCGAGCACCGGCGCCGCGCGCACCGCGGGCGTGGTGGTGCCCGAACTGGCCGGCCGCCTCGACGGGATCGCCGTCCGGGTGCCCGTCGAGGACGGATCGCTGACCGACCTCGCAGCGGTGCTTTCCCGGCCCGTAACGGTCGAAGAGGTCAACGAGGCCTTCGCTGAGGCGGCGAGCACGAGCAGCCTGCGCGGAGTGCTCAAGTACAGCACCGGCCCCCTCGTCTCGCGCGACATTGTGGGTGATTCTTCGTCGTGCGTCTTCGACTCCCCCCTGACACAGGCCGACGGCGAACTGGTCAAGATCTTTGGCTGGTATGACAACGAGTGGGGATACAGCAGCCGGCTTGTCGACGTCGCCGTGCTTGTGGGCGAGCGCCTGTAACGGTGCCCGCCGACGGCCCGGCCCCGCCGACGGTCACGTCACCTTCGGCAGGGCTCAAGCCGCCGGGAAGCAGTCCGTCAGCCGCCCCAGGCCAGGTGCGATCCTGTCCTCGCTGATGGCGCCATGACCGATGCCAAGGTCAGGCCGGGCGGCAAGCTCACCGTAGTAGCTGGCAAGGGTCTGCACCTCGATGCCGTGGTCGCGCGCGAGCCGCACCACCTGATCCATGTCGGCGGCAGCATGACCACTCAGGGTGGCGGTGACACGCAGACCGGCCGCGGAAGGCACCATCAGGAGCCAGTCCGCGAAGTCATGCTGTACCGCCGCCGCGATCTGCTGACGCCGGCCCAGGTAGCGGCGTGTGCCCTGCGGCCGGGTGCCCGGCTGGCTCGCCGTAGCCGCCGGCGTGGATCGCGGCGCGGCGCATTTCGCGCGCCACGAGCCTGCGCCAGGTCTCCAGCGGGAATAGCCGCGCGTCGGGGATGCCCAACCTGAAGTCGTAGTCCGGCCTGACACGTCCGGCCATCGCCGGCCCGGCGATGGACTGCCTGGCGGGCCGGGGCTGGGGGCCAATCTGCCATGCGTGATTTCCGCCCGCCGGGCCAATGCGGAGCGCACCAGGCCGGCCGCATTTGGCCGTATACCCCATCCGGGTATACCGTCAGGTACAGTCCCAGCCGGCTGAGGGAGTGAGATGCGGCTGCTCGAAGGGATCGGTCACGCGCTCGCGATCGCGGGCTCGATGACCTGGGAGATCACCTGGGCGCTTATCCTCGGCTTCGGCTTGTCCGCGGTCGTGCAGGCCGTCGTGCGGCGGCCGACGGTAGCGCGTCTGCTAGGCGACGATTCCGCCACGTCGCTGGCTACCGCGACCGGGCTAGGCGCCGCGTCTTCATCCTGCTCTTACGCCGCGGTCGCGCTCGCCCGCTCCTTGTTCCGCAAGGGTGCGAACTTCACCGCCGCGATGGCGTTCGAGATCGCCTCCACCAACCTGGTCGTCGAACTGGGCGTGATCCTCGCCCTGCTTATGGGCTGGCAGTTCACCGTGGCAGAGTTCACCGGCGGCCCTATCATGATCGTATTGCTCGCCGTGCTGTTCCGGCTGTTCCTGCGCGACCGGCTGCTGCGGCGGGCACGCGAGCAGGCGGAACACGGCGTAGCTGGATCGATGGAGGGCCACGCCGGGATGGACATGTCGGTGAGCGGATCGGGCTCCTTCTGGCGGCGGCTCGCCTCGGCCCGCGGCTTCACCGCCGTCTCACACATCTTCGTGATGGAGATCGCCGCGATCTGGCGTGACGTGGCCGGCGGGCTGCTCATCGCAGGAGCCGTCGCCGCCTGGGTACCCGCAACCTTCTGGCAGCGGTTCTTTCTCACCGGGCATGAGACCGTGGCCAAGATCTGGGGACCGCTGATCGGGCCGGTTGTGGGCATGCTCAGCTTCGTCTGCTCGATCGGGAACGTTCCGCTGGCCGCCGTGCTCTGGAAAGGCGGCATCAGCTTCGGTGGCGTGGTCTCGTTCATCTTCGCCGACTTGATCATTCTGCCGATCCTCGCCATCTACCGTAAGTACTATGGGACCCGGGTCGCGGTCTTCCTCCTCTGGACGTTCTACGTCTCCATGGTGGCGGCCGGCTACGTGATCGAATTCGTGTTCGGCGGGCTTGGCCTGATTCCTGCCCGCAGCTCGGCGCGGATCGCCGAGGCCGGTGTCTCATGGAACTACACAACCTGGCTCAACATCGCGTTCCTCACGGCAGCAGCAATCATGGCCATTCGGTTCGTCCGCACCGGTGGCCTGCCGATGCTGAAAATGATGGGCGGCGCTCCTATGGAGGACGCCGCGCCCGCCGCGTGCGGCGGCCACACAGTGCATGGATCCCACGGTGACACGTCATCCGCCTGAGGTTCTGCTCGGCAGGTGGCGCAGGGACCTAGCCGCCTGGGCGATCCCCGGCGACATCAGGTCGCAGGTGAGCGAGACGCCCTGGGTACTGCCCAGACAGATGTTCGCACGGCGTGCCGAGCGTCAACTGCGGCAGCCGTTCGGGTGCTCGTTTGAACGTGCGCGTGAGGCGCTGCAACCATCAGGTGAGGTTGTCGACGTCGGCGCGGGCGCGGGCGCGGCATGCCTGCCGCTTGCGCGGCTTGCCACCGGTATCACCGCCGTGGACTGCGACGACGAGGTGCTGGGTATCCTGGCCGCAACCGCCGCCAGGATGGGTACCCGCGCCCGCACCGTGACGGCGACCTGGCCGGAGGCGGCGGGCCAGGTGGGCACCGCGGACGTGGTCACCTGCCACCACGTTCTCTACAACGTCGCAGACCTCGAGCCGTTCGTCGCGGCACTGACACGGCGGGCGCGCCGCCGGGTAGTGGTCGAGATGACAGCACGCCATCCCCTGGTCTCGCTCAACCCGCTATGGGAACGCTTCCACGGCCATCGCCGCCCCGAAGGCCCCACCGCTGACGACGCGCTCGCCATCCTGGCCGCCCTCGGCCTCGACGTCGCTGCCGAGGCCTGGACCCGGCCAGCCACTGCCGAATACGCGAGCTTCGCCGACATGGTCGAGGTCACCCGCCGTAGGTTGTGCCTCCCGCCTGGGCGGGCCGGCGAACTCGCGGAGGCCCTGCGAGAATCCGGCACCGACCCCGATCAGCCGCTCGACCTCGGCTCCTCCGGCCGCGAGCTTGTCACGATCTGGTGGCCAGGCAGCGGGCAGAGCTGACCCGCGCCGCCGAGGGGCCTGGCCCACCGGCGCCTATCCCGGGCCTATCCCGGGCCTATCCCGGCCTATCCCGGGCCATCCCGGGCCTATCCCGGTGGATCTTCGCTGCGTGTTTCCGACGCGATGCGCAGCGCCCGGCCGCGTGCCACCTGCCCGTTGCGGCGCCGACAGTGGCCGGCCTGGCGTGGTTCCTGCCTTGATGCCATGACGCACAATGGCCCATTGCGTGCCGGATATGACACACGGTGGGCCATCGTGTGCCGCACGAACGCCGCTGGCGCGCGTCATGCATGGACGAGATTGTCACCCACGGTTTTGGCCACGTGCCGCAGCATGAAGGCGCCGATGATTTCGAAAACGCCCATGACGATGAACCAGATTCCGATCAGCACGGCGAGGACCGTAACGGAGGAGACCGGGGCGGAAGCAACCACGATACCCGCGATCAGGCTGACGATCCCGAAGAAGATCCACCAGCCGTTGCCCTGCCGGGAGCCGCCAGACAGGCCCGCGACGAGCGAGACCAGCCCCTGGACGATCCAGGTGATGCCGATGATCAGGCCGATAATCCCCAGCGTGAGATTCAGGTGACGGATCAGGACGACGCCGATCACGATGAAGAGCAGACCGGCGATGCCCAGCCAGACCCGGTGCGGCTCGCTGTTGTCGAACACCCGGATCAGATGGAAGATGCCCGAAATGATCATGAGGATGCCGAGCAGGACGGCGATCACGTTGAGTGAGCCGCTCGGATGGAAGCTGACGATCAGCCCGAGTATCAACGTCACCACGCCGAGGAACAGCGTCACCTGCCATGAGGCCGCTGCCATTCCGGCCGGCGACTGCTGCGCGCCAGGCTCTGAGGGTTGCATTTCGCTCCACCTTCTTGCGCGGTCATGCCCGTAGTCGCGGGGCGCACGGTTATGCCGCACGCTCTTACGTCGATCTTGGATGCGGACAATGGCGCAGTCGTCACCCCCTACGGGTGAACGCCACGGCGCCTGCGGGTGACCGGAACCGTTTCCCGGGCGATCCCCGCGCGGCAGCCGTTAAGACTCTATTGCCCCGGGGGACGACCCCCAGGGATCCCCCCGGCAGACTGTAGCGGCCCGCTCACTGCTGGATGAGAATCCGCCGATTCACGGGTCAGGATCAGGGGCCAACACCCGGTACCGGGCGGCCATCCTCAAGGTAGACAGGCATTTCAGCGGCACACGCGGCACCCACCCGCCGCCGGATCGGCGGGCGGAGCAATGCCAGTGCCGTGGGCAACGCGGCAAGCCTGTGCTCGGAGATCTCGTCGGGCTGCAGGACCACCGCGGCGAAGCTGGCATCGTCGAAGGCGCCGCAGTCAAAGAGGAACCGCATCCCGCCCGGCCTTCCCGGGCGTTGCGGGTGGAAGTCGACGCAGGCGAGCCGGCCTGTGCGCACTTCGAGGCGGCACTCCTCGTGCACCTCGCGTCTGCACGCGTCCCACGGCGTTTCGCCATCCGCTTCCATCACCCCGCCGGGGATGGTCCAGCCGGACTTATAGGTCGGCTTTAGGATGAGCAGCCTGCCAGCCTGGTCGAAGATCAACGCTCCGGACGAGGCCGGGATCGCCGGGAGGCTGGCCGCGGGATCGCCCGAGATCGGATCGTTGCTTGCTGCCACAAGGGCAACGTTACGGCCACCGCCCGCGGCCGGCCGGGTTCGCCGGCGTGTCAGGCGAACGGCCGATTTGTGCCGTCAATGGCGCGGCCTGGCCTGCCGTCGGCCGTGCTGCTGATTGGGCCGCGGGCGAGGTCAGCATCCGGGCGGCCTGCGCCAGACCAGGGAGTAGCGCCAGAACAGCCGACGGCGCAGCTTGAATCCGGGAAGTACCTCCGCCGTAACCGCCCGGATATCGCTGAGCGTTGTGCCGGCGGGCCTGACGGGCATGTCCTCGTCCGGCTTTCCTGCGCGCCCGCGCAGCACGAGCCAGGCGCCGACGAACCCATTCGCCGGCGGGGTGAGCATCTCCGTCACCCAATCGGCAGCCGTCGCGGGACGGTACAGGCCGGCGATGACAAGGACACCTCCGCCCCCGCACCAGTCCCGCCAGCTGGGCGAGCCCGGCACGCAGCGGCAGATGATGCAGGCTGAGCGCACCGTACTGGCGGTTCGGGGGTCGGTGCCAACCTGGCCGCCGAGAGCAGGGATGACGGCGCGCGCGCCACGGACGACCAGGGCCCAGGCAGGACGCAAGTGCCACGCTAAGCAGAGTCGTCAGGAGTCAGTGGGGCAGCCCGTATTGGCGGCGCACGACTGCGTCGTAGGCGCGGCCAGGCAGCAGCCGGTTCATTGCGACCACGCTCTTGGCCACGGGGTTGATGAGGTACCGGGTGCGCGGCCGCCGGGTGGTGACCGCCTGGGTGATGACCTTCGCGATGTCATCGGCGGTGGAGCCCAGGCGCGCAAGGAAGCCAGTCTGGGCGGTGGCGAAGGAGGCTCCGACCGCGGCCTTGTAGGCCGCGTACGGGTCGCGGCCATCGGCGCTCCCATCATTGACCGCGCCGGCATCGGCGGGACGACGGCCGGCGTCGCCAGGGCCAGCTTCGACGGCGCCTGGCACGGCAGTGGTCAGGGACGCGGCGGCGACGTCGTTCCACGGCGTCCGCACCGGCCCAGGCTCGATCAGCACAACGTCGATGCCGAACTGTGCAACCTCCATCCGCAGCGCGTCGCTGAGCGCCTCCACGGCGTACTTGGAGGCGTGGTAGAACGCCCCGCCCGGCAGGGTGGCCCGGCCGCCCATCGAGGAGACGTTGAGGATGCGGCCGCGACGACGCCGGCGCATGCCTGGCAGTACGAGCTGGGTCAGCCGGACCAGGCCGAAGAAGTTGGTCTCGAACTGGCGCCGTATTTCTGTCATCGGTTGCTGCTCGACGGGTCCGTACAGCCCGTATCCAGCGTTGTTGATCAGAACGCCGATGGCGCCTGCGTCAGCTTCGACCACCGAGACCGCCTGCCTCATGGACGTCTCATCAGTCACGTCGAGGGCAAGTGTGTGGATGTCGCGCCCAGCGAGGTCGGCGAGATCGCCGGGACGCCTGGCAGTCGCGTACACCGTAAGCCCGGCATCGCGCAGGCTGATCGCGGTCGCGTGGCCGATCCCCGACGAGCAGCCGGTGATGAGCACCGCCTCCGAGTGTGCCGGACTGGTCATGGCGTCGCTCCCTTCCCGATGTCAATCATGACTAGATAACCATCAGGGCTGGCGAACGGCACGCCGCAGCCACTCGCCGCGCCGCCCGGGTCCCCGCGGGCCCGCTTGCGCACCCGCAATGGTGGCGTAGTTATAGATCCTGAACGGCTGCGCACGGTAGCCGCCGCAGTCAAGGTGACTCGGGCCCTGCACGTGCCTCTCCTGGCCGGGGACGGCCACCTCGCGCACGGCACAGCAGTCCGGCGCCCCCTGGAACGTCACGCCGGGGAAGCGGGGCCCGCGCGCCATCTCGGCAAGACGTGCCCGGCGTGCAGATCGACCGGCGCCTGGTTACGGACATTGACGATCACCCAGGTTCCCCATGGCGTGCCGCCGTACCCAATCAAGGCGCACCCTGGTCAGCTCGTCGCCCAGGCCCTGCCGCCGCAACCCGGGGATCAACGGCCAGAAGGGAGGCCGTTCAGAAGGGGATGAACGGCAATACGGCGCCCGCTACCTCGGCGTGCACGGACGAACCTGCCGGAACCTCCTGCTTGACCGCCCGGGCGAGGTCGCTTGCCTCGTCCTCGTTGTTGGCGCCGACGACCAGGAACTTCCATCGGCGGGTCACTGACCGGCCTTCTCGGCGAAGCCGGTCGGCCAACTCGACCGCGTCATGATGCGATGGCAGCTCAACGCGCACCTCCCACTGGGCAAGCCCGGTCGTCAAGGAGTCCCTCGTCTCGTCATCGACGAGACGCTGGTGCTCTTCCTGACGTTGCTCAGCGCTCTGCGGCATGGCGACGTTGGCATCCTCCCAGCGCTCTTCGAGGTGATGCCACCGCTCAAGGATGTAGTCCGCACTGAGGCCGCGCTGTGCCAGAACCTCGCGCACGACCCGGTCTGCCTCCTTGGCGGCGTTTTCACTGCCCGCGTAGAGAAAGACACTGGGGCCGTCAGCGCTTACCGCGACGCGGTGGCCGAGCAGGCGCTGCACGTCGTCCTCCACCTGCTGCTCACGCAGCGATTGAACCGTTCGCCCGGCATCGCCTTGATCGTGAAACGTTACCGTCACTCGCCAGTCGTCGTTTGCCACGGCGAGACTCTACAGTCCACGTTGGCGGGATGGATGGATGGGATGAGATGGAAATAGAGCCGGCGAGCGGAAGCCATGGTGGCGAAGCGGTCTTGGCTGACCGCCTGAACGGGCACCCAGCGGGCACGACGGAGCCGACGGTTTCACAGATGGTGACCTCTGTAGCACACTGTGGGGGGTGTTCGCCCTGCCGTTCGAGGATGACTGCTTCGATGTGGCGACCAGTTGCACGGGCGCCTCCCGCCTCCACTGCTAGTCCGACCTGCGGATCTACCTTGGCTGGTGCGCCGAGCGCGGCCTGGATCCGCTCGCTGCTCAGCGCTGCGCCGACAGGGGGCCGGGGACTGCGGGCCGGATTCTGTCTGTACGTATCTCCCCCGATGCTCGCCGTCCCAAAAAGTGAAACTTGAAGCTAATCTGCGCATATGGACGAGGGTCCGGATCCGGGCCGCGTCACACAGCGAGTGGCACGGACCGCGGCGGGGGTGGAGATCCTTCGCAAGCAACTCAGCTCGTGGTTGGGGACACGGCGGGCGGATGACCGATTCTCCCGGTTCCACCACCACTTCGACGTGTTGGATGTGGTCCTCACGCGGATGCTGGACGCGGTGGATGCCGGGCTGCGGCGGGCGGCCGCGAACTCGTCCGCGGCCGTCGTTTACGAGGAGTGCCGCGACCTCGACCGCAGCCTGCTGCACGTCCAGGGCACCTTCCAGTGGTACGCCCGGAAGTACGACCAGCGCCTGGATGACCGGTGGTCGGCGGCCCTCCGCGCCGCCGACGAAGTGGTCCGAAGCTGCTGGTCCGAGCCGTTCGCTGCGGCACGCCGAACACCCCCGACAGGGCCGTTGCCATACTTCGATGCGCGGTTTGACGCCTTCGCCACGCCACGTGTCTCTCCGCCGCCGGACCTGCGAGCTCCAGCGGATGCGGTCATCGCCGAGCACGTGCGCGAGCTACCTATCCCCACCATCGCGCTTCCGGAGATCGCTGAGCGGGAGCCGTGGTGGCTGGTGCTGGCCGCCCACGAGACCGGTCACCATGTGCAGAAGGACCTGCTGCCCACGCTCGAATCCGCGACCAGCTCGGCGCTGGCCGCGGCGACCGGTGAACTGGGCGACACCTGGTCTGGCTGGTCGCTGGAGGTGTTCGCGGACGCGTACTCGGTCCTGATGGTCGGCTCGACCGCGGCCTGGGCAGTGGATGAGCTCCAGTACGCGCGGCCGGCCAATCTGGTGACCCGACCCGAGCCTGGGGACCGCTACCCGCCGCCGGTGATACGGTTGGCGCTGCTCGGCGAGCTGTCCCGGTGTGCCGGGGTGGATCGGCCCGGCGCACCGCCGTTGGCGGCCGACGTGCTCGCCTGGTTGCGAACTCTGGAAACGTCCGCCGTATCGCCCGGAGCCCGCCGCGCAGTCGAGCGGCACCTCGCTGTGGTGCCGATGGTGGCGGCAGCGCTCCTAGGCCTCCCGATCGGTGGTTCTACGCTGCGGGCGCTCAGCGGGCTGCGGCCGGACTGGTTCGGTCCTAGGGGCCAGGTGCGGGCCTGGGCCCGTCAGCTCCGTACCAGTTCACCGTTGCTTTCGCCAGTGCGGCTACGACCGGCCGCGCGGCTGGCCGTCGCTGCCGGGATCGCGGTAGTGCGAGAGGCCGGGCCTGGGAGTGCGGCGGCCGACGGTGCTGAGGATCTGGAGCACCTGCGCGGCAACCTGTTGCGGGTACTGCCCTCATGTGGTGAGCCCGGCGTACTCGCGGCCTCCCCGCCCGCGCCCGACGTCGCGGCGCTGGCGGACCGTCTCGCGGCGCGGCTGCTGCAGCCGCCAGGGCGGGGAGAGGGATCATGAACCTGCCACGTCTGGTCGTCCGGCTTACGGAACGGAACGTAGCGCGGTGGACCGTGGAGGTTACCGATTGGCCGTCCGGGGAAGCGGTGTTCCAGCCATTCGAACTTGAGACTGCAGAGGTCGCGGTCGGCGGGGTCGATCTGCGCGTACCTGTGGTACCGCCCGGCCGGCGGCCCGCTGCGGGGGCTCCGCATTTCGCCCTGTGTACCGGCAAGGCGGATGCCGTCGCTGCGCTCTTGGAACGCCTCGCCGCCAGGAACACGCAGCCGGGTGACGTGACCGCCTACGGACGGTGGCTGTTCGAGTGCTTGCTCGCACCAGCCTGGGCCATGATCCGCGTGCTCCCAGCCGTGATCGCCGCGCGTGGGGTGGAGCTGGCGCTGGAATGGCCGGTCGATGCGAGTGACCTGCACCGACTGGTATGGGAGGCGATGCATGACGGCAGCGGCCCCCTAGCCGGTCACCCGGACCTGCTCGTCGCGGTCACCCGGCTGGTGCCGGTGATCAGCGAATCGCCAGCCACGATCACGCAGGTCCCAAGGGTGCTGTTCGCGGTGGGCTCACCACTGACCGATGAGGTGATCCGACCGGGCGCGATGTTCATGGGGCTTCTCCGGGCCTTCGAGGCCGAGGGGATCTGCACTGCCCGGGTCGCCTCTGAGGTCACCGTCACCGAACTCGCCGAGGAGTGCGGACGCTTCCGGCCGGACGTTGTACACCTAGTCGCTCACGGGGACATCGACGGGATCCTCCGCCTGGGAGAGCACAAACAGGACGGTGGGGCGGCCGACGCGGGAGCGGTGGCAACCGCATTGACAACTGGCGGCCGACCGGTCGTGGTTGTGCTGAGTGCGTGCCTTACCGGTATCGCCGACGGCCCGGCCGGTGGCGCGCCGATGGCCGCGAAGCTGATCGCTCAGGGGATACCGATCGTGTCGGCCATGGCGGGAGAGGTCAGCGAGCAGGCGTGCCGACTGTACACCAGGCGCTTGGTTGAGTCCCTGTATAAAGGGACGCCGGTCGTCGCAGCGACCGCCATGGGCAGGCGGGCGGCGCTGCTCCGCACCGAGCGGCCCAGCGAACAGCTCGACTGGGCGATGCCCGCGCTGTTCCTCGCGTCGTCCTTGTCTCCCGCTTTCCGGCCGATCGACCCGGCGCCGACTCGCGCGCTGATCGAGATCGCGGACGGTCTCCAGCTCCGCCAGCAGCCGGTCTTCATCGGCCGACGGGAAATCCTCGACCTGCTCGACGACTTCTTCACTGACAACCCAGCCAGGCGGCTCGGGTTCGTCGGCGCCGTTCGGGAAGGACCACTCGATGACCTGGGCGGTACCCGGCTGCTCCGCGAGATCGGTTTCAGGCTGCTGCGGGCTGGGCACACACCCCTCCTGCTCGGACCGTACGGGGTCGGCCGGGCGCCGAAGGACCTGCGTGGCGTCCTAGTGAATGTGCTGGACCGCGCCACCAAGGTGACCGAGCTGCTCCGCATTCCACCGATTCCCCTCACCTCGCTGCGCGCGGACCCGGAGTTCGCGCAGGCGGACCGTGTGAGCGCCGAGAACCTCGCCCGGCTCGATGTCGGTGAGGCGCACATCCGGACCGTGGAGACGCTCCGTGCCTTCGCCAGATCTGGCGGCGTGCTTGACCCAGAGTCGGTGCGCCACCGGTTGGGCCGGGATCTCACCCGCCTGGCCGAGAACGTCGGCGCCCAGGGCAGCCCTTTCGGGCCACACACCCGGGTCGTGCTATTGGGGGATGAGGTACATGCCTGGGTGGGCGCACTGGGCCCGTTGCTCGAGATGGTCGGCAAGAACGGTCTGGGCACAGCCGAGCGGCCTGCTCCGGTGCTTGTTACCGCGTCGATGGTCCAGGGCGTGGGAGGCGAGATCCGGGCCTTCCGCGACCGGCTGGCGGGCATTCCCGGCTATGCGTTCCCCGAGTTGACCACTCTCGGGCCGCTGGAGGCCACACTTGGCTTCGAGTGGGTGCTGCTCAATCCGTGGCGGCGAGACGCCGACGAACTCTACCGGAAGGTGTATGTCGCGGCCCGCACGACCAGCCCGGCAGACGTACACAACTATCTGGAAGCGGTCGGCGGCCAGCCGACCGCGGTCCGGGACCGGCTCTATCTCGTCGCGGATGTGCTTAGCCGGGCCAAGTTCTTCATTGCGGACGACGACGACCGGGCCTACACCGAATACGTGAAGGGGCACGGATGAGCACGCCCCCAGGCTTCGACCTGGACCGCGAGCTCACCGAGGCATTGCAGACCGCCGCCACCGTCCGGATGGGTCAGTTCGATCCCCGCACATTGAGCTGGCTGGTCCTGCTGCCCGAATGGACTACCGGCCTGGCCACCGAGACCGGCCTGGCCGGCACGTCCGACTTGCCCGGACTGGTCGACCGGCTCGAGGCGGCGAACCTGGTCGAACGCCGGGAGGTCCTAGGTGACGATGGCCATCGGCACCAGGCGTTCTGGGTGCGGTCCGGAGCCCGGCATGAGCTGGCCCAGTATCTGGCCGAGGTCCGGGGTCGCCGACTGGACGACGACCTGACCGAGCTGGCCGCATCTGTCGCCGGCCTCGCCACCCAGGAACCCAGCCTGCGTGGCTGGCTCGACCTGGTCGAGCGCCACCGGGACGACCCGTCCGGCAGGTCGCTGCTCAGCGAGGTCGAGCGGCTCATCAGTTCGGACCGGCTCGGCGACGCCGCCGCCCTGGTCGCCATGGCCAGCGCGCTTGGCCAAGTGGTCGGCGGCCCGCTGGCCGATGCGGCCCGGCGTGGGCAGTGGCGGGTCGACCGTGAACACCGGACCGCGGAGGACACCCAGCACCTGCGGCACTACTACCGCCGCCGCGAGGTCGAAGGTGAGCTGGACACGCTACTGTCCGGGCGGACAGAGTCCTGGGCGCTGCACCTGCTGGGTGCCGGCGGCGTGGGCAAAACCATGGTGGTGCGATACCTCGCCTCCGGACGGTACGCCACCGACCGTGGCCGGGCACCGTTCCCGGTCGCACGCGCGGACTTCGATCATCTCGACCCCAGATACCCGCAGCAGCGCCCGGCGGAGCTGCTGCTCGCCCTCACCGAAGAGTTTGCCGGGTTCGGCCTCACCCGCGTTTCATACTCTTACTACCGGCGGTTCCGCGACGCGGCCGACGCGCTGCACGAGGAGCTTGCCCGCACCGGTGGTGAGGCGCCCGTTCAGGACGAGCTGATGCGCCAAGTCGTCCGCGACTTCACCCGGGTATTGGCCGATCTGTCGGCCTCGGCCGTACTTGTCCTCGACACCTGCGAGGAACTCGCCAAACTTTACCCACCCGGCTCCCCCGCTCCAGCGATCGACTGGACGTTCCGGCTGCTCGAACTGCTCCACGATGCGTACCCCGGCCTTCGGGTGGTGCTGGCCGGGCGGCGTTGGCTGGTGCCGGCGCTGGACGACCAGCAGCAGGCTGGCGGCCCGCTGCTGTCCGCCCGGCCGTACCTGCGGGTGGTCACGGTGCCCGGGTTCACCCGGGACGAGGCTGAGGGCTACCTGAATCAGCGCCAGGCGGCCCGGGCAGAGCTGGCGCTGGGCGGACCGGTGCTTCCGGCGCGGCTACGCGCCGCCCTGCTCCACCGTGCCCGCGAGCGCAGAGACGGCGAAGACCGATATAACCCGTTCGAGCTGTCCGCGTACTGCGAATGGGCTTTCAGCGAACCCAGCCTCGACCCAGACGAGTTGGTGAACGCGCCCGGCGACCCGTACGTCGAACGGCGCATCCTGGGCCGGCTCGGCGACGGCCCCGCCCGGGACGGGCTGGCGGTCGCTGCCGAGCTCGGCCGGTTCGACCAGGAGCTGGCGGCTCCTGGCTGGCGCCGTGCTGGCGTCGACCCGGCCGCGGCGTTCCACTGGATCGCCGGCCAGGAATGGGTGAGGGTGCTCTCGCTCGATGCCGGAGGGCGGCCCCGGGTAATCGAAATCGACGAGCACCTGCTCCACCGGATCCGCGCCGCAGTCACGGCCAGCCGGTCCCGGTACCCGGCCGACCGGGAACAGCTCGGCCGGGACGCGGCCGAAGCGATCGAGCGGTCCATGCCGCTAAGCGACCTGCCTGCCGAGACGGTCGAAGCCGCCGTCCGGCTGCTCCGGGCGGACGACGCGAGCGCCCTGTGGCGGGCGCTGGAGGAACGGGTTGTCAACGAGGACGCCTGGGCGTGGGCGAGCCAGGTCACCCCGCGGGTCGCCGCCATCGAGATGGAGCGGGCCAAGGGTAACGGGCCGACTATCCTTGCCGCAATCCTCGCCACCCAGGCCGCGACCCGGATCCACACCGAGTCGGGCCAAGTCGTGGCCGCGTTATGGCGTGAGGCGGAACGCATTGCCGCACGCCATCCCAATGGCCGAGAACGATCGGTGCTGGAAACCCGGGCGGCCTTCGGCCGTGTCGCCGTCGGGGACATGCTGTCCGTCGCGGCACCCTGGACGGCTATCCCCTTGTGGGGCGGCCCGCCCGGGTCGTTCGCCGCCGCGCTCGAGGGAGCATTCGTCCGGCACAAAGTGCCGCCCGGCGTTCCCCCGTTGGGCCTCAGTGCGGCGATCGAACTGGCGAGTTCGCTAGGGGATCGCAAGACAGCGGCCATGGCCCTGCTCGCCAAGGCGGAAACAGCGTTGACGGAGGGCGAGCACGACATCGCCGCGGCCGCGGCGGACCAGGCAATCGCCGCGGCAGACGCACCAGCCGGGACCCCAGCACCCAAGTGGGCCGACTGGGTTCCGCCCCGCGGGCTCCTGGACCGATGCCGGCTGATCCGGCTGTGGATCGCGCTGGAGCGTGGCGTGCCGCTCGACATGGTGCCGTGGCGGGCTTGGCGGGCCGATGCGCTGGACCGCCTGGACGACATCGACGCGGAACGGCTAGTCGCTCTCACCGTCGAGTTCGAACTGGGGCACCGGCTGATCGACGCCGACGAGCTGCGCCGGCTGGAGGGGGCCGACAGCTACGTTCCCGGGCGGCGTCCGGTCACCTGGCGGCATCGGCTCATCGGGCCGCTGAGCGTCGAGCTAGCCCAGGCATGGAGCGCACGGCAGGCACCGGGCCGGTCCCGCGACCTGCTGGTCCGGCGCCGGGAAGAGGCCGTGGCGGCCGGTGACGACCCGGACATGGTCGAGGCGTGCGACATGGGGCTGTTGCGGCTGTGCCGACGGTTCCGTACCACAAAGTACTCTCCCTCAGCGCGGTACCTCGCCCGCGAAGGGTCCGTGGCAGTCCGCGCCGAGGCATGGCTTGTACTCACCCTCGTCAACGGCGAACGGCCGGTGGACCCGCAGCAAGCCGGAAGCTGGCATGCCTGGTGGCAGTGCCAGGACGTCCGCTCCCTGTCGTCCGTCCCACGCCCAGCTCCTTTTGTAGTAAAAGAGCCCGGCGTCAGCGCCTTGACCAGCGAAGCGGACATGAATGAGGTCTCCCTAATGGGCTTGGAGCGGGCACACGCCGAGGCGGCCCGTCCCGGTCAGTCAGCGAGTTGGGAGACCCGGAAGGACCTGCTCGAGGCGATGGTGCGGCTGCGCAGGGCTCGAACTGGCCCGCCGGGTGAACTCGGGCGCGCCGCACTAGCGGCGGGGGAGACTTCCGCGCTACGTGTGCCGCGCGAGGCCGTGATCATGCTCACTACCGCTGCCGATCAGCTCCAGACCGCTGGCGACCTCGCGGGGACCGGCCAGGCGCAGCTGCTCGCGGCGCTCGCCGCAGCTCGAATGGGCGATCGCGTGGCCGCTGAACAGGCCTGGCAACGCTACAGGCAGCTTGACGCCGGGGCGATTCTCGAGCCCGTCGAGGGGTGGCGATCCCGAAGCCGGGCCGTCCGGGCGTATCTGGGTGGACGCGCTGAACGCGCTGACTCACCAGAGCTGATCATCTCTCCAATCGCGCGTCCGGCAGCAGTCCCGGCAGTCCAGCCCCCAGCCCCTGCGGGTCCCCACGGGAGCGGTTCAGACCCGAATCCGCGGGTAGCGCATACTCGCGGATTCGGGTCAGAGCCTATTGCGGTACCGCAACAGCCGACGGCCGGGCCCAGCGCGGCGGGAAGGCCGTCCCCGATATACAGCTCGAAGGCCCGGACCTGGCGGCTGGTGCTGGTTTTCGGTGTTCTCCTCGCTGCCGGCGTGCTGGCTGTGGCCGTGAACACCGTGAGGCAGAACCACACCACGACGGCCCAGCCCTCCATCCAGCCGTCAAGTGGGTCATCGACCGTGGGGGGAGCATCCAGACCGCCCTCCACCCAGCCAGCATCCAGACCGCCCTCCACGGTGCCGCCCCGCAGCAGTAGACCGGTAATAGAGGGAGCATCCAGACCGCCCTCCACCCAGCCAGCATCCAGACCGCCCTCCACGGTGCCGCCCCGCGGCAGTAGACCGGTAAGCACGCCGGGTGCGTGGGTTGCCCGAATACTGCTGGCAGCGTTGGTGGCCGCGCTTGCAGCTGGGGTACCTATTGTGGCCGTTGCGCTCTGGCAGGCAACGCGGCTGCGCGGTTACCGCATCCGCGGCGCACGGACTGTCAAGATCTTGGCAATAGACGCCGATACCGTCCAGCTCGAGCTGCGCGATCACCGAGGAACCGCCAGTCTCGACGAACGATTGCTGACCCGGATCGGCGCGTGGCTTCGCAAACGCGCGCCCTACGGCACGATGGCGTGGCCGAAGCCGGGCACCCCTGGGGTCGGTTCGCCGCGAGCTGCGCTCTCCGGACTCAGGTACCGCCTGCCCACCGTCCATGGGAAGCGTTCGCTCATCCTGCTGCAGCTCGACATTCCGCTGGACCTGGAAGCGTACCCGTGGGAGGGCTTGGTGGCCGGGGTGCTCCCAGCCTCGACGGCGCGTGCGGTGCTGGCGTACCGCTGCCGGGGCGGCAGGCCGGCCCGGCGGTTGTCGCCGCCCGCCCCCGCCGTGTTCCGGGGGCCGCGCCACCTCGCTCCGCCGTCGGCTCCGAATCGGCAGGGCGTCGCCCATCTTGTGGGTACTCCGGTGCGAACGTCCGCCGGGTGGCGGCTGCGGACGGCGAGCGAAACTAGTCTCATCACCACGGGGCAAAGCCGCGGCACCGAAGCGGGCGAGGAACTGCTCGCGACGGATTTCCTCGGCCTCGACCGGCGGGCTCTGGTGGTGCTTCAAGCCGAGCCGGTCGACGAGAATCCGGAGCCGCTGGGCGACCTGCGGGAGGGCTTCACCGGCCTCGCGAGGAGCGCCCTGGATGGGGGTGCACCAGCGGCGCTGGTACTGCCGTCCCTGCCGGACGAACTCGCGGTGGAAGCCGTGGACATGGTAGGGCGAGAGATGCGGCACCGTCGCCTGCCGGCGTACCCGTCCGACCTCGTCGTATTGACTGCACGGCTCAAAGCACTAGTGGCCGACTGGCCGAACGGCACAGACGCGCGTAACACCCAACCGGGCCAGGACGTGCTGCTGTTCCTCGGGACGTCGGAGACGATCGGACCGGCTGAGCTGCCCGGGGAGGGAGCCTGATGGGAGACCCGTTGCTGCGGCGCATGTGGAACCGGGTGAGCGGCTGGTTCGTGCAGAACGCCGAGCAGCTCACTGTGGAGTTCTTCGCCGACCCAGGCCAGGAACCATTACGGGCATACGGCGGGTACGTCCGGCTCTGGCTGGCCGAGGGCTTCCTTGCCAAGCGCGTCACATGGGGCAACACGCACTTCCCCGCGCTGCACGGCGGGCTAGCGCTGAAGTTCCTGGGCAACGAGCCGACCCCGTTCACCACCTTCGTCCGCCCGGAAGGCACCTGGGAGACACCCTCCGCACAGCTCGGCTTCCCGGTCACCGCGCTGCTCCCGTTCCAAGGCGGCACCGTTGAGGCTGAGGCTGCTTTGTATAAGGCGTCGTCGGCCGGCCCGCTCGCCACCGCGGTCCAAATGATCGGCAGCCTCACCGCGCTGCTGGGTCCGCCGCTCTCGGTGGCGGCAGCAATCGCCGACAAGGTATCCGATGGCCTGGACGCCGTCCTCGCGGCCACCGGGGACCAGCCGGTCCTTGCCGTCCACTGGTCGATGACCTCCGCCGGTGGCGGCGCCAACCCACTGCGATCCGGGCATCTCGCCGTCGTCGGTGCCCCGCGAGACAAGCTGAAGGGAACGCTGTCCATCCGCGGCGGGCGGCTACACGCGGACAAAGGAGACGGGCCAACTATGCTGACCGGTGTCGACTTCCTAGTGCTGGGCGTGGAATGCCGCACCGAGCGCGACGATTGGCGGTTTCCCGAGCTGGACGAGCTCATCCGCCTCGCCGGAGCGGCCTACCTAGAGGGCCACCTCGACACGTACAAGGCCCGTCGCACCGAGGCCGTGACGCGGGCCTGGAACTCCACAGACCTCATTCCGAACGACCGGAAGCGGGTGGCAATACTCGTCGCGGAGGAAATCGATTCGGTCGCCCAGCTCGGCGCGGTCCGAGGCCCAGGCGGCACCCTCGGCCTCATCGCCCGCCACCGTCTGGCGACCTCCGACGCGCCTGAGCTCGCCAGTCTCCGACTGAACGACCTTCTGGCCTAGCTGTGGCGTAGCTGAATGAACGCCGCGGCCCCGGACCGTCGCTGGCCGCCCAGCACCTGCGCCCCATGCGAAAGGTCGTGCCGGTTGGCAAGGTGGTGGCCCGAACGGCTGGGCGGTCGATCCGTCCAATCAGGATCACCGATGAGCGAGATGGAGGACAAAGCCGGAAGCGCCACGCCGCCAATGCTCTAGGTCTAGGGGCTTGCAGTTTGTGATCCGGCGGCGCGGGTGTAGCGGCTGAGTGCAGGTGACCACCGACAGCTGCCCGCGCCGCGTACCTGGCGCTGCTCCGGCACCCACTCACCAGGTCGTGTCATCATGCCCGCTCATCAAGACAGTCGGTAGGTCTTGGCGGCGCGAGGTAGCCGCGAAACTGCCGGCGCACCGCGCGCGGGTCGGGCGCCGTAGGCGAGGTGTCGGCTCCGCGCTGGCCTCGGGCGCCGTGCGCGGAGTGCGCGTGGCAGCGCCGCGGCCGTGGCGGCTGTGCGAGTGTGCTGCCCGCATCGCCGTGACCGGCCGCGGCGTGTCCTTAAGCGTGCCGGAACGGGTGGGCGGGTGTCCAGCCGGGGCGAATGTCCAGCCGCGGCGGAGTTGATGCTGCGGGGTTGTTGCAGGGCCGGCGTCGGCTGCCGGGCCGGGTGCGGCACGCTTTTGAGGTGTGCTGCCCGTGTCGCCGGTTTTCGCTTGGCGCCTGTGTCCCCGAAAGACAGTCTGGCGCTGGGGACGATCTCGCGGGTTTGGGTGCTGTCGCTTCGTGCACGCCGATCAGATTCGGCATTTCCCCCGTCTATGTTCCCCGGGCAGCCTTACCGTGTCGGATTCGAGGAAGGTGGGGCCGGTTCATGGCCAGGACGAGGAAGAAGCCGGTGCCTGCGCCGGCTGGCGAGGGCGTGGAGGTGATCGACGCCCCGGTGCAGGTGGTCGTGCCGGCGGTGGCCATCGACGTCGCCAAGGGCTGGGGATGGTGTGCACGCGGCTGCCCAGCGGCACCAAGGCAGGCCGGCGCACCCAGCGAGTGCAGGAGGTGGCCGCGACGTTCGCCGCCGTGGTGACGCTGATGGATCACCGATCAGCCAGGGCGTCGAGCGGCTGGTGCTCGAGAGCACCAGCGATTACTGGCGGATCTGGTACTACCTGGCCGAGGCGGCCGGCCTGGAGGTGTGGCTGGCCAGCGCCCGGGACGTAAAGCATCTGCCGGGCCGCTCCAAAAGCGACAAGCTGGCCTGCGTGTGGCTGTGCAAGCTGAACGAGTGGGGCATGCTGCGCCGCTCGTTCGTGCCGCCCGAGCAGATCCGTGATCTGCGGGCGCTGACCCGGCTGCGGGCCCACCTGGTGCACGACCGCACCCGGCCTGCTGTGGGCCGCGGGGAAGCTGGCCGGCTGGGCGATCCCGCTGGGCCTGGAGCCTGCCCCGGCGGTGCTTTTGCACCCGTCGGTGACCGGGCGGTTCACCGCGCACGCTCCGGGGCTGTCGGGGCCGGCCCGCCGGACGCTGCGCACCAACCTGCGGTTCATCGCCCGGCGCGTGGTGCCGCACCTGGACCCGGCGGACGCGCCGCTGCCCCGCGAGCGCGCCAAGGCGCCGTACACGGCTGCCGAGATCGCCGGGTTCCTCGCGCTCGCCGATGCGCACACCCTCGCCCGGCGGATGCGCGGGGCCGCGATGGTATGCCTGGGCGCTGGCGCCGGGCTGATCCGCTCTGACCTGCGCGCCGTGCGCGGCACCGACATCTGCCAGCAGCCCGGCGGCGTCATCGTGCAGGTGCACGGCCGCCGGCCCCGCGCCGTGCCGGTGCTGGCCCACTATCACGCCCCGCTGCTGGCCGCCGCCGCGTTCGCCGGCGAGCACCTGCTCACCGGCGGCACCGGCCCGGCACGGCACAACGTCAGCAACCCGCTGACCCGGTCGCTGACCGGCGGGTCCGGGCTGCCGCCGCTGGAGGGCTCCCGGCTGCGTGCCACCTGGCTGGCCGACTGCGCTCAGCTGATCGGCCTGCCCGTGTTCCTGCACGCCGCCGGGATCACCTGCTGCCAGCGGCTGGGCGACATCGTCGCCACGCTGGATCCCGGCGGGGAATCCGACGCGGTCGCCCTGCCCGGCGGCGCGGCCCGGTGACACGGCCGTGGGCAGCAGGTCCGGGCTCGCTGCCATCGAAGCCATCATCGATGCCTCCGGCGCCGCGCCGGCGATCGAGGCGCTGCTGCCGGCCGGCGTGCGGCACCGGCAGCTGCGCACGCGGACCCTGCTGACCGGGATGATGCTTGCTGTCGATGACCGCCGCCCTGCCTATCTCACCGAGGTCCGCGCCGCGCTGACGTCCCTGCCCGGAGCCGGCCAGGTGCGGCCCGGCGTCACCGAGGACCGGCACGGCCGGCCGCACCAGCTCACCTACCGGCAGACTGAGCACACCTGCCGGCTGATCGCGAAAGCGCCCGGCAAGGACCAGCCCGGCGGCGCGCCCTCCGGCGACCTGCAGGCGGCCTGCGACCAGCTGCTGGAGGCCAGCATCCCCGCCGTGCACAAGAACAGCAGCACCGCGCTGGCCGCCGGCTGGACCGACGTCGAGACCTGGTCCCGGCCGCCGCGGCACGGCAGCACCGAATGCGCCGATCCCGAAGCAGCCTGGGGGCACCGCAACTCCGGCCTCCCCGGCCCCAAAGGCGAGATGTTCTTCGGCTACTTCCTGTCAGCCGCCGTCATGGTCGCCGGCGAAGACGGTCCCGCCGTCCCCGAACTGGTCCGCCGCATCACCCTGCCCGGCTGCGACCACGACCCTGTCCGGCAGCTCGCAGCCGTGCTGCTGCGCATGGCCGCCGACGGCATCCCGCTCGGCGACATCATCGACGACTCCGGCTACGCCCACCGCGACGCCGACGCCTGGGCCGTCCCGCTCCGCAACGCCGGCGCCCAGCTCGTCCAGGACCTGCACCCGCACGACCGCGGCCCCAAGGGCACACATCACGGAGCCGTCATCGCCAACGGAAACCTGTACTGCCCGCAAACTCCCCGCACACTGCTGGAACTCGCGCCCTGCCACCCGCAGCCTCCGGCGAGCAGGTCGCCGCCCACGACCAGCAGGCCGCCGAGCTGGCCCGGCACAAACTCGGCCGGCACACCGCCGACGACGCCGACGGCTACCACCGCGTCACCTGCCCCGCCACCGCCGGCAAGATCCGCTGCCCGCTCCGCCCGGACTCAATGCTGCTCAGCCGGGACCGGCCCGACATCCTCACCCCGCCCGGCCACCCGCCCGCCTGCTGCACCCAGCAGACCATCACCGTGCCACCCCAGATCGCGGCCAAGACCCGCCAGAAACACGATTACCCCTCGCCGCAATGGCGACGGTCCTACCGGCGGCGCACCGCCGCCGAGCGCGTCAACGCCACCATCAAAGACACCGCCACCACCAGCATCGCCCGCGGCTGGTGCCGCCTCATGGGCCTGGCCCCGCTCACCCTGTGGATCGCCTGCCTGCTGGCCATCCGCAACCAGCGCATCCTGGCCGCCTGGGACGCCCGCCAGGACGACAACGCCCGCCACGGCGCCGCAGGCCTGCCGCCCCGCACCCGCAAACGGCGCCGCACCAGCCTCGCTCAGCTCGCCAGCGCGCCATAACCATCCGGCACCGCCAGCGCCGTCGCCGCACCCAGCACGCAACAAGCCCGCCCGCCAGCTAGCACCGCCCGCGCCCGCCCACACCTGCTAACCGGCACCGATAATGCCCGCAGACCGGCCCGCGGCAGCACCGCAGCCCGCACAGCAAGATCCTCATCGAGGCTGGCAACAGACTGTCAGACCTAAATGTGAACATGGATGCTGGCGAAGTGTGAATACCTCGTGGAGCCGGTGAGCGGAATCGAACCGCTGACCTGCCGTTTACAAGACGGCTGCTCTGCCTGCTGAGCTACACCGGCGGGGGTCAGCGCACATGGTAGCCGATCGTGACAGCATGCTTGATAACTGGGCGCTGACCTGGCTTTTTACCGGATTGGGCGGGGGCGCTGGAATCCCATCCGGCGCTGACCGCTGTCCGGTTGGCACCGGCCAGCGCCGGGCGGTAGCGGCTGGTTACGCCGAATACGCGCCGAAGATCGCTAGCTGCCGTCGTCTCCGGTCAGCGCCCGCATGATCCGGCGTTTGGCGATCTCGTGCTGTCCGTCGAGGCACTTGGCGTAGATGCGCAGCAGCACCTCGACGCTGTGACCAGCCCACTCGGCGGCCTGGGTCGGCGCTACTCCCCCGTTGAGCCAGGTGGAGACACGCGCATGCCACAGGTCGTACGGCCGCTTACCCAGGGGTGAGGCGTACTGGGCCTTGGTCAGCGCGCTCTTTCGTGCTTTGTCCCAAGCACGCCGGTAGGTGATGGTAGGCAGTTGGCCGCCGTCGCCGTGCACGCCTTGGAAGAGTCGACCGTCCGGAGCGGCACCGAACGCTGCCAAGTGCTGGCAGAACAGCGCCGTCTGTTGCGGCGGGCACGGCACGGGGCGAACGTCGCCTTCGTCGCGGTGCTGGGCCGCGCCGGTCACGCGCCTCCCAGACCTCCGGAAGTTGGGCTGCTATGAGGGTGAAGCCTGGTCAGCTGGCGGCGAGATGGTAGGTGATGGGCCGGGGGTCGCCGGGGCTCTGCGGCGGGTGGCGTTGCGTTCCTCCATCAGGCAGTCCAGTGCCCGGCTGGTGCGGGGGGAGGCATCACGACCTGTGATCGCTCGGTTATGAGCAGTGAGCGCCGCGTCTCACACGGCCCGGTGCGCCGCGCTTCATGCCCATCTACCAGCAGCGGAACAGCCGGGGCGTCGCACTACGTCTGACAGGTTCAACCACAAACGAGCCTGTAGCCGTTCTCCAGTCCCCCATTACGCCTCGCCGCGCGGGCGGCCCGTCAGGGCAATTCGAATCTAATGGCAGGGTGGGCCCGGGCGCTGCGGTGGATCATTGCTCCAGGTCGACCTTGCCTTGCAGGTAGTCCTCTCTTGATCTCTCCGGCGGCGTAGCGGCGCCGCAGCTCGGCTTGAGCCACCTCGAGATCCGGTGATCTCGTGGTAGCGACCTCATGTCGGGCATCCCGGCGGGTCAGGCCTCTTACCGCCCATACCGCACCGATCACTATTAGCACCACCACCGCCAGGCTCAACAAGCCCCACAGGAGCATCCAGGCGCTCATCCCGCCCATCATCCCGTTCATATGTCGCAGCTCCCCTCCGGTGCGGTAGGAGGTCACCCAACAGCGCTTAGCTACGAGCCTAAACCGGGCGGCAGCCAGCTTGACATTCGCTAGGAACGCTAGGCGCTGGCCAGGCCAGGTGGCGTGCTGGTCCAGGGTGGCGTGCTGGTCCAGGACAGGATCGCTTCAAGTCTCCGGGCAACACCCGGACGGCCAGAGCGGCGAGTCTGGCCAGCGAGTCAGCAGCCTACGCCAGATCGCGTGACACGCGGCCAGCAGGGCGCCCGCGTGGCGGTCGTGTGCGCCGTCCTGTCCGGGTTCTTTATGCAAGGCGCATTCGCCGCCACTGGCGGCTGCCAGGGCGGCGCCGCCGTCGGCGCGGCAAGGATGGCGATGCCGCCGCCCGCTGCGGCAGCTGCGGGCACGCACGCCGCAAGGGCCCTTGCCGGTACCGCTGCCGGGCACCGGACGTCGGCCGCGGCGGGGGGCGCCGTGACATCCCCGCGCGGCATGCCGTGTGCCGCCGAGCCGCCCCGAACCTGGCGGGCGGGAATCCTGCTGGCCGTGGCGCTCTACCCGCGCTCTACCCGGCGCTGCTTTGGCGCCCGTGCGTGTCCCGGACGTGGCGGACGGACCTCGCCCGGCCTGGCCCGATCGCGCCCAGCGCCGGATCGGTGCCGGCGCGCCAGCCCGGTCGCGGTGGAGGCCGCCAGGCCCGGCACCGGCGTCACCTGCTGGCCCGCCTCATCAGCGCGCAGCCGGTCCAGCCCGACCAGGAAATCCTCGCCGGCCAGCTGCGCCGCGGCCATCCCGGTCAGCACCTGCCCGCCGGTGAACCCCCGGCGGCGCTGCTTGACCTGCCCGATCCCCGCGTCGAGTGCCTCGATCAGGGCGAGCTTGCCGCACAGTTCCGTCACCGCGATCATCCCGCCCGCCGCCGTCAGCGACGGGTCCGCCGTCCCGATCTGTATCTTGCCGCGGGTCCGGCCCTGCTTACCTGCTGTCATCACCATCCGGGTGGCTCTCTTCCTGGGAAGATCCAGCGCTGTCACGTTAATTATCCCAGTAAGACGCCCGCTATCTAAGGAACCCGTTACGGCGTTTCGCCGCTCTACTCGTGGATTCGGGTTCTGACACGGTGAGCGCCCCAACCGCGCGGCGTCGAGCCACTGGGCCCGCGTCTTGGCTGACACCTTCACGGCGTATTCCGGCAACACGATCAGCTGAGCCCGCTGGGAGAACGCCTGCGTTATATGCGGTTTCTAGCGCGATCGCACCGTCGATGTTGCCGCCGCACGGTGCCGGCCCGCGGCGTACCTCGTCTTCGGTGGCTCCCCAGCCCAGGTGCCAGGGCCGGATCACCAGGTCGTAGGCGGTCAAGAGCCAGGCGGCGGCGCACGCGATGGAGACAGCCTTGTGCAGTGCGGCCATTGCACCGAACTTATCTGGGGTTCTGAAGATCAAAGACCGTGTTCCCGCAGGTCGCGCTCTTGCGTACGCGTCCGCGACGGGAAGGGCAAAAGCGGCAACGACAAGAAACCGTAGCGAGATCGGCGCTGCCGTCGGCTATCCCGTATGGGGGACGGTCCCCAGATAACCCGTCCGCGACAGAAGGAGAAACGGACAAAGCGGGGCCGTCGCCGGCCGTCGCTGACGCCCGATGGTGACCCCAGATTACGGCTACGGTATGGCGGTGGTTCTTCTCCCGAGCGGCTGACGCCACCTGGCGCCCACCTTGGCGGGCCTTCGCCCGCTCATCCGCGCCGCTCTGCTGACCTGCTGGAGCGGGACTTCACCGCCTTCGTCTACGCCGCGTTCATCATCGACTTGCTTTCCCGCATGATCACCGGCTGCCAGGTCGCAGATACGCTGCTCGCCGATCTCGGCCTCAACGCTCTCGAAATGGCGATCTGGTCCCGTGGCGACAGGATCGGCGCTGAGCTTGGCCACCATTCCGGCCGGGGCGTCCATTACACGTCTATCCGCTACACTCAGCGCGCCGCGGGTGCGGTTGGCGTCTTCGCCGAGGGTGACGTCACGTAGCTTCTCCGGGGGCGCATACCAGGGCGAACTGGGCATCTTCCCGATTTGGCCAGGTCAGAGATTGATCAACACCGCCTAGTCACGCCACAGGTGTTGCACCAACGGCCCTGCCCCGAGACGGCGAAGCTTAGAGCAGCAGCGACAAGGAGCACGACACCCATGGAGGTCTGTTGCAAAAGCTCTCCGTCGGGCGCTCGGTGCAACTTCATGCGACGGCCAGGCGACCCCCGGAGAACGGACGTGGTGCAGGACCTCAATCGACCAGTGGCCGCGCACGTAGGCCATCAGCCCGGCGCCGTCGGCCTGGCCGGGAGGCAGGCTGGTGATGCCGAGCACGGCGACGGCTGCGGTCAGGTTGCCGTCCAGGTCGTAGATGTAGCGTTCCAGCAGGAACACGCAGGCCGCGTGCGGGAACAGGTCCGCGATCCGCGGGTGGCGGGCAGCACGGCGATGGTGCGCAGTTCGACGCGGCCATGGCCGCAGTCGACGGTGGCGTGCTCGGCCGCGATGTGTTTCCAGGGCAGCGCGCCGACCGCGGCGTATAGCTTCGGCTGGTTCTCCCCGATCGTGAACACGTAATGCGCCCCGCGTTTACGCAGGTAGGTGGCATGTTTTCGCTGGGTGTGCATCTGGTCGGCGGTAATGACGGCACCGGCCAGGCACCCGATCAGCGCCATGAGTTTGCGGAACACCGGGATTTCGTTGATCTTGGTGGTGTCGACGGCCAACTGGGCGAGCACGGTCCCTGCATCACACAATGCCGACAGCAGCATTGGCGCTTTGAGGCCTTTGCGTGCGCGGGCGGCGCCCTTTTCGGCCTTGCCGTCGACGTGGATGCTCCGCAGCAGGTCACCGCGCCTTTCCCTGCGCAGCGCCGCGGTCCAGGCGCACAACGCCAGATCCAGCTCATCGCCGTCTGCGTCCTGCAGCGCGCGGGTGATCGTGGCGGCATCCGGGGCAGTCACGCTCCCGTCGGCGCGGGCCCGGCCGCCGAGCGCGGCCAGCAGCTCCGCCGGGGCGCCGGCCGCCCATTCCCCGATCGAGGCCAGCTCGCCGTCCCCGGCCATCATCGCCACCACCGCGATCGCCAGCAGGTACGCCAGGCCATACCGCCTGCCCCGCCGATCCCGGGAATCAGTCACCCGCGACAAGAAACCCAGCAGCCGCGCGCATCCGGCGTCATCCAGCCGTGCGGCCCCGCCCAGCTCACCACGGGCAGCGTGCGCGGCCAGCACTGCCTGCGGTGAGTTCCCCGGCTGGCTGCGCCGCGGCGCCCGCCCGGCAAGCGCGCCGGCCAGCTGAGCTGCCGCGCCGGCCGGCAACCCCGCCGGGACCTACGGCGGCAGCACGGCCACCAGCTCCGCGGGCAGTTTCGGCGGCACCGAAAGACACGGCGCCGGCAGCATCGTCACCGGCAGCACATCTGGGACGGCAGGCGGTGGCGCCGTTCCGGCGGGGCGATGACCAGCAGAACCGGGGATAAGCGATGATAGGGCGGCAGGCACGAGCACTCCGGCGATCAGGTGGCATAGACACCCGCATGATCACCAGAGGCCGTGCCTGCTTCAGCAACCGCCACGAAAGATCACGCACATCACTGGCCTGGCAACTCACTGTCACCGTGGGAGGCGCCAGAACCCCCAGGTGCTCCAACCGCATCGAGACACCACCGCGACCCAAACGTGATCACGGCACTGTCCGGCTCACCCGCACGACTCCCACTCCGACACCTGACCAGCCGGAACACGTCGAACGGAAACCCTCAACCCTCAGATCCACTTTCTTGCAGTCGCCCTGATTCAGCAGGCCAGTAAGAAACCTCCAAAGTTCCCGGGGCGGCTCAAGTCAAGGCTCACCGGCCGGGGCCCGTGACGGAGTCGTGCTGTCGTCGGCCGGTTCCGACCACCTCCCGATCCGGGCCTGCCTGCGGGTCGGGTGACGCTCCGCGCTCGCCAGCGCGCGATGGTAACATACGCCCGTGGCCACAGGGGGCGTTGATGAGCCGCCCGCGGTCCGCACCGGGGCGGCAGCGGATGCGCTGGCCGACCGGCTGGTCGCAACCGGCGCCCCGGGCTGGCAGCGGCTCGCTGCCGGACTGCGCCAGGCGGGCGCGGTGGATCGCGCCGTATACGGGGCGATCGCCTCGGTCGCCACCCCGGCGCTGGATGTGCCGGTGCGGCGCCTGTCTCGTGCGGCGGACAAGTCCCGGATCTGGCTGGCCATCGCGGCCGGGCTGGCCATCGCCGGGGGCCCGACGGGCCGCCGGGCGGCTACCCGGGGGGTGCTGGCCATCGGGGTCACTTCGGCGGTCGTCAATCTGGGCGTCAAGTCCCTCTACGCCCGCCGGCGCCCGGACCGTGCCGGTGCCGGGGTGCTAGCCGAACGGAAGGTCCCGATGCCCGCCTCGACGTCATTTCCCTCCGGGCATTCGGCGTCGGCGTTCGCGTTCGCCTCCACGGTCGGCCGCGACCTGCCCTGGCTGGCGCTGGGACTGCACCTGCTGGCGGGATCGGTCGCCTACTCGCGGGTCCACACCGGTGTCCACTACCCCGGCGACACCGTGATCGGCGCCCTCATCGGCGCGAGCACCGGCCACAGCGTGAGCGGGATCTTGGACCGCCACGCCCACGCCGTGCCCCTGATCGCGCGGCCATCGCGCTGACTTTCGTGATCATTATTTTGGTAGGCGCCTGAATTTTGGTAGGCGCCTGACGGCCGGGTGGCCCGGGGGATCTCACCCCCGGGGCTCCCACCGAGTGAAGTCGACCGCTTGGCCAGGTGCCCGTGGGCGGGTCCCGCTGATGGGCCATGAAGGTACGCACACTGGGTGATGCCCTGCCAACCGCGATGCCGGATCCTCCATTGCATGGAAGTTCGGGAGCGCTCACCGCTGCGATGCGGCTGGCGGGTGCGGTGGCGCCTCCGCTGGTGTGCGACGCCAAAGGCGGCCTACCCTCGGCGTCTACCATAACGGGTCATCGGTCGGCCCCTAACCGCCCCCTAAGCTAAGTGCCCGCGACGAAATAACTTCTGATCGTTACGGCTTGTCGGACGGCCGGACCGTATAGTTCCACGCGCCGTGGAAATCGTGATAAGTGATCGGCAGCATCCGTATAGCTCGCCGCGGAAGGCCCCCAGCTGCTCCAGGGCCTCCCGCGTCCCGGCCACGGCCCCGCTCGCGGGCTCGACGTCCGCCCCCTGCCACGTGATACGCCACGGCCACCGCCTTCGTCTCCGGGCTCCTGGTAAGAACCAGAAGATGATCACGCGTGGCCTCCTCGTGTCACCTGTGACACCAGCGTAAGAGGACGTGTGTCAAGCGGTACTGCGGGATTTCGTTGTTGATTTTGCTTCGGTGGCGCTGGCCTGGGCGGGTGTTGCTACGACGGGCGCCTGTGGCCCCTGGTCCGGGGGTGGTTGCGGGTGGCCGGGCCCGTTCGCGGGCATGCTGGCGCCCACCCGGGCGGGAATGCTGGTGCCTGGGTGGTGCGGTAGCGCGGGTGCCTTGTGGCCTGGGGCTTCTCGCTCTACGTAGTGCAAGCGGGCTCGGCCGTGAAGGCCTGCCCCGACAGCGTTCGGCCGAGCTGGTGAGAAGCTCCGGGCGACCAGGGGAGAGCTGCCCAGGGTGTCGCACGAGGTTGGTCCCCGGCGCCGGGGCGGGCTCGCTCTCCCCTCATCTGGAGGGAAGCTTGGTCTAGGGCACTGCTGATGTGGTGCGGTATGCGCTGGTCAGGCTGCCTCCAGGTAGCGGGGGGCGGCCTGGTGGTCTTTACGGCCGGCGGCGACATCAGGGTCCCAGCTGGTGCCGTGCACCACGATGCAGTAGATCCAGCGCAGCAGCGCTGCGGCGCACGCTACGCGGGCCTTGGCGCGGCGGCGCCGGGCAGCCTCGGCGGCCGCGCTGGCGTGCCCGGCCCGCCCGGCGCCGCCGTCCTGGGCGGCTGCCTGGTCGGTGGCTGCGGTCATGGCCTGGTATTTCGCGGCCATGACGGGGTTGTGGATCAGCATCGGCCACACGGCGCGCCACGCGGTCAGGCGCAGGGGGGGCCGGCCGCGGCGGGAGATGTGCGCCTCGCCATCGAAGGCGCCGGAGGCGTTCTCGGACGGGGACATCCCGGCGTGCCCGGCCAGCGATGATGACGTGTCGTACCGGTGGGGGTCGCCGGTCTCGGCCAAGATCGCCGCTGCCCCGGTCACGGTCAGGCCGGGGATGTCGCCCAGCCGGGCCAGGCCGAGGCTGGCCAGGGCGGCGGCCATCGCGGCCTCGGTGTCCCGCTGCTGGGCGCGGGCGCGTTGCAGGTCGCCCAGCTCGGCGGCGATCCGGCGCAGCAGCCCGCGGCGGTGCGCGCGCACCACGCCCTCGGCGCTGGTCAGCGCGGTGAACACGGCCTGGCATACCGGGCCGCTGACCCGCTGCCCGCCCCAGCCGGGCACGGCCGGCCGGACCAGGCCGGTAAAGGCCTCTAAGCCGAGATCGGCCAGTTCCTCCGGCTGGCCGCCGCACCGCGAGGCCACCACCTGCAGCGCCGCCAGCCAGGTCTTCGGCTTAAACGGCTGAACGCACGCCTCGGTCACCACCGGCCAGGCCACCGACAAGAAGTCCCGGACCCGCTGCTGCGACGCGATACCCGACGTGATCAAATCAGCCCGCCGCCGGCCCAGGTGCCGCAGGTCCGCCCACACCTCATCCAGCTCCTCGGGAACATAGCAGTGCAGCTCAGCGGCCAGCCGGGCGATCATCACGCAGTCAGCCTCATCGGTCTTGTGCGTCGTGTAATCCTGCTGCTGGCGGGCGATATGAGTCACCAGCGGCTGCACGCACACCATCGCCAGGCCCCGCTCCGCGCACAGCCGCTGCACCTGCAGCCACCGCGGCCCGGTCGGCTCGCACGCCACCGTCACCGACCCGAACCCCGCCATCACGCGGCAGCATCCCCCGCAGCCGCTCCCGCCGCGCGTTCCGCCTGCGATCCCCCCGCGTCATGCCATTACCCTTGCCCATAGGACGTCCTCCTGTGTTGCGCCTGGACACCAAACCCGCACAATCGCACCAGGAGGACGTCCCCGTCTCAACCACTTCCCGCAGAAACACGCGCCTCCTGCGCTTCGTCCTATTACTACGCCGGACAGGACCAATGATCTGCGTCAAGCGGGACAGCAGAGGTTAAATGACAAGCTAAGGGCGTCGCGGATAGCGTCGATGGGCGCCGTTGGTGGTTGCGGGCGCTGGTGAGGTAGGAGCGGGTCCGGCAGTGGCGTTGCAGGGTGGCCAGGGTGGCCACGGTCCGCCAGCAGCCGCCGATCTTCGCGGCGAGCTTGTAGCCGCGGATCGAGTTTTCGGACCCGTTGTGCGTCGGGGGCACGTCGAAGCGGCTGGCGAACAGCCACACTTGGCTGGCGTTGCGTTCAGCCGTCTGGCCAGGACGAGGCCGGGGTGGTTGCCCTTGTGCCATCGACGGGACAGGTTGGCCGAGATCCCGGCGGCGACGGCTCGGTCGTAGGCGTGGCGCAGGCCGGTAAGCAGGACGCGGTCGAGGCTGGTCTGACGTGCGGTGCGGGCGGTCCTGACCGCTTCGATGGTTTCGCGCAGGGCGTCTGCGGCCTGGCGGGTCCACACCTGGGCCGTCGGGTCGAGGGCGTACACGTCGTCCAGGTAGCGCGACAGGTGAGCGACACACTGCTGGACGCCGGCCAGGTCGGCGTCGTAGCTGAGGTAGCCGCCGTAGTCATCACGAACCAGGACCCCGCCGAAGCCGTCAAGGATCCCGAAGCCGATGATAGAGGACTTCGTGCGGTTGCCTGGCGTCCGCGGCTGGACGCGTGGTCGCTCGGTGCGCTGACCGTCCGGGTGGATCACGGCCGCGCCGCCGCCCGGCTGGCCCTGCTGGAGCAGTTCGGCCCGCGACACCTGTTGCCGGGGTACTCCCGGTGGAGTGCCGCGGCACTGACCGTGCACGCCGACGCCCCGAGGCCAGCCGACCTCGACGCCGAACGGCGACTTTCGAGCCACGGCTGCATTTCGTCACCCGGCCAGGAACTCTGGTTGTCCGCCTCCCTGTTGCGCCACCCCGAAGCCCCGCCCGGCGGCTGGCCGAGGAGTCCCGCACCTGGTCACGGCGGCTACCGCCCGGGGGCTGCGCGATGGAGCTGCTCCAGCTGATCGAGGCGGCAGCCAAGGCCCCTGCTGCCACCGGCAAGGAGCATCCCGTTGAATGTCAAGGTGTCGTCTGCCATGAGCATGGGACCACCTGGTGAGGGTTATTGCCACGGTCATGGGACCACCTGGATTGCCAGTTGATGGACCACCCTGTTGTGATCTTCCGGTTCATATCGGACTGAGAGAGACGGCAGGGGATGGCGTTCCGGGAGGTTCTGGTGACACAGGTGAGAGAGGTTCTGCGGGCGTGGCTGGCCGGGGCGGGCAAGCGCCCGGCGGCCAGACGGGCGGGCGTGGACGTGAAGACCGCCGCGCGGTATATCCGCGCGGCTCAGGCGGCCGGCCTGGTCCGTGGCGGGGATGAGTCGCAGCTGACCGATGAGCTGCTCGGGGTGGTGGTGGCGGCGGTGCGCCCGGCCCGCCCGGCCGGGCACGGCGGGTCGTGGGAGGCGCTGGCCGGGCGGGAGGCCGAGATCACCGCGTGGGTGAAGGACGGCCTGACGCTGGTGAAGATTCACGAGCTGCTGGAGCGGTCCGGGACGGCGGTGCCGTACCGGACGCTGGCCCGGTACGCGGCCGGGGAGTGCGGGTATTCCTCCTCGTCCCGGCAGCGGGTGACGGTGCCGGTGGCCGACGGGAAGCCCGGCGAAGAGGTGCAGCTGGATTTCGGCTACCTGGGGATGATCGGCGACGGGGACCGGCGGCGGAAGCTGCACGCGCTGGTGTTCACCGCGGCGTTCTCCCGCTACTGCTTCGTGTTCTTAACGTTCTCGCAGACGACGGCCGCGGTGATCGCCGGCTGCGAGGCGGCATGGGCGTTTTTCGGCGGCATGTTCAAGGTGCTGGTGACCGACAACCTCAAGCCAGTGGTGGACAAGGCGGACCGGCTGGAGCCGCGGTGGAACCGGGAGTGGCTGGAGTACGCGCAGGCCCGCGGCCTGGTCGTCGACCCGGCCAGGGTCCGCTCCCCCCAGGACAAGGGACGGGTCGAAAACGGGGTGAAGTTCGTCCAGGTCAGCTTCTTCGCCGGGGAGCAGTTCACCGGCATCGCCGACGCGCAGCGCCGCGCCGATGACTGGTGCCGAATCCGGGCGGGGATGCGGGCGCACGGCACCACCCGCCAGCGGCCTGCGGAGGTGTTCGCCCAGGTGGAGGCTCCGGCGCTGCTGCCCGCCCCGGACCAGCCGTACCGGGTGCCGGCGTGGAGCGAGGCCAAAGTGCAGCGCGATTTCCACCTCCGCGCGCAGAACGCGTTCTACTCCGTGCCGTACCGGCTGGCCGGGCAGCAGGTCACGGTGCGGGCGGACGGGACCCTGGTGAAGATCTACCACCGCGGCCAGGTGATCCGCACCCACCCGCAGCAGCCAGCCGGCGGCCGGGCCTCGGATCCGGCGGACTTCCCGCCCGGCACCGACGTCTACGCCCGCCGGGACGTGGACAAGCTAGCCAGGATGGCCGCCGCCCGCGGCGAGGCGATCGGGATCTACGCCGCCCGGATCCTCGACACGCCGCTGCCGTGGACGCGGATGCGGGCGGTCTACGCGCTGATCGGGCTGGCCCGCACTTACGGCAACGACCCGGTGGAACAGGCGTGCGCGGCCGCGCTGGCCCTCGACGTGATCAGCGTCGGCAAGATCAAGTCCATCGTGGAGAAAGGCACCGGCAAGCAGGCCGCCCAGGCCGCCGCGCGCAGCCGCCAGGCCGGTGACGCGGCGGCACGGGTCACCGCGGCCCGGTTCGCCCGCGACCCCCGCGAGTTCGCCACCGCCACCGGCGTCCGCACGCAGGTCCTGCCCGGCGACGGCAGTCCCGCCGCCGCGGGCGCCCCCGGCACGGACGGGGCCTGACCGCCCGCGCCGCATGCAGCGGCACCGCGCCTGAAAGCGCGATTCATCTCATCTCAAATCCATTTCATCGCATTGCCTCTTGTTCCATTTCGTTCCGCCGTGCCGCGGCACGGCCAGCAGGAAGGACCACTTCGATGACGTCTGTGACCGAGACCGGGACCGCTGCGGCGGCGCGGACGGACAGCGCCGCGCCCGCCACGTGCCGGTACCCGGGATGCGCCAGCCCGGCCCGGGACAAGGAGCCGGCCGTCCCAGGGCCCCGGCCCGGCTACTGCGAGCAGGAGGTCCCCGAAGACCGCGGGGACGGCACGGCGGCGCTGGTCCGGCACACCGCGATGACCGCGTTCCGGCGCCGCCAGCAGCTCGCCGGGCAGCCAGACCAGGACCGGCCGGTCACCGCGGCCGTCAGCCGGGCCGAGGCCATCCGCGACGACGCGCTCGCCGCGATGAGCAGGCTGGGCGCGCAGCTGTCCGCCGCGCTGGACCAGCTCGCCGTCCTCGGCGCCCAGCTGGCCGCGGCCGGTGACCTTGAGGCCGCCGAAGCGCAAGCCGAGGCCGTGCGCGCCGAGACAGCCGCCCAGCTGGAGCAGGCCCGCGCTGAGACCGCCAGCCAGGGCGTCGCCCGGCACGCCGCCGAGCTCGACGCCGCCGAGGCCCACGCTGCCGCCGCCCAGGCCATCACCGCGATGCAAGCCGAGGCCACCGCCCGGCAGCATGCCGAGCAGCGGGCCCGCGACGCCGACCGGGCCCTGCACGACGAACGCCGGGCGGCCGCAGCCCGGATCGCCGAAGCGGAGCAGACCACCGCCGCCGCCCGCGCCGAGCGCGACACAACCGTGGCCGCAGCCGAGACAGCCCGCGCGGATGCCGCCCGCGCCCGGGAGCAGGACCAGCACCGGCACGACGCCGCCCTCGCCGCCGCCACCGCGCAGCTGGCCGCCGCGAACGACACCATCGCCGCGCTGCGCGACCAGCTCGCCCGCGACCAGGCCGCCCTGGACCGCGAGCGCGCCGAGCAGCACCGCACCGTCAGCCTGCTGCACGACATCCTCACCAGCAAGCCAGCCCCGCTCGCCAGCAACGGCGGACAGCACCCGCAAGCCGGCCGCACCGGGCGCGAACCCGCAGATACGGCCGGCAACGGCACCAGCCGCCGGACGCCGCAGTGACCACAGCCGGCCCCGCAACGGCCCGGGCACCCCGCCCGGGCCGCGGCACCGGCTCCGCAGCACAAGCACGATCAGCGATGAAAGGACACCCGATGACCCTGGCCGACCCGGTCAGCCCCGACCTCAAACGGCACCTGCGCACCCTCAAGCTCGGCCAGCTCCTGGCCACCCTCCCCGACCGGCTAACCCTCGCCCGGCAGAACAAACTCCCGCACGCCGACTTCCTCGAACTGCTGCTATCCGACGAAGTTACCCGCCGCGAGAACGGGTCAGCCGCCCGCCGCGCCCGAACCGCCGGCCTCGACCCCGACATGCGCATCGACACCTGGGACACCACCGCCGCCGTCCGCTACGACCAGCAACTCTGGAACGAGCTGGTCAGCCTGCGGTTCGCCGAAGCCGCCCACGGCGCCTTGATACTCGGGCCGGTCGGGGTCGGCAAGACCTTCCTGGCCACCGCGCTGGGCCACATCGCCGTCCGCCGCCGCCTCACCGTCCACATGGCCCGCGCCGACCACCTGTTCAAACGGCTCAAAGCCGCCCGGCTGGACAACAGCACCGAAGCCGAGCACCGCCGGCTGGCCGCCGTGAACCTGCTCATCATCGACGATTTTGCGCTCCAGCCGCTGGACGAGACCGCCACCACCGACTTCTACGAGCTGACCGTCACCCGGCACCGCAACAACGCCACCATCGTCACCTCCAACCGGACCCCGGACGAATGGCTCAGCCTCATGCACGACCAGCTCCTCGCCCAGTCCGCCGTCGACCGGCTCACCTCCACCTGCCACGAACTCGTCATAGAAGGCGACTCCTACCGCAAACGGCAACGCCCCACGCGCGACTCAGCTTGACCAATCACGCCGCACACCCCAAGATGACACAACAGCCGCAAGGTGGTCCCTAGGTCGTGGCAACGCCCTGGTCCCATGGTCCTGGCAA
>CAWGXI010000011.1:0-69180 GCA_963826515.1 uncultured Actinomycetota bacterium
TAGATCGTTGACCGGTAATTCAGGGGCCGGTGGGGAAGAAGCGCGGCGACGCGCCGCGAGCGATCCGTGACTGGTAAGTGAAGAGTGTCCAGAATCGGCGTGCTCACACACGTCCGGACCCTGGAGCCCACCCGTGATCGCCGACCTGGACACTCTTCTGACCGCACTTTACGTGGAACTGACCGACCGGATCATCCCCTGCTCCGGCCTCGGCAGGTCCGGCCCCGGCCGCCCACCGGCGGTAACCGACGCCGAGCTGGTATGCCTGGCCGTGGCGCAAGTGCTGCTGCGCTATGACGACGAGCGGCACTGGCTGCGCGCCGCGGCCAAGCAGGTGGGACACCTGTTCCCCAGGCTGCTGGGCCAGTCGGAGTACAACGACCGGGTCAAGGCACTCGCACCGCTGATGGAGGCGGCACTGCGCTGGCTGGCCGATCACACGCCGGGGTCGGCGGAGATGCTGCGGCTGATGGACGCCATGCGGCCAGTCCGCGGTCACCGCCAAGCGCTCCGACCTGTATGGCTGGGCGGGTTACGGTTACTGCCCCAGCCACTCGCGCTGGTACTGGGGGGCCAAGCTGCTGCTCATCTGCACCTGCGACGGCACCATCACCGGCTTCGGCCTGGCCAATCCCAAGCTCTTCGGCGAGCGCGAGGAAGCCCGGCAGATGCTTCGGGACCAGCCCGCCAACCGCCCGCGGCCGGGCACCGCCGTGGTGACGGACAAGGGCCTATCCGGCGAGGAGACCGAGGCCTTCTTCGACGGCCCCGACCTGGGCCTGACCCTGGTCCGTCCGGCTCGCAAGGACGAGAAGGCCCCCCGGTACTTCCCGAACTGGCTGCGGCAGCGGGTCGAAGCGATCATCTGGACCCTGAAAAACCAGCTCGGCCTCGAACGCCACGGCGGCCGCGTCCCCGCCGGGCTATGGGCCAGAATCGTGCAGCGGCTGCTGGCCCTCAACGCCTGTATCTGGCACAACTGGATGATCGGCGCACCTGTCAAGCGCTCCTTGATCGCCTACGACCACTGATGAGCTGCGCATATTTCCCGGTCAACGATCTAGCGGTTTTCAAGACCCGTAAGACAACGCTCCCTGCCTGCACAAACGGGGCGTGATCGGCTGACCTGGCCGCGTATTTGCCATGATCAAGCCCTCAGAGGGTCTGTCATGGGGTCCGCGAGCATTCCCGACCGAGAAAGTTCTCATTCAATCGGGGCATGCAGCGGGCACGCCGGTCGTCGCTAGGTTATGAGACATACGACGCGCGTCTTCCACGTCTCCGGCGTATCGACGCGTCCCGCTGACCATGGAACCGGGCCTGGCGCACGTCCCCGCTCTGCCGGTGCGTCTTTCCCGTCTCGTCCCGGAAATCAAGTCGGTACGCGGTCGGTTTCCCGCGACCTGTCATCGACCTGCGGGTCACTGTCCACCGAAGTCCGCCGGAGTGTGGCTAGAGCTCCGGGCATCGTCTGTCCGTTGGTCACTCAACGTCAATCGCTGACCGGTGCACGACCCTGCGCGCGGAGAGGCCTGCGGGTGATCATCCTGGCGCCGTGGGCGCAGCGTCCGCACCCGTTGTCTGCCACGCTGCACCAGCACCCGCGTCATGCTCTTGGCGTCCACTTCGCGCAGAACCTCTTCGGCCGTCTGACCGCCCACCCCGCCACTGATGAAGGCCCCGAGGATTGCCTGGACGGCCGCTTCGGCTGGGATCAGGGGCGCCGCAGACCCAGCATCCGCTCCTGCCTCTGGGAGGCCGACCGGGACCCTGCCGAGCGCCGAGATGTCGCCAACGACTCTCACGCCGAGCGCTGAGATGTTCTGGTCCATTTCCGCGCCGATCTCGGCCGCCCGTTTGAGCGCCCACGCCGGAGTGACGATCCTCGGCTCATCCGGTGATGGCTGATGGGCGGTCTTCATCCGCTCGACCGCGCCGTAGCGCATGAACCTGGCGTAGTTGCGGTTCGGCCATTGCTGGCGCTTGAACTCCTCGTTGAGCAGCCTCACGACCTCGGCTTCGGCGAGGGTGAGGGACCGGTTCGCTGCCGTCCGGTCAGGGGTCAGGAAACCGCCCGGCAGCCCAAGCAGGGACTCGAACGTACGCAGGAGTATCAGCCGGTCGGACTCATCCACCACGATAACTGTCAGATTCTGCGCACCGGCGGCAGCCGCCCAGCGGGCGATGAGCCTGTCATGTCTGTGACGCCGCCAGAAGCCGGGAGTGGGCGTGCGCGGCGGCTCGCTGAGTATCCCCTCAAGCCACTCCAGGTATGGAAAACAGTAGCCATTCTGCAGGTACTGCTGCCATTGCGATGGCATGATCCTGGCGAGGGAGCGCAGCGTCACCACGACATGCACCCGCGGGCCGCCCAAATCTTCGATGACACGGCGGGCCGTGGCATCGTCCGCGCCCGCGAAGAACTCGCTGCTCACCACGACACGCTGGCTGCCCGCCGCGCAGACATCGCAGACCAGCTGGTCCCAGTAGGCCATGTCGTGGGGCGGCCCGCCCAGCAACGCCGACTGGCCCGTGACCGCGAGGACGGGCGACAGCGGCTGCCTGCCATCACCGGGGTAGACAACACCTTGGGCGGTCAGCCGTTCGCGGGCCAGGTGAAAAGCACCCCGACGGCGGTCGAGCCGGTCTTGTGCGGGCCGATGTGCAGCAGGCGGGTGCCAGCCTCCAGCAGTAGGTCGTCCGGAACCATCAGGCCTCCCTCCCCAGCGCCTAGTGCGGGCGGGCTCTGGACGGTGATTATAGGTAAACGGGGAGCAATAGGAGGGTAAATTGCGGTGGAAGCCGCCTCCACGCGCCCGGGCATGCCCCGGCGTACGCCGCAATGGTGAATCGGCGGCGGGATCAGCCGACCCCGACTACTGCAATCGTGGCGTCGTCGCTGCTTTGAAGCGCGGCCAGCGCTGTCCGTCTGGGTCACTCGCCTCCAGGGCGCGCACACGCCCGATCACCGACGCGGTACCAGATCCGACCGCCAGCGTCAGCAGGCCACGCCAGTCGATTTGGGCAAACGGAATAACCAGCCGCGCCGCGCCATCGGTCGTTAGAGCAGCATATCTGAATCCCGCCTGCTTAGTGTGACCAGAGATTGCATGCTCAGCAACGCTGGGGTCGGCCGCCGCTACCCAGTAGCCACCGCTTTGGTTTCGGTACCGGGCTCGCCGTTTCATCACTTCTGTGCCCGATATTTGCCCGTCCCTCCAGGTCGCTCACGGTGCCAGCTACTCGGTCGTCATTGATCACGCTTAGTCCCTCCGCCATCTCCAAAAGGATTGTGACGTCCGCCAAGACGAGGTAATCAACTGAGCCTTCACTGAGCCGTACAGCGCCCACAGCCGCCGAAGGCGCGCCTATCTCCTCTAAGTCGCAAGTGTCGGCATGCACCGCGGCGACATCCTTTATTGCCCCGCTACCTCCACCCCCCGGCGAAACGGAACCTCCGGAACCGCCCAGCTCACCGGCCGTGGCCTGGGGATCGGAAGGCGGGCAGATGCCCGAACCCCCGGAACCGTGGCCCCCGCCGCAGGTTCCTCAGGTTCCGTAGGTTCCGGAACCTGAGCCAGACGCCGGAACTTGGCGCACCGCCGCTGACCTGCGCAAGTTCCGCAGGTTCCGCAAGTTCCGCAGGTTCCGCAGGTTCCGGACTTCCGACAAGCCGACCAACCCAGCGCCGATCCCCAGCGCACAGCCGCCAAGCAGTCCGCCGGGGATCTCAGCCAAAGGAGCAAAGCAGTCTCATGGCCGGGGCCCTTCGCCCAGGAGAAGCGATAGACGCGCGCTGCGAGAACTTGATCAGTCTTCCCGAAAGGGGATGGGGCGCGATGCGGCTCACTAACTCCGACCCACGAGCGGGACGCAAATTCGCCGACAACGGGATGTTCCGCGAACGACGTGAACTCAAGCACCGCGCGGCAACCGAAACGCGAGCCGTCCCTCTCCATCCCGAACTAGTTACGCTTCTCCGCGCCCACCTCGCCCAGTTCGGCACCGGGCCAGGCAACCGGCTGTTCACCGGGCCGCGAGGTGCTTCATAGCGGAGTGGGCGTACCTGGACGTATTCCACCGGGCACGCAAGGCAGCGCTGACCGATCAGGAAGGCCAGGCCACTCGTCGCTGGCAGGCCGTACGACTTGCGTCACGCGGCGGTCTCGACGTGGCTCAACGCTGGCGTCCCCGCTCCCCAGGTCGCCGAATGGGCCGGGCACAGCGTTGACGTGCTCCTGCGGGTCTATGTGAAGTGCATCGCCGGGCAGCAGGACGAGGCGAAGAGACGGATCGAGGAGGCCATGAAGCCGCCGCCGGACGATGTGGACCCGTAGCCCTGACTTGGCCGCGTATTTGCCACAACCGGCCGCATACGACCGCAGCGCGTTGCACACAACCGCACATGACGGAGTGAAGACCGAAGGGCCGGTGACCGGTGTTCGTGCAGGTCACCGGCCCTCTATCGCTGGCAGAAGCGGAGGGCGTGGGATTCGAACCCACGAGAGACCGTTGCCGGCCCTAGCGGTTTTCAAGACCGCCGCCATCGTCCACTAGGCGAGCCCTCCTAGCTGCAACAACGCAGCGATCATGGCTGGTCAGGTGTCCCTGGTCCGTCGCTGGTCCGCAGCTCGACACCATGCCCTCCCCGAGCGGCCCGGCGTCAGCTCCCAGCCTCTCATATCCCGCCAACCTCCAGCGCACTCGCAATCCGTTCGCTGGCGGCCAACGCCTGGCCGTCCACACAGTTCGCGTAGCGCTTCAACGCAGCATTGCCACGCTGTGCGCGAGTCGCCGAGCGGCCTCAGGGCACCTTACTGACATCTTGTCGGTACTTCTTCGGGGGCGGGTAAACGTGGCGAGCGATCGTCGCGGATACCCATCCGATGGCGAACCCGAAGAAGACCAGGTAAATGTTTTTCCGCCTGCTAGCCGGATCGAACAACGAGGCCAGCACTAGAGTTATCGCCCACACGATCCCGACCCCGATGCTATAGGCCGTGTAGGTCCTCATCCGAGCGTTCATCTCATCCTCCGTCACCAGGCCCGCGTCCGCTGTCCGTGTCGTCTGAGCATGGGATTTTGATTTGCAAACCCGAAAGGCCAGGCATACGCCGACAAGTCCGGAGCATCAACCCGGCACACGGGCACGAGCGGCCTGACGATCGGGGCAGCGGTGTACAGGCGCCCACGGACGTCCGTGGACAGTGTGAGCAGGTCGGCCGCAGGCTTGCCCACGATGATGACTCATGAACTTGGCTTCGGGACGAAGAGGCCGAGCCTTTTGAGCTTGTCCAGGCAGACCGCCCAATTGGGCCCTATCTGGATCAAGGCGCGCCCACTCAGACGAAATTCGGTACCTACGAGGACGAGCCGGGCAGACCACGGGCAGGCCAGGAACGTACTTATCGGCGCGACGGCCCCCGGGCGGAACGGCTGCTGGTAGTGGGGAATCAGGAACAAGCATTTCGTTAATCAAGCGGTCTAGCTCTCCAACGTGGTGTCGGAGGGCCACGCGGGCCCGGGTGCCCCGCGGGTGCCCCTGCCGTACGAAGCCCCGGCTAAAGCCGGGCCAACCGCCGCCAGCGGCCGTTAGCCTGCGGACGCCCGCACCCGCCTCGGCCACGCGAAGCCGTCGCCGACCGTGGCGGCAAGCAGCAGATACGCGTCGGCCGTCTCCGGGGTGAGTTGCTCGAGGTCCACCTCGGCGCCTTCCTCGAGATGCGAGTCGTAGGGGATCTGTGCCACCGCCCGGCAGCGCCCCGCGAAGTGCTGTTCGAGCCGGTCGAGATCGATACTGCTCTTGCCACGCGGACGGATGATCGACAGGACGACTACGGCGTTACGCACCAGGTCACCGAAGTCGTGCGCGTCCAGCCAGTCGAGTGTTGCGCTCGCGCTGCGGGCACCGTCCACCGACGGTGAGCTGACCAGGACTATCTGGTCAGCGAGGCGCAGCACCCCGGACATCGCCGAATGCAGCAGGCCGGTCCCGCAGTCGGTGATGCAGATGGAGTAGTAATGCTCGAGCACATGTGCGACCTCGTAGTAGTCGTCCTCGCTGAACGCGACGGACACCGTTGGGTCGCGGTCGGAGGCGAGCAACTCGAGGCGGCTCGGGGCTTGCGAGGTGAAAGCCCGCACGTCGGCGTAGCGCTGGATCTGCCCGCGCTCGTTCAGCAGGTCACGCACGGTCGCCGCGGTTTCGAGGCGGACCTTGTCGGAGAGCGTGCCGCGATCCGGGTTGGCGTCGACGGCGATGACCCGGTCGCCGCGAAGTGACGCGAGCATCGCACCGAGCCCGACCGTCGTCGTGGTCTTGCCGACTCCGCCCTTCAGGCTCATCACGGCGACGCGGTGGTGCCCGCCAGCGACCGGAGTCCTGGCCCGGAGAATCAGCCCCCGCCTGTGCAGCTCGGCCTGTGAGTCGCCGGGCCGTATCAAGCCACCCGTGACACGGTAGACCGCGCGGCGCCAGCCTGGCGCGGGCGGCGGCTTCCTCGTCGGCAGCAGGGTCTCCGACGTCAGGCTGTCCGCCGTCTCCCGAGGCGGCTGATCGGTCCGCGGTGGCGGAAGCGGCGCGAGGGGGTCACCAGGAGCGCCCGGAGGTGGGTGCGCCTGGCCGGCCGCCGCGTTCCCGTAGCCAGCGGTGCTCCCGTAGTCGCCCGCGCTGGCATAGTCACCTGCCACGTCGTAGCCAGCGCCGTGATCCTGATCGGCAGGGACGCCTGGGTACGCGCCAGGGGGAGCCGGGTAGGCACCAGAAGCAGGCGGGTAGCCGCCAGGTCCGGGCTGGAACGGCTCGGGCTGCTGCGAGGGATCGGGATATGCGGGAACGCCGTACTGTGGCGCGGTGTACGGGCCCTGCTCGGCGTAATCCCAGCCGCCTTCCTGGCCAGGATCGGCGTAGGACTGGCCGTACCCGTAGTCGGCCGGTCGGTACGGCGGTACCTGCGGGGCAGTTACGCCACGGTTTTCATAACCAGCCTGCGCGTCGTCACCGCGCTGGCGGTCATAACCAGCCGGGCCGTTGTTACCAGCGGGACCGTTGTAACCAGCCGGGCCGTTGTAAGCATCGGGCGTCTCGTACTGCCGCGCCCCGGTGGGCGGCGGCCGGTACGCCGGGCCACCGTAGGACGGCTCGCTATAGGACGGGCCGCTGGCGTTAGACTGCTGCCCACCCGGCGCCGGGTCACCGGCGTAGGTCTGCTCGCCGCCCTGGACCGGGTCGCTGGCGTACTGCTGGCCGCCCTGTGGCGGGTCTCCGCCGTAGCGCAGGCCTCCGCCGTAGGGCAGGTCTCCGCCATAAGAGTGTTCACCCCCGTCGGACGGCTCGCCGCCGTAGCCGGGTGCTGGCGCGGGCGGGCCGCCCGGCTGACCCGCCGAGTGCCCCCCGACGTAGCCGCCGGGCGCGGGCGGTGCGGAGGGCACACCAGGCGGCACGTAACGGACCTGGCCGGGTTCCACCTGACTGGGCTCCACCTGGCCGGGTTCCACCTGGCCGGGTTCCACCTGGCCGGGTTCCACCTGGCCGGGCTCCACCTGGCCAGACGGCCCCTGACCGGGCGCCACCTGAGCCACCTGAGCCACCTGCTCGGACGCGGCCTGGCCGGACAGGACCTGACCGTAAGCCGCCTGGCCGGGCGGCGGCACGGGCTCACGCGCCGATACTTCACCGCCGTTGTCCTCCGCGCTGCCCGGGCTCGGCTCGCCCTGGGCCGAACGCGCGACGGCTGACCCGGCGGCGGCCGACCCGGCGGCGCCCTGCGCGGCCGCCTCATCAGCAGCACCGGTGCCGTCAGCCGGCACCGGCTCGCCGGCGTGGGTCGGCGTATCGTGATCCTGCTTGGCCAAAAGTCCTTCCCCCAGCTTCGCCTGTACGAGAATGTCAAGCCCGCACGGCCGGGATACCTGCCATACGCCGAGCCTAGGCCACCAGAACGCCGCGCCATACCCACGAAGCGGAATCGCATACTTAGCCGCTTGGAGCACCCATGTACGCCATTGTCATAAGCAGCCCCGGTGGCCCTGAGGTGCTGAAGTGGGCGGAGGTTCCCGATCCGGAGCCGGGACCCGGCGAGGTGCTCATTGACATCGCCGCGAGCGCCGTCAACAGGGCTGACCTGCTACAACGCCAGGGCATCTACCCCCCGCCCGCAGGCGCGCCGCCATATCCAGGCCTTGAGTGCTCAGGCCGCATCGCGGCAGCGGGGCCTGGCGTCACCGGCTGGTGTGCGGGCGATGAGGTGTGCGCGCTGCTGGCCGGCGGCGGCTACGCCGAGCGGGTCGCGGTGCCTGCCGGGCAGGTGCTTCCGGTGCCCGACGGTGTGCAGGTGACCGACGCCGCAGCCCTGATCGAGGGTGTGTGCACCGTCTGGGCCAATGTGTTCCAGCTTGCCAAACTGGCGCCCGGGGAGACTGTCCTTGTGCATGGCGGCGCCAGCGGCGTCGGCACGATCGCGCTGCAACTCGCCCGGGCACGCGGCGCACGGGTGCTTTGCACCGCTGGCTCGCCGGAGAAACTCACCAGATGCGAACAACTCGGCGCAGACCGGGCGATTTCCTACCGTGACGAGGACTTCGCGGCGGTAGTCAGGGAATTCACCTGCGGCACCGGCGCGGACGTGATCCTGGACATCATGGGCGCCAGCTACCTGGCCCGCAATATCGAGTCGCTCGCAGTAGGCGGCCGTCTGGTGGTGATCGGGCTGCTGGGCGGCACGAGTTCCGAGCTCGACCTGCGCACGCTGCAGTTGAAGCGCGCGAGCCTGCACGCCACCATGCTTCGTTCCCGGCCGCTCGCCGAGAAGGCTGCCATCGTGGCCGGGGTCCGCGAGCACGTCTGGCCGCTGGTCGAGGCGGGGAAGGTGCGGCCGGTGATCGACCGCGTGCTGCCGATGAAGGACGCGGCCGCGGCGCACCAGGTGATCGAAGCAGGCCAGCACGTCGGCAAGGTTCTCCTCGTCACCTGAGCGCGACATGAGTCCTAACGGCTGTCGCATGGCGCGCCGCCCGCAGCGCAGCGAGGGGTCCGGGGGGCTCGTCCCGCACAGAGCGGGATCGGCAGCGAACGCGCTGGAACGTGTCTCGGTCCGCTGCTTGATGGGTGCGGCGCTGCCCTGATCGCCGCCCGGGGTGCGAGCACGCAGCAGCGTCCGCCAGACTTAGGGGATGAACGACCGGATGAAGACAGAACAGCAGCAGCCAGAGGTCGTTGTGGTCAGTCCCGAGGGCATGGCCATCGAGAGTTCCGGACGCGATGACCAAGAGACCAGCGAGCGTCCGGTCACCGAGATGGTCGAGCAGCCGGCCAAGGTGATGCGGATCGGCAGCATGATCCGCCAGCTGCTCGAAGAGGTGCGCGCCGCGCCGGTTGACGAGAAGAGCCGTGCCAGGCTCAAGGAGATCCACGAAAGCTCGATCAAGGAGCTGGAGGACGGGCTGGCCCCCGAGCTAGTCGCGGAGCTTGAGCGGCTCTCGCTCCCGTTCACGGAAAACGAGCTGCCGAGCGAGTCAGAGCTCCGGGTGGCTCAGGCGCAGCTGGTGGGATGGCTGGAAGGGCTCTTCCACGGCATCCAGACCACGCTCTTCGCGCAGCAGATGGCGGCTCGTGCACAGCTGGAGCAGATGCGGCGGGCGCTGCCGCCTGGGATGATGCAGGCCCCAGAAGATGGTCCGCACACGCCGCCGCCAGGATCGACTGGTCCCTACCTGTGACGGCCGCCCACTCAAGATCGAGGCCCGTACGGCGCCGGATCTGGCGCCTAACCGGCCGTCGCGCGCGGCTTCGGCGGGCGGGGCAGCCGGACGGGAGCGGCGCCGTTCATCGCCTGGCTAGACCCGGCCGTAACGGAGGCGGGCCAGCCACGCAGTGGCGTCAGCGAACTCCGCGTCGGACGTGCCAGCACGCACCTGGGTGATGCCGCCATCGCGACGCGGGTAGCTGCCGAGGAAGCGAACGTCCGCGCAGACCCGGCGCAGGCCCATCAGGGCCTCACCGACCCGCGCGTCGTCGATGTGCCCTTCGCAGTCGATCGAGAAGCAGTACCTGCCAAGCACGTCGCCGGTGGGCCTGGACTCGACCCGGGTAAGGTTCACTCCGCGCACCGCGAACTCGGTGAGAATCTCCGCCAGGGCACCAGGATGATCGGCGGCGAGGAACGCAGCCAGTGAGGTGCGGTCCGAGCCCGTCCGCGCGGGCAAAGGCCCGGGCAGGCGGACCACGACAAACCGCGTCACCGCCCCGTTGTGGTCGCTGACGTCGTCCGCAAGCACATCGAGCCCGTACCTGGCTGCGGCGAACGCGCCTGCGAGCGCGGCACCGATCTGCCCGTCGGCGGCCTGCCGTGCCGCCTCCGCGTTGGACGCGGCGGGCCGCCACTCGGCGTCGGGCAGGTGTGCGGCCAGCCAGCGGCGGCATTGCGGCTGCGCGTGCGGATGGCCGCCGACTGTCTTGACCGCGTCGAGCCTGGTCCCAGGCCTGGCCAGCAGCGCAAACGTGACCGGCAGCAGGATCTCCGCGCAAATCACCAGATCATGACCGGTCGCGAGTTCGTCGAGCGTGGCCGTGACCGCGCCCTCCACCGAGTTCTCGATCGGCACGACCGCGCGCACCGCCTCGCTCTTGCGTACGGCGTCGAGCGCCGCCTGCACGCTCGGATACGGTATGGGCTCGGCCTGCGCAGCCTCATCCATGCTGCGCAGAGCGGCCTCGGTGAATGTACCTTCCGGGCCAAGGTAAGCGTACCGATCTGGCATGTCGCTCATAATCTCACGGTGCTGCTCACGCACTACGCAGCTCTTCGCACCGCGCCGCTAATTTCGCACCGCAAATTTCGGTGATTGCATGGTCCCGGCCCTTTTGCCCGCCGCGCCCGATTGTGATCTAGGTCGAATCTCCCCAGCACAGACAGCAGGATCGAACGGCGACCAGCCGCGCCGACGGTGCCAGCCATGATGCCGCGCCGTCGGCTAGCGCTCTCTCTTGCGCGCGACCGCTGCGCACGAAGGTCACGCCATCCTCTAGCCCGGCGCCCTGAGCAGGCACCGCCGGCAGGCTCTGGCCGAGGCGCGCAGAACGTACCGCCTGCTCCTCCTCGGGCGACAGCGACTGTGCACCTTGGCCGCCGGAGATGGCCTTCGCGTAGGTGCGGGTCTCGCTGCGCCCGTTGATCGACGTGAGCACGATGCCGTCGCCCGCGGCGTTGAGCATGGCTATGGAGAAGGACAGCTGGCCTGCCATTTCTTTGAGCGCGTCGTAACGCACCAGGGCGACGTCTCTGATCGCGCGGGGATCCAGCGAGCCGGTCCGTGCCGCTGCGGTCCCGTGCCGCTGCGGTCCCTGCCGCTGCGGTCCCTGCCGCTGCGGTCCCTGCCGCACCGGTGCCCGCGGCTCCGATCCCCGCCGCCGCAAGCTGGCTCCTGATGAGCTCGGTGTTCTCCGCGAGGATCTTGCCGGCTCGATTGTTCGCCGCGATCGCCAGCGTGACACCGGCCCCACCGGCGAGCAGGCCAAGCACAGAAAGGACGACCACTATCACAAGACGGAGCCTAGCGCCTCGCCCTTTTCCAGGCACCTATATGGTCGATCTTTCCCAGCCACCTATATGGCCGATCTGACCTGTTTCCTCCCCCCGCTTCCCGGCGGGAGGGCGGTCGGAGGCGTGCCCGGAGGAGCAGCGTCAGCGCTGGCGACCCCCCTGCGATGCGCCCAGGCGACGACCGGGATCAGCGCGATCGCACCCAGGCCGAATGAGCTTTGCACGATCCGCCCGGCAAGCTTGGGCAGCCAGCCGACCTTCATCAGCGACAGCCCCCACCACGGCACGGTAACCGCATAAAAGACAGTGATCGCGGCCGCTGCGGCAAGGCGGCGGCGATCCCTGCCGTCACCCGCCACCGCACCGATCACCACGACCACCCAGGCGAGATGGTGAATCCAGGCAACCGGCGAGAGCAGCACCGCGAGGAGCCCGGTGATGGCCACCCCTGCGATCTCGCCGCCGGCGCGCGCCACCCGGCGCGCGACAGCGAAGCCGGCCACGCCCACCACGACCGCCGCGGCCAGCCACAGCGCTCCAGGTGCCGCAGCAGGCAGGAACAACCGCAGCATCATGCCGCGCAGCGACTGATTCGAGGTGCCCGTGTTGGAGCCCAGCCGGTTACTATCGAAGATCGCATTTGTCCAGTAGTAGAGCGAATCCCTCGGCACCAGCAGGAAGGCGCCAAGCGTCCACGCCAGGGCCGCGGCAGCCGCGGTCGCGGCCGCGCGTCTGCGCCCTGAGATCCACAGATAGACGATGAACACGCCGGGCACCAGCTTCACCGCTGTGGCGAGGCCGACGAGGGCGCCGCGTGGCCAGCGCGGAGAGACCGCCGCGCAGTCGGCGACGCACAGCGCGACGAGCAGGATGTCGACCTGGCCGAACCGGATCTGGTCCCGCATCGGGAAGAGATATGCGCACACGGTGAAGAGAGCGGCATACACGACAGGCGCGTGCCGCCCGGCGCGGGTGAGCAATGGCCGGAACGCATACGAGATCGTGACTGCGAGCGGCACATAGACGAAAGCCACCCAGACCGCCTGCGCGGCGGGCCAAGACATCATCGCCAGCGGGACGGCGAACACAGCCGCGATCGGCGGATAAGTGAAGGGCAGCAGCTGCGGCGCCTGGGTGAGAATGTGATAGATGGGCTGACCGTGCAGCAAGCTGACCCCGCCGGTGCGGTATACATCCAGGTCGACCATGCGCTGGTCCGGCGGGTTGGTCAGGTAGCCGAGCACGAGCCGCGACACCAGCGCCAGGGCCGCGGCCCAGGCGAGCATAGCGGGTGTGCCCCGCCGCATCCGCCGCGATAGAGCCAGCCGCGGCGCGGCTAGCCGAGGGCGGTCCGGACCGCGAACGGTCGTGGGGGCTGACACTGAGCCATTGTGCACCGCCCCAGATCCAGAACGGCTGCCGCGGGACGCGGCGGGGTGCGATTCCCGCGCCTCGCTCATGATCCGTGCGACCTTTCCGCGGATACTGGCAACTCTCCCAGATCATGCGGTTCAGGGCTGCGCCCGCGCGAGCCTGCCAGGCATGCGACCACGAGGGCCACGGTGAGCGCGGCGAGAATCGCCGGGGTTACGCCGGTGCGCACGACCGACTGCATCCAGCCGAGACCGGCCGGCAGTGGCACGGCAGGCCGGGCGATGGCCGGCAGGTAGCCGACCGCGAGGGTCGCGGTGCGCGCGAGCACCAGCCAGTCCACCCACGACCACGCGATCAGGGGAAGCATCGCCCAGGCGAGCGTGTCGTACCACGGCAGCACGTAGGGCCACGCGAACAGCCACGCTAGCGTGAACGCCAGCGCAGCCCTCGCGGCCACCTGGGTGCCAGCTGTCCCTCCAGCCCCGCCCGGGTCCGCGTCTTGCAGGTCACGCGGGCCCGGCAGGCCGCGGAGCAGCAGCGCGAGCAGGACGAGTGCCACGATCACCGACCCGGCAGAGACCAGCGTGCCGGCCGTCCCGTGCCCGTACGCAGCCTGCAGCGCAGTCCGCACCGCGCGCCAGGGCGAACCGATCGAAACGAAGTTCCCGCCTGCCGCCACCTGCCGCAGCACGTGCGGGCCCCCAGCGGCCAGTGCGATGCCTGCCACCACCACGAATCCGATGGCGAGGCCGGCCAGCCACCGCAGGCGCCTGTGAGCGGCCCAGGCCAGGCCACCACCTGCCAGCGCCGCGGTCAGCTTGACCGCCGCCCCGAGCCCGGTGAGCGCCCCCGCGGCCACGCACCGGGCAAGCCCGTGCCAGCGCGCGGAGCCGTTCGGGCTGATCGGTCCGAACACTGCGACGGCGGCGACGGTGAACAACGCCGCCTGCGTGTCAACGTGCGCGCCGGCAACAAGCTCGTAGAGCAGCAGGGGGTTGAGCGTCCACAGCATGGCGGCGCGGAGCTGGCGGCCGCGATCACCGCGGGCGAGCCAGTGCAGCAGCAGGCCCGCACCGGCGAATGCCGCCAGGTTCAGCAGCGAGAGCATGAACACGGTCAGCCGGACCGACGTGCCGCCGATCAGCGAGGCGAGCGCCTGGCCGGCGGTGGCGAGCGGTCCGTAGACGGACGGGGTTGTGCGCCAGTCCTCTACCGCCCGGCCGATCGGGTCGTGACCAAGCACGCTCGGACCCGTCGCATAGGGGTCATGCCCGGTCACCAGCATGCGCCCGTACGCCGCGTAACTGAGGTGATCGGCGGATCCGAATGGTGGCAGCAAGACGAGCACGACCGCCGCGACGACGCCCGCGGCCGCGAGCGCGCGGGGCGACGGCGCCCATCCGCGCCGTGCCGCGTGCATGCACAGGCCGAGCCCCAGCGTGCCGGACACCAGGGCGGCCGCCGCGAGTGCCACGGCAAGGTAGGCGGAGGGGTGCGTGACGAGCGAAAAGGGCGGCTGGCCCGGTCGCCCGGGCAGCGGCGGCTCCATCGCCGAGGGGCCGAGCAGGGCCACGGTGATCGTCAGCCCAATGCTCGTCCCGGTCGTGGCAAGACCGGCTGGGCCGGTTTTCATCCGCGGGTGGGCGGTGATCCGCTTGGCAAAAGGGCCCGCCTGGCCGCGAGCGCGGCAGTCACGTCAGCGAACTGGCGGGCGCGGTGCAACTTGCCGTGCCAGTCGGCGCCCGTCGCCCGGTGCGCCAGATCGACCTCCACCTCGGTCACCCGCAGGCCGCGCCGCAGCAGATCGATGGTGAGCGCGGTCTCCGCACCGAATCCCCTGGCGAGCGGCCGCGCCTTCTCGAAGGCCCCCCTGGTCAGGCAGCGCTGGCCATTGAGCGGCTGGGTTGGCTGCCAGCCGGTCGCCCGCTGGATGCCCGAGCCGGACAGCCGCACCACGAAACCGTGCCCGCCGAGCTTCACCCGGTTCGCGAACTTCGCGATCGTCATGTCGGCCGTCCCCGCGCGAATGGGCTCGATGAGCGGAAAGGCATTGCAGGCCGTCTCGGCGAGATCAGCGTCAAGGAACAGCAGGTACCGCTGCGTGCTACGGCGCTCCACGGCGTCGAGGAGGCGGACGGCCTCCGCGCCGGTCTCCATGGCCGCGCCCTTGCCGCGGCTCCTGCCATGCCGCACCACGTGGGCGCCCGCCGCCTCCGCCACGTCCGCGGTGCCGTCACGTGAGCCATCGTCCACGACGATGACGAGGTCGGCCCCTGGCAGCGCCGCCGCCGACACGACCGTCGCGTGAATACGGTCGCACTCATCCCTGGCAGGAATGACTACCGCGGTGTCACCGGTCTGGGACATGTCGCCGATCCTAAAGCCTGTGCAGGTGCCCTCGCGCCGCGCAGTGGTGCATACGGCGCCTGCTGGCCAGGCCATGGCGGGACTTGCCCGGGAATGGGCTAACGGGCTGCGGCGCCCTCTCCTGCGGCCGTCGCGTCATCGACAACAGTGAACACCGAATCAAGCCCGGTTACCTGCAAGATCTTGCGCACTGCAGGTCGCGGGCTGGCGAGGTCGAGCCCGCCGCCGTGCTCACGTGCCCGCTTCATGGCGGCGAGCAGGACGTTCATGCCAGTGGAATCACAGAACTCGACCCCCGACATGTCAACCATGACCCGGACCGGACGGCCGCCGTCCAGCACGGCGGTGAGCTCGCCCTGCAGCCGAGGCGCGGTGTACAGGTCGATTTCACCAGATACGGTAACGATCGCTTGATCACCCTGAGATTGGCTCGAGACCTTAAGCTCCACGTGCGGCACCCTACCGGCCCGTACGGCGCCTGGGCCAGACGGCTGCGCTGAGTGGACCACCAATCCAGTCAGCCACGCCGGGCGAAGTGCGGCGCGGGCATCACCGCCGCGGCCGCAGGCGCAGGTGGCTCCGTGACTGGTTCCCTGCTGACCGGGCACGTCATGCACCTGGGCCCGCCACGCCCGCAGGCAAGCTCACTACCCGGCACCCGGATCACCTCGATCCCCGCGGCTTCGAGTGTCGTGTTGGTGTCCACGTTGCGCTCGTAGGCGACGACCACCCGCGGCGCGATCGCGAGCATATTGCCGCCGTCGTCCCACTGCCCCAGGCCGGAAGCGACCGGATCCACGCCGGTGTCGATCACCCTGAGCCGGTCGATTCCCATCGCCTGCGCAGCGGCCTCGAGGAATGGCATGGGCCGCGATACTCGCAGCACGCCTGGACCTTCCGCGCGGACGGTGATCACGTGCGCGGTGAGCGTGTACGCGGCCGCCGGGAACATCACCACGGTGTCCACGTCGACCATCGTGCAGACGGTGTCCAGGTGCACGGACTCACGGTGGCCATCCATCGGCACCGCGAGGACGGTATGCGCGAGCCCGGCATCGAACATGCGGCTGGCCAGGCGCTCCACCCCGGCGGAGGTCGTGCACCCGCCGGTGCCGACCGCGACGATTCCTGGGGCGAGCGCCAGCACGTCACCGCCTTCGAGCGGCTCGAGGCCAGGATGGTACAGGCGCTTGGTTCCCGCGAACCTCGGATGGTGGGTGTAGACGAGCTGCAGAAGGGCGGCCTCACGCTGCCTGATCGCCATGGCAGGGCTTGTGACCGCGACCCTGTCTCCGATCCACACGCTCGAGTCCCTGATGAACAGCAGATTGGGCAGCGGGTCGATGATGAACTCGTGTGGATCAAGAAGCTGGTAGACGACTCCGCGCCCTGGCTTGAGTTCTTCGTGCACAAGTCCGCCGACCAGAACCTGGGCGAGCCGCTCCGGAGCGAGGTCGCTGAGGTACGACCGGAGGTAGCCGCGCAATTCGTCGCCTAGCCTCCCGTCGCCGAGCAGGGTGCTGATCGCCTCGCTGCGGGCCGGCTGGTACTCGAGGGCATCTTGCAGGAGCTCGGTGAGATAGCGGACCTCGGCGCCGCAGCGCCGCAGCGCCGCAGCGAACACGTCGTGCTCCTGCTGGAGGCGGCCGACCCAGGGAATGGCGGCGAACAGCAGCTTGGCGCTACTTCGTGGGGTTATCCGGCGCAGCTCCAGACCCGGACGATGCAGCAGGACTGTGCCGAGCCGGCCGACCTCGCTGTCCACCCCGTGGGTGTGGCTCACGGTCACCCCCGGATCCTTCACTCTGCCGCTTGCGCGTCACGTCACCGTGAGTATCACCACTTTCACGCTCTGTTATGCCACTTATGTTGACTGCGCGTCCTCCGTTGACCGGAGGTACCAGGAGCAGTGCCCACACCGTCGTGCCGTCATCGTCGTTGCGCACTCCCCAGCGCCAGGTCAGGTGGGCCACGATAGACAGGCCCCGGCCACCGGGCGAAGAAAGTGACGGCCGCGAAGCGCGCGGCCGGGTCACCGCTCCGCCGTCACTGACGGTGACCTCAAGCAGGTCCGCGTCAATCGCCCATCCCACCCGCACGTGACCGTCGGGCAGTGGGTGGGCATGCCGCAGGGCGTTGCTCAGCAGTTCACTCATCACGAGGGCCGCATCCTGGGCCGCTGGCTCACGAATTCCCGCACCGAGCAACTCGGCGGTCAGGCGGCGGCGTGCGACCGCGACACTGGCGGGTGTGTAAGGGAGCAGGACCGTGCTCGACGTCCTCACCTCCCTCCCGCGGGAGCCGCCTCCGCCAGCCAAACTCAGAGATCCACACGGACGTGGTACGACCGGAGATGCCCAGCCGAACCGGGTCGGAAACCGCGTGATGCCGATGGTGTGGAAATGAGCCACAGAAACACCAGATGTTGGTTACCTGCGGCTATGGACACCCTGGCAGTGGGTTCGCGCTCAGCGGGCGGTGCAGACCGCAGGGCCCTCGGGCCAGCTGAAGGCCGCGGCGTCGGTCACGGTTCCGTACGGGATGAGGATGGCGGTGCGGACACTGCCGCGGCGATGTGCTGAGCGTCCCCCGGTAGTTCACCGACCAAGCCTTCCGCCGCGAGCGCGCGGATCAGCCCGCCGAGGCCGACGGCGAGCCCGGCTCGCTCCTGGTCGCTTAGCGCGCCGAGGATGCGGGCCTGGCGATCTTGCCACTCACGCCACATGCGCGCGGCCACCGCACGACCCTCCGGGGTGAGGTGGAGCCTGACATAGCGCAGGTTCGCCGCGTCGCGCCCCCGCCTTATCCAGCCCTTGCGCTCGAGGCCCGCGGCCAGCCGGCTTATCGTGCTCTTCTCCAGCCCGAGAAGGCTGGCCAGTTCCCCCTGTGCGATCCCGCGGGCGGCGAGCAGTTCGAACAGCGCCCGCGCCTCAGATGGCGATACCTGCCGCCCGGGCAACGCGGCTGACTGCTCGGCCGGACCCGCGGCCCTGAGCAGCTGGCCGAGAAGTTCCCCGAGCGGGCCGCCCGCCGCGATCTGCTCCACCGCCCTCCCCTTCCCCAGCTCCCACACCGTGTTCGATGTCCTGTTCGCGGCCCGGAGGCCGTGCTCCCCCCCCCCCCAGCCCCAGCCGCCACAGTTGTACGTTGCAACTTTCATGGTATACCGTTGGGCCGGATAGTTGCGCGCTACAACTCTAAGCCATAAGGCGGATGACGCACCCAGTGATGAACCCGCACCGCGAGCGACGGGATATGTCCCGGTGAGCCTCCAACCCGAAATAGGCTCGGCCCCATGACGAGCGGACCAGGCAGACCGGCCGGCAGCCTCAGCGGCCCTGGCACGCTGTCCGGTGTCACGCCGGTCGGCGAGGTCACCCCGTTGCCTGACGAGCCGCTGGCCGAGCTCGCCGAGCAGTACGGGCTGCGGCCGAGCGCGCTTCGGCCGCCGCTGCTCACCTATATCCGCCAGCTCTGGCAGCGAAGGCACTTTATCCTCACCTTCGCGACCGCGCGCAATGTGGCGATGTACACCGAGGCCAGACTGGGCCAGCTCTGGCAGGTTCTCACCCCATTGCTCAACGCGGCCGTCTACTTCCTGATCTTCGGCGTGCTGCTCGGTACCAGCCGCGGGGTCCCGAATTTCCTCGCGTTCCTGGTCACCGGGGTTTTCATCTTCAACTTCACCCAGCGGTCGTTCCTGGTCGCCTCACGGGTCGTCAACGACAATCTCTCGCTGATCCGTGCCCTGACCTTTCCCCGCGCCTGCCTCCCACTCGGCTATGTCGTGGTGGAACTGCAGCAGACGATGCTGTCCATGCTCGTGCTCGTCGCCATCGTGCTTGCGACCGGCGAGCCGATCACCTGGTACTGGCTGCTGGTGATTCCCGCGCTATTGTTCCAGGCGGTATTCAACGTGGGTGCCGGGATGATGATCGCCCGTACCGGCGCGGGAGTAGCCGATTTCAGCCAGCTGCTCCCGTTCATGCTGCGCACCTGGCTGTACCTGTCCGGCGTCATCTTCAGCCTTCGGACGATCGCGCGGCTTCAGGACCACCACACACTTCAGGCGCTGCTGCAGGCCAATCCGGCGGCGGTCTACATCACCCTCGTCCGCGACGCCCTGCTCAAGTCGCAGCGGCTGAGCGCCCCAGGTGCGATGCCCTACAACTTCGCCAAGTGCTGGTGGTATGGCAAGCATCCCTCGAGCAAACCGTACTGGTCGGCGTACTGCCATCCGGCGCCGCTCAGCAGCCCGCGGGACCTGTGGCTGCTCGCTGTTGGCTGGGCCGTTGGGGCGCTCGTTGTCGGCTTCCTTTACTTCTGGCACGCGGAGGCGGTGTACGGCCGTGGCTGATCCCATGGTCATCGTGGATGACCTGCATATCGTCTACCGCGTCTATGGCGCGGGCGGTGACAAGGGCACCGCTGCCACAGCGCTGATGCGGCTGATGCGCCGCCAGCACCGTCCCTCCGTCCGCGAGGTCCACGCGATCCGCGGCATGTCGTTCGTTGCCTACCGGGGCGACGCGATCGGGGTCATCGGGCGGAACGGATCTGGCAAGTCCACGCTGCTGCGCGCGATCGCCGGGCTGCTCCCTGCCGAGCACGGCGCCGTCTACACCACGGGCGAAGCGTCACTGCTCGGTGTGAACGCAGCGCTGATGGAGGACCTCACCGGTGACCGAAATGTCGTGCTCGGCTGCCTGGCCATGGGCATGACACGGCAGGAGACGAAGGAGCGTTACCAGGAGGTGGTCGACTTCTCCGGGGTAGGTGAGTTCATCGACCTGCCGATGAAGGCGTATTCGAGCGGCATGGGCTCGCGGCTCAGGTTCGCCATCGCCTCGGCGAGAAGCCACGACGTGCTGCTCATAGATGAGGCACTCGCCACAGGCGATGCCGAGTTCCGGCGCAAGAGCCACAGACGGATCGGGGAACTGCGCCAGGAGGCCGGCACCGTGTTCCTCGTCGCGCACAACCTCGAAGAGGTCGAGCAGACATGCAACCGCGTGATCTGGCTCGAAAAGGGAAAGATCATAATGGATGGCGACGACGTTCCAGGGGTCATCGACGCCTACCTTGATGCGGCAGGCGGCGAACGGCGTGAGCGAACTTCGGTCAACGGCTGAACGGCCAGCAAGCCGGCCGCCCGCATGTCCGCGGCGCCCTGGGCATCCGCCCGCTGCAGCCGGAGCCACATGATGGTGCCGCCGCCTGGCCTTGACCGGGCCTGTACGTCGGCCCCCTGCGCGCGGGCGAGCCTGCGCACGATGTAAAGGCCCAGCCCGATCCCGCCGAACCGGCGCCGGTCACCCGCCTCACCCTGAACGAACCGCTCGAAGATGCGCTCGTGATCGGCCGGTGAGATGCCGATGCCTTCGTCCTCGACCGTGACGTCGATCCTGCCCGCCACAGCCCGGGCGCGAACCGTCACCGTGCCGCCCGATGGCGAATACTTAAAGGCGTTCTCGAGCAGCTGCCCGGCGATGATGTCGGTCGCCATCGCGTCCCCGAATGCAGCGGGCAAGTCCGGGGGAATGTCCGCGAGCAGCGTGTGCTTGTCGGACAGGGGCCGGAACGCAACCGCGGCACCGCGCAGCAAGCCGGCGAGGTCGAACGGGCCGTTGGTGACGGCGAGTTCGTCCGCGCCCGCACGTGAACCAAGCAGCAGCTGCTCGACGAGACGGCCAAGCGATCCGGCGCGCTCCGCGATGATCGCGGCCGCGCTGCGCCTGTCTGTGTCGGTCAGCTTGTCCCACCGGCTCGCCAGCGTGCTCGCGAAACCCTGCACGACCGTGATCGGCGTGCGCAGTTCGTGGCTCGCGGTCGCAAGGAAGAGATCCTTCGCCTCCTCCAGCTCCTTGGCCGCCGTCACGTCACGGAAGTCGAGTACCCGCTCGTCGCCGCCGGCCAGGCCGGTGCACAGGACGTCGAGCCAGCGGCCGTTGGCGAGCTTGTGCGTCAGCTTCGAACCAGGCGCGGGGAGCGGGAACGGCGGCGGCTTGCCCGTCACGTCTTCCGCGGACACCCCCGTCAGCCGGTGCGCTGCCGGGTTCCATTGCCTGACGAGGCCGCCCGCGTCGAGCACCGCGATACCGTCGGCGCTCGCATCGATCACCGCACGCTCATGCGCCCGCTGCCTGACGACCTCCTCGAATGCCATCGCATTGGTGAGCGCGACACCGGCGTGACCGGCGAGCAGTTCGAGCAGTTCGAGTTCGATATGCCCGACCTTGCGCCCGCTGTAGAGCGCATAGAGCGCGCCATAGGGGCGGCCGGCCACATGCGAAAGCCCGATCGCGATAGTGTGCAGCCCCGGCAGCGCCGACCAGATCATGTCATCAAGCCTGGCGGTCTCCCCGGTCGCCATCATCACCGTCTTGCCGCGTCGCATCAGGTCCCCGACCAGGCTGTCGGCCAGCCGGGCACTGCGGCCGCGCAGTCGTTCCGGCAGCCCGTCCATGCTCACGAGCCGCAGTTCGCTCCCCTCGATGAGCACGAATCCGCCCGCGTCCGCACTGGTGAGCTCGCGCAGGCTGGCAGCGATGCGGTCAAGCACCGACTCCAGGTCCCGCTGCGCGGTCATGTCTGCGACCACGCCTGCGAGCCGGCGCACCAACCGGGCGCGCTGTGCCATGTGGTGCGTGGCAGCATCGTCCTGGCCGACCCGGTGGCAGACACTCACCCAGCCGATCACCGCACCGCCAACATCATGCAAGGCGCTGATGTCGATCCGCACGTCAAGCAGACCGCCATCACGGCGGATACGCCGGGTGGCGAGGGAGATCTGGCCGCCGCTGCGTACCCGCTCGAGCACGCCGTTGTGCTCGGCCTTCAGCTCCTCGGGGATGATCTGCGGGTCACGCCCCGCGACCTCGGCGGCGGCCCAGCCGAACATCCGTTCTGCGGCGGGATTCCACAGCAGCACGGTGCGATCGGTATCGAAGGCGATGATCGCGTCGGCGGCGCATTCAATGACGGCGCGGGTAGTCGCGTCTACCCGGGACTGCACCTCGCCGCGATCCGTCCCCACGACGCCATGTTGCCATCGCGCATCGTCCACCGGCAGGCACTAGCGCATTTGGCCCGCGCTGTCGTTGCCCGAAGCAACCGCATGGCAGGCAGCTTGCGCCCGGTGCGCCCGCGGCCTTTAATGCGCGATCCGGGCGGAACCGGCCGTGGCCGGGCGGCGTCCAACCCGCATGAAGGTCCCAACGACATCGGCGGCCGCCGTCGTTGCGGCGACAGCGGCGCTGCTCACACTCGTCGCGGCGTGCGGCTCACAGCAGGCCGCCGTGGGCGGGGCCACGGGCGCAACGAGTCCGCCGGTGTCGCTGACGATCCAGGTCAGGCCGGACGCGCACGCCGCCGCGCAGAGCTGGAGCCTCACCTGCGATCCGGCCGGTGGCACCCTCCCGCATCCGGCCGCAGGCTGCACCGCGCTGGCCAGGGTCGCCAATCCGTTCGCTCCGGTAGGGCGCGGAATCATGTGCCCAATGATCTACGGGGGCCCGCAGACCGCGACCATCGAAGGCATGTGGCACGGCAAATCAGTGCATGCCACGTTTTCGAGGGTCGACGGCTGCCAGACGGCGCGCTGGAGCCGGATCGCGGCCGTGTTCGGGCCTTATGCCAGCCCGGCCGCCACACCGTAGCCGGGCTATTTGAGCAGCCGGGACAGCCGGCGATCGGCGAGCGGCTTACCACCTGTCTGGCAGGTCGGACAGTACTGCAGTGCGGAATCCGCGAACGACACCTCCCTGATCGAGTCGCCGCAAACCGGGCAGGCTTGGCCCGCGCGCCCGTGCACGCGAAGGCCCGTCTTCTTCTCGGCCTTCAGATCTCCTGCCGCCAGGCCCGCCGACCTTTCCACCGCACCACGCAAGGTGTCGACGATCGCCGCATGCAGCGTGTCCACCTCGTCCGCCGTGAGGCTCGCGGCGAGCTTGTACGGTGACATCTTGGCGACGTGCAGTACCTCGTCGGAGTAAGCGTTGCCGATGCCTGCGACGATGCTTTGATCGCGCAGCACACCCTTGATCTGAGTCCGGCGCCCGCTGAGCAGCCCGGCAAGCGCGGCGACATCGAAATCGGGGGCGAGCGGATCCGGGCCGAGCGCAGCGATGCCTGGGACCTCCGCTGCATCGCGGACGAGGTATACGGCGAGCCGCTTCTGGGTGCCCGCCTCGGTTAGGTCGAAGCCCGATCCGTCATCGAGCAGCACCCGGAATGCCAGGGGGCCCTTGCCCGGGCGCGGCGGCTCGGCAGGCAAGTTATCCCGCCAGCGCAACCAGCCGGCCCGCGCCAGATGGGTAATCAGGTGCAGCGGAAGCACGCCCTGGGGCCGCGCCGCGCCCCAGGGCGTGCTTCCGCAGCAGATGTCGAGAAACTTGCCATACCTCGCCACGCCAGTGACGGCGAGGCCGGCAAGTGCAGTAAGCGGCGGATCGTAGGTCTTAAGCACCGAGATCGCCGCCACATCCGCCCGGGCGACGGCGTGCCCAACAGCGCGCTCACGCAGGAAGATCGCGAGCGCCTCCACTTCGGGCAGTTCAGGCATGTATCAGAGTCTGCCGGACCCGGCCCGCGGATGAAACTGCGGAATCACCGGTCAGATCCACTGGCCTGGCGCGGGCGTTAGATCAGGTGGCGGGGCGATCGTCAACGTCGGACCCACGGTCGAGGTGCGCTCACACCAGGTAACGCGCCGATACATGCGAGCGCGCTTAATGCCAGTCGCGCCACGCGGCAGCCGTTCAGGAGGATTCTGGGTTCCCGTGTGACAAACGCGACAACCTTCTGATCCGTAGACTGTGTCACGCGCGCCCACTACCTGCTTATTCTGCCGCTGACCTGCTGAAATACTGCTCGTTGATGCGCAGTAGGCGGCAGTGTTGAGCGTCCTTGTGCGGCCAAAAAAGCGGCCAGGGCGGGCAGGCCGTCTGGATGCAGAGCTAGCCCCATGGAGCTCAGCGTTCGTGCTGCTTGCTGAGCCGGGCGAGGTAGGCGTTGTAGGCGGCCAGGTGCTCGTCGTCATCGACGTTCTCCGTACCGCTGGCCGGGGCCGTTCCGGCTGGTCCGTCACGGCTGACAGCCGCGGCGGGCGTGCCTACCACTGTGGCGAAGTTCGTCCGGCGTGCGGTCTCCAGCCAGCCCAGCCCGCTGTCGGCGCGGGCCTCGCGGGTCCAGGCGAAGAAGACCGTCATCATAATGGCGAACATCAGGCCTGCCCCGCCGACCCACATCACCGCGCCGCCGATGTGCACGTCGCTCACCGGGCTCGGCGCCCAGGCCGGACGGTCCTCGGCCAGGGCGGGAAACGGGTTGCCGCTTTCTGACCCGAGAACCAGGCCGGTGAAGGCGTCCACCGGCATGACCAGGAAGAGCAGGAAAATCCGGGTGGGGTAGGAGACCCGCCACCGGATCGGCTCCCGCCCTAGCAGGGGCAGGAAATACAGGTACCCGGCGACCAGGTAGAGGACGTGCTCGGCGTTGTGGATGTTGTCGTTGGACAGCACCAGGTTCATGAAGCCGGTCAGGTGGGTGCCCACGATCACGCCGACGTAGAGCGCGACCCCGAACGGAGGCCAGGTGAGCCAGGTCACCACGCGGGAGCGCAGCAGCCTCTTGGTCCAGGTGTGCACCGGGTTCCGGCTGGCGTGCAGCAGCAGCGTGGCCGGCTCCCCCAGCACCAGCAGCGGCGGGGCCACCATCAGCAGCAGCAGGTGCTGCACCATGTGATCCCAGAACAGCACGTCGTCGTAGCTGCCGACGCCGCTCTCGGTCGCGATCACCACGACGGCCAGGCCGCCCAGGAACGCGGCAGTGCGCCACAGCGGCCACGGACGAGCCGGATGCCGACGGCGCACCCGCAGCACGCCCCACAAGTACAGCCCGGCCGCGACCACGACAAAGCCGGTCACGACCGGCGCGAACTGCCAGCGGGTGAACAGCTCGGCCACGCTCACCGCAGGCAGTGGATCGCTTTCCATGCCGCCGAGACTACTACACGGTGTAGTTCTGCCTGCGGGCGGTCCGGGTGAGGCTGACGACGCCCGAGCAGCGTCATAGACCGGCGCCCGTGGGTTTGGCCGCTGGCGCCTCGCCGATGGGCGGGCGGCCCGCCCTTCCGACGACACTGTGTAGTAGTTTCGGGGCATGACCGAGCGCTCCCACTCGTCAGGGACACCGGCCTCGGCCGATTGCGGAATCCGGCGGCGGATGGCCGCTTGGCGCGGCCTGATCGCATGCCTGGCAGGCGCGGCCCTGCTCGCCGGGTGCGGCACCAGCAAGCCCGGACCGCCGCCCGCGTCAGCCGGAACAGCGGTGGACGGGCAAGTTCCCGCCGCCATCGCCAACGCGCCGCTGACCGATGACACCGGCCACGCCACCAGCCTGGCCGCCTACCGGGGAAAGATCGTAGTCCTCACCGACTTCCTCACCCTCTGCCAGGACGTCTGCCCCCTCACCTCCGCCAATTTCGCCCAGATGGACAGGGCCGTGGCCGCCGCCCACCTGCAGGGCCAGGTCCAGCTCATCGAGCTCACCGTGGACCCCCAGCGTGACACCCCGGCCCGCCTGCACGCGTACCGCAAGCTGTTCAACGCCCCGCCGAACTGGGCACTGCTCACCGCCAGCCCCCAGGTGATCACCCGGGTATGGAAATACTTCGGGGCCTGGTACCAGCAGGAAGACGAGGACTCACCTGCCGGGATCGACTGGTGGACCGGGAAACCGCTCACCTACGACGTCGACCACCAAGACATCCTCATCTTCCTCGACAGCAACGGCCATGAGCGCTTCCTCATCCAAGGGCCGCCCAACACCCAACACCACCTCCCGCCCGCCAAGCTCGACCAGTTCCTCAACGACCTCGGCCGCACCCACCTCAACCACCCGGCCGCTGATGCCTGGGCCGTGCCCCAAGCGCTGCAACCCCTCTCCTGGCTCACCGGCGTGAACCTGCACGCCCAGTCATAACCGACCTGCCAGTTTCAAGCGCCAGGCAGTTCGGTCAGACTCCGGTCTGCCCGCCAGCGGCGCTGGCCAATAAGGAAGCTCTCACCGCTCGAAACGCTGTCTGATGCGTCCCGGGCGCTGCTCGGCGTCACCGGCACCGTCACCAGCCATCGCAGGTTCCTAGCCGCCTACCGCCGGGTGCGTTACTGCTTCCACGCGATCTGCTTCACTGCTGACCCGTCGGCGCTGCCGAAAAACCGGCGCCTGACCGAAGATGACCTCACCGCCCGCACCAGGAAGATCACCCCAGCCCAGGCCCAGTCCGCCCGGGACCGGCTGGAGGCGCTTGTCAATGCGCTGCTGGAAACCAGCGCCGCCGTCCTCACCGACGAAGAACGCGCCGCGTCCGGCGGCTGCACCGGCCTGGACACCACCCCCGTGCCGCTGTTTTCCCGCGGCCCGTCCAAACGCACCGGCCGGTGCGCCAGCGACCCCGACGGCGGCTGGTACGTCCGCGAAGGCGACCACCGCGAACACGAAGACGACAAAGGCAAGCCGCTGCGCAAGCTCGCCCGGGCGCTGGAGGCAACCATCGCCACCACCGCCCGGCCCCCCGGCGCCGAACCCACCTGCCCGAACCTGGCCATCGGCGCGGCGCTGGCCCGGCCCGGCGAAGACCCCGGCGGCACCGGCGCCCGGGTCCTGGCCTCCGTCGCCGCCCGCGGCCACAAAACCGGGTGGCCCAGCTACGACCGCGCCTGCACCCAGGCGCTCCCCGAGCGCTTCCACCTGCTGTCCGCGCGCTCGGCTACCAGCCCGTCATGGACTACCGGGTAGACCAGCCCGGCATCCAGGCAAACACCGGCGGAGCGACGCAGCGACCCGCGCCGGTGTCAGACCCCGGCGCCATACTCAAAAAACAGGCCACCGCCAGAGTTCTGTCGGTCTGAGACCGGCAATTCTGTCGGTAACCCTGCGTGGGCGAGGAGGGATTTGAACCCTCACGTCCTTGCGGACACACGGACCTGAACCGTGCGCGTCTGCCATTCCGCCACCCGCCCTGGGCAGTGAGCTAGATTAGCACGTCGCCGCAGCACGCCACCCCGCCGATACGATCGTAGACGAAGAGGGGAGGGAGGTGCCTCGTTGGGAGTTCTGCAGCGCTTCGAACGCCGCCTGGAAGGCATGGTCGAAGGGGCGTTCGCGCGTGCCTTTAAGTCCGAGCTGCAACCGGTCGAGATCGCCAGTGCGGTGCAGCGTGAGATGGACGATCGTGCTGCCATTGTCGCGCAGGGCCGCACGCTGGTGCCGAACGACTTCGTGGTGGAGCTTGCCGAGACAGACAATGATCGGCTGGCGGTTTACGCGGGCAGCCTCGGCGTCGAGCTCGCCAACCTGGCACGTGACTACGCCAAGGAGCAGGGCTACTCATTCGTCGGACCGGTCCGCATGCGCTTCCAGGGCGTGCCCGAGCTGACAACGGGAACCTTCCGGATCCGTTCTGGGGTAATCCGCGGAAGCACCGTCGAAGGCGGCGAGATCCGTCAGCCCGTCAGTGACCTGCCGCGGGCTTACGGCGGCTTCGCCGGTCACCCGCGCCTGGTCGTGTCCGGCGGCGGCGTGTCGGTGGATGGCGCCGCACAGGACGGTGAACAGCGGACCTACGAACTAGCCACCCCTGTCACTTTGCTCGGCAGGGGTACCGACTGCGACCTGCGGCTGGTAGACCCAGGTGTGTCGCGGCACCATGCCGAGCTTCGGGTCGAGGATGGCGATGTCGTAGTGGTGGACCTTGGCTCAACTAACGGTACGTTCGTCAATGGCCAGCCCATCAGGCGCGCATCATTGACCGATGGCTCGCGGGTGACGATCGGCCGCACGACGCTCACCTTCCGCGCCGACCCGCCGCATTGACGGCATGCATGCGCCCGCTAGAAGAATTGCCGACAGCGATCCCAGTAGCGCGACCAACAGCAAAGCACCAGCCTGACGCCGGACCAACTCAAGGATGCATCGCCCGATGAACGAGCTCACCCTCACTCTCATCCGGCTGGCGTTCCTGGCTGTCCTCTGGCTGTTCGTGATCGCCGCCGTCGGCGTCGTGCGGACCGATATGTTCGGCCAGTCGTCGAGCTCGAGAAAAGCGGCCCGCCAGCGGCAGCAAACCCAGCGGCCACCGAGGCAGCCGCGCGGTAAGCGGGGGGTACCCGGGCATGTCGTGGTCACGCAGGGTCCGCTCGCCGGTGCCACCCTGGGCCTAAATGATCAGCAGATCACCCTCGGCCGGGCCAATGATGCCACGCTAGTGCTCAACGATGACTACGCTTCGAGCCGACATGCCCGGCTATTCCCACAAGACGGCCAGTGGATCGTTGAAGACCTCGGTTCGACCAACGGGACCTACCTCGACCGTCAGAAAGTTACCCGGCCGACACCCGTGCCGGTCGGCGTGCCGATCAGGATCGGCAAGACGGTTCTGGAACTGCGCAGATGACACTTGCACTCCGATACGCGGTCCGCTCTGACGTCGGGCTCCTGCGGGAGGGAAACGAGGATTCGGCGTACGCGGGCCCGCGACTGCTCGCCGTCGCTGACGGGATGGGCGGACACGCCGCGGGTGAGGTAGCGAGCGCGGTGGCCATTTCCGCCCTCGCGCGCCTCGACGATGACACGCCGGGCACCGATCTCGCCGATGCGCTCGGGCGGGCGGTCCGCGAAGCCAACACGACGCTGCATCAGATGGTCATAGCCAATCCCGCGTTGGACGGAATGGGCACCACGCTCACCGCGATGCTCTGGTCGGGACCCCGGATGGCGCTCTGCCATATCGGCGACTCGCGCGCTTACCTGCTACGCGATGGCGAGCTCTATCAGATAACCCACGACCACACCCTCGTGCAGCGGTTGCAGGACGAGGGCCGCATCAGCCCTGACGAGGCAGCGACCCACCCGCAGCGTTCGCTGATCCTGCGCGCCCTCGATGGCAGGAGCGAGGCCGAGCCCGACGTGTCGCTCCGGGAGGCGAAGATCGGGGACCGCTACCTGCTCTGCTCGGATGGGCTTTCCAGCGTGGTGAGCGCGGAAACCTTGCACCGGACGCTCAGCACGGCCACCGAGCCCGACCAGGCCGTGATCCAGCTGGTCGAACTCGCCAACCGCGGTGGTGGCCCAGACAACATCACTTGCATCGTCGCCGATGTGGTGGACAGCGCCACAGCCAGGCTCGCGCCGACCGACGTCGCGGTTATCGCAGGCGCCGCCTCCAACGGCAGGGGCATGCCGCCGCAGCCAATGGCCCGGCCCGATACCCCGGCGGGCCGCGCCAACGCGCTCACCCACACCGCGCCGCAGCCAGCCGTCCCGCCCGGCCTTCTGGATAGCGGTAACGGCAACGGTGACGGCAATGCGAGGCCAACGGCCGAAGATGAGGAGGGCGGCCCGGCTGAGCGGTCGCGGCGGCGCTGGCCCATTGTCACCACCATCCTCATCTTGTTGTTCGCCGTCATCGCGGGCGGCGGTTTCGCCGCCTGGCGCTATTCGCAGAGCCAGTACTACGTGGCGGCGGACGGCGGCAAGGTCGCGGTCTTCCGTGGTATCAACCAGAAGGTCGCGGGCCTGAGCCTGTCCTCTGTCTACGAGCGCACCGGCATCCCGCTCGCGGCGGTACCGCAGGATGACCGGACGCGGATTGCTGCCGCGATATCCGCGACCGGCCTCGCCGACGCCCGCAGCATCGTCACCCGGATCGACGGCGAGGTGCGTGACTGCGAGGCGGCGCAGGCGAAGCTGGCGGTGTGGCAGAACGAAGTGGCCCATTGGCCCAAGCCCGCGAAGGGCGTGATCGGGAAGCCTAAGCCGCCGCGGCCCCCCGTTCCACCGGCCTGCCCGCCCGCTACCGCCAACGTTGCGGGCGCGACTTCGACGGGCACCCAGCCGCCCGCCACGCCAACAGCGGGAGGAACGCCATGAGCGCCGGGGCAGAGGTGGCGTCCGCAGGGGGCGGCATGGCGGCCACGCCGATGCTGCGCAAGCGCCGCCGCACCGAGATGGTCATGCTCGCATTCGCCGTGCTCGTCACGTTCTTCGCCTATGCGAACGTGGGGTTCGGGGTCAGCGGCAAGCTGCCCTCAGGCGCGTTCGGCTACGGCATCGCGTTCGCTGGCTTGCTGCTCGCGGCTCACCTGGCCGTGCGCAGGTTCGCGCCGTGGGGTGATCCGCTGATGCTGCCCCTCGCCGCGATACTCAACGGTCTCGGCCTCGTGATGATTCACCGGCTTCAGCTGGCCAGCCAGGCCGGCCTGATGCCGGGCAACACCCTCGCCGCGTCCGCGACTACCACGCAGCTCATATGGACCGGGCTCGGCATCGTGGGGTTCATCGTCGTGCTCGTCGCCGTCCGCGAGATCCGGGTCCTGCAGCGTTACACGTACACACTCGGCATCGCCGGGCTGATCATGCTCGCCATCCCCGCGCTGCTGCCGAGTTCGATGAGCGCGATCAACGGCGCCAAGGTGTGGATCATCGTCGGCGGCTTCTCCATCCAGCCTGGCGAGTTCGCGAAGCTGGCACTGGCGATCTTCTTCGCCGGTTATCTGGTCGTCAAGCGCGATGTGCTTGCGCTCGCAGGCCGGCGGGTCCTCGGCATTGACCTGCCACGGGCGCGCGACCTCGGCCCAGTGCTCGTCGCCTGGGCCGCCAGCTTGATGATCCTGATCTTCGAGTCCGACATCGGCACGTCCGCGATGTTTTTCGGCTTGTTCATTGCCATGATCTACATCGCCACCCAGCGGACTTCGTGGCTGCTCATCGGCGTGGCCCTGTTCGTGGTCGGCGTGCTGGTGACGGCAGCGCTCTTTACCCACGTCGGTGCGCGCTTCGAGATCTGGAGGCACACCTTCACCGCTGCGAATATCAACTGCAATCCGGCGACCCAGACCAACTGCGCGCCCTCGTACCAGCTCGCGCAGGGTGTCTACGGGATGGGTTCTGGGGGAGTCGTGGGCAGGGGATGGGGCCAGGGCCAGCCATATCTGACGCCGCTCGCGCAGAGCGACTTCACAATTTCATCCTTCGGTGAGGAGCTTGGCCTGACCGGGCTGATGGCGATCCTGCTCATCTACGGGCTGATCGTGCAGCGCGGGCTGCGCGCGGCGCTAACCGTCCGCGACCCGTTCTCCAAGCTGCTCGCAGGCGGCCTGTCCTTCGTGCTCGGCCTCCAGGTGTTCGTTATTGTCGGCGGGGTCACAAGGCTTATCCCGCTCACCGGTATCACCACACCCTTCCTGTCGCAGGGCGGTTCCTCGCTGGTGGCAAGCTGGCTGCTGATCGCGATCCTGATGCGGATCAGCGACAGCGCACGCCGCCCACCACCGCAGCCGATCCAGGAAGAGGGGATGACCCAGGTGGTGAGGGTCACGTGAATCGAGCGCTGCGCCGCATTTCGATCGCTAGCCTGGTGATGTTCGCCTTGCTACTGCTGAACGTCAACTATCTGCAGGCTTTCCAGGCCGACAGCCTGACGAGCAAGCCGTCGAATGTGCGCGCGTTCGAGCAGCAGTTCCAGCAGCAGCGCGGCCAGATCGTCGCGGCCGACGGCACCGTCCTGGCGAAGTCCGTGCCGACCAAGAATGTGATCTACAAGTTCCAGCGGCAGTACCCGCACGGCCGCGAATACGCCCCGGTCACCGGCTACGACTCCATCTTCGGGGCGAGCGGGCTCGAGCTTACCGAGGATAAGCTGCTTTCCGGCAACGACCCGAAATTGCTGGTCCGCAACTTCGTGAACCTGATCACCGGCAAGAAGCCGCAGGGGGCCCAGGTCGTCACCACGATTGATCCCAAGACGCAGACCGCGGCCTACAAGAACCTGCTCGCTACAGGCTTGTCGGGAGGCGTCGTCGCATTGGACCCGAAGACGGGCGCGATACTCGCCCTCGCGTCAGTGCCGACCTTTGACCCGAACAGCTACGCGACGTTCAGCGGCACAAAGCTCGACAAGATCGACGCCGCCTACCGTAAGAGCCCGGCGCAACCCCTGCTCAACCGTGCGATCAACGAGACCTACCCACCGGGTTCCACTTTCAAGGTAGTGACGAGCTCCGCGCTGTTCTCCTCGGGCAAGTTCACGCCGGACACGGTGGTGAACGCGCCGACGGTGCTCAAGCTGCCCGGCAGCACCGCGACGTTGATCAACTTCGACGGGGAGGCCTGCGGGTCGGGCAATGTACCGATCATTTACGCGTTCACCGTGTCGTGTAATACCGCTTTCGGCGGCCTCGGCATGAAGATCGGCGGCCCAGCCCTGCATGATCAGGCGAACAAGTTCGGCATGAACGACCCGAACCTGACGATCCCGCTACCCGTGTCAGCAAGTACCACGCCGCTGCTGATTAACGACCCGCCACATGTCGCTCAGTCGGCGATCGGCCAGTTCGACGACACGGTGACGCCGCTGCAGGAGGCCATGTTCTCCGCGGGAATCGCCAATGGGGGCACGCTCATGAAGCCTTACCTTGTGCAGAAGGTGGAGGCGCAGGACCTGTCCAGCGTCGAGTCGGCCACGCAGAAGCCGCTTTCCCAGGCAGTGAGCGGTGCGGTGGCCGGTGAGGTGAAGAGAATGATGCTGAGCGTGGTGCAAAACCCGTCTGGGACCGCCCATGCCGCCACGGCTGATCTGCAGGCCGCGGGCATCGAGGTCGGAGCGAAGACCGGGACGGCGCAGAATGGGATTAACAACACGGGCTTGGACGATGCCGTTTTCACCTGCTTCGCACAGTCTGGCAACCAGCAGATCGCAGTCGGCGTCGTGGTTAAGGGGGGCGGTCAGGGCGCGGATGCGGCCGCACCCATAGCCGTGGCAGTCATCAAGGCGTACCTGGGGCAGCAATGAGCGGAACCGGTCCAATCAGCGGATCTCCTGTCGGACCCGACGGTCAGGCGGCCGGTGGACATGCCCCAGACCAGGAGGGACCAGGAGCGACGCGGCACCTGGCCGGCCCCGCTGGCCCGCCGGCCCCGCTGGCGGCTCCGGTCCCGCCGGTCCCGCTGGCCGCTCCGGTCCCGCCGAATCTGCTGACCCCGACGGCCAGGACCCCACCGACCCCGGTATCCGGGCGAGCAGGCAGCACCTCGCCGATCTGGAGGGTTACGACCCCGCCGACCCCGCCGACCCCGCACGACCCCGCCAACCCCGGCTCTTATGGCCAGGCACCCGGTGCGTACTCCGCCGGCCCAGGCAGCCCTTACCAAGCCGATGCAGCGGGCGAGGCAGGCCGGCAGTACTTTGAAGACCCCGATGGCCGGGCGGGCGGCCCAGGTGATCCCGACGGCATGGTGGGCGTTCTGCTCAGCTCCAGGTACCGGCTGGAGCAGCGGATTGCGGCGGGCGGCATGGGTGAGGTCTGGCGCGGGACCGACATGGTGCTCGGCCGGCCGGTGGCAGTCAAGCTGCTCAGGCACGCCTACATCGGCGACGAGTCGCTGGCGTCACGGTTTCGCGCCGAGGCGCGCTACGCCGCGTCACTGTCTCATCCTGGGATCGCGCAGGTGTTCGACTACGGGGAACAGGACACCCGCGCCGCTGGCGGCTCGGGCGGCGGTGCCTACCTCGTCATGGAACTGGTTCCAGGCGAGCCGCTTTCCGCCATCCTCGCCCGCACCGGCGGCCTATCCCCCGAGGTGACACTCGACATCATCGGCCAGGCAGCCGGCGCGCTCCAGGCGGCGCACGCGGCCGGCATCGTGCACCGCGACATCAAGCCGGGCAATCTCCTGGTAACGGCGGATGGCCGGGTGAAGATCACCGACTTCGGCATCGCCAGGGCCGTACAGGCCGCCCAGGCCGGTCACCTGACCCAGACCGGAATGGTCATGGGCACCGCGCAGTACGTGTCGCCGGAGCAGGCGAGCGGGCTGCGGGTGACGCACGCGTCCGATGTCTACTCGCTTGGTGTCGTCGCCTACGAGTGCCTGGCGGGCGCGCCGCCGTTTGCCGCCGATGCCCTGATCGCGCTTGCGCTCGCGCACGTGCGTGAGGTGCCGCCGCCGCTGCCGCCGAGCGTTCCTCCGCTGGTGAGCGACATGGTGATGCGGATGCTCGCCAAACGGCCTGAGGACAGGCCCGCCAGCGCGCAGGCGGTGGCTGATCGCGCGAATGTCCTCCGCGACCTGCTGCCCGACACGGCCGGGCCTGGCCTGGCTGACATGGCGTCCGAGGACGCGGCGACGTGGTTCGCGGAAGAGCCGGCGACCAACCCCCGGTTGCATGACGGCGCCACGACCCGGATACCAATTAATGATCCCGAACGGCGGCCGCGAACGCGACTTCAGCCAGGTCACCGGCGTGCCCTCGTGGTGGCCGCCCTGAGCGTTGCCATCGTGGCAGTAGGTGGCGTCACCACTGCGCTGATGCTGAACAGTCACCATGCGACGCCCGCCGACGGGCCCGCCACCGCGTCTGCGAGCGCGAGCCCGCATCCCACTCAATCCGCTCACCACGTCGTGCCGAACACCCCCAGCCAGACCATGCCCGCGGTCGTACCTTTCAGCCCGTCCGCGCCGCCGCCGCCGAGCCCGACCTTCGCGCCGTCGTCACCGAGCCCGGCCGCCGTCGCAAGCCCGACGCTCACGCCGACTCCCACACCGACTCCCACGCCGACATCACCGGCACCGACATCACCGGCGCCGACATCACCGGCACTGACATCACCGGCGCCGACGTCGAAGGCACAGGCGACGACGCCCCCGTCAACCCCGTAGGCTCGCGGTGACGCCCGGATCGCAGGGATCGCTGGATGAAGAAGACGCAGGACGTTAAGGATAAGTGCGAGATATGAGTCAGGCTCGGCTCCTCGGTGGCCGTTACGAACTCGACGGGGTCGTCGGGCGCGGCGGCATGGCCGAGGTCTACCGTGCGCGTGACCTTCGCCTTGACCGCATCGTCGCGGTCAAGACCTTGCGTGATGATCTGGCACGGGACCAGACGTTCCAGGCGCGTTTCCGCCGTGAGGCACAGTCAGCCGCCTCGCTCAATCACCCGTCGATCATCGCGGTCTACGACACCGGTGAGGACATGGTGGGCCCGATCACGGTCCCGTACATCGTGATGGAGTACGTGGACGGCCGCACTCTGCGCGACCTGCTCCGCGACGACCGGCGGCTGCTGCCTGAACGCGCACTCGAGATCGTCGACGGCGTCCTGCGTGCCCTCGACTACAGTCACCGCAACGGCATCGTGCACCGCGACATCAAGCCGGCGAACGTCATGCTGACGCCCACCGGCGACGTGAAGGTCATGGACTTCGGCATCGCCCGCGCGCTGAGCGACAGCCAGGTCACCATGACCCAGACCGCCCAGGTGATCGGCACCGCGCAATACCTGTCACCCGAACAGGCCCGGGGCGAACGGGTGGATGCCCGTAGCGACCTGTACTCGACCGGATGCCTGCTGTACGAACTGCTCACCGGCCAGCCGCCGTTCAGCGGTGACTCGCCGGTGGCGATCGCCTACCAGCATGTCCGGGAGAATCCGGTGCCGCCGTCGCAAATCGACCCGGAGATACCCCGCTGGGCGGACGCGATCGTGCTCAAGGCCATGGCCAAGAGCCCGGCTGACCGCTATCAGAACGCCGCAGAGATGCGCGCCGATATACAGCGTGCGATGTCGGGCATGCCGGTCTCCGCGCCGCCGACCGAAATGCTGCAGCACACCCAGCGGGCAGGTGGCGCGACCATGGTGGCGCCGCCGACCAGTGCGATACCTGGTTACCAGTACGGACCGCCAGAAGAACCGCCGCAAGGTGGCAGGCGCCGCCGCGCATTGCTCTGGGCGCTGTTCGCCGTGCTCGTACTCGGCACCGTCGCGGCCGTGGCGTACTTCCTGCTGGCCGGGGGCGGCAAGAAGTACGCGGTGCCCGACGTCACCGGGCTGACCTTGAGCCAGGCGGAAAAGCAGATTGTGGCGAACCATCTGCAGCCGCAGGTTGTCAATCAGACGTCAGCGACCGTGCAGAAGAACCACGTCATCAGTACCAGCCCGTCCGCCGGCTCCCTGCTCGCGGCCAACTCCGTTGTCAAGGTAGCAGTCTCCGCGGGCCAAAAGCAGATAGCGGTACCTGACGTGGTTGGCGAGGATTCGAATACGGCGCAGAACAAGCTGACGGCCGCGGGTCTCAACCCGGAAATCAATACTGTGCGCTCGAGCAAACAGGCCGGGACTGTGGTGAAGCAGACTCCCGTCGCCGGCGCCTTGGTCGACTCGAACGCCACCGTCACCCTTGATGTGTCCGGCGGCGGTACGACCGTGCAATCGGTGATCTCGGATCCGGTCGACACGGCGAAGAACATCTTGCAGGGGCAGGGATTCCAGGTGAAGGTAGTCGAAACGCCCGGCCCTTCCACCGCTGCCGTGGGCACCGTGTATACGCAGAACCCGCAGGGCGGCGCCACGTTGACGCCCGGCGCCACGGTCACGATCTACGTCCAGCCCGCGCCGCCAACCACACCACCCACGTCATCGTCGCCGACGCCAACGGCAACCGTTACACCCACGCCTACCGTTACCGCGACACCGACCGGCCAGGGTCAGACTCAGGGGCAGAGCCCGCCCCAGTAAGCCGCCCTAAGCCGCTGGCGCGCCGCGCGCGGGGTACTGCGTCATCAGCGCGCGGCGCTTCGTCGCGCGGGCGGCATTCTCGCCGCTGCTAGCCTGGCCGCTGCGAGGCCGATACGCCCTAGCCGGTGACGCCTACCCGGTCGACGGGCAGGTGCAGTGCGGCCCATGGGAACACGAAGTACCACAGCACGGCGACGACGAGGGCGACCATTAGCATCAGCGAGAAGACCTTGCTGCCCGGGCCGCCAGGGAGCCGGCGCCACAGCCATTCGTACAAGGCTCAGCCCGCCACGACGTGCCGCGGCTGCGCACTGGCCAGCCGGCCAAACACGATGATCCGATGCGTGCCCGTCCACGGCGGGTCGCACGTGATGAGAGTGATCATCCGTTGCCGTGGCCGAGCGTGCGGATGACCGGGCACGGGATCGAGGACGCTGGTATCCGCCGGAAGCACCTCCCGCTTGCCTGTGACGAGGTATTCGTACTTGTTGACGCTGGTAACGATCAGGACGCGATCGCCCGCCGCAAGCAAAGGCAGGTCGTAAAAGGGGTTGCCCGCAGTGACCCTGTGGGCGGCGATGGCGAAGTTTCCGACCCGGCCGGGCAGGGCGGTGCCTGGCACGTGACCGGGCCCGAGCGCAAGTTGCGGCAGGCCCGTGCCTTCGACGACGGCGAAGCGCCAGTGCCCGCCAAGGCGCGGGATCTCGATGAATGCGAATGGCTTGCCAAGCACAGGGTGAATGGGGTCGCGAAGGGGACGCCTGGAGTGGGCCTGGACTACCGGCTGGCGCCACTGGCGGTGCAGTTGTGTCGTGAAGGCGTGCTGTGCGCGGCTTGCTTGAATGCCGGTTCCCCAGATCAGGTAGCCGACGAACAGGAGCGTGATCGAGCCCAGGGTGAGGCAAAGCTCTCCGAAGACACGCAGGGAGGTTCGCACTTTATGAGACCACCGCTAACGCAACGTTGACGACCCGGCGAACCCGGTTCCTGGCCCGCCGTGATCCTGCTGAGTTCCCACCGTGTGCCTAGCCGTGTGCCAAGCCCGCAGCTACCTTGGTGCTCGCTGTACAGCCTGCGGGAATGGTTGCCGCTACAGAGCGTACATGAATCGTCGCGTACAGGTAACCACCCAGCGGAGAACGGCGGGACCTATCCCCGAGATCGATGCCGAGGCTCTTCCGCGCCGATCCGCCCTATCCACTGCCACCAGCAACTACCCTTACCGGCAGGACCCAACCAGGAGACGACCGTGCCCAAGTCCCGCGTACGCAAGAAGGCGGTCTACACGCCACCGCCACGATCCAGCAAAGCCAAGGTCAGCCCGCGGTGGCTGGTACCTGTGATGGTGTTCTGCTTGCTGTTCGGGCTTGCCTGGATCGCCGTGTTCTACATTACGAGCGGCGACATCCCGGTGATGAGCGCGATAGGAAACTGGAACCTGCTCGTCGGGTTCGCCTTCATCATCAGCGGCGTCGCGCTGTCGACTCGCTGGCGCTGAGCACCCCAGGCTGGCGGGCAAGGCCCATGCGGCAAGCCCGGCGGGCGCGGGCCCGGCTGGCACGCCCGGCTGGCACGCCCGGCTGGCACGCCCGGCTGGCACGCCCGGCTGGCACGCCCGGCTGGCACGCCCGGCTGGCACGCCCGGCTGGCACCGGGCCCGGCGGGCACGACCGGCCGGCGGCAGGGGCCCGCAAGGCTGAGCGGAAGAGGGAGCTGGACCCCGACACGGATAGGGTGGCTCGCGGCTTACACGCCTGTAATTCGATCCACAAATTTGTCCACAACCTGTGGATAACTCGCCGGGATCGCTGGCGGGGCGGGGGTACGCCATCCACATCCTGTGGACTGGGGGACAGGCCCAGGCCATCAAGGGTCAGGGTGTCAGCTAGCCAGGGCGCATTAGGTGGTCAACTGGTGCGTGCGGGCTATCGTGGCCAGGACAAGCACCGCCAGCAACAACACCGTGGCCCCTGCCTGCACGATCGTGCGCTGATTCCGCGGGGCATAGGCATAGGCGGCCGTGAGAGCCGCGCCCGTGATGAGCCCACCCACGTGCGCTTGCCATGCGATACCAGGAATCGTGAAGCTGATCACCAAGTTGATGCCGATCAGCACGAGGATCCCCCTGGCGTCCGCGCGCAACCGCCTGGCCACCACGAACCACGCTCCGAACAAGCCGAAGATGGCACCTGAAGCGCCCACGGACAGCACGTTCGGAGCGCCGAGATAATAGAAGAGCACCGAGCCGCCGAGGGCGCTCATCAGGTACACGACGGTGAAACGCAGGCGGCCGAGCGCAAGCTCGAGCGATGGGCCCACCACAACGAGGGCCCACATGTTGAACAGGATGTGCAGCGGGGTTGTGGCGTGCAGGAAAGCCCCGGTGATGAGCCGGTAGTACTGGTGGTCCGCTACCCCAATCCACTGGCCGCTGAGCGCATCCGGCTTCAGGCCAATCATCGCGAAGTGATAAATGATCTTGTTGTTGGCCAGTTCGAAGAGATATATGGCGACGTTCAGGCCGACGAGTACCCACGTCACCCGGGCAGTCGCAGCGACACGGCCGCCAAAGACAGTCCGGGCCTGCGGGATACTGCGGCTGCCTTCGTGCACACACTCGACGCACTGCTGACCTACAGGGGCGCTGCGGAGGCAGTCCGGGCACGCGTGGCGGCCGCAGCGCACGCATGACACGTACGTCTCCCGGCCCGGGTGCCGGAAACAGGTCGGAACCTGGGGTTCGCTGCCCGTGTCGCTGTCGGTATCGGGGGCGTTCAAATTGCTATCCGGCGGTTGTGCCTGGGCCACGTTCAACCGTAACCGATTCCAGCACCACATCTTCCACCGGGCGATCCTGCTGGCCCGTCTTCAGCTGGCTGATCCGGTCGACCACGTCGCTGCCCTCGATCACCTCACCGAAAATGGTGTGCTTTCGATTCAGCCACGGCGTCGGCCCCACCGTGATGAAGAACTGCGAGCCGTTAGTGCCAGGCCCGGCGTTGGCCATCGCGAGGAGGTACGGGCGGTCGAATACGAGATCAGGATGGATCTCGTCGGCGAACTTATAGCCGGGGCCGCCCGTGCCCGTGCCGAGCGGGTCCCCACCCTGGATCATGAAGCTGGGGATCACCCGATGAAAGATCGTGCCGTCGTACAACTTCGTGTTGGTGTGCTGGCCGGTTCTGGGGTCTTTCCAGTCGCGCCCGCCCTCGGCGAGTTCGGTGAAGTTGCGCACCGTCTTCGGCGCCTGGTCCGGAAATAGCCGCACCACGACCGTACCGTGGTTGGTCTGCAACGTTGCGATGAGCGTATCTGTCATGCATCGCATCCTCCCACGTGCGGACAAGTGCTGCCGCTCTTAGCACCTGCGTGCGTTAGCCGTCCTGGTGCCTGGGTACTCACGGTGATGCAGGCAATTGCACTAGCGGAGGGCCACCGCACCGGGGCAGGGTTGGCGTAGGCCAACGTGAGAAGCTTGCCAGAAAGCCAATCCGGGAGGATGAGATGTCGCTGATAACGAGGAAACGACACGCCGAAACCGAGTCGCCCGCCGCAGTTGAGCGCGCCCGCCTAGCCGCGCAACAGGCCGCGCAACAGGCCGCGCAACAACTCGCGCCGGTGGCGAAGAGCGCGCGGGAGAATGCGTCACACCGGATACATGACGCGCGTGCGTGGGCAGCGCCACGAGTCGAACACGCGGCGAGCAGCGTTCAGGAGAACGTGGCGCCGAAGGTATCGGCTGCCCTCCAGGTAACCGCACAACGGCTGCAGCCTGCACCGGAGGAATTGAAGGAGCTCGGACGCCGGGCGCGGCGGCGGGCGCTCGCGGCGTCGCAACAGGTGAGTGCGCAGCGCAGCAAGGCGCTCGCCAAGGCGGACAAGCCCAAGCGGCACTGGCCCAAGCTAATGGGCGGCGTAGCATTCCTCGCTGCCACCATCGGCGCGATCACGGCGGTGGCCGTGCGGCGCAACAGGGAAAGAATGGAAGCCGATCTCGACGATGCGGCTTTCGCTGGCGCGGAGACGGAAGAGGGACGTGCCGATGCCGAGGCTGGATTCGACGGCCAGGTCCGCACCCCCTAGCTACTAGCCAAAGTTCGACGGCACGCGCATCCTCAGGGCCCGCGTCCTCAGGGCGCGGGCCCTGAGGGCCCGGGTCCTGAGGGTGCGCGCCCTGCGTGCGCGGGTCCTGACGGCGCGCGCCCTGATAGCAGGGTGTCCTGCCTCCTGAGCCCAGGGTGGGCTGATGCCGCCTGCGACAGCGTGCGCACGCTATGCCGAAATGGCGCCGCCCAATCGGGTCGTCGGCTCACCTGGGCACGCCAGGCCACCGGGAAACTTAGCCTCAGCAGCTGACCAGTTCCGGGCTCTGGTTCAGGATCTGCGCGCGTGGAGTAATGAACCTACTGTACGCATCGTCGGCATCAGGAAGGAAAACCGCTGCGCGATGGCAGTTCTGGAATGCCAGCCGACCGGTGTGGAGTGCGACCGCTAGGCTAGGCGCACGCGAACCAGGCGACGCGCCCGGTCACGGCCGTGCTTCTGATGCGCTGCGTTGCGGATTGCCGGGAAAGCTCCGTAGCCGGGACGTTTCGTGCCTGCGCTTGAGGCTATGCCAGGACCAGGAACTGGAAGTTGTCCCGCCCCGCCGAACGCTCCAGCGTGTTCTTAATGCGTGCCGCGTTGTCGTTGGGGCCCTGGATGAAGAAGGGCTTGCCCTCGCGCCCGAAGCCGATGGCGCTCGGCCCGGCCCATGGTCCGAGATGATCGGTGGTCTTCTCGAAGCCGGGGGCGGGCTCGAAGCCGAGGGCTCGCGCGTATTCGGCGGCTCCGAACACTAGGTGGCGCGCCAGCTCGGCCGGTGCTTCTTGCGGACGGCCCTCGTAGGCGGAGAAGAATCGGCGGGTGAATGCGGGCAGGGCGTGCCCGTCCATCACCCGTGGGCCGATGACGTCCTTCACCCCCAGGCAATAGACGTCAACCAGGTAGCCGCAGACCGAAGCCCTGCCGCGTCCCTCGTCGCGCGCTACCAGCACGCTCACCAGGCCTGACGCGCCAGAGTCAGCAGCACCGACGTCGGGCCACCCGGGGTGGCCTTCGACCGTGAGCCCCTCCCTCCATCCTGGGCTCACCCAGCATCCGATGATCTCGCGCTCCGGAGCGTTCGCCCGGTCCTCTGCGGCGATTGCCCTGACCAGCGGAACTACCACCGCCGGCCGCAAGCCGAGGGCGCGGCTATCTGTTTCGGAGTCAGGCCCTGTCCACGCAGCGCGCGCACCGGCCCCATCAGCTCATTGCGGTCCATACCGGTATCGTCCAACGAAGCCGGCCCACGCTGCAGTTGCGACACGCCGCAAATCCGGACAGCAACCCCCGGGGGGAGTGGTGCTGGTCCGCGAAACCAGCACCAGCGGATACGACCTGGCCCTGGCCAGCGCGGACGTGGCCGCATCGCCCAGGCACGTCATCGCACGTGTCCAGGACGCTGCAGCCTCGCAGCTGCGAAAGTCGAGCGGTTTGCGAGGCCCGGGATTGTCAGACCGGCCCGATAGCATGTTCGAAGACAGCTGGTTTTGCGGGGCATGGGAGGTGACCACGATGTCGGGTACGAGGAAGGACCGCTACTCGGCGCGGGTTCCGCCCGCCTCGCAGGCGCAGTCCATAAGGCAACCCGGCCCTACCGCTCGTCCGGGCCCCGCCCGAGATGTCGCCCAAACCGCATGTCCCGGTTCTGCCACCCCCTCAGCCGTTTCCACCGTTTCCGGCCGTGTCACCCCTCAAGTCCCGACCGCGGATCGGGCTGGCTTCCCGTCTGCACCTGCCGCGTGTGCTGGTGGGGTGGATCTGGTGGAGCCGACGGTTGCGGAGTTGTGGGGGCTGGCGCCGGATGTGGATGCTGATCCGGTTGATGGGATGGAGGCTGATTTGCCGCGTGAGGTGCTGGTTGCAGGGCTTGCTGAGGAGGCGGTGCGGGAGCGGTGGGTGCCGCCGGAGCTGGCGCTGGCGTTCCCGGCTGGGCTGATGTTGGGTGGCGTGGGCGCGGATGCCGGGCCTGGTGGTGGCGGGCCTGGTGGTGGCGGGTTTTGTGGTGGCGGGGTTTTGGATGAGATGGCGCCGGGGGCGGTGCTGGCCGGGTTCGCCGGGGATGCGCAGGCCGCGGGGCTGGGAGTGTTGTCGGATGACGAGCTGACCGGGGTGTTGTGTGCGTGGCGGCGACTGGGGTCGTGGGCGGCGGCGGGGCAGTTCACGGCGGTCAGCGAGTTGGCGGCGCGGCGGGCGGCGGAGGCGGCGGAGCTGGGCCAAGATCTCGGCCGGGCGTTGCTGGCGGCCGAGGCGGAGCTTGCGTGTGCGCTGACCTTGACCCAGCGCGGCGCGCAGACGTTGCTGGATCGTGCTGGTGACCTGGCGCGGCTGCCGGGCACGGCGGCGGCGCTGGCGGCGGGGGTGATCGACGAGTTCCGTGCCCGGGTGATCGCTGACCAGCTCGCTGACCTGGACGTGGCGGCGGCCCGGCGGGTGGAGGTGAAGCTGCTGGAGCGGGCCGGGGCGCAGACGTCCGGCCAGCTGCGGGCCGCGTGCGTGCGGGCGGTATTCGCGGCCGATCCGGGCGCGGTGCGCAGGCGCCGGGAAAGGGCGCAGCGTGAGGCCCGGGTCGAGACGTGGCAGGAGCCGTCCGGTACCGCGTCCATCGCGGGGCGTGATCTGCCGCCGGCTGACGTGCTGGCCGCGGACAAGCGGATCGACGCGCTGGCCAGGCGGCTGAAGAAGGCAGGCGCCGACGCCGGCCTGGACCAATTGCGCGCCGGGGTGTACGTGTCCTTGCTGACCGGCGCCCCGCTGGAACGGCTCCTCACCTGCGCCGCCAGCAGCGGCACGGCCGAGAACACGGCCGCCGCCACCGCCGGAACATCACCTCCCGAACACCCCGGCGCCGAGCCCGCATCCGGCCCCGGGCCTGCACCCGACCCCGCGCCCGATCCCCAATCGGCATCCGGTCCCGGCCCCGGGCTCGCGCAAGACTCCGGGCCTGCACTCGGTCCCCAGCCTCCATCCGGTCCCGGCCCCGGGCTGGCGCAAGACTCCGGGCCCGCACACGGCTCCGGGCCCGCACCCGATCCCGGGTCCGATCCCCAGCCCGCACCCGATCGCGGTCCCGCGCCCGATCCTGGGCCTGGATCCGGCGCCGGGCCCGATCCTGGGCTCGCGCACGACTCCGCGCCCGCACCTGGCGGCGGGCCCGATCTCGGGTCCGGGCAGGGCCCGGAGCCTGTCTGCGGTCCCAGGCCTGCGTTTGGCGCTGGCGGGTGGCTTGACGGTCAGCCGGGCCTGGTCGGCCGGATCAACCTGACCCTGCCGCTGGCCACTTTGCTGGGCTCGGCCGAGGTCCCGGGCGAGGTCGGGGGATTCGGGCCGGTTGACGCCCCGACCGCCCGGCAGCTCGCTGGGTGGGCCGCCGGGGATCCGGCGACCCGCTGGTGCATCACGTTGACCGGACCGGACGGCCAGGTCGTCGGCCACGGCTGCGCCACGCCCGGCCGGGCACGCGCCCCGGACAGTGGCCCCCGAGCCCGCACCACCGGCCGCCGCGGCAGCAGCGAAGACACCAGCGGCCCCGGGGAAGACCCGGACGCCCGCGGCGGCCCCGCCGCCGGCGGCGGCGGAGGACCCGCCGGCACCGGAGGCGGAGGCCCGGGCGGCGCTCGCAACGCAGGTCCCGGCGCCAGCGCGGGCCCCGCCGCCAGCGCGGGCAGCCGCGGAGACAGCGCCCGAAGCGATGACGCCTCGGGAGGCAGCGAGCGCCGGTGGCACCTGGAAGCCAACATCGAACCACTGGCCACGGGCGGCTGCACCCACCAGCGGGAGGTCCCCGGCTACACGCCCCCACCGTCGCTGCGCCATCTCATCGAGGTCCGCGACAAAATCTGCAGCTTCCCCACCTGCCGCCGCACGGCCGAGCAGTGCGATCTCGATCACACCCTCGCCTACCACAACGGCGGCCGGACCTGCCCATGTAACCTCCATCCCCTGTGCCGCCGGCATCACGAGGTCAAACAGGCCCAGGGTTGGCAGCTGACCCAGCCGGAACCTGGCATCCTGTGCTGGACGACCCCGTCCGGGCGCAGCTACCGGACAACCCGATAAGCCAGCCACCTGCCCAGCCGATGAGCGCAACCCTCATTGGCATCCCTGCTGCCCTTGCGGGGCTCGCGGCTGCGGGCTACGGCCTTTCGAGTACTCGCGCTCGGCGACCACAAAGCCAGAGCTTGCGGGGGGTGGCTTGTCTCGGCTCTGCGATTATGCGTGGATGGCCAGCGAACCCGATCGTGATTATCAACTTGACGCCGCCGCAGCGTCGCGGAATGGACGTCCGCGGGGCGGGCAGGTAGCCCTTGTCACGGGAGGCTCAGCCGGACTTGGCCTAGCAATCGCCACCGCGCTGGCGGACGCCGGCTCCGACGTCGTGCTCGCTAGCCGGTCGGAAACGCGCTGCAAGCGGGCCGCTGCTCGCCTGTCTGGCCAGTCCGGGCGCATCGTGCAAGGCAGGGGCTGTGACGTCACCGACGAACGCGCGGTGGCGGACCTTGTGGACGGGGTCCTTATCGACCACGGTCAGCTCGACGTGCTTGTGACCAGCGCTGGAGTGCAGGCTCGTGGCACGCTTGACCAGCTCGACGTGGCGGTCTTGCGGGCCTGCCTGGAGGTCAATGTCGTGGGAACCTGGCTGGCCTGCCGTGCTGCCGCCAAGCCCATGCGCGCGGCCGGATACGGCCGCATCCTCACCCTCGCAAGCGCCCTCGGGGTGGTCGGCGCAACGGCCCGGGCCGGCTACGCAGCGAGCAAGGGCGCCGTCATCCAGCTCACCCGCAGCCTCGCGGTAGAGCTCGCCGGAACCGGGATCACAGTCAACGCGCTCGCCCCAGGACCGTTCCGCACTCCGCTCAACGCCGACATGGACGACGATCCGCAGGTACAGCGCTTTCTCACCAACGATGTTCCCCTCGGCCGATGGGGTGCGCCTGAGGAACTTGCCGGTGCCGCGCTCCTGCTCACCGACCAGCGCTCCAGTTACCTTACCGGCGTCATCCTTCCCGTCGACGGTGGTTGGACCGCACACTAAACTAAGCGATCGTTCCCCGGATCTCAGGCTCGCGTCGGGCCGCTTCCGCGAGGTCCCGCGCCCGCCCCCACGATTCACCCGCTGGTAGCGATCACGTCGCCGCTGGCCGCGCCGGTCATCCATGGGTGTCTGGGAGGTGCTCGCATAACCCGCGGCCCGGCCGGGCAACAGTAGGGTGTACGACTAAATCGTGAGGTGCTTGGTCCAGGCAGGTCATGCGGCTAGTCTGAGTGATGTTGTCACTCAGACTGGGAGGGCGGACGTGGCTGACTTCTCCGGGCGTGACCTGGCGTGGCTGGAGCGCCGGCGCGGCGAGCTGTTCGCCCTTATCTCCCAGGTCGGGGACTTCCGGCGGGGCGCGCTGAACGTGGTGTGGCGCAAGTGCGGCAAGCCGAACTGCGCCTGCGCGCAGCCCGGGCACCGCGGTCACGGGCCGCAGTACAACCTGACGCGGCGCATCGGAGGCAAGACCCTGAACGTGCACCTGAAACCCGGGCCGGAACTGGAGAAGACCGAGCGGGAAGTCGCCGAGCACCGGCGGTTCGCCGATCTGGTGGAGGAGGTGACGGCGGTCAGCGAGGCGATCTGCACGGCGCGGCCGGCGTCGGCCGGCGCGGCGCCCCCTCCGGCGGAGGGGCAAAGGGGGGGCTCTCGGAGGACCTCGAGGAGATCGCCGCCGCCGAGATAACCGGGCTGGCCGGGCTCGCCGCGGGCATGCTGGGCTCGGGCCAGGCGCTTGGCGTGCTGGAGCAGGCGATGCGCGCCGCGCTCACCTCAGCCGGCGCCCGGCTGCTTCAGGCCGTGCTGGCCGGCGAGGACGGATACGCGCTGGCCCGCATGCCGGCTGCGGGAACGGCCACCAGGCCGTCTACGCGGGCTGCCGCGACAAGACCGTCACCACCGTGCTCGGCCCGGTGCGGCTTACGCGTGCGTGGTATCACTGCGGGCAGTGCGGTCACGGGTTCGCTCCCCGCGACCAGCAGCTCGGCGTGGCGGGCGCGTCACTATCGCCGGGCCTGGCCGAGATGACCGCCCTGGCCGGCGCCGAGGTCTCCTTCGGCCGCGCCGCCGGCCTGCTGTCCGCCCTGGCCGGGATCACCATCAGCGCACGGACGATCGAGCGGTCCGCCGAGGCCTCCGGCGCCGCCGCGCGGTCCGCCGCAGCAGCTGAGGCCGCCGCGATCCGCGCCCGCGCCATCGTCCCGCTGCCCCCGGCCGAGCCCGTCCCCGACATGCTGTATGTCGAGGCCGGCGGCACCGGCGTGCCGGTCCGCGCCAGCGAGACCGAGGGCCGCCAGGGCAAAGCCGGCGACGGCAAGGCCGGCACCCGCGAGGTCAAGCTCGCCCGGCTGTTCACCGTGTCCCGCCTGGATGACGACGGCAGGCCCGTGATGGGCCCCGGCTCCTCCACCTACGTGGCCACCTTCGCCGGCAAGGACGCCCTCGCGGGACTCGTCGAAGCCGAGTACCTGCGCCGCGGCGGCGACCACCACAGGCAGGTCGTCGCCCTCGGTGACGGCGCCGCCTGGATCTGGACCATGGCCGGGGCCCTCTACCCCCAGGCCACCCACATCACCGACATCTACCACGCCCGCGAGCACCTCACCGACCTGGCAAGCCACCTGGCGTTCATCACCCCCGACCCGGCGCGATGGCTGGCCGACCGGAACGCCGAGCTCGACGCCGGGAACATCGACGCGATCATCGACGCCGCCAGCGCCTACCCCCTCGACGGCATAAAGGCCAGCGACCTGGAACGAAAGCTCGGCTACTTCCGCAGCAACGCCCACCGGATGCACTACGCCCGGTTCCAGAAGCTCGGCATGTTCATCGGCTCGGGCGCCATCGAAGGCGGCATCAAGGCCATCGTCGTCCAGCGCGCCAAGCAGTCCGGCATGCACTGGACCGTCGAGGGCGCCGCCGACATCATCGCCCTGCGCTGCCAGCACGCCAGCGGCCGGTGGGACGAGCTGTGGTCATCTGGCACCTTCACCCCGGCCGGGCTGCGCGCCGCCATCTGACAGACAGCAAGACTCAGACACAAAGGCAGCAGGCCCTGGCAAGATCATCTCCAACAAAGCCGTCGTGCACCCGCAACAGTACGGGCACGCCCATACTGTCAGTGCCGTCGGGCACAATGCGAGAGTGCTGCTCAATGACTTGGTGCAGACCTCTGTGGCGGTTGCGGCTACCTCGTCGCGCCGCGCCAAGATTGAGGCGATCGCGAACCTGCTGCGCCGCGCGGAACCTGCGGAGGTGCCTGTGGCGGTCGCATTCCTTTCCGGGGAATTTCGCCAGCGCCAGATCGGCGTCGGCTATGCGGCACTGCGGGACATCGCAGGCGGCTCGTGGCCCGGTGGGCAAACTGCCACCCAGGCGGACACTTCTGTCCCGGCAGACCCAGGCCGGGCAGACCCAGGCCGGGCAGACCCAGGCCGGGCAGACCCAGGCCGGGCAAGCGGTGGCGTCACGGGCACCGCAGATCCTGCGGGCGCTCCGGGCGGTATCGTACGGCCGCCCGCACTCACCCTTTCCGAGGTCGACGCGCTATTCGCGCGGATCGGCTCGGCCGCAGGCGCGGGATCGCAAGCGGAACGGCGCCGACTGCTCGCCGCCCTGTTCGGGGGAGCAAACGACGCCGAGCGGTCTTTTCTGACGCGGCTTGTGGCCGGCGACCTGCGCCAGGGTGCGCTCGAGGGCGTCATGGTCGAGGCAATCGCTTCGGCCGCGGACGTCCCTGCCCCCGAGGTGCGCCGCGCGCACATGCTCGGCGGGTCATTGCTCGCCGTCGCCTCGGCGGCGCTGGCCGCGGGCCAAGGCGCCACCGCACAAGACGGTGCGGGCCCGGCGGGCGTGCGCGCCGTTCCGGCCGCGCGCACCACACCGGCCGCGGCGCTCACTGCGCTACGCAGCTTCCGGCTACACGTCGGGCGGCCCCTGCAGCCGATGCTGGCGGGTTCCGCCGATAACGTCCGGACAGCGTTCGAGCGTGTCTGCCCCGCGGCGGTGGAGTGGAAGATCGACGGGATCAGGGTCCAGGTCCACAAGGATGGCAGCGACGTTGCCGTCTTCACCCGCACTCTCGACGACATCACCGCCCGGGTACCAGAAGTGGTCACGGCGGTGACCGCACTGCCTGCCCGATCCGCGGTTCTGGACGGCGAGATCATCGCGCTCGGATCGGACGGGCGGCCCCGCCCCTTCCAGGTGACAGCCGGGCGCACGGGAAACCGCCGTGACGTCGCCAGGCTGGCCGCGGAGGTGCCGCTGACCGCGTTCTTCTTCGACCTGCTGCACCTGGACGGCGCCGATTTGGTCGATGCGCAAAGCGCGCAGCGGTACGCGCAGCTTGCCGCCACCGTGCACAGCGATCTCGTCATCCCGCGCATCGTCACAGAAAAGGCGACCGAGGCGTCGGGATTCTTCGAGGACGCAGTCGCGCGTGGTCACGAGGGAGTGCTCGTAAAGGCCCTCGACTCGCCCTATGCGGCGGGGCGCCGTGGTGCCGGATGGATCAAGGTAAAACCCCGGCATACGCTCGATCTCGTGGTGGTCGCCGCCGAGTGGGGTCACGGCAGGCGCCGCGGCTGGCTGTCGAACCTGCACCTTGCCGCTCGTGATCCTGTCAGCGGCGGGCACGTGATGCTCGGCAAGACTTTCAAGGGCCTAACAGACGAGATCCTTACGTGGCAAACCGCGCGCCTGCTCGAGCTAGCCGATCCGCCCCGCAGTGGTTCTGGAGCGGAGGCCGGCAACGCAGGCTGGGTCCTCCGGGTCCGGCCCGAACTGGTCGTAGAGATCGCCTTCGACGGCGTGCAGAGCAGCTCTCGATATCCCGGTGGCCTCGCGCTGCGGTTCGCACGCGTCATCAGGTACCGCCGGGACAAGCGCGCCGCGGACGCCGACACGATCGACACGGTCAGGCGGATCGCAGGAGAGGCAGGCGTGTGGGCCTAAGGCATGTCTCGCAGGTCCGCGGATCGGCGCTACCTGCCGCTGCCCGGAGGCGGGGCGATCTTGTCTATCTCGGCGAGCTGGTCCGCGCTCGGCTGCCACAGGCCAGCCTCCGCGTTCTCCCTGACCTGTGAAGGTGACATGGCACCGGCGATGACGGACGTGCAGCCCTGCTGCGCCGCCAAACCGCCGATAGCTACCTGGAGCAGCCTTAGCCCCGGCCCTGCGCCCAGTCGGCGAGCGCTTCGACACGATCCAGTTCTCGTCCCTGACATAACCAGGCGCTTCGCGGTCTGCTGCCTGCGGCGCCGGCTGCCCGTGCCGCATTTTGCCGGTCAGCAGGCGCCGGCCGACACGCTGGACGTATCTGCTGGTCCTGGGGGTTGATCGGGGCGTCATCGGCGTTATCCCCAGAAGAACGTCACGGTCCATCCGGAGCAGACACCGGCCCGCCGTGCTGGATCTCGGGCGCTGCGCATCGGCGCTGCCGTGGGGAGGTCCTTCCAAGTCCGGCGGAGGCCGCGGTCACAACCCCGCTCGAGCGGGCTCTCCAACGCGGTGACCGCCCGCGCAAGCCGCTCAGCTGGGAGCAGCGCCAAGCGCTGATCCCGCAGTTCGAAGCCGACGTGAGGCTATTGAATCGGTCACGGGCGAGGACTTCACCGACTGGCTGGTGCCGCGGGACAGGTCCGGCGGCCTGGTTGGTCACCGGCGGGCCATCAGCAAGCGGCAGCACGTGCAGGTAGCGAAGACCTTGGCCGTGCCGCGCCTCGGCGAAAGGTGCCGAGCCGAGGGCGGTGAGCACGCTCGGTTCGGTTCCCGTCGCGACTCCCGTCCGCTCCTCGTAGTTCTCCGCGGCGCTGGCTCGCCCGTCGTAGTACGCCACGACGGTATCCCTGCTGAAGTGGACGGCGCTGATCCTGGTGCCCCCGCGTCCCACTTTCCCGGGCGGCCACTCAGCGCGGTCCGTGCCAGGTCCACTGCAGGCCATCAGCGCTTGTCGCGTAGTCGGTCACCATCTGATCAGCATCGGCATTATCCGTCAGCCGGTGGCAGGACGCCCATAGCTCCCACATCCCGCCACGGCGCAGATCACGGGGTCCTTCACGCCGGTCTTAGCGTCGCCAGGCAACATCACCTGGCTTTGCCTGGCGTCGAATTCGGCGGGATGGCTGGCTTCGATCACTTCAACCCGCCAGTGTTTCGTGCCGTAGGTGGCGCAACTCAGGTACAGCCGCCAGGTTCCTGCTGGCGTCCTGATCAGCGCGGGCCGCTCGAGCGACGCGGCCCTGACTTCCCTTATGGTAAGAAGCTCTGGTACGTCTCACCATCGCTTGACGTGCGACCACCACGGCATAACCCGGCCCTGGTTCAACGGCCGCCTGACCGGTCCGCCAGATAGATCTCCCCATCAGACGTCACGGCACTCGGCCCCGCCCTGACCGGGCCCTGGCGTCAGGTGCGGCCAGGCCCGAGCGGCGGTCAGGCGGGACAGCGGTGCTGCTGCCATCCCGGTGGCGTCAGAGACATTCACATCAGAACAATAGACAGGTCTCCCAAGTTGGCGTGGAGACGCCCGGCACGCCCCGCTGGCGCCACCGCCATCGGGGCGTGCAACCACGGGCACCCGCGGCAGGCGGCCTGTGCCGCAGGCCGCGGGTCCACCGCCGCCCGGGCCGCAACTACTGCGGCCGCTGCGGCCGCTGCTGCCACAGCCACTACCGCAGCCGCCGATGCCGCGGGCTACTCCGGCTGGATGCCGAGGCGGAAGGTAACGCCTTGATCGTCGACCTCCGCGTCGAGCGCCTTGTCGTCAAGCATGACGGCGGCGTCCGATTGCACGAAGACGCGTACGCCTTCCGCCTCGCTGATCTCGTCGCCGACCTGCGGGCCGTCGGAGACGGCCAGCGTCAGCGATCCCCCGTCAGCGTCTTCCGGAGCGATGCGCAGCCCCGTTTCCGTGGGCAGTCCGGGCTGAGTAGTAAGGGTGCGGATGGCCTCAACAGCTGGGCCCGTCAGCGTAAGCACGACAGCTCCTAACGTCGATTGCGGCGCTCTTTCCAGCGCGCGGCGACCCCAGCGGGCCCCTCTGGCCTTTACTAAGGACGGCCACGGCCCCCGCGCTCCGCCCCTCCCTACCCAGTAGCGAGCAAACAAACCAGTCGGCAGGGGCGCCTGACCGTCCATCCGCCCATCAGCGGCGCGGCGGGCGCCCGCACAATCGCGCTACGGGAAACAGCGCCGCAGCAGGCAACTTGGCCTTGTTAAGCGGTCGCTCAGGCGCGCCAAGGGCCGTGGGCGGCTTCGGGTAAATCAGCATGTGAAGGCCAGCTGCCACGGCACGCCGAGGAGGGGCGCGACGATGAAGAGCCATACCTGGCTCAGCGCGGTGCCGCCACGACGAGGGCGGGACCGAGGCTGCGCGCGGGGTTCACCGAGGTGCCGGTGATCGGAATACCGATGAGGTGCACCACGGCGAGGGCAAGTCCGATGACCACGCCGGCCGTGGTGGCGTTGGCGGTCTTACTTGTCGCGGCGAGTACGACGAAGACAAAGAGCGCGGTCAGTACCACCTCGGCCAGGAAAGCCCCACCTCGTTGATGTGGATGTGGCTCGCGGCGCCCCAGCCGTCGGCCCCGAGGCCGGTGGTCGAACGGTGGTAGAGGGGTGACGCCGCGAACGTGGCCCAGAGCAGCAGTGCCCGAGTATCCCGCCCACGAACGCGCGATCCAGATCGGATCGCCTCGACCACAGGCATCCGGCCGGAGAGCAGGACGCCGATGGTGACCGCTGGATTGACGTGGCAGCCGGAGACGGGGCCGAGCGCGTACGCGAGGGCCAGCAGCACGAGGCCGAACGCGAGCGCGGTGGCAACGACCCCGGCGGCGAAACTGCTGCCCGCCGTGCCGAAGCCGAACGACAGGGTTGCCACCCCGACAGCGAAGTAAACCAGGACAAATGTGCCCAGCAGCTCCGCAGCCAGCTTCCTGGCCATGTCGCCCCCATTTCGGCTAGATGATGATGTGCCGATCCACCACTTTGGGCGCTCCAGCCGCACCTGTCAAGATCGGCGCCCGCCTTGGGGAGATTCGTGACAAGGCTCACCGCCCTTCGAGAGCAAGACCCCGGCCGGGTTAAGAAGGGTGAGCGAGCGGAATAGTGGGAATTATTGCGGGCGCAGGTAGCTGAGATGGAAAGCGTGCGCATCCTTGCGGTATCGGCGGTGAACTGATGGGCGCGACGAAGCAGGGAGGGCCGCGAGCCCCGCCGAGGCCCCGCTCCGTGAACCGGCCCCGCCACTTGCGCACCGTGTCATCGGTGATTCGCAGGTCAGTGGCGATCCGGGCAGTGCCCCGGCCGCGGGCGGCGGCGAGCACGACCTGCGCCCGGATCCGGTCCCGCCAGCACGTCTTCGCGCCGCGGACTCTCTTCTTCAGCGTCTTGCGCTCGGCAGCGGTCAGCGTGACCAGCGCCGCGGCAGGCGGCATGCACAGCTCCCCCGGGGTCAAATTACAGCGGTGTAACTCATCCAGGGCACGTGATCATAACCGGGACACGCCCTGCCGCGCGGCATGATGGGGCACATGCCCGCCATCCCGGCCTCCACCTGCAGCTCCATCACCCTGAGGCTGCTGGCCCACGCCGAAAAACACTGGCCGCAACTGCACAAAGTCCAGGTCACCTGCCGCGGCGGCTTCGCCTACGCCGCCGGCGTCCTGCCCGGCGGCGAGCAGATCCCCCTATGCCGCCTGCGCTATGGCGGCTCGGCTCACTCCTTCGGCTTCGCCATCTACTCCGCCGCCCGCAACCGGTATGAAGACGCCGTCCTGCTCACCGGCTTCCCCACCGGAACCCCCCAGGAAGCCCTCGACACCGCCTGCACCGTCCACCTCACCGGAATCGGGCACGAACCCGATTTCTGACCCCCGACGAACTTACGGGGCCACCCACTAAGGCATGTCTCGCAGGTCCGCGGATCGGCGCTACCTGCCGCTGCCCGGAGGCGGGGCGATCTTGTCTATCTCGGCGAGCTGGTCCGCGCTCGGCTGCCACAGGCCAGCCTCCGCGTTCTCCCTGACCTGTGAAGGTGACATGGCACCGGCGATGACGGACGTGCAGCCCTGCTGCGCCGCCAAACCGCCGATAGCTACCTGGAGCAGCCTTAGCCCCTGGCCCTGCGCCCAGTCGGCGAGCGCTTCGACACGATCCAGCTTCTCGTCCCTGACATAACCAGGCCGCTTCGCCGGCCTGCTGCCCTGCGGCGCCGGCTGCCCGTGCCGCATTTTGCCGGTCAGCAGGCGCCGGCCGACACGCTGGACCGTATCTGCTGGTTCCTGGGGGTTGATCGGGGCGTCATCGGCGTTATCCCCAGAGAGAACGTCACGGTCCATCCGGAGCAGACACCGGCCCGCCGTGCCGGATCTCGGGCGCTGCGCATCGGCGCTGCCGTGGGGAGGTTCCTTCCAAGTCCGGCGGAGGCCGCGGTCACAACCCCGCTCGAGCGGGCTCTCCAACGCGGTGACCGCCCGCGCAAGCCGCTCAGCTGGGAGCAGCGCCAAGCGCTGATCCCGCAGTTCGAAGCCGACGTGAGGCTATTGAATCGGTCACGGGCGAGGACTTCACCGACTGGCTGGTGCCGCGGGACAGGTCCGGCGGCCTGGTTGGTCACCGGCGGGCCATCAGCAAGCGGCAGCACGTGCAGGTAGCGAAGACCTTGGCCGTGCCGCGCCTCGGCGAAAGGTGCCGAGCCGAGGGCGGTGAGCACGCTCGGTTCGGTTCCCGTCGCGACTCCCGTCCGCTCCTCGTAGTTCTCCGCGGCGCTGGCTCGCCCGTCGTAGTACGCCACGACGGTATCCCTGCTGAAGTGGACGGCGCTGATCCTGGTGCCCCGCGCGTCCCACTTTCCCGGGCGGCCACTCAGCGCGGTCCCGTGCCAGGTCCACTGCAGGCCATCAGCGCTTGTCGCGTAGTCGGTCACCATCTGATCAGCATCGGCATTATCCGTCAGCCGGTGGCAGGACGCCCATAGCTCCCACATCCCGCCACGGCGCACGATCACGGGGTCCTTCACGCCGGTCTTAGCGTCGCCAGGCAACATCACCTGGCTTTGCCTGGCGTCGAATTCGGCGGGATGGCTGGCTTCGATCACTTCAACCCGCCAGTGTTTCGTGCCGTAGGTGGCGCAACTCAGGTACAGCCGCCAGGTTCCTGCTGGCGTCCTGATCAGCGCGGGCCGCTCGAGCGACTCGGCCCTGACTTCCTCCTTTGCGATGGTAAGAAGCGTCTGGAACGTCTCGCCATCGCTTGACCGTGCCACCACCACGGCATAACCGCGGCCCTGGTTCAACGGCCGCCTGAGCCGGTACGCCAGATAGATCTCCCCATCAAACGCCACGGCACTCGGTGCCCCCGCCCAGTAACCGGGGCCCTGGCGCCAGGTGCGGCCACGGCCCGAGCGGAGCGGTCAGGGTCGGGCAGCAGTGCTGCTGCCATCCCGGTGGCGTCAGAGACATTCACATCAGAACAATAGACAGGTCTCCCAAGTTGGCGTGGAGACGCCCGGCACGCCCCGCTGGCGCCACCGCCATCGGGGCGTGCAACCACGGGCACCCGCGGCCAGGCGGCCTGTGCCGCAGGCCGCAGGTGCACCGCCTCTCACCGGGCCGCAACTACTGCGGCCGCTGCGGCCGCTGCTGCCACAGCCACTACCGCAGCCGCCGATGCCGCGGGCTACTCCGGCTGGATGCCGAGGCGGAAGGTAACGCCTTGATCGTCGACCTCCGCGTCGAGCGCCTTGTCGTCAAGCATGACGGCGGCGTCCGATTGCACGAAGACGCGTACGCCTTCCGCCTCGATGACCTCGTCGCCGACCTGCGGGCCGTCGGAGACGGCCAGCGTCAGCGATCCCCCGTCAGCGTCTTCCGGAGCGATGCGCAGCCCCGTTTCCGTGGGCAGTCCGGGCTGAGTAGTAAGGGTGCGGATGGCCTCAACAGCTGGGCCCGTCAGCGTAAGCACGACAGCTCCTAACGTCGATTGCGGCGCTCTTTCCAGCGCGCGGCGACCCCAGCGGGCCCCTCTGGCCTTTACTAAGGACGGCCACGGCCCCCGCGCTCCGCCCCTCCCTACCCAGTAGCGAGCAAACAAACCAGTCGGCAGGGGCGCCTGACCGTCCATCCGCCCATCAGCGGCGCGGCGGGCGCCCGCACAATCGCGCTACGGGAAACAGCGCCGCAGCAGGCAACTTGGCCTTGTTAAGCGGTCGCTCAGGCGCGCCCAAGGGCCGTGGGCGGCTTCGGGTAAATCAGCATGTGAAGGCCAGCTGCCACGGCACCGCCGAGGAGGGGCGCGACGATGAAGAGCCATACCTGGCTCAGCGCGGTGCCGCCCACGACGAGGGCGGGACCGAGGCTGCGCGCGGGGTTCACCGAGGTGCCGGTGATCGGAATACCGATGAGGTGCACCACGGCGAGGGCAAGTCCGATGACCACGCCGGCCGTGGTGGCGTTGGCGGTCTTACTTGTCGCGGCGAGTACGACGAAGACAAAGAGCGCGGTCAGTACCACCTCGGCCAGGAAAGCCCCACCCTCGTTGATGTGGATGTGGCTCGCGGCGCCCCAGCCGTCGGCCCCGAGGCCGGTGGTCGAACGGTGGTAGAGGGGTGACGCCGCGAACGTGGCCCAGAGCAGCAGTGCCCCGAGTATCCCGCCCACGAACTGCGCGATCCAGTATCCGATCGCCTCGACCACAGGCATCCGGCCGGAAAGCAGGACGCCGATGGTGACCGCTGGATTGACGTGGCAGCCGGAGACGGGGCCGAGCGCGTACGCCAGGGCCAGCAGCACGAGGCCGAACGCGAGCGCGGTGGCAACCACCCCGGCGGCGAAACTGCTGCCCGCCGTGCCGAAGCCGAACGACAGGGTTGCCACCCCGACAGCGAAGTAAACCAGGACAAATGTGCCCAGCAGCTCCGCAGCCAGCTTCCTGGCCATGTCGCCCCCATTTCGGCTAGATGATGATGTGCCGATCCACCACTTTGGGCGCTCCAGCCGCACCTGTCAAGATCGGCGCCCGCCTTGGGGAATATTCGTGACAAGGCTCACCGCCCTTCGAGAGCAAGACCCCCGGCCGGGTTAACGAAGGGCCTTTGAGCGAGCGGAATCCACGTGGCCGAATTACCTTGCCGGGCGCCCAGGTCAGCCTGAGACTGGAAAGCGTGCGCATCCTTGCGGTCATCTGCGGTGAACTGATGGGCGCCGACGAAGCCAGGGATTGGGCCCTGCTCGACGCCCTTGTCGCCGCGAAGTGCCCCGCTTTGATCCCAATGCCATGTAGATGAGGCTTCTGAGGCGTCCGGATGCTGGCGGTGTTGACTGGGCTGGCTGGCCGTGGGTTGTTTACGGAGAGTGAGGACATTACGGCGGCCCGGATGTCGTTCCGGGCGGCGGCCGGTTCCGCGACCGGCGGGTCTTGGGGTGCGAGAGGGATCGGGACCGGGAAGTGGCCGCGGGTCAGGCGGCGGCGCAGACGCTGATCCGGGCGGCCGCGGCGGTGGTGGGCAGGCGCGGCCCGCCGGCCGGGAAGCCCAGCCGGGCCTTGGTCTTGCGTTCGCGGTGCCGGCCGCGGTCTACGTCGACGCGGCGGCGGGCCAGGCCATCCAGGATCGCGGCGCAGTTCGCGCCGGTCAGCTTGGCGGGCAGGCTGGCGGTGGCCGCGCCGGTCCGGGCGGAGGTGATGACGGCGCGGCGGGCCGCGGTGAACGAGATCTCGCGCGGGTGGACGGTCTGGCCGGCCCGCTTGCCCTTCCGCGCCGGGAGCGCGACCGCGGCGGCGGCGCGGGCCGCCGCGCGGGCCAGCTCGACGGAGATCACCCAGGCGGCGTGCTCCTGGGCGATCAGGGCGGGAGACTGGGACCGGAGCATCGGCCCGGTGGAGGGTCCGGCGCCGCTGATCGCCGACTTTGCTTCCTTCAGGCAGGTTTCTGACCCTATCCACCGCCAGTGGTAAGCGCCGGCCAGCACATCCGCCGGGTAGGTGTCGTGGTCGTGCAGGTCGGTGATCAGGCAGAACAGCTCCGGGGCATCCTGCCCGGCGACGCTGACGGTGTACTCGATGACGCGGACGGTGAGGGTGACGCCGCCGCCGGTGATGCTGGCCAGGTAGGAGCCGTCGGGCGCGAAGCCCCCGGTCCGCCGCAGGGTGATGCCGTCCTTGACGCGGATCAGCACGTGCGTGCCGGTGGCGAGCATCCGCTGGATCCGGGGGGCGCCGGGGAAGTTCCTGTCCATGATCCAGATCCGGCCGGGGGTGAACACATGCGGGTAATCGCGCAGGGCCTTGTCCAGCAGGACCTGCTCGGCCTCGCCCTTGTCGCGGCTGCCGCCGGCGGCGGCGCCGGACGGCCCGGTCACCACCGCCAGGGTCGCGCGGGTGGAGGCGTGGCTGAGCCGCAGCTCGCGTAGCTGCGGGTAGGGGGAGGAGTCATCGGTGGTGCCGGCCGACCCGTACGCTTCCCGGTTCGCGTCGCTGTCGGGCACCCGGGTCAGCGACCCGTCGATCGAGCCGGTGTCCAGGTCCCCGACGGTGACGGCCCGGTGGTCATGCTCGCGGTGCCCGGCGTCGATGCCGGCCAGCAGCATGTCCCGCAGCTGTTCCACCGGGCCCGGGCCGAGCGCCTCCCGCCAGGTGCAGGCGACCGTCGCGGTCGCGACCCGGTACGGCTTGTGCCACGGCACGGCGGCCAGGTCCCCGAGCAGCGCGGCCAGCATTTCTGCGTAATCCGCCCCGGGCATCAAGGTCATCAGGAGGGTGAGCCGGATCGCGAGCGCGGCCGTCATCGCCCGCCGCGCCTTCCCCTTCACCTTGCCTTCCAGCGTCACCGACGCCGCCAGGGCGCCGATCGTGTCCGGCGTGCCGCACAGCGCGTCCAGTCGCTCCTCGGCCACCCCCAGGCGGGCGTGATCGGCGGGGTGCCCGGCCGCCTGCACCCGCCCGTCGCGGCGGGCCACCGCGCGGGCGATGGCCACCGGCTTGCAGAACACCACCAGGTCGCCGCCGCGGATCTTTCCCGCCCCGGCCGCGGTCAGCGCCGTCCGGCCGTCCTTGCCCGGGCCCCGCCGTGCCGGGGACGCCAGGTCCGCCACCCGGACCGCCACCATCCCGGCCCGGCCCAGCAGCCCCAGCGCGGCCTCCTCCCCGGCGGCGGGGATGACAGCAGGCGGCGTGTCAGGGCAGGATGACATGGGGAGGCTCCCGGTCGGAGAAGCGGGTGACACTTCCTCTTCTACCGGGAGTCCTTCACCTATGCCCGCATCTGAGCGGGCGTGTCACGTCTCTAACGGGCAGCGACGGCCCAGTGGTCACAATCTGTAACCGCCTGCGGGCCGGGCCTCAGCTCCGCCAAGTGCCACCGTCACGCAGTCCCATCACGCACTTCTACATGGCATTGGCTTTGATCCAGGTCCGGGTGCTCGCGCTTGTTAACCAGCCAAATGACTCGATCCTGTTCGGCAATGCCCTGGGCAAGGCGGTCGGCGGATCGGCGGCGGGCGGCAGTTCGCTAGGTCCGCGAGGACCCTATAGCCCAGGAGAAAGCGCTAGGCAACGCCTCAGCCGTTCGCTGCAGCACCCGCCCGGGCTCGGCCTGCGTCCGGCCGCAGCGTTGAGGCTTGCCTGCGCCGGTCGCTTGATATCCCCGTGGACGCGCTAGGCGGCGAAGACCTTGTTCCTCCTGACGGCTGAGTCCGCCGCCGCCCCAGGTGCCGGGCCGCCGACGCGTCACCCGCCCGTGCGCGGTCACGTCACGGCAACATGCCCTCCTGCGTCCAGCGCCTGAACACCTGCACTTTGTCGTCACCCCAGGCACCGTCGCAGGGCATGGAGCCGTTTGCGATCCGTTCGAGGATGTCCGCCGCGTGGGCCCGGACATCGTCGTAGGACCAAAGGTCAAAGACGAACGTCATCGACTGCCTGTCGCGCGCACGGAACATCGGCCGGATGTGGGCCGCGTAGCTCACGGCCTGATCGGGCCCGGGCAGTGCGACCTGCTGAACGTCCTCGTCGGCCTGCGGGGCCGCAGCCGACGTGTCCGGTGGCCCGGCGGGACCCCAGTCCCAGTGCGGCACGGCCGCCTCCTTAGGCGCCTTGCCGGGCTGCGACTGGGCCACGGCCACCTGCGAGGCCCATTCGAGGTAGGAGGTGAAGGCTGCCAGGAACGCCGGGTCGGCAGGCAGCCCGGCTTCCCGGCCGGCTAGGCCGGCCAGTGCGGTCCAACGGGCCCGCTGCTCCTCGGTCACCGTCAGGCCCGCGTGCGCCGCGGTCATCTGTGCGTAACCGCCGCTCTCCTCGCTGTAGCTGGCAGGCCCGCCGAATACCTCGGCAAGCCACAGCGCCTCGCGCCGCGGATGCTCTGTGGGCATGTCCGCGAACAGCGGAGCGAGCAACGGGTCGGCGGGCACGTGCTTCTCGTAGAGCAGCCGGGTCATCCGGGTCAGGGCCGGCAGCCCGCCCGCCCACTCGAACAGAGTCGGCTCGTGACCAGGTTCTGGCACCGGATCGCGGAACCCGACGTACCAGTGCATGCCGCTGCAGAACGGCTTGTTCTGTGAGTGGCCGCACCGGCACAGGGCGTAGTGCTCGTGCGAGGAGCCCGCATTGCGTTCCACGTCGTGGCCGTCTGGGTCCGTAAGGACGATTCCGCCGGTTATCCGGTACGGGCCGTCCTTCGTTACTTCGATGGACGGCTCACGGTTACCACCCCAGTCGGCCTGCCCGCGGGCCTCCCGGCCGTCGATGGCGAAGCTGAGCGCACCGGACGGGCAGTCGCGCACGGCGCGGATGATCTCGTCCATCCGGCCGCCGCTCGGCGCAACAAAGGGTTCCTGGCCGGCCCGGAAGACGCTGGCAAGCCGGTCACTACAAAAGCCCGAATGCTGGCAGATGCCCCGGTTATCAAGGATCGTCACCTGCTGGCCGGGGTAGGTGTCCCGCCGGCCGGGGACACGATTGGGATCTTTGGCGTCGGTAAATCCGATCCGCGCGTGGCTGCCGTCGCACAGCGGTTTCGTCGACGAGCCACCGCAGCGGCACAGCGCAAGCTGTGGCTGTGCCTGCCACGAACTCGCCCGCTCGCCGAGGTGCGTGAGCACGCTGGGCACGTTCGTCACCAGATAGGGGCCGTTCCGCGCGGTCTGAATCATGGCCGGCAAGCCATCCTGCAGCTGCCAGAGCTCGGCCACCCGGCTGTCTTGCTCGGCGGCAGGGGCGAGTACCCAAGCAAGCTGTTGCAGCGCAGCGGTCGCCTCCGCCAGTTCAGGCACCGCCAGCCCAGCCGCACCGAGACGCGCACGCAGCCCCGTCGCCGCCTTCGCCGCCACCCAGATCAGCTCGTCCACCGTTCCACCAGCACCGTCGCCGCTAGCGGCGGCTGGATCCTGGGCCACGGGGAAGCGGCGGAGGACGTCTGCGAGCGGCCGCAGGACGCTGTCGACGAGCGGCGGCGCCGCGACTGCCAGCGACGCGAAATCAGATCCAGAACGGCTGCCGCCTGCGGAGAGGGCTAGGTAGGCGGCGTCGAACACCTCGGCGAGCAGGTGCGGCAGGTCGTCGTCGCGGCGCACGCCAGCCGCGGCCTTGGCGAAGCTCCCGCGCGCGCGGGAGCAGGGACTCGAGTTCTGCGGGCGCGTCCGCGGCGCTCGACGCGGCATCGCGTGCCGTCTGCCGCGCATGCGCGCTTCCGGCAGGAAGATGCGCGGCTAGGGTCTCGGCGATCTCGGTGAGTGCGGCACCGACAGGTGCCAGCCGATCGGCTAGCTGGGTCCCGCGGCCCTCCTGAAGGGCCTGGCAGAGCCAGGCCGCCTCGTCGAGCCGCTCGGTCAGCAGCGCCCAGGCTGCGTCGCGATGCGGCATCAAGTAGTCGGTCTCGTAGAAGAGCTCGAAACTCGGACCCGCGGTCCTGCCTTCGTAACCGGGGCCAGCGGGCAGCATCGTGATCAGGTCGCCGAGCGGTTTGATCGCACGGAACATCAGCCCGATCGTCGCATCGGCCAGGGTGGCGAGCTGATCGTCGGTCTCCTCTGTATGCGCGAAGTAGCGCTCGAAGATCTGCAGCAGAATCTCGTACGCGACGTTGAAGAGGTCGGTGACGCGCGCCGTCAGCTGATCGGTGATCAGCGGAACGACGACGTCACGCTCGCAGGGACGCACGTTGACCGCCATGACAGGACGGACCGGGTCGAAGGCCCGATTGGCCTCTAGCGCCTGCTCGTACTCATCCAGAATCCCAACAAAACGACCGAAGTGCGCGTCCCGCCAATCGCCACGCGGACCCTCACCCTGCTCCAGGATCGTGTCGATAGCGCGCTGCGCCGTTGCCACGTCGGTCACGGCGATCAGCTCCGGCCAGCGGAAATGCTGCTCGGTCGCCTGGGCGCGGGGCGGACCGACGAATAGCCAGCGTTCGCCGTATTTCTCCGCCAGGTGGGCGATGCCCGCTTCGATGGACCTGTAGAGGTGCCCGACCGTCGCGAAGTCCTGCAGCCGCGGAACAATGTCGCGCTCATTCATCAGCGGCGCCGCCCGGCCGACCGCTGCCAGCCCATCGGCGTCCTCCAGGTCCATGCCTTCTGGGCGTTCGAGGAACATGAAGTGACGCAGTGCCTGCTCGCCGAAGGGCAGCAGCGCCAACTGCACTCCGGCCGGGTAGTGGTCGGCGGGCTGCGGCAGGTTCGGCCGGGCCATATGCGGCGCCGCGCCGATCGCCGACAGCAGGTTGTGCACCAAGGCGAGGTGCAGCATCTCCTGCGTTGCGACGTGCGAGATCAGTTTCCGCCAGCGCGTGACGGCGGCAAGCTCCGCCTCGGTGAGCCCTTCGTCCGCCGACTGTTTGAGCGAGAACGCGGCGAATAGGTACTGGCACATGATGCCGTGCTCGAGTTCGGCCGCCTCGCACAGCATATAGATCAGCGCCTCCCTGTGCTCGATCACAAAGGGAGCCTCAGGACCGGCCAGGCCGCCCCTCGTGGCGATCAACTGCGCCAGCCTGCCCTGCCCGGCGGCCCGCGACGAGCCATCGGCCGGGCCGTCACCGTTGCCCATGTAATCCCTCCACTGTCCAGCGGTCCGCCAGCGCGATGTTCAGCCCGGGTAAGGCATTCGTAGCCGGGTACCATCGGCCCGGGATGAACATCGAGCCGCGTCACCTTCGCTATTTCGTCACCGTTGCCGAGGAAGCGAGTTTCACGGCCGCGGCCCGTAAAGTACACGCCGCCCAGCAGGTCCTCAGTTCACAGATCCGCCAGCTCGAAGACACGCTCGGCGTCCAGCTTCTCGAGCTTACGAGCCGTGCGTTGCCCTCACCGCCGCGGGAAGCGCGTTTCTCGAAGGTGCTCGCGCCACGCTGGCCACGCTCGACCGGGGCGTCGCCGCGGCCCGCAACGTCGGCGCCCGGCCAGGGATTTCCCCCGACGTCCTCCCCGGTGGGTACGCAAGCGCGTTTACCCGGGTGGGGTGCGCAGGCCGGCGGAAATCGCCATCCTGCGCAAGAAGGCCGCCTGGTGATCCAGGGGCAGTGACATGATCGCTTGGCGCGGCGTGTCATCCGGCCGGAGTGTCCGGATCAGCGGCACCGCGCCTGTGGGGTGCCAGAAATCTGCTCAGAGCTGTGACCTGTGTCGATATGCGGATCATGACCATCAGGAATGATGATCGCCTGTGTCTCCGTCTGCTCTACCTGGTCTTCGCGCGGATCTGCGGGTGGCTGGTCCTGCTCGGCCGGTCAACGGCGTCCAAGGACATCGAGCTGCTGGTGCTGCGACAGGAGGTTGGCCGTGCTGCGCCGCACCCGTCCCCGGCCCCGCGTGGACTAGGCCGATCGAGCGATCCTCGCCGCGCTCATCCGGCTCCTGCCACGGCATCTGCGGGCGCACCGACTGGTCACGCCCGGCACCGTCCTACGATGGCACCGGCGCCTGGTCACCCTCCTGGTCACCCAATGCCGTTGCTTGTGTGCCGCAAGCAGTTCATGGTGACGTTGCGGTGGTGCAGTCGTTAGAATCGATATGCATCCGTGGGTGGGCTTGTCAGATCATGTCCGGCTGGGGGCGGTAGCCCGGTGGGTGACCCCGGAGCTTGTCGCAGCGGCGCTTGACGACTGCGGCGTCAGGGACAAGAAACCCGGTGCGCTCCCTGCCCGGTTCATGGTCTGCTTCACGCTCGCCCTGGCCTTGTTCCAGCAAGACTCCTATGACGACGTGGCAGAGCACCTGGCAGGCGGCGTCCCGGAGTTAGGCGGGAGCATCCCGGACAAGTCCTCGTTCACCCGGGCTCGCCAGCGCCTGGGAGCACAGGCCATCGAGACGATCTTCCGCAAGCTGACCGGGCCGCTGGCCCCCGCTGGCCTGGAGGGCTCCTTCTACCGTGGGATGCAGCTCGCCGCCGTGGACGGATTCGTCCTGGACGCTCCGGAAACTGAAGCGAACGGGCGGCGGCTCGGCGGGCCGAAGGACACGCGCGGGCAGGTGGCCGGGTTCCCCCAGGTCAGGGTGGTGACTCTGACCGAGACCGGAACCCACGCCCAGATCGACGCGGCAGTGGACGGGGTCTGCTGCGGCGAACCGGAGCTGGCGATCAGGCTCGCCCCTCGGCCGCGGGAATGCTCGTGATCATGGACAGGGGGTTCCGCGGAGTCGCCCTGTGGCGCGCGTATACCAGAGCCGGGGCCCATCTGCTGATCCGGGCGCGGTCCTGCGTGGCCGCCCAGCCGATCGAAGACCTGCTGGACGGGACCTACCTGGCCCGGATGGGCTGCTGACCGATCTGCTCGACCCCCGCGGATACCCGGCCGCCGAGCTCGCAGCCCTCTACCGCGAAAGATGGGAGGCGGAATGGCTCAAGCGCGGCCACAAGACTGTGCAGACTGTGTCGGGTACCCGGCACTGTACGGGCGTGCGGCCCATAAGGCGACCGGCGTGAGCGTCACTGTCATCAACCGGGCAACACCGTCGATCGATAGCGTCCAACTGCTCACCCAGGTCCGCAGTGACAGCTCGCTGCGCGCAGAGCTGGCGAAGGCCGACATCATCACCGTCACCATCGGGCACAACGACACACCCTGGGCCTCCGATGATGACCCCTGCGACAGCAGTCAATCCCACGACCACGCCAACTGGAGCAAACACACCCCAGTGTGCGTCGCAACGACCGCGCGGCGGCTCCGCAGCAACTCAGCCGGCGCCGCTGCTCCGCGCAGCCGAAGTCCTCGATCAGCTCGCCGATCTCCCCGGCGGGAAGGTGAGCCTCCAGCACGCCGAGGGTGACGTGATCGGGCAGCCACCCGCCTGCCCGCACCTCACCGCTGCGGCGGACCACCGCCGGGGCCACGGTCACCTGGTGGCAGAACACCAGCGGCTCGCCCGGGAGCACCGGGACCACCGGGCCTGCCGCTGCCGGGCGGGCGACCAGGGCACTGGCCCCTCCCAGGCTGGGCCGGATCAGGTCAGCGGGCCGTACCGCGACCATCCCGGCTGGCATGCCGCCGTCACCGTGGGCGGGTACAGGGCTGGTGCCGGCGGGCAAAGTCGGGTAGAACTTCATGCACGGCTCCTGGCAGGGACGGGATTCAGACACCAGTCCTCATACGGAGCCGCATCGCATTCAGCCGGTAAACGCCCGCAGAAACACGCGCCTCCTGCGCTTCGTCCTATTACTACGCCGAACGACTTCAAAACCAGGACAACACTCTCTGCAGCCTCAACGGATTCCAGGCGCAACATCCCAGGTCAGGGTAAGGCCAGGGCTCCAAAAGCCCTTAAGTCGATGGCGTTGGGTTGACCTGTGGCCAGGGCTCCTGACATAGGGAGATCGTTTATGCAGTGTGTTCTTTGACTTCGTATCGCAGGGTGAGGCCGGTGCCGGGGTACTTGGTGGCGGTGGCGGTGAGCTGCTTGCAGAGGGCGGCGAGGGCGCGGGTGCGGCGGGGCGCGGAGAGCGGGTCCAGGCGGACGGTGAGGGTGGCGTCTGCGGGGATGATGTCGCCGCTGGTGGTGAAGGCTTCGCGGATCAGGGCGTACGCTTCGTCGTCTGCGCGGGCGTAGGCGCCGTTCAGCGCGCGGGCCAGGATGGTCTCGGCATTGCAGGCGGCCATCCGGATGGCGTGGGTGATCAGCTTGGTCTCGGTGTCCAGCCGGACCAGGTCCGGGTTGTGCTGCGGCAGCGGGATCTTCGCGGGGATGGCCTTGGCGGTCGCCTGGGCGTCCTCGAGCCGCTGGCGGGCTGCGGCGGCAGGGGCGTCGAGCCTGGCGAGCTGCTGGTTGGTGATGAGGGTTTCCTGGCCGGGGGCGGGGGTGCGCATTGGGGTGAGCCTGGCGTCGCGGGCGGCCTGGGCTGCGGCGAGGTCCTTCCTGGCGGTCTTGACGGCGGCGGCGGCTTTCTTCTTGGCCGGGTTGGGGACCTTGCGGCCGGGGTCCTCGGCGGTGACGGCGTAGGTGTCCAGGGCGTCGAGGGCGAAGTGGGCCCGGCCATAGCGGAAGTAGTTCTCCTCCGCCACCGGGAGCCCATCCCGTAGACCGCGGCGGCGGGCGGCATGTCAGCGGCCTGGCGGGTGGTCAGGATCCGGACCTGCCGGCTTTTGTCCAGGCGGGTGACCTGCCGCAGGGTGAGCACGCGTCCTTTGTGCGTGCCGCTGGTGACGGTGATGTCCGCGGTGCCGTCGGCCAGCTCGTAGCGGTGCTCGCGGCCGTCCTCGCCGGCGTGGACGGCGGTGGTGAACGCGTCCGCGGGCAGGTCGGGGGTGTCTTGCCCGGGGCTGGCCTTGCGGTAGGTGAGCAGGCCGAACCTGGCGTCGGTGATCTCGGCGAACAGGTCCGGGGACCAGCCGCCCCGGTCAAAGCACAATATGGGCTTGCGGTCTTCCCCGGTGATCTGGCGCAGCTTGGGCAGCAGCTCCTTGATCTGCCCGGCCAGCGAGGTGGACGGCTCGGCCATGACGACCAGCAGCGGGTCCCCGGCCCGGTCGGTGACCCAGGTTTCCTCAGTCGCCGGGCCGGGGAACTTCAGCCGGGCCACGTGCATCTTCTGTATCTCCCGGGTGCCGAAGTACGCCCTGGTGTGCCCGTCGATGTAGAGGAACCCGAGGTCGTCCGGGCTGGCCGCCGCGCGGCGCTGCGCGATGGTCATCTGCAGGTCCGCGGCCTTGCCGGCGGCGGCGAGCCCGGCGAGCTCGCGGCGGACCGTCTTGACTTCCGGTGCCCGGTCCAGGCCCAGGATCCGGCCCATCGCCGGCGGGGGGATCCGGGTGGCGCCCTCGGCGCGGGGCTCGCGCAGCAGCGCCTGCAGCACCAGGTGGACCAGCACCGTGTCCAGGCTGTAGTACCCGTCGCGGAGCCGCCCGTAGACCTGGCGGGCGCAGGCCACCAGCCCGGTGTCAGCCAGCGCGGGCAGGGCGGTCAGCAGCCCGGCCAGCTGGTACCGGGCCCCCGGCGTGCACACTGGGGCGGCGCCCTCGCCCAGCAGCCCGAACCGGGCCAGGACCCGCTCCCCGTCCCGCCGCACCGGGTCCGGCAGCACCGGCAGCATCACGCCGGCGGCGGCGTCCTGATCCGCGGGATCCTCAGCGGCGTCACAGGCGGCGCTGCCGTGATCCGCGGTCCCGGCGGTGTCCTCAGTGTCCTGGCCTGCGGCGTCAGTGTCCTGGCCTGCGGTGTCCTCGGCGGGCTGGCGTTCTTCGCGGGCCGGGACGCGTCCAGGGCGGTGCGGACCGCGAACACCGAGACGCCGCACTGGCGCGCGATCGCCTGCAGGACCAGGCCCTGTGCGTCCAGGTCCTGGATCGTCGCAGTCAGCTCCGGGGTGAGCTGGCCTGCCTCTTGGGGCCCTTCTTGGCCGGCAGCAGCCCGGTCAGCCCGTCCTTGCGGAACGCGCTGACCCACCGCCATACCGTCGCCAGGTCAGTGCCGAGCGCGTCAGCGACCTGCTTCTGCGTCGCGGCTTTCAGCTGGGTCACTTGCACCGCGGCCAGCCGCCGCCCGGCTTCGTCCCCGGCGTCCCAGGTGAAGGCCGCCATGCCGTGCACCCACATCTGGCCGCCGCCGTCCGGCAAGGTGAGCAGCCCGACGCCCGGGGCAATCTCCACAGCGCCGCCGGGCAGCCACGGCAGTACCGGCTAGATCAGCCTGCTGCCTGCCATGACGGCCCTCCTCCCGGTCCCGGATACTGCATCTATTTTATTAAGTCCGGGCGATCCGGGCAAGGAATCGGGACAGGAAATTACGTCGAATTCGCAGCTCAGAGTGCTTGTTACGATCGGTCAGCAAACCGCAATGTCAGGAGGCCTGGAACCGATCGCACCTCGTCACACATTCGGCTCTCGTCCTTTCCGGCCACAGTTCCGCGTTGCGGTGGGCTAGGTTTCCGCGCCAATTAATGCCCAGACCACTTTCCCGCCCAGTTCTTTGTGGGAATACCAGCCGGACTTCTCGCTGAGGGTTTCCACCAGCAGAAGACCCCGCCCGCCCTCGGCGTCATCGCCGACTTCGACGCGCTGCGGCGGCTGCGGGCTGATGTCCCAGACGAGAATCATGACCTGGGTCCCATCGGAACGCAGCCACAGCCTGATCGGGAAGATCCAGTCCGGCGACCGCGACGCTTTGACCGCGTTCGTCGCGATCTCCGAGACCAGCAGCTCGGCGCGTTCGCCGAATGCCGCCAGCCCCCATTCACGCAGCACGAGCTTGGCGTGCCACCTGGCACACGCAACAGCACTGGGCAGCGCACCGAGTTCCAGAAAGCTCTGCAGCGGCCACTGCCCGGCCATGCTCGTACCGCCTCCCGCAGGACGAGCCTGATCAGATGACCGGCATCGTGTGCTCGCCCCGGCGTTCATCGATTGCCGTCAAAACACCGAAAGCGCGAGGTCAGCCAGAACGGCGCGTTCGCACGGAAGGCATCGCCGCATAGACAGCACCGGCCACGGTCATTGCTATGTTCGGTGATTTCCTTCTGCGCAGTGGCGAGTAACTGGGCAAGCGAAGGTGGCAGAAAGCCGCTGCGCGGTGCAGGCCCGTCAGGCACGCGAGCCTCCCATTAGTCCCGAACCCGGCATCTCAGGCGCGAACCGCCCGCGGCAGCCGTTAAGATTCATCGTGCCGCACCTCTGAAGACGCAAGACCGATCACTGCGGTGTTATGGCCGTCAGTAGACTCTGCGAGATAATTTGCTCGCAACGACCAGCAAATTCCCGGAAGCGAGCGCTGCGATGGCGT
>CAWGXI010000012.1:0-1239700 GCA_963826515.1 uncultured Actinomycetota bacterium
GCTGCTGGAACGGCGTCGGCGGGCCGAGCAGGCGCTGATCAGCGTGGTGGCCGGGTCGCAGGTGTCCGAGCTGGCCAAGAGCCTCGACGCGGCGGTGGAGGAGTTCCGGTCCCGGCCGCTGGACGGTGGGCCGTACCGGTTCGTACAGGCCGATGCGCTGGCCATCAAGGTCCGCAAGGGCGGCCGCACGGTGATCGTGCACGGGCTGATCGCCATCGGAGTCAACGCCGACGGCAAGCGGGTGATCCTCGGCTTCGACGTCACCTCCGCTGAGGATGGGCGGGCTGGCTGGCGCACCCGCTCATCATCACTACGCAGGCCAGCGCCCACGCTTAATGCAGAAGGAGTCAGGCAACCATTCGGGGCCGCCGTCCGGGCGCCTCTTGCATGCCATCAGCAGGCAACACGTCCACCAACGTGCATCACCAACGTGCATCTGTGCAGGTCATCGTCCCGGTCCAGGTCATCGTCCCGGTCCGGCCAGGCCACGGTGACCCGCCCCATACTGGGTCAATGGAGACGCAACCGTGGCCCTCGGCGAAGGACTTCGACGGCTGGTACGCCGATATGGCCGGGTCGACGCGATCCAGTTCGCCCAGCAGCCAGAGGCCGCCTATCGCGAGCTGTAGCGGATCCTTGCACCCGGCGGCCGCACCGTGCTGACCTCCTGGGAGCCGCTCGTCCAGGGCGACGAACGGCTGCCCGGCCGCCTGCGGCGGATCGACCTCGCCGCGGGACTGACGGCCGCCGGCTTCGGCAACGTCGAAGTGCGAGACCGCCCCGGCTGGCGGGTCTCTGAGCGGGCCATGTGGCAGGAGGCCGCAGCGCTTGACCCCGGCGACGACCCTGCGCTGCAGTCATTCCACGACGAAGGCATGCGCTCCCTCGAAATTCTCGACCTCGACGGCTTCGACCCGGTCGTGCTGCCGATTTGCGACGCCCGCAAGGTCTTCATGGCCAACCGCGGCGTCTGGGATGCCATCGCGGCGGCCGGCCCGTCGGTGTCCTATGCGGCCAGTGCGACCGACGTCGACGCCTACATCGCGGTAGCCGGGAAATTCCTGGACGAGCTGACGGCCTAGGCTCGCGCAACCGCGCTGCGCGCTGACCAGAGCCCCGCGGCCGCCAGGAAGCATCTTCACGACACCGAAGCTGGCCAAGTCCAGGTCGCGCCGCGGCTGCGGGTCATGCGTGAGCCGGTAGTCGGCGAAGGTGAACCACAGCGCTAGATCCACACTCGGTGATCGCCGCGCTGGAGCCTGGCCGCACCCGCAGCAGCCGCGGATTAGGACCCCAGGCGCCATCGGGTGCGCGAGCCGGATCGCCGCCCGCCGCAGGTGACACGAACTGATCCTGAACGGCTGCGCCACGGGGCACCAGCACGGCATCAGCCGCCGCCACGTGGTGCCCATTGCTGCTCGTCGCGACGCTGGCCAGGGAGAGCGGGCGCCCGCTGGCAGAGCTGGTACCGGGCGCGGTGAAAGCGGCTCGCTGCCGGTTCATCCGCAGCACGAGCAGCCCAACCGTCAGCACGCAGCGCGGCCGCATCCTTGGCGGCGAGCGCCGCGCCGAACCTGTCCTCGAGATTCTGGGCGGTCGCGACGGCTACAGCTTCTAGATCATCCACGTGCATGGTCATCTCCGTTGATTCTTGTTGACATCCCGTTGGAGGCTGTGTTGCTGCGGCTGTCTGGGACCGCGTGCGCTGATATTCGGCCGGGTCGAGGATCTCCCAGGCCGCCTGGCCTGCGGCGAGGACGCCCGCGGGCAGGCAGGGTGACCTCGCCGATCGTGGAGTTGTCCTGCAGGTGGGCTGGACGGCCCAGGTCAGCGCCATCGAGCGTTGCTTGTGAATCGTTGATGAAGTACATCTGCTGGGGCATAAGCGTTCCGGTGTGGCCGCTGGGCATTGTTCCGGTCAATTGCAGCTGGCCCATTCCGAGCGCGCTGGCGAGGCGTTCCCGGGCCCGGACCAGCGATCGTGGGCGCCAGGTAGCCAGCGGCATCGCTGCGCTCATCGTGTTCAGGAGGTCAAGGAGTGGGGTCGAGGTGGCGGTGAGTGTCCATTCCAGGGCGGGTGAATCCATGGTTACGCGCAGGGTTGCCGGGCCGTCCCAGGCGAGCCCGATCTGGGCGCACCCGGTGAAGTGGCAGGCCCCGCCGTAGTAACGGGGGCAGGCGGTGTCGAGTCGTGGACCATCGACGTGGATCGACCACGGCCGCCTGGATCGCGATGCCACACGGTCCGGTAGGGACTGAAATCGTTCTCCGGGAAGACGCGCAGCGCGAGCACGTGACCGGAGTCGAAGGGCAGCCCGAAAACGCCCCAGCCTTTGACGTACTCGTGATTGGGCCACGGCGCGTGGCCCCGCACCGCTGGAAGATCCGACAGCTTGGCGGACAAGCTGACGGCGGCCTTGCCTGGCATAGGACGCACCTCCTGTGTGTGGGTCTCGCTGGCCTGTGATCTGCCCAGACGACCACCAGCGGCTCAGCCCCGCCGGCAGGCCCCGTCGATGTCTGGGCCGCCGGGCACCTGGTACGTTCGCCCGGTGCCCGGGGCGAACGTCTGTGCGGCAGGGCGGGGCTACCGGGATCAGTAGCTGAAGGTGGTGGCGGCCTCGTCGCCGATCCACGCCCACAGCGGGGCTGTGCCCTGGAGCTCGGCCCCGCCGATGAGGGATTCCTGGCTGAGAGCTCCGGTCTTGGTGTAGATGCGCTCGATGTGGGTCCCTGCGGTCTTGGCCGTGATGCCCAGGGTGTGGGCGACTTGCCGGGTGGATGCGCCGCGGGCGATCAGGGACAGGACCTCGATCTCGCTGGGGGTGAGTCGAGGGTGGCGAAGAGGGTGGCAGTGTCCACGCCATTGCGCATCGGGCCGGTCGAGCCCAGCGCCGGTCATGTCGGTGGTGGTCATCTTGGCACGTCTCCTTGGATGTGGGTTGACCAGTGAAGGCTGTGCTGAGGTGTGATCAGTTCCTGGAATCCACGCGGTGGCCTCCTTCCGTCTTCCGAGCCGGCACTGTCCGGTCAGGCCGTGGCGAGCAGGCGCTCGCCTGGGATCGGCTGGGCGGCCAGCGCCGCCGCCTGCTTGTCGATGGCGGCGCTCAGCTGCTTTTGAAGCTCGATGAACATCGGCACCGCCGGATAGGCGGCGAGACGGCAGGTGATCTCGAAGATCTCCCTTAGCGCCTCGTCGCGCACTTCACGCACGATCCCATCGGTCTACAAGTAAATCGGTCTACAAGTAAACGGCGACGCTGGCATCGTTACCCCCGCGCGCATGCAGGAAATTTGATCTTGATATTCCGGGCCCGGGCACCCAGGCCACCAGCCAGTGGGGAACAGATAACCCGCGCCATAAGGCCAGCGACTATTTCCGCACTGCAGCCAGCAAGGTTGCCACGGCCCAATCCAAAACGTTACCGGAGAATATTTATGTCGCCACGCAAGCGAAAGGCGGTTAGCCTGTCGGCTACTATTAAGACGTCACTCGCATGGGCCTTGAAGGCCTCGCCGGGCTCGGCCGGAGCCGGGGGATCCGGGGGGGATCCGGTGACCCAAAGGCCATTTTCCTGCCGATGCACTCTCATGCCGCGATGACGCTCGTTCTCGGAGGCGTGCCGGATGCGTGCGTTGCGGATGCGCATAGCGGGTGTCAGCGGCGGAGGATGTCGCGAAGGTGCTGCACGGGCCATCGCCGGTCGAACAGTGTCGGGTCGTCCCGGTCCTCGGCGCGAAGGTGCTCGATCAAGGTCACATAGTCGTCGAGGTCGAGCGTCCTGATCAGGGTGAGCAGGTCGGCCGCCTCGCCGGTGACGGGGGCGATCGGTGCGACGAGCCGGTCGTAGAGTTCCACGACCTGGTGAACCATCGTTAGGTGGCGCGGTCCGGGCTCGGCGGAGGGGAAGTTCGTCGCGGCGAAGTCCTCGGTGAAGACGATCGGCTCGACTGCCAGGGCCTGCGGTCCGTAGTGCTGGGCGAGATGGATGAGCAACTCGACGTCGAAGGTCTCGTTGAAGGACGTCATCTGCCGGATGGCCGGGCCGAGCGCGGCCGCGTCGAAGGCCTTGAATCCGGCCTGGGTGTCGAGCACGTGGGCCAGCGGTGGGATGAGCAAGGCCCGGACGAAATGGCGGAACAGGACGATGATCTTGTCCGGCTTGTCGCTGGTGCTGCGCGGCTCGGTGACCGGCCCGCCGGCCCGGACCAGCACCGCCCCGTCGATCCCGTAACGCTGGCCGAGCGCGCCGGCCACCTTGTCACCGGCCACCACCGGCGCCGCCAGCGAGCCCAGCTGGGCCAGGTTCGCGGACAGATCCGCGTCGGTGTAGCAGACCACATGCCGGCCGGCGCCGTTCGCCCGCGCCGGATCGGTCCGCACCGCGGCGGCCAGCCCGGCCAGTATCGATCCGCCCTTGCGGGACTGCCCGGCCGAGATCAGCCGGTCGAATGCGGGGCTGATCGAGATGTCAGCCCCGATCACCTCAGCCAGCCTGAGCACCGTCACGCTGCGGTGACCTTTGCCCGGGTAGCCCTCGGCCGCCGCGATGCCGGTCATGAGGTCGGCGCTGGAGGGCCGGTCCGGGCATCCGTCGTCGCAGGCGATGATGCTCCACGTGACGCCGGGCAGGCCGCCGGTCAGCCAATCGAGCTGGCGGACCTTGGCCCGGACGAAGTCCTCCCCGTGCGGGTGCGCTGCACGGGGGACCATGCGGCCCGTCTCGCCGTACATGGCCCACACCACGGTCAGGTGGATCGGCCCGGTGAGCTCGCCCAGCCGCCGCCGCGAGCGAGCCGCGGCAATCGCTTCGGCCGCCACCGCCGGACCGTGGCTGCCCGCGGCACCCCCCGCCGCCGCGCGGCCCCCGGCTAGGGCGGAGGCCACGTCGAGCACCGCCTGGTTCTGATCAGAGTCTGTGAGGTCGCGCACGGGCACCAACGCCTTGTCCATAGCCCGAGGATGCCAGGGCAGCCACCGCAGGCTGCGGCACCTGGCGGCCGCGGCAGCGTCCGGATGGGCCGGGCTCATCCTCACATGCTCCGGCACACCTTCGTCACCAGTTTCGATGCCGGGGTTGACCTGCGCGACGTGCAGATCGCTCCCCGCCCACGCCGACCCCAGGAAGGCGATGCGACACGACCGCGCCCGCAAGAACCTCGACCTCCGGGTCGAGCAAGCCAGTCCTTGCTCGGGAGCTTCTCATCGGTCGCGGGGACGGGCGGGTTCACGACGCCTAGCCGCGGCCTAGCCGGACAGCGACGGCGGCTGCCTGGACCCGGTCGGGGACGGCGAGCTTGCGCAGATGTTGGTGACGTGGACGCTGTCCGTCTTGGGGCTGACGAACCGAAGCGACGCCGAATCCCGGCAGCTGGCGGTCTCGATCGCCGTCCTCGACGAGTCCACCTACCTCCAGCACCTGCTCCGCATGGACGGGGCGCCCTACCTCAGCGCCGAAGGCGCGGTATAAGCCGAAGGCGCGGTAGAAAAGGCGCGGTAGAAAAGGCACGCACCGCCGCCAGGGCGGACACCCGACGACGTTCTTCGAAGTACCGCTGACGCTGGCCGGGTCTCGATGCTGAAGATGCCGCACATCTACCCCGTCGAGGGAGGGATCCCCATCATCGTCGACGGCGGGGCTTTAGACGGCGGGGCTTAAAGGCGCTCGACCACACCACCTCTGCGGCCGCCGCCAGCACGATCGGCAATGACATCGGTGTGCTGGAGCGGAGCTGGCCGCGCTCGGTCATCCAGCGTGGGGGGACACCGCTGAGGACGTCGACCGGGTCGCGGGTGAGCTGGCGGCCGCCGGGCGGGCGGCGTCGACCCGCCGCAACTATCTGCAGGTGTTCAAGGGCTTCCACCGGTTCCTGGAGGTCCGCAAGGCCGTCGAGATCGAGGCCGCGTTCGGGGTCCGGAACTGGGGCCTGTCGATGGAATACCGCATCGACTGGATCAACCGGTTCGCCATCGGTTCTTGATGCTCAACTTCGGCGCGTCCGTGCATTACCGGCTCGCGATGGCGCCAGAGGAACTCCAATCTGCTGGGCCGCGGGAGCATACTTGCGCGCCGTGCCGATCCGGGCCTTCAGGAAACCGAGGAACTCCGTCACCCGTTCCGGGACCACCGCCGCCAAGCGGCACAACCTGCGGATACGCGGTATCTCCGAGCGCAACGCCCGCAAATGGGCCGGTAGCAGCAAGGGATACTGGCGGGTTGCGGGCTCCAAGGTCCTCCGGGTGTCCCTGCCCAATGCCGACTGGAACCGCCTCGGCCTGCAGACCCTGAGCCAGACCAGGCAGCGTCTCAATCGGTCGGCTTGACGAACCGCCGGATGCGGGCCCGCATGTCCGGTGGTGTGGTAGGGGGGCGGGGCGACCCCGCCCCCCTACCCGATCCCGGCGACCGCTCCCCAGGGGATTCGGCGCCTGCGAGGAAGACGGGGAGAAGAGCAGAAAAGGGTGGGCTGCCTGCCGCGCCCGTTGAGCGGCAGCGGCGGGTTGGTGCGGGATCGAGACGCGGGTGCTGGGCCACGATGGCCCGGGCGGGTGGCCTGGGCAGCTGGGGTGGATTAGGGCGATGACCGGCGACGGCAGTCCGGGACAGCTACCAGTTGATCACCACGCTGACCGACCACTGCCGTTACCCGGCCGCCGCCCTGGTCCGGCTGTATCACGAGTGGTGGGTGCGACATGAAAGCCACAAGGAGTGATTGGGACTCGTTGAAGGAGGGTCGATTAATGTCGGCGACGTAGTGCCCGGTCCAGTGCGCATGGACCCTCCCCGCCTCGGCGTGCGTAGCGGGTGGCCGCGGGGTGCGAAGCCCGGAGATCGCCTGATTGTCAGCTCAGTTAACGGATATGATCTCGATCTGGTGTGTGTCGAGTACCGCCCGGTAGGCGATGAGGTCCGCTGGGTCGCTGGTGAGGATCAGGGAGGGCCCGTGCCAGGCGGCTGCGGCTATGATCAGGGCGTCTACCGCGTCAGGTTTCTTTTTGGCAGGCAGATCGGCTTTGCCGAGCATCTTCCCGGCGCGCTGGAAGTCGGCTCGCCGGTAGACGCGATGACAAGGAAGGCAGCCGATGATTCCTTGTTCGAGGCCGCGGATGGGCCCGATGTCGTCCTTGGCCTGCAGGATCGTGCACTCGCCGGCGATTCCGGCGAGCGTGTGCACGATCGCCGGGCCATCGCGCCATACCTGAGCAAGGACCGGGCCGGTGATGATGGGCCGGTGCGGGGATGCCGTGAGCGCCTCGTGGGTGATTCGAGCACGGGCGTTCTTGTCCAGCAGGGCGATGAGCATGCCAGCGTCGTAGTAGACCACTCGTTCGCCGGTCCGTGTGTCCGGGTAATCCGCGAGCAGGTCACGCGGGGACACGGTCAGGCGACCTTCCCCGATCCGGCCGTGTCCGCGGCGATCTCGGCGTCGATGGTGGTGAATGACGCGGCGGCTTGGTCGTCGCGGATCATCTGCTGAACGGCGGCGGCGATCATGTAGGTGGAGATGTCCACTCCCGCGGCATCGGCGTGGGCCCGGATGCGGTCATGGGTTTCTTCTTTGGTGCTGATGCTGAATCGCTTCGTGCCCATACAATGGATAGTAACACGTGGTGTTACGTCGCTGTCCCGGATCACGCCGGTAAAGCGTGGTCCATGGCGGTAGGGTGCCGCCGTGGACACGATGGCTTCCGGAGATGACCTTCGCGATGCCGCGCGCCTGGCACGGGAGTGCTTGGTCACGGGTCGCGCCGTCGCGCTGGGCCAGTGGATCGGGACCAGCCCGCGGCCGGTGACAGCCGGGCAGGTGCTGCGTAAGGCGGAGGTGGCGGCGGCGGGCGCGGCGCTGGGGGTGCCCGTCCCGCCGCGGGTGCGCACGATGGCCGACGTCCGTGCGTTGCACCGGCCCTGGCGCGTCGCGGTTGCGACCGGCCTGCTGCAGGTCGGCGAGGGGAAGGTCACCGGTGGTCCCGCCCTGGAACGCTGGCCATCCGGTGAGGCTGAGCTGCTGGCCGGAGCCGCCGATCTGGCGGCGGGTGCGGCTGCCGGCCACGGCCACCCTCGGCGACCTGCACGAAGCCATTCAGGTTCTGTTCAGCTGGGACGGGGACCACCTGCACATCTTCGCCGTGGCGAAGAAGCAATACAGTGACCCGTTCGCGGACCTGGAAGGGGCCGAGGACGAGGAGGAGGTGCGGGTGCAGGACGTCCTGGCGCCGGGCGCCAGGAAGATCACCTACATGTATGACCTCGGCGCCTGCTGGGAGCACGAGATCACGCTGGAGAAGACGCTTGAGCGTGACCCTGGCCGGGACTACCCGGTCTGTGTCGAGTTCAAGGGCGACTCGCCGGTCGAGTACTGGTCCGAGGACGAGCCGGAAGGGACCCGGCCGTTCAGCCTGGCCAAGGTCAACCGCCGGCTGGCCGCCCTCGGCGAGGAGGAGTGACCGCAGCTGTCGGCTAGGCTCGCCGCATGTCACCGGTGTCGCGCGGGCGCAGGCCGAAGAAGCCGCAGCGGCGCAAGCGTCCCGCGCCCGCCCCCCGCTCTGGGCGGGTGGACGCGGCGGAACTTGGGCTCCGCGGGCTGGGCGCCGGGCCTAGGCCTCGGATCGACGCGTTCTTCGGGTCACCTGACCGTCCGGAGTGGTTCGCGCCGTCGCAGGAGCGCGTGCTCGCGGCCTCGCGCGGCCTGCTGCTACCATGGGGGCTGACGTTGGCCCAGCATTGGCACCTGCAGTGGTGGCGTCGAGCCCGGCACTTGTATCTCGCCGCCAGGGCGGTACGCCCCTCCCGCGGCGTAGCGCTGTGCGCCGGTTTGCCAGCCAGCTTTTTCCGTCGGCGCCGAAGGGGGAAGCCCCAGGCGCAGCACGTCGGGCAGCGGGTCGGTGCTGACCCGGGGGAGGGTGACGATCTCGGGGTTGCACTCGACTGCGGCGAGCCAGGGCTGCCCCCCGGGTCCGGCCGTGACGAGCAGCATCGCGTAATCGGGCAGGTGTTGAAGGGTCGTGGGCTCGACGGCGTACTCATAGACCCGCTGCGCCGATGCCGCGTCGCTCCAATTGCTGCCCACAGCGTGCGAGTGGGCGGTAGACCAGGTCCGGCTTGTCGTGCGCATGGCGCGACCCGCTCGCCGCAGACCGACGAGGCCGGCCAGGCCCGCAGGGCCGCCCGCGGCGAGCCCCATGAGCCACCCGGCCGCGGAACCGGGGTTGATGCCGTCGCTTGCTCCTTCGCTCTCGCTCACCTCGGTGGTGTGCGTCTCGTCGCCGCCGATGCTCGCGGTTAGCTGAGTCAGCACGAACCTGTGCTGTCGGCCGATGAAATCGGCCGCCCGCGCCGCCTCGTCATGATTGCCGAGTCGCATGAATCCGACCGCACCGCCTCCGAGCAGATTCGTCGAAGTCTCTCGCAGGTGCCGGAAGATCAGGGTGAGCGGCACGCCGTGGCGTTCGCAGGCGTCGGACAGCCGTTCCAGGTGGCGTCGCGCCAGGTCGTCGGCACCAACGATGATCACTGCGGGATCCGGCGCTGAAGCGTTCGAGACGTGATGGATGAGCCATTGGATGATGAGCTCCGCGAGCAGCTCATCACGAACGTTGGGGGCATCGGGCTGCAGCGCGATGCACGTTAGATAGGCAGCGTCGCGCGGCGCGGCGGATGAGCCCAGGCCGGTCAGCGGATGGATGTGGGATTCGATCCGGATCAGGTCGGGCTGCAACTCGCGGCGGTAATCGGCGGTGAAAAGCTCGCTGGCGATGCGGCGGCGCTCCGCCACCGACAGCAGCCCGGAGCCGTCATGCTCGCCCATCAGCACACGCAACGCCGCTGCGAGGCGGGGAAAGGAAACGTCGTCGCCTAGCGCGTCGCACACCTCGGTAAGAACACGGCCGTCGATGGACCGCTGCACACGCGCCGCGCGGCTGTCGTCACTGGGATGCATCGACTCCACCAGAGCTGCCGCAAGCCGAGGCCCGGAAAGACCAGCCAGCACGCTGGACTCAGCAAGCTGAGTGGGCAGCAACTGCAGGTCGACCGGAGCGCCGGCCGCGCGGGTGAGCAGGGCGAGCTCACGGCACACAACCTCGCGCGAGAAATCAGCCACAAGGACCGGGCGCTCGCCCAGCGTAGACGTGCCATAAACGGTCAGGAATGCTTCCCATCCGTGCAAGCTGCCGCCGAAGACGTCGATTCTGCGGGTGCCAGTCGGCGTACGGGCGGCGCCCCACTCATCCAGTGCGTTTACCCGAGCCCAATCTGCCCGCTCGTGGGCGGCCTTCCGCTGCGCCCAGGCCGCTGTCTGCATCTGATGGTCTGCCATCAGATAGTGCTCGGCCTGTTGCACGGCCCGGGCCGCGCCATTACGGTGGGCGGCCATCACTCCGGCCAGCACCAAGCCTGGTACGGCGAGGGCAAGGAGCACCACTCCGGCCAGCCCGGCACCCGAACCGGGCAGCAGATGGCCAAGAGCTGTGACCAGGACGAAAAGGAAAAAAAACCCAGCCGCGACTGCCACTGCGACGATCAGTGTCGTGCGGAACCGCCGCTGCGCCGCGTCGCGCTCGGCGTGCAGCCGCGGATGGACCGGCTGGCGCGCAGGTGGGGGTTCATGAAATGGCTCGGCGAACTGATGCCGGTCGCGGAAAACCCAGCCCAGCCGCTGGCCGGGTGCGAACAACCGGGCACGCAGCGGAAGCAAATCGCGGGTACCCTGCTCCTGCAAGCTCATCGCGGTTCCTGGAATTCTCGGTTCAGCACAAACGATATCGGCATTCCTTTGTGTGGTCCAGTGATCACAACTTGAGACGGCTCCGACGGTAAATGACTGTTATGCCAGGATAACGAAGATCAGATACCGCGTTCCCGCAGATCACGCTCTTGCGTACGCGCCCACGCGGGAAGGGCGGAGCAGCCAGGTCGGGAGATCGTAGACTGATCGGCGCTCCCTCGGTTGCATGCATAGCGGACGGACCCGCGGATAATCCGTCCGCGACGGAAGGGGAAACGGACAAAGTGGGGCGGGATCGGCGATCACCGACACTCCCGGCTCCGGGCGGGAGTAGGGAGTTCCGGGCCCCGGAAATCAGGGTGAAGGCCATGAAGCGGTGTAGAGCCTGGAAGCGCAGCTGTCAGGGACTCCCCGGTGTATGGGGTGCGGAACGTATCGATGGTGGCGGCGGGAACTGGGGAGGCCCTCTCCGGCCCGCGCAGTACCTCGATCCCGGTCACCGCATCCGCCCCGTCGGCGATCGCCGACGCCAGGTCCGCGAACACCTGGTCCGGCATGTGCACCGGGAACCCCCGCTAAGTATCAATCAGCGCACCGGTCACCCCGCCCGCCAGCCCGGTCTCGGTAGCCAGCTTCCGCAACAGCGCGCTCCCGGCATGCGAGACCACGCCCCTGCCGTCCGCGCTGACCTTGGATCCTCTGCCGTCTGCAGTTACGCCTGACCTCACGAGTGCCTTCCTGTCGGGGACTGTCGATCATTCAGCAGTTCGATTTTCCCTTATAGGCAAGGCGCTTCTTCGCATCTCAGGTCCCCGTCGTCTTACCGGCGTTAACGTCCAGGCAGGTAGCGTTTTGTACGCCATGGTGATGCTTGTATGCCGTAGTTGACTGCTGCGACAGTGGGCGTTTCGACGTCTCAGGGGGGAAGATCATGACCGTACCACCGCCTGGCGATCCTTTCCAGCAGGAGCCACCGGGACCGATATCCGGCGTCCCGCCGCACCATGGGGGACAGCCTGCCGTGCCGCACGAGTTATGGGGCCAGGGTCCGCCGGGATACGGGCAGCCGCAGCCCCACGTTCCACCCCGCTTGGCGCAGGGCCCAATCACCCCTATGTAGCACCGAAAAACCCGGCGGTCGCAGTGATCGCATCGCTCTTCATCCCCGGCCTTGGGTCCATGATCAGCGGCAATGGCGGAATGGGTGCGCTGATCCTCATCCTGTACCTGGTCTCGCTGGTGCTGTCGATTATCCTAATAGGCATTCCGTTCGCGATCGGAATCTGGATTTGGGGCATGGTACAGGGGCACAACGACGCGGTACGCTGGAACAAGAATCACGGTATCATTTCCTGGCGCTGTACCGTTTCAGAACTCGGCGTGGAGCTGTGAACTGCGGTTTGGCCAGATGCTCACACGTCCGCACCCCGCATGGGGAGTCTTGCCAGTGACGTCAGTCTCCGCTTTTATATGGGGGTGGCTAATGCCTCCAACCACCTGGACACCGTAGGGCACTTCGCTCCTGCGAGATTGGCCTTCCCGGCTTAGCAAGCGGAAAGCCAGGCGTTGCCGCGGCAAGCCATGGTGGTTCCTGTAGCCAGGCCCTGGAATAGCGAGCCGAAAAGCGAATGATCTTTAACTTTCGTCCGTACCGCCTCGTATTAGAAGGCAGGGCAGCTTGATCACGGCCGGTCCAAGCAATCGGGTTTAAGTGACCGACACGGCTCACGGGTCTAATCGGGCATGACGGAGGGTGATCTTTATCTCGTGATCAAGGGGTTCCGCGGACATGCGAACTGACGGGGAGAAGGCGTGGCCCGCGAACCCCTTACATTGGAAGACAGGGAGGAAATCTCCCGTGGCCTGGCGAAAGGACTGGGCGACAAGGATATAGCCGTAGCACTCGGCCGGGACGAATCGGTCGTCTCCCGGGAGATTACCCGGCACGGCGGGCGGGAGAAATACCGGGCGCACCGGACGGATGCGGCGGCGCACCAATCACGCAGCCGCCCGAAGGAGCGCAAAATAGACACCGAGCCGGGATTGCGCGTGCGGGTGACCGGCGATCTGCGGAACGGCTGGTCGCCGGAGCAGATAGCGGGCGGGCTGTGCTACGAGCGCTCCCGGGGGGAGACCGTAATGCCGGTATCGCACGAGGCGATCTACACCTGGTTCTACGCGCAGCCCAAAGGCCAGCTGCGCGACCAGGGCGTCGCACTGCGGACCGGCCGGGAGCAGCGCAAGCCGCGGGGGCGCAAGAAGACCCCGGGCGCGAAGATCACCGGCATGCGCTCCATCGAGGACAGGCCCGCCGAGGTGGCCGGCCGCCAGGTGCCCGGCCACTGGGAAGGCGACCTGGTCATCGGCAAGGGCGGCAAGTCCGCGATGGGTACCCTGGTGGAGCGGGTCAGCCGCTGCCTGTGCCCGGTGGCGCTGCCGGCTGGTCACGCCGCCGCCTCGGTGAAGGACGCCCTGTCCGGCGCGGTGCACGGGCTGCCCGTGCACCTGCGCCGGTCGCTGACCTGGGATCAGGGCACCGAGATGGCCCAGCATGCCGCCCTCACCCTCGCCGCTGACCTGCCGGTCTACTTCGCTCACGCCCATTCCCCATGGGAGCGCGGCACCAACGAGAACACCAACGGGCTCATCCGCGAATACCTCCCGAAAGGGACAGAAATTCCCGGCGACATGAATTATCTATGGGCCATAGCTGATGGGCTTAACAACCGCCCGGGGAAGCCAGCCGGCTCGGCCTGGACCGGGGCTTCATCACCGCGATGCCCGCCCCCGGCACGACGATCCGCCGGTCCCGGCCCCCGTTCCCCGACGGCGTCGCCCGCGCACTGGCCGACGAGGCCAACCTGGAGAAGCTGGCCCGGGACTACGACCCGTCCGGCCGCGGCCTGCGGGATGCCTGGGAGACGATCATCGTCACCGGCCGCCGCTGCGGCGAGGTCCTCAAGCTCCGCCTCGACTGCCTCGGGCGCTACGGCGGGCTGCCGATGCTCTGGCACGACCAGACCAAGGTCGGCAACTACGACCAGGCGCTGCGCGTCCCCGACCAGGTCCACCAGTTGCTGGAGGCCCGCCAGCGCAAGACCCTGGCCCTCTTCGAGGTCCGGAACAACCGCCCGCCCACCGCCGGGGAACGGGCGCAGATGGCGCTGTTCCCGACGAACTTCCGCAACCGCGACTGCCGGCATTCGCTGTCCTACAGCTGGTTCCACAAGGGCTTCAAGTGCTGGATCGATGACCTCGACATCGGCCGGTGGGTTCCCCACCAGGCCCGGCATTCCCTGGCCACCAGCCTGCTGCGGGCCGGGGCGAGCCTGACGCACATCCGCCGCTACCTGGGCCATGTCTCCGAGCGGATGGCCGAGCATTACGTCCACCTGGCCCAGTCTGACCTGGAGGACGTCTTGCAGCAGGTGTGGGTCGCGGGTCCCGGCACCGCCAGCCCCGGCGAGCTGCTCGCCGGGGAAGCCGCCCCGCTCACCCGCGAGCAAGCCCAGGCCCTCGCGATCGGCCTCTCCCGCCGCAGCACCCCCGCCGAGGGCGGGTTCTGCACCTTCCAGCCCGTCGTCGACGGCGGCGCCTGCCCCTGGAACCTGGACTGCCACCACTGCGGCAAGTTCGTGCTGTCCGGCGCCGACCTGCTCTACTGGCGGCGCAAGCGCGAGCAGTGGCGGCTGCTGGCCGAGGGCGCCCCCGACGACGCCACCGCCGACTACCTCCACCGCTACTTCGAGCCCACCGCCCGCGCCATCGACGGCCTGGAGAAGGCCCTGGCCGGCCTCGGCCTCCTCGACCAGGCACTCGCCCTGGACCTGCGCAAGCCCCAGGACTACTTCCACCGCGTCTGGTCTGCCGCCTTCCGCGCCACCGACCTCGCGACGCACGACGGCGACGAGCACGCCGAGGGGGACGTGGGGGAGGCCCGCGCGTGACCACCGCACCCGCACCGCGCACCGCAGCGGCACTGGCCGCCCGCGGCCGCACGACCGATGCCGCCCTCCAGCGCGTCCGCGAGGCGATCACCCGCCTCCGCCGGGAGAAGACCCAGGTCAGCGTCGCCGCCATCAGCCGCCGGGCGGACGTGTCCCGCACCTTCCTCTACGGCAACCCGGACGCCAGGGCCGCGGTCGCGGCCGCCATCGCCCAGGCCGGCGAGCGCCGGTCCCGGATGCTCGCCGATCAGGACGACAAGCGCGAGGCAACCTGGCGCGAGCGCGCCCTGAACGCCGAGGACGCCCTCAAGGCCGCCCACGCCGAGATCTTCGCCCAGCGCACCCGCATCGGCGAGCTCCTCGGCCAGGTCAGGGACCTGCAAGCCGAATGGACCCAGGACGCCATCCAGCGGATCACGACCGAGAACGCAACCCTCAAGCAGCGCGTCCGCACGCTCACCGCCGACAACCGCACCCTCGACGAGAAGCTCAAGGCCGCCCGGTCCAACCTCCGGTTCCACGACAAGCGCATCGCCGACCTGGAAGCACAACTCGCTCCGCCGGAATAGACCCCCAAGCACCCAATTTGCGCAATTAACCCATTAAAAGCCTCGCTCGCCATGCGGCGAGCGAGGCTTGCTCACTTCGACACGCCGAGTTAGCGGGAAATCCCGAAGCCATCGTCGCGGACATGTAAACTATGAATATCAGCAGGTCAGGGCAAGGATTTTGGTCCTCCGGTCGGTAAACACTACAACCAGCACCGGCCTGACCGCTCCTTGCACGCAGCCGCGCCGCTGAAACCGCTACCCGAGCCGGTCGATCGCGGACCAGTACCGCGTCCGAAGACGCACTCGCGTCGGTGGCCTGATCAACGAATATCGCGAGGAATGTCTGGTCGACATGGTCGGCCAGATCAAAGGTGTGCTGATGGCTCGCGCCTACATTGTGAGCTCAGGATGCTTTGAGCAGCTGGTGCACCCGCTGGTGGGATACCCCGAGCACGTCCCCGATCGCGCCTTGCGACAGGCCGGTGGTCGCTAGGGCCTTAAGAACGGTGCGGCGAGCCTCGTCCCGCGCGGCAAGCGCGTCCCCCAGCGCAGTTTCCGCTCGACTGAGCGCGACCACTTCTGCGGTCACGTCCCGGTTCCCGATCAGGAGGCGCCACTCCAGGCCGAAGCTGTCAAGGTCGGCGTCGGTCAGGGCGGCGACGAGATCCCGTACCTCGGGTTCCAGGTCGGAAAAACGCTCAACGTCAGTGGCGCCGATCACGTGAGGCGGGAGGCCGTCGATGACTGGAGCTTGCCGGCTGGCTGCGCACGCCGCCGGACCTGGGGTCCCCGCCCCGCGATGAGCTGGTTACCAAAATGCTGGTGGCGTTGCGGGTGCCCGGCACCGACGTGCATGAAGTGATCCAGGCGCACCGCCGGTACCTGGTGGAGCTGATGCAGAGCGCGAAGCCCAGGTGCTAATCGACGAACTCACGATTTGGGGAGCGGCGCTGCGACCACAGACATTGATCACCCCGGACCCGATGCGGATACGGCTGGTTCTCAGGGCGATCTCGGCCAACCGCACGGAAACGTCATGTCCCCACCCCTCGGCCACGAACAGCGCCGTATAACACCGCTGTCACGACCCCATCGCCAGGGTAGCTGCGGAGTTGCAGTCCCTTCGGGTTGCCCGGCCCGCAGCCGCCTGGTGAGCGGCTAGCGCGACCAGCGCAGCGTCGCGGAGTGAGCCGATGAACCTCCACGCCCTGCTGCTCGCTCGCGAGACGCAGGACATGCCGCTGCGCGTGGGGCTGATCGGCACCCGCCCCCGCAGGCGGAACGCGACAGCCACGTGCCCAGGCGTTTCAACGACATCAACGGCTCCCGCAGCGGTTCCGCGAAGACGGTCCGCATCCCATTGGCCATCCCGACCAGCTCCGGCAGCCCTCGCCGCTCGCGGTTCACCAATACCGGGTCCGCGTACACCTCGCGAAACGCCGCCTCGAGGTCGGCCGGCGGGTCGTCCCACAGGCGCATCAGGCCGTCCACCGTGAAAGCCATCTCGCGATTATGGCCTGTCGCCGATCACTGGACAAGGGTCCCACCGACCCCCGACGGCCGTATCTGGCGCGTTACATGGAGGCTGCGACGGGGCTGGTCGGCCAGGCACTCACCACCTTGCAGCGCATGCCCGAGCGTGCCCAAGACCAGACGCTGGCGGCGCTGGCCGCGCCCAGGACCTCGCGGTCCGCCAGCGGAAGCCCGGTCCGGTCGCTGCCAGTAGGCCCGGTAGCACTTCTTCAGATCGTGTATGGGAGGTTGTGGCGATCGATATCTGCGGGGTTGTCCTCTGGCGATCCACAAGCGCACTCGGAAGGCGAAGCCTGGCGAGTGCCGGCGGGAACGTTTTCCTCGCTGGACGTTGGGCAATAGGAGCGTCCGGAGATGCAGAAAGGTATATGTCATGACCGAGCAAAGAAGACGCACGTCGGCTCGACGATGACGCCGGCCTCGCCGGACGGGTGATGGTCGGGGCAACGCTGTCCGACGAGTAATGAGTAGAAGGAAGATGATTATGGTTCTTAGCACTGTCCCTCGTCGCATCGCCAAGCTGGAGTACTCGGCTGTGCGGCTGCCCTTCTCCCTCCTCTTAGCGCACGTCGTTACCCGCTACTGGGACGACGAGGCGCGCTTTCGCCTGGGCTTTGAGCGTTTCCTCGGTTCCCTGGATGGGTTCGCCGGGCGGATCCTCGCCGATAACGACATCTGTCGGCGGGGCCAAGCGCGGATGCGGCGAGCGGAGTTCCCGGCGATGGCCGGCCAGCTTGACACGACGGCGCAGGCGCGCCGACCGCAGGCCGAAGAGAAGCTGCGGGCTGAGCAGGCGCGGGCTCGCCATGCCCGTGAGCGGGCCGAGGAGGAGATGGACGACGAGATCGCTGCCGATTACCAGAAGGAGCTGGAAGACGAGGAGAAGGTTCGCCGGGAGGCTGATGCACTGGCCGAAGCGGAGCAAGCGCAGGCGGCGCATGCTGCTGACGAACGCGCCGTCAACCCGCCCGATATGTCCGTCGAGCCGGCCGCTAGGGGTGCCACCGTCGACGTCACCTTCACTCTTCCCGCGGAAGTTCAAGCCGATAGCGTGGTGTTGTGCGGAGAGTTCAACGAGTGGTCGGCCGAAACTACCAGGCTCGAACAGGACAGTGACGGCTCCTGGCGGGTAACCGTTGCCCTCGAGCCAGGCCGCAGCTACCGCTACCGGTACTTGCTCGATGGCGAACGGTGGGAGAACGGCTGGCAAGCCGACGGCTACGTGCCCAACTCGTACGGCAGCGAGGACTCGGTCGTCGTCGTCGAATGACCGGCCTGCACCGGAATCAGCCCTCAACTGGCACCCGGGCCAGCGTGACTTTGGCCCGGAGGTGCTGGCTGCCCAACTGCCGAGCGGTGTCTAAGCGCAGGCTGGCTGGCAAGGCACACTGAGCCTGGAAGTCACGCTGGCCGACGCCCGCGACGCGATGTAGCCGGGCGCCGGGCCGGCGAGATGTGCCGAGTCAGGATCGATAGGGCTGGCCGGTGCCGGTGCCGGTGCCGGTGCCGGTGCCGGTGCCGGTGCCGGGATAGCTCGCGAGGCTGTGCAGGTAGTAATCGCAGCCGGCCGAGCATGAGCGACCATCAACGCAAGGCGCTGACGTCCCCAAGGCGCTGACGTCCCAAACGAAAGTGGTCACCGGCGCTCTCACAGGTCCAGAGCCGCGCGGAGCGCGATCGCCACCTGTTCCAGGATGTCAGGATGGAGACGGCCTGCCAGTTTGCCAACCCTGTCCTTGCGAACCGAGGTAACGCTGTCGAGCCGGATCACGCCTGGGACTGGATCAGAGATCCGGACAGTCACCAGCAGATCGGGGGAGGCGCCCGAGGTGTCGATCGGTGCAGTGATGATCCAGCCCGTTGACTCCGGCTCGTTGAGCGCGTCGTTGCCGATGATGAGCGCATGCTGCTCTCGGCCAGTGACCCGACAGTGTATGACCCGGATCTCCCCGCGTCTCACGCGGCCCCCAGCTCGTCAGCCTCCGTGTCCTCCAGCCAGCCGGGCACCGCGGGCAGCGCCGCAGCGGCAAGCTGCACGCGGAGGGTCTCGTTGCGCAGCGCACGGTCTACGAACGCGGACATGTTTCCGTCCGGTGCGACCAGCTTCGCGGCGTCTACCGTGTGGCCAGGAAGCAGGAATGTGACCTTACGTTTCTCCATACCATCGACCATACGCCCGTACGCACCAACTGGACGTGGATCTGTACCAGCGGGAGCTGAGCCGGGCCCGCGCCGCGCGCGCCGGCGGCGATTTACCCGCAGCTGCGGCGGCTGCCTTCCTCGGATCTGAGCGGTGCGGTGGACCCGCTTGCGGTTGGCGCCGATCTGGTGGTGTGGCTGGGTCAGTTCTGCCGCGGCCAGGGGATGGTGCTGGCGGTAATCGATGATCTGCAGTGGGCAGATGGGCCGTCGGCGCGGGCGTTACTGTTCGCGATGCGCCGCCTGCAGGCCGATCGGGTGCTGGTGGCGGTGTCGGCACGCCCTGGCGAGCTGCCCCGGCTGGGCGAGGGCTGGCAGCGGTTCCTGGCGGGCGATTACCGGGCCGGCGGGGTCCGCCTGGGCGGCCCTGGGGCCCGGGGGATGTGGTGGCCCTCGGCCGGGCGCTCGCGATGGGGGAGTTGCGGCGCCGGACCGTCCGCCGCCTGCTGGACGAGACGGGCGGCAACCCGTTGTACTGCCGGGCGGTGCTGGAGGAGGCCGGGATCGAGGGCCTTGACCAGCCCGGTGGGGCGCTGCGTGTGCCCCGCTCAAGCCCCGGTGGCGGCCGCCGGGCCGGGCGCCCGGCGCAGCGGGTTGCTGGGCACGCTGGATTTGCTCGCGGGCCGGGCCGGGCCGGGCCGCCGCGGCCGAGGCCCGCCTGCTGGAGGCGTGGCAGACCCACGACCGGGCCCGGGACGCCGCAGAGGGCGCCGCGGCCGCTTTCCAGCTGGCGTTGTTGTGCCTGGCCGCAGGCCGGATCCCGCACGGTCCGGACAAGTGGGGAATGGATCGAACGCCCGGCCGGAATCGCCGCGCTCGTGGCCGTTTTCCTCACCGCCGGCTATGAAGACCGTGACCGGCCGTGACGGCCCGCGGCAGCAGTTCAGCATCATGCTCCCGAACGGCTGCCGCAGCGCGTTTTACCGGCAGGCCTGCGGGGGATCCCGGGGGCCGACCCCGCCCGGCGAGAAACAGGGTCCCGTAGGCGGCCAGGAATTCCGGCGACGCCTGGCGCAGGCTGGGCTGAAGCAGGGTCGCGCTGCGGTGTGTCAGCCGGACGGCGGCGGCGGGCGGTGGCCAGGACCGCGCTCGCGAAGGACGCGCCCGGTGCCTTGGCGGGCTTCCAGGCCCCCTGAGCGCGGCGCATTCGCTCTACGCCGCCCCCGCATACCGTCGGTTCGCTCCGCCGGGAGGGCCCTAAAGCGGGCCGGGGAGGAGAGGCTGGTCGCGGTGTACGGCGGCGTTTCGGGTGAGGCCCGCTTCGGCGGCGAACATCGTCTCCATCTCGCGGCGCACCCGCACCGCCTCGGCGCTCTCGTCCACAGCCACGTCCTGCCAGGTCAGCGGCGTTCCGGCCGGCGCGGCGCGGCGCAACGTCACATTGTGTGCCAGGCCGACCGGCAACCCGCCAAGCCGAAGACTTTGCGAGGCTGGCATCAGCTTGCCCCACACGGTGCAGCCGCCTTCGCCGTCGAGCGTCTCCCCGGCTTTAAGATCGCGCTTGGCGGTGGCGACCGCGTCGCCGCGGAAGCCGGTCGGCGTGCCGGTCGGCTCGCCGCGCAGCCCGGCCGAGGCTACCGAGATGCCCAGTTCCAGACCGATCAGGTGATAGGGCCTGTACAGCGCCGTGTAGCGGCCCGACGGATCGGTCACCAGCCCGTATTCGGCGAAGCAGCGTCTGACGTAGTCGCTCGGCGCCTCGAACACCACGCAGACGCCCCAGCGCAGATCGCGGAACACCGGCCGCCCGTCCCGCTCCAGCGACGAGATCACTTCGACCTGGCCCTTGTGATGGAGCCGGCCGCCGTCGTGTGCCGGGCGCAGGACGCGCGCAAGATCGTCGACGCCGCAGGGCGGGAACCCGAGCCCGTCTGGCGCCGGGGTCAACCCGGTGGCATTTGCCACCGCGGCCATCTCGATCGCCGATTTGGTGCCGTCGAGGAAGGAGTTGAACATCCGCGGGTTCATCCCGCCGAGCCGCGCCTGCTCAGCGGTCAGGCCGTAATGGGTCCACACCGTGTCCGGGGTCGAGCGGTGATACTCGGGCAGGTACCTGGTGCCCTTGGCGGCGGCGACCACATCGAAGCCGCAAGCGCGCGCCCAGTCGACCTGCTCGGCGATCAGTGCCGGCTGGTCGCCGTAGGCGAAGCTGTAGACCACGTCGGCCGCGATGGCCTTGCGCGCCAGCAGCGGTCCGGCCAGCACGTCGGCTTCCACATTGACCATCACGATGTGCTTGCCATGGGCGATCGCCGCCATGGCATGCGCGACACCGGCCGGCGGATCGCCGGTGGCGTCGATCGCCACATCGAGCGCCGGATGGGCTATCAGCGCCATGGCGTCGTCGCCGACCCAGGTGGTGGCGCGACCGGCCGCCTCGCCGGGGCTTCTGGCGGCGATACGCGCCGCAGGCCAGCCGGCGCGGCCCAGCGCGGCGCGCGCCCGCGCCGGCGACAGGTCGGCGACGCCGAGCAGGTGCAGCCCGCGCGTGCGGAGCGCCTGGGACAGGAACATCGAGCCGAACTTGCCGGCGCCGATCAGCCCCACGCGCAGCGGCCTGCCCTGCGTCTCGCGAGCGAGCAGCAGGGCGTGCAAGTTCATCGGCTCACTCCGCGGCGCTGCGCCGGTCGCGCTAGCCGCTCACCAGGCAGCCGCCCGGGCAGCGGTTCGATCGGCGTGACGCCGAAGTTGGCGACCCAGGCCGGGCGCTGGTAGCGGGGGCACGTCGCTGTCCACATACCAGATGGCATAGTCCTGACGCTATTGCCAGACCACACCGTCGAAGACCGCAATTGAGCTGCCAGCGGCTGGCGGCAGCGCCGGTCGGCACGGAGGTCGGGCAGTGGCTTGAGACCCTGCAGTCGCGCGTGCGGGGCATCGCTGGCGATGGGTTGCCGCCCGAGCGGATCCTCGGCTACTTCCCACCCGCCGCATGTTCGGCGAGTGCGGCGCGCCGGCCATGGCCGGCGGGCTGATCGCGCTCATCGCCGGCTGGCGTCCCGACCTGGTCGTCTACGAGAGCACCACGTTCGCCGCCCCGCTGGCCGCTGCCCTGTCCGGGGTGCCCGTCGTCCATCACACCGTGTCCCTGCTGCCACCCGCTGAGGTGTGGGCCCTGTGCGCCGACGCGCGGCCTTCCGCAGTTCCTCATCCCTCAGGGCGCAGACCAGTTCGTGAACGCCGCTCGCTGCGTGCAATCCGGGGTGGGGGCATGCCTGCTGCCCGGCGAGGTGAGCCCGGCGGCGGTGCGCCGCTCGGTCGACGCCCTGGTGCGCGACGACCGCTACCGGCGAGCGGCAGCGCGCCTGCAGACCGAGATCGCATGCATGCCCTCCCGCAGCAGTGCATCGGCTCGCTGCACGCCCTGGCCGCGGGCGCGCCATTCTGACGACGAAGCACGGCGGCCCCAGCCGGGCGCGCGGCGGCGAGGCACCCGGCGGTGGGTGCGTTACCCACTACATGCACCGCACCGCTGTGCAGGGCACTCCGCCGCTGCTCGAGTCCCTGTGTCAGCATCTACCGAGGAGTGACCGCTCGAGTCCCTGTGTCAGCATCTACCGAGGAGTGACCATGGGCTTCACCTGGACGAAAGAGACCCGCCCGCAGTGGGACGCGGACAAGCAGGCAGCGTTCGACACGGCCGCGCTCGCGTCCGTCGGGATGCAGGCACCGGCATCCGGCGCGGCGATCGCCGACGAATGGTGGCGGGTGGCCGACGACGCCGGCAACCTGGTCGGATACGGCTGGCTCGATTCGGAATGGGGCGACGCCCAGATCGCTTTTCTCGTTGTGCCCTGGGCGCGCGGCGGCGGTGCGGGCGAGTTCATCCTGAACCGGCTCGAGGCCGAGGCTGCTGCCCGGGGGCTGAACTACATCTACAACGTAGTCCCGGCAGGCCATCCTGACCCGCAGTGGATGACTTACTGGCTGACATTGCACGGCTTTTACCCGTCGCCACTCGGCGACCTGCGCCGGCAGGTGCGCGGGGTCGGTGACCATGATCCACACTCGTGACGGGATCGGGACCGGGTGCGTGACTGGAACATGCGCACTCGCAGACGCCTTCATCAGCCTGCTCATCCCCGCGGGCACCAGCCGAGCACGTCCCCGCGACGGTAGCGCCGATGGGCGCGGCGATCTTGGCGCCCGCTGGTCGCAGCCCCTGGTGGAACCTCGCGTCCAGATATGCGGCGCCGACGCTGAGCTTGACGCGCGCCATACGTCGCCTGCTATTTAGGGCCTATCTGGGGCGATGGAATCCCGGCCCTGGCGGTGTTTTGCGGGCGGGGGCGGGGGTGTGGGGCGGGCCGGGACGTTTGGGTTTAGGCCGGGACGTCTGGCTCTAGTTGGCTGGGTTGGGTTGGCGCAGCGTGCGTGGTGTGAGAGCGCTGGGCCCGGTTGGTGGGCCTGGGCTAGGTAGTTCCGGATCGTGGAGGCGTGTGATGGCAGCGCTGGTGGCGTTTGATTCTGCTGGGACCGGGGCGGATTTGCTCCCGGGCGCCGACGACGAGGGTTTTTTCGGGATCCGGTTTGAGTCGATTGGCGGGCTGGGTGCTCATTTGGCGGGGCAGATTCTGGCGGAGGCTGGGGTGTTGCGGCAGGGGCTGAATGGGGCGCATTTTTCTTCGTATGGTTCGGAGAAGAAGGGCACGCCGGTGAAGTCGTTTGTGCGGTTTTGCGTGGCGGGGCGGGAGGTCCGGTCGAGTAGCCCGATTGACTGCCCGCAGGTGGTGGCGGTGTTTCATGAGGCGCTGGCGCGGTCGTTTGATGTGGCGGCGGGGCTGGACGCGGCCGGGACGCTGATTGTCAATACCCGGTCGGCGCCGGAGCAGGTGCGGGAGTTGCTGGGGCTGCGGTCGGGGACGGTGGCGGTGCTGGATGCGCTGGGGATCGCGCTGGAGGAGAAGACGCGGGTGAACACGGCGATGCTGGGTGCGGTGGCGCGGTGCTGCCCGTTCGTGGATCCGGGTGCGGTGCGGGAGACGATCCGGGCGAAGTTGTCGGTCCGGGCGGGGCATCTGGTGGAGGCGAATTTGCGGACGTTCGACCGGGGGTACCGGGAGCTGCGGCGGGTGTCGTGGCCGGCGGTGGCGGGGGAGCCGGGGCGGGCGGTGGCGCGGGCGGCGCCGGCGTTCGGGTATCTGGACGCGCCGATCGGCGGGATCATCGTGGATACGGGGAACAGTGTGCTGAAGGATCTGAGCATGTCGCGGCAGGGGTTTTTGCCGGCGTATGACCCGGAGCTGTGCGCGCATTGCGGGATCTGCGACATTGTCTGCCCGGATCTGTGTTTCGTGTGGTCGGCGGGCGGCGACGGCGACGGCGAGGGGCCGGCGGTGCGGCTGGCGGGGATCGACTACCACTACTGCAAGGGCTGCCTGAAGTGCGTGGACGCGTGCCCGACCGGGTCGCTGACCGAGCTGCGGGAGGTTGACGGCTGGGCCGAGGACAACCGGGTGCCGCTGTTCGGGTGGCTGGAAAACGAGCGGGGCAGCGAGAAGGGAACGGGCCGATGACTGCGGTGCAGGCGGAGGTGGCGGCGGCGGGCCGGGCCGGGCAGGTGGTCGGGTTCCGTACCGGTAATGAGATGGCCGCGTTGTCGGCGAAGCAGATCGATTTCCATCTGATGGGCTATTACCCGATCACGCCGTCGACGGAGATCGCGGAGCTGCTGGATGAGATGAAGGCGGCCGGGGAGCACAAGATCGTGATGGTGCCGGCGGATGGGGAGCACGGCGCGGCGGGGATCTGTTACGGCGCGGCGACCGGCGGCGGGCGGGTGTTCAACGCGACGAGTTCGCAGGGGCTGCTGTATTCGCTGGAGCAGCTGCCGGTGCAGTCCGGGACGCGGTTCCCGATGCTGCTGGATCTGGCGACGCGGGCGGTGAGCGGGCCGCTGGATATCCGCGGGGATCATTCGGATGTGTATTACGCGCTGAACACGGGGTGGCTGATTTTCATGGCCCGGGGGCCGCAGGCGGTCTATGACCTGAACCTGATCGCGTTGCGGGTGGCTGAGCGGGCCGATGTGCGGCTGCCGGCGATCGTGGCGTTCGACGGGTTTTTCACCAGTCATCAAAAGCGGCGGGTGGCCAGTTTCGCCGACGACGCGACGGTGGCGGCGTGGCTGGGGCCGGTGCCGGAGATGGTGACGGCGCTGGATCCGCGGCATCCGGTGACGATCGGGCCGTACATGAACGACCCGGATCTGATCAACAACAAGTATCAGCTGGAGCGGGCGATGGACGCGGCGGCGGCGGCGCTGCCGGGGGTGGTCGCGGAGTACGAGGCGCTCAGCGGCCGCCGGTATGACCCGGTGGACCTGTACCGGATGGACGACGCGGAGGTCGCGGTGTTCCTGGTCAACTCGGCCGCCGAGACCGCCAAAGATGTCGCCGACCGGCTCCGCGGCGCGGGGGTGCGGGCCGGGGTGATCAGCCCGAACGTGATCCGGCCGTTCCCGGCGGACGCGATCCGCGGCGCGCTGGCCGGGGTGCGGGCGGTGGTGCTGGGCGAGCGGTCGGGCAGTTACGGGGCGCACGGGGCGAGCTTGTCGCATGAGGTGAAGTCGGCGCTGCATGATGACCCGGCGAACCGGACGCTGTGCCTGAGCCGGGTCTACGGCCTGGGCGGGCGGGACTTTTACGCCGAGGACGCGGAGGCGTTCTTCGCGCTGGCGGTGCGGGCCGCCGAGACCGGTGAGGTGGCGGAGCCGTTCGGCTATTACGGGGTGGAGCCGGGTGATCCGGCCGCGCCGCCGCCGCGGCGGCGCGGCGCGCCGGCGCTGACCCGGGCCGAGATGACCAGCGGGCTGCTGGACGTGCAGCCGGGCCCGGACGGGCGGCTGCGGGTCGACGCGCCGCCGTACTGGCAGCTGGCCGCCAAGCCGAAGCGGGTGCTGCCCGGCCACGGCGCGTGCCCGGGCTGCGGGATCTTCCCCGCGCTGGACCAGTTCCTGCGCGGTATCGAGGGCGATGTGGTGGTGCTGTACCAGACCGGCTGCGCGATGGTGGTGACCACCGGCTACCCGTACACCGCGCACCGGGTCACCTACGTGCACAACCTGTTCCAAAACGGCGCCGCGGCGCTGTCCGGGCTGGTGGAGATGTTCCACGAGCGGGTCCGCCGGGGGGAACTGCCGGCCGGGGAGGACATCACCTTCGTGATGGTCACCGGGGACGGCGGGATGGACATCGGGATGGGCGCGGCGATCGGCGCCGCGCTGCGTAACCACGGGATGATCGTGGTCGAGTACGACAACCAGGGCTACATGAACACCGGCAGCCAGCTCAGCTACTCCACCCCGCTGGGGCACCTGACCTCGACCAGCCACGTCGGCCCGGCCGAGCTCGGCAAGGCGTTCCACCACAAGGACACCCCGCAGATCATGGCCGCGACCAACATCCCGTACGTGTTCACCAGCGTCGAGGGCTACCCCGACGACCTGGTCGCCAAGGCCGCCAAGGCGCAGTGGTACGCCCGCCACCAGGGCACCGCCTACGGCAAGATACTGATCTCCTGCCCGCTGAACTGGAAAACCGAGGACCGCGCCGGGGTCGAGATCGTCCAGGCCGCGGTCGACTCGTGTTTCTTCCCGCTGTATGAGATCGAGTCCGGGGTGACCCGGATCACCTACGACCCCGAGCCGATCGGGCGGCGGCGGCCGGCCGCGGCCTGGCTGGCGCTGATGGGCAAGACCCGGCACCTGTGCAAACCCGGCAACGAGGCCACCCTCGCCGCGATCGAGGCCGAGGTGGAACGCCGCTGGCAGCGGCTGAAGGCCAAAGACGCCAGCCCCCTGCTGTAACCCTGCCACCAACCCAGCCACGCCGTGACCAGCCGCAACAGCAACAGCCGGGCGCCGCAGGCAAGTACCCCAATCTGGCGAGTGAGAGATCATGGATACCACTGCACGGATCGTCGAGAAGCGTGACCTGACCGATATCACCAAGCTGTTCGTCGTGCACGCCCCGCTGGTCGCGCGGAACGCGGCGCCCGGCCAGTTCGTGATCGTGCGGATCACCGAGACCGGTGAGCGGATCCCGATCAGCATCACCGATTTCAGCCGCGCCGACGGCACGATCACGATCGTGGTCCAGCAGGCCGGCCGGACCAGCGCGCTGGCCTGCGCGCTGGCCGAAGGGGACGTGTTCTTGGACTTCGCCGGGCCGCTCGGCGCGGCGGCGCCGCTGCCCGAGACCGGGCACGCGGTGCTGATCGGCGGCGGGTTCGGCACCGGCGCGGTGTTCCCGCTGGCCCGCGAGATGCGCGCCCGCGGGGTCCAGGTCAGCGCGATCGTCGGCGCCCGCACCGCCGGCCTGGTCATCCTGGCCGACCTGCTGGCCACCGCGGCCGACCCGGTGCACGTGTGCACCGACGACGGCTCAGCCGGCTACCACGGCTTCGTCACCGGCCGGCTGGAACAGCTGCTGGACGCCGGCGCCGGATACACCTGCTGCCTGGCCGTCGGCCCGATGCCGATGATGCGCGCCGTCGCGGGCACCACCGCCCGCCGCGGCCTGCCCGCCCTGGTCTCGCTGGACCCGCTGATGGTCGACGGGACCGGGATGTGCGGCGGCTGCCGGGTCAGCATCGGCGGCAAAACCCTGTTCGCCTGCGTCGACGGCCCGTTCTTCGACGCCCACCAGGTCGACTTCGACGAAGCGGGCGCCCGGATGAGCACCTACCAGCAACAAGAGGACCTGGCCTGCGAGCTCGCGGGACTGGGGAGGTAACAGCCATGCCGATCGTGTACCCGCACAAAACCGAGATGCCCTGCGCCGACCCCGGCCAGCGCCGCCACAGCTGGGACGAAGTCGCCGAAGGCTACACCGAAGCCCGCGCCATCGCCGAGGCCCGCCGCTGCCTGAACTGCCAGGACCCCGTCTGCGAGCAAGGCTGCCCGGTCAACGTCCCGATCCGCGACTTCGTCCGCGCCGTCGCGGTCGGCGACTTCGCCGCCGCCGCCGCCACCATCCGCTCCCGTAACCTGCTCCCCGCCATCTGCGGCCGGGTCTGCCCCGTCGAACACCAATGCGAATCACGCTGCGTGCTGGCCCCCCACCAGGACCCGGCCGGCATCGGCCGCCTCGAACGATTCGTCGCCGACTGGGAACACACCCACCCCCCCGCCACCAGCCCCCCCGCCCCGCCGCCCTGGCGGGACCAGAAAATCGCCATCGTCGGCTCCGGCCCCGCCGGGCTGACCGTGGCCAGCGACCTCGCCCAGGCCGGCTACCCCGTCACCATCTTCGAAGCGCTGCACGCCTTCGGCGGCGTGCTCCGCTACGGCATCCCCCAATACCGGCTCCCCAAAGAAATCGTCGACGACGACGTCGCCCACCTCACCGCCCTCGGCGTCGAATTCGTCCGCGACGTCATCATCGGCAAAACCGTCACCATCGACCAGCTCACCACCGAACACGGCTACGCCGCCGTCTTCGTCGGCACCGGCGCCGGCTCACCCATCTTCATGAACATCCCCGGCGAAAACCTCAAAGGCATCTACTCCGCCAACGAATTCCTCACCCGCGTCAACCTCATGCACGCCTACTCCTTCCCCGACTACGACACCCCCGTCCAGCGCCCCCGCAACGCCACCGTCATCGGCGCCGGCGACACCGCCATGGACGCCGTCCGCTGCTCCATCCGCCTCGGCGCCGAACAAGCCCACATCGTCTACCGCCGCTCCGAACAAGAAAAAGGCGCCCGCGCCGAAGACTACGAACGCGCCCGCGACGAAGGCGTCATCTTCGACTGGCTCACCCTGCCCAAACAATTCCTCGGCGACGGCAACGGCTGGGTCCGCGCCCTCGAATGCATCCACACCGAACTCGGCGAACCCGACAACACAGGCCGCCGCCGCCCCATCCCCATCCCCGGCTCAGAATTCACCATCGACACCGACCTCGTCGTCATCGCCCTCGGCACCAACCCCAACCCCCTCGTCCCCCGCACCACCCACGGCCTGGCCACCGACCCCCACGGCTGCATCACCGCCGACCCCGCCACCGGCGCCACCAGCCGCCCCGGCATCTACGCCGGCGGCGACATCGTCACCGGCGCCGCAACCGTCATCCTCGCCATGGGCGCCGGCCGCAAAGCCGCCACCGCCATGCACGAATACCTCCAGCAACAAGCCACCACCCACCAGACAACGCCCCAATAACCACCACCAGCACCCGCGGCCGCACAGCCAGAGAACAATTCGGACGCGTATTTGCATCTCTTTGGTGGGCGGATCATCGAACCGATGCAAGAATCGCGGTCGTGACGGGTGCGTATGCAACGACGATCATGATCGTCGCGCTTGTGCTCGCGGCGTGGGCGTTCGGGCTTGTCCTGGCCAACCGGCCGCTCGGCCGCCCCCTGCTCGCGGGCGGCGCGGTGCTTGAGGCGCTGCTCGCCGGCTTCCTCATCGGTGGCATCGCGCAGATGGCCGGGAGCCACCATGTGTTCGCCCGGGCCGAGTTCGTCATGTACCTTCTCGCTTGCGTGGCCATCCCGCCTGCGGCCGCAGCGTGGGGGTGGGGGGAGCGGAGCCGGGCGGGCACGGCGGTCCTCGCCGTGGCGTTCCTGATCACGCCGGTCATGGTGATTCGCGTGCAGCAGGTCTGGGCTGGTCCCCTTGGCTGACACCAGCGACCGGGCACCGCCCCGCTCGACCAGCCACGGGTTCGGCCGGGTGCTGGTCGCCGTCTACGGCCTGTTCGCCCTCGCGGCGACCGCCCGTTCGGCGGTGCAGATCGCAACCAAGTTCCACGAGGCGCCGCTGGCGTACCTGCTGTCCGCGTTCGCTGCCGTCGTGTACATCGTCGCCACTTTGTCGCTGGCCCGCGGGGACGCCGCCGCGCGGCGAGTTGCCACTGTGGCGATCAGCATTGAGCTGGGCGGCGTGATCACGGTCGGGGCAGCGAGCGAGCTCTTCTCGAAGGCGTTCCCGGATGCCACAGTATGGACCGGGTTTGGCAGCGGATATGGGTTCGTACCCCTCGTCCTGCCGTTCGTCGGCCTTTGGTGGCTGCGTCACACGCGCTGAGCGGCTCGCGGTCACAGGTGGCTGCTGGTGCTTATCGCAAAGGCACAGCAGGCGGTCCGCCGGTCGCGTGGCCCGGGCGCCCGCCGGTCCATGTCCCTATCGCGGCCTGGTCCCTATCGCGGCCTGGTCCCTATCGCGGCCTGTCCGGTTTGCGGGGATGATGGATGTATGACCCAGGATGTGCCGCCCCGCACCGGGGATATGTTCCGTCATCTGCAGGACCTTCGTTCTGGAACATACGAGGGAGCCCGCGAGTGGCCGGAGCGGGTCCGGGTGTTCCGCCGCGCCGTCACGCTGCTTGATCCGGTCGTGCGGCGGATCCTCGATGAGACGAACACGGTCTTCCTGGGCGGCGGTGGCGCCATCCACCACCACGCTGGTGACGACCGCGATGAGGGGGTCTTCGCGCACTGGGAGTTGTCCTGGCCCGAGCAGCGGGACGCAGCGGCTCGCGGCGGCGGGCGCGTCGAGCCGGTTCAGGTGATCGCAGTATTCGGGCGCGGCAACACCCACCCGCATCTGCGTGGCGCGGTGGCCGGAATGTGGCCATGTCAGGTAATCGACGAGGCCGACGCCGAGCGTCAGGAACCGATCCTGCGCGCGATCGTCGAGTCGGAGCTCCATCAGCGGATCTTCCAAGGTACCTGGCGGGTGATCCCGGCCTTCGCCGCCGAAGGAGCCCCGTGACCTGGTCGGCTGCGACCGCGTCGATGCAGGCGCTGCGCCGGTTCGGCATCGAACTCGTCCGCCACTACCATCGGCAGACGGTCACCGCCGACGCGCCGTTACCCGACGAGCCCGCGCTGCTGGTGGGCAACCACGGCTTCGGCGGCATCATCGACCTGAACGTGCTCGCGATGCTCGCCGCGCTGGAGGAACTCCGTGTCACCCGCCCGGTAACCTACCTGACCCACCAACTCGTCTGGACGTTCAAAGCCGGGCCACTGCTCGAGACGATTGGCGCTCGCCCCGCCTCCCGTGTCGCGGCGATGGAAGCGTTCGCGGCCGGGCGGCACGTCTGCGTGTTCCCCGGCGGTGACGTCGACGCGGCCAAGGCGTTCCCCGACCGCAACAAGATCGTGTTCGCCAGTCGCAGCGGCTTCGCCCGCGTCGCTATGGACGCAGGCGTCCCCATCGTGCCCGTCGTCACGGCTGGCGCCGGCGAGTCGCTGCTCGTCCTGACCGACGGGCAGCGCCTCGCCAAGGCGCTGCGACTGCACCGGCTGCTGCGCGCGCGCACGCTGCCTGTGTCGCTGTCCGCCCCGTGGGGACTGTCCATCGGCGTCGCCGGCGTGCTGCCGTACCTCCCGGCTCCGACCAAGCTCACCACCCGCGTACTGGCACGCATCGATCCCGGGCCCGGCGAGGAACCGCAGCAGTTCGCAAACCGGGTCGCGACCGCGATGCAAAGCGCTCTGGACGACATGACCCGCGCCCGCCGCCCGCTCCTCGGCTAACCCGCGGCTAACAACGGCCAACCCACGGCGCGCACGCATTCCCGCGGCGCTTGAGTTGTGGCGGGGCGGTGGCCTTCCCGGTCGCATCGTGGTCACCCGCCTGACCGCCCGGATCGGGCCGTCTGACGCGCGACGCTTAGGCTGTGCAGACATGGCGGAGGGAACGGGGCCCGGCCCATCCTCGTCACCGAGCTGATCTTCGTCCTGGTGCTGCGCCGGGTGACCCGTTCGCCAGCATCATCTTGAGCGTGTGGCTGTTCGACGAGCGCTTCACCGACAGCCCGGCGAAGATTGCCATCGCCGTCCTGGCTTTCGCCGTCATGGCCGCCGGTGTGACCGTGCTGTCCAGAACGGCGCCGGAAGACCTCACCCCGTCGGGACCGGCCCCGTCGAGACCGGCCGGGTCGCGAGGGTTGCGGACGCCTGCGTCGGTGCTTCGCCGCGACGTCCCCCAAGCACCGTTACCGGCAGCCGGATTGCCGCCGCGGCGATCGGGCGGTGCGCCAGCCGGACTCCGGATGACCGACCCGTCTGGGACGAGCTGAGTCAGGACCTGATTGCGTCACTGACGTTTGTGACGGCGGGGGAGGTGGATGCACAGCACCGTCTCGCCGGGCCGCGAATCGATTGTGATCTGGCCGTGGTGGCCCTCCACGATGATGCGGCGTGAATTGTCAAGGCCGAGGCCGGCGCCCTTGCCGACGCCCTTGGTGCTGTAGAACGGCTCGAACGCGCGGGCCTGCACGTCGGGAGGCATCCCGGGGCCGGTGTCGCCGATTTCGACGACAACATCCTCGGAGCCGGCCCGTGTCGAGATGCGGAGCGTTCCGTTTGCGTCCATGGCGTCGATGGCGTTGTCGATGATGTTCGTCCATACCTGGTTGAGCTCGGCTGGGTTCGCCTCGATGAGCGGCACGTCAGTTCCGTAATCGCGAAGGACGGTTACGCCGCCGCGCAGCTTGTGCCCGAGCACTGCGAGGGTACTGTCTATGCCTTCTGTGACGTCGATGAGTTGCAGTGAGGCTCGGTCGAGCTGTGAATACGACTTCATTGCAGCGACAAGTGCCGAAACCCGCCCGGTCGAGTCCTTTACTTCGGAGAGCAGCGTCGTTGTCGACAACGTGCTTGCCACCCATTCGAGGCCCGGTTCCAACGTGCCACCGTCGAGGATTTCGGCGGCGCGCTCGCACCAGGCAATGCCGGCACCCGCCGCCGCGAGCGCGGGAGCGATGCGCCAGGCGGCGCTGACCCCCTGGCCGTCGAGCCAGTCAGCGAGCGCGTCTTCGCGATCGGCGACCGCCAGGGCATCGACGCTCGCCGAAGAGGCATCGATCTCGCGTCGTAGCGCGTCGATGGCGACGAACTGTTCCGCTGGCAGTGATCGCTCGGCAAGCCGGACGAGCGAGGAAAGCAACGTGTCGCAGGTGTCTTGCAATGCCTCGACTGCGCGCACGGCGGCCGACGCCGGGTTGTTGATCTCGTGGGCGAGACCTGCCGCGAGCGTGCCGAGCGCGACGAGCGCTTCACGCTGACGTGACAGCGCTTCCATGTTGCGCACCGTCTGGAAGAAGCCTTCAATCAGGTGAACGCCGAACGGGAACCACGCGCGTGCCAGTTCCCCGAGCGCCGCGGCGGAGATCCGAAGCATCAGGCCTGGGCCGGCGCCGCGGCCAGTACTCAGGTACCCCGCCTTGTCGGCCCAGGCGCGGAACCCGCCCGCCCATACCCCTGGCCGGTCCATCACGGCGACAACGGACTCCTCCTGTCCGGCACGGCGTATCAACTCGACCCGCCCGTTGACCAGCACCCACCAGAAGTCGGCGGCGTCGCCCTCGCGGAACAGCACATCGCCCTCATCGAAGTGCACTTCATCGCCGACAGCGATCAATTCGAGGAGCTGTTCATCGCTGAGCCCGTCGAACAGGAAGATGGCACGCAGATCGTCGATCTTCATAAGATCCTGGCCAGGTAACGATCGTCGCGTGCGACATCCCAGCGCTGGCCGGACGCGATCAGCGCGACGGGCCGGTCGCGCCGGGCAAACTTGCACAGGGCAAACTTGCGCAGGGCAAACTTGCGCAGGGCAAACTTGCGCAGGGCAAACTTGCGCAGGGCAAACTTGCGCAGCACAGTGCGTGCTTCGGCGCCCGGCGCCGCTCGGACGATCTGGTACCCGGCGCCATACTGGCGGCGCAGGCCGCGCGTAATCGCCTGCGAGAGTGCAGGTTCGTCGCCGGCCTTCAGGATTTTCGGCTCAGCCACCCGTGCGCCTTCCGTTTCCCGTCCGGTTGAGGCTACACGCTAGACAGAAGATCGCTGCCGGCCAGGCCGCCCGTCACGGCTCCCGGCTGGGCCGCTAGCGGCACGCCCCGGCTGGGCCACCCGTAGCGTCCGCCGGCCGGGCCGCCCGTAACGCCCCCGGGCCGGGCCGCCCGTCACGGTTCCCTGCTGGGTCGCCCGTAACGCCCCCGGCTGGGCCGCCGGTCAGGGCTGCGGGTCCAGCCCGTGGTCCGGAAATACCGCCACCCGGGTGGCCATGATCGACCGGTCCACGTGGTCAGCGGGATCGTAACCGTTCCTGAACGGCGTGTACACGGCGGGCTCCCAGTCGGTCATCCATTCCGGCGCACGCTCGCCGGTCCGCGCCTCCGCGTACTCGCGCCACGCCGGCGGTGTCGGCGCGCCGGGGTCAACTGGGTGGCCGGCGGCCTCGGCGAGCAGATGCGTCCAGGCTCTCGGCACTACCTGCACAACCGCGTAGCCGCCGCCACCGATGAGCACCCAGCGGCCGCCCGCGGTCTCGTGCGCCAGCTCGTGCATGGCGGTGCAGGCGACGTGCATCGCGTCGACGCTCAGGTCGAAATGGGCGAGCGGGTCAAGCCGATGGCTGTCGCAGCCATGCTGGCTGACCAGCACCTGCGGCCGGAACTGCCGCACCAGCGGAGGAACGATCGCATCGAACGCCCGCAGCCAGCCCGTATCCCCGGTGCCAGCAGGAAGCGCGACGTTGACGGCGTAACCGGCGCCCGCGCCCGACCCAGTTTCGGCGGCGAGGCCGGTGCCGGGAAACAAAGTACGCGGATGCTCGTGCAGGCTGATGGTCAGCACGCGAGGATCCGTGTAGAAGGCAGCCTGCACGCCATCCGCGTGGTGCACATCCAGGTCGACATAGGCGATCCGTTCGGCGCCCTCGGTGAGCAGCCACTTGATCGCGATCGCGGGATCGTTGTACACGCAGAACCCGCTGGCCGCGTCGCGCATAGCATGATGCAGACCGCCCGCCAGGTTGGCGGCGTGCCCGGCCACCCCGCCCCAGACAGCGCTCGCCGCGGCGACACTGGCGCCGGCGACGAGCGCGGACGCCTCGTGCATCCCGCCGAACACGGGATTGTCCATTGTGCCGAGGCCGACCACCGGGTCGGGCGCCAGCGTCTGGCCCGCGCGCCGGACAGCCACGATATATGCCGGATCGTGAACGAGTTCGAGCAGCGCGTCGCTGGCCGGCTGGGGACGGCCAGCGACACCCCTGAGGAGTCAAACACGCCAAGTTCGCGGGCGAGCGCCATCGTGAGCTCGATGCGGACCGGGGCGAGCGGATGCCCCGGCCCGAAATCGTAGGCCGCGAGCGCATCGTCCCAGACCACCTCAAGCGTGCCACCGCCCGCCGTGCCACCCACTATTCCACCATCCCGCTACCCTTGCGCGCCCAGTTCGCGGCCGCTTTCGCGCGCGGCGGCCGAGTACAGGCTGTTCGACATGATACGGACCACCGGCACATCATGGCCCAGTCTGCTCTCCGCAAATCCCTTACCGATACCCGCCCGCCGGCAGCGCCTTGACAGGGACCAGCGCTCGGCCCCGAACGCTGGGCGTAGCGGAACGCTGTGCGTAGCGGAACGCTGGGCGTGGAGGAATGAAGATGGACGTCGAGGGCGTGGCAGGACCGTGCCGCCGGGCGTGGGCCGTTCAGGATCGTTGTCCCAGAACGGCTCCGCGCGCGTGACACCGGACTGAACATGCGCCGAACCGCCCGCAGAACCCGCCGCGCCAGCCCGGTCAGCAAGCCACGCCGCCGCAAAATTCCGGCTGGGATCGGCGTGGCCGGCAGCGTGGGAACACCAGTAACGAGTGAAAGTCAATCTGACGGACGATGCCGTTCCGGTCTTCCTTTTCCTCGGGGCGCCCGCAAGACTGCAAGCCCTGTACCTTCGTGGGCCGCGTATTTCCGTGCGCGTTCCGGTAACCCTTTGGTAACGATGACAGGCGACTTGACCATGATGCGAACCTGCCGCACATCAGGTGCGGCTACGTATCAGGAGCGGGGCAGCGCTCTCTGTGTCTGGTAAGGCGCGGCTCATACCACATTGCAGGGGCAAGGTGTGCCGCATAACGGGGGAGACTGTGAGTGACAAGCCGCACGGAAAGCCATCGCGCGCATCGCGCTGCCCACTCTTGACCGGAGCAGGCGCGGCGGGTGCCGACCGTGTTGCCCGGTCCATCGGCGGCGCACTGGCCGCGGCGGCAATTGCCAGCAGTCCCGAAGGAATGGACGTGAACAGGATCTCGGATCGCAAGCATCTGCGCGCGCTGTTCTCCGGCCGCGCACCGATCGATGCGACCGTTCCGGGAGCTGGCACGGGGAAAGGCTCCCAATGAACGGAAAATATGTCGGCTACGTCGCGGGTCATGACCCGCTCCACGACTTCCTCAGCAGGACCATCCGCGATCGCATGGGGGTGCGCGAGCCACATCCGGCGTTCCGCGTCTTCCGGTTGTCCGGCAGCAACGTGGTCTACGCATACGAGGAGAAGTTCAGCACCGCCAAGATCATCTGCAAGTTCTACGGCCCCAGGTTCAGTCCCGACCTGGACAAGGCAGCCTGGATGGCACAGCAGGAGTACGAGGGGCTGAAGACGCTGCGCCGATACAATCTGATCGGATCGCCGCACCACGTGATTCGCCCGCTCGGTTACAGTCGTGACATCAACGGCATGCTGGCTCTCGAATACTATTCCGGCGAGGAATTCAGCCACGCGATCACGCGTGCGACGCAGCACCGGGACGACGCGCACCTCTATTGGCGGCTCAAAGCGCTCGCATTTTTTCTCGCCACGCAGCACATCCGGACGGCCAACGGGGCCGGCGTCGATTTCGAGCCCGACTGCAGGTACTTCGACCGGGTCGTCGGCAGGCTCAAGAAAGCCCACCGCATTGGGCAGCCGGACATCGACGAGTTCTCCGGGCTGCGCGACCGCTGGCGCGACAAGCCGCAGATGTGGGAGGACCAGCAGGTCTGGCTGCACGGCGACGCGACTCCGGCGAACTTTCTGTTCGGTAATGGCATGGACGTCGCGGCGATCGATCTGGAACGCATGAAGCGCGGGGACCGGATGTTCGATGTCGGGCGGGTCGCGGGCGAGCTCCAGCATGCGTTCATGAGCGCTGTCGGCGACAGGCACCGGGCGGAACCGTTCATCGGGCATTTTCTCTGGGAATACAGCTACCATTTCCCCGATCGGGAGCGAACGTTCGAGTCGGTTACCGCACGCGCGCCGTACTACATGGCGCTGAACCTGCTGCGGATCGCGCGAAATGACTACATCGGCCGCGATTACGGCGGAAGGCTCGTGCGGCAGGCGAAGAAGCTGCTCCGAGCCGCCTGAGCGGCTGGGTCCCGGTAGCGGCGCCGCCGGGCGAGCGGGGTACGCGCAACGTCGTTTCCGCAGGTCAGGCGACTTGCCCCGCTACGCCCGGCCGCTGCACGCCCTGAACCGGCGGCAGCGTGCACGCAAGGACACCAACGCGCACGGGCCATCATCAGCGCTCCGCCATCAGCGCTCCGCCATCAGCGCCGCCCGAAATGGGGATTGTTGATCCTGACCGAACCCGTCGCCGTCAGCCTTCACGAACGTGCCGGCCTACACTCGGGCTTGGATGACGTGCCGATTGCGCATACGACCATCGACGTCGGGAACGTCCCGCGATGAACTACGAGCATCCGCGTGATAGACGGCCCGGACGGCCTGGACGATCTTGCGCTTCGCCGCGTCGAGCAAGGAGTGCTGACAGCAGAGCATGGACATTCGAGCGATTGCCTTCGACCTCAACGGCACCCTGATCAGGATCCTGACCGAGGACGGCATGGAAGAGATCTTCCGGGCTGCGGCGCACTTCCTCACCTATCAGGGCATCGAACTGCACCGGTACGAGGTCCGGGATCTCTATTTCCAGATCATGAAGGAGCAGCACCGGGCGAGTTCTGAGGAACATCCCGAATTCGACGCCGTCGGTATCTGGCGCAGCATCATCGAGGGGCACCTGACGGATTTCACCCGCACCCTGCCGGCCGGGAAACTCGAGCAGATGCCACTGTTCCTGGCCGAGATGTCCCGCGGCATCTCGCGCCAACGGCTAGGCCTCTACCCGCACGTGCGCGAGGTGCTCGGTGTCCTGCGCGAGCGCTACCCGCTCGCGCTAGTCACCGATACGCAGAGCGCGTACCCACGCGGCGAACTGCACAAGGTCGGGCTGCTCGGCTACTTCGACCCCATCATCGTTTCCGGCGACCTCGGGTATCGCAAGCCCGACCGGCGGCTCTTTCAGTTCGCCCTCGACGCGATGAACGTCGCCGCCCAGAACGCCCTGTACGTCGGCAACGACATGCACCGTGACATCTTCGGGGCGCGGGAGATCGGCATGACGACCGTGATGTTCGATTCCGATCAGGGCACGAAGGCTCACCTGGATTGCGTTCCCGACTACACGATCACGGATTTCCGTGACCTCTTGAAGATCCTCGAACTGCCCTGCGCCTGACGATCCTCCTCGCGGCCGGGCACGCCCGGCGTCGTCACGTGCGCGGGCGGCCGCGCGCTCCGGCCTCGCCCGGCGACACCACCCCAAAGATCAGATGATCGCGTCCCGGCTGCGAGTTGCGCGGCAGCCGGCTTCGCTCCGCTAGCCATGAAGATGGCCCGCAGAAACCGATCCGGATCTGGAGCCGCATCGGCCGCAGGCCGCTCATGGCGGCCGGCAATTCGAACGGCGACATCCCGATGCTCGAGTTCACCCAGCATCAGGACAAGCCGTTTCTTCGCCTGCTCGTTCTGCACGACGACGGCGAGCGCGAGTTCGGCTACACCGGCGGTGCCGAGCAGGCTCTGGAGCGGGCCCGCGAGGGCGGCTGGACGATCATCAGCATGAAGGACGGCTGGGCCACCGTCTTCTAAACATGGGGCCGTGTGAACATGCGGCCGTGTGAACATGCGGCCGTGCAAGGCGCACGGCCGCCAACGTACCCGTCCCGCACGCCCCCGCCGGATCCCCCGGTTCCTCGCCGCCGCCTGCGCCTGGGAGCCGGGCGTCAGGTCTCACCCGGTGACGCCGTCGCCTAGCTTCTTCGCTTGAGCCTTGACCGTACGCATATAGCGCTGATGCCGCCGCTGGTCCCAGGCGACCAGGCGCTCGCGGGAGCGAGTCTGGCTATCCCGCCCAAGTCCTGCCACCGCAGCCAGCACGAGCCCGACCATGATCACGTGCTGCTGGGTGCGGCTATTGCCCGGCAGGCGCGACACCGCAGCCACGCCGATCATGAGAATCGTCAATTGCTTTCCGCTGCGCTCCGACCACGACCGCTGTGCGGGCTTGGCCAGTCCCACGTGAGCATCCCGCATCGACCCGATACTTACGGTCACTTTCCCCTACTTTCGCCACCTCCACCTTACGCGCGGCTGTCAAGCAGCACTAGGGACTACGCCCTTAGGTTGGCCCAGCCGGGAATAGCGCGTGGCATGGCGAGAGGTTCAGGCCGCGCGTCCTTACGTGGCGGCCGAGCCGTCGGCGTCGCCCGTATCCGATCTTCGTTGCTGGCCGCGGCGTACGGCCCCCAGGAGGACTCGCGCGCCGGCGCCCAGGAGTACGAGGTCGCCGAGCATCTGGACGATGAGCACCACCCGGGCCGCCTCGGACTTGGGCGTGATGTCCCCGAAACCGACCGTTGAGAAGACGGTAACGCTGAAGTACAGGGCGTCCGTCCGGGTCAGCGGCTGGGTGAAGTTCGCCGCCGAGGCTCGTTCCATCACGAAGTACGTGGAGGCGAAGACGAGCAGGTAGAGCGGAAGAATCAAGCCCAGTGCCTCGAAAGCTCGCAGCCCTGGATAGCGCGAGCCTGCGATGGTCCTGACCTGCCAGACCGCGATGCCTGCGAAGACGAGGAGGCCGATCAGCACACGCACCGCCGTGTCACTATCCCACGGCCGGTCTAGCGGAAGCACGTAGTAGAGCACCACCAGCACCGTCGTGGTCAGGAGACCGCGCAGCACCGCACGGAAAACGAGACGCCTTCGCCTGGCCGCCGGCAGTTCCTGGTAGTGCACATTCGTCATGTCCGCCCCCGCGAGGCCTAGTAAGGTCGCCAAGGCTACTTCCTGGATGGCAGCCAGGTCCTCCGTCAGTCCCGGAGTCTTGCGGGCAACTGGCCCGTCAATTCTCCCGAACGGCTGCCGCGGGCGGCGCACCCCTCGCAAGCCGTTCCCGCCTCGCCACGAGCGAGTTGCGCTCATCCTTCTTGGGTGAGGCGGATCGGCGACAGCGCGGCCAGGGTGACCATCGACGTGTGGACGCTCCATACGGGGCGCCGTCGGCCATGGAGGGCTGGAAGATGTCGTCGTACCCATTGCTGAACCTGTTCCTGACGATGATGTGGTTCTTCCTGTGGGCCTTGTGGCTCTTCCTGCTGTTCTGGATCTTCTTGGACATCTTCCGCAGCCGCGACCTCAGCGGATGGGCCAAAGCCCTCTGGCTGATCTTCGTTATCGTGCTGCCGTATCTCGGCGTCTTCGTCTATCTGATCGCCCGCGGCGGCAGCATGCAGGAACGGCGGGCCGGCTGAGACCCAATGCCGGGTAGTTAGGGGCCGGGTGTGGCGATCAAGCACCGATCTCGGCGTGTCGCTGATTGAGGTGTCGCCTCCGGGCCGCTGACGATTACGGTCAGGACGGTGACCGGGCTGCTGGGCGGTCACGGCCAGCGGCGGCTGACAGAGCGCCGCTCCGGCTCCGGCGGTCGGCGGCTGCTCCGGTCACCCGTCCCGGGTGGCTACTGCTCCACGTCGTTCAAGATAACGTCACAACGGGGCGCCGCCCGGAGGGCCACAGATGGCGAGGTCGCCGTCGACGGCTACCCCGGAAACCGAGGGCGGGAGGTGGCCCGTGTCCGACACCCACGGCGACGAGGCCCAGGTGCCCGCACCCGACGCTCAGGCGCCCGCGACCGAGGCCCCCGCGACCGAGGCCCCCGCGACCGAGGCCCCCGCGACCGAGGCCCCCGCGACCGAGGCCCCCGCGACCGAGGCCCCCGCGACCGAGGCCCCCGCGACCGAGGCCCCCGCGACCGAGGCCCCCGCGACCGAGGCCGCCGGTCCCGGCGATCGTGCAGAATCTGAGGCTTCTCACGCCGAAATGGCCGAACCAGCCGGCCAGCCCCGGCAGCCTCACCGGCGCCGGTTCAGCTGGCGGTCGCCGGTCGCGGCGCTACTGATCATCGTTGGCTGTATCCTGGCGCCGCTGTCGGTGCTCGGGGTGTGGACAGCGAACCAGGTATCCGACACGGGCAGGTATGTCGCGAACATGGCGCCGTTGATCAAGGATCCGGCGATCCAGAACGCCCTCACTAACAAGATCACCAACGAGATCGTCGCCCAGCTGAATGTCAAGGGGCTGACCGAACAAGCGGCGGCCGAACTATCACAAAAGGGCCTGCCCCGGCTCGGCGGGCTGCTGCAGGGTGTGGCTGGCTCGCTCGCCAGCGGGGTGCAGGGGTTCGTGCACAGTCACGTCCACAAGATCATTACTGGCCCGCGGATGGCGGCCGCGTGGACGCAGGTGAACCGGGTGGCCCACCAGGCGCTGGTGGCGGTGTTGTCGGGCCGCTACGCAGGCCACGGCGCCGTCGGGGTCAGCAACGGCCAGGTCACCGTTGATGTGGCGCCGTTGGAGGCCGTCGCCAAGCAGGATCTGGCCGCGCGCGGGCTGACGGCCGTGAACAAGATCCCCACGGTGCATGCCACCTTCGCGCTGTTCCCGTCCAAGGACCTGGTCAAGGCGCAGGCCGGCGACCGGCTGGTCAACGACCTGAAGATCGTGCTGCCGGTCCTGACGCTGGTGCTGCTTGCCCTGGGCGTGCTCATCGCCCGGGGCCACCGGCGGGCGCTGCTCGGCGCCGGGCTCGGGTTCGCCGCGTCGATGCTGGTACTGGGCGCCGGCCTGGCGATCGCCCGGATCATCTACCTGAACAGCCTGCCGGCCGGCGTGTCCGCCGACGCGGCGGCGGCGGCCTTCGACATCCTGGTCAGATTCATCAGGACCGCGCTGCGGATCCTGCTGGTGGTGGGCCTGGTCGTGGCCATCGGCGCGTTCTTCACCGGGCCGTCCGCGGCCGCGGTGGCGACCCGCTCGGCGTTCTCTTCCGGGCTTGGCCGGGTACGCCGTGGCGGCGAATCCGCCGGCCTGAGCACCGGCCCGGTCGGCACCTGGACCTATGCGCACCGGCAAGCGCTGCGGATCGCGGCGGTGGCTCTCGCGGCACTGATCTTCGTCTTCTGGGGCCGCCCGACCGCCGTGGTGACCATCGTGATCGCGGTCGTGCTGCTGGTTGTGCTCGGCCTCATCGAACTGATCGGCAGGCCGCCCGCACCGCCCGCGCCTGCGTCCCCCGCCCCCAGTGGTTGAGATACTCCCGGGCCCGCCGCAGCAGTTCGTCACGGCTGGCCAGGTAGTGGACTGGCCAGGTAGTGGAAGAGCGTCGGCCGGGTGACGTACAGCGACCCGCCGGTGTTCAGGCGCTGCAGGTCAAGGGGAGCAACGGCCCCGCTCGCCGCGCCGTACAAGACCATGTGGCCGCGCGGGCACAGGGCAGCGAGGCTGTTGTCGAAACTGGCACGGCCGACGCCGTCGTACAGCACGGCGGCACCGGCGCCGCCAGTGACGTCCTTCGCCACGGCGGTGAAGTTCTGGTAGGACGCCAGGTGATCTGCGCCCGCCTGGCGGGCGAGATCGGCCTTCGCGGGCGTCGAGGTGGTGGCGATCACGACGCCCGGCGCTGCGGTCTACAGGTGGTTGAATCCGGTCGACTCCTCCTTTGACATGGGCACAGTGACCGGGTGCTTGCCGAAGTGGGCGACGGCGGCGCGGAAGTCGTCGAGGAGCAGGGATGCCATGTCCATGCTCACGCCGAGGCGGACCAGGATGCGCTGCACGGCGATGTCGGACGCCGTTCCAGTGAGGGTGTAGGCGGGCACCTGCCAGCCCTTGGTGGTGAGCCGGTCGGCCAGGTCGAACAGGGTGTAGCCGGGGTCGGCGCCGTCGCGGATCCGCCAGGTGACGGTGGGGATGCCGGTGGCTGGGTTGCTGTCGCACAGGAGCTCGAATGGGCCCAGCTTGACGATCTCGGCGGCGAGGTACTGGCCGATCTGATAGGACGCGTCGTGGATGCGCTGGTATCCCTCAAAGCCGAGCCGCAGGAAGTTGTAGTACTGGGCGATGATCTGCCCGGCCGGGCGGGAGAAGTTGATCTGGAAGACGGGCATGTCGCCGCCCAGGTAGTTGACATGGAACACCAGATCGTCGGGCAGCTCGGCGTTGTCCCGCCAGATCACCCAGCCGACGCCGAGCGGGGCGAGCCCGAACTTGTGCCCCGAGGTGCTGATCGACTTGACCCGGGGCAGCCGGAAGTCGAACACCACGTCGGGCGCGCAGAACGGGGCGAGGAAGGCGCCGCTGGCACCGTCGACGTGAATGCCGACGTCCAGGCCGGTGTCGGCCTGCAGCTGGTCGAGGGCCTTGGACATGGCCTCCACCGGCTCGTAGGCACCGGTGTAGGTGACGCCCAGGGTCGGCACGACCATGATCGTGTTCTCGTCCACCCGTTCCAGCATCGAGGCGGGGTCCATGGCGTAGTGGCCGTGGGACATCGGGACCTCGCGCATTTCGATGTCCCAGTAGCGGGCGAACTTGTGCCATACCACCTGCACCGGGCCGCACACCATGTTCGGCTTGTCCGCCGGCTTGCCTTCCGCGCGCCGCTTGGCCCGCCACCGCCATTTGGCCGCCATGCCCGCCAGCATGCAGGCCTCCGAGGACCCGATGGCTGACGCGCCGACGGTGTTGGCTGCCTCTGGCGCGTGCCACAAGTCCGCTAGCATGTGCACGCAGCGCCGCTCGACCTCAGCGGTCTGCGGATACTCGTCCTTGTCGATCATGTTCTTGTTGACCGACAAGGCCATCAGGGCAAGGACCTCTGGCTCGGCCCACGTCTGGCAGAACGTGGCCAGGTTCTGCCGGGCGTTGCCGTCGAGCATCAGCTCGTCCGACACCACCTGGAACGCGTCCCTCGACAGCGTCTCGTCGCGGGGGAACCGGTATTTGGGCACGGAGCTGGTCAGATCGTGCCCGCAGAAGACTGAGTCCTCCAGCTGCTCACGGATGGTGTCACGCTCGTGCAACGGCATGCTCAATATCTCCTTGATCAAGACTCTCCGCGCCGGTCCTGCTCCGGGAACGCCGCAGCGGGCACCAACCTCGCTGCGGAACCCACCTCACTGCGGAACCCACTGGCTGGCCACAATGCTGGCAGCCAACGACCAGCCCGTCACCACCCCCGATGGGTGGTGACGGGTGCCCCCTCAAGGATCCGCGGCGGGCGCACGAACAGGCAACTGGCGCGGCCCGCGCCAGTTGGAGCTGGCAGGCTTACCCCTCGTGGGTGAGGCCATCCCTGCGGCGTGCGCGTGTACTAGAACCCGGGTGTGGCTTGCCACGAGAGGGAACTGGTGATGAGTGTGAAGGCTGATGGTGTGGCGGCTGGAAGGGCTGGTGCGCGCGCATCTGGCCGGGGTCAGGCGCAGGCCGCGACAGCAGAGCAGCTGAGCCGCGCGGACAGGGTCGCACGGGGGAAGGATGCCAGGGCGGTCGCGCCGCTGGCTTCGCATGCGGAATTCCTGCCGGGCCGGTCGCGGGATCCGGTCGGGTTGCTGCTTGGGCAGGCAAAGTCGCGGGTCCCTGAGCTCGTGCCGGTCCGGCACGGGCGGATGCTGGTGTCCCCGTTCACCTTCTACCGTGGCGCCGCGCTGCCGATGGCGGCGGACCTGGCAAACACGCCCGCGTCGGGGCTGCGGGTGCAGTTGTGCGGCGATGCGCACCTGTCCAATTTCGGTGCGTTCGCGTCGCCGGAGCGGCGGCTGGTCTTCGACGTCAACGACTTCGACGAGACCCTGCCCGGCCCGTTCGAGTGGGATGTCAAGCGGCTGGCGGCGAGCTTTGCCGTGGCGGGCCGCGACAACGGGTTCGCTGCCAAAGCCCGCCGCAAGATCGTCCTCGCGGCCGCCGAAGGCTACCGCAGCGCGATGCGCGGGTTCGCCGAGCAGCCGTTGCTGGCGGTCTGGTACGCGCACCTGGACATCGAGGAGGCCATCGGCCAGTTCAGGTCGCAGGTCAACGCGAAAAGGTTCAAGGCCGCCGAGCAGCTACTGGCCAAGGCACACACCCGCGACAGCACGCAGGCACTGGGCAAGCTCACCACCGTGGTCGACGGGCGGCGGCAGATCATCAGCGACCCCCCGGTGATCGTCCCCGTCGAAGAGGTCTTCAGCGACGTGCAGGCCGAAGCGCTTTACGAGCAGCTACACGCAGTGCTGGGCCAGTACGGGCGCACCCTGCAGTCCGACCGGCGGCACCTGCTCGAACAGTTCAACATGATCCATGTGGCCAGAAAGGTCGTCGGGGTCGGCAGCGTCGGCACCCGCGCCTGGGTCGTCCTTATGGACGCCTGCGACGGCGACGAACCGCTGTTCCTGCAGGCCAAGGAGGCGCAGACGTCCGTCCTGGCCGACTACTGCGGGCGCAGCGAGTACACGAACCAAGGCGAACGCGTCGTCGCAGGGCAGCACCTGCAGCAGGCCCAGAGCGACATCTTCCTCGGCTGGACCCGTGTCACCGGACAGGACAAGGTGGACCGCGACTTCTACGTCCGCCAGTTGCGGGACTGGAAGTTCTCCGTGCCGATCGAGCTGATGGTCCCTGCGGGCATGACGGCCTACGCCCGCCTATGCGGATGGACCCTGGCCCGGGCGCACGCGCGCTCCGGTGACCGCATCGCCCTGGCCGCCTACCTCGGCGGCTCAGACAAGTTCGACGTGGCGATCGCAGACTTCGCCGAAACCTACGCCGACCAGAACGAACGCGACTACGCCGCGCTTCAGCGCGCCGTCAAAGACGGAAAGGCGGAGGCCACAAGCGAAATCTAAGCCGTCACCCGCCCGGTTCAGCTGCACGAAGGGCGACGGCATCAGCTTGCCCAGCTGCGCGTACGCCCCGGCGAAGCACCCGCGCGGAGGCTGCGCTACTTCTGGCGGTTTGCATCGATCTGGTCGAAGTCGCCGTGGCCGTCGTACGTTCCACCGCCGCCCGGCCACTGCCACATCACCGCTTAGCCGCTGGACGAGCTCATCCCGCCGAAGAAGTGCGCGCAGGTTGAGGTACCGGGCAGGCACCAGCCGGATGGCGGGTTCTTCATGCTGCTGGTGCTGTCGGTGTAGGTCCATTCGTAGGTGGTCGCGACGTACGCCGCACTGCCCGTGCCGAAGATGCCGGTCCAGATCCCCGAGTAGACACCTGGCTTGAAGGGCGTGTCGTACTTGAGGTAACTCCAGAACCCCTGAAGTTTCGTATTTATGCTGCGGCGGCGTCCCAGGCCGCGAGCACGGCGTGGATTTGCTCGTCAGTGGGCTGAGCTGGGCGGCGTGCGGAAAATCGGGCGGCGATCAGGGTCCGGCGCAGCTTGGTGAGCATGTCCTCGAAGGCGGGCTCGGTCTTGGTCCGGTACCACGGCTGCGCGGCCCTGCGGTCGTCGATGCCGGCCGGGTCGTGGCCTGACCGGGCGTACCAGATGACGATCAGGGTGTGCACCAGCATCCCGAACGGGACGGTGCGCCCGGCGGCGAGCCTGACCCGGTTGCGGGCCTCGCCGGCGCCCAGGACGTTGCGGGCGTCGGCGAATGCCTGCTCGATGGCCCACCGGGCGGCGTAGCGGGCGACCAGCGCGGCCGCGGCGGCGGTCCGGTCGGTGGTGACCAGAGCCAGGTCATATCCGCTGGTGGTGTGCTCGTCGCGGGCCAGGATCAGGCGCACGGCCCGGGTGTGCCATGACCCATACCACAGGCAGCTGACGGCGGTGACGTGCTTGATGTGCTCGCGGCCGTAGGCAGTGACGGTAACGGTGTCCCACGCCGCTTCGGCCGCGATGTCCTCGGCCGTGCCCAGCCGGGCACCCTTGGTCCTGGGGCGGCCGCGGCGGCCGGTGCGCGGCGGTGCCAGGTCATACAGGACGGCGTTGCGGGGGATCCGGCAGGTCCAGGTCACGTTCTGCGGCAGGGCCCGCAGCGCCGGGCCGTGGTAGGCGGCATCGGCCACGACATGAATCACCCGGCCGGGGAAGGCCAGGGCGAGCAGGCCGGCCAGCGCCGCGGCCGTCTCCACCTTGCCCGGCCCGGCGCCCTTGCCGGGCAGGTGCAGCCGCGCCAGCACCGGCAGGCACACCTCACGGCCGCAGAACGGCAGCCGGGCCAAGATCGCGGCGGTGACGAAGCAGTTGCCATAGCTGAGCTTGCTCAGCGCCGGAGAGCTGCCGTCATGCTGCCAGCCGGCCCCGTGCACCCGGCGCCCGCAGCGGCGGAACACCGAGTCATCGACGGCCACCCGCAGATCAGCGCCCGGCTCGGTCACCAGCAGGACCGCCAGCTGCGCGACCGCCAAGCCGAGCTGATCGAGTTCCCAGCGGGCCCGGGCGAAGAAGTAGCGCGCCCGGTCATGCGGCCAGGCATACTGCAGGCAGCCGCCCAGCAGCATGCCTGCCACGGTGCGGCGGCGCACCCGGCCCGCCATCCCGGCGACCAGGCCGCAGAACGTCGCAAAGCCCGGCGCGGTGAAACACGGCCGCAGCTCATTCAGCAGGCACAGCAGCGAAGCGGGTAAATTCAGGCCCGGAAGCATCGGCGGGTTCCCTCGGCACGAGGCGGACATGAGCACCGCCGATGCTTCCGCGTTCAGCCCGCAAGATCACGTAACCAGAGCCTCACCGCGCGGCGTGTCGCGACATCTGCCAATCCGTCCCCTCCCGCGACCGCCAGCCCCCCAGCCACCATCAAAAGTGCGAAACTTCAGGAACCCGCAAGGCGCTGCTTGTTCTCGAGGAGCCGATAGTGGAGCTGTCGTCGCCGCCAAGGATCCACGGGACACACGCCTTAGCGCGGATCTTTGTCTTCGGCCTGCCTCAAGAAGCGGTCGTGCCGAGCGCCGCTGCGATCTGCTGAACAGCCTCTGCCTCGGCGGGGCTCACGCTCTGCCCTCCCTCCCTGTGCGCGGCCGCGACCTTGTCCGCGAGGGTGAGGACGAAGCGCCGGTAGCCCTCGACCTCCTCGGCCGTCGCCTTGGTCTCGAGCAGCGCCAACGCGTCGCGGAGGTGCTGCAGTCCGTTATCCCTGAGCTCTCCGGCAGAGTGGTACCTGGTGTGGTCAAGCTCGGGCTTGGCCGCCACGACCTCGTCGAGGAGTTCGCTCTCGCCGTGCTGGGCACGCGCCTCGACGTACGCCTTCGACATCGCGATCGACTCGCGGAACATCCCCCCGCGCGCTGCCGTGACCACGATCATGCCGGCGGTCGGCGGGCCCTCGAGTACTGCCTTCCACTCCTCCGCCGAAAATGCGGTCTTTGTCGTCATTTCACTCTCCTGTTTCTCATGGCCGCTCTGCCGGCGACACCCCGCGGCAGCCGTTCGGGACCATTATTCATAGCGGCTCCCGCGGCCGCGCCACGATATGCACGAGGGAAGGCCTGGCACGCCCGGTACGCTCGGCAGTGCGAGGGAGGTGCCGCATGCCGGGTCAGGGTCACGAGGTAGTGGTGGGCCTCGACAATGGCGGGACGGCCATCAACGCGACCGTCCTCGATTCCGGCGGGCGGTTCCTGGTGGACCGGCTTGTTGAGGCGCCAAGCAGGGTCGCAGAGGGCCCGGGCGTCGCCGTCGATGCACTCGCTGCGTCGTTCGCGCACGTGCTCGATCTGGTGGGGATTTCGCGCGAATCGGTGCGGGCAGTCGGCTTGGACACGCCGGGGCCGGCCAGCGCGGACGGAGTCATCTCGTCACGGGGAGCGGTGAATTTCGTCGATCCGGCCTGGCGTGGCTTCGATGTTCGCGGCGCGCTCGAGGCCAGGCTCGGCCTTCCCGTGATCTACAACAATGACGCGAATGCCGCGTCGCTGTACGCCCATCACCTCTGTTTCGGTGCCGCCGCCGGGCAGCGCTCGTCCGTCTCCCTGATCGTGGGAACCGGGCTTGGCGGTGGTGTGATCGAATCCGGGCGAGTGGTACGGGGCGTAGCCGGGATGGCCGGGGAGCTGGGGCACATCCAGATCCCCATGGACGGGCTGCTGGCGGAGGGGCAGCCGATGCCCGAGTGCAACTGCGGGCTGCCTGGAGACGGCGAGAGCGTTGCCTCCCTGACCGGCATCGAGAAGAACCTGTTGCCCTACTGGCTCACCCGCTTCCCTGCTCACGAGCTCCATAGCGCGGGTTCGGCCCACCACGCGGCGAAGCAGGTGCGGGGCTATGCCAGCGCCGGGGACCCGATGGCCCTGGAGATCTTCCAGCAGCAGGCGATCGCGATCGGCAGGCTCTTCACCATCGCGGCCAACTTCACCGACCCGGATGCGTACTTCATCGGCGGTGGCGTGGTCGAGGCGACGCCCAGCTTCCGCGACTGGTTCCTTGCAATGGTCCGCAAGCACACCGACCTGCGAGATGAGCAGGCTCCCCTCGTGACGTTCGCCCTGGTGCCAGATCTGGACATGGCAGGGGCGCGCGGCGCCGCCATCGCGTGCGGCGACACGCTGGGATGGCCGTCCCCCGAGCTTCCCAGGAGCTGACCCCGCGGGCCGCGGTGTGCCCCACCGCCGCGCCGTCGTCAGGTCAACGCTCGGCTCGCTGGTCGAGCACCGGTTTCACGTCCACGATGGGCGTCCCGTCCAGCGCCTCCAGGTTCCGGACGTGAACCCTTGTGCCGTCGATCGAGACGATCGCCACCCGGTGCAACCCGACCGGGTTCGGCCGGTCGGGCGAACGGGTGCTGAACACGCCCGTCTCCGGCCGATCCGGATCACCGCGAGGATGAACCATCAGCACGTCCCTGCGCGCGCGATCCAGCCACGTCACCACGATCACTTCGGTGCCCACCTGAAGATCACGAATGCCTTGGCGCATCGCGTGCTCGAAAACCAGACACGCCTCGGGCGATCCCTCGTCTCCTTGCTTGGGAGCCTGGTCGCGGTCCACCAATGGCGACTCGACCCACCCGATTGGCTGCACGACGTACCTGCCGCCGGTCACGCTGCCTCCCTCGCGCACTCGCCTCTGCCCTAACCCGAGTGGTCCTGCAGGAACGTGAGGGTCCGCTGGTTAAACTCGTCAACGCGCTCGTAGATGGGGGCGTGCGCGCAGGCGTCGAAGACGGCGAGTTCGGAATCCGCGATCCCACTGGTGAGCGGCTCGGCGAACCGGGTGGACGTCACCATGTCATGCCGGCCGAATGTGATCAGGGTCGGCGCCTGGATCGAGCTGAGCACCGCCCGTGCATCATGGGACAAGGCCGCCTCCGACTGGCGGAGGAACGCGTCCACGGGCGGCATCGGACGGCCGCGCAAGAAATCGGCGAGCGATTCGACGTACTCGGGCCGGGCGGCGTACAGCTCCGGAATCAGGCACCAGGGGAGGATCCCTTTGATCGCCATGTCCGTCACGCTGCCAAGAGCCTGCGCCATGATCCGCCACCCTTCGACCACGACCCGCAGGAAAGGATCCGTGCTTGGCCAGGCACTGTGCAACGACCGTGATTTCACCCGGGCTGGCTGCTTGGCAGCCAGCCACATGCCAGTCGTCGCGCCCAGGGACAGGCCGGCGACGTGAGCGCGATCCAGGCCGGCCGCCTGCATGAACGCCGGCGATTCCGCCGGCGAGCAGTTCTGTGGTGTAGGTGCCCTCGGGCTTGCTGGATAGGCCGGCGCCGCGAAGGTCCACGGTGAAGCAGGTGAAGTGCTTCGCGTACTCCGCCACATGGAAGGCGTAGCAAGCCTGGTCGGCTGCCAGGTACGGGATGAGCACGAGGGGCTCACCTTCGCCCTGAGTCTCGTGGTTGATGTCGATGCCGTTGGCGTGCACGGTTGGCATCTGCAAATCCCTCCCTGGACCACGGTGGACGTCCTCGTCGCCGCTGCTAGGGCGTGTCCCGCAGATCTCTGGCGGCGCGAAGGTGCCGTCCACGACCCCAGACGGACGGCCGGGGTCGTGGACGGCACTGTCGTCGTCGCCGATAGTTCCACGATCGGCTCCTCGAGAACAAGCAGGGCCTTGCCGGATCGCCGCCTGGAGCACCGCCGGCATCCACCGAGATCTACGGGACACGCCCTAAGTCGCGATGGTGCCTAGTCGTGCACCATAGCGCCAGAGGCGCGCCAGAGGCGCGCCAGAGGTGACCATGCACAGTTCATGATCGCGCCGCCGGGCCGTGTGCCCTGGTCCTTGCCCGGACGCCGCTCCATCATGATCCGCGGTGCCGCACGACGCGGATACGGCACCGCGTGTGCTTCTTTTCAGGAGCACACGCATATTGCAATTGCTGATGCACGTGCATAATTAGTTATCCCGTCGCAAAATGAGTAATTTGGCTGGCCGGGAGCGAGTTACATTGTCGGTCATGGGCCATCCGCGACAATGAGGGCCAGCTAAGCCATGTCAATGGTCGTGTGCGGTTGGGGGGACAGATGGGTAGCGATAACAAGATGGTCAGGATCGCTGTCGAATCGGGCGGGCCGGCGGTTTGGCTCGATGCTGCGGCAGCGGCACCAGGCTGCGAGTTCGGCCAGCACAGGGAACTGGCATGACCGCGTTCCGGCCAGCCAGCGGGCGGTCGGCCAGCGGGCGGTCCGCCAGTGAGCGGTCCGCCAGTGAGCGGTCGGCCAGCGGGCGGTCGGACAGCGGGCGGTCGGCCAGCGGGCGGCCGGCCAGCGGGCGGTCGGACAGCGAACGATCGGCCAGCGATCGATCGGCCAGCCAGAACGTGGCCGTGTCAAGGGGCGGTCCTGCGGTCGTGCGCGTGCTGCTCGGGGCCCAGCTCCGGCGCCTGCGGGAGTCCAGCGGCATCACACGTGCAGACGCCGGCTACCAGATCCGCGCGCCGGCTGCCAGGATCAGCCGCGTGGAAAACGGGCGGATAGGGTTGAAGGAACGGGATATCGCCGATCTGCTGGCCTTCTACCGCGTCGATGACGAGGAGGAAAGGGCCGCGGTACTGGCGCTGGCGGGGCGGGCAAATGCCAAGGGCTGGTGGGCCGAGTTCAGCGGGGTCGTGCCTGACTGGTTCGAGATCTACGTGGGGTTAGAGCAGGCCGCCTCGCTGATCCGCGCCTACGAGGTCCAGTTCCTGCCTGGCCTATTGCAGACAGCGGACTACGCTCGGTCCGTCGCCATCCTTGGCCATCCGGCCGGGCCAGCCGAACAGATCGAGCGGCGGGTGCGGCTTCGGCTCATGCGTCAAGGGCTGCTCGACGGTCCCGATCCACCCGATCTGCGGGTGGTCGTGGACGAGGCGGCGTTGCGGCGGCCGCTCGGCGGGCCCCAGGTGATGCGCGCCCAGCTCGAGCATCTCATCCGCCTCAGCGACCGGCCGAACATTGTCGTGCAGATCATGCCATTCCGCCGCGGCGGTCATGCCGCTGCGGGCGGCTCGTTCAGCATCCTCCGGTTCGCCGAGCCTGACCTGCCGGACGTTGTCTACCTCGAACAGCTCACAAGCGCCCTCTATCTGGAGAAGACCAACGACCTTGAGCACTACACGCGGGTCATGGACCGCCTCAGCGCCCAGGCCGAGCCCCAGGAAGATACCGCCCGGATCCTCGAGCGGATCATCGGAGCGATCTGATCCGCAATCTATAGCTGGCACACGATGACCCATTGGGTGCCAGCTCCGGCACATAATGGCCCATCGTGTGTCACCGGCCTCAGGCGATCTTGATTCCCGTGCGGGCGGGTTGTGCTCCGATCGCTGAAAATCGCTCGTAGCCTGAGCAGGCCGGGCTGTTTGGCAACTCGCGTCACGTCACGAGAACCGAGAATGATCCATTACGGCTGCGGCGTGTGACGCGGCGCTGTTATACGTGACGCGCCTCGCGGCAGCCGTTCAGGATCAATCTTGGCCGCCCGCGGCTACGGCACGACATGGTCAGGCGCCAGCTGGGTTCGCGGCCTTGGCGCTGGCCGCGTCGTCCCGCAGGGGTGCTTTTACGATCTTGCCGATCGAGTTCTTCGGCAGGGTGCCCCACACGTAGACCTCTCGCGGAATCTTGAAGCGGGCCAGCTCGCCGCCGCAGTGGCCGACCAGCTCGGCCGCGGGCGCGTGCGCTCCCGGCCGAAGCGAGACGTACGCGACCGGCTCCTCGCCGTACGTCGGGTTGGGCCGTCCCACGACGGCCGCCTCCTGCACCGCTGGATGACGGAGCAGCACGTTCTCGATCTCCTTCGGGTAGATGTTCTCGCCACCCCAGATGATCATGTCCTTGATGCGGTCGACGAGCACGAGGTAGCCGTCCTGGTCGAGATAGCCGACGTCGCCGGTGTGCAGCCAGCCGTCCCGCAGCGTGCGGGCGGTCTCGTCGGCGCGGCCGAGGTAGCCGCGCATCACGTTCGCCCCGCGCACGACAACCTCGCCGGCCTCGCCCTGGGCCAGCAGCCGCCCGTCGTCGCCGGTGATGGCGATCTCCTGACCTGGGAGCGGCAATCCGACCGTGCCGGGCTTGCGGACGCCGTGCACCGGGTTGATCGCCGAGGCGACCGTCCCCTCCGACAGGCCGTAACCCTCCACGACAGGGACGCCGTACCGCCCCTCGAACTCCCCGATGGCCTCCGCCGGCATGGGGGCGGCGCCGCACACGACGAAGTGCAGCGAAGAAAGATCGGGTTTCACGTCTGGCGGCAGCGAGTTGAGGACGAAGTAGATCGTCGGCACCGCGGAGAAGTACGTGGGGCGGTACCGCTCGGCCGCCTCCCAGAACGTCTTCGGGTCGAAGCGGGGCAGGATCACGGTGGAGCCGCCGGCCGCGAGCGGCGACACGACGCTCACCATCAGCCCGTTCACGTGAAAGAGGGGCAGGACAAGCAGGGCCCGCGCATCCGGCCCGATGTTAAGCGCCTCGAGTATCTGGCCGGTCATGGCGGCCAGGTTGGCGTGGTCGAGCATCACTCCCTTCGGCCGTCCTGTCGTTCCGCTCGTATAGACCAGCAGCGCGAGGTCGTCCGCCTCCGCCCTCGGCGGGGGCGCTGGCCCGTCGAGCGCGGCCACGTCGGCAAGGGGGATGAGCGTGGTGTCGCTGCCGGCCAGCTTCTGCGCGCCCATGGCATCGGCCACCACGACCCTGGCCTGCGAGTCGGACAGCTGGTACTGCGCCTCCTCCGGCGTGAGGACCGGATTGACCGGAGTGACCGTGGCGCCGAGCCGCCAGCTGGCGAACAGGATGAGTACCATCTCGGCGCAGTTGGGCAGGATGGTGGCAACGACGTCAGCTGGGCCGATGCCGAGCGACGCGAAGCCGCCCGCTAGGCGCTCGACCTGGGCCGCGAACTGGGCCGAGGTCAGCCGCGTGCGCGCATCCTCGATACACGGCGCATCCGGATCCTGCTCAGCGCGACGTGCAGGGATGGCCGCAACGTGTACCATCTCGTTCTCCTCCCGCGCGGGGCGCGCGCCATTGGTAGTTCGATCTTGCGCTCGCCGGGACATCGCTGACAGAGGCGAATGCCCTATTCGTGCGGCGGTAAGTGAAGCCACCGCTGTCGGGTTTGTCAGCAGCCGAGGGCCTCGGCGAGTTCGACGAGCCCTGCTATCTCGAGCAAGCCGTCCAATTCAGGTGAATCCGTGGGATATGTGTGGGCACCCCACTCGAGGGGACGGCGGACGAAGATCGGGCGAAGGCCTAGGTTGGCCGCGGCCCGCAGGTCTGACGCATGGCTGGCGACCATTCCGGCATCCTCAGGCTGGCATTCGAGCAGGCGAAGCGCCGTGAGGTACACCTTCGCGTCGGGCTTGTAGCACCCGGCGAGCTGCGCAGACAGCACAGCGTCGACGCGAAGGTCAGCGAATTTGAGCAGGTCGGCAAGCAGTGCGATGTGGCCGTTCGACAACGTCGCGGTGACGTGCCTGCGGCGCAATCGATCGAGCCCCTCCCGGCTGTCCGGCCACGGCCGCAGCCGCCGCCAGCCGCGGACGAGCGATTCCCTGTCGGCGGCCGGCAGGCCGACGCCGCGGCGGGCAAGGACATCGGCCAGCGTTTCGCGCTGGAGCCCGTCGAGGTCGCGCCATGTGGCACCACCCCTGACCCGGTCCATGGCGGGCTGGTACGCGCGCCGCCAGTCGTCGACGATGCCCGCCCAATCGGCCCGGGCGTCCGAGTGGCCCGCGATCGCCCCGGCGATTTCGATCAGGCTGGATCGCCAGTCCACCAGCGTTCCGAATACGTCGAACAGCAGGACACGTAGCGGCTTCACGACGAAAGTATGTCAATGTCAGCCGGCATCAGGCGGGGGAGCCGTAGGATCGCCGCGCCTCATCGGATCTCGGGCGTAGTCCCGCAGATCTATGGCGGCGCGGATCGGCGCCCATGCCGTGGACACCACCGTGCACGCGAAGTCATCCGCGCCGTTTCTGCGGCTCAACCGCGGCCGCGCCGACCCGGGATGGTCCGGCCGTGGTTAGGCTTTGGTTAGGCTGCCCGGATGGCAGGTCGATTCGACAGCGTCCGCACCGCTCGTCTGGTGATGCGGCGATGGCGCGACGGGGACAGGGAACCCTATGCGGCGATGAACGCCGACCCGGTTGTGATGCGCTACCTCCCAGCCACCCTCGGCCGGGCCGCGAGCGACGCGAGTTTCGATCGCATAGAGGATCTCTTCGGCAGGCAGGGATTCGGGCTGTGGGCACTTGAGGTGGCCGCCACGGCACAGTTCATCGGATTCACCGGCCTGAACCCGATGCCCGATGGTGTACCTGGAGCGGGTGGCATGGAGGTGGGCTGGCGGCTGGCCCGTCATGCGTGGCACCACGGATATGCGACTGAGGCCGCCGCCGCTGCTGTCGACGTGGGCTTCAACGGGATCGGCCTTGACCAGATCTGGTCGATGACAGCCGTTATCAACGGACCGTCGCAGGGCGTCATGCGACGGCTGGGGATGACGCCGTACGGGCGATTCGACCACCCGAAGCTCAGCGTCGGCCACCCCCTGCGCCCGCACATCGTCTTCCGGCTTCAGCCGCCCATTCCGGGCGAGGAGCCGGCCCATTCCAGGAAGGAGACGGCGACAGCGCAACGATGAATCGTACGCGTTGACTGTTGTTGCAAACGACGCCGGCGCCGTTGCCGACGGCCCGCGACACTCCAGTGTGGAGATCGGTGTGGCGGTTTGGTTGCAGCTCAGTGCCACATTCTGGTCACACTGATCTCCACGCCTCTGGGTCACCGCCCTGCGGTAGTTCGCGCTCAACGGCACTGACCCCGCAAGCTACAAAGAGCAGGCCAGCATGATCCGCCGGTACTAGACTTGAACCATTCGTTGTCTTGTGCCGTTCGTGGTTATGAAGGTAAGTTTGGCGCCATGATCGCATCCCAGGATCCGACCACCGCCGAGGAGCTGCGCGGTGCCGGCCTGCGGGTGACGGCCGCCCGCGTCGCACTGCTCGAGACCGTCCGGGACGGTGACCACCTCGGTGTCGAGGCGATCGCCTCCGGGGTGCGCGATCGCGTCGGCCATGTCTCCCTTCAAGCCGTGTATGAGGCCCTCCACGCGCTCACCGCGGTGGCACTCGTACGCCGGATCGAACCGGCCGGTAGCCCGGCCCGGTTCGAGGGACGCGTCGGGGACAACCACCACCACGTCGTGTGCCGGTTGTGCGGTGTCGTCGCTGACGTCGACTGCGCGGTCGGCGAGGCGCCCTGCCTGACCGCGTCCGACGACCACGGCTTCTCGATCGGCGAGGCCGAGGTCATCTACTGGGGCCTGTGCCCCGGTTGTTGCACCGACCGCAGTTCCTGAGCACCGTGATCCGCCTAGCCGGAAGGATTCCCAATGTCTGAGAACCATGATCCAGTAGTCGTCGAGGACGCGACCCCGGAGAGCGGGGAATGTCCGGTCGTGCACGGCCTCACGCACCCCACCAAGGGTGACGCTAACCGTGACTGGTGGCCGAACCGGCTCAACCTGAAGATCCTCGCCAAGAACCCGGCCGTGGCCAACCCCATGGGCGAGAAGTTCAACTATGCCGAGGCGTTCAAGACCCTCGACCTCCCCGCCGTGAAGCGCGACATAGCGGAGGTGCTGACGACATCCCAGGACTGGTGGCCGGCTGACTTCGGCCACTACGGCCCGCTCATGATCCGGATGGCGTGGCACGGCGCGGGCACCTACCGGATCAGCGACGGCCGCGGCGGCGCCGGGGCCGCTCAGCAGCGTTTCGCGCCGCTCAACAGCTGGCCGGACAACGTCAGCCTCGACAAGGCCCGCCGGCTGCTGTGGCCGGTCAAGAAGAAGTACGGCCGGAAGATCTCGTGGGCCGACCTCATGATCCTCACCGGCAACGTCGCCCTGGAGTCGATGGGCTTCAAGACCTTCGGCTTCGGCGGCGGCCGCGAGGACGTCTGGGAGCCCGACGAGGACGTCTACTGGGGTTCCGAGACCACCTGGCTCGGCGACGAGCGCTACACCGGCGACCGCGAGCTCGAGAACCCCCTCGGCGCGGTCCAGATGGGCCTCATCTACGTCAACCCGGAGGGCCCGAACGGCAACCCGGACCCGCTCGCCGCGGCTCGCGACATCCGTGAGACGTTCCGCCGGATGGCGATGAACGACGAGGAAACGGTCGCCCTGATCGCGGGCGGCCACACCTTCGGAAAGACACACGGCGCAGGCCCCGCGGATGCGGTCGGCCCCGATCCCGAGGCTGCCCCGCTCGAGCAGCAGGGCCTGGGCTGGAAGAGCACGTACGGCACTGGCAAGGGCGGCGACGCGATCACCAGCGGTCTCGAAGTCACGTGGACCGACACGCCGACCACCTGGGACAATAGCTTCTTCCGGATCCTCTTCGGTTATGAGTGGGAGCTGACCCAGAGCCCGGCCGGCGCGCACCAGTGGCAGCCGAAGGACGGCGCCGGGGCGGGTACCGTCCCCGACGCCCACGACCCGTCGAAGCGCCGCGTCCCGACGATGCTGACGACCGACCTTTCGCTCCGGTTCGACCCGGTTTACGAGCCGATCTCGCGGCGTTTCATGGCGGACCAGGATGCGTTCGCGGAGGCCTTCGCCCGCGCGTGGTTCAAGCTGACCCATCGCGACATGGGCCCGGTCGTGCGGTACCTCGGCCCGGAGGTCCCGTCCGAGACGCTGATCTGGCAGGACCCCGTTCCGGCGGTGACATACGAGCTCATCGACGCAGCGGACATCGCCGCCCTCAAGGGCCAGATCCTCGCCTCGGGCCTGCCGGTGCCCCAGCTCGTGTCCACCGCGTGGGCGTCGGCCTCCTCCTTCCGTGGCAGCGACAAGCGCGGCGGCGCCAACGGTGCGCGCATCCGGCTCGTGCCGCAGAGCGGTTGGGAGGTCAACAACCCCGACCGGCTGGCGACGGTACTGCGCACCCTGGAGGGGATCCAGGAGGCCTTCAACGCCGCCCAGACCGGCGGCAAGCAGGTCTCGCTCGCCGACCTGATCGTGCTCGCTGGTGGTGCGGCCGTCGAGCAGGCGGCCAAGGACGCCGGCTTCGACGTCGAGGTCCCCTTCACGCCGGGCCGCGCGGACGCGTCGCAGGAGCAGACCGACGTGGAGTCGTTCGCCGTGCTCGAGCCGGCCGCCGACGGGTTCCGCAACTACCTCGGGAAGGGCAACCGGCTGCCGGCCGAGTACCTGCTGATCGACCGGGCGAACCTGCTGACCCTGAGCGCCCCCGAGATGACGGTCCTCGTCGGCGGCCTCCGCGTCCTGGGCGCGAACTACCAGCAGGCGCCGCTCGGCGTCTTCACCACGACCCCCGGGTCGCTGACCAACGACTTCTTCGTCAACCTGCTCGATATGGGCACGACGTGGCGGGCGACGTCCGAGGACACGTTCGAGGGCCGCGACGCCGCCACGGGCGAGGTCAAGTGGACCGGCAGCCGTGCCGACCTCGTCTTCGGGTCGAACTCCGAGCTGCGCGCGCTCGCGGAGGTCTACGCGAGCGATGACGCGAAGGAGAAGTTCGTGCACGACTTCGTCGCGGCGTGGGACAAGGTGATGAACCTCGACCGGTTCGACCTCGCCTGATCATGACGTCCAGGTCGGCCCGCAACGGCCGGCCTGGACTTCCTCAGTCCGAAGGATCTCGACATCGCCCGCGTCCAGCGCGACGTCGAGAGGGTCGTGGTCGAGCACGGGTCGAGCAGGTGAGCGTGCCCGCGCGGTGGCGATCGGCGCACTCGGTCAAGCGTGGCTGCCTGCCATACTCGGCAAAACGCTCGAAGTTACCGCCGGGTTCAGCCATCTGGGCCGGCCAGAATCGTTGCGGAGGCTGGCGCATGTCCGACTACTTCGATCTCGGCGGTTATACGCGAGCGGTGACGACCCCATCGGCGCAGGCGCAGGTCTGGTTCACCCGTGGGCTGGTGTGGACCTACTCGTTCAATCATGAAGAAGCGGTACGGTGTTTCGAGCGTTCGACTGACATCGATCCTGCCTGCGCGCTTGCTCACTGGGGGCTGGCGTACGCCCTCGGCCCGAACTACAACAAGCCGTGGGACGCCTTCGATCCGGTCGATCTGTCCTCTTCGGTATCGCGTGCGTTCGCGGCCTCGGCGGCAGCAGCCGATCACGCGCCCGCAGCGTCCCCGGTCGAGCGTGCGCTGGTGCACACTCTGGCCTCGCGGTATCCGTCCGCAGAACCGGCCGCGGACTGCTCGGCCTGGAGCGTTCGGTACGCCGACGCCATGCGTGACGTGTACCGGTTGTATCCGGATGACCTCGACGTGGCCGCGCTCTTTGCCGACCGCTGATGAACCTCACGCCGTGGGCGCTGTGGGACCAGGCGACGGGAGAGCCGGCCGGCGGAGCCGCGACGATCGAGGCGAGGGAGGTTCTCGAGCGGACCCTGGCCCGCGACGACTCTCGCACGCATCCCGGCATCCTGCACCTTTATATCCACTTTATATCCACCTGATGGAGATGTCCGCTATATCCACCTGATGGAGATGTCCGCGCGGCCCGAGGACGCGCTGCGGGTAGGTGACTGGCTGCGCGACCTGACTCCAGACGGGGGCCACCGCAGGCACATGCCGACACATCTCGACGTGCTGTGCGGGGACTACCGGCGGGTCGTGTCGTCCAACAACGCCGCGATCGCCGCCGACGAGAAGTTCGTCGCCCGGGAGGGCGCGATGAACTTCTACACCCTGTACCGGGCGCATACAAGATCTACGGCGCGCATCGAAACCCAACGGTCCACCGCCTGGGCCCGGCACCAGAGCCCGGTGCCAGAGCCCGGCGCCAGGGCCCGGCGCCAGGGCCCGGTGCCAGAGCCCGGCGCCAGGCTCTGGCGCCAGAGCCCGGCGCGCCAGGGCCCTGCGGCGTTGGCTAGCTGACGAGCCGGCCGGGGAACTTGGTCGTCACGGGTTGCCCGTCACGCCAGGCGATGGCGCCGTTCACGATCACCAGGGAGACTCCGGTGGCGTTCTGGAGAGGTGCGTCGTAGGTGGCGTTCTCGGCGATCCCAGCTGGGCCGATGACCGCGATGTCGGCGGCCATCCCCGGCGCCAGCCGTCCGCGGTCCCTGAGGCCATAGACGTCCGCGGCGCCCGCGGCCAGGTGCCGGGCGAGCCGCTGGTAGCAGGTGGCTGGCCGGTCGGACAGGTAGTGGGCGGCGAGCCGGGCGAAGGCGCCGTGCCCGCGCGGATGGGGGTGCTGGCCCTGGTAGATGGCATCAGATCCGGCGCAGTGCCTGTCATCGGTGACGAGCCAGGCCAGGTCCTCATCGGTGGGCGGCGCGGGCCGGTCCAGATGAGCGCCGACGCCAAGGTCCGCCCTGGCGAGCAGGTCAAGCACCCAGCCACCCGCCCGGTCACGTTCCCGGTCACCTTCCCGGCTACCCGCCCGGCCAGCCGCCCGCGAGCCGGCCGGCTGGCCGGGCGGGTTTGAGCCGCGCGCCGCGGCTTGGGTGATGGTCTGCCCGGCGAGGCCAGCGAGGCCGGCGGGCAGGCAGCCCAGCGTGAGGCCAGCCAGATACTCGTCGCTGAACTTCTCGTCCGCGAGGAGCACGGCTCGCTGACCGGGGTCGGCGAGAGCGGCGAGCGTATGGTCGGGACCGCGGGCCTGCAGGTCGGGAGGCAGCAGGAGCATGGCAAGGATCGTGCTCGACTTGCGGTAGGGGTACATGTCGTAGCTGATGGCGACCCCGGCCGCCGCGGCATCGGCGAATGCGGCCTGGACATCGGCTCGCCCGCCCCACAGGTGGCTGGCGTGCACCCGGATACCCGCGGCGAGCCCGACCGCCACAAGTTCACCCAGCCCGGCCCGCACGTCGGGGCCGTAGCCGCGAAGGTGGGATACGTAGGGGCGACCTGCGGCGGCGAGCGGCCTGGCGATGTCGGCGAGTTCATCGATATCCCCGAACCGGCTGGGCAGGTAGTCGAAGCCGCTGGACAGGCCGACCGCGCCGTCGGCGAGCGCGCTCTCGAGCTGGCGCCGCGCCTCGGCACGTCCGGCGGCGTCAAGTGGCCGGGGTGCCAGGCCGGCGATGTTGTGCCTGATCGTGCCCTGTGAGGCCAGGACGGCGACGTTCTGGCTCAGTTTCCCTGCCAGCGCCTCGCCGTAGGCGGCGACGCTGAGGTCGCGCGCCGGTTCCAGTGCGCCGTTGACCGCGCCGAAATAGCGGTTCAGGTATCTGGCGGTGTCAGCGGTCGCGCCGATCCACGACTGCCCGTCCTGGCCTGTGACCAGGGTGGTGACGCCCTGGGCGAGCGCGCCGTCGACGCGGCCCGCGGCCAGTAGCGGTCCTTCCGCGTGTGCGTGCGCGTCGATGAAGCCCGGGCATATGACGCTGCCGGAGGCAACGTCGATCACTTCGCAGCCAGGCGGGACCGCGCTGACGGCGCCGACAGAGGCGATCGACTGCCCGTCGATCAGCACATCGGCGCGCCGGGCCGTGGCGCCGATTCCGTCGGCGACCAGGCCCCCTCGAAGCAGCATCGTCGTGGTCACAGGTTCAGTTCCCGCCCTTCCGTGCTCCGCGTCGGCCAGGGCCGGGCGCGCACCCACCAGGAATCTATCCGCGCTTGAGTGCCGTTCACTGAATGTAGTGCCGTTCACTGAATGTATGGATAGACGCCGCCTGATGAATAGCCGGCCCGGTTAGCGGCACGGCGATGCCATGCCTGAGCTGCCGATGCGGAGGGTTCCGCGGTGTTCGCCGAGCGCCACCGGCCGCGTGGGCTGCGCGCCACTAGAGCTTGTGCTGTTCAGGTGCAGGGCTCCGGCGGCGCGCCGCAATCATCAGCTCAGGTGCAGGGCTCCGGCGGCGCCGCAATCATCAGCCGATTACGGTGTGCCTTGACGGCCGGCTGAGGTTGGCCGATACGGTGGGTCGGGTGATCGCCGCGCTCGGCGGGCCGCCAGCTGGCTGGCCACGCGGGCGGCGCACACCGAGAGGGCGCGGCACGCGGGTGCCGGGCAACGAGGAGAAGCGATGCCTACCCGTACTGCTCAAACGACCTGGGCCGGCGGCCTCGAGGACGGCGCGGGTACCGTGGAGCTGACAAGCTCCGGCGTCGGCACCTACGAGGCCTCCTTCCCCAAGCGGGCAGCCGACGATGCCGGCGGCGCGACCAGCCCAGAGGAGCTCATCGCTGCCGCCCACAGCGCGTGCTAAGCGATGCAGTTCTCGGCCTTGCTCGGGGCGGCGGCCGGCAGGGCGCCGTCGCTGCAGGTCCGCGAGGATGTGACCCTCCGCCCGGATCCGGCAGGGGGGGTCCCGGATCAGCGGCATCAGGCTGGCTGTCAGCGGCTCAGCGGAGGGCGTCGACGAGCGGACATTCGCGAAGGTCGCCGAGGAAGACAAGAACGGTGCCCGGTCAGCAAGGCTCTCACGGGCACCGATATCACGCTCGAAGTCACGCCGGGCGGCTAGGGCGTGTCCGGCAGATCTTTGGCGGCGCGAAGGTGCCGCCCACGACCCCGGACGACGACGGGGGTCGTGGACGGCGCTGTCGCCGCCGCCGATATTTTCACTATCGACTCCTCGAGAACAAGCAAGGCCTTGCCGGATCGCCGCTTGGAGCACCGTCGGCATCGGCCGAGATCTACGGGACGAGCCCTAGACATCTGGCCAAACTGATAAACGTTGAGTGATGGCACCGTACGACCGGCTTGCCGGGCATTATGACGCCGTCACGGGTGATTCCGCTGCCGAGATCACGTTCATTGAGCAGCTCATAAAGCAAGCCAGCCCCGGCGCGGCGACCTTGCTTGAAGTGGCCTGCGGAACGGGTAGCATCATGGCTTCGCTCGCCGGAACCTACCAGGTGAGCGGCCTGGACATATCGCCGGGCATGCTCGCGATGGCGCGCAGGAAACTGCACGCTGGAACGCCACTGTACGAAGCGGATATGACCTGCTTCGAGCTGGATGTGAAATTCGACGCGATTATTTGCATTTACCACAGCATTAACCACCTCCTCGACTTCGCGGACTGGCAGAGCTTTTTCGACTGTGTCTCCTCACATCTGACTCCGGGCGGCGTCTTTATCTTCGACATCAACACCACTGGCGGCCTTAAACTGATGGCGGGCATGGAGCAGGAGGTCCAGCAGTTCGGCGACAATTACCTGACCATCCGGGTGCGGACAAGCGACCAGGTAGTTTTCGACTGGAACATTGACGTGTTCGAGCTCCAGCCCTGCGGCGGATACCGGTTGGTCAGTCAGGTCATCAGGACGGTGTCGTTCCCAGTAGCACAGATACGGGCCGCGTTGCGCGAAAGGTTCGCCGAGGTAATGGCGATCGCCGACGAAGGCAGCGCCGTCACAGCGGACGCCGTCATAGCAGACGACGTCATAGCGGACGGCGTCATAGCAGACAGCGTCATTGCGGACGGTGGGGAGCGGGCCTGGTTCGTCTGCACCAAGGCAGCCTCCGCCATCCTGCCCTGAACGGGAGATCCACCGCGGCGCCCATCTCAGCCGGCGCCTGCTGCGGTTGCCCGAGCGCGAGCCGGCTGAGCGGGAAGGGGCGGCGCTGTGCGGAGTTCGACGCTGCGGTCGATGTTCCCTTCCCTGACCGGGCAAGGCCCGCAACGGGGGACGTTCAATGCTGTGGAGATCAGTGTGGACCAGTTGTCGCAGCGGACTGCCATCTTCCGGTCACGCTGATCTCCACACCCGTCGTCAGGCGCCGGGTCGGTGCACTCGAACACCACGTCGGCGGCACAGGTCCAGCGCCGCGGCCAGGTTGTGGGCGTTCAAGAACGCTCGGTGATCTCAATGAACTCGGTGATCTCAATGAACTCGGTGATCTCAATGAACTCGGTGATCTCAATGAACAAGGCGCTGGCGCGTGGCGAGTACCCGGCGCAGCCGTTAAGACTATATTGCCCGGGGGACGACCCCCCGGGATCCCCCCGCAGGCTGTCGCCGCCCGCTCACTGCTGGTAGAGAATCCGCCGATTCACGTCAGGAAATGAATTGAGCTACTTACCAGCCGGCGAGCGCCTCCACTGCGGCACTTGAGCCCGCGCCATCGTCGCGCAGCATGCGCAGGACGTCGCGGTACATGATCGCCTTGATCGCGCCCAGCGTGCGCGGTGGCTTGCCCGCGAGCGGCCGGGCGATCGCGAGCGCCGCGTCGACCACCTCGCCCTCCGCCGCGATCTCATCGACGATGCCGGCCGCCAGCGCATCGCGCCCGCCGTAGCGGCGGCCCGTGGTCATCGCCGCGTGCGCCGTGGTGACGGGCAGCCGCGACTGGATCAGTGCGCTCATGGCAGGGGTGAAGACGAGTTCCAGGTCGATCCCGGGCAGGCAGAAGTAACCGCGGTCGGCGCGCATCACGCGGAAATCGTGGGCGAGAGCGACCATGGCCCCTGCGGCGTAGCAGTGACCCTGGATGGCCGCCACGGCCGGAACCGGCAGCGCGAGCACCCTGGCGAGCAATCGGTGCACCGATGCCAGGTAATCATTGAGCTGGCCGCTGTTCGCGCGCACCCACGACAGGTCAAGGCCGGTGGACCAGCATTTTCCCGTTGCCGCCGTGACGAGTGCCTTCGGGCCCGCCGCGGCCTCGACCCGGTCGAGCGCCTCGTTGAAGCCGGTGATCCAATCCGGATGGAGCCGGTTCTCCCCATCGCCGAGGCCGAGGATGAATACGTCCCCATCGCGCGTCAGGTCCAGCGCTCCTGATGTTCCAGGCATTTACGCCCCAATTCCGGTTGGACGGGATATATGCCAATTAAGTTACTCAATGGTAATATAGGCGAAATATAGTCGTGCCTCATAGCGCCCCTCGCCGCTGAAGCTGGTTGAAGGCGGCCCAGCCAACCGGCACCGGGAGCCAGAACGTCAGCAGCCGGAACAGCAGCACGGCGGCGAGCGCGGTGGCACCGTGCAGCCCGGCGGCGGTGAGGCCCGCGGAAAGCGCGACCTCGACGGCGCCGAGGCCGCCTGGCGTGGGCGCGGCAGATCCGATGGCGCTACCGGTGAGGTAAACGACGGCCACGCTCACCAGGGGGACAGCACCGCCGAGCGCCCGCACGCACGCTGCGAGGCAGAGCACGTACGCCGCGGTCAGCAGGAACGCGCCGCCGAGGCCCTCCGCCAGCTTCCGCGGGTCCTGCGCCAGGTCGAGCAGCCGGGGGAGCACCTGGCCGAGGACGGGCGTGAGGCGGGCGCGTAGCAGCCGGCGTCCCGGTGGCAAGGCGATGGCGATGAGGACGAGGATCAGGAGCACAACGAGCACCACGTAGGCCCACGTCGGCGGCTTGAAGGAATGGAAATGCACGGTGCCGGTGAGGGCGGCGAAGACGACAAGCAGCAGCATGTGCGTCAGGAAGGCCACCACCTGCGCCGCGCCGACGCTCGCCGTTGCCCTGGCCGGAGATACGCCACTGCGCTGGAGGTAGCGGATGTTGAGCGCGGCGCCACCGACGGCTGCGGGCGTGACCAGAGTGACGAACGAGGCGGCCACCTGGGCGAACAACGTGCGGGCGAATTTCAGCCGCTCGAGCACAAATCCGGACAGCGAGATCGCGGCGGCCGCATAGGTGAGCGCTGATAGGACGAGCGCGACGATTGTCCAGCGCCAGTCCGCCTCCCGTACCAGCCTGATGAAGTTGACCTTGGCGAACTGGCCGGCCAGCACGTACGCGGCGAAAACGCCGGCGACGAGGCTGATGAGCGTGCGCAGCCGTACCCGCTCGAGCTGGACCGGCGCGACCTGGCCGTCGGGCACCCCGGCGAGCAGCCGCTCGCGAAGCCCCGGCAGCACATCGGCGCGGTGCCGCAGCGCGGCCCGGGTCGAACGGTAGAGCGCGAGGGGCTGCAGCAGTGGCACCGCGCCCGCGAGCCTCGCCGCGCCCATCTCGCCGATTGCCACATCCGCCGCACGCTCGGGCCCGACAAGGAGTGCGAGTTCGGCGAGCAACTGGGCCAGGTCGAGGCGGATCTGCAGGTCGCTGGCTGCGACATCACCGTTGCCGGGATCGAGCAGCACCACCTCGCCCGCGGCATTGATGAGAATGCGGTCGGCGGTGAGTGCCCGGTGCGTGACTCGGCGGGCGTGCAGCCGCCGCACCGTGTCCCAGACCCGGCGCAGCTGCGCGTCGGTCGGCTCGGCCCGCTGCTCGGTCAGGGTCACCCCCTCCTCGTGCGTGTAGGCGAGCACGAACGCGTCGGGGCCTGCCCGTACGAGCGCGCGCAGGCGGGGCGTCCTGACGCCCGCGTCCGCCGCCGCGTAGCTCAGCAGCGCGCGGCGCTCGAGCGCCCGCTCCTGCGACAGCGGTGCGGTGCGGGCAACCTGGCGCTGCAGCCGCAGGCCGCGGTAGAACCGGTACAGCGCGTCGGCGGCTTCCTGATCACGGTCGAACACCTTGACGTCCAGGCTGCTGCCGTCTTGCGCCGTCGCCGCGTACATGCGGGTCACGGGGTGCATCTCTGGCACGCGGCGCATCTGGGCCAGCGGGATGCCGACCGAGCCGATGGCCGCGGCGATCTCCGTGGCGGGCGGCCGCTGCGACGGCTGCCCCGCCGCGTACCGCACGCCCACGCCGATCGTGCGGCCGAGAATCAGCGTTATGAGCAGCGCCAGGACGGCCGTGTGCCCCGCTACCAGGTTCGCGGCGCAGTACACGAGGAGCGAGGCGAGCACGGCGTTACGCCAGCGGGGCCGGCCGCCGAGGCCGATGATCGTGACGTACGCGGCAAGCGCCGCCAGGTAACCGTCGAGCGGAACGGTGAGGGCGACGCCGTGTGTCACGGCGAGAGCCTTGTAGAGGCGCGCGGCGGGGTACTGCCGCAGGAGTGTATTGGCGGCCACCACGACAGCGAGCGTGACGGCGCTGGTGAGTATGGCCTCGGCGAGCCGCCGCGATTCGCCGCGGGCGAGCTGGCGGACGGCCAGCGCCACGGGCAGCACAAGCAGGGCCAGGGTGGCCGCTAGGCCGAGCAGGGCCAGCAGAGCGCCGGGCAGCCGGTGGCCCGCAGCAGCGATGTCGGCTTCTGCCCCCGTTTCCGTCCCGGGCGCTATCAGGCCCGCGCCGACCAGCAGGGCGATCGCTACGCACCCGACGACCAGCCGCAGCAGGTCGACTGGCCGGCGGATCCGTGGCTGAAGGTGGTCCTCGGCTATCAGCACAGGGGCGGGCGCGCCGTTGCCCGGGCGCGGGCTGGCGGCGGGCGCCGTGCCACTGAGCGAATCCGGGCTGGCGCTGCCCTCCGCTGGCGGGACTCGCCGGGGCTGCGTCACCCGTCGATCGTTTCACCAGGTAACCCGAGCCGTACAGGCGGCCTTTACCGGAGGCCACCCGCGCGGCGATGCGAGAGGAAATCGTCCATAACGGCTGCCGCGTGGCGCGGCTGGCGTAAACGTACCCGGACGCGTACCGGTCCGTCACGCGATGTCAGCCGCAGCAGAGTTTCAGTGCTGCGCCAGGTGGATGACTCCGAGGTCGGACAGGCCGCCGAGCGCGAGCTGCACGGCCAGCGCGGCGAGCAGGAAACCGAACACCTTCTCTGTCAACAGCATGCGATTCTGGTCGAGGTGCTTGCTGACCCTGTTGGCCCACCTGAACACGGCGACGTCGATGGCGATCACCACTACGAGCGCCCCGACGACTATGGCGAACACCCCGAACGACGCTGCCTCGGCCGACGCGGTGACGAGGACGACGATGCCCGCGGGGTTGATCACGTAGGGGACCGCGAGCGGGAACACTGCCAGTTGCATCGGGTCCTTGTTCTTGAGCGACTTGTTCTCGCCGTCCGGGTCAGCCGGGCTGAGCACCATCGAGACGGCGAGGATCAGCAGGATGATGCCGCTGGATACGCCGAGTGCGCCCGGCGAGAAGTGCAGCAACCTGGTCAGCACTCCGCCAAGGACGAGGAGGATGACCGCCACGATGACGGCGGTGGTGAGCATTTTCCTTACTACGGCGCGCTTTGTCGCATCTGGCAGGTCCGCTGTCGCCTCGAGGAACGGCACCAGCGCGATCTTGGGCCCTACACCGATGAGCAGCAGCAGGAAGGTATCGATGGCCGCGGTGACGCTGGCCGTTTCGAACTCCATCGTCATGAGTTACGAACCTTCACGGCCGGCGCCGTAGCGCAGGAAAGCCGTAAGCGCGGCGATGACCACGGCGACGGCGATGCCGATGTAGAGGATGTCGTGGCCGCCATGGAAGTCAACCAGGACATCGACGAAGGTCACCGCGGCCACCAGAACGAGCATGGAGACCACTCGCGCCTTCAGGTCGTTCAGGTCGTTCATGATGAGCCAGACGGGCAGGTGGGCACGCCGCCTTCCGGGGTCGGCGCCGCTGATGAAAAGCTCGTAGAGACCGATCGCTGCGATGAGCAGGGTCGCGCCGATGAGGAACAGGTCCACGACCACCAGGAAGATCCCGATCCTGTTCCCCACGGGGAACGGATGCGGGAACACGTCCGACGCCAACCAGACAAACAGGGCGCTGCCATAGACGAAACTACCCGCCGCGGCGATGACCAGCATGACGACCGGTATCAGCACCAGCCCGCGGGCGAGCAGAAGGCCCCACTCGAAACCAGATTCGAGCCGGGTGGCCTGATCCATGTTCTGCCCGGACGCGAAATCTGAACTCCCTCGCGGCTCGGTGGCTGCCTGCGGGGCGGCAGCCGGCGCCGAGTCCTGGGGTGGCGCGGCAGCCGGTGGCGAGCCTTGGGGTGGCGCGGCAGGGGGTGGCGAGCCTTGGGGTAGCGCGGCAGGGGGTGGCGCGGCAGGGGGTGGCGCGGCAGGGGGTGGCGCGGCAGGGGGTGGCGCGGCAGCGGGTGGCATCGCAGCGGGCGGCGTGCGGCCGCCCTCGCCGCGGGGCTCACTCATCCCAGGCCGTCCGGCGGACAGCACGCGCCTGGTGGAACTGGCTCAACGGACGACGCCCCTTTGTTGCTCGTGGGTTGGTTCTTGCCAAACGTATCTCCGGTGACTCCCACCGTCGCCGCCGGGCTGAACCCCGCCGAACCCTGCCCGGTCGTACTGAATCCGGTCCTGCTGAACCTGCTCCTGCTGAACCTGCTCCTGCTGAACCTGCTCCTGCTGAACCTGCTCCGGCCGAACCGGCCGGAACTGGGGCGCGTCGGCAGGCCCGCGTTTAGCTGTCACAACCGCGTTCGTCCGGCGTAGGCCCCGGGCCAGCCGGAGGGCGAAAGGCCCGCGGGCCGCTGGCGTCAGCATGACGGGGTGTCGCGATGAAGCGGATCGGCAGGGAGCGGATCGGCAGGAGCTGGAGCGCCGCGGCGGCACGCGTGGCCGGGCGTACTGGTCCTAGAGCCCGCCCGGCCTGCACCGCCCGGCCTGCACCGCCCGGGCCTGCACCGCCGGCCGCACCGCCCGGCCTGCCGCCAGGGACGGCGGTCAGCAATGTCGTGCGGCGGCAGCAGGAGCCGCGCCAGGTCAGGCGGCGTGCGTATGACCAGGTGGCGGCTTACTCCCAGCGATCCCGGCCAATGCGGCCGCCGAGGTACGCAATGAGGTTTCCAGCACGCTGCGGCGGCGACGAGGATCCATCACGTTCGCGCCGATCGCGGCCAGGTCCTCTGGTCCAGGAGTCAGCACGGTGACCGCGGTCCCGGCCGACCGCAGGCGCTCGACCTCGCGGCGCATCCCTAGCGTGATCAGCCGCCGCACTCGCCGCTCAAGCCGTTCGTGCGGCATTCGCGGCCGGTCAATCACCAGGCTCGCCAGCGGCGCAAGCACGTAGACCTCGTCCAGCCCTGCGTCAGCTAGCAGCCCCGCCGACGTCGCCGACCGCAGGCCTCCATCCACGTAGCGTCGGCCCCCGATCACCATCGGCCGGTACCAGCCAGGGATCGAGCAGGACGCTACTACCGCGTCAGGCAGGGCCGCGGGCGGCGCCCCAGCCTGCCCGAACACAACCCGCCGCCCCGAGTCATAGTCCACCGCGACAATCCACGTCCGGCCATCCCGCGCCCACTCGAATCCGGCCTCGTCACCAGCATAAATGCCAGTACCACTAGCATCACTAGTACCAGAAGCGCCAGAAGTAACAGAGGTAGCCGCAGAGACACCAGAATCACCGGCACCGAGGGCATCGACTGCACCTATGGCGGCATCCACCGAATCGACACCGGCTATGGCATCCACAACGGCGGCGGCATCGGGCAGCCCTGAATGGGCCGGGCCCGGCAGCCCCTCGCGCCCGTCGTCCGCCGCGTGCCTGCCATGCCCGGGGTGCCGGCCGTGTGGCGGCGGCAGATGCGGCCAGGCATACGACGCCATGGTGTGCACCATCGCGTGCAGCGCCACATGCCGAGCGCGTCCCTGTGGAACCAGCGCACTCACCGCCACCCACGGACTCATCCGATGCGGTGCCCGCATCGCCGCCAGCACCAACCGCGGCGAACCCACGCGCAGCAATGGTGGCGGAGGCAGCGCACGACTGCCCAGGTCAGGGGACCCAACAGTCGCCAAAGGCCCGACGGCCCCGCCGCGCTGGTGCGCCACCATCTCGTCCACGTTCACCCCGCACCGAAGCGCGGCGGCAAGCACGCTGCCGGCGCTCGTGCCCACCACAAGCTCGGCTTCACTTAGCGCGGACCCAAGCCGCTCCTGCACCGCGACCAGCGCGCCAACCATCCACGCCGCGCCCAGCACGCCACCCGCACCTAGCACCAAACCCACTCGCGGGCCACGTGAACCCGCAACTCCCTTAGGAGCCATAACCACCTCCGCCGAGCCGAGCCCCGCAGTATCACGCGCTGTAACCGGCCGCGACGCAATACCTGTTGACAGTCTGGACCCCGCTGCCGACAGCATCTCATTAAAGACATACCCGTTAAAGACGCGTAACAACGACATGTCCGCCGACTAGCTTGGCTGGTGAGCTGGAGCATAGCGTGGTCAGCGGGGGAAAGATGCTGCTACGGGCAGGCCCACACCTGCGCGAGGCCGGCTAGCCCGGCCATCCGCACATGGACATAGATCAACTTCCGGATCCTCGCCGATCGCCTGACGATCACCGGCCGGCCCGGCTGACGTCGGCCGGTGTCCTGCTCGGCTGGTCAAAGTCGCTGATTGTAGTGGCCCGTCCAGCACCTCCAAGATCAGCTGGACATACGGAGCGGTAGCTGATAGAACATCGGCGTGGCCTCCTGGACTGGCGATCTGACGGTGCGGCCGGTGTCGCGCGCTGAGGTGCCCCGGTTCGATCAGCTGCTTGGGGAGCACCACTGGCTCGGGGCGCGCCTGTTCGGGTCGGTGGTCCGGCACGTCGCCGTCCTGGACGGCTCCTGGGTCGCGCTGGTGGGCTACGGGCCGGCGGCGCTGCGGTGCACCGCCCGGGACACGGTGATCGGCTGGTCAGACGCCGACCGGCTCGACCGGCTGCCGATGCTGGCGGGCAACCAGCGGTTCTGCGTGCTGCCCGGCGGACGGCCGAACCTCGCCTCGGCGGTACTGGCCCGGTCGCTGGCCCGGCTGCCCGGCGACTACCTGGAGCTGCGCAACCAGATCGTGCTGGCGGTCGAGACGTTCACCGACCCGGCGCGGCACACCGGCGCGTGCTACGCCGCAGCCGCCTTCGCCTGTGCCGGGTCGACGAGCGGGTATGCCCGCGGCGCGGGCGGGCGCGGCTATGTGCCCCACGGCCGGGTGAAGCGGTGCTGGCTGCGTGAGGTGCATCCCGGCGGCCTGGCCGCCCTGGGCGCGCCGGCCCCGTCGGTGCTGTTCGGCTGGCCCGCGCCGGCGGCGTGGCTGGACCTGACGGCGGCGCAGGTGGCCGCACTGCGCGCTCATCTCGGCGCTTCCCTGAGCGACCCGCGGCATGCCCGCGGGATCCGGCACGACCACGCCGCGGCGGCGGCGATCGCCGCGGCGGCCCTGCTGGCCGGGCACACTCGGCCGGCATCGATGGCGGATTACGCTGCCGGGTTCGGGCAGCAGGCGCTTGCGGTGTTCGGTGCCCGCCGGTCCCCCCGGTCCGGCGGCTACCTCGCGCCGTCACAGTCAAGTTTCCGCCGGTTCCTGCACGGGCTGCCGCCGGGCGCGCTTGGCGCCGCGATCGCCTCCTGGCTGGCCGGCCAGGCAGACGCGGGCACCCTGGATGCCCGCCGGGCCCGGCGCCTGGCCGCTGCCGCCCCGGCGGCATGGTGATTGCCTGCCGGCGCCGGGCCGCCCCGGCTCGGGAGCTGACCTGGGCGGATGTCCCGGCACGACAGATCAAGATGCTGGGTTCCCTGCCGGTCATCGCCTCCTTCTGCCGGCGGCTGGACATCGCCGGCATCACCGACAAGCTGGTGCCGATCCGGCCGGTGGCCAGCCTCACCGTGGGCCAGGCCGTCGAGGCGATGGTCTGCAACCGGCTCACCTCACCCGCGCCGCTGGTCCATGTCCAGGGCTGGGCCCGCGACTGGGCGGTGCCGGAGATCCTCGGCATCCCCGCGCTCGCGCTGAACGACGACAAGCTGGGCCGCACCCTTGATGCGATCGCCCCGCACCTGGAGGAGATCACCGGGGCGGTCGCGGTCCGCGCGATCGGCGCCTTCGGCATCGACATCAGCCAGCTGCACTGGGACATGACCAGCTTCTCGCTTTACGGCGCCTACCCCGAAGCCGATGAGGACTACCCGGCGCCCGCCTACGGGCACCCCAAGGACCGCAGGACCGATCTGCTGCAGATCCAGGCGGGCATCGCCGCCGCCGGCGACGGCGGGATCCCGGTCTACGCCCGCGCCTACAGCGGCGGGGACGCCGAGATCTCCCAGGTGACCGGGGCGATGACCGCCCTGCAGAAGATCGCCGGGGCGAAGAAGTTCCTGCTGATCGGCGACTCCAAGCTGATCAGCTACGACAACGTCGCCGCGATCAGCACAGCCGGCTGCACGTTCCTGGCGCCCGCGTCCAGGCTCTACGTCAAGGCTGCCGAACTGGCCGCCTGCGACCTGGGCAAGGCCACCGAAGTCGCCTATGTCGCCGGACGCGACCAGCACAAAAAGACCACCAGCCCCGGCCAGCTAGGCCGCTGGCATGTCCTGGAAGACGACCAGCCGTTTGCGATCCGCAACTCCAAACGCAAAAGCGACCAGCCGATCCGGCTGCGCCGCATCTTCGTGCACTCCACCGCCCGCGCCGGTGCCGCCGCGGCCAGCCGCGCCAAGAAACTCGCCCGCGCCCAAGACGACCTCGGCCGCCTGATCTCCGGCCTGGGCGGCCGGTTCTACCCCAGCCAGGACAAGGTCACCGCCCGGCTCCAGCAGATCGCCCGCGACCGTAAGGCCGCCCCCTACCTGCGCTACATCGTCGGCACCGCCCCCGCCCCGGCCGGCGGCCCCGACGGCAGCGAACAGACGGCCGGTACCGGCCAGACCGGCCCCAGTCCGGCCGGCACCCGGCAGGGCACCGGCAGCGGCGGACCCGGCAAACCCACCCTCACCTGGTGGTCCGGCCAGGCCGCGATCGACGCCGAAGCCGCCACCGACGGCTGGTACGCCCTGCTCACCAACCTGGCCTCGGACGTCACCGCCGCGGAGGTACTGCTCCGCTATAAGGCCCAGGAAGCCGTCGAACGCCGCTACGGCAACCTGAAAGGACCCCTTGCCGTCGCGCCGATATTCCTGAACAGCAACCGGCGGATCGCCGCGCTGATCACCGTCATAAGCCTCGCGCTACTGGTCTTCTGCCTGATCGAACGGGAAGCCCGCCGCAACCTCGCCCCGCAGGCCAAACTCGACGGACTGTACAACCGGCAGCCCGCCCGCCCTACCGGCCGGCTCATCCTGACCGCCCTGGCCAGCATGCAGCTGCTCCCGGCCTCCGCGACCAGCCCGGCCCAGATCCCCAGGCCCAGCCCGATCCAGGCCAGGCTGCTAGAACTGCCCGGCGTCGACCCGACCCGCCCGCCATAACGGCCAGCCCAGCGGACGTGATCTACGTCCATGTGCGAATTACCGGGCTAGCAGACCGCGGCAGGAACGGTGAGCCATGGATCGGATGAGCACGCTCGACGCCGGGTTCTTCTTCGTCGAGCACGACAACGTCCCGATGCATCTGGGCTCCCTCGCGGTATTCGAGGGCCCTGCCCCAAGCTACGACGACCTCGTCCAGCTGCTCAGCGCGAAGCTCCCGCTTGTGCCGCGCTACCGCCAGCTGGTGCGCGCGATGCCGCTGCAGATCTTCCGCCCGGTCTGGGTCGACGACGCGCACTTCGAGATCAGCTATCACGTGCGCCATGCCGCCGTGCCCGCGCCAGGCGAAGCCGAGCAGTTGCGCACGATGGCCGCCAAGATCTTCGCTCAGCGCCTTGACCGCGCCAGGCCGCTGTGGGAGGCATGGCTTCTCGAAGGCCTTGAGGGTGGCCGCTGGGCGCTCCTCTCCAAGGTCCATCACTGCATGGTGGACGGCATTGGTGGCACCGACCTGATGACGGTCGTGTTCGACCTCGGCCCCGACGCGGAACATGCCGTGCCGGTCCCTTGGGGTCCGCGGCCCTCACCGTCCCTGATCTCCCTGGTGGCAAGCGGGCTGCGCGACAGCATCGCCGGCCCGCTCGGCGAACTGGCGAGCGTGCCTGCCGTCTTCCTGCAGCGGCTGCGCACCCCGCGTCAGCTACTGGGTTTCGGCCTCGGCCTGACCTCGAGCGCGCGACGGCTCGCCACCCGCTCGGTTAGTTCGCTGAACGGCCCCATCGGGCCGCATAGGCGGTGGGCCTGGACCACAGCAAGCCTGAGCGAGGTTAAGGAGATCCGCCGCGCAATGGGCGGCACGATAAACGACGTGGTGTTCGCTGTGATCACTCGCGGATTCCGCGATCTCCTCGATTCCCGCGGCGAGCTTGAGGATGGGCTGGTCGTGCGGTCCCTTGTGCCGGTCTCGGTGCGGACGGAAAGTGAGCACGGGGTCACCACCAACCGCGTGTCCGCGGTCTTGGCCAACCTGCCGGTGGGCGAGCCCGATCCGGTCAGGCGCCTCGCCCTGCTGCGCACGCAGATGGACGACATCAAGCACACCCACCAGGCAGTTGGCGCCGAGGTCCTCACGGAGATGCTCGGTTTCGCCGCCCCGACGCTGCTAGCCCTGGGCACCCGCGCCGGGTTCCGGCTTCCGCAGCCCCTGATCCAGACGGTGACGACGAACGTGCCTGGGCCGCGTTTCCCCCTGTTCATCCTGGGCCGCCAGATGGCGGCCGTCTATCCATACGTCCCGATCGGTGACAACGTCCGGATCTCGATCGCGATCTTCTCCTACCAGGATCGGTTCTCCTTCGGCATCACAGCCGAGATCGACGCGGCACCCGATCTCGAGGTCCTGATCGAGGGGATCGGCCGTGGCGTGGCCGAGCTGAGGGAACGTTCAGCGGGCGCGCAGCCCGCCGCCGCATCATGACGCGCTGGCTCTGCAGGCCAGCACCTGCCCTTCGCCGCGGGTCACCTGGAAGTCGCCCGCGACCCGGCTGACGGTCCGAGGTGCCGCCTCGGACAGTCAGCGGTCTGAGGTGCCGCCGCGCGGATGGGGTGGCGCGTACGCGGGGCTATTGCGTTCACATTTTGTCAGACCCGTCCGCTACGTTGGGTTACAGGTCGGGATGAACGAACTGGCTGGCGATCTCCAAGCGGGGGGCCGATGAGCAGGGCAAGCAGGATCGCAAGTATCCCGTGTGGGCACTGGACCAAGTGGCTCGTCGTAGCGTTCTGGGTACTCGTGGTCGCGCTAGCCGGGCCCCTGGCGGGCAAGCTCAACGGCGCGGAGAAGAACGACGCCAAGTCCTGGCTGCCAGCGAACGCCGAATCGACCAAGGTCCTTGACCTGCAGGCTCGTTTCCAGTCGCCGAACATCTTCCCCGCGGTCGTGGTCTACGGGCGTGCCAACGGCGTCACCGCCGCGGACATGGCGAAGGCAGCCGCCGATGCCAGGAGCTTCGCGGCGGTCCCTGGTGTTCCGGCCGGTCAGGTCGTAGGTCCCTTGCGAGCAAGCGACGGTAAGGCGATCCAGACCATCGTCGCCGTTAACCTCGGCAAGCAAGGCTGGAACGGCGCGGGCAAGGCGGCAGATTCGCTACGCGCGATCACCCAGTCGAACGCGCACGGACTGACTTCCTACATCACCGGCCCACTCGGGTCCGCGGCGGATTCAGGTAAGGCGTTCAAGGGCATCGACAGCACGCTGCTCTATGCAACGCTGACGGTCGTCATTGTGATCTTGCTGATCACATACAGAAGCCCGGTGCTGTGGCTGCTGCCGGTGATCTCGGCGGGTGTCGCATTGACGAGCGCCCAGGCGGTCATCTACCTGCTCGCCGTGCACGCGGGCCTCACCGTCAACGCGCAGAGCGCTGGCATCCTGTATGTGCTGGTCTTTGGTGCGAGTACCGATTACGCGCTGTTGCTGATCGCGCGCTACCGCGAGGAACTGCGCCGCCATGAGAGCCGGCGCGAGGCAATGAGCGTGGCGCTGCGCAGGGCGGGCCCAGCGATCATCGCGAGCGCGTCCACCGTCATCATCGCCCTGCTGACGCTGACGGTCGCGGAACTGAACTCCACCAAGGGCCTGGGGCCGGTACTCGCGATCGGCGTCGCGGTGGGCCTGCTCGCCATGATCACTCTGCTGCCAGCACTCTTGGTGGTCTTCGGCCGGTGGATTTTCTGGCCAGCACGGCCAGCCTACGGTTCCGCTGAGCCGACGACCCGTGGCCTGTGGGCCCGCGTCGGCGGCAGCATCGCGCCGCGCCCGCGGGTCGTCTGGATCACCACAGCGGTGGTTCTCGGCGTGATGACGCTTGGGCTCACCGGCCTGAAGGCAAGCGGCCTGACCAACGCGCAGTCCTTCCGCGGCCATCCAGACTCCGTCGTTGGTGAAAGCCTGCTCGCCCGTCATTTCCCGGCCGGCGCGGGTCAGCCCGTTGTCGTGATCGGCAACGCCAATGCGACCGTGCCGCTGCGGTCAGCGTTCCGCGCCACCCCGGGGATCGCCGACGTCACCCTACCGGCGGCCCGGGCGGGTCACGCCTACTTGGAGGGAACGCTCACGTCGGCACCGGACAGCCAGGCCGCATATGCCACGATCGACGGGGTGCGGTCCGCTGTGCACGCGGTCCCAGGCGCTGACGCCCTGGTGGGCGGAAATACAGCGATCAACCTGGACGTGGCGCGCGCGTCGGCGCATGACCGCGACCTGATCATCCCACTGATCCTGGTGGTGGTATTCGTCATCCTCGGGTTGCTGCTGCGAGCACTCGTCGCGCCCTTGATCCTGACCGCCACGGTGGTGCTGTCGTTCGCCGCCGCGCTCGGCGTCAGCGCGGTCGTCTTCAACCACCTCTTCAAGTTCGGCGGGGCGGATACCGCGTTCCCGTTGTTCGTGTTCGTGTTCCTGGTCGCGCTCGGCATTGACTACAACATCTTCCTCATGACCCGGGTGCGGGAGGAGGCAAACAGGCGAGGTGCCAAGCGCGGCGCACTCATAGGGCTGAGTGCGACCGGAGGAGTGATCACGTCGGCCGGTTTCGTGCTCGCGGGCACGTTCGCCGTGCTCGGCACGCTTCCCGTGACCTTCCTGGCCGAGCTGGGCTTCACGGTCGCGTTCGGAGTGCTGCTCGACACCATTGTCGTGCGGTCGGTGCTTGTGACCGCGCTCAATCTGGACGTCGGCCGGTGGATGTGGTGGCCGAGCAAGCTCGCAGGCAAACCTGACCCTGCGCCCGAACTCGAGGAGGAACGCGCGCTCGTCCGGTGACCCGGTTCACGTGCTGCGTTAGCATAAAGATCATTTAGCCTCTACGGCGCCGGGTGCGCAACGGGCAATGAGAAAGCCGTTGCAAACGCGCCTTCAGCCGCTGGCCACCGGCAGCCGGCCGTCGGCCGCCCGGTGCCCCGATCATCCGCACTGTGCCCCGATCATCCGCCCATCCCGGCACCGCCCCGGTGGATGAGGCCCGCCGAGCGGGCGTGATCCCTCCGGGGCATCCAGATCACCTGCGCCTCTGGCGCATGATGGGCCATTGTGTGCCAGATCTGGCACACAATGGCCCATCAGGTGCCAGCCTCGGGCCGCGCCGACCACTGATCCTGACGTCGGCCCGGGAACCCACACCCGCGCTGCCCGCAAGACGGGCATAGACGCCGGCGGGCAGCATCAACACCCCGGTCTCATCCGCCCCGACGCCAGTCTGATCCACCGCGACCGGAGCCTCATCCCGCGCGACCGGCCCGCCAGGGCAACCGAGTCTAGTGGTGCGGAGTCTTCTTTGGCTCACTGGTCCACGACAACGCCCATGCGGGCAGCGTCGCGGCGTGGTCGTCGTCGCGCGTAGCACCAGCGAAGCGCTCGTCGAGGACAAGCACCGCCTTGCGCTGCACCCACCTGGATGCCGTTCGCTCAAAGGACCCTCTGACAGGCCACTAGATGCGACGGCGCGATGCCCGCCGGGCTGTCCGCTAGATGCGACGGCGCGATGCCCGCCGGGCTGTCCGCTAGATGCGACGGCGCGATACGCGCCGGGCTGTCCGCCGGCCGGTACGCCGCGCTACTCTGCGTGATCCGATCATGTCATGCCTCCAGTCTGGTGTGACGGCGAGTTGTCATGACGCCGCTGCCGCGGCCGTTTCCATCTCGTGTAGTTCCTTCGCTTCCTCAGCCGACATCAGCCCGATCTCGACGAGGTCGAGCGGGCTGATGAAACCGTCGCCGAGGCGGAAGCCACCTGCCCGCGCGATCGCGTCGCGAAGCGGCACCGCCCAGTGATGCTCAAGCAGGATGAGCGCCGCGGCGGAGTCGTTAGGGATGTCCTCGATCACGTCCCATTCTTCCTGCTCGGAGAAGACATGCACGCCACTTTCCGCCGCTTCCTCCGCACCCGCGATCGCACCGGCTTCTGCTCCCTCTTCGCCCTCGATGCCGAGCCCGATGAGGGCGCCGATCTTGCTGCCGAGCTCGATCGCCTCCGCCTCCGACAGGTTACTGAGGTGCTCCACCTCGAGGTCGCCGTTGGCGTCCTTGTAGACGGCCATCGCATCGATCACACGGACAGTGTCGCTCTCACGGAGCCGTTCGAGTTCGGCGATGATCTCGCCGTGGAAGTGAGGATGGTTGAAGCCAAGTACCAGCAGCTGCACGGGTCCTATCGCCATATCGCGCCTCTTTCTTTGGAGTCAGCTGGCCGGGCCTCCGCACCCCGGGTGCGGATGGCGGACCTGGGGCATCTTTCGTGGATCTTCGGTGGCGCGGATCAAGCGCCGAGACGACGAGCGGGGTCGCGGACGGCACTGTCGTTGGCGCCGATAGCCCCACTATCGGCTCCTCCTCCGCCTTGCCGGACGCCGCCTGGATCACCACCCGAATCCACCAAGATCCACGAAACACCCTAAGGTCCTGACCCCGGCTTGCTCATGCAAGCTTGTCGCCGTGCGTGCGCAGACGCACCACCCCGGCCGGGTGATGCGCCCTGCCTCGTGACGCCCGACAGCGGGCAATGGGCATTTTGGGGTGACCAACGGCCCTGCCGCTGGCAGGCTCCTGCGCGCACGATAAGCAGCGATGCCTACGCCCTGGCCAGCACGCTGGCGCGGAGCCGAAATGGCAGGCAGCGAAGCACCCGCCTATCTTCTGCACGGGACAGGCGCCGGCCAGAGGGAGGCGTGCACCGATGAGCCCTAAGTCAGCCGAGTCGGCACCGGATAAGCGAGCACCGGGCAAAATGCCAACAGGCAAACCGGCAGCTGGCAAGCCGGCTGCGGGCAAACCGGCAGCGGGCAAACATCCCGCTGGCCGTGCATCGGGTGGTCCCGCGCCACGCACCGGGGGCAGGCCTGAGCGGACGAGGAAGAGCCGGGACGCGGGTCTCACCGTCGCCGTGACGGGGCCTACCGGCGCCATCGGCACATCGGTCATCCGTGCGCTTGAGGCCGATGACCGGGTAGATCGCATCCTCGGCATGGCGCGCAGGCCGTTCGATCCTGCCGCGCTCGGCTTGCGCAAGACCGAGTACCGCCAGGGCGACGTCGTGGACCGCGATGCCGTTGCCAAGTTCGTGGCCGACGCTGACGCGGTCGTGCACCTCGCCTTCGCCATCATGGGTGGGCGCGAGCAGAGCCGCAAGATCAACTTGGAGGGCACGCGCAATGTCTTCGAGACAACCGTGGCAGCGGACCGCCCACAGCGGCTTGTCTACACTTCCTCGCTCGCCGCTTACGGCTACTACGGCGAGAACCCGGTGCCGCTGACCGAGGACATCCCGGCTCGCGGATCACCTGAGCACTATTACTCCGCGCAGAAAGCGGAGTGTGAGGCGCTGTTGGCGAAGGTGACGGCCGGCCGTGCGATGGAGGTGTACGTGCTGCGGCCCTGCATTGTCGTCGGGCCTGACTCGACCCTGGTGATAAGCAACCTGCGGTTCGAACCCGTGCTGGAGCGGCTGCCCGCGCCTGCCCGCAAGCTGCTCGGGTGGGTGCCTGGCCTGCACCCCGTCCTGCCCGACCCTGGCGTGCACATGCAGCTCGTCCACGAGGCGGACGTGGCCGCCGCCGTATTCGCTGCCGCGGTCGGTGCCGGGCCGCCAGGTGCCTACAACCTCGCGGGGGACGGCACGGTCACCATGACCGACGTCGCGCGCGCGATGGGCGACTACGCCGTTCCCGTCCCGCACGCGTTCGTCGGCATCGCCAGCCGGGTGGTGTCCGCACTGCGGTGGCTCCCACCCGAGGCCGAGTGGATCAACATCGCGCGGCATCCAATGTTGATGGACACGACACGGGCCCGCTGCAACCTGGGCTGGGCGCCGCAGTACACCACGCGCGAAGCGCTCAACTCGATGGCGCGTGCCGCGAGCCGCTGAACCAGGGCTACCGCTGCTGAACCACGGCTACCGCTGCTGAACCACGGCTACCGCTGCCGAACCAGGGCTACCGCGGCAAAGGCCGTGACTGATGATCGTTGTCGCTGTCGTCGTCACGCCCGCTCGAGCCGCCCTTGTCCGCGCCCTCCCAGACGCGGTCGAGGAACGCGCTGATTTCCCCGGTAAGCCGGCCTGGCCACACCCACAGCTCGGCGAAGGTGCGGGTCCGGATAAGCGTGGCATGGGGCAGTTGCCTCGTCAGGCGTTCCGCGTCGGTGAATGAGTGGATTAGGTCAATCCCGTGTCCCAATACGAGCGCAGGGGCGGTAATGGACCGGCGCTGGTCGCTCGTCGGGGCTATGGGTCCGATGAGTATGCCATGCAGCACGGCGGCGGTTTCGTCCGGATCCGATGCGGCGGCGCTGATGAACGAGTCGATTGCACCGATCCTGGTTGGAGGCACCTTCCTGGCGATCCGCGAGAGCAGTCGCACGGCCCTTTGGCCGTAGTGGGCGACGATCAGGACCGGCATGAACACGCCTACCGCCGCGGGTATAGCCGACTCAAGCACCGGCATTTCCAGGACCAGGCCGCGCACTCGCTTGGGTGCCGCCGCCGCGGTCAGCAGGCTCACATTCGTGCCGAGCGAGACACCGCCGAGCACCGCCTCGTCCACGCCGAGCTCGTCAAGCAGGCACAGCACCTGCTCGGCGTACAGGTCCATTCGCAGGGCTCCGGCGTGGCGCGGCCTGTCGCTGTGGCCATGACCCAGCAGATCGAGCAGCACGACCCGGTTGCCTTCGGCGGCCAGCCGGCGGGCCAGGTGGCGGCTGAGGTTGGCATCGAGCAGCAAGCCGTGCATCCAGACGAGCACTCTGTCGCCTGACCCGTGAACCTCGTAGGCTATTTGATACTGACCGTAAGTAAACGTGTGCCTAGCGCCATCAAGGCTTGACTCTAGCTCGTGTTCATCTGTCCCGCTCACATAAGCATCGTCGCGCCCACGCGTGCGGTGAATAGAGTCGATGGACCCTTCGATGATCCTGCGGTTGGTCCAGCGCCGTCTGACTTGCGCCCGGCGCCCGGTTTGAGTTGTCTGCCCTCGGGCCTGATGGCCTGCCGCCCATGACGTTCGCCCCTATTGCTGGCCAGCCAAAACCGAGGATTCTGCCTATGTAAGGGCAGCATCGGGTGCGCGAGGAGGACGACAGATGGCGGATACGACAAGCAGACAGGGCGACCACTGGATGGCACTTGAGTCGCCCGATCCCGGTGCCGCCTCGGGGTGCAGGATCGAGAGTGTCGGCGTGAAGCTGCCCGCCCGGATGCTGACGACCAAAGAGCTGATGAGCCGGACCAAGCACAATACGCACATCCAGCTGGAGCGGCTTACCGGCATCCACGAGCGTCACGTCGTCGGTCCGGGCGAGAACTCCTTCACCCTGGGCGTCGGGGCTGCCCGCGACTGCCTGTCTCATTCGCAGCATGAGGCGAAAGATATCGACATGGTGATCAGCACCAGCATCACCAGGTCCAAGAGCGGGTCCTCGCAGTCCTTCGAGCCACCGCTGAGCCTCTATATCAAGCAGGCGATCGGCGCCACGGAGGCAGTGAACTTCGATATCTCGAACGCGTGCGCGGGCATGCTGACGGGAGTGTTCCTGCTGCAGGACCTCATCACACGAGGCGAAATCCGCTGCGGTATGGTGGTCTCAGGAGAGTACATCTCCCACCTGAGCTGGAACGCGGCCAAGCAGATCCGCTCGCTCTTCAGCAAGCAGCTCGCCTCGCTCACGCTCGGCGACGCGGGTGCTGCCGTTATTGTGGAGCGGGCGCCCGAGGGTGCACCTGGCATCGAAGTCATCGGCTTTACCACGCTCGCCGAGCACAGCCGCCTGTGCCTCGCTTTCCCCAGCACCGTGGGCCCAGGCGCCCAGATGTATACCAGGTCCAGGAAGCTGCAGAAGGTGGCGATCGAGGACATGGCACCGCTGGTTTCCGAGGTCATCGGGCAAGCCGGCGTCGACCTGGCCGACATCGACTATCTGATTCCCCATCAGACCTCGGCCCGGGCCATCCGGCAGGGTGTGCAGGAATTCGCCAAGCGCCTCGGCGCCCAGCCGAAACACGTGGTGGTCAATCTCGAAGAGTACGGCAACACGTCGTCGACCACGTTGTTCGTGGCTCTGCACAAGTATCTGGAGGAGGGGCGAATGCAGAAGGGAGACCGGGTGATGCTCCTTGCGCTCGCCTCCGGCATAGAGATCGGCATCGCCATATTCACCATCGACAACCAGGTGGAACGCTATGGGCGCACGCATTGAATCCGCCAGCGCGCTGACCAGCCACGGACTGCGCAAGGCTAGCGCCAGGCGCCTCGCCGACGAATCCGCCAAAGCCTGCCTCGCGCATGCAGGGAAAACGGCTGGCGACGTCGACATGCTGATCAATGCCGGTATTTACCGGGAAGATAACATGGGTGAGCCCGCACTCGCCGCCATCATTCAGGAGGATATTGGTGCCAATCTGGGTCAGCCGCCGATCGGAGGGCACGGCACCTTCTCGTTCGACCTCATGAATGGCACCTGCGGCGTGATCAGCGCCATCCAGCTTCAGGCGGGGTTTCTACGTTCAGGCGTCATCCGCTACGGCCTGATCGTAACCAGCGACGTCCATCCGAATCCAAAAGACGCCGGAGCCGTCTCCTTCGTGCCGGCCGGCGGTGCGATGCTCCTCGGCTCGGATGACAGCATCGCCGGGTTCACGGACTTCCACACTGAGACCTTTCCCGAGTACGAGGACATGCTCGAGGGCCAGTATCACTGGAAGGCGGCACGCGGGCCGGTCGGCCCAGGGCGTGCGGCTGGCCAGAGCCAGCTGGTGATAGACCGCAAGCCCGGATACTTGGCCCGCAGCGTCGATTGCGCGGAGGAGGCGACCGGGCGCTTCCTACACCGCCTGGGAATGGGTATTGAGGACATCGACCTCCTCGTCCCCTCCCCTTCCTCGCCGGACTTCCTCGACAAACTGAGGGTGAGGCTGGGTCTTCCAGGCGACCGCGTCTCCTACGTGTCGGAAAGCCTTGTCGGTGCCTACACCGCCGGGCCCATCGCCGCCTTGGAGGCGGCGTTCAAGACCGGCCGGCTTGCCGAGTCACGCAACACGCTGATGCTCGCGGCTGGTGCGGGCATTACGGTTGCGTTGGCGCTCTACCGCCAGACGCCCCCGGGTGCGCCGCCTGTTGCGTCGTAACCCAGTTCCGTACGGGTCAGGATCGCCATAGCCGGTTCATGATCCGTGATCGTGTTAACTTTCCGGCAAATAGTGCAGGCAAGTTAACACGATCACGGATCATGGCCCGGGGCCGTGCCACCCGCGCCCGCCGGACCGGGCCGGGCCGCGTCGAATCGGGCCCCTCGCACCCCGCCGGGCCGGGCCGCGCCCGCCATAGCCGGGCCACCGCGCTCGCCGGACCGGGCTGGGCCCCGCCGGCCCGGACTGGGCCCGCCGGCCGGACTGGGCCCCGCCCGCCGGACCGGGCCCCGGGCCATCGCCTGATAGGAACACCTCCTACCCCTTCATTATCGTCGGCAAGAGCTGTCATCTCTGTTCCTCAAGTCTCACCCGGCAAGTCTCGCTGACCATCGTGCGCCCGCGGGAGCGGCGGGTCGCGCGGCGAAATAGGGTGACAGGCGAGATCTTGCCATGCCAGACGGAGGACTCATGGAATATCGCCTGCTCGGCGGCAGCGGCTGCGCGGTGTCTGCACTTGCGCTCGGAGCCCTGACGTTCGGCAACGAGACCAGCGAGGCCGACTCTTACGCTCAGCTTGACCGCTTTGTCGAGGCGGGCGGCACGCTCGTCGACACCGCCGACGTGTATGCCGACACCCGGTCGGAGGAGATCATCGGCCGTTGGCTGGCCAGCAGGCCTCGGGTGCGTGAGACGGTTGTGCTCGCGACAAAGGCCCGATTCCCTACCGACGAGAGCCCGAACGGGCACGGCCTGTCCCGCCGGCACCTCGCCTCGGCGCTCGATGCGTCGCTACGCCGCCTTGAGGTGGAGGCGATCGACCTTTACCAGGTGCACGCATGGGACCCGCTAACTCCGCTCGCGGAGACCCTGCGCTTCCTCGACGACGCGGTAAGCGCAGGCAAGATTCATTACGTTGGCCTGTCGAACTTCACCGGCTGGCAGTTGCAGAAAGTCGTCGACCTGGCCGACGCGCACGACCTGTCCCGGCCCATCACCCTTCAGCCGCAGTACAACCTGCTTGCGCGCGCGATCGAATGGGAGATCGTCCCTGCCTGCCAGTCAGCGGGCCTCGGGCTGCTGTCGTGGTCGCCGTTGGCGAGCGGCTGGCTCACTGGTAAGTACCAGCGTGACCAGCCGCCGTCGGCAGGCACTAGGGCCGCGGACAACGCGGATCTGGGCATGAAGATATGGAACCAGCGCGGCCATTTGGAGCAGACGTGGCATGTGCTTGACGCGGTGCGGAAGGTGGCGGACGAGCGTGGCGCGACGATGTCACAAGTGGCGATCGCATGGCTGCTTGGCCGCCCTGCGGTCAGTGCCGTGATTCTCGGCGCGCGGACCCTGCGCCAGCTCGAAGAGAACATGGCGGCCGCCGATGTCCGGCTGAGCCGGGAGGAGATGCGGCTGCTCGATCAGGTGAGCGAGCCTCCCACGCCCGACTACCCGTACGGCGAGCCCGGCCAAACCCAGCGCAGCCGGCGCATCCGGGGCGGCAGGTTCTGACTCTCGCGCGGCCAGCGTGGCAGGCGTGGCAAGGACGGCCGGCGTGACAGGCGTGGCAAGGACGGCCGGCGTGACAGGCGTGGCAAGGACGGCCGGCGTGGCAATTGCGCCAAGGACGGTCTGCGCAGTCGGCGTAGTCGGCGTTACGAGTGTGGCAAATATGGCCAGAGTAGTGAGAATGGTCGAGTTTTACCCGTGACGCACGGGATAGGTGTGATGAATGTGGCGAATGTGATTGCGGCGCGGCGGCTCGGGCTCGGATTGGCAGCGCTTGGCCGACCCGCATACATCAACTTGGGCCGCGACGCCGCGCTGCCGGCCCGCCGCACGGTCGCGGCGATGCGCGCCGCAAGCTGGCAGGTTCTCGACCAGGCCTATGGTGCGGGAATCCGCTGGTTCGACGTTGCCCGCTCGTATGGCCACGCCGAGGACTTCCTGGCCGGCTGGCTGAACCGGGCCGGTCACCGCGATATCACCGTGTCAAGCAAATGGGGCTACGCGTACGTGGGGGAGTGGCGCACCGACGCGGCTGTGCACGAGATCAAGCAACACACGCTGAGCCAATTCCTGACCCAGCTTGGCCAGACCCGCGCCCTGCTCGGCGACCGGCTTTCCCTGTACCAGGTGCACTCGCTGACGGGTAACAGCCCATTGCTGGAAGATATGGCCCTGCAGGAAGCGCTCGCAGAGACCTGTGCGGCAGGGCTGCGGATCGGGTTCTCCACGTCAGGCGTTGACCAGGCCGCCACCATACGGCGTGGTCTTCAGCTCGAGGTGCACGGGCGGCGGATCTTCAGCGCGGTCCAAGCGACCTGGAACCTGCTCGAGCCTTCGGCCGCCGCCGCCCTGCGCCAGGCCCACCACGAGGGCGTGCATGTCCTGATCAAGGAGACGCTGGCCAACGGCAGGCTTGCAGTGACTCCGCCGCAGGCCCTGGCCCGGATGGCGGCACGGCACGGGACCGGGCCCGACGCCATCGCGCTCGCCGCCGCGCTCAGCCAACCCTGGGCGGACACGGTTCTTGTCGGTGCTGTGAGTGTCCTCCAGCTGGGCGCGAACCTCGCGGGCGCCACGTTGCGGCTTGGCGAGCAGGACCTCGCCGAACTTGAGAGCATGGCCACCCCGCCCGGGCAGTACTGGACCGAGCGGGCGGCGCTGCCCTGGACATGACCCGTGCCAGCGGCCCGTCACGCGCCGCCAGATCAGCGCTGCGCGTAACCTGCCACCCGGCGACGCTGCGCCGCGCTGTTACGCGCCGCGCTGTTACGCGCCGCGCTGTTACGCGCCGCGCTGTTACGCGCCGCGCTGTTACGCGCCGCGCTGTTACGCGCCGCGCTGTTACGCGCCGCGCTGTTACGCGCCGCGCTGTTACGCGCCGCGCTGTTACGCGCCGCGCTGTTACGCGCCGCGCTGTTACGCGCCGCGCTGTTACGCGCCGCGCCGTACCGTAACGCGCCGCCGCGGCACGGGTCAAACGGTCACGGGTCAAACGGTCACGGGTCAAACGGTCATGCGCCGGGCGGCGACGAACCCTCCGTGAAGACCCGGCTCGCCCTGATATCTGAGGCCTCGATCTGGATCAGGTCGTCCTTGCCGATACTGCCGCCCGCAGATACCAGGCGGTTGGCTTGCCGCAGCCGAATCCGGTCGATCGCATTGCGGACACTGCGCGCGTTGGCGAACCTCGGCTGGCGCATGCGTAGTTCGACGTACTCGCGGAACGCCTCCCGCGCATCCGGGGATAGCTGGTAGCGCTCTTGCGCCACCATGATCTCGGCGATCTGCATAAGCTCGTCGGCGGTGAAGTCTGGGAAGTCAATATGGTGGGCTATGCGGGACGCCATCCCCGGGTTCGACCGGAAGAAGCTGTCCATCCGATCGCGGTAACCAGCCAGGATCACGACGAGATCGTCGCGCTGAGCCTCCATCACCTGGAGCAGGATCTCGATCGCCTCCTGGCCGTAGTCCCGCTCGTTCTCCGCCCGGTACAGGTAGTAGGCCTCGTCGATGAGCAGCACGCCGCCCATCGCACGCTTGAGTACGGCCTTGGTCTTTGGCGCGGTGTGCCCCACATACTCGCCGACCAGGTCGTCACGCGTCACGCTGACCAGATGTCCCCTCCGCAGGTAGCCGAGGCCCTTGAGCAGCTCGGCCATGCGGATCGCGACCGTCGTCTTGCCCGTTCCCGGGCTGCCGGTGAAGCACATGTGCAGCGTCGGCCGAGATGAGCTGAGGCCGTAGCGTTTGCGCAGCCGGTCGATGAGCAGCAGGGCGGAGATCTCGCGCACCCGTGTCTTGACCGGAGCGAGGCCGACAAGCTCGCGGTCCAGCCTGCCGAGCACCCCGGAGATGGCGAGCTGGTGCTGCTCCGCTCCGATCTCGATCAGTGCGTCGTCAGGAAGCAGCTCCGCCGTCGGATCGGGTTCGCCGGCGGCGCGCGGGGCCGGCTGCGGGTCGCCGTTGAGCCCGCCGCGCCGCGGCTCGGCCCCGCCACCGGGCGCTGGCATGGCAAAACCGCGCGGTGCCGCCTCACCACCAGGCTCGTCCGGCCAGCCAGGCCCAGCCGCCCCGCCAGACCCGCCAGCCCCGCCAGCCCCGCCAGGGTCGCCAGGGTCGTCAGGGTCAGCGCGCCGGGTCATCCCCGCGCCGCCCGTAGCGCTGCCCGTGCGGCCGGTCAGCCACGTAGGGGTGCAGTGTGTACCTGATGCGGCGGTCGGCCGCCTCCTGGCGGTCGACCCGGAACCCAGGCTCTTCATGCGGCCGGTGCACGATGAAGCTCAGCGCGGTGGTCTGCCGCCCATAGGTCGCGTCGTACGCCGACACCCGAATGTAATGTTCCGGGTACGCCTGCCTGCAGGCCCTGACCTCCTGCAGCCCGGCCGCGGCGTCAGCGATGTCGAACATCGGCAGCCCCCACATCTCCCACAGGTTGTTACGCGGGTGGGGATCGTCGGTGAACTCGACGGCGATGGACCAGCCCTGGCTGATGGCGTACTGGATCTGGGCGCTGATGTCGTCGTCGGTGAGATCGGGCAGGTTGGAGAACGTACCTTGGGTGATTCGCATGAGGGCTCCTCGTATCTTGCCGGCGGCGCCAGCTGACAGGTATGGGCTAGCTGACTGGCGTGGCAACTACGTCGGGAGTGTCCGTCGATTCGTAGTTGAACGCGACGTCCCCCCATACGTCGAGAGCGGCCTCGAGCGGCTTGCAGTGCTTCGCCGCTTCGCGCAGGATCTCCTCGCCCTCCGCGAGGAAGTCCCGCCCCTCGTTGCGTGCCTTGATCATCGCCTCCACGGCGACCCGGTTCGCCGTGGCACCCGCTGAGACGCCCATCGGGTGACCGATGGTGCCACCGCCGAACTGCAGCACGACGTCCTCGCCCAGGTAGTGCAGAAGCTGGTGCATCTGGCCGGCGTGGATCCCGCCGGAGGCAACCGGCATGACCCCGGGCATGGACCCCCAGTCCTGATCGAAGAAGATCCCGTGTGCCGGGTTCGCGGGCACGTGCATCATCCGCAGGGTGTCGTAGTAGCCACGGGTCGTGCCTGGGTCTCCTTCCAGCTTGCCGACCACGGTGCCCGCGTGGATATGGTCCACGCCGAGCAGCCGGCACCATTTGGCGATGACGCGGAAGCTCACGCCGTGCGTCTTCTGCCTCGTGTAGGTGCCGTGGCCCGCGCGGTGGAGATGCAGGATCAGCCCGTTGGCCCGCGCCCACCTGGACATCGACGTCATCGCGGTATACCCGACGGTGAGGTCGATCATGACGATGATGCTGCCAAGTTCCTTGGCGAACTCGGCCCGCTCGTACATGTCCTCCATCGTGGCGCCGGTCACGTTGAGGTAGTGGCCCTTGATCTCGCCAGTCTGCTCGACCGCCCGCTGCACGGCCTCCATGACGAACAGGTATCGGTCGCGCCAGCGCATGAAGGGCTGGGAGTTGATGTTCTCGTCGTCCTTGGTGAAGTCAAGACCGCCGCGCAGCGCCTCGTAGACCACCCGGCCGTAGTTCTTTGCGGAGAGCCCGAGCTTCGGCTTGGTCGTGGCGCCGAGCAGCGGCCGGCCGTACTTGTCCAGGTACTCGCGCTCCATGACGATGCCGTGCGGCGGGCCGGTGAAGGTCTTCACATAGTGCAGCGGGATGCGCATGTCCTCGAGGCGCAGCGCGCGCAGCGCTTTGAACCCGAACACGTTGCCGATGATCGACGACGTCAGGTTCGCGATCGATCCCTCCTCGAAGAGGTCGATGTCATAAGCGATATAGGCGATGTACTCGTTCTCCCGGCCAGGCACCTTGTCGACCCGGTAGCACTTGGCCTGGTAGTGGTCGTACGCGGTGAGCCGGTCGGTCCATACGACGGTCCAGGTGGCGGTCGAGGACTCGCCGGCCACCGCGGCGCCCGCCTCCTCAGGAGGTACCCCGGGCTGTGGCGTCACACGGAACGCGCAGAGCACGTCGGTGTCCTTCGGCTCGTAGTCTGGCTTCCAGAAGCCCATCTCTGCGTAGGGGATTACCCCAGCGTTCCACCGGTCGCCCGCCATCTTTCCTCCTGCGCGGCTGTTAGATAATTCGCCCGCCCTTCCACCTTGGCCCCGCGACAGGCAAGTTGTCTATTGAGAATGCCGTAGCTTTTCTTAAGCAAAACCTTAAGAGGCATGCTTAACGGCTGCGCGGGGGCCTTCAGGCCGTCACGCCCGAGGGCGGATTCCGGACTCCGGGCGGGGTACCCAGGCGCGACCCTCTGCAATCATCGTCTCGGCTGCCCGGCGACTGGAGGGAACGATCGCATGGCCGAGGAGCACCCCGCAAATCAGGTCTCAATGCGAGCGCTGCTGCGGTCGCTGCCCGTGTTCACCGGCGAACTGCCGGTCTTTGACGCCGGGGCCGCCCCAGCTGATCCGGTCTCCCTGTTCGCGGCGTGGCTGGCCTCAGCTGCCGACAGCGAGGTGCCTGAGCCCCATGTCATGAACCTGTCGACGGTCGACGCACAGGGCCGGCCGTCCGCACGCGTGCTGATCTGCAGAGCGGTTGACTCCACCGGACGCTGGTATTTCGCGTCGAGCGCGACCAGCCGCAAGGGGCGCGAGCTGGACGCCAACCCGCACGCCGCCCTGACGTTCTACTGGCCGGCACAGGGCCGCCAGATCCGCATCCGCGGCGCCGTCGCACCCACTGGCGCCGAACGCAGCGCTGCCGACTTCCTTGCCCGCTCGCCCGCTTCCCGCGCAGAGTCGCTCACTGGCCGCCAGTCCGACATCCTCGACGACCCAGCGGAGGCCGACGCGGCGCTCGAAGCGGCCAGTGCCGCAATTGCCGCCGAACCCAGCCTGGTGGCACCCGACTGGACCCTTTACGCCCTCACCGCCGCTGACGCCGAGTTCTGGCAAGCCGACGAGCACCGCAGGCACACCCGGCTGCGCTATGAACGCGCCGATCCCGGCTGGATACGTCACCTGCTCTGGCCATAGCGCCCTCGGCGCGCCCGCGGCGCGCCCGCGGCGTGCCCTCGGCGTGCCTCGGCCGCGCCGCGGGCGCGGCCGCCCCGCGGCTCGGGCAACCTAAAACTCGGGCAACCTAAAGACGACAGGGGCGGGGCGTGACGTGGGCCGGCCGGGTCAGGCCTATCCTCGAGTGAGCGAACTTACTCGAGTGAGCAAACTTATGCGCCGCGCCAGGCAAGGTACGGTTTCTGATCATGACGCTGACACAGCTGCGTACCTTCCTCGCGGTAGCGGAAACCGGCTCGGTCAGGGCGGCCGCCGAGCGCCTTGTCGTTACCCAGGCGGCCGTCTCATCCTGCCTCGCGGCTCTGCAGAAGGATCTCAAGCTGTCCCTGGTAAGTAAGGATGGCCGGGGATTGAGGCTCACCGACGCGGGCGAGATCTACGTCGGATACGTCCGTGGGGTGCTCGGCCTGCTCGACGAGGCGCATACGGCGGCGGTCGGGGAGGCGGAGGGTGGCAGGCTGCGCATCGCGGCTGTCACCACCGCAGGCGAGCAGTTGCTGCCAGGGCTGCTTGCCAGCTTCAGGCGCAGCCAGCCAGGGATCGGCCTGCTGCTTGAGGTGGGCAACAGGGATCGGGTATGGAGCCTGGTCGCCGATCACGAGGTTGACCTCGTGCTCGGCGGCAGGCCGCCGCAGGGCCCAGGACGCCCGGTGCTCGTCGCGCACGCGCTGCGGCCCAACCCGCTCATCGTGGTGTGCCACGCGGCAGCCGTTCAGCCCGTATTGCCCCGCGGGGACACAGTGCCATCCGCGGACACCACGGACCCGGACGGCCCCCGATCCCCCCGCCTGCCCGATTACTCCGTCTCAGCTGACCCTGCCGGGGAAGCGGGACAACTCCTGCCGTGGCTTGCGCGCCAGACCTGGCTGCTGCGCGAGCACGGCTCTGGTACCCGCGCGACCACGGAGAGCTTCCTCGACGAGCTTGAGCTGGCGCCGAGCACGCTGACTGTTGGCTCGAACGTCGCTGTCTGCGAGTCGGTCGCCGCTGGCCTTGGCGTCACCCTGATCTCGCGCGATGCGGTTGCCCGCGAACTCGGCCGCGGTGCGCTCGTGGAACTTCCCACGCCGGCGACGCCGCTGCGGCGGGACTGGCGTCTCGTCTCCCGTCCGGGCCGGCTGCCCGCGCCGGCCAGGCTGTTCGTCCAGCACGTTCTGCGGACCGGCGAGTTTCACGTCCCGCATCAGGCTCCCGGCGGCGGGAACGGGCGCGCAGCGCAGATCTTGTAGCGAGGCTCACAGGGTTCACCTATATGGTGCTTTTCCCTCGCATATCTCCTGTTGTTTAGCCTCAACCGCTGAAGGCTCTTGCCGCGAGGTTGCTGTTCATCCCCGAAGGAGCGGGGTGAAGTACGTCAGGCTTTCGGTGCCATGCACTTCGTACCGGTAATGCGCACTGAGTCGTGACGACGGGCAAAACCCGTCGGCGAACACGACTGGGAACGTCTTCGCCGCATGGCCTGCGAGCCACTTCGACGCTCGGAGCCAGGCTGCGGCTGATTCGAAGCCTGCGTCAGGTCGTTGGCCCCCAACGGCAGGCTCAGGGGACACGCCCTAGTGGTGCCGGCTCAGCCAGCCGCAGGCCCGGACTTGCCGTGCAGTGATTCCTGCAGTTCCTTCTCCGCGTCCTTGGACAGCGAGGTCTTCAGCACGGTGCCGCCGAACTTGCTGAGGGCCTCGACGGCTTTGTCCGGGGTGACCTTCCCGACCATGAGGAACAGGGCCGAGGTAGCCCCCGGCACGCGCAGGCTGCGTCCGCGTGGTCCGCAGTGTGGTCATTGGCACCGCAATGCCGGCCAGGCCACGGCCGAAAGTGTGCACCAACCTGGGGGAGTTGGAACAGGCGGGCGCGCGATGGTGTTAGATGGTCTCGGTTGTAGTCGAAGTTCGTGTACGTGTGACAGCGCCTGCGAAGTTCTGACAGCGGGCGTTCCTGATACCCAGAGCCCGCCTCGGAAGGACCCACGGTCGCAGCAACCCGGGGCACACATCCGTGGACCCCGAAGATGGTCCCAACAGGAGAAGATATGGCTCAGGGCACCGTGAAGTGGTTCAACGCCGACAAGGGTTATGGCTTCATCGCGCCCGACGACGGCACTGCCGACGTCTTCGTGCACCACTCCGCGATCCAGGCTGAAGGATTCCGTAGCCTCCAAGAGAATCAGCGGGTCGAGTTCACCGCCGGCCAGGGCGCCAAGGGCCCCCAGGCCGAGCAGGTCCGCCCGCTCTGAGCGGATCTGGCCGCGCGGCCGGCCTCGGCCGCGCGGCCGGACCGCTTGGCTGTGATCGAGAACGTCCCCGTGACGGCGGGTTCGTGCAGTCCTGCGGGGAATATTGAAGATCATCCGGGGCCTCTGCCGCTGGTCGCCGACGTCAGGCAGACGGTGCGAAGCGCCGCTACCGGTCGGGTAACGGTCATCCGCTAACGTGTCACGCACAATACCGTTACGTAGTTGCGGGCAAGGAGACGCGGGATGGCGGTGCCGGAGACCATGCGTGCCCTGCCCACGAGCGCGGCGGGCCTGATGAGCTCCGCGTCGAGGAGATGAACGTCCCTGCTCCGGCGCTTGATGACGTTCTTGCCGAGGTGCGCGCCGCTAGTTTCACCCTTGACGCCAACGTCGCAAGCGCGAGCGCCGAAGCTCCCGCGGCGGGGGTGCGCGGCGTGTTCTTCGTCGTCGAGCCGGATAGCGCGCAGCTCACGGAGCTCGCCAGGCGGTTCGACGCCGGCGAGCTCCGGCCGGTGGCCGGGCGCGTGTTCGATCTCGCCGCGGGCGGGCACGCGTTCGGCGCCAAGCAAGCCGGCGGCGTGCCTGGGAAGGCTGTCCTGCAGGTCAGTTCCGCGTCGGGCGAGTGAGCTTGCGGGGGTTGAGCACGCCGAAGATGCCGTGAATCCGGCCGGCGCGGATGCCGAAGGCGACAAGCTGCGGCTGCCCGCCCATGGTCATCCGCAGCGCGGGCTCGCCGGTGGCTTCGAGGGGCTGCAGTGGCGGCCGGTTTTCCTGATCAACATCACGATCGGGATCATGCTGGTCCTTGCCGCTGCGGCCAGGGTCGTGCCGGAATCAAGGTCTGCCCGCGCAGTCCCGGCGTAGGTCCGCAGGCCCTTGCGGGCTACACCTCCGTGGCAGGCGCCGGCTCACCGTCTCCTACGGCCAGGGCCGCCGCTTGTGCCGCGCTCGCGTGCACGGTCAGGACGCGGTCAAGGCCGGAGATCGCCAGCACCTTGGCCACGATCGGTTGCGGCGCGGCGAGCCTGAGCGTGGCCCCGCGCTTGGCGAGGCGCTTGTACATCTCGACGAGCACACTCAGGCCGGTGGAGTCCATGAATCCGAGCCGGCTCATGTCCACGACCAGGTGTGCGGCGCCGTTGGACGCCGCGTTGAGCACGTCCTGCAACTGCCTGCGGGTGCTCACGTCTATATAACCGCCCAGGGTCACGATGGTGCACATCCCCTGGGTCGTCACGCATGCCGTGAGCCGCACCTCCTTGTTCTATCACCATTCGTATATAGCCAGCTACCGGAAGATGACGGCCAGGCCGGCTGGGCCGGTAGCCCGGTCTGAGTTAGGTGCCCGTTCCGGCCGTAATTGGCGGGCCGCAAACATAGTCGCGTGCACGATGGGGTAGAAGCCCGCCAGGCGTCATGGCGATGCCTTGGGGGTACTTGTGAGCGTTTACAAAGTGATCGACATTATCGGCACAAGCACCACGTCGTGGGAGGAAGCCGCAGCAGAGGCGGTGCGGACGGCGAGTTCGAGGATCCGCGATCTTCGGGTCGGTGAGGTGGTCAAGCAGGACATCCAGCTCGACGAGAGCGGTGTCCTCAGCTACCGCATCAGGCTGCAGGTCTCGTTCAAATACGACGCGGGCTAGCCCAGGGCCAGCCCGGGGCTAGCCCGCGTCGAGCGGCTACCGCCCGTCACCGTGGCCGGTAGATCAGCAGCGCGTAGGACGCGGTTACCTGAACCGGTTCGCCCAGCGACACGACGCGCCTGCTGAGCTCATCCGGTCTCAGATGGTGCCCGCTCGGTCCCATCCGTGCCAGCAGTTCGACCTCTTCCGTGGTGAGGTGAAGCTGCAAAGTGTGCTCCTCACGCTCGCTCAGCCTGAACTGTGCGGACAGCGCGTGAGCCAGCCGGGCATCCTTCTGCGCATCCACGCTGAGCAGGCCGAGTGCTGGAACAAGCTCGCGCAGGTGCCTGCTGGTGGCGGTCGCCACGAGCAGCGCGCCCTCGCGGCGCAGGATGCGGTTGAACTGCGCGCCGTTGCGCGGCGCGAACACGTTGAGCACGAGTGCGGCGGTGTGCTGCCGCAGCGGCAATGGCTGCCAGATGTCCCATCCGATCGCGGCCGCGCGCGGATGCGATCTGGCGGCGCGCCTGAGCGCGAATCTGGATAGATCAACGGCCAGCCCGACCGCTTCGGGCAGACCGTTGAGCACGGTCCCAAGGTAATACCCGGTCCCGGCGCCCGCGTCTACGACCAGCCCGCCTCCGCATAGCCGTTGCGCACGGGCGGCGAGCGACGCGGCCAGCGGATCGTAGTGGCCCGCGCGCAAGAATTCCTCGCGTGCGTGCACCATGTCCGCCGTGTCGCCCGTACCAGGGGCGGCATCGCCCGGCATCAGGTTCACGTAGCCCTGGCGGGCCCGGTCGAAGGAATGGCGCATTTCGCACCGCAGGGAACGGCCGGTCGTTCGGAGTGCGCCGGCACAGACAGGGCAGGTCAGGAACCCCTCGATGGCACCGAAAACATCACCGGACGTGGCAGGTGTGCGCACGGCCGCCAAGGTATCAGCATGGCATGGCGAGGGGCGTGCCAGGCTGGATGGCCGGCCCGCCAGGCGACGATCGTCGCAAGCGCTGCCCGGCCGCCGTGCCAAGTGCGATTCGGCGAGCAGCCTCGGCGCGAGCAGGGTGGCGAGCACGCCGACGGGTAATTCACCAGGAACACCGACCGCCAGCCCGGTGACTTGGACGCGGCCTCGGCCGAGGACCTGACCTGCGACGAAACCGATCGACGCGGTTGCGCCGTCCAGGCCGAGCGCACGGGTGCGTTCCGGCCCATCCGCGAAACCCGGTCCGGCTATGAGCGGCCGCGGTGCACTATCGGATTAGCGGTGCACTATCGGATTAACGCCTACCCGGGCAATGTTTGACGGAGGGCTTCGCTGTGCGGCTGTGCTGCCGGGCGTCGGGCCGCGGTTATGCGATCAATAGGAGAAACGGACGTGGCCACGGTCTTCCGTGAGATAGAGCGGAAATATGACGCAGGACGAGCGGCGGCGGCAGCCTTGGATGCCGTGAAGAGCATGACGGGTGTGGCAGGAGTTGCCGCCGTTTCGCAGCAGGACGAAGAAATCCTCGACGCCATCTACTACGACACCGAGGATCTGCGCCTGATCCGAGCCGGTGTGACACTGCGGCAGCGCACCGGCGGCGATGACGCGGGCTGGCACCTGAAGCTGCCTGTCGGCGCCGACACCAGGGACGAGATACGCCTGCCCCTCGCTGCGCCCGGAGGCAAGGGCGCGGGCAAGTCGCCCGCCGCGCGCAGCTCCAAGCGGGCTAACGCCAAGCCGGCCACCGCCGGGCCTGCTACCGCCGGGCCGGCCACCTCCAAGCCGGCTACCGCCAAGCCGGCGACCGCCAAGCCGGCCACCGCCGAGCCAGCCGATCGCCGGGTCGCGGGGCCGGCGGGCAAGGCTGCGGACGGGCGCCACGGAAGGCTGGCGGAGGCGGTACCCGGTGAGCTCACCGCGCTGGTCCGGGCACTTACCCGGGACGCGGCGCTCGTGCCTGCCGTGCGCATGCGGACCATCCGTGATGTGTTCCTGCTGCTAGACGACGCAGGAACAGCACTAGCCGAGATCTCCGCCGACCATGTGTCCGCCGAGGTGATAGATGGATCGGCCGCCAGATCGTGGGACGAGATCGAGGTTGAGCTTCGCGCCGGCGACCATGCGCTGCTCCAAGCGGTAGACGCGCGGCTGCGGGCGGCGGGTGCGCGGCCTGCGCCCACCGGGACCAAATTGGAGCGCGCGCTCGGAGACCGGTTGCGCGCCGCTCACCGTTCGGCGGGCGGCGCGGCAAGTGTGATTGCCGCTGCTGGACCGGCGCGGCTGACGCCACGCTCCCCGGCGGGCGACGTGGTGCTCGCATATGTGCGGCAGCAGGTGAGTGCCATCACGCATAACGACCCGCTCGTACGCCGGGACGAGCCTGATGCCGTCCATCAAATGCGGGTGGCAACCCGCCGCGCGAGGAGCGCCCTGCAGGCGTTCGGTGAGATCGTCGACAAGGCGCGGACCCGGCCGCTCTGTGACGAGCTGAAGTGGCTGGCCAGCGTCCTCGGCGAGGCCCGCGACGCAGAGGTGCTGCTGGACAGGTTCACCGGCGACCTTGCCGCCATCCCGGCGGAACTGATAACAGGGCCGGTCCAGACGCGGATCACTGAGCACTTCGCCTCGGTGCAAAAGCAGGCGCGCGTGGCGGCGACGCGCGCGCTTGATGGAAAGCGGTATCTCACGCTGCTCAATGATCTGGACGTGCTCGTCGCCGATCCGCCGCTGACGCCGCTGGCAGCAGGCAAGGCAGGCAAGGCGCTCGGCAAGCCGGTTCGCCGGGCTGAACGGCGGCTGCGGCGTGCTCTTGCGGTTGTGCCAGCCGCGCAGGACAAGGATGCGGCGATCCACGAGGCACGTAAGGCCGCCAAGCGTGCCCGGTACGCCGCGGAAGCGGCGATGCCCGCGCTCGGCAGCAAGGCCAGGCGTCAGGCCAAGCGCACCAAGCGGCTGCAGGGCCTGCTCGGCGACCACCATGACAGCGTCGTGGCAAGGATGGTGCTGCTAGGCCTCGTGGACCAGGCGCGCGTGGCCGGAGAAGATACCTTCACCTATGGTGCGATGCACGAACGCCTGGCCTGCGCGGCGGGCGAGATCGAGCGAATGCTCCCGGATGCGCAGACCGGCGCGAAGAAGTAACGCTGGCGGCTAAACCGTGGCAGCCGTCACACTTGTGGCCGCGTCAGCGGCTGTCCTCGCGCAGCACCTGCAGGTCGCGCTGGCCAGCTGGCATGTCATCACCTAAGAGGGGTGAAATGCCCCAGCGCGCGCGCTTTTAAGGCGGAGGCGCGCCGCGGTTCAGGCTGTCGCGCCGGTGCGGCGGGATCGTCATGTGCCGGCCGGGCGGGGCGCCGGTGCGGCGTGATCGTCATGTGCCGGCGGGGCGGGGCGCCGGTGCGGCGGGATCATCAGACTCCGGCGTGCCCGGCGCGGTGGGATCCTCGGTCGCAGGCGTCACCGGATCGCGGTCAGTGGGTGGCCGGGCAGGCAGGGCCACCAGGGCGAGCACGCAGCCCGCAAGTTCGGCCGCGGCGCCGGTGCGGAGCCCAAGATCCATGACGCTGATAAAGGCCGAACGAGCCACGTGGCCGAGCAGCGCTCCAGCAGCGCCGCCAAGATGAGCCGCCACGCCCAGGGCGCCGCCGATAGAACCGAGGACTGTGCCCTCCAACGCATGGGGCACGTGGTAGGCGGCCAGTCCTGCCGTCATCGTGTCCTGGTAGCGGCTGGCAAGCAGGCTGCCGATGACGGCAACTCCGAGGGCCGCGCGCACGAAGACAATTGAGAACGGGCGATCACGGCGATCATTCCTGCCGCGGGCAGCGCGCGGATCCCCGCCTGCAGGGCCGTATAGCCGGGGTCGAACTGCAGGAACTGGGTAAGCATGAACAGCGAGCCGAGCAGGCCGAACATGACCAGGCCCATCGACGTGATCGCCGCGGAGAATCTCCTGCGGCGGAATAAGCGCAGGTTGAGCATCGGGTGCGAAGTCACCCGCTCCCACGCCGCGAACGCGCCGAGGAGCACCACCCCGGCGATGCCGGTGCCGACCACCTGGACCGATGACCAGTCGTGCACCGGCGCCTCGATGATCGACCACAACACCAGGCCAAGGCCTGCGATGGAAAGCAGCCCCCCGGCCAGGTCGGGCCGCAGCGCGGCGGCGTTCCGCGAGTCTGGAACCAGCGGAAGTGCGCAGAGCAGGCCTACCACGGCGATGGGCACGTTGATCAGGAATACCGATCCCCGCCAGAAGCGCGCGAGCAGCAGACCGCCGACGATGGGGCCGAGCGCAATCCCGAGCCCGCTCGTGCCGGACCATATGCTGATCGCGCGCTGGCGTTCATGGTGATCCCTGAACATGTCTGTGATGATCGCCAACGTTGACGGCATCATCAGCCCCGCCCAGCCGAACTCGCAGCGCCGCCCAGCCGCTGCGTCAGCGTGGCCGGGGCGGCGCGCGTGGCGCGCGTGGCCAGGCTGCTGCGGCCGCAGGTTGCCTCCGGCGCGTGCGCGCGGGACGTTCAGCCCTGGCCGTCGGCTAACCGCGCGAATCCGCTTGAGGAATGGCAATTGGCACACGTGAGGCCCCTGCGCCCTGGGCGGGCGAGAGCGGGCAGTCGCGCCGCCGGTGGCTGGCACTTGCGGTCCTGTGCGTAACGCTGCTGATCGTCAACCTCGACAACACCGTACTCAATGTCGCGCTGCCGACCCTGGTGCGGGATCTGAACGCCACCTCCAGCCAGCTGCAGTGGATCGTCGACTCCTACCCGCTGGTGTTCGCTGGGCTGCTGCTCGTCTCCGGAAGCCTGGCGGACCGGGTCGGCAGGAAGCGCACATTCGTGGCCGGCCTCAGCGCCTTCGCATGCGCTTCCGCGTGGGCCGCATTCTCCGGCTCTGTGCCCATGCTGATCGCCGCGCGGGCCGCCATGGGCGTAGGCGCGGCGGGGGTCAACGCGGCAGGGCGGTCTCGATCGCGGACACGACCTCGGGCGACTCCGGGTCCGTGCCCGGCCGGAATCTGGCGATCACCGCACCTGCCGGCGAGATCAGGAACTTCTCGAAGTTCCACTGGATGTCACCGGCTTCGCCGCGGGCATCTGGCGTGGCGGTAAGCGCTGCGTAGAGGGGATGCCTGGCCTCGCCGTTGACGTCGATCTTCTCGAGGAGCGGGAACGTCACGCCGTAGGTCGTGGAGCAGAATTCCTGTATCTCCTCTGCCGTGCCGGGCTCCTGGCCCATGAACTGGTTGCACGGGAAGCCGAGCACGCTGAAGCCGCGATCGCGGTACCGCTCCTGTAACCGCTCCAGCCCCGTGTACTGCGGCGTCAGGCCGCACCTCGAGGCCACGTTCACCACGAGCAGGACCCGCTTGTCGTAGTCGGCGAGAGACGTGGGCTCACCGGACAAGGCGCGCAGTGGGATGTCGTACAGGCTCAACGCCGGGCCTTCCTGGTCGGGTGCTGGCTCGAAACCTACCATCGCGCCGTCTATCGCGGCCTGCCGCGCCCAGAGTCGGACAAACCGGTGAATATCTCATTCTTGCAACGTTTGCCTCACGGAGAGGTCTACCGTGATCAGCCGGGAGCGGCCGTGACCAACAGGAAGCTGCGAACAGAAAGGTGGGTTGAATGTCGAGGAAGCATTGGTCCGCCGGTCACCACGGTGTTAGACAGTGGTCCGGTGACGGCCAGCGCCTGGGCGCCGCCCGTAAGACACGTATGACCTTCGCGATAGTTATCCCCATTTTGCTCGCTGTCGGCGCGGTGGCGCTGGTGGCGGCAGGCAGCACCGGCACGGGAAAGCAGAACCTGACGGCGGCCGCCAGCGCGTTCCGTCATCATCGTCCTGTGCCTTTGCCCATGCCGACCGCGCCCCCTGCGGCCGCGGGTACTGACTGCAGCATCGCCGTGCCCGCGAATCCGCTGACCGCGCAGGGGCTGGCGACCCCGTATCAGCTGAGCGGAGCCGGCTGCAGCATGGCTAACGTCGGCACCCAGGCGTTCGTGCAGGCCACGATCATCGATCCGGCGACCGGGAAGCTGTCGGTGTACGAACCGCTTGTCACCACCCAGGGGACTCAGCCCGCCGTCGCGCCGGTCGTGCCCGCGCTGCCAGCGGGTGCCGTGGTCACCATTGACTTCGGCTTCAACGGCGACAACCTGACCCTCGTTCCGGCCGGGCAGGCCGCGGCGGGCGGGCAGGCGACCCCCGGCCCGGCGGCCAGTGCCAGCCCGGCGGCCAGTGCCAGCCCGGCGGCCAGTGCCAGCCCGGCGGCCAGTGCCAGCCCGGCGGCCAGTGCCAGCCCGGCGGCCAGTGCCAGCCCGGCGGGCGTTGCGAATGGGCAGGCGCCCACTGCCGTGCAGCCGACCGTCGCCACCAAGGTCAATACTGGTGCGCGCCATCCTGGTGGCCGTCGCCACGGCCGTGGCGGCGCTGGCGCTGGCGGTGGCGGTGGCGGTGGTGCTGGCGGCGGTGCTGGTGCCGGCGGCGCTGCTGGTGCGGGCCGCGGCGCTGGCGCGGCCAACTCGCTGAGCCAAGGCGCCTGCGTCAACGGCCTGAACGGCTCGATCTTCGGCCAGGTCTCATACTGCAACGCCACCGCGTTCTTCAGGGCAGCGAATGCGGCGATCGCGGCAGGCACGCTGACGATCCCGCCAGCCGGCACCTCCCCCCGCGACGGGCAGGCCTGCCCGACGACGCGCAGCTTCACCATGATCGACCAGGACCAGAGCGACAACGTGACGACCAAGTACCTGCTGACGGCCGCCGGTCTAACCGCCCAGGACAGCGCCGCCAACGAGTCGGCACTCAAGGGAAACGCGACGCCCCAGGCGAACGGGAGCGACAACGCCCTGCTCGACTTCTTCATGGACCCGGCGCTCGGCTGCACCCCGTTCACCGCGCCTGACCTGTCGAACCCGGGCACGCCCGGCACCTCGCAGGCGCTCGACGAACTCCAGGCGGCCGCCGACCAGAAGGCGCCTATCGCTTTGGTGCCGGTGAACGACCCGATGACCGAGGTCAATGGCGCTTTCAGCATCGCGAAGACCAACCTGTACCGTGCCGGTTTCGACCAGCCACCACTCCCCGCGGGTACGAGCACGACGCGGAACGCGACGACCTACTGCAAAGACTTGATGACGAACCAGATCGCCAGCTTGCAGCGGGATCAGACGGCGTTCGCCGCCGGACCGGCCCCCGATCCGGCAGTGGGCAGCAACCTATTCACGTTCCTCGCTGCCAGGCTGAGCGGCTCCTTCACCAACCTCGGTTGCGCCAATCTCGGCGTGACGAACCCGATCAACCTGACTATGGACGCGAATGGCGTCGCCACCGATGCGACGTTCGGCGGAACCGCGTCACCGGCCGCCACGCCTGCGGCGTCCGGTACGGCCTCGCCGGCGGCGTCGGCAGTACCGGCCGGCACTGCCGCCACGCCGGCGGCGTCCGGTACGGCCTCGCCGGCGGCGTCGGCAGTACCGGCCGGCACACTGACACCAACCACAACAGGCAGCCCAGCTGCCGGTTCGTCGCCGACGACTCCGTCGGCCATGCCTACCACGCCTTCACCTGCGCCGGAGCAGTCGGGCGCACCGTAGCGGCCGCGGCGGCCAGGCCTGTGACGTCACCACTCAGTGATGCGCAGGCCTGGCCGTTGGTGTGGTCCCTGCCGTTGGTGTGGTCCGCGACGACAGGGTGCGGGCCGGGTGCCGGGCCGTGGCCAGGGCCCACATGGCCACGATTGCGATGATGAATGCCGCGAGGATCCCGCCGCTCCCGGTCAGGATCGCCGCGATCCCCAGGCCGAGCGTTACGGCCCCGAGCACCGCCGTCACGCCAGTCAGCACAGTCCATCTGCGTGCATAACGCGAAGGTCGCCCGCGTAACAGCCCGCCGCCCCGATGACGAGCGCCGTTGCGGCCATGTCGCGGGCGTCGTGAATGAACGGCATGCTGCCACGGGAAACGTAGCCGATATACGGCACCATGATGGCCGCGATGGGAATGGTCGCGGCCGTGTCTTTCAATGTCAGCTTCACGGCGGAACCTCCCTCCTGGTGGCATCGCTGTCGGCACACCGGCCGCCGGCAGGTAAGTGCCGGATGTCCCCGATGTCGCCGGCCAAGGTCACCTCCCCGCTCCGGCGGGGCCGCGCCTTCCTGTCCCGTTTAGCTGCGGCGCTAGGGCGTAGATCCCGGTGGCCGCGAGCTGTGTCCAGGCGGCGATCCCGCAAGGCCCTGCTTGTTCTCGAGGAGCCGATAGTCGGAACTATCGTCGCCGCCAAAGATCTGCGGGACGCCCTAGCCTAGCCCGAGCCTAGCCCTAGCCTAGCCCTGGGGTCGTCGTCCCTGGGCTGCGCTCTGTGGCGAGCAGCGCGTCGATCTCACCGGCGGCCGGCATGCCTTCCCTGGCGCCAGGACAGGTCACGGCGATCGCCGCTGCCGCTACCGCGCGGCGCAGGGCAACACGCAGGTCCCGGCCCTCCGCCAGGCCCGCGGCCAGGACACCGGTGAGCGTGTCGCCCGCACCCGTGGTGTCGCGCGCCGTTACCTGGTGCCCTGGGAAGTACTCGACGCTGGTGCCGTCGGCGAGCAGCGCGCCTTGCTCGCCGAGCGTGGCGATCACCGGGCCGCCGCCGCGTCCAGACAGCACCGATGCGGCCTTCGCCACGTCAGCGGTGCCGTGGTGTCCAGAGCCGAGCAGCACGGCTTCGTGCCGGTTCGGCGTCAGCACCGCGCCGCGCAGCACCTCCGGGTCGCACTCGCGCGCGGGCGCCGGGTTTACCACGAGCGTGGCTCCCGCCCCGCGGGCCGCGGCCGCGGCTGCGAGCAACGGCGGGTCCATCAACTCGAATGACAGCACGATCACGTCCCGCCCGGTGAGCCGGAGCCCGTCGATGCAACGCCTGACATGCGCGGCCGTCACGGCCGCATTCGCGCCAGGCGCGACCGCGATCTGATTTTCACCCGAGCTGGCTTCCACCATGACGACCGCGTGCCCGGTGTGCTGGCCGGGCAGCCTGGCGATGGCGGATATGCTGACGCGCTCGGCGGCAAGCGCGTCGAGCGCGGCCTGCCCGTCGTCTTCGCCGACCGCACCAATCAGATGTACTTCGGCGCCGGCCCGCGCGGCCGCGACTGCCTGGTTCGCGCCCTTGCCGCCGTGGTGGCGCTCGAGGGACCCGCCGGTGACTGTCTCCCCGGCGTTCGGCAGCCGCGGCAGGCGCAGCACTAGATCGAAGTTGATCGAGCCGACGACGATCACCCGCCCGGGTAGCCGCCGTGGCCTGCTTGCTGCCTCCATGATCGGTCACTATAGGAGGGGCAGGCAAAGAAAGGCGGAGCCGTGCCGCACAAGATCATCTTGGACTGCGACCCCGGCATCGACGACGCGCTCGCGATCGCTTTTGCCTGGGGCAACGCTGACCTCGAGATATGTGGCATAACCACGGTCGGCGGCAACGTCAGCCTGGAGCGGACGACCGCGAACGCGCTGCGGGTGTGCGAGTTCCTCGGCGCGGGCGGGATTCCGGTAGTGGCGGGCAGCCCGCGCCCGCTGCTCCGGCCGCCGCTGACCGCCCACGCTGCGCACGGCGAGTCCGGGCTGGGCGGGGCGCGGCTCCCGCCACCCGCGACGGGCCCGCGCGAAGGCCACGCCGTCGACTTCCTCATCGAGACCATCGGCGCGGCGCCGGGCGAGATCACCTTGGTGGCCACTGGGCCGCTGACCAATGTCGCACTCGCGGTGCGCCGCCAGCCGGACATTGTCACGCAGGTCAGAGACTTCGTGATCATGGGCGGCTCGGCTGGCCGCGGAAACGTTACCCCGGCCGCGGAATTCAACATCGCGGTGGATCCAGAAGCTGCCGCGATCGCTTTCGGGGCCGGCTGGACAGTGACCATGGTCGGCCTGGACGTCACTCTTCAGGCCCGCGCCAATCCCGCGATACAGCAGCGGCTCGGCGTGCTTGGCCGGCTCGCCGACGACCTCCTGCTCCCGTGTCTCACCGAATATGCGACCACGCCCGAACTCGATGGCCCGGCCGTACACGATGTCTGCGCTGTCGCGCACGTGGCAGCGCGGGAGTTGCTCGGATGCGTTCCCGCTGAGGTTGAAGTGGAAACTGCCGGCCGTTGGACGGCAGGGATGACGGTCACCGACTTCCGCGCGCGGCCGCAGGAATGCAATGCGCTTGTCGCCGTGGAGATCGACGTGCCTGCCTTCTGGGACGTGGTACTTGAGGCATATACACGCGCGGCGGCTGCGATCGACCCTCCTTCTTAACGGCTGTCGCGGTGCGCATCCGCAACGCGACCTGTCGCTTTCAGTTGGCGAGGCCGTCGGGCTGGCCGAGGACGCAAACCAGCCCGCGGACGCTGGCCAGGCCGCAGCCCCTGGCCAGTCTGCGTACGGTGAGCTGCGGCTGCCGTGCGAGGCCTTCATCCGCCTCATGTACGGCAGGCTTGACCCGGGAACAACACCACCACGGAATGCCTGCATTTCGGCAAGCCCATGATCGTCCTGCGGCTGTTCTGGGACCAGTACGACAACGCGCAGCGAATGGACGAGCTTGGCCTTGGCGTCCGCCTCGACACCTACCAGTTTCTCCGACGCCCAGCCGCGCGCGGCGCTTGACCGGCTGCTCGGCGACACTGCGCTGCGCGGCAGCCTCGTCGCCCGCGATGCAGCCCTGATCCAGCGGCGCGACGGCGTGCGGAAGGATGCGGACCTTATCGAGGCAGCGGCCGGATGATTACCGCGGCCGGGTAATCATCGCGGCCGGCCGTGTGCGGCGGCCGGATGAATACAGGGCCAAGGGCCGGATCTCAGGCCCGCCGTGGGTAGCGGCGTGGAGACGAGATCCGGTCGGTTGTGCGAGAGTCTCGGTGACGGAGGTGTTCGTGTGAAGATCGGACTGCAGATTCCTGACTTCACCTCGCCGGGAGGCCCGGCGAGTCTCGGTAAGGACTTGGCGGCTGTCGCGCGCACCGCGGACGACGCGGGTTTCGAGTTCATCAGCGTGATGGATCATTTCTTCCAGATCCGTGGCATCGGACCGGCCGAGCACGAGATGCTCGAGGCCTATACGACGCTCGGGTATCTGGCCGCGTGCACGTCACGGGCCAAGCTGGTCACACTCGTAACCGGCGTCGTGTACAGGCATCCAGGAATCCTCGCGAAGATCGTGACCACCCTCGACGTGCTTTCAGGCGGCCGGGCGTGGCTGGGTGTCGGTGCCGCATGGAACGAGGACGAGTCGCGCGGGCTCGGCATCCCGTTCCCCCCGGTCGCCGAGCGGTTCGAACGTCTCGAGGAAACGCTGCAGATCTGCCTGCAGATGTGGCGCGGAGACGAGGCACCTTACCGGGGCGAGCATTACCAGCTCGAACGGCCGCTCAACTCGCCCCAGGCGCTTTCCAGACCGCATCCGCCGATCATGATCGGGGGATCGGGGGAGCGGAAAACGCTCAGGTTCGTCGCTCGCTACGGCCAGGCGTGCAACCTGTTCCCCGGTCCCGACCTGGCGCACAAGCTCGACGTGCTGCGCGCGCACTGCGACGCCGAGGGCCGCGACTACGACGAGATCGAGAAGACCTGCTACTTCATCTTCGACGTGGGTGAGAAGGGCGAGAAGGCCGGCGAGATCGTCGACCAGCTTGGCGGGCTCGCGCAGCTAGGATTCGATGCCGCGATCGGCGCGGTCGCCGACGTCTGGCGCGTGACACCGCTCGAAACCATCGGCAGCGAGGTGATTCCGGCGGTCGCGAGCCTCTGATCGCCTGCGGTGGCGGCTTCCAGCCGAGCAGCTCCATGATCGTGGTACCTGGCCCGTCATATTCGCGGGCCAGGTACCACGATCATGGCAACGGTTCAGCTGCCTGGCGTGGCGGCCCAGCCGGTCCACCGATCGACTTCGATCGAGATAACCGGACCTGCGGGCGGATTGCCGCGGTACTGGGGATAGCGGCGGACCAGCGACCGCAGCGGCCCGGCCATTTTGGCGGGCTCGTCGAGGATCACCGCCCGGCCATCGGCGCGCACCCACCACAGCTGCGCCCAGTCCGCCGCATACTGATCAGCGAGCACAGCCACCCAGGGGCTCGCCGAGATATTACGCAGCCGCTGTAGCTGGTTGGTCGTCTTCGGCTTGGCGTCCACCGCGCTGACGATACGGTTGCCGTCGATGGCGAAGGTGAAGGGCACGATGTGCGGCCGGCCCGCCGCGGTGACCGTCGCGAGCCGCGCGACGGGTACGGTGCCAAGCCGCCGCCGTGCCTCGGCGTCATCCAGCTTCAGCGCCCCCCTCCCGCGCCGCCGCACAGCCACCGCCGGTACGGCCGTCCGCGCTGGTACCGCTGTCCGCGCTGGTACCGCTGTCTGCGCTGGTACCGCTGTCTGCGCTGGTACCGCTGTCTGCGCTGGTACCGCTGTCTGCGCTGGTACCGCTGTCTGCGCTGGTACCGCTGTCTGCGCTGGTACCGCTGTCTGCGCTGGTACCGCTGTCTGCGCTGGTACCGCTGTCTGCGCTGGTACCGCTGTCTGCGCTGGTACCGCTGTCTGCGCTGGTACCGCTGTCTGCGCTGGTACCGCTGTCTGCGCTGGTACCGCTGTCTGCGCTGGTACCGCTGTCTGCGCTGGTACCGCTGTCCGCGCTGGTACCGCTGTACCGCTGTCCGCGCCGGTACCGCTGTCCGCTCGGGTACGAGGATACGCGGAACCGCCGTGCGCGCGCCGTACTCGCCTCATACCGGCCTGCTTGCCGCGCGCCCGGACCGGCGGGCGGCATTGTCTGGCGGGGGTTCCGGGGGATCGCCCGCCGCGGTCGGTGCTTGCATAACGGCTGCGCGGGCCGGCCTTGCGGCCGTTATGTCTGGCGGGGGCTCCAAGGATTCGCCTCCCCGGGCCGGCATTGCCATAGCCGGCTGCCGGGTGCGCCCGCCGACGAGCGTGCGGGGGATCCAGGGCCGGCGGGATCAGCGGTGTCCCCAGGCGTAACGTTGGGAATGTGCGCGCATGGGTGGTCCACCAGCCCGGGCCGATCACGGCCGGGCCGCTGCGGCTGATCGACAGGCCGGTGCCCGAGCCCGGTCCTGGGCAGTTGCTGCTGAAGGTCCTCGCGTGTGGCGTCTGCCGGACCGACCTGCACCTGGCCGAGGGCGATCTGCCGCCGCACGGCACCGATGTCACTCCTGGTCACGAGATTGTCGGTGAGGTGGTCGCGGCAGGGCCGGCTGTCACGAGGTTTGGCGTGGGCGACCGGGTGGGCGGCGCGTGGCTGGCAGGGACCGATGGGTCGTGCACGTACTGCCGCAGGGGCCGCGAGAACCTGTGCCCGGGATCGGTCTATACCGGCTGGGACATCGATGGCGGCTACGCGGAGTACGTGGTGGTGGCGGACGCGTTCGTGCATCCGCTTCCTGGTGGGTTCAGCGACGTCGAGCTCGCGCCGTTGCTGTGCGCGGGGATCATCGGCTACCGCGCCCTGCGCCGCGCCGAACTGCCACCCGCTGGCCGGCTTGGTGTCTACGGTTTCGGCGGCTCCGCGCATCTGGCGGCGCAGATCGCCATCGCGCAGGGCGCTGCGGTCCATGTGTTCACCCGCGCCGAGCCCGCCCGTGACCTGGCTCTTCGGCTAGGCGCGGCATCGGCGCAGGACTCGTACGATCCGCCGCCTGAGCCGCTTGACTCGGCAATCCTGTTCGCGCCGGTCGGTGACCTCGTGCCTGTCGTGCTCGCCGCACTCGACCGCGGCGGGACGCTGGCGACGGCAGGGATCTACCTGACCGACATCCCCTCCCTGAACTATGACACCCACCTGTTCCAGGAACGCCAGTTGCGCAGCGTCACGTCTAACACCCGTGGCGATGCGGAGGAGTTCCTGCGGCTGGCCGAGCGGTTGCGGATCAAGGTCTCGGCGACGCCGTATGCCTTCGCTGAGGCCGACCGCGCGCTCGCCGATCTCGCCGGCGACCGGGTGAACGGCGCCGCGGTCCTCACGCCCTAGCCCCGATGATCTGCGCGGTGATCCGGGGGATTGCCGCACCAATCGGCTCGCGGATCACTGCCGTAGCCAGGTGATCGTAAGGCGTCGGGTCACGGTTGACGATGACGAGGGCGGCCCCTACGTGGGCGGCGATGCCGCACAGGGACGCCGCAGGTTCGACCACGAGAGTGCTGCCCACCGCGAGGAAGAGATCGCAATCACCGGCGACCTGAACGGCACGTTGGAAGGTCTCAGGGCGGAGATTCTCGCCGAACATGACGGTGGTCGACTTGAGGATCCCGCCGCATCGTCTGCACGGCGGGTCCTCCTCGCCTGCCTCGACCCGCGCCAGCGCGGCCGCCATGGCCGTCCGGTCCCCGCAGCTCACGCACATGGCCCCGAACATGTTGCCATGCAGTTCGAGCAGGTGGTCCGGCGGCGTACCGCTCTTCGCATGCAACCCGTCGATGTTCTGGCTGATCACCCAGGTGTCGATCCCAGACCGGGCAAGCTCGGCAAGCGCATGATGTGCCGGGTTAGGCTCGGCGCGCCAGGCTGGGTGGGACCGCCTGAGCTGCCAGGACTGCCGCCGAACGTGGGGGTCGCTGACATATTCACGAAAGCTGGGTGTCGGGAGGCCGGAGTACTTAGGCGACTTCCGGCCGCGGAAGTCGGGAATGCCAGAGTCGGTGGAGATGCCTGCGCCGGTGAGCGCGGTGACGACACGCACGCCCTTGGCCCAGTCCGGCACCTCCGCGGTGTCTGTCCGGTCATCCGAGGTCATGGCACGATCCTCACGCCACGGCCGGCAGGCCGCAATGCCCAGCCAAGCTGAGGGTGACGTGTTGGGTTCTCCATAACGGCTGCCGCGGCGTGGCGCTCGCCGGATAGCAGCCGGGCCGGCCGCCTGGAAAAGAACAAGAAATCCGCCAGCCGGTCACAAAAGTTGCACGGCGGCCTGTGTTCCTCGCAACGAAGCCAGTCCAGCGTCTTGTGCCGGATCCCATGCTGCCTCTATGTTATCCGGTTACATCGAGAGAGGATTCAATGGCTGAACGTATCCGTCACGGGTCCTTACGGCGGCGGGCGGGGTTCGTGCTCGCCTGGACCGGCGCCTTCGTGCTCGGTACCGGGATCATGCTGCGCACTTACGTGTATTACCACGTCGCGGTGCTTCCGCTGGACACATACGCCGTCACCCAGTTGCATGCGACAGGCGCGACGTATTTCGACCCGGCGGTGCTGCGCACCAGGACCGGGCTGGACGTCAGCGCGACGAGCACGCTTCGCGGCGACGTGCGTGCTGCCAAGGGCGATACCGCTGTGTACGAGACGTTCCTCGCCGTGCAGGCGACAGACGGAACCCCGATCGAGTATGTGCAGACAAGGATGGCGCTTAACCGGCACACGGGCCTGCTGGTGAACTGCTGTGGCGCCTACGTGGGCCGCGATACCCACCTGGATGCGTCCGGTCTTGGTTTCAAATTCCCCTTCTTCGCGCGCAAGACCACTTACGAGCTGTTCGATTCAGAAGTGCGGCGGCCGGTGCCCGCGACCTACGGGGGCCAGGAATCCATCGACGGAATGCCGGTCTACCGCTACCTTCAGGTGCTGCCCACATCCCAGATCGGCAGCCGGCGGGTGCCACGGTCGATCATGAGGCTGCCGTCGCGCCCGGCGCAGATCACGGTCCGCCGCTTGGCGGCGACGACCGAGACCTTCTGGGTCGACCCGGTAACCGGCGCGCCGATCAAGGTCGAGGAGAACACCCGCCAGTACTTGCAGACCCGGGACGGAAGGCACACGCGGCTGGTCTTCGCCGCTGACTTCAAGCAGGCCCCCGCCGATGTCGCCGCCGCCGTGCGCCGCTTCAAGGCCCAGTCGCGTGAACTCGCGCTCGTCCGGGGCGCACTGCCCGTTTGCGGCGTGCTTGCCGGAATGGCGCTCATCGCCGTCGGTGCTGTCCTCGTGTTTGACGGCGGCGTGCCTGGCAGCGGGCGTCGCCGCGGCGCGATGGCAGGCTCGGCGGATGACGAGCCCGTCAGCCAGGTAACGCGAGCCGACGCCGTCGAACGGGACAGGCCCTAGCGTGTCCCGTGGATCTTGGTGGATGCGGGCGGTGATCCAGGCCTGCTGATCATTCAGGCCCAGTTGTCGTTGCGCATGGCAATTCCCTCTCCCCGTTTTGCACCGCGTTCAGGGCACAGACGGACCGAACACGCGAGCTCACATTGTGCTCACAGGGGGTATACCCAATGCCGGGAACGTTCCAGATGCGGACGCTGCCGGCCAGGAACCTCCCGCGCTCGACGGACTTGGCACCTGGCCAGTCATGGCTGTCACAATGTGAATTTGCCCACTTACGCCTTGCTACGAATCGGTCTGTATAGGCTGACTGCCTGACGAGGAGGCCGCCAATGCGGACAGCCCCCGGCCGGAGCCGAATGCGCGTGCAGGCTCCGTTCCGCGATTGGGCTGTCTGGGAACTGCCTCGCCGGCTGTCCTGCTTCGTAGTGACGGTGATCACGGTGTACGCGCTGTTGATCGGCACCGCAGCCGCATTCACCTCCTTCCGTGTCGGTGATGCCGCACTGTTCGGCATCCTGCTGGCCTGCAGCACGGTGACCGTTGAACTGACGCGCAAGGCTGGTGAGCCCGGTGGTCTCGCTAAGGATGTTTACGCGGTCTGGGACCTGCCGATCGCGATCCTGCTGCCGCCGCTCTACGCCCTCATCGTGCCCGTCCCTCGCCTGGCGCTGACTCAGTGGCGGACCCGCCAGACCCTGGTCTACCGGCGGATGTTCACCGCCGCCGCGATTGGCTTGGCCTACGCGGGCGCCTCCGTGGCCTTCCATGCCTGCGCCCATTTCGTGGGGATCGCGCCGGGCGCTGATGATCACGCCGTGGTTTGGACGCTGCTTGTGGCCTGCTGCGGGCTGCTGAGGCTGGTGATCAATAGATTCCTCGTGCTGACGGCGGTCAAGGGCGCGGAGCCCTTGACCAGGCTCCGGCCGCTGCTCTTCGGCCGCGAGGCGGTGTATAACGATCTGGCGGAGCTTTGCATGGGCGTGCTGGTGACATTCGCCGCGGCCCACGACGCCCTCCTTGTCCTCTACGCGCTGCCACTTGTGATCTTGCTGCAACGGTCGCTGCGCCACCGGCAGCTAGTGAATGACTCCCGCCTCGACGGCAAGACGGGCCTGCTGAATGCCGGCACCTGGCAGCGCGAGGCCCAGGTGGAGATCACCCGGGCGATTCGCACGCATACGCCGCTCGCCGTGGCGATCGCTGACATCGACCACTTCAAGCTGGTCAACGACACCTACGGTCATCTCGCCGGGGACGAAGTGCTCGCGGGGGTCGCCCGCGCGATGACCGCGCTGCTGCGCGATTACGACATCGTGGGCCGGTTCGGCGGTGAGGAATTTGTCATCCTGCTTCCACAGACCAGCGCGGATGAGGTCAAGGGTATCGCGGAACGGCTCCGCGAGAAGGTCGCTGAGATCATCATCCCGATCAGCGCGCGAGCGCCGGCGCAGAATCCGCTGCAGGTGACCGTGTCCGTCGGCATCGCCACGCTCGATGGCTCCAGGCGCGACCTCGATGACATGCTGGCGGCGGCCGACGCTGCCCTTTACGAGGCGAAGAACGCCGGGCGCAACAGGGTCTGCGTGCTCGCCGACAGCTCACCCGGGGGGTGACGAAGCGGGCAGGCTGCCATACTGGGCACCCACGTTCCAGAGCCGACACGAGGACCGGATTCGACCGATCATGGGTGGCGCAGAATGAGGCGGCCGTTGCTGAATAGCAGGCTCGCCGGAATGGGCACGACGATCTTCGCGGAGATGTCCGCGCTCGCGTTGACGACCGGATCGATCAATCTCGGGCAGGGCTTCCCCGACACCGACGGGCCGGCCGAGATCGCCAAGGCGGCGGCCGACGCGATCATGGCAGGCCGGGGCAACCAGTATCCACCCGGGCCGGGCATCCCAGAACTGCGATCGGCCATCGCTGATCACCAGCGGCGGTTCTATGGGCTCGAGTTCGACCCGGACAACGAGGTTCTCGTGACGGCGGGGGCGACCGAGGCGATCGCGGCCGCGCTGCTCGCCCTAGTCGAGCCAGGCGACGAGGTCGTCGCATTCGAGCCCTACTACGACTCCTACGCTGCCTGTATCTCAATGGCAGGGGGCGTCCGGGTGCCAGTTACGCTGCGCCCACCTGCGTTCAGGCCCGATCTCGACGCGCTGCGCGCGGCCATCACCTCGCGCACCAGGCTCATCCTGCTCAACTCGCCGCACAACCCGACCGGCTGCGTCCTTGATCGCGCGGAGCTCGCCACCATCGCCGCCCTCGCGTGCGAGCATGATCTGCTCGTGGTGGCTGACGAGGTCTACGAGCATGTCGCGTTCGACGGCGAGCACGTGCCCATCGTCAGCATGCCGGGAATGCGCGATCGCACAGTTTCGATCAGTTCGGGCGGCAAGACCTTCTCATTCACTGGCTGGAAGATCGGCTGGGTGATGGCCGTGCCTGAACTCGTCTCCGCGGTCCGCACAGCCAAGCAGTTCCTCACCTACGTCAGCGGCGGCCCGTTCCAGTACGCGATCACCGAGGCGCTTCGCCTGCCCGACGATTACTACCGCGGGCTGCGCGACGGGCTGCGGCGCAAGCGCGACCTGCTCTGCGCGGGCCTGCGCACGGCCGGCTTCGATGTGTACGAACCGGCAGGCACGTACTTCATCACCACGGATGCCAGGCCGCTCGGGGAGAAGGACGGGGTGGAATTCTGCCGCGCAATGCCCGGACGCTGCGGCGTTGTCGCCATCCCGAACGCCGTCTTCTACGACGACCCGCAGGCAGGCCGCAGCCAGGTCAGGTTCGCCTTCTGCAAACGCGACGACGTGCTCACCGAGGCAGCCGCCCGCCTCGCCAGCCTCCGCGACGGCTTTCCGCCTGGCTAGAGCGCGCCTGCGGCCGCTGCTGCCACCGGTCGCCACTGTCACTACTGGTGGCCGAGCGTTGTCGGCGCGCCGTAGGGCCAAAGCACCTCGGGCACCGCCACCTTGCCGCCCTCGTCCTGAAAGTTCTCCATGATCGACAGTAGGGTGCGTGCCGTTACCCCGGTGCCGTTCAGCGTATGCACGAAGTCGGTCTTGCCGCTGCGGCGGAACCGGATGCCAAGCCTGCGGGCCTGGTAGTCGGTCGTGTTGGAGCACGACGTCAGCTCGCGGTAACGCTCCTGGGCGGGAAACCAGCCCTCGATGTCGTACTTCTTGGCGGCCGGCGCTCCCAGGTCACCAACCGAGATGTTCATCACGCGGTACGGCAGCCCGAGGCTCTGGATGATCCCTTCCTCGTAGCCGAGCAACTGCTCGTGGACCGCCGCGGACTCCTCAGGTGCGCAGTAGACATACATCTCCACCTTGTCGAACTGATGCACCCGGAACATCCCGCGAGTGTCCTTGCCCGCGGCGCCCGCCTCGCGCCTGAAACAGGTGGACATCGCCACGTAGCGCGCGGGCAGGGCATCCTCCTCCAGCCGCTCGTCCATGTGGATGCCGGCCATTGCCACCTCGGAGGTCCCGGTCAGGTACAGGTCGTCGCGCTCCAGGTGGTAGAGGTTCACCTCGTCGGTGGGCAGGAAACCCGTCCCGTACATGGCCTGCTCGCCGGCGAGCACAGGCGGCAGGACCGGCAGGAAGCCACGCCCGGCCAGGTAGTCAAGCACGTAACGGTAGAGCGCGAGTTCGGTCAGTGCCACCGTGCCGAATCGGTAGGCGAAGCGAGATCCGGACAGCCGGGCACCGCGCGCCATATCCACCCAGCCAGACGGCGTGCCGAGCGCCAGGTGGTCGCGCGGGGTGAAGCCGAACCTCGGCGGCTCACCCCAGGTGCGGACCACAACGGCGTCCTCTTCGGCCATGCCGTCGGCCGCCGTGGGGTCGGGCAGGTTCGGGATCCGGTCGAGCAGCACCTGCCGGTCATGTCTCGCGCTGCCAAGCTCGGATTCTGCGGCGGCGAGTTCCTCTTTGAGCTTGCGGAGCTCGCCAAGCTCGTCCGCGCTCGGGGCACCCTTTGAAGACCGTTTCTGCAGCGCGCGGAGCCGTTCAGTATGGTCGGTGAGTTCACGCCAGCGGCTATCCGCGGTGAGCAGCGCGTCGAAGTCCGCCGCGGCGCCACGGCGGGCGAGCGCGGCGCGGAAGCGGTCCGGTTCCTGCCGGGCGGCCTTGAGGTCGATCACGTGGCGAGTTTAGTGCCGGAGCTCGCCCGGCTGGCTCCCTATCCGCCAGCCTGAGGCCCGAGATGGCGCACCGCAGGGCCCACATAGATCTGGCGGGGCCGTGCGATCCGCTGTGCCTGGTCGAGGATTCCTTCCTCCCACTGGGCCAGCCAGCCAGGCGTCCGGCCGATCGCGAAGAGCACGGGGAACATGTCCACCGGGAAGCCCATGGCTTGGTAGATGATTCCCGAGTAGAAGTCGACGTTCGGGTAGAGCTTGTGGCTCACGAAGTAGTCATCCGCCAGCGCGATCTTCTCGAGCTCGAGCGCGATGTCGAGCAGGCGGTTCCGGCCGGTGACCTTGAATACCTGGTCGGCGATGTCCTTGATGATGGTGGCGCGCGGGTCGAAGTTCTTGTACACGCGGTGGCCGAATCCCATCAGCCTGAGCTCGCCGCTCTTCACCCGCTCGATGTAGGCGGGAATGTTGTCTACGGAACCGATCTCGGTGAGCATCTTCAGTACCTGCTCGTTGGCGCCGCCGTGCAGCGGGCCGTACAGCGCCGCGGCGGCCGCGGCGGCCGACGAGTAGGGATCGGAGTGCGCGCTGCCGACCGTCCGCATGGTGGTGGTCGAGCAGTTCTGCTCGTGATCGGCGTGCAAGATCAGCAGCACGTCGATGGCGCGCTCAAGTACCGGATCGGGGCGGTAGCTAAGCTCGGTCGTCTTCCACATCATGTTGAGGAAGTTGCCCGGGTACGACAGTCCGTTGTCCGGGTACGCGTAGGGAAGGCCTACCGCGTGACGGTAGGTGAACGCGGCGATCGTGGGCATCTTTGCGATCAGCCGCACGATCTGCTTGCGGCGCCGTTCCTCGTCGAAGATCGCTTTCGCTTCCGGGTAGAACGTGGACAGTCCGGCCACGGTGCTCACCAGCATGCCCATCGGGTGCGCGTCGTGATGGAACCCGTCGATGAACAGCTTGACGTTCTCGTGCACGAACGTGTGGTGGGTGATCTCGTCGGCCCACGCCTGCGCCTCGCTGGCGCTCGGCAGTTCGCCGTGCAGCAGCAAGGAGGCGACCTGCAGGAACGAGCAGTGCTCGGCAAGTTCCTCGATCGGGTAGCCGCGATAGCGAAGGATTCCCTTGTCACCGTCGATGTACGTGATGGCGCTGCGGCAGTTGGCGGTGTTCATGAAGGCCGGATCGTAGGACAGCAGCCCGCTGTCGTCGTCATTGACCTTGATCTGGCGCAGGTCGGTGGCGCGAATGGCACCATCGCTGATCGGGACCTCATAGCTCCGGCCGGTCCGGGAGTCGGTGATCTGAAGCGTGCCCTCGCTAGGTGCTGTCATCGTGGCTCAGCTTCCTTCCTCGCTCGGCGCCTCGCAGGGCTGAACCCATGTCGCACGGCTGCTGACCATGCTGCAAGGCGGGCCTGGTCGAATGCGCCGACGTGTCCGTCTATATCGCCACCGTACGTGGTCGCGGGTTGCACAAACACTGCGGCCGGCTCCCAGGCTGGTGCGAGTTTCTTTGGTGCGTACAGGAATGGCACTGTAGTCGGGAACCAGATCGCGGTATCCAGCGGTCCAGCAGCGGACGGTAACCTCCGGCGCCCGGAGTTCAGCGGACAGTCACTGACTGTGCGGGTAGAGGGTGCGAACCCGCAGCGGTTAGCAGAATGAGGATGGAGGTGAGCCGATGCCGATCAGCGAGCCCGGTGTGCTGCTGCGCCGCGGCGAGGTACACGTCTGGCACGGGCTGATCACCGCCGAGCCGTCAAGCGAGGATTACGCGGTGCTATCCGACGCGGAACGTGCCCGGTCCGCCCGCTTCATCCGGCCGGGCGACAGCGCCAGGTTCGTGGCCGCGCACGCGGCGCAGCGCCGGCTGCTCGCCCGCTACCTGGATACCGGTCCCGCCGCGATCCGGTTCGGCAGGTCGGCATGCTGCCGGTGCGGCAGCACAGAACATGGCCGGCCAAGCATCGAGTGGCCGCCTACGGCGCTGAACCACAATTTGTCCCGTTCCCGCCAGCACTGGCTGCTCGCCGTGGCTGCCGACGGTCCTGTCGGGGCGGATATCGAATGCCATCGCGGCATTGACATTGGCCGGATGGCCGACGCCACCCTCACCGCGGCCGAAGGGCTGTACCTGCGCGAACAGCCGGACGAGCGCCGCCAGTGGGCCTTCTTCCTGTGCTGGACACGCAAGGAAGCCGTGCTCAAGGCGTGCGGCATCGGTCTGGCAGCCAAGCTGGGCGGCCTGGAGGTGCATCCCGAGCGGTCCGGGCCAGTCGAGGTCCATCACGCCTCGGGGACGTGCCCGGACACCTGGCTGGTGCAGGACGTGACCCAGGGCCCCTGGCGGGCCCAGGGCTCAGGCGCGCCGCAGGTGCCTGGTCGTAACGGCGCGGGCTCCGCGGGCTGGTCCGGCGCTGTCGCGCAGCCCGCCGGGCAGGCCCGCCCGGTCCGGTTCCTCACATTTCCTTGAGCTGATGCCCGTGGGGCGCTCCTTGAGCTGATGCCCGTGGGGCGCTCCTTGAGCTGACGTCCGTGGGGCGCTCCTTGAGCCGACGTCCGTGGGGCGCTCCTTGAGCTGATGCTCGTGGGGCGCTCCTTGAGCTGATGCCCGTGGGGTGCTGGCGGTGTCAATGAGCCGGGGGAAACTGCCCAGGTGAGCGGCCGGGCCCAGGCGGACCGCCGTAAGCCTGCGCGATGTCCAGCCATCGATTCGCATCGGGACCCGTGGCCGTGAGCGCGAGGTCGTCGCGGTGGCGGCGCCTGGTCACCAGCAGGCAGAAGTCCACCGCAGGCCCGCCGACCCGTTGTGTGGCGTCGTCGGGTCCGAACTCCCACTGCCCGCCTGCGGGCGCGGTCAGTGAGACCCTGAATTCCCCGGCAGGCGGGGTGAGGCCGCGCGCCATGAACGAGAAGTCCCTCGTCCGCACCCCGAACCGCGCCAGGTGGCGGATCCTGTCGGTTGGCTGCCGCGCCACGCCGAGTGCGTCCGCGACGTCCTGACCGTGCGCGAAAAGCTCCATCAGCCGGGTCGTCGCCAGGCTCGCCGCCGGCATCGGCGTGACCAGCCACGGCACCTTCTGGCCGGGCGGGACCGCGGCGAGCGCGTCATGGGCGGCGGCGCGCTGCGTCCGCCAGCGGGCTAGCAGTTCCTGGGGCGAACCCGACAGCTGCTCCGCAAGGCTTGCTTCGATCACCGCCTCGAAGGACTCGCCGGCGCGCCGCAGGTGCCGTTCGAACTCCGCCGGGTCCGCCGCCGCAAGGGTGACCATTCCGTCGGTGGACGCCAGATGGGCGATCTGATGCGCGATCGCCCAGCCGGGCGCGGGCGTCGGCAGCGCCCATTGTGCCTCGGTGAGGTCGGAGACCAGGCGATCGAGGTCGTCACCTTCGGCGGTCACGTCGGCGAGTACCTCGTCTAGGACAGCCATGGCAGTCTCACGGGCTCATCATCTGGCACGCCGCCGCATTTCGTCCACTCGCTCGGTGCGGCCAAGCCTGTCCAGCATCTCGAGCAGCGGCACCGCCACCCGGCGGGTTGTCCGTAGCGCCTGCCTGGCCTCGCTCAGTGTGAACGGCTGCGGCAGGCTGGCCAGGATCCGCGCGGCGTCATGGTCCGCGCCTGGTAGCAGGTACACGTCCGGCGAAACGCGAACCAAATATCCGGCCCGAACGGCTGCCGCGAGCTGTCGCCGACCGAGCTGCAGCTCACGCAGCACGTCCGCATCCGGCGCTAGGAAGGGATCACGGCGCAGGCGGGTGCGGATGACCTCAACCGCCGCCCGTACGGGCCCGGGAAGATCGGGGGCGTCTTGCGCACCGTAGATCTTGCCGCCACGGTAGCTCAGCGGCGGCCGCACGAGCGCCTCGACGAGCCTGCGGTCGGGCAGGCCGAGCTGCTGCCTGGCGGTCTCGGCCGCGAGCCCGGGATCGAGCGGGTGCGCCGCGGCATGTGCCTCCACCAACCCGCGGAGCGTGCCGCAAAGCCCCCGCCACCAGCCGGGATCGGCCATCCAGTCAGCTGCGACGGGCACCGCCCGCGACGCGGCGCCCATGGCGGCGAGGTCGGCCGCGCGGACAAGCTTGCGGCGCCGCAGTTCGCTAACGGGGTCGGCGCTGCCCGTCAGCTGCTCTAGTGCTGCGGCCCGCTCCCGCGCGGCGCCACGCCTGCGAAGCGGCGGCGGCCGGACGTCGAGGAAGGTGACGCCGGCCACGATGAGCTGCCTGCCCGGGTCGCGGAGCGCGGCCGTGTCACCGATCCGCAGCGGCAGGGGCGAGCCGAGCGTGATTCGTGCCGTGTCGCTGCCCAGCCTGCGCACCCGCACGTCAACGGCGGCGGTGCCGATGTGCAGCATGGCCATCGTGGGGATCTTGGGAGCCTCGGGGATCGCCCTGGTAACGGCGGCGGCCACCGTGGCCGCGGCGGCGGCAACCGCGGGGACGGGGGCGGCCACCGCGGGGACGGCGGCGGCTCCCGCGGGGACGGCGGCGGCTCCCGCGGGAGTCGCTGACAAAACGCCGTCAAGCCAGCCGAGCCTGACGTCCGCCTGCTGCGCGGCGAGCCATTTTCCCGGCGTGACGAGCGCACTGCCCCTGCGCACGTCGGCCGGATCCGCGCCGCGAAGATTGACCGCGACCCGCGCGGCGGCTGTCACCTCGGTCCGCTGTATCCGCAGCGCCTGCAGGCCCCGGACGCGCAGCAAGCGCTGGCCCGGCAGGGCGAGCAGTTCGTCGCCCACCTGGATGGTGCCTGCGGTCAGCGTTCCCGTGACCACGGTGCCTCGTCCTGGGATGGTGAAGGACCTGTCGATCCAGAGCCGGACGTCGGCGGCGGGATCCGGCGGCGGGAGCCTGCTGATCAGGCGGCCGATCGCGCTCCTGAGCTGGTCCAGGCCCATGCCCGTAACCGAGCTGACCGCGACGGCCTCCACCTGGCCGAGTGCGGACCTGGCGATCCTGGCGCGCGCCTCGTCGATCGCCTGCCTGGGATCGGCGAGGTCGGACCTGGTGACCGCGAGCACGCCGTGGCGCACACCGAGGGCGTCGAGGGCCGCGAGATGTTCCTCGGACTGAGCGCGCCAGCCCTCATCGGCCGCGACGACGAAGAGGACTGCCGGCGCTGGTCCCACGCCTGCCAGCATGTTCGCCACATAGCGCTCGTGCCCCGGCACATCGACGAAGGCCACCTCGGCGCCTGCGGTGCCTGGTCCTGCGGTGCCTGGTCCTGCGGTGCCTGGTCCTGCGGTGCCTGGTCTTGCGGTGCCTGGTCCTGCGGTGCCTCGGCCTGCGGTGCCTCGGCCTGCCGGGTCTGGGCCTGCCGGGTCTGGGCCTGCCGGGTCTGGGCCTGCCGGGTCTGGGCCTGCCGGGTCTGCGGCCAGCGCGTCTAGGGAGGTCCAGCAGAAACCTAGGTCGATGGTCATCCCGCGGCGGATCTCCTCCGCCCATCGGTCGGGCTCCATCCCAGTCAGTGCCCGCACAAGCGCCGATTTACCATGATCAACATGACCGGCGGTGGCTATCACGTGCATGATTCGTCTTATGGTAGGCGGCGCATGGAGGTCTGTGGGTCCGGTGGACCGCGGCAACGTTCGGCTGACGCAGTACGCTGCAGGCGGGGGTTGTGCCTGCAAGATACCGCCCGGCGAGCTCGAGCAGATCGTCGCGGCCCTGACCGGCCGCCCGGCCGCTGGCACGCATGGCGAACTGCTCGTGGGCCTCGACGACGGGGACGACGCCGCGGTGGTGCTCATGCCGGGCAGCTTCGGCGCCGTGGGCGGGGCCGGTGCCGTTGGTGCGGCTCGCGCCGAGGGTTGGGCCCGCGCTGCGGGCAGGTTCGGCACCACCGGTGCGGCTGGCGCTGCGGGTGTGGCTGGCGCTGCGAGTGCGGCCGACACTGTGGAGCCCAGCGGCGTTGCGGGCATCGCCGGCGCTATAGGTGCGGCTGGCGTTGCGGGCGGATCCGTTGCGGGTGGGTCCGGTGCGGGTGGGTCCGGTGCGGTTGGCGCCTTGGCCACGGGCGGCGCTGGTTCGCCGGCGGCCCTGGCGGGGGCTTCGCCATCGTGGCGACGACGGACTTTTTCACGCCAGTGGTCGACGACGCCTACGACTGGGGCCGGATCGCGGCGGCGAACGCGCTCTCTGACGTGTACGCCGTGGGTGGCGAACCCGTCGTCGCGCTGAACCTGCTCGGCTGGCCCCGTGACCGGCTTCCCTTCGAACTCGCTGCCGAAGTGCTGCGGGGCGGCCTTGAGGTGGCGAGTTCGGCCGGCTGTCACGTTGCGGGCGGGCATAGCATCGACGACCCCGAGCCGAAATACGGGATGGCCGTGACAGGAATCGCCGATCCCGCACGCCTCCTGCGCATCGGCGCGGGCCTGCCTGGCCTGCCGCTTTCGCTCAGCAAGCCGCTTGGAAGCGGTGTCCTGAACAACAGGCACAAGGCTACTGGGCAGGTCTTCCCGCAGGCTGTCGACATGATGACCAGGCTCAACGCGGACACTTCCCGCGCCGCAATTCGCGCGGGCGTGCGCTGCGCCACCGACGTGACCGGCTTCGGGTTGCTTGGGCACCTCTACAAACTGGCCAGGGCAAGCGGGGTCAGCGCGGTCATCGACACCGCCGCGGTGCCATACCTGGAAGGCGCGCGCGCCGCCGTCGCGGCAGGCTATGTGAGCGGCGGCACGCGCCGCAACCTTGACTGGGTCTCACCACATCTGGACCGTGGCAGCGCGAGCGAGCAGGAATGCCTGCTGCTTGCGGATGCGCAGACGTCAGGTGGGCTGCTTCTCGCCGGCGAGGTCCCCGGCGCGCCCGTTGTCGGCCACCTCGTGCCGCGTGGCGACGACCTCATTCGCCTGACCTGATCGGCGCTGACCAGGCGGCGCTGACCAGGCGGCGCTGACCAGGCGGCGCTGACCAGGCGGCGCTGACCAGGCGGCGCTGACCAGGCGGCGCTGACCAGGCGGCGCTGACCAGGCGGCGCTGACCAGGCGGCGCTGACCAGGCGGCGCTGACCAGGCGGCGCTGACCAGGCGGCGCTGACCAGGCGGCGCTGACCTGACGGCGCTGACCTGACGGCGCTGACCTGACAGCGCATGCCTGAGAGCCTCGATGGATGAGACAGGAACGCCGGCCCATAGTTCCGCACCCGGCGGCGGTGCCGGGTTCCGTGCCTGGTGTGGTGTGGTTCCGTGGCTGGTGGTGGTGTGGTTCCGTGCCTGGCGGCGGTGTGTGGTTCCTGGTGGTGGTGCCTGGTTCCGTGCCTGGCGGTGGTGCCTGGTTCCGTGCCCGGCGGTGTGTCGGGTTCCGTGCCCGGTGGCGGCATCGCTGCTGACCGGCTTGTAGCGGAGATCGCCGCCGTAGATCCTACGGCGCTAATGGTCTTCAGCGCTCCTGTGCGGTGCACGAGCGCTTGACCGTTGCACGGGTCCGGCCCCGACCCGAGCACAAGCGATCCAGCCGAGGCTTGTTGCCGCCACGACTTTCATGATCCCTATCTGTGTTAACTTGCCTGCGCTATCGGCGGGAAATTTAACACGCTAACGGATCATGGCCTCGCCGATCCCACGACTACGGCCGGACACAATGTGTTTCGTGGACCATGGTGATGCGCGGTGATCCAGGCGTCCGGCAAGGCCGTGCTGTTCTCGAGGAGCCGATAGTTCCACTATCGAATCCTCCTCCGCCTTGCCGGATCGCCGCCTGGAGCACCGCCCGCATCCACTGAGATCTACGCCCTAGGCGCGGGTCGTCATGGCCGCTGGTTAACGCCTCGGGTTTGCGTCCTTGTCGCGGCCGAGATCGGAATCGCGACCGTGATCGGAGTCGCGGCCGTGATCGGAATCGCTCACCCGATCACTGCTGTTAGGCGCCGGCTGGACGTGGCCTTTGCGCGGGTGCACCGACTGGCCGTTGATCCGCGCGCGGCGCGGGCTATCCGCGAACGTCCCACGCAACGAGTCAGGAGCGGTGACCTCGTCAGGCGATGGCAGGCCCGTCCGCGCGTCGACGGCTGGAAGCTGCGGCGGCAGGAAAACCCACTTTTTGTACGACCAGTACCTGAATATCGTGCCAAGCGCGATGCCGACGAGCAGTGCCGCGTTGTAGGAGAAGCGATCCTCCAGTTTGAGCGTGTAGTGGGTGAAGCCAATGCAGAGCAACTGTATGAGCAGTCCGATGCCGTTGAGCACGAAGAAGAGAAAGTACTCGCGGCTGAGGCCGCTCGACGCCCGGTGGCGGAAGGTCCAGTAGCGGTTCCCGACGAATGCCAGGGTCGCAGCCACTACCGTCGCGAGGATGTTCGACGTCAGGGGTCCCCAGTGTATGCCAAAGTGGAGCAGGTCCGTCCCGCCCCAGGTCACGATGAAGCCCACGACCCCGACGACGCCGAACTTGGCAAGCTCGTGGATCAGAGTCCTGAATCGATCGTAAAGTGCGATCGCAATTTTCACGGGAACGATCATCCTTCCCGGGTTCTCCCGGTCGGTTCCCCCACGTTTGCCCCTTCTGAATGTGACGACACTACCGCCGTGAAGGTTGCCTCCACGCCGTAATGCGCCTTCGCGCGGCGAAACTCGTTCGGCCCTGTCGGACCCCCCAAGGTCCTATCGGACCCCCCAAGGTAGTGTCCGCAGACGTGGGCGACTCCGACACTGTCCAGGCCGGACAGGAGGAAGGCCGTGCTCACATGCTGCCCGACTCGCCGCATCCCCCAGCCGGATCGCTGCATACCTCGCCCAGGAATCCAGGAAAGGTGCCAGCAACCCTCGTGCACGCCCGCGGCCTCAGCAAGCGCTACGGCGACTTGACCGCGGTCGATCGGATCGACTTCGATCTTATCCGAGGCGAGGCGTTCGGTTTCCTTGGCCCTAACGGCGCGGGCAAGTCCTCCACCATGCGCATGATCGGCTGCGTTTCGCCTCCGAGTGCGGGCACGCTGCGCATCCTCGGCCTCGATCCGGTCGCGGACGGTCCTGCCATCCGGGCGCGCCTCGGCGTCGTACCGCAGGAGGACACACTGGATGTCGAGCTCACCGTTGGCGAGAACCTGCTCATCTACGGCAGGTATTTCGGCCTGCGGCGTGACGTGATCCGCGAGCGCGCCGGACGCCTGCTGGCCTTCGTCCAGCTTTCCGACCGTGCGGACGACAAGGTGGAGTTGCTGTCCGGCGGTATGAAGCGGCGGCTGACCATCGCGCGGTCATTGATCAATGAGCCGGAGATCCTGCTGCTTGACGAGCCGACGACCGGACTGGATCCGCAGGCCAGGCACGCGCTGTGGGACCGCCTCTTCAGGCTCAAGCAACAGGGCGTTACGTTGATCCTCACCACGCACTACATGGACGAGGCCGAGCAATTGTGCGATCGCCTTGTCGTGATGGACGCGGGCCGGATCGCCGCGGCGGGATCGCCGCGCGAACTGATCGCCAGGTACTCCACGCCCGAGGTGCTCGAGCTGAGGTTCAGCCTGGACGAGCATGCGCAGGCGGGAGAGCGGATCACCAGTCTCGTCCACGATGGCAGCCGCCGGACCGCGGAGCGGATCGAGGTGCTGCCCGACCGGGTGCTGCTCTACACGCCAGACGGCGCTGCGACGCTGGCCGCGGTCCGCGCGAGCGGCCTCGCGCCGGTGACCACGCTGACCAGGCGAAGCACGATGGAGGATGTCTTTCTCCAGCTCACGGGCCGCAGCCTGGGGGATTGACATGAGCACGGCCACGTTCGCGGTGCGAGAGCTCCGCCACCAGCTCAGGCTGTACAGGCGCACGTGGCGGGGCACGCTTTTCTCCAGCGTGCTGAATCCGCTGCTGTACCTCGCTGCCATGGGCGCGGGCCTTGGTTCGCTGGTGAATCATCATGCGGCCGGCCGCCTCGGCGGGGTCAGCTACCTGACGTTCATCGCACCTGGCCTGCTCGCCGCCTCGGCCATGCAGATCGCGCTCGGCGCCGCCACTTATCCGGTGCTCGGCGGGGTGAAGTGGCAGAAGACCTATTTCGCGGCGGTCGCGACGCCGATCCGCCCAGCCGATATCTTTCACGGCTTCCTGCTGTTCGTTACAATCCGGCTCACCATCGCAGCGACCGCCTTCCTTGCGGTGATGTCCGTATTCGGCGCCGTCAGAACGCCGCTCGCCGCTGCCGCTATGCCAGTCGCGGTGCTCACTGGCCTTGCCTTCGCCGCTCCGGTCGCGGCCTGGGCGGTGACGCGCGACGGTGATACGGGTTTCGCCGTGCTGTTCCGGCTCGGCATGATCCCGCTGTTCCTGTTCTCCGCGACATTTTTCCCGCTCAGCCAGCTTCCCGCGTGGCTACGACCGGTCGCGTACGTTACTCCGCTGTGGCACGGTGTAGTCGCGTGCCGGGCCCTGAGCGTTGGCGACGCCAGCGCGCCAGGCCTGGTCGCCCACCTCGGCTATCTGGCGGCGCTGACAGCGGCCGGAGTACTCGTCGGCGAGCGGATGTACCAGCGGCGGCTGTATGGGTGACCGATGACTATCGCCAGGTGGGCACCTGTCCGCTATGCCGCCCGAGTCGTGCCGATGGCCCCGCGGAGCGTGTTGATGGTCGAGCGGAGCATCATGATCTACCGGCGTGCGTGGCCGGTTCTGATCTCGGGTTTCTTCGAACCCCTTTTCTACCTGCTGTCCATAGGACTCGGTCTTGGCGCGCTGGTCGGTAAGGTGCCCGGGCCGGCGGGCCGCCCGATCGGGTACGTGGAGTTCGTCGCGCCCGCCATGCTCGCGTCGGCTTCGATGAACGGCGCGGTCTTCGATTCCACGTTCAACGTCTTCTTTAAGCTGAAGTACGAGAAGCTGTATGACTCCGTGCTCGCAACGCCGATGACCGTCGCCGACATCGCGCTCGGCGAGATCACCTGGGCGCTGCTCCGCGGCGCGTTTTACGCGATGATGTTCCTCTTAGTGATGACGATCATAGGCCTGGTTCAATCGGCCTGGGCACTGCTGGCCCTTCCAGGTGCGCTGCTCATCGGCTGGGCGTTCGCCGCGACAGGCATGGCCGCAACCTGTTACATGCGAACTTGGCAAGACTTCGACTTCGTCACGATGGCGATGGTGCCGATGTTCCTCTTGTCAGGCACCTTCTACCCGCTCACCGTCTACCCGCGGACCCTGCAGGTCGTCATCGAGTGGACGCCCTTGTACCAGGGTGTGGCGTTGCTGCGCGGGTTGATCCTTGGCGCCATCGGCCCCGGCCTGCTCGTACACGCCGCCTACCTTGGCGCGATGGGTCTCGCGGGCCGCGCCGTGGCGGCCCGCCGCCTCAGCGCGCTGCTGCTTCGATAATAGCGCCCTTCATGATCACGCCGTTGTTCTCGCCTTCGTTGGCTCCGAGGGCATGTTTCGTGGATCTTCGGCGGCCCGAAGGTACCGCCCACGACCCCGACGGGATCACCAGCCCCGGCTGCCCGCAGGCCAACGAGACCTTCTTCGCCCGAAAGGGGGAAGCGCGAGTTCATGTGCGATGTCAGCGCGCAGCCGTCAGGGATGCGTGCTGGCCCGGGGGGCGACCCCCCGGATCCGCCCGCAGCGGTGGATGCCGCATCCGCGGCAGCCGGTAGGGCTGTGCTGGCCCGGGGGCGACCCCCCCGGATCCCCCCGCAGGGGCGGATGCGTGTCCGCGGCAGCCGTTAGGGATCAGGTTTTGTCGTCCTTACGGAACAGGTGATGCCAGAACGGCATCGCCACGAAGTAACCCCCGGCAGTTCCGATCATGCTGACTCCGGTGTCGATGGACCATTTGCCTTGGCGCTTCCAGTAGACGTCGCGCAGTTCGAGTAGCAGCGCCAGTTCGTCTATGACGAGCGCCAGACCGGTGCCATAGATCGCTCCGACCACAGGGTGCCTGCGCAGGTCGCTGTCGCCGTAGACCGCGATACCTCCGGCGCCGGAGAGCAAGCCGATGCCCCACAAGTAGTGGTGCAGATGCGTGCCGCCCAGGTTGACGTCGTGAAACGGCGGGATCTCGTGCCTGATCGCGAAGGTGACCCCGCGCACGGTGGCGAACGTCGCGCTGAACGACGCCCAGGTCGCGAACGCGGATTGCTGCCTGGTGGTGAGCGTATGGCGATATGCGTGTGCCACCCGTGCGTGCGGGCGCCGCCAGCTTGGCTGCGGCGGAACCCCGCCTGCGGTCGGGCCGGGTCGATGCCCATCGGCACCAGGGTCCCCTCTTCTCGCTTCCGTTTTCGACGTCACGGTCAGTCCCCCTTCTGCGTCCCTCAGGGCGCGAGTTTCAGCATGCCAGCGTGGCGTGGCAGTTTCCATGATCTTTTGCAGAGGCGCGCGTACCGGCGGGTAGATAGTGTTGGCAGCGTTGACGGTGTTGACCCACGAGCTCCCCGTCCGGACAGGCGCTCCGCGCCCGCGTCCAGGGCGGCATTACGCGAGAGGCGGCCGCACATGGACTTCGCATTCGACGCCAGGACCGAGGAGCTGCGGGAGCAGTTGCTCGCCTTCATGAACGACCACATCTACCCGGCTGAGCCCGTGTTCGCCGAGCAGGTGGACGAGGCGCCGGCCTCATGGACCCGCCCGCAGGTGATCGAGGAGCTTAAGACGGAAGCGCGTAAGCGGGGGTTGTGGAATCTCTTTCTGCCGCACCACCCGCAGGGCGGCGAGCTTACCAACCTTCAGTATGCGCCGCTCGCCGAGATAACCGGGCACAGCCCCGCGCTGGCGCCTGAGGCATTGAACTGCGCGGCGCCCGACACAGGCAACATGGAACTGCTCGCCGCTTTCGGAACCGCGCAGCAGCAGGAGCGCTGGCTCGACCCGCTGCTCGATGGCCGGATAAGGTCCGCGTTCTGCATGACGGAACCTGATGTCGCGTCCTCGGACGCTAACAACATCGCCACCAGGGTCGAGCGCGACGGCGACACCTACGTCGTCAACGGCACAAAGTGGTGGTCGACCGGGGCGATGAACCCGGGTTGCGAGATCCTCATCCTGATGGGGAAGACGGATCCGTCGGCGGAGCGGCACCGCCAGCAGTCGATGATCCTCATTCCGCGTGACACCCCGGGCGTGAACGTGCGGCGCGGGACAACCGTGTTCGGTTATACGGATGGCCCGCACGGCGGCCATGCGGAGATTGAGTTCAGCGACGTCCGGGTGCCGGTAGCCAACCTGCTGGGCGGGGAGGGCGACGGGTTCGCGATCGCTCAGGCCAGGCTCGGTCCCGGCCGCGTCCATCACTGCATGCGGATGGTCGGCATGGCGGAAAGGGCGCTCGAATTGATGTGCCGCCGGGTCAACCAGCGGATCGCGTTCGGCAAGCCGCTCGCCGAGCAGGGTGTCGTCCAGGACTGGATAGCCGAGTCCAGGGTGCGGATCGAGACCGCCAGGCTGCTGGTGCTGAAGACGGCGTGGCTGATGGACACGGTGGGCAACAAGGGCGCGCACACCGAGATTCAGGCAATCAAGATCGCGACTCCGCGGATGGCCCAGTGGGTGATCGACCGTGCCATCCAGGCGCACGGGGCGGCAGGCCTAACGCAGGACTTCCCGCTCGCGCAGCTATGGTCAGGAGCGCGGACACTCCGATTCGCGGACGGGCCGGACGAAGTGCATAAGCGTTCGCTTGCGCACCGAGAGCTGCGGCGGTACCGGGCGACCGGGCAGTAGCCGCCGGAGGAGCGGGAACCAGGCAACAGGCACGGAGTCGTCCGTACGACCGGAATGCCCGGGTAAAGGCGGAGCGCTCCAGCGTCGGGCTCGGGCGAACACACCAACACGCGGCACTGGGTAAGCACGCAGGACTGCGGTAAGCACGCCGCACTGCGTTAAGCACACAGCACTAAGGAGAACGAAGATGACAGAGCCAGCACAGCGGGTCGCCATCGTCACCGGCGCGGCGCGCGGCATCGGCGCCGCCACTGCCCAGAGGCTAGCTTCGGATGGCATGGCCGTAGCCGTGCTCGACCTGGAGGAATCCGCGTCCAAGGGCACGGCGGACGCCATCACCGCGGCCGGCGGCCGCGCTATCGCCGTCGGGGCGGACGTCAGCCAGGCGGGGCAGGTCACCGACGCCGTCGACCGGGTCGCGGCCGACCTCGGCGCCCCCACGGTGCTGGTGAACAACGCCGGCGTGATCCGCGACAACCTGTTGTTCAGGATGACAGAGGACGAGTGGGACCTGGTCCTCAGCGTCCATCTACGCGGCGCGTTCCTGATGACCCGTGCGGTGCAGAAGCATATGGTTGCGGAGCGTTTCGGGCGCGTCATCAACCTGTCGAGCAGCTCGGCTCTCGGCAACCGCGGCCAGGCCAACTACTCGGCCGCCAAGGCGGGCATGCAGGGCTTCACCAAGACCCTTGCCTTCGAGCTTGGCCAGTTCAACGTCACGGCGAACGCGGTAGCGCCCGGCTTCATCGTCACCGACATGACAAAGGCGACGGCGGACCGGATCAGTATGGATTTCACCGAGTTCCAGCAGGCCGCCGCTTCCCAGATCCCGGTGAGGCGGGTAGGCCAGCCAGCAGACATCGCGCACGTCATCTCGTTCCTCGCCAGCGAAGGCGCCGGTTTCGTGTCCGGCCAGGTCATCTATGTCGCCGGCGGCCCGCTTTGCTAGAACCGGCGCCGGGCCCGCAGCGCCGTCACCCCGGTCGCATCAGTCAACCTGGCATCTTTGGCCACCCCGGCCACCCCGGTCACCGTGACCGCCACCGTAGTCATTACTGTCATTTTGGACGTATCGGAGTCTCTGGCCACGCCAGTAATCCCAGTCACGCTAGTCACTTCAGCCACTTTGGGCGCTCTCGCCCCTCTGATTACCCCCGGCCAGTCAGGTGCTAGCGGCGCAGTTGCCTGGCGCGGGAGTCGTCGTCACGGGCGGGGGCAGCGGCATCGGCGCAGCCCTTGCCCGGCGATTCGCGGCGGAGGGTGCGCGCGTCGTCATCAATGACGTCGACGCGGCCGCGGCGATCGCCGTGGCGGCGCAGGCAGGCGGTTTCGCGGTTCCCGGGGACGCCGCGAGCGAGCACGGCGTTGCCGAACTCGTGTCCCGCGCGCGCGCTGAACTAGGTGAGATCGACCTGTACTGCGCGAATGCCGGGGTGGCCTGCGGCGGCGGCGAAGAGGCCTCTGAGCTGGACTGGGAGCGGTCGTGGCAGGTCAACGTCATGGCGCACGTCCGGGCCGCGAGGCTGCTCGTCGGGCCGTGGCTGGACCGGGGCAGCGGTCACCTGATAGCAACCGTTTCCGCCGCCGGGCTGCTCACCATGCTCGGCGCGGCGCCGTATTCGGTGACCAAACATGGCGCTCTCGCGTTCGCGGAGTGGATGTCCGCGACCTACCGCCACCGTGGCATTACCGTGCAGGCCCTCTGCCCGCAGGGCGTGCGGACGCCGATGCTGGAAGCGACGGGCGACGTGGGGAAACTGATTCTCGGTGCGTCCGCGATCGAGCCGGAGCAGGTGGCGGACACGGTCGTGCGGGCGCTGTCGGACGACAGGTTCCTCATCCTCCCGCACCCCGAGGTGGCCCAGATGTATGAGGGCCGCGCCGCGCAGACCGATCGGTGGCTGCGGGGCATGAACAAGATCCAGCGCCGCACTGACGCGATCGCCTGATCGCGACGGGGTACCCGTCGGCGGGGACGCCCTCTGGCCGGGCGATGGGGCAGCATCCGGGCGTCCCCGCTGTGCTTGGCGAACCTGGTAACGTCTCATGACATATTGTCATTTTTAGGCCACGTTAAGTACCCAAATAGTGCACGGTCGAACCCAGCGGCCCTCGGCTCGAGGTATTCGCCGCTTTCTGGCTATCCGCGATGTGTTGCCACGGCCATGCCCGAAACCCGAATGAAATGTCAGCTGGCCTGCGGCGCAGCACGTTCCCTTCCGCGTAACAGACGGGAAACGTGTCCGAAACTCGCTCATGGGAGACATGTACCAACTGATCGGCGGGGAGCGGCCCTCAGGGAGCGGGCCCTCCGTAGCAAGCCTGGAGGCGTGGAGCAGTGGTTCCTTATCCTAGTTGGCTGAATGCCGGGGACAACTCCTGGCAGCTTACGGCCGCGACGCTCGTCGGCCTGATGAGCATACCGGGCTTGGCCGTCCTCTACGGCGGGCTGGTGCAGCGCAAGTGGGCCGTTAACACGATGCTGATGACCTTCAGCGCGTTCTGCCTCGTCCTCATCGTCTGGGTCCTGTGGGCCTTCAAGATGGGGTTCGGCGAACCGTGGATCGGGAAGTTCGTCGGCCATCCCGGTACGGTCGTCGGAAGCGGCGGTGAGCAGAACCAGGCGCACGTCCCGCTCGTCAGCGGTACCGGGGGGATGCCGCATTTCCGGTTCCCGCAATCCTCCCTGGTCTACTTCCAGTTCGTGTTCGCAGCGATCACCCCCATCCTGTTCCTCGGCAGCGTGATCGGCAGGATCAAGTTCAAGGTCTGGCTGATCTTCGTGCCACTCTGGTCGACGTTCGCCTACGCGGTGAACGCGTTCATGCTCTGGGGCGGCGGTTTCTGGGCGCAGAAGGGCGCCCTGGACTTCAGCGGTGGTTACGTGATCCACCTGGCCGCGGGGGTGTCCGGCTTCGTGGCCGCGGCGGTGATCGGGCCGAGGCTGGCCCGCGATCGTGCCCACGGCGTGCCGAACAACCTGCCACTCGTCGCGGTCGGGGCAGGCATCCTTTGGCTCGGCTGGAACGGCTTCAACGGCGGTGACCCTTACTTCGCCGGGGCGGATGCCAGCGCTGCCGTGCTCAACACCAACCTTGCGACGGCCGTAGCGATGATGGTCTGGATCGTCATGGATATGACGTGGGGCAAGGAGCGCAGGCCGACTTTCCTCGGCGGGGTCAACGGCATGATCGTGGGCTTGGTCGGAATCACCCCGGCCGCCGGTTACGTCAACGGCGTCGGCGCGATGTTGACCGGCCTGATCGACTGTGTGATCGTCTGGCTGGCCTGGAACTTCCTGAGCCGGGTGCGGCCGTTCAGCAAGGTCGACGACGCGCTCGGCGTCGTCTACACCCACGGTATCGCCGGCTTGTTCGGTGGCCTGCTGGTCGGCCTGTTCGCCGACCCCAAGATGATCGTGTATCTGGGGCTGGGGAAGAGCCCAGGGTTCACCACGGCGGGCCTCTTCTACGGGCACCCGAGGCAGGTGCTGATTCAGGCCGGGGCCGCGATCACCGTCATCGTCTGGGATGCCCTGGTCACGTTCCTCATCCTCAGGGGAATCGGCCTGTTCACCAGCCTGCGCATGTCCGATGAGCTGCTCGAGGCCGGTGACGTCGCGGTCCACGGCGAGGAGGCCTACCCAGTGGAGGAGGGGCTCACCCGCGTCGACGCAAGCGGGCTCGTCGGGGTGGCGGCAGGATCGGCGCCGCCGGACCGGCCAACCCCACCGCCGAAGGCGGCGATCACAAGAGACGACAAGTAGCTCAGTCCTGGGAGCCGATGCCCGGGCCGGTGATCACCGGCCCGGGCATCGGCTCGGCCACGATAGCGGTGTCATGATGACGCGGCCGATGACACACAATGGCCCATTGTGTGCCACCACCGCCCGGGGCCACCACCGGCGGACGCGAGCGGCCGGTGAGGTCGACGATCTCGATAGCGCCGCCGCGTATCCCCTCGATTAGTGCTTGCAGCGCGGGCATGTCGGTCCCTGTCAGGCATCGGCGGTTGTTCGCGCCTGGCTGTTCTACCGAGCTTCCCCTGGATCCGCGTCTGGATCCACGTCTGGCGGAGGCATTGCCGGGATCAGGTTAGGTAACCCCCGCGCCGCACGCGCCGCAGCCGACGGTGTTTCTCCACTACCTTTCGTCGCGATTTGATTACTCTGGGTGAGTCCAACCGGGGGATGGCCAACGGGGATGGTGGGACGGTGCTCTTTCCGACGGTCCAGTTCGCCGCGTTCTTCGCCGTCGTTTTCGCGGTGTCTTGGCGCCTCATGCCGAATCAGCGAGCCTGGCGCCGGTTCATCCTTGCCGCCTCCTATTTCTTCTACGGCTGCGCGGACTGGCGATTCGTGCTTCTGCTGATCGCGTCCACGGTGGTCAACCAGGTCGCCGCCACGGTCGCCGCGCGCGCGCAGGCCGCGGGGGCGCGCAAGGCAGGGCTCGCCGCCGCGATCGTCTTCGACCTCGGTGTCCTCGCGGTGTTCAAGTACTTCGACTTCTTCATCGGCTCGGTCAACCAGATGCTGGGGGTGATCGGGCTCGGTGCGCCACTGCCGCTACTGAACATCGCGCTGCCGGTGGGGGTTTCCTTCTACACCTTCCAGGCGATTTCGTACGCGACCGACGTCTACCGTGGCCGTTGCGCGCTCGCGCGGCCAATGGATTACGCCATTTACGCGTCATTCTTCCCGCATCTGGTCGCCGGGCCGATCGTCCGTCCTGGCGAGTTCATCCCGCAACTGGCCCGGCCGCGCGATCCGGTCAGGATTCCAGCGGCGCGGGCGCTCTCGCTCATCGCCTGCGGCTTGGTCAAGAAGGTCGTCCTTGCCGACCTGCTCGCGACCCGGATCGTGGACCCTGTCTTCGGTGCCCCGGCCGCGCACAGCGGAGTCGAGGCGGCGGCTGCGGTCTATGGTTACGCGGTTCAGATCTACTGCGACTTCTCCGGCTACACCGATATGGCAATCGGGCTGGCGCTGCTGCTTGGATTCCGCTTCCCGGTCAACTTCGACCGGCCCTACTCGGCCACCAGCCTGCAGGATTTCTGGCGCCGTTGGCACATGACGCTTTCCAGGTGGCTGCGCGACTACCTCTACGTCCCGCTCGGCGGCAACCGGCGCGGCCTCCGTCGCACCTACCTCAATCTCATGCTGACGATGCTGCTCGGTGGCTTGTGGCACGGTGCCGCCTGGACGTTCGTGCTGTGGGGCGGCATCCACGGCGGTGGCCTGGCCGTCCAGCGCTGGTGGTCTGACCGAAGGTCACCAGAACGGCCACCAGAACGGCCACCAGAACTGCCAGCAGGACGGCCTGGCGAGCGGCCTGGCGAGCGGCCTGGAGAGCGGCCCGGCGGGCGGAATCCGGGGCCGCGGCCGGGTTCCGCACTTCGCCGGGCGGCATGCTGGCTGCTCACCTTCCACGTGGTCTGCCTCGCGTGGGTCTTCTTCCGCGCGCCCGATCTCGGCACGGCGTTCACGCTGCTCGGCAGGCTGGCCGTCCCCGGGCCCGCGCCGCTTGTCACACCCGCCGTGATCATCATGATCATCGCCGGCCTGGCCACCCAGTTGCCGCGAGCCGGCTCGTGGCGGCAGCTCAGGGACCGGTTCGTGGTGCTTCCCGCGGCCGCTCAGGGCGTGACGCTCGGCATCTTCCTGGTGGTGATCAGTGCGATTGCCGACCAGCAGGGCGTGGCCCCGTTCATCTATTTCAGGTTCTAGGGCAGGCCCTGGAACGGCGAGGACGGTTCCGAATGGCGGAGACGGAGATCAGGGCCAGCGGTACGGCACACGGGGCCCCGCAGGACGCGGCCACAGGGACGGCCAGCGCAATTCCGGCGAAAACGGCCACCCGGACTGCGAACCTGACGCCTGATGACACGGCAACCCGCAGGTCACGCACGAGGCCCGGCCGCGCCGCGGCACCGCCGGCGGCCGGTACGAGCACGGCACAGCGGATCCGCACCGTGATCCTGGTGGCTCTGCTCACCGCACTGCTGCTCGACTCGGCCGGGTTCGTCAGTACCGGGCAGGGGACGCCGCCCGGCCTCAGCCGCACGCTGATCCTGGCCGTTGGCCTGCCGGTGGATGCGGTCGCCCGCACCCTGCACCTCGGCGGCCCGAAACGCTGGCTTGACGCCGCCCTCGGTCACCCGGACGTCACGGCCGGAGGTGGCGGGATGGAAAGCGGGCTTCCCCTCCCGGCCCAGGGCCCGGCCGCCATAACCGGCATCGCCGCCAGAAATGGCGAGCTCCAGCGGGGCGGGGAGCGCGCCAAGGAGGGTTCGCACTCGGGGGCCGCAGCGCATTCTCGCCGCCCCCGCCTGCGGCTGCGCCACCCGACGAGGACTGATCCGCTGCACGTGCTCGTCACAGGTGATTCCCTGTCCAACTACATCGGTCAGCAGCTAGCGGCGATCACGGCCGGATCCGGCCTGGTCGCGGTGACGACGACGGTGAGGGATGGTACTGGGCTGACCAACCCTGGCTTGTTCAACTGGGAGATCGGCGCGCGGCAGGAGGTCGCGGGCCAGCGCTACGATGCGGTGGTAATGGTGGCCGGCGCCAATGACGGCTGGCCGATGCGAGTGAACGGCCTGGCGATTACTGCCGTCGCGTCGAACGCGTGGGTGCGTGAGTACGCGCGGCGGATCGTCACGGTGGAAAACGCCTTTACCGCGGGTAGCCATCGGCGCCAGGTGCTGTGGGTCGGTCCGCCGGTCGCCCGCAGCGCGACCTGGGCACACATCTTCGCCCGGTTGAACAGCGCCGCGAGGTTCGCCGCGCCGCTCGCGCCGGGCGGGCAGTATGTGAACATCGCGGGCCCGACGAGCGCCCACGGTCGTTACGCGGACTACCTGAGCCGTCCCGGGGGCCGGCCGGTGCTGGCGCGCCAGCCGGACGGTATCCATTTCACCTACGAAGGTTCCGTCTTCCCCGCCAGGGTCATCCTCCACGCGCTGGAGGCAGACTTCGGCAGGCTCAGCTAGGACGTCCTATTACTACGCCCCAGTTACTACGCCCCAGTTACTACGCCCCAGTTACTACGCCCCAGTTACTACGCCCCAGTTACTACGCCCCAGTTACTACGTCCCAGTTACTACGTCCCAGTTACTACGTCCCAGTTACTACGTCCCAGTTACTACGTCCCAGGACGTGTCCGGTGGAGGTTCCGGGGTCGTCGCACGGGCTGGGACTGCCCGATGGGATCCCCCGATGGTTTCAGCACACTCCCCCGATGGTTTCAGCACACCATCCGACCCCAGACAATGGCGGAATGACGACTCCGCTCCCGACCGTGCGGATCCTGCCCACCAGAGACGGCGTGCCGATCGAGGCGGTCCACCTGCCGCCGCAGACGAATGACCAAGGACAGGCGGACCTCGCCTTCGTCGTGGCCCATGGCTTCACCGGGTCCTGGCAGCGACCCTCGCTTTGGCGGATCGCGAACCGGCTGACCAGGTATGGCGGCGTCGTATGTTTCGATTTCCGCGGGCATGGGCGTTCCGGCGGCAAATCCACGATGGGTGACCTAGAGACCCGTGACCTTGCGGTCGCGGTTGCGTGGGCGCGCGAACTGGGTTACAAGCGCATCGGGGCGGTCGGCTTCTCCATGGGGGCCTCGATCGTGCTCCGCTTCGCCGGGCTGACCGAGGATGCGGGCGGGCTGGCTGCGGTCGTTTCTGTGAGCGGCCCAGGCCGTTGGTATTACCGGGGGACGAAGCCGATGCGGAAGGTGCACTGGGCAGTTGAGTACCGCCTGGGCCGCCTGGTGACGAAGACCGTGCTGCAAACCCGGGTGAATCCCGTTCGCTGGGATCCAATTCCCATGCCGCCGGCCGACGCGGCCGCCCTGATCTCGCCGGCACCCCTGCTCGTCGTGCACGGTGACAGGGATCCGTATTTCCCCGTGGACCACGCGCACCAGCTCTACGATGCGGCCGGCAAGCCGAAGGAACTGTGGATCTTGCACGGTTACGGACACGCGGAGTCGGCGAGCTCGAACGGGCTGATCGACCGCATCGGCCGCTGGGTAACTAACGTCACCGACCCGGTGTCACCCCAGGCCGCCCGCGGTTTCGTTCATGATCCTTAACGGCTGCCGCGGAGCGCGCCGTTCGCGGATGCCCTTCTCGCTACAGCAGTCGGAGCTGTACCGTCGGAGGTTGAGGAGCACACTGTTGAAACGGCGGACTCTCCAGGTGCGACCCACGGGAGAATGATCATCCCGGCGCCGTGGCGGGCCCGTGTGGCCCGGGCCTGGCCCGTAGCCAAGTACGTCGTCGGGCTGGGGCTGGCCGCGCTCGCCCTGGACCAGATAAGCGGCCAGAGGGGCGAGCTTGCCGGAGCGACGCGTGCCCTCAACCATCTGCATTGGGGGTGGGTCCTGCTGGGGGTGGTGGCGGAGGTCGGATCGTTCCTGGCGTTCGTCACCTTGCAGCGAAGGCTGTTGCGAGCGGGCCGGGTTGACGTGGCCCTTGGCCCGATGACGGCCATAACACTCGCCGCCAACACCATCAACAACTCGCTTCCGGCCGGACCAGTCATCGCCACAGTGTTTTCCTTCCGTCAGTTCCGGCGGCGGGGAGCCGACGAAGCCGTGGCCGGATGGTCTGTGGTGGCGACCGTCGTGGTCGCGTCGGTCACGCTGGCGGTGGTGGCCGCAATGGGTGCCTCGGTGGCGGGGGCCCAGGGGGTGAGCCTGGACGTGGTGGGCGCCATCGTGGCCCTGCTCCTGGTCACCCTGGCCCTGGGGGCGGTCTTCCTGCAAGAACGGGCGCTGGTATGGACCGTCTCAGCCACGGTGCGTCTTTGCCGGCGGCTGACCGGATGGCCACGAGGTGAGCTCGCTGCCCACATCGACCGGATCATCCTCCGCCTGACGGTGGTGCGCCTGCGGCCCGGCCAGGTGGCCGACGTCCTGTGGTGGGGATGGGCTAATTGGATGTTCGATTGCAGCTGCCTGGCCATGTCGTTCTTGGCGGTGGGAGCAGAGGTGCCGTGGAAGGGTCTGCTGCTTGCCTACGGCGCAGGCCAGCTTGCCGCCAATCTGCCCATCACCCCTGGTGGCCTCGGCGTGGTGGAGGGCAGCCTCACCATCGCCATCGTCGCCTACGGCGGGGCCGAACCGTCGACCGTGCTGGCGGTGCTCCTGTACCGGATCCTCAGCTTCTGGCTGCCCCTGCCGATCGGGTGGGGGACGTGGGCGTGGCTGGCGTGGACAGGCCGGGAACGGCAGCGGCGGGTGCCCGCTGCGGCCGGTGCCGAAACCCCTGCTGGCGGCACCGACGGTGCGCCGGCCGGGGAACGCCTCCCCGGCGGCGACGGCGATGTCCCCAGGGTCGGAGGATGATGGGTACCACCTTCGGCCTGGTGCCCCCGCCGGCGACGGCCGGGCCGCGGAGCGAGAACCGGCGCAGGCGCGCGCTGCGGCGGCCGGTGGCCCTCATCGCGTCGATCGCGGCCGCCGCCGTCGGGCTGGGGGCATGTGGCGCCGGGCGCGAAGGGCTTGGAACGGACGCAGGTCCGTGTTTTGCGGCCTTGCCCGTGGCCAAGCAGGCGGTAGAAGGACGCGGGTCGCTCGCCGGGGTCCGGTTGGCCGATGTCTCGCACTTCACCGCCCGCCACGAGCGGGCCATGCACGAACTGCTCGACCTGCTGCCGGTTCGGCCCGGTCACGACGTCTGCCTGGTCGCCTACGCCGGAAGTTTTACGCTCGGTCAGGTCGAACGGCCCCTCGGGCCACCTCCGTCCGGAGGCGTTGGCCGGTACGCCATCGTGGTGGTGACGACGACGAAGCCCGAGCTGCTGGCCACCTTCGTGGTGCGACGCGAGCCGCTGAGTTTCGCTCGCGTGCACCTGGGCCTATGACACGGCGGCGAACCAGCGAAGGGGAGCGAATCGAAGCCCCGTTCGCGGTGCTCATGCCCGCCGGCCCGCTCCGCAGCGCCCTCGCCGTCCGCACCGATGAGTTGCTGCTGTGCCAGCCGTCTAGTCTGCTGATGGCTCCTGACGCGCCGCGCACGATAACTTTCACTATCCGGGGGCCGATCGAGCGTGGCGACCTACCCGGCCTGTACGACCGTGTCTGCAAGCTGTTTGCTGATAACCGGGGTTACATCGGGGCCTGCGACGTCGCGGGCGTGCACCAGGATGCCGTGGCCGTCGAGGCGCTCGCCCGGCTGCAGCTCGCCGCGCGGCGGCACGGGTGCCAGGTGCGGCTCCGCAACGCCTCGGACGAACTGCTCGAACTCGTCGCCTTCATGGGCCTGGGCGACGTCCTGCCCGCATGAGCCGCTTTAGGGCGTCCCGCAGATCTCTGGCCGCGCGGATCCGCCGAGATCTACGAGACAGACATGCCCTGGGCGCGCCCTAGGCGTCGAGCCGCGGCGGCAGACCGAACAGCGGAAACAGCGTGTCGGTCCCGAGGAAGAAGGTGATCTCACCCACCCTTCCGTCGCGCAGCTCGAGCACCTGCAACGCCCACGGCTCATAGCCGCCCGCGTCGCTCGGCTTGTACTGGCCAAAGGCCGGCGACCCGTTCGCAGCCGCGGCCGGGATCACTCGCGAGCCGCGACACCCGATGCCCGGCCCGAACCACCACGCGAAGATGTCGTCACGGCCGGACAGCCACAAGTCGTACGGCGGCATCGACTGGGCCGCGTCCTCGTGAATAAGCGCCGTCAGCGCCTCCACGTCGTAGGCCTCGAACGCCTGCACATAACGCGCGAGCAGGTCCTGGTCGGCCGCAGGCAGCGACGGCTCCGTACTCGCCGCGGTCACGTTGCTTGCCCCAAGCGTCGTCCGGGCCCGCTGCAGGGCGCTGTTGACAGACGCGACAGTCGTCCCCAGCAGTTCTGCGACCTCGCTCGCCTTCCACTGCAGCACCTCGCAGAGGATCAGCACCGCCCGCTGGCGCGGCGGGAGATGCTGCAGCGCCGCCACGAACGCGAGCCGCACCGTGTCGCGCACAACGGCTACCTCAGCCGGATCAGTCCCGGCGGCCACGACGAGGCCGTCAGGGACGGGCTCGAGCCACGTCGTCTCCGGCAGCTCGTGCAGGTTCGCGGCCACGGGCTCGCGCGCCGGACCGAGGTCCATGGGACGGGCACGCCGCTGGATGTGCCTCAGCATGTCCAGGCAGACGTTGGTAGCGATCCGGTACAACCATGAACGAAGCGACGCGCGACCCTCGAAGCCGTCGAAAGCCCGCCAGGCACGGATGAGCGTCTCCTGCACCGCGTCCTCCGCCTCGAATGGCGACGCCAGCATCCGGTAACAGTAGCTACGAAGCTCGACCCGGTGCTCCTCTAGCTGGTGCTCGAGCTCTTCCTGCGTGACCGTCGGTGCGCCCATCCGCTCATGCTACGAAACAGTTCGCCGAGCAGGAAACCGTTAAAGCACGCGCGGCTGTTCGGTGCCCGGCCCGTAGTTACCTGAAGCTGTTCACCAGCTTGTCGCCTGCGGCATCCCCTCGGTGTACCCGGCCGCGCTCTGCACCCCGATAACAGAGCGCTCGTGCAGTTCGTCGAGATTGCGGGCGCCGGCGTAGGTGCAGGCGCTGCGCAGCCCGGCGGTGATCGCGTCGAGCTGGTCCTCGACACTCGGCCGCTGCGGATCGAGGTACATCCGCGCGGTCGAGATGCCCTCCTCGAACAACTGCTTGCGGGCCCGTTCGAACGGCGTGTCGTCGGCTGTGCGCAGCCGGACCGCGCGGGCCGACGCCATGCCGAAACTCTCCTTGTACAGCCGGCCGCCCGGGTCGCGGAAGACATCACCTGGCGACTCATAGGTCCCGGCGAACCACGAACCGATCATCACGTTCGATGCGCCGGCGGCCAGGGCGAGCGCGACATCGCGTGGGTGCCGGACACCGCCGTCCGCCCAGACGTGCCTGCCATGCCGCCGTGCCTCGGCGGCGCACTCGAGCACCGCGCTGAACTGGGGACGGCCGACGCCGGTCAACATCCGGGTCGTGCACATGGCACCGGGCCCGACGCCTACCTTGACCACGTCAGCCCCGGCCTCGATGAGATCGCGCACGCCTTCCCTGGTCACGACGTTCCCCGCCACCAGCGGAACAGCAGGATCTGCCGCACGGATGGCCACCAGCGCCGCGATCATCTTTTCCTGATGACCATGCGCGGTGTCGACCACGATCAGATCGACGCCGACGTCGGCGAGCGCGTTCGCGCGGCGGGCGACATCGCCGTTCACGCCTGCGGCGGCTGCGATCCGCAGCCGGCCATGCGCGTCGGTGGCAGGGTCGTAAAGGGTGGCTCGCAGCGCACTGGTGCGGGTGAGAATGCCGGTCAGCCTGCCCGCGCTGTCCACCACGGGCGCCAGCCGGTGCCTGCCCTCGTGCAGCCGGGCGAACGCCTTCTCAGGATCGATGTCGGCGGGCAGGGTCAGCAGGTCGGCGGACATGACCTGGCGGAGCTGGGTGAACCGGTCCACGTCCTGGCAGTCGGCCTCCGTCACCACGCCGACGGGGCGGCCGTCGGTCACGACGATCACGGCGCCGTGCGCCCGTTTGGGCAGCAGGTTGAGTGCCTCGCCGGTGGTGTTGCCGGGCCCGAGAGTGATCGGGGTGTCGTGCACGAGGTGCCTTCCCTTCACCCAGGACACGACGTCGGCGACCACCTCGACGGGGATATCCTGCGGCAGCACGGCGATGCCGCCACGGCGGGCGATGGTCTCGGCCATCCGCCGCCCGGAAACCGCCGTCATGTTGGCAACCACGACAGGGATCGTGGTGCCGCTACCATCCTGCGTGCCCAGATCCACATCTAGCCTGGACTCGACCGCGCCGCGGCTCGGCACCATGAAGACGTCGCTGTAGGTCAGCTCCTGCGTCGGTGGCGCGTCACCAAGGAATCGCACATTGCTCACCCCGGCCATTGAGGTTACCTGCATCCCGGGTTAGGAATTCCCGGCTGACCGAATTCTTCCCCGCCTGGCCCAGTCGCCGCAGCCAGCGCCGGATGAACCGGCAGGCGCGTGGATACTTATGCCTAACGGCTGCCGCGTGGCGCGCCTACCATGAGCTGCAGGGCGCAGCGGGTCCGCGGGGCCGGCCCACTGGCCGGTACCGTACGAACGGCCGCGCGGGGCTTGAGCCAGAACTCGGAGGGTGGTCTCTGCGGCGTGAAGGCACCGGGAGCGGCGGGCGGATGCACAGGTAGTCCGGGGATGGGGCAGTTGCGCCCGCCGCAGGCGGCTGGCGGGTCCGGGGGAGTGGCGGCACTTGCGGCGCCGGCGGCCGGCATGAGTTCGCCGCTTGACACGGGCGCTCAGGGCGTGCTGCGGCTTGGCGGGCGTGAGTTCCCGCCGGGGTCGTTCGGCATCATGGCCGTCGTCAACCGAACGCCCGACTCGTTCTTCGACCGCGGCGCGACCTACGCGTTCGGCGCCGCGCTTGAGGCCGCCGACCGGGTCGTGGCCGAGGGTGCCGACATCGTCGACATTGGTGGCGTGAAGGCGGGCCCGGGGCCGGAGGTGGACGCCGCGGAGGAGATCCGGCGCGTGGCCGGCCTGGTCACTGCGGTCCGTGAGCGGCATCCGGGCATCGTGATCAGCGTGGACACCTGGCGCTCAGAGGTCGGCGAGGTCGCGGCGCGGGCAGGTGCCGATCTGCTCAACGACACCTGGGGCGGCGTGGATCCGGGGCTGGCGGCGGTCGCGGCCGGCTCGGGGATCGGGCTCGTGTGCGCCCATGCGGGCGGGCTCTCGCCGCGCACCCGGCCGCATCGCGTGGCCTACGCCGACGTTACCCGCGCCGTGATCAGCCATGTCACGGGGCTCGCCGAGCGAGCGGTCGCGACCGGGGTCCGCCGCGACGCCATCATGGTCGACCCGGCCCACGACTTCGGCAAGAACACCTGGCATTCGCTCGAGCTGTCCAGGCGGCTCGGGGAGCTTGTCGCGACCGGCTGGCCGGTGCTTGTCGCGGTGTCCAACAAGGATTTCATCGGGGAGACGCTCGGCCAGCCCGTCCAGGCACGTGGCGAAGGGACGATCGCCACGCTTGCCGTGTCCGCGTGGCAGGGCGCGCGGGTACTCCGGGTGCACGACGTGCCAGGAACGCGGCGTGCGCTCGCCGCCGTCGCCGGACTGCGCGGCCCGGGCCGTGCTTCCTCGGATCACGATCCGCCAGGCGCCCGCGGCGAGCCCGCGATTAGGCGAGCTCTTGAGAGACTGGGGCCATGACCGACCAGGTAAGCGATGTGCCGCCGCAAGCACCGGAGCGCGCGAAGCCGGTCCGGGTGGCGGACCTGCCGCAAGACGAGCAGGACCGAATGCGGGCAATGCTGCATGAGATGCCTATACACGCGCTGCTCGGGATCGAACTCGTCGAACTCGGTGACATTTATTCGATCTTGTCCATGCCGGTTCGTGAGCAGGCGTTCAACAGCACGGGAAACCTGCATGGAGGTGCCATCGCCACCCTGATTGACGTCGCCGCGGGAACTGCGGCCGCACTCGGCAGCGGATTCCGGCCGGGTGAGCAGAGCCTCGTCACCGCCGATCTGCACGTGCGTTACCTGGGCCGGCCACACGGGGATGTCGTCTACGCGCGTGCCGAGATGCTCCGGGCAGGCCGCCAGCTGATCGTCGTCGAGTGCCGCGTCACGGATAGCGAGGAGCGCGTGATCGCGTCCGCCGACTTCAGCATGATGATCGTCGCGCTTCGCGCTCCGTTGCGGCCGACCGCGGGCGCCAAGCCCACCGACCCCGATCTGTAGCCCGCGCCGGCCACTATGGTGGTTTGCGTGTCGGAGAGGTTGGCGGCAGAAGTGAGGTTGGCGGCAGAAGAGAGGTTGGCGGCGGAGGCACGCTCATGAGGCGGATCGCGGTCGTCCTGTTAGCTGGCGTTCTGCTTCCTTTCATGTGGCTGCTCACGGCCTTTCTGGCCCCTCCGGCCCCTCCGGCCACTCCGGCCCCGCTGGCTTCGCCGGCCCCGTCGGCCCCGTCGGCCCCGTCGGCCCCGCTGGCCCCGTCAGCCTCATCGGCCCCTCCAGCCACGCTGGCTTCGCCGGCCCCGCCAGCCCCTCCGACTTCATCGGCCCCGCCAGCTTTATTGGCCCCGCCGACTTCACCGGCCTCACCGGCATCACTGGCATCAGTGGACTTACGGGCCGCACCGGGAAAGCCGAGTCCATCGCCACGCCAGGCGCAATCGCCAAACCAGGCACAACAGCCCGCGCTGAGCTGCGGCCAACAGGACGGTGATCTGTCGTCTCCGGGTACCAGCCCGCCATGGGCGCAGCAGGTACTTGGCTTCCAGGGCGCGTGGCAGTTCACAAAGGGCCAGGGCGAGAGCGTCGCGGTGATAGACAGCGGCGTGTCAGCCAACGAGCAACTCGGCGGGCGCGTAGTGCCCGAGCAGTCGCTCACCGGCACCAGCGCTGGCCTGGACTGCGTGGACCACGGCACCGGCGTGGCGGGCATCATCGCCGCGGCACCGAGGGCACGCGACCCGTTCGTTGGCGTCGCGCCAGGCGCGCAAATTCTGTCGATCAAGGTCACAGATCAGGAGGGCGTTGACGCCGACGCCCTCGCCAAAGGCATTGTCGACGCGGTCACTGACCACGCTCAGGTCGTCAATGTCTCGGATCAGGTTGGCAACACGCCTGCGCTCAGCAATGCGGTACTTGACGCGGCGAGAAACGACGTCGTGATCGTAGCGGCAGCGGGAAATCACGATCCGCAAACCAATAGCGCAGGACCATTCTTTCCGGCAGGGTATGCCGCCGACCCCGTGGTCTACCCGAACGTCCTGTCCGTAGGCGCGGTCGATGCGACAGGCGCGGTGCCCGATTTCTCCAGCCCGGTGCTGACGGATGTGTCAGTGACCGCCCCTGGCGCGGCCGTCCTCACGGTCGCGCCTGGCAATACCTTCCAGCAGCAGGACGGCACGAGCTTCGCCGCCCCATTTGTCGCGGGCGTGGCCGCCCTGGTGCGGGCATCTCATCCGAAACTGTCCGCGGCCGAGGTGGTAAGCCGCATCATCGCCACCGCGGACGGCGGGACTGGCGCAGGGGCCGGCCGGACGGGCGCGGGCATGGTGGATCCGCTGCAGGCCGTCACGGCGGTGCTGGCGGGCACCGGTCAGCCGCTAACGCCGTTGCCATCGCCCGCGCCGGTGTCGGTCGCGCGGCTACAGCCGCAGGACCGCTTCACCCGAATGCTTGTCGTTTCTGTCACCGGCGGTGCGCTCGGCGCCGCCGGGCTCGTGGTAGTCGGCGCCGTCGCCATTCCAGCGGGCCGCCGGCGGCGCCAGGCGTCAGCGAGCGCACAGGCCAAGCAGGCGGGGGCGCGGCCCGACAACGACAAATGGCTTGGCTGACTACGTTTCGTGGCCCGGGTCAGCCCTCTTCGCCGGACAGGGCGGTCTGCACGAGCCTGACGCCTGAGCGCCGGTCGGCGAGGTAACCGCGGCCGGCCGGCAGGTGCTGCGGCTTGACGCTGCCGAGCAGCGTGCCCTCATCCCTGCTGCCGGACATGACCAGGCCGGGCGAGCCCATCTCACGAATCCGCTGGATCACTGGGTCGAACATCGAGCGACCAGCACCGCCCGCCGAGCGGGCGAGGATCACGTGCAGCCCGACGTCGCGGGCCTGCGGCAGCAGTTCTACGATGGACAGCAACGGGTTGCTCGAGGTTGCGACGATGTCGTAGTCATCGATGAGAATGAAGAGGTCCGATCCGCTCCACCACGATCGGCTGCGCAGCTGATCAGGGGTGAGATCCGGGGGCGGCAGCCGTTTGGCCAGCGCATCGCGCACATCGTTAAGCAGCGGGCCGGCGGCGGCGGATGACGCGGCGTAGCCGATGTTGTGCTCGGTGCCCGCGGCGTCGAGCAAGGAGCGACGGTAGTCGATGAAGATCAGCCGAGCCTCATCGGGTGTGTAGCGGGCGGCGATGCCGTCGCTGATCAAGCGCAGCAGGTTGGACTTACCGCATTCGGTGTCCCCGAAGATCAGGAAATGGGCGTCGGCGCCGAAGTCGAGATAGACGGGGGCCAGGCTGTCTTCGCTGATGCCGAACGGAACCCGGGTGGCAGTCTCGGCGACCGCCGGCAGCCTGCCCGCGGGCAGCACTTCAGGCAGCAGGCGCACCTGTGCCGCCCGCTTCCCCGTCCATCCGATGGCCACGGCGTCGACGAATTTCTTCACGCCGTCGGTCAGGTCTTCGACACCGTTCCCCGCGGGCCGGCCGTCGATCCGGGGCAGCGCCGCAAGAAAGTGCAGGCCTTCACGGGTCAGGCCGCGGCCGGGTGAGTTCTCCGGCACGTTGGCGGCGAGTTTCCTGTTGATCTCCGATTCGTACGGGTCACCCAGCCGCAGTTCGAGCCGGGTGCCGAACAGGTCCCTGATACTGGTGCGAAACTCAGACCACTTGTTGGTCGAGGCGATCAGATGGATGCCGAAGCCGAGGCCACGGGCCGCGAGCGTCGTGATGGCCGTCTCAAGCGCCTCATATTCCTGCCGTACGGTGAGCCAGCCGTCGACGACGAGGAACACGTCGCCGAACTCGTCGCCTGCGATCTCGCCGGAAGTGCGAATCCGCCGGTAGCTGGCCATCGAGTCGATACCAAGCTCGGCGAACATCCGCTCCCGCTGCTCGAGCAGCCCGGTCACCTCGGCGATGGTGCGCCTGACGCGGTCGGTAGCCAGCCGGGTAGCCACGCCGCCCACGTGCGGCAAACCCGCGAGCGAAGCGAGCGTTCCACCGCCGAAGTCGAGGAAGTAGAACTGGACCTCGTCGGGGGTGTGCAGCAGCGCGAGCGAGCCGATCAGGCTGCGCAGCAGCGTGGACTTACCGCTCTGCGGCGCGCCGACAGCGCCGACGTGGCCCGCTGCACCGGACAGGTCAACCCACAACGGGTCACGGCGCTGGTCAAACGGCCTGTCCACGATTCCGGCGATGGCCTGCAGCCGCCCGCGCCACTCCCAGCCAGCGGTCGTGAAGCCGAACTCCGGAGTGGTGGAAAGCGCGGGCAGCAACTCGTCGAGCGTCGGCGGCACGTCGAGCGGCGGCAGCCAGATCTGATGGGCGGGAGAGCCCTGATCCCTAAGCTGCCTGACGACGATGTCGAGCAGGCTCTCCGCTATTTTCTGCTGGTCCTGCTGGTCCTGCTGATCCGGCAGCTCGGGCGCCGGGTCCGCGATGATCTGCGGAGGAATGTAACTCGCGCTGTACGGCACGATCTGGTGGCGCACGCGGTCCCGCTGCTCGATCGCCTTCGCATCACCTGAAACGGGCCCGGACACGTACGCGGCCTTGAACCTCGTCATGCCGGTCGTGTCGAATTTGAGGTAGCCGTTGCCGGGCTGGGAAGGCAGTTCGTAGGCGTCGGGGGCGCCGAGCACCACACGTGACTCCATCGCCGAGAACGTCCGCAGGCCCAGCCGGTAGGACAAGTGGGTGTCGAGGCCGCGGAGCTTGCCCTCCTCGAGCCGCTGCGAGGCGAGCAGCAAGTGCACGCCAAGCGACCGGCCGAGCCGCCCGATCATGACGAACAGGTCGATGAAGTCAGGCTTGGCGGACAGCAGTTCCGAGAACTCGTCGAGCACGACGAACAGGGTCGGCATTGGCTTCAGCTTGGCGCCGCGCTCGCGGTCGCGCTCGTAGTCGCGCAGCGAGGCGTAGTTGCCCGCCGCGCGCAGCAGTTCCTGGCGGCGGACAATCTCGCCGTGCAGCGCGTCATGCATCCGGTCCACGAGCGGCAACTCGTCCTCTAGGTTTGTGATCACCGCCGACACGTGGTGCAGGCTGTCGAGGCCGAGGAAGGTCGCGCCGCCCTTGAAGTCGACGAGCACGAAGTTGAGCACCTCGGACGACTGCGAGAGCGCCAGGCCGAGCACGAGCGTCCGCAGCAGTTCGGACTTGCCTGACCCGGTGGCGCCGATGCACAGGCCGTGCGGGCCCATCCCGCCCTGCGCGGATTCCTTGATATCGAGCTCCACGGGCCGGCCATCGGTATCCACGCCAATCGGTACCCGGAGCCGGTGCCTCGGCGCCCGGGGCCGCCACAGCGCCGGCACGTCGAGTCCGTAGGGGTCCTCGATGCCAAGCAGGGACGTCAGCGCCATGTTGGCCTCGAGCGCGTCCTCGGCTGGGCCGGTTGCCGCGCCGGGGCGCAGCGGGGCTAGCTGCCGGGCGAGAGCGTCCGCCTGGGCGAGCGAGAACGAGTCCGGATTGCCGATCCTGGTCGCGACGTCCTTGCCGATGCGGTCTCTGGTGATGAGGTCCACCTGGTTCTTGGCTAACTTCAGCCGCAACGTGGTCGCGTCGGAGGTGGGCGTCACGGTCGCTGTCAGGTCGACGACGGCGACGCCGTGGATTCCGTCGGCGGCAATCTGGGACTCGAGGGAGGCCTCACCGCCGTCGACGATGATCACGTGGTAGGGGAGGTCGCCTGTTGATACCCCGGGGGAGAACCGGGACCGGTCCTTGATTTCCGCGCCGAGCATGACCTCGAGATCGCCCAGGCTCTGGCTCATCAGGCGCATCGGTCCGGCCGCGTCGTGTTCGCTCGGGTGCAGGTTGTGCGGCAGCCACTTGATCCACTGCCACCACCGCATACGCTCCGCCGATGCGCACACTGAGATCCGGACGTCGTCCGGAGAGTGGAAGCTGGCAAGCTGGGCGATCATGGCACGCACCAGCCCGTAAACGGCTTCGGGTTCCCCGATGGGGACGACCCGGGCAAACGAGGGCAGTGAGACCGCGACTGGCAGGTCGGCCACGTTGCCGTGGGTGCGGACAAATCTGCGTAGCGCTCCCGCGCTCAGCGGGTCGAGGTCCTCGACCGGCTTGGTTTCCGGCGGCACAAGCCGGACAGCGAGCCGCTGCTGCCCGGTACCGATCCGGACGTGGCCGAAATCGGAGTCAGCGGGACGGCGTTCCCACAGCCGCGCGCTCATCGTCATCGACCATAGCGATGCGGGGTCGGGTCCGCTCCACTCGAGTGCCTCGCGCTGCTGGGTGGCCGCCCGGCGGACCTTGCGCCGTATCTGGCCGAGGTAGCGCATGTAGTCCCGGCGAGCGCCGTTGAGCCTGACCTTGCGGTCGCCCTTACCCCGGCCGAACTGGCCCATCATCATTCCGCCCATGCCGAGGGCCATGGCGCCGCCCCCGATGTATTGCTGGGTGCTCGCCCCGTTGCCGCCTATCATCGCGACTGCCATCCCGCCGGCCATGGCGACCATCGGCAGGTACATCAGCATCTGCTGGAAGCTGTCAGCTACCATCTCGGGGAGTTCGGGCGGCGACTCGAGCAGGATCTCACCGCGCGGCATTTCCGGCGCCTGACGGCGCTCACCGCGCCGTACCATGACGGTGCTCACTGCGCTACCTTCCTATGCCCTCGTATGTGTGGCCATCACGCAGAGGCGACCTTGCGTAGTGTTGGACCGATTGGCACGCACTGATACGAATCAATCGCATCCTAAGAGTTCTGCGCCCTTCATGGGGCCGGCTACGGGTGCCGGGTCGCTCGCAAGCGGCTGCGGTGGAAGGACAGCGGAGTCGAAAAGGGAGCTAGGGCATGTCTCGTAGATCTTTGGCGGCGCGGCAGTGCCGTCCACGACCCCAGCGGGCGACCGGGGTCGTGGACGGCACTGTCGTCGTCGCCGATAGCTCCAATATCGGCTCCTCCTCCGCCTTGCCGATCGCCGCCTGGATCACCGCCCGCATCCACCGAGATCTACGAGACACGCCCTAGATGAGCCCGAGCGGTGGCGCTGACCTGTGCCGTGTGACCGTCGTGGGGCCTCGCCGGCGGGTGGACATCGTGCTCCCGGCTTACGTGCCGTTCGCCGAACTGTTCCCGACGGTACTGCGCTACGCGGGAACGGACCTGGCCAACGAGGGACTCGCCCGAGGCGGGTGGGTGCTGCAGCGTCTCGGCCAGCCGCCCTTTCATCCCGGGATGACCCCTCAGCAGGTGGGCCTGCGCGATGGCGAGATGGTGTATTTGCGGCCGCGCCTTTCGCAGCTTCCCCAGCTTGCCTTCGATGACGTTGCGGACGTGATCGCGACCGGTGTCAACGAGCAGCCGGATCGATGGGGTCCCCGGACACCGAGGGGAGCCGCACTCGGCGCGGGAGCCGGGGCCCTGCTCGCCGGGGTGGCCGCGCTACTGCTTGCCGGCCCGCCGTGGACCTTGCCCGCGATCGCCGCCGCGGCGGTCGCGGCGTTACTTCTGGTCGCGGCGATCGCGGTCTCGCGGGCTGCAGGCGACGCAGCCGCGGGCGCGGTGATCGGCTATCTGGCCCTGCCCTACGGATTCCTGGCTGGGCTGCTCGGGTCGGCCCGCGGGGCCCAGCTCACGCACCTTGGTTCGCAACAATTGCTGGCCGGATTCGCGGCGCTCGTGCTCGTAGCAGCCATCGCAGGCGCGGCCGTCGCGGACGGATTACCGGCATTCTTCGGTGTTGGCTGTGCGGCGGTCCTTGGCGCGATCGGGGCCGGCGCCTCAGCGGCATTCGGCGCCCACCATGGCGCCGCGGGACCGGCGGCGCTGACCGTGGCGGTAGCGCTCGCGCTAACCCCGCTGATTCCCGCGGTTACCTTCAGGATGGCGCGCGTGACCTTGCCGCCCGTCCCTCGCAACGCTGACGACCTGCGGCGCGACAGCCTGATGGTGGACGGTAAGAAGGTGCTGGATCGCACCACGGTCGCGGACAGGTTCGTGACCGGCGTGGTGTCAGGAATCGGTCTCGTGGCCATCGGCGCCGAGATCGCGCTTGCGGTGGGCAATGGCTTGATCACCCATCTGATGTGCGCGGCCGTCGCCTGCGCACTGCTGCTGCGCGCCAGGGTGTTCGGTGGCCGCGGGCAGCGCCTGTGGCTGATGGTTCCCGGGTTCGGCGGTCTGATTTTGCTTGCGCTCGTCGCGTCCGTGCATGTGAATCAGTCGCTCATGCTGGCTCTCGCGCTCGTGCCGCTCGTCGCGGGCGCAGGGATCGTGATGGGGGTGGGGCTGTGGCTGCCTGGCCACCAACCCTCGCCGTTCTGGGGCCGGGCGGCCGATATCATCGACATGCTGCTCATCGTCAGCCTCATCCCGCTCGCACTCGCCGTAGCAGGTGTTTTCGGCTTCGTGCGCGGGCTGGCGGGTTGAGTACGAGGACAGACCGCGATGCAGAATCGTAAAGACCTCCTCCAGGCACACCGGCTGATGACGCAGCGGGCAGGGCTCGCCCTCCTGCAGGGCGAGCCGGACACGGCCGAGCAGCCATTGCGCAGAATGAACATGGCGACCTTCGCCGGTGTGATGATCGCGGTGCTCGCTGTCGCGATTTTCTGGATCCTCGGCATCCTCACCCACTCGGGCGCGCAGGGCCTGCCGAGTCCGGGAAGCGTCGCCATCGATGAAAACGGCAATTCCTACGTGCGCTGCACGCGGGGCGCTGCCACCCTGCTCTGCCCGGTGATCAACAATGCCTCGGCGCGGCTCGTCGCCGGTGCTGCGGCCGGCTCGGGTGCCATTGATGTGCACAAGGTGTCGCTGTCATCACTCGCGAGCTTCCCTCGCGGACCGGTGATAGGCATCCCGGGGCTGCCGCCGCTGCCTTCGCCGGCTTCGCTGGTGCACGGTCCATGGTCGGTGTGTGTCCGGACTGTGGGCAGCCTCGCGACCGGTCAGCAGCAGATTTCCACGCTTGTCGCCGGCCGCTCCGCCGGCGGCCAGCAGGTCGGCAACACTGGCGCGATCCTCGTCCAGGCGCAGAACCAGGAATGGCTGGTCTGGAACGACCAGCGCCTGGCCATCACTCACACGGTGGCAGCGTTACTGCCTGGTGGCGCACAGGGACCGGTACAGGTGCCGCTCCAGTGGGTGAACGCGCTGACCAGAGGCCCGGCCTTCGCTCCGCTGGTGCCACCGGACTTCGGCAGCCCGGCGACGAACAGCCCGGGCGGGCCGCAAACCGTCGGCCACGTGTACACGGTGGCGAGCGGCGGCGTCACGCTGTGGTACGTCCAATTGCGTGATGGGCTCGCGCAGATCACCGAGACCGAGTTCGACCTGCTCCAGACGGATATGCAGGCCCAGCAGACATCGCTCGGCCTGTCGAATGTGGTGAGCCACCTATCGCCGACCAAGGAATTCTCCCCAGCCGACCTCCCGTCCGCGCTGCCGCGTGTTGTTTCTTACGATCCCGCCACGCCGTTGTGTGTGGTATACAGCGAGGCCGGCGACAGCGGGCACGGCGGTGCAGTCACCACGGGCGGTGCCATTCCGCCCGGGGCCCAGCCAGTTCCCGCGGCGAATTCCGCGACGGCGCATGCGAACCCGCCGGTTGACCAGGTGTGGCTGCCGCCGGGCGCAGGGGCGCTGGTCAGCGTCGTTCAGGGGACGCCTGGCCAGCCGACCGCATATGTGCTGGTCACTGGCGCAAGAAGGTACCCGCTCGCCTCGCCCTCCGTGGCCGCCGCGCTTGGCTACACGATGGGCGTCCCATGTACCGGGCAATGCACGGTCGTTCCCGCGAACATCGTGAACCTCATTCCCGCGGGACCCGCTTTCGACCCGAACAGGGCGATTCAGCAGGTCACAGGCGGCGCTAATTAGGAAGTGGCGTTGTTCTGCCGCGTTATAGGCAGGCAGGAGCGAAATCGCGTGATCGAGGCGAGACGCCTCACCAACCGGTTCGGGGGCAAGACGGCAGTCGATCAGTTATCGTTCGCTGTCCAGCCAGGCAGGGTTATCGGCTTCCTCGGCCCGAACGGGGGCGGGTAAGCCCACCACAATGCGCCTTCATTCTGTTACTATTCCTGCCCGCCAACTGGCAGCGCAGCGTCCGAAAATGGCTCCCATTCAACGCGGACAGCCAGATATGGCAAACGCGCCAGAATCTGTCCCACGCCACCTCGACGCCTCGACATGGACAGATTTCGCGGCGTTCTGCCGCTACGCGTGCGTCGCGGTGATCGGCGGATTGATCCTATTCTGCGGACGCGACGCTTAGCCAAAAGCCTAGCCTGGGTTAGCGGGCTGCGAGGACATCTGCGATCTTTGCCGCCGCAGCGTCAGGGTCGTCGGTGCTGTGCAGTAGGTCACCCCATGACCACCGGTAGAACCAATGGAGGCGCCCATCGTCACCGGCAGTTGGGATGCAGTCAATGGTCTCCGCCAGCATGGCGGCACCGGGGATGAAGATATGCAAGGCGGGTGGGTAAGTCGTCTTAATTGCCGCATGGAAGCCGTGGTCTTCCAATACCGTGGCTAGCTTGTGCAGGTGATAAGTGCGTGCGTGATCGCGAGCGGCTGCCTGCATAGCCTCCACCTTGTCCAAGTCGCCACATTCTCGGCGCGACCACTACCTGCTTGTCAAGCCCAGGAAGGCTCCTGGGCGGGCTGAGCCCCCGGGCCGGGCAGGCCCCACGCCCGGGGCAAGCCTCACGACGGGCAAGCGCACGGCTGTATTTATACCTTCAGCCGCGTGAACCGCTGTTGTAGTCGCCGTATCCGCCGTACGGGCGCTGGCCATCGTACCCGTTCGGATCCCTGTGCCGCGGCTGCCGGCCAGTGTCACCGTTCGGACCTTCACCGCCCGGATTGACCTGGCCTGTCACATAGCTGCCGTACGGGTTACCAGAGTAAGGGCTGGCCAGCAGTTCAGGCTCGGACACCCCATGTTGCCCGGACAGCGCGGAACGTGACAGATAGCCGCTTGCGGAACCGCCTGCTTGTGGCTGGCTGCCGTAACCATCAGTTGGACCGGCATCCTGGACAATGGGGAAGCCGCCCGCCGGGGTACCGGGTACACCAGCGGGAAGCCCTCCGGGGTGGCCGCTGGCGAGCGGCGAGGCATAACCGTTAATCGGCGTGGCGCTCGCGGGTCCGCCGATACCGGCCTGGCCACGGTGCTGCCAGCTGCCCTCAGCATGCCTGCCATTGGTGGCGTCCTGCGGCGCCCAGCCAGTATCCGGTGCGGCGTGGTTCGCTGTCGCGGCGCCGTATGAGCCTGTGCTGCGTGCGGAGGTGGTACGCGAGTCCGCTGGGTGCGACGCACTGCCGTGGGAGGCGCTTCCATAGGAAGCGGCGCCTCCGTGGGACGTGCTGCCGTAGGAACCGCTGCTGTAGGAAGTGCCGCCGTAGGAAGCGCCGGGCTGAGATGGGTTGCCATAGGACGCGCTGTCGTACGAGCGGACCGCGTGCGAACCGCTGTAGCCGCTTCCCTGCGTGCCAGTCATTTCGACGGGGCCGCCAAGCTGGCCCGCCACCTCATCCGCTCCAGTGCTATGTGCGGCTCCGTAGGGAGCTGGGGCCAGGGCTGGGGCGGGGGGTGGGGCTGGGGCCTGGGCCACGACGGGCGTGCCCGGTCCTGTGTCGTACAAGCTGTCCGGCGCGTAGGCAGGGCTCGCGAGGATGCCGTGGCCCGGCGTGCCGCTCGCGTGGCCGCTGGCCTGCCGGAATGTGCCGTTAGACGGGACGCTATATACCTCGGGCGGCGCGGAGTGGTAGCCACCGGGGGGCCCCGCAGCCGACCCGTACTCCTGCCCGGGCTGTGACCAGTCGCGCTGGCCGGGTGCCCGGACGGCGCCCCAACCGCCTGGCGGGGTGCCCGGCTGCTCGGCGGGTGCCGGCCAGCCGCCTGGCGGGGTGGCCGCACGCTCGGCGGGTGCCGGCCAGCCGCCTGGCGGGGTGCCCGGCTGCTCGGCGGGTGCCGGCCAGCCGCCTGGCGGGGTGGCCGCACGCTCGGCGGGTGCCGGCCAGCCGCCTGGCGGGGTGGCCGCACGCTCGGCGGGTGCCGGCCAGCCGCCTGGCGGGGTGCCCGGCTGCTCGGCGGGTGCCGGTCCCCTGCCGTTACCCGCTGCTCGCCGCGCACGGCCTTCACCCGCCGGCTCGCCGAGGCTCGCCAGGAGTGCCAGGTTGGGATCGGCGTAATCCGCTGCAGCGTGCGCGGTCGGCCTGGCCGCGGCGGGAACCGCTGGCATAGGTCCCGTTGTGCTGCCCGAGCGCCGCACAGGCAGGGCCGGCACTGCAAGGTCCGCAAGGTCTGCACCGGGCAGGCGGGCAGCGCTGAATTCGGGCATCGCCATCGTCGCGGTCTGCGGCTCAGACTGCGTCAGCTTGGGTTCGCTACGGGTTTCCCACAGCTTCTTCTGCTCGGGCTCTGGGGACCGGAGGTCAGCGGCGGACTGGGCAGTCCTCGACGCGAGCGGCTTGTCGGATGAGAGCTCGGCCCAGTAGTCCTCGTCAGAGACGCTCTCCCAGTTCGTGTCGTTCCAGCCTTCGCCGTTTCCGCCGCGGCCGCGCGGTGGCCTAGCGCGCTTCTTAGGCTGCTCCTTCTGCTGCATGTGCCGCCTGCCCGCTCGGGCCGGCTGACGCGAGTCCTTGATGTTGTCGGTCCTCGGTCGGCTCACCGACCTCGCGACGTTCGTTGCCGTGCCAAGTTTGGATTCGTGATCACGCAGCTGCTGGAGTTCGCCGCCTGGCCCTGCCGCCGGTGTCGGCCGCCGCTGATATCCGTCGCCGCCGTAGCCCTGTTCTGCGCCGTGCCCGGCCAGTTCAGCCCGGCCGTTGGCATGCTGGTACTCCCTGCCGAAACCGGGATCAGTAGCGAAACCAGGATCAGCAAAATCACGATCCGTGCCGGAACCGCGATCCGTGCCGATACCAGGATCGGTGCCGTAATCGGGATTACTCCCCGTCGAGCCGACGGCCCGCGTGCCTCGCCCACGGTAACCGCGCGGCCGGTCGTAGTCGTCGGGATGCGCGCGGCCGGATGCTCTCCTGGCTCCCTGCCGCTTGCGATCACTTCTGCGCCGTGTGGGTCCGCCGAAGTCATCGGCATCCGCCAACTCGCTGTCCGCTCCCCGGGAATCCCAATCGTCGTCGTCTGTCCGTTCACCTGCCCGCATAGAACGGACGCCGAGAGCTACGGCGACAAGAACTCCTATAACAACGGCCACGAGGCCGAATACCACGAACAGCGTCATCACACCACCAAACTGGCATGGCCACACGGACGGCGCTAGCCAGGCACACGTGGCCATCGACGCGGGCCTTGCCCCCGGTACGCTAGCGCCCTGGATCCGTCCAAGGCTGTTCGCCCGAACCCCAATCCTGGCCGACCACTATGACTGCTGTCACACGATTGGAGAAGTTTTACGTACTAGAAATCATACGTAGGGTATCCAGGCGTTTACGTGGGCGCCCCAGGCCCATCCTTGGGGAGCTGTCAGCCATGTTTGTTTATCACAATTCCGGTGATCCTGCCGCGTGCTACGGCGCGCGCCGCGATCGCAGACCATGCCGCGTTCGCCGGGGCCCCGTTCGGCAACGGCACGGACGCGCTCATCGCGTACAGGGTGAATCGGTAGGAGTGACTGCCTGAGCGCGGGCATGGTGGATGGTAGCTGGCTACATTATTGCTACCTTGCGCCTGCCGGGCGCCGGGCGGCAGGGACCCCTCTTGCAACTCGGTTGTCTGCGGCCTGATGTCAAAGACGAGCCAGTAGATGTAGGGGGTGACGGGCGCGTCAGAATCATCGACCACCAGCGCGAGCGCTTTGGTCCCCTGCGGCACGCCCGACCAGTGGATGGGCGGGCTCACACCCTTGCCGAAGCAGGTGTAGCGCGCCGGGATCACCCCCTGGTCGCGGAAGGCCAGGCTGGTGACCGTGATTTCCTCTGGCACGTCGAACGAGCCCGCGTTGGTGCCGCCGATCAGGCCGCAGCCCGCCATCGCGGCAAACATCACGCACGTGACGAGGATGGCTCCGCCACGTGCGACGCTGGTGGACAGACCGCGCCAACCACGAACCCGGCGTCCAGTCACCCGCCGATCGTACGCGGTAACTGGCCCTGTTCCAGGCAAGATCCCTGATGACGATGGTCACGCTCAGATGCCAATGTCGACGAGGTATTCGAGTTCCAGGTCCAGGCCCGGTCACGGCCTGGGCGAGATAGCTGAGCGGTGCTTACAGTTCGCGGATGCGCATGGAGGCAGGGCGCCGCGAGCACGTTGAGCCAGCGGCAGGCGTCGAGCAGCGCCGCCGGCTTGCCATCCATCAAGGAGCGGAAGAGCGATCCACCGCGCTGGTGCCACGACTCTTCGAGTCGGTCGATCTGTGGGTACACGCGATCGCGGGCATGCTGCTTGCCGGAACGGGCCCCTCGAGCGGATGCGCGGCCGGCCATGTAGCGCACGTGCAGATTTCGCCGAGGTGCGGCGGATCGCAGGCGCGTGGGTGAGACGAACCCGTTCCTCTCCATCCTCTCCATCGTCTCCATCGTCGAGGCGGTGCTGAGCTTGACCCAGCGGCTCGCCTGAACCAGGCGAGTATCGGCCGGGCCGCAAGGCGCGGCTGTGCCGGTGGTTGTGCGGCAGCCTGCCGCCGGCTGCGCCCCGGCCCTGCCCGCGTCCGTGTAGCCACGACTCCGCGCGGCGGACCGCGGGTTGGACAGCTGCCACTGGCAGCTGCGGCTGGCGAACTTGAAGGCAACGTCAATGGAGTCACAAAAGACGGCCCGGGTATAGTGCAAGCCGCCACTTCGCCAAGCGAATTCCGATATCCTCGATCCATTGTTAGTTATATGCTCGCCGCCAGTTCAGCGCTGGCCATCGGTTTGGCGCTCTTCTTGCTTGCTCAATGGCGTGGCTGGCAACCGTCGCTGCCGACAGCTCTTGCGGTCGGCGCAGCGTTGCGTGGCGCCGTGTGGGCTGTAGCTGCCTCGCAGACGTGGCAGCCGAAGGACTTCAGGCTTGACTTCCACGCCGCGGCCGTCGCCGTGCTGCACCATCACGATCCCCTGCTCAGTGGCCGGCCGAGGGGATGGCCCTTCCTGCCGACCATGGCGTTCGTGCTCGCGGGTGAACTCAAGCTGGGTCAGGCGACGCACCTCCCTTGGCCGGTAGTGGGCCGGCTGGCCCCCGTCGTTGCCGACCTGATCCTGATCCCGCTCATCGGCAAGCTGGCGACCGATCGTGGCCCATTGCGCAGGTTCCAGTACGCCTGCAATCCGCTTGTGATCCTCATCTGCGCCCTGCATGGCCAGTTGGAGCCCGAGGTGCTCATGCTGGGGGTGGCGGCGTTCCTGGTGGCGCGGTCGCGCCGGAGCACAGCCGCGGGGATCCTGCTCGGCCTTTCAATCGCGATCGGTGCCTGGCCGGTACTCCTTGCGCCTGGCGTGCTGCTGACGCTCCCCGATTGGCGGAAACGGCTGCGCGCCGCGTGCATCGCGGCGAGCGTGCCCATCGCGTTCCTGGTTACCTCACCGCTGACCGTGGGTACCCCGGTGCGCCTGCTCCCCACAGTCGCGCACCGGATTATCGGCCTGCGTTCCGTCATCGGGGGCTGGGGCTGGACCGTCGCGGTCACACGAGGAAGATTGGAATTCCTCACCCCCGTGGGCAGGCTCGGCGTGCTGGCGCTGCTGGTCGCACTGATCATGGTCGCGTATCTGTGGCGGCGCGCGGATCCGGTCGACCTGACCGCCACGCTGTTGATCACATTCCTCGTCGTGAGCCCGCGTGTCAGTGTCCAGTATCTCGTCTGGCCGATGCCGTTCCTGGCCGCCCGCACAACCCGGTTCGCAACTCCGGCAATCGTCGTAGCGTCCGTCTGGGCCGGAATCAGCTACCTGGCATTGGGCCCGCATCGTGCGCCGACGTCTTGGCACGCGTACACGCTCGCCTACGTGTCCTGGGCTGTGATCCCACTGCTGATCCTCGCCATGCCGTGGGAACGCAGGCGCCCCGACGGTCGTTTCGGTCCAGCGCTCGCGCCGCCCGCTACGGAACCCGCGGCCGAGTCCGCCGCACATGGAGCCCGCGTCGGATCGGGCTATGGGAAGTCTGCCACTGACAATCCCGTCCTCTCGCAGGAATGACAGGTCCCCGTGAACGTCGCCTCCTCAATTGAGATCCCGGGATCTCAATTGAGGAGGCGCGGCCTGAGCAGGGTCGCGTCAGGTGCGCCTCCGGTAGGCCCGGACCGCGAGCGGCGCGAACACCACGACAATGCCCAGGGCCCACAGCGCTGACTTCAGTGCGGCCGCACCCGCCGGACCGCCGACCAGTAGACCCCGGGTGGCTGTGGCCAGCTCGGACATCGGATTGACCCTGACAAATGCCTGCAGCCAGCCCGGCATGGTCGCGACAGGAACGAGCAGGTTGCTCGCGAAGACGATAGGGAAAATGGCAGTAAATCCGAACGCCTGCACTCCCTGCGGCGTCTTGGCCAGCAGGCCGATCAGCGCCGAGATCCAGCACATCGCGAGCGCGAACGCGAGCACGAGCATGCATCCCGCCGCGGCGGCGACCGGATTGGTCCCGATACGGAAGCCGAGAATCATGCCGAAGCCGAGCATCACCGCGACCGATATCACATAGCGGATCATGTCCCCCATGATCGCGCCGGCCAGCGGGGCCCAGCGCGCGATCGGCAGGCTGCGGAAGCGGTCGAACACCCCGGCACTGATATCCTGGTTGAGCATCAAACCGGTGCCGAGAGTCGCGAAGAGCACGCTCTGCACGAGCAGGCCCGGCAGTGCATATTGCAGGTACCCGTGGGTGCTACCGGAGATCGCGCCGCCGAACACGTAGGTGAAGATCACCAGGAACATGATCGGCTGGAGGCTGAGGCCGAGCAGGTCTTCAACATTGGTCCTGATCTTCAGCAGGCTGCGCCATGTGAGCGTGGCCACGTTCTGTATTGCGTCGAGCGGGCGCAGGTGCCTGGCAGGCGCGACTGGTCCTGGCCCGGCTGCGCGGGCGGCGACTGTGGTCATGCGCGTGTCCCCTCAGTCTCACGGCTAACTTCGAGGTCCGGCTCGGCTTCTGCACGCAGCCCGGTCAGCGCCAGGAAGACCTCATCAAGGCTGATCTTGCGCAGCGCGAACTCGGCGAGCACGATCCCCGCGTCGTCTAGGCTTCGGATGATCCCTGGCAGCGCGACTCCGTCGGCGACCGGGGTGGTGAGCGCGCCGCCGCCAGGATCGGCGACCGGTGTCACGCCAATCTGCCGCTCGATCACCATGGTGGCGAGTTCTAGCTGAGCTGGGTCCGCGGGCCGTACATCGAGTACCCGGCCGCCGATCCGGGCCTTGAGCTGGTCCGGCGTACCGGTGGCGATCACCTTGCCGTGATCGATGACCGCGATGTCGTGCGCTAGCTGGTCAGCCTCCTCCAGATACTGCGTGGTAAGCAGAACCGTCACACCGTCGCTGGTTAGGCCGCGAATCATGGCCCACACCTCGTTGCGGCTGTGCGGGTCCAGGCCCGTGGTCGGCTCATCAAGGAAGAGCACACGCGGCCGTCCGACCAGGCTCGCGGCGAGATCAAGCCGCCGCCGCATGCCGCCCGAGTAGGTCTTGACGACCCGGGCCGACGCATCGGCGAGTTCGAATCGGACCAGAAGTTCGCGGGCCCTGGCGCGGGCCTCGGATCGTCTCAGCCCCAGCAGGCGCCCAATCATGATCAGGTTGTTTATGCCCGTCAGCCCTTCATCGACCGACGCATACTGGCCGGTGAGGCCGATGAGCTGGCGGACCTGATGCGCGCTGCGTGCAACATCGTAGCCCGCTACGCTGGCGCTCCCGCTGTCCGGCCGCAGCAGTGTGGCGAGGATGCGCACGGCGGTTGTCTTGCCCGCGCCGTTGGGCCCGAGCAGGCCGACGACCGTCCCCGTGCGCGCGGTCAAATCGATTCCAGCGAGCGCGGTGGTCTTGCCGAATCGCTTAACCAGGCCGCTGGCCTCGATCGCGTAACTCATCTAACGCCCTTCGTCGCGTTGTTGACACCTTTGCTCTGTGTAACCTTCTGTTCTGCCCAACTGTTCTGTTCGGTGTGAGTGCCTGTTCGGGGTGAGTGCCTGTTCCCCCGGTACCATCTGCTCCGTGTAACTATCCGTTCCGTTTATCTATCCGTGTGTAGAACCATCTGTTCCGTATGACCGGTTGGCTGTGTAACTGCCTGTTGGCTGTAACTGTGCAAGCGCCGCAGGCATGCCGACCACTCCGTTACGGCCGTGCAGCGCGTGTCGGCCGTGTGGCTGTGCGGCCGTGCCGGCCTTCCGGCCGTGCCGGCCTTAGCGCGGCGTGTCGGCTGCGCATGGACTGTGTCGGTGCTTGGACGTGCCGTACTGCTGGTTCCGAATGTGCTCGCGCTGTCGGATGCCCGCGCGAGCCTGACGAGCCCACTGTGCCGCTGGAGCTATGTCAAACCGCGCGCCGGCCGTTGTCAGCCCAGGCCTAGCTCGCGCGCAAGACATCCCAGACTGGTAGTGGAACGTCGCATGGTGCTGATGTGCCACAAATTGCCATGGATGCGACCGCAGAGAGAGTCTCGCCGCGGGGCGCAAGAGCGAGGCAACACCACCACGTGGGTTGCCGGGCCAAGCAGCTAACTGAGCCGTCGATACGTCAGCGCATGCCGAACGTGCGCGGCACGTCGAATTGGTTGAGCCGACCTCCGTCGGATTTTCGCGGTCGAATTGCTAGTAGGGCGTGTCCCGTAGATCTCGGTGGATGCGGGCGGTGCTCCCGGCAGCGATCCGGCGACGCCCTGCTTGTTCTCGAGGAGTCGATAGTGGAGCTATCGGCGACGACGACAGTGCCGTCCACGACCCCGGCCGTCCGTCTGGGTGCCGATCCGCGCCGCCAAAGATCTGCGGGACACTACGCCCTAGATGATCTATTCCAAAGGGCGCGATTCGGCGTGTCGCGCCGGAAATGTGGTGGAGGGCGCCCAAGATCGACGTTGCTGTCCCAACGTCGAACCCGGAGGCCCTCGTGGACGCCGACCTGGACACCCTCGCGATCACACTCTACGTCAGGACCGATGATCTGCCGAAGATCGAGCCGGGCCAGGTGCCGTGGCGCCCGCGTGTTGGGATCGATCCGCAGATTTCGGATGCCGAGGTGGTGACCCTGGCAGTGATGCAGGCGCTGCTGGGTTTCACCTCCGAGGCCAGGTGGCTGCGATTCGCCGCCGCTCACCTACGGCATCTGTTCCCTGCTCACCGGCGCCAAAGCCGACGAACGTCATGCTGCCCGGCATCCTCGCCGGCCAGGTCCCGGTCGCCGACCGGCCCGGGCAGCTCATCACCGGGGACAAGAACTACTACGGCGCTGAGTTCGAAGCCAGCCTGAGCCAGGCAGGCCTGCGCCTACTGCGCCCAGCCCGCAAAGGCGAGCCAGAACGGGCCGGCGCCCAGTTCTTCAAGCCACTGCGCCAGATCATCGAATCGATCAACGAGTCATTCAAAGGGCAGCTCAACCTCGAACAGCACGGCGGCTTCACCCCGGCCGGCGTTCTGGTCCGGGTCGTGCAGCGCGTACTGGCCCTGACAGCCGTCATCTGGCACAACGACCGCACACACCACTCCGTCAAGCGCTCCCTGCTCGCTTATGATCACTGACCTTGGAATCGATCATCTAGTCCTGGCGGCGTGAACTGCCGAACATGATCTCGTCCCAGGTTGGGACCGAGGCGCGGCGGCCGCGGCCGCCCGCTGCCTTCCGGGCGGAACGGCGGGGTGGTGCCTCCTGCTCGGCTTCTGCCGCCGCCGGTGCCTCGTCAACGGCCGGCCGCTCGGCCGACGACTCGGCTGTGGTCACGACTGGTGGATGCGGACCGCTCCGGGGCCGGGTACCCGTGCCCGCTGCCGCGGCCAGCGCCTGAGATCGTTGCGGGCTTGCCCCGGCAATATCAGGCGCGGTGCGCTCAGGCGCGGACGGCGCGGTATGCCCCGGTACGGCAGTCTGCCCCGGTGCGGCAGTCTGTCCCGGTGCGGCAGTCTGTCCCGGTGCGGCAGTCTGTCCCGGTGCGGCAGCGTGTCCCGGTGCGGCAGTCGTGTCCCGGTGCGGCAGTCTGTCCCGGTGCGGCAGCGTGTCCCGGTGCGGCAGTCTGTCCCGGTGCGGCAGCGTGTCCCGGTGCGGCAGTCTGTCCCGGTGCGGCAGTCTGTCCCGGTGCGGCAGCGTGTCCCGGTGCGGCAGTCTGTCCCGGTGCAGCAGCGTGCCCTGGCGCGGCAGCGTGCCCCGGTGCCGCGGTGCGCCCGGTTGCATGAGCTGAGGGCTGCCCTGCCGCCTGCGACCGACGGGTCTCGCGTACGGGTGGCTGAAGCTGCGGTACGGCTGCCGGGGAGGGCTGCGGGTCGGGCAGCCGGGCGGCGCGGCGGCCCTGCGCAGCGGCCTCCACCTGGATGTCACTGTTGGCCGCCCGTGCCGACTCGGCCAGCTCTTCTGCAGCCGCCGCAGCCGGCGCCGACGCGGGCTCATATTCCGCGGGTGTAGCTGCTCGTGGCACAGCAGGGCTTGATCGCGGTACGAAGGGCGTCACGGTGCCCCGCCCGCGAGGCGCCGCGGCGGGCTGTACGGTGAGGCCCGCGGCCTGCAACGTGCCTTCGGATAGCGAGAGCCGCGCGGCTTGGTCGTCTTCTGGCATGGCATGGCGCCTTCGTGGGTCGAAAACCCACGCAGCGGTAAGCCGCTCAACCCCGGTGTGGCTGGTCAGCTCCACCAGCCAGCTGCCGTCGCCGCGTTTGCGCGAGTCCCACTGGGCCTCTTCCGGATCGGCGCCGAGATCTCGCAAGCGCTCGCTGACGATCTCTCCCAGCCGCGGGCCCGGTCCCGAGTCCCCCGGACGTCTGACCGAAGCGGCCTGTGCCTGCTGCGCGACGTAAGCACGCTCAGCGAGCACCGGGCCTTCGAACCAGCGCACCCGCTCGATTGGCACATTGGCCACGTCCGCGATCTGCTCCGCCGTCTCGCCTGAGCGGATCCTGGCCTGGATCTCCTTGGGTCGCAAGGGACTCTCCACTTCGATCTCGTACTGGGCGAGCCGGGAGAACTGGCCGCGCACCACAGCTCGCAGCCGCTCATCGTTCGGCAGGGTGAAGCGCGTTGCCCGCCCGAGCTGGCCGAGGACGACGTACGTGCCGTCCTCGCTCACCGCGACGAGGCGCAGTTCCTGCATCGGCGTCCCTTCTGCGCTGCCGGGCCGTACCGGCGTATCCTCAGGCCGGGCCGTACCGGCACTCTATTGCGCCGCGCTCACGCCCGGCGCCCCGTCGGCCGACCTGCGGTGCCTTACGGCGAATGTCCGCCGCCTGGCCGTGCGGTGACGCCGCCACGCTTCCCCCGTGGAGAGTCTGACCTGTCAAGCGGGCACTGCGCCAGCACCGTGGCCGGCATGTCCCAACATCAGCATGTGATCGTTATCGCTGGTAGCACCTGCCGCGACTCGGCGACTCTCCTCAATGGAAGCGCCCGCGTGCGCAGGCGCTTCGACCGGCGCCGCGCCGCCCCCCGGGCCCGGCGGTTGCTGCAGCGCACGCGCCCCGAGCAGGCCGGAGACAGCGGCGAGGGCGCCGCAGCCGAGTGCGAAGGCGTATCCCCAGTGAGCGCCGTGAGCGTCGATGATGTGCCCGGCCACGGGTGGCCCGAGCGCGAGCCCGATGCCTATCGAGGTGGACAGCCAGGACATTCCCTCTGTCATCAGTTGTGGCGGGATCCTGCGCTCGATGAGGCTGAAGCCGGCGATCAACGTGGGAGCGATCGACAGCCCGGAGAAGAAGATCACGACGAACAAGATGGGCAGGCTGGGGAGGGCCCACATCGGTGTGACGCCGAGCACGATCCCGCCGAGGGTGATCAGGAACCTGCGGCGAAGCGGAGCCCGCCACTGGCGTGCGCCGTACCAAAGGCCGCCCACCGCGCTGCCCAGGGCGTAGGTGCCGAGAACCAGGCCGGCCAATGGTTTGTGGCCCTGTTGCGACGCGAACGCGATGGTGCTCAGATCGATGGTGCCGAACATCGCGCCGAGGAACGCGTAGACGCTTACCAGAGCGATCATGCCTGGCACTCTTATCGCGCTGCCCGTGTGTCTTTCCCGTGGCTGCACCGGCGGCTCGGTGCCGCGCTGCGCCGCAAGCCAGAGCGTCCCTGCCACGCTGAGCACGGCCGCGGTGACAACCCCCGCGACCGGCTGGACCTCGGTCGCGAGGATGGTGACCACTGCGGGTCCGGTGATGAAGATCAGCTCGTCGGCCACGGACTCGAGCGAGAACGCCGTATGCAACTGCGGCGTATGACCGACAAGGCCGCTCCATCGGGCGCGCACCATTGAGCCGAGCGACGGCATCGTGCCACCGAGCACGCCGCCGGTGACGAATAGGGTCCAAAGTGGAGCTCGCAGCAGCGCGCAGGCGACGAACGCCGCGGCGCTGATGCCGAAGACCGCGGCTAGCGGTCGTAGCACACGCGCCTGGCCGAACCGGTCGGTCAAGCGGCCAACGCGCGGCACGAGCACGGCGTAGCAGATCGCACCCGTGGCCGCGACGGCGCCGGCGGTTCCGTACCTGCCAGTCATCGCAGACACGAGCAGCACAATCCCGAGACCGAGCATGGACATCGGCATCCGGCCAATGAATCCAGCCGCGACGAAACCTCGTGCGCCAGGTATCCGCAGCAGCCGGAGGTATGCGTTGCCACCGCCGGAACCCTGCGCTGGCCCGCGCTCGTCTTCCCTCACGAAGGACTTACCTCCTCCCCATATCCGACCGTAGGGGGCGACGCAAGTCGTTTGAGTTGATGACGCCTCCATCGGGCAGTGAGGGCTTATCGTGGGTTCTGCCGTGAGACATCTCGCCTGGCGCAGCGCGCCTCTCCTCATCGCCGGAATCGTGGTCGCGCTCGGCGGGGCCGCAGTGGCCGGCGGCACGATCCTGATGGAGATCTCCAGCCACGGCGCCCGGACGCCCCGCCCGCTGTCTGCCGCCTCGCCAGGTGCCGTCTCGCGAGGTGCCGCTTCGCCAGGTAAGGTGCCTGCCGCCGCCGGACATCCGAACAGCGGCACCGATGTCGTCACCGCGATCGAGGTCGCGCCGCTGCGCCGCATTGTGCCGCCCGATTTGCTCGTCGTCTCGGCGAAAGGTCTCTCCGCCGCACAGGTCACGAAGATCAGGAATCTCCTGCATGTGCGGGACGTGATCACGGCAGACGGCGGGGCGATCCACCTCGGGGCTAGGCTGACCGATGTGCTCGGCGTCGATCCAAGCACGTTCCGCTCCTGGACCCCGCCCGCTACGGCGGCGAACGAGCGCATCTGGTCGTCACTCGCCGGGAACAAGTTCGTTCTGTCCACCGCCGCGCAGGCGCAGACCGGACTCCGCCAGGGAGTCGCATACGAGATGGCCGGCGCGCGCCAGACCTCGGTAACTCTCGGGGCGTCCGCCTGGCTAGGTATCCCCGGCGTAGACGCGCTCGTGAGCCTGCAGACGTCGCGGGTGCTCGGCCTGGTGCACAACGTGGCCGCGATGGTCAACGCGCCTGGTGCTGACCTCACCGCGCTGATCGGGCAAGTGCGCGCGGCGCTCGGGCCACAGAGCCAGATCGTCAATCTGCACGGCGCGGCCGGCCAGCTTCCTGTTGACTCGGGTGTTCACGCAGGCCGGCCAGCCAGCTACCTGGACCTGTACCGGCAGTCAGCGGCGAAGTACTGCCCAGGGTTGTCGTGGGCGGTCCTCGCTGCGATCGGCCAGATCGAGAGCGGTCATGGCCAAAACGACGGCCCGTCGACTGCGGGAGCGCTCGGCCCGATGCAGTTCCTGCCCTCAACCTGGCAGATGTGGGGCATCGCCGGATTCGGTGACACCACGGCCAACATTATGGATCCCTATGACGCGGTACCGTCGGCGGCCCGCTACCTGTGCGCGGGCGGCGCGGCCGGCGGTGGTACCTCCTTGTACCACGCGATCTATGCGTACAACCACGCCGATTGGTACGTCCGCGAGGTTTTGGCGCTCGCCCAGGAGTACGCGCAGCAGTTTGGCTAAAGCTTCAACAGGACGGGTGCTCGCGGTGCTCGCCACGACCCGCGGCACGAGCCATGTCGACAGCGTGGCGGCGGCCACGATGACCGCGAGGATGGCTGATTCGGAGTCGACGAGCGGTGAGAGCCCGATGAGTCGACGAGCAGTGAGAGCCCGATGATCAGCCCGAGTACCGCGGCGCGGCCGCCGCTTGGATGGCGGCGCGGCCTGACGGCGGCCTCGAGCGTGATCGGCAGGAACAAGACGCCGGCGGCGACTTGGAGTCATATTCACTCGCGATGAGGGCCACGGCACGCTGGCGGTTGCTTGCCCTGGCGGGCAGTGCGGTACAAGAGCGCTAATACCATACTTGAACCCGGCCTGTACCAAAGGCGTGTCTCGCAGGTCTTTGGCGGCGGATCGGCGCGGCGAATCCCGCACTGATCGGCCGCGCGAACCGGCGCGACGTCGGCACGGTGGCGGGCCAGCTGTGCCCAAGTGCCAGCGTGACCGGATCGCGTGGTGTGGAGACTCAGTGTGACTGGACCGCGTGGTGTGGAGATCAGCGACCACGCGAGCGTCACGGTGATCGCCGGGTCGCCTTGATTGGCACCAGCGAAATCACGGGCTCTGGCCGGATCTGATTGGATGGCGAACATGCCTGCCTACGAGCCGAGCGCGGCACGCTATGACGCGTTCCTGCTTGTCTCATTCGGCGGGCCCGAGGGCCCAGCTGACGTGCTCCCTTTCCTCGAAAACGTGACACGCGGACGCGGCATACCTGGCGCGCGGCTGGCCGAGGTCGCGGAGCACTACCAGCTGTTCGGCGGGGTAAGCCCGATCAATCAGCAATGCCGCGACCTGCTCGCCGCCATCGAGGCCAGCTTCGCCGCCGGCGGTATCGATCTGCCGGTCTACTGGGGCAACAGGAACTGGCATCCGTATCTGCGAGACACGGTCCGCCAGCTGGCCCGTGCCGGCGTACGCCGCGCGATCGCCTTTGTCACCTCCGCGTACAGCTCGTATTCGAGCTGCAGGCAGTACCTCGAAGACATCGAACGGGCCCGTGAGCTTGCCGGGCCGGCAGCGCCGCGGATCGACAAGCTGCGCCCGTACTTCAATCACCCGGGTTTCATCGAGCCCTTGGCGCAGCACACCCGGGCCGCGCTTGCGACACTTCCGGCAGCCGTTAGGGATCATGCTCATCTGCTCTTCTCCGCGCACAGTGTGCCCACGGCGATGGCGGCCACAAGCGGGCCTCGCGGTGGAGCGTACGTCGCGGAGCTGACCGAGGTGGCGCGGCTGACCAGCGAGCGGGTGGACAACGGCTCGCACCCGTGGCGACTGGTGTACCAGAGCCGCAGCGGGCCGCCGTCGCAGCCCTGGCTCGAGCCCGATGTCAGCGATTACCTGGCGGAGATCGCGCGCCGGGGTGCGGCCGCGGCGGTGCTGGTTCCCGCCGGTTTCGTCTCCGACCACATGGAGGTCAAGTACGACCTGGACGTGGCGGCGGCGGACGCCGCGGGGCGGCTCGGGATCGCGGTCGCGCGCGCGGCCACCCCCGGCACCCATCCCCGGTTCGTTGAAATGGTGCGCGACCTCGTGGCCGAGCGGCTCGATAACGATCCCGAACGGCTCGCGCTGGGTACTCTAGGCCCGAGCGGGGACTTCTGTCCCGCCGGGTGCTGCGCCTATACCCGCCAAGGCGGCCGCCCACGCAGCCGGCCCGCAGCGCACCCGTCAGCCGACGGCCAGGGCCGATGACCGGAGCTGAGCCCGCGGGGCTGCTCGATCTCGCGGTCGCCGCAGCGACCGCGGCGGGACGTATGCTGACGGCGGTCCGCCTGCCTGGCCGGCCCGAGGTGGCGGGCACCAAGTCGAGCCCGACCGATGTGGTCACCGAGATGGACCGGGCGTCCGAGGAACTGATCATCGGCCAGATCCGCGCCGCGCGCCCGGCTGACAGTTTCCTCGGCGAGGAACGCGGCGAGGAAGCCGGCCTGGAGGCTGGCGGGGCCAGGCCGGATGACGGCGCGCCCGTGCGCTGGATCATCGATCCGATCGACGGGACGGTGAACTACCTCTACGGGTTGCCGGATTGGGCCGTCAGCATCGCAGCCGAGCAGGAAGGCCAGATCGTCGCGGGCGTCGTCCATGTGCCGCAGCGCGGCGAGTTCTTCACCGCGGTCCGCGGCGGCGGCGCATTCCTGCGCCTAGCGCACAGCGCGGCCGGCCCGGCCCGCCTTCGCTGCGCGTCCGGCGTTCCGCTCAGCCAGGCCCTGGTGGCAACCGGGTTCGGCTACGAGGCGGCGCGCCGCAGAATTCAGGGCCAGGTGGTGGCAGCCGTGCTGCCAATGGTGCGTGACATCCGGCGAGGCGGGTCGTGCGCCGTGGATCTGTGTTCGCTCGCGGCAGGCAGGGTCGACGGGTACTACGAGCGCGGTATCAACTACTGGGACCGCGCGGCAGGCGGATTGATCGCTGAGCAGGCTGGCGCCCTGGTGGCCGGGCTGGGTGGCATGCCGCCAGGCCCCGGCCTGACGCTCGCGGCAGGGCCGGGCCTGTTCACGCAACTGCACGATCTGCTCGTGACCCTTGATCCGGAGCGGGACGCCTAGCTGGACACGCCTAAGGCCGCGGGGCTCCCCCGCCTGCCGCACACGCCTATGGCGACACGGGCAGCCGCACACCGTGGCCGGCGGCGATCCGCCTCAGGTTCTCGATCTCAGCAAGTACCGCCTCGCTGAGGTCGTCGTCGGCGGCCGACCGAGCCGCACCGAGCGATGCGTACTCGTCCTCCAGACGCCGCCTGAGCACTGCCGCGAATTCGCCCATGGGTCCCTTCCAGGCTGGGAGCGGGGAGCGGCGGGCACCCAAACGGGCGCCGCCAGTGGCGCTCGACCTACCCAGCGCGTCATGATCGGTAAACGCGAGCGCGCGCACTTACTTCCACGACCGATGATGGAGAGCAGCGGGCCGGGCCGCCCGTGGCGCCTACCCGGCCCTTACCTGGTGCTTACGTGTGTTGCGGCATAACTGTACGTACCGGTGGAGCGCGCCGGAGGATGCGGCGAGGAGAAGCACGTTGCGGGTACTCATTGTCGAGGACGAGCAGGTCCTGGCTGACGCCATAGCCATGGGCCTGCGGCGCGCCGCGATGGCCGTTGACGTGGCCTACGACGGCGCGGGCGCACTCGAGCGGACGAGCGTCAACGACTATGACGTGGTCGTGCTCGACAGGGACATTCCGCAGATCCACGGCGACGACGTCTGCAGGCAACTGGTGGCGGGCGGCAGCAGCGCCCGCATCCTCATGCTGACCGCCGCGGGCGAACTCGACGACAAGGTCGCGGGCCTGGCGCTCGGCGCCGACGACTACCTAGCAAAACCGTTCGCTTTCGCCGAGCTGATGGCCCGGGTGCGTGCGCTCGCCCGGCGGTCCTCGCCGCCGCTGCCGCCGGTGCTCGAACGAGCAGGTGTCAGGCTGGACCCGAACCGCCGCGAGGTCACCAGGGACGGCCAGCCGATCGTGCTCACCAACAAGGAATTCGCCGTGCTCGAGGTGCTGATGCGGGCGGGCGGCACGGTGGTCAGCGCAGAGCACCTGCTCGAGAAGGCGTGGGACGAGTACATCGACCCGTTCACCAACGTGGTGCGGGTGACGATCATGACACTGCGCAGGAAACTCGGTGACCCTCCGGTCATCGACACCGTCCCCGGGGCGGGGTACAGGTTGTGAACGGGCTGGCCGAGCGGGGCAGCGGCCCTCCCGTCCACCGGATGACCGTGCGGACCAGGCTGACACTGCTTTACGGTGCGATGTTCTTCGCCGCGGGTGTGGCGCTGCTGGTGGTGACCTACCTGCTCCTGGCGAACGTCATGAGCAACATCGGGGTCATCGTGCCGTTCGGTGAGCCGTTGCCCGAGGATTACCGGACGGCGCTGATCAACTCGGTGATGCACCGCCTGCTTGTCGAGTCCATCGTGGCGCTGATAGCGATTGGCGTGGTGGCGATCGCCGTCGGCTACGTCGTCGCCGGACGCGCCCTGGCTCCATTGCAGCGGGTCACGGCCACGGCCAGGCGGCTGTCGGAGAGCACGCTGCACCAGCGAATCGCCCTCGAGGGGCCGGAGGACGAGATCAAGGAACTCGCCGATACCTTCGATGCGATGCTCGAGCGCCTGGCCCGGGCCTTCGACTCACAGCGGCGGTTCGTCGCCAATGCGTCGCACGAACTACGCACACCGCTGACGATCAACAGAACCCTGCTCGAGGTCGCGCTGGCCGACCCGCAGGCATCCGAGGACCTGAAGGTTGTCGGCCGCACGCTGCTGGCCACGAACGCCAGGCACCAGCGACTCATCGACGGCCTGCTGCTCCTAGCACGGAGCGAGCGCGGCCTCGACGCGCGCACCCCGGTAGACCTCAGCGACGTGGCGCATTCCGCGCTCGCCACCGTGCGGCCTGCGCTTGCCAGTGCGGGGCTCACCCTGGACGAGGAAATGACCCCGGCCCCGACCGCCGGCGAACCCGTGCTGCTCGAGCATCTCGTGCGCAACCTGCTCGACAACGCCGTCAAGTACAACTGCGACAACGGCACGGTATGGCTGCGCACATGGACACACGACGGCGGCTCCTTCGCCTATGTCGCCAATACCGGGCCCACGATCGCGCCTTACGACATCCCACGGCTGTTCGAGCCGTTCCGCAGGCTGGCTGAGGACCGAGTCGGGTCGGAACGCGGCGCCGGCCTTGGCCTGTCGATCGCATCATCGGTGGTGCGCGCCCACGCAGGCGCGATCAGCGCGGTACCACGGCCGGGTGGTGGCCTCGAGATCACCGTACGGATGCCGGCCGCGCCCGCGGAGCAATCGCCGCCGGCTGACCCCATGGCCGCGGCGGGCAACGGGATCCGCACCGGACCTGACGGCAGCGGGATAACTCAGGGCAGCGACAGCCTGGCCGCTGGCGGTTCCGTAACCGGCGGCTCCGACACTGTCGAGTTTGGCCGCCGTGCCCACGTCAACCGCGGCGCCAATGGGCCCGGTTGAGCCGCATCACTGGCGGGACAGCGTGCCTTGGATTCCCGGGCCACCTGGTGTGGCAGGTGCGAACGCGAAGCTGAGCGCACTTCCGTTCCTCGTGAGCGTGACGGTGCCCTGACCGCAGGTCTGCTGGCCAGACACGATGCCTTGGGTGAAGACGAAACTGGTGCCGTTCTGGCGGGTGAGGGTGAGCACTCCGGAGCAGCTGAACAATGGATACGAGACCGATCCGGCCGGCTCGCCCGCGCTGAACTGGATCCGGGCGCCGAACGTCAACGGCGGATTCTCCTGCCGGACCTGGCCGGTCCAGGTACCGCTCAGCGAATTGGGGATGGGCTCGCCGGCCACCTGCGATGGCGGGGGCGGCGACGCGGTCGGTGTCCCCGCCGGAATGGCCGGGCTTTGCCGCAGCCCCGATACGACGCCGTGCGTCGTGCCGTGGTGCGCCAAAGTCACTACAGCCGTGACCGCTGCCACCGCCGCGATAACCGCCACGGCGGCTGCGACAAAGGTGCGGCCGGCCGGACGGCGCGCCTGGCGCGGGACCGGAGGGCCGCCGTCCGCCACGCTGCGCACCGCGGTGCAAGCGGGGCCTGCCGCCTGCGACCCCGCCGCGAGGATCCCTGCGGGCGGCTGATCGTGGCCGAGCAGCCGCGTCACGATTACCTTGGCCGGTGGCCTGGCGGCGGGATCGCGGCCCGTGCACTCGGTGACCAGCTGGCGAAGCGGTGGCTCGAGCAGCCGCAGTTCGTCCGGACCCGGCTGGACCAGCGCGGGGCGCGCGGAGCGGGACATTCCGGTCGCCGCGAAGAGCACAGCGTGCGCCCACGAGAGCACGTCCGCGGCGGGCGTGGCGCGCCCGTAGGGCGGCGTGACCCCAGTGTGCACGACCCGCGGGCCGTCCCGCCCAAGCACAAGCTCGCCAGGCCCGAAATGGCCGTGCGCCAGGCCCGCCTGGTGGATCGCGGCCAGGCCGGTGGCAGCGCCGATCGCGATGGCGAATAGCACATCTTCCGCGGGCGGGCCTTCCGCCGCAACGACTTCCTTCAGGGTGGGCCCAGGGACGTGCTCGCTTACCAGATAGGGGAAGTCGCCGTGGAAACCCGCGTCGAGCATCCGTGCCACGCAAAAGGGCGCGACCTGGCGTGCCGTCTGTGCCTCCGCCATGAAGCGGTCGCGTTCGGCAGTATCCGCATGCCCCACGGGCTGCAGGAGGGTGACCGTGACAGGCCCGCCGTCGGCCGCCCTGGCGAGGTAGACCACAAAGGCCGCGGTGTCACGCCCGACCCCGGCGGCTTGCTTGCCGCCGCCCCGGCGGTCTCCGGCTGGGTGGCCGCTCACCCTGCCGGTCAGCCGGTAACGGCCGATTCGGGCCGGATCGGCCGCGAGCAGCGGGGTGATGCTCGGCATGCAGGGTATCTCCCTCGGGTTGCCGGGTATCTTTCTCGGGTTGCCGGGTATCTCTCTCGCGTTGCACTGCACTTTCGTGACGGACACGGCGTTCGTACCATACGAAACCTTCTCTTCCGCTGAGGAAGAACAAGAAGAAGCGCCGGGGACGTGTACAATGTGCGCTCGTTTCATGCCTGATACGTAGACGCCAGATACGTAGACGCCAGATACGTAGACGCCAGATACGTAGACGCCAGATACGTAGACGCCAGATACGTAGACGCCAGATACGTAGACGAGGGACGGGTTCGGCAAGGAGCGGGAGGCAGCGCGGCAACATCACGCGGGGAGCCGGGATGGGCGCCAGACAGCGGCGCACGCCCGCGCACCACTGGGCGGCGCAACAGCTCTTGCGCCGTCTCGCGACGCGTGGCACAAGTCGAGGCAGGTCCGTGACCTGCGAGGACCTGAGCCCGGAAGACCAATGCGCCGCGTTGCGTGTGCTCGATGCGGCGACGTGACAGAATTCCCCGCCGGAATCGGGCACAACTACGGCGTCCCGAGCGTTACATCCGCGCGACGAAGCGCACCACGAAGGAGGGGGATGGCCAGATGGCCACCGACTACGACAGCCCACGCAAGACCGACGACGACCTAACTGAAGACAGCCTTCAGGAGCTCCAGGCACGCCGGATGGACAAGGCATCAGGCACAATCGACATTGATCCCGACGAGGTAGCCGAGGGACTCGAGCTCCCTGGCGCGGACCTGTCAAACGAGGAGCTCTCGTTTCGCGTCATCCCGCGCCAGGCGGACGAGTTCACCTGCTCGCGCTGCTTTCTCGTGCACCACAGGAGCCAGCTCGCCGAGGAGCGTAGCGGCCAGCCGGTGTGCCGCGAGTGCGCGGCCTGAGGCCAGCGGGTGGGCGTGCGCCCTAGTGGTCTGTCAGAGGAGTCTTCTTCGGCTCTGCGGTCCACGACGACGCCCATGCGGGCACCTCGCGGCGTTGTCGTCGTCGCGCGTAGCACCAGCGAAGCGCTCGTCGAGGACAAGCACGCCTTGCGTTGCACCCACCTGGACGCCGTTCGCTCAAAGGACCCCTCTGATAGACCACTAGTCGGCGGGTTCGGCCGTGTGAGCCGCGAGCCGCTTCGCCGTTGCGCGGGTCGCAAGCAGCCGCGCGACCTGCAAGCCAACGCCCATGACGACCGCAAAACCGATGGCTTCGGCCAGCGCCACCTCCGGGTCATTTGGGTCATCCGGGGGCACTTTGCCTGTGATTCGTGTCCAGGCAAAGGTAACTACCTTCTTGGCGACGAAGCCGGCCGCGGCGGCCGCGATTGCGCTCGCAATCTTGGTCTGAATGTCACCGTGCTTTTCTGCCATCTCGCGTCTCCCTCGGCGCTCACGTGTCACCGATAATCGCATGGGCTGGCCACATCGCGCGCATTAGCATGCCTTCATGACCAGCAGCCGTCCATCCTCGCGGGAGGCCACGGGGGACCGTCACCCCGGGCCAGCACTGCCTCCGGGGGTCGCCGGGGGTCCCCCCGGGCCAGCACTGCCTGCCGGCAAGCCCTCCCTTGACGGCCTGGAGGACATCTGGGTACGCAGGTGGGAAGAAGAGGGGATCTACCGCTTCGACCGCACCGCGACCAGGGATCGGGTTTTCTCCATCGACACTCCGCCGCCCACGGTCAGCGGCGTTCTGCATGTGGGCAGCGCCTTCTCCTTCACCCACACGGACCTCATCGCCAGATACCGCCGGATGTGTGGCAAGGCGGTCTTCTATCCGATGGGCTGGGACGACAACGGCCTGCCGACCGAGCGCCGGGTGCAGAACCATTTCGGAGTCCGGTGTGATCCCGCACTTCCTTACGAAGGTCCGTCGGGCCCGCTGGGCCCGCAGAACTCGCAGAAATCGCAGAACCCACAGAACTCGGACAACCAGCATAAGTCGCAGCTAACCCAGCCCTCGGCACGGCAGCAAGGAAAGGCCAGGCCGGTGCCCATCTCGCGGCGCGCCTTCATCGAATTGTGCGAGCAGCTCACCGCGGCGGACGAACAGGCGTTCGAGGAGGTATGGCGGCGGCTCGGCCTCTCTGTGGACTGGTCGCTGACCTACGCCACGATCGACCCGGTCAGCCGCGCCGCCGCGCAGCGGGCGTTCCTGCGCAGCCTGGTCAGGCGGGAGGCCTACCTGGCCGAGGCGCCAGGGTTGTGGGACGTCACGTTCGGCACAGCGGTCGCGCAGGCCGAACTGGAGGACAGGGACTGGCCGGGCGCATGGCATCGGATCGCGTTCCGCGGCCCTGACGGCGGTCCGATCTTTGTCGAGACGACGCGCCCCGAGTTGCTTCCCGCCTGCGTGGCGCTCATCGCCCACCCAGCCGATGAGCGCTACAGGCACTCGTTCGGGATGACCGCTACGGTGCCCCTCTTCGGGATCGAGGTGCCGATCCTCGCGCACGAGGCGGCGGAGCCAGACCGCGGCACCGGCATCGCGATGTGCTGCACGTTCGGTGACCTCACCGATGTGCGGTGGTGGCGGGAGCTGCGGCTACCCGCGCGGCCGGTGCTCGGCAGAGACGGGCGGATGCTGGCCGGGCCGCTGCCATGGCTTGAGCCGGGCGCGGCCCAGAACGCGTATGCGGAACTCGAGGGCCGCCGCGTCGTCGCCGCACGCGAGCGGGTCACCGCGATGCTGCGCGAAGGCGGTGACCTAGAAGGCGAGCCCCGCCCCATCGTCCGGCCCGTCAAGTTCTATGAGAAGGGCGACCTGCCGCTGGAGATCGTCACTAGCAGGCAGTGGTACCTGCGCAACGGGGGCCGCGACCAGGACCTGCGTGCGGCGCTGCTCGCCCGCGGGCGTGAGCTTCGCTGGTTCCCTGGTTTCATGCGCGTCCGCTACGAAAACTGGATCAACGGCCTGCAAGGGGACTGGCTGCTAAGCCGCCAGCGGTTCTTCGGCGTGCCGATCCCGGTCTGGTATCCGCTTGACGCACACGGTGAGCCGGTCTACGAGCAGCCGATCCCGGCTGACGAGGCGTCGCTTCCGATCGACCCAAGTTCGCAGCCGCCGCCCGGTTTCCACGCGGATCAGCGGGGCGAGCCCGGCGGTTTCACCAGCGACCCTGACGTGATGGACACCTGGGCCACCTCGTCGCTTACCCCGCTGATCGTCGGCGGCTGGGAGCGTGACCCGGACCTGCTGTGCCGCGTTTACCCGATGGACCTGCGGCCGCAGTCGCACGACATAATCCGCACCTGGCTAGTGTCCACGGTGCTCAGGTCGCACCTGGAACTCGGCGGGCTGCCCTGGCGGGACGTGGCGATCTCCGGATTCATCCTCGATCCCGACCGCAAGAAGATGTCCAAGTCAAAAGGCAACGCGGTCACGCCCATGGACCTGCTTCGCGAGTACGGCACCGACGGCTTCAGGTACTGGGCCGCGAGCGCGCGGCTCGGCACCGACGCTGCCTTCGATGCGGGACAGATGAGGATCGGCAGGCGGCTCGCCGTCAAGATTCTCAACGCGAGCAAATTCGTGCTCACTGTGCTCGGCCGCGCGCCTGAGCAGCCCTCCGGCAACGGCTTGTCCGGCAACGCGGCTCAGCTGGCCGCGGTTACCGCGCCGCTCGACCGGTCAATGCTCGCCACGCTCGCCGCAGTGATCGAGCGTGCGACTGCGGCCTTCGAGGCATACGACCACACCGGCGCGCTGACGGTCATGGAGCAGTTTTTCTGGGACTTCTGCGACGACTACCTGGAGCTGGTGAAGGTGCGGGCGTATGCGGGAGACGCGTCGGCAGGGGCCGCGCTCGCGTCCGCGCTGTCCGTGCTGCTCAGGCTATTCGCGCCGGTGCTGCCGTTCGTCACCGAAGAGGCCTGGTCATGGTGGCGCGACGGCAGCGTGCACCGTGCGGCCTGGCCTTCGGCCGGGGAGATCGATGCCGGCGGCGACCCCGCGCTTCTCGCTGACTCTGCCGAGGTGCTGCGGGCGATCCGCAAGGCCAAGTCGACGGCCAAACTGTCGATGCGCGCGGACGTTTCGCTGGTCACGGTGCGCGGCCCGCGCGCCGCCGGAATCCAGCCGGCAGTTGCGGACCTCGCGGCAGCTGGCCACGCTGCCCACATCGAACTGCGAACAACGGAAGCCTCCGGCCCCGGCACCGACGCAGCAGCAGTCATCGAGGCGGCCGCCGAGCAGCCGTCGGCCGCCGAGCAGCCGTCGGCGGGTGAGGTGACGGCGGCGGGTGAGGTGACGGCGGCGGGTGAGGCGACCGCGGCCGCTGAGGGACGCGAGGCGACCGCCGCCGCTGAGGCGACCGCGGCCGGCAGTGGCCTGTGCGTCGTGGCCGAGTTCTGAGCCCGCGGCGGCCATGCAGCCGGCCTGCAAGTGATACACGATGGGCCTAATGCCGCGCGGGCCGAGCCGTCGCCGCGTGTTGCGAACGATCGCCAGAGGCGGACATATGGTGCGACCTGGCCCATGCACCCAGCTGATCTGCCGATTGCGGCATGATCCCTTGTCGCGTTGACTTACCTGCGGATAGGGCCGGAAAAGTAACACAGCTGTGGATCATGGCGTGTTTCTGGACACACCACGGCCATTCGGCCGCGCGCGGAAAGCGTAACGATCATGAAATGTGCCTCACACTGCCGCTCCGTGGATCTCCACGCTGGAGCCACCCTGTCTGGGCAGCTCAAAGCATCATGCCCGGAGCTGCCTTCGGAGCCGTAGCAGCAGGTATGACTCCGCGGCCTCGCTCATATCCAGCTGGGCAAGTGTCGCACGGCCCGCGGCCACCGCGATCTGTGTGCCGGCGCTACTGAGATCACCTCATTGAGCCGTCCAGCGGTCCGCCTACCGAGCGGCCCGCAGAACGGCGCAGCGCGGCGGCCAGGTCCCCCGGCCGGCGTGTCGCGATCAGCCAGTATGGAATCGTGCTGTCGGGGTCAATGACCTCGACGTAGACGGCGCGCTTGAGATATGGGCGGATGAGCAGATATGCGGCGGGGTCCGCGCGTGGCCCGCGGATCGTCCGTGCTTGCCGTTCATCGAGGACCATGACCTCACCGACCGCGCCGAGGGGCAGCCTGTGCCCGGCGGCGAGCAACTCGGTGTCGGTCACCCGCACCTGGGCAGATCCCCAGTGCACGAGGGTGGCGCCGCACACAGCGGCAATCGCCACATAGGTTACAAGTGCGGCGAGGGCGCCGAAACCGGCCCAGAGTTCCGCGCCGAGTACCGCGACGCAGAGGGCACCGAGAAACCACCAGGTCATGGGAACCGATAGCCGCTCGTTGTACGCAAGCATGAATACACCGTAGTTGGTTGGATAGGACACATGGCTGGCCGGTGGGAACAGCGCGCGGAGCGGAAAGCGAGACGCATGGTGACTGTTTTGCCTGAGGACAGGCAGGTCGAGTTGCCAGCTGATCGCCGTGGCGAGCCGGGTATTTCTAGCCGCCCGCGTGCGCCCAGATGGCTTGAGGTCGCGGCCGCCTGGTGTTGGCGGCTCGTGGTCGTCGGCTTCGTGATCTATGCGGGCGCAAGGCTCGTGAGCGCCCTGCGCATCGTCGTGCTGCCTTGTGTGGGCGCGCTACTGGTAACGGCGCTGCTGCAGCCGCTTGCCACCAGGCTCCGCCGGACGGGCATTCATCCGCTCGCCGCGACCTGGTGCGTCCTGCTGCTCGCCATCGGCGTTGTTTCCGGAGCGGGAACTCTTGTCGGTATCAGGGTGTCCCAGGAGTCCACAACGCTCACTAGCCAGCTGATTCACACCACGCATCAGTTCGAGCATTGGCTTGAGACTGGCCCGTTCCACGTCCGGCCGAGCAGCATCCAGCAACTTTCCAACAACTTGCTCAGCTGGTTCAACAGTCACCGGTCGCTGGTGGCGGGAACAGTGGTCACCGGGGGAAAGATCGCCACAGAGATCCTCGCCGGGCTGATCCTGATGCTGTTCATCACGTTCTTCCTGATCAAGGACGGTGACCGCATCTGGCACTGGGTGACTGGATCCCTCAGCCCGGCCGGCGCGGCGCGAGCCGACCGGGCGGGCCAGGCGGCATGGCAGACCCTCGTTTACTACATCCGCGGCACCGTGGTCATCGCGGCAATCCATTCGGTCGTCATCGGGGTGACGCTGCTGTTGCTGCGGGTGCCGCTCGTAGGCCCGCTGACCGTCCTCGTCTTCCTGGCGTCGTTCGTGCCACTCATCGGCATCCTGGTCGCAGGGTTCGTCTCTGTCCTCGTCACATTCGGGACCAAGGGCCTCGTCGCTACGTTGATCCTGCTCGGCGTGTTCATCGTGGCGAACCAGCTGGAGGGCCATCTGCTGCAGCCGCAGATCATCGGCCGCATGGTGCGCCTGCATCCGCTCGCGATCATCCTTGTCCTTGCGGTGGGTGGCGTGGTGGGTGGCATACCTGGTGCCCTCGTCGCCGTGCCGACCGCGGCCGCGATCTCCCGTGCATGGCCCTTGCTGCGCGACGCGCCGCCAGAAGCGGAACTGCCCGCGCCAGAACCGCGAGACGGTAGGGTCACAGCCGGAAGCCCAGGGGCCCGGACGGACGGTGAATCGTGAGCGGCAGTAGCGTCGATGTGCTGATCCAGCGATTGGACCCAGATCTTCCGCTGCCGTCGTATGCTCATCCGGGCGACGCGGGGGCCGACCTGGTAGCGGCCGAGGACCTCGAGCTCGCGCCTGGCCAGCGCGCAATCGTAGCCACGGGAGTGGCGATTGCGCTGCCCGCCGGTTACGCGGCCTTCGTGCATCCGCGGTCGGGCCTCGCCGCTAGGCATGGCGTGACGGTTGTAAATGCACCGGGGACCGTGGATGCAGGGTACCGTGGCGAGATAAAGGTGACTTTGCTGAACACCGACACCACGATGCCCGTACGATTCCGGCGCGGTGACCGGATTGCGCAGCTTGTCATCCAGCGTGTTGAGCACGCCGCCTTCCATGAAGTGCGCAGGCTGCCAGGCTCAGCGCGGGGGGACGGCGGTTTCGGGTCCACCGGGGGTCATACTGCCGCCGGTGAGCCAGCCGGTCGGCCATGCTGATCCAGGCAGCGACTTCTTGCGGTGAGCGGCCGGCTGACCGTGGCAGACTTTCTTTCGGGGGAAGCGGTCGACTGACCGTGGCCGAAGTAGGAGGAGAAGGAGCGTGAGTCGTGTTCCGTCGCCGCCGCGTCGAGGACCCGGACGAACTGCCGCCCGCGGAGCACCCGGACGATCCCCCGGGTGACGCGGCCTGGAGCCAGGAAGAGGATAGGCCAGGCGCGCAGGACGCCGGCGGTGGGCCGACTGGTCCGTGGGACGTGACGCAGCCTTATCCCGAGCGCGAGCGGATCGATCTCGGCAGCCTTCAAGTGCCAGCTGTACCTGGGCTCGACGTCCAGGTGAACTTCACCGGTGACCAGGCGCTGGCCGTGGTCGTCGTTCGTGGCGACGGCATGCTTCAGCTCCAGGCGTTCGCCGCGCCCAAGCGCGGGGGCCTGTGGGATGAGATCCGGCCTGAGCTTATCGACGAGCTCAACGCCGCGGGTGGCCGCGGCGAAGAGGCCGAAGGACCCTTCGGACCCGAGGTAAGGGCACAGGTACCCGCCGAGCCGGGTGAGGGTTCCGCGGGCACACGGAACATGCAACCCGCCAGATTCCTGGGCGCCGACGGGCCGCGCTGGTTCCTGCGCGGTGTCGTCAGCGGCCCGGCTGCCGCCCGTCCTGGGCAGGCGAAGGTACTTGAGGACGTCTTCGCCGACACTGTGGTCGTCCGCGGCGATCATCCGATGCCCCCGCGGGACCTGCTCGAACTGCGGCTGCCCGCCGAGGCGCAGCAGGCGCTCGAGGAGCAGATGGCGCAAGCCGCGGAGGGCGGCACCCAGCTGCCCAACCCGTTTGCCCGCGGCCCCGAGATCACCGAGACACGGTAGTTGAAGCCGGACTGGGAGCCTGGCGCCGCCGCCGCATCGGCGCCGCCTGGCGCAAAACCGCCAGACTCCGGGCCGCCGGGCTCTGTACCGCCGGGCTCGGGGCCGCCGGGCTCCGCGCCGACGGGTGAAGCATCTCCGGACGGCCGCTCGCCACAGTTCACCGGCATCCTCGGCGTGGCGCGGCACGCGGCATCACAACCAGCAGGTAACCCGCCGCAGTCGGCGGCGGCGCTGCTCGGATTGTTCGGCGGCGCGCGCGGGATACTGGATTCTGCGGTACCCGGCGCGGTGTTCGTGGCCGTTTACGTTGCCACCCGCAACCTCACAATGCCGCTGTGGATCGCGGCGGGTACCGCGTTCGCCATCTTCTTGTACCGCCTGGTCAGGCGGGACACACTGCGGAATTCGGTGGGCGGGTTCATCGGGGTGGCCGTCGCCGCAGGGCTCGCCGTGCTCACGGGTAAGCCGGAGAACTACTTCTTGCCCGCGCTCGGCCTGAATGTGGCCTACGCCGTGGCGGCGGCGATCTCCCTCGCGGTGCGCTGGCCGCTGATAGGCCTCGCGCTCGGCGCGGTGTTCGGTGAGGGCACCGAATGGCGCCGTGACCGGGCGCGGCGCCGCGCCTACACGACCGCGACCGCGCTTTGGCTCGCCATGTTCGCACTACGCATCGCCGTGCTGTTCCCACTCTGGCTAGCTGACCTGCTCGTGCCGCTTGGGATCGGCCGGATCGTGCTCGGCTATCCGCTTTATGCTCTCGTCGTGTGGCTGACGTGGCTGACCATCAGCCGCACGCAGCCGGTGCGGGCCGAGGCGGCAGCGAGGGTCACCCAAGCCTGACCGCTGGCCTGGCACATGACGGCCCATTGTGTGCCAGATACGACACCTGATGGCCCATTGTGTGTCACACCGCAGGTGATCTTGACGGCCTGAAGGGATCGCGCCGGCTCGGCTGGCCTTTTCCACCGGGACCGTGCCCGGCCGGCCGGGCCACAGACAGTTGCCGGGCCGACCGGCCGGGCCACAGACAGCTGCCGGGCCGGCCGGCCGGGCCACAGACAGCTGCCGGGGTCACTGCCCGGCTGCCCGCCTGCCCGGCTGCGGCCCAGATCCACGGACATGCCGCGTCAGTGACCGGTGAAGTGGCCGTTGAGCAGGTCGGCCAACTGCTCCTCGACATTTTCGTTGGCGACGAAAAGCAGCTCGTCACCGGCCTCGAGCGGGTCGTCGGCCTCGGGGACGATGACACGGCTCTCGCGCAGGATGGCGACGAGCGCGGTGTCGGCGGGCCATTCGATCGCCCCGACCCGCTGACCAGTGAGCGACGCGTCCGAGGGCAGTGTCAGCTCGACCAGGTTGACCTCGCTCTGCCTGAACGTCATCAACCGGACCAGGTCGCCGACACTCACTGCCTCCTCGACCAGCGCCGAGAGCAGCCGTGGCGTGGAGACGGCGACATCCACACCCCAGGACTCGTTGAACAGCCACTCGTTCAGGGGGTGATTGATGCGCGCCACCACACGCGGCACCCCGTACTCGGTCTTGGCGAGAAGGGAGACGACTAGGTTGGACTTGTCGTCCCCGGTTGCCGCGACCACAACATTGCAGCGGTGCAGCGCGGCGTCATCAAGCGAGGAGATCTCGCAGGCGTCGGCAAGCAACCACTCCGCGCGGGGCACGCTTTCGACCTTGATGGACCGTGGGCTCTTGTCGATGAGCAGGACCTCGTGGCCGTTCTCTAGCAGCTCACTGGCGATGGACCGGCCGACCGCGCCAGCGCCGGCGATGGCAACTCGCATCAGCGTTCTCCCTCGCGGCGACCGGCGAATACGGCTGTGATCCGGTCCAGATCTTCCTCTGGTGCGACGATGTGCACGACATCGCCCTCCTGGAGCACGGTGCCTGGCGGGCACGTCATCGCCTCACCCAGGCGCGAGATGAATGCGATTCTTGTGCGTGCGGCGTCTTCGAGCGCGCTCGCCTTCTCGCCAATCCACGAGTCCGCGAAGGCGACCTCGGCAAGCACCATCTTGCCGCTCGGGTCGCGCCACAGTGGCTCCGCGCCAGCCGGCAGCAGCCGCCGTAGCATCTGATCGGCCGTCCACCGCACCGTCGCCACCGTGGGAATACCAAGCCGTTGGTAGACCTCAGCGCGGCGCGGGTCGTAGATACGCGCTGCGACGTTCTGCACACCGAAGGTCTCCCTGGCCACCCGGGCGGCGATGATGTTGGAGTTGTCACCGTTGCTGACCGCGGCGAACGCGGACGCTTCCTCGACCCCCGCCTCGATGAGCACGTCACGGTCGAAACCGATACCGGTGATCCGCCGCCCCTTGAACCCCGAGCCCAGCCTGCGGAACGCCTCTGCGTTCTGATCGATCACCGCGACGGTGTGACCCTGGTCCTCGAGGATGTGCGCGAGCGTCGAGCCGAGCCGCCCGCATCCCATGATCACGATATGCACGGTCGCCCTTCCGTCCAGCAACTGTCCATGACCGACGGGATCATCCACGTCGGCACCGATCAGTATGTGCCCGCCAGCGTTGTGCCCAGACCAATACTGCGCAGGCGAGTGTCGCGCGGACGGCACGGCGCTGCGATGATTGACGCCTCAGCGGCCGGGTGGCGGCGGACCGGGGCAGACTAGCGATGAGCGAACTGATCGAACTGACCGTGGGCGAGGTCGCCCACGGCGGCTGGTGCGTTGCCCGCGAAGGGAATGACCCGGCAGGTCACGTCGTGTTCGTCCGGCACGCGCTGCCGGGCGAACGTGTCCGTGCCAGGATCACAGGGCGCACCGCCCGGTTCGCCCGCGCCGACGCCGTCGACATCCTCGACGCATCGCCTGATCGCGTGCAGCCGCCTTGCCCCTTCGCGGGTCCTGGCAGGTGCGGGGGCTGTGACTGGCAGCACGCCGCGCCTTCGGCGCAGCGCGGCCTCAAGGCCACCGTGGTCGAGCAGCAGCTTCGCCGGATCGCCGGGATCGAGCGTGTGGTGAAGGTGGAGCCCCTGCCGGGCGACGACGGCGGGCTGGGCTGGCGCACCAGGGTTACCTACGCGGTGGGCGACGACGGTCTCGCCGGTTTGCGCAAGCACCGCTCGCACGAGATCATCCCGGTGGCCGAGTGCCCGATAGCGCATCCTGCTGTCAACGATCTCGGTGTGCCCCGGCAGCGCTGGCACGGTGCCTCCGCGGTGCAGGCGGTCACGACCACGACAGGCGAACGGGCCGTAATCGTGACAGACAGCGGTGGTCATGGTGGCCGCCAGGCGCGATACCGCGGCAGCCGAGTGTCAGGCAGCGTGAGCCGTGATGACAGTGCTAGCCCGGGGGGCGGCACTCCGGAACCCCCGCAGGCGCCGCGGGCGGCGCGCCACGCGGCAGCTGGTTATGGAAATCTCGCGAAGGTCGCTGCGGATATCGGCGCGCAGGCCGGCGTGGCAGTGCTACGGTCGCGGGCGGCTGGCCATTTCGAGCTGATCCGCGGCAGCCCCTGGCTACACGAGCGGGCGGCTGGACGGGACTGGCGGCTGCACCCGGGCACGTTCTGGCAGGTACATCCGGGTGCGGCAGATGCGCTGGCGGCGGCGGTGACGAGCGCGCTCGCGCCCGCGTCAGGCGACGGCGTGCTCGACCTCTACAGCGGCGCCGGTCTTTTCTCCGGTGTGCTCGCCGCTGCCGTCCGCCCTGGCGGCTGGGTCAGCGCGGTAGAAGCCAGCCAGTTCGCGGTCCGCGACGCGCGGCACAACCTGCGCGGCCTGCCGGAGGTACGAATCCGGCGCGGCCGCGTCGGCGACGCGCTCGCCGCCCGCCCGGCCGATCCCGCCGCGGTGGCGGGCCTCGCCGTCCTTGATCCGCCCAGGGCCGGCGCGGGCACGGACGTATCGCAGCGGCTCGCGCGGCATGGCCCAGGCATGTCGTTGCGGCGCGTCGCGTACGTGTCCTGCGACCCGGCGACCCTTGCCAGGGACCTCGCTGTCTTCCTGCGTTACGGCTGGCGGCTCGAGGCGCTACGCGGCTTTGACGCGTTCCCCATGACGCACCACGTGGAGTGCGTCGCCACCCTGGTGAGGCCCTAGCAGCCGCGTCCCGCCGATGCTCCGTATCGATCGACACAACCCCCTTCTTCACTCATCTTGCGCGAGCGTAAGCGGAGGGTAATAATTACGCGTGCCACCCATTCGGCCCGCAATACAGCGGATACGGCTGTGCGTCGGCCTGACGGTCGCGGGCGGCATCCTGGTCGTCGCGGGTCTGGCTACGGGAATGGTGGGCGAGACGTTACGGCTCACTGGCGGGCGCGGATGGCACGGAGCGGTCCTGGCGGCGGAGGTTCTGACCGCCGCGGGGATGTCTGGCGGGATGTTCTTGGTCGCGGCCCTCGTCGTGTGGTACCTGTCGGTCCAGTGGCAGCAGCCTTCTCCGCGGGGCCCCGGCGGCCGCGAAACAACCGCGAGGGCATCGGCTCAGCAGAAGATGACCCAGCTCAAGGATCTGTACCGTGCGGCCGAGGAGATGGAGGACGCGGAGCTCAACGCGCACTGGGACGAACTCCGCCAGCGCCAGCACGAGCTGATCCGCCAGTACTTCGAGCAGGCCCGGCTCGGCAGCGCCGACTTCCGCCGTACCCCCGGTTGACGGGCGGGCGGCTCGCTATGCCAGCGCTGCTCCACCCGCGCGTAGCGCGAGCGCCACGAGCACGGGCGGTCCAGCCGGGGCGGTCCAGCCGGGGCGGTCCAGCCGGGGCGGCAAACGGCCCGCCGGCGCCGACTGGGACCGCAAGCTGCGGCAACTTGAGCGCGACCCCTGTCGCGAACGCGGCGGCCGACGCCGAGTGCCCCGACGGGAACGACGTCGTCCTCGGTGCGTGGACTAGTTGCCGAAGCACCGGCGTGTCGCTGACGGCCGCGCCCTGCCTGTGAGGCCCTTGGCCACTACGTTGGCCGCGGTGCTCGCGATCACCCGCCAGCCATGCCGGGAAGCGCTGCCCGCCTGGCCCGCCTGTTCCCCGTCGCGGCCAGGCCGAGCGAGACCGCCAGCCAGAGCACGCTGTAGTTCGCGGTCTCACCGAAACGGGGGAGCACGTCGAGAATCGGCGATTTGGTCGCCGCGATGCGCGCCACGATCTGGCGATCGAGTGCCTCGGCCCGCCGTAGCTGCTTCCTGGGTCTCACCGCCAAAGATTATCCAGGCCGGTGCGGGGCATTGTGGATCAACATGTCGGACTCTGATTCGGGTGGCTCGGCGGTGCAGGCTGCAGCCGACGCCGCAGACGGCGAGGGGGCGCAAGGCTCCGGCCAGGTGAAGGCCGTCGCCGAGCCTGGGCCTGGCCCTGTGCCTCATCACCGCGCCGCTTTGGCGGTGGTGGCGGGCCTACTGCTCGCCCTTGCCGCCGCATTCGCCGCGATCGTCGCGGCGAATCCTGCGCGTCCCCCGATGCTGGGCGCGGACAGGGACTGGGGTTCGCTGATCCGGCCGACCAGGGATACGGTCCTCACCGACCTCGCGAAAGTGCTCAGCGATCTCGGCGGGCCGCTGGGCGGGACTGTCATCGCGATCGCTGCAGCGCTGTTCCTCTGGTTCGTGCGTGGCCGCAGGCTCGCGGCGGTCTTCGTCACTATCACCCCGGCGATCACTTCTGGAGCGTCCGAGCTGATCAAACATCTGGTGCTGCGCGGGCGGCCGTCCGGCGGCCTGGTGAGTGCCGACGCGGGATCGTTCCCGTCTGGCCACGTGATCACAACCGTCGCGGTGGGCCTGGCTCTCACCTTGGTGTTCGCCGGCCCTGGCCGCCTGCGCGTCCCGCTCGCGGTGGTCACGGCCGCGACGCTGGTGATGATCTGGGTCCGCACCTATCTGGGCGTTCACTGGCTGTCCGACACGCTTGAGAGCATCTTCGTCGCGGCTGGCCTGGTGCTCGCCCTCTGGGCCGCCCTCGGCCCGCGCATCGAGCGCGAGGCGGCGGCCGCCGCCGACAGGAAAGCCACCGGCCGACCATGATCCCGGTGCTTGCTCAGGTGTGGAGATCAGTGTGGGCGCCGGTGGCAGTGGACTGGCGGTTTCTCGCCACACTGATCTCCACGGCTCAGCGGGCGCCCGGGGGAGTAACTTGATGTCGAGAGAATTAGTGATAGATTGATCATCAAATAGCTCGATGTCGAGATACTTGCCTGCGGGGGCCGGCCAGCGGCAGCCGTTATGTGGCAGTCGCGTGTCGGCCCGCCGGGCTAGGGCAGGATGCGGAAAGAACCGACATAACAGCAAGGAGGTGGGCGGCTGTGCCCGTGAACAGCTTCGGCAGCCGTGCCAGCCTGCGGGCCGGCGACACAACCTACGAGGTGTACCGCCTGGACGCGGTAGAGGGGTCGGCAAGCCTCCCCTTCAGCCTGAAGATCCTGCTCGAGAACCTGCTGCGCAACGAGGGCAGCGTGGGCATCACGGCGGACGACGTCACCGCGCTCGCGGGCTGGCGGCCCGCAGCCGAACCTGATGCGGAGATTCAGTTCACCCCTGCTCGCGTGATCATGCAGGATTTCACTGGCGTGCCTGCGGTTGTCGATCTCGCCGCCATGCGTGAGGCCATGCATAGCCTCGGCGGTGACCCAGCGAAGATCAACCCGCTGGTCCCGGCCGAACTTGTCATTGACCATTCGGTCATCGCGGACGTGTTCGGCCGGCCAGACGCATTCGAGCGGAACGTCGCCCTCGAGTACGAGCGCAACCAGGAGCGCTATCAATTCCTGCGCTGGGGCCAGGGCGCGTTCCGCCAGTTCAAGGTGGTGCCGCCCGGTACAGGGATCGTCCACCAGGTGAACATCGAGCATCTCGCCCGGGTGGTGATGACCTCCCCGGGTAACGGGACGCCGATCGCTTACCCGGACACCTGCGTCGGCACCGACTCCCACACCACCATGGTCAACGGAATGGGCGTGCTTGGCTGGGGCGTTGGCGGCATCGAGGCCGAGGCCGCCATGCTCGGCCAGGCGATCAGCATGCTGATCCCGAACGTCGTCGGCTTCCGGCTGACCGGCGAGCTTCCCGCTGGCACCACCGCGACCGACCTCGTGCTGATGATTACAGAACGGCTGCGCAGGCATGGCGTGGTAGGAAGGTTCGTCGAGTTCTACGGTGAGGGCGTCGGGGCGGTACCGCTCGCCAACCGCGCGACGATCGGAAACATGAGCCCGGAGTTCGGCTCCACCTGCGCGATCTTCCCGATCGACGAGGAAACCCTGACCTACCTGCGGCTTACCGGCCGGTCGGCGGAGCACGTCGCCCTGGTCGAGGCCTACGCCAAGGAGCAGGGGCTGTGGCACGACCCTGCGGTCGAGCCGCGTTATTCCGAGCACCTGGAACTCGACCTGTCGACCGTGGTGCCCGCGCTGGCCGGCCCGAAGCGCCCGCAGGACCGGGTGGCGCTGACAGACGCGCGCAATGCCTTCCGCGACGCTCTCCCCGACTATGTGTCCGACACCCATTCCGCGTCGGCCGACAACGGCCTCGCAGGTACCTTCCCCGCATCCGACCCGGTGGCGGCGGAGCCGGCCGGCCGCGCGTCCTCGCCGGTCAAGGTGAGGCTCGAGGACGGCGCAGAGACCTGGGTGGATCACGGCTCGGTCGTGATCGCTGCCATCACGTCCTGCACGAACACCTCGAACCCCTCGGTGATGGTCGGCGCGGCGCTGCTGGCGAAGAAGGCCGTTGAGGCCGGCCTGGCGCGTAAGCCCTGGGTGAAGACCACGCTGGCCCCAGGATCGAAGGTGGTCATGGACTACTACGAGAGGTCGGGACTGCTCCCATATCTGGAGAAGCTCGGCTTCAACCTGGTCGGTTACGGCTGCACCACGTGCATCGGGAACTCGGGGCCGCTCGACGAGGCGATAAGCCAAGCCGTCAGCGACAGCGATCTCGCCGTGGTAGCCGTGCTGTCGGGCAACCGCAACTTCGAGGGGCGCATTAATCCCGACGTCAAGATGAACTATCTGGCGTCGCCGCCGCTCGTGGTGGCCTACGCAATTGCCGGGACGATGGACGTCGATCTGACCACCCAGCCCCTTGGCTCCCGGCCCGACGGGCGGCCGGTCTACCTGGCCGACATCTGGCCGTCCTCGGGCGAGATCGAGGAGGTCGTAAGGTCCGCGGTCGCGGCTGAGATGTACGCGCGCGACTACGCCGACGTGTTCGCGGGCGATGAGCGGTGGCAGTCGTTGACTATCCCCGAGGGCGACACCTTCGACTGGGATCCGGAATCGACGTACGTGCGGCGGCCGCCTTACTTCGACGGGATGAGCCCGGAGCCGTCGAATGTGACCGACATCCGCGGCGCGAGGGTGCTCGCCATGCTGGGCGACTCCGTGACCACCGACCACATCTCACCGGCCGGGGCGATCAAGGTGGATAGCCCGGCGGGTGAGTACCTGAAGGCGCACGGCGTGGAGCGACGTGCGTTCAATTCCTACGGATCCAGGCGTGGCAATCACGAGGTGATGATCCGTGGCACGTTCGGCAATATAAGGCTCCGCAACCAGCTTGCGCCCGGCACCGAGGGCGGGATCACGGTGAAGCTGCCGTCCGGCGAGCAGATGGCGATTTACGATGCGGCGCAGGCATACGCCGCCGAGGGCACGCCGCTCGTTGTACTAGGCGGCAAGGAGTACGGGTCGGGCTCGTCACGTGACTGGGCGGCCAAGGGCACCGCCCTGCTGGGAATCCGCGCGGTGATCGTCGAATCGTACGAGCGGATTCACCGGTCCAATCTGATTGGCATGGGTGTCCTGCCGCTGCAGTTCCTGCCAGGTGAATCGGCCGCGTCGCTCGGCCTGACCGGGCGTGAAGAATTCTCCGTTACCGGCGTCGAGGCGCTGAACTCAGGTGAGGTCCCGCGCGAGGTGACGGTCCGCGCCGACGGGACCGGGTTCCGCGCCATCGTAAGGATCGACACGCCGGGCGAGGCCGCCTATTACCGGCACGGTGGCATCATGCCCTATGTGCTCCGATCGCTCCTCCGATAGGAGCATGGCGCCCGGCGAATGCCCGGCTGGGCTCACCGCGGGCGAGGCAGGCGGAGTAGATCATGATCTGGCGCTTGCCGACGGTATGGCCGCCGATGAGCTCAGCGGACGGCGGCTGGCCAGCCTGCTGTTCGTCACCGGGATTACAGCTCTGGCGTTCAACCTCCGGCCGGCCATAACCAGCCTGCCGCCGGTTTTTCCCGAACTGGCTTCCCGGCTGGGACTGTCGTCCGCCGCGCTGACCGCGCTCGCCACGATCCCTGTGGTGTGCTTCGGCGTGTTCTCCGGCGTCGCGCCGCGGCTGAGCCGCCGGTTCGGCGACGAGCGGGCGCTGTTCGTGGCGCTGATCGTGGTCACGGTCGGCCTGGCCCTGCGTGGCGGCTTCCCCGATGTGGCGCTGTTCCCAGCGACGGTACTTGCGGCGGCGGCCATCGCGATCATGAATGTGCTGCTGCCTGGCCTGATCAAGCGGCGCATGCCGGGGCGAGCCGGGCTCCTGATCGGGATCTACCTGCTCAGCCTTTCGGTCGGCGCCATCATCGGATCATTGATTAGCGTGCCCGTCTACCGCGGCTCGGGAGGATCAGCGCAGCTTGTGCTCGGGCTGTGGGCGATACCTGCCGCGGTGGGCGCGGCGATGTGGCTGCCCCAGCTGAGGCGGCGCAGGCCGGCCACGTCCCTTGTTATCGCGGAGGCCGGTCTAGGCGGACGTGCGCCAGGCGGGGAATCCACCGCGGCGCGCGGGAAATCAACCGCGGCGCGCGGGCAACCCGGCTTGGCGGGCAGGCAATCCCGCGCGGACCTGAAATCGAGTGCGGGGCACGCCGTGCACAGGCAACTGCTCGGCTGGCAGGTGGCCGGATTCATGGGCCTGCAGAGCTTGACGTATTACGCCACCCTGTCCTGGCTGCCAAGCCTATTCCGCGACCGGGGCGCGAGCCCGGCGCAGGCCGGCGTGCTCATCTCGGTGCCGGCCCTCGGTGGCGCCTTGACGTCGCTCGTCGTCCCTGTGCTTGCCCACCGCGCCACCGATCAGCGGCTGCTGGTGATCCCGACGGTGCTGGTGAGCGGCATTGGCATCGCCGCAGCACTGTTCGCGCCGATGGGGATGGCAACGTTCTGGATGTTCGTGCTCGGCCTCGGCCAGGGCGCGGCGCTCGGCCTCGCGATCTTCTTCACCATGGCCAGGGCGGCCACGCCCGCGATCGCGGCATCCCTGTCGTCGCTCGCACAGAGCGCGGGATACCTGCTGGCGAGCACCGGTCCGCTGCTGGTCGGCTTCCTGCATACGGCCACAGGTTCTTGGATGGTCCCGATCTTCCTGCTGCTCGGGTTCACCGCGATCGAACTGTTCGCCGGCTACCTGGCGGCCCGTGCGCGCGTCATCGCCTGAAGCTTGCCATCGGCGCGTCGCCGTTGTCGGCTTCCTCGCGCGGTGGACTGCTTGCACGCTCCTCGGGCACGCTCTGCGGGCACGCCGGCCGCTGACCGTGATGGTGCGGCAACAGGTGTCTGGCGCGCCCGCTGTAGGCCTGTACTCAGCCGGTTACTCAGCCGGCCGTCTGCACGTCGTCGCGCGAAAGGTCGGCTGCGTCCGTGTCAGCAAGCACGCGGACCGTGTCGCGGCCGGAGTTCTTGGCCTGATAGAGGGCACTGTCCGCGGCCGCGATGAGGTCATTGAGATCACGGCGCGAGCCGCTGAGGGTGGCGACGCCAATCGAGACGGTGGCTCGCAGCGGGTATCCCTCCCTGCTGCCGTCATCGATCGTTATGACGCGCTGCCCGACGTGGTCGCGGATGCGCTCCGCGATCTGCTGGGCCTCGGTGGGGTCCGTATGTGGCAGCAGGAGCGTGAACTCTTCGCCGCCGAACCTTCCGACGATGTCGTAGTCGCGAAGGCTGCCGTGCAGCGTTTGGGCCAGTTCGCGTAGCACGCGGTCGCCGGCCAGATGACCGAATGTGTCGTTCACGCGCTTGAAATGGTCGATGTCGGCCATAGCGATGGCGAGTGGTGTACGAGTCCGGACAGCGCGGGCCAGTTCGACATCTGCCTCCCGCTGCCAGGTGGCCGCGTTGAGTAGCCCGGTCTTGGTGTCGATCCGCGTCTGATTGACCAGCTGACCGTGAAGCAGGTGACGGCGGTGGAGCACGAGCGAGGGCAGCGTCAGTGTCATCAGCACTGGGTTGATCGCGACGAGCAGGCAGAGGGACACGGCGAGGCTCAGTTCGACCACATCGGAGATGGCGGTCTCGCGGGAGGCGACCAAGCTACGCATCCGGGCAGTCGGATCCGAGAGCCGGACTGCGAAAGTGAGCGGCGCATGGTTGACCGCCCATGCAATCGCTCCGCAGCCGAGGACGGCTGCGGTCCAGGTGACCGCGTGGACCCCGGCACCCGGTGCGGCGCCGGCGACCGATGCCGGTATGGCGTGGAATGCCAGCGACGCACACCCGTACGCGATGCACAGCGTGGCATTGCTGAACACCCGGCGGTGGACTACGCCCCGGGGTACCCGCCATAGCTTGTAGGCGGTCAGCGGCACCGGCGCGGCGAGCGCGAAGAAGGGCGGCAGCACGATGGCGATGGCCAGATACCAGACCGACTGCAGATCCCTGGTTAGGGTGCCACGGGGCTCGTCCACCGTCCGGGTCGCCTCGATCGCGATCGCCGCGCATACCACGAGGGCCGTGAACACGGCTAGCTGGCTGATTCGCCAGTGCATAGGCGGCACGGCGAGGCCGATCAGGGCAATAGCGAGCACGGGCAGGAAGATGACATAGCAGCGCAGCGGTTCCCGCAGTTTGCACAACGGCCATTGGCGCACAGCCGACCCGCAACTCCGGATCCGCGAGCACAGCAGACACAGTAAATAGCGAATCACGTGTGCGGCGCGCATGGTGGCTCCTGGGCAGCTCACTGAGCAGTGCCAAACCCACCGATAGCGGGGGGTAAGGGGCTATCGCCATATCGTTACGGGTACCTGACCACTCCGTCAAGAGATGTCCCACGGTCTTGCGCGAAGTGCGGCAAGATTTTCTATTTAGGACAGAAGGAACAAATCGGATTACCCGGAGGAGGTTGTGATGCGCAGCGAGTGGACCTGACATGAACCGCGGGTGCGGTGGCCGGATGGTGCGAGGCGAATGTGCGGAGGAGGTTGTGATGCGCAGCGAGTGGACCTGACATGAACCGCGGGTGCGGTGGCCGGATGGTGCGAGGCGAATGTGCGGAGGAGGTTGTGATGCGCAGCGAGTGGACCTGACATGAACCGCGGGTGCGGTGGCCGGATGGTGCGAGGCGAATGTGCGGAGGAGGTTGTGATGCGCAGCGAGTGGACCTGACATGAACCGCGGGTGCGGTGGCCGGATGGTGCGAGGCGAATGTGCGGAGGAGGTTGTGATGCGCAGCGAGTGGACCTGACATGAACCGCGGGTGCGGTGGCCGGATGGTGCGAGGCGAATGTGCGGAGGAGGTTGTGATGCGCAGCGAGTGGACCTGACATGAACCGCGGGTGCGGTGGCCGGATGGTGCGAGGCGAATGTGCGGAGGAGGTTGTGATGCGCAGCGAGTGGACCTGACATGAACCGCGGGTGCGGTGGCCGGATGGTGCGAGGCGAATGTGCGGAGGAGGTTGTGATGCGCAGCGAGTGGACCTGACATGAACCGCGGGCGCGGTGGCCGGATGGTGCGAGGCGAATGTGCGGAGGAGGTTGTGATGCGCAGCGAGTGGACCTGACATGAACCGCGGGCGCGGTGGCCGGATGGTGCGAGGCGAATGTGCGGAGGAGGTTGTGATGCGCAGCGAGTGGACCTGACATGAACCGCGGGCGCGGTGGCCGGATGGTGCGAGTGCGAAGGAGGTTGTGATGCGCAGCGAGTGGACCTAGCCAGCTACCTCGGATCTGTTTCTGTTGCCAGTGCACGGACCGGTGCGGTGGCGCGCTGCCGACGCCAGCTCAACGTCAGAGCCACAGCGAGCATTGCGCCCACAGCGCCGCTCACGGCTATCACGGCCGCGGAGCCGACCGCTTCTGCGACCGCTCCCGCCAGCACGAACCACAGGCCCTGAGTCACCTGCATCCCGCCATTGGCGAGCCCGAACGCCTGGCCACGGCGATGGTTCGGGATCGCGGAGACGAAGGCGGCGTTCGCGGCTAGCTGATATGCGGCGCACGCCCCAGAGACGACGAAGATCGCCAGTGACGTCGGCAGACTCGGATGCAGCGCGCAAAACAGCAGTGCGCAGCAGCAGGCCACTGCCAGCGGGCCCATCCAGCGAAGCCGTCGTGGCGGATCAACCATGCGGCCGAACACAATCGCGCCGAGGGCCGTCCCGAATGGACCCGCGGCGAAAACGAGTCCCGCCGCGACGGCGGTCGGCATGCCGTGGAACCGCGCCGCATACGGGACGGCGAGGCCCTGCGGTAAGACATAGAAGGCGACCAGCCACCCAAAGAACATGAGGGTCCGCAGTTGCCGGTTGGCGAAGACAAGCCGCAGCCCGCCTGTCATTGCCTTTACCTGCCCGGCGCCAGTTGCCGCCCGCGCGGCAGCGGCGGGCCGTGCTTGAACGCCGGCCAGGACGAGCAACGCTGACGCCGCGAACGTGGCCGCGTCAGCCACGAGCGCCACGTTGGTGCCGAGAAAGGCCACCACAACTCCGCCGAGTGCGAAGCCTGACACGATCCCGATCTGCAGAGTCGTCTGGGTGATCGCGGTACCAAGCAGGTAGGCATCCCCAGTGAGGATGTCGGCGTACATGGCCGCGCGTGCAGACTTGAACGGCGAATCGAGCAGCGTGACGACGAACAACAGCGTGACCATGATCCACAGGTGCATCCCCGTGATGGTCATCGCGAGCACCAGCACGGCCCTGGCCACATCGCATGTGATCATGACCAGCTTGCGTGGCATCCGGTCGGCGAACCCGGACAGCGCGACCCCGCCTACCACCCAAGGCAGGAATGTGACGGCGTAGGTAACGGCGGTCCACACAATCGAGTGCGTGCGTTCATAGACCAGAACCGTCATCGCCACCCGGGTTAGCTGATCCCCGGCGACGGACAGCAGTTGTGCCAGCCAGAGGGCGCGGAACTCGGATATGGCGAAGACATCCCCGAACCGCGTCCGCTCGCCGACTCTGCTCAAGCGATCTCCTCGACCAGAAAACCGTCGAAGCCCGGCGGCCCGCTGACACCCTGTCCTCGGGTGACACCTCACAATGCAGCCCGCTACGAAGGAACATAACAAGGCGTCCCGGATCGGTCACTTCCGGAAGCCGCACGTGCTTGCGGTGGTCAGGGGATCCGGGTTCGGCGGTCGGGCGTGGATGACCCGTCTCCTTTCGCGCACCGGCGCGCGAGGCAGGCGTTGCCGGCGCCCCATCCGCGCTACCTGGCTCCGCGGTCCACGACGACGCCCATGCGGGCACCTCGCAGCGTTGTCGTCGTCGCGCGTAGCACCAGCGAAGCGCTCGTCGAGGACAAGCACCGCCTTGCGATGCACCCACCTGGACGCCGCTCGCTCGAACGACTCCTCTGACAGGCCACTAGACTCGCCTACGCTTGGCTTGCGGCCCGGCATCCGCCGAGACAACCGGACCAAAGGAGCGGACGACTGTGACCCTGCTTGAGTCCATCGGTGGCCCGCAAGACGTGAAGCGGCTGAACCAGGAGCAGATTACGCAGCTGGCCGGAGAGATCCGCGACTTCCTGATCCAGGCCGTATCGCGCAGCGGCGGCCACCTCGGCCCGAACCTCGGCGTGGTGGAACTCACGATCGCCCTGCACCGTGTCTTCGACTCGCCGCGCGACCGCATCGTCCTCGACACGGGCCATCAGTCCTACGTGCACAAGCTCCTGACCGGCCGCCAGGCCGGGTTCGCGAGGCTGCGCCAGCGCGGCGGGGTATCTGGCTACCCGAGCCAAATCGAGTCCGAGCACGATCTGGTGGAGAACTCGCACGCCTCGACCTCGCTGTCCTACGCCGATGGGCTGGCGAAGGCCTTCAAGCTGCGGGGCGAGACCGGGCGGACGGTCGTGGCCGTCATCGGTGACGGCGCGCTGACCGGCGGCATGGCATGGGAGGCGCTGAACAATATTGCCGCCGCACCCGACAGCCACCTGGTCATCGTGGTCAACGACAATGGCCGCTCGTACACGCCCACCATCGGCGGACTGGCCAGCCACCTCGCCTCGGTCCGTATGTCGCCGCGGTACGAGCACGTGCTCGACTACATCAAGACCACGCTGTCCCGCACACCATTGGTTGGGCCGCCGCTCTATGAGACCCTGCACGGCATCAAGAAGGGCATCAAGGACGTACTGCAGCCGCAGGTGCTCTTCGAGGATCTCGGCCTGAAATATGTCGGGCCGATCGACGGCCACGACGAGGTCGCGGTCGAATACGCGCTGCGCCGCGCACGCGGCTTCGGCGCGCCAGTGATAGTGCACGTCCTCACCCGCAAGGGGTTCCGCTACGGGCCGGCGGAAAGCAACGACGAAGACTGCCTGCACCAGGTCGGCCCGGATACCGACCCGGAGACCGGCGTGCCGAACGGCTCCGCGGTGCGCACCTGGACGAAGGTCTTCGCCGACGAGATGGTCGCGATCGGCGCGCGCAGGCCGGACGTCGTGGCGATCACAGCCGCGATGCTCTACCCGACGGGCCTGGCGGCGTTCGCCGCCGCCTACCCGGACCGCGCGTTCGACGTCGGCATCGCGGAGCAGCACGCCGTCACGAGCGCGGCCGGGCTCGCCATGGGCGGCCTGCACCCGGTCGTCGCCATCTACTCGACGTTCCTCAACCGTGCGTTCGACCAGGTCATCATGGATGTGGCGCTGCACAAGCTGCCTGTCACCTTCGTGCTCGACCGGGCGGGCGTGACCGGCGTGGACGGCCCGAGTCACAACGGGATGTGGGACGGCTCCATTCTCCAGGCGGTACCTGGCCTGCGAATTGCCGCGCCGCGCGACGCTACGTGCCTAGCCGAACTGCTCCGGGAGGCGGTCGCGGTCGACGATGGCCCGACCGTCCTTCGTTACCCCAAGGCCACCGTTGGCGAAGACATCGCCGCGGTCGGCAAAATGGGTGGCATGGATGTGCTCGCCCGTCCGGCAGACAGAGCGGACGGAACTGACAGAACAGACGGATCTGACGGATCTGACGGATCAGACGGCCAGCATGACGACGTGCTCCTCGTGGGGGCGGGGGTGATGGCGGGGGTCTGCGTCGAGGCCGCGGGCAGGCTCGCCGATCAGGGCATCGGCGTCACGGTAGTGGACCCACTCTGGCTTAAGCCCGTGGACGAAGCGCTGGTGGACGCGGCACGCGGCAGCCGTTTGGTTGTAGTGGTTGAAGACAACGGCCGGGCAGGCGGCTTCGGCGACGCGGTCTGCCGCCTACTGCGCGACCGCGACGTGGACACGCCGGCGCGCACGTTCGGGCTGCCGCAGGAATTCCTCGGGCAAGGCGATCGGGCCACGATCTTGGCCGAGGCGGGCCTGACACCGCAGCATCTCGCGCGGCAGATCACCGAGATCGTGGCGCACGCCCCGAAACGTCCGCCAGTCGAACAGCATTTGCAGGCGGGATGACAATGGCCGGGCCAGCCGTGAAATCGGCGGTATCCAATGTGTCCATCGAATCCAGTGCGCACACTGTTGCCGCGGCGTTGGGCGCCGGCGCGCGTAGCCTGCGGGTGGCCGTGGTCGGCTCGGGGCCTGCGGGCCTCTACACCGCGGAAGCGCTGATCAAGCAGGTCGCCGCGCTCGGAACCGGGCTGGGCATCGAGGTGGACGTGCTCGACCGGCTACCCACCCCGTACGGCCTGGTGCGCTACGGCGTCGCACCGGACCACAAGTCGATCAAATCGATCGCCGGTTACCTGCAACGGGTTCTCGAGAGTCCGCGGGTGCGGTTCCTCGGCGGCGTGCGTTTCGGCACCGACGTGACCCGTGAGGACCTGCTCGCCTGCTACGACGCCGTCGTCTACGCGACGGGCGCGATGCGCGACAGGCGGCTCGGTGTTCCTGGCGAGGACCTGCCTGGGAGCGTGGCGGCCACCGACTTCGTCAACTGGTACTGCGGGCATCCGGACATCGACCCGGCCATGTTCCGTCTCGACGCGGAGGCGGTGGCGGTGATCGGAGTCGGGAATGTCGCGGTCGACGTGGCCCGCATTCTCGCCAAGACCGCCGCGGAACTCAGCAGCACCGACGTGCCAGAGCCGGTGCTGGCCGCGCTCGCCGCGAGTACGGTCCGCGAGATCCACATGATCGGGCGGCGCGGGCCCGCGCAGGCCAAGTTCACCACCAAGGAACTGCGTGAGCTTGGCGAACTGCCTGGCGCTGACATCACGGTGGATCCGGCCGAGGCGGACCTCGACAGGTTCGACCCGACAGGCGAGAGCAGCAGGCTGGCCCAGTCCGACCGGCACATCCGCGGCAACGTGGCGGTGATCGGGGAATGGGCCGGCCGGACGCCGCAAGGCCGGCCGCGGCTGCTGTCGGTACGGTTCTGGCTCAGGCCGGTGGAGATCATTGGTGCTGAACGCGTGACCGGGCTACGTCTCGAGCGGACCAGGCTGGATGAGTCTGGGCGGGTCATCGGCACCGGCGAGCACGAGGTACTGCCGGTGCAGATGGTCCTGCGCTCGGTCGGGTACCAGTGCGTTCCGTTGCCTGGGGTGCCGTTCGACGAGCGGAGCGCCACGGTGCCGAACGCCGAAGGGCGGGTGCTCGGAGCCGACGGGAATCCGCGGCCCGGCGAGTACGTGGCCGGCTGGCTGAAGCGCGGCCCGACCGGCGTGATCGGCACCAACAAGTCCGACGCAGCTCAGACGGTCCGTGCACTGCTCGCCGACGTCGAAGGCGGGTCACGGCCAGCCGCCACATCCGGGCCGTTGCGGTTGCGTGACGTGCTCGCCGCGCGGGGGATACGGCCCGTGAGCTACGAGGACTGGCTCGGCATCGACAAGCGCGAACTCGAGCTCGGTGCCGAACTCGGCCGTGGCGAGCGGGTCAAGCTGTGCGGTTGGGACGCCCTGAACGCCGCATCCGGCATCGGGCCCGTCGCCGGCGCATGACGCGGCGGCTCCGCGCACCGCTCACATCAGGTTTGCTAAGGACCTTCGGCCCTGCACGGCGGAAGGTCGGCGGGTCACGCTTGCTGGTGTGGATCTTCGGCACATTTTCGCAGGCCGACGGCGTGCAACGCTAACGGACGCCCGGCTCTGGCAGGGCGGAGGGGCGGCGATGAACGTCCGGCTGCAGGAGCGCGTGCGAGGCGGCGTAGGCGAGAACGTGCCGCGCCTCGACGGGATCCCGAAGGTCAGCGGGACGTTCGCGTACGCGAGCGATCTGGGGATGGATGCCATGCTCTGGGGGGTGGCGCTCCGGTCGCCCTACCCGCACGCCGCGATCCGCCACGTGGACATCGGCGGTGCGCTCGCGAGTCCCGGCGTGCACGCGGTGCTGCTTTCCGGCGACATTCCAGGCAAGAACCGCTTCGGCCTCAACTTCGACGATCAGCCTGTGCTCGCGGATACGGTCGTTCGCTATGACGGCGAACCCGTTGCCGTGGTAGCGGCGGAGACTCCCGCACTCGCGCGACGCGCCATCTCGCGGATCGCCGTCGAGTACGAGCCGCTGCGGGTCCTCGCCGACATGGAGGAGGCGCTGCGTGCGAGCGCGCCACGGCTGCACGAGTTTGGCAACGTGCTGCGGCATGTGCATGTACTGCATGGAGACCCCGACAGTGCCGCGGCCGACCTTTGGGTGGAGGGCTACTACGAGACCGCCATGCAGGATCAGGCACCGCTCGGACCCGAGGCCGGTCTCGCGGTCCCGGCAGAAGACGGTGGAATCGACCTGTACGTGGCGACCCAGTGGCTGCATGTGGACCGCGAGCAGATCGCGCCCTGCCTCGGCCTGCCCGAGGAGAAGGTGCGGCTGCACCTCGCGGGCGTCGGCGGCGCTTTCGGGGCCCGCGAGGACATCCACATGCAGATTCACGGCTCCCTGCTCGCCCTGCGCACCGGCCGGCCGGTCAAGATGAGCTTTGGTCGCGAGGAGTCATTCCACTCCCACGTGCATCGTCACCCATCGCGAATCTGGATGCGGCACGGCGTGACCGCGGAAGGCACGCTGGTGAGCGTGGATGCGCGGCTGCTTTTCGACGGCGGCGCCTACACCTCATCGTCACCCGCTGTGGTTGCCAACGCGGCCACCTTCGCCGCGGGACCCTACGACGTGCCGAACGTCCGGGTGGAGGGCACCGTCGTCTACACCAACAACCCGCCGTGTGGCGCGATGCGGGGCTTCGGCGGCCCGCAGGTCTGCTTCGCGCACGAGGCGCAGATGGACAAGATCGCGGCCAAGGTCGGCGTGGACCCGGTCGGGCTAAGGCTCGCCAACGCGGTGAAGACCGGTTCGGTGCTGCCAACCGGTCAGGTGCTGACGGGCGCCGCACCGGTAAGGGAGATCATCGAGGCCTGCCGGGCGCTTCCGCTGCCGCAGCCGGAGCCTGCCCGCGGCCGCGACATCCTGCGCTACCCGGGCGGCACGGGCCGCGTCACCCGCGGGGAAGGGCTGCGGCGCGGGGTCGGATTCGCGGTCGGCTACAAGAATGTCGCCTTCAGCGAGGGATTCGACGACTCCGCGGCGGCCCGGGTCACCCTCAGCTCCGGGCCCGATGGGCCGGTGGCCGAGATTTACACGGCGGCCGTCGAAATGGGCCAGGGCCTGTACACGTTACTTACCCAGATAGTGCGCAGCGAGCTGGGCGTCGACCGCGTCGTCTTCCACCCGGCCGACACCCTCGCCGGCAACGCAGGTTCCACCTCGGCGTCAAGGCAGTCGATGATGGCCGGCGGAGCAGTACAACTGGCCTGCGCGCAGATCCGCGGTGCCCTGTTCGATCGTGCCGGGGCGGCTCTCGGGCCGGCCGAGCGGGACGGCCTGGTTCTCGAGCATGGCCAGGTGCTCATGGGTGGCAGCGCTGGCCAGGCCGGAACCGCCGGCGTCACCGGTCCCACCGGCCCGGCTGGAACTGCGAGCCCGGCCGACCCGGCCGTCCCGGCTGGAACTGCCGTCCCGGCTGGCCCGGCTGGAACTGCCGGCCCGGCCGTCGCGGACATCGGCGCGTTCCTCGGCGAGCCGATCGAGCGCAGCGTCGTCTACCGTCATCGTGCCACCGAGGCGTTCGACGAGAACGGCCAGGGTGACATACACGTGTCGTTCGCCTTTGCCGCCGAACGTGCCGTTGTCGAGGTCGACGAGGAGCTCGGCGTGGTCCGCGTCCTGCAGATCGCCGCGGCCGTCGACGCGGGGCGGGTACTCAATCCCAGTGGATTCGAAGGCCAGATCGAGGGTGGGACGGCGCAGGGCCTCGGGCTCGCGCTGATGGAGGAGATCCAGGTCCGGGAGGCGATCATCCGCAACCCCTCGTTCACCGACTACCTGATCCCGACCATCCTCGACATGCCCCCAGTGGTTTCCGTGGCGATCGAGGCGCCGGAGCCTGGGGTCCCCTACGGCCTCAAGGGCATCGGCGAGTCGCCCACCGTGGTCGCCACGGCGGCGGTCGTGGCCGCGCTGCGTGACGCCACTGGAAGGGAACTCAATCGTGCGCCGGTCTCGCCTGACGAGCTCGCTGGGCTGCGCGGACCCGCGCCGAGCGCTGGACCGCCGCCGCTGCCCAACGTACCTGGCCAGTGGCCTGTCCCTTACTACCACGACATGAAGTCCGGACAGCAGAGGCTCATGTGACCGCCAGCCAGCCCGGGCACGTCACTGGGCCGCTGCCGGCGAGCCCCGGGGGGCCGGGGAGCCCGGGGGCTCGAGGGGATACGGGGGATCCGGGGGACATCGTCATCGAAGGCTGCGCGATGGCGACCGTCGATCCGGCCGGCCGGGAGTTCGCGCGCGGCCATATTGTCGTCGCGGGCGGCAGGATCTCGGCGATCGGCGCAGGCCCGGCGCCCGGCCGCTACCCGGCAGCGCGGCGGATCGACGGTACCGGCTGCCTCGCCACGCCCGGCCTTGTCAACACCCATGACCATCTCTACCAGTGGGCCACCCGCGGGCTGGCGCAGGACGCCACCTTGTTCGAATGGCTGACCACGCTGTACCCGGTGTGGGCGCACATCGACACCGGCGTCGTCTCCGCCGCTGCCGCGGCCGGCCTTGTCGCGCTCGCCCGGTCGGGCTGCAGCATGTCCGCTGACCACCCCTACCTGTTCCCGCGCCGCGGCGGTGACCTGCTCGCGGCGGAGATCGCAGCGGCCGCCAGGGTCGGGATACGGTTCCACCCCTGCCGCGGCTCGATGGACCTCGGCGCGTCCTCAGGTGGCTTGCCGCCTGATGAAGTCGTGGAGGACAGGGATACCGCGCTGGCCGCCACCGAGGAGGCGATCGGGCGCTGGCACGACCCGTCGCCGGTGGCCATGGTGCGGATCGCGGTCGCGCCATGCTCGCCGTTCTCGGTCTCCGCCGGGCTGATGCGCGACGCCGCCGCGCTCGCCCGCCGCCGCGGCGTCCGGCTGCACACCCACCTAGCGGAGACCCTCGACGAGGACAGCTACTGCCGGGAGCACTTCGGCTGCGACCCGGTCGAGTACGCCGACAAGCTCGGCTGGCTCGGCAGCGATGTCTGGCTCGCACACGCGGTACACGTCGGCGAGGACGGCGCCAGGCGGCTCGCCGCGTCGGGCACCGCGGTCGCGCACTGCCCAAGCTCGAACGCGCGGCTCGGCTCGGGCACCGCACCCGTGCGCCCGCTCCTGGACGCTGGCGCGGCCGTCGGGCTCGGTGTGGACGGCGCGGCGTCGAACGAGTCGGCGTCCCTGGCCGGTGAGCTTCGCCAGGCGGTCTTCCTGGCCAGGCTGGGGTACGGCGGCCCGCACGCGCTGAGCGTGCGCGACGCGCTTTCCCTCGCGACCATCGGCGGCGCGAGGTGCCTCGGCCGCGACGCCGAACTTGGCTCGCTGGAGACGGGGAAGCTCGCCGACATCGCGCTGTGGCGGCTGGACGGCTTCGGGTCGTCGGACATCGCGGATCCGGTGGCCGCACTCGTGCTCGGCCCGCAGCCGCCGCTCACGCTGTTGCTTGTCGGCGGACAGCCGGTCGTGATGGATGGCGAGGTGGCGGGCTGCCCGCGCGATGAGGTGGCCGGTTCGCTGGTCGCGGCGAGCCGCCGGCTGGCCAGCTTGGCGGGGGCGCAATGACCTTGCTACACCGTGCCGTGCGGCACCGTATCGTGCGGCACGGTACCGTGCCGCACCTTAGGAGGGTGCGACGCAGCGGAGGTGCCGTGTGACTTTCCTGCAGCCGGTGACCTGGCCGGAGGCGCTGGCGGCGCGGGCCGCCTACCCGGACGCCGTCGCCGTGGCCGGGGGCACCGATGTTCTCGTCGACATCAACTTCGACCGCCTCCATCCCGCAGCCGTGCTCGACCTCGGCCGCGTCGCCGAGCTTGGCGACCGCTCCCGCGGTGACGGGGCCATCAGGCTCGGCGCCGGCGTCAGCTACCACGACATCATCACGGGCCTGCGCGGCGATCTGCCCGGGCTTGCCATGGCCGCCCGCACGGTCGGCTCACCGCAGATCCGCAACCGCGGCACGGTGGGCGGCAACCTGGGCTCGGCGTCCCCGGCCGGGGACGCCCATCCGCCGCTGCTTGCCTCGGGCGCGGACGTGGAGGTCGAGTCGGTCCGTGGCCGGCGGCTGATCCCCATCGGCGATTTCTTCCTCGGCCCGAAGCGTAGCGCGCTGGAGGGGGACGAGCTGATCGCGGCCGTGCACATTCCGCCGGCGACAGGACCACAGCTGTTCGCCAAGATCGGCAGCCGCAACGCCATGGTCATCGCGGTCTGCTCGTTCGCCATCGCGCTGCACCCCGACCGCCGCAAGGTGGGCACGGGGATCGGGTCGGCAGGGCCGGTTCCGCTGCGGGCCCTGGCGGCCGAGCGCTTCCTCGAGGGCGTGCTCGAAGGGGGGAATCACTGGGAGAGCCGCGGGCCGCTTGCCGACAGCGCGGTGTCAAGGTTTGCCGACCTCGTCGGGCAGGCGGCCCAGCCAATAGACGACGTGCGCGGATCCTCTGGCTACCGGGTGCACGCGCTGCGGGTACTCAGCAGGCGGATGGTCGGCTGGGCGTTCGAGGAGTACTGGAGGGTGGCGCGGTCATGAAGGTCTCGTGCAGGATCAACGGCGAGGCAAGGGTCGCCGACGATGTCAGGGATGACGAGTCGCTGCTCGAGTTGCTGCGCGAACGGCTGGGCCTGCCGGGCACCAAGAACGCTTGCGAGCAGGGTGAGTGTGGTTCGTGCTCGGTGCAACTTGACGGCACGCTGGTCTGCTCGTGCCTGGTACTCGCCGGGCAGGCGCAGGGGTGCGACATCGTTACCATCGAAGGACTCGGTGACGGCGCCGGGCTGCACCCGATACAGCAAGCCTTCATCGACGCCGGGGCGGTGCAGTGCGGCTTCTGCACCCCAGGATTGATCATGTCCACCCGCGACCTGCTGGCCCGCGTGCCCGATCCGGACGACGACGAGATCCGCGAGGCCCTCGCAGGGAACCTCTGCCGCTGCACCGGCTATCAGAAGATCCTCGACGCGGTGCATATCGCCGCACATGGCTAACGTGTCTGTACAACGCACACGGACACGTTTGACGCCCGCAGAACCGCAGCCGAGGCGCAACAGGCAGGGATTTAGCCCCATGGCAATTGACCGAGCCGGTTACGGTTGGCGGCGCCCTGGTCCGTACCGCCCGGTGCTAGGGCGGGTTCGCAGTCAGCACGAGCCCATCTCGAATGCTTGTGGGAATGAGCATGCCGCCTTATTGTGGGGCCCTCTGTGATTTGCTGTCGGCTGCGCGGCTGGCAGCCCGTGGGCGGAGGACTCCGAGATGTCCGAGCATGTGGAGCACGACCTTGACAAGCTCAAAGGTATCGGCCCCAAGTACCGGGAGATCCTCGAGGAAGTCGGCGTCGCCTCGATCAAGGAATTGCGTCATCGCAACCCCGCCCACCTGAAGGAGATGATCGAGAAGCGGCACGGGACAGTCGTTGCCCTCTCTGAGCATGAGCTGCGGACCTGGATCGACGAGGCTCAGGCCTTCAAGGAGTAGCTCCCGGGTACAAGAGCGCGCGAGCTGCGTGCGTGTACGGCGGAGCTTGCCCGGCCCGGCTCGCGACACCGCTCTCCTGGTGGCTGCCTGTACTCTTGGCTGCCCGTACTGCCGCCGTCGCGGGCCGGACCGTCCGGCAGCATGCCGTGAACTTCGAAGATATGTCGTCGGCGCGGGAGAAATGGCGGGCCGGCCATTGTGCCTCGATGCGCTTCGCCGCTGCGGTGGACGCCCGTCGGTGACGGCGTCGCGCACCGTGGGCTCGATTTACCCGGCGGGATGAACGTAGGCTAAGAGGGATCGTCGGCCGGGAGGGCCCGATGATCTTGATTGTTGAAAGACTACGGCCTGTCGCGGACCAGCGAGGCTCCGCCTCGGACCGCCGAGCTGCAATGTTTCCTGCGTGACCCCGTTTCGGGGCATGCGCACGCAGTGGCCAAGGACCCCTCGGACAAACCACTAGGCCTTTCGAACTATAACGAGCATTGTTGGGAAAACAGCTACCGGGAATCGACAGAACAAGAGAGAACGCGAGGCCGATATGATCGTGATTCCGGAAGTGGTGCTGGAAATAACCGACACTGAAACGGGAGCGGTCGATCGAACCGTAGAATTAAAACCTGGAGATGTGTACCCATACAACGCCTTCCTCTCGATTCGGGTAAAGACGGTACGAGAAGCCCATTGACGAAGTCGTCGGCGCGGAGAAATGACGGGCCAGCCATTGTGCCTCGATGCGCTTGGGCGCTGCGCCGGACGTGCTAGCCGCGCTAGTCAACGGGGGCACCGCGTGACGATCTTGATGCTTAACGGCTGCGCGGATCAGCCACTCGCGGCGATGCGGGACGGTCACGGGCGTTGGCACTGGTGCGCCGCACGTCCCGGCGGAACCAAGCACTGTCACTAACGCCCGACTCGCCTGCTGGCTACCGCCTGCCGGCTACCGCCTGCTGGCTACCGCCTGCCGGCTACCGCCTGCCGGCTACCGCCTGCCGGCTACCGGTCCTCGCCGCCTGGCCACCGGCGGAGTCTGCCATCTTCTCGCGAGGAAGCTTGACCAGCACCACGGGGCACGACGCGGCCGCGGCGCAGCGCTGGCTCACCGCGCCGAGCACTAGCCCGGTGAACGGCGACCGGCCGCGTGTGCCGACCACCAGGAGGTCAGCCTGCGCGGATGCCGAGATCAGGGACTCGGCCGGATCACCCTCGGCCATCAGCGTCCGGAGCGGGACCCTGGGTGACGGGGCGACCGCGCTGACGGTTTCGATGAGGAAGTCCTTGGCCGCCTTCTCCAGTTCCTCGCGGTCGAAGGCGCCGGGGAAGGAGAGGAAGGGCATCTGCCAGCTGAACACGGCCGTCACCTCGCCGCGGCGGGCCTCCGCATCCTCGAGTGCCCACTCGATCGCGGCCTGCCCGTGCGGCGAGCCGTCGACTCCGACCACGATGCGGTAACTCATGCGGGCTCCAGCCTTAGCTGTGGGGCGTAGGCCTCTTCCGTCAGTTGTTCCAGGCTCTTGCCCTTCGGCTCCGGCAGCACAGCCATGGTCAGCAGCAGCCCGGCGGCCGCCACCACGCTGGAGACGATCATGGCCCCGCGCAGGCCCATCGAGGCGGCGAGCATAGCAGGGAACTGGTAGGCGCCGGCGAACGCGCCCAGCTTGCCTGCCGCGGCCGAGATGCCGTGGCCAGTGGTGCGCACTTCGGTCGGGAAGATCTCTGCGGGGTAGATGAAGGTCGTCGTGTTCGGCCCGAACTCGGTGAAGAAGTAGCTGATCCCCTACAGGAGGACGAACGGCGCCACGTGCGCTGTGACGCCCGGGATCAGGCCGATGAGCAGAAACGCCAGGGCCATCATGGCGAAACCAAATACCTGGATGCTCTTCCGCCCTGTCCTGTCGAGGAGCAGGATCCGACGTACCCGGGCAGCGCGAACACGGCGAAGATCGCCACCTGGACCAGCGTGTTTTCGAGCAGGCTGCCGTGGGGGTTGATCAGCTTGAGGATCTCGGGCGAGGAGATGGTGTTGCCGTAATAGCAGAAGTCGAGCAGGAACCAGCAACCCGCGGTGCCGATGATCCACAGCGGCATCCGCCGGCTGCGGGCGATCACCATGAAGCCCTCGAGCACGCCCTGCGGCTGCCTCGCCTTCGACTCGGCGATCGGGTCCGTGGCAACCTTCGAGCCAGTCGCGGCGGCGATCGCGGCCTCCGCCTCGTCGGTCGCGCCGCCGGCCATCGCGAAACGCGGCGTCTCGTGGATCTGCCGCCGCAGGTAGAAGACTGCAAGCCCGGGGATGGCGCCAAGAGCGAGCAGGATGCGCCAGATGGTGTCGTCGGCGAGGCCGGAAGCGAGCAGGATCGCGGCCACGAGTGGGCCGACGACCAGGCCGGCCCCCTGCATCGCGAAGACCAGGCCGACCATCCGCCCCCGAGACCGCTTGCCCGAGTACTCACTCATGATGGTCGCTGATACCGGGAATTACCGCCGATGCCGATCCCCAGGATCGCGCGGCAGACGAGGAGGAAGGTGAAGCTGGCGCCAGAGCTGACGCGAGCGCTCCGAAGGCGAGGATGAGGACCTCGTAGCCGTAGATGCGCTTGCGCCCCACGATGTCGGCGATCCGGCCGAAAACAAGCGCGCCGACGGCGGATGCGGCGAGAGTGACGGAGTTCAGCATCGAGACCTGGGTCGTGGGCAGGTTCCACTGGGGCTTGATGAGCGCGACCACGATGCCGATCACGAACAGGTCGTAGACGTCGGTGAAGAAGCCCATGCCAGAGACAAACATGATCTTCCATTGAAACCGGGTGACCTTGCCCTCGTCGAGCGCCGCGAGATTGCCAGGCGCCGGTCCAGGCGCAACCAGTCCGCTCATGACGTGAGGTTAGCCGCACGTGGCGGAAAGGGGCCTGGAGACTGCCGCCAGGCATACTACAGGTGAATTCCCTCCCGAATTCGCCTCAAATCGGACCTCGCCGCCGCGACTGGCCCCGGCGTCGTACGGCGTATTACCGCTCCGGGCACCCAGAAACCTCCGGCGCCCCGGACGTCGCCTGGGACGCAGCAGCACCGCTGGAGGAATTCCGAATGCAACAGCGCAGCCGGAATTTCAAATCGCACCAGGATTCTCGTGCACCATGCGGAACCGGATCCCCGAAGGAAAGAATTACATCGCGGGCTCGCCTGGTGAGATCGGGATTGTGCCGCGCGATAAGCAAGTCGGTGCCGATGATGTAACGGGTCCGGCAGTTGGCCACCCGCTGGGCAGCCGAAAATCCGGGGCTATGCAACGGCCCCGATATCATTGGCGACGCTCCGGGATCTCGTGATCACGCACAGCAAAGTATTGCTCACTCCCTGGTGATGCGGGTTCCTGTCTCGCCGCTGAGGGCGCGGTCAACGTTCGGGGTGTCGGTGATGATCCCTTCGGTGCCGCCTCGCTCCAGGTACTCGATCATGGCCTGGATCTTCGGCGCCATGCTGCCGTTGGCGAAGTGGGTACCCGTGGCCAGGTAGGCCTTCGCCTCCGCAAGCGTGAGTTTGCCGACCCAGCGTTGCTCCGGCGTGCCGAAATTCAGCGCCACCTGCTCCACCGCGGTCGTGATGAGCAGCAGATCGGCGCCGAGATCGCTGGCGAGCAGCGAGGACGCGAGATCCTTGTCGATCACCGCAGGCACCCCCGTAAGGTCGCCATTCTCGGCTACGACCACCGGTATGCCGCCTCCGCCCGCGGTGATCACGATCGTGCCCGCGGCGACGAGCCTGCGGATCGCGGGCAGTTCCACGATGCGCAGCGGGCGGGGTGACGCGACGACCCGCCGGTAGCCGCGGTTGGCGTCCTCGATGAGGGTCCAGCCGTCATGGCGCCGACGGCCGGCCTGCTCGGCGTTCATGAACGAGCCGATCGGCTTTGTCGGCCTGTCGAAGGCAGGGTCGTCCGCGGCCACCTCGGTCTGGCAGATCAGCGTGACCGCGTCCCTGTCTACGCCGTAGCGCCTGAAATCGTTTGTGAGGTTCTGCTGTAGCGCGTACCCGATCGCGCCCTGGGTGTCGGCGCCGCAGACGTCCAGCGGAACCTCGTGCAGTTCGTGGGCGGCAAGTTCGGACCGCCGCAGCACGAAGCCGACCTGCGGCCCGTTGCCGTGGGTGATCACCACGGTCCAGCCATCCTTGATCATTGTCACGATGTGGTGGCAGGTTTCCTTTGCCGCGATGTACTGGTCGCGGACCGTCTGGTGAGTCTTGTCCTTGATCAGCGAGTTGCCGCCAATGGCGACGACAGCGGTCCGGCCCGGCATCAGATTTCACTCCCTCAGCGCATCGTCAGCGCCATCACGGCCTTCTGGCCGTGCAAGCGGTTCTCGGCCTGGTCATATACGGCCGACTGCGGGCCGTCGATCACCTCGTCGGTCACTTCGACATTGCGGTCCGCTGGCAGGGGGTGCATGTAGAGCGCGTCTTCATGCGCGCTCGACATGCGCCGTTCGTCGGTGATCCACGACTCGTAATTGCGGATGAGCCGCGACCCCTCGGCCTCGTCAGTCGTGGTGAGCAGGGCGCCCCAGCTCTTGGCGTAGATCACGTCGGAGTCGCGGAAACCTTCGTCGAAGTCATCCAGGATCTCGAAGCCGGCGTGCGCCCGCCTGGCATTCTCCTTGCACTGCTCGACGATCTCGGGCATCAGCTGGAACTCGGGCGGGTGCACCAGCCTGACGTTCATCCCGAATCGGGGGAGCAGCAGGGCCAGGCTCTGCGGCGCGCTGATCGGCTTCTGGTAGCTGGTGGCATACGCCCAGCTCACTGTGGCGGTGCGACCTCGCGGGTCACCGAACCGCTCGATGATGGTCATCAGGTCGGCGAGCGCCTGGTGCGGGTGGTAGATATCGCACTGCATGTTGAGCACCGGAACCCGGCTCGCGTCCGCGACCTCCCTGATGTACCGGTTGCCGGCTTCCCAGTCGATCATCCGGATGGCGATCCCGTCGTTGTAACGGCCGAGGATCTCGCCGATCTCCTTGGCCGTGTCGCCATGGGCAATCTGGGTCGTACGGCTCTCGATGAACTGGGCATGGCCGCCGAGTTGCGCCATGCCCGCCTCGAACGAGGCCCTGGTCCGTGTGCTCGCGTAGAAGAAAAGCATCGCGAGCACCTTGTCGCGCAGGTACGGATGCCGCCTGCCGAGGGCACGGTCCCGCTTCAACTGGAAGGCGACGTCGAGGAGCGTGCCGATTTCGTCCTTGGTCCAGTCAGAAAGGTCGATGAGATCACGGCCGCGCAGGTTGGTCTGCATGTCCGTGCCCTACTCGACCGCGCCGAGGACCAGCGCGATCAGCGCCATCCGCATCAGCACGCCGTTGTACGCCTCGAACCAGTACCTGTTGTGCCGCGTGCCGTCCACGTCGGGTGGCAGTTCGTCCATCCGCGGCAGCGAATGCAGGATGATCGCATTGCTCTTCGCCCGGTTGCGCAGCAGTTCGCGCGTCACCCGGTAGGCGGCGGGCGTCACACCGCGTTCGCCTGTCGCCTCGACCCGGGATTTCTCATAGTCCGCCTGCACGACCGGCTCCATGTAGATGACGTCCGCGTCCGCGATGCACTTCTCCACGCTCTCGATCTCGCGGTACATGACGTTGCGCTCATCGAGTTCCGTCTTGAACTCGTCGAGCAGCGACATCTGCGGCGGCGAGACGACGAATGCCTCCATGTCGAACTGGGAGGCCGCGTAGAGGATCGAGTGCATGGTGCGCATCCGCATGTCGCCGACGCAGAGCACCTTCAGCCCGTCCAGCGTGCCCTTGGACTTCCAGATCGTGTACAAGTCGGTGAGGACCTGAGTCGGGTGCTCGCCCCAGCCGTCACCACAGTTGATGATGGGTACCGACGCCCACCTTGCCGCCTCGTGCGGTGCGCCCTGGTGGAAGTGGCGCATCGCGATGACGTCGCCGTAGTACTCCAGCATGTGGATGGTGTCCTTCATCGTCTCCTGGTAGAAGTCGCCCGCCCTGGTCATCTTGGCATCGGCGAAGCCGAGCACGTGCCCGCCGAGCCTGTGCATCGCCGCCTCTGTCGCGAGCCTGGTCCGGGTACTCGGCTGATAGAACGCCGTGAGCAGGGTCTTGTGCTTCAGCAGGTCACCGTTGCGCCGCTGCGCGGCGTACGGCGCGAGCCGCTCGGCCGCCTCGAAGATCTGGAAGAACTCGTCGCGTTCCATGTCCTTCAACGACAGGATGTCCCTGCCGAGGAAGCTCCTCATGTCTGGTGTCTCCTCTGTCAGCCGCGGCCGTCGGGCGCGAAAGTGTCGATCATCAGCCGCACGTCGTCGCCGAGCGGGTAGAGGATCGGACAGGTCGCGCCGTTCGCGATGTACTCGTCAACCTTTGCCACGCATTCCGCTGGCGTGCCCGCCGCGGAGATCATCTGCACTGCCTCGTCCGGGACCAGGCGCATCGCCCGGTGGATCTCCTCCGGCCCGGCCGGCCAGGTCAGAATCTTTCCGATCTCCTCGATCAGCCTCGGATCCACGCCGCTCGCCTTCATGATGTGCGGCTGCTGGCCGAGGTACTGAGTGAGCAGTTCACGTGCCCGGTCGAGGGCGAGATCACGGTTCTCGTCGACGGAGCACACGACAAGCTGCGGCCGGTCGACGTCGTCGGCCGGTCGGCCTGCCCGGGCGGCGCCGTCGGCGAGCGCCGCCATTGCCCGCTTGTTGTAGTCGGGGCCAACCATGTAGTTGAGCACGACGCCGTCAGCGATCTCGCCGGCCAGTTCCATCATCCGCATCCCGGTCGCGCCCACATAGATCGGTATCCGCCGCGCGGAACGGTCACCGTGCACTACGTCTATCTCCACGTCGTCCAGGTGCACGAACTCGCCGTGATAGGTGACCCGCTGCATGGCGAGCAGCCTGCGGGTGGCCTCGACGGTCTCCCGCATGGCCTGCAGCGGCCTGCGCCTGTCGACGCCGACCTTGGCGGCGAGCGGCTCCCACCACGCGCCGAGGCCGAGGATCATCCGCCCGGGCGCAAGGTCGTCCAGGGTCGCGAAGGTGGCGGCGAGCAGGCCGATGTTGCGGGTCCAGATCGGGATCACGCCAGAGCCGACCTTGATCCGGCTGGTGACAGCCGCGTATGCGGCCATCGGCACCGTGGCCTCCCGCACCAGCCGGCTCTCGGCCTGCCAGACGGCTTCGAAACCGCGCTGCTCTGCGTAGCGGGCGTACTCCATTCCCTCCCTGATTGGATGCTTGTCCTGCAGGTAGAGCGCCACCCTGCGGGTGGCAGGGACCGTCATCGGCTGTCGTCTCCCATCGGCTCGAATGTGTGCGCTGCAGTGGCCTGCAGCCGGTCCCAGAGCCGCCAGGCGCCGGCCGACGTTTCTGCCGCGAGCTTGGCCTCGTCCACCCGGGTGGACCGGCGGTCGGCGACAATAAGCTCACCTGCGACGTACACGTCGCGTACCTGGCGCGGCGACAGCCCGAACACCCAGTGGCCAGCGAGGTTCGCCGCGGTGAGCGGCGTCGGTGCGGGGTACTCGAGAACGGCGATATCCGCGGGAGCGCCCGGCGCAAGCGTGCCGAGCAGTGGCTCGCCGTGGGCCACGCCGGCGAACCTTGCGCTCTCGGCGAGCTTGGTCAGCGGCCAGTCCGGGCTGGCCGACAGGTCCGCCTCCTTGGCACGGAAGAATCCGGCCTGCGACTCGGTGAACATGTCACCGCCGATTCCGTCGGTGCCCAGTGCGGATCTGCGGCCGCTCCCGGCGAGCGGTGAATGGCCCACGGCGTTGTTCATGTTGCTGCGCGGGTTGGTCACGACGGTGGCGCCTGCCGCGCCGATCAGCGCCAGTTCGGCCGGGTTCACGTGGACGCAGTGGGCCAGCAGCGAGGCGCCGGTGAGCGCGCCGGCGGCCGCCAGCCGCTGCACGACCGGCATGCCGGACCTGGCGCGCGCGTCCCGTTCGTCGGCCGCGTCCTCGGCCACATGGATGTGGATGCCGGCCCCCGCCGTCACCGCGCCTTCGACACACGTGGCGAGCGTCTCGTCGGACAGGGTGAACGAGGCGTGGGCGCCCATCATCCCCCTGGCGAGGGGCCGCGTGGCGCGCAGGAACCGCATGTTCTCCGCGACGCCTGCGGCCGCCCGCGCGGGCCCGTCCCTGTCGGTCACCTCATAGCAGAGGACGGAGCGGAGCCCGAGTTCTTCGAGCGCGGCGGCGATGATGTCCAGCGACCCGTCGATGGCGTTGGGCGAGGCGTGGTGATCGACGATCGTGGTCGTGCCCGCGAGCACCGCGTCGAGCCCGCCGCGCAGTGCGGACAGGCGGATGGCGGGTTCGTCGAGGGCGCGGTCGAGCCGCCACCAGACCCGCTGGAGGATCTGCACGAAGTTCGCGGGCGGTTCGAGCTCGTACGGCATGCCGCGGGCCAGCGCGGAATAGAGGTGATGGTGGGCGCAGACGTTGCCCGGAATGATGAGCGTGCCCGAGCAATCGCGCCGCGCCGAGCCGGGCGGGGCGGTGCCCACCGCGGCGATCCGGTCGCCCGCGATGACCACGTCAGCCTGGACCAGTTCAGGAGGGTCGAGCGCGACCGCGACCGTACCCCCGGTGAGCGCCACGGTGTCGGCTGGTGCCACGCTGCGGCCGCCGTTAGGGATCACGATCGGGCCAATTTGGGTACGGCGGCGCGGGCTGCGGCGGAGTCCCTCATCGGCAACCGGGTGCGGCGGGCACCGTCGAACGCGTACAGCGCGCCGGCGACCGCTGATGCGGTGGGCACCAGCCCGATCTCGCCGATGCCCTTGGCTCCGTACGGGCCCTCGGGCTGGTATTCCTCGACGAAGACGCACTCCACGGGCGGCATGCCGCGAGGCGGGATGATGTTGAGGGATTTCAGCGTCGTCGTCACCGGCAGGGCGTCCTTGACGACGTACGCCTCGGCCAGGGCGTGGCCGAGGCCCATGTGCACCGCGCCCTCGACCTGTCCCTCGAGCAGGGTCGGGTTGATGACCTTGCCGACGTCGTGGGCGGCGATCACCTTTGCGATCGCGCCCTCGTCGTCGAGGATGACGCACTGGGTCGCCCAGCCGTAGGCGAAGTGGGTGACGGGCTCGCTGGTAGCGGCGCCCGGTTTGGTCGTCCAGTTGACGGATACCTCGCCGTAGAACTCCTGGCCCGCCAGTTCGCCAAGGGGGCGGCCGCCGAGTCCGGCCTTGAGCTTAGCGGCGGCGTCGATCACCGCGCGCCCGCCGAGCACGGTGGCCCGCGAGGCGGTGGTCTGGCCGCATTCGAGTTCGCGCTCGGTGTCCACCCGGACGGTGACCTGAGCGGGGGTGACGCCGAGCTCCTCGCAGAGGATCTGCGACAGGACCGTGTGCACGCCCTGGCCCATCTCGGTCCACGAGTGGTAGAGCGTCACAGTGCCATCGGATTCCGGCCGCAGGATCACCTTGCCGTACTCGGTGAGGCCGTTGCCGACCCCGGTGTTCTTGACCGCGCATCCGAGGCCCGCGTATCGCGCGGATTTGTACGCGTCCCGCACCGCGAGCAGGGTCTTCTTGAGGCCCACCCCCGGGCCGAGCTTCTGCCCGGTGCCGAACCTGTCGCCAATCTCCACGGCGTTGCGCCAGCGCATGTCCCAGCCGTCAGAGGCCGGCCCGCTCCGCCAGCCGGTCGATCATCCCCTCGATCGCGAAATTGGACTGGTTTGCGCCGAAGCCGCGCATCGCGCCGCACGGCACGTTGTTCGTGTAGATGGCCTTGGCCTCGATGTCGACGGCGTCGAACTTGTACACGCCGCAGGCGTGCCCTGCGGCGCGCTCGAGGACCTTGTCACCGACGCTCGCGTAGGCGCCTGTGTCGCCGACGATGCGGGCACGGACGGCGAGCAGCCTGCCGGTTGGATCGCACCCGACCGTGTAGGTCATGGTCAGCGGATGGCGCTTGACGTGGAAGCGCATGCTCTCGGCGCGGCTGAGGGTGAGCTTGACCGGGTGCCCGGTATGGGTGGCCAGTAAGGCGGCGTGACCCTGGACGTTAAGGTCCTCCTTCGCGCCAAAGGCGCCGCCACTTGCGACCAGGGTCGCGCGGACCTTCTCGCGCGGGAGCCCGAGCAGGCCGGCCACCTGCCGCCGGTCGCTCCAGATGCCCTGGCCCTGCGTGTAGAAGTGCACCCCGCCATCGGCCTGCGGGCAGGCGAGTGAGGACTCGGGCTCGAGGAACGCGTGCTCGATGTGCTGGGTCTGGAACGTCTCGGTGTGCACGTAGGCGGCCTGTGCCAGCAGCGCGTCGACGTCGCCGCGCTTGACCTGCGAGGTCGAAAGCACGTTGCCGGGCGCGCCGCGGTGCAGTTGCGGCGCGCCATCGGCCATCGCGGCGTCCGGGTCGGTGAGCGGCTCGAGCACCTCGCACTCGACATCGACGAGAGTGGCCGCCGCCCGGGCCGCCTGCCTGGTCTGCGCCGCGACGAGGGCGACGACGTCGCCGATGTAACGGGTGGTTTCGCCCGCCGCGTGGATCTGCGGCCAGTCCTGGGTCAGCTCGCCCTGCGTCCGCTCGCCGGGAACGTCGTCCGCGGTGAGCACCGCGACCACCCCGGGATGCGCGCGGGCGCGCGCGGTGTCGATCGAAAGGATCGTCGCGCGCGGATGGTCGGTGAACCTGATCGCGCCGTGCAGCATCCCAGGCACGCTGAGATCGTTGACGTATGGCTTGTCACCGAGCGCGAGTTGCGTGCCCTCGTACCGTGCGGTGCGTGAGCCGACGCGCCCGCTGTGGTCGATCTCCGGCAGCGGCTCACCGAGCTTCGCGCCCGCGGCGAGCAGTATGGCGTCGATGATCTTGATGTAACCGGTGCAGCGGCAGAGGTTACCCGCCAAGGCCGCGGCCACCTGCGGACGGCTCGGGGCCGGGGTCTTGTGCAGCAGCGCCTCCGCCTTCATAACGATGCCGGGCGAGCAAAAGCCGCACTGGGATGCGCCTGCCGCGACGAAGCTCTCCGCCCACAGCGTGCGCTCGGCACCGGGCAGGCCCTCCTGGGTAGTCACTTCCTTGCCCGCGACCCGCGAGGCCTTCACCGCGCAAGAGACCTGGGCGCGGCCATTGACCAGGACCGTACATGCGCCGCACGAGCCCTCTGGAGCACAGCCGTCCTTCACCGACGTGATGCCGCAGTGATCGCGCAGGAGGTCGAGCAGGTGCATTTCCGTGTCACGGAGTTCGGCCGTCGCCGGCTCTCCGTTGAGCGTGAATTCCATGTGCGGATCCTTGATCGAGCGCGCCATTCCGGTGATCTCCACGCTGACCCGGCCCTTGCTTTCAGGTAAGGGCCGAAAGTCCTGTGGGCTGGTGGCGCTCCGCCCTCTGCGTGGTATCTGGGTGGGTCTGAGCTGCGGGTCTATAGCCGCGGGTCTATAGCCGCGGGTCTATAAGAGACCCTGGGGACACATGCCCTAGCGCTGGACACCGGTGAACAGCACGCCGACCTTGTCGCCGGCGGTGACGACCCCGGACTCGCGCAGGTCGAGCAGGCCCGCCAGCCCTGAGGAGCCGGTCGGATCCACCGGATACCCGGCGGCCGTGCCGAGCTTGTTGGCCTCCGCGAGCCGCTCCTCGGTGACGACAAGCGGCTGACCGCCGGTCGACAGCATCGCGCCGACGACCGCCCGCCAGTCGTAGGTCTCGTCGTCGAGGATGCCGGAGGCGATGCTCTGCGGCGTTTGCTCCCAGGGCCACATGTACGCCTGCCGGTTGGCTGCGGCCCTCCGCAGCGACGCGTCGATGTCCTCGGGCCCTGGCTGCGGCGGCAGCATCGCGCGCACCCTCGAGTAGGCCCGTTCGAGCGGATGGGCGCTGGTGGTCTGGACGGTGTGGATCCGCGGCAGCCGGGGGAGAGCGCCAAGCTCGGCGGCCTCCCGCAGTGCCTGCGCGCAAGCGCTGGCGAGGGCGCCGCCGCCCACCTGCACGACGATGTGGTCGAACACGTTGTCGCGCGGGTGTGTGCCGCCGGCCAGCGCCGACACGATCTCGTAGCCGAGTGTCTCACCGCCTTCGATCGCCAGCCCGTTCTCGTTGCCCTGGCAGGTGAACGGCACCGAGCCCTGGTCGAGTTCCTCGCGCAGCCGCAGGTAGGCGGGATCGCCCGGGATGCCTTCCTCACGCGGGCACACGACAACGTCGGCGTTCAGCTCCCACAGCCTGGCCACCACGCCCGCCTCCGCGTCCGTGGGCACGAACACCCGCAGCCTGCGGCGGCCTGCGCGCGCCACGACCGCGGCGGCCAGGGCTGCGTTGCCGCAGCTGGCGATGGCGAGGTCGCGGCGGTCAGCGGGGTCGGCGAACCCGAGCTGTTCTGCGACCTCGAGGTGCACAAGCAATCCCATCAGGTGGCGGCCCTTGTGCGAGCCTGCCACGTTGCCTGTCTCGTCCTTCACCCACACGCCACCGGGCGCGGTGAAGCCGAGCCGCGAGCTGAGCTCGGGGCTGTGCCGCAGCGGCGTCACCACGAACCCGTGCCCATCGACCTGGCTCACCGCCTGGTCAAGCCGGGTCACCAGGGCACAGAACTCCGCGTCCGCCATGCCCTCGGCCATGGCCAGGTGGAAGGCGTGCAGCAGCCCCCGATAGCGCAGGAACGGCTGGCCGGGCTCCTGGCCGGGCTCGTTCCTGCCGGGGAACCGGACTTGCGTCAGGTCGAGCACCCGGGCGAGCACGTGGTCGACGTCGTCGCCGCCCGCGTTCGGGCAGCGGAACGGGTACACCTCGTGCGGCGCGATAGGGGCGCCGCAGCCGGAGCAGGCGATCCGGCTCGCGAGGGCGGTCACAGCTGCCCGGCCACGTCGGTCCGCGCGTTGAACTCCCTGATCCTTTCGTCCCAGCCGGCCAGCTTGCCACGCAGCCCGGTCCAGAACTCCTGGGACCGCCTGGCGTTGAAGTCCTCGACGGGCACGCCCTGCTGCTCGACCCAGGTGTAGTAGCCGAGGTTGAAGATGCGCTCGCGGTCCGCGCGGGTCGTCTCCAGCAGGTGGTCGGTGCCGGCGCCCAGCATCCAGCGGCCGAAGGTTTCCGCCGCCTCCGGCTCGCCGAAGCCCGCGGCGAAGTCGCGGCCGGTGACGCGAACCCGCTCGGTTTCATACATCTCCGCCCCATCGGTGGCTACCGTGATCACGACGTCGCCCGGCCCGAGATCCAGGTATTTCGCGGTCTTCACGGCGGCGATCACGTTGCAGATGCTTGACAGGCCGAAGCTGCCGAGCCCGGCGAGTGTCTCGGCAGGGACGCGGCGGTGGCCGCGCAGGTAATCGATGCCGGCCTGGGAGCTGAACAGCACGCCCAGCTGGTCGGTGGCCCGGTCGGAGACCGCGGTGACGATGTCGGTGTTCATCACGTTGTGGATCAGCGGGATGTGCTTGTCGCCGATGCCCTGGATGTTGTGCTCACCGAAACCGTTCGAGAGCAGGGTCGCGCACTCCAGCGCCTCGACGGCCACGATCGCGGCGCCGTAGCTGTTCTTGAGGTAATCTCCGGCACCAAGCGTGCCCGCGGAACCCGACGCGGATACGAACGCCCGCAGCCGCAGCCTGGGATCGGCCCGCTTGAGATCTTCGAACACTCCCGCGAGCGCGGTGCCGGTGCACTGGTAGTGGGCTAGGTGGTTGCCGAACTCGCAGAACTGGTTGAAGATCACATTTGCCGGATCGAGTGCAAGCTCGGCGCACTTGTCGTAGATCTCCTTGACGTTGCTCTCGGTGCCCGGGGTGCGGATAATGTCCGACGGGCTGGTGACCCAGTCCTCGAGCCAGGCGAACCGCTCCCCGCTCATCCCCTCGGGCAGCACCGCCACCCCGTGGCCGCCGAAAAGCCGGGAGATCGCGACCCCGCCCCGGCAGTAGTTGCCCGTGGACGGCCAGATCGCGCGGTGCACAGTCGGGTCGAATTGCCCGGTGACGATCCGCGGCGCCAGGCAGCCGTACGCGGCGAGCACCTTGTGCGCGCGGATCATCGGGAACCGGTCGGCCGTCGCCACCACGATCTTCGCGCGCACGCCGGTAAGCTCCGGCGGTAGCACGAGGTGAACGGGCACCCGCACCCGATCGACCCGGTTGGGGCCGTTGAACCAGTGCACGCGGAACAGGTTCAGCGGGTGCGGCTCGTCGGGCTTGACTCCGGCCAGCGCGGACATGACGGCCGCGGGGATCCGCTGCGGGTCGGCGAGCTCAGCGAACGTAGGCATCAGGATCCGGGCCTCCCGGAACCTGCTGACGGTCCTGGCGTAGGCGTCCTGATCGACGATATGATCTTCAAGGCCCAGTGCCTGCGAACCCAGTGCCTGAGAACCCAGTGCCTGAGAACCCAGTGCCTGAGAACCCAGTGCCTGAGAACCCGATGCCGGCATGTTTCACCTCTCTGTATGGATGCTGCTCACCGCTGTTGGCCCAGGTCGCCTGCAGCTTACGGCTCCGCCGCAGGTGCGCTGCGGCTCCGCCGCGGGAGCTCCCCCGCGGCTTCGCCGCGGGTTCCCCGTGTGGGTCCGCTACGGGTCCGCCGCGGCTGTCATCCCTGCTCGCGGGAGTAAGGAACGCCGAGCGCGGCCGGGGTGCCGAGCCTGCGTTTCGCCCAGCCGGTGGATGCGGCCACGAGCGCGACGATGGTCATCAGGTACGGCAGCGACGAGAAGAACTCCGATGGCAGTTTCACGCCCCGGGCCTGGAGAGTGAAACCCAAGCTGGCGAACACGCCGAACAGGTAGGCGCCGAGTACGAGCAGATCGGGCCGCCAGAAGGCGAAAATTACCAGCGCGATCGCGATCCATCCGTCGCCTGCGGTGAGGCCGTCGGTCCAGATCGGGGCGATCGCGAGGGTGAAGTAAGCGCCGCCGAAGCCGGCCAGGATCCCGCCGATGATCGTGTGGACGTACCTGTACGCCGTGACGTTGATCCCCATCGTGTCGGCCGCCTGCGGTGACTCACCGACCGACCGCAGGTACAGCCCGGTCCGCGTGCGGTACAGGTAGTAGGCGGTCGACAGGACGAGCAGCCAGGACAGGTAGACCATGACGTCGTGGTCGAACAGGATCGGGCCGAGGATGGGCACGTTCTTCAACCCGAGGACGTCGAGGTTGGCGAAATGATGGATCCCGTGCTGGCCGCCGACCTTCCAGACCTGGCCGAGGTAGGACGATAGCCCGGCCGCACCTGCGAAGATCGTTATGGCCAGCCCGGACACGATCTGATTGGCGCGCGCGGTGATGGCAAGGAACGCATGGATCAGCGCGAGCAGGCCACCGGCGGCGCCGGCGGTGAGCAGTGCCACGAGCAGAGCAACCCAGGATGGGCCACCTACGCGTTGCGACACGGTGAATCCGCAGACCGCGCCGATGAGCATCATGCCCTCGACGCCCAGGTTCAGCACGCCCGAGCGCTCGGCGAGCAATTCGCCGAGGCCGGCAAGCAGCAGCGGCGTTCCGTACCCGATGGCGGAGACCGCGATCGCGATCGCGATGTTCTGGTTCACCGGTCCACCTCCGCGGCCGCCGGGGACTTGTCGCCGGCGCTTGGGCCTGGCGACGTGGCGGCCGCGCTGGGCCCGGCCCGCGCGATCTGGACACGGTAACGGGCGAGGATCTCGCCGCCGAGCACGCAGAACAGGATGATGCCCTCCATCGTGCCGACAAGCCCGGCGGGGAAGGCGGGGCCCTGCAGCGCGAAGCCCGCGTTGGTGAGCGCCCCGATGAGGAAGGCGACGATGATCACGGCCAGCGGGTTGTACAACGCCAGCGCCGCGACCACGATGCCGGCGTAGCCGTAGCCCGCGTCTGCCAGCCCGCGCGGGTCGAGCACATGCGCGAAGTCGCCGACCAGGCTGGCGCCCCCGAGCCCGGCGATCGCGCCGGACAGTGCCATCACGCTCAGCACCCGGCGCTTGGTCCTGATCCCGGCGTAGTTCGCGGCCGGCACGGAGTCTCCGATCACCCGCATCTCGAAGCCGAACCCGGTCGACCTGATGAGGAACCACAGCAGCGCGGCGACCACGGCACCCACGATGAATCCGAACGGCAGCACGAGCGTGCCGATCTTGAGGCCTGGCCAGTAGGCCGACGCCCCGATGAACTTGCCGAGTGGGAAGACGCGGGCGGAGGGGGACGTCAGGTCGCGCCAGTACGAGTTGCTGTCGAAGATGAGGTAGTAGACGAACAGGCCGGCGACGTAGTTCAGTAGCAGCGACGTCAGGATCTCGTTGGTGCGCAGGTAGGCGCGCAGGGCGCCGGGGATGGCCGCCCAGACCATACCCGCGGCCATGCCGGCCAGGATCATGGCGGGAATCACCAGCAGGGTCGGCTCGCTTGACAGCGCGAGCGCGGCGCCCGATGCCCCGACGGCGCCCATATACAGCTGCCCCTCACCGCCGATGTTCCACACCCTCATGCGGAAGGCGACGGCCGCGCAGAGCCCGGTGAACAGCAGTGGCGTGGCATAGATGAACGTCGCGCTGAGCGCTCCCCGTGAGGTGAAGGCCGCCTTATAGATCTGGTCGTAGGTGGAGAACGGGTTGTGCCCGGTAGCGGCGAGCACGATGCCGACGATGATCGCGGCCACCACCAGCGAGCCGGCCGGCACGGCGAGGGCGAGCCACCGCGGGTTGTCAAGCCGCCGTTCGACCCGGATCATTACGTCCCTCCTGCCATCATCAGCCCGAGTTGCTGCAGGCTCGCGTCAGCCGCCGCCACCACGCCAACCACCCGGCCCTCGTAGAACACCGCGATGCGGTCGGCCATCGCCCTGATCTCGTCCAGGTCCTCGCTGATCAGGAGCACGCCGACGCCCCGGCCAGCCGTCTCGGCCAGGATCCGCCGCACATCCCGGGTGGCCGCCACGTCAAGGCCACGGGTCGGCGAGGACGCCACGAGCACCCGCGGTGACGAGGAAAGCTCGCGGGCGAGCATGACCTTTTGCACGTTCCCACCGGACAGCTGACGCAGCAGCGTCTTCGGCCCGGGGGCGCGCACGTCGAACTGCTTCATCAGGGACTCCGCGTCCCTGGTTGCCTTCCGCATCCGCAGCACGGGCCCGGTCCGGTTGCCCGCGTCGCGGTACGACTTGAGGATGAGGTTTTCAGTGATGTTGAGATTCGGCGAGATGCCGGTCCCCAGGCGGTCCTCGGGTATGTACCCGACGCCGCGGGCGATCGCCGCCCTGGCATCGCCGGTCGGGACCCGCGTGCCACCGATCGTGATGGTGCCCTTGTCCGCGGCGCGCAGCCCGGCGATGACCTCGGCCAGTTCAAGCTGCCCGTTTCCTGCCACGCCCGCGACGCCGAGAATCTCGCCGCCCATGACGCTGAGCGAGACGTCGCGGAGCGCCTCGGTCCCCAGGTCGCCATGGGCGGATACGCTGGCAAGCTCGAGCGCCGGGGTATCCGTGACGGCCGGCACTCGCCGGTGCTGCCCGTTACCCATCGCCAGTTCATGGCCGACCATGAGCCTCGCGAGGCCGGCGCTGGTAGTGCCCGCCACGTCGACGGTCGCCACGGTGCGGCCCCTGCGCAGGATCGTCACCCGGCCGGAGACCGCGAGCACCTCGGGCAGCTTGTGCGAGATGAACACGATCGTCCCGCCGCCCGCCGCCATTTCCCTGACGCTCGCGAACAGCTGGTCGGCCTCCTGCGGGGTAAGCACGCTGGTCGGCTCGTCGAGGATGAGGATTCTTGCGCCACGGTAGAGCGCTTTGAGTATCTCGACCCGCTGCCGCTCCCCGAGAGACAGCTGCCACACCCGCACCTTGGGGTTGACGTCGATCCCGTACCGCTCGGCGGACGCCGCCACCTCGCGTTCGACCTGGCGAGGCGAGAAGCGGATACCGCCACCCTCCGACCAGCCGAGTACCACGTTCTCCGCGACCGTCATGCTCTCGACTAGGCGCAACTGCTGGTGAACCATGAAGATCCCCGCGGCGTAAGCGTCCTTTGGCGAGCGGAACCTCGCGGCCTTACCGCCGACCTGCAATTCACCCTCGTCGGGCCGGTACAGCCCGGTCAGGACGTTGCAGAGCGTGGTCTTGCCCGCGCCGTTCTCGCCGAGCAGCGCGTGTACCTCCCCGACGTTCGCCTGGAATGTCACCCGGTCATTCGCGACGACACCGGGGAAGCGCTTCGTGACGCCCACCGCCGCTAGCGCCGGAGCACCGGCGCTAGCGGCGGTGGGGGGCACATCAGCGGCCGAAGAGCCGCCATCGTGCGTCACCATTTAGCCGCTCCTCAGTCGACAAGGAACTTCCGGCAGAAACAGGAGGCGCTCAGCCCTTTGGATTGCCGACGACGCCCTTGACGAACCAGCTGATCGAGTACTTGCTCAGCGCGGTGCCTGCCACATAGACGGGGAGCGTCGTGCCGGCCGGCACGCCGACCGTGCCGCTCTGCTCATAGATCGGGCCGGTGAAGGGGTCGAAAGTGCCCGCCTTCATCTGGGCTTCCTTCGCGGTGATCTTGGCGGCGGTCGCCGCGCTGACCGACTTGCCGAACGGTGCCAGCACGACGAAGTTGTCACCGAGGCCGCCGTAGTAGAAGTGGCTCTTCCAGCTCTTGTTCATCGCGGCCTGGATCTCGTGGATGTAGTACGGGCCCCAGTTGTACGTCGTGGCGGTCAGCCACGCGTTCGGGGCGAACGACTCCTGGTTGGAGTCGTAACCGGTCCACTTCAGCCCGCTTGCCGCCGCGACCTGCCCGGTGGTCGGGCTGTCCTGGCCGTCGCCGAGCACGTCGACGCCCGCTGCGACCAGGCTCTCCGCGGCCGATCGTTCGACCGAAGGATTGAACCAGGTATTCGTCCAGACCACCTTGACGGTCGCATTCGGGTTGACCGCACGCGCGCCCATGGTGAAGGCGTCGATTTCCCTGATGACCTCGGGAATCGGATATGGCGCGACGAAGCCGATCTTGCCACTCTTGCTGGCCGCTCCTGCCGCCATGCCGCTGAGATAGTCCCCGTTCTCGCCCGCGCCGTAGTACTCGCTCAGGTTCGCCGACATGGCCGTGCCTGTCGCCTGCTCGAAGAGCACGTTCGGGTATTGCTTGGCCGCGGCCACCATGGCCGGCTGGTAGCCGAAGGACGTGGCGAAGACGATGTTCGCACCGTCATTCACCAGCTGGTTGATGACCTGGCTGACCTGCGGTCCCTCAGGGACATTCTCCTTGTACATGGTGACAACACGGCCGCCGAAGTTGGACTGGACGGCCAGCCTGCCCACGTCGTGGGCGTGGGTCCAGCCCGCGTCGCTTGGCGCGCCCACATAGATGAAGGCGGCCTTGAAGGGGTGCGCGGTCGTCCACCCGCTGGCCGCCGCCGAGCCAGCCGAGCTGGTAGCAGCGGCCGGATGGCCTGTGCTTGACCCACAGCCCGCTGCTGTGACCGAGATGACGGCGGCACCGGCGATCAGGGCGATTAAACTCCATCGCCTTGTCATGACATATTCCTCCCCTTATTGAGAGAAGGCACGGGGCCGGGCCGCTGCGCGGGCCGCCGGCGTGCTTGGGGGGTAAAACAACTGATCACAAACTTCCACCGTGCCCGGACTGATCACAGGGCCCTTCGTCCTGTGCCCGCAGGCATATTGCCCTGGCCTGCGGATCCGCCGGTTGCGAGCGTGACCAAAGCGAAGCTGGCCGTGTCCAGTAGCCCCCGATCAGTCAGCCTGGCGTCAGGGATCACGGAAAGGGCAAGGAAGGACATTGTCATGAATGGCGCGGGCAACGCGGCGCCGAGGCCTGCCGCCGCCGAGCGCAACCGCCGTACCTGCGCCGCCACCTCGCCGGCAGGCCGGTCGGAAAGCAGCCCGGCGAGCGGCAGCGGAACCTCGGCCAGAACCCGGCCGTCCGCGACCGCCACCTGGCCGCCGCCAAGCTCCGCCAGACGGCCGATCGCGGCCGCCATGTCAGAGTCATCCGCGCCGACGACGACCACGTTGTGCGCGTCGTGCGCCACCGTGGAGGCCAGCGCGCCCCGGCGCAAGCCGAAACCGCTGACCAGGCCGAGCCCGATCCGGCCGGTGCCATGGTGGCGTTCGAGCACCGCCGCCTTGAGCAGGTCGCGCGAGGGGTCTGCGGCAAGCTGGCCGTCGCGCTCGGGCGGCGGCACCACGCGCATCCGGGTCACAAGCTCGCCCGGCCGGACCTCGATCACCCTGACTGGCCCGCCGGGGGCGGGGATACGCAGGTCGGCGGCGCTGATAACACCTATGTGGACGCTGCCGCGCATCCAGTCAGGCGCCGCGACCGGCGTGATCGCGTTCGCGGCGCCATCGGCCGCGACGAGCCGCCCGCGCTTGTAGACGAGGGCGGGGCGGAAGCCCTTCAGGTCGGGGACCGCGACGACGTCCGCCTGGTAACCGGGCGCGATCGCGCCAAGCTCGGTCAGCCCGTGGTACCTGGCCGGGTGCAGGGTGGCCATGACGATCGCGTCTGCCGCCGGGCAGCCGAGGGCGACGGCCTTGCGCAGTATCGCGTTCACGTGCCCGGACTCAAGCAGCTCGTCCGGTTCCCTGTCGTCGGTGCACAGCAGGCAGTTGGCTGGCCCGTAACGGCGGACGAGCGGGAGCAGCGCCTCCAGGTTCTGGGCCGCCGATCCCTCCCTGATCATGATCCACATTCCCAGGCGGCGCTTCTCCAGTGCCTCGTCATAGCTGGTGCATTCGTGGTCGGACCTGATGCCTGCGGCCAGATACGCGTTGAGCGCCCGCCCGGAGAGCCCTGGCGCGTGGCCGTCGGCGTGCAGGCCGGCCCGCCGGGTGGCGAGGATCTTGTCAAGGACGGCGCTGTCCGCGCCGACCACGCCGGGAAAGTCCATCACCTCGGCGAGCCCGATCGCGCTTGGCTCGCTGGCAAGCAGCGCGGACACGTCGGCGGCGTCCAGGATGGCGCCGCTCGACTCGAACGGGCTGGCTGGCACGCACGACGGCACCATGAGGAAGTAATCAAAGGGAATCCCGCGGGCGGCGCCGAGCAGGGCGTGCACACCGCGGCCGCCGAATACATTGGCGATCTCGTGCGGGTCGATGACGGCTGCGGTGGTCCCGCACGGCAGCACCGCGGCCGCGAAGCTGTCGACCATGAGCTTGGTCGACTCCAGGTGCATGTGCCCGTCGATGAAGCCGGGCAGCAGCACGAGCCCGGACACGTCGGCCACCTCGCGGCCGGCGTAACGGCCGAGCCCCGCGACGTGTTCCCCGGCGATAGCGACATCCACGTTGAGCAGTTCGCCAGTGAAGACACTGAGCACCCTGCCGCCGGTCAGCACCAGGTCGGCCGGCTCGTCCCCGCGTGCGACCGCGATCCGGTGAGCCAGGTCACTGGCAGGCTCGCCGGGCTCGGCAGGCTCGCCGGGCTCGGCGGTCTTGGCGGGCTCGGCTGCGCTCATAGGTCCCACCTCGCTCATCGGTCCCACCTCAGGCAGCCAAGCGTGCGGTGCCGGCCGGGCACCGCCCAGAGCCCTTGGTCCTGAGATACGCCACCCGAGGTACTGTCAGCAGGTCACCGCCGCTACCTGCTGATCGGCTCAGGTTCGTGCCGAGCTCTCACCCTCGGCGGGTGGCTCAATGCACTGATCAGGCGTGATACTTGATATGAGGGCTGCGACGTACATTTTGGCGATAGTCGGGAGAATCGGGGCATGAGCGTAGGCGAGGTCAGCGAGCTCCCGGGTTCGGATGATCTTCCACAGGGCCGTTATCTCGACCGCGAGGAGAGCTGGCTGCGCTTCAATCAGCGCGTGCTCGAACTCGCCGAGGACGAGGCGGTACCGCTGCTCGAGCGGGTCAGGTTCCTGGCGATCTTCGCGAGCAACCTGGATGAGTTCTTCATGGTTCGCGTCGCCGGGCTTACCAGGCGCCTGGCCACCGGCCTGCCGGTAACGACAGCGACCAAGCGGCCGCCCCGCCAGGTCCTCGGCCGCATTCTCGAGCTCACCGGCGAGCTCATGCTGCGGCACGCGACCCGCTTCAGGGAGGCGGTGCAGCCCGCCCTCACCGCGCAGGGAATCGAGATCCTGCGCTGGGGCGAGCTTTCCGACACAGAACAGCAGAGCCTGCACCGCCTGTTCCGTGAGCGCATCTACCCCGTGCTCACCCCGCTCGTGGTCGACCCCGCGCATCCGTTCCCCTACATTTCCGGCCTGTCACTCAACCTCGCCGTCGTCGTGGCAGATCCCGAGTCGGGCCTCGAGATGTTCGCGCGCGTCAAGGTACCGCCGCTGCTGCCACGCTTCCTCGAAGTGTCGCCGCAGCGGTTCGTCCCGCTCGAGGACGTCATCGCCGCCCACCTGGGCCAGCTGTTCGAGGGCATGCAGATCCTCCAGCACCACGCCTTCCGTGTCACCCGCAACCAGGACCTGGAGGTCGACGAGGACGTCACCGAGGATCTCATGCAGGCGCTCGAGCGCGAACTGCTCCGCCGCAGGCGGGGGCCTGCGGTGCGGCTCGAGGTCGAGGACTCGATCTCCGAGGAGGTACTCGAGCGGCTGGTGCCAGAGATCGGCGTCGGCGAGCGGGCGGTGTACCGGCTGCCTGGCCCACTGGACCTGGCCGGCCTGCACGCCATCGCTGATCTGGACCTGCCGGAGCTGAAATACCCCAGGTTCGTGCCCGCAGAGACGGCGCTGAGCAGGGAAAAGGGCGTCTTCGCCACGCTGCGCGAGCGCGACGTGCTCGTCCACCACCCATACGACTCGTTCACCACCACGGTGGAACGCCTCGTCGAGGATGCCGCGGTCGACCCCCAGGTCCTCGCGATCAAGCAGACCCTGTACCGCACCAGCGGCGATTCACCCATCGTCGACGCGCTCATCGACGCCGCCGACGCGGGCAAGCAAGTGGTCGTGGTCGTTGAAATCAAGGCCAGGTTCGACGAGCGGGCCAACATAACCTGGGCGAGGAAGCTTGAGGAAGCGGGCTGCCATGTGGTCTACGGCATCGTTGGCCTGAAGACCCATTGCAAGCTGTGCCTGGTCGTGCGGGAGGAGAAGGACGGCTCGCTGCGCCGTTACTGCCACGTGGGCACCGGCAACTACCATCCCAAGACAGCCCGGCTGTACGAGGACTTCGGCCTGCTCACCGCCGACCCTGTGGTCGGCGAGGACGTCACCGACCTGTTCAATCACCTCACCGGCTACAGCAGGAGAGACTCCTACCACAGGTTCCTGGCCGCCCCGGTTTCACTGCGCTCAGGGATCGTGGACCGGATCAACCGTCAGCGCGAACGGTTCATGGATGGCAACCCGGCCCGGATCCGGATCAAGTGCAACGCCCTGGTCGATGAGCTGGTCATCGATGCGCTCTATAACGCCTCACGGGTCGGCGTGCCCGTCGACCTGTGGGTGCGCGGCATCTGTGCGCTGCGACCTGGCGTCCCTGGCCTGTCGGAGACGATCCGGGTACGCAGCATTCTTGGCCGCTTTCTCGAGCATTCGCGGCTGTTCACGTTCGGGCCTGTCGGCGATGGAGAGCCGCCGGACGTCTGGCTGGGCAGCGCGGACATGATGCATCGCAACCTGGACCGGCGAGTGGAGACGCTGGTGCAGGTGACCGATCCGGCCATGCGCGACGACCTGGCGTCCCTGATCGAGCTTGCCATGGACGAGACCACCGCGTCCTGGTGGCTGGGTGAGGACGGCACCTGGACCCGGCGGCACCTCGACGACTCAGGCAAGCCCCTGCTCGACATACAGTCCCACCTGATCCAGGCACGCCGGTGGCGGGTCGCCGATGGGTGACCCCGCCGGGGCGGAGGAGGTTCGTGCCGCCGGCGCGGTTTTGTGGCGCCCACGGGCTGGCACGCAGGTCGGGCAGGACGTCGAGGTGGCGCTCGTTCACCGCCCCCGTTACGACGACTGGGCGTTTCCCAAGGGCAAGGCCGCGCCGGGGGAGCATCCGCTGCTCACGGCCGTACGCGAGGTGACAGAGGAAACCGGACTGCGGCCCGTGCTCGGCCGCCAGCTGCCGCGCATGTCCTACCTGGCCGCGGGCCGGCCCAAGCGGGTGGATTACTGGGCGGCCACACCGGCGGCACCACAGGCGCAGGAACATGTACCTAACGGCGGTGCGGGCAGCCGCGCCCACGCCGGGTTGGCCACGCCATCGCAGGCTGAACCCGTGCAGGCTGAACCCGTGCAGGCTGAACCCGTGCAGGCTGAACCCGTGCAGGCTGAATTCGTGCCCAACGACGAGGTGGACAAGCTCGAGTGGCTGCCGGTCGCCGAGGCCGCGCAGCGGCTGAGCTATGAGCGTGACGTAGGTCTGCTGCGCGAATTCGCCAGCGCGCCCGTGTCGACGGTCCCCTACATCTTCCTCCGGCACGCCTCCGCAGTGCCAAAGAAGGGCTGGCTGGGCGACGGCCTGCTGCGGCCACTCGACCAGGCCGGCCGGGCCGACGCCGATACGCTGGCACAACTGCTCGCGTGCTTCGGCCGGGCCCGGGTGTTCAGTTCTGCGTCCGCGCGCTGCGTGGAGACGGTGCTGCCTTATTCGGTGCACGTCGGCGTGCCCGCTGTCGCCGAGCCGGCATTCACGGTATTCCCTCCGGGTGGCGTGGCGGTGCCGCGCTTGCGGCTCGGAGAGTTGCTCGCCGATGGCCTGCCGATGATCCTGTGCGGGCACGGCGAGACACTGCCGCCGCTATACGCGCAGGCGGTCGCGTATTTCGGTGCCGAGCCGCCTGCTGACCTGTCGCTCGAGAAGGGGAGTTTCGGCGTGCTGCACGTCGCAGGCGCGGCAGGTGCGGCACCCGCCCCGGGTGTCATGTCGCTGGTCGCCACCGAACAGCACGACATCGGGGCTCGCATGATCGTTGGCCCTGAAGGGGCGCTGTAGGGCACCCTAATGGTCAGCCACGGCGACGAGCAGCACCCGCCTCATCCTGGGCATCAACCTGCTGGTTCGATGAGGATCTTGAGGCCCGCTCGGCGCGTGGCGGCCTCGAACGCGTCAGCCGCTCGCCCGAGCGGGAAGCGGTCGGTCACCAGGCCGGCCAGATCCACCTGGCCGCTCGCGGCCAGGCCGATCGCCCGCGGATAGACGTCGTTCATCCGCCTGACCATTGCGATGGTGAGCCCCTTGCGGCGGGATGTCGAGGCCGGGAACCTGATCAGGTCGTCGCCGGGGATGCCGCCAAGCACCACCCGGCCGCCCGGCCGGGCGGCGCGCACCGTCAACAGGACCGCGCCGCCGGTTCCCGCCATCTCGAAAGCGGTATCAACGCCGGTGCCAACGAGGTCGCCAAGCCCGCAATCCCCGTCCAGAGTGCCAGGATCGGCGACGACGTTCGCGCCGGCCCGGCTGGCGGCCGCGCGCCGGTGCGGCAACGGATCCACTGCGACCACCGATGCCGCGCCCGCTGCCCTGAGCAGTTGCACCAGGAGCAGCCCGATCGGGCCGCAGCCGATTACCGCAGCGGTCCCGCCGATCCGCAGGTGACCGAGGTCAAGCGCGTGGATGGCCACGCCGAGGGGTTCGAGCACGGCACCCTCTGCGTCGGTGAGCGTGTCAGGCAGCGGGGCCAGCAGCGCCGACGGCCAGGTCAGGAATTCGCGAAGCGCACCGTCCTGGCTGCCGTGACCGGCGAAGCGCACCTGCGGGCAGAGGTTGCGGTAACCGGCGCGGCACTGCGGGCAGGTGTCGTCGGGAATCGCGGGATCGATCGCGACCCGCTCGCCCCGGCGCGGGCCAGCCTCGACGACCCCGGCGGCCTCGTGCCCGAGGATGAGCGGCTCGGCCAGCCGGGCGTCCCCGATTCCGGCCTCCGCCCACCAGTGCAGGTCACTGCCGCAGATCCCCACCGCTGTGACCCGGACCAGGCTGGCTCCCGGTTCGACGGCGGGCACAGGCTCGTCGGCCACCCGGAGATCACCCACCGCGTGCAGTCGCGCGACGCGCATGAGATTCCGCCCTCCATTCCTTCCGCACTGTTTCTGCCACACGGTTTCTGCCATGCTGCTTCTTCCACACGCTACTTGGCAGCGCCTAAGACCACGGCGGCCACTACAGCAACGTTGCTCTCAGATGCCACCAGCCGCGCTCCGGCCTTGGGGGGGTCACCGGCCATGATCCGTTTGCGTGTGGACTTGCCTGCGAATAGCGCGGGCAGGTTAACGCAAGAACGGATCATGAACGTGGCGACCGCCCTTAGCGCTCGCTGAGCGCGCGTGCGCGGTCCTGACCGGTGCTCGGGCCGGCGAGAAGCTGGCGCGGCGGGAGCCTCGGGCCGCCACTTGGCAGCGCCTAAGACCACGGCGGCCACTACGGCAACATTGGTCTCAGATGCCACCAGCCGCGCCCCGGCCTTGGGGGGTCACCGGCCATGATCCGTTTGCGTGTGGAGTTGGCTGCGAATAGCGCGGGCAGGTTAACGCAAGAACGGATCATGAACGTGGCGACCGCCCCTAAGCGCCCGCTGAGCCTTGCGCACCGGGTGGCTGCCGGGCGGGCGATGATCGGGGGCGCCGTACGGTCACGGCCAGCGGTGGCTGACAGCGTGCTAGGGGTGCGCTGTTGCTGGTAGCCGTGTTGTCAGCGTTGTCAGTGTTCACGATTGTTCACGAAGGGTATCGAAGCGATAACGAAATCGGGGGATGGCAGGTGGGGCGTCACTTCGGCGCTGCGCGGAGCATTCTTGGTGCTGCCGTAGCGGCATGGCTCGCATCACAGTTCGTGCTGGTGGGGTGCGCGAGCCAGAGCCAGCAGGTCTCGGCGGCCCCGCGGCCGAGGATGGGCCGGCCTGTGGGTGACGCCTTCGCGACCGCATACGCCGTGAACAAGCAGCTGGCGAACGCCGCTCTGTCGTACTGGACGGCGTCACGGCTCGCTGAGGCCGGGCCATGGCTGTCGCGGGCCGCGCGGGCACCAGTGGCCCTGCAGGCGGGGGCGGTTCCCGCCGCGATGCGCGTCGGCGCGTTGTTCAGCCACAGCGCTGGGGGTGACCACTTCTGCACGGCCAGCGTGGTCAGCAGCCGCGGCCGTAACATGCTGATCACGGCAGCGCATTGCGTTCACGGTGGCAAGGGCAAGTCCTATAGGCGCGACATCGTCTTCGTGCCCGGATACCGCGATGGCGTCGCCCCGCACGGAATCTGGACGCCACTGACAATGCTTGTCGCCCGCGGCTGGGCACGATCGTCAGATCCCGCTCTTGACGTCGCCTTCATCGCGCTGAGGCCGCTACACGGAGCGCACATCGAGAACGTGCTCGGCGCCAACAGGCTCGCCATCAACCAGGGCTTTCACCGTCTGGTGCGGGTAACGGGATATCCAGCCGACGGTGCGCAGGCGATCACGTGCATCAACGGGATTAGCCGGCAGAGCCGCTATCAGATGCGGTTCGCCTGCAAGGGCTACGCGCCAGGCACCAGCGGCGGCCCGTGGGTGACGCGCTTTGATCCGGTCACCCGCACAGGCCGGGTCATCGGCGTGATCGGGGGCTATGAGCGCGGTGGCGACACCCCGGACGTTTCGTACAGCCCGTATTTCGACGACAACGTAGAAAGACTCTACGACGCGGCCGATCGCTGATCCGCTTCGCCAGCACAACTGGGGCTGGCTCCGCCGCGGCGCGGCCAAGAACGCCATCGGCCAGGGAGTGCGCACGTCGAGCAGTAGCCAGGGCACGCTCCCCATCTACCAGGCGCGGCGCGGATCTACCCATGGATTCATGCGATAGCGCTGCACGGACCCCCGCGTCTCGCAGCACTGGCCGGCCTGCGCCGCCCTGGCCCCCTAACCGACGGCGCCGGCCGACAGCGTCAATGATCGTCCAGGGCGGTTACGGTGTGTTAACCGGGGTACCGCTTTCGCGTTCGCCGGGTCCGCGGCTCCAGTGTATTCCGGCACGAAACCTAGCAGGTCAGCGCGGTTAGGCCTCACCTTTGTCTTGCAGCCGACGCAGTGCCCCCGCCAGAGGCGGGGCCGTGAGGTCCAGCTGCCACGGCCTGGCCCCGTAGGAAGTCAGCTCGCCGCGGACCGACTCGGCGGTTGGCACCGCCGGCGGGCTCCACGCCAGCCGGCGGGCCGCGTCCGGCTGCAACAGGTTCTCGCTCGGCAGATTGTGCTCGTCGGCGATAGCGGCAACCACGGTCCGCGTTGCTTCGAGCCGCTTCGCCGCCGCCGGATCACGCTCCGCCCACCTGCTCGCGGGCGGGGGACCGTCGCCGGGCGCCGACGGCTCGGGCAGGGTGTCCTCACCGCCGCCGCGGGCACGGTCGAGCGCACGCAGCCAGGTCGCGGTGCGGTGCCGCGCGTTACGGCCGTTGAACCCGGCGATGGAGGTAAGCTCGGCCGGGGTCGCGGGCCACCTTCGCGCAGCCTCGACAATCGCGGAATCGGGCAGGACGCGGCCCGGCGACAGGTCAAGCCTCCTGGCTATGTCGTCACGTTCCCGCCAGAGTTCGCGGACGGCCGCGAGGCCGCGGCGGGCCCGCACCCGGTGGATACCCGAGGTACGGCGCCACGGGTCCCTGCGGGCCTTGGGTGGCCCCGCGGCTAGCACGGCGGCGAACTCCTGGTCAGCCCACTCCCTCTTGCCCGCCTCGGCTAGCTGACCGGCGAGCACGTTACGAAGCTCTACAAGCACCTCGACGTCGAGCGCTGCGTATTTCAGCCAGGCGTCAGGCAGCGGGCGGGTCGACCAGTCGGCGGCCGAGTGGCCCTTCTCCATCCTGAGCCCAAGGATCTCCTCCACCAGGGTCGCTAGCCCGACTCTGGGGAAACCGAGCAGGCGGCCGGCCAGTTCAGTGTCGAAGATCTGCCTGGGGCGATAGCCGACCTCGGCCAGGCACGGGAGGTCCTGTGAGGCCGCATGCAGCACCGCCTCCGTATCGGCAAGAGCCGAGTGGACGCCGGAAAGGTCGGGGCAGCCGATCGGGTCGATCAGCACCGTGCCGGAGCCTGCACGCCTGAACTGGACCAGGTACGCCCGCTGGCCATACCGGTATCCGGACGCCCGCTCGGCATCCACGGCGACCGGCCCGGTCCCTGTTTTGAGGGCAATGATCGCGCCTGCGAGGCTCCGGGCGTCAGATACGACCGCCGGGATCGGCTCGCGCGGCTGGAGAAGGGGCGCTTGTCCCTCCTCGTCCGGGACGACGTTGCCCGATGTCACCTGACCGCGGGACCCTCGTGGTGGCGTGCGCGGGTGCTCGTGCGCGCGCTCGCGGTCCGTTGCCTGGCCGCCGGTGGCGGCAGCGCGCTCACCCCGGGCTCGAGCGGTGGCAGGCCGGCCGCGGCGCACAGAGCGTTACACCAGGCGGCGACGTGGCCCGCGAACCTGGGCTGCTCGGATCCAGCCTGCTCGGATCCGGCCTGCTCGGATCCGGGCCGCTCGGGCTTGCCGTTGGGCTGGACAGGGGACCAAGACGCCCGAAGCTCGAATTCGGTCGCCGCCGGATCGCCGCCCTTCGCCCCGAAACCCTCGGTGACCACCCGGGTTACCGTGCCGCTTGGCGCTGCATACGGAGCGTCATGGGCGTCGAGTGCCTCGGTGAGCCAACTCCAGCCGACCGGGCCGAGCAGGGGATCCACAGCGATGTCGGCATCAAGATCGGCCTGGATCTGTGCCACGATCCGGAACGGTCCCGCCCAGCCCTGCTGGCACGCCGGGTCATAGAGGAGGATCAGCCGACCTGTGGCGACCTCGGTGCCGTCGGTGTGCACGGCCGCTGAGAGCACAGCAGCATATGGCGCAAGCTTCCTCGGCGCGGGCACATCCTCGAACGCAAGTTCCGGGCGGAGCGCCGTCTGACGGACCCGCTCGGCTTCCAGATCTGCCGCGGCGCCGCGGAATATCTCTGCCGCCGCTGCGGCATGCCGTGGGGCCGCCCGGTCTGCCGGGCTCATGAGGGGAGCGTATGCCACTGCCGCTGGGATGCAGTCATGCGGCACGTGCGGGTCCATGATGCGGGCTGCCGGACAGCAGCCGCGTGCTCATCGCGATCGGCACGGCGAAACCGGCGAGGACCGCTGCGCCGCACTCGACACAGGCCAGCTCTGGGCAGCACCCGTCCGGGCTGTCGGCCAGATCTGGGCACGCCACGGGGTCGTGCGGCCGCTCAAACAGCCGTTCTTCGCGGCAGTCGGGGCAATGCATCGTCATCTGGCTCATCGAATGGGTCATGAGGCTCATCGCGTGCGCCCTCCTCATCTGGGGCTTGCCGCCGGCCTCGGTTGAGAGCTGCGCGCGGCACAAGGCTGATCAAAAGGTGGCATACGCTGACGTCGAAGCGGTGGACGTCGCGCGGCGTGTCACGAAAATGACAGGCGGGCTGTGAGACCATCGCTAATGTGACCCCGGCAATGGAGGACTCCCCGTTCCTGCGAGCCTGCCGCAGGCAGCCGGTGCCTTACACACCCGTCTGGTTCATGCGCCAGGCCGGTCGCTCGCTGCCCGAGTACCGCAATCTGCGGGCGGGCACCGGGATGCTCGAAGCGTGCGCACGGCCGGACCTGGTGGTCGAGATCACGCTCCAGCCGCTGCGCAGATATGACGTCGATGCCGCCATCTTCTTCAGCGACATCGTCGTTCCGCTGAAGGCTGTCGGCGTGAGCCTGGATATCCGCCCTGGTGTCGGCCCGGTCGTGGAGCAGCCGCTGCGCGATGTCGGCGACCTCGCGCGGCTGCGGCCGCTGGTCCCAGGCGATGTTCCGTTCGTGACAGAGGCGGTGCAGGCGCTCGTTGCCCAGCTAGGTCACCGGCCGCTTATCGGTTTCGCGGGCGGCCCATTCACGCTGGCGTCCTACCTCGTCGAAGGCGGGCCGTCGAAGAACCATGAGCGCACCAAGGCCCTGATGTACGGTGACCCACGGCTGTGGCATGCCCTGCTCGACCGGCTTGCCGACATCACCGTCTCCTTCCTGCGGATCCAGATCGCCGCCGGCGTGTCGGCGGTGCAGCTGTTCGACTCGTGGGTCGGCGCGGTGAGCCCGGACGATTACCGGCGCAACGTGCTGCCGCACAGCAAGCGGATCTTCGCCGCGCTTGAGGCCACCGGGGTGCCCCGTATCCATTTCGGCGTCGGCACCGGCGAACTCCTCGGCCTGATGGGTGAGGCGGGAGCCGACGTCGTGGGGGTGGACTGGCGGGTGCCGCTTGACGAGGCGGTCCGGCGGGTGGAACCAGGCAAGGCGCTGCAGGGCAACCTTGACCCTGCGCTCTTGCTGGCGCCATGGGACACGATCCGGGAGCGGGCCCGCGATGTCCTCGGCAGAGGCCGGGCCGCCGAGGGCCATATCTTTAACCTTGGTCACGGCGTACTACCCGGCACAGATCCCGATGCGCTCGCACGGCTCGCCGACTTCGTCCACGCCGAGTCAATACGCACCCCTGCCTGACACCATCCGCGCGCCGCCACCTGGCCCGTGGGGCCGCACCTGGCCCGTGGGGCCGCACCTGGCCCGTGGGGCCGCACCTGGCCCGTGGGGCCGCACCTGGCCCGTGGGGCCGCACCTGGCCCGTGGGGCCGCACCTGGCCCGTGGGGCCGCACCTGGCCCGTGGGGCCGCACCTGGCCCGTGGGGCCGCACCTGGCCCGTGGGGCCGCACCTGGCCCGTGGGGCCGCACCTGGCCCGTGGGGCCGCACCTGGCCCGTGGGGCCGCACCTGGCCCGTGGGGCCGCACCTGGCCCGTGGGGCCGCACCTGGCCCGTGGGGCCGCACCTGGCCCGTGGGGCCGCACCTGGCCCGTGGGGCCGCACCTGGCCCGTGGGGCCGCACCTGGCCCGTGGGGCCGCACCTGGCCCGTGGGGCCGCACCTGGCCCGTGGGGCGACCTTGCTGGCGCCTCCCGCCGTGCACGGAGCATTCGCACCTGAACGACGCGCTCGCCCGGATCCGGGCGGATCGGTTCGGCCTGCGGTCCGTTCAGCGCCGAGGCGGCTTGCTGCTGCCTGACTCGGTCTCACGGAGCCGGGCGAGGTAGGCGTTATAGGCGGCCAGCTGCTCCTCGTCCTCGTCCACGTCCCTGTGCCGGCCTGCACGTTGAGGGGCGGGAGCGGCACCGGCGAGGGCCACGCCCATTTCCGGCCGATCGGTGGCCGCAGCAGCCGTCGGTACCTGGCCGGTGCTAGCGACCGGTGCGGTGCCTGCGAGGCTGGCCAGCCTCGTCCCGCGGGCAGCGTCAAGCCAGCCGAGGCCGCCGAAGGCCCCCTTGTCGTCCCTGCTCCAGGCGAGGAATACCATCATGATCAGCACAAGCATGATGGCGTCGCCGCCGATCCACATCACCGCGCCGCCCAGGTGCACGTCGTCGACCGGGCTTGGTCCCCACGATCGCCTCATCATGCCGGTCATGCCGGTAGCCGAGTAGCCAAGCACGAGCCCGGTGAACGTGTCGACGGGCATCGCCAGGATGAGCACCAGGATGCGTAGCGGGTAAGGGATGCGCCAGCGGATCGGCTCGCGGCCAAGCAGTGGCAGGAAGAACAGGTAGCCGACGATCAGGTAGAGGGCGTGCTCGCCGTCGTGCGCCCACTGGCTGGTCATCACCACATTCATCGCGCTGGTCAGGTGCGTGCCCACAATCGCCGCTGCGTAGGCGGCAATGGTGAAAGGCGGCCAGGTCAGGAATGCCGCCACGGGTGATCGCACCGCCCGCTTGACCCAGGTATGCAGCGGGTTCCTGCTTGCGTGCAGCAACAGGGTGACGGGCTGGCCAAGGACGAGCAACGGCGGCGCCACCATGATCAGCAGCAGGTGCTGGATCATGTGGTCCCAGAACAGCACATCGTCATAGGCGCCGATCCCGCTTTGCGTGGCCACCACGATGACGGCGAGCCCGCAGACAAACAGCCAGGTCCGCCACCATGGCCACGGCCGTGCGGGATGACGCGACCCGACCCGCCACACGCCCCACAGGTACAGTGCCGCGACCGCGATCACCAGGCCCGTTGCCACCGGAGCGAACGTCCAGCGGTCCGCTATCTGCTGCAGGCTGAATGCCGGCAGCATCTGATCGCCACCCACGAAGCTTCCCATCCGCTCGTGCCTTCTCGGCCGTCACCATTGTCGCCCGGATCGGCGGGCTGGCTTATAGCGCCCCCTGCGTGCACCACCCGCGCCGCCGAACTGAGTAAGGTATTGCGCGACCTGCTAGCTTCCGGTACCGGCACAGGCGTGGCCAGCAGCGGCGAGGACGCGGTCACCGTACTCTGCGCAGAAAGCAGTAGATGCGATGTCCGGGATGGGATCGAGCCTCCAGGCGGGTAACTCGATGATGGTCGCCCCCTTCCGGGCAGCGCTCATCCACCAGGGAATCATAATCGCGGTCATTTTCGCTCTCCTGCTCGTCGCATGGATCAGCTTTCGTGAGTGGCTGCCAAGCTCACGCACGGGCCGCTGCTCCACATCGCAGAAACCGGCCAGCCCGTCCTCACCCCACCGGTAGGCACGCGACCGGGCATGGTCGTGCGGCAGGTAATCCACGCCTCACCATCCGCGCTGTAGTCCTCACGGACCGTCCCCCACTGCCGTTCACTCACATACGGCCCCCACAGATACCACGGGCTGGCCTGCCGCAACCCGTCCTCCAAATGCCCGAACCCGTCCACCCGCTCACGCTCAGCACTCATCACTGTTTCCCTGGCTGTCGCCGTTCCCCTCGCCCGTGACCGCGGGCCAGTTCCGTGACACGGTCGCCACAGCACCAACGTGCGGCCGCACCGGATTAATCACCCCGGCCGCTCCGCCGGCAATAGCCGTATCCACGCAGGTGAACGGCAGAGTAATTGCAGGTGAATTCATGCGTAATTCTGCTGACCGTTCCACACTGAGCCTTTAGACGTTATTCCCACAATCGGTCCGCGCGCAACATTCGCGCATCGCCCATAATAGGTGATACAGGGCTGAGCAGTTACCGCGTGCCGGGGTCGGCTGAGGGGCCGAGGAGCAGCAGCGTGTCCCCGGGCTCGGTCGCCGGCGTTTCCGCCGCGGTCACGGGCACCAGCCGGCCGTTGGCACGGACGAGCAGCAGCAGGTCGTGACCGGCGGGGAAGGCGCCATCTGCGGCGAGCATTCGAAAGCGCGCGCCCTGCCCGTAGCGGCGCGCCAGCGCCGGCCTGGTCAGCCCGGCGCCGAAGAGGACCTCGCCGCCCGTGTAAGGGGCGACGACGCCCTCGCTGTCAGATGGTGGCCCGAGCCGGTAGACGACGGCCCCGGCATTGGCCTGCAATATCGCGGACGCGAGGGCGTTGAAATCGTCCTCTGGGGTGAGCAGCAGCACCGCGGTCACCCCCTCGATCTCCTCGCCGCGGCCGGTAGCCGCGGCGACGAGCTCTCCCGGCGCAAGCTCGAGCCCGGCGGCACGGATGTCGGCCCGCTGTTCCTCGAGCCCGGCCCACATCAGCACGTCGAGGCCAGCGGACCGCAGCCCGCGGCCCAGATCGATGACCCACGGCTCGCCCCCGACGAGCAGCGGCCTGCTGCGCGCCGGGCGGGTGACGCCAAGGCGCCGCGCCGCCGGTACCGCGGTCAGGGCGTACACCGTCACCGTCACCACGATCACCACGAACGTCGCGGGGAGGATCTTGGACGCGCCCGCGACGCCCTTCTGCGCGAGCGTGGCGGAGAAGGTCGAGGCGGTGGCGGCGGCGACGATGCCGCGCGGGGCCATCCACCCGACGAAACCCCGCTCGCCGGGCGACAGGTCAGTCCGGAGCGTACACAAGAAAGCCACCAGGGGCCTGGCCACGAGGATCAGGATGGCGGCCAGGACCAGCGCAGGCGCCGCGACAGCCCGCACCGAGGCGGGCGTGACCGTCGCCGAGATGGACACGAACAGCACGCCGATTATCAGCTGGACGAGTGTCTCGAAGAAGGGCCGGCGCGCCGGGATGTCGAACCCGGGCAGGTTGCGCACGGCCAGCCCCATGACGATCGCGGCGATCAGCCCCGTGTCGTCGCGGAAGATGTCGCACCCGGCGGCGACGGCGATCACGACGGCAAGCTGGGCGGCGGTGCCGAGCACCTCGTCGAGCCCGAGCTTGCTCAGCAGCAGCCACAGCAAGGCTGTTCCGATCACGCCGCCCGCCAGGCCGATGCCGACGCTGAGCAGGAAGTCCGCGATCTCGGTTCCGTGGCCAAGCCGGGTGCTGGCCAGGATGGCATTGAAGACGAGCGCGCTGAGGATGCCGCCGACCGGGTCGATCAGCGCCCCTTCCCAGGCCAGGATCCGCTGTACCCGCTCGGTCGGCCGGACGAAACGCAGCAGCGGGCCAACCACCGTTGGCCCGGACACCACCAGGATGGCGCCGAGCATAAGCGCTGACTGCGCCGGCAGGCCGAGCAGCAATGCCGCGAAAACGGCGCCGACGGCCCAGGTAATTGGCACGCCGAACCCGATCAGCCGTCGCACGACTCGCCGGGTATGACCGATGAACCTGCGCAGATCAAGGCCGATTCCAGCGTCGTAAAGGATCACCGCCACGGCAAGCGAGACGAGTGGCTGAAAGGTCGCACCAAGCAGCCGGTTGGGGTTCATGTCGCTGGTGAGTGCGCCGGCGATGAAGCCCGTGGGCAGCAGCACAATGAGTGCCGGTATCCGCAGCCGGCTCGCGAGCACCTGTGAGCCCACCGCGAGCACGAGGGTCAGGGCTAGGCCGATGAGGATCTGGTTTGTCGTCACGGCGATTCTCCCGTACACCTGGCCGCCGCGGGAGCACCCTCCCGAACCGCGTGCGCCGAGTCCTACCGAGGCAACTCCGCATTGCGCTCGGTGTCGTCATCCGCAATGGGTGACGGCCGCTTCGACCGCGGACGCGGCATCTGATATTGGCGGCGGCGCCGGAACCGGAACGTTATCGACGATAATGAGCCGTCGCCCCTGTGGGTGGTGCACCGGGTGTGAGAGCACCAGGTGAGAGCCACCGGGCGGACGTGCGTCACGCAGCATAAGCCGTTATGGATCGGCCAGGGGAACCTGCTGCCGAGCGCGGTCAGGCGGTCCGCTGCGCACGGCGGTCAGCGTATCGCTGGCCGGTCCATGTGCGCGGGAGTGGCGACGGGGCTGCGGCGGGCGATACGGCCTGCTCGGTCTTGGGCACCGGCACCCGCGGCTCTAGCCTGGTTCCTGCGGGCCTCGCCGGAGTCACCGATAGATCACCGCCGAGCGCTCGGCGGACGTCTCGGCGATCAGGCCGCGGGCGAGCTCATGATGATGGCCGAAGAGGCGATTTCACTGGAGGTCGCGTTGCTGGTCGTCGCCGCGCCGTGAACATCTTGAAGTCCGGCTCAATCACCCAGGAGGCCGCCCGCAGGTGCGGGCAGCCGCTGGCCCAGTGCGTGGCGCGGGTGTGGCGGATCGACGCCGCATACCAGATGCTGAACACCGGTTCGGTCGATGATGAGATCAGCCAGCTCGCGCAGCTCGCGCAGGTGGCAGCCTCCGCCCCTGCGCTACCGGTCGTCCGGGCCGGCCTGGCCCGGGCGCTGTTCTTCCTCGGCAGGACCGAGGAAGCCTGCGCGGTCTATCAGACGCTACGGTCGCTGCCCGCCACCGGCGGCAGGGACACCCGCACCCTGGACGCCCTGATCTACATCCTGGACATGATCGTCGCGTTCGGCGACACCGCGACCGCGCAGGCCACCTATGACTTGTTCGGCGCGCATGTCGCCGATTTCGGTGTCACGGGCACCGGCGTGGTTTTCCTGTACGGGTCGGTGCACTGGCCGCTCGGCCGGCTCGCGGCACTGCTCGGCCACACCGGCGAGGCCCTCGATCACTACGCGGCGGCGGTGACCATCAATACCAGGATCGGGGCCAGGCCATTCGTCGCTCTCAGCCGCCTCGGCTGGGCCGACGCGCTGCGCGGCCGCGGCGCCAGCGACGACCACGCAAAGGCGCTGCTCCTCGCCGGGCTGGCCGCAGCGGAGGCGCGCCGCCTCGACATGCCCGGCCCGTCCCGCCGCGCAGATCAGCTGATACACAAGCTCCAGCAGGCCATCAAGGCCCAAGACCCGCTCACCTGGCGCGAAGGTCGCGTCCAAGATCCGGTGTAAATGAGACGACGGGCGTAGGTTCCCCTTCAAGACCACCAAGTCAACGAAGGAAGGACCTACACCCGTGCCAACACGAGTATCGCCTACCGACCGTATCCGCTGCCACATCGATGATCTGTTCGCTCAGGGCCGGCCGCTGCCGGAGATCCTGGAGGAAGTTGGCCCGCCTCGGCGCGCAGCTGCTGATGCAGGCCGCGCTCGAGGCCGAGGTCACCGAGTTCCTCGGACGGGAGCGTTACGCCCGCGCCGCGGTGGCCGAGGACGCCCGGCCCGGGTCCCGTAACGGCTACCGGGACGCGACCGTCAAGACCACCGCCGGGCCGGTCACGCTGGCCCGGCCGAAGCTGCGCGGCACGGCCGAGGCGTTCGCCTCCCGCCTGTTCGGCAGCCACGTCACTAATAAGAGGGCATCTGATCTAGGTCACGAATGGTTCGCCGGTTTCGGTGTGGTCGTCGCGCCAGGTTTGAGTGGATTCTCCAGTGACTCGCCGGCTCATGTTGTCGATCATGGCCCAGTGGATCATGGTTCGGGAACGTTGTGGGAGTGTCTCGTAATCCCAGACTAACCGGCGATGCAGCGCCCACCAGCCGAACGTGCGCTCTACCGCCCATCGGTTCGGTAACGGGGCGAACCCTTTCTGCCCGGGATTCTTGCTGACGACCTGGACGTCGATACCGTGCGCGGCGCCCCGTTCGATGACGCTGCGCTGGTAACCGCTGTCCACCCAGGCCTTGGCTACTGTCGGGTGACGGGCGGCCAGCTCGCTGACCACGTCCCGGCCGCCGGTGGTGTCCTGCACGCTTGCCGCGGTGACCAGCACGACCAGGAGCAGCCCGATCGTATCGGTGGCGATGTGCCTTTTCCTGCCCTTGATCTTCTTCCCGGCGTCGATGCCCTGCGAGGACTCCGGCACGTTCCCGGAGGTCCGGATCGACTGCGCGTCCATGATTGCCGCACTCGGTGTCTCCGCGCGCCCGGCCTGCTGGCGGACCTTGCGCCGCAGCATGTCGTGGATCGCCTCCGTCGTGCCATCTGCCTCCCATTTGGCGTAATAGTCATAGACCGTCTTGTACGGCGGGAAGTCGTGCGGCAGGTATTCCCAGGCGATCCCGGTGCGGTTCACGTACAAGATCGCGTTGACGATCTCGCGCAGGTCATGGACGGGTTCGCTGAGACCCAGGCCGGCTTCAGCCCGGGCTGCCCGCCACGCGGCCAGGATCGGCTCGATTAAGGCCCAGCGGGCGTCGGACAGGTCGGTGCGGTAGGAACGCCGGGAGGTCATGACGGCGATCTTTAGCAGGTCATAGACCGAAAGTGTGGGATCTTGAACGCAAAGAAATCCTGGTTCAGGGACAGACCCGGATCACTGTGGATCAGATGCCCTCTAAGACCAATGCCCTCGAATCCCTCGTGATCGCCTCCTTGATCCGGGCCTGTCGGCCCGGGACGTCGAGGCCACCTTGGTTGACGCGCTCGGCGACCAGGCCGCCATCTCCAAGTCGACGGTCTCCGCCGTGTGCCAGGCCATCAAGGACGAGCACGAGGCGTGGGCCCGGCGGCGCCTGGACGACGTCACGCTGGACTACCTGTTCCTGGACACCAGCTTCTTCCGGATGCACCCCGGTTCCCCGAGCCGGTGCTGGCCGCCTGGGGCATCACCATTCATCCGGGCAGTTCGATGCGCCCGCCACCCATGGCGCCACGTTGACAGCATGGCGGCTGGACGCGCGAGGCATGACGTGGAACATTGCGCAGACCATTAACGTGCCGATCCAATACGGCTCATCAAGAGTTGAGAGCAATGAACTACGTCACGAGGAACTGGGCGTTCGACCCGTTCCTGATCGTCGCTGTAGTCATCGTCGCCTGGCATGAGACCGGCCTGCGGCGCCTGGCCCGGCGCTCGCGTCCCGAGCACACGCGGCAGCGGAGGGCATGGGGCGCCCGCCAATCCGTGCCGCGGACTCGGATCAGGACACGCCAGCTGCGGTGCGCTGCGTAGCCTAGAGAGAACGGTGCGCGGACGGAGGAAGTGGTGAACGCGGCAGACCCACCCCGCGGAACTGGGGCCCCAGCGCCGGCCTGGCCGGTTCAGCCGGATGCCGCATGGACGCCGCATGTCGCGATCGTAGGCGGCGGGATCGCGGGCCTCGCCGCCGCTTTCTTCATGCGCGACGCGCCGGTGCGGGTAACGGTCTTCGAGGGCTCGCCCCGGATCGGCGGCAAGCTGAGCGTTTCCGAGGTTGCCGGCGTCGCGGTCGACGAGGGCGCGGAGGCGATGCTCGCCCGCAGGCCGGAAGGGATCGACCTAGTGGGCGCGGTGGGTCTGGCAGGTGAGCTGGTGAGCCCTGGCACGACCGCGGCCGGCATCTGGACGCGTGGCGAACTGCACCCGCTGCCGGCCGGCCAGCTCATGGGCGTGCCAGGTGACCTCGCCGCGCTCGCAAGGTCCGGGGTGCTTTCCATCCCTGGTCTCGCCAGGGCCGGGCTTGACCTCATGCTGCCCGCCACTGCCAGGGACAACGACGTCTCCGTGGCCAGGCATGTTGGTGCACGGTTCGGCCACGAGCTGGTGGACCGGCTGGTCGAGCCGCTGCTCGGCGGCGTCTACGCGGGCCGCGCCGACAAGCTGTCCTTCGAGGCCACGCTGCCTGGGCTGGCCGCCGCGAGCCGTGATCACCGCACCCTGACAGGGGCGGCCAGGTCGGCGCTCACCGGGCCGAGGCGGGATGCGGGCACCGGGCAGCGGCCCGTGTTCAGAACGCTCACCGGGGGGCTCGGCACCCTCCCCGAGGCGGTTGCCTCGGCGGCTTGCGCGCAGGTTCGCACCGGCGCGACCGTCCGTGAGCTGCGGCGTGGCCCTGGGAGCTGGCAGCTTACTGTGGGCTCCGCGGACGATCCCGAGTGCGTGCAGGCCGACGCGGTCGTGCTCGCGGTCCCCGCACGGCCTGCGAGCCGGTTGCTCCGCGCCGAGGTACCTGCCGCAGGCATCCTGCTCGGCGAGATCGAGTACGCTAGCGTGGCGATCGTCACGCTGGCCTTCCCAGGTGCCGCGTTCCCGAGGCGGCCACGGGGCAGTGGTTACCTCGTCCCCGCTGTGGACGGGCGCGCAGTCAAGGCGGTGACGTTCTCCACCGTGAAGTGGCCGCACCTGCTGGCCCACCAGGACCCGACGCACCAGGCGGAAGAAGGCGCACAAGTCGAAGCCGTCAGATGCTCGGTTGGGCGTGTCGATGAGGAGCAGATACTACAGCGATCCGACGGCGAACTCGTGGCACTCGCCCGCCGTGAACTCGCCGCGGCGGTGGGCGTCGGCGGGGAGCCAGCCGGTTCCAGGGTGACGCGATGGGGCGGATCGCTGCCGCAGTACACCGTCGGGCACACCGTCCGGGTGGCGCGCATCAGGGCGGCCGTGGCCGATCAACCCGGCCTAGCCGTCTGCGGCGCCGCCTACGACGGGCTCGGCATCCCGGCGTGCATCGCAACGGCGCGGCAGGCGGCCGCGCAGGTTCTCGAGCACGTTGCCCGCCGCGGGGCCAGTCGCGGGGCCGGTCGAGCCGATGGGGGACAATGAGCCCATGGCCGCACGTTCCGGCTCGCGTGCGCGCGAGCTCAACGAGCTCATCAGGTACACCATGTGGTCGGTCTTCCGCGTGGCCGACCCTGCGGCGCTCGACGTCCAGGGGCGGATCGCCCCGGGCAGCGCAAGCAGTCCCGCCGCCGCGGCTCACCGGCGGGATGCGGTCGCGGCCGAAGTCACCGAACTGCTTGACCAGGCGGCAGGCAAGGGCGTGATCACCCGGGGCAGTTACGACGTGCAGGGACTGCGGGCGGACGCCGACTACATGTTCTGGTGGGTGGCACGCTCGCCGGACGACCTGCAGGAGATCTACGGGAGGTTCAGGCGGACGGCGCTCGGCCGCGCCAGCGAGCCTGTCTGGTCAGTGCTGGCGCTGCACCGCCCGGCCGAATTCAACAAGGGTCACATCCCGGCGTTCCTCGCTGACGAGGAACCGCGCGCGTACGTGTCCGTCTACCCGTTCGTCCGGTCCTACGAGTGGTACCTGCTGCCGCCCGAGCAGCGCCGTGCGCAGCTGGCCGAGCACGGCAGGATGGCCCGCGAATACCCGGACGTGCGCGCCAACACCGTCGCCTGCTTCGCCCTGAACGACTACGAATGGATGCTCGCGTTCGAAGCCGACGAACTGCACCGCATCGTCGACCTCATGCGTCACCTGCGCGGCGCACAGGCGCGCAGGCACACCCGCGTCGAGATCCCCTTTTACACCGGCCGCCGTAAGCCGGTCGCCGATCTAATCGCAGCGCTCCCATAACTGATCCTAAACGGCTGCCGCGGCGCGAACCGCGGCTGATATGCGGGGGTCCGGGGGGTCGTCCCCTGGGTCGTTCCCCCGGGGTGGCGGTGCTCGGCTGCCGCGGCTGGCACCGGCCGGGACCAGCCGAAACTGAACGGCTGTTCATGTTGTCCTCGACGCCACGCTGCCCTATCCGGTCGGTTAATCAATAGGGAATCTTTGCTGACAATGCATCCAATCTGGTGGCGGGCGCGTCTCTTAGGACGAGGATAGGCACTTGACCCCACGCAACCGGACGACTTGGATCTGCCATGCCAGCACGAAACCGGATCGCGCAAAAGTACGGCCGCAACAGGCGGCCGGATAGCAGCGGCAGCGTGGCCGGCTCGCTCGCGGTGGCGGCCGGCTACGGCCTTGCCGTGTCGGTGCTCATGGTGCTGACGATCGAGCGCGTGTTCGGGGCCGCTGGATCCACTGCCCGCCTGGTGGTGCTCGGCACGACGGTGGGCGTGCTCGTCGCGGGTGCCGGCTTGGCGTGCGCCAGGCGTTCCTGGCAGGGGCGCCGCCCAGGTCGCGGCTAGGGCGTCCCGTAGATCTTTGGCGGCGCGAAGGTGCGGGCCCGCGACCCCAGACGACGACCGGGGTCGCGGACGGCATCGTCGTTGCCGACAGTTCCACTATCGGCTCATCGAGAACACGCAGGGCCTTGCCGGATCGCGGCCTGGAGCACCGCCCGCATCCACCAAGATCTACGGGACACGCCCTGGCACGCAGGGTCGCGGATGTCATTGCGGTCGAGCCTGACGAGCGCATGCGGGCCGTGCTGTCGGCGCGTTCACCAGGCGTGTGCGTCCTTGCTGGCCGGGGGGAGGCGATCCCCCTGCCGGACGCGAGCGTGGATGGCGTGTTCGTCTCATCGGCATGGCACTGGCTTGATCCCGAACGGGCCGTCCCCGAGATCGGGCGGGTCCTGCGTGACGGCGACCGCCTCGGGGTGATTTGGACGAGCCGCGACCGCGACGTCCAGTGGGTGCGTGACCTCGACCGGCTTAGCAGGCCGGCCGCCCAATCCGAGGCGGAAGGTGAAGCACGGCCGCGGCGCCACCACGACGTCACGCTGCCCGAGGCGGGGCTGTTCGAGAACATCGTCAGCACCTCGTTCCGGTTCCAGCGCACGATTACGATCGGCGACATCGTCGACATGCTGGGCACCTTCAGCGGTGTGATCACCGCCAGCGCCGCCGAGCGGGCGGCGGGACTCGCCCGCGCACGTACCGCATTGGCGGAGCGATCCGGCGGCGGCGAGGTGATCGACCTGCCGATGCGCGTGGTGCTGGCGACTGGATCGCGCGAAAACACGCGCGAAAACAGGCGGACAGGGCGGAGCCGTCAGCAGCGGCTCAACGTGTGGCGGTTTCCGTCCAGCTGGCCTCTTTCTACGGCGCCGTCCAGCGGCAGCGTGGGCCCGGCTCCCGAGCGGCGGGCGAATGCGAGCGCGCCGCCGCCGGCGATGGCGGCGGCGATGGCCCAGGCGATGATAGGTGCGGCTGCAGCGGGCCCGGGTGCACCCGTGGCGGCGGCCGCGACGAGGAGCAGGACGGCGATGCCCACGGCAGTGCCGAGCTGTGCGGCCGTGTTGATGATTCACGATGCGGCACCGCGCCAGGATATTGCGACGTCGGTGCCAAGCGTGGTCGCCGCGACCGAGGATGGGCCGAAACCTGCTCCTGCGGTGGCCACGCAGGCCGCAAAGGCCAAGCCAGTTGCGGCCGCAACGGTGTGGGCCCCGTCGCCGACCGCGATGAGGGTCAGCCCGGCGGTTACGACCGGCCGCGGCCCGGTACGGCGGATTGCCGGCGCGGCGAGCACGGAGCCGCCCACGGCCGAAATGCTGAACCGCAGCTTCATAGCCGCTGCGGCAAGCGGACTGCGAGTCGCGGTGTTCAGCGACGCACTGAGCGCCCCACGGCGCAGGCGCTCCAGCCGGAGCACGGCTGCTGGCAGCAGCGGCGCGGCGGCGCGGCGATCGATCCAGGAGAATGCAGCCGTCAGCGGCGCCGCGAGCAGAATGAGGCCAGCGCCGGCCAGCCAGTGGCTGCGCTCGGCGATCAGCGCGGCGCCGACCACGGTGGCCATGACGGCGGCGGTGAACGTGACGGCCGCGCCGACGTTGAGCGAGCGTGCCGGGCCGGTATAGACATAGTCGCCGTCGCGGGGGACCTTACGCGCGACGGCGGCCGCGAGCGCTGCTGTCAACGGCAGGTAGGCCCAGAAGATGAAGCGACAGCCGGTCAGATCCATGACGATGCCGCCGACGACGAAGCCGCTCGCACCGGCCGCCGCACCTGCCGCGCTCCACGCCGCGATTGCCTGCCGCCGCTGGCGCCCCTCGGCGGTGCCTGTGGTGAGCAGCCGCAGCGCTGCTGGCACGGACGCGGCGGCCGCCGCACCTTGCAGGCATCGGGCGGCCGTCGGCAGCGTGATCGAGCCAGCGGTCGCGGCAAGGAGCGCCCCGGCGGCGAACACTATGAGGCTGGCTATGATGGCCCGCCGGTGACCGAACCGGTCGCCCAGGCGCGCCCCAAGCAGCAGCAGGCCGCCGAAGAACATGGCATAGCCGCCCGATATCAGGCTGCCCGCGGAGGCGGGTGCCTTCAGATCGGTGAGCATGCCCGGCAGTGCGGTGACGACGATGGTGACACCAAGCACGTCGACGAACTGCACCAGGCACATGCCACAGCCAGGCCGTCAAGCCTGCCCTCAATGCTGCGGCCACGCCTGTTCATGCCTGGCACCATACCAACGCTTTTTGCCCTTTAAACTGTGAGTTATGCTGCGAACGTGGCTGTGGTTAGGTGGAGCTGGCTTGGCGATCGCCTTGCCATCGATGTCGCCAACACCATCCGCAGGCGCGGCCTGCGGTATGTCGAGCTGATCACCGTACCGGCCGACCTCCGCAGCTGGCTGGGCCACCAGGGAGGACGCCTCGCCATCCCACCGGACGTGGACGACGACCTGGTGAGCCGATTTCTCGCCCTCCGGGACCACATCCTCCGCGTACTGCGGGCCGCCGCGGGCGGCCACGCGCTGCCGGCCGCGGATGTGGCCGCCATCAACGATCTCGCGCTGCGCGCCCCCACCGTCCGGCTGCTACGAACGGAACCTGGCAGGCACCGCACCGAGCCGGTCACGCAAGTCGAGCCGGCTGACCGGTTCCTCGGCGACCTCGCGGCGGCGGCAATCGATCTTCTCACCGGCCCAGACGCCAGCTCCCTCGCCCTGTGCGACGCGCCCGGATGCGGACAGCTTTACCTGCGGGGCCGCCCGAACCAGCAGTGGTGCAACTCCCGCTGCGGCACCCGTGCTCGCTCCCAGCGCCACACCGAGCGTCATGCGGAGCGGCACGCCGCGAGTTGACCCGCGCTTTCCTGGATGTCTTCCGGGCGACTCAACGTATCAGCGGGGGCGCGGCGCACTCCGCTGTTATGAGGGCTCGCCGAGGCGAAAGATCACGGCAACTGGGGTAGAACTGGGGTAGCCAGCCATGGAAATGCAGATGATGTTCCTTGACTGTCCCGCGTTAGCCGTAGCCGGCGTAGCCGAACATGTCCGGGCGCCTGGCGGTGATCTTGGACTGGCCGCAGGGCACCGGGGTGGCGTCCATCAGCCGCAGCATCTCGGCCGATCCGGGAGTGTGATCTGCCAGCCACCGCAGCGCCGCCTCCATCAGCGGGGCCGCGGCCTTGACCCGGTCGTTGTACTCGCTTTGGCGAAGCAGCCGGGGGAACAGGTGCCCGACCCGCGCCAGGGCGGCCCGCAGCCGGTGCCGCTCGTCGTCATAGTGGAGCAGCACCTGCGCGACGGCCAGGCAGACCGGCTCGGCGTCGGTCACCTCGGGTGGCTTGCCCGGCCTGGACCGGGTGAGCCCCAGCGAGGGGATGATGCGGTCGGTCAGCTCGACGTACAGTGCGATCAGGAGAGTGTCTAGGTCGGCGATCACGGAAGGCGCCAGGGTCAGACGTGTGTGAACACGCCGATCTTGGACACTCTTCGCCTGTCAGTCACGGATCAAGGACGGCATGTCGTGGCACGCTGTGACCTGCGCCGGAATTACCGGTCAACGATCTAGACGGGTATCGTGCTTGCCCATAGCTCGTCGGCGCTGATTAGCCCGCCTGCCTCGGCGACCGCCTGGGCGACGAGCAGTTTGCCTGTATGGGAGACATGGTGCGCCATCGCCTCGCCTGCCGCGGTCACATCGCCGGCGGCGATGGCGTCGAGAATCGGCACATGCTCGTCGGCGATCGCATCGAGGTCGCGCGACCGGTCCACGGTGGAAGCACCAAGCAGCCGGGTGACATCCCTGAGATTGTCGACCAGGCCGACGATCCGCCTGTTGCCCGCAGCGGCCACGATCAGGTGGTGCAGACGCTGGTCGTACCGCATGAAGACCGCCTCGTCGTGGTCGAGTGCGGCCGTGCGCATGTGCGCGAGCTCGGCGCGGAGTCCCGCCGCCAAGTCTGCGGCCGCGTGCAGGGCGGCGCGGCGGGCGGCAGGCACCTCGAGCAGCAGGCGCAACTGGAACAGCTCCGCGATCTCATCCGGCCCAGGGAGCACGACACGGAACCCGCGGTTGCGTTCGAACGCCACAAGTCCGGCTTCCGCGAGCCGCATCAGGGCCTCGCGTACCGGGCTCCGCGACACACCGAGGTAGCTGGCGATCTGGTAGGCCGAGTACAGCCGTCCCGGCTGCAGTGTCCCGTTTCGCACGGCCTGCCGGATCGCCACTACCGCCTGGTCTGTCAGCGACGAGGCGGGGACCGCAAGCGGCTCAAACGAGGGCGTTGTCCGCTGGCCGGGCATGCTCACACGATACCGGCGAACCCTGGCCTTGACATGTAACATGCCACATGCGACGTTGCTTAACACAATCCGGGCTCGGGGAGGTCCCATGGCGAAAGCAACGAAGCTGCACGTGCTCGACTGCGGCGCGATGAGCTGCGATCTTACCTGGCTGCTGCTGAAAGCGGGACGCAGCATCCGGGCCCGCGCTGACAAGGACAAGCCGGTCGAGTGGTACCCGTGCACCACCCACGCGGTGGTCGTCGAGACGCCCGAGGGGACACTGCTGTGGGACACCAGCTGCCCGCGTGACTGGGAGACCCGCTGGGTGCCCACCGGCCTGCAGGAATTCTTCCCCTACGACCAGGTCAACGAGGAGGAGTACCTCGACTCCCGGCTCGCACAGCTCGGCATCAACGCTGCCCAGCTCGACTATGTCGTGCTCTCCCACCTGCACTTCGACCACGCGGGCAACGTGCGTACCTTCGCCGGGGCGGGCCCGCGGCTGGTCTGTAACGACAAGGAGAAGGACTGGGCCTTCGGGTACTCAGGCGAGTTCAACGGCGCCCACCTGAAGGCCGACTACGAGGGCCTGGAGTTCGAGACGGTCTCCGGCGACCCCGAGTTCCTGCCCGGCGTCACGCTCATCGAGGCGCCTGGCCACACCCCGGGGACCATGTCGATGAAGGTGGACCTGCCTGAGACCGGGACGATGATCTTCACCTCGGACGCCGTGTACATGGGCGACTCCTACGGCCCGCCCGCAACCCCTGCGGCGATCGTCAACGACCTGTCCGCCTGGTACGCGTCCGTGGAGAAGATCCGCGGCATCGCGGCGGAGTCTGACGCGACAGTGATCTTCGGGCATGACGCGGATCAGATGAAGTCGCTGCGCAGGGCGCCGGACGGCTACTACGCATGAGGAGGCAGAAGTGAGCGTCACCCTGCCCGCCAATCCCGAGGCCATCTTCACCTACGGGGCGCCGCACCTGAAGTTCGGCCCGGGCTCGTCCGAGGAGATCGGGTTCGACCTCAGCCAGTACGGCGTCAGCCGCGCGCTCGTCGTCACCGACGCAGGGGTGGCGGCGACCGGCGCTCCGCAGCGGGTGGCCGACCAGATGGCGCAGTTCGGCATCGAGGCCCGCGTCTTCGACGGCGTCCACGTGGAACCTACCGACGCGAGCCTCGAATCCGCGATCGCCCACGCACGCGAGACCGGCCCGTGGGATGCCTTCGTTGCTGTCGGCGGTGGGTCGAGCATCGACACTGCCAAGGCGATCAACCTGATGCTGACCAACCCGGGCGAGCTGATGGATTACATCAACGCGCCGGTCGGCAAGGGCACCGCACCGGTCAATCCGCTCAAGCCACTGATCGCCGTTCCTACCACCACAGGCACCGGAGCGGAGTCCACCACCATCTGCGTGCTCGACGTGCTGGCCCTCAAGGTGAAGACAGGTATCAGCCACGCCAGGCTGCGGCCTACCCTTGCGGTGATCGACCCGGAGCTGACCTTCACGCAGCCTGCCGGGGTCACCGCCTCGGCGGGCATGGACATCCTGTGCCACGCGCTGGAGAGCTACACCGCCCGCTGGTACACCACCTATGAACACAAGCGGGCCGAGCAGCGGGTGCCCTACTGCGGCTCCAACCCGATCTCCGACATGTGGTCGGAGAAGGCGATGCGGCTGCTCGCCTCTTCCTTCCGTAACGCGGTCCGCGAGGGCGAGAACGCTGCCGCGCGCGCCGACATGGCGATCGCCGCGACCTTCGCCGGAATGGGGTTCGGCAACGCCGGCGTGCACATCCCGCATGCCAACGCCTACCCGATCGCCGGCCGGGTCCGCGACTTCCACCCTAAGGACTACCCGGCCCACGAGCCGATGGTCCCGCACGGCATGTCGGTCGCGCTCACCGCGCCTGAGGCCTTCAGCTACACCTTCGACGCGTCCCCCGAGCGCCACCTGCGAGCCGCCGATCTTCTGGCGCCCGGCACGGACCGGCCTGCCGACGCCGCGCGGGCGCTGCCGGCGGTCCTCGTCGCGCTCATGAGAGATATCGACATACCGAACGGGATCGCCGCGGTCGGTTACACCGCCGGTGACATCCCCGACCTGGTGCAAGGGGCCATGAAGCAGCAGCGGTTGCTTGCCACTTCGCCGAAGGCAGTCGCCGAGGACGACCTCGCCGGGATCTTCTCCCGGTCGCTGGAGCTGTGGTAGCCGTGCCCATCTACCAGCTCCGATGCGGCCAGGGCCATGGCTTCGAGGTGATCCAGTCGTTCCGTGCGCCGCTGCCCGCCTGCCCGGACTGCGGCGCACCAACGGCGAAGGTGCCTTCGGTGTTCGGGATCGGTGGCCGGGCCGCGGCATCGTTGCCGCCGCGACCCGAGGCGATGCCGCAGACATGGCGCGGGACTTATTCGGCGAATCCGGAGTACGTGACGCAGTTGCGGCGCACGGCCGAGCGCCGCAGGGCGCTGGAGGATCGCCACCCCGAGCTCGCCGGCGACCGCCGCCCCGTGCTGGCGCACGAGGGGCGCTTCGAGTCGGCGCCGCTGCGGGCCGGCGATGCGATCCCGCCCGGGTTGCCGGGAGCGCACGCCCGGGACGCGCCCGCGAGCCACCACGAGCCGGCGTGTCCGGACCTGGCGTAGCGGCGGCATCTGACGCAGCCCCGGCGTCCGAGGTCGCGGCAGCCCTCAGGAACGCCGACCTGGCAGACCTGAGCGATAGCGTCCTGCAGCGCGCCCTATACTCCTCGGACGCATCGCTGTACCGCGTGGTCCCCGCGGTGGTGGCGCACCCGCGCGGCGCCGACGAGGTGACGGCGGCGCTCGAAGTATGCCGGACCCTCGGTGTGCCCCTCACTTGCCGCGGCGCGGGGACGTCGGTCGCAGGTAACGCGGTGGGTACCGGTATCGTCCTCGACTTCAGCAAACACATGAACCAGGTGCTCGACGTCAACGCGCAGGACGGCACGGCGACCGTGCAGCCGGGCGTGGTGCAGGCACAACTGCAGCGAGCCGCCGCCCCGTTCGGACTTAGGTTCGGGCCCGATCCTTCGACGCACAACCGCTGCACGATCGGCGGGATGATCGGCAACAACGCGTGCGGCTCCCGGTCTCTGCGGTACGGCCGGACCTCCGACAACGTCCTCGTGCTCGACGTGCTGACCGCCGCGGGCCTGCGGCTCAGGCTCGCCGGGCCCGATGCCGCCACGGCTGGCCGGGACGACAGCCGGCAGCTCACCGGACTGCGCGGGGTCGTCGCGCGCGGCCTGGCCACGATCAGGACCGAGCTTGGCCGCTTCGACCGGCAGGCTTCCGGATACGGGCTTGAGCACCTCCTGCCGGAACGCGGGTTCGACGTCCGCCGCGCCCTGGTCGGCAGCGAGGGGACGCTCGCCATTGTCACCGGCGCCACACTGCGTCTCGTCAGTGAGCCCGCACACCGGGTGCTCGCCGTTCTCGGCTACCCCGACATGGCGGCCGCGGCCGATGCCGCGCCTGAGATCCTGCGCCACCAGCCGGTCGCCTGTGAGGGCCTTGACTCACGCATCGTGGACGTGGTCCGTGCCCGCAGGGGCGAAGCGGCCGTCCCCGCACTGCCACGCGGCGCAGGCTGGCTCTTCGTCGAGGTCACCGCCAGCACCGAGGCAGCTGCCGTCAGCCTTGCCCGGCAGGTGGTGTCGGCCGGGGGTGCCCTTGCGGGGACGGTGGTATCCGAGCCTGGGCACGCGGCGGCCCTGTGGCGTATCCGCGAAGACGGCGCAGGGCTCGCCGGACGCGGAGTGCAGGGCCAGCCCGCATACCCCGGCTGGGAAGACTCGGCCGTCCCACCGCACTCACTCGGTCCCTATCTGAGGGACCTCGACGCACTGCTGGGTGAGCACGCACTGACCGGCATCCCGTACGGCCATTTCGGTGACGGGTGCCTCCACCTGCGCCTGGACTTCCCACTGCAGCGGCCGGACGGGCGCGCGGCATTGCGCAGCTTCCTGTTCGACGCGGCCAGGCTCGTCGCACGCTACGGCGGGTCGCTGTCAGGCGAACACGGCGATGGTCGCACCAGGAGCGAAATGCTCCCCGTCATGTACTCACCCGCGGCGATTGACCTGTTCCGCCAGGTGAAGGAATACTTCGACCCCGCCGACCTACTGAATCCCGGTGTCGTAGTGCACCCGAGGCCGGTCGACGCTGACGTGCGGGTCAGCGAGTCCAGGCCCGTACGGGAATCGCTGGCCCTTGCCTACCGGCATGACGGCGGCGATTTCGGCGCCGCCGTGCACCGCTGCTCGGGGGTCGGCAAGTGCGTGGCGGACACGACGGGGGCGGCGGGGGTCATGTGCCCCTCGTACCTGGCCACAAGGAACGAGCAGGATTCCACCCGGGGGCGCGCCCGCGTGCTACAGGAAATGGTCAACGGCACGCTCGTCACAGGAGGATGGCGCGCCCCGGAGGTCAGCGCCGTTCTCGACCTGTGCTTGTCGTGCAAGGCATGCTCGTCCGAGTGCCCGGCCGGGGTCGACATGGCCGCGTACAAGGCGGAGGTCCTCTACCAGGCGTATCGCCGCCGGCTGCGGCCCCGTGCCCACTACGCGCTCGGGCAGCTGCCACGCTGGGCGCGGCTGGCCTCGATCGCACCAGGCCCGGCGAACGCCGCACTGGCGACGACCGCTTTTGGCCGGGCCGCCCGATTCGCCGCAGGCATCGACTCGCGCCGCGGGTTGCCTTCCTTTGCCCCGGCGTCGTTCCGCGCCTGGTACCGCAAGCACGCCAGCCGGCGCGGCGCCGGCACCACGCCCGTGCTGCTGCTCGTTGACACGTTCACCAACTACTTCTGCCCTGAGGTGGGTATCGCCACGGTCAGGGTGCTCGAAGACGCCGGGTTCAGCGTCGCGATACCCCGTCATCGCACCTGCTGCGCGATCACCTGGATCAGCACCGGCCAGCTTGGCGCCGCACGGCGGATTCTGCAACGCACCGTCGGCGAGCTTGGCCCAGCCGTGGCGGCTGGCGTTCCCATCGTCGGCATCGAGCCTTCTTGCACGGCAACGCTGCGCTCGGACAGCGTGGAACTGCTCGGCACTCCTGGCGCGAAGGCGCTGGCAGGCTCGGTTCGGACGCTGAGCGAGATCCTGGCCACGGCCCCTGCATGGGAGCCGCCCGACCTGCGCGGCGTTCCGGTCGTCGCCCAGCCGCACTGCCATCACGCCGCGGTGATGAGCTGGGATGCCGATGCGGCGCTGCTCCGCCGGGCGGGCGCAAAACTGGCCCGCGTTGGCGGCTGCTGCGGGCTGGCAGGAAACTTCGGCGTCGAGCGCGGGCACTACGACGTGTCCGTGGCGGTTGCGCAGACCGCCCTGCTGCCCGCGGTCCGGTCGGCAGGCCCGGGCGCCGTGCTGCTCGCCGACGGCTTCTCGTGCCGCACTCAGCTGACCGACCTTACCGGCCGCGGCGGAGCGCATCTCGCGCAGCTGCTGGCCGGCGCGCTGACCGGAAGGTGACCGTTCATGGCGACCGTTCCTGGTGCCCTCGGTCGTCGACGTGGCCGACCTCAATCGCATTTCCCGCGCGACGTTGGGCAATGCCGTCGCGGCGAGCCGCTCCGGCTGCTGCGGCCGGTGACCCACGATGGGCCATTGCGTGTCATATCAGACACGCAATGGCCCATGGGTGAGGCTCTTCTGAAGTGACGTTCCTGGTTACTGGCGCCGTGTTTCCGGAGGCGCTGACTTAGACCTGCTGCCAGCCGCATCTTCCGCCCGACACGCCCTCCAAATCCACCTGACTGGCGTCGCCACGGAGGAGTATCTGCCAGCGAAGCACTAGCAGATGAGAGGATGGCGGCGATGCCGGAACCAGGCGCGGCCCGGGCGCCGCGGATGGTCCGAGGGTCGGTGGTGACCCACCGGCGCCGCTGCGGCAAGCCCAGCTGCCGGTGCGCAGCCGGGCAGCAGCTGCACGTGACGACCGTGCTCAGCTACTCCGACCGGGGCCGGACCCGGTTCGTCATGCTGCCCGACGCCGAGGTGGCCGCGGCGCGGGCGGCGGTGGAGCGTTGCCGGGCGGCGCAGGCGAAGGTGGATTCAGCGGGCGAGGCCGGGCGGGCGGCGCTTATCGCCCGGCTGAGCGCCCGCCGGAGGCCGCGGTGAGCGCCGCGGCCATGGCCGGCGGGTTCACCGCCAGCTCCGGGCTGTTCACCGGGGTACTCGCCTTCCTCGGCGGCGCCCAAGCAGCCGGGCTGTCCCACGGCGAGCTCGAAGCCCAGCTGGACACCGACGGCCGCGCGTTACTCCGCCAGCTCTTCCAGGACCACCTGGACCTGCGTGCACAGCAGGAGAGCGGGCTGGACGAGGTCACCGGCGCCGACGGGGTGACCCGCGGCCGGGCCGAGACCGGGCACACCCGCCCGCTGGCCACGATGTTCGGCGAGGTGACGGTGACCCGGATCGCCTACCGTGCCCCGGGCAGGCCAACCTGCATCCCGCTGACGGCCTGCTGAACCTGCCCAAGGAAAAGCAGTCCCGTAGCCTGCGCCGGCTCGCCGCCCTCGAAAGCGCCCGCGGTTCGTTCAGCGGCGCGATGGCGGCCATCGAACGGGCCACCGGCCAGCGGATCGGCAAACGCCAGGTGGAAGACCTCGCCCAGGCGGCCGCAGCCGATGTGGACAGCTTCTACACCCGCGCCCGGCCAGCGCCGGGAAGCTGCCCGGACACCGACGTCCTGGCGCTGTCAGCAGATGGCGCCGGCATCACCATGCGCCCCGAAGCGCTGCGCCCCAGGACCCGTCGCGCCGCGGCAGCCCGGGACAACAAGCTCGCCACCCGCCTGTCACGGGGCGAGGTCCGCCACCGCAAACGGATCGCCGAGGTCGGCGCCGTCTACGACATCACCCCAGCGCCACGCACCCCCGCCGATATCATCCGCCCGGCCGGCGCCGGCCCGCCCGCCACCAAAACACCCGGCCCCGCCGCCCGCGGCAAATGGCTTAAGCCGCCTGGTGCCTGCACCCCGAAGCCGACCCCGCCGCCGAAACCTGGGTCGCCGGCCAGGCCCGCCTCATCCTGGCCGGCCACCACGACCAGGCCGCCGCCACCATCCGCGACGCCGCCGCCGGCCTGACCCCCGCCCGCCGCAAAACCGCCACCGCCGCCGCCACCTACCTAGCCCGAAAATAGGCCGTTAGCCGGGTACGCCGAAAAGAGCCGGCGGCGGTCTGTGCCGCTGGCGGCCACAGCACCATTTTCACGCCGGTACCGGCGCCGCGCCAGCGATACCAGGCCTGACCAGCAAATCCCGCTACCTGGACTACCCCACCGCACTGAAACGCGGCTGGCCCATCGCCACCGGCGTCATTACGAAGGCGCCTGCCGCCACCTCGTCAAAGACCGCACGGACATCACCGGCGCCCGCTGGTGCCTGCCGGGCGCCGAAGCCATCCTCAAACTCCCGAGCCCTCCACACCAACGGCGACTTCGACGACTACTGGCACTACCACCTCACCCAAGAACGACAACGTATCCACGAATCCCGCTACGCCAGCAACGTCATCCCGCTAGCAGAATGAACGTCCCTCCAGAAGAGCCGCACCCATGGCCCATCGCGTGTCAGCCATAAGCCCGCGCCGGGCTCGGCTCAGGAGACGATGTCCTTCACACGGAACCTGCGGAACGCCAACGCGAAAAGGACGAGGGCGTAGGACACCGACACCGACGCGCCCTCGATCATGGCGCCCCACGAGACCAGTGGCTGAAGCACGTCGAGCCAGGCGAACTGCCAGTGGGTCGGCAGGATCTCCCGCCAGGCCCCGAGGGCCGTCACCGCGTCGAGGATGTTGCTGACGATCACGAGCCCGACAGCGCCGCCGACCGCGCCGAGTGGCGAGTCGGTACAGGCTGAGAGCAGGAAGGCCAGCCCCGCCACCACCAGTTCGGTGATGAGGACGTAAGCGAGGACGATAGCCATCCGGGCGAGCGCGGCCCCGGCCGGCAGCTCCACCCCTGAGGCGGGCAGCCTGAGCGGATGCCAGCCGAACGCAAGCGTCCCTGCAAGCAGCGCCATCAGCGGGAAACTGGTCACCGCGATACTGGCGTACGCGAGCGCGACGGCCAGTTTCTGGCGCAGCAGCCTGGCGCGGGGGACAGGCGCCGCGAGCAGGTAACGCAGCGACGACCAGCTTGCCTCGCTCGCGACTGTGTCCCCGCAGAACAGGGCAACCGCGACCACCAGGAGGAAGCCCGCGGAGGCGAAGAAGCTGAACGCGGCGAAGTTGAGGCCGCCCTCGGTCGCGAGATCCACCAGGCCCGGCGCGCCGCTGCCCGGTTGCGGGGGCCCGCCGAGCTCGAACGCGCCGACCAGAATCCACGGCAGCGCCAGCAGGATGATGAACGCGACGATGGTCCGCCAGCGCCGCAGCTGGCGGACGGCCTCGACGGTGAAGGGCAGCGTGCGATGCGGGCTGTAACCCCGTGCTCCGGACTCCCCCCTGCCGGAGTCCCCCCTGCCGGAGTCCCCCGTGCGTGAATCCCCCGTGCGCGAATCCACCGTGCCTGAATCCACCGTGCCTGAATCCACCGTGCCTGAATCCACCGTGCCTGAATCCACCCTGTTTGAGTCCCGTGCGTTGGCGCCCGCAGCCATCAGTGTCCCTCCGCAGCGGTTACCTGGACCTGCCCGGCTGCGGGGTCGGCGATCAGCGCGAGAAAGGCGTCTTCGAGGCGGCGGTTGGGTATCACTCGCTCCACAGGTATCCCAGCGCCGACGAGCGCTGCGACGATCGCCGAGGCCGGCACGCCGTCGGGGTGCACGAGCACCCCATCAGGGTGCGGCTCCGCGCGCTCGATTCCGCCGAGTCCGCTAAGCACCGCCACCGCGCGGCCGGCCTCCGAGGTGCCCACCACGAGTGCCGCGCCTGCCCCGATGATCTCGCCTACCGGGCCAGCGGCGAGCCGCCGCCCCAGGTTCATGACAACCACGTGGGTGCAGGTCTGCTCTACCTCCGCGAGCATGTGACTGGACAGAATCACCGTACGGCCGTCTGCGGCGTAACGCAGCAGTACGTCGCGCATCTCCCTGATCTGCGGCGGGTCGAGCCCGTTCATCGGCTCGTCGAGCACGAGCAGGTCCGGCAGGCCGAGCATGGCCTGGGCGATCGCCAGCCGCTGCCGCATACCGCGTGAGTAGGCGCGGACCCGCCGGTCAATGGCCGCGCCAAGGCCCGCGACCTCGAGGACATCGGCCATGTGCGAGTCGGCGGCTGGCCGCCCTGTCGCCCGCCAGTACAGGTCCAGATTTGCCCGGCCGGACAGATGCGGCAGGAAGCCAGGCCCCTCCACGAACGAGCCGAGCCTGGACAGGGCCGGTGCCCCGGGGTGAACCCGGCGGCCGAAGATCGTGATGGAGCCCGCGTCCGGATGGATCAGGCCCATCAGCATGCGCAGCGTGGTGGTCTTGCCCGCGCCATTCGGCCCGAGCAGTCCCAGGATCTGGCCGTCTTCCACGCGCAGCGACAGGTCATCGACGGCGAGCTGGCCGTCGCGGAAACGCTTGGTCAGGCCGATGATCTCCAGCGGAATGCCGGCCAGGTCGGGCGAGATGGTGTCCCCCGCCTGGCGGCGGCCGATGAGGATGAGGCCGGCCGCGAGCAGCGCCGCCACCGGAGCGGCCCACACCCACCAGGGCAATCCGCCGCTGCGGATGATGAGGGCGGTATCGGTCGGCACGGACAGGCCGGGCCCGGCGAGGGCAACCCGGTAGGCCGCAGCCGCCGCAGGGGTGGCGTCGGCGAAATCGGTGCTGGCCAGCACGAGGCGGAGCCGGTGCCCGGCGGCGAACCCATAGTCCATGGCCGGGAGCGTGGTTGAGACCACGCGCCCAGCCGTCGCCCCAGTGACCCGCAGCGGCGCCGCGAGCTGGAACGGCAATGTCGCGTTGCCTGCCTGGTCGACGTCGTAGACCTTGGCGAAGAGCGTTATGTCGGCGGCGCCGCCGACCCGGATGCGTACAGTCGGCGCACCGGTGACATGCAGCGGCGCGCGCAGCGGGGCCGAGGTGAAGGCGGCGTTCTGGCCGGGGATGTCGAAAGAAAGGCCGCTCACCGGTGAGCCCGTCGATGACCCTGACCCGGCCGAGCCAAGCCCGGGGAAGACGGATATCGACGGCGGTGCCCCGCCGGGCGGGTTGACGACGGTCTGCGCCGGGCCGGTCAGCGCAACCATGTGCTGCCCGGTGCCAGCGAGGCCTGGGTAGCCGGGCGCGGTAGCGACGCCGAGGAGCTCGGCGTCGCTCGACTGATCGAAACCGAGTACCCTGCTGACGGCGAATGCAGGCTGGCCGGTGCCGCGGGTGACATGCGCCGGGTGGGCCGGCTTCAGCCACCGCTCGAACCACTGCGTGGTCAGCCCGTTCACCCTCGCTGTTTCCTGATTACCGCCGTCGTGGCCGCCGTTGAACCAGACCATGTCCACTTGGGCGCCGTTTCGCCTGACTGCCTTGAAATTGGCGTCCGCCTGGTCCAGCCCGAACAGGGAGTCGTTCTCGCCCTGGATCAGCAGGGTGGGAACGTCGATCCGGCTGGCGACGCTCGCCGGGCTGGACCGCAGCAGCAGCGCGACAGCCTGGGGCGTCGGCCGGCCAAGCGCTGCGGCCTGCTGGTAGATGGCGCAGATCTGCGGGATGAACCGGCCGCACTGCGGCGAAGGCACGGCGGCCACCTGGCTGCCAGTGGCTGCCTGCCCGGCCTGGCCAGCTTGCCCGGTCTGGCCGGTCTGGCCGGTCTGGCCGGTCGCGGCGAACCCCACGGCGCCCTGGGTGAATAGCAGGCCAGTCCACTGCTTCTTGAAGACACCGCCCGCCGGGGCGCCGCCGGCCGCGTTGGGAAACAGCGCAGTCGCCAGGTTGTTCCACGCCATCTGCGGGACGATCGCATCGATCCGCTGGTCGTAGGCGGCGGCGAGCAGCGCCAGCCCGCCGCCGTAGGAGGACCCAGCGATCCCCACCCTGGGATCGCCGGGCTTGTCAAGCCGGACCCGGGGCTGGCGAGCCAGCCAGGTGGCGAGCTGCTGCACGTCCTTCACCTCGTAGTCCGGTGAGTCAAGCGCGGTCTGCCCGGTGGAAGTGCCGAACCCACGCGCGGACCAGGTGAGCACGGCGAAACCGGCCTGCGCCAGGGCCGTAGCCTGGGCACGGACGGCGTTCTTGGTCTCACCGAAGCCATGAGCGAGCAGGATCGCCGGGACCCGAGCGGTGCCCGCCGGAGTGAGGAAGCTGGCGTCGAGCACAACGTGCTGGTTATTGCGGGGCCCGTCAACGACAGCGATGCGCAGATTGCGCACGCCGACAGCCGCCGGTTTGCCGATGGCGGCAGCGATCCCGGCCACGGCGGCGACCGCCACGAGGGCGGCCACCAGCCCGGCCACGGTCCGCCCCCGCCGTCGCTGCCAGCTCTGCCGCTTACGAGGCAGCTCCATGAAAGGGACGGTAGCAACGATGCGAACGTGGTCAGGGACCTGTCACAGCTGGCTCTCAGGAAAGTAAGCGCGGCGTGGATTACTGCCGGCGTGTCGCGCCCCGATTGATGGAGTAGTGGAGGGGGCGCAGTCCGGCCGGGCAGTCCACGCGATCGCCAGCTCGGCGCCGGCTGTGCTGATCGCGCACCTGGCCGCGGCGACTGCCACGATCCGGGTTGGTTCCGGCGGGGTGATGCTGCCCAACCACGCACCTCTGGTCGTGGCGGAGCAGTTCGGAACGCTGGCGGCATTGCATCCGCTCCAGCGGGTTCAGCGCCCAGTTGGCTGGCCTGCCGGGGTTGCCGTTCTCGTTCGCGCACCATTTCAGCGCCGCCAACACGGTGCCCGCGCTGGCGTTGTACCGGCAGCAGTTCCGGCCATCGCGATGGCTGCAGCGCCCGTACGCGATGGTGGCCGTGAGGGCGGTCTGCGCGGATACGAACGAGCGCAATGGCTGTCCGGACCGGCTGCGCTGTCGTTCCCGCAGTCGCGTGCGGGAGCGCCGCAGCCGTTGGCAAGCCCAGCTGAGGCGACTGCATATCCGTACTCGCGGCTCGACCGGGAACCTGCCCGGCAGCGCTTTGCCGGTCAGGCTGTCGGTTCCGCGGAAACGGTGCACCGGCAACTGGCCGGGCTGCTCGAACTCTCCCATGCCGACGAGCTGATGCTTACCACTTTGGTGTATGACATTGAGGACCGGATCCGTTCCTTTGAGCTGATCGCGGAGAAGGTTGCGGGCGGGCTGCGCAAGCAGGCCCCCTGACCTACAGCCTGAAGGGTTTGGCAACGGCAATGCGGATCCTCACATGGAACCTGTGGTGGCGCTACGGACCGTGGCAGCGGCGCTTCGATGCGATCGCCCAGACATTGGCCGATATCGGTCCCGACGTGTGCGGGTTGCAGGAAGTGTGGGGCGACGGCGGGGAGAATCTCGCCGCGGACCTCGCGGCGCGCCTGGGCATGCACTGGTGCTGGGCGGTGGCTGCCAAGCACAACGGGGGAAGCGACGATGAGGTCTTCATCGGCAACGCGATCCTCAGCCGGTGGCCGATCATTGCCCAGGCCGAGGCACGATTGCCGGCGAGCGACGCCGGGGAAGGCCGGGTCGCGTTGCATGCCCGCATCCGCGCGCCAAGTGGTGCGCTGCCGATGTTCACCACCCATCTGACCTTCGAGCCCGGCGGCTCGCAGGCGCGGATGGCCCAAGTGCGCCGCCTCGCCGAGTTCGTCGCAGAGCGCGCGACCGAATGCGATTACCCGCCAGTCGTCACTGGCGACCTCAACGCCGAACCATACTCAGACGAACTGCGACTGCTCGGCGGGATGCTCACCGCCCCCGCGGTGCCAGGACTGGTGCTGGTCGACGCCTGGCGCTACGCCGACCCGGCCGACCCGGGCTTCACCTGGGACCGCCGCAACGGTTACCAGGCCCGCAGCGTTCTTCCCGACTCACGAATCGACTACATCCTGGTTGGCCTGCCCCGGCAAGGCAGAGGCGGCGTCCAGTCGGCGAGGCTCGCAGGCAACGCCCCCGTCCGCGATGTGTGGCCATCGGATCATTTCGCCGTGCTCACCGACCTCCAGCAATAGCAGGCCGTGCGCGTTAGGCGTGTCCCGCAGATCCTTGGCGGCGATAGTTCCACTATCGACTCCTTGAGAAAAGGCAGGGCCTTGCCGGATCGCCGCCTGGAGCACCGCCCGCATCCACCGAGATCTACTACGCCTTAGCGTCTCAGACCCACGCCGTGCGCCGCCTCACCGGGCGAGGTTGACGAGGAATTCTGCGGCTGGCTGGCCGAGGCATACCGCGTCGGCCGGCAGCGTCATCAAAAGGGGTGAACCCGCGCGCGTCCCAGGTCCCGCCGCCCTGGCTGCCGTTCCGCCACGACCGCCGGCTATAGGCGCGCTATAGGCGGCGCTGATGCCAGGTTTGGTGGCGCAGCCAGAGGAACGCGAGGAGCCCGATCAACGGCCAGGGGAGGAATGACTGCATCAGGGCGTGCCCGACCGCGGCGGCGATCACGACGACAAGGACGAGGACGAGAATCCGGTGGCGCCGATGGCGGTGCCGCTGGCGCGCCGCCCCTGCCGATGCATCGGTTCCTGGCAGGTTAGCGGATGTATCGGTGCCCGGCAGGTCGGCGGGTGTGTCGGCGTCGGTGCCTGGCAGGTCGGCGAACAACCCGGCCAAGTCGGCCTGGGTCTTCGCTCTCATCGCCTGATCGAGACGCTCGTCGAAGTCGGCTTGATCCAGCCGCCCGTCGCCGAAGTGCTTGGCCAGCCGGTCGGCAACCCGGGCGCGCTCGGCGTCGGAGACGCGCAGGTCCGGATTGCCGTGGCTGGCGCGGCGGCTTTGCGCTGACATTTAGATCCGACCTCCTCGGTCATTGCGGCGGGCCTGCAGGGACTGGATGAATTCGCTGGCAAGGGACTGCTCGGACCCCTCCTCGGGGATCAGCAGCCATCCGGCGATGTAGAGCGGCACGCCTGCACCGCCCACGACGGCGAGCACCGCGAGGACGATGCGGACGAGTGTCACGTCCACGCCGAGGTAGCGGGCAATGCCGGAGGCAACGCCCGCCAGCATCCGATCGTGGATAGGGCGGTAAAGGGGCTGCGGCTGTGTCTCGGTCTGGGTCTCGGTGCTGGCGTCTGGAGCCATTTCGGTTGTGTTCATGTCTCCAGCGTGGCGCCACGCGCTCGGCCAGCCAATCGGGAAGAGCCCCTACGGGACCCTGATTCCGCACCGCCAGGATCAGGGTTCGCCCGAATAGCCGGATGAGCATTCTGGCGCGATGATTAGACCGTGGAGGAACCAACCGGCGCTGGATCGCCCTGGCGGCTCGACGCTCGCCAGGCCGGTCCCCGGCGTCCTTGGCACGCACCTTCGCAGCACAACGGTGACGTTCCGGCGCGGGAAGGCTGGTCAAGTAACAGGCAATTCCGGCGCAATCGCCGCGGCTGGTTTGCGCGGGGGCCAAGGGCCACCGGCCCGTTGCGGCGTGCCAGGGAGGATCGCCTGGTCAGCGGGGTGGCATCCGGCCTCTCGGTACGGACAGGCCTCGACGTCGCTGTCGTGCGGGCCGTGTTCGTCGTGGCCACGGTTGCGGGCGGCTTCGGCGCGGCTGCCTATGTCCTGGTCTGGTTGCTGGTGCCCGCTGCCGGCGAGAAGAGCAATATTGCGAGCAGGGCCGTTAGTGACAGGCGGGGCATCGCCCTGGCGGCCGGTCTGGCGTCGCTGCTTGTCGTGCTGCTCCTGATCGCGTCGGTGCTCGGCGCCAGCTGGCTAGGCAACCTTGCCTGGCCGCTTGTTATCACCGTGGCCGGCCTCGTGCTGATCTGGCGAAACGCCCCAGCGGACGAGCAGGCAGTACTGCGGCGGCTCGCCGAGCCGCTACTGGGATTGAGCGCAGACAACAGGCGATCCCGGCCCGTGTTGCGGGTGTCGGTCGCGAGCCTGCTGTTGATTGGCGGCCTGCTCATCGTGTTGTTCGGGCGCAAGGGGCGCGCGTCGCTTTACCCGCTGGAAAGCGCGGTGCTCGTGCTTGCCGCGATCGTGGTGGTGCTGGGTCCCTGGTGGCTTCGTATCGCGCGCGACCTCGTCGTCGAGCGGCAGGCGAGGGCACGGGCCGAAGAGCGGGCCGACATGGCCGCGCGGGTGCATGACTCTGTCCTGCAGACGCTCGCCCTGATCCAACGCCGCGCCGACGAGCCCCAGCAGGTGATCCAGTTGGCTCGAGCCCAAGAACGCGAACTGCGCTCCTGGCTGTTCGACGGCCGGGCACCCGGCTCGGTCGAAGACCAAGGCATGAAACTCGCGGCTGGGGTGCGGCTCATCCAGCACGAGGTCGAGGCGCAGCACTTGATTGCTGTCGAGGCCGTCACCGTCGGAGACTGCGAGCTCGACGATGATCTCAGCGCGCTGCTTGCGGCCGCGCGCGAGGCGACAGTCAACGCCGCGAAGTGGTCGGGAGCCGACGTCGTCTCCGTCTTCGCCGAAGTCGAACCGACGTCGGTGTCGCTGTTCGTGCGGGATCGCGGGCGTGGCTTCGATCCCGGCCGGGTGCCCGATGACAGGAAGGGGCTGGCCAAGTCTATCCATGCCAGGATGGTTCGCCGCGGAGGCTCCGCGACCGTTCGCAGCGCCCCAGGTGAAGGAACCGAGGTGGCCTTGACGATGCCACGCGCCGCGGGTGCCCATAAGCCGAGCCGCGCGCAGCGGGCATGAACACGCCAGGTACGCACGCCCTGGGCGGGTCGCGGCCGAGGGTCTTCATTGTTGACGATCATGGCCTGTTTCGTTCCGGGGTTCGGGCTGAGCTCGGCGATCACGTGGAGGTCGTGGGCGAGGCGGACGACGTCGAGCCCGCAATCGCCCGGATCGCCGAGAGCCTTCCTGACGTGGTGCTCCTCGACGTGCACCTGCCCGGCGGGGGCGGGCAGGCTGTGGTGACTGCGATGAAGGCCACCCACCCCCAGGTGCGCTTTCTGGCCTTGTCTGCCTCGGATTCCCCTGAGGACGTGATCGCCGTCATCCGGGCCGGTGCTCGAGGCTACGTAACGAAGACGATCTCGGGTGCCGAGCTGGTGGATGCGATCCGCCGGGTGGCGCAAGGTGACGCCGTTTTCTCGTCCCGGCTGGCCGGATTCGTTCTCGACGCCTTCGCCGCCCTGCACGTGACAGAGGAGGCTCGGCCGTCCTTCGATCCCGAACTCGACCAGCTGACGCCAAGGGAGCGTGAAGTCCTCCGCCTGATCGCCCGGGGTTACACCTACAAGGAGATCGCCAGGGAGCTCTACATCTCCGTCAAGACGGTCGAAAGCCACGTTTCCTCGGTGCTGCGGAAACTCCAGCTCTCGACGCGCCACCAGCTCACCCGGTGGGCAACCGAACGACGGCTAATCTAGTGACGACTTCGCTCGGGCGTGGACAGTGCCGCTCGGGCGCGGACAGTTCTGCGGTGTCTGGGTCAGCTGGCGATCGGGACGAGATCGATGACGGCGGCGTTGCCTGAGCCAGAGATCAGCAGGTTGATGAGCGGAGTGATCCGGCCGCACCCGGTGAACGGCGGCCGGTGGTATTTGCCGGCGAGGCGGCCGCCCTTGTGCAAGTCGAAGCCGGGCTGGGATTCCAGCGGTACCAGCGCGTGCGTGACGGTGCGGCACGAGCCGCCGCTGATCAACGTTCGGCCGCCGGCGTGGGCGGCGGCGATGACGGCGTCCACCGTCGCGGTCGCGAACATCCGGCCGTCGGGGCCGATCCTGCCGACGACGGGGGACGCGGCGCTGATCTCAACAGTGGCGGTGAGCAAGCTGGTACCAAGGACCGTGCGGTTAATGGTGGACGGGTCCAGGACCATGTCCCCGCTGAACAGGCCGGAGCCGGGGTCCGCGTGCAGCGCCAGCGAGCCGCGCAGCGCTACCCGCAGCGAATCCCTGCGGACGGTCAGAAATCCCCGCACCGAGTACCCGATCTCGTCCATGCGCATCCTTTTCGCTGCTGCTCGTCGTGCCTGGCGGAGGCCGGCGCTACCTGGTAGCTCTGCCTCCCGAATCCTGTCCTATCCGCAATCCTGTCCTATCCGCAATCCTGTCCTATCCGCAATCGTGTCCTATCCGCAGGATTCCAGAGATCCGGTCCTCAGCCATAGCCTGCTGCGGTACCGAATTCGCACGGAGCCGTCATGCGATGGTAAGGCCTCCATCGACAGGCAGCGTGACGCCAGTGATGTAGCTCGAAGCGTCTGAGGCGAGGAAGACGATGACGGCAGCGAGCTCGGCAGGCTTGCCCTGCCGCTTGGCCGGGATCAGGCCGGCGAATCGGTCGATGTAGCCGGGCGGGTACGCCTCGGTCATCTCAGTGGCGAAGAAGCCGGGTGCCACCGCGTTGACCCTGATCCCCTTGCGCGAGGTCCACTGCGCCGCGAGGTCGCGGGTGAGCCCAAGCAGGCCGGCCTTTGAAGCCGCGTAGGCGGCCTGCGGCAATCCGGCGGTCACGATGCCGAGCACGCTCGACACATTGATGATCGATGAGCCAGCCGGCATGACTCTAGCGGCAGCCTGCGCCATCCAGTAGCAACCTTCTAGGTTGATCTTGAGAACGGATCGGAACTGCTCGGGTGTCTCCAGGGAAGCGGGGACGGCGGCGCCCACGCCGGCGTTGTTGAGGAGAATGTCGACCCGGCCGAGCGTCTCAACGGTCTGATCGATCAGCTGCCGGCACGCGTCCGGGCGCCGCACGTCGGTTTGAACGGCGAGCGCGCGCCGCCCGGTGGCTTCGACAAGTCTGGCGGTATCGGCGAGCCGATCGGCGCGGCGGGCGCCAAGCGCGACGTCGGCGCCAGCCTCAGCGAGCGCCTGTGCGGCGGTCACGCCCAGTCCGGAGGACGCCCCGGTGACCACGGCGACCTTGCCGCGGAGCTGAAACAGGTCGAGCACGGTCATCGATGGCCACCTCCAGGGTCGCGCCAGCGGCCGGACACACCCTCCAGCTTCGCGCGGGAGGGGAAGGATCGGCGCCGGGCGGGTCGGACCGAGATGCGAGCTGCTGCCGTCGTCACCACGTTAGACGTCCAGCGGCCACCTGGGCACCCGCAAACGCTGGCAGCCTGAACGCGCCAGCCGAGCGGCCCAACGTTATGGGACTGACCACGAGCGGTGACGTGGCTGAGGCCGAGCTGAGCAGGGCGCTGCCAGTCCGCGTGGTCATCAGCCACGCCTGGCTGATGACCACGCCTGGCTGATGATAGGGACGGATGCGCCGGGCAGTTCGCGCACGATCGCAGAGTTGCCATTGGTCATGTGACCGGTATCGGTCCCGACGGCGTCGCGGCAAGCTCCTCAGGACCGGAGCAGCCTTGTGAACGCGGGCGCATTGGCAATACGGGCCGCCAAGTCGTCGCTAAGTCCTCTCATCTCGGCTTCAGCGTGCCGGCAGTGAGCGGCGAAACATAGCTCGCCCATGGGCGAGCGCATCGTTCGCCCCCAGTAGCGGACGGCCACGGGCCTGAGCAGCGGGCTATGCAGCACGGCGAGGTTGCGCGGGAGCCCGGCCGTGCCGGCGGCGCGCAAGGCGGCGAACGCTTCTGTGACGGCCTGGCACATGAGGGTCAGCGTCTTACGGTCCGCCGCCAGGCGGAGCGGGTTGGTTCCGCAGCGGTAAAGGGCCGCGGCGATGCACGCGATGAACGCGGCATGGTAAGCGAGCCATCCGTCCATGTCCGTGACCCGCTCGACGCCGAAACCGCGGCCGGTGAGCGCCGACTCGAACTGAGCCAGCCGGGGATCCGCTACGTCCTGAAGGGCCGTGGGCTGCTGGCGGATGCGAACGTAGTTGGCGGTGCCATCGGCCATGACGCCACCGACGCCTGGGAACCCCCAGGTACAGATCGCCCGGGACGCAACCGGCGACGGCTGACATACCGGCTGGGTTGTTGCCGAGAAAGATTACGGCAGGTTTCCCCTTCAGCGCCGCAAGGCCGCAGCATGCGGAGGCCAGCTGGTCGCACCGGACCGCGGCGAGGACGAGCCAGTCTCCGGCGCGGAGCTTTGGTCGCGCCTCACCCTCGCGCGCCATAAGCCGCACGAACTACGCTGACTGGTACGAAAGCCGCCCACGCAGCATGAGCTGCCGAAAAAGATCATCGGGGGGAGTGCCGCGGGATATGGGCTATGAAGAGCAGCTACTGGCAGTTCGCGCAGGCTGAGTTCGCGGCGCACCCTGGCAGGCTGCTGGCGGGCGCGCTATTCATCGTGGTGTCGGTAGTCGGCATAAGCGCATACCACCACTACTACCAGCATCCGGTGGTACAGCAGTTGAAGCCGTCGGTCATCATCATCCGCCCGCCGCCGCGTATCATCTACCGGACCCGGCCGACCCCGCTGCCGCCGCCGGCGGTCATCCCCGCACCGTTGCCGCCGCCGGTCCAGATCGCACCCGGCAGTACACAGCCGCTGCCCGCGTCGCTCCAGCCACCACCCTCGCTGGCACCTTCACCGCCGCTGTCACCCTCGCTGCTGCCATCGCCATCGCCATCGCCCTCGCCCTCGCCACCGCTATCGCCGCCTTCATCGCCGTCTTCATCGCCATTGCCGTCGCCATTACCGTCACCGTCACCGTCACCGATATCGCCGTCAGCGCCGTCGTCGCTACCGTCCCTGATATCGCCACCAGCGCCAGCGCCCCAATCGCCATCGCTACCGGGGTAGCGGCAAGGATCAGCGGAGCGGGGCGTCAAGCGCGCTCGCCTCGAAGGTGCGGATCGCGTTCCAGCCGGCCGGAATTTTTTCGGCGCAAGTGGCACGGGATTCTCGGTGATCGCGAGAGCGCTCATGATCCGTTCGTGCGTTAACTAACCCGCGGATAGCGCCGGAAAGTTAACACGGGTGCGGATCATGGTGTGCCCAGAAGTCACTGAGACCACCTCAACGGGCCATTGGGCGTCACAGCCGGGCCTGGGCGGATGCCCGGGCTATGGGCCGTCATTGTCGTCGCGCCGCAGTTCCTTGAGACGCCGGGCGACGAATTCCGGGTCAAGGCCCTGGCCGTAGTCAGCCGGCGCGACCCTGCGGAGTTGCCGGCGCCCCGATCGGTACCCGCGGGTGAGGCCGATGGTGAGCAGGGCGACGCCGCCCGCGAACGGCACCCCGACGAGCAGGACTACCAACGCCCGGTTAACTGCGTTGTCGACCATGGCGTTGCCGGGGTCACCGGGGTCGAGGTAGACGCTCACGGCCTTCGACGACCCGTAGCCGGACGCGTCGATCGAATAGCTCTGGCCGTGCCACCGGTAGAAGACGATCCCGCCCTGTTCTGTCCCCACCACACGATGACCAGTCCATAGCACACGGTCGGCTGACTGCATCTCCCCGAGCACCGCAACCAGGGTGAACACGAACAGCACGATCGCGACGCCGACGAACAAGCCGGCGCCATCGAACAGGCCCCGAACCCGGACGCGCACCAGACCAGTGTGAGCTATCTGCCGGCCGCCCGCCAGTGTCCCCGAGAGCGGGGCAGGCTAGCGGGTGATGGAGCAGTTGCTTGCCCTGGCGGGCAAGTATCAAAGCAGCAGCCCTGAACAGTGCCAGTGACACCCAGACGGCGCAGAATGCGATTATGACGCCTTCTGCCGTGCTCTTCGACTTCGACGGCACGATCCTGGATACGGAATCGACCGGGCTGGCAGCCTGGCGCGAAGAGTATGGCCACCATGGGCTTGAGCTGGTGGAGGACTTGTGGCTGGCCACGATAGGTACCGATGCTGACCGGTACGTCGCTCTCGCCGAACTCGCTGGCCCTGGCTTCGACGAGGCGCAATGCCGGACCCGCGAACGGGCACGTGAGAGGGAGCTTGTCTCCGCGCTGAGCCTGCGTGAGGGGATCGCCGAGTGCCTCGCGGAAGTGGTACGGGCCGGGATCCAGCTTGCGATCGTGTCGAGTTCACCGGCCGACTGGGTCCTCCCGCACCTGGACCGGCTGGCACTGCGGGACCGGTTCGATGTGGTGGTCACGCGGGAGTCCGCGACACGGGCCAAGCCGCATCCAGACCTCTACCTCGCCGCCCTCGGCCGGCTGCATGTCCCGGCCAATAACGCGGTGGCAGTCGAGGACTCCCGGCACGGCGTCGCGGCGGCGCTTGCTGCCGGCGTCCGCTGCGTCGCATTCCCGAACCGTGTCACTCGCCGGCAGGACCTGTCACACGCCCACGCGGTAGCTGGCGCGGCGGACCTGTCCTCCTACCTGTTGCCGGCCGCACCGTAGGGCGAGTGTCAAGGTCAGCGGCCCGCCTGTGTCGTCGGCTTCCGCGAGCGCGTCCGCGACGCGGACGCCGGTGCCTGCCGTCTCAGCCTCGTAGCTGACGGATGAGAAGTGCGAGTTGCTCGAGCACATGGACGTGACGCCGCGCCCCTGATCTGAGGCTGCATTCGCTGGCGGTACCCTGACCTGCCATGACGAGCTGCGACCCGCCTGCGGACATCCTCGCCAGGGCTCGGGAGATCGCGGCCAGCGTGCTGTTCCCTGCCACGCTGGCAGTCGATGCGGCCGAGGTAGTGCCTGCCGGGCACCTCAATCTGCTCGCCGACGAGGGTTTCTACGGAATCGCCGCGCCACCGGAATTTGGCGGCCCCGAGCTGGATTTCACGGCCGCGTGCGCGATCATGGAAACGTTCGCCTCGGCGTGCCTGTGCACCACGTTCGTGTGGATGCAACATCACGGGGCCGTGCTGCGCCTGGCTTACGGGCAGGCACCCAAGCTGCGCGAGGACCGGCTGCCTCGCCTGATCACCGGCGAGCGACGAGCCGGGGTGGTCCTCGGCGGCACCCTGCCGGGGGAACCGCAACTGGTGGCGCGCCCTACCGCCGGCGGCTACGTCTTGACCGGGCAGTCGCCGTGGGTGACCGGCTGGAACATGGTGGACGTGCTCGCCGTGGCCGCACGCGACGGCGACACATTGGTCTGGGCCGCTACTGGACGCCGCGGAATCGGGGACGTTGGCGGTGGAACCACTCCGGATGGTCGCGGTATCCGCGAGCAATACGGTGACCGTCAGGTTCACCGGGCATCCGGTGCCCGCGGACCGGCTGATCGGCACGCAGGACTATTCAGCTTGGGTGCGGGCCGACGCCGAGGGGCTGAGAATGAACGGCTCGCTGGCCCTCGGCCTGGCCAGCAGGTGCACACTGCCGACGACCGGCGGCCTACTTCGGCCGTCCGCGCGCGGGGCGGGAAGTCAACCTCGCGCATCCGGTCTATCGCGTCGAGGAACTCCTCGTAGCTCAGGCTTATCCCGCCGCCCGGGTCGGGCTCGTCGGGCAGTGGGGTGCCCATCGCCCGCGCGACCTGGTTGAAGCACGAGAACCCGGCACGCAGGCACAGGCGGGCACGGTCGGCGCGGATTCCGGGGAGAGCGCGAGCAGAAGCGCGGCGGAGTCAAGCACGGCCAGCAGGGCGATCACCCAGGACGACAGCGGCCTGGGTGATCGGAATCGCACCAGCGGGAGGTAGGTGGTGTGGCTTTCTATGACGTCCGAGGCCCAGCGTTCCCACTGTGCGTAGAGGTCGGCAGCGTATCTATGGCCAATACGCCGGACCCCAGTGCGTAGTGGGTGCGCGCCAGCAGTTCCGGGCCCCATGATGGGACGCCGGCCCGCGCGTTCAGCAGCGCGACCTCGGTTTCCCTCCGGTTGAATTCAGAGTAGAGGGTGGGCAGGTAGGCGATCTGCAGGGTGATCGTGACGATGCCGGTTAGCGCCGCGAGATCGAGGATTGCCCGCTCCGGCGCCCCGCGCGCCGCGGTGGATCCGATCTCTCACACCGCCGGTCCAGCGGTGCTGAAGGGCGGCGCGGGTGGCGCCGCACGTAAGCAGTCGGTTTAGTGAGACATAACGGGTGCCCCGAGGCGCGCCATCACTTGACGTGACGTGCGGTCAGGTGTGGCTTGGCCTTTAGGGCATGTCTCGCAGATCTTTGGCGGCGCGGCAGTGCCGCCCACGACCCCGGACGGGCGACCGGGGTCGTGGGCGGCACTGTCGTCGTCGCCGATAGCTCCACTATCGGCTTCTCCTCCGCCTTGCCGCTCGCCGCCTGGATCACCGCCCGCATCCACCAAGATCTACGAGACGCCCTAACACCGCGGCCCCGCCTGCACGTACTGTGGCGGCACGAGAATGATCTGGCAGTGACCCGGGCGGCACCACAGCGGCATGCCGCTCGCCGAGGAGTGAGCCACCATGCGAAGCGGCCTGATCAGCCACCCGGACAAGGTGCTGTTCCCGGAGCGCGGCGAGACGAAGGGTGACCTTGCCGAGCATTATCTGCGGGTCGCGGAGCCGCTGATGCGCACGATGGGCGGACGGCCCGTGCTGCTCCAGCGTTTCCCTGAAGGCGCGGCTGGGCCCTCCTTCTTCCAGAAGCGGGTGCCCAAGAACGTCCCGGGCTGGCTGCAGACCACCACGGTATCGACCCCCAACGGCACCACATCACAGGCGCTGGTGGCCGCCGACCTGGACCACGTGCTGTGGGCGGTGAACCTGGGATGCCTGGGCTTCCACGTCTGGCCCTATCTGGCCGATGACCCCGGCCATGCCGACGAACTGCGGATCGACCTTGACCCGACCCCCGGCGTAGATTTCAGCCACATCCGCCAGACGGCCCACGAGTTGCGGTTGCTGCTCGCCGAGCTAGGTATCACCGGCTACCCCAAGACGACAGGAAACCGCGGTCTGCACGTGTACGTCAGGCTCCAGCCACGCTGGGACTCGTATCAAGTGCGCAGCGCCGCCGTGGCGGCCGCACGCGAGCTTGAACGCCGCAGGCCGGACCTCATTACCGCCGCGTGGTGGAAGGAGGAGCGCGGCCGCCGGGTGTTCGTCGACTACAACCAGAACGCGCCACATAAGACGGTCTTCGGCGCGTGGTCGGTCCGTGCGCGCCCCGGCGCGCAGGTCTCGGCCCCTATCGCGTGGGCGGAGATCGATGAGATTCATCCGGACCAGTTCACGATCGCGTCGATGGCCGCCCGCCTCGGCTCGGCCGGCGACCCGTGGCTCGGCATGAACGAGGACCCGCAGTCGCTTGAGCCGTTGCTGGGGATGCACGCGCGGGACCGGGCGAAAGGGTTGCTTGACGCGCCCTGGCCGCCCGTCTATCCGAAACAACCGGACGAGCCGCCCCGGGTGGCCCCAAGCCGCGCGAAGAAGTCCTGACGGCTCGCCAATTTGCGGACCGATCCGTGGATGACTGGCAAACCCGCAGTTTCTGCCCTCGCCCGGGGCCTGCGGTTTGCTGCCGAACGCCGCGGGGTGCGCATCGTGGAGCAGACGCCGGTAGCTGACGTGGCCGAGGTGCGGGGCCCAGCCGGCCGCAGGGTCGAGGTGCGCACGCCATTCGGGACGACGGTGCACCCCGGCCGGGCCCTGGTCGCGACGAACGCGTATGCCACGCCATCCCCGCGCTCCGCCGGTTCATCTTCACCATCTACGCCTGCATCATCCTTGCCGAGCCCCGCGCGCACGGGCAGTGGGAGCGCGCGGGATGGGAGCGGCGCATGGGGAAGGTCAGCGATGTGGCCGTCGACCGGGGGTGGGCGGGCCCAGTCTGCGGCACCATCAATTGCTTTGCCTCGGTCGGTTTCCTTGGCCGCTCCGAGCGCCTCGCCAACGCGCTTGGATACGCCGGCCATGGTGTGGGCCCGTCACATCTGGTGGGCAGGATCGTGAGCGACTTGCTGCTCAGCACGCACGGCGAGCTGATGGACCTGCCAATGGTGAGCAAGCGCGCCAGCCCGCCGGGCCGTTCCGGACGCGCCGGGCCGCGGCGTCCAGCGGCAGCTGCGTGCGGGTAGCGTGCGGGTGTGATCGAGACGACGTGGCTGGACGCAACCGCGCAGGCCGAGCTTGTTCGTCGTGGCGAGGTGAGCGCGACGGATCTGGTGGCGGCGGCCATCGGCCGGATTGCGGCGGTCAACCCCCGGCTTGATGCCGTGATCCGGACCCGGTTCGACCGTGCACGGACCGAATCTGCAGGTGAGCTGCCCGACGGGCCGTTTCGTGGGGTGCCGATCCTTTTCAAGGATCTGGGCTGCCCGGTCGCGGGCGAGGTGACGGCGTTCGGCGTCGGGCCGATGCGTGATCTGGCCTGGCCGGTGACGTCCTACCTCGCGCAGGCGTTCCTCGCGGCTGGTTTTGTCCCGCTCGGCCGCACGAACGTGCCGGAGCTTGGCACCGCGGTGACCACAGAGGCCCGGAGCTTCCCCGCGGCGCGCAACCCGTGGGATCCCGGTCGCTCTGCCGGCGGCTCGTCTGGCGGGTCGGCGGTGGCTGTGGCCAGTGGCATGGTGCCGGTTGCCCACGGCAACGACGGCGGCGGGTCTATCCGCATCCCGGCCAGTGAGTGTGGGCTGGTCGGGCTCAAGCCGACGCGTGGAAGGATCAGCCAGGGCCCGCTGGTGGGGGAGGCTTGGGCCGGCGGCACGATCGACGGCGTGGTCACACGCACCGTGCGTGACGCGGCTGGCGTGCTCGACGTGATCAGCGCCCAGATGCCGGGTGAGCCGTACTATCCGCCGCCACTTCGCCGCCCGCTGCGCGACGAGGTCGGCGCCGACCCGGGCCGGCTCCGGGTCGGGGTGCTTGACCGGCCGGGTGGCGAAGGCTATCTCGACGATCCGCAGTGCCGCGCCGCGGTGGCCGGCACCGCACGGCTGCTCGGGTCACTTGGCCACCACGTCGATGAGTCCGCACCCGCGGCGATGTTCGAGCAGGCGTTCGTCCGGCACTTTGGCGTCATCATCGCCGCCGACACCGAGGCGACGTTCCAGGCGTTCGAGAGGCTGCTCGGCCGCCCGATCGGCGAGGACGAGATAGAGCCGCGCAACGCCGGCTACCGCAGGGCTGGTACAGCACTGGCCGCGGTGGCGTATCTGCGGAGCCGGGCATGGATCGCGATGTGGGCGCGTCGGATGGCGCGCTGGTGGGACGACCACGACCTGCTGGTGACGCCAACTCTGGGCGCGCCGCCGCCCGAGCTGGGCTGGTTCACCGCGGCGGGGCCGCAGCACGAAGGGAGGCGGATCGTCAGCTTCATCCCTTACACATCACAGTTCAACATGACGGGCCAGCCAGCCGTGAGCCTGCCGATGCACTGGACGCCTGGTGGCCTGCCTGTCGGTGTGCAGCTCGTAGCGGCCTACGGGAGGGAAGACGTCCTGGTCCAGGTGGCCAGCCAGCTGGAGCAAGCCGCGTCATGGGCGCAGCGGCGTCCGCTGGTGCACGCGTAGGCAGCCGCGGTGAGCCAGCTCGATCAGGCGTCCGCCAGGATCTCGCGGGCGGCGCGGGCTCCCGAGGCAAGCGCGCCCTGAACCGAGCCGGTTGCCCGGTGATCACCGCAGACGTAGCGGCGCGGGCCCACGCGGCAGCGGCGGCTGAGCGACTGCGGGGGAACCATGGCCGGAAGCGCGCCCTCGACGGTGTACGTCGCGAGATGCTCCCAGCCAGCCGTCTCCGTCTCGTACAGAGCGGCCAGCCTGCCGCGCACGCCCGGCTCAAGGTCCGTGCTTCCCCCGCCAAGAACCGAGGTGGATACGAGCGCCCTGCCGTCACCCGAGTAGCTGCGCGTGACCTCGCTGAGCACGCTGGTGTGCAGAACCTTGCGCTCGGTGTCCACCAGCAGGGTCGGCTCGGCTAGCGGCGAAACCGCCGCCGCGTGGTAAACGGTGGTGACGGTGCGAGTGGCGGGGACGCTGAGGCCAGGCAGTAGCTCCGCGGCCGCCGCCGGCCCTGTCGCCACGACCACCGCGTCAGCTCGCATTTCGCTCCCGTCCGGAAGCAGCACGCCGTCGTCGGTGAGGCCGCTGACCGGTGTCCGCGTCCGCACGGTTCCTGGCGGCAGCGCGCCGGCGAGCTGCTCAGGAACGGCTTGTATGCCGTGCCGCGGCAGGCACAGGGTGCCGCGCAGCATGCTCCGCCAGACCAGGTGGAAAAATCGGCTGGAGGTCTCGAGCTCGTCCTCAAGGAACACGCCGGCCAGGAACGGCCGGAAGAACCGCTCGATCAGCTCGCTGGAAATGCCCGCACCGGCCAGCGCGGTCATGGTCGCCCGGTCCTTCGCGTGTTTGATCAGGCGGGCGGGCAGGAGCATGTCCCGGGCGCTTAGCACCCCAAGCGCGGCCAGATCGCGCGCTCCGGCGAGCTGGCCGAGCAGGACATCGGCCGCCTGGACGGGCCGGCGGGTGGGATCGGCGAACCGCACCCGCCCCTTGCCCGTGTGCAGCAGCATCCCAGGGGTGAACGGGCATAGCTGCAATGCCCGCAGGTCGAGACGCCGCTGCACCTGCGGGTAGGACGTGTTGAAGACCTGGAAGCCGCGATCGAGCAGAAAGCCTGCCTGCCGGTCCGTCCGCATCCGGCCGCCGACGGCGTCACCGGCCTCCAGCACGGTCACGGTGGCCCCGGCCGCGGCCAGGTCGGATGCGCAGCCCAGGCCGGCCAGCCCAGCGCCGACAATGACGGCGCGCGGTCTATTGCTGTCGCGCATCGAAATAGCGCATCGCCCCGCTTCACTCGCCTCGACCTGGGCAAGCAATGCCCCTGGCGCGCCCGGCTGGCCCGTTTCTGCTCGCCTGGGTATACCCTCCGGATCACGCTATCAGCCGCACGACTTGCCTCGCGCGGGGCTGCGCGCCGCGCTATTTTGGCGAGGGTGGATGAAGACCGGGCACGGCGGGTTGCCGATGGGCTGCGTGACCGTGGCATCGACGGGCACCTGGCAAGGGTCGGGGTGTCGCAGTTCGGGGTGCGCGTGTCGCTGCATGATGGGCGTGAAGCCGAATGGGACACCGACGGTACGGCAGGTCTCGAGGCTCAGGTGATGCAGGATGGGGTACTCGTTGGTTTCGTGCCGGTAATCGAGGGATCCGAGGACTTCGATGAGCAGCAGGTGATCGACGCCATCGTGCGGACCGATTACGATCAGCCAGTCGCCACCCGGCGTCCGGCCGCGCCGCCGCCCGCCCCGCCGCTGCCCCGGGAGGGTGGCGTGTTCCGCCGGTTCCTCGACGGCTTCCGATACCGCTAGACCACTAGAGCGTGTCCCGTAGATCGTTGGCGGCGCGGCGTGCCGCAGCGACCCCAGACGAACGGCCGGGGCCGTGGACGGCACTGTCGTCGTCGCCGATAGCTCCACTATCGGCTCCTCGAGAACAATCAGGGCCTTGCCGCTCGCCGCCTGGATCACCCCCCGCATCCACCGAGATTGCGGGACACGCCCTAGATCACCGGGCTGTGGGTGCCCGAGCCGTCGTTGCGTCATGATCCACGGATTTCTCACCAGCACACGGTCTCCCCGGCCGCGGCCGCCGCCGGAGGCTTTTCGCCGACGTGGCCCGGCTCCCGCGGGCGCTGCGGCGTAGCAAGATGGGTGCATGCTTGTCGTACACGTGCATGTTCGCGTCAGGCCGGAGCGCGTCGAGGACTTCCTGGCCGCCACCGTCGTCAACGCGCGAGCATCGCTGGCCGAGCCCGGCGTGCTGCGCTTCGATGTCATTGCCGACGACGCCGATCCCACCTACGTGGTCCTGGTGGAGGTCTACCGCGACGCGGACGCGTCGGCGGCGCACAAACAGACTCCGCACTATGCGGCCTGGCGGGACAACGTCGCGGAGATGATGGCGCAGCCGCGGGCGTCGACCAAATTCTCCGTTGTCTTTCCACGCCGCACCAGCGACTGGGAAAGCTGACCGTGGTAGCCGGCACGCCCTTCGAATTCGGCACGGCCAGCCGGGTCATCGTGGGGCCGGGCCGGGCGGCCGAACTGCCGTCGGTGCTGGCCGGGCTCGGGTCACGGGTGCTGGTGTGCACGGGTTCACGGCCAGCCAGCCACGCCGGGTTGCTGGCCGGCCTGCAACTGCCCGCCGCGGTCGTCACAGTGCGCGGCGAGCCCACGACAGGATCGGCGCGGGCGGCCACCGCCGCCGCCCGCGAGCACGGCGCGGACGTTGTTGCCGCGATCGGCGGTGGCAGTGTAATCGACCTGGCCAAGGCAGTGGCGATGTTGCTGGGCAACGGCGGCGACCCGCTGGACTACCTGGAGGTCATCGGCGCCGGCGGGAAAATCACCAAGGCCGCCGTGCCGTTGGTCGCCGTTCCCACGACTGCGGGCACCGGCTCGGAGGTGACCGCCAACGCGGTGCTCGCGTCGCCCGCGCACCGGGTCAAGGCAAGCCTGCGCAGCCCCCTGATGATCCCGCGGATGGCGCTCGTCGATCCGCTGCTCACAGCCACCTGCCCGCCGGCCGTCACCGCGGCAAGCGGGCTTGACGCACTTACCCAGTGCCTGGAGCCGTTCGTGTCGGTCCGGGCGAACGCGTTGACCGACTGCCTCGCGCGCGGCGGCCTGCGGCACGCCGCGGCCGGGCTGCGGCGAGCTTATGAGGATGGCACCGACCTCGAGGCGCGCAGCGACATGGCGTTGTGCAGCTTGCTTGGCGGGATGGCGCTTGCCAACGCGAAGCTAGGCGCGGTTCACGGGCTCGCCAGCGTTGTCGGCGCGGTCGCTGACGTGCCGCACGGCGCCGCTTGTGCCGCGCTCCTCGCGCCTGTTGTCGACGCGAATGTACGCGCACTGCGCTCCGTGCAACCGGGCGGCCCCGCCCTTGCCAGGTATGCGGAAGCCGCACAACTGCTGACCGACGATCCCGGTGCCGCCGTCGAGGACGGCGTCGCCTGGATCCGGGAGACCGTCACCCAGCTCCGAATTCCCGGTTTGCGCGAATTCGGCCTGGCGCCGCAGGTCTTCGGTGCGGTCGCCGCCAGGGCGATGCAGGCGAGCAGCACACAGGGCAATCCCGTTGTCCTGTCCCAAGACGACCTGTGCGCGATCCTGGCGGCAGCGGCGTGAACCCTGCCGCGCAGTGGCGGCGAGCCAGGGGGTTATCGTCGTGGGGAGTGAGCTGCGTGGCGGCCGATTGCGCCGCCGGACTCGCCAGCAGGGGGCGTCCGCGTGAGCACAGTAGATGCCGAGCTTGAGATAGCCGAAAGGCCTGTCACGGCGGCCGGTCTTGAAGTCACGGGCGCGCGGGAGGCAAGAGCCGGCGACGTGACCGTTCGCCGTCTGCTTCCGCTGCGGCTGCGCCGCAGCGTCGGGGCGTGGTGCTTCGTCGATCACTACGGGCCGATGTCGGTGGATGGCGTGGCCGGGATGCAGGTCCCGCCGCACCCGCACATCGGCCTGCAGACCGTCACGTGGCTGCTGACGGGCAACGTGCTGCACAGGGACAGCCTTGGCAGCGAGCAGATGATCAGGCCAGGGCAGCTCAACCTGATGACGGCCGGGCGCGGGATAGCCCACTCCGAGGAGTCGCCGGTACCCCGCGACCCGCAGCTGCACGGCCTGCAGCTATGGGTGGCGCTGCCCGCCGAGGCGCGATTGACAGAACCCGGCTTCGAGCATCACGCGAAGCTGCCGGGCACCGGGATCGGCGGTTTCGCGATCACCGTTTTCATCGGGTCCCTTGGCGGCGTGAGGTCGCCGGCCCGGGTGTTCTGCGACATCGTCGGCGCCGACCTGGTTGCGTCCAAAGACGCCCGCGCCCGGGTGCCGCTGGAGCCTGCACGCGAGCACGTGATCTTCGTGGCCGCCGGGTCGGCTGAAGTGGAAGGGACAGCCCTGCGGCCGGGCCACCTGCTCTACCTGAGCACCGGGCGCGATCAGGCGCTGGTGGCGGCTGCCCGCGACAGCCGGATCTTCCTGCTCGGCGGTGTGCCGCTCGGCGAGCGCCTGCTCATGTGGTGGAACTTCGTGGCCCGCACACCTGAGGAGATCGCGGCCGCGGCCAGGGAGTGGCAGCAGGGCGGGTTCGGCATGGTGGGTGGTTACCGCGGCGAACCGCTGCCCGCCCCGCCGCTTGACGTCACGCGGCTGCGGCGTCCGACCACGTAGTTCCCCGCAGACCGCTGGTGGCACGCGCCGCGGCAGCCGTTACGGAGGTGTTTGCGCCGGGGGACGCCCCCCGGGTCACCCGCAGAGGTTCCCTTCAGCTCAACCGGGTGCGGAGATGCTCGCCAACGCGGATCGCGTTGGCCATCACGGTGAGCCCGGGATTCACGGCGCCAATGCTTGGGAAGAAGCTGGTGTCGACGATGTACAAGTTGTCGAGTTCATGCGCCTTGCAGTCGACGTCGAGCACGGATGTCGCCGGGTCGGTACCGAACCTGGCCGTGCCGGCCTGGTGGGCGACGCCGGCGATCTGGACGTTCATTCGCATGTAGAAATTCTTGTGGAGCACATGGTGCTGCGCCATCCCGACGTGGTTCAGGATCTTCCTGAGCTCGCCGTACAGGTCGGCGGCCTCCGCGTCGTTTGTGTTGGTATAGGCCAGATGCACGCGGCCGTCGCGGTCGAGGGTCACCCGGTTGTCCGGCCTGGGCAAGTCCTCGGTTGTCAGCCAGAAGTCAACGGCGTGCTCGGCGACTTCGTCCAGGCTCCAGAGGGGTGCCAGCTTGGTCAGCTTTGGCTCCTCGCCCTTCATGGCCATTGCATTTGATTTCCCGAGCATCTGAATGTTCCCGATCGGCCACTGCCTGTCTCCCGCTGGGAGGTAGAAGTCGTTGAGGCCGAGGGTCTTCTGGAACACGGTGTGGTTGGCCTCTTTGTCGAGTGCCACCACCGCCTTGCTGTTGTGGAACATGTAGTTGCGGCCCACCTGGTCCGAGCCGTTCGCGAGCCCATCCGGATGCTCGTAGTTCGCAGAAGCCAGCAGCACCTTGGCCGTGTTAGCGGCGCCCGCTGCGAGCGCGACGATATCGGCCGAGTACACCTCCCGCTTGCCGCTTGCGGATCTGACTAGCACTCCGGTCACCGTGTGGCCAGAGGGATCGGTTTCCAGCTTGACGACCTCGGCGCCAGTGATCAGCGTGACATTTTCCCTGTCGAGAATGGGCCGGACCGCGATGGTCTCCGCGTCCGACTTCGCGTGCACCAGGCATGGGTAGCCGTCGCACCAGGTGCAGCGGATGCAGGTGCTCGCCGGCCTGCGGGCTTCGTCGAGCAAGATCCCGCACGGAGCGTGGAACGGGTGATAGCCGCCCGCGCGCAGGTCGTCGAAGAGTTGCTGGATCCTGGGCTCGTGCGACACCGCCGGCCATGGATACTGCTTACTCCACTCGCCCTCCGTGGGGTCTTCGCCGTGTGCGCCGTGCACCTGGTAGAGCCACTCCGCCCTGGTGTACCAGGGCTCGAAGTCGGCATAGCCGAGCGGCCACGCAGGTGACGTGCCGTCGACGTGTTTCAGTTCGCCGAAGTCCGCCGGCCGCAGCCGGTAAAGGGCAGCCCCGTAGAGCTTGGTCGCCCCACCGACGAAATAGTGCACCTGCGGCTGGAACTGCTTGCCGTCGCGGTCGTACCAGGTATCGGGCGAGATGTAGCGGCCGTCGTCGAAGACGTCCTTCGGGTCCCAGTTCTGCGTCTCGCGCGGCAGGAAGCCGCCCCGCTCCAGCAGGGCGATCTTCTTTCCAGAAGGTGCAAGCGTGTGGGCCAGCGTCCCGCCGCCCGCGCCGCTGCCGATGATGACGATGTCGTAGCGTTCTGTCACGGCCCTACCATGTGCACACCAAGCCGGCTGTACATCGCCCAGATCGGGTGAAGCGGCGTGGCGCACCGAGCCAAGGCGCAGCTGAGGAGATGCAAATGGAGCCAATGCCGGAGGAATGGGACCGGGCTGTGGCCGCGGTCGCCCATCCGGATGACCTCGAGTATGGAGCCGCCGCTGCCGTTGCCCGCTGGACGGCCCAGGGACGCGAGGTGTCATACGTGATGGCCACCCGGGGTGAGGCAGGCATCGCCGGGATGCACCCGGACCGGGTGCGCCCGATCCGTGCGGAGGAAGAGCGCCGCAGCGCTGCCGTCGTCGGCGTGCGCGAGGTCGTTTTTCTAGATCATGCCGACGGTCTGGTGGAGTACGGCACGCCGCTGCGCCGGGACCTCGCGGCCGAATTCCGCCGCCTGCGGCCGGACGTGGTCATCACCATGAACTTCGACCTCACCTGGGGCGAAAGCGGAATGGTCAACCACGCCGACCACCGTGCGGTCGGCGTTGCGGTACTCGACGCGTGCCGCGATGCGGCCAATCCGTGGCTCTTTCCCGACGCTGGACCTGCGTGGCCTGGCATCAAGCACGCCTACGTGGCGGCCAGCGGCGACCCGACGCACTTCGTGGACGTCACCGCCACCCTCGAGGCGGGCATCGCCTCGCTGCGCGAGCACGCCGTCTACATCGAGGGCCTGGGCAGAGAGTTCGACCCGGACGAGTTCCTTCGGAACATGGCAGGATTCGTCGGCCTTGGCGCCGGCTGCGAGTACGCGGTCGGTTTCCGGCGCTACACCACCGGATAGCGCCGGGCCGGGCCCGAGGGCGCATCCCGTGGATCTTTGGCCGGCTCGGCGGGCGCTGGGCCGGCGCTGGTGTGGAGATCAGTGTGGCGCGTCGGTGGCAGCGGACTGGCAGCTTCTGGTCACAGTGCTGCTTGAGTGGTGAGTCACCTGGTCGGCGTGGCGTCCGCCCGAGTCAGGCCTGGTCGTCGCCGCCTGACGCACCTGACGCACCTGACGCGTCCGCCTCCACGAGGTGCTTGTACGCGGGGTGGCGGGCGATCCAGTCTGCGATGAACGGGCAAATCGGGCGCACCGGCCGCCCGCAACCACCAAGATCCACGAAACACACCCGATCTTCCCGGCTTCGCCGGACCTAGCTTCCTAGGACAGCGGCTGCCGGACGCCGAGTTCGTCCAGCCGGCTGAGCAGATCTGCCGGATCGGCATAGACGCGGAACGCGCCGGCCCGTTCGAGCTCGTCCCGCCCGTAACCGCCTGACATGAGCCCGATGCCAAGCGCGCCGGCGCGCCTTGCCGCGAGCAGATCCCACACGCTGTCCCCGACGACCATCGTATCCACGGGATCCACGCCGAGCATGGTCGCGGCAGCGAGGAACAGATCGGGATCGGGCTTGGCGTGGCGCACCATGTCGCGGGTCACCATCGGCGTGTCCGCCGGCAGCCCGAGCATGCCAAGCGCGGACCGGGCGGTCGCCGCGTAACCGCTCGTCGCGATCGCCCAGGGAACGTGCTGGTCGGTGAGCGCCCGAAGCAGGTCCAGTGCGCCTGGCAGCGGATGTACAGAATCGCGGCGCTTGTCGTACTCGCTGGCGTGCGACCGCTGCAACTGGCCGATCTCCGCCCTGGACAGCGAGCACCCGGTTTCACGCAGCAGCGCGGTCACGAAAAGGCCGCCGCTCATGCCGATCCGCCGGTGGATGCGCCATACCGACAGGTCGATGCCGAGCGCGGCCAGCGCGGCACGCCACGCAAGCACGTGCTGGTAAACGCTGTCGATCAGCGTGCCGTCAAGATCGAAGAGGAACGCCGGAGGTGGCGTCTCAGGATACGGAAGCTGCTCGGTCACCTGATCAGCATGCCTTATCCGTGCGGTGAGCGTCTCTGGCAGGCCGCGCCGCAGCCATGCCGCCGCAGCCATGCCGCCGCTGGCTCCGGCATGGCGGCCGCGATTGGCTTCGGCATAGCGTATGCGGTAGTTCTTGGGCGTGACTGGCTCACCGTTATCGCCGGACGAGATCCGGGCAGCCGCGGAGATTCATCGTGAGCTGGGTCCAGAATACGAGAAGGCAGTCGTTGAATCCTTCCTCGACCGGCTCGGCCCGGAAATCGACGCCCGGGCAACATGGCCCGACCACTGCCCATGCGGTCAGAACTTGGTGAAGTGGTGGAAGCACTCGTAGCCGACGCTCTGATCAGCGAATGCGGCTGCCTCGGCCCGCTTGACCGCGAGGTAGGCGCGCCTGCGCAGTGGGCCGAGGGCCTCCATCAGCAGTTCGTCCGCCTCGAGAGCGTTCAGGGCCGCGTTGAGCGACTCTGGCAAGCGGTGCGCCCCAACGCGCAGCCGTTCGGCTTCGGTCATCGCCGCTGGGTCAGTGTTGACTGCCTCGCCCGGGTCGAGCTTGCTGCGGATCCCGTCCAGCCCGGCGTGCACGTAAGCGCCGAGCGCCAGGTAAGGATTGGCGCTCGAGTCGGCGGGCTTGAGCTCTATATTCGCCGAACCCGCCGGGTTGCCGCGCATCGGCGAGCAGATCCGGATCGCCGCTTCCCTGTTGTCCATGCCGTAGACGGTGTACGCGCTCGCCCAGGTCTGCGGCGCGAGCCGGCGGTAGCTGTTCACGCTGCCGCAGGTCACTGCCGTGAGGGCGGGCAGGTGGGCGAGGAGGCCGCCGATGAAGTGGTAGGCCGTGTCCGACAGTCCGTACTGGTCGGCGGCGGCGTGGAACAGATTGCGGCTACCTGGCTGGCCCGGGCGCGAGCCGGCTGAACCGTCCAGATCCCAGAGCGAGGCGTGCAGGTGGGCGCCGTTACCTGCCTGGTCGGGGATGGGCTTGGGCGCCAGGCTCGCCCACATCCCTTGGCGTAGCGCCACCCCACGGACGGTCTCGCGGTAGATCACCTGATTGTCGGCTGCGCGCACCGCAGGAGCGTGCCTGATCGACATCTCCTGCTGGCCATGGCCGAGTTCCGGATAGTAGTGCTCGACCTGCAGGCCCTGCGCGGCAAGCGCCCGGACAAGCTCGATCGCATAATCATGCGCAAGATGGAATCCGGTAGCCGAATAGCACAGGCTGTCGTCGATCGGAACCAGCCGGTCGGGCCCGCCCGCGGGGTCAGCCTCGCGGCGGCCGAGCGTGAACTCGGGCTCGAAAGCCGCGGACATTGCGAACCCCTCGGCGGCAAGCTCGGCGACGGCCTGCTTGAGGAAGGTGCGCGCGCACGCCTCCCACGGCTCGCCGTCAAGCCGGACCAGGTCGGCGTTCATCGCGCCCGCGCCTGGCGCGTATGGGAGTGTCACGAATGTGGTGGGATCACCTACGATGCGCACCTCGCCTACCGGGCCCATTCCCTCGACCGGCTGCAGCGTGTCGAGCATCGACATTGCCATCATGGCGACGGTATGCCCGATCCCGGTGTGCAGGCGTTCCGCGAGCAGCGGCAGGGACGCTGCCTTGCCGCGGATGATCCCGCCGTGGTCGGCGTAGAGGAACCGGACGAGCGAGATCCCGTCGGCCTCGGCCTGCGCGAGCACGCGGCGGACGTCGTCGCCGTTGCCAGAAGAGCCGGTCATGCCTCACACGTAACACAGCAAACGCGGCCCGTACAGCACGCCACGTTCCATGCTTAACGGCTGCCGCGTGGCGCGCCGCTCGCAGCGCATGCGGGGTTCCGGGGGCCTAGACCTCGGGATCCTCGTCGCGCCGGTCTTGCTGGGCGAGGAACTGCTGGAACTGGGCCGCCAGTTCCTCGGCGGTGGGCAGGTTACCTGAGTCGTCGGCCAGCAGGTTGTCGCGCTCGCTGGCGCCGGCAAAGGCCTCATACTGCTCTTCGAGCGCGTGCACGAGGGACTTGATCTCGTCGGATCCCTCGACCTGCCTGGTGATCTCGGCATCCGCGAGCTCGGCCCGTTCGCGCAGTGGCGCGACGGGTAGCGCAAGGCCGGTCGTGGCGATGACCGCCTCGAGCGCGGTCACAGCGGCCGCTGGATACGGCGCCTGCGCTAGGTAGTGCGGCACGTGCACGGCAAAACCGATCGCGTCGTGGCCGGATTCGCCGAGCCTCAGTTCCAGCAGTGCTGCTGCGCTGCCTGGCACCTGCACCCGGTTGAGGAACGGCTTGTAACCGGAGACGAGTTCCGGCCGGGTCGCGTGCGCCGTAAGGCCAAGCGGCCGGGTATGGGGAACAGCCATCGGAATGCCGTGAAACCCGACCGCGATCCGCACATCCAGCCGCTCCACCAGGCCGAGCACGGCTGCAAGGAAACGCTCCCACTCGTGGTCGGGTTCGGGCCCTGTGAGCAGCAGGAACGGGGTGCGGTTCTGGTCGTGCACGAGGTGCAGGACAAGCTCGGGCGGGTCGTAACTCTCCCAGTGATCTCTGACAAAGGTCATCACGGGCCTGCGCGACCTGTAGTCGATCAGCCGGTCCACGTCAAAGGTTGCCACGATCCGGTGCTCTAGGGCGCTGAGCAGGTGCTCGGTCACAAGCGCCCCAGGGGCGCCGGCGTCGATGAACCCTTCGAGGCTGTACAGCATGACCGGATTCGCAAGCTCCGACAGGTCGGCGTCGAGCGTATACAGATCTTCTTGACCCGGCAACGCGACCACAGCCTTCCGTAGATCTCGCGCAAACCTGATGTCACGCGGCTCCGTGCACGTAAACAACGTAAGCCCTGGATTGATTCACTCCACGGCAGACGCGCCACGCCACGTTAGCGGCTGCGCTCAGCGATCTACAACGAGCGAGGCGATCTACAACGAGCGAGTCGGGTTCGTCCGGGGTTGCGTGCTGCCGGCGCGCGGCTCGCGGCGCAGCGCCATCGGGGACCGGAACAGGAATTCGGCGTAGTTGTCCGGGGCGCGGCCGGCATCGGCGCGGTACATGTCGGGCGAGAGCCGCAGAGCCGTTGCGAGCCGCTGGGCCTCGTTGCACTCGCGGACGATCGTGACAATCTGCTCGATCAGCCAGAGCGCGAAGTGCCTCAGCCGGAGCGCGAAGCGCCTCAGCCAGAGCGCGAAGTGCCTCAGCCGGAGCGCGAAGTGCCTCAGCCGGAGCGCGAAGTGCCTCAGCGGGAGCGCGAGGTGCCTCAGCCGGAGCGCGAAGGAGCCCAGCCGCCGCGTCAGGCCCTGTTGCTGGATGCTTGTCTTCTTCATGATTACCAGCCTCGCCCGGCTGCAGCCGCGGCGACGGTGGCAGTAACGACATATATGCGTGAGTTCCTGCCAAATGTGGGGTAGTCTGCCTGCATGCTCAGGAACGTGGCCGCCGTCGTGCTCGACGGCTTCTCGCCCTTCGAACTGTCCCTCACCTACGAGGTGTTCGGCGTTGACCGCAGTGACGACGGACTGCCGCCGTACGAGTTCGCGATGGTTGCTGGTGAGCCAGGACCGCTGCGCGGCGACGCCGGGTTCACGATTGATGGCGCGGCCGGCCTGGACCGGCTCGACCAGGCTGACCTCGTCGTGGTCGTCCCCGCCGACGAACACGCTGGCCGCGGACCCCGGCACGAAGTGCCGCCCGCGTTGCTTACCGCGCTACAGCGCACGGTGCGGCGCGGCGGGCGCGTGCTGAGCGTTTGCAGCGGCGCGTTCGTGCTCGGGGCGGCTGGCTTGCTCGATGGGCGCCGCTGCACGACGCACTGGCGGTACGCGGACGTACTCGCCCGCCGGTTTCCGGCGGCGACCGTTGACCCAGCGGTTCTTTACGTGGACGCCGATCCGGTGATCACAAGCGCAGGCACCGCGGCTGGCATCGACGCCTGCCTTTACCTGATCCGCAAGGAGCAGGGCGCGAACGTGGCCAACGGGATCGCGCGTCGCATGGTGGTGCCGCCGCGCCGCGACGGTGGTCAGGCACAGTACCTGGAACGCCCGCTACCGGATGTGCCCGCCGATACCCTGGCCGGCATCCTCGGCTGGATGGAGCGCAATCTCGATCGGCCAATGAGGGTGGACGAGCTTGCTGCCCGTGCGCACATGTCGTCCCGCACCTTCGCGAGGCGGTTCAGGCAGGAAACCGGGACCACTCCGAAGAAGTGGGTCACCGGCCAGCGCGTACTGCTCGCACAGCAATTGCTCGAGCACACCGACGAGGGCGTGGACACGGTCGCCGCGCGGACCGGCTTCGGCAGCGCCGCGGTGCTGCGGCACCACTTCCACTCCCGCCGCGACATCACTCCTGACGCGTACCGCCGCACCTTCCGCGGCCGGGAATCGCGCCCCGTCGGCCATTCGCTTGCTCGGTAAGGCTAAACCAGTTCGCCGAGTCACCGTGTTCATGGTCATGGCGCTTTATTGCTAATGCTATTAGCAATAAACCTACTGCGATCATGAACCGCCGCAGCGCCTGTTCCTACTGTCCAGGCGCGCACGGCGTTCACGCAGCTGGGCCGCCGGACTTGTTCCCGTACCAGTGGCAACTATTTTCCGGCACGACCGGTCATTGGCGCGGTACGCTCACCCAGCTGGGCGGCGCGTCAATCCGGCCATCATCGCTGGTCACGTCGTATGCCTAAGGTGAGGCCCAGCGAGTTTCGGCGGGAGCGGGTTATTCTTCGCCAATTTTTGGTCACCACCGTGATACGCTCGCCGTCGATCTGGATTTCCCGTGCAGGGGATTTGGGTGCTCGGGTTCTGGCCGGGAGGGCGAGCTGGACCGTGATCAAAGTCCGTTACACGGACCTGCCCGAAGGCTTACATGTCGAGGTCCGGGCGGAAGGCGCCAAGACAAGCATCTATTTGGCGCCAGCGCTGACCCGTGCACAGCGCCGCGCCGCCCTGACTAAGGCGCGGCAGGCGGCACGCGTTGGACGCAGCGTGCCACTGCCCGCTATCCCGTTCGCGCTCGCGATCGGCGCCGACCGAATCAAGATCACCTCGAGATCGGCTTTGGCCGCTGCGCGGGTGCATCCGGTCGCCCTCGCCGTTCCGGCCGCGATTCTCGTCACCGCCGTCCTCCTGTACACCTTCGTGGCGTCGGTGACCATTCATCTGGCCCGCCACCCGCAGGCGCTCGGGCCCGGCGCGGTAAACGCGACGACTTCCGCGGCGCCGGTGCCCTCGCCACGGCCGCGGCGGCCATCGCCCCCTCCCAGCGCCGCAATAGCCGCAGGCGGCAGCGCTGGTTCGGTGACAGGTCAGGCTGACCGTGGACAGCAGCGCTCGCCGGCAACGCGGGTTGCGGTTCCTGTGCCCTCCGCACCGAGATCCGCTGCGCCTGCCCGACCGAGCGCCGGGCCTACCGCGCCGCCCGCGCCGACGGTGGAGCCGACGCCAACGCCGTCGAGCGGCGGTGAGGATCTCAGTGGCGGCAGCGACGGCAGCAGCGACGTCGGCAGCGGCACCAGCAGCACCAGCGGCACCAGCGGAACCAGCAGCACCAGCGGCATCAGCGGCACTAGGGGCTACAGCGGCGGCAGCGTCGGCAGCGTCGGCAGCGGCAGCAGTAGCGGCACAAGCGGCACCAGGGGCTACAGCGGCAGCAGTAGCGGCACCGGCGACACTAGCGGCAGCAGCTACGGCGGAAGCGGCGGCAACGGCGGCCTCTGCGTCCAGGCCGGATCCCTGCAGGTCTGCGTCCAGTTGCGGGCCGGAGCCTAGCGTCGAGTGGATCTCGTTGATGCGGGCGGTGATCCAGGCGGCGAGCGGCGAGGCCCTGCTCGTTCCCGAGGGGCCGACGGTAGCGCGCGTCCCTCGGTTACCTGCTGGCCCGCGTCGTGCCGGCTGCCTTCGCCGCGGCCTTCATCTCCTGTTTGTAGGCCCGCACCTTGCCAAGCGATTCCTCATCATCGATATCAGCGACCGACTGGAAGATGCCTTCCTCGCCGAAGGGTCCCGCAGCGGCGCGCCAGCCATCCGGCCGTACGCCGAATTGCTTGCCGAGCAGCGCCACGAAGATCCGCGCCTTCTGCGGCCCGAATCCGGGCAGCCCGGACATACGCCGCAGCAGGTCCTGGCCGCTCGCCGCGTCCGTCCAGATCCGCGCGGCATCGCCGTCGTAGTCCGTCACGATGATCCGGGCCAGTTCCTGAACCCGTGCGGCCATGGCGCGAGGGTAGCGGTGCAGGGCCGGCCGCTCGCTGAACACGGCTATAAGCGCCTCAGGGTCATAGCCTGCGAGTTCCTCGGCGGTCGGCTCGTGCCCGACCCGCTGCGCCAGATCGTGCGGCGCGCTGAACGCGCGTTCCATGGGGACCTGCTGATCGAGCAGCATCCCCATGAGCAGCGCTAGGGGGCTCCGCCCGAGCAAGGCGCTGGCCGCAGGATCGATTGGCAGCGAGAACGTCATGTCAGCCTCCGGATTCCGCGGTCCATCATGCCCGATTACCGAAGGCCCGGCGAAAGCCTGTGCCTTCCCCCCGTCGTGGGGGCCTGGGTGTTGCCCCCCACCCGGTGACGCTAGCTTGGGCACGTGACTAGTGGTCTGTAAGGGGGTCCTTTGAGCGAACGGCGTGCAGGTGCGTGCATCGCAAGGCGCTGCTTGTTCTCGAGGAACGCTTCGTGGTTCCTACGCGCTACGACGACAACGCCGCGAGGTGCCCGCCTGGACGTTGTCGCGGATCACAGAGCCAAAGAGGGCTCTGCTTACAGACCACCAGCGCCGCCTGGTTCCGCACCCATAGCGGGTAAACGGGCCGGCGCGTGCGCAGGAAGGCGAGGGCAGCGCGGCGGATGAGCGTGCGATGGACCGTGGCCTGGATCGCGCGCCGCGCCGCTGGTGCGGGTCGCTGATGGGATTCTTGCGCCGCGGCAAGCAAATCGGATCCGGGCAGCAGCGACGGGCGGCTAGCCAGGACGCCGGCGAGCACGACAGCCCCGACGAGCGAGCCGTCGCGTGCGCGGCGGTGCCATCCGCCGATCGCGCCGAGCCCGGTGACCGGCTCGCAGTCGCGCTGGCCGGTGTCCGCGAGCCCATTGTTGTGATCTTGTTCCTGATCGCCATTTTCACGGCGATCTCAGGCAAGCCCTTGGACGGCTTGTTGCTGCTGATCGTCGCGACCGGTCTGGCTTGGGACGCGGCGGCGCGTTACCAGGGCCGCGCCGCGGCCGGGTCTGGCGCCATCGCCCAGCCTGCGGACAATGCCTCGGCAGAAACGACAGCACCGGCGGCCATGCGGCAGTCTTCGCAGCCCCGGGATCAGTCCATGCTTGAGCGGCTCCGGACGGGCGGCCGCCCGCCAGCGCTCGTCCTAGCCGGGCTGGCCCTCGGCGTGGTCTACGCCGCCCTGGTGGGGTCGTTCATTCGTTACTCCTGGCAGGCGACGGCCGGGGTGATCGCGCTCGGCGCGGCTGTCGTGGCCGCGGGCTGGCGAGGGCCGCTGCGGCGCCGACCCGATCCCGGCCCCCTTCCGTTGCCTGGCGCGGCGCTGTGGGGCGTGCTGCTTGTCGCGGCTGGCCTGTGGGAGCTTTCTTCCCTCTTTCAGCAGCCCGACCTCAGCACGACGTCCTACGCGCACCCGACGATCAGCGCGCTGACCGACCCGTTGCTTGCCTCACATGCCGGCAGGTCCGTCGCGCTCGCGGTGTGGCTAGCGATCGGCTGGTTCCTGGTGGAGCGATGAGCAGCCACGATCTCACCGTTCTCGGATACCTGCTCGTCCTCGCCGCGGGCGTCGTCATCCAGCTGCTCGCGACCCGGACGCGGGCCAGGATCCCCTCGCTCGGTGACGTGTTCACCCGGGTGATGCGAACGCGGACAGGGCGAGTGGGCGTGCTGGTCGCCTGGGCGTGGCTGGGGTTGCACTTTTTCGCCCGCTGACGCCGGTGCATTTCGGCGAGGCACGGTTTCGATGTCGTCGGTGAACCCCGCGGGAAGGGCGACGACGCAACGGGCACATCACCGGGCGGACGGGGGCACCGCCGGGAGAGTGGACCGGGCGCGGACGGGGCACCGCGCCCCGCTGCGCCGTCGCAGGTCCGAAGCATACAAGCCAATAGGCCCGGGCGTATCCGGACGGCACGAATACCACCTACCTGGCAGTAGTCCAAACCGCGGCAGGTTTGGCCGTGACCGTGCGGCGTGTCCGCCGAGGATGACGAAGTCGCCGGGGCGGGTGCCGCGCGGCCCGAGCCTTCGCTCCTGGCGCAGGGCATCTACCGGCGGGCCGCCCGCGAGTCCCGCCGCGGGATCGAGGCGGCCGGCGGTGGCACCGTCATAGCTTGAAAACCCGCTCCGCGTTGCCGCTAAGGACGGCCGAGGTCACGTCGGCGGGCAGCCCGAGGTCCCTGACCGCGGCGATGTTCCGTGCGATCCCAGGTACTCCCGGCCAGTCGCTGCCGAAGATGAACCGCCGTGCCAGCCGGGACATGCTGTGCCGAGCGTAGTAGCCGGGCAGCCTTCGTGGCGGCAATCCCGCGATGTCGATCCACACGTTGTCATAACTCAGCGCGAGGAACGCCGCGGTGTCGAAGGACCAGCCGCGCCCGCCGTGCGCGAGCACGAACGTGCAGCCAGGGAATTCGTGGACGACGTCGACGAGGTGGTCGAGGCTGGCGTACCTGTTACGCGCGCCGGGGAAGGTGCTCGTTCCCGCGTGCACGATCACCGGCACGTTCTCGGCCTCGCAATGCGCGTAGACGGGGTAAAGCTCGGCCGAATCCATCGCGAATCCTGCGTGCACCGGATGCAGCTTGAGCGCGATCGCACCGAGGTCGAGCTGGCGGCGCAGTTCGGCAAGCAGTGGGTGGTGGATGTGCGGGTTGATATTCGCGACGAGCCTGAACCGGTTCTCGTCATACGTGGCGAAGGGGAGGGCGTCCTCGATCACTTGCATGCCGGTGACCCGCGGGCTGTACTCGCTGAAAAGCAGGACGCAGTCGACCCCCTCGGCGTCGAGGTGGCGGGCGAACACATCGGGCCGCGGACGGCCGTCGGCGTCATAGAGGCCGGGCAGATCGCCGCCGGGGAAATCGGCCTGCCAAACCGGTTTCGGCAGTTTCAGGCCGGGCAGCGCGGCGACATGCACATGGGCATCGATCACCCGCGTGGTCATGGTTGCGCGGTCCCGCTAGCATGGCCGAGGACACTGGGGGAGGCGATGTTCGCCAGCCGCACATCGCCACGCGCGAGGTCGCGCCCGGCCTCGTCGGTAATTACGACTTGCCATAGCTGCTGTGTCCGGCCGCGATGAATCGGGGTGGCGACGGCGGTGAGGCGGCCGGACCTTGCCGCGCGAAGGAAGTTGGTGTAGTTGGCGACGCCGACCACGTGGCCGCGGTCTTCCAGCCACAGCGCGGCCCCGACACTGGCCGCGGTTTCGATCAGCGAGCAGTGCACGCCGCCGTGCAAGATTCCGTACGGCTGCAGCAATTCCGGGGTGATCTCACAGCTCAGCACGGTGCGGTCGGCCCCAAGCTCGGTGAATTCGATGCCAAGCAACTTAGGGAATCCGGCGAATGCTTCTTCGGGCAGTTGCATGTCTCTCCTCGGGCATCGTCGGCGCCGGCGCACGCTGGTTATCTCAACTGTGCTGCCTCCACTGTGCTGCAAGTCTCCACTATGAGCTACCACGGCACAGGGGCGCGGGCCACGACGCCGGCGGCAGGAGGATCGCCCCGGGTATCTTGATCCGGCCGTGACAGTGGAAACGGGCGCGGCAGCGCCGGCGGGCAGGTGAATCCTGCGAGCCCGTGGGAAGGAACGCGACCGTGGGCAAGATCTTGGTGGGCACCGCGTCGTGGACAGACAAGACGTTGCTCGCATCCGGGTGGTACCCGAAGAGCGCGAGCACTCCGGAGCAGCGGCTGACCTATTACGCAGGCAAGTTCCACCTCGTAGAGGTGGACGCCACGTATTACGCGCCGCCGGCGCAGCGCACCGTGGAGCTGTGGCGGGACCGTACCCCGGCGGAGTTCACCTTCAATATCAAGGCGTTCTCCCTGCTCACGCAGCATCCCACGCGGCCGGGGGCGCTCTACAAGGACCTGCGCGAGGAGCTTGGCAACCCGCAGAAGAACCTCTACCTGCGCGACGTCCCGCCAGCGGTCGTGGATCAGGTCTGGCAGCGTTTCCTCGACTCGCTCTGGCCGCTGCACGAGGCAGGCAAGCTTGGTGCGATCTTGTTTCAGTTTCCGCAGTGGTTCGTCATCGGCCGGGCAAGGAAGGAGTATCTGCTGGAATGCAAGGCGCGGTGCGATCCGATGCGGGTCTGCGTCGAATTTCGCAACCACACCTGGATGAGCGAGCAGAACCGCGACGAGACCCTGGACTTCCTGAGCAAATATGCGCTGCCCTACGTCAGCGTGGACATGCCGCAGGGCCATCCGAGTTCCATACCCCCGGTGGTCGCGGCGACGGCGCCGCTCGCGGTGGTGCGGTTCCACGGCCATTCCGCCAAGTGGACGAGCAAGGATATTCATGAACGGTTCGGCTACAAATACTCGGCAGCCGAACTGCGCGAGTGGGCACCGAAGCTGCGCGGGCTGGCCAGCGAGACGGAAGTCACCCATGTCCTGATGAATAACTGCTACCGGGACTACGCCCAGGTCAACGCCAGTCAGCTTGCGGACCTTCTCAGCGCATCGGACTAGGGCTCGCACGCTCGTAGCGGGCCAGCAGTTCGGTCCCGCCGAATAACGGGGCCCGCGCTGGTCGCGGGCGCGGTCATCGGGCCGTACCGTCGTGGGCGCCGGCGTGCGGACGGGTGTTGCGGTGGGATTGGGCGTCGCGGAGTGTGTCAAGCGCGCCTCCCGCGGTCCAGTACTTGCGCCCGGCGACAAGCAGTTCCTCGGCTGGGAACTTGGTGATGATCTCGCAGCCGTCGTTTGTCACGACGACCTCCTCCTCGATGCGCGCCGCTGACCAGCCGTCCGAGGCCGGCCAGTAGGTTTCGAGGGCGAACACCATGCCCTCTTCGAGGATCTCCGGATGATCGAGCGACACGAGCCTGCTGAAGATTGGCTTCTCCCAGATCGACAGGCCCACGCCGTGGCCGTACTGGAGCGCGAACGCGGCGGTCTCATCGGGGAAGCCGAACTCCTCAGCGCGCGGCCACACCGACACGATGTCTGCGGTCGTCGCGCCCGGCTTGACCAGAGCGATGGCCTCATCCATGTACTCACGGCAGCGTACGTAGGCATCTCGGTGTGACCGCGACGCGCTGCCGACCGCGAACGTGCGGTAATAGCAGGTCCGATAGCCCAGGTGACTGTGCAGGATGTCGAAGAATGCCGGGTCGCCAGGGCGGATGATGCGGTCGCTGTAGACGTGCGGGTGCGGCGAGCAGCGCTCACCGGAGATCGCGTTGACGCCTTCGACGAACTCACTGCCGAGGTCGTAGAGGACCTTGCTCACCACGCCCACGCATTCGTTCTCGCGTACGCCGGCCGCAGGAATCCGTATAGCTCCTCGTAGGCGGCATCGACCATCGCGCACGCCTGGGCAAGCAGCGCTATCTCGTCGCGTGTCTTGGTGCGCCGCGCCTCGAGGAACAACTGCTGGCCGTCGACGGTGTCGATGCCTTCGGCGTGCAGTGCCGCGAGCACCGGCATCTCGATCACGTCGACGCCGAGCGGTGCGTCTGCAACGCCACGTTCGCGTAGTTCGGCGGCGACCTTGCGGGCGACCCCGGCCGCGATTCCGGCCCCGGGATGGAACGCGCCGCGCAGTGTCGAGATGCCGGCGCGGGCGCCGGACGCCGTCCCCGCGGTCGAGCCATGGATCGTGGAGCTGGTGGTGCCTTGCGGCCGAGCCGAAGTCCCAGATGATCGGTTCACCGCCACGGACAAGCAGCGCGAACCTGATCAGCTTGTCCATTGCCCAGGTGCCGATGTGGGTCGCCGTCAGGTAGCGGATGTTGCCAAAATCGAAGCTGAGCACCGCGCCGAGCTCGGACCGCTCGAGTGCGGCCTTTAGCCGGGCGAGCCGTTCGTCCCGCAGCCGGGCAAGATCGACTCGTTCTTCCCAGTCAACCGCGTTCGGGCCGTAGGTACCGATAGGCATTGATACCTACCCCCTTCGGCTCCGGTAGCTGGCCACCAGTCAAGAACAGCCGACCGGGACTGTCAACGAATACTGAACAGCGAATACTGAACAGCGAATACTGAACAGCGAATACTGAACAGCGAATACTGAACAGCGAATACTGAACAGCGAATACTGAACAGCCAGTGGTTACTCGGCTGGCTAGGCGGACACGAACCAGACGCCGACCGCTGGACTGGGGGCATCATTGCGGTAGCGGTGCGGCGTTGAGGACGCGAAGCTGACCGACTGGCCAGCTGTGAGGCGCTGCTCCTCATCGCCGAGAGTCAAGACAAGCTCACCTTCCATCAAGTAGGCGTACTCCGCACCGGCGTGCCGCATCAACTGGCCTGCGCCCGATGACGTTCCGCCCGGGGGGTAAGTGACGAGCAGGAAATCGACGTGGACACCTGGTACGTGGCCGAGCCGTTCCCAGGTCACGCCCGAATCCAGCCGGAGCACCTCGCGTTCGCCTGCACCTGTCACCACGCCGGGGCGGCGGGCGGCCGCGAGTGCGGCGAGCGCCTCTGCGGCGGGCAGCGGCCTGGCAGGCGCCAGCGATTCGGCAGGGGCCAGCGACCTGGCGGGCGCCAGCGACCCGGCGGGGGCCCGCACCGGATAAGGGGCCGCGGCCGGTGACGGCGCTGACGGCGACAGCGCGCAGGCCGAGGGTGCCGCCGCGGGACTGCAGACCGCGGCGGCGGCAAACCGGGGCGGCGGCTCGTCCGCACGCTCGAACGCATCCTGAATCGAGACGCCCAGGCTGGTTGTGATCGCGTACAGGGTGCTGACAGACGGCTGGCATTTACCGGTCTCGATCTGGGAGATGAGGCTCGCCGATACCCCTACGTGACGGGCGACGCTGCGCAGGCTTATCCCGCGTTTCATCCGCTCCTCTCGGATACGTTCACCGACTGGCGGGCCTGGGGCGCTTGACACGGGTGCCTCCTTTCACGCAACGGTACAGCGCGTGGACGTGCGATTGGCCGCACAGACCTTGCCTGCTGCGCCCTGGGACGCAGCACAACCGCCGGCACCTCGCCGCACGTCGTAACAGATTCGCAGCACGGCGTAACAGATAAGCCCGCTGCCGTGCGACGCGTTCTTGCCGCACCGCTGTGGCCGCGGCCGGCCGTTGCCGGGGGTGCCCGCGCGCGGGCGCGCCGCAGGCAATTAGCCACAGGCAATTAGCAGGCAATTAAGAGGCGCCTCATGGCACGTCCGCAGCCGGGCCGGAGGTTTCCGGCCAAGACTCGGCAGTGTTCGGTTAGCGGAAGGAGCCGCCGACATGCCGATGATCACCGCTGATCCCGCGCCACCGGCCAGTTCGTTCGATTGGCACCCGGATGACCTGGTGAGCGAATTGTCGATCACCGCTGCCGCCATCGGCATCGCGGAGGCAGACCTGATTGCCGCACTCAGCGGCGGCAGGACCGTCGCCGAGGTGGCTGTCGCCCACGGCGTCGGCGTACGGCGGGTGATCATCGCGCTGGTGACGGACGCGGTGCAAGAGGTGGCAGCGGACGTGCGCAGCGGCGAACTGAGCCCCGGGCACGTCCGCTGGCTTGTCGCGCTCGCTACCCAGCGTGCTCAGGAGCAGGTCACAACCAAGTTCCCCGAGGTAGGGTTCCGTCAGCATCCCGCATTGCGAGACTGGAACTCCTGAGGTATCGGGCTAGGGCGTAGTCCCGTGGATCTTTGGCATCGCCGCTAGTTCCACTATCGGCTCCTCGGGAACAAGCAGGGCCTCGCCGGGTCGCGCCTGGAGCACCGCCCGCATCCACCAAGATCCACGGGACGCCGTAGCGCGGTCGCACCCGCTGTGCGTCTACGCGCGGGTGAAGTCTGTCACCCAAGGCCGCGAGTCGAACCGACCGCAGATGGGCATGACGAATCGATGACGCTTCTGCTGCCTGCTACCGATGGAGTGGCCGACCACGTCGAGCGCACCCTGCCTGACGCGCGGATCGTCAGGTACGGCGAGGTGGACGACGCCCGCCTCGCCGATGTCACCTTCTACTGCCTGCCCTATATGGGCGATGGCGCGAGCGTCGCGCTCATCGGCCGGCTGCCGCGGCTGCGTGTGCTGCAGAGCCTGAGCAGTGGCGTGGATGACGTGCTCGGCGCTGTGCCACCCGGCGTGACCCTCTGCAACGGTCGCGGGCTGCATCATGAGGAGAGCACCGCAGAGCTCGCCGTCACCCTAATGCTCGCCAGCTTGCGCCAGTTGCCGCAGTTCGTCTGGCAGCAAGCCGATGCCCGCTGGCGGCACGTCCGCACCGACAGCATCGACGGCAAACGGGTCCTGCTTGTGGGCTACGGCGCGATCGGCGCCGCCATCGAGCAGCGGCTGAACCCGTTCGGCGCGACCGTGATCCGGGTGTCCCGCAGCCCGCGCGATGGGGTTGCCCCGTTCTCGCAGCTGGCCGCCCTCGCGGCTACCGCTGACATAATCGTGGTCTGCGTCGCGCTCGCGGACGGCACCCGCGGACTGGTCGATGCGCAGGTTCTGGCTGCCCTGCCCGCTGGCGCGCTCGTGATCAATGTGGCCCGCGGGCCTGTCATCGACGCGGTGGCGCTCACCAGGGAACTGGCGAGCGGCCGCCTCCGTGCCGCGCTCGACGTCACCGATCCTGAGCCGCTGCCCGCGCTGCGGCCTGAATGGTCGCTGCCGAACGTGCTCGTCACTCCCCACGTAGGCGGTGACACGTTCACGTTCGCCCACCGGGCCGGGCAGTTCGTGGCCGATCAGGCTGCGCGGCACCTGGCGGGCGAGGAGCTGCTCAACGTCGTGACCCGGTGCCGCCCTCGACCATGATCGCGGTACCTAACCCGGGCGGATTCAATCGGTCGTTGCAACGGTTCTCTGATCGTGGAGGTCGTTGTGGTGGAGGGTAAGCGGGCGCTGTGGCCGAGGCCGGCGCGGGTGGAGTTTTGGGATGGGGTGCGGGCTGGGTTGCCGGTCCGGGAGGCGGGTGTGGCGGCGGGGGTGGGCCGGACTGCGGAGGACTGGTTCCGGGTGGCGGGCGGGGTGGCGGCGAATGGGCCTGGACGGGTGAGCGGGCGGTTCCTGTCGGTGGGTGAGCGGGAGGAGATCGCGGTGGGGGTGGCGGCGGGTGAGCCGCTGCGGGTGATCGCGGCCCGGCTGGGGCGGCATCCGGCGACGGTGGGGCGGGAGGTGCGGCGGAACCGGGATGCGCGGGGCCGGTACCGGGCGATTCCGGCGCAGGCCCGCGCGGAGGCGCGGGCGCGGCGGCCGAAGGTGGCTAAGCTGGCCGCCAATCCGCGGCTGCGGGAGCGGGTGCAGGCGGGGCTGGACCGGCGCTGGTCACCGGAGCAGATCGCCGTCACGCTGAGACGGGAGTTCGCGGGCCAGCCGGGGATGCAGGTGTCACACGAGACGATTTACCAGTCGATCTATGTGCAGGGCCGCGGTGCGCTGCGCAGGGAGCTGGCGGTGTGCCTGCGGACCGGGCGGGCGCTGCGCAAGCCGCGGCGGCAGGCCAGTGCGCGGCGGGGCCGGATCAAGGACATGGTGATGATCAGCGAACGGCCGGCGGAGGCCGCGGACCGGGCGGTGCCCGGCCACTGGGAAGGTGACCTGATCATCGGCAAGAACGGGGCGTCGGCGATCGGCACCCTGGTGGAGCGGACCACCCGGTTCGTGCTGCTGCTGCACCTGCCGGGCGGCCAGGACGCCGCTTCGGTCGCGGCGGCGATGACCGCGGCCATGGCGACGCTGCCGGCCCAGCTGCGCCGCTCGCTGACCTGGGACCAGGGCACGGAGATGGCCGCCCACCGGCAGATCAGCATGGCCACCGACCTGGCCATCTACTTCTGCGACCCGCACTCGCCCTGGCAGCGCGGCAGCAACGAGAACACCAACGGCCTGCTGCGCCAGTATTTCCCCAAGGGCACCGATCTGTCCGTGCACGGCCGGCAGCAGCTGGACGCGGTCGCCGCCGAGCTCAACGCCCGCCCCCGCAAAACCCTCGGCTGGCGCACCCCGGCCCAGGCACTCGACGATGTACTGGGCGACGCCGCAGCCTGATCGAGGCGGCTTCGCCGCCGCTGACTTCCTGAGGCGCCGCGCAGGGTACGGCGCCGCCCCCCCGGCCTCAAGACTGCTGCGCATCGCTGACGCGACCGCCTGCGGCGGGTCTTGACCCCGGGGACCCCTGCGGCGCCTTCAGGCAGGTAAAGCGCGGGCAGGCCCAGCCTGCCCCCGCCCAGCGCGCGGCGCCTTACATCCTCGGGCACCGGTAGCCTGTGCAGTCAACGGATGGAACAGCTACCAGCAGCGTTGCGACGACCCATTGAACTCAAGCCGTCATATGCGCGGGCGAGGTACCACGATCATGAAACTCGCGTCGATAAGCGCGGGTGAATTCCACGGCGGCGACGGCGGCCGGCATCGTGGTCTTAGCTGGGATCGCCCGGTGCCGGGGCTCCAGCCGGTGCCGGGGCTCCAGCCGGTGCCGGGGCTCCAGCCGGTGCCGGGGCTCCAGCCGGTGCCGGAGCGTCGGTCTGCTTGACGAATGACCACTGGGCACGGGGCGCCCGCCGCGCATCCCTGCGAGACCGAGCCGAGCAGGAGGCGGTTGAACGGGCTACGGCCCCTGGTCCCGAGGATCAGCAGGTCTGCCTGGCCTGCGGCCTTGATCAGTACTTCGGCCGGATCGCCTTCTGCCACATACGACGCCAGCGGCACCTTCGGCGAGGGTTCGACGCTGCCGATCACCTCGAGCAGGAAGTGCTTCGCGCGCTTCTCGAGTTCGTCGCGATCGAAGGCGCCCGGCACCGACCGGAGGGGCATCTGCCAGGCAAAAACCGCGGTTACCTCGGCGGCAGTTACCTCAGCATGCCGCAGTGCCCCGTGCAGCGCCGCGCGTGCGGTGACCCGTCCACGACGGCGATTCCGGGGATCGCGCCAAGCCCAAGCAGGACGCGCCAGATGATGTTGTCCGGCATACCGGAGGCCAGCAGGATCGAGGCGATGAGGGGTCCTACGTGTAGTTCGGAGATGGCGGATGCGACTGCTCCGACAGCGAGGATCAGGACCTCATAGCCGTACATCCGCTTGCGGCCAAGGATGTCGGCGATCCGCCCGAACACCAGCGCTCCTACGGCCGAAGCCGCGAGCGTCGCCGAGTTGAGGAGCGAGACCTGGCTCGTGGACAGTGCCCACTCTGGTTTGAGCAGCGCGACGGCCACGCCGATGATGAACAGGTCGTAGGCGTCGGTGAAGAAGCCCATCCCCGTGATGAACATGATCTTCCACTGAAAGCGCGTCACCGCGCTCTCGTCGAGCACTTCCAGCACGCCGCCAGCCCCGAAGGGCCGCCGGTCGGTCGGCGCGGCCCGGCTGGCTCTCCGGCCAGTGCCACGCGCGCTGGGGTCGTCCAGATACGAAATCCTTTGCAGTATTACGCGATAAAGCGCGAAGCCGTCGTGTGATCCTTGTTGATGTTCGGTTTCGGTTGCCTGCTGCTAAGTTGGTGGACGGGGGGATGCTGATGCGGATCTTGGTGGTCGGCGCGGGCGGCGTCGGCAGCGCGGCAGCCGGGATCGCGGCTCGCCGGGATTTCTTTGAGCGCATGGTTGTCGCCGATTACGCGGCGCAACGCGCGGAGACGGCAGTGGAACGGCTGGCCGACCCGCGGATCACCGCGGCGCGGGTGGACGCTTCTGCCGCCGCAGAGGTCGAGCGGCTGGCCGCGGAGATCGGCGCCACGCACGTGCTGAACGCGGTAGACCCGCGCTTCGTGCTGCCAGTGTTCAACGGTGCTTTCGGCGCGGGTGCGGACTACCTCGATATGGCGATGTCGCTGTCCTCGCCGCATCCGGAGCGGCCGTATGAGCTGTGCGGGCTGAAACTGGGCGACGAGCAGTTCGCCGTTGCGGGCAAATGGGAGCAGGCGGGGCGGCTGGCCCTGGTCGGCATGGGCGTCGAGCCCGGCCTGTCGGATGTCTTCGCCCGCTACGCGGCCGATCACCTATTCACTGAGATCGATGAACTCGGCACTAGGGACGGCGCCAACCTGGAGGTGGACGGCTATGACTTCGCGCCGTCGTTCTCGATCTGGACCACGATCGAGGAATGCCTCAACCCGCCCGTGATCTGGAGCAAGGACCGGGGCTGGTATACCACCGAGCCGTTCTCCGAGCCGGAGACCTTCGACTTCCCAGCCGGAATCGGGCCGGTCGAGTGCGTGAACGTAGAGCACGAAGAGGTGCTGCTGATGCCGCGCTGGATCGATGCCAGGCGGGTGACGTTCAAGTACGGTCTCGGCCGCGAGTTCATCGACGTGCTCAAGACACTGCACAAGCTCGGCCTTGACCGCACGGCGAAAGTCAGCGTCGGGGACGCGCAGGTGAGCCCGCGCGACGTGGTCGCAGCTTGCCTGCCAGATCCCGCGACGCTGGGTGACCGGATGCGCGGCAAGACGTGTGCCGGGCTCTGGGTTACCGGGACCGGCCAGGATCGGCAACCGCGTTCCACCTACCTGTACCACGTCGTGGACAACGAGTGGTCCATGCGCGAGTACGGCTCACAAGCCGTGGTATGGCAGACCGCGGTGAATCCGGTTGCCGCACTTGAACTGCTCGCGCTCGGGGTCTGGTCCGGGGCCGGGGTGCGGGGTCCAGAATCGTTTGACGCGGTGCCGTTCCTCAACCTGCTCGAGGAGTACGGCTCCCCGTGGGGGATGCGGGAGCAGATCCCGGCGCGCTGACCGGCTCAGGCTGTTACCCGTAATTATCCCTAACGGCTCCGCGCGGTGCGCCGATCTTGCGACTGCGGGGTCCGGGGCCGGCCCACCTGGCGGGCACCGCGCGTAACGGCTGCCGCGGCAGGCCCTTACCAGCTGCAGGCTCAGCCCGCCGGGTGCCCATCCCGGCAGGGCGGGTCGTAGGGCACGCCAGGAACGTACATGCTCCAGTCGGCGCGGGTGAGCGGGTCCCCGGCCATCGCGCACACCTCGGCCGCGGCGGCCCCGGGTCCGGTGTCCCACAGGCGTACTGTCCCGTCGGCGCTACCCGCGGCGAGCACGCGCCCGCTCGGGGCGAACGCGACCGAGTACACGTGCCCGGCGGGCCCGGTCAGGTCCGCGCGCATGACCGGCATGGAGTCGCCCGAGGTGTGCCACAGCCAGACTGTGCCATCGGTGACGCCGGCGGCGAGCGTCCCCCCGTCCGGGCTGAACACCAGCGAATACACATACCCGCCCGGGCCGCTCACCGGCCGGCCGAGCGAAACAGGCTTCGCCAGGTGGGCGATGTCCCAGAGCCGGACAGTCTTGTCGGCGCCGCCGGCGGCGAGCACCCGCCCGCTCGGGCTGAACGCCACCGAGTAGACGTAACTGCCTGCGCCGGTGAGCGGCCGCGCCAGCGGGACGGGCCTGGCCGGGTTCGCGACATTCCACAGCCGGACGGTCTTGTCGGCACTTGCGGCCGCGAGGACCCGCCCGTCCGGGCTGAAGGCGGCGGAGAACACATAGCTGCGCGAGTCCCTGATCGCGCCCAACGGGCGGAGGTTCGCGGGGCCGGCAATGCTCCATAGCCGCACGGTCCCGTCATACTCCGCTGTCGCGACGACCCTTCCGTCGCGGCGGAACGCCACGGACTCGACGGGTCCTCCTGCTGAGGCCCGCGTCGGCGGGCCGATCGGGACCGGACCGCCCTGCCCGGCAGTGCGCCAGAGCTGGACCGAGCCGTTGCCGTACCCCGCGGCGAGCGTTATGCCGCCGGGGCTGAACGCCACTGCATTGACTAATGTGCCGGTCGGCGCGGCGGCGCCGATCCGGCTACGGGTGGCGGTGTCCCACAGCGTGAGATCGGTGGCGCCGACGGCGAGCGTCCGCCCGTCCGGGCTGAAGGACACGCTGTTGACCGGGCCATCGGCGGCGAGCACGGGCGGCGGTACGGCCCACACGCGGACGGTGCCGTCGGCCGCGCCCGTGATCAAGTTACGGGCGCCATCCCAGGCGAGCGACGTAACAGGAACCGGGTGCGGCAGCCTGAACATCACCTTGCCGGTGGCGAGGTTCCATGCAAGCGCGGTGTCGTCGCTGCTTCCCGCGACGAGCACCTGCCCGCCCGGGTCGAAGGCGACCGCGTTCACCCCGTCGGTCGCACCGGTGAGCAGCGCACGGGCGCGAACCGGCCGCGCCGGATTGGCGACGTTCCACAGCCATACGTCCTTGTCCCTGCTGCCAGCGGCGAGCGTCCGGCCGTCGGGGCTGAATGCCAGCGCATCGACCACGGAGGCCGGCCCGGTGAGCGGGCGGCCCAGTGCGATCGGGCGGCCCAGTGCGATCGGGCGGCCCAGTGCGATCGGGCGGCCCAGTGCGATCGGGCGGCCCAGTGCGATCGGGCGGCGCAGTGCGATCGGGCGGCGCAGTGCGATCGGGCGGCGCAGTGCTGCCGGGTGGCCCAGTGCTGCCGGGTGGCCCAGTGCTGCCGGGTGGCCCAGTGCTGCCGGGTGGCCCAGTGCTGCCGGGTGGCCCAGTGCTGCCGGGTGGCCCAGTGCTGCCGGGTGGCCCAGTCCGACCGGGTGGCCCGAGGGGGGGAGGCTCCACAGCCGTACCCTGCCGTCGGCGCTCCCCGCGGCGAGTGTTCTTCCGTCCGGGCTGAAAGCGACCGATTCCACATAACCGGCGGGCCCGGTCAGCGTCGCGAAGGGCCTGGGCTTTCCGGGGCGGCCTGTGTCCCATAACCGTACGGTGTCGTCGGCGCTGCCGGCCGCGAGCAACCGGCCGTCGGGGCTGAACGCCACGCAGTAGACGGTATTCGCAGGCCCGGTGAGCGGCGCAGGCCTGCCGCGGCCGCCGCGGATCGGCGGTGTCCCATAACCGGATCTGATGGTCCGCGCCCGCGGCCGCGAGCAGCCGTCCGCCTGGGCCGAACGCGGCGCTGTAGATCGGGCCGGGTAGGTGTGCGAGCGGTGGTCCGAGCCGTGACGGCAGCCCCGGGTGTGTCACGTCCCAAAGCCGCAGCGTCCCGTCGTCGGCCGCGACCGCGAGGACCGCGTGGTCGGGGGTCAGCGCGACGGCCTGGACGACGCCGTTCGAGTCGAGCAGCCGCGCGGCCGCAGGGGAGCCCGACGACTCGAGCAGGCTTGACAAGGCCTCGGGAGTGGGGGAGATGCGGTAGGCGGCCAGGCCGAGTTGCGCGGCAACGGACACGTAGTCGGCACGGACCTGGCCGGCCTCGACCGCCACCTCGCGCGAGTCCGCGTTGCCAAGCGCCGCGCTGGCCCCCTCACGCTGCTCGAACGCGTAGCCGGCCAGCGTAACTGTCGCGAGCACCGCGATGCCCAATGCCCCCACCAGGCGGTGCAGGCGCCGGGTGCGGCGCTTTTCGGCGTCCCGCTCCGCCCGCTCGCACGCGACACCCGCGTCGAGATACTCCTGTTCGAGCCGGCTGAGACCGGCGCGGCCCGCCGGCTCCGAAGCCGAGTCCCTCGCGACGGCGAGCGGGCCACCCCGCAGCAGGCCGGTAACCTCGCGGCCACCGTCGCGCCAGGCGCGGGCCGCCTCGCCGATGCGGCGGCGCATCCGCAGCCAGTCGCGGTCCGCATCGATCCACTCGCGCAGCCTGGGCCAGGCGGCAAGCAGTACCTCGTGAGCGATCTGCGCGCCGTTGGCGTCGACCGTTATCAGGCGCTGGGCGACGAATGTGTTGAGCACATCCGCGTCGTTGCCGTGGCTCACCTCATCGATGGGTATGCGGCGGCGGAGCGCCACGCCGTCGGTGACCTGGACCAGGCGCAGGAAGAGCCGCCGCGCGTGGTCGCGTTGGTCTGCCCCGAGCTCGCTATAGGCGGCTTCCGCGGTGCGGGCGATCGCGTCTTTGATGCCGCCGCTGCTCTTGTACGCGGCGACGGTGAGCACCCCGCCACGTGATCGCTGCCACGTTGCGAGCAGCGCGTGCGAAAGCAGCGGCAGCGACCCCGCTTCGTATGCCGCCTGAGGTCCGCCGCTGCCTGTCAGCGGTCCCAGATCGCGCAGTAGTAGCTCGACGAGCCCATGCTCGACCTTCAGCTTGGCGAGGCGGGCCGGTTCGACGATCGCCTGGCGTAGCTGCGCCTCGGTCATCGGCGTAACCACGATCTGGCGTTCCTGCAGGGCGGTGGTGAGCTGGGGGTAGGCCAGAGCGCGGGCGTAGAAGTCGGCACGCAAGCCGAGCAGCACGAGCGCGCGCGGACAAAGCGCGCAGAGCGCGGCGATGAATGACCGCCTCTCGTCCTCGTCCTCGCACTCGGTGAAGGTCTCCTCGAACTGATCCACGATGATGGCAAGGCCGGGCAGCCGGACCTGCCCGGCCAGTTCCGTGCCGCGCGCGGGATCCGCGCGCAGCACGGCCTCGGCTCCGGCCACGTCGTCAGGCGCCAGCTGCCCGGCCAGTGCGCGAACCGGCCGTGGCCCTGGGCTGAAGACCAGCAATCGCGGGCCGCCCGCGCCGGTGCGTGCGCGGCTTCGCGCGCGGAGCGCCGGGATCAGTCCCGCTCGCAGCAATGACGACTTGCCGGCGCCGGAGGGCCCGACGACCACGAGCGGCAACTCACGGGCCTGGCCTCCCGTGCTGCGATATCGGTCGGCGGCCAGGCCCACAAGCGGCCGGATCAGGTCGTCACGGCCGAAGAACCAGCGGGCGTCCTCGGCCTGGAAGGCCGCGAGGCCGCGATACGGCGCCGGGGCGCCCGCGGGCCGGCGGCCTGGCGCCCTGCGGGCCCGGGCGAGCGCCTGCAGCCACTCGTCAATGGCCTCAGCGCGGGTTTCGCCGCAAGCCGCGAGAATCCGCCGCAGCAGGGAGGTGGCCGAGGCTTGGGGCAGGTGGCTGCCAGTGAAATAGTCGCCGACGGTGCTCGGCGGGACGTCGGCCGCCGCTGCCACCTGCCTGATCGTCTTGCCCGCCCGCTCCCTGAGCAGGCTGAGCTCACGGCCGAAGTCCTCCTGGTTGGCAATGCGCCCCGGATCGGGCCGTCCAGCATGAGGTGAAGTGTCCTCAGCCACAGTTCCCCCCACAAACCCCCTAAGACGGTTCGTCAATCAGGACTGTACGCCCGGTGGCCAGCAAAATGCGATGAGTTAGTGTCGGATGTGCTCGCGTATCGCTGGCGTGTCCGAGGTTGTCCGGGCAGTGGCCTGGCTATTCCGGCCAATCCGGCCCGGACGGCACACTGACGAAATCAGCGAAGGCCCGGGTGCCACGGGTCTTCGCTGACCTAAGGCTTGCGGGGAGCCCCGGAAAGTCAGGAACGTCCGGATGGGGGGTCGGCGGATGTCCATATGGGGGGTCGGCGGATGTCCATCTTTTTGATCATCGCCGTGTTGGGCGGGGTAGGTTACTTGTTTTCATTGCACGTGCATCCGTACACCCGGTGCCATTGGTGCCGTGGCGGTGGCCGGCACCGGGGCGTTGTTTATGGCTACGCGAACCGTGCGTGCGGGCACTGCGGTGGCAACGGCAGGCAGTTGCGCCTCGGTGTACGTCTTTTCCTCGGCGGCACCGGTCGGAAGTAGCACCGCGGAAGAAGCACCGCGGAAGAAGCACCGCGGAAGAAGCACCGCGGAAGAAGCACCGCGGAAGAAGCACCGCGGAAGAAGCACCGCGGAAGAAGCACCGCGGAGTAGCACCGGGTGGAGGTAACGCAGGGCGATTCACGCGTCAGACCAGGCAACTTTGGCCTCGACGGCGCCCGCGGGGGCGGCGCCGTGGGTGCTTGCCTGCCCCGCTCACCAAGGCCGGCGGCCGGTAAGACCCGATTTGCTCCAGCGGGTGCGCGGTGAAGGTCCATGTGATCCACGAGAACCCTGACTGGTATGGCCCGCTCGCCGCCGCGTTCGACGCAGAAGGCGTCCCGCACGAGGAGTGGCTGCTCGACGGCGGGATGCTCGACCTCGATGCCCCGCCGCCGCACGGGGTGTTCTGGTCCGGGATGAGCGCCTCGTCGCACACCCGGGGACACCTGCTGGCGAAGGAATTCAGCAGAAGCGTGCTTTGCTGGCTGGAGTCACAAGGCCGCCGCGTCGTTAACGGGCGCGCGGAGTCCTCGAGCTCGAGATGAGCAAGGTGGACCAGCTGACCGAGTTGCGGGCGGCAGGTTTCGACGTGCCGCGGACAATCGCCGTGGCAGGCCGCGGCGACCTGGTCGCCGCCGCCTGCAAGCTGCGCGCGCAAGCAAGCACAACCAGGGCGGCAAGGGCCTGGGCGTGCGGCGCTTCGACAGCCATGGCGAGTTCGCGGCGCACGTCGGGTCACTGAGATTCGCGGCCCCTGTGGACTGGATCACCCTGCTTCAGGAGTACGTGCGGGCCGCACAGCCGTTCATCACCCGCGTGGAGGTCGTGGGCGGCGAGTTCGTGTACGCGATCGCGGCCGGCACCGCGCGCGGCGGGTTCGAGCTATGCCCTGCGGACGCCTGCGCCGTGGACCGGGCGTGGGCGCCCCTGGCGGGGGACCCGGCGGGAGCCCTCGCCGGATCCCCCGCCACGGTCTCGGACACGCTGCGGGAGCCGGGCTTGTTCGCACTCCGCGAGGGATTCGATCATTCAATCGTCGCGCGCTACCTGGAATTCGCCCGCGCGCACGGCATCGAGATCGCGGGGTTTGAGTTCATCGAGTCCGAGGACGGCCGGCTTGTCACCTGTGACGTGAACGCCACCACGAACTACAACGCGGACATCGAGGCCGCCGCACCGCGGCCGGCGTTGCGGCAGGTCGCCAGGTATCTCGGCCGGCTGCTGGCCGAGCAGGAAGAAAAGGGGCGGCGGTGATGCGTTTCGGTTACTGGATGCCCGTACAGCGCCGGGTAGCGCGCCGCCGCGGGGGCGGCCTATGCGTGGGGGTTGTCCATCCACAGGTGCGACGGCAGGGCCTCGTCCAATGGTGAGGCGACCTCGAGCGCGGCCGGGGCCGGCTCCGCGCCGCGTGCGCAGGCCGTGAAGATGAACGGCCCGCTTCGACGCCACCAGCCGGGAAAAACGGGACCCTCGGCTGTGCGCACCTCAAGCGGCGACCAGGTCTGTTCGGGAGGCTGCAGGTCCGCGACGCTCACCTCGACCGAGCGGGTATCCCTGCGCAAGCCGGTCCGCAATACTTTGAGCGCGCTCTCCTTTGCCGACCAGAAGAGGTTGGCGGCAAGATCGCGCGCATCACCGGCAGCCTCGACGAAGCGTGCCTCGGGCTCGGTCAGGTAGTCCCGCACGAACGCGGGGCTTCGCTGTTCCACCACCTCGATGTCGCAGCCGACATCCGCGGGCTCGGCGGTTACCAGGCAAACGGCGCAGCCCGCCCGGTCGCTCAGCGAGACTCCCCGGGCGGCGCGCTGCCCGTCGACATAGAGTTCCGGCGCGCCGTCATGCGCCGTGCGCCCCTCGATCCGCGCGAGCGCGGCCGGGTCGTCGGGCCAGCCGAGGACGCTGGCAACGGCGACCTTGAGTGTCCACCGGCCGAGCAGGTAATCCGTCCGCCGCTTGGTGTAGGGGAGCTGGCCGGCGCGGCGGTGCTCGGCTTCGGTCAGCCAGCTGATCGTGGGGGGCGCGGTGGGCAGCGTGAATAGCTGCCGCTCTGTTCGCGCGAGCCACGAGATAGGCATGCGCTGCTCCTGCCGGAGGTCGTCTTGGTTAGGCCGAAGGGCGTGTCCCGCAGATCTCGGTGGATGCGGGCGCCACCGCGCCGCCAAAGATCTGCGAGACACGCCTTGGTACTACGCCCTAGGGCGCCTTCGCCACGACGGGTGGCACCGTTGACACCAGCCGCCGCTCCAACTCGCCGATGATAAACGGCCTGAGGTCGGCGGCCGCGATAATCTCGTCGACCGATCCCACCCGCATCGCGCGCTTGATGTCGTGGATGGCGTCGAACTCGTCGGCCATCTCCTTGAGCTTCTCGGCCCGGACCGTCTTCGTCGTATCGGCGAGTTCCTGGGTAACGATTGCCACGTCCTCGCCAGATGCTGCCGCCAGTTGCTCGCGCAGCTTCGCCACCCGCGGGTCCTTCTCTGTCCTCGTGCCGACCTCACGCACCAGCACGACTCCGGCGGCGGGCGCGCCACCGATCACCGACGCGTAGGAGCCGGCGACGGCGGCGATCCCCATGTTGTCATTCAGCCGCTTGGAGAAGACCACGAACGCGCCGCCGTGGTAGCGGGACACCACGACGAAGACGATCGGGCCGCGGAAGTTGGTGATCGCCCGGCCGATCTCCGCGCCGTATTCGAGCTGCCACTTGCGCATGCTCTCGGGCGAGCCGTCGAACCCGGTGAGGTTGGCGAGCACGACGAGGGGGCGATTGCCGCTCGCGGCGTTGATGGCCCGCGCCGTCTTACGCGAGGATTGCGGGAACAGCGTGCCCGACGTCCATGACGGCGGTCCGTCCGCCGGCAATGTGCCCGCCCGGGGAAGCCCCTGCGACTCGAGCCCGATAAGGCAGACCGGTATCCCGCCGATGCGGGACTCCCAGACGATGGAGATCTCGGCGTCGCGCCACCGCGCCCAGCGCTCGAACGGCTCGTGGTCGCTGTCCGAGACCGCCCGCATCACCGAGCGCATGTCGAAGGGCTTCTTGCGCTCGCCGTTCAGCTCGGCGGAGAAGACGTCCCCCACCAGCTCGAAGTCGGAGCCTTCGATCTTACGGTGCGGCGAGGTGCGCACGTCACGGTCGAACGGGTCGGTGGTGGGCGCCCGGCGTGGATGCTCCTCACCGGGGACGATGTAGGTGTGGTCGTAGTGGCGCAGCAGCAGCGCGCACGCGTCGGCCAGGGTGGGTGCCCAGTACTGACCCTGGCCGTTTGGGCCCATGATCCGCTCGAAGCCGCCGATACCCAGGTTGTCCTCTGCGGATACTCCGCCGGAGAAGTCAAGCGCGCCCTTGCCAGTCAGCACCATGGCGCTCAAAGGCGTCATGATCAGGACTCCCCGGGTGTGCATGAGCATGGTGGCCTCGGCGTCCCAGTAGGGCTGCGCGCCGACGTTGATGCCGGTGACGATTATGTTGACCTCGCCCCCCGACTGGGTGAAGTTGACCAGGCCGCGCAGCACGGCTGCGATCCAGTCCATGTTCTCGGTGCCGCTGTCCCAGGCGATCCGGGCACCCGATGATAGGGCGAACCATTCGACGGGGACCCGCATCGTGGCCGCGAGATCGATCGCGGCCATGATGCGCCGGCATTCCTTCTCGGTGAGGTTGCCAAGGCCCTGCGTCGGGTCCCCGACGATGGCGACCCGGCGCATTCCCTCCGGCACCAGCTTGGTGTAATTGGTGATCACTCCGACGACGATCCCGGCCTTGTTGCGGCCATATGGACGGTCGACCGGCACCAGCTGCTCGTCGGCTTCGTCGAGGTCATGCTCGATGAACTCGCCGGATGGGAAGTCCGCCTCGGCGCCCACCGGCGGGGTCAGCATGCGGATGAGCTCGTATGGATACGGCGCGCCGATCCGCTGGGCCCTTAGCTGCTTCTGCTTGTACTCGGTCAGCGGCCGGACGGGCTGGTCAGCCGGTGGCCGTACCCGTACCGTGACCGCCCGGTCCGCCACGTTCTCGATATCGAGAACCGCGCCGCGGGTTTCGCCGGTCGCCGCGTCCTCCGTCCGGATCCGTACCGATACCTTCTCCAGGCCGAGGCCGGCGGCCATCGGCGCCAGCTTGTGGGCCAGCCTGCGCCAGGTCCCTGTCGGGATGTCCCACGTCGGGCGGACGTAGAGCACCACCCGGTTGTTCACCGGCCGCTGCTTCGGCGGCCGCATGGCCAGCGCGTGCCTGATGTCGGCGAGCGACTGCGCCAGCTGTCCTTCCAGGTGCGGGAAGCCGATGATCTTTCCCCCCGTTCCGCGGGCCGGGGTGAGGTCACGGACCTCCACGAGCGCTACCAGCCGTTCGTCCTTCGGGTTCTCGCGGGCGACCGCGTGGTACAGGTAGATGTCCTCGGTGCTCGGCAGCCGCTGCAGCTTGAAGTTGGACAGCCGCCACAAGTTGAGGCGCTCTGCGAGCATGGGGTGCAGGTTGCGGTAGAGCGGGTCCTCGGTAAATCCGGCTTCTGAGCTGGTGTAGCTGAAGTGCTGAGTGCGCAGATGCTCGGCGGCGTGCTCAGCGTCAGCACTCGCGCTCGTGACCGTGATGTCGAGGCGGTGCACTGGGCGGCCGAAGTCGGACTGCGTCACCAGCCCCGCGATCTCGGCAGACATCGCGTCGGCGTCGATCCGCGGGCTGGTCCGCCAGGACTCGATGTCCACGAGAACCCGCTGGCTGGCGGGGATCGCGCGGAGATGATCCCGCAGCTGGCCAGCGAACGCGGGCAGGTCCTCGAGCGGAACGTACGCGCTGACCAGATGAACGTCGGCGCTCCCGCTGCCGTCGGCGCCCTCGCGGTAGTTGGCCAGGCAGGTCAGGTATGGGCCGAAGGTTTCCGACTGCAGGCGGGTCAGGTCACGGATCCGGTAGAACCTGCGTGCTCTGACTTCGAGCAGCCGCGCCCGGGTTGCCACGTCGGCGGTGCGGTAGCGGTCCCGAAGCACTGCGCGCATCGGCTGCGGGCACCCGACAAGGCGGGCAATCAGCTCCTTGTGCCGCTCGTCGGACGGCCTCTCGGCAAGCTCGTCGAGGTAGCGATCCATCTCCGCGTACAGCTGGTCATGGGCCTGCTTGATCAACGGCGCGTCGACATATCCGAAACGAACCTCCGTGGCCAGGTCGCAGACCTCCTGCTGGCGGCCACGGGCCGACCCGATGAGCCGGTCCAGGACGTCAAGCCGCTCGTCGGTCATCGCGGCGGCAAGCTGTTCACGCTGCCGCCGCCACCGGTCAAGGACCGCCATGACCGCGGGAGCGACGGTCTGCAGCCGTCCGAGCGACCGGTACATGTGCAGCATTGCCTGCTCGAGCTCGGGGGTCCGGTCCAGCGAAGTGACGCCGTAGCGCGCGAGCGCTCGGCGCAGCTCGGTGACGAAGTAGTCGGGCACTCCGCTGCGCTCGCGATCGAGGAAGGCCAGGTAGGTGAAGAAGTACTCCTGGTCGCTGCGGGAATGCTCATCCTCGGGGTCCTCAGGCACGCGCCGCGAAAGCTCGGTGATGTCGGCGAATATCTCCAGCAGTTCCTGCTCGTCCCGCAGCAGGTCCGCGTCGGCAGGCGCCGCTGTGTCCAGCATCGTTTCCTGGCGCCTGCTCAGCGCGCGGGCGGTGGCCTCGTCGAGGTCGTAACCCATCAGGTAGGCGCGCAGGGTGGCCCTGGACGCGCTGGCACTGTGCCGGCTGACACCGTGCGCGCTCTGACCATCCGGGCTGGTTCCTGCCAGGCTGGCGAGGTCGACACGGGGGCTGCTTGACGCGGCCTCCAGCTCATCGGCCGGCTGCAGCTGGACGACCGGTGCGCCTGCCTCTATCTGCGTGTTGAGGCCGGCCGACACCGACCGGACTGTCCCCGCGTATGGAGCCGCGATGGTCGTCTCCATCTTCATGCTCTCCACCACGACCAGCGGATCGCCTGCCTGTACCTTGTCGCCAGGCGCGACCCGCACCGCGACGACAAACGCGGGCGCGGTCGTGCGGACCTGTCCGCCGTCGTCGCGGGAAATCGTGTGCGGAACACCGTCCACCTCGACCATGAGCCGGGGACCCTGCGAGTCCGCGACGACACGGTAACGCCGTCCCCGGCAGGTGACAGCACGCTCGTAGCGCCCCAGATGCCGCACATTCACGTCGATGAGACCCGGGCCACTATTTCCGGTGTCGACGCGATAGTCCTCCGTGCCGAGCCGGTAGACGTGCAGCTTGTAGGAGTTGCCGCCAAGGCGCAACTCCAGCTGGTGGCCAACGGTGTCAGGCAGTTCCGGGCGGCCCCGGGCCGCCACGGCGTAGAAGTTCGCCTGCACGGCGGCCTCGTCGGCGTCCGCGGCTTCGATGGCCGCCTGCAGCAGGGCGACGGGGTGCTGCGGTGGGAGCAGGTCGCCCGCCGCCGTCAGCCGGTCGAGCCACTGGTTGTCATATCTCCCGTCGGCCACCTCGGGCCGTCCGGTCAGGGCGAGCAGGAACGCCTTGTTGGTCGTGCCGCCGTCGACGACAACGATCGACTGGGCGAGCCCGCGATGGAGCCGGCCGAGCGCTTCACGCCTGTCGCGGCCCCAGGCAATGATTTTGGCGATCATCGAGTCGAACTCGGGGGCGATCTTGTCGCCCTCTGTCACACCGGTGTCGACCCGGATTCCGGCGCCCGTCGGCAGCCGCAGCGCGGATATCCGGCCCGGTGCGGGAGCGAAGCCGTGCTCCGGATCCTCGGCGTTGAGCCGTGCCTCGATCGCGTACCCGCTAGAGGCCGGCGGATCCCCGGTGAGCGGCCTGCCGCGCGCGACGTGCAACTGCATCTTGACCAGATCGAGCCCGGTGGTCATTTCCGTGACCGGGTGCTCGACCTGCAGCCGGGTGTTGACCTCGATGAACATGAACTGCATGGTCACCGGGTCGAGCAGGAACTCGACCGTGCCGGCGCCGCGGTAGCCCGCGGCGGTGCACAGCCGTACCGCGGCGTCGCGCAGGGCCTTGTCGGCCTCGTCGTCGAACAGCGTGCAGCCGGACTCCTCGATGACCTTCTGGTTCCGCCGCTGGATGCTGCAATCACGTACCCCGACGGCCCAGGCAGTGCCGAAGGCGTCGGCGATCACCTGGACTTCCACGTGGCGCGCCGCCGCGAGCCTGCGTTCGATGAAGACGGTCGGATCAGCGAAGCTGTGCCGCGCCTCTGCCTGGGCAGACGCGAAGGCGGAGGCTATCTCGCCGGCCGCTGCCACCGACCTGATGCCACGGCCGCCGCCGCCCGCTGACGCCTTGACCATCACCGGATAACCGAGCAGGTCGGCGGCGATCGTGGCGCTCGCCGCGTCGTGCACGGGGCCACCGCTCCACGGCACCACGGGGACGCCGACATGCTCGGCTAGCTGCTTGGCCCTGACCTTGTCGCCGAGCAGCCTGATCACGTCGCTGGGCGGCCCGACGAAGGTGATCCCTGCCTGCTCGCAGCGCTTGGCGAAGTCGGCCGACTCGGCGACGAATCCCCAGCCGACCCACGCCGCGTCGGCGCGCGCTTCTTCAAGCGCCGCCATCAGCCGGTCCAGGTGCAGGTAGCTGCTCTGCCTGTTGCCGTCATCGTCGGTGAACGTGGCGGCCCCGAGCGATACCGCCTCGCTCGCCTCTCTGACGAACCATGACGTCGCGTCCGGCTCCGTGTACACCGCTATCGTCGTGATCTGCTCGTCCGACTCGCGGTTGAGCTCGGCGACCGCGGACAAGCAGCGCATGGCGGCTTCGCCACGGTTGACAACGGCCAACCGGTGAATGGTCGTCACCTTTGACTCCTCAGGGTTGGGGGTTGGCACATCGGTACGCATTACTTGCCCATGGCGGTGCGGATGGGTGCCAGCTGGTCGTCAGACAATGAGCCGGGCATGGGCACCGTGCGGTAGCCGTCGAGCCTGACAAGTACATCGCCGTTCGAGTCCACGACCCGGCAGTCGAAGCTGCCCTCGCCGGCCGGATGAGCGACAGCAAACAGCGGTGCATTGGGCTTCGGCCTGCCTGCGGTGACGACCAGGTCGATGTGGGCGGGCAACCCGATCTGCCCGGTCTCGCCGATCTCCCACAGCCCTGCCGTCTGGAAGCAAAGCTCGGCGAGCCGCGGCTCGGTCGCGGTCGGATCGGTCTCTGGCACGTGCGCGGGAGGCAGATTCGCCGCGAACCTGCTGACCGAGCCGCCGTCGTATTGCCACCCCTCGTCCATGACCTGGTATGCCGGGCCATGGAAGTAGGCGCGGTAGATGTCGTCGTGTCCGACGGCCGCATCTGGCCGCTTCGTCGGAGTGTCGTCACGCTCGTGCGCGAGCGGTTCGGCCGTGAGCCGCACGCTGCCGGTGAAGTGTGTCGTCCACCTGGGTGCCTCGTCACCCTTGAGCGTGCGCGAGGCGCTGAGCGCGCAGTCCGCGACCAGGTCGTCTGTACCGTCCAGGCGGACGACCGCCCGCACCGTCAGCGTGCGTGGCTCGTCGCGGTAGAACTTCACCGGCGCGAGGAACTCCATCTCGACCCCGGCGACATTCAGGTCAGGCACGGCGAGCTGGGCGAGGGCCGCGAAGGACTCGATGCCCATCACTCCGGGCAGCACCGGCGTGCCGTCGATCCGATGATCATTCAGGAACGGCTGCACCGCCGGATCCAGAGTCGTTTCCACGGTCAGCCCGGAGTAGACGCCCATGCCGGTGATCTGCCCGATCATCGGGCTGCTGCTGCTCGTGTCGATGGCGGCCGTGTCGAGCCCGCCGCTGGGGTCGCGCTCGGCCATCATCATGCCGAGCCTCCCCGCGACGACCACCTCACCGCGGAACGGTCCCGCCGTCAGCTCCCGGCCGATCCACGCGATGCCCGCCTCGGGCGGCAGCATGTCGATACCAGCCGCCTCCATGATCTTGGGGATGGAACCACGGGTGGCCATGCCGATCCCGCCCCACGCCGTCCAGTCGAGCGCGATCCCGCGCGTGCCTGGCCTGGTGCTGCGGAAGCTCGACGTGATCTTGCACATCAGGTCGTTGGCAGCGCTGTAGTCGGTCTGGCCGTTGTTGCCGAACCGGCCCGCCACCGAGCTGAACACGACCGTCGCGCCGATCGGCATGTCGGCCGCCGCGTGCAGCAGGTTGAACCAGCCGTCACTCTTGACATCGAAGACCAGGTTGTATTCCCGCTCCTCCTTGTCGGCGATGTTGCGGCTGATTTCGAGCCCCGCCGCGTGCACGAGGACGTCGATGCGCCCGTGCTGCTCGCGGATCTGGCCTATCACGTTCCCCACCGCGGCGGGATCGGTGAGATCGACCTCGTGGTAGTACACCTCACCACCGGCCTCGCGCACCGACTCGATCGCGATCAGCGCCGAGTACAGCCGTTCGAACGTCGCAAGCTCACGCTCGATGAGCACCGGCGTGGGCCGTTTGCCGCTTGCCGCGATGCGATCCTTGATGACCGTCTTGAGGCCGTCGCGGTCGGTCGCGTACATCGCCAGGTCCGGGTCGCCAGGATCGGGCTCAGGAACCAGGTCGAGCAGGTGGAAGATGCCGCCGCCGCTGGTCGCGGCCAGATCCGCGACGATGGCCGACACGATCGCGCCCGCCGCCCCTGTGACGGTGAACACGGTGTCCTTGCCGAGGAGCATCCCCCCGCCGTCGTTGCCGAACGGCACCTCGCTGAGGCCCACCGTCCAGCGGCGGCCCCCGGCCCGGCCGATCTCGACGGCGCCGGGGTCAACGAGGGTCTCCTCGATCAGCGCGTCGGCGAGCGCCGCGGTCTTCTTGCTGGCGGGGAAGTCAACTGCCTTCGCAAGCAGATCGGGGCGTTCCCGTGCGTATGCCTTGGTGAAGCCGGTCACCGCACCGCCGAGCGGTGCCTGGGCGCCCGCTTCGTCGTAGCCGTGGTAGCCGCCGAGGCGGCTCGCGGCGACGACGAACGTGCCTTGTGGCCCAAGCTGACCGCCGACGTCCAGCTGGCGCACGGCGGCATGCAGGTTCTTCACCCGTCGCCGCAGTGCCTCCCGCCAGCCCGGCAGGTCGAGCTCGCCGATGGGCGGTTCGATGTCGAGCGCAGGGAGCCAGTACAGTCCGTGCACCGGCCCGTCCGCCAGCCATTCGGTCAGCTGCTGCTCCAGGTCCTCCCTGGCGCAGCCGGGGCGCAGCACGAGGGTGGTCACGCCGAGCGCGCCGAGCCGCTTGACGAGCGCCTTCCCGACACCGCCTTCGTCGGCCATTACAACGACGCGCTTGGCCTCGTCGAGGGTCACCCCGGTCGGCTTGCACCATACGGCGGGTGGCCGCAGCACCGGACCAGGGACCCGGCGCGGCAGCCGTTCAGCTGCAGATACGTCGCCGGCGAACGCAGGTGCGGCACGGGGAGCAGCAGGTGGCGCGGCCGCCGTTTCTCCGTCGCCTGCCGGTGTGGTCGCAGGCTCTGCCGTGGCGGGCGAAACTGCCGCGGCGACTCCTGTGGTGCCGCGGTCGCGGGCGAAGCCGATGACGTGGGCGAGGGTCGGGAAGTCGCGCAGCTGGAGGTTCTCGTCGCGCGGGACGCCGAAGCGTGACCGGACGGCGGCGAAGACCTCGGCCTGCTTGACCGTGTCCACACCGAGGTCGGCCTCGAGGTCGAGATCGAGGTCGAGCAGATCCGATGGGTAGCCGGTCATATCGGCGACGATCTGCACGACCTGCGTCGTGACCTCGTCCATGGCCGGCTCGGCGACGGCCGCCACGTCAGCCTCTGGTGCCGCGGCCGGCTGCGCGGCGGGTGTCTGAGCAGGGGGTGCCTGCGTCGCTGGCACCGCCGCGGCGACTCCTGTGGTGCCACGGTCGCGGGCGAAGCCGATGACGTGGGCGAGGGTCGGGAAGTCGCGCAGCTGGAGGTTCTCGTCGCGCGGGACGCCGAAGCGTGACCGGACGGCGGCGAAGACCTCGGCCTGCTTGACCGTGTCCACACCGAGGTCGGCCTCGAGGTCGAGATCGAGGTCGAGCAGATCCGACGGGTAGCCGGTCATATCGGCGACGATCTGCACGACCTCGGCCGCGACAGGGTCGCTGCCGGCGGGCCCAGGTGCCGCCGTGCCCTCGGGCCCCACGGCAGGCGCTGCCGCAGCGGCTGGTGCCTGCGCGGATGCCACTGGCGCGGATGTCACTGGCGCGGATGGCACTGGTGCCTTTCCCCGGTCGCGGGCGAAGCCGATGACAAGGGCGAGGGTCGGGAAGTCGCGCAGTTTGAGGTTCTCGTCGCGTGGGATGTCGAAGCGTGCCCGGACGGCGGCGAAGACTTCCGCCTGCTTGACCGTGTCCACACCGAGGTCGGCCTCGAGGTCGAGGTCGAGGTCGAGCAGATCCGACGGGTAGCCGGTCATGTCGGAGACTATCTGCACGATCTCGGAGGAGATGAAGTCCAGGCCGGCCTCACTGGCCGCGGCAGGTGCCGTGAGCGGCTCGGGTGCTGCCGCGGGCGGCTGCGCTGTGGCAGGCTGCGCCGTGGGCGGCGCGGGTATGTTGGCCTGCTCGCGGACGAAGCCGATGACGTGCGTGAGGGTCGGGAATTCGCGCAGCTTGAGGTTGTCCTCGCGTGGGATGGCGAACTGCTCACGCACGGCCGCGAAGACCTCCGCCTGCTTGACCGTGTCGACGCCGAGGTCGGCCTCCAGGTCGAGGTCGAGGTCGAGCAGGTCACGCGGGTAACCGGTGAGGCGCTCGACGATATCCATAACGGCTGCCTCGACGGGATCCTCCGCTGGTGCTGCGGCCGGCGCAGGGGGCTGTGCGGCTACGGTGGCGCCGGCTGCATGCCCGTCCACCGCCGCAGGGGCGGCTGCCGGTACTGGCACGGGCGCGGGTGCCGGCACGGGCGCGGGTGCTGGCATGGGCGCAGGCGCAGGCACGGGCACGTGCGCGGGAGCGGGCACAGGCGCGACCGCCTGGACGGGTGCGGGAATCTCCGCAGGATGCGTGGCCGGCACCATCACCGGCGGGCCGTCGTCGACGACGCGCAGCCTACGCTGCACGACCTCGAGCCGCGGCCCGGGACGGCCGGTCACCCGCACCAGCCAGTTATGCCATACGGCCTGGTCGGCCACCCGGTAGGCGTAGCCGAGTTCGCTCGGCGCGCGGTGCAGGCCGTCGGGGGGCTCGATCCAGCGCAGCAGCGCCATCGCCATCTGCGAACCGAAACCGGCGGCGAACCTGAGCGCGTAGGTCACCGGATAGATCCCGCCACGGGACAGGTTCAGCGCGCCAAGCTCAGGGTCGATCTCCTTGAAGTTCGCCACCGGCGGGACGATGCCCGTTTCGAGCGCCTTGATGGCCACGACCTCCTCGATCCCCGCGCCCATCGCGTGACCGGTGAAGCCCTTCGTGTTCGCGATGACGACCGCGTCCGCGTCCGGGCCGAAGATGTGACGCAGCCCGTTGATCTCGGCGGACGCACTGCCGCCGCGCGCGGGTGTATAGGTCTCGTGGGAAATGAACACGGTGTTGGGAGCGATCACGTGGCGGTTGATACCGCGCTGCTCCGCCTGGGACATGAGCCGCTCCATGACCTGGCCGATGTGGTCGACATCGAGCCTGGTGCCGTGGAATGCGCTGTTGGCGGTGACCGCGCCGAGCATCTCGCAGATCGGCCGGATGCCGCGCACCCGTGCCGCCTCGGCGGACTCGACAACGATTGCCGCGCAGCCGGAACCAATGATCATGCCGTGCCTGCGGCGGTCGAACGGCAGGGCAGCGTTCTCGACCACGTCGTCGGTGGCGGCAGCCCCGGTGGCCAGGAACCCCGCGCCGACCCAGGGCAGCAACGAGTCGGAAGCGACGTCGTCAGCCGAGATCACGACCACACGCTGGCAGCGGCCGGAATTGATCCAGTCCTCGGCGATGCTCAGCGACTGCGCGGTGCTCGCGCACGCCGCGTTCAGCTGCGTGTTGGGTCCGCGCGCGCCGATCACCTCGGCGAACTGCGCGTGCGCCATCGGCAGTGCCCTGAACAGCCAGCGGCGGTCGAAGTTGAACGGCTTCGTCTCGATCGTATGCCGCAGGTCAGCGATGCGCCTGTCCACCTCGGGGACGGCGGGGTCCGCCGCGTTCATCCTCGCCCGTACGTCTTCGAGCGTCCCGAGTTCATGTCGCCTGGCGCGGTCCTCGTGGTAGAGGTTGACCTCGCCCACGAAGGAATCGAGGGCGGGGAACGCGGACGCGAAGATCACGCCGGTTTGGTCGCGCAACTCGTCAGGCAGTCTCCATGGGCCAGGAAGCTGCGTCCCGAGCGTGGTGGTGTGATAGCTGCGCACCAGCGGGACTCCCGCGTCGCGCAGCGCGTCAAGCCCGGCGCCGATCGCCAGCCTCGTGTCGGGGTCGAGCGCGAGGTCGCGTTCCTTGTCGACGCCGAAGTCCTCGACCGCGCTGAAAGACCCGTAGCGGCCCGCCAGCTTGATGACGTCCTCTTCAGCGTCGATGGTCTGGAAGACTGCTTCGCCGGTTTCGCTCTTGACCAGCCGGATGATGTGCTTGTCCACGATCTGGCGGCGTATCTCACGCGGCACGATGTCGATGAACTGCTGCCCGCCCAGGATCTTGGCGACGTTCTCGTCGTCGAAGACCCGCGGCACGCCTGGCAGGCCGAGCGCGGCGCCGGTAATGACAACCGGCTCCTTGACGGCTGGTGCGCCAAACGGCAGTCCCGCGGCGGCCGATGCCGATGGCCCAGCGGCGGTGGTGCCTTCGAAGATGTGACGGCCACGGTCAATAAGATCCGCGACCAGGTGGCCAAGCTCGGAGTATCGGTCAGAGGGCATAGCTGTTCCCATGGCTTGGGGGGGCGAGAGGTAGGAGGTTGCTTGGGCGGCGGGCGCTGCCGGGACTGGTGCCGGGGGCGCTGCCTGGACTGGTGCCGCGGGCGCTGCCTGAACCGGTGCCTGCACGGGTGCGGTTACCCGCGCTGGTGCGGTTACCTGCGCTGGCGCTGTGACCGGCGCGGCGGCCTGGTATCCGAGGCCGGCCGCGTACAGGCCGCAGAGCGCGGTGTTGAACGACGGGATGTCGCCGAACTTCGGGTGGTTGGTGAACAGTGCGAAGACGTTCGGGTCAGCGCCGAGAACGTCATCGGCGAAACCCTGCAGTGCCTTCTTCGGCCCGACCTCGACGAAGACGCGCGCCCCTGCGTCGTACAGGGTCTTCAGGCCCTTGACCCACTGGACCGGCGAAGCTACCTGGCGGCCCAGGATGTCGAGCATCTGCTCGGTCACGTTGCCCGTGACGGGATAGAACTCGCCGTTGACGTTGGCGACGATGGGCAGCACAGGCGGCCTCAGCCCGAGCCTGGCGAGCTGCCGTCGCAGCCGCTCGGTCATCGGCGCGACGATCGACGTGTGGAAGGCCATGCTGACCGGAATGCGCATGGCGGTGCGCCCGGCGTCGACGAACCTCTGGACCGCCTGCTCGACTGCCGCGGTAGCGCCGCCGATGACGGCCTGATGGTAGCTGTTGATGTTGGCCATGACGACGTAGCCGTCCGCCGACGCCAGGGTCCGCTCGATCTCGTCAAGCGGGGCCATGACGGCCGCCATCGCGCCATTGTCGGGGATCTCCAGATTGGCCATCTCGCGGCCGCGGGCGCTGACCGCCTCCATTGTGGCCTCGAACGTCAGGGCGCCGGCGGCCATCAGCGCTCCGTACTCGCCAACGCTGTGACCCATCACCATGTCCGGCCGGACGCCGTAAGCGGCAAGCAATCGGGTGAGCGCCAAGTCGCTGGCCATCACCGCCGGCTGCGTGATCTCGGTCTGCAGAAGCTGCTGTTCGAGCCGGGCCACCGCGGCCTTGTCATTCTGGTCGATGAAGATGTAGCTGGTCAGCGGCTGGCCGAGCAGTGGCGTCATGAGCCGGTCGGCCTCGGCGAACGTCTCCGCCACGATCGGCTCGGCGTCGTGCAGCCCGCGCAGCATGTTGACGTACTGCGAGCCCTGGCCGGTGTAGAGGAAGGCGACCTTGGGCGCTGGGCCGTGGCCGAGGAAGACGCCGCGGGCACGCAGCATCTTGGCAACCGCCGGTGATCCCTTGGCCAGTGCCGCCGCGGCGCGTCCAGCCTTGTCCGCTAGCTCAGCCGCGTTGCCGTAGTCGATGGCGGCGCGCACCTTCGCCGCGGCCAGGGCAGGGTCAGGTGGCGCGGGCTCGGGCGCAAAGCCCCCGGCGGCCTGCTCGCCGATCCGTGTCAGCTGGGCGGCTACGTCCGCATCGCTCTCGCCGCCCACCACGAGGGCGCCGCGCAGCGGTGCCTTGGCGACCACCGCGGCTGGGCCGCTGCCGCTGGCGCTCGCGGTGGCTGCTTCCGGGCTGGATGCTTCCGGGCTGGCCGTGACCGTCGCGGGCGGCACGGAAGCCACTCCCGCCGTGGTAGCCACTCCTGCCGTCGTCGCGCTGCCTGCTGCCGGGATGCTCGTCACCGTGGCGGGGACATCTGCGCCCGCGAACGTCCGCTGTTCATGGCCGTCGTACCTGCCCGGAATGTACTCCTCAAGCACCACGTGGAAGTTGGTGCCGCCGAAGCCGAACGCGCTGACGCCGCCGCGCCGCACGCCGCACGCCGGGGTTGGCCACTCACGCAGTTCGGTGTTCACACTGAAAGGTGAGGTCGCCCAGTCGACATTCGGGCTTGGGTCGTTGAAGTTCAGGCTCGGCGGCAGCACCTTCTCGTGCAGTGCCATGGTCATCTTGAACAGCCCGGCGGCTCCCGCCGCGGCCTTCAAGTGACCGATGTTCGACTTCACGGAGCCAAGCGCGATCGAGCCAGGGGTGATGCCGCTTCCGCCCAGCACCCCGGAAAGGCTCTCCAGCTCGGAGGCGTCGCCGGCGCGTGTCGACGTGCCATGTGCTTCGATGCAGGACACCGTTGAGATGTCGGCGCCGGCGTTGCTCCAGGCCCGCTTGACCGCCAGACGCTGGCCGACCGGGTTGGGGGCGGTGATCCCCTTGCCCTTTCCGTCGCTGGATCCGCCGATACCGAGTAGCACCGCGTAAATCTTGTCGCCGTCACGCTCGGCGTCGGCGAGCCGCTTGAGCACGAACAGCGCCGCGCCCTCACCCATGACGAAGCCGTCGGCGCCGGCGTCGAACGGGCGCGTCCCCGTCGCGGAGAGCGCTCCGATCTTGCAGAACTTCACGAAACCTGTGACGGCCATGTTGCGGTCCACGCCGCCGGCGACCACGGCGTCGTACTGCCCGTCGATGAGCCCGCGAGTTGCGGCGCTGAGCGCGGCAAGCGCGGAGGCGCAGGCCGCGTCGGTGGTGAAGCTGGGCCCGCGGAAGTTGAGCACGCTCGAGACCCGGCTGGCGAGGATGTTCGCAAGCTCGCCCGGCATCGTGTCCTCATTTATCTCCGGGAGCTGGCTCTGGAACGACCTCGAGGTCTCTGCGACGATCGCCTCTCGGGCGCTGACCGGTAGCCCGGCGAACGCAGGTGACCGGCCCAGGTCCCGGATGAACTCCGGGAGGTGGATGCGGAGGCTGGTGTCGTAGTGCTTGTCACCGCCGATCGCGTTGCCGAGCACCACGGCGACCTCCTCCGGGTCTACCCCCCATTTCGGCCAGCCCGCGTCGATGAGCGCCGAGCGTGCCGCCGAGACGGCCCACTTCTGGCCGTCGTCCATCTGCTCGGCAACCTTCGGCGGAATCGGCAGCCGCCACTTGAGGGGCTCCCACGGGAATTCGCGGACCCACCCGCCGATGCGCGTGTACGTCTTGTCTAGAGCATGCCGATCGCTGTCGTAGTAAAGATCCGGGTCCCACCGGTCCTTCGGAACGTCGGTGATGCAGTAGCGGCCGGATTTGATGTTGTCCCAGAACGCTGCGGCAGTGGGTGCCTCGGGCATGATCGCGCTGATGCCAACAATGGCCACGGGCTGTGGGTGGCCCGGGATCGGCGAGCTGGGACGGTTGGCGGCTGACTGGTGCGGAACTGGCTGGTTCGGTGACATTTGGCTCGTCCCGGGGTCTAGGAGGATGAGCCGGTGCGCTCGTAGAGGGCATCGGCGACGCGGTCCATGTCGGCTACTAGCCCTGCCTGCGCGGCGCTGACCGCGCTAAGGCCGAGGCTCGTTTCGAACGGGCCACCGGCAGCGGCAGCGCCTCCGGCGCCAGCCACCCACCGCAGGCCATCGAAGGCCACTTTGTGCGCGGCCTCGCGGGCGAACACGCGGCTCATCGCGGCAAGAGTCGCCGGATCGAACCGGTGGTCGGCCTTCGGGGAAAGGGCGCCGTCGAGGGCTGCCGCCGCGCGGGCGGCGAAGCTGCCAGCGCACTCCGCGTATGCGATCAGCTCGCCGAGCCGCAGCAGCACGTGCTGGCTCCTGGTGAGGCGGCCGGCGCGGCAGGCTTCGAACACGCCGCCGAGCGCCTGGCAGGCGAGGGCCGCGGTATCGGCGCCGACGTCCGGGTGCCGGGCGTGCAGCGCGCGCAGCTCGGAAGCGAGCTCCGGATAGTAGTGGCCCGACGATTTCAGGTTCTGCTGCCATCTATCGCGCGCGATCGTCATCTCCATGATCTCGGATGTGCCTTCGTAGATCGTGGTGATCCGGACGTCGCGCTTCATCTTCTCAACCTGGTACTCGCGCGTGTAGCCGTAACCGCCGTGGGCCTGGATAGCCGCGTCGGCGGCCAGGTTGCCGGCCTCCGTCGCCATGTACTTGGCGATGGCGCCTTCGGTGTTGAGTGCCCCATTTTCGCCTTCACCAGCATCGATTCGCCTCGCGGTGTACTCGATGTAGGAGCGGGCGGCCTCCAGCCTGACGGCGTGCGGGACGATGAGCTTGTGCGTATATCCCTGCTTGGTAGAAAGGGGCGCGCCCGCCTGGATGCGGCTGACCGAATACGGGATTGCGCGATCAAGGGCGGACCAGCCACCGCCAAGGCCGAAGGACGCAACCATCAGGCGCGTGTAGCCGAAGACCTTCTGCGCCTGGACGAGGCCCTGTCCTTCGGCGCCGCCGACCAGGTTGGTAGCGGGTACGAAGACGTTGTCGAGGAACAGCGCTGCCGTGTTGGACAGCCGGATACCATGCTTGTCCTCCGGCTTGGCGTGGACGAAGCCTTCGGCGCCGCGGTCCAGGACGAACCAGGACGGCCCGCCCGGCGCCGAGGCAAGGATCGTGTACTTGTCCGCGATCCCGCCGTTGCTGATCCACTGCTTGCGGCCATTCAGCAAGTAGCCCTCGACCCCGCCGTCGGTGCCCGGTGTGGCGGTGGTCTTGAGTGCGCCGAGGTCGCTGCCGGCCTCAGGCTCGGTGGCACCGTACGCGTACAGGATTCCCCGCTCGGCGATCTCGCTGAGCCAGGTGCGTTTCTGGTCGGGTGTGGCGCCGAAGTATATGGGGTCGCTGCCAAGGAACGTGGCGAGCACGCTGGTGGCGAGGCCGAGGTCGATGCGGGCCATTTGCTCGCACACCCGGTAGACGTCGATGGTGCCGCCGCCCATCCCGCCGTACTCCTCGGGGATGAACACCAGCTGGATACCTAGCTGGTCGCTGCACATACCGTGGACGATGTCCTCTGGGCAGACATCCTCGTGGTCAAGCTGAAGCTGCCGCTCTTCGGACATCGCGTCCGCGACGAAGTCGCGGATCGCCTCGAGCATCATCTTCAGTGTCTCGGCGTCAAGGCCGATGGCGGCAGTAGCGTCAGCAGTGTTCGCGGTCAAGGTCATGTCGGCACACCCCTTTTCTCTTACTAGACGTTGCCTCCCTCATAGGTATCCGCGTCAGGGGCCGTTAGTCCCTGGAGCACGGGGCAATAGACTGAGTACTCGCCAGTAACTAAGTGTGGCGGGTAGTTCTGTGTCGATTGGGTCGCCTGAACCGTCAGAGCACGCCGCCGAGGCGGTGATCATTTGCCGCGCCCACTCGTCCCGGGCACCGTCCGGCGGGCGGTCGGGGGCCGGCCATGCCGGGCGTTGCGCCCGCCCGGTCTTCGGGTTGCGCCCGGCCGGCCCGGTCTCGGGTTGCGCCCGGCCGGCCCGGTCTCAGGGCGTCTCGGGCCGCGCCGGGGCCCGGCACGCACCTGGGTCCGCGCGCCCTCCGGTCCAGATTGCACCGGCCGCCTTAGGCCGGCGTTGCGGTACGTGACGCGTGCCGCGACGCGGCCAATCCGTGGCTCTTTCCCGACGCTGGACCTGCGTGGCCTGGCATCAAGCACGCCGGGTATGGCCCGCAGCGCGGGCGAGCGCCTCTTTGGCGATCACAACCTGCTGCACCTGGCTGGTGCCTTCGTAAATGCGGAACAGCCGTGCGTCGCGGTAGAAGCGCTCGACGGCCACACCGCGCATGTAGCCGGCCCCGCCGAATACCTGTACGGCCCTGTCGGCCACGCGGCCAACCATCTCGCTCGCGAAATACTTGGCGCACGACGGGCCCATGCGGGTGTCCTCGCCCGCGTCGTATGCCACCGCGGCGGTGAGCACCAGCGAACGGCCGGCATAGACGTCGGTCTGTGAGTCGGCGATCATGCCCTGGATCAGTTGGAACTCGGCGATCGGGTGGCCGGACTGGTGGCGTTCGAGCGCGTAGGTGACCGTCTCCTCGAGCAGTCGCTCCGCCATCCCGACACACAGCGCCGCGATTTGCAGGCGCCCGTGCGCCAGGCAACGCATGGCCGTGCGATAACCCTCGCCTTCCTTGCCGCCGACGAGGGCGCCGGCCGGAACACGCACGTCGTCGAGGACGACATCCGCAGTCCACGCGCCGTGCTGGCCCATCTTGCCGTCGCGCGGCCCAACTGTGAGCCCTGGCGTACCGGCGGGAACGAGGAAAGCCGATATGTCGCGGCTCGCCTTCGCTGCCTCGCCATGCCTGGCGAACACCATGAAGATGTCGGCGATCGGGGCGTTGGTGATGTACCGCTTGCTGCCGTTGAGCACATAGCCACCGTCGGTGCGCCGCGCCGAGGTCTTCAGGCCGCCAGGGTCCGAACCCGCCTCCGCCTCGGTCAGCGCGAACGACGACGTCCACTCGCCGGTCGCCAGACGCGGTAGGTACTCCTTCTTCTGCTCCTGCGTGCCACCTTCGAGCAGTACGTGGCCGGCGATGCCGTTGTTGGTACCGAACAGCGAGCGGAACGCCGGCGTCGTATAGCCAAGCTCCATCGCGAGCCTTGCTTCCTGCGCGGTAGAAAGGCCTAGCCCGCCATACGCCTCAGGAATCGCGAAGCCGTAAAGGCCCATGTCGACCGCAGCCTGCCTGAGCTGTGGCGGCATCTCATCGGTCTCATCGATCTGCTGCTCCAAGGGCAGCACCTGTTCACGGACAAGCCGGCGAGTCGCCTCGATCATGTCCCTGACATCGGCCTCGTCCACGTGCCCTCCTGGATGGTCACTGCCTGACGGCCCGCTCGCGGCCGCCGCGCGCTCGCCACCGGGCGCCACAGCCGCCACTCCGCTGCGCAGTCGGCTCCGCGCGCCGCTCGGCGCTCTGCTCCGCGCGCCTGCTCCGCGCTCTGCTCCGCGCTCTGCTCCGCGCTCTGCTCGGCGCTACGCTCCGCCACGCGGCCGCGTGGCCGCGTGGCCGCGCGGGCTGGCCGGGATCACGCGAAGCGCTCGAAAACCGCCGCGAGGCCCTGCCCGCCGCCAATGCACATCGTTTCTAGTCCATAACGGCTGCCGCGGCGGTTCATCTCGCGTAGCAGCGTGGTCAGTATCCGGCATCCGGTGGCACCCACCGGATGTCCGAGGGAGATGCCGGATCCGTTGACGTTCACCCGGTCCATGTCCGCCCCCGTGAGGCCCATCTCACGGATGCATGCTAGCGCCTGCGCGGCGAACGCCTCGTTGAGCTCGATCAGGTCGATGTCGCTCAGCTTCAGGCTGGCGCGGTCGAGCGCCTTGGCCGTCGAGGGAACCGGTCCGATGCCCATCGTCCGCGGTGGCACGCCGGCCACCGCCCACGACACCAGCTTGGCAAGCGGCCGCAGCCCGAGCCTGTTCGCCTGGTCCGGGTGGGTGACCACGCACACAGAGGCCGCGTCGTTCTGCCCGCTCGCGTTGCCGGCGGTGACCGTCGCGTCCGGGTCGACCGCGAGCATGATCGGGCGAAGCGCGGCGAGCGATTCGAGTGAGGTATCCGCTCGTGGGTGCTCGTCGGTGTCGACCACGACGGTGCCCTTGCGCGTCTTCACCGGCACCGGCACGATCTCCTCGGCGAAGGCGCCCGACTGCTGCGCGGCGACCGCCCGCTTGTGGGAGCGCAGCGCAAGCTGGTCCTGATCGGCGCGGGAGATGCGGTATTCGCGCCGCAGGTTCTCCGCGGTTTCGACCATGCCGCCTGGCACCGGGAAGTTCTTGCCGCCCGCGGTGGTACGGCCCCGCGCCAGCGTGTCGTGCAGCAGGATGCCTCCGCCCCGCGCGCCCCAGCGCATCGAGGTCGAGTAGAAGGCCGCCGAGCTCATGCTCTCCGCGCCGCCGGCCACGACGACGTCGCTGGCACCTGTCTGCACCTGCATGGCCGCGTAGATGACCGCCTGCAGGCCTGAGCCGCATCGCCTGTCGAGCTGGAGGCCGGTGACCTGGACAGGCAATCCGGCATCAAGCGCGGCGACCCGCCCGATCGCCGGTGCTTCCGCGGTCGCGTAGCACTGGCCGAGGAGCACCTCGCCGATGTCCGCTGCGGCGAGCCCGGTCCGCTCGATGACAGCGCGCACGGCCGTCATGGCAAGCTGATGCGCGGGCATGTCCCGCAGGGCGCCACCGAAACGCCCGATCGGGGTCCGCACCGGCTCGCAGATTACGGCGTCACGCATGTCGCTCCTTCGCGGCGGATCAGCGCTGCAGCTTCGGTCTCTAGTATCAACCGGTTTGGACCAGATCGCGGCTTTTCGCGGTTGCCGGTCGACGAGCACCGCCGCGGGCGCGATGGCGGCGGCCCTGACCGGCCGCCGTCCGTCCGGCTGAGCGAGGTTAATGATGCACTTCCTGGCCGGTTTCCGCGTCGCGCATTGCTGCCTGAAGCTGCCCGACAAGATAAGCGTCGACCGTGGTGCCTTGCGCGGTGCCGCCGACGCTGGCCGACGCATATAGGCGGCCACCGTCGCTTCGCCACAGGTTCCATCTGGGGAACTCCGTCGCGACCCGCTGCAGGTCACCTGTCAGATCGATGATCTCATGACCGGCCCGTGCGCAGGTCTCCCTGAATCGCGGCCAGTGCAGATCGCAGGTATCCCAGGTAGCGGGCGCGTCGTCATCGTCGTGCAACCCATCCGCGGTGAACTGCGGGCGCGGTAACAGTAATCGGACTACCGCGACAGAACAACACATATCGCTCTGACACGTGGCGTTCTCCGGAGGCGTGGTGGCGTGATAAGGGGGACCAGTTGAGGTGCTCATTGCAGTAGCCGTTCATGTCGATCGTCGCTTTCAGTCCGATCCTGCCGGTGTTGGCTCAGGCTGGCAGCGATGACGGCGCCCACATCGCGGCTGTAGGGATCGGCGCATCTTTTGTGAAAAAGAACGTCGTTGACATCGCCCGCCGCAGGAGCCCGAGGGGCAGTCGTCAGGGTCCCGCCCCGTAGCCCGTTATCGCCTGCCCACGGTCCGTTATCAGATGAATGAGGTGACGGGAATGGCGCGACGCCGGCTATCGCATGCGCAGCCATTCACGGGCGGTCTGCCCGGCCATGTAGAGCGCGGCGAGCAGGAGGAGAACTCCCACGCCGGCGCGCAGGTTGCCGACCACGATGGACGCCACGGCCCACCCAAGGCTGACCGCGAAGAAGATGATCGCCGCGGTGGCGAGCAGCGCGAGGAGCCTGCGGCGCATGGCGGCCTCGATGACGAGCATCACTCCCACCGCGAAAAAGGTCGGTCCGAGCACCCCGGACCTGGTGTCGAGCAGGATCAGGCCGAGCACCGCGTACAGGATCGACGCGGAGGCCGCCGTCCAAAGGCGCCGCACCCGGCCGTGGCGGGCCGAGGTATCCACGTTGGGGATCGCGCGGTGGTGCAGGTGGCCGTGCACGTCGTCGCGCGGTATCGGACCGGCGAGGCCGCGGCCTGCCACCTCGACGTCGCCGCGCAGCGCTGCCTGGCGACGCCTCAGGTCTTCGACGCGGTCGCCAAGTGATCCGACCTCCTGGCTCGGCTTACGCGGCGGCAGTCCGTTCGCCCGGTCAACCGCGCGGGCGCCGCGCAGTTCGGCGCGCGCTGCGTCGAGTTCGTGGTCGACCCGGGCGAGTTGCTCCCGGAGGGCGGCAGACCGGACCCGCAGGCGCATCTCCGCCTCTTCATCGGTAGGTGCCTCTTTGTCGAGCGCCGCCCAGGCCACGGGCTGCCCCCAAGACGCGCGCACCGTCTGATGCCGCTCGTACCTCGGACCCGCCGGCGCACGCTCGCCGCCGAACGGATCCTTCGTGTCCAGTCCCCACAGCCCGCGGTAGGCGACCACCCATGGCGTATCGTCGCCGATCCGCACGGCCGTCCACTGCCGCTCCTGGCCGGGCCCGACGCTGGCGCCGTCGCCCCTGCGGTAGTCGATGTAGGGGATCCTGATCACCGACGACGAAGGTTCAGACCAGGGGATAATGCGGGCGATCTTCATTGCGATCCGGTTGACCTCGGCGGGCAGTGGCGGCGCGATAGTGATCAGATACTCACCCTTCAGGTAGGCGCCGCTGTGCGAGCCTGCCCCCGCGTACACGACCGGATGGTCGCCGACGCGTTCCATGTCCGGATCGTCCCAGCGGCGGCGGAGGTCATCGCCGGTCTCGTCGTGGCTGGAGAAGGCGACCCAGGCCGGCGTCGTGGCGCCGATGCGCTCGTTCGTATACGCGCCCGTATATGCGGCGGCGCCCCCCTCCGTGCCGGCCCCAACCGTGCCGCCCAAATCCGCGTCGGCCCCAACCGTGCCGGCATCTTCAGTGGGATCCGCATCAGCATGCTCGGCCAGGAAGATCGTCACCTGCTCCCAGTCGGCTTCATGGTCATTGACGCCGCCGAACGTCGAGCGCCAGTCGTTCATCGGGTAGAAGTACCAGTACTGGAGGACGACGTAGCCACCGTCGCGGCTGACGTGACCGTAGTAGTGACACTGCCCGGCGGTTTCCGCTGAGCTTGCCTTCACATGGGCAGCAGCCGCGTAACCACGGGGCACCTTGCCGCGCAGCAGCAGTGTCATCCGCAGCACCGAGTCGATGAGTCTTGCGGCCAGGCCGACCGCCACGAACCTGCTGCTCGGCGTGAACTTCTCCCTGTCGGGCCGCTTCCGCCACTTCCTGTAGGCCCTGGGGCCTAGCGGCTGGTCGACGAACTGCAGGTACAGAGCCTCGCCGTGGTGAGCGCGGCCGAAAGCGGCGAGCTTGTCGGTATCAAGTGCCCCCGGCGCAGCCAGTTGCTCGACGGACTTGCCCACGCGGCGATAGAGAGCCGCATGGGCGAGGTAACCGTCGATGGCACAGGGGAGGAAAAGTTCGCCGCGGTTGTACCTGACGATTGGCTCGTATCGGCGGAGCAGCCGAAGTTCCTGTTCAGCAGTCACTCCGCACTCTCCGTTACCACCTGCCCGGGCCGACCGTCGCCGTCCGGGGTGAGTGTGCCAACCGAGCCAGGGCCGGGCATCACCCTGGCCGGGTGAAGCTCGCGCCCGCGCAGCAGTTATGGCGGTGCTGGCCCCGGGGGGGCGGCCCCCAGGGATCCCCCCGCAGGTCGCTCGCGGTTCGCGCCGCGCAGCAGTTATGGATCATGATTCGGTCTCGTTAACGCCCGTGTCACAGGCGGCGCGCCCACCGCCGGGTGAACATGACGATGATCGTGACGATCATTGCGAACACGATGATCGGGGCAAGGAAGATGATCCGGTCACCGATGAGAATTATTGCCAGCCAGGCGAAGGCGATCGGCACCAGCGGGGACGACCTGTGTGCCCGCGGTACGGGCCGCACGGCGGGTGGTGGCCGCGCGGGGATCCGCTCGTCGGCGAACTGCACGGTGACCGGGAGGTCCCTGATGAGGCCACGCAAGTCGGCCCAGGTTCTGGCGGCATAGGCGGCGCCGATCCGATCGCTGAATTCCTCGCTGGTCAGCCGCCCCGCGACCATCTGCTCACGGAGCACCCCGACGATGCGTTCGCGATCTTCATCCGACGCACGGAACGACGGGTCATTGACCATCGGACCACCACCGCTGCGATGGGCTCCGCGCGAGCCCCTGACGCTCACTGTAAGCCGGCATTGGGCGTGCTCCAACCGGGCGGCCTCAAGGACACAGGGCCAGCACGTCAGATCGCGAACTCGTTCATCTGCCGGCCCGGCATGGGGCAGCGGATAGCGTACTCGCGCGTTACGAGCGGTTCGCCGCGGACGCGCCTTCCCCGGCGGCCGCTATCTGGCCGGGCTCACCATCGAGGATGAGCGCAGGCACCACCGGATTCTCACCGAGCTGGCCAACGCGAATCGCGTGGGGGCACTGGAGCCCCGGTACCCCCGCCTTCGCCAGAAAGCTCCTCGCCGCCGCTAGCACACGCCACGGCCGCGCGCACGCCGGACGGCGCCCCGCCGGGCACGCCGCTCGGACTGGGATGGTGCGACAGCCGGGACGGCCGGGACGGCCGGGACGGCCGGGACGGGAGCACACCGGCCGGGCACGCTGAGGCGCGCACATACCGGCGCCCGTCGGTGTCCATCAGTTCCATGCACGCAGTCTGGTCCGCGCCTACGTCGCCGCTGTTAGCAGGTGGTTACGTTCGGGCGTCCGTACCGCACATCCGTCACATAGGGCACCACCTGCGGACCCGCCAGCGGCGACCACCAGCGGACCCCCGGCGCCGCCGCTGGGACCATCGTGGACCCACCGGCCGACCCATGCCTGCCGCGGAAGTCGAACTACGGCACGGGTTGCGGTCAAGCGATAGCCGCCCTTTGCGCGGCCGGCCCACTGCTCAAGCCGGCACACTGCTCAACCGGCAACTGGTTCTTCGCCCGCCGATTGTCACTGCCGCGTGGCAGGATGCTGGGCGAGCCGGACGAGGGGAGGCGCCGTGGGAAAGGCGAACAGAGAGCGACGCCGTGCCAAGGAGCGCGCCAAGCAGAGGGAAAGCAAGCGGCGCCACGCCGGACGGCTCGGACCGGACCGCCGGGCCGAGGACGCTGCGGCGGGTCCGCAGTTCGGCCACTCTGGGCCGCCGGGTCAGTCTGGGCCGCCGGGTCAGTCTGGGCGGCCCGGGCAGTCTGGGCGGCCCGGGCAGTCTGGGCGGCCCGGGCAGTCTGAGTGGTCCGGGCAGTCTGGGCGGCCCGGGCAGTCGGCGTACGCCGGGTCCGCAGGACCGTCCCCTGCCGCCGCGCCCTCGGCCGCTGAACTGGCCGCCGAGGTGGTCGACAGGGCCGTGCACGCCCTGTCAGAACAGGATGCGGCGGCGTACCGGCGGTGCGTCACTCAACTTGCGGAGCGGCCGGCTGTCATGGGCTGGTGGCGGATCACCGAGCAAGTGCTGACGGCCGCACTGGAGCGGAGCGTCACGGCGGCGTGGCGGCTTGGCTGGGAGCCGGCCGACGTGGTCAGGGCGGTCGGCAGGGATTTCGGCGGCGCGCACGCGCAGGTGGCCGGTGACGCGATCGCGGCTGAGCTGCGTGGTTACGCGGCCACGACCGTCGATGATCGCTGGCGTGCCCAGCTCACCGCGCTCGGCGTCCGGGTGTGGTGGGCAGGCGGCGACGGCTACCTCGATGCGCGGGGAGGGACGGAGAACCTCAGCCGCGCCGCCGTCATTGCCCGCGCGCTCGAAGTGATCTTCGTGCTGGGCAGGCTTCCCCCGCTGCCCCCATTGTGCCCGCCGCCCGGCACGGCACGCGCTGGGCGCGGTGCCGCGCCGCGGCAGCAAACGTCGCCGCACCGGGCAGCCGACGAACGCATGCTCACCCGTATCCGGGCGCTGCTTGCCAAGGCGGAATCCACCGAGTTCCCCGAGGAGGCCGAGGCGCTGAGCACGCGGGCGCAGGAACTAATGGCGAGGCACAGCATCGATCAGGCACTGGTGAACGCGGCAACGGACCGGCGAGACCAGCCTGAGGCACTGCGCTTGCCCGTCGACAACCCCTATGAGGCACCCAAAGCGGTGCTGCTCGATGTCGTCGCGTCCGCGAACCGCTGCCGCTCGGTGTGGCACCGCAAGCTCGGCTTTGCCACGGTGTTCGGCTTCGCCGCCGACCTGGGCGCGGTGGAGTTGCTCTTCACTTCCCTGCTTGTGCAGGCGACCGCCGCGATGCTGCACGCGGGTGCCCGCCGCGACGCCTACGGCCGCTCTCGTACCAGGTCATTTCGAAGCTCCTTTCTTGCCGCGTACGCCCAGCGCATTGGCGAGCGGCTGCAGGCAGCTGCCGATGAGGTGACCAACCAGGCGGTCGCGGAGACGACAGGCACGAACCTCCTGCCGGTGCTTGCCGCCCGGAATCAGGCGGTCGACCGAGCCGTAGAAGAGACGTTTCCCGAGCTCGCGGAGCATCGGGTCGCGGGCGGCCGAAACTACGAAGGCTGGGTCTCGGGACGTGCCGCTGCCGACCTGGCCAGCCTGACCCCGCGCGCGGGGATCACCCGCCCGGGTGCGTGACCCGGGTGGGTCCGGCACCTCCGTCACTACGACCACAGCTGCCCGCCTACGCACATGGGCAACCCGGCGGAACATCCCGGCCACTGATAGTGTTGGGATCCCAGGCGGCGGAATCCTGCCGTCACTGCCGCGGGCGAGCCGCCCGCGAGGTCGCATGCGAGAGTAGTTCGCTTCCCGGTGGGCCGTGTTAGCCGCCGTGGCCGACGCCTCCGACCATGACGCGGCCACCGAAACACCGAGGGAGCTCATTAGTGCCTCAGCCTGCTGAGCGTCAGCCTGCCCGCCGTCGCGGCGCCCGCCAGAGCGGTAGAACGCCCGGCCGCCAGTCTGCCGCGCGGCCACGACGCCCCGTAGTACCGCGCAAGCGCGAGGAGTCCGACCTGGACCGCGCGCTTGCCGCCGCGCTCGACGCGCCGATCCCGCCCGCCGCCACGTTTGCCGACCTTGGCGTTCCCGCTGCCCTGGTGACCGCGCTGGCCGGCCTTGGTCTTACGGCGCCATTTCCGATCCAGGCCGCGGCCGTGCCCGACGCGCTGGCCCGCCGCGACGTCCTCGGCCGCGCCGAGACCGGGTCAGGTAAGACGCTCGCATTCGGCTTGCCCATGCTCGCCCGCCTTGCCACGGCCACGCGGCCGCGCAAGGCCAAGGCTCCGCGCGGGCTCGTCCTGGTGCCGACTCGCGAGCTTGCCGGTCAGGTCGCCGCCGTGCTGACCCCGCTTGCCGATGCGGTCGGCCTGCGCGTGGCGACCGTTTACGGCGGTGCCTCCATCGGCAGGCAGATCGACCGGCTCGCCCGCGGCGTCGACGTCGTCGTCGCTACCCCCGGGCGGCTGATCGACCTGCTCGATCGCTCGGCCTGCACGCTCGGCGCGGTCGAGGTAACCGTCATCGATGAAGCGGACTACATGGCGGACCTTGGTTTCCTGCCCTCGGTGACCCGCATCATGGACGCCACAGAGGCCGGCGGTCAGCGGCTGCTGTTCTCCGCCACCCTCGACCGCGGCGTCGGCGGCCTGGTTCGTTCCTACCTAACCAGCCCCGCCGTGCACGCCGTCTCTCCTGCGGCCGGGCAGGTTGACGCGATGGACCACCGGGTGCTCGTGCTTCCCGCCAGCGACCGGGTTGCGGTCGCTGCGGAGATCGCCGCGCGGCCGGCCCGCACGTTGTTCTTCGTCCGCACCAAGCACGGCGCGGCGCGCCTGGCCAAGCAGCTCGGCCGCATCGGGATCCCGTCGGCGGCCCTGCACGGCGACCTGAACCAGAACCAGCGTGAGCGCGCCCTCGCCGCCTTCTCGGCCGGGCATCCCCGCGTTCTCGTCGCGACCAACGTCGCGGCCCGCGGAATCCACGTGGACGACGTCGATCTGGTCGTGCACTTCGACCCGCCAAACGACGGCAAGGATTACCTCCACCGCTCCGGCCGCACCGCAAGGGCCGGCGCACAGGGAACCGTCCTCGCCCTCGTCTCGCCCGAACAGGTGCGTGACGTGGCCAGGCTGCACGAGGCGATCGGGGTGACTCCAACAAGGCACCACGTGCAGACGGGGGACCACACGGTCAGGCAGATCGCCGCCTCGGGTACGCCGGTGCCTCCGGCTCCGCCAGCCCAGGACAGGTCGCGGATCTCCCACCCGCAGAACGCGTGGCAGGCACCTCATGCCCGGTCTGGCGGCAGGCGCGCCAGGAGGCCGGCTGGCCGCCCCGGCCAGGGCCGCCGCAATGATCGCAGGGACGGCCAGGCAAGTTAACCCAGCCTGACCTGGCGGCTTAACCCGGCCTGACCTTGGCGGCGCCGCCTGGGTCGAGTTCACCTACGGCAAGGGCCCGGCCCGCCGGTGCGCGTCTGGGCGGTTTGGCATCATGGCGCGATGTCGCGGGCGAGCAGTTCCTGCCAGCTTTCGCGCCTGACCACCAGCCGCGAATCGCCGTCGGCGGCGAACACGACAAGGATGCGGCGGGCGCCGTTGTAGTTGTTCGACATGGTGAAGCATTAGGCGCCTGTGACCGGGATCGCGAGCAGGTCCCCGACCTGGGGGTCTCGCAACGGGACGCCTTCGCCGAGCACGTCGCCGGATTCGCAGTGCCTGCCAACGACGGTGACCTGCTGCCCCCCGCCAGCCCGGTCGGCGATCGCGGCCTCGAATTGCTGCCCGACCAAGGCGTCGTCCGAAGTTGTCAACGACGACCGTGCCGGCCCAGGACCGCACCGCAAGCTCGATCTCCTCGTCGGTCTTGGCGTTGCCGTGCATCACCAACGTGGCCTGATCGGCGCCTGCCGCGAGCGCCATGACGATCTTGCCGCCCTCGGCCACGTCGAGCCAGAGGCCTTCGGACGCCATCAGCCGAAGAACGGCTGTGCAGCGGAAGGACTTCGACGCGAAAGCGACCTGTGAGTCCGGCCATCTGGCCACCGCCCGCGGCCACCGAGATCCATGAGACACGCGTTAGCGCAGCCGTTCAGTATCAGACGCGCCGGTTTCGGGCGCTGCACGATGCGCGGCGAAGGTGGCGACCGCGCCGCAGCAGGTGATGCGTACGCTGTCAAAGCCCGCAGCCCCCAGCCAGGCACCTACTCTCAAGTTCGTGGCCCTCGCCCACCGACCCCACCAGAGGGTGAACATCAGGCATGATCTGGCATCTGATACCACTATCGCGATGGCGCTCGGCGCCGCAGTCGGCATACGTACCAGGGACCCGGGACGCGGGCCGGTTCGTGCATGCCGCGCCGGACGAGCCGACCGCCCTGGTTGTCGCCAACGCCCTTTACGGGCACGCGCAGGAGCCGCTGCTCGCTTTGCTCGTCGACGAGTCGCGGCTGTCGGCGCGGGTCCGTTACGAGCCCGCCGATCCGGCGCCGCCGCCCGGCGTACCGGCGGGCACCTTGTTCCCCCACGTCTACGGCCCGGTCGAGCGGGCGGCTGTCGCCGGGGTCAGGTACCTGCGGCGTGATCTGACCGGAAGGTATGCCGGGCTGGAGACCAGGCCGGCCACGGCCGAGACGCTGGATCTGCTGCCTCACCCGGAGGGCGGGTGGTACCGCCAGACGTGGTCGGCGGAGCCTGGCTTCGAACCCGCCGGTTACCCGGGCCGGCGGGCTGCCGCGACTGCCATCTACTTCCTGCTCCCACCTGGTGCGCGGTCATGCTGGCACGCGCTCCGCTCGGACGAGCTTTGGCTGTGGCACGCGGGCGGGCCGCTGACCCTGCTGCTCGCCGGAACCGGCGTCTGGCCGGCCGCCGAGCCCACCGTCGTCACCCTCGGCCACGGTCTCGCCGCCGGGCAGCGGCTACAGCATCTCGTGGCCAAAGGCCAATGGCAGGCCGCGCAGCCGGCCGGCCCGCAGGAGGTGCTTGTGACCTGCGTGGTGGCACCAGGCTTCGACTTCGCCGACATCACGATTGCGCCCGACGATGCCGCCATGCCGCGTGCGGCAAAGCCTCCTACTTAACGGCTGCGCGGGGCGCGACGGGACCTACGCGACGGGACCTATGAGCATCTTCGACCGGTACGTGACTGTCGACTGGAGCGGCGCAAGCACGCCGCGGGCCGGAAAGGACTCGATCTGGATCTGCTCGCTTGCCGGGGCCGGCGGCTGCCTGACGCAGAACCCGCCAACGCGCGGCGCGGCCAGGCAAGCCCTCCGTGACCTGCTGGTGCGATCGGTTAGTCATGGTGAGCGGGTGCTGGCGGGTTTCGACTTCCCTTTCGGCTATCCGGCCGGGTTCGCCGCGGCGCTGCATCTCGAAGGCCAACCATGGCGCGCTGTCTGGACGCTGCTCGCTGAGCAGATCATCGATGATCCGGCGACCAACGTGAGTAACAGGTTCGAGGTCGCCAACGATCTGAACCGCCGGCTGGGCGTCAACGCGGCCTTCTGGGCCGGCCGCGAACGCTCCTTCTCGACTACCTGCCAAGCACGCGGGACGTCGCTTACCGGGCCCCGGATGCCAAGCAAGGGCTTGCCGAGTGGCGGGTGGCAGAGCAGTTGCTGCGCCGGCAGGGCCGGCGGCCGCAGCCGGCCTGGAAGCTGCTCGGCGCCGGCTCGGCGGGGAGCCAGGCGCTGACCGGCATACCCGTCGTCGCGGCGCTGCGCGCGGATCCGGCACTGGCCGGCGTCAGCCGGGTGTGGCCGTTCGAGCGTGCGGCCGGGTTGCCTGCGGCCGGGTTGCCTGCGGCCGGGTTGCCTGCGGCCGGGTTGCCTGCGGGTGAGCCTGCCATCGTCTACGCCGAGGTGTGGCCGGGCCGTTACGACTTCACTGCGGCGCCCGGGACGTGCGTGGATGAGAAGCAGGTAAGGAACCTGGCCGAGGTGCTAAGGAGCCTCGATCAAGGCGGCGCCCTGGCGGACATGCTGCGCCGGGTACCTGATGCGGCCCACGAAGAAGGATGGATTCTCGGAACCGTCGGTGCGTGACAGCCAACCGAGGTTGCTGAGCGGCGGAGGTAGGCGAGGACCGCGAGGAATCTGCGGTGGTCTTCGCTCGCGGGTCGTCCCCCCGGGGCAATACAGTCTTAACGGACTGCGCGGGCCGCGACCTTCAATGACGAGGGACCCTGACGAGGGACCCTTTTCGGCGGTGACAAAGCTCCCCAGGGACTGCGCGCAGGCAGGGCCGGTGCGCCCGCCGGCGGCTGAACGCCAACCGGCCGGGCTTACCCGCCCACCTGCGGCGCCAGTCGGCAACCGCCCTCCGAGCCAGCGCTGAACGCCGTGTCCGGCATGCCCTGCCCATGATCGCGGTCGCTGTTGTCGCCGGCCGGTGGCTCGTGTCGGTCGTCCGCCTGCCCCGCCCTTGACCGCGACCCCTCGGCGGGCATGATCCGAGTCAGGTCCGCTACGACCGTGGCTCGCGCAGGAACCGGGCGGCAGGGCGGGCGGAAACCCGAGGCCGCGGCGACCGCACGAGGCTCCGCATGGCGGCCGCATAGCGGGATGATGAACGAATCCGCAACCGCGGGGAAACGGTCGGAGGTGAGGCGGTGTCGGATTCGCCTGGCGCCGCCCTGCGCAGACGGCTAAGAGCCCTGCCCGTGCTGCAGGGGATGCTGCCCATCGCCCGGTCCGACGTGCCTGCGGACGTGCTCGCCGGCCTTACGCTGGCCGCCCTCGGCATCCCCGAGGTCCTCGGGTACGCGAAGATCGCCGGGATGCCGGTCGTGACCGGCCTGTACACGCTGCTCCTGCCGATAGCCGTGTTCGCCATCCTCGGTTCATCCCGCCACCTTGTCGTCGGCGCCGACTCCGCGACCGCCGCCATCCTCGCCGCCACGCTGACCGGACTCGCGGTCGCCGGGTCGGCTAGATACGTGCAGCTGGCTGGGCTCGCGGCCCTGCTGGCAGGCGCGATGCTGCTGCTTGCCCGGCTGGCCAGGCTCGGGTTCCTGGCCAATTTCCTGTCCCGTACCGTGCTCGTCGGATTCCTTACCGGCGTGGGCATCCAGGTGGCGGCCGGCCAGCTCCCCGACATGCTCGGCGTGCCAGCCACCGGCAAGGACACCACTACCAGGCTCGTGCATACCGTGCGCGCGCTCCCGCACGTGCGGTGGGAGGACGTGGCGGTGTCGATCGGGGTCATCCTGATCGTCCTCGCCGCACGCCGGATCACCCGCAGGATCCCAGGACCGCTGATCGCCGTGGTCATCGCCATCGGCGTGAGCCGCGCCGTGGATCTGGCCAGCCGCGGAGTGGCAGTCGTCGGCGCCGTCCCGCGCGGACTGCCGCAGCTTGGGCTGCCCGCCCTGGGCTTGCACGATGCCACCATCCTGCTCGGTCCCGCGGCGTCGATGTTCGTCGTCATCCTCGCCCAGAGCGCAGCGACCTCGCGCGCCTACGCCGTTAAGTACGAGGAGGAGTCGTTCAATGAGGACACCGATCTGGTCGGCCTGGGCGCCGCCAACGTGGCGGCAGCGTTCTCAGGCACGTTCGTAGTCAACGGCAGCCCGACCAAGACCCAGATGGTCGACAGCGCAGGCGGCCGCAGCCAGCTGGCACAGCTCACCACCGCCGTGGTGGTCCTCGTCGTCCTGCTGCTGCTCACCGGGCCACTCGCTTACCTGCCGGACGCTGCCCTCGCGGCGATCGTCTTCTTGATCGCGGCCGAGCTCATCGACGTCAGCGGGATGCGGCGTATTGTGGCCTGCCGCCGCCACGAGTTCGGCGTCGCCCTGCTCACGGCGGCCGCGGTGGTGGTGCTCGGGGTCGAGGACGGCATCGTCCTTGCCGTCGTCGCCTCGATCATCGACCATCTGCGCCACAGCTATCGCCCGCTCAACAGCGTGCTGGTGAAGTCACCGGCCGGGCACTGGCGGCCCATCCCTGTGGCGCCGGGCGCACGGACGGAGGACGGGCTGCTGATCTACCGGTTCGGCACCAGCCTCTACTACGCCAACGCCTCGCGGTTGTTCGAGGACGTCATGGCCCTGGCTGGTCATGGCGACCCACCGCGCTGGATGGTTTTCGACTGCGCCGCCATCGGCGACATCGACTACACCGCCGCGGGCGCCCTCAACAGGGTGGTTGAGCTTCTGCACAAACGACACGTCAGGTTCGCGGTCAGCACCGTGCTCAGCCAAGTGCGCGAGCAGCTCGACAGGTACGGCATCAACGCAGCCCTCGGCCCGGACGCCTACTACGACACCCCGGGCGAGGCCCTCGAAGCGTTCCACGCCGCGAAGCGGGCCGGCGGTGAGTAGCCGGCGCAGGTCACCGCCCAGCGCCCCGCCCGGCAGCGCTGATTGGTTGCGCTGATTCAATGGGCCAATGACAACGGCGCCGCCCGCAAGCGCCCCGCGCCGGCGCGGGCCGACCAAGGCGGATCTCGACGCCGCGCGCGAGACCACGCTCCCCGACATCCTGCCGGCCGCTGGCGCCGACTTCGCCGTGCTGTTCTGCGGGATCAATCCAGGGCTTTACTCGGCGGCGACCGGCTACCACTTCGCCAGGCCCGGCAACCGGTTCTGGCCAGCCCTGCAGCTGTCAGGTTTCACCAGCCGCAGGCTCGCTCCGAGCGAGCAGGACCTGTTGCCCGGATACGGGCTCGGCATAACGAACGTGGTCGCAAGGGCCAGTGCGCGGGCTGCCGAGCTCACCCCGGCCGAACTGCGGGAGGGCGGCGCGCGCCTGCTCGAACTCGCCGCGCGCCACCGGCCGCGTTTCGTCGCGATCGCCGGGGTGACCGCGTATCGCGCGGCGTTTGGGCGGCCGGACGCGCGGATCGGGCCGCAGGAGCACATGCTCGGCCCGGCCCGCATCTGGGTCCTGCCCAACCCGAGCGGGCTGAACGCGCACTGGCCCCTGGCCGCGGTGGTGGAGGAGTTCCGGCGCCTGCGGGCGGCACGCAGGCGGTAACGGCCCTTGATTCACGGCGCTGTGGAGATCACTGTGGCCAGAAGGTGCCAGTCCGCTGGCACGCGCGCTCCACACTGATCTCCACACCCCGCCCGCGCCCAGTTTGCCGGCGCCGCGCGCGGCGTGTCACGCTGCCAATGGACGCTGGTGTTCAGCAAAGGAGCGGAAGTGGCAGAAATCGTCAGGGCCGGGCTTGTGCAGCAGAGCTGGACCGGCGCCAAGGACACCATGATCAGCTTGGCGGCCGACGCCATCGCGTCAGCCGCTTCTCAGGGCGCGCAGGTCGTGTGCCTGCAGGAACTGTTCTATGGCCCGTACTTCTGCCAGGTTCAGGACGCCGACTACTACGCCTTCACAGAATCGGTTCCTGACGGGCCGACGACCAGGCAATTGCGGGAGGTGGCGGAACGGCACGGGGTCGTGCTGATCGCGCCGATGTACGAGGAGGAGCAGCCGGGTATCTACTACAACACTGCCGCCGTGATCGACGCGGACGGCAGCTACCTCGGTAAATACCGCAAGACGCATCTGCCCCAGGTCAAGGGATTCTGGGAGAAGTTCTACTTCAGGCCCGGCAACGTGGGCTATCCGGTGTTCGACACCGCGGTCGGCAAGATCGGCGTCTACATCTGTTACGACAGGCACTTCCCCGAGGGCTGGCGGGCGCTTGGCCTCGCGGGCGCGCGGATCGTGTTCAACCCGTCCGCCACAAGCAGGGGCCTGTCGCAGTACCTCTGGCAGCTGGAGCAGCCGGCGGCCGCGGTGGCCAACGAATACTACGTCGGGGCGATCAACAGGGTCGGGGTTGAGCCGCTTGGCGACAACGACTTCTACGGCCAGTCGTACTTCGTTGATCCGCGCGGCCAGCTGGTCGGCGACGCCGCTTCGGACGCCGAGCCCGAGGTTGTGGTGCGCGATCTTGACATGGACAAGCTCATCGAGGTCCGCGACCTGTGGCAGTTCTACCGCGACAGGCGGCCCGACGCATACGAGCCACTAGTCAAGCCCTAGTGCACGTTTCGTGGATCTTCGGCGGCGCGGCCGGGCAGAGCCGGGAGGCAAACGATGCGGACACTGATCAGCGGCGGCACCGTGGTCACGGCCACCGGGGCGACGGCGGCCGACGTGCTTGTCGACGGCGAGCGGATCGTGGCGCTCGCCGCGCCCGGCACCGACGTGGCCGATGCGTGGCCCGCTGACGCCGACAAGGTGATCAACGCGTCAGGCAAGTACCTGCTGCCGGGCGGCATCGATGTGCATACGCACATGGAAATGCCCTTCGGCGGCACGATCTCCTCGGACACCTTTGAAACGGGCACCCGCGCCGCCGCGTGGGGAGGTACTACCACGATCATCGATTTCCCCAGCCCGCCCAAGGGGACGTCGCTGCTCGCCGCGCTGGACAAGTGGCACGGCAAGGCAGACGGCAACTGTGTCATCGACTATGGCTTCCACATGATCATCTCCGATGTCAACGACACCACGCTGAAGGAGATGCGGTCATGCATCGACGCGGGCGTGAACAGCTTCAAGCTGTTCATGGCCTACCCGGGCGTGCTCTACTCCACGGACGGCGAGATCCTGCTCGCGATGCGGCGGGCCGCGGAGACCGGCGCCACCATCATGATGCACGCGGAGAACGGCATCGCGATCGATCAGCTTGTCGCCCGCGCGCTCGCGGAGGGCAGGACCGAGCCCGTGCAGCACGGCTTGACCAGGCCGGCCGAGCTCGAGGGTGAGGCGGCGAATCGTGCCATCGCGCTTGCCAAGGTCACCGGCGCGCCGTTGTACATCGTGCACATGACCGCCGCGCAGGCGCTCGACGCGGTTACCGAGGCGAGGGACGCCGGGCAGAACGTGTTCGCGGAAACGTGCCCGCAGTACCTGTTCCTGTCGCTCGAGGACCTGGCACGGCCAGGCTTCGAGGGCGCCAAGTACGTCGCCTCGCCGCCGCTGCGGCCGAAGGAACACCAGGCGGCGCTCTGGCGCGGCCTGCGCACGAACGACCTGTCCGTGGTCTCCACTGATCATTGCCCGTTCTGTTTCGCGGAGCAGAAGGAACTGGGCCTGGGAAACTTCACCAAGATCCCCAATGGGCTGCCGGTCGTGGAGCACCGGATGGACTTGCTGCACCAGGGGGTCGTGGCAGGTGAGATCTCCCTCGCCCGCTGGGTCGAGGTCGGCTCGACCACGCCGGCCAGGATGTTCGGGCTCTACCCGCGCAAGGGAACGATCGCACCGGGCAGCGACGCCGACATCGTGATCTACGACCCGGAGGCGCGGCAGACGCTGTCGGCACGGACGCATCACATGAACGTGGACTACTCCTGTTTCGAGGGCTTCGAGATCACTGGCAAGGCGGAGACGGTCCTGTCCCGTGGCCGGGTCGTGATCGAGGCCGGCGAGTTCTACGGCATGACAGGTCACGGCCGCTTTCTGGAGCGAGAGTTGTGCCAGTACCTGAGGTGAGCCCGCCGCCTCGCTGCCGAGAGTTGCCCAGCGGGTACATCGATGGGAAGGATGAACGTGGACTTCGGCGTGGTTCTGCAGACCGACCCTCCGGCCCGTGCGGTCGTCGATGGAATGCGCGCGGCCGAGGACCGCGGCTTCCGCTATGGCTGGACCTTCGATTCGCACGTGCTGTGGCAGGAGCCGTTCGTCATCTTCTCGCAGATCCTGTCCGCGACGTCACGGCTCATGGTGGGGCCGATGGTGACCAACCCGGGTACCAGGGACTGGTCGGTGACCGCCTCGCTGTTCGCGACGCTCAACGACATGTTCGGCAACCGGACGGTGTGCGGGTTCGGGCGCGGGGACTCGGCGCGGCGGGTGATCGGGCAGCAACCAGCGTCGCTGGCCACGATGGCAGAAGCGATGCACGTCATCAAGGAACTCGCGGAGGGCCGCGAAGCGACTGTGCACGGCACCACGATCCGGATTCCGTGGGTACGCGAGGGCAAGCTGGATATCTGGATGGCGGCCTACGGGCCGAAGGCGCTGCGCCTGGCCGGCGAGCAGGCCGACGGTTTCATCCTGCAGACCGCCGATCCGGACATCGCACGGTGGACGATCGGCTCGGTCCGCGCGGCTGCGCGTGCCGCAGGCCGCGACCCGGCGAGGCTGACCATGTGCGTGGCCGCCCCGGCGTACGTCGGCACGGACCTGCCGCATCAGCGGGAGCAGTTGCGCTGGTTCGGCGGCATGGTCGGCAACCATGTGGCGGACCTGGTCGCACGATACGGCCATGACGGTGCGGTCCCGCGCGCGCTCACCGAGTACATCAAGGGGCGTGCGGACTACGACTACACACACCACGGCCGCGCGGGCAATCCGCACGCCGACTTCGTGCCCGACGAGATCGTCGACCGGTTTTGCCTGCTCGGGCCGGTCGGCGCACATATTGAGCGACTGCGCGAACTGACGGAGATCGGGGTCGGCCAGTTCGCCATCTACCTGATGCACGACCAGGCGGCACGGACCCTGGACGCCTACGGCGACCAGATCATCCCGGCCCTCAGCTGACGTCAACCTTCCGCGGTGCTCTCATCAGCGCCGCGGATCTCATCAGCGCCGTGGATCGCGTGGGCTATAGCCCACCCGATCCACGGCACTGACGATCCGGCGGACCGGTGAGGCAGTCTGCCGGTTGGGGCCGGGCTGGCCCTCGCTGGGCGAGATGCCGTGCTGAAGGAGCAGGCCGGTCAGCCGTGCCACCTGATCGCGGAGCCGGTCGAGTTCTTCACTCATGGCGACGGCATCAAGAGATATCACCATATGCGTGTCGTGGCTACGCTCAGATGCTCTGTTCCACAAGCATGGCGTTCTGGGTCAGCACCGACAGCCAGTTGTTCATCCGCTCGGCGTTGGTGGTATCCCGCCAGTGCCCGAAGAGACCCGCCGCGTCGCCGAGCGGCAGGCGGCCTTCGACCTGGTGGATCTCGAGCGTGATCGACAGCCGTTCGAGGCCGCAGGCTTCGGTCGCCGCCGCCACGATCGCGGCGAGCCCGGCCGGCCCGTACATCGTGGCCAGCGACTGGCGCCCCTCGTATTCGAACGGGACCGGCAGCCGCATCAGGAAGGTGAAATGATCGGAAAGGCCGCCGACGAGGGGATGCCCGTCATGTAGGTGGAAATGCAGGTGCTTGCCGAGCCGCCCGATCGAGCGCGTCATGTCCAGCACGTCCTGCACAACTTTTGACACCGCGTCTTGCACGTCCGCTACCAGGCCGGGCAGTCGCCCGTCGTTGGGGCTGAGGTCCCGCAGCCGTAGTCCCTGATGCTCGCGCTCGAACCTGGCACCGGCCTGCCTGATCCCGACGTGGCCCACGTCGATGCAGCAGCTGACCCGGTCAGCGTCCTTGAGCCGCTCCGCAACCTCGACGAACCAGGCCAGTTCATGGCCCGCTGCGTACTCGAGAAACAGCCGGGGCGCGCCCCGCCGCCGGGCCAGGCGCGTATCGAGTTCCGTGAGCGCGGCCACCAGGTTGGCGGTCTGTGTGCCCATGTCCGACTTGTCGTGGACGACCATGCCCGACAGGCGTCCTGCGAAGCGGGCGGCGAACTCTTCGACCAGGCCGCGGTCGCGGTCGCGGAGCATGTTCAGGCCGCGGTTCAGGTGGACAGTGGGCAGGCGAGGATGCGGGGGCACGTATTTGAGCACGTGGTCAAGCTGATCAGGCGTGTCTGCGTAGGTCTCAGCGGCGAGGCCCGCCTGGGCGAAGCGGAGCCCGGCAAGCCTGAGCAGCGCTGAGTCACCGGCCACGCGCTGCTGGAACAGCGCGTGGATCGGCGGCTGGAGCCCCGGGTCACGCCCCGGGGCCCGTTCCCCTAGCCTCCCGGGATCCTGAAGATATGGATCGACTGATCCTTGGACCGGCACCTGCGGTCCTGGTCTGGCTTTGCCTTGTCCGAGACCACCACGATCTGGTCCCGCGCGATCCATGACACTCCCTCGGCCGTTCCGTAGATGATCTCGCCATCGGCGTCCCTCGGGAACGCGTAGCAGCTACCTTCGCCGGTAACCTCCCAGCTCCATGGCGCAAGGCTACCGATCCACAGCGCCGAGGAGACCTGGGACACGACCGCGATCCGGTCGCCGGTCACCGTGATGCCACTGTAGTCCTCGAACAAAAGCGTCTCCGGCAGCCTGATCTTGCCGGCCCGTTCCCAATGGTGCTTGCCGCGCGTGAAGACGTGGATCCGGCCGCCGCCGGGGATGCGGCCCTCGGCGCCTGCTTCGCATCTGTTCCCTTCGCAGAGCCCGAGGAGATGAGACAGGCCGAAGCGGCGCACGGACGTCAGGCCTTCCAGGCCCTTGTTGGGCCGGTCAAGCGGGAAGTCCAGCCACGCGCTCTCGAGGTAGCGCAAGCTACCGTCGTACTCCTGCACCATGGCCATGTACTTTCCGTGGCCGCGGCGCAACGACTCGATCAGGACATAGAACCGGTCTGACCACGGGTCGTAGGCAATGTCCTCGAAGCCGCGGCGATGGCCCAGATGCTGCTCGATGAGCTGGTTCGCCCCGGCAGCGGCCGACAGGTCCGCACCAATGAGGGCGATGTGCGGAAGGTTGTCAAAGATGACGTAGAACACGCCGTCCTTGGCGAGCACGCCGCTTGCTTCCAGCCTCGGATCCAATTCGAACTGCTGAAGGAGATCGAAGATCTTCACTTCCTTGAGCAGCTCAAGCTGGTTTTCAGGTGCTTGCGTGGTAGTCACGGCCGACCTTCCTGAGCCTTCGCGGCCGCGTCAGCTCACGCCCGCTGCGGCGGCATTTTCCATGGGGGCTTCGAACACCGCTCGCTCGGTGGCGCGCGGCGTCGTCTGCCGCAGCTGCCGTAGCTGCTGCCGCGCACTATCCCGCCGCATCCGGACATAGTGAACGATGCCCTCGGCCTTCTCGTTGCCGTGCTTGAGCTCGTTCTGCTTGCAGCCGCTCCAGTAGACCTCGTCGTTGGTGAACTGGCGGCCGGTGAACGGCTGGCCGTACTGCGTCGCCGATTCGAGGTAGGCAGCCTGGCGGACACGCCCCCAGAGGCCGTTGCCGGAGTCGGCGCCGATTAACGCGCTGATCGCTTCTGGATTGAACTCGGTATCGATCAGGTGTTCCAGGTAATCCAGGTAATACTGACGGTAGTAACGGTTGCGCAGCAGGTTCCGCACGAGCGGGATGCGCGATCTGTCGCGCTCGGGCCGTTGGCGGCTGGTATTACTCGCCCAGTCGAGAATGTCAGTGTACTGCCACTGCGTGCCGAAGTAGTCGATCCCCAGGCAGTTGTCATAATCCCAGGGAATGAATGTGAAGTAGGGCGACTGCATGAAGTCGTTTTCCGCGCCCTGCCGCCCCGAGTTGTAGAGATAGTAGTTGGACGGCGTCTTGAAGTAATTGTCCCAGCTGCCGAGCAGCAGGTTGACGCTCGCCCACCTGAGAAAGGCGTGCGCGTTCATGATGGCGTCCACCGACTCGCGGAAAGCGTCGGTATCGAAGCGCTGGGCGCCGCCGTGCAGCCCTACCCCGTTGATCACCGCGATGAGCCTGGCCAGGTCGTCGTAGGTGTTGGCCTCGCGGTCGTCCTCGTTGGCCTTGAGGCGGTAGGTGAGGTCGTCACTGCCTGGCGTGAAGTACTGCCGCCCGCTGTCGTCACCGTCATGCCCGGTACGGTGTTCCAGCGTCGCGCACCCGACGTCGCCGCAGTACGCCTTGTACAAATTGCCTCGGTGGTTCGCGCCGAAGTGATCCTTCAGGAATCTCTTGTCGACCTGTTCGATGACCGCGAACAGGCCGTAGTACGTGGCGTCGAAGGCAAGCTTCGCGTAGGTGTGCCGCGGCGACGCCACCGCCGCGCGACCGAACAGATGCCAGGCAAGCGCCTCACGCATTTGCGAAGGATCGTTATACATCGACTTCAGATTGACGCGTGCCATACCGGCCAGCCGCTCGCCGCCTTCGCCAGGTTCGAGGCTGACCTTCCACGACCTTTTCGGGGCACGCAGCGTCCGGTTTCCGCTATTGGTCAGCGAGAAGCTCTGCGTAGTGAACGCGGCGCTCTCGCCGGCGGGCGCGGAAAGGTGCCGCTCGTCGTTCGGGTTCGTCTGCCACACATCGAGCCGTGCGCCATGCGGCGCCTCCACCGGATGCACCAGCACGCCCTGGTGGCGCGGGAAGCCAGTGACGTGCACCATGTGCATGCTGGCGTCGAAGAAATCGGCTTTCTCTTGCGCTGCGCCGTTGGTCGCGTCCATGCGTCCTCCTGCTCTTGAGCCTGTCTGAACCGCTGAACCGCCCGACGTAAGGGCGAGTCATCCTGCTCGGCCCGCCGATGCCTGGTCGGCCACATCAGATGGGAGGCATCCGATGCTCACTTGATACATCGGGCCCGGTGCCACATCAAGAACTTGAGCAAGGTCGTCGCGATGATAGGGGCCTGAACTGGGCGCCGAACGACGCCGGAAGTGGAACTTCCGCTGGTCCGCGAAATCCGCAGGTGCGTTATCGCTGGGACTGGACGCCGCGATGTGCTCTGCTGCCCGCCCAGGATGCCGTTAGGGACGTGCCCTAATACGCCCGAACTGCTGCGCAGGCGTAACAAAGCCTGGTCGCCGGGCGCGCGCGCAAGCGCTCAGTGCCGATCGGGCGCCCGCAGCGCCCGCACAAACCGTAAATGCCACGGCCGAGCCGATCTAGCGCCTGGTCCAGGTCGTCGAGGTGCTGCCGCGCTTGCTCGATCAATGCCATGACCTGGGCGCGCTCGAACGCGATCGTGGCGCCCTCTGGGTCGTGCTCGTCGTCTGTTGCCACCGCCGCTGACGACTCGATGATGCCTTCGAAATCCCTGGTCAGCGCCCCCAGCCGGGACGTGGTGCCGGCGCGTTCCGCAAGCAGCAGGTCGCGCGTTGCCTGCTGCCCGGCCCTAGCGGACGTGGCCGGAGGAACGTTGTCCCGCATGACCGGAGGCAACACGGAAGCCGTGGCCCGAATTCCGGCAGGCGCAGGCCGGCAAGCGAGGGCAGGCAGCGAAGGCCGGGCAGCGACGGCCGGGCAGCGACGGCCAGGCAGCGACGGCCGGGCAGCGACGGCCGGGCAGCGACGGCGGGCAGCGACGGCCAGGCAGCGACCGCGGGCAGCGACGGCCAGGCAGCGACGGCCAGCCAGGCGAAGGCCGGCAGGCGGCTGCCTGCGACGGCGGGCGGCCGCTGCTGCTTGCGTCAGAGCTTGGTCATCTTCGCGCAGGGAATCGTGATTCGTTCCTGCCTCCCGCCGAAGTCGACCAGCACGGCGTCGCCGTCCTCGACCCCGATGACGAGGCCCAGGCCGTAACGATCGTGAGTCACCTGGTCCTGCACGGCGAACTGCTCGGCAGGTGGCGGCGCGGGCGGGGGTTTGAAGGGGCTTCCGGGCAGATAGCGCCGGGTTGCGGCGCGGGCTCGCTTCATCATCTACAGTATGCCGCCCGCCGGCCGGTCACGGCCGGTTTCTTCGCTGGTCTATCGCCCCGTACGCACGTGGTTTCGTCGCCGCGCGTGCGGTAGTGCTACATTGATGTTGGTTGTAGTCGAAGTTCGTGTTCGCGTAACAGCGCCTGCGGAATTTGACAGCGGGCGTCGCGATATCCAGAGGCACGCGGTTTTTGCGCGTCTCACCCACTTTCTGGGGGCTTGAGCCTTCGAAGGGCAGGCGGTCGCCGCAACCTTGGGTTCGCATCCGTGAATCCAGAAGATCGTCTCAGTAGGAGAAGTACATGCCTCAAGGCACCGTGAAGTGGTTCAACGCGGACAAGGGCTACGGTTTCGTCGCTCCTGACGACGGCACCGCCGACGTCTTCGTGCACCACTCCGCCATCCAGGCTGATGGGTTCCGCAGCCTGCAGGAGAACCAGCGGGTCGAGTTCACCGCCGGCCGGGGCCCGAAGGGCCCGCAGGCCGAGCAGGTCCGTCCGCTCTGATTGAACCAGCGGCCACGCGGCCGGGTGCTGACCACGTGCCCGGCCGCGCGGGCGTTGTCCCACGACGATTAGCACGGCGCGTCTCGGTCCGTCGCAGAGGACTGTTGGAGAGAGGTGGTACGGATGGCTGGGCCTGACGTCTGGGTGGCCAAGGACGATGGGGCTGACATCATTCGCGCGGACGCGATCGTGGCGGTCGGTATCGACTACGACGGCCATGTGCGGGCGAGGCTCGCCGAGGCTGAGGGATCCACTGTGACACTTATCTCGGCGGGTCCGGCGGACGGCCCGCGCACTCCCGGTGACTTTCACCGCCAGCTGGTCCGGGTCGTCACCGAACTCTCCGACGCGACCGGTGCCTTCATGGTGCGGCCTGTGCATGATGGTCCAGGTGGGTGGCGGTGGGTGGCCGAGCCGCTGTAGGCGGTCCTGGCCCTCGCTGTAAGGGGTCCTTTCGAATGGGATCCTTTCGAATCGCGCCAAATCCGCACTTTCTATGTCAGGCACGTGTATCGATACCGCGCCAAGTTCAGTCGCCGCGGGGAGGGGTCGCCCAGACCTGGGGCGCGTATACTGCGTTTACAAGCTCTTTTTCAGGCAGCTGACTGAGTTTCCGACAAGGTCTAGACCACACGCCGGTCTCGAGATCCTCCTCGCTGCGTAATTTCCCCCGTAAGCGAGGCAGGCATTAGATGACTGAACGCAGTGTTACTGCACCCTACGACGGAACGGAAGCGTTTACCGCGGCTGCTGCACCACCCCAGACCGCCACTCAGCGCAACGTTCAGCTAACGGTAACGGGGCTGATCGTGATCGCACCGCTGGCCGGGCTGGCCGCGGCGATATGGCTGTTCTGGGGACGCGCCATCGGTTTCGCCGATATCGGGCTGGCGGTTTTCTTCTACCTCCTCACCGGATTCGGGGTCACGATCGGCTTTCACCGCTGCCTGACGCACCGGAGTCTTACCGCGCGGCCCGGCCTTCGCTCGGCGCTCGCCGTCGCGGGTTCGATGGCTTTCGAGGGCGACGTGATCGGCTGGGTCGCCACGCACCGGCGCCACCACGCGTTCACCGACCGCCCTGGTGATCCGCATTCGCCCTACCGCTACGGCACAGGACCGGTCGGCCAGTTGCGCGGCCTGATGCACGCCCACGTCGGCTGGCTGTTCGGCAACGACCCGACGTCACAGGAGCGTTACGCGCCCGACCTGCTCGCGGACCGGACCATGCGAACCGTATCCAGAGCCTTTCCCGCGCTTTGCGCCGCCTCGCTGGCGCTGCCGTTCGCCGCGGGCTGGGCCATCGGCGGCGGCAGCTTGCGGGCCGGCCTGACGGCCGTACTCTGGGCAGGCCTGGTCAGGATCGCCTTGCTGCAGCATGTCACGTGGAGCGTGAACTCCCTGTGCCATCTGCTTGGCAACCGGCCTTTCACAACCCGCCGTTACGACAGGGCCACCAACCTGTGGCCGCTCGCGGTGCTTTCGCTCGGTGAAAGCTGGCACAACATGCACCACTCGGACCCTGCCTGCGCGCGGCACGGTGTCGACCGCGGTCAAATTGATCTCTCAGCAGGGCTGATCCGCGTGTTCGAAGCCATCGGCTGGGTCAGCGGCGTCCGCTGGCCTGTGGCCGCACGGCTGGACAGGCGCAGGCGCCTGGTCGGCGATCGCGCAGAACGTCCCCCCGTCGGTGCCCGCCCACGTCCCGCGCTGCCCGCGGGGCCGGCTGCCGCGCCCGTGTCCATCGCAAGCGGGCAAGCACGCATGTCGCAGTGACGGTCCCAGTGTGATGGCTCCTGTGCTGGCACCTTCTCGCATCATGTGATCGGAGGTCCGTGATGGACCCTGGTACGGACACTTCGGCCGGCTCGCGAGGCGGCTACTCGATCGTAACTCTCGCGGGTGAACTCGACATCAGCTGCGCGCCTGCCCTGCGCGAGCGCCTCGTCGGCTTGCTCGCTGCCAGCAACAGGATCGTTGTCGACATGTCTGGGGTCAGCGGCTGCGATGCAAGCGGGCTCGCCGTGCTCGTGGGCACCGCGCGCCGGGCGGAACGGCTCGGCGGTGTGCTGCGCCTGGCCGCGCCGGCACCGCAGGTGGCCAAGGTTATCCGTGTCACGGGCCTGGACCGGCGGCTCGAAACGTTCGCCACGGTCGAGGCGGCCACGGCGAGCGCGCCGGGTGGCCGGGTCGGCCCGTACGGCACGGCGGGACTAACGGCGGTGAGCGCTAGCCGGATTGAACGGACCTTGTCGGCGCCACGTGGTATGGGTATCTGGTTCATCCATCCCATGTGAACGGAGACAAACGATGCGTCACCGATGGTTGGCGCCGGCGGGCCTGGCAGCTGTTGCTCTCCTGGCCGCGGCGTGCGGAAGTTCATCGACGGGCGGCTCAGCGGGCGCGAGCAGCCCGTCGGCCGCCGCGACGTCGTCCTCGAGCACGGCATCGTCCGCGGCGGTGAGTTCCGCGAAGGTCGGCAGCGCGACCGTGCTCACCAACGCCAAGGGCTTCACGTTGTACTGGTTCGTCCCTGACACCTCCACCAAGTCGAACTGCACCGGATCCTGTGCCACCTACTGGCCACCGGAGAAGGGGCCCGTGACCGCGGGTTCCGGCGTCACGGGGACATTCGCCACGATCAAACGGTCGGACGGCTCGGCGCAGGCCACCTGGAACGGGCACCCCTTGTACACCTACGCCGGTGACACCGCCGCCGGGGAGGACAAGGGCAACGGGCTGAACGCGTCCGGCGGCGTGTGGCACGAGGTGACCCTTTCCGGCGCGGCCGCGCCGGCCCCAGCCCGTCATCGGGCTCGGGCGGCAACGGGTACTGACCGGCAGCGGTGACATGCCGGACCCTGACCGGCGGCTGGTACTTAACCGCAAGCAGCAGCTCGGCCTGCGGCTAGCCGGGGCCGGGCTGCTCGCCGCGACCGCGGCGATCCACCTTGACCTGTATCTGACCGGCTACCGATCGATCCCGACGATTGGCCTGTTGTTTCTGCTCCAGGTGATCACGGCCTTCGTCCTTGCCGCAGCGGTGCTCGTCACCGGCAGCCGGGTGGCCGCCGCGGCAGGGGCCGGATTCGCCCTGTCCACCCTCGGCGGCTACCTGCTGTCGGTGTGGGTCGGCCTGTTCGGATTCAAGGAGGTTCGCACCACCTCGGGGATCGTCGCAGGGGTGATCGAGGTAGCTGCCTTCGCCGCGCTTGCTCTCCTCGCTGCTGTCCCCGCCGCGCGGCGCCAGCCCGCCACGCGAGCCGCCGCGGGCGGCGCCCTGCCGGCCCGGCTGCAGGCGGGCATTCCAGGCGCCGGATGGGCGATCGCGGGCGTGTCCATCGTCGCCCTCCTGGTGCTCGGTATCTCCGTTGCCACGGTGGGCAGCAAGGCACCGGCGAGTGCGGGCGGCGCGCTGCGGACCGCGAAGATCCGCGGCGTGACCGTGCTCACCAACGCCAAAGGGTTCACGCTCTACTGGTTCGCGCCGGACACCCCGGCCATGTCGGTCTGCTACGCGACATGCGCGGCGTATTGGCCGCCGGTCAAGGGAAGCCTTGCGGCTGGCCCGGGAGTCACAGGGAAGCTTGGCACGATCAAGCGCTCGGATGGCAGCGCCCAGGCGACCTACAACGGTCATCCGCTCTACACCTACGTTGCCGACACCAACCCGGGCCAGGCCAACGGCAACGGGCTGGACCTGAACGGGGGAGTGTGGCACGAGGTGACCGTGTCGGGTTGAGCCCTCTAGTGTCCGGCCCGGCGGCCAAAAAGCGCCCAGCAACTGGCGCTGCGCTCCAAGATCGTGCTGGCGTGCGCGGGGGGCAAGGACAACAAGGCAGTGGCCGCCGAGCTCGCGGTCCATCAGGCGACGGTGGGCAAGTGGCGGTCACGGTCTATTGCTCACCGCCTTGCGGGCCTGACCGATGAGGACCGGCCGGGGCGGCCCCGCACGATCAGCGACGAGAAGGTGGAGGAGGTGGTCGTCAAGGCGCTGGTGCAGCCCCCGCCGAACCGGGACAGTCGCTGGTCCACCCGGTCGATGGCCCGCGTGACGGGCATGAGCCAGACCGCGGTGTCGCGGATCTGGCGGGCCTTTGAGCTGCCACGAGACCACGGGCGGATGGTCAGTCCGGAAGGCGGGTGAGCATATTGACGACTGGAGCGGCGCCGTCCTCGTCGGCCAGCCGCCTGGCCATCGCCTGCGCCTGAATCCGGTAGGACGGACCGGTGATCGCATCCCGGATGGCTGTGGTGAGCGCCTGGGCGGAGAGCCGCTTGTAGCGGACGGGCCGCGGTCCGGTGCCGAGGGCGGCAAGCCGGGCGGCCGGCCGGCTCGGCGGCCGGGCCGTCGCGTCATCGGGTCAATTTCTTGGTAGCGGCGGGGGTGTGGTCTTGGCCGCGTGGCGGCGCCGGGCGGCGGGGGCCTTGCCGGGAATGGTTGCGAGCGCGATCACGGCGCCGGCGAGGGCGACAACTGCAGCGGTGAGCAGGCCGAGGTGCATGCCGCTGATGAAGGACGACCGGGCTAGGTGGGCCAGCAGGGCGCCGGTCTGGCCACCCAGTCGGGCGGCGACATTTAGCGCACCGCCGATCGACCCGAGGATCATGTTCTCGATCGCGTGAGGGATGTGGCGGGGCGCCAGTGCGCTGGTCATCAGGTCCTGGTACCGGTTGGAGAGCAGGCTGCCGATCACGGCCACGCCGAGGGCGCCGCCGGTCTGGATGGAGGTGCCGTTGGTGCCGCCGCCGACGCCGGTGTGCTCGCCGGGGAGCGAGCTCATCACTGATGCGGTCGCCGAGGGGATGACGAGGCCGGCGCCGACGCCGAGCAGGGCCATGCCGGCGACGATGCCGCCGTAGGTGGTGGAGATCGTGGCGCCGGAGATCTGCCAGAGGCCCGTGCCGGTGATGAGCAGGCCGGCGGCGATGGTCAGTTTCGTGCCGAACGCGCGCACGAGCGCGCTGGAGAGCGGGGCGACGAGGGCGATCGCGCCGGCGGCGGGGAGCATGCGCACGCCGGCCTGCAGCGGGGTGTAGCCGAGCTGGAACTGGAGGAACTGGGTGAGAACGAAGAGGGCGCCGAACAGGCCGAACATGGTCAGGCCGACCGAGGCGATGGGGGCCGAGAAGTTCCTGTTACGGAAGAAGCGCAGGTTGAGCATCGGATGCGCGCTTGCCCGCTCCCAGAACACGAAGCCGGTGAGGATAGCCAGCCCGCCGATGCCGGTGGCGAGCACCAGCGTCGACGTCCAGCCGTGCGCGGGCGCCTCGATGATCGCGTAAATGAGCAGCCCCAGCCCGGTGATCGACAGCAGCGACCCGGCGATATCGGGGCGCTGCACCGACGGGTTCTTGGAGTCGGGGACGAGCGGGAGCGCGAAGGCGAGGCCGGCAGCGGCGATGGGGACGTTGATCAGGAACACGGAACCCCACCAGAAGTGCGCCAGGAGCAGTCCGCCGACGATCGGGCCGAGCGCGATCCCGGCGCCGCTTGTCGCCGCCCAGAGGCCGATCGCACGCTGGCGCTCGCGCGGCACGGTGAAGGTGTTGGTGATGATCGCCAGGGTGGCAGGCATGATCAGCGCGGCGCCGATGCCCATGCTCGCGCGGGCGGCGATCAGCATCCCGACCGAGCTGGAAAACGCGGCCCAGGTCGAGCCGGCCGCGAACGCGGCCAGGCCGGCGAGGAAGGTGCGCTTGCGGCCGACCCGGTCGGCGAGGCTGCCCGACACCAGCAGCAGCCCGGCGAACACCAGCACGTAGGCGTCGATGATCCACTGCAGATCGCTTGTGCTGGCACCCAGCTTGTCCACGAGCGTCGGCAGGGCGACGTTCAGGACAGTGTTGTCGAGCGTGACGATCAGCAGCGACACGCACAGCACTGCCAGCGCGAACCAGCGATGCGACGAACCGGCTCCACGAGCGTCGCGCCCGATCCCAGGTGTGCTCACCGCCACCGCCCCCTCTCCCGCCGCGGCGTCCGAGCGGCCTCCCGCTTGCGTCCGCGGAACGAATCGTCTAAAATCATCAATTGATGATGTCATCAATTGATGATATACCACACGGTTCCGCCCATGTCAACCGCGGGAGAGGCTGCGCTGATGGCTAGAACCGGCCGCCCGCCGGGCGGCACCCGCAACCGCGAGGCGATCCTCGCGGCCGCCGCACGCCAGTTCTCCGAGCTTGGCTACGACCGCACGTCAATGCGCGCGGTCGCCGCCGAGGCCGGCGTCGACCAGGCTCTGATCGCCCACTATTTCGGCTCGAAGCACGAGCTCTTCATCGCCGCCGTCGAGTTCCCTCTCGATCCCGCCAAGATCCTCCCCGAGGTGCTGGCCGGCGACCGCACCTCAATCGGTGAGCGCCTCGCGCGGGTCCAGCTCACGCTGCTTGAGGATCCCGACGCGAGAAGGCGGCTGACCGGCCTCGTCCGGGCCGCCGCATCCGAGCCGGAAGCAGCCCGCATGCTGCGCGAATTCCTGATGCGGGCGGTGATCGGACCGGTTGCGCAGGCACTCGGGTCGGACGAGCCCGAGCTCCGGGTAAACCTCGTCGGGTCGCAGATCATCGGCCTGGTGATGGCGCGCTACATCGTCGAGGTAGAGCCGCTGGCCTCCCTGCCGGCCGAGCGCATCGTGGACATGATCGCCCCAACCCTGCAGCGCTACCTCACGCACCCGCTGACACAGAAGAACTGACAGCCGCGCTCGCGAGCAAGTCGGACCCTCGTGGGTGACCTCGCTGCCGCCTGCGCGGCGGCGCAGGAGGTGCCAGATGGCGTAGCGGTGCAGGAGCTGGCGGTGGCCCGGGTCGTCCCGGGTGGCGAGGATGTCGCCCAGGAGGCGTCCGCCGGGCCAGGCCCGGCCGGGCCGGCCAGCCGGGATATTTGCGGTACCTGGCCTGGATCCCGGTCTTCTCATCGATGCAGATCACGACGGTGCCCGGCGGCGGGCGCAGGTACCGGCCGCACCGCGGCGGCCTGTTCCCAGAACTGCTCGTCATCGACACGGTTCAGCCAGCCCCGGACCCGGTGCGGCCGCAGTTCCAGGCCGGCCAGGATCCGGCCGGCCTGGGAGGCCGAGATGCCGGTATCGGCCAGCTGCCCGGCGATCAGGGCATGGGTCCACACCGAGGTGCCCTCCGGCGGGGCCGACGTCGCGGCCGCCACGATCCGTAACCTGACATCCGGCCCCGTACACCTCGGGCCGGCCGCTGCGGGGCCGGTCAGCCAGGGCGGGCACGCCGCCGCGGGCAAACCGGGCCGCCAGGTCCGCACCGTGGACGTGCACGTCGGGTGCGGGCAGGCGGCCCCGGGAAACGGACCGGTGGCAACACCGGCACCGCGCCCGGGGCCGACGTCACTACGATCGCCCATCTCAACGACTACGAGGGCAGCCCCAAGGCCCGGCCGTTCACCCGCGCCGCCACGATCGCCTCGACCGTCTCGGCCGGGATCGAGGGCTTGCGGCCGCGCCCTTCGCGCACCTTGCCCAGCTTCGCCAGCCCCTCCTCGGCGAACCGGTCCCGCCACGCCACCACGCTGGATGGCGACACCCCCAGCCGGGCGGCGATCGCCGTGTTCGCGAGACCTTGGGCGGCCAGCAGCAGCGCCCTGGCCCGGGTCACCTCCCGGTGCGGCGCGGTCCGCGACCTCGATCCCGGGGACCAGCCACAGGTTGGTGCGCAGCACGTCGGCGCGCCAGTGCGAGCCAAGTGCGGACGAGCAGTTGCCGCGAAACATAGTGGGCCCCTGGATTGGAATGCTGCCGACCAGGCTTCCCGGCTCACCTGGCGCCGACTATACCCCCCGTGAGAAAGGCGTATATCGCGGCGGCGCTGCGCGGCAGCCGTTCGGCATCGCTGGCCCGTCGCGCCATTACCGCCGTCACATGGTTACCGGAGGTAGTGGCTGTGCGATCCTGAACTTAACGGAAGTCTGCTGCCGCGCAGTGACGAAGCGACGCACGCGGGCCGGGAGGAGACCGACGACCAGTGTGCTTCTCGCCTCAGGCTGACATCGTCGGCGGGGTAATTGTCTGTGCGATCGGCGTGGATGCCGTCCGCCACGTGCACCAGCGGCGCGAGTTGGTCGCGCTGGCGTGGATCCCAGTGCTGCTCGGCGTCCACCAGTTGATCGAGGCCCTCGTCTGGCTGTCGCTGCAGGGTCACGTGCCACGCGGGATCGGCCAGGTCGCGCTGTGGGCTTACCTGCTGATCGCCTTGGTGGTGCTTCCTGTGTTCATTCCCTTGGCAGTCATCGCGCTCGAGCCCACCAAGCAGCGGATGTGGCTGATGGCGCCGTTCGCGGGGATCGGGGCGGTGGTCGCTGTGACGCTGCTTGCGGCGATGGTCCGTGGCCCGGTCGGGGTGAAACTCGAGCCGTACCACCTCTCCTACAGCGTCCGGTTGTCCGATGGCTTCCTGATCGTCGCCCTGTACGTGGTAGCCGTCTGCGCGCCGCTGCTGCTGTCCGGCTACCGCCACGTCGCCATCTTCGGCGTCGTCAACCTTGTCGCCGTCATCATCATTGCCCGGCTCACGGTATCCGGGTTCGCCTCCGTGTGGTGCGGCTGGGCGGCCGTCTCCGCCGGTGCCATCACGCTGCATTGCCGCTTCGCCAAACCTCATCCGGGGCGCCGCGCCAGGCCTGGTGCCCACCTCATCAGGTCGTGACGTCGGCCGGGGCTGGTGCGTCGTCAGCACGGGTCAGGCCTGCAGGTTGCGCGGGCCCTGTATCGCCCGGGCTGGCATGGATGAGCGCGGGCGCGTGCCGCCAGACCAGGCAGGCGATCGCGCCGAGGGGGATCGGGGGCAGGTAGGTGACTGCACGGTACAGCAAGACGGCGGCGGTCACCTGCGCGCTGACCGTGTGGTCCGCGCCGGCGGCCAGGATGCCCACCAGCCCGAGTTCGGTGATTCCCACACCGCCGGGAGTAATGGGCATGGCCGTGAGCAGGCCGACGAACGCGAAAGCCGCAAGTGACGTCTGCCAGGGCACCTGTGCCTGGGACAGGCCGGTAGCGCGCAGGCACGCGAGCAGAACGAGCCACAAGGCGAGCTGGGTCGCCGTCGTAGTGATCGTGATCCGCCAGCCGCGCGCGGCGAGCCGTCCGGCCGCCCGCTCGCGGAAGCTCAGCAGCGATCCCGGGATGTCGGCGGGTGGCGGCCGGCGCGCGAGCCTGAAGGGGAGCCGGGCCGCACGCTGTAGCGCACGGCCGGCGCGTACTGCGAAGGACTCGCTGTGCAGCAGGAGGCCGAGCCCGGCCGCCATGGCGGCGAGCACCGCAAGGCCGACGGCCGCGGCGGCGATCAGGCCCGCGTTCGGCCGGCTGACGGTCAGCAGGACCAGCAGGGCGAGGACGGGAAGACCCAGCCGGACGAAGACATTCCAGACCCCGGACACCAACGTGTAGAGCACGTATTCCGCCGTGCTCACGCCCCAGCTTGAGAGCATCGCCCAGCTGACTCCCATGGCGAGGGCACCGCCCGCGGGCAGCGTGTTCGCCACCGCGTTCGAGCCGAGGTTGACCACGGCCGCCTCGCGCAGCCGTATCGATGGCAGCACCGCACAGATCATGATCCAGTAAGACACCATGCTGGCGACGGCCGCGGCGGCGACGAGCAGGGCCTGCGGCCATGTCATCGCGAGAATGCTGGCCCACACGCTGTGATAGGACGCGAAATGGGGGAGCGCGAACCCGAATGTGGCCGCGATGAGAGCGGCGGACACTGCGATGCGCAGGACCTTCCTGCCGCGGCGCGGGCGGGGACCGGCGGTCACTGGCAGCGGCGGGACGGCCTCGCCTGCGCCGGTCGCCGCGGCAGCGGGTTGTTCTTGCAAAGTCCTCATGGCCTCTGGCAGTTCGGCATTGGCCCCCATCGGCGTCCGGTGAAAGATCGAAGAACCCGTGCACGGTGGCGGCCGTTCTTGGCCACTGCGTGCCTTGCCGGCACCGGTCCGTACGCGAAAAGCTGTACTCGGGAAAATGAGCACTCGAAAAAAGCTCCGGTCCTGAGCTGCGCCCGAAGATTTCACGGTGCAGCTGCCGGGGTCCGGAGCAACACCTTCATGATACCCGGACGCGAGACTCGACGTCCATGGCCCGGTAAGGACGTGCTCGAGGTCACCGCCTGGACGAGGCGCAACCGCGGCGCCCTGGTGGTGCGGTTTGTGCTCAGCCGGCTGGTTCAAGTTCGGCGGCGGGATCCGCCGCGACGGCTGCGATTGCCGGCTCCGGCTGCGGCTCCGGCTGTGGCCGGGAGCGCGGCAGCAGCAACGCGGCGCCCGCGGCGACGGCCACCGCTGCCGCGCCGGCCCAGGCCGCGGCGGTCAGGCCGGAAACGAAGGCCGGCGCGCTGGCGTAGCCGCCGTGGGCGGAGAACACCGCGCCGAGCACGGCGATCCCGAACACGCCGCCGAGTTCGCGGATCGCGTTGTTCGCGCCGGAGGCGATGCCCTCCTGGTCGCGGCGGACCGACCCGAGCACGACGTTGGCCACGGGCGCGAAGAACAGCGACATGCCGATGCCGGAGACAATGAACGGCGGGACGAGCGCGGCGTAGGCCACGGCCGGGCTGATGACGACGGCCAGCCAGCCAAGGCCCAGCGCCTGCAGGGCCAGCCCGGCGGCCAGCAGTGGGCGGCCGCCGATGCGGTCGGACAGCGAACCCGCGATCGGGGCGATGAAGACGGGCATCGCGGTCCACGGCAGGGTGCGCAGCCCGGCTTGCAACGGTGAGTAGTGCTGCACGGTCTGCAGGAACTGTGCGAGCAGGAAGATGCTGCCGAACATCCCGAAGAACATCAGCAGCGAGGCGATGTTGGTCGCGGTGAACGCGCGGCTGCGGAACAGCCGTAGCGGCAGCATCGGCTGCGCGGCGCGCGACTCCCAGGCGGCGAAGGCCGCCACGAGCAGTCCGCCGATGACGATCGGCAGCAGCACGGTCATGCTGGTCCAGCCGTGGTCGTTGCCCCGCACCACGCCGAGCACGATCCCGAACAATCCCAGGCTGGCGAGCACGACGCCCGGCAGGTCCAGGCGGGTTGCGGTGCCGTAGCTTTCTGTCAGCCGGGTCCTGGCGATCGGTAGCAGCGCGAGGCCGATCGGCACGTTCAGCCAGAAGATCCACTGCCAGGAAGTGCCTTCGACGACAGCCCCGCCGACGAGTGGCCCGATGGCGATCGCCAGGCCGCCTACGGCACCCCAGGCGCCGAGTGCCAGGCCGCGCTTTTCTGGTGCTACCGCGGCTGACAGCAGGGTGAGACTGAGCGGTATCAGGATGGCCGCCCCGGCACCTTGCACGGCGCGGGCCGTGACCAGCCACCCGATGCTTGGCGCGAGCGCGGCGGCGGCCGAGCCCGCCGTGAACAGCGCAAGGCCGCCGACGAACACCCGGCGCCTGCCGTACCGCTCGCCGAGCGTGGCGCCGGTGAGCAGCAGCACCGCGAAGGTGAGGGTGTAGGAGTTCACGGTCCACTGCAGCCCCGCCAGCGATGCGTGCAGGTGAGCCCGTATCGACGGCAGCGCGGTGGTGACCACGAGATTGTCGAGCGATCCCATGAACAGGGCCGCAGACGTGATGACGAAGGTCCACACGGTGCGCTGTTTCTGTGTCATCTCGGTATCTCCCTAGGAAGTGATTGATCACTTACTTATCAGCTGAAAAAAATCATGTTCTTGAATCGGCGGATTCTCATCCAGCAGCGAGCGGGCCGCTACGACCTGCGGGGGGATCCCGGGGGGCCGCCCCCCGGGGCAATACAGTCTTAACGGCTTCGCCGGGTGCGCCGGGTCAGGTGGCTCGCTGCTGCGGGCAGCGCGCGGCCCAGCCGGCGTGAGCCTGGCACTGTCCTGGCGCTCATCTGTGGCACCAGCTGGTCCAGCGCTCGTCGACGGCCGGCAGGTCCATGGCGGCGGCGACGTTCATCAGCATGCCCATCGCGAAGAACTCCACCACCTGCTCGTAAGGCTGTCCGGTCAACCGCTCGACCAGTTGCCAGAGCTTGCTGTAACCAGCGCGCGTCGCGGCCCGGATGTCGGGGTCGTCGCAGGCGGCATAGGCCTGCATCTGCACCAGCAGCAGCGTGCGGTCTTCGAGCAACTGCTCGTAGGCTTCGCCCATGGCGGCGAGTGCTTCCTCGCCTTCCCGGTCCGCGGCGGCTGCGGTGAAGGCGTCCGCGACTCGCTGGAAACACCGGCCGACGAGGGCGAGGAAGAGCGCCTTCTTGGTGGGGAAGAGCCGGAACAGGTAGGGCTGGCTGATCCCGGCCCGCCGCGCGACGTCTTCGGTCGAGGTGCCGTCGAGCCCGCGGGCGGCGAACTCGGTGAGCGCGGCCTCGAGCACCGCCTCACGGCGTTCTTCTGCGCTCATCCGCGGTCCTGTCCGCGGTCGTGTCCGCGGTCCCGTCTTTAGTCGTCCGCTCGTTGCCCGCAGTTCTGCCTTGGCCATGAGCCTGAATGTAGTGGTCACTCACTACCTTGTCAACAACGGCATGCGGCGCATTCCAGGTGCTTGCCTCAGGCCCGCTCGGGCTGGCGGCGTACCGCCGTGATGTTTGGCCGCCGCCTGTCACCCAGTGCGGGTGATGCCCGATCACCCAGGGAGGGCCAGAGTCGGTGCCGGAGAGCCATGCCCGGCCGGTGCGAACGGCCGCGTACCTGACAGCCAGCGACGGCGAGTGAGACGCGGGGAGCCATGAGCAAGCCATTCAAGGGAACGATCAACGTAGACATCCGCGACTCCAAGCCCGATTGGGACCCGTTCGCACCGCCGAAGGCGCCGGACGGAGCGCCGAGCGTCGTCTACATCGTGCTCGATGACGTCGGATTTTCCGCTATGTCCTGCTACGGCGGGCCGATCGAGACGCCAAACATCGACAGGATCGCCGCCGATGGCATCCGCTACACGCAATGGCACACGACGGCGCTGTGCTCGCCCACCCGGTCATGCCTGCTGACCGGTCGCAACCATACGCGCAACTCGATGGCCTGCATCACCGAGGCCGCGATCGGGTTCCCGAACGCGAGCGGGACGATCCCGCCGGAAAACGGCATGATCTCCGAGATCCTCGGCGAGCGCGGCTGGAATACCTACATGGTGGGCAAGTGGCACCTGTGCCCGACCGTGGAGATGAACGTGGCCTCAACGCGGCGCAACTGGCCGCCTGGCCGGGGTTTCGAGCGCTGGTACGGGTTCCTGGGCGCAGAGACCAATCAGTGGTACCCGGATCTGGTCTACGACAACCACCCCGTGGATCAGCCGAAGCCGCCGGAGGAGGGTTACCACCTCACCGGCGACATCACCGACAAGGCGCTTGAATTCATCAAGGACGCGAAGACGGTCGCTCCGGACAAGCCGTTCTTCCTTTACTACGCGCCCGGTGCCGCCCATGCGCCGCACCACGCCCCGAAGGAGTGGATCTCGAAGTTCAAGGGCCGGTTCGACATGGGCTACGAGGCGATGCGGGAGCAGACGCTGGCCCGGCAGAAGAAGATGGGCATCGTCCCCGCCGACACACAGCTTCCGCCGGTCAATCCGATCGGCACGCCCGAGACCCGCAAGGGGCCCAAGGGCGAGCCGTTCCCGCCGCTCGACTACACCAAGCCATGGGACTCGCTGACAGACGAGGAGAAGCGGCTTTTCGCCCGGATGGCGGAGGTGTACGCGGGGTTCCTGGCGCACGCCGACCATAACATCGGCCGGCTGCTCGACTACCTGGAGGAGTCCGGCCAGCGGGAGAACACGCTCGTGGTGCTGGTGTCGGACAACGGCGCCAGCGGTGAGGGTGGCCCCAACGGGTCGGTCAACGAGAACTTGTTCGCGAACGGGATCCCCGACAACATGCAGGCGAACCTCGCGATGATAGACGAACTCGGCGGTACGAAGACGTACAACCACTACCCGAACGGCTGGGCGATGGCGTTCAACACGCCGTTCAAGATGTGGAAGCGGTACGAATTCAACGGCGGCACCGCCGACCCGTGCATCATCTCCTGGCCCTCGGCCGGCGAGGGCGATGCGGCGGGCAAGGGTGAGCTGCGGCACCAGTACCACCACGCGATCGATATCGTGCCGACCATCCTGGATACCCTGGGTGTCGAGGCTCCGGATACGATCAAGGGTCACGTGCAGAGCAGGTTCGACGGGGTGAGCATGCGCTACAGCGTCGGCGATCCGTCGGCGCCGTCGGCCCGCAGGACGCAGTTCTATTCCATGCTTGGCTCTCGCGGGATCTGGCACGACGGATGGAAGGCCGTCACTACCCACCCGACGCTCAGCGGGTGGAGCAACTTCAACGACGACACGTGGGAGCTTTACCACACCGACGTTGATCGCGCCGAGTTGCATGACCTGGCAGCCGAACGTCCGGACAAAGTACGTGAGCTGGTGAACCTGTGGTTCGCCGAGGCAGGGGACAACGGAGCCTTCCCACTCGACGACCGGTCGCCGCTGGAGATCATCACGACGCCTCGGCCACAGCTGGCCTCGCCGCGCAGCCGTTATGCATACTTCCCCGGTACCGCCGAGGTACCCGAGTCGCAGGCAGTCAACATCCGCAACCGCTCCTATGCGATCGGCGCGCTGGTGGACATCCCCGGCCCAGGCGCACAAGGAGTGCTTTTCGCGCACGGGGCGCGGTTCGGCGGGCACGCCCTCTACCTGAAAGAGAACCGGCTGCACTACGTCAACAGCTTCGTTGGCATGATGGAGCAGAAGATCGACGGTACGGAGGACGTGCCGGCCGGCGACAACCTCATCCTGTCGGCCTCGTTCGACAAGGATGGAGAAGACCCGCCGGGCGTGTCCACGGGAATTCTGTCGCTGTACCACGGCGGCAAAAAGGTCGGCGAAGGCCGGATCAGGACCCAGCCCGGAATGTTCTCGCTCGCGGGCGAGGGTCTGTGCGTTGGCCGCGACAGCGGCGAGCCGGTCACCGCCGACTACCCGGGTGAGGCGCCGTGGAGTTTCACCGGCGGCACGATCAACCGGGTCGCGATCGACGTCAGCGGCGAGCCCTATGTCGACCTGGAGCGCGAGGCCCAGGCGATGCTGGCGCGCGAATAGGGAGGAGGCCGATATTCGGATAGCCGCTAGCCCAGGAAGCGGGGATCTGGCGCGGGATCCCGCGGCGGGCCCGGCCGCTTCGACGATGCCAGGGGCGCCGCCGGCGTTCCACGTGATGGCGAAGCCGACCGGGGCCATCTGCAACCTTGACTGCGAGTACTGCTTCTTCCTTTCCAAGGAGATGCTGTATCCGGGCAGCCGCTTCCGGATGGCCGCCGATATGCAGGAAACCTACCTGCGCCAGCTGCTTGAGGCGCACGCGCGGGCCCCGGAAGTGGTCGTCGCCTGGCAGGGCGGTGAGCCGACGATGATGGGCCTGGATTTCTTCCGCCGGTCCATCGACCTGGAGCGCACGTACGCGAAGCCGGGACAGCGCATCCTCAACACGATGCAGACCAACGGCACCCTGCTGGACGACGAGTGGGGTGAGTTCCTGAAGCAGAACGAATTCCTGGTCGGGATCTCGATCGACGGCCCGCGCCAGATGCACGACGCCTACCGCGTGGACAAGGGCGGCAAGCCCACCTTCGACCGGGTGATGCGCGGCCTCGATGTGCTGAAGCGCCACGAGGTCGACTGGAACGTGCTGACCACCATCCACGCGGTCAACGGCGGCCACGGCCGCGAGGTCTACCGGTTTCTGCGCGACGAGCTTGGCGCGACGTTCATCCAGTACATCCCGATCATCGAGCGGGCGACGGAGCAGACCCTGCCGATCGCGGACGCCGGGTGGGGGCACGGGGTGCAGGGACGGCCGCTCTACACCCAGGACGGGAACCTGGTCACCCATCGCTCGGTCGGGCCAGAGCAGTACGGGCGGTTCCTGATCGACGTGTTCGAGGAGTGGGTGCGCCACGACATCGGCACCGTGTATGTGCAGATGTTCGACACCGCGCTCGCCAACTGGTACGGGGAGCCGGGCGGGATGTGCGTGCACGCGAAGACCTGCGGGCTGCAACTGGCCATCGAGCACACCGGTGACCTCTACTCCTGCGATCATTTCGTCGAGCCCGGCTACCTGCTCGGCAACATCAAGGACAAGCACATGCTTGAGCTGATCGTCTCGCCGCGGCAGCGCACGTTCGGGCAGGACAAGTACGACACCCTTACCCAGTACTGCCTGGACTGCGACGTGCGGTTCGCCTGCAACGGCGGGTGCCCGAAGGACCGGTTCGCGACCTCGCCCTACGGTGAGCAAGGCCAGCACTACCTGTGTCCCGGCTACAAATCGTTCTTCCAGCACATCAGGCGGCCGATGGAGAATATGGCCGCGCTGCTGCGCGCGAACCGGGCGCCAGCCGAGCTGATGGTGACGTACGCGAAACAAGACGCGCGGCGCGGCCGAAACGACCCGTGTAGCTGCGCGAGCGGCCGCAAGTGGAAGCACTGCCACGGCGCCCGCGCCCACGGTGAAACCGGTTAGCTGCCCACCTCAGGCATGCCCTCGCCGCGGCCGGCCCGGCCGTGCTAGCGGTCAGCGACGCACTTCATGCAGACATGCTTACCGCTCATAGCGCTCCGATGCGACACGTGGGATGTGCGGCAGGAATGGCAGCGTCGGCCACCGTAGCCGATGAACCGGCACAGGCTGGAAAATAGGTCAAACATATGGCGTCGCCCTAACTCGGTAGCGTCCCTTCGAATCCGAGCCCACCAGGTCGCGGCTGGCGTTCCTGGTCAGCGTGGTTCGCTTACTGCCAACGTTCCTTCGTTTGCGACGTCAGGACAGGGCAGGTCGGCCCCATTGCCGGGGACCAAGGTCCCTGCGCCGACGTGGGGCCGTGCAGGCCCGCACGCGGGCTCAGCGGGCCAATTCTGGCTGGTGACGTGCCCGCCGATGATCGTGAAGGTCGCGACGGAAGTGGTGGCGTCACGCCAGATCGTGTAGACGCCGGCGGGCAGCCCGGGGTAGACGGCCGCGTACGCGGCATCGGTGCTGGCCCGCCTTTCGCGGACGCGCGAGTGGGTGCGCGGCGCATCCGCGCAGCCGTTAAGGCTGATCTCGATTTCAAAGCCATTCACACGGCTTAAGATCGCAGGCCCGGCCGCCAGCGGGCAGCCAGGGCGTCCCTAACGCCGCCGGTGCTGGGCCCGCTGCTGGAGGCGGTCAGGATCGGTGATCAAAGCCGCTGACCGGGTTCCTGCTCTCCGGCCGGTGCCCCGCTGCGTGCGGGCGAGTCCGTGGGTCCTTCGCTGCGGATGGTCATCCTCCCCGGGACGTGCAGGGCTGCCGTCCCCTGTGCCGTGAGCGAGGCATCCTGCCGCCCCTGGTCGGCGGGCATAGAACCCCCCACCCAGGTACAGGGGCGCAGTCGTGCAGCCCCGTACCGTAGGCGCGTGGTCATGCCGCTGCCCGTGCCGCGCGCGCGAGACATCACCGGCCCGCGCCCGGCCCCCGCCATCCCTTCGATGCCTTGCGGAGAAAGGCAACTATCTTCGGTGGCCAATGCCGAAGGGAGCAGCGCGACATGAGCTGATCCGGGCCGTGCTATCTCGAACCCGCTCCGGCCAGCTTCCGCGTTCACGCACCTTTTTCGTAGCACGGCGGGGCGAGGATGGACGCGAGGGCGTTCGTTATCAAACCGTTATCCGCGGTTGCGCCACATTGGAACTCGGGGCGCCAGCGCAGCAGCATCAGCCATTGCCACATCCCAGGCGGTCAGGCACTTGATCGTGCCGAGCGCGACACCAAGCATCCCCGCGACCTGCCGGTAGGGGCGGCAGGGTGCCGACCTTGTCCAGATAGATGTGTGGCTGCACGAACCCACAACTCACCAGCCGCCCGTGGACGTTCAGCTCCACTTTGCCCGCACCGTCGAGCCTGTCTGCGATCTTGACGATCACGCCGCCGGAGATCCCGATGTCGGCTGTTTCCCCCCTCCCCTCGAGCCGGCACCTCCGCAGGACCAGGTCGAACAGGGATGCGCCCGTCGCGCGTGCAGCGGCCGCCGCGGTCATGTCACGCCCTCCACGTCCCTCGCCTGCGCGGGATTGGGGCGCGCCCTTGCCCGCTCTCTAGACCACTAGCTACAGCCCTGCAGCCCGCGGGCCGGAGGGCGGATCACAGGGTGATCCATGCGGTCAGGACCGCTGTGCCGTCTGCCGTGCGGCAGTGCAGCCGGAACGGGCTGGCTGGGATGGGGCGGATGGGGAAGCAGCCGAGCTCGTCCACGGGAGCTGGGCTGATCGCGCCGGCCCGCGTCTGGATCTCGATCGGTCCTACCCCTGCAGGAATGACCTGACCGAGCAGCGAGTCCTCGCTGACCTCGAGTTCGATGGTCAGGTGCGCCGAGGTGAAGGTAAGGGCCCGGATCGATGCGGTCTCGGACCGCATGCTCGGCGTGCTGTCCTTGTCGCGGGTGGAGTCGTAGGTGAGCTGCGCGAGCTCGGCGTCGATGTTGTGCCATGCGTAGGTGTCCTTGCCCGCCTGGACGAACTCGGGTGGGACGGCGGAGCGGACTCGCAGCGACTCCTTCAGCGCTGTAAGTAGTTGTTCGTCGTCCCAGATGTCAGGCACGCAGCCCACCTCCGGTGTCATTGGTCCTCGCGTCTGCGACGTCGTTGTCCTTGATCTCGCGATCACTGAACGCAGTGATGGACGGGGAGCGGCGCAGTCGGTCCAGGCAGCGTGCCCGCCGGGGGCCGATGCTTCCGATCGGCATGAGCAGGGTGGAGCTGATCTCGGCATAACCGAGCGGGGGATCGCTGAGCAACATTGACAGCAGCTGCTGGCAGCCGGGTGAAAGCTCGGCGAATGCGGCGCGCAGCGCTGCGTTCAGTTCCGCCGCGATAACCTCCTCCTCGATCATCATCGAGGCTTGGTCTGGTGACATCTGGCTGTCCACTGGCGATCCGAGGGAGTCGTATCTGCGTGCTGACCGCAGGACGCGAAGGCATTCGCGTTGCGTAGTGGTGGCCAGCCAGCCGGGCAGGGCTGCGGGTACGCGGAGGTTCCCGAGCTGCTCGACCAGAAGTAACCACACGGTCTGGCTGACATCGTCTATGTCGGTCCTGCTCAGCCGATAGCGATTGCAGATGGACCACACCAGCGGGGCATAGCGCTCGACGAGCTCGTTCCAGGCATGCTGGTCGCCGTCGCGCGCGCGGGCGACCAGCGCGATGACCACGGGATCGTCACGCATGTAGTGTCCTTTGCCGCCAGCTGGTGCAGTTCCCGCACGCATGGCTAGCTGTCTGGATTGTAGGGCCGGATGCCGCGACCGGGCTGGCCCGGACCGGGTTGGCCCGGATAGGGTTGGAGCAATTCCTCAAGCGCCTGACGGGCGGATCGGCGCCCTGGCACGGTGCGGGCTGCGATCGCACCGCTGACGACACCGGCGGCGAACGAGCATCCCTCCCAGATTGCGGTCCCAGTGAAAGACACCGGTTTCGAGTCCAGGACCTTGCCGGTTTTGTCCGTGTGCTGGAGATTGACGATGCCTCGCACGTACGCTCCGGTAAGCCCGACGCCAGGTGCGAGCAAGGAAATCCAGGGCGCGGGATCCGGGGTGAAGGGCGCAAGCTCTCCGTTCTTGTCGAGTGCGCCGACGCCGACGACGTCCGGAAGCGCTGCCGGATACGAAGCCGAATTCGATTTGAGGCCGTCGTGCACCAGCTCAGGCCGAAGATTCTTTACGTCTCCGTTATTTCCTGCCGCTGCCACGACGACGGTCTCGGTGCTGAACCGTTTGACCGCGGCCTCAAAGACCATCGGTGCGGTGTTGTCGTCAGTGCGGAATTCCCCGAAGGACAGGTTCACCACGTCGACTCCTGCCCGGGCAATTTCGGCCATCGCGACGGCTGCTTCCCAGGCGGTGCCGTCGCCGTGGCAGTCAAGTACGTGACGCACGTGGATCTCGGCGGCCGGCGCTTGCTGCAGGATGCATGAGCCGACAAACGCGCAGTGCCCGTCGAACACCGTGAAAGTGCCTTGGTCGCGGTCGAGGAGATCATCGGGGCGCGCGATGTAGCGGCCGGCCATCCATGCGCTGGGGTACATGCGGGTGTCGAGTAGCCCGACTCGCACGCCGCTGCCCTGCTCGGAGTTTGGGCGCCGCCCGGAGTTGGCCTGCCCGAGCGCGACCTCGGTGGGTTCAGGGTCCCCGTCTCCGCCGCCGAGATGGGGATAGCCCTTGACGGGGGATGGCCGGTAGTTCTTGCCGATGGTCACCTTCCAGCCCGGGTAGGTCTGGGCGAACTGAACGTGGATGCCTTTGATAAGGAGATCGAGGTCAGCCACGTCGGGCGCACTAGGGCGGGCCCGGGCCCGATCTTCCTTGAAACGCAGGAGGTCCGGCCCGATAGTGGTGTTCCGCTGGACTGCATTGACCGCCGGGGCCACGTTCGCGAGGTTGCGAATCAGGGCAAGACCCAGGACCGCGCTGCGCTCGGGCTCGTCATGGCGCACGCCAAGGTGCGCTAACTCCCTGGTGACGACGTCCAGATCTGGTAGGGCGACGATCAGCTGATCGTCGTGAAACCGCTCGGCCCAGCCGTGCTTAATAGCCACGTGTTCCTCCCGCCTTGTGGAGGTTTGCCGCAATCCTTGTCTGGCCCAATCCTTGTCTGGCCCGGTTACAGCGACCTCAAACTATGCGGAGGCGTGCCATAGCCGCCTGATACACGAAGAGGAGGGAAAACCATCTTGACGCCGGTCCGCATGACCGTGCATAAAATCGGCTGTGACCGCCACGTTGCGTGAGCAGGCTCGCGAGGGGCTCAGGCTCGCCGAGGCAAACCCGGCCGAGTCTGTCACACTGGCCCGGGCGATCGCCGACCAGGCGCGCAAGACCGGCGACCTCGCAGCACTTTCGATCGCCGAGCGGGTCATGGGGGTGGCGGCGCTGCAACTAGAAGATCCCGCCGCCGCGCTGCGGCATTTGCGTGTGGCGATCCGGGTGGGCCGACGCGCGGGTTCGGCCGACCTGGTGTCCGAGGCACAGTTGAGGCTGGCCTTTGTCCTGGTCGTGCGCGGGCGCGGGCGGCAAGCGCTGCGGGAGGTCGAGACAGCGCTGTCAGGCGTGAGTGGCGGCGTGGCGCGGGCAAGGGCCCAGGCGCAACGGGGTGTGATCTTGAATCACCTCGGCAGGCTGGACGAGGCGCTCCCCGATTATGATGCCGCACTTTCTGTGCTCCGGCGCGCCGACGATCATGTGTGGGTACAGCGGGTTCTGTACAACCGGGCCGTGTTGTATGGCTACCGGCAGGAGTTCGAGGCCGCCGAGGCCGACTTGCATGAGGCCGCGCAGCTGTGCGCGAAACTTGAGCTGGACTTGTCGCTTGGGTTTGTGCACGAGAATCTCGGCTGGATCAATGCCCTTCGCGGTGATGTTCCCGCCGCGCTGCACTATCTCGACCTGGCCGAGCGGTGCCTGCGCGCGCACGGCGCTCCTGTCGGCGAACTGCTCGCCGACAGATGTCAGTTGCTGCTGTCGGTGCGCCTGCTGTCCGAGGCCATGCAGGCAGCCGAGGAGGCCGTCCAGGAGTTCGAACAACAGCGCAGGGAGATCGGCCTCCCCGAGGCGCGGCTGCTACTGGCGCAGGCCGCGATCGCGGACGGGCAAGCCGGCCGCGGACTCCAGGAAGCCAGCAAAGCGGCTCGCGAGTTCGGCAATCAGCAGCGTCCCCGCTGGGCGACTTTGGCTAGCTTTACCGTCTTGCGGGCGCGGCTGGCCCTTGGCCCTCGGCCGGGCGCCGGCGCCGACGTTGGCGTCAGGCAGCTCGAGCACGTCGCCGACGACCTCGCCGCTGAAGGCTGGCGGGCGTCCGCCATCGACGCCCGGATGCTCGCTGGCCAGCTCGCCCTCCAGCGTGGCTGGACCAGCAGAGCCTGCGTCCAGCTCAAGCAAGCGGCCCGTGGGCGCGGCTCGGGACCCGCCCTGCAGCGCGCCCAGTCCTGGTACGCGGAGGCGCTGCAGCGGCGGGCCAATGGCAACGATCGCGGCGCGACGGCCGCGGCGCGCACCGCCCTGCGGGTCATGGACGAGCACCGGGCCGGCCTTGGCGCGACGGATCTTCGTGCGCACGCCTCTGGGCACCGGGTCGAGGTGGCCGAGTTCGGGTTACGCATGGCGTTCGACAGCGGCCGGCCTGCTCGGGTGCTCGAATGGGCCGAACAGGGCCGTGCCAGCCATTTGATGCTCCGGCCTGTCCGTCCGCCATCCGATCCCGGCCTTGCCGCCGCGCTGTCAGGACTGCGCGCGACGGCCAGCGAGATCTTCAAGGTCCGCGGCACGGGCGGCGGCACGGTCGCGCTTGAGCGCCGCCAAGTGGCGTTAGAACGGCAGATCCGTGACCACTACCGGCGCCTCCCCGCGGAGGAGGCCTCCAGGCCCACGCGCCCGCCGCCGGCCCGTGAGATCGCTGGCGCGCTCGGCGATACCGCGTTGCTCGAATTCGTTCTTCTCGACGACACGCTGCACGTCGTCACGGTGGCCCGCGGCCGAATCCGGCTCTGCAGGCTCGGTCCGGCGGCGCGAGTCTGCGAGCTGATCGACCGGGCGCGCTTCGCCCTGCACCGGCTTGGCCGCCACCATGCGAGCGACGCAAGCACCGCGGCAGCCTGCGCCCTGCTCGCCGATGCCGCCGAGCGGCTCGATGCCTTGCTCATGCGGCCGGTCGCCAGCGAGACCAGGGATCGGCCGCTGGTCGTGGTGCCCACCGGCGCGCTCCAGTCGCTGCCATGGTCGATCCTCCCCTCGTGCGCGGGGCGGCCGGTGACTGTGACGCCTTCGGCCGCGCTGTGGCACGCTGGCCTGCACGGCGCCGGTGCCGGTGGGCATGCCATGGTGGCCGCGGGGCCGGGGCTGCCAGGTGCTGGCAAGGAAGCTGCGGCGATAGCGGGCCTGCACCAGGTGAAGACCCTGGCAGGAGATGGGGCGACGGTCGAGGCGGTGACGGCCGAACTTGATGGGGCAAGGCTGGCGCACCTGGCGGCGCACGGGCACATCCACCCGAACAATCCGCTGTTCACCTCGCTGACGTTCGCCGACGGCCCGCTCACCGTCTACGACCTGAAGCGCCTTCGGCGCGCACCGCAGCTTGTGGTTCTTGCCGCTTGCGATGTCGGCCGGTCGGCCGTGCGGGCGGGGGATGAGCTCCTCGGTCTCAGCGCGACATTCCTCGCGCTCGGGACCCGGCACGTTATCGCCTCTGTGGTCCCCGTCCCCGACGCGGAGACCGCCCCCCTCATGATTGCGTTCCACCGGCTGATTGCCGCGGGACAATCGCCCGCGCCCGCCCTGGCGCAGGCTCAAAAGCAGCTTGGCTCAACCCACCCGGCAGCCATGGCGGCCGCCGCGGGATTCGTCAGCATCGGGACGGGCGCCGCGCCGCCGGCCGGACCCTGAGCCTGCTCAGGATTGGCGGGCATGGGCCCCTCCAGCAGAGCCGGGTGATTGGCCGTACCATCGGGTCTCCTGAGCGAAGGTCCCGAGGACCGCCGCAAGGCCGAGGACACCGGCGGCCAGCCCGAAGGCTGCGCCGTAGGAGGCCGTGTCAACGAGGTAGCCTGCCGTCACTGGCCCGGTGACGGTGCCGATGTCGCCCACCATCTGGTACGAGGCGACGACTGTCCCGCCCTGGCCGCCCAGGATGTCGCCAATCATCGCCGACGGCGCGACGTCGAGCAGCCCAGATCCGAAGCCGAAGATGGCCAGCGCGGCCAGATACCCCCACAGCACGGGCAGGAGCGCCAGCATGACCATGCCGGCTGCGGATGCCAGGCAGCCGGCCACGAGGACCGGCCTCCTGCCGAGCCTGTCGGCTGCCCGCCCGCCGGGCAGGAGCGTGGCCGCATTCAGCGCCGCGACCACGAGGAACCCGATGCCTGTCCAGACAGCCGACCTGTGCAGGACGTCGCGGACGAACAGCGGCACGATGGCGCTGCGCACCCCGATGGCGGCGAAACCATCCGCGAGGTTCGCGGTCGCTGCGGCGCGGTATGCCCGGCTCCGCAGCGCGCCGGCAATCTCGGCGAACGGACGCTTCGCCTGCGGATCGTCCGAGACTTGCCGGCGAGGCGCGTCTCGCAATACGGCCGCCGCGATGACCGCGGGAACGATGAGCATGCCGCCGTAGATGATGAACGGTGCCCGCAGCGACCAGGCGGCGACGAGGCCGCCAATCGCCGGGCCGCTGATCCCGCCGAGGAGGAATCCGCCGGAGAACAGGCCGCTGGCCCTGCCACGCTGGTCCCTGGGCACGATGACAAGCAGTAGCGTCTGGGCGCTGACCGCGAACATCGCCGAGCCCAGCCCGCCGACGCCACGCAGGACGATGAGCTGCGCGAACGAGCCGGAAAATCCGGCGGCTATGCTGCTCACCGCGACGATCGCGATGCCCGCTGCCATCACCACGTGCTCGCCGAACCGGTCGACCAGCCGGCCAGCGGGCAGCGCCCCCACCACTCGCATCAGAGCGAACGCACTGACCACGCTGGCGGCCGCGGCGGTGCTGACCCCGAAGTTACGAGCGAATGCCGGAATGTCAGGGGCGACAATCCCGAACCCGAGCGCGACCGTGAACGAGACCGCGGTGAGGATGGCCACCTCGCGCGGCAGGCCGCGGAACGGTCCGTGTTGGGAGTGAGCCACGAACGGCATTCTGCCAGGCGAGGCCCATTAGGGCGGGTTTCGTGGATCTTGGTGGATGCGGGCGGTGCCGACGCGCCCACGGTCCGCGGTCACGAGCCGTGACCGGCTGCCGTCACGCGGGCTGACGAGCCGCTTGTGCTGCCATTGGACGCTTGTGCCGCCCTTGGAATCGCGGCTGGGCGGTTATATATGGTTGTTGCTCATAGTAGTAATCGACTGCTCTCTGTCGTTCGTCTGGTCGGAGGTTTCGATGGTGGGCGACGGGATGGCCGGTGATGTGCTCGACGCGCTGCCGGACGCGACTGCGGTGCTGGACAAGTCGGGGTCGATCGTGGCGGTCAACCACACGTGGCGGATGTTCGCTCTGGACAATGGCGGGCGCCCTGACACGACCGGTGTAGGGGTGAACTATCTGGACGTATGCGCGCGTTCCGCCGCTGCTGGTTGCGAAGACGCGGCGTTGGCCGCCGTGGGCCTGCGCGCCGTCCTGGCCGGCGAGACCGTGCATCGCGAGCTCGAATACCCGTGCCCGTCGCCGGCTGTCAGCCGCTGGTTCCTGTTGCGGATCACCCCGCTTGGCGGAGCGATACCTGGCGCGGTCATGTCCCATGTCAACATCACCCGCAGAAAAATGGCCGAGCTTGCCCTGGCCCACGAGGCCGCCCACGACCCGCTCACCGGCCTGGCGAACCGTGACCTGTTCACCGACCGGCTTAAGGCCGCACTGACCCAGCGCAGTGGCCGGCCCGCTCGCGGTGACGTCGGCGTGCTGTACCTCGACCTGGACGGGTTCAAGCAGGTCAATGACACCTACGGCCATGACGCGGGGGACGAGTTGCTGCTCACCACCGCGCATCGGCTCCGCGCCCAGATCCGGCCACAGGACACCGTGGCCCGGCTCGGCGGCGACGAGTTCGCGGTTACCGCGCCACGTATCACAGCTGGCGGACTGGCCGCGCTGGCCGAGCGAATCGCTGGCGCGCTCGCGGAGCCGCATGTCATTCACGGGCATCCGGTCCGGGTCCCGGCCAGCGTCGGCACCCATCTCGCTGCTCCAGGCGAGCCTGCCGCTGCGGCCTTGCAGCAGGCCGACCAGGCTATGTACGCCGTCAAACGCACCCGCCCACGTGCGCGCACATCCGCCGGCGGGGCCCGCGCATCGCGAGACGACAGCTAGCCGACGGCTAGCTCAGCATCGCCCGACGTAGGCGCCGGTTTGCCAGGTGGTCCATGGGGACCAGTCAGTGCCATCGTGGGACATGATGACTGCGGCGCGCGCTTCGGTGGCGGCACCATGATCACTGGTGGACGGTGTTGCGTAGGATCGCTGGCATGGGGTAGGCGGCCGCGGGCGCGGCGGAACGCTCACGTGCCGGGCCGGCCGCTCGCAGGGCGAGGCGGCAGGAGATGCCCGTGGACCGTGACTACCCGCAGCCGATCCTCCCCGGTCACATCGAGCCCGTGCCCCGGCGGGTACGCGCCATGCTCGGCGGCCACATCGTGCTGGACACCACGAACGCGGTGTACGTGTGGGAGTGGCCGTACTACCCGCAGTACTACATCCCGGTCGCGGACGTGAACCGGGATGTGCTGGTCGACGAGCAGCACACCCAGCGGCTGCGCCAGGGCACTGCCCGCCGGCAGGGGCTGCGGCTGGGGGAGATCTCCCGTCCTGGCGCCGCGAGGGTCTACACCGACGAGGCCGTCGACGGGCTAGCCGGGATGGCCCGGTTCGACTGGGATGCGCTCGACGCATGGTTCGAGGAGGAAGAGCAGGTCTTCGTCCATCCACGCAACCCCTACGCGCGGGTCGACGCGCTCCGCTCCACCCGGGCCATCCGGATCGAACTCGACGGCGTCGTACTTGCCGAGTCGTCCTCGCCGGTGCTGGTGTTCGAGACCGGCCTGCCGACCCGTTACTACCTCAACCGCACCGACGTGAACTTCGAGCATCTGGTGCCCACCGACACGGTCACCGCCTGTCCCTATAAGGGAAAGACAAGCGGCTACTGGTCGGTACGCGCCGGCGGCGAAATCCACCCGGACCTGGCCTGGGCCTACGACTCTCCCACCTGCCAGGTGATGCCGATCGCTGGCCTGATCGCCTTCTACAACGAGAAGGTGGACATGATCGTCGGCGGCGACATGCTTCCCCGGCCCACCACGCACTTCTTCAAATGACGGCGGCCCAGCGCGGGGTGCGCGGGGGTGCGGCCTTGCCTGACCGTCTCACGGCCGCCGCAAAACCGCATGCCGCAAGGCACGGACCGGATCCCGGATCACCAGCGATCCCTTCGCGGCGGGACTAGCCTCGCCGGCGCTCCGGGTCCCGCGGTTGATCGGTGACAAGTCATCGGTTTCTCTTCCGCCTGTCGTTTTGATCGTGGCCGGCTGCAGGCGGCGTGGCTGAGTCCCTGTCATCTCTGGCCGACCTCGCCTGGGGGACGGTCGCGTGGCTGCGGGGCGACCTGGAGGGGGCGTGGTCGTCCTGCAGCGCGCCGCTGACCGGCTGGACACCGACCCGGCTATCGCCGCCAGCGCCAAGCGCCAGCTCGATGTGGTCGACGCCTGGGCAAATGTGGGCCGGCCCGAGCCTCGCCGCGGTCGCTGATCCGCTCGCTGGGTCCGTGTCATAACGCGGACTTTAGGATGTTCTGCGTAATGTCCTACCCGTTCACAGCAGCTTGCGTGGACTCGCAGATCGATCGAATGACCAGGAGAAGCAATGCAGGGCTCACGCAAGGGCCGCAACGAACGGACCGGCGCGATGGGGCGGACGCCCCTTGCCGGCAGCGCGTGGAGTGCGCCGCATCCGGGGCAACCCGGACGGCCGGGGCCGGGTTGGTCACCAGCGTCGCCGGGCGGCACGCCGCCACCGGCGCCACACCGACGTGGCCGCACCCTCACAGCAGCGGCGGTCGCCGCGGTCGCCGCGGTGGCCACGCTGACCGGGTTCGGAATCGGCCATGAGGTCTGGCCGGCCGGATCGTCGGTGATGACCGCATCCGAGGGTGGCACCGCGCTGCCCAATAGCACCGGATCGGAAAACGCCCAGAATCCGGGCGGCTCATCGTCCGGGCAGTCGCCCTTCGGCTCGGGCGACGGCTCTGGTTCGCCGTTCGGGCAGTCGCCGTTCGGGCAGTCGCCGTTCGGGCAGTCGCCCTTCGGCTCGGGCGGCTCATCCAGCGATTCGCCGAGCGGCAGCGGGACCGAAGGGAACGGTGGTCCATCGGACGTGGGATCGATCGCCGCCAGGGTGGCTCCCGCGTTGGTGGACGTCAACTCCACCTTCAGTTACCAGGGCGCCCAAGGCGCCGGGACCGGTGTCGTCCTCAGCTCGACCGGTGAGATCCTCACCAACAACCACGTGATCGACGGTGCTACCAAGATCAGCGTGACCGACGTAGGCAACGGGAAGACCTATAACGCCGCCGTGGTCGGCTACGACGCCAGCCACGACATCGCCGTCCTCCAGCTCGATGGCGCCTCCGGGCTGCAGACGGCCGAGCTCGGCGATTCTGCCAGCACGGCGGTCGGCGACCCGGTGGTCGCGATCGGCAATGCCGGTGGAGGTGGCGGCACTCCCACCAGCGCGGGCGGCTCCATCACCGCGCTCGGCCAGTCGATCACCGCCAGCGATGAACTCGGTGGCACCAGCGAGCAGCTTTCCGGGCTGATCCAGGTCAACGCGGACGTCCAAGCCGGCGATTCCGGCGGCTCGCTCGTCAATAGCGCCGGTCAGGTGATCGGGATCGATACCGCGGGCTCCGCGGGGTCGTCCTCACAATCGTCGGGAACCCAGGGTTTCGCCATCCCGATCAACCAGGCGCTCACCATCGCCCAGCAGATCGAGTCGGGCAATGGCTCTGCCACGGCTCACGTCGGCCCCACCGCCTTTCTCGGTGTGCAGATCTCACCCTCGGGTGGGCAAACGGGTTCCGGCAGCTATTACGGCGGAGGTTCCGCGAACCCCGGTGGACCGGGTACCTCGGGCGCGGCCATCAGCGGTGTCGTCAACGGTGCCGCCGCCCAGCGGGCTGGCCTTACCGCCGGGGATGCGATCACTTCCCTCGATGGCCAGGCCGTCAGCTCGGCCGCGGACCTGAGCAGGCTCATGGTCGGCGACCACCCCGGAAGCCAGGTCACGCTTGGCTGGACCGACACCTCCGGGCAGCCCCACACCGCCACCATCGACCTCGGTGCGGGCCCGCCGGCCTGACCGCCCGTCGGCGGCCCCGCGTGCAGCCGAACCATCCTCAGCTCTCTCGCTAGTGGGGGCGACATGACTGCCCTGCGGATCTGCGGGAGCTGCGGCTCGCACCCGGCGGGCGCGCCACGGGCGAGTATGGAAACACGATGCGCTTAGCCGTTCGGTATCAATCTCCATAACGGCTGCCGCGCATGCGCCACGGCCTGTCAATGACCTCGCGACGCCGGGTGTGGCAACGGCCGCAGTCTGCCGGGTCAGGCCCAAGGGGCGGCTACGAGCATCCGGCCCCGGCCGCCTGCTTCATCAGGCCCAGTGCGTTCCGCCGTGACGGCATTCTCTCGATCGTTCGGCGAGCAGGCTGAGCGGCATCGATTGCGACCCGCACCTCCGAGAGGGCGCCACGGTCGAGGGTTATGTGGCCGCGGTGGGAGACCAGGGCAAGCATCCGGGGGTTGTCGAGCATGATGTCCGCTTGCAGGTTGGGCACACCATGTGCCGCAGCGGCGGCAACAATCGCGTCGAGCAGGTCGCTACCTAGCCAGCCGCGCCAGCCATGCGCCCGGCCATCGGGAAGGCGCACGGTGCCGAGGACGCCACGGCGAAGAATTCCCGGGCCCTAGAAGCATGCCGACGGCGGGGGCGCCTGGGTTTTGGCGCCGGTTCGGGCGGATGCCTGGCTGGGTCATGACAGGGACCTGGCGGGATCGGCTCGCTGTCTCGCCGCCGGTGGCCCCGGCGCAACATCTGCATGCGTGGCCACCACCTGGCCGGGCGATACTGCCGCTACGATCACCACGGGGCAGCGGGCTTGCCGCAGGCAGCTCGCGGCGATCGCACCCATCGTTCGTCCCAGCGAGGAATCGGCGTGACGCCCGCCCAGCACGAGCAGGTCGGTGTCCGCACAGTGATCGATGATGACGTGCGCAGGTGGCCCGCAGACCAGCGCTGCCTGCACCTTGACGTCGGGGGCCAGGCCCGATGCCGTATGCACTGCCTGCGCCAGGTTAGCCTCCGCGCGGCGGCGTTCGCCGTCGGCCGTCGGCCGCCGGCTTACCGGGGCGTACGGGGCGAGACTGGCGAGCGGGACATGCCAGGCGCACACCGCAATGATCTCCGCGTCGCGTAACCGGGCCAGCTCAACGGCCCATCGAAGTGCGGCGACCGACGCGGGGGAGCCGTCCACCCCGACGGTGATCCGGCTGCCGGCCGGCTCAGACATGGCATCTCCTCAGGGCCTGGAATGTGATCTCCAGGTGGCCGGTACCGGCGCTGGGAAGCTCGAAGCTCGGGCCGGCGTCGTTGCGTTCGCAGATGCGCAAAGCTGGCACGCCCGCCGGGGTGGTGGTGCCGCCGTCAGCCGGCCGGCCGGGCCGCCGGGCGCGCACCCCGTTCGGCCGCAGCATCTCGTCCTGCGCGTCACAGAGGTCTTCGAGCAGGTCCCAGCTGGTCATCATCATCATGTCGTTCTCCTCAACCATCCTCGGCCGCTCTCCAGCAGATCAACCGCGCCTGCCCCGCGCGGCCCGTCGGCGGGGCACTTCGCGCAGCCGTGGTCACCGGTCGCCGGGCTGCGATGCGTCGCCAAGGACGTGCGGCAGGCGTAGCAGCGCCGGCCACCGTAGCCAATGAGCTGGCATTAAGGCGGGCCAGGTTCCGGTATCCGGTGGTCGCACCGCGGGCACGATGAGCAAAACGATGACGACGGCAAAGCCGATGACAACCATGGCCCGCTCCTTCCGGTGACCCCGGGCTGGCGGGCCGCCATCGGCGGCCGATACCTGCTGTCTGCCCTCAGACTATGTCAGCAAATGACAACTAGCAATGTATCTCTAGAAACAAAATGCTATAGTTCTGCGGGTGCTGGACTGGCGGGTGCTGGACTTGGCGGGTGCTGAACTCGAGCTTCCTGGCCAACCACGCCGGGGTGCTCCCTGTGCATCCCGGCTCCACTGAACTAGGCCGGGTGATCAGGTTGGGCCGTGATCTGCCTGTGGTCCGTATCATGTCGAATACGCCCGTACTGGTGGATGAGGCGATGAGCGCGATGTCGGCGAGGCGTTTGGCTGGTGCGGAGCATCTGAGCGCACCGCGGGACTGCTGCGCCCGCCCGGCAAGGTGCACAGCATCGCCGAGACGCGGACAGCGCGGCACCCGAATCGGACGAGCATCCGGTGCCGCTCAAGGAAGGCCGTCACCGCATCTGCTGGGAGCACAGCCTCGGCCGCCTGTGGACTGGGGAAGCACCGCGTCAACGCGGCGGTCCTGGCTGTAATCGACGCCGGGCGCGAGCGCGCCCGCGAACCGGGCACGCGAGAATAACCGAGGATGGCAGGCGGCGCTGCGGGCGGCAAGCTTGAGGTGATCTGGGATGAAGCGCTAGCGGCGTACGACTTCGGGCCCGGGCATCCCCTCGACCCGGTCCCGGGTCGAGCTCACCATGGCACTGGCGCGTGGGCCTGGCGTGTTAAGTTGTGCCCAGAACCTGGGCTCACATGCTCGCCGAGGCGCCGGCCAGCCGGTCGATCCCGGCGTGGCAACGCCGTCGGCGTGGCGCGAGTACGCCTGGTCGCGGACCGGTGAGTCCGCGCCGGAATGGATGACTGACGGGGAATCCGCCGTGTACACACCGTCCAGCAACGGTTACGATCCGGCTGATTACGTGGATCGGTCGATCATGGCGACCGGGGTGGCGGTGTTCCCGGACCACGGGCTCGACCCGCAGCCGTGAGGGGCCCTCGCCCGGGTCGGAGGTGGTGATGTCGAGGGCTGTGTCCGGTTTCGGCTCCTTATCGCACGAACCCGAAGCCGTGCTCTGGCTCCGACTCGATGAGCAGCGACACGGCTTCGATCAGGGCCAGGTGAGTGAACGCCTGCGGGGAATTCCCAGGTGCTGGCCTGTCGTGGTGTCGATTTCCTCGGCATAAAGCTGCAGTGGCCCGGCGAATGACAGCAGTTTCTGGCTCTTCCCAGCGGCGGGGCGTGCTCATCCAAGCCGTTCGGTGAGGTGTTCGCCGACGCGGATCGCGTTGGCCATAACGGTCAGCGCCGGGTTCACCGCGCCGATGCTCGGGAAGAAGCCGGTGTCGGTGACGTAGAGGTTGTCGAGCTCGTGTGCCTTGCAGTTGACGTCGAGCACCGAGGTGGCGGGGTCGGTGCCGAACCTGCAGGTGCCGGCCTGGTGGGCGCAGCCTGCGATGGGGATGTTCATCTGCATGTAGAAGTTCTTGCCAAGGACGTGGTGGGCGGCCATCCCGGTGTGGTTGAGGATCTTCTTGAGCTCGCCGTAGAGTTCGGACGCCTCGGTGTCGTTGGTGGCGGTGTAGGCGAGGTGGACCTTGCCGTCCGGGTCGACGGTGACCCGGTTGCCCGGTTTGGGCAGGTCTTCGGTGGTCAGCCAGAAGTCGACGGCGTGGCTGGCGACCTCGTCCAGGCTCCAGTGCGGGGCGAGCATGGTGAGCTTCGGTTCTTCGCCTTTCATCGCCATCGCGTTTGACTTGCCGAGCATCTGGATGTTCCCGATCGGCCACTGGCGGCCGTCCCCGGCCAGGTAGAAGTCGTTGATGGCGAGGGTCTTCTGGAATACCGTGTCGTTGGGTTCCTTGCCCAGGGCCACCACGGCCTTGCTGTTGTGGAACATGTAATTGCGGCCGACCTGGTCGGAGCCGTTGGCCAGTCCTGCCGGGTGGGTGCCGGACGCCGAGCGGAGCAGGATCTTGGCGCTGTTGGCGGCGCCGGCCGCGAGCACGACGACGCTGGCGTGGTAAACGTCGCGCTGGCCGTCGTGAGAAACCTCCACCCCGGTGACCGCACGCCCGGCCGGATCGGTGTGCAGCCGGGTCACCTCGGCGCCGGTGAGCAGCGTCACGTTGGGCTCGCCAAGCAGTGGGCGCACCGCGATGGTCTCGGCGTCAGACTTGGCGTGCACCAGGCACGGGTAGCCGTCGCACCAGGCGCAGCGGATGCACGTGCTGCGGGCCCGGTCCGCCTCATCAAGCAAGATCCCGCAGGGCGCGGGGAAAGGATGGTAGCCGCCGGCCTGCAGCGCGTCGGAAATCTGCCGGACCCGGGGCTCGTGCGACACCGCCGGCCACGGGTAGGGCCGCGACCTCGGCCCCTCGGTCGGATCGGCGCCGCCCGCGCCATGCACCTGGTACAGCCACTCCGCCTTCGCATACCACGGCTCGAAGTCGGCGTAACTCAGCGGCCACGCCGGCGACACCCCGTCCACGTGCCGCAGCTCACCGAAATCGGCCGGCCGCAGCCGGTACAGCGCGGCGCCGTACATCTTTGTCGCCCCGCCAACGAAGTAATGCACCTGCGGCTGGAACGCCTTCCCCCCGGCGTCATACCAGGTGTCCGGTGAGATGTACTTCCCGTCGACGAACACCACCTTGGGATCCCAGTTGGCCATCTCGCGCGGCAGGAAGTCGCCGCGCTCCAGCAGCAAGATCCGTTTGCCCGATGGTGCCAGTGTGTGCGCCAGCGTCCCGCCGCCCGCGCCGGACCCGATCACGATGACGTCATATTCCTCAGCCACAATGGGCCTCCTGCGCTGGGCTTCCTACAATGCTCTTCCTGCGATCGGCAGGGCCGACCTTACGCCGCGTCCAAGCCCCGGACGCCATCCGAAACGGGTGACAAGCAGGCGGCTGACCAGCCGCGCCGCACCCGCGGGAACTTCCGGCCGCTCACCTGAGCCTGCTATGCAGCGGGCCGCGGAGCACGACGATCGACCGGGGGGTGACGGTCAGCTGATCTCCGGCGTGGAGCGAGACCTCGCCGGGCCGGGCGGGATCGTAGGTGTCGATCGCGGTATGCCAGCTCACTCCGCCCGCGGCGGGGCCGGGCGGCCCCGTCCGTGGTGTGCGGGTGGCCGGGATGGTGAAGCCGAGTGGCTTCCACCAGGCGTTGACCAGGACGAGGAAGTCGTCGTCGAGCAGCGGCGTGCCGTCCGCGGCCCGGTCGGGGTCGTCGGATCCGTCCAGGTACAGGGCGACGGCGAGAGCCTTGCTGTCGGACCAGTCCGTGCCGGTCATCGCGGTGCCGGCCGGGGTGAACCAGCCGAGCTCTGCGGCCTCGGCGCCGGCGAGAAATCGTTGCCGGCGGAACACCGGGTGGGCGCGCCGGAAGGCCACCAGGTGCCGGGTGAACGCGAGCAGGTCCCCGTCCACAGCGGACCAGTCGTACCAGGCGATCTCGTTGTCCTGGCAGTAGGCGTTGTTGTTGCCGCGCTGGGTGCGGCCCATCTCGTCGCCGCCGAGCAGCATCGGGATGCCGAACGACAGCAGCAAGGTGGTGAGCATCGCCCGGGACTGCCGCGCCCGCAGCGCCAGCACGGCGGGGTCATCGGCAGGGCCTTCGGCGCCGCAGTTCCACGAGTTGTTGTCGCTGGTCCCGTCGCGGTTGGATTCGCCGTTGGCCTCGTTGTGCTTGTCGTTGTAGGAGACCAGGTCGCGCAGGGTGAAACCGTCGTGCACCGTGATCAGGTTCACCGAGGCGGTCGGGCGGCGCCTGGCGCGGCCGTACAGGTCCGAGGACCCGCAGAACCGGTTGGCGAACTCGCCGATGCCGACCGGGTGGCTGCGCCAGAAGTCCCGCATGGTGTCGCGGTACTTGCCGTTCCATTCCCGCCACACCGGCGGGAACCCGCCGAGGTCGTAGCTGTCCATCTGACCGACGTCCCACGGCTCCGCGACCAGCTTCGCCCTGGACACGACGGGATCCTGCGAGACGAGGTCGAGGAATGCCGACCTCTGGTCGAAGGCGCCTTCCTGGCGGGCCAGGGTGGGGGCAAGATCGAACCGGAAGCCGTCGACATGCATCTGCGTGACCCAGTAGCGCAGCGAGTCCATGATCAGCTGGAGGGTCAGCGGGTCGCCGACGTTGAGCGAGTTGCCGCAGCCGGTGGTGTCGACGTACTGGCGCGGGTCGCCGGGGTCGAGCCGGTAGTAGGCGGCATTGTCCAGGCCCCGGTAGCAGAGCGTGGGGCCGGTGTGACCGGCCTCGGCGGTGTGGTTGAAGACGACGTCGATCAGCACCTCGAGCCCGGCCCGGTGCAGGGCGTCGACCATGGATTTGAACTCGGCGACCTGCCCGCCGGGCCGCCCGGCCCGCACCTGCGCCGAATACCCCTGATGCGGCGCGAGATACCCGATCGTGTTGTAGCCCCAGTAATTTGTCAGCCCGCGCTGCAGCAGGAACCCCTCCGGCACGCTCTCATGCACCGGCAGCAGTTCGACCGCGGTGATGCCGAGATCCAGCAGATGGCGGATGGCCGCCTCGTGCCCGAGCCCGGCGTAGGTTCCGCGCAACTCGGGTGGCACCCCCGGGTGGCGCATCGTGAAGCCCTTGACGTGCACCTCGTAGATGACGGTGTCCGCGTACGAGCGCCTGGGGCGCGCGTGGTCGCGCCACTCGAACGCCTCGTCCACGACGAGGCTGCGCGGCATGTGCGCGGCCGAGTCGAGCGTGCTCGGCGCGTCGGGGTCGCCGGCCGCGTAGCCGAGCACCTCGGGCCCGAACCTGACTGAGCCGTGCAGCGCCCGGGCGTACGGGTCGAGCAGCAGCTTCGCCGGGTTGAAGCGCAACCCCGAACCCGGATCATAACGGCCTGCGGCGCGGTACCCGTAGGCCTGCCCGGCGCCGGCCCCGGGACGAAACCGTGCCAGACGCCCGCGTCGTAATCCAGCAGCGGTATCTGGGTCTCGGCGCCGTCGCGGTCGAACAGGCACAGCAGCATGCTCTCGGCGGCAGCGGCCGCGACGGCGAAGTTCGTCCCGCCGTCGCGCACGGTCGCGCCGAGCGGGAACGGGCTGCCCGGCAATGCTGGAGCGCGGCGCGCCGCCGAGGGCGCCACAGTATGCGCTGTCATGATTGTGCCTGCCTTTCGACGGCACGGAACACGTCGCCGATGGAGCTGACCGCGCCGTGGCGGCGGCGGATCACGTCGGCGATCAGGCCGGTCCAGCCGGTCTGGTGGGAGGCGCCGAGCCCGGCGCCGTTGTCGCCGTGGAAGTACTCGTTGAAAACGAGGTTGTCTTTCCAGGCCGGGTCGTGTTGCAGCCGGTCGGCCCAGCCGAAACATGGCCGTCGCCCGTCCGGGCCGGTGATGAAGAGGGAGATGAGCCGGTCCTGCAGGTCGGTGGCGATCACGTCGAGGGGTACCCGGTGCGCGGAGCCGGCCGGGTATTCGATGGTGAGTTCGTCGCCGAAGAACCGGTAGTAGCGTTCGAGGACGCTGATGACGAGGTAGTTGAGCGGGAACCACAGCGGCCCGCGCCAGTTGGAGTTCCCGCCGAACATGCCGGTGGTGGATTCGGCGGGCTCGTAGTCGACGGTCGCGCTGAACCCCTCCACGTCGAGCTGGTACGGATGGTCGCGATGGTAGGCCGACAGCGCGCGCAGCCCGTACGGGGACAGGAATTCGCTGGAGTCGAACAGCTTGGCGAACAGTTTTTCCAGCCGGTCGATGCCGACGACGCTGAGCAGCAGCCGCCGGTCGCCGGGCTACGCCGCGCAGGATCCCGGTTTCGGTGAGCTTGGCGGGGTCGTGCAGGCCGTGGCGTTCGAGGAAGCCGCGAATTGCTTGCCGACCGTGAGCGCCTGGGTGAGCCAGCCCTCGTCGATGACGGCGGCCGACAGCATCGGGATGATGCCGACCATCGACCGGTACTTGACTGGCACGGCGGTCCCGTCCGGGGTGAGCAGCCGGTCGTAGTACAGCCCGTCGGCGTCGTCCCACAGGCCCTGGCCGTCCATCGCCTGGGTGATGGCGGCGAAGTGCTCGAGGAACTTCAGCACCAGATCGACCGCCGGGCGGCGGCCGCTGCGCTGCAGCACACCGGCGATGCCGGCCATCGCGATCGCGTAGAACGCCATCCAGCCGGTGGCGTCGGACTGCTCCAGGGTGCCGCCGACCGGCAGGTGCGAGCGGTCGATCGGGCCGATGTTGTCCAGCCCGAGGAAGCCGCCCTCGAACACGTTGTTGCCGCCGGCGTCCTCCAGGTTGACCCACCAGGTGAAGTTGACCAGCAGCTTGTCGAACACCCGGCTCAGGAAGTCCAGGTCGCGGCCGCCGTCGATGGCGAACACCTCGAGTGCGGCCCACGCCTGCACCGGCGGGTTCACGTCGCCGAAGTCCCACTCGTAGGCGGGCAGCGCCCCGTTCGGGTGCTGGAACCATTCCCGGCACAGCAAGATCAGCTGGTATTTCGCGAACGCCGGGTCCAGGTGCGCCAGCGTCACGCAGTGGAAGGCCAGGTCCCAGGCGGCGAACCAGGGGTATTCCCACTTGTCCGGCATCGACATGATGTCGAAGGAATCGAAGTTGCGCCACCGCGCGTTGCGCCCGCCGCGCCGGCCGGGCGGCGGGGCCGGCTGGGCCGGGTCGCCATCGAGCCAGCGGGCCACGTCGTAGTTGTACAGCTGCTTGCTCCACAGCATCCCGGCGAACGCCTGCCGCATCACCATCGCCTCGTCCGCGCTGGCCCCCGCCGGGGTCAGCTCGGCGTAGAACTCGTCGGCCTCGGCCCGGCGCTGGTGCATCACGCGGTCGAAATCGCTGCCGAGCGCCGCCCCACCGCCCGGTTGCCTGCGGCGCGCGGCGCCCGTCGGGCGCAGCCGCAGCCGCAGTTCGGCGGTTTCGCCGGGCGCGACCGTCAGCTGGTACCAGAAGGCGCACTTGGTGCCCCGCTGATCGGGGTTGACGGTGCCCGCGCCGTGGATCACATGGTCGCCGATGCCGTCCTTGGGGTAGGGCGTCGCCGCCGCCGCGCCGTACAGCCGCGCCACGTTGGTCTCGTTCTCGCAGAACAGCGGCACCGGCCTCGTGCCGTCCGGGCCCGCGCTGGCGAGCAGCCCGAGTGAGCCGAGGAACGGGTGCTCGACCGTGATCGCAGAACCGCCGGCCCCTACCAGGGCCGGCTTCGGCGCGCCGGCGTCCCAGGACCAGGTGTTACGGAACCACGCGGTCGGCAGCACATGCACCGTGTCGGCCTCCGGGCCGGCGTTCGTCACCCGGACGGTCATCAGCACATCGGCAGGATCGGCCTTGGCGTACCAGACCTCGGTGATCCAGTAACGGTCATCGTTGAACACGCCCGTGTCCAGCAGCTCATACTCCGGGTCGTGCTTGCCGCGCCTGCCGTTCTCCGCCCGCAGATCCTCATACGGGAACGCCGCCTGCGGGTAGTGGTAGCGCCACCGGTTCCAGGCGTGACTGGGCAGCGCGTCCAGGTACCACCAGTAGTCCTTGACGTCCTCGCCGTGGTTGGCCTCCGCACCGGTCAGCCCGAACGGGCGCTCCTTCAGGATCGGGTCGCGGCCGTTCCACAACGCCAGCCCCAGGCACAGCCGCTGCTCCACATCGCAGAAACCGGCCAGCCCGTCCTCACCCCACCGGTAGGCACGCGACCGGGCATGATCGTGCGGCAGGTATCCCCACGCCTCGCCGTCCGCGCTGTAATCCTCCCGGACCGTCCCCCACTGCCGCTCACTCACATACGGCCCCCACAGATACCACGGGCTGGCCTGCCGCAACCCGTCCTCCAAATGCCCGAACCCGTCCACCCGCTCACGCTCAGCACCCATCGCCGTTCCCCTGGCTCGTCGCCGTTCCCCCCACCCGTAGCCGCGGACCCGTTGCGTGACACGGTGGCCCACAGCCTCAATCCGCGGCGGCACCGGATTCATCACCACGGCTGCCACGCCGACAATGGCCCCTTCCGCGTAGGTGAACGCTACGGTAATAACTGGCCAATTCATGCCCAATTCCGTTGACCGTACCCACGCTGACTGGATCAGTATGGCCGGAGGAGACTGGGAGGAGACCTTGCCCGCGCCGTAGACGGCGGGCCCGGCCGACGGTATGAGCACGGTGCCGGCGAAACAGTTCCAGACCGCGAACTGGGAGGATCAGCGGCGACTGGACGCATGACAATGTGCCCCTAAGAGTCACGGGATACGCCGACTATCTGTCCGCGCGCAAAGGTCGCACGTCACCCGAAAAGGATGATCCAAGGCAAAGAATGATTAATCATAGTGCTTCGTAGGGCTGAGGCAGGAGCGGTGATGCCTCACGCGAGCGAACCGCAAGAAGCACGGAAGCGTTAGGCGATAGGGCCTGCTGGCAGGTGAAGTCCGGTTCTGGCCGTTCCGGCTCCCTGCTTTGGGAGTGCCTAGCGTCCCCGACGGGAAGGTGGTAGCCCGAAGGCACATCTACGCACATGGCTGCACCGTCCGTCTGGCTGATCGGAGGTTATGAGATGGCCGACGACAAGAGCGCCGCCCTGGCACCAAGATCACGTTCGGCGCCCAGGGTTGTGGCCCCGAGGAACAAGGTAAACGTTGCCCTTCCCTTCTCGAAGATCACGGTTGAGGAGCCGATGAAGATGAAGGTGGGGGACTGGATCAGCCTGGCCGGATTGGTGATCTCGGTCATCGGATTCAATGTTGTGATCTGGGAACTCGCCCGCACCCGCAAATGCCTCGGAAGCGGACCAGGCGAGGGCGGGCGCACTCGGAGGGACTCGACCCTCCGGCCTTCTGATCCGTAGAAGTGGGCGGACTGTCCAGGACCGTCCGGCAGCGGCCGTGTGCTGGGCGGTTATTCGAGGCCTGTCGCCCGCATCCGTGGCTGGCTATGGCCTTGGCAGCAGTCTTGGCGGCAGTCGAGCACCCGCTTGCGGGAGCTATGGCTTTGCACCGTGCTCGTCCTGGGCCTGCGCCAGCGGCCCGAAAGCTGTCTTGGGTAGTTTGACCTGGGCAGGAGGACATTGGCTCCGTGCTTTGCATGCCCGCTAGGCGCGCGCATGAAGTCGAGGAGGAGCTAGATCAGGTAGCTGTCATGACTGCCATAGGCGAGCGGCCGCGGGCCACGCGGCGGTTCGCGGCTCGATGTCAAGGCTCTGGTCGTTTTTTTCGCCCGCGGGTACGCGACCTGCTGGCGCGGACTGCTCGGTGGCGGGTTCCCATACGCTGGTGGCTGGCGGCCCTGAGCCCAGCTGCGTTCCTGGGGCTCGCTGATAGCGCGATGGTTGCGGCCGGGAAAGCCCTGCCGAGCGTTGCGCTCATAGTTCCGGAGGCGATAGGTCCGCGCCGCGGCCGGAACCCCCTGGATCCCGGCACCACATAACCACCCCGCCAGCACACGCAACAGCAACGTTGCGGCGCCGTGCCGCCCGGCTGGCGGTTACCGTGGCTGCATGCCGCCGCGTCCAGCGCGCCCCCAGCTCGGCCTGTTTGATAACCCGGTCGGCATCTTCAGCATGGAAGAGCTCGCGGGGATCGTGCGGGCGCTGGAGCGCGAGCGGCCCCGCCAGACCGTAGACGAGCTTTCCCGCGCCGTATTCGCCGAACTTGCCATGAAGCGGACGCGGCGTGCCGCCGAGCTGGTCGCCGAGGCCATCCGGGTGGCGCGGGCGCCGCAGCCACGCGCCGAGATCACCGGTTCGCGGTGGCAGGCCAGCACGCGGGACGTCAGGAACTGGGCGCTCAGCGCCGGTTTCGACCTCGGCAGCGACGGCTGCATCCCGGAGCAGGCGATCACGGCATACAACCAGACACATCCCGACCGCCCGTACTGAACCGTACCCGCCGCGTTGCGGCATATGCCGCAACGCGGCGCTCTGGCCTGGTTTGCACAAGGCTGTGGCGCACGTCAAACCGGTTGTGAGTACCTTTACGGGCCGCGCATACGAACTTCCCCGAGATTCGGACCAAATGACCGGGACGTGACCGTCTTGGTGTTGTGCGGGTTCCTGTGAAGGACACCCCTCCAGCCGACATCGTCGGCGCGGTGCGGGTCGTCGCCGTCGGTGAAGCCATGCTGTCCCCATCGGTCACCCGCACGCTGATCGACCGCTACAGCGCCGATACAGCGGCGGTCCGCCGAACTGCCGCGGAGGACTCGCTCAAGGCACTCACCGACCGGGAACGCGAAGTCGCCGCCGAGGTTGGGCGCGGCCGGTCCAACGCCGACATCGCCGCGCATCTCTACATGAGCGAGGCAACCGTCAAGGCCCACGTGTCCCACGTCCTGACCAAGCTGAACGCGACCAACCGCGTACAGGTGGCAATCATGATGCGCGACGCCGGCCTTGCCTGAGCCGCCAGCATCACCCTGACGGCGACGACCCCCTACGCCTTCGCATCGAGCTCCCCGCGCTCGGGTCGGGCACCTTTCCTGTGGTGTTCAGCCGCGAACCGACGGTGAAGTGACCGCCCTGCACCTCGGCGTCCTGCCGCTGTCCGTCCAGGAGCGGCGCGACATTCGGAACCCGAGACTGTGGGTGGCGGCGCCCTGACGGCCGACGCCATGGCGCTCGCCGTGGGTCACCGGCGCCGGGACGAGGGGCTGGCTTAGATTCTCACATCGAGGCCGCCCTGGCCGCCGGAAAGGCGTGTTAGCGGGTACCTGTGATGTAGTTGGTCAATGCGGCTCGGTCGGTTTCGAGTTCGTCGATACGGTTCTTCACCACGTCGCCGATGCTCACGATCCCTCGCAAGCCGCCGTCAACCACGACCGGCGCGTGCCGGACCCGGTGCTCGGTCATGATGCGCATGACGTCCTCGAGTTGGGTCTGTGGGGTCACCGTGTGCACCTCGGCTGTGTAGATAGCCGTGATCGCCTCAGACATTACCGCGGCGCCTCGCTCGGCCAACGCCCGAACGATGTCCCGCTCACTGGCGATTCCGTCGACCGAGGTGCCGTTGTGAGAGACGACGACAGCACCGATTCGGTGTTCGGCGAGCACCGTGAGAAGGTGCTGCACGTCCGTGTCCGGGGTAACGGTGACGACCTGACTGCCCTTGACGCGAAGTACGTCGCTGATACGCATTTGGCCCTCCCAGACACCGGTGCGGGACTGATCGTGTACCCCGGCACCCCCAGGCTATTACTTCAACCCGCGGTTGCCGGGTAGATGATCGGCGGTGGATCCCGGGGCATTGGCCGGGCTCGGGTACGGCGACCCGCAAAGCAGCCGACGGCGAGGTCAATACCTATACCGGCGCCGGTAGCTTCGAAGATCCGCAGGCCGAGCAAGCCGAGCATCGCCACCGGGGCGAGGTCATACGGTTTAGCGTACTCGCGGGCCGCGGTGAGCTATGCCTCGAGCTGCAGGTGGGTGAACCCGAGCGTCGACGACTCAGCTGGCGCCGGACGTGCTCGGCGGTGAGCGCTCCAGCACGCCGTCGATGACGCACGTTCGGTAGAACCGGGCCGCAACTGAGAAGCGGCGTGAGGCCGTCGAGGGCTTGAACCGGCGGGCCTCCTGTATCCACCGGATGTACGGCTGCCCGGGCCGGCGCCTAGCCTGTGCGTATGCGGATGGCGCGATCCGGGCCGGACCTCGATGGCTGACGCCGGCGACGTACGCCGCCTCGCGCTGGCGCTGCCGCACGTGGCGGAGATCGACAGCGACGGCTTCGACTTCCGGGTGGCCGGCAAGGGGTTCGTCTGGTCCTACCCCGAGCGCAGGCCGGGCAAGCCCCGGCTCATCCGGACCGATATCGCGGTGCTGTTCGTCGGCGACGAGGCCGAGAAGCAGGCTCTCCTGCTCGGCGAGCCCGAGGTCTTCTTCACCGCGCCCGGCTACGACGGCTGGCCGCTGGTGATGCTGCGGCTGCCAGAGGTGGACGCCGAGCGGCTGGCCGAGCTGGTGACCGACGCGTGGCGGATGCGTGCCCCTGACGAGCTCGCCGGAGAGCTCGACGAGGCCGGCGTCGCGGGCGCAGAACTGGGCTGAGCGAGTCCGGTCAGTGGAAAGACAGGCTCGGCCGGCCGGAATCGTCACCCGGCTTTGACTAACTGGCTCACGGCCATGGCTTCGCCGCTAACGAAACCCAGCCCCGGCGCACGCCACCACGGCTGCACGTCGGTCACCGCGGCAAGAGCGGATGGCGCAGGGGCGCGGGCGCGCTGCAGTGCGTGCTCGGCTGCGGACTGTCCGGAGGGGCTGGAAGGCCGGCAGAATCGATGGCATGAGCGTGCAACTGAACCACACCATCGTCTCGTGTCACGACCAGCAGCGGTCGGCGGCGTTCCTGACCGGGATCCTTGGCTTGCCGGCGGCTACCCGTTTCGGGCACTTTCTCGTGGTAGCAGCCGACAATGGTGTTTCGCTGGATTTCGCCGAGACAAGCCGGGATATCGCGTCCCAGCATTATGCGTTTCTCGTTGGCGAGGAAGAGTTCGACGCCGCGTTTGGCCGCATCCGTGAACAGGACCTGCCGTACTGGGCAGATCCTGGTAAGACCCAGCGTGGGGCGGTCAACGACCGTGACGGTGGCCGAGGCCTGTACTTCGAAGACCCCGATGGCCACCTGCTCGAGATCATCACCCGGCCGTACGGCAGCGGCAGCTAGTCCGCAGGCCGTCGGGTCGCCTTGAGCCCTGGCACATGGCCCCGGACACCGGCCGACAGCATGTAGACACACGACCCAGCGCGCCAAGAGCGGCAAGAGCGGCATGAGCGGACATGCGACGCGGCATAGACCGGACGGTATGAGCCGGTCCGCCGCACAGCCGTCTGTGACACAATGCCGAGGTCCGCGCTTCCAGGGGACGGTTGCGGTAGGCCCGCCGGCTCGACGGCGGGATCGTCATGCAGGCTGCCAGCTTGGTGTCGAAGGCGTTCACCGTTTGGCTGGTGAGATCGGCGACCTGGCTGCCGTGCCAGGCAACTGGCTGCCGTGCCAGGCAAACAGCACGGCGAGGCACTCGCCCAGCACGGTGCCGGTTCGGCGTCAGGTCGATGTGGGCGCGCCGCACGGCTGAACTCGTGGGCGGGCCCGCTTGGGTAGTCAAGGATGAGGTCATGAACGATCTGCGCTCGTTGCTCGCCCGAACCGCGGACCACGTGGCCGCTTACCGCGAGGCCGCGTCGGAGGCCGCGGTGTTCCCTGAGATCGACCTGGACGCCGTGCGGGCGGCGATCGAGGGGCCGGCTGCCTGCGGGCCGCACCCCTGCGGGCGAGGTCGTTGACCAGCTGGTCGCCGCGGTAGAGCCGGCGATGGTCGCGACGACCGGTCCTCGCTACTTCGGCTTCGTCATCGGGGGCGCCCTCGACGCCGCGACCGCAGCCGACTTGCTCGCCGTGGGCTGGGATCAGCCGGCGTACAACCACCTGTCGTCACCGGCGGCGGCCCTCGTCGAGGAGGTCGCCGGCGCCTGGCTCGTTGAGCTTCTCGGTCTTCCCGCTGACGTGTCGTTCGGGTTCGTGACCGGCGCCCAGGGGGCCAACACGGTGTGCCTGGCCGCGGCGCGCCACCAGGTGCTCGCGGACGTCGGATGGGACGTGGAGCGCGACGGGCTTGCCGGGAGCCCAGCTGTCAAAGTCGTGGCGAGCCAGGAGCGCCATGCGACGATCGACCGCTCGTTGCGTCTGCTCGGCCTCGGTGCCGGCTCGCTTCGAGCTTGTGCCGGCGGACGGGAATGGCGCGATCGATGTGGCCGCGCTCGGGGACGTGCTGGCGAGCGGGCCCGCTGGCCCGGCGATCGTGTGCTTGCAGTCGGGCAACGTCAACACCGGGGCGTGTGATGACCTCGCGGGAGCGGTGGCGGCGGCGCACGAGTACGGTGCCTGGGCTCACGTCGACGGGGCGTTCGGGCTGTGGGCGGCGGCGAGCCCGGCGACGCGGCCGTTGGTGGCCGGCATCGAGACGGCCGACTCGTGGGGCACCGACGGCCACAAGTGGCTTAACGTGCCCTATGACTCGGGCTACGCGTTCTGCGCGCACGGGGACGCCCACGCGGCGGCGATGGCCTACACGGCGGCGTATCTCGTCGGCACCACCCCGGCCGCGGTGCGCCCGCCCGGCGACTACGTGCTCGAGTCATCCCGCCGGGCGCGGGGGTTCGCGACGTGGGCGGCGCTGCGCGAGCTGGGACGCAGCGGCATTGCCGAGCTCGTCGACCGCTGCTGTGCCTTGGCCCGGCGTTTCGCTACCCAGCTCGCCGCCGTCGACGGCATCTCGGTCGTCAACGACGTGGTCTTGAACCAGGTGCTGGTGCGATTCGGCGACGACGACGCGACCACGGAGCGGGTCATCGAGGCTGTGCAACGCTCGGGCCAGTGCTGGATGGGCTCGACGACCTGGCATGGCCAGCGGCTTATGCGCATCTCGGTGTCGAGCTGGCGTACCACCGAGGCTGACGTCGACCGGTCGGTACGTGCAATCGTCGCCGCGGCGCGCCCCTGATCCACGCTCGTGGCTGGGCTGGGGTTCCGGCCTGGTTCCCGGCTTCAGTGGCTGGCCTCCCGGAGCAGATCCTGGACCGCCGTGATGACGGTGTCTGGGCGGTCGGTCCAGAGGTGTCGTGCCCGGCGCCGTCGACCGGGCGGTACTCGCCGCGCGGGACGATTGCACCAGGGGCGCGTAGAGAGCGGGCTTCAGGATATTCAGCTCGCGTAGCTAGGCCTCCGGCATCAGCACCGCCTGGAACGGGTCGATCCCCATCGCGGCCAGGACGATCACCGGCACGTCCGGCAGGTTCCCGCCGTCGCGGACCTCGGCCTCGACCTCGGTGAAGAGGTTCTTCCGCTCCTTCATGATGTTGCGCAATGCCCTGAGGTGGTAGTCGATGAGCGGCTAACGGACGGATTCCGGCCACTTGGTGAACTGCTGCTCGAACATGCGCCGGTAGAACGGCTTGACATGGACAGCCGGGCGCAGGATGGAGAAGATCTGCCAGAGCGTGCCGTCCAGGGTCCGCTTCAGTTTCTGGCTGCCGAACCCCTCGTAAAAACGGTTCGAGGAAGAGCACCCCGGTCACCTCGCTTGGATACAGCTGTGCGTACCGGCGGGCGTATGCACCGCCCAGTGAATGACCGGCCAGCAGATACGGAGGCGGGACGTCAGCGGCGCGCAGCAGCTCGTGCAGTTCCCTGGCGACATCCCCGGCGCTTCGGGGCAGCGCGACCTGATCGCTCCAGCCCGTTCCAGCCCGTTCCGGCCCGGTCGTAGAGCACCGAGGTGGTGAACGCCGAGACTTGATCGTGCATGTTCAGGTAGTCGAGACCGACGCGGCGACGACCATAACCCACTACGAGATCATCGAATACCAGGAGCACTGAACCGTGACAGCCGCTTACCGCGACCGCATGAACGTCATCCCGCTAGCGCCGCGCCTCCGGTTACCGACGCCCAGAGGGTCCCGCCGTAAGATGCCGGCCGAGGACGACCAGAACGCCACCCCGTCGCGAGGCTGGGTCGGCCGATGAGGGGGGACACACCCAGAGCCGCTGATCCCACTGCGCAGCAGCCGATCACCCGCACCGTGCTCCTTGATGCGCGATTGCGGCATGTGAAGGAAACCGACAGGGTCGAGATCCGCGAAATCAGGATCCTGCCCGGCCACGCCGGCGGGCTCCACGTGCACAACGGCCCGGTGGTCGGGACCATCCTTGAGGGCTCGGTGATCTAACCAAGTCGAGGGCCAGCCGGCTTCGGTTCTCCAGGCCGGAGACGTGTTCTTCGAACCGAGTGGCAGCGACTTCTTCGACATACGCAAAGCCGCGCCCTGCAGACCAAGGCCACCCGGCACCGTCCGGCGACAGCTACGTCAAGAACATCCTCGGTTCTTCCGCTTCGCCGCCCGCCAGCGGATGGTCCTGACCGACCCGGCCAACGCCGCCTGCTCCTCATAGAGGGCAGCGCTGAAGCCCCTCGGCCGTTGTGTGCATGCTGGTCTGCGACGGGCTGAAAGGCCTGCCCGGCGCCATACCGCAGACCTCCGCAGTGCCCGCACGCTCGCGCGCTCCGCGGCATGACAGTGCGTTTTCGCACGACATTGGCGGTGAATAGGTATGCGTAGGCGAGGGTTACGGGCCGCTCGATAGCCGTCGATCCCGAGCACTCAACACGACGTCAGCGAGCGTGCGTTATGCGAGCCGATCAATTGTTTGCGCGCGGGTTGACGGATGGCGCGTTGTGTGGCGCGGCGCAACTCGCGAAAGCAGGCGACCGGGGCTGGTGGGCCGCTACGTGTCTACCGCCAAGGCTGCTCCCGCCGTTGGGTGGCAGGACCGATGCGGAGGCGGGCCGCGCCTTCGTAGCGTTGCTGTCGGCGGACTCGGTCAGCGCTTTCTGCGGCCGACGGGGACGGCGAGGACCGAGGGTGCGTCGTAGGAATGACCGAGAGAAACTGATCACGATGACGGATCTGGACTTGGACGAGCGCAAGGTGGGCGCGTTCGTCGAGCAGGCGCTGGGCGTGCTGGTGGGCGGGGCGACCGCGCAGATGGCCTACCTCGGTGACCGGCTCGGCCTCTACCGGGAGCTGGCGGCCGGAGGCGCGGCCACCCCGGCCGAGTTGGCCGCCCGGACCGGCTGCGCCGAGCGCTACCTCGCCGAATGGCTGGCGCAGCAGGCCTCGGTTGCGTTCATCAGCTACGACGCCGACACCGGTCGCTTCGCGCTGCCTGCCGAGCACGCCGCGGTGCTCGCCACCGACGATTCGCCGATCACCCTTTCCGGCGCGTTTGAGGCGATTGCCGGCTGGCATTTGAGCGTCGACGGCCTGGTCGAGGCGTTTCGGTCCGGCGAGGGCATCGGGTGGGCCGATAATGACGAACGCGTGTTCCGTGGTGTGTCGCGCTTCTTTGGCGCAGCTTACCGTGCCCACTTGGTCAGTGAGTGGATTCCGGCGCTCGGCCTGGAGCCGGTGCTGAGTCAGGGCGCGCACGTCGCCGACGTCGGATGTGGCCAGGGGGTGACGACCGTGCTGATGGCCGAGGCGTTCCCTAACTCCAGGTTCGTCGGCGTTGACCCGCACAAGGCCGCGATCGAGCAGGCGAGGCAGCGGGCCGCCGCAGTCGGCGTGTCGGATCGGGTGCGGTTTGCGGTTGCCGATGCGGCGAGCCTGGATGGCGGACCGTACGACGTGGTCTGGTTCTTCGATTGCCTGCACGACTTCGGCGATCCGGTCGCGGCCGCCGGCCGGGCACGGGACCAGCTCGCCGAGCAGGGCACGGTCGCGCTCGTTGAGCCGTTCGCCCACGACGAGCTAACCGAGAACATCACCGCCAACCCGGGAGCGGGGCTGCACTACACCGCGTCGACGTTCCTGTGCGTCCCGCATTCGCTTTCCGAGCCGAGCGGGACCGCGCTCGGCGCACAGGCCGGCGGGCGGCGGGTCGCCGAAACGCTGCGCGCGGCCGGGCTCGCCCATACTGGACGGGTGGCCGCCACCCCGATCCACGCCGTCTACGCTGCGCGGCCGTGACAACGCCGGGGCGGCCCACTGTCGGTTCGGCGCCGCCGGCACACTGGCGCGGCGCGGACTACGCGCGCACCTCGGCGCACCACCGTGCTACCGACGACTGGTTCCTGCGCCGCCACGCACCGCGCGAACGCGACGTCGTCGTCGACCTGGGTTGCGGCAGCGGCGAGTTCACCGCCTGGCTGGCGGCGCTGGCGCCGCGCGGGCACGTGACAGGAGTCGATCCCGATGCGTCCATGCTTGAGGCGGCAAGGCAGCACACCGCTGTCAACCTGTCCTTCGTCCAGGCCGCCGCGCAGGACATCGACCGGGTCGTGCAACCGGAGTCCGTCGATGTGATCGTGAGCCGGGCGATGCTGCACTGGCTGCCACCCGAGCAGCACCCGGGCCTGTACGCCGCCGCGGTTCGCGTGCTGCGCCCGGGCGCGGTGTTCCACCTCGAAGCAGGGGCACCGGGCAACATCGCCGCGATCATCGCACTGCTGGAGGAACTCGCCGCGCGGTATGGCGTTCCTCCGCCCCCGCCGTTCCCGGACCCGGGCAGGGCACTGGAGTTGCTGGAGGCGGCGGGGTTTGAGATCTCGGACGATTCGGTGCATACGGTTGCTATGCGGCGCACCTTCACCCGCGAGCAGCTGGCCGGCATGCTGAGCTCGCAGGCGGTCCTGGTGCTCACACGCCACACCGAACCCGACAGGGCCCGGGCCATCACCGACGAGGCGCTCGGCGCGATCGACCGGCTGCGCCGGCACGACGGCAGCTGGGATCAGACATTCGTGCGGCTGGAGCTGCTGGTTCGCCGTCCGCGATGAGCCGGTCCCGCATGCACTAGCCTCAGGGGCGTGGAACAGGAGATCCGGTTCTGCACAGCACGCGATGGTGTCCGGCTGGCCTACGCTACCCACGGAAGCGGGCCGGCGATAGTCAAGGTCGCACACTGGTTCACCCACCTCGAACTCGAGTGGGACAGCCCGCTGTGGCGGCACTGGTGGACAGAGCTCGGCCGCGGCCGTCGTGTCGTGCGATACGACCTGCGCGGCTGCGGCCTGTCCGACCGGCAGCCCACGAACCTGGACCTCGACGCGTTCGTCGCCGACCTCGAGAGCGTCGTCGACGCCGCGCGCCTCGGCCGGTTCGGGCTGCTCGGCATCTCCGGGGGTGGCGCGACCGCGATCCGCTACGCGTTGCGCCATCCCGATCGGGTGAGCCACCTGGTGTTGTGCGGCGCGTACGCCCGCGGGCGCAACAGGCGCGACGCGACGCCGAAGCAACGTGCCGAGACCGAGCTGCTCCAGTCGATAGTCAACTTCGGATGGGACGCGGCGACGCCGGTCTTCCGCAGGGTGTTCTCCTCCCTATTGGTGCCCGACGCGACCGAGCAGCAGAAGGCCTGGCTGGATGAACTCATGCACATCTCCACCTCACCCGAGACGGCCACTCGGCTGCGCGAGGTCTGGTCTGAAGACGACCTCACCGGCCTGCTCGCCCGGGTAACGACGCCAACCCTCGTGGCCCACTCTCAGGAGGATCAACTGTCGCCGTTCGAGGAGGCTCGCCTGTTGGCCGCAGGCATCCCGGGCGCACGGCTGCTCCCGCTCGACAGCCGCAACCACGCCCTGCTGGCCAGCGAGCCGGCCTGGCCGGTGTTCGTCACCGAGCTGCGCGCCTTCCTCGGCGCCCCCGCCGCAGCTCCCGTGCCGCCTCGTGAACCGCTGAGCAGCCGGGAACTCGAGGTCCTCGAGTTGGTAGCCTACGGCCTGGCCAACGAGCAGATCGCCGCTCGGCTCGGGTTGAGCACCCGCACCGTCGAGCGGCACCTATCGAACAGTTACGCCAAGCTTGACGTGTCCGGCAGATCCGCGCGAGCCGCCGCCGCTGCCTACCTCGCCCGGCACCCGCAACGGCCCGGCGATCGCTGACCCAGGCCGCCGACCCAGGCTGTCACGCGGCACCTGGCCGGGTTCAGCTGTCCGGTGCTCGGCGCGGACCTCCCCCCTGTGATGATCGACGTTGCGCGCGCCCGCCACCCGGGCATCCCTTCCACGTCGAGTCGATGCTCGAGTCGTCGGTCGACGATGCAGCCGAAGCGGCGCGGTCACGACCTACAAGCTCACACCTGGCCGCGGCGCCGGGCGCACAGATCACCACAGCGAAGGCCAGTCTTGCGGTGCTGACGGCTGCTCGCGATTCGGCGATCTCTTGCGGCGAAGCCGCATAGAAGTGCGCATGGCCATGCAGCGGCCCGTATGCACATGCAGCATTGAAGTCGCACTGATCTCGGCATGTGCGGGCATCGGTCGGCCGCGTCCGCGACGACGAGGGACATAGGGATCATCCTGTTTCGGTGCACGAGAGCGTCCCGGCAGGCGGAGATTGGCGCGGACATGAAGCCGTGCCCACCGACTGCGGGGTAACTGGCCGGGTGCTTGGCGGGCGCAGGTTGGAGACGGCCTACGGCATCCTTGTCGGCTCGGCTTGTTCGACATATTCGAGGAAGAGCCGTCGTTGGAAGCCGCCGCGCTGGGCGCGTTTGTCGGCGGCAAGTGCGAGCAGTTCCTCCCAGGTCATTCCGAGTGTCGTCACCAGTGCCTCAAGGACCTCCAGGACGTCGGCGAGTTCAGCGGCGAGGTCGTCAGCCGTGGCCTGGCTGGCCTCGTGGGCCTCTTCTGTCAGCTTGGCTAGCAGCGCGGTGCGGTAGTTCAGCCGCTAGGCATCCACCAGATCCGGGTTGCGTGCCGTGACCATCGACGCCTGGCAAGATCAGCCGGCGCGACCGAGGTGCGCGCGCTCTACGATGCGGCGGGACTCGACCTGGGGGGCAGACCTGAAGGCGCTGCACAACGCGACACGCATCAAGGCGGACCCGGCCGCGGTCCGCTACCTGGCGAACAACATCACCTTCGACGGCCAGCTCAATATCCCGGTGCTCACGATGCATACCACCGGCGACGGGCTCGTCGTGCCGGAAAACGAGCGGGCCTGCAGCGGCGTTGTGGATAAGGCAGGCGACGCGCGGCTGCTCCGGCAGGTCTTCGTCCACCGGGCCGGTCACTGCGCGTTGACGCCCGCGGAGACGATCACCGCCGCACAGGACCTGCTGCACCGCCTGCGCGCCGGACGGTGGGGGCAGGACGCGACCGACCCGGCCGCCCTGAACACCGCCGCCGCGGCGCTCGGCGCTACCTATAACGTGTTCGCTTCCGGCAGCCAGTTGGTCGCCACCCCGCCCGCGTTCCTGCGCTACGAACCCGCGCTATACCTACGGCCCTTCGACGTCCCGGGCACCGCTGAGGGACGCTGATGGCAGGATCGCGCCCGGCCCCGGAACCCCCCGCAGGCGCCACCTTCGGTGGGCGCTTTCCCGGCAGAGCCGTTAAGGATATTCGTTTGCGGCGGCCTCAAGGGGGGCGAGGCGGGTTAGCTTGTGAATGTGTATGCAATGGAGCAGCGACAGAGGTGAGCCGACATGGCCGGACATGACAGAATCAGGTCCCCGCGATTGCGGCGCAAGATCATGGCCGCGGAGGACGCCGCCGCGCTGATCCCGGCGGGGGCGAACGTGGGGATGAGCGGTTTCACCGGCGCCGGCCATCCGAAGGCCATCCCGGCAGCTCTCGCGAAAAGGATCGAGACCGCGAACGCCGCCGGGCGGGGATTCCGCGTCGGCGTCTGGACGGGCGCCGCGACGGCGCCGGACCTGGACGGCGGCCTTGCCAGGGTTAAGGGCATCGACCTGCTGCTGCCCTACCAGGATGATCCGGTCACCCGGCAGCGGATCAACGCGGGCCAGATGGACTACATCGACCTGCACCTGTCGCACGTGGCGCAGATGGTCGAGGAGGGCTTCTTCGGCCGGCTCGACTTCGCAGTGATCGAGGCGGTCGGGGTGACCGCCGACGGCAACCTGATCCCTTCCACCTCGGTCGGCAACAACAGGACCTGGATCGAGCAGGCCGGCCAGATTATCGTTGAGGTCAACGCTCACCAGAGCGAGGATCTCGACGGCTTTCACGACATCTACTACGGAATGTCAGTGCCGCCCCACCGCCAGCCCATCCCTATCACCGCGCCCGGCGACCGGATCGGCCAGCCACACCTGATCTGCCCGGCCGACAGGGTCGTCGCGGTCGTCCAGACCGACGCCCCGGATTACTACACCCCCTTTGCATCGCACGACGCTGTCTCTGCGGCGATCGCCGGCCACGCCATCGACTTTTTCGCCAACGAGGTGGCACATGGCCGCCTGCCCCGCGACCTGCTCCCGCTGCAGTCGGGGGTCGGCAACGTGGCAAACGCGGTCCTGCAAGGGCTCGACAGCGGGCCGTTCGAGCGGCTCACCGCCTACACCGAGGTCATCCAGGACGGCATGCTGGAGATGCTTGAGTCGGGGAAGCTACTTGTCGTCTCGGGCACCGCCTTCACGCTGAGCAAGGAGACCAGCGATTGGTTCTACAGCCAACTGCCGCGATACCGGCAGAAGATAGTGCTGCGACCGCAGACAGTAACTAATCATCCCGAGGTCATCCGCCGCCTTGGTGTCCTGTCGATGAACGCCATGCTTGAGGCGGATATCTACGGCAACGTCAACTCATCCCACGTCATGGGCACCATGATGCAGAACGGCATCGGCGGGTCCGGCGACTTCACCAGGAACGCCTACATCTCCATGTTCGTCAGCCCATCGCAGGCCAAGGGCGGCGCCATCTCCCGCATCGTGCCGATGGCATCCCACGTCGATCACACCGAGCACGACGTCCAGGTGATCATCACCGAGCAGGGCGTCGCGGATCTCCGCGGCCTGGCCCCGCGGCGGCGCGCCAGGAAAATCATCGACAATTGCGCGCACCCGGATTTCAGGCCGGCCCTGGACGACTATTTCGACCGGGCATTCGCAGGCTCCCGCGGTAAGCACACGCCCCACCTGCTCGCCGAGGTCCTTTCCTGGCATGACCGCTTCGAGCACGAAGGAACGATGCACCAGGAAAGGCCCGGCTCATGACATGTGTCGCGGGCAGGTCGTGACAGCTGGCTTAGCGGCGCCCTAGCCGAGGCTCTAGGGGATCTGCCGCTAGCCCTGGCGCTGGCGCTGGCGCCAGCGGCAGCCGCCAAGTTCATGTACGCCCGCAACCTGCCCGCCGGCGGCGCCCCCATCACCGCCCGCCACAGCGGCGCCGAGCTGATGTACCACAGCGGCAACGTCATCGACGTCGCTGTCGCCGTCGTGATGACCCAGTGGTACCAGGCCACCCGCCGGGCTCTGGCGCGCAGACGGCGCAGATCAGCCACCGCGGGCCCGGATCACCCCATGGCCGTGACCAGCCCACGAAGAGTGAACGCTCATGCTCGGCCGTACCGCTGATCACCCCGCTCACTGCTCGGGGACACGACCCGGCGGCGCATGTCGGCGCGCTTCTCCTGGTGCTCGGCGGCGGGCGTAAGATGGCGGTCGTCGCGGAGCCGGGCCGGCTACGTCATGACCCGCCCCCAGTTCGTACCGATCGAAGCGCTCACCCCCGGCGCCCTGTGGTCCCGGCGGGTGCTGCGGGTCGCTGGCTCATGAAGGCCGCCTTCGGCGGTTTTGGCTGGGTGCGCGGCCACCTCCTGGTCGGCCGGCCCCCGGCTAGCCCATTATTCCGGGGCCCCGGAATAATGGGCTAGCCGGATCGGATCAGGTCGACATGGAAGGAGCTGTCATGTGCTCGGAGCCGCGGACCGCTGCACCAGCGCCAATCATGCCTGCAACGGTCCAGGACGCCCCCTGTGAGGGCGAGCTGATCCCCCTCGAACCGGTCGACTCGGTCGCGATCACCACGATCTGCGACAACACCGTCGACATCCTCATGCTCGACGAGGGGCCCGCGCACCGGCTGCTCGGGCGCCCCGGTAAACCCCCGACCATCGCCGCGCCGACCCTCGAAGAAGGCAAGGTGGTGGACTCTCCGCGGGCTGAGCACGGCTTCTCCGCACACGTGGCGGTGACCAAGGGCGGCCAGGTGCACCGTATGCTCTTCGACACCGGGCTCAGCCCGGCCGGGTGCACAGAGAACCTGGCCAGGCTCGACCTCAGCGCCTCCGACCTGGAGGCCATCGTGTTGAGCCATGGCCACTTCGACCACACCACCGGGCTGTCAGGACTGGTGAAGACGCTGGGCCGCGCTTCGCTACCGGTGGTTATTCATCCCGAGTTCTGGAGCCGCCGGCGCCTCGTGATCCCGGGCCGCGAACCCATGAATCTGCCCACCACGAGCCGCCAGGCCCTCACCGGCGCCGGGTTCGAGATCATCGAAGAACGCCAGCCCTCATTCCTGTTCGCCGGCTCGGTGCTTGTGACCGGCGAGGTGGACAGGAGCACGGCCTTCGAGACTGGTTTCCCGATCCACCAGGCATATCGCCACGGCGCCTGGGAGGCGGACCCGCTCATCCTCGACGACCAGGCCCTGGTGGTGCACGTGGCGGGCAGGGGTCTTGTGATCCTGACCGGGTGCGGGCATGCGGGCATCGTGAACATCTGCCGGTACGCCCGCCGGCTCACCGGCGTCCAGCGCATCTACGCGGTGCTCGGCGGGTTCCACCTGAACGGGCCGCTGTTCGAGCCGATCATCGGTGCGACCTGCGACGCGCTGGAAGAGATGGCACCGGAGGTGATCGTTCCCGGTCACTGCACGGGATGGAAAGCCACCCACGCCATAGCCGCCCGGTTCCCGCAGAACTTCATCCAGAACTCCGTCGGGACCACCTTCGACCTCGGGCCGGCGCACGCCGCATGAGGCGCCCCTGGACCCCGCTACCCGGCCTGGAAGCCGGTCAGGGCTGCGGGTCCAGCCCGTGGTCCGGAAATACCGCCACCCGGGTGGCCATGATCGACCGGTCCACGTGGTCAGCGGGATCGTAACCGTTCCTGAACGGCGTGTACACGGCGGGCTCCCAGTCGGTCATCCATTCCGGCGCACGCTCGCCGGTCCGCGCCTCCGCGTACTCGCGCCACGCCGGCGGTGTCGGCGCGCCGGGGTCAACTGGGTGGCCGGCGGCCTCGGCGAGCAGATGCGTCCAGGCTCTCGGCACTACCTGCACAACCGCGTAGCCGCCGCCACCGATGAGCACCCAGCGGCCGCCCGCGGTCTCGTGCGCCAGCTGGTGCATGGCGGTGCAGGCGACGTGCATCGCGTCGATGCTCAGGTCGAAATGGGCGAGCGGGTCAAGCCGATGGCTGTCGCAGCCATGCTGGCTGACCAGCACCTGCGGCCGGAACTGCCGCACCAGCGGAGGAACGATCGCATCGAACGCCCGCAGCCAGCCCGTATCCCCGGTGCCAGCAGGAAGCGCGACGTTGACGGCGTAACCGGCGCCCGCGCCCGACCCAGTTTCGGCGGCGAGGCCGGTGCCGGGAAACAAAGTACGCGGATGCTCGTGCAGGCTGATGGTCAGCACGCGAGGATCCGTGTAGAAGGCAGCCTGCACGCCATCCGCGTGGTGCACATCCAGGTCGACATAGGCGATCCGTTCGGCGCCCTCGGTGAGCAGCCACTTGATCGCGATCGCGGGATCGTTGTACACGCAGAACCCGCTGGCCGCGTCGCGCATAGCATGATGCAGACCGCCCGCCAGGTTGGCGGCGTGCCCGGCCACCCCGCCCCAGACAGCGCTCGCCGCGGCGACACTGGCGCCGGCGACGAGCGCGGACGCCTCGTGCATCCCGCCGAACACGGGGTTGTCGACAGTGCCGAGCCCGGCCGCGGGGTCGGGCGCCAGCGTCTGGCCCGCGCGCCGGACAGCGGCGATATAGGCCGGATCGTGAACGAGTTCGAGCAGCGCGTCGCTGGCCGGCTCGGGGAGGGCCAGCGACACCCCTGGCGCATCAAACACGCCCAATCCGCGGGCAAGCGCCAGGGTGAGCTCGATGCGGACCGGGGCGAGCGGATGCCCCGGCCCGAAATCGTAGGCCGCGAGCGCATCGTCCCAAACCACCTCAAGCGTGCCGCCCACAGCGCCGCCCACCAATCCTCGGCTACCCTTGCGCGCCCCGGTCGCGGTCACGCGCGCCTAACCTGCGGGATGTCATAACGCCACGTTGTGCCTGAGGCGGCTGGAAAAGCAGGGCACGAAGGCCCTATTCCAGCGAACATTCGTCACTGGCCCAGGCGGCCGCCGCCGCGGGCGCCACGCCGTCCAGACCTCGACGGCGCTCGAGGAGGCGGTCGAACGGATGCGCCGCGGCGAGCGGCTGCCGCACTCGGCGTCGATGGCGGAGATGGGCGCGGCCTGCGTGGCGTCGGCCGACTCGCACTTGCTCACCGGCACAGCTGCGTCCATGACTGTGTTCCCGATCGTCCCGGATTTCGCGCGCTACCCGCGGTACGGACGCGACCTGACGCTTACGTTCGGGGCAGGCTCGTCGGCCCACCGAAAAGCTCCGGGTTGAAGTAGTTGCCGATACGCCCGATGCCCTGGGCTACGAGCAGCGCGGGTGCCACCGCGTCCATGAAGACCGGCACGCCCGCGCCCTGCCTGCGCAGCCGCCTCACGCCGGCGGCAAGAGCGACCCCGCCCCAGATGCCAAGCCCGCCATCCCACACCGCGAACGGCCCCCACCAGTGCGGCGGAATGTGCTTGGGCGTGCGGCAGCGCGTGTGGCTGCGCGGCAGCCGTTCAGGAGCATGACTGTGACCCCGGTCCCGGCGCTGCCCGGCGTTCCGCCGGGGCGACGCGGCTCCCTGCGGCAGGAGCCCGATGCCGCTGAGGTGCCGGGAGCAGATGAAGCTATACCTATTGGGGTATTTCATTTCGCGGTCTTAGGTCGGGTATGTTGGCAGCGACAGATACCCCAGAGGGTATGTATACGGAGGTTGTGGTGGTCCCAGAGATCGATCTGCCGTCGTTCGCCGCCGCGCATGCGGACGGCGCGTTCGTGCTGGACGTGCGCGAGTCGGCGGAGTACGCCGCCGGTCACGTGCCCGGCGCCCGGCTCGTCCCGATGGCGTCCGTGCACGCCCGGATGCGCGAAGTGCCGGCGGACCGGCCGGTGTATGTGATCTGCGCGAGCGGCAACCGGAGCTACACGGCGGCCTGGTGGCTGCGCGGCAGCGGCATCGATGCGATCTCGGTCGCCGCTGGCACCACCGGGTGGATCCGCGCGGGTCACCCGGTTGCGCACGGCCCGCACGCGGGCCAGCCGGCCGCCCGGGCATCCCGATAAGACAACGGAGACGTCTGGCCATGTGCGAGATCATCAGCGTCGGCACCCCGTCGCTCGGTGACCGCAGCTACCTCGCCCACGACGGCGAGGTCGCCCTTCGTCGTCGATGCGCAGCGCGATATCGACCGGATGCTTGGCCTGGCGGCACGGCAGATGCTTGCGGTACTGCGAAGCCGTGCCACGCCACGGCAGCCGTTCGGGATCTTGATACATAACGGCTGCCGCGCGCCGCGTCACCCACCGCGGGCGCGCCGGGCCCGGGCGTTCGCCCGAGCGCCCGGGTGGGACTGCCGCCGTTGTCTGTGTTGAGGCTTACGACGGTGCGGGGGCGGGGCCGCCGGGGTGGAGCGGGAGGGTGAGGACGAACGTGGCGCCGCGCCCCGGCCCGGCTGAGGATGCAGTGACGTCGCCGTGAGCGCGGGCGATGTTGCGGGCAATGGTCAATCCGATAGCCGAGCCGCTGGAGCGGCGCGGCTGCCCGGGCGCGCGGTAGAACCGCTCGAACACGCGCTCCAGGTCCCCGGCGGCCAGGCCAGTCCCGGTTTCGGTGACCACGACCTCGGCCCGCTAGGCAGCACCTCCGGCCTCGCGGCGCGGATCGTTCGCCTGGCCGGAGCTCGAACGAAATCCCGGACCCCCGGCTTGTGACGGGAATGCCCCGGGCGGGCCCCACGTTGCTACATATATACCCCATGGGGTATCCAGCAGCGGGTGGAGGAGAGTGCGAGATGGTGGAGCAGACGGTGATGGAGCAGGGTGTGTTGCTGGGCACTCGGACCGAAGACCGGGGCGCGGACGTCGTCCCCGCCCTGGATGTCGTGACCCTCGAGACACCGAACCTGGGTGACCGCTCCTACCTTGTCGCTGTCGGCGGCCTGGCTGTGGCGATCGACCCGCAACGCGACATCGACCGGGTGCTCGCCGTGCTCGCCGAGCGCGGCTGGCACCTGACGCACGTCTTCGAGACCCACATCCACAACGACTACGTCACCGGCGGCCTCGAGCTCGCCCGGGTCACCGGCGCCGTCTACGTCCTGCCGGCGCTGGCGAGTGTCTCCTTCGCGGCCACGACGGCCGGTGACGGCGATGAGTTCGAGGCCGGGGCGGCGCGCTGGCGCGCGGTTCACACTCCGGGTCACACCCCGCACCACATGTCCTACGTGGTGAGCATCGACGGCGCCGACCGCGCCGTGTTCACCGGGGGTTCCATGCTCTTCGGCAGCGTCGGGCGACCTGACCTGCTCGGAGCTGGCCACACGATGGGTCTCGCGCATGACCAGTGGCACTCCGTGCGCCGGCTCGGCGAGGAGGTCGCGGGCAGCGCGCAGGTGCTGCCGACCCACGGGTTCGGCTCCTTTTGCAGCGCCACCGAGACAGTCGGCGTAGCCTCGACCGTCGCCGAGCAGCGCGAGGCGAACCCGGCCTTCCGGCTCGGCCAGGACGAGTTCGTCGCCGAGTTGCTCGCCGGGCTGGACGCATTCCCGGCCTACTACGCCCACATGGGGCCCGCCAACGCGGCCGGTCCGGGACCGGTCGACCTGTCGCTGCCAGCGGTCGCCGGCCCCGCTGAGCTGCGTGAGCGCATCGACGCGGGGGAGTGGGTCGTCGACTTGCGGCCCCGGCGGCTGTTCGCCGCCGGTCACCTGCGTGGCACGTTGTCGTTCGACGGTGAGGGCAACGCGGTCACCTACCTCGGCTGGCTCATCCCCTGGGGAACCCCCGTCACCCTGCTCGCAGACTCGGTCTCCCAGGTCGAGCAGATGCAGCGTGACCTGGCCCGGATCGGGATCGACCGGCCCGCTGCCCACGCCGTCGGCACCGCCGCCACGTGGGCGCTGGATGCCGCAACTGATGTGGCCAGCTTCCGCCGGGCCGGTTTCCCCGAGCTGGCGACAGCCCAGGCGGCCAATCCCGCACTGCTCGTCCTCGACCTGCGCCGCAACCTGGAGTGGGCCGGCGGGCACATCGCCGGAGCCCACCACGTGCCCCTGCACGAGCTGCCCGTACGCATCGGCGAAGTCGTTGCCTGGTCGGGCCGGGCACGCGAAGCCGGACAGGACACGACCGTCTGGGCGTACTGCGGCAGCGGTTTCCGTGCGGCCGTCGCGGCGTCGCTGCTCGAACGCGCGGGTGTTCCCGTGGTCCATGTCGACCGGGACTACACCGACGCCGCCCGCAGCGGAATCGCAATCACCAGGCCCGATGCCGGGGCGCTTCGCCTGGGCCCGGCGACCACCGCCTGACCCAACCCGGACCGAGACGGCACACCGAGCGATGGAGACAGCGATGGGATTCATGGACATGTTCGCCAAGGTGCCCTCAGTAGACGGCGCGACCGCACGGGACCTGGTCCGCGAGGGTGCTGTCCTGCTGGACGTGCGCGAGAGCGGCGAGTGGAACGCCGGGCATGCCCCGCAGGCGGCACACCTTCCGCTCGGCCGGATCGCCGAGGCGTCCAGGAAGGTCCGCGACGGCAAGCAGGTCGTCGTGGTCTGCCGCAGCGGCAACCGGTCCCGGTCGGCCACCAAAGCCCTGATCTCGATGGGCTACGACGCCATCAACCTCTCCGGCGGGATGCACGCGTGGGCGTCAGCAGGCGGCCAGGTCGTCGACCGCTCGGGCCGCGCCGGCGCCGTCTGAGCACGCCATGTCCGATCCGCTCGTCCTCATTGCCGTCGGCGCCATGCTGGGCCTGGTGCTCGGCATGCTCGGCGGTGGCGGTGGGATCCTCGCGGTGCCGGCGCTGGTGGCGCTCGGCGAGCCGGTGCTGGTCGCCTCGACGATGTCGTTGGTGATCGTCGGCACCGGAGCGGCCGCGGCGCTGGTCCCGCACCACCGTGCGGGCCGGATCGACTGGAAGGTCGGGCTCACGTTCGGCGCGCTGGGTTCGGCCGGCGCGGTGCTCGGTGCCCGGGCAGCTCTGGCAGCGAGTGCCTCTGTGCTGCTGGGTGGGCTGGCCGTCATGCTCCTGGCCGGTGCTGTCGCGATGCTGCGGGCGGCCCGGCGTGCTCGCCGGGCGCCGGCCGTTCCGGAGCCGGAACTGGTGGTTATGGCAGGCGGGGCCGCGGCACCCTCGGTCCCGTTGGCACTTCTGGAGAGGACGGCAGGTCAGACGTCGCGGACGCGGATCGTCACCTTGGCGACCGGGGTGGGCCTGGTCACCGGATTCTTCGGCGTGGGCGCCGGTTTCGTGGTCGTGCCGGCCCTGGTGTCAGCGATGCGCGTGCCCATCAAACGCGCCACGGCCACGGCCCTGGTCGTCATCGTCATCAACTCCGCGGTCGCGCTCGCAGTGCGCCACCGCAACCTCGGCCCCCCGGCCCACACCGCGGCGCTGGCCGCCGCGACCGCGGTGTTCGCCGTGGCCGGGGCCGTCTTGTCGCACCGGATTCCGGGCTGGCTGCTGTCAGCTGCCTTCGGGATGCTGATGGTGGCCGTGGCCGTGTTCACCGTGGCCCGCGCCATCGGCGGGGCCTGACGTAACTGGGGCCATCCCGGAAGCGGCGAGCCCGGCGTGGAACTCAGAGAAGGCGGCGAAGGCCCGCGGACCGTAGATCGTGGCGGGGCCACCGTTCATCAAGATGGTGACGCCGATCGCCTCCGCGGCCTCCTGCAGCGAGGCACCGTGGCGCACCGCACTGTGGGCGTGCGCGGCGATACATCCGTCACACTCGGAGCTGACCGCGATGGCCAAGGCGATGAGCTCCTTGGTCTTTGTGTCGAGAGCACCATCGACCAGGGCGGCGTCATGGAGCGCGGCGAAGCCCCTGTAGACCCCGGGGATCATGCGACGCAGCTCGCGAGCATGGGGACGCAGCTCGTCCTGGACCTGCTTGCCATACGTCATGACGGTGTCTCCTCTGTCGCTGACCCTGTGCTGGGCACCCGGCCGTCCTTGTCACCGAACCGCTCCGAGGCCAGTGCACGAGCCCGTCCACAACCGCCTCTGCGAGAAGCCGGTCACCGTGGCCCGGCAGCCGCGGTCGGCCAGGCGCAGCGCGTTGCGTCCCTCACCGCCGGCCAGGCCGTAGATCCGGCCCGGAGGCAGCCCGGCGGCTACCTGCCCGACCCACTGGTTCGGGGTCGATGACCAGGCCAGGTCATTGCCGGGGTAGCGCTCATCCCAGGCGGAGCTGTCCATGTGTCTCTCCTACCACTGCCTGAACTCTGTGCAGCCAGGCCCGCTGCCGCTAGTGCCCAAGGGCACCACTTCGTGCCCGGTTTACGTGGCCACGGGAATAGAACCCTTCCCGTGGCGAACCTATACCCGTAGGGGTATCGCGCCGCTTCCGGCCGAGGATGTGACTCATGGCTACCGTCGCGCTGACCGTGTAAGCCATCGACCCCATGACCATGGTGGTCATCTCCGGCAACGCGGCCCTGCAGCCCGTCGCCGGCGACGTGGCTGGCATGCTCAAGGCGGGCACTGGCCGCGCTCACGGTCTGACCGGCGCACACTCGCTATCCGGGAGACCCCGTGGAGCTGGACACGAACGACATCACCCCGATCCTCAACCGGCTCCACCGCGCCGAGGGCCAGCTTGGCGGGGTCATCCGCATGCTCGGCGCGCGAGCGCCGGCCATGGCGCCGGTTCGGCGGAGCTGGCCGTCGCCACCCAGCTGCTGATGCTGCTCGTTTTCCTCGTCGTCCAGTTCGCCGTGTGGGCACACGCGACGGGCGTTGCTCAGGCCGCGGAGCGCTGGTCGCCGCCGGCGTCCCGGGCGGCACCGCCGTCAGCGGTCAACAGCGCGCCGCCTGGGTGCGTCCTATAGGTCTGCCGGTCCGGGCTGCTGCCTAAAGCGCCTGGGCCGGGCAGAATGGCGGCCATGACGGACGCTACCCTGATCGTGCCCGCCCGGTTCAACGGCCCACCCGGCTCGGCGAACGGCGGGTACTTCGCCGGGAGACTGGCCGCGTGCCTGCTGGCTGTCTCAGCCGGGGGCGCGCCTGCCGCCCCGATCACCGTCACGCTTCGGAAACCGCCGCCGCTGCAGGAGCCGATGGACCTGGTCCCGGCGGACGCTGCGGAAACCCTGGCGGCGAGAATCGGCAACGTCCTCATCGCGGAGGCAGAACCCTTCTCCGGTGGTTTCGACGAGGTCGAGCCGGTCACCTTCGACGAGGCCCGGAAGGCTGCGGAGTATTACGGCGGCCTGGTCGAGCACCCGTTCCCGACCTGCTTCAGCTGCGGGCTGGCCCGGCCCGGGTCGGACGGGCTTGGTCTTCGGCCCGGGCTGCTGCCCGACCGGGAGGGCGTGACGGCGGCGAGCTGGCAGCCGGACGGCTCGCTGGCCGATTCGGCTGGCAAGGTCCGGCCCGAGTTCGTCTGGGCGGCGCTGGATTGTCCGGGCGGCTGGACGGTCGACCTGGTCGGCCGGCCGATGGTGCTCGGCCGGATGAGCGGGCAGGTACTCGCGACGCCTCGAGCCGGCGAGCCTTGCGTGGTGATGGGACGGCTGGACGGGCGGCAGGGCCGAAAGGCATCCACCTCGACCACCGCATACGGAACCGGCGGGCGCGTGCTCGGTCATGCCAGGGCGGTCTGGATCGAGGTCTCCGCGCCGTAGGTGAGTGCGAGTCGCCGATCGTGTGCGTGAACCGTTCGCGAAGCGCCGACGGCTCGAGCACCTCGACATCGGCTCCAAGACGCACAGTCGGCTAGACCGCAGGTCACGGCCTCCGCGACGAGTTCTGAAGCGGTACAGGTGCCCGCGGGTGGGGTGACGGCCTCTCGAAGCAGCACCCGGCACCCGATTCGCGCAGCATTGTGTCCTGCTGCGTCTCGGCGATACTGCGCCGATCAGCATCATGTAATGAAGACACTACTCACCGGCTTGTGCGACCACGTCGGCACATCCGCAGTAACCGCGGCGTCGCGGCAACCTCGGCGTCGCGGCAACCTCGGCGTCGCGGCAACGTGCAAACGCCGGGTCGGAATGACCCACACGCCGCCCGGCCGTAAAGCCGCCGCCATCGCTGCTGAACTGCCGGACTGTAGCCAGACCGGCTCGTGTCGGGACATGTCGCCGACCCGGGCAACGTGACTGGCTTCCCTGGAGCGCTCGTAGCCTGTTTAAAGGAAAGTTCTGTTATAAAACAATACCCATCGGGCTAGTGGGAAAGAAGCGTGGCCGGTCGTTCTGGTATTGGATGGCATGCGCGCCTGGGGCCGTTGCTGCGGGAGCGGCCACGTCCGGCTGGTGTCCGTGAGCTGCGGCAGGCTCCCTGGCTGGCGGTCGTCAGCGTGTGCTTTGGCGCGTTCATGGGCCAGCTGGACGCGAGCATCGTGACGGTCGCGTTCCCGGATATGAGCCGTTCGCTGCACGCGCCGGCGGCGGCGGTGGAGTGGGTGGCGCTGGCGTACATGGTGACGCTGGTCGCGCTGCTGGCGGCGGTGGGCAGGGTGTCGGATGCGGCGGGCCGCAAGCTGATCTACGTGTACGGGTTTGCCGTGTTTACCGTTGCGTCGGCTGGGTGCGGGCTGGCGCCGGGGCTGGGCTGGCTGGTGGCGGCTCGGGTCGTGCAGGCGGTGGGGGCCGCGATGCTGCAGGCCAACAGCATCGCCTTGATCACCACGACGGTGGCGGGCAGGGACCGGGTCCGCGCGCTGGGTGTGCAGGCTTCGGCGCAGGCGCTCGGGCTGGCCCTTGGCCCGTTGCTTGGCGGGATCCTGGTGGCGGCGTCCGGCTGGCGGATGGTGTTCTGGGTGAACGTCCCGGTCGGTGTCGTGGCGCTGGCGGCAGGGCAGTACCTGCTGCCGCGCAGCCGCGAACGCCATCCGATTGCCATGTTCGACTGGGCCGGGGTGGTGCTGCTCGCCGCCGCTGTGGTCGCGGTGCTGGCGGCGCTGTCGGGGTTCTCCGGCCTGGGACTAGACGCGGCGGCCGCGGCGGGACTGCTCGGCTGCGGCGCGGCGCTGGGGGCGGGTTTCGTGCTGCGGGAAGGGCGGGCGGCCGGCCCGCTGATCGAGCTGGCGCTGCTGCGCAGCGGGTCGTTGCTGGCCGGGCTCGGCGCCGCGTTCGTCGGCTACCTGGTGCTGTTCGCCCTGCTTTTCGCCGTGCCGCTGGTCCTGGACGCGCGCGGGGTGCCCGCCGCGGTGACCGGCCTGGCGCTGACCGCGCTGCCGGCCGGGTTCGCGGTCGCCGCGGTCGGCGGCTCGCTGCTGCCCGGCCGTCTGCCTGCGACGGCGCGGAGCGTCGCCGGCCTGGGGTCAGCCGCCGCGGCGTTGCTCGCGGCGGCGGCTGTGCCGGGCCTGCCGCCGGCAGGCCTGGCGGGCGTGCTGCTGGCATGCGGGCTGGGACTGGGGCTGTTCACCCCGGCCAACAACGCCGCGGTGATGGGCGCGGCGCCGGCCAGCCGGTCGGGGGTCCTGGGCGGCTTGCTCAACATGAGCCGCGGCCTCGGCACCGCTCTGGGCGTGGCGGCGACCACCTTGATCCTGCATTTGGCGGCCGGCACCCATGATCAGCTGAGACCGGTCGCGCTGGTGCTCGCGGCGGCCGCCACGTGTGGTGCGGTCCTCAGCATCCGCCGGCCCGCCGCCAGCGGTGCCCGGCGGGCGCCACGCGGTCACGCCGGGGACTCACGATGACGGGCCTGGCCTGAGGTCATGGCGGGGTCGTGAGGGGCGGCCGGAGCAAGACGTTATACCCCTTGGGGTATCATGGTGAACCGGCGAGGAGAGGTTGCGAGATGGATTACGGGATGACGGTCCGGCTGGACCGGCCGTTCGCGGAGGCTGCCGGGCGGGTCCGTGCGGCGCTGAAGGAGCAGGGTTTCGGCGTGCTCACTGAGATCGATGTGCGGGCGACGCTACGCGACAAACTGGGCGCCGAGATGGAGGACTACCTGATTCTCGGCGCCTGCAACCCGCCGCTGGCGCAACGTGCCTTGGGCATTGACCGGCGGATTGGGCTGCTGCTGCCGTGCAACGTCGTCATCCGCGCCGACGGTGACGCGACGATCGTGGCGGCCCTCGACCCGCAAGTGATGGTGGGTGTCGCCAGCGAGCCCGGGCTCAAGGCCGTCGCCGACGAGGCCGGCCGCCGCCTGGCGGCCGCATTGGCTGCCCTCGCAGGTTAGCCAGCCGCGGGACCGCAACCGCAGCCGGCAGATCGGCGCCGGCCGGGCTTGCGGTCCAGGCGCCGTGCGCGCGGCCCGGCGGGTAAGCGCAGGAGAATGATCGGAGAAGTGATCCGGGATGGATAGTCAGGAATGGGACCGGCGTTACGCGGGCGCCGAACTGGTGTGGACGGCCGCGCCGAACCGGTTCGTCGTGGCCGAGCTGGCGAATCTGCCGCCGGGGCGTGCGCTTGACCTCGGCGCCGGCGAGGGACGCAACGCGGTGTGGCTGGCCGCTCGCGGCTGGCAGGTGACCGCCGTGGATTTTTCCGCCGTCGGGCTGGACAAGGGGCGGCGCCTGGCGGAGGCACGAGCCGTGGCCGTGGACTGGGTCCGGGCCGATCTGCGCGACTATCAGCCCGAGGCGCAGTCTTTCCAGCTCGTGCTCGTCGCCTATCTGCAGCTTCGCGCGGCGGAGCTGGACGGTGTGCTGCGCAGGGCGGCGACGGCGCTCACGCCCGGGGGCGTGCTGCTTGTGGTGGGCCACGACTTGACCAACCTGACCGAGGGAGCCGGGGGCCCGCCGGATCCTGCTGTCCTCTATACACCCGAGTCCATCACCCGCTCCCTCACAGGACTCACCGTGCTGCGCGCGGAGCGAGTCCGCCGCCCCGTGGGCGGCACCGGCGCCGACGGGGCGGGGGACAGCCGTGACGCGGTGGACACCCTGGTCAGGGCTGTCCGGGCCTGACTAGGGCAATGGCTGAGGCCCGCCGGGCCGGGACCTCTCACGTGCGGACGCCGCCCCAGAAAGTGGCGCCAGCCCGGGTTCAGCCGGTGCTGCTTCCATGCCGGGTGATGAGCTGCGTTCCTTGTTCGGGGGCTGATCGCAGATGCTCGCCGCCGCCGCTGCAGCCGCCGCCCCGGGCACGGCCGCAGGCGACAATCTGGCTGGCGTGCATCAGGCGGCCCTGCGCCGCCTGGCCCGTTCCACGCGGATGCACAGGTCGACGCGATCGGGTCGGCGGCCCGTGAATGCCTCGGCCGGAGGGCGGCAGCCGTTGTGGCCTGGTCGTGGGGGTGGCCGGTGATGCCGGTGTCGTCGAAGACCAGCAGCCCGCCGGGCCGGTAGCGGGCGGCCAGCCGGGTGACGTCGCGGCGAGCTCACCCTCCGCCGTGCGGGCGAGGACGCCATCGGGGTACCCCAGCAGGATGATGGTCGCGGCTCCGAGGGCGCTGCCGGCCTGCCGCAGCTCCCCGGCTCGTGCCAAGCGGAGGCTGGCGCCGGCCTCGTTCAGGTTAGAGGCCTCGCCGTGGGTATAGCACAGCAGGTGAACGGCGGCAGGCCGGGCGGGGAGCAGGCGTTCGGGCCGGGAGATCGCGCCGCCGGTGCCGGCCGGCGCCCGCGGCCCGGCCCGCATACTCCCACGGGTATCCGGTTGTAGCGACCGGCAGCACCCGCGAGTATTCTGCGCTCCCGCCAGCCGTGCCCTCGTGCCCTCGTGCCCAGTCGCCAGGGGTGCCGCCGGGTGGCTGGTCACTGTGGCGCCCGGCGGAACACCCGGCGGGAATGCGCAAGCGCCACGGTTGGTTCTATACCCCTGCGGGTATCGGAGTGGTGCCCGGTGAGAGGGGGAGGCGTGCCATGGCGACGGTGCAGTTGGCGCCCGAGAATTTCGCTGCGATGGCCGGCGACGGGCTGGTGCTAGTCGACTTCTGGGCTGCGTGGTGCGGGCCCTGCCGCATGTTTGGCCCGGTCTTCGAGCGCGCGTCGGAACGGCACGCGGACGCGGTGTTCGGCAAGATCGACACGGAGGCGCAGCCGGAGCTGGCTGGGGCATTCGGCATTTCCTCGATCCCGACGCTGATGGTGATGCGCGACGGCGTCGTGCTGTACGCGCAGCCGGGCGCGCTGCCGGAGCCGGCGCTGGAGCAGCTGATCGCCAAGGCCCGCGAGCTCGACATGGACGAGGTCCGCGCGCAAATGGCCGAACGCGGCGAGTCCGCACCGTCCGGCGGCGCGTGAGGCTTCCGGGACAACAGATTTGACCGGCAGATGCGATGGCGCCGACGGACGGCTCCCGGCCGGGCCGCGGCCGGCCGGTCGCCGGGATGAGGAGGCTGGCATGAGCACATCCACGGCAGGCCGCGGCTCCCCGCTGGCGAGGGCCGTCCCGGCGCCGCCGCTGGTTGAGCGGGTCAGGCGCGGGATCATCGGCGACGGTGAGCTGATGGATGGCCCGTTCGGGCCGCGCCGGGTGACCTACGCCGACTACACCGCGTCCGGCCGGTCGATCGATTTCATCGAGGACTTTATCCGCGACGCGGTGCTGCCGCTGTATGCGAACACCCACACCGACAGCTCGGGGACCGGCCTGCAGACCGGCTGGATGCGCGAGGATGCCCGGCGGATCATCCGCAGTGCGGTCGGCGGCGGCGAGGATGACCTGGTTATCTTCTGCGGCTCGGGGGCCACCGCCGCGGTGAACAAGCTGATCGGCATCCTGGAACTGCGCATCCCCGCCGGGCTCGATGAGCGGTACCAGCTGGCCGCGCGGATCCCGGCTGCGCAGCGGCCGGTGGTGTTCGCCTGCCCGTACGAGCACCACTCCAACGAGCTGCCGTGGCGGGAGTCGATCGCCGATGTGGTGGTGATCGGCGAGGACGCCGACGGCCACATCGATCTGGCGGACCTGCGGCGGCAGCTCGACCGGTTCGCCGGCCGCCCGCTGCGGATCGGCAGCTTTTCCGCCGCCTCCAACGTCACCGGTATCCTCACCGACACCAGCGCGGTTGCCACCTTGCTGCACGCGCACGGCGCGCTGTCGTTCTGGGACTATGCAGCGGCCGGGCCGTATGTGCCGATCCGGGTCGCCCGGTCCGCGCCAGGCGCGGCCGACCACAAGGACGCGATCTTCTTGTCGCCGCACAAGTTCCCCGGCGGCCCGCAGACACCCGGCGTCCTGGTCGTCCGCCGCGACCTGGTCCGCAACACCGTGCCCACCACGCCGGGCGGCGGAACCGTCGCGTTCGTCGACCCGATCGGCCACCGCTACCTCGACGACCCCGTCGCGCGGGAGGAGGGCGGCACGCCGGCGATCGTCGAGTCGATCCGCGCCGGGCTCGTCTTCGGGCTCAAGCAGGCCGTCGGAACTGAGGTGATCCGGGCCAGCGAGGAGCGGCTCTGCCGCCGCGCACTGGACCGGTGGGAGCACAGCCCGGGGATCGAGATCCTCGGCAGCCACCGGTCCCGGCGGCTGCCGGTCATCTCGTTCCGCATCCGGCACGGCGCGCAGTACCTGCACCACAACTTCGTCGTCGCGGTGCTTAACGACCTGTTCGGCATCCAGGCACGCGGCGGGTGCTCATGCGCCGGGCCCTACGGGCACCGGCTGCTGGCGATCGGGCCCGCCTCCTCGCACGCGCTGCGCGAGGAGATTGGCCACGGCTGCGATGGGCTCAAGCCCGGCTGGGCCCGGGTCAACTTCAACTACTTCATCACCGGCGCCGCCGCTGATTACATCATCGGCGCGGCCGAGCTGATCGCCGCGGACGGCTACCGGCTGCTGCCCAGCTACCGCTTCGACCCGCACACCGGGCTGTGGCGGCACGCCGACGGCGCCCCGCGGCCGCCGCTGCTGCTGTCCGAGGTGTCGTACCGCCCGGACGGCGAGATCGCCTACCCGCGGCGCCGCGCCCAGGCCGGCGAAGAGGCCTTCCCCGGCTACCTGGAGGAGGCCCGGGCACTACTGGCCTCACACCCGATCAGCATCGACGGAGGGCCAACGGGGCTGAGCCCGGAATTCGAAGCGCTGCGCTGGTTCCCGCTCCCGCCGAATTGCCTCAAGCCATGGCCGGCCTGCGCCGGAGATCTCCCACCGCACGGGCAAGCTCACCACGACGGCGGACGTTTGGGCAGGCCGCGGCGACCGGGAATCGGCACGGCGTAACCGGCGTTGCTGCTGATGTACTCCCTTAGGTATGAGATCACAATGAGGATCCCTAACGGCTGCGCATCGTGGACCGGCCGCGAAAACTGCGGGAGGTCCTGGGCATCCAGGAGGCACACGATGACTATTGAGGCGTCCGGAGCCGACCGCCGATTCGAGCACCAAAGCTTCCTGACCACGGGCGGACGGGAGGTACGAGCCGGCAGGCTTGTCCTCGGTGATATGCAGCGGCCAGTCCAGCGCGTCAGCCTGGAGATCGGGACGAGGCCTGGTGACCGCGACGGCACCTGGGCCGCGCTGACCGTGACGGAGGCGCGCCGTTTCGCCGCGGCACTGCTCGCGCAGGCCGCGGCCGCCGAGCACGACGAGGGATCAGGCCCGGCCGAAGCGGGGCGGATCGCGGTGGCGCACGCCGGCGGCGAGTCGTATGTGATCACCACGCGTGGCCACACGGTTCTGGTCGATCAGCCCGCCGATGTGGGTGGCCGGGATGCGGCGGTGACCCCGACCGAACTGCTCGTCGGTGCGCTCGCCTCGTGCGTCGCCTTCTACGCCGGCCGCTACCTGGACCGGCACGGCCTGGACCGCGACGGGCTGCAGGTGGTGGCCGAGTTCACGATGGCCACCGACCGGCCCGCGCGGGTCGGCGCCATCCAGTTGCGCATCGTGGCGCCTGGTGTCCCGGCCAAGCGCCAGCCCGGGCTGCTGGCGGTGGCGTCCCACTGCAGCGTGCACAACACCCTGCGGCAGGAGCCGGATATCACCATCGCGCTCGCCTGACCGCGGCTCGGTGATCACGTTGGATACCCCCTGGGGTAACATGAGTCGCACAAAGGGAGTGCTGCTGATGAGAGCCGATGAGGAGGCGATGGGCAAGGTGCTCCACCGGCTCCACCGGCTCCGCCGGGCCCAGGGGCGGCTGGCCGGGGTGATCGCAATGATCGAGTCCGGGCGTGACTGCACCGACATCGTGACCCAGCCCGGGCGGGCCTGATTGTGCCCAGCCGGCGCGCTGGGTCCCGCCGGCGCCGTTGATCGTGCTCACGAACAGTGAATTGCTGTAGCGCCGTTGCCGGTGGAGCCGAAGTCTCGGCGGTGGCCCACACTGGGTCCATGACCAGAACTCCTACCATCAGCACCACCGGTGTGGTGATCGCTGGCCGGCGGGTGGCGATGCTGGACCGGGCCCGGATCTACGTTTGCGGGATCACCCCGTATGATGTGACCCACCTGGGCCACGCCGCGACGTTTGTCTGGGCTGACACGCTGGGCCGGGTGCTGCGCTTTGTCGGTGTCGAGCCCGATGTGTGCCGCAATGTGACCGACGTGGACGATGTCCTGGACGCGGCGGCTCATCAGGTGCGGGCAGACTACGACACGATCGCGGCCATCCAGCATCTGTATTTCGACCGTGACATGGCCGCCCTGTCGGTGCGGTCACCACAGCACGAGCCGTACGCGCACCGGTATGTCGGGCAGGTGATCCGGCTGGCGTCCGGGCTGCTGGAGGCGGGCGCTGCCTACGCCAGCGGCGGCAGCGTCTACTTCCGCGGCCGGGGCGTGGCCGGCCGCGCGGGCCTGGACCAGGCCGGGGCGGCGGCGCTGTCCGCTGAGTACGGGGCCGGCCGGGGGATCCGGCCAAGGCCGATCCGCTCGATGTTGCGGTGTGGCAGGCGGGCGAGCCCGGTCATCCGTCCTGGGATTCCCCGTGGGGCGAGGGCCGGCCTGGCTGGCACGCCGGATGTGCCGCGATGGCCTTGTCCGTCTTCGGCGCCAGCATGGACATTCACGTCGGGGGGGCGGATCTGCGGTTCCCCCATCACGCCTACCATGCGGCGATGACTGAGGCCTTCACTGGCGTGCGGCCCTATGCCCGGGCGTGCCTGCACGTCGGGACGGTCACCGTCGATGGGGTCAAGATGGCCAAGTCCGCCGGCAACCTGGTGCTGGTGCGGGACCTGCTGGCCTCCTATCCCGCGCCAGCGGTCCGGCTGATGATCTTGGATCGCCGCTGGGCCGGCCGCTGGGACTACGCCCCGGCGCTGCTCAGCGCCGCGACCGAGCGGCTGGAGGACCTGCATAGCGCGGGCGGGCGCAGCGCCGCGGCCTCCCCGGGCGCCCTGCCCGAGATACGCCGCCTGCTCGGCGCCGACCTCGACGTGCCCGCAGCCCTCAGTGTCGCCATCGAAGCCGGGGGAGCGCCGGCCCGTGCCCTCGCCGCCACCCTCGGACTCACCTGAGCCCTTTCCTGCTGTCCCTGCGAGCGCGGGCCCACACTGTGGGCTGAGTCGGGCAGCTCACCGGCCAGGCGCTGGGCGGAGGCTACTGGGCGGCGCTGCCGGTCACGATGGCGGCGGGCTGGTCCTGCTGGATGTGCGCCGCCGGCTCGAGTGGGAGGATAGCCACATCTCCGGCCCGCGCCCGTCCCGCCCGGCTCCACCTCGCCTTCGCGATCCTGCTCACCGGCGTCGCCGTCTATACCGTCGGCCGGAGCATCCCCTATCTCGTGTAACCCGCCCGGCGGCAGCGTTGACCCGCGACCCTGCCCGCGGGCATACGCCGACCCGCCCGTCCACGACACTGCCGCTTCCGGATCCGCTTCGGCCCAGGCGGCGAACCGGCTCTTGTCGTGACCAGCCGTGGCAGCACGGCGCAGCAGGGCCGAACGCTGCGGGCCGCCGTGGTGGCGACCTGCCTGTCCTCGAGTGGCCGCGGATCCCTTTGCGCGGTGGTGCTGTCGGCGCTCTGTCGCGCCAGCGGGGCGAACGTCCCGTCGGTTGGGGTGGTTTGCCTGCCGGCAACAGGTCGAAGTGCGGTTGACCGGGCCGCGATCCGGAATCTACATTTCAATTGTGATTGATGCAAGGGAAATTGAATCGATTGCGGACACGACGGGTGAAAAGCTGGCGGGCCGGGCCGATGTGTCGGTGTCGCTGCTGGCTGCGGTGGCTGATCCGATCCGGTGGACGGTGCTGGAGCGGCTGGCCAGCCAGCCGTCGTGCGTGTGCAATCTGCAGGAGCACGTCCCGATCGCGGCCAACTTGCTCAGCTACCACCTGAAGGTGCTGCGCGAGGCCGGTCTGGTCACGACGCGCCGGCGTGGCCGGTGGATCGACTACGCCCTGGCCGAAGACGCGCTTGACCGCCTGCGGGCCGCCTTGCCCGGGGTCGTGGCGGGCACGGTGGTGCCGTCGTGAGCATCACCACGCGGCTGCCGGCCTCCAGGCGTGGCCGGTGGCTCACCCTGGCCGCGCCGGCAGCCGCGTGGGTGGCCGCCTACTGGGTGAACGGCTGGCTGTGGGACCGGTTCCTGTATGACGCGCTGGGGATGGCGCCGGCCAGCCGGCTGACCGAGACGATCCACTTCTTCCTCTACGACACGATAAAGATCGCTCTGCTGCTGGTCGGGATCATCTTCATCATTACGGTGCTGCGCTCCTATATGAGCATCGAGCGCACCCGCGCCATGCTCGGCGGCAAGCGCGAGGGCGCCGGCAACGTGATGGCGGCCGGGCTCGGGGTGGTGACCCCGTTCTGCTCGTGCAGTGCGGTGCCGGCGTTCATCGGGTTCGTCGCCGCCGGGGTGCCGATCGGGGTGACGCTGAGCTTCCTGATCGCCAGCCCGCTGGTCAACGAGATCGCCATCGGGATGTTGTTCAGCCTGTTCGGCTGGCAGATCGCGGTCCTCTACGTCGGGGCCGGGCTGGTCATTGCGATCGCCGCCGGCTGGGTCCTCGGCCGGATGGGTGTGCAGAGATGGGTCGAGCCGTTCGTGTTCGAGACCAAGCTCGGCGGGCAGGTCATCGACTCCGCCGCCGGGCTGACCTTCGACCAGCGTATCCAGATGGGGGTCGAAGAGGTCGCCACGATCCTGCGCAAGATCTGGCCCTACCTGCTTGCGGGCATCGGCCTGGGCGCGATCATCCACGGCTGGGTCCCCGCGGCCTTCTTCACCACCTACGCCGGCCCCGGCAACGCCTTCGGCGTCCTCGTCGCGGTCGCGATCGGGGTGCCGCTGTACTCCAACGCGGCCGGAATCATGCCGATGGTGCAGGCCCTGTACGAGAAGGGCCTGCCGATGGGGACCCTGCTCGCGTTCATGATGAGCGTGGTCGCGCTTTCCCTGCCGGAGATGATCCTGCTGCGCCGCGTCCTCAAGCCCCAGCTCCTCGCCGCGTTCGCCGGCATCGTCGCCGCCGGCATTATCGCGGTCGGCTACCTGTTCAACCTCGTCCTCGCCTGACCCCAGGCCCGAACTGAAGGAACGCTCATGATAATCAAGGTGCTCGGCCCCGGCTGCGCCAACTGCAAGAACCTCGAACGCGTCACCCGTCAGGCCGTCGACGCACTCGGCCTGGACGCGACGATCGAGAAGGTCGAGGACTACCCCACCATCGCCGGCTACGGGATCATGTCCACCCCGGCCCTCGTTGTCGACGACAAGGTCGTGGTGTCCGGCCGCGTGCCGACAACCGCCCAGGTGCGCGACCTGCTCATCCCCCTGGCCTCCTAGCCTGCGAGCGCGAAGCCAGCCCCACGACGTACCCAGGCCCGCCGGTCTGGCTGAACAGGATCGTGCGATGAGGGCTGAGTGAGCGTCAACAACCAGTCACGACGGGGCACCGAGCCAACCTCCCGCGGATGGCGGACTTGGACACGCACGCGCGCCTTCGCGTGCGGCATCTGATCGAGGGCTGGGCTCGCGCCGCCTGGTGATCTTCACTCCACCGGTGGTTCCGTCCCGCAACGGGTCGTTCAGTCTGCACAGCGCAGCGACGTGCTGCTCCTTAGGCCGGCGATGAATGCGGCCGGGCGGCGGGGCTTGCTCAGCACCCGGTAGGGCGACCGGGACCATGCAGTTCCGGGATCTCTGAGTGCCTGGCCGAAACCGTCACCGCCGACGAGATCCCGCTGCCATGCGGCTGAAGCGGCAGCATGGCCTTCGTGCAAACGGGGATGCCTCGCCGGGTACCGGGTGGGGGTAGAGGCTATCGGTCCCCGCCGGACGGGACCCACGGCTCTAGCTGCGGCCGTCGCCGGGTGGGCATGCTGGGTGCGTATTGGCAGTGTTCAGACGAGGAAGCATCCGGAAATCAGTGCCGAGTTGCCGCTGCTGTGATCGGCGGCGCCATCCAGGTGCGGCTCTTCTGGTGCGGTCGTGCGCGGAGAACGAATGAGACGTAGAAGACGTAAGAAGGCGTGCCATGGTAACGACGATTTACGCGGTGACCGGGATGACGTGCGAGCACTGTGCCCGCGCGGTCACACAGGAACTGGAGAGCCTCGGTGGCGTGCGCGGGGTGAGGGTCGACCTGGTCCCCGGCGGGGAGTCCCGGGTAACCGTGACCAGCGAAGCACCGGTCCCAGGCCAGGCGGTCGCCGCGGCGCTTGATGAGGCCGGCGGCTACAGCATGGTCGCGGCCTGACCGCAGCGCGACGAGCGCGCGGTAGCCAGCCGCCCGGGGCCGCGCGGCGGGCCGGTGGCAGCAGTACGGGGAGTGAGGAATGAGCCGATGAGCACGGTTACCGATGACCGGCCGGCCGGAGCGCCTGGTGACGGTGCGCGCTGCGTGGACCTTGCGATCGGCGGGATGACATGTGCGTCGTGTGCGGCGCGGGTGGAGAGGAAGCTCAACAAGCTCGACGGCGTTGCCGCGACGATCAATTTCGCCACCGAGAAGGCGCGGGTGAGCTTTCCGGCCAGCATCGGCACGGATGAGCTGATCGCGGTCGTCGAGCAGGCCGGTTACACCGCGGCCCTGCCTGCTCCCCGGCCGGCCGAGCCGGAGCTGGAAGCTGGCGGGCCGTCCCCAGATCGGGATGAGGCGGCCTCGCTGCGGCAGCGGCTGCTCGTGTCGGCAGCGCTGGCCGCGCCGGTGGTGGTGCTTGCGATGGTGCCGGCGGCGCAGTTCCGCAACTGGCAGTGGCTGTCGCTGACCCTGGCCTCGCCGGTGGCGGTGTGGGGAGCGTGGCCGTTCCACCGGGCCGCCGCCGCAAATGCCCGGCACCGCGCGGCGACCATGGACACCCTGATCTCGGCCGGGGTCGGCGCCGCCTACCTCTGGTCCCTGTACGCGCTGTTTTTCGGCAACGCCGGGCAGCCCGGCCTGCACACCAGCTTTGCCCTGCTGGCGCACGGCGCGACGGCGGACGCCATCTATCTCGACGTGGCCGCCGGGGTGACGGTGCTGATCCTCACCGGCCGCTATCTTGAGGCCCGTGCCAAGCGGCGCTCGGGCGCCGCGCTGCGGGCGCTGCTGTCGATGGGCGCGAAAGATGTCGCGGTGCTGCGGGACGGCCGCGAGGAGCTGATACCGGTGGAGCAGCTCACGGTCGGTGACAGGTTCGTGGTCCGGCCGGGGGAGAAGATCGCGACCGACGGCGTCGTCGAATCCGGCAGCTCCGCGGTCGACACCTCGATGCTCACCGGTGAGCCGGTGCCGGCCGAGGTGACGGCCGGCGACCCGGTAACCGGCGCCACGGTGAACGCCGGCGGCCGGCTGGTGGTGCGGGCGACGCGGGTGGGCGCCGGTACCCAGCTGGCCCAGATAGCGCGGCTGGTGGCGGACGCGCAGAGCGGCAAGGCGCCGGTGCAGCGGCTGGCCGACCGGGTGTCGGCGGTCTTCGTCCCGGCCGTGATCGCCGTCGCCTTCGTGACGTTGCTTGCGTGGCTGGCGGCCGGGCAGCCCGCCGTGGCCGCGTTCACCGCCGCGGTCGCCGTGCTGATCATCGCCTGCCCGTGTGCGCTGGGGCTGGCCACCCCGACGGCGCTGCTTGTCGGCACGGGCCGCGGCGCCCAGCTGGGCATCTTGATCAAAGGGCCGCAGGTGCTGGAATCCACCCGCACCATCGACACCGTGGTGCTGGACAAGACCGGGACCATCACCAGCGGGCGGATGACCCTCGCTGACGTCTTCGCCGCGCCTGGCGAGGATCGGGCCGAGCTGCTGCGGCTGGCCGGTGCGGTCGAGCACGCCTCCGAGCACCCGATCGCGGCGGCCATCGCCACCGGCGCCCGGGAGCGGCTCGGCGGGGAGCTGCCCGCCGTGCGGGGTTTCGCCAATCACCAGGGCCGCGGTGTCTCAGGCGTCGCCGCCGGCCACGCCGTGGCGGCCGGCCGGCGGAACTGGCTGGAATCGAAGTGGGCGCAGCCGGTCCCGGCCGGCCTCGTAGCGCGGGCCGGACGGGCGGAAGCGGCCGGCCAGACCACTGTCTACGCAGGCTGGGACGGCCGCGTGCGGGGGGTGCTTGCGGTGTCCGACGCCGTGAAGCCGACGTCGGCCGAAGCGATCGCCAGGCTGCGCGGCATGGGGTTGCGGCCGGTGCTGCTGACCGGCGACAACACCCGCGCCGCCACGGCAGTAGCCGCGCAGGTCGGCATCGACGACGTGATCGCGCAGGTGCTTCCGGCCGGCAAGGTGGACGTGGTGAAACGGCTGCAAGACGCGGGCCGGGTGGTCGCCATGGTTGGCGACGGCGTGAACGACGCGGCCGCGCTCGCCCAGGCCGACCTCGGGCTGGCGATGGGCACCGGCGCAGACGCCGCCATTGAAGCCAGCGACCTGACCCTTGTCCGCGGTGACCTGCAGGCGGTGCCGGACGCGATCGGCCTGTCCCGGCGGACGCTGCGCACGATCAAGGGAAACCTGTTCTGGGCGTTCGGCTACAACGTCGCGGCGATCCCGCTCGCGGCGTTCGGGCTGCTCAACCCGCTGATCGCCGGTGCGGCGATGGCCTTCAGCTCAGTGTTCGTGGTGTCCAACAGCCTGCGGCTACGGCGCTTCCGCCCGGCAACTGGCCGACCGCGCACCACCGAGCCGGACCCGGCCTAACGGCAGGTCCGTGCAGGCCGTAACCAGCCCGGTGCCAGGGTCGCGGATGAGTCGATGAGCACGCGGGCGCGGCGCGTGATGTGTCCAGTCGCCGCCGCGCGCCGGGTTATCGGAGCGTGAGCGGGCTCTTGCCGCAGCTCAGCAGTACGACCGCGAGCGCCGAGCGCCACCACGGTCACCACGATGGTGATCAGCAGAAGCAGGCGGCGCCGGTCGTCGGCTCGCCACCAGCTGGAGCGCCGTGCTAGGCGGCCGATTTCCCATACCAGCGCGGTCGCCGCCAAGACGACAAGGCCCGCGGTAGCTGGAATCGTGAGGACCGCCGCGTGGTACCGGCCGAGATCCTGCTCGCCCTCTACAGCCGCGCCGGCATGACCGCCGTAGAAGTCGCCCGCCTGATCGGGGTCTTGCACAACATGGTTCTGCGCAGCGCGCATTCCTGCGGGCTTTCGGTCCGGGTCGGTGGCGCGGTCCCGCAGTCCGGCCCGGCGGAGATCGATCGCTACCTGTTCGGCGTGGTCGGCATCGGCGGCGCCCGGCGCGCCCCAGATCCCGCACCACTGCGCCGCGACCTGGCGGCCGCCTGCGGCGCGCCGCCGACGCCCTGCTGGCCACGAACTCCTTCGTGGACCGGCTCGAGGCCACCGGCGTCCTGTCCGCCGAGCAGGCGCGCCGCCTCGGCTTCGTCGGCCCGGTGACCCGGGCGACCGGGCTCGGCGTTGACGCGCGTCACTGCCATCCGGCCGCGCCCTACGACGAGGTCCCGCCGGCCGTGGTCACCCGCGACGGCGGCGACGTCCTCGCCCGCTTTCATGTCATGCTCGGCGAGGCGGCCGAATCGGTCCGCCTGATCGGCCAGTTCCACGACGCGGGAACCGGAACCGGCTCCGGCGCGGCCGCAGCGACCGCGGCCCAGGCGGTCTCAGGCGGAACCGGCCTCGGCTGGGCGGAGTCGTCCCGGGGCGAGTCGCTCGCCTGGGTGGCGCTGGACGACGCGGGGCGGATCATCCGGGCGCGGCTGCGCCCGGCCGCGGTGCGCAACTGGCGGGGCTTCGACGACGCGTGCCGGTCGGGCAACGTGTTCACCGACATCCCGATCATCGATGCCAGCTTCTGGCTGACCGGTCGCGGGCACCGCCCGCTGAGGGAGGGGAGGCACGATGGCGGCTTGGTTCCTGCGCGGACTGCGCCGCCGGGTTGTCACCACCCGCTACCCGGCCCGCCTGGACAGCTCAGCGGACGACCTGCCCACCCCGCCGCGGTTCCGCACCGCCGAGATGACCCATGAGATAGCCGAACGGCTGGCCGCGGTGTGCCTCAGCCAGGCGCTGCGCCGCGACGGCGGCGTGCTCGTATACGACGTCGGCGCGTGCACCGCGTGCGGCCGGTGCGACGAAGCCGCCCCCGGCGCCACCGTGCCGGGCGGGCAGTTCGAGCTTGCCGTCACCAGCCGCGCCGACCTCGTCAAACGGATACCGCTTCGAGGGGAGGCCAGCTCAGTTGCAGGTGACCAGCCTGGCCGGGTCTTCGTCGCGTTGCTCGGCCTGGTCGCGGTGGCGATCGCCGCCTACGCGCCCCGCTACCACCAGCCCGCGCCCGGCACGGGCCTCTACCTCGGCGTACAACCTCGCGCTGCTCGCCTCCCTCGCCGTGCTCGCGGCCGGTGGTATGGTCACCTTCCTAGTCGCGTGGGAGACGATGGCGGTGGCGGCCTACCTGGTCATCCTGCGGCGGCCGCGCCGTGAGGACGTGGCGGCGGGCGCGTTCTGGTTCCTCGCGCTGCCCGAGATCGGGTTCGTGCTGATCGTCGCAGCCTTCGTGATCTTGCCACCAAGACCGGCAGTACCGAGCTGCCGCTGATGGCTGCCCGCGCCCACCTCGTGCCTGGCGCCTGGCGGGCCGCGGTGTACCTGCTCGCTCTTGTCGGTTCGGCTTCAAGGCGGGCCTGGTGCCGCTGCACGTGTGGCTGCCGGAAGCGCATCCGGTCGCGCCCGCGGACGGTTCGGCGTTCCTGTCCGGGCTGATCGTCAAGCTCGGCGTCTACGGGATCGCTCCACGCCCTCAAGGCCGATGGCTTACACCGTTTGCCGTATGGCCAATGGGTCGTGCTTGCGGAGAAGTGCCGGAGCGTGGCGGGGCAGAGCCCACCGGCCCGTTGATACCGGGTCCACGCGCCCGGGCACGCCGTGTACGGCACCGCGCCTCAGTCAGCCGCGGCCGTTGGAGCCTCCGTGGGCGGCCCGGCGGCGGCTTCGCTCGGGCCGCCGAGTCGCGCGAGCAGGTGGCGCAGTTTGTACTTGCGGTCGGCTAGCTGGCGGCGGTGCGCCTGCTCGTCCGCGTCTGCGCGGCCGCTGTCGGTCACCGCGGAATCGACCACGCGAACCAGCCGGCCGATGGAATCGGCGTAGCGCTGATCCACCGCGCGGGTCATCCGCCGGCCGCTTTCCTCCAGCCGGTACTGCAGGTCGGAGCGCGCGCGCCCGGTCAGCTTCGGCGCCAGGCCGGTGGCTTCGTCCAGCAGGTGCTGGCGGGATCTGCGCTGCCCGAGCTGGCCGGGCAGGCGGCGCCGCACCGCCCCGGCGAGCAGCTCGGTCTGGCCGGTGACGTCGGTGCCGGTGTAGAAGAAACGCCGGTCCGGTACCAGCCGCTCACCGGTATCGGGCACGGTGAGGTCCAGGTCGAGCAGTTCTCGCGCTGCGTCCCTGATCTCGGCAAGCTCACGCGCCAGGCTGGTGAGCAGCCGGGTGTCCAGTTGCGCCAGGCTCCCCTCAACGTGGTTGCGCTGCTGGTCCCGCCATGCCTCGGCGCCGTCGCGGGCGCGGGCGACGAGCCATTCGTGCCCCCGCTGCTCGATCTCGCCCGGGCCGGCATCATGCAGGTCGTTGCGAAGGAATGAGCTGAGCCCTTGCCGGGTTTCCGTGGTCAGCCGGGCGGCTTGCTGCTCCGCCGATTCGTTCAGCCCGGCCAGCAGGCGGCGCTGTTCCCCAGCGATCAGGTCAGCAGCGTCCTTACGGCGGAGAGCCACCGCGGCGAGCTGGCTGCGGAACAGTTCGACCCGGGTTGCGGCGTCACCGGTGCGCATCTGCGACATCCGCTGCGCGAGGTGCACCTCGTCCAGCAGCCGCTGGGCGGCGCGGCGGGCGTGCCCGGCGACCGCCTGCTCCAGGTCCGCCGAGCGCCGGCCGTCGAGGTAGCGGGCGAAGCTCGCGCTGAAGGCATGAAACCCGTCATCTCCGCTGCCGCCGGGCAGCGCCGCGCGGGCCGACACGGTGTAGACCGGGATGCCCGCGCCCGTGGGTCCCGCGGCCGCGCGGACCACGTCCGTGGTGAAAGCGAGCGCCTCCGCCCGCTCGCCGGCGTCCAGCCGGTCCGCCTTGTTGAGCAGCACGAAGGTCATCACCGAGTGCCTGGTGATCTCGCGCAGCAGTTCCCGCTCGGCCGCGGACGCGGGCGGGTCGGCGGTGAGCACCACCACGGCGGCGTCCAGGGTCTTCAGGGCCCGCTGCGCTTCTTCGCTGTTGTGCTCGTAGATCGAGCCGGTGCCGGGGGTGTCGACGATCTCCACGCCCCGGGACAGCAGCGGCGCGGCAAGATGCACGGTTACCCGCGCGACGCCGAGCCGGTTGAGCGGATTTCCGCGTTCGGTCACCAGCTGGGCGAGGTCGGCGAGCGGGCGGCGTTCGGTCCGGCCGTCGGCGAACCGGACCGTGGCATGCTCGTCCGTCCCGTACACGACGGTGGTGGTGATCGCGGTGACCGGGGTGACACCGGCCGGCAGCACCTCGCGGCCGAGCAGCGCGTTGGCCACGGTGCTCTTGCCGCGTTTGGCCTCGCCCGCCACCATCACCCGCAGCCGGCCACCCCGCAGCCGTCCGGCCAGCTCGGCGAGGCACTCCCGGTCCGCGGCGGGAGCAAGCGCCGCGAGATCGCGCAGAGCCTGCTCAAGCGGGGCGCTGCGATCAGCGGTACCCAGATCAGGGGCACGCATACGGCCTCCTACCTCCTCGGGCAGGGACCGTTGGCGGCTGCGCCGCGGTTAACACGGCACCGGATACCCGGCACCGCGGTTCGCCGGCGAGCCCCTCCGCCGGGCCGCCTTCCAGGCTACCGGCCCACCGTCGCGCACCAAGACGGAGGGCCGTGACCCGGCGGGGGCGGTCCGGCGCCGCCGGGCAGCGGCTCAGGTCGCGGCGAGGCCATACGGCATGTCAAGCTGGGCGGCGGCGATTTCGATAAGGCGGTTGTACTTGGCGACCCGCTCGCCGCGCGCGGGCGCGCCGGTCTTCAGCTCGCCGCAGCCACCGCCCACAGTGAGGTCGGCGATGAACGTGTCCGTGGTCTCACCCGATCGGTGCGACACGAACTGCTAAAACACGCCGTGGCGGCACACCGCCATCGCCTCCAGCGTCTCGGTCACGGTGCCGATCTGGTTGACCTTGATCAGGGAGGCATTGCCGATCCCGCCCGCGATCGCATCAGCGATGATCTTCGGGTTCGTGACGAAGATATCGTCGCCAACTAGCTGAACCCGCTCGCCCAGCCGCGCGGTCAGAACGGCGCAGCCCTTCCAGTCGTCCTCGGCCAGGCCGTCCTCGATCAGCCATACCGGGAAGCGTGTGGTGATCTGTGCGTACCGCTCGATCATCTCGTCGCTGGTCAGCTTCTGCCCGGCCACCCGGTAGCGGCCGTCGTCGCCGCGGAACTCGCTCGCCGCCGGGTCCAGCGCGATCGCGACACCATCCCGGCCGGGCTCGTAACCGGCGTCCTTAATCGCGGTCACCAGCAGCTCCAGCACCTCTTCCGGCTCGGCCAGCTGCGGCGCGAAGCCGCCCTCGTCGCCGAGCCCGGTCGCATGTCCCCGGTCGGCCAGCAGCACGCGCAGCGCGCCGTACACCTCGGCACCAGCCCGAACGGCCTCCGGCAGGTCCGGTGCCCCGATCGGTGCAATCATGAATTCCTGGAAATCGAGCGGGTTCGGGGCGTGCACGCCGCCATTGATCACGTTAAAGTGCGGGACCGGCAGCCGTGGCGCGAAATCCGCCGGGGTGAGCCAGTCCCACAGCTCGCGGCCTTCGGCGCGGGCCAGCGCCCGCGCACACGCCATCGACACTCCGACGATCGCGTTCGCGCCCAGCCGGGCCTTGTTCGGCGTGCCATCCAACTCGATGAGGGCGGCATCGATCTCTTCCAGGGTGCGCCACTCCTGGTCGCGCAGCCGGCCCGCGATCTCACCGCACACCGCCTCCACCGCTGCACGCACCCCGAGGGCCGCGGTAGCGGCTCATGTCCCCGTCCCGGCGCTCAACCGCCTCGCCGCTTCCGGTGCCTCGGCACCCAGGTGGTGAAGATCACGCCGCCGCCCGCGCCCGGCTACGCGATCACGAAGCGGTCGCCGCGGGGTTCGAGCCGCTCACCGTGGCGCATGAGGCCAACAATCATAGGCTTACTATCCGGGTAGCCACCGGATACGGATGCGTTTCACCGGCGACCGCCGCACCGGCGCGCTGGTGGGTGTCCAGCTGTTCGGCCGCTGCGGTGCCGAGGTGGCCAAGCGGATCGAGATCGCCGCGGCCGCTATCTTCGCCGGGCTGGCGGTCGAGGAGATCAATGACCTCGACCTGTCCCACACCCCGCCCTGGGCAGCCCGTGGGATGCGGTGCGGGCCGGCGCCCACGCACCCACTGAGCAGCAATCCCCGGACGGCTCGCCGAACGGCACGCCGTCCAGGGCCAACGCGATTTGCAGCGCCGCCAGCCGTTCGGGCAACACCCGGTACCACACCCAGGTGCCGCGCTTGTCCTTGTCCACCAGGGCACACACCTCCCCGCCGGGCTGGGCCGCGATCATGCTCAGCGGTCGCAGCCGGGCCGGGTCGGCCAGCGCCGCGAACGAGCCCGGCCACCAGGTGCAGCCAGGCCGCACCCGGCCCATGTCCGTCATCACCCACCGGCCGTGACCCCCGCCCCATTCGCATCAGACGCGGGATCATCGCAGCTGGGTTGCTGGCGCAGCCGCTCGCCGCGCTGTACGGGCCGGGTTACGACCAGCCGGTGTGGCATTGTGTGGCGCGCGCCGGGCGACCGGGTGCTGTCCGACGCGGAGTGGGACGACGCGGCGGCCGAGATCATGGACCGTACCGGGCTGGCACCCCAGGGGGATGATGCCGGGGTGCGGTGGGTGGCGGTCCGGCACGCCCCGCCAGGATGGGGCCCGGCCGCGGGTCTGGAACGATTTCTTCCGGGTCCGCGAAGCGTGCCGCGCGGTGGAGGAACGGTTCGGGCTGCAGGCCACGCCGCCCGGTGACCGGACCGCTGCCAGGTGGCCGTCCCGGGCGTGCCCGGCCTGCCACGGCCGCCGATCTGGCCCGCCGCGATGTTCCTCATGCGTGGCCGGGCATGCCGGTGCCGAGTGCGCCAAGCCCGGCCAGCCCGGCCAGTCCCGCTGCCCCGGGGCCGCCAAAACGGGCCGGGCCGGGTCGGTGATGTCGAGAAAGGCGCGGGCCGACAGATCGCGCCGCGCCCGCCAGGCACGTGTCCGGTAAGCACACGAACTTTGCGAGCACAAATGGGCGGAAGAGCGGCCGGAATCATGGACCGGACCGGACTGGCACCTGAGGATGACTATCTCGGGTGCGGTCGGTGGCGGTGCGCCATGCTCCGGATCACATTCAAATCGTTGCCATAACTCGCGCGGCATGACCGTGGGTGCCCGAAGGTCTGGAACGATTTCTATCGCGCTCGGGAAGCATGCCACGAAGCCGAGCGCCGGTTCGGGCTGCGCGCCACGGCGCCCGCCGACCGCACTGCGGCGAAAGGACCGAGCCGTGCCGAGACGGAGCACGCGGCGCAGCGCGGGTAGCAGGAGCCACCGGGGCCGCACCCGTGACGCCAAGTCGGCGCCATCTCGCGGGCTCCGCACTCAACACATGACGAAACCCGCCAGCCTCCGTCGGGCAGGCCGACGGGATGAAGGGTGCGCCGCAGAAGATCGACTTATGTCACCTTAGCGCTCGCGCAGAAACTAACTGGTGTTGTCCGAATAATCCCGTGGCTGCTTGTGGTATGTCGAATGGATGCTGACTGACGCGGAGATAGCCGCCCGGTACGTCAAGATCTGTCCTTATCTGGATGAGCGGCAGCGGCGCTTGTGGCTGGGCGTGGAGGCTCAGGCGATCGGCGGCGGCGGCGTGGCCGTGATCGCCCGGGCTACCGGCGCGGACGTGAAGACGGTGCGCCGGGGCAAGGCTGAGATCGAGTCGGGAGCCGAGCCCGGCGGAAGGGTGCGCGGCCCGGGCGGCGGACGGCCCGGTCTGGCCGGCCGGGACGCCGGGCTGATCCCCGCGCTGGAAGCGCTGGTGGATCCTGAGACCAGGGGCGACCCTATGTCACCGCTGCGCTGGACTACCAAGTCAACCGCAAACCTGGCCGGAGAGCTCACCAGGCAGGGCCACCAGGTCACGGCGCGGACGGTGGCCAAGCTGCTGGCCGGCGCCGGGTACAGCCTGCAGGGCAACGCCAAGACGGTGGAGGGGAAGCAGCACCCCGACCGTGACGCCCAGTTCCGGTACATCAACGCCCAGGTGACCGCGTTCCAGGCCGACGGCAGCCCGGTGATCAGCGTGGACGCCAAGAAGAAAGAGAACGTCGGGAACTTCAGGAACGGCGGGGCGGAATGGGCGCCGGCCGGGCAGCCCGAGCGGGTTAGCGTCCATGACTTCGCTGATGAGGAGCTGGGCAAGGCGGTGCCCTACGGGATCTACGACCTGACCGCGAACACCGGCTGGGTCAACGTCGGCACCGGCCACGATACCGGCGCGTTCGCCGTCGCCTCGATCCGTAGCTGGTGGGAGGCGATCGGGCAGGCAGCCTACCCCGGCGGCCGGCGGCTGCTGATCACCGCTGACTCCGGCGGGGCTGACGGCTCCCGGCTGCGGCTGTGGAAGACCGAACTGGCCGCGTTCGCCGCAGAAGCCGGCCTGGACATCACCGTGCTGCACCTGCCACCGGGAACCAGCAAATGGAACAAAATAGAACACCGGCTATTTTCCGCGATCACCATGAACTGGCGGGGACGCCCGCTGGTCTCTCACGAGGTCATCATCGAGACGATCAGCGCGGTCACCACCAGGACCGGCCTGAAGGTCAACGCGGTCCTGGACACCGGCCTATACCCCAAAGGAATCAGGATCCCTGACAAGGACATGAAGGCCTTCGAAGCCCGGCACCTCCAGCGCCACGAGTTCCACGGCAACTGGAACTACACCCTCCCCGCGATCCCGCCCGGCGACACGACACGCCCGAATCATGGGAAATAATTATTGCGCGAACGCTTAGCCCGTCAGGTCCTGGTGACAAATGGGTGACAAACGATCAAGAAGCCAGCTCCAGGACCCGGAAACTGGCCTGTGACCTGCACAAACGTGGTGGGCGATACTGGTATCGAACCAGTGGCCTCTACCGTGTCAAGGTAGCGCTCTCCCACTGAGCTAATCGCCCTTGCCGACCGAGGCGGAGGCGGGAATCGAACCCGCGTACAGGGCTTTGCAGGCCCTTGCCTAAGCCACTCGGCCACTCCGCCGCAGGGGGCGCTTCCGTCGTAGACCCACCCGTGGAACCGAAGGGCCGCAGGGGCCGTCTGGCTTCGCATGTGACGGTATCGGGCGCCTCCGAGCGGACGACGGGATTCGAACCCGCGACCCTCACCTTGGCAAGGTGATGCTCTACCAACTGAGCCACGTCCGCATGCCGCCGAACAGTACGGCGTGCGTTCAGAACTGTAGCCGATCCGCGCCCGTGGGCAAACTCGGATCGCCGCCGCAGGGGCATCCGCCCAGACCATTGCGCCATGAGCCGACACCGGTGGCTTGGCCGCCGCCCTCGGGCATGGCCGTCAGCGGGGCAGGGCGCCGCTTCGCTCATCCTCCGGCAGCTGCTGGCGCAGCGGTGGCCGCCGACGGCGCGCCAGGCGACGAGTACGAGGTGAACAAAGGCTGGCGAAGATACGCTTGCCTCGTTCGGGATCAATGTCAGGGAACCGGCTCGGCGGGCAGGCGCCCCTTCGTGGCAGGCTGTCGGCTATGCGAACTGTGGTCGTCACCGGCGACGGCCTCACCATCGAGGACGTCGTAGACGTCGCGGCGGGCGAGGCGAGCGCCGTGCTCGGGCCTGACGTGCCCGCCAGGATGGAAGCAAGCCGCAAGGTGGTCATCGCGGCGATCAGCGGCGACGCGCCCGTCTACGGTGTCAACACCGGCTTCGGCGCGCTCGCCGATACCCAGGTGCCGCACGGCGAACTCGCCTTGCTCCAGCACTCGATCATCCGCTCGCACGCGGCAGGGACCGGAGCGCCGCTGGATGACCGCACAGTACGTGCGGTGCTGCTGCTGCGGGCGCGGACCCTCGCGGCCGGGTACTCAGGCGTCCGGCCCGAACTGCCCGCCCGGCTGCTCGAGCTGCTCGGCCGCGGCCTGCTTCCTGTGGTCCCTGGCAAGGGTTCGGTGGGTGCGTCGGGCGACCTGGCGCAACTCGCCCACCTGGCCCAGCCGCTCATTGGCGAGGGCCGGTTGCGGCGCGCCGGGACCCCGGACCCTGGCGGCCGCCCTGCCGCGCAACTGCTGGCCGAGGAGAACCTGCAGCCGCTGCAACTTGCCCCCAAGGAGGGCCTGGCGCTGGTCAACGGCACCGAGCCGATGCAGGCGCTGCTCGCGTTCTCCGTGCACGAGGCTGAGATGCTTGTCCGGGCGGCGGACGTGGCGTGTGCGCTGTCTGTGGAGGCGCTCGTCGGCACGGACCGCCCGTACGATGAGCGGGTCCAGGTGATCAGGCCGCATCCCGGCCAGCAGGTGAGTGCGGCCAACCTGCGGGCGCTGCTCGCGGGTTCCCAGCTCATGGCGAGCCACCGGCACAGCGGCCACGCCGTGCAGGACGCTTACTGCCTGCGCTGCGCGCCGCAGGTGCACGGGGCCGTGCGCGATGTGCTCTCGCACGTGCGCCAGGTGACGGAGACCGAGCTTTGCTCGGTCGTCGACAACCCGGTCATCGTCCCTGACGGTTCGGTGATGACGACGGGCAATTTCCACGGTGAGCCCCTCGCCTTCGCTGCCGACATGCTGGCGATCGCGCTCGCTGAGCTTGCCAGCATCAGCGAGCGCCGCGTGGACCGGATGCTTGACCCGGCGTTTTCGCGCGGGTTGCCGCCTTTTTTGGCGCCTGAGGCGGGCACCAACTCCGGCTTCATGCTCGCCCAGTACACGGCCGCCTCGCTGGTCAGCGAGAACAAGGTGCTTGCCCACCCGGCGAGCGTGGACACGATTCCCACCTCGGGTAAGCAGGAGGATCACGTGTCCATGGGCTGGACGGGCGTGCGCAAGCTGCGCGAGGTGGTCGCCAACGTGCGAAGCTGCCTGGCGGTGGAGATCCTGTGCGCGGCGCAGGGTCTCGACCTGCGGGCGGCCAGCCCGTCCTGGCCAGCGGCGCCTGCCGCCGCGATGCGCGCGGTGCACGAGCAGGTCCGCGCGCGGGTGCCCGTTATGCTCACCGACCGTGAGGTCGCAGCCCAGATCAGCGCCGTCGACGAGTTGCTGCCGGAGCTGACCGCGGCGGCAGCCGCGCACTGCGGCTTGCGCTAGCGCGAGCCGGGTGCGGCAAGCATGGGCCACTCTGCGCGCGGCGCAAACGGCAGGTGTGGAGATCGCTGTGGGCGGAGGGCAGCAGTTTGCTGCGGCTGGAGTACCACACTGATCTCCACACCTGCGGACGAGGGACCCCCGCGCCAGCGAGCCCCGGGGCGAGCCCCCGGGATCCCCCCGCACCAGTGGATACCGCATTCCCGGCAGCCGTTAGGGTGCAATGTCGTGAAGGTATGGGTGAACGGCGAGCTCCGCGATGAGCATGACGCGAGGGTTGCGATCTTCGATCATGGCCTCACCGTAGGCGATGGTGTGTTCGAGGCGGTCAAGGTCATCGGCGGCGTGCCGTTCGCGCTCAGCAGGCACTTGCAGCGGCTGCGCCACTCCGCGCTCGGGCTCGGGCTCGGTGAGCCGGGTGCCGACGCGATCCGGCGGGGTGTCGACGAGGTGATCGAGTCCGCCGGGCGGCCCGCGCGTGCCCGGATAAGGATCACCGTAACGGGCGGGTATTCACCGCTCAGCTCGGAACGTGGCGGCGGCCCACTCACCTCCGTCGTGGCGCTCGAAGACCTGGGTCCCACCGCGGCCCTCGGCGACGTGGTGATCGTGCCCTGGCCGCGTAACGAGCACGGCGCGCTGGCCGGCCTCAAAACCATTTCTTACGCGGAGAATGTGCGCGCGCTCGCTTTTGCGCGTGAGCGGGGCGCGCTTGAGGCGATCTTCGGTAATACGGCGGGGAACTTGTGTGAGGGCACCGGTACGAATGTCTTCGTTGTCACCGGGGGACGGCTGGTCACCCCGCCGCTTTCCGCGGGTTGCCTGGCCGGTGTCACACGTGCGCTGGTGATCGAATGGTGTGGCGCGCAGGAACGTGACCTGGCGCTCGCCGCGCTTGCCGGGGCCGACGAGGCGTTCCTCACCTCCACGATGCGCGACGTTCAGGCGATCCGCAGCGTGGACGGAAAGCTGCTGCCGGTCGCTCCCGGCCCGGTCACGAGCAAGACGGCCGAGGTTTTCGCCCAACGCGTGGCCGAGAACACCGATCCCTGACACGCCTCGCGGCCAGGCGTTCTAGGCTGGTCCGTCATGGCAGGACGGCCGTTGGGCGAGATCGTCGATGCGGGCTGGGCGGTGGCGCTTGAGCCGGTCGCGGCGCGGATCGCGGCTATGGGTGACTTCTTGCGCGCCGAGGTTGCCGCTGGGCGTCGCTACCTCCCCGCGGGCGAGAACGTACTGCGCGCGTTCAAGCAGCCGTTCCGCGACGTGCGGGTGCTCATCGTGGGGCAGGACCCTTACCCCACGCCCGGGCATCCCGTCGGCCTGAGCTTCTCGGTGGCCCCCGACGTGCGGCCACTACCGCCGAGCCTGGTGAACATCTTCCGTGAGTACAGCGCCGACCTCGGCTATCCGTTGCCCTCGAACGGCGATCTCAGCCCGTGGAGCGACCGCGGGGTGCTGCTGCTCAACAGGGTTCTCACGGTCGCGCCGCGGCGGCCGGCCTCTCCATCGCGGCAAGGGCTGGGAGGAGGTGACCGAGCAGGCCATCAGGGCGCTCGCCGCCCGTGACGCACCGCTCGTGGCGATCCTCTGGGGCCGGGACGCGCGCAGCCTGACACCGGTGCTCGCCGGCGTTCCGTGCATCGAATCCGCGCACCCGAGCCCGAACTCGGCGGACCGCGGGTTCTTCGGGTCGCGGCCGTTCAGCCGCGCGAGCCTGCTGCTCGAGGAGCGGGGTGCCGCGCCGGTCGACTGGAAGCTCACGTAGCGCTCACTGCCACAGAAGTTCTTCGAGCTCGCTGTCCACGTCCACGAATTCGCCCTCGTGGCCCGCCGGAACCAGCTCATAGGTGCGCCGGACGAACTCGGCGATCGCGGCCGCGGGCGCCTCAAAGAGCGCCTGGCCGAATGGCGAGGACAGCGCGATGTTGAGCACCCCGTCGTCGGTGTGTGAGGTCGGCCAGACCTGGACGTCTCCGTCGCCGCCGCCCGCTTCGGGTCCGGCGGCCAGCAGTTCCCTCGCGAAGATCCACTCGACGGGCTCGTCCGTGCCAACGTGGAACGCCATGCGGACCGCGTATGGATCATCGCCGCGGTAGCTCAGGCTGGCTACAAGTGGCACCGCGGTATGGTCCGGAACGACGAGCTGCAAGCTGAGCTCGGCGGAGACTGTCGTGCTGCCGTTCATCGTGGGAAAACCTTTACCTCGTCGTGTCCCGCTGTCTCGGGTGCCACCTGGTATGAGGCGATCGAGCGACGGGATGAGGCGCTCGGGGGGTGAACTTCCTCACTGGTAGTGATTCCGCCTCCGGGCCCGCCTGTAACCTCGGTCATGACTCGCAAAACTAACGTGACCTGGGCAAACGCTTCAAAGTTTATAACGAAGTAACCCGTCATCTTTGTTTCCGGAGCCCAACCTTGCGGAGCGTGACCCTCGTCTCATCGTGGTGACTCTGGGTAGTCGAACCATCGCGGCCTGGGCGCGAGCGGCCGCCAAGCGAGCGTCGCGAGGCGGGGCGCGGCGGGTGCTCGGTCACCCTGCTGGCCTCGCGGGGTGCGGCAGCCGCGGATGCGCTAGTCTGTGACCGCTCAGGCGCGCAGTAGTCCGCAATGCGGAGCGGTTGCCGCGCCGGGAGGGCGATTAGCTCAGCGGGAGAGCGCCTCGTTCACACCGAGGAGGCCACTGGTTCGATCCCAGTATCGCCCACCAGCCCAGAGGCCCTGTGAGGCCCCGGCGGACAGCGTCCGGCGGCCCGTACAGCAGCAAAGTACAGCAGTAGGCCAGTGGCGGCCCGGTTGCGGCCGTGCGCCGCCCGTCCGCCCGGCGCACGCTCCTTCCTGGACGACGTCGGCGCCGCTGGCCTGCAGCCGCGCGAAGGCGCCGTCGAGGTCGGCGGTGGCCGGATGATGGGGGCGTGGCTGCCCCTGGCCATCATCGCGACGATGGTGCGGTGCTCGTCGTCGGTGACGCCGGGGACGGCGGCCGGCGGCTCCAGGACGATGGACGTGCCGGGCTGGTTGGCGGGGCCGACCGTGATCCAGCGCATCCCGCCGTATCCGACATCGTCGCGGACCTCGGAAGCCTTCAGGGATGAATGGTGATGTCCATGGCGGTCACGCCAGGTGCGGCTCGGTGACCGGCGCTTCTCGATTCCTGATCGGTCTGGTCACCTGTTTCGCCACGCACGACGGGCCACGTCAGAGGGGGCTCACAGGCCGAGTTCTGCCTTGACCTGCTCCCGGGGAACGGACTCGCCGGGCTCGTCCATCGCGGCGTCGGCCTCTGCTGCGTCCTCCGCGTCCCCACCGGCGCGCGCACTCAGCTGGCCTGACGTGGCCCGCCTCCTGCGCCGGGCCGTCGCGGACCTGCCAGCCGGCCGGGGATCTCATGCCTGTCGTATCACGGAGGACGCTCACGACCGCCGGTCGTATCGCGCACGTCTGAGCCCGGACCGCGAAGACTGCCGGACGGCACACCATCGGTGCCTCGGTCCCGCCGCGGGGTCCCCAGAACCTGCCAGAATCTGAATCAGCATGCGGGCGTTGCCCGGCGTGTCATACAGCCGCACAGGTTAGCGAATCGGCGGCAGCACCTGGCTGGTGGCCAGTAGCGAGCGGAACGGATCGCCTTGCCGCGCGATGCGATCAAGCACCGTGCGGATTGTGAACGCGTCGGGCCGAAGTGCAGGGTCGTCGAGCTCGTCCCAGTCGATGGGCGCGGAAACGGGCGCGCCCGCGGCGGGCCGCGGGCTGTAGGGGGCGACGAGCGTCTTGTTGACCGCGTTCTGGGTGTAGTCGAGGCGCGCATGACCACCGCGTTCGCGCACGTCCCATTTCCAGCTCACGACGCCGGGCACGACCTCACCGACAGCCCGCGAGAGATGCTCCACCCATTTACGTGTGTCGCTGAAGCTGGGCCCGCGCCCGATCGGGATCCAGATCTGAATGCCCCGCCGGCCGGTGAGCTTCGGCTGGCCCCGCACTCCCAGGTGTGCCAGTGCGGTGCGGTGCAGCCTGGCCAGGAGGAGCACGTCGTCCCACGACGTGGTGGTGCCTGGGTCGATGTCGATGAGCGCGTATGTGGGGCGGTGCGGCTGGTCGGTGCGGGACGTCCAGGCGTGCCACTCAAGCGCGCCGAAGTTGGCGGCCCAAACGAGCGCGGCCGGCTCGCCGACGACGAGGTAGGTAGTCGTCTCGCCGGCATCGGCCTCGGGGTTCTCCCAGCGTGGAACCCACCGCGGCGCGTGCCCGGGAAGCTGCTTATGCCAGAAGCCCTTGGCGTCGGCGCCGTCAGGGTAACGATGCATGTTCAGCGGGCGGCCGGCCAGGTAGGGCAGCACCACAGGCGCAATCCGGGCGGCGTAACCGAGAAACTCGCGCTTGGTCACCGGCCGCTCGCCGGGACGCGCGGGGAAGAGCACCTTGTCGAGATTGGTAAGCCGCAGCGCGCGGCCGTAGACCTCCCACGTGCCGCCCGATCCAAGTGCGCCGAGTGCCGCAAGTCCGTCGGCACCAGGTCCGTCCACGTGCGGCCGGACGGTGCCCGATGCGCCGGCGGCCCCTGATGGGCCGGCGGCTGACTGGCCGGCGGCGGGAGCCCGCAGCGCGACCGAGGCCTGCGAGGCGGGCAGGTCGGAGCGCCACATGCGTTCCGGATCGGCCTTGACCTCGTCGTTGGTTCGTCCGCTCAGCGCCGATCGCGGGTAATCCTCCGGATCCCAGCCGTCGACCGCGTGTTCATCATGCTTGTGCAGCAGCAGCCACTGCTCGCCGGAGCCTTGCTGGCCCGTCCGGATCAGTACCAGGCGGCCGTGCAGCTTCTCGCCATAAACATCGGCGTGCAGCTGGCCCGCGGCGACGGCGGCCGCAGGGTCGTCGCTCGCGTGCGGTTCCCAGGTGCCGCGGTCCCACACGATCACGTCACCGCCGCCGTACTGACCCGGCGGGATCACCCCCTCGAAGTCGAGGTATTCGATCGGATGATCCTCAACGTGGACCGCGGCCCGCTTCAAGTTCGGATCGAGGGTCGGGCCCTTGGGCACAGCCCAGCTCACGAGCACGCCGTCGATCTCGAACCGGAGGTCGTAGTGCAGCCGGCGGGCGCGGTGCCGTTGCACCACGAACCTGCGGGCACCTGGTTCTTGGCTCAGGTCCGGCGAGCCGGCTTCTTGGCTCAGGGCCGGCGTGCCGGCCGGCTCGGGGGTGCGCGCGAAATCCCGCTTCCTCTGATAAGGCGCGAGCGGGTCGGACCCGGCTGTCCTGCGGCTGCGGTCGTGTGGCACGTGTCCAAGAGCTCTCAGGCCGAAGGGGCCGTCGGTGGAAAGATGACGATACCTTCTGTGCCCGGCTCAGGTCGTTTCACCCGGGACTTACTCCGGCGCGGTCCCCTCTGACGGCTCTGTGTGGCCTCGGCCGGCGCCGCGCGAGGCGGCCAGGCGGGCAAGGCGATGGGCACGCACGATGTCGGGGTCACGCGCGTCGGATGGCAGCGGTGCCTGCCGCCAGGACTCGGTGCGTGTGCGGCGCTTGCCGTCGGACCGGGAGCCGGTACCGTAGCCATGGTGTTGTCCTCGAAGTCAGCATTGCTGCCCGCGCGCGCCACCGCCCGGTGGGCCGTCACCGCCTGGTGGGCAGTCACGCCTGGTGGGCAGCGACCGCGTTGCGCGAGATGCGGGCGAGTCATCCGTTTTGGTCAGGCTGGCGGGCCGGTGGTGCGGTCGCCGCGGGCCCCATATGCGGTTGTGCGCAGGTGGCCGCCGGTCAGCCGGTAGCCGTCGAGGGTAGGGACCCAGGTCAGCGGACCAGCTTGGCGGACCACAGATCGGTTGGCCAGATGGATGCGCTCCCAGATGTAGACCTGCTCGTCGTGGAAGTCCCTGATGGCACGGGCTACCCGCCGCGGCCCATTCCACAAGGAGGAGCCGCGGGCGAGCCGGCGCTCGCGTCGCATCTGCTGGCTGGTTGACATTTTCAGCTCCAAGAACCGCTGGTCGCATGGTCACTGTCAGCGTGCGGCCATAAGCCAGCGGAGACATCCGCCAGCCGGCCGAAGTCCTTCAGGCGGTCCAGTCAAATACTGGGGCGAGTGGACCGGGCGAACGACACAGCGGGGGCAGCCGCACTGGACGAGCAAACCAGCGCCCGCTGCCTTCTGCGCTGGCACCAACAGAGCCCTACCACCGATCGGGCGTTTCCTGACAGATCCCACACGGAGTGAGATAGAGCAAGATCCTTAACGGCTGCCGCGGCGTGTCACTCCGCGCAGTGGTCTTCTCACTTCGCGCAGCTCCCTATCACTTCGCAGCAATCCTTACCACTTCGATAGCGGAACCCGGCGATTAGGCAACTCGCTGAATATCGCCTTGTTACACTCGCGTCCCGAGAGTCGCAGGTCGGCGAGCTGAACCCGGGGGAGGGACCTTGACGACGCCGCGGAGCAGCCAGTATCTGCACAGCGGATCTCACCCGCCTGCCAGCTACCCCGCTGCGACCCCGTCGGACGAGCGCCCTCCAGACGTGGCCGCGTATCGGGGAGCGGCTGCGGATCTGCTGGCCGAGCTCGCAGGCCAGCCGGATCCACCGGGCGCACCCGAGGCGGAGAAGATCCTGACCGCACGGATAGGTGCGGCCGAGTTCGCTGCCGTATTCTCCGCTACGCCGAGCGGCATTCCTGACGTGACGCACCGGCTGCTGCTCGAGGTCCGTAACGCCCAGTACGGCGCACCGAGCTCGGGCGTGGACCTGACCACGTGGATCCGGATCTACCTGCTAGCCCAGATCGACGCCATGTGGTGGGGGCGCATCCCTGCACTCGTGACGGATTCGGACGTGCTCGCCTCGGCCGAGCTTGTGGATCTCGAGGCGCTACGGCGCCGCGGGCTGCTGCGCTTCCAATACCGTCGCCAGGCGGCGACGCTGCCCAGCAGGGCCGCACGCGCGGCAGAGCGGCGTGTCCGGCCACACCGGGCGCCACGCACCGCTGGCCTGCGGTTCGCCCGGGCCAGGCCCGAGGCGGTGGCACTGCTCAACCAGTTGTCGGCTTCGTTTGCCAGGGCCTGCCCGCCAGGTGTTCCGCAGCTGTGGGTCACCAGCCTGGCGCGGAGCGTCGAGCACCAGCATCGGCTGCGCGCTCTCGGCTATGCGGCGACCCTGCCCAGTTCGCATTGCGTAGGTTATGCCGTTGACATCGAGATGTCATGGTTCCGCAGGTTCGGCGCGCACGACGCCCTGACGGCAGCGCTGCTCGAACGCCAGGCCGAGGGAGCTGTCAACGTCATCGACGAGGGACAGACCTGGCATGTGTGCATCAGCCCGGGCGCCGCGGGCGGGTTGCGTGACGCCTTCGCTGCCCAAGTGGACGGCTGAGCCCGGTATGTGTGGCATCGCCTTGATCCTCGGCCAGGGTGCCGAGGTGGGCACATTTCGCCGGATGATCGAGTCTCTCGCGCCACGCGGTGAGGTGGAAGAGGTCCTCCTGCAGGACGGCCTGCTCGCGGGCACGCAGCGGCTGCGGATCGTGGACCGGGAACGCGCGACGCAGCCGTGGGTTTCGGCGGACGGCCGATGGGTTCTTTGTTACAACGGCGAGGTCTTCAACCACAGGGAACTGCATACCGAGCTTGCCGGTCTCGGCCATCGGCTGCGCACCACAAGCGACACGGAGGTGGTGCTCGAGGCATTTCTCGAGTGGGGCGACGATGCGGTAAGGCACTTGCGGGGCGAGTTCGCTTTCGCGATCAGCGACCGCGAGACGCGGCGCGTCTACCTGGCCAGGGACCCGCTGGGGGTGAAGCCGCTGTACTGGTCGCGCGGCGGCGGCTGCCTGCACGTGGCCTCGGAGATCAAGGGGCTGGTGCCGGCCGGGGCTACGGTCACCGAGGTCCCGCCCGGGCATCACGGCTGGGCCGACGCCGCGGCGGGACCTGGCCTTGTGCCCTATGTCGACCTCTTGCGGCTGGCTGAGAACCAGCCGCCGATCGAAGATCCAGACGAAGCGGCCAAGCTCGTCAGGCTGGCGCTGCAGGACAGCATCCGCGTCCGGGTGGACACCGACCTGACGGTTGGCGTGATCCTCTCGGGGGGCGTGGACAGCTCGCTGACTCTGCTGCACGTGCGGGAAATGCATCCCGACTGCGTCGCCTTCACCATTGGCGCGCCGGGCAGCGAGGACCTCGATTACGCACGCCGCCTGACTACCGAACTCGGCGTGCCGCACGAGGTCGTCGAGCTGCACCCACGTGAGATCCGGCTCCGCGACATCCGCGAGGCCATCCGGATGTCCGAGCTCACCGAATACGGCGACATCATCAACGCCGTGGTGTCGGTGCCGCTCTTCAGGCGCATCCACGACCTTGGGATCAAGGTGGTGCTGGGCGGAGACGGCTCTGACGAGCTGTTCGGCGGCTACCCGATGTATTACCGGATGGGTCCCGCGGCGACGCGGCGGCTGTTCCTGCACAAGATCCGCAACCTGTGCCGTACCGAGCTGCAGCGACTGGACCGCACCAGCATGGGCCAGGGCGCGGAGATCCGGGTGCCGTTCCTCGACCTGTCGCTCGTCGAGCTTGCCATGCGGCTGCCACTTGAGCTCAAGTTGCGCGACGGGCAGGAGAAATGGATCGTGCGAGAGGCCTTCGCCGACATGCTGCCCGGCTACATCCGCCAGCGCCCGAAGGCCATGATGTCCTATTCGTCGGGCCTGCATGAGCGAGCCCGGCTGTATAAGCCGCTCTTCCCGCGCCTGCACCGGTCGTTCGGCTACGACCTGCTCGAACCCGTGCGCCGCGACTTCGACACCGTGCTGGAGCGATGCGGTCACGACCTCGACCTGGCGCTTGCCGATGTCGCGGCGCGGCAGGACTACAACGTCCTGGAGCGTGCTCGCGATCTGGCGGGCGCGGCACGGTGGAACGCCGCGCCAGCGATCCGGCTGGGCCGGAGGAGCTAAAGGTACGGGCCTAGCAGGGTGAGGTCGGCGGGGGAGAGGCGGTCCCGCGCGGTCTTCGCCTGGTGCCAGTACGGGTAGATCAGCGGGGGCGCGCTGACCTTGTCCAGGCGTTCTCGTTCGTCCGCGGTGAGGACCAGATCGGCGGCGGCCAGGTTGTCGGCCAGTTGTCCCGTGGTTCGCGCCCCGATCACCAGCGACGTGACCGCGGGCTTGCCGAGCAGGTAGGCCAGCGCGACCTGGGCCGCGGAGACGCCGCGCTCCTCGCTGATCGCGACCAGGACATCGACCGTGTCATGCAGGGCTTCCTGGTTGCGGACCGGGGGCTCGTTCCAGTCGGTCAGCTGCCGCGACGTGTCAGGCGGCTGCCGGTCACGGCGGTACCTGCCAGAAAGCAGCCCGCCGGCGAGCGGGCTCCAGACCAGCACCCCGAGGCCCTGATCCACGGCGGCAGGGATCAGCTCGTACTCGGCCTCGCGGGCCTGCAGCGAGTAGTAGATCTGCTGGCTGACGAACCGTGGCAGGCCGAGCTTGTCGGCTGTGCCGAGTGCCTTCATGAGCTGCCAGCCGGCGTAGTTCGAGATCCCGAGGTACCGAACCTTGCCCGAGCTGACAAGCAGGCTCAGCGCCTCGAGCGTCTCCTCGAGCGGCGTCAGCCCGTCCCACTCGTGCAGTTGGTACAGGTCGATGTAATCGGTGCCGAGGCGCCGCAGGCTGGCTTCACAGCCGGATATGACGTGATGCAGGGAAAGGCCGGCGTCGTTGGGGCCCTCGCCCATCGGCATGCGTACCTTGGTGGCGACAAGCACCTGGTCGCGGCGGCCGCGCAGCGCCTGGCCAAGGATCTCCTCGGCGTGGCCGCCCGAGTACACATCCGCGGTGTCGAAGAGATAGATCCCGGCCTCCAGGCTCTGATCCACCTGCCTGCGCGCCTCATCCACGCCGGTGGAGCCGACGTTCGCGAATGGCCCGTGACCGCCAAATGTCATGGTGCCCATGGTGAGCACGGGGACCCGGAGCCCTGAACTGCCCAATGCGCGATATTCCACGCTATGACCCTACCCACGGCCGTGATCGCCCGGGCAAGGGCACGCCGTCTTTGCCGTGGGCAGGCTCGGCGTTAGGATTCGAACATAGATACGAGTCACCTGCGAGAACGTGGAGATGTCACCGAGCGCCGAGGAAGTCCCCACACCGCCGGAAAGCGATCTTCGTCCGGAGACCGGCAGGTACCGCCCATGCTTCAAGCCCGTGCTCATCACCATCGCCGGGCGCGGCCGATTCGGGATTCTGCGCGCATGGCTGCGGGCCGGAGATGGTTGGGTGTGCCACGTCGAGTACATGAACGACGGGCACGGCAGTACCGACGGCTGGTACCGCTTCGACCCTCACCTCATCCAACCGGCACCGGCCCCGCACGCCCCGTCGTGGTAAAGCACTTAATCTAGTGGTCTGTCAGAGGAGTCTTCTTCCGCTGCACGACGCCCATGCGGGCACCTCGCGGCGTTGTCGTCGTCGCGCGTAGCACCAGCTACGCGCTCTTCCTCCGCCTTGCGATGCACCCACCTGGACGCCGTTCGTTCAAAGGACCCCTCTGACAGACCACTAGCGGCGAGATGCGCCATTGTGCTGAGGGGAGCGAGTGTGATCAGGCCGCCGGTTTTTCCTGCCAGTGACGGGCCGGCTGACGAGGCCGTGCGGGCAAGGATCGTACGCAGGCTCGCGAGGTTCGGCGCCGGGCCCGCGGCGTCCTTCCGTGACGCGTGCCTCCTGATGGGTGGCGATCCCCCGGTGGCCTCGGATGCGTATCTGGTCGGCCGCCTCGTGCGTGAGCTTGAGAGCTCGGTCCGGGCGGTGCTGCTGCCGCCAGGGGCGCGCCGGCCGGATGAGCCGGTGGCGCCGCGCGCGGTAGCTGGAGCGGCGCCGCATGGGCGGATGGCGGCGATCCAGCATGCCTTCGGCCAGCTTGTCGTTGCGCTTAAGGCACTGATCCAGGCCGTCTTCCAGCATGTGGAATATGCCGCGGCTCCGCCCGCTGAGCCCGCGGACGTCGACGCGCACCGCGCCGAAATCCGGGCGATACTCGACTCGCTGGAGATCCCGTACGACAGCGACGCAGGGAGAACCTGGCTAGGTTACGCCAGCCTCATGCACAGCCGCCCATATGGGCGGGGACTGGGCATGCCGCAGCCGGTGGAGCAGGAATTCCGCCGCCGCTTCGCCGACCTCGAGGCAATGCTCGATGTGGTCCTTGGCCGGCATGAGGCCCGCTACCTCGCGACTGTGCCTAGCCTGGACGACCTCGCGCAGGCCGGGCAGCCGACCGGCGAACACGCCAGCGAATTGCGCCGGACGCTCCCCCCGGATCCCGTCACGGTGGAGCATTTCTTCTCGCGGCTGGCAGGCCCGGCGTGGCTGGGCCTGCTGCGCGAGCAGGAGTTCTTCGCCGAGCCTCCGGCGCCGGTCGCGGCTATTGATGGGCCCTGCTGGATGCGGCACTGGCCGGCCCTGCGCTATCTCGTTCGTGTCGCCGGCCAGGACCCTGCGCTGGCTGTCGATGTTGCCCTGGGCATTCCAGTGACCACGAATCAAGTGGTGAACGCGGATTTCGTCGACCTGGCGCTCGAAGTACCTGCTGCAGAAGGCGTGCGGCTGTTGCCGCGGATCACCCGTGACCTGACCGGCCCGTACCAGGCAGTGCGAGCAGGGCGGTTCGGCGCGCTGGTTGTGCATCTCGTGGACGCCGGCCGGCCCGACGCCGCCCTCGATCTTTCAAGGGTGCTCTGGGGTTTTGCGCCCTCGCCAGCGGACACCGGCGCCGCTGCCAGTGCGAGAGGCGACCTGCGCACCCGCATAAACCCCGGTAGCTACGCCGAGACGCTCCGCACCTGCATGCCACCGCTGGTTGCCGCCGGCGGTCTTGACGTGCTTGATGCGATGGCCGGGCTGCTCGACGAGGCAATCACCCGCACCTCGTCGAGCAGCCCCGTGGTCGAGGACTCGCTGCTCGATACGGGCTCGCCCGTGGATACGGGCTCGCCGGTGGAAACTAACTGGCCGGTGGATACGGACTCGCCGGTGGAAACTAACTGGCCGGTGGATACGGACTCGCCGCTGGATACGAACTGGCCGGTGGATGCGGTGTCCAGCGCGACGACCGCTTTGGTCAGGGCCGTACGGGATGCCGCCGAGCAGCTTGTGCTCGATCGGCAGGCTGAACTTGCCGAGGCGCTGCAGCGCCTGGACTCACGGCCGTGGCCGATCTTCCGCCGCCTGGCGCTGTACCTGGCGCGGCGGTTCGGCACTGGCAACCCCGAGGAGGTCGCCAGGAGGCTAACCGACCCTGCCGCCATCAAAGACACGTCCGCCGAGCGCGAGTACCTGCTCCTTGCGGGCGACTACTTCGCCAGGCTCAGCGCCGAGCAGCAGGAACTAGTGCTGAGCGTGATTGACCAGGGTCCTGACACCGATGCTTGGGCCGCAGAATATGCTGCGCGGGCCGGCCGGGAGCCGCCACGGGACCAGATTGACCGGTGGGCGGCCGAGTGGACGAGGGACAGGCTCGGTGCGGTGCGGCTCGCCCTGCCGCCGCAGCGGCTGGACTTCTACAGAAAGCTCGTCCTGCTCGTAGGCGAACCTGCGCCCGCGGAGAAGGCAGCAGCGACCGGCGTTACAGGGCTCGGTGCGTGGGGCGCGCCCGGCCTGGGCGGATCGAGCGTCGAGGCGCTCGTCGACCACCTGCGGACCCAGCCGCCAACCGGCGCCAAAGTCGTAAGCCTGGCTCAGGAACTCGGCGGCGCCGTACGCGCGAGCCCGCTGCGCTACTCCGCCGATGCTGACCGCTTCGCTGTCCTCCCGGCGCCCTATGCCGCATATCTCCTCGGCAGTCTGCATGCCGCGTTCAGCAACGGCGCCGACCTCGACTGGAACCCCATACTGCGACTGTGCGAACGGGTGTCAGGTAACGGCGGCCCGGTTGAAGGTGCCCCGGCTGGCGGTGGAGCGATGGCGGGAGAGCCGCAATGGGCCGGCAGCCACCGCGAGATGATCTTGCTGCTGCGGGCGGGCCTGGATCGTATGCCTCCGGTGATTCCTATCGGCGAACGCGACCGCGTATGGGGGGTCATTGAGTCGACGCTGAGCGGCGACGCTAGCGACGCCGGCGGCGGCTCCGTCGCCACGGAACAAGCGCGGGCAACTGCGCGGGCGCAAGCTCTCGCGGCCGCAGTCTCCTACGGCGGGTGGCTTCGCAGCCACGATCGTGACGCCGACCTCGCGGAGGTCTTCGGCGTGCTCGACCGGCATCTCAAACCTGGCGAGGAACAGTCGCTGCTCATGTGGGCCGCCTACGGCTCCGAGTTCCGCCGGCTCAACTGTCTCGACCGGGCCTGGGCGGCAGCCACGGCGAGTCGAATCTTCCCGGCCGCTAACGCCGACCGCGAGCGCTGGGACGCGGCATGGGGCGCCTACCTTGATGCCGCCCCGCCTACCGACCGTGACGTTTGGGCCCTGCTGAGCGACCAGTACCAGCTAGCGGTCGACCGGCTCGCTACGGACAGCGGCGAGCAGGCGGAACTGCGGGACGTGCGCCTGGGGCATCACTTGATCACCCAGTTCTGGTCCGGCGAGATCACCCTCGACAGCGGCGACCAGCTCATTAGGCGGTTCTACCAGCGCGCGTCTACCGCCGTGCGTGAGCAGATGACCCAGTACATCGGCTGGAATCTGCTCAGTCCCAAGGTTGGCGCTGATCAGGCAGTTCTCGCCCGGCTCACCCAGCTGTGGGAGGAACGCCTTGCCGTGGCCTCACCGAGTGCCGACCGGGGCGAACTCGTCAGGTTCGGTGAGTGGTTTGCCAGTGGGCGCTTCGACGATGACTGGTCACTACGGCAGCTCGGACGTGTTATCACGCTGGCTGGTGACGCCAAGCCGGACATCCTGGTGCTGCGCCGCCTGGCCGAGATCGCGCCCGCGCGCGCCCAGCTTTGCCTGGATATCGCGGGCGAGTGGGTCAGGCAGTTGCCTGATGATGCCTGGCTGTTCAGCGCCAGGGAAGAGTATCTCCGCCGGATTCTTAAGGTCGCCCTGGCGAGCACGGACCCGAGCACCAGGGCCCTGGCCGGGGAGATCATCAACCGCACCGGGCGCCAATGGAGATTCCGGGGTCTCGTGTATCACTGATCTGAGGACGTGACCGTCACTATCGCAACCTTCGTGCCTGACCGCGAGATCGCGTGGACGATCCTCGGCCAGATCCGCCCTCAGGTCGGGGGTGCCGGCGCCCGAGGGATCAGCCGCGCCGCTGTTTGCGACGTGGCGGAATGTGCCGCGCACCGAAGATTATGGAATGAGCTCGGCGCCTGTCGCCCGCATCTCATCCAGCGCCTTCTCGCTACTGGCCGGGGCGACACCGGCGATCAGGCCGGTGAGCACGCGCGTCCGCAGTCCTTCGCGCATCGCGTCCGACGCGGTCGCGCGGACACAATAGTCGGTCGCCAGGCCGGCGATGTCGACATCGGTGACGCCCCGTTCGCGCAGCCAGGTGGCCAGGGGTGTCCCACCTGAGTCAACTCCCTCGAACCCGGAGTACGCGGCGTCATGCGCCCCCTTGCTGAAAACCGCCTCGATCCTCGTGACGTCCAGGTCCGGATGAAAGGCGGCTCCGGGTGTCCCGGCCACGCAGTGAAGCGGCCAGCAATCCACATAGTCCGGCTCGCCGGAGAAATGGGCGCCCGGATCCACGTGATAGTCCCTCGTGGCCACCACATGCTGGTACTCGGCGGCGTGGCCGTCCAGATAGGCACTGATGCCACGGGCGACGGCAGCACCACCGATCACCGGCAGCGAGCCGCCTTCGCAGAAGTCGTTCTGCACGTCGACGATGATGAGAGCGCGCACTGCCTGACCGTATCGCGGCATTCGCCTACCGAGCCAGCGGCGGGATCCGCGGTCGGCCACCTGCCGCCGTGAGCCGTCAGATACCTGCGGCAGCGCCGGTGCCGCGGGGACGCTGCGGCACGGGTACGGTCGTGCCGTGACCGCCATCTCGGTGCCGTTCCGCCCCGGGCAGGCTAACCACGCGAGGAGCCGAATGTGCGTCTCTATCTATCGTCATTCCGGACGGGCTACCATCCGGAATGCTTGATCTCGATGTCCGGCTTACCTGCCCGCGCTGTGGTAATCGCCAATGCCATGGACGACGCGCCCACGGAGCTTCGCGGCGACGGTGTCAAACGCGAAATTGGCGCGCTAGGTGACCTTGGCGTTGAGGCGGTCGAACTTGACCTGCGCGACTATTTCGCCGACGGCAAGGAGCGCCGCGCCGGCCAGCAGCGGCGCGACGACGGCAAGCGGCAGCGCGACGACGGCCAGCATCTGCGCGACGACCGCCAGCTGCAAGACGACCTGGCCAGTTACGAGCTGGCGTGGCTTCGCGGAGGCAACGTCTTCATGCTCCGTTATGCGCTTGCCAGAAGTGGAGGGGACGTCGCGTTACTTCGGCTGCTGGCTGCCGACGAATTGGTCTATGCCGGCTACAGCGCAGGCGCGTGCGTCCTCGCCCCGAGCCTGCGCGGGCTCGAAACGGTCGACGACGCGGGCGCGGTAAGCAGGTACTACGGCGAGGAGCCGATCTGGGACGGGCTAGGCGTGCTCGACTATGCCCTCGTGCCACATTGCGACTCGCCGGACCATCCGGAGAACGCCGGTCTAGAGCTCGTGGCTGAGCGCTACCAGGCCGCGGGAATCGCGCATCGCAAGCTACGCGACGGGCAGGCCCTCGTTATCAGGGACGGGCACGTCATGCTCGCCTGAAGTCTCATTCGGACAGGCGGGCGACCTGGCGCATCTTGTTGGTCGCGTCGAGGGCGGCGACCTTGTACGACTCCGCGAGCGTCGGGTAGTTGAAGACGGCGTCGACGAGATAGTCGACGGAGCCGCCACAGCCCATAACCGCCTGGCCAATGTGCACAAGCTCGGTGGCGCCGGTGCCGAAGACGTGGACGCCGAGCAGGCTCCGGTCCTCCAGCGAAACCAGCAGCTTTAGCATGCCGTAGGAGTCACCGATGATCTGACCGCGGGCGAGCTCGCGGTAGCGTGATATTCCGACCTCGAACGGTATGTTCTCCTGGGTCAGCTGGTCTTCCGTCCGCCCGATGAAACTGATCTCGGGAATGCTGTAGATACCGATCGGCTGCAACTGGCTGGTCGCGTGCAGCGGCTCTCCGCACGCGTGGTGCGCCGCGAGGCGGCCCTGCTCCATCGATGTGGCCGCCAGCGCAGGAAAGCCGATGACGTCGCCGACCGCGTAGATGTGCGGCACCTCGGTGCGGAAGAACTCATCCACCGCTATCCGGCCGCGTTCGTCCGCCGTGAGGCCGGCCGTGGCGAGCCTGAGTTCGTCGGTCAAGCCCTGCCGGCCTGCCGAGTAAAGGACAGTGTCAGCGGGGATCTTCTTGCCGCTGCGCAGGGTGGCGATGGCGCCTTCCGGCCTTGCCTCTACCGAGGCAACGGTCTCGCCGAACCTGAAGGTCACCGCGAGGTCGCGCAGATGATACTTCAGCGCCTCGATCACTTCGAGGTCGCAGAACTCCAGCATCCGCTCGCGCTGCTCCACGACCGTCACCTTGGTGCCGAGGGCGGCGAACATCGACGCGTATTCGATCCCGATCACCCCGGCACCCGCGACGACCATCGATCGAGGTACCTGCTCGAGGTGGACGATCCCGTCGGAATCGATGACGGTTCGGTCGTCGAAGGCGACGCTCGGTGGCCGGGCGGGCCGGGTACCGGTAGCGATCACGATCTTCTCGGCGCTGACCTTGCGTATTCTGCCGTCACCGCCGTCGACCTGGACGACGTGCGGATCGACGAAGCTGCCCGTTCCGGTCAGAGTCGTCACCCGGTTGCGCGAAAGCTGGCTGCGCACCACGTCGATCTCACGGCCCACCACGTGCGTGGTGCGTGCGGCGAGGTCGGCGATGGTGATCTCGTCCTTGACCCGGTAGCTCTGCCCGTACATTTCGCGCTGGTCGAGCCCGGTGAGATAAAGAACAGCCTCGCGCAGCGTCTTCGAGGGAATCGTCCCTGTGTTCAGGCAGACCCCGCCGATCATGTCCCGGCGTTCGATGATCACGACCCGGCGCTCCAGCTTCGCCGCCGCGATCGCCGCCTTCTGACCGCCGGGGCCCGAGCCGATCACCAGCACGTCGCAGTCGTACACAACCCCAAGTGTGACGAGCTGAGGCCGCCTTTTGAACCCCCAGGCTGGCGGGTTATTGATCCTTAACGGCTGCGCGTGGTGACACCCGTCCTGGCCGGTTGCTCGGTCGGCGGCAGTCGCCCGGCCCGTCCTCCACACATGCCGGAGCGGCCCGCCCTCGCAGGGACGGGCCGCTCCTTGGCCTCAGTTCTGCATCACTTCACGATGTTGAAGATGCGCTCCATGCCGAGCGTGGCGTGCTCGCGCCCGTCCTGGGTGCCCATGAAGCTTCTTGGCGTTCGCGAGGCTGCTCGCCTTGGCGCCGATGATCATGTGAACGAGGAAGCCGCCGTTCTGGAAGCGGACGAGCCAGCCGTCGTGCAGCGTGCCAGGGCCGCGGAAGTTGAACTCGATCGCGGTGACGTACGCATTCGCGGCGGGCAGTCGCGGCGGATTCACGGCCCTGCGGATGGTGAACACGGTGATCGGGTTCTTGGCCGTGTTCGGGTTGGCGGTGTCGACCGCGACATACTGTGCCGCAGCAAGGTTGGCCTGCACGACCGTCGTGCCGCGATCAGCCTCGGCGTCGACCACAATCGATCCGAGCGGATTGAGGAGGTTCGGATCCTGACCGCCGCCAGCCTTAACTGCCGCGAGCAACCTGGCCGGTGAAACCCCCGGGTTGAGCCGGAAGAACAAAGGATCGCCCTGCTGCTCGTGGGTCGTCTTCAATACCAGCCGGGCGCCACCCGACCGCAGGTCGCCGCTCACCTTGATGGACGCGCCGTTCATCGAGACGGCAATCGTGTGCAGCGCCGGGCTGCGTGCTGCGCTGGCGGCGATCGACAGGCTCGCGGGCGCCGCAAGCAGGCCCGCTCTGACTCTGTCAGTTGCTCGACGAGGCCGGCCGCGTGGGCGTAGTTGGTGATCGCACCAAAGGCGCCGCCGAGGTCGGCGACCTCGATGCCCAGGTCGGAGGTCAGCAGCGACGCCAGCCATTCCGACGAGGCCGTGCCGGCCGGATCTCCGGCCTGGAGGGAGATGAAGCCTGATGCGGCCTCTGCTTTCGCTCGCTGGCCCTGGCTCAGCGAGCGGGCCAGATTTTGGCGCGGCGGGCGAGCGGAAGCGCGCGAGCCGGTCCCGCCGTGAGCCACGACGCGAGTGCCGCATCGAGGAGGACCTCGACCGCGGTGCCAGGATCATCGGCCCGGGCGAGGCTCACCGCTTCGTCAAAGTGGATCGTGGCACGCTTGTGGGCGCCGGTCAGCACCAGCGCGCGGCCAAGCACCCGCAAAGCCTGCACGCGGTCGCGTCCGGCGAGCCGAGGCCGGCTGAGCAGCCGCTCGCAGATGGCTGCGGCGCGGTCCGGGTTGCCGTCGGCAAGCAGCGTGTCGCTCTGGGCCAGCAGAAGCCCGGGGCCTGCCAGGTCGCCAGCCAAGGTCGTCGCGGCGTCCAGCCGCTTCACGGCCGTTGCGAGGCCTCCGGCACGGCGGGCCATCAGGCCGGCCCGTTCGAGCACAGCGACCGCCTCGAGGTCACCCGCCAGGTCCGCCTGAACCGCGTGCTCCGCAGCCTGCGCCTCCATGCCGCGCGCGACAAACGCGGCGAACGCGCGGGCATGCAGCCGGGTCCGCCTTGGGCCGCCGAGGTCTTCATACAGAGCCTGGAGGAAGATCGGGTGCACGAATGCAGCCTGCGCGCCCTGGCTCTGATCGACCAGAACGCTACGGCACAACGCCTCTAGGGCCAGGTCGATTTCGGGACCCGTGAGCCCCGCGACGTCGGCCGCGAGCTTAGGCAGGAACAGCGTGCCGAGCACGGACGCCGCCTGGGCGCATCGCATGCCCGCTGCGGGCAAGCCGGCGAAGCGGGCGAGCAGCAGGCCCGCGCCGACCGCGCCTCTGCCAAGCTCAGGAACTTCGGGTAGGTCCTCACCCTGTCCGACGGCGATCGCCACCTGCTGCAGCAACAGCGGGTTTCCTGCGGACAGCTCGAAGGCCCTCGCCGCGATATCAGCCGACGGGCGGTGGCCGAGCCTGGCCTGCAGCAAGGCGTCGGCCGCCGGCCTGCTCAGCGGCTTCAGCCGTTCAACTGCGGCGCAGCCCTCGTGCGCAAGGCTTAAGGCGGCTTCCTCCGCTTCAGGCGGCCAGGACCGCGAACTTGCGATGATCCGAAGGCGCAACGATCCGATCCGCCTGCGCAGGAAGCCCAGCAGGGCGAGCGAGTCCGCGTCCGCCCAGTGCAGGTCGTCGAAGGCGAGCAGAACCGGCCTTTTGTGTCTGCTTTCCAGCCAGCGAAGCACGCCATAGAAGCGGGCTGCCCGATCATGGGCCGCCCCAGCTCCTGCCCGGTCGTCGTCCAGGAGCCCGCGGCCCCCAAGGCCGTCAAGCGCCTGACCAAGCAGTCCGAAAGCGAGCGCAGTCTCCATTGGATGAATACACGAGTCAGCTGGCGTCCCAGAGGGCGTCGAGGGCGGCGTCGACGGTCGTGGCGAGCGACGTGGCGGGTGGGATCAACGGCCGCGCAGGGCCTGCCTCGACGCTCTCGCATACCGCGAGCGCGGCGGCATCCAGGAACCGGCTCAGCGGTGCGTAGCTATGCCGGTCGCTGCGCACTGTGCGGTAATGGTGCATCCGCAGCGGCGCGTAGAGGAACAGATGGTCGCGGGCGCGGGTGACAGCTACATAGAAGAGACGCTGTTCTTCTGCCAGGCCAGCTGGCGTGGAAAGCGCCATGTCAGCGGGGACAGCGCCGTCGACGAGGTGCGGCAGGTGCACGACGGGCCATTCGAGGCCCTTTGCGGAGTGGATGGTGGAAATAACAAGGTAGTCGTCGTCCAGCCGTGGCGGCCCGGCGAGGCCGGAGGTGGCCGCGGGCGGGTCGAGCGCGAGGTCGACGAGGGCCTCGTGCAGCGACGGTCTGCTCGCCGCCGCAGCGGCAAGCCGCTGAAGATCGGCGATGCGCACCGCCGCGTCCGGGTAGCGAGCCTGCAGGGGGGCGTGCAACGCCGTGAGGATGGTGGCGGCACGCTGAGCGGTGCCCGCCAACGCCGTGGCCTCGGCCAGGCCTGCGATGGTCGAGGCAAGAGCCTGCCTGGACCGGCTCGGCGCGGTCGCAAGCCCGGCGGGCCAGCGCTGCAGCGGCGCGGGCTCGGCCAGTTTCAGTTCGCCGATGATGCGGCGCGCGTGCACGGGCCCGATGCCGTCGTGCAGCCTGAGCACGCGGAACCAGGCGAGGTCGTCGCCGGGATTGACGACTAGCCGTGCGGCTGCGAGGAAGTCCTTGACGTGGGCGGCCTCGGTGAAGCGGAGCCCGCCAAACTTGACGAAAGGAACGCGCGCGGCCGCAAGCTCGATCTCGAGCAGGTCGCTGTGGTGAGCCGACCGGACCAGCACTGCCTGGTCACGCAGGTCCAGCCCGCCTTCGTGCGCCTCGAGCACCCGAGCGCGGATCTCCCGCGCCTGGGTGGCCTCGTCGTGGCAGCGCACGAGAAGTGGCAGGGGGCCGCTGCCGCGGTCACCGGTCAGCGTGAGTGCGAGCCCGCCTGCCTGCGGCCGTATCGCATTGGCCAGGGCGAGGACAGAGATGCGCGAGCGGTAGTTGCGGACGAGCCTGACGACAGAAAGGCCGGGGAACGTGGCGCCGAGTGCGCGCAGGTGCGCCGGGTCGGCGCCGCGGAAACCATACACCGCCTGCGCGTCGTCGCCGACGCAGGTCAGCCCGCGTCCGTCGGGTGCAAGAAGGCGGACGATGTCGGCCTGCACGGTGTTAACGTCCTGGTACTCGTCCACGAGGACCGCGTCGAATAGGCCCCGCAGGGCCGGCCCGGCCGCCGCGTCGGCCAGCGCCGCCCGCCACAGCAAAAGCAAGTCGTCGAAGTCAACGAGCCCGTGCGCGCGCTTGTGCGCGACGAAGGCGCGGAACAGCGCGCCAAGCTGGCCGGTGAAGTCGGCGCACCAGGGGAAGTCGGCGGCGGCGACGTCTTTTACTGGTCGCTGGGTGTTGACGCAGCGGGTGTAGATGTCGGCGCACACGGGCCCGCGCGGTGCCCGTCGCTCGGTACCCGCAAGGCCGGCTCCGGCCCGCAGCGTGTCGAGCAGGTCTGCGGTGTCGGCAGGGTCGATGAGGCTGAACGCAGGCGGCAATGAGAACGCCTCGGCGTGCGCCCGGATGATGCGATGCGCGATGGCGTGAAACGTGCCGCCCCACATCGCGGTTGCGGCGGCGGCGGTTGCGGAGGCAGGGGTTGTGGAGGCGGCGGTTGCGGAGGCGGCCGTAGCGGAGGCGGCCGTAGCGGAAGCAGCGGCCACTCGGGCGAGCATGTCGTCGGCGGCTCGGCGGGTGAACGTCAGCAAGAGGATCCGGTCGGCCGCGAGGCCACTGGCCTGCAGCCAGGCCACCCTGGCGGCGAGCGTCGCGGTCTTGCCCGTACCAGCGCCCGCGAGCACGAGCAGCGGTTCATGCCCATGCGTTACCGCGAGGCGCTGGTCTTCGTTCAGCTCGCGCAGTGCCGTCGATACGTCGAACATGCTGACGAATATAGCGGTTCCGCCGCCGAATCCCCCGCAGGGCGCACCGGCGGCCGGCTCCACGGCGCCGGGGCACGAGGAAATCGCAATCGGGCCTGCTGTCTGCATCACTGGCGGGTGGGCGACGAAGGTTACGCAGACTGGGGCGACGATTTGCGTGTCTTGAGATGTGTGAGTGTGTTTGGGCATGGGTCTGTGGGACGTTGCGGGGCTTGTGTACAGCGCGGGCCGTGGGTTCGTGGCGGGCGTCAGGATCCGTGGCGCGGCGCGGGCCCGCGCGCAGGGGGCCTGGACGCCCCGGAGGGATCTAGCCGGTTCGGCCGGCCTGATCCACCGGGTCGGTACGGGGGCAGGCGATGACCGGGGTGACGGGCGGTCACGGCCAGCGGGCGGCCGCCAGCGGGCTAGCACCGGCTGGTGTTTCGTTTCGCCACCCACCAAGCCCGGTGCTCAAGGCGCCTGAAGACAGCTTCCGCATACCGGCTGGGGCCCAGTCTGGGATCACAGCCTCTGGGATCACAGTCTGGGATCACAGTCTGGGATCACAGTCTGGTATCACAGTCAGGTATCAGGAGAAGGCGGGCGCCGATGTCCTGCTTCGACCACCGGACCTTCGATGAACGTAGGCGTCTGCGCCGCCCGCACGGTGTGCATCACGGTGGCGGCGGCGAGCAGCACGCCAGCGACCGAGTACCAGCGGAACCTGGCCGGGTGCCCGAGCGTGAGATCCCAGAAACCTGAGACCAGCACGGTCACCGTGATCGCGAGCAGCGCCAAGTCTGCGACCGCAAGCAGGCCGGCCGGGCGATGCAGTCTTAGAGGGAGTTTCATCTAGGCCGCTGCCGGTAGATCCGTTGTGCAGGCTGGTGCCCGCCATGTCGGTGTTGTTTCTTTGGTGAGTCTTCTGCCCATGTTGTCGATCATGGCCCAGTGAATCTGGGTGACTGACCGGCCCGGCAGCGTCTCGAAGTCGCGGTCGAGCCGGCGGTGCAGCATGAGCCAGCCGTAGGTGCGCTCGACCGGCCAGCGCGGTGTGGCCGCGAACCCCTTGGCCGCGGGGTTTTTGGCGTAGACCCGAACATCGATGCCGTGCCTGGCGGCGTCCTCGGCCACGGCCTTCTTGTACCCCTGATCCACCCAGGCCCGCGCCACCGACGGGTAGCGCGCGGCAACGTGCTGCGTCAAGGCGATACCGCCGGCGTTGTCCTGCACGCTGGCGGCAGTGACCAGCGCCACCAGGATCAGCCCGAGGGTATCGGTGGCGATGTGTCTCTTGCGGCCCACGATCTTCTTCGCGTTATCCACGCCCTGGCTGGCCGCAGGGACGTTGGTGGACGTCTTGACCGACTGCGCGTCGTAGATCGCCGTGGACGGCTCGGGCACGCGGCCGGCCCGCGTGCGGACCTTGCCGCGCAGCAGGCCATGGATCTGCTCGGTGGTGCCGTCCTTCTTCCACGCGGCGTAGTAGTAATACACGCTCTGGTAGGGCGGGAAGTCGTGCGGGAGCAGGTGCCAGGCGCACCCGGCCCGGTTGACATACAAGATCGCGTTGACGATCTCTCGCAGGTCATGGGACGGCGCGGCGCAGCCGGGCGGCGTGGCCGCGGCGCGCTGGGCGCGCCAGTCTTCAAGCAGCGGCGCGATCAGGGCCCAGCGGTCATCGGACAGGTCAGTGGCATATGGCTTGCGATCGGTCATGACCAGCGTCTATAGCGCGAGAAAACACCGAACTGTGGGACGTGCGCAGCCAAGCAACGACGTGGCGCAACAGAAACTAGAACATCCCTACATCAAACGCGCTCTTAGGCAAGCGCAGCGGTCCGATTAGCGCAGCTGAGGTGCGCCTTCGCTGCCACTGGTGCGCTCCCGCCACGCCAGCGAAGACCGGCCCGATTGCGATGTGGATCATGAGCACCGGCTCGAATATCAGCGACACTGCGAGCGCGGTGATAGCCGGAGATGGACCAGCCAGCGTAGCTGTGCGCGGCGCCTGGACGTGACCTGCCCGCTCATCTGCCTGCTCTTCGGTCACGGATCCGACGCTAGATGCGTGGCCGCCAGCGCCATATCGGGCGCGGGTACGAGATGCGCTCCCGCGGCCGTGGCCCCGGGGGACGAGCGCCGTCACCCGCGCGGATGAGACGCTTACTGCCCGGGGCCGCCCCCGCCGCGGCGCCGTGCTACATGGGCATCGGCGCGAGTTCGAAGATCTCGATGCTGAAGCGGCCCTTCCCTTCGGCGAGGAAGGGGTGGTTTCCGGCCAGGACGCGGGCGGCGTCGAGATTGTCAGCCTCAACAATCGTGTAGCCGTTCTGGTCGCTTGGCGCCGGGCTCGATCCATCGTCGCCGACGGAAGAGCGCGCTCCGAAGGGCGCGCCCGGCTCAGCGAGCGCGGTTCCGGCGCGGCCCATCCACTCAGCCCACGCGCGCGTCTGCTCGGCAGACTGCTCGGGTGTGAAGTCCTCCATCGGCGTGGCTGGACCACGGTACAGATACAGGTACTTGCTCACTTCCGGCTCCTCTCGTTGTAGTTCCCTAGGCGGGGAGGTCGTCGGCAGATCGCACGCGGTCTCCCCGGACGGCGCCCAAGGCGCGCCCTACTCAACCGACGAGCGCTACGGCGGCGAATCGACAGATCGGACGATCCGCGTGCGGCGGTGCACGGGCCGGGGACCAGCCCCGTGGCGGCTGGTGATCCTGTCCCATGCGCGGGGAATTCCCGCGGATGCCTGGCGGACGGGCCGGTGACGAGCCAGTTGTCGATGTCGCGCTGGCGGCAGGAGGCCAGGGCGGTGCTGTGCCGGCGGAGCCAGGCCAGCAAGCTGGCGGCCGCTCGGATGTTGTTGCGGGCGTGCGCGGGATATGTGCGCGGGCGCGTGCCTGGCCTGGCGCTGGCGCGCGGGCGGTCTCGCTCCTCCTGCAAGACGGTGGCGCATCCCGTGTCACGCCGACGCCGCGGACTGCTCAGCCGCGGGCCGCTTAGCCGGGGGCCGCTTAGCCGGGGGCCGCTTAGCCGGGGGCCGCTTAGCCGGGGGCCGCTCAGCCACGGGCTACTCAGTCAGGGTCGCGCGGCAGGGCAGGCGGCGTCGATGAGGATTCGCGCGGCGGCCTTGGCGGCTCCTGGCACGGCAGGGTCCGCGTCAAGCACGCCTGCGGCGAGGCCGCCATCGAGGAGCAGAGTCAGCTGCGTGGCCAGCAGGCCTGGATCGGTGGCGCTGGCACGGCGCGCGAGGTCGGTGACCCAGGCACGCACGACCGCCTTGTGTTCCAAGGTGGCGGCGTGCACGTCGCCGCCCATTTCGCTCTCCGCAGCGGCGTTGATGAACGCGCAGCCGTGGTAATCCTCGTTGCGGCATGCGGAGCTCAAAGCGTCGAAGAGGGCAGCGAGCTGATCGCGGGCCTGATCACCGGCTGCACGGGCGGCGGCCCGCAGCTGTCCGAACCAGACCTGGTCGACATTGCCCAGATAGGCAAGCACGAGATCGTCTTTGCGCGGAAAGTGCTTGTAAAACGTGGCCTTGGCGACGCCTGACTCTGCCACAATGGTGTCAACGCCCACACCCCGCGGCCCGTGTGCGTAAAACAACCTGAACGCGGTGTTCAGGATGCGCTCGCGCGCGGGAGATCCCGCCGCTGCGGGAGTCATTGACTTCACCTCCGAGTGAACGCTCACACCATCGTACTGACAAGTCTGTCTGCGGGAGCGCCCAACGCCACTGCCAACGACCGGCCAGCCACGCGCATCCGGCCACGGCCGGCCATGCCAAGCCATCAATCGTCAGCCTTGCCTGCTTGCCACAGCCAGCGATGGGAATCCGGCCACGACTAGCAATGCCAGGCCATCTCGCCTGCCTGTCGGCCACGGCCTGCCAGCCACGGCCCGCCGGCCACGGCCTGCCAGCCACGGCCTGCCAGCCACGGCCTGCCAGCCACGGCCTGCCAGCCACGGCCTGCCAGCCACGGCCCGCCTGCCAGCCACGGCCTGCCAGCCACGGCCCGCCTGCCAGCCACGGCCGCCATGCAGCCACGGCCCGGCAGCCACGGCCCGGCAGCCACGGCCGCCATGCAGCCACGACCTGCCAGGCACGGCGCCGGGCTGCCGGTGCCCGCTGCCGCCTGGAAACTCGGTAAGCGACACGGGGCGAATCTCTGGATCCAGACAGACAGGTCTGTTAACTTGTCCATAGGCACCACGGCGAGCTTGGCCGCCAGCCGCAGCGAGTTCAAGCGCTGCGCCCCTAAATCCAGCTGCGCGCTTTAATCCACCAGCTGCGCGCTTTAATCCATGAGAGATCCCGGAGCGTTGTCGGGGATATTCACTGAATACGCACAGGAATCGTGGTCTGCAGTCCGGCATGGGAACGCTGACCACACCGGTTCATCGCAAAGGAGCGTCACCATGAAGATCGCAGTGCTGGGCACCGGAATGGTCGGCCAGACTCTGGCCGGCAAGCTCGCCGAGCTTGGTCACGAGGTCACTGTTGGCACCCGCGATGTCGCTGCCACCATGGCGCGTGCCGAGCCTGATGCCATGGGCAACCCGCCTTACGCTGCCTGGGCCGCCGCGCACCCGCTCGTCAGCCTGGACACGTTCGCCGCGGCGGCCGCCGATGCTGAGCTGATCGTCAACGCCACCTCTGGCGGCGTATCGATCGCCGTGCTCGAGGCGGCTGGCAGGGAGAACCTGGCGGGCAGGGTAATGCTTGACATTGCCAACCCGCTGGACTTCTCCGCGGGTTTCCCGCCCACCTTGTCCGTCAAGGACACCGACTCACTCGCCGAACAGATCCAGAGTTCCTTCCCGCAGCTCAGGGTGGTCAAGAGCCTCAACACGGTGACCGCGCCGCTGATGGTCAATCCTGGGCAGCTTGCCGACGGCGACCACAGCGTCTTCCTCTCGGGCAATGATGCAGGCGCCAAGAAGACGGTCGCAGGACTGCTTGAGAGCTTCGGCCACACCGACATCATCGACCTCGGCGATATCACCACCGCCCGCGGCGCTGAAATGTACCTGCCGATCTGGCTGCGGCTGATGGGCGCGCTCGGCACCCCGATCTTCAACGTCAAGATCGTTCGCTGATCTGCTGTGTGCGGGGTCAGGCCCGGGCGGCTCGCTGCACTGCCGCCCGGACGGCCTGCGCGGTGACCGCCGGATCCGCCGGGCCAGTCACGGAAGTGTTGGTGACCAGCAGGATCAGCCTTCCGGCGGGGGCAAGCACGATGTCCATGCTGAGCGGGATCCCGGCATACCTGCCAGTGGCACGGTAGGCGACGGCTTGACCGGCCGCGGCCGGGGCCTTTGCCGGGGCCAGCGCCAGCCGCACTCGACGTCCTTCCTCCGTCACGGTCACCGAGTGACAGCTTGCAAGAGCGCCAGCGAGTTCACCCATGAGGCTGGACGGCGCCCCGCCCGCCTGTGAAATGACCGCCTCGTCGATCCACGGCCCGAACGGGACCATATAGAACTCCACCTGCACGTGTGGCCCCGTGCCACCGGCAAGCAGGGTTTGCAGCCGATGACATCCGGTCAGATGCGACGGGAGATTGCGACCATTGAGCGGCCGGACGATGAAGCTGGGCGGCAAGTCAGTCACGCGCAGCACCGTCGCCTGCAGGCCGCGAGGAGAGGCCGACGGCGAAGCCGGTGCGGCTGCTGCCCGGCTCGCCACTGCGTGCGGACGTGGTCCGGGATGACTGCCTGAACTGCATCCGGCCACGCCCAGGCTCAGGGCTAGCACGCCTGCCAGGGCGCCTGCTGCCGCTCTCATCGGGAAACCAGACCTTGCTGCACATTGGGAGTATGCCCTGTGCGGCGCCAAAGGTAGTCATTTTCCCGCGGTGGCCTCGCCGGGGATCGCGGCCCAGGTCACCGCCGAGCTCATCGGCTATCGGTCAGTACCAGCCGTACGCAAGCTCGTGCTGCCACGCGTGATGCGGGGAGCCGTACCGCCCCTTGATATAACGAAGGCCCCACAGGATCTGGGTGCGGGCGCTCGTCCGCCAGTTCGAACCTGCGCTTGCCATCTTGCTGCCGGGGACGGCTTGCGGAATGCCATACGCGCCGGAGTAGGGGTTTTCCGCGCGGGGATTCCAGCCGCTTTCCCGTTCCCACAGCTTGTTCAGGAACTGGAACTGCCAGTGCGACCAGCCGAACGAGCGGAGCATGTACCAGGCGACCTGGCGAGGGGTTTTGGCACGCTTGCTGGCCGCCTTCGTATCGGCCTTGACTGGCGTGATGAACGCGACAAGCGCGAGGGTGTCCTGCGAATTGGAACCGATACCGATCGCTTTCGGCGCTGCGACCGCGGTGGCCTGCCCGCCCGCGGTGGCCTGCCCCGTTGCGCTGGCTGCGCTTGTCACGCTGGGCGCCGGGCTCGAGGCGATGGCGCCCACGGCGATTGCGGAGCCTGCTACCGCGAAAGTGAGGGTTGCGATTCTACGTTTGAGTGTCCTTCTGCCGGACAAGACGAACCTTCGGTCGGGCACATGCTGTGCCGCTTCCGCCCATGGGCGCATGCCCGCCACCAGAAACTGGGGCTAAGGCAGCGGCATGCGGACGTGACGCGGGTCAAGGCGACGAGTCACTTTCGGTAACCGTCCCGCACGCTGGACGCTGGAGCCCACCACGATGCCCAAGATTCGTCCCGGATGTACCCGAAACGGGGAATCGAACGCTATGACCTGAATCATGCCGATCAGGCTCATTCGCCCGAATTAGCCCTCTTAGCTGCACGTTTGACGATAAGAAAGTGCTACATTCCACAGAATGTTAGGAATGTCACATTGTAACCCGATTAGCTGTACTTTGCTACTCCATGTAGTCATTTTTCTATCATTGTGACGGAACGGTCACTGTTCGGGACCAGCAAATGTGACCCTCGGAGACTCTAACGGTTTGCGGGCGCGGCGGGTTCCTGCGTCGCGCGACCGCGACAGCGCCGGTTGCCCAGGCATCTGCCCACCATCCATCCATCGTCGGCCAGGTCATTGTCCCGCCCTGGCACCGCGGGGATGCGCTGCCAGGGGGGGGCGACCCGGTGTCTCGATCTTCACCCGCGTCGGGTGATGGCGGGCCGCGGGTGGCGGCGTTCAGTGACTCCTGATGGACCGACGCCGGAGGGATGAGCAGATGGCGCTGAACGAATACCCGCCGGGCACCGCTTTTCCCGGCGTGATCGGGCGGACTGCAGGAGACTCGAGCCCTGCCTGGCCCCGCCCCATGCGCGCTGCTGCGGGGGCGCCAAATGTGCTTTTCATCGTGCTCGATGACACTGGTTTCGGGCAGCTCGGCTGCTATGGCAGCCCGATCACGACGCCGAATTTCGACGCGCTGGCCGCGGCTGGCCTGCTCTATAGCAACATGCATACCACCGCCCTGTGCTCACCATCGCGCTCGTGCATTGTTACTGGCCGTAACCACCATGCCAATGCCACGGCAGCGATCAACGAGCTGGCCACGGGCTATCCCGGCTACAACGGCAACATCCCGTTCGAGAACGGGTTCCTCTCGGAGATGCTGTTGCAACATGGTTACAGCACCTACATGGTCGGCAAGTATCACCTGCTCCCGTCGGAGTACGAGTCAGCGGCAGGCCCGTTCGACCGCTGGCCGCTCGGCCGCGGGTTCGAGCGCTTCTACGGTTTCCTCGGCGGAGATACCAGCCAGTGGTACCCGGACCTGATCTACGACAACCATCAGGTGGAGCCGCCGCACACCGCGGAGGATGGCTACCACCTGACCGAGGATCTAGCGGATAGGGCTATCGGATTTATCACCGATGCCAAGCAAGTCGCGCCGAACAAACCATTTTACCTGCATTTTTGCACGGGTGCGACGCACGCCCCGCATCATGTGCCCAGAGAATGGGCTGACCGGTACAGGGGAGTATTCGACGACGGCTGGGACGCATACCGCGAACGCGTATTCGTCAGGCAGCAGGAACTGGGCGTCATGCCAGCAGGCGCGGAGCTTTCGCGGCACGATCCCGACGTCCCTGAATGGAATTCGCTATCGCCAGATGCCCGTCGGCTCGCGGCCAGGATGATGGAGGTATTCGCGGGGTTCCTCTCGCATACCGACCACCATATCGGCCGGATACTTGATTTCTTGCGTGAAATCGGCGAGTTCGACAACACGCTGATCATGCTTGTGTCGGACAACGGGGCAAGCGCCGAGGGCGGGGTCAACGGCACCACGAACGAGCTGCAGTTCTTCAACAATGCGCCCGAGCCGCTCGAGGACAGCATCCGGGCGATCGGCGAGCTTGGTGGCCCCACAACCTTCAACCACTATCCGTGGGGCTGGACGTGGGCCGGAAATACCCCGTTCCGGCGGTGGAAACGTGAGACCTACCGCGGCGGCGCCTGCGACCCGTTCCTGGTCTGCTGGCCGGCCGGCATCAAGGCGCGCGGCGAAGTCCGCGGCCAGTACGCGCACGTGATCGACATGGTTTCCCACCGTGCTTGATGTGCTGGGGATCCAGCCGCCCGCGGCGATCAAGGGAGTGACCCAGTCCCCGATCCAGGGGGTCAGCTTTGCCCATACCTTCGCGGATCCGGCGGCCCCGACGCGCCACCGTACGCAGTACTTCGAGATGTTCGGCCACCGGGCCCTCGACCACGACGGGTGGCGAGCCGTATGCCCATGGCCGGGGCCATCTTTCGCCGAGGCGGGCAAACCGTTCGGGGTACCGATCACGGCCACGGACCTGACCGACCTGGACGCCCATCGCTGGGAGCTCTACCACGTCGCTGACGACCCCGCGGAAAATCACAACCTCGCTGACCAGCATAGGGACAAGCTCATCGAGATGATCGCGCAATGGTATGTCGAGGCCGGCAAGTACAACGTGCTGCCGATCGACGGCAGCGCGCTTGAACGGCTGATCGCAGAGCGCCCGCAGGTTGCCGAGCCTCGCGACCGCTACGTCTATCGGCCGGGTACTCAGACCGTGCCGCCCTTCGCCGGGCCCCGTCTCCTCAACCGCCCGCACGCCATCACCGCCGACGCCCAGATCCCGGCCGCTGGCGCCGAGGGCGTCCTGATCTGCCAGGGCTCCAGGGTCGGCGGCTGGTCTTTCTACGTCAAGGACAGCAGGCTGCACTACGTCCACAACTACGTCCGGCGCGCTCTCCACTACGTGTCATCGCGCGACGGGGTACCCGAAGGCCGGCATGAGCTGCGCTTCGAGTTCGAGCCCACGGGACAGCCAGACTTCGCCGGCGGGAAGGGCTCGGCAGGCCAGGCGCGGCTGTACATTGACCGCGAACTTGTCGCGGAAGCCGATATACCGGTGACCACGCCTATCGGGTTCAACCCCGGCGGCCTGACCTGCGGCGCCAACCCCGGCTCCTCGGTTACCCCCGACTACCAGGCTCCGTTCAGGTTCACCGGGGCCCTGCACACCGTGACCATCGACCTGTCCGGAGATCTCATCACCGACACGGAGAGCGAGATGCGGATGGCCATGGCGCGCCAGTAGGCGCGACAGCAGGTGCTCAGTAACGGGCTCCGTGGACGTGATCGGCGAGGGGCTCGAGGCGGGACATATCGTCCGCGGTCAGCGTCACCTCAAGCGCGGCCACGTTCTCCTCGAGGCGGCTGCGGCGCTTGGTGCCAGGAATCGGCACGACATCGCCGCCGTGCGAGGTGACCCATGCCAAGGCCACCTGGGCGGCAGTGACCTGCTTGGCCGCCGCGATGTCCCGTACCACGTCCACGATCGCCATATTGGCCCTGAACGAGTCGCCGCTGAAGCGCGGGTTTGCCCGCCTGAAGTCGTCGTCGGCGAGCGCTGCCACCGAGCTGATCTCGCCGGTCAGGAAGCCCCGCCCGAGTGGTGAGTAGGCGACGAGGCCAATCCCGAGCGTGCGCATCGCCGGCTGGACCTCCTCGACGTCACGTGTCCACAAAGAGTACTCGCTCTGCACCGCTGTGACCGGGTGCACGCTATGGGCGCGCTCGATCAGGTCGGCGCTGACCTCAGAAAGCCCGATGTGACGGACCTTGCCTGCCGTGACCAGTTCGGCCATCGCGCCCACGGTTTCCTCGATCGGCGTATCCGGGTCCGGGCGGTGCTGGTAGTAGAGGTCCACATGGCCGGTGCCAAGCCGGCGCAGTGATGCGTCGATGGCGGACTTCACGTATTCCGGCCGCCCGTTCACCGACCTGCGGCTGCGGTCGTCAGCAGCCTGCGGGTCGCGCACGATGCCGAACTTGGTTGCCAGGACCACATCGTCGCGCCGGCCTGCGAGGGCACGTCCGACGAGCCGCTCGTTCTCGCCCATGCCATACATGTCGGCGGTGTCAAGCAGCGTCACACCCAGTTCGATCGCCCGGTGGATGGTCGCGATGGACTCGGCTTCATCGCCCGGGCCGTAGAACTCGCTCATCCCCATGCAGCCAAGCCCTTGGGCAGAGACGACCAGGCCTTGGTTACCTAGCGGCACAGTGCGCACGACGTTCCTCACTCCGCATTGATGGCTATCAACGTCCCTACGCTACGACCTGAAGCGTGGTGCCACACCGTGCGCGCCGGTTGTCGCGCCTGGCGGCCGGAGCCCCCTGGCAGGCAGGTGTGACCACGAGATCAACCGGGGCGTCGGGTGCGGCCATGGCGATCGATCCTGGCGGCCGCACCTGCAATTCATGCACGGTCGTGACGACGACGGTGTCCTGGCCGGTCAGGCCGGCCGTACAGGCGAGGGCGAACTCCAGGTCGGCGAACCCGCCGCCCTAACCGAGCCGGGCTCCGTCCTCGCCGGCTGCTACGCAGCCTGTGACGGCCACATCGACAGGCGCAAGCTCCGCTACGGTCACCCGGCGGGAGGGCACGTCCATATCTTGCACCAGACCCGACTCGCACCGGACCCGGCTCGCCTTCCTCAGTGGCCGTACTGCGTGGCGATGGGCGCCACGACCGCGTTCGTGGCACGGACCAGGTCGCCAGGGGAAAGCTCGATCTCAAGCCCCCGCCTGCCGCCGCTACAGAACACGGTGGCGAAGTTCAGCGCCGACGAGTCGATCACTACTGGCAGGCGCCTGCGCTGGCCCACGGGTGCGATGCCGCCGGCCACGTAGCCGGTGGCGCGCTCAGCTGCGGCCACGTCGGCCATCTTCGCCCGCTTGCCTCCGGCTGCCGTGGCGAGCGCCTTGACGTCGAGCTGGCTGGCGACGGGGACCACGCCGATCGTCAAGCCGCCGTCTACATCGGCCACTAGCGTTTTGAACACCCGCGCCGGGGGGACGCCCAGTGCCTCGCTCGCCTCCCGGCCGTACGACTCATGCCGCTTGTCGTGATCGTATTCATGCACGCTGTGGGCGATGCCCAGCCTGCTCAGCATCGCCGTCGCCGGAGTACCGCGCCCTGCCACGTCCAGTTACTCTAGGCGGCTTACTTCCAGGAGGGCGATCACTCCTCGGTCAACCACGAGGATCGGTCATCTACTCGGAGAACGATCAGGAGGATGCGCGATGGACCTGGAATGGCGCGAAGCTCTGGGCGACGGGCATTAGCTCGATCGTGTTGATGTTGACGTGTGCCGGCAGCGACGCCGCCCAGTACACGGCCTCGGCTATGTCGCCTGCGGTGAGCGGCTGCGTGCCCGCGTAGACGGCATCGGCCTTGTCCTTGTCGCCCTGGAACCGCACGACGGAGAACTCGGTCCCGCCGGCCAAGCCGGGCTCGACGCAGGTTACCCGCACACCGGTGCCGTGCAGGTCGCTCCGGAGGTTGAGGCTGAACTGGTGCACGAAGGCCTTCGTCCCCCCGTAGGCATTCCCGCCCGGATACGGATAGCTGCCCGCGACCGACCCCATGTTGATTACATGGCCCCTGCCACGCGTGACCATGCCGGGCAACACGGCACGTGTGCAGTACACGAGGCCCTTGCAGTTCGTGTCGATCATCTGGTCCCAGTCGTCAACATCGGCCTGCTGGGCCGGCTGCAGGCCCTTGGCCACACCGGCGTTGTTCACCAGGATGTCGACGTCGGCGAACTCCAAGGGCAGATCGGCAATCGCCTGGTTTACCGCAGCCCTGTCTCTGACGTCGAGTTTGACAGGCAGGACGCTGGAGCCGAACTCTGCGGTGAGTTCGGCAAGCCTGCCGGCCCGGCGTGCCGCAGCGATCACGCGGGCGCCCTCCGCCGCGAAGCGCCTGGCGATCGCGGCGCCGAATCCAGTACTCGCGCCGGTCACCAGCACGGTTGCCGGCCCGCTTGCTGTGCTTGCTGTGCTTGCTGTGCTTGCTGTGCTTGCTGTGCTTGCCAAGGATCGTTCACCGTCCAGTCAGGCCGCGGCGGGGCCGCGGCTTGGACCGCGGCGGCGACCACGGCGGCGCCGCGGCGGGGACCGCGGCCTGGACCGCGGCCGCGTCGCGATCGAGTCACGAATAGGTGGCGCAAGAAGGTCAAGGTGCCGAGCCTGGCGCCCAGCGAATCATGTCAAGTGCGCGCCGCGCGGCTGCGACCGGGCCCGCGCCTCTCCAGCCAGCGGCGCTTAGTCGAGGCGATGGGTCACGTGCAACCCTGGGCAGCGCTGCCGCTGGACCGGCTGCAGGAACTGATGGGCCGCGCCCGCGTGCTTGCGATCGTGGTCGATCCGCCGGCAGCGCAGGGGGCGTGGCGCTGGCGTGAAAGCGATCTTGAACGGCTGAAGAGGGACCTGACATGAGGAAGAGCGGGGCGGCACGGTGAGCAGCGGCTTCAGGTGATGGTGGCCGATCTGGCGCAGGCCTCGGGGACATTTCATGTCGAGGCGGGTGTCCTCACGGCGGTGATGCCTCCGGATGGCCCGGCGTGCCCTAATTGTGGCGGTGATGGAGCCGATGAGGCACTGCAGACGGTCGTGGAGGCGCTCGGCGCCCTGCACATGCAACTCGCCAGCGTGATCGACGGCCACGCGCAGAAGCTGCAGACCGCACATGACAAATACGCCGGCAGCGAGGAGTCGCTGAGCCAGCTCATCAGCCAGATCGCCAGCCCGGATCGGATCAAGTAAGGCGGCAGATCATGGCTGGAGCGAAGAGCCCATCGACGCTGCCGCTGTTCCACGACAACTGGGTAGGCGGGAACATCCACGGCTTATCGGCGCTCGCCGGGACCCTGTACCGGTACGCGCCGGAGATCACGGGCGTGTCCACTGCGCTGGACAAGAAGGTGGGCCAGATCGCTGGCGACGGCACCGGCACCGGGCTCGCCCTGGCAGTCGAATCGACGGCGGTCATCGTGGACACGCTCGCGCTTAACCTCGCCAGGGTCGAAAACGCGCTCGAACAGGCCGCGGACACCGTTCGCGCCCACGGTGTGCCGGTCGGGCCCGACGGGAAGGTCCCCCAAGTCTGCCTGAGCAACCCCGCGGCCGAACAATGGCGCGTGTCGTGCCAGTCGTACTGGCAGCACTGTATGGACGCCGCGCGGCAGGCGCGGGTACAGGCGGCCAGCGACCTGCAAAAGACGTACAGTGACGTCGGCCCCGACCATGGGGGGACCCGGCAGACGGCAACACCCTCGCCGACTATGTGCGCGGGCTGTGGGCGGTCCCGTCCGCTTACCGCAAATACCTCGAGGACAGGGTCGTCCCCCGGCTGACCACCAAATTCAAGGCCGCCCAGGTCGCGCGCAAGACAGCAGGCATCTGCGAACGTCACCGGTATCGCTGTGGGAACGGCAGTCGGTGGGGCCGCAACGGACGTTGCCGTGGCCGGGCTTGGCTTGGTCGGCGTTACCGCTGGCGCGGGTGTCGTTGGTGTCGCTGTCGGCGCTGCGGTCGGCGGCGCGGTGGCGGTAGGAGTCGGCGACTTCGCGCGTAACCTGTGGCATGCGCACTGGGGCGCCGATATCCACCAGCACGGCGTAGCCATGGGCATAGCGGATGCCGTCGGTGACAGCGCAGTCAAGACCGGCCAGGACATGGCGGACATGGCCAAGCACATCTGGCACATTTTCTGATCGATGTAGCCGCCGGGTCTCACCTCGCGCCCGGTCCGGATTGGCACAGGAGGTGCTGTGATGGCGCTGCTGCGGCGTGGCCGCAACGGTCTCGGCGACAACCCAGCCATACTGCTGTCGGCCGATCCCGGCCGCGATCACGTGCTGGACGCGGCAAAGCTGTACGACCCTGCCGTACGCGAGTGGCGCGAACGGCTCGTCTTCACCAACGGCGTACTTCTGTTCGGGCCGATCGCCGTGACGCCGCAGATGGCGCAGCAGGCCCGGCTCCCGGGAAATGTCACCACCGCCTACCGCGGTGAGATCGCCGTCCAAGACCACGGGCACCGCCGGGATCCCGCCCTCAAACGGCACGACGCCAGCCTCCTCGTCCGCGGCCTCGCGGCCCGGCTCGGCGGCACCGTTCATCCTGCCCTGCCCGAACCCGACCTTGCCCTGCTGGCAACGGTCTACACGCCGCGCAGGCTCAGCGCCGAGCAGGTGATCAACCTGCTGCGCCCCTACACCCCGCAACTGGCGGCCTTTGGCGGGGACCCGCCCGACGGTGACTCCTACACCCTCGCGTGCGACCAGACCCGGTTCCTCATCGGCTACACGGCCACACCCGTGCGCGTCCGCGACTGCTATCCGCCCGCGCTGGGCGAACTCCGCGACCGGCAGCACCACGACTACCTCATCAAAACCAGCGCCCGAGCAGACAACGGCCCGCCGGAGCTTCGCATCAAGCTCGGCGGCGCGGCGCTGACCCTGGCCCGCTACGCCGACGGAATGGCTCTCGATATGTACGACTTCCGCATCCACCGCCCAGAAGACATCCCCCCAGCCGACGCACCCGATCGCGGGGTGACAGACGGATAGCCCCGCACGGGCGTACCCACCGCCGCCGTGGCAAGAAACCCGGCGGCATGTCCTTGAAAGGCTTCGGGTATGACATCTGCTGGATCGCCGGCAGGCCCGGCGAACCCGACCGAGGGCCGGTGGCACCCGCCGCCCCGCGACATGCTGCCCCCTAGCCTCACCGTCGTAGAACTGCCCATTGTCGGCACTACCTGGTACGAACGCGCAAATCGGGCGGCGACGGTCGGGTAGGTCGCCACCGCTAAACCGCGCCGAGATCATCGACCGCGCCGATCGCGATCTGGAGGGCGCCGCAGATGCCGAGGCCATCGTTTCTGGGATGGTTGAGGTGGTCGCAGATCTGCGGACCGATCTGCGTGAGATGGGCGAGACAGGACCTGAGCTTTCTCTCAGATTGCTCCAGCAGTACGCTCGGCTGCTGAGCTTCGTCCGTGCCTATGCACTCGGCGAGGATCCTGGCGCGCTGGGCACGTGTCAGCCAGATGAGTGAGCCCGCCAGATGAGTGAGCCCGCCAGATGAGTGAGCCCGGGTAGATCTTGGCGCGGGGTGGACCTGTCACGGCTGGCGGTGGATGTGCCTGCCGTGACGCGGCCGCCGGTTCGCTGCGCGCATCTGGTGGCGCAGCCTGCTCCAGCCCTCGGTTGCCGGCCATGATCCGTTAGCGTGTGAAGTTTCCGGCTGATAGCGCAGGCAGGTTAACGCAGGTAGGGATCAAGAACGTGGCGAGAGAGCGGGCCGCCGCGGAGCCGTTCAGGATTAGGCCGGTCTCAATTTGGGCACGAATCGGCCGCGACTCGCCGCGTGGCCTTGCGTGGGAAGCCCTCGATGGGTGTGAATGACGGTTCATAGAACTGGGTCGAAACCCACTAAAACCGGGAATTTGGCTGATGAATGATGATTCAGCCGAGCGGGCACGGAACCTGGCGCCTCGACAAGAGAACCTGGCGCCGCGGGCCGGTGTCCTCGATGTGCGCGGTGTGACGGTGCGATTTGGCGGTCTCACAGCGCTCGAAGAGGTGTCGCTCACCGTCGCGCCGCGCCAGGTGGCCGGCGTGATCGGCCCGAACGGGGCGGGCAAGACGACCCTGCTCAACGTGCTCTGCGGCTTCGTCAGGCCGCAGGCGGGCAGCATCTCATTCGACGGCAGGCCGCTTGGCCGGCTGCGTCCGCACCGGCTTGCGGGACTCGGCATCGCGCGGACCCTGCAGGGCGTGGCCCTGTTCAGCCGCCTGTCCGTGCTCGAGAACGTGCTGACAGGTGCGACCTGCCGGGCCCGCGCCGGGTTCACCTCCGCGCTGTTCGGCCTGCGCCGCTCGGACACGGACGAGGCGGCGCTGAGAGAACACGCGCTCGAGGCGCTCCGCGATGTCGGGGCGGGCGACCTCGCGGACCGGATGCCGGATCAGCTTTCCTACGGGATGCGCAAGCGAGTCGCGCTCGCTCGTGCGCTGGCCGCAGGTCCTCGCCTGCTCCTGCTCGACGAGCCGGCCAGCGGGCTCTCCGAGGCGGAACTCGCCGAGCTTGGCGAGCTCATCAGGGGCCTAGCGACCCGGGCGTCGGTTGTGGTTATCGAGCACCACATGGACCTGATGATGTCGGTCTGTGACACCCTGGTCGTCCTCGACTTCGGCAAGGTGATAGCGAGCGGCACCCCAGATCAGGTGCGCAGCAACGATGCCGTCACCGCCGCCTACCTCGGCGTGGCGAGCGACGGCGGCGTGAGCGGGGGCGGCGTGAGCGGGGGCGGCGTGAGCGGGGGCGGCGTGAGCGGGGGCGGCGTGAGCGGGGGCGGCGTGAGCGGGGGCGGCGGGCGGCACGGGAGCGAAAGAGGCGAGAGCTCCGGCGATGCCTGACATGGGCGCGAGGACGGACGCCGACCTGCTCACGGTCGAGGGCCTCAGCGCCGGATACGACGGGATCCTCGCACTGCACGGGGTCTCACTCGCGGTACCGCGGGCGACGGTCACCGCGGTGCTCGGCGCCAACGGCGCGGGCAAGACCACGCTGCTCCGGGCCATTAGCGGGCTCATCCGGCCCCGCCGCGGGCGGGTCAGCCTGGCCGGTGCAGACCTGACCGGCCGACGGCCTGAAGACATCGTCAGGGCCGGGGTGGCGCACGTCCCCGAGGGACGCGGCGTGATCGCGGAACTGACGGTAGAGGAGAACCTGCGGCTCGGTGCCCTGTGGCGGCGCGACCGCGCGGACCGCGCGGCCGCGCTGGCTACCGCCTACGAGCTATTCCCGCAGCTCGCGGCCCGCAGCCGCAAGCCGGCGGCCACGCTGTCCGGCGGCGAGCGGCAGATGCTGGTGATCGGCCGGGCTCTGATGGCCCGGCCGCGGCTGCTGCTGCTTGACGAGCCATCACTCGGCCTCGCGCCGAAGGTGGTCGCATCCCTGATGCAACTGGTGCGCAGGCTCCGCGACGACACCGGGCTGACGGTCCTGCTCGTGGAGCAGAACGCGCGCAGCGCGCTGGCCATCGCCGATCAGGGCGTCGTGCTCAACCTGGGCCGCATCGTCGCGGCCGCTGATGCGGCGGCGCTCGCCGCCGACGCCGCCCTCCGCCACCACTACCTGGGCTTTTGAGGGCCGAGCTGCTGAAAAGAGGTGCCAAGGATGCACGAGTTCATCTCCTTCACGCTCGGCGGGATCAGCTTCGGGATGGTGTACGCCGCGATCGGGCTGTCGCTCGTGCTGATCTGGCGGGCCACCAGGATCCTGAACTACGCGCAGGGCGGGATGGCCATGTTCACGACCTTCATCGCCCTGAGCGTGATCCAGGCAACCGGCTCGTACTGGGCGGGCTTCGCCGCCGCACTTGGTGCCGGCTTTGTCCTCGGCGCGGTCATCGAACGGCTGGTCATCAGGCCGGTGGAGAACAAGCCGCCGCTCAACGCCGTGATCGTGACCATTGGCCTGCTGGTGTTCCTCGAGGGCCTGGCCGGGGTCATCTACGGCGGCAAGTTCCGATCGTTCCCCGCCGAGTTTTCCATTACCGGGCTCAAGGTGGGTTCCGGTCACCTCGCCCTGTCACGCAATGACCTGTTCGTCACCGGCGCTGTCCTTGTCGCCGCCCTCCTGCTCGCCGCGTTGTTCAGGTTTACACCTGTCGGACTGCGGATGCGTGCGGCGGCGTTTGAGCCCGCCGTCGCCCGCTTGCTGGGGGTCAGGGTGGGACGTGTGCTCACCCTCGGCTGGGCGCTCGCGGGGCTGATCGGTGCCCTGGCGGGCGTGCTGGTTTCGCCATCGACGTTCTTGTACCCCAACAGCATGGACTCGATCTTCGTGCTCGGTTTCACCGCCGCCGTGCTCGGCGGGCTCGACAGCCCCATCGGCGCCGTGGTCGGCGGGCTTGTGCTCGGCATCGTGCTCAACTACGTCGGCGGCTATCTCGGCTCGGACCTGGTCACCATCTTCGCGCTGCTGCTGCTCATCGCGGTGCTCATGGTCCGGCCCGCAGGCCTGTTCGCTGCGGCTACGACGCGGCGGGTGTGACAAATGATCGATCGCCTGACCGACCGGCGGACCGAACGCGGCGCGCGCCCGCCGCGAACGGTGTGGCGGCACCTGTTCGGCGCGGCAATCCTCGCCGTGATCCTGGTTGCGCTGATCAACGTGTCGGGCAGCTTCCGCGACTACCAGATCGCCGAGGTCGCCGTATACGTCGTCGCGGTCGCCGGCCTGACCTTCCTCATCGGGCTGAGCGGGCAGATCTCGATCGGCAATGGCGCCTTCATGGCGGTTGGCGCGTACGTTGCCGCACTGCTGATCATTCACCTTAACTGGCCGCTGCCCGTCGTCTTGCTCGCAGCCGCAGCCGCGACGGCGCTGGTCGGCGGGGTGCTCGGGGTCGCGGCGGCGAGGCTGCGCGGACCATACCTGGCGGGCGCCACCCTCATCTTCGCGGTCGCGCTGCCGTCGCTCGCCAACCGCTACGCGAGCCTGCTCGGCGGCGACCAGGGCCTGAGCGTGAACATCACGGTGCCTTCCGGCCTGGGCGCCAGCTTCCCGCTCACCCGCTGGCAGGCCTGGATCACCTGCGCGACGGCGCTCGTGACGCTCGTCCTGCTCGCCAATCTGGCGTCGAGCAGGATCGGCAGAAGCTGGCGAGCGGTACGCGACGACGAGGTCGCCGCCGCGCTGGCCGGCCTGAACGTCGGCCGCCTGCGCGTGCTCGCCTTCGTCGTCAGCGCCGCGAGCGCCGGCCTCGCTGGCGCGCTGCTCGCCATCACCACCGGGCTCGTCGCGCCGACGTCGTTCACGCTGGCGCTGTCCATCGGGTTGCTCACCGCCGCCGTGGTCGGCGGCCTCGGCAGCCTGGCGGGCGCCGTGTGGGGCAGCCTCGTGCTGGTCTTCCTGCCCAGCTACGCCACCGACGTCGCGACAAGCCATGGCCTGTCGAGCTCGGTCGGCTCCAACATCCCGATCGTCGTCTACGGCGTGGCGCTCATCGCGGTCATGATGGCGTTCCCCAACGGAATCCAGGGCGGGGTGCGCCAGCTTGGAGCCCTCGTCATGGGCACCCGGCGCCGCGACGCGAAGTCGCCCCGCAACCCACCGGTCGCGGGCTCCCCGGACGGGAGCACAACTGCCAGCGAAGATCAGAAAGAAGGTCCTGCATGAAGAGATACCACCAGGCGCCGCTGTCCCGCGCCGCCGCGTTTTGCGCGGTGGCAACAGCAGTAGCCATAACGGCTGCCGCGTGCGGCGGCTCAAGCGGAGGTGGCAGCGGCTCGAGCGGCGGCGCGTCGGCGCCGGGCATCACCAAGACTCAGATCCTCATCGGCAGCCACCAGCCGCTGACCGGCGTGGCGGCGCCCGGATACAGCGAGATCGCCCCGGCGTCCAACGCCTACTTCAGTTACGTCAACGCCCACGGCGGGATCAACGGGCGCAAGATCGTCTACAAGTATCTCGACGACGCCTACGACCCCTCGAAGACCTCGTCGGTGGTGCGCCAGCTTGTCCTGCAGAATGGCGTGTTCGGCGTGTTCAACGGCCTCGGCACGCCAACCCACCTGGCCGTGGTGGACTTCCTCAACGCGCAGAAGGTGCCCGACGTGTTCGTCGCCTCCGGCTGCGTTTGCTGGAACCAGCCGCAGAAGTACCCGTGGACGTTCGGCTACCAGCTCGACTACGTGCGCGAGGGCAAGATCCTCGGCCAGTACGTCGCGCAGCACTTCAAGGGCAAGAAGGTCGGTTACTTCTACCAGGACGACGAGTTCGGCCAGGATGGCGTCAAGGGGCTCGACTATGAGATCCCGCACAGCATGGTCGTCAGCCGCCAGAGCTATCAGCCGACCAACATCAACGTCGGCCCGCAGGTCGCCGCGCTGAAGGCGGCCGGCGTTCAGGTCATCGTGTCCTTCTCTGTCACGGCCTTCACCGCGCTGCTCAAGCTCAACACCCTCAAGCTCGGCTACAACCCGACATTGGTCGTCAGCAATGTGGGGGCCGACCCGATGACGCTCGGCGGGCTGGTCGAGGCCTACGCCAAGCAGGGCGGCGCGGCCGTGTCGGGCAACGCGCTCACCACCGGGATCATCACCGACGGTTACCTTCCCTCCGTTGGTGACACGACGAACAGCTGGATCGCACTGTTCAAGAAGGTGCACGACACCTACGACCCGAAGGCGCCGTTTGACTTCAACGTGCTCTATGGCGAGGCCGTCGCCTACACGTTCGTGCAGGCGATGCTTAAGGCGGGCAAGAACCCCACCAGGTCAAGCCTGGTCGCCGCGATAAACGGTGGCCTGCCGCAGGGACCGAGCAGTTCGCCCTTTGCCTACTCGAGCAGCGACCACTCCGGCAGCACTGGCGCATATATCGGCGTCGTCAAGAATGGCGTGATCGTCGCTCAGGGCCCGGTCATGACCACGGACGCGACGGCCACCGGTGCCATCACGGCCTTGTCAGGTACCCAGCCGGCGGCTCCCTCCAGCGGGATTCCCTCGCCATGACCTGGCGCCCGCCGCCGGGCCACGCGGCGCCGGACCCCCGCACGGGCGGCCCGGCGGCGCGGTCGCGCGGCCCGGCGGCGGGCGGGTGGCCCGGCGGCGCGCGGTGCGGCTTACGGCGGCCAAGTGGCCGCCGCGCCCAATGCCGGGCACGGCTTGCCCGGACCCGGCGGAGGTGGCAAGCAATCCGTGACTGACGCAGCACTGGAGCACGCACGATGACCGCGGCGGCCAGCAGGCGAGTGGGCCCGCGCGATGACCGGCCGCGGGCACAGCGCCTGCTCGACGCCGCGGAGCAGATCTTCGGTGAGCGGACCTACCGTGGCAGCACCGTCGCCGGCATCTGCGCCCGGGCCGGCATCGCGACCGGCAGCTTCTACGCGCACTACGGCTCCAAAGGGGACCTTTTCGCCGCCGTCGTCCGGCGGATAAGCGTCGACGCCCGAGCCGCGATGCGGGCGGCGATCGAGCAGGCCGATGGTAGCCAGCGCGCGGTAGAACGGGCAGCCTTCCGTGCCTTCTTCGAGATGCTCTCCGAGCGGCCGTGGATATACCGCATCGTGCGGGAATCGGAATTCGTCATGCCCGGCCTGTTCCAGGAGTACCACGAAAGCCTCGCCCGCCGCTTCGCGCGGGGCGTCCGTCGTGCGCAGCTTTCCGGCGAGATCGACGTCCACTACGATCCCGAGGTCATCGCGTACGTGTACGCGGGTCTCGGCTACGCGATCGGCATGCGGTGGGCCGAATGGACGGCGGGCGGCCACATCCCCGCGGATGTGCTCGACGACATGCTGAATGTCCTGGCGCGCGGACTGCCGCCGCCAGGGCACTGACAGTTGCCGCCAGGGAACTGACCGCCGCCGCCGGGCACTGACTGCCTGATGTTGACCCGGGGGCCTGCTCAGGCAGGGGTACCAGCTTTTCAATAACGCGTTCTACACCGGGTTCTACCGGCTGGCGCTGGCTAGCGCGGCGCGCACGCTGCCGGCGTCGGCGGGCGTGCCGGATTCGTCGTCGAACGATCCGTAGGGGGCGCCGTAGGCGGGCATGCCGGGCTGCTGGCGCCACCCTTCGGCGAGCGGGCCGACGTCGATGGCGCCGTAGCCGATCGAGTCGAGGAAGGCGGTCATTGCCGACTTCGCATCCGGGTCGTCGCCCGCGATCGGCAAGAACGTGCGGTCAGCCGCCCCGGATGGACGGCCAAGCGACTGCAGGTGCTTGACGAAGATGTTGTTGAAGGCTTTCACGACCGCCGACGTCGGCAGGTGACGTTGCAGCAGCTCGCTGCTGGTGACCGACCCGCTGTCCAGGTCCGCGATCTGCCCGTCGCGTTGCGGATAGTAGTTGCCCGTGTCGACGACCACCTTGCCGGCAAGCGGTTCGACGGGGACGCTGCGGTAGGCCTTGAACGGGATCGTGACCACGACGATGTCGCCTGCCGCGGCTGCCTGCGCGCCGGTCGCTGCCCGGGCAAGTGGCCCGAGTTCGCGGACGAGGCCGGTCAGCGTCTCGGCGCCCCGCGAGTTGCTCAAGACCACCGGGTGGCCGGCCGCCACGCCGAGCCTCGCCACCGTACCGCCGATTCTCCCGCTGCCGATCAACCCCACAGTTGTCATGCAGGCGGCAACCGCGGAAGTTCGGCGGCAATTTCGGACCGGACCAGGATTCCCGGCTCAAGGACGGCGCCTGCGCACAGGCGGCTCGGCGCGAAGGGCGGTGCGGTCCCGCGCCGATGGTTGCCAAGCAGCGGAAGGCTGCCCAACGCGATGCCCGCAAGGATGGCCGCGAATCCAGTGACCTGCTGCGGGCCGGCCGGGTCGGCAAAAAAGACGACGCCCGCGACGGCGTCGGCCAGGGGCTCGAGGTTGAGGAAGGCTCCGGCCACCTCTGCGGGCACCCGCGCCTGCCCATAGGCGAAGAGCGTGAACGGCGCCAGGGTGCCGCCGACCGCAAGGCCGGCCGTGGCCAGCAGGGTGCCCAGGCTGCTGGGGCGGCCGGCATGCCTTCGGCGACCACAGCGACGGGAAGCACGGCGAGGGCCGCCGCCAGGAACTGTGCGGCGGTCACCGCGACCGGGTCGCGGCCGCGCAGCAGGCGGACCTGCGCCACGGTGAATGTGGTCGGCAGCAGCAGCGACGCAAGCACCAGGCCATCGCCGCCGATAGTTGCGCCGTCTCCCTTCCCGCCAGCGACAAGGCCGGCACCGGCGAGCGAGACCGCGAATCCCGCCCAGGCGACCGGGCGCGCCACGCTGTGGTGCCAGCGGGCCGCAATAATCGCAACCAGCACAGGTGCGGCGCCGATCAGCAGCGCCGCGTGGCTGACACTGGTTCGGGCGATACCGGCGTTCTGTAGCACTACTGAGCCGCCGTACCCGATCGCGCCCCAGGCGAGCACGGCCGGGGTGAATGCGGCGCGCACCCGGGAGCGTGCGGCCACGACCAGGACGAGTGCCGCCATGCCGAAGCGCACGAAGGTGAGCCAGCCTGGCGGCAGCCACCCAAGGGCCAGCTTGGAAAGCGGCACTGTAGTGCCCCACAGCACTCCTGCGGCGACGAGCGCCGCGACGGCGGGACGGCGATCGGTGTTCATGGAGCCATCGTCACGCCAGGCCTGCTTAGAATTCGCTAGTGCAGCCTTCGGACGATACGGGATTCCCCTTGCAGATGTACGTAACGGCAAGCCTTGCTCGACATGACCCCCGCTCGAGCCGCATCTTCGAGGAGCAGGTCCGGGCCCTGCCGCAGATCATCGCAGCGGACAATGTCGCTGGCGAAACGGACTATCTGCTCACCGTCGTGGCCAGGGACGTCGCCGAACTGCAGCAGGTGCTGGCTTCGCTGGCAACACGGGGCGGGCAGCGGCTCGTGACCTACCTACGGCTGGAGGAGATCAAGCCTCCCTCCCGGCTGCCGCTGGCGCCGGCCACGCGCTCCGCTGGCCGGCCATCCCGCCAGCGTCGCCGGGCAGTTACTCGCTGACGATCCGCTGCGAAGGGCGAATGGATGCCTGGGGAGAACGAACTCGGGCCGCGCCGCTGCGCGGTGATCGGTGCCGGAGTGCTCGGTGCGTGCGTGGCGGCCAGGCTGGCCGAGGCGGGCATCGGAGTGACTCTTTTGGAGCAGGCCCAGCCTGGTCATGCCGCCACCCGGTCGAGCTTTGCCTGGCTGAACGCGAACGACAAGTTGCCTCGCGCCTACCACGACCTGAATCGCGCTGGGATGCGGGCGTGGGCCGGGCTTTCTGCGAGCCTGAGCGGCGCGGCGTGGTACCGGCCGGCCGGGAACATCGAGTGGGCGGCGACCGCTGCCGGGCGCGCGCAACTCGCCGCAAGAGTGCACCGGCTCGCTGGGTGGGGGTACCCGGCACGCCTTCTTGACGCCGCCGAGGCGGCTGAGCTTGAGCCGTCACTGCGGCTGCCCGAGCCCGCGCCTGACGTCGCGTGGTTTCCCGCGGAGGGCTACCTGCTCACCGGGGCGCTGATCAGGGCGCTGGCCGGGCATGCAGCCCGGCATGGGGCCACCTTGGTGACCGGCGAGCCTGGGCGCGTGGTCGGGCTGGAGGCTCCCGGCGGCGCGGTGCGGGGGGTCCGGACCGCAGCTGGCCAGGTGATCCCGGCGGATGCGGTGGTGTGCTGCGCTGGGCGCTGGGTTCCCGAGGTGGCCGCGCTGGCCGCCGTGGCCGCGTGCCCGCTGCCGCTGGTCCCATGGGCAGCGCCCGGGGCGGCAGCGCCGGGGCTGGTGGTGCAGGTAGGGCCGGTGACGCCGTCGGGCCCGCTACGTGTGGTGCACACGCCTGAAGTGTGCCTGCGGCCCCATTCTGGCGGGCTGTTGCACCTGGAAGCGCCGGACGCCGCAGTGGATCTGCATACTCCGGAGACCAGGCTGCGGCGCTGGGCGGAAGAGTTGCTGCACCGAGCGCGCCGGGCGGTCCGCGGCCTGCAGGACGCTGGTGTCGTCGGTTACCGCGTCTGCGTGCGTCCGATGCCGGCCGATGGCCAATCCATCCTGGGCTGGCTGCCGGGTGCGAGCGGGCTCTACGTGGTGGTGACGCACAGCGGCGTGACGCTCGCGGCGCATCTGGCGCAACTCATAACCGGGGAGCTCGTCAGCGGCTCGGCGGCCGCCGAGCTCGCGCCGTACCGGCCCGATCGCTTCATGACGACCGGGCAGCACCCGGATTGAAGATCCTTTAGCCTTAAGATGCCCTCCTAGGCCAACGGTCCGGTCCGCGCCGCCCTCAGGCACGAGGGCCTCTTCTGCCGGTACCGCAGCCGCGCCCGCGCCGCCTTAGTTTTGCCGCTGCGCTCGTTATCGGCAGCTATCTTGCTGGCAAGTTGAACGTCAGCCTTGCTGATCAGGCCGCTGGCAATCAGAAATTCGGCAAGCTCGCGCTGGTGTCCCTGCTCGTTCCAGGTGAGGCGCTGGAGTTCCTTCTTGTACTCAGAAACCGCCGCGTCACCGGTCAGGTCCAATGCGGCGGCAACCTCGATCATCGGCACAGTCTGCGGGCCGACCGCGCCAAGGATGAACTCCTGGTAGTAGTACGCGATAGCCAGCCGGGCCAGCGTTTTGCGTCCGAAGTAGCTAACGCCGACGCCACACGCGTTGCCTCCAGCTTGCCGACGGGTCTTTGACGCGTTCACCGCGGACCGCCTGGTTGCGGTCGAGATCTACCTGCTGCATGGAAAGCCGCGGCGTCGTGGCTGTGCTGCTGGCTGCCCACTGCGGGTGCGCCTACGCGCTACCGTAGCAAACCGAGACCTGGGACGAATTTCGATGCGCGCTCAGGTACGGCCCAGCCGGGCGTCGATGGCTGCGGCGCTGGCTTCCGGGTCAAGGCCGGTGATGCTGACTTGCAGGTCGGCGCGCTCATAGGACCGCTTGAAGTACGAGATATCGGCCTTGATTTCCTTCAGGTAGAGGATCCGCTCTTCGCCGGTGAGGTGCCTGTCGATAGGCCGCGAGTCGGTGTCGTAGAAGGTGATCCGCTCCAGGATGTTCTCCGGCGTGTCGCGGACGGCCACGGTCACGCCGGGCACGCGCCGCACGACCCGGAGAAATGCGTCTCGCAGGCCGCTGGGCAGCAGCGCGATCACGCAGTCGGGGTTGGCGGTCGCGACGCGCTCCAGCACTGCGGCGCATTCCTTCCGGTAGGAATAACCGGTGAGGAACCGGGCCTGGAGCCGCTCGATGGATAGCCCGAAGTGCCGTTCGACCTCCTCGTCGAGGTCGAAGAAGGGGCAGCCGCGCCGATCGGCGAGGATCCTGCCAATCGTCGTGGTGCCCACGCAGCTCACACCGACCAGGCTGACCCGCAACTCAGGCTCCTCACCGCCATACCGGCGATCCGAGGGTGTGCGTCTGCGGTGCCGGCGATATCGGTGCATCGGGGGAAAGGGCAGATAGGCATGATAGTGGTGGCTGCGCCGAGGAACGCGCACGTGCGCACGCCGCCCAGGCGAATCCCAATGGCCCTGCTTGAGGCGACCTGCCGGAAATCCGGCAGGAGGAACTCGATGCGTCGGATGACCATGCTGGCTGGCTGGTTCGTATGGAAGGGTCTTCGTGTGGAAAAGTCGCAGAGGGCGCTCCCGCCTCAGATCCGGGCCTGGGTTGAGGTACGCAAGCGGCACCGCCTCTCACATGCGCAGGTGCAGATGGCCCGCGAACTCGGGCTGAACCCGGGAAAGCTCGGCAAGCTCAGCAACCACGGGCAAGAGCCCTGGAAGGCGCCGCTGCCGCAGTTCATCGAGCACCTGCACCTCAAGCAGTTTGGCCGGGAGCAGCCCCGGGTCGTCACTCCGGCGGAGAACCGGAGGCGGTCGGCGGCGGGGAATCCGGCGCGGAACGCTCTCGCTGCGAACGCCCGCAGTGACCAGGCAGGGCAGGGGTCGCCGTGATCGCGCTTGATGAGCTGAAGATTCCCAGGGGGCTGCGGCCGGTGGCTGACGAGATCGTCGGCATCACCGACTCGGTGTGCCTGTCCGTCCTCGACGAGGAGTACGCCGATCTGGCCCGGCGGGCGGTGGCGAAGCTGGCGCGCAAGCGGCCCTCGCCGCTGCAGGCCGGCCGCCATGCCACGTGGGCGGCCGGGGTTGTGTACGCGCTGGGCCATGTCAACTTCCTGTCCGATCCCGCGAGTGAGCCATGCGTGACCGCTGATCAGCTCAGTGCGGCGTTCGGCGTGGCCACGAGCACCATGAGCAGCAAAGCCAGGCAGGTCCGCGACCTGCTGCGGATCAGTCACTTCTCGCCGGAGTTCCAACGCGCAGACGTGGTCGCGCAGAACCCGCTGGCCTGGATCATTGAAGTGAACGGCCTGGCCGTGGACGCCCGACACGTTCCGCCCGGCATCCAGGCGGAGGCTTATCGGCGGGGGCTCATCCCCTACATACCGGCGCCGGGGCTGGACGAGACGGCAGCTCGCGCGAGATCCCAGGTGAGGGGAACGCCGCCCGTTGCTTCCGCCACTGAGATGTTTCCGCACGCTGGTGGACGGCTGGCCAGCCCCCGCCGAGATGCCGTGGCCGCCGCCGCAGCGTCCGAGGTAGCAGGCTTGCTGGAGCATTGCAGTGACCTCAAGCGTCGACTGGTCGAGTTCTCCCGTTCCCGGCGCTTCTCCCGGCAGTTCGACCAGGCGCTCAGGGCGGGCTCCCGCGGTAAGGCCGTTGATGAATCCGAGTTCATCAACATCATCGACCACTTCATCTTGCAGCGTCCCCTTCCCGGCGGGCGTGCCGTCGTGGAGACCTTCGTCTCGGCGCATCCCGAGCTCGCGGAAGCCGATCGCCAGATGCTGCTCGGCTGGCGCGACGTGGTGGAGGGAGTCTTCGAGATCCGCGAGCGCGACTGCGAGGCGATCATCACCATCAATCTCATCGACGAGCTGACCTACCGGGTCTACTCCAATGCCGGCCCGGTTGCCCTGGCGCCGATGAAGCCGGGATGCTTCATGATCGCCAGGATCGTGCCCATTGAGACCGGCTGGATGCTCAGCGGGACGCAGCAGACCTTGGACGCGTCCCAGCGAGCAGGGGTGCTCCAGGTGGCAGCGGAACTGGCGGCCAAGAATCCGCGGCTGGTGTTCCGCAACCCCGCCAAGGTGACCCAAGGCTGGGAGCTGGCGCGTAAGCAGCGGGTGATGTTCATCGAGTTCTTCGGCAGCGACCTCATCGTAGTGCCAGGGTCCGAGGTGGCATCCCGGATGAACGGCTTCCTTGCCTGGTATACCCGCCGGGTGCTCGAGGAAGCCGACCCGGCGGCGAGCAGCGTCGACGCTGGCGTCGCGGCCAGGACACCCGCGTTCAGCGTGCCGGGCGAGCTTGCCAGCGCGCCGACCGTCGCATTGGCCTATGACGAAACGGAAGGGCTTGTGTTCCTGGGTAACTTCGCCCTGGTGCGCGAAGCGTTCGAGGATCCCGGGCTTGCAGCCAACCCTGAGCACCGGCAGGCGGTGCTCGGGTACCTGAAAGCCGACAGCATCTCAGCGCTGCCGTTCCGGCGGCTAGCCGGGGCGGATACCGGCCGGGCCAGCCAGCTCTTCCAGCACCTGCTGAAGAAACCGGGCTTCTCATGGGAGCGCGACGGCGAGGCCCTGCTGCGCAAGCACAAGCCATGGTGCTTCGAAGCCAACCCGCTGCCTCCGGTCACGCCGCTGAGCAGCGAACTCGCCGAGGCTCTCCCATCATCCAGGTAGGTCAGCCTGGGATCATGTGCATGAAATCGTAGTTCCCGTCGCCGAGGCGGCGGCGCAGCTTGCGGATGATCTTCTCCCCGTCGTCGTGCGGGCCGGAGATGTACATCGGCTTGCCGTCGCGGCCGAAGGTCAGCTCGCACTCCTCGTCCCATGCCCCTAGGTACCCGGCGGCCCGCCCGAAGTCCGGGTGCGGCTCGAACCCCAGCTCGCGCGCGTACCCGATCGCGCCGTAGACGATCTGCCGCCCCAGCTCCAGCGGCACCTGCACGGCCGGCTCGTCCCAGGAGCTGAAGATCTGCTGGATGAACCCGCCTAGCCGCCGCCGGTCCACCGGCCGCGGCCCGGCCGCGTCCTTCACCCCCAGGCACCAGGTGTCCACCAGGTAGAAGCACACCCCGGCGGTGGACCCGCCCCGGTCCCGGGCGACCAGCACGGTCACCAGCCCCGAGTGCCCGGTTCGTTCTGACGGGGCCGACCCCGGCCAGTCCGGCCGCTGCGGTGCCTGGACGCTGGATGACCAGCCCGGACTGATCCAGCATCCGATCAGCGCGTCCTCCCGGGTCCGTCCTTGGGCGGCGGCGACCGACCTGATGAGCGGCGCGACCGCGCTCGGCGGCATCTTCAGCGCCCGGGCGATCTCCTTCGGCGTACGCCCGGCATTCCGCAGCTCACGAACACGGTCAAGCAACTGCTCCGATGTCATAAGGAATATGATGCCTCAGACGGCGGTGCCCTGACCGGCTCGCACTTTTATGCGCGCGAAGCACCCGGGGCCGTTCGGATGAATGCCGTTCTTTCCCACGCTAACCTGACTGACTGACCGAAGATGGCTGGCAGGAGGGATCGGGATGCCGATCACGCCACGGGAGCGGCTGGCTAGGGTGCTTGATGGCTCGCAGCCCCCTGGCGCGTTCAGCGCGCAGCTGGCCGTGCCCGCGAGAGACGTCCGGCTCACGGTGGCGGGCGCGGGGCCGATCAGCTTCCCGGTCGGGGCGCCGCAGGCTAAGCGGATGATCGCCAGCGCGCGTCCGGCCCGGTTCGGGCGGGGCGAGCGGACGCTGACGGACCTGAGCGTGCGGGACACCTGGGAGATCACGCCGGATCAGGTGACGCTGACCGGGCTGGACTGGGACGCGATCATGGCCGAGGTACGGGACGGGCTGGGACTTCCGGCCCGCGCGCGGCTGCGGGCCGAGCCGCACGCGCTGCTGGTGTACGGCAAGGGGCAGTTCTTCGTGCCGCACCAGGACTCGGAGAAGGACGACACGATGATCGGCACGCTGGTGATCTCGCTGCCGTCCTCGCACACCGGCGGGGAACTCGTCGTCGAGCACAACGGCAAGATCGTCGCGTGCCAGGCGTCCCCGACGGAGGTGTCGGTGGCCGCCTTCTACGCCGACTGCCGGCACGAGGTCAAACCGGTCAAGACCGGGTACCGGGTCACGCTTACCTGCAATCTGCTGCTGGAGGCCGATCCGGCCGGTGAGGTTCCGGCCGAGCCGTCGGCTGAGGCCGCCCGGTATCTCACCGAGCATTTCACCACCAGGGTCTCCCGGTGGAGAGGCGACGACCGGGAGCCGCCGAACCGGCTCGTCTACCTCCTGGACCACGAGTACACCCAGCGGGGACTGAGCTGGGACCGGCTCAAGGGCGCCGACGCCGAACGGGCCGCGCTGTTGCGGGCCGCCGCCGAGGATGCGGGGTGCGAGGCGGTACTCGCGCTCACCGAGATCAAGGAGACCTGGGACACCGAGCCGGGGAGGCGTGGCCGCGGCGTCGATCTCACCTACATCATCACCTCCGAGCTGACCCTGAGCTGGTGGACCGGGTGCCCGGCGGGGGAGCCCATCTCGCTGTGCGTGCCGGACGAGCAGGTATGCGCGTCGACCCCGTCGGCGGACCTGAAGCCGCACGATTCCGAGTACACCGGGTACATGGGGAACTATGGCAACACGATGGACCGCTGGTACCGGCGAGCCGCGGTCGTCGTGTGGCCCCGGCAGCATGCCTTCACGGCCCGGGCGGAGGCGTCGCCTTCGTGGGCCCTGGCCGAGCTGAGAACCCGGCTGGACGCCGGGGACCTGGCGGGCGCGCGAGCCGCCGCGGAGTCCGTCACGCAGTTCTGGAAAGCGCCCGGTCCTGAGCTGCTGGAACCGGCACTGCACACGGCCGCGGGACTGGCGGATCCAGGAATCGCGCTCATGCTGCTGCGGCCGTTCGTGGTCGAGTGGATCACGCCCGCGCACGCGGGCGGGCTGGCCGCGCTCGCCGCGCGGTACGGCGAATCCTGGCACCAGGACCTCCTGGACGCGTGGTTCGGGTCGGGTAACGCATGGCGGTACACCGGGGACGTGGATCGCAAGGGCTGGGCCCGTGCGCTGCCCGGCCTCACCGCGGCGCTACGGGACGTCGGCGCGGCGCCCGCTGCCGGGTGGCTGCTCGCTGCGTCGTGGCGCTGGCTGGATGACGACATCCGGCTCTGGCTCGGGTACCCGTCACCGGCCACGCGGAGCAAGCGGCTCGCGGAGCTGGGCGCGCCGCTCGCCGGGCTGCTGGCAGCCGCCGACGGGACAGCGCTGGCCGGCGAGATCGTGGCGGACCTGCGGGACCACGGTGACGACGTGCTCGCCTGCCTGCTGCCGATGCTGCGGGCCGCCGGGCCAGGACCCAGCGCCCACCTTGAGGAGCTGGCACGGGACTGCGAGCGGCGGCTCACCGCGATCACCAGGCGCCCCGGCCGGGCCGATGACGACTGGTCGGTCCCCTGGTCCGGTGGCTGCGGCTGCGAACTGTGCGGCACACTCGGCGGGTTCCTGGCCGACCGCGGCGAGCGCACGCTGGAGTGGCCGCTCGCCGAGGCCCGCCGCAGGCACGTCAAGGACCAGATCAGGGCCGCCGAGCTGCCGGTCAGGCACGAGGTCTGGAAATTCGGCAGCCCGCACACGCTGGTGCTGACCAAGACCAGTGAGCTGTTCCGGCGCGAGGCCAAGGCGCGCAAGGACGCGGCGGCCGACCTGGAATGGCTCGCCGCGCAACGGAGGCCTCAACCGAAGCCCGGACCCGATGCGTGACATACTTCTGCTAGTTTCCGCAGGTCAGAGCCGGTGAAGCAATCTTGTGTCACCGGCTCCTGGCCTGGAAGGGAGCGGTTCACCAGACAGTCGGCAGCGTTCCGTGGATGGCGATGTCCTGAGCCAACTGGGCATCGCCGTGCGCCTGACTGACGGGGGCAGGGCGACGATGCGGGTACTATGGAGCAGTAATCTGTCTAGACAGGACTAGATAGATCTTGGAAGGTGCTCATGACGTCGCCAACTCCGGATCATTGGCAAATCCAGGAAGCCAAGCAGCGCTTCAGCGAGATGATCCGTGCGGTTACGACTGAGGGGCCACAAGTCATCACCCGGCATGGTGAGGATGTCGCGGTAGTTGTGGATATCGGTGAGTATCGCAGGCTGACCCGGCCTGCGGTGGACCTCGCGAGCATCCTGCTTGGCGGTCCGAAGCTCGATGACAGCGCCGCTGACGTCTTCGCGGAGATCGAGGCCGAGCGCAAGGCTGACTTTGGACGTATGGTCGATCTTGAGGCGGGCACGTGACATACCTGCTCGACACCAATGTGCTGTCGGAGACACGCAAGCGCCAGCCAGCGGCGGGTGTAGCCGACTGGATCGCGGCCACGCCGCCGGACCGGCTGCACGTCTCCGTGCTGACCCTGGGCGAGATCGAGCAGGGGATTGCGAGAGTTCGCGGCCGGGGAGACCTGCATCAGGCGTCCGCCCTTGAGCGCTGGCTCCGGGAGGTGGAGACCGGGTTCGAAGACCGGGTTCTCCCGGTCACCCTCCCGGTCGCTGTCGCCTGGGGCCGTCAGCAGTGCACGCAGCCCATCCCGGTGATCGACGCGCTCATTGCGGCAACAGCGCGGGTGCACGGCATGGCCGTGGTCACCCGCAACGTGAAGGATTTTGAACTGGCTGGAGTCCAAGCGCTCAACCCCTTCGCCGAGTAGGCACGGAACTGGCCTGAAGGTCACCTGCCCGCCTGGCCGTAGGCCCGCCCAGAACGATTCCTGTGCAGGAGCTGCCACCGTCAAGAATGGTCCGCGCGCCGTCTTCCGGTGAGTGGCTAAATCGCTTCTGCCTGCGGTTTCGGGGCCTGTACGTGGCTGTCCGCGGAATCAGTGGCACGGGAGCCCGCCCGCACGTACATATAGCGGACAGCGTCCCGGCCGTCAGCCTCGTGAGGTGTTATTTCCGCAGGTCAGGGGTATGTGGAGGTGCAGGCGGTAGCGGTCTGTAAAACCGTCGACGTATGTCTACCCTGGTTCGAATCCAGGACCTGCCACCCCGAAATACCAGGTCAGGGCCTCGCCCGAACGGCTTCCGGGCCTGTTCAGGGAGCGGTCCGCAAGACCGTCGGCGTTCGCTGCAATGCGCGGTTCCTGCAGGTCAGCCCGCCGGTCCATCCCCACGGGGGCGACGTGCCTGCGCCACGGCGAATACGCGGAGAAGTTTTCAGGCCCGGAGGACGACCGCTGAGATGGGAGTTTGCGCGACACAGGACTCACCCGCGGAGAAAGTGACCGAGACCGGTGGCCGCCCGGCGACACCGACCATTAGCTCACGGGGAACCAGTCCGAGCGGCCGCTTGGTGTACTGGTCGGCCCCTGGCATCTCCTGGTCTCGCTGCTGCCCGCTCTCGGGGCGATCTGCCTCACGTTGCCGGCCATCGGGATGCGCTCGATGCCAGCCATCAAGTCAGGGCACGAGCCCTCACGGAGGGTGAGAATTCTGCAGGCGTTAGAGTGGTCTGAAGTTTCGTATTTATGCCACGGCGGCGTCCCAGGCCGCGAGCACGGCGTGGATTTGCTCGTCAGTGGGCTGAGCTGGGCGGCGCGCGGAAAATCGGGCGGCGATCAGGGTCCGGCGCAGCTTGGTGAGCATGTCCTCGAAGGCGGGCTCGGTCTTGGTCCGGTACCACGGCTGCGCGGCCCTGCGGTCGTCGATGCCGGCCGGGTCGTGGCCTGACCGGGCGTACCAGATGTTGATCAGGGTGTGCACCAGCATCCCGAACGGGACGGTGCGCCCGGCGGCGAGCCTGACCCGGTTGCGGGCCTCGCCGGCGCCCAGGACGTTGCGGGCGTCGGCGAACGCCTGCTCGATGGCCCACCGGGCGGCGTAGCGGGCGACCAGCGCGGCCGCGGCGGCGGTCCGGTCGGTGGTGACCAGAGCCAGGTCATATCCGCTGGTGGTGTGCTCGTCGCGGGCCAGGATCAGGCGCACGGCCCGGGTGTGCCATGACCCATACCACAGGCAGCTGACGGCGGTGACGTGCTTGATGTGCTCGCGGCCGTAGGCAGTGACGGTAACGGTGTCCCACGCCGCTTCGGCCGCGATGTCCTCGGCCGTGCCCAGCCGGGCACCCTTGGTCCTGGGGCGGCCGCGGCGGCCGGTGCGCGGCGGTGCCAGGTCATACAGGACGGCGTTGCGGGGGATCCGGCAGGTCCAGGTCACGTTCTGCGGCAGGGCCCGCAGCGCCGGGCCGTGGTAGGCGGCATCGGCCACGACATGAATCACCCGGCCGGGGAAGGCCAGGGCGAGCAGGCCGGCCAGCGCCGCGGCCGTCTCCACCTTGCCCGGCCCGGCGCCCTTGCCGGGCAGGTGCAGCCGCGCCAGCACCGGCAGGCACACCTCACGGCCGCAGAACGGCAGCCGGGCCAAGATCGCGGCGGTGACGAAGCAGTTGCCATAGCTGAGCTTGCTCATCGCCGGGGAGCTGCCGTCATGCTGCCAGCCGGCCCCGTGCACCCGGCGCCCGCAGCGGCGGAACACCGAGTCATCGACGGCCACCCGCAGATCAGCGCCCGGCTCGGTCACCAGCAGGACCGCCAGCTGCGCGACCGCCAAGCCGAGCTGATCGAGTTCCCAGCGGGCCCGGGCGAAGAAGTAGTGCGCCCGGTCATGCGGCCAGGCATACTGCAGGCAGCCGCCCAGCAGCATGCCTGCCACGGTGCGGCGGCGCACCCGGCCCGCCATCCCGGCGACCAGGCCGCAGAACGTCGCAAAGCCCGGCGCGGTGAAACACGGCCGCAGCTCATTCAGCAGGCACAGCAGCGAAGCGGGTAAATTCAGGCCCGGAAGCATCGGCGGGTTCCCTCGGCACGAGGCGGACATGAGCACCGCCGATGCTTCCGCGTTCAGCCCGCAAGATCACGTAACCAGAGCCTCACCGCACCGCGTGTCGCGACATCTGCCAATCCGTCCCCTCCCGCGACCGCCAGCCCCCCAGCCACCATCAAAAGTGCGAAACTTCAGAGTGGTGCGCCCGGTGCATATCGATGCTCCGATGCTCCTATGTCTGTCAATGGCTTGGATGATGTTTAGTGCTTCAACCTCTGGGGTTTCAAGGAATGGTGTTCTGGCTGGGGCTGCTGGGTGCGGACAAGACAGGGAGGGGCCACTCCGAGTGGAGGGCAGGCTCTTATTAGGTCACGCGGGCAGCGGGTCAGGTATGGCCGGGGGCGGCCGACAAATCGATAGAAGGCCAGCACCTGGGTACGGCAGCCGAATAGAGGGTCAGGCCGCCCCCGGAGTGCGGTGGGATCAATCAGCGGGGCCGCGGAGGTGGGGGTAGACCTCGCGGGCGACGTACCGCTTGAGGCAGCGCATGATCTCTTTCTTGGACAGGCCCTCGGCGGTGCGCCGTTCGACGTAGGCGCGGGTCGGCGGGTGTGAACTCATCCGGGTGAGGACGATCCGCCATAGGGCGTGGTTGGCCTGCCGGTCCCCGGCGGGGTTGAGGCGGTGCCGGACAGTCTTGCCGGAGGAGGCTGGGATCGGGGCGGTCGCGCACAGGTGTGCCCAGGCGGCCTCGGAGCGCAGCCGTTCCGGGTGGTCTCCGGCGGCGACCAGGAGCAGCGCTGCGGTGTCGGAGCCGACGCCGTGCAGGGCGAGCAGTCCGGGGGCGTGCCCGGTCAGCAGGGGCACGATGAGGTCGTCCAGGCGCGCGAGCTGGCTGTCCAGGAACTCCGCGCGCCGTCCCAGCTCGCGCAGCGCGATCCGGGTGTGGTAGCCGATGACCGCGCCGGGCCGGGGCCGCAGCGCCGCCAGATCGGTGACCAGGTCAGCGGTGATGTGCGCGGCGAACCGGGCGTGCAGGTCGTCGGGGCCGGTCACGATCAGGGCGCGGGCCTGGTTGATCGCCTGGGTCCGCTCGGAGCGGGCGCTGCGTTTGGCGACCATCAGCGCCCGGATCGCCTCGACCGCGCCGTCCCGTCCTTTCGGCGCGCCGCGGGCCCGGCCGGACTGCGCGGCCCGCGCCGCGCTGACCGCGTCCAGCGGGTCGGATTTCCCCTGGCGGCGGCGGTCCTGCCGGTCGGAGCGGTCGACCTCGACGACCCGGACACCGGCCGCGGTGATGTGGCGGGCCAGGCCGGCGCCGTAGCTGCCGGTGCCCTCGATCCCGACCAGGCACACGGTCCCGAATCCGCCCAGCCAGCCCAGCAGCCCGGCGTAGCCGACCGCGGTGACGGGGAACTCCCGGACGCCGAGCAGCCCGCCGATGGGATCGAGCGCGGCGGCGACATGGGTATCGGCATGAGTGTCCACGCCGCCGGTAACAGCGCGTATCTCTACAATAGTCACTGCCATCTCTTTTCTCTGGTTGAAGAGGTGGCACGCACCCGCTGGCCGTCGGACCCTGTGAACCCCGGCCTCTTCCCAGGCCAGGCAGATCAGACCGGCACGCCGGTGGGTGCCTGAAAATCTGGAATCCCGGCCGACAAATCGATCGCAAGACAACCCAAAGACGGCGTCAGCCGAATAGGAGGTCAGACCGGGACCCAGGCCCCGACCCTACGCCCGCACCACCTCAAAACCGGGGAGGCAGGGCCGGAAGCGGAGAAACAGGACCAGAAGCACTATCCACATCCTCCCTGCCGACTATGAGCGATTGATGACAGATCGACGAGGCGAGGTGATCGCGTACAGATCGCCCGGGTCTGGGTACTCGTCTCGCACGTCCCCGCATGATCAGCTCACCGAACCGCCGTCCGGCCGGATGCCGGATTCAACGGCTAGTGCGCGGCGGAGGAGAGCACGTGCATGTTCGCCATGAGCACATGGTCGCGTTCGGTGCCTACGGCGACTACGTCTGGCGGATGTCCAACCACAGCACGGCGTGTTCGACAACGGCATCCGGCATGGACCCGATCCACGGGGTCGCCAAGGCCCGCGACCTCGCCGGTAAGTTGGTGAGCCCGGCCAGCGTTGAGGCTAGCTGTGCCAGCTGGTCAACGACGTCAGGACCTGCTGGTGTGGGGCTCGATGTATGTGTGGGGTTCGCCTGGCGCGACGGCACCCTGACCCGCCCGCGGTGGCGCCCGTACGTGCCCGCCGCCGGGGGTGCTGCGGCCCTGGCCGCCTCGTGGCCTGGGGGCCTTTCCCGGTCGACATGATCGGGGCGGGCGAGCGGATCGGCAACACCAGCCCGCCCTCTGTCGCGCTGCTGGCTGACAGCTGGCTTACTCTGCCGCCGAGATCGGGCTCATCCTAGCCGCGGCGCCCGCGGTGTCCCAGCTGCTTGCCCGCCCTCGCTGGTGGCGGGCGGTCAGCCGGGTCACGCCCCCGGTCATGCTTGTCTACCTGTGGCACATGGTTCTGGTCATCATCGCGCCGGTGGCTTTCTACCCGACCGGGATCCTGCCCCGGCCGCGGATCGGATTGGCCCAGTGGTGGGAGCTGCGGCCGGCCTGGGGAGGCCCTGCTGGCCGTGATCCTGGTCCCGCTCATCGCCGGCCTGTACTGGCTGGACCGGCCCCTGCCGCGCGTGCTGCCCGCCGGGCTCGGGCCCGCACGGCCCTGGTCCCCGGCCCTCCTGGCAGCTGGCCCGGCCGCCGCCGGGTTCGGCCTCGCCCGGCTCGCGGTCGCGGGCTGAACCCTGATCAATTGACCGGTAACGTAGTCCTGGTGGCCACAAGCGATCAAGTGCCCCGACAGCGTTGGTCCACCCGGCACTTTGGCAAAGTAAGCTCACCACCCACGGTCGAAGATGTCCGTGCGCGCATCTGGTCGCCGCAAGTTGACCCAGCGCATTGGGGCGGCCATCCGGGAGCATATTCAAATGCCATCCTTGAACAATACAAAATCTACGTTGAGATGGCCGATCGCGTCAGTGCTCGCCGGGGGCTCACCAATACATTCTTCCTGACGCTGAACTCTGCGGTATTCACTATTATTGGTGTCTTCTGGACGACTCGGCCACACGCAGCCTCGTGGCTGCTAATTTTCCCCGTGCTAGTGCTGATCGGGCAATGTTTGGCATGGTTCTGGCTTGTCCGCTCGTATAGGCAACTCAATTCGGCCAAATACGTCGTCATTGGCGCCCTGGAAGAGCGCCTACCTGCTTCACCATACTGGCGGGCGGAGTGGAAAGCACTCGGCGAGGGCCAGGATCCTTCCCGGTATTGGCCTGTCACCCACCTAGAGCAGTGGATCCCAGCCCTCTTTGCATTCTGCTACCTTAGTGGGTTTATTGCCATCTTGCTCGCCTAAACTCTTCTGGGAAGAAGCGTTCGGAAGTATCGTGAGTGTGGGGGCGTGCTGTTGTGCGGCATGGCCGCTTGGAGGTGGTGGTGCCGTGACCGGCGTTCCGGGGTTGGCCCAGGGTCATCGGCAAAGTCGCGGCATAGGCATCACCTCCTTTCTGATCGATTCCGGTAAGACGCCCAGGAGCGCCAGGACGTGATCCAGGCGCCGGGACAGGTACTCGGTGCCGCGGGCGATGTTCTCGCATCCGGCGAGCCGGAGCAGGCTCATGACGATGTTGCGGGCGGTGGCCAGGAACTGGGGCGATGCGCCGGTTCTGACTTGGGACCGGTCCTCGTCGAACGTCCGGTCGCGGACGTAGTGCTCGCGGTTTTCCACTTCCCAGTGGCCGCGGTTGCCGGCCAGGATGTCGGCGGGGTTGGCCTGCCAGGCGGTGCGGCTGGTGATCCCGTGCACGGTCTCTGGCTTGCGCAGCGGGTTCCAGTTCAGGTCGTAGATCTGGCGGTGGATGCGGAAGGCCTGGTAGACGCCGGGGAAGTCCAGGCTGGCGACATCGGATGAGCACCAGATGAAGCGGATCTCGTTGCGGCCGTGGCCGCGGTCAATGGTGATGTGGTGAGGGGGGGAAAGCCCCGCTGTCGGCGGGGCTGGCAGGGAACAGGGCGGCGATGTCGCGTTCTAGGGATGGCATGTTGCCTTTGACGGTCAGGATGTAGTCGCCGCCCCGGTCGGTGACCTGCTGGATGTTGTCGCGGTGGACGTGGAGCGCGTCGGCGGTGATGGTGGTCCCGTCCAGGTCGCCCTGGTCGCCGCCGCCCGCGCCGGCGGCCTGGCGGGCGGCTGCGATGTCACCGGGCAGCGGCAGGATCTGGGTGACCTCCGTGGTGTCCTGGGGGACCTTGCGCTGGCCGATGATGACGCCCTCGCCGTGGACCAGGGCGGAGAACAGCTTCACCTTGCAGTCGCGTAGCTCTTCCCAGGCGCCCTTGAGGACCTTGCCGTCCAGGGCCACCATCAGCCCGGCCGCGTCCCCGGCCGCGATCCGCCCGGCGGTCACCTGGGCCAGCAGCCAGGCCCCGGCGAGCCGGTCGGCCTCGTCAGCGTCGATCATCTTGACGTGGCGGCGGATCGTGGACTCCTCCGGCGCGATGTAGCGGCGCTTGGCCGGGTGGTAGCGGGCGCCGAGGCGGGCCAGCGCCTCCTGGGGCAGGTCGGCGATGAAGCCGGCGGCGGAGCGGAAGCTGCGGCCGTAGCCGGACAGCCCCGCCGCGGTCACCATCGTCAGCGTCGCGGCGACCTTGTGCCGGATGCCGCGCCTGGCGCGGGGGTCGGTCAGGCCGCCGAGCACCTCCAGCAGGCTGGCGCGGTCCCCGGCCAGCGGCAGCGCGTTCAGGTCGATCACGCGGGGCTCCTCGCGCGTGAGCAGGGGATGGTCAAACGGGGCGGACAAGACCGGGAACGCGCTGCGATGCAGCGGCCGGATCCACACCCGCTTAGGGCTGCCGTGATGGCGGTAGGTCCCTGCGCTGCGGCTGTAGCCGAGGGTGCCGCCGACCTGCCGGAAGTTCGCGGCCGCGTAGCAGGCGCCGGTGTGGCGGGCCGGGTCGGTGAATGTCTCCACCGCCAGCACCCGGTGCCCGTAGGCCGCCAGGTAATCGGCTGGCAGCCGCCGCAGCACCCGGGCCAGCACCGCCGAGGCCAGGTTGTGCCGCCGCCCGGCCGGCAACACGCAGAACCGCTGGTTGTTCGCGATATGGATCCCGACAGGATCACGCCGGGCGGAGCTGTCCACCACGGGAGCACCGGTGGTCGGCACCGACACATCGAATTCTCGCCCGCCCTGGGGGTTGGCCGGCCCGGATGGCTGTGCCCAGGTGTGCAGGTCGGTCGGCGCGTCTGGTGGGTGCTCGGATATGCATCGGTTGTCGTCCGGCCGTGCCGGATGCTCATCTAGACAAGCGGTCGAGTCCATTGTGTTCCCCGCCTGGGGCTCCAGCACATCCTTGAGCCTCCCTGCCACACATTGGACGATCCTCTCCGGATTGTTCAGGCCATACGCGATGTCGACTCGGCGGGCTTGCGCATCGAAGGAGACGACCGAGCCCAGGCCAGGGTCCTCCGGTCCGGGGTCGAACCCTGCTTCGCGAAGACGGGTCGCGAAGTCAGCCCATCGGGGATGCCGGTAGTCGGCCAGACGAAAGACCAGCACCCACCACGACCGTGACCAGATGGAGGATCTGCGTTTCGGCGCCGACACCACGAATAGGCGTTGTTGAATGCCCTCTGCCCGGATCGTAGCTAGTTCCCAACTGAGTGAGGAGGAGTCACCAGGTTGCATCAGGATTGCCCGGGCGCTGACCGCCAGTCGCCTGAACTCCGCACGCCAATCCCCATCCGGGATATACACCCGAAGCGCGCCGCCCGGGGGAAGCGCGTCCTCAGGATTGCCAAGAGCTACGAAACGGCCCACTTGGCGCTCGACCTCATCGGCGAGGAATTGCTCCAATGTGACCCAGCGGCGGTAAGACGCCCAGCTACGGGTTCCATCGGGCACATCCCTCTCATCGCCCGTCAACCGGAAGGTCATAGCGCAGTCCAGGGCGAATGGCCGCAGGTACAGCACATACGCGTCGGCCGCAGTCAAGTCGTCCCCGGAGGATTGAGCACGGTAACGCCGTTCGTAGTACAACAGCAGCCCGAGAACAAAGCCTCCAGCACCGATGAGGTGCAGCACTTGACTGTACTCCTTCACTCCGCTCCAACCAAGGCTCCAACCATCCAGCCACCACCAGATCAGTCCTACGGCGAGCGCGAGCACGGCCAGGGCGACTAGAACAAATTTTGCCCACCGACCGTAGTTGTGATGCCGCGGCCGCAGTCCGCCGGTCCGGCGCGCGTCCCCGGACAATTGGCGCGCCAGACCCCAGTAGATCAGTGCGAACAGCAGACCGCACAACGCCCCGTTCAGGAAGATAAGCAAGATAAGGCCTGCGGAAACGTCCCCTGACTGTGACGGATCACCCCAAAGCACAAGCGCCCACACAACGAAGGGCAAGGCGAATCCGGAGATCACAGACACAAATCCTGACAGGACGGCAATCGTGGAGGAATAGCCCTTCGCTATTAGTCGCATGTATCCTGCCGTGCCCAATGCGGTGGCAAGCAACGCCATTGCGCAGGACACCAAAATGGCTGCAGAGTTGATAAACACAGCCAGGCCATCAGATTGCACCACCGCAAAGAGGCGGGCTGACATTGATTGCAACGTGAAAGCACCGGATTCCACTGCGCTCACCTCCTCCCTCGCAAGTGGTGGTCTGTGTGGCTCTCAGGAAGGGAGCCGCGGTAGTGAGCGTGCCAGCGGCGGCCGCTACGGTCGTGTCGCGACATGCGATCGGTTTTCAAGCGATGAGGCCAAGAACAAGTGATGATGACGAACTCCTGAAGGTCGATCAAGGATCTGTTGTTTGTGGTTAAGCTGATAGATCTACGACCGCCCCATGGCAAACGGTTCAAGACCGCTTAGGATTTTTGATGCAGCCCCAGGCCGACGTCGGTGTCTCGTCGGTAGCGCCAATGGCCTTGCTTTTAGGTGACTCGCGAGCGCTGCGACGGCGGTGTTGCGGACGGCGGCCATGAGCTGGGCGGATGTGCCAGGCGCGGAGCCGCTGGGCGTCTTCGTTCATCGTGACGGGGTCCCGGTAGTCCTCGTCCGTGGGCGCCGGTAGTTCGCGTCGAGGGGGTCGGCTGAGCCCAGCGGACCAGACGTGGACCGGCCGATCTTACACTGAGCAAGCTGTGCAGGCACAGACATAGACGGGCTACCGCCTCCGGGGCCGTTAGCCTCCTTTGACACTTAAGGAATACATGCGCCACTTCGCGGCTCACCCGGGGGGACGAAACTGGGCCCTGCGGGTCTGCCGGTCGGCTGGGGCTGGGCGCGGCTTGGCGATTTGCGGCGCATTGGCTGACTGCGTTCGTGGATCTCGGCAGGCTTGTGGTGGCGTGCTGTCTGCTGTCACCGAGACGCTTTGGTCCGTTTGAGGCCGTGCTTAAGTTTGGTGCTGGAGAAAAGGTTTCTCATCAGGTGATATCGACGACCTCCGTAATAGAAAGGAGGCTGAGCTCCGTGCTGAATCCGCTGTGGGGCCACCGCCGGATCCAGGGCGAGTTGCTCAAGCTTGGCATCGCCGTGGCGCCCTCTACCGTCTGGGAGATCCTGCACGCCGCGGGCATCGATCCGGCGCCCCGCCGCGCGGGCCCGACCTGGCGGCAGTTCCTGCGCATCCAGGCAGCCGGGATCCTAGCGGTCGATTTCCTGCACGTTGACGCTGTGATGCTGAAGAGACTGTATGTCCTGGTGTTCATCGAGCACGGCACCCGCCGGATGCACCTCGGCGGCGTCACCATCAACCCGACCGGCGCGTGGACCGTGCAACAGGCACGCAACCTCGCCCTCAGCCTCGACCAGCGGTTCGCGGACATCAGGTTCCTGATCCGCGACCGCGGCTCGAACTTCACCGCCTCGTTCGACGCAGTCTTCCAGGCCACCGGCACCAGAATCCTGGTCGCCGCCGTCCAGGCACCCAGGATGAACGCGATCTGCGAGCGCCTCGTCGGCACGCTGCGCCGCGAAGTCCTCGACCGAACGCTGATCCTCAGCGAAGCGCACCTGCGAGCCGTCCTCACGGAATATCAACACCACTACAACACCGCCAGGCCCCACCAGGGCATAGCGCAACGCATCCCTGCTGACGAACGTGACGCTCCCTGCGCGATGGTGACCGACGTCGATAGACAGCAGATCCGCCGAAGACCCGTCCTGAGCGGCCTGATCAACGAATACACCCACGCCGCCTGATCCCCGAGAATCCGCAGGTCACGGGGTCGTATCGTATTTTCGAGCGGCACACGTACCGGCCCGATCGCTTCATGACGACCGGGCAGCACCCGGATTGAAGATCCTTTAGCCTTAAGATGCCCTCCTAGGCCAACGGTCCGGTCCGCGCCGCCCTCAGGCACGAGGGCCTCTTCTGCCGGTACCGCAGCCGCGCCCGCGCCGCCTTAGTTTTGCCGCTGCGCTCGTTATCGGCAGCTATCTTGCTGGCAAGTTGAACGTCAGCCTTGCTGATCAGGCCGCTGGCAATCAGAAATTCGGCAAGCTCGCGCTGGTGTCCCTGCTCGTTCCAGGTGAGGCGCTGGAGTTCCTTCTTGTACTCAGAAACCGCCGCGTCACCGGTCAGGTCCAATGCGGCGGCAACCTCGATCATCGGCACAGTCTGCGGGCCGACCGCGCCAAGGATGAACTCCTGGTAGTAGTACGCGATAGCCAGCCGGGCCAGCGTTTTGCGTTCGAAGTAGCTGCGGACCCTCGGTACCGCGTCGGGCAGGGGCCGGGCCCGGTGGCCGCGCGCGCGAGGCTGGTTTGCACGGCTATGGTGCTCCTGGGTGGCAATCCCGTTACCGGCCGTGGCCGGGCTGCCGCTCCGATGATCAGGGCCATCGACATCCAGCATCAAGACCCATTTCCCCACACTGACGAGCCACGGGCCATTGTCGAATCGCAAGGGGTGCGGTTGGAACCCGCCTCGTGCCACCGGCAGCACGTGCACAGCGGTGGTCCGCGCCTTCTCGTAATCAACACAGGCCTCGTGGACGACTGGCGCCACGTACACCTCGTGGCTGGTGTCGTGGCTGAACAGCTCCCACCCGCGGTCTACGTAGCGAACGCCGGCGCAGCGCGGTGACCGATGCAGCGCCGGATCGTCGCCCGCACTGAGCAGGCGCCGGTCCAGCCAGGTGATCTCATCGATCGGGCAGTCCAGCCCTTCGCCTAGTTTGGGGGACCAGATTACGAGTCGCGCCGTCGCCAATTCCCCACCACCCGCTCGAGGCCCTGATGGCCAAGACAGCCGCCAGCGTAGTTCACGGCCGCTGCGGATCGCATGCCTCGGCCGATCGTCAGAACCACCAGCTGGCCGTCAGAACCATCAGCCGACTTCCACCCTTGACACAAGCGCATCGGGATGCGGTCCCCACCTGATCAAATCGCCGTCGTGCAAAGCCTGCTCATCAACGACGCGCGTCTCGTTCACTAGCACGCCGTTGCGTCCCAGACTGGTGATCCGCCACTCACCTTCTGTGAAGGTGAACTGGGCATGCACCCTCGACACGGTGGGCTCGTCCGGCAGTGGCAGCTCCACTTCGATGCCCCGACCCGCGCGGGCCCCGGAAACGCGGGTCTCCGCAATGGAATCCTTCGTCCGCAGCCGTAGTAGCGGTGTCCAACTGGGCGCCTGGACGGTCAGGACGTCCCTGACGAGGGTCGGTGCCGCTGACTGGCCAACATGGGCGCCCTCGGCGCGGCGAGGCGGCGCGGCATTTCCAGCCGCATCGCCATCCGTATACGCCGAGCCCGCTCGCCTGCCCTGCTTGAGGCGGTACCTGCCGACGGGCACCGCGGGGTCGGCGACGATGTTCGCCTCGACGGGACCGGCGCTGGCCAGGCTGGCGGCGTGCGCGGCCACGGTGGTTTCGTACAGCTCGCTCGCGCTGGAGTTGATCACTTCCAGCTCCATCATCTCGGTCAGCGACGCCACGTCGGCGGGATTCATCCGAAGCTCCACAACGTTCGGCGCCAGCAGCGAACCGCTCGGGGTGATAACAAACACCTCAGGCAGGTGCCGCAGAGCCAATTGCAGCACCTCGCGTCCGTCCCGCCACGGCCGGGTGGCCGCACGCTGAACCCATGGATGATCACGGTCAATACCCATGTACCGCAGGGCGAGAACGCTCCCTATGACGAGCGCCGCGACTAGCACTACTAGCGCCGTTCCGCCAATGATGGACCGAGTGCAGGCAAGCAGGATTATCCACAGCCCAGCGATGCCGCCTGCCACAGCCCGGCGCTTACGGCTGCGCGGCGGCGTCGGGGGACGGAGCGGGCGGTCGGCCAGCTCACTACGGTTGGACATCGCGACACCCTCCGTGAGCTGTACATCGATCCATGACGGCCTGGCTCATGTGACGAGAATGCGGGGAGTGGCGAGCGCCGGTCAACGAATCAGTTGCACTTCCCAGATATCTGGAACCTGGATCACCCACGGCTGACCAGTGTCCGGCACCCTCAGGTGGACAGGCCAAAGCGACCTGAACTCATCCCCATGGCGGAATGAGTGTCATCGACCGAGATCATCAGCGTGGACACAGGCGGGAGGAGCAGGCATGCTCACGGACTTCTATCAGGCATGCTCACGGACTTCTATATGGGCCTCTATATGGCATTCGGGACCGTGTGCTTCACGTTGCTGGGGCTCTGGCTCGTCGTTGTCCAGACCCGCCATGCGGACTGGCGCGGGGTGGCGGTGCACCGGCGGCGCGCCTACGGGGTCGCGCTTCATTTCTCGTTGCCCGGGCTGATGAGCCTGCTGGCGCTGGTCGATTCGGCAAGCATGACGCTGTGGCGGGTCTCGTTCGCGGTCGTCGCTGGCGGTGGCGCGATCGTCCTGGTGCTTGTCCGCGGTCCGTTGCCCACCAGAGCCGGCCAGGCAGCCTAAATCGCGGCCGTCGCCTTATACGTCTTGATCGCAGTCGTCGCGGCAGCCCCGCGCGTCGTCGCCGATGCCTGCATTTCGGTCAGGCCGCTGCGCGTCGAGGCCGATCTGCTGACGATCCTGGTGTTCGTCGGTGCCAATGTGGCAATGCTGCTGTTGTTCGACGAGACGCCGGGTACGAGGGCTCGGCGAGCGCCCGTAATACATCGTGCGGCCGGTGGCCGCCGGGCAGGCCGCAGAACTCGCCAGGGGTCAGGTCCACGGGGTCAGGTCCACGAGCGCAGTGCGGCGAGCCGCTGGATACGCCTCACGATGTCCCCGTGGACGGTATCCGCGGACTGGGCACCATCGACGGTGAACATCCATTCTCGGCCTGCGTAGTACTCGAGCAAGGGCACCGTCTTTTCCATGTACACCCGCAGACGGTGCTCGATCACAGTTTGGGTGTCGTCCGAGCCCCGGCCGCGGGTTAGTAGCCGGCGCACTAGCTCCTCGCGTGGGACGTCAAGGTGAATCGCGGCCTGCACCTCCGCCCCGAGCGGCTGGACAACGGCGTAGGCGGCCTTCGCCTGTTCGACCGTGCGCGGGAACCCATCGAGAACATAACCGCTCGCGGCGGCGACGACGGGTTTGCGAAGAATATCCATGACGAGGCTGTCGGGCACCAAGTCACCGTCGCTGACATACGACTTAACCCTCTGCCCGAGCGACGTCTGGTCCCTGACATGCTGGCGCAGCAGGTCGCCGCTGGAGATGTGCGCGATGCCGAAGCGCGCGGTGAGCCGCTCAGCCTGTGTTCCCTTGCCAGAGCCTGGAGCGCCGATCAGCAGAAGTCGCATGTGATCACTCGCTCGCCCGCAAGGCCGCTCAGGACCGCCGGCGGGTAGCAGTTGCCTGGCTGGCCCAATCGAGTTTCGCCGGTCAGCATGCGTGCCCCGGCCCGCAGCGGCTCATGGCCGCCGTGGGACACCCCATAACCTGGCCGCTCCTGCGGTCAACAGCGATGACGCGTTCCGAAGTGTCAAACGTCCGGCAAACTGTACTCGCGACACAGCGCCTCCCTTTCCACTACATTCCCACCGCTACCCGTACAACATGCCATCGCGGGGCCAAGACTTTTGGGGCCTGCCGGCTGTGGCGGAATCGCTCGCACCCCACCGATGGGCCGCGGTCGTGGCTGTCGTGGCTGTTTAGGGGCGCCCGTGGCGCCACTGCGGCTTGCGCTTGTCGAGGAAGGCACGCATCCCCTCACGCGCGTCAGGTAGCTGACTTGTCGCTGCCATCACTTCGATCGCATAGGCGTACGCCTTCGGCTGGTCGAGGTCTATCTGGGCGTAAAGCGCCTGTTTGCCGATGCCTTTGCCCTCCGCGGAGCCTCGCGTGACGCGCTCGAGGAGGTCCTGCACGGCGGAGTCGAGTTGCCCGGCGGGCGCCACCCGGTTGACCAGCCCCCAGTCGAGCGCGGTTTGCGCGTCGATCACATCGCCCGACAGGGCCATCTCCGTTGCCCGTTTCCTGCCGACGTTCCTGGCGATCGCCACCATCGGTGTGTGACAGAACCAGCCGCCCTTGCCGCCGGGGGCGGCGAATCCCGCGTCCTCACTTGCCACGGCGAGGTCGGCGGTCGCGACCAGCTGGCAGCCGGCCGCCGTGGCAAGCCCATGCACTCGTGCCACCACCGGCTGCGGCACCTGCTGGATGAGTGTCATCAGGTCGGCGCAGGTGCCAAGCAATGAGCGAACCGCCGACAGGCCGGCCTCGGCGACATCGGCGAAATCGTGACCTGCGCTGAACACCGGGCCGCTGCCGGCCAGGACAATGCCCAGGGCGTCGCTGTCCCCGATGTCACCGAACGCTGTGATCAACTCACGCATGTGCTGCAGGGACAGGGCGTTGCGCCGCTGCGGCCTGTTCATCGTGACGGTGGCGAACTCGCCCGACCGCTCGACCAGGATGTGTTCGAATCCCATGCGGCCTCCTCCACATCGCAGCCTACGCCGGCACCGTGCTGGTAGCGCTGATGAGGATGCCCGCATAACCAACACGCGACTGCGCCTCGCAGTGTTCCCTGGCTACTCGCAGTGTTCCCTGGCTATCTGTGACGCAGCCCGTCGAGGATGACGACCTCGGTGGCCCGGTCGTGTGCCTGGGAAGGCTGCCCGGAGACGATGTAGTCGGCTCGCGCCGCCGCGCCGTCGCGGCCAAAGAACTCGTCTTCAAGCGCCATCCACTCCAGCCAGAGTGATCGTCGCTGCTCGCCGTCCCTGGCAATCCCGCGGCGCAGCCGCTCGCCGGGTGGCGTTTCTATCCACAAGGACATGGTGAGGTCACTGGCGATGGCCTGGCGGGATGAGGTCACGCCCTCGAGGACTATCACGTGCGCGGTAGGGACCTCGGCCCAGCCGTTCAGGCCGTGACCCAGGGGATCATTAGCCCAGTCGCGGACGCGAAACCGGGCGGGGGAGCCGCCCAGCAGGGGACGCAGCGCCTCCTGTTCCAGCCGGGGCCACCAGCCTTCGATGTCTCGCCAGTACAAGAAATCGTCCACCCTGATCAGCGGCATGCCGCCGCATGCCGCAGCGAGCGCGCGGGCCACCGTTGACTTACCCGCACCGGCCGGCCCGTCGACGGCGACCAGGCGGACAGCCCGCGAGCTAGGAGCCGCCAGGATCTCGTGCGCGAGCGAGGCCAGGCTCCGCACAGACTCCCGCATGCGGGCCATCCTCCCGCATGCGGGCCAGCCTCCCGCACGCGGGCCAGCCTCCCGCACGCGGGCCAGCCTCCCGCACGCGGGCCAGCCTCCCGCACGCGGGCCAGCCTCCCGCACGCGGGCCAGCCTCCCGCACGCGGGCCAGCCTCCCGCACGCGGGCCAGCCTCCCGCACGCGGGCCAGCCTCCCGCACGCGGGCCAGCCTCCCGCACGCGGGACAGCCTCCCGCACGCGGGCCAGCCGCCTGGCACGCGGGGCCATCCTCCCGCATGCGGGCCAGCCTCCCCCACGCCGGTCATCCGCCCGCACGCTGCCATCCTCCCGTACGCCGACCATCATCTTCCGTGGCTCAGCCGGGATCTTTCGTGGCTCAGCCGGCATCTTCCGTGGCTCAGCCTGGCCGCCGCCTGCTGATGTGCCAGCAGCGTCGCCCCGGCCGTAGTGTCTGGCATGGGCGAGACGTTGAACGGGGAGGCATGAGGCAGATTTCCAGGGCTGCTGCTGGCGGGCTGGCTGGGTGGGCGGTCGTACGGCTGGCGGGCGCCGATCGGTTCCGCCGCCTCGAAGCTCCCGCGGTGCCGTTGCTTTCTTTCACACCACATGTCGCGGCGGCCGCGCTGCTCGGTTCGCTGCCGTTGCGGCGCAAAGGCGTGGCCGCGGCTACTGCGCTTGCCGGAGTGACGCTGACCGCGGTAGTGCTTCCGCGGGCGATCAAGCGGCCGCAGCCGCGAGTTCGCGGGCCGGTGCTGCGCGTTCTCACAGCGAACCTGCTGGCCGGGAGGGCATCAGCGGAGACGATCGTCGGCCTCGTGCGGCGGAAGGGCGTCGATGTCCTCTTCCTGCAGGAACTCACCGACGCCGCGGTTACCCGGCTCAAGCAGGCCGGGCTGAACGACCTGCTGCCGCACGAGGTGGCCGACACGGTGGGCGAGAGCTCGTCTGGTTCTGGCATCTACGCGAGGCTGCGGCTGAGCGGCGGACTGCGCTTGACAGTTATATCCGTTGCCCAGCCCGCGGCCCGGCTGGAACTGCCGGGCGGGCAGTGCGTGGAGCTCGTCTGCGTCCATCCGTCGCCGCCAGCCCCATCAGCGCCGGCCCGCCTGCTTTCGTCGCGGCGGCGGGTGGCCACGTGGCGGGCGGAGCTAGCGGTCCTGCCACCGGCTGGCGATCCACCGAGGGTACTAGCCGGGGACTTCAACGCCACGGTTGATCACGCGCAGTTCCGCCGGTTGCTGCGGCTTGGCCACGCCGACGCCGCTTGCCGGACCGGTCACGGGCTGGTGCCTACGTGGGGACCATGGGGGAGGCCCGCGATCCTTACTATCGATCATGTCCTCGTGGATGCACGGTGCGCCGTGCTCGCGACCTCGGTGCATCCTTTGCCTGGCAGTGATCATCGTGCGGTCTATGCGGAGTTCCGCCTGCCCGCTTGACAAGCTCGACACGGTGCTGAAGGCCTGCCGCGAGCTCGAGCACAAGTGCCTTGCGAGAGCGGCAGGCTCGGCAGGCGCTACCGCCGTACCTGGGCGTCGCGGAATTGCACGCTGGCCATCCCTGCCGGGCACGTCGTTGCCCTGGCCGGGCGCCGAACGGCGCGGGCAAGACCACCCTGCTGCACGTATCGGTCGGCCTGACCGCGCCGACGTCGGGCAGTGTCACCGTGCTGGGCGGCGAGCGGGCCGCGTCGCCACCCGCGCTTGACGGCATCGCCTTCGTGGCGCAGGATGCGCCGCTGTACAAGAACCTGTCCGCCGCCGACACGCGTGGGCCGCGCTCGCCTTGATCACGGCGCTGTTCCTCCTCATTTGCCGCGACCGTCTGGCTGGTCCGCCGCCGCGCAGCATGACTTCCTTGATCGTGTTACCTAACCCAAACCGTCATATGCGCGGGTGAGGTACCACGATCATGGAAACGCCCCCGCAGACCGCTGGTGATTTGCTCGCGGTAGGCGTTTAAGATTTGCTTGTCGGCGGAGGTCAGGCGCGAAGGAGGGCTAACTTGGGCGCCCTTGACTGGATCGGGTCGTGGCCGGTCTACCGCCAGCTCACCGGGACGGACAAAACTGGGCGCGGCGCTGCCGCCAAGAGCCAGCGCACGAGCAAGCTCAAGCCGCGGGTCGCGGCGGCCGACAAGGTCGTGAAGTCGGTCTGCCCGTACTGCGCGGTGGGCTGCGGCCAGGACGTCTACGTGCGCGACGGCCAGGTCACGCAGATCGAGGGAGACCCGGACTCGCCGGTCAGCCGGGGCAGGCTGTGCCCGAAGGGATCGGCGAGCCTGCAGCTCACGACCGGCGCGGCACGTCAATATCAGGTCCTCTACCGGCGGCCGTTCGGCACCGAGTGGGAGCACCTGGACCTCGACACGGCGATGGACATGATCGCCGACAGGGTGATCACTGCGCGGCGGGCCGGCTGGCAATGGGAGCACGAAGGCTCGCGCGTCCGCAGGACCCTCGGTTTCGCCAGCCTGGGCGGGGCGACCCTGGACAACGAAGAGAATTACCTGATCAAGAAGCTCTTCACCGCGCTCGGCGCGATCCAGATAGAGAATCAGGCGCGGATTTGACACTCCTCCACAGTCCCCGGTCTGGGGACCAGTTTCGGTCGTGGCGGAGCAACGACGTTCCAGCAGGACCTGCAGAACTCTGACTGCATCCTGATCGAGGGCTCCAACATGGCCGAGTGCCATCCGGTCGGGTTCCAGTGGGTGATGGAGGCCAAGGCCCGCGGTGCCAAGCTGATCCACGTTGATCCACGGTTCACCAGGACGAGCGCGGTCGCGGACGAATATGTGCCGTTGCGGGCGGGCAGTGACATCACGTTCGTCGGCGGGCTGATCAACTATGTCCTCCAGAGCGAGAAGTACTTCCGTGACTATGTGGTCTCCTACACGAACGCGCCGGCGATCCTGACCGAGGACTTCGCCGACACCGAGGACCTCGACGGGCTCTTCTCCGGCTTCGACAGCAAGCAGCGCGCCTACGACTTCCGCGCCTGGCGCTACCAGGGACAACAGGTTGCGCCCGCGAGCGGCATGCGAGGCAGGGTGGCGGACGCCGATGGCGGCGGGCTGCGCCAGGTCCGCCGGGCAGCGCGCGGCGAGGCGCACGGCTCGGGCGGCGCGTCGGCTCATCCGGCGCCGGACACCGACGAGACGCTGCAGCATCCACGCTGCGTGTTCCAGGTACTCAAGCGTCACTTCGCCCGCTACACACCTGACATCGTCGAGCAGGTCTGCGGGGTGCCGCAGGACCTGTTCGCCAAGGTGTGCGAGCTTGTCACCGCCAACTCGGGCCGCGACCGCACGACGGCGTTCGTCTATAGCGTCGGCTGGACCCAGCACACCGTCGGCGTCCAGTACATCCGCACCGCGGCGATCCTGCAGGCGCTGCTCGGCAACATGGGCCGGCCGGGTGGCGGCATCCTCGCCCTGCGCGGGCACGCATCCATCCAGGGCTCGACCGACATTCCCACGCTGTTCGACCTGCTGCCCGGTTACCTGCCGATGCCCCGCGTGCAGGGGAACGAGGACCTCGGAACCTACGCCCAAGAGGAGTCCACGGACAAAGGATTCTGGGCCAACACCAAGACGTACATGGTCAGCCTGCTCAAAGCGTGGTGGGGCGAACGCGCGACGGCCGAGCGTGACTTTTGCTACGACTACCTGCCGCGGCTGACAGGAAGCCACAGCACCTACGAGACCGTTCTGGCACAGCTGGAAGGCATCTGCAAGGGCTACTTCCTCTTCGGCCAGAATCCGGCGGTCGGTTCCGCCAACGCAAGGATGCAGCGGCTCGGCATGGCGAACCTGGACTGGCTCGTCGTGCGCGACATGGTCCTGATCGAGAGCGCCACCTGGTGGAAGCGCGGCCCGGAAATCGAGACCGGCGAGATGCGCACGGAGGACATCGGCACCGAGGTGTTCTTCCTGCCCGCCGCCGCGCACACGGAAAAGGCCGGCAGCTTCACCAACACGCAGCGCATGCTGCAGTGGCACCACGAGGCCGTCGAGCCTGCTGGTGACGCCCGCAGCGACCTGTGGTTCACCTACCATCTCGGGCGCAGGATCCGGGCCAAGCTCGCCGGTTCGGCAGACGAGATCGACCGGCCGGTCCTCGACCTCACCTGGGACTACCCGACCAAGGGGCCGCTGGCAGAGCCCGATGCCGACGCGGTGCTCGCCGAGGTGAACGGCTGGGATTCCGGTGGCAGGCCGCTGTCCTCATACACCCAGCTGGCCGACGACGGATCGACGTCATGCGGCTGCTGGATCTACTGCGGCGTCCGCGCCGACGGAGTCAACCAGGCCGCGCGGCGCAAGCCAGGCAACCAGCAGAGCTGGGTGGCGCCAGAATGGGGCTGGGCATGGCCTGCCAACAGGCGGGTGCTCTACAACCGTGCGTCGGCTGATCCAGCGGGCAGGCCGTGGAGCAAGCGCAAGGAACTTGTCTGGTGGGACGAGGAGAACGGTAAATGGGCCGGGCATGACGTGCCGGACTTCGTCGGCGACCGGCCACCGTCCTACCGTCCGCCCGAGGGCGCCACCGGCGTGGATGCGATCTCCGGCGTCGACCCGTTCATCATGCAGGCCGACGGCAAGGCATGGCTGTTCGCACCGGCCGGGCTGGTCGACGGCCCGCTGCCCGTGCACTACGAGCCGCAGGAGTCGCCGGTGCCTAACCTCCTCTACGGCCAGCAGCACAACCCTGTCCGCGAGCTCATCAGGCACAAGGAGAACAGGTTCCAGCCAAGCGGCGACGAGCCAGGGTCCGAGGTGTTCCCCTATGTGACCACTACCTACAGGCTCACCGAGCATCACACCGCGGGCGGGATGTCGCGCCATCTGCCCTACCTGTCGGAGCTGCAGCCGGAGTTCTTCTGCGAAGTGTCGCCGGAGCTGGCCGTGGAGCGAGGGCTCAAGCACCTCGGCTGGGCGACGATCGTCACGGCTCGCAACGCCATCGAGGCCCGGGTACTGGTCACCGAGCGGATGCGGCCGCTGACGGTGCAGGGGCGCCGGCTGCATCAGGTCGGGCTGCCCTGGCACTGGGGGCCCGAGGGATATACCACCGGGGACGCGGCCAACGAGCTCTCGCACCTGTCGCTCGACCCGAACGTGCACATCCAGGAGGTCAAAGCCCTCGCGTGCGACGTGCGGCCCGGGCGCAGGCCGCGCGGTCCTGCGCTGCGTGAACTGGTCCTGAGGTATCGGCAGCGGGCTGGGATAACCGACCAAACGGGGACGGAGGTGTGAACGTGGAAGCAGAACTGGCCGGGGTTAAGGGCCCGCCAGCGGGCCGGGGCGCGCACCCGGCAGGCGTTAAGGATCCCGCATCCCTCGCCGGGTACACCGAACACCCGCCGCGGATGGGCTTTTTCACCGACACGTCGGTATGCATCGGCTGCAAGGCATGCGAGGTGGCCTGCAAGGAGTGGAATGCCGTTCCCGAGGATGGCCTGCTGCTCACCGGCATGTCCTACGACAACACCCAAGGGCTCGGCGCGTCCACCTGGCGGCATGTGGCGTTCATCGAGCAGCCCGCGGCCGCGGCAGAGCCGGGCGCCACCGGTCACGGCGACGCTGGTGACCTGCGCTGGCTGATGTCGAGTGACGTGTGCAAGCACTGCACAGAGGCGGCCTGCCTGGACGTGTGCCCGACCGGAGCGCTGATCCGCACCGAGTTCGGCACGGTGATTGTCCAAGAGGATGTCTGCAACGGATGCGGCTACTGCGTCTCGGCCTGCCCGTACGGCGTGATCGACAAGCGGCGGGACGACGGCAGGGCCTGGAAGTGCACATTGTGCTACGACAGGCTCGGCTCGGGCCTTGAACCCGCCTGCGCCAAGGCCTGCCCCACCAAGTCCATCCAGTTCGGGTCCGTGGATGAGTTGCGCGAGCGCGCGGCGCTTCGTGTCAGTGAGCTGCGCGATGCGGGCACACCACAGGCGCGGCTTTACGGCGCGGACCCGGCGGACGGCGTAGGCGGCGCCGGAGCGTTCTTCCTCCTGCTCGACGAGCCTGAGACGTACGGGCTGCCACCAGACCCTGTTGTCACCACAAGGGATCTGCCCCGCATCTGGCGGCATGTCGCCCTCGCTGCCGCTATGCTCGCGGCCGGCGGTGCCGCGGCGTGTCTCGGCGGCCGGCCATGAGGGGGCGCTGGTGAAGAAGCGCGGCGAGCAGGCGATGGTGCCGCAGGCCGATTTCACCTCCTACTACGGCCGCCCGGTGCTCAAGGAACCGGTGTGGCAAAGCCCGGAGGTTCCTGGCTATCTGTTCCTCGGCGGTCTGGCCGGCGCGTCGTCCGTGCTTGCCGGGGGCGCGCAGGTGCGCGGCTGCCCGGACCTTGCCCGAGGGGCGAAGCTGGGCGCGGCGGCGGCGATCAGCCTGTCCGCGGCTGCCCTGATAGCCGACCTGGGCCGTCCGGAACGATTCGTGAACATGCTGCGAGTTTTCAAGCCCACCTCGCCGATGAGCGTGGGCTCATGGCTGCTGGCCGCCTACGGGCCTGCGGCCGGCGCCGCGGCGCTGTCCGCCGTGACGGGGATTCTCCCCGCTGCGGGATCAGCCGCGACCGCCGCCGCCGCCGCGCTCGGTTGCGGCGTATCCACGTACACGGCGGCGCTGATCTGTGACACCGCGGTCCCGGCCTGGCATAACGGCTACCGCGAGATGCCGTATCTGTTCGCGGGATCCGCCGCGAGCGCGGCAGGCGGCCTGGGCCTGCTGGCCGCGCCGAATGGGCAGGCGGGGCCCGCGCGCAGGCTCGCGTTGCTGGGCGCCGCGGCCGAGATTACCTCCGCACAGCTCTTGACCAGGCGGATCGGCATGACGGCCGAGCCGTACCGGACAGGCAGGTCCGGTTTCATGTTCCACGCCAGCGAGGTTGCGACCGCGTGCGCCCTCGGCGTGGCATTCATCGGACGGCGTCACCGGGCGGCTACGGCGATCGCGGGGGCCACCTTGCTCGCGGCCTCCGCCACGACCCGGTTCGCGATCTTCCGGGCGGGCCGGACCTCTGCACGTGACCCGGAATACACGATCGTGCCGCAGCGCGAGCGCCTCAGCCAGCGGTCCGCGGCTGAGTGATCCGCGGGGCCCATCGCGGACCGCTGCACCGGGCAGGCCCGCAACGTCTCGGACGGCTTGACTCAACAAGCATTGGCAAGCAGGAAGGTGCGGGCGATCACCGCGTAGCCGGCCTGGTTGGCGTGTTCGTTTGGCCCGCGGGGCGGCGCCGCGCATTCCCAGGTCCACTGGCAGATCGCGGCGACGTTGCGCGGAAGCTCGCCGAACCCAGGAAGCATCACATGGCCGGCGAAGTCTGGGGTGTTGAAGGCGCTGAATACGTCGGCGACGCGGACGCCGAACGCCTTGTAAACGTTGGTCAGCAGGGTGTTGTAGCCGGCGGCGGCCAGCTCGCTGAGCCACGCGACCGCTTGGCCGGCGAGGCCGTTGCGCCATTGGGCAAGCGATGGAAGGTAGTAGTTCATCGCGATGATCCGGGCCCTCGGGCCGGCCTGGCGGAGCGTGGTCAAGATCTTCGTGAGGTTGGCGGTGGCCGCCGGAATGGACTTGCCGAGACAGGATGTGATCGTGGCGGCGGAGGGCCGGGTGATGCACGAATCGGGGTCGTTAGCGCCGATGTCGATGGTGATCAGCGTTACCTGGCGCCGGTGCGCATCGAGGAATCTGACCGCGGCCGCCAGTTGCGACCCGGCGGGATACGGACAGATGCCGCCGTTGATCATGTTGGCTGTGGTTTCGCCTGGGCAGCCGAGCTTGACGAGGCGCAGGCCCGGGTTGTGATCGCGTAGCGTCGCGTAGAGCTGATCGGCGTAGCCGTCCCGGGTCGTGACACTCTCACCTGATGAGTCCGGCTGGACACCTTGTGATAAGGAGTCGCCCAGCGACAGATAGTAACTGACGGGCGATTCGCCTCGACGTGCATGCACGGATGTGGTCATCGCAGAACAGCCGGCCGCACCAGCGGCTAGGGAAACAGCCAGGGCGAGGGCAGGCACAACTGCGCGCATTGCGTTCCCGGGGTCGGTCGAGGCCATCATTGCTACGGACCGGCCGCGGCGCCGGACCGCGCCCGAGTCGATCACGGGCGCCAGGCGCGTATTAGCGTGACTGCGGCAGCTTGACCGAGCCAGCCTTGGGGGCGGGCGCGGACGGCGGCGGCACGACAGGCCCGATGTCCCCGTCCGGGGCTTCGTCCAGGTCGACGATCACGGGGGCGTGGTCGCTCGGTGCGGTGCCCTTGCGGGCGTGGCGGTCCACCCATGCCGCCTGCACCCGGCCGGCTACCGGGGCACTCGCCAGGACCAAGTCAATCCTCATCCCTAGATCCCGATGGAACATTCCGGCCCTGTAGTCCCAGTAGCTGAACACGCGCTCGGCCGGCCAGCGGTCCCGCACGACGTCGCGCAAGCCGAGCGCCTGCAGCTTTGCCAGCGCCGCCCGCTCCTGCGGCGTGACGTGGGTCTGGCCGACGTAGGCATCCGGGTCGAACACGTCTGCGTCGGCCGGTGCGATGTTCATGTCCCCGCACACGATCGCGGCCTGCGGACCGGCGGCGACCACGGCTTGCAGCGCCGCCAGCCAGGCGAGCTTGTAGCGGTAGTGCTCGGAACCCGGCTCCCGCCCGTTCGGCACATACACCGAGTGCACCCGGATCCCGCCACAGGTCGCGGACACCGCACGCGCCTCCTGAGCAGGGAAGCCAGGCGCGCCGGCGAGTCCGGCGACGACGTCATCCAGCCCAGCACGGGACAGGATCGCCACCCCGTTCCACTGCACCTCGCCGTGGAGAGCGACCGAATAACCGCGGCTTGAGAGGTCATCACCGAGCAGCCGGAGGAAGGCATCGTCGGCGAGCTTGGTCTCCTGCAGGCAGACGACATCGGGCTGCCGCTGATCCAGCCACGGCAGCAGCCGCGGCACCCGCTGCTTGATCGAGTTCACATTCCAGGTCGCTACGCGCACCGGGCCTACGGTAGCCGCAGCCGACGGCCTCCCGCACCCGGCCCGCGCAAGCCAAAGTTGCCGCACACCGAGCGAGCCGGCTCGCGTCAGGAGTCCTCCTGCTCGCCGTTGAGGATTGCCACGACCTGCTCCAGCGTTCCTTCGTCGCCGACGTTGCCGGCGAAGACGACGTAGGGCACACCGATCGCCTCGGGTGCCGCATCGATTGGGCGCAGCACCGAGATCACACCGGGGAACAGCTGACCGGCCACCTCCGCGCGCCGGATACCCAGGCCGTGCAGCGCGACGTCGTGCGAGGTGATCCCGCCCTTGGCGATGACCCAGGCGGGCTCCGCGGCCAGCGCTTGGCGGACTGTGCGTGACAGGGCCGCGGAGACAGCGCGGGCGATGGTGAGGCTGTCCGCCCCGTCGCTGACTTGGGCGATGGTGCGGCTGGTGTAAAGCAGGACGTCCGATCGGCGCAGCGCATCGGCGACCTGCCGCGCTGTGGCAGCCGCCACGTCCGCGGCGCCGCTCACGATGGCGGGAACGTCGAGTTCGATGTCGGTGGTGCCACCACGCGCGCGAAGCGCGGCAACCTGCCGGTTCGTGTTGCTGACGTGGGATCCGACCACGATCAGGCCGTGCTCGCCGCGCCGTCCGGAGGGCCAGAGCTCCTTGCCACGAAGCGGCGCCCTTGGCCCGAGGCCGCTCAGGGCTCGCACGAACGACGGTCCGGTACGGAAGAGAAACGACTTGCCTGCGCGCTCGGCGGACAGCACGCCGCAGGCCACGGTGTCCAGGTCGGAGTATTCGGTGGCGTTAACGACGACCCACGTCCCGTCTTGCAGGTCGGCCAGTAGCTCGCGGACCCGGGAGGGCCCGCCGAGCCTGATATCGGCGAGGCTGATGCTGCGGACGTCGTCACGTTCGATCGCTCCGCCGCTCTTCTCCGTGACGAAGTCCCGCAGGTCCGATGCGGTGTAGCCGAACGTGGGATCCCGCGCGAACTCGGTCTCGCCGACAGCGACCAGGTCGGGCCCGATGCGAGCCCAGTGGATGTCGGCAGCAGTCAGCCGTCCGGCCTCGAGAAAAGCGGGGACCAGCAGCACGCCGTCGAAGCCGCTGCCGAGCACCGCCCGGCGGACTGCCTGCAGCGCCGCCACCTCCGCTATCACGTGGCCGCGCAGCGTCGAGTCGCTGCGGCTGATGAGATCGATCGGCGCGCGGCGCCGTCCGGCAACGGCCATCAGGCCGCGAGCGGCGAGCGTATTCAGCTCGACCGCGGCCGGTTCGTCGAGGCTGCGCGTGTTAGTCAGGACGAAGCAGGCCCCGGCGGCGCCGCCGAGCGCGGCCTCGTAGGCGCTTTCCTCGAGGACGGTTACGACCTGGACGTCGTGCACTGCCTGGGACCCGGTCGGGTCGTCGTCGAGGACACCAAGGAGCGAGCCGTCCGCGACTCGCGTCGCGCGAATCGACTTCCGGAGGGCATCGTCGTCCGGGAGGGCTTCAGGTAGCTCGGCGAACACCTCGGACGCGGCCGGCAGGCTGTCCCGCACCAACCTGACCCTTCCCCTTGAAGCCACGGGTTGAATCAGCCACGGGTTGAATCAGCCACGGGTTGAATCAGCCACGGGTTGAATCAGCCACGGGTTGAATCAGCCACGGGTTGAATCAGCCACGGGTTGAATCAGCCACGGGCTGTCGGACACGTAAGATCACTGTATTCGACGTCATGCCGCCCGGCAGAGACGGGAGACGCCGTGGCGAACGTGGTGATCACTGGCGGTGCCGGATTTCTGGGCTCACGGCTCGCCCGGGGCCTGCTGGCCGCGGGCTCGCTCGAACTGGCGGGCAGTGGGGCGCACCCGCTATCCCGGGTGACGCTCGTCGACCGTGCGCCGGTTGCTCCGGATCTCGCCGCGGACGAGCGGGTGGCTGCGATCCGTGGTGACCTCGGCGAACTGCTTGATGCCAGCCACGCCGGGCGGGGCGCGCTCGCCGAGGCCGACGTGATCTTCCATCTTGCGGCGGCGGTTAGCGCGGAATGCGAAGCCGACTTCGACCTCGGCGTGCGCACGAACCTTCGCGCCACCGAGTCGTTGCTCGCATCATGCCGCGCGCTCGGGACAAACCCGGTCGTGGTGTTCGCGAGTTCCGTCGCAGTCTTCGGGTCCTCAAGCGAGCATCCGCTCCCGGCCGTCGTGGACGATCACACCCTGCCGAATCCGCAGTCCAGCTACGGCGTGCAGAAAGTCGTCGGTGAGCAGCTGCTGGCCGACTACACACGTAAGGGATTCCTGCGCGGACGGAGCGTTCGCCTGATGACCGTCAGCGTGCGCCCCGGGCGACCGAACGCAGCGGCGTCCAGCTTCCTGTCGGGCATCATCCGGGAGCCGCTCGCAGGCGAGCGCGCGATCTGCCCTGTCGACGGGCGGACCGAGGTGGCGCTCGCGTCGCCGGCCCGCGCCATCGCCGGACTGCTGTGTGCCGCCACATCGTCCGACGAAGCATGGGGCGGTCGCAGCGCGGTCAACCTGCCGCCGCTCACCGTGACCGTCGCGGACATGGTCGCCGCGTTGGAGCGGGTGGCTGGCCCCGAGGTGAGTGCGCTGATCGACTGGATTCCCGACCAGGCGGTAGCTGGGATCGTGACGGGCTGGCCCGCTCGATTCCGCGCCGAACGAGCTACCCGGCTTGGCCTCACCCCGGATCCGGATTTCGAACACGTCATCAAGATGCATCTCGCCGAGGCCCGGAAGTGACACGGGAGCCGCGCCGACGGCCGCCAGGCAAGGGCGTGGCGCCATGCGGCAGCCGTTCGGAATCAAGATCCTTAACGGCTGCCGCGTCGTGTCACCCACCGGGCTGCGGGGGACCAGCGGCCCGCGACAACCACTAGCTACCCGCAACGTCCGCCACCAGAGTTGATCCGGCCGGATCCGTATTGGAGATCCGCCAGGCCATCACGGCACATCCGCACCATGCGCGGAGCTGCCGGGCCTCGTAGGCCAGGCCGCTTGACGCGTCCCACACGATGTGGCGGCCGGAGCCGTCGGTGTACTCGTATTCGGTCTCGCCGGACGATGCGCCGACCTTACGCCACTGCGTCGCGGCTGAGGCGAGCTGGGTGGCCGTGTACGTCGTGGCCGGCGCGCTGCCGCTGCGGCGCAGCCCGTTCGCGTTGACTATCCAGTCGTAGCTGTAGACGGGGACCGCCACCGCGAGTTTGCCGGCAGGAACATTTTGGTCCCTGATGAACGCCACCATGTTGCGAACCCCGGACGCGCCTGTCAGCGGTGCGATCGGCCCGGGGTTGCCGCCGGGCCAGTGGACGTCGTAGGCCATGACGTCAATTTGATCCGCGATCGCCGCGATAGACGTGTAGTCAAGGATGTACGGCCTGATGTTGCCGGCCAGCGCGTTGTCGAGTGAGTTGTCGACGCGTGGCAGCACCGCTACCCGCAGCAGGCGGTGTTGCTCGTGCATCGCCGCGGTGAGGTCCCACACCAGCTGGTCGTAGCCGTGGGTCAGCGCCTGGATGAGGTGCGCAGGATCGTGGACCTGCAACCTTCCCGCCCGTGCGTACACCGACAGGTCCGCCTGCGTCTCGGGCAGGCTGAACTCGTAGTCCAGGGTCAAGCCGTCGGCCACCGGCTGGGACGCCATTTCGTCGGCGAGCGCAAGCACGTTGGCGCGACGAGCATCTGGGTTGAGCAGTATCCGCGCCATCAACTGCTGGTTAGCGCCGTCTTGCACCGTCACGAACCGCCACGCGCATGGGCTTGCCTGGGCCACCGACGCAAGCGCGTCCGACAGCGGCCGCGCGCCTCCCTGGGCTTCCAGGATGGCCGATGGGTCCTGGCCGACGGTGAGCCACGCCAGGTCAACGACGCCGATCTGGCTGGCCGCGGTTGTCGTCAGCACGGGTTGGCTGGGATCGTCCGCCCAATCCGGCACCCATGCTCCGTTCGACTTGTTCAGCGCCCGCCGCGTGCAGCCCGTCTGGCTGGCTGATTGCGGTCCCGTCGTGGGCAATTGCAGGCCCGTTAGCTCCCGCGTGTCGCCCGCGAACACCGGCATTTGCTGGCCACCTGCGGCACTACCCGCCGTTGGCGGCAACGTCGTTGGTGGCGTCGTCGGCGCGGGCTGGCCACGCCACGGCCCTAACAGCACAGCGGCGAGCGCCGCCGCCGGGCCTATCCGCTGTCGTCAGTCATCGTCATCCCCGTTCCCCTGCCGACTCGCCCACGACCGTGCCCGCTGCGCTGGCCCTGCTGGGGCGTCGTCTCGTGGATCTAGGTCGTTTATATGTCCAAGAGTCGCGGGGTCCGTTCCTGATACACCCGGGGTCCGTTCCTCATACATAGGTATGCATAGGTGAGCAATTCGGATCCCTGCCAGCACGACGCGTGCCCGGGGTCACGGCAGGGCGGGCTGAGCTCCGGGGACACGCCGCTGAGGCGGGGCGAGCTGGTGGATCGCGCAGCAATTCCCTTGGCGCAGCAACGGGCCCGCGGCCTGAGGACCGCGGGCCCGTTATTCATCATCGATCGATACCAGTGGCGGTCACCATCGATACCAGCGTCGGCGGGAGCCGCCCGCCGCGCCGGCCCCGCGGAGTGCGAAACCAAGCAGCCAGATCACCAGAACTATCAGGGCGATCCACCAGAGCATGTGCACAGCGAAGCCCAGCCCGCCAAGGATGAGCGCGATCAGCAACACCGCGATGATTAAAGCCATCACTGGTTTCCCTTCTTCTGGCCTCCGCCCGTGCGGAGGCCGCCAGCGCCGCTTGACGCTGGGCGCGCCGGTTATGTGGCCCATGTGGCGCGGCTTAAACACCATCGGGATGACCGCGTCCTGGGTGGGCGGCGTCGCCTGCGTCCTTCTGGTCGGGCTGCTTGCGATCGCCGCGCCCGCGCTTGTCAGACACCAGCCCGAGGTGCGCTGCCGAGGGCGAGCGCGGGCGGAGGGCGAGCGCGACGGCGGGTTACCCTTCAGCGATGACCGACCTTCGAGACTTCGCCGCGCTGGTCCCGGGTGATCACGGCCTCTGCGTGGTTTCCACCCTGCGCAGGGACGAGACCATCCAGTCGTCCGTCGTGAACGCGGGGGTGCTCGCCCACCCGCTTACCGGCCGCTCCGTCGCGGGCCTCGTCGCCAGGGGCGGCGCGAAAAAGCTCGTGAACCTGCGTTCGCGTCCGCGCGCGACCCTCGTAGTCAGGGCCAGCTGGCAGTGGGTCGCCGTCGAGGGGCCCGTCGAACTGGCCGGCCCAGACGATTCACTGCCAGGCGTCGACGCCGGGCGGCTGCGCCTGCTGTTGCGGGAGATCTTCACCTCGGCGGGTGGCAGCCACGACGACTGGGACACCTACGACGCGGTTATGGCCGCTGAACGCCGCACCGCGGTCCTCGTGACGCCGGATCGCGTTTACTCGAACAGCACCTGATGCCCTGCCGTGCCGCGGGCCATGCCGATCGGCAACGCCGTGATTATGCCGTGGTTATGCCGCGCGGCCGTGCTCAGTCCCAGCGGACGGACAACTCAGGCGGTTTGCGGAACACGAGACCGCTAGGCGCACTCGGCTTCGCGGGATCAAGACGCAGGCCAGGCAGTTGGTCAAGGAGCCCGGCTACCGCCGTCTGGGTCTCCAGCCTGGCAAGGTGGGCGCCGAAGCAGAAATGCGGGCCGCGCGCGAAGGACAGGTGCAGGCGGAGGTTCTCGCGGCGGACGTCGAAACGGTCCGGTTCGGGGAATACCCCAGGATCCCGGTTCGCGCCCGCGATCGAGATCCGGACCAGGTCCCCGCGTCTGATCGGCGCACCAGCGAGCGTCGCGTCTCTCGTCGCGTAGCGGTCGATCACCGCGGCGGCTGGCTCAAGCCGCACCGACTCCTCGACCGCGTTCGGCAGCAGGTCAGGATCCGCGCGCACCGCCGCCAGCTGGGCAGGGTGGCCGAGCAGGTGGGCTACCGCATTGGTGATCATCCCTTCGGTGGTGTCGATGCCGCCGAACATCAGGACCGCCGCGTTCGACACCACCTCCACCGTCGTCAGCCCGCCGCCTCCGGCCGCCGCAACAAGGAGCGAGGAGGCAGGTCCGCGCCGCAAGGTCTCCTCGACACTCGTCTCGACCATGCGGAACGCCGCACTGGCCGTCTCACGTGCCTCGCGCCCGGCCGTGATTTCGGAAATTGCCTCGACGAACGAGTGATACCAGGACCTGATGACGGCGGCGTCGGCGTCTTGCAGGCCGAGTGCCGCCGCGACTACCGCTACCGACAGCGGTCCCGCGACCGCCTGTCTGACCTCAGCGGCACCGGCCGGCGCCAAGGCGGCGATCAGCCGATCCGTCTCGGCCGTCACGAACGTGGCGAAGCGCGTCCGCACATCCGCGGGCCGGAAGGACCGGGCGAACGGCTCCCGGTGCCGGGTATGCGCCGTGCCGTCAAGTGAGAGCATGCTCGGGCCGATGACCTGTGCGGTGGAGAAGCGCGGGTCATCGACCGTGAACGTCGCGGCGTCGCGCATTACCCGCTGCGCGATATCGTGGCGGGTCACCAGCCACCCGCCGAGCGCTTGGAGCCAGGAGACAGGTTCGCGGGCGCGCAGCCGCGCGAGCAGCGGATGCGGGTCCGCTTCGAGTTCCGCAAGCGTCGCGGCGGCGCCGGCCGGGTACGCCGGTCCGTGCAATGCGTGCGGTCCGCCCGCGCCCGTCACCTGTCCCCCGCTCACCTACGGAGTGTATTAGCCCAATACCTATCCCTAACGGCTGCGCGGGCAGCGACCTTCAGCGAGGGAAGTCTTCCGGCACAGCTAAGGATTACTCTGTGTGACACGGCCGTGGCACAGCAGTGCCGGTCTGGGCGGAAACCCGTGCGCGCCACCTGCCGCGGATCGCTACCATCGGTGCTGCGGGCCTTGTCTGATCAATCCATCATTAGCCACCTGGGAGAATCCGTGTCTACCGTGCCGCAGTTGCGCATCACCCTCGCCGGAAGCGAGCACGTGGTGGCGGCCGGCACGACCGCCGGCGAGGCCATCGCCGCGGGCGGCACCGGCGGCACCGGCGGCACCTCGGCCTCCGCAGGCCAGGTGCCTCTGGCACCTACGGGCGGCACGACCACCGTGGCCTCGCCGCCCGCCGTGATCGCTGCCAGGGTCAACGGTCAGCCGCGCGATCTCGCCTGGCCGCTGGCGGACGGCGACACCGTAGAGCCCGTCGTGATCGGCAGCCCGGACGGCAGGACCATCATGCGGCACTCCGCCGCGCACGTGCTGGCGCAGGCGGTACAGGAACTGTTTCCCGAGGCGAAGCTGGGTATCGGGCCGCCAATCGAGAATGGCTTCTACTACGACTTCGACGTGACCAGGCCGTTCACTCCCGACGACCTGGAGGCGATCGAGCGCCGGATGCGGCAGATCATCAAGCAGGGCCAGCTTTTCTCCCGCCGCGTGGTCAGCGACGACGATGCGCGCAAGGAACTGGCCGGTGAGCCGTACAAGCTGGAGTTGATCGGGCTCAAGGGCAGTGCTTCTGCGGGTAGTGCCGGCAGCGCACCCGAGGAGGCCGCTGTCGAGGTCGACAGCGCCGCTGGCGGCGAGTTGACGATCTACGACAACCTCGACGCCGTCACCCGCGACCTGCGCTGGAAGGATCTGTGCCGCGGGCCTCACCTGCCGACCACGCGGCAGATCCCCGCGCTCAAGCTGATGCGCAGCGGCGGAGCGTACTGGCGAGGCAGCGAGAAGAACCCGCAGCTGCAGCGGATCTACGGGACCGCGTGGGAGTCAAAGGATGCTCTCGCCGAGCACCTCAGGCTGCTCGCCGAGGCGGAGCGGCGTGACCACCGCCGCCTTGGCGCCGAGCTCGACATGTTCTCCTTCCCGACCGAAATCGGCGGTGGCCTGGCCGTCTTCCATCCCAAGGGCGGCCTGGTCCGCAAGGTCATGGAGGACTACTTGCGGCAGCGGCACGAGCAGGCCGGCTACCAGTTCGTCAATACTCCGCACATCGCTAAGTCGACATTGTTCGAGGTTTCCGGGCACCTCGGGTGGTACGCGGACGCGATGTACCCGCCCATGGAAATGGAGGGCGCCAACTACTACCCGAAGCCGATGAACTGCCCGTTCCACATTCTGATCTACCGTTCACGTGGCAGGTCCTACCGGGAACTGCCGCTGCGGCTTTTCGAGTTCGGCACCGTGTACAGGTTCGAGAAGTCGGGTGTGCTGCACGGCCTGACCAGGTTGCGCGGCTTCACCCAGGATGACGCGCACATCTTCTGCACCTGGGAGCAGATGCCGGGCGAACTCATCTCGCTGCTGCGGTTTGTCGTCGATCTGCTGCGCGACTTCGGGCTCACCGACTTTGAGGCCGAGCTTTCCACCCGCCCGGAGAAGTTCGTCGGCGAGCCGGAACAGTGGGACGAGGCCGAGGCCGCACTCAAGCAGGCGCTAGAGGCTTCCGGACTGCCCTACGTTGTTTCCGAGGGAGAGGGCGCGTTCTACGCTCCCAAGATCGACGTGCACCTGCGCGATGCCATCGGGCGCCGCTGGCAGCTGTCCACCCTCCAGGTCGACCTGCAGTTTCCGACCCGTTTCCAGCTTGAGTACCAGGCCGCGGACGGTGCGAGGCCTCGCCCGTGCATGATCCACCGAGCGCTGTTCGGCTCAGTGGAGCGGTTCTTCGGCATTCTCCTCGAACACTATGCGGGCGCCCTCCCGCCGTGGCTGTCGCCCGTACAGGTAGTGGGGATCCCGATCGCGGAAGCGCACGTTTCTTACCTTTCAGGTGTCGCGGCGGCCCTGCGCGAGCGGGGTATCCGCGCCGAGGTGGACGACGGCGATGACCGGATGCAGAAGAAGATCCGCAACGCGCAGCGGCAGAAGGTGCCATTCATGCTGCTAGCCGGTGACGCTGACGTAGCCGCCGGTGCGGTGTCGTTCAGATACCGCGATGGATCTCAGCGAAACGGCGTCCCGGTGGGCGAGGCCATTGAGGAGATCGTCCAGGCCGTCGCGGACCGCATCCAGGTCTGACGACCCCACCGCTCGTCAGCGGGTGCTGCCGCCGTCCATTTGGCTCCCGTCCATTTGGCTCCCGTCCATTTGGCCGCCGCCCGCGTGATCCGCGAGGCGCGCGCCGGCCGTGGCGCGCGGCATCGCGACGTCGTCGACGGTCACGTTAACCTCGATGACCCGGAGACCCAGCATGTGGCTGACCGCGCGGGCCACATTGGCCTTGACCGCCCTGGCTGCCTCCATCACGACGGCGCCGTACTCGATCACGATCACAACGTGGATCGCGACCTGGCGGTCTTCGATCGTGGCATGCACGCCCTGAGTGCCGCGCCGGTGTCCGACGCCCATGGGTTCGCGGACCGTTTCGAGCGTCCGCGCGGCGTTGCCACCGAGATCGGCCACGCCGTCGACCTCGACCGCAGCAAGCCCGGCTACCTTCTCGACCACGTCGTCTTCGATCTCTACCCGGCCCTTCACAACGGCGGTGTGCTGCGGGTTTGTGGCGGCGGTGTGCTGCGGGCTTGTGGCGGCGGCGTGCTGCGGGCTTGTAGCGGCGGTGTGCTGCCGGTTTGTGAAGGCGGCGTGCTGGGGCCCCGTGGCGGTGACCTGCTCGGCGACAGGCACGGGCGCGGAAAGAACCATGAGCTCATCATCGGGTGCGCCAGGCCGTACCTTGCCGTAAGCGAGGCCGCCCGGCCGGTCTTCCTGCCGGTCCGCGGGCCGGTCGCTTAACCCGGTCCCGGCCTGCCCATGGACGTCAGTTCTGGCGTCCCCGTAGCCGCGTGGCGGCCGCTGCGGGGTCGCAGCCCGGACCTGCGGCGCCGCAGCGGCACCCGGCAGGTGCGGCGGGACGGCTGCCTGTGGGTGCTGCACCCCCGCGGGGTACTGCACGGGCGTGTGGTGCGCAGGCACGTGCCGCGCGGGCGGCGGCGCGGCGGAAAATTGTGAGGCGGCCGAGGGCGACGCCTGCGACGAGGGCCACGCAGGGGGCGCACCCTCTGCTGACGGCGCGGACGAAGGCGGGGCAGTCTGGGAAGTCTGGGAAGTCTGGGAAGAGGGGGAAGTGGGGGCAGGCTGGGAGACTGTGGCTGGGAAGACATGTCAGGCTGGGAAGACATGTCAGGCTGGGAAGACATGTCAGGCTGGGAAGACATGTCAGGCTGGGAAGGCATGGAGGGCCTGGGCTGCATCCCGTAACGCGCGGATTGCGCTGGCGCGTTCGCCGCTGGCCGCGGCAAGGGCTCGAGCGCGGGCGCCGAATCCGTCACCGGCCGGCCAAACTGTGCCTCCGGCTGCTGTCCGCCGAACGGGTCAGGCTCCAGCGACGGCACGTCGGCAACCGAGCCTCCAAGCGGCGCGGTGGCAGTTTGCCCGACCGGGGAGGGCCTGTTGCCCGGGCGTCGGGGCGGGGGGCCGGTGGCCTGATCGATCGACGCTGCCACGGAGCCGGCTGGCGTGGATGTGCCGGCTGGCGTGGATGTGCCGGCTGGCGTGGATGTGCCGGGTGGCGTGGATGTGCCGGGCGGCATGCCACCGCGGTCCCTGTCATGCGCCTGGACATTGCCTGCGGATGTCTCGCTCACGGCGGCCTCTCTCGCTCCCGGCGCGGTCCGGAGGCTGCTCTGCAATCCCGGGCAGCGAATCTCCGGCTGACAGCATTGTCTCGTTCGCATAGAGGCTGTTACGCGCGAATGGAGTACTTCGCTTCGTTCTGGCTCAGAGGGTGCCATGATTGCCCGCCGGCGATGGCACACGATGGCCCATAAGGCGTCACAGGTGGCACCCGATGGCCCATCGTGTGCCACCGCCTCGCCGGGGTGACACGTGGCGATGCTCCGCCGCGCCCCTATGCTGCATCCATGTCAAACCGTGACTCGCCGGTATCGCGGACCGATCGCGCCGACCCGAGCTCAGGGCCGGAGCCGGAACCCGCGGCGCACGAGGACGTGCAGCTGGTGCAGGAGGGGGCAGGAGATCCGGACGGCTTCAAACGGCTGTGGACGCCGCACCGGATGGCCTACATCCGCGGCGAGAACAAACCCGGCGGCGAGAACGGCTTGGAGCAGTGCCCCTTCTGCCGTATCCCCGGGCTCTCTGACGCGGATGGGCTTGTTGTCGCGCGCGGCCGGGCCGTTTTCACGGTGCTGAACCTCTATCCGTACAACAGCGGCCACCTGATGGTGTGCCCGTACCGGCATGCCGCTGACTACACCGAGCTTGACGAGGCGGAAACGGCTGAGCTCGCGGATCACACCAAACGCGCGGTTCAGGCGCTGCGCAATGCCGCGGGCGCGCAGGGATTCAATGTCGGCATGAACCTTGGCGCGGTAGCGGGAGCGGGCATCGCCGCGCATCTGCACCAGCACGTGGTGCCCAGGTGGGGCGGCGATACCAACTTCATGCCCATCGTCGGCCACACGCGAGTGCTTCCACAACTGCTGCGTGACACCCGCAAGCTCATCGCTCAGGCCTGGCCCGCAGGCTGATCGGTCCCGGCCATTCTATGATCGCCGTGGATCCTATGCGGCGGGAGGTCCTGCCCAGGATGCTCGATTGTCCGCGGGGCTGCCACCTGCCCGGGGGCTGCCAGCTGTCCGGCGGGCTGGCAGCTACCCGGCGGGGCCACTAGTGTAGTGTCTCGCAATTGACTTCGCGGTTGTGGTACCATGGATTATGAATCATCCAGCTGCCGCGCTGGCGCTCACCGAAGGCCAGCGACGCGCCCTCGAGATCATCGCAAAGTCCGCCACCGCGCCGCACCGTGATGTGGTCCGGGCGCGGGCTCTGCTGCTGGCGGCCGATGGGGTGGCGAACACCCGGATCGCGGAGCAGGCCGGGGTGTCGGTCATGACGGTGCGGGCCTGGCGGGAGCGCTTCGCCACCGACGGTCTGGCGAAGTTCGGCCGGGTGCGGGAGGGCCGGGGCCGCAAGGTGTCGATCCCGGCGGAGAAGGTGGAGGCGATCGTGCACGCGACGTTGCACGAAAAGCCGCCGGGTGAGACGCACTGGAGCTGCCGGAGCATGGCCAAGGCGCAGGGGGTGAGCAAGGCGACTGTGCAGCGGATCTGGAAGGCCCGCGGCCTGCAGCCACACCGGGTGGAGACGTTCAAGCTGCCGGACGGCAAGCGGTTCGAGCAGAAGCTGGCCGGCGTGGCCGGCCTGTACCTGAACCCGCCCGACCATGCGGTCGTGCTGTGCATGGACGAAAAGTCCCAGATCCAGGCGCTGGACCGGACCCAGCCGACCCTGCCGATGAAGAAGGGCCGGGCTGGCACCATGACCCACGACTACAAGCGCAACGGCACCACCACCTTGTTTGCCGCGCTTAACGTGCTCACCGGCACGGTGATCGGCCAGTGCCTGCCCCGCCACCGGCACGGCGAGTTCCTGAAGTTCCTGCGCGCCATCGACCGGCAGGTTCCCAAGGGCCTGCAGATCCACATGATCCTGGACAACTACGGCACCCACAAGCACGCCAACGTCCAGGCGTGGCTGGCAAAGCACCCCCGCTTCCACCTGCACTTCACGCCGACGTCGAGTTCCTGGCTGAACCTCGTCGAGCGCTGGTTCCGTAACCTCACCGACAAGGCGATCCGCCGCGGCGTGTTCAAGTCCGTGCCCGATCTCATAGCCGCCATCGAGGAATACCTCTCAGCCAGCAACGACGACCCCAAGCCATTCGTGTGGACCGCCACCGCCGAGGACATCCTGGCGAAGGTCCGGCGCGGGCGAGTCACCCTCAAGGAACTAGCAAGCTAATAGAGAGACACTACACTAGCTGGCAGCCCCGCCGCGATCATGAAGTATGCCGTCAATCGGCCTTGGCAGCGCTCACCACCTTGTCGGCCAGATGTGACGGCAGCGGCTCATGACGCAGGTACGACCGGGTGAAGGTGCCGGTGCCCTGCGACATCGACCGCAGATCGATGGCGTAGCGGGTGATCTCGAGCTCAGGGATCTCGGCCTTGACGAGGGTCCGCCCGCCAGCCACGGACTCGGTGCCGAGCACCCGCCCCCGGCGCGAAGAAAGGTCGGACATAACCGCACCGACATAATCGTCAGGCACGAGCACCGACACCTCGTCTACAGGTTCGAGCAGCAGCACGCCCGCCTTGTCAGCCGCATCCTTGAGTGCCAGCTTGCCTGCCTTCTGGAACGCCATGTCGGACGAGTCAACGGAGTGCGCCTTCCCATCGAACAAGGTGACTCTGATGTCCTCCATCGGGTAGCCGGCCACCGCGCCGAGCTCCATCTGGGCCCGTACGCCTTTCTCGACGGACGGGATGAAGTTTCGCGGCACGACCCCACCGACGATCTTGTCTACGAACTCGAAACCGGCTCCGGATGGCCTGGGCTCGATCTCGATGTGGCAGATCCCGAACTCGCCGTGACCACCGGTCTGCTTCACATTCCTGCCGAGCCCCTGCGCCTTGCCAGCGACAGTCTCCCGCAGTGGCACCCGCAGCTGGACGGTCTCCACTTCGACGCCGTACCTGTTCGCCAGCCGATCGAGGAGCACATCGACATGCGCCTCACCCATGCACCAAAGGACAAGCTGGCGGGTCTCGGCGTTCATCTCCAGCCGCAGCGTCGGGTCCTCGGCCACCAGCCGGGCCAGCGCCTGCGACATCTTGTCCTCGTCGGCCTTGGACTTGGCCTTGATCGCGACAGGAAGCAGTGGTTCAGGCATCGACCACGGCTCCATCAGCAGTGGCCGCTCCTTCTCCGACAGCGTGTCGCCTGTCTCGGCAGAACTGAGTTTCGCTATCGCGCAGATGTCGCCCGCCACGCACTGGGCCGCGGTCCGCTGCTGTTTCCCCAGTGGTGAGGTGAGGGCACCGACCTTCTCGTCCGCGTCGTGGTCGGCATGTCCCCTTTGTTCCATCCCGTGCCCGGAGACGTGTAGCACGGCGTCGGGTCGCAGGGTCCCTGAGAACACCCGTGCCAGGCTGATCCGGCCCACATACGGGTCGGACGTGGTCTTGATCACCTCGGCGAGCAGCGGGCCCTTCGGGTCGCACTTGAGCCCATTCACAGGCGCGCCGTCCACCGTTGTGACTGCGGCCATCGCGTGTTCGAGCGGCGACGGGAATGCCTGGGTGATGACTTCGAGCAACTCGGTCATGCCGATCCTGTGCGGGGCCGAGGTGGCGAGTACGGGATAGAAGCTGCCCCTGGCGACCGCCTTCTCGAGGTCTTCGATAAGAACCTTGGCGTCGATCTCCTCGCCGGACAGGTACCTGTCCATCAGGCCCTCGTCTTCGCTCTCCTGAATGATGCCCTCGATGAGGGTGCCGCGCAGATCCTCGACCTGCGGCAGGTCATCGGGAGCTGGATCGGCTTCCCTGCGGGTCCCGCCCGAATAGTCAAAGAACCGTTGCGAGAGCAGGCCGACGAGGCCCCCCACCTCGCCACGCTCTCCGGTCACCGGGAGATACAGCGGAGCGACACCGTCGCCGAACGCGTCCTGGCAGATCGACAGCACCTCTTCAAAATCGGCGCGCTGATGATCCACCTTGGTGATGACCACCGCACGGGGCATCCCCACCGCGGCACATTCGTCCCATAGCATGCGGGTAAGCCCGTCCACGCCTTCCGCGGCCGATACCGCGAAAAGCGCGGCATCTGCCGCGCGGAGCCCAGCACGAAGGTCCCCGACGTAGTCGGCGTATCCGGGCGTGTCGAGAAGGTTGATCTTGATGCCCGCATGCATCACAGGTGCGAGGGTGAGGTTCACGGAACGCTGCTGCCGGACCTCCACCTCGTCGAAGTCGCTTACTGTGCTGCCGTCCTCGACGCGGCCAGGGCGCTGGATCGTTCCCGTGAATGCAAGTAGTGCTTCCACCAACGTCGTCTTGCCTGCTCCCGAGTGGCCGACGAGCACGACGTTACGAATCCCGTCGGGCCGGTCGGCCACTGGCGCCCTGCCCGCGGCTCCCGCGGTTCCTGCCTTGTCCGCCACCCGCATCGCCTCCTGCCGGGTTGTGTGTCGTTCACCTTGCGGTGTGTTCAGCCTTTACCTGCGGACGCTGTCACCACAACCCCTCACCCGGAATCACCGGGCGCGCCCCAATCGCGTCAGACCCCCGCCCCGCGGAGCCCGGCCAAGCCACCCGGGACCTGCCAACTACCCGGGCGCACCCAGCGAGTCCCTGACCGAACTGGCGCGCACACGCAAGCACTAAGATCGGACGGCCATGCTCAACGCCCTGCGACCCGTCCTCGACCGGGTGCTCATCCCGATCGGACGTGCGCTTGCCCGCACCGGCGTGACGCCGAACGCGATCACCGCGGTCGGCACCGTTGGCGTATCCTGCGGCGCGCTGAGCCTCTTCCCGACCGGCCACCTTTTCGCAGGCACGATGGTGTGCACGGCTTTCGTCCTCACCGACATGCTGGACGGCGCAGTTGCCCGGGTGACGGGGAGTACCGGGACATGGGGTGCGTTCCTTGACTCGACCATGGATCGCATCGCCGATGCCGCGGTCTTCTCCGGCCTCGTGCTGTGGTTCTTCGGCGGCGGCCGCAGCAGGCTGCTCGCAGGAGTCGCGCTGTTCTGCCTGGTGGCAAGCCTGCTGGTGTCCTACGCGAAGGCGCGCGCTGAAGGGCTTGGTCTTCGCTGCGGAATGGGCATAGCAGAGCGGCCTGAACGGATGGTCGTCTGCCTGGTCTCGACCGGGCTGGCCGGCCTTGGTGTCCCTTACGTGCTCGCGGCCGGCCTGTGGCTGATCGCCGCGGGTAGCGTGGTCACTTTCGGGCAGCGGGTACTCGATGTGCGCCGCGGCGCGCTCGTCGCGCCCCCGTCGCCCCCGCCGCCGACGTCGCCCCCGCCGCCGACGACGCCCGCGGCACCGACGCCGCCCCCGGCACCCCCGGCACCCCCGGCACCTACGACGCCTACGACACCCCCGACGTAGCTGAGGGAGACAGTGTGGAAGCGCTGAAGGATCGGCTGATCGCGGCGGGGTACTCGCTCGGCTGGACCGTGGTCAAAAGGATGCCAGAGGCATGGGCGCGGAGCCTGTTCATGCTCGTCGCGGAGATCGCCTGGCGACGTCAGGGCGGGGGAGTGCAGCAACTCGAGGCGAATCTGCGCCGCGTCATCGGGCCCGGTGCCACCGGCTCGCAGTTGCGCCAGCTTTCCCGCGCGGGCATGCGCTCCTACCTGCGTTACTTCCTGGAGATCTTCCGGCTGCCCGTGATCAGCCAGGAGCGGATCGTGGGCAACATGCGCTCCGATGGGGCCGAGGCGGCTGCCTTCGCCTGCTTGGCGGCGGGCCGAGGTGTGATCTTCGCCCTTCCGCATATGGGTAACTGGGATCACGCCGGAGCGTGGATCATCGCCCGCGGTGCTGGCTCGTTCACCACGGTCGAGGAACGCCTGCGGCCCGAGGCGCTATACCAGAAGTTCCTCGCGTTCCGTCAGGGCCTCGGCTTTGAGGCACTGCCGCTCACCGGCGGCGCGGCCCCGTTCGGTGTGATGGCCCAGCGGCTGCGGGCCGGCCGCATGGTCTGCCTTGTCTGCGACAGGGATCTGACCGCCAGCGGCGTCGAGGTGACGTTTTTCGGCGAGACCGCCCGGATGGCCGCGGGCCCAGCCGCTCTCGCCGTGCAGACGGGGGCGGCCCTGATACCGGTGACACTCTGGTACGAGGGCAGCCTCTGGCACGCCGACATCCGCCCCGAGATCCCAGTGCCTGCCGAAGGCACGAGGAAAGAGAAGGTCGCCGCGATGACCCAGCAGATGGCGGACGCGTTCGAGGAGGGCATCCGCGAGCACCCAGAGGACTGGCACATGCTGCAGAGGGTATTTGTCGCCGACCTCGACCCTGACCGCCTTGCGGCGGTCCGGGCCAGTGCGGCCGTCAGCGCCGCGCACATGGGAGGGGCGGGCGCGGGAGGGGCGGGCACGGGAGGGGCGGGCACGGGAGGGGCGGGCACGGGAGGGGCGGGCACGGGAGGGGCGGGCACGGAAAGGGCGGGCACGGAAAGGGCGGGCACGGAAAGGGCGGGCACGGAAAGGGCGGGCACGGAAAGGGCGGGCACGGAAAGGGCGGGCACGGAAAGGGCGGGCGCGGAAAGCGCGGGCGCGGAAAGCGCGGGCGCGGAAAGTGCGGACCCATGAAGGTAGGTATCGTCTGCCCGTACACCTGGGATGTTCCGGGCGGGGTGCAGGCGCACGTGCGGGACCTGGCCGAGGCGCTGATCGGGCTCGGCCACGAGGTTTCGGTGATCACCCCTGCCGACGACGACACGCCGCTGCCCGCTTATGTGGTGCCGGCGGGGCGGGCGATGCCGGTGCCCTACAACGGTTCCGTCGCGCGGCTTGCGTTCGGTTTCTTGTCTGTGAGCCGGGTTCGCCGATGGGTCCGCGACGGCGGTTTCGACGTGCTGCACGTACACGAGCCGATGGCGCCTAGCCTGTCGCTTCTCGCCTGCTGGGTCGCGTCAGGCCCCATAGTCGCGACCTTCCACACCGCGATGGTTCGGTCCCGCGCAATGCATGCCGCTCACCCGGTCCTGCAGACGGCGCTCGAGAAGATCAGCGCCAGGATCGCGGTCTCTGAGGCGGCGCGCAAGACGCTGGTCGAGCATCTGGGCGGCGACGCGGTGCTGATCCCGAACGGCGTCGCGGTGCACAGGTACGCAGCTGCGACCCCGCTGCCCGGCTGGCCTGGCGAGGGCGGCGTGATCGGCTTCCTCGGCCGGCTGGACGAACCGCGTAAGGGCCTACAGGTCCTGCTCGACGCGTTCGTGCTGCTAGCCGCGGAGCGCCAGGCGCTGCGCCTGCTCATCGCCGGACCCGGCGACACCGCCGAGGTGGCTGCCAAGGTCCCTGCCGCGCTGCGCGACCGGGTGGTGCTCCTCGGCGAGGTCAGCGAGGACGTGAAGGCGAGCGTCTACCACTCGGTCGACGTCTTCTGCGCGCCCAATACCGGTGGTGAGAGTTTCGGCATCGTCCTCGCCGAGGCCATGGCGTCGGGCGCCGCGATCGCAGCGAGTGACCTGGACGCGTTTCGCCGGGTGCTGTGCGGCGGTCAGGCAGGTGAGCTGTTCGAGACCGGCAGCCCGGCGGACCTGGCCAGGGCGGCCGGGCGGCTGCTCGACGACCCGGAGCGGCGTGCTTCCGTGTCGCGCGCGGCGATGACGGCCGTGCGGTCCTACGACTGGTCAGTGGTAGCTCGCGACGTCGTCCGCGTTTATGAGACCGTCGTGCCGGGCGCCGACCGCGTCGCGGTCGCGCCATGAGTGAATGAGTGAAGCACGCAGGCATGCCGGGCCTGCCGTCGGTCGTCCACCTGGTGCCGCGCTCACCAGGTCCGTGCTCACCCGGTCCGTGCTCACCTGGTCCGTGCTCACCTGGTCCGTGCTCAGCTAGTTTGGGCCGCGGTCGTTGTCGTTGGAGTCATTGCGGACATTGAGGAATACCGATGGATGGCGTACTGACCGATGTGGCGATCGTCGTTGCGGTCGCCGTCCTCGTCGGATTTTACGTGTCATGGCGGGCGACCAGGGTCGACCGCCTGCATGCCCGCGCCGAGGCCGCGCGCGCCAACCTCGACGCGGCACTGGCGAGGCGCAGTGGTGTCGCGCTTGAGCTGGCCGCCTCCGGCCTGCTCGACCCCGCGACGAGCCTCCTGATCGCCGGAGCCGCGCACGACGCGAGGGCCGCCGAAGGACTGGGGTCGGTGGTGACGGACGGTGGGGAGGCGCAGCCAGGCGAGCTTGCGGAGAGCGACCTTTCCCGAGCCCTCCGTGCGGCGTTCGGCCAGCCGGGCTTCAGGAAGTCGCTGACCGGCACGAGCGGCGCGGACGAGTTGCTCGCCGAGATCGAGGCCGCCGCGCACCAGGTGTTCCTCGCGCGCAAGTTCTACAACGATGCGGTCGCCGCGACCCTGGCGGCGCGCCGCCGCCGCCTGGTGCGGCTGCTGCGCCTCGCCGGCGGCGCCAGGGCGCCAGCGTTTTTCGAGATAGACGACGCGCCGCCGGAGTCTGGCGACGGTAGCGAAGGCACCCACATGCCCCGCCTCACCGGCTGAGCTCGAGCACGATACTTAACGGCTGCCGGGTGGCGCGCTCCCGCCCGCAGCGCGGTCCGGCGGGTCCGCGCCGCGGTCTTGACGGGATCCCGGCGGGTCCGCGCCGCGCCGCTGAGGACGTGCGCCACGCGGCGGCCAGAACGCCGCTTAGCCGCACGCCCCAGCACCCGGCCCGGACGGGATGGGCGCATCGCCCGCGGGCGTCAAGATCACCTGCGAACGGTGACACACAATGGGCCATCATGGGTCGGCCGCAGGCCCAGCCGAGCTTGCTTGGCCCCACCCGGAGGCGTCAAGATCATCCGCGGGCTTGATCACACCGGGGGCGTCAAGTTAACCCGCGGCCGTGGCACACGATTGGCCAGACGCGGACCTGTCTGGCCTTGCTGGGCGGATGGGATCGGCGCACTCGGCCACTTTGCCCGCGCGGAGGGCTCGTAGTGGCCGTTGGGGTGGCTAGCCGGCAGCGAATATCATGGAATCTGCCGGTGAAGCCCGGCGCGGCGCGGCACAGCGCGGCGTGGGCGATCCGGTAGCCGCCGCAAGGTCTGACTGCCGCTGTGGCTAGCGTCGTTGTGGCTAGCGTCGTTGCAGGTAGCAGACGGTAGAGACGCACCTAGTCATCCATCTTCAGGTGAGGTACCCAAGTGTCCGCCAGCCCCGTCAACACGGTCAGCACACCCGTCAGCAGCAGCGCCAGCCCCGCCGAGGTCAGCTCGAGCCCGCGGACTGGCACCGCGCGGGTCAAGCGGGGGATGGCCGACATGCTCAAGGGCGGCGTGATCATGGACGTTGTCACGCCCGACCACGCCAAGATCGCCGAGGATGCGGGGGCGGTCGCCGTGATGGCGCTCGAGCGGGTACCCGCCGACATCCGGGCACAGGGCGGCGTCGCCCGGATGAGCGACCCCGACATGATCGACGGGATCATCAGCGCCGTGTCCATCCCCGTCATGGCCAAATGCCGCATCGGCCATTTCGCCGAGGCTCAGGTGCTGCAGGCCATCGGGGTCGACTACATCGATGAGTCCGAGGTCCTCACCCCAGCGGACGAGAGCTACCACGTGGACAAGTGGAAGTTCACGGTGCCGTTCGTGTGCGGCGCCACCAATCTCGGTGAGGCGCTGCGCCGGATCTCCGAGGGTGCGGCGATGATCAGGTCCAAGGGCGAGGCGGGGACGGGGAACGTGGTCGAGGCGACCAGGCACATGCGCCAGATCACGGCCGAGATCCGTCGCCTCGGCACGGTATCCAGCGAGGAACTCTATGCGGCTGCCAAGGATCTCGGCGCACCGCACGACCTGGTAGAAGAGGTGGCAAGGGCGGGTCGGCTGCCCGTGGTGCTCTTCACCGCAGGTGGTATCGCCACGCCTGCGGACGCGGCGATGATGATGCAACTCGGTGCGGAGGGCGTGTTTGTGGGGTCGGGCATCTTCAAGTCGGGTGACCCCGCAAGGCGCGCGGCGGCGATCGTCAAGGCGACCACCTTCCACGACGACCCTGACGTAGTCGCCAAGGTGTCACGTGGTCTCGGCGAGGCCATGGTCGGCATCAGCCTCGACGACCTCCCGGCGCAGCAGCACTACGCGGGCCGTGGCTGGTAACCGCGAAGACTCCCTGAGCTCACCAAGCACGGGGCCCGCAAGCACGGGGCCCCAGCCACCCTCGGCCGGCGTGCTCAACAGCACTTCCGCGCCGGCCACGGCCGGCGGTGACATCGTCACCCTGCTGGCGGGCACGACGTTCTGCCTGTCGGCGGCCTCGGGTGACATCACCCCGCAGGGCGCGCTCGGGCTGTTCGCCGGCGATGCCCGCGTGATTTCGCGCTGGGAACTTCGCGTCGACGGCGAAAGCCTGCTTCCGATGCTTGCGCTGAGTGAGGATCCCGGCAGCGGCCGGTTCATCCTGCGCCGCGCACCGGCGCACGGAGAGGCCGACAGCACCCTGCTCGTGGTCCGCGACCGGACCGTCGGCGACGAGCTGAGGGAGACCCTCACCCTGGAGAATCTCGGCGCCGCGTCTGCCGCACCTAACGTGACCCTCGCGATCGACGCTGACTTCGCTGACGTATTCGCGGTCAAGGAGGGCCGCGCGACCGTGGGCGGTGTCAACGCCAGCGCGAGCGGCACCGAACTCGTCCTGCGGCCGCTACCCGGCGGCCGGGCCGCCGACGCCAGTGTCCGGGTCAGCGCGACCGAGGACCCGCTGATCACGCCTGGCGCGGTCAGCTGGCGGCCGGCGATCCCGGCCGCGGGCCGCTGGTCGGCGCAGATCGTGGCGCGGCCGATCGCGGTTGGCGCAGGTACCTGCGGCGGCACGCAGTGCCGCCCCCCGGGCGTGCGCGCACGCGGCCGTAGCCGGTCAGGGCAAAGCTGGGACTTCCCCGAGCGCGGCAGCGAGGGCGGCAGCGAGGGCGGCAGGGACCGCAGGGACCGCAGCAGGGAAAGCGGCTGGGCGGGCACTGCGATCACGAGTGACACCCCCGCCTTCGATCACGTGCTCGAACGGACTGCGGCCGATCTGCGCGCGCTGCGCATCCACGACCCCGCGCACCCGGATCGCCCCTCCGCGGCCGCAGGTGCCCCGTGGTTCATGACCCTCTTCGGCCGCGACAGCCTGCTCACCGCCTGGATGGCCCTGCCGCTCGACGTCGGCCTGGCCGTCGGAACGCTGCAGACCTTGGCCGGCCTGCAGGGCCGGCGCGCCGACCCGGCCACGGAGGAAGAGCCGGGGCGGATCATGCATGAGCGCAGACGTGGACCCGGCAGCATCGGTGCCCTCGGCGGCAGCCGCTACTACGGAACCGTCGATGCGACACCGCTGTTCGTCATGCTGCTCACGGAGAGCTGGCGCTGGGGTGCGAGCGAGACGGTAGTGCGTGACCTGCTGCCCGCCGCGGATGCCGCGCTCGATTGGATCACGCGGTACGGCGACAAGGACGGCGACGGCTTTGTCGAATACCGGCGAGCCGCCGGGCACGGCCTGGCCAACCAAGGCTGGAAGGACAGCCCCGGCAGCATCAACCATGCCGATGGCCGTCCCGCCCAGCCGCCGATCGCGCTGTGTGAGGTCCAGGGTTATGTCTACGCCGCCTGGCAGGCGCGGGCCGAGCTGGCCGGCGCCTTCGGGGACCAGGAGACGGCGGCCCGCTGCCGCGCGCGGGCAGCCGCCTTACGCGCCAGCTTCGATGAGCGGTTCTGGCTGCCCGGCCATGGCTGGTATGCGGTCGCGCTCGACGGCCTTGGGCAGCCGGTCAGCGCGCTGACCAGCAATGCGGCGCATTGCCTTTGGACGGGCATCGCCACGGACTCGCGGGCGGCCGCGCTGATCGAGAAGCTGGCAGGCGAGGACATGGACACGGGCTTCGGGCTGCGCACCCTCGCCGCGGGCATGGGCGCCTACAACCCGATGAGCTACCACAACGGCTCGGTCTGGCCGCATGACACGGCAGTTGCCGTCGCGGGCCTGCTCCGGTACGCGCATCTTCCAGGTGCGGCCGATCTGGCCGGCCGTCTTGCCAACGGCATGCTCGCCGCGATCGACGCATTCGGCGGCAGGCCGCCCGAGCTCTACTGCGGCTTCGACCGCGGCGAATTCGGTACGCCGGTGCCCTATCCGGCCTCCTGCTCGCCGCAGGCGTGGGCGAGCGCGGCTCCGCTGCTCGTGCTCCGCGCCTTCCTTGGCCTGGATCCCGACGTGCCGCGACGCTGCCTCTCGCTCCGGCCCCAGCTGCCGGCTCGGCTTGGCGCCATCACGATCTCAGGCCTCAAGCTTGGCACCGCACGTGTCTGCGTCACCGCGCACGGTGACGTCGGCGCGGTCGAAGACCTGCCTCCAGGCTGGACCGCGGGATGACGACCGTGGGTACCGGGTGTTGAATATGCAGGCCGACAGGAAGTCTCACGATGTCCCAGTGTCCAGGCGGGAGGGCTGCCAGTGTCCGCGAGTCCGGTCATAGGTGTGCTCGCCCTGCAAGGCGACGTGCGAGAGCACGTCAGAGCGCTGCGGGAAGTCGGTGCGCAGCCCGCCGCGATCAGGCGGCCATCCGAACTCGACGCGGTCGACGGCCTGGTGATCCCCGGCGGTGAATCAACCACAATCTGGAAGCTTGCCACGGCGTTCGATCTGATGGAGCCGGTGCGCAAACGGGTCGCTGCGGGGATGCCCGCGTTCGGCTCCTGCGCCGGGATGATCATGCTGGCTGACCGGCTTGTCGACGGCGCGGCCGGTCAGCAGACGTTCGGCGGCATCGACATGACCGTCCGCCGTAACGCGTTCGGGCGTCAGGCGGATTCATTCGAGACAGAGCTTGATATGCGGGGCATCGAGGGCCCGAGGCTGCGCGCGGTCTTCATCCGCGCGCCCTGGGTCGATCAGGCGGGTGCGGCCGTCGAGATCCTCAGCAGGGACAGCTCCACCGGTAGGATCGTGGCCGTCCGGCAGGGGCCGCTGCTGGCCACCGCATTCCACCCGGAGCTCACCGCCGACGACCGCGTCCATCGGCTCTTTGCCGACATCGTGAAGGGGAGATCATGAGCGGCCACTCCAAGTGGGCCACCACCAAGCACAAGAAGGCGGTCGTCGACGCCAAGCGCGGCAAGCTCTTCGCAAAGCTGATCAAGAACGTGGAGGTCGCGGCACGGACAGGCGGCGGTGATCCGGCGGGCAACCCAACGCTCTACGACGCCATCCAGAAGGCGAAGAAGAGCTCGGTTCCCAATGACAACATCGACCGTGCCGTGCGCCGCGGCGCTGGCCTCGAAGCTGGCGGCGCAGCCTACGAGGCCGTCACCTACGAGGGCTACGGACCCGGCGGTGTCGCAGTGCTCGTCGAGTGCCTGACGGACAACCGCAACCGCGCAGCGTCCGACGTGCGCACGGCGTTCAGCCGTAACGGCGGCTCGATGGCCGACCCAGGTTCTGTTTCTTACCTGTTCCACCGCAAGGGCGTTGTTCTTGTCCCCAAGGCGGCTGGGCCGACCGAGGATGACATCGTGACGGCGGTGCTTGAGGCGGGCGCCGACGAGGTGACCGACCTTGGCGAGTCGTTCGAGGTAGTGAGCGACGCCGGCGACCTGATCGGCGTGCGCACCGCCCTCCAGCAGGCTGGCATCGACTACGACTCCGCGGAGGCCGCGTTCCTGCCCACCATGGAGGTCCCGCTCGACGAGGAGAACGCCAAGAAGGTGTTCAGGCTGATAGACATCCTTGAGGACTCTGATGACGTGCAGAACGTCTACGCCAACTACTCGGTCAGCGACGAGGTCATGGAGAAGGTTGGCTGACCGGGGTAGCTCGCATGGACGTGCAGATCCGCGAACTCGGCCCTGCCGATGACCTGGATGAGCTGCTCGACCTGAGCGTACGGGCGTTCGGGCCGATGCCGCCCCCGCGGCGGGAACGCATGTTGGCACGGTGTGCCGCTGCCATCGCCGAGCGCAGGTACCTGGCGGTGTTCGCGGGGACCCGGATGGCTGCGGCCGCCGGGTTCCACCACACGAGCCAGTGGTGGCTGGGCCGTGACCTGCCGATGGCCGGGGTCTCTGACGTCGCCGTCGCGCCCGAGGATCGCGGCAGGGGCATCGGACGCGCGCTCATGACCGCACTGCTTGACCACATCGCGGCGGCCGGTTACCCGCTGTCGATGCTTTACCCGGCGACGATGCCGATCTACCGGTCCCTCGGCTGGGAACTGGCAGGTCATACGTACGCAGCCGCGATCAACGCGCGCTCGCTGCATACGATCACGGCGCCGCGGACCGCAGCGCTGCGCCGCGCCACCCCGGACGACGCGGCGGCGGTGCGCCGGATCCATGCCGAGGTGCACGCCGGTGCGCGTGAGTGCGGCCCGATCAGCTGGGCCGACGCCGTCATCAGGCAATGGCTGGTCGACGATGATCTCTTTAGTTACCTGGCCGCCGACGGGTTCGTCGCCTACCGCTGGCTCGGCGCTCACGGCGAGATTCGCGCCGAGCGCGTGCTGGCCGGATCGCAGGAAACCAGCAGGGCTGTGTGGGCGCTGCTCGCCTCGTCCTCTTCTGTGGCGAGTACCGTCCGGGTGCGGGTCGGCCCCGCGGAGCCGTTCGGGATCATGATGAGAGAACGTGACTTGCAGCTGACCAGCGACGACCAATGGATGCTGCGGGTGGTGGACGCGCCGGCCGCGGTGGCAGGCCGCGGCTTCCCGGCCGGCCTCCAGGTCGCCGCGGCGCTCCGGCTGCAGGATGCCGCCTGCCCGGGCAACCAGGGGGACTGGATGCTCACGGTCGGCGGTGGCAAGGGCACACTCGAACGCTGCCGAACGGCTGCCGCGGATCCGCTCGCTCTTGGTGCGCGGGGTTTCGCGGCGCTATACGCAGGAACGACGCTGCCCGTACTACGCCGCAGCGGGCTCGCGACCGGCGGGGACGCGGGTACTGACGCGCTGTTTGACGCCGCGTTCGCCGCGCAGCCGTTCTGCCTGGATACCTTCTGACCCCCGGTTCCCGCGGCCCGCCCGCCCGCTACCGTCGGCGAGCCGCCGGGGGCATCGGCGACACGCCGGGCCCGCTGCGGGTGACCACGGGGCCGGCCAGGTAGCGTTCGTGCCGAACACGTGTTCGCCAGCGATCGGGACGGTGGCCCTATGCGGGTGTTCGGGGTTGACCCGGGGCTGACCCGTTGCGGGCTTGGCGTGGTCGACGGCGCGCCAGGCCGGCCGCTCTCGCTGGCCGGCGCGGGCGTTGTGCGCACTCCGGCCAGCGACGACGTGGCGGCGCGGCTGCTCGCGCTTGACACGGAGATCGGGGCTTGGCTGGACAGATACCGTCCAGACGCGGTCGCGGTGGAGCGGGTCTTCAGCCAGCACAATCTGCGCACGGTGATGGGTACCGCGCAAGCGGGTGCGGTCGCGATCGTGTGCGCGGCGCGGCGCGGGATACCGGTGGCGCTGCACACGCCCAGCGAGGCCAAGGCCGCGGTCACGGGGAACGGGCGCGCGGACAAGGCGCAGGTGGCCGGCATGGTGACCAGGCTGCTCCGGCTCGAAGACCCGCCCCGGCCCGCCGACACGGCGGACGCCCTCGCGCTCGCCATCTGCCATTTGTGGCGCGGCGCTGCCGCACAGCGGCTCAGCCGCGCCGTAGCGGCCCACGTGCCGGGGGGCGGCCGCGCGACAGTGGCCGCGGGCCCACCGCAGGAGGGCGTCGTTTCGCCGCGGGCCCTACGGGACCCGGGGGTTAGTTCAGGAGGTGCAATGTGATCGCCCACGTGGACGGGACGGTGTTCTCGGTCACTCCGGACGGTGCCGTGGTCGACGTCGGCGGCGTCGGCCTTGCCGTGCAGTGCACACCCACCACGCTGGCGAGGCTGCGGCCGGGTGAGCGGGCCCGCGTGCCGACCTCGCTGGTGGTGAGGGAGGACGCGCTGACTCTGTACGGGTTCGCCGACGATGACGAGCGGACCGTATTCGAGCTACTGCAGACTGCGAGCGGAGTCGGGCCACGGCTGGCGCTGGCGATGCTCGGCGTGCACAGCCCGGACGCGCTGCGCCGCGCGGTTGCTACCGAGGACCTCGCTGCGCTGATGATGGTCCCAGGCATCGGTAAGAAAGGCGCGCAGCGGATCGTGCTCGAGCTCGCGGGCCGGCTCGGCGCGTCAGGAACCGAATCGCCAGGCACTGGCGCGGTTGGGAGCGGCGCTGTCGCGGGCCGGGCTGCGCTCGGGGATGGCGGCCGGCCAGGCGGCTGGCGCGACCAGCTGCACGCAGGCCTGACCGGGCTCGGCTGGTCACAGCGTGAGGCCGAGCAGGCGGTCGCCGCAGTGGAACCCGAGCTCGCGGCGATGGCAGCGTCGCCGGCGAGTGAGCAGAACGGGCAGAACGGGAACGGTCAGCAGCACGGCAGCCACGGCCAGCCGGTTGACCTGGCGGTGGCGCTGCGCATCGCCCTTCGGCATCTGGGCCGCTCGTGAGCGCGGTACCGCGCGCCGGCGCGGGAAACGGCGCAGGAAACAGCGCAGGAAAAGCCGTGCGCACCACCGGTGACGCCGTCGCAGACGTACCCAGGGGCGGGTCCGCAGGCGTGATGGGAGACGCTGCCGCAGGCGTAACCGCAGGCATAACGGCAGGCACTGCCGCCGCGGGCGTAACCGGCGGCGTGGCTGCCGCCGCAACTGGCGACGTGGCCGCAGGCGTAACCAGCGACATAACCGCAGGCAACACCGCAGGCAACACCGCAGGCAACACCGCAGGCAACACCGCAGGCATAACTGCAGACGCCGCCGCGGCTGGCACGGGTGAGGATCGCGTCGTCTCGCCGCTCGCCGATGCGGACGAGCGCGCGATCGAGGGCGCGCTGCGCCCCAAGCGGCTTGATGAGTTCATCGGCCAGGCGCGTGTCCGCGAGCAGCTGACGCTTGTCCTGCGCGGCGCGCAGCGGCGCGGCCGGGTGCCTGATCACGTGCTGCTTTCTGGTCCGCCCGGCATCGGCAAGACCACGATGGCCATGATCATCGCCGCCGAGCTCGGAGTGCCGCTGCGGATCACCAGCGGCCCGGCGATCGAGCGGGCCGGGGACCTGGCCGCCGTTCTTTCCACGCTCAGCGCGGGTGAAGTCGTGTTCATCGACGAGATCCACCGGCTGGCGAGGCCCGCCGAGGAGATGCTCTACCTGGCGATGGAGGACTTCCGCGTCGATGTGATCGTGGGCAAGGGACCTGGCGCGACCGCGATACCGCTCGACATCGCGCCGTTCACCCTGGTCGGCGCGACGACGCGAGCGGGCTTGCTACCCGCGCCGCTGCGGGACAGGTTCGGCTTCACCGCCCATCTCGACTTTTACGAACCCGGCGAGCTCGAGGTCATCGTCCGGCGCTCCGCCGGTCTGCTTGGCGTGCCGCTGCGCGCGGACGGTGGCGCGGAGATCGCGCGACGTTCACGAGGCACGCCGAGGATCGCCAACCGGTTGCTCCGCCGGGTGCGCGACTACGCGGAGGTCCGCTCCGACGGCGTGGTGAGCAGGCCGACCGCGCGTGCCGCGCTCGAACTCTACGAAGTGGACGAGCACGGGCTTGACCGGCTCGACCAAGCGGTACTCGATGCACTGCTGCGGCGGTTCAACGGCGGGCCTGTCGGGTTGTCCACGCTGGCCGTAGCCGTCGGCGAGGAACCGGAGACCGTCGAGGTGGTCGCCGAGCCATTCCTTGTCAGGGCCGGGTTGCTTGCCAGGACGCCGCGGGGGAGAGTCGCGACACCTGCTGCGTGGTCACATCTGGGCCTTGCTCCTCCGGCAGGGCTGCGGCCTGGCGGCATGTCGTGGCCCGTGGTGCCGGCAGGGCCCGCAGGGACCGAAGGGCCCGAAGGGGCCGGAGGACCCGCCCTCTTCGACCTCATGCCTGATTAGTGGTCCACCGCGGGCCACAGCGGGCACGGCCCGCGGTTCGCATCGCCGGACAGGTTCAGTGTGGGCACGTTCGTGTAGGTTGCTGGTAAAAGAAGCACCCGGATCTCTAATACGGGCGGCCGGAATCCCCGGTAACTTGCGCACCGCTGTGCATTGGACCCGCTACGATCACGGGCGCGACACAATAGTGCCCGGGAGGCCGTAGCCTGTTGGAGCGACGGTCACTGGTCGCTAAACTCCGACCGTTGGTCACCGGCTGTGCGTGGGCGCCTGAGCTCTTCGGGCTTCTGGCCGCGTGACCGCGTGCATTTGAACCAGATGGAAGGATGGCCCCGGATGCGCGGCATTACCTTGACGGCGCCGCTCGCGGCTTCGAAGTCGAGCTCGGGCTCACCGTTCACACTGATCATCATTCTTTTGCTGATCGTCGGTATTTTCTACTTCCTGATGATCAGGCCCCAGCGGAACCGCCAGCGTCAGGCCATGCAGACCCAGAGTGGTGTCGTCCCTGGCCAGCGGGTCCGCACCACCGCGGGACTGTACGGCACAGTGACCGCTGTGGACGATGGCGACGTGGTGATCGAGGTGGCGCCCGGCGTCGAGGTCCGCTTCCTGAAGCGCGCCATCATGGACGTCCTGTCAGACGCGCCCGCCGACGGTGCCGACGGCGCCTACGACGCGGACGGTACTGCTGGCACGGACGGCCTTACTGGCAAGGACAGCACGATCGACGGCACGGGCAACGGCACGGGCAACGGCGCGTACCCGGCCGCGGACGTGGCGGCTGATGAGACCGAGCCCCCGCCGCGCGCCACGCGGCCCGCGGCCGATGCGGGAACCGAGGGTGGCCGCGACGGCCAGGCGGCGGAGAAGTAGCGAAGACGCGCACCGGACCGTTAACACCGGACCGTGACAAGGACAGGCGGAAGTGGCTCCACCGAAGAGTAATGTCCCGAGGCCGGGACGCACCCTCGCGGTGCTGGCGGCGCTAGTTGTCGTGCTGCTCATCGCTATCGTCGGCAAGGATGCGTTGAGCCCTAGCCAATGGCATAAGGGCTTCAAGATAAAGCTCGGCCTCGACTTGAGCAGCGGCACGACCGTAACGCTGCGGGCGGTAACCGTCCATGGCGGCAAGCCGCCGCAGGCGAGCATGCAGAAGGCCCTGCAAATCATCCGCGAGCGGGTGAACGGCACGGGCGTCACAGAAGCTCAGGTGGCACAGGAGGGCAGCGACATCATCAACGTCGCGGTCCCCGGCGTCGGCCAGCAGAAACTGGTCAGCCTGGTCGGCAAGACAGCGGTACTCCGGTTCCGCCAGGTGCTGCTTGAGTCGTCGAACACGCCCGCCCCTGCTGCCACGCCCACGCCGGCACCGTCAGGCACCTCCTCAGGGACTACGGCTCCGTCACCGAGCACATCGCCGAGCGCTTCGCCCAGCGCTTCTCACCCGGCCAAGGCGTCGCCGGCTGCGTCTTCGCACGCACTCGGTGATTTCGATGGGAAAGCCCCGGTTGCCACGGGCACCGGCGGCACGGCGCTCGACCAGGGTGCCGCCCGCCTGACCGCCGCTTTTTCGCCGTCACCCACACCTGTGCCTTCAGGCGCTGCTGCCGCCGCGACACCTGCACCGTCACCGGCCACCTCCTCGTCGGCGGCGCAGCAGGGCGAGTCGACCGCCGGTGTCGACCCAAAGGTCCTCGCGCTGTTCGCCAAGCTGGACTGCAGCAAGCCCAACTGGCAGCAGCAGGTCGGCTACAACCCGAATGCCGAGGACAACCCGGACTCCCAAATCGTCTCCTGCTCGCAGGATGGCAGCACCAAATACCTGCTCGACGTCGCCAAGGTCGAGGGCAGCGACATCCGCGACGCTGCCGCGGGACTACCCAACTCCGGTACATCGGTCGGCACCCAGTGGCAGATCAACTTCACCTTCAACAACGCGGGCGGCGCGAAGTTCTACACACTGACCTCGCAGATGAACAGCCAGTACGGCAACAACGGCAACCCCACGTCCGTGCGCGACCAGTTCGCGATCGTGCTCGACGGTGTCGTGATCTCCGCGCCCAACGTGGACCAGGGAGCGATCCCCTGCTGCAACTCCCAGATCACCGGTAACTTCACCCAGCAGCAGGCGACCGACCTCGCCAACGTGCTGAAATACGGTGCGCTCCCGCTGAAGTTCAACACGCAGGCGGTGAACACGGTGACGCCCACCCTCGCACGTAGCCAGCTTGACAGCGGCCTGATAGCGGCGGCAATCGGCTTTGTGCTTGTCATGGCCTACTTGCTGCTCTACTACCGCGGCCTGGGCCTGGTGGCCATCTCCAGCCTGCTGATATCTGCGCTGCTCACCTACCTGTCGGTGCTCACCCTCGGCAGGTACATGGGCTTCGCCCTCTCCCTCGCCGGGATCGCAGGGCTCATCGTGGCCATCGGCATCACCGCCGACTCGTTCGTGGTGTTCTTCGAGCGCCTGCGTGACGAGGTGCGGGACGGCAACACACTGCGCACCGCCGTGGAACGCGGGTGGAAGCGGGCAAGGCGCACGATCTTGGTGTCCGACACGGTGTCGTTCCTCGCCGCGGCGTTCTTGTACTACTTTGCGATCGGCGACGTCAAGGGCTTCGCTTTCACCCTCGGGCTCACCACCATCATCGACGTGGTCGTGGTCTTCCTGTTCACCAAGCCCATGATTACTCTGCTCGCGGGCACACGGTTCTACGGTGGCGGTCACCCGCTCTCCGGGCTCGACCCGGCCAGGCTCGGCGCACGCGCGTCCTGGCGGGCATCGCCGCGGCCGGTGGCCCAGTCACCCACGGGCGCGGGGACAGCCCGCGCCGGCGAGGCGCCGCGCGGTGCGGGCGCGCAGCCGCGAAGCGGCCAGGCTGGGTCCCGTACCAGCCCGAAGGAGGCATGATGTCGCGCCTCGGTAACATCGGCGGCCGGCTTTACCGCGGCGAGGTCTCGTTCGACTTCATCGGCAGGAAACGTGTCTCCTACCTGATCTCGGCGTCGCTGATCCTGATCAGCCTCGTCGCGCTGCTCGTGCGCGGGCTGAACTATAGCGTCGAGTTCAAGGGCGGCACGCTCTTCCAGTTCAAGGCGGCGAACGCCACGATCAGCGAGGTGGCCGCCACTGCGAAGGCGGGCGGGGCCCCTGACGACCCGATCGTGCAGCAGCTCACGGGTGGCGGGGTGCCCGGCTGGCAGGTGCAGACCCAGCCGCTCACGGAAAAACAGGTGACAAGCGTCGAGGACGCGCTCTCGTCGCGGTTCCACGCACAGGTCAGCGTCAACTCGGTCGGCGCGAGCTGGGGAAGGGACATCTCGCAGAAGGCGCTGGAAGGGCTGATCTTCTTTCTCGTCGCGATCGTCCTTTACCTGACGATCGCGTTCGAGTGGAAGATGGCCGCAGCCGCGATCATCAAGCTGCTCCATGACATCCTGATCGCCGTCGGCATCTATGCCCTCGTCGGCTTCGAGGTGTCGCCTGCGTCGGTGATCGGCCTGCTCACGATCCTTGGCTACTCGCTGTATGACACCGTGGTTGTCTTCGACAAGGTCAGGGAGAATACCGCTGGCCTGCTCGGCGGCGCCAGGATGACCTACAGCCAGTCCGCCAACCTCGCGGTGAACCAGACGCTTGTCCGCTCGATCAACACGGCGATCATCGGGCTGCTGCCTGTTGCCGCGATCTTGTTCGTGGGGGCTGGCCTGCTCGGCGCGGGCACCCTGAAGGACCTCGCGCTAGTGCTGTTTGTCGGCATGCTGCTAGGCACCTACTCGTCCATCTGCATCGCCACGCCGATTCTCGCGACCTTGAAGGAACGCGAGCCGCAATACCAGGCTCTTGCCCGCCGGGTTGCGGCACACGAGTCCGGCGCGCGCGCGGAGCGGCGGCAGGCGAAGAAGGCCAAGGCGAAGGCCGGGGTCGCGGCCACCGGAGCGGCCATCGGGTCCGATGACATGGGCCATGCCGACGCCACGGCCGAGGGCGGCAACGCGGATCAGGGACCGGCTCCTCCTGCGGCGGCGGCAACCGGCGCGCCAGGCGGCGGATCAGCCCGCGGCGCCGCGTCGCGCGGTCAGCAGGGCCAGGGCCGGCAGGGCCAGGGTCAGCGTAGTGGAGGCCAGCGCCAGCAGCCGAGGCGCTCGAGCGCGGCCAAGAGACGCCCGAGCGGCAAGAAGAAGAGGTAGCCCGGGTGGATCCGAGCGCGTGCCCGCCCGCCGCGTGCCTCCTCGCGGAGGGCGCAGCGGATGGCGCGCTGAATGACCTGATCAGGGCACGGATCCGTGACGTGCGGGACTTTCCGAGTCCGGGCATCGTGTTCAAGGACATCACGCCGCTGCTCGGTGATCCTGCCGTGTTCGGCGCGGTGATCAGCGCTCTCGCGGCCGGGCACGGGCAGGTGGACAAGGTGGCGGGCATCGAGGCACGAGGGTTCATCCTCGCCGCGCCGGTCGCGTGCGCCCTCGGCGCCGGCTTCGTCCCCGTGCGCAAGCAGGGCAAGCTTCCTGCGGCGACCCATACGCAGACTTACGAACTTGAGTACGGCACCGCCACCGTCGAGGTGCACATGGACGCCTTCGCGCCCGGCGACCGGGTGCTCATCGTGGACGATGTGCTCGCCACCGGCGGCACGGCGCGGGCGACCGCAGAACTCATCCGCCGCTCGGGCGCCGATGTCACCGCGGTCGCCGTGCTGCTCGAACTTGGCTTCCTGAGCGGCAGAGACGGCCTGGACGACCTGAACATCCGCCCGCTGCTCACGGTATGACCGGCCGCGAAGGCCGCCGGCCCGGCCGCTGGTGACGTCACCGTAGCCATTCGGCCAGGGCCTGCCGCTTGGCGCTGCATCCGGCGACCGGTTCACCTCGCCACTGGGGTACCAGCGAAGGCGTGAGCGGCGGCGCCAGCCACGCCGCTGCTGCCGCCCGCACGAGCCGATTGGCCTCGGCGCTGCGCGGGTCAGCGAGCAGCCTTCCTGTCTCGACGAAGCCCACGATGAGACGCGCCGCCTCTTTATCGTCGAGCAGGTAACCGTGCAGCCGCATGACCACGCCGGACGGCGCGGCGACACGCGCGGTAAACGGCGACGCGACCGCGTCGGCGAGCGAGAAGAGCACGGCTTCCTGCACGCCCTGGGGCGGGCAGGTGAACAGGCCTTGCAGAACCGGCCCATGATCGTCTACCGAGCGGATGAATGCCCCGTCAGCGTCGATGTGCAGTGGCGTCGTCGCGCCGATCGCTGCGCTGAGGCCCCGCAGGATGGCCCCGGTGGCGACGCCCCAGCCCTGTGCGTTCGCGGGTGGGAAGTAGTCTCGCCCGGGATCGACCAGCGGATCGAGGAGGACGATCTTGCTGACCGGCGCGCCGGTCACGGTGGCCAGGTAGGTCTGCACGGCGAGCGACCCCTCGCTGTCCGCCACGATCGCCACGCGGTGGCCTGTGCGCAGGTACATCGTCTCAACCTGCGTGGCGAGGAGCCTGACAGTCCGGCCAAGCGGTTGCTGCGTCGCATTCGGTGCGTAGCGCAGCGGATTCCCGTCGGCAGCGAGGCCCCGGTAAGAGAAGCGCTCGACAGGCAGGGAGCCGATCGGCATGGGCGTCGACCCGTTCCATGCGCTGTGGTAGCCGCTGACCAGGAGCACCTCAGCGCCCTGCTGTGTGTCGTTCGAGACCTGATACGTGGCATGATCCCCGGCGCCAAGCCTGACGGCAAAGGAAATGCTCGCGACCACGACTGCCGCCATGGCCGCCACCCCGATCGGCGCGAGCGGGATCGGGAGCGAGTTGCACTGGGCCACGCTCGCCCGCACGATGCCCATGTAGGCGCGCGCGCTGAACAGTCCCGTGCAGGCAGCGGCCAGCGGGGCGGCCCAGGTGGGTACGGACGCCGCTACCGCACCTCCTGCGGTGATCGCCGCGAATGTTCCCAGCGACCACATGACCGCCCGCAGCGGCGGCAGGCGCCGCCACCACGAGTTGACCTCGCCGTGGGAGGTTAGCGTGGCGATGATGACCGCTATCGGCATGCCGGCCAGGAACAGGTCGGAGACCGGCATCACGTCCATCGCCGACGCAGCGGCGGCGGACGGCAACAGCAGGACCGCGACGACGGGCGTGAACGCGGCCGTTCGCCGCATGACGGCGCTCCACGCTGGCCGGGGCAGGCCAGCGGGCCAGGCAAGCAGGATTAGGCCGCAATCGAGCGCGGACCGCCAGCAGAGCATCGCTGCGGACTCCGCCGCGAACGTAGCCCACGAGAAGTGGTAGGCGAGCAGAAAGCGCAGGTCGTGGTACACACCGTAGGGTGCGGGGGCGGTGGCACCCGGAGCGAGCGGAACCGATCCTCGCAGTCCGACCGCGATGAGAATGACAGCCTCAAGCGCAGGCAGCCCCGCACATAGCAGCACCAGCCAGGCGCGTGGCCCCAGGGTTGGCCAGCGCCCGGACCCCATCATGCAAAGCACCTGCTCACGGTGCGGCGTTCGCCACACCGCAGGCCGAGTGACTGTGACGCCGCGGCGTTTGCGGGTTCGCGGTCACGGACGTCGCCCTTCCCGAGGTCCACCACAGACAATATGCCCGCTCGGCCCGGCGTGGATTAGCGGGGGCGTCCGCCACCGCCCGCGTCGCCCCGGCCGCGCCATGGCAACGGAAGCAACCGGGAGACCGCGGTAATGCCCCGCTGAATGCCCGCAGGTCAGCCGGCCGCGGCTCGACCCTGCTTCCGGGCCGGGGGATCTCAGGGAATCCGGTGCTGTCATGCTGTTGTTGCGGAAGCAAAGCTGTGCGGCGGCCAGCACGGGCGGCGGTGATCCCGGAGGTGCGCACGCCGACCGGCAGGAAGACTGCGTCAGATGCCTCATTGGGAAATGTCCTGGCAGCTCGCCGCGATCGTGGCCGCGTGCCTGTTCGCCGGCGCGGGGCTGGCATGGCTGCCGCGCCGGCGCCCGCTCAGCCTTGCTGTGCCGTTTGTCCGTGAGGCTGGGCTTGTCGTCGGCCTGTTCGCACTCTGGCAGTACGCGGGAAGTTTCTCGGTGATGGGCTCAGAAGGCGCGATGCCGCGGGCGTGGTGGATCTGGCATACCGAGCGCGCCTGGCACCTGCCCAGTGAAGCCGCGGTTCAGCATCTCGTGCTTCCGCACCCGCTGGTCGTCCAGGCCTTCAACATTTACTACGCAACGATGCACTTCACCGTACTGATCATCTTTCTGATCTGGCTCTTTGCCAGGCACCGCGACCACTACAGGCAGATCCGCATCACATTGGTCGTGCTTACGGCTGCCTGCCTGCTCATCCAGCTCATGCCGGTCGCACCCCCGCGCATGCTTACCGGAGTGGGGCTTGTCGATACCGCGCAGGTCTACGGCCAGTCGGTGTACTCGTTTGGTGGCGGGATGGCCGATTCCCTGTCGGCGATGCCGTCGGTCCATGTGGGGTGGGCCATGCTGGTCGCGATCGGCACCTGGCGGGCCACAGTTGGCCGCGGCCGGTGGGTCGCTGTCGCGCACGCGGTCCTGACCTGGATCGTGGTAATCGTCACCGCCAACCACTTCTGGCTCGATGGGATGGTAGCCGTAGCGCTGCTGCTAGTTGGCCTGCTCGTGGCGGCTGCGGCGGGTGTCTTGCGGCCCTTCCTGCCCGCCTGGGGCCCGGCATGGCGCCGCGACCTGGCGTCTCCAGAATCGTCCCCCGATAAACTGAGTACCTCGGCGGAGGTGAGGAGTACGGGTGTCCGGTGACGTCGTGGTAAATGGCATGACGGATGCCGACGCCGCCGCGAACGGGATCGCGAGCGCCCAACGGACTGATCTGGGAGATTCCGGGCCTGCTGAGCCCGAGGTGCTCGCCGGCGGCGCGGCGGGATCTGGTCGGCCTGCGCCAGGGCGCGGACCGCGTCAGGGCGCGGCAAATGAGGCCGCGGCTGGTGCGCAGAATCGCACCGCCGCCTCGCACGGCCATGCCGCAACCGATCGGGCCGCGCCGGAGCAGGCCGCGCCGGAGCAGGCCGCGCCGGAGCAGGCCGCGCCGGAGCAGGCCGCGCCGGAGCAGGCCGCGCCGGAGCAGGCCGCGCCGGAGCAGGCCGCGCCGCAGCAGGCCGCGCCAGGCAGGCATCGGCCGGGCCACCGCAGGCCTGGCCACGGCAGGCCTGGTCACGGCAGGCCGGGCGACGGCAGGCCGGGCGACGGCCAGGCACCGGGCCATCAAGCCGAGGAGCGCAGTGGCGCCGACCCGGCCGAGCCGGCTGAGCCGGCTGAGCCGGCTGAGCCGGAAGAGCCCGACGAGCCGGGTTCATCGCCTGGCGCCGCAGGTGAAACCCGCCCTGGCGGCGCGCCTGGTGGCCACGCTGGAGTGCGGCGCAGGCTGGCCAGGCTCGGCGCTCAGCGGGCAAGCACGATGAACCCGGTGCTCGAACCGCTGATCAAGACGGTTCGCGCGACTCATCCGAAGGCTGACATCCGCCTCATCGAGCGCGCCTACGAGGTCGCCGCCTATTGGCATCGCGACCAGAAGCGCAAGAGCGGCGACCCGTACATCACCCACCCGCTGGCCGTCACGACAATTCTCGCCGAGCTTGGCATGAATCACGAGACGCTGTGCGCCGCGCTGCTGCACGACACGGTCGAGGACACGCCTTACCCGCTCGCTCAGCTCCGGTCGGACTTCGGTGCGGACATCGCGGCCCTGGTCGATGGTGTCACCAAGCTCGACAAGGTCAAGTACGGCGAGGCTGCCGAGGCGGAGACGGTACGCAAGATGGTCGTCGCCATGTCCCGTGACATCCGGGTCCTGGTGATCAAGCTCGCCGACCGGCTGCACAACATGCGCACGCTCAGGTACTTGCCACGGGTCAAGCAGGAACGCAAGTCAAGGGAGACCCTGGAGATTTTCGCGCCGCTCGCCCACCGGCTCGGCATGAACACGATCAAGTGGGAACTCGAGGACCTCGCGTTCGCGACGCTTTACCCGAAACGTTACGACGAGATCGCCCGCATGGTCTCCGAGCGGGCGCCGCGCCGCGACTTTTTCCTGCAGGATGTGGTCACGGACGTCGCCGCCGACCTGCGCGAAGCAAAGATCAAGGCGACCGTGACTGGCCGGCCCAAGCACTACTACTCGATCTATCAGAAGATGATCGCCCGCAACGTCGAGTTCGACGAGATCTACGATCTGGTGGGCATCAGGGTCCTTGTCGACTCCGTCCGCGACTGTTACGCGGCGCTCGGCACCATCCACGCACGCTGGAATCCCGTGCCTGGACGCTTCAAGGACTACATCGCGATGCCGAAGTTCAACATGTACCAGTCGCTGCACACGACCGTGATCGGGCCGGAGGGCAAGCCGGTCGAGCTGCAGATCCGTACCTGGGGCATGCACAGGCGCTCGGAGTACGGTGTCGCCGCGCACTGGAAGTACAAGGAGGACACGGTCCTAGGCGGCCGCGGCAAGGACGGCAAGGACGGCAAAGACGGCAAGAACAGCAGGAGCGGCAAGGGCGGCGCGACGGGTGACATGGCCTGGCTGCGCCAGCTGGTGGACTGGCAGAACGAGACCGCCGACCCGGCCGAGTTCCTCGAATCGCTTCGCTTCGACCTCGCTGCCTCCGAGGTGTACGTGTTCACCCCGCGAGGCAAGGTGATCCCCCTGCCGCAAGGGGCGACACCCATCGACTTCGCCTATGCCATCCACACCGAGGTCGGCCACCGCACCATCGGCGCGCGTGTCAACGGCAGGCTCGTCCCGCTGGAGAGCGCGCTCGACAACGGCGACACGGTGGAGATCTTCACCTCGAAGGCGCAGGAAGCCGGGCCGAGCAGGGACTGGCTGGGTTTCGTCAAGAGCGCCAGAGCCCGCAACAAGATTCGGCACTGGTTCTCCAAGGAGCGCAGGGAAGCGACGATCGAGGCGGGCAAGGACTCGATCGCGCGCGCCATGCGCAAGCAGGGCCTGCCGCTGCAGCGCCTCGCCTCGGGCGATGCCCTGCTCGCGCTCGCCAGGGACCTGCGGTACAACGACGTGTCGGCCCTATACGCGGCGGTCGGCGACCGGCAGATCAGCGCCCAGGCCGTGGTAGCCAAGCTCGTCAGGGCTGCTGGCGGCCTGGCCGGCGCGGAGGAAGACCTCGCCGAGGTGACGCTGCCGAGCCGCGAGGCGAAGCCCAGGCTGGCCGGGGACCCCGGCATCGTGGTGGAGGACGCACCCGATGTCTGGGCCCGGCTGTCCAAATGCTGCACACCTGTGCCCGGCGACGAGATCACCGGATTCGTCACCCGCGCCAGCGGGGTTTCCGTGCACAGGAAGGACTGTGTGAACCTGCGCCACTTGCAGGAGGCGCAGCCCGAACGGCTGGTGGGCGTCCGCTGGTCGCCGACGGACGACTCGGTGTTCCTCGTCGCCATCCAGGTCGAGGCGCTTGACCGGACCCGGCTGCTCTCCGACGTCACCCGGGTGCTTTCCGACCAGCACGTCAACATCTTGTCGGCGTCGGTCACCACCACCAGGGACCGGGTGGCCGTGAGCCGGTTCACCTTCGAGATGGGCGATCCCAAGCACCTCGGTCACGTGCTCCGCGCGGTGCGCCAGATCGACGGCGTCTACGACGTCTACCGTGTTACCGGCTGACGATGCGTCCGGGTCCGTAGCGGGCGTCTCGTGGATCTTGGTGGCTGCGGACGGTGATCAGTGCCGGGGCTGTGGAGATCGCTGTGACTGGAGAGTGCCAGTTATCTGCGGGGGGGCGCTCCACACTGATCTTCGCCCGCGCCCGCGTGCGCCGCGCTGTGGAGATCACTGTACGGATCAGCCGCTGAACTCCGCCAGCGTCCGCTCCGCCTCCGTGAGCCAGGACCTGCGCGCGGTCAGCGCCTCGTCCGCGTGCTGCGCCGCCTTCTGGTCGCCGCGCTCTCGCGCGCCGGCGAGCTGCTTCTCCAGACCGCTGATGGTCGCACGCAGTTGCGCCACGGTGCCCTCGGCGCGGGCGCGTGCCTCAGGGTTGGCGCGCCGCCACTGGGCGTCCTCCGCCTTGCGTACCGCCTCCTCGACCCGGCGCAGCCCCGACTCGAGGCGCTCGCGTGCCTCACGCGGCACCGGTCCTGCCTCCTCCCAGCTTTCCTGAATCGCGCGAAGCGCCGATCGGGCGGCGCGGACGTCCTTCACCGGCAGGAGGCGTTCGGCGTCGGTGACCAGCTTCTCCTTCGCCGCCGCGTGCTCGCGCAGCTCGGCGTCGCGCTGCGCGAACAGCTCACCGCGGGCCTTGAAGAACATGTCCTGCGCCGTCCTGAACCGGTTCCACAGTTCGTCGTCGACGCCGCGTGCGGCGCGGCCTGCCGCCTTCCACGAGCGCATGAGCTCGCGGTACGCGCTGGCGGTGGCCGTCCAGTCGGTCGATGACGCGAGGGCCTCTGCCTCGGCGACCAGCCTCTCCTTGCGGGCGCGCGTGGTCTCGCGCTCGGTCTCCAGCGTCGCGAAGTAGGCCTTGCGGCGCTTAGTGAAGGCGTTGCGCGCTGCGGACAGCCGCTTCCACAGGGCGGTCTCGACGGCGCGCTCCGCGCGCGGCGCGATCTTCCATTCGTCAAGAAGCTGGCGCATCCGCTCGCCGCTGATCTTCCAATGGGTGGCTTCCGCGGCGATGCGCTCGGCTTCCGCGACGATCCGCTCCTTGATCTCCCTGGCTTCGTTGCGTGCATCCTCGCGCGCCGCCCTGAACTCCGCACGGCGGTGGTCGACCAGGCCGCGCAGGCCCTCGATCCGGGCACGGAGGCCGTCGAGGTCGCCTATCGCGTGCGCGTCGGTGACGGCCTCGACCAGGCGGTCAATCCCAGCCTGCGCGTGCGCGGGCGACAGGTCGGTTGTTTTGATCCGCTGTTCGAGCAGGTCCACCTCGGTTACGAGCGCTTCGAACTTGCGCTTGAAGAACGCGAGTGCCTCTGCCGCATCGCCTGCCTGCCAGGAACCAATCGCCCGCTCGCCGCCGGCAGTCCGCACGAATACGGTGCCGTCGGCGTCAACCCGGCCCCACGGATTGTTCGGGGTGCTCACCGCAGACCTCCTGGCTCAGTCCGGTCAAGGCCCTGCCGCCTACGTCTTGGCTCAGGTCCTCTTGATGCTCACGCTCTTGATGGTGACGCTCTCTTTCGGCGGCCCGTCGCCAGGGCCGCTCGCAGCCGAGGCGACACCCGCCTTGGCCACGTTCTTGACGACGTCCAGGCCCGACGTGATAACGCCAAACGGCGTGTAGTCGCGCGGCAGCGTCGTGGCCTTGTACACGAGGAAGAACTGGCTGCCGTTGCTGCTTGCCTGGCTGGAATGTGCCATCGCCACGGTGCCGGCGGGGAAGCCGGCGCTTGCCGTCGCGGAGTCGCCCGCGACTTCGTTGGCGAAACGATAGCCAGGGCCGCCGGATCCCGTTCCGGATGGATCACCGCACTGCAGCACATAGATGCCACTGGTGGTGAGCCGGTGGCACTTGGTATTGCTGAAGTAGTCCTTGCCCGCCAGATAGGCGAAAGAATTGACGGTGCAAGTCGCTTTGCCTTCCGCGAGCCGGATGACGATGTTGCCGCGGTTTGTCCGGATCGTCGCCTGGTACTTGGCCGTGACGTCCGGCGTGGCGGGCGGGGTGCCGACCTTGCGCGCCGCGGGCGGGGCGGAAATGTAGCCGCAGCGGGACACTGCGGCTGCGGGCTCCACGGTCGCCGCGGGTGCCTGGTTGCCCGCTGTCGCCGACGGGGTCGCAGCCGGGGTCGCAGAGCGCGCAGGCGCGGCCGCGGGGGTACCGCCGGTGGGCGCGAAGACGAAGTAGCCGATCACCGCGAGGACGATGACCGCGATCCCGGCGGCGCTGATCGTGGTCCACTGCCGTGTTCGCCGTGACCGCTCGGCGCGGCGCTGCTGCTGGCGTTCGTACCGCTCGCGTGCCAGCTTGCGCTGCCGATCCTGCTTACCCACCCGTCCAGTCCTCCTTGTCCTGGTTGTACCGTGTGCGCTGTCCTGGTTGTACCGTATGCGCCGCAGGTGCAGTCCTGGCTGGCTTACTTCAGTCGCTGGCTTGCCAGGCCGCCCGGGCATGCTGTGCGAACGCGCTATATTCAGCTAGCCGCCGTGCCTGCGCCTGCCTACTCGGTCAATCGTTTAGCCTTAATCACCCAGCGTTGTTCACCCAGCGTCAATCACCCAGCGTCAATCACCCAGCGTTCTTCACCCAGCGTCAAGCACACAGTCTTGCAAACTTGGCCAGCCTGGCAAGCTCCGCCTTTGCCGTGGCTAGCGGCGGCGCAAACCTGGCAGGTAAACTTCGCGAATCGTACCGGCCGGCGGCTCATTTCGCTTGATCCGTTATCGGTTCGCGGCCCCTCGGTCATCCTCGGTACCCTACGAGCGTGCTCATCACTGGTTTTCCCGCAGGCTCGTTCGCCGCCAACTGCTACCTGGTGGCGCCGGAGCCCGGTGCGGAATGCGTGATCATCGACCCCGGCCAGGACGCCGGGCAGGGCATCGACGAACTGCTGCGCGAGCATCGGCTGAAGCCGGTGGCGGTGCTGCTCACGCACGGCCACCTCGATCACGTCTGGTCGGTCGCGCCCGTGTGCGGCGCGAAGAATGTGCCTGCCTATATCCACCCTGACGACAGGGAACTGCTGTCCGACCCCGCACGCGGTTTTTCGCTCGGCCCGGGCCAGCAGCTGTTCGGCGGGCTGACGCTGTCCGAGCCCGACGACGTCAGGGAACTCGCAGACGGGCTGACGCTCAGCGTGGGCGGCCTGGAAATCACCGTGGACCACGCGCCAGGCCACACCCCTGGCTCGGTGGTGTTCCGCCTCCCTGGCGAGTCAGCGGGCCAGGTTCCACCGGGCCAGGTATCAGCAGGCCAGGTCACGTCGCAGGCCCGGCAAGCCAAGGGGAACGGTGACCAGGCGGGCGTGCTGTTCTCTGGCGACCTGCTGTTCGCGGGCTCGATCGGGCGCACCGACCTGCCAGGCGGCGACTACCAAACGATCATGGACAGCCTTGCCAGGGTGTGCCTGCCACTGCCCGCTGACACGGTCGTGCTTCCCGGACACGGCCCAGACACAACCATCGGAGCCGAGCGCGCGACCAATCCTTTCGTGCTGCCGCTGGTGCGTGCCGCAGGCAACGCCGGTGGCGCCGCGGCGGGTGAGGCGTCAGCGCCGTCCATCCTGGCGCCCGGGGCCGCGGAGAATCCCGGGTCCAGGAGGCTGTAGCGGTGGCGGTGACCTCCGCGCAGCCGTTGGGAAAATGATCAAAAAAGAGCTTTCAGGGCAACCTTCTCACCGGGGTTCGTGAAGGAGATGCATTCGTGATCCGCACTCATGAGGCGGGAACACTACGGGCGGAGCAGGCCGGTCGGCAGGTGACGCTGGCGGGCTGGGTTGCGCACCGCCGCGACCACGGCGGCGTGGTCTTCATCGACCTGCGCGACGCGTCGGGCGTCGCCCAGGTAGTGATCAGGGACATCGATACCGGCAGCGGCGGTGTCCCGGCTGACCTGCGCGCGGAGTACTGCGTCGCGGTAACCGGCCGGGTAGGCAAGCGGCCGCCGGGCAACGAGAACCCTGACCTGCCCACCGGCGAGATCGAGGTCATCGCGGATAGCGTCGAGGTGCTCAGCGAGTCCGCGCCGCTGCCGTTCCCCGTCGAGGGCGCGGCGGAGGTGAGCGAGGACATCCGGCTCAAGTACCGCTACCTGGACATCCGCAGGGCCGAGACCGCGCGCGGGCTGCGAATCCGCTCCACGGCCACCTACCTGGCCAGCGAGGTCATGCGTGCGCATCGTTTCGTCCAGGTCGAGACTCCGTATCTGACCAGGTCCACGCCGGAGGGCGCGCGTGACTTCCTGGTGCCTGCCCGGCTGCGCCAAGGTCACTGGTATGCGCTGCCGCAGTCGCCGCAGCTGTTCAAGCAACTGCTGATGGTCGGCGGCATCGAGCGTTACTACCAGCTCGCGCGCTGTTTCAGGGACGAGGACCTGCGCGCCGACAGGCAGCTTGAGTTCACCCAGATCGACCTCGAGATGAGCTTCGTCACCCGCGAAGACGTGCTCGTGGTCGCCGAGGATCTCCTTGAGCGGCTGTGGGCGGAGATCACCGGGTACCTGATTTCGCGGCCGATCCCGCGGATGACCTACGCAGAAGCGATGGACAGGTACGGCTCGGACAAACCTGACCTGCGGTTCGGCTGTGAGCTCGTCGACCTGACCGGCTACTTCGCCCAGACTCCCTTCCGGGTTTTCCAGGCACCCTATGTGGGGGCCGTGGTGATGCCGGGCGGCGGCGCGCAGACCAGGAAGGAACTCGACGGCTGGCAGGAGTGGGCCCGGGCCCGTGGCGCCCGCGGGCTTGCCCACGTGCTGATCGGGGCCGAAGGCGAACTCGGCGGCCCGGTCGCGAGGAACCTGTCGGAGGCCGAGCAGGCGGGCCTGGCCGAGGCGGCCGGCGCGGCGCCAGGCGACTGCGTGTTCTTCGCGGCGGGAAAGCCGGCGGATGCCAGGCAGCTCCTCGGTGCGGCGCGGCTTGAGATCGGCCGCCGCTGCGGCCTGATCGACGCGGGCGCGTGGGCCTTCACCTGGGTCGTGGACGCGCCGATGTTCGAGGAGGACGCCGGGGGCGGCTGGACTGCCGTGCACCATCCATTTACCGCGCCACTGCCCGAGTGGGCGGACAAGTTCGAGTCCGCGCCGGAGAGCGCGCTCGCCGACGCCTACGACATCGTCTGCAACGGCAGCGAGATAGGAGGCGGCTCCATCCGTATCCACCGCGGCGAGATGCAGCAGCGGGTGTTCGACGTGCTCGGCCTGTCTCGTGAAGAGGCTGGGTCCAAGTTCGGCTTCCTGCTCGAGGCGTTCAAGTACGGCCCGCCGCCGCACGGCGGCATCGCGTTCGGCTGGGACCGGGTCGTTGAGCTGCTCGCCGACAGGCCCACCATCCGGGATGTGATCGCGTTCCCGAAGTCCGCGTCGGGCACCGACCCGCTGACGGGCGCCCCCACACCGATCACCCCGGCCCAGCGGCGCGAAGCGGGCATCGACGTGACTCCCCAAGATTCTCCTTAACGGCTGCGCCGAATGTCACCACACTCACCACACGCATCACTCTCGCCATAAAAGCCACTCCTGCCACAGCGCCACTCCTGCCGCAGCGCCACTCCTGCCGCACTGGCCACTCCTGTCACACGCCACTCCTGTCACCTCGCCACTCCTGCCGCACTTGCTCCTCCCCGTACATTCGCCACTCCTGTCATGCGCCGCTCCTGTCACGCGCCACTCCTGCCATACTCGCCACTCCTGTCACACGGATCCCCGGCTATCTGATGACGCGGACCATGCGCACGATTGGCGCCATCCGCGACGCGTGTGCCTTCCGCCAGGTCGCCTCCGGCCGGGTCGCCTCCGGCCGGGTCGCCTCCTGCCAGGTCGTCCTCCGTTGGGGCCGGGGGAGCGGCGGGCAGCCTGACGACCGCGCGCAGGCCTGGAGCCGCGTCTTCGACCCAGACAGCACCACCATGTGCTCGGACGATGGCTTGTACGATCGCCAGGCCGAGACCGGAACCGCTCACGCCGTCGTCATCCCGGCCGCGCGCGTCATCGAGCCGGGTGAACCTGCCGAAGACGCGCTCCGCCTCGGCCGCCGGGATGCCCGGCCCGTCGTCGGTAACGGCGAGCAGCGCATCAGGGCCTTCGCGCCACGTGGCGACGGTAACGCAGGAGGCCGCATACCTGACCGCGTTGTCGATCAGGTTGAGCAGCACCCTGGTCAGGCCGTCCGGGTCGCCGCGGGTCATCACCGGCCCGGCCAAGCCCTGCGGGGCAGGAGCGGGCGCGGCAGATACGGGCGCGGCAGGTACGGGCGCGGCAGGTACGGGCGCGGCAGGTACGGGCGCGAGCGCGACCGGAACCCGGGCGCCTTCGTATCGTGCGGCGGCGTGGCGGGCAAGCACGGTCAGGTCGGTGGCATGGGTCGCGGAACGGCCGGCTGGCCGCTCATCGAGGCGGGCGAGGACAAGCAGATCCTCGGCCAGCCTGGCCAGCCGCGACGTGTCGGCGAGTACGCCCCGTGCGGTCTCGCGCCAATCCTGGCTATCCGGGTGGTCGATGGCCACTTCAAGCTGGGCTCTGATGCTCGCGAGCGGGCTGCGCAACTCATGTGCGGTGTCGGAGACGAAGGCCCGCTGGCGCTCCTCGGCCGACTCGAGCCGCATCAGCATGTCGTTCAGCGTCACGGCGAGGCTATGCACCTCGTCACGGGTCTCAGGCACCGGCAGCCGGCGCGTGCCGACAGCTCCGCTGATCTCCTGAGCGCCCTTGCGCAGCTCGGCGATCGGCCGGAGCGCCCCCCCGATTACCAGCCAGTTCACCCCGGCGAGAAAGATGACAAGCAGCGGTGTGCCGATGATCGCGGCATGCCACAGCATCCTGATGCTGCCGCTCACCTGGGCGAACGAGACCGCCGCTATCACTATCTGACCGCCGTGCGCAGCGACCGCGACCACCCTGAGCGGGCCCGGCAGCCCGTAGGGTCCGCCATCGAGCTGAACTGCGCGCCCGCTGCCTGCCGCGGCCGCGAGGGTACGCCCGGAAAGCAGCGGAACGAGCCTGTCGGCACCAGGCGAGGCCGCGATGATACGGCCGCCAGGACCGAGCACCTGTACCGTGACGGTGCCCCCCGCCACAGGGACGGGATCGGGCAGCCGGTCGGCGTTCACGAGCGCCGCGACGCCCTGCGCCCCTTGCCGCGCGGTCCCGTCGAGTCCGGTGACGAGCGAGTCGGCAAGAGCGCGGGTGCCGAGCGCGGCGCCGCCGGCCAAGGCGACGGCAAGCCCAGCGGTAGCCGTTATTGTCAATCGGGCGCGAAGGCCCCGTCGCCGCCACCAGCCGGAGAGCCTGGACCGCATCCCGTTAGCCGCCATCGGTGACCAGCCGGTATCCGGCGCCCCGCACCGTCTGCAGGCCGCGCCGTTCGAACGGCGCGTCGATCTTGCGGCGGAGGTATCCGACATAGACCTCCACGGCGTTCGGGTCGGTCGTGTCCGCCGCATCCCAGACGTGCTCGAGGATCTCGGTCTTCGACACCACGTCCCCGGCCCTGCGCATCAGGTACTCGAGCAGCGAGAACTCCCGCGCGGTCAGCTCGACCCGGGCGTCGCCGCGGCGCACCTCCCGCCTGCCCGGGTCGAGCACCAGGTCGCCTGCTCGCAGCTCGGCAGGCCGCCGCTTGGCGCCGCGGCGCAGCAGCGCACGAAGCCTGGCGGCAAGGACCACGTAGGAGAACGGCTTGGTGAGGTAGTCGTCGGCACCGAGATCGAGGCCGTCTGCCTGGTCATACTCGCCGTCCTTCGCGGACAGGATGAGAATTGGGACCCAGTTTTCCTGCGCACGCAGGCGCTCGCACACGCGGTAACCGGACAGCCCGGGCAGCATCACGTCGAGCACCACCGCGTCGTAGCCGCCCTCTCTGGCCAGGTGCAGGCCGTCGTGGCCGTCGTGGGCGAGGTCAACGGCGAAGCCCTCTGCCTGAAGGCCGCGGCGAATCGCGGCAGCGAGCCGCCGTTCGTCTTCGACCACAAGCACCCGCATGTCCTGGCCCTCCCGATGTCCGTGCTTGCCTGCACGTGCTTGCCTGCACGTGCTTGCCTGCACGTGCTTACCGGCACGTGCTTGCCTGCATGTGCTTACCGGCACGTGTCTACCGGCACGTGTCTACCGGCACTGTGCAGGCTTCCAGTGTCGGTCACTTCTCAGGCTCGGCGTCCGCACAGCGCCTCTCAGCGTCAGCACAGCGTGGCTGAGGCAAAGTGGCAACAGGCAGGCAATTACCAGCGCGCAAGCGCAGGTGCGGCCGGCGCAGCCGGGTCAATCGAGTTACTCAAGAGGTCACATGTCAACGTCGAAGCAACTCAACCGCCGTCTCAGGTGGGCGGTACCGCTCGGCGCCGTCGGCGTCACCTTCGGCGTTGTGGCTGCGTCGCTGGTTTCTGCGGCGCAGGCGACGCGCCAGTTGCCGAGCCGCACGCCTGCCCAGCTGCTCGCGGCCGTTGCCGGGCGGACGGGACCGATTCCCGCGCTGACCGGGACGGTCGTCGAGACCGCCTCCCTCGGGCTGCCGGATCTGCCAGGCGCAGGCGATCCGACGTCCCTCCCGTCGCTGGTCACCGGTTCGCACACGATCCGGGTCTGGTATTCCGACTCGCAGCACATCCGGCTGGCGATACCCGGCCAGCTGAGCGAGACCGATGTGATCCGTCACGGCCAGGATGTCTGGATGTGGTCCAGTGTCAAGAACACGGCCACGCATGTTCGGCTTCCCGCCAGTGGCGCGTCCAAGCCTGCGCCCGCGCAGGCACCGCTGACGCCGCTGACGCCGCTGACGCCGCTGACGCCGCAGCAGGCCGCGAAGGAGGTGCTCGCCGCGGTCGGGCCGACGACCACGGTGAGCGTCGCCAGCAACGTGACGGTGGCGGGCGAGCCATCTTATGAGCTCGTCCTGGCGCCAAAGGACAGCCGCTCGCTGGTCGGGCAGGTGCGCATCGCCGTCGACGCCGACCGGAATGTGCCGCTGCGGGTACAGGTCTTCGCGCGCGGTTCGGCCACCCCGGCGTTCCAGACGGGCTTCACATCCATCGCTTTCGTCCGTCCAGCGGCGGCCAATTTCGCGTTCATCCCGCCAGCTGGGTCGAAAGTGGTCCAGGAGAGTCTTCTAGCCACGCATCGTCATGCATCGACGGACAGCGGCAAGGCCAGCCCCGCTGTCAAGGCAAGCGCCGCCCCCAATTCCAGCGCCGCCCCCAATTCCAGTGCGGCCCCCAATTCCAGTGCCACCAGCAGGGCCAGTGCCGCCAGCAGGGCCAGCGCCAATAGCCAGGCAAGCTCGGGCAAGCCAGCCACAGCTGGCACCGTCATCGGGCAGGGCTGGCTCGCGGTAGCGGTGCTGCCTGCGACATCGACGGCCGACGGTGCGGGCGTCAAGCCCGGCGGCGGCAGCCAGGCGGGCCCCGAGCTCAACGCGCTGCTTGGCGCGGCGTCCCCGGTGAGCGGCACCTGGGGCGGTGGCAGGCTGCTGCGCACGGCACTGGTCTCTATGCTGCTTACGAATGACGGGCGGATGCTGATCGGCGCGGTGACGCCGGACGTGCTTTACAGCGCGGCGGCGAAGACCGGGCAGCTCGCCGGTCAGGCTGGCCGATGAACGCGCCGCGCATACTGGGTGCGGTGAGCCTAGCCGCCGTGCCAGCCCGGGCGGGCGGGCCCGTGGCTCAGGCGGGAGGATCCTTGGCTCAGGTGGGAGGGCCCGTGGCTCAGGCGGAAGGGTCCGCGGCTCAGGCGGCAGGGTCCGTGGCTCAGCCGGGCGGCCCGCTAGCGGCGGACCCCGACCCGGCGGATGAGGCGGCCGCGGCGATCGCTACGAATGGGCTGAGCAAGCGTTTCCGCAGCGGCCAGCTGGCCGTCGACTCCATTGATCTCAACGTGCCCAGGGGCAGCGTCTACGGCTTCCTCGGCCCCAACGGGTCGGGCAAGACCACCACGATCAGGATGCTGCTCGGCCTGATCTTCCCGACGTGCGGTAGCCAGGCGCTGCTTGGTGCCCCGATGCCAGCCACCGCTGCGAGCGTGCTTCCCAAAGTGGGCTCCCTCGTCGAGGGCCCCGCGTTCTACCCCTTCCTCAGCGGCTGGGCCAACCTGGCGCGCATCGATGCGGCAGACCGGAGAGCGGACCCCTCCACGGCCACAGGGCGGATAGACCGTGCGTTGGAGCGGGTCGGCCTGCTCGCCGCCGCGAGGAAGCGCTACCGCGTGTACTCCCTCGGCATGAAGCAGCGGCTAGCGATCGCGGCCGCGCTGCTCCAGCCACGCGAGCTGATTCTGCTCGACGAGCCGACAAACGGTCTCGACCCGCAGGGAACACGAGAGGTCCGCGGCCTGATCAGGGAGATCGCCGCCGACGGGATTACGGTGTTTGTCTCGTCGCACCTGCTTGCTGAGGTCGACCAGATCTGCTCGCACGTCGGTGTGATGCGGACCGGCCGGCTGGTGTTCCAGGGCACGCTGCAGGAGTTGCGGGAGCAAGGGCCGCAGGCCGCACAGCGGATCAAAGTCGAGACCGCGGAAGCGGCGCGGGCAGCCGAGCTGCTCACCAGGCTCGGCCTGACCGACGTGCAGGTGGCTGAGCGCCAGCTCACTGCGCAACTCGGCGTCGAGACACCTGAGCGGGTCTGCGCCGAGCTTGTCCACGCAGGCATCCCGGTGTCCGGGCTGAGTTCGCCGCGGCCCAGCCTGGAAGACCTGTTTGTCGAGCTGACTGGCGAGGGCTTCAATGTCAGCGGCTGACGTGGTTGCCGAAGGCGCCGCCGGGACGGGCGGGACAGCTGGGATGGTGCACACGGTCGGCGCCGGGCCTGTGGGGCATGTCCCCGCGGCCAGCCGGGCATGGCTCAGATTTGCGCGTTCCGAACTCGGCCTCGTTTTCAGGCGGCGCCGAAATCTGGTACTGCTCGCGGTGGTCGGCGCGGTGCCGGTGATCATCGGTGTGGCGCTGCGGCTTGCCGGGTCACCGCGCGGCGGCGGTGGCGGGGGGCCGGCGTTCTTCTCGCAGGTGACGGGCAACGGCTTGTTCCTCAGCTTCGCGGCACTAACCGTGCTGCTTACGCTGGTGCTCCCGCTCGTCGTCAGCGTGGTCTCCGGTGACTCGATCGCAGGGGAAGCCGGGTACGGCACGCTGCGCTACCTGCTGACGGTGCCGGCCGGGCGTACCAGGTTGCTGCTGATCAAATACCTGGTCATCGCCGTGTTCGCGCTGTGCGCCTCCGCCGTGGTGACCGTTGTGGCTGTCATCGCCGGCCTTGCGCTGTTCCCGGTGGGCCCGATGACACTGTTGTCTGGAACCACCGTTTCGATCGCTGACGGCATGCTCCGCCTCGCATTCGTGACGTTGTACGTGGCGGCGGCGATGGCTTCGCTTGGCGCGATCGGCCTGGCGATCTCCACGCTGACGGAACACGCGATCGGCGCGATCGCCGCAACCGCGATCATCGCGGTCGCGAGCGAGGTTACCGACAACGTGCCGCAGTTCGGTGCCGTCCACGCCTACCTGCCCACGCACTGGTGGACTTCGTTCGACAGCCTGCTGCGGACGCCGATCGCCTCCGGCGACCTGCTGCACGGCCTGCTGTCGTTCGGCGTCTACGCGGTGATCTTCGGCGGGGTGGCCTGGGCCAGGTTCACAAGTGGCGACGTCAGCTGTTAGTGGTCCGTTAAGGGTGCCTCGCGCAGGGTAGTGTCGGGAGGTGGCGAGATCCCAGGCCGGGCAGCGTGACAGCCTCTTCGACGACGCTGCCGACGAGGCCGCGGCTGCGCGGGCGCCGCTCGCCGTCCGGATGCGGCCGCGCCGTCTCGACGAGGTAGTCGGCCAGCGCCGCCTGCTCGAGGACGGCACACCGCTCCGCACGCTCGTCGACGGCGATGTCCCGATGTCACTGTTGCTGTGGGGACCGCCGGGCACCGGCAAGACCACGCTCGCCTACGTGGTCAGCCGGGCCACCCGCCGGCGCTTCGTTGAGCTTTCCGCCGTCAGCGCGGGAGTGAAGGACGTGCGCGCGCTCATCGACGCCGCCCGGCGCGATCTCGGCATGACAGGTACGCAGACTCTGCTCTTCATCGACGAGGTGCACAGATTCAACAAGGCGCAGCAGGACGCGCTACTGCCCGCGGTGGAAAACCGCTGGGTGTCGTTCATCGGCGCGACCACAGAGAACCCGTTCTTCGCTGTGATCAGCCCGCTGCTCTCCAGGTCGCTCCTGCTCACCTTGGCACCGCTCACCGACGACGAGATCGCCGCCGTGGTGAAGCGTGCGTTGGCCGACGATCGGGGGCTCGCAGGCAGCGTGACCATGGAGCCAGAAGCGGCCAGCCATCTAGTGCGGCTGGCCGGAGGGGACGCGCGGCGCGCGCTTACGTACCTGGAAGCGGCGGCTCTCGGGGCAAACGGCGGTGCCATCGACGTGGAGACACTGGAACGTGCGGTGGACCGCGCGGCGGTCAGGTACGACCGAGCGGGCGATCAGCACTACGACGTGATCAGCGCATTCATCAAGAGCATCAGGGGCAGCGATGTGGACGCCGCGCTGCACTACCTGGCCCGAATGATCGAAGCGGGGGAGGACCCCAGATTCATCGCCCGCCGCCTGATCGTGCACGCCAGCGAGGACGTCGGCATGGCTGACCCAGCCGCATTGCAGACGGCCACCGCGGCAGCGCAGGCAGTTGAGTTCGTCGGCCTGCCTGAGGCCCGTATCAACCTGGCGCAGGCCGTGATTCACCTGTCTCTGGCGCCAAAGTCGAATGCGGTCATCAAGGCGATCGGCGCGGCACAGGCCGATGTGCGGAAGGGGCTTACCGGTCCGGTGCCCGCGCACCTGCGTGACGATCACTACGCTGGCGCGGGCAAGCTCGGGCACGGCGATGCGTACGCGTACCCGCACGACTACGGCAGTGGCATCGTGCCGCAGCGCTACGCCCCTGACATGGTGGCGGACCGCACCTACTACGAGCCGACCCGCCACGGGGCCGAGGCGCGCTACGCGGAGCGGGGCGAGCGCATCCGCGCGGTGCTCCGCGGCCGCGCCGATGGTGCTGAGGCCGATGGTGCTGACGCCAATGGTGCTGACGCCGATGGTGCTGACGCCGATGGTGCTGACGGAGCGAAACCCGACGCGGAGCCCCCTGCTCGTTAGATGATCGCGTTGGGGGTACGGCCCTGCCCGCGGGGAATGCGGCGATAGGGTCGGGCAGATGTGGCGCAGGGATGGGCCCATACCCGCGGACGCAGGAGGGAGCAGGCATGCCGACGGCCGCGCAGACGGCAGCCTTGATCGCGGCGATCGCTTTCGCGGTGCTCGCCGCCGCGGGTGTGTACGCGCTCGTCAGGCTCGCCAGGCTGATGTCAGAGGCGTCCCGTGCGGTCGCCGAGTTCCGTACCCGCAGCGACCTCATGCTGGGGCGGGCGAACGCTGCCGTGGACCGTGCACATGAACAGCTCGCGAGGACGGACGCGATCACCGCGAACATGGACGAGGTCAGCACCAACATCGCCGAGTTGACCGCCGATGTGTCGACGCTGACCGGTGCCGTGCACACGGTTCTCGGCGGCCCCCTCGGCGGGGTCGCCGGGTTCGCCTTCGGTGTGCGCCGTGCGATCGCGCTGCGCATGCCGGGCACGGCCAGAACGGCCCGCGCGCGGCCCGATCCTGCCGCGCGTGCGATGCGGGCCGATGCGCCTGCCGGGCCCGCCGCGCTGCCGGTCGGCCGGATTGCCGCGCCACGGCAGGCGAGCAGGCGCAGGGTGCTGCGATGATCGGTATGATCCGCCGCGTGTTCTGGCTGAGCCTTGGCGCCGCGGCCGGCGTGAGCGGATACCGGAAGGTGGCGCGGCTGGTTCGCGCCTTCTCACCCGCGCCTGCGCAGGAAACTGCGCGGTCGTGGCCGGTGTTGCCGCCGCCTGGCACGGCGCGCCCAACGCAGGCACCTTGGCACGCACCGCTGCTGCGCGCTGCGCGCGCAACGGCCGCATTCGCCCGGGACGTGCAGGACGGGATGCGCATCTACCGGCTTTCCGACTCGGGCGAAGCGCCTACGCTCAGAAGACACCAGGCTGCTAGGGACTGGGCAGTCACGCAGGCGTTCGCGAATGGCGAGTGCCCCGATGAAGTGAAGGATGGCCGCTGATGGAGTCGGCTCAGATCGCCCGTCGCTTCCTGAGCTACTTCGGGCAACGCGGGCACACGATTGTGCCGTCGGCCAGCCTCGTGGCAGAGGATCCCACGCTGCTGCTTATCAATGCGGGGATGGCACCATTCAAGCCGTACTTCCTTGGCCAGCAGACGCCGCCGTTCCACCGTGCGGCGAGCGCACAGAAGTGCGTGCGGACACCGGACATCGAAGAGGTCGGGAAGACGACCAGGCACGCCACGTTCTTTCAGATGCTCGGGAACTTCTCCTTCGGCGATTACTTCAAGGAGCAGGCGATCCCGTATGCGTGGGATCTGCTGACCCGCGCGGAGAGCGAGGGCGGGTTCGGTTTCCCTGAGAGCAAGCTATGGGTGACCGTCTACCAAGAGGACGACGAGGCGCTTGGCATCTGGCGGGACCAGGTAGGCGTCCCCGCGGCACGCATCCAGCGGCGTGGCATGGCCGACAACTTCTGGTCGATGGGGGTTCCTGGGCCCTGCGGGCCGTGCTCGGAGATCTTCTATGACCGTGGGCCTGAGTACGGGGCCGAGGGCGGCCCCGTCGCGGACGAGGATCGTTACCTCGAGGTCTGGAATCTCGTCTTCATGCAGTATGAGCGTGGGCCCGGACCGGGCAAGGAGGGGTACCCGATCCTGGGCGGCCTGCCGTCGAGAAACATCGACACCGGCATGGGCCTGGAGCGGATGGCCGCGATCCTGCAAGGGGTCGACAACATCTACGAGGTGGATACCACCTGGAAGGTTCTTGACCGCGCCGCCGATCTGACCGAGTCCAAGTACGGCCGCGATCCGCGGACGGATGTCTCGCTCCGCATCGTCGCCGACCACGTGCGGACGGCCGTCATGCTGGTTGCGGACGGCGTGATCCCAAGCAACGAGGGGCGCGGCTATGTGCTGCGGCGCATTCTCAGGCGCAGCATCCGTAACCTGCGGCTGCTGTCCGGTGGTCAGCGTGGCGGCGCTCGCGGTGAAGAGCATTTCATGCATGAGCTTTCTGCGGTCGCCATCGAGGTCATGGGTGAGCAGTACCCCGAGCTCATCAGGGACGCACTGCACATCCAGACGGTGATCGACGCCGAAGAGGAGTCGTTCCTCGGCACGCTCCGCACCGGGACTGCCATCTTCGAAGCCTCGGTTGAGGAGAACAAGCGCCGCGGCTCGGTGAGCCTCGCGGGTGAGCAGGCATTTCAGCTGCATGACACGTACGGTTTCCCGATCGACCTCACCCTCGAGATGGCCGCCGAGCAGGGCCTCACTGTGGATGAGGAGGGTTTCCGCAGGCTCATGGGCGAGCAGCGGCAGCGGGCCAAGGAGGATGCGGCGCGCAAGCGGACGGGCAACGTCGACGTCTCGGTCTTCGGCCATCTGCTCGACCGCGCAGGCAGAGTTGCGTTTACCGGCTACGACGCATCGGCGGGCGAGGCAACGGTCGTCGGCTTGCTTGTCGGCGGTGCGCCGGTACCTGCGGCGGCTGCGGGGACCGAGGTCGAAGTTGTCCTCGACCGCACGCCCTTCTACGCGGAGGGTGGCGGCCAGCTTGCCGATGCCGGCGTCATCCAGGCTGGAGGGGGAGGCGCCGAGGTCGAGGTGTTCGACGTCCAGTCACCTGTCGCCGGGCTTATCGTGCACAGGGGCAAGGTCCGCTCGGGCGAGATCCGGGTGGGGGACGAGGCCTTCGCGGAGATCGACGTCGAAAGGCGGCGGGCGATTTCCCGCTCGCATACCGCGACTCACCTGGTGCACCGCGCATTCCGCGGCGCGCTCGGCGAATCCGCGGCACAGGCCGGTTCCGAGAACTCGCCTGGCCGCTTCAGATTCGACTTCACGGCGGCGGGTGCGGTCCCGCCGTCGGTGCTTCATGACGTTGAGGATGAGGTAAACGAGGTTCTCATCGGCGACCTGGATGTTCGTGCCTTCCACACTTCGATCGAGGATGCTCGTGCGCTGGGCGCGCTTGCCTTGTTCGGCGAGAAATACGGCACCGATGTCCGTGTGGTCGAGGTCGGCGACTATTCGCGTGAGCTCTGCGGCGGCACCCACGTGGCGCGCTCCGGTCAGCTCGGCCTGGTCAAGATCCTTGGCGAATCTTCGATCGGCTCGGGGGTGCGCCGGGTCGAGGCGCTTGTCGGCTTGGACGCGTTCCGTTTCCTCGCCACGGAGAGCGTGCTGGTCTCGCAACTGACGGAACAGCTGAAGGCGCGTCCGGAAGAGCTGCCAGAACGCGTGGCCGGGATCACGTCACGTCTGCGTGATGCGGAACGTCAGCTGAGGCAGTTCCGTTCGGCGCAGCTGCTGAGTTCGGCTGCCCAGATCGCGGGCGAGGCGGAAAACGTGGGCCGGGTGGCCTTGGTCATCAAGCGGGTGCCCGATGGGACGACCGCCGACGGGATACGTGAACTGGCCCTGGACATCCGGGGTAGGTTCGCCGCCGGACGGCCAGGGGTCGTTGCGCTCGCTGGCGTGCCCAAGGACCGGCCAGTGATCGTGATCGCGGTGAATGACGCCGGCCGCGGGTCCGGGCTGAAGGCGGGCGCCCTGGTCGGCGTTGCCGCCCGCGCGCTCGGCGGCGGAGGCGGCGGCAGAGATGATGTCGCCCAGGGCGGAGGCGCGCCACTGGTGGCGGGTGGGGCGGATGCCGTCGATGTGGCATTTGGTGCTGTTCGAAGAGCGGTGCGCGACAACGCCGCGTCGGGCAGCGTAGCGTGAGATCGTGCCAGAGGGAGCGGAGCATGCCCGCCGCCCGGTGAGAGATGGCGTGCGGCTCGGAGTCGACGTCGGCTCGGTGCGAGTCGGGGTGGCCCGCAGCGATCCAGCTGGCGTGCTCGCTTCGCCGCTTGAAACCATTCGCCGGGGCCGCGATGATGTGGATGCTATTGCGAGGCTCGTGGCCGAGCACGGTGTCGCTGAAGTAATCGTGGGCTTGCCCACATCGTTGTCGGGCATTGAGGGTGCGGCCGCTTCGGCCGCGCGGGAATTCGCGGCTCGGCTTGCCGGCCGTCTCACGAAGGTCCCGGTGCGCTTGTTCGACGAACGCTTCACCACCGTCACGGCGCACGGGGCGCTGCGCCAGGGTGGCAGGGACGAACGGGCCAGGCGGCAGGTAGTGGACAAGGCAGCGGCCGCGGTTCTCTTGCAGGCAGCCCTCGACGCCGAGCGAGGTACAGGCGCACCGCCAGGCCAACTCGCGGGTGCTCGCATGGACGCACCCACTGAGGTGACACCTTGACCGGCGGAGGTGACCTGCCTGGTCGGGGATCCGCCGATCGGGCATCTGGGGATCGGGCATCTGGGGATCGGGCATCTGGGGATCAGCCATCTGGGGATCCGGCATCTGGGGATCGGCGACGGGCCCGCAAGGTGCCCGGCCGGCACCGAGGCATGTCCGCAGAACCGTATCCGTCGCAGGAGGCCCCAGGCTCGCCGTCAGGCCCCCTGCCGGGCGATCCGGGCGATCCCTATCCGGGCGAACAGACCGCCACCAATCCGGCCGCTACCTATCCGTCCGATCTGGGCGGCTCCGATCTGGGCGGCTCCGATCTGGGCGGCTCCGATCTGGGCGAACAGTACAGTGTCGCTGGCTACGACCCAGACGGTTATCTAGCCCCGCCCGCGGCTGCCGGTGACGATCGTACTGGTCAGGACGCTGGTCCCCGGCACGTACCGTATTCATCGGGCCGCTACCCCGATCCCTACGCGGTAAGTCCCCACCGGGACGGCCCGAATCCGGATAACACATCTGACTCATCCTGCGACCGGCCAGCGGGGTCGCAACCCCGGCCGCAGTTTGACCAGCACGGCGGGCCGCAGGCTGGTGTCCGGCCTGGGACGGGGCGTGAGCCGTACGCGGGGCCGCCGTCGGGGCCGCAGGCAGGTGAGCCGTACGCAGGGCCGGAGGCTGGTGTCCGGCCTGGGGCGGGGCGTGAGCCGTACGCGGGGCCGCCGTCGGGGCCGCAGGCCGGAGAGCCGTACGCAGGGCCGCAGGCTGGTGTGCTGCCTGGGGCGGGGGTTGGCCCCCGTGCGGGGCCGCAGGCAGGTGAGCCGCAGGCAGGGCCGCCGTCGGGGCGGCAGGCCGGTGAGCCGTACGCTGGGCCGCCGCCGGGGCCGATACCCGATCCACACCCGCCGGGGGCGGACAGCGTCCTCAGGCGCTGGGACTCCGCGCCAGAGTCCTGGGCATCCTCACCCAGTACGGTGCCGCGGCCATTGCCACAGATGCCCGCCGCCACCGGGCAGGCCGTGCCAGGCAATCCCTCCCAGTGGCCGTCCGCCGGCTCTGGACAGTCCGGCGGTAGCGAACAGGTCCTTCCTGGTCCGCTAGACCCCGGCCCACCTGAGATCTCCGGTCCCATGGCTGCCACGCCGTGGCCCGATCACCCGGCAGCAACTGGACCGATGTCTTCCGCTAGTGCGTCGCCCAGCCAGGACGACGATCAAGACGTCCGGGGCGACTACTACTCAGACGACGACGATGAGCCTGACGACGAGTACGGCTGGGAGCCCGAAGGGCCCGAAGGGCCCGAAGAGGACGACGCGGGCGGTCCGATCGTCCCGATGGACTCGGGTAGTCGGCATAACCGCCGCGGCCAGGGCCGTGCGCGGCGCCAGGGACGCCGCTTCAGCGCGCCGTTGATCGCGTTGCTTGTGCTTGCTTTGTTCCTGGCGGGGGGCGGCATCGTCGGCTACCACTTCCTGCGCCAGTACGTGATACCGCCAGATTACTCCGGGTCGGGCAATGGCAATGTCGTCGTCCAGATTCAGCAGAATCAGACCGCTACCGATGTGGCACGGACGCTGTTCAGCCTGGACGTGGTTGCGAGCCCTCGCGCATTTGTCAAGGCGGCCGAACAGAGTTCGCAGCAGACCGCGCTAGAGCCAGGTTTCTACCGGCTGCACAGGCACATGAAAGCGGCACTAGCGTTCGGCCTCCTGCTCAATCCGGGTGCCAGAATCCAGCTGAAGATCACTATTCCGGAGGGCCTGCGGGCCAATCAGACCGCGGCGGCTCTTGGCGCCAAATCTGGCATTCCGGTGGAGAACTACCGTGCGGTACTTGCGCACCCCGCAGCGCTTGGCCTCCCTTCATACGCCAGGAACCAGCCGGAGGGCTACCTGTTCCCCGCCACCTATCAGGTGCAGCCGCGGATGACCGCGGCCGATGTGCTCCGGGCCATGGTGCGGCAGTTCGATGCCGAGGCGACGAGGATCGACCTGGTCAGCGGCGCCCGCTCGGTCAACCTCACCCCGGCTGAGGCAATCATCGTCGCCAGCCTGGTGCAGGCCGAAGGAGGCCGGGTCGCGGACTTTTCCAAGATCGCGCGCGTGATCTATAACAGGCTTGCCGTGAACATGCAGCTGCAACTGGACAGCACGGTCATGTACGCGTTGCACACCTATGGAATCCTCGCCACCAATCAGCAGCTCAACGTCAACTCTCCGTATAACACCTATCAGCACACAGGACTACCGCCCGGCCCGATCGACAGTCCGGGCGAAGCGGCGATCCATGCCGCGCTGAATCCTGCCGTCGGCAACTGGCTTTACTTCGTCACCGTGAACCCCAAGACCGGCCTTACCGAGTTCACCTCGAGCCCGGCCAAGTTTGCCCAGCTGAGAGCCGAACTTCAGCAGAACCTTGGCCCGGGTGGATGATCAGGCCAGGCACCCTGCAATCTGCCACCAGGTTGATATCGTGAAGGCCATTTATCTGGGCAGCGACCGGCTTCTGGGAGCGGCTTCCGCTGACGAGCCATGCGTGCTTGATGCCGCGTCGCGCGCTGTCCGATGGGAACCTGTGCGAATGAGGGCGGCGCAATGAGGGCGGCGCGATGAGAGCGGCCGTCCTCGGCTCGCCGGTCATCCATTCGCTGTCACCGACGCTGCACCGCGCCGCCTATGCGGCGCTCGGCCTGCGCGGATGGAGCTATACGGCGCTCGAATGCGACGAAGCAGGGCTGCCTGACCTGCTGGAGGGACTTGACGAGAGCTGGGCAGGGCTGTCGCTTACCATGCCGCTGAAACGGGCTGTGCTGCCGTTGCTCGACGAGATCGACCCGCTGGCGGCCGCGGTCGGCGGTGCCAACACGGTCGTGCTGTCCAACGGCCGCAGAATCGGCTACAACACCGACGTCGGAGGGATGGTGGCCGCGCTCGCGGATGCCGGAGTGACGGAGTGGAGCACGAGGCGCGGCGCGCTTGTCATCGGAGCTGGAGCCACGGCCTGCTCCGCCCTCGCCGCGCTCAGGGAGATCGGCGTTCGGGAGGTGGCGGTCGCGGTGCGGGATATGAGCCGCACGGCCGGCATCGAGGCGGCGGCCAAAAGGCTGGAGGTCGCCATCACGGTAGGTGACCTTATGACGCTCGTTCGTGCCCCGGCCAGCACCTGCGCCACCAAGATGTCGTCAGGGGCCGCCGGGCTCCTGGTATGCACCGTGCCGCCTCGCGCTGCGGATGTCATGGCGGACTGGCTGTCCGGCGAGCGCTACTCGCCGTTGGTGGTCTTCGATGTCGCGTACGACCCATGGCCCACCCGGCTTGTTGCGGTCGCCGCGGCTGGCGGATCGATCATGGTTGGCGGGTTTGACCTGCTACTGCACCAGGCCGCGCGGCAGGTTGAGTTGATGACGGGGCAGCACGCGCCTGTCAGCGCCATGCGCGCCGCAGGGCTGGCGGCACTGGCTGCACGCCGAGCGGCCCGATAATACTTGGATAACCGGAGGATTTGACTCCCAAGGTCACGCACGGGGTGAGGTTACAAGGATGACCGACACGGCGCCGAAAGGGCCGGCGGCGGGTGAGGCGGCAATGTCAAACTGGCCGCAACCGGACGCCGGACGGCCGGGCACGGCACGTGAATACGGGGTGAGGTGGGGCGACGCGTGGGATGACGCGCCGCTTGACCGGCTGCCGGTATCCCGGCTCGCGGGCCTTGCGGCGAGGCTGATTGGCACCTACTGGTGGTACACAGCCGAAGGGGCCGGTGTCACGGCCGCGGGACTCGGTGTCCTCACAGCGCTCGAGGAGCAGGATGGCCTGCGATCCGGTGAGGTGGCCGCGCGATCCTGGGTAACCCCGCCCATGGTGAGTTATCTCGCCGACGTGCTCGAGCGAGATGGATACCTGAGTCGCCGCAGAGATCCCGATGACCGGCGGGTCGTCCATCTGCACCTGACCGGCAAGGGGCGGGAGAAGCTGAGGGCCGCCCGCGAGCACGTGGACGGTCGCTGGAATACGGCGTTCAGCCATGTCAACCCCGAGGACGAGCCGGTGATCCGCAGATTCCTGCTGTCGACCGTGGGCCGGTTCGGTGAGCTAATCGAGCAGGAGCAGCCGTGACGACGCGGGCCCGGAACCCACCGGTGGACCGTGGGCCGGGACAGGTGGTGCAGGGCGCGTGTCCTCAATTGCCGTGACCCCGCCAGGCATTCCTGAGCTGTGGCGGTGCGGTAGAGTTATCCGGTAACCGGTCCGGCACACCGTGCCGGACATGCAAGCGGAGACTATCTCCCACCTTGCCGGCTATTGGCTGGCGGGTATGGCTGCGAATCCGGGCGCTCCGCGCCGGCTGGATTGGGCGGTTACCGGAGCGGCTCATCGCCGTGTCGGCTATTCGTCTATCCCGGGTGGGTGACGTGGTGTCAGCGCAGCCTCGATAGGCCCCGCATGCATGCTGTGCGGGGCTTCTTTGCGGTAGGACGCCGCAGTGTGGCTCGCATGGCAGGCCCGATAGGTACTGCCGTCGGAAGTCGGCGGCAGGGGTGATGCTCAAGGAGGTCACATCAGCCCCGAACCGAGAATTAACGAGCGTATCCGAGTCCCGGAAGTCCGGCTCGTCGGACCGAACGGCGAGCAGGTCGGGATCGTAGCGATTGGCGATGCGCTCCGGTTGGCGCAAGAGGCCGACCTTGATCTGGTGGAGGTGGCGCCTACCGCACGACCCCCGGTATGCAAGCTAATGGACTACGGCAAGTTCAAGTACGAGTCCGCGCTCAAGGCCAGGGAAGCGCGTAAGAACCAGGCGCAGACGGTCATCAAGGAGATCAAGCTCCGGCCTAAGATCGACCCGCACGACTACGCCACCAAGCGCGGACATGTCGAGCGGTTCCTCAAGCAAGGCGACAAGGTCAAGGTGACCATCATGTTCCGCGGGCGAGAGCAGTCCCGGCCAGAGCTCGGATTCCGGCTACTCCAGCGGCTCGCTGTTGACGTCGAGGAACTGGGTTTCGTGGAGGCCCAGCCCAAGCAGGACGGCAGGAACATGATCATGGTGATCGGACCGAACAGGAAGAAGAGCGAGGCCAAGGCGGAGCGGGCTGCCGCACGACCCGTCCCTCGGCCGCGCCGCGGCCCGGAGGCGCCAGCTAGTACCTGACAGCGGTTAGGCTGCTTGATCCGCTCCACCGTCTACCTGCCAGGACGGCGGGGCGCTGTGAGGACGGCCACGCCGGAACAGGCAGCGAAACACCGGACAGGCAGGAACGCCAGACAGGCAGGAACGCCAGACAGGCAGGAACGCCAGACAGGCAGGAACGCCAGACAGGCAGGAACGCCAGACAGGCAGGAACGCCAGACAGGCAGGAACGGCCGTGCGGTGGCGGTGAACAGCCGAGTGCTAGGCGATGCCCTAGCGATCCTTGGTCGCTAGGACTCTGCCGTCACGCACCCAGGCGTAACCCTGCCACCAGGCGCGGGCAGAAGCGCGGTGCCATCGGGCAGGCTGACAGCACCGTGCCGCGAGGCACGCTAGGAAACCGTGCCGCGAGGCATGCTAGGAAACCGTGCCGCGAGGCACGCTAGGACACGTGCCGCGAGGCACGTACATAGAGACACGTACATAAGCGACATAGGAAAACCTGTGCCGTGAGGCACCCGAGGACTGGAGACGACGGCGACCATGCCGAAGATGAAAAACCACAGCGGTGCCAGGAAGCGATTCCGGCTCACCGGTTCCGGCAAGGTAATGCGCCGCCGCGCCAACCGTAATCACCTGCTCGAGCACAAGCCGTCCCGGCACACCCGCCGCCTGGGCCACGACGTCGTGCTGTCCGACGCGGACACGAAGAGGATTAAGAAACTGCTCGGGAAGTAGCCCGAGCCCAGCCGAGGGAGTCAGGAAAATGGCACGCGTGAAGCGGGCGACAAGCGCCCACAAGAAGCGCAAGACCGTCCTCGAGCGGGCGAGCGGCTACCGTGGCCAGCGGTCGCGGCTATACCGCAAGGCCAAGGAGCAGGTTCTCCACTCGATGACGTACGCCTACCGGGACCGCAAGGATCGTAAGGGCGCTTTCAGGCGACTATGGATTCAGCGCATCAATGCGGCGGCCCGCGCGAATGGCATGACCTATAACAGGTTCGTGCAGGGGCTTCGATGCGCGGGGGTCGAGGTCGACAGGCGCATGCTCGCCGAGCTTGCGGTCGCCGACGCCGAGGCGTTCGCCGTTCTGGTAGAAGTCGCCAAGAAGGCCCTGCCTGAGGCAGGCGCCCAGGCCGACTCGGCGGTGGCCTGACACGCAGACGAACTTCATCGCGGCGGGAAGCGAAATCACCAGCACGCGTTCGCCGCGGGTTAAGGCCGCCCGCAGGCTGGTCAAGCGCGCTCTGCGTGAGCGTGACCGCGCCTTCCTAGCAGAAGGACCGCAGCCGGTTAGGGAGGCACTCGCGTCCGGCGCGGGAGTCCGGGAACTGTTCGTGACGGCTCACGCGGCAGCGCGTCACCTCGCGCTGGTCGAGGGCGCGGGGCGGGCGGGCGCAGCTGTGCACGTCGTCAGCGGCGAGATCATGGCTGGGCTCACTCAGACCACGACCCCGCAGGGGATACTCGCGATCTGCGGATTCGTCGATGTGCCGCTCGGCGATGTGACGGCCGCGGCGCCGCGACTGGTCGCGGTGCTCGCCCAGGTCCGTGATCCGGGCAATGCGGGTACGGTCCTGCGGACGGCGGACGCGGCAGGGGCCGCAGCAGTGATCTTCACCGACGCGTCCGTTGACCCTTACAACGGCAAGTGCGTTCGCGCGTCCGCGGGAAGCCTGTTTCATCTTCCCGTGGTGGCGGGCACCGGGCTGGCACGGGCGACCGAGGCGCTGCGCGCCGCTGGGCTTCGCATCCTGGCCGCTGACGGCCGCGGCAGCAGGTCCCTCGACGAGGTGATCGCGGCGGGCGAGCTGCGTGCGCCGACGGCTTGGCTGTTCGGAAACGAGGCGTGGGGGCTGCCAGGCGAGTTGCTCGACCTAGCGGACGAATCTGTCGCTGTTCCCATCTATGGCCGCGCCGAGAGCCTTAACCTGGCGACCGCCGCAGCTGTCTGCCTGTATGCGTCGGCGCGCGCTCAGCATGGCTGATGGGAGCAGGACCCATGAGCCGGAGAGCGCCCGAGACGGAGAGCCACCCAACAGACGCCGCGATGACATTTCCCGAGCATGGCGTCCTGCCGGGCGGCGCGCTTACCGGAAGAACGATGCTTGGCACACGGGAATCGAAGAAATATTTCATGCAATGTGCGCGCAGCAACCATTAAGAGGCCGCTGGGGGCTGCCGCAAGGGGGCCATGAGGCGCTAGAGTCTGATCACGTTCCGTCACCTCATTGTGGCGGCGATGGTCGCATATCGGGCGCAGGATTTAAGCGGCCGGGGAAGGTGTGCCCGGAGGAAGAGCGCCCGGAGGAAGTGTGCCCGGAGGAAGGGTGCCCGGAGGAAGGGTGCACAGCCCGGATGGAGGCTGCGAACGAGTGGACCGGATCAGGCAGGGCAGGTCGGCTGCGGGTGCCGGGTATCGGGGCGCCGTCGGCCTCTCTGGCACCGCACCCGGTGGCGTCACGCCGCGGCCGGCACCCTGGGTCAGGCGCCGCCGGGCTGACGGTGATCGATTCGGCCCCGTGCAGACCGGTGGCAGTCCCGGCGGCCTCATCTGCGCGGACGAGCTGCCGGATGGCCTGGTGCTTGCCGACGACGTCGGCCGGGTGTGTGTATTCAACCGCGCGGCCGCCCGGCTGACGGGTATCGCCCCGGCGGACGCCATCGGTGCCGACATTCGTGAGGTGCTGCCACTGCGTGATCGCGATGGGCGCGACTGGTGGGCCTGCGCCGACCCTTACCACGGGCTGAATATCCGGACCAGGCATCCGGAGGTGTCGCTTTATCTCCCCGACGGTGCTGAGGTGCTCGTCACCGTCGGCTATTCGCGCGAACGTCACCACGGCGGCGCGGTACGCAGGCTCACCGTGTGCCTGCGCTGCGCCGCCGGGCTCGCCAGGGTCGAGCGGAGCCGTGCTGACCTCGTGTCGACCGTCGCACACGAACTACGGTCACCGCTGACCAGCGTCAAGGGTTTCACCGCGACCCTGCTGGCCAAATGGCACCGTTTCACGGACGATCAGAAGCGGGTCATGCTGGAGACGGTAAACGCCGACGCGGACCGTGTCACCAGGCTGATCACCGAGCTTCTCGATGTCTCTAGAATCGAATCCGGCCGCCTTGAAGTACACAGGCAGGTCGTCGATGTCGCTGAACGCGCACGAAAGGTGATCGAGGGCCGGGTCGCGGCGGGAGAAAGCCAGGACAGGTTCAGCGTGCAGGTGCACGAGCCGATACCGGAAATGTGGCTTGATCCCGACAAGATCGATCAGATCCTCGGCAACCTTATTGAGAACGCGGTGCGGCATGGTGCTGGTACCGTGACCATCGTGGTACAGCGAGCGTCCGGCATCGGCCCAGCAGGCGGCGCGGCGGTATCGGTACGCGACCAGGGCGAGGGCATCGCGCCGGAGTTCGCGCCGCGGGTCTTCCGCCAGTTCTGGCGGGCCAAGCGCCGTGGCGGCACCGGTCTAGGCCTCTACATCGTCAAGGGCCTTGTCGAGGCACACGGCGGCACGATCTCCGTGCACCGCGCTCCGGGCGGCGGTGCCGAGTTCCGATTTATCTTGCCCGCCGGGACCCCCGACTTCGCCTGACGCGCAGCGGCCCGGTGGGCTCAGTCGCCGGAGCTTTGCCCGCACCGCCGGGTGTGCCTGTCACGCGGCAGCCGTTCGGCGGGAAAATTCGCCTGAGCGCCACACGCCGGCGCCCACCGGCCGGCACGGAGCGAGGCCTGCGGTAAGCAGTAGCGCCGACCTGACCGTGAAAGCCGCCCGCGGCCTGCAAGGGGAGCACATTGGATGTCCGCACCAAACAAGTCATATGACCCGGTCGAAGTGACGTCGCTGTCGGCCGGGGAGCTCGAGCGCATGCTCGGCGAGGCACGCGCTGCCATCGCGCAGTCGCGGAATCTGGATGAGCTCAAGGCGGCGCGGCTCGCGCACGCGGGTGACCGGTCGCCGCTCAGGCTCGCCAACCGTGAGATCGGCGCGCTGCCGCCTGCCGCCCGCGCGGACGCAGGCAAGCGGGTCGGTGGTGCTCTCGCCGAGGTGACCCAAGCGCTCGCCGTCAGGCAGTCGGAGCTTGAGGCCGAACGCGACCAGCGGGTCCTCACCGAGGAGACAGTCGATGTCACGCTGCCATGGGACCGCGCGCCGCGCGGCGCCAGGCATCCGGTCACCACCCTGCAAGAGCGGCTCGCCGATGTCTTCATCGGCATGGGTTACGAGGTGGCCGAGGGCCCGGAGGTCGAGGCCGAGTGGTACAACTTCGACGCGCTCAACATGGGCCCCGATCACCCGGCCCGCAGCGAGCAGGACACATTCTTCGTCGCCGCCGAGGGTGACCCGGCCGGGGATTCTGGCATGGTGCTTCGCACGCACACCTCGCCGGTTCAGATCCGGGCGCTGCTCACCCGGCCACTTCCGGTGTATGTGGTCGTCCCTGGTAGGGCGTTCCGCACTGACGAACTCGATGCCACCCACAGCCCGGTGTTCTATCAGCTCGAATGCCTGGCCGTGGACGAGGGCCTGACCATGGCCGACCTGCGGGGCGCGATCGGGGCTTTCGTCGAGTCGATGTTTGGCGAAGGGCTGGCGACCAGGTTCCGGCCGCATTACTTCCCGTTCACCGAGCCCTCGGCCGAGGTGGACATGGAATGCCACGTGTGCCGCGGCGCCTCGGTCGCGCCCGGGGCGCCGCCATGCCGCACCTGCAAGTCGGAAGGGTGGATCGAGCTGGGCGGCTGCGGCATGGTCAACCCCCGCGTGCTCGTCGCCTGCGGCATCGACCCCGATAGGTACAGCGGTTACGCGTTCGGGCTGGGTATCGAGCGAACCCTGATGCTCAGACACGGCGTCGCCGACATCCGGGACGTCATCGAGGGCGACCTGCGGTTCACTACCTCGTTCGGGATGGAGTTCTGATGCGGGTCGCAATTTCCTGGCTGCGCGAATGGGCGTCCCTGCCCGACGTGCCGACGCGCGAGGCGGCAGCCAGGCTCATCGCGGCCGGGCTGAACGTCGAGTCCGTCGCCGAGGTCGGACGCGACATCCGTGGTGTCACTATCGGTGAAGTGCTGGCGATCGAAGAACTGACCGGGTTCAAGAAGCCGATCAGGTATTGCCAGGTGGCGACCGGGGAGGCAGAGCCGCATGGAATTATTTGCGGCGCGGCCAACTTCGCCGTGGGCGATCGCGTGCCCGTGGCGCTACCAGGCGCGGTGCTGACCGGCGGCTTCGAGATCACGCAGCGCAAAGCCTACGGACATGTGTCAGACGGGATGATCTGTTCCGCCGCGGAACTTGGGCTCTGGGACGACCACTCCGGCATCATCGTGCTCGAGGACACGGCGCCTGTCCGGGCCGATTTCGCCGCCTACGCGGGCCTGCGCGATGACGTGCTCGACGTCGAGGTGACACCCGACCGCGCCTATTGCCTCTCAATTCGAGGGATGGCGCGTGAGGCGGCGACGGCGTTCGGCGTGGAGTTCACCGATCCCGCCGACGCCGGGCTCACCGCGTTTCCCACGGGCTGGCAGGCAGAGGGGGGCGTGCATCCGGCGCGCATCGACGATCCGACGGCCTGCGACCGGTTTGTGCTGCGCGAGGTGACCGGGCTCGCCCCGGCTTCGGTAACGCCGATCCGGATGCGGACGCGGCTCGCGCGGGCGGGAATGCGCCCCGTCTCACTCGCGGTCGACGTCACCAACTACCTGATGCTCGAACTCGGCCAGCCGTTGCACGCCTTCGACAAGACGAAGCTCACGGGGCCTGTCGTTGTGCGGCGCGCCAGGCCGGGCGAGAAGCTGGAGACCCTCGATCACGTGGTGCGCACGCTGCACCCCGAGGACATCGTCATCGCCGACTCCAGCGGCCCGATTTCGATGGCGGGCACCATGGGCGGGCTGAATACGGAGATCGACGAGACCTCGACCGAGCTCGTCATCGAGGCTGCCCACTTCTCGGCTGTCGGCACGGCGCGGATGAGCAGGCGGCACCGGCTCAGCAGCGAGGCGTCGTACCGGTTCGAACGCGGTGTGGACCGCGAACTGCCGCTGCGTGCGAGCGCGAAGGCGGCCGCGCTGCTTGCCCAGCTTGGCGGCGCTACGGTGCTGCCGGGCTGCACGCACGCGCAGGTACCCGTGGAGCCCGTGGTGATCACGATGGCGGCCAGCCATCCTGACCGTGTCGCGGGAATGACCTATGGCCGCGCGGTGGTCGAGCGGCGGCTGCGTCAGATAGGTTGCGACGTGCGCCCGGCAGGCGAACCGGCTGGCCGCTCGCCTGGTGACTCGGCCGGCCGCCCGCCAGGCGGCCCGGCGGGCGACCAGGGCGGTGACCCGCCTGGCGGCCCGGCGGGTGACCAGGGCGGTGGCCCGCCTGGCGGCCCGGTGGGCCACCGCAACCGCACCGGGGACATTGAGGTGTTCCCGCCCTCCTGGCGGCCCGACCTGACCAGCCCGAATGACCTCGCGGAAGAGGTCATCAGGCTCGAGGGCTATGAGCAGATACCTCCTCGCCTGCAGCGTGCCCCCGCGGGCCGTGGACTGACGCAGGCACAGCGCACGAGGCGCACGGTGAGCCGGGCGTTCGGCGGCTGCGGGTACGTCGAGGTGCTGTCGTTCCCTTTCATCTCCAGCGCGGATTTCGACGCACTTCAGCTGCCTGCCGGCGATCCACGGCGCCGGGCGGTGCGGCTGGCCAACCCGCTGAGCGACGACGAGCCGCTGATGCGCACCACCCTGCTGCCCGGGCTGTTCCGCACGCTGGTGCGCAACCTTGGGCGGGGGTTCGGCGACCTCGCGCTCTACGAGATGGGCTCGGTGTGCCTTCCGCGCCAGGGCGCGCCGCGCCGCGCGCCCAGGCTGCCAGTGGATCGCGGGCCCACCGCCGACGAACTCGCCGCGGTCAATGCGGCGCTACCCGAGCAACCCCTGCACGGCGCGGTGGTGCTCGCGGGCAACAGGGAACCGGCCGGCTGGTGGGGTCCGGGCGGCAGGCAGCGTGGGTAGACGCCGTGCAGGCAGCCAGGGACATCGCGGCCGCGGCGAACGTCGGATTTATCGAACGCGCGGCGCAGCAGCTTCCCTGGCACCCGGGCCGGTGCGCGCAGTTGCTTCTGCTGACCGGCGCCGCAACCGGCGACGGTGAACTGCGGCATGCCGGTTTCGCGGGCGAACTTCACCCGCGAGTCGTCGCGGCGTTCGGGCTGCCGCCGCGCACCTGCGCGATGGAGATGGACCTGTCGATGCTTGAATCCGCGGTGCGCGGGCCTGTCCAGGCGCCGAAGCTTTCTACCTACCCGGTCGCTACCCAAGATGTCGCGCTTGTCGTGCCTGGATCGGTGCCGGCCGCGGAAGTCGAGGACGCGCTGCGGGCAGGCGTCGCGTCGAGCGGCTCCGCCGACCTGCTCGAGGCGATCAAGCTCTTCGACGTGTACACCGGTGCTCAAGTAGGGGAGGGCAACAAGTCGCTCGCCTACACGCTCCGCCTCCGCGCGCCCGACCACACGCTCACCGCCGGCGAGGTCTCCGCGGTCAGGGACGCCGCGGTCGCAGAAGCGACGCGGCGGATCGGAGCGGTCCTGCGCGGAACATGACCGCGGCGATACTCGCGTGATCAGGCCGGTACTCGGGTGGCCGGGCTGGTGCTCGCGTGATCAGTCGGGTGCGGCGGCCCGCGGGACCAGGCCGGTGCGGCGGCCCGCGGGACCAGGCCGGTGCGGCGGCCCGCGGGACCAGGCCGGTGCGGCGGCCCGCGGGACCAGGCCGGTGCGGCGGCCCGCCGTCGGCGAGATCAGGTAGCCCGCTCGCCCACGTGCGCGCAGACCGCTCACGAACACTGAGCCGCGGCTGCGCTGCCGCCACCACGCTCATGATCCCTACTCGTGTGAAGTTGCCCGCGCTATTAGCCGGGAACTTAACACTCGAACGGATCATGGCCTGGGCGATCTTCGCACCGGAGCCCGCCTTGTGGTATCTGAGGCTGATGTTGCTGGAGTGGTAGTCGAGCGGTCCGGCTCGCGGATCGCGGCACTCACTGGGGTCGCGGCTTACCCGAGGAGCGCCCTGGGCAGACCCGCGCGCCTCGGGCCCGTGCGCCTCGGGCCCGCGTGCGCCTCGGGCCCGCGCGCGCCTCGGGCCCGCGCCCGGGCGTCGAGCCGACCCGCGCCTCGGGCCGGGGGGCTACCGGGGGCGCGCCCGGCCTCGGGCCTACCCGTGCGCCTCGGGCCTACCCGTGCGCCTCGGGCCACCCCGCCCGCCGCGGCGAGCCGTCCGCCAGGCCGGGCCGGCTCAGGAGGTGGCAGCGGTGGCCGGGCTTGGCAGCACGGCGAAGAACTTGATGCTGCCCCGATGACATTCCGAGACGCGTCCGGTCTGCAAGACCTGCGGGGTGGGGTACCCCTGGCATGTCCAGCCATCGACGGGCACGGGCCCGCCGCCCCCGTTTCCGGGCGCTTCCCCCGCAGTGAGCTTACGTGTGTAGTCGGCCTGCACGCGGAGCGCCAGCGCGCAGCCGACAGCACCATCCGGCACTTCGATCTTCACCGGCACGTGCCCTGCCGTGTACAGCGTGCCGCATGTCCTTCCTGCCGCCGAGGCGCTTGGAGCTGCTGACGACGCCCCAGCCGGAGTAGCCGTGGAACTGGCCGAGCAGCCCGCCAGCAGCGACAGGAGGAGGATTACCGCCGCGAGCTGCCCAACGTGCTGCATCGCCACCTCCCTCGCGCGCTCCATCATGCCGTCGGCTAACTCGCGCGGTGCTTGCGCGCCCGGAGTGTCACCGGCCGGTTATAGCGCCGGTACCTTTCCCGCGGCCAGGGCGCGTCGCCTGAGCCAACGCGGTGGCGGCGCCGCGGCCACTTGCATAAGTTTTCGTTTGGCTACATAGTAATGCACGAGTAGGAGCGGGCGCCGTCACAGGAACGGCAGAGCAACGGGAACGGCAGACCGGCAGGAACGGCAGACCGGCAGGAACGGCAGACCGGCAGGAACGGCAGACCGGCAGGAACGGCAGACCGGCAGGAACGGCAGAGCGCGACGGGAAGGAAGCGATGGGCGTCCAGGTGGCGGTCGCAGGCGCGAGCGGCTACGTCGGCGGTGAACTACTCCGCCTGCTTGCCGGCCATCCGGGCATGACGCTCGGGCCGGTCACCGCTCAGGCGCATGCCGGCGAGCCGGTGACTTCGCTCCATCCACACCTTAGGAACCTGTCCGGCCGCACGTTCGAGCCAACTGATCCCAACCGGCTGTCGCAGGCGGATCTCGTCTTCCTCGCACTCCCGCACGGGCGGTCGGCTGCTGTAGCGGCAGCACTTCCTGACCACACCAAGATCGTCGATCTAGGCGCTGACTACCGGCTCGCGGACCCGTCAGCCTGGCGGCTCTTCTACGGTGGCGAGCACGCCGGCCGCTGGACCTACGGGCTGCCAGAACTCGGCGGCACGCGCGCGCAGATCCGCTGCGCCCGCCGGGTGGCGGCGCCGGGCTGCTTTGCTACCGCAGCGATCCTCGCGCTCGCGCCGTTGCTCGCGTCCGGCCTGGCGGATCCGGCGGACATCGTGATCGTCGCGGCATCGGGGACGTCGGGAGCTGGCCGGACACCGAAACCGCACCTGCTCGGCGCCGAGGTGATGGGCGCGGTGTCCGCCTACCAGGTGGGCGGCGTCCACAGGCACACACCGGAAATCGAGCAGGCGCTTGCCGAAGTCGTCGCTGACGGCCAGCCTGCCGCGGCCCCGGCCGACCCGCGCCAGGCAGCCTCTTCCGGCCAGCTTCCCGCGGCTGGCGCGGTCCAGCCGCCGAGGAGGAAGGTGACGGTCTCGTTCACGCCGTTGCTCGCACCGATGCCCAGGGGCATCCTCGCGACGTGCACGGCGCGGCTCAGCGGGGGCGCGTCAGGCGCCGCGGCCGGATCAAGCGCAGCCGCGGTGACCGCGGTGACCGCGGTGACCGCAGTGCTGCGTGCGGCCCTTGCTGACGCCTACGCCGATGAGCCGTTCGTGCATGTATTGCCGGAGGGCAGTTGGCCAACCACCGCGGCGACCGCCGGTTCGAATGCCGCGCAACTGCAGGTTGCCGCGGACACCCGGGCCGGTCGAGCCGTCGTCGTGGCGGCCATCGACAATCTCGGCAAGGGCGCGGCGGGACAGGCCATCCAGGATGCCAATTTGATGACCGGCCTGGCGGAGACCGCCGGCCTGACCGCAGACGGAGTCTCGCCATGAGCGTTACCGCACCCATCGGATTCCGCGCCGCCGGTGTCGCGGCCGGCCTCAAGAGCGGCGGGCGCGATGTCGCCGTGGTGGTGAACGATGGCCCGTCCAGGGCCGCCGCAGCCGTTTTCACCGCCAACCGAGTCAAGGCGGCACCTGTGCTGTGGACGCAGCAGGTCGTCCGCGGCGGCCGGGTGCGGGCCGTGGTGCTGAACTCAGGTGGCGCGAACGCGTGTACTGGCCCCGCTGGCTTTCAGGACACTCACGCTACGGCGGAACGGCTCGCGGCGGCTCTCGATGATTCGGCCGGCGAGGTAGCGGTCTGCTCGACCGGCCTGATCGGCGAGCGGTTGCCCATGGAGGCGCTGCTGCCAGGGGTGGACGCTGCGGTCGCGGCGTTGTCGCGCGCTGGAGGCTTGGCGGCCGCCGATGCCATCAGGACCACGGATACGGTCGTCAAGATTGCCTTCAGGAAGGCCGGCAAGGCAGAAGCGGCGGAAGCCGCCCAGGTGGGCGGGGCCAGCGAGGCTGTTGCCGGCGCGGCTTCCTGCTACACCGTCGGCGGCATGGCGAAGGGGGCCGGCATGCTCGCGCCGGCGCTCGCGACCATGCTCTGCGTGCTCACCACCGATGCGGATCTGGACGCCAGTGACCTGGATACCGTATTGCGTGCTGCGGTCGCGCGGACCTTTGACCGGGTGGACACGGACGGCTGCATGTCCACCAACGACACGGTGCTGCTGCTCGCGAGCGGCGCGTCAGGTGTGCGGCCTGACCCCGCCGAGTTCACCTCCGTGGTGACGGCCGTCTGCGCGGACCTGGCGCGCCAGCTTGTCGCCGATGCTGAGGGGTCTGCCAAGACCGTGGCCGTCGAGGCGATCGGCGCGGCCAGCCAGGAAGATGCGCTGACCGCCGCCCGCGCGGTCGCGAGAAGCAGCCTGCTCAAGTGCGCACTGGCGGGCGAGGACCCGAACTGGGGGCGCGTAGTGGCTGCGGTCGGCACCACCGACGCGGCCTTCGAGCCGGACCGCCTGAACGTCGCGATTAACGGTGTCTGGGTCTGCAGGGCCGGCTGCGCCGGTGACGACAGGTCCAAGGCGGATCTGCGCGCCCGCGACATCACCATCACCGTCGACCTGTCCGCGGGATTGCATGCGGCCACCATCTGGACGACGGATCTCACCGCGGCGTACGTGCACGAGAACTCGGCATATTCGACATGACGGACGAAACGCACCCAGTCGAGGGGGCCGCATCCGGCGGATCAGGCCCGCCAATGGCCCAATGCCCGGCCTATAACCCCACCGATGGGCCATCGACAGGGGCGCCGGCCAAGAATCGCGCGCCAGCCAAGATCGCGCGCCGGCCAAGAATCGCGCGCCGGCCAAGAATCGCGCGCCGGCCAGCCAGCCGCGTGATCGGGCCGCGGCACTCGCCAAGGCAGCCACCCTGATCGAGGCGCTTCCGTGGCTCGACAGGTTCCACGGCCGGACCGTGGTGATCAAATACGGCGGCCATGCGATGACCGACGAGTCGCTGCGTCGCGGATTCGCGCAGGACCTAGTGTTCCTGCGCTACGCCGGCCTGCGGCCTGTGGTCGTGCACGGTGGCGGCCCGCAGATCAGTGCGCACCTCGACAGGCTGGGCATAGAAAGCACGTTCGCGGGCGGCCTGCGGGTCACCACGCCGGAGATCATGCACGTCGTCAGGATGGTGCTCACCGGGCAGGTGAACCGGGACGTGGTCGGCCTGGTCAACCAGTACGGGCCGTGGGCGGTCGGCATGTCAGGCGAGGATGCGAACCTGTTCACTGCGCGCCGCGCGCAGCCCGTCGTGCAGGGCGAGACCGTCGATATCGGCCTGGTCGGAGAGATCACGGAGGTGGCAGCGGGAGCGGTGCACAGCCTGCTTGCGGACGGCCGCATCCCAGTTATCTCCAGTGTGGCCAGGGGAGCAGATGGCGAGATCTACAACGTTAACGCCGACACCGCGGCCGCGGCGCTCGCGGTCGGCCTTGGCGCGGCCAAGCTGGTGGTGCTTACGGACGTGGAGGGCCTGTATGCGGAGTGGCCCGCATCGGACGAGGTGATCAGCCTGCTGACCGCGGCCGAGCTTGAAGGCCTGCTGCCCGGGCTCACCACGGGCATGGTGCCCAAGATGGCGGCGTGCCTGGACGCGGTACGCGGCGGCGTGCGCCGCGCGCATGTCCTCGATGGGCGGCTGCCGCACGCTCTGCTGCTTGAGATCTTCACTGACCAGGGGATCGGCACGATGGTGGTCCCGGACGGAGCAACAACATGACGAGGACAGGGCCCGCGATCGACATGCCAGGCCAGGGCCGGGAGGCCACACGCCGCCTGCAGCGACGTTTCGCCGCCGCGCTGATGCCGAATTACGGCTTGCCGCCTCTCGCGCTGGCCAAGGGCGCGGGTTGCCGCGTGTGGGACGCGGACGGGCGCGAGTACCTCGACCTCATCGCTGGGATCGCCGTGTCCTCGCTCGGGCATGCCCATCCGGCGGTCGTCGAGGCCGTGAGCAGCCAGGTGGCGTCTATCGCGCACACGAGCAACCTGTTCATGCACGAGCGTGAGATCGAACTCGCCGAGCGGCTGCTCGGACTGCTCGGCGCGCCTGGCAAGGTTTTCTTCACCAATTCAGGTACCGAGGCCAACGAGGCAGCGGTCAAGCTCACGCGCAGGTTTCGCGGGGCCGGCCGCACCGGCGGCGACGCGGGGAATTCCTACGTGGTGGCGGCGGAGGGCGGGTTCCACGGGCGCACCATGGGCGCGCTCGCAGTAACGGGCAAGACGCAGATTCGCGAGCCGTTCGGGCCCTTTGGCGTGGCGGTAAGGTTCGTGCCTTACGGCGACGCGGCCGTGTTGCGCGCCGCGGTTACCGGCGAGTGCGCCGCGGTGTTCCTCGAGCCCGCTCTCGGTGAGGGCGGCGTGGTGCCCGCCCCGGACGGCTACCTGCGCGCCGCGCGCGAAGCCTGCGATGCCAGCGGCGCCGTGCTGGTCCTCGATGAGATCCAGAGCGGGATCGGCAGGACCGGCGCCTGGTTCGCGCACCAGCGCGAGGGCATCAGGCCCGACGTGGTGACCCTCGCCAAAGGGCTGGGCGGCGGCCTGCCCATTGGCGCGTGCATCGGCCTGGGCGAGTTTGGCGACGTGCTCGGCAAGGGTGACCACGGAAGCACGTTCGGCGGCAACCCGGTCGCCTGCGCGGCGGCGCTTGCGGTGCTTGACGTGATCGAGCGCGACGGCCTGCTTGCCAACGCCCGCCAGACGGGGCAGGTGCTCAGGTCGGGGATCGCCGCTACGGCCCACCCGCTGCTCGCGGGCGTGCGCGGCAGCGGGCTTTGGCTCGCCGCCATGCTCACCCGGCCTGCCGCCGCCGCCGTGGAGCACGCAGGCAGGGAGGCAGGGTTCCTGGTCAACGCCGTGCAGCCGGATGCGGTACGGCTGGCGCCGCCGCTCGTGCTCAGCGCGGCAGAGGCGGGCTCGTTCCTCGCCGCGCTGCCCGCTGTCTTGGACGCAGCACAGCGCACGGCACAAGAACCGGCGCAGCACTCAGCACACGAGGCGGCGCAGCACCCAGCACAGGAGGCCGCGCAGGATCTAGCCGTGGGCCTGGCAGCGGAGGGATCGTCATGACCGGGCCGAGCCCGATGACGAAGGCGGCCAGGCATGCCCGTATCGCAGGCATCCTTGCCCACATGCCTGTCCGCTCACAGGAGGAACTCGCCGTCGCGCTCGCGCAGGCCGGGGTGCAGGTCACCCAGGCAACGCTGTCGCGTGACCTCGATGAGCTCGGCGCGGTAAGGCTGCGCGGCGCGGACGGCGGGCTCGTCTACGCGCTGCCGCAGGCGCCGGACATGCCGGGCGCGCAGCCGGGCGGGCTGCCCGCGCAGGGACCTGACGGGCCGCCACGGCCCCGCTGGGCGCCCGAGGTGAATGGACGGCTCGCCCGGATCTCCGCCGAATTGCTCACCTCGGCGGAGGCGAGCGCGAACCTGGTGGTGCTACGTACCCCGGCAGGAGCCGCACAGTTCTTCGCCTCCGCACTGGATCACGCGAGCTGGCCGTCGATCCTCGGCACGGTCGCCGGCGATGACACGGTGCTTGTCATCACGAGGGACCCGGCAGGCGGCAGCCAGGTAGCTGCGCAACTGCTTCGGCTCGCGGAGCGCCGCGAGCCGGTCAACTGACCATACAACCAGGGACGGAATCATGACTGAACGCGTGGTACTCGCATATTCGGGCGGCCTCGACACGTCGGTGGCCATCGGGTGGATCACGGAGCAGACCGGGGCTGAGGTGATCGCGCTCGCGGTGGACGTCGGGCAGGGCGGCGAGGATCTGGAGACGATCCGCCGGCGTGCCCTCGCCTGCGGCGCCGCGGAGGCCGAGGTTGTGGACGCCCGCGCCGAGTTCGCCACCGACTACTGCGTCCCGGCGCTGAAGGCGAACGCGCTCTACATGGACCGCTATCCGCTTGTGTCCGCGCTGTCGCGGCCACTGATCGCCGCGCACCTGGCCAGGGTCGCGGCCGCGCACGGCGCAAGCACCGTCGCCCACGGCTGCACTGGCAAGGGCAACGACCAGGTCAGGTTCGAGGCGAGCCTGGCCAGCCTTGCCCCGCAGCTCAAGGTCTTCGCGCCGGTCCGCGACTCCGGCATGACCAGGGACAAGGCAATCGCGTTCGCCGAGGAGAAGGGGCTGCCGATCGACGTGACGAGCAAGTCGCCCTACTCCATCGACCAGAACGTGTGGGGCCGGTCGATCGAGACCGGGCATCTGGAGGACATCTGGACCGCGCCGCACCCCGACGTGTATGCCTACACCGCTGACCCGGCGATGCAGCGCGAGCCGGACGAGGCCGTGGTCACGTTCAGCTGCGGCGCGCCCGTGTCCGTCGATGGCAGTGCGCTGTCGCCGCTGGAGATCATCACGGCCCTGAATGACCGCGCAGGCGCGCAGGGAATCGGCCGGATCGACATGGTGGAAGACCGGCTGGTCGGGATCAAGAGCCGCGAGATCTACGAGGCGCCTGGCGCAATGACGCTCATCACCGCGCACTCCGAGCTCGAGAGCGTGTGCGTGGAGCACGACCTGGCCAGGTTCAAGCGGCAGATCGACCAGCGCTGGGGCGAGCTCGTCTACGACGGCCTGTGGTTCTCGCCGCTGAAGAAGGCACTCGACGCGTTCATCGAGCAGGCATCCGCGCACGTGACCGGCGACGTCCGGCTGCGCATGCACGGCGGAGGCGCGGTGGTCACCGGGCGGCGCAGCCCGGCCTCGCTCTACAACTACGAGCTCGCCACCTACGACACCGGCGACGTCTTCGACCAGTCACTGGCTAAGGGCTTCATCGACCTATGGGGGCTGCCGAGCAAGATCGCTGCCGTGCGGGACCGGCGGGCGAGTGCCTGATCGCCCTATGCTCGGGCGGGTACCCAATCGCCCTATGCTCGGGCGGGTACCCGATCGCCCGATGCTGAGCCGGCGTCGGCCACCGGCCCGCGCGGCCCGCGAGCGGACCGGCCGGCTTGGAGTCGATGGATAGGAGCAGCGTGCCAGACGAGCAGCGGAAGACCCCGACGCGGCTGTGGGGTGGCCGCTTCGACACTGGCCCGGCGGAGGCGCTCGCCCGGCTGTCCGTCAGCGTCCAGTTCGACTGGCGGCTCGCACCCTATGACCTGCTGGCCTCACGTGCGCACGCGCGGGTGCTGCACACGGCCGGGCTGCTTGCTGGCGACGAACTCGACCGGATGCTGTCCGCCATTGATGACCTGGCCGTGGCGTGCAGGCGCGGCGATTTCCGCCCGACCGCCTCCGATGAGGACGTGCACACTGCGCTCGAACGTGGATTGCTGGAGCGGCTCGGCACTCTCGGTGGCAAGCTTCGGGCCGGGCGCAGCCGCAACGATCAGGTCGCCACCGACCTGCGGCTCTACCTGCGGGACCACGCCAGGCAGATCGTGTCGCGCCTGGCCGAGCTCGAAACAGCACTGCTCGGCCAGGCCGAGCGGCACCTGGGCACGCCCGCGCCAGGTATGACACACCTGCAGCACGCCCAGCCCGTGCTTTTCGCGCACCAGCTGCTCGCCCACGTGCACGCGTTCGCCAGGGACGTGGCGCGTTTCATGGACTGGGATCGCCGGGCCGCGGTGTGCCCGCTCGGTGCGGGTGCGCTCGCGGGTTCCTCCCTGCCGCTTGACCCGGACGCGGTAGCAGCGGAACTTGGCTTCGACTCGGCGGCGGCGAACTCAATGGACGCGGTCAGCGACCGCGACTTCGTGGCCGAGTTTCTGTTCGTGGCCGCGCTGCTCGGCGTGCACCTATCCAGGCTGGGCGAGGAGGTTGTGCTCTGGGCGTCGCGTGAGTTCGGCTGGATTGAGATGGACGATGCGTACGCCACCGGGTCGTCGATCATGCCGCAGAAGAAGAACCCGGATGTGGCGGAGCTCGCGCGGGGCAAGGCGGGCCGGCTCATCGGCGACCTCACCGGCCTGCTGACCACGCTCAAGGGACTGCCGCTCACCTATAACAGGGACCTGCAGGAAGACAAGGAACCGGTGTTCGACGCGGTGGACACGCTGATGCTCGTGCTGCCCGCGACGGCCGGCCTGATAGCGACCGCCCGTATTAATACCGAACGGCTCACGCGGGCTGCGCCTTCCGGGTACGCGCTCGCCACCGACCTGGCAGAACTTCTAGTCCGGCGCGGCGTACCCTTCCGCGAGGCGCACGAGATCGTGGGTCACCTGGTTGTGTGGTGCCAGGTGCACGACACCGAGCTTGACGAGGTCAGTGACGAGGACCTGGCCAAGATCTCACTGCTGCTCACCCCGGACGTCCGCGTGGTCTTTTCTGCCACAGGCGCGATCGCCGCACGCCGCGCTACCGGCGGTACCGCGGCTGAGCGGGTGGCTGAGCAGCTGGCCGCGCTGCGTGCGGCAGTGGACGAGCATGCCGCCTGGGCGACGGGCTGATCCCGTCATGCTGCCGTCCCGCACGTCGGGTGTCACTCCGCGCGCCGTGAGCGCGAGCGCCGCGAGCGCGAGCAACCCAGACGCTGCGGTTTCGCCGCGCGCCACGAGCGCCCCACCAGCCCCGGCCGCGCCACCGCTCCCGGCCGCGCCACCGCTCCCGGCCGCGCCACCAGCCTCAGACGCGCTGCCGCCCCCGGCCGCGCCACCAGCCTCGGCCGCGCCGCCACCAGACGAAACCGCCACAGTGATCTCCACACCACGGTCAGGGCGGGGCGGGGCGGGCGGTGGAGATCAGTGTGACGGTGACGTCGCACCGGACTGCGGCGAAACCGCCACAGTGATCTCCACAGCACGGTCAGCGCCGGGCGCGGCACCGTCTGCCGCATCATCAACCCCAGCTGCCTCACCCGACTCTGAAACCAGTCCAGTCCCTCGCCCACCGTCAGCCCCACAGGTCAAACAGGCACCGCCTGCACTACTGGCAGTTCAGACCTCAGTCGTGCCGCGTTCGTTCTTCGACCGCGCTGTGCTCGATGTCGCTCGTGACCTGCTTGGCCACATGATCGAGCACGAATCCCCCGCTGGCCTCGTCGCGGTCTTGATCACGGAGGTCGAGGCTTACGCGGGTGCCATGGACCCCGCATCGCATGCCTACCGTGGGCTGACCAGGCGCAACGAGGTGATGTTCGGGCCGGCCGGTCACCTCTACGTCTATTTCACCTATGGCATGCACTTCTGCGCCAACCTCGTCTGCCTTGGCGAAGGCACCGCGGAAGCGGTGCTGCTGCGGGCGGGGCGGGTGATCGCGGGTGCTCCGCTCGCGCGTGCGCGGCGCGCGTCCAGGCCTCCCGTGACCGTCGGGGACAGGGACCTGGCCAGGGGTCCGGCCAGGCTCTGCCAGGCGCTCGGCGTCGACAGGGCGCGCAATGGCGCCGACGTGTGCGACCCCGCGTCACCTGTGCGGGTGCGGCCAGGCGAGACAGTGTCACCCCGAGTCATCCGTTCTGGACCTAGAACAGGTGTGCGAGAAGGGGCCGAGGTGGCCTGGCGGTTCTGGGTCGCGGGGGATCCTACGGTCTCGCCTTACCGCGCTTACGCGCCAAAGAAGACCGCCTGCCGCTGAATCGTTTCGACGCCATCCCGGCGGCGCCGATACGCTGAGCGGGGATGACCGGGGGACATCCGTTTCCATGATCGCGGTGGGTGGGTGCGCGAGATGAGGGAGCCGTGACCGACATCATCGACGAGCTGACCTGGCGTGGCCTGCTCGCTCAGTCGACCGACCTGGACGATCTGCGCAAGGCGCTCAACGCCGGTCCGGTCACCGTGTATGCCGGTTTCGATCCCACCGCACCCGGCCTGCACATTGGGAGTCTCGCGCTGCTGCTCACGCTGCGACGGCTGCAGAACGCCGGGCATCGCCCGATCGGCCTGGTCGGCGGCGCCACCGGGCTGATCGGTGACCCGAGCGGCCGCACCTCCGAGCGCACGCTGAACCCGATGGAACTAGTCGCAGAATGGGTCGCACGCATCCGCGCCGAGGTTGCGCGGTTTCTCGATTTCGCCGACACGCCCACGGCTGCGGTGATCGTCAGCAACCTGGACTGGACGGCCGGGGTCACGGCGATCGAGTTCCTCAGGGACGTGGGAAAGCACTTCAGCGTCAATCAGATGATCGCCAGAGAGTCTGTGAAGGCGCGACTCGAAAGTGACGGCATCAGCTACACCGAGTTCAGCTACCAGATCCTGCAGGCGCTTGACTTCCTCGAGCTTTACCGGCGGCACGGTTGCACGCTCCAGATCGGTGGCAGCGATCAATGGGGCAATCTCGTTGGCGGTGTGGACCTGATCCGCCGCGTCGAGCATGCCAGCGTGCACGCTCTGACGATCCCGCTGATCACCAAGCCGGACGGGACCAAGTTCGGCAAGACGGGGTCAGGCACTATCTGGCTGAGTCCCGAGCTGACCAGCCCGTACGCCTTCTACCAGTTCTGGTTCAACGTCGAGGACTCCGAGGTCGGGCGGTTGCTCAGGGTCTTCACGTTCCGGTCGGGGGAGGAGATCGAGGCGCTGGAACGCGAGGCCGAACAGCGGCCTTCGGCGCGTGCGGCCCAGCGGGCGCTCGCGCAGGACGTGACGACGCTCGTGCACGGGACTGCGGAATGCCAGCGGGTGGTGGCGGCGAGCCGTGCGCTGTTCGGCCAGGGTGAGCTTGACACGCTCGACGAGCGGACGCTCGGCGCCGCACTCGCTGAAGTTCCAAGCCTCACCGTCGCGGCGGGCGCTGACGAGCAACTGCCGCCGTTTGTCGACCTGCTCGCAGGAACCGGCATCGTGGCAAGCAAGTCCGCGGCCAGGCGCCTGATCGCGGAGGGCGGCGCCTACCTGAACAACCGCAAGGTGACAGATGCGGACGCCCGCCCTGGCCGCACCGACCTACTGCACGGCCGGTTCCTGGTGCTGCGGCGCGGAAGGCGCAACGTGGGCGGCGCGCAGGTCGTCCAGGGCTGAACGGGGGCCGCTGCCGCGCCGCGCAGGTCGTCCAGGGCTGAACGGGGGCCGCTTCCGCGCCGCGCAGGTCGTCCAGGGCTGAACGGGGGCCGCTCCGCGCCGCGCTGCCCTGCTGCCAGGCGCTGCCCCGCCGGTCTCGGCGCTGCCGTGCCGCGGCAGCGCCGCCGCCGGCGCTGCCGCTGCGGGTCGCCACGGCGCCCGCATTCCTTTGTCCAGGGCCGTCGGTGGATCGGCCGCCCGGTTCCGATCAGGTCACGTTTATGTGCGCCACGGGTCACGCGGACCTCGCCCCGGGTCACAAGGAATCTCGCCGTGAGGTCTCCAGCCCCCTGCCTAGCCCCAGCCGTAGTCCCTGCCCAGTCGTCGCTCCTTGCTTACCTGGCGGACCGGCTGGAAGGAGATTTTGGTAAGAGTTCTGACCCGGGTTGCTTCAGGTTCAGGTCCTGTGACGCCCTGTGGCCTGCATGTTCTGCCCGCGCGCTCGGCAAGAGCCCGGCCGAATACCCGCTCGGTCCGAGCGGGCAGGTACTTTCGATTTGACGAGATCGCCGATGTTGCCTAGTGTTCTTCCTGCCCCGAGGGAGTGCGGGACGCCGCAAGGCGGCCGGTCTCCGGGGACCCACTCAGAAACTGCGGGCGGCTGTCCGGCTTCGGACGGCTCGCCAGGCTGTATCCTGATGGTGATGGCAGGCTCCCGGGTCAGCAAAGTTTTACGGAACCAAGTTGACGGAGTAGGGTCTGCCTGGTAAGTTAGAAGGGTTGCCCCCGAAGAAGATGATGAGTCTTCCGAAGGTGTGCGTCCGCTCCTTGAGAACTCAACAGCGTGCTAAAAGCCAGTGCACATGCACATACCCCGTCCGTGCGGGAGCGAGCCGACATGGCCCGCTGACCGCGCGACGGATTTGCCAAGATCGCCCTTATGCCGCCTGCGGTGGCCATCCTCGGATGGCCCGGCCGCAGCTGGTAGAGGGCACTCCGATGTGTCAGCAGCCCACGTGCCACGCACGTGGTTGCACATAGACATCCAACGGAGAGTTTGATCCTGGCTCAGGACGAACGCTGGCGGCGTGCTTAACACATGCAAGTCGAGCGGAAAGGCCCCTTCGGGGGTACTCGAGCGGCGAACGGGTGAGTAACACGTGAGCAATCTGCCCCTAGCTCTGGGATAGCTCCGGGAAACCGGAATTAATACCGGATACGACCATGGAGGACATCCTCGCATGGTGGAAAGGGTTTCCGGCTAGGGATGAGCTCGCGGCCTATCAGCTAGTTGGTGGGGTAACGGCCCACCAAGGCTCCGACGGGTAGCCGGCCTGAGAGGGCGACCGGCCACACTGGGACTGAGACACGGCCCAGACTCCTACGGGAGGCAGCAGTGGGGAATATTGCGCAATGGGCGAAAGCCTGACGCAGCGACGCCGCGTGGGGGATGACGGCCTTCGGGTTGTAAACCCCTTTCAGCAGGGACGAAGCGAAAGTGACGGTACCTGCAGAAGAAGCGCCGGCTAACTACGTGCCAGCAGCCGCGGTAACACGTAGGGCGCAAGCGTTGTCCGGAATTATTGGGCGTAAAGAGCTCGTAGGCGGCCTGTTGCGTCCGCTGTGAAAACCCAGGGCTTAACCCTGGGCCTGCAGTGGATACGGGCAGGCTAGAGGCAGGTAGGGGAGAATGGAATTCCCGGTGTAGCGGTGAAATGCGCAGATATCGGGAGGAACACCGGTGGCGAAGGCGGTTCTCTGGGCCTGACCTGACGCTGAGGAGCGAAAGCGTGGGTAGCGAACAGGATTAGATACCCTGGTAGTCCACGCCGTAAACGTTGGGCGCTAGGTGTGGGGTCTTTCCACGGATTCCGTGCCGCAGCTAACGCATTAAGCGCCCCGCCTGGGGAGTACGGCCGCAAGGCTAAAACTCAAAGGAATTGACGGGGGCCCGCACAAGCGGCGGAGCATGTTGCTTAATTCGACGCAACGCGAAGAACCTTACCAAGGCTTGACATGCAGGGAAAAGCCGTAGAGATACGGTGTCCGCAAGGGCCCTGCACAGGTGGTGCATGGCTGTCGTCAGCTCGTGTCGTGAGATGTTGGGTTAAGTCCCGCAACGAGCGCAACCCTCGTCCTATGTTGCCAGCGGGTTATGCCGGGGACTCATAGGAGACTGCCGGGGTCAACTCGGAGGAAGGTGGGGATGACGTCAAGTCATCATGCCCCTTACGTCTTGGGCTGCAAACATGCTACAATGGCCGGTACAGAGGGCTGCGAGACCGCAAGGTGGAGCGAATCTCGAAAAGCCGGTCTCAGTTCGGATTGGGGTCTGCAACTCGACCCCATGAAGTCGGAGTCGCTAGTAATCGCGAATCAGCAACGTCGCGGTGAATACGTTCCCGGGCCTTGTACACACCGCCCGTCACGTCACGAAAGTCGGCAACACCCGAAGCCGGTGGCCTAACCCTTTTGGGAGGGAGCCGTCGAAGGTGGGGCCGGCGATTGGGACGAAGTCGTAACAAGGTAGCCGTACCGGAAGGTGCGGCTGGATCACCTCCTTTCTAAGGAGCACCTGGCGCGTCAGCCATTTCGGCCCGGCGCGTCCAGAGCCACAACTCGGGCGACTGTCTCGAGGTGGTTGCTCACTAGTGGAGCACTGGCTATTCGGTCTGGGTAGCGTCCACGTCTGTCTAGTACACCCGCTCTGGTGGGAGGAACGGCGGACGGAGACGGTATCCAGGCCGGGCACGCTGTTGGGCCCTGAGGGAACGGGCGCGAGCCTGGCACCTCACGGACCAGCACAGACCCCTGCGGAAGTCGTATCCGTGGGGGTTTGTGGACGGACCGTACGGACCGACGTCCCGTCGAACGGCCTTACCTCGCCTCAAGGATCTCCTGGAGGCATGGGTGGAGGAACGCGGCGGCACGGATGTAGGGACCGCCCGTATCTTGAGAACTGCACAGTGAACGCGAGCATCATCATAGTGCCAAGTTACTAAGGGCACACGGTGGATGCCTTGGCACCAGGAGCCGAAGAAGGACGTAGGAGCCTGCGATAAGCCCCGAGAAGCCGGCAACCAGGCATTGATCCGGGGATTTCCGAATAGGGAAACCTGATAGGGCGTAATGGCCCATCACCCCTGCCTGAACACATAGGGCAGGTGGAGGCAACGTGGGGAAGTGAAACATCTCAGTACCCACAGGAAGAGAAAGCAACCGCGATTCCCTGAGTAGTGGTGAGCGAAAGGGGAAAAGGCCAAACCGATCACGTGTTAAAGCCGGCAGGCGTTGCGTGATCGGGGTAGCGGGACCGTCCAGCCGGGACTGCCGATCCGGCAGGGAGTAAGAAATCGTTGGGATAGCCGAAGACGTTGGAAAGCGTCGGCATAGCGGGTGATACCCCCGTAGGCGAAATCCTGGCGACTCCCGGGCGGTATCCCAAGTAGCACGGGGCCCGAGAAATCCCGTGTGAATCTGGGAGGACCACCTCCTAAGCCTAAATACTCCCTGGTGACCGATAGTGAACCAGTACCGTGAGGGAAAGGTGAAAAGTACCCCGGTGAGGGGTCGTGAAATAGTACCTGAAACCGTGCGCCTACAAGCCGTGGGAGCGGGTCGGCCTCCGGGCCGACGTGAAGTGACCGCGTGCCTTTTGAAGAATGAGCCTGCGAGTTACGATGTGTGGCAAGGTTAACCCGTGTGGGGGAGCCGTAGCGAAAGCGAGTCTGAATAGGGCGCCTCAGTCGCATGTTGTAGACCCGAAGCGGAGTGATCTACCCATGGGCAGGTTGAAGCGCGGGTAAGACCGCGTGGAGGACCGAACCCACCAGGGTTGAAAACCTGGGGGATGACCTGTGGGTAGGGGTGAAAGGCCAATCAAACTCCGTGATAGCTGGTTCTCCCCGAAATGCATTTAGGTGCAGCGTCGTGTGTTTCTTACCGGAGGTAGAGCTACTGGATGGCCTAGGGGGCCTACAAGCTTACTGAAGTCAGCCAAACTCCGAATGCCGGTAAGTGAGAGCGCGGCAGTGAGACTGCGGGGGATAAGCTTCGTAGTCGAGAGGGAAACAACCCAGATCACCAGCTAAGGCCCCTAAGCGTGTGCTAAGTGGGAAAGGATGTGGAGTTGCCGAGACAACCAGGAGGTTGGCTTAGAAGCAGCCACCCTTGAAAGAGTGCGTAATAGCTCACTGGTCAAGTGATTCCGCGCCGACAATTTAGCGGGGCTCAAGCACACCGCCGAAGCTGTGGCGTTCGCGCATGTACCAGGCTGCCGGGCCACGCCCGCGCAGTCCAGGTGTGCGGACGGGTAGGGGAGCGTCGTGTGGCGAGGGAAGCGGCGGAGTGATCCAGCCGTGGACGCTACACGAGTGAGAATGCAGGCATGAGTAGCGAATGAGGGGTGAGAAACCCCTCCGCCGGATGACCAAGGGTTCCTGGGCCAGGCTAATCCGCCCAGGGTAAGTCGGGACCTAAGGCGAGGCCGACAGGCGTAGTCGATGGACAACGGGTTGATATTCCCGTACCCGCTTTGACGCGCCCATGCTGACCGTGGCGAAGCTAAGCACGCGATACCGGTGAGCCCTTCGGGGCGATCCGGAGGAACGTGCGACCCAGACCGCCAGTAGGCAAGCGATGGGGTGACGCAGAAGGGTAGCTCTACCGGGCGATGGTAGTCCCGGGGTAAAGGTGTAGGGCGGTGCGCAGGCAAATCCGCGCACCACGTGCCTGAGACCTGATGCCGAGCCGATTTAGGTGAAGTGAGTAATCCCATACTGCCAAGAAAAGCCTCTAGCGAGCGTCATCGCGGCCCGTACCCCAAACCGACTCAGGTGGTCAGGTAGAGAATACCAAGGCGATCGGGTGAACCGTGGTTAAGGAACTAGGCAAATTATCCCCGTAACTTTGGGAGAAGGGGAACCTTGCCCGGTGACGAGGCGTGCCCTCGGAGCTAGGCGGGGTCGCAGATAGCAGGGGAAAGCGACTGTTTACTAAAAACACAGGTCCGTGCAAAGTCGCAAGACGACGTATACGGACTGACGCCTGCCCGGTGCCGGAACGTTAAGGGGACGGGTTAGTGGCCTTCGGGCTGCGAAGCTCAGAACTTAAGCGCCGGTAAACGGCGGTGGTAACTATAACCATCCTAAGGTAGCGAAATTCCTTGTCGGGTAAGTTCCGACCTGCACGAATGGCGTAACGACTTTCCCACTGTCTCAACCACGGACCCGGCGAAATTGCACTACGAGTAAAGATGCTCGTTACGCGCAGCAGGACGGAAAGACCCCGGGACCTTCACTACAGCTTGACATTGGCGTTTGGGACGTCTTGTGTAGGATAGGTGGGAGACTGTGAAGCGGACACGCCAGTGTCCGTGGAGTCAACGGTGAAATACCACTCTGGTCGTTCTGAGCGTCTAACCTAGGTCCGTAATCCGGATCAGGGACAGTGTCTGGTGGGTAGTTTAACTGGGGCGGTTGCCTCCTAAAAGGTAACGGAGGCGCCCAAAGGTACCCTCAGCCTGGTTGGCAATCAGGTGGCGAGTGTAAGTGCACAAGGGTGCTTGACTGTGAGACAGACATGTCGAGCAGGAGCGAAAGCTGGGACTAGTGATCCGGCGGTGGCATGTGGAAGCGCCGTCGCTTAACGGCTAAAAGGTACCCCGGGGATAACAGGCTGATCTTCCCCAAGAGTCCATATCGACGGGATGGTTTGGCACCTCGATGTCGGCTCGTCGCATCCTGGGGCCGGAGCAGGTCCCAAGGGTTGGGCTGTTCGCCCATTAAAGCGGTACGCGAGCTGGGTTTAGAACGTCGTGAGACAGTTCGGTCCCTATCCGCTGCGCGCGTAGGAGACTTGAGAGGGGCTGTCCCTAGTACGAGAGGACCGGGACGGACGAACCTCTGGTGTGCCAGTTGTCCTGCCAAGGGCACGGCTGGTTGGCTACGTTCGGAAGGGATAACCGCTGAAAGCATCTAAGCGGGAAGCTCGCCTCAAGATGAGGTCTCCCTCGGGGTAAACCCGGTAAGGCTCCCAGCTAGACGACTGGGTTGATAGGCCGGCGGTGGAAGCACGGCAACGTGTGCAGCTGACCGGTACTAATAAGCCGAGAGGCTTGGCTCTATACTTCTCCGGGCTCCGGCTCGGGTAATGATTTCGCGTTCACTGTGCGGTTCCCGAGATGCGGTCGGGGGCTGACATCTCCATAGGGTTACGGCGGTCATGGCGAAGGGGAAACACCCGGTCCCATTCCGAACCCGGAAGTTAAGCTCTTCAGCGCCGATGGTACTGCGTGGGGGACCGCGTGGGAGAGTAGGACGCCGCCGGACATCTTTCATTGAGGGCCGTCCCCGCGTGCTGGGGGCGGCCCTCAACGTCTTTTGGCCCGGGCGCGGGCCTGCCGGCACTGCCACCCGCTGTCGCGCCGCTCACCGGGAAGCCGCGCGTTCTCACCGGGAAGGCCGTCGGCTTCAGCGGCGTTGAGCGGTTGCACGGCTAGAGCACGCCGCGCCGTCTGCGAAGATGTCCGGGGTTACCCATCCCTGTGATTGGTGGAGAGAGACGTGAGCGACGACCGGCGAGGAGTACCCGCGACGGGCAGTGGCAAGCCCGTTGGCGGCCGCCCCGGCAAGGCCGGCCGTGACAGTAGTGGACGGGCAAGGTCCGCCACCGGCAGTCGCAGGGATGCCAAGCCGCAGGGCAGGAGCGGGGCTGCGGCCAAGGCTCCGAGCCGCGCGCGGGGTGCCGCTGCTGGTCGGTCACCCCGCGACGGTGTGAGCGGCGGGGCGGACCGGTCTGGTTCCGGGGGGCGTGGCGCTGCTTCCGCGGGTCAGGCGCGATCACAGCGAGAGGGCGGCACCGGTTCTGAGGGCGCAAAGCGGCCTGGCCGGCGGTCCGGTTCTCCAGGCGGCCGCCAGAATCTTGCGGACGGCGCTCAGGAGCGCAGGGGCAATGGGCCCTCTCGCCGGGATCGCGCTGGGACCAGTTCTGCCAGCACCGTGCGCCGCGGTGGCGGTACCGGTCGCAGCGCTGGAAGTTCTGGTTCTGCGGCTGGCCGTGCGGTCTGGCCGGGTGATGGGCGGTCACGGCCGGGAGGCGCGGCCGGACGTCCCGGCGGGCGGGATCGCCGGGCTGACGGCCGTGCTGCTCCTGGCGGCCGTGCGGCCTCACCGGGTCATGAGGGGTCACGGCGGAACGCTGCAGCCGGACGGTCTGGCACCGCTGCTGGCACCGCTGCTGGCGCCCCTTCTGGCGCCGCTGCAGGTCGCCGTGCTGTCGGTGCTGGTTCGGCGGCTGGGCGTGCGGGTTCTGCGAGTGGCCGCGCGGGTTCTGCGGCTGGCGGCGCGGGCTCTGCGGCTGGGCGCGGGGGCTCGGCGGGTGAGCGGCGTACCCGGCAGGATCGGGCTTACCCGGCCAGCGAGCGCAGGCGGCCCCAGGGTTCTGGTGCCACCCCCGGTTATCGCTCCAACGCTGGCCCTCGCACCGCTCGCACCGGTTTCATGTCGCCTGCTCGTAGTGGATCGTCCCAGGTAGCGGGAGCGCAGGCGGTTTCCGCCGGGCCCGAGATTCCAGCTCACATCGAGGCGGATCAACTCGACCGGCGCGTGCGGACTGAACTCAAGACCCTGCCCCGTGATCTAGCGGACCGGGTAGCCCGTCACCTGGCGGCTGCCGATCAGGCCGACGACGGCGAGTCCGGGTACCGGCATGCGATCGCGGCAAGGAAGCTCGCCGCCCGTGTCGGCGTGGTCCGCGAGGCCTGCGGCGTTGCGGCCTACCTCGTCGGCCGGTGGGCGGAGGCGCTGTCCGAACTGCGCGCCGCACGACGCCTAACCGGACGCGGCGGCTACAGTGCCATGATGGCCGATTGTGAGCGCGCGCTGGGGCGTCATGACCGCGCCCTGGCGCTGCTGACCGGTCAGGACGCCGCGCTGGCGGACCGAGCGGAGCAGGTGGAGCTCCGCATCGTCGAGTCCGGAATCCGGCGTGACATGGGCGCTGCCGAGGCCGCGGTCGTGACCCTCCAGCTTCCGGAGTTGACCGACAACAGGCTGCGGCCATGGTCGGCGCGCCTCTATTATGCGTACGCCGATGCACTCCTCGGCGCAGGACGGGCTGAAGAGGCACGGGACTGGTTCGGTCGTGCTTCTGCCGCCGACCCAGGCGGTGAGACCGACGCGGCCGGGCGATTCGACGAGCTTGATGACGTCATGATCGAGGACCTCGAAGAAGTCACTTAGAAAGCGAGCGCGAAGCCGACGTCACGCCGTCGGAGCACCTGACCGGTCCAGCCAGTGCATGATGCCGGCCACGTTGGCGGCCGTACCGCCGATCCGCTCGAACTTCGCGGCAACATCAGCGTCGGCATCCGGCCCGAAAACGGCGTAGCGTGCCTTTGTGCGTTCGTGCACCATTGCTACCGCGTGATCGAGATCGAGGCCGGCGCTGCGGGCCCGCGATACCTCGTCGACCCACAGGCGCAACTCCTCAGCTGACCTTGCCAGCGCCTCATCGACGGCGCTCACCGGGCCGAAGTGGCTGAACAGCAGGCGAACCGGCTGCAGCGATGCGAACATTCGCAGCGACGTGAGCGCCGTTTCCAGATCGAAGTCGGGTGGCGGGCTGGCAGGCCTCAGGTCGCCGGTCTCCGGAACGTAGATGCCGGCGGCATCGCCGACATAAAGGTCGCCGGTCACCGAGTCCAGCAGCCCCACGTGGTGCTTGGCATGGCCGGGGGAGTAGTGACTGTCCAGCCGCCTGCCGCCGCCCAGGTCGACGGTGCCGGTCTCCTCCACCGCCCTGATGCGGTCCGCCGGGGTTGGCGCCAGCTCGCCGAACAGCTCCTCCAGCTCATCCCCGTAAACCATCCGGGCGCTCTTCATCAGACGGCTCGGGTCGACCAGGTGCCGCGCGCCGCGTTCATGCACGACGACTTCCGCCTGCGGGTACATCTCGGCGATGTCTCCGGCCCCGCCAGCGTGGTCGAGATGGATGTGCGTGACCACTACCGTGGCGAGGTCGCCAGGCCCGATTCCGAGCACGGCGAGCGCGTCGCGGACGACAGGCGCGGAGGGGCCTGTGCCCGTTTCGACCAGGCATGGCCGGTCGGCCCGGATGAGATAACCAGCGGTAATTCCCTCGTAACCCGCCATCCGCGTGTCGATCCGGAAGACGTCACGGCCGAGTTCTCTGATCGCCGATGAGCCTGCGCCTGCCGGCAAGGCCGTATCGCCGTGCTTGTCCGCAGAGTTCAAGGAAACTCCCGGGGTGTTAAGGTCCGCAGCGGAGCGCGCTGCCTCATTGCTCATACGCCCATCGTCGCAGACGCGCTCGTTACGGGGCCGTGCGAGCTGCCCGCGAGCTTGCACGGGCTGAGCCAGCAGGCGCCGAGATGCTGTACGGCCTGCAGCAGCGCAGGCTGCGCCGCGCCGTGCGGCGAGCCGGGTGCGCCAGCGCGCTCCGGGCCCGGGCTCGCAGAGCCGTGACGGCTGGTTACAGGTCAGCGGTTAGCGGTCAGCGGATACGGCTCGGGTGTCCCGGGGCGCAGCTCGGCTGGCTGGCATGTCAGCGGATACGGGCCAGACGGTGCGGTCGCGGGTACGGGAGCATCATGGCCGAGACCTCGCCACGCGCCGCGGGCAGGGCGTGGCCGCCGAGTAAGTGCAATTGAATTGTAATTCAAATTGCACTTACTCAATCTACCGCTCGGATCTGGCGGGCCAGGTACGGGTCTTCGAGGTGGATCATCCGGCGACCCAGCGCTGGAAGCGCCGCCGCCTGCGGACCGCGCAGATCGCGTCGCCGGGCTCGGTCACGTTCGTCCCCCTCGACTTCGAAACCGATTCCCTGGCCGATCGCCTCATCCAGAGCGGATTCGATCCGGCCCGGCCCGCGCTGGTCAGCTGGCTCGGGGTCACCATGTACCTGACCAGCGCCGCCATCGGCGAGACACTCGCCGTGATCGGCGCATTCGCCCCGGGTACGGAGCTCGTCGCGGACTACATGCTGCCCGCCAGCATGCGGGACGCGGCAGGCAATGCGTACGTCGAACTTGCCGCACCGGTGGCCGCGCAGCGCGGTGAGCCGTGGCTGACGTTCCTCACCCCGGGCGACATGTCGGCCCTGCTCGAGCAGCACGGCTTCGGGTCAGTCGAGCACGTCAGGCAGTGTGACTCCGTCGGCGCCGCGAGGTGGGACAGGTCCGACTCGCTGCGGCCCGCTGAGCTGTCGCGTCTCGCCCACGCGATCGCTCGCGCGCGGCGCTGAACGGGAAAGAAACCTCGCCTACGCCTCCGCGCTATGGTCAGCACGTGACTCGCGGTGCCCCGCAGGCAGACCGGTGCCCGCGCTACCTGCGCCGCTCGCTGCCGCGCGCGGCGGACCGCGGTGCGGCGCCACCGCCATCCCGCCGGCGATATCTGGCACCTTGGACACGCCGAGTAGCGCGTAGACCTCGGCGCCGTCGACCGTTTCCTTTTCTATCAGCAGGTCGACGAGGCGATCGAGATGCTCACGGTGCTGCTTGAGCAGATCTGTCGCGCGCTGCTCAGCCTCGCGGAGCAGCCGTGACACCTCGGCGTCGATCGCCGCCTGGGTCTGCTCAGCGTACGGCCGGCTGGTCATTTCGGCGCCGCCGCCGAGGAACACCGAACCACCCACGGGGTAACCCACCGGGCCAATAGCGGACGACAACCCGAACTCGCGCACCATCTTGATGGCCAGATCGGTGGCCCCCGCTAGGTCGTTCGCCGCCCCGGTCGAGCCCTGCTTGAGCACGACGAGTTCGGCGGCACGCCCGCCCAGGCGCACCGCGAGGCTGGCATCGAGGTAGTTCTCGCCGTAGAGGTGACGCTCGACGAGCGGAAGCTGCTCGGTCACCCCGAGCGCCTGGCCTGCGGGCAGGATGGTCACCTTCGCCACCGGGTCCGCGTGCTCAGAAAGCGCGGCGACAAGCGCATGGCCTGCCTCGTGCACGGCCACCGCGTGTTTCTCCTCGGGGAGCAGCACGTTCGAGCCTTCCCTGCGCCCGAGGATGATCCGGTCACGAGCGTCCTGGAAGTTAGCAGCGGTAAGGACCTCCTGACCGCTCCTGACCGCGTTGATAGCGGCTTCGTTCACCAGGTTGGCAAGATCAGCGCCGGAGAAGCCCGGCGTCCCGCGGGCGACGACGTTCAGGTCAACATCGCCGGCGAGCTTTTTGCCGCGGCAGTGCACGGCGAGGATCGCGGCACGCTCGGCGAGGTTCGGCAGCGGGATGGTGATCTGGCGGTCGAACCTGCCCGGCCGCAGCAGGGCGGGATCGAGTACCTCCGGCCGGTTCGTCGCGGCGAGCACCACGATGCCCGATGCGGTGTCGAAGCCATCCATCTCCGACAGCAGCTGATTGAGCGTCTGTTCCCGCTCGTCGTTGGCTACGACCACCCCAGTCCCCGCACGGCGGGAGCCAATGGCGTCGATCTCGTCCACGAAGATGATGGCGGGAGCCCCCTTGCGTGCCTCCGCGAAGAGGTCACGCACCCTCGCCGCACCCACGCCGACGAACATCTCGACAAAGCTCGACCCAGAGACCGAGAAAAAAGGGACGCCTGCCTCGCCCGCCACCGCGCGTGCGATCAGGGTCTTGCCCGTTCCCGGCGGGCCGATCATCAGAACCCCACGAGGCGTGCTCGCCCCGGCGCGCCGGTATTTCTCTGGCTGCTGGAGGAAGTCGACCACCTCGGCGATCTCCGCCTTCGCTCCCTCGTAGCCCGCGACATCAGAGAACTTCGTCTTGGGCTGCTCGGCGTCGAACACCTTGGCCCTGGACCGCCCCACCCCCATGATGCCCTGAAGCTGGCCCGCGGCGCCGCGGGAGAGCCGGATCCACAACCAGCCGAGTACGAGCAGTGGCAGCAGGATGAACAGCCACGACAAGAGCTCATAGCCGAATGATGTCCCGGGCGGCGTCGCGGTGATCTGCACCTTCCCGGCCTTGAGTTGGTCGAGCAGTGACGAACCTGCGAGCTGCACCGGGATAACCGTGGTGAAATCGTGACCGTCCGTCAGGGTGCCCGTTGCCTGACCGGACGACTGAATATTGACCGTCTTCACCTTGTGGGCGCTGACGTCACTCAGGAACTGCGAGTAGTTCACTTTGACCTGCTGCGCGGCGTGCATGGTCGGCAGCACGATCCAGAGCGCCAGCGCGGCCAGGATGGCAAGCGGCAGCAGCCAGTGCCGCCAGGCTGGCGGTGGCGGCGGCGCCGGTGACGAGGGCCGGTCGCCCGGCGGTGGTGGCTGTGCCTGCCTGCTCATGTGGCCTCCTCCGTTCAGGGCCAGCCGCCCTGGGTCGCCACGCCAACGCGTGGTGGCCCGTCACGGGAGACCGACGTCGCCGCGAACGCGGATTTTAACGGTACGCGAATGACCTGATCACCAGTCCGGTGCGTGGCTTTGGCCCGAACGACGTTGACTTTCGCGGCATTTGCTCCCCGCGGGCCGCCAGGGCAAGCACGTCCGTCACCTGCGGCGGATTGCAAATCACGGCTGTGCCACCAGGCCTGGCGGCATCGATCGCGGCGGCGGCGTCCTGGTGCACCATGCGCACCGCGCTCTGGTCGCCGCGGATCCGCCAGATTTCCTTGAGGAGCAGTTCGTGCAGTACAGACGTGTCGAGCCGCAGCCACCGCGCGCTGCGCCCGGCGGGAGCCGCCGCCAATTTCACCGGATCGGGATCGGTGAGCAGACGGAAGGCACCATCGCCGGCGAGCAGGAACGCGGTGCGATTGCCGCCCGCGCCCGGGTCGCCCGCGCCCGGGCCCGCCGCGTGACGCGCCGTCCCGTTCAGGGCAGAACCGTTCGGCCCCGCCCCGCCCGGCGCGGTCTTGTCCGGAGTTGCCGCCTCCCAGGCATGGCCTGCGTCCCGGAGCACGCGCAGGGCCCTGCCCAAATCCGTCCCGCTCGGCAACGTGCGCACGGTGACTGCCGCCGCGGCAAGCTCGGCAGCGGTCGCGGGCGGGAGATCGGCGACAACGCGATGGATCGGGTCGATGAGCGGTGGGTAGGCATTCGAGTCCACCAGTAGCGCCAGCCCGTGGTCGCGCTCCTCGTAGACATAAAGGGCGGCTTTGGGGTCGGGTACGAGCACACCGTCTGCGATCCACTTGCGCAGGGTCCGCCCCGCTACGCCATAGCGGTCAGGCGGCCGGCCGTCTCCCTCGCCATCGCCGTCGGCCGGCAACGTCAGCCGGACGACGTTGTGGGGGTCTCCGGCCCTGAGCCGCTCGGCGGCTGCGGCCCGGAGTACGTCGTACGGTGGAGAGGTGACCTCCGCGAGTCCGCTCACGCGATCGGGCGTGTACCGGACACCGCGGAACGGCGCAAGCACGAGGCCGGCGGGCTCCGGGATCACCGGTGACCCCAGGCTCCCGTCATGAGGCCGCCCGCCCGTGGGCAAGCTCTCCTGCGGGCGCCTGTCACGAGGAAAGGTCTGCACACATGTCACAAGGATTGGGCGACGGCTGGGATTCCCGCCCGGGCCGGCCGCAAGCAGACGGGGGTTGCGTGCATGGGGCGCCGGAGGGGGACGTCTACGACTGGTACCGCCGCGGGGTTGAGCTGCTCAAGCAGCGTAATCCGGCGGCAGCGGCGCAGCTGCTCGAGCGTGCCGCGGCCGCCGAGCCTTCCTCGCGCAGCATCACGGAGGCGCTTGCCCGCGCCCAGTTCGACACCGGCAGGTACGACCTGGCAGCCGACAGCTTCCGCCGGATCGTGGAGAGCAGCCCCTCCGACGACTACGCGAGGTTCGGGCTCGGCCTTTCGCTCGCCCGGGCAGGCGATCCAGCCGCCGCGGCGGGGCATCTGGCGCTGGCCGCGGCGATGTGCCCGCATGTGCGGCACTACACAAGGGCACTGCGCGGCGTGCGGGCCGCCCTCCGATCACTCGAGCGCAGGTGAGCGGCCAGCCGGCGGCTGGCCAGGCGGCCGCAGGTCCGCGGGCGCCCGGGCTGCGCGGCTGCCCGCATCCGCTCAATGAGGCCTACGACACGGCGCTGCTCGACCTCGACGGCGTCGTGTACCTGGGCGGCAGCGGGATCCCTGGCGCCGCGGAGGCGCTGCACAAGGCCGCGGCGAGCATGGGCCTCGCGTACGTGACCAACAACGCGTCACGCACCCCAGCCGCCATCGGTGAGCAGCTCGCAGGGATGGGCGTCCCGGTCCGGCCAGGGTCGGTGATCACCTCCGCGCAGGCTGCGGCAAGACTTCTTTCCGAACGGCTGCCGCGCGGATCTTCAGTGCTTGTGATCGGCAGCGCCGGCCTGCGGCTGGCCGTGCGAGAACGTGGCCTGCGCCCGGTCAGCACTGCCTTGGATCGTCCGGCCGCGGTGGTCCAGGGCTACCAGCAGAACATCGATTACCCGATCCTCGCCGAGGGGGCGCTCGCGGTCGCCGGGGGGGCGATCTTCGTGGCATCGAATGCCGACGCGACACTGCCATCGGCCCGGGGCCGGCTGCCAGGAAACGGCGCGCTGGTCCAGGTGATCGGGGTCGCGACGGGCCGCGATCCGATTGTGGCGGGCAAGCCTGAGCCGTCGATGCACAGGGAGGCGATGCTGCGCACGGGCGCGCGCAGGCCGCTCATCGTGGGGGACCGGCTGGACACCGATATCGAGGGCGCGAACCGGGTCGATGCCGACAGCCTGCTCGTGCTCACCGGCGTGAGCCACCCGGCCGATGTGGTGCTCGCGCCGCCGCAGTGGCGCCCGTCGTACGTGGCCGCCGATCTCACCGGGTTGCTCGAGCCGCATCCGTTGCCAAGTGGCGGGCAGGGCCAGCCGCTGAGATGCGACGGCTGGCAGGCACGCTGGCTCACTGGCAATGGTGGCGCTGGCAATGGTGGCGCTGGCAATGGTGGCGCTGGCAATGGTGGCGCTGGCAATGGTGGCGCTGGCAATGGTGGCGCTGGCAATGGTGGCGCTGGCAATGGGCGGCGCCGGCAATGGCGGGGATTCTCCTGGTGATCAAGGTGCTGATGGTGATGCCGGGGATGGCGCCCGGATCGAACTGACCGGTTCCGGTGATCCGATCAGTGCGCTTCGTGTGCTCTGCGCCGCGTGCTGGTCGCGCGACCGGGTAACGGCCGACATGGTGGCCGCCGCGCTGCGCGCGGGAGGCCTGGTCTAGCAGGGTCCCGGCAAGGTTATTTAGCCTGTTGACAGGCCCATTCTCTTGAGGATCTGGCGGTCGGAGCCGTTGAGGCGGCGGCGTTCGGCGGCGATGTTGGTGACGCCGTGTATACGGAGCAGGTTCAGAGTGGCATTACCGACAGTAGCCATGAAGCGGGCCGCGCCGGGGGCCCGCGCCCGGGAGGAGTCTTCTTTCATGTCGACGTCCCGGATGTAATGGGTGGCCTCGGTGGCGGCCCAGTGCCCGCGGCTGAGGGCGAGCAGGTCCGCTGGCGGGGCCTGATCGGGGGTGGCGGTGGTGAGGATCAGCACGGTCTCGCTGCGGGTGACGGCCTTGCCTTTCTTGTCTGTGAAGGTGGTGTACCGCTCGAGGAGGGCGGCTTGCTCCATGCCGGGGTACTTCAGGCCCGCGGGCGCGGCGGCGACCTGGATGGTGCGGGTCTCGATCCGGCCGCGGTCAGCTTCGAAGGTCGCCGCCGCGACAGCGACCTGCTCCCAGGCGATCGCGTCCAGGGCCTGGTAGGTGCGTGGCTGATTGCCTTTGATCACGAACATGACGTGGCCGCCGCGGGCCAGCGCCCGCTTGTTCAGGTCCACCAGGGAGTGCAGGGCGTCCACGGTCAGGCACACCCCGGCCAGGTCCATCCCGTCGATGACCGGGCCGATGACGGTCGTCTCGTTCGTTTTGCGGTCCACGCCACGCTGGGCGGCGTTGAGCCGGGTACCGTGCCAGAAGAACCCCAGGTGCTGGGGCGCTTCCTGGCCGTTGAGCTTGGCGCCGCGGCTGGCTTTGCCGTCGGCGCCCAGGCCGCGCAGGGCGGGGACGTGGCGGGGGTCGCCGTAGGCCGCGGCGGGCAGCGCCGGGTGCGTGGCGGGGACCGGGACGTGGCCGTAGGAGGAGCCGGCCGGGAGCTTGGCGCGTCCGCCGGCGACGGCCTGCGCCGCGGCGGCGATCGCGGCCGCGGCGGCTTTCCGCTCACGCCTGGCGGCCTTGCGGGCCTGCTTGTGCGACAGCTCGCGGGCTCCCCGCTCCCGCCTGGCGGCCTTGCGGGCCCTGGCCTTCGCCTTGCGGGCCTTGTCCCGGCGGCGTTCCTGCAGCTTGGCCGGGGACAGGACCTCGCACGCAGCGGCCAGCTCGCCCGTCCAGCCGCACAGCAGGTCATCGGCCAGGTCGTGATCGCACAGGCCCGAGACCCGCCGGATCGTCTTCTCCGACGGGGCGACGTAGACCCCCGCCCGCTTGTGCCGAGGGCATCCGAGCGCCCGGAGTACCCGCTGCGGGCGGCTCGCCGCCCATTCCCCGGCCGCGGTGAACGAGTCGCGCCCGGCCAGCCGCGCGGCCATCGCGATCGCGATCACGCACGGCAGGCTGAACCGCACGCCCCGCGGGTCCCGCGGGTCCGGCAGCTGGCCCAGCCAGTGCCACAAGGAGCCAGGACCGGGCGGGAGCACTGGAGCGGCAGTGACAGACTGGACGGGCAACGGAGCCACCTTCGGGACGGAGACCTAACCAATCCCTGTCCTACTGGGGCTCCGTTGCTCATCTCCCGAACGACACGCCGAAATGCGCCAGATCCTCCTCATTTATCCCGCCGGGCACCCATGGCCCGCCGGCAGGCACTCGCCGCACCCGCACCGCCTGTCCCGCCCGCCAGCTCCCCGAAGGTGCCCGCCGAATCTGGTCACGTAACGCCACCAGCCTCAGGGCCTCGCTATTCACTCACCGTTACATTTACTTTGCCGGGACCCTGTGGTCTAGACCATTACTGACCGTAACCGGCCAGCCGCCCGGCGAGCCCGGCAACCGTTGATCCAGGGCGCTACTTGCGCCTCATCCGTTGATCAGCCAGAGCGGGGCCTGGGCTGGCACACAATGGCCTATTGTGTGCCACCTGTGACACACTATGGGCCATTGTGTGCCACTGGCTCCTTGGTGCCGCACAAGGTACGCGGGTGTGATCGCCGACGCTCACCGGTTGACCCAGGCATCCTCCTTGAGTCTTACGCCGGTATCAGCTTCTGGCACGATGTGCCGCCACGGCCCGATACGCGAGACTTGTCCTGCCTGCGGGGCTCCGGGGGCTGTTCCCGGGCCAGCACGCGGCACCATGCGACTTGCCGGAGGTAACAAACCACATGATCGAGGCGCCCATATGATCGAAGCGAAGGGCCTCACCAAGCGTTTCGGTGACAAGCTGGCGGTGGACCAGTTGTCCCTGCGCGTCGAGCCTGGCCGGGTGACGGGGTTCCTTGGCCCCAACGGCGCTGGCAAATCCACCACAATGCGCCTGATCCTTGGCCTCGACCGGCCGGCAAGCGGCAGCGTGACTGTCAATGGCAAGCAGTTCACGCAGCTCGCGCAGCCGATGCGCGAGGTCGGCGCGGTCCTCGACGCGAAGGCCGTGCATTGCGGGCGCAGCGCCCGCAATCACCTGCTCTGCCTCGCGGAGGCGGGCGGGCTGCCCAAACGCCGGGTGGATGAGGTGATCGAAATCGTCGGCCTCACCGGCGTGGCACGAAAGCGGGCCGGCGGATTCTCGCTCGGCATGGGTCAGCGTCTTGGCATCGCGGGCGCGCTACTTGGCGATCCGCAGATCCTTATGTTCGACGAACCGGTGAACGGCCTTGACCCAGAGGGCATCAGGTGGATCCGGAACCTGATGAAGGCGCTCGCAGCGGAGGGCCGCACCGTATTCGTGTCCAGTCATCTGATGTCGGAGATGCAAAACACGGCCGACCATCTCATCGTGATCGGACGCGGCAGGCTGATCGCTGACTGCAGCATGCAGGAGTTCATCGACCGCAGCTCCGAGCACGCCGTGCGCGTCCGCACGCCCCAGCCGGACATGCTGGCCAAGCTGGTCGCCGACGCGGGCGGGCGGATCGGGCCAGTGGCCGACGGCGTTCTCATGGTGTACGGCGTTCGCGCGCAGCGAGTGGGTGACCTGGCCTTCGACCATGGTGTGCGGCTGCACGAGCTTTCCCCGACGCAGGCATCTCTTGAGGAGGCGTTCATGGAGCTCACTGCCGACAGCGTCGAGTACCACGCAGGATTGCCCGGCCAGCAGCGGCCGCCGGGTCATGGCGACAAGCGTTTGCTGAACCACGAGGGCGGGCCGGCCGCGGAGCAACTGCAGGCTGAAGAAGCGAACAGGGGCTGACACATGGCGACGGCAACCGCGCAGGATCCCCGGCCCGCTGCCCTTCCCGCGCCGCATGGCCGGGTGGGCATCGCGGCGGCGCTGCGCTCGGAATTCACCAAGATCCGTTCTGTCCGCTCGACGTACTGGACCCTGCTCGCGGTGATCGTGGTGACCGTTGGCCTCGGCGCGTTGTTCAGCTGGGGCACGGCTTCGCACTGGAGCCAGGCGAGCCCGCATGATCGGGCGACCTTCGACCCGACCGCGACGAGCCTGGCCGGGCTCATCCTGAGCCAGCTTGTCATCGTGGTGCTCGGCGCGCTGACCATCACGTCGGAGCACTCGACGGGCATGATCCGCACGTCACTGACCGCGATGCCCCGCCGCGGCGTCGTCTACGCGGCGAAGGCGATTGTGTTCACCGCTGTGGCGCTCGTCGTCGGCTGGATCGCGAGCTTTGCCGCGTTCCTTCTCGGCCAGGCGCTGATGTCTGGTAAGCACATCGACGCCACCTTGGCGCAGCCGCACGTGCTGCGCGCCGTCATCGGCGGCGGGCTTTTCCTTGCCGCGTGCGGGCTGCTCGCGTTCGGTATCGGGGCGGCCCTCCGGCACACGGCCGGGGCGATCACCGCCTCGATCGGCCTGCTGTTCGTGCTGTTCATCCTGGCGAACTTCCTGCCAAAGTCGTGGCGGCTGCCTGTCGAGAAGTGGCTGCCTTTCAACGCGGGAAGCCAGATCTGGTTGGTGAAGCCGAGCGCGAACATGTTCTCCGCGTGGACCGGGTTCGGGGTGTTCTGCGTGTACGCGGCCATCGCGTTGATCGGCGGCCTGATCATCTTCTGCCGCCGCGACGCATAGCACCTGACGACCTTGCTACGGCAGCGCGCCGCGCCGCTGCTGCGGCAACAGCCGGAGAGCCGGGCCGTGGGCCTGGCTCTCCGGCGCTGTGCCCCCGGCGCTCTGTGCTCTCCGGCGCTGTGCTGGTCACCAGGTGAGCCCGGCTCAGCCGACGGGATCGGCCAGCCGCTCGGGGCCGGAATCGGTAAGATGGAGGACCTTCTCGCCTTCAGGTTCGGGCAGTTCGAGCGCGCCCGCACCCGCGCTCGGCCGCCGCGGCCGCCGCGATGGCGAGCCGGCACTGCCGCCGCGGCCACGGTAGATCAGCAGCCCGTTCACCCGGTCAGGCACGGCATCGAGTGCTGCCTGTATCTGAGCCAGGCCTCGGAAGGTCGCCCACTCGGCTTCGTTTTCGAATGCGACCTCGAAGACCACACCCGTCCGGTGCTCGTGCCATCCCCAGTCGGTCGCGCCGTGAGTGACGGCCGACTCGGTCAGTTCCGAGCCATACGAATCCTTCCACCGGGCTGCGGAGAACTCCCCGTGGAACACCTCGATCGACCACCAGTCGGCCACGCTGTCCACGGTAAGCCGGCTGGAGATCAGGCGCCAGAACCCAGCCGTCGCAGCCGTTCTGCTTTGGGCGTAGCGGTGTTCAGAGGCAGGCTGGTGGGCATCTTTTTTATGCGCCTGGCCGGATGCGCCTGGCGGGCGCGGCGTTCACCAGGCGGGCTCCCACACGGCGGTCCGCTTGACGTCGGCGTCCTCGAGCGCCCGCAGCACGGGCACGTCGTAGGCAGCGAGTTCGGTGAACCCGGAACGTGGCAGATAGCTGCGGCCGGGATCGCCCAAGAGGACCGCGGCGCCACGGGCGCGGGCGCGCCGCAGGAACCGCAACATCCGCCCGGCAAGCTCCTTCTCGTAGCAGACGTCAGCGGCGAGCACCACGTCCGCAGGGGCGCCGTCCCCGTCGAGCAGGTTGGTGGATGAGGCGGTCACGGTGACGCCGTTCTGCGCGGCGTTGAGCGTCATGGCGGCAACGGCGAACGGGTCGATGTCGCTGGCCGTGCTTGTGGCTGCGCCGGCCATGGCGGCGGCGATCGCGACCAGGCCGGAGCCCGCGCCGACGTCGATCACGCGGCGCCCGTCGACAATCTCGCGATGATCGAGCACATAGCGCGCGAGCGCCTGACCGCCTGCCCAGGCGAACGCCCAGAATGGCGGCGGCAGCCCGGCGCGCCCGGCCGCCTGCTCGGTCATCTCCCACAGGCGCAGCGGCTCCTCCGCGAGGCGCAGCCAGATCTCGGGCACCAAGCCGGCCGCCATCGGCCGGGTGTACGCGACGATGAACCGTGTGATCGCTGCCGGTGTCATGGCCGGCGCCGCCGCGGCGCCGATGTCCTCGGTCATCCGCTGCGGTCCTGAGGCAGCAGGGACGCACGATCCCGAACGGCTACCGCTGGCATTTCGGGCACCAGAAGGTGACACGCTGCTCTGCGGTGGCGCCCTGTGCCGCCCTTCTGATGCGCGTGCGGCAGCGGCGGCAGGGCAGGCCGGCCCTGCCGTATACCCACGTCTCCTCGCCACGCCGCGACACGCCGGTGGTGACCTGGCCGATCCGGTCCTTGTTCGCGTCGAGGAGCCGCTGCGCGAGTGAGACGACCCGGTCGAGATCCTCGAGCTTGCCGACCGGTCGCCATGGGTTGATCCCGCGCAGGAACAACACCTCCGATTTGTACACGTTTCCGATTCCCGCCAGGTTGCGCTGGTCGAGCAGCGCCTCGCCGATATCACGGCCTGGCAGGGCGGCGAGCCTGCGTACCGCCTCGTCCGGATCCCAGTCGCCGCCGAGCAGATCGGGCCCGAGGTGCCCGGTCACGCTTTGCTCTTGCGCCGCTGGCAGCAGTTCCACCACCCCGAGCTGGTAGCCGATGGCGACCCACGTATCGTTGCCGAGCACCAGCCGAATCCGGTGGCTGGCCGGAACTTGCTCGGCCGCGGGCCGGATCCGCCATGAACCGTCCATCCGCAGGTGCGTATGCACGATCAGGCCGGCCTCGACCCGCATTAACAGGTGTTTACCTCGCGAGACGACCTCGGTCACGATGCGCCCGGTGAGGTCGGCGGTGGCGAACCTGGGGACCCGGAAGTCACAGCGAGTAAGCACGTTGCCTGCCAGCGCGGCATGCAGGCGTCGCGCGTACCACCAGACAACATCCCCCTCCGGCATTTCCCCAGCATGGCAGCCTCGGCCAACCGGCGCTCGACCGCCGCCTGGCTGCCAGCGCACAAGAAAGCGTGGCACTCAGTGGGTCATGATCCGTTTGTGCGTTGCCTTTCCGGCTTATAGCGCTGGCAAGTTCACTCAAGAACGGATCATGGTCGTGGCGGCGTTCCGCTGCCCTACATCCCTTGACCGCCAAGTCCAAGGCGCATCGCGGTTACCGTGAGCACCGGCACACGCGCCGAACACGCAGGAAAGCTCTGCCTCACGTACACGGCGGCGGTCTGGCCGGGCGGGAAGACGCGCAGCGCGTGCGCGGTGGCGGGGTGGCAGCGCGCGGCCGGATAGTTGGCGGCCGCTGCGATGCCGAGCGTTGCGTGCGCCGTCCCGTTCGCGGCGACCCGCACCGCGGTCACCGGGTACAGCGGATTGCGGGTCGCGGCGCTGCCGATCTGCTGGCCGCCTACGCCGCTGGCGAATGACACCCCTGGGTAGCCATATATGGTACACGTGCCGCCGGAGGTATTGGTCAGCCTGAGGGCGTAGTAGGCGGTTCCTGCCGCGCCCCCCATCGGCGTGAGGCTCGGCCGGAGCGTGCCGCTATCGCATTGCGTCGCGGCAGGCGTGGCTTGCGCTGTTGCGGAGGCAGCAGCCGCGCTCCCGCCAGGCGCTGGCGCGGAAGGGCTCGCCGCAGACACCGGGATTTGAGTAGAACCACAGGCCGCCGACTGCGCCATCGCCAGGATCATGACGCCGGCCGCGATCACGCGCCCGGCACCGGGTACGGACAGTGTCATCGAGTCATCCCCGTCAATCCGAACCTCACCTGTCACCTCTTTGACGTTGCACAGGCCGGGTTCGTTGGATATGAGCGCCCGACTCAGGTGCGCTACGGATCAGCTAGCAGCCACTAACGCGACGATGCTGGTCCGTTCAAATGCTGGTCCGTTCAAATGCTGGTCCGTTCAAATGCTTGGCCGTTTGTATGAGGGGCCGTTTCAAGGCTGGGCAGTTTGAAGGCTGGGCCGTTTGCTGCAGGCGTCAGGCGCGCCGACACCGACCGCGGCGCCGCTCCCGGTGCCCATGGTAGAGGAACGTGGCCGGTAGGCCGAGGACAGACACGTCGCGGGATTCTCCGGCAGCTGGCCTGCGGGTGAGGAAGGCTGCGCAGGTCAGGGATGCTGCGCACGCCGGAGATGCCGCGCGGTCAGAGGACGCCGCGTAGCCGGAGCAGATCGAACACGCTCGCCTGGACCTTCAGCCGTCCGGTGGCCCAGGCGCGGGCGAGATGCAGTTGCTCGTCCGCGAGCGCGACAAGATCGTCGCTTCTCGCGCTGAACGTCACCTGGGCCGGCCCGTCCTGCGGTGCCGCCTCGCTAATCGGGTCTGTGCCATGCGGCCCGAGCCGGGTACGGAACTCCACTCCCAGGTCAGTGACGCGGAAACCTATCGTGCGATCGACAAGATGCCGCTCGCGGTCCTGTGGGCTCATCCCGCTGATGCGGGACGCCACCTTTTCCAGCGCCTCGCGGCATTGGTCAACGGTCGCCATCGACGTTGCGCTCCTGCTCGGTCCCCACCGAAGTGTCGTGTCCGGACGGTAGCGTTCTGGTGGGCCCGGTGCACGCTCCTACCTGCCCGCCCGACTCAAGGAGTCTGAAACGGATGATGAACGAGGTTACCCGAACCGCTGCCGCTGACGGCGGGCCAGCGAAGCCGGCGGCGGCAACGGGGGATCCACGCGTGGATGAGGCGCTGGCCAGGCTGGCTGACCTCGAGGGTTTGCCCGATTCCGGGCACGTCGAGGCGTTCGAGCAGGCTTACCTGCGCCTGCGCGGCCTGCTCGACGAGCTCGGCACCGCTGCGCCCCGGCTCGCTAACGGCGACGCGTCAGATGGCCAGGCGCAGCAGGCTTGACGCCGAGCTGGTCCGCCGCGGGCTCGCCCGCTCACGTGCGCAAGCGATCGGGCTGATATCGCAGGGGCGGGTCCGGGTCGGCGGCGCAGGGCCTGGCGCCGTCAAACCGGCCAGCCAGGTGGACACGTCCGCGTCGATCACGGTGGAGGAGCTGGCCGACGGCGCCCACGATTACGTTTCCCGCGGCGGCAGGAAACTGGCCGGCGCCCTGGCCGCATTGCCCGGTGTCGCCGTCGCCGGTCGCAGGTGCCTGGACGCCGGGGCCTCTACAGGTGGGTTCACCGACGTGCTACTGCGAGCGGGCGCCGCGCACGTGATCGCGCTCGACGTCGGCTACGGCCAGCTTGCCTGGTCGCTGCGGACCGACCCGAGAGTGACGGTCATGGACAGGGTGAACGTACGCGGCCTGCGGCCCGGGCAACTGGAGTACGCACCGGACCTGGTGACTGCCGATCTGTCGTTCATCTCGCTTACGCTGGTGCTGCCCGCAATCGCCGCCTGCGCAGCCCCTGATGCCGATTTCCTGCTCCTGGTCAAACCGCAGTTCGAGGCGGGCAGGGGGAAGGTTGGTACGGGTGGCGTGGTCCGCGACCCGCCAACCAGACAGGAGGCGGTGACGAGGGTGGCGCGCTGTGCCAGCGATCACGATCTGGGCGTCATGGGGGTCACCGCGAGCCCGCTTCCAGGCCCATCAGGAAACGTCGAGTACTTCCTCTGGCTGCGGCGGGGCGCGCCGCCGCTCGACGATGCCGCCGCGGCGCGGGCGATCGAGGAGGGACCCCGCTAGTGTCGGGCCCGATGAACGCCAACCGTACGGTCCTGGTGGTCGCCCACACCGGCCGCAAGGAGGCGCTGCACAGCGCGCGGCGGGTGGTGGAGATGCTCAACAGCGCGGGCGTGGTCGTGCGGGTCCTCGCCCCGGAAGCCGATGATCTTGCCTGCGGCGGCGTCGACGTGGTCCCGGCCACTGCGACTGCGGCGCAGAACGCGGAGGTGGTGATCGTTGTCGGCGGTGACGGCACCCTGCTGCGGGCGGCAGAGCTTGCCCGGCCCGCCGCGGCGCCGCTGCTCGGCGTGAACCTGGGCCACGTCGGCTTCCTCGCCGAGGCTGATCCCGAACATCTGGCCGCGACCGTGGACCGGGTGGTGCAACGGCGGTATGTCGTCGAGGAACGGATGACGGTTGACGTCCTGGTCCGCGAGAACGGCACGGTGACGGCCTCCACCTGGGCGCTGAACGAGGCCACGGTCGAGAAGGCCGCTCGCGAGCGGATGCTGGAAGTGGTCACCGAGATCGACGGGAGGCCATTGTCGCGATGGAGCTGCGACGGAGTCGTCTGCGCGACCCCGACGGGATCCACCGCGTACGCGTTCTCAGCGGGCGGCCCCGTGGTCTGGCCCGAGGTGGAGGCACTGCTGCTCGTGCCGATTTCGGCACATGCTCTCTTCGCCAGGCCGCTGGTGGTCTCGCCCCGCTCGGTGGTCGCCGTCGAGGTGACGGGGACATCAAGCCGTGGCGTCGCACCCGTATCTGGTAACCCGGCTGGCCGCGCCCGTGAGCCAGCCGAGACGTCTGGTGGGGTTATGTGGTGCGATGGGCGGCGAAGGGTCGATCTGGCCGCCGGAGCCAGGGTGGAGGTTCGTCGCGGTGCGCTGCCGGTTTCTGTCGTGCGGCTGTCAGGCAAGCCAGGCAGCACGGCGTTCACCGATAGGCTCGTGGTGAAATTCGGCCTGCCGGTGACGGGCTGGCGTGGCCGCGGGGAGGGTCGGTGAGCCCCGCGATGCTCGAGGAAGTCCGCATTACTGGGCTCGGGGTCATCGACGACGCCGTCCTCGAGCTTTCCGCCGGATTCACCGTTGTCACCGGCGAGACCGGCGCGGGCAAGACAATGGTCGTGACCGGGCTCGGGCTTTTGTTCGGCGGCCGCGGCGACCCAGCACGAGTCAGGCCAGGCGCCGACCGGGCGATGGTCGAAGGCAGGCTCAGGACGGATCCGGAAGGTCACGTCGCCCGCCGGGTCCAGCAGGCGGGCGGTGAACTCGATCAGGACGGCACGCTGCTCGTCAGCCGTTCGGTATCAGCCGAGGGCCGCTCGCGTGCATTCGCCGGCGGCCGGTCGGTTCCCGTGAGCCTGCTCTCCTACCTCGCCGACGACCTGGTAGCCGTGCATGGCCAGGCCGACCAGCAGCAGTTGCTCAAACCTGGCCGTCAAAGGGAAGCGCTCGACCGTTACGCCGGCGCGGAACTCGCGATGGCGCTCGGCGAATATCAGCGTGCCTATTACCGCCACCGCGAGGTGTGCGGTCAGCTTGACGAGATCACCACAAGGGCCATGGAGCGGGCGATGGAGGCCGACGCGCTCAGGTTCGGGCTTGGTGAGATCGAAGGGTTCGCGCCCGCCGAGGGTGAGGACGGTGACCTGCTCGCAGAGGAAGAGCGGCTCGCGCATGCGGACGCGCTTCATGCGGCAGCTACAACCGCGCACGAGGCCCTGCTCGCGGACCCGTCAAGCGGCGAGAGCACAGCGGACGCGGTCACCCTGCTCGGCGCGGCGCGGCACGCCCTTGACTCGGTCAGCCAGCACGACGGGGCGCTCGATGAGCTCGGCGCCCGGCTGTCCGAGGCATCCTACCTGATCTCGGACGTGGCGGCAGAGCTTTCCTCCTATGCGCAGTCCGTGGAGGCCGACCCCGCACGCCTTGCGGTGGTACAAGAACGCAGGGCCGAGCTCACCCGGCTGGTGCGCAAATACGGGGGGTCAGGGGGGTCGTCCCCCCGGGCTGGCGCTGGCGGGGGTTCCGGGGAGTCGTCCCCCCGGGCTGGCGCTGGCGGGGGTTCCGGGGAGTCGTCCCCCCGGGCTGGCGCTGGCGGGGGTTCCGGGGAGTCGTCCCCCCGGGCTGGCACGGTAACGGCTGTGCTCGGCTGGGCCAAGCAGGCCGCGAGCAGGCTCACCGAACTGGACTCCGACGACGAGCGCCTCGAAGCGCTCACCGCGGAGGAGGCTGACCTGGCGGGCAGGCTCACGGAGCTAGCGGACGGTCTCAGCGGGCTACGGGCCCAGGCGGCGGAGAAATTCACTGCCGACGTGACCGCCGAGCTCACCGCGCTAGCCATGCCGCACGGCCGGCTCAAGGTGGCCGTGACGCCGCTGGACGAGCTGGGACCGCACGGGGCGGACGAGGTGGAGATCCGGCTCGCCGCGCATCCAGGAGCGCCTGCGCTGCCGCTGCACAAGGGCGCCTCTGGCGGCGAGCTTTCTCGTGTCATGCTCGCCATCGAGGTAGTGTTCGCCGGTGCGGACCCGGTGCCCACATTCGTGTTCGACGAGGTCGATGCGGGTGTGGGCGGCAAGGCAGCGGTGGAAGTGGGCCGCAGGCTTGCCAGGCTCGCGAGGCTTGCCCAGGTCATCGTGGTCACGCACCTGCCGCAAGTGTCGGCGTTCGCCGACAATCACCTGCTCGTCGAGAAGTCCGGGGACGGCCTCGTCACGAGTAGTGGCGTGACCCGGCTGGACCAGCAGGGCCGGATCAGGGAGCTGTCCCGGATGCTGGCCGGCCTTGAGGACTCAGAGCTCGGCCGCGCCCACGCGGAGGAACTGCTTTCCCTTGCCGCCGAAGAGCGGGCCACGCTGGCCGACGGCTCGTCCGCGGGCCGCTCGTCCGCGGGCCGCTCGTCCGCGGGCCGCTCGTCCGCGGGCCGCTCGTCCGCGGGCCGCTCGTCCGCGGGCCGCTCGTCCGCGGGCCGCTGACACACCCCGCTCATTCCTGCGGACGGGCAACGTGCACCAGTCGACGCTTGTACCAGTTGAAACTTGTACAATTTACTGCTGGTATATGGACCTATCGAAGTGTTCGCGCAGATGGGAGATCGCGGCATGGGTGACAGCTCGAAGGTAGTCAACGAGTACTTGACGGCATTCACGGCGTGGGACATCGACGGGCTGAGGACGCATCTGGCCGATGAGTTCTCATTTGTGGGCCCGTCCAGCCGGGCTGACGGCAGGGACACGTTCTTGGCCGGGGCCGGCAGGCTCGCCCCCATCATGCGGGGTTACCGAATCTTGCGCCAGTGGGAGGACGGCGGCGACGTGTGCACGGTGTACGAGTTCGACCTGCAGACCGCGGCCGGTGCGGGATCGGTCCTCATGTGCGAGTGGAACACCGTGCGCGACGGCCGGGTCACCGGATCTCGCCTGCTGTACGACACCGGTGCGTGGAACGCGCTTGTGCCAGTCCCGCCGCAGCAATAACCCAGGCCGCCGCCAGGTTCAGGTGGCGCGCCCTTATGGGCGACGCGAGCAGCTACGTCGCGGTCACAGGAACCGGCGGCCGGGGCCGGGCCGGATGACCCGTACCGCCGCCGCGGCCCTGCCGAGACTGGCGTGCGCTGCGGTCAGCGTCACCAGCCCGGTCCGGCCGGGCACCGAGCGGATGAACGCGCCGCCCACGCCGCCGTACTCGCCGAAGGCGAACGGATTGTCGCCGATGAGCGAGGCGGGCCCGGTCAGTGCCAGGTCCCACCCCGCCGTTCACATAGGAACGCTGGTTGCCGTACGCGTCGAGCGCGCGGAAGGTCACCCTGGTGGCATCGGAGCCGTCCGCCACGATCGATGCGTCGTCGGCGGTCAGCACCAGGCGGTCATTGGACGTGTCGGCTGACATCCGCGCGGACGCGACGTGGCGCCCGCGCACGTAACCGTCGATGCGCAGTTCCGGCAGGCCTGTACGGCCGGCCATCAAGTCCACGAAAATCGGGTTGATGGTGAGGTTGATGAATACCGGCGGGTAGGCGAGGTGCCCAAACCGCGCCACGTCAGGCAGGCCGGTCGCGGCGTGCAGCGCGCCGACGTAGATCTCCAGACGGTCACAGTTGGTGGCGATCATCGAGGCTTGCCCATTGGCGCCCGGCATCGCGTCAGGCCCGGAGTCCCAGAAGAACACGGGCAGGATCACTGGCTGCAGGCGTGTCCACTTGCGAACGGTAGAAGGCGGCGCCCGGTTTCGGTACCCGGAAGGTGTCCGCGATACCTGGCCATTTGAGGTTGTCCCAGATGTGACCGTGTCTCGATGCGTAATCGAATCCGGTCCAGCCGAGCAGGCCGCAATAACGCGGATCGGCCTGCGCGATCTCATGCACCTGCGCGTGCATGGCCGCCTGCCTGGCGAGCACCGTTCCCGGGTCGGTCCAGCGGCAGTACTGCACCCCGTCCAGCGTGCCCACCGCCTCGCTGACTAGGTACGGCACACCGTTGAGCGGCGGCAGGAGCGTCGCGTTGCCTGCCACATCGGCGTGATAGTCGTTGAACGCGAACACATCACCCGTCCAGTCCACGGTGGTATGCGTCCGCATCGCGCCCGAGGTCTGCCGCGTGCCGTCAAGCTGGCGGGCGATTTCGGCGGTCCGCTGATAGAGGTCAAGGTGCCCAGAGGTTTCGTTGAGCCTGGTGCCCCAGATAACCACCGACGGCCGGTTGCGGTCGCGCATCACCATGTCGCGCACGTCGTCCTCGACGAGCGCCTGTGACGCGCCGCCGCCGACGTAGCGCCAGCCCGGCGGCTCCTCCCACACCATGGCCCTGCCGGTGGCGACGCTGAGTCAGCACCCGGCGAAACGGGCCACGAGAGCAAGAGGTCACGGCCAGGACAATAGCCAACCGGTGCGCGGGCTGATGCGGCCAGCCGATAACCAGCTTGGCTGGACGCACTAGCTGCTGTCATGCGAGCCTGGCCGCGTCAACATCAGTTCGAGCTCGCCGGTGCTCCGCTCGGCCCGGCCCCGGGGCCACCTTCCGGCGCGCCGTCCAGCCGCACAGGTTCCGGGTCGGCAGACGCTTGCTGAGCCCGCGCCGGGAGCATTTGAACGCCTGGATCCGCGACACGCCGAGCGCAATGCTTGATCGCCATACCCGGACCTTAACTACCTTGCATTGCCGTTAAGCCACAGCCAGCTCGGGCGGCACTTGCCCCTAACACGCCGCAATAGACTGTGTGGCGGTCTGCAGTTGCGCCCTCTGGCAAGATTACTCACAATGAAGATCCCGTACCTGAAAGCTCCCAAGGCTCGCGGCACCACGGCAAACGACCTGCCGGGGCTTACAGCTACGGCCCGGCTCGACCGCAGGACGAAGAATCTCGCCAAGCGGCTCCTCCCAGGTGAGATCGCCGTCATCGACCACGTCGACCTCGACCGGATGGCTGCTGACGCGCTCGTCGAGCGGCAGGTGGCTGCGGTGGTGAACGCAGCGCCGAGCATCAGCGGCAGGTACCCGAACCTGGGACCGCAGATCATCCTCGACGCGGGTATCCCGCTCGTCGACGACATCGGCCACGATGTCTTCGCCAAGGTGGCCGAGGGCGACGTCATACGGCTCGACGGCGAGACGCTCTACGCGCACGACCAGGTGATCGCCAAGGGCACGGTCCAGACCGGGGACTTGGTGGCGGCCGCGATGGCCGAGGCGAAGGCCGGCATCGCAGTGCAACTCGAGGCGTTCGTCGCGAACACGATGGAGTACCTCAAGCGCGAGCGTGAACTGCTCCTGGACGGGGTCGGCGTGCCCACGCTGACGACCCGCCTCGAAGGCAGGCACGTGCTTGTCGTGGTCCGCGGCTACCAGTACCGGGAGGACTTGGCGGTGCTGCGGCCCTACATCCGTGAGTTCCGGCCGGTCATGCTCGGCGTGGACGGCGGCGCCGACGCGCTCCTCGAGGCCGGTTATGTGCCCGACATCATCGTCGGGGACATGGATTCTGTGTCTGACACTGCGCTCGCCTGCGGCGCGGAGCTTGTCGTGCACGCGTACCGCGACGGGCAGGCGCCGGGCCTGCAGCGGGTGCAGGACATGGGGCTGGCCTCAGTGGTGTTCCCCGCGGCCGGCACCAGCGAGGACATCGCGCTGCTGCTCGCCGACGACCTCGGCGCCAGCCTGATCGTCGCGGTGGGCACGCACTACACCCTCACCGAGTTCCTCGATAAGGGCCGTTCCGGTGGCTCAAGTACGTGGCTGACCCGGCTCCGGGTCGGCAGCAAGCTCGTCGAGCCGAAGGGAGATCAGCCGGCTCTATCAGAGCCGGATCTCTGGCTGGTGGCTGCTCGCCATGGTGCTCGCCGCGTTCGTCGCTCTGCTCGCCGCGGCGAGGTCCTCGTTCGCCGCACACGCGATGTTCGAGTACGTTCGCGCCCAATTCGATACATTCCTCTATTGGCTGACCGGACTCTTCTAAAGTGATTGATTTTCGCTACCACCTGGTTTCCATCGTCGCGATCTTCCTCGCCCTTGCGACCGGCATCGTCATCGGCACCACCGCGCTCAACGGCCCCGTCACCGAGGCGTTGCAGAACGGCAACAACTCGCTACGTAACGAACTCAACGGCCTGCGCGCCCAGGATGGCGCGCTGCAGCAGCAGCTCAACGCCGCGGGGACGTTCGGGCAGGCGGCCGCGCCGCGGCTGCTTTCGAACCTGCTCGCCGGGCAGCGCGTGGTGATGATCGACGCGCCCGGTGCATCGGGCCAGGTACAGCAGGGGGTCACCGCGATGATCCAGCAGGCTGGTGCCACCATCGGCGGCCAGATCCAGCTGCAGGACAAGTTCTTCGACACCAGCGCGACAACCCTCGCAGAACTTGACCAGCTCTCGCAGAGTCTCAAGCCGCCGAACGTGACGCTTACCGGCGGCAGCCCGCAGCAGCGCGCGGCCCAAGTGCTCGCGGCCGCGATCACAACCAAGGCCTTTCCCGGGCTGAAGAACTTCACCAGCCAGAACACCGTTTCCACATTCGCTGGCGGAGGTTTCCTGACGGTCAGCGGGCAGCCCGCCGCGCGTGCCACACTCGCGGTCGTGATTACGTCAGCGAATCCGCTCACCGGCCCGGACTCTGCCACGACCAACCAGTCACTGACCGACGTCGCCGCGGCTGTCAATTCCGCCAGCCTCGCGGCGGTCATGGCCGGACCCGCTAGCTCGACGCAGCCAGGCGGCTCCATCGCGGCCCTGCGGGCCAGTACCAGCGCGAACCAGGTGTCGAGCGTGGACAATGCCGACATGACGTTCGGGCAGATTGTCGTGGCGCAGGCGCTCGCAAAGCAGATCGGCACGCAGACGCCGGGCAGTTACGGCACCTCAGGCGCGAATGGGGTCGGGCCGAGCCCGATTCCGACCCCGACGGCGACCGGCACGGGGTCGGCCTCGCCAACTCCCACCAAGACCGCGAAGGCAAGGTCCCAGCGGTGAACCGAGCTGCACCTCAGGACGCACGCGGGCCGCTCAGCCGCGGGCCGCTCAGCCGCGGGCCGCTGAGCCGCGGGCCGCTGAGCCGCGGGCCGCTGAGCCGCGGGCCGCTGAGCCGCGGGCCGCTGAGCCGCGGGCCGCTGAGCCGCGGGCCGCTGAGCCGCGGGCTGCTCACCTTCCTCGCCGCGGCCGGGACCACGCGCGCCGCCTATGTTCTGCTCAAATCGCGTCCGCCCGGTGGCGAGGAGGTCTGGCACCGGACCAACCACCGCGGCGAGCCGGTCACGCTGCTCGAAGGTCCAGCGGCCGCGGCTGGTGCGGTCACGGCGGTCGCGATCGCGCCGGGCGTGCCCGCCCGTGCGCGCGCTGCGGCAGCCCTGGCTGGTGCGGGTGCGGCGGCGTTCGGTGGGTACGACGACCTCGCGGGTTCTGGCGACCGGCGGGGATTCCGTGGCCACCTGGGTGCGCTTCGGCAGGGCAACGTCACGACCGGCGCGGTGAAGATCGGCGGAATCGGCGCGACAGGCGCCGCGGCCGCCGCGATGCTCGGCGGGCCGCCCGTCGACGTGGCGATCAACGCGGGCCTCGTTGCGGGCAGCGCGAACCTGCTGAACCTGTTTGACCTGCGGCCAGGCCGCGCCATCAAGGTCGCTCTGGCCGCGGCTGCCTTGCTGCGCGCGCCCGTCGTGCCCGCGGCCGCGTCGGCGGCGGGCAGTGCCGTGGCCTTGCTCGGCGAGGATCTGGGCGAACGGGCCATGCTTGGCGACGCGGGCGCCAACGCACTCGGCGCCGTGCTCGGCGCCGCGGCCGCGGCGAGCCTGCCACGCGGCGCCAGGCTGGCGGTGCTCGCGGGGATAACGGGCCTCACCGCTGCAAGCGAGGTCGTCAGCTTCACGAAGGTGATCGAGCGGACGGCACCGCTGCGCTGGCTCGACATGATGGGCAGACGCGCGCCCAGTCACCCGCCAGCCACCGAGCCACCTGCGCAGGCAGCTGCGCGGGCAGCAGCATGGCCAACGGGCGCACCGGCGGCAGGAACATCGTCGCAGGCACCTGCGGGCCCGGATGGCCACGCGGGCTCCGTAGATCCGGCGGGAGCGACCGGCAGCGGTGGCCGTTCAGCTGTGCTGGCCCGTGGGGCCACTGTCCTTCCCGTGGACCCTCCCGGCTTCGGCGGCCCGCAGCCCCCTGGAGACGGGGAGGTGCCCGCGTCGGTGGGTAGAGCGCTGGGCGGGGAAAGCCCCCGCACCCCCGAGGGGATGCCTGGGTCATCGATCGAAACGTGAGGCGCGGGCTCGGCCGCGCCGCGGTACTGATCGGCGCGATCACCGTAGTGGCCCGCCTGGCGGGGTTCGGGCGTACGCTCGTCTTCGCGCAGACTGTCGGCAACACCAACCTCGGCACCGCGTACACCACCGCGAACCAGGTGCCGAACATCATTTTCGACATCGTGGCCGGTGGTGCTCTCACCGCGGTGGTGGTGCCCGTACTGGCCGGGCCTGCTCACCGCGCGGATCACGATGCTGCCGCGGCGGCCGACGCCCGCCGGACCGCTTCCGCTTTGCTCACCTGGACAATCCTGCTGCTCGTGCCGCTGAGCGTGCTCCTGGCGCTCGTCGCGGGGCCGGTCGCGACGGCGCTTTTCGGGCGCTCGCACGCGGGATCGGCCGAGATCATCGCGGTCGCCAGCAGGATGCTCGTGGTGTTCGCGCCGCAGATAGCGCTCTACGGGCTCGCCGTCGTGATCTACGGCATCCTGCAGTCGCACCACAAGTTCACCGCTCCGGCCCTCGCGCCGCTGGTTTCCAGCCTGGTGGTAAGCGCCGCCTACCTGGCGTTCCTGCCGGTCGGGAACGGATATCAGAACAATCTGCGCGGCCTGCCTACCGCGGCGGAGCTGATCCTTTCTGTCGGCACCACCGCCGGTGTCGCGGCGCTCGTGGCGACGGTCGCGGTCCCGGCTTGGCGGCTCCGGCTTCGGTTGCGTCCGGCGCTGCGTTTCCCGCGAGGGATCGCGCCGCGGGTGCGCGGGCTCGCGGCCGCGGGCGTCGCCACCCTGGTGGCTCAGGACGCGGCACTGGTAGCGGTGATCGTGCTTGCCAATTCACGCGGCGGCACCGGCGCGATCGTGCTCTACAACTACGGCTGGCAGATGTTCTTCCTGCCCTACGCGGTGCTCGCGGTACCCGTGGCGACGACCGCGTTCCCGCTGCTTTCCGCGCATGCCGCGGCAACGTCTGCCACGCTGGCCTCAGGCGCGGGTGCCGCAGTGCCTGCCGAGGCGGGCGCCGCGCAGCTTGCGGAAACCGTTTCAGGCCCGGCAGCGTCGGCGGCGAAGTTGGAGCCGCAGGCGCAGCCGGGGCCGCCCGTATCGCAGCCGCCAGCGTCGCAGCCGCCAGCGTCGGACCCGTTAGCGCAGGCGGAGCCTGCAGCGCTGTCAGCGCCTGCCGCGCAGCCGGACCCGGCAGGCAGGTTCGACGCCTTGGCTGCCACCTCAACACGTGCGGCCGTGCTTGTGTCCTTCCTTGGTGCCGCCGTGCTCGCAGGGATCGCAGCGCCGGCCGCCCGGGTCTTCGTCCACCCCGCAAGCACGCGCGAGCTGACATTCGTGTTCCTGGCTTTCGCACCAGGCCTGATCGGTTACGGCCTGGTCGCCAACCTCAGCCGGGTGCTCCTTGCCTGGGGCCGCAATCGTGCCGCCGCCCTGACGACCGCCATGGGCTGGCTCGCCGTGATGGCGGCGGACCTGGCCATCGTCCCCTTCGTGCCGCAGCGATGGGTGGTGCCTGTGCTTGGGCTCGGCAACAGCATCGGTCTTACCGTCGCGGGTGCCGCGCTGCTCATCGCCGTCGTGCGGGTCCGCGGACGCGGCTGCGTGGCCGGGCTGCCGCGCGCCTTCGCCGCGGGGATGGCCAGCGCCGTCGCGGGCGGAGCCGTGGGCGCGCTGCTCGCGGCGGCGGCAAGCCAGGTGTTCGGCCCCGGCGGCGCGCTCCCCGCGGCGGCGCTCACGCTGGTGGCAGGTGCCGTCACGGCGGCCATCTTCCTCGCCGTGGCGTACCTGGCCGACTCGGGTGACCTGCGGGCGGTCACCGCACGGGTCCTGCGGCGGCGGACGGCATGAGCAAGCGCCCCGCGCCTGGCACCGAAGCCGCCGGTGTGACGTTCGTGCTTGGCACGACAGCTGGCGGGACAGGAAGGCACGTGCGGTCCCTCGCCGCGGGCCTTGCCGCACGGGGCATCGACGTGGCGGTCTGTGGTCCTGCCGAGACGGAGCCAATGCTCGGGTTCACCAGCGCGGGCGCGCGGTTCGCCGCCGTGGAGATCGGCGACAGGCCACGGCCGGCCCGCGACCTGGCGGCAGCGGCGCGCCTGCGTCGCGTGTTGCGCGAGTACGACACTGCCGCTGACAAGTCCCGCGGCCCCGGTGGCGCGGGGCGTGCGGGACCAAGGATCGTGCACGCGCACGGCCTGCGCGCGGGCGCGCTTGCCGCGCTCGCCCTCGGCGGTGTCAGCCGCGCATCAGGGCATCGCCGGCGGTCCGTGTTCGTGGTGAGCCTGCACAACGCGCCCCCTGCGGGCGGCGGCCTCGCAGCCCTGGTTTACGGGGTCCTGGAGCGGATCGTCGCCCGCCGCGCCGACCGGGTGCTCTGCGTGTCGGGGGACCTGGCCGCGCGGATGCGCCGCCGCGCTGCGCCTTCGGTGGGAACAGCGGTGGTGCCCGCCCCTGGGGGGCCAGCCGTTTCCGCGCAGACGGCGCGGGCCGTACGGGCTGGGCTCGCCGCCGACGGCAGGCCGGTAGTGCTCGCCGTCGGCAGGCTCGCCGCGCAGAAGGGGTTCGGGACGCTGCTCGACGCCGCTGGCCGGCTGCGTGACCGCATTCCGCAGCCGCTGGTGGTCATCGCCGGTGCCGGTCCGCTGCACGCTGAACTGGGCCGCAGGATTGATGCCGAACGGCTGCCGCTGCGGCTTCTCGGCCAGCGCGACGATATCCCTGCCCTGCTGGCGGCCGCGGATGTGTTCGTGCTGCCGAGCCAGTGGGAGGGCCAGCCGCTCGTCCTTCAGGAAGCGCTGCGCGCGGGTGCGCCGATCGTGGCGACCCGTACCGGCGGCGTTCCGGATCTGACGGGGGAGGACGCGGCACTGCTGGTGCCTGTTGCCGACCCGCGGCGGCTGGCGGCCGCGTTGGCACGGGTGCTCGCAGATCACGCGCTCGCCGCGCGGCTGTCGGCGGCGGCGGCGGAGCGTGCGCGGTCGCTGCCTGATGAGGAGGCGGCCGTCGAGGCGGTGCTCGCCGACTACAGGCGCGCCGCGGCCGGCGCCGAACGGGCACCTGACCTCGGGGAGCTACCGGCGTGACGCGCCAGGGTGTGGACTGATCTCCACGCCAGCCCAGCGCGCTGTGGAGATCAGTGTGGCGGTTTGGATATCTCGCGCAAGCCGTTATGGATAAATGGTGGGTCAGCTGGCGTTACCAGCCGCGGTCGCGCCACTCCTTCAGGTGCGGCCGTTCGTTGCCGAGCGTTGTGTCCTTGCCGTGACCCGGGTAGACCCACGTGCCGTCAGGCAACGGCCGGAACACCCGCTCCTCAAGGTCGTCCATGAGCTGGTTGAAACGGGCCGCGTCGCCCTGCGTGTTGCCTGGCCCCCCTGGGAACAGGCTGTCGCCGGTGAACAGGTGCGGGGTCTCGGCAAGCTCACCTGCCGCGTCGTAACAGAGCGCGACGCTGCCCGGAGTGTGGCCGCGCAGGTGGATGACACCGAGCACCGCGTCACCGACGCGGACCTCGTCGCCGCCGGAGACTGGTTCTGTTACCTCGACCGGGAGGGCCGCTGCGTCGGCGGGGTGCGCCGCGACTGGCGCGCCGGTCGCCTGCTGCACCTGGCGCAGCGCCTCCCAGTGGTCCTGGTGGCGGTGGGTGGTGACGATCCGCGACAGGCGCGTGCCGCCGATGAGCTCGAGCAGCCTGCCTGCCTCGTTGGCCGCATCGATGAGCAGCAGTTCGCCTGTCGCCGTGCATCGCAGCAGGTAGGCGTTGTTGTCGAAGGGGCCCACGGCGACCTTCGTCACGGTGAGGCCGGGCAGTTCCCTGACATCGGTCGGGCCGCCGACGACGACGTCTCCTGTGTAGCTCAACCTGATCCTCCCCGCGTCGTGGCTTCCCTGGACAGTGATCCGGGGCCGCGCCGCCGTGGTTCCACCGGCGCGGACGTCTTTATGATCGTAGGCCGCTCTTATCCGCGGTCGGCATCGGGACGCTGGATTCTGCACGGTTCATTGACGGTGCGCGGAATGGCGCATCCCGTGGATACCGTCGATCTGCGTGTCGACGAGGCGAACCTGAATGGCTCCGGGCTGTTCCTGCAAGCTCAGGTTCGGGTCGATCGCTCCACAATCATGAAAGCCTGACCCGGGTAGCGCGGCATTTCCCGGGTAACGATGATGTCCGTTAATTGGGCCGCCAGCTGCGGCCTTCGTTCGGCGACCATGCGGGAAGCCGCGGCACTGCGCCGTCCGGCGTGACGGTGAGGCCGTCACCTGCGCTCCTGCCGACGAGCCAGGCGAGCAGCAGGTGCGCGGGCCCGGTGACAGTGCACGGCTCCGGGATCGTTGCGGCGGCCGTGGCGGCGGCCGTGCTTGCTGTTTCTGGCGTTCCTGGCGTCACTGGTGTGTCTTGCTGGCCAGATGTCGCGGGAATGCCGATTTCGACGGTGTGCCCGGCTACCTCGAAGCGGCAAGCCGGTACGTCCGGGCGGTGCGCGAAGTCCGCCGCGGCGAGCGGAAATTCAAGTGCCACGAAGGACTCGGGCCAGCCGTCGGGGCCGAACCCGGCATCGAGGTCGACGTGATGGATCTCCACTTCGGCCAGGCGCCGCATCAGCGTGAACCACGCGGGGTGCTCGGGACCGCGCATGCCCTGCACGAGAGCCTGCCATGCCTGCCCGGTCAGCGTCGCCGCCGCCGCGCTGAACGCGGCAGCGGAGTCGCGCAGATCGGCGAGGAGTTCCGCGGCCCCCCGGCCGGCGCCCGCCGCTATCCCCGCGTCGCGAGCTTCCGCGCTCGGATACTGCGGGATCTTCGTGCCGGTCCGCGCCCAGACGAGCAAGTTGCGCAGCCCGTCCGCGTTGCGGGCGAGGTGCGTGACGAGGTGGCCGCGCGTCCAGCCGGGCAGCGCCGACGCCTGGCGGACGTCATAATCGCCGAGCCTGCCTACCGTAGTCACCAGTCGCGCGGTCGCCTCGTCGACCTGCTGCCGCAGAGTCCCAGGGTCAGCTTCCACCGACGCTCCTCCCAATCGCTGCGGACCATCCTCTCTGGCGTACCCCGCTAGTGGTCATACGCCACCGTGGCCGGGTATCCACGCCGGAGCACCGTCCCCCGCGCCGTCCTCGCGCGGTCCCCCGCGGTCCCCGCACCGTGCACCGCAGCGGCGGGGTCCCGTTCTCTGCATGGAATGGCGCCGCAAGTAGAAGCGTTAATGTCCCTGGCATGGCATCGGTTACCGGACCGCCAGACAGGGCTGGATACCTGCCCCGGTGGTGCGGGCCAGTGCGGTGGTCCACTCGCAATCTCCCCTCGGGCAGGGCGCGCGCGGCGCGGCGAAGCGACACGTGCTTGCGTTGGGCGGCCTCCGGGGTCCCTGGGGCAGTGGTTGCCTGGCGACCTCCCGGAACCCCCCGGGTTTGTCACCCCCCGCGGATACCATGACCAGGCACCCATGTGCCGGGAGGAATAGGGCCGTAAAGGAATCGGCTGACGAAGATCGGGAGCGTCGTGGCTGATCGTCTCATCGTTCGCGGGGCACGCGAGCACAACTTGAAAGACGTCTCGCTCGACCTGCCGAGAGACGCGCTCATCGTCTTCACCGGGCTGTCCGGCTCGGGGAAGTCGAGCCTCGCGTTCGACACGATTTTTGCTGAGGGTCAGCGTCGTTACGTGGAGTCGCTGTCAGCGTATGCCCGTCAGTTCCTCGGCCAGATGGACAAGCCCGATGTGGACTTCATCGAAGGCCTGTCGCCAGCCGTATCCATCGACCAGAAGGGCACGAGCAGGAATCCGCGATCCACCGTCGGGACGATCACCGAAGTCTACGACTACCTCCGGCTGCTCTATGCGCGCATCGGCAAGCCGCATTGCCCCGTCTGCGGCCGGCCGATCGCGCGGCAGCAGCCGCAGCAGATCGTGGACCGGATGCTCGAACTCGATGAAGGGACCAGGTTCCAGGTGCTGGCGCCTGTCGTGCGGGGCCGCAAGGGCGAGTACACGGAACTGTTTCGTGAACTGCAGACCAAGGGGTATTCACGGGCCCGCGTCGACGGCGTGATCGTGCGTCTCGACGAAGCGACGGCCGGTCAGCTGCCTGCGCTCAAGAAGTACGAGAAGCACGATATCGAGGTGGTTGTCGACCGGCTCGCGGTAAAGGACAGCGCGCGGCGGCGGCTGACGGACTCGGTGGAGACAGCGCTGACGCTGTCCGGCGGCCTCGTCATTCTGGACCTGGTTGACCTGCCCGCCGACGACCCGCACAGAGAGCGGATGTTCTCCGAGCACCTCGCCTGTCTCTACGACGACTTGTCGTTCGAGGAACTTGAGCCGCGCTCGTTCTCGTTCAACTCACCCTGGGGCGCATGCCCGGACTGCACCGGTCTCGGGACGCGGATGGAGGTGGACCCCGAGCTTGTCGTTCCTGACCCGGGCAAGACTCTCGCCGAGGGCGCGATCTCGCCGTGGAGCGGCGGGCACGTCGCCGACTACTTCATCAGGCTTATCGAAGCGCTCGGCGCCGCGCTCGGATTCAGCATCGACACGCCGTGGCAGCGGCTGCCCGCGAAGGCCAGGGACGCGCTGCTGCGCGGCTACGATGCCCAGGTGCATGTCCGCTACCGCAACCGTTACGGTCGCGAGCGCTCGTATTACACCTCGTTCGAGGGTGCCATCCCCTACATCGAGCGTCGTCACTCGGACGCGGAGAGCGATTCGAGCAGGGAGCGGTTCGCGAGCTTCATGCGTGAGGTGCCCTGCCCGGCGTGTCATGGCAGCAGGCTCAAGCCGGTCGCGCTTGCCGTCAGCGTCGGCGGCAAGTCGATCGCCGATATCTGCGCCATGCCCATTGGCGAGCTGGCGAAATTCCTGCTCGCGCTGGACCTGTCTGAACGGGACAAGCACATCGCGGAACGTGTGCTCAAGGAGGTAAACGCCCGCCTTGGCTTCCTGCTCGACGTCGGGCTCGACTACCTCACCTTGGATCGTGCGTCAGCGACGCTCGCGGGAGGTGAGGCGCAGCGGATCCGGCTGGCCACGCAGATCGGATCCGGGCTCGTGGGCGTGCTCTACGTACTCGATGAGCCGTCCATCGGGCTGCATCAGCGGGACAATCACCGGTTGCTCGAGACCCTGATCAGGCTACGTGACTTGGGCAACACCCTGATCGTGGTTGAGCATGACGAGGACACGATCCGGACAGCCGACTGGGTGGTGGACATTGGCCCTGGTGCGGGGGAGCACGGTGGCACAATCGTGGTTTCCGGGCCTGTCGGTGAGCTGATCGCCAACGAGAATTCGCTGACCGGCGCGTATTTGTCGGGCCGCAGGAGCATTCACGTACCTGAGCAGCGGCGGCGCGTTTCCAAGGGCCGCCAGCTGGTGGTCAAGGGCGCACGGGAGCACAACCTGCAGGGTATTGACGTCGCGATCCCGCTCGGTTGCCTGGTCGCGGTTACCGGCGTTTCAGGCTCGGGTAAGTCGACGCTCGTCAACGACATCCTCTATCTGGCGCTCGCCAGGGAGTTGCACGGCGCGCGCACCCAGCCGGGAAAGCACCTGCGGATCACCGGAATGCAGCACCTGGACAAGGTGGTGCACGTCGACCAGAGCCCGATCGGCCGTACCCCGCGTTCCAACCCCGCCACCTACACCGGAGTGTTCGACCATATCCGCCGGCTGTTCGCGCAGACCACCGAGGCCAAAATCCGCGGGTACCAGCCCGGCAGGTTCTCGTTCAACGTCAAGGGCGGCAGGTGCGAGGCGTGCTCGGGCGACGGCACGATCAAGATCGAGATGCAGTTCCTCCCTGACGTGTACGTGCCCTGTGAGGTGTGCAACGGCGCCCGCTACAACCGGGAGACGCTGGAGGTCCACTACAAGGGAAAGACGATCTCCCAGGTTCTCGACATGCCAATCGAGGAGGCCGCGAGCTTCTTCGAGGCTGTCCCGCCGATCCGGCGCCATATGCAGACCCTCACCGACGTTGGCCTCGGCTACGTTCGGCTCGGCCAGCCCGCCCCAACCCTGTCTGGCGGCGAGGCGCAGCGGGTGAAGCTGGCGTCGGAGTTGCAGCGCCGTGCCACCGGCCGGACCGTTTACGTGCTTGACGAGCCGACCACTGGCCTGCACTTCGAGGACATCGGCAAGCTGCTTGGGGTGCTCGGCCGCCTCGTCGACGCGGGCAATTCGGTGATCGTCATCGAGCACAACCTCGATGTGATCAAAACGGCTGACTGGATCATCGACATGGGCCCCGAGGGAGGCTCGCGCGGCGGGCTGGTGATCGCCACCGGCACGCCGGAGCAGGTGGCGCGGACCGAGGAGAGCTACACCGGCCAGTTCCTCTCGAAGGTTCTCGGCGGATGATCCGCGGCGCGGCTGCGGGCAGCCGTAATGCTGGCACGCCCGGCGAGGTCACGGCGGGCGAGGTCACGGCGGGCGAGGTCACGGCGGGCGAGGTCACCGTCGCCACCTCTCATGGCGACGCGGCCGTTGTGCTCGACCGGGCGGCGGAGCCTGCGTTCGTGCTCGCGCTCACCCATGGCGCCGCCGGCGGCGTGTACGCAGCCGACCTGCTTGCCGTACGCGATGCCGCGCTGGCGCTTGGCGGAACCGTCGCCAGGGTCATCCAGGCCTACCGGGTCCGCGGCGCACGCGCGCCCGGCTCGGCCGCCAGGCAGGACGAGTCGTGGATCGAGGTCATGGCCGCCCTGCCGGCACTGGTCGCAGGCCCACGGGCAAACGCGGCGCCAGAACCCGGCGGGCGCCACGGCCCTGCCGAGCCGCCGGGCCGCGATCTGCCGTTGATCCAGGGTGGCCGGAGCAACGGCGCGCGGGTCGCCTGCCGCACCGCGGCTGCGGCGGGGGCACATGCGGTGATCGCCCTGGCCTTCCCGCTCCATCCGCCAGGCCGTCCAGAACGTTCGCGCCGCAGCGAACTGCTTGCTGCTGGTGCCGATGTGCTCGCGGTGAGTGGCAGCAGGGACCCGTTCGGCATCCCTGACGCGGCCGACGTCACTCGTCTCGTTGTGCTTGCCGGGGAGGGGCACCCGTTGTCGAAGAATCCGGCAGCGGTGGGCGCGGCGGTTACGGCCTGGCTTCGCCCGCGGATGTCAGGCGGCGGATGAGCGCTGCGGCAACTCTGCGGGCGGCGACTCCGCGGGCGGCGACTCCGCGGGCGGCAACTCTGCGGGCGGCAACTGAGCGGGCGGCAACTCTGCGGGCGGCAACTGAGCGGGCGGCAACTCTGCGGGCGGCAACTGAGCGCACGGCGACAGCACCGTGGGCTGTGGCAGGTCGGTGGGCCGGTGCGGCGCTATCACGTCACCGTCAGGTAGCAGTTCACCCGTATCATCGAACAGCACAATCCCATTGCAGAGCAGGCTCCAACCCTGCTCGGGATGCGAGGCGAGGGTGCGAGCGGCCTCTCGGTCCGGCGACTTGGGATCCGGACACGGCGGCGCGTGCGAACACATCGCGGTGCCTCCTGGTCTTTAACTGAACGGTTGTTCTCGTCCAGCTTGCTGTCTCTGTGGATATGGCCGCGCTTAACGACACGCTGTTCCGCTCAAAAGGCCTGAAGCCGACGAGGGAACACTGGGCGTCGCCGCTTGTCACCAAGGAGCAAGACTAGCCGCTGAGCCGGCCGGTCCGTGCCGCTTTAACCCGAGGTTGCCGCACGTCGCGGCACGCTCGTCAGGTGCCCGCGAGCGACGCCGATGCCCAGTCCGCTGCCTGCGGCGGGACGTGGACAATGCCCGTAAGCCGGTGCTCTTCGCGCAATGTCAGCAGTCGCTCGGCTTCCGCCAGCCATCTCTTCACCTTGGGCTTCGCCTTGGCTTTGCGGCGGTAGATCCAGTCGTCGTATCCGAGCGCCCCGATCTCCACGCGTTCGGCGGCGTACGCGGAGCGCATGACCGCGGTCAGCGCGTCATCGAGAGCCAGCCCGAGTCCGCGAAGCTCGATCAGCGGTGCGCGCGGTGCGCGGCTCGCCTGCGCCTGCCTGAGCGCGTCCTCAGCGTCCCTGGCTGCCCGCAACAGCTCAGCGAACTGCGCGGCAAGTGCGACATCGGCGGCATGCTTCTCCATCGCCTCGCGGCTCGGCTTGCGGCCAGTGATCATCGTGATCTCTCCGTGGCGGGTGATTACTTCCCAGCGGTGGGCCTCAGCGTACTTGCCCCGCTCCAATGCGTGGCGCACGGGGCCATCGCGGATGGGGCCGGTGTCAGCGGGCGAAGAAATGCCAGCCAAGCCATCCCCAGAGCAGCAGGATGAGCACCCGGGTAGCCCGTGTCTGCATCAGGAAGCCGAGCATCTGGCCCGCCGTGGGAATCCGCGAACCGCGGCGCCGTGCGACGATTTCGAGGGCGATCAACGCGATCGCGATGGCGGTGAAGCCGAGGACCGTGATCGCGTGCGTGTTCACTGGCCGCTCACCGCCTGATCAGTCCCCACCCGGTCAGCAGCCAGGCCGCGAAGACAGCACTCTTGACGACGTGCTGGTGGACCAACGGACCCGTGACGACGCTGAGGGTCGGATGCCACCACTGCGAGCCGTCCCTGAAGGCCGAAGCCTCCCACTCAAAGAACATCATTGCCGCGATCGCCCAGTACGACGCGCCCGCGATGTCCAGGCGTTCTGGCGGCGGTACGCGTTCTGGCGGCCAGCGGAAGGCGATCACTGCGAGCACGACCCAGGGAACCGCCACACTGATCGTCGCGGCGCCTGTGAACGAGGAAATCCCGCCGGCCAGCCAGGAGTATCCTGCGACGCCGGCGCCCATCGTGGCCGTCCGCACCGGGTGCTTACCCCAGTCGGGGTTCCGTTCAGTAGCCATGTGTCTCCCGCACAGGATCTCATCGGCTCAGGCTTACCTACAACCGCAACCGTCAAGGGCTACGGCGCCTTCCCCATGGAGCACCCTCTTGCGCTCTGGGAAAACAGTGGCTGAGCTTGGCGCCCCTTCCTGGCAGAGCGGCCCCCGGCTGGCACTTATGACGATCTGGCGGGAGAGCTGCCGAGACGGCCTGTCACGCACCTTAGCCGTGCGGGTCGCGCCGTAACACGGCGGTCACATGCGCGACGCCTGCACGAAACCATCGCCGGGCACGATCGTCATCGTGGGTCAGGGTCACAAGGCGGGACAGGTTCGGCGCTATCGGGCGCGGGACGTATGCCTGTCGGCTGACCGCGGCTGCGCTGCGGGAGGCTCCGCACGCGGCACCATGGCGTGGCGGTGATGGTGCCGTGCGGACCGTCTTACCTTTGCTGGCGCGGCAGCCTGGCAACAGGCTGCCGCGCCAGCGGGCCGCATCCACCAAGATCCACCGGGACACCCGATCTTCCCGGCTTCGCCGGACCTAGCTCCCTAGCCCTTCAGGCCCGGGAAGTCCTGCTCCCAGAACTCGCGTGGGCGCCGGCCAGGTTCGGCGGTTTCCTGTTCGTCCGGATGGCGTGCTTCTTCTTCTTCGCGCAACTCGACCCGGCGGATCTTTCCTGAGATCGTCTTTGGCAGTTCGGTGAACTCGATCCGCCGCACCCGCTTGTAGGGAGCAAGCCGTTCCCTCGTGTACTTCAGGATGGCGGCGGCGGTGTCGGCCGTCGGCTGCCAGCCGGCGGCGAGCGTCACATACGCCTTGGGCACGGCCAGCCGGATCGCGTCGGGCGACGGGACCACCGCGGCCTCGGCCACGGCCTCGTGCTCGATCAGCACGTTCTCCAGCTCGAACGGCGAGATCAGGTAGTCGGAGGCCTTGAAGACGTCGTCGGTCCGGCCGACATAGGTGATGTAGCCGTCGGCGTCCCGGCTCGCGACGTCGCCCGTGTGGTAATAACCGCCGCGCGTGGCCTCCGCGGTCAGCTCCGGATCGCCGCGGTAGCCGTTCATCAGGCCGAGCGGGCGCCGCGACAGGTCCAGGCCGATCTCGCCCTCCGCCGCTGGCACGTTCGTGCTGCGATCGAGCAGCGCGACGTCGTAGCCGGGGAGTGGCCGGCCCATGGACCCGGGCTTGACCGGCTGGCCGGGGGAGTTCCCGATCTGGGCGGTGGTCTCCGTCTGCCCGTAACCGTCCCGGACCGTGATACCCCACACCTTCCGGACCTGCTCGATGACCTCGGGGTTCAACGGCTCGCCCGCCGACACGCACTCGCGCAGCGACCGCGGGGCAGCGCCGAGATCTGACTGGATCAGGATCCGCCAGACCGTCGGCGGCGCGCAGAACGTCGTCACCCCGCACCGCTCCATCGCGTCCAGAAGAGGCTCCGCGGAAAATCGCCGGTAGTCGCCGACCAGTGCGGTGGCCCCGGCGATCCATGGCGCGTAGACGTTGCTCCAGGCGTGCTTCGCCCAGCCGGGCGAGGAGATGTTCAGGTGCACGTCACCTGGCTGCAGGCCCAGCCAGTACATGGTCGAAAGGTGCCCGGCCGGGTAGGAGACGTGGCTGTGCTCGACCAGCTTGGGCCGGGCGGTGGTGCCCGACGTGAAGTACAGCAGCAGCGGATCGGACCCGCGGGTCACCCCGTCGGGCTCGAAACCAGCAGGGGCGGCGCGTGAGTCCTCGTACGAAACCCATCCCGCCACCGCCGGCCCGACTGAAATCGGAATCCAGCCACCGCCGAGCCCGGCGAACTTCCCAGTCTCGCCGGACTCGCTGATCACGTGCCGGACCGCGCCACGCGAGATCCGGTCGGCGACATCCTCCGGCTGCAGCAGCGTCGCCGCCGGGATGATCACCGCGCCGAGCTTCATCGCGGCGAGGATCACTTCCCACAGCGGCGCCTGGTTGCCGAGCATAAGCAGCACGTGATCGCCGCGGCCGACGCCGAGGCCGCGCAGCCAAGTCGCCACCTGATCCGACCGCGCGCTGAGGTCCGCATAGGACATCTTCGTGTCCGGCCGGTCCTCGGTCACGATCCACAGCGCCAGCCGGTCCGGGTGCTCGCGTGCGGTGACGTCGAACCAGTCGAGCGCCCAGTTGAACTCGTCCAGCCGCGGCCAGCTGAATTCACGGTTCGCGGCCAAGTAGTCGGTGCGGTGGCGCAGCAGTAAATCCCGCGCTGACCGGAACACCTCGGTAACAGAATGCTCATCCGTCATACCGACATCCTGATACCGGGCAGTGGGCCTGCACAACGGGCCGAAGGTCTGCCGCGAACCTGCCAGGCTCGATCCGGGCGCCCGCTACCTGCGGGAGGATCCCGGGGGGTTATGTTCCCGGGGGATCCTCTTCTCGAGGGTCCTCTTCCCGGGGCCGCGGCCGGGGCCAGCCCTGCGCCGCATCCCGGCCACAGCACACCCGAAAGGAAGCTGCCGCGCATGGCATTCGATGTGAGCAAGATCCGGGCGGATTACCCCGCGCTCGCCGACGGATACGCCTACCTCGACGGTGCCGCGGGTACCCAGGTGCCTGAAACGGTCATCAGTGTGGTCGCGGACACCTACCGCGCCGGGATTGGCAACGCGGGCGGGGCATTCCCGGCGAGCCACCGCGCGGACGAGATCACCGCCAGGTGCCGCGGCGCGGTGGCCGACCTCACCGGCGGACACCCGGACGGAGTGATCCTTGGCCCGAACATGACCACGCTGACCTACCGGCTGGCGAACACCCTCGCAAGGAACTGGCTCCCGGGTGACGAGGTGATCGTCTCCAGGCTGGACCATGATGCCAACGTCAGGCCGTGGGTACAGGCGGCAGCACGGGCGGGCGCGGCGGTGCGCTGGGCCGAGGTGGAGAAGAAAACCGGCGAGCTTCCTGCCGCGCAGTACGATCACCTGCTGTCCGAGCGGACCAGGCTGGTCGCGGTCACCGCCGCGAGCAATGTGCTCGGCACCCGGCCAGACGTGGCCGCCATCACCGCGAAGGCGCACGAGGCAGCCGCGCTTACCTACGTGGACGGCGTGCACGCCACCCCGCACGGCCCTGTTGACGTCGAAGCGCTCGGCGCCGACTTCTTCGCCACGAGCGCGTACAAGTGGTCAGGGCCGCATGTCGGTGCGGTCGTAGCCGATCCGGGCCTGCTCGCCGGCCTGCACCCGGACAAGCTCGCGTCCTCGCCAGGTGCGGTGCCCGAGCGATTCGAAACCGGCACGCCACCGTACGCCGGCCTGGCAGGCGCGGCCGCCGCGGTTGACTACCTCGCCGGGCTCGACAGCGCCGCGTCCGGCACCCGGCGTGCACGCGTGCTCGCCTCGATGGCCGCCGCCGAGGCGTACGAGCAGGGGCTTTTCCGGCCGCTGCTCGACGGGCTCGGGTCCATGCACCACGTCACCTGTTACGGTAACGCGCAGGCCCGTACCGCCACCGCGTATTTCACCGTGTCCGGTCACACGCCGCGCGAGGTCGCGCTGCATCTCGCGGCGCGCAAGGTGAACGTGTGGAACGGGCACAACTACGCGTGGGAACTCACGGGAGTGCTTGGCATCAGGGACAGCGGTAGCGCAGTGCGCGCAGGCCTGGTGCACTACAACGACCGCGGCGACGTGGACCGCCTGCTCGAAGGCGTCGCGGAACTGGCGCCCCACTGACCGGCGCCCCACTGACCGGCGCCCACTGACCGGCGCCCACTGACCGGCGCCCCACTGACCGGCGCCCCACTGACCGGTGCGGCGGCGAGCGGTGCGGCGGCGAGCGACTGTGGAGATCAGTGTGGCCGGAAGGTGGCACTAGACTTCGACAGAACCGCCACACTAATCTCCACGCACCTGACCGTCGCGGCAGCGCGCGTCCGCGGCGCCTGAACGGGCGCAGCGCCGCTGGCCGGGGTCAGCGCGGGCGGGCAGGGTCCACCCGGCGGGGTCAGCTGGCGAAATCGAGCAGCGGCTGGGCCCGGCTCGGGTGCCGTAGCTTGGACAGCGACTGCTTCTCGAGCTGGCGGATCCGCTCCCTGGTGAGCCCCAGGTGCTTGCCGATCTCGTCGAGCGTATGCGGGTTCCCGTCGAACAGGCCGAACCGCATCGACATGATGATGGCCTCACGAGGCGTGAGGTCCGCAAGCGCGCGGCGCAGCTGGTCGGCCATGAGCTGCCGGTCTACCAGCTCGGACGCCTCAGGCGCGTCGATGTCCTCGATCAGGTCGCCGATGCTGGTCTCGCCGTCCTCGCCGATCGTGGAGTCGAGGCTGATCGGCTGGCGGCTCGTCCGCAGCAGCTCCTCGATCTGGTCCGGCGTGCGGTCGAGTTCCACCGCGAGCTCCTCAGGCGTCGGCTCGCGGCCAAGCTGCTGGTGCATGTCGCGCTCTACCCTGCTCAGCTTGCTGAGCATCTCAAGCACGTGGACAGGCAGCCGGATCGTCCGCGCGGAGTCGGCGAAGCCGCGCTGGATCGCCTGCCGGATCCACCACATGGCGTACGTCGAGAACTTATAGCCCTTGGTGTAGTCAAACTTCTCCACGGCACGGATCAGGCCGAGGTTGCCCTCCTGTACGACATCGAGGAGCGAAAGCCCGCGATCGGAGTACTTCTTGGCCACCGACACGACCAGGCGAAGGTTCGCCTCGAGCATGTGCGCCTTGGCCCGGCGGCCGTCCGCGGCGACCGCCTCCAGTTCGGCGCGAAGAGCGTCGCCCTGGACGGCCTCGTTCTCCAGCTTGTACTCGGCGTAAAGCCCGGCCTCGATCCTCTTGGCGAGATCAACCTCCTGCTCGGCGGTGAGCAAGCTAGTACGGCCGATCGCCTTGAGGTAGGTGTGAACGGAGTCGCCCATCGTGGAGGTCTGGTCATCCAGGTCCACGTCGGCCTTGACCAGGTCAACCTCGGCTCCGGCGGTAACACCAGCCCGGCCGGGGGCCAGTGCGGCCTCCATATCGGCTTCTGCCACATCAAGGCCGGCAACGCCGGTCCCTGCCGCATCGGCGCCAATCAGGCCGGCGCCGGTCACATCAGCCGTGACCGTGTCCGCCGCCTCGTCAGCCAGCCTGACACCGGCCTCGGTCAGTTCACGAAGAATCGACCGGCCTTCCGCTGCGGTAATGCCTGCCAGCTGGAAGGTGGCTCGGAGCTCGGCAAGGGACAGGTGACCCTGTGCCCGGCCACGCTGGACCAGCTCATCCAGGCTCGCGGCCATCGCCTCGTCGTGAGTCGCACCGTGCGCTGGGACACCGTGCGCTGGGACACCGTGCGCTGGGACACCGTGCGCTGGGACACCATGCGCCGGCGCACCGTGCGCGGGCGACTCCGCCATCGCAGTCCGCGGCATTAGACACCTCCCTCCAGGCAACGCCCCGTCAGCGTCATCACCCGGCACTTTGGCGATACGCTCGTCGTAGCAGCAGCCCGCCCGTGGGTATCATCTGCAGCCAAGTCTGTTGGGCAGGCACTATGTACTAACGCTGCTGCCGCCCGATTGTTCCCGCGCCCAGGCGCGCAGCGCCGCGATGTCTGGCTTTCCGGACGGCAGCAAAGGGATGTCGGCAGCGATTGCGAGCCGCCGCGGCGCGGCGAAGGGCGGCAGCCAGCCCGCCACGTGCGCGCGGAGCTCGGCCAGGTCGGGCGGGACGCCCGGGTCGGCTGGTACGACGACCGCAGTGACCTGCTCCCCCCACTCAGGATCGGGCATGCCGAACACGACGGCCTCACGCACCGCGGGATGCGCCTCGAGGCAGGCGGTCACCTCCGCGGGCACCACTTTTGCCCCTCCGGTCGTGATGACGTCGTCGGCGCGGCCGAGCACGTGCACCCGGCCATCAGGACCGACCCGGCCAAGGTCGGATGTGACGAACCAGTCATCCTCGAATGCCGCGACGGTGAGGTCGCGGCGCAGCCGGTAACCGGAGAACAGGACGGGGCCGGCGATCCGGATCCGGCCGTCCGGGCCGGTGCGGACCTCGACGCTGTCGAGGGGCGCGCCGTCGTAGACGCAGCCGCCGCAGGTCTCGCTCATCCCGTAGGTGGTGACCACGTGGGCACCCGCCGTCCGCGCCTCGGCAAGCAGGCCAGCTGGCGGTGCAGCACCACCGAGCAGGATAGTCCGGGGCCCGGTGAGATCGCTCCCGCGTGCCAGCAGCCGCCTGAGCTGTGTGGGTACCAGCGATAGGTGCGCGCAGCCGGTCAGGCCCGCGGCCGCCGCCGCGATCGCCGAGGTGTCGGAAGGCGCGCAGATCAGCGGCATCGTATCGGCGACCAGCGAGCGGATAAGGACCTGGAGACCGGCGATATGCCCGGTCGGCAGGCAGCACAGCCACCGCTCGCCCGGCCGGGCGCCGATCCGTGCCAGGGTGGCTCGGGCCGAGGCGGCAAGCGCGGCGGCGCTCAGTTCGGCTGCCTTCGGCTCGCCCGTCGATCCCGATGTGACGACCACCAGCGCTGTCCCCTCGCCCGCCGCGCGGCCGCCTGCGCGAGGCGTCATGCCGTCGGGGGTGATCACGGCCGATGGCGCGAGCAGCTCGAGCAGCCCGCGCAGCCGTGCCCGTGGCAGATCGGGGTCGATCGGGGCCAGCGCAGCGCCTTCGCCCGCGAGCGCGTCGGCAAGCAGCCCGCGCAGCCGGTCGCCAGGTGGCAGAACGGCCACATGCAGGGAGCGTCCGGTCACCGTCGTAAGGTTAGCGGTGGCCCTGTCAGTGACCTGTGGGTGAGTGCCCTGTGAGTTAGTGCCAGGCCGAGTCGGCGACCGGGCCGTGCGACCAAGTTGGGCGAGCCGAGGAGGACGCGTGGTCGAGTGGAAGCGGTCGGACGAGCCGTACACCGACATCCTTTACGAGACCGCGGAGCTGCGGACAGGCAGTGCCGTCGCAAAGATCACTATCAACCGGCCAGAGGTGCGCAACGCCTTCCGACCCGCGACGCTGTTCGAGCTGCAGCACGCCTTCAATGCCGCACGCGACGACCCGGGCATCGGAGTGATCATCTTGACCGGCGCGGGGGACGAGGCGTTCTGTTCCGGCGGTGACCAGACGATCCGCGGTGACGACGGGTACGTCGACGAGCACGGGATCGGCCGGCTGAACGTGCTCGACCTGCAGGTACAGATCCGCCGGACGCCGAAGCCGGTGATCGCCATGGTGGCCGGTTACGCCGTCGGCGGCGGGCATGTGCTGCACGTCTGCTGTGACCTCAGCATTGCCGCGGACAACGCGGTGTTCGGCCAGACCGGCCCGAAGGTCGGCTCGTTCGACGGTGGTTACGGTTCGTGGCTGCTCGCCGCCACGGTCGGGCTCAAGAAGGCGCGGGAGATCTGGTATCTGTGCAGGCAGTACAGCGCGGCGCAGGCCCTTGACATGGGCCTGGTGAACGCCGTGGTGCCGTTGGAGCGGCTGGAAGCCGAGACCCTGGAATGGGCCGCGGAACTGCTGCAGAAATCCCCGCTAGCGCTGCGCATGCTCAAGGGCGCGCTGAACGCGGTGACCGATGGTGCCGCAGGCATGCAGCAGTTCGCAGGTGACGCGACACTGCTCTATTACATGAGCGAAGAGGCGCAGGAAGGCAGGGATGCCTTCAAGCAGAAGCGGACGCCTGACTTCGCCAGGTTCCCCCGCCGGCCTTGAGCCCCCGACCGTTGAGGCAGGGTGCTGCGGTGCCATCCGCGGCCAGCGCGGCAGCGGACCTGATCGGGAGCATGCGCGCGTTCGCGATCCCGATGCGGACCCGGTTCCGCGGTATCACTGTGCGCCAGGGCGCCCTGATCCGCGGGCCCGCGGGCTGGGGCGAGTTCTCCCCGTTCGCCGGGTACGGCCCGAAGGAGAGCGCACGCTGGCTCGCCTGCGCGATCGAGGCGGCTACCGACGGCTGGCCGCCGCCGTTGCGAGACCGGATACCGGTGAATGCGATCATTCCCGCGGTCGGGCCTGAACGCGCCTACGCCATGACGGTGGCCGCGGGCTGCGGCACCGCCAAGGTGAAGGTGGCCGAGCACGGACAGGCTGCCGAGGAGGACTTCGCCAGGGTCGCGGCGGTCCGCGATGCGCTCGGCGCGGCCGGGAAGATCCGGGTGGACGCCAACGGCGCCTGGGAGGTGGATCAGGCCGAGCGCATGCTCGGCGAGCTCAGCAGTTACGGCCTGGAATACGCGGAGCAGCCCTGCGCCACCCTGGCCGAACTCGCGCGCCTGCGCCGCCGCGTCGATGTGCCGCTGGCCGCGGACGAGTCGATCCGCCGCGCCGCGGATCCGCTGCGGGTGCGCGCCGCAGCGGCGGCCGACATTGTGATCATTAAGGTGCAGCCGCTCGGCGGAGTGCGGTCCGCGCTGCGTGTCGCGGCGGCGTGCGGGCTGCCCGCTGTGGTGTCAAGCGCGGTGGAGACGTCGGCCGGGCTCGCCGCCGGCCTGGCTCTCGCCGCAGCGCTGCCGCAGTTGCCTTACGCGTGCGGGCTGGGCACGCTGAGCCTGCTCGCCGGGGACGTGACGGCGGACCCGCTGGCTCCGGTGGGCGGGCTGCTGCACGTCACGCGGCCCGAAATTGATCCAGAACGGCTGACGCGGTGGGAGATCGATCCTGGCGCGTGGCGCGAGCGCGCGGCGGCCGCCGCCCGCTATCTGCGCGACGTCAGCGAGGGCGAATCGTGAATCCGTCGACGGCGTTCGGACGCACCGTTGTCGATGAGCTGATCAGATGCGGGTTGCGCGAGGCCGTGGTCGCGCCGGGATCGCGCAGCGCGCCGCTCGCGATGGCGCTTTTCGACCGCAGCGGCCAGCCGCGTGGCGGCAGCGGGCCGCACCTTCGGCTGCATGTCAGGATCGACGAGCGCTCCGCCGCCTACCTCGGGCTCGGCCTCGCCAAAGCGTCGGGCGTGCCTTCGGTGATCGTGTGCACCTCGGGCACGGCGGCCGCGAACTTCCACCCGGCGGTAGTCGAGGCCGACGAGGCATGCGTGCCGCTGATAGTGCTCACCGCCGACCGGCCGCCCGAGCTACGCGGCGCAGGCGCCAACCAGGCGATCGACCAGGTCAAACTATACGGCTCCGCGGTCAGATGGTTCTGTGAGGCTGGCACGCCCGATGCCAGGCCAGGGATGGCGGCCTACTGGCGCTCGCTCGCCTGCGACGCGTGGGCGCACGCGGCCGGCGCGGTGGGGGGCCTGCCTGGCCCGGTGCATGTCAACATCCCCCTCGCCGAGCCGCTGGTGCCTGACGACGATCCGGGCTGGCCCGAACCGCTCGACGGCCGCAGGAACGGCGCCGCCTGGACACAGTTCGCGGGCCGGCCCGCGCCGTCGGCAACCGAATCTGGCGGGCGCCCGCTGGACGGCGCAGCCGTGCCGCCCGGCGCGCCCGATGGGCCCGACGGGCCCTACGGGCGTCACGGGCCCGACGCGCTCGGGCTCGGGCCCTCCGGGCGCTCCGGGCCCTTCGGGCTGGTGGACCTGCCGGGCGCCGCTCGCGGCGTGCTGATCTGCGGCGACGGCACCCCGGATCCAGATCGGCTCGTCGCGGCCGCGCAGCAGGCCGGCTGGCCGGTGCTCGCCGAGCCGGCGAGCGGCGCGAGAAACGGCCCCGGCGCCCTAGCCGCCTATCCGTACCTGCTCGCCACCCCAGAGTTTGTTGCGGCACATCAGCCGGAAGTGGTCGTCACGGCCGGACGCCCCGGGCTGTCCCGCGAGGTGACGGCGTTCGTGCGCCAGGCCGCCGCGCACGTCGTTATCGCACAGGGCCCGGGCCGCTGGGCCGACGCGGCGCGGACGGCTTCTCTGATCATTCAGGCAGGCGGCCTGGCAACTGGCCCGCCGGCCGGTGCCGAAGGCAGCACGGCCGGCCCGGCGCCCGGCACGGCCGGCCCGGCGCCCGGCGTCACCGGCCCGGCGGCCGGCGTCACCGGCCCGGCAGCCGGCACGGCCGGCCCGGCAGCTGGCACGGCCGGCCCGGCGCCCGGCGTCACCAGCCCGGCGGCCGGCGTCACCAGCCCGGCGCCCGGCACAGCCGGCCCCGCTGCCCTGGCGCGAGCCTTCCGGCGCGGGGGCAGGTTGTGCGACCCCGCGTGGCTGGCGTCGTGGCTGCGGGCCGACGCCGTCGCCCGCCGCGCCGCCGACGCGGTGCTTGACGAGGTGCCCGAGGGCACCGCAGGCCGGTCGCGCGGCGGCCTGTCCGAGCCGCGGCTTGCCCGCGACCTGGCTGCGGCACTGCCCGATGGCGCGCTGCTGTGGGCCGGGTCGAGCATGCCCATCCGTGACCTGGATCAGCACATGACACCGCGCGCGGGTCTGCGGGTGCTCGCCAGCCGCGGTGCCAGCGGCATCGACGGGCTGGTCTCGGCCGCAATGGGCGCAGCGCTCGCCCATCAGCGCGCGGGAGGCGGCCCTGCGGTCGCGCTCCTCGGCGACCTGGCCTTCGTTCATGATCACAGCGGCCTTGTCCTCGGCCCGGACGAGCCGCGGCCCGATTTGGCCATCGTGGTAGTGAACAACGACGGCGGGGGCATTTTCTCGCTCCTCGAGCAGGCCAGGTTCCGTGGGCCGTTCGAGCGCGTCTTCGGTACCCCGCACCGCACGGACCTGGCCGCAGCCGCGGCAGCCGTTCGGGTGCCTTATCAGCGGCTCGATGAGCCGGGCGAGCTGCCGGACATGCTGGCCGCCTGCGCGTCGGCAGGTGGGATCCGGTTGATCGAGATAAGGACCGACCGGGCCGCAGGGGCCGCGCTACGTGACCGGCTACGCTCCGTAACCGCCCGTGCGGTAGCTTCCGCCGCGGCAGGTCACCGCTCGGCGCGCCGGGCGACCCGCAGCATCGGCTCCGCCTTTCCCCCTGGCACCGGGACGAGACGGCCGGCCGGGTGAGCCGCACGCGCGGCCTCCTGACGAATTGGTTGCGGTACGGCCCGCTCAAATGAGCGTTATTTACGCGGGTATGTCGTCCTTTGTCAAGTTCAGGTGGCGCATGTAGCGGTCCGATAATTGGCAGATTACCGTCGGGTCACGATTCGCCGCCGTCCCTCAGCACCTGTTCACAGGCCGCCTGCCCTGCTCCTACCATGACTCGACGGTTCGCCCAGGCAGGCGGGCGGTCGCGCCGTGGGACAGTTCGGCCTACGGTCAATGACTCGCGGACGAACTTCGCGGACAAGAGGAAGGAGGAGAGTGTCGATGAGGACATTCACGCGGGGTTACGCCGCCATCGCTGGCCTAGCGACCCTTGCGCTTGTCGTCACTGCCTGTGGGGGCAGCAGCACGCCGACATCGTCCGGCACGTCGTCCTCGGCGCCAACAGGTAACGAGGGCCTGAACCCGGGTACCGGCACGCCGCAAAAGGGCGGCACGCTGAACCTGCTCGGTGTCGGCGACGTGGATTACATGGACTACAACATCACCTACTTCACGGTCGGCTACCAGGCGCAGCGCATGTATGCGCGCCACCTCTACTCGTACCCCGCTACCCCCGGCCAGACGACGACGACCGTGCCGGACCTCGCGACCGCCGCGCCGGTGCTCAGCAACGGCAACACCAGCTACGCGGTGACGATCAGGACCGGCGCGATGTGGGACACCTCGCCGCCGCGTCAGGTCACCGCGGCGGACGCGCTGCTCGGGCTCAAGCGGGCATGCAACCCGGCGCAGCCGTTCGGCGGCCTGCCCGACTTCCAGAACATCATCGAGGGCTACGCGTCCTTCTGCGCCGGCTTCGCCAAGGTCAGCCCGACCGCAGCCGCGATCAAGTCGTACATCACCAGCCACCAGATCTCGGGTGTGACAGCTTCCGGCCAGACCATCACCTACAAGCTGGTCCGCCCGGTGCCTGCCTTCGCGAACATGCTGGTGCTGCCGCCGTTCAACCCAGCGCCGGCCGAGAGCCTCAACTACGTGCCCGCGAGCTCCGCGTCGCAGCAGCACATGATCTCTGATGGCCCGTACACGATCCAGAGCTACACGCCGACCCGCAGCATCGTGTTCGTCCGCAACCCCGCCTGGCAGGCGAGCAGCGACCCGATCCGCAAGGCGTACGTCGACAAGATCGTGGTCAACGAGACCGGCCAGGCGCAGACCGTCCAGCAGCAGCTGCAGACCAACACCGCGGCGGCGAGCATGGCGTGGGATGCTGCCGTGCCGGTCGCGGCGATCCCGGGGCTGGTCAGCCAGATGAAGGCCGGCGGCCATAACTTCACCCTCGGGCCGCAGTACGCGACGAACCCGTACATCATTTTCAACACGGTGTCGCCGAACAACGGCGGCGCGCTCGCCAAGGTCGCCGTCCGCCAGGCACTTAGCTACGGCATCAACCGGGCGCACCTGATTCAGGACAACAACGGCCCGATCGTCAGCCCGCCGCTGACGCACGTCCTGCCGAACGGCCTCAACGGGGGCCAGGAGTTGCCGGCGAACTTCGACCTGTACCCCTACAACGTCGCCAAGGCCAAGTCCATGCTGGCGGCGGCCGGGTACCCGAACGGGCTCACCGTCAAGATGCTGTACCGGCCGTCGAGCACGCTGTCGGCCAAGATCTTCCAGACCCTGCAGGCGGACCTGTCCGCCATCGGCGTCAAGGTCAGCGGGGTCCAGGCGACGTCGGCGGACTTCTACGTGAAGTACCTCGAGGTTCCCACTGTGGCCAAGCGCGGCGTGTGGGACATCTCGCTGGCAGCCTGGGGCCCGGACTGGTTCCAGAACGCCGCGGCTTCGTTCTTCAACCCGCTGTTCTCCGGCTCGCCGTCTTTCCCGCCGTCGGGCAGCAACTTCGGTTTGTACAACAACGCCGCGTCGAACAGCATCATCAACCAGGCGAACACGGCAACGACCTCATCGGCGGCCAATGCCCTGTGGGTACAGGCGGACAAGCAGGTAATGTCGCAGGCACCCATCTTCCCGATCACTCAAGCGCAGTGGGCGCTTTACCATGCCAGCTACGTGCACAATGCGGTCTACATGCCGTCAATTCAGGCTTATGACCCGACCAATGTCTGGCTCAGCAGCCCGGGCTGATTACCCCATGCCGCCGGCCGCACGCCGGCCAGGCTAATCGCGACGGCCGCTCCGCGGTATTCCCGCGGAGCGGCCGACGGGATTACAGTCAATTTGATGTCTGGGCTGCGCATACGACGCCCGCTTGGGCCCGGGAGTTCGCGAAAGGCTGGGTAGCAGTGGCGCTACTTGAGGTCAAGGACCTGCAGGTGTCGTTCCCGACCCCGGACGGCGTCGTGCGGGCGGTGCGGGGCCTTACCTTCAGCGTCGATTCCGGGCAAACCCTCGGAATCGTCGGGGAATCCGGATCGGGCAAGAGCGTGTCCACCCAGACGATCATGGGGCTCACCCGCGGCGCCAGGGTGCAGGGCGAGGCCCTGTTCGATGGCCAGGACCTGCTCACCATGAACCGTGAGCAGCTGCGCAAGATCCGTGGCGCGAAGATCGGCATGATCTTCCAGGACCCGCTGTCGAGCCTGCATCCCTATTACCGCGTCGGCTGGCAGATCGTGGAGATGATCCGCGAGCACGACCACAAGATTTCGAAGGCGAAGGCGCACGCCCGGGCGATCGAACTGCTCCGCCTGGTCGGCATCCCGCAGCCGGACCGCAGGGTCGATGACTTCCCGCATCAGTTCTCCGGCGGCATGCGGCAGCGCGCGATGATAGCGATGGCGATGGCGCTCAACCCGGCGCTGCTCATCGCCGACGAGCCCACGACCGCGCTCGATGTGACCGTGCAGGCCCAGGTGCTTCAGGTCATCGAGCGGCTGCAGGACGAGTTCGGCATGGCTCTCATCCTCATCACGCACGACCTCGGCGTCGTCGCGGACGTCGCGGACAACGTCGTCGTCATGTACGCGGGGGCGGCGATGGAAAAGGCGGACCGGCGGACCACTTTCTTCACCAATCACCATCCCTACACAGAGGGCCTGCTGCAGTCGCTGCCCGCCTATGGCGGCGGCGCGCGGGAGCGGCTACGGCCAATCCCTGGCCAGCCGCCCAGCCTCATCACCCTGCCGCCCGGCTGCCCGTTCCACCCGCGCTGCCCCTACGTGATGGACCGCTGCCGCACCGAGGTCCCTGTCCTCGGGGAGGTGGGTGCCGACCCGACGCACCTGTCCGCGTGTTTCCTCCCGCACGACACCCGCGCGCGCGATCAGCTTCGGCGCAAGGTCATCGGCGAGCCCCTGCCGACTCCGGCTGAGGCGTGAGGAGCACTGCGATGGCCACGGACGTTCCTGCCACACCAGCGCAGCCCGCGACACCTGCGCAGCCCGCGACACCTGCGCAGCCCGCGACACCTGCGCAGCCCGCGACACCAGCGCAGCCCGCCACACCGGCGCAGCCCGCCGCGGACGACGTCCTGCTGCGGCTCGAGAACCTTGTCAAACACTTCCCCGTGCAGGCCAGGAGCCTGATCAGGCGGGAAAAGGCAGTCGTGCACGCGGTCGACGGCGTAAGCCTCGGCGTGCGCCGCGGCGAGACACTCGGGCTCGTGGGGGAGACCGGCTGCGGCAAGTCGACGCTCGCCCGCTGCGTCATGCGGCTCTACGACATCACCGGCGGCCGGATCGTCTTCGACGGGCAGGACATCAGCAAGCTCTCACCCAGGCGGATGCGCCCGTTCCGGCGGCAGATACAGATGATCTTCCAGGATCCGTACGGATCTCTCAACCCGCGGCGCAGGGTCGGCGCGATCATCGGCGATCCCTACGCGATCCATGGCATCGCGAGCGGCAAGGATCGCAAACGCCGGGTCCAGGAGGTCATGGAACTCGTCGGTCTCAACCCCGAGCATTACAACCGGTTTCCCGCCGAGTTCTCCGGCGGCCAGCGGCAGCGCATCGGCGTTGCCAGGGCACTGGCGTTCCGGCCCAAGCTCATCGTCTGTGACGAGCCGGTGTCCGCGCTCGACGTGTCCATCCAGGCTCAGATCATCAACCTGCTCGCGGATCTGCAGGAAGAGTTCGGGCTCACCTACATCTTCATCGCCCACGACCTGTCCGTCGTGCGGCACGTGAGCAACTCGGTCGCGGTCATGTACCTCGGCAAGATCACCGAGCATGCGCCGGTCGAGGAACTGTGGAACCACCCGCGCCATCCCTACACCGGCGCGCTGCTGTCCGCGGTGCCCGTCCCCGACCCGGAGCACGCGGAACGGCGCGAGCGGATTCTCCTGGTCGGGGACGTGCCGTCGCCGGTGAGCCCGCCGTCCGGGTGCAGGTTTCACCCACGGTGCCCGAAGGCAGCCCAGGCCTGCGTCGATGCCGACCCACCGCTTGAGCCGCGCCTTGGCGACGAGGCGGATCATGAAGCGGCATGCCACCTGCCCATGGAGGACGGCGAAGACCTCGCCAAGGCCCGTCCGACCATCGGCGCCGCAGAACGCGTCATCGATTCCGGCATCACCGGCGCCTGAGCCCCTCGCACTCTGGCCTGAGCATTAGTCAAGGGAGGGAACCATGACCATCGGTTCCGGCGACGTGATCGCGGTCGGCGGCGAGCCGACGCCGGCTATCCCCGTCCCCGAAGGGGATGCCGCGAGGAAGATCGAAGGTCGCAGCCCGTGGCGTCTGGCCATGGAGCGGCTACGCCGGGACCGCGCATCGATGATCTCCCTCGGCGTCATTATCCTCGTGGTGATCATCGCGATCTTCGCGCCCGTGCTTGCCGCGATCACCGGACACGGCGTCTACCAGCAATTCCGCACGACCGGGCTGAGCCCGGATGGCCAGCCGGTTGGCCCAGGTGGTTCCTTCCTGTTCGGCACCGACGACCAGGGCCGCGACATCCTGGTCCGGATCGCCTACGGTGCGCGGATCTCGCTCATCGTCGGCGTGGTGGCCACGGTCCTCACCGTCGTTGTCGCCGCCATGGTGGGCCTCGCCGCGGGTTACTTCGGCAAGTCCGTCGACACGATCCTGGCCCGGCTCATCGACGTGCTGCTCGCGATCCCGTTCCTGCTGTTGGCCCTCGCCCTGGTTTCTGTCATCGGGCCAGGTCTCATCGTCGTCATCGTCGTCATCGGGTTCTTCAGCTGGGCGTCCGTAGCCAGAATTGTCCGCGGCCAGGTGCTGTCGATCCGCGAGAAGGAGTACATCGAGGCGGCGCGGGCGCTCGGCGCGGGCCCGTGGCGGATCATGGTCATCGACATCCTGCCGATTGTGATCGCCCCGATCATCGTCTACGCGACCCTGCTCATCCCGCTCACGATCGTGACCGAGGCATCGCTGTCGTTCCTCGGCATCGGGATCCCGCCGCCGACGGCCGACTGGGGGCAGATGATCAGCGAGTCGTCCGCCTACTACAGCAACGGGGCCTGGTGGTTCCTGCTGTTCCCCAGCCTCGCTTTGCTGATTACCACGCTCGCGTTCAACATCTTCGGAGACGGTGTCCGCGACGCGTTCGACCCGCGCGGCGACCAGCTTTTCGTCTAGGAGCTTACCGTGGCCCGCTTCCTCATCCGCCGGATCATCCTCGGCCTTTTCGTGCTGTGGCTGGTGACCATCGTCGTCTTCCTCATCTTCTTCGTCGGCCCGGGGCGGAACCAGGTCGCGCGCACGCTGGCCGGCCGCCAAGCCACCCCACAGACGGTCGCCCTTGTAGCCCACCGCCTGCTGCTGGACCGGTCGCTCATCGTGCAGTACCAGCACTTCCTCTGGCTGCTCCTGCACGGCAATCTGGGCTACGACTACTACCACGGCCAGTCGGTCAACTCGATCCTGAAGGCGGCATTCCCGATCACCCTCTCGCTTGTCGCCGGGGCGGCGATCCTGTGGGTGATCATCGGCGTGCTCACCGGAATTGTGTCAGCGGTTCGCAGTAGGTCCATCATGGACCGCACGTTCACCGGCCTTGCGCTGCTGTTCTACTCCATGCCCACGTTCGTGCTCGGCTTCCTGCTGCTGCTTGTCTTCTACTACGAGTTCTCGATCCACGGCCTCAACTTGTTCCCAGGGTCTGGCTATACGCCGTTCGCCACCAACCCGTTCGAGTGGTTCCGCGGCCTGGTGCTGCCGTGGTTCACGCTGGCACTCGTTTCCGCGGCCGTCTATACCCGGCTGACCCGTGGCGCGATGCTCGACGTGATGGGGGAGGACTATATCCGCACCGCACGGTCGAAGGGCCTGTCGGAGCGGCGGGTGATCTTCCGCCATGCGCTGCGCGCCGCACTGACCCCCGTCGTCACGCAGTTCGGCATTGACGTCGGTGTGCTGCTGGGCGGTGCGATCATCACCGAGCAGGTGTTCGGCCTGCCCGGCCTCGGCTACACGGCAGTGCAGGCCATCGTGCAATCGGACCTCCCCGTGATCATCGGCGTGGTCCTCGTGGCCGCCACCGCGGTCGTGGTCGCGAACATCGTCGTCGACGCCTTCTACGCCGTACTCGACCCCAGGGTCCGCCTGCACTGAGCTATAGCTGAACTGGGCCATAACTGGGCCATGGACGAACTGGGCCATGGACGAACTGGGCATAGACGAACTGGGTTATAGGCGAACTGGGTTATAGGCGGGTTATAGGCGAACTGGGCTTATACCTGAACTGGGCTATAGATGACTGAGCTGTAGATAAGAGGCGGCGCCAAAGGTAAGAGAAGAGGCGGCTGTTGTGTCAGCCTTCAATCGCGTACTGCATGGGCCGGAATTTGGGCTGCGCCTCGGCGAGTTCGGCTGAAGGGTCGGAGCCAGCGACGATGCCACAGCCGGCGAAAAGCCGGGCCCGCGGCCCGTCGAGTTCGGCGCAGCGCAGCGCGATTCCCCAATCGCCGTTTCCGCGGCCGTCGACCCAGCCGACGGGTCCCGCATAGCGACCGCGGTCCATGCCTTCGAGCTCGCGGATGAGCTCCATCGCGGCTTCGGCAGGGGTGCCGCAGACCGCCGCGGTGGGGTGCAGCGCCGCGGCCACGCTGAGCGCGCTGCGGTCGCCGGCCAGCCTGCCGGTCACCTTGGTGGCCAGGTGCTGGACATTGGCGAGCGCGAGCAGGGACGGCCGCGGCGGCACGTCGAGCCTGTCGCACAGCGGTGCAAGGGCATCGCGGACCGAGGCAACCGCGTACTCGTGCTCCTCGACGTCCTTGGCTGAGGCGAGCATCGCGGCGCCGATCGCGGCGTCCTCCTCAGGGGTCGAACCGCGCGGCGTCGTGCCCGCGAGCACGAGCGAGCTGATCTGCTCGCCGTCGCGCCTGATCAGCAACTCGGGGGTGGCGCCGACGAGCCCGGCGCAGGCAAACGTATAGCAACTCGGGTAACGCGCGGCCAGCCTCCGCAAGAGCACCCGCGCGTCGATCGGCTGCGCGGCCGTGGCCAGCTGGTCACGCGCGAGCACGACCTTGCCGAGATCGCCTGCCCGGATTCGTGCCACCGCGATTGCGACGGCCTGTTCCCATTGCGGCGCGCTGAGCGATCCGTCCTGCCAGCGGACTTCCGTCGGGGCAATCTCCGGGTTGACTGGGCTGAGTAGCCCGCGGCTGAGCGGCCCGCGGCTGAGCGGCCCGCGGCTGAGCGGCCCGCGGCTGAGCGGCCCGCGGCTGAGCGGTTCGCGCCCGTCGCCGATGGCGGTGAACCATGCCCGGCCTGCGCACCGTCCGAGCAGGCGGCGAGGCACGACGAGCACCGAGCCTTCCGACGCTGGGTCAAAGGTGAAGCTGCCGAAAGCGACAGGTCCCGAGCCGGGCAGGTCGATCGGATCGGAGATATCGGCGCTGTCGAAGACGGCGCGCATCCACTTCTCGCCCGCCGCGAACCTGTCTGGGCCCGCCGGCAAGGTGATCCGGGCCGCTTCGCCCCAGCCCACCAGCCCATCACCGCGATGAACCCAGGCGGTGGCCAGATCCGGCCTGGGGAGCCTGGCGAGCAGATCGCCTGGGTCGGGGATCTCGACGGTGCGGACCACGAGCCCCAGGGCCTGGGCATCACAGCGCTCGGCTCCCACGGCACCCAACTGTACGACGGGGCCGCGGGAGCCGAGCCTGCCGGGTCGGCTGTTTACAGCAGTTTCGGCTGATTCGGTGTCGATGGGTAACCGTCCATTTCAGCGCCTCGCGGACGCACGAAGCGAACCGGCTGCCGCCTCGTCTCCGGCGAGCTTGCCGCCAGGTCCCGCCGCCGGCCCGGCCGCGATGATGCCGGGGCGGGCCAGCCTGCCTGGCCACCACATCCACCGGCCGATGTCCAGGGTAAGCGCTGTTACGAGTACGGAACGGACCACGATCGTGTCGAGCAGCACCCCGAGCGCTACCGCGAATCCGATCTCCGCGAACATGACCATCGGCAGGGTGCCGAGCATTGCGAAAGTGCCCGCGAGCACGGCGCCCGCTGACGTGATCACTCCGCCGGTGGCGGCGAGGCCGATGAGGGCACCCCGCCGGGAACCGTGCGCGGCGCTTTCCTCGCGCACCCGGGTCATCAGGAAGATGTTGTAGTCGATGCCCAGGGCGACCAGGAACACGAACGGGAAGTGGTCCGCGACAACCTTTTCGCCGACGACCGAGTCGGGTGTGCTGCGGAACGATTCCCTGGCCGTCAGGCCGTTCGCCTTAAGGCCGGTTAGGCCGCGGTTAGGCCGAGCGCAAGACCGCCGAGGACGACCACCGCGACCATCCACGCCGTGCGCGGACGGCGGCCGATGGCGTTCCCTGCGCGGGCCCACCGGCCCTGGCTGGAAGGATCGGCCGAGCCAACCTTCGGGCATATCGGCCAGAACAACCAGCGTCCGAAGATCACGAGCAGCGCGGGCAGGAGTGTCATCATGGCAACCAGGCCGACACCGATGCCGATCGCCGCCACCGGCCCGAGCCCGCTCGTCGCATTTGACTGCGCGACGAGCAGGCACAGCACTGCGCGTCCACCGTCAGCCCTGCGTGCTTGGCGAGCAGGTAGATGACCGCCTCCGCGGTGGTCAGCGCTACTCCTGCGGACAGCACAGGGAGCAGCCAGAGCACCGGGCCGCGATAGGTGAGCAACAGCAGCACGATGACGACGGCCAGGGTTGCGTAAAGCAGCGTGCTGTCGATCCCCTTGGATGCCTTGGCCGAGTCAGCTTGAATGCCTTGGCCGAGTCAGCGGCGCTGCCCGCGGGACCGGTGATGTGCACACTGAGCCCATCGGCGCCGGTCGAGGCGATCTTTCTGACCGAATCGACGAAGGCTGGGGCGCCGTTCCAGCCGTTGTTGCCGAGGTCAGCGGAGACGACGGTTTCAATGGCCGAGCCGTCGCGGGAGGGCACCGGGCCGGCCACGCGGCCGCCTGCCCCGGTCACGGCGGCGAAACCGCGGGCATCCGATGCCGCCTTCGCCCGGTCGGCCTGGGTGAGCCCGGAGGGGCGCTGGTAGATAACTACCGCGGGGAAGATATTCTTCGAGACGGAGTGTGCCTGCAGGTTCAGTGCCTGGGTCGACTCCGCCTTGGCGGGCAGCCATGCGGAGGAATCGTTCTTCTCCGCTCCCTGCAGTTCCCTGCGAGCGCTCCGCCGACGGCGATGACCACCAGCCGGAGCGCGACGGTGACGTACTTCATGCGACGGTCGGCCGGAATAGCCGCCGATGCGATACGTAGTTGAGCCACCACTCATCCGCGTATTCATCCCTAGATCTCCCAAACGCGATATGTCGTATTGGTTGCCAACGATACGACATATCGCGTGTTGGGGAGATATCAAGCCATATCTTGAGAAGTCGGGCTGTTAGGGGGTCGTCAGCTCTCATTCAGGTTCGTATGCGAGACTCGTCTGCGCTGCCGACCAGGTAGTGACGTTAAGCACAAGGGCGTGCATCGGAAGGAGCGGCCAGTGCTGCACCTTCTGATCACCGCGTTCCCCCTCGCGGTGGGCGTCGCGGTCGCCCTGCTGGCGGCGTGGCGCCGCTGGGCACCGCCGCTCGGGGTTGCGATCGCCGCAGGGGCCGGGCTCAGGCTCTGCATTGGCGTGATCGCGTCGCGGGATTCCTGGCAGCCGCCGGACTTCATGTATCAGTTCACCGACGCGAGCAACTCGGTGCTACACCATCAGGATCCGCTGCGCCTGCCGAACAGCGAGTGGCACTTCCTGCCGGCGATGGCGTACGTCAACGCGGGCGCGTACCGGCTGGGTGAGCTGACCGCGTTGCCGTGGCAGGTCATCGGGCGCGTCGTGCCGATCACCGCTGACATTGTGATGATCCTGCTCGTTGGTGCGCTCGCAGGCACCGGGGAGCGGCGCCGTTTCGCGGCCTTCCAGTACGCGCTGAACCCCCTCGCCATCATGATCTGCGCGATTCACGGCCAGGTGGAACCCGTGGCTGCCGCCTTGGGCGTAGGCGCGCTGCTTGTCGGCATGCGAACCAGGCCGCGGGCCCATGCCACCGGGGTGCTGCTGGGGCTCGCCATCGCGGTCAACAGCTGGCCGGCGCTGCTCATCCCCGGCGTAATGCGCGTGCTGCCGGACTGGCGCATGCGGCTGACCGCCCTCGCATGGGTCTGTGCCGTCCCGCTGACGTTCCTTGTCACCGGACCGGTCGTCATCGGTTATCCCGCCCGTTTTCTTCGCAGCGACGTGCACCCGTTGCTGACCCCCCGCGGGGTCATCGGCGACTGGGGCTGGACCGCCCTGGTCACCGGGGGGCATCAGGACATCAGCACGACACTGGCCCGGGTGGGCATGGTCATCCTCTTCGCCATCCTGGTCGGCACCTGGTATCTGTGGCGCCGAGCTCACCCGGTAGACCTGATCGCCGCGCTGAACCTCGCATTCCTCGTCAGCTCTGACCGGGTCGGCGCGCAGTACCTGGTCTGGCCGGTGCCCTACCAGATCGCGCGGCCCAACCGGTGGACGCAGCCGGCGCTTGTGCTCTGCGCCGCCTGGGCCGGTACCGGTTACCTGCTGCTCAGCCGTGCGCCAACCACAGACGCGTGGGGCCTTATGCACGAGCCCTGGGCGCTCAGCTCGCTTGTGATCCTGCCGTTCCTCGTGCTTGCAATGCCGTGGAATCGCCGTACCAGGCAAGATGCCGTGCCATGCCCGCAGGCCACGGCCCACCCTGGCGGTGGTCGCGAGCGTGCCCCGGCTGGCCTTCGTGGCCGATCGGCGCCGCGTCGAGATGACCTTTAGCATCCGCAATGCTGGCGACTGCGACAGGCGTGTGGATACTAGTCTTGTGTCGCGTTTGGGGCGGCCGTTTCGCACCCTCCGATCGCAGGTTCAGCTGCTCGTCGGAGGCCTGCTTGTGCTGCTTCTCGTGAGCGCCGCAGGCACACTTCTGGTCCAGCGGCAGGTCACGGCCACACAAATGCATCTCAGGCACGTCCTGCGCCCGGCCCAGGTCGCGGTCGCCCAGCTAGGCGAGGCGTATGTCGACCAGGAAACGGGCGCGCGCGGGTACCAGCTCACGGGGGACACCCGATTTCTGCAGCCATACAACGCTGGCCTGACGATGGCCAGCGGATTGCGGCGCAAGCTAGGCGGCGAGCTCTCGGCGGACCCGGCATCACGTAGGTATCTCGTTTTGGTCGGCCAGGATGCCGCTGCCTGGCGTACCAGGACGGCGGAGCCGGAGCTCGCCCAGGCAAACCTGCCATTGCCGCGGCCGGCCTCTTGCAGCAGAGCTGACCGGCAAGCAGCTTTTCGACACTCTGCGTACGGGCCTCGGCAAGCTGAGCGCCCGCATCAACGTGCTCACCGCGGCGGACGTCGCGCTCGTCAACTCGGCTCAGGCGACGGCCAACCTGCTCACCATCCGGGCCGGCGTGCTCGGAGTGATCCTCGTGTTCGTGGCGGCGCTTGTGCTCCGGAATTCGCTGTCCGGGCCGCTCACCACCCTTGTGGCCCAGGTCCAGCGAGTGGCGGACGGTGAGCTTGACCATTCCGTCGACATCGCGGGCCCGGCGGAGCTGTCCACGGTCGCGAGAGCGGTGGAGACGATGCGCGTGCGCATCCTCGCGCAGGCCGCGCAGGCGATGGAGATGCAGCGCCAGCTTGACCTGACAGAAGAAAGCGAACGCATCGCCGAGGGCCTGCAGGACCTGGTGATCTGGCGGCTGTCGGGGACCAGCCTTGTCCTGCAGTCCGCGGCCAGCAGGTACCCACCGGCAGCCAGGGCCGTTTCGGGCGCGGTCGACGGGATCGACAAGGCGATCCGCGAACTGCGAGCGGTGGTTTTCGGGCTGACGGCGGGGCGGGCGACCGGCGGGCTGCGCAAGCGCGTGCTCAATCTCGTAAGCGAGAGCGAGCCCAGCCTCGGCTTCACCCCGCAGCTTCAGTTCGATGGGATCCTCAACACCGGAGTGACGGGGAAGGTCTCCGACGAGCTCATCTCCGCGCTCCGCGAGATCTTGTCCAGCATCGCCCGTCACCCCCATGCCAGCGAGGCCGAGATCAGGCTGAACATGACGAACGGGGCTTTGCGGCTGCTGGTGACCGACAATCGGCAGCCTGGCGAGCGGACGGAAACCAAGATTACCGCGAACGGCTTCGCCGAGCGCGCTGAGCGCCTCGGCGGTAAGTGCACGGTTGCCAGCCGGCCGGGCGGGGGGACCACCATCGAGTGGGTGGTGCCTACACATCGCGGCGGCAACAATCAGAAGCCTGCCACCAAGAAGGCTGAGCCAAGAACGGCTGAGCCTCGATTTCGCGACGCAAAGTCGCGCACAGGCCGCCGCACGAACCGCACAGACCACTACCCGCCACGGGCCACTACCCGCGCACGGGCCACTACCCGCGCACGGGCCACTACCCGCACACAGGCCACTATCCGCGCATGGGCCACTACCCGCGCATGGGCCACTACCCGCACCGGCCGCCACCGCGCCGACCAGCGCCTGCACGGCCACTGCCGCACGGGCCACTCCCCGCACACGGGCCACTGCCTGCACGGCCACTGCCGCACGGGCCACTCCCCGCACACGGGCCACTGCCTGCACGGCCACTGCCGCACGGGCCAGCAATGCACGGGGCGCTAGAGAAGGCTCAGCTGGGCCGGCCCGGGCGATGAATCCGCCCGATCGGCCGCGCGCGTGCCATCCAGCGGTGCCGCCGCGCCTCGCGGCGCCGGACGGCCTGCCGCAGGACCGGGTGACGCCGCGCGCAGCCGAACTGCCCCAGCCTCCGGCCGGCCGATACCGTACCGCCGCGCTAGATCACGCACTTGTTCACTGATCCGTTGCTGATACGACCTAGGTGCGTAGCTACCGTTCCGGTACAGACGACGATACGCGGGGACAAGGTCGGGGTGGTGCTCACGCAGCCAGGCGCCAAACCATTCCCGCGCGCCGGGGCGGAGGTGCAGCACGATCGGTGCCACCCGGGAAGCGCCCGCCGCGGCGATCTGCCGTACCGCCGCGTCGAGCTGAGCAGGAGAGTCGGAAAGGAACGGTATTACAGGCCCCATCAGGACTCCGCAGCTCAGGCCGTTTTCGCTGAGCGTGGCGCACACATCGAGCCGCCGCCGCGGGCTCGGCGTGCCCGGCTCGGCGAGGCGCCACAGGTCATTGTCGATGCAGCCTACGGAGACGTTGAGCCCGACATCAGTGACCTGGGCTGCCTCGCGGAGCAGATCCAGATCACGCAGGATAAGGGTGCCCTTGGTGAGTATCGAGAACGGGTTGGCCGCGTCCATAAGCGCAGCGATGATTCCCGGCATGAGCCGGTACTTTCCCTCGGCTCGCTGATAAGGGTCCACGTTGGTGCCCATGGCGACGTGCTCGCCGGCCCACCGTGGCGCCGCAAGCGCCTTACGGGCCAGTTCCGCCGCGTTGACCTTGACGATGATCTTTGAATCGAAGTCGAGTCCCGCGTCGAGATCGAGGTAGGTATGTGTATTCCTGGCGAAGCAGTACACGCACGCATGGCTGCAGCCACGGTACGGGTTGATGGTCCAGTTGAAGGACATACGTGACGACGCGGGGACCCTGTTGATGATGGAGCGCGCCTGGATCTCATAGAACGTGATGCCGCGAAATCCGGGCGTGTCGAAGGCCCTGGTGACCGCGGCGCGTTCGAACAACGGAATGGTAGCTGGCTGAGACGGCCGACCTGGCCGAGCAGGCCGAGCGGTGGCGCGCTCGCGCGTCCACTGCCCGGTGCCATCGACCCCTGTGTCCTCGACCGGGGCGTTCTCGACCGGGGCGTTCTCGACCGGGGCGTTCTCGACCGGGGCGCTCCCGACCCGGGCGCCATAAGGTTTAGCGCCGTCCGCTTGCGTGCGGTCAAGTTTCAGGTTGTCCCAGCGCAAGGGGCCTCCATAACTGAGCTGTAGACGTAGTAGACGCGAGCCGCCGTATTTCCGCTGCCGTATTTCACACCAGGCGGCGTTGGCCCCATCCGCACGGCTCCGGTTATCGGCGGCTCCGCTCCACAGTTTTCAGTTCTGCTACCTCAGTTCTCTGCTACCTCGGTTCTGCTCTCTCGGTTCGGGAACCTCAGTTCGGGTGCTCCGTTCGTCAGCTCGCACGCGTCAGCTCGCACGCTCGGGCCCAGTGCCCGGAGATCTACCGTGCCGCCGTGCTGCGGAAGCTCCAGACACGCTCCGTACACCCGGAACGAGACAACAGAATAGAATATGTATTCGATAAATCCAAGGGCCACGCTCGCGCGCGTCTGGCGGGTGCCCTGTCGATCCCTGGGTGAGCCCGCACCCTGGTGGACCCGCGTCCGCCGATCGTCACCGGATTCCGGACGCCACCCGTTCCTGTCTGATCGTCGGCGGCGCGTAGCTGGTCGGCCGGCGACGAATGGCACACACCAGCTTCGCCCGTTACAGCGCAGACTCGGTCACGGCGACGCGACGAGGCGCGGGCAGCCGCTGCCGGCGTACGAGCGCAAAGCCGGGCTGGAGCTGTCCGCCAAGCTGGACAATTCCAATTCCGCGCACCGGCGCCCGGTCCCCGGGTGCGGGCTTGATGCTGGGCCGTTCATAGCGGCGGTCCTTGCACAACGCCGGCGATAACCGTGGTCACGACCTTGCTGACGGCTCCGGCCTCCGGCGGGGTGCCTTCCCGGTCGGCGAACAGGAGGTGCCCGGTCCCGATCAGCATGAGCGCGAGCGTGTCGACGTCGGCATCCGCCGCGATGCGGCCCAGTTCACGCTCGATGGTGAGGTAGGAGGCGATCATGGCCGCTGCTTCCGCGAGGACCGGGACACCGGCGCTGGCCTGGCGCAGCCGGGCGCGCAGGTCAATCCTGAAGGTGACGAGGCCGACGATCGCCACAGCGACCGACCCGCCGAACAGGGCCGTCAGCGCGCCGGTGAGGTTGCCGGCGACGGTGCCGGTCCCGGCGGAGTTGCGCAGGGCAGCGGCGTTCGACGACGCCTGCTCGCTTCAAGGGAGGGTGTTCTGCCACGCAAGTTCGCTGACCTCCGGCCGTCTGGCTGCATCTCTGGCCAGCAGCGACTTTGAATCCGCCGCATTCAATCCGCCGCATACCCCCTCATTCCATAACGCGGGAGACGGTGGCTTTGGCGCGTGAGCCACTGCCGCAGGCGCGCTGGGCTGCCAGGGAGAAGGTCACTTGCTCGTGATTTGTCATACTCACCGGTAGGGGTATGGATAACCATCACCCAGCGGGGGGATAGTAGATGCATCTCCACCCACCCGCCAAGCGGAGGTCGCGGAATGGCGCTGTCGATGGACGAGCAGCGCATGCTCGAGGAAATCGAGCGCCGCCTCGCCGATGAAGACCCCGTGCTTGCCGCACGGCTGACTGCCTTCGGGCCACCAGGCCTTGGTACCGCGCTGCGCTCGCGGCGCGGCCGGATGCTCGCGTCGCTGGTCGCTCTCATCACGCTGGCGGTCATCTCGGTGGCCGCGTACGCCATTATGCCGCTCGGCCTGCGTCACAGCAGCCGGCCGAGACCCGCGGCGACTTCAAGCCGGTCGGCGGTAACGAAGCAAACGAGGGAGAGCGTCCAGGCCAGCGCGTCCGCGTTCCCAGCAAGCGCTGCGCAGAAGGCAGCGAATCCCAGCCTCAGCCGTTCAGCTGTGCCTGCTCCGCACCAGCCCTAGGGCGTCTTCCGTGGATCTTGGTGGATGCGGGCGGTGATCCAGGCGGCGATCGACAAGGTGGAGGAGGAGCGATAGTTGAGCTATCGGCGACGACGACAGTGCCGTCCACGACCCCGGCCGCCCCGTCTGGGCGCCGATCCGCGCCGCCAAAGATCCACGGAACGCCCTGGTAGGCCGCTGGCCGCTGCGCCGGTCACAAACCGCGCAGGAATGCGTTTGCCACCGGTCCTGCCTTGTCGGCACCAGTCCCGCCGCCCTCGACGATGACGGCGAACGCGAGGTCGCCCCGGTAGCCGGCGAACCAGGCGTGAGATGGCGGGTTAGGCCCGCTGCCGTATTCCGCGGTTCCCGTCTTGCCATGCACGCCGGGCGGGAAACCGACGTGAGCGGCGGTTCCCACGCTTACCACGGCGGCCATCATCGGCCGCAAAGCCGAGGTCACGACCCGGCTAAGCGGGCGGGCCACTTGCTGCGGGGGCGCCGGGTTGGTGACCAGCCGCGGTGCACGCCATGCGCCGTTCTCGATCGCGGCTGCCACCGTGGCCATCTCGAGCGGATTGACGATGTCTGTGCCCTGGCCGAAGCCGTTAGCGGCGAGTTCCGTGCTATCGGTGGGCGCGGTGTACTGGCCGAGCGCGGCCGGGATACCCAGGTGCGGGGTGACGCCGAAGCCGAAGTTCCTTGCCATGGCGCCGAGTTGCCCGCCCCCGAGACGCTGGGCGGCCAGGCCCGCGAAGGTGGTGTTGCAGGACAAAGCGAACGCTGTGAGCAGGTTGGTGGTGCCGAATTTCTCGAAGTCGAAGTTGTGGAACGTCCGGCCGCCGATGTCGATGGTCGCCGGGCACTGAACCTTGCCGGATGGCGTCATCCCGGTTACCGCCAGCGCGGCTGCCGTGATCATCTTGAAGGTGGAGCCCGGCGGGTAGGTGCCGAGCAGCGCGCGGTTGAAGCCACCGGGCTTGTTGACCACCGCGAGAACTTCGCCCGTCGATGGCCGGGTGACCACCATCGCCACGTTGTACCCGCCAACCGCGCCCACTGCGCGCGAGGCGGCCTGCTGTACCCGCATGTCGATGCTTGTCTGCACCGCTGCGCCCTGACGCGCGCCGAAGGTCGCAACCGTCGCGGCAACGTGATTCCCATTCACTAGTTCGATGGACGTCCGGGGCGTCCCGGCCAGCCTGCGCTCGTACGCCTGCTCGATACCGCCCTGACCCGCCATGTCACCCAGCTGATACGGCGGCCCCAGCTGCTTCAGCTGCGCTGGCGTCACCGGACCTGTGGTCCCCGTCAGCATCTCGACCGAGCCGGATTCCGTAACCGCCTGCGCTGCGTCCAGGCGGCTGCCGTCTGCCGCGAGCACCGGCGCCCGGGCAGGCCATACCGCGGCGACGTGGAAACGTTCGCCCTCCGTCAGCTGCGGGTAGATGGCCGCGGGGCTCCAACTCACCCACCAGTGACGGCCGCGATGGAGCAGCCGCAGCCTTCCCTGATATGTCCACCGGACGCCATCCGCCAGCGTCACGGTGGCGGCGAAGGCGGCGCGCGCTGTCCCCGACGGGCCGCTGCTGACCGCGCCGAGCCGCAGTTGCCTGCTGCGGACGCCGAGATCATGGTCGGCCTGAGCGAGCGGGGCGGCGAGGCCGCCAGCAGGTACGCCGACGGAGAGTTCGCGCATGGCGGCGATATTGCCGCGCTGCCATGCCGACAGGTAACGTGCAGCGGTCGCGCCCGGGCTGCTCCTGGTTCGGAACACGACATAGCTGCCCGCGGCGATAACAGCAACGGCCAGTAAGGCGATCACCGTCACTAAGACGAGCACGCCGCGAGGCCTCTTTGCCCGCGTCACCGCGGGCGCGTTACTACCCTGCGCGCTGTCGGCGACCCAGGGGCTATTCAGTGCCCAAGGCTCGCCTGCCTGGGGCGGATGGCCCGCGTTGCCGCCGGTTCCCGCGTCGCTGGGTGCGCTGCCTTCGGTTCCTGCGCTGCCTTCGGTTCCTGCGCTGCCTTCGGTTCCTGCGCTGCCTTCGGTTCCTGCGCTGCCTTCGGTTCCTGCGCTGCCTTCGGTTCCTGCGCTGCCTTCGGTTCCTGCGCTGCCTTCGGTTCCTGCGCTGCCTTCGGTTCCTGCGCTGCCTTCGGTTCCTGCGCTGCCTTCGGTTCCTGCGCTGCCTTCGGTTCCTGCGCTGCCTTCGGTTCCTGCGCTGCCCCGGGTATTCCCGGTCATGCCGTCATTCCCCGCCGTGCCGTCATAAGTCACGCCATAGCTGTACGAGGTATTGCTCTATCCCTTCGAGTTCGCGCTTGGCGTGCGCGAATTCGTCGCCCAGTGGATCGCTGTACCGGTCGAACAGTTGGTGGTAGAGGTGTGCGACCTGTTTGCGATTTCGCGCGTACACGCGTGCAGCGTACCTGCCGACGCCGCTTACCAGCCGCAGTCCGTGGACAGCGCGGCCCGCCGAGCCCATGTCGATGGTCACTTGGCCGCGTAGGTAGAGTTCCGCCTTGGCTTCCTCGTCCCAGCCGTCGCTGCCGTTCGGTGGCGCTGCGTCCCACTCCTCCAGCGTGAGGCGGGCTTCCACGGTGTCCTGCAGACTGCCGATCCAGAGTTGCTCACGATTGACGCTGATCAGCGCACCGACCACGGGAAGCGGTGAACCGGCCTCCGGCTCGATCACCGAGTCCGTGATCTTGATCGTTCTCCGGTCGGGGAAGACGGGAACCTCTAACCCGATCAGTCTGCGACTCACGTGGCCCCCCTTGGCAGGAATCCCGATATCGCAGCAGCTAGCGCGCGCCTGGACTCAGACAGCGCCGGGGACGCTGCTGGCTCATAAATGTGCTGCTGGCTCATAAATGTACGGTGAGGCCGCGAGTTGCCGCACAGCATTGCCGAACTTGGTTATTAGCGCGTGCCTACTGATCCGCACGGATGGGGTCCACTAAGGGACAATCACAACGGGGCAGCATGCGTGGCGGACCAGCCACGCGGGCACAGAACCGGCGAAACGGTGCATTAGCTGCTCCGGTGCGCCGATCACGATCGCGTCCGCGTTCTTCTCAACTGCGGTGCTCACCAGCTCCCTGGCCGGATCTCCGCCGCGCTCGAGCAACTCAACCCGCAGGCCGGTGACGTCCACCGCCTCCGCAAGCTCAAGGTAGAGCCAGTCGAGCCGGTCTTCCCCAGCGAGGCTGCCGCCCGCGGCGAACGGCACTGCGGTGTACCCGCCGAGCGCCGCGATCTGCGTCTGGGTGACATGCACGACAATCAGGTGACCGTCCAGGCGGCGGGCCATGCCTGCGGCATATGCCAGCGCATGCCGGCTGGATGCCGAGCCGTCGTAGCCAGCAAGGACCGGATGGGTGACCTGCTCACCCAGATCCTCATCTTCGCCTGGTGCCCCTGCCATGCCATGCTCCCCTTGCGGCTACGCGCCTGCGCCGCTTACCCTGCGATGTCCTCGCCGCCCGTCCCGCTGTAGCGGCCATGCCACGTAGAGTGTCGCGCGTCGGCCATTGTAGTTAGTTTCGTTCAAGCAACTAACTGCTCTGACTATTACATATGGTGGGGGTTCAGGCGCGTCGCGGACAGCAGGCACGCAGGTTGAACGAACCGCCGTGGCCCGGACGCAGCCTCGTAGGCGCGGCGGCCGGGGTCGTGGACGGCACTGTCGTCGTTGCCGATAGCTCAACTATCGGCTCTGCCTTCTGCCGATCGCCGCCTGGATCACCGCCCGCATCCACCAAGATCCACGGGACTACGCCCTAACCCAGCAGTTTGCCCATCAGAATGTCGTCCACGAAACCGCCCCCGATGTGAAACTCACCAGGGAGGACGCCCTCGACAGTAAACCCGGCCGCCGCATACAGCTTCCTGGCAGCCCCATTGGAAGAAAGCACCCGCAGCGTGATTCGGGTCGCGCCCTTGCTTCTTGCCAGCTCGCAGGCGGCATCGACGAGCGCTCTGCCGATCCCGCGGCCCCGCAAGGCGGGATCGACGGCCAGCCCTTGAATCTGCCTGACGTGCGCGTTGCTAGGCAGGCGGATGGGGGAGACCACCCGGATGAATCCGGCGAGTTCGCCGGTGTCCGTAGCCGGCGGCGCAAACACGGCAACAAGGAACTGGTCCGGCGCGTGTCCCGGGCGGAAGAACGCCTGGTCCTGCTGTGGCCGTCCGGTGACGGCACTGGCGGAAGACCAGGCACGGTAGTCCAGCGCAGCGAGCGCACGGTCGTCGTCGGCAACGGCGCCGCGGATCTCGACTTCGTTCGCCAAGCGCATGCTCCTAGCCTTCATGATCTCAATGTCAGGATTCGCAACTTTAGTTATCGTGATCACGAAGTGCCAGCAGGTGCGGCACACCGCACACACAAAGCCGCGACTGCCCACGCGAAGCCGCGCCACTGCAGGCACGACGGCTGTAGCCCGTACGAGGCCACCTGCGCGAGTCCGCCTGTACGACGAGGCGCGTCTGTCCGAGGCGCGCCCCTACGAGTCCGCCGGTACGAGGCGACCCGCATGAGGAAACGGTCCGCACGACACCGCAGTCTGCGGCGCCCGCCGTACCGCGACCGCCGGCGTGGGGGGGCGGCTTACTTCGTCCGCCAATCGCTCGGCCACGAACTTCGCCACTGTAGTGTCGCCGGGTTCAACGAGCGGTTCGACCACAGCGCCTGGGATGGCGTGCGGATTCTCACATATGGCGGAAAGACGGCGTCCTGGACCTCTTCGTACCCCGGAGACGTCCGGCCACGACCCCGGCGCCTGGGCATCACAACGATCTTGCGCACCCGCCCCGGCCATTTTCGCATCGAGGCCAGCGTGCTACGTCCAGAAGGGCGGTAATGAGGTACGAGCGCTGGGGCCCGCGTGAAGTGACCCGCACGCTCGAACCGCTCGGCCTCGTGCTCAACGCCGGCTCGTGGTACCTGATAGCGAGCGCGGACGGACGTGAGATCCGGTCCTACCGGGTTGCACGCATCCGGGCCCTCGAGATGCTCGCAGACACGTTCGCCAGGCCGGGCGACTTCGACCTTGCCTCCTCGTGGGAGGCTCACTCGCGCGAACCTCCAGGGCGCCTGTACTGGCCGGTGCCGCCATGCCCTCGCCGCAATGTATCCGCCACCGTGAACGAGAATCAGCGCGCGCCCGCAATGTGACTGGGCCGGGGTCCAGAACGGCTGCGCGGCGGCGGGCCACACAACGGCTGCGCGGCGCGAGATACAGAACAGCCGCGGCGCGAGATACAGAACGTCAGTGGCTGGGCCGGGGCGCAGAACGGCTGCGCGGCTGCGCGGCCGCCCGGGCCCCTGACGCGTCTTGGGCAGCCCCGCTGCCCCGCGGCGCGTCTGCAGGCCGCGGCGCGTCTGCTGGCCGCGGCGCGGCCTCGCGGCGCGGCGGGCAGGGAATGGCGGCATGAATGGCGATCGCTAGCGGCAGCGCGAACGGCAGCGCCGCTGCCGCCACGGTCACGCCGGAGTCGTCGGCGAGCCAGCCGAGGACCGCGACCACCCACATCGCGGCCATTGTGGGGCGCAGCAGCGGCTCTCGCTGCCAGGTGCCCGGCAGCCACCAGGCACCGAACCACCGTGGTCGCAGCAGCAGCAGGCCGAGCGCGATGACGACAAGGGGCACCAGCGGGCTGTACTGGGTGATCGTGAGGGAGCCGACGTTCGAGCTGATCTTGCGTTGCAGGACGCCGCCCGCGCCGCCGTGCAGCACATCGCCGACGAACGCGCTGATGTGGGAGTGCCCGGTGATCGGCACGAAGTAGCTGAAGAGCGCGATCAGCACAACCGCGGCGACCCCGCTGAGCGCGATGGCCACGCCGCGGCGGGCATTGACGCGCACGCCCGCGGTGCGCAAGCCGAGCAGGATGAACCCGGGAACCATGGCCACCGTGCCGCCGAACTTGCTGCCGAACCCCGGCCAGCCTGACGCGATCACCGCGAACGCGGCGACCGCGGTCACCGCGAGGGTCGCGTCCCTGCGTGCCTGCGGCCGGGCGTCGCCGGTGCCGGTGCTGACACCGGTGCCGGCGCCGCCACCGCGATCTGGACCGGTGACAGAGCCGGCGGCGGGGCCATGCTGCCAGCGGAAACTACGCCGTCCGGCGACCCCGGCCAGCCAGGCAGCGGCGAGCATGCCCGCGGCCGCGTACGGCCCGAGCGCGTTGTTGCCTACGCCGTAGAAGCGGCCCGCCTCGAGCGTGGAAAGCCCGAAAGGCGTGCCGATCTGCAGCCGTGATCCGGTCATCACGTCGAGCCCGATGACCAGGACCGTGATCGTGGCCACCACTCCTGGCGGCCCGAAGGGGTCACGGCGCCATGGCCCGGCCAACGCCACCACCCCGATCAAGGCCGTCCAGGCGGCGGCCATCGCGTAGAGCAGAACGGCCGGGTGCGGGAGCAGCCACCACGGCACCGCGCTGGCAAGGAATGACCCGGGCACCACAGCACCCGCCAACGTACCCGCGACCCTTGACCAGGCGCGTCGGCGCTTCCTGCGTGCGGTTCCCCAGCACAGCAGCAGGATCGTGGCGAGAACAACGGCGTCGCCGACCCCGTAGGCGGCGAAGAACCAGCCGGACGAGCCGGCGTACACCTGGGCCGCGGTGTCCTGGCCGATCAGGCCGCGCACCGCGCCGGCCAGGCCGCCACGGCCCGCCGCGGTCAGCGGCGAGCCGACCAGGTCGGCGGGCAGCGCCACGTGACGCCAGGTCAGGATGGCCGCGGTCAGGTCGGTGACCTGAACCAGGCCAGGCTGGCGGGTGGATGCGGTGGAAAGCACGCCGCGGCTGAGCGGACCGGGCCGGTAGCCGGGGCCGCTGACCACGACCACCTGAAGGTGGGGCGTGCCGCCGCCGGCGAGCCCGGCCACCACGAGCAGCCCGGTCGCGGGCATCGCGGCTGCGATCTGGCCAAGTTCGGCGTCATCGGCGCGCACAGTTGCGGCCCGGCCTGAGCCCGCGGGTAGCGCGCCGAGATCCGCCACCGTCAGCGGGCACCCCCCAGATACCGAACGGCTGACGCGTGGCACCGGCACCTGCGGCGGTGCCGCACCCCCGGCGGTTGCCAGCGCGAGTGCGGCGCCAGGCCCCGCCGCGGTGACGCATCCGCCTGGTCCTGCCGCGGCGGCGAGCAGCCCCCAGTGCGGGTTGTAGTGGAAGTGCTTGTTGTAGGAGGCGATGGTGGGCAGCGCAGCGGGCGCCGGTATCGGCGGGCAGGCGCCCTTGTTGGCGTGCCGTGACATGGCCCTGGCGCCGGCGTTCAGCGTGAGCCAGTCATCCACCGGACAGGTGCGCGGGAGCACCGCGCGTGTGACCAGGGTGCCTGGCGAGCCCTGGCTGGCCAGCCGCCACAGGCTCGGCGTCGCTGCTGGCGACACGTCGGTCCAGCGCAGGCCGGCAACGCCGACGAGGACAACGGGCGGGGCCTGGGCGTTTTCCTTGCCAGGGCCCGCACGCTCCTGCGCCCGTGCGGCAGCCGGAGCCGTCGCGGCTAGCGCCGCTGGCGCAGAAATGACGACGGGAACGGTCACCGCCGCGACGACGCTGGCCGCGAACCCTGCACGGCGCAGTAGCCCCCTACCTCTAGGCCAGGGTGTCATCGCGGGTCAGCCGCAGCCGCAGGCACCGCCGCAGCATCCGCCGCCACGGCCGCCGGTCGCCGGCCTGCCCGCTGACGGCGATGCGGTGCCACCGACGGACACCGCAGAAAGCAGCTTCACCGTGTCGTCGTGACCCTGCGGGCACGGCGCTGGCGCGGCCGCCTCACTCATCGGGCGGCTGCGCTCGAACGTGTCACCGCAGGTGCGGCATCGGTACTCATAACGCGGCACGCCAGCTAGGTTACCGGACACGCACCGTGCTGCAGGCCGGGCGGCCACATCTCGACACCCGGCCGCTGTGCCCAAATTCGCCCGTTCTTGGCAGCCGCCCTTGTTGGCCAGCTGTCGTGAGCCGCGCGTGCACTCGAGCTGATGCGCCGCCGGGACGCATGGGATCGCTGGGGCCTGCGGGGCCGCCAGCCTCACGAAGCTATTCGGGCTCAGGCGAAAGCCGGACCATGATCCGAAATCGTGTTAACTTGCCTGTAAATAGCGCAGGCAAGTTAACGCAATCAGGGATCATGAACGCGGCCGGGACCCGTGGGTCTGGGGCATAGGCGGTGAGTTGGAGCCGCGTTTACCGCCGCAAGCCTTCGGGGCCGCCAGCCGCGTTTACCGCCGCAAGCCTTCGGGGCCGCTGGAGCCGCGTTTACCGCCTCACACCGTTACTTAACATAATGTTCCTTATCGGTCATCAGGGGCCAGGTGTGCTGGCCGTGCCCGGTGCAGGTCCGCGCGGACATCAAGCGCGGCCTGCGCGAATCAGCGGGGTTGCGGATCAATCAGCTGATACTCAGAAAGCGAGCTTGCGGGTCATCAGCGGGTATTCATCAGAACGGGACGGCTGGGACATTTTCGGTGGACGTGTGTATAACGGAGAGATTTCATGATCGTGGTACCGATCATGAAATCGAAACGGTGCCCGGGCCGCGTTATCACTCAGATCATGATCGATGGCCCGTTGGGCGCTAGATCTGATCTGAGCCCTTGCGGAACATCGATCATCACCTGGGCGACGACATCCGCCTGGCAATGCCGCGCTGCCCGCTGGGACTGATCCGCTGGGACTGATCCGCTGGGACTGATCCGCTGGGACGCCGACGAGACCCCACGCCTGCTGGCGCGGCGGAAGACTCAGTCACGTGGGCGGAATCGGGATCTGCAGGCAGGCCACGCCGCGCAGGTCCAGCCAGGCGGTCTCCGTGCCACCGCCATCCGTGCCACCGCCATCCTGCCACCCATCTTCCGTGCCACCGCGATCTGTGCCACCGCGATCTGTGCCACCGCGATCTGTGCCACCGCGATCTGTGCCACCGCGATCTGTGCCACCGCGATCTGTGCCACCGCGATCTGTGCCACCGCGATCTGTGCCACCGCGATCCGTGTCGCCGCTAGACGTGCCCTTCCTCACCGGGACGCGGACGAGGCGCATCATTACCGCATCGCAGCCCGGACACCGGGCCACCAGGCCAGGGGCGCGGACGTACAGGCGCAGCGCGGCGACCGGGCCGGTGCGACCGCAGTTCGCGCAGCGTCCCAATGCTGCGGTGATATCGACGGCGAAGATCTCACTCAATGGGCCAGCGAGCGCGTTGCCGTCCAGGTACTGCTCCGTCATATCAGCCTCCACTTGGGCCAAATCGCTCAGTCTTGATCCGGCGGGGGTCGTGACCGAGTTCGACCAGCATGTCGGCCGCCGCCTCGACAAAGCCGGTTGGGCCGCAGGCAAAGCAGGCCGGTCCGGACCCGGCGAGCCAGCCCGCCTCGCTGAGGTCGGCTGCCGTCAGCCGGCTGGGCGGGCGGGGCCAGCCGACCGGGACGCGGCGGCTGTAGATGTAGGTCACCTCGACGCCGGCGTCGCCGGGTGGCGGGGTGGCTAGCTCACCCGCGTAGTACTGCTGCGCGGGTGAACGGACGGAGCAGACCAGCCGGAACGGGATGCTGCTTTGCGCCGACCGCCGAGCCCGGATCATGGCCATCAGTGGCACGATGCCTGAGCCACCGGCGATCAGCAGCACGGGCGCGATGTCGGCTGGCCGCCACACGAACCAGCCGCCGACCGGGCCGCGGATCTCCACTGGATCGCCGGGGGCGAGGACCTCGGTGAGATAAGGCGAAACCTCGCCGTCCGGCACCCGCTGCACGGTCAGCTCGATCGTGTCGCCGTCGGCGGGCGCAGCCAGCGAGTAGCTGCGCTGCGTGCTGTAACCATCGGCCGCAGTGAGCCGCACATCCACGTGCTGCCCTGCCAGGTGTCCAGGCCAGCCGGGCAGATCGAAGACCAGGGTTCGTGCGTCGGCAGTCTCGTCCCGGTATCCAGCGAGCCTCGCGACCTGCCAGCCAAGCCGGTGGGCGGCTAGTCGCCCTGGTACCGCTGCTCGCGCCATGGGTCACCGTAGTTGTGATATCCGGCGCTCTCCCAGAACCCTGGCTCGTCCTCGGTCAGCAGCTGGATCCCGCGTATCCACTTGGCGGACTTCCACAGGTACAGGTGCGGCACAAGCAGCCGGGCCGGTCCGCCGTGTTCGGGCGCCAGACTGTCGCCGTCATACCTGTATGCGATCCAGGCCTGGCCATCGAGCAAGTCCTCAAGCGGCAGGTTGGTGGTATATCCGCCGTAAGAGTGCGCGAGCGCCAAGTCCGCGGCCGTCTCCACCTCGCCGAGCAGCACGTCAAGGGACACCCCCTGCCAGCTGGTGCCGAGCTTCGACCACTTCGTGACGCAGTGCAGGTCCACGTCCGGTGTCTGGCTCGGCAGTGCTAGCAGGTCGCGCCATGACCAGCGATGAGCCTGGCCTGCCTCGGTGGTAATGACGAACTCCCAGCTCTCGGGCGAGACCCGCGGCGTCGGTCCGGCAGACAGCACCGGGAAGTCCTTGGTCAGATACTGCCCAGGTGGCAGCTTTACGCCGGTGCCGCGTGGCCGGCCGTGAAAACCTGGTGACACAAAGCCCATCGGCTCTCCTGTGGTGTGCTTGGCGCTGCTGTCGCGAGTCTTGCCGTGGTGATAGGCCAAGCCCGACGGTACGCGTCTGAGGATGAGGCGCGTCACCCCGGCCCGCGCGCTTGGAGATTGCCTCCCCCGGTAGCCGACCGGGCCTGCACCTGTCAGCCCTCAGCCCGGCTGGATTGTGATGGAACCGTTCCGGTGTGCGCCACGATGCTGCGAGCCGAGGCTTTGTCCTCAGGGACCGTGATCTTGACACTGCCGATCGTCGTATGGGCATTCACCGCGTACCGCACATCACCAGGGACATGCAGGCTCACCGAGCCGACGGTGGTGACCGCGCTGATCAAGTCCGGAGCGGCGGAAAACGTAACGTCAATGCTGCCCACGCTGGAACTTAGGGTGGCGCGTGACGCCGACATGTCCTTGCCAAGTGTCGAGCCCGCGTGATCGGTGATTTCGACCGGCCCTGCCAGGGCGGTGAGGTCGATATCGCCGGGGTTGGTATGTGCGACCACCCGCCCGGTGAGCGGGGAGAGGCGGATCTCACCAGCGTCCGCTGACCTTGACCGTCATGCCGCTCGGTACTCGTACGTTGTAGGCGACGCCGCAGGTCTCGCCGGCTGGGCAGTTGCTGTCGAGGGTGAGCGTGCCTCCGCTCAGCCGGTGGGTCGTCTGCGGCGCGGTATGCCGGTAGCTGATCTGCTCGGTGACAGACACATGGCTGGAGTGATCACCTGTGACGTCCACATTGCCAGCGTGCGCCTGTACTAGCAGGATCTGGACCGGCCCGGAAACGGAGTAGCTGGTGGTGTGGTGCTGTAGCGCGCCCACGTCCACGTAACGGCCACTCAGCATCAGCGCCGCAGCGCAACCGCCCGGGGCTGCTACGGCCGCCCTAGTCGCACCACCCGCGAACATCGCTTCTTCTTTCCCGCGAAGAAGCTTAAGCCTGCGGCTTCCTTGCTTTCATCCTTCATCCTTCATCCTTCATCCTTGCCTTCATTCTTCCGTTGAATTCCCTCGCCGGACCCCGGCGCACCATGACCATATTCCTGGTACGTCATCCGCGCGCGGGGCTATCGCTCCCGGCGCAACCGCCTAACCTAACCTGGGGTGCGGCGGGTCTGGCTGGCAGCCTGATGCCGCAGCTGGGGTCTCGTAAGCCGGGATGGGACTGGATGAGAGCTGAGCCTGGTTATGCCTAAGACGGCACGATAAGGGCATTCGTCCGTAACGACGGATAGGTGCGTCCGCGGGATGGAGGACGGCAGCGGTGCCGAGCAGCCAACAGGAGCGGCAAGACGCGCGGTCGCGCTGGCGCCGGATCGTGCTGATCGCGCTGGCTGCCGCGATCCTGGCCACCATCGTCATCATCAGCCGCCAGACGCTTGGGCGGTCGGTGAGCTCCATCGGGCACCTCGACTGGGTGTGGTTCGTTGCCGCGATCGCGTCAGAGGCGATCTCCCTCACCGCATTCGGGCTCAGTCGCAGGCGCTTGCTACGCGCCGAAGGCCATCCGGCGACATTCGGCTCTGTCATGGCAGTCACGTATGCGGGCAATGCCCTGTCGATGTCGCTGCCGTTCGCGGGCACGCAGCTTGCGGCGGTGTTCACCTACCAGCAGTTCAGGCGGCACGGGGTTGGTTCTGCGGTCACGGGCTGGGCGCTTGCCGTGTCGGCGGTCCTGTCAACGTCCGCGCTCGCGCTCGTCCTCGTCGTCGGCGCGCTTGCGGGCGGCGCGTCGGCGACCAGAGCGGCAAGTTTCTCCCTCGCCGTCCTGTTCGTAGTGCCTGCCCTTGCCGTATTGCTTGCCTTGCGCTTCCAGCGGGTGCGGGCCCTCCTGCGTGAGGTCATCGCCCGGCTGGTCCGCGTCTCACAGCGGATCTTTCACCGGCCACGACTCGACTCCGACAGCGTGGAGCAGTTTCTCGACCGCGTAGCCAGCATCAAACTCCCGTGGCCGCGTTACGCCGAGGTGTTCGCCCTCGCGGTCATCAACTGGGTCGCGGATTGCGGGTGCCTGGCCTGCGCGATCCTTGCTACCGGGGCGCGGGTACCGTGGCATGGCCTCGTCCTTGCCTACGGTGCTGGGGCCGCGGTTGGCAGCACGGGCGTCACGCCGGGTGGATTTGGCATCGTCGAGGTCACTCTCACCGCGGCGCTCGCGGCGGTCGGGCTTTCGGCCGCGCAGGCGCTGACCGCGGTTCTCACCTACCGGCTGATCAACTTCTGGCTCATCCTCATCGGTGGCTGGATCATCGTGATCGTGCTTACCCACCGGCACAGGCTGGCGGATGAGTTCGATGTCCTCGACAGCGAGGGCGAGGGCGAGGGTGGCGATGCCGCCGCCTGCGAGGGCGCGAACCGCGGCGCTGGGGACAGCACGAACCGCGGCATAGGTGACGGTGCCGCCCCGAGCGCGCGCCACCCGGCCGGGATGCCGTACCGCAGCGACTCAGGTCCTGACCGGCTCACGCAGGCCGGTCAAATCAATCAAAATGATTTGATCGATTAAGCCGGGTTGATGTAGCGTCCGGCTGTGGCCCGAGCGCTCCCCCGCCATGTTCCGCCGCCGGTGTTCGTTAAGCTCGCGGGTCATCCGCTGCGCTGGGCGCTGCTTGGCGAACTCGCCAGAAGCGACCGCCAGGTGCACGAACTCACCGCGGTGCTCGGCCAGCCGCAAAGCCTGGTCTCCTACCATCTTGGCCGCCTGCGGGCCGGCCTGCTCGTCTCGATGCGGCGAAGCTCGGCGGACCGGAGGAACGCCTACTACAGCGTAGACCTGACTCGCTGCGGTGACCTGCTCGCCGCGACCGGTGCGGCGCTGCATCCGGGCCTGCGACTGGCCCCGCCAGCGCCGGCCGCAGGGCCGCAGGCAGCTGATAAACGGCCCCGCGTGCTGTTCCTGTGCACCGGTAACAGCGCACGCTCGCAGATCGCGGAAGCGCTGCTTGACCACCTCGCCGACGGCGCGGTCGAGGCACGCAGCGCGGGCAGCCACCCCAAGAGCCTGGACCAAGACGCCGTCCGGGTGATGCGCGAGCACGGGATCGATCTCAGCGGCCGCGCAGCGAAGCACCTGGGCGAGTTCACCGGCCAGCGCTTCCAGTACGTGATCACGCTCTGCGATCGCGTGCGGGAGATTTGCGCGGACTTCCCCGGCCATCCCGATCTGATCCACTGGAGCATCGCCGATCCGGCCAGGGAAAGCATTGACGGTGCTGACAGGTACGCCGCCTTCCAGCGCGTAGCGGCCGACCTGCGGACTCGCATCGGGTTCCTGATTCACCTCATCGGGCACCAGCCCTGAGCCCAGGATTTGAGCCGAACATGCCTAAGCATCCGGGAGCGCCATCCGCCCGTCGTGACCGGATCGCCTGCGGTGACCGGATCGCCCGCCGTGACCGGATCGCCCGCCGTGACCGGATCGCGTGCCGTGCACGGATCGCGTGCCGTGCATCGATCGCCTGCCATGACCCGTCCACCGGCCCGGCCACGTTCGCTGAGCTGGCCGCGGCGTAAGCCGGGCGCCGGGTTCCCGATGACAAACGCGACTCCCGCGCAGGGCGGCTCCGGGCGCGGCGGTCCGAGCCTGCCGGCCGTGCTGCGGGAGTGGGGCAGGATCGGCTGCCTCGGGTTCGGTGGCCCGCCAACGCACATCGCGCTGCTTCGCGACCTGTGCGTCGAGCGACGGCGCTGGCTGAACGCCAGTGAATTCGAGGAAGCGGTCGCCGCCTGCAACTTGCTACCAGGTCCCGCCTCCACCCAGCTCGCGATCTTCTGTGCCTGGCGGGTCCGTGGGTGGCTCGCGGCAGTGGTGGGTGGTGCCGCGTTCATCGTGCCCGGCCTGATCCTGATGCTGGCCCTCGCGGCCCTGTTCCTCGCCAGTTCTCCGCCGGCCTGGGTGAGAGGAGCTGGTGCGGGCGCGGGAGCGGCGGTTGCCGCGGTCGCAGTACAGGCCGGTGCCGGTCTGGTGCCCGCAAGCTGGCGGCGGGCGCAGCGCATCAGCCGGTTCCGCTGGCCCGCGTATCTCGCCGCAGGCGCGGCTGCGGCCGCGACTGTCGGCCCCTGGCTGGTCCTCGTGCTGCTCGGGTGCGGCCTGGCGGAACTTGTCGTGGGCCTTGTGCGGCGCCGCGGCCCAGGCGAGAAGGGAGCACACGGCCCAGGCACGGGCACCAGCCCAGGCACGGGCACCCGCGCGATCGCGGTGGCGCCTGCCGCCGTGCTCGCGGCGGCCGGTATCGGCGGCGGGGTGCTGATTTCTGTCGCCTGGGTCGCCTTCAAGGTCGGCGCGCTCTCCTATGGCGGCGGTTTCGTGATTGTCCCCCTGATGCAAGCGGACGCCGTCGCCCACTACCACTGGATGACCGGCGGCCAGTTCCTCAACGCGGTCGCGCTTGGCCAGATCACGCCTGGCCCGGTCGTGCAGACGGTCGCCGCGGTCGGCTACGCGGCAGCCGGGATCGGCGGCGGACTACTCGCCGCCGCGGTCGCATTCGCGCCTTCGTTCGCGTTCGTCCTGATCGGCGGGCGCCATTTCGACCGGCTACGCACCGACGACCGGGTCCGAGCGTTCCTAGGCGGCGCGGGGCCAGCGGCGATCGGCGCGATTTTCGGCTCCGCGATTCCGCTCGCGCTCGCGCTCACGCAGGCATGGCAGTACGCGGTCCTTGCCTGCGCCGCCGCGGCACTGCTGCTACTGCGCCGTGGCATCGTGGCGACACTGCTGTTTGCCGCGGCGGCGGGCATGATTGTGGCGCTCGCGGGCGGCCCGCTGCCGCATTGACTGGGCTACCAGGCCTGGTCCCGGAGCGTAGTAATTGGTTCAGGGAAATTCGCTGACGCGCCCGGATCTGATCGACTGTGCCGCGAAGCCGTTAAGCACCTCTCAATTCCGCACTGGCGTGGAGATCACTGTGACCGGAAACTGCCATTCCACTGCCACTCGCGCTCCACACTGATCTCCACGCCCGCGCTGGCCGAGCCCGACGAGCGACTCGCCGCGGGTTGCCGAGCCGGCTGGCTACGGCGATCACCGCCGTGCTGGACGGCCGGTGGAGCCGGCCGGCGGCCCGCGCGTATCCATCGGCGCCCAGCGGCTCGTAGCATCGGCAGCATGAGCCAGGACGTGGCAAGGTACTGGCAGCACCCGGGCTTGCCCGGCGTGGACCTGCTGCGGGCCCGCTTTGTGCGGCAGCGCTACAGCAGGCACGCGCACGAGACCTATGTGATCGCCCTGATCGACCGCGGGGTAGAGGAATTCGATCATCAGGGCACGACGATGCGCGCAGGGCCCGGCGAGATCATCCTGGTGAATCCCGATACCGTGCACACGGGTTACGCGGGAATACCCGGCGGCTGGGCGTACCGGGTGCTCTACCCTGCCGCCGAGGTCGTCGCGGGCGCAGCCGCGGAGCTGGCCGGCGGCCGGGGCGCGCCGTTCTTCCCGGAAACTGTGATCAGCGACCCCGTCTGCAGGCGCGCCCTGGCCGCGGCGCACCGGGCGGCGGAGAACAGTGACCAGCTGGCCGCCTCGAGCCTCCTGCACCATGCGGTCGCGGCGCTTGTGCTACGGCACGCGGCAGCGGCGCGAGGTCCGGAAGGGCGGCGGTGGACGTTCCATTATCCCGAACGGCTGCCGCGGCGGCCGGCGCTTCGCGCCGCGGCGGCCGCAAGGGAAATCCTGGAAGAGCGGCTCACCGATCCGCCAAGGCTGGCGGTGCTCGCGGCGGCGGTCGGCGCGAACCCGTACTCGCTGCTCCGTGCGTTCCGAGCCGAGACGGGGCTGCCCCCGCATGCCTACCTGAACCAGCGCAGGGTGCGTCTCGCCTGCACCCTCCTCGGCGAGGGGGTGCCGCCCGCGGACGTGGCGGCACGGGTGGGTTTCGCCGACCAGGCTCATCTGACGCGGCACTTCAAGCGGATCGTCGGGGTGCCGCCCGGCGCCTACCAGCGTGGCCGCAATAACCTTCAAGACCGGACGCGGGGGGCCGCCTAGCCTCGGCCCATGTTGTTAAGTCGCCGCGGCAGGTCGCAGCACGCGGCGGACGTGCCGGATGCCCGATCGCGCGACAGCGCCCGCAGGGACGGCATGAGCCTGGGGCTGGCGGTCGGCTTCTCAGGGATCGCCTTCGGCGCCGCCGCGGTCACCGCCGGGCTCAGCGTGCCTCAGGCATGCGTGCTGAGCCTGCTCGCATTCACCGGGGCATCGCAGTACGCGTTCGCGGCGGCCGTCGCAGGCGGTGGCAGCCTGATCGCGGGTACCTTCGGTGCGCTGCTCCTTGGCAGCCGCAATGCGCTTTACGGCCTCAGGCTGGCCGACGTGCTCCGGGTCCGCGGCGGGCGGCGGCTCCTTACCGCGCACGCGGTCATCGACGAGACCACCGCGATGGCTCTCGCCCAGTCTTCCCCCGCCGCGGCGCGGGCCGGTTTCGCCGCGACGTTCGGCGCTCTTTACACCGTGTGGAACGTGTCGACGCTGGCCGGAGCGCTGGGCGCAGGCCGCCTCGGCAGCCCGGCCGAGTTCGGTGTGGACGTGATCGGGCCCGCGGCCTTCCTCGCGCTGCTGTGGCCCAGGCTCTCGGCAGGGCGTGCCGAGCGCCGGGTAGCGGCCGCCGGTGCTGCCGTCGCCGTCGCGGGCACGCCGTTTCTTCCTCCCGGGATCCCTGTGATGCTCGCGGCGCTCGCCGTGCTTGCGGGAGCGCGGCGATGACGCTCTGGCTGGCGGTCCTGTGCACGTCGGCCGGCTGCTACGCACTGAAGCTCGCCGGTCTCACCGTGCCACGGCGGCTGCTCGACCATCCGCGGATGCGGCGATGCGCCGAACTGCTGCCCATCGCCTTGCTCGCTGCGTTGTGCGCGGTACAGGCGACCGCGACCGGCCGGTCGCTCACGTTCGACGGCCCGCGGCTCGCCGGGCTCGCAGTCGCGGCCGCCGCGCTGGCCAGGCGCGCTCCGTTCATCGCGGTGCTGGTGGCGGCCGCTGCCGTCACGGCCGGTCTGCGGGTACTCGATCCCGTGCTCGGCCACATGCTCACCCAGGCGCTCGGCCATTCGGTCCCCCGCTGATCGGCCCCGGTCCCCCGCTGATCGGCCCCGGGTGGGTGGACGGCGGCGAAGGCGAGGCCCTTCCGGATGTTGCTCCTGCCCGGGCGTTCTGCCGCTCTGGCTGATGCGGCCGCCGCCGACGGCCGCGGCGAGGCCGCTGGGCACCGCTTGTCGCATGGCAGGCCGCCGGCGGCCTTGGCGAGGCCGCGCTGGGCGCCGCTTGTCACATGGGCAGGCCGGCCTCAAGGTGCGCGAGCGCCGCGTCGGCGATCCCCGCGAAGTCCGCCGCTGGGTCCGCCGCGATCGCCAGGGAGGCGGACATCATCACGCCGACGAGCGCGCCAGCGAAGTTGCGGACAACGAACTCGTCCGGGTCGCGCCCAGTTCGTTTCGCGATCGCCTCGCCGAGCCCCTGAACCGCCCCGGCGTACTCATCGAGCGCCCGCGCACGAAGTTCCGGCACGGACAGGCTCAGCGCCGCGGTCTCACGCAACTGCGCCATCTCTGCTGCCGGCAGGCTCGCGAACGCGGTACGCAGCGCGGCGCGCAGCGCGGCGATGGGGCTGAGCTCGGGCGGCTGCGCCTCGAACGCCTCGAACGCGAGCAGGTCGACGTCGTCCTGCAGCACGACGTCCTCCTTGGTCGGGAAATAGCGGAAGAACGTACTCGGCGACACCTCGGCCGCATCGGCGATCTGGTCGATGGTCGTTTCCGTGTAGCCCTGCTCGCGGATCAGCCGGAGCGCGTGCTGCCTGATAGCAACGCGCGTCCTGGCCTTCTTGCGCTCGCGGAGCCCGGGCCGGGGCCCGGGCCGGGGCGCGGTCTGGCCAAGCGCTGTGGCACGCGGATCCCCCGGCGCGTCCGGTGCCCTTGCCGTGTCCGGTGCCCTTGCCGTGTCCGGTGCCCTTGCCGTGTCCGGTGCCGGTTGCGGCGGGTCCTTTTCAGACGCCGATCTCATCTGCTGTCCTCACCTCTTGTGCTCCTGCCTCCGTGGCTGGCACCTGCGGCGGCAGGAACGCCAACGCGAGCACTGCGGCAGCGAGGGCAATGCCGCCGCATTCCCACAGCATGACATCCATGGCATGCACAAAGGGGTGCGTACGGTGTCCGCGAGCGCCGCGGAACCGGCGTGCCTCGCCACCGCGAGCCCGCCCGCGATGCTCTTGCGCACCGCGTCGGCCGCCTGCGGCCCCAAGCCAGCCAGGTTGAGGTGGCTGCGGTAGGCCGAGCTGAGCACGGTGCCTAGAATCGCCACCCCGATGGTGGCGCCGACCTGGCGCATCGCCGTGATCACCGCGGAGCCGACGCCGCTCCGCTCCGCGGACAGCGCGCCGAGCGCTGCGTTCATCGCCGTCGGCATCGCGATCCCGAGACCGAGGCCGAGGCCGACCGCAGCAAACCAGCCGGCCGCGAAACCGGTGCCGCTGTGCACGGTGGTGAATGCCCCGGCCGCCAGTGCGGCGGCCACCAGTGCGGCGGCCATCAGCACGAACCCGGGCACGACCAGGGCCTTGCTGTTGATCCGGCCGGTCCGCAGCCGGGTATCCGCGATCATGCCCACCATCATGCCGCCGATCATGGGAAGCAGCCGCACTCCCGCGCCGAAAGCGTCGAGGCCGCGGACCTCCTGGAAATACTGCGTCGCGAGCAGGATCCCGAACAGGGCGAACGAGACCAGGGTGGCGAGGATCGACCCCCAGGTAAAGCTGGCGAGCCACACCAGAAGTTGTCGAGCAGCCAGCCGCCGAGGATCGGGCCGATTGGGAAACTGACGAAGGTCACGCCGACCACCGCCGCCATCGCCTTCGGCCGCTCCCGCGCGGTGAACATGACCGGCAGCATGGACAGGGACAGGGGCAGCACCGCGGCCGCGCCGGGCCCGAGCAACGCCCGCGCGGCGATCAGGGCCCCTGCCTATTGTGAGTAGGCACAGGCGATGGATCCAAGCCCGAACAGTCAGTAGTAGCTGCTAAGAGACTGTAACTCTGATTTGATAGTTACTGTCAAGTCTCTTTGTCTCCGGCCTCCGGCAGCCGGGCCGAGGCACAGCCAAGCGCGCTGCAGACGCTAAGCTCATGGGCATGCGCCGCTTCCTGTCCCTCCGCTGGCTGGGCCTGCACACGGCAATGGTCGCGATCGTGGCCGGTTTCCTGGCGCTCGGCTGGTGGCAGCTGACCCGCGCCGAGGGTGGCAACGCGCTGAGCTGGGGCTACACGTTCGAATGGCCGCTGTTCGCCGGGTTCGTCGTGGTCTTCTGGATCAAGGCCATGCGGGACGAGCTACACGAAGCGCAGGCCCGCGACGGTCGGCGTGCCGATTCCGCCGCGCCTGCTGAGCCCGTGGCCTTGCCTGACGGCCTTCGGCCCGGCCGCACCGCCGGGCAGCGCGCACACAGCGCTGACCAGAGCACGCAGCGCGCCGGGCAGGACGTCGTGGACGACCACGAGGATGAGGAACTGGCCGCATACAACGCTTATCTGGACCGGCTGAACGCGGAGGCGAGCCGGACCGCTGGCCGGCTGGCCGGCCGCGCATCGCGCCGTCAGGCCACTGGCTGGGCCACCCGGTCGGCCAGGGTTGCCCAGGCCGCGAAGCAGCCCGCGCCCGGCAATCCCCCGCACCTGGAGGTGTGATCGTGAACGCAGCCGTGACCCGCTACCGCGTCATGGCCTACATCGTGGGCGTGCTGCTCATCGTGATCGTCTTCGTGGGGATACCGCTGCAGGTGTTCGCACACAACGACGCGATCGCCAACTACGTGGGTACCACCCACGGCATCTTGTACCTGGTATATCTGGTGACGGCCTACATGCTGGCCCGCAGGCTCAGGCTGACCCTCGGCCAGACGGTGATCGTGCTGCTCGCGGGCACCATCCCGGTGATGACCTTCGTGGTCGAGCACTGGGTTACCAGGCGCTTCATCAACCCGGCTCTGCGGGCGGAAGGCGCAGCGGAAACCAAGATCCCCGCGCCCACCGAAGCGACCGGGTTGGCCCAGGAAGCCTGATCCCCGCGTGCCAGAGCATTATTTCACCGAGCAGCCCGCTGCTGTGCACCGCCCGCGGACGGTGCACGTCGTGCTGCCCGGCCTGCATCTGCGGCTGGAGACCGACAGCGGGATGTTCTCGCCCGGTCACCTGGACACAGGTACCCGGGTGCTGCTCGAGGCCGCGCCCGCACCCCCGCTCGCGGGTGATCTGCTCGACCTGGGCTGCGGCTACGGCCCCATCGCGCTCGCCATGGCGGCCCGTTCGCCCGCCGCGACGGTGTGGGCGGTCGACGTGAACGAGCGTGCGCTCGAACTCTGCGAGCGCAATGCCCAGCGGGCCGGGCTGCCGAATGTCCGTGCCGTCACTACCGGCGAGGTACCCGCCGGTGTGTCGTTCGCCGCGATCTGGTCGAACCCGCCGGTCCGGATCGGCAAGGCCGCATTGCACAGCCTGCTCGCCCGCTGGCTCGCCAGGCTCGCGCCCGACGGGGCGGCGTACCTCGTGGCGCAGCGGCACCTGGGCGCGGACTCGCTGCAGCGCTGGCTGGCCGGGACCGGATGGGACGCCACCCGCGTCACGTCACGAACCGGCTACCGTGTGCTACGGATAGCTGATCCCGAACGGCTGCGCACCTGCGGCGATCCGGATGAGGTGACCCGATGATTGGGCCGGGACGGCTGCGGTGAGCCGGGACGAGCCGCCGGCCGCCGCCGCACCGGAGCCTGGCGGCGAGCGCGCACCGGTTAACGGGGCCCGTAACGCTCAGCCCAGACAACTGCGCCCCACCGACGTCAAGAGGCTGAACAGGCAATGGCGGCGTAACACCACCGCCAGGCTCGCGCTGCTGCTTGACTCGGTCACCCAGCCGTTCAACGTGGGCTCGGTTATCCGCTCGGCCGCCGCATTCGGCGTCGAGCAGATATGGCTGGCAGGCAACTCCGCTGCGCCGTCGCACCCAGCCGCGCGCAAGACGAGCCTTGGCACTGAGCGCCTGGTTAGTTTCGAGGAGGAGCCGTCGGCGGCGGCCGCCGCCAAGGCCGCCGCCGCCGCCGGATACCGCGTCGTGGTGATTGAGCTCGCGACCGGCGCGGTCCCGCTGCACGACGCCCCGCTTGACGGCGATATCTGCCTGGCCCTCGGCAACGAGGACCACGGCTGTTCGCCCGCGCTGCTCGCCGTGGCCGACGCGGTGGCGTACATTCCGCAGGTCGGCCGCGTCGGGTCGCTGAACGTGGCGGTCGCGGCGGCGGTCGCACTTGCCGAGGCAAGGCGCCGCGAATGGACCGGGTTTTGCCTTCCCGGGGCAGGCCTTCCCGGCAGGCCTGGCCTGCCCGCGATCGGCCCATCGGCGACGGGCCCGGCCGCGGCGGGCCCACGTGCATCTGGCGATGATGAGGGCTGAGTGTGTCGATGATGCCGCAGCGATGCCGCGCCAGATATGCGCTGATCATGGCTACGGGCCACCCGGGTGATTGGCATACTCGAATCCATGCTGTCTAGGTTCCTCGACCAGCCGGGCCCGATAGCGTTCGCGCATCGCGGTGGGGCGGCGCACGGGCCGGAGAACTCCTGGGCCGCATTCGAACGTGCGGTCGATCTCGGCTACCGCTACCTGGAGACCGACGTACAGGCCACCGCGGATGGCGCGCTCATCGCCTTCCACGACCGCACCCTCGACCGGGTCACCGACCGCTGCGGGCGGATCGCGGTCATGCCGTACAGTGCGGTCGCCGCGGCGAGGATCGGCGGCACCGAGCCGATCCCGTTACTCGAGGATTTGCTTGGGGCCTGGCCGCAGGCGCGCTTCAACATCGACGTGAAGGACGAGCCCGCGATCCAGCCGCTCGTGCGCGTGCTCAGGCGCACGGTGGCATGGGACCGGGTGTGCGTGACCTCGTTCTCGCCGCGCCGGCTGCACGCCTTCAGGCGCTGCGTGGACCGCCAGACTTGTACCACCCTGTCGCCGGTCGGACTGGCTGCGGTGCGGTCCGGCGCCTGGGCCAGAGGAGGGATGGCTGCCCGGCTCGCCCGCGCGGGCGTCCGCTGCGCGCAGATTCCCGCGCGCCTCGCGACGCCTGCCTTCCTCGGGCTGCTCCGCCGCGCGGGCCTGCAGATCCACGTCTGGACGGTCAACGAGGCTGCGCTGATGCGCCAGTTGCTCGACCTCGACGTGGACGGCATCATGACCGACGACACGGTGGCGCTTCGTGAGGTGCTCACCGAGCGGGCCCAGTGGCGCTTTGCGGAGACACGCCCCGAGCACGGGTGACGCGACGGCTGGCACTGGCTGTCCCTCGAAGAAGTGCCAAACGGGGCGCCCCGACGCGATGCCCGTGGTATTGGGCGGTTGGATTGTGGGCAGAGCGGGAATCTTGTCCGGGTAACTCAGCGTTGACAGCATCGACGGTTACGTGCCCGGGAGGCAATTACCTATGGCGGAACGCGCACTTCGCGGCACCCGGCTCGGGGCAACGAGCTACGAGAACGATCGCAACACCGACCTGGCCCCGCGCCAGGACATCTCCTTCGACTGCCCGAACGGCCACCACTTCTCTGTGCCGTTCGCGGCCGAGGCGGAGATCCCGGCGACCTGGGAGTGCCGGGTATGCGGAGCCGCCGCGATCACGGTGACCGGAGAGCTCCCCGCGCCAAAGAAGGCCAAGCCGCCGCGGACACACTGGGACATGCTGCTCGAGCGGCGGTCCATCGAAGATCTTGAGGAAGTGCTCGAGGAACGGCTGGCCGTCGTGCGGGCCGGCCGGTCAAGCGCGGAGGGCGCGCAAACGGGCAAGCAGCAGCGGCTCAAGAGCGCATAGCGCACCGCGGCGCCGGCTTCGCGGGCGGCACGTAATCGCGACGTGGCATGCCCGCCGTGGCTGCGGATCCAGGGCTGGTCCCGCCGTATCGGGGTGGTCCCGCCGTATCGGGGTGGTCCCGCCGTATCGGGGTGGTCCCGCCGTATCGGGGTGGTCCGCCGATCGGGTGGTCCCGCCGTATCGGGGTGGTCCCGCCGTATCGGGGTGGTCCCGCCGTATCGGGGTGGTCCCGCCGTATCGGGGTGGTCCCGCCGTATCGGGGTGGTCCCGCTGTATCGGGTCCCGCTCTATCGGTGTGGTTGCGTTGATCGGTGTGGTCCCGCTCGATACGTCTGGTCCTGCTGCATCCGTGTGATCGCGCTGCACCCGTCTAGTCTCGGTGTATCTGTGTGATCCCGTGATGCGTTATTCACGCGGCGCCGGTGCCACCGTTTGCTGCCGCCCGCCATCGACGACCTCGCCACGGATGATCTTGGCGGACCCTGGCGCCACCCCCGCCGTACGCGGCGCTCCGGATGAATCCCGCCCGGATGGGCCACGTGGCGACGGGCCCGCCGACGAGCTCCTCGCCCGCGTCAGGCGGCTACCGACCCTCACCCCGACGCCAGCGGCCCTGCGGAACAAGATGAGGCCGAAAATACGGCGCACAAGCGGGCGGGTGAACGGTGCCACGGCCAGCATGCCGATCACGTCGGTCACCAAGCCGGGGACTGCGATCGATGCTCCCCCGGCTAGGATCAGCGCCGCGTCGCCGAGTTCACGGTCGGGCACGACACCGCTCGCCACGGCGCCGCGCAACGCTCCCCAGGCCCGCCCGGCCCTGCACCCGCACCAGCCACAAGCCGGCCACGGTAGACACGATGAGCAACGCAACGGTCAGCGCCCAGCCGATAACGTGGGCGATCGCGACTATAACGAAGATCTCGACTGCGGCCAGGACCAGCACCGCGAGGAACGCCGCAAATACCATGCTTCCATCATCGGTCAGCCGCGGCGATGCTTGCGCAACCGGCCGGTGACTCCCCACTGGGTCACGCGCCAAAATGCCTCACGCACGATGGCGTTGTTCATCTTGCTGGCACCACACGTTCGCTCGACGAACGTGATCGGGACCTCAACCACCTTGAGCCCGGCCTGGATGGCGCGCAGCGTGAGGTCGATCTGGAAGCAGTATCCCTGCGATTCGACGTTGTCGAGACCTACCTTCCGCAGCGTCGTGGCCCGATAGGCGCGGTATCCACCGGTCGCGTCGTGCACCGGGATACGCAGCATTAGCCGTGCGTAGGTGTTGCCACCGCGGGACAGGATCTCCCGGGATCTCGTCCAGTTGGCTACCTTGCCTCCTGGTACATATCGGGAGCCGAGCACAACGTCGGCGTCCTCGAGCGCCGCGAGCAGCCTGGGCAGTTCCTCCGGCTGGTGCGAACCGTCCGCGTCCATCTCGATGATGGCGTCGTAGCCTTGATCGAGTGCCCACCGGAACCCGGCGATGTAGGCGGCGCCGAGGCCCGCTTTGGCGCCCCGGTGCAGCACCTGGATCTGGCCGTCCGCGGCGGCGATCGCGTCGGCTACCTGGCCGGTGCCGTCCGGGCTGTTGTCATCCACGACGAGTACGTCGGCAGCCGGCACGGCCGAGCGCACTCGCGCCGTGATGGGCCGCACGTTGTCCCGCTCGTCATAGGTCGGGATGATGACGACCACACAGCCGCTGAACCCGCCTGCTCCTGTCACGCTTCCTGCCTTCGCCTGGTCTTGTCGCGAGTGACGAGCCCCAGGATCCCCAGGGCCGCAGCGCATGTTCCCGCAGCAGTGAGAATCCACTCGGGCAGTTCGCCGAGCCGGTCGGCGAGCGTCACAGCGGACGACGTCCTGATCTGCCGCACAAGGATCGCCCGGGTGAACTGCCTAGACTGGGCGAGCACCCGTCCGTCTGGAGTGACAACGGCACTGATCCCGCTCGTCGCCGCGATCAGTACCGGCCGTGCGTGCTCCACCGCCCGCAACCTCGATATGGCGAGCTGCTGAATGGGCTCGTCGGTGCGGCCATAGTCCGCGTTGTTCGTCTGGACGACGATCACCCGGCCACCGTGGGCCACCGCGTCCCTCACGATACCGTCGTAGGCCACCTCGAAGCAGATAACGTCACCGATCGTGACCGGCCCGAGGCGCAGTGCGCCAACTCGTAGACCGGCCACCTGATCGTAGGGTATGCGCTGGAGCTGCTTGATGTACTTGGTGAACACCGACCGCAGGGGCACGTACTCGCCGAAGGGTATCGGGTGGCGCTTGACATAGTAAGCGCCCGCACCGGTGCGCGGCGACCAGACGATGCCCCGGTTCTCCGCGTGTTTCCCGTCGCTGCTGACTTTCAGCACTCCGACAAGCGCCGGTACCCCGACATCACGAACCGCCGAGTTGATGAGCGCATAGGCGGCCGGGTCCTGATAGGGATCGATGTCACTCGAGTTCTCGGGCAGGATCACTAGATCGGGTTGCGGCAGGCTCCCTTCCCTGACCAGGGCCGCCAGCTTGTGCATGGCGCTGACATGGTCGTAGAGCACGGCCGACCGCTGGCCGAGGAAGTCCAGTCCGAGCCGAGGCACGTTTCCCTGAACGACCGCGGCGGTGATGGTGCGCCCGCCCGGCTGAGGCAGCGGGATTGCCGGGCCTACGGCTGCGACCGCGACGACGCCAAGGGCGGCCCCGGACCGCGCGGCCCAGTGACGACTGGGTGCGGGTCCACCCGGGCGGCCACGCCCTGGGCCGGGCGCTGTGACCCTGCTGGTGACTGCCGTCGCGATCAGGCCACCGGCCAGCGCGACCACGAAGGTAAGCAGCGGCGCTCCGCCAAGCGACGCATACCTGGTGAATGGCGATGCCGACTGGCTGAACGCGAGCCGCCCCCATGGGAATCCGCCGAGCGGGAACCTGCCGCGCACTGCTTCCTCGGCTATCCACAGGCATGCCGCCCACAGCGGTGCGAGCCGCAGGTGCGCTACCGCCGCGATACCGATGCCGAGTGGGACGAAATAGAGGGCTTGCACCAGCGCCAGAATCAGCCACGCGTCCGTGCCGATGACGTGCATCCAGTAGAGCAGCACGAAGAAGAAGGCGGCGCCCGCGAGGAAGCCGAGCCGGGCCCCCGCGCGAAGTGGCCTGGCCTGGCCTGGCCGCCAGATGGCGACGGTGATCAGGGCGACCGCGGCGGGCGCGAGCGGCCACCAGCCCACAGGCGGGAAGGCAAGGGTCAGCAGCAGGCCGCCGGCGATGGCGGCTCCAACCGGCCAGGCGCGGCGGATAGCTCGTCGCGGGCCAGCGGTCTGATCGTGATTCCGGTGGATGCTGGTGCCTTTGCCGGCTGGCGCATCGCGAGCCGCCGCGGCGCCGTCCGGCGCCATAGCGCTACCGGGCGCTGGCGGGCCGGTGTCCGGTCCGGGCTCCTTTTCCGGCGTGGTCCGCCGAGCGCTGGCCTCCACGCAGGCACGCTACCCGCTCCCTGGCCCAGATAGCGCTATGTGCTGGCCGACTTTCCGATGCTGTAACACTTCAGGGTCGCATGCCGCCGGTACCCGATGCTGGCCCCAGGTCGCCGGGGCGCGAGCGCCAGCAACGAGCCGCGCCTGCACGCACGAGACCGGCACTGGATCAACCAGAATCAGCAGGAACTATGGCGTGTCGGGTAGATCTCGGTGGATACGGGCGGTGCTCCAGACGGCGATCCGGCAAGGCCCCGCTTGTTCTCGGGGAGCCGATAATGGGACTATCGGCGGCGACCGTCCACGACCCCGGTCGTCGTCTGGGGTCGTGGACGGCACTGTCGTCGCCGCCAAAGATCTACGGGACGCCCTAGCAGGAACTGCCTAGGAACTGGCACGGAAGAGGGCCCGGACATCCCTTCGGACCGGAACACGTCTCGTCGGCAACGAGCTCGCACTCCGTTGTCTACTGGGTGTCCGGACCCTTTCCGGGTCCAACCCCCCGCCCAGCCGGTACCGCGGCGCGGCCAGCTTCCGTGTTCCGCACCTGGCAAGAAAAGACGGAACGGCCTGGACCCCCCGTCCGTGGCGCAGCCCGCGAAGTGGCCGGGACAGCCGACCCGGCCGGTTAGCCCGGTGCTGGACTGGGCAGCAACTTACCGCCCATCGGCTCGATGTCAAGCTTGCGGCGCCGCACTATTGTATCGCCATTTAACCGCCTCTACCTGCACATCAGGCCCTATCGGGCGCACCCGCCTTGGGCGGTCGGCGATGTCGCATCATGGCACAACGCACCGCGCGGCCGGGCCCCCCGCACACGCCCTCGCCGCCGCTCGAGCGGATCACTGTAGCGCCCCAATGCACCCGCAGCGGCCGTTATAGCGGCAGGGCGGCCTCAAGGTTGTCCAGCCCGGCGTCGAACAGCTTGAAGTAGGTCGGCAGGTCGTCCCCTGCGTCCAGCCAGGCGGCGAGCGCGATGCCTAGCACCGCACCTGCGGTGGTACGGATGACGAGGTCGACCTCGTGACGTCCGGCCCGTTGCGCGAGCGCCGCGTAGAAAAGATCGATCGTCGTGGTGAGCTCGTCAAGCATCCGTGCGCGGACATCGGGAATGGACATGGCGAGCGCGGTGCTTTCGCTGAACTGCGCCAGCTGCTCGGCGGACAGCGCGGTGAACGCCGTCCGCAGCGCGCCCCGCAGCGCCGCGATCGGGCCGAGCCCGGGCGGCTGTGCCTCCAGCGCCGCGGCCGCGAGCAACTCCATGTCGTCGCGCAGGACGACGTCTTCCTTGGTCGGGAAGTAGCGGAAGAATGTGCTCTCGGACACCTCGGCGGCGGCTGCGATCTGGGCCACGGTGGTGGCGTGGTAGCCCTGCTCACGGAAGAGCCGCAGCGCCTGCTGCCTGATAGCGGCACGCGTCCTGGCCTTCTTGCGTTCGCGCAGCCCGGCCATGGCCGGGGTGCCGGGCGCCTGGCCCGGCCAGGGATCGCGGCCAGCCAGCGGGTTCATGACCCCGACCTGGCTTCTTCTGCACCCTGGGGCATGCCGGGCGTGGCTGGTCCCGCGGCCGGCTGCCGCGCCGTCTTGGGCCGCGAAGGCATGGAAGGCATGAAGGCCAGCCGAATCCGAGCGCGATGGTGATCTTCGATCCGGACAGCCGGACGAGCCGATCGGCTGTAACCCCGCCGATGACGAGCCCGCCGACTAGCGGCAGCAGCCGTATGCCCGAGTCCATCGCGTTGACTCCCATGACGGCCTGGAAGTACTGGGGCATCGTGAAAACCAGGCCGAACAGGGCGAAAGACACGATGGTCTGCAGGATCGTTCCCCAGGTGAAGTTGGCGGAGCGGAACAGGCTCAGGTCCACGAGTGGCTGGCCGCCGTCCGTGGTCACCCTGCGTTCCCAGCACACAAAGGCAGCGAGCAGCACGGCGCCAGCGATGATCCAGGTCATCGCGGCGGGGTCGCCCCAGCCGTTCTGGCCGGCCTCGATCACGCCGTAGGTCACCGCTGCAAGCCCGGCGCTCGATACGGCCACGCCGCTGGCGTCCAGCCTTGGCCGCTACTCGCTGCGCGACTCTGGCAGCAGCAGCGCCACAGCGGTCACCGCGATCCCGGCCACCGGTACGTTGATGAGGAACACCGAGCGCCACCAGAAGTGCGTGAGCAGCCAGCCGCCCAGGATTGGGCCGATCGGATAGGCGACGATCGTGGTGCCCATCAGGAGGATGACCGCCCGCGGCCGTTCTTCCTCGGAGCACATTACAGGCAGTACTGCCAAGGCGAGCGGGATGATGGCGGCGGCGCCGAGACCGAGCACGGCGCGCGTCGCGATGAGCATCCCCGCCGAGCCGGAATAGGCGCACGCCACCGATGACACCCCGAACAGCGCAAGCGCGTTAAGCAGTACCTTCTTGCGGCCGAACCGGTCGCCGAGCGTCCCTGCAGGCAGCAGCGCGGCGGCCAGGACGAGACTGTAGGGGGCAGAGTTTCACTGTAGCTGTGAGGTCGCCGCGTGCAGGTCGTTTGCCAGCGTCGGAAGCGCCAGGCTGAGTACGGTCAGATCGAGCCCGACGACCAGCATCGCGAGAGCCAGCGCGCCGACCGCTCACCACCTTCGCGATCCGTTAGCCACCTGGGCCCCAACAACAGTCATGACTGTCACCTCCTTCCGAAGGTCTAAGTTAAATGACGGTCACTTTCACAATGTGCGTGTGGCACCGTACCGGAACCGGTCAAAGATCCCCTCCCGCGAGCCGCACGGCTCGCGGGGCGCTCGTCGCGGGCAGTGCTCGCGCCGCGGCTCCATGGTGGTGGTTCGCCCGATGGGGCCGACCGGGAGACTGGCGGCTTACCGGCCCGCTCGCAACGTGGCGGCCGGGGTGGAGCCTGCCGCAGGCGTCGCCACGCTGAAGGTGCTGCGCGCCTTAGGCCGCTTAGGGCGTAGATCCCGGTGGATGGGGGTCCGGGGAAGAACCGCGCAGGAATTTAGCGGTAGCGCGCTGGCTGTGCAGATCCGGAACCCTTGAGGCTGTTCCGAGGTGCGAGGTGGCGGCCGATCCGGTTACCTGGCCGCGCCTGCTGCCGGGGATCGCTGGAGGGTGCGGTAGACGGTGGCGCGGGAGACGGTGAACACCTCGTCGAGGTCGGCGATGGTGTATTCGCCGGTGGCGGCCATCCGGGCCAGCTCGCGTTGCTGCCTGGCCGACAACTTCGGCTGCTTGCCGCGCAGCTTGCCTTTAGCGCGGGCGACGGCCATGCCCTCGCGGGTCCGCATCCGCAGCAGGTCGACCTAGAACTCGGCGAAGTTGGCCAAGATGTTGAAGAACATCTTGCCCACCGGGTCGGCCGGGTCGAAGACGTGCCCGCCGAGCGACAGCTTGATGCCGCGGGCGGACAGGTCGTAGCCGATCGCGCGGGCGTCGGGCACGGACCGGGCGAGCCGGTCGAGTTTCGGCACGACGAGCGTGTCGCCGCCGCGGACCGCGGCCAGGGCCTCCAGGCCGGGGCGCTTCCGGTTGGTGCCAGTCAGCCCGTGGTCGAGATAGATGCGTTCCTCCGCGACGCCGAGCTCGCGCAGCCGGTCACGCTGCGCGGTGAGGTCCTGGGCGTCGGTCGAGCAGCGGGCGTAGCCGATCAAGGTCTCACTCATGACCGGGAGCGTACGGATAGCCCCCGACATCCGAGGTTTTCACCGGACGGAGAATCTGCGACACCGCAGGTCCAGGCCGTGACCTGCGGGTGAGCCCGGCGGCGGGTGTCCGCTGGGGGTTCGGCTTGCGGGCAGCCGTCGAGGCCGCGCCTGCCGAATAGGGCGCATGGGCTCGACCACGTCCTCGGCTCGGCAGGGCATCGTTATGCGCGCCAGTCGCCCGCGGTCGACTACAGCCCGGTGCCCGGCAAGGGATCGGCTTGCGGGCGGGTGCTGTCGTATGCCGGGCGTCTCACCATGCTGGCCCTCGATCCTGGCAGCTGCCCGGGCTCGCGGGCGGGTAGCCCGGGTGCGCCGTGACCGGGCTACGGCAATGCTCGCTTGTGACGCATCGGTCACCGCCCGGGCCGGTCCATGCACCGCCGCGCGGTTGACCGGCGCGGTCGCTTCACCCGAGTGGCTCTAGGAGAACGCGGCCGCGGGGCAAATGCGTTGAAGACTACACTTGCAGTTATCAGAACAACAGATGTAGTCTAAGCGCGTGCCGAATCGCAGGGAGATATTGCTGGACGCCGCGATCCTGGTGCTCGGCGAGCGCGGGATTCGCGCCCTGACGCACCGGGCGGTCGATGCCGAGGCGGGCGTGGCGGCCGGGTCGACGGCGAACTACTTCCCGACCCGCGAGTCGCTGCTCGAGGCGATCGTCGAGCGGGTCTCGGCGCTGGAGCGCGGCCACTTCGACGAGGCCGCCGCGAAGGTCTGCCCGACGAGTCCCGCAGAGCTCGGCCGCGCGATCGCCAGGTGGGCGCAAGAGGCCACCGGCGCCCGCCGGGCCGTGACCCTGTCGCGGTACGCGATCCTGGTCGAGGCCGGGCACAACGCCAAGATCCGGCACCAGCTCGCCGAGACGGGAAGCCGGGTCAATGCCTGGTTCGCGAACTGGCTGCGGCTGATCGGGTCGGGCGACACCGACCATGACGTCCACGTGCTCGGCAACTACATTGCCGGGCTGATGCTGCACCAGATCGCCATCCCCGACCCGGGGTTCGACCCCGCGGATAAGATCACCGCCCTGCTCGAGTCCCTGGTCGCCCCGCCAGCTCGCCCGCGGGAAACCCCGCGCGCGGCACCGATCGTGAGTGAACGGAGGAACTGATGGAGCGCAGCAATGCGTGGGCCGCGATCGATGATCAGCGGCGCGCCCTGGTGCGCTTGCTGGAAGGCCTGTCCGAGCAGGAGTGGCGCCAGCCGTCGCTGTGCGAGGGCTGGACGGTCCGGCAGGTGGCGGCGCACCTGGCGCTGCAGAACACGACCTGGTCGGCGATGCCCCGGGCGGTGCTCGACCTCATCCGCCACGGCGGCATGAACGGCGCGATCCACGCGATGGCGTGCCGCCACGCCGAACTGCCCGTCGAGGCCATCATCGGCGAGATCCGCGACCGGATCGGGGTGTGGCGGCCGGTGCCGACCGTCACCTTCCGCGAGACGGCCATCGACTACCTGGTGCACGGCCAGGACATCGCCGTCCCGCTCGGCCGGACCCTGCCGATGCCAGGTGGCCTGGCCGCCATCGCCGCGGACCGGGTCTGGGCCAGCCCCCGGATGTTCCACGCCCGGAAGAAGCTGGCCGGCTACCGGCTGGTGGCCGACGACGCCCCGTGGGCGTCCGGGCAGGGGCACGAGATCTGCGGGCCGATCGGCGCGCTGCTCCTGCTCCTCACCGGCCGGCCGGCCGCGCTGGCGCAGCTATCGGGCCCGGGAGTCACGGGCTTGCGCGAGCTCTTCGCGCCCTCGCTGGTGGCGTGATCTATGCAGCCGCCGTCGCCGGCGCTTCCCGCGCCTCGCAGAGTGCTCCTGGGCCCGGCCGACGTCGCCGATGACGAGCTCGCCGCCTTCGTCGCCGCCGGCCTTTGCGTCCGGCACGCGACGGTCCTGACCTCATCGGCCGAGGTCTTCCCGTACGACCGGCCCGCGATCACCACCGCGGGACGCTACCTGGTCACCGGGTCCGCCCGGACCGGCACCGGACAGGTCCGGGCGTTCTCCTTCTTCGTCAAGGTCATCCACGCCTACCAGCGCTCGCCGCTGCGGTTCGCGATACCCGTGCACCTGCGCGCCCAGGCCGCCGCCCTCATCCCCTGGCGCACCGAGGCCGACCTGTACCGCTCGGACCTGCCGGACCGGCTGCCGCACGGCCTGACCATCCCCCGCGCTGCCGCGGTGCGGAACCTGGACGCCAATTCGGCCGCGCTGTGGCTGGAGCAGGTGCCGGCCCGCCGGGTCATCTGGGACGCCGGACGGCACGCCCGGGCGGCGTACCTGCTGGGCCGGCTCGCCGCCAGCCGCGCCGTGGCACCGCTGGCCACCGCGGTCCACGGTGCGCGGACTCCCCGCGTCTACGCCGACGGGTGGCTCGCGCACGTCGTGCTGCCCGCCCTGACCGGGAACGAGGTATGGGCGCACCCGCTGGTCCGCGGCGCGTTCGACGCGCGGCTCCGCCGCCGCCTGCTCGCCGCGGCCGATGCGCTCCCGGCCCTGCTCGACGAACTCGACGACGCCCCCGCCGCCACCGCGCACGGCGACGCGTGCACCGCCAACCTCCTGGTCGCCGGTGACCGCGACGCCCTGGTCATGGTCGACCTCGGGTTCTGCGGCAAGGCTCCGCTCGGCACCGACCTCGGGCAGCTCATCGTGGGCGAGGTGCAGACCGGGCAGCGCCACCCCGCTGACCTGCCCGGCCTGGAGGCGGCGTGCCTGCCCGCCTACGTGGCCGGCGTCCAGGCCGAGGGCGGCACCGCCGGCCTGGCCCAGATCCGCCGGACCCACGCCGCTCTCATGACGGTCTTCTCGGCCCTGCCCTCGCTCCCCGTCGAGCACCTCGGCGAGGATCCGGCGCCCCGGCTGCGGCGGCTGTTCCGCGGCCGGGCCGCCATCGCCCGCTTCGTGCTCGACCTGCTCGACGACACCAGCCCCAGCACCCGGCCGTCCCGCACCCGGCAGCCGTCAGACACCAGCCCGGCAACCTGCAGGAGGACACCATGACCTACGCCGTGAGCATCGACGTCCACGCACCCGCCGCCGTCTACCAGGCCTTGCACGCCCAGCACCTCGAGCACCTCGAGCGCACCGGGGGCCAGGTCGACGGGCTGCTGGCCGCGTTCAGCCACCTCACGCCGCGCTTCAGCCCGAAGTAACGGGGGCTTGGCGCGGCGTTGATGGTGCGCACCGGGTCGGCCCACCGCAGCGACGGTGAAGCGAAGATGTCGCAACGGCGCAGCGCGGCACGTAGCTGCTCCAGGACGCACAGCACGTAGGCGTCCCGGTCTACCGCTCCGGCGGGCAGGTCGCGGCAAGCGCTACGCCGATGCGCTACGACCTCATGGTCAGCATCATCGAGTGAAGAAGAACCGCTCCAGTCCCGCCTGCGTCAGCTCGCCCTCGAACCGCCCATACCCCGCGACCTGCTCATCGGTCAGGAACTCAAGCGCCACACCCTCGATCATCGGCCCGCCACGGCCAATCAGTGCCCGCTACCGCTAATTCCTGCGCGGTTCTTCCTCAGACCCCGGTGCGGGCGGTGCTCCAGGCGGCGATCCGGCAGGGCCCTGCTTGTTGCTTGGGAGCCGACAGTGGAACTATCGCCAAAGATCTGCGTGACACGCCCTAGTCGGGTGCTGGCACGACGACTGTACCTACCGCGCTTACGACCACGATCGGCTCGCCGAGGACCCGCGCCGCAGAGGGGCCACTTGCCGGTTCGGCCCGGCACACCACCCTCGCCTCGAACTCGAGTTCTCGGCTCCGCCGGCCTACCCGCGTCACGGTCACGGTCGCCTCGATCACATCTCCGGCGCGCACCGGCGCACGGAACTGGACGGCCGAGTAGCCGGCTAGCAGCCCCTCGTCGCCGTCCAGCTGGATGCACACCTCGGTCGCCACGTCGCCAAACAGCCCCAGTACATAGGCGCCGTCAACCAGGCTCCCGCCATAGTGGGCGTGGCTGTAAGGCACATATCTGCGCTGGGTGACGCACAGTCCCTCGCCGCTCACCGGTGCGCGCCCACCGCCGCGGTCGGCGCGGCGTGACGGTCGCTATCCGCGCCCTGGCTGCTGCCGGGCCCTGCCACGGCATGCACCAGGTAGCTTGCCACCTCGCCGGGCGTGGTCCCGCGGCCGAAGATGCGGTCCACGCCGAGCTCACGGGCCATCGCCGGGTCGAACCGCGGGCCGCCCACAACGAGCAACGGCCGCCCGGGAGCCTCGCGGGCCGCCAGGATCGGGTCCGCCGCGCTGCCGTTCGTGCCCTCGCTGCCAGTTACCCCTGACGGCTGCGCGAACTGCTCAGCCAGCGCCCGCGCACCGGCCAGATGGGCGTCCCGCTGGGTCACCACCTGGCTGACGAGTATCGCGTCCGCCTGCTCGCGCCGAGCGCGGTCGGCCAGCTCGCCGACGTTGACCTGGGCGCCGAGGTTCACCACCCGTATCTCGCGGTAGTACTCGAGGCCCTTCTCCCCCGCGTGCCCCTTGACGTTCAGGATCGCGTCGATCCCCACGGTGTGCGCGTCGGTGCCTATGCACGCGCCAACGACGATCAGCTTGCGCCCGAGCACACTGCGGATCCGAAGATTCACCTCATGCGGGGAGAGCAGCGGGAACTCGCGCTCGGTGACGGTAATTGCCGACAAGTCCACCAGGTGGCTGACGCGTCCGTACACGATGAAGAACGTGAAGTCCGGGCCCATGGCCTTTGCGTGCACCACCATCGCCTGATCCATGCCCATCTTGGCGGCGAGCTGTAGCGCTGCCGCTTCGGCCCTGGCGCGCTCGCCGGCAGCGCCCATCGGCACCGGGAGCGTGAACGACAGCTGGACCCGCCCGTCTCCTGTGGTGTCGCCGTAGGGACGTACGACCGGCCCGGTACCCGCCATGATCACCCTCCATCCGCAAGCGGAGCCCACGCGTGACAGCTCGCCACCTCAGCTCCGCACCTCAACTCCACGCCTGGTGCGCGCCGGTCTCCACGCCTGTGCGGCGTGCTGTGGAGATTACTGTGGCCGGAACCTGGCAGTTGGCTGTCACCGGCGCTCCACAGTGATCTCCACACCTCCCCCGCGCGCCGGGCCGTCGACGCTAGTTCCCGCCCGCCGCTCATTGCCGCACCCGCTGTGCCGGTTCGCGCTGTGCAGGCTCCTTGTGCGCCGGTTCCTGCCGGGGCAGCCCAGCCGGCGCTTCCAGCAGCTCGGTTGCGGGGTTGAAGTACCCGGTCGAGTGCGCCACCACGCCGTCGAGCCCCCGGCCGCCGTCCTGCGGGCGCTTGGTCACCCCGAACGTCCCGTCCGCGATCGCCTGGAGCAGGCCTTCTCCGCCGATCTGGCGCAGCAGTTCCACCGCCTCGCCCAGCACCTGGTGGGCGCGCTGGGTCACGGGCGAATCTGGGCCGGGCCGGAAGTCCTCGCCGAGCCGGCCTGCCGCCTCCCTGACGTACCGGACGTTCTCAAGCGCCAGGTCCCTGTCGGACAGGAACGGCGTGTGGATGCCCTCGGTCATCATGCCGATCAGCAGGATCGACTGGCCCGTCATCAGGCCGCACAGGTTGAAAAACGCGTCAAGCAGGTAGCCGGCGAAGACGTTACCCGTCATGTGCTTGGTCGGCGGCATGTACTTCAGCGGCGCGCCAGGGAAAAGCTCGCGCACCAGCTGAGCGTGCGCGAGCTCAAGCAGGAACGAGCCGGGGATCGCCGGGTTGATCTCGAAAGCGTGCCCGAGCCCGAGCTGCGCGTCAGCGAGCCCGGCCTCCCTGCCGAAGTACTCGTTGAGCAGCTGGCTCACTACCACTGTGTGCGCGGCGTCCACCGCGTCGGCGGTCGTGAGGTAGTTGTCCTCGCCGGTATTGATGACGATGCCTGCCCGGGCGTGGACCTGCCGTGAGAACCGCTGATCGATGAACGTCCGCTGGGGGTTGATGTCGCGGAAGATGATGCCGTACATGCAATCGTTCAGCATCATGTCCAGGCGCTCAAGCCCGGCGAGCGCCGCGATCTCGGGCATGCACAGGCCGGAGGCGTAGTTGGTGAGGCGGACATAGCGGCCGAGCTCGCGGGAGACGTCGTCAAGCGCCGCGCGCATAAGGCGGAAGTTCTCCTGCGTGGCGTACGTGCCCGCGTAACCCTCGCGGGTCGCGCCCTCGGGCACATAGTCGAGCAGCGACTGCCCGGTGGATCGGATCACCGCGATGATGTCCGCGCCCTCGCGCGCGGCGGTCTGGGCTTGCGGGATGTCCTCGTGGATGTCACCGGTCGCCACGATCAGGTAGATCCACGGCATGGGCGGCTCGCTAGTTTCGCGGATCATCGCCGCGCGCTCGGCGCGGCGCGCGTCGATCCGCCCGATGCCACGGCCGACCGCGCTTAGCGCCGCGTGTCGCGCCGCCTCGGCGGCGCCGCCGGCCGGGATGCGGAACCTGGCGGTGCCTTCAGCCGCCGCGACGGCAAGTGCCCGCAGGTCGGGGTAACTGCCGCTGCGCAGCGCGTCCCAGGCGGGCAGGGCCACGCCGTGGGACAGTCCGGTCTGCTCCCGCACGGCATCGGTGAGCCGGTTGACCCACGGCATGCCGTCGCCGTCGGCGCCCTCCATGCCGGCAAGCCTGAGTACGGCGCGTTCGACCGACACGGTTGTGTGTGTCCGCGCCATTTCCACGACGGGACGGCCGGCCAGTTCTGCGAGCCTGCGTGCCTCATGAACGACTGCGGGATCGAGGCCGAGCTTGGCTTTCACCGGTGAGATCTGAGTCGTCGAGGTGCGGGTCGCAGCGCCCCCTGCGTCCGGAGCCTGGGCGCCCGGAGCCTGTGCGCCCGGGCCTTGCGCGCCGGGGGCTTGTATATCCGGGGCCTGTGCGTCCCGGGTCTGTGTGCGTGGGGCCTGCGGCGCAGAAGCCGCAGCGCCGAAGGTTGATTCACCGGAGTTTGATTCACTGAAGTTGGATTCACTGCGCCACCCGCCGTGCGAAAAGAGCCCGGACTGCAGGGTCGGTCCTGGCAACGTCAAGCGCAAGCTCGGCGTGACCGGGTACGTACCCATTACCGATGAGCATGGTCACGTCCGCGGCCAGGCCCTCGGCGCCCAGCGCCGCGGCCGTGAACGACGTCGCCATCGAGAAGAAGATCACTGTGCCGCCCTGCGCGGTGGCGAGGATCGCGCCGCCCTCGCAGCCCGGCACGTCGACGCAGACCACGGTCACATCGGCCGGTCCCCCCGCGCTGGCCACCGCGCCGGCAAGCGCAACCGGATCACGCGCGTCGGCGATCACGACCTCGTCGGCCAATGTGTGGCGCCCACCGCGCGCATCCGATGCCGGCGGTGCCATCGAAGGCATCGGCCCAGTCGGCGTCGTGGCGACTGGCGTACCGCGGCCGGCCCCGCGCAGCAAGGCGGCTTCCGCCTCGTTAGGAACGACGCCGATGACATGGTCCGCGCCGGCCCGGCGGGCCACTGCCGCGGACAGGCTGCCGCTCTTGCCCGAGGCGCCGATGACCGCGACGGTGACACCTGCGGCGCCCGGCACTGGCGTGCGCGTGTTGCCCAGGCGGGCCGCGGCGCCAGCCGTGGTGCCCGCGTAGGAAGCCACCACGCGAGCGGTCAACGCAGGAGCACCGCATACGTCAAGCACGGCGAGCGCGAGGGGTACGGGCAGGTCGTCAGGGAGTGCCGCGGCAATCGAACGTCCGAACAGGATCGCGTGCCCCTCGCAAGGCACCTGCTCTGACATGCCGTCCCAGCGGGCGAGCCCGTCGGTGATCACGAGCGGAGTGAGGCTGAGCGAGACGAGCGTCGCGACCCTGTCGCCAGGCTTCAGCCCCAGTGACGAGCCTGGCCCGGCCTCATCCACCACGCCGACGAGCATGCCCCCTGATCCGGTTACCGGATTGTGCATCTTGCCGCGGGCCCGGATGATCTCCAGAACGGCCGCCCTGATCTCAGCCAGGTCGCCGCGGTGCGCCTCGTGCAACTGGCGGAAGGAGGCCGCGTCGAGGTTCAGCCGCTCGACACGGATCCGAACTTCGTCGGGCCCGATCTCGGGCCGCGGGTCCAGCCGCAGCGCGGCCTGCGGAAGGACACCGAAGGGACGCACGACGCGGTGCAGGCCGAGAGGCGAGGTCGCGGACTCAGGGCCGGCGGCCGCTCGCCCCGGCTCCGTGGCCGCTCGTCCCGGCTCGGTGGCCGGCGCCTGCGTCTGGTCACCCCCGGCGCCGGTCCCCTGGTCCCCCGCACCGGCGGTGCGCCCCGGCACAGCGGTGGCGGCGCCGGCCTGATCTCCCGGCTCGGCGGGCCCCGCGTGCTCCCCGGCACCGGAACGCGCCTGCGCAGCGGGGCGGGCCCGCTCCCCCACACCGGGAGGCGTCCCTTCTGGTGCGCCGCCGGGACGCGTTCCTGCCCGGGCGGGCACCTGAATGGCACGCCCCGGTGCGGCCGCACGGCCCGCCTGGGCGTGCGGCGCCTCCCGCCACGGACCGTCGGACGCCCGGATCGGTGCCATAGGTGCCACTCTCGCTGTCCTTCCCGCTCTTCGCCGGTATTGATCAAAAGAATTTCTTGCTAGAAGCTACTATGACAATAGGTTCTTTCGTAACCTAAGGAAAATCGGAGATATCGTCCGGATTTGAACGCACCCTCACGGGCAAGGAGAGCTCATGATCGACCAGCCCTATGTTTACCGGCGCGTGGAGCTGGCTGAACCCGACTGGCGGCGCTTCCCTGGCTGGGCGGATGTGACCGCGGCGGAATGGGAGTCCGCTCAGTGGCAGCGGGCACACTGCGTGAAGAACATCAGGCAGCTCCGCCAGGTGGTGGGGGCCGGACTCGAGGAGCGTTTCTACGCCGACCTCGAGCGCGACCAGCGCGAACGCGCCACCATGTCCATGCTCGTGCCACCGCAGATGATCAACACGATCGCCGCCGGCGTCGCGCCGGGTGAGCCGGGATTCACCGACGCGGTCTATGCCGATCCGGTGCGCAGGTACATGATCCCGGTATTCTCCGACCGCCGCGAAGACTGGCCATCGCACCCATATGCGCAGCGGGACTCCTTGCACGAGGCGGAGATGTGGGCGGTTGAGGGGCTGACTCACCGCTACCCGACCAAGGTGCTCGCCGAGGTCCTGCCGACCTGCCCGCAGTACTGCGGGCACTGCACCAGGATGGACCTGGTCGGGAACCCGACCACCGTGACAGGCAAGCATAAGTTCGCCCTCGCCAGGCAGGACCGGCTCGGCGAGATGCTCGATTACCTACGCCGTTCCCCCGGCGTCAGGGATGTGGTGGTTTCCGGCGGCGACGTCGCCAACCTGCCCTGGCCACGCCTCGAGGAGTTCGTCGGCGCCCTGCTGGATATTGCCGGCATCCGCGACATCCGGCTGGCCACCAAGGCCCTCATGGGCCTCCCGCAGCACTGGCTTCAGGACGAGGTCAGGGCGGGCATGGAACGCCTCGCCACCACCGCGCGCCAGCGCGGTGTCGGCTTTGCGATACACACCCACGTCAACTCGGCACAGTCGGTCACGCCACTGGTCGCCAAGGCGGCTGGTGCGATGCTCGACACCGGGATCCGCGACGTGCGCAATCAGGGCGTCCTGCTGCGCGGAGTCAACGACAGCCCCGCCGCGCTGCTTGACCTGTGTTTCGCACTGCTCGACGGCGCCCGGATCATGCCCTACTACTTCTACATGTGCGACATGATCCCGGGCAGCGAGCACTGGCGGCTCAGCGTCGGCGAAGCGAAGCACCTGCAGCATCAGCTCATGGGGTATCTGCCAGGATTCGCCACGCCGCGGATCGTCTGCGACGTCCCCTACGTGGGTAAGCGCTGGGTTGACCAGGTGACCCGTTATGACGCTGACCTTGGCATCTCGTACTGGACCAAGAACTACCGCACGGCGGTGGAAACCGAGGACCCGCTCGCGCTCAGCCGCGAGTACCCCTATTACGACCCCATCTACATGCTGCCGGGCACTGGCCAGGAATGGTGGCGGGCACGTACCAGCCAGAAAAAGGTCGCCAGGGCAGCGGTCGACGCTCGCGCCTAAGCGCCTGACGACCACGGACCTGGCTCGGCCCAGGCGAACTGCGGCTTGCCTGGCCTGACCCGCGGACTGGCTCGCCCATGGCTGAGCGGACAGCAGGCGGCCGGCCGGTGGCCCGGTGCCCTCCAGATGAGACTCGCCTCAGGCCCGCCCTGCCGCGCCGCGGTGAAGGACGACATAGCCGTCGCTGGCCAGTACCACGCGGTAGCCGTTATGCAGCAGGAGGTAAACCCGCTGGCGCTGCGCTCGCAGGCCACTGAACGGGAACGTCTGATGCCCCGTGTCGGCAACCACCCAGGGTGCCCATCGCGGCGTCCAGTCCCAAAGCAGGACGGTGTCCCGGCTGGTCAGCTGCGGGCCGATAGCGTTGGCGGCCTCGACAGTGGCCCCTGGCGGCACCGCTGCGACCGCGGCCGACGCCGCCTTGTCCCGCGGCGTAAGCCGGTAGAAACCCGGGTGCAGCGCCGCGCCGAACGGGAACGCTGGCACAAGCGCGATCGCGGTCGCGCAGCAGAGCCCGGTGAGGAGGGTGACGATGGCGGGCAGGCGGGCATCGGGGATGCGCGCCGGCATCCAGTGGCTCAGCCGCAGCACGCCGTCAACGGCAGCGAGTACGAGCACCACGACGACGAACGCGTTGTACTGGTAGGGCAGGCCCCACCACTGCGGGGCCGAGCTCGCGAGCATCCGCTCGGCGAGCAGCGGGACCGCCGCCAGCGAGATCGGCGAGAGCAGCGGCAGGAACAGCAGCGCGCCGGCCAGCCATGCCACAGTCGTGAGTTTCACCCTGGGGGTGACCAGCAGGTGCGCGGCGGCGATCGGATGCGTGATCAGGTGCCGGGCTGCCTGCGTGACGCCGCGGCCGAGCGCGCCGTAGTGCCAGTAGTACATCGCGCTGCCGCCGAACGCCGGTCGCAGCACCATGGTGGCCAGCAAGGTGGCGGCGATCCCTCCGGCGATCATCGCGGCCGCGAGGAGCCGTTGCCTTGGCAGGTTGCGGCGCGTAACGAGCAGCCACAGGCCGAATCCGGCGACCAGCAGGCCCATGTCCTCCTTGACCAGCAGCAGGGCGGCGGCAGCGAGCAGCGCCGGCCGCGGCCTGCCGGCCTGCATGCGCTCGAAGAACGCCGCGGTGAGCGCGGGCACGACCGCAACCTCGTGGAAGCCGAAGGCGGCCGCCTCGGCCACCGGCCAGCTCAGCGCGTAGGCGCCAGCGGCGAAGTACCCGGCCGCCGCAGCGACACGGGCGGGCGCGTGGCGCGCAGCGAGCCTGCGCGTGACCATCCAGATCAAGGGAATGGCGGCCGCGAGCGCGATGCCCTGTACAACCAAGAGCGTCTGCGGGCCGTCGTAGAGCCAGTAGAACGGGCCCAGGGCCGCGACGATGGGTGACCAATGATCGCCAAGGATCGAGAAATGCGGGCCGCCGCCATTATGGATGCCCTTCACGATTGCGGTACCCGGCTGGAAATGCGCGTATGAACGTACGGCCTGATCGAAGATGACGAGGTCGTAGGTGGTCGTACGAAAGGTCGCCTGCTGCGCGAGTGCGAAGCCGGCATAGACGGCTGCGGCCGCCACCGTCATGCCCGCGACCCAACCCAGGTGGGCCGCGCCACTGCCGCGCACCGGACCTGGCACCGCGGCCTGCGCGAACGCGCCCAGGCGAACGCGGAAACGGGCCGCGGGCGGCCCGGCCACACCGGTACTCATGCCGCAGGAGGCTATCGCGCGGCGGACAGTAGTCTCACCGTCGATCGATTGACACCGGAGGTGTCACGGGCTGAACCTCGGTTGGGTGTTCCGCACATCAAAAACACCAAAGCCGGCAGCGCGAGTAAAACCGGCGCCGCGGACAGGTCGGGCCAGCGCAAACCGGGCCAGCGCAAACCGGGCCAGCGCAAACCGGGCCAGCGCAAACCGGGCCAGCGCAAACCGGGCCAGCGCAAACCGGGCCAGCGCAAACCGGGCCAGCGCAAACCGGGCCAGCGCAAACCGGGCCAGCGCAGGACGCCCGGCCGCTCGCCGGCGTCAACGCCGGCCTTGGTCACCCGCCCGAACTGCGGCGGATCTCGCGTGCGGATCGGCGATCGCTGGACCGCTGGTACTCAAGCGACGATTTTCCGCTTTTCGGGTTACCTCCCGATTGGACGGGATACCGCTGCCCGGGCCAGCGCGCCGGGCGGCAGCCGATCCGCCGCAGCGGGCCATTCGGGATGCTGACCCGGCCAGGGGGGCCGCTGTGGATTGCCGCCCTTGGCCTGACCCATATCAGCCACGATGGGGGCCGATTACACGTCGCGTCCCATCGGGTGACGACCTATCGGACGCTCGAGGCCATGGCGGCGGGGAATTTCTTCCGCCGGCTGGCGTGGCCATTGCTTCAGCAGGGTGACAGGGAAGCATTCGACAAGGCGGTTGTCGCCAGGCGCAGCCAGTACCGTTCAGGCGAGTTCGGGTGGCGGCGTGCGGTCATCCACTTGGACGCGGAGGCAATTGAATTTTGTACCCTCACCATCGGGGCCGACTGGGTAGCCTTAGCCGAGATGGGCGGAGTCTGCCTACAGCTTGACGCCCAGCGCTTCCCGATCGGCGGCGTCAGGCTGGTAAGAATCTACGACCCGGCGCCATATCTCACCGCGCGGTAGGACACACGGCCCATCGGACTCATCGTCCGTTAGGCTGCCCAGGAGGCGCGGGCCATGGCAGTTCGACGCCGCGCGATTATCATCGCGGCGTCCGCGGTCGCTGCGGCAGCGGCCCTAACCGTGACCGTCGTTCTCCTTTCTGGTGGCGGGTCCAGGCCCGCTAGGCTCGTCAGACCCGTGGCGTCCGCGACGCCGACGACGCCCGCACCGTCGTCGGGACCGCTGGTATCCCCATTCACCGGCGAGCGGGTGAAGGCGCTCGGGCCCGTGCTCGCAGTAAAGATCGACAATGTGGTGGACGCCCGGCCGCCAACGGGCCTGACCGATGCGGACATCGTGTACCTGCTGCCGGTCGAGGGCGGGCTCAGCCGGATCTTCGCGGTGTTCTCGTCGCATTTCCCCAGCATCATTGGCCCGGTTCGCAGCGCCAGGGAAGACGACATCGAGCTGCTCCGCCAGTTCGGGCGCCCGGCGTTCGCTTATTCGGGTGCGCAGAGTCACCTGCTACCGGTCATCATGCACGCGCGGACGGCCGACCTTTACGCAGGAACCGCCGCCGGGTATTTTCGCGACCCAAATCGGGTCATCCCGCACAGCTTGTATGCAAACACGAGCCAGTTGCTCGGCCAAGCACGCGGCGCGAGCGAGGCGCATGATATTGGCTTCAGGTTCGGGTCTCCGCCCCCGGGTGGTCGGGCCACGACGTCGTTGTCTGTGGCCTATCCGTCCGTGTCATTCTCATTCCGGTGGTCGGGGCGGAAAGCGCGGTGGCTGGTTTCGATGGACGGCTCACCCGCCCTCGCCACGGAAGGCGGCCAGCTAAGTGCGGCCACCGTGGTCATTCAGTACACGAAGGTACGCACTTCCCGGTTCCTCGAAGAGGGCGTGCCACCGCCGTATGCGGAGAGCACCGGCGCAGGGACTGCCGTCGTGCTGCGCAACGGCAAGGCGTACAACGCGCGCTGGTCGCGGCCGCGGGGCGGCGGCGGCACGACCTTCACGACCGCGTCGGGTCAGCCGATGACGTTCGCCAAGGGCCAGGTCTGGATCGTGCTCATTGCCGCGCCGTCAAGGTAGCGTCAACGTAGCCAAGCCCGATTCATGATCCCGGTCGGCGCCATAGCTGCGGCCTAGCCGCGGCCCAGACGCGGCCTAGCCGCGGCCCAGACGCGGCCTAGACGCGGCCCGGACGCGGCCCAGCCGGAAAGGCTAAAGCGATCTTGCCCGCATGGCGCCCTCTGATCAGGGATACCGGTACTGATAGCACTATGAATTAGCGAGGTCGCATGTCACGCAGCAACGAGCAGATGAGCCCGCAGCTCAACGCCTACATCGCGGCGCACAGCAGTCCTCCCGACGCGGTCCTGGTCGAACTCGCCGACGAGACAGCCCGCCGCTTTCCCGGCAGCGAAGGCATGCAGATCGGCTCTGAGCAGGGCACGTTCATGACCCTGCTGACCCGGCTTATACGCGCACGCGACGCGATCGAGATCGGCACGTTCACCGGCTACTCGTCGATCTGCCTGGCCCGCGGCCTCACCCCCGACGGCACCCTGCTGTGCTGCGATGTCAGCGAGGAGTGGACGTCGATCGCGAGACGCTACTGGGAGAAGGCAGGCGTCGCCGACCGTATCGCGCTGCACCTCGGCCCTGCGCTTGACACTGTGCGGGCGCTGCCCGCTGCCACCACGTTCGACCTAGCCTTCATCGACGCGGACAAGACGGGTTATGTCGGCTACTGGGATGAGGTCGTTCCGCGGATTCGGCCCGGCGGCGCCATCCTTGTGGACAACACCCTGTCGCACGCCCGGGTCATCGACGAATCAAACGATCATCCCGCCACTGCGGCGATCCGGGAGTTCAACAAGCACGCGCTCAACGACGACCGCGTGGTCGTGGTACTGCTGCCAATCGGCGACGGCCTCACGCTCGCCTGGCGGAAGTAACTCGGCCGAAGAGGCTTCGCTGAGATGCTCCGGGATCATGGCGGAGGCCCGGGGTTCATGCCGAGGCTCCGGGATCACGGCGGAGGCTCGGGGATCATGCGGAGGCTCCGGGATCACGGCGGAGGCTCCGGGATCACCGCGCAGGCCCGGGGATCACGGCGGAGGCTCCGGGATCACGGCGGAGGCTCCGGGATCACGGCGGAGGCTCCGGGATCACGGCGGAGGCTCCGGGATCACCGCGCAGGCCCGGGGATCACGGTGGAGGCTCCGGGATCACGGCGGAGGCTCCGGGATCACCGCGGAGGCTCGGGGATCATGCGGAGGCTCCGGGATCACGGCGCCGGCTCCCGGATCATCGATGTGGGTGACGCTGGCCCGCGTCACCAAGTGACTGTGTGAAAGCTGCTGAGACCACCTCGCCGGGCCATCCGGGACGACGGACCGAGCCGCATTCTGGTGCCAGGGGCGCCGCTTGCGGCCCAAACCAGGGCGGGCCCGACCATGATCCGAAACCATGTTAACTAGCCTGCAAATAGCGCAGGCAAGTTAACACGATCAGGGATCATGAACCGGGTCATGGCCAGGACCGGATTCGGCGCCGGGCTCCCCGGCCTCGCCGAGTTCGGCCCACGCGGTGATCTGGCCAGTTGCGAGGCCGAAGTGCCCCCAGCGGGCGGCGAGATAGTCGACGATCAGCAGTCCCCGCCCGTTTTCGTCGTCGTCCGCCGGATCGTTCTGCTTCGGTGCGGGTGCGGGTGCGGGTGCGGGTGCGGGTGCGGTCTTTGTCGTGGCCGTATCGCCTGCCGGCCCTGCCCGGCCGTGATCCGTCACCTCGATGCGAACCGTCCGCGCGGTCGCCACGACTGTGACATGGATAACTCCGCCGCCCTCTCCCGAGGTGCTATGGCGAATGGCATTCGTCACGTATTCCGAGGCGACGAGTTCTGCGTCCCCGGCCAGCGGATGGCTGCCCAGGAAGGCCCGAACGAACGTGCGCGCGGCTGGCACCATTGAGGGCAAACCCGGTATGGAGATCGTCCAGCTCCAGCGATCCACGGGGAACCTCCGGCCGAGATATATCGATCACTACGCGTGAAGCTGTGACCACAAGATAGCCCTGTGGTCACAGCTTGTCTGGTAAATCGGAGACAATGGCTGCGACCTGCAGCACTTGCCCAGGGAGGTTGCGATCCGATGGGCGCCTCGACCGATCCGGTCTATCTCCGAGTCCTCGAAGACCTGCGCGGGCAGATCCGCGAGGGTGTGCTCGCCCCGGGAGCGCGCGTGCCGTCCCGTGCGGCGATCATGACTCGTTACGGAGTCGGAGAGACGGCCGCCAAGCATGCGCTCGCGGTACTCGCCACGGAAGGGCTCATCGAGCCGCGGCCCGGGTCCGGTTCATACGTACGGCAGCCACCGGTGATCCGCCGCCTGGATCATGGCAGGCAGCAGATCCCCGGTTCACCCTTTGGGCTTGACGAGTCGGCACTCCCCGCGGCGCACGAGCAAGGGCATGCGCGGCGGCTCACGGTCGAGCACTTTTCGGAGCGAACCCAGCCGCCGCCGCACATAGCGCGGCGGCTGAAAGCACCGCTTGACGACCGGGTAATGCGTACCAAGTATGTGCTCCGCGCCGACGGAATCCCGGTCCAGATGGCGACAAGCTACGAGCCCATGGAGGTCACGGCGGGCACCCCGGTGCTACTGCCCGAAGAGGGGCCGCTCGCGGGGCGCGGCGTGACTGCGCGCATGGGGGCAATCGGTATCAGGGTGGACCAGGTCATTGAAGATATCTCTACCCGGCCGCCGCTCACAGCGGAGGCCGTCACCTTGGCGATCCCGTCGGGAACGCCTGTGCTGCACGTCGAGCGGACGCATCTGGCTGGTGATCGGCCCGTCGAGACGTGCGACATCGTCATCCCTGCCGACCAGTACCGGCTCAGGTACCGCACGCCGGTGCGAGGGCAGGAGTGATCAAGCCGCGAGCCCGCGAGCGATCGCTGTCCGTTCCGCAGCCCATCGCCCGGTGGTGCCCGTATCGAACACATAATCGAATGTTAGAGCCGCACGACGGCTTGCCAAAGGCGGCCCGCCGGCGTGTCGCGGATTCGCCGCATTTGGGGGGCGGCAAGCTCGCCGCCCGCACGGCGCTGCCCGGCCGGATCCGCGACACGCCCGGTCCGCGACACGCCCGGTCCGCGACACGCCCGGTCCGCGACCCGCGCACGGTGCGGCCATCGCGGCCGGTATCACCGGTGCAAAGATCGCCGTGGTGCCTGCGGCGCGCCTCGCGAGCATCGAGGTGCCCGAAGCCGTCGGCGGGCTGCTGACCGGCCACCTCGCCGGCTGAACCGGTGCGGCCGTGCTGCGGACAGTCATTTTCCTTAACGGCTGCGCGGCGGTCTCCACCGCCCGCATGGCCCTTCCGCCGAGTCACAACATGACACGAGGAGGCGCACCCGATGGATGACGACACACGCGAAGCAGGGATGAGCGTGCGACGCGAGGTGCTCGGTCACGCGCATGTGGACGCCGCCGTCGCCCGCACGGACGGTTTCACCGCAGATTTCCAGAACCTGATCACCCGCTACGCGTGGGGTGATATCTGGCGCCGTGACGGCCTTGACCGGCGGATCCGTTCCTGCATCACGCTCGCGATGCTGGCCGCTCTCGGCCACGAGAACGAACTCGCGATGCACCTGCGAGGCGCGCTGCGGGTCGGGGTGACGCCTGACGAGATCAAGGAGGTGCTGCTGCAGGTCGCCATCTACGCGGGCGTGCCCGCGGCGAACCGGGCCTTCGCGGTGGCCCAGCCCATCATGTCCGGGCAAGCCTGACGGCTGGCCCCGGAGGCGGCGGCCGGCTTGTGCCCCGCGGTCTGCTTCATGACTACGGGCTCAATAGGCCATGCCCATGGCCTGCCTGACGTCGGCGAGCGTCTGGTCTGCGATCGCTTTGGCGCGCTGGTTGCCTGCCCGCAGGATGCGGCGCACTTCACCGCGGTCGGCCGCGAACTGAGACCGCCGCTGCCTGATGGGCCGCAGATACTCGTTGACAGCCTCCGTGGCCAGCATCTTCAGACCTGCACCCCCCGAACCGCCGACCTCGTCCGCGACGTCGTCTGGAGTCCGGCGCAGGCACGCCGCCGCCAACTGCAGCAGTCCGGCCACGCCGGGTCGCCGCTCCGGTTCGTAGGTGATGAACCGGCCCGAGTCGGTCCGGGCCCGCCTGATCAGTGCTGCCGTCTCGTCGGCGGTCGCGGAGAGCGTGATCGCGTTGCCGCGGCTCTTGCTCATCTTGCCGCCGTCCGTGCCCGGCAGCATCGGCACCTCGCCGAGCAGTACCTCGGGCTCAGGGAACAGCGGCTCGCCCGGGCAGTAGCGGGCGTTGAACCTGCGCGCGATCAACCGGGTGAGCTCCACGTGCGGTGACTGATCGCGGCCGGCAGGGACCAGGTTCGCGCGGCAGAACAAGATGTCGGCCGCCTGGTGCACCGGATAGGTGAGCATGAGACCGCTCATCGACGTGATTCGCGCAGCGGCGATCTCTTCCTTGACGGTCGGGTTGCGCTGCAGTTCTGCCACGCTGACCAGGCTCAGGAATGGCAGCATCAGCTCGTTGAGCGGCCCGGCCGCGCTGTGGGCGAAGATCGTCGCCGCATTGGGTCCGGCCGGCTCGATGCCGACCGCGAGGTAGTCGAGCAGCAAATCCTCGACATGCCGCGAAAGTTTGGTCGCCGAATCGCGATCCGTCAGCACCTGGTAATCGGCGATCAGTACGAAGAGCTCCACGCCGAGCCGCTGCAGCCGCACCCGGTTCTGCAGCGTCCCGAACAAGTGCCCGACGTGCAGCGGCCCGGTGGGCCGGTCGCCCGTCAGCACACGGAAGGATCCAGGTTTGGCGAGGATCCGCTCCTCAACGCCGGTAACGGCCGCTGCATCAGGGCCCGTGTCGGCTGCTGTCCCGGGGCCCCCGTCAGCAGCTGTATCAGGGCCAGGCCGGGTGGAAAGTCGGGTATTCATGTTCTGCACCTCAAATGTGCGCCCAGGGCCGGCCTTGGGACGGACCGCCGGTCAGGCTGGTGCATATGACAACGGACCGTCCTAAGGACAGCCCGTTCCAACCCGCGTTCGATCAGCCGCCCTATCCGGACGGCCGCCAGCCGATACGCGAGCACTTGGTCATGGACTGATTTTAGCCCAAACCAAGGCTGCCCGCATGCGGCGGGTCGACCTCCAGGTACTTGCCGCGCACAAGCACACCGCTGATGTCGACGGCGAACCGCCCGCCGGGGATGGCTTGCAGCCGGGCGTGCTGACCATCCAGGACACCATGCGCTGGGCTTTGACAAAGTGCGCGAACACCACCTCACGCGGCGCCTGGATATCAACGGATGTCGAGTACTCAGCCATCCTGCCTGCCAAGCGTCGTGCCTCGCCGCGATTCGGCCTCGGCGGCCCGTTTGAGCGCGGCCAGCTGGGTAGGCCAGAATCCGTCCAGAAACTCCCTCACGACCTGCAGTCCGTCGGTGCGCACATGGAACAGGTGCCTGGTGCCTTCCCGTCGTTCGGTGACCAGCCCCGCACCCCGCAGCACCCGTAGGTGGTGAGAGACGGCCTGCTGGGACATCGCGAGGTACTCGGCGATCTCGCCGACCGGGCGCGCCTGGTCGCGGACCAGCGCCAAGATCGTGCGGCGGTTGCCGTCCGCAAGCGCCCGCAGTGCGCCGTCGAGGTTGTGCGCTGTCGCGTTCATGGTGCCAGGGTTCATGGTGCCAGGGTTCATGGTGCCAGGGTTCATGGTGCCAGGGTTCATGGTGCCAGGGTTCATAGTGCCAGGGTTCATAGTGCCAGGCCGGAGACCGCCGCCAGCCGATCCGGAGCCGGAACTTCGTCGCCCCCGGGCTCGGCCGGTACTGGATAATACAAGCACGGCCTTGTACAAATGTCGACTCAATCTTGCGCCGCGTGCGGAGATCCCTGTGGCGGCCAGGTTGCAGCAGGCTGCCACGTCCTGGTCACACTCATCTCGTGGCCTAGCACGAGGGGCGAAGGCGATCGCCCCGAAGCAAGGATCCGCATGCTGGTCCGACACTGGAAGCGCCGGCCGGGAGGGTATATCCAGGGATTCGGGCGAGCCATGCGGAGAGGCAAGCCGGGCGGAGGAGCACGCTGCGATGCGGATCACGAAGGTCGAGTCCACCGAGCTGTTCACCGGAACCACCGGGCGTCCGCTGCAGATCGTGCGCGTCACGCTCGCCGGCGAGGTTGACGCGCCGGCCGCTGGCGGCACGGGCACGGGCGCCCACGTGGCGGTGCGCGTCGAAGGGCCCGCGGTAACCACACCGGATCCCGCCGTGGCAGCAAGCCCCGGGCCCGGCGAGGAGCGGGTCGTCGAGGTTGGCGTGGCACTCGCGGCGCCCGTCACAGAGGGCGCCAGCCGCCGGGCGGCCGTCATCGCGGAGCTCGCGCCTGGATCACCTACCCGGCCGGCCAGCCAGCCGCCCACCGGGCAAGGGACCTCGGCCGCGCATGGAACTGGCCGCGGGGCCGCCGTCGTGGCAGAGGCGGAGATAGTTGCGGCCGTGCCAGGCTGGACCATGTGGATGGTAAGCCATTTCCACTACGACCCTGTGTGGTGGAACACCCAGGCACAGTTCACTGAGACCCGGCTGCTGCTGCCGGACGAAAACGGCAAGATGCCCGACTTCCGCACTGCTTTCGAGCTTGTCGGCCTGCATCTGGACATGGCGCTGCAGGACCCGGACTACAAGTTCGTGCTCGCCGAGATCGACTACCTGAAGCCCTATTTCGACACCCACCCGGAGCGCAGGCCCGAGCTCAGGCGGCTGATCAGCGAGCGCAGGGTCGAGATCGTCGGCGGCAACTACAACGAGCCGAACACGAACCTCACCTGCGTCGAGTCGACGATTCGCAACGCCATCTACGGCATCGGCTACCAGCGTGACGTGCTCGGCGCCGAGCCGGCGACCGCGTGGATGCTCGACGTCTTCGGCCACGATCCGTCCTATCCGTCCCTGATGTCGGATGCGGGCCTCACGTCGAGCGCCTGGGCTCGCGGCCCCTTCCATCAGTGGGGGCCGAACCGCACGGTCGGCGACAACACGCGCATGCAGTTCCCCAGCGAGTTCGAGTGGATGTCGCCAGACGGCCGCGAGCTGCTCACCGCCTACATGCCGAACCACTACGGGGCCGGCTGGGTGCTACAGTCGCGCGGCAGCCTCGAGGCCGCGGAGCAGGCGGCATATTCGCAGTTCCAGCTGCTCAAGCCGGTCGCGGCGACGCGCAACGTGCTGCTGCCCGTGGGCGCGGATCATGTGGTCCCTTGCCGCTGGGCCGCGCCCATTCACCGCGACTGGAATGCGCGGTACGTGTGGCCGAGATTCGTCACAGCGCTCCCCCGCGAGTTCTTCGCCGCGGTCAGGGACGACGCCGCCGAACGCGGCATCGTGTTCACCACACAGACAAGGGACATGAACCCCGTCTACCCGGGCAAGGATGTGTCCTTCATCGACACCAAGCAGGCGCAGCGGGCCGCGGAGACTGCCGTCATGGACGGTGAGCGGCTTGCCACCCTGGCCTGGCTGCACGGCGTGCCCTACCCGGATGCGGCGCTCGACAAGGCGTGGCGGCAACTCGTCTTCGGCGCGCATCATGACGCCATCACGGGCACCGAATCAGATCAGGTCTACCTGGACCTGCTCGGCGGCTGGCGCGAGGCTTACGAACGCGGTGACGCAGCGCGCCGCGGCGCGCTACGGCACCTCGCCGGCCTTGTGGACACCTCGGGCACTTCGGACGCCTCGGGCAACTCGCCGCTGGCCGGTTCGCTCGATTCAACCGCCCGCGCGATTGTCGTATTCAACACGCTGGCGCGGCCGCGCGACGGCCTTGTGACGGTAACCCTGCGCTGCCCTCGCCCGGGTACCGCGTGGCTCGAGGTGGGCGGCAGCGACGCCACCGCGATCCCTGCGCTCGCAGCGGGTGTGCGCCGCCATCCGGATGGGACGCTCGCCGAGGTCACGCTCACCTGGAACGCCAGGGAAGTACCAGGGCTCGGCTATCGCACCTACTGGGCCAGGCCCGCCCCGGCTCCGGACGGCCCGGCTTCCGGCGGCTGGTCCACGGTCGACGTCGCGCCGATCGAGAACGACGTCTACCTGATCGAGTCCGATCCGAGCCGTGGCGGCGGGCTCACCCGGGTGCTTGACAAACGCACCGGCAGCGAACTCGTCCCGCCCGGATCGCTGGCGAACGAACTTGTGGTCCAAGAGGAGTACGACTACCACCCACGCTGGAACGAGGGCCCGTGGCTGCTAACGCCCAAGGGCCCTGGCACCGGCTCGGGGAAGGTCGCGGCCAGCCTGTGCGTGCAGCGCTGCCCGATCGGCAGCCGCATGGTCGCCAGCTGGACCATGGATGACCTGCGAGTCACCCAGGAGACGCTGCTCTGGGACGGCTCCGCTCAGGTGGATTTCCGCACCCACGTGGACGGCGCGATCGGGCACGACCGGCTGCTGCGAGCCCGCTTCCCCCTGAACGTGCCCGGCGGCCTGCCCGTGTACGAGACGGCGGCGGCGGTGATCGGGCGGCCATTCGGCCAGGTGGACACCGATGTGGCACAGCACTGGTTCACGCTCGACAATCCCGCCTACACCTGGTTCGGGCTCGGCTGCGCGGCATGCGTCATCGTGCGCGACACCGGGGGGCGGACGTGGAAAGAGGCGATCGGCGTGGCCGAGGTGATCAGACCAGACGCGCCCGATGAGCCGGGCAGCCCAATGATCCTTAACGGCGGCCGCCTGGCGCGACATCCGCGGGACAGCAGCGCTGCAGCGGGGAGTTCCGGGCCCCCGGGCTGGCCCAGCGGGGGGTACCGGGGGTCCGACCCCCCGGGCTGGCCCAGCGGGGGGTACCGGGGGTCCGACCCCCCGGGCTGGCCCAGCGGGGGGTACCGGGGGGTCGACCCCCCGGGCTGGCAGAGCGGCTGCCGCGAGGCGACGAGGAATCTGATGGCCGCGCTCGCCCGGCAGGGTGTCACGGCGACGTGTTCCGCTGCTGGCGGCCCACGTTACGGCGCCATCGATCTCGACTCAAACCTCCCTGACGTGCGGATCGCGCTCGGCGGTCCCGATGTGAACAGCTTCACCGCCGAGTTGCTCGCCGCCGCGGACCCGGCCTACGGAAAGGAGCTTGCGCGAAGGCTCGATATAGCTGGCATCGCGAACATCTGGGTGCCGGCCGCGCAGAGCCGCGGCGCCTCATTCGTGCCCGGCGCCGACGTCACAGGCTGCCGCGACCTGCCGGTGCTGATCATCGCAAGCGGCGCCGGGGCTGATCTCGGCAACGCTGTCGACGCGGTCACCGCGAACTTGGCCCGCGCCGAGGTGGAGGCCGTCACACCGGCCGGTCCGGCGGCCACGGCTAACGCCGCGCCGCTTGCGGACCGGTCGGCGGCCCTGCTCAACCGCGGCACCCCGGGTTGCGTAGTTACCACAGATGGCGCGCTCAACATCTCGCTGATGCGTGCCTGCAGTGGCTGGCCCTCCGGAGTATGGATCGACGCACCTAAAAGGACCGTGCCAGACGGGTCGAGCTTCGGCTGGCAGCATTGGAGCCACACGTTCGAGTACGCGCTCGTGACCAGCGGAGCCGGTCAAAGTGACTGGCGCGGCGCGAGGTTCGTGGCGGCAGGCCAGGCGTACAACCATCCGCTGCTCGGCTGCGAGACCGGGATCCACCCCAGCCCGCCGGACGGGCTCCCTGCCGCGGCGAGCCTCCTGCCGATCGAGGTCGTAGGTGCCGGCGAGGTCGTAGGTGCGGCGAGGTCGAGGTGCCGGCGAGGTCGTAGGTGCCGGCGATGTGGTGCTCGGTGCACTGAAGCCGCACGGCAACCCGGCGGCAGGCGGGTTGCCGGACGGGAGGCGGCCAGGTCAAGTGGGTGCGGTCGCCGTCAGGCTCCGCGAACCGTCGGGACAGCCGGTGCTGGTGCGGTTGGGCCGACCCGGCGTGCCAGTGCCGCCCCACAGATCCCAAGCGCCGCCCGGTCGGGCCAGGGGCGACGACTCTCCGGGCCCCCCGGGATCCCCCCGCGGAGACAGCGACGCCGCGCCTATCGCCAGGCTGACAAACCTGCTCGAAGAGGAGGAAGGGACACCGCTCGAAACAGCAGGTGACAATGCCGTGATCGCCAGCGTGCCACCCTCTGGAACGGTGACGCTGCTTGTCGCCGCTGGCGCCGGTGACCAGAGCACGGCGGCTACTGAGCGGCACCTGCCCGGGTACGTCGCCGCGGCTGGTGCCGCCGAACCCGCGGCGGCCGCACGGGCTGGGCTTGCACCGGCCGGACCCGCACCGGCCGGACCTGCACCTGCCGGATCCGCACCGGCCGGACCCGCACCGGCCGGACCTGCGCAGGTCGAACCTGCGCAGCCGGTGTTCACCAGGTACTGGCTACATGCGAAGGGACCCGCGCCCGCAGGCAATCTGCCTGTGGCCGTCCACGTGTCTCCCGGCCGGGCCGCGATCCCCGTCGATGGCGCCGTCAGCCTGCGCGTCACCGTCAGCGCCGGCCGCTTTCCTGTCACGGGAATGGTCGACCTCGAAGTTCCCGACGGTCTCGCCGCCGAGGTCGCCGGCCGCGGCATCGGAAGAGGCGGTAGGGATGGGCTGCGTTACGACCTTCCTAGCGACGGCTACGCCGCCTGGAACGTGACCGTGCGACCCGCATCCGGGGCCAGCTCATCCGCGGCGACCTCAACCGGGGCCAGCTCATCCGCGGCCACCTCAACCGGGGCCAGCTCATCCGCGGCTACCCCGCCTGGCCGCTACTTCCTCGCCGCGAGGATCAGCGACCCGGCGGGCCAGGTGCTCGAGGACGTCGCGACCATAGCGGTCGGCGAGGTGCCAGTGCCGCCGCGCGATACGCCGCTGGGCGAACTGCTGCCGCTGCTCGAGGCTGATGAGCGGGCCACCGCCGCCGAACTCGAGGTGACGCTGCCCGGCGACGACATCACGCTCGCGCCGGGCGAGCGCGGTGAGCTCCTCGTCCGGCTGATCAACCGGACCCGTTCTCAGATCCGCGGTGAGGCGCAGTTGCTGAGCCCGTTCGGGACGTGGCGCGCGATTACTCCCTGGACGCAGGGCTTCGTGGCCGACCCAGGCGCAGAGGCGACGGCCCGCTACCAGGTCGTGGCGCCCGATGCCGGCGCCAGCGCGCGTCCCGGCGCACAATGGTGGGCCCTGGTCAAGGTCTGTTATTTCGGCCGGGTCCGATATACGGGAGTTATTCGCGTGTCGATTGCTGTCTAGGCAGGGGGATCTGATGAGAGACTCCCATGTATCGGGCACGCACGACTCAGGAACTCATGGCGACAGATATTTCACTCCTGCGCGGAAACCTCCCTGCGGAGCCGAACAGGTTCATCGGGCGCGAACGGGACCTGGCCGAGCTCGCGCTGTTGCTGACTGACGTCCGGGTGCTGACCCTGTGCGGCACCGGCGGGATCGGCAAAACCCGGCTTGCGCTGCGGCTTGGCGGCGACATCGCTGATGGTTTCCCTGACGGCGCGTGGCTGGTCAGCCTTGCCGACGTGACCGGCCCGGCCCACGTCACCACGCGTGTGGCCGGGGCCCTCGGCGTGCGCGAGGAGCCGGGACATCCACTCGACGCGACCCTTGCGGACGTTCTGCGCGGCCGGCGCCTTCTGCTGATCTTGGACAACTGCGAGCATCTGGTGGCTGCGTGCGCGCAGATGTGCGAACGCCTGCTCGCGAATTGCCGATGGCTGCGCATCCTCGCCACAAGCAGGGAGCCGCTCCGGGTGCCCGGCGAGACGGTCTGGCGCGTCCCCCCGCTGTTGCTGCCACCGGCGGGGCTCGCAGCCGAGCAGCTTTCCGAGCATGAGGCGGTGCGGCTGTTCACCGAGCGCGCCGCCGCGGCGCGGCCAGGCTTCACCCTCGGCCCGGGCAACGCGGCCGCGGTCTTGGGCGTGTGCAGAACACTCGACGGCATGCCGCTGGCAATCGAGCTTGCGGCCGCGCGGGTTGGTGCGCTCGCGGTGGAACAGATCAACGACCGTCTGAGTGACCGGTTCCATCTGCTCGCAGGGGGTCACAGGACCGCGCCCGAGCGGCAGCGCACGCTGCGCGCGACGGTGGACTGGAGTTACGAGCTGCTCACCCCCGCCGAGCAGTTGCTGCTGCGCAGGCTGGCCGTCTTCTCCGGCTGGAACCTCGAAATGGCCGAGCGGGTCTGTACGGACGGCAGGCTGCCCGCGGGAGCCGTTCTGGATCTGCTTGCCGCCCTTATCGACAAGTCGCTGGTGACTCTCGACGGCGAGGTCGCTGGCGACGTGAGGTACCGGCTCCTCGATACGATCCGCCAGTATGCCGCCGAGCGCCTCGCGGCCTCTGGTGAGGAGCCCGTATTGGGCCGCAGGCACCGTGATTGCCTCGTTGGGCTGATCGAGGGGGTCACGGCGCAGGCATTCAGGCGTGGCGATCCGCCGTGGCCGGTCCGGCTGCGGATGTACAAGGACGCATGCCTGCAGGCCGACAACTTCGCGGCGGCGCTCGCCTGGTCATTCGAGCAGGGAGAGACCCAGCCAGGTCTGCGGCTATGCACGGCGTTGCGCTCACCGTGGGTCACCGACGGCGACGTGGCCGACGGCGCGAACTGGCTCGACCAGTTCCTAAGCCAGCACAGCCTCGGCCAGCACAGCCTCGGCAATGGCAGTGGCAGCGCGGACGTCGCGCCTTCCATCCTCGGCAGGGCCTTTGTTGCCCGCGCCGAACTCGCCTTCGAGCAGCAGGAGTATCCGACCGTGCGGCGGTGCGCCGAGGCGGCGCTCGAGGAATGCCGGCGCGCGGGTGACGACTCCTTCGCCGCGGGAGCGCTGCGAGTGCTTGGGTCGGCAGAGCTCAGGCTCGGCAATCCGGAGCGCGCCCAGGAGCTTGCCGATCAGGCGGTAGCGGCGGCGCGAGCAGTCGGCGACGACTGGGAGGAAGGTCTCGCGCTTGGCGCCCGTGCCGCCGCCGCGGCGCGGCAAGGCAAGATCCGCGAGGCACAGCGCAGCTACGAGGAAGCGCTCTACGCGCTGCGTGACAACAACCTGTGGGGCGCGGCGCACATTCTCTACGGACTGGCGATTCTGGCTGCGGCACGCGGAGACCACGAGGCCTCGTCCGGGTACTTTTCCGACGCGTTGGAAATCTTCCGTGAGCTTGACGCGCGCCCTGAGATCGCGCGGTGCCTCGCCGGTCTGGGCCGCCTTGCCATGGTCAAACAGGACCACGCTTTGGCCCGGTCCCGGCTGACTGAAAGCCTGCAGCTCAGCTGGGCCACCGGGCAGCGCCTTGCGATGGCGCGAGGGCTCGAGGCGTTCGCACAGCTCGCGGCCTGCCACGGCCAGCACGCACGGGCGGTGAGGCTCGCGGGTGCGGCACGCACATTGCGCGCCGCCATCGGCGAGTCGCCGGCGTCAGGCGCCAGGCTTGAGCAACTGCTTGAACCCGCCCGCAAGCTGCTTGGCGACCAATCGACCGAGGCAATGCTCGCCGAAGGCGCCGCGATGACCGCGGACGAGGCGGCCAGGTATGCGACCGATCCCAGCCAGATGACTGCGCCGCTCGGAATGGCAGGTGCCACATCGGGCCAGGTGCCTGGCGGCGTGGACGGCACAGCCCGCATCGGGGGCGCCGCTGACGTAGGTGCCGGCGCAGTGGGCATGGGCGGCGCGGCGGGCCACGGCGACGCGGCGGGCACGGGCGGCGTGGCGGGTATGGGCGGCGTGGCGGCTGTGGGCAGCACGGCGGGCCGCAATGCGGGCGGCACGTCCGGGGCGCGCACCTCGGGCGGGTCGGTGCTCACGCCGCGCGAATGGGAGATTTCCGAGCTGATCTCCAGGGGCCTGAGCAACCGCGCGATCGCCGACGAGCTTGTGATCAGCCCGGCGACGGCCGCCCGCCACGTCGCGAACATCCTGACCAAGCTGGGCTTCAGCTCCCGTGCCCAGGTTGCCGCATGGGCCACCGGGCGTAATCATCGTTCGAGCGGTCCGTGACGGCAGAGCGCCTGAACCCGGCGGCTGCGGATGTCCTGCCGGGTGCGGGGTCGTCCCCTCGGGAAGAAACTGCGTACGCCCGGGGTCGCGACTACTCCGACACCGCTGCTACGCGAGGCCATCACCGCCCCGCGAGGCCGCCACCGCTACCCCGCGAGGCCGCCACCGCTACCCCGCGAGGCCGCCACCGCTACCCCGCGAGGCCGCCACCGCGAGCAGACCCGTCGGGGTTTCCTTGATGAACCTGGAGCTGATTTCGGTAATCGGGTGAGCTCGAGATCTTGCTCACCGGTGCGGCCAGGATGCTGAGTCACATCGGCGGGTCTTCTTTCGTCAGTGCTGTGACGGGGCCCCGGCGGAGGGATGTGACCGATGGACGAACATGACTGGCTCGCGGAGCGGTTCGAGGCTAACCGGTCCCATCTGCGGGCAGTGTCTTACCGGATGCTGGGCTCGCTCAGCGATGCGGACGACGCGGTCCAGGAATCCTGGCTGCGGCTCAGCCGCTCGGGCGCCGACGGGGTGGAGAATCTGGGTGGGTGGGTGGCTGACGACGGTCGTCGCCCGGGTGTGCCTGGACATGCTGCGTTCGCGCAAGTCACGGCACGAGGAGCTGCTGGGCGCGCACCTGCCGGACCCGGTCGTAAGCCGCGCGGAGGAGGCCGGACCCGAGCACGAGGCACTGCTGGCCGACTCGGTCGGTCTCGCGCTGCTGGTGGTTCTGGAAACGCTTGCTCCTGCCGAGCGGCTCGCGTTCGTGCTGCACGACATGTTCGACCTGCCCTTCGATCAGATCGCCGCCATCGTGGGGCGCTCCACGGCCGCGGCGCGGCAGCTCGCCCGCCGCGCCCGCCGCCGGGTCCAGGCAACGGCCGCGGTTCCCGACACCGACATCACCCGCCAGCGGCAAGTCGTCGATGCCTTCCTCGCTGCTTCGCGCGGCGGTGATTTCGACGCGCCGCTCGCTGTGCTTGACCCGGACGTTGTGCTCCGGGCCGACGTCGGCGCCGTGCCCGCGGGCGCGTCGAGGCAGGTCCGGGGGGCGCGCGCGGTGGCGGGGCAGGCACTCGTCTTCTCGCGGCTTGCCCAGTTCGCGCGACCAGCGATGGTGAACGGAACCGCGGGACTTGTTACCGCCCCAGGCGGGCAGCCGTATGCGGTCCTGGGCTTCACGATCAGCCGCGGGAAGATCGTCGAAATCGACATCCTCGCCGACCCCGAGCGCCTGCGCCGACTTGACCTGACGGTCCTTGACGACTGAGATCCACCTACGCGGCGGCTCGTTCAGTCTAGGCAGTTCCGGGCGCACGCACAGCCGCGCCGGATCGAAGACGCCACATCGAAGACATCAGTCCGAAGACGCCAGTCCGAAGACGCCAGTCCGAAGACGCCAGTCCGAAGACGCCAGTTCGAAGAGCCAGTTCGAAGAGCCAGTTCGAAGACGCCAGATCAGTCGTGCCCCTGCACCGAGGCCCGGTGCTCAGTCCACCTCACCAGTAGGTCCGGCCCTTGCTTTCTGAGGAACTCGAAGAAGTCGGCGGTGTCGGCAAGTCGCTGCGCGGCGGGGGTGCCCGCGCCCAGCGCCTCGATCCCCTCCTGCAGTGTCGGCACCCACCGGGCGGTGGCCTGTTCCCGCACCCGCACCACTTCGTACCAGACGTCGTCGGGCACCCGGTAAAGATCGCGCCGCGAACCCGGTTCGCGTTCACGATGGGTCAGGCCGATCTGGGTCAGGTAACGGACCGCACCCGAAATCGCGGCCGGGCTGACCCGCAACATGCCAGCAAGCTCCGCGGCGGTGAGGCTACCGGAGTCGGTGACGAGCAGCGCTGCGAAGACGCGGGCTGGCATCCGCGGGAAGCCGACTTGGCAAAGCAGCGCGGAAAACCTTTCCACGAACCTCAGTACGGCAGCCGGGTCACGCGTCGCGTCAGGCGCGGGTGGCTCAGCGGGTCCGGCGCCAGCGTTAGCGCCACCGGCCACATCGGGCTCGCCTGGCACAGCTGGTCCGGCCACATCGGGCTCGCCCGGCTCAGCGGGCTCGCCCGGCTCAGCGGGCTCGCCCGGCTCAGCGGGTCCGGCGGCAGCATGATCCGCATCCGGGCTCACGACTTCTACGTCGTCTCCCCCCACCAGGTCACCTCCTCCGGCCCACCGGCCACCCTTGTCCTGCACATCGCGCCTTACCAGCACGCAGCACATACGACTTTACAACATTTCGAACTTTCACAAATTCCTGAATTCAATGTAGGATGCTAGCCATGACAGATGTGATCGAGGTCTCCGGCCTGCACAAGTCGTTCGGTCACATCCGTGCTCTCGACGGGCTGGATCTGCGCGTGCGGGCCGGCGAGGTGCATGGCTTCCTCGGCCCGAACGGCGCTGGAAAGACCACCACGATCCGGATCCTGCTCGGTCTGCTCCGCGCCGACGCCGGGATCGCACGCCTGCTAGGCGGCGACCCATGGCACGACGCCACGACGCTGCACCGCCGGATTGCCTATGTGCCAGGCGACGTCACCCTCTGGCCGAACCTGACCGGCGGTGAGGTCATTGACCTGCTAGGCCGCCTGCGCGGCGGCCTCGACGGCAAACGCCGCGCCGCACTGCTCGATCGGTTCGATCTCGATCCAAAGAAGAAGGCACGCGCCTACTCGAAAGGAAACAGGCAGAAGGTCGCGCTGGTGGCCGCGCTCGCATCCGATGCGGAGCTGCTGATCCTCGACGAGCCGACAGCAGGGCTCGACCCGCTGATGGAGGCCGCGTTCCGCGGGTGCGTCGAGGAAGAACGCAGCGGCGGGCGCAGTGTGCTTTTGTCTAGTCACATCCTTTCCGAGGTCGAGGCGCTGTGCGAGCGAGTAACTCTCATTCGCGCGGGCCGTTCCGTGGAATCAGGCACCTTGGCCGAACTGCGCCATCTGACCCGCACCTCGATCACGGCCGAGCTGTCTCATGTCCCCCACAACCTGACCGGTTTGCCCGGAGTGCACGATCTGGATATCCACGGCACGCGGGTGCAGTGCCAGGTTGACAGCGAGAGCCTGGGCGAATTCCTGTCGCGCCTCACCAGAGTCGGCGTCCGGAGCCTCGAAAGCCACCCACCCTCGCTCGAGGAACTGTTCCTCAGGCACTACACGGATGACGCGACCGGTGTGACCGCAGGCTCGGCTGGGCCGAAGGCGACGGCACATAGTGCCGGCCCGCAGGACGCATCCGCTGAAGGAACTCGCCAGCTACCAGAGGGCCAGCTACCAGGGGGCCAGATTCGAGAGGGCCAGATTCCAGAGGGCCAGATTCCAGAGGGCCAGATTCCAGAGGGCCAGATTCCAGAGGGCCAGATTCCAGAGGGCCGGGGCATCCGATGAGGGCACTGGCGGGCGTTGGCCCGCTCACGGGCCTCGCACTGCGCCGGGACCGGATCATGCTGGCAGCGTGGATCTACGTACTGACGGCGTGGGCGGTCGGGACCGCCTACAGCCTTAAGAAGCTCTACCCCACCGTGGCAGCGCAGCAGAGATTCGCTGCGACCGTTGCGCACAACTCTCTTTTTGTCGCGCTGTACGATCCGCTGTTCGGCAGATCACTTGGCGCGCTCACGGCATGGCGGATCAGCAGTCCCACCGCGCTGCTCGCCGGGCTCATGTCCGTGTTCATCGTGGTGCGGCACACTCGCGGGGACGAGGAAGCCGGCCGCCTCGAACTCGTCGGGGCGGCGGCCGTGGGCAGGCAAGCCGCCCTCGCCTCCGCCCTGGTCGTCGCTTTTGGCGCCTGCCTGGTGTTCGCAGCGTTGACCGTGGCGGGGCTAATCTTCCTCGGGCTGCCGGCCGCTGGCGCGTTCGGCCTCGGCCTCGCGATCGCTTCGGCCGGCTGGGTATTCGCTGCGGTCTCGGCCATCGCTGCACAGGTCGCCGAGACCGCCCGCGTCGCCCGCGGCATCGCGATAGCCGTGGTTGCCGCCGCCTACCTGCTGCGTGACGGCTCGGCAGCGAAAGGGGCGTCGTGGCTCATCTGGCTGACCCCGGTCGGCTGGGCGGTGCAGGTCCGGCCGTTCGGCGGCGAGCGCTTGTGGGTGCTCGCACTCGCGCTCGGCTGCAGCGCGATCGCGGTCGCGGCGGCCTTTGTGATTTCCGCGCGCCGCGACCTCGGAGCTGGCCTCGTCTCTGTCCGGCCAGGGCCGGACCGGGCCTCCGGGTGGCTGCGTGGCCCATCCGCCCTTGCCTGGCGGCTGCAGCGCAGCGGGCTTGCGGGCTGGACCGCAGGCCTTGCCGCTATCGGAGCCATCATCGGCGTCCTCACACCCGCGATCGGAACCCTTGTCGGCACGAGCAGCGGGATGGAGAACGCGTTCACGAAGCTGGGGGGCTCCAGCAGCGTCACAGACGCGTTCCCGGCCGCGATGGCCGGGTTGTTCGGACTAGTCGCGGCGGCATACGCGGTGGCCGCGACCCTGCGGCTGCGCACGGAAGAGACGAGCGAGCGGGCCGAGCCTGTGCTCGCGACGGCTGTGGGCAGGATCCGCTGGGCCTTGAGCCACCTGGTGATCGCGGTAGTCGGCACGGGCGTCCTGCTCGCCGCCGCCGGGCTTTCCTGTGGTGTCGCTGACGCGTTGCGCACTGGCGACGCCGGGCAGGTGCCCAGGCTTTTCGGCCCCGCGATGGCACAGCTGCCGGCCGCGTGGCTGTTCGTGGGGATTGCGATCGCGTTGTTCGGTTATCTACCTAGGCTCGACGTCGCTGCGTGGGCGGCGCTGCTGGCATTCCTGCTTCTTGGCCAGCTAGGCCCGTTGCTGCGGTTGCCCCAGTGGGCAATGGACATCTCGCCGTTCACCCATGTGCCCAAACTGCCAGGCACCGCCTTCACGTTCACGCCGCTCATCTGGCTGACCGTCGCCGCGGCCCTCCTGACGGCCACCGGCCTGGCCGGATTCCGCCAGCGCGACATCGGCTGACTGCGTGCCTGTCTGTGGACGGGCGCGAGTCGGCCTGGCCCGCGTCATTTCGGGCTGTGGATGTTAGGCCGGCGGCTTCCTGGGCATGCAAACATCTTCTGCTGAGCGATCGAGAGGGGATAGTCATGGGAGCCGAAGACAAGGTGCGTGACAAGGCCGAGGAGCTCAAGGGAAAGGGCAAGGAGAAGGTCGGTGACGCCATCGGCAACGAGCAGATGGAGGCCGAAGGGCACGCCGACCAGGCCAAGGGCAACCTGAAGCAGGCCGGTGAGAAGGTGAAGGACGCCTTCAAGCGCTAACCTGCCTGGTTCTTCCGCCCAGGGCAGCGCCGTCCGCCGCGAATGCGGCGGACGGCGCTCTTCATCGTCGAGGATGTTTCCGTCGGCCGCTTCCTGTCGGGCGTTCCTGTCGGCCGCATGGCGCGGCGGCTACCCGGGCTACACATGCATGTGCACAGGCCGGCTGACCGGTGCGATCAGATGTAGGCCTGCTGCCTCCGCGCGGCGGGTTCCGGCCCTGCCGGGGGCCGTCACTATATGTAGACGGGCTGGCAGAGATACATACGTGTATGCACAGGTCGGCGGATGTGGCGGTGCGGCGCGTTACGTAGCGTCATATCCATCGCGCACCGTCCGGCCAGGGCAAATGCCCTGTAGGCCACCGGGGGGGAGGCTGGTAGGCCAGCGGAGGCGCGAAGGGCGGTCCCGGGCGTCATGCGCGCGGGACCGCCCGCAGGGGGCCGGGGGCAGGGGTCTCAGAGGTCTCAGGGGTCAGGGGTCAGGGGTCAGGGGTCAGGGGAAGTGCAGGGGGAAGCGCAGGTGATGTCTACACATCCGACTACATATTCCTGGCGATGTGCCCAGGTGGCTCCGGGCGTACTCTCACCACAGAGAGTTACAAACAGGTCACGTCTGAAGGGCCCCATGACAGCTATGCCCAGCGCCAATGTAACGGTCACCGAGCATTTGCTCGGCCTGGCACCTGGGCGTTACGGCCGGTCGGCCCTCGTGGATCCCGCCTCCGGCGTAACTATCAGCTATTCGAGCCTCGCCGCCATGGTGCGGGCCGCGGCCGCCGGGCTGGCCAGGCGCGGGATGCGGCCCGGCGACGTGGCCGGTGTGTACGTCACGGGGCCCGTGGCGTTCGCGCTGGCCAGCCAGTCGATCCGGGCCGCCGGCGGTGTGCCTGCGCCGGCGTCCCCAGGATCGTGTCACGACGTAATCGCGGCGCGGCTTACTGAGTGTGACGCGCGGATACTAATCACGGATGGTCCGCTGGCTCATTCTTCGCTGGACATCGCCGAGCGCTCCAGGGTGCGCCAGGTGATCAGCTTCGGTGAGATTGGCGGCGTGACACGCTTCGACGCGCTGATGCGCGGCGGGACGATGCGGCCACTGCCCCGCTGCGGGGAGCACGTTGCCCTGCTGGCCTGGACGCACGGGCAAGACGGCGACCAGTTGCAAGGTCCGGTGACCCACCGTGAGCTGGTCGCCGAACTGAAGAAGCTGGCGGCGGATGCGAAGGTCGCCGCGTGGGACGTCATCCTCGCTGGGCCGCCCAGCGGTGACGGCCGCGGCTACTCGGCGCTGCTTGATCTCGCGCTCGCGGTGGGCGCGACCGTCGTGGGAATCCCCAGCGTCAAGGCCGAGGATCTGCTCGCACTCGGCCGCACCCACCGGGCAACGGTGGCGTTCGTCCCGCCCGGTAGCGACCTGTCAGGCAACTCACTTCGCCGGGTCACGATCACCCCCTGAACGCTGCCGTATCAGCCTGATCGAGTGCCAGCCCGCGCAGCCGTTATGGCTGTGCTAGCCCGGGGGGTTCCGGGGGGACGACCCCCGGAACCCCCCGCTGCGCTCCGCAAGCGGCGCCAGGCGGCAGCCGTTATGGCACAGTGCTGGCCCGGGGGTAGCTGCGGTGGTAGCCGTGGTAGTAGCGGAGCCTCATCCGGGTGTATTGGGCGCTGCGCTCACACGAGAGCGCGATGTGGCGGTGTACCGGCTTCTATCGGTCTCACAACGGCTGCCGGGAGGGGAACGGAGGGTCCAGCATGGCGCTCGCCCCCGCGTCCGGAGTCAAATTACCGGCGGGCTGAGGAGCTGCGCGAGCAGGGCGGCCCCGATCGGCAGATCGGTGTCCACGGATACATAGGAGCCATCCGCGAACCCGAGGTCCACGTGCCCACTTCCCGCGTTGAGCCGCCACCCAGGGCGGAGGCCGATCGCGTCCGGGGCGTACTCACCAAGTAGCCGCACTGGCCGCGAGGCGTGTTGCGAGCGAGTGGGCGGCTGGGTCAGCAGCAGCACCCGGAGGTCGGTCACCGCGAGGCAGAGATGCCGGAAGGTGTCCCTGTTTTGCCTTGCCGCCCCGGACACGACGATGGCGAACCGGCCAGCCTCGCTCTGCCAGCCGCCTTTCATCGGCGCTGGGATGCGGAAGATGAAGCTTGCAACACCCCACAACGCGTTCCCTGTGCCGTAATCGACAGCATTCGACACCCTGTTGGGAGGAATGCTTGAAACCTGTGGATCTGCCGGGAAGGGGGTGTACCTTCCCGGATCATCCAGAACAGGCTCTCAAGCAAGGCCGGCGGGCCAACGCCGGCCGGGAAGGCACACCCGGTGCTTACAGTAATCCCTGACCTGTCCGGCGCGCTGTCGGCGGACGGTTCTTCCTCGTCGCTGATCGATCAGATCGTCCGCGAGGGCGCCCGCCGGATGCTCGCCGTGGCGCTGCAGGCCGAGGTCGAGGCCTATATCGAGCGGTTCGCGGGCGAGCGTGATGAGAACGGTCACCGGCTGGTGGTGCGCAACGGGACCGCCGAATCGCGCACCGTGGTGACCAGCGCCGGGGCGGTCGGGGTGACCGCGCCGCGGGTCAACGACAAGCGCGCCGACCCGGCCACGGGCGAGCGGATGCGGTTCTCCTCGGCGATCCTGCCGCCATGGGCACGCAAGACCCCGCAGGTCACCGAGGTGCTGCCGCTGCTGTACCTGCACGGCCTGTCCTCCGGCGACTTCGTACCGGCCCTGGGTCAGTTCCTGGGCGCCAGCGCGGGCCTGTCCGCGCCGGTGATCACCCGGCTGACCGAGGACTGGAAGGGCGAGGCCCGCGCGTTCATGGACCGTGACCTGTCCGGTGTCGATTATGTGTACGTGTGGGCCGACGGCATCCACGTGAACATCCGCCTCGGCGAGGACAAGCTGTGCCTGCTGGTGATGATCGGGGTCCGCGCCGACGGCCGCAAGGAGCTCATCGCCCTGGCCGACGGGTACCGCGAATCCTCGGAGTCGTGGGCTGACCTGCTGCGCGACTGCGCACGCCGCGGCATGCGCGCCCCGGTGCTGGCCGCGGGGGACGGCGCGCTGGGCTTCTGGAAGGCGCTGCGCGAGGTGTTCCCCGAAACCAGGGAACAGCGCTGCTGGTTCCACAAAATCGCTAATGTGCTCGGCGCCTTGCCCAAGTCCGCGCACCCCGGCGCGAAGAAGGCCCTCGCGGAGATCTGGAACGCCGAGGACAAGGACCACGCCCGCACGGCCGTGAAGGCCTTCGCTGCCGCCTACGGCGCGAAGTTCCCCAAGGCCACAGCCAAGATCACCGGCGATGAGGACGAGCTGCTCGCGTTCTACGACTACCCGGCCGAGCACTGGGTGCACCTGCGCACCACCAACCCGATCGAATCAACGTTCGCCACCGTCCGTCACCGGACCAAGGTCACCAAGGGACCCGGCTCGAAGGCGGCCGGGCTGGCCATGGCCTACAAGCTCATCGAGTCCGCCCAGCGCCGCTGGAGGTCTGTCAACGCTCCCCAGCTCGTCGCCCTGGTCCGCGCCGGCGCCGTCTTCGTCAACGGCAAGCTCGTCGAGCGACCCGAAGACCAGTCACCTGCCGCAGCTGAAACGGAGGTCCCGGCAGCCGCCTAAAAGATCTTGATCCACAGGTATTGACAATAACTCCCCTGTTGGAGCGCTCGATCCACTGATCGATCTGGCCCTCTTTGGGCAGGTAGCGAAGCGGCGGCTTCTTGACTGTGCTGTCGATATCCGCCATGACGATGGCGCGGACGGCCTCGCCAGGCTGTAGGAACGGCCGGATGGCGGGCTCGTGCTTGCGTAGCAGCTCCTGCCGATGCTGCTCGACGTCCTCCTGTGCCACGGGAGAAGCCTTGGTCATATGCGCTCGCCTCCGGCTCAGCCTGATCGCTGGGGCACGCCGCCATGAGCGTGGATGGCGGTCGTGCTGTCGAGTATCTGTCCAGCCGACGACGTGGTATCGCCCGAGTTATTCAGTTCGGTGCCGAGCTGGGCTTCCAAGCGGCTCTCGGGCAAATGGTAAGCGGGTGGATCCTGCGGCCCGCTGGCGGTCGCGCCATCGACAAGCCGGGCATCGACCGGAAGGTTCTGGTTACTGGTCACCTCACCCCAGGCGCCACTGCCCACATCCTTGGGCAGGCCCGTCTTGCCCACATTGCCGGGCAGCCCCCGTGACCGCCGCGATAGCCGCGCCCCCGCCTCCCTTCACCCCGTTCAAACCATGCCGGAACGCGTACTTCGGTATATAGCTCAGATCCCCGTCCTTTACCGCGCCAGGGAGGTTACGAAGCCGACCGGCGGCGGCGAGTTCGTTGATAGCGCGGGACTTCAGCCAGGACAGGATGTCCGCCGGGCACGCGTCGAAGTCGGAGGTGAGGACCTGGAGTACGACCCGGCCGTGCTCGGACAGGGTGAGCTGCCGGGCTTCGCCGTAGTCCTTGACCTGGACTTTCTCCTCCGCCCACGTGATCTGCCGGCTCTTGCCGCCCACCGTGACGGTAGTGATGACCGGGAGCATGGCGGGGATGGCCAGCGGCGCCCGGCGGTAGGTGACCCAGTGCACGTTCTGCCCGCGGCAGTGCGTGAAGACCGCGGGGCAGGCACCGCCGCGGCCGGAGCCGAGCATGATCCTCGTGCCCCCGGGGACGGCTTCCTTCAGCTCGGCCAGCGCCTTCGGCAGCGTGACGGACGGGTCGCCGGTCACGAAGCACACCGCCCGCCCGTCATGCGCGGTCACGTGCGTGTCCGCACGGCCCCGTTCTGCCCGGCCCCGCTTGTTGTCCCGCCCCTTGCCGGCGGGTTTCGCGCCGGTGTACGGGACAAAATGGTCACCGGCGTAGTACACGTCCGAGACCACCGGGTCCGCGGCGAGCATCGCCGACGCGAACATCCGCTGCAGCTCCAGGCGCCAGCGGCCCGGCCCCGGCCGCGGCCAGGTGCTTGAACGCCTCCGTCGTCGCGGCACCTAGCGCGAAGCACGCGCTGACCGCCGCCAGCAGCGCTACGTCCCCGCCGCGGCATCCTGCCCGGTGCCCGATGTGCCACTGGCTACAACGCACGCGGGCGTACACGTGCAGCGCGGGGCCGCGCAGGGAGATGGACCGGTCGGCCGCTAGCAGGGCAGCTTCCTGCGTCGGGTAGCCGTTCTTGGCGCACTGACGCGCCCGGCGTGACCGCGCCCTCCGCACGGTGTCACCTCAGCTACACGGTGACAATGGGAGGCTCGGGCTGCTCGTCGTCGGGTGCGCGGTAGCAGGGGATCTTTCCTTTGATGACCCGGCCCGGCGGGACGATAGCGGGGCGCATAGCGGGGCTCGCCCTGGCGGCGCACTTCTCGCACACCCGCCACGCCACGACCTGCTCGCCGCCCGGTACCCGGCCGTCATGAGGGGTCCCGAGGTGGTCGCACAGCAGCCACACCGCCTGATCCTCGGGGATGCCCCACAGTCCGAGTGCGGCGATGTGCCACTCAGCCTCGCCGATCAGCCCGAGTGCGGTGTCTGTCGGCCGCATGCATGCGATGCACGTGTCCCGACAGTCGCCCTGGAGACCGGGGGAGGTCATGCTCGAACTCCCCGGGCCCGCCTCGTTGACCAGGGCACCCCAGTTCCGGTTGCCGGTGCTGGCCTTCTTCGGCTTTCGCCTGTTGCTCATGATCTTTCCTTCTATGTAATCGGCCGGGTGCGCGGATGCCGCGTTTGGCCAAACGGATTAACGAGTCCGACGCTGAGAACCGCGCCCTCGATGCACTTCGGGCCAAGATCAACGAGCTGGTGTCGCCTCCCTATGCTCTGACCGTTCAAGGAGGCACAAGCCGCGTGTTTTCATTAGTGATCGGTAAGGTGCGGGAATCGCTCGAAAGAGGGGAGCGCCCTTGGGAGGCCGAGCTTCGGGACGAAGAGTGACATGACCTGGCTGTTCCTGCTGGTCATCCCTTGGCTGGCCATCGGGCGCATCCTGTACCGGAAGTGGCGTAGCGGCGAGTACTCGCGCACCGGTCACGCTGCGGCAGCCACTACGGCAACGACCACTGCTGCCGGACCCACCACGCGAACAGCAACACCGAGGTCGCGCTGCTGGCCCTCCTCGCCGCGCTGGCGTGGCCGGTTGTGCTGGCGTGCCGGTTAGTGACCTCGCTGGGCCCAAGGGCACCCGGCGAGACTCACCGCCAGATCAAGATTCATCTAGAGGCCGAACTGCGCAGGACGAATAATCCCCGACGTTGCTTCCTCCCGGGGCTGAGGTGGACGCTGCGGGACAATATGGAGTTCTTATGAGGCCGAGCTGTTGGAGCCCGAGGGCACCCTGCGCCGTCGAGGGCGTAGCTCGCTTGGATCTCCGGCCTTGGCGGCCGCGATAGCGGCCCGGACCGTCGGGTCCTGCAAAGCGGCCAGCTCAACCGCGCTGATGGTGACGGCAGGCGTGAGGACAATCGTCCCGTCAGCGTATTCCTCTGCCGTGTAGCGATCGTAGTCGTGACTGCGGACACGAGCGAGGCTTGTCCGCCCACGCTCATCAACAACAACTTCCTTGATCGTCATCGGGATCGTTCTCCTTGAGAAGCTCTGTCAAACCAGACTACAAGCTTCCTTGGCAATCGCCAAGTGTTGGCGACTTGGCTTTGTGGTAGATTGGTTGCCGTGCGCTACCAGCTGATGTTCCGGCCCGAGGCGGACGAAGTCCTGGACGACCTGGGGGGTGATCCGCTGAGGTCGGCCGCGCTTGCAGCCATCGAGCGCACCCTCGACCGTCTGGCCGCTGACCCGTACGACCGACGGCTGGCCACGATCTCATTTGTCACCGAAGAGTACGGCGGTGTCTGCGCTACGCCGGTCCGAGGGGCGGACGATTGGTTCGTGCTGTTGCAGCGCGGGCCGGAGCCTGGCGTAGTTGTGATCATCCTGATTCATCCGCTTCGCCTTGCGTAAGCGACTGCGCAGCATGCGGCGGCCAGTAGTGAACCGTGTCTCTGCCCTCGGCCTGGCAGGCTAGGCACCGCGTGTAGGTGTGCCCAAAGATGACATGCATCGGCTGTTGCCGTAGCGGCTGAGCTGGGGCGGGGCCGAAGGTCTCCCGCTGAGCGGGAGACCTCCTCAGCTCAGACGCGTGACGATTAGCTCGGAAGCATTCGCGTGCGGGCGCTTTGTGCCCTCGGGAGCTTGAGGAGGTCCCGATGCCAATCGTTAGGCGGGCTGGACATTCACCGGAAGCAGATCACCTTCGACTATCTCGATACCGCCACCGGCGAGCTGCAGCGCGGCCAGATCGCCCCGGCGGACCGGGCGCACCTGGCCGCCTGGCTGGCGCGGCGGTTCCCCGGCGGCCAGGACGCGGACTTCGCGCTGGAAGGGTGCACCGGATGGCGGTATGTCGCCGAGGAGCTGGCGGCGGCCGGGATCGGCGCGCATGTCGGCGAGCCCGCCGAGACCGCGGCGGCGCGCGGCGCGAAGAAACGCGCCAAGACCGATAGGCCGACTCCCGGCACCTGCGGCAGCTGCTGGCCGGCGGGTGGCTGCCCGAATGCTGGATCCCGCCGTCGCACATCCTGGAGTGCCGGGCGCTGCTCGAGCTGTATCACGATCTCCGGACCGGGCACACCGCCTGGGTGCAGCGCATCCACGCGGTCTTGTTTCACCAGGGCGCCCAGCAGCTGGGCGACGCAAGCCTGCGCACCGGGCAGGGACTGGCCGCGCTGCGGGCCATCGCCGGGACGCAGCTGTCGCCGGCCGGGCAGCTGCAGGTCGCCACGGCCCTGGACATGCTCGCCGCGCTGGAGGGCCACCTCGATGCCGTCCGGCGCCGGCTGCTGGATGCCGCCCGGCACCTGACCGGCGCAAAAGTCCTCCGGCAACGCCTATCCCCGACGTCGCTTCCCCGCGGGGGCTGAGGTGGACGCTGCGCGGGTCGGGAGTGTTGCCCGGTGTCATTGGGTGACCCCAACGCGGTGCGGCGTACGGTGGGTTTGAGCCGCTAAAAGGGTCGGCGAACAGTGAATTAAGGCGAACTAAGGCGACACGGCGGGCTCAACCCTATGGAAAGATCATCCGGGGTCCTACTGGGGGTCCTATTCACTGCGGCACTAGCCGCGAACTACCCCAAACTGCCTTACCCCATCCGAGGTCACACTGCGCTCTGAACTGCGGAAACACCGTAGAGACAGGGGTTCCTGCTCACCACCCCAAAACGATGGGCCATCATGACAAAATGTCGCCTGTACTGGGGATGTAGCGGACCGGGCGGACCGACCGGGTTTTTGCATGCCTTGAGGGATTCCCGCAGGTCAGGGCGGCAGTAAGTGATCAAGAAGACGTTAAGCCGTGGGTTAAGCTGTGAAACCGCCTGGATCGGCTCGCACGCAGCCTTCGTCCACAATGGGCCGTCATGTGCCGGATATGACACACGGGCCATCGTGTGCCACCTTCGCAGGGCGGAACCGCGCGCGAGGCGGTTGCGATGCTGACCGGGGCTGCGCGTCGGCCGGGTGGCACGTCACGGACGGCAGGCCGGCGCTGACGGCTCGGACCGGTTGCCTGGTCACAGGTCGGGTGGACGATTCTCATAAGGCGTGCTGAGCACGATCGTGGTGCGGGTAGACACGGACGCGGCCGCCCTGATCTGCTGCAGGACCTCCTCGAGAGCGGCAGGCGAGGCGACGCGGACCTTGAGGATGTAGCTCTCCTCCCCCGCGACGCTGTGACATGCCTCTATTGCCGCTATGTGGGCGAGCCGCTCCGGGGCGTCGTCAGGTGCCGCGGCGTCGAATGGCTTGATCGACACAAACGCGGTCAATGGCAGCCCGAGTTCCTCCAAGCCGACGAGCGCCGCGTAGCCCGCGATCACCCCTCGTTTCTCCAGGCGCCGCACGCGCTGGTGCGCGGCGGACACCGACAGGCCAGTCTGCTTCGCGAGCTCGGTGAAACTCAGCCGTCCCGCACGGGAAAGCAGCACGACAATCTGCCTGTCGATTTCTTCCACCCGGTCACCGTAACAACGCGGGCCGCGGCCGCGCGGGAACACCCGTCACCGTAACAACGCGGGCCGCGGCCGCAGGGGAACAGCCGGCGGCGTCCGCGCCGGGCGATACAGCCCACGCATCACGGTCAGGTCCCGGCGTTTACACTCCCGTAACAGGGCAGCCGACGGCCCTAAGCCCGGGCCGGCGGTCGGTTACGCTGCCTGGCAACCGCCCTACGTCTGGAGCTCCGATGGCACAGATAGTTCTCGACCAGGTCCACAAGGTTTACGCCGGGGGCGTCACCGCCGTCGAGGGGCTCGACTTGGACATCAGGAACGGCGAGTTCATGGTTCTCGTCGGACCGTCGGGTTTTGGCAAGTCCACCGCGCTTCGAATGATCGCGGGTTTGGAGGAAATCAGCAGCGGGACGATTCAGATTGGTGACCGGGTCGTAAACGAGCTGCCGCCGAAAGACCGCGACATCGCCATGGTGTTCCAGAACTATGCCCTCTACCCGCACATGAGCGTGGTCACCTTTGCCGGCTTCACGCTGCCAGTACCTGAGGAAGTTCTGCAGGCACGGCCAGGCCTTGACAGCTACTTCGGCAAGGATCTCATCGTCGGGATCAGGCCGTCCGATTTCGAGGACGCCGGCCTGGGCGACGGCCAGTGGGCCAGGATGCAGGTGGCCGCGGACGTCATTGAGGAACTCGGCAGCGAGATGCACGTGATCTTCACCATCGACGCGCCGCCGGTCGAACACACCACGACGGCGGCGCTGGCGGCCGCAGAGCTGGATGAAGCGGACGCAGCCATCCCGCTCGTTCAGGGGAAGTCGCAGTGGACCGCGCGGGTGAACGCGCGAAGCGCCGTCCGCGGCGGCCGCTCGCTCGAACTGCGCGTTGACACCCGCAATCTGCAGTTCTTCGACACCGGCAGCGGCCTGGCCATCGGTCACCCCGCTGCCGCCGCAGTGGAGGCGCCCGCCTGACGGCTTAGCGCCGGTGCCCGCAGCGCGGCCGCTACCTCAATCCGCGCGGTCCTGCGGGCAAGCAGCAAGGCCGTCGCCACGGAACCCGCCATCGCCGCCGCGATTGTCGCCAGGATCATCATCGCGGAGGGCGGCGCGGCGAGGCCTGCCCCGATGCCGCTGGCACGGCCCTGCAGGTTGATGAGAACGCCGGACACCGCGAGCCCAAGCGCGGTGCCGACCAGCACCGCTATCAGCGCCAGCAGGCTCATGCTCGTGACGAGCGTGGCTGTGACCTGCCGCGGCGTGAGGCCGATCGCTTTCAGGACCGCAACGTCCCGCAGGTGATCACGCAGCCCGACCGCGGTGGCGGTGACCAGATTGGTAAGGCCGATCAGGGCGAGCACCAGGATCAGCCCGGCGATCACCCAGCGTACGATGCCGAGGCGGCTGGCCGGGTTCTGGATCACGTCCACGTCGAGCCTGTTGCCCGACACGACCCGAAGATGCCCCGCTACGGCCGTGGGATCCGCGCCGTGGCGAAGCACCAGGCTGTAGAAGACGACAGGGGCGACGCCACCCGCGGCACCGAGAGCATCGGTTCCATACGACAGCACCTGGCCGCCGTTATCCGGCTCTATGGTCCGGCCGACGATGTGAAAGTCAAGGGGAACGCCCTGCGCAGTCAGGCGGACCCACTGCCCGACACGGACATGCAGAAGGTCGAGCAGCCCCTGACCCGCGACCGCCTCGTTGTCCGCGCGATAGATCCGGCCGGCCGCGACGTCGAAGGGATAGGGATGCGCCGAGGTACCCATGCCCTGGGTAAGAATCGATGTGGTCGCACCCGGCACGAGCGCCGGGACTGTGAATCCGGGATAGTAGGCGGCTACCTGAGAATCCGCGGCGATCACGCGCCGTGCCTGCGAGTCGTCTAGGCCGCCAGGGCGCACCGTCAAGGCCGCAGCGAGACCTATCCTGGCCGGGCGCGAGGTGAAGCTGTCCAGCGTTGACAGGCAGCCCAGGCCAACCGTGATCATGATCATCGGGATCGCGAGGCCGCCGATGATGAGCGCGGCCCGGGAGCCGCCGGGTGAATGCGTCACGAGCGCCGAGGACAAGCGCTGGCGGCAGCCGTATGAGCAACGCCAGCCTGGCGAGGCGCGACAGCCGCCCGCGCGGCGGCGCTACGTTCACCGCCACCACCGGCGATACCCGTCCCGCCCGCCACGCGGGCAGCAGCGTCGCGACTGCGACCGCCAGTTCCGTACCGAGCGCGATCAGGCGATCAGGCCGGCAGCGGCGCCGCGGCGCTCAGCGCGGCCGCAGGGGGCCGCTGCAACAGGGACGTGGTCAGGAGCCTCGCGGTGCCGAGGCCGAGCGCGATCCCCGCGGCGCCGAGCGCGCAGTGCTCGGCGACTAGCATGCGCACGACCTGGCCAGGCGTGAAACCCAGTGCCTTCAGCATCGCGATGTCCTGCAGCTGGACGAGGACGCGGCCGCCCGTCGCGTTCCCGATCGCGAGCGCCGCAGCGACGAGTGCGGCGAGGCCGAAAACGGCGAGCAGCAATCCAAGCAGGCGGTTGTTGAGCGCCATCGATTGCTGGACATTCCGCCAGGTGGACACGGAGATCACGTGATCTTCACCCGCAGCGTCGACCGCCTCCTGCGCGACGAATCCCGCGGTGTCCGCATTGCCGAGCCGCAGGCCAAGCGCCTCCTGCATGTGCGCTGGAACGGTTTCCACCTGATTGAGCAGAGTGGGCAGTACCCAGACGAGGCCGGGAGTCTGTTCGGGATAGAAGCCCTGATCCGCGGTGTCCGCGATGCCGGTTACCTTGACCCCGACGGAACTGCCGTCGACGCTCTCGATCAGCAGCCTGTCCCCGGCGCCCAGGTGCAGCCCGGCGGCGAAGGATGTTTCGAGCACGATTCCCCGTGGCTGCGCCGGGCGGAGCCAGCGACCTGCCCGCACCAGTGGGCTGTCCACGGCAGGCACGCGCGGCTGCATGGCGCGCAGCTCAGATCGGTGCCTTGACAGGACCGCGGCGCAGATCCGCGGCAGCCGCCTGATAGGGCCCCGCGACCGCGGTCACCCCGTCAAGCGAACCGAGCGGCTTGACCTGCGTCCCCGGGGTGAGCAGGAGCCACACGTGGGCTCCTTTGGTCCGGGCGAAGAGCCCTTGCCACGGGTTGGTCGCGCCTTGCAGCGTCGTGGCCGAAAGCACCAGCGCCGCGACCGCCCCGGCAACCACGAAGACGGCGAGCAGCGCCTGCCCGCCTCTGGCGAGAACGTCGCTGCGCACCCAGCGGAACGTCGCGCGCATCGGGTTCAGCCGTTGAGCTCGAGCACGGCGTTCAACGCCGCGGGCTCGGGCGGCACGGCCGGCATGGCGGCGTCGTCGTCGGCGATCATGCCGTCGAAAAGGGTGATCACCCGGTCGGCGGCGCTCCCGACCCTCCCATCGTGGGTGACGAGCACGACCGTCTGGCCGCGCTCGTGTACCCGGCCGAGCAGACGGAGCACGTCCCTTGTGTTCGAGCTGTCGAGATTTCCTGTCGGCTCGTCTGCGAGCAGCACGCTAGGTTCGTTCGCGAGCGCCCTGGCGAGCGCCACGCGCTGCTGCTCGCCCCCGGAGAGCCGCGCCGGCACGGCATTCGCCTTTGCGGTGAGGCCGAGGTCGGCGAGCAGTTCCTGGCGGCGGTCACGAGCCTGGCGGGACGTGGCTCCGCTGAGCAGCGCAGGCAGCTCGACGTTGTCGGCCACCGTCATGTTCGAGATCAGGTTGAAGAACTGGAAGACGAATCCGACGTGGCGCCGCCGCAGAATCGCCCATGCAGCCTGGCTCATGCCGTCCACCCGGCGCCCGTCCAGCCAGATCTGCCCGGCCGTCGGCGGCTCGAGCCCGCCGAGCAGGTGCAGCAGGGTCGACTTCCCCGATCCGGAAGGACCCATCACCGCGACGAATTCGCCCCTTCGCACGAACATATCGAGCCCGCGGATGGCGTGCACAGGGACGCCGTCGGCACGGTAGACCTTAACGAGACTGCGGGCGGACAGTAACACCTGACCGCCGGGCTCGCCTTGCGGCAACCGTGGCCGAAACAGCGTCAAACGAGTTCCTCCTGGCAGCGTTCAAGCCAGTCGAGATCGGCCTGCAAATGTAGCATCGCACCCTCGATCAGCAGGCGGGCAATGCGATCTTCCCGGTCCGTGTTAGTAGCGAGATTGGACAGGCCCCGCATCAGGTTGAGGTAGTGGCGGCGCTGTTTGTTGATCAGAGCCATCCGGTCGGCAGCGCCTGCAAGAGGCGCGAGCACGAGCTTCATGAAGAACTGATCACGGACATGCGCACCGTCAGAAGGCTCCTCCACCCAGGAGGCAAGGGCCTCCTGGCCCGCCCGGGTCAGCTCGTACACCCGCTTGTTCGGGCGGCTGGACTGCACGACGTCCTCGCTCCTGACAAGCCCGTCCCGTTCCAGCCGCTGCAGGGTTACGTAGATCTGCCCGATGTTCGGGGATGGGTAGGCGCGGCCGAACGTCTGCTCCAATGCCTGCTTCAGCTCATAGCCATGCGCGGGTTCCTTCGCGAGGAGCGCTAGCAGCGGCAGCCGCACGTCGCGTCACCTCCCCCGCGCACGGGATGTACCAGGGCGGCGGCGTCTGTCAAGTGCCCGCCTGCCTGTGGCGGCAAGAGACTGGGCGAGCCGCCGCTAAAGCTAACAAACAGGTAAGCATATCTACCCGGGCCGGGTGGGCGCTGGGCAAGCGGGAGAACGCCGCTTTGCGCCTGGTGCCGGAGCAGGCCTGGGACATCGCCATCGATGGCCGTGGCGAGGTCCGCCAGCGCCGCGCCGATGACGCCTGCGGCCTCGACCGCTGCGCACCGGGCCTGCTGGATCGAAGAAGCGCACGTCGCCGAGCTGACCGGGCTGCTGCGGGGCTTCGTGAACTACACCCTTACCGCCCTGCATCTCCCGCTCGGGCATACCACCTGGCTTGACGGGCAGTGGACCGCGTGGATCGCGATCTTCATCGCCGATGCGTGGAAGAACGTGCCGTTCATGGCGATCATCCTGCTGGCCGGGCTACAGGTGATTCCGCGTGACATGCACGAGGCCGCGCGTATCGACGGCGCTGGCCCCTGGCAGTCCTTCCGGCGGCTGACTCTGCCGCTGCTCAAGCCGGCCCTGATGGTCGCGCTCGTGTTCCGCACCCTGTCCGCGTTCCTGATCTTCGACATTGTGTACATCATGACTGGCGGCGGCCCGGGCAACGCGACCAACGTGCTCGCCTATCTGAACTACAGCGCGTTCATCAACAACAGTGACTTCGGCTACGGCGGCGCGGTGTCGGTGATGCTCGTCGTCATCGCCTTGGCGATCGCAGGGATCTACGTGCGGGTATTCCGTAATGATTATGAGGTGACACAGTGAGCGACGAATGCGAGCGCCAGCGAGCAGGCGGAGAAGCGAACCAGGTGACACCGTGAGCGAGGCATGCGAGCACCAGCGAGCGGGCGGAGAAGCGAACCAGGAGGAACAGTGAGCGCAAACACCGCGGCCATCGCCCGGCCGGCTGCTCGCTCACGGCAGCCGAGACGGCGCCGCAAGATCGTCACCCGGACTCTGTTCTACGTGCTGATCGCGATCTTCGTGCTTGTCTCGCTTTTCCCGTTCTACTGGATCATCATCACCTCACTGAAGACCCAGGCCGATATCAGCAAGGGCACGACGAGCCTGCTGCCCGGCCACATCAGCCTCGGCAGCTACAAGGCTGACTTCACCCAGACAGCCTCGACCTCGGCCGGCGGGGTCAGCTTCGCCCGTACGCTGCTCAACAGCGCGATCGTCGCGCTCGCCGCTACGGTGCTCGCCGTGGTCCTCGGCTCGATGGCAGGTTACGGCCTTGCCCGCACACGGCTGCGTGGCCGGCCAGTGATCCTGGGGTTCATCCTCATCGCCGGCTTCTTCCCCCCGATCGCGCTCGTCGGCCCGATGTTCCTGTCCTACCGGCGGATCGGCCTGCTCGACACTTACCCGGGCCTCGTCATCAGTTATCTCATCTATACGCTTCCCATCGCCATCTGGCTCCTCACCAACTACTTCTCGCAGATACCCGCTGCACTCGAGGAGGCGGCGATCGTCGATGGTGCCACCCGGCTGCAGGCGCTGCGCCGGGTCATCGTGCCCGTCGCTCTGCCCGGCGTGTTCACGGCCACGATCATCTCGTTCATCCTGGCCTGGAATGACCTCCTGTTCGCCCTCATGTTCATGACCAGTCCAAGCCACTTCACCGCCCCGCTCGCGATCGTGAATCTCGGGCAGAGCCAGTACCAAGTGTTCTACAACCGCATCGACGCCGCAGTGGTCGCACTCACCATCCCGGTCGCGTTGATCGTGATCTTCGCCCAGAAGCGGATCATCTCAGGCCTGACGGCTGGTGCGCTCAAATGAGCCGATAAGGTCGCTTGACCGTTCGTGCGCGCTACCTGCGCCGCTCGCGTTGCCTGCGCCCCGCGGTGCCCGTGCCGCCCGCGGTGCCCGTGCCGCCCGCGGTGCCCGTGCCGCCCGCGGTGCCCGTGCCGCCCGCGGTGCCCGTGCCGCCCGCGGTGCCCGTGCCGCCCGCGGTACCGCCAAGCACTTTGGCCAGGACCCGGTCGAGCACCGCGAGGTCGGCCGGGTCGAGCGCTAGGACGGCCGCGGGGGGCTCACCGAGGATTCGCTCGGCGAGCCCAGCCGCCTCGAGGCCGGCCGGGGTGATGGTGACGATCTTCGACCGCCTGTCGGCGTGATGGACGGTCCTGCTCACCAATCCGCGGCCTTCCAGGTCACCGACTATGAGCGTGGTGTATGGCGCGTCCGCGGGCAGCTTAGTGGCGAGCTCACCCATCGTCATCGGCCCGCCAGACAGCAGGCGCAGTGCCCTGGCCCTGATGAAGCTCATGCCGAGCGCCGCACAAACAGCGCGCCTCCGGTCATAGCGTTCGAGGACAAGCTCTCGCAGGCCCTGCCAGACCCGGATCGCCTGTTCGCCCGTGTGACCAGCGTGACCGGCATGACCAGCGTGACCGGCATGACCAGCGTGGTTCATGGCGTGGTTCATGGCCTGGTTCATGGTGCTCCCGCAGGCAGTCGCTTATCCGTCTCCTCAGGAGCGAGCCGCAGCGCAGTCTCCGCAGCGGTACGCTCCGCCCACCTGGTTGTCGTCACGATGCCGAGCATGAACACGGCGCCGCCGCAGGCCGCCACGATCCACCAGCCCACATGGCTCGCTGCGGCGAAGCTCACCGCCAGCGGGCCGTGGATGCGTGAGGTTACGGCCGACCCGATGACCGCTACCCCGAGAGACTGGCCGATCTGGCGGCTTGTCGACGCCACGGCCGCCGCCACTCCGGCCTGAGACACTGGCATGCCAGACACCGCGGTGTTGGTGATCGGCGTATTGACCATGCCGAACCCGATGCCGAACAGCACGTAGGTCACGATCAGCCAGTGGATCGCGGTCTGGTCCGCGAGCATGGTGAGGCCTGCGCCGCTCGCCATGATCCCGATTCCGGCGACAATGAGCGGCAGCCGCGGCCCGCGCGAACCGACGATACGGCCAGACAGCGGGGCGAAAATGAGCATCATCAGCGCCATCGGCGTCAGCAGCAGGCCGGCGTGCAGCGCGCTGAAACCCCGAACGTCCTGCAGGTACAGGCTGTTGAGGAAAAGGAAGCCACCAAAACCAGCGAACGCGCAGATGGCAATGAGGGTCGCGCCAGAAAACGGCACGCTGCGGAAGAAGCGCACCTGAATGAGTGGTTCGTCGCGGTGGAGCTCGTATCCGATCAGGCATCCGAGCGACGCGGCGGCAAGCGCGAAGGAGCCGACGATCAGCGCCGATCCCCAGCCGGCGCGGGGGCCCTCGATGATCCCGTAGGTCAGCGAGGTTAGCATGATGATCATCAGGAGCTGGCCAAGCGGATCGAGCCTGCGTGGCCGCGGCGCCCTGGACTCGGGCACGAACAGCGCGGTCAGCACTATCGCCGCGAGGCCGACCGGCACGTTCACCCAGAAGATCGCCCGCCAGCCCACAGATCCGATCAGTGCCCCGCCTACGATCGGGCCGAGCGACATGCTGATGCCGATCACGCCGCCCCAGACGCCGATCGCCCTCGCGCGCTCCCTCGGCTCGGTGAACGTGTTGACGATGATCGACATGGCGACCGGATTGAGCATGGAACCGCCCACCGCCTGGACTGCGCGGAAACCGACCAGCCAGCCGAGCGAGGGTGCGATGCTGCACAGCAGCGAGCCCGCGGTGAACACGGCCAAGCCGGTCTGGAAGACGCGCCTGCGTCCGAGCCGATCGGCGGCGGAGCCCGACAGCATCAGCAGGCTGGCGAGGACGAGCAGATAGGCGTCAACCGTCCACTGCAGGCCCGAGATCGACGCGTGGAAATCGCGCCTGATCGACGGCAGCGCCACGTTGACGATCGTGTTGTCGAGACCGACGATCAGCAGGCTCATGCAGCAGATCCCGAGCACGAGCATCCGCCGCCGGCGGCTGAGCTCGGTCACGGCGCACCTCAACAGTTATACGACTATAACAGTTGTGATGATACAAGTAAGATCCCGCGATCTCTACACCCTCGTCACGACGAGCCGCACGTGCGTGCCGACCATGCAGACCGGGCTTCTGCCCCGGCTCCCCGCGGGGACCGGGCTGTCCGCAGACCGGGTTTATGCCCCGGCCGCCCAGAGGGCGGGCTTATGCCCGGCTGACCGCAGGCCAAGACCGGGCTTATGCCCCGGCTGACCGCAGGCCAAGGCCGGCTTATGCCCCGGCTGACCGCAGGCCAGCAGCAGGCTTATGCCCCGGCTGACCGCTGCGCCGACGCAGCCGACACGGCCTGCGTCTCGGTCGTGGCCGCGGTCACCGCGTCGCCCTCAAACGGTAGCCCTAGCTTCATCCTGATTTCACGCTGCACGGTTTCCTTATCCGGCCTCGCGTCGACGTCGATGACATACTCCTTGCGCCGGAACAGGTCGAGCACCGGATCGGTCTTCTCGTGGTAATCGCGCAGCCGGGCGGTGAGCGCGTCCGGGGTGTCGTCCTCACGGGTCACGAGTTCGCCGCCGCACACGTCGCACTTGCCCTCGTTCTCCGGCCGGTGCGCGATGAGGTTGTAGTCCAGCCCGCATCCCGAGCACAGCCGGCGGGCGAGCACCCGGCGCCATACTTCCTCGTCGGGCAAATACAGGTGGATGACGCCGTCGATGTCGTAGCCCTCGAGGAAGAACTCCGCCTGCCGCCTGTTGCGAGGGAAGCCGTCGATGAGGAATCCGTAGTTCCAGTCGTGCTGTTCCAGGCGCTCACGTACCACCTGCTCGACGGCGTCGTCACCAACAAGCTCACCAGCGGCCATGGTACGGCGGATTTGCGCGCCAAGCTTGGTGTGGATCTGCACGTGCCAGCGGAAGATGTCGCCGACGCCGATATGCGTCAGCGAAAAGTCGCGTGCTAGCAGGGTAGCCTGCGTGCCCTTGCCGCTGCCCTGGACACCCATGATGATGTATTTGCGCACTGATCGAACATCGCACATGTAGCGCCAGGCCGCCACTCCCCCAGCGCATGGGGACGCAGGCGAGCGCATGGGCACGCAGGCGAGCGCACGTGGAGTGCGCGCGAACATCGGCCAGCTTCGGCCGGTGCCGGCAAGCAGACGCGCGGGCTCGCCGCCGCCGCATGGCCGGCGTAACGTTAGGAGATGGCTCCGATACAGGACACAGTTCATTGGCGGGGCGTCCACCATCTCGCCCTCGTGACCGGGGACATGGATGCGACCGTGCGGTTCTGGCACGGCGTACTCGGCGCGCGCCTCGTCACGACCATCGGCACCCAAGGATTCAGGCACTACTTCTTCGAGGTGGCGCCCGGCAACGCCGTCGCGTTCTTCGAGTTCACCGGCCAGGAACTCGACAGCTTCGCAAAACCAGCCGGCGTGCCGTATGCCAGGGCTGCCCAGTTCGATCACCTGTCGTTGCACCTGCCCGACGAGGACGCGCTGCTCCGGCTGCGCGACCGGCTGAAGAGCCATGGCTGCGAGGTCACCGATGTGATCGACCACGGCTTCCTGCGCTCGATCTACTTCACGGACAACAATGGGATCGCGCTCGAGGCGTCCTATTGGACGGTCGATCCGACCGGCCGGCCCGTCGACTACGCCGATGAGCGGCTGTTCTCCGACCGCGACCCTGTCCCCGCCGTGGCCGAGCTCCGTGACACCGGCCAGCTCGGCCATATGGTGTCGACCCGGCTCGTCGACCAGATCATCACGCCGGAAGCGCTGGCGACCGGCACCGCGCCGGACCCGCGCTAAATGGCCGGCCGGGCAGCGGGCCGGCCGGGCAGCTGCCCGGGCCGTCAGGGGTGGCCGGGCCGCTTGATGGCCGGGCGGGTGAGTGGCTAGGTGCCTGACACGATCGGCGGCCTGCTGTCAGAGGCGGCCGACCGGGACGCCGCGGGGATCTGGCTGCGGACCGACGCCGGGCACCTGACCTTCGGCGGCGCGCAGGCCCGAGTGGCGGCTGTGGCGCACGCGCTGCACGCGGCCGGCGTGCGCCGCGGCGACCTCGTCGTCGTGACAGCGCGCACCACCGCGCCCTACCTGCTCTGCTGGCTGGGCCTTGCCACCCTCGGCGCGGTTATGGTGCCGACGAACCCGCAGGCCACGGCGGCCGAGCTTGCCGGACTCGTCAAGCAGACGGAGCCGCGGGCCCTTGTTACCGACACCGATCTGCTGCCAACGGCCGCCGAGGTCGCCGACGTGCCTGCGCTCGGCGTGCTCGATGTGGCCTTGCTGGCCGGTGACTGGACCGCCGCCGCGCCCGGTGGCCGGCTGCCCTCCCCGGCGGACGCGGTCACCCCGGACGACCTCGCCGTCCTGATCCCCACATCGGGCACGACCGGCCGGTCCAAGCTCGTCATGCAGACCCACCGCGCGTACGCGATGGCGGGCGAGGGCTTCCCTTACTGGATGGAGCTGACGGCGGGCGACCGGCTGATGACCTCGCTGCCGCTGTTCCACATCAACGCGCCCGCCTACTCGGTCATGGGCTCGCTGGCGTGCGGCGCCGGCTTGATCCTGCTGCCGCGCTTCTCGGCGAGCGGTTTCCTCGATGCCGCGCGCAGGCACGGCGCGACCGAGTTCAACGCGATCGGCGCGATGCTCGAAATCCTCATGCGGCAGCCGCAGCGGCCCGACGACGCCAGCAACCCGCTCCGCCTGTGCTACACCGGTCCCGCACCGGCGCGGGAGCGGCATGAGCAGATCGAGCGCCGCTTCGGCCTGCGCATTGTCTGTGGCTATGCGATGTCGGAGACGCCGTACGGGCTGATATGGCCACGGGGTACCCGCCCGTTCGGCACGCTCGGCACGCCGCGGCAGCATCCGCGTCTTGGCACCGTGAACGAGGCGCGTGTGGTCGCGGCTGATGGAAGGGAGCTCGGGCCTGGCGAGACTGGTGAGCTGCTGTTGCGCAACCCCGCCGTGACCCCCGGATACTGGCAGATGCCTGCGGAGACGGCCAAGGTGATGACGGAAGGCTGGCTGCGTACCGGGGATCTGGTCACGCTGAATCCGGACGGCACCTGCACGTTCGTCGCGAGGAGGAAGGAGGTGCTACGCCGCAGGGGTGAGAATCTGTCGCCGCTCGAGGTCGAGGAGGCTCTGCTCGCGCATCCCGCCGTGCAGGACTGCGCGGTCGTCGGAGTGCCCTCGGACCTTTCCGAGGAGGAGGTGAAGGCGTTCGTGGTCCCCGTCGCGGGTGCGCGGATCGACTTCGGTGAACTGCGGGAGTGGGCGGCCGGGCGGCTCGCGCCCTACAAGGTCCCCCGCTTCTGGCAGGTCCTCGGCGAACTGCCGCGCACGCCGACGGCGCGGGTCGCCAAGCACAGGCTGCCGTCCGGGCATCCACCGGATGAGCACGACGCGCAGTCCGCCGTTGCGCCGGAACCCTGCCCAGAGAACGCGCCATGAGCGAGCGGAACCGTGCGGAGTACGAAACGTCGATAGGCGCCTCGGACGAGAACACGATCAGCCTGCTCGGGCACGATCTCGCCGACGATCTGCTCGGCAAGGTCAGCTTCGGCGAGCTCGCGTTCTGGCTCGTCGCCGTGCGCCGCCCGGAACCTGGGGAGCTACGGCTGTTCGAAGCGGTGCTCGTCGCCCTCGCCGACCACGGCCTGACCCCGTCGGCGATAGCGGCGCGGCTCACACTCGCTGGCGCGCCAGAGGCGCTGCAGGGTGCGCTCGCCGCGGGCCTGCTCGGCGGCGGTTCGCGTTTCCTTGGCGTGACCGAAGACTGCGGAAGGTTTCTCGCGGGCGTCCTCACCGAACATCAGGCGACGCTGCCCGGGCCAGAAGATGCGGCCGGCTGGGACGAGATCGCACGCGGCGCCGTCCGTACGGCGGCGGCCGCGCACCGTTTTGTGCCCGGCCTCGGGCATCCCGTCCACAAGGCCGGCGACCCGCGCACGCCCGTCATCCTGCGCATCGCGGCGGAAGAGCGCCTGCGGGGCCCGCACCTGCGGCTGCTTGAGGCGATCGGCCGCGTCCACCCCGCGATCCTGGGCCGGACCCTGCCGGTCAACGGTGCGGGTGTCTGCGGAGCCGCACTGGCCGATCTTGGTTTTCCCGTCGAGACCCTGCGCGGCTTCGCCTTGCTCGCCCGCACCGCGGGACTGCTCGGTCATCTGGCTGAGGAGGCCCGCCGCCCACTTGGGCTGCATATTTACCGCGACGTGGAAAGCGCGGCCCGCTACGTTCCACCGCCCGGCTAGCGGCGCCACGGATCATCCTTAACGGCTGCCGCGTGATCCTTGCCGGGTACATAATCTTCATCGTCGTGCTCTCAATCCGGCCGCAAGGACTCACCGGCGCAAGGAGTTCGGCGTGAGCTCGGTAGCCAAGGCCGAGGCGCCCCTGGATCCGCCGGCCGTTCGCGTAACGCGGTCTCGCCGGCCGGTCGCCTGGACGGGCCTGGCCGCCGTGCTGGCCGTAGGGATCCTCGGCTACCTCCCTCAGCTCGTGTACTCGGGTACGACGGACCTGATGATGCGCAGCCGACTCGGGCTGGTGCTGACGGCAGTACGCGACGACGAGATAGGGGCGCACAGCATCGGGGCGCGGGTCCGGAGCGCGCGGCACCGTTTTCATGATCGTTTCGCTTTCCCGTGGGGCCGAATGGCCGTCGTGTGAACCAAAACACGCCATGATCCGCGGCTGTGTTAAGTTTCCGGCGCTATCCGCCGTTTAGTTAACACAAGAACGGATCATGAGCCCGGCGGGCCGATCAGATCAGCGAGCACAGGCCACTTCGTGCCACTTGCCGACCTACCGGCCATCAACCCCGACACGCGACCCGCCAGCCGCAACCCTGACACGCGACCCGCCAGCCGCAACCCTGACACGCGACCCGCCAGCCGCAACCCTGACACGCGACCCGCCAGCCGCAGCTCCCGCAGCCGCAACGCCCGCAGCTACAAACCCCCGACAGGGCAAGCAAGCCTTACCGGCGACCAGTAAATCGAAACGGTGATCATGAACGGCGAAGGGGTCAGGATCCGGCGAGCGCGCGGCCGATCACCAGCCGCTGAATCTGATTCGTGCCCTCGACTATCTGGAGCATCTTGGCCTCGCGCAGGTAGCGCTCCGCGGGGAAGTCCGTCACGTAGCCATAACCGCCGAGCACCTGTACCGCGTCGGTGGCCACCCGCATCGCAGTGTCGGAGGCGAAGAGCTTGGCCATCGAGGCCCGCGTCCCGAACGGGCGCCCCTCGTCCTTGCGGCGTGCCCCCTCGCGGTAGAGCGCGCGGGCGGCCGCCACTGCCGTCGCCATGTCGGCGAGCATGAACGACAAGCCGTCGAACTTTATGATGGGCTTGCCGAACTGCTGCCGCTGCTTCGCGTAGCCGACGGCCAGGTCGAGAGCCGCCTGGGCGAGGCCGGTCGAGCACGCCGCGATGCCGAGCCGCCCGGCGTCGAGGGCCGCAAGGGCGATCTTGAATCCGGTGCCCTCAGGGCCGATGAGGTGGTCAGCGGGCAGCTGAGCGCCTTCGAAGATCATCTGCGTGGTAACAGAGGCACGCATGCCCATCTTCCGCTCGGGCGGCGCGGCGGAAACCCCCGGTACGCCGCCCGGCACGTGCAGGCAGCTGATCCCCTGGGCACGACCCGGTCCTACGCTGTCGCCGCCGGTGCGGGCGAACAGCGCGTAGAAGTCGGCCACGCCGCCATGGGTGATCCATGCCTTGACGCCGTCCACCGTGTAACCGCCGGGCTCGCGCACGGCCCGGGTACGCAGTGCCGCCGCGTCCGAGCCGCAGTGCGGTTCGGACAGGCAGTAGGCGCCGAGCAACTCGCCGCCGAGCATCCCTGGCAGCCACTGCGCCCGCTGCCGGGCGCTGCCGAACGCCACGGTCGGAAAACACGCAAGCGTATGTACGCTCACGCCGAGCCCGATGGCCAGCCAGCCCGCCGCAAGCTTCTCCACGACCTGCAGAAAGGTTTCATAGGAGACCCCGCCACCGCCATATTCGGCCGGATAGGGCAGGCCGAGAAACCCGGCGCGGCCCAGTGTCTTGAACAGCTCGCGCGGGAAGCACCCTGACTCCTCCGCAGCGGCGGCGACCGGCCGTACCTCCCGGTCGACGAGCTTTTCTGTGAGCTCGAAAAGGGCTTGGACGTCGTCATTTGCCGCTGTCATCATCGCCGCTCAGTCTCATCGGAAGCTGCTCACTCCGCTGCCTCACCCATCCACCACAACGAGATCGCGGGTGCTTTTGTTCAGCCGCGCGACGCCCGACTCCGTGCAGACCACGATGTCCTCGATGCGCGCCCCATGCCGGCCCGGGTAGATCCCTGGCTCGACAGAGAACGCCATCCCAGGTTCCAGCGGCTCGGTGCTTCCGGCCACGATGTACGGTTCCTCGTGGGTCTCGAGCCCGATGCCATGCCCGGTTCGGTGGATAAAGAACTGGCCATAGCCCGCCCGCGTGATCAGGTCGCGGGCGGCAGCGTCGACCGCCTCCGCAGTGATCCCGGGCTGAACGGCTCCGCAAGCGGCATCCTGCGCGTCCTGCAGCACCTTGTAATAGGCGGAGAACTCGGCGGGCGGCGAGCCGATCGCGTAGGTGCGGGTGCTGTCCGAGCAGTAGCCGCTCGGCATGGCGCCGCCGATGTCCACGACAACGACGTCGCCGCTGGTGAGCACGCGGCCGGAAAGCTCGTGGTGGGGGCTTGCGGCGTTCGGGCCCGACCCCACGATCGTGAAGTCGACGCGCGCATGGCCCTCAGCGAGAATCGCGGCGGCGATATCCGCGCCGACCTCACGCTCCGTGCGGCCTGGCCGCAGCATCCCGGGCACCAGGTCGTGCACCCGGTCGATCGCGGCCCCCGCTTCCGCGAGTGCGGCCACCTCGGCGGGGCTTTTGCGCATTCGCAGCGCGCGCAGCACCGGACCTGCGAGCACCTGCTCCGCGCGGGGCAGCGCGCTGCGGAGCCGCAGCGCCATCATCGCCCACATCCGGTCAGCGATGCCGACCTTGCTGACATCGCCGAGCCTGGCGGCGACAAGCGCGTACGGGTCATCGGTCTCGTGCCATGCGGTGAGCTCGACGCCCAGCCGGTCTACGCCTGCCGCCTGCGCGGCAGCCAATTCGAGCCGGGGTACGAGAAGGAACGGCGCGCCACGCACGGGTACCACGAGGCACGTCAGCCGCTCAAGCTGGTGCGCGTCGTAGCCGGTCACATAGCGCAGGTCGGGTCCTGGGGTGAGCAGCAGCGCATCTAGCCCGGCGGCACGCGTAGCGTCCGCCACCTTGCCCAGCCGGTCTGCCGGGTAAAGCTCATTGTTCACCGCGCCAATCTAGCCCCGACTTTGTTCCGGCCGCATGGCGGGCTGCCGGCCAGACCCGTGATCCGGGAGCCCCCTTTCGGGAGCCTCCTTTCGGGGGCTCCCGTCTGACCTGCCGGGTCAGCTGGCACGCGACCGCTTGCCTAGGGCATGTCTCGCAGATCTCTGGCGGCGCGGCAGTGCCGCCCACGACCCCAGACGGGCGGCCGGGGTCGTGGACGGCACTGCCGTCGTCGCCGATAGCTCCCACTATCGGCTCCTCGAGAATAAGCAGGGCCTTGCCGATCGCCGCCTGGATCACCGCCCGCATCCACCGAGATCTACGAGACACGCCCTAGTGGCCTGAACGCACAGCCGTCTCTCGTCGCACCGGTGCTCGAGCCACCTGCCGTGCGTGGTGACCCGCATCTCACCGCTGCTCCGGCCCGATGAGCTGCTCCAATGCCGCCCGGGTGAGTTGCTCGGCCTGAGCCTGCGCTCGGCTCGCCTCGACCTGCCAGTACCTGATCTTGCGCTGCATTCGAGCTTGCGAGCGCGACATCGCCGCCGCCGCGACGGTGACCGTGATCCACCAGCCAAGGACGAGGCCTGTCACTATTGCAGCCGCGATCATTGGTGCGGTCATGGGCCCGCCTCCCGAACTAGCGGGTGTCCCGTCAATCTTTGGCGGCACGGATCGGCGCCGCCCGCACCCACCAAGGTCCACGGGACCCGCCCTAATCGGCTCGCGATACGCAAAGTCGCAGGCGGCACCGTGCCGGCCGCCCGCTCATCGGGCAGCGCCGCCGGTGCCGCACGGGAGGTGCTGGCGCGGGGGGACACTGCGCCTCGCTGGGACACTACGGACCCCGATGGCCAGCAGTCCCCCGCAGAAAGATGGTTAACCTGGCTGGGTCCGGTGAGTTGCCTGACCGGGACATGTCGGGTTGTATGGGTGATAGCCACAGCTCCTGCTTCTGTTGACAGGCGAATAGGGGGTTGCTGGTCCGCTGGGTCGGTGTGCCAACCGGCCCAGCATTCGTCTTTCTGGCCCGTCGGCGGCGCCCGCGCGGACTCGCGGGGCATGCCCCGCCGCCCACGATGGCGGCTGGCAGCCGGGGGTTCACCTGGTGCCCGCGATCCCGCCAAAGCAAAAGGCGGGGGAACCACCGGGTTCCTCCGCCTGATCTTCATGGACCTGGCCCCTTTCGCCGTTGGGGATCTGGCCCGCTGCCTCGATTGTCCGGTACCGTATGTTTCGTTGCAACTTCTAATTGAGCTTTGCAATAGAGATTGTTGTGGAACTTACCCGGCACCTTGCTACCTCCCCTGAGCTAGGTGTGAATTACGTCCGTTCTGGGAACAACCAACACGGTTGGAGGACGGGTGTCCGATCATGGCAGCCCGACTGTGCGCCGGCGCCGGCTGGCCGCGGAGCTGCATCGCCTCCGTGAGCTCTCCGGCCTGACCGGAGACCAGGTCGCCGTACGGCTCGGCTGGTCACCATCCAAGATCAGCCGGATAGAGAACATACGCAGCGGCATAAAGGTGCAGGACGCCAGCAGGCTGCTTGACCTGTACGGCGTCCAAGGCGGCCATCGCGACGACCTGCTCGCCCTGGCCCAGGAGGCCGAACGTAAAGGCTGGTGGGAGACCTACTCGGCGGACTGGCCAGCTGACTTCTCCAACTACATCGACATGGAAGCCGAGGCTCAATCCATCTCGAGCTGGGAGCCTCTGGTAGTGCCGGGCTTGTTACAGACTGAGGCGTACGGGCGCGCGGTGATCGCTAACTGGCAGTCGTTCACCGCGTTGCCCGACTCGGTGATCGAGCGCCGGGTCAAGGTCAGGCTCGAGCGCCAGCAGGTCATAGCAGGCGATGACGCGCTCCGATTCGCAGTAATACTAGACGAATCGGTCCTGCATCGGAGATTTGGCGAGAACTCCGTAATGAATGAGCAGCTCAAGAGGCTCTTTGAGGAATCTCAACGTCCCAATATTACCTTGCAGGTTCTACCGTTGGGAGGGTTTCATCCAGTCTGTACGGGTGCCTTCGGGCTTCTTCGTTTTACTCAAGTGCACGGCGTCGTGGTACCTGATGTCGTATATCTTGAAAACATGACCAACGGCTTATATATTGACGATGAGGTAGATACATATTATTATCAGCGCGCTTTTGATCAGATGAGGTGCAATTCACTCGATCCGGTCCGGTCCCGTGAACTAATATTGCAGATTAATCACGATCGCTGGCGGTGAGGTAATGCCAGTTTATCCGCTGCGCGGTGCGGGTCGCTCCGCGCAATTGGTCAGGTAGCCGTCAGGTAGCCCGTCACCATCGCTTGATATCCGCTGGCAAGGAAGGTTGGCCGCGGCCGGACGGCTGGGCCAATGTAGGGTGACCGCGTCGGTACGCCACGGCGCCCCATCGACAGCCTCGGAAGCCACCAGGCTGCCCAATATCCGCGGCTCCGACGTTGGTTCCGGTCGGCCACTTGCCAATATCAGCCATTTCTGATCCGGACGCCGCCCGGCGAGGCTCACCGATCCGCTAAGCTCTCGCCAACCATGTGCCCCGGATCGCGGAGAGCCGGGGCGTCTCCGTTCCCAGGGAGATGCCATGCATCATCATGAGCGAAGTCGATTAAGAGTTCAGGATACCGGAAAGCTTAGGATCATGAGGGCTACGGGGGGGAGCATCATGAAGACGCACCAGTGGCGTAAAAGCACACTAAGTGCCATGAACGGCAACTGCGTGGAAGTAAAGCGGCTGGGCAAGAATATAGGGGTCAGGGACAGCAAGAATACGGGCGGTCCTGCGCTTACTCTGACACCGCAAGCGTGGGAGAACTTCTTGCGGAACGCCAAGCGCGGCAACTTCGACGTCTGATTTTGAGCCCGCGACCGTCCAGTAGCCACGGGACCGGCGGGACGGTCGCGGGCTATTGCGGCGCGCGCGCAGCGCACCACGACCGGGCTGCGAACCGCATGGCGAATGTTGGGTCGCGCTTGGTCGCTGGCCGCTCAAAGCTGTCAAGTGCGCCGCGCTTCAACGGCGCCGCGCTTCGACCGCGCCGCGCTTCGACCGCGCCGCGCCGCGCCTCGACTGCCTCGTCTTCAGGTGCCGCCCGGTGCTTCAAGAGCACTGAGCGAGCTTCAAGAGCACCGAGCTTCAAGAGCACCGAGCTTCAAGAGCACTGAGCAGGCGGCTCAGGGATGAACCCAGATTCCAGCGCACCCCGAGCTCCGCGAGACGCGCTGGGTCCTTCGGCTGGGCGGGCAGCGAATCGTCGAGCGGTGGGACGGGCGCATCCGTGGCAACCCGCACGACCGGCATCGCGGCGGCGAGGTAGTCACGGTCCGCGGCCAGTTTCGCGCGGCTGCTGCCGAGGCCGCTGGCCACTGGGTCCTGGTCGAGCGCCGCGAGCATGGCGTCGACGTTGCCGAAACGGCGCACCAGCGCGGCAGCCGTTTTGGCGCCAATCCCCCGCACGCCAGGCAAACCGTCACTCGGATCACCCCTGAGTGCGGCGAAATCCGCGTACGCACGGCCAGGTATGTCGTAGCGGGCCGTCACAGCGGCCTCGTCTACCACCTCGAGCCGTGCGAAGCCGCGCGCGGTGTACAGCACGCGGACCTGCCGCGCGTCGTCGACGAGCTGGAACAGGTCCCGGTCGCCGGTGACGATGTCAACGGGCACATCGGCGCGTGCGGTGAGGGTACCGATCACGTCATCGGCTTCGTACCCGGGCGCGGGCGCCTGGGCAATTCCGGCAGCGTCGAGCACCTCCTCGATCACCGGGATCTGCGTGGTGAGCGCCGGGGGGACGATCTCGGCTCCGCCGGCGCCGAGCCGGTGCGCCTTGTACGAAGGCATCGCCGCGACGCGGAATGCCGGCCGCCAGTCGGCGTCCATGCATGCGACGAGCCGCGCCGGGCGGCCGCGGACGGCCCGATCACCCCGGCCGGGATTGACCAGGCGGGCGATCATGTCGAGCAGGCCGCGTACGGCGTTCACCGGCGTGCCGTCCGGCGCGGTGACAGAGTCAGGCACCCCATGGAACGCACGGAAATACAGGGCAGGCGTGTCGAGCAGCATCAGATATGAGCTCGCAGGTGTCGCAGAGATCAGAGCCATCACAGCCATACTGCCAGCTGCGGGTCACGTCAGGGCGGCAAGTACGCGCTGTTCCTTGCCTGGATCGAGACCGGGCGCGGGGCGTCCGGGTTACGGTTCCGGGTCGCCTTCGTCCTGCAGCCATCGCCAGGTATCCGCCACGGTCTGCTCGACGGGCCTGCACCGCAGTCCGGCGGCAAGGGCGCGGGACACCTCACCCGCATGCATCCCTGCCGCCTCCCCGTCGGCGGCAGCCAGATCGGCAGTTCGGTCCACGGCTCGATGCCAGCGGCGGAAATCGCGTCAGGCGGCGCCCACACCAGTTCCGTACGCGTGTGGGATTGTGGGACACGTGGTTTTCGCTGGGAAGCCTGCTGTGGTGGGCCATCGCGGGTTCGGGCGGGACATTTCCCGCGGCTATCGGGAGAACACGGTCGAATCCTGCCTCGCGGCGGCGGACGCGGGCTTGCCGTGGATCGAGATCGATGCCCAGCGGACCGCCGACGACCAACTCGTGCTGCGACACGATTGGACCGCACCCGACGGATCCAACATCGTGGACCGTACCGCCGCCGAACTTACCGGCCAGGGAATCGCGCTGCTCGCCGACGTGCTCGACGCGGTCCCGCCGGAGATCGGCATCGACATCGACGTCAAAACCGTGCTTGCCGACGCGACGGGCCCGAAGGCGCGGCGCACGGGTGCGCTGGTCGCGGCGGCGCTCAGCGCGGAGTCGCGGCGGCGCAGGCTGCTGTTGACGTCGTTCAACCCTGGACTGCTCGTGCGCCTGCGCCCAGATCTTCCTGGCGTCGCGTTCGGCCTGCTCACCTGGCTGTATTTTCCGCCGCAGCTCGGCATACCCGCGGTGGCGGACCTCGGCCTCGACGTGATCGGCTTGCACACGGCCTCGCTGCGGCCGGTGGAGCAGGATACGTCTGCCCCCCATACCACCGGCGGCGACGGTCACCCTTTCCCTGCTGCCGCAGAGGCGGTGGCGGCGGCGCATGAGGCTGGCCTCGACGTGATCGTCTGGTGCCCGCAGCCGGCCACCGTGGTCCACTATGCCGCCGCGGGCGCCGACGCGCTCGTCGTGGATGACGTGCCAGGCACTCTCGCCGCGCTCGGCGAGCAGGGCCCGCCGCCGGCCCATTCCTTGGCCTAACGGCTGCCGCGTGGCGCACCGCTGCATATGTGGCGGTGCTTCCGGTCTGGTCTGGTCACGCCACCGACGAGTAGGCGACGACGCCGCGGCGCATGGCGTCGATGGCTGCCCGCGCCGAGGTGGCGAGCGGCGGGTCCGCGGCGGCCGCGATCTGATCGAGGAGGTCGATGAGCTGCTTTACGGCCCGCACGAAGTCGCCGGCGGTGAGGCCGCACTCGGTAAGGACCGAGTCGAGCCGGTGGCCGCGCGCCCATTGGAAGGCGGCCCAGGCGAAGCCGAAATCCGGTTCGCGCAGGAAGGACAGCGAGTTGTCATGCTCGGTCGCGTCCAGGTCGCCCCACAACCGGACCATCGAGGCGAGCACCTCCCTGGCGCGCCCGTGCGGCAGGCGCGGCGCGGCGGCGTCATCGGACTGCCGTGACTCATAGGTCAGCGCGGACACGCAGGCGGCGAGTTCGGCAGGCTGCAGGGCGTCCCAGAAACCGTGCCCGAGGCACTCGGCCGCTAGCAGGTCGAGCTCGGTGTACAGGCCGGCGAGCACCTGCCCCCGCGCCGTCACCTTGTCGGCGGGGCTCCCGAGGTACCCCAGTTGCTCGAGCACGGTGCACACCCGGTCGAAGGTCCTCGCGATCACGTGCGACCGGCTTGCCACCCGGCGTTCCAGGCCGTCGACCTCGCGCTTGAGCCGGAAATAGCGCTCAGCCCAGCGCGCGTGGTCTTCCCGGTCGGGGCAGCGGTGACACGGGTGCTGCCTGATCCGCGCACGCAGCCTGCTGATCTCGGCATCGTCGGGTGCCTGTCCGCGCCGCGGCGGAGACAGCTCACGCCCGGCCAGCTTGTTCCTGACGGTCGCGGCGAGGTCCCTGCGATGCTGCGGCGATCTCGCACTGAACCAGTTCGGGATGCGGATCCGCTCGACCGGCTCCACTGGAACCGGGAAGTCAGCTATCGATAGCCGCTTGACCTGCCGATTTGCGGTGAGCACCAGTGGACCGGGGCCTTGGCCACCGCTATCGAGGACAACCACGACGCCTGCCCGCCTGCCGCCAGGCACCCTGATCACATCGCCTGGCCTGAGCCGTCCGAGCGAACGTTCCGCTTCGGCCATTCGACTAGCAGAACGGCTGCGCGCGAGATCCGCCTCCCGGTCGGAAAGCTCCCTGCGCAGGGTCATGTAACCACTGAAGTCGCCCGCATCACAGCTCATCGCGCCGGAGTAGCCGTCCAGGGCTTCTCTGCTTCGCCGCAGCTGACGGGCGACACCCACCACCGCGCGGTCGGCCTGGAACTGCGCGAACGACGATTCGAGCAGCGTACGGGCTCGTTGCCTGCCCACCTGGCCGACCAGGTTGATGGCCATGTTGTAGGAGGGCCGGAAGCTGGAGGTGAGCTGGTAGGTGCGGGTGCTCGCAAGACCAGCCACGGCAGCAGGGTCGGTTCCGGGTTGCCAGATCACGACCGCGTGGCCCTCGACGTCGATACCGCGCCGCCCGGCCCGGCCGGTCAGCTGCGTGTACTCCCCCGGCGTCAGGTTCGCGTGCGTCTCGCCGTTCCATTTGTCGAGCCGTTCGATCACGACGGTTCTCGCGGGCATGTTGATGCCAAGTGCGAGCGTTTCCGTCGCGAACACGGCCCGGATGAGACCCTCGGTGAACAGTTCCTCGACGACCTCCTTGAAGGCGGGAAGCAAGCCGGCATGGTGTGCGGCGACCCCGCGCTGCAGGCCCTCGAGCCATTCGGCATAGCCGAGCGCCGCCAGGTCCGCATCGTCGATGTCAGCGGTCCGCCGCTCCGCCCGCTCGCGGATCACCGCGGCCTCATCGGGGGTGGTAAGCCGCAGCCCCGCGCGCTGGCATTGCAGTACCGCGGCGTCGCAGCCGGTCCTGCTGAAGATGAAAGTGATCGCGGGTAGCAGCGCGGCGGAGTCCAGCCGCTCGATCACGTCGACGCGATTCGGCGGGCGGAATCTGGCCGGGCGGTGGCCGCCGCGCTGCGGGCGGCGCCCCGCTCTTGCCGTCCAGTCGTCGCGGCGTGCGATGCGGAGCAGTTCCGGGTTGACGTGCGGCGCGGCATCACTTCCCGCATCGTCAGCATGAGCAGGGCTTTGAGCAGGGCTTTGAGCAGGGCTGTGAGCGGGGCCGACGGTGAACAGGTCGTAGAGGCGCCCGTTCGCCAGCATGTGCTGCCACAGGGGCACCGGCCGGTGCTCGTCCACGATGACCGTCGTGTCGCCGCGGACCCGCACCAGCCACTCGCCGAATTCCTCGGCATTGCTCACCGTCGCCGAAAGGGCAACGACCTGCACCGACGCGGGCAAATGGATGATCACTTCTTCCCACACCGCGCCGCGGAACCGGTCGGAGAGGTAGTGCACCTCGTCGAGCACCACATAGCCGAGACCGGTCAGGGTGCCTGAACCCGCGTAGAGCATGTTCCGCAGCACCTCTGTGGTCATCACCACCACCGGCGCCTCGCCGTTGACGCTGTTGTCGCCGGTGAGCAAGCCGACCTTGGCCGGCCCGTAACGCCGGACCAGATCGGTGTACTTCTGGTTTGACAAGGCCTTGATCGGCGTGGTGTAGAAGCATTTACGCCCCGCCGCGAGCGCCAGGTGCACAGCGAACTCGCCGACAACCGTCTTACCCGATCCGGTCGGGGCCGCGACGAGCACGCTCTTGCCGTCCGTGAGCGTCTGGCAGGCCCGCCGCTGGAATTCGTCGAACTCGAAGCCGTAGAGGCCCTCGAAGGCAGGTGACCGGCGGCGAAACGCGGCATATCGCTGCGCCGGAGTGGTCATGGAGTCAGCTTAGGGGAGCTTAGGGGGTCCCAGGCGCCAGCCGTCCCGGCATCGGCGTCCCCGGCATCAGGGGTCCCCGCCGCTAACGAGTCTGGCCGCTCAGCGCGTGCCGGTGCATATCGGGGCGTGTCAGGGCGCTATCGCGCCCTATCGCGCCCTATCAGCGCCGGTCGGCGCGGGCCGGCTCATCGGTGCCGTCCAGGTCGAGCGGCGCCGCCTCGTCTGGTGAGAGCCCGTCATACGGCGAGGGCCGCCGTGCACGGCGCCGGTCGTTTGCCCAGATGGCAATCTCCGCGAGCTCGACCAGAACCACACAGGGCACGGCGAGCAGCAGCATAGTGATCGGATCCGGGCTCGGCGTGGCGACCGCGGCGAATGCGAACACGCCGAAGATGATCATCCGGCGCCACTTCCTGAACCGATCATGCGTGAGCACGCCGGCCAGGTTCAGGATCACGAGGGTGAGCGGGACTTCGAAGGCCGCTCCGAAGATCAGCAGCATGGCCATCGCGTAGCCGAGGTACGTGTTGATGGTGATGATCGGCACGGCGCCACTCGGCACGAGGCCGAGCAGGAACTGCAGGCCGCGGGTCATCGCCAGGTACGCGAATCCCCCGCCAAGTGCGAACAGCGGTACCGCCGTGCCCACGAACAGATAGGTCCACTTCCGCTCGCGGCGGTAAAGGCCAGGAGCGACGAACGCCCACAACTGGTACAGCCACACCGGGGACGAGATGAGGATCCCCACCACGACGGCGATCTTCAGATGGAGGAAGAAGGAATCGAAGATGCCCGTGACGAAGAGCGCGCATGTCTTCGAGCCGTACAGGGCACCGGCCGGCCGTCCGTGTATCTCGATCTTGCAGTAAGGACGTTCGATGAACTTCCACACCGGTCCGAAGAAGATCCACCCGACGGCCGAGCCCGCCGTGAGCGCGAGCAGGACCTTGAACAGGCGCGACCGCAACTCGCGGATGTGCTCCACGAGCGGCATCCGCCCGTCGGGATTCGCCTGCCTGCTCGGGGGTACCGCAGCGGCTTCGCCGGACCCCGGCCAGCGCAGTGGCACGGTCAGCTCCGGTGGGGTTAAGTGGACTGCTGGTTGCGCTGCGCCTCCGCGAGGGGCACGCCACTCACGATCGTGCCATCGTCGAGGGTCACTGAGACCGGCTGCGCCGGAGCCTGCTGCCGCATTGGCTGCGACCGTTCGGGCTCTACTGGTTGCGGCCGTTCCGGCCGTTCCGGCCGTTCCGGCTGTACCGCCTGCGGCTGGGCAGCCTGTGGCTGCACCGCTTGGGCTGACCTCATGTCGTCGGCGTCGTCGCCATCACGAAGCGCCTTCGTTTCTGCCTTGAATATGCGCATGGACTTGCCGAGCGACCGCGCGGCGTCGGGTAGCTTACGCGACCCGAACAGCAGGACGAACACCGCCGCCAGGATCAGCAAGTGCCAGGGGCTGAGATCAGGCATATCGGTCCTCTTCAGCAGATTTGTGGCGAAGACCGCGCACAACCGTGCCATGGTCTCCTGCGGCTGATTGTACGCGGGGCCGATGACCAGCTCACACCCTGGCCGAGCGAAAACATGATTGCCCGCCCTCGTCGTCTACACAGGGTGCCCGGGGGTCGTCCGTCGTTAGGCAAGTTCGTACTGGGCCAGCGCCGCTGCAGCGAGCGCACGTACGTCGTCGGCCAGCGACACCGGTTCCACCAGCCGGCCGCGCTCGCCAAGCCGCAGCGCGAGCCGGCTCACCCAGCGCGGATCGGCGGTACGCAGGACGGCCCGAAGGCGGCCGTCGCCGAGTTCCTCTACGCTCTCGCACGGGTAGTAGTCCGCGACCCAGCGCCCTTCGGGCGACAGCTCGAATACCACCCGCAGGTCGTCGGGCGCCGGCTGGTAAAGGCCCTGGTCTATGTCCTTGGCCTCGGCGCCGGCGGGCACCTCGGCCGCGGCAGGTAGCACCTCGATGGCGACGACCCGGTCGATACGGAACAGCCGGACGCCTTCCGCGCGCCTGCACCAGCCCTCCAGATAGGTCCGGCCATCCACCACGATCAGCCGCATCGGGTCCACGTCGCGCTCGGTTGCCTCGTCCCGGCCTGAGACATAGTAGGTCAGGTGGACCCGGCGGCCTGCGGCGAGCGCCTCCCGAGCGCGCGCCAGCACGGCGGGCCCTGGCGAGTCCACCTGCACGGCGACCTGGCTGCTCAGCGCGGCAGCCTCGCCAGAAGCAACCTCGAGCTTGGCGATCACCCTGCGCACGGCCGAGCTGTGCTCCTGCATGTCGGCGAGCATTCGCAGCGCGACCAGCAACGCACTCGCCTCGTCCGCGCCGAGCCGCAGCGGCCTGCCAACCGGGTCCGCCTGGCTCACCACAATCTCGCCGCCCTCGTACGACAGGTCGATCGGGCAGTAGGGGTCGGGTGCCCGCAGTTCCACGCACCAGAGCATGTTGAGGTCGTCGACGAGTTGCCGTTCTGACAGGCCGAACGCGGCGGCGGTCTCCTCGACGGAGGCGACCTTCCTGCTCGTCACGTACGGCACCAGGGCGAGCAGACGCTGCAAGCGAGCGGTGCTTGCCCGGGGAGCCGGCCCCCCGGAACTTCCCACGGGAACGCTACTGCCAACTGGCCCGCTGGCCCTAGGCGCCGACGGTTCGGCGGGCCTGGTCATGTAAGCACCGCCTTCAGGCATCCGATAACGGCATCGCGCAGGTCAGGTGGGTCAGCGACCACGACATCGGGCCCGAACGAGGCTATGTGCCCCGCGAGCCAATCCACCTCCGAGAACGGGAACTCCAGCCAGTCCCAGCCCGGCTCATCGGGTGGCACCGGCCGCGGCGGCTGGGATGACAACTCCGTCTGTGACACTCGTGCCCGCCGGGACGGCTGTGCCCACTGGGGCGGCTGTGTTTCTTGTGCTCCCCGAGATATCTCTTGCGGCGGCCGTGTCTCTTGGGACGGTTGCACTCCTGTCTCTTGGGACGGGCGTGCCTCTTGGGACGGCTGTGCCTGTTGGGATAGCTGTGCCTGTTGGGATGGCTGTGTTCCTGTTGGGACGACTGTTCCTGTTGGGACGACTGTTCCTGTTGGGACGACTGGGGCGGCGGCACCGCCCACCGCCGCAGGCCGTATCCGGCCCCTTGGCGCACCCGGACCACGGCGGTGCGCTGTTGCGGATCCTGCCCGCCCCACGATCGGACCAGGTCACGCACGTCTGCGCCGTCGGGGACCGTGAAGCTGCGCGGCGGGCCGTCGAAGCTCACCGGCCCTTTGACACGGCTGAGCCTGAACACGCGTGCGGCTTCGCGATCCCTGTCCAACCCACCGACGTACCAGCGCCCGAACCTGCTCACCACCCCCCACGGCTCTAGATGGCGCGCCTCGGGGATGGCACGTCCTACTGCCTGGTAGCTGAACTTCACCGGGCGACGGTCCCGCACGGCTTGCCACATCGCGGGAAACGCGGCATCGTCGGTGCGCACGCGCGGCTCGATGCCTGGGATATCTTCCGACTCGACGCCTGCCGCGCGCAGCTTGAGCAGGCCTCCCGCGGCGGCCTCGGCGAGTTCGGCCCTGCGCCAGACCCGCGCGGCCAGGCCGAGTACCGCCGCCTCGTCCGTCTCGAGGGTGATCTCCGGCAGTTCGTAATCGTGCCGGCTGATCCGGTAACCGGTGTCCTCGTCGCTGGCCGGGCCGGTTTCGAGCGGGATGCCGAGCTCACGTAGTTCGTCCTTGTCGCGCTCGAACATCCGCTTGAACGCCTCACCGGGCGGCGGGTAGCCGGGGACCGCCGCATGGATCTGCTCGGCGGTGAGATAGCGGCGTGCGGCAAGCAGGCAGAGCACCAGGCTTAGCAGCCGTTCGGTCTTCCGCCGTGACATCGCGCTCCCTTCCGCGTGTCCGACGCTACCCTGCCAAAGTGATCAGATGGCGGAGCGGCGTGGTTTCGGCGATACGGCGTGAGTGGCCGGGTGCGGCCGAGCTTGATGTGATTCTGGGCGGACACGCGACCAAATACGTTAACGATGAGGCCGCCGGGGGCAATCCCGGCGGCGGCACGGACGGCCCGGTCCGTGCGCTTGCCTATCCCGAACTGACCGGGCGCCCAGAACCGGGCGATCTCGTGCTGCTCAATACCACGGCGCTCGACCTTGGCCTCGGCACCGGTGGTTACGCGTTGGTGATCGCCGTGCCTGGCCGGCTGCCCGCCGACCCGGCCGGCCCTGGGCACCTGGTAAAGGCGCGGTACACGCCGCTTCAGGCGACCGTGCTCGGCGCGGACGAGCAGGGCTCGGCCTACCACGAGGTGCTGCGGGACGCCGATGATCTGGCCGGGATGCCGGTCGTGGTCGCCGACCTGCACTCGGCGCTGCCCGCGGTGCTCGCCGCCGTCTACGCGCGCCGGCCCGGCGCCGTGGTCGCGTATGTGATGCTGGACGGCGGCGCGCTGCCCGCCTGGTTCTCCCGATCGTGTGCCGAACTCAGGCAAGCGGGCTGGCTTGCCGCAGTGGTGACCGTGGGCCAGGCATTCGGCGGCGATCTCGAAGCCGTAACCGTGCACACCGGGCTGCTCGCGGCACGACACGTCCTGCGCGCGGACCTTGCCGTGGTCGCACAGGGCCCGGGGAATCTTGGCACCGGCACGAGGTGGGGATTTTCCGGCGTGGCCTCCGGCGAGGCGGTGAACGCCGCCGCGGTGCTCGGCGGCCGCCCGGTGGCTGCGCTACGGGTAAGCGAGGCCGATCCACGCGAGCGGCACCGCGGTGTCTCGCATCACAGCCTGACCGCATACGGTCGCGTCGCGCTTGCCCGCGCTGAGGTCGTGGTGCCGGAGTTGCCCGGCCCATTCGGTGCACGCGTCATCGCGGAAGCTGAGGCGCTCGGCGTGCGGCACTCACTGGTGCGGGTACCTGTCGACGGGCTGCAGGAGACGTTGCGGGCCTGCCCGGTGCGGCTGTCCACGATGGGCCGCGGCCTGGATGAGGATCTGGCCTACTTCCTCGCGGCGGCAGCCGCGGGCCGGTATGCCGCGGGCCTGCTCGGCCCGGCGGCCGCAGAAGCTTGATCGTTTGCCCGTCGGGGCAAAGTCACCTGACCGTGGATGTGCCATTGCGGGTCGGATACGATCCGCAATGGCACATCGCGGGTCAACGGGGGCATGCCAGCGGCAGGCGCCAGGTCTGGCCGATCAGGTCGTGCCCGAAGCTGCGGTGCCGCTCCGACTCGACAAGCCGGAATCCGGCCTGTCCCGCACGCAGAACACGCAGCCGGCCGGCGCACCGTCCACCTCGGCGATCCACGCCGCCTCCCGCCGCGGATCGTGGCTCGCCGCGTAGTCCGCGACGATGCGGGCGACCAGGGCCTCGTAGGTCTCGTCCCAGCCGTGCTCCGCGGCGTAGATCGCGCCATTACGCTGGATCACCCAGCCGAGCTCACCCGGCCGCGGCGGCCGCAGTATGACCATGCCCGGCCGGCTGGCCTGTCGTCAGGCGGCTACGCGCTGGCTGGGCCGTACGCGCCGAGAATGTCCACAACGAACACGAGCGTGTCGGTGCCCTTGATGCCCGCCTGCGCGTTGCCGCTCTTGCCGTAGCCGTCCGCAGGCGGGAGCACGAGCAGCACCCGGCTGCCGATGTTCTGGCCGACGAGGCCCTTGTCCCAGCCGGGGATGACCTGCGACGGCGTCGCGCCGACGGTGAAACCGAGCGGTGCGCCGTTACGCCAGGACGAGTCGAAGACCTTCTTGCTCGCCCAGATCGTGCCGACGTATTGCACCACGATCAGCTGGCCCTTGGTGACCTTGGGACCGGAGCCCTGGATGACGGTATGCACGGTCAGAGTGCTGGGCGGCGCGGACTTGGGGATCGTCACCGACGGTGCGGTGCCTTGCGCACTCCCGACGGTCGGGAGTGCGCCGCCACCATGCCAAACCTGCTGGCCGCCCGCGGATGACGTCGCGCCGTACGCCTTGATCACGTCCACCACGAACACGAGCGTGTCCGTGGCCTTGACGCCGCCCTGCGGGTTGCCCTGTGAGCCGTAGCCGTCCGCGGGCGGGATCACCGCGAGCACGCGGCTGCCGGTCCGCTGCCCGACGAGAGCCCGCTTCAGGCCCTTGAGCAACTGCGTGCCCGGTGGGAATAGCGACGGCGTCGACTGCGTGAAGGTGTCGACCTTCAGGGTGGATTTCGCACCACTCCACACGTAACCGACATAGTTACCGACGAATGCGTCGCTCTGGCCGAGTTGCGGGCCACTTCCCTTGACCACGGTCTTCACGACCAGTTGGCTATCGGGCTTCGCCTGCGGGATATGCACTGCCGGGTTCTTGCCGAATGCCCCGGTCACTTTGACGTCCGTGCTCGGGCTGGAGCTACCGCAGCCCGCAAGCAAAGTGGCCATCATGGCGATCGGGACGGCGACCGTGACGGCCATGGCTGCGATACGACGCATGAAAGACCTTTTCGTGGTGGAGAGTGCCCGGTGGGCAGGTATCCGGTGGGCATGTACTCAATGGGCGGGTACGGGCCAGGGTTAAGCAGAGCCGCCGTGGAGAAACGACGCGCCGCCAGCCTACCGGCGGCTGGCACCTGTTGTTTCACATCCCGGCGATGAGTTTCTCTACGCGCTCGTCCACCGCGCGGAACGGGTCCTTGCACAGCACTGTGCGCTGCGCCTGGTCGTTCAGTTTCAGGTGGACCCAATCCACGGTGAAATCCCTGCGCTTCTCCTGCGCCCGCCGGATGAACTCGCCGCGCAGCCGGGCCCTGGTGGTCTGCGGCGGAACCGACTTGGCCTCGAAGATGTCCAGATCCCTGGCCACGCGCTCGACCGCACCACGGTTCTGCAGCAGATAGAACAGGCCACGACCGCGGTGCACGTCATGGTAGGCGAGGTCAAGCTGCGCCACCCGCGGCGACGCGAGCGGCAGATCGTGCCTGGCCCGGTAGCGCTCGATCAGCTGGTATTTGGTCACCCAGTCGATCTCACGGGCAACACTGTCCAGGTCGCCAGTCTCGACCGCGCGCACCGCGCGCCCCCATAGCGCGAGAACCCGCTTGGCGATGGCGTCGCTGCCCCTGCGGTCGGCGAATTCCTGCGCCTTGGCCAGGTACTCCTGCTGGATCTCGAGCGCGCTCATCTCCCGGCCGTTGGCGAGCCGCACCCGGCGGCGGCCGGTGATGTCGTGGCTGACTTCCCTGATTGCCCGGATCGGGTTTTCCAGCGTCAGATCCCGCATCACCGCGCCGGCCTCCACCATTCGCAGCACGAGATCGGTAGCGCCGACCTTCAGCAGCATGGTGGTCTCGCTCATGTTCGAGTCACCGACGATCACGTGCAACCTGCGGAACCGTTCGGCATCCGCGTGCGGTTCGTCTCTGGTGTTGATGATGGGCCTGGACCGGGTGGTAGCGGAAGAGACGCCTTCCCAGATGTGCTCGGCGCGCTGGCTAACGCAGTAGACGGCGCCCCTCGGGGTCTGCAGTACCTTGCCGGCGCCACAGACGATCTGGCGCGTGACAAGGAACGGGATGAGGATGTCGGCAAGCCTGCCGAACTCGCCGTGGCGCCCAACGAGGTAGTTCTCGTGACATCCGTAGGAGTTGCCCGCGGAGTCGGTGTTGTTCTTGAACAGGTAGATGTCTCCCGCGATGCCCTCCTCACGAAGCCGGCGGTCGGCGTCGATCAGCAGGCCTTCAAGGATTCGCTCGCCGGCTTTGTCGTGCACCACCAGATCCACGACGTTGTCGCATTCGGGTGTCGCGTACTCCGGATGGCTGCCCACGTCCAGGTAGAGCCGTGCACCGTTGCGCAGGAAGACATTGCTGCTGCGGCCCCACGACACCACCCGCCGGAACAGGTAGCGGGCGACTTCGTCAGGTGACAGCCGCCGCTGGCCGCGGAACGTGCATGTGACCCCATACTCGTTCTCGAGCCCGAAAATGCGTCGTTCCATGCGGACAGGCTATTTCCGGCCGGCAGCGCCCGCGCCGCCGTCCCCGTCCGGCGCGTCCCTATCCGGCGCGTCCCTATCCGGCGCGTCCCTATCCGGCGCGTCCCCACCCGGCCCGTCCCCGTCTGAAGGGTCCCCGTCTGAAGGGTCCCCGTCTGGCCCGTCCGTGCCGTTATCCGCAGCCTCGCTGCCCTCCGCACTTGCGCGCCCCCGTTCGGCATCATCTGTGCCCGCATCTCCCGGCGCGGCATCCGCTGCTGGCTTGGCGGCGGACGATGCGCGGGCCTCGGCGAGCAGTTCGTCGAGCCGCGCCGCGGCCAGTCTGCGGAACGTGCGATGCGCCCTGGCCCGGTCGAGGACGGCGACCTCGAGCTGGCTCGTCGAGATGTCCGGCCCGTTGCCCTGGCCGATGAGCGCGGCCACGGCAGCGCTGAACGCCGCACCGAGCGTCATGCCATCCTCATACCGGTCCTTCAGCACGCCCGCTACCTGGTCCGCCTGACCGCCCATCGCGACGAACCCGTGCTCATCGGCCACCGAACCGTCGAAGGTGATCCGGTAGATCTGATCGCGCTCCTCGGTATCCCCGACCTCCGCGACCACGATCTCGACCTCGAACGGCTTGTTGCTCTCGGTGAAGATCGTCCCAAGCGCCTGCGCGTACCAGTTGGCCAGGCCGCGCGCCGTGACGTCGGTCCTGTCATACAGGTAACCTGTCACGTCCGCGTACCGCACACCCGCCTTGCGCAGATTCTCGAACTCGTTGTACCTGCCTACCGCCGCGAACGCGATCCTGTCGTAGATCTCACTGATCTTGTGGAGGGCGCGGGACGGGTTCGGCGCGACGAACAGGATCCCCTCGCGATACTGGAGCACGAGGCCGCTGCGGCCCCGGGCGATGCCCTTACGCGCATAGTCCGCCTTGTCCTTCATCGCCTGTTCTGGCGATACGTAGAAGGGCATGGACACCGCTGTCACATTCCTTTACTCGTCGGGGCTACTCATCGGGCCTGACGGCTTGCCGAGCCTGGCTGCTGGTTACCTTCGGTCGTGTTGGGTGCGGTCGCGCGGCCGGGAGAAGCTGTCAGCTCAGCGGCGCGTTCGGCCCGCCAGGCGACCGCATTCTGCTGTCCATCACCGTCCGGACGAACTCACCAACTCCATCGTCCGACAGGCGCCGGAATCCGTCCGCGGTCACCATCGCCACTACCGGGTAGATGCGGCGGGTCAGGTCGGGTCCGCCGGTCGCGGAATCGTCATCGGCCGCGTCGTAGAGCGCCTGCAGGCACGCGAGCACCGCCTCGTCGGCCGTCAGGTCGTCACGGTACAGTTTCTTCAGCGCACCACGCGCGAAGACCGACCCTGATCCGATTCCGTGGAACCTGTGCTCCTCGTATCGGCCGCCGACGACGTCGTAGCTGAAGATGCGGCCGATCTCACGGTCCTCGTCATAGCCGGCGAACAGCGGCACCACGACAAGGCCCTGCATCGCGACACCCAGGTTCCCGCGGATCATGGTGGCCAGCCGGTTGGCCTTACCCTCGAGCGACAACGCGCGGCCCTCGAGTTTCTCATAGTGCTCGAGCTCGACCTGGAAGAGCCTGACGACCTCTAGCCCCATCCCCGCCACGCCCGCGATGCCGACGCACGAGTAGTCGTCGGTGCGGAAAACCTTCTCGATGTCACGCTGGGCGATGATGTTGCCCGCAGTTGCCCGCCGGTCGCCCACCATGACGACGCCCACGTCACAAGCGGCCGCCACGATCGTCGTGCCGTGGGGCATGTGCATGGCGGCTTCGGCCACCGCGCCAGCGCCATACCCGGCGGCCAGCGGCACGTTAGCGGGCAACAGGCCAGGCGAGTATGACGTGAGAAACTCCGTGAAGGACGAGGTGGCAGCGCCGATGAACGCTGCAGGGCGGAGCGCGCCGCCGTCGATGCCTGATCCCACGAGGCTCCTCCCAGTCCTGTTAATGAGTCAGTACCTGTCCAGACCCTACTGCGGCGGGCACACGGTCGCAGAAGCGGTCACTGCTGTTGTATTCCGCCCTCGGCGAACCGCGTCATTGGCCGCCCTTCTGGACGTATGAGCGGACGAACTCTTCCGCGTTCTCCTCGAGAACCTCGTCGATCTCGTCGAGTATCGCGTCAACGTCCTCGGACAGCTTCTCCTGCCGCTCCTGCACGTCCTCGTTGACCTGCGACTCCGACTCCTCGACCTCCTCGGTCCGCCGAGTGGTCTGCCGCTGACCGCCGGTGTCCTTGGTCGCCATACTGGTACCTCCGTGGATCTGAGGGGTGATCCTCCCAGTCTCAACGCTATCTTCGCCCGGCTGTGCCCGGCCCAACCCTTGGCGGGCGGATCGGTATGAATTCGAGCCAAGGCTGGTCCCCACCGGCCCCATTGGCCAGTCTGGCCAGCCCCGTGCTTAATCCGCCGACCCCGTGCTTGATCCCGGTCGGCCCGTGCTTGATCCCGGTCGGCCCGTGCTTGATCCCGGTCGGCCCGTGCTTGAAGCCGGTCGGCCCGTGCTTGACCCGGCCCGTGCTTGACCCGGCCCGTGCTTGACCCGGCCCGTGCTTGATCCCCGCTGGCCCGTGGTTAACCCTCGCCAGTCAGGGCGGCGACCAGCTCGGCGGCGGTCCTGCAACGGTCGAGGAGGGCCCCGACATGCTTGCTGGTGCCCCGCAGCGGCTCGAGTGTCGGGACTCGCTGGAGCGACTCGCGGCCCGGGATGTCGAAGATGACGGAATCCCATGACGCGGCGGCGACCGAGTCGGAGTACTGCCGCAGGCACCGGCCGCGGAAGTAGGCGCGGGTGTCCTCCGGCGGTTCCTCGATGGCACGTGCTACCTCGGCCTCGCCGATGAGCCGCTTCATCCGGCCACGGGCGGCGAGCCTGTTGTAGAGACCGCGGTCCGGCCGCACGTCCGAATACTGCAGATCAACGAGCTGGAGCCGGGGATGCTCCCAGCCAAGACCGTCTCTCGCCCGGTAGCCCTCGAGCAACTCGAGCTTGGCCACCCAGTCGAGCTCGCGCGACAGGGACATCGGCTCGGCGGCGAGGCGGCTCAGCACCGACTCCCACCGGTCGAGCACGTCCCCGGTCATCTCGTCGATGTCAGCGCCGAACCTGTCCTCCGCATACTTCCTCGCATATTCGAGGTATTCCAGCTGCAGCTGGATCGCGGTCAGCTTCCTGCCATTGCGCAGTGTGATCAGGTGCTTGCAGGAAGGGTCATGCGACACGGCGCGTAGCTCGGCCACGGGCGCGTCGAGCGACAGGTCACTGTCGAGGAATTTTTCCTCGATCATAGCGAGCACGAGCGCGGTGGTGCCGAGCTTGAGGTAGGTGGAGATCTCGCTCATGTTCGCGTCGCCGATGATCACGTGCAGCCTGCGGTACTTCTCCGGATCGGCGTGCGGTTCGTCGCGGGTATTGATGATGGGCCGCTTCAGCGTGGTCTCCAGGCCCACTTCGACCTCGAAGAAGTCGGCACGCTGGCTGATCTGGAACCCGTTGCCACGGCCGTCCGCGCCGAGGCCGACACGCCCCGCGCCGCAGATCACCTGACGTGAGACGAAGAATGGCGTGAGATGGCGCACGATGTCGGCGAATGGCGTGCCGCGCCGCATCAGGTAGTTCTCGTGGCAGCCGTACGACGCGCCCTTGTTGTCTGTGTTGTTCTTGTACAGCTGGATGGACGCACCGCCAGGCATGTGCGCGGCACGTGCGGCGGCCTCGGCCATGACTCGCTCACCGGCCTTGTCCCAGCGGACAGTGTCGAGCGGGTTGGTGCACTCCGGCGTTGAATACTCCGGATGCGCGTGATCAACGTACAGCCGGGCGCCGTTGGTCAGGATGACGTTGGCGAGTCCAAGGTCCTCGTCGGTGAGCTGAGTCGGGTCGGCCACCTCGCGGGCGAGGTCGAACCCGCGCGCGTCACGAAGCGGGTTCTCTTCCTCGAAATCCCATCGGGCCCGCCGCGCCCGGGCTGCCGTCGCAGCCTGGTACGCGTTGACCACCTGAGACGATGTCACCATCGCGTTGGCACCCGGCTGACCGGGCACGGAGATGCCGTACTCGGTCTCGGTACCCATAACCCGCCGCACGCTCATGCCAGAAAGCCTAATGTCGCTCTGCTGCGGCCAGCGCAGCGCTCGCCGGCGCGCTAACCGGCTTGAGCGTTGCGTAGCGCGCGGCGCGGGTGCCGGTCACAGGTACTGGCCGGTATTGGCGACGGTGTCGATGGACCGGCCAGCCTCGGTGCCGTGCTTGCCGGAGACAAGGGTCCGGATGTAGACGATCCGCTCGCCCTTCTTTCCTGATATCCGTGCCCAGTCGTCCGGGTTCGTCGTGTTCGGCAGATCCTCGTTCTCGCTGAACTCGTCCACGCAGGCGGCGAGGAGATGCGCGACCCTGAGACCCTTCTGGCTGGTCTCGAGGAATTCCTTGATGGCCATCTTCTTGGCCCGGTCAACGATGTTCTGGATCATCGCGCCCGAGTTGAAATCCTTGAAGTAGAGAACTTCCTTGTCACCGTTGGCATAGGTGACCTCGAGGAACCGGTTCTCCTCCGTCTCGCTGTACATGCGCTCCACGACACGCTGGATCATCGCATCCACGGTGCCGTCGGCGGAGCCGCCGTGCTCGGCCATGTCGTCGGGGTGCAACGGCAGGCCACGCACCACGTACTTGGAGAAGATGTCCCTCGCCGCCTCGGCGTCAGGCCGCTCGATCTTGATTTTCACGTCGAGCCTGCCAGGCCGCAGGATCGCCGGGTCGATCATGTCCTCGCGGTTGGAGGCGCCGATCACAATGACGTTCTCCAGGCCCTCCACGCCGTCGATCTCGCTCAGCAACTGCGGCACGATCGTGTTCTCGACGTCGCTCGAGACGCCGGACCCGCGGGTGCGGAAGATGGAGTCCATCTCGTCGAAGAAGACGATGACGGGCATCCCCTCGCTTGCCTTCTCCCTGGCGCGCTGGAAGACGAGGCGGATGTGGCGCTCGGTCTCGCCCACGTACTTGTTGAGCAGCTCAGGACCCTTGATGTTCAGGAAGAAGCTCTTGCCTTCCTCGTTCGCCGCGACCTGCTTGGCGAGCGAGTTAGCCACCGCCTTGGCGATCAGCGTCTTGCCGCAGCCGGGTGGCCCGTAAAGCAGCACGCCCTTCGGCGGGCGCAGCATGTGCTCCTTGAACAGATCGGCATGCAGATAGGGCAGTTCGATGGCATCGCGGATCTGCTCGATCTGCGGGCCGAGGCCACCGATGTCCTGGTAGGTGATGTCTGGCACTTCCTCAAGGATGAGCTCCTCGACCTCGGCCTTGGGGATCCGCTCGTAGACATAATTGGATCGCGGCTCGAGCAGCAGCGCGTCACCGGCGCGCAGCGGCGCGGACAGGAGCGGCTCGGCGAGCCTGACCACGCGCTCCTCGTCCGCGTGAGCGATAACGAGCGCCCGGTCACCGCCCTCGAGCGTCTCCTTGAGCATGACGACCTCGCCGACGGTCTCGTACGCCTGGGCGAGCACGACGTTGAGCGCCTCGTTGAGCACGACCTCCTGGCCTGGCCTGAGCTCATCAAGGTCCACGGCAGGGCTCACGTTCACCCGCATCTTGCGGCCCCCGGTGAACACGTCTACTGTCCCGTCATCCAGCGCCTCGAGGAAGATGCCGAAGCCGGAAGGCGGCTGAGCCAGCCTGTCGACCTCCTCCTTCAGCGCGACGATCTGGTCGCGCGCTTCGCGCAGGGTCGCGGCGAGGCGCTCATTCTGGCCGCTGACCGCCGCGAGGTTGACCTGCGCGTCGCGAAGGCGCTCCTCGAGCGCCCTGACCTGACGGGGAGAATCTGAGAGCCGTCGCCGCAGCACCGCGACCTCTTCCTCGAGGAAGGAGATCTGCGTGGAAAGGTCAGAGACCTCCTGCTCGTGCCGCGCGGCGCGGGCGTCATCATCGCGAGGTGCCACGCCCCCAACCCCCCTTCCGAGAGCCGACTTACAGTAGACCCTACCTATCCAGGCGCCTGTCGTAACCTGACCAACGGAGCCTTGCCCGCCGCCATTCCCCTCGATCGGGCTCACTGGGGCATTTTGCCTGTTCAAGTGGGGTGCAAACGGATCCTGTCTGGTAGGCCCGACTTGAGCTACCGTGGCGGCCAAGTCGCGATCGTCACATTCCTGGCCCGCCGGGTCGAGCCGCTTCGGCACCCGATCGGGCAAGAACGCACCGCAAGAGTGGTCAGGGACACCAGCCCTAAGTCCGGCGTCGCCTGGCCGGTGCCTCGACTCCATCGGCGAGCCGGCGAGCCGTGATGAGAAAGCCGGTATGGCCAACCATGCGGTGCTGCGGCCGCACCGCGAGCCCGTCCGCATGCCAGCCACGGACCAGCGTCTCCCACGCGTCAGGCTCGGCAAAGCTGCCGTGCGCGCGCAGCGCCTCGACTGTCCGGGACAGCTGCGTGGTAGTCGCGACATAACAGCAGATGAGGCCGCCAGGGATGAGCGCGCTGCCGACCACGCCGAGACATTCCCATGGGGCCAGCATGTCGAGTACCACCCGATCGAACGCCGCATCCACCGGCTCGCGGCTATCGGCGAGCTCCTGGCCCGCTGGGCGCGCGGAAAGATCGTCAAGCACGAGGCGCCAGGCCGGGTGCGTTCCGCAGAAGAAACGCTCCACGTTGCGGCGGGCAATCGCGGCAAAGTCCGTTCTGCGCTCAAACGATACGACGAGGCCTTCGTCACCGACGGCGCGAAGCAGCCAGCAGGTGAGAGCGCCTGACCCCGCGCCAGCCTCGAGCACCCTGGCGCCAGGAAACACATCAGCGAAAGCAAGAATCTGCGCCGCGTCCTTCGGGTAGACGACGGCGGCGCCGCGTTTCATCGCCAGCGTGTAGTCGGCGAGCAGCGGCCGCAGCGCGACATAGGGCGTGCCGCCGGCTGAGAGCACCACGCTCCCGTCGGGCTGCCCGAGCAGGTCGTCGTGCGCCAGCGAACCGCGATGGGTGTGAAACACCTTGCCAGGCTCGAGGACCACCAGATGCTGCCGCCCTTTGGTGTCGGTCAGCTGCACCTGGTCGCCTGCGATGAATGGACCCCGCCGCGGTCGCGTCATGCCGGCAAGGCTAACGGTGGACCGCGCAGCCGTTCGGGCTAAATGCTGGCCCGCCTGACCAGGTACCGCCTTACGCGCCGGCGAAGACCCTGTCCAGATCACGCGTCGCGAGCACACCGAAGATCTGGCCGGAAGGTTCCACGAGCAGGTATTCGGTCGCCGGGGCCCGCCGCACGGCCTCGAGCAGCTCAGCACCGGTCAGATCGGCGGAGAGCACCATCCCTGGTCCGAGCGAGCGGGCCAGGGAGCCCACGTCGATCCACGGGCGGCGATGCGGCGGGGTCGCCGTGACCGCCGATTCGTTGACGATGGCGATCGGGTTCTGCTCATGGTCGACCACCACGAGCGCACCGGCCTTCGCCTCGTCCGCGCGCCTGACCGCCTCTGCGAGCGGGACGTTAGCCGCGACAGGCACTGCGCGGCGCGCCAGCCTGCGCGCGTGCAGCGCGGGCAGCCGTTCACGCAGCCGCGCAGCCTGGATGGCCTGCCCAGCGCCTAGCCACATGAACGCCGCGATCACCGCGATCCACGCGGTGGCGAACAGGTCCGTCTGCTGGCCGCCCATGGCGACCGCGACCACCGGGATGAGCAACAGTCCGCAAGCGAGCACCCTGCCGCCCCACGCCGCGGCGATCGTCGCCGTCTGCGGCCGCCCGGTCAGCTTCCAAACGGCCGCGCGGAGCAGTCGCCCACCATCGAGCGGCAAGCCCGGAAGCAGGTTGAAGAGGCCGACGATCAGGTTCGCCCGCATGAGCTGCAACACAAGCACGCCTGGCACCGTGGTGGCGGGGACCACTTTGGTCAGCCCCCAGCCGACACCGGCCAGAGCCAGGGACAGCACCGGGCCCGCGACCGCCACCAGGAATTCCTGGCCGGGTGCCGGAGGCTCCTTGTCGATCTCGGAGACCCCGCCGAGCGGGTAAAGCAGGATGCGCCTGACCGGAAGGCCGAATCGCCTGGCGACCAGCGAGTGACTCAGCTCGTGCACGAGCACGGACAGGTAAAGCAGCAGGACAAACGCGCCGGAGATGACGTAGCGCAGCGGGCTTGCGTAGGTGGTGGCGATATCCTGGGCGTAAACGACGACGATGACGCCAGCGATCAGGAACCAGTACGGGGAGATGTAGACCCCGATCCCGAACGGCCGGCCGACGAGCAGGCCCGGCTGCCGGGCGGGCGTACGCCCGGCATCCGGTTTCGACTGCCCATCGGAATTCATATCTGCCACCCTCATGATGCTATGTGTACGAGCGGCCTTGCTGGGCATGGCCACGCCTTACGGCACCTGCATCGCAGTGCCCGATGGCCACCCGCCGCCCCGGGGTCGTGTCTCGTAGATCTCTGTGGATACTGGGTCTGGGCGCCGTGGGCCTGGGCGCCGGTCGACGCCGGCGGAGAGCCACCGCAGATCCGTGCGACATGCCTTAGCCCGGCAGGCTCAGCGGCATATCGGCGCAGCGGAGCGCCCGCGCCGCCCGCGACAGCCGGTTTAATGACCGGCGAATTCCAGGTCGTGGCCTGATGGCTGCCGAATCGGCGGACGTGGGCCGCCAGGCAGCGGCCAACGAGCCGCGGCATGGTTTGCGGATCTTCCTGATATGGCTGGTCGCGGCAGCCATCGGTGATCTGCTGATCTGGTTCGTCCTGGGGCCGCACATGCCGCCTGACGCGATGTCGTCGTCCGCCGCCAGCCAGCAGTTCGACATCAACGTCTTGTCGGTCGTGGCCGCCCCCGTCATGCTGTTCGTGCTCATCATGACACGGCCCGCCCGGCACCGCCTCGGATGACACGGGCTCAGCGGGCACCGCCTCTCACGGATTCGGGTCAGACGGCACGCGGTGAAGACCGAGCAGCAGGTGGCCGGCGTAAGCGCTCTTTCTGAGCTTTCTGATCTGAGGCGGCGGCCAGCCCGGCGCCGCGCCTCGCGCTGATCCCCATCGGCCACTTCTGACCGCAGCTGTCAACGGCCGGCGCGATGCCGCGATTTATCCTGAACGGCTGCCGCGATGCGCACCGCCCGCGGATCTGCGGCGGTTCTGCTGCTGACACCTGCTCACATCCCTGCGACCCGCCGCGAGGCGTGGAGATCGGTGTGACAGGAAGGTGGCACTTGGCTGCGACCAAACCGCCACACCGATCTCCATACTGCCGAGCCCGGACGGCCGGGTCCAGCAGATCAGGTGAAATCCGGCCGCCTGCTCGCCCGGGTGTCCTGGCGGATGGACAGGCGGCCGTTCTTCATCAGGCCCACGCGCTGCGCCCGGCGCGCCACCGAACTGTCGTGGGTGACGAGCACCAGGGTCAGTTCGCGCTCACGCCAGAGTTTTTCGAGCAGCCCGATGATCTCGTCCCTCGTGTCCTCGTCGAGGTTGCCTGTGGGCTCGTCGGCGAGGATCACCTTGGGATCTTTGACCAGGGCCCGCGCGATCGCGACGCGCTGTTGCTGGCCGCCGGAGAGCTCGGACGGCAGATGCCGCAGCCTGTCGCCGAGACCGACGCTCTCAAGCGCACGCGCGGCCTGGTCGCGGCGCGCGGCCGTCCCGGTGTGCAGCGGCACGAGGGCAGCTTCGACGTTCTCCTGCGCGCTGAGCGTGGGAATCAGGTTGAACGTCTGGAAGATGAACCCGATCGACTCGGCTCGCACCTTGGTGACCTGGCTCTCACGCAGGCGGCTCAGATCGGTCCCGTCCAGCTCGACGCTACCTGACGTGGCGCGGTCAAGGCCGCCGAGGAGCTGCAGCAAGGTGGTCTTGCCGTGGCCGGTGGGGCCCTGGATAGCGAGCCACTCGCCGTCCTCGATGACCACGTCGACGCCCTGCAGGGCGGCGACCATCTCGCGGCCCTTCTGATAGTGCTTGGTAACGCCGGTCAGCTTGTACATGACTTCCTCTCCTGGTGAACGCACGGTCCGCGACCGGCGGTGGTCCTGGCCCGGCGCGAGGACCCGCCGGGTCCCCCCGCGGGACCTCCCGCGGGACCTCCCGCGGGACATCCCGGGCCGAACGGGCTGTTACGGGTTTCCACGGCCGTCATTCGACCCGGCTCAGTGCCGCTGCGGGACGCAGCCTCGCTGCCCGCCAGCCACCGAACGTCCCTGCGATGAGCCCACCCGCCACGGCGAGCGCGACGGCCAGGACAATCACGTTGAGCGTGACTGGCGCGTTGAGGTGGACGGCAACCGAATGGCTGGCGGCCGCCGTGGCGCGACGGAAGCCGCCGCCACCCCCGCCGCCGCCACCTCCGAAGCCGCCGCTGTCGGCACCGAACTGCCGTGCGCCGCCGGGCGTCGCCGAACCGGTCGTCAGGCCTACGGACGCGGTCAGCGAGGGCGCGAACTTGGACACGAGCGCCGCGCCGCCGAAGCCGAGCGCGACTCCAATGACGCCGCCGGCGATGCCGCAGGCGACGGCCTCCCCCATGACCTGGCCGATGACCCGCCTGCTGCGCCAGCCGAGTGCCTTGAGCGTGCCGAACTCCCTGGTCCGCCGCGATACCGCCGCCACCGTCAGCAGGCTGGCTAGCAGGAACGCCGCGACAAGCACCGCGATCGCCAGCCACTTGCCCAGGTTGCTGGCGAGGCTGGCGGCGCTCGAAATCGAGCCGGTCACCTCATTTGCCAGGTCGCTGGACGTGGTCACCGTTGAAGCGGGCAGAGTCTTCTTGATCTCGCCGCTCACACCGCTGATCGCCGAGGCGTTGCTGGCCGCGACGTAGATGGTGTTCACCTTGCCGGTGCTGCCTGACAAGCTCTGCGCCTGCTGGAGCGGCACATAAACGTCGGCGGGCGTGGCACCGGGGGGTTCCGTCACGATCCCGACGACATCGAAATTCGTGCCTGTGCCGCTGGTGTTCCCCAGCGTGACCACACTGCCGACCTTCAGGCCCGACGATTTCGCGTAACCGGAGTCCACCACCGCGACCTTGGCGTCGCTGTCGGCGGCCGCGAAGGTACGCCCCGAGCTGATCTTCCCGGATGTCAGCGGCCCGAGTACCTGCCCGCCGGACGACAGGTCAACGCCGTTCACGGTGAATGTAGTCGGCGTGAGCGAACCAGCACCGCCGGCGCCGCCGCCACCACCACCACCGAAACCTCCCCCGCCGCCGGCGGCGAAGTTCGGGACGGTGCCCGTGATGTGCGTGTTGTTCAGGGTCAGGGAACCCGCTGCTGCCGCCACGTTATTCAGCGCCGCGACGGTAGTGACCGACGACGAGTTGAGCGTACCGAGCGAACGGACCGCGGCCAGGCGGTACACGTCGATCTTCGTACCTGCCGCCGGGCGGGTGCGGCTGCCCGACCCCACGCGGAAGCCGAACGACGGGGCGGAGCGCTGCGAGGGCGCCGCGCTGACCGTCATATCCGTGCCAACTCCGTACAGGGCGTGCAGCACGGTGCCCTGCGCGTTGCTCACCCCGGCCGAGGCCGCGGTCACCGTGATCACCAGGCCGATCCCAAGGGCCAGCCCGAGCGACACGACTAAGGCCTGGCGCCGTCTCCTGCGCAGCTCGCGTCTCAGGTACGTAAAGAACATGCCTTGTCTCCTCGATTGACACCTGACGTCGATTGACACCTGACGTCGATCGACACCTGACGTCGATCGACACCTGACGTCGATCGACACCTGACGTCGATCGACACCTGACGTCGATCGACACCTACGTCGATCGACACCTACGTCGATCGACACCTGACGTGCGTCCAGCACGGACAGGGAAGCACCCGTTTAGAGCCCGTAGCGCCGGGCTGCGGTAGCGATTCTCTGCGGCAATCCTGAAGGAGAGCTGAGCCGGCTCTGCATAATCGCGCAGTGCGGCCGGCACTTATCGCGGGTGGAGCCGCGGTGAAGCCGGCGCTGGCCGAGGTCACGACGTCGCCGGGCTTACTGTGGCCGTCACTGCCGCGAGCGTGCTTTCAGGCCTATCTCGTGAGAAACCAAATTGACACCGAACTGTTTCACAACGGGTCGCCCACATGAAACTTTGAATGCCTGCATTTTACATTCTTGTTGCACTCGGGACTGCTGCCCGCGGCGGGCCGCTCCGGCCGGCCCGGGGTTCCCTGGCCTGCCCCGGGCAGAAACCGTAGGCTCCCGCGAGGTCGCTCCTGGCTCCTGGCAGACTGGGAACTGGCGGGCGACTGGGGAGTTGACAGCCGGGTCGAAGCCAAGGATCCGCTTGGCCGCGGCATGTCGCTCCCTGGCAGACACAGAACCGGCCCAGGCCGGCAGCAGGGCCACCCCGCAGAAGCGACGGCTTACCGCCAAGCGGCATGCGGCTGTCAGTGGCCTCCCGTACGCTCCGTGCCATGAGCGATGTCGCTGCGCACGGATCGCCGGCCGCGGATTCCGCGGCCGGTGCTTGCACCGCTCACGTCACTGGTGCCTTGTCCCCGTCACGTGCCGGCGACTTCATGACGTGCCCGCTGCTCTACCGGTTCCGGGTCATCGACCGGCTACCCGAGCCGCCGAGCCCGGCAGCCGCCCGCGGCACCCTGGTGCATGCGGTGCTTGAGCGGCTGTTCGACCGGCCGGCGGCGGATCGGACAGCGTTCGCCGCCCGCGCCTTGCTCGAACCGGAATGGCAGCGCCTGCTTGAGGACGAGCCCGAACTAGCCCAGATGTTCGTGGACGACGCCGAGCGGGATGCCTGGTTCGCCGCCGCGGAAGCGATGCTCGACCGATATTTCGCCCTGGAGGATCCGCGCAGGCTCGAACCCGCCCGCCGTGAACTGTATGTGGAGACGGTGCTCGATTCTGGGCTCTTGCTGCGCGGCTATATCGATCGACTCGATATCGCCGCGAACGGCGACGTCAGAGTCGTCGACTACAAGACAGGCACCGCGCCCCGGGCCGAGTTCGAGGCACGTGCGCTCTTCCAGATGAAGTTCTACGCGCTTGTGCTCTGGCGCGAGCGCGGGCAGGTGCCCAGGCTCCTCCAGCTGATGTACCTGGGCAACGGCGAGATCCTCCGCTACGCGCCCGATGAGACGGACCTGCGCGCGACCCAGCGCAAGACCGAGGCGATATGGAAAGCCATCGACCGGGCGAAGTCCCTGGAGGACTGGCGCCCGCGGCCGGGGCGCATCTGCGACTGGTGCGCGCACAAGGCGCTCTGCCCGGCGTTCGGTGGTACCCCGCCGCCGCTTCCCGCGGAAACCGGTGCCGCATTCGGCCCCGTCACGGCCGCCGCCAATGCGGAGTCTGCCGCCCGCGCAGAGCCACTCCCCGAGGTCCCCTCGCCCCGTTCGTTTGCCGTGGATATCTGACCCTTCGAACGCCGCCCGCACCGTCGTGATCCACGCCCAGGAGCACGCCCGCGGGCTCGGGCACCGCTACATTGGCCCCGAACATCTTCTGCTCGCCCTGGCGCGCTTCCAGGCTGAACGTGCTCGCGGCCAGCGCCGCAGGGTCAGAGATGCGGAAATCAAGATCAGGTGTTCTCGGGGAAATGGCACGCCACTTGGTGCCCGGGAGCAAGCTCGTGCAACGGTGGCTCTGTCGTCTTGCAGATTTCCTGCGCCTTCCAGCACCGGGTATGGAAACGGCAAGCTGGCGGCGGCCTCAGCGGACTCGGCACGTCGCCGGTGAGCCTGATGCGCTGGCGCCGCGCCCGCGTGCCGGGGTCGGTTGAGGGCACGGCCGACAGCAGTGCCACCGTATAGGGGTGCCGCGGCGTGCCGTACAGCTGTGCGCTTTCGGCCAGTTCGACGATCTTCCCCAGGTACATGACCGCGACGCGATCGGCAATGTGACGCACCACGGAGAGATCATGGGCGATCACGATATAGGTCAGGCCGAGTTCGGCCTGCAGATCCTCGAGCAGGTTGATCACCTGAGCCTGGATCGAGACATCAAGCGCAGACACCGGCTCGTCCGCCACGATCAGTTTCGGCCGCAGCGCAAGCGTGCGCGCGATTCCGATACGCTGCCGCTGCCCGCCAGAGAACTCGTGCGGGTAGCGGTTGTAGTGCTCGGGGTTCAGGCCGACAAGCTCCAGCAGGTCCTGGACAGCCCGCTTGGCGCCGCGTTCGGGCTTGACCCGCTGGAGGCGGAAAGGCGCGCCCACGATCGAGCCGACCGTGTGCCGCGGATTCAGCGACGAGTACGGGTCCTGGAAGATCATCTGGATGTCCCGCCGCAGCGGGCGCATCTGGCCGGCTCGCATGTGCGTGATGTCGTGGCCATCGAAGACGATCCGCCCGCTGGTGGGCTCGAGCAGCCGGGTGAGCAGCCGCCCCGTCGTCGTCTTGCCGCAGCCGGATTCCCCGACCACGCCCAGCGTCTCACCCTGGATGACGCTGAAGTCCAGGCCGTCGACGGCCTGCACCGCCGCTACCTCATGGCGGAAGATGATGCCGCGCATGACAGGGAAGTGCTTTTGCAGCCCGGTTACCGTCAGCAGTGCATCACCGGGCCCCGCAGGCGTCGCGGGCATTGCGGCGGCGGCACCCTGGGTGAGCGGCGCGCTCATGTCACTCACTCACCTTCGGCGGCGGGCCGGTCCCGTCCACCAGCGGCTTGATGTCCGCCGCCCAGATACTGCGCCGCTCACCGGCCGGCAGGTGGCAAGCGCTCAGGTGGCCAGGCGCGGTCTCACGCAGCGCGGGGACCTCGGCCGCGCTCCGTCCGCCCGTACGGTCCGCAAAGGCGCAACGGGGACGGAAGGCACAACCGGACGGCACGTTGATCAAGCTGGGCGGCGTTCCCTTGATCGGGATCAGCCGCTCCTCCCGCTCGCGGTCCAGCCGGGGCATGGAGGTCAGCAGCCCCCAGGTGTAGGGATGCTCGGGCCGCAGGAAAATGTCATCGGCCGTGCCGTATTCCACTGCCTTTCCCGCGTACATCACCAGCACGTCATCGGCGAGCTCGGCGACCACACCGAGGTCGTGGGTGATGATGATGACCGCCGAACCGAACCCGCCCTGCAGTTCCGAGATCAGGTCGAGGATCTGCGCCTGGACGGTGACGTCGAGCGCGGTCGTTAGCTCGTCGGCGATGAGCAGTTCAGGATCGCAGGCCAGCGCCATAGCGATCATCGCGCGCTGGCGCATCCCCCCGGAGAACTGGTGCGGGTAGGCATCTACCCGGGTCGCAGCCTGCGGGATGCCCACGCGGTTCAGCATCTCGATCGCATGCTCGCGGGCGGCCTTCTTGCTGACCTTGTTGTGGATCCGGTACGCCTCGATGATCTGATCCCCGACAGAATAGTAGGGGTGCAGCGAGGACAGCGGGTCCTGGAAGATCATCGATATTTTGTTGCCGCGCAGCTCGCGGATCCGCAACCGGCTCGCGGCCACCAGGTTCTCGCCATCCAGCCAGATCTGCCCGCTGATCCGCGCGTTGGTGCCCTCGTGCAGGCCGAGGATGCCCAGGCCGGTGACGCTCTTGCCCGATCCGGACTCCCCGACGATACCGAGCGTCTGACCGCGGTCCAGCTGGAACGACAGCCCGTCCACGGCCTTGACCAGCCCGTCATCGGTCGGGAAGTGGATGCGCAGATCCCTGACATCAAGCAGGCCTTGCGGTGCCCGCGAGTCCACGGCGGGAAGTGACTCCGCGGCCGGGGTCATGATGGCATCACCGGAACGGTCGCGCTCGCCGCGTGCCATCAGTACCTCACCCTGGGATCGACGACCGCGTACAGGATATCCACGACCAGATTGGCGATCACCACGAAGAAGGCCGCGAGCATGACCACGCCCAGGATCTCAGGGAGGTCGTTGTTCTGGATCGCGAGGATCGTGAACAGGCCAAGCCCGTGCAGCGAGAAGGTGAACTCGGTGAGCACCGCGCCGCCGAGTAGCAGGCCCACGTCCATGCCGAAGATCGTGAGGATCGGGGTGAGGGCGGCGCGGAGCCCATGCTTGATAATCACCTGCCGTTCGGGCAGCCCCTTGGCGCGGGCGGTGCGGATGTAGTCCTCGCCCATCGTCTCCAGCATGCCCGCCCTGGTCAGCCTGGCGTACAGGGCCGCGTAGAGGAACGCGAGGGTGACCCAGGGCAGCACCAGGTTGCGCGCCCACAAATACGGATTCTGGGTGAACGGCACGAACTGGATGTTAGGGAAGATCGGCCACTTGTAGCTGAAGAGCTCGAGCGCGATCAGCCCGGTAAAGAAGATCGGCAGCGACACACCGGCGAGTGCAACTCCCATGGCCGCCCGATCGAAGAAGGTGCCGCGCCTGAGCGCGGAGAGCACGCCGATCGCGGTGCCACCCACCAGCCACAGGATCGCCGCGCCAACCGCCAGCGACGCGGTGACAGGCAGATCGCTCATCATCACCGGCCACACCGGCTGCTGATCACGGAAGGAATACCCGAAGCACGGTGGGGGGCAGTACGTCTTGTCCGGTCCCGCGTTGTAGTGCGCACCCAGGAAGACGCCCCTGACGAAACGGCCGTATTGCACGATGAGCGGCTCGTTGAACCCGAGCTTGCGCTCGGTCACGTGGATGGCCGCGGGGGTCGGGTTGCGCCCCACGTACTGCGCGGCCAGCTGGCCGGTACTCTGGCCGGCCAGCCGCGGGATCAGGAAGAAGATCCCAAACGTGATGAGGCTGACCACAAGCAGCAGGAAGACCGTGACGATCAGCCGACGGACGATGTATGTAATCACTGGTGCATGGCCAGCGCCCGGCGGATCGTACCGCCGGGCACTGCCGCGTTCACCTGCCTCTTCGTCTTAGTGGGTGGCCGGTGACCTACTTCAGGCCGAGCGTGGCGTAGTCGTACATGGCGTAGTACCGCTGCACCGCCACGTTCGCCAGATTCGGGTTCCTGTACAACAGCGCCTTCGCATAGACGCCCGGCAGGATGACCGCATCCGACATGACCTGGCGGTCGATCTGGGGCCAGATCGCGTTCCTCGCGGTCGCATCGGTGGTGGCCACTGCCTTGGCGAACAGATTGTTGACCACCGGATCGTTGAGCTCGCCGACGTTGGTGTTCCCTGCTGGCTGGATGGCGGGGCCGGCGGTCAGGTAGTAGAGGAAGCCGTATCCGTCCGGCCAGTCCGGACCCCAGCCGCCGGTGGCGAGGCCGAGGTCGTGCTGGTGCACGTAGTTCGGCACCCCGGCGAAGTCGGTGAAGTACTTGCCCGACGGATATCCCTGCAGCGTCACCTTGATCCCGACCCGGGACAGGGCCTGCTGCTCCGCGGTCGCCGTGGCCTTCTCCTTAGGCCGGTCGGAGCGGAAGGCCATGTTGGTCGAGAAACCGGTGGGATGGCCGCAGGCAGCCAGTTGCTGCTTGGCCTTGGCCAGGTCGCCGTGCCGCTGACTGAGGGCCTCATACAGGTCGAACTTCTGGTATCCGATGGTGGTCGGTGGCATCACCGTGCTCGCGATGGCCCCGCCCGCGGTCGGGCCGCCATAGGCGGTCTGGTAGGCAACCTTGTCGGCGGCGTACTCGACGGCCCTGCGGCAGGCCACATTGTTGAGCGGCGCGACCTTGCTGTTGATGTATGTGAACCACCCGAAGCCCGTGATCGGGTCGTCGGCGTCCTTCATCAGCGACGGGCTGGACAGGATCTGCGCGCGCGCGGCTGCCTGCACGCCAGTGCCAGGCCTAGTCGACGTCGGCGAAGTTGTGGAGCAGATTCTGGTCGATCGTGTCCGCGTTGACGTTCAGGTTGAACACGAACTTGGCCGCGAGCTGCTTGCGGTTGGGGTCGGTCGCCGCGCTCCACTGCGGGTTCTTCACCAGCACGTACTGCTTATTGAGCGTGTAGCTCTGGAACTGGTAAGGGCCGGTGGAGACCGGGTGAAGCTGGTAGTTCGCGCCGGTGTCCTTGGCCGGCGGCACCGGCACCGTCTGCGGGAGCGCAGCGACATAGTCGAAGTCAGCGAACGGTTTCTGCAGGTGGAACACGATCGTGGTCGCGTTCGGCGTGCTGACGCCAGTGAGGCCCATCTTGCCCGGCGTCTTGTCTTTGTACGGCCCGGGATAGGTGGGGTCGGTGAGCAGGTGCTGGAAGTACCCGGGACCGTTGGGCAGCACGTCCTTGGCGTAGGTGCGCTCGACAGCGTACTTGACGTCCTGGCTGGTGACCGCGGTGCCGTCTTCGAACTTGATGTCCGGCTTCAGGTGATAGGTCCAGGTCAGGCCGTTGCTGCTCACCTGCCCCAGGCTGGTGGCGAGGTCGGGTGTCAGCTGGTTGCCGGCCGCTCCTGTCGCGGACTTGTACGTCACAAGCGCCCGGCCGTAGAGGCGGATCGTGTTCCACACGTTCACCTAGTACGTGTTTCCTGGATCGGTCGAGTCGGGGGTGCTGCTGTAGTCGAAAACGATCGTCCCGCCCGTGTGGGTGGAGGGATTGACTACACCCGTGGTCCCGGCGTTGTAGGTCGCTTGGCTTGTATTACCGCTGCTACCGGTATTGCTGCCGCCGCAGGCGGCGAGCCCGAGGGCTCCCGCCGCGCCGACGGCCGCCACGCCGAATGTGATGCGCCTCTTCATCGAGAGATATTCCTCCTGTGTGGCAATCGGGTAGGCCTGGCCGGTGATGCCGGCTCACCGGATTCGTGGATCAAGCGCGTCGCGGAGCCCGTCACCGAAAAGGTTGAATGCCATCACCGTGATAAAGATGGCCAGGCCCGGGACGAGAAAGTACTCAGGATCAATCTGCAAATACTGATTTGTGACCGCGTCGGAAAGCATTCCCCCCCAGGTTGGGGTTGGCGGATAGAGGCCGACCCCAAGATAAGAGAGCGCAGCTTCGAACAGGATGTTGGTCGGGATGAGCAGCGTCGTATACACGATGATCGGCGCTACCAGGTTCGGCAGCAGCTCGCGGAAGAGCACGTATCCGGATCGCGCGCCAAGGCTGCGCGCGGCGTCCACGAACTCTCGCTCCCGCAGTGAGAGCGTCTGGCCGCGGATGATCCTGCCCATGTAGGGCCAGTTAAAAAAGCCAATAATAAAGATCAGCAACGCTATACGCAATGTGTTACCCGACAGGCCGAACGCCCTCGGCGGTATGACGCCGACGAGCGCGATCGCGAAGACCAGCAGCGGAAAGGCGAGAAAGACGTCCATCGTGCGCGCGATCAGCGCGTCGAGCCAGCCGCCGAAGTAGCCCGCCACAACCCCGAAGAAGACGCCGAGGACCACCGCGAGCGCGGTGGCCGAGAAGGCGATCAGCAGGGAGTACCGCGCGCCGTTGACGATCCGGCTGAGAACGTCGCGGCCGGTGACGGGCTCCACTCCAAGGGGATGCGCGAGGCTGATGCCGCCGAATGAGCCGACCGGCAGGCTGAACGTCGGGTTGATGAGGTTCTGGTTGTAGACATTCGGCGGCTGCACGAATTGCGGCCCGATGGTCGCTATCAGGATGAGCAGCACGACCGTTACGCCACCCGCCATCGCGACCTTGTCCCGCCGTAGCCGGCGCCACGCGATCTGGCCAAGCGAGCGACCCTCGATGCCGCCTCCTGCCAGAGCCTGCTCCGAGGCGGCTGTGGCCTCGACCGGCGAGACATCGAGCGGTGCGGCCATCAGTGGCTACCCCTGACCCGAAAATGGGACCTCAGCTGGGCGCGCGGCAGCGCCCGGCGGAGCTTGCGGAGCCGGGTTCGGTGTTGGCGCTGGTTAGGGGGCCTGGCTGCCTGTTCCGGTGGGATCGGGGTCGGGGCTGGGGAGGCGTGCGAGGGTGACTTCGAAGCCGAGGCCGCCGAGCTTGCCGACGTGGTGGCGGATCTGCCGGTCGATGTCGCGGCGGCGGTCGTAGTAGTCGGCGCCGAGGTCTTGGTAGCGCATGCCGGGGTGCGATAGCAGCGCGTGGTAGACCTTCAGCTGCGTGTTGCCGACGGCGACCTGGGCTTTGGCTTTGCCGCGGCGGCGGGCCAGCCGCCGGTAGCGGGCGCCTTCGCGGGTCTGGGTGCGGCCGGCCGCGACGGCGGTCTCGCCGGTGATGCCGGCCAGGTACCGGTTGCCCTTCTTGGACCTGGCCGTCCGGTGCGCTTGCCGGAGGAGTTGTCCAGCGGGGTGCGGCCGGCCCAGGAGGCCAGGTGCGCGCCGGTGGGGAACCGGGTCATGTCGGTGCCGGTCTCGGCGATGGCGTCCTCGGCGGTGCGGCGTCCCCAGCCGGGCATCGACCCGGCCTGCTGCAGCTGTTCCTCATACGGGGCCAGCAGCCGCTCGATCACCTCGGTGAGCTCATCGATGCCGGCGTTGACCCGGTCGATGCGGGCGAGCATCCTGGCCAGCAGCGCGGCGTGCGCCGGGGTGAAGAACTCCGCTCCCTGCAGCGCTTCTTCCAGCTCGGCGATCTTGCGGCGGGCCCGGGCCCGGGCCAAGCTGGGCCAGCACCTTGGGGTTGCGTTCCCCGGCGATGAGGTGGTCCATGATGTCCCGGCCGGTCACCCCGTGCAGGTCTGTGACCACGGATGACAGCTTGATCGCCGCCGATTCCAGCAGCTTCTCCGCGCGCTGCTTGTCCCGGGTGCGTTCGCCGGTCAGATCCCGCCGGTAGCGGGTGTGCAGCCGGATCACCCGGAACTCGGGAGTGGCCACGAAACAGCCGGTGACCGCGCCGCGCTCGAAGCACGCCGCCAGCCACCGGGAATCCCCCGGGTCGTGCTTGGGGCGGCCGGGCAGGTGCTTGACCTGCCTGGCGTCGGCGAGCACGCAGTCGAACCCCTCGGCCTCCAGCCGGTAAAACGGCCCTTTCCAGTAGTCCCCGGTGGCCTCCATCACTACCGCGGGCACCTGCCAGCTGCGCAGCCAGTCCGCCAGCGCCAGCACCTCCTTCTTGGTGGTGCCGAAGCTGCGGGTCTCGGCCGCCCGCCGCGCCGGGTCCTTATCCGACGGCACCCGGATCGTCGCGACCAGCCCGGCCTTGCCGATGTCGATGCCGCACACCCGGTCCCGGTACAGCGGCTCGTCGGTCACCTCTTCCACGCGTCCCACCTCTCCTTCCCTGGGCTGCTAGCCTGCGAGGTGGTACCGCCCGGGGAACCGGGGGCGAGCGGAAGAAACTGACCCGCGTGCTCGAAGCAACAATGAACAGCCCCTCAGGAAACCGGCTCCCGGCGTCAGGCTGACCGGCGGCCTCAACCGCACCAAGAAAAGAACGACGTCACGGGCGGTACCACCCGCCATTTTCACGCCGGTACAGCGTCGCGCGCAGCGATACCAGGGCTGACCGGAAACCTACGGGTACTGGCGTGCAAGGCTCGGCCACCTGGGGGCGGGTGGCTGCCAGGCGTCAGGGGTGAGCTGCGGTAATACGGTTTGCGGCCGGGACACTCCAGAAGGTGATGGGTAGCAGTTGTATTGCGGACAGTAGTCAGGCGGCGTGGACCGCGGGGGTGAGGGTGACCTTCGTGCCGGGGTTGAGCCGCTCCAGCTCGCGGATCTTGTTGCGGGTCTGGCGGCCGGCGTCGAACCGGGCGTAGTAGTCCGGGCCGAGTTCGATGAACCGGACGGCGGGGTCGGCGATGATCAGACAGGCGATCTCGCAGATGGTGCGGGCGACCGCGACGATGGCTTTCTGCTTGCCGCGGCGGCGGGCTATGCGCCGGTACCGCTCGCCGAGGTAGGTGCCGGTCCGGGAGGCGGTCATGACCGCGCGGCCGAGCGCGGCGCGCAGGTAGGGGTCGCCCTTGCCGGCCCGGCCGGTCTTGCTGGTGGCGCCGGACTGGATGGTGCGGCTGGTCAGCCTGGCCCAGGCCGCGGCGTGGCCGGGAGTGGGGAACTGAGTCATGTCGGTGCCCAGCTCGGCGATGATGACCTGGGCGCCGTCGATGCCAATGCCAGTGATCTCATCGAGCCGCTCGATGACCGACAGCACCGGAGGGGCGGCGCAGGACGGGGCGTGGCCGCCGCCGATCTCCCCGCACAAGGTGCACGCCCGGGCGATGCCAGGGATGCGCGCCAGCAGCGCGGTGATCTGCTTATCGAGCTGGGTGATCTTGCCGGTCAGGCCATCGATGAGGTCCAGCAGCATGCCAGTCTCCAGGGCGTGGACGTCGCGGAACCGGCCGGTCAGCGCAGCCTCCAGCTCGGCCGTGCTGGCCTTGAGCCGGCGGTCGCCCAGCGCGGCCAGCGTGGCGGGGCTGCGCTCGCCGGCGATGAGCGCGGCCAGGAACCGCCGCCCGGACTGCCCCATCAGATCGGAGATCACGCAGGAGATCTTGAGCAGCGCGTCTTCGAGGACCTTTTCGATCCGGTTCTGGTGCCGGACCTGGTCGGCGGCCAGCCTCGACCGCAGCCGGGTCAGCGCCCGCAGGTCCCGGATCGGCTCGGGCGGCACGAACGAGCGGCGCAGCATGCCCCGCTCGTTCAGCTTGCAAAGCTACACGCAGTCCAGCTTGTCGGTCTTCGGCCGCCCCGGCAGGTGCCGGGCGTCGCGGGCGTTGACCAGCCACACCTGCAGCCCCGCGGCCTCGGCCAGGTAGTACCAGATCCGCCAGTAGTCCGACGTACTCTCCAGCACCAGCCGCTGGATGCCCAGGCACACCATCTCGTCCATCAGCGCCACCACGTCGGCGTAGCGCGCAGTCACCTGCCAGACCCGCTGCAGGCGCCGGCCCGCCTTCGACTCGTGCGGCACCCGGGTGCACACCATCCCGCTGTCCTTGGCTACATCGATCGCCGCCGCCCTGCTGACCACCTCCAGCGGCTCGTCGGTCACCTCTGCCGGCTCACCGGTCACCTCCGCCGGATCGCCGCTACGCGCGGCCGGCTCCTTGCTTTTCTTCTTGGCCATGCTGGCCCCACCTTCCTGCTCAATGCGAAATGGCGAGGCTGCCCGGGGGACGACACAGGGGAAAGCCAAATCTGATCGGCGTGCACGCAGCGACAATACCCAGCCCACTTGATCGTTCCCGGCGCCAGACTAGCTACCGGCCACGCAGACACAAGGAAGCAACGGCGACACGGGCAGCACACCCAGTCCACCCTTCCGCGCCGGCCCGCGCCGCGCCCGCCAAACCAGCAACCCTGCTGGACACCCGCACCGTCGGCCAGGCACCCTGGAGGCGCGCCGCGGCCGCGGCAACGCGGGCAGCACACTCGCCACGCCCAACGGCTGCGGCGCACCCCCGCGACCAGCCCAGCCACCAACGGGCGGCGGCACGCCCGGAACCTCGTTTCGCGGCTACCTCACGCCACCAAGACCCGAGGACTAGCTAGCTGCCGGCGGTTAGCTGCCGGCGGTTGGTTCCGTGCCGCGTGTCCATACCGTGACAGATCCCTATCGCCATGCGATCAGCACAAGACGGGCATGCGAGCCTCTACGCGGAGATTCCGCTACATAGGGACGTGAGCGCCATACCCTTTTGGCGGTCGTAGCGCGATTGTGACCGAATGAGGATCAATCCGTATCGATCCATGCGCCGATGCGCGCGAAATCAAGCCGCAGTGTCACGCAGGGCGATAACCTGCGCAGATGGCCCATCGCAGCGCTACGCGTAGCCTGCAACCCCTGATGGTGGTGACTGCACGGCAGCGTGTACCACATTGCGGTCATCAGCGGGCAGATCTGTGCCGCGAAGCCGCCAACTGGCGCAGCCATCGGGCGGACACCACCCGCAGGGACGGTACCACGATGCGGCCATCGCGTGGCGGCACCGCAGCCACGCCAGGAACGGCGACGACCAGGCAGCCCGCCGCCTCGGCAGCCTCGACGCCGTTCGGGGCGTCTTCGAGTACCACGCAACGCGCCGGATCGGCGTCAAGAAGCCTGGCAGCGAGCAGGTAGGGTTCCGGATGCGGCTTCGCATGCGTGACATCGGACGCGCATACCGTGACGTCGAACAGGCCGGGCCGCCCGCCCGAGCGGCCGCCAGAGCGGGGGCCAGGGCGGTCGCGCGGGCTGGGCCCTTGCGGGTTGAGCCCTCCCCGGCCGCGATCTCCCCGGCCGGGCCCTTCCCGGCTGTGATCTCCCCGGCCGGGATCTTCCCGGCCGGGATCTTCCCGGCCGGGATCTTCCCGGCCGGGATCTCCCCGGCTGGGATCTCCCCGGCTGGGCCCGCCAAGACTTGGCGGCCGCTGCCAGCCCGCGTTTTTCGCGAGATGAGCAAGGACCGCGTCCATCACGCGGCGTCGCGACGAGGTCACGAGTGCGCACGGCAGGCCTGCCGCCGCCAGGTCGGCGAGCAACTCGGCCGCGCCGGGCATCGGCGCGGCGCCACGGGCGGCGATACGATCCACCATCGCGTCCACAAGCCACTCGCCGACCGTGGCCTCGCCCGGAGGCCACTGACGCGAGCGTGCGGCGCCATGGGGCAGCTCAGCGGGCTCATGCGGTACGGCCGGACCGGCCATACCGGCGGGACCAGCCGGACCGGCCATACCGGCGGGACCAGCCGGACCGGCCGGACCGGGGCCGGCCTTGGCGCGCAGGTACGCGGCCGACCTGGCGAGTGACCCGCCGACAAGGTGAGCCTGGTCCGCGTGGCTCCAGGTGCCGCCCAGCCTGGCCATGATCTCGCTTTCCGCCTCGAACCAGAGCGGTTCGGTATCCACGAGCAAGCCATCCATGTCGAACATGACCGCATCAAGCGCCGCCTGCTCATCAGGCATCTGGGCCGCGTCGCTCACCTGGCCCGCCTCAACCGGTGCCGGCTCAAACGCTGATCCTCAAACGCTGAAGTATTTTGCCTCGGGGTGATGCACGACGACAGCGTCTGTGGATTGCTCCGGCGCGAGCTGGTACTCCTCGGACAGCGTCACGCCGATCCGCTCGGGCCGCAGCAGCCGCACCACCTTCGCCCTGTCCTCCAGGTTCGGGCAGGCTGGGTAGCCGAACGACAGGCGCGCGCCACGGTAGCCGAGCCGGAAGAACTCGTCGAGATCGTCCGGGTCCTCGCCGCCGAACCCGAGCTCACCGCGGATGCGCGCGTGCCAGTACTCGGCGAGCGCCTCGGCCAGCTGGACCGACAGACCGTGCAGCTCCAGGTAGTCGCGGTAGGAGTTCTTCTCGAACAGCTCCCCGGTGGCAACGCTGATCCGCCGGCCAACCGTGGCGAGCTGAAAGGCGACGACGTCGGTCTCGCCAGATTCGCGTGGCCGGAAGAAGTCGGCCAGGCACAAATGGCGGTCGCGGCGCTGGCGCGGGAAGCTGAACCGCTCAAGCTCCGTGCCAGCCGGGCCGCCAGCTCTCAATGGGCCGGACGGCCCAGCGGCGTCTACACCGCCTGCACCGCCGTCGTCGCCCGGGCTGAACACGATCAGGTCGTTGCCCTCGCTCACGCATGGGAAATAGCCATAGACGACGGCCGCTTCGAGCAGGCCCTCCGTTTGCACCCGCTCCATCCACATCCGCAGCCGTGGGCGGCCCTCGGTCTCCACGAGTTCCTCGTAGGAGACCCCTTCTGAACCCGCGGAACCGCGCGCCGCCTTGAGCCCCCACTGGCCCATGAACGTCGCGCGCTCGTCGAGGAAACTTGCGTAGTCCGCGAGCGGTATCCCCTTGATGACCCGGGTCCCCCAGAACGGCACCGCCGGGATGGGGTTATCCGTGGCGACGTCGGAACGCGCCTGCGGCAGCCGTTCTGTATCAGTCTCCTGCCGCAGCCGGGCCCGGACGCGGCGCTCACGCAGCGGCGGCAACTGCGCGCCCGCCTCGCCGCGCTTGACAGCCATGAACGCGTCCATCAGCCGCAGCCCCTCGAACGCGTCCCTCGCGTAACGGACCTGGCCGTCGAACTGCTCCGCCAGATCCTGCTCGACGTAGGACCGGGTAAGCGCGGCGCCGCCGAGCAGGACCGGCCAGCGCTCCGCGAGCCCTCTGGTATTCAGCTCGTGCAGGTTCTCCCGCATCACCACGGTGGACTTCACCAGCAGCCCGGACATGCCGATCGCGTCGGCGCCGTTTTCGAGCGCCGCCTCCACGATCGTCGACACCGGCTGCTTGATGCCGATGTTGACCACGTCGTAGCCGTTGTTCGACAGGATGATGTCGACCAGATTCTTGCCGATGTCGTGCACGTCGCCCTTGACCGTGGCGAGCACGATCTTGCCCTTGCCCGCCTCGTCTGCGCGGTCCATGTACGGCTCGAGATATGCCACCGCGGCCTTCATCACCTCGGCGGACTGCAGCACGAACGGCAGTTGCATCTGCCCGGACCCGAACAGCTCCCCGACAACCTTCATGCCTTCAAGCAGCACGTCGTTGACGATCTCCAGGGCGGGGCGCTGGGTGAGAGCGTCATCCAGATCGCGTTCGAGGCCCTTACGTTCACCATCGATGATCCGGCGCTTGAGCCGCTCCCACAGCGGCAGCGCGGCGAGTTCCGCCGCCCGGTCGGCCTTCACGGTCGCGCTGTCGACGCCCTCGAAGATCTCAAGCAGCCGCTGCAGCGGGTCGTAGCCTTCCTTGCGCCTGTCGTAGACGAGGTCGAGCGCGACCTGCCGCTGCTCGTCGGGTATCCGGGCCATCGGCAGGATCTTCGAAGCGTGCACGATCGCCGAGTCGAGTCCCGCCTTGACGCACTCGTTGAGGAAGACGGAGTTGAGCACCGCCCGGGCCGGCGGCTTGAGCCCGAACGACACATTCGAGACGCCGAGCGTGGTCTGCACATCCGGGTACCGGCGTTTGACCTCGCGGATGGCCTCGATGGTCTCGATGGCGTCCCGCCGTGTCTCGTCCTGGCCGGTGGTGATCGGGAACGTCAGGCAGTCCACGATGATGTCGCCGACCTGCATGCCCCAGTTCCTGGTCAGGTCCTCGATCAGCCGGGTGGCTACCTGCACCTTCCACTCGGCGGTGCGCGCCTGGCCCTGCTCGTCGATGGTGAGCGCGATCACGGCGGCGCCGTGTTCCTTCACCAGCGGCATGATCCGCGCCATCCGCGACCGCGGGCCGTCACCGTCCTCGTAGTTGACCGAGTTGACGACAGCGCGGCCGCCAAGCAGTTCCAGGCCTGTCGCGATGACTTCCGGCTCGGTCGAGTCGAGCACCAGTGGCAGCGTCGCCGCGGTCGCGAGCCGCCCTGCGATCTCGCGCATGTCCGCGGCGCCGTCCCTGCCGACGTAGTCGACGCACAGGTCGAGCAGGTGGGCGCCATCTCTCGTCTGCTGCCTGGCGATCTCCACGCAGTCGTCGTACCTGCCGTCATTCATCGCCTCGCGGAAGGCCTTCGAGCCGTTGGCATTGGTGCGCTCGCCGATGGCGAGGAACGAGGTTTCCTGCCGGAACGGCACGTGCTGGTACAGCGATGCGGCCCCCGGCTCGGGCCGCGGGCGCCTGCGCTTCACCTCGCGGCCGCGCACCCGCGCGATGACCGCCGCAAGGTGCTCGGGCGTCGTGCCGCAGCAGCCGCCCACCAGGGCGACGCCGAACTCGGAGGTGAACCTGTCGTGCGCGGCGGCCAGTTGACCAGGACTGAGCGGGTAGCGCGCGCCGTCGGCGGTCAGTTCGGGCAGGCCCGCGTTCGGCTGGCAGGAAAGCGCCACCCTCGAGTGCTGCGCGAGGTACCTCAGGTGCTCGCTCATCTCGGCCGGTCCGGTGGCGCAGTTCAGGCCGATCACGTCGATGCCGAGGGGCTCGAGCGCGGTCAGCGCCGCGCCGATCTCCGAGCCGAGCAGCATAGAACCGGTAGTCTCGATAGTGACCTGAGCGATGAGCAGCACGTCCGCGTCCGCGCCGTTGATCGCCCGCCGGGCGCCGATGATCGCCGCCTTGGCCTGGAGCAGGTCCTGGCAGGTCTCCACGATGAGCGCGTCCGCGCCGCCCGCGAGCAGGCCCTCGGCGCATTGCTGGTACGTGTCGCGCAGCCGCGCGAACGTGACATGGCCGAGGGTTGGCAGCTTGGTCCCTGGACCGATCGAACCGAGCACCCAGCGCGGCAGGTCGGGCGTGGCCGCGCTCCAGTGCTCGGCCGCCTCGCTGGCGATCCTCGCGCTCGCCTGGGAAAGCTCGAAGATCCGGTCTTCGATGCCGTACTCGCCGAGGTTTCCGAGGTTGGCACCGAACGAGTTGGTTTCCACGCAATCCACGCCGATTGCGAAGTACGCGTCGTGCACCGCGCGCACGACATCAGGGCGGCTCGCGTTGAGTACCTCGTTACAGCCCTCGTGGTTTTCGAAGTCGCTGAGGGTGACGTCCTGGGCCTGGAGCATCGTCCCCATCGCCCCGTCTGCCACAATGACGCGCTCGCCAAGCGCGGCGCGCAATGCTCCCGATTGGCCGCTCATATGTAGCAACTCTATCTAACGGCGCTACTGCTCGGCGCGCACGGCGAGCTCGGCGCCGTCGGGCCAGATGAGTGGCCTGGGCAGCCAGGCGCGGCGGCTCATCGTGCACGCTGCCAGTCGTGCACGCTGCCAGGGCAGGTAACGAGGGTGCCGCGGCGACCGGCGGTGAGCACGTAGGCTGGGACCGTTCGCCCTGCGCGCGGCGAGGCCGCGGCACCGTCTGCGGCACCGGTCGCGGCGCCGGCTGCGGCGCCGTCTGCGGCGCCGTCCGCGTAGCTGGGAAGTGACGAAGTGACGCACGGAAGTGATGCAGGCTAGTAGCGCAGGGCATGGCAAGCGCGCGGAGGAGGTGTCGGGCCATCGAGCTGGAAAACGTCGATGATCTCACCGCGCCCGTGCTGGTGGCAGCATTCGAGGGCTGGAACGACGCCGGCGAGGCCGCCTCAGGGGTGATCGAGCACCTGGCCGCCGCGTGGGATCCGGAGCCGGTGGCGGCGATCGACCCTGAGGACTTCTACGACTTCCAGGTGACGCGGCCTGTCGTCGAGCTTTCCGCTGGGCGGACAGAGCGCCTGATCTGGCCGACGACGCGCCTGTCGCGGGCGAAACCAGATGGAATCGACCGCGACATTGTCCTTGTGCACGGGATCGAGCCGAACATGCGCTGGCGCCGGTTCTGCGACGAGCTCGTGCAGAGCTTCAGTGACCTGGGCGCCGAGATGATCGTGCTGCTCGGCGCGTTGCTCGCAGACGTGCCGCACACGCGCCCGGTGCCGATCGCGGGTTCGGTGTCGCAGTCCAAGCTCGCCGCCGAACTCAACATGCAGCCGGTCGACTACAAGGGCCCGACCGGGATCGTTGGGGTGTTGCAGCACGCCTGCGGCGAGGCTGGCCTGACCGCGGTCTCGCTCTGGGCATCGGTGCCGCATTATGTGGCACAGCCGCCCAACCCAAAGGCGACGCTTGCGCTGCTGCGCGGCATCGAGGATGTTGTGGACATCACCTTGCCGCTCGCCGACCTGCCCGAGCAGGCCAGGGCCTGGGAGCGTGGCGTCGACGAACTCGCGCAGCAGGACACGGAAGTGGCCGAGTACGTGCGGGCCCTCGAGGACCAGCGGGACGCGACGGACCTGCCCGAGGCGAGCGGAGACGCGATCGCCAGGGAATTCGAGCGGTATCTCCGCCGCCGCGGCGACCATGGCGACGCGGGCAACCACTGACCTTGCCGCCGCCGCGGCCCAGTTTCCCCAGGCGCTGTAAAATGCCAGGTCAGGGGACATTTGGCGCGGTTTGGTGACGCCGCGTGATTCGCTGGTCTCAGGCGGCGAAATCGCAGGGGGGCGAGCCGCGACACGTCGCGGCACCCCCACGCTTTGCGCGCTCCGCGCGGCCTCGGCAGATGGCAGCCGTGGCGGTCTTCGCCGTATTCGTGCTGCTGATAATCATGCCTTCCGGTGTGACCCCGCTCGCCAGACCCGCCGGGCATGTTCGCCGGGCGCCAGGCCCTGATGGCCGCGAATAGCCCCGACATGCGCATCAACATGGCACGCGGGAAGCGGATCCTGCTCGAAGAGGACAGGTCGGGACGATATTGCCGTGATCAAGGGACAGGCGGCGAGGTTCGAGGCCCTGCTCGATCGGGCGCACGTCCCCGTGACAATGCGCATCACCGCAGGCCGGCACGACTGGGCGGATGCGATCGACGCGCTCGCACGAGCGCTCGACTTCCTCGCCACTGGCTGGGGATCAGGTGGCGGCTGGGCACGTCCCGTCGGGCATGTCCCTAGGACACGCCCCACGGGACTACGCCCCTAAACCGGCGGCCAGGGTACGGCGGGCCACTCATCCGACGGATACGGATGCACACGGTGCTTGAGCAGGAAATCGACCCGGCCTTTGGTGGCATTGATCTCAGCGGCGGCGAGTCGCTGGCTGAGTTCGGCCGCCAGCTCGCGGCCGTCGAGGGCTGCACGGAGGCGGCCGAGCGCCTCGATCGCCCTGCCAGGCAGCGGTCGTCCGCGCCACTGCCAGAGCACCGTGCGGAGCTTGTAATCCTCGGAGAAGCACACGCCATGATCGCAGCCGTATAGCTGCCCGCGTGCGGTGGGGAGCAGATGGCCGATCTTCCTGTCCGCATTGTTCACCACCGCATCGAAGACGGCCATGTCCCGCAGCCCTGAATGGTCGGTGCGCCGGGCGAGGGCGACCAGGTCGACCGTGGCGTCCGCGTCGATCCACAACTGGCACATGCCGGGACCGAATGGGCCGTCGCGGTACACGGTGGGCGGCACCACGCCCCACCCAGCCGCCTCGGAGATCAGATAGGCGGCCACCTCACGCCCTGCCAGGGATCCGCGCGGGAAGTCCCACAAGGGCCGCTCGCCCGATATCGGCTTGTAGACACAAGCCGCCCTCTTGGCGCCGTGTTTGATCCCGCAGTAGAGCGTCGCATTTGACGCCTCGAAAAGCTGGCCTTCGACTTCGATCGGGCCATTGGTGAGCAGGTCAATAATTGCCTCGCGGCCGTCGGCTGCCCCGTCCTGCCGCCGGCGCATCCGATCGGAGGGAGGCTCCCGCATGTCCTGATTCTGACGCCTTACCGGCTGCGCCGCGAGCCGGGCCTTGGCGCCGGGCCTGTGGCCGCTCCTTGGCATTGTTACGCCACCGGGCCAGGGCGATGACCATTTTGCCGCGGGCAGACGTGCCCTGCCGCGTCAAGTGGCAGGCCACACAGCGGGCAAGGCGGCCGTCCCGCCGCAACGATCTGCAGTGCTCGCTGGGCAAATGCGCGGGCCATGGCGGGCGTAATCCGCACCCGCAGCACGCCGGGACCGTCTGCGGAGATGTCCTCGGCAAGCGGCTCGACCGGCTCGTCTGACTCCTCCTGCGCCTCGATCACGACGCGATCGCCGTCCGCATCCCAGGCGAGCGCGATGGACCCGACCCTGAACTCCTCCATCAGCGGCAGTTCGAGCGGTGCGTCGTCCTGCAGTTCCGCGGGCGCAACCGCGGGCACGGCGGCCGAGCCTCCGGATCGGCGCAACACCTCGTCGAGCAACTCGTCGAGCCGCTCGGCAAGCAGGCTGACCTGCTGCTTCTCCAGCGTCACGCTGGTGACCCTGCCGGTGCCGCTCGCCTGCAGGTAGAACGTCCGCTCGCCTGGCTGGCCGACGGTGCCTGCCACGAACCTCGCCGGCGGGTCGTAGATGTAGACAGGCATCTCCCTATCCTTGCGCTTCCGCTGGCTGCTGCTGAACTCCGTGGCCGCGGGAAGCCGGCGTGCCCGCACGTCCGACGGCGTCCGCGCTGACGCTTTCACTGTCCGCATGGCCCGCATGGCCCGCACTGATGCTCACGCCGGAGCCCGCGCCGTCACCCGCCGTATCCTCCTTGCTGACGCGCGCGCCCTCGCCCGCGTTGCCGCCATCCGCGCCTGCGCCGCCGCCGACCGTGGCGTCGCTGCCCGCATGCCCTTCACCGCGCGCCGCCTTCGTGAGACCACCCACATCCCCTCCGGTGTCGTTAAGGCGCAGAAGGAACGGCCGCAGCTCGGTGTACCTGATGACGGTCAGCGAGCACGGATCGATCTGGATCCGCTGGAACAGGTCGAGATGAACACCCAGGCTATCGGCAACAATTGCCTTGATCACGTCACCGTGCGAACACACGACATAGCACGCGTCGCGGCCTAGCTTCGCATTCCACGCCCGCACCGCAGCGACCGCACGGTACTGCATGTCGGGCAGGGCCTCGCCGTCCGGGCCAGGGAACCTCGCCCCGCTCGGATGCGCCTGCACGACACGCCAGAGCGGCTCCTTGGCGAGCTTCTTCAGCCGCTTACCTGTCCAGTCGCCGTAGTGGCACTCCCCGACACGGTCATCGACCCGCACGGCCGGCCCCGCCTGGCCGTCACGCGCCTGGCCGTCACGCGCCGGACCGGCCGCCGCCGCGATGGCCAGCGCTGTCTGCCTGCAGCGCTCGAGCGGGCTTGTGACGATCGCGTCGAGCGGCACAGGCGCGAGCCGTGCGGCGAGAGCCTCCGCCTGCGCCCTGCCGCGGTCGTCGAGATTCACGCCGGGAGTCCAGCCCGTGAGTACCGGCCCAGTGAGCGCGGTCAGGCCGTGGCGCACCAGGAGAACCGTTGTCACAGTCCAGACTCTAGTGCCGCATGCTACGTATGCCCGCCGCCGGTTCCGCATGCTGGGTATGCCCGCCGCCGCGGCGCGGAGGCGTTAACCTCCGATCATGGAGCAGCGCAGGCTCGGAGCGTCGGGCCTTCGGGTCTCGCGGCTTGGCCTGGGCACGATGACCTGGGGTCGTGACACGAGTGAAGACGACGCCGCCGCCCAACTTGTCTCGTTCGCCGATGCGGGCGGAACCTTGATCGACACGGCGGGCTCATATACGGGCGGTGATGCCGAGCTGATCATCGGACGCCTGCTGGACGATGTCGTGCCCCGATCGGAGATGGTCCTCGCGACGAAGACGTCCGGGGACGTCTCGCGGCGGAGCCTGATTGCCGCCCTTGATGCCTCGCTGCGCCGGCTGGGCGTCGACCACGTGGATCTATGGCAGGTGGACGGGTGGGATCCGTCGACACCGCTCGAGGAAACGCTGTCCGCCGTCGACCAGGCCTTGAGCGCTGGCCGCGCGAGGTATGCGGGGGTCTGCAACTACGCTGGCTGGCAATTGGCGCGCGCCGCGACCTGGCAGCAGGCCTGGCCGGGCCGGGCACCCATCTCCTCGGTACAGGTCGAGTACTCACTACTCGCTCGCGATATCGAGCGGGAGGTGCTGCCCGCCGCGGCCGACAGCGGCGCGGGCGTGCTCTGCAGGTCGCCGCTCGGCCGTGGCGTGCTCACCGGCAAGTACCGCACGGGTATCCCCGCGGATTCACGGGCCGCGACCCCGCACTTTGGCTGGTTCGTGCAGCCTTATCTGGATGAACGGTGCCGCGCCATCGTGGAGGCGGTGAGCACCGCGGCGGACGGCCTCGGCGTTTCGCCGCTGGCGGTGGCCTTGAGCTGGGTGGCGGACCGCCCGGCGGTCACGTCCGCGATCGTCGGAGCCCGCACGACCGGCCAGCTCACCGGCATTCTTGACGCCACGGAGGTCGTGCTGCCCGCCGAGATTTCAGCCGCGCTCGACGACGTTTCCGCCAGGGCGTGTCTGGTTGATCTCGGTGGATGCGGGCAGTGATCCGGGCGGCGGCCGGCAAGGCCGTAGTTGTTCTCGGGGAGCCGATGGTGGAGCTGCCGGCGACGAGACTGCCTGGGCGCCGATCCACCGACATCTACGGGATGCGCTAGCTGGCTACTCCCCCACGATGAAGGTGACCTGGCCGAACGTCAGCTGATCGCCCACCTGGACCGGAACTGGCGAGCTGATCCGCCAGCCGTTGCGCCTGGTGCCATTCATCGAGCCGAGATCCCAGAGCAGCCAGCGGCCGCCCATCCTGGTCAGCTTGGCATGCAGGCGCGACACGGTGAGGTCTGGGATGACCAGATCGCAGCCGGGTTCACGGCCGATGGTGAACCCGGAAGGCGCGGTACTTTCAGGCGGATCGGCAGGCAGCGTCAGCCGCGGCAGCCGCGGCAGCCGCCAGGCCGCCGTGAGCCGGTCGGAAAGGGCGGACATTCGCGCCACCGCGTCGGTGAGCCGCCCGGTGACCCGGCCAGGCGACAGGTCGCAGAAGAGCGCGGCGAGTTCGGAGCGGCTACGCGCGCGGAGCGCCACATCCATCCGCCTGACGAAGGTGTCATGCGACAGTTCGCCCGCCACCGAGCGCTCGCGCAACTCGGCGATCGCCCGCTCGCGATCGGAGTCAGAGGCGCGCTCAGGAAACGGTGCCTGCACCGTCATGGCCGAAGTATCGGCTGCCTGGCGCCAATTGTCCACCGTCTGCTACCCATATCGGTTATCCAATGCCCGGAACCGGCTGCGCCAGCCCGGCTGCGCCAGCCCGGCTGCCCCCGGCCCGGCTGCGCCAGCCCGGCCGCGCCAGCCCGGCCGCGCCAGCCCGGCTGCGCTAGCCTGGCCGGGAGGACGCCTTGTAGTAAGTGCTGGAATCTGGCCGCCAGAGCAGAATTATCGCGCCGAGGCCGACGATCCACACGGCGACCGTGAGGAACTTGTTGAGCACGGCGCCAGGCTGAGCGAAGCTCGCCACCGTGTTGAGTGTCGAGATACCGAAGAACACGCTCGCCAGAATCCGCGCCCACGCCTTCCCGCGCTTGTTGGCCCACGCCATCCACAGCCAGAGGCCGGTGCCGATAAGGCCAGTGATCACGCTGGTGACCACGATGAACGTCGCGCTATGGCTCACCTGGACGGCGCTAAGTCTTGGATTCGCCTTGCTGATCGCACGCTTCAGGCCGCCGGATGTGGCCAGGCCGATGACGAGGCCGACGATGCTCACGGCCGCACCTGCGTACATCAGCTTCGCCGCGTTCTGGATCGACGGGGGCGCGGGCTCGCCCGCCGGTCGATCCACCTGCCCGCCCCGGCCCGGGTAGTGCGGAATGTCTGGCATCAGATCCTCGAACCTCCGATTCGCGGTGCTGCCCGGGGTGCGAACCGCGGGCCCAGCGCCGCCGTCGCTGTGCTCGCCTACCCCGTGCTGGGCCACCCCGTGCTGGGCCACCCCGTGCTGGGCCACCCCGTGCTGGGCCACCCCGTGCTGGGCCACCCCGTGCTGGGCCACCCCGTGCTGGGCCACCCCGTGCTGGGCCACCCCGTGCTGGGCCACCCCGTGCTGGGCCACCCCGTGTTCACTCATCCCCTGCGGTGATCCTTTGCTGGGGACACAGCCCAAGCAGCGGGCCATCGGCGGTGCCCATGCGATGGGCGGCTAGCCGCCCATCGCATGGGCGCCGCCGTCCACGTGCACGATCTCACCCGTCGTGGCAGGAAACCAGTCGGAAAGCAGCGCCGCGCACGCACGCGCGGCAGGCTCGGGATTCGTGATGTCCCAGCCGAGCGGCGCACGCTCGCTCCACAATTGCTCGAACTGACCGAAACCTGGGATGCTGCCCGCCGCCATCGTGCGGATCGGCCCGGCCGCCACCAGGTTCACCCGGATATTCTTCTGCCCCAGGTCCCTTGCCAGGTACCTCGCGCACGACTCAAGCGCGGCCTTGGCCACACCCATCCAATCGTACGCAGGCCAAGCGCGGCTCGCGTCGAAATCGAGACCGACGATCGAGCCCGCGGCCGCCACATCGGGCGGCGCGCTCGAGCCACCCGAGCCGCGGGAGTCCTCGTCGCCGACCGAACCAGTCATTATGGGCAGCGCCGCGACGGCGAGCGACTTCAAAGAAAACGCCGACACGTGCACCGCGGTCGCGACGTCCTCCCACGGTGTCTTGAGGAAGTTACCGCCGAGTGCGCCCTGGGGCGCGAACGCGACCGCGTGCACTAGGCCGTCGAGGCTGTCGACGTGTGCAGACACACGCTCGGCGAGCGATGCGAGCTGCCCGCTGTGTGTCACATCAAGTTCGACAATGGGCGGCGGCTGCGGCAGCCGCCTGGCGATCCGCTCCACCAGGCTCAGGCGGCCGAAACCGGTGAGCACGACGGTAGCACCCTCGAGTTGCGCGATGCGCGCGACGTGAAATGCGATCGAGGAGTCAGTCAGCACGCCCGTGATCAGGATTCGCTTTCCCTCCAGGATGCCCATCAGTGACCCATCCCCATGCCGCCGTCCACGGGAATGACGGCGCCAGTGATGTAGCCGCCGGCGTCGCCGGCCAGGAATTCAACCACGCCGGCCACCTCGTCAGGTGCCGCGTACCGCCCGAGCGGGATGTTCTTCAAGATCTCGGCCTTTCTTTTTTCGGGCAGCGCCGCGGTCATATCGGTCTGCACGAATCCAGGGGCGACGACATTCACCGTGATGTTCCGCGAACCTAGCTCCCTGGTGAGCGACCGCGCCAGTCCCACCAAGCCGGCCTTGGACGCCGCGTAGTTCGCCTGCCCGCCAGATCCGAGCAGGCCGACCACCGACGAGATCAGGATGATGCGGCCACGGCGCATCCTGATCATTGGCCGTACCGCTCGTTTGACGACGCGGAAGGCCCCGGTCAGGTTCGTGTCAAGGACCCCGCTGAAATCGTCCTCGCTCATCAGTGCGAGCAGGTTGTCACGGTTGATGCCCGCGTTGGCGACGAGCACCTCGACCGGGCCTTGTGCCTTCTCTACCGCGGTGAAGGCACCGTCCACGGCGGCGGTGTTAGTGATGTCGCAGCGAACCACGGGCAGCCCTTCAGCGCTGGCCACGGTGTCACCGGATCTCGACGTCACGGTCACCGCGTCGCCAGCCGCCGCGAGGCGGCGCGCGATAGCAAGCCCGATGCCGCGATTCCCACCGATGACGAGGACGGACCGGCTCATCTCATTTGCCTCCCACCGAACCGAACTGACTGAACCTGAACCCCCGATCGTCGTGGGGAGATTACCGGCCGGCTGGCCCGCGCGCATGTCAGGTAGGTTTCCTGTCGTGGCTGATAACCGCACCGGCTCGCCCAGGGAGGCGACGCAACCCGGTGGGCAACAGCGCCCGCCGCGTGACACACCCGGGCACCCGGCGGCCCGCAACCCCCCGCCGCGCAGCGAACGCAGGATCGATCCTGAGTTCACCGCGCTGCCGCTGCACAACCTGGCCGACGCGGCCCTGCAGCGGTCCCGCGACCTAGGCGCGGCGCATGCCGACTTCCGGCTTGAGCGGATCCGCGGGCAATACCTCGCGCTGTCTGACAACAACCTAGAGACCCTGGTCGACGGCGACGAGCTTGGCCTCGCCGTGCGTGTCATCTGCGACGGTACATGGGGTTTCGCTGCGGCTGCCGACCTCACCCCAGAGGCCGCTGCGCGGGCCGCGCAGCAGGCGGTCGACGTCGCGAAGGTATCGGCCGCGATCAATAGGGAGCGCATCGAACTGGCGGACGAGCCGCCGTACGGCGAGGTGAGCTGGATCTCTTCGTACCTGCAGGACCCGTTCGAGATCGGCATCGCCGACAAGGTCAGGCTGCTGCGCCAGTGGGGCGGCGGGCTTCTCGGCGACCCACGGGTTGATCACGTCGACGTCTCACTCCAGCAGGTCAAGGAGTGCAAGTTCTACTCCGATGGCGTCACCACCGCGACGCAGCAGCGGGTCAGATTGCATCCGGTCGTGACCGCCGTCGCGATCGACGTGCCCGCGGGCAGGTTCGACACGATGCGGACCATCGCGCCGCCCGCCGGGCGCGGATATGAGTACCTGACGGGTACCGGCTGGGACTTCACGGCCGAACTCGCGGAACTCCCGGAACTGCTCGCTGCGAAGCTCGCTGCCCCTTCTGTCGAGGCCGGCAGCTACGATCTCGTGATTCACCCGTCGAACCTGTGGCTCGCCATCCACGAGTCGATCGGGCACGCCACCGAGCTCGACCGGGCCCTCGGCTACGAGGCCGCTTACGCCGGCACCTCGTTCGCCACCTCGGAAAAGCTCGGGACCCTTCAGTACGGGTCGCCGGTCATGAATGTCTCGGGCGACCGCACCGCGCCGCACGGGCTCGCCACGGTCGGTTTCGATGACGAGGGTGTCGCTGGCCAGCTGTGGGGCATCATCTCCGGCGGTGTCTTCACCGGCTACCAGCTTGATCGCCGGATGGCGAGGATGAACGGCTTCGGGCGGTCCAACGGATGCGCCTTCGCTGACTCACCGTCACACATGCCGCTGCAACGAATGGCCAACGTCTCGCTGCACGCCGACCCGGCAGGCCCGGCGACCGAGAGCCTGATCGCGGGCGTAACGCGCGGCATCTACATTGTCGGCGACAACAGCTGGTCCATCGACATGCAGCGGTACAACTTCCAGTTCACCGGCCAGCGTTTCTACAAGATCGAGAACGGCCGGCTGGCCGGCCAGCTCCGAGATGTCGCCTATCAGGCCACCACCACAGACTTCTGGAACAGCATGGAAGCGGTCGGCGGCCCGGGCACGTACCTGCTGTGCGGCGCGTTCAACTGCGGCAAGGGCCAGCCAAGCCAGATCGCGCCGGTCAGTCACGGCTGCCCGTCCGTCGTGATGCGTGGCGTCCGGATCCTGAACACGCTTGAAGAGGCGGGATGAACCCACAAGAGACAGTGGAGCGGGCGCTCGTGGAAGCGAGAGTGGCCCGCGCCCGAGACTGCGTCGTGATAGCCGACGAGACGAGTAACGCCAACCTGCGCTGGGCGGGTAACACGCTGACCACGAACGGAGTCGCGCGGTCGCGCAGGCTCACGGTCATCGCGATTGAGCACCGCGCCGACGGCGCGGCCATCGGCGTGGTGTCAAGGGCCGGGATCCGCGACGACCAGCTCGCCGACGTTGTGCGGGCCGCCGAGCAGGCGGCAAGGGAGAGCTCGGTCGCAGAAGACGCGCAGGCGCTGATAGAACCGTCCGCGCGGCAGCCGTTCGGGGAATGGGGCGGGCCGGTTGCCGAGACCGAGATCGGCGTCTTCACCGATTTCGCCGCGGCCCTCGGCGACGCGTTCGCCGCGGCGCAGGCGAGTGGCAGAAAGCTGTATGGCTTCGCTCAACACGAGCTGACCTGCACCTTCCTCGGCAGCTCCAGTGGCCTCAGGCTCCGCCACGACCAGCCGGCCGGGCGGCTGGAACTTAACGCCAAGTCTGCCGACCTCGAACGCTCCGCGTGGGCGGGAACGGGTACCCGCGACTTCACGGATGTGGACATGGTCGGCCTCGAAGCCGGGCTCGCACAGCGCCTCGACTGGGCGAAGCGCCGGGTGTCACTTCCGGCCGGCCGATACGAGACGCTGCTCAGCCCAACCGCCGTCGCGGACCTGCTCATCCACGCCTACCACGCGGCAGGCGCGAAGGACGCCCTTGATGGCCGGACCGTGTTCAGCAAGCCTGGCGGCGGCACCAGAGTTGGTGAAAGGCTCGCTGCCCTTCCCGTGACGCTGCGCAGTGACCCAGGTGCGCCCGGGATCGAGTGCGCGCCGTTCGTGATCGCCCGCGCGTCGTCGCGCGCCTCCTCGTGTTTCGACAACGGTCTCGCGCTCGCGCCCACGGAGTGGATCAAGGACGGAAACCTGAACGCACTTGTTCAGACGCGGCACTCCGCCGAACTGACCGGCCTGCCCGTCACTCCGGCCGTCGACAACCTGATCTTCGAGGCCGCGGGCGGCGCCGGGCCTGCGCTCGACGAGATGATCGCCAGCACAGGTAACGGGCTGCTCGTCAGCTGCCTGTGGTACATCCGCGGGGTCGATCCGCAGACGCTGCTCGTCACCGGGCTCACCAGGGACGGGCTTTACCTGGTGGAGAACGGCGAGGTGACCGGGGCGGTTAACAATTTCAGGTTCAACGAGTCACCTGCCGGCATGCTCGATCGCGTGGCGGAGGTGGGCCGGACGAGGCCGTGCCTGGCCCGCGAGTGGGCCGACTACTTTGCCCGGGTCGCGGCGCCGCCGGTGCGGGTCGACGGATTCAACATGTCGTCAGTGAGCAAGGCCAGCTAGCCCGGCCCAGGCGAAGATCCATGATCATGGTGCTTTCCCGTCGTATGCGCGCGGGAAAAGCACCATGATCATGAAACCCTTGCTCGGCCGCTCACGCATCCTCTAGGCGGAACCCCACCTTCAGCCCGACCTGGTAATGGGCGACATCATCGTTTTCTATCTGGCCCCGGATCTCGGTTACCTCGAACCAATCAAGGTGCCTGATGGTCTGGCTCGCGCGGTGCAGCGCGTTGTTCACCGCCTGCTCGATGCCATCGGGTGAGGTTCCGACGATCTCGGTCACCCTGTACGTCCTGTCGGTCATGCTTCCTCCCTAGCGTTGGTGATCTTCCGCGCAGCCTTGCACGCGGCATGGTGACGCGCGGACAATCTTGCCCCCGGGCATGCGCAGTTTCCACAGGCCCGGACCTGGCATAGCGTGGGAACGTGAAGTTTGTCCTGCCTAACCGGCGCAGACGCGGTGAATATACGGTCACCGACGCCCGGCGCTCCAGGTCGGAGGATATTTCCTACCGGCAGCGGCGGTACCTGATCTCGATGGGGGTCCGTGTCGTCGCCTTCCTGCTTGCGGTCTTTCTGTTCCACGGCATCTGGCGGTTCATCGCCGCAGCCATCGCGCTGGTGGTGCCGTACTTCGCGGTCGTGTTCGCCAACGGCGGACGCGAGCCTGACAACGGCGCGACGTTCGAGTCATTCGAGCCCAACTTGCCGGATCGCAGGGACGCCGCAGGCGGCTCACTTGCAGCGCCAGGCAGTCCAGACGGTGCCAGCGGCGGCGGCGAAGCCGGCGGCCGCACCCGCGCCGATGGAACCGGTCGCAACGGCACCGGTGGCGGCGGAACCGCTCGCGACGGAACCTATGCCAACGGAACCGATGGCGACGGCCCCTTTCGCGACGGCGCCCCAGGCGACGGTGCGCGCGACGGGACGGGTGCAGATGACCTAGCGGGCAACAGCGCCGCGCGCGACCAGAACGGTACCCGTCGCGCCTCGGCAGAAAGCAACGCGTAGGGCGGCGCGATACCTGGCCGCACCGCAGCAGGCGGACATGAGCGCGCGGCACGAGGCGCGGCAGGAAGCGCGGCGGGAGACGGGGCCGCCGCGGCCCGGACTGCCTCGTGGCACCTCATCCAAGCAGGCGCGAACGCCAAGCCTTTGTGTCCGGTGAGCAAGCCGACACTCGCTTCCAGGACCGATTTCAGCAGAGTCATTAGGTCGTAGACTTAGCAAAGCGTTGGACCGGCCGCGACGATCCAGTACCCGTCGCGCGACCGCGTCGCAACGAGGTCTTGAGACACCTGGGGTCTGTACGCACATGAGGTCTTGACGTACAAGGGGGGGTTTCGGTGTAACATTTATTCCGGTGCTCTGGTCCCCCGTCGGAGCACCGGCGCCGGCGTTCCGGGCCCCCGTCGGAGCGCCGATGATCGCGGGCCGGGTGGTTTGCCCCCGTAGCCACCCGGCCCGCCTTTATTTGCTGTGATCTTCGTCGGCACGTCGGGTCAGTTTTGTCGTGTCCGGTGTGCTGCCCCGCCCCCGCCGCGCTGCCCCGCCCCCGCCGCGCTGCCCCGCCGCACCGTAAGAGCCCGCACCGCGGCACCACGGGAACGCGCACTCCGAAAATCCCGCGCCACGGAGAACCGGCGTGTCGCCGCTACTCGGTCTGGCGGAACTCAGCGATCGCGACCCCCATCATCCCGAGGCCCATGACGGTCACGATGCCCAGCGAGAGCCAAAGCGGAACGACCCAGCCTGCCCAGGTGATGCCGGGCGACAGCGCATGCTCGGCCAGTGGGCTGAGGTTCAGGTGGGTGAAGACCGCGTGCCGCATCGGGCCCACGACGTAGGTGAGCGGGTCGATCCGGGTAAGCACGGTCAGCCAGGTCGGCAGCCCGTTGAGTGGGTACAGCGCGCCGGACAGGAAGAACAGCGGCATGACGAGCATCTGGGTCAGCGCCATGAACGCCTGGAACTGCTTGATCCGTGCCGCCATCATCACCCCGAACGCCGTCAGCGTGAACGAGAGCAGCAGCATTTCGCCGATCAGGGTGAGGACCAGCCCTGGGGCGTAAGGCACATGTGCCAGCCCGGACAGGATCAGGATGACGATCCCTTGCAAGGTCGCGATCGTCGTACCGCCGAGGCACTTACCGATCACGATGGCGGACCTGCTCACGGGCGCCACGAGCATCTCGCGCAGGAACCCGAACTCACGGTCCCAGACGATCGAGGCCGCCGAGAAGATGGCCGTGAACAGCACCGACATCGCCACGACGCCAGGGAAGATGAACGTCTTGAAATCCACGCCAGGGGGCATACCGCGGCGGGCCAGTGCGGATAGCCCGGTGCCTAGCACGAACAGGAAAAGCACGGGCTGAATGAGGGAGGTAATTGCGCGCAGCCGGTCCGTGCGGAACCTGATGAGCTCACGCTGCCACACGATGGAAACGGCGCGCAGATCCGACCGCAGGCCATGTTCGGGCACCGCGACTCTGATCTTCTCAGCGAGTACCGCCGCAGCCTCGGCGCTTGATCCCGCTGCCGTCTGCGCCGTCTGCGCCGTCTGTGTCGCCATCTTCATCGCCTCCCTCGAAAGCGCTGCGCCATCTGGCGCATGGCATCGGTACCTGACGCCTCCGCATCGCGGATGGTGGTGCCCGTATAGGACATGAAGACATCGTCCAGCGATGGGCGCGACACACTGACCGAGCGGATGGGCACGGTGAGCTCGGCGAACAGGCGGGGCACGAACTGTTCGCCAGACGTCACGGAGAAGGTGACAGCGCCCTCGTGCACCGCGGCATCGAGGCCGAACTTGGCAGCGAGCTCGGCGATCGCCGCCCCGTCGTCCGCCGTGTGGATCTGGACCCGGTCCTTGCCGACGCTCGCCTTGAGCGCCTCAGGGGTGTCGATCGCCACGATCTTCCCATGGTCGATGATCGCGATGCGGTCGCAGTGCTCCGCCTCGTCCATGTAGTGCGTGGTCAGAAAGATCGTGATGTCCTCGCGGCTCTTCAGGTCGTTGATGTACTGCCAGATCGACGAGCGGGTCTGCGGGTCGAGCCCGACTGTTGGCTCGTCGAGGAACAGCACGTAAGGAGCGTGCAGCAGGCCGCGCGCGATCTCGAGGCGGCGCTGCATCCCGCCCGAGAAGGTGCTCACCAGGCTGTCGCGCCGCTCCCACAGGCCGACCATGTCAAGCACCTGCCGCATCCGGGGCTCCACCGCGGCCTTCGGCACCGCATACAGGTCGGCGTGGAAGTGCAGGTTCTGCGCCGCGGTGAGGTAGCTGTCCAGGGTGGTGTCCTGGAACACCAGGCCAATGTTGCGCCGCACCTCGTCGCGTTCTGCCACCACGTCGTGTCCCGCGACACGCGCGGATCCCGACGTGGGCTTGGCGAGCGTGCACAGAATCTTGATGGTCGTGGACTTGCCCGCCCCGTTCGGCCCGAGGAAGCCGAACGTCTCCCCCGCCGCGACCTCGAAGTCGATACCGCGCACGGCCTCGATGTCCCCGTAACGTTTGCTCAGCCCGGAAACCGACACCGCGAGTGCGTTATCCGGGCGCCGCGAGTCGCTGACCTCAGCCGAGGCGGTCGCGGCCTGTTCATCCGCGTGAAGCCTCACCGTCGGTGCCTCCCTGCCTGCTCGTCCCGTTCACTGACGCCAACCGTTCACTGACGCCAACCGTTCACTGACGCCAACCGTTCACTGACGCCAACCGTTCACTGACGCCAACCGTTCACTGACGCCAACCCTTCACTGACGCCAACCCTTCACTGACGCCAACCGTGGAACGCCGCGGTGTCATCCGGCGGTCAGCCGCGGGAAAAGGGCTGGCCACCGAATACCACGCCGGCTCGATGGCCGGTCCGTTCTCATTACTTGCCAGTTACTTGCCAGTTACTTGCCAGTTACTTGCCAGGGCTGTCTTCCCCGGCCGTGCGCTGTGCGGTCTTGTCCGCCGCCGGTTGGGCCGGGGCTTGGTCGTCATCGCTGGCGAGGATGCCGTAGAGGTTCTTCCGCGCCAGGATCAGCACCTGCCGGGCGGACTCGATCTGCGCCGGTGTGCCCACACTGAACACCTGCGAGGCTGCCATGGCCACCTGGCCGAACAACTGACGCAGGTCAATCATATCGTCGGAGACCGGGCCGGCTACGGCGTCCCAAGGCGCCGCGAGCTCGTCGGCGTGGGCCGCCACGAACGCGCGGCCTTCATCGGTCAGTTCGAACGCCTTACGCCCGCCCTCGGCCTCCGTGGTGCGGACAAGGCCTTCGTCCTCAAGCTGCTGCAGCGCCGGATACACCGAGCCAGGACTTGGCCGCCATACCCCGCCGCTACGGGATTCGATTTCCTGGATGATCTGGTAGCCGTTACGCGGCTCCTCGGCGAGCAGCGTCAGCGCAGCCGCGCGAACGTCGCCACGCTTTGCCCGCGGCCCGCGGTGTCTGCGCGGGCCAGCGAAGGGGTACCCAGGGAACCCAGGGAACGGCGGCCAGTCTGGGCCACCGCGCCAGCCGCCCATGGCAGGCGGCGTATGCCGGCCGCGGAACCCGAACGGCCCGCGGCCACCTGGCGGCGGCCCTCCGGGCCCTCCCGGCCCACCCCGCCAGCGGACCGGGCCCTCGCCCGCGACATCTGCCCCGCTTGATCCTTCTTCTGGCGTCCGGTGCCAGCCCTGCTGGCGACCGCGGCGCCGTGCGTCTTCGTAGCGCATTGTCATACCTCCTGATTCATGAGCCAGACTTCTGTCTGAAGCTCTCGATACATAACGATATATCTTTAACATTCGGAGCGCAAGTACTCCCGCACGAAAGTCAACCTAAGTTGACAAGCCGGAGATGTCAACGTAGGTTGACCGCATGAACGAAGGAGTGCAGCTCACCGAGGCCGCGAGCGGCCAGGATCCGGCTACCGGACTGCGGGCCGTGTGTGCCCTGCGTGACCTGACCGAGCGCCTGGAGGCGCTCCAGGTCGGCAACGCGCGTGCGCGCGGCTGGTCATGGCAGGAGATCGCGGTGCTTCTCGGCGTGAGTAAGCAGGCGGTCCACAAGAAGCACGCCCGTCGCAGGTACACCCCCTAGGAGAAATGACGATGTTCGAACGATTCAGCCAGGATGCGCGGGAGGCGCTCATACGCGGCGCCGATGAGGCGCGCCTTCTTCGCCGGGACTACATCGGACCGGAGCACCTGCTGCTCAGCCTGGCCGCCCAGCGAACCGGCGTGGCGGCAGCAGCACTTGCCGACAGTGGGCTGAACATCAGCGATCTGCGCGAACGCGTGGGCGCGGAGTCCGGCGCCACGCTCGACGCCGCTGCCCTGGCGTCACTCGGTATCGACCTGGAATCGGTGCGCGCGAGCGCCGAGGCCGCGTTCGGTCCAGGAGCGCTCGACCGCCCACGCTCTAGCTTGCGGGGCCGGTTCCGCCTGGGCGGCTTGTCGTTGAACGAGCGCGCGAAGAAGTCAATTGAACTCGCGCTGCGCGCCGCCGTCGGGCACAAGCACAACCACATCTCCACCGGACACCTGCTCCTCGGCGTACTCGACAAGGACAACCAAACGGTCCTGCGAGTGCTTTCCGGGGCCGGAGCCGACGTTGACACGCTGCGTGGCGATGTGAGCCGTCGGCTGGCGGAAGCCGCTTAAGGCAGCCGTCCCGTGGGTGACCCTGGGCATGATTGCGAAAGTGGCCGCGCGCGTGGCTACGCGTCCGGGCCCCAGTTCGAGGCGAGGACCCGCAGTCGCCGCGCCGCCTGGTCGATCTGCTGGCCACGGCCGACCGCCAACCCGAGCAGGAACGCGGTCAGCGGTGCCGCGGGCCTGGCCACACTGTGCGCCACGTCTCGCGCAAGGTCGAGCACGGCAGTGATATCCGCCTCCTGGCGATCAAGCCCGAGTTCCGCGCAGGCCGCCTCTGTCCACTGATCGAGGGTGTTCACGAGCCGAACCTTAACGGCTGCCGCGGCGAGCGTGTGCCGCGCCCTGCGGAACCGCACGCGCGAACCCATTCCCGGTCGGCACGGTGCCGCCGCCAACGAACAGTCACCACCCAGGCGCCTGGCCACCCCAGCATCAGCATCTCCAATGCCGCCAAAGCACCCTCACATCGGAATCCTGAGCTCAACACCCCCCGTCCCGTCCCCTCCTGGCCGGCGACCTTCCTGTTTCCTACTCGGCTGTTTCCTACTTGGCTGTTTCTACTCGGCTGTTTCCTACTCGGCTGTTTCCCACTCGCCTGTTTCCCACTCGCGGGCCCGCTGCAGGTCGGCGGGCGCATCGCAGTCGAGCCATGGCGGCGGCTCGCCAGTACCCACGTACGCCGGCACTTCCACCGGCCGCAGTGGCCCGAGCAGCCCGCCAAGCGACCCTCCCCGATAGGTCCGCAGCGCCTCGCGCAGCGCGCTTGCCCGCCAGCAGCCGATCAGCCACTGCGGCCTGCCAGCATCGTCCACCAGGACCGCTCCCGTCGGCGGCACGGCTTCATCTCGCCCGCAGCCTGCTTCCGCCAGCAGCATGCGAAGCACCCGCGCCTGAAGGAACGGCAGGTCGGCCGCGAGCACGGCCACCCACGGCGCGCCGCCCGCCGACAGCTCCGCCATCCCGCGCCGGAGCCCGGCCACCGGCCCGCCGCGGGGCGGATCCTCACAGACGAAACGCAGCACGCCGCTGCGCGGCGGGCGGCGGAGCCCGGGCCGCCGTGGCCCGACGACGATCACGGCGGCCGCATCCGCCGCTGCCGCCACAACCGTCGCGGCGAGCGTGCGCCCGCGGACCACAGCCCCCGGTTTGTCGGCACCGCCCAGCCGCCGCGCCTGCCCGCCCGCCAGGATCACGGCGTCGAACCCGCGGGCCGCACCGTCGGGCAAGCCGTCCCCGCCGTCGCCCACATCGGTCCCGCCGTGGTCCGTGCTGCCAGGCACTGCCCCGCCAGGCACTGCCCCGCCAGGCGCTGCCCCGCCAGGCACTGCCCCGCCAGGCACTGCCCCGCCAGGAATACGCCGGTCCGGGTGCACGGAAATCCCCGGCTCAGCCGCCGATCGCGGACATCGGGCGGTCAGGTTGCAGGAACGATGGATTGTCGATCCCGTGACCTGCTCGCTTGGCGGCGACCGCCCGGCGCCATCGAGCGGCAAGCTCGTCGTCGCTCGCCCCGCCGCGCAACGGGGCGCGCAAATCGCTCTCCTCGCGGGCGAAGAGGCAGTTGCGGATCTGGCCATCGGCGGTCAGCCGCACCCGGTCGCATGCCCCGCAAAATGGCCGGGTCACCGAGCCGATCACGCCCACGCGCGCTGGCCCGCCGTCAACGAGGAAGGATTCTGCGGGCGCGGAGCCGCGACCGGCTGGATCATCAGGCTTGAGCACGAAGTCCGCCGACAGCAGCGCGCAGATCTCGTCCGCGGTCACCATGTCGGCACGGCGCCAGCCGTGCTGCGCATCGAGCGGCATCTGCTCGATGAAACGAAGCTGGTAGCCGTTCGCGAGGCAGAACCGCAGCAGCGCAGGGGCTTCGTCGTCGTTGACGCCGCGCATCAGCACCGCGTTGACCTTGACAGGCGCCAGGCCGGTCGCGGCGGCCGCGGCCAGGCCGTCGAGCACGTCCCGCAGCCGCTGACGCTTGGCAAGTACGCCGAACGTCTCCTCGCGCAACGTGTCGAGCGACACGTTGACCCGGTCGAGACCGGCCTGATGCAGCGGCGCCGCCAGCCTGGCCAGCCCGATGCCGTTGGTGGTGAGCGATATTTCGGGGCGGGGATCAAGCGCAGCGGTGCGCGCCACGATATCGGTGAGGCCGCGCCGCAGCAGCGGCTCGCCACCGGTGAAGCGGACCTCACGGATGCCGAGCCTGGCCACGGCGATCCGGACCAGGCGGACGACCTCGTCATCGGTCAGCACAGACTCCCCTGGCAGCCAGTCCAGCCCCGCTGCGGGCATGCAGTACGTGCATCGGAGGTTGCAGCGGTCGGTCAGCGATACCCTTAGGTCGGTCGCGATCCGGCCGAAGGAGTCTGTGAGCACGGGCGTCACCTCACTGGTCCTCGGCTGTTCGTCCTCTAACCCGCGAAACTGCGCGATCCGCCCAGCCTATGACCTACGCGCAACCAGCGCCGTTGCCGTCCTGCCCGGCGGGACGGCCAGCCGCAGACCCCCGGCGCGCGGCCGGCCCGGCAGTTGCGGCGGCAGCGGCTACGGCAGCGTGAATGTCGGCGTCACGTTCCGGTGGCACGGCCCGAAGATCGAGCAGCAGCCGACCGGCCTCCACCCGGCCGACGACAGCCGGATCGCCGTCGCGCAATATGCTCCCGAACGGCTCCGGCAAGGACACTGCCGCGCTCTCGAGCACGAGCCCCGGGGCCCCGCCACCGCCGACCGCGGCGTGGCTCACCATCGGCAGCGCATCGACTCCGCTGGCGGAAAGGCGCGCGGCCAGCCGTTTCGCTCGGTGCATGAGCGCGGCCGGGTCCGCCGCGAGCGCCCGCGCGGTCGGCGTGGGCGGGGCCGCGAGCGTGGCCTCAAGGGCCGCCAGTGTGAGCTTGCCGACCCGAAGTGCGCGGGCGAGCGGATGGCTGCGAAGCCGGCCGACGAGCCCTGCGTCGCCGAGCAGCAGCCCGGCCTGCGGTCCGCCAAGCAATTTGTCCCCGCTCGCGAGGACCAGCCCTGCCCCCGCCCGGAGCATGGTGTCCGCGTCTGGCTCTCCGGGCAGGCGCGGGTCGGCGGCCAGCAGCCCCGATCCGATATCGGCGAGTACCGGCACGCCGGTGCCCTGCAAAGCGGCGACGAGGCCGCGCACGCTGGCGCTGGCGGTGAATCCCTCGACCCGGAAGTTCGATGGGTGCACCTTGAGCACGAACCCGGTCTCGGGGGTCACGGCCTGGACATAGTCGGTTACCGTCGTGCGGTTGGTGGTGCCGACCTCGCGAAGCTGGGCGCCGGCGGAGGTCAGCAGATCGGGTAGCCGGAACCCGTCGCCGATCTCGACCAGTTCACCGCGGCTGACCACAATGTCCCTGCCCGCCGCGAGGACCGTGGCGGCGAGGACCAGCCCCGCGGCGTTGTTGTTGACCACGTGCACCGCCTCGGCAGCGGGGACCGCGCGGGCGAGTGCGTCGGTGGCGGCTCTGCCGCGGCGCGCGCGGGCGCCTGAGGCGAGATCAAATTCCACGTCGGTGCAGCCGGCCGCCGCGATAATCGCGTCACGCGCTGGCCGGGACAGCGGCGCGCGGCCAAGGTTTGTGTGCAGCAGCACGCCGGTGGCGTTGATCACCGGCCGCAGGCTCGTCGCGCGCACGGGCAGGGATTCCGCGGCGACATCCGGAACCCGTTCCGGCGCGATCCGCCCGGATCTCGCCTGCTCCTGCGCTGCCGTGATCGCTGCCTTGACCAGGCGCCGCCCGAGCCGCTCCGCGGCCTCAGCCAGCCTCGGGTCGGCAAGCACCGCATCCGTGCGCGGCACCCGCCGCCGGCTGTCCACCTTGCGAATCTACTCTCCGCCCCTGGCCACTTACCTTCAGCGGCGGAGGCGGACGGGAATCGAACCCGCCGACGACGCTGAGCGCCGTCCACCGGTTTTGAAGACCGGGGGGCCCACCAGGTGCCCGGACGCCTCCGGCGCGAGCCTAGCAGCCACCTAACGGCCTGCTACGGGCCGGTAAGCATCCCTGATGGGCCCGGCCGGGGCTCCAGCGTAGATCACCCCCGCATCCGCCACGAAGCAACACCCGAAGCCGGCGGGAGAAGATCGGAAGTGAGCCGCCGCCACGGCACGCCCGTGGCCGGGCGGTCATTTGGCATACAGGGAATCGATGACGTCGGCGTACTTGGTGTGGATGATCCGGCGTTTGAGCTTCAGCGTGGGGGTCAGTTCCTCGCTTTCCGGGGTCCATTCGTCCGGCAGTAGTTCCCAGTACTTGACCTGCTGGACGCGGGCCAGGTGCTTGTTCGCCGCGGCGACGGCCTCACCGGCGGCCTCGATCACGGTGGGGTGTGCGGCTAGCTCGGCCAGCGAGCCGGCCTCGATGCCGCGTGCCTTGGCCCAGGCGGGCGCGACCTCGCCGTCCAGGGCCAGCAGCGCCACCACGAAGGGCTGGCGGTCGCCGAACGCGAGGGCTTGCCCGATAAGCGGGTGCGCCATCAGCAGGCCTTCGATGGCGACCGGTGCGATGTTCTCCCCACCGGCGGTGATGATGAGTTCCTTCTTGCGGTCCACGATGCTCAGGAACTGGTCCGGGTCGAGTGTGCCGATGTCGCCGGTGTGCACCCAGCCGTCCGCGTCGAGCAGCGCGGCCGACGCCTCCGCCAGGCCGAGGTAGCCGGGCGTACTCACCGGGCCGCGGACCAAGACCTCCCCGTCGTCCGCGATAGTGACTTCTATGCCGGGCAACGGCCGGCCCACCGTGCCGAGCCGGAACGCGTCCGGCGTGTTCGCGGTGACCGCGCCGGTCGTCTCCGTCATCCCGTACACATCGAGGATCTTCATGCCGAGCCCGGCGAAGAACCTGCCTACTTCTGGGGGCAACGGAGCAGCCGCGGACAGCGTAGTGACTGCCTCGCCCAGGCCGAGCAGCGACCTGATCGGCCCGAGCACCTCCGCGTCGGCGCGCTCGAAGGCCGCGGCCACCTCAGGCGTTACCTGGTAGCCGAACTGGCATCCCTCCACGTACCTCCGTCCTGCGTCCATGGCCTGCGCCACGGCGGCCTTCTTCGCCTCGTCCTGCTCGGCCGCCATCAACGCAACGATCCCGGCCTGCATCTTCTGCCAGACCCGCGGCACGCCGAACAGCGAGGTCGGCTGCACCTGCTGCAGCGTGCTGAGGAGGTCTTTCTGATCCGGGCAGAAGTAGATGTGCGCCGCCTCGTGGATCGGCAGATAGATCGTCAGCACCCGCTCCGCTATATGCGCGAGCGGCAGGTAAGAGATCGCCCGGAGTTCGTCCGGCACGGTGCCGCTCATATGCGTGCTGCCCGTCTCGAACAGCACATTGTGGTGGGTGTTCACCACGCCCTTGGGGTTACCCGTGGTGCCTGAGGTGTACAGGATGGTGGCCGGGTCATCCGGCGCTAGCGAGGCGACGCGTGCGGCGACGGCAGCAGGGTCGGCGGCGTACCGCTCGGCGCCGAGCCGCTCGAACTCCGCCCACGTCATGTAGAGCTCGCCCGGCGGGCATACCGTCTCATCGAGAACGATGATCTTGTGCAGCCTGGGCAGCCGCTCGAGCACGGGCTGCCAGCGGCCAAGCTGGTACGCGCCGTCGAGCACGGCCACCCGGGCCGTGCAGTCCGCCGCCACGTACCCGACCTGCTCCGGCGCGAACGTGGCGTAGAGAGTCACGGGCACGGCGCCCGCGTGCACGGCAGCCAGATCCGCCAGCACATGCTCGACCCGGTTCGGCAGCATCAGCGCCACCCGGTCACCGTGCCTGCAGCCGAGCGCGACAAAACCAGCGGCAAGCTCCAGCGCGCGCTGCCTGGCCTGCGACCACGTCAGGGTCTTCCACTCCCCGCTGCCGCGGTCGGAGAAGGCTGGTTCATCGCCGCGCTCCTCTGCCGTCCGCTGAAGGTCGTCACACAGCGTCTTTCCCTTGATCGATTGCTCGATCCGCGCCCGGTCCTCGATGGTCTGGGCTGTCATCGTGCCTCCTACGCGGGGGTTCAATTATGGCCACATCAAACTATGCCGGGACCAGCACCTGCTGGCACAAGTCCCCGCCTGGCGCTTGCCCGCGCTCTCGCGCGGCGCGCCGGACGTGCCCGTCCCCCCGCAGCGAGGGCCGGGCGCAGTGTCAAGCACTGACCCGGGGCCGGGCTTCAGCGAACCCATGCGCCCGCATGCGGCGGCATGCGGCGTCCCGGTGATGGCCAGTACCAGCGTAGCCTCGAAAGACCAGGCAGACGCGGACAAGGAGCAGTGCTCATGAGCAGGACGGCGCGGTGGCCGGTGCTGCGGATCTCGCTGCCTGCGCCGGACGCCGGCGCGCAGGCCGATCGATCCGCGCGCCAGGGCGCGGAAGGCAACGGTTCCGTGACACCTGATGGCCCATTGGGCGCTGGAATCGGCACCCAATGGGCCAATGGTCATGGTGCTCACCCGAGTGCGGGCGGCAACCGGCCCGTTCCGGTGATGCCCGAGCGGCCCGTTCCGGTGATGCCCGAGCGGCCCGTTCCGGTGATGCCCGAGCGGCCCGTTCCGGTGATGTCCGAGCGGCCCGACCTGCTGGCCGTAGAGGAGCCGCTGGAGATCCGGACCGGCCGCCGGCCGCTCGCCGTGACCATGCGGACGCCGGGCGACGACATCGATCTGGCGGCGGGCTTTCTGTTCACTGAGGGCGTCGTGCAGGCGGCCGATGATATCGCCGAGATCAGAAAGTGCGACGACAACGTCGCAGAGGTGCGCCTGCGGCCCGGCGTCATCCTGGCTGAAGAACAGCTACGGCGGAACTTCCTCACCACAAGCGCGTGCGGGCTCTGCGGCAAGGAGAGCATCGACGCGGTCCGCACGCGCGCCAGTTTCGACGTGGCCGGTGACCAGGTGAGCGTCGATCCCGCTACCCTTGCCCGGCTGCCTGGCCGGCTGCGCGACGCGCAGCGCGTCTTCGAGCGCACCGGCGGCCTGCACGCGGCCGCGGTCTTCAGCCGCGACGGGGCGATGCTCGCGCTCCGCGAGGATGTCGGGCGGCACAACGCGGTCGACAAGGTGATCGGCTGGGCGCTGCGGGCGGGGCAGCTGCCGCTGCGCGGCTGCGTGCTGCTCGTCAGCGGCCGAGCCTCGTTCGAGCTGGCCCAGAAGGCGCTGATGGCGGGCATCCCCTTGCTCGCCGCCGTGTCCGCGCCCTCCTCCCTTGCCGTGGAACTCGCCGACGAGGCCGGTATGACACTCGTCGGCTTCCTGCGCGACGGCACAATGAACGTCTACACCGGCGTGCGACGCCTCCAGACGGCGGGTTCTTCGGCCGCCTACACCTCGGCCACCTACACCTCGGCCACCTACACCAAGGAGCGGGAGCGCTAGGGTGTCCCGTGGATCCGGGACACGCCCTAGCGGTGTGGCGGATTGAGCTTATGGTGTTGCCTGCAGCGCCGGCGCCGGCACGTAACGGCCCTGGAACAACAGCGCCGCGATCTGCGTGACGGTGTCGGTCCCTTCTGCGTAGCCACCCTGGCCGTTCAGGCTGTTCATCATCGTCAGCGTGTAACGGGCGCCCGGCCCGGCGAATCCGGCAGAATCAATGATCCAGCCGGGCTTTTCCGTTGACCACCCATCCTTGTTACCAGGCTCGTTCCGCGGCCCGGCGCCCCAGACGCCGAAATGCTGGACCGTGCCGACGTTCCGCATCTCACCAACCATATAGTTACGCAGCGCGGCTGGGAGCTTGTCGAGCACGTAGTTGATGACCCGGTCATTGTCGTCGGCCGTGCAGGTCATCTCGCCCCAATACGGCCCCGTGACGCCCTCCTGCGGCAAGTAATGCGCCGTCGTCAGGCCGATCCTAGGAAAGAAGCTTGTGTAGAAAGAGGCGCCATACTTGAACCAGAGATCATCAGCGGCTGAGTCGAGGCTGACGTGCAGCATCTGGTGAATCATCGACCTGTCAGAACTGCTCAAGTGGATGTTTCCCCCGTAATCCTGCAGCAGCAACGTGGTCACCATGGCCAGCTTGCTCGTCGAGGCCATGTAGATCTGGGTTCCCGCGTACCTGTTCCGCCAGACCGCGCCGGTCTCGCGGTCACGCAGCACGATCCCGGCCACCCCAGGCCTTGAGCCCAGGAACCGCTCCACGGCAGCGATGTGCTTGCGCATGGCGCAACTGAACCCGCGCCCGATCGAGGGACAAGCCGCGCTCCGCTGCGACGGGCTGGCTGCCCGTGTCGGGGAGGGGACAGCGGGCGCAGAAGCGGCCGGACTGGCTGCCTGCGCGGCAGGCTGTGTGGCAGCCGCGGCCGGATGCTGCGCCGCCTCCGACGGCCAGCACGCGCTGAGCGCCGGGACGGCGAGCAGCGCCGCGAGGGCGTGTGCGAGCGTTCGGGCACGGGAGCCAAACGGGCGGGTCATAGAGCGCCAGAATACGAAGGACGAGTGTCCCGCGGGCCCAGGCCGCCCGAATTCGCCAGCGGCGCGGTGCGGCGGTCGGGATGCATAACGGCTGCCGCATGGCGCGCCGATCGTGTGACTGCGGACGTAATCGGGTGACTCTAGGGCATCATCGGTTGAGTGCAGGGCACTATCTGTTCCGCGACTGCAGAGCGCTGCGGGGCCTTCGGGCCACCGGGCCGGGGTGTGGCTGCGTGGCCTAAACCTGCGGCCTGCACGCACCCGAACGGCTGCGGGCGGCCTGCTTAGCCGTGGTCGCAGCCCGCGCGGCGTCGGCGATCGTTGCCCTCTGAGCAGCGCCCACGCCCGATAGCTCAGGTGAGCCGACGCGAGGACGGATCACGAACCGGCCAGGGCCTGACCGATGCGGGCTTCGGGCGGGGTGGCAGCGGGCCTTCTGGCGTGCTGGCGGCGCGGGCTTCGGGCGGGGTGGCAGCGGGCCTTCCGGCGTGCTGGCGGCGCGGGTTTCCGGCCGGGTGGCGGCCGGCTTCGGATCGGGCGGCTGCGCGTATCACGCTTGCGTTCGCGGCTTTGAGGTGAGATAATTCGAGTACCAGTTCGGAAAAGATGAGCGTCGCGCAATGAGCGCGCGTACGTGTTGTGACTCTGCGATTGCTTCCCGCCAGCTGGAATCCTTGTGCGTGGCTCGGAGCCGCTTGCGGTAACGCAGCTCCCAGCCGCATATGTAGCGCTTGTGCGCCAAGTGAGCCGGGCCTTCTTTCATGTGCGCCAGGTCAAACCATCAACCAGCGCAAGCTCGTGACCATCCAGCACGTCATGCACGATCAATCCGACGCGTCACTTCCGGCTGCCCGGCCCGACCGGTCGTCGCCACCTTCCCGCCCCGGCCCTCGGCCGCCAGATCGGCGCAGTACCACGTCACACCCAGAAGGTGACCGCAGCCAGACCCCAGCAGTCCCACGTCACACCCAGAAAGTGATCGCGGTGAATGCCTTACAACCAGCCCCTCCCTCGTGGACCGAGGCTGCCTCGGCCGTCGCAGACGCGGTGGAGACACTCACCCGCGTCCCCGCGGCGGACCTGGCGGATGCACAACTCGCTTCCGCGATGGCGCAGATGGCCGTGCAGGCGTCACGCTTGCAGGCGGTAGCCGTCGACGTAGTGTCCGAGGCTGACACGCGGCGGGTATGGAAAGCGGACGGCGCCTTATCGCTACGCGGCTGGGTCCGCCGCTGCGTTCAGCTTGCAGACGATGCCACCCGGGTCGTGACGGCCGCAAGGGCCCGGCCCCTCATGCCGAGGATGGCAGCACTCTTCTCCTCGGGGCGCGTGAGCCTCGTGCAGATGGGCACAGCCGCACGGCAGGTCCGGAGGCTCCCCGACGTGCCGGCCTGGCCTCGCGCGGGTGACGAAGCCAATGCAGGTCATGACACAGGCCATGACAGTTGCCAGGACGTGAGCAGCGGGCCTTGCCAAGCAGACACCGGCCAAGCAGACACGAGCCAACCAGATACTGATCAAGCCGTCACCGATGGCTTGACCGCAGACTCCGCCCGGTGGGGAGATCTGCGGTCCGCCGCTGATGAGATTCTCGCCGAGCGCGCCGCGACTGCCGATGCCAGGACGCTGGCCGCACTCGGCGAACAGATCCACGCTGCCGCCGATCCCGGTGACCACCAGGGCGACGTGCTCTCGAAGCGTGACCGGCGGCAGTTGTCTCTCTCGAAGACCTTCGAGGGCATGGGCGAACTCACAGGCCGTCTCGATCCAGAGGCGGCCGAACGTGCGATCACCGTACTGAACGCGCTTTCCAGGAAGTCCGGTCCTGAGGACGACCGGACCGCCGCGCAGCTTCGCGCCGACGCATTCGACACGATGTGCAAGGCCTGGCTGGAATCCGGCGCGCTGCCTGCTCCGAAGGACGGTTCGCCGCGCCGCGATCAGGTGATCGTGATGATCCCATACCGGACCCTCCTCGGCCTGCCAGGCGCGTCCGGCGCGCTGCTTGGCGACGGCACGCCGATTACCGCGGAGACGGCCCGTCGGCTCGCATGTGATGCCTCCATTCGGCGCGTTATATTGACGCCGGCCTCTTATAACGGCACCTGCCTTTGTGGCCACACGTGTTCCTGGACAGCTAACCCCGATCCGGGCGGAGTCGCCGGCCGGGGTGACCCCGGCCCTAATGCGGGCGACCTCGCCGCCAAGGGAGGCGGTCACGCAGCCGCCGGAAATCACCCGGCGTCCGGCGGCCACACAGCCGCCGGGAACGACCCAATGCCCGGCGGCCAGACAGCCGCCGGAAGCCGCCCGGCGTCCGGTGGCCACACAGCCGCCGGGAACCACCCAATGCCCGGCGGCCACGCCGCCGCCGGGAATCACGAGCCGGCCGATCCTTCCGCCTGGGACGGCACCCCCGTGGGGCGCAGCAGCCCCGATCCCACCGCCAGGCTCGGCGGAGTTCTGAGAGATGCTGTCGCGTCATTGCCGCCGCCGCTCGGCACCCGTTCAGCTGTCCTGGACGCCGGGCGTGCAACGCCGACCTTCACCGCGCCGATGCGAGATGCATTGCGCGCCGCGTATGGAGGCAAGTGCTCCTCGCCACAATGCGATCAACCCGCGACGGTCAACCACCACATCGTCCACTGGGCCGACGGCGGCAGCACAAGCGTGGTCAACGCGGCGCCGATGTGCGATTACCACCACTTCCTCGTGCACGAGGGCGGTTGGCGCCTCAGCAAGAACCGTCGCGGTGACATCGTGTTCGTGCCTCCGCCACCGAACTGGCCCGGCCCGCGGCGCCATTGGCGCGACGGCCGCGCGATCGCAGGAAGACCATCAACATGAAGGTGGCAGGCCCTAGCTGTTCTCGTCCTGCGGAGTCTCGACCCCGCGGACGGAGGTGAACTTGTTCAGGCAGTTCTCAAGTCGCGCAAGGTCTGCGTCACTCGCCTTGTCGATGCGATACCGCACATTGTTGAGGTAGTCGGACAGCTTCTTGTCAGTTGGTATCGGTTCGGGTATCGCCGCGGGAACATGAGAGCATGCGGCACGCACGGACATCCGGACGGCTTGCGGCGTGCCCTGCTGGAACTTCACGATCGCTTCGCGCTGGCCGAACGCCTTGTCGAAGCCGGCGCAGCCAGTGATCAAAGCACCAGCCAGTACGACTGGCAGCCCATAGGCCGCCGCGCGGCGTACCACATGGGTCCGGACGGCCCGCCGGCTAACCACGCGGCACCGGGCGGCCTGGCGGGACCGAGCCCGCCGGGGCACGATCCGCTGGGCGACCACCCAGTGGAACAGGAGACGCTGCACGCTCGGCACGCCAGCAAGCCTACGCGGCGGAATCCGCGCTCCTTCCCGGGCCGGCGCACCGTATGCGACCCAGTTCACGCCCCCACTCCGGCGCCGCTACGAGCGCTACGGCGGCTCAGCTAGTACGGCCCACAACAACAACAGCAGCAGCAGCAGCAGCAGCAGCAGCGGCAGCAGCGGCGGCGGCAGCAGCGGCAGCAGCAGCAGCAGCAGCAGAAACAACAGCAACGGACCAGCACCAGCAGACCAGCACCAGCAGACCAGCACCAGCAGACCAGCACCAGCAGACCAGCACCAGCGGAGCGACGGCGACGGCGACGGCGACGGCGGAAATCAAAGCAGCGCCGCGCGCGGCCTGCGATAGGCAGGTGCGTCGGCCGGGCGGTGTTTCAGGCAGGATGGCCGCATGGATCTGGGCTTGCGCAACATGGTCTACCTCGTAACTGGCGGCAGCCGCGGCCTTGGGTTCGCTGCGGCGCAGCAACTCGTGGCAGACGGCGCGCACGTGGTGCTTCGCCAGCCTCCTGGGGCAGGTTACGCACTTCACCTCGCGGGCTGAGCGCACGCCACAAGGCCTCAGCCTCGGCAGCCGCGGCGCGTCTCACGCAGCAAGCGCCTGGCGGTCATGGCGGCGCAGCGGCAAGCGCCACCGGGTTGCCGCGGACAACGCCGATCCCACTACGCCCGGCCGGCTGGTCGCCGCGGCTAAGGACGGGTTCGGGCGCGTGGACGGCGCGCTGATGGGCTGCTGCCTGCCAGGATCGCCACTGAGAGGGTGCGCGAGCTCGATTCACTCGGCGGCGATCCCGACCAGGCACAAGCGCGCCAGTCTGAGCGCATCCCGCTGCGCAGGTACGGCGAGCCGGAGGAGTTCGGGCGGGCGGCCGCGTTCCTGCTCTCCCCTGCCGCGTCCTACATCACCGGCGCGATGATCCCGGTAGATGGCGGCGCAATCCGCTCGATCTGAGCGTGAAACCATGACGGGACGGGGACCTGCCAGTAGCACACGCACCGCGCAGAGGGTCGCGCCTGGCGGCAGCCGTTACGGATCTTAAGTGGCTTAGCCGTTAGGCGGCCATCACGACGCTGCCGCGGAAGGGACCACGGCGGTGGGCTGCGCGCCGGTTTCCCCCGCCTGCTCGGCCTGGCGGGCGAACTGGGTGCGGTACAGCTCGGAGTAGAGGCCGCCGGCCGCCAGCAGTTCGGAGTGGCGGCCACGCTCGCGCACCTGACCGCCATCGATGACGAGAATCTGGTCGGCCTCCCTGATGGTGGACAGCCGGTGCGCGATCACCAGCGAAGTCCTGCCGGTGAGCGCGGTCGCGAGGGCACGCTGCACCGCAGCCTCTGACTCCGAGTCAAGGTGCGCGGTCGCCTCGTCGAGCACCACTATGGCGGGCGCCTTGAGCAGCAGCCTGGCGATCGCGAGCCGCTGCTTTTCGCCGCCTGACAACCGGTAGCCGCGGTCCCCCACGACGGTGTCAAGACCGTCGGGCAGAGACTCGATCAGGGTCCAGATCTGCGCGGCACGGCACGCCTCGATAAGGTCAGTCTCGGTCGCGTCCGGCCGCGCGTACCCCAGGTTCGCCCGGATCGTCTCGTGGAACATGTGCGCGTCCTGCGTCACCACCCCGACGACGTCGCGCAGCGAGTCCAGCGTGACGTCGCGGATATCGTGCCCGTCGATCAGCACGGCTCCAGAAGTGACGTCGTACAGCCGCGACACCAGGTGCGTGATCGTGGTCTTTCCTGCGCCCGACGGCCCGACGAGCGCGGTGAGCTTTCCCGGCTCGGCGCGGAAGGACAAGTCGTGCAGTACCTCCTGAGGTACCCGGCCGCGTTCGGCGGACTTGATCGCGATCGATTCGAGCGACGCGAGCGACACCTCGTCGGCAGCCGGATAACGGAAGGAAACGTGTTCGAAGTCAATCACTGGAGCCTCCCCGGGCCGCAGCGCCGTCGCGCCCGGCCGGTCCCCCACCATCGGCTTCAGGTCAAGCACCTCGAACACGCGGTCGAAGCTGACGAGCGCGGTCATCACGTCCACCTGCACGTTGGATAGCGCGGTCAGCGGCCCGTACAGGCGGGTCAGCAGCGCGGTCAGCGCGACGAGCGTGCCAAGCTGCAGCACCCCTTTGACGACGAGGCTGCCGCCGAGGCCGTAAACGACCGCGGTGGCGAGCGAAGCGACCAGGACAAGCGCGGTGAAGAAGACCCGGCCGTACATCGCGGTCACCACGCCGATGTCGCGGACCCTGCCCGACTTGTTGCTGAATCCTTCCGCCTCTTCATTCGGCCGGCCGTAAAGCTTGGTGAGCATCGCGCCAGCCACATTGAAGCGCTCGGTCATTGTCGAGCCGAGTTCGGCGTCGAGTTGCATCTGTTCGCGGGTGAAGCGCTGCATCCGCCTGCCGATGCGTCTCGCCGGCAGGATGAACACCGGCAGCAGGACTAGCGCGACGACGGTCACCTGCCAGGACAGGTAGAACATCGTGGCCAGCACGAGCGCGAGGCTGATGATGTTGGAAACGACCGACGCGAGCGTGCTCGTCAGCGCCTGCTGCGCGCCAATTACGTCGCTGTTAAGGCGGCTCACCAGCGAGCCGGTCTGGGTCCTGGTGAAGAATGCGATTGGCTGCCGCTGGACGTGCTGGAATACCTCGTTGCGCAGGTCGTAGATGAGGCCTTCGCCGATCCTCGCCGAATACCAGCGCTGGGCGAGGCCGAGCGCGGCGTCTGCGAGCGCGAGTACGGCTACGGCCGCCGCGAGGGCGATCACGAGCCCGGTATTCTTGGGCAGGATTCCCTCGTCGATGATCGCCCTGAACAGCAGCGGGTTCGCTACCACGATCGCCGCATCAACGCTGGTGACAACGAGAAATAGTGCTAGCGCCACTCGATATGGGCGCGCGTAAGAAGCAATGCGGCGGACCGTGCCGGGCTTGAGTTTCTGGTGAGTAACAGAGCGGTCGCGGGTAAACGACCGCATCGTCCTAAAGGCCCTTGGGTCCATGACGGCGGAACCTTCCTCGCACCACGGTTCTTCCCCGCGCGCGGTCAGCTTGTGGCGAACGGGTTCGCCGGGCAGGGGGCTCCGGGCCCTAGCCGTACCCCGGGGCCGACGCGGCGAACGGGGGTGCCAGCAGGGGTTGCGCTGGTGACCAGGCCGGTTCTACCCGCTGGAGCGACTGCGCTGTAGCTCCGCCTGTGCGCGGCGCTCGGCGGCGGCCTGCTGCGCGAGCGTGTGAGCGGGCGCCTGCTGCAGAAGCGCCTTCGTCGCCCGCGCGGTCGCTGCGTCCACCGCGAGCAGCGCCGCGACCAGGTCTGAGACGGCAGCGTCGAGTTCGGCGACAGGCAAGACGATCTCAGCGAGCCCCAGCTCACGCGCTTCCTCAGCGGCCACCGTGCGGGTAGTCAGGCACAGCTCCAAGGCCCTTGGCAGCCCGACGAGTTCCACCAGCGGCTTGGTGCCCGTCAGATCTGGCACCAAGATCAACATCGCCTCCTTCATGCTGAGCTTCGCGTCGTCGGCCAGCACGCGGATGTCGCAACTGAGGGCTAGCTGGAAGCCGCCCCCGATGGCGTGCCCTTGCACCGCCGCGATCGTGACGAAGTCCGGCCGGCGCAGCCAGGTGAACCCCTCCTGAACCGAGGCGATCCACTCCTCGAATCCCGGCCCTGTGAAGTCGGGAAGCGGATCCTCGCCGGCCACCCCTTCCGGGGTGAGCAGCCGCGTGTCAATACCCGCACAGAAGGACGGCCCCTCGCCACGGACGATCACCACACGGACGCTCGGTGGCAGCGACGCGCCGATGCTGGCGAGCCCCCACCACATCGAGGGAGTCATCGCGTTGCGGCGCTGCGGCCGGTTCAGCGTCACGGTGGCGACCGCACCGGATTCGTCTATGTCGAGCCGCAGGCCCGCTCGCTCTAGGTCTGGTGTGCTCGGTGTCATAGCAACATCCTCGCGCATCGAGCTACCACGCGACCACAACGGCGTTAGCACAGCGCCATGCTGGAGACAACAAGATCGACCTTTCAAGGATGGTGAACTCTCGGCCTGCTGGTATCAGTTCTGGGTGTCACCGCGGTGTCACCGCTCGCGGGATGCACTTGCGCTTGGATGCGCCGCCACTGGCGGCGCGCCATGAACGGGGTCACCAAGGTGTGATGTACACGAGGAAGCTGAAAGGGGTGAAGCTGCGCAGCAATGCTGCGGCGATGGCGAATCCAATGAGTCCTGCAAATACCGCGTGTGCCCAATAAAGGAGCAGGTATTGCCAGAAAGGCCGTCGGTTCATCCACGCCCACCGCATCTGGTCCCGCCAGCTCTACGCTCAGAAATGTGAAGCGGTGTATCAGCACGTCTTCGACAGCTACTGGGACGACGGGCACTCGGTGTACGACCAGGCCGCGTGAGCCGCCCCCGAAAGCAGGCGGGACAGTTGAATTCGGCCCAGATCGGGGGCCTCGGCCTTAACGGGATACGCCTGTCAGACTGCTACCTGTGATGCGGAAGGTGCTCGGCCTGTGGCCGGTCGTCGTGATCGTCCTCACGTGCGGCCTCTTGTTATTGATGTGGCGATCCTCGCACCGGAACGATCTGGAGAAGTTCGGGTCGACGGCCGCAGCGATCGTCGCGGTCTCGCTCACTCCGATCATCAATGCCAGAGGCATAGGAAGCGGGCCCCTGCCGGGACAGGTGGCCGGCCGATCGTTTGGTGTCAGAGGAGTCGACGGTGATGTCCAGCCCGGTGTGGCGGACCGCGTTGTCGGAGTTGGGGAACCGGCGCAAGTCGCCGAGCTCGGCCCAGATTGCCACCGAGGTGACCGCCCCGACGCCGAACTGGGTGGAGCGCAGCGCCCGGCAGCCGGGCTGGCGTGACAGCAGGTTCAGCTGGCAGCGCAGCGGGTCCAGCTCGGCGGTCAGCCGGTCGATCTGGCGCAGCCCGGTCTGGACTGCCTGCCGCCCGGCTGCAGACAGCTCCACCTCGGCGACCGCCGCGCGCCCGCCCGGCGTCGCCATGCTGACGTGGCGGCCCACATCTTCGAACCATTCTTCACGACCAAACCGGTAGGCCAAGGCACCGGTCTCGGGCTGGCCACCGTGCACGGCATCGTCACGGGCGCCGGTGGCAGCGTAAGCGTTTTCTCCGAAGAAGGCACCGGCACCACCTTCCGCCTTTTGTTCCCCGCCACCGCGACGGCCGCCCCGGCCCGCCCGGCTGGCATAGGAATAGGAACAAGCACCGCGGCGAGAAGGCTGCGCACCCCAAATGCACCGAACGATCTTGACGCTTAGGTGTCAAAGGGTCCGCGGATCTGCCCCCGTCCTCCTCATAGGCGCCGAGATTTGCCGAGGAAGATCACTGTCATGGGTGGCGCTTGCGCCATCGCGGCAGCGACGCCGAAGGCGCCCTTGACTGTGATCTTTGCTCGGCGACAGGATGGCTGGCGCGAGGAGGACGGCCGCCCGTTCCTGCGAGCGTGGTCACCTGGCGCGTTGTGGGCCGGTACCGCCTGTGACCGGTGCGGGGAAGCGATGCGCGGCAGCCGCCGCGACGCGGGCTTGCGCCCGAAGGAGCGGCGACGATGCCGCCCAGCAGCGGCGGGACCCCGCTGCCTCAGCCGCTCGCGACGGATGCCGACACCGCTTCATCCTGCCTGGTGACCTAGCGCCGCGCCCCGGAGTGGCGGACCTGGCCGTCCGGCCTGGCGCGCCAAAGGCGCGCCCTTGAAGCCGTAGAGAAAGTTGTCACAAGGGGCTAGCCACAGGCTAGCCAGAGGCTTGTCCGCTACAGGCTAGCCAAGGGCACCAAGGACGGCGCTGCTCTTCACGGGGCTAATGCGTTGCGCGTCCTTGGGTGCCCTTGGGTGTCAGGTCCTTAGCAGTTCACCAGTTGTGGTGACTGGTTCATGAGCTGAGCAGGGGCCGAGACGAATGTCTCGTAGAGATTGTCACTAGCTTGTGGGGTGAACACGGCGGCCCGATGGCAGTTCTGGAAGGCGACGCGGACGTTGAAGTGGTGTTCGATCGCGCGCCGCATGGCATCGCTGGCCATCATGCGAAGGAGTTGACCGCGAGCTTCTTCATCGGGTGGTGCGGTCTGGTTGTCAGCGAAGGACGATCCTGCCGCGGCTGTTCTAGCCGTCAGGTCGTTGATGACAGACCAGGCGTAGGGCAGGGACGTCTTCAGGCAGGCGATGAGGTCGGCATCGGTGGCTTCACCTCGCTGTGCTCGTTGCAGGACAGTGGCAGGCACGTTGAGTGACATGTTGCTCCTTTCAAGTGTCAGTGCTGGACACGAATGAAAATAGTTATCGTTTTCATTCGCGTCCAGCACTGACACGCCGTGAACGCCAGTCGTCGGCTAGTGCGGCAGAGGGGTTCGATCGCTTCGCCCGGCAGGATCTCTGGTCGCGCAGTACGTCAGCGATGGGCCCTGTTCAGCCCTCAGACCCGAATCAACGAGTAGAACGGCGGCGGTTATCCACAGCCGGGTAGTTGATCTTGGAATGGCCGGCCCCTGCCTGCGGGCATGATGATGGCCCGGGTGTCGCGCCGGGCTCGCGGGTTCGGGGGTCTTTCTGCGGGTGCGGGCCGTGGCGGGCCGGGCCTGGGGACGGTGTGCCGGTGGCGGCTGCGGGTGGTGCTGGCCTGCGGCCGGCTAGCCGATGAGGCGACGAATTTACCTTCATTCCTAATTATGCCGCGAACGGTGTTGACGCTTAAGGGGTCAAGGCTCGACTTTCGTCCCGTCCTCCTGATAGGCGCCGAGGGTTTGCCGAGGAAGATCACTGCTCGAGGGTGGGCGCTTGCGCCCATCGCGCCAACGACGCGAGCGTAGCGAGCACCTTGACTGTGATCTTTGCGCGGCGACACGATGCCCGGCGCGAGGAGGACGGCCCGGCCGACTAGGTCAGCCGTTAGGCGGAGCAGTGCCATTGGGCCAGACGCACGGCGAGGTGGCTCCGATGGATATCCAGCCATTGCTGGCGGTGGTGAGGGAGAAGGTGAACACCTCGAAAGGATCCTTGTGCGGCGTGTAGCCGGTGATCTCTGGCTTGCCCTGGGCGAAGTTGGCGGTCGTGCCGATGACGTAGCCCTGCTTTTGCCAGTAGGCCTTGACCTGGTTGGCGATGTTGACCTGCTGGCCGTTGGGGATGCCGCGCAGCCAGGCGGTGCGGTCCACGGTGACCATCTTGCTGGCATCTGGCAGTTGCTCAGCCAGGCACTGGATGGCGTCGTTTCCCAGTGACGGATCGAAGTTCAGCCGGGGCTGCGGATGCAGCGCGGCGGCGGTGTCGCGGATGATGTTCTCCGCCGTGGCGGCGGCCTGCTGCTGATTCATGGTCTTAGCCACCGTTCCTCCCGAGCTTCCCGAGCTTCCCATCAGCGTCACGGCGGCGACGGCCGCCGCGCCAGCGAGCCATCTGCGAGTCACCCCTGCTTTCAGCATCCTGGATCCCATCTGGCCGGCATCCTGGATCTCATCTGGTCATCGTGCCGGGTCATATGTGGAGGGGGCCGATCCACGGGAAGCCCGGCGGCATCCCCGGCACGGGATCTTCGATCACAAGCTGACCCGGCGTGACCTGGCTGTACTGGCCGTCCACGATGTGAGCCAGGTTCAGCAGGGATGGTGATCCGGGGTCCCAGTACTGCGCGTGGGCGCTGAGCGGCGGCCACAAGCTGCCGGCGGCCACGGCGAAAGTCTTGCCGCCGAAGCCCACGCTGGCGGGGTCGGTGCCGAACTGGCCAAGATGTGCCACCGGGTCGTTGCTGGCCTCCCCGGCATACACATGCGCGGCGGGCAGCCCGAGCTGCGGGGCGTGGTTGACGCCGACGCCGGGGCTGCCGACGAACGCCAGGTCGGTGGCGAGATGGCCGGGGGCGCGGGTGGCGGCCTCACCGACTACCAGGGATCCATAAGAGTGCCCGAGCATCACGGTGTGCGCGGGGGTGCCGATGTGGGCGGCGGCCAGCCCGGCGGCGAAGCGGTCCAACGCTGGTGCGCCAGCCTGTGCATCGTCCGGCAGAGCGACGGACTGGGTGTCTCCGAGGCCCGCAAGATCATCCGGAAGGCCTGCCACATCCTCTCCGAGCTCGGCGACGACGCCCTCGCCGTGACCTGACCGCAAGCCAGCTGACCACGCGCCGTGACACCTTCCGGACCCCCGGGGTGCGGCAACCGGCGCCGCACTCACCCGATGGGGCACAACCGCGGCCAGCTCCCGCCAGGTGGCTGTCAGCCGCTACCGCCCTGCAGCGCAGGGCACGCGGACGGCCTTCACAGAATGAGCGGCCGCATCCCCCCGCAGGCGGGGGGCCACCCAATCCATCATCATGCCGCCGGGCCACTGAGCCCGCGGGCCTAGGTAAGCCTGGCTGCCCTTCGCCGCACCCCCGTACCTCCGTCACGGCACGGTCACCCGCCCCCCACGACAGGAAGGCCCGGCCACAAGGTCCCAGACCCCCACCCGATCAGCCAGCACTCACCGCTCCCTGCCCCGCCGCCAAATGATCAGTGGACGACGCTGTGCCCGTAGGCCTTGACGTACTCTTCCACACCGATGGTCTGGGTCTCGACAGAGACGCTGGTGTCTGTGGCCCGGCTGAGGCGGGCTGCGGCTAGCAGGCGCATCCGGGCAGGCTATCAGGTTGGTGATCTTGGTACCAGTCAGATCAGGCACGAGGCCGAGAGCCGGTTCCTTCATGCACAGCTTCGCGTCCTCGGCGAGGACCGGATATCGCAGCCGCGGGCTAGCTGGAACCGCCGCCGATGGCGTGCCCGCGAACCGCCGCGATCGTGACGAAGTCCGGCCGGCGCAGCCAGGTGAAACCTTCCTGAACCGAAGCGATCCACTCCTCGTATCCCGGATCGGCAAAGTCGGGGAACGGATCCTCGCCAGGCACCCCTTCGCCGGTGAGCAGCCGCCGGTCAAGGCCGGCGCAGAACGACGGGCCCTCACCACGGACGATCACCACCCGCACGTCCGGTGGCAGCGACGCGCCGATGCTGGCGAGCCCCCACCACATTGACGGAGTCATCGCGTTGCGGCGCTGCGGGCGGTCCAGCGTCACCGTCGCGACCGCTCCGGCCGGGTGGGCATCGTCGATGTCCAGCCGAAGGCCCGCTTGCTTCAGGTCTGGTGTGCTCGCCGTCATGAGGTCCCTCCCGGGTCACGTGGTCGCGTCTCCACTCGTGCGGCGATCCGCCCGCCGGGATCGCGGGCGAGACACTGGCCGGGATGTCGGACTGCGTGAACCCGAGGCCATCATGACACTCCGCAGCCGTGATGGCAGCTGGGCCGTAGGCGTGGTCCGCATCGGCCAGACACCCCAGGGCTTAACTTGTCAAGTCGGAGTGGCGATTGCTGCGTTTCGTGAGGGCATGCTGACGCTGCCGTCCCGGCGGCTCCGTGCTGGCCGGGCGGCTGGTCTCGGTGCAGTTAGCGGCTTATGCGGCTTGAGGGGTTCCGTCCCGGTGAGACCAGGCGGTGGCCTCGTCGTACCGGTGGCCGGTTTTCACGCATCCGTGAAGGATGCCGACGAGCCGGCCTGCGACGCGGCGCATCGTGTCGTCGTGGCCGACATCGCGTGCCCGGAGTTCGTCGTAGAAGGCGCGGGCTCCCGCGGATGCGGTGAGCGCGGACAGGGCCTGGGCGTGCAGGGCGTCGATGAGGTGCCCGTTGCGGATGTAGCGGGCGTGCACGGTCTTCCTCTTGCCGGACTGGATCGTCAGCGGGGAGGTGCCGGCGTAGTTCTTGCGGGCCTTGGCACTGGCGTAGCGGCCGGGGGCGTCGCCGAACTCGCCGAGGATCCTCGCTCCGGTGATGTCCCCGATGCCGGGCTGGGACAGGTAGAGCCCGGCATCAGGGTGACGTCGAAAAAGCTCCCTCACCTTGGCTTCCATGACCTTTACCTGCTCGTTGAGCGTCGTGATCACCGCCGCCTGGGCCCGCACGGACGCGGCGTGCGCTTCGGTGATGGCGTCAGGCTGGGCCAGGTGCGGGGCGCGCAGCGCGGCACGGATGTCCCGTGCCCGCTGCGCCAGGTCACCGCGCCGCCCGGCCCGCTTGAGCGCCGCGGTGACCTGCGCGGCGGTCAGCCTGGCTGCCGATGCCGGGTCGGGGGCCTTTCCCAGCAGTTCCAGGGTGTCCAGCCCTGCCAGGGTCAGGGGCGCGTAGGCTTCCAGCGCGGCGGGGAAGTAGTCCCGCAGCGCGGACCGCATCCGCAGCACGTGCCGGGTGCGCTCCCAGATCAGCTTCTGGTGAGCGCGGGCCGCGATCCTGACCGCCTCGGCGATGTCGCTGTCGGCGGCGATCTCGCGGATCTGGTGCCGCCGGGTCCTGCCCATGTCCGCGAGGGCGGCCGCGTCGAAGAAGTCGTCCTTCTTCCCCGACACCGAGATCGTCTCCTTGTGCCGGGCGGCCTGCTTCGGGTTCACCGCGTAGACCCGGTAGCCCGCCGCTGCCAGCGCTTTCACCCACGGCCCGCGGTCGGTCTCGATCACGACCACCACCTGCGCCGGGTCCGGCTCGCCGTCCTCGCCCCAGCATGAGGCGACCAGCTCGTGGAACCGGGCGATCCCATCCACGCCCTCCGGCAGCCGCCGCCTCGCCAGCGTCTTGCCTGCCTCGTCCTGCACGACCACGTCATGGTGGCCCTCGGCCCAGTCATCGCCGATGAACAGCAACCCTCGCCCCTTCCCGTACTCCTCGTAACTCCCGGCAGCATCAGGGAGAACCGCCAGCGCCCTAATGGACCAGTGCTCACGGCCGGTGCCGGGCACGCCACCCCATCAGCAGTCCATCCTCCCCGGTAAGCCGGCAGGGGCACGGTCTGACCTCAGGGCTCAACGCCCGGGGGGCAAAGAAGTACTCACCTGCCGGCTGCTACCGGTAGCAAGTCTCTCGCACCAGGAATCACACCTGACCCAGAGGACCTGCTAGATCCCATTAGGGGGTAAGGGGCCAGGCACTCAGTATTTCCGTGTGAGGCGCGACGGGCGGTTCTACCGGAACGTCCGCAGCGTGAAGGAGCTCGAAGCGCTGGGGATCGACTTGGCCGATCTGGAGGAGCTGCCCGAGCCGGCCCTCGATACGTCGGCCCGGCTTCGATCTTGACCTATCCGGAAAGGATCATGATCATTTTATGGCGAGGGCTCTGATCATTTGCGCGCGGCGCCTTTGAAGCCGTAGCGAAGCTCTTACGGGGATCAGCCATCACGTCCAATTTGTTACGTTTACCCCTCGTTATGCCTGAAGCAATGGCTACACTGGCGCGCGTGGCAATCGACGCCGACCCTAAGGATCCAGCGCCGTCAGAAGCGGTTCGCAGGAGCAGGATCCTCGTGCTGTCCACGGCCGCCGTGGTGCTGGTACTCAAATTGTGGGTTTCGGCGACCACGTTCGGGACGAACGACGTGCGTTACTGGGAGAGCTTCGCCGCCGCAGTTCGTAGAGTCGGGCCGATCAACATCTATGGGGTGTCCGGCGGCTGGTGGACCCCTGGCCGCGAGCCATCGATTCTCGCCGCTCCGTACAACCATCCGCCGCTCATCGGCTGGCTGCTCATAGTGCTGAACCACCTGGCGCGGTTCGGATTTTCCTTTCCTTTCCTTATCCGGGTACCGGCCAGCGTCGCGGACGTTGTGACGACAGTTCTGATCTTCGAGATGCTGCGGGTCAGGCGCGGCCTTCGCGCGGCAACCGCGGCAGCGATTCTCGTCGCCTGCAGCCCGGTCCTGTTCATCATTTCGGGTTTCCATGGCAACACCGACCCGGTATTCGTCATGTTCATCCTGCTGAGCGCCTATCTGCTTATCAACCGCCCGTGGCCAGCCATGGCCTGGGCGTCGGCGGCGTTAGCTGGGGTCGCGTTCGCCCTCGGGCTGAGCGTCAAGCTCGTTCCCATCGTCGTGTTGCCGACGCTGCTGCTGCTCGCCGCGCATCTCGGGCGCCGTCAGCTCGCCTCATTCGTGCTCGGCGCCGGCCTGGTATTGTTCCAGCTCTGGGGACCTGTAGTGCTATGGCAATGGCACCCGTTCCGCGCGGACGTGCTCGGGTACGCGGGGATCGGCCTGCGTCAATGGGGGCCCGTACAGTTCGCGAGAGCGCTGCATGCTCCGGCCAGCGTGGTCACTTTCCTCCCCGGCCCTGGACGCTTCCTCGTACTGGCGGTCAGCGCCCTGCTGCCCGCGCTCCTGCTCTGCTGGCGCCGGGACGCGGCCCTGCCCGCGATTGGCCTGTCCCTCGCCCTATTCCTGCTGCTCAGCCCTGCCTTCGGCACCCAGTACCTGGTCTGGCCGGTCGCCGCGGCCTATTTCATCGACTTCTGGGCGGCCACCGCCTACAACTTGTTAGCCGGAGCCCTACTGGCCGAGGTCTACAACCGGTGGAACGGCGGGCTGCCCTGGGACGTAGCCAAGGCCACACCGCTGCTGACCACAGAGGTTTGGGCAGCTGGAATAGTCTGGATGATGCTTCTGCTCGTCGTGATCGTCGGCACCCGCAATATCGCGCGGCGAACGGGGACCAAGAGACCGCCGCCGAACAGGCGGCCGGCCGAAGGGGCATCCCGGCCTACCTCCGTAGAAGGAAGCCCGACTTCGTTTCTCGCCGCGGCGCTGCCGCGATTGCTGGCGGCAGCCCTGGCGTCCCTGCCCGGTTATACATATCGCGGCGCGCCAAATCAGGTAGGAGCAATAGAACCGTGAGCGACAACAATGCTCGCCCTCGTATCGGCATCCTTGTGGTTGCCTACAACGCGGAGTTAACATTGTGCGCGACGCTGGACCGTGTTCCGGTGGACGTCCGGGAGCGGATCGCCGAGGTGATCGTGCTCGACGACGGGAGCCACGACGACACCTTCGCCCGCGGACAAGCCTGGGCCGAACGACCAGACACGCCGAAAACCCTGGTGGTGCGGCATACCAAGAACCTCGGCTACGGCGGTAACCAGAAGGCGGCATACAAGCTTGCACTGCAGCGCGGACTCGACATCGTGGTTCTGCTGCACGGGGATGGCCAGTACGCGCCGGAACTGCTGCCGGACATGGTGGCCCCGTTGGAGCGGGGCGAATGCGATGTCGTAATGGGTTCCCGTATGATGGATAAGGGGGCCGCGCGCCGCGGCGGGATGCCGCTGTACAAGCTGGTCGGGAACCGAATCCTTACCCGAGCGGAGAATGCGCTGCTCGCTACCGAGCTGACCGAGTTCCATTCCGGATACCGGGCCTACAGCACCAGCGCGCTGCGCGATATTCCGTTCGAGCACAACACCGACGATTTCGACTTCGACACGCAGATCATTGTGCAGCTTCTCCACGCTGGAAAGCGAATCCTGGAAATTCCGATTCCCACGTACTACGGCGATGAGATCTGCTACGTCAACGGCATGCGCTACGCCAAGGACGTGGTCAAGGATGTGCTCGAATACCGCCTGGTGGCCATGGGGTTCGGCACCTCGGAATGGGTGCCCAAGCCGCACGACTACGCGTTCAAGGACGGTGACGGGTCCTCGCACGCGGTGATACTAGGAAAGATGGCCGGCCTGCCGGCGTGCCGCATCCTCGACCTCGGCTGTTCGGGCGGCCTCTTCGCGGCCCACGCCCGGGCTGCCGGTCACGAGGTGACCGGTGTGGACTGCCTGGAGACCCCGGGCGTGCGGGAACGCACCGACCACTTCGTCAAGGCCAGCCTCGAAGAGGGCATCCCGGAGGAGGTAGGTGACGGATTCGACATCATCGTCGCCGCGGACGTCATCGAGCACCTGTCGCGACCAGGCGAGGTGCTGCGTGACATGCGCAGAGTGCTGCGGCCCGGCGGGCAGGTGCTGCTCTCGGTGCCGAACTTCGCGCACTGGTACCCCCGGACGAGGGTCGCCATGGGCCTATTCGGCTACGACCGCCGTGGCATCCTGGACGAGACCCACCTGCGGTTCTTCACCCGGGCGACCCTGCGTCGGCTGGTCCGCGCCAGCGGATTCGACATCCTAGAGGAGCAGCCGACCGGACTGCCGCTCCGGACCATCTCCGCAGCGGACGGGCGGAAGCTTCGGCTCGCGCACAAGATCGACAGATCGCTGGTCCGCATCCGGCCGACCCTGTTCGGCTACCAGTACATTCTGACGCTAACCCCGCACGCGGAGGAAACGGTGCATGTCGAAGCCACCTGACGCGGGTAGCCCGCTCCGTCCGGGGACGCGCTCAGCCAAGCTGTCGGTCAGACAGCAAGCGCAGCCGCGCAGGCACCACGAAACGGAGTGTTCCAATCATGAAGACACCTCAAAGAGGCACCCCTTGACCATCGCAAGCGTGGCGCTGCTGTTGTTCGCCGTGACCACCGCAGCCGTCGGCCAGGTCATGCTCAAACACGGCATGCAGACTGTATCGCGCCACGCGGGCAATTCCAGCGCATCGCTGGCAGTCAGCGCGGCCACCTCGCCGTGGGTGCTCGTCGGACTCGCGGTCTTCGGCATCTCCGCGATGGCCTGGCTGGCCGCGCTGTCCCGGGTACCGCTGAGTGTCGCCTATCCATTCAACGCCCTCGGCTACCTCGGAATCCTGACCGCCAGCGTCCTCGTCCTGCACGAACGCGCCAACATATTGACCTGGACGGGCACGCTCCTTGTCGTGTCAGGACTGATCATTGTCGTCTTGTCCCGGCCGTAGCAGGCCAAGACGGCCGGCCGGGGGCCTCGTGACACCGCAGCGGCGTCGCTGCAGCGGAACCGGCGGATACGGATCGGGCCGTATACCACCGCAATGCCCGATTGCGCCAGCGTGGTGAGCGGCACGTACTCGCCGAGCCGAACCTATAGCGTCCGTGTCTGCCGATGGCACACGCGCGTTTGTGGTTACTACGATTTATGCCTCATGTCATCCGCTCCACCGACTCCATGTCCTCGCCGCAGAGCTCACCAAGGAACGTGAGCCAGCCGGCCGGTTGCCCGGCGTCCGGGTCGAACTCGAACGGGCACCGAGACGGTGCCTCCGTGGCCTCCTCGAGGTGTGTGAGAGAGCCCAGCGCCTTCCATAGATTCGCGATCTTGCTGTGGGTCGGCTCCCACCGCTCGATCACCCCCTTCTTGTTGATGTACCAGGTGTGCTCGAGCCTCAGGTAGAGGTGCCGGGTCACGGCGTCGGTCTCTGCCTCGGACCAGTCGGTGCCGCGCCACTTCATTCGGCCGCCTCGCTGCAGTGAAGTTTCGCACTTAGCCGGAGCGTGAAATGGCCGCCCACGAGGTAATCGGGAAGGAGCTGGCGGCCTACAGCCACCGGGGTCCGATGGCGGTGGGAACTCGATCTCGTCGAGCGGTGGTGGCGGGCCGGTACCCGTCCAGGTACCAGACGGAGGCGGAGTATACTCTGCCTGAATTTCGGCCACCATGTGCTCATGCTCGGTCCAGTGTCATCCGCCAGCGGCATGGGACCAGGTTGAGGGGTTTTCCGCCATGAGCATGGGACCACCCGGTCGCCATTAGTGGGACCAGCGGCGTTTCGCGTCGCTTGTCCCGCGTCGTCCCGGTTTGATCTTCCCCAGTCGAGCGGCTGGGAGGTCGCCGGGATGGTGTACCGGGAGGTGTCAGTGATCGAGGTTCGTGAGGCGCCTTCTCCTGCTCCTTCTCGGACTTCCCGTCCTCCGAGGGAGGGGTCCTCGGGTCCGCAGGCAGTGTCACGGCGCCCCCTCGTCGATCCAGAAGCCACCATGGCCGGAGGACCGCACAGGCAAGGCACTCCGCTGGCGCGCAGATGCACGATCCCACGACGGACCTGTGACGGGGTCAGCCCGGTATCCGCGGCGAGCACCGGCCGCGTCCTCGGTTCGCCGGACAGATGCGGGCGCACGATTTCGGCTGACTCACTGGGTGGATGGATGCCTTGGCGGTTGCCCGGGTCGCTCTACTCGCGGTACGCCGGTCGGCAGCTCCTTGATCCCGTCGGGCTGGGACGGAAGGGCGCTGAGCCGGCACGTTCCGCCGGTAGGCCGGCGAGCATCTCGTCGTAGTCGGCGCGGATCACGCCCCGGACGTAGCGCTCGTCCACGAGGTCCCGGATCGCCTGGCCAGCAGGTCCGCGTTCTCGAGTGCGGATGTGCCCAGCGTCAGGCGCTCCCTCCCGGGTCGCGAGGCATCGGCGTCGGCTCTACGCGAGGCACTAGGCGCCGGCTGGCGGCCTGATGCCGGCGTAGAAGTCACCGGCGTCGCGCCCGAGCCTAACGAGTGGCCCGGCCGCGACGTCCGGCTGGGCGTCCCGAAGCGGGCTGTCGGCGTTGCGAAATAGGCGGCCGCGTCTTGGGCGGCCCAACTGGCCGACCTTGGCAGACCGCGCAGCCAGGTACACCGTCGTACCTGGCAATCGCCGTATCTCACAGGCACCGCGTCCGGCAAGCGCCCGGTCTGACAAGCGCCGTGGCCGGCGAGCGCCGGGCCTGGCGGTGGCCGGGCCTGGCGGTGGCCGGGCCTGGCGGGGCCGGGCCTGCAGAGTGCTCGGTGCCCCGGCGAGCACTCTGCCCGGGCTAGCGCCTAGCGCGCCTGGCGGGGATCCGGGGGTTGGATTTGCCCTGATGAGCCAGTCTGGTTCAGCACCCCTTGGTACGTGCTAAGCCTTGGCCTTCCCCCGGGTCGCCCCGCCGCGGCCGCGCAGGTGCACGCCCGACTCAGTGAGTATCCGGTGTACGAAGCCATACGACCTGCCGGTGGCACCGGCAAGCGAGCGGATGCTCTCACCCGACTCGTACCTCTTCTTGAGGTCTGCCGCGAGTTTCGTGCGATCAGCACCGGTCACCCGGGTGCCTTTCTTGAGGGTCTCGGTCACAAGTACCTCCCGTGATCTGGAGTGACCTAAGCGTTACCGTCCCTCGCCATGATCACGCATTAACGCTAGATCGGCTACCCACATCGAGGCATATGATCACTTCTTTTTTGAGAAGCCACCTATAGCACCGCGGTGACTACCCAGGTTCATGCAAGCGCGACCAGGTCGGCGAACTCGTCGTCCCAGGTGTCCTCAATACCGTCGGGAAGCAGCATCACCCGCTTCGGCTCGAGTGCCTCGACCGCTCCCTCATCGTGGGTGACCAGGACAATCGTGCCCCGGTAGGTGCGCAGCGCGGCGAGGATCTCGGCGCGGCTCGCGGGATCAAGGTTGTTCGTCGGCTCATCGAGCAACAGCACGTTCGCGCCGGAAACAACGAGCAGCGCCAGCGCGAGCCGGGTCTTCTCCCCGCCGGAAAGCACTCCCGCGGGCTTGCTCACGTCCTCACCAGTGAAGAGGAAGGACCCGAGGATCCGGCGCTGCTCCGATTCTGGCAGGTCGGGTGCCGCGGATCGCATGTTCTCAAGCACGGTCCTCGCCGTGTCAAGGGTCTCGTGTTCCTGTGCGTAGTAGCCAAGGCGCAGCCCGTGCCCAGCGGTCACCTCGCCTGCGTCCTGCTCTTCCAGCCCGACAAGGAGGCGCAGCAGGGTCGTCTTACCGGCACCGTTGAGACCCAGAACGACCACCCGGCTGCCGCGGTCCACGGCCAGATCCACGCCGGTGAAGACCTCAAGGGAGCCATAGCTCTTGGACAGCCCCGACGCGCTCAGCGGCACCCGCCCGCATGGCGCGGGGGTGGGGAACCTGAGGCGCGCAACGCGGTCCGCCCTGCGCTCCGTCGCGGCGCCCGCCAGTAGCCGGTGTGCCCGCCGCTCCATTCCCTGCGCGGCCTTGGCCTTGGTGGCCTTGGCACGCATCCGGTCCGCCTGCGCCTGCAGGGCCGCCGCCTGGCGTTCGGCATTGGCCCGCTCGCGCCTGCGGCGCCGTTCCGCTGCGTCGCGCTGCTCCAGGTACGCGTGCCAGCCCACATTGTGCAGATCAAGGACGCAGCGGTTCGCGTCCAGGTGGAACACCTTGTTGACCACGGCCTCCAGCAGCGCCGCGTGGTGACTGATCACGACAAGGCCGCCCCGATGCGCGCGGAGGTGGTCACGCAGCCACGAGATGGAATCGGCGTCCAGGTGGTTGGTCGGCTCGTCGAGCAGGAGTGTCTCCGCACCACTGAACAGGATGCGGGCAAGTTCCACCCGGCGCCGCTGGCCACCGGACATGCTCCTGAGCGGCTGTCCGAGGACGCGGTCAGGCAGGCCGAGGCTGGCCGCCATCGAGGCCGCTTCCGCTTCCGCTGCGTAACCGCCGAGCACGTGCAGCCTGTCCTCGAACCCTGAGTAGGCACGGATCGCGTCGTCCCTGCGCCCATCCGTCTCGGCCATCTGATGCTGCGCCTTACGCATTCCCGCCAGCACCTCGTCGAGACCGCGCGCGGAGAGAATCCTGTCCATGGCCAGCATGTCGAGATCGCCCGTGCGCGGATCCTGGGGCAGGTATCCGACGGTGCCCGTACGTCGCACCGCGCCCGCGGCTGGCAGCGCCTCACCCGCGAGCACGCGGGCGAGCGTCGTCTTGCCTGCACCGTTCCTGCCAACGAGGCCGATCCGGTCTCCTTGGGCGATCTGGATCGACGCATCATCGATCAACAGCCGCGCGCCGGCGCGCAGCTCAAGGCCAGATGCAACGAGCACTGGGAGTGCCACTCCTTCTGATGCCGGGTTTTGCGGGCGAGCTCCACCAGCGCGTCGGCCGGTCCATCGAATCTCACCGGTTGCCGGTGCCCCGGATGAGGGGCCCTGGCGGGGACCGCGGGTTATCACCCGCGGCGTACCCCCGAGTGAGACTCGGGGTTACGGCGCGCGCCCCGTCAGATTCAAAGCGGCAGCATAGGGTCATTCTACGGTGGCCTGCGGACTCGCGGCCACTGCATTTCGGCCGGGCCCGCGCGCTAACCAGCACACGGTCTGCGTGGCCCGGGCTGTGCCGGCCCGGGCTGCGCCGGCCCGGCCGCGCCGGCCCGGGCTGCGCCGGCCCGGTCCGCGCTGGCCCGGCTGCGCTGGCCCGGTCTGCGCCGGCCCGGGCTGCGCTGGGCCGGTCTGCGCCGGCCCGGTCTGCGCCGGCTCGGGCTGCGCTGGGCAGGTCTGCGCTGGCCCCGTCTGCGCTGGGCAGGTCTGCGCTGGCCCGGTCTGCGCTGGGCAGGGCGCGAGTTCCGACCCCGGTGCGGTCACCGGCCCGCGGCCGTGGGAGGCGCGGGCTCGATCAGCCTGATCCGCACGGCACGGAACAGCTTCGGCGTGTCGCGCAGCACCGCGAGCCTTGGCTCGGGCACGGTGAGGAACCGTTCCACGGCAAGATCGAAGTATGGCCGCATCCTGTCGTCCTGTCGCATTCGCCCGATCGCCATCCGGTCACCGCCGAGCACAACGGCGTCGAGCCGGCCCGGATATCGCTCGAACACACGGGCGGCCGTTTCAGCGGCCGCGGACACGGCCTCCCCCGCCTGCTTTTCCCTCCGCCGCGCGAAACGCTGCTGTGAAGTTCCACCGGCCGCGCTGCGCCCGTGAACCAGCCGTGAGCCGGTCTTGGATACGATAAGGCGCGGCGGGGCACCGGAAAATACACCGGCAGCGTAGCCGCCGAGACGGACGATAAGGACGCCGACTGTCCGGTCCGCGGACGCGTGTGCCGCGATCCGCTCGGCTACGTCATCCGGTTCTCCCGCCGTCAATGACAACGCCGTCGCGTCCGCCAAACCGGGCAATGGCGGAAACGGCGCGTGACACTCGGCTATCGCACCGTCTTCACCCGTATACCGAACGGCTGCCGCCACTGGCGCAACTTCTGCTCCGCCATGCCCGGCGGTGAATGTGGAGAGCCAGCAAACTATGCGTTCGGGAGCAATGTCCAGCCACCGGCCGCCAGCGAGCGCATCAGGTGCCGAGTTCCTCACTACGCAAAGCCTCCGTGCGATTACTATCTGACAGGGGTCTCATCCGGCCGGCACCATTGTGCGGGTCCAGGAGACCACCCGGGCCGGCATTTGCCCGCGGGGACCCGGACCGGGGCTCATGGGGGCCCGCAGACGTCTGCAGTTCGGCAATCTAGCGGGGTTCGGGGCGGCTAATGGGCATCGTGCAGCCAAAAGATTCCGCGCACAGACGACTCCACGCGGCGGGCACGCGGCAGCGCCCATCACCATTCAAGGAAGATGCTGATGACGATACGATCCGATCTTGCCGCACCGGCGGGCTTCCCGGCCAACAGCGTGGAAAATGCGCTCTATGGCGCCGTCAGGGACCGGACGCGGGTGGGCGAACTTCTGGACGAACTGTGTCATGGCCGGCTATGGCTGCCGCTGCCTGATGACCGGCCCGTTACTGACGGGCACGCGCTCACGCTGCCGACGGTCCGCTATCTCGACGCCGAATTCGTCCCTGCCTTCACGTCAGCTGGCCAGCTCCGCGAGGTACTCGGCCGAGCGGGCCCGGACATGGGGCACGGCACCCCTGTGCGGCAGAGCCACGCATCTGCGGTCCGGGGCGGGGAGGTGCCGCACGCGGTCGTGCCGGCCGTGCAGCTTGCCCGGCTGCTGCCTGCCGGGCTGGGCATCGCGCTGAACCCGGGCGCCGCGGTGAGTGTCCCCATCTACCCCGATGACGTCGCCTTTCTCGCGAGTACACATGCCGTCATCGGCGGCAGCAAGGTCCGCGTCGGTCCTCCGCCTGAGCAGCCGAGCAGGCTCCTCAGCACGGTCGCAGCGAGCCTGCGCACCGTGCAGGCCGCCAAGTCGGCCACCAGTGCCTGGCTGACCACAGAAGAAGGGCAGGGGCTCGTTATCTGCGTGACGCTGGACAACCCGCAGGACGGCTCCGCACAAGGGGCCGTGGCGGACGTGGTGCAGCACGCGGTGGACGTCACTGGGCCGCGGTTCGCAGTCGACGTCATGTTTCCTGGCGAGTTTGAGCCCGGGCCGCTGGAGCAGTGGACGGCAGCAAACGCCCAACCGTTCTACCTACGTGCCTAAGCCTGCCCGGCTGGGTGAATCCCCGCGCCCGTCAGCTCATGATCTGTTTTCGTGTTTACCTGCCTGCGCTATTTGCAGGCAGGTAAACATGGTTTCGGATCATGGTCAGGTCATGGCGCATGCGACACTGGACCCTTGCCGGAGGGGTTCGACCCAAGCAGGCCGATGTACGTGCCTGTAAGCCGGGCGTGGGCGCAGCTGGCCGTCAGACGTTGAAGCCGAGCGCGCGGAGTTGCTCCCGGCCATCCTCGGTGATCTTGTCCGGTCCCCACGGCGGCAGCCAGACCCAGTTGATGTGGAATCCTTGCACCAGGCCATCAAGTGCCTCGGCGGCCTGATCCTCGATCACGTCCGTGAGCGGGCAGGCCGCGCTGGTGAGTGTCATGTCGATGGTGGCTACGCCGTCGTCGGCCAGATCAACGCCATAGACGAGGCCAAGGTCGACCACGTTGATACCAAGCTCGGGGTCCACCACGTCACGCAGCGCCTCAAGAACCTCGTCGGCCTCGGGGGAAAGCTGCTCGCCAGCCAGCGGAATGGCCAGCTCTGCGGCGGCCTCGGCGTCCTGGCTGGCAACCTGCCCGGCCGTCTGCTCACTTATCGCGTTCTCCGTCATGATGCACGTCCTGCCTTCCCGTTGAGCGCCCGGATCGTCGCGTCCTTCCAAGCCATCCAGCCAAGCAGGGCGCATTTAACCCGGGCCGGGTACTTGGCCACGCCCGCGAAGGCGACCGCGTCCTCCAGCGTGTCCTCGTCCGGCGCCACGTCTCCCCGCGCCTGCATGAGCGCGAGGAACGCGTCGCCCACCGCGAGCGCCTCGTCGACGGTTTTCCCGATCACGAGATCCGTCATGACAGAAGCGCTCGCCTGGCTGATTGAACAGCCGAGCGCGTCGTACGACACGTCGCTCACCCGAACGTCTCCGTCTGCTGGGCTGTTCGCGGCGCTTTCTGCGGCGTCGTCCGCCACGTCGTCCACGCCGTCCGCGTCGTTCGCCGTATCGCCTGCGGGACCGTCCTTGGCGCGGCTGAGCCTGACGCGGAGGGTCACCTCGTCACCGCAGGTCGGATTGATGTGATGCACCTCGGCGTCGTAAGGCTCCCGCAGCCCCCTGTGGTGCGGGTGGCGGTAGTGGTCCAGGATGATCTCCTGGTAAATCGACTGAAGCATTACGCCGCTCTAGCTCTTGATATCATTGCGCTGCTTGGGAAACCCTCTGACGCGGCCATAGCTGCCTGGCCCGATTGTGCCTGGCGCCCTGTTTGTGGCACACCTGCCGAACTCAACGTTCACGACGACTCACACTGTTCCGAAGAACTGCTGCGCGTACCGCACTCCGTCGGCAAGCGCTTGTACCTCGGCCGATGTGTTGTAGACGTAGAAGGTGGCACGCGTGGTCGCCTGCACCTGGTACCTGCGGTGCAGCGGCCACGCGCAGTGGTGCCCTGTCCGCACCGCGATGCCTAGCTCGTCAAGCACCTGGCCAACGTCGTGCGGGTGTATTCCCGCCACGGTGAAAGCGACCGCACTACCGCGATCCCCGCTGCCGCGCGGGCCGAGGATCCTTACACCAGGGATCTCGCCAAGTACCGCAAGCGCCTGCGTCGTCAGCATCTCCTCGTATGCGGCCACATTTGCCATGCCGAGATCGGTCAGATAGTCGCAGGCCGCTGCGAGCCCGACTGCCTGTGGGGCCATCGGCACGCCTGCCTCGAACCGCTGCGGCGGCGGGAGGAAGGTCGAGGCTTCCAGCCGGACGACTTCGATCATCGATCCGCCCGTGATGAACGGCGGCATCACTTCGAGCAACTCGCGCCGGCCCCACAGCACGCCGATGCCGGAGGGACCGAGCATCTTGTGACCGGAGAAGGCGAGGAAGTCCACGCCGAGCGTGGATACGTCCACCGGCTGGTGCGGCACGGACTGGGCGGCGTCGGCAAGAACAAGTGCACCAGCTCTATGGGCGCGGCGGGCAATCTCCGTCACGGGCGGTATCGTGCCGAGCACGTTCGATTGGTGACTGAGCGCGACGATTTTCGTGTGCTCGCAGATCAGCGTGTCGAGTGCGTCGAGGTCGAGGCGGCCATCCTCGGTAAGGCCGAACCAGCGCAGGGTGGCGCCGGTGCGCTGGCACAGCTGCTGCCAGGGCACCAGGTTCGCGTGGTGCTCAAGCTCCGTGACCAGGACCTCGTCGCCGGGGCCGACGGCGAAACGCGCCGCCGCCGGGTCGGCGGCGGGCAGCGCCGCCGCGTTGCTCATCGCATAAGCGACCAGGTTGATCGCCTCGGTCGCGTTCTTGGTGAACACGACCTCGCCCGGCTGTGCGCCGATGAAGGAGGCCACAGTGGCTCTGGCGCTCTCGTACGCGTCGGTGGCCTCCTCGGCGAGCAGGTGGGCGCCGCGGTGCACGGCGGCGTTGTGGCATTCGTAGAACTCACGCTCAGCGTCGAGCACCTGCCGCGGCTTCTGTGAGGTGGCTCCCGAGTCGAGATACACCAATGGCCTGCCGCCCCGCACGGTCCTTGACAGGATCGGGAAATCGGCGCGGACCTTGTCCACGTCGAAGACCGGGCCGGCCGAAGCTGCGGCCTCGTCCGCCGTCGCGTGCGGTGTCATGGTCATGACGGTGCGCCTGCCTTCACGAAGCGCTCGTACCCGTCGGCCTCGAGCACCTCAGCGAGTTCGGGGCCGCCTTCCTCGACGATCCTCCCATCGATGAATACATGCACGAAGTCCGGCGTCACATAACGCAGTATCCGGTTGTAGTGGGTGATCAGCAGTATTCCAGGGCGCGCCGGACCCTCCTGAGCACGGAACCGGTTGATGCCCGCGGAAACGATCCTGAGTGCGTCGACGTCCAGCCCGGAGTCAGTCTCGTCAAGCACGGCGATCTTTGGCTGCAGCAGTTCGAGCTGGAGAATCTCGTGTCGCTTCTTCTCGCCGCCCGAGAAGCCCTCATTGAGGTTCCGCTCGGCGAAGGCCGGATCGATGGCGAGGCCGGACATCGCCGCACGCATCTCCTTCATGAAGTCACGCAGCTTCGGCGGTTGCCCGCGCACGGCGGTGATCGCGGTCCGCAGGAAGTTAGACACCGATACGCCAGGAACCTCGACCGGATATTGCATAGCGAGGAACAGGCCGGCCCTTGCTCGCTGGTCCACGCTCATGGCCAGCACATCCTCACCATCCAAGGTGACGGTTCCCCGAGTTACCTCGTACTTGGGATGGCCGGCAATGGCGTACGCGAGCGTGGACTTACCTGAGCCGTTCGGGCCCATGACCGCGTGGGTCTCCCCTGCCGCGACAGTCAGGTCGACGCCCTTAAGGATCTCCTGCTTGGGGCCGCCCGCATCCGAGACGCGCACGTGCAGGTCATGAATCTCAAGATTGGACATTGTTCGCTATGTCTCCGCTTTCTCTTTCTCAGTTTCCGGACATCTCAGAGCCAAGCGACACGAGCACGTCCTTGTCTTCGATCTTCACTGGATACGTGGGTACCGGCGTGGTCGCCGGTGGCCCGGTCGGGTTACCTGTGCGCAGATCGAAACAGGATCCGTGCAGCCAGCACTCGATCGTGTGGTCGTAAACCTCGCCCTCCGAGAGCGCCACCTCCGCATGCGAGCACACGTCGCGCAGCGCGTAGACCTCGCCTTCCGCGCGGACGACAGCGATGGGCGTGCCGTTCAGGTCAACCCCGATCGCACCTTCGTCTGGCAGGTCCGACACGGCGCACGCGCGTACGAACGTGGAAAGCTCGGTCATGATCGCCGCCCTTCAGGACGGTACTGCGTCGCCGGGGCCGCCTGAATGTCATGCGAGCGCTGTATCTCCGGCGAGCTGCCCGGCTCCAGCGACCGCTGCGCGTCCGCGGCCTGCGATATCTCGTCGGTCAACTGCTTCGGATCGGCCCATTTCCCGTCAACGGAGCGGACAAGTTCGGCCTCGACTGCGGCCGCTACCCTGGTGCGCAGGCTCGGGATGTCGATCCGGTCAATGAGCTGGCCGAAGAAACCCCTGATTACCAGGCGGCGCGCCTCCTCGTAAGGGATCCCGCGTGCCATGAGGTAAAAGAGATGGTAGTCCTCCAGCCGGCCGCTGGCGCTCGCGTGCCCCGCCCCGGCAACCTCGCCGGTCAGGATCTCCAGGTTCGGGACAGAGTCCACCCGGGTGCCGTCGGTTAGCACCAGGTTGCGGTTGTACTCGTACGTGTCGGTGCCTGTAGCCGCGGGCCTGATGATCACGTCGCCAATCCACACCGCGTGCGCGCCTTCACCCTGGAGCGCCCCCTTGTACTCCACCCTGCTCCTGCAGTCCCTAACTGCATGATCGACGAACAGCCGGTGCTCGAGGTGCTGACCCTCATCGGTGAAGTACAGACCAAGCAGTTCGGCGTCGCCGCCCGGGCCCGTGTACCGGACCGTGGGAGCCAACCTGACCACGTTGCCGCCGAGCGTTACGGCAGTGTGCTTGATGCGGGCATCCTTGCCAAGCTGCGCGTGGTGGTGCGAGAGGTGCACAGAATCGCCCGCCCAGCCCTGCACGCTGACGACCGACAGCGAGCCGCCTTCGCGCACGACGAACTCCACATTGTCCGCGTAAATCGCGCTGCCCGAGTGGTCGAGCACAAGCACTGCCTCGGCGAACGGCTCCACCTCGACCAGGAGGTGGCCGAATGCGGCAGTGTCAGCCTGCGCGCCCGATCGCTCGCCCCGAACGGACAGCACCGTGGGCCGCGATGTCACGGTGTCCTTGGGCACGGTAAGGATGGTGGCCTGGGAAAACGAGTTATACGCGCGTGCGCTCACCCGGTCTGGAGGCACGAACGCGCGGCCGATCCTCGGGTCGCCGCGGCCCGCCACTTCCACCCGCACCTCAGGTGCGGCATTCGGTTCCACGATGACCTTGCCAGGCGGTGATGCGCCAAGGCTAGACACCGCGGTGGAAGACGGCCCCACCAAAGACGGCCCCACCGAAGACGGCCCCACCGAAGACGCTGCGCCGCCTCCCGTGTGCAGGCCGTGCAGCCGTCGTAGCGGGGTGAATCGCCACTCCTCCTCCCGGCCGTTCGGCACAGGGAAGTCGGCCACATCGTAGGACTCACGCCCATGCAGCCTGGACAGAGGGGCCGCCGTCTCCACGGCCCCTTGAATTCCTGCCATTAGCCGACTGCCCCCTCCATCTGGAGCTCGATCAGCCGGTTGAGTTCCAGCGCGTATTCCATCGGCAGCTCGCGCGCGATCGGCTCGACGAAGCCACGGACGATGGTCGCCATCGCCTCGTCCTCGGTCATGCCGCGGCTCATCAGGTAGAAGAGCTGCTCGGCGGAGACCTTGGAGACCGAGGCCTCATGGCCCATCTCCACGTCGTCCTCGCGAACATCCACGTAGGGGTACGTGTCTGACCTGCTGACCGCGTCGATGAGGAGCGCGTCGCATTTCACCGTGGACTTGGAATGGCTCGCACCCTCCTGCACCTGGACAAGGCCGCGGTAGGAGGTACGCCCGCCGCCGCGGGCCACCGACTTGGACACGATCGAGGACGAGGTATGGGGAGCGCAGTGCACCATCTTCGCGCCTGCATCCTGATGCTGGCCCTCCCCGGCGAACGCCACGGACAGTGTCTCGCCCTTGGCGTGCTCACCCATCAGGTACACGGCGGGGTACTTCATCGTGACCTTGGAGCCGATGTTGCCGTCGATCCACTCCATCGTCGCGCCCTGGTAGGCCACCGCCCGCTTGGTGACGAGGTTGTAGACGTTGTTGGACCAGTTCTGGATCGTGGTATACCGGCAGCGGGCGTCCTTCTTCACGATGATCTCGACGACCGCCGAGTGCAGCGAGTCCGACTTGTAGATCGGCGCGGTGCAGCCCTCGACGTAGTGGACGTAGGCGCCCTCGTCGACGATGATCAGCGTCCGCTCGAACTGGCCCATGTTCTCGGTGTTGATCCGGAAGTAGGCCTGCAGTGGTATCTCCACCTGCACGCCCTTCGGCACGTAGATAAACGATCCACCGGACCAGACCGCCGTGTTGAGTGCCGCGAACTTGTTGTCGCCGGGCGGGATCACCGTGCCGAAATACTCCTGGATCAGTTCGGGATGCTCTCTCAGCGCAGTATCGGTGTCGAGGAAGATGACACCCTTCTCCGCCAGGTCCTCGCGGATCTTGTGATACACGACCTCGCTTTCGTACTGCGCCGCCACTCCTGCGATAAGGCGCTGCTTTTCCGCCTCGGGGATGCCCAGCTTGTCGTACGTGTTCTTGATGTCCGCCGGCAGCTCGTCCCAGGTCGCGGCCTGCTTCTCGGTCGAGCGGACGAAGTACTTGATGTTGTCGAAGTCGATCTCGCTGAGATCGGCGCCCCAGGCGGGCAGCGGCTTCTTGCCGAACAGCCGCAGTCCCTTGAGGCGCATGTCGAGCACCCAGGCCGGTTCGTTCTTCTTGGCCGAGATTCCCTTGACGACCTGCTCGGACAGGCCACGCCGTGCCGCGGCGCCTGCCACGTCCGTGTCAGCCCAGCCAAACTTGTATCGGTCAAGCCCCTCGAGCTCGGGGCGCGTGGTTGTGGTCATGAATAGAGCCCTCCGGACTTTGACTTCGTGATGGGCGACCCAGTGCTTTCCTGCAACCCGGTGCTTTCCTGCAACCCAGGGTTCTCTTTTAGCGATGTGCCCGCGTGCGGGCGCACCGTTGACAAGTCGGTTACGTGCGTCGTGCAGATGCCATCGCCGTGCGCGATGGTCGCGAGCCGCTGCACCGGCGTGCTGAGCAATCGGCCAAATGCCTCAGTCTCCGCCTCGCACAGCTGCGGGAACTCGGCAGCCACATGCGCGACGGGGCAGTGGTGCTGGCAAAGCTGCTGGCCACCGCCGGCCGGGGCGACATCGGCCGATGCCGCGTACCCGTCTGCCGTGAGTGCCTCCGCGAGCGCGTGTACACGCTCGCCGGCGGGCGCTGCCTCTACCGCGGGCCGGTATCGCCACTCGAGATCGGCGATCTGCTCGCGCGCGAACTCGGCGACGGCCTCGGGCCCGCTAGAGCGCATGAGAAACCGGAGTGCGCTGCTTGCCAGGTCGTCGTATGCATGCTCGAACGCGCTCCTACCCGCATCTGTGATAGCGAACAGCTTCGCCGGGCGCCCCCTGCCGCGGCTGCCGTAGGTCCGTGCCTTTCGCGTCTCGATCATCTCGTCCGCGAGCAGCGCATCGAGGTGCCGGCGGATCGCCGCAGGCGTGAGCCCGAGCCTGCTGCTGAGCGCGAACGCTGTGATCGGGCCGTTTTCGAGGATCAGCCGAGCAACCCGCGCCCTCGTGCCACGCTCATTTCCCGCATGAGCCGCAGCCGCGTAAGCCTGCACCGTACGAGCCTGGACGACGGCAGCTGACACCTGGCCGCGAGCGTCGTCGCTCGCTGCTGTGGTGGTCGCATCAGTCTGCCTCACGTATTTCACAACATCAGTGTGGCGTAAATCCATCCCTGCGCGCAACGCCTGCGGCGTGGTGCGATGCGCAAAGACTCTCATTGGACAAGATAAACCTTGCCAAATTCGGACTGCGCCCAGGGTAGGCATTGCCATAGCGAGAGGTGATGCCTGGCCGTGCGCCGGTGGCGTGTGGTGATGTGGCGACTGAAGCGATCACCGGGACCACTGGTGATTTGAGGCGGCACCGCGGTCGGCCGCGGATATTGCTCCTGCCGCGGCTGTGGTGCCGACGGGGCAGCAGGCTGCCCACCCGACGACTGCGGCTGAAGAGATCGCCGGGACCCCCGGCACTGGGGGTGTCAGAGGTATCCTTGGGACTGCAGGGATTGCCGGAATGGCCGGGATTGCCGGGCCGGCCGGGTCCAACGGGGCGTGGGCGTCTACTACGGAATGAACCTGTCAGCGCGCGTCACGCGCCTAAACGGGCACAAAACGGCGCTACGCTCGCGTTTTCTGCCCGCTTCCGGGCAGGAAACTTGACTAAGGGCTATTCCAATTGACAGTGTCCACTGTTGTGACACATCCGGCGCCACAGGATCTTGTGCGTCACGTTTGCGTGACCACGGGGCTGGCGCCGGGCACCGCCGAGCGGGTCATCGCTGACGTTATCGCCTACTTCGATGAGACCGCAGCGGAGTTCGTCCGCCGCAGGCACAGTGAACTTCACCGTCGCCAATACAAGAACCCACAGATCTGGCCCCTGATCGCGAACGAGCTTGGGCGGCGGCCGGTAGCCGCGCCCGGGTTGTCGCAGCGCCAGCTACGCCGGATCGTGTACGGCTGACCGTGACAGGCACACGGCGCCAGACAGGACGGTGCCGGACAGGACGGTGCCGGACAGGACGGTGCCGGACAGGACGGTGCCGGACAGGACGGTGCCGGACAGGACGGTGCCGGACAGGACGGTGCCAGACAGGACGGTGCCAGACAGGACGGTGCCAGACAGGACGTGTGCCAGACAGGACTGTGCCAGACAGAGGGGAGCGCACGCGATGTGCGGGATCGTCGGCTATATCGGTCAGCGCCAGGCAACTCCGATTCTGCTCGAGGGCCTGCACCGGCTTGAATATCGCGGCTACGACTCGGCCGGAATCGCCGTGGTCAATCGCGGCCGGCTTAAGGTGACCAAGGCCGCGGTGCGCGTGTCAGGCCTGCGTGAACTGGTCGGCACTCCCAGCCAGGCGACCGTGGGGATCGGGCACACAAGATGGGCAACACACGGAGAGCCGAGCGACGTCAACGCCCACCCGCACGTGGACGCCAGCGGCCGTGTCGCTGTCGTGCACAACGGGATCATCGAGAACGCGGAACGGCTGCGCAAGGAGCTCGCCGCCGGTGGCACCAAACTCGTCTCCGACACGGACACCGAGGCTCTGGCTCACCTGATCGGGGCCGCCGTCGCAGATGGCGCCGTCTCACTCGAGGACGCCGTCCGTACGGCACTGCGGCGGGTTGAGGGCGCCTATGGCCTGGTGGTCCTCGACGCCCGCAGGCCGGACGAGCTTGTGGTAGCACGCAACGGCAGCCCGATCGTGCTCGGCGTCGGCGAGGGCGAGATGTTCGTCGCCTCCGACGTGGCCGCGCTGGTACGCCACACGCAGCGTGTCGTCTACCTCGACGACGGTGAGCTCGCCACCGTGCGGGCGCACGAGTTCCACACCAGCACCCTTGAGGCCCGCCCGACTGACAAGGTCCCGACCACCGTTGAGCTGACAACCGACGACTTCGACCTCGGCGGCTTTCCCGACTACATGCGCAAGGAGATGCACGAGCAGCCGGATGCGGTCCGGCGCGCACTCCTCGGCCGGCTGGACGATCGGTTCGCCACCGCACGGCTCGGCGGGATTGAGATCACCGCACGTGACGTCCACACGATCAGGCGGGTCACCTTCCTCGGCTGCGGCTCGGCGTATTACGCGGGCCAGATGGGCGCTGCCTTCATGGAGGAGCTTGCCCGGATCCCCGCCGACGCCGAACCGGCCTCTGAGTTTCGCTACCGCAATCCGGCGGTGGACCCGCACACGCTCTTCGTCGCGGTCAGCCAGTCCGGTGAGACGCTCGACACGCTAGCTGCGGTTCAGGAGCTCAAGCGCAAGGGCGGCAGGATGCTCGGCGCCGTGAACGTGGTCGGCAGCGCGATCGGGCGCGAATGCGGCAACGGCATATTCCTGCACGCCGGACCCGAGGTAGCGGTCGCCTCCACCAAGGCGTTCACGAACATGGCCGTGGTATTCGCGATGCTCGGCCTGCTGTTCGGGCGCGTACGCGATCTTTCTGTGGCCGACGGCCGGCGGATCGTGGCCGGGCTGCGCCTCCTGCCTGAGCAGATCGAGCGGGTACTCGCGGAGGAAGAAGCGATCGCCGACATCGCGCGCAGGTACGCGGACGCGCAGCACATGTTCTTCGTCGGCAGGGTCCGCGGCTGGCCGGTGGCGCGCGAAGGCGCGCAGAAGCTGAAGGAGATCTCCTACGTGCACGCCGAGGCCTATCAGGCGTCCGAGCTGAAGCACGGCCCGCTCGCACTGATCGACGCGAGCATGCCGACGGTCGCGGTTGTGCCGGGCGACGAACTGCTTGCCAAGCACATCGGCACGATCGAAGAGGTGAAGGCCCGCGGCGGCCCCGTCATCGTGGTCACGAACGCGGACCTTCCTGACGATCTCGCCGACGCCGTAATCCGGGTACCGCGCAACGAGCCGGAGCTGAACCCGATCCTGCTCACCATTCCGCTGCAGCTCTTCGCCTACCACCTCGCCGTCAAGCTGGGCAGGGACATCGACAAGCCGCGCAACCTGGCCAAGAGCGTCACCGTCGAGTAGTGCGAACGCCACACACCGCGGCTGCCAGCACGTACCTCAGGCCTCTTTACCTAGCTCAGGCCTCCGTTACGTGCCTCAGGCGCTCCCTCAAGATCATTTTTGGCCAAACCGATGTGGCCCACGAGCAAAGATGATCGCGGCACCCCCGCGGTGGAGCCCGCGGCATTGGCACCACGGGTACGTCTCTAGACTCGCCTGCGTGAGTGTCTCCGCTGTCGAGATCACCGGACTGGTCAAGCGTTACGGTCCGGTGGCTGCGGTCGATAGCCTCACGTTCGCCGCCCCACGGCGCGAGGTGACCGCGTTGCTCGGCCCGAACGGCGCAGGAAAGACCACCACGGTTGAGATCTGCGAGGGCTACAGGCGGCCCGACGCGGGCAAGGTGCGCGTGCTCGGCCTTGATCCGGTTCGTGATGCCCGTGCGCTGCGGCCGCAGGTGGGCGTTATGCCCCAGTCGGGCGGGATTCCTCCTGCCGCGCGACCCGGGGAGTACCTGCGCCTGCTGGCGAGCTTCCACGCCCGTCCCGCCGATCCCGCGGCCCTGCTCGACAGGCTCGGCCTCGCCGCCGCGATGCGCACGCCGGTGCGAAGGCTGTCAGGGGGGCAGCAACAGCGGCTCTCACTTGCCGCCGCCATCGTCGGCCGTCCCGAACTGCTGTTCCTCGACGAGCCGACCGCAGGCCTGGACCCGCAGGCCCGGCACGCGACATGGGACCTCATCGCTGAGCTTCGCAGCGTAGGGGTGAGCGTCGTGCTCACCACACATTTGATGGATGAAGCAGAACGGCTGGCGGACCGTGTCGCGATCATCGACCACGGGCGCCTGGTCGCGGCGGGCACCCCGGCCTCGCTCACCGGCGGCCGCCAGCAACTCCGGCTGCGCGCATCGCCCGGCCTCGATCTCAGTCGCCTGCGCACCGCCCTGCCCGCGGGTGCCGCGGCGAGCGAGTCACCGGCGGGCAACTATCTGATCGACGCAGGCGACAGTTCCGCGGGTTCGCCAGAATTGCTCGCAGCCGTCGCCGCGTGGTGCGCCGCGCAACAGGTGCGGACCGACGACCTGCGGCTCGCGAGCCGCACGCTCGAGGACGTGTTCCTCGAACTGACCGGGCGGGAGCTACGCCCATGAGCAAGCCGACGCGCGGCCCCGCGGCAGCCGGCGCCGAACCGCTGCCGGGCACACCCGCCGCTGCCGCGCCAGCAGGCGCCGAACCGCTGCCGGGCACACCCGCGGATTCCGGGATGGCGGCGACCCGCGTGGCCAGCTCTGCAAGCCCTGGGGGACCCAGCGTCTCCCCCGGCGGCAGCCCAGGACCCCGATGGACGGGGCCCTCCGGGCCCCCCGGGCCCCCCGGGCCCTCCGGGCCCCCCGCTGCGCCGCAAGCGGCGCGGCAGGCGGCAGCCGCTAGGGCTGTGCCAGCCCGGGAGGGCGACCCCCCGGAGCCCCCCGCTGCGCAGCAAGCGGCGCGGCAGGCGGCAGCCGCTAGGGCTGTGCCAGCCCGGGAGGGCGACCCCCCGGAGCCCCCCGCTGCGCAGCAAGCGGCGCGGCAGGCGGCAGCCGCTAGGGCTGTGCCAGCCCGGGAGGGCGACTCCCCGGAGCCCCCCGCTGCGCCGCAAGCGGCGCGGCAGGCGGCAGCCGCTAGGGCTGTGCCAGCCCGGGGGGGCGGCCCCCCGGAGCCCCCCGCTGCGCCGCAAGCGGCGCGGCAGGCGGCAGCCGTTAGGGCTGTGCCAGCCCGGGGGGGCGGCCCCCCGGAGCCCCCCGCTGCGCCGCAAGCGGCGCGGCAGGCGGCAGCCGTTAGGGATAATGATCTTTCTCCGGCGCCAGGGGCCGCGCCACTGCGCCGCATGGTGGTGACGCAGGCCCTGTTCGACGCACGCGGCCTGCTGCGCAACGGCGAGCAGCTGCTGCTCACATTGATCATCCCGGTATTGCTGCTGTTTGGCTTCAGCGAGGCGTCCGTGCTGAACCTCGGCAAGGGCAGCCGGGTGGATTTCCTCACTCCGGGGATCGTCGCGCTCGCCATCATGTCCACCGCGTTCGCCAGCCAGGCGATCGCCACCGGATTCGAGCGAAGGTACGGCGTGCTGAAGCGGCTTGGTGCCACGCCGCTGTCACGCGGCGGGCTCGTCGCCGCCCGCACGGTCACCATGCTCGCCATCGAGGTGCTGCAACTCGTGGTGATCACCGCGGTTGCGTTCGGGCTCGGCTGGCAGCCGCACGGTGGATGGGGCGCGGTTGCGGCCGTGCCGTTGCTCGTGCTAGCGGGGACCGCGGCGTTCAGCGGCCTCGGCCTGCTAATGGCGGGGACGCTGCGGGCCGAGGCGACCCTCGCCGCCGCCAACCTCGTCTATCTGATGCTGCTCGGCCTCGGCGGGGTGATGTTCCCGCTGTCGAAATTCCCTGCCGGAATGCGCGGTGCACTCGAACTGCTGCCCATCTCGGCGCTCTCCGGCGGGCTGCGCGCCGTGCTGCAGCACGGAACCGGGCTGCCCTGGCGCGACCTGGCCATCCTCGCGGTCTGGGCGATCGCAGGGGTGGCACTCGCCGCGCGTACCTTCCGGTGGGACTGACCGGCCATTGCGACGCAGCAGCTAATGGTGCGGTCAACGGCGCTGCGGTCACGGGCACCGTGGCGGGCTGCGCTCACAAACGAGGCGCGGCCCAGGCAGGCCGATCGGGCCCGCTGGACCCGCTTCACGCCCAGCGCAATCCTCGGCGCCCTGCCGCCTCCCGCATTGATCCTGACCGGCATCGTCTCCGTGCAGGTCGGGGCGGGCCTGGCGAAGGATCTTTTCACGGTGATTCCGCCGGCGGGCGTGACGCTGCTCCGGCTGTGGTCTTCCGCGGTCGTCATGGTCGTGGCATTCGTGGGCAGCACCATGGGCACCGCGGGCACGGCGGGGACCACCAGGCCCCGGCCATGGCGCGGGCTGAGGGCCAAGGCGGGAGGCCTTGCCGGCCAGGCCAGACCAGGGATCGCGTGGCACTCACTCGGCGTGGCCGCGGTGTTCGGGCTGACACTCGCGACCATGAACTTCGCGATCTATCAGTCCTTCGCGCGCATACCACTCGGGGTGGCCGTGACCATCGAGTTCCTCGGGCCGTTGGGGATCGCGGTTGCCGCGTCGCGCCGCCTCGTCGATCTTGGCTGGGTCGCGCTTGCCGGTGGCGGGGTGGTGCTGCTCACCCGTGGTGGCGGGCACGTTACCGCGGCCGGGGTCGCCTTCGCGCTCGTCGCGGCGGCATGCTGGGCGGCGTACATTCTGCTGAGTACCGCGACTGGACGGCGGTTCAAGGGCTCGGCCGGACTCACCGTTGCGATGGTTGTCGCCGCCATCGCGATCACACCGGTGGGCCTCGCCGCTGGAGGCACCGAACTTTTCCGGCCGGGGATCCTGGCGATCGGTGTGGGCATCGGGCTGCTTTCCTCGGTCATCCCTTACTCGCTCGAGCTCGAGGCGCTGCGCCGCATGCCGCCCCGGGTGTTCGGCATCCTGATGAGCCTTGAGCCCGCGGTCGCGGCCCTCGTCGGGCTGGCTCTGCTCGGCCAGGTACTCACCGCTATCGAGTGGATCGCTATCGGCTGCGTCATGGTGGCCTGCATCGGCGCCACCCGCGGTGCGTCAGTGGGCAGGCTGGAGGCTTGACGCCGCGCAGGCACGGATCTGAGGCGGGTAGTCCGCGCTCACGCGCGTACTCCTACGATGAGCACGTGGCCACCAATGTCAGCCCGTCAGGAGACGCCAGTGCCGCAGGCGGCAGCGGCGGATCGCCCGCACGGACAAGCGCGGCGGCACGGCTGACCGCGTTCTTCTGGCGGCCGACCCAGCGATCCATGCGCGCTCTCGCGCTCGCCGGAGTCGTCGTGAATGCGGGGATCATCGTCACCGGCGCGGCCGTCAGGCTGAGCAAATCCGGGCTCGGCTGCCCCGACTGGCCCGACTGCACGACGAAAAGCCTGGTCGCGACCCACACGCCCGGGCAGACGATCGTGAACACCTGGATCGAGTTCGGCAACCGGCTGCTCACATTCGTGGTGATGGCCGTCGCGGTCGCCGTCTTCATCGCCGCATGGCGACTGCGGCTTCCTGGTCGGGACGGGCGCCCGGTACGCCGGACCGACCTCGTGTGGCTCGCGGCGGCGCAACCTGCCAGCGTCGTCCTGCAGGCGGTGCTCGGCGGCATAACCGTGCTCACCGCCCTCAACCCTGCCATGGTCTCCGTGCACTTTCTCGTGTCGATGGCAATCGTGGCCGTGGCGGTGGTGCTTTATGTGCGTTGCGGCGAGGACGTGACGCCGCCCCGCCCGCTCGCACGGGCCGACCTGCGGGTACTCAGCGCCATGGTGCTCGTGATCGCCGGCCTGATGCTGGCCGCCGGAACTGTCGTCACAGGTACGGGCCCGCTCGCGGGCAATGCCGCCGCTCCCCGCTACCACCTGCCGCTCCAGGCGGTTACCCAACTGCACGCCGATATCGGCTGGCTGTTCGGTGGCCTGGCGCTCACGCTCGCCGTCGGGCTGAAGCTGACGGATGCGATGCCAAGGTCGATCCGGCTTGGCTGGGTGCTGCTCGGGCTATTGGCAGCACAGGGCGCGCTTGGCTACATCCAGTACTTCACTGGCCTGCCGCCGCTGCTCGTCGGGATGCACGTGCTCGGCGCGGTGCTCATCTGGATCACTGCCCTGCTGCTTTTCTTCTCGCTGCGCGACCGTGGCAGCATCGCCCCAGCCGCCACGGCAGAGCACGCAGCAGCCGCCACGGCACAGCACGCACCGGCCGCCACGGCAGAGCGCGCACTCACCACGGCAGAGCACGCAGCGGCCGCCACGGCACAGCACGCACCCACCACCACGGCAGAACACTCTACGGCCGGCCAGGCGGCGGTGCCTGCTGATACCACGGCGTTGGCCCGGACGCAGGAAAGCCGGGAGGTGGCACCGGCGCGGGGTATGCCTCCCGCCGGATGAACCCGGATGGGCCGTGCGCCGCCCACGGCGGGGCCGGCGGCGCTGGCCTGCTGCTCAGGAACGCCAGGCGTGCGGCCTGCATCAGCCCGAGCAGTGCCTGCTGCCGTGCCGAGAACTCAGCCGGGGAGATGACGCCCCGCTCGGCCCGCTGGTGCAGCATGGCAAGTTCAGTAGCGGCCAGCTGGTAGTCGGCCATGGCCGCGGCGGCCGAGCGGCCGCCGTTCGCCCGCGCCCAGTTGCGGGCCATCCTGCGGTCCCGCAACGTGCTCAGCATCTGGATGTCCTGTGGTGTGACCAACCCGGTGGGCACATACCCGGGCAGGCATCGCCTGATCAGCGACACGATACGGCGCCTGTCGTACACGAGGACAACGATCAGCCCGGCAAAGACGCAGAACAAGATCAAGTAGGCGACGCCCAAGCCGGGCAGGCCGAGCTCGGACAGGCCATTCCACGTGCCGTGCAGCAGCATCGCGGCGAACAAGCCCAACGGTATCGCCCACCCGCCGCGCCGGTGCGACGCGGCGTACGCGACTCCAATTCCCGTCATCGACGTGAAGATGGGATGGGCGAACGGTGAAAGCACGCCGCGCAGGACGAAGGTGATGCCTAGCAGCTTCGCGCCGCCGATTTCCGGCTTCAGCAAGGCGTCGATGTAGTAGCTGATGTTCTCCATCATCGCGAAGCCAAGTCCGACCATGGCCGCATAGATGATGCCGTCGCTTGGGCCGTCGAGCTCCTGCCTGCGCAGCCGGAGCAGCAGGATCAGGACGAGTCCCTTGAGGGTTTCCTCGACCGGCGGCGCGCCGAAGGTCGCGGACACGTACTGCCCTGCGGTCTTGCCCAGCGCTGGCATCGTGACGTATTCGAGGCCGAGCGTATTGATGACGATAGCGACCAGCGCGGCGACACCGGCTCCCCATGTGAACGCGAAGATCAGGTTTACCCGAGGTTCGGGTTCCAGCCGGTCGGCAAGGAGGACAAGCGCGACAAGCAGCGGCACTGGCAGCAACGCGCACGGGACAGCGATCAGGAATGGCAATTCACTGTGCCCACGCAGTTCGCTCTCCGCCGCGAAGATCAACAGCGTGATCAGCGCACATGCCACGGCGATCACAGTGCCCACCGTGAGCCCGACCCTGGTCCGGCCGGGTGCCCGACCCTCGATCACGGCTCTTGGGTCGAAGACCGGCGTCGGGAAGGCCATAGCTGTGCAGCGTAATCGCTTTGCCGTAAGGGGTCGATCAATTGCGACCGATCGGTCACTCTCGGCAGTATCCAGCGTAAACGGGATCGACGCGAACCGCCAGCCAAATTTTTCTCCATGCGCCGGCCAGGCGAACCTTGCTCAATGCACCGGCTAGGCGAACTTTGCTCAATGCAAGAGCGAGTCCACCGCGACAGACAGGAACAGCAGCGCGAGATAGGTGTTCGACCAGTGGAAGAGCCGCATGGGACGAAGCGTCTTCATCGCCGCCGCGCTATCCACGGCCGTGCCATGCAGGGCTGCGCCCTGTGCCCTGGACGCCAGCCGGTATGCCTCGGTCAGGAAAAGGCCACCAAGGATCGCGGCCGCCGCGGGATAGAGCGGCCCGGTCCGTGCGACCGGCCACAGCAGCAGTGAGACCACGACCATCGCCCACGAGTACTTGACGATGCTGCGCGTCACCGCGAGGTTGCCCGCGAGGACCGGCAGCATCGGCACTTCGGCGGCCGCGTAGTCTTCCTTGAACCGCATCGCGAGCGCCCAGAAGTGCGGCGGGGTCCAGAAGAAGACCACGAGGAAAAGGGGCACCGGTGCCCAGGACAGACGCCCGGTAATCGCCGTCCACCCGATGAGCGCTGGCATACAGCCGGCCAGGCCGCCCCAGACGATGTTCTGCGCGGTGCGCCGCTTCAGCAGCAGCGAGTACCCGAACACATAGAACAGGTTGGCGAACAGGGCTAGTCCGGCGGACAGCCAATTGACCGCGAAACCCAGCCAGCAGGTCGACGCCACCGCGAGCACCACGCCGAAGATCAGCGCCGCCCGGGGCGTCACCGCGGTAGCCGAAGGCGCAGCGGCCAGCGGCCGCCGCCGCGTGCGGCGCATCTTGCGGTCGATGTCCCTGTCGATGTAGCAGTTCAGCGCGTTGGCGCTACCGGCGGAGACGGCACCACCGACCAGCGTAGCGAAGGCCGGCCAGAGCGGCGGGAGGCCGCGTGCGGCGAGGAACATCACTGGCAGCGTTGTGATCAGTAGCAGTTCGATGATCCGCGGCTTGGTGAGGGCGAGGTAGGCGCGAAGGGTGCCGCGCAACGTCCGCCGCGGGATCACGGCGCCTACGGCCTCGCCGGCCGCAGGGGCAGCATGAGAGACCTGAGTCACGCTGAATCCGGGATCAGTGGGGTCACGCAGAACCTCGGGGATGCGTCTTGCGGTGTGGTTGGCGCGCTAGAGACCACTAGCTGTGCCCTCGCCGAAACACTGTAGTGGGTGCCCCATGCCCGTCCCCTAGCGGCCCCGCTGGTGGGCCCGCCGCTCTTGCGGCCGTTCGTGCCGGCCGCTCCGTTGGCGGGCCCGCCGTTCGGGCCGCTCGCTGGCGGGCCCGCCGTTCGGGCCGCTCCGCTGGCGGGCGGTCGTGCCACCGATCCGCACCGCCAAAGATTCACACCGCCAAAGATCTGCGCGACATGCCCTAAACCCGCCAGGTCAGCGGCGGCGGGTCAGGCGGCGCAGGCTGACAGGAAGCAGCAAGCCCACCGCCGCAGGCATTAGCCACCAGGCGGGCACCGCGGTACGGCTTACCGCGTAAGTGAGCGCCAGCGCGATGAGGACGCCCGCAGCTACCAGCCAGTCGTCACCGACCACGAAGTCGTACCAGAACGCGAGGAACGCGCGCACGCGGCGGATCACGGCCGGTGCCATCTCAGGCGTTCCGCGGTGCTACGAGTGCCAGCCGCATCAGATCGCGCGCCACGTCAATGGTCATGGTCAGCTCGCCTCCACGGGTACGCCGGTGGACGTGCCGACCTCGGGCCGGCTCACGGGAATCCGGCGGAACAAGGCGATGAGGCAGAGTGCGAACAGTGCGACCGCAGGCACCAAGGCGAGCAGCGACGCGTCGGATCCTGGCCAGTTTGCGCCGGCGCCCTCGGCACCCCAGAAGGTCCCGAACGCGGTGAGCATGACTCCGACGACCAGTTTCATCGCGTTCTCAGGAACACGGGCGAGCGGGCCGCGCACTGCGGCGCCCGCCGCGGCGACGGCAAGTACCGCGCACACCGCGGCGACGGCCGCGAGCGGGACATCGCGTGCGTTGCTGCCGAAGGTCAGCGCGATGAACGCGACCTCGAGCCCTTCGAGGAGAACGCCCTTGAATGAAAGGGTGAAACCGTACCAGTCGGGCACAGAGCCGAATCGCCTCTTCCCAACCGCTGACGCGGCAGCGACTTCCTTGCGGTAAATCTCGTCCTCGTCGTGCAGCGCCTTATGCCCGCTGGCCCGCAGGATCGACTTGCGCAGCCACTGCAGGCCGAAGACGAGCAGCAGCCCGCCCACCACCAGACGCAAGCTGCGCAGCGGCACCAATGACAGTGCGGGACCGAGCACCGCGACGATGACCACTAGGGTGGCGAGCGCGGTCAGCATGCCAGTTGTCGCCGACCGCCAGTCCCTAGCCGTGCCAGCGGCGAGGACGATCGTCGCCGCTTCGACCGCTTCCACGGCGCAGGCAAGGAACACCGCCGCGAACAGCGCTGCGGCGTTCATCCACCCACCTCCCAGCAGCACGCCGGTGTCCAGCCGCGCACCAGCATCGAGCCGCGCACTGACATCGAGCCGGACATGACATCGAGCCGGACACGACATCGGCTCATCGTCAGTGTGACGGCCGTTAGAGTCAAGTCATAACGACCGTCACGAACCGACTATATCCGCGATGGGCGGATGCCTGCGTACGGTCCGGGGATTCCTGGCTGCGGGCGCCTGGACGCGGGCCGCACTGCTTGCTGCGCGAAGTCAGAGATAGGCTCATTGCAATGATCGCCCTACGCGCCGCAAGGCGGGAGAGCCGCGCGGCAGAGCCGTTGTGTGCCGCCCATGCGACGCGGTCCGGCTTCGCGAGACGGGAGATCTCACTGTGACCAACCAGCCACGCGCGTTCCAATGGGCAGAAACCGACCGCCGCGCCGTCGATTTGATACGGGTCCTAGCCATGGACGCCGTGGAGGAGGCTGGATCCGGCCATCCTGGCACCGCGATGAGCCTCGCCCCCGCCGCTTACCTGCTCTACCAGCACATCTTGCGGCACGACCCGGCAGACCCGACGTGGCCGGGCAGGGACCGGTTCGTCCTGTCTTGCGGGCACTCCAGCCTGACGCTCTACCTGCAGCTGTACCTTTCCGGCTACGGCCTCACCCTGGAAGACATCGAGCACTACCGCAAGTGGGGCAGCCGTACCCCGGGGCATCCAGAGCATGGCGTCACCGCAGGGATCGAGACGACGACCGGCCCGCTCGGCCAGGGCCTGGGGAACGCCGTCGGCATGGCTATGGCTGCGCGCAGGGAACGCGGGCTTTTCGACCCGGATGCGCCGCAGGGCCTCAGCCCGTTCGATCACCAGATCTACGTGTTCGCCTCCGACGGTGATATCGAGGAGGGCATCAGCCACGAGGTGTCGGCCCTGGCAGGCCACCAGAAACTCGGCAACCTGACGCTGCTGTACGACGACAATCACATCTCCATCGAGGACGATACGAAAATCGCGAAATCGGAGGATGTCTGCGCCCGGTACGCGGCTTACGGTTGGCACGTGCAAGGGGTTGACTGGCTGCGCACCGGCGACGGCGGTCGAGACGGCGCGGCGCCCACGTACCACGAGGACGTCGCGGCCCTGCACCGCGCGTTCCTTGAGGCCAGGGTCCATCAGAGCCAGCCGTCGCTGATCTCCCTCCGTACGATCATCGGCTGGCCAGCGCCGAATAAGCAGAACACGGGCAGTTCGCACGGCGCCGCGCTCGGCGCGGAGGAAGTTGCCGCGACCAAGCGGATCCTTGGCTTCGACCCGGCTGTCAACTTCCCAGTCGAAGAGGAAGTCCTCGCGCACGCTAGGAAGGTGGCGCAGCGCAGCAAGCAGTGGCGTGCCGAATGGGACGAGTCTTTCGCGGAATGGGCGCGCGGCAATCCTGACCGTAAGAAATTGTTCGAGCGGATAGCCGAGCACCGGTTGCCGGACGGCTGGGCCGACGCCCTCCCCGTGTTCCCTGCGGATCAGAAGGGACTGGCAACCCGCCGCGCGTCAGGCAAGGTGCTCAACGCGCTCGCCACACCACTGCCCGAACTGTGGGGCGGTTCGGCCGACCTGGCGGAGAGCAACGACACGACGATGGAAGGCGCACCTTCCTTCATCCCCGACGAGTATCAGACAAAGCTGTTCCCAGGCAACAAGTATGGGCGGGTGCTGCATTTCGGGATCCGTGAGCATGCTATGGGGTCGATACTCAACGGCATCGCGCTGCACGACGGCACGAGGCCCTATGGCGGTACCTTCCTGGTCTTCAGTGACTACATGCGGCCTGCGGTGCGGCTCGCGGCGATGATGGGACTACCCGTCACCTATGTGTGGACGCATGACTCGATCGGGCTCGGCGAGGACGGCCCGACCCACCAGCCCGTCGAGCACCTGTGGGCGCTGCGCGCCATCCCAGGCCTCGACGTGGTCCGCCCTGCCGACGCCAACGAGACCTCGGTCGCCTGGCGGACCATTCTGGAGCGCGCGCATCCCGCGGGCCTCTGCCTGACGCGGCAGGCAGTACCGGTATTTGACCGCTCTGACGGCGGGGACGGTCAGGGCCTGGCGAGCGCGGAAGGCACTGCGCGCGGCGGATACGTGCTCGCAGACGCGCCTGACCTCGGGCACGATGCCGCCGGGGAAGGCCGGGGCGGCAGCCGCGGCGAGCCGGACGTGCTGCTCATAAGCACGGGGAGCGAAGTGGAGGTGGCGCTTGCCGCGCGTGACATTCTGGCGCGCGAGGGAATCGGCGCCCGGGTCGTGTCAATGCCCTGCGTGGAATGGTTCGCGGAGCAGGACGCTTCTTATCAGCAGGGCGTGCTTCCGCCGGCTGTGCGCGCCCGGGTATGCGTGGAGGCGGGTGTGTCGCAGGGGTGGCATGCCATCGGAGGTGACGCGGGTGAATACGTCAGCCTCGAGCACTTCGGCGCCTCCGCCGCGTACCAGACGCTCTACCAGGAGTTCGGGTTGACGGCCGGCAAGGTGGCCGAGGCGGCCCGCTCGAGCATCGCGAAGGCGCGATCCGTCGGTGACACGACCGCGGCAGGCACGGCGGCGGGAAGCGACGGAGGTGGCGCAGCGGAACAAGGGGCGAGCCCAGGGGAGGGAACAAGTGTTCCCGCACGGGATGCTCAGTCCCCGCAGGGGAAAACAGTCAGCGAGGACTGAAGAAGGCAGACGTACAAGCCGCGTGGGCGGGTCCGCAGGCGCTCCGCACGCCAGGACCGCCCAACCGGCCGGCAGAGACAGCCCCTAGAGGCCACCCGCAGAGACGGCCCGTATAGGCCAGCAGAGACGGCCCGTATAGGAAGGAAGCCACATCGTGCCTCCTACGATTTCGCAGCCGAACGACAGGCTCGCGCAACTGTCCGCAGCAGGTGTCGCAGTGTGGCTGGACGACATCAGCCGCGACCGCCTCCGCACGGGAAACCTGGCAGAACTCGTCCGCACCAAGCATGTGGCCGGGGTCACCTCCAATCCGACGATCTTCGAAAAAGCACTGAGCAAGGGAAGCGCGTACAACGACCAGACGCGCGACCTCGCGCTGCGTGGCGTCTCGGTCGAGGAGGCGTCGCGCGCCATTACCACCTACGACATCCGCTGGGCCTGCGACGTGCTGCGGCCCGCCTACGGCACGAGTGCAGGCGTGGACGGCCGGGTGTCCCTTGAGGTCGATCCGAGGATCGCCAAGGATCAGCCCGCGCGGACGGTCGCCGAGGCCCGAGCCCTCTGGTGGATGGTGGACAGGCCCAACCTGTTCATCAAGATCCCCGCGACACCAGAAGGCCTGCCTGCCATCACTCAGTGCCTGGCCGAGGGGATCAGCGTCAACGTCACGCTGATTTTCTCGCTCACTCGATATGGCGAGGTCATCGACGCGTTCTTCGCCGGCCTGGAGAAGGCGGCGGCCGCCGGGCTCGAACTGCCGGCGATCACCTCGGTTGCCTCGTTCTTCGTCAGCCGGGTGGACAGCGAGGTGGATGGCAGGCTCGACAAGATCGGGACGCCGCAGGCGGCCCAGCTTCGTGGTAAGGCGGCGATCGCCAACGCCAGGCTGGCCTACGAGCTTTACGAGCAGAGGTTCAGTGAGCCCAGGTGGGAGGCGCTGCGCACGGCTGGCGCGCACCCGCAGCGCCCGCTCTGGGCGTCGACAAGCACCAAGGATCCCGCCTACGACGACACGCGTTATGTGGTCGAGCTTGTCGCCCCTGGCGTGGTCAACACGATGCCCGAGTCCACCATCGAGGCCGTCGCCGACCACGCCGGGCTTCGCGGTGACACGATTCGTGGCCGCTACGACGAGTCTCGCAGGGTCTTCGCCGATCTCGAAGAACTTGGCATCGGATACGACGACGTCACTGCGGTACTCGAGACCGAGGGAGTGGAGAAGTTCTCGACCTCGTGGACGGAATTGCTCGCCGCGATCGAGAAGGAGATGAACCGCGCACGCGGTAGCTCCACGGGACAGGCGAGCAGGCAGTGAGCACGCTGGCTGTCGCTGCTGCTGGCGTCAGCGTAGAAACGCGCAGCCTGGCGGTCACCGAGGCCACCAAGCGCGCGGCCGCGAAGCTCGTGCAGGACGGCGTGCCCGCCAAGCTCACGGCCAAGGACCCCGGTTTGTGGGGCCCTGCGGCCGAGCCGGTGGCCGCGACGAGGCTCGGCTGGCTGGACGCACCCGCCATCTCGCGCGGATTGCTCGGCGAATTCGCCGAGCTGGCGGAGCGCGTCAGGCAGGACGGGCTCGAACACATCGTGCTCGCAGGCATGGGCGGCTCCTCCCTTGCCCCAGAGGTGATCACACGCACGGCGGGAGCACCGCTCACGGTTCTCGACACCACCGACCCGCACCAGGTCGCGAGCGCGCTCGGCGACCGGCTTGATCGCACCCTGGTGATCGTGTCAAGCAAGAGCGGATCAACGATAGAGACCGACAGCCACCGGCGCATCTACGAGCATGCCCTGCGGGATCTGGGGCTCAAGCCCGAGGAGGTCGCGCGCCGGTTCGTGATCGTCACCGATCCGGGCTCGCCGCTCGAGGAGGTGGCGCGCAAGGCCGGCTACCACGTCGTACTCGCCGACCCCAACGTGGGCGGAAGGTACAGCGCGCTCACCGCGTTCGGCCTCACACCGAGTGCGATCGCGGGCGTGGACGTGGCAGAGTTGCTCGATCAGGCGGCCGCGGTGATACCGGCCCTCGGCCGCGACGAGGACAACCCCGGCCTCATGCTCGGGGCTGCTCTTGGCGGCTTCGCGATGGACGGTCACGACAAGGCGGTCCTCGCCGATCACGACTCCGGCATCTCCGGCTTCGGCGACTGGGCCGAGCAGTTGCTCGCCGAGTCGACGGGCAAGCAGGGACTCGGCATCCTTCCTGTGGTGGTCGAATCGGCCGATGCACCCGGCTTCTCCCCCGGCCCCGACATTCACCTCGTCGCGCTCGGATCACCGGCACCGGATCGCGCAGCCGACAACGCGGCGGCGCCCAACCGGGCACCGCGGCCGGTAGACACCGTTGCCGCGGGACCGCTCGGCGCTCAGTTCATGGTGTGGGAATACGCCACCGCGCTGGCCGGCCGTATCATCGGCATCAACCCATTCGACCAGCCAAACGTCCAGGAATCGAAGGACAGCACCGCCGCGTTGCTCGCCGCGGCGGGCGACGGGCCGCTGCCCGTCGGCCAGCCGGCCTTCGTCGACGGCCTGGTGGAGGTTCACGCAGATCCTGAACGGCTGCGCGGCGCCACCGATCTTGCCGGGGTGCTCGACGCGCTCATCTGGTCCCTGCCGGACAGGGGCTACCTGGCGATCATGGCCTATCTCGACCGTATTGGTGACAGCGACGCGGCGACGCTGCGCACCGCGCTGGCGGTGCGGACCACGCATCCCGTGACGTTCGGCTGGGGACCGCGCTTCCTGCACTCGACCGGCCAGTTTCATAAGGGCGGCCCGCAGACCGGCGTGTTCCTGCAGATCACTGGCGCGATCGAGCGGGACGTCCAGGTGCCAGACGCGCCCTATTCGCTGGGCAGGCTCCAGCTCGCGCAGGCCCTCGGCGACCTCGGCGCGCTCCGCGGCCGCGACCGGCCGGTCGTCAGGCTGCATCTGCGCAACAGGCCCGCGGGCCTGACACAGTTGCTTGGTGCCGCTACAGGCACCACCGGCAGACCGGTCCCAGGCAGCCCGCGGTCGCTGGGAATGATGTCAGAGCGGTGGACGTATGGGGGCGCAACGACGGCAGGAGGGATGGAATGAACGAGCTGGCGGTCGTCCCCGCCAACCCGCTGCGGGACCCGAGGGATCGGCGGATCCCCCGGGTCGCGGGACCCTGCGTCCTGGTGATCTTCGGGGTCACCGGTGACCTGGCACGCAAGAAGCTGATGCCGGCCATCTACGACCTGGCCAACCGCGGCCTGCTGCCACCGGGGTTCTCCCTGGTGGGATTCGCCCGCAGGGACTGGGCGGACGAGGACTTCGCGCAGCTCACCTATCAGGCTGTGAAGGAACACGCGCGCACGCCGTTCAGGGACGAGGTCTGGCAGCAGCTGTCCGAGGGGGTCCGGTTCGTCCCCGGGGAGTTCTCGGACGACGAGGCCTTCGCCCGGCTGGCCCAGACGGTTGCCGAACTGGACGCGCAGCGCGGTACCGGCGGTAACTATGCGTTCTACCTGTCGATCCCGCCGAAGTTCTTCGCCGACGTGGTCAGGCAGCTGAAGCACTCCGGCCTCTCGTCTCCGGGCGACGGGCCGTTCCCTGACGCCCGCCGCCCGTGGCGGCGGGTTGTTATCGAGAAGCCGTTCGGGCACGACCTCGAGAGCGCGCGAGAGCTGAACGCGATCGTGGCTTCCGTGTTTCCCAGCAACACCGTGTTCCGGATCGACCACTATCTGGGCAAGGAGACCGTCCAGAACATCCTCGCGCTGCGCTTCGCGAATACCATGTTCGAGCCGATATGGAACCGCGGCTATGTGGATCACGTTCAGATCACCATGGCCGAGGACATCGGGGTCGGTGGCAGGGCCGGTTATTACGACGGGATCGGCGCGGCACGTGACGTCATCCAGAATCACCTGCTGCAGTTGCTCGCGCTCATCGCGATGGAGGAACCGGTCTCGTTCGACGCGGATTCGCTGCGGGCGGAGAAGGAGAAGGTGCTCTCCGCCGTGCAGCTCCCCGATGACCTGGCTCTGGGCACCGCTCGCGGCCAGTACGCCTATGGCTGGCAGGGCGGCCTCGAGGTGTCCGGCTACCTGGAGGAAGACGGCATCCCGCCAGACTCCCGCACCGAGACCTACGCGGCCGTCAAGCTGCACGTGGATACCCGCCGGTGGGGCGGTGTCCCGTTCTACCTGCGCACCGGCAAGCGGCTGACCCGCCGGATGACCGAGATCGCGCTCATGTTCCAGCGTGCGCCGCATCTGCCTTTCGCCAAGACCGACACAGAGGAACTCGGCCAGAACGCCATCGTCATCCGGGTGCAGCCGGACGAGGGCATGACGGTACGGTTCGGCTCCAAGGTGCCTGGCACGGCCATGGAGGTCCGCGACGTCAACATGGACTTCGCTTACGGCCAGTCGTTCACCGAGTCGAGCCCCGAGGCATACGAACTGCTGCTGCTCGCCGTGCTCATTGGCGACCCGCCGTTGTTTCCCCGCCACGAAGAGGTCGAGCTCTCCTGGAAGATCCTCGACCCGGTCGAGAATTTCTGGGCCGAGCACGTGAAGCCGGAGCCCTACCCGTCGGGCACCGCGGGCCCCGCATCGGCGGATGAGCTGCTGGAGCGCGACGGGCGTGCCTGGCGGCGCATGTAGCCGGGCCGGACACGGCGAAGCCGTTGGCCGGATACCGGGCCGCCGGGCGGCGAACGGCCAGGCAGCCCCAGTCGAGCCGCAGAGTAGCCGAGCGGCAATGTAGCCGAGACGAGGAATTGGCATGACGATCGATCTGACCGACACCACCACAGGGCAGATCCATCAGGCGCTCACCCAGGCAAGGCACCGGCTCGGCGGCCGCATCAATGGGGTGGTTCTCAGCCTGGTGATCGGCACCGACGAGGCGCTGCAATACGACGCGATCCGTGCCGCGGGCCAGGCGGCCCGCGAGCATCCCTGCCTGGTACTCGGGGTGATCAGGCGGGACGGGCGCGCACGGGCGCGGCTTGATGCCGAGATCCGGGTGGGCGAGAGCGGCCCGGGCGAAACCGTGCTGCTGCGGATCTACGGACCGCTCGGCGAACACGCAGACTCCGTGGTTTCTCCGCTGCTTGCACCCGACACCCCGGTGGTGACCTGGTGGCCCGGCAACCCACCGAGCGTTCCAGCGGCCGACCCGCTCGGGACGCTCGCGCGGCGCCGTGTCACCGACGTGGCGATGGCACCGGACCCGACTCGGGCCCTGGCCGGCCTGGCGACGCATTACCAGCCCGGTGACACCGACTTCAGCTGGACCAGGGCGACGCCCTGGCGCTCGCTCCTCGCGGCCACCCTCGACCAGCCGCACGGCAAGGTCAACGGCGGGGTGGTGGCGGCGGAAGAAGGCAATGCCAGCGCGGCGTTGATTGCCGCGTGGCTTTCCGTCAAGCTCAACGCTTCATTCGCCGTGCAGCTGTCGCCTGGGCCTGGCGTCACCGAGGTACGTATCCTCCTCGCGGGCAGCGAGATCACGATCACCCGGCCGGACGGGCGGGTCGCCACCCTGTCCCGGCCAGGGCAGCCTGATCGCATGGTCGCCTTGCATCGCAGGGAGACGGCTGACCTGCTCGCGGAGGAACTGCGGCGGCTCGACCCCGACGAGGTCTACACGGAGTCTGCGGCGTATTTCGCGCTAAGCGCCGGAGCGCCCGCTGCCGACGAGCACAGTGTCGACGGGCAATGAGCACCCCCGAGGTTATCGTCCATCAGGACGGCGGGCTGCTAGCCAAGGCGGTAGCGGCGCGGCTGGTCACCAGGCTCGTGGATGCGCAGGCCGCCCAGGGCAGCGCGGCTCTCGTGCTGACCGGTGGCGGAATCGGCACCGCGGTGCTCGGTGAGCTCGCCGCGGCGCCTGCCCGTGACGCGGTGGACTGGCGTCACCTGGACATCTGGTGGGGTGACGAGCGCTTCCTGCCCACCGGCGATCCGGAGCGCAACGAGTCAGGCGCGCGGGGCGCGCTGCTCGACCACGTTGACGCCGATCCGGAGCGGGTGCATCCGATGCCCGGCCCCGACGGGCCGGACGGCAACGATCCTGAGGCCGCGGCCGCGCGCTATGCCGCCCAGTTGCGCCGCGCCACCCGGCCAGAAGATCATGGCCCGGTGCCTTCCTTCGATGTCCTGCTCGCTGGGATCGGCCCGGAAGGGCACGTGGCATCGCTGTTCCCCGGCATGCCCGCGCTCTACGACGAGCGGCCGGTCGTTGCCGTACGTGGCGCGCCCAAGCCGCCGCCACTGCGGCTGTCTTTCACGCTGCCCTCGATCCAGGCGGCACGCGAGGTCTGGATGATCGCGGCCGGCCAGGAAAAGGCGGGCGCCGTCCGGCTGGCACTGTCCGACGCGGGACCTGTCCAAGTGCCTGCGGCCGGTGCCCGCGGCCGCCGCCGCACGCTGGTGCTTCTCGACCGCGCCGCGGCCGCGGGCCTGCCGACCGGACTGGGCCGCCCCGCCTCACCGTAACCCGCCCGCGCCACAGCAACCGCCTGCCCCACAGCAGCCACCTGCCCTCGCAGCAGCCACCTACCCCGCGGCGACCTCTTGCCCCGCGGCGACCTCTTGCCCCCGCGGCGACCACCTACCCAGCGGCGACCACCTACCCAGCGGTGTGGAGATCAGCGTGACCAGAAGATGGCAGTCTGCTGCGACGACACGCCCACACTGATCTCCACACCCCATGACCCGCCCAGCCGTGGAGATCAGCGTGACCACAAGATCGTCCGCGCCGCCAAAGATCCACGGGACGCCCTAACGGAACGGCCCGCCTCGGCGTGTGCCACACCTGAGGATCAGCAGGACGACCACCAGCAACGGCCAGATAGCGACGATCCTCAGATAATGGTGGTGGTGGCCCGGATACCCCAGACCGCCCCAGGGAAGCGACACTAGGACGGCTCCGGCGATCAGCAGCGGCGCCAGCTGCACAAACCGTCTTGGCGGCGGCCGGAACCGCCCAGCCGCGGGCCGCCCAGCCGCGGGCCGCCCAGCCGGGGGCCGCGCCGCCAGATCGGTGCCGAACCGGACGTCGGCCGGCAGATCTCTGGTCAAATCTAGAAGATCGCCCCAGGTCTTGCCGTCGTACGCGGCGGCCATCCGCTCGTCGAACTCCGCGAGAGTCAGCCGGCCCGCCGTGTACTGGGTGCCGAGAATCTCGACGACGCTCTCCCTGTCGTGATCCGAGGCACGGATCGCACGGTTGGCCGTCATCGTGTGTGCTCCTCACTGGACGAGGACGTCGCTCCCTTGTCCATTCTGCCTTGTCCATTCTGCGCCAGGATGCACCCGTCCGCGTCATCGCAGGTGATGCTTCCGGCCCATGCCTGCCGGCCTATGCCTGCCGGCCTATGCCTGCCCGGCCTATGCCTGCCGGCCTATGCCTGCCGGCCTATGCCTGCCTGCCTATGCCTGCCTGCCCATGCCTGCCTGCCCATGCCTGCCTGCCTATGCCTGCCGGCACCCGCCTACGCCTGCCGGCTTACAGCTTCCGGCCTACTCCGCGAGGTGGATGCCGGAATGCAGAGGCCGGAAAGCGTGGGCCGGAAGTGATCCGCTACGCGACTTCAGCGAGCCCGCAATGTTCGGGTAAGTGATGTTTCCTGACACGGACAGCGGGTAATCGCACCACCCGCTAACCCGGACGATCACGGCTCGGAAGATCAGCTCGGAAGATCAGATAGGATGTCATGAAATGGCAAGCGAATCCGGCATGCCATCGTCGCAGGGGCCGGAGCGACGCCAACCGGGGGATTCAGGGCATCGGGGTTCTGGAGGCAGCTCCCAGGCTGCGCCGCGCCCGCGGCAGCGCGCATCGCGGCGGCGCAAGATTCTTGCCTGGACAAGCGGCCTGGCCGCTGCCGCTGTCGCCGCAGGCGCCGTCACGATATATCTTGGCTACCGCCATCTGAACGGCAACATCCGGGTCCGCAACGTCGGGCGCCTCGTTGGAACCCAGCCCGCCGCGCCGCATCCACGCGCCCAGAACATCCTCGTGCTCGGCTCCGACAGCCGAGCGGGCACAAACGGGCAGTACGGCAACGCGCACGTCTATGCCACCGCGCACTCAGACACGCTCATGATCGTCCATATCGCGGCGAACCGCAGGTGGGCCGAGGTCGTGTCGATACCGCGCGACTCGTGGGTGCACATCCCCTCCTGCGACACGGGAGACGGTCAGCGGTCCGCGCCAACCGACTTCAAGATCAATGACTCGTTTACGCTCGGCAGCCTGCACGGTGACCAGGCGAGCGGAGCTGCTTGCACTATCCGGACGGTGGAACGCAATACCGGCTTGCGCATCGACCACTTTGTCGCGATCAACTTCGCCGGCTTCAAGGACATGGTGAACGCACTCGGCGGGGTCGAGGTCTGCACCAGGCAGCCCATCGCCGACCAGAAGGCCAAGCTGTACCTGCCGGCCGGCCACCACCTGCTCAGCGGAGGGCCGGCTTCTCGCATACGTCAGGGCACGGTACAGCCTCGGCGACGGCAGTGATCTCGGGCGGATAGGGCGGCAGCAGGCGTTCATGTCGTCGCTTGCCGAGCGGGCGAAGAGCGAGCTTTACAACCCGGTGGCGATTTACCGCTTCCTCGACGCCGCCACCAAATCGATCAGTATCGACAGCGGCCTCGGCGGCATACACGGTTTGTACGATCTGGCCAACAGGCTGCGCAGCATGCCGACCGGCAACATCAGGTTCATTACGATGCCAACCTATCCGCGTAGCCTCATCGACCCTTCCGATACCGCCAACGTTGTCTGGCTGCAACCCGAAGCCAGGGAAATCTTCGTCTCGCTGCGCGACGACGCGCCCTGGGCTAACAAGCCGCCGGCCAGGACCGCGGCCAATGAGCATGCCTCAACCGCGAGGGCAGCAGGCCGCCTCGCCGCCGCGACCCCGGTTCCACCTTCCCCGAAGGTGGCGGTCAGGACGGCTAGCCAGAACACCTGCACCTAGGGTGCGTTTCGTGGATCTTGTGGATGCGTGCGGTGGTCCGAGGCGGTGTCCCGCCAGGCCCTGCCTGTTCTCGAGAAGCCGATAGTGGAGCTATCGGCAACGACGACAGTGCCCTCCACGATCCCGGTCGTCGCCTGGGCGCCGATCCCGCCGCCGCCGAAGTTCCACGAAACATGCTAGCCGCTAGGGTGCCCATTGGATCTTTGGCGGCGTGGATCGGCCGCTAGGATCGCGCCGTGCCCACGGTCCCGCGACGCCGCAACGCCCGCCCCGGTCATCTCGTCGTCTGTGGCGACCAGTCACTCGCGTTCCTGTTAACGGAGGAACTCACCACCAGGTACGGCGAGGACGTAACGGTTATTCTGCCGTCGAGATTGCGCAACCACGGTCCCAAGATCGCGCGTCTGCCAAATGTCCACCTGATCGAGCGGCCCGCCCTCACCGCGGACGCGTTCCGCGAGGCACGGGTGGGCTCGGCACGCGCGGTGGCCCTGCTACAGCAAGATGACCTGGGAAACTTTCACAACGCGCTCCGCGCCCAGGAACTGAACCCAGAACTGCGGATCGTGCTGCATATCTTCAATTCCAGCCTCGGCGACCGGGTCAGGTCCTTCTTCCACGACTGCGCGGTGCTTTCTGAGTCCGCGGTCGCCGCGCCTTCCTTCGTCGCCGCGGCCCTGGGCGAGCCTGCGCCAAGCCATGTGCGCCTGGCTGGCCGCACGCTGTACGCCGCGCGGCGCGGCGAAGCCGACCCGAAGCAGGTGATCTGCGGCCTGGCTGACACTACGAGGGTGGCGCAGCCGCGCATCCTGCCCGACGATCAGGACCGGGCCGACCTCGTCCTCGCTGTCGCGGATGGTACGCGACGCGATCCGCTTGCCCGGGCACGGCGTCGTCCGGTGCGGTCGCTCACCGCCCCGCTGCGCTCGTTTTTCGGCCGTAAACTCGGTGCTGTTTTCCTCGTTCTGTTCGGGGTACTCGTCGCCGGCTTCGCCCTGCTGGGCACAGCCGGGCGTTATTCGTGGTCCAACGCCCTCTACCTGACCTTGCTCGATGCGGCCGGCGCCGCGGTCACCAACGTGCGCCTGACCGCGCCCGAACGGCTCGCGCAGGTCATGCTCACCTTCGATGGCATGGCATTTCTGCCAACGGTGACCGCCGCCATCGTCGGTGCCAGGCTGGCGAGCACGCTCGACGTGAACCGGAAAACGATCACTGACCACGTGATCGTGGTGGGGCTCGGCAACGTCGGCACCCGCATCGTCGGGCAACTGCACGACCTCGGTATTCGCGTGATTTGCGTGGACAGCGATCCGAACGCCCAAGGAGCGGCCCGGGCCAGGCGCCTTGGCGTACCGGTTGTGACGGGGCTTGCCAGCAGGGAAGAAACCCTGCGTTCAGCGGGGATCGATACCTGCCGTTCGCTGGTTTCTGTGACAAGCGCGGACGTGGTCAACCTGGAGACGGCACTGCACGCACGCTCACTTCGAGAGGAACTGCGGATCGTCGTGCGGCTATTCGACGACGACCTGGCCGTGCGCCTCGAGAAGAACCTTGGCGGCAACGTCGTGTCGCGGAGCGTCTCCTACCTGTCCGCGCCGTCGTTCGCCGTGGCCATGCTCGAACACCAGGTCTTGCGGACCATCCCGGTGGGCCGCCACGTCCTGCTCATCGCCGACGTACCCGTGGACCGTGACTCGGAACTCGAGGGCGCCGCGCTCGATCAGGTGCATGAGGCCGGCCAGGCACGCGTGATCGCGCTGCGCCGGCGTGGCGTCGACGAGATGGACTGGAAACCGCACCAGGGATACCTGCTCTCCGCCCAGGACCGCATGATCGTCCTGGTGACCCGCGCGGGACTTGGCCGGGTGCTCGCCCGCAGCACGCCGAGCGAGCCGCTCCGGCCTGGACCGCGCTGACGACAATCCCGCCGACTTTAGGCCCTTCCGAATCACACGGACGGGCGTATTCTGCCAGGCATCCGGGGTTTCCGCATCAAGTATCCAAAGTCGTCATCTGGACACAACACCACAGTTGTTGGCAGAGTTACAGTTGAATCTGGCCTTCCAGCCGGTTCCGCTGAGCCTTCATCTGAAGGAAGGTCACTGATGGGCCCGGACGGCACCCGTCACGCTGAACCGCCCGGCACGCGGTGCCGGTCGGATTTCACGCGCCGGTGCGTGGTCCTCCTGGCCAAACAGTCCTATCCCGGCCTTGCCTGCCTTGCCCACCGGAGGCAGGCCAGGCCAAATCCCGCCACTAGGAGTCACAATGAGCGTCACTGATGATCGCTCTACCGCCCCAACGACATTCGTCTCACCGATCGCCGATCCCGCTCCGCTCGGTCTCGCCGCCTTCGCCCTCACCACGTTCCTGCTAGCGGCCAACGATGCCCAGTGGATGAAGGCGGCCACCGGCACCGCCTTCCTCGGATATGCGTTCGCCTACGGCGGCTTCGTCCAGTTGCTCGCCGGGATGTGGGAATTCCGCAACAGGAACGTTTTCGGCGCCACGGCGTTCTCCACCTACGGTGGGTTCTGGATGGGGCTCGGGCTCTGGGTCCTGCTCGTGGCCCCGAACGCCAAGTCGCCCGCGGTGGCCCAACACGACGTTGCCTGGATCCTGCTGGCGTTCGCGATCTTCAACACCTACATGCTTCTATGGAGCACGCAGCTCAACACGGCCGTGTTCGGCGTGTTCCTCACCCTGGAAGCGACCGAGATCATCCTTTTCATCGGGAACTTCGCGAACAACGCGTCAGTCATCAAGGTCGGCGGTTACGTGGGTGTCCTGACCGCCCTGGTCGCCTGGTATGCGTCTGCCGCGCTCGTTTCCCGCGGCATGGGCGGCCGTCTGATGTTGCCCGTCGGCCCTCCCCTGATCGGCCCGCGCCCGTAATCGGCCCGCATCAGTCCTAGTTTCGGGCTCACAACCGCGGGGCCGGGCAACGTAACCATGGCCCGGCCCCCCGGCTATTCGCGGTCGGTTATCCGCGGTCGGTTATCCGCGGTCGCTATCGGGCCCGCAATCCGCGGGCCCGGCTATTCGCGGCCCTCGCTATCCGCAGCTGGCGTGGTCAGCACGCGCAGAGGCAGAAAGGATGTCCGGCAGGATCGGCCAGCACCCGCCAGGTCCGGCCCGATGTCGCTCCTTCAAGCAGAATCGCGCCAAGGTCAAGAGCCGCCTCCTCCGCCACGTCGAGGTCATCGACTGCAACATCCAGATGAACCTGCTGCGGAAAACCGGGATCCGGCCACTGCGGGGCGCTATGGTCGGGCGCCTGCTGGAAGGACAGGCGGCCCTCGCCATCACCGCGCAGTGTGACCCATTCATCCGCGGCATCCTCGATCTCCCAGCCGAGAAGGCCGCGGTAAAAGGCGGCGAGCGGACGGGGCTCCGGGCAGTCGAGCACGACCGCGCCCAGCCGTCCGATCATGGTCTGCCTCCTCGTTGAGCAATCTCAGTGTTATGCCAGCACTGCCCCGGCCCAGTCTGTCGTGTTATGCGCCGGTGCTGTCCGGCAGGTGCTGTACGCGGGTGTTGTACCGCAGGTGTCGTATCGGGCGACTGAGACACCAGTCATTTTAATTTGATGGTGACGCCCGCCGCAAGCGTGGCTTGAGGGTGGTTGATCCGCGCGACAATGGCATGGTGCTCATGCTCGGGGAGGAAGAGTTCGAGACCCTCGTCGCCGAGGCGCTGGACAGCATCCCGCGGGAACTGGCTACGCTCATCGACAATGTCGCCGTCTTCGTCGAAGATGAGGCCGACCCGCCGCAGCCTGGGCTTCTCGGCCTGTACGAAGGGGTGCCGCTCACTTCCCGTGGGCAGTGGTACGCGGGCGTGCTGCCCGACCGGATCACTATTTACCGCCTGCCCATCCTGAGAATCTGCCATTCAAGGCAGGACGTCGCGGACCAGGTAAGGATCACCGTTGTGCATGAGGTCGCGCACCACTTCGGCCTGGGCGATGACAAGCTGCGACGGCTGGGTTACTGATGGCCAACGCGGCCCGATGCGGCCGCGGACCGCTGAATCCTGCGCCCGTAGGGCGGCATAGCGCTGGACCGTCGCACGGGTTATGTCAGCGCACGCGAGGCAGGTACGGCAGTGACCTGCCGGAGGGGCTCAGCTACCCACGGCGGGCGGCGTAGCCAGGTCAAGGCACGCACACGGCCGTGGTGGGCGACTCGTGCTCGTGATCGGCGCCGTGGCCGTCTCGCACGCCCATGGCAGGATCGCTGCAAAGGGCACCCTGAAATTACGAACTCGAACGGAATCATCGCTGACAGCACCGAACTCGCGTTCTTCTTGCTCGGCGCCCATAGCGACTATGGGCCTGCCGGGAAAGGCAAGGCGGGCCCTCGAACCGACAGGACCATAGAAGGCCCCGCAAACTGGCCCCGGCCCCGTCTGACCCGTCTAGATCGATGACCGGAAAATCGCGGCTGGTCAGGGCCTAGTGGTCGTAGGCGATCAGGGAGCGTTTGACCGGTGCGCTGATCTGCCAGTTGTGCCAGATCGCGGCGTTGAGGGCGAGCAGGCGCTGCAGGACACGGGCCCACAGCCCGGCGGGTACCCGGCCGCCGTGGCGTTCCAGGCCGAGCTGGTTTTTCAGTGTCCAGATGATCGCCTCGACCCGCTGCCGCAGCCAGTTCGGGAAGTACCTGGGGTGTTTCTCGTCTTTTCGGGCTGGGCGGATCAGCGTCAGGCCCAGGTCCGGGCTGGCGAAGAACGCTTCGGTGTCCTCGCCGGACAAGCCCTTGTCGGTGACCACGGCGGTACCGGGGCGGGGTCGGTTGGCGGGCTGGTCGGCCAGCATTTGGCGGGCTTCCTCGCGTTCGCCATACAGTTTGGGGTTGGCCAGGCCGAACCCGGTGACGGTCCCGTCACAGGTGCAGATGAGCATCAGCTTGGCGCCCCAGTACCAGCGGGAATGGCTGGGGCAGTAGCCGTAGCCGGCGTAGCCGAACATGTTTGAGCGCCTGGCGGTGATCTTGGACTGGCCGCAGGGCACCGGGGTGGCGTCCATCAGCCGCAGCATCTCGGCCGATCCGGGAGTGTGATCTGCCAGCCACCGCAGTGCCGCCTCCATCAGCGGCGCCGCGGCCTTGACCCGGTCGTTGTACTCGCTTTGGCGCAGCAGCCGGGGGAACAGGTGCCCGACCCGCGACCGGGCGGCCCGCAGCCAGTGCCGCTCGTCGTCATGGCGCAGCAGCACCTGCGCGACGGCCAGGCAGACCAGCTCGGCGTCGGTCACCTCGGGTGGCTTGCCCGGCCCGGACCGGGTGAGCCCCAGCGAGGGGATGATGCGGTCGGTCAGCTCGACGTACAGTGCGATCAGGAGAGTGTCCAGGTCGGCGATCACGGAAGGCTCCAGGGTCAGACGTGTGTGAACACGCCGATCTTGGACACTCTTCGCCTGTCAGTCACGGATCAACGACGGCGTGTCGCAATACGCCGTGACCTGCGCCGAATTACCGGTCAACGATCTAGTGGTGCGTCGTCTCGTACTTGTTGATGACGTCGGACGGGATCCTGCCCCGGTCATTTACCGGGATGCCACGGTTCTTGGCCCAGGCACGGATCTGCGCGCTTCGCTGGCGATGCGCCGCGGTACGGCGACGGCGGCGGCCTCCCCGGGTCGTCGCCTTCCTTCCGTATGTCACATACCTCTTGAGAGTCTCGTCGAGCTTGTCACTGTGCTTCTTGCACAGGTCGATCTCATAGTTCTGCCCGTCAACGCCGAAGGCGCGTGTTCGCTCCTGGCCGTGCGGGATCTCTTTCTTGTCATAGTCACATGCGTACGTGACGGAAACCTTCTGTGCCATCGGAGTCCCCCTTCTCCTGTTCAATTATGTATCCAGCAGAAGATGAGATAACCGTATACGGCCGAAACTCCGGTCTGGTCGCGTTAGCCGCGCCGTGGGCATCTGCCCTGATCGTCACGGGTTGCGAGCCAGTTGGGACGAGAGGTACGGGCCTGCGCTGATCGGTGAATGACTGTCCGCATACATACACTCGCGCCGGGGACCCGCACCCCGAAGGGCACAGATCCCCGGCGCAAGAACGCCAGTGTGGAGGTCGCCTCCTCGGCGAATGGCGCAACGCGGCTCCAGCCGGACGGTATTCCGCGAAGGCTAAAGGTGCGGCCCGGGGGACACTGCCACACCGGCAATGGCTAGTAACGCGGGCCGGTTCACCGATGTTCCCGCGCACGCGACTGATTCATGCGGCGATGCTTGCCGCCCAGCCAGCGGCCATCCGGCCATCCGGGCAGGCAAGCTGATCACTACCTACCTACCGATCGTGCGATGGGGGTAACCGTAGGGGACCGTTCCCGGCGGCTCTTCCTCGGCATGCCGCGGATCTGCTGCGCCAGGCTCGTCGGGTGGCTGCCTGGCCGCCCGCCGCCGGTCGCCGCTGCCCGGCCAATGGCCGTCCAGGTACCGGTCTGGTGGATCGTCGAGATACCGGTCCGGTAGATATGGCCGACCTTCGCCGCCCCGTGCTGATGGTTCCGCGGGAATCCCTGCTGGCGGGGTCATCGCGATCGTCGGCGGCCCAGGATCCGGCTGTGCGGGTGCCAGGCTCGTGTGATCGGATGGCGGCGGGGTCCCAGCCTCCTTGTAGCCGCGGTATTCGCCCGCGTTGCCAGATCCACCATGGTCAAGGGCCTCGGAGTGCCCACCGTACGCCCGGGGCTCGGTGTAGTTACCGCCGATGTGGGGAGCGGCCTGCCAGCTGAGGTGTCCGGGTTCTGCATAGCCCCTGTAAGGAGCGGGCTCGCGGTATCCCGCACCGCCGGAGGGCCCGGCGTGCCTGCCGAAGTCGGTCGCACCGAAATAGCCGCCGTAGCACCCAGGGTCCGGATGACCCGCGTGACCTGATGATTCTGCGGGCCGGCTGAACTGCCCGGTGTCCTTGTAGACACCGCTTCCCGGCAGTTCGGCAGGCCGTCGGTGCTCTCCCGTCTGCGGATACCCGCCATGGCCCGTCTGCGGATACCCGCCATGGCCCGTCTGCGGATACCCGCCATGGCCCGTCTGCGGATACCCGCCATGGCCTGCCTGCGGATACCCGCCATGGCCCGCTTGCGCATAGCCGCCGTGGCCCGTCTGCGGATAACCGGGATGGCCCATGTCCGGGTTTCCGCCACTGGCGGACGGTTCGGCTCGCCTTCCGTGTTCGCCTGAATCCGGGTACCCGCTGTACGGCACGCCCTCCCGGTGACCGCCACCGGTCGCGCCGTGGCCTTGCCCCTCATCGTCCCTCCGCTCCCCGTGCGCGGCAGGGTCCGAGTACCCTCCGTAGGGATATGAGCGCATTCCGAGGTCATTGGGGCCGGGGTGGCCGCTGTGCGAAGCGGCATCGCGCAATTGCCCTCCTTGACCAGGGGCCTCGGGCTGCCGCGGGTCCGGAAGTCCGCCGTGGGGAACGGCCTGCCCGCCGGGCGACCCAGGATCTGGGTATCCGCCGTACTTAGCGGGCTCCGCATGACCACCGTTTTGGGCACGTCCGGGAAGGCCGGAGCGGGCCGGGGGATCCGAGTGGTCAAGGCGGCTGCCTGCGCCTCCGTGTTGGGCTGAACCGGCACTTCCGTGTTGGGCGGAATCTGTGGGCCCGCCGTAAAGGGGATACCCGGCCTGGGCGGCGGCCGCGGTGAGCGGGTCAGCTCCCGGCGGCCCTGGCGCTGAGCCGCTCAAGGCCTCAGGGCCCTGAACACGGGTGGCGGCCCCAGTGCCTGGCACCTCCAGCGGCGGGGCGGCGGCGCTCCCGGGTCCGCGCTGCAATGCTTCGACCAGCCGGGGAAGATCCGTGATCAGTACCCGGAACGTACCTGTGCAGGTCCCGCCCTGCCAGATGCTGAATACCGCCACACCGGTCTCCGCGTACCAGCTGAGCCGCATGGTACGCGAGTTGCCCCGGACGTCAAAGAAGACCTCACCGAGGCGGGGCAACGGCGCTACGTCCGATGCTGGCATGGAGCCAATAGTGGCGCGGAAACGCATGAGCTGTCTCGAAAAGCTCACTTGTGTGCATGTCGTCACACTGGGCAACCCATATTGGGCAACCCGCACTGGGCAACCCGCATCCGTGCCAGCCCGGCGTGCGTGCCAGCCCGGCGCGCGTCCAGGGTTGGGTTCGGAGAGACGGAGCCCGCAGTAGTTCGGAGTCACCCGGAGTGGTTCGGAGTCAGCCAATCTAGAAGCAAATACACTTTAGGGATAAGCAGGATATCCAGAGTGAGGCATCATGAGCAGCGGCAACGGCATCATCACCTTCGGTGAGGCGCTCATCCTCGGCGATGCGATCATCTACCTGCGGATGTCGGACTTCCGCGATGAGGACGTCAGGACGTTCGGCGAGCGTGAGCGGCAGCTCCGCGACTTCGCCGCCGGGCTGGGCGTCCCCGCCGGGCGCATCCGGGTGGCTATCGAGAACGACGCGGGTAACGGCGGGTACCGGCCCGCGTCGGCTTATAAGCGGCCGGTCCGGGTCACCACCGCGACCGGGCTGGTGACGATGCGGACCCGCCGCCCGGTGTTCGCCCGCGTGCTGCTGGACCTGCAAACCGGGAAGGCGGGGATGCTGATCTGCGATGACGTGTCCCGGATCGCCCGCGATGAGAGGGACGCCCTGGACCTGATCGACGCATGCGAGCTAGGCCGGGCATCCGCGTTCTCCCCGAGCGAGGACTCCGCGGACGGCATCGGGTCGCTGCGGATCACCCGCGGCGGCACCCGCGAGGAGATCCGCTCGTTCCGCGAGCGGGCCCGAGCCGCGCACGACTACAGCGCCGATATCTCCGACAAGGTGCAGCGCGGCCGCAAGCGGTGGGCGGGCAAGTCGTACTGGGGCGGCCGGCGTCCCTACGGGCGGATGATCGACCCGGCCGCGCCCAGGCACGCCAAGCCGCTGATCACCGTCCCCGAAGAAGCCAAGGTGCTCCAGGACGCGGTGACCGACGTGCTGGACCGGGGCATCTCGCTGCGCGCGGTCGCCGCGGACCTGCGCGGGCGCGGCCTGCGCACCGTGACGGGCAAGCCGTTCAGCGCCCTATCGCTGCGCGATACGCTGCTGGCCTCGCACGTGGCCGGCATCGCGACCTGCAACGGGGCACAGTACGACGCGTCGGCGTGGCTGGAGCCGATCATCGAACCCGACCGGTGGCAGCGGCTGACCGAGATGCTGACCGACCCGGCCCGGCGCACCAACCCCCACAACGCCAACGCGCCGCGCTGGCTGCTATCCGGGCACGCCCGGTGCGGGATCTGCGCTGACGGCTCCACGATGCACGCCTCGGGGATGGGCGGGTACGGTCCCGAGCGGGGCAGCGCCTACCGGTGCGACAAGGGGTCGCACTGCGCCACCCCGGCCATCCCGGCCGACCAGGCCATGGCCCAGGTGATGATCGCCCGGCTGGGCCAGCCCGACATCGCCGGCCTGCTGCCGGCTCCCGAGCCGAGGCCGGATGTGGATGTGGCGGCGCTGCGCGGCGAGTCCCGGAAGCTGCACGCCAAGCGGGATGACCTGGCCCGGCTGCTGAGCGAGGACGTGCTGACCGAGGCCGGGGTACGGCAGGAACGCAAGCGGATCGATGCCCGGCTGGCCCAGATCAGCACCGACCTGGCCGACGCGACCCAGATCGACCTGCTGCCCGAGCTGCGCGCCCCCGGAGCCGACCCGGCCCGCGTCTGGAAGGGCCTGTCCCTGCCGCGCCAGCGGGAAATCGTCCGGCTGCTGTGCGAGGTGACCCTGCTGCCCGGCCGGATGCGGCAGCCGTTCGACCCCCGGCTGCAAATGCGGATCGAGTGGCGCCAGTAGCGCGGCGGACGCCTTGACCCCGGCCCGGTTCCCCCACCCCTACCGCCGCATGACCCGCGCCTGCCGCGCAGGGAACCGTTGCGTTTCGTTCCGTCTTTCGTCGCGATACGGCCCCGGACCGCAGGCCACTACGACGAGGAGGGCCGGTGAGCACCACCACCGTAGCGCGGACTACCTGCAAGTACCCCGGCTGCGGGCAGCCTGCCGCCCCGGCGGCCGGGACCGGCCGGCCGCCGGAGTACTGCGCCGGGCGCGGCCACACCCGCGTGTCGGCGTGGCGGGAACGGCGCCGGCTGGCCGCCGGGCAGGCCGGCACCACGATCAGCCCGGCCGAGGACGGCAGCCCGCTCACCACCGCCAGGATGACCGGCGCCGAGCTGCTGCGGTCGCTGCGCGCCGAGGCCGACCGGATCACCGCGCTGGGGGCCGGGCTGCGGGAGCGGATCGATACCCTCACCGACCCGACCGCCGCCGAAGCCGAGGTAGAAGCGGTCCGCGCCGCCGCCGAGCAGCGCGCCGCCACCGCCGAAGCCCGCGCCGCCGCCGCCGGGCAGCGCGCCGCGACCGCTGAGCAGCTCCGCGCCGAGGCTGATGCCGCCGCCGGGGAGATGAGCGAGCACCTGACCGACGCCCAAGCCCTCGCCCAGGCCGCCGGGCGGCGTGCCGCCGCCGCGGAGAACCAGCGGGACGAAGCGGTGCGGCAGGCCCGCGCCGAGGCTGACCAGCGGGTGGCCGCCGCCGGAGCCGAGCGGGACGCCGCCATCGCCCAGGCCCGCGCCGACGCCGGGCAGCGTGTCCGCACCGCCGACGCGGAGCGGGAACAGGCCCGCCAGGCGGCAGCCGCCGCCGAGGACACTGCCCGGCACGCCGGGCAGGAGACCGCCCGTGCGCAGGCCGCCGCCCGCGCTGCCCAGGCCGAAACCGGGCGGGTCCGCGCCGACGCCGGCAAGATGCTGGACCAGGTGCGGGCCGAGGCGACCCGCGAACGCGAGGAGCTGCGCGCCGACCTGCGCGCCCGCGCCGAGCGCGCCGAACGCCAGGCTGATGCCTACCGCGACGAACTGGACCGGCTCCGCGCCGCCAGCCCCGACGCCCCCACCGCAAACGGCAGCAGCCCAGCCGGCGTCAAGACCACCCGGCGCGCAGCCCCCACCCCAGCTGCCTGACACCGGCCATTGTCCGGGCAGGCCCCCGTGAGGCAGGAGCCAGGCACGTGCGCCTGCTCGTGCCTCGTACGGACCCGCAGGTACCGGTCAACCCGGCGCGCGGCCTCATATCGATCCTGACGGCCCGGTCCCTGCCGCCCTTCCCCCGCACTTTGATTTCCCGCCGGTCCAGGTCCAGTTCCACTGCCGCGACGCGGCGCACCGGCGGACTCACGGACGCCGGATCACGCAGGCGCTTCAGAAAACACCACCGTGCGCGCCCGGCATGGCCCCCCTTACCCAGCGCCCCGGCCTGGCGGCCAAGTGCCAGAGGGCTACGTACCGTAACGAGAAACGTCTGCTCGGCATTTTAAGATCCTCCCTGCCGAATAGGTGCGAGGGTCTGCCAGGATCTTTGGGTGGCTATCGCGTTGTTATGCGCGCTCAGTCGCATGTCGTTGACTGTCCCTCCGCTGTGCCGTAAGGGGTGTTCCGCCTACGTGTGGCGTGAAGGGGCTCCGCTGGCGAGATGGCCTGGCCTTGAGCGTCGTAGTGGTTCGCTTTCGGGCGGAGGATGACGGGCAGTTCGGACAGGCCGCGCAGTACCAGCCCGTCGCCGTGGCCCCAGCGCAGCGCCGACCGCGGGACGGCCAGCCGCATGGCGGGGAAGCGGCCGTGCAGGGTGGTGAACGCGATCACGCCCTCGAGCCGGGCCAGCCGGGCACCCAGGCAGTGGTGGATGCCGTGGCCGAAGGCCAGGTGGCTGGTGTCCGCCCGGGCGATGTCGAGGATTTCCGGGTGGTCGTACCGGGCCGGGTCCCGGTTGGCCGCGGCCAGTGAGATGATCACCTGGGCGAAGGCTGGGATGATGGTCCCGCCGAGGGTGATGTCCTGGGTGGTGTACCGGAACGTGGAGTGCGGGACCGGTGCGTCCCAGCGCAGGATCTCCTCGATCGCATGCGGCATCAGGGCCGGATCGGCGAGGACTGCGTCGCGCTGGTCGGGGTGCAGCAGAAGGGCGGCCGTTCCGTTGCCGATCAGGCTGGTGGTGGTGTCGTGTCCGGCGACTACCAGCTGGAAGATCGTGGAGAGCATCTCCTGCTCGGTCAGCGCGCCGTCCTGATCGGCCGCGCGCACCAGGTCGGTGACTAGATCCTCGCCGGGGGCGGCGCGTTTGCGGGCGAGGAGCTCGGTCAGATACCGCACGATGTTCGCCGAAGCCGCCACGGCCTCGGCCGGCGGCTCGAGCGCCGACGACGGTGCGAGCAGCGTGGTGAAGCAGCTCCCCAGCTGGTCCTGGTCTGGTTCGGGGACGCCGAGCAGCTCGCTGATCACGGTGAACGGCAGCGGGAAGGCGAAGCCCTTGACCAGGTCGACGACGACCTCGCCGCGCGCTTGCAGGTCGTCGAGCAGCCGGTCGACGATCGCCTGGACACGTGGCCGGAGGGCGGCGATCCGCGGCCGGCTGAACGCGGCCGAGGTCAGCCGGCGCAGCCGGGTGTGGTCGGGCGGGTCGACGCTGAGCATGTGCCGGGCAAAGGCGGGACCGGGCAGGCCCTCGGCGACCACCGCGCCGTCGCGGGCGAGTGCGGCGTGCATGTCCTTGGACAGGCCGGCGTGGTTAAGCGCGGCCCTGGCCTCGGCGTGGCGGACGATCAGCCACGCGCGGTGCCCGTCGGCCAGCGTGACCTGGTGCACCGGACCGTCCGCCTGGACCTGCGCGAACAGCGGGTACGGGTCGTCTCGGTCGTAGTCGCCCCACGCCTCGAGTGCCGGGTTGCGCATCTCGATCACCCCTGGATCTCGCGGAAGCCTGAGCAGAGCAGGTCGATGGTGGCCAGCCGGCCGTCGTCGATCTTGCAGATCGAGGTCTGTGTGCAGGCCCAGCGGGTGCCGCGCTGGGCCAGGTCCAGCCGGTAGTGGATCAGGAGCCGGTCGGCGATCGCCTGGCCTGCCGACTCCACCAGGTCGACGGCGTCCATGTCGGCGAACCATCCGCCGAAGCGGGCGACGACGGCGTCGCGGCCGTGCTCTTCGATCGGGCCGCCGGGCAGCAGCGCCCGCAGCCGGACGGTGTCGGTGACCGCGGCGGCTAGCAGGGCGCTGTCCCGGCCGGCCACGGCCGCGGCGATCGCCGCGGCCAGGGGGTGCTCGTTCATGACGCGTTCCTTTCGCGGCGGCCGGCCAGCGCGTCGAGATGGCCGGTGAGGTGCCTGGTCAGCTCGGCGGCGTCGCCGGCCGCCCCGTCGATCAGGCTCGACTTGCGGCGGCGCAGGAACGGCATGCCGATCAGGTACAGGCCCGGGCAGGCCGTCACGCCGCCGTGGTGGATGACCCGGCCCTTGCGGTCGAGCACCGGGACCTCCAGCCAGGACAGATCGGGCCGGTATCCCGTCGCCCAGACGATCGTGCTGATCTCCCCGGACCGCAGGTCCAGGCCCAGCGGCGCGGAGCGCACGATCGTCGGCGCGAACCGCTCACCAGCCGCCCCCGCCCAGGCGTCGATGGTATTCAGCAGCCGCCCCAGCTTCAGGTCGGCCAGCGCGCACACGTTGGGCAGGGAGCCGGAGAACTGGGCGGCCCCGTCGGCGATCCCGGCCAGGCGGCCGGCCAGCCGCACCCCGGACGAGCTCAATGCGTTCAGGTCGACCGTCCGGCCCGGCGAGCCGACTAGCTGCATGGACGGAAAGCTTCGCGCCCGCGCCAGATCGTCGACCTCGTCGTGGCGCTGGTCTAGCAGCCCGGCGGCGTCCAGCCACCACAGGATGTCGCGGCCGCGGTAGGTGCGCGGCATGCGGACGTGCTCGCCGACGGCGAGCGTGACCGGGCGCCCGGAGCGGTGCAGTTCGTCGGCGAGCTGGATTCCGCTGGCCGAGGCGCCGACCATCAGCACGCCGCCCGGGGGCAGCTGGCCCGGGTTGCGGTAGCCCGCCGGGGTGACGGAGGTGATGCCGTCCGGCACCTGCCGCGCCAGCGCCGGCACCGCGGGCACCGTCGCCGCCCCGCAGGCCAGTACCACCGTCGGCGCGCGCCAGCTGCCCTGGTCGGTCCGCACGACGTAGCCGTCTCCGGCGGCCCGCACCGAGGTCACCGTCACCCCGGTCAGTACCGGCGCCGCGGATGCGTCGGCGTAGCCCTGGAGCATCGCCGCGACCTGGCGCGCGCCGAGGTAGCCGTCCGGGTCGGCCCCGCGGTACGCATAGCCGGGCAGCCGGGTCATCCAGTTCGGGGTGAGCAGCCGCAGCGAGTCCCACCGCTGCGTGCGCCACGAGTTCGCCACCTCTGCGCGTTCGAGGACGACGTGGTCGACCGAACGGGCGGCGAGGCAGCGGCTCATGGCCAGCCCGCAGTGGCCGGCACCGACGATCACGGTGGTCGTATTCTCCACGGCTGCCCTCCCCGCTCACTTTGACCGGTCAGGAGACGTCGACGGTGACGCTGGTCGGGTTGGTGAGGATGTCGTAGACGGCCGAGCGCTTCTGCGACTGCGCGACCAGCGCCCTGATCTCCTCGGCGGTGGCGTCGGCGTCGATCTGGTAGCTGACCGAGACGCCGCTGAAGCCGTTGCGGACGTCCGGGTCGGCGCCGAGAATCCCGTGCAGGTCCATCTCGGCGGCCAGGGTGGCCCGCACCGACCGTAGCTGGATCGACCTCTGCTGGGCGACGGCGGCGACGCCCGCGGTCAGGCAGCCGCCGAGGGCGACCAGGACATACTCCACCGGGGTGACCCCGTTGTCCTGCGCGGCGAACTGCAGCGGGTGGTCGACGTCGTAGCTGAACGTCGTGTGGTGCTGCTGCTCCTCGCCGAAGCCGTGGAACGTCTCGACGTCCGAGCGGCTGTGCGTGCCGTTGATCCAGCTTTTCCCCGGCGATCAGCGGCAAGGCGAAGAAGGCGAAAGGCAAGCAGATCAGGGACTGGCACCTCAACCGCCGCAGCAGCGAGGACCTGTCCAGCCTCGCTAAGGAGATCAATCCTCAGGTCCAGGGCTGGATCAACTATTACGGGGCCTTCTACCGCTCCGAGTTGTGTTTCCTGGCATGGCGCATCAACGAGCATCTCGCCCGGTGGGCCATGCACAAGTTCAGGCGATTCCGCGGCAAGTACGCCAAAGCGATGGCCTGGCTGCAGAAGGTGTATCAGTACAAGCCTGGCCTGTTGTCCCGCTGGCAGCTCATCGCGTTCACCTAAGGCCGGACTGTGGGGGCCGGATGACGGGAGACCGTCACGTCCGGTCCTGAGAGCTGCGGGAGGTGAGACTCCTCCCGCCGACTCACCCTGCAGACTGGGGTGTGACGGCGTCGCCCGTGGCGGGCGCGGATCTGGGCGATCCGGGCACGCCCCGGCTGGCTGCCTGGTCGTAGCTGATGTGCGGGCCTGGACCGGGGCCTGCGTCGTGGCTGCCGGGACGGCGCATGCCTCCGGCTGGCCAGGTGCTTGCCCGGGTTCTCGGACAGGATCGCGGTCACTGCCTGGCTTGGTGATCAGCGGTGCTGACGTCGCCGCCTTAGACTGTTGGAGGTGGCGGTGCGGCTGGCGGACTTGCTGGTGGGGCTGTCGCGGGTCGCCGATTTGGGGTTCGGGCTTCCGATGGGCGCGGCGGCGCGTTCGTGTGTGCTGGCGACCCGCCTGGCCCGGTCTTGCGGGCTGCCGGCGGCCGAGGTCCGGGCTGCTTTTTACACCGCGCTGCTGCATCACGTCGGCTGCGCCGGCTACGCCCGCGAGACGGCGCGGCTGTTCGGCGACGAACTGGCCGCGAACATGGCGGCTGGCCGCACCGACGCCGCTTCGGCCAGGGACGTGTTCGCGACCTTTCTGCCCGCGCTGACGCATGGCAGGCCGGCCCTTGAACGGGCGCGGCTGGCGTTCATCGCGGTCACGAAGGGTGGCCGCTGGGGCGATCAGTTCACCATCACGGCCTGCGAACTGGGGCGGGACTGTGCCCGGCGGCTGCAACTGCCCCAGGACGTGCAGAACAGCCTGTTCCATGTCTACGACAGGTGGCGGGGCCAGACCCGGCCCGGGGAGCTGAACGGCGAGGACGTTCCGGTCGGGGCGCGCATCGCGCGGCTGACCGGTATTGCCGTCTTGTTCGAGTTCATCGGCGGGAGCGACCTGGCGGTTCAGGCGGTACAACGCCGCGCAGGCGGCATGCTCGACCCGGGCCTGGTGGCCCGCTTCACCGGCAACGCGGCACAGTGGCTGACCGACCTTCCCGGGACCGGCGCCAGCAGCGCCGTGCTTGGCATGGAGCCGCACCCGCACGTGATGGTGCCCCGGGCCTGCGCCTTGCCGGCGAGGTCTTCGGGGATCTGGCCGACCTCAAGAGCCCGTATTTCCTTGGCCATTCGCGCGCCGTCGCGGCGCTGGCCGCTGGCGCCGCCGGGCAGCTCGGCCTGCCGGCGGGGACCCAGGCAGACCTGGAGGTGGCCGGGCTGTTGCACGATGTCGGCCGGGTCGCCGTCTCCAGCGCGGTGTGGGAAAAGCCCGGTCCGCTCAGCACCGACCAGTGGGAACAGGTGCGGCTGCACCCGTATCGTTCAGAGCGCATCCTGGTCGGCTCGGCCGGGCTCGCGCGGCTCGCGCCCCTTGCCGGGCGGCATCATGAACGGCTGGACGGCAGTGGCTACCACCGCGGTTGCTCGCAGGAGGAGCTGGCCATGCCAGCGCGGATCCTGGCCGCAGCGGACACCTACCAGGCCCTGACCGAGCGCCGGCCACACCGGGCGGCCTGGGAGCCGGAACAGGCAAAGCAGCATCTGCTCGCTGAGGCGGCCCGGGGCACCCTGGACGCCGATGCCGCACATGCCGTGCTCGCCGCCGCGGGGCACCTGGTGCCGGTCACACCCAGACCTCTGCCGATGGGACTCTCGGACCGCGAGGTGCAGGTACTCGGCCTGGTGGCACAGGGATGCAGCAACGGCGAGATCGCATCCCGGCTGGTCATCTCCCGCCGTACCGCGGAGCATCACGTGCAGCACATCTACACCAAGATCGGCGTGTCCAGCCGCGCCGCCGCGACCCTGTTCGCTGTCGAGCACCATCTTCTGGGCGGTGATAGGTAGTTCTGCCGATGCGCGCCTCGTGCGCGCGGGGCGACCCTGATGCTCTTGGAACTGGAAGGAGCATCCGATGACCAGGACAGCAGAAGCCACACTGGCCCAGGTGGCGTCCCCGGACGGCACCATGATCGCCGTTTTCATCTCCGGTGAGGGGCGGCCGCTGGTCGCCGTGCACGGAACCTCGTCCGACCACGCCACCTGGCGCCTGGTGCTGCCGCTGCTGGAGCCCCACGTTGCCGTCCACGCCGTGGACCGGCGCGGCCGCGGCGGCAGCGGCGACAGCCCGGACTACTCCCTCGCCAGGGAGTACGCCGACGTGACCGCCGTGGTCGACGCGGCCGCCGCCGCTGCCGGCTGCCCGGTCGACCTGGTCGGCCATTCCTACGGCGGCCTCGTCGCGTTCGGCGCCGCGACCCTGACCGCCAACGTCCGCAGGCTCGTGCTTTACGAAGGCTGGCCGGTGCCCGACATCGCGCCCGTCACCACCTCACCCGAGGTGATGGGCCCCCTGGAGTCGTTGCTCGCGCAGGGCCGCCCCGGGCAGATGCTGGAGGCTTTCTACCGCGACGTCGTGCTGATGTCCGAGGAGGAGATCAGCGGCCTCAAGGCGGCTCCCGCCTGGGCGGCGCGTGTGGCTGCGGCCGGCACCATTCCCCGGGAACTGCGCGCCCTCGGCGCGCAGTCCTTCGACCCCAGATGGGCGGCGAAGATCTCAGCCCCTGCGCTGCTGCTGGTAGGAGCGGACAGCCCAGAGGAGGTCAAGGCCAACCCAGAGGTCGTCGCCGCTGCGCTGCCTGACGCGAGGATCGGCGTCCTGAAGGGGCAGGCGCACATCGCCCATCTCACCGGCCCGCAGTCCTTTGCCGAAGCGGTCATGTCGTTCCTGCGTGATTGAGAAACGGAAGCGAGCGCGCCTCCGCCTGGCCGGGCGGGGCAGCGCTGCAGCGCGAGGGCGGCAGTTCGGGTCCCGGCAGCCAGGGCCAGAACGGGGCCGCGCTGGCCGGGCGGGCAGGAACCGTGAACGACCACGCCGGGCCGGTCAGCGATCGCAGCCTTCGGCTCACCGGGCATGCCCGGGGCGGCCATCTGGCATGGCCGCCGTGCCAGATCCTGGTGTCAGCGGCCACGCTCAGGATGGGAGCATCGGCGGCGCGGTGTGAGTCCCGGCCGGCTGCAGGCCGGCTGCCAGGCCAGGCCTGGTTGCCTGGGTGGGGCCCGCCCGGCCCTCCCGGGTCGTTCACACCGCCATCGGCGTCTTGACCCACCCGGAGTCGTAGGGGGTGAGGAACTGCCAGTCGAGCCGCTGTTCGCTGATCAGCCAGCGCCCGCCGGTCTTGCGGTAGCGCATGTCCCAGGTCAGGGCGAGGAACATGGCTTCGCCGCCGATGGTGTGGGTTCCCCACATGTACCACTGGCCAGTGGCGTCGGTTCCGCTGTCGGCTAGGTGGATGGTGCGGGTAGCCAGGTGATGCCTGGCGAAGGTGATCTGCTCGGTGACCGCCTCGAAGAAGCCCTGGATGGCGTCCAGGCCCTCGTAGCGCCCGAACGGGCCTCCGTCGAACACGCCATCGTCGGTGAAGAGGCTGACCACGCCATCTGCGTGGTAGTTGTTGTCGAAGTGCCGGGCGAGCTGCATCGTTACCTCGGTGATCTGCTCGAGGTCTCCAGCCGCTGTACGCGCTGTTCCAGTGTTGCCATCGCCGTCTCCTTCGTGGTGTGCGGACCGTGCAGGTGCCAGACTAGGAACGACGGTTTGGCGGGCGTTTGGCGAAATGTTGGCGGGGAGGCGGGTGCGGGTTCAGCTGTGCGGCCGGATGTGCGTTCAGGGCGACGACGGCACGACGATCGACAGCTCGGCGTTTCCTGGCCGCCAGGGCCGGGTCGTGTTCGCTTACCTGGTGACCACGGCGCAGCCCGTCCCGCGTGAGGTGCTGGCTGACCTGCTGTGGCCGCACCGGCTGCCGTCTGCGTGGCGGCGTGATCTGGCGGCGGTGGTGTCGAAACTGCGGGCGCTGCTGGCCCGGCTCGGGCTCGATGCCAGCTGATGCGCTGCGCGGCGGCGGTGACTCCTACCAGCTTGTTTTGTTCCCCGCGCCCGGAGCTCGACGTCGACGCCGCGGTGGCCTGGCTCGCGGAGGCAGAGTCCGCTTTGCGGCTGGGAGATCACAGCCGTGCGCTGCAGGCGGCGCACGCAGCGGCAGAGGTGGCGCGCCGGCCGTTCCTGCCCGGGGAAAGCGGTGACTGGGTCGCGCAGCGGCGGAACGCCCTGGACAGCCTGCTGCTCGGCGCCTTGGAGGTTATCGCCGAAGCCGCGGAGCCGCCGGTGGCGGTGCGGGCCGCGGAGGAGGCGTCGGCCCTGCGGCCGCTGCGTGAAACGAGCCACCTCAAGCTGATCCGGGCCCACCTGCGCGCCGGTGACCGCGCCGAGGCGTTGCGGGCTTACACGCGCTGCCGGCAGCTGCTCGCCGAAGAGCTTGGCGTCGACCCGCCTGCGCAGATCCAGGCGGTATACCTGGAAGCGCTCCAGGAGCGGGAGGCAGCGCAGCCCGCCGTTCGCCCTCCCCTGCCGGCCCTGGCATCTGTGCGGGACAGGGGCCCGTTCGCGGGCCGGCGGGCCGAGCTGGCCCGGTTGCATGACCTGCTCGCCCGGACCGGGTCCGGGCCGCGGATGGCCTGCGTCTGCGGGGACCCGGGCATCGGAAAGACCCGCCTTGCGGCCGAGTTCGCGCACGCCGCTTACCTCGGGGGGGCGATTGTGCTCGCCGGCCGGTGTGACCGGGAGCAGGTGGTGCCCTACCAGCCCTTCGCCGAGGCGGTGAAGCAGCTGGCGGACGCCCTCCCTGCCGGGGCATTGCGCGCCATCACCGGTAGCTGGGCGCCCGACCTCGCACGGCTCCTTCCCCAGCTCGGCGCCCGGCTGCCGGGCCTGGCCGCGCCCGCCGCCGTCGAGCCCGATACCGCGCGGTACCGGCTGTTCGAAGGCGTAACGGCGGCTGTGGTCACGCTTTCGCGCACCGCCCCGGTCGTCTTGCTGATCGACGATCTGCAGTGGGCCGACAACTCGACGCTCGCACTGCTGCGCCACATGCTGCGCTGTGATCAGCGGGCGCCCTTGCTCATCGTGGTCACCTGCCGCGATAGCGAGGTGAACGCGGACCATCCGCTCACCGCGACACTGGCCGAGCTGCACCAGCAGGATCTGGTGACGGCCGTACCCGTGCCCAGCCTCGATCAAAGCGAGGTCGCAGCCCTGCTGGAGGGGCACGCAACGCTGGCTGCTGAGATCCATCAGCGGACCGCGGGCAACCCGTTCTTCGTCCAGCAGCTCGCCCGCCACCTGATCGAGACCGGTTCAGCCGACCTGGCCCAAGCCGGGGTGCCTGCGGGCGTCCACTGGGTTGTGCGGCGCAGGCTCGCCCTCCTCGGGACCGATGCCTGGCGCAGCCTGACCGTGGCGGCGGTGATCGGGCACCGATTCGGTGCCGACCTTGTCGGGCGCGTCACCGGGCTGGGTGAGCGGGCCGCCCTTGAGGCACTGGAAGGTGCCTGCGCTGCCCGCCTGGTCAGCGAGCTTCCCGACGGCGGGGGTTTCGCCTTCATCCATGATCTGGTGCGCGAGGCGGTCTACGCGCAGCTGGGAGCAAACCGCCGCGCCTTGCTGCACCGGGCGGTAGCCGAAGGGCTGGAGGTGCTGGCATCCGGCTCAGCGGGAGAGCTCGCCCGCCACTATGGCGCCGCGGGCTCCGGCGCCCGCGGCAAAGCGGTGCACTACGCGGTCCGGGCCGCGGGGGCCGCCACCGCCCAGCTCGCCCACGACGACGCAGCCCGCCACTACGAGGCCGCGCTGGCCGCGCTGCCGCCGGGCGAACCTGCGGCTAGCCGCGGCGCCCTGCTGCTGGCACTTGCGGCCGCGCGGGTGCGGGCCGGTGACCCGCGCGCCCGGCAGGCTTTTCACAGCGCGGCTGCTCAGGCGCGGAGCAGCGGCGAGGCGTTGCTGCTCGCCCGGGCTGCACTGGGTGCGGCGGCGACCTGGGCACCCACCGGCGCCGCCGAGCCCGGGCGTATCGCCCTGCTCCGGGAGGCGCTGGCCGCGCTGCCACCAGGGCAAGACCAGCTGAAAGCGCACCTGCTGTCATCGCTGGCCAGCGCCCGGTACTGGGAAGCAGACCCTGCCCCGCGGGCACAACTCAGCACTCAGGCGGCGGCGATCGCCCGGCGGCTGGGGGATCCGGCGACCCTGGCGGCCTGCCTGGAAGCGCGTAACTCGTCGATGTGGGGGCCCGGTGACGCGGTGACCCGCCAGGCCACGGCGCGCGAGATCGTCCAGCTGGCCGCCTCAGCCGGGGAGCCGGAGCTCGCCGTGCGCGGGCATGCCTGGGGCATCACGGCCGCAGTCGAACTGGGCGACCGGGACGCGCTGGACCGCGAGCTCGGCGCCTACACAGCGCTCGCGGACGAACTTCGCCAGCCACGCTACCGCTGGTACGCGCGGAGCCGGCAAGCCATGCGGGCGATCATGACCGGTGACTTCGCCGGCGGGGAGCGCATAGCAGGTGAAGGCCGTGACATCGCCGGCCGGGCGGGCGAGCCGGACGCTGAGAACCTGCTGGTCGCCGTGCTGTTCCCGGTCTGGCTCGAGCGGCCTCACGAAGATGCCGCCCGCACCCGCCTCCGTTCGGCCACCGACTCCGCTGCCAACGATCGCGCGCGCGCCACGCTGGCCTGTGCCCGCCTGCTGCGGGAGACGGCCACTGGCGCCAGTCTCGCGGAATACCGGGCAAGGTTGTGGCATCTCGGGGATCAAACCGCCCAGCCACGCGACATGCACTGGGCATTCAACATGGCCTGCCTCGCCGGCGCTGCCGCCAGGCAGCGGGACAAGGCGCAGGCGGCACGGCTGGCTGACGTGCTCGCACCCTATGCCGCAACCGGCATCATCTGGGCCGGGGCAGCGGCGTTCTTCGGCTCGGCCGCACACTGGCTGGGCGTCCTGGCCGCAACGCTCGGCCGCCACCAACTCGCCGAACAGCACCTGGCCGCCGCCCTGGCCTTCCATGAACGCCTCGGCGCGGCACCCTGGATCGCCCGCACCCACGTCGAGCAGGCACGCCTGCTGCTCGCCGCCGGCGGCCAGGCCCGCGCGCTGCCGCTGCTAGCTGCCGCAGGCAAAACGGCCAACCGGTGCGGCATGAGCACTCTGGCCACCGACATCACCTCGCTCACCACACACCGCCATCAGGCTGCAACCGCAACCCCGGCAACTTCCCGCTGATCCGCGACTCACTGAGCGCCTGACGGGCGCCGCCTGCCACAACGGGTGCCCTCAGCGTCGCCGGCAGGGACGCCGTATCCCGGCCCGGCATCGGCCCGGCCAGACCAGCGCCTGCTGCGGCTCGATGGGAACTGCGCCGCCCGGAGGCGTCCGGCTCAGCATCTGGCGCGAGCGCGGGCGATGCCGGCGAACGGGCTCAGGCGGCCCCACTCGCTCAGGGCCCTGGCCAGCCATCGCGGCGCGGTGAGGGTCATGCCGCCGGCCTTTTGCGCCTCGGCGAGGCTGGCTGTCCCGTTGTGCCAGCGCACCAGCCATTGCGCATCGGTGGTCACGATGCCGTCCTCGTCGAACCCGGGAGGCCGGACGCAGACCTCGCTGCCCCGGCGGGTGGCGACCACCCAGTACCGGCTGGGCCTGCCCGGGCCGGTCAGGTCGAAGCGGACGACGACCCGGTCCCGTGGCAGGCTTGCGGGCTCGATCAGCCGGGCGAGCATCCACAGCGCGAGGTAGGGGTCGATGTGGACGGGGAGAACCTCGCGCCACCGGGCGCCCCACGCGCCCAGGGCGAGGCAGACATCGCCCAGTTCGCGCCCGGCCTCGGTGAGCCCGTAAACCGGGCCTCCCGGGCCCGGCCTGCGGGTGACCACGCCGTGGGCCTCAAGCCGCCGCAGGCGCTGGGACAGCACGCTGCGCGGCAGGCCCGGAGCGCCGTCGAGGACCTCGCCGAACCTCTCGCAGCCGATCATGAGGTTGCGGATGATGATCGGTGTCCAGCGCTCGGCGAATACCTCTGCCCCCAGCGCGACCGGGCAGTACTGGCCATATCCGTGCATGGGTCCACTGTCCCTCTGCGGCGACGCCCCCGGTAGTCCAGATTTCGTACTTCCCGCCGCGGATAGCCGCTGACAGCCTGAATCCATGACCAGAACGGAGGCTGATCATGAACCTGAACAACCGGACGCGGGCGGAAGACCTCGCGTACAAAGCTGGAGTGCGGCAGGCCTGGGCGGCCGGCGACTATCACCGGTTCGCATCCGACCTGGTGTGGGATCTGGGCGCCGAACTGGTATCGGCGTGCGGAATCAGGCCGGGCGACCGGGTGCTCGACGTCGCGGCCGGGTCCGGGAACGTAGCTCTCCGGGCGGCCGCGGCGGGTGCGGCCGTGGTGGCATCGGATCTGACTCCCGAGAACTTCGCCGCGGGGCGCCGGGCAGCGCAGCGATCCGGCCTGGCCATCGACTGGGTCCAGGCCGACGCCGAAGACCTGCCGTTCGCCGACGCCGAGTTCGACGTCCTCACCTCCTCGGTCGGCGCCATGTGGGCACCCGACCACCAGCTCGTCGCGGACGAGCTGGTGCGTGTGTGCCGGCCCGGCGGAACCATCGGGATGATCAACTTCGCCGCGGACGGCTTGCTCGCCGGCTTCCTCGATGTGTTCGCTGCCTACGCTCCGCCGCCACCGTCGTGGGCGTCCCCGCCGCTGCTGTGGGGCGACCCGGATCACATCAGGCAACTGTTCGGCGCCCGGGTGAGCACACTGGAGATCATCCCGGGAACCTATACCGAGCGGGTACCGGGCGGCCCGCCCGGGTACTGCCAGTACTACAAGCAAACCTTCGGGCCGGTCGCCGCGATCTACGCCGCACTCACACCCGGACAGGCTGCCGCCCTTGACCGCGACTTCCTGGCCTTCGCCGCCCGCAACAACACCGGCCCCGCAGGCGGGCCAGCAGAACTGGACTACCGGTACGTCCGGGTCATCACCCGCACCCGCAGCCGCTGACAGCAAACCCATATCGGCCCGCGTCCTGCTGCCCCCGCAGGTATCGGCGCACATTTCAGCCGCTGAAGAAATTCCGCCATTCTCACGGCCAGCGGACCAGATTCGGCAGGTAATCGAAGATCACCGCGCAGATTTCGAGCGCGCCGGAGGCGTAGCATGCTCCGTGACGCCAACCCAAACGGTCCACACGGAACCGCCTGATGCACGGCAGTTCCAGCCCAGATGGCTGGGTGGTCGAGGGCTCACCGGACGGCTGCCCTGCTCGATTACGCACAGAACAGGATGATCCGGGTGCGGCTACTCGCCTTGACCGGTCCAGTTGACGGCCGCGCCGAGTCGGCGATATGCGTGCATTGCCCTGGCCGTAGCGTTCCGACGCCGGTCACTGATAGTGGCGATGACCGGGCCGATCTTGGGCCACGGCAGCAGTGTCCGCTTGGTCAATACCGTGGAACCATCCCGGACGGTGGCAGGCTCCAGTACCACTACCTAAAGGACTCGAATAAGCACTGGAAGATTGGCGACCTACGCGACAACGCGGCGCTCGCCGTGACCGTCCCCTACTGCGACATCGTGGTGACGGACAGCGCAGCCTGGAACGCCGCGGTCAACCGCGCGCATCTGGACAAGGAGTTCGGGACAGCGATCTTCCGCAGCCTCACCGACCTGGCCGCCCACCTGAACTAGCCATGCGGGCCGGGCAGGCAGGGCGTAACCTTTGTGATCGATGACCAGCATCGGGACCTAGCGTCGCGAGTTGCTGTTTGGTAACGATCTGGTGTATTTGCTCCGAGGTTCGGGTCACCCGGAGTGGTTCGGAGTCACGGAGCCCGGAGACACGGGTCGCAGTCACGGGTCCGGAATCACCGGGCTCGGACTCAGGGTTCGAAGAAACCGGAGTTCGAAGACAACGAGACGATTAATTGTTGGGTGCATTATTGCCACCTGGCCTGCGCGCCACCGGCAGGAGTGGCATGATTGCACCGGCTGGCAGGAACGGCCCGAGGCGGAGCATTCACGTCTGCGGGGGCCGGGCCACTCTCTAGCCGTCCGGTCTCCTGGTCACCCCGCGTCGCGGCGGCCGGATCTGGGCGGCCGGGAACACCGGACCACGAAAGTACGTTGCATCATGCGACGGCCAGAAATGGCGACGTGTGGGGCGTACCTCTCACGAGCCTAACGCTTCACGGACGATGCGACGACCAAGCAACCCGAACGACCATCAAGTAACCCGGTTGAGGTGATCGATACATGTCTCAGGTACGTCGGCAGACCGCTGTGCTCCCACGCCCGAGCTGGGGCTGGCAGGATGCCGCCGCGTGCCGGGGTGAGGATCTCGTGCTGTTCTTCGGGCCGGACGGCGAGCGCCAGCCAGAGCGAGAGATCCGCGAGCGCAAGGCGAAGGCGATCTGCACCCAGTGCCCGGTCCGCGCCGAGTGCCTCAGTTATGCGGTTGCGCGGCCGGAGAAGTACGGCACCTGGGGTGGCCAGAACGAGGACGAGCGGGCCTCTGAGCGCCGCCGCCGGATGCGCCGCGCTAACGCGGCGTGACGAACGGCATGCGCTCAGTCACCACTGAGCCCTGCGGAAACCACTGAGCCTGCGGAAACCACTGAGCCCTGCGGAAACCACTGAGCCCTGCGGAAACCACTGAGCCCTGCGGAAACCACTGAGCCCTGCGGAAACCACTGAGCCCTGCGGAAACCACTGAGCCCTGCGGAAACCACGAGTCGGCTCGTCGCGGAGGTCGCTGTGGCGGTTTCGTCGCAGGTATTGCCACGTAACGGTCACAGTGATCTCCACAGCCCAAGGGTCGAGTGCCCGGTGGTGCTCCTGGGGCGCGGGTAGCTGCCTGATCTCAATCGGCGTCGCCCGCTTGTGGCGCGGTCGCAGCCTGGCTCAGCAGTTGCAGGACGTCGTCGTCGGTTAGCTGGCCGAATGACTCGTACCACTCCCCCACAGCACGGAAGCCGCGCGGCAGCGCGAGAGCTACCACATCGTCAGCCTCGGCGCTGAGCGCCGCGGCAGAAGCCGGCGAGCCCACTGGAACTGCAAGCAGCAGGCGCGCCGGGTTCGCGACGCGAAGCGCGCGCAGCGCGGCACGTGCTGTCACACCGGTAGCGAGGCCATCGTCTACCAAGATCACAGATCTGCCTCGCACATCCGGGGGCGGCTGCCCGCCCCGGTAGACCTCCACCCGGCGAGCCAGTTCCGCCCGCTCCCTTGCCACAACTCCGGCCAGCTCCGCCTTCTCGATGCCAAGCTCGCGCAGCATGCCGTCGTCATAGACCGGAGCGCCGCCTTCCGCGAGCGCACCCACGCCGAGTTCCGGCTGGTCGGGGTAGCCGATCTTCCTGGTCACCAGAACATCGAGCGGGACGCCGAGATCCCGCGACACCTCGAAAGCCACGGCCACTCCGCCGCGGGGCAAGGCCAGCACAACGGGCCGTTCGAGCGTCAGCCGACCGTCCGGGCCGGTGAAACGGCGCCGCAAGACTGCCGCCAGCGAGCGACCCGCCGCGCGGCGATCAGGGAACGGAAGCCGGACCAGATCCGGCACGGTTTCCGCGGACTGCTTTTTCATGCCGGGCACTTCCTCGAACGGCCGGCCGCCCCTGGCGGGGCGAGGCGCCTTCCCGGGTTCGGAGCCCACTCAAATCCAGGTATACGCCTGAATTGCGGGCTCCCAGACAGCTCGTACCCCACACGCGCATCGGCACGCACCGCAGTCGTGATTGGCTAGCGGTACGATCTGGGGAAAGAATCGGGTCATGGTCTGCGCCGCCTGCCGTGAGCGCCGGCACGACGAATGCCCGGGTGGCACCTGGTGCGACTGCCAGCACCTGGCCGCCCCGCCCCAGGCGGATTCGGCCCTCAGCTGGATCAGCCAGGGTTGACCGCCGAGGCGTGCCGGGGCCTGGCAAGATTCGGATCGCCTCCTGACCGGGCCAGATCACGGGGAATGGGCTGGGAATAGCTCGCAGTCGTGAGCCGTTACGCAGCCGTGAGCAACCGAGGGCAGGGAAACGTGCCTGATTGTTTCTGGACACGCTGCGCAGATGCATGTGACCCTGTGGGTATGGCACCTGCGGACCCCCTGCTGGTAATGCGCAGGCATGTGGATCTTCTCCGTGTCCGCAGCGCGGTGTGTCGACGCTCCAACTGACCGCTGCCCTTTGACGAACTGGGCGCGTGCCCGCTGCTGAGGCGTACCCGCCTGAGCTCAGCGCCGAGCTGGCCGGGCTCTTGACGAGCCGCCCTCACACCTGGCATGTGCCCGCTCACCCTGAGGATTGCTGCATGCCACCAACGAGCTCACCTTCTGGAACTGAAGCCCGGCCCCGGCTGCGCGCGGGCGGCCAGCGCCGCGGCGAGGGCCAATGGGCTCTCGGCTACCGTGAGCCGCTGAACAAGAACGAGGAAAACAAGAAGAACGACGACGGGCTCAACGTCCGCAAGCGCATCGTCGACATCTACTCCAAGCGGGGCTTCGACTCCATCGACCCGGCGGATCTACGTGGCCGGTTCAGGTGGTTCGGCCTTTACACCCAGCGACGGCCGGGCATCGACGGCGGCAAGACCGCGATCCTCGAACCAGAGGAACTCGACGACCGCTACTTCATGCTGCGGATCCGGATCGATGGCGGTCAGCTCAGCGGCGACCAGCTACGGACGATCGCCGGCGTTTCAAGTTCCTACGCACGCGGCACCGCGGACCTGACAGACAGGCAGAACATCCAGCTGCACTGGGTGAACATCGAGGACGTGCCGGCCATCTGGGACGCGCTCGAAGCGGTTGGCCTTTCCACGATGGAGGCCTGCGGCGATACCCCGCGGGTGATCCTCGGCTGCCCGCTGGCGGGTATCGACGCCACCGAAGTGATCGACGCTACCCCGGACATCCTGGCCACGCACAGCCAATGGATCGGTAACTCCTCGTTCTCCAACCTGCCGCGCAAGTACAAGTCGGCGATGAGCGGCTGCGCGGTCCAATGCACCGTGCACGAAATCAACGATGTGGCGTTCGCCGGGGTGACAGGACCCGATGGCGAGCCCGGTTATGACCTGTGGGTAGGCGGCGGGCTCTCCACCAATCCGATGATCGGCAAGCGGCTCGGCGCCTTCGTCAGGCCCGGACAGGTAGCCGAAGTGTGGGCAGGCGTCACGTCGGTTTTCCGTGACTACGGCTACCGCCGCCTGCGGCACCGGGCGCGGCTGAAATTCCTCGTCGGGGACTGGGGACCGGAGCGTTTCCGTGAGGTACTCGAGAAGGAGTATCTCGGCTACGCGCTACCCGGCGGGCCGGCCCCGCAGCCTCCCCGTGACGGCCGGCGTGACCATGTCGGCATACACCGGCAGCGCGACGGCCGTTACTATGTCGGCTTCGCGCCCATGGTGGGCAGGGTGTCGGGCGAAACCCTGCGCGCGATTGGCGAGCTGGCCACCGCATACGGTAGCGGCCGGGTGCGCACCACCATCGAGCAGAAGATGGTGATCCTCGATGTTCCCGAGCACCACATCGGCGGCCTGTCCGCCGGGCTCGCGGCCGCGGGCCTGCAGGTCGAGCCGAGCGTGTTCCGCAGGCACACGATGGCTTGCACGGGCATCGAGTTCTGCAAGCTCGCGATCGTGGAGACCAAACAGCGGGCCGCCGCGCTCATCGATGAGCTTGAACGGAGGTTGCCCGACTTCTCCGACCCCATAACCATCAACGTCAACGGGTGCCCGAACTCATGTGCCCGCATTCAGACCGCCGACATCGGCCTCAAGGGCTCGCTCGTCACCGGCCCTGATGGCAGCCAGGTGGAGGGATTCCAGATCCACCTCGGCGGTGCGCTGGCCGGGGGCGACGGTGCCGGTTCGGGGTTCGGCAGGAAGGTGCGCGGGCTGAAGACCACCGCGGACGACCTTCCCGACTATGTCGAGCGGGTCCTTCGCCGCTACGTGGCGGCCAAGGAGCCTGGTGAGACGTTTGCTGCCTGGAGTGCGCGGGCAGCCGAGATTGACCTGCAACCGTGATCGGATGAACGAGGTAATCCTGTGGCTGAGCGCGCCGTACCTTTTTACTGCCCCTATTGTGGCGAGGAAGATCTAGAGCCTCGTGAGCAGGACGGCAGCTGGCATTGCCGCAGTTGCGCGCGTGCCTTCCAGTTGCGATTCGCTGGTGCCGGAGCTGCCCTATGACCTCCACCACGGCAGGCGCGTCAGCCGATCTTGAATTCCTCGCTAAGCGGGCGAACGACAGTCTTGCTGATGCGCCCGCGGAGGAGATCGTGCGATGGGCGGTGCGGACGGCAGGAGACCGGATCTGCGTGACATCGTCGATGACCGACACGGTCATCATCGATCTCGCCTCCAGGGTGAAGCCCGGCATCGATGCGATCTTCCTGGACACGGGATACCACTTCGCCGAGACCATCGGGACCCGCGACGCCGCGGCACAGGTTTACCCGGTCAACCTGATCAATGTCACCCCGTCGCGGACGGTGGCGGAGCAAGATCGCGATCTGGGCCCGCGGCTTTTCGGGCGCAATCCCGACCTGTGCTGCTACCTGCGGAAAGTTGTTCCACTCGAGCAGGCGCTCGAGCCGTACCTTGCGTGGATCAGCGGCGTGCGCAGAGCGGAGACGACCTCCAGGCGCGGCACCCAGGCCATCGAATGGGATTCACGCAGAAGAATGCTCAAGATCAATCCGATTGTGGGCTGGTCGCAGGACCAGGTCGATGCCTACATCGAAGAAAACGGCGTGCTGGTCAACTCGCTCGTGTCGGAGGGCTATCCATCGATCGGATGTGCCACCTGCACGCTGCGGGCCCAGCCGGGCGCGGATCCGCGCAGTGGACGGTGGGCGGGGACCAGTAAGACAGAGTGCGGCATTCACACGTGATCGACACCACACGCACGAGCGCGAACGGCGAGGTACCCCGGTCCGGGCCGCTGCCACCGCTCGTGGCCATTGCGCACGGCAGCAGGGATCCGCGCGCGGGCGCGGCGGTAGCCGAACTGCTCGACCAGGTGCGCCGGCGGGCGGCGCCGCACGGCAAGCGAGGCCTTGAGGTTGTCACCGCCTATCTGGACCATGCACCACCGTCGCCTGCGCAGGTCCTCGGCGCCCTGTATGCCAGCGCCATGCGCGCCAGCGCGCTGCGGGCCAGCGCGCTGCGGGCCAGCGCCAGGCCTGGACACCCGGGGCGACCTGGGCCATGGAACACAGCCGCCACAGCCACCACCGGCAACACACGACACGCAGGCCAACACAGGCAACACAGGCAACACACCATTTCATCAGGCCAGCACCGTTGTCGCGCTTCCACTACTGCTGACGGACGCCTACCACAGCAAGACAGACATCCCCTCGGTACTGCACGCCGCCGCTGCTTCACTGCCGGGCCTGCGGATCCGCTACGGTGCGACGCTCGGCCCGCACCGGCTTCTGACTACCGCGATGGAGCGCCGGCTCCGGCAGGCTGGGGTCACGATTGGTGATCCAGGGACGGCGGTGGTGCTTGCCTCGGCAGGCTCAAGCGACCCGGCCGCACGAGAGGTGATCGCTCAGCTTGCCCGGGACTGGCAGGCTCTGCGCGGCTGGCGCGACGTGGTTCCCGCCTTCGCGTCGGCGGCGTCGCCATCCCCCGCTGAAGCCGTCACCGCGCTGCGCCACGGCGGCGCCGCACCGGTCGGCTGGCACGAGGCCCCGCGGGTGACCCCGCGGGTGACCCCGCGGGTGGTCGTGGCCAGCTACCTGCTCGCGCCAGGAGTGTTCGCGGACAAGGTCCGTGAAAGCTCGCTCGCGGCCGGCGCGGCCGCGGTCTCCGCCGTCCTCGGCGCCGCACCCGAACTAGCCGACCTCGTGCTGCGCCGCTACGCGGAAGCGTCGGCGGGGATCGTCAGTCCCGAGATGGTGGCCACCGGCTAGGACCCGTAGATCTCGGTGGATGCGGGCGGCGCTCCAGACGGCGATCCGGCAAGGCGGAGGAGGAGCCGGAACTATCGGCGACGACGACAATGCCGTCCGCGACCCGGCCGCCCGTCTGGGGTCGTGGGCGGCACCTTCGCGCCGCCAAAGATCTGCGGGACGCCCTAGCCCTGGGTCTCCGTGATGAACACGCCCGTGCCGGATCGCCCGCTTTTCATGATCGCGGCAAGTTTGCCTGGAATGCCTCGAACAAGCTACCGAGATCATGGTGCCACTGCCTCGGGCATGCCATACCACCGGGTGAAGGTAAACTTGGGTAAGAAAACACGCGCCTGCGTGCTTTTAGCCGGCGCTGCTGTGCATCTTGGCGGCGCGGGCGTGACTGATGTGCCAGTGAGTGGCGTTGGGTGGCTGATGTGCCCGTGAGTGGCATCGGCGCGGCTGCGAGGCCGCACAACGGCGTTCTGGAGCCGGGCGTCCCGCAGTCCCGGCAGCGACTTCCCGGCGTAATGGTCCGTGACCGCCAAGGGGGTGCTTCGTGGATCTTGGTGGATACGGATCCTGATCCAGGCGGCGTCCGGTCAGGCCCTGCTTGTTCTCGAGGAGCCGATAGTGGAGCTATCGGCGGCGACGACAGTACCTTCCACGACCCCGGTCGCCGTCTGGGCGCCGACCCGCGGCTCCGAAGATCCACGAAATATGCCCTAGTGCTCGCCATGGGCCCGCACCGTGGCGCCAATTGACTGGTTCTGACGGCCGGGAGATCCCGCAGGAGGTTGCATGCGACCGCACACCACACACGAGGTGCTGAATCAGCCACCGCCGCTGGCCGGATACGACGTCGCCGCCGATCCGGCCCTGCTCGCCGCGCTCGAGCGCGAGGCAGGCGGCTGGGCCGCACGTGACCTGCATGAACTCGGGAAGCTGGCAGGCAGCGCCGAGACCGCCACGCTCGCACGGCTGGCCAACGAGAACGTCCCTGTGCTTCGAACCCATGACCGGTTCGGCAACAGGATCGACGAGGTCGAGTTCCACCCGGCCTGGCATCAGCTAATGGACACGGCAGTCCGGTACGGCCTGCACGCCGCGCCATGGCAGGACACGCGGCCGGGGGCGCACGTGGCACGCGCCGCGAAATTTTACGTCTGGGCGCAGGCGGAAGCCGGGCACGGCTGTCCCATCTCGATGACCTACGCTGCGGTGCCCGCGCTTCACCACGCCGCAGACCTGGATGCCAGGTTCAGCCCCCGGCTAGCCGCGCCCGTCTATCAACCTGGCCTGGCGCCGCCCGACGGCAAGGCGGGGCTACTCGCCGGCATGGCCATGACGGAGAAGCAGGGCGGATCGGACGTGCGAGCCAACACGACCATCGCATGGCCCGCGCCGTCGGCGGATGGTGGCTGTTACGTGCTCACCGGCCACAAGTGGTTCAACTCGGCGCCGATGTGCGACTTGTTCCTCGTCCTCGCACAGGCCGCGCCGGCCGCGGGAAGCGCGGGCGAGGGCCTGACGTGTTTCCTGCTGCCGCGGGTGCTACCCGACGGCACGCTTAACGGCTTGCGCATACAGCGGCTCAAGGACAAGCTCGGCAATCGCTCGAACGCGTCCGCCGAGGTCGAATACGACGGCGCACTGGCCTGGCGGGTCGGAGAGCCCGGGCGCGGAATCCGCACGATCATCGACATGGTCAGCGCAACCAGGCTCGACTGCGTCACCGGCAGCGCGGCCGCGATGCGCCAGTGCGCCCGGACCGCCGTGCATCACGCCACGCACCGGCACGCGTTCGGGAAAATGCTTGCCGATCAGCCGCTTATGGGCAATGTGCTCGCAGACCTTGTCATCGAGGCGGAGGCGGCGGCGGTGCTCGCAATGAGACTGGCGGGTGCGGCCGATCGCGCCGCGCGGGGTGACCGCGGGGAGGCCGCGCTGCTGAGGATCGCCCTGCCGGCCGCCAAGTACTGGGTCTGCAAACGGGCCGTGGTCCATGCGGGCGAGGCATTGGAATGCCTGGGCGGAAACGGCTACGTGGAAGATTCAGGCATGCCGAGGCTCTACCGCGAGGCCCCGCTCAACTCGATCTGGGAAGGCTCAGGCAACGTAACCGCTCTCGACCTGCTGCGCGCTCTCGGCTCAGGGCACGGCCCGGTCGAGATGCTGCACGCCGAACTCGCCGCGGCCACGGGCGCCGACGCCCGGCTGGACAATGCCGTGGCGAAGCTCACCGCGGAACTGGCGGCGCTGCGTGACGACCCCGCTGACGGAGCGCCGCGGGCACGGCGCCTCGCCGAACTGTGCGCCCTGGTGCTGCAGGGCGCGCTTGTGGTCCGGCACGCCCCGCCCGCCGTCGCCGACGGGTTCTGCGCGTCCCGGCTTGACGGCGACTGGGCGCACGCGTTCGGTACGCTACCGGCCCGGATCGACACGGCCGCGATCGTCGACCGTGCATGCGTCTTTCCTGACGGGCAAGAACCACTCCCAGATCAGGGCTAATGTTGTCGTCCTGCTGCGTGCGCCCTGGATGACCTCTGGATGCAACGCTGGGATGCTAGAGGGTAAGAACACGAGGGAGATGGATGCGCATCTGGCCAGGCACCGCGTATCCGCTTGGCGCAACGTGGGACGGATCGGGCACGAACTTCGCCCTGTTCTCAGAGGCGGCGGACCGGGTAGAGCTGTGCCTGTTCGATGCCGACGGCGGCACCTCGCGGGGCGCCGCGGAGGGCCGTCCCGCCGGCCAGGAACGTGAGAGCCGGATCGAGCTTACCGAGGTCGACGGGTTCGTCTGGCATGCCTACCTGTCTGGGGTGGGTCCGGGCACGAGGTACGGGTACCGCGTGCACGGCCCCTACGATCCGAGCCGCGGGCACCGGTGCAACCCCGCCAAGCTCCTGCTCGACCCGTACGCGAAAGCAGTGCAGGGCCAGGTCAGCTGGCACGAGTCCCTGTTCTCTTACCACTTTGCCGATCCGTACAGGCTGAGCACAGACGACAGTGCCTCGCACATGCCGAAGAACGTCGTGATCAATCCGTTCTTCGACTGGGGCCACGACAGGCTGCCGCGCACGCCTTACCACGAGACGGTGATCTACGAGGCGCATGTGCGTGGCCTGACGCTGCGCCACCCGGCGATATCACCTGAGCAGCGCGGCACCTATGGAGGGCTTGCGCACCCGGCGATGATCGATCATCTGCAGCGGCTTGGCGTGACAGCCGTGGAGCTCATGCCGGTGCATCAGTTCGTGCCCGAGCACGCCCTCATCGCGCACGGGCTCAGCGACTACTGGGGTTACAACACCATCAGCTTCTTCGCGCCCCACAACGGCTACTCCTCCGCGGGGGAACTCGGCGAACAGGTGCTCGAGTTCAAGGCGATGGTGAAGGGCCTGCACCGGGCCGGGATCGAGGTAATCCTTGATGTCGTCTACAACCACACGGCCGAGGCCAACCACATGGGCCCGACCCTGTCCTTCCGTGGCATCGACAATGCCGCCTACTATCGGCTGAGGGACGAGGACAAGCGTTACTACCTCGACTACACGGGCTGCGGAAACAGCCTGAACGCGCGCCATCCGCACGCATTGCAGCTCGTCATGGACTCACTGCGGTACTGGATCCTCGACATGCACGTGGACGGCTTCAGGTTCGACCTCGCCGCCGCGCTCGCTCGCGAACTGCACGACGTGGACCGCCTGTCCGCCTTCTTCGATCTCGTGCAGCAGGACCCGGTCGTGTCACAGGTCAAGCTGATCGCAGAACCGTGGGACGTGGGCGAAGGCGGCTATCAGGTCGGCAACTTCCCCGCGTTGTGGACCGAGTGGAACGGCCAATACCGCGACACCGTCCGCGACTTCTGGCGCGGCGAGCCGGGCACCCTGCCGGACTTCGCGTCCCGGCTGAGCGGGTCGAGCGACCTCTACGAGGCCAGCGGCCGGCGGCCGGTCGCATCCGTGAACTTCGTCACCTGCCACGACGGGTTCACCCTCGAGGACCTGGTGAGCTACAACGGCAAGCACAACGAGGCCAACTGCGAAGGTGGCGCCGATGGTAGCGACGACAACCGGGCGTGGAACTGCGGCGCGGAGGGGCCCACGAGCGATCCGGCCGTCAACAGGCTCAGGGCGAGGCAGAAGCGGAACTTCCTGGCCACGCTGTTCTGCTCGCAGGGTGTTCCGATGCTGCTCGCGGGCGACGAGATCGGCCGGACCCAGCACGGAAACAACAACGGCTACTGCCAGGACAACGAGGTTTCCTGGGTTGACTGGGAAAGCGCGGACGCCGATCTGCTCGACTTCGTGTGCGCGGTCGCCCGGCTTCGGCGTGACCACCCGGTATTCAGGCGGCGGCGTTTCTTCCTCGGCCGGCCGTCTTCCGGTGACGGGCTCGGGGACATCGCGTGGCTCACGCCGTCAGGCAGGTATATGACCGATCGCGACTGGGGCGCGCACTACGGCAGGGCAATAACGGTATTCCTGAACGGTGATGCCATCTCCGAGCCTGACCCACGGGGCCAGCGGGTGACCGACGATTCCTTCCTGCTGTTGTTCAACGCGCACGTCGAGCCGGTAGCGTTCACGCTTCCAGCGGAACGGTTCGGCAGCTTGTGGGAGGTCGTGCTCGATACGGCCGTGGGCGGCGCCGCAACCGAGAGACCCGTGCTTCGCGCGTCAGCGCGGGTCACGGTGGCCGCGCACGCCGCCCAGGTCATGCGCCGCGCGGAGCACGCGGCAGGGCAACGCGGCGGCCGGGCCGCCGGCTGATCGGGCCGCCAGCTGATCTGATTGACTCAGATCGTGCGACAGATCTATCCGGGGGGCCCAGCCGCAGGCGGTGATTCCACGGATGGCGCGGACGGGACTGCCGACCTCGCCGCGGCGTATGCGTATCCGTCCGGATCGGTGCGGGCAGTCGCGGGCAAACCGGCCGCATGGGTGCGCGCCAACATGGTGGCGAGCAGCGACGGCGCTGCGACGGTAAAGGGCGCGTCTGGCGCCCTTTCCAGCGATGGTGATCGTCGGCTCTTTGCTGTCCTGCGCGCCTTGGCCGACGTGGTCCTAGTTGGTGCGAACACGGCGCGGCAGGAGCGATACGGGCCCCCTCGTCCACGCGACAAGTGGGCCACGCTGCGGGCCGGCCGCCAGCCCGCGGCACCGATCGCGATCGTCACAGGTACCCTCGATCTGGACCTGTCAAGCCCGCTGTTCACCGAGGCGCCCGCGTACGCCCGCACGATCGTGCTCACGGCGGAAAGCGCGCCACAGGATCTGCGGGCCCAGGCAGCGAAGCGGGCCGACGTCGTGATTGCCGGGTCGCGACACGTTGACCTCGCGCTCGCGATCAAGGCGCTCGCCGACCGCGGCCTGCACCGCATCCTCACCGAGGGCGGGCCGCGGTTGCTCGGCCAGCTTGTGGCGGCGGATCTGCTTGACGAGCTCTGCCTCACGGTAAGCCCGCTACTGGCTGGCGGCGACGCCCTGCGGATTACGGCTGGCGCCGATCTGGCGTCACCTCGGCGCCTGCGCCTCGGGCACGTGCTCGAAGCCGAGGGCAGCCTGTTCTGCCGCTATCTGCGGGGGACATCATGATCGATCTGAGCCGAGGTCAGGGAGCCGGAGGAGCACATGGAGCCACCGCCGGCCTGAAGCCGCAGGCCGGACACCGCAGGCCTGGCAACGTCGGCCTGGCAACGTCGGCCTGGCAACGTCGGCCTGGCAACGTCGGCCTGGCACTGCAGGCCTGACACCGCAGGCCCAGACGCCGGGAAGGTAACAAATGTCGTTGCACCGCAAGGCAGAATCCGCGGTAGGCGCGGACGAACTCGATGTCAACCCGCTGTATGTCCAGCTCGCCCGTGAGGGCGTGCCCAAGTACCGTATTCCACCGGTAGGCATGCTCCCAAGCACCGCGCTGCAGGTTGTTAGGGACGAGCTCATCCTGGACGGTAATTCACGGCTGAACCTGGCCACGTTCGTCACGACGTGGATGGAGCCGCAGGCCAGAAAGCTCATGGCGGAGTGCTTCGACAAGAACATGATCGACAAGGACGAGTACCCGCAGACCTCGGAGCTTGAGCGGCGGTGCGTCAGCATCCTGGCCGACCTGTGGCACGCGCCCGCGGGCAGCGGTGCGCCGGGCTGCTCCACCACCGGATCGAGCGAGGCGTGCATGCTCGGCGGGATGGCGCTGCTGTGGCGGTGGCGGGCACAGCGCGGCTCGGCGGCGGCCACGGCGAAGCCGAATCTCGTCATGGGCACCAATGTCCAGGTCTGCTGGGAGAAGTTCTGCAGGTACTGGCAGGTAGAGGCACGGAAGGTGCCGATGGAGCGTGACCGGCTCCATCTGCGCGGCCCGCAGGCCGCTGCGGAATGCGATGAGAACACCATCGGCGTCGTAGCCATCATGGGATCCACCATGGACGGAAGCTACGAACCCGTCGCCGAGATCAGCGACGCACTCGACCAGTTGCAGGCCGAGCGTGGCATCGACGTTCCCGTCCACGTCGATGCCGCGTCGGGCGGGTTCGTCGCACCATTCCTGAACCCAGATCTGCCGTGGGATTTCCGGGTCTCGCGAGTTCAGTCGATCAACGCGTCAGGCCACAAGTACGGGCTCGTCTATCCGGGCGTGGGCTGGATCGTGTGGCGCGAGGCAGCCGCGCTCCCAGACGACCTGGTATTCCACGTGAACTACCTCGGCGGTAACATGCCGACGTTCGCGCTCAACTTCTCTCGCCCAGGCTCCAACGTCGCCGCTCAGTACTACAACTTCGTCCGCCTTGGCTTCGAGGGCTACCAGCGCATTCAGCAGGCCTGCCGGCACATCGCGCGGCATATGTCGGCCGAGATCGCCAAGATGGGTCCGTTCGAGCTGCTCAGCGACGGCAGCGACCTGCCCGTGTTCTCGTTCAAGCTGCGTGACGACATCACCAGCTTCAGCGTCTTCGACCTATCCGAGCGGTTGCGCGAGCGGGGCTGGCTGGTTCCCGCCTACACCTTCCCCGCGAACCTGGAGAAGATGGCAGTCATCAGGCTTGTCGTGCGCAACGGCTTCAGCAGGGACCTCGCGGACCTCCTGCTCGAGGACATCAGGCGGCATGCGGACGTGCTGGCGCACAGTCCCCATCCGCATGTGCCACTGGCCCCGGCCAAAGTGCGGCAGTCGTTCGCGCACTGACCACCCGAGCGCGCCGGAGTCGCTCCGGCGCACCAAGTCACTGGCGCACCAGCCGTGTCTGGGGTTTCGATGTCTCTGGGGGTCTCGATATCCACCGGGACAGGCCGGGGACGGCGGACCGGGGCGGCGCCGGACCGGGAGGTGATGACCGGGGCGCCGGGCGGTCACGACCAGCGATTAGAACGGCCGCGGGTCGCTGCGCCGCCTGCCGAGCGCCTCGGCCAGGATCGCCGCGCCATCGGCGTCGGTTCGCCGCTCCTTCACATAGGCAAGGTGAGTCTTGTAGGGCTCGATCCTCGGCGGCGCGGGCGGATTCTGCTCGTTGCGGCCGGCGGGAAGCCCACAGCGCGGACAGTCCCAGGTCTCAGGGACAGCCGCATCACTGGCGAAACTAGGCCGGCTCTCATGCCCGTTGGAGCACCAGAACCTGACGCGCACGCGCGGCGCGGCCTCGCCGCGCTCGGCCTCTCCCATCGGTCCGGCGCCTACCCGACTCCCCCGGATGGCGTTGCCACTACCCACGGATCACCTCTCAACTCGATCCTTGCGTCAGCGATTGAACAGGAAGCTGAGGACGACGATGCAGACGAACCACGCCACGCCAATGATGACCGTGATGCGGTCCAGGTTCCGCTCGACCACAGACGAGGAGCCCAGCGAGGACGAGACCCCGCCGCCGAAGAGGTCCGAGAGGCCACCGCCCTTGCCCTTGTGCAGCAGCACGAGCACGACCATCAGCAGGCTCGTGATGATGAGGGCGATGGAAGTTCCGATGATCACTTCTTGACCATACCTTCTGGTGCGATGCCACCTGATCCTGCGTTTCTGCGCCGACTCACTGCGTGCTAGCTCGAACTGTGCTAGCTCGAACTGTGCTAGCTCGAACTGGGCCGGCTCCGTCCGCTCGGGCGACCGCCATGTCCTCCCGCGTGCCCGGACCACCAGGCCCAGGCTCCCGCTAGGAAGGGTACGACGAAAGCGAGCTGCGGATCAGCCAAACCGCGATGCAGGCTCATTCTCCAAGTTCTCTGTACCGGCAGAGCTTCACGAACTCGGTCGCATCCAAGCTCGCTCCCCCGACCAGCGCACCGTCCACATCGGCCTGCGCCATAATCGGGGCAATGTTGTCCGACTTTACTGACCCGCCATACAGAATACGCGTGGCTGCGGCCACTCCGTCGCCGTGACCCGCCGAAATCCGCTCCCTGATGGCCGCGCAGACCTCTTGAGCGTCCTGCGAGGTGGCCACCTCACCGGTGCCGATCGCCCAGACAGGCTCGTAGGCGATCACCAGCGTAGCGACCCGCTCCGCCTCTATCCCCGCCAGCGCGGCGTCCAGTTGCGCGAGCGTGTGCGCCACCTGCTGGCCCGCGCGGCGTACCTCCAGGCCCTCCCCCACGCAGATGATCGGTACGAGGTCAACTCTCAGCGCAGCCTTCGCCTTGGCGTTGACGAGCGCATCGTCCTCGTGGTGCCACTGCCGCCGCTCGGAGTGGCCGACGGTTGCATACGTACAACCCAGCTTTGCCAGCATCGGGCCGGATACATCGCCGGTGTAGGGGCCCTTCTCGTGCGGCGAGATGTCCTGTGCGCCGTACACGATACGCAGCCGGTCGCCGGCGACGAGCGTCTGCACGCTGCGCAGCGCGGTAAATGGCGGCAGGACGGCGATCTCGGCCGCATCGAAGTCCTTTGCGCTGAGCGCGAAGGCCAGCTTCTGGACGAGCGCGATAGCCTCCAGGTGGTTACCGTGCATCTTCCAGTTGCCGGCGATAAGCGGCAGGCGGCTGCCCGCACCAGATGTCCCTGTCATGATGCCTCCAATGCGGCGAGCCCGGGCAGTTCCCTGCCTTCGAGGAATTCGAGACTTGCGCCACCGCCCGTGGAGATGTGCGAGAACGCATCAGGTGGCAGGCCAAATGACCGAACGGCTGCCGCGGAGTCGCCGCCACCGACGACGGTGAATCCTGTTACCCGGCAAATCGCCTCGGCCACCGCCCGGGTCCCGGCGGCGAAGGCGGCGAATTCGAAGACACCGAGCGGCCCGTTCCAGAACACGGTCTTCGCATCCGCGACCTTCTCCGCGAACAGCCGGCAGGTCTCCGGCCCGATGTCCAGGCCCTCACGATCGGCCGGGATCGCCGTGGCGGGTACGACTTCATGGTCCGCGTCGGCGTCAAACCGGGTGGCGGCGACGATGTCGACGGGGAGCACGACATCGACGCCGCGCCGTGCCGCCTCCGCAAGCAGGTCCCGCACCTGGGGAACCTGGTCAGCCTGGAGCATCGAGCGGCCCACCTCGTGCCCTTGGGCCTTGAGGAAGGTGTACGCCATGCCGCCGCCGATCAGCAGCCGGTCCGCGCGGCCAAGCAAACTACCGATTACGGCAAGCTTGTCCGACGGCTTGGCGCCGCCGAGAACGACGACGTAAGGGTGGTCAGGATTCGCGGTAAGCCTGCGGAGCACCGCCACCTCGGCAAGCACCAGGTCACCCGCGGCGTGCGGCAGCCGGTAGGGCACGTCGTAGACGCTGGCGTGCTTGCGGTGGACGGCGCCGAACCCGTCACCCACGTAAAGCTCTGCCAGCGCGGCAAGCTTGTCGGCGAACGCGCCGCGCTCCGCGTCATCCTTGCTGGTCTCGGCCGGCTCGAAACGGAGGTTCTCGATCACCAGGATGTCGCCGTCAGCAAGCTGCCCGGCAGCCTCGCGGGCCTGGGCGCCCGCTACGTCGGCGACGAACCTGACCGGCCGGGCGAGCAACTCGCCGAGTCGCCGCGCGACTGGGGCCAGCGACAGCGCCTCTGTCGCCCGCTCGCCGTAGCTCGCGCCCTTGGGCCTGCCCAGGTGAGCGCACACGATAACCCGGGCGCCCCGGCCGGCGAGCTTCGTGATGGTGGGAACGCTCGCCCTGATCCTGCCGTCATCGGCGATGACCGCCCCTGCGCCCCCGTCACCGCCGTGGACGGCTCCGCCCGCCCCGAACTCGAGCGGAACGTTCAGGTCAGCCCTGACCAGGACTCGCCGGCCGGCGACCTGGAGATCCTCGATGCTTTTCATACGGCTCAGCTTCCTCTTCTTTTCCTCGTCGCCTCGTGCCTCGTAACTAGGCGGGTTGTTGGTGGCCGGCAGGGAGGATCGTTACAGCCGGCTACTGACGCGAGCCACCGCTGACGCGAGCCACCGCTGACGCGAGCCACCACCGACGCGAGCCACCACTGACGCGAGCCACCACTGACGCGAGCCACCACTGACGCGAGCGACTACAGACGTGAGCCAACGAGGCGCGTCAGGTCAGCAAGCCGGTTCGAGTAGCCCCACTCATTGTCATACCAGCCGATGACCTTGACCTGGTTGCCGAAAGTCATCGTAAGCGCCGCGTCGAAGGTGCAGGAGTAGGGCGTGCCGACGATGTCGGACGACACTATTGGATCCTCGGTGTAGTGCAGGTAACCCTTGAGCGGTCCCTCGGCCGCGGCCTGGTAGGCCGAGTTCACCTCGCTCTGGGTGGCCTCCCGGCCAATCTCCACGACGAGATCGGTTACCGAGCCGACCGCGACAGGAACCCGCATCGCCATCCCGTCGAGCTTGCCCTTGAGTTCAGGCAGCACGAGCGCGGTCGCCCTGGCGGCGCCTGTCGTGGTGGGGATGATGTTCATCGCCGCGGCGCGCGCACGACGCAGGTCCTTGTGCGGGAAGTCCAGGATCACCTGATCGTTGGTGTAGGCGTGGATCGTGGTCATCAGGCCCTTCACGATCCCGAAGCTGTCGAGCAGTACCTTGGCCAACGGCGCCACGCAGTTCGTGGTGCAGGAGGCGTTGGAGATGATGGCGTGACTGGCCGGGTCATAGCTGTCGTCGTTGACACCCATCACGATCGTGATGTCCTCGCCCTTCGCCGGGGCAGAGATGATCACCTTTTTCGCGCCCGCGTCGATGTGCTTGCGCGCGTCCTCCGCCTTGGTGAAATGCCCGGTCGACTCGATCACGACGTCGACGCCGAGGTCGCGCCAGGGCAGCGTCGCCGGGTCGCGCTGGGCGAGGACCTTGATCGTGCTGCCGCCCGCCTTGATGTTGTCACCGGCCGCCTTGACGTCCATGTCCAGCGTGCCGAGCATCGTGTCGTACTTGAGGAGATGCGCGAGCGTCGCGGTGTCGGTCAGGTCATTCGCCGCGACGATCTCGATGTCACCCAGCCCAGGACCCGGCCCAGCCGCGCCCGGGGGCTGCCCGGACCCGCCTGGTTGCGCGTTGACGGCACGCCAGAAGTTGCGCCCGATCCGGCCGAAGCCGTTGACGCCAACACGGATGGTCACAGCGTTCACTCCTCGTCTGCTCACCGCGGGTGCGCTGTTTGTCAGTGCACCCGCTGTCAGTGCACCCGCCATCAGCGAGCTGGTCTCAGCGGGCTTGCCGGGCTTCCCGCGGGCTGACACGCAGTGCCCCGCCACCGGCCTTGCCGCATCCCCGGGCCAGCTCCGTCGTGGCCCGCCATTGAGCTTATCGGACACTCCCAGGCTGCCGAAGAGCCGAAGGACCCGGCGCACCGGAGCCATTCTCGCCGGGATCTTTCGCCGGGATCGCTGACCGGGATGGCCGGCCGGGATTGCCGGCCGGGCTCTTTCGCTGGGCGCGCTGAATATGTCGCAGGCGAATGTGAATAATCGATCAACATCACTCATTGGCACTTGACTGTGAACAATGAGTAGCGCAACGTCCAGGCTGGCAGTGCCCGGTGGCTGGAGGCTCATCATGCGCGCACCGCGGAAGTGCCCGGGCTCGCATCGGGCGGCGTAGCGGCGGGTGCTGTCACCGCAATGCTGATCGCGATGGGCGTAGTGGCGCCGACCGCAAGCGGCGCCGCGATCGCCACCGGCACTGCGCCCGGATGCTGTGGCTCAGGGCCGGTATGGCCGCCGGGCGGCAAGACCTCTCTCGGCCGCACCGAGGCCCCGGCCAGCACCGGCGATGATGTCTGGTTCACGGGCGCGAACGGCATCCTCACCGAACTCTTTTATCCGAACCTCGACACGCCAGATCTCACCGACCAGCAATTCATCGTCGGCGACTCCCGCCACACATGGGACCAGACGGAGCAGGCCGGCGCGACGCATTCGGTCGCGACGGCCAATGCGAACGCACTCGCCTGGACGGGTGACCAACACCGGCGGCAATGGCAAATGGCAGATCAGCGAGGTTTTAAGCCGACCCGTCGAGCCCGGTGGCCGACGAGCATGTGACTTTCACCGCGCGTCACCGGCGGCCGCACCGCGACCATCAGGTATGCGGGCTCACTCGCAGGCACCGCCACGTCGATCGCGATGCACCGGGGTCACAACGCCTGGCAGGGCGTCACCGATACGGCGATGGCGAAGCAGCCGGACGGGTCCTGGACGGCGGCGATCACCGTGCCAGCTGGCAGCTCACTCAATCTGGCCTTCTTCAACCAGGCCAGCCAGCGGGACAGCAACGGCGGCGCCAACTACGGCTTCCCGATCAGGTGAGGGCCGCCGCGGGCCCGTCGGGGATATCGGGGAACCGTCAGGGGACAAGCATGTCCGGGGTGAGGTTCGCGTCGGTGCCAGGCAGGCCGAGTTCCATGGCCCGCTTGTCGGCCATCGCGAGCAGCCGCCTTATCCTGCCCGCGATGGCGTCCTTGGTCAGCGGCGGGTCGGCGATCGCGCCTAGTTCCTCCAGGCTGGCCTGCCGGTTGCTGAGGCGAAGCTCACCGGCGACGACCAGGTGCTTGGGCGCGCCGTCGCCGAGGATCTCCAGGGCCCGCTCGACCCTCGCGCCGGCGGCCACGGCGGCACGCGCGCTGCGCCGCAGGTTCGCGTCGTCGAAGTTGGCCAGCCGGTTCGCCGTGGCCCTGACCTCGCGCCGCATCCGCCGCTCCTCCCAGGCAAGCACGCTGTCGTGGGCGCCAAGGCGGGTCAGCAGGGCGCTGATCGCGTCGCCGTCACGGATGACGACCCGGTCCACCCCGCGTACCTCTCGTGCCTTCGCGTGGATCTTCAGCCGCCGGGCCGAGCCGACCAGCGCGAGCGCCGCCTCCGGTCCCGGGCACGTCACCTCGAGCGACATAGACCGGCCGGGCTCGGTAAGCGAGCCATGCGCGAGGAACGCGCCGCGCCAGGCCGCTTCCGCGTCACATCCGGTGCCGGCGACGACCTGGCGCGGCAGGCCACGCACCGGGCGCCCGTAGCTGTCGACCAGGCCGGTCTGCCGGGCCAGGCTGTCCCCGTCTCTGTACACGCGCACCACGTACCTGTTGCCCTTGCGCAGGCCGCTTGGCGCGAGCACGACCAGATCGGACGAGTGCCCGAACACCTCCGCGATGTCCTTGCGCAGCCGGCGTGCCGTAGCGCCGGTGTCGAGTTCGGCCTCGATCACGATCCGGCCGCTCGCCAGATGCAGGCCGCCCGCGAACCGCAGCAGCGTGGACACCTCGGCCTTGCGGCAGCATGGCTTCAGAATCGTGACGCGGCTGAGCTCGTCCTTCACGACGCCGGTCATGGCCATCGCCTTATCCCCCCTCGAAGATCTCAGCGTAGGCCGCCGCGAGCCTGCGCGGGTCATGACGCGGCGAGCCGTCCGCCCTCGCCACATCGGCAAGCACTAGCTGGGCGCCGAGCACCTCGGCGGCCTTTTCCAGTTCCGAGCTTCCCGAACGTGCAGCGGACCTGTCGGCAAGCACGACGTCGATCCTGAGCTCGGGAGCGTGCACGGCGAGCACGTCCAGGTGGGTGTGCGGGGCGAATCCCGCCGTCTCACCCGGCTGCGCCGCCAGGTTGAGTGCGACCACCCGCCGCGCCCTGGTTGTCACGAGTGCCTCCGCCAGGTCAGGCACCAGCAGATGCGGCAGCACGCTGGTGAACCAGGACCCCGGCCCCAACACCACCCAATCCGCTTCCTTAACTGCCGTCACCGCCTCCGCGCAGGCAGGTGGATCGGCGGGAACCAGCGAGATCGCCCGGACCCGGCCCGGCGTCACGGCGCACGACGCCTGCCCGCGCACCACGGTGATGTCATGCGGCCGTCCCGGATCGGCTCCCTCCACCTCGGCGGCGATGTCGAGCGGTACCGCGGCCATCGGCAGCACGCGGCCATGCGCGCCGAGCAGCATTCCCACCCAGTCAAGACCCTCGACGGTATCCCCGAGCAGATCCCACAGGGCCACGATTAGCAGATTTCCGACCGTGTGCCCGGAGAGCTCACCCGTGCCGCCGAACCGGTGCTGTACCACCCGGCTCCAGGTCGTGCCCCACTCGTCGTCGCCGCAGAGCGCCGCGAGGGCCATCCGCAGGTCGCCAGGCGGCAGGACCCCAAACTGCCGCCGCAGCCTGCCGCTTGATCCGCCGTCGTCGGCCACGGTGACGATGGCGACGAGCGCGTCGGTCACCCGCCGCAGTGCCGACAAGGAAGCGTACAGCCCGTGACCGCCACCCAGTGCGGCAACCCTGAGCGCGCCAGCCGCGGCATCGGTCATCCGCTCACTCACGGCCCAGATCTCTGTGCGTCACCTGGACGTCCGCTCCGCTGATCGCAAGGCGCGCGCCGATCTGCTCGGCGATGGCGACGCTGCGATGCTTACCGCCGGTGCAGCCGATCGCCAGCGTGACGAAGTGCTTGCCCTCGTGCTCGTAGCCGGCCAGCAGCACCCGCAGGGTCTCCAGGTAGGCGGGGAGGAACTCCTTCGCGGCGGGCTGGCCAAGCACGTAGTCGCGGACCGGCTGGTCAAGGCCGGTAAGCGGGCGAAGTTCGGCGATCCAGTGCGGGTTCGGCAGGAACCGGCAGTCCGCGACGAGGTCGGCATCGACGGGCAGCCCGTACTTGTAGCCGAATGACACGACGTTGACCCGGACCCTGCGTTCCGCGTCGTCGGCGAAGAACCCGCGCATCCGGGCACGTAGCTCGTGCACGTTGAGCGCGGAAGTGTCGAGCACGAGGTCGGCGTCGTCGGTGACGCCGCGGAGCATTTCCCGTTCGGCCGCGATCCCGTCCACGACTCTGCGGTCCCCCTGCAGCGGATGCGGCCTGCGCACGCTATCGAACCGCCGCACGAGTGTCTCGTCCGACGCCTCCAGGTACACCACACGTGGCCGGACGCCCCTGGCGGCGAGTTCGCTGATCGTGGTCTTCAGGTCACTGGTGAAACCGCGGCTGCGCACGTCGACCACGACGGCGATCCTGCGTACCGCGCCCTGAGATCGCGCGGCGAGATCCACCATGGTTGGCAGCAGGCCTGGCGGCAGATTGTCCACCACGTACCAGTCGAGATCCTCAAGCGACTTCGCGGCAGTGCTGCGCCCGGCGCCCGACATCCCTGTGATGATCACGATGTCGGGAGCCGGTGCGTGCACCGCGCCCAAGCCGCTGGTCATCCTGCTTCCCCGTCGGGTTCCGCCGTTCCCGTGCTGTCTCCCCTGAGCCCGCCGCCGAGAGCCGTGACTACGGACCGCGCTGTGCGCGGGCCGAATCCTGGCAGCTCGGCGATCTCGTCAACGGTAGCCTCCCTGATCCCCCGGACGGAGCCGAAGCGCCGCAGCAAGGCCTTGCGCCTGGCCGGGCCGAGGCCGGGAACCTCGTCGAGCTCACTTTCTGTCAGCGCCTTCGATCTCTTCGCCCGGTGGTAGGTGATGGCGAACCTGTGCGCCTCGTCGCGCACCCGCTGCAGCAGGTAGAGGCCCTCACTGGTGCGCGGCAAGATGACCGGGGCGTCGTCGCCAGGCAGCCAGACCTCCTCGAGCCGCTTGGCGAGGCCGCACACCGCGACGTCCTCGATGCCGAGTTCGTCGAGCGACTGCTGCGCCGCGGCGGCCTGGGCCTGCCCGCCGTCCACGACCACCAGGCCAGGCGGGTAGGCGAACTTGCGCTGCCTGGACTCCTGGCTGCCTGGCCGCGCGGTGGCCACGTCGCCCAGCGCGTCGAGCTCCCCCGTTGCCTCCCGTTCCTCGAGGTAGCGACGGAATCGTCGTGAGATCACCTCGTGAATCGCCGCCACGTCGCCCTGGCCGTCGCGCTGGCGGACGCTGAACCGCCGGTACTCACTCTTACGTGCCAGCCCGTCCTCGAAGACCACCATCGAGGCGACCACATGGCTGCTCTGCAGGTTGGACACGTCGTAGCACTCGATGCGAAGCGGCGCTTCTTCGAGGCCGAGCGCCTCCTGTATCTCGTTGAGGGCGCGGCTGCGGGTGGTCAGGTCGCTGGCGCGGCGCGTCTTGTGCAGCGTCAGGGATTCCGCCGCGTTCCTGGTCACGACGCCGAGTAGCGCCTTCTTGTCGCCGCGCCTCGGTACCCGCAGGTCGACCCGGCCGCCCCGCCGGGCAGCGAGCCACTCGCCCATCGCCTCAGCGTCCGGCGGGAGCACGGGGACGAGCACCTCGCGCGGCACGCTCGCGTCCCGCCACGCGGCCGGGTCACTTCCGCGCGCCCGGCCACCGCTGGCACGTCCCTTCGTGTGCCCGCGCCAGGCGCTTTCCGCACGCCCGGCAGCGCCGTTCCCCGGCCCGCGGCCGGCTGCCGCGGCAGACCCTGCCTCCGTGGGGGCGGCGACATGGGCGGCGGTATGGCCGGCGGTATGCGCTGCGGTATCGGCGGCGGCATGGGCTTCGGTCTTGTCATCGGTCTGCCAATTCGGCGCCGGATCGGCCGCGGCCGGATCGTCCCCGTAGACCTGGCCGAGGAAATGCTCGACGAGTTCGCCGGTGCTCACGTCCTCGACCTTGTCGACCACCCAGCCGCGCTGCCCGCGCACCCTGCCGCCGCGGACGTAGAAGACCTGCACCGCGGCCTCGAGCTGGTCCTCGGCGAGCGCGATGACGTCACAGTCGGTTCCGTCGCCGAGCACGACCGCCTGCTTCTCGAGCGCCCGCTGGAGCGCCTGGATGTCGTCGCGCAACCGCGCGGCGCGCTCGTATTCCTCGGCCGACGCCGCCTCGCGCATCTGCTGTTCGAGCCGGCGCAGGAACCTGGTGGTGTTACCGGCCATGAAGTCGCAGAAGTCCTCGGCGAGCAGGCGGTGCTCCGCCGCGGTCACCCTTTCCACGCACGGCGCGGAGCACTTGCCGATGTAGCCGAGCAGGCACGGGCGGCCGATCTGGCGTGCCCGCTTGAACACCCCGGCCGAGCAGGTCCGCACCGGGAACACGCGGAGCAGCAGATCCACGGTTTCCCTGATGGCCCAGGCGTGCGAGTAGGGACCGAAGTACCTGACTCCCCGCCGCTTCGCGCCGCGCAGCACCATGACCCTCGGGTATTCCTCGTTGAGCGTGACCGCGAGGTAGGGGTAGCTCTTGTCATCGCGGTACCGCACGTTGAAGCGGGGGTCGTAATCCTTGATCCACGAATACTCGAGTTGCAGCGCCTCCACCTCGGTGGCGACGACGGTCCAGTCCACGCTCGCGGCCGAACGGAGCATGGCCTGGGTGCGCGGATGCAGGCCGACGAAGTCGGCGAAGTAGGAGTTGAGCCGTGAGCGCAGATTTTTGGCCTTGCCGACGTAAATCACCCGGCCATGGGCGTCACGGAACCTGTAGACGCCCGGAGACTCGGGTATCGAGCCAGGAGCAGGACGGTAGGTCGCCGGATCAGCCACCCAGCCACTCTAGTAGCGCCGCCCCAGCCGCGACTGCCCGCGCAGAAGTGCCCGCGACCGCCGTTCCGGCCATGGTTGCCGATACTTCCCCTGAACGGCTGCCGCGTGGCGCGCCGATCGTGAAGCTGCGGCGCGGCACCGCTGGATCTTCTGGGCCTTGCGCCTGGTGCATCACTGGGTGCGTATCCGGCGCGGGCTGCACGGTCAGCCGGTTCGGCGAATGGCCTCGGGGACGTTGCGATGTATCAGGGGTGGGCGGCGTGCGCACAGTCCAGTCGACGGGCCCGCCGGGGTGGCTGGCGTACCAGGCGCGCAGCGCCTTGGCGTCGCAGGCTTCCGGCGCCGTGAGCTGCAGCGGCGGAGGGAGGTCGAATTTGACAATCTGCGGCGCGTAGTGTGCGGCGAGCCGCCGGCGTCGCGTTCGCCCGCTCAGCCACGACTCAGCCGAACGGATCAGGCCAATCCGCCCGGAGCCACGGGCCTAGCCGGTATCGTGCGGTGCTGTGCTGGATGGCGAAGCAGTCTTCGTCCCGGACGTGATCCCCCGGCGTGGCGTATTCGCGTTCTGGGGCACTGGCTCGGGGCCGGGCAAGGTGGAACTTGTCTTCGCTGGCGGCAGGTACGGGATCCGCAAGCGGCTGGTTTCGGCGCGCCTTGTCCCCGTGGCTGATGCTCTGCCCATGCTGCTGGCTGTTGATCCGGAGGCGGCCAGCCGGCCCGATACGCCGGTGCGGCGGTCCGTCAGCGTGTGGTCGGCGGCCGCGGTCGCCGGGGTCGGCCTGGTCGCCCGCGGACGGCTGCTGCCCACCGTCACCGCGGACGGCGCGGACGCCTGGCGGGCCGGGCCGCTGGACCCGGCCGATCTTGCCTGGCTGGCCGGGCTTGCTGCCTCGTTCCCGGCGGCGGCGCATGCGCTCGCGGTCCCGGGTTCGCGCCCGATGCGGCTGCGCTCGCCGGAGTCGCTGATCCGCGCGTTCTGGGATGCGATCGCGGACACGCTGGTCCGCAGCGCGGCGGCACCTCGCACGGTCCGGTCACCGGCGTTCGCCGGGGTTGAGCCGACTCCGGTCGCAGATCTGGCGGAGTGGCTGGCCGATACCACCGATGGCCTGTCCGCAGGCGCACGGTTGGGCCTTCGGGTCGAGTCCGTCCCGCCATCACCGCAGCCCCCCGGCCAGTGGGAAGACGAGGAAGACGAGGATGCCGAGGACGCCGGAGATTCTGGCACCGGCACCGCAGGGCCCGGCGTGGGCGAGCCTGATGAGGTGGTACCGGCGTTCCGCATGGTTCTGCAGTTGCGCAGCGCCGCGGACCCGAGCCTGATCGTGGACGCCGCCGCGCTGTGGGATCAGCCGGAGCGCGTGCTGGCGCGGTTCGGCGCGCAGGCGGACACCGACCTGCTGCTGGCGCTGCGGCGTGGCGCCGCGGTGTGGCCGCCGCTGGCCGTGTTGCTGGCGCAGGCCGGCCCGGCAGTGCTGGAACTGGACGATGACGCGGTGGCGAGCCTGCTCGGCCCCGCGGCCGAGGAACTGGCCGGGACCGGCATCGAGGTGCTGTGGCCTGCCAGCCTCGGCGACGGGCTCAAGCTGCAGGCAGTCCCCACGCCGGTCCCGGAGCGCCTGACTGAGGCCGGGTTCAGCCTGGACGCGCTGCTGGAGTTCCGCTGGCAGCTCACCCTCGGCGGGGAAGCGCTAGATGCGGACGAGATCGCGGAACTGGCTGAGGCGAAACGGCCGCTGATCAGGCTGCGCGGCCGGTGGGTGACGCTTGACCCGGTGCTGCTGGCGAAACTGCGGCAGCCGCCGCGCACCCGGATGCGTGCGATGGAGGCGCTCGGCGCTGTGCTGGCAGGTAGTGCCGAGATCGATGGCGAGACGGTCACCGTCGTCGGTGATGGCCCGCTCGCCGATTTCGCCGACCGGGTGGCGCGGATCGCGGCGGCACCGCCTGAGCTGGCGCCGCCGCCGGGCCTGGAGGCCGCGCTCCGCCCGTACCAGCAGCGTGGGGTGGCCTGGCTGGCGGCCATGTGTGACGCGGGGCTCGGTGGCTGCCTCGCCGACGACATGGGACTCGGCAAAACGATTCAGGTGATCGCCCTGCACCTGCACCGGCGGGCGGCGAAAGCCGGGCCGACTCTGGTGGTCTGCCCGGCCTCGCTGCTGGGCACTTGGGAGCGGGAGGTGTGCCGGTTCGCGCCGGACGTCCCGGTCCGCCGTTACCACGGTGGCGGGCGGCACCTGCGCGACGTGGCCGCCGATGAGATCGTCCTGGTGACCTACGGCGTGGTGCTGCGGGACTCGGCAGAACTGGCCGGGATCGGCTGGGGCCTGGTGGCCGCCGACGAAGCCCAGCACGCCAAGAACCCGCTGTCGCGCACCGCGCGGGAACTACGCGCGCTGCCCGCGCCAGGCCGGATCGCGCTGACCGGCACGCCAGTGGAGAACCGGCTGTCGGAGCTGTGGTCGATCCTGGACTGGAGCACACCCGGGCTGCTCGGCCAACTGGAGTCCTTCACCCGCCGGGTCGCGGTCCCGGTGGAACGGTACCGGGACGCCGAGGCAACCGCCCGGTTCGCCGCGCTGGTACGGCCGTTCCTGTTGCGGCGCAAGAAATCCGACCCGGGGATCGCGCCGGAACTGCCGCCCAAGACGGAGACGGACCGGATCGTGCCGCTAACCGCCGAGCAGGTCACCCTGTATGAGGCGGTGGTCCGCGAGACCATGGAAGCGATCGAGAACACCGAGGGGATTGAGCGCGCCGGGCTGGTGTTCAAGCTGCTGACCGCGCTGAAGCAGATCTGCAATCATCCGGCGCAGTACCTGAAGCAGCCCGGGCCGCTGGCGGGCCGCTCCGGCAAGCTTGCCGCGTTCGACGAACTGGCCGATGTCATCCTGGCCGGCGGGGAGTCGATGCTGGTGTTCACCCAGTACACGCAGATGGCGACGCTGCTGCAGCAGCATCTGGACGGCCGCGGCATCCGCTCACTGTTCCTGCACGGCCGCGTCCCGGTGCGCCGCCGCGAGGAGATGGTGCAGCAGTTCCAGGCCGGTCACGCGCCGGTGTTCCTGCTGTCGCTGAAGGCCGGCGGCACCGGCCTCACCCTCACCCGCGCGACTCATGTGCTGCACTATGACCGCTGGTGGAACCCGGCGGTGGAGGACCAGGCGACCGACCGCGCCTACCGGATCGGGCAGGCCCGCCCGGTCCAGGTGCACCGGCTCATCGCCGAGGGAACGCTTGAGGACCGTATCGCATCCCTTCTGGAGACAAAACGCGAGCTGGCGGATGCGGTCGTCGGCTCGGGGGAGGGCTGGATCGCGGAACTGTCTGATGGCGAGCTCGCCGAGCTGGTGTCGCTGCGGGGCGCGTCATGACCGGCGCGGAGAGCGTGCCGCCGGGACACGGCCGCACCTGGTGGGGCCGGGCATGGGTGGACGCGCTGGAGCAGCGTGCCCGGCTGGACCCCAACCGGCTGCCCCGCGGCCGGGACTACGCTCGCGAGGGAGCGGTCGGCGAGCTTGTTCTTGGCCCGGGTGAGGCGCGGGCCCAAGTCAGGGGTCGGCGGATGAGTCCCTACGACGTCCGCGTCCGGGTCCGGCGGTTCACCGACGATGAGTGGGACCAAGTGCTGGACGCGATCTGCGCCCAGCTTGGCCGCACCGCAGCCATGCTGGACGGTGACCTGCCGCCTGAGGTCGCTGGGGATGTCGCGGCGGCTGGCCTGGACCTGCTTCCCGGCGCGGGCGAGGTCGGGCCCCGCTGTACCTGCCCCGACGACGCCGACCCGTGCAAGCACTCGGCGGCGGTCTGCTACCTGGTCGCCGACGCGCTTGACGCGGACCCGTTCACCGTTTTGTTGCTGCGCGGCCGGACCCGGGGCGAAGTGCTGGCCGGGCTGCGGGGCCGCCGTCGTGGCCGGGCCGCAGAGCGCGGCGGCACCTCGGGCCGGGCTGCGGCACTTGGCGGCGCAGCAGGTGACGCCACGAGCGCGGTCGCCGGGGCATCCGACGACGCGGGCCTGGATGCGCGAGCTGTCCTCCTCAGCACGGCCACGCCAGACACGATTCCGGTCCCGCCACTGCCAGTCGCTCGGCCAGGGCATCCGGCGGCGCTCCCGGTGGACCCCCCTGCCTGGCGCGCCGGGCTTCGTGATGACCTAATGGCGCTGGCCGCGGACGCGGCGCGGCGGGCCTGGGAACTGGCCGTCGGCCTAACCTCCGACGCTGGGCTGTCCCTCGACTCCGATTGCGACCTCGCCCGCCGGGCCGAGCATGCCCTAGGCACACCGGCCTTCGCCAGGCTGGCCACAAACAGCGGCATCAGCGGGCAGGAACTGGCCCGCCAGGCACTGGCCTGGCGCTACGGCGGCGCGTCCGGATTCGAGGTACTGCGCGACGAGTGGGATCCCGGCACCGAAGCGGCTGGGGCCGCGGAACTGATGAAGGCAGCAGGCACGGCCTTGCGTGACGCCGCCGCGGCACCCGCCCGGGTGACCGGCAACCGGGTAACCGCGGAACGGCTGCAGTTGCGGCTTGGACGTGACCTCCTCTGGTACCCGTACGTGCGCTCCGCCGACGCGTGGGAGCCGGCCGGGCCACCGCAGCCCGAGCCCGCCCGCGCCACCGAGACCCTATGACGCCTCACGGCTAAAGGAGAACTCAGGGAATTCTCAGCTGCCCACAAGGCTTCCCGGTTGCCACGGTCAGCGAGCGGGTATCTCGGTATCGATCAGCTCGACTACCCAGGAATCATCTTCCGGGGCCCAGCGCACGACCGGCGCGCCGCACTCGCCGCCGGCCCGGACGTCTGGGAGGTCATCGCACGCCTTCAGGAACTCGACGGCACTGAGGAGCAGCAGATTAGGTTGCTGAGCGCCGAGTCGGATCTGCATCCAAGCCTCATCCGCATCGGCCTCGACTATGCCGCAGGGCACCCAGACCAGGTCCGAGAGCGGATCGACCGAAACCGGGCTATGGCGGAACGAAGCCGCAAGATGTCGCAGGAGCGTGAGGCACTGCTGGCGTGACCGCCTTCCTGATCGATGAGATGGTCCCGACAGCCACAGCCGTGCTGCTGCGCGACACCTACGGTCATGATGCGATCCACTCCCAACCTCGAAGTACTACTCAGCAGGGCTGGAGCCGCGAACTTCGCAGACGGGTCCACCACCGTCCATGCCGCTGCAGCAGCCTTGACTCGGTGGCGCCATTGCCCCGCAGCCGGGCCGCCGCTGCGGGGCCCCCGCGACGTGACGCGGGCCTGAGGGGCCGGCGGACGCCACCGCTGCAGGGCGCCCGGCGGTGGCCTGAGTACGCGGGTAAGGTTAGCCTTCGCTCAGTAAGCGGAATGCGAGAAGAACTGGCGAGGATCGTGTTTGCTTGTATCTGTCACGCCATCACCGACGATGAGGTCGCCGTTGCAGTCGGCATGGGGGCGGCGACGGTCGAGGCTGTCGGGAGCGTGACGGGCGCCGGCACCGGCTGCGGGAGCTGTAAGGATCACCTCGAGGACCTGATCGGCGAGCACTGCCGCGCCTGCCCTATGGCCAGCCAGACCGCCTGACCGGGACACTGCTGCAATGTGTTCGGTATTCGGACCGGCGAAAAGGCCGGTGATCCCGCTAGGGTGGGCCAATGCAGGGTGACGGGCGGATCCTCGAGTTCCTGAACGAGCAGCTCAGCGCTGAGCTCACGGCCATCAACCAGTATTTCCTGCACGCAAAGATGCAGGAGAACTCCGGCTGGGTGAAGCTCGCGGCGCATACCCGCGCTGAGTCGATCGGCGAGATGCGTCATGCCGAGGTGCTCACCGACCGGATCCTGTTCCTGGACGGGCTCCCGAATTACCAGCGCCTGTTCCCGCTGCGCATCGGCCAGACAGTGACCCAGATGCTGGAGTAGGACATGGCAGTGGAGACGGGGGCGGTCAGCCGGCTGCGGGAAGGCATCGAGTACATGCGCGGCGTCTCCGACGTCACCAGCGCGAACATCTTCGAGTCGATCCTCACCGACGAGGAGAGTCATATCGACTACCTGGAAACCCAGCTCGGGCTGATCACCCAGCTCGGCGAGCCGCTGTACCTTGCGCAGCTCATCGAGCAGCCTGGCAGCTGACGGCGGGCACGGTGCGCGCGGCGACCCTCTGTGCAAGCGGGTGAATCGCCTTGGGCGGGACGGCGCGCAGGCTGCTGGCCACGCAGCGGGCATATGCCCCGCATGGCCAGAAGCCATTGGCTGCGGGTCAGGCGCTGGCCGTGACGAACAGATGGGCCGCGGCCGCGTCGTCCAGGTCGACCGCCTGCTGGCCAATGCCGATCCGGACCAGGCCGCCGGAGTGATTGCGTCGGATGGCCGAGGATGTCGATGGTGTCGATCAGGTCGTCCGGTCGGTTCATGTGCCCATCCTCCGCCCGGGCGGCATCCCACACCCGTGACCAGATGTGACTAGCCCACCTAACCGGACCCTGGGGCCGCCTATTCCAGTCGCCTCGGGGGGAGCCTCACGTGTCCCGGTCCCGCCTTCCGGGGCATCAGTGCGAGGCGGGCGTCCCGGCCGCTCAGGCGAGCAGGCCACTGCCGTACCAGTCGCTGGCGCTCGCGACGCCGGGGAATGCATAGAAGTAGCCACCGCCGAAGGGCTGGACGTAGTCGACCAGCGGCTCGTTGATGAGCCGTTTCTGGATGGTCTCGAACTGGCGGCGGACGTCTTGCTGGTAGGCGACGAAGATGTGCCCGGCCTGCAGGTTGCCGTTGACGTCCACGCCGAGGTCGTAGTTGTAGGAACGGCGGATGATCCGCTGGCTGGCAGTGGCGTGAGTGCGCGGGTTGGCGAGCCGGATGTGCGCGTCGAGCGGGATGATGTTGCCGTGCGGGTCGACCTTGTAGTCGGGCGTGTCGAACTCGCCGTTGCCGTCCAGCGGCGCGCCGCTGTCGCGGCGCCGGCCGAACATGCCTTCCTGCTCGTTGATCGAGACCCGGTCCCAGAACTCGACCAGCATCCGTATCAGCCGCACCACTTGGTAGGAGCCGCCCTGCGCCCAGGCGGGCTCGGCCGGGTCATCGACCCATACCAGGCTGCCGGCCAGGCCGCCGGCCGGGTTGGCGGTGCCGTCCTTGAACCCCAGCAGGTTGCGTGAGGTGCCTGAGGACCGGGGCGGGGAGTTGTAGCCCTCTATCTTCCAGCGCAGCTGCATCCCGCCGCGGGTGTGCCGGGTGATGTCACGGATGGCGTGGTGGATCGTGTCCGGGTGGTTGGCGCACAACTGCAGCAGCAAGTCACCATGCAGCCAGGCCGGGTCCGGCGAGTCGTTGGGGAAAGCACGCATCGGCGTGAGCTTCATGGGTTTCGCCGCCGCCAGGCCGAACCGGTCATCGAACAGGCTGGACCCGGCCCCGAGGGTGATGGTGAGGCCGTCGGCGGGGATGTGCGGGCCGAGGACATCACTGTCGGATGGCGGCTGGCTCACGCCAAGGCTGACCGGCGTGCCGCCCGCGGTGAGGAACCGCGCCCGGTCTGTCAGTGTCTGCAGCAGCCCGGCCAGGTCCTTCTTGCTCGCAGCGGTGACGTCAAACGCAGCGAAACTAGCGTAGTCCTGCTTGCCCGCCGGCCCGGGGGTCAGGATCCCGGCCTGGTGCCGGCTGTGGAACGGGTAGGAACCAGACGCCTCCGGCGCTCCCGCCGCAGCCCGGGCGTCGGCGCGGGCACCGCCGGCCAGCACGCCCGCCGTCAGCGCGGTGCCGGCCACGCCGGCTGCGGTGCCGAAAAGGAAGTTCCGGCGGCCGACACTGGCCGGCTCGCGGTCATCACTCATGACAGTCTTCGTTCCTCCGAGTGGGTCAGTGGCCGGGCGGCACTTCAAGAAGGTCAGGTACTGAGGACAGGGTTTCCAGCAACGCGCCGACCGCGGAATCAACCTGCTCTCGCGCCGCGAGCGTTACCTCGTTGACGCGCCGCCAGTGACCGCCATCCCTGGTGGCCAGCAGAGTGGCCTGCAGCGTGCTGAGCTGGGTATCGAGGACCGGCACCAGCCCGGGCGTGCGGGCGGCGATCAGGGGCCTGAGCTCGGCGAGCACAGTCCGGGTGACCTGGGTGTCGGCGTAGGTCTCCGGGTAGGCAGCATCAGCGCCCTCGTTGTCGATTCCGGACAGGTGATCGCGCAGCGCGTCCTCGAGGATCTCGTGCGCACGGATCGGCAGGCTCGTCGGGTCACCAGCGATGTCGTCGCTGCTGAGTGTCTTCTGCACCGTCCTGATATCCGCGGCCAGCTGGCTGACCACCGGCAGCAGCTGGGCGGCCTTCTGCCCGTGGTACAGGCCGTACTCGAGCCGGTGCAGGCCGGTGAAATCCTTGCCATTCACCCCATTGAGCATCCCATCGGGAAGCCCGTCCACTGCCAGCCCCGCGTCGCCGAAGCTGTCATAGGACGCGCCGGCCCGTTCCCAGTCCATCTGCGCGGTCAGCCAGTCCCGCTTCGCCGCGGCCAGGTCATGCCTGGCCAGGCCGGCGCGGATCCGGCCCACATCCCTGGCCAGCGTGGCCAGGTCGGCCGCCGCGTACGCCTGGTACTGCTTGTTGGGGCCGGTCAGGTCAGCCACGGTCACCGGTTTGACCGCCGCGGTGGTGTCCCGCTGCGTCGTCCCAGTCACCTGGACCGGCGCCGAGCGCGTCGTGCCGCCGGACATCAGGCAGACGAAGGCATAAGAGCCCTGGCCCAGGGTGGCCGTCATGTCAGCAGCCGTCGCCGGGCCGATCGTCTCGATCTCGGCGACCACCCCGCCCGAAGCGTTCTCGAGGTTAATCTCGCCGGCCATGCCCGACTCATTGTCGACGTGGAAGGTCTGCTCCCCGGTATTCGCGGACGTCCACTCCCTGGCGCAATCCTGCTTCGTTACCGTCAGCTCGGTCGCGGATGCCGCGCTCACCGACGACGGCAATGCCGCAATCACGAGCCCGGCCACCAGGGCCGGCGCCACCACCACACCGCCGGCCACGGGCCAGGCGTGCCTGGCCGCAAGGCGCTCCCAGCGGCCCGGTGGCTGCACATCGGCGGTCGCGGCGGGCGCACTTGCCGCACGCCCCGCGCAGGCGAACGCCGGGATCACCACCACCAGATAGGCCACCCAGGCGACCACCTGCAGCACCGTCATCTTCGGCGACAACTCGGTTACGCCGGTGACGATCGACACCCACCAGGAATTCGGGTCGACATGGGCGGTCAGGTCGAAGGCCACCCACCGCCGCCCCGGCAGCCAGCCAGCGTCCTGCAGGTCACCAAGCCCGTAAGCCAGCACCCCCGCCGCGATCACGATCAGCGCGATCGCTGTCAGGTTGAAGAACTTGCCCAGGTCGAGCCGGACGGCCTGCCGGTACAGGAGCCAGCACAACACCACCGCCGCCGCCAGGCCGAGCCCAGCGCCGGCCAGCGGCGCCACCGTCGATCCCGAGGCTTTCACCGCGGTCCAGATGAACAGCGTGGTCTCCAGGCCCTCACGGCCGACGGCCAGGAACGCCGTGATCGTCAGCGCGCCTGCCCCGATCGCGACCGCCCGCGCCAGTTCCTCACGCAGGTGCGCAGATAGCGTCCGGGCGGTACGCCGCATCCAGAAGATCATCCCAGTGACGAGTCCGACAGCGAGGACACTGAGCAGGCCGCCGACCGCATCCTGCGCCCGGCTGGACAGCGCGTTTGTGGAGAACGTGAGCACGGCAGCGAAGCTGCCCGCCACCATGACTGCGCCCAGGACACCCAGCCACAGCGGCGCGGACGGCAGGTGCTGGCCGCTCGTCGCGTTGGTCTTGCGCAGGGCCGCCAGCAGGAGGCTCACCACCAGCCCGGCCTCGAGTCCCTCACGCAACCCGATCAGCAGATTTGGAACCGCGTCAGCCCATCTCACACCGAGTAAGGTAAGGCAAACCTAATAACCTGTCCAGGCGCTGCCCGAACCGTCCCGGCTTAGGCTCCTGACGGCATGCCGGCACTGTTGCGTTGCGCCATCTCTGTGCGCGCCAGGGCATGATCACTCGAATGCCGCGCTGGTCACATCGTCTTTGCCAGGTCGTCGAAGGCGATACGAAGGCGATACGGGGCCGGTGGACAGCCCGTACCGCAGGTACCAGCGGACCGCGACCGAGATCACCTCCCGCGGGAACCGGAAACCAGCGAAGACCGAGGTCGTGCCAGGCGAGCTCACCGGACCAGTCTCCAGCTAGCCGCGATCGGCCAACGCAACAGCGCCCGACGGCGCCAGATCTTGGTGATCTGCGCACCTGTGGGGCAACGGGCCAGCGCCCGCTCGTGGCGACGCGACAGGGTTATTCGTTGGCTGCCGGTATTCCTACTCTGCGGGCGCGTCGACTGCGCCGTGCCGCGGGGATCGGAGACCTGCTGGCCGTGTTGATACGTTCCAGGGGCGGTCCGCGAGATCTCCTGGCTGGTCGGCATTCCGGGGACACGGGTCGCGGCGCGGGTCAGGCTGCGTCCGGCGCGCCATGCCTTGAGGGGACTTCCGCAGTGGCGTGCCGAGGCTGTCCGCGGCAGCTCGTCACGAGCTTGGTAATCATGTAGTGCGCTCGCTACATTGTAATACATGAGCACACCGGTTTCCATTCGTTTCGACGCCGCGCTGCTGGCAAGGCTGCGGCGCCGGGCGCTCGCGACGACTGGCGCGAACACCTCAGCGCTGGCACAGCGGCTGGTCGATGAGGGCCTGCGGATGGCTGATCATCCGGGCGTTATCTTCAAAGAGGGCCCGACCGGCCGCCGGGCGGCGATCGCATACGGGCCCGACGTCTGGGAGATTGTCAAGTTTCTGCGCGAGATAGACGAGCGCGGCCCGGCCGCAATGGATGCCGCCGCCGAAGTGTTCGCCGTCGATGCCAGCCGGATCACTACGGCAATCAGCTACTACGGGGACTACCGGGACGAGATCGACGCCGAGATCGATGCCGCCGATGACGCATCGGTCCGCGCCGAGGTGGCGTGGCGGGTACAGCAGCAGCTCCTCGCATGAGCGGCCGGGCACACAGTCGGCTCGCGCTCGACGAAATGTTCTCGCCCTCGATCGCCGCCGCGCTGCGCGAGATGAATGACGACGTCGTCGCGGTGGCCGAAAGAGCGCACCTGTGCTCGATGACCGACGACGAGGTGTTCACCTGGTCGACCGCCGAGCACAGATGGCTGCTCACTGAGAACGTGAAGGACTTCCGGCCGATCCTGCGAGCGCTCCAAGCTGGCAGCGTCATCGGCGGCTTGCTGTACACCAGCAACCGCTCCTTCCCGCGCTCCAGGAAGAACCCAGGTCCCCTGATCGAGGCCCTGCATACCTGGCTGCTCGCCGGACCGCCCGCTCCCCCGCTCACCGAGGACTGGCTCCTCAGCCCGCCGAATCGCTGACCGAGCCAGAACCAGCAAGCGCGCACAGGTCGAGCCTGCGGCGTCGGAACCGCCGAGAGTGACGACCGTGACCAGGAATCCGGCTGCGGTCGTGCCGATGATGGCGATCCCGACGCCGCCGAGCGCCAGCGGTTCTGCACACCGCTCCCTGCGCGCGTCGGGCCCGGCAGGGAGACAACCTCGTAGAGGCGCAGGCTGTGGCCACGTCGGCCCGTGGTGGACTAACCTCTTAGCTAAGGAGGTCACATGCCGAGCGACACCGGCGCACAATTCAACATCCACGACGCGAAGACGAACTTGTCCCGGATCATCGAGCGGGTAGAGCGTGGGGAGGAGATCATCATCAGCCGCGCAGGCCATCCGGTAGCGAAGGTCATCCCGCTGACCCGCAGGGTTCACCGCGCCGGCCGCGGATCGTTGCGCGGCACCCTCGTCATCGCTGAAGATTGGGACAGCCAGGACGTCAACAACGCCATCGCCCACGATTTCGGCCTGACACGGTGAACCTGCTGCTCGACACGCATGTGGTGCTCTGGTGGCTGACGGACGATCCCACGCTGTCAGACGACATCAAGACCAAGCTCGACCATGAGCCGGACGTCCGCATCAGCGCCGCCACCATCTGGGAAATCACTGTCAAACAGGCGATCGGGCAGCTCGTGGAGCCTGCCGACCTTCCGGAACGAATCCGCGACAGCGGATTCGTCGAGCTACCCATTACGTTCGAGCATGCCATCGCCGCCGGTCGGCTTCCGCTGATCCATCGGGACCCTTTCGACCGGATGCTCGTGGCGCAGGCACGGTGCGAAGATCTCACGTTAGTGACGAGAGACGCCCATTTCCAGAAGTACGAAGTCTCCATCCTCGCCGCGTGACGCGCCGCGGCGAGCGCGCGGGTGCGCCGGGGTGCGGACGGCGGGTCGAGCCGGATGCGCAGGATGCCGTCGCCTGGGATGATGTCGCCGCTGGCGGTCAGGGCTTCGCGGATGAGGGCGTAGGCCTCGTCCTCGTCCCGGGCGCAGTGGCCGTGCAGGGCGCGGGCGAGGCTGGTTTCGGCGTTGCAGGCGGCCATCCGGATGGCGGACCCGGCACCTGGCGTTCGGGGACGTGGCCGCGGCTTGGGGGCTGCTGGACGAGCTCGGCGTGATCGGGATTATCGACGAGGCGGCGGGGCGGCGCCCGGCCGGGCAGCCGCTGTCCACCGGGGCGTACCTGGCGCTGGCGGCGCTGAACCGGCTGGTCGCGCCGTGCTCAAAGGCGGGGTTCGCGGACTGGTGGAAGACCACCGCCGCGGACCGGTTCACCAAGATCCCGGCCTCGGCGCTGGATCACCGCCGGTTCTGGGACGCGATGCATGCCGTCGCTCTCGATCATATGGAGCAAGCGAGCCGGGCGATCGCGGCGCGGATCGTCCAGGTGTCCGGGGTGGACTGCTCGTCGGTGGCGCTGGACATGACGAACTTCGCCCGCACTCTGGCCGATGCGGCCCGGTTCGGCCAGCTGACCGCGCACGACACCCGCCGCGAGGTCTACGGCGCCGAGCGGCGGGCCATCCTCACCCACTCCCCGGAACTGCGCGACAGCCAGGTCCGCGGGTTCGACGGCACCACGCTCGCCAAGGCCGGAAAGAAGCTGGACGAGCTGGCCAGCACCCTGGCCCGCGGCAAGACCCGCCGGCGCAGGGACAAGGTCCAGGCCGAGATCGAGGCGATCACCGCCAAGCCCCGGGTACCGCGCGTCATCCGCTGGCAACTGGCCGGCGACCAGCCCAAGGACCTGCGGCTGTCCTGGACCATCGACCAGGAAGCCCGCGCCGCACTGGAAGAAGAGATCTTCGGCAAGCACCTGCTGATCACCAGCCACGACGACTGGGCCATCCCCGACGTCGTCGCCGGGTACCGGTCCCAGTCCGAAGCCGAATTCGGGTTCCGGCAGATGAAAGACCCGCACGTCGTCTCGTTCTCACCGATGCACCACTGGACCGAGCACAACATCCGGGTCCACCTGTTCACCTGCGTCCTGGCCCTCCAGCTCGCCCACCTCATGCGCCGCCGCGCCCGCCAGGCCGGGCTGAACCTGTCCGTCCGCGAGCTCCTCGGCCAGCTCGCCGGAATCGGTGAGACCGTCCTGATCTACCCCTCCACCGGAGGACGGCCCAAAGCCCGCCGCATGACCACCGAGCTCACCGCAGACCAGCAAGCCCTCCACGACATCTTCCGGCTGGACCGCTGGGCACCCCCGAGTTAGGTCATACACCGAAACCAGCACCCCCGTACCGAATGACCTGCGGAAACACCCGGCCACGACCATGCTCATCGGAAACTCGGGCTAGGGCGTGGGGGCCGACGAGGACAACGCGGGCGCCGGGCTCGAACCCGTGGACGGCGCGGTCGATGTCGCTGGCGCGCTACGTGTCGATCCCACGGAGGGCGTCGATGTCGGCGTCGGCAAGGTGGTCGACGTTGGGGTCGGCGCCGAACTCTGGCTCGTGGGTTGCGCCGAAGATGTGGGAGTGGGCGAGTACGGCGTGGGCGTGGCCGTGGGCGTGGACGTGGCGTTACTGCCCACGGGGACGTTCCCCCAGACAACCGAGCTCGACGGCTTTCCTGCCGCTATCTTGATCACTGTGACGGCAACCATCACGGTGACAAGAATCACCGCGGCGACCGCGGCGAGCGTCCGCCAGCTTGGCCGCCGCGGGCCGTGCGGCGCCTCCGCGCTCCCCTCGTGCCCGCCCTCGTGCCCACCGCCGTGCTGGCTGGACGCGTGCGTTGCCTCATTGGCGGTGGCTGGCCCGCCCTCCCACCAAGCGCGTTCCTGCCCCGGCGTGGGCCCGGTCTCCGCCGCCGCCTGGTCCTGCGCACCTGCCGGGTGCGCACGCCGAGCACCGTATATGTTTGCCCGCTGTATGACGACCGGCGCCGCGGTGCGCAGCTTCTCCCCGGTGCGCGACAGGTAGTACTTGTAGATGGCGGTGCTTGCGGTGCTGATGATGCTCACAGCCGCAGCGCCGATCATTGTCCCTGCGACCCCGAGGTAGGAGGTCGCGACAGCGGCGGTGAGGGTGGCAAGTACGCCTGCCGTGATCTGCGCGCCGCTCAAATCTATCTTCCGCTCGCGCTTGCTCATTTCTCCCGTTCAGCCAGCAGCGACCCGCAGCCTTGGGGTCACGCGGCAATCCGATACATGGCGGGAATCCGCCGACGTACTTAGCTGCCTCAACCGAGGCTAGCGGGCGATGCTCGATGCTCGCACTCGCCTACGGGTGAGGCGCAGCACACCTGGCAGGCGGTTGCTGGCCGCTAGGCCCCGCCTGACACGTTGTCTCGCATGGGCACCCCGCGCCCCCGATGGCCGGCCAGCCGTGCAGCACACCTGGAGCGCCGCATGCGGTAAAGGGGGAAGCCGCCCGGCTGTCACATTCCACGCGGTGGGAGCCCGGCCGCGCGGTAGACGTCGTCGATCAGCCTCATGTTGACGACGGAGTCTGCGGCCATGGTCGGGAACGGCTCACCCCTGAGTACCGCGGCGGTGAAGGCCCGAAGCTGGCCCGTGTAGGTCGGCTCCCCTGCGACCTGCTCGCTGCGGGTCTCGCGATGGATGGTCACGTCAAGCTCGTGACCGTTCTGCGGTGTCATGAAGTTCACCACCCGCAGTTCGCCATCCTCGCCCGTCACGCTGACATCGGCGGCGAAGGGGTTTCCCTTCAGCAGCGACACCTCGAATCGGCCCGTGGCGCCGCCGGAAAAGCCCAGCGTGGCCGTGATCGCGCCGTCCACGAGGGGTGCTGCCTCCTGCGCCGCGGCCGACGTGACTTCCGGCTCACCTGGGCCGAGCAGCCGCGAGATGTTGATCGCATAGCAGCCGCCGTCCATGTTCGCCCCGCCCGCCAGTTCGAAGCTGAAGCGAATGTCGGCGGGATCGGTGATTGGAAAGCAGAGTTTGACGTCGATGTGCCTTACCGCGCCGAGTTCGCCGCCAGCCGCGTCCGCGGGACCGCGGACGATCTCGCGCATTCGTCGCGCCAGCGGGTGGTAGCGATAGTGGAATGCTTCCATCACCACGCGGCCAGCGTCCCGCGCGGCCGACGCGACCAGTTCCGCCTCCGGCGCGTTGGCGGCCAGCGGCTTTTCGCACAGCACGTGCTTGCCTACCTCGATGGCCTTCAGCGTCCAAGGGGCGTGCAGCGCGTTGGGCAGCGAGTTGTAGATAGCGTCGATTTCCGGGTCGGCGATCAAGGCCTCGTACGAGCCGCGGATCCCTGGTACTCCGTTCGCCGCGGCGAACGACCGCGCGCGAGCGGGATTCCTGGCCGCCACCGCGGTCACGATCGCCTCCTCAACTTGCCGTGCGGGCGCGATCAGCGCATTCGACGTGATCCGCGCCGCCCCTAGCGCGCCGATGCGCACGCGATCCATCTCGCACCTCGCATGCCTCGAGTGCCGTGCCTGTCTTGCCTGCTCTGCCTGGCTCTGCCTGCCTTGTCTGCTCCGGTAATTCTTACCTGTTTTCCGGCCATCGCGCGGCTGCAGATGCACCCTGCGCGGTTCTCCGCGCGCCGTCTCCCGGCGCGCCACGTGCCACCGCGGTTCTGCGCGCCCACCTCCTGCCGCGCCACCGCGGTTCTGCGTGCCCACCTCCTGCCGCGCCACCGCGGTTCTGCGTGCCCACCTTCCTTTGCGGCCAGGTGCCACCTCGCGCGGTGCGAAGTCATTCCCGATCCATCCGGGCCGCCCCATCCGGGCCGCCCCAGCCACCTGGCCTGTTTCCACGTTCGTGACGTTGTTGCCTATTCGGACAATCGCGGCATGCAATGATTTTGCAATAAAATCAATCCCCGCTTGCCGAGATGGCTTGCGAATGCGATAATCTGCTCGCGTTTACGCAGCGTAAATGTCAAGTCACGTCTAGCGGGGATCAGAATGAGAAAGCACAATTATCTGGTCAAAGCCGCATTGTGGAGAAATAGGTGTGGTGCGGCCAGAGCAATGCTTTCTGTGCTAGCGCTCCTGGTACCGCTGGCCGCCTGGACCGATCGGGGCGCGCCGGTTTCCCCCCTGCGCCCGCACGCCGCGCTGCGCATCACTCGCCAGCTTGATCTCACTGGTGGGATCACCTCGGCCATTCAAGGCATGTGCCTTGCCGAATACCCGCGACGCGGCGGCCATGGCGGGCTCATCGCCGCGGTTGCACCTTGCAAACGGCTCAGCTCGCAGCGCTGGACACTGCCAGGCGACAACACGATCCGCATTCGGGGTGAATGCCTCACCGTCACCAAGAAGACCCACGCAACCGGGGCTGTGCTCGTCACCTGTGATGGATCGGCGAGACAGTACTGGGAAGCTGACGGAATCGTCAGGAACCCCGCCATCGAGCTACTCAACCCCTGGTCAGGCAAGTGCCTCGACGACCCGCACAGTTCCAAGGTAGACGGCACACAGGTCCGGATCTACGCGTGCAACAGGTCGGCGGAGCAAATCTGGTACTTGCCACGATGACAAGGCTCCGGTGCTTTCCGGTGCCTGCCAGCAGGGTCCCACAAGCCCCCCACAGCGCTTGGTCATGCAAGCCGGTTCACTCTTGCGCGCGCCGCCCGGCTGACCACAGCGTGTCCTGATCCATCTGCCGAATGGGGGCATACCGCTATGCACGTAAACGGACTCAACCGAACCGCCGCAACATGGCGTGACATGATAGCGATCGCCTGCGCAGCCGCAGCGGCGCTGACTCTCACCGTTTCCACAGTAATTCCAGCGCACGCGCGCCAAGCCGCCGCAGCAAAACACTCCCCATTTGCGCCGAAACGGGTTGACCTCGATAAAGACGGCGATTTTGAGCAACACGACTCCTGCGCGCCTGTTCGCGGCGCCGGTAAGGAGGCGTGCCTTGCTATCGTGCGCGACGACATCAAGGAGCCGGACCTGGGTGGCCATGGCGGCCCGCTGTCACCCGCTGGGTACGGTCCGGCCAGCCTGCGTGCTGCCTACGCACTCACCTCGGGTCATGGCGGCGGTCGCACGGTGGCAATCGTAGACGCCTATGACGACCCGAAGGCGGAATCCGATCTGGCCACCTACCGCAGCGCGTACGGCCTGCCGGCCTGCACCACATCAAATGGCTGCTTCAAGAAGGCGGACCAGAACGGCGGCAGCCATTACCCGAAGCCGGACTCCGGCTGGGCCGGTGAGATTTCACTCGACCTGGATATGGTGTCCGCAACATGCCCGGATTGCCACATACTTCTGGTAGAAGCCTCCTCGAACAGGATGGCCGACCTGGGCGAGTCGGTCAACAGGGCAGTCAGCCTCGGCGCGAGGTTCGTATCCAACAGCTACGGCGGCGACGAGAGCTCGTCCGACCCGAGATATGACAGCGCCTACTTCAACCACCCTGGAGTGGCCATAACGGTGGCCTCGGGAGACAACGGCTACGGCGGCTCCTACCCCGCCGCGTCCCGCTACGTAACGTCCGTCGGCGGCACCACGCTGCGGCCGAGCAGCAATAAGCGCGGCTGGACGGAGACCGCGTGGAGCGGCGCAGGCTCTGGCTGCTCCAGCTACGACGCGAAACCGGCGTGGGAGACCGACACGGGCTGCAGCAGGCGGACAACGAGCGGCGTCTCGGCGGTAGCCGACGCGAACACAGGTGTCGCCGTCTACGACACCTACAAAGCCAACGGCTGGGCCGTGTACGGCGGGACCTCCGTCTCCTCGCCCATCATCGCCGCCGTGTACGCGCTCGCAGGCAATCCGGCCCCGGGTACCTACCCAGCCAGTTACCCCTACGCGCACCTATCGGAGATCAACGACGTCACCTCGGGTAGCAACGGATCCTGTGGCGGCTCCTACCTGTGCACCGCAAAGGCCGGATTCGACGGACCGACCGGTCTCGGCACGCCAAAGGGCTACTCAGCGTTCGCACGGTAACCGCCCACGGCGCCGTTCCTAGCTGACTAAGGGACGCGCGCGCCGAAGGTGCCTGGCCGCCGGGAGCGTTCCACGCTCCCGGCGGCCTCACGCATCGTTGTCAGCTACGGGCGGGTTTGATGACCGGTGCGGGCATGCCGCCTGGCGCCGGGCGGTCGATGGCCTGGCGCACGCGGGCGAGCAGGGCGGTTTGTGAGAAGGGTTTTCCAGCAGGTCGACACGGGGTTCGAGGGCACCCTCGGTGCCGAGGACCGTCTTGGCGTATCCGGACATGTACAGGACGCGGGTGCCCGGTCGGGTGGCACACAAGCGGGCGGCGACTTCGTTGCCGAGCATCTCGGGCATGACCAGGTCGGTGAGCAGCAGGTCAATGGGCTGGGCCAGGTCACCGGCCAAGCGGAGGGCATCGGAGGCGGTGGTGGCGGCGCAGGTCTGATAGCCGTTGCGTGCCAAGATCCGGCAGACCATGTCGCGCAAGCTCTGCTCGTCTTCGACGACCGGGATCATCTCACCATGTCCGGGATCGGGCTCGGCCGCCGCGGACCCGGCACGTTCGGCGACGAAATCTGTGTAGCCGCTGATGACGTTGAGCAGGTTGTTGAAGTCGTGTGCGACGCCACCGACGAGCTGGCCGAGGCTTTCCAGCCGGCCGACTCCTGCACCCGCTGTTGGGGGCGCGCCCGTTCGGCTTCGGCCCGCAGCCGTTCCCGTTCGGCTTGGGCGTCCAGCGGTTCGGAAATGTCGCGGATGGCCGCCAGCACCACCACCCGGATTCGGTGGGCAGCGAGCTCAGGCTTACCTCGACAGGGAGCTCACGCCCGTCCTTGCGCACGGCGAAGATCGTCAGCCCCTCGCCCATGGGCCGCGGCACCGGGTCAGCGGTATAGTCCGCCCGCCTGACGGGGTGGATGCCGGGCGCGGCGGCGGGGACCAAGATCTTCACCGGCTGGCCGGCCAGTTGCTGGCCGGGGATCTCGGCCGCCGCCTGCTGGAACGGCGCCAGCGACTTCGGGTCTTCGCTGGTCACATAGTCGCGCACCGACGTCTGCTGCACCGTGTACTGCTCAGCGAAAGGGCCGCGGCGATGCTCACCCATCGCCACAGGCCAGACTTCCACGCCACACTCAAGCCCCCGCCCAGAACTCTGGCCGCCCGCACTCAAACACGGATTGTGTCATGTATGTCGCTCTTCGTGCCGGAGCAGCAAAAGCGGCTGGGCCGTGTACGGCGGGACCTCCCTCTCCTCACCCCAATCGCCCCCGTGTACGCACTCGCGGACAATCCGGCCCTGGGGGTACCTTCTCACTCACTCTTCGTGTGGTAGTATTAACGTTGCGTAATGCAAATCCACAGACCTATCGTGGGGTGCGGGACGGCTCGCACCTTCATCGGGGCTCATGGGACCTCGGGAGTGCCGGCGCCACTTCTCCACTAGATAGCGCGTTTCCGTGGTGGTTTCCCGCCCTGCAGTCCCTAGCGGCTGAGCGCATGGCGCAGAGGATGTCTTTCGGTCAGCGGCGCTGAGGAGGTCAGATGTCCATATCGGCCACTGGACGGTCGGACTTGGGTCCGGCTCGCCAGCCACGTGTGAACGGCGAAGTCCCGCAGGCGGAGCAGGGGTCGCAGGAACAGATGCTGCAGGCCCAGCGCATGGAGAACCTCGGCCAGCTCGCCGGCGGGGTCGCTCACGACTTCAACAACCTCCTCGCCGTGATCCTCAACTACGTCGCCTTTGCCTCCGAGCAGCTCGCCGCCGCGACCGGAGCCGACTGGGCTCAGCGCGGCGAGGCGGCCGGCAGCGATCTCGCCCAGATCAAGCGGGCCGGCGAACGGGCTGCGGGCCTTACCCGCCAGTTGCTCGCGTTCGCCCGCCGGGAGGTGGTGCAGCCGCAGGTCCTCGACCTCGACGAGGTCATCACCGCGGTGGAGCAGATGCTGCGGCGAACCATCGGCGAGCACGTCGAGCTCGTCACCACACTCGCCGGTGAGCTGCGGCCGGTACTGGCCGACCCGGGCCAGCTGGAGCAGGTGCTGGTGAATCTCGCGCTCAACGCCCGCGACGCCATGCCTGACGGCGGCACGGTGAGCATCGAAACCAGCAACATCACCGTGGACCAGGAGTCCATCGCCGGGGGATCGACGTCGCGGCAGGGACAGAAGGTGCGGCTGCGAGTGAGTGACACCGGCGCCGGGATGACTCAGGACGTTATCGAGCACGCATTCGAGCCGTTTTTTACCACGAAGCTGGATGGCACCGGGACCGGGCTCGGCCTGGCCACCGTCTACGGGATCATCGCCCAGGCCGAGGGCAGCATCCAGGTTGAGTCCGAACCTGGCGCGGGCACGACCTTCACGCTCGTGTTTCCTGTTACCTCGCACTCACCAGTTCCGGAGGCGCCGGAGGTGCCCTATCAGCGGACACCCAAAGGAGAGACCGTCCTGATTGTTGAGGACGAAGCGGCGCTGCGCGAGGTGACCAGGCGGATTTTCGCCCGCAACGGCTACCGGGTGATCACCGCCGGGAGCGGCCCGGAGGCTCTTGACATGGCCCGCGGCCACGTGGGCGAGATTCACCTGCTGGTCACCGACGTTGTCATGCCGCACATGCTCGGCAAGGAAGTCTCGGAGAGGATGCTGGAGATCAAGCCCGAAATCGAGACGCTCTACATGTCCGGCTATGCCCGGCCCGTCCTCGCGTCCCAGGGCAGGCTCGAGCCCGGCGTGGCCCTCGTGGAGAAGCCGTTCTCGGAAGCCGACCTGCTGGCCAAGGCCGGGCGGTTGCTTAATGGCCACTTCCAGGGGTTCGAGACCACCGGAGGCGACGCCGGCTGAGCCGGCCTGCCCCCTGCATATTCAAACGGTGGCACCAGCGTCCACGGCCAGTCGCCGTGCGTCGCGCTGGCACCCGGACACACGGCTCAAGCCGCACCTCCAGTTCCGTGCGTCCGCAGGGTGATCCGGGCTCGCCACTCCCGCTCGCCGGGCTCGACCTGCGCCCCGGCCTGCAGCGCCGAAGCGAGTTCGTCCAGCCATGCCCGGGCGGTCGCGGGTTCGCCGATCGGCTGGACGTCATCAGCAACACCGGTGAGGGTCAACTCGATCTGGATCATGTGCACATCGCTGAGCACCGCGACATGTGCCCGCGCTCTCAGGCCAGCGTCCACGATCCCTAGCAGCATCAACTCGACGATGTCGACGATGGCGGGGACGACGCTCGCTTGCAGTCCTGGACGTCGCTCGCCGGTATCCAAGGTGATTGGCGTGGCCAACAGCCACGCGGTACGCCGCTGTAGTGAGCTGGCCAGCCGGTCCTCTGGCTGCAGGAACGGCCAGTTCCCGTCGACCAGCCAGCGCAGAGATCCGGACGCCATATCCAGTTGCCGCAGCACCTCGTCGAATGACTGGGCCGCGTCGGGTGACGCCGACCGGCGCATCATGTGCAATGCGAGGGTGGCAGCGGCGAGGTCCTGGAGGGGGCCGTCGTGCAGGAAGTCGACAAGCTCGTCGCGTTGCCTGGCGCGAAGCCGCCGGGTGATGGCAAGCAGCCGCCAGGCCGGGGGTGTACCCGTATCCGGCTGATTCCCCGCCGGCCCTGACGGCGGGTCCGCCGACACCGACGGCACCGACGCCCGGGGTGCTGACGCCCGGGGTGCTGAGCCGGGGGCTGAGCCGGGGTGCTGACGCCCGGGTCGGCCGGCCGGGTTCAGGCGCCGGACCCGCGCGCTGATCGGGCATCGCGGCCGCGTCAGGCTGACGCAGCCCGCGAATGGCGTCGAGCAGTTCGCCAGGGTGGAACGGTTTCGCAAGGGATGCGACGCTGTCAGGAAGGACGTCGATGGCTCCCCCCGTCATCACCAGGCACCGCTCAGCCGCGGCCGGATCCCGGGACCGGAGCTCGTCAATCAGGTCGATGCCCCGTTCAACGCCCAGGTGGGCGTCGACAAGCACCACGTCGTACTCGCGTGGGTGCATTCCGCGCGCCTCCGCAAGCGTGGCAGCGACATCGACCTCGTACCCACCTTCGCTGAGAATCCGGCGGATCAGAGTCCGCACCTCATCCATGTCATCGATGACCAGCACCCGTTGCGGCACCTGATTTCCCGCCACTTCATGAATCAGCTCGAGTCGCGCCCGCACGCCGCTAGGCCGACCCGGCTGGGCCGTCACCATCACGCCATCGCGCCGCCGCAGGATGCCGGTGCCAGCGGTAGGACGCTGGCTTCCGGACTCGTCACGCTATCTGCGACATCGCGTCCCCAGCGGCAGTGACACAGGCATCCGTAGACCTGTGATCACGAATAGTAGCATGAAACTTACCCTGCGCTCATGCGCCTCTGCGCTGAGGACCGGAGGCATGTCTGCCGCCTTTTGCGCGGTAGCAGCCGCAGGTGGAGATGGAGCCGCAAATGAACGAGATCACCGTAGCCGAGACCGGCGGCCGCCAGGCGCGCATCAGTGTGTTCCTCCTTGACGATCACGAGGTAGTCCGGCGCGGTGTACGGGACCTGCTGGCCGCGGAACCGGATATCGACGTGGTAGGAGAGGCCGGGACGATGGCATCGGCGCTGGCCCGGTTGCCCGTGCTGCGGCCGGATGTGGCAGTGCTCGATGTGCGACTGCCCGACGGTGACGGCATATCGGTCTGCCGCGAGATCCGCTCCACCCTTCCAGGGACCGCCTGCCTGATGCTCACCTCGTATGGAGATGATCAGGCGCTGTTCGGCGCGATCATGGCAGGCGCCGCGGGTTACGTACTCAAGCAGGCGTGCGGCGCCGAACTGGTCAGGGCGGTACGCACGGTGGCTGCTGGCGGCTCGATGCTCGATCCGCGCGCGACACTGCGGGTGATGGAGCGGCTGCGCAACCGGGTGGCCGATGCCGACCCGCTGTCGGCGCTGTCCGAGCAGGAGAAGCGAGTTCTGGAACTGATCAGTGAGGGGCTGACAAACCGCCAGATCGCCGAGCATATGTCCCTGGCGGAGAAGACCGCCAAGAACTACGTGTCATCCGTGCTCACCAAGCTGGGCATGCAACGGCGCACGCAGGCGGCCGTCTTCGCCGCCAGGCTCGCGGAAAACCCGCCGGACTGACTGGCTCAGTGAGAACCGGCCAGATCCAGGCGTGAGCCGGCCGGGAGCGCTGCCGTTATCTTGCTGCGGCAAAAGACCCTATAGGGCTTGGGCCCAACGGCTGAAGGGCCGGGGATAACGGCTGAAGGGCCGGGGATAACGGCCTGCCCGCAGCAGGGCCATCCGGCCCCGGCAAATTACCCGGCCTGCGGGGGCCGAAAATTCGAGGATAGTTGCTCCCCTGAAACGGGGAATCTGCCTCTGTGGGCGCATTCGGTATTTTGCACACAATGGACATGACAAGAGATTAAGGAGAAGAAAGGAGGGAACGTCATGTTCAGGCAAATCACCGGCACCGCTCGGGTATCACGCACCCGATTCGCCACCGCTACCGTCGCGGCCAGCGTGGCCTGCGCCGCCGCACTGTCCATGGTGCTCAGCACAGTTTCCTCCGAAGCCGCCTCGGCGAGCACGCCCAGCGTTACCCGGCCGAGTTCCGCGAGCGCCGGGATCACATCGAGAAACTGGGCGGGCTACGAGGTGCAGGACGGAACCTACACGAGCGTGTCCGCATCCTGGACGCAGCCGACCGTCAAGCCTGCGGCTGGCCGGCATGTCGCACTCTTCTGGGTCGGCCTTGACGGAGCCTCAAGCAGTACCGTTGAGCAAGCTGGCACGCTCGGCCAGACCGAGAACGGCAAGACCTCATATCAAGCGTGGTACGAGATGTACCCGGCTAGGTGGGTCGTATTCAGCAACGCTCCCGTTGCTCCTGGTGACCACATCCAGGCCACCGTCATCTACGACCAGGGCCGTTTCACCCTCAGCGTCAGTGACCACACGCAGGGCTGGACCCGAACCGCACACAAGCATGCCGCAGGGCTAGCAAGGTCGTCAGCAGAGGTCATAGCGGAAGCGCCCACGATCGACGGCAACGCAGCACAGCTCGCGGACTTCACCCCGGTCACCTTCAGTGACATTATGGTCGATGGCGCACCGGTGAAAAACCCGATCCCGGTCACCATGATTTCGCCCACGGGCCGGACGGCCACCTCGGTGTGTGCCTTCACCGGCAGCGGGTTCACGGCCACTCCGCAACGGTAAGACAGCCGCGACGTGCGATAGGCCGTGCCTCATGAGCCAATCTGGATATTCAAGGCCACGCAAGGCCACGCAAGGGTGTGGCGGCGAGCTCCACCTTGACCTTCCCAAGTTGCTGCGTGATCAGCGGGTGTCCGGCCAGTCGGGCGGGAGTACGTCGGAATCGGCGCCGACCGCGTCGCTGAGCCGCTCACGGAAGCTCTCCTGCAGGTCAGGTCCCCACGCGTAACCACTGGGCACCCGGACCGCTGCCGCCAGCGCCTCCCACAGCTCGCGCTCACGTGCGTGCCGCGCGTAAGGGACAGCGACCAGGGCGTATAGATGGTCGAGCGCGGCGAACAACTCGTTGGCGAGCACGGGCAGCGTGCCGTGGCAGACGGCCGATTCCATGAACCTGTCCCACCAGAACTCCGGCGCGGACTCCGCGTCCGCACCGAACGCACGCCGCAGCCGGGCGCGGACCGCGCCCGCGACCGCGGCGTCGTGGTCCGTTACCCCGCGCTGCCACATCTGCGCGGCCTCGTCGTCACGGTCAAGCAGCGGAAGCGCGCGGGCGAGAAGCTCCACTGCGAGCGGCCGGACGGATTCGTCTCCGCACTCCACGGCTTCGGCGAAGGCCCCAAGGGCCTGCTCGAGGCGAGCGATGCCCAGACCACCGAGAAGTTGCCCACGGCCAGGATCGGCCGCCCCGAGCCGCTGCAGCGCGAGAGCGAAGACCTCGGCCGCCTTGGCTGCCTCGCCATGCTCGAGCAGCCGGCCGCCCAGCTCGTAAAGCTCCTCCGGGCCGCCGGCTACTGCCTTCGCATCCTGGGCCCTGGCACCTTGAGCCGACGCATCCGAGTCAGCGTGTGACACATCCTCGTACGGGCCGGCGGCCGGCGCGGCCTCTTGCAGGAGAGCGAGCGGGGCCTCTTCATGCGGGCCGGCCGATGGCGAACCGGCCGACGACGGCTCGGCGTGCGGGTTTGCGGGCGGCGCCTCCGCATGCCCACCGGCCGGCGGCACCTCCGCTCCGGCCAGCGAGTCAGGCGTCATGCCCGGAAGCCTAGACGTGCATGACGAACCGTGTCAGCCTGACTTGCTTGCCGTCCTGAGGCGTCTCGCCCCGGCTGGCGGCCGGTCAGACGTCCCCGGGGTCGCTGGCGAAGGCCTCGGGCGGCGGGCACGCGCAGATTAGGTGCCTGTCGCCGTAGGCCTGGTCGATGCGGCGCACCGGCGGCCAATACTTATCACCGCGCTGCGCGGCGGCATCTATACCCGAACCCATCGCGGCACCCGGGCTGCCCGCAGTGCCCGACCTGCCCGCAGTACCGGCTGAGCCGTCGGCTACCACGGGGTATGCCGCCTCCTCCCGCTGGTAGGCGTGCTTCCACTCGCCCGTCACGAGCATCTCGGCGGTATGCGGCGAGTTCTTCAGCGGATTGTCCTGCCGGTCATACTCCCCCGACGCGACCCGGCTGATCTCGCGGCGGATCGCGATCATCGCGTCGCAGAACCGGTCGAGTTCGGTGAGGTCCTCACTCTCCGTCGGCTCGATCATCAGCGTGCCAGCGACGGGGAACGACATGGTCGGTGCGTGGAAACCGTAGTCGATGAGCCGCTTGGCGACGTCCTCGTTGGTGATCCCCGTGTCCTTGGCGATCGGCCGCAGGTCGATGACGCACTCATGCGCCACCAGCCCACCGCGGCCCGTGTAGAGCACCGGATAGTGCGGCGCGAGCCGCTTTGCCACATAGTTCGCGGCCAGGATCGCGACCTGCGTCGCCACGCGCAGCCCGTCAGCCCCCATCATCCGCACATATGCCCAGGAGATCGGCAGGATGCCCGCTGACCCCCATGGGGCCCCAGCGACGGGGCCCGCGCCACCCTCGGCGCCGTTAGGTACGGGTATTCCCGGCACCGATGGGGGCAGGAACGGGGCCAGGTGCGCGCGGGCCGCCACCGGCCCCACCCCGGGTCCGCCGCCGCCGTGCGGGATGCAGAACGTCTTGTGCAGGTTCAGGTGGGAGACGTCCGCGCCGAATTCACCGGGCTTGGCCAGCCCCACGAGCGCGTTCAGGTTGGCACCGTCCACGTACGCCTGGCCCCCCGCGTCGTGCACGGCGCGGCACACCTCGACGATCGTCTCCTCGAACACGCCGTTGGTGGACGGATAAGTGATCATGATGGCGGCCAGGTTCGCGCCATACGCGTCGAGCTTCGCGGCCAGGTCGCCGTTGTCGATGACGCCGTCCGCGCCGGTCTTTACCACCACCACGCGCAATCCGGCCAGCGTGGCACTCGCCGCGTTGGTGCCGTGCGCGGATCCAGGAATGAGGCACACGTCACGATGTGTTTCGCCGCGTGACGTGTGGTAGCCCCGGATCGCGAGCAGGCCGGCGAGTTCACCCTGCGAGCCCGCGTTCGGCTGCAGCGAGACCGCGTCATAGCCGGTCATCTCGGCCAGCCACCGCTCCAGGTCGCGGATCAGCTCCGCGTAGCCGCCAGCCTGCCCGGCGGGCACGAACGGGTGCATCGAAGCGAACTGCGGCCAGGTGATGGACTCCATCTCAGCCGCCGCGTTGAGCTTCATCGTGCACGAGCCAAGCGGGATCATCGAGCGGTCGAGCGCGATGTCGCGGTCGGCCAGGCGCCGCAGGTACCGCAGCATTGCGGTCTCGTTGCGGTAGGAGTGGAAGACGGGATGGGTGAGGAACGGCGATTCCCTGCGCAATGGTGCAGGCAGGGACTGTGCCACCGACTCTGCTAGCGGCTCAGAAAGCGGCTCAGAAAGCGGCTCAGCAAGCGGCTCTCCAAGCGCCTCAGAAAGCGGCTCCGACGGCGTACCGTGCGGGCTGCCGGTCGCCGCGTCGCCAGGCCGCTGCGCGGGTACCTGCCCTGCCCGGCCGGCCACGGCATCCACCACGTCCCGAACCTGCGCCCCTGTGGTGGTCTCGTCGCACGAGATCTGCAGCGTGTCCGCGTCCACCAGGCACAGGTTGTAGCCAGCGCGCAGGGCGCGGCTTAGGGCGTCGGCCGCGCCGCCTGGAATCCGTACTCTGACGGTGTCGAAGAACGGGTCAGGGCCGGTTTCGAGGCCGAGCCCGCGCAGGGCCGCGGCAAGGGTGGTGGCCCTGTGGTGTACCCGGCGCGCGATCGCCGTCAGTCCTTCGCGGCCATGGTAGGTCGCGTACATCGCGGCCATCACAGCGAGCAGAACCTGCGCGGTGCAGATGTTGCTCGTCGCTTTCTCCCTGCGGATGTGCTGCTCCCGCGCTTGCAACGCGAGCCGGTAGGCGGGGTGGCCGTCCGCGTCGACAGAAATGCCGACCAGGCGGCCTGGCAGCTGGCGCTTCAGATCGTCCCGCACCGCGATATAGGCGGCGTAAGGGCCGCCAAACCCCGGCGGTACCCCGAACCGCTGCGTGGAGCCGATCGCGACGTCCGCGCCAAGCTCGCCGGGCGGGCGCAGCAACGTCAGCGCGAGCAGGTCGCCTGCAACGGCGGCAAGCGCGCCGCACGCGTGTGCCGCGTCGATTGCGGGCCGCAGGTCGCGTACGGCACCGCTCGCGCCTGGATACTGCAGGAGCACGCCGAACAGATCGCCGGCCAGGCTGCCGATGACCTCGGGCGTGGGCTCGGCGACGACTAGCCTTATCCCCAACGGCTGCGCGCGCGTGCGCAGCACCGCGAGTGTCTGCGGCAGGCAGCCGGCGTCGGCAAGGAAAACGCTGCCCGCGGTCGTGGTGTTCGCTGCGCCGTGTGCGGCCGCTGCGCTATGCGCGGCCGCTGCGCCGTGTGCGGCGGGACGGACAGCGCGCCTTGCCAAGGTCATCGCCTCCGCCGCCGCCGTCGGCTCATCGAGCAGCGAAGCTCCCGCGATCGGCAGCCCCGTCAGGTCACTCACCATGGTCTGGAAGTTGAGCAGCGCCTCAAGGCGGCCCTGCGATATCTCCGGCTGGTACGGCGTGTAGGCCGTGTACCAGGCGGGGTTCTCGAGCACATTGCGGCGGATCACCGCAGGCGTGACCGTGCCGTAGTACCCGAGGCCGATCATCGAGGTGAGCACCTCGTTCCGCCCCGCGAGGCGGCGCAGTTCTGCGAGCGCCTCCGGCTCGGTGAGCGGCGCGGGCAGGCGCAGAGCCGCCGCCTGACCGATCTCGTGTGGCAGCGCCGCCTCCGTCAGTTCGTCCAGCGTGGCGAACCCGGCCGTGGCGAGCATGCGCTCGACTTCGGCAGGCGAAGGGCCGATGTGCCTGGAGGCAAAGGCGTCGCCCGCGGTCGCGCCTTGGGCCTGCTGCGCCTGGTGGTGAATGGTTGTCATGAGGGGAGTCTCCTGACGCCGGGACCTTCGAGTTGGCCAGGAATCGCCCACCGTAGGACATGCCACCGGTGGCCTGCTGGCGGCGCGTGCGGACCGCCGCCACTCCCCCTCTGTCATCGCGACCTGAGAGCTTCGCCGCCCATGCGGAGAGGAACGGCTTGCACCTTCGGTGAGGTCCGCGGCAACCGCCACGGCACCTGCTTTCCAGAGGCGCCTCACCTGTCCGGTCCTTGGTGCCTGAGAGGTTCCGGGGAGGTTGCTCCTTCGGCGCCCCACGCTGGCTGCGTGAGATCTCTCCCGGACAGGGTCACTAGCGTGATCTAACCCTACCCGACTGGTGATGCCCGGCGTGGCCGCTGCGCTCCCATGATCGCGGCGACTCGGCCGCGATCACCGCGCTCCCCAAAAGGGGGCGTCACGGTCGGCGGCCGCGCCCGCTCAGCCTCCGGACCGACCTCCCGCAAGATGATCAGCAACCCACCCACGGAACCGGCAGGAGGACTCACGGTGTCACGCAATGGGCCATGGTCGGGTAGCCCGGCGGCCATTGTGGTGCCAGCCCGGCAGGGCCCGCTCGGCCCGTCGGCGGCCATCACCGTCCTAGATCTCGTCCCAGTGGAAGACGCGCACCGAGATCAGGGTGAGGACGGCGGTGAACCCCAGCAGGATGCCGATGGCTGGGAATGCTGAGGTTGCTGATTCACCGCGGGCCATGACGTTCAGCATGCCGTTGACCAGATAGCGCAGTGGCATCGCATAGGAAGCCGCGCGAATCCAGGCGGGCGCGAAGTCGAGTGGGATGAAGGCGCCGCCGAGGAACGCCATCGGCAAGATGATCAGGTTGGCGATGGCGGTAGCCGATTGCTGGGTCTTGGCGAACGATCCGACCAACAAGCCGATCGACATGAACGCGAGCGTGCCACAGGCCACCAGGGGGATAGACATCCACCAGGCACTGGACAACTTCAGGCCGAAATAGGAGGTGGTGGCGATGGCCAGGAAGATCGCCATCTGGATGAGCGCGACCGCCAGGCTTACGCCGATGCGGGCCGTGACCACCGTGCCGATCCGTACCGGAGCCAGGCGCAACCGGCGCAGCAGTTTGTTCTGCCGCCACGTGACCAGGGTGATCGCTGCGCCGAACGTGGCGCCGGAGGCGATCGCCCAGCCAAGCAGGCCAGGCGTGACGTACTGGATGCCTTTCAGCGACTTGTCTTCGACCTGCTGGGCGCTGAGCCGGTAGACCGCCGGGTGCCCGCTCGCCGCTTCGTTGCCCTGCTGCACGATCGAGGCGAAGATGCTCTGCACCACACCTGCCGTCGTCTGATCCGCGGCGGAGTAGTGCACGATGAGCGTATTGCCCTGCTGCTGAACCGCGGCGGCGTCGTCACCCTTGCGTACCTGGCTCAGCGCATACCCGAGGTCGGAGGTCCTGGTGACGGTGAGCACCTTCCCCAGTTCGCCATGCGGCGACGCCAGCGCCTGATCGAGCAGGGATACCTGGCCGAACTCGAGGATCTTGGCTTTCGGCGTGCTGGACGACTTGAAGATGGAACCGAAGAACAACAGGAAGATCACGGGGAACAGAACCGTGAAGAAAAGCGCGCTGCGGTCTCGGACGAAGCCGAGGAAGATCGCACGTGACAGGCTGCGGAACCCCGCCGAGCTCATGCCCGGTACTCCCGTCCGGTGAGTTCGAGGAACAGGTCCTCCAGCGTGGCGCCGCGCACCTGCAGGCCCGTAAGCGCGCCAAGTTCTACGAGCCGGACGAGGACCGGCGAGGGATCGCGGGTGGCGATGGTGAGTGACACTCCGTCGTCACTTACCTCGGCGTCCTGGCGCAAACGTGCGATCTCAGCTGGCGGCAGCATGCCGGACTCGATCGTGATACGGACCGGGCTATTCAGACCGCGGACCAGCGCAGCAGGTGCGCCGAGTTCCAGGATCTTGCCATCGTCCATGATCGCGACCCGGTCGCACAGCGTCTCGGCCTCGTCCATGTAATGCGTCGTGAGGACAACCGTATGCCCTTCCGCGTTGATCTGCCGAAGCAGGTCCCAGAGATTGCGCCTGGCCTGCGGGTCGAGCCCCGAGGTCGGCTCGTCCATGAAGATCACTTCAGGCCGGTGGACAAGCGCGCAGGCGATGGACAGCCGCTGCGCCTGGCCACCGGAAAGCAGTTCGGTGCGTGCATTTGCGCGCTCGCTCAAGCCGACCACGTCGAGCATCTCGTCCGCTGCCTGGGCAGGCACACCGTACAAAGAGGCGAACGTGCGGATCTGCTCCCGCACCGTCAGCCGCTCGAAAAAGGATGTCGCCTGCAACTGCACGCCGATACGGGGAAGTAGCTTCGGATTGCGGGGCCACGGCCGCAGGCCAAGTAGCGTGACTTCGCCCGAATCCGCCTGGCGCAGGCCTTCGATTATTTCCAGCGTGGTCGTCTTGCCGGCCCCATTCGGCCCCAGGATGCCGAAGAACTCGCCGTGTTCGACCTCGAAAGACACGCCATCGACCGCGTGCACGTCTGCGTAATGTTTGCGGAGATCCTTCACCAAGATCGTGGAAGGCACGTGCCTACCGTATCGCGCCGTATCGCGCCACAAGCAACCGGATTATCTGGTCTCAGGGGCCGGGGCCCGGGTGCGCGGCCGGCAGGCGGATAGGTGGAGGCCGGTCAGCCGGTCTTGCGCGCGCGACGGTGCGCAAGTTCGTCGCTCGCGGCGGCGACGGCCGCCACGCCGCTCCCGCCCTGTGCGTCCGCTGTCTTCTCTGCGGGCAGTTCGGCAAGCGTTCCCTCGACCTCGCGCCAGATCCGGCCAAGCGCGATTCCGAATACCCCTTGCCCGCCTTGGAGCAGATCCACCACCTCATCTGGCGAGGTGCACTCGTATACGCTGACGCCGTCACTCATCAGCGTGACTTGTGCCAGGTCCGCGGCACCGTGATCACGCAGATGCTGCACGGCGGCCCGGATCTGCTGCAGCGAAATCCCGGTGTCCAGAAGGCGCTTGACCACCTTGAGCACGAGAATGTCGCGGAAGCCGTATAGGCGCTGCGAACCGGAACCGTGGGCTGGCCTGACGCTCGGCTCTACCAGTCCCGTGCGCGCCCAGTAGTCGAGCTGCCGATAGGTGATCCCCGCGGCGGCACAAGCGGTCGGCCCGCGGTAACCGGCATCATCGGGATGGCTGTCAAGGTCCTCACCGAAGAGCACGCCCTGCTCGCCGCGATACTGCTGCTCGCCACGACGGTGCCCGTCACCCGCGTGGTGCGCACCTCCACGACCGGCAGCGGGCAGCTGCGTGCTATGGGCCGAAAGCTCTGTGCCGTGCGCCGGCGGCTCTGTGCCTGCCGGCGGCGGCTGTGTGCCTGCCGGCGGCGGCTGTGTGCCTGCCGACGGCGGCTCCGAACCACCAGCAGCCTTACCCGGGGCTCTGTCCTGGCTGCGGCCCTTGCCGCCCGTTACCGCCACGCCGACCTCCGCCCGGAAGCTGCCGGTACTGGACTGCGGGACCCGCTGCGTTCGCCGCCTGCGGCGGACCTCCCGCGTCCCGCACCCATGCCGATGACCACGCTGGCGGCCCGCGAGCCCGGTGAGGGGCGGTTGCCCCGAAACCGATCCGCTGGACCACGCTGAGTATTCGTTTCGCACGCTAGGCTGCTCACCATGGGCACGTCAACGATCCCCTTCGGCGCGTCGTGACGAGTGTGCACATACCGGGCCACATGATTCGCACCGAACGCAAGCAGCCCGTACGCAAGGCGCGGCGGCCTAGACGACGGCCCTAGAGGACGGGGACCGCTACGTCGAGCGGCCAAAGTCTTCCGGACTGATGGTGTCAAGGAACTCACGGAACTTCTCCACCTCGTCCTCCTGCTCATCGGGGATGGCCACCCCCGCCTCGTCGAGGACTTCATCGGTGACGAAGATCGTCGCGCCAGTCCTCAGCGCGAGCGCGATAGAGTCCGATGGGCGCGCGCTCACCTCCACGCCGTTGGAGAAGACCAGGTCGGCGAAGAAGATCCCGTCCCGCAGCGCGGTGATATTGACCGTCCGCAACTGCACGCCAAGCGCATCAAGTACATCCCGGAACAGATCGTGCGTCAGTGGCCGCGTCGGCATCATCCCCTGCTGGGCATACGCGATCGCAGTCGCTTCCACGGCACCGATCCAGATCGGCAGGTACCTCTCGCCCTGTGCCTCTTTCAGCAGGACGATGGGCTGGTTCGAGGGCATCTCGACCCGGACGCCGACGACCTCCATCTGCCTCACGGCCGCTCCGTCCTTACGCGCGCGTAGCGCTCCGCTTACTTCGGTTCCGCTTACTTCGGTTCCGCCTACTTCGGTTCTTCCCGCTGCGCCGGGCACATACGTGCCGACGCTCCCTTTGCCAAAGTACACCCGCTATTGGCTCAGATCCGTCCGCAGCCCAGCTTCAAGAAACGCGGCATGAAGCCGCAGCGTGAGCGCTGCGATCTCGCGTGCCGTCTCTTCCGCCCGGTCCCTTGCGCCCGGGCTGCGCTGGCGCAACGTCGGGGCGACCACCTGGTCGATCAGCGCCGTTTCACGTTCGGCGGCTGCCTTGACCGCACGCAGGTGCCGCGGCTGCACACCGAACCGCGCTAGCTCGGCGGCGGTCCGCGCCACGATCAGGGCCTCCGGGCCATAGTGCCGTCCGGAACGACGGACCAGGCCGAATTCCTCAAGCTCGCCAAGCTCGTCGTCGCCAATGCCTGCGGCATCGGCGAGCTCACTGCGGCTGAGCAGTGGGGGGCCTGACAGCTCTGGCCCGGGGGGGCGACCCCCATGGAACCCTCCGGTCAGGAGTGTTTCCGGCCCGTCTGGCGGCGCGGCGCCGACGAGGCCGAGCGCGACCCGCGGACTGGGATTTTCGCCGCGATCAATGGCCCCTAGCTTCTCCTTGATCACCCGCAGCGGCAGATACTGATCCCGCTGCGCGGACAGGATGTACCGCAGCCGCTCGATGTCTCCCGGGCCGAACCGGCGGTAGCCGGACGGCGACCGGGCAGGTTCGATCAGCCCCTCCGATTCCAGAAAGCGGATCTTGGAGACGCTAATGTCGGGGTAGTCTCCCCGCAGCTGGGCCAGGACTTCACTGATGCTGAAGTAAGCGCGTGCCGGCTGAGCGCTCATGGTCCGCCGGCTGGCCAGCTCTCACTGTGCTGACGGCTCGCGAGGAACACGAGCCTGAACTTACCCACCTGGACCTCATCTCCCCCAATAAGCGTGGCTTCCTCGATCCGTTCGCGGTTTACGTATGTGCCGTTCAGGCTGCCGACATCGCGCACGGTAAAAGAACTCCCGTGCCGGTAGAACTCGGCGTGCCTGCGGGACACGGTCACGTCGTCTAGGAAGATGTCGCTGTCCGGGTGACGGCCCGCCGTAGTTAGATCGTTGTCGAGCAGGAATCTGCTTCCCGCGTTCGGGCCCCGTCTGACCACGAGCAAAGCCGTGCCGATGGGGAGGCCATCGGCCGCCGCAAGCTCAGCGGCAAGCTCTTCGCCTGGCTCGGCCTCTGGGGCCTCTGGGCCAGCCAGGGAGATCATGGACGTGGTCTCCCCCGCCTGGTCACCCGGCGGTCCCCAGTTGAGCGGGGTACCGCAGTGCGAACAAAAGCGCGCCCCCTCGTGGTTCGCGTTCCCGCACTGCGTGCAGTAGACGCTCGGCATCGGTCGGCTCGGCCTCCATCCATCTGCCTTGCGCATCGGCGCGAGCTGATGCCTGCGCCGTCGGGGTCCGCCGCGTCGGGCCCACGGTCTTACCCGCAGCTTCACCGGCGGTTCCACCTCCCCTGCGGCCCAAGCTACCCGCGGTCTGAGGAGCCAGTCCATGCGCCACGCATGTCCCTGCCCCTGCCCGCTCCATCTCGCCCCGTGGATGCGCAGAGTACGCAGCCTACGCTGATAGAGATTTTCTCACACCTGGCCGCCTCGATTTCCCTATGCGCGCGTAACTTCGCGGGGCGCGAACACGCGGTGCGGGCAATTATCTGTGCGAGCAACTACGCATATCGGTGCGAATAACCCGTGGCACCAGTCAGTGGCCGGCCCGCTCGACCACGGCCGCCCACTCGTCGAGCAGCGCATGCGCCGTGTCGGGCCCCGCTACCTCGGCCCACATGTGCGTGACTGCCTCCGCGGGGTCTGGCAGCACGAGCACCCAGCTCCCGTCTGGCTCGACGACCCGCACCCCGTCTGTCGTATCGATCGTGCGATCGCCCGCGGCCTCGACCACTGTTCGCATTACCGAGCCCTTTGCCGCCCACGGAGTCGGCATCGACCGCTTGAGAAGGTGCGCGACAGGGATGCGCCGGTCGATCTGGCTGAGCGTCAGGCGGGTGCGCGCCACGAGTCCGAGCAACCGGGTGAACGCAGCGATACCGTCGACCGTCCTGCAGAATTCAGGCACGATGAATCCACCACGTCCATCGGCGGCAAGGATCATGTCCTTCTTACCCGCGGCATTAGTGAGCGCGTCCATCGACGTCGGGGTCCAGTAAGCTTCGACGCCGTGGAAGCGGCACACCTGCTCCGCCACCCGTGTCGTGGTCACGGGAAGCGCGACCCGGCCGGCGTGCCGCTCGGCAGCGATCAGGTCGAGCACGACGAGCAGCGCACGATCGTCGTCCACGAGCGCGCCGTTCTCGTCGACAATGGAGATCCGCTCGCCCACGGGATCGAACCGCACGCCGAACGCCGCGCGGGACGAGGACACGAGCTCGGAAAGGCGCTGCATGTCGGCCCGGCGCTGGGCGAGAGTCTCGGTCGGGGAGGACTCGTCCAGCCGGTTGTTGACGGTGAGCACGTCGACGCCGATCCGGCCGAGCAGGCCAGGCATTACCACCGACGCGGTGCCTCCGGCGCAATCGACGACGATCTTCAGGCCGGCTTCCCGCACGCCGGTCATGTCGACGCAGCGCAGCAGTTCCTGCGTGTAGGTCTCCATCACCCTGGGCGGAAAGGTCAGCTCCGCGATTTCGCCAGGGAAGGCACGGCGGAATTCCTGCCGTGAGAACACCCGTTCCAGCTTGCGCTGCGCAGCCTGGGACAGGTCGGCGCCGTGCTGGTCGAGGAATATCAGGTCGATCGCCTGCGGATCGCCTGGCGTGGTCCGCAGTGCGATCCCACCTGAGCACTCGCCCATCGACGTTTCGAACCGCGCCACGGGCAGCGGCAGCGCCTCCAGGTCCTGCACGTTGATCGCGCTCGCGGTGAGCGCGCCGTGCACGGCACGCTTGAGCGCACGGGCCGCGCGGGAGACGTCCCTTGACGTGGTGACGCTGGCGCCCTTCTTGAGGGTAGTGGCGTAGGAACTGGCAAGGCGCACGCACAGTTCGGCTGTTATCTCCACGTTGACGAGCCCGGACACGCCGCGCGGCCCGAAAAGGGTCCGCTGCCCGCGCGACTCCCAGATCACGCTGGTATTGACGACCGCCCCCGCCTCGATCGTCTTGAACGGGTACACCTTCACCCCGGATGACAGGTAGGCCTCGGACTCGATGACGCACTCGTCGCCGACGACCGCGGCCTCCTCGATCCGGACCGAGCCCATGACATCGGTGTTCTTCCCGATGACGCAGCCGCGCAAGTTGGCGCCAGGCCCGATGTACACGTTGTTGTGCACGACTGCGCGGTGCAGGAAGGCGCCCTCCTTCACCACCACGTTGCTTCCGATCACGGTGAACTCACGCAGTTCGGCGCCAGCTTCGATCTTGGCGTAGTCGCCGATGCACAGCGGGCCCTTCAGCACCGCGTCGGGATCGACCTCAGCGCCGTCCGCGACCCAGGTACCAGGCGATACCTCGAAGCCCTCGATTTCGGCGTCCACCCTGCCCGCCAGCACGTCCGCCTGGGCCTTCAGGTAGCTCTCGTGGGTGCCGACGTCCTCCCAGTAGCCGCTGGCGATGAAACCGTGCAGCGGGGCGCCGCGCTCGAGCAGGCGGGGGAACACGTCGGACGACCAGTCCACCGACTCACCGGCGGCCACCTCAGCGAGTACCTCGGGCTCCATGACGTAGATGCCGGTGTTGACGGTGTCCGAGAACACCTGGCCCCAGGTCGGCTTCTCGAGGAAGCGCTGTATGCGGCCGTCATCGTCGACGATGATGATCCCGAATTCGAGCGGGTTCGGCACCCGGCTGAGCCCGATCGTGACGAGCGCGCCGTTCTCCTTGTGCGACTTGACCATCGCGGACAGGTCGATGTCGGTGAGCGCGTCGCCGGAGATGACCACGAAAGGCCCGTCGCGCAGCGCGTCCTCGGCATTTTTCACGCTGCCCGCGGTGCCGAGCGGCATCTCCTCCGTGGCGTACTGCAGCCTCATGCCGAAGTCCTCGCCGTCACCGAAATAGTTGCGGACGAGCGAGGCCAAGAATGCGGTGGTGACGACGGTGTCACGAAAGCCGTGCCGCTTGAGCAGCCGCAGCACATGTTCCATGATCGGTTTATTGACGACGGGAAGCAGCGGTTTGGGCTGATTCGCCGTCATCGGCCGCAGGCGCGTGCCCTCGCCTCCTGCCATCACGACAGCCTTCACCGTGGACAGCTCTCCTCTCCGCTGTTTGGTCCGGGCACCAGTCCGCTTGCGCGCCGCATTAGGCGGCGCGTCTGCTCGAGATAGAGTCCGGCTGCCCACCAGTACAGAGCCGTTCCCCAGATTGCAAAAGCCCAACCGGCGACCCTCGCAATTGTTGCGAAACCACCGCTATGTGACCCAAGGAACAGCAGGGGGAATGCATAGAGCAGGCAGAGCGTCGCCGCCTTGCCCACCAGGTTCACCTGCGGCGGACCGTATCCGCGGTGCCGGAGCACCAGGAGCGCCACGCCGAGCAGCAGCTCGCGGCAGGCAAGCAGGCCGAGCAGCCACCACGGGATGATCGCGCGGATCGCGAGCGCGATGAGGGTGGCAGCGATGTACAACCGGTCGGCCGCAGGGTCCAGCATCTCGCCGAACCGGCTCTGCTGATTCCATGCCCTGGCGATCTTGCCGTCCAGCCAGTCGGAGAGACCGGCGAACACGAGCACGCCCACCGCCCAGCCGTCGGCCTTGGGCACAAGCACAAGCCAGAGAAACAGCGGCACCCCGGCGAGCCGCGCCAGGCTGAGCGCGTTAGGTACAGTCATCAGCCGGTCGCTGTCCGCTGGCCGGTCGCTGTCCGCTGGCCGGTCGCTGTCCGCTGGCCGGTCGCTGTCCGCTGGCCGGTCGCTGTCCGCTGGCCGGTCGCTGTCCGCTGGCCGGTCGCTGTCCGCTGGCCGGTCGCTGTCCGCTGGCCGGTCGCTGTCCGCTGGCCGGTCGCTGTCCGCTGGCCGGTCGCTGTCCGCTGGCCGGTCGCTGTCCGCTGGCCGGTCGCTGTCCGCTGGCCGGTCGCTGTCCGCTGGCCGGTCGCTGTCCGCTGATTCCGCGCGGCCCCGCTCGCTCGCCACGGGCCGCTCCCCTCGCACGCCGCCGGTGTACGGCATGCTCCTGCGCGTACGTACCTGGTGCCGCCGACCTTACCCGGACGCGTGTTGGCAGGAATCCGGCGCCTGTTGACAGGAACACGCTGTACTTGTAAGCCCGGAGTGCACGACTTTGCCGCGAGGAGCTGTACGGACCGATCCCACGGAAGTAGGCGGCTGCGGAGATGATGATCCCCCAGATCAATCTCGTCGACCCGGGCACATACGAGCGGCACGGTATTCCGCATGACCAGCTCGGCTGGCTGCGGGCACACGCGCCGGTGTTCTGGCACGCCGACGGCGGCAAAGAAGGCTGGCCGGGCTTCTGGGCGATCACCAGGCATCAGGATGTGGAGTACATCTCCAGGCACCCGCACACCTTCTCCTCCTACCGCCGGCTCGCCCTTTTCAACGAAACCCCGGCGGACCAGCTCGAGCTACAGCGCCTGATGATGCTCAACATGGATCCGCCGCAGCACACGCGCCAGCGTAGTTTCGTCAACCGCGGCTTCACGCCGAGGATGATCGGCCGGCTCGAGAAGCGCATTCAGGAGATCTGTAACGAGCTGATCGACGAGGTGGCGGCCCGGGGCGAGGCCGATTTCGTCCGCGACATCGCGGCGCCCCTGCCGCTTTACGTGATCTGCGAGCTGATCGGCGCGCCACCGCAGGACCGCGACCGGCTGTTCGACCTCTCGAACCGGCTGATCGGCTACGACGACCCTGAGTTCCAGGCCGCCGGGGACGACGACGGTGTGCTCGCGGCCGCCGAGGTCTACGCCTACGCGAACGAACTCGCCGACCGGCGCCGTTCCGAGCCGCGCGACGATATCGTTACCCAGTTACTAGGGCCGGACGACCGCGGCGATGTCCTCACCATCGAGGAGTTCGACCTGTTCGTCCTCCTGCTGACCGTCGCAGGCAACGAGACGACCCGTAACGCCGCATCGGGCGGCATGCTCGCGTTCTTCCGTAACCCTGGCCAGTGGGAACGGCTGCGGACCGATCCTGACAGGGCAGGCACCACCGCCAACGAGATCGTTCGCTGGGTGAGCCCGGTGAACCTGTTCCGCCGAACGGCCACGCGTGATACCCGGATCCGCGGCCAGCGGATCGCGGAAGGCGACAAGGTCGTCGTCTTCTACAGCTCGGCAAACAGAGACGAGAATGTCTTCAGCGACCCGTTCAGCTTCGACATCGGGCGCTCACCCAACCCGCATATTGGCTTCGGCGGCGGCGGACCGCATTTCTGCCTCGGGCGCCACCTCGCCGGCCTGGAACTGCGGGTCCTTTTCAGCACCCTGGCGGACCGGATACCCGACATCGAGCTTGCCGGCGAACCTCGGCGCCTGCGGTCGAACTTCATCAACGGCATCAAGGAGATGCCGGTAAGGTTCACGCCGCCGCAGGCCCACGGCTGACCTGAGCATGATCGTGGTACCTAACCCGCGCATACGACGGGTAAAGCACCAAGATCATGGAACTTCCCGGGGGTAGCCGCGAGGCCGCGAGGTCCGTCGGGCGGCGGCCAGCGGCAGCGGGTCGCGATCGCCCGCGCCCAGATCAACCGGCCCCAGGTCCCTAGCCCGCGAACAGCTCACCCGCTGTCTTCCGCACCGCGAAACGCCGCACCTTTCCGGTGGCAGTCGTGGGCAGCGACTCCACGAAAACGACCGCACGGGGCCGCTTGAAGGCGGCGAGGCCGTCACGGCAGAACGCGACGAGTTCGGCGGCGTCGGGCGCGTGGTCCGGCGCGGGGACCACGCACGCCACCGGCGTCTCGAGGCCGTTGGCGTCCGCGAGCCCGACGACCGCGGCCTGGGCGACGCCAGGATGCTCGAGCAACCGCGCTTCGACCTCGCCGGGTGACACCCAGATACCGCCTGCCTTGATCATGTCGCTGGATCTGCCCAGGCACGTGTAGTAGCCATCCGCGGAGCGCACGTACAGATCACCGGTTCGCAGCCACTCCCCCTGGAAAACCTCGCGGGTGGTGTCGGTCCTGCACCAGTAGCCAAGCGCGGCAGACGGCGCCTTCAGGTAGAGGTCGCCTGGCACGCCGTCGGCAACGGGCTCGCCCTGCTCATCGCGGATGTCCACGGCGTACCCCGTCACCGGCTTGCCTGACGTGCCTGGCCGGACCGATCCTCGCCGGTTTGACACGAAGATGTGCAGCGCCTCGGTGGAGCCGATGCCGTCCAGGATCATGACACCGAACCGGTCGAGGAAGCGCTGGTAGATCCCGGCAGGCAGGGTCTCGCCAGCGGAAGCGGCGAGCCGCGCTGACGCGAGCGTGTCTGCGGGCAGGCCGGCCGTGACCATCGCCGCATAGAACGAGGGCACGGCAAAGAACAACGTGGGCTTGAAGGTGGTGAGCCGCTCCGCGACAAGCGCGGGCGTCGGGCGGGCCGGGTCCAGGATCGTGGTCCCGCCGGCCGCCAGCGGGAAGAACGCCGAGTTGCCCAGCCCGTAGGCGAAGAAGAGCTTGGCCACCGAGTAGCAGCGGTCATCGGCGGTTATGCCAAGTACCTCGCGCGGGTAGGCCTCGGCGACGCAGCGGATGTTGGCGTGCCGGTGCACCGCGCCCTTCGCGCTGCCGGTCGTGCCGGACGTATAGAGCCAAAGCGCGGCCGAGTCAGCCCAGGTCGGGTACGCCGAACGATCTCCATAACGGCTGCCGCGCGCGATAACGTCGTCTAGTGCGGTGACAGTGATCCCGGGTCTGAACGCCGCCCCGCCCGTTGCCGCGCCTGCGCCAGCGAGACCGTCCGGCACGGCCGCGAGCACCACGTCACGCAGTTCAGGAGCGTCCGCGGCTGCCTGCGCCGCCGTGGCGGCGAACTCTGCTGAGACGAAAGTGATCCTCGTCCTGGTGTCCCTGAGCAGTTCCGCGAGCTCATGCCCGGTCAGCATGGTGTTGACGGGGACAGCGACCGCACCGATGCGCATGGCCGCGAGGATCATCGCCAGCAGCTGCGGGCTGTCGGAGGCGACCATGACGACACGTTCCTCGGGCCGGACGCCTACCTCACGCAGCCCCGCCGCGAGGTCTTCGACGAGGGTGAGCAGCCCGCCGTAGCTCAGCGTGCCCGCGGGGCCGGTGACGGCGGTCCGCTCGCCGCGGCCCAACGCGACATTCCGGTCGACCAGGTAGGTGCAGGCGTTGAACGACTCGGGCATGGCCGCCTCCCAGGGAACCGACGTGCTCATGAGGCAACTGACAAGTCAGCGTAGCCGTTAAGTATCGCTCGTGGGGTACCCGGGACTGCGCGAGCGCGATCAGCATTCCTTCTTTCCCGCTCCCTTGCCTGCTTCGCCCGGGCAATGGTCACCGCGCGGGCGGCGTGAGAGACGACCTGGCCCGCCACCGAGCCGAGCCGGAGGGACAAAGGTCCTTAACCGCAGCACCGCAGGTGGCTAGGCTGTTGTGGTGTCCAACACAGCGGAACAATCCAGAAACATACGCGTGTTCCTGCTTGACGATCACGAGATCGTCCGGCGGGGAGTACGGGATTTGCTCGAGGCCGAGCCGGATATCACCGTCGTCGGGGAGGCGGGAACCGCCACGTCCGCGCTCGCGCGCATCCCGGCGCTGCGACCCGACGTCGCGGTGCTCGATGTTCGGCTGCCGGACGGCGACGGCGTCACGGTCTGCAGGGAAATCCGCTCACGCATGCCCGAGGTGGCCTGCCTGATGCTCACCTCGTTCACCGACGACGACGCGCTTTTTGACGCGATCATGGCGGGTGCTGCCGGATATGTGCTCAAGCAGATCCGCGGCACGGACCTGGTCGGTGCGGTGCGCACAGTCGCCTCCGGGCAGTCCATGCTCGATCCACGGGCCGCCAGCCAGGTCATGGAGCGGCTGCGGAGCAACGCACGGCAGCCCGACCCGCTCGCAGGGCTGTCCGGCCAGGAGCGCCGGATCCTTGAGCTGATCGGCGAGGGCCTGACGAACCGCCAGATCGGCGAGCGGATGTTCCTCGCCGAGAAGACCGTGAAGAACTACGTCTCCTCGCTGTTCGCCAAGCTGGGCATGCAGCGGCGTACGCAGGCCGCGGCCTACGCGGCACGCCTGCACGAGCAAAGCGAGCCGGGCGAAGCGGATGAGTAAAGGCCCTGCCAGGATCACAGGCCCTGCCAGGATCATTTACAGGCTCAGGTCATTGGCGCCCGGGCGCGAAGCAGGGACCTTCGGCCCTGGGCGACCGGGCTCGCTGGTCTAGACCCTGTGAGAGTGCAGGAATTCAGCACGCCTACACTGAGCGTGCTCACCCGCGGCGAGTGCCTGAGGTTACTCGCCACCGTGCCGATAGGCCGTGTCGTCTTTACCGAGAACGCGCTGCCTGCCGTCCGGCCCGTGAACTTCATCCTCAACGGTGACAAGATCGTCATGCGTACCGGTGAAGGTGGCAAGCTGCTCGCCGCATTGAACCATTCGGTGGTCGCCTTCGAGGCCGACGAGGTGGACTATCTCGCCCACACCGGCTGGAGCGTGACGGTCATCGGCCACGCGCGCGAGGTAATCGATCCCGCCGAGCTCGCGATACTGCGGAAATTGCCGCTCGCGACCTGGGCTCCAAGGGCGCACGACCATCTCGTGTCTATCCCTGCCGAGCTTGTCTCTGGCCGGCGCCTCGAGCTGCTGGAGGCGGAGAAGCTCGCCTGATCACGCGGCGAGCGGTGAGAGGACCGGCGATCGGAGGGCTCCCGCTGGTCTAGGAGCGTGCTCCTCGTGGTCTGTCAGAAGGTCCTCCGAGCGAGCGGCACCGCCGGGCGCGAGGGTGGCAGCGGGACCGTCCACTCCAGCAGGGTGCCGCCGTCCTGATGCGGCCCTACCTGCATGGTGCCGTCGAGTTGCGCTGCACGGTCGGCCAGGTTGCGCAGGCCGCTCCGTTTGACCACGTCGTTGATCCCGATCCCGTTGTCACGCACCCGGAGGATGGCGATGTTCCCGCCGGCGGATCCTGCGCCGGATCCCGCGCCGCTGATCTCGATCGTCACGTCGACGCGGCTGGCATTTGCGTGCCGCGCGGCATTGGATAGCGCCTCCCGTAGCGCGGTGAGCAGGTGCTCCGCGACCTCAACCGTGATCAGATCGTCGAGCGGGCCGCTCAGGCGCAGGGACGGGGCGAAGCCGAGCGGACCGGCCATCTCGTCCGCAACCGCGAGGATGCGAGCGCGCGTGCCTGGCGGTTTTTCCGTGCTTCGCGCCTGGAGCGCAAAGATGGTAGCCCGGATGTCCTTGATCGTCTCGTCCATCGCGTCCACGGCCGTGCGCACGCGCGTGGCCACCTCGGGGCGGGTGATCAGCGGCGTGGCACCCTCAAGCGACATGCCGGTCGCGTAAAGCCGCTGGATCACGAGGTCATGCAAGTCGCGGGCGATCCGGTCCCTGTCCTCGAAGACAGACAGCCGTTCTGTCTCGCGGCGGTGTTCCGCGAGCTCGACCGCGACCGCTGCCTGCGCGGCGAACGTGGCGATCATCTCAGCCGCGGCGGGCGCAAAGGGCTGGCGGCCAGGTGCGCGGCCTGCCGTGAGCACGCCTCGCACGTTGCCTGGCGTGCCGAGGGGCACCACTACCGCGGGTCCAAGACCGAGCACATCGCGTGCCACCCCGGCGGTGCGCTGGTCGTGGCTGAAGTCGGCCACGGTCACCGGCTCGCCGGTGGCGAGGACCAAGCCAGACAGTGATTCTTCGCCCGGCAGCACGAGGCCACGGGCATCCTGCGCGCGCTCCCCGGTCGCGTACTCGATGACAAGGCGCTTCCTATCGTCGTCGGGCAGGGCGAGCATGACAAGATCCGCGCCCGCGAGGTCGCCGGCCAGTTGAGCGATCAGGCTCAGCACCTCGTCAGGCTCGGTGCCTGAAAGCAGCCGGGAGGTCACTTCACCGGACGCGCGCAGCCACCGCTGCTGACGCTGCGCCTCGTCGTACAGCCGCGCGTTTTCGACGGCGACCCCGGCGGCCGCGGCGAGTGCGACGAGCACGGCCTCGTCGTCCTCGTCGAAACTGCCGCCGCCGACCTTCTCGGTGAGGTAAATGTTGCCGAACACCTCGTCGCGGACCCGGATGGGCGCGCCGAGGAAGCTGTGCATGGGCGGATGCCCTGCCGGGAAACCGAACGACGCCGGGTGCGCCGATATCTCGCCGAGCCGCAGCGTGTGCGGATCATGGATGAGCAGGCCGAGCAGCCCGCGCCCTTCCGGCCAGTGGTCGATCGCCGCGATCTCAGCGTCGTCCAGGCCAACAGGAACAAACTCGGCGAGCTGCTTGTCCTCGCCGATCACGCCGAGCGCGCCGTACCTCGCGTCGACCAACGCGACCGCGGCCTCGACGATCCTCTTCAGCACCGTCTCCAGGTCGAGGTGGCCGCCCACAATGACGACCGCCTCAAGCAAGCCGTGCATTCGGTCACGAGCGGCAAGCACAGCCTGTAGCCTGGCCTGTACCTCACCGAGAAGCTCGTCGAGGCGCAGATGCGGCAGCACGGGATGGGTGTCCGCAGACTCCAAGAGCGGCTCCTGAATGGCTACAGGCACCGCGGATCCGGCGGCGGCGCCGTGACCCTCACGTTAGCTCGTGACGGCTGGTAGCGCATCAAGGCCGAACGATATTCCGCCCATCACCGGCGGGGCAGCTAGTAGCAGCGGCCCAGCACCGCGCCCGCCGGCGGCACCGAGCGGGCAGCACAACGCCGTGCACGGCGGGCGAGACCGGGGTTGCAACCCTGGTCCCGGGTCGGCAGGACCAACGCCCCTACCAGGTTCTGCCGAGTCCGTAGATCATGCGGGCATGACGGCACAGACCGTGCGCAATGGCCGGCGGGCCGCTAAGCTGGCGGGACCGACCCGGCAGGCCGTTGTGCGGTTGCTCGAGGCGGCGGTGACCGCACCGTCGATGCACAACACCCAGCCGTGGCGGTTCAGCTACCGCGAGACCGACCAAACGATCGAGCTCTATGCTGATCCGGCGCGCGCGCTACAGCACGCCGACCCGCAGGGCCGCGCCGTCCACATCGCGTGCGGTGCCGCGCTGTTCAACTTGCGCCTTGCCATCGCGGTGGCGGAGCGAGAGCCGGTCGTACGCCTGCTTCCGCGGGCCCATGACCCCCTGCTGCTCGCCACCGTGCGGCTGGCGGGCAGGTACCGTCCCGGGCAAAGCGAGCAGGAGCTTTTCGCGGTCATCGGCGAGCGGCACACCAACAGGGACCCGTTCAGTGACCAGCCGGTGCCGACCGGCGTGCTCGCCGAACTCGTAGAGGCGGCGCGGCTCGAAGGTGCCGCCCTGCACATCCTCGACCAGGCCGCGGCCGAGCGGGTGCTCAGCCTGACCGCGGCGGCGGACCGCGCGATGCGTGATCAACCCGGCTACCGGTCTGAACTCGCCAACTGGGCAGGCGGCCAGCGGGAACGTGACGGGATACCCGCTAGCGCGTTCGGCCCGCGGGTCGCCGATGGCTCGCTGCCACTACGCGACTTCACGCTCGGGCTGCCACCCAGCCAGGCGCGCTACGCGCGGTTCGAGGCGTCCCCGCAGCTCGCTGTGCTTTCCACGCGTTTTTGCGGCCGGGCAGACTGGCTACGGGTCGGCCAGGCGCTGCAGCGGCTACTGCTGCTCGCCACCGCGCGCGGTATAGCGGTCGGGCACCTCACCCAGGCGCTCGAGACGGCGGACGCTTGGCTCGTTCGTGACCCAGGTTCCGGCATGGAACACCCTCAGATGGTGTTGCGGCTCGGCTATGGCACGGCGGCGCACCCATCGCCGCGCCGGCCAGTCTCCGAGGTCCTTGATGGTCCGTAGGCTGCTGAGCCGCTCCGGCGGTGCCTAGCTGACCTGGCGCCCGGAAACGCGCGAAATGCTCGGCTGGCAAGTGACGGAGGTCGGGATGCAGAGCCCGCTCACAGAAGAAGTGGGGCTCAGGCGGCTTATCAGCGCGGCTGAGGCGGCACCGTCGATCCACAACACCCAGCCGTGGCGGTTCCGCGTCGTCGGCCAGGATCTCATCGAGCTACGAGGCGACCCAGACCGGATGCTCTGGGTCGCCGATCCGCGCGGCCACGCGCTGCACCTGAGCTGCGGCGCTGCCCTGTACAACCTGAGGCTCGCGATCCGTGTGGCGGGCCTCAAGCCGCTGGTCTGGACACTGCCCGATCCTGCGCACGAGCCGACGCTACTCGCCGCGGTACAGCTTGCGGAAGGACGCCCAGCCACGGTCGCCGAGCAGGAACTCTTCGAGGCGATCCCGGCGCGGCACACCAACCGCGCCCCGTTCGCGAACCGCCTTGTCCCCGGTGCGGTACGCGCCGAACTCGAGCGGGCGGCCAGCCTCGAGTACGCCACCCTGCGGATGCTGAGCCGGGAACAGACCGTCCAAGTGCTTGGCCTCGTCGCGGAAGCCGAGCGGGAACTCGCCTCCGATCCCGTGCATCTCAGCGAGATGCGGCAGTGGATCTCGGTAGGTCCTGGCGGCGACGGCGTGCCGCCGCACGTGCTAGGCCCGCGCCCCGGCGAGGAGCCCGCCCCGGTGCGCGATCTCAGCAGGGGGCGGCCCGAGCCCGGACGGCCGGTGGGTCACTTCGAGGGCAGGCCACAGCTCGCGGTCCTTTCTACCGCGCATGACCAGACCGCCGACTGGCTGCGGGCGGGCCAGGCGCTGCAGCGCGTGCTGCTGACCGCCACGTGGCACGGGGTAGCAGCGTCGTTCCTCTATCAGCCGATCGAACTGCACGAGATGCGCGTGGCGGGCGAGTGGTGGCCCTGGCCGGAGCATCCGCAAATGATCATCCGGTTCGGCTACGGGCCGCCGGCCGCAGGGTCACCGCGGCGGCCCTTCACGGAAATCCTCGAGGCCCCATCGAGCTGACAAGCACACCGCGCCCTAGCGGCTCGCGAGCTGCTCACGTTGACGTCTGCGCGTCCGGCGTGTCCGCCATGACCTCCGCCATGCCGGCTACGCCGGCCATGTCGCGGCGGCCGGCCATGTCGCCGCGGCCGGCCATGTCGACGCGGCGCGCCGCGGCGACCTCGGCCGGCGCCGGCGCGCTCACGATCACGACCGGGCAGGTGGCACGATTGACGCAGGCCCGCGCTACCGGCCCGGCTGTGGCCGCCGCCGATGGGGCCGCGTCGGGGAGGTGCGTGGTTACCGTCGAGCCGAGCACGAGCAATTCGGCGTCCGCGGCCCGGTCAATCAGCACCCGCGCGACCAGGCCCTCGGTTAGCTCGGTGGTGACGTCCGCCGGCGTGGCGGACCCGAACGCAGCACGGATCGCACGTGTCAGCCGGGTGCAGGCCGCCGATCGGTCCTGTGCCGCAGTTGGCCGGGTACGCAGCGTCGCATAGGGTGCGACCTGCCGGCGGGTACGGGCCCACACGTGCACGACAAGCAGTTCCGCCCGCCGTAACCCGGCTTCACCAGCGGCCCACCGCAATGCGGCTTGTGATGCCGCGGAGCCATTCACGCCGACGACGATCCGCCGAAGCGGCAATGCGTTCATCACGTCTCGCCTCCCAGCTCGCGGCTCGGCTCGCTCGCTCGTCGCAATGTCGTGCAGCGCCGCCAGATCCGCGTGACTGCCGACCACCCTCACTCTGACCCGGCCGTGCCTGTGGCAGGAAGGGCAGAAAGTCCCCACCGTGGCCCGTTGCGGCGGCCACCACGGAATCCGCGCGGCAGACCGCCAAGCGAATCCTGGCTCGTGGCAGGGTGGTGGCGGCCGTCACGCCCACGGCATCCTCGTGCAGAGCCTGCTGCTGGCCGGCCCGGCCGCGCCCGCGCTCCCACCCGCCTCCGAGGCCGCAGAGCTGCTGGTCGCCGGATCACGCGGCGCGGGTAGCTCGTGCTGGCCTGGGCTTGGCTCGGTCAGCGCCCAGCTGACCGCGCATGCCCGGTGTCCCGTCGAAGTCGTCACGGGCGCCGGATGCTGGCGCGGGGGCCCCGTGGTGGTCGGCGTGGACGGCTCGCCGTCGTCGCCGTCCGCCGCCGGGTTCGCGTTCGAGGAGGTGGCCCTGCGCAGTGTGCCGCTGACCGCGGTGTCCAGCTGGGGGGAGCCTTGCGCCCCGGCCGACACCGGCGTGACCGGGGTGCTCGACCTCGCTGCCATGCGCCGACGTGCCCTGGAGCGCGCGGAAACGGTGACAAGCCAATGGCGCGAGAAGTTTCCAGAGGTTTCCTTCACTCCGTCGTTTGTGCCCGACGCCCCGCGCGCCGCGCTTTGCGAGGCGGCACAGACCGCGGGCCTGCTCGTTGTCGGCGCGCGGGAGCTCGGCGGGGTCCCGGGATTGCTGCTTGGCTCGGTCAGCGAGGCCGTGCTCGAGCAGGCGCCGTGCCCCGTCGCGGTGATCCGCTCCGGCTAGTGTCCTGGTGGTCTGTAACCCCCTTGACGGACCACCAGCAGCCGCCGCGCACGTGCGGCTGACTCAGCAGGTGCGGCTGATTCATTAGTGTTGGCTAAGTGTGCTGTAGTGCTGCCGCACCGCTTGCCCCCGCTGCCGCACCCGCTCGTCATACCGCCGCGCGCGGCAAGGAGGCCTCAGATGACGCACCGAGAGACGCACCTAGAAGAGCGCACGCTGTCGGTGGGCGCGCTCGCGCGGGTGGAGGGCGAGGCCGCGATGTATGTGCGCTCTCGTGACGGTACCGTCGAGCAGGTACGGCTGGAGATCTACGAGCCGCCGCGGTTCTTCGAAGCGTTCCTGCGCGGCCGCGCGTACACGGAACCACCCGACATAACGGCGCGGGTGTGCGGGATCTGCCCGGTCGCCTACCAGATGAGTGCGTGCAGGGCGGTCGAGGACGCCTGCGGGGTGGTCGTTGACGGCCAGATCGCCGAGCTGCGGCGGCTGCTTTACTGCGGCGAGTGGATCGAAAGCCACGCACTGCACATCTATCTGCTGCACGCGCCTGACTTCCTCGGCTACCCGAGCGCGATCGAACTCGCCGGCGCTAACCGCCCGCTGGTCGAGCGCGGTTTCGCGCTCAGGCGGGCCGGAAACGCGATCATGGCGGCGGTAGGCGGCAGGCCCATCCATCCGGTGAACGTCCGGGTGGGCGGCTTCCACCGGGCGCCCGCCCGCGACGAACTCACCGCGCTGCGCGAACGGCTGGGCCAGGCGCTCGATCTCGCCGTGGAAACAGCGCAGTGGGTGGCGGGCTTCGAGTTCCCTGACTTCCACTGCGGGCACGAGCAGCTGGCCATGTCACATCCGCACAGGTACCCGATCGAGGATGGGACGATCGCGACGGACCGCGGGTTGCGGTTCACCGCCGCCGAGTTCGAGGAACACGTGCTCGAGGAGCAGGTACCGCACTCGACGGCACTGCACGCGCACCTCGCCGGACGGGGTGCTTACCTCACCGGGCCGCAACCGCGTTACTCCCTCAACTCGAGCCTGCTTTCACCGCTCGCGCAGCAGGTGGCGAGGGCGGCGGGGCTCGGGCCTACCTCGGACAACCCGTTCCGCAGCGTGATCGTGCGCGCGGTCGAGACCGTCTACGCGATCGAGGAAGCGCTGCGGATCATCGATGCGTACGAGCCGCCCGGGCACCCAGCGGTCGCGGTCCCCGCGCGCGCAGGCACCGGATACGGCGTGACCGAGGCGCCACGTGGTGTTCTGTACCACCGCTACGAGCTTGCCGCGGACGGCACCGTGCTGTCCGCGCGGATCGTCCCCCCCACCGCACAGAACCAAGCCGCGATCGAGGGCGATCTGCGCGGCTTCGTCCAAGACCGGCTCCAGCTCGCTGACGATCAGCTGACGCACGCTTGTGAGCAGCTCATCAGAAGCTACGACCCGTGTATCTCCTGCGCCGCCCACTTCCTCGACCTCCGCATGGACCGCGGGTGACATCGCTGGCAGGGCGGACGGCCGCGCCGCTTTCTGGGCTAGCTGGGGCTTCTGGGCTAGCTGGGGCTTCTGGGCTAGCTGGGCCTTCTGGGCTTGGTGGGCGGATCGTCGTGATCGGCGTCGGCAATCAGTTCAGGCACGACGATGGGGCCGGCACGGCCGTTATCGAGCGGCTGCGTGGGCAGCTTCCCGGCGAGATCGAACTGGTCGTCACCGACGGTGACGCGGTCCGCCTGATCGAGGCATGGTCTGGCGCGTCACTCGCCGTCGTGGTTGATGCCGTCCGTGCCGATCCGCCGGTGCCCGGCAGGCTGCACAGGTTCATCGTCGGCCCTGATCCCCATGGCGCTGGCGGGACGGGACCAGGGCACGGCGGCTGGACGGGAACGGAGCATGGCAGGACGGGGCCGGGGCATGGCAAGACGGAACCGGGCGCTGGCCGGACGGGACCTGGCCCATTGTGTGCCACCGCCGTGGGAGGCGCGGCCGTGGGCGGCGCGATTCAGCGAGCGGGCAGTCCGGGCGGGACGCCGGGCCGGCGGCACGACTGCGGCGCGGGCCCGGCAAGCCCGGCGGGCCCATGAGCCCAGGGCATGGGATGCGATTGTGCCGGGTATCGCGGGCCCCAGGACCCTTTAGGCTGTGTGCGCTGTGCCTCGTCCAGAGGTGGTGGTGACGGTGCTGGAGAAGTCGGCGCGGACGGGGGAGGTACAGGCCGCGTATGCCGGCGTCGCCGAGACGCATTCGGCCTGTGTGTTCTTCGTTGGCGATCGCGCGTACAAGCTGAAGAAACCGGTGAACCTCGGATTTCTCGACTTCACCTCTCTCGCCGCGCGCACAGCCGCTTGCCAGCGCGAACTGGAGCTGAACCGCCGGTTCGCCCCTGACGTCTACCTCGGCATCGCGGCGGTCCGCGACCCGGCGGGCCAGGTCTGCGATCACCTGCTCGTCATGCGCAGGATGCCCGCCGACCGGCGCCTTTCCACCTTGGTGGAAAGGCGGGCCAACGTGACCGATCAACTACGGCAGGTGGCGCGGACGCTCGCGGTCCAGCACGCGGCGGCATCTCGCAGCACCCAGATCGCACGGCAAGGTGGCAGGGACGCGCTCACCAGGCGGTGGCAGGACAACGTCGACCAGACCCGGCCATTCGGGTCCCGGCTTGCCATGACGGCGGCCATCGAGCAGGCGTGGCGCCTTGCCGAGCGCTTCCTCTGCGGGCGCGAGCCGCTGTTCGACGCGCGCATCCGCGACGGGCGCATCGTCGACGGACACGGGGATCTGCTCGCCGACGACATCTTCTGCCTCGATGAGGGGCCGCGGATACTTGACTGCCTCGACTTCGATGACACGCTGCGCTGGGTCGACGGGCTCGACGACGCCTCCTTCCTCGCCATGGATCTGGAACGGCTCGGCGCCGCAGACCTGGCCGACCGGTTCACCGGCTGGTACATGGAGTATTCGGCCGACCCGGCACCGCAGGCACTTCGGCACCATTACGTGGCGTATCGGGCATTTGTGCGGGCGAAGGTTTCCTGCCTGCGCTGGAATCAAGGCCACCGCACCGCGGGAAATGACGCGCGAATGCTGACCGAACTCGCGCTGGACCATCTGCGGGCCGGCGCCGTCACCCTGGTCGTCGTCGGGGGGCCGCCTGGCACGGGGAAGTCCACGCTCGCGGGCAAGCTCGCCGACCGGCTCGGGTTCACCGTGCTGAGCAGCGACAGGATAAGAAAGGACCTCGCAGGGATCCCGCCGGGGCGGTCCGCCGCCGCTCCGCTCGGCGCAGGTATCTACACCGCGTCCTGGACCGAACGCACCTACGCCGAACTGCTCCGCCGGGCCGCCAGGCTGCTGTCGCTCGGCGAGTCGGTAATCGCGGACGCGTCATGGACGTCGCCGCGTCACCGGGCAGACGCTGCGGCCACGGCGAGCGACGCGGCGGCGGATCTGGTCCCGCTATTGTGCAGCGCGCCAGCCGGCCTCACCCTAAAGCGGCTGAGTCAGCGGCACGGCGGCGTGTCCGACGCCGGTCCGGCGGTGGCCCGCGAGCTTGCCGCCGCGTGGGAGCCCTGGCCCGAGGCGACCACGATCGACACCAGTGACGGCGTGCCCGGCTGGCCGGACAGACTAGCCACAGGATCCCCTCACCCGGTGGACCAGGCGCTGGCTGCGATCAGGCCACATGGCGCCGGATACCACGCATGGCAAGGCGCAGCAGAAGGCGCGCGGCGGCCGCCCGTCATGCCACCGGACTAATCCGCCAAAGCCCTGCCCGCCAAGGAACTGTTCCGCCAAAGCCCTGCCCGCCAAGGAACTGTTCCGCCAAACAACTGTTCCGCTCAAGACAGGTCTTTCGCCCCTGGGCTGCGCGGCGATTGGACTACACGGTAAAACTACGGGGCTGCAGGGAAGGAGGTCACGCGATGCACAGAACCCTCGTGCGGGACGTGATGAGCACCGAGGTCACTTCCGTAGGCGCATCAACCCCGTTCAAGCATCTCGTGACCGTTCTCCGGAGCAGGCACGCGGACGCCGTGCTCGTAGTCGATCCAGCGGGCCGACCCGAGGGCATCATTACCCCCGCAGACTTGATCATCAAGGAAACGGACCCGCAGGGCTCAGGCCCCAGGTCCACCGGGCCGTACGGGAGCAGGGACCGCAGGAAGGCGACAGGCGCCATCGCCGCCGAACTCATGTCGGCCCCTCCGATCACGGTGTTCCCGCACACGACGGTCACGGAGGCTGCGCAGGTGATGCGAAGGCATGCGGTGGCGCAGCTGCCGGTGATCGAAACAGCGACCGGCCGGATGGTTGGCCTCATCACCAGGTCCGATGCGCTGAACGCCTACCTGCGGCGGGACGACGACATCCAGGAGGAGATCAGGAGAGAGATCCTCGGTGGCGCCTTCGCCAGGGACGCCGCCGACGTGACGGCCACCACGATCTGCGGCGTGGTCACGCTGAACGGCCACGTCCACCGCCGCGAAGCCGTGTCCCGCATGGTCTACGCCGCGCAAGGGGTCGAGGGCGTGGTGCGGGTCGAGGAGCACCTCAGCTGCCGCGGCGACGACCGCTTCCCGGTACCGCCGCTGGCCTGGTAGCCGCTCATGACGTGATCGCGGGGATAGCCGGTTCTGCCGGTGCTGATTGCACCGCGAGGTTTCGGCGCGGCCATCGCATCCGTTTTGGCTGTTGGTCGGCCCGGGGGACGCGCCGGAACCCCTCGCTGCGCTCGCGAGCGGCGCCTGGCGGCAGCCGTTATGGCTGTGCCCTGCCGGGGGGACGACCTCCCGGCACCCCCGCTGCGCTCGCGAGCGGCGCCAGGCGGCAGCCGTTATGGCTGTGCCCGCCCGGGGGGACGGCCCCCCGGAACCCCCCGCTGCGCTCGCGAGCGGCGCCTGGCGGCAGCCGTTATGGTCAATTCCCGCGTCCGGGCCGGCTGGTGCTCGCGTCGGGTACTGCCGCGCGGGCCCGGCCTGCGTACGCCGCCTGATCCCTTACCGGTCCCCGTGGCGCAGGCGCGCAGTGCCCAATAGCCGCCAGGTGGTCCCGCTCGCTGGGGCTTTAAGTCCCTCCCGATCAGGTTGAAGGCCCCTAACCCGGCTGCCCCGCAGCGACGAGAGTGACAGTGAGAATTTGGCCGCAAAGGCGGACGGCTCGGTGCGACCGGATTGGCAGGCGTCAGATGAAGCAGAGCGTGCGGCTCGGCCGGGTGGCTGGCATCCCGGTCGGCTTGCACTGGTCTGCCATCGTCATCCTCGCGTTGATCGCGGAGGTTCTCGGCGCGAGCGTGCTTCCTGGCGTCATCCCCCATCGGCCGGCAAGTACCTACTGGATCATTGCGATCCTCGGTGCGTTGCTCTTCCTCGCCTCGCTGCTTGCCCACGAGCTCGCGCACGCGCTTGTCGCCCGCCGTAAGGGCGTCCAGGTGCGCTCGATCACCTTGTGGGTCCTTGGCGGCGTCACCGAGCTCGATGGCCAAGCCACGACCCCGGACGCCGAGCTTCAGATCGCCCTCGCCGGACCTGCGACCAGCGTCGCCGCTGGCGCTGTGTTCTGCGCCGCCGCGCTTGCAACCGCGAGAGTCCACGGTTTGGCTGTCTTCACCGCCGCACTCGTCTGGCTGGCAGCGATGAACGCTCTGCTCGCGGTGTTCAACATGCTTCCAGGCGCCCCACTGGACGGCGGCAGAGTGCTAAAGGCACTCTTGTGGCGCCACCACGGCGACCAGGCGCGCGCCGAACGCCTGGCCGGGCAGGCTGGCCGGTACGTCGGTATCGCAATTGCGGCGGCCGGAGTGGCCGAGTTCGTCGGGTGGCGGAACCTCGGCGGCCTCTGGCTGCTGCTCATCGGCTGGTTCCTGGCTACCGCCGCAGGCGCGGAAGCGCATGCTGCTCGCACCAAGGACGCTGTGGCAGGCGTGCGAGTCTGCGACATCATGACGCCCGACCCTGACATCGCGCCTGCCTGGAGCACGGCGGCAAACTTCATCGAGCGGGTGGTACCAAACGCGCGCCAGAGCGTGTTCCCCGTGGTCGGGTTCGGCGGCGACCTTGTCGGCGTCGTGTCACTTGATCAGCTGGCTCGCCTCCATCCCCTGCAGCGCTCCGAGCTCCGGCTGGACCGCGTCGCGATGGCTGTGCCACCGCGATACCGGGTGGCGCCCGACGACTCTGCGGCGTCGTTGTTCACCCGGCCGCTAATCGCGGGTGAGCTCGCCGCGGTCGTGCTGGCCGACGGCCGGATCGTTGGCACGGTCACGACCGCGGATCTACGCCGCGCGCTGCAGCTGGCCCCGCTGCACCGCGTTGCGAGTAGTGGCGCTGCATTGACTGAATGGCCGGCGCGGCCGGGACCGGTCAACCGCTAGCGACCTGGTCAGGATGGAGGTGACAGTGATGGCCGAGACAGCACCGAGAACGACCAGGCTGGCGAGGCTAGCCAGGTGGCTCGGGCTGGACCGCAACCCGCTCAGGCGGCGTTCGGACCGTGCCGAAGCCTCCATCATGGCCGCGTTGCTTGCCGCGTTCCTGATTGGCGCGCCACTTGCGGCCATTACCGCTGGCCACCTGGCGCATGCGGCGAGCCTTCGTGTCCTGCACGCACAGCAGGCATGGCACCGCGTGCCGGCGACCTTGATCGACACCGCGCCAAAGGATTCGAGCTTCATGTATGAGTCGAAATCGTTCGCGTGGGTGCGTGCACGCTGGACCGCGCCGAACGGATCGGTTCGAGTGGGCGAGGTTCCTGCGCCTGGCGGTACGAAGGCGGGCCAAACTGTGCGCATCTCGGTCGACGGAGCCGGAAGGGAAACGAGCCTGCCGCTGACATCTGCCCAGATTGTCGACCGGGTGATGGCCGGAGTTGTCTTCGCGCCAATCGCGCTTGCCGTCCTGCTGCTCAGCGTGGGCGCCGTGGCATGCAGGCTGCTCGAGCGGCGCAGGCTCAGCGGATGGGAGGCCGCGTGGGAGGCGATCGAACCGCAGTGGAGCCATCGCGGCTGAGGAAGACCGAGGGAAGGTGGGATCGATGAGCGCACTGACGCGCGGGGAGACCCGTGGCCTGTTTCCTGATCTTTTCGACTGGATTGACTCGCCCTTCTCCGCGCTGCGCCCCTTCATGGCCCGGCCGATGCGGCTCGAGGACTACCTCGAGGACGGCCACTACGTCGTGCGCGCCGAACTGCCAGGTATCGACCCGGATAAGCAGGTCGAGGTCACCGTCTCGAAGGGCATCCTCACCATCCACGCGGAACGGCACGAGGAGACCGAGACAAAGCACCGCTCGGAGTTCTACTACGGCGTGTACTCGCGTCATGTCCAGCTGCCTGTCGGCGCGGACGAGGATGACGTGACGGCCACCTACAACAACGGGATCCTCGAGATCACCGTCGGGCTCGAGCAGAAGGAGCAGGTCGCCGGCCGGCAGATCCCGGTCAAGACCATGAAGCAAGTCAAGCGGGAAAGCTGATCCGCCGGAGCGGGACGAGCGGCCAGGGCCACCTGTTCCCTCCGCACTAGCGGCCGTACTTCTCCAGGCCGTCAAGCCTGGAAGGTGCGGCCGCGACCAGTTTGTCGGGCGGTTACCGCACAAATGCATTCTTATGGTGCACGAGGAGATGACAAAAGTCCTTTACTCACCGGGACATGATGCCTTTCTTCGGCGGGACATGCAGCCCTTACTTGACCGCCAGGAAAAGGTAATACTGGAAGCAGTGCGTGATAAGTCGCCAGATCTACGAGATCTGGCGAACCGATTGGGAGGCGTTAACGATGCGCCGCACTACCTTCGACGCCCTGCTTTCCGTTGCGGGGCTCGGCCCTGCGATCATCCTAGAGTGGCCCGCAGTTCCGGGTCACGGACCGGTCAGCGCCGGTCCCGGCTGGCGTTGGCCGGTGCCAGCCGGTGCCCGTTCCATAGACCGGCCGAAGTACGAGCTGTCTCGACATTAGGAGGCGGAAGAAATGAACCGCCGCGATGCCCATTTCGATGCCATGCTGCGTCACCTCGGTGCCGCATACTATGAATCCCTGCACGGCAGGGCCAGCGCTTCCGATGTCGCGCGAGCGCTCGGCACGGTCGAGGAACACGTGGGTGAGCCGCCCAAGGAGCCCGCAGCCGCCCCTAGATCATCGGCCGCGCACGGGGGCAACGGTGAAGCGCGCGAGCGCCGCGGCCGCTGGCACCGCAGGGTCCGTGATGTCATGACGACGTCGGTGGTGACCGTCGACCGGATTACCCCGTCCAAAGAGATCGCCGCCCTGCTGGCTGACCACAAGATCAGCGCCTTGCCGGTGCTGATTATGGGCCGCCACGTGGCCGGGGTCGTGTCAGAAGCGGACCTGCTCGTCCTCGAGGAGCAGGCCGGGGCCAAGACCAGGCTTCACCGGTCCGGCGTGCTGCACCGGACCGCTGGCGGTAAGCACCCAGCCCGCACCGCCGACGAGCTGATGACCTCGCCCGCCATCACCATCCACCCGGACGCAACGATTCCGGCGGCGGCAAGGCTGATGAACCACCATCACATCAAGCGCCTGCCGGTCGTTGACCCGGAAGGGGTCCTGATCGGCATCGTCAGCCGCCGCGACCTGCTCAGCGTCTTCCTCCGCCCGGACGAGGACCTCGCCGACGACGTCCGCGCAATCCTGGCCGAGATGCTGTTCGCTGATCCGGACAGCGTGACGGTCGGGGTGCGGGACGGCGTCGTCACGCTCAGCGGCCAGCCCGCGCCACCTGACCAGCACGACATGATCGCCGTCGCGATCAAGCTAATCTGGGACATCGACGGCGTGGTGGATGTGGTCAACAAGCTCACCGCCGCTGCCGCCGGTTGAGCCGGGCGCCTGCCCTCGAGGCCGGGCGCTGTTCGGCCGGGCGCCGTCCGGCCGGGCGCCGTCCGGCCGGGCGCCGTCCGGCCGGGCGCCGTTTCAGCTGGGCGCTGCGGGTCGTCGTGGCGCGGATCCGCGCCGCCTGAGATTCACGGGACGCCTAATCCGCGAATGCCTTCGTCATGCCGGCATGACGACGGTCAGCACCTCCGGCCGCTGCTCAAGCTGGCCCGCCAGGCGGTCAGCAGCCTGAGGGGTAAGGATGACGACAGTCACGTCAGCGCTGAGTGAACGCCAGGCCAGACGGATCTCCTCGTCGGTCTCTGCGCGGTGGGTGGCGACGCCGGCCAGGGCGAAACTCTGGATCCTCGTTTCCTCCCCGATGACAGCAACCCGCGACATTGTGGTCACGCCCTTCCGATCAGAATGACCCCGACGATCAAGCCGTAGATTGCGATTACCCCCGTCGGCCCGCATAAGCGCCTCCCTTCGCGCAGGACCCAGCAATAAGCAGCTATTCCGCACGGCACCGATCAGGGCGGCGGACGCCCGCGGGGCACCGCGATATGGCGTCAGATGATCCCTGCGATCTTCGGCACGTCTTCCGGCGGGTAACTGAGCCGGTCGCGCACGTCGACGACGCCATCCACATACCTGACTGCGTCGAGCAACTGCAGGGCGGCAGCGTGGCGCTGCACTGGCCCGGCGATCGTCACGATGCCCGACTTGACCGTCACATCGAAGGTGCCGGGATCAAGCGCGAAGTCCACTCCGACGACCTGCTTCATCACCTCGTCGCGAATCTGCTCGTCGGGCCTGTCAAACACGCTCAGCAGATCCACCCGGCTGACTATGCCGACCAGGCGGCCAGTCTCGTCCACGACCGGCAGCCTCTTAACGCGGCGGTCATACATGACGCTGGCGGCTTCCGCGACGGTCGTGTCGGGGCCGACCGTAACAGCAGGCTTGGTCATGAGCTCGGCGGCGGTCACCCCGGCAGCCTTGGCACGCTCCCTGCGGCGCGCCGCCGCCCAAGGCGGAACTGCCACGGCGTCGGACCCGGATGACGGGACAGCCTCTTTGATCAGAAGATCTGCCTCCGACACCACGCCTATCACATGATCGGCCGAATCGAGCACGGGAAAAGCGCTGACCCGGCGGCGTCGCATGACAGTGACGATGTCCTTATAGCCCGCGGTCTGCCTGACGGCTACCACGCTTCTGGTCATCACATCTTTGACAATGCTGCTCATGGCGATCGCTCCTTCATCTCGCCATTCCAAGCACAGCAAGATGGCTGCCCGCGTGCACCCTGGCAAACGGCTCCAGCGCCGCCGACCTCCGGCCCAGTGGATAGGGACCAACTACCCGGGACCTACGCCACAGGTGATCTGGCGGCTTGGCGGAAACGCGCACTCGATCGGGCCTCGCGGTGGCGCGCTACCGCAGAGGCAGACGCGGCGGTGGCTCGGGATCCGCTGCCGCTGCGTCGTCAACCGCGGATCCCGCCCGTCGCGCCGAGCGGGCCGGTCATCCCCCCGGTGCTGATCACAGGCCCGAAGCAGCCGTAGCAGCCGCGGCTGAACGCGGGGCAAATGGCACCGCATCCCGGCTGTGTCACCGGTCCGAGGCAGGGGGTGCCGTGGGCAACCAGCACACATACGTTGCCGCGTTCCTTGCACTCGCAGCCGACGCTGTGCGCGGGAATCCCGGGCCTGCAGCCAGCAGCGCGGAAAGCAGCTCGAGCAGCTGACGGCGGTCGATCGGGCAGCTACGAAGCTCGAAGTCCACCAAGACATGGTCGGCGATAGCGGTGGAGGTCGGACGTGACCTAACAGCATGGTGAACTGGCCAGGCTGGCAAGTGGCGATGGGTTCGTCCACCGGCTCCATGGCCAGGGTCACCGTGTCGCGCGTCTCCGCGTGACGCCCGCTGACCCGGTACCGAGATGGCACCATCGATGTCGTCATCCCGGCGCCTCCGGCCGGCCGTACACATTGAGCAGCCTGATCCTGGTGGCTTGCAGCCTGCGGACGACGACCGTGATCATTCGGCGGGTCAGTTCGTGCCCGAGCGCGGAATCGGCCTCACACATGGCGCGCACCGCACGCCCGTCAAGCTCAAATGCCTGCGTGGCCTGCATCGTCACCCCGCCGAGCAGCCATTCGAACGGCGGGAACAGCCACGACCAGCCGATCACGTCGCCGCGGCCGAGCGTTTCGATGATCACCGGGCCATGCCCGGGCACATGCAGGTCGAGCGCGACCTGGCCGGCCTCGATGAGCCAGCACCGGTCGGCCGTCCCGCCCTCGTCGAAGAGCCGGTGCCTGGCCGGCACCGCGATGTAACGGGTGACCTGATTGAGTAGCGCGATATGCTCCTCCATCATCCCGCGGAGAAATGGATGTTGCGTAAGCGGCGGTGAGTTAGTCAGGTTCATGTTCCCTCCGGCCCGTTGTGCTCTGCCCCGTTGTCCTGCGCGCCGCGCGCGTCAGTCCCGCCACCGCCTCAGCTGCCTGACTGCTCGCCCGTTGCCTCGTTGCGCAGGGCAGCCACCTCTTCTGTGATGTCGATGCCGACCGGGCACCAGACGATGCACCTGCCGCAGCCGACACAGCCCGACGGCCTGCGGGCCGGTGCCCATGGACGAGCAGAAGCAAGTCTCGCCAGGCTCGGTGCAGCTCACCGCGATGATGGCGGACCGGCGGGTGGCGTAGGGGCTGCTCGCGTGGCTGCCGGTGCCGAGCACCCGGTCCTGGATGAAGATCGCGCGAAGGTCGCACGGCCGGACCCCGAGGAACGCGTACCTCGGCACAGCCTCGCCCGCGGGCTCCACCTCGAAGCCGCCTTCGCCGCGCCGCGCCGACCATAGGCGTGACCGTGGCGGATGCAGGAACGGCTTCCACGACTGCGAACCTGCGGCGTGCCCGAATGCCGCCGAGTCGGCGCGCCGCCGCAACCGGTAGCCACCTGGCTCGAGGGTCACCCCCCAGCCATAGGGCAGGTCGGCGGCCGATTCCAGTTCGGCGAGCACGATCGCGCCATCGCGCAGGGTCGGCCCGACCACCAGGTAACCGGCGCGCCGCAACGCCGCATGCAAGTCCGCGAGCGCGGCCGATTCCATCAGCCGCGGGCGCTGATCGTCGCTGTGCAGTGTGCCCCCGCAGCCCGGTCCGCCCGCCGTGGCGCCCATGTGTGCCCCTTTCTCCACGCCGACCGGCCTCGGCGGCCTCCGGCGCGGCCGCCGGAGCGCCTGGCAAACGCCGGGTCCCGGAAGCTTGCCACGTGGCCGCCCGACCACCACGCAAACTTCTACCGCGCCGCCGCAGCATTGTCACAGCACCGCTGCCGTTTAGGCCACCATCTGACGGCAGCTCCGGCAGCGTCGCTGGCGCGGCGTCGGGCGCAATGGGCGGCCAAAGCCTGCCGTTGGCGGCCATCGCGGCTGGGCAGGGAACGCCAGCTCATAAGGATCATCAGGGGACGAAGGTCCTGCCGGAGAATGACACAGGGCCCCTGCAAGTGCTGCGCGAAGAGGTGGGATCGTTTAGGGAATGCGAATCGCGTAGATTCGCCCTTTCTCGGAGCAGAGGTCTGAAATGGGCCAACTCGGCGCACTGGGCCAGGCGATATCTTCGCCGCCGGTAAACCTCAATCACCCCGGGCACTACCTGCACTGGGGAGTGATCCAGGTTTCGGTTGCTAATCTTATCGTGGTGATCGTCATGATCGTGGTTTTCGCCGCCGCCGTGCTGCTGCCTTTCCCCAAGGGCAAGCGGTCACAGTGAGCAGCCACGCCGCGGAGTCTGCCGCGACCCCAGGCTGGACCGGACGGCTGCGCGAACTGTGGCTCAGGAAGCTTCCCCCAGAAAAGATGCTCCCTGACACGCAGCCCGCCTACGTCGCATCCTGGATCTACGTATTCGGCGTGCTGACGTTGTCAGCTCTGCTCATCGCGCTGATCTCCGGCGGGCTACTCGCCCTCAAGGGCCCGTCCTGGTGGCATTTCTCCGCCACCGGGCACTTCGCGAACAGCCTCCACCTGTGGAGCGTGGAACTGTTCATGTTCTTCATGGTCATCCACCTCTGGGGCAAGTTCTTCATGGCCGCCTGGCGCGGCAGGCGCGCGATGACCTGGATCACAGGCGCCGTCGCGTTCCTCGGCTCGGTCGGCACCGCGTTCACCGGCTACCTGGTGCAGCAGAACTTCGACTCGCAGTGGATCTCCACGCAGGCGAAGGACGGGCTCAACGCGTCGGGCATCGGAGCGTTCTTCAACGTGCTCGACTTCGGGCAGATGCTGATGTGGCATATCGTGCTGCTCCCGCTGATCATCGGCGTGCTGACGATCTGGCACGTCGTGCTTGTCCGCCGCCGCGGGGTCGCACCCCCGATCCCGCTTCGCGAGAAGCGCCCCGAGCCCGTCCACGCGGGCGCGGCGAAGGCGACGGACACCCGTAATGACCCGAACGGCTCCGCGGAGGCGTCATCATGACGAGCGTCAGCCAGGCTGAGGAACGTGCCGCGCCCCCGCAGCCAAGCCGGCATTACGACATCGTCAAGGAGTTCGTGATCGCGTTCCTCGTGGTCGCGGTCCTCACCGTGGGGCTCTCCGCGCTGCTGTCCTCCCCCGACGAGAAGCCGGTGACGGTGGCGTCCTGGGCAAAGGCCGACCCGAACGACTTCGTGGCAACGGCGGTAAGCGAACTGGCCGGCGCGAGCGATAGCGCGGGCTATGGGCCTCCCTACAACAGCACCGCAGGGGCCAGCCAGCAACTCGGGCCGCTCAAGCTGGAGCAATGGATGGGGGTGACCCAGCCCGTCAACTCGGCGCAGGACTTCGTCCTGACGCCGCTCGCATCCATCCCGGACGACGCGGCATTGACCGCGGCCCTTGCGGCGTACAACGGCGCATCGGCCGCGCAGCAGCAGACGTGGGCGACCAACTATTCCAACGCCCTGGCCAAGGCGCCGAACGGCGATCCGGCGGCCGTCAAGGCGGGCGACTACGGTCCGGTACCCGTCCTGGCGGGGCGGCTGCTTAACCTGGCGAAATCGGGTGCCCTTGACGGCGCGCTCCAGTCACAGAATGGCTTTTACAGCACCGACTACACCAAGTCCCTGCTCTTCCTCTCCGACGGGGCCTACCTCGGCGACCTGGGTGACGCACAGCATCTGTCGGGTGACCAGTGGGGGATGATGAACGAGACTGGGAACTTCCCCGGTCAGGCTTGGCTATGGCTGTACACGTTCTGGTACCAGGTCAAGCCATTCAGCACGTCAGGCAACGGTGACGCGCTTGTCTGGGGCGTGATGGCGCTGCTGAGCCTGGTGTTCATCCTGGTCCCGTTCATCCCTGGGGTCCGCTCGATCCCGCGTTTGATTCCCATTTACCGCCTGATCTGGCGGGAGCATTACCGTGCCGAGCGCGCGGCGGCACTACGGGAGTGACACCATCTGCGCTTGCCGCGCCCGGCGAGCGATGGCCCAGCGGACGTCGCCCTGATGCCCGCTGGGCCATCACGCGCGCTTGGCCGCGGGCAGCAGGCCGGGCGGCGGCCGAGGACGTTCGGCCCTAACGACTGGGGCGATGGGGGCGATTGTGTTACATATAGCCCCCATTGAGGGCCCGCGGATGGGGAGGCGCGAAGTGCCGTTCATCAACCGCGCGGATGCGGGGCGCAGGCTCGCGAGGCGGCTACGCCCGCTGCGCGAGCAGAACCCGGTCGTGCTCGGGTTGCCGCGTGGCGGCGTGCCCGTCGCGTTCGAGGTGGCGAAGGCGCTGCGCGTGCCGCTCGATGTGCTCGTGGTGCGTAAGCTCGGCGTGCCGTTCCAGCCCGAACTCGGGATGGGTGCCCTCGGCGAGGGCGGCATCCGGGTCATCAACCAGGACGTCGTACGCGCGGCTCAGCTGACCGAAGCCGAAATCGCCGCGGTCGAGGAGCGGGAACGCGCCGAACTTGAGGCCCGGGCGCGGCGGCTGCGCGCCGGTACACCGCGCGTCCCTCTGGTGGACCGCACCGTGATTATCGTCGACGACGGAATCGCCACCGGCTCGACGGCCCGCGCCGCGTGCCGCGTCGCGCGCGCCCACCACGCACGCAAGGTGGTGGTCGCGACCCCGGTCGCTGCGGCACAGGCCGTCAAGAGCCTGCGCCGTGACGCCGACGAAGTGATCTGCCTGGAGACTCCGTCGGTGTTCTTCGCGATCGGCCAGTGGTACGGAGACTTCACCCAGACGTCCGACGAGCAGGTGGTCGACCTGCTGAGACGCGCGGCCGCCTGGCCGATCACGGTTTCCGCACCTCAGCAGGGTGCAGCGGCGCCCGGCCCGACTGACCGCGACGAGGAGGTCAGGCTGGCAGCTGGCTCCATCGACCTGGTCGGCCGGTTGACCATCCCGTCAGATCCGGCCGGCCTCATCATCTTCGTGCATGGCAGCGGCAGCAGCCGGTTCAGCCCTCGTAACCACGCCGTTGCCTCGGCGCTTGGCGCCGCGGGGTTTGGCACCCTGCTGTTCGATCTGCTCACCCCGGCCGAGGAGCTCGACAGGGCGCACGTATTCGACATTCCGCTGCTCGCTACCAGGCTCACCGCCGTCACCAGATGGCTGCGCGCGCAGCCGGAGGCCCTGGGCATCCGGATCGGCTACTTCGGCGCGAGCACGGGGGCAGCCGCGGCCCTGTGGGCCGCTGCCGAACCTGGCGCCGATGTGACGGCCATCGTCTCCCGCGGCGGCCGGCCCGACCTGGCGGGCGGGCGGCTTACCGCCGTGCGCGCGCCCACGCTGCTGATCGTGGGCGGCAAGGACGAGCTTGTGCTTGATCTCAACCGCAAGGCCCAACAGCAACTCAAATCCGAAACCAGGCTCGACGTCGTCCCTGGCGCTACCCATCTGTTCGAGGAACCCGGCGCCCTGGCGACGGTGGCAGGCATGGCCACGGACTGGTTCACCGAATACCTCACGAAACCATGGTCCTCAAGCTCGGTATGGAAGCCGCACCCGTTATGACGCTCATGGGCCTCCGGCTGGAGACGTAGCTTCGGGCTAGGGACTACGCCCTAGCCCTTCTCGTGCTCCCGGCCGGGCGACACCGCCGTCAGGGCAGGCGCTCCCAGGCAGGCGCCCTTCGGCCGGGTCAGCCGCCGCCTTTCCGGGGGCGCCGTCTTCAGCCGAGGCGGCCGATGCGGCCGGGGTAGCCGAGGCGGCCGGGGCAGCCGGCGTAGCCGAGGCGGCCGGGCGGAGCCGAGGCAGCCGGGGTAGCCGAGGCTCCCGGCGTAGCCGAGGCGGCCGGCGTAGCCGATACGGCCGAGGCGGCCGCGGTAGCCGGTGCGAGGCGGCGCAGCTTGCGGAAATCGCCGGCCGCTGACGAGCCGGGACACCACCCGACCTGCGCGCCTGGAGAGCCGTGCGCAGCGTGCTGTGGCTACAGGTACCGCCGTACACCAGTTGACGGGAGGGCAGCCGGGCACGTTAGCTGTCATTCACGGATATTCCGGTCTGAAAGGGATGAATATGTCCGCAGCCGACGACCTGCTCGCGAACAATGAGCGCTACGCGGCCGGGTTCCATGGCCCGCTGCCAATGCCGCCAGCCAAGCATGTCGCCGTCGTGGCGTGCATGGACGCCCGCATGAACGTCTACGGGGTGCTCGGCCTCGCGGAAGGTGACGCACACGTCATCCAGAACGCAGGCGGGGTCATCACTGCGGACGAGATCCGCTCTCTGGCGATCAGCCAGCGCCTTCTCGGGACCCGGGAGATCATTCTCATCCACCACACCGACTGCGGCATGCTTACCTTCACCGACGACGCCTTCAAGGCGTCAGTCCAGGACGACATCGGTATCAAGCCCGACTGGGCCGTCGAGGCATTCGACGATCTTGAAGCCGACGTCCGCCAGTCGATCGAGCGGATCAAGGCGAGCCCGTTCGTGCCGCACACCGATGCCGTGCGCGGGTTCATCCTCGACGTCGCAACCGGCAGGCTGCGCGAGGTGACTTGAGCCGGCCAGAGCCGGCGCCCTCACCGCCTGCGGCCTGGGCTGAGGCGCACCAGCCGCCACCAGGTGAGCAGGATGAACACGACACCGAGCAGGATGAGAGCCGCCATATCCTTCAGCCAGGCGTGCGCGCTGTGCAGCCACAGCGGATCCGGCTTACTCCCAGGCAAGGGCGGCATGATCCGCGTAAGGTCGGCCGTGGATGCGGGGGCGGCGAAACCCCAGCGGGAGGGTGAAAGCCACGCGACCTGCTCGAGCCCTGCCTTCCCATTGAGCGCGAAGACGGTCCCGGTGAAGATGATCTCCACCACCACGGCCACAAGCAGCAGCGGCATCGCCTTCTCCGACGTATTGACCGACGCCGAGATCAGCAACCCAAGAGCCATCGAGACGACGGCTAGCACGCATATAGCCAGTGTCAGTTCCGCTAGCGGCAGGGCCTTAAGCACAACACCGTGGGCCGGGAGCGGGCGGCCGTACAGCCCGATGAGCAGGAGCAGCGACGCCTGGATCGCGCTGATAACCCCAAGCACCACGACCTTGGAAGACAGGTAGGCGCCGGCGGACAACCCGGCGGCGCGTTCCCTGCTGTAGATGGCGCGTTCCTTGACCAGTTCCCTGACGGCGTTGAACGCCCCGGCGAAACAGGCGCACAGGACAAGGACCTGCAGCAGTTGCTCGGCGGCGTCATTCGTGCCGGGGCGCCCGCCCAGCCCTTGCTTAGCCGGGATCACCCGGATCACCCCGCCGAGCACGATCGGTACCCCGGCCAGAAAGGCCAGGTAGACGGGGTCGGAGGCGATCACGGCCACGTACCGCCGGACGAGAGTGCTTAGCTGCGCGAGACGATTGCGCGACTTGGGCGCGGGCGGCGCCTCCCTGCGGCTTGCCGCTGGCGCCCGGGCGGCCAGGCCCGACGTGACGTACTGGGCGTACAGCGGCGACTGCTTGAACTCGGCAGCCCAGTCCCTGTCGGGCTCCTGATCGAATGCCTGGAATACCTCGGCCCAGCCTGGTTTGCCGAAGTGCCTGAGCCCTTCCGCGGGTGGCCCGAAGAAGGCGACCCGGCCACCGGGCACCATGACAAGCAGGCGGTCGCAAACACCCAGGTTGGCGACGCTGTGTGTCACTACGATGACTGTGCGGCCGTCCTTTGCCAGCCCGCTCATCATCTCCATCACCGACTTGTCCAGGCCCGGGTCCAAGCCGGAGGTTGGCTCGTCGAGGAAGAGCAGCGAGGGTTTGGTCAGCAGTTCAAGAGCGACGTTGACCCGCTTCTGCTGGCCACCGGACAAAGAGGCGGCGCGGGTCTGGGCATGCGCCTTGAGGCCGAGTTCGCCGATAACCTCATCCACCCGGCCGTTCCGCTCCCTTTTCGACGTGTCACCAGGGAAGCGGAGCTCAGCCGCATAACGCAGGGCGCGGCGCGCGGACAACTGGGTGTGCAGGATGTTCTCTTGTGGCACTAGGCCGATCCTGTGACGCAGTTCCGCATAGTTCTTGTAGAGATCGCGGTTGTCGTATAGGACCGTGCCCTCGTCTGCGGGTCGCATTCCGGTCAGCGCGCCCAGCAGGGTCGTCTTGCCCGCGCCGCTCGGGCCGATGATCGCGACCAGGCTGCGCTCCCCGATCGGGAAGCTGACGTGATCGAGCAGCACCTTGCCACCCCCGATCCGCACCGTGAGGTCGTTCGCGATCAGCGAGACGTTGCCCTCATCGGTAAATTGGCGTAGCTCATCACCTACCAGACGGAATGTCGCGCGCCCGATTCCGATAATGTCCCGCTCGGTTACCGTCGCGCTCGAAATACGCTCGCCATTAACGAAGGTTCCATTGTGGCTACCCAGGTCCCGGATCTCGTATCGGCCGCCGCCTGAATTCCGCAGTTCGGCGTGGTGGCGGGAGACATCTAGGTCGGAGAGCACCAGGTCGCTGCTGGGCGAGCGCCCGATACGCAGCACGCGAACCGGAACGCGATGCACCGCCGACGGGCGGCGGTCCACGCTCAGCCCGACGGGCTGGGGCGCAGCGCCGTCAACCAGGTCAGGGCGGCTGACCGAGCACAGCACAACGGGCCCGTCGTCCGGATGACCAAGCCTGAGCACGCAATCGGAGCTGATCTCGCAGCGATTCACCCGGTGGTTGCCGAGGAACGTCCCGTTGGTGCTTCCTGCGTCCTCGAAGATCCAGACGCCGTGGTCAAGGCGCACGAGCGCGTGCCGCCACGAGACACGTGAGTCCGCGACCACAATGTCGCATTGCGGGTCGCGGCCGACGGTATAGGACTGCGCCGCATGCAACCTTTGTTCCGATCCCTGCGTCCTTATGACGAGTACCGGAGTTGCCTGCGACGACATGGAACGCTCGGTCGTCATCCGCCAAGTGTAGAGCTATCCAGCGTAAAGTAGAATGTGTTCAACCCTCCAGTCTACGGCGTAGTAGGGGGCGACAGCCCCCATTGGGGATACTTGGACCGTTCCGGCTGCTCTGCGAGTATGTGTCGGACGATTCCGGTGCTGGCCGGCGCCGCGGTGCCGGCCAGCGTGCACACGAGTGGGCCGGGCGAACGCTGGAGGCAACGCTGGAGGCAGGGTGAGTGACCAGATCCCTCGCGATGCTGGCGACTTCGCACCCGGCGCGCTGGTCGCGGGCTACCGACTCGAGGAGCAGATCGGCAGCGGCGGAATGGCCGTCGTCTACCGTGCGCACGACATTCGCCTCGACCGGCGGGTCGCGCTGAAGATCCTTGCGCCCGAACTCGCCAGGGACCAGGCATTCCGCCAGCGATTCATGCGGGAATCGCGGGCAGCGGCGGCCGTTGACCACCCCAACATCATCCCGATCTTCGAGGCCGGCGAGGCCAACGGTGTCCTGTTCATCGCGATGCGTTACGTCAAGGGGCGGGACCTGCGGACGCTGCTCGACCGGGAGGGCCAGTTGCCCGCGGCGTACGTCGCGAACGTCATCACTCAGATGGCCTCCGCGCTTGACGCGGCACACGCGCGCGGCCTGGTGCACAGAGATGTGAAGCCCGCCAACATGCTGCTTGACGCCACAAGTGGTGACAGGCGGGCTCATGTCTACCTATCCGACTTCGGGCTCAGCAAGCAGGCGCTCGCGGCGGCGGACATCACATCGGCGGGCCAGTTTCTCGGCACCCTCGACTATGTGGCGCCCGAGCAGATCGAGGGCAGGCCGGTCGACGGACGCGCGGACCTCTATGCGCTCGCCTGCGCCGCGTTCGAGATGCTTTGCGGGTCGCCGCCGTTCGAGCGAGACCAGCGGATGGCAGTGCTGTGGGCACAATTGTCCGAGCCGCCGCCAGCGCTCACCGGCCGTCGTCCCGACCTGCCAGCGGCGGTCGACCAGGTAATGGCCAAGGCGCTGGCCAAGGCGCCGGGTGACAGGTACGCCCAGTGCATGGACTTCGCGGCGGCCCTCGGTGCAGCCTGCGGCGTCGGCGCGGGCGAAGCCGCGGGCCCCGGCGAGCGGACCCCGCCGCGGCCCGCGCCCGGGCAGTTGCGCATCGGGGGAAGCGCGATGCCGCGCCGGCCGGCCACGGAGGCGGCGGGGCCTGCGGGCGCCGTTGGCGCCGTTGGCGCCGCGGCAGCAGAGGCGCACGCGGCTGAGCGAAGCCCGGCGCGGGATATGCCCGCCCACCAGGCCACCGAGGCCGCCGCCGCGAGTACCGGAACCTCTGGCCCCGCCAGTGACGACTCCCCCGCACATCCCGCCCAGCCCGCACATCCCGCCCAGTCAGCCCAGCCCGCACATCCCGCCCAGTCAGCCCAGCCCGCACAGTCAGCCCAGCCCGCCCAGCCCGTCCAGCCCGCCCAGCCCGCACAGTCAGCCCAGCCCGCCCAGCCCGTCCAGCCCGCACAGTCAGCCCAGCCCGCACAGTCCGCCCAGCCCGCACACCCACGCACGGACGTGTCTGCCGCCCCGGGCACGGCCAGGGGAGCAACCAGCGGCACAGGCGGCGGTGCCGCCGCGCACCCGCCCACCGAGGCCGCCGGTGGCAAGGGCGCCGGGGCAGCCGGCATGGGAGCCAGACGCGAAACGGGCGCCGCAAGTGGCACGGGCAGCCCAAGTGGCATAGGCGGCCCAAGTGGCACGGGCGGCCCAAGTGGCATAGGCGGCCCAAGTGGCATAGGCGGCCCAAGTGACAGGGGGCCAACGGAGCCGGGAAGCCCGCCGGGTCGGTCGCGGGCTGGGGCGGGACCTCCGTTCGGCGCAAGGCCTCCCGGTCCGCCGCAGACCCCGTTCGCGGCAGGCCACGGCGAACCGCCGGATCGGCGTCGGCCATGGATGCGGTCGCGCGCCGCGTTGGTCACCGCGTGCGCCGCCGTTGTTGGCCTGGCGGGAGCGGCATTCGCGATCCACGCGGCAACCAACGGCGGCCCGCAGCAAGCGGCGCTCACGGCGCCAGGCTGCAGTACGGCGACGGCGGCGGCACAGCCGCTTGCCAAGGTTCACCGCGCTACTGTCGCTCTGCCGGGCAAGCCTTACGCCGTCGTCGGCACGCCGGACGGCCAGTGGACGTTCGTCACGCTCGGCCAGTCCCTCGCGGTTATGAGAAATGGCAGTTCCCTAGTGCCTTCGCTCGTCCGGACAATTCCCATCGCGAACGCCAACGGCGAGACCCTTACCAACGACGGACGTTATCTGCTCGTCACCTCCAACAGCGGCGCATTCGTCATCAGCGTGGCCGGCGTGGAACAAGGTAGCCCGAGTGCCGTGATCGGAAAGCTGTTCAGCCCTGGCGGGCGCAAAGCAGTCCAGGTCGCGGTCTCACCCGACGACAGGTTTGCGTTCGTCACACTCATGAATAGCAATCACCTGGCCGTGTTCAACTTGCGCAGGGCCCTGACCCGCGGTTTCGGGGCGGCCAACTTTGTCGGGAACGTCGGCCTCGGAGTGAAGCCTGTGGGCGAGGGGGTATCGGGCGACGGCCACTGGCTGTACGTAACGAGCCAGATGCGCAGCGCAAGAAACATGGAGGGCACGCTGACGGTCCTCAACCTGAGCCGCGCGGAGAAGGAACCCGCCAAATCGATCGTAGCCACGGTGAACGCGGGATGTGCCCCGGTCCGAGTGATCAGCTCCACGGATTCCAGCATCGTCTGGGTGACCGCAAGGGATAGCAACGAGTTGCTCGGCTTCTCGGCCTCGAAACTCACCGGTGATCCTCAGCAGGCCCTGATCTCAAGGGTCCGGGTAGGTGAAGAACCAATTGGGCTTACCTTCATCGACCATGGGAAGCGGATCGTCGTCGCCAACTCCAACTTCCGCGCGGTGAAGGGTGCTGCAGCGAGTCTTACCGTGATCGACACCGCAGCCGCCCTTGACGGCAGGCCGGCCCTGCTCGGTATGGTGCGGACCGGTCAGCTGCCTCGTCAGTTCACGGTGGAACCTGACGGCAAGACGCTGCTCGTCACGATCTCGAACTCGCAGCTGCTCGAGGCCGTGGCCGTTGGCGACCTGCCGTGACCGCGCTGAAGCAGACTGCGCATGAGCTATCACCGGTAGGCCGGGTATCGTAGCATCTCCTCATGACGTGGACCGGCGGGGCTGATGCTGCTGAAGTGGCCGGCCTCTCCGCCGCCACTTGCGGGTTCGCGCTTAGCCCCGCGGACGTCATCAGCAACGGACCAGGGCCGCTACGAGGGCTAATCGCACCGCCCTCGCTCCGCCCACCCAGCCGGGGGAACAGCCGTGAGCGAATACCCGACCGCGCCCATGCAGCAGGCTCCGCCGCGACGCCGGAGAAGATCCCGCCGGTGGCTTTACCTCATCATCGCGCTGGTCGTGGTGCTTGCCCTGCTCGTCATCGCTGACCGGGCGGCCGCGGCATATGCGGAAAACAAGATGGCAACCCAAATCCAGAAGCAGGGTTTTAGAAGTAAGCCGAATGTATCGATCGAAGGCTTCCCCTTTTTGACGCAAGTCATCGGCCACGACCTCCATAACGTCACCATCAGCTCAGCCGGTGTGAACGAGGGCCCGGTCGATATCACGAACATCAACGCGGACCTGCAAGGGGTCCACCTCAATTCGAGCTTCAGCGGGGGCACCATCGATCACGTGTCAGGCACCGCCCTCATCACTTTCGGCGACCTGCTGGGCGCATCAGGTGACGGGCCTAGTGTGACCGTGACGGCTGTGCACGGCGACGAAGTCACCTTCAACGTGGACCTAGACGTCATCAGCGGGTCGGCGACGGCACGGGTAACCCAGGTCGGCAACAACAAGATCCACGTCCAGGTGATCTCCGCGGACGGGCTCCCGACCTCGCTGCTCGGCTCCCTTGCCGACTTCACTGTGACCGTGCCGACCCTCCCGCTGAACATGACGGTGCAGAGCGTCAAAGTATCGGCCCAGGGCGTTCTCATCCATGTCACAGGCGACAATGTCACCTTCAGCCAGTGAACACGATGGCCGCCATCTCCGCGCACCGCGGGGGCGGCGAGGACGCGCCCGCAGGCACGTACCAGGCCTATACGGAGGCGCTGGAGGCCGGCGCTGATTACGTCGAGTTCGATATCAGGCGAACCGCAGACGGCGAACTGGCCGTGTACCACGACATGCACGTGGGCGGGCACAGCGCGGGTGGGCACAGCGCGGGTGGGCACAGCGCGCTCGCGCACATCAGCTACTCGAGGCTATGTGCACTCGCCGGATACGAGGTGCCTCGCGTCGCGGATCTAATGCGGCTCATCGCGGACCGTGCGATCGGGCACCTGGACCTCAAGGAGCAGGGCGGGGAGACTGCGATCATCGAGCAGGCGCTCGACATTCTCGGGCCCGGCAGGTTCGTGGCGACAACGCTGGAGGACGCCTCGGTCGCGGCGATCAAGGGCAGTTTCCCTGACGTGCCTGTGGGCCTGTCCCTCGGCCGCAACCTCGAAGCCGTCCCGCGATTGCGCCGGCCCTGGGTCCGCCGCCGCGAAGTGTTCCCGCTCGGCCGCATCCGTGCGTGCGGGGCGGACTGGGTCGCCATGCACCATGGACTCGCCCTGGCCGGCGTGCTCCACAGATGCCGCCGTCACGGCATAAAGACGATGATCTGGACGGTCAACAGCGACGCAATGATCACCCGTTGGCTGGCCGACCCGCGGGTGGATGTGCTCATCACCGACCGGCCGAAGTACGCGATCACATCGCGCGCGCGGCTACGTGGCGCGCGAGGTGATCCCGCATAGGGGTGTCTCGCAGATCCCGGTGGATGCGGGCGGTGGCGGCCGGCCAGGCGGTGGCGGCCGGCCAGGCGGAAGGGGAGCCAGGCGCAGCAGGAGCCAGGCGGCAGGGTGAGGACGGCAAGGTGAGGGCGACCGCGTGAAGGTAGCAGTGCTGGCGGACACGCACGCGCCGCGCCGGTGGCGATCGTGCCCGCCCAGGGTGGCCCAGTTCCTCAGCGTTGCTGACCTGATCCTGCACGCGGGAGATGTCTGCACAGCCGAAGTGCTCGACGAACTGAGCACCTATGCACCGGTCCGCGCTGTGCGCGGCAACAACGACGGCACGGAAGTCGCGGCGTGGGGAGCACAGGAAACCGTCGAGCTTGTCCTGGACGGTCTGCCAGTGGCGATGATTCACGACAGCGGCGCGGCGGCCGGGCGCGCCGCGCGTATGCGCCGCAGGTTTCCTGATGCGGCCCTGGTGGTATTCGGACACTCGCATATACCACTCGACCGGACGGATCCCGCCGTTGGCGGTCTCCGGATCTTCAACCCGGGTTCGCCAACCGACCGCAGGCGCCAGCCCCACGGAACCCTGGGCCTGCTGCGGATCGAGTGCAGCAGGCTCGTGGAGGCAAGGATTGTCCGAGTAACCTGAGCACGCAGGCCGGTGTGCGGCGGCCCGCGGCGGCACATAAATCGCTTGCCGCCGGGCGGAGCCTCGGTAAGTCTTCGATCATGACTACACCGAGCGTCGCCGTGTGCACGGCAGGTACCCGCGACGCGGCCGCGATCTGTGAAATTTATGCACCCATCGTGCGGGACACGACGATCTCGTTCGAATCGGAGCCGCCCGATGCCGCCGAGATCGCCGGGCGCATGACGGCGGGCCTGGTGCGGCAGCCGTTGCCGGTGGCCCAGACGCCGCAAGGCATCGCCGGCTATGCTTATGCGGCCCCCTACCGCCGCCGACAGGCATACCGCTGGTCGGTTGAGACGTCCGTTTACGTCCGTTTACGTCGATTCTTCCGCTCGTCGGCGTGGCACCGGCCTGGCTCTTGTACGCGCGCCTGCTCGCCGACCTGCGCCGGCTCGGCTACGTCACCGCCTATGCGGGGATCGCGTTGCCGAACCAGGCAAGCGTGCGGCTGCACGAAACCGCCGGTTTCCTGCCCATCGGGGTGTTTCCGTCCGCTGGATTCAAGCGCGAGGGCTGGGTCGACGTTAGCTGGTGGACGATCGCGCTGCGCCAGGCGCCCGCCGCGCCTGATCCGCCGCTGGCCTGGCGCCCGTAACGCCTGGTCACAGTGATCTCCATACCATGCACGCCGAGGCGGTACGGTCCGGGCCACGCCGCAGCCGCGGCATCAGCCGACGTAGGCGCCCTGGCCGGTGGGAACGATTCGCACCCCGAGCGGCAGCAGCGAGACTGGAATTATCTTGAAGTTGGCGAGACCGAGCGGGATGCCGATGATAGTTACACACAGCGCTACACCGGTCACAAGGTGAGCGACGGCGAGCCACCAGCCGGCCAAGATGATCCAGATAACGTTCCCGATCAGCGATCCGACGCCCGCGTCGCGCCGTGCCTCGATCGTCCGCCCGAACGGCCACAGGACGTAGTTCGCGATGCGGAACGCCGCGATCCCGAACGGGATCGTGATGACCAGGAAGAACAGGATGAAGCAGATGATTCCGGCTGCCACGTAGGCGAGCGACATCCAGATGCCGCAGAGAATCAGCCAGATAACGTTCAGGATTGTCTTCATGGCATCCCCGTAACCTTTCCCTAACGGCTGCGCAAGTGCGTGCCGCTCGTACCCGATTCGCCGCCCGATCCGCTATCAGATGATCTCCGGTTTCCGCACCGGCCAGCCGTCCCAGCTACCAGCCGTCCTAGCTACCAGCCGTCCCAGCTACCAGCCGTCCCAGCTACCAGCCGTCCTAGCTACCAGCCGTCCTAGCTACCAGCCGTCCTAGCTACCAGCCGTCCCAGCTACCAGCCGTCCCAGCTACCAGCCGTCCTAGCTACCAGCCGGACGCCCAATGCACGACGCTGTCGAAGGGCCGGCGGTCGGGCCGCTGGATCGGAACTAGGGGCCGGCCTGCCGGATATCCGAGCGCGATGAGATACGCGCAGAACCTGTCATTGGGGAAACCCAGGACTTTGCTTGCCAGCCGCTGTTCTGCGACCGCCGAGTGGCCGCTGCCGATGCCCAGGTCGGCCGCGGCGAACATGATGCTCATGGTCGCCTGGCCAAGATCGTACTGGACCCAGTCGCGCTGCCGTTCGTCTGCGGGTACCGGTGCGACTAGCGCGATCGTTGCCGCCGACCTCGCCACGTGCCCGGCGCCACGCCAGACCTTGGCGAGCTCGGTGAGCTGCTGGCGATCAGTGACTACGACGAAGTCCCACGGCTGCCAGTTGCGTGACGACGGGCTGCGCCGACCTGCCTCCAGAATCTGATCGAGGAACGCCCTGGCGATCGGCTCGTCGGTGTACTCACGTACGTTCCGCCTGGACCTGATCACATCCCACGTCTCCACTCAATTGCCCGTACCCGGCGCACCGCGGGCGGAAACGAGCGTCAGGGCCGCATCCGGTATCAGCGCCCGGTCGCGCCGCCAGAGCCATCTGCGCCGCTCAGGGGCCATCGATGACAGCGGGAGCGCGAGCTCAACGCCATGATCACATAATTCGCTTAAGGCGTCGTAGGCTATAAACGTGACACCGCCGACCGCGACCGAGACGACCGGGCTGCCACACGACCTACGGGCGCCCAAGGTCTTGCACGGCTATCCGCCGCCCGCACAGCGCGCGGGCGCGATCGTCTTCGCGTACTGCGGAGCGCCCATGATCGTGCGGGGCGAGTTCTCACCCGTCCCCCCGCTCGACACTTGTACCGAATGCGTCACGGTCTGGGAGCAGCAGCGGCTGGCCGCGAACGGGTGATGCGGCTGAAGAGTACCCATGATCTGGACCCCCGACCTGCGGCGCTGACCCGTGGCGCTCACCTGTGAGGCTGACCCGTGGCGCTGGCGTTGGCCCGTGGCGCTCACCCGTGGCGCTGACCCGTGGCGCTCACCCGTGGCGCTGGCCCGTGGCGCTGGCCCGTGGCGCCGGCCAATGCCGTCTGCCTGGGTCCCCCGGTACCGCTGACCTAGGCCCGCCCGTGACCTGTGCCGCTGAGCTAGGCCCGCCCGTGACCTGTGCCGCTGAGCTAGGCCCGCCCGTGACCTGTGCCGCTGAGCTAGGCCCGCCCGTGACCTGTGCCGCTGAGCTAGGCCCGCCCGTGACCTGTGCCGCTGAGCTAGGCCCGCCCGTGACCTGTGCCGCTGAGCTAGGCCCGCCCGTGACCTGTGCCGCTGAGCTAGGCCCGCCCGTGACCTGTGCCGCTGAGAGACCCTTTTCTCGTTGGCCTCTTATTCCTCGTTGGCCTCTTAGCCCAGCCTCGTTAGCGCCACTGCTTGCCGCGGAGGCCGACGAATCCTGCGGCAAGGACCTTCGCCCTCCAGGCCATAGGCCCCGGTAGGGCCCCGTTGCAGAAGCCCGTGTGCAGCACGTAGAGCGCAGAAGACCGTCAGACCGGAGTGCCGATTGATTGCTGTGCGTGCCGTTTTGTCCGCTTGCTGTGCTGGCCGAGGTGCAGGCCCAACGGCCCGCAAGCCAAGGACCTCGGCCCGATGCGGACCTTTAACGCCGCAGCCGACCATTACAGCAGATGGATCGCACGGGCCTGGGCGGCCACCACATGAGGTCTGGGGATCCCGATGCGGGCAACGAAGGTGAGGAGGCCGTCATGAAGGCATGTGTCGGCGACCGCCTGCTCGTTGACGGCAACGGCGACCGTGTTGGCCTGGTCATCGGTGTCCAACACGAGGACGGCACGCCACCGTACGTCATTAAATGGCTCAGCGATGGACACGTTGCCCTGGTATTCCCTGGCGAGTACGCGCGGATCGTTCCCGCAAGCCATCCAGCAGGAACGGCCCGCACGGGCGACACGGCCGGCAATGGCACTGCCGGCAATGGCACCGCAGGCACTGTCGGCAATGGCACTTCAGGCGCAGCCGGTACGGCTGGAACGGGCAAGCTCGCAGCACAGGCAGGCAAAGCACGCGAAGGATCTTGAATGAATCCGACAACAGGCGAGGCCGGCGTCTACGCGTTGCTTACGGATGGCACGACGATAGAGATCAGGCCCGCCCGACCCGGAGACTTCGAAGCGGTACGCCAGATGCACGCCTCAATGTCGCCAGACAACGTCTACCTGCGGTTTTTCAACCTCAGCCCGCACGCGGCCGAAATGGAGGCCAAGCGAGTCTGCCGGGAACCTGCCGACGATCACGCCGCGTTGCTGGCTTGGCTGGACGACCAGCTCATCGGGGTCGCGAGTTACGAGCCGGACGGCACGTCAGGGTCCGCTGAGATCGCTTTCGCCGTCGCCGATCACATGCACGGCCGTGGGATCGCGACCCTCCTGCTCGAGTTTCTGATCTCCATCGCGCGGCGCCGCAAGCTGGCGGCCTTCACGGCCCAGACGCTCGCGACCAACGCCGCCATGCTGCGCGTATTCGCTGACGCCGGGCTTCCGGCCAAGCGGCAGCTCGCAGATGGTCTCATTGACCTCACCTTTCCGCTGCCCCAGGACGACGCCGACAGCCGTCTCGACAGCTACCTGGACACCGTGGCGACCAGGGAGCGCAGCGCCGATGTGGCAAGCCTGCGCTATCTGCTCCAGCCGGGCTCTGTCGCCGTTGTGGGCGCTGGCCGCCGGATGGGCACGGTGGGCCGCGTCATCCTCCACAACATCGTGACCGGCGGCTTCACCGGGCACGTATACGCGGTGAACCCCCGCGCCCGCCACGTCGAGGGCGTGCGATGTGTGGCCTCGGTGGCGGACCTGCCAGAACCCGTGGACCTCGCGATAGTGGCCGTGCCCGCGGCTGCCGTTAGGAACGTGGCCGAGGAGTGCGGGCGACGAGGTGTCAGGGCACTGGTCGTGATCACGGCTGGGATCGACACGGGAACGGGCGCCGATCTGCTCGCCATCTGCCGCAGGCACGGCATGCGCCTCGTCGGCCCGAACTGCTTTGGCATCGCACTGCCGCACATCGGCCTGGACGCGACCTTTGCGGCGCGTCACCCGGTCGCGGGCGCAGCGGGCCTGGTCGTGCAGTCAGGCGGCGTCGGTATCGCTTTGCTCGATCATCTTTCACGGCTCGGCATCGGAGTCTCGTCGTTCGCGTCCGTCGGCGACAAGTACGACGTGTCGAGCAATGACATGCTGACCTGGTGGGTGCAGGATGACCTGACCAAGCTGGCAGTGCTTTACGTGGAGTCGTTCGGCAGCCCGCGCAAGTTCGCGCGCACCGCGCGCTATGTCGGCCAGCAGATCCCGGTGCTCACCGTGCACGCGGGCCGGTCCACCATGGGCCAGCGGGCAGCCGCCTCGCACACCAGGGCGGTCGCTACCCCCCTGGTCACCGTGGAGGCGCTGCTCGAGCAGTCAGGCATCATCTCGACCATGAGCCTGGGTGAGCTTGTCGAGGCAACGGCCCTGCTCGCGAGCCAGCCACTGCCCGAGGGAAAACGGGTCGCCGTCGTCTCCAACGCGGGCGGCGGCGGAGTGCTCGCCGCAGACGCGTGTGCCGACTTCGGCCTGCTTGTGACGGCGGTCGGCGGGCAGACCCAACGACGGCTTCGCCACCTGCTGCCGCCGGGCGCGGTCGTCAAGGGGCCTGTGGACACCACCGCCGCGGTCAGCCCGGACGCCTTCCGTGCCAGCCTCGAAGAAGTCGGCGGCGATGACGCCATCGACATGGTCCTCGCGATCGCCGTGCCGACAGGCACAGCCGACATTGTGCCCGCCATAAAGGCGGCCAAGCTGACCAAACCGCTCGCCGCTGCCTTGCTCAGCCAGCCGGAAGCCGTTCGCCTGCTCGGCCGCGACGGCGCGCCCAAAGAGCGAGCAGGCTCCGGCGAAGGTGACGGCCACGAGGCACCCACTGACGCAGGCAACAAGGGGGCCGGGTCGCTGCAGACGACCGATGCGGTGCCCGCGTACGCCTACCCGGAAAGCGCGGCCCGAGCGCTCGGGCACGCGGCGCGCTACCGCGCCTGGCGCACCACTCACCGCGGCCACATTCCCGAGCTTGGCGGCCTGCGCGAGGCGGAGGCCCATGCGCTCGTCGGGCGCTTCCTCGCCAGGCACCGGCGCGGCGGCTGGCTTTCCGTTGGCGACACCATCGAACTGCTGTCCTGCTACGGAATCCCGCTCGTCAGCACCAGGCCGGTCACCAGCGAGGACGCGGCTATCCGCGTCGCGGGCGAACTCGGCGGCCCCGTCGCGCTCAAGGCGGACGTACAGGGGCTCGTGCACAAGAGCGACGCCGGCGGAGTCCAGCTCGACCTGCGCGACAGCCAGGACGTCAGGCGCGCCTACCGCCAGCTCAAAGACAAATTCGGGTCCAAGCTCGACCGCGTGCTCGTGCAGCCCATGGTCGGCGACGGTGTGGAAGTGCTCATCGGGGTGGCACAGGAACCAATATTCGGCCCGCTCGTGGTGTTCGGTTTCGGCGGCGTCAACACTGCCATTCTCGACGATAAGGCCGTGCGGCTCGCACCGCTTACCGACACCGACGCGGACTACATGGTCCGTGAGATCCGGGCCGCCGCGCTGCTTTTCGGCCACCACGGCACACCCGCTGCCGACGTGGCAGCGCTCACCGATACCATGCTCCGGGTTTCCAAGCTTGCCGACGACATGCCGGAAGTTGCCGAACTCGATCTGAATCCAGTTATTGCCCGCCCGGACGGTGTCAGCGCCGTCGATGCCCGGGTACGAATCACTCCGGCTGAGCCGCAAGACCCTTTCTTGCGGCGGCTGCGCTAACACCGGGCCATAGCGGGGCCCGGACCACAGCTGGGTCGTAACCAAAGGAGCCGCTATGGCCGCCTCATCAGCCCGGCAACCGACGACGGCGACCCCATCCGCGGCCGATCCTTCGGCGCGGCGCCTGCTCACCGTGCTGCTCAGACGGTACGGTGTCCCGGTCGTTGAGAGCGTGACCGCCGACGGCGCCGACAGCGCCGTGGAGGCGGCCTGGTGGCTGGGTTTCCCTGTGACGCTGGTCGCGGAAGGCGCCAGGCTGGCGGGCCGGCCGGAGGTCTCGCGCTGCGGCCTCGCCACGCCCAGCCAGGTGCGTATCGTGTACCGAAGGCTCGCCGCCTCCCTCGGGTCGGCGATGACAGGCGTGCGCATCAGACGCCAGCCGCAGCAGGGTGCCGAGGTTGTCGTCCGCGTCATCAGGGAGCCCGGCAGCGATCCGCAGGTGTCACTCGTCCTCGGCGGCCCGGCCGGCGCGCTTGTCGGCGCATGCGTCACCAAGCCCGCGCCGCTTAGCCCACGCGACGCCAGGGATATGCTTGACGAACTGCGCGGCAACCCAGCAAAGCCTGCGCAGGCTAGGAACGCCGCCGATGCCGCGCCGGGCGGTGCCGGGCAGGACAGCGCCACTGGGCGGGACAGCGCCACCGGGCAGGACAGCGCCACCGGGCAGGACTCAGAAGCCGCCCTTATCTCCGCGGCTGCTGCCGAGGCGGCTCCGCTCGACCTCGCGGCGCTGGCCGTGCTGCTTGAGCAGGTGAGCCGGCTCGCAGCACGGGTTCCACAGGTCACCGAGCTTGAACTGAATCCGGTGATCGTGACAAGGTGCGGTGCGGCGGTGGCAGGGATACACGGCCAGTTTCATCGGTCTGTCACGGAGAAGAAACTGGCGCGACTGAGGAGAGTTTCATGACTGTGGCCGACCGGCCCACCCTGACCATCGGCGACCAGCGGCTGCTTGACGCCTATTGGCGTGCCGCCAACTATCTCTCAGTCGGCCAGATCTATCTGCTCACCAACCCGCTGCTAACGCAGCCGCTGCGGCCCGAGCACATCAAGCCACGGCTGCTCGGGCACTGGGGCACCACGCCCGGGCTGAATTTCATCTGGGCGCACCTTAACCGTGCGATAGTGGCGCACGACCTGAACATGATGCTCGTCATCGGTCCCGGGCACGGCGGCCCAGCCGCGCTCGCAAACTGCTGGCTCGAGGGCACCTACAGCGAGGTGTACCCGAGCGTGCCGCAGGATGCGGTCGGCATGGCCAACCTGTTCAGGCAATTCTCCTTCCCTGGCGGTGTGCCAAGCCATGTGGCACCCGAGACACCTGGGTCGATCCACGAGGGCGGTGAGCTCGGATACTCACTCTCCCACGCGCACGGTGCCGCCTTCGACAACCCGGATCTGATCGTCGCCTGCGTCGTGGGCGACGGTGAGGCCGAGACCGGCCCCCTCGCCACGAGCTGGCATTCTGGCAAGTTCCTCGATTCCGCACGTGACGGCGCTGTGCTGCCGATCCTCCATCTCAACGGCTGGAAGATCGCCAACCCTGCGGTGCTCGCCAGGATCCCGGAACCCGAACTCGACGCCCTGCTGCGCGGGTACGGATATGCCCCGGTATACGTCGCCGGCCACGAACCTGAGGTCATGCACGAGCGGATGGCCGCCGTCGTGGACCAGGCAGTCGCCGATATCAGGTCGATCCAGGAGCAGGCCCGGGCCGGCGGCGAGCGCCGCAGCTTGCCGCGCTGGCCACTGCTCGTGTTGCGCACCCCAAAAGGCTGGACAGGTCCCGCCGAGGTGGATGGCGTGCCGGTCGAGGGGACGTGGCGCTCACACCAGGTCCCACTCGGCGAGGTCAGGACCAACCCTGGGCATCTGCGCCAGCTAGAAGAGTGGATGCGTTCGTACGGCCCCGGCGAGCTTTTCGACGGCGACGGCCGCCCCCGGCAGGAACTTCGCGGGCTGCCGCCGCGCGGCCGCCGGAGAATGAGCGCGAACCCGCACGCGAATGGCGGCCTGTTGCTGCGCGACCTGACGTTGCCCGACTTCCGCGCCTACGCCGTGCCGGCCGCAAGCCCTGGCGAACACATATCGGAGCCGACGCGCGTGCTTGGCGACCTGATCCGCGACACGTTCTCGCTCAACGCGGCACAGCGCAACTTCCGGATCTTCGGGCCGGACGAGACGGCGTCGAACCGGCTCGACGCAGCGTATGAGGCGACGGGCAAGACCTGGGAAGAGGCGCTCCTTCCTGTCGATCAGCACCTCGCCAGGGATGGCCGGGTGATGGAGATCCTGTCGGAGCACACCTGCCAAGGCTGGCTCGAGGGCTATCTGCTCACCGGCAGGCACGGCCTGTTTTCCTGCTACGAGGCGTTCATCCACCTCGTGGACTCGATGTTCAACCAGCACGCCAAGTGGCTGAAGACCACCAGGACGCTGCCGTGGCGGCGGCCGATCGCGTCGCTGAACTATCTGCTCACCTCGCACGTCTGGCGGCAGGACAACAACGGCTTCTCGCACCAGGACCCCGGATTCATCGACCACGTGATCAACAAGAAGGCCGAGGTGGTCCGGGTCTACCTTCCGCCGGACACCAACACCCTGCTTTCTGTGGCCGATCACTGCCTGCGCAGCCGCAACTACGTGAACGTGATCGTGGCTGGGAAGAATCCGGCGCCCGACTGGCTGGATATGGAATCAGCCGTGCTGCACTGCACGCGGGGCGCCGGGATCTGGGAGTGGGCGAGTACCGACGGTGGCGCCACCGACCCGGATGTTGTGCTCGCGTGCGCGGGCGATGTGCCGACTCTGGAGGTCCTTGCCGCCGCCGATATTCTCCGCCGTCACCTCCCGCAACTGAGAGTCCGTGTGGTCAACGTCGTTGACCTGATGCGGTTGGAGCCGGAAACCGAGCACCCGCACGGCATGAGTGACCCCGAGTTCGACGCGCTCTTCACGACGGACCGGCCGGTGATCTTCGCGTACCACGGCTATCCGTGGCTCATCCACCGGCTCACCTACCGCCGCAACGGCCACGCGCACATCCATGTGCGCGGTTACAAGGAGGAGGGCACCACTACGACCCCCTTCGACATGGTCGTTATGAACGATATGGACCGGTTTCACCTGGTCATTGACGTGATCGACCGGGTTCCCGGGCTCGGCCAGCGTGCGGCGCGGCTGCGTCAGTTGATGGCGGACACCCGGATCAGGCATCGCGCCTGGACCCGCGCACATGGCGAGGATCTACCCGAAGTCAGGGACTGGGTCTGGCCACACGAGTCACCCATAACCCGCGCAGTAGGACCGGATGGGGCGGCGGCCGCCGAAGGCGCCGGTGCCGACGGGACTGGCACTGACAGGACTGGCACTGACAGGACTGGCACTGACAGGACTGGCACTGACAGGACTGGCACTGACAGGACTGGCACTGACAGGACTGGCACTGACAGGACTGGCACTGACAGGACTGGCACTGACGAGGCTGCCACGGCCAACGGCAGCGTGCGAGACGCACGCTGATGCGTGTTCTTGTCGTCAACGCCGGTTCGAGCAGCCTGAAGGTCCGCCTGCTCGGCCCTGACGACCGCGTCGAGGCGACCCTGGACGTGGAGTCATGGGACCACGGCGTGGCGAGCAAGGAACTCGTCACGTTCCTCGATCGTCTAGGTTCCGCAAAACCCGGCGCCGTCGGCCACCGGGTCGTGCACGGTGGCGACCGCTTCACCGCGCCGGTCCTGATCGACGATGGGGTCCTCGCCGCGCTGGCCGAACTCACCGACCTCGCGCCGTTGCACCAGGCACGCGCGCTCGCCGCGGCCGAAGTCGTGCGCGACCTGCTGCCCGGCCTGCCAGAGGTGGCCTGCTTCGACACCGCGTTCCACGCGGACATGCCGCAGGCCGCCGCGACCTATGCGCTGCCCGCCAGCTGGCGCGGGAGGTTCGGCTTGCGGCGTTACGGCTTCCACGGGCTTTCCCACGGCTATGCCGCACGGCACGCAGCCGAGATGCTTCGTGCCACCGCAGGGGCTGGCCTGCCCGGCACCGCGCTGCGCGTGGTGACCTGCCATCTCGGCGCGGGCGCCTCGCTCGCGGCGGTGCATGGCGGCAGGTCCGTAGACACGACGATGGGCTTCACCCCATCGGATGGCCTGGTCATGGCCACCCGGCCGGGCAGCGTCGATCCCGGGCTGCTGATCTGGCTGCTCCAGCATGGCGGCGTCTCCGTCGCCGAGCTCGCCGACAAGCTGGAGCACGCCGCCGGGCTCGCGGGCCTCGCGACCCTGCCGGGCGGTTCTGGAGACATGCGTGATGTACGGCTCGCGGCGGACGCGGGCGACCCGAATGCGATCCTTGCTGTCGACGTTTACCTGCACAGGCTCCGCCGCGAGATCCCGGCGATGGCCGCCGCGATGGACGGGCTCGACGTGCTCGTATTCACCGGTGGGATCGGTGAGCATCAGCCCGCGCTCAGGCAAGATGCCGCGGCCGGCCTCGGTTTTCTCGGCGTCGAGGTCGACTCCGCCCGCAACTCGGACGCATGCGGTGGTGACGCAGACATCACCGCTGCGGGTGCTGGTGTCCGCACGCTCGTCATCACCGCCCGCGAAGACCTGGAGATCGCTCGCCAGACCCGCATTTTGCTGGCCCAATAGCTCCTGAGCATGATTCAGGAATTTGTCAGGGCAGGGATGTCCGCTGAGAAAGCTCCCGGATCATGAAAGCCGGGCTCGCGGCGCTCGCAGGCTCGCTGGGCCCGCGGGCTAGGCTCGGTCAGCGTGCGCCCGAAGGGCCGTGACCAGCCACTCGAACGCAGGGACAGTGGACGGGACTGGCGGCCGGCCGTTGATCACGCCGATGAGCTGCCAGTACCGCTCGATGCGCCGGTCGGTGAACGTCTCGATCTGACCGGCGAGCATGGCGCGCTCGCCTGCTGAGGTCTCCGCAGGCACGATGCGGTTCAAAATGACCTTGCCCGCCGCCGATGCTGGCGCGACTCCCGCCGCGACAGCGCCGCCGGCGTGCTTCCAGGACCGGCGCTGGGTCAGTCATCCGCGGCTGCCCTGATCCGGCCGCCGCGCCCGCCACCGCCATCTCACGTGACGCTCGCGGAACGCTGGGTCGCTGGCAAGCTCGGCGAGCTCGATCCGCGCGTCCACCTGTTCGGGCGCAGGATCGGCGGGCAGTTCTGCGGGAAGCTGCCGCATCGCCTGGGCAATGCGTGCAGCACCTGTCGCGGCTTCGTCGACACCATCGAAACGTGCGCGACGAAATCGTCGATGATCTGCTGCCGCTGCGGTGCGGACAGCATGGCGAGTTTGTGCATCAGTGTCATCTCCTCGGTCGGGACACCACGCCGTGCGATCACCCGGAGCACGCAGCGTCGGATCTGGAGAATGCGGATCTCGGCATCGAGGGCACGAGCGTGGGCCGACGCCACATCGGCGACACTCGCCTGCCTGCTCAGGATCTGCCGGACCGCGTCCAGATCCAGCCCTAGTTCGCGCAGTGTCCGCACCAGGTCCAGCCTCGGCACGGCACCGGCATCATAGAGCCGGTAACCGCCGGAGGAACGCATGTCGGCGGGACAACGCCGGCATCGGACCAGAAGCGGATCGTGCGCACGGGCAGGCCTGTGCGGTGGGCGAGCTGCCCGATCGTGAACAGCTCGGCGCAGTCGTTCATGGCATCAGCCTCGGCCTTCCAGCGGCTGGAGACTCAAGCCGCTTTCCGGCTTGAGTCTCCAGCCGCCGCCACCATGTCAGGGGAACACCGTGTCAGGGGAACCCAGAACGGCAGGGCGTCCGCCCGGCCTGCCGCTGTAGGCGCTCCGGCAAGGCTCCTGCGCGCCGGCCCACCGTCACCAAACCACGAGCGTGTTCTGGCACAACGAAAGTGCCAGCCAGCGTAAGGGTGCCAGCCCGCGTGAGCCGTTAGGGATCAATCCGGTGACCGTCCCTGCCGGTGCTCACGGCAATACGGGGTCTAGTTATCCCCCGCCCAGCCTAACGACGGTGCGGCCCTTGTTGCCACCGGCCAGTACCCGGTCAAGAGCCGGCTCGAGTTCGTCCAGGCCAACCTCGTCGGTAGCTATTTCGTCCAGCCCGTTCGTAGGCAAGACCGCCGCACGCCCCTCAGGATGCCCCGGCGTGCCCGCGATACCCACCCGTGCGTCCGAGACAGCGGCCGTGCCCGGCCGACGACATTTCGGCGGGTTTTGGCAGGCCACGCCCGCGGTGCATCCGGCCCACACCCGCCGCGCACCAAGCCGTGGAGATCACCGTGACCAGAAATCACCAGTCCACTGCCACCACCGCACCACACCGATCTCCACACCCGCTCACCTTGCCCGCTCACCCGGCCCCGCTCAGTCGCTCACGCGCTCCTGCCTGCGGCGCGGTCGATCCTCGCGATGTGATCCTTGATCTCGCGGACCATCGCATGTGGGCTGCGACGGACATCGTCGGCAGTGAACCGGAGGACTGTCCAGCCGAGCGTCGCGAGCAACCGGTCCCGTTTGCGGTCGCGGTTCAGCGCGTCGTAGGACGAGTAAACTGTTCTGGCGGGTGGTGTGACCGGATAGCCACGTACCTGCCAAGGTGAAAATCCTGCGGCCAACGCCTGCCGACGGCTAAATATCCCCGCCTGGCGGCGGGTGACCTCGGCTAGGCGTTTGGCTGCGACCTGATCTGTCATGTGCACCAGCGTGCGCAACCACGGTGGGAAGGCAATCCGTCGCGCGGCGTCTGTGGATAACTCTTGATCGTCACAGCAAAGAGCTTCGTCAGGGCCGAACGTCCTTGACGAGGCGTCGGATCGTGCCTGGCGAGGCATCGGATCCGTGCCTGCCGAGGCATCGCATCCGTGCCTGCCGGTGGCTTCGGATCCGTGCCTGCCGCGGTGGCGCCGGCGCTGCGGCAGGCACCAGCGGTGGCGTCGGCGCTGGCGCCGGATCGTGAACATCTGTGACCAGCAGCTGGCAGCCCCGCCACCGAACTCCACAGCAATGAACCAAGCGCCTGCCACCATCCTGCCAACGGCAAGCGACAAACGGGGGTAGCAGTCCGGGCCTTCACGCCTTAGCTTTCAGTAAGTACGCGAAGGAGGCCTCCATGCGGTTCGGGATCTTCTACGAGCACCAGTTGCCGAGGCCGTGGGGTCCAGACGACGAGCACCGCCTGCTCAGTGACGCGCTCGAGCAAGTGGAATTGGCCGACCGCATCGGTATCGACTACGTCTGGGCGGTCGAGCACCACTTCCTGGAGGAGTACTCGCACTCCTCGGCGCCAGAGGTGTTCCTCGCCGCGGCGAGCCAGCGCGCCCGCCAGATCAGGCTCGGGCACGGAATCGTACAGGCGCCACCAGCGGTAAATCATCCCGCCCGGATCGCGGAGCGGATCGCAACCCTCGATCTGATCTCGGATGGCCGGGTCGAGTTCGGGACCGGCGAAGCAAGCTCGGCGAGCGAACTCGGTGGTTTCGGTGTGCCGCGCGGCGCCAAGCGCGCGATGTGGGAGGAGACACTCGACGCGGTCACCCGGATGTTCACCGAGCAGCCCTTCGCTGGCTGGGACGGCACCTACCTCCGCATGCCACCGCGCAACGTAATCCCCAAACCGCTGCAGAAGCCGCACCCGCCGCTTTGGGTAGCATGCAGCCGCCGCAGCACCATCCAACTGGCCGCGCGCAGCGGCATCGGGGCGCTCTCCTTCTCCTTCGTCGAACCTGAGGACGCGGGGCACTGGGTCAGGGAGTACTACGACCTGATCGCCTCGGAGGAGTGCGTGCCGCGTGGCTTCGCGGTCAACCCGAACGTCGCCGTGGTGCTGCCGATGATGATGCACGAGGACGAGGCGACGGCGATCGAGCGCGGTATCGACGGCGCCCACTTTTTCGGCTACTCGCTGGCACACTTCTACGCATCCACACACGTGGTTGGCACGTCGGATGTGTGGCGCGACTTCGTCGAGAACCGCTCTTCGCACGGCTTCGCCCGCGAGATCGTCCGCGCCGAACGCGCGCCACTCGCGGTGCGCCTGATCGAGGCGGGCATGGGCTCGCTGCGCGGTGCGGTCGGCACCCCTGCCCAGGTGACCGAGTTGATCCAGCGATATCAGAACGCCGGAGTTGACCAGATCATCTTTATCATGCAGTCGGGCAAGAACAAGCACGAGCACATCTGTGAGAGCCTCGAACTGTTCGGCACGGAGGTTCTGCCGCACTTGACCGATGGCCGCGCCGAGGCGGAGGCAGCCAAGGCGGACAGGCTCGCCACCGCGGTGGACGAGGCACTCGCCCGCCGTTCACCGCCCAGGTCGCTGCCTGCGCCCTATCCGGTGAACGAGGACATCGAGATTGCCGTGGCGCGGCGGCCAGGCCGGGCCAGGCTGCGCGACCTTGCCGGGCAGGCCTGTCGCAATGTACGTTCCTCAGCCAGGGACCGGGCGATGCTCGGCGCCGAACGCCTGGTGGGACGCACTTCTGACACCCGCATCGAGCGCTTCTTCGCAAGCACCGGGGCGCAGCGGGCAGTGTTCGGCCTGATGACGCGGAGCTTCGACCCGCGTAAGACCGGCGGGTTCTCCGGATCGGTGGTGTACAAACTCTCCCAGGGCGACGGCGCCGAGCAGGCCTGGACGATCGAGGTGCTGGAAAAGCGCGCGCGGGCGCGCCAAGGCGCCGCGGCTGATGCGGCGCTGGTGATCAGGCTGCCGCTGGTCGACTTCGTCAAGATCATTACCAACGTGGAGTATTTCTACCCCTCAATTCTGGACGGCCGGATGACGATCGAGGGTGACCTAAACCTCGCGTTCAGGCTCGCGGAGATGTTCGGGGGCCGTTCGACCTACTAACGTCCGCGACCGGAACCGGTGAACACGAAAACCTGCAGGTCCGCGTCGCAGCAGCGGACCGGATACCGGACAGCCAGCGTCAGCGGGCAGGTGGCGAAGGTCCTGCCTGATCGGGAACAACGCCTGTTTTGACACCCCGGGCGGGGGTTAAAACGTGGACATTGAGGCGTCGGCGGCGGATCGTTGGTGACTGCCGCCCAGGCAGCGGTCAGCCGCCTCAGGGATGCTGCTCAGTCTCATGAGCTCACCTCCAGGGGAAGGAGCACTAGCGATGGACTTCAACATCGCGATCATCCTGCGTGAGTCTGCGGACGCAACACCAGGCAAGCCGGTCGCGCTATATCCCGGCGGGCAGCTGACCTACGCGGAGCTTGACGCGCTGTCCGACCGGCTCGCCACTGGCCTCGCGGGATCCGGCCTGCGGCCAGGAGACGCGGTGGCGATCCAGCTACCGAACATCCCGCAATTCCTCATCGCGTATTTCGGGATCCTCAAGGCCGGCGGCGTGGTCGTGCCGATGAATGTGCTGCTCAGGGCCCCGGAAATCGAGTTCCAGCTCAGCGACAGCCGGGCGAGGGCCATCATCACCTGGGCCGGAGTGCTCGAGCAGGCGGCCAAAGCGGCCGCTGAGGCCGGTGTGGGCGAGGTTTACGTCGTCGGCCAGGCCGAGAACGCACCCGGCGGCGCCGTGCCGTTCGAGCGGTTGCTCGCCGCCTCCGCGGGCCGGCGGCTGGAAGGGCGGTACCTCACCGACACCGCCGTCATTGTTTACACCTCGGGCACGACCGGCCGGCCCAAGGGCGCGGAACTGACCCACATACAGCTGTACATGAACGCCGACATCCCGGGGCGCCTGTTTGACATTCAGCAGGACGATATCGCCCTCACCGTGCTGCCCCTGTTCCACGTGTTCGGCCTGTCCAGCATCCTGAACATCTGCGTGCGGTTCGGCTGCACGATGTCGCTCGTCCCGCGCTTTGACCCAGCAGCGGTCCTCGCCGCGATCGAACGCGACCGCGCGACCATCTTCGAGGGCGTGCCTACTATGTACATCGCCCTGCTCGCGCACCCGGAGCTTGACAAGTACGACGTGTCAACGATGCGGGTCGCGATCTCCGGCGGCGCCTCAATACCTTCGCCCGTGCTCGACGCCTTCGAGGAGCACTTCGGTGTCCTCATCCTCGAGGGCTACGGGCTGACCGAGACCGCGTCCACGACGACCTTCAACCGCACCGCCATCGAACGCCGCGCCTACAGTGTCGGCAAGCCGCTCTGGGGCACCCAGACACAGGTCTGGGGCGACGACGGCAGGGAATTGCCGCGCGGCCAGGACAACGTCGGCGAGGTGGTCACCCGCGGGCTGCACGTCATGAAGGGTTACCTGAACAATCCGGAAGCCACAGCGGAGGCGTTTGCCGACGGCTGGTTCCACACCGGCGACCTCGGCTACGTCGACGAGGACGGTTTCCTGTTCATCGTCGGCCGGAAGAAGGAACTCATCATCCGCGGCGGCTACAACGTGTACCCGCTCGAGGTCGAGGACGTGCTGCACGCCCATCCGGCGATCGCTGAGGCGGCGGTGGTCGGAATCCCCAACGCCCGGCTTGGCGAAGAGGTCAAGGCGTACGTAGCGCTGAAGTCCGGCAAATCGATCACCGGCCCGGAGGTGATCGCTTTCTGCAAGGAACGTCTTGCCGCCTACAAGTACCCACGGTTCGTCGAGTTCCGCGACGAACTGCCAAAGAATGCAACGGGCAAGATCCTCAAGGACCAGCTCATCCAGTCCTGACAATGCCCGGCCGCGCCAGGACGGCCGCGCAGGCCGGCCGCGCCAGGCCGGCTGCGCCAGGACGGCCATGCCGGGAGACACCGAGTGAGGTGCCGGGCGTGGGGCCGGGACTGGAGCCGGGCGTAGGCCGCGGGGCGCAGCAAAGGGACCGAAACCAGCTAAAGGGGTCACGGCAATATGACGGCAACCGACCGTGAGCGTGCGCGCGGCAGGATCCCGCGCCGAGACGATGACTATACGCGTTCCGCTGCGGCGGAACGCGTGGAGTTCCTGCAGGAAGCCACCGGAGTCCGGGCGGAACATGTCGGCAGTTACTCCCTTGACCCGTCCGCGCTGTCTGGGAACATCGAGAACTTCGTGGGCGCCGCACAGGTGCCGATCGGGATAGCCGGCCCGCTGCTCGTTGACGGCGAGCACGCACGCGGTGAGTTCTACGTGCCGATGGCGACGACGGAAGGAACCCTGGTCGCGAGTTACAACCGGGGGATGAAGCTGCTGCATGCCGCCGGCGGCGTCAAGACGACGGTCATGGACGATGTCATGCAGCGCGCCCCCGCGTTCGGCTTCGACTCCGCGCGCGAAGCCCGCGCCTTCGGTGAGTGGGTCAAGGAGCACTTCGACCTCATCAAGCATGAGGCGGAGACGACCACCAGAATCGGCCGCCTGCACGACATCGAGCAGTACACCGCGAGCAGGTTCGTGTTCCTGCGATTCAACTACACGACCGGGGACGCCGCAGGGCAGAACCTGACCGGCCGGGCGACGTGGCAGGCATGCCGCTGGATCCGGGCCAGCTACTCCGGCGTCAGGCAGTTCCTGCTCGAGTCCAACCTGGCTACGGACAAGAAGAGCTCGCAGATCAACATCCTTCGCACCCGTGGCAAGCGGGTCACCGCGGAAGCGACGATCCCAGCAGAACTGGTCAGTGAGCTGATGCACACCAGACCCGAGTGGATGTATCAGGCCCGCCAGGTCTCCAACCTCGGCAGCTTCATGTCCGGCGTGAACAACAACGGCAACCACTCCGCCAACGCGGTCACGGCGCTTTTCGTCGCGACCGGGCAAGACATCGCTAACGTGGCCGAGTCTTCGGCCGCGCTCGTGTACACGGAACTGCTCGCTACCGGCGAGTACTACTACTCGATCACGATCCCCGCGCTGATCGTCGCCACCTACGGCGGTGGGACGGGGCTGCCCACCCAGCGCGAATGCCTTGGGCTACTCGGCTGCTACGGCACCGGCAAGGTGCGGAAACTCGCCGAGATCGTTGCTGCCACGGTACTGTGCGGCGAGCTGTCGCTTGGTTCGGCGGTCGTCGCGGACGAATGGGTCCCATCGCATGAACGCCTAGGCCGCAACCGGCCGTAGTGCGACAGCCGCGCCGGAATAACGCTTGTGCCCGCGGCGTACGGCAGCGGCTACCATGCCCCATGGTTATCTCGTGGCGAGCCTGGCCCGCGGCCATCGCGGCCACCGCGGACGGATCGGCGGCGCGTCATGTGCGTTGACGCGAGCGGAGCCGTCCACGTTCCGATGTTGCTGCACGATTTCGAGCCCGCAGTCGAAATCGACCTGGAGCCCGTTGACTCGGTCGTGGTGACGACCTCATCGACAACGTGACCGACGTCCTCATGCCCGACCAAGGTCCTGCGCTGCGCACCAAGCCAGGAAGCAGCCCGTTGCGAGCTGCCGCGATCATGGAAAACGGTCGGGTACCCGACGCCCTGGTGGCAGAGCACGGCTTTGCCGTGCTCATCACGATCGTGAAAGGCGGCACAGAACACCGTTTCCTTTTCGACGCCGGCACCAGCCCCGACGGCGTGGTCGAGAACATGCGCAGGATCGAGATCGACCCGGCGTCAATCGAGGCCATCGTCTGCAGCCACGGTCACTTCGACCACACCACCGGCATCGACGGGCTGATCAGGACCTTGGGGCGAACAGGATTGCCTGTGCTTTTCCACCCGCACTTCTGGCGCAGGCGGCGGATCGCGCTCCGTGGTGTGGAGCCACCAGAGATCCCGGCCACAAGCAGGCGCGCCCTGCTCGATGGGGGTTTCGACGTCATCGAGGAACAGCAGCCGAGCTTCCTCTTCGAGCGCTCGGTGCTGATCACCGGCGAGGTGCCGCGGACCACCGGCTACGAGCCGGGTTCCCGCCGCAGCAGGCGTGGCTCGCCGGCCGCTGGGAGCCTGACCCGCTCGTGCTTGACGACCAGGCGCTGATCATCAACGTGCGTGATCAGGGGCTGATCGTGCTCACAGGCTGTGGCCACGCCGGTGTCGTAAACATCTGCCGCTACGCCCAGCGCCTTACCTGTGACCAGCCGCTTTACGCCGTGATCGGGGGCTTCCACCTCAATGGCCCATTCGAGTCCCTCATTCCCCGCGTGCTCGCTGACCTGGGCGCGATGAGCCCGCAGGTGGTAGTGCCCGCCCACTGCACAGGCTGGCGCGCCCAGCACGCCATCTCGGCGCGTTTCGGCAGCCGCTACATCCCGAACGCCGTCGGCACGCGATTCCACTTGTGACGGCAATCGGCGACGTAACGCAACCGTTCCGCGACCCAATGAGACCCCGGTGTCAGGGTCGGAAGGCGCTGGCCCGTCTTACCATCGGACCATGCCCTTTTCGAGGATCAGCATCGACCCGAACCGCATGAACGGGCTGCCGTGCATCCGGGGCACCCGGGTGACGGTGCCGGCCGTGCTCGGTCAGCTGGCCGCAGGACGCGGTGTCGACGAGATCCTTGCGGATTACCCCTACCTCGACCGCGAGGATATTTTCGCCGTGCTCGAATTCGCCGCAGCCGCCGTGCACGAACGTGAACTGCCGCTCACGCTGCCGGCATGAAATTTCTCGTCGACGCAAGCTTGTCACCCGGAATCGCTGAGGTGCTGCGCGAACACGGACATCAGGCGGACCACGTGCGCGACTACGGCCGGATCACCGCGGACGACAACCAGATACTGGCGCATGCCAGGTCGCACGGGCAGGCGCTCATTTCCGCCGACACGGACTTCACCGTCATGCGCGCCCTGCGCGGCGTGCCAAGCCCGTCGCTCGTCTTGCTCCGTTCGGCCGACCACTTAAGCCCAGCGCAGCAGGCCGCGCTGATCCTCGCCAACCTGGCTGCCGTCTCCGCCGATCTAGAGGCAGGGGCCGCGGTCTCGATCTTCCAGGGACGCCTGCGGGTGCGCCCGCTGCCGATGGGCCGCGAGAACACGACGGCCTGAACGGGCGCGCAGACGGCGTGAGCGAGGCGGCGGCGCCGTCGGCTACCGGGATGCCCTCCTTCGAACCGGGCCCTGGTAGCCATTGGCTCACTTCATGTCACGGTTATCCCCAGCAGGATCCGGGCACCCTCTCCGAATCCCGCCCGGTTAGCGTGCAGGCAAGGTTAGGGTGTGCCTGGTCCAGGGTGGCCCGGATAGGGCCTGGCCCGGATAGGGCCTGGCCCGGATAGGGCCTGGCCCGGATAGGGCCTGGCCCGGACGGGAAGCACGCGGGGGCCCAGGCAGACCTGGGAGCACGCAACCGCGAGGAAGGCGCCGTATGGACTTCAACCTGCCGGAGACCGCCACCGCGGTACGTGACGGCGTCGCGGCCATCGGAGCACGCTATGACCACAGCTACTGGGACCGGTGCGAGCAGGACAAGAGGTGGCCGGCGGAGGTCTGGGCAGAACTGGCCAAGGGTGGCTGGCTGGGGCTCTGCGTTCCGCAGGAGTATGGCGGGGGCGGCCAGGGCCTGCTCGATCTCGCGGTAGCGACGGAGACCCTTTCCTCGTCCGGGGCGGGCTCGGGCTCGTCCTTCATCTACCTGCTCACCCCGGGCTTCGGTGCGCTGACCATCAGCACGCACGGCACGGAGGAGCAGAAACGCGAACTGCTCCCCGGGCTCGCGGCGGGCGAGCTTCAGACCTGCTTCGCCATCACAGAGCCCGACGCGGGCAGCGACGCGCTCCGTATCACGACGCAGGCCCGCAGGGACGGCTCCGACTTCCTGGTGCGAGGCCAGAAGGTCTGGATTACTGGCGTGCAGCGCGCGGACTACATGCTGCTCGTGACGAGGACGATTCCCGCCGCCGACGCCAAGTCCCGTACCAGCGGCTTCACGGTGCTGCTCGTCGACGTGAAGGAAGCGGCGGCGGCAGGCACGCTCACCTATCAGCCGATCCCCAAGCTCGGCTGGAACACGGCTCCCTCCAACATGGTGTTTCTCGACGATGTCCGGGTGCCTTCGCACCGGGTGCTCGGCGAGGTGGACCGGGGATTCGCCGTTCTCTGGGACATCCTCAATCCTGAGCGGATCATCGTGGCCGCGAGCGCGGTCGGCGCCGCAACCGCGGCGCTCGAGGCTGACGTGCGATTACGCGCGCGAGCGAGAGGTCTTCGGCCGTCCGATCGGCGCGAACCAGGCGATCGCCTTCCCGCTCGCGCAGATCAAGGCCAAGACGGAACTTGCCAGGCTGATGACCTACAAGGGGGCCTGGCTGTTCGACAGGCATCGGCCGTGCGGGAACGAGGCCAACATTGCCAAACTGACCGCCACCCAGGCGTCGTGGGAAGCGGCCGACCGCGCCTTCCAGACGTTCGGCGGGATGGCCTATTCGCTGGATTACCCGGTTGCCCGGATGTTCCGCGACGCGAGGATCGGGCGGATAGCACCGGTAACGGAAGAGCTGATCCTGGCCCACATCGCTACGCACGAACTTGGGCTCCCCCGCACATACTGAACGGCTGCCGCGCGCTGTCATCCCGAGCAGGCCTGTCACTCCCCCGTGCCCAGGCGGCTGTGCTATGCGGCTGTGCTATTCGGCGTAGCGGCGCCGTCGGCCGGCAGCGGTCAGCTCTTGCCGTGGTCCGGGTCGCGTTTGTCGCGAAGGGCGCGCACGCCCTCGCGGATGTCGGGGCCGGCGAACTGGAAGAACTCGAGCGCGAGCGACGCGTCGAAGGCCGGCCCGGCCTGCCGTAGCCAGTTGTTGAGCGCATACTTGGTCCACCTGATCGCGCCGGCCGCTCCGGCCGAGAGCCTGCCGGCTATCCGGAGGGCCTCCTCGTGCACGCGGTCATCGTCCACGCAGACGCTGACCAGGCCGATCCGCTCGGCCTCCGCACCGGAGACAGGCTCGCAGAGCAGCAGGTAGTACTTGGCCTTGGCCAGGCCACACAGCAGCGGCCAGACCAGCGCAGAATGGTCGCCGGCCACCACGCCCAGCCTGGTATGGCCATCGATGATCCGCGCGTTGCGCCCGGCGACCGACACGTCGGCGAGCAAGCCCACCGCGAGGCCGGCCCCGACCGCGGGGCCTTGCATGGCACTGACCACCGGCTTGGAGCAGTTGACCAGGTTGTAGACGATGTCACGAGCTTCGGCGAGGACACGCGAGCGGATCTGGTAGTCCTCGATCATCTCCTCGATCATCGAGAGGTCACCGCCGGCGGAGAACGCCGCGCCCTCGCCGCGCACCAGCACCGCGCGAACGCGGTCGTCACGGTCGGCGTCCCGCCAGATCTCTGCGAGTTCACCGTGAGCGGTGGCGTCAACGGCGTTGAGCCTGCCTGGCGCGGTCATCGTCACCTGGAGTACGCCCGTGTCCGCCCAGTCGATCCGCAGCCGCTGGTACCGCTCGTATCCGTCGATCACGTGGATCCTCCAGCCGTCGGCGCCTCACCGGCGCGGTCGTCCCGGCGTACCTATCCCGGCACGGGGCATCCCGGCATGAGCATCCCGGCATGAGCATCCCGCCATATGCACTCCGGCGCGTGCAGCCGAGCCGCGCATCGCGCCGGCGCCCTGGTACGCACCAGTCGTCCGCCTGCCGGTCATCCGAGCACCGATCATCCATTGGTCTGCCGCCCACGGGACATTACCGCAATGGCTGGTGCGCCGCGACGGGCACCCGCGGCCAGATCATGATCCGTTAGCGTGTGAAATTTCCGGCTCATAGCGCGGGCAAGTTAACACAGGTAGGGATCATGAACATGGCGGGGGCGGCGGAGCCCGGCTGGCGGTCCGAGCGCGCTTCGGCCCACTACTGCGCGCGCCGACGCATCCGTCACGCCTCCCCCGCACCCGGGCCTGCTACTGCGTAGCCAGGCGCACCGTTTGCTGGGGCTCAGGGGGTCGTCCGGCGGGCAATGCAGCTTCAGGCACGCCGGCGGCGCCTGGCGGGTGCGACGGGCCGGCTGGCAGATGCGACGACAGGCCCGGCCGCGCCGCGCCCGCCATTTTGGGCGGGCAGCCGATGGGCCGAGCGCTGCACGGCCACGTTGATGAACGCCTCGAACAGGCGCGGGTCGTCGCCGTCCTCCGGGCGCCACTGCACGCCAATGCCAAACGGGTGCCCTGGTAGCTCGACGGCCTCGACGACTTGGTCATCCGCCCAGGCAACCGCGACCAGTCCGGTGCCGAGCCGCTGCACCGCCTGATGATGGTTCGCAGTCACCGCGACCGTGGTGCCGAGAATGCGGCCGAGTCTGCCTTCGCCGCTGATCCGGATGCCGTGGCCGCGCGCATTACCGGGACCCGGCGCATGCCTATTGTGCCCGACCTCCGCAGGAAGGTGCTGGATCAGGGTGCCGCCGAGCGCGACATTCAGTACCTGCATGCCTCTGGAGATCGCGAGGAATGGCAGTTTCGCCTCAATCGCGGCCCGGATGATCCAGAACTCGAACCTGTCCCGCCGCGAATCTGGAGCACCCGTGCGCTCCTGTGCCTGCTGGCCGTACAGCCGGGGGTCGACGTCGCCGCCTGCGGCAAGGACAAGCCCGTCGAGCCCGCGTACGAGGTCCGCTACCCCGTCGCCAGGAATCGGCGGAAGCACGATTGGGATCCCGCCGGGCCGGTGCACAGCCCGCGCGTAACTGGCTGGTGACACGACGGCCTCCCGGACCCAGTCTCCCCAGCGCGCGGGTTCGAGATAGCTCGTTATGCCGATGAGCGGGCGCGGCTCCATCCTCGTGCATCCTCCTGCAAGCGTTACTCCGGAACGCACGCGACGCCCCGGATCTCTGGGACGCCGCTGGACGACGCTGTCCGGCTCGCGTAAACCGGCATCTCGCGCCGCGCGTCTCCTACGCCTTGCGGCGTGCAAGGACCAGCTCCCAGCTTCGTCGCGGCCAGGCGGGATCGCGAGACGGACACGAATTCAGACTGCCCCGTCGCCCCCATCGCACGCCGTCGCTTGGCGGCCTCCCAGAGATCGCGGAATATAGTCCTCCGCTCCATGATGGTGCATTCCCGCCCTGACGCGGGCAGGACCTGACGCAATCGCCTGCCTTAAAATGGCGGTCACCGCAAGGGAGCGCAGTAGCACCCACTGTTCGGGCCCGGCGGGCCGAGCCGGACGCGGCGGTCGGCGGCACCCGCCGCAGCCCAGCTCGCTGGGCTGGGCCGCGTGGGAGCGCTGGGGCTGCCGGGCGTACGGGTGCCGCCGGGCGTACCGGTGCCGCCGGGCGTACGGGTGCCGCCGGGCGTACGGGTGCCGCCGGGCGTACGGGTGCCGCCGGGCGTACGGGTGCCGCCGGGCGTACGGGTGCCGCCGGGCGTACGGGTGCCGCCGGGCGTACGGGTGCCGCCGGGCGTGACAGGCGCTGCCGGGCGTACTGCTCTGGCGCACGCAGGCGTACTGGCACCGCGGGCGCCGCGGGGGCCGCGGGGGCCGCAGGGAGTTCCGGGACCGCCGGGGAGCAATAGGGCCGCAGTACACACTGCGGGGGACGGCTCACCGTTCGTGCTGGGCGCCTGCCCTCCGTGCTGACCGCCCGTCGCACCCTTGATCGGTTTCATGATCCCTTTTCGTGTTAACTTGCCTGCGCTATTTGCCGGAAACTCAACACAGATAGGGATCATGGCCGCGGCCGCCTTACGACCTGGGGGCCACAGTGAGTACTGGGACCGCTGGGAAGTACCGGCGCCGCAGGCGTACTGGCCCTGCGGGGTGCAGGTGGGAGGGCGCCGCAGGGAGTACTGGATCGCTGGGGAGCGATGGAAGCGTGGAATGTGCAGGGATCGGTGGGAACTCGTGGAGTGCCTAGAGTGCGCCCAGTGCGCGAGACCACGGAGACGCGGAGGCGCGGAGACCGCGGAGACCGCCGAGGCGCGGAGACCGCCGAGACCGCGGAGGGCGCAACTCCGGCTCGAAAGGCTCTAAGGCAAGGCCTATTTCACGCTTTATTGTCCCGGGGCGAACCTTTCATGATCCCAGCAGAAGGATCCTAGCCTAAATCGCCGGCCGCCCGCCGGCCGCCCAGATCTAACTGCCCGATCTGCCGCCGGGCTCTGCGCTCTGTAGCCTGTTTGCGCTGGCCTGTTGGCCTGTTTGCGCTGGCCTGTTTGCGCTGGCCTGTTCGAGTGGTCAGCTAAGGGACCGAATAGTACTAAAAATAGTCGTGTGCAATTGCAGATGCACAAGCAATTGCACAGAACTCAACCGCCTTCTAGGGCCTGTTGGTCCCGCTTGTCATGAAACGCTTGTGATCGCCTGGCATGAGTGCAACACTCATACTATGGCGATCCTGACGATCGGAGGCCATCGGGCTGGCTGGCATGAAAGTGAGACAGCGGCACCGGTGAGCGCAACCCCTCCGGCGGAAGATGATTTTCAGCCGAGCCGGGAATATTATTCGCGTCAAACTGATGAGCTCGGCCATGGCGTGAGCCTTCCTTCGCCAATCGAGCTCCGGGCCATAATTGACCTCCGGGCCATAAAGGAGTCCCTCGCGCTCATCGAACCCTTCGCCAAAAGGTTCATGGCATGCTTTCATGGTCGATTGTTTGCCGACAACCCAAACTTGCGCGGGATGTTTCCCGCTTCGATGGACGACCACGGCAACCGGCTATTCGGGGCGATCACTCGTATCGTGTGGAGCCTGGACAGCCAGCATGCCCTCGATAGCTACGCATCAGGACTGGGACGCGACCACAGGAAGTTCGGCGTCATCCCGGCGCATTACCCGGCCATCTGCGCGGCGTTCATGGCCACCATGAGGTCGTTCCTTGGCGACGCGTGGACAGCCGAGGTGAATGACGCCTGGCAAGGCGCGTTCGACCGGGTCTCGAACGTCATGATCAGGGCTGCGGACGACGACGCACGCCACGCACCGCCCTGGTGGCTTGGCGAGGTGGTAGCGCATGACAAGCGCGGGCCCGATGTCGCAGTCCTGACGGTCCGCCCCACTCAGCCGCTGCCCTACCGCGCGGGCCAATACGTGAGCGTGCAATGTGCCCGCTGGCCCCGGGTGTGGCGCACCTACTCCATTGCCAACGCGCCCCGCGCAGACGGCATCATCCAGTTTCATGTCCGCGCGATTCCTGGCGGGTGGGTCAGTGGCGCTCTCGTCCATTACACGCGGCCCGGTGATGCTCTTATGCTTGGGCATGCGGACGGAACAATGGTCCCTGAAAAAGGTTCCGCCAGGCATGTGCTGTGCGTTGCAGGTGGCACTGGCCTGGCCCCGATAAAGGCCATCATCGAACAGCTGATCAGTGACACCTCACGCGGCACTCAGCGCCGTATTCACCTCTTTTTCGGGGCCCGCAAAGAATCAGATCTATACGACCTGAAGGCCCTTCGCTGGATGGCGTCTTGTCACCCGTCGCTGCGGATTATCCCGGTGGTGTCCGACGATACGCAATTCGACGGCATCCGTGGCCCGCTCCCCGGCGTCGTGGGGCAGTACCGGACGTGGCCAGACCATGACGTGTACATCAGCGGGCCCGCTGGCCTGGTCCGCGAGACCACGCAGGTCCTTACCACCAGCGGAATTCCGATCACCGGCATCTATAGCGACCCGCTGGGGACGGACGCCTGACACGAGTCCGGCTTGGAACGGGCTGTTAGACCTTGCGCCACCTCGGCACCCAGGTACCGTCCTCGACCACGTAGTCACCGAACAAGGCCGGCGCCTCGACCCGCATGAGCTCGCCAATCATTCCGAATACCAGCCGGATCTCCTCCTCTGCCCCGGGATCGGTCCTCGCCTCGATGGTGTGCCGGAGCGTCCGGATGTTCGCCGTCCAGAGCAGGCCCGTGGCTACCCCGTCCGGCGCGAAGCGGCGCATGAACGACGTCTTGTGCTTCTTCTCGTGGAACGGCACTCCCTCGTCGTCGAGCCCGAAATGGTTCGCCATCCAGTGCTGGAATTCTTCAAGCTGCTCCAGTACGGCTGCCGCGCGCTTCATCAGCTCTGGATCCTGGCGCGCCCACTCGGGGAACCAGAACGGAATGTCGGCCAGCCGTACGAAACGCAGCGACTCCTGTGAGATGGCCGTCCCTGGCCGGTGGCGCACAAGCTCATGGGTGAGCACCCTGCTGCAGTTGTGCAGCACGAAGGTGAAGCTGACGTGCTCGAGCACCGAGCCGTGCGCGCTCGACAGAATGTTTTCCAGGTACTTCGCCTGATCGTTGCGTACCTTCCTGACATTGGGGTTCAGCCCAGGTTCCCACGAGCGGTAACAGAGCTTGCCCGCGAACTCGGCGAGGTTCTGCGGATCGTTGCCGTGTTCGCCGCGACCCCCGCGATCACCGTCCAGGTCACCTCTGTCCAGGCGCTCCAGCCAGCTCACGCCGCCCACTTCCCGCAGGTAACGGGCGATCGCCTCGTAGTCGAGCTGCGGCCTGCTGACGAGGAAGATCTCAGGTTCGACGCTCTTCACGATGGCGACCCCCAGTCGCTTCTAACGGCCCGGCAGGACCGGTGGGCGGTGTGCGGAGACTAGCTAACCAGGTAGGCCTGACAACCGCGCGCGGCACAGCCGCAGGACGTTCGCGATGACCCGGTGACCGGCGCCAGCCTCCATGGTCAGGATCGACTCAGGGTGGAACTGCACCGCCCATCTGCCTGCGGCCTCGTTCTCGATCGCCATCACCGCGCCATCTGCGGTCACCGCGGTTACCTCAAATCCGCCGCGCACCTGCTCGGGCGTGGCGTATACCGAGTGATACCTGGCCGCGGTGAACTCCTGCGGAAGGCCGTCGAGCAGCCCTTGGGTTGCGCCGTCGTCTCCAGCATGCCCGCCCTGGTCAGCCTGGCCTACCGGGCCGCACGCGGGAGCGGGCATTTCCGCGGGCGAGCAGCGCCGCACCAGGCCGGGCTTGCCGTGCACCGGGCGCGGCAGCAGCCCGAGCGTGCCGCCGGCGTGCTCCACCATGGCCTGCAGCCCCAGGCACACCCCGAACGCGGCCAGGCACCGCGCATCAAGCTCCTTCAGCAGCGACTCGCAGCCGAAGTCGGACGGCCAGCCGGGCCCAGGCGACAGCACGACGAGGTCGGGTCCGATCTGGTCAAGCAGCGCAGGCGCAAAGCCGGCCCGGATCGTGGTGACCTGGGCGCCCTGCTGCCTGAAGTAGTCCGCCAGCGTATTGACGAACGAATCCTGGTGATCGACAAGTAGCACGGTCAATCCATCCCCGGGAGGGGTGCGGACGGCGGCGGGATCGGCGCCAGGCTGCGGCAGCCGTTCAGGACTATCGGGGATCTCCGTGGCGGCGGCGAGCGTCTCGAGCAGTGCGCGGGCTTTAAGTTCCGTCTCCCGCTCCTCGGCCTGCGGATCGGAGTCGTACAGGAGCGTCGCGCCCGCGCGAACCGCGGCGATTCCGCCGCTGATGTGCGCGGTGCGCAGGGTGAGGCCGGTGTTGAGCGAGCCATCGAAGCCGATCTTGCCGACCGCGCCGCCGTACCAGCGCCTGGGCCCAGCCTCGTGGTCCTCGATGAACTGCATGGCCCACGTCTTGGGCGCGCCGGTCACCGTCACAGCCCACATGTGGGTGAGGAACGCGTCGAGCGCGTCGAAGCCTGGACGCAAGCGTCCCTCGATGTGGTCGACCGTGTGGATCAGCCGGCTGTACATCTCGATCTGGCGGCGGCCGAGTACCTTGACGCTGCCTGGCACGCAGATTCTCGCCTTGTCGTTGCGGTCCACGTCCGTGCACATGGTCAGCTCGGACTCCTCCTTGGGCGAGTTGAGCAGCGCAAGGATGTTCGCCGCATCCTCGTGCGGGTCAGCGCCGCGCGCAATCGTCCCCGAGATCGGGCATGTCTCCACCCGGTCGCCTGACACCCGGACAAACATCTCCGGCGACGCGCCCACCAGATACTCGCCCTGGCCGAGGTTGAAGAAGAACTCAAAGGGCGCCGGGTTGCGCTGGCGCAGCCGTTCGTAGAAGTCGGCAGGTGAGTCACAGGCATGATGGAACACCTGTCCAGGCACGACCTCGAACAGGTCACCGCGGATGAACCGCTGCCTGGCCTCTTCCACGACCCCGGCGTACGTGCCGCTCGGTGGCCGCGGCGGGATGGACCGGCGGGCCGCCGAGGCGGCCGGGGGCCGCGGCGTGAGCGGGGTGGTGCGAGGCAGCCCGTCCGTGCGCCCGCCGCCCGCGGTCTCGAACTCGTAGGAATACCGCAGCGCCGTCTCCCGCTTCCTGTCCACCATGTAGATCTCATCGGGCAGGTGCAGGACGAGGTCGCGCTGGCTAGCCGGACGCTGATGGCGCAGCGTAACCGGTTCGAACTGGAACGCGAGATCGTAGCCGAATGCGCCATAGAGGCCAAGGTTCGGGTCATCGGACCGCAACGCCGCGACAACCTCGCGCAGCGCGGAAAAGACCGTCGGGCGGCGGGTCCGCTCCTCCTCCGGTATCACGCCCTCGGGTGGCGGGATGATCACCGTGATCTCGCTGCCTCCCTCGGCAGCGGGCCCGATTGCTGACGCGGCCGGGGTGCCAGCGGCACCTTCACCGGCGGCTGGCGTGCCACTCACAAGAAGCGCGGCTTCAATGACCGGCAGCAGAACAAGGCCCCGGTCGTTCAGCGCGCGCGCGGTGATCACCGGGCCCCGGGCGATGATTTCGACGCACGGGTCGACGTAGGCCATGTGCCAGCGGCTGTACCTGCCCGGGTACTCCATGCCCGAGCTGAGCACCCCGCCGCGGCGGCGGTCGGCGGTGGACGCGATTGCGCCCATCTGGTCAGGATCGAAGGGCTTCGCGACCCTGGTGACCCGCACGCCGCCGCCGGTTACGAACTCTGCCCTGCCTGCTTCCTGGAAGGTGGGGTCCACCTTGGCCTCTCCCGGGTAGGGCCCGGGAACCGGCGGAGGCGCAGACAGCGACCGCTTAACCCCGGGCGGTCGCTGATTGTGACGTCAGATATGCGAACAGGCGCCGCCGAGAGCGCGACGCCACCACAAGAGCTGGGCTACGGTCCGCACATTCACCAACCTACCGGCTCACCTGGCCGGCCGCCACCGTGGCGTCCTTACGCAACGGCCCCGAGGGGTTATGCAACGGCCCCGGTGGCGCGGGAACTCTCCGTGATCATGGAAAATCGATACGGAGCCTCGACCCAGGGGGCGATCCTAGTATTCGCCCGATCCATTAGGGCGTGCCCCGTGGATCTTGGTGGATGCGGGCGGTGATCCAGGCGGCGATCGGCAAGGCGGAGGAGGAGCCGATAGTGGAGATATCGGCGACCGCGGCAGTGCCGTCCACGACCCCGGCCGCCCGTCTGGGGTTGTGGGCGGCACTGCCGCGCCGTCAAAGATCCACGGGACACGCCCCAGCCGCCGAACGCCCGGTGGTTCAGTTAGCGAGCAGACATGAGCATCTACGAATACGTTCCGCACCCGCACATCGAGGCCCGCAGGATGAGCGGGCCGGTGAAGGTCAGGGATCAGCATCCGACAGACACCACCTTCGCCAGGTTCAACACGTGGCTGGGCCTGAAGATCACGCTGCTGGTCGGCACGATGGTCTGCGCCTACGTGTTCTCGCTGATCGCGCTGATCAGCCTGCCTTCCGCGATCACCAGCGGCAACCTGACGATCATCGTCGCGTGGATATCCTCCAACTTCATCCAGCTTGTCCTGCTGCCGATCATCATCGTCGGCCAGAACGTGCAGGCGAAGGCCGCGGACAAGCGGTCGGAGCAGACGTACAAGGACGCCGAGGCCGTGCTCGCGGAAGCGCTGAAGATCCAGGAGCACCTGGCCAGTCAGGATCAGGCACTGGAAAAGCACCAGCAAGACCTGGCGAGCCAGGCTGAGATGCTCCGCACGCTTACCCAGGCGCTGCAGGCCAGGTAGCCAAGCCCCCGCTACCGTGCCGCGGCTGGTGTGCCGCGGCCGGTGCGCCGCGGCTGGTGTCCCGCGGCTGGTGTCCCGCGGCTGGTGCGCCGCGGCTAGGACGCGGCGTGACCTTCGCGTAGGGCGCCCGAGCTGCTCAGGTCCTCCTCGATGAGACGCGCGGTGTGCAGCAACGGCCCGAGGAAAGTGTCGGCCACGTCGGCAGGGGCGTGCCTGCTTGTGTGTGTTGAGACGTTCATTGCGGCGATGACGTGCCCGCTGCTGTCGTGGATGGGCACGGCGATGGATCGCAGGCCTTCTTCGAGTTCCTGGTCCACCAGCGCCCACCCCTGCCCGTGTATCCGCTGCAGTTCCGCACGCAGCTCGCCGGGATCGGCGATGGTGTAAGGAGTGAGCGCGCGCAGCTTCACCGAGGCGAAATAGCCATTCAGCCACTGCTCCCCTTGCGCGGCAAGCAGGACGCGTCCCATCGAGGTGGCGTATGCGGGAAACCGCGTGCCAACGCTGATCGTCACCGTCATGATCCGCTTTGTTGGCACCCGCGCGACGTAGACCACCTCGTCGCCGTCGAGCACGCATACCGAGGATGACTCGTGTACGTTCTCGGCCAGTTGCTCGAGGTGTGGCATGGCCACTTCAGGCAGTGAGAGGCTGGACAGGTACGCATAGCCAAGATCAAGGATCTTCGGGCGCAGCGCGAACTTGTTTCCCTCCGACCGCATGTAGCCGAGATCAACCAGCGTGTGCAGGAATCGCCGCGCCGCGGCCCGGGTCAATCCCGTGATTTTCGCAACTCCGCTCAGGGTCAGCTCGGGGTGCTCGGCGTTGAACGCCCGGATCACCGACAGGCCACGCTCGAGCGACCGGACGAACTCGCCTTCGCGGATGTTGGCGTCACTCATTGCTGCTTCTTCGCCGCGACCAGCCCGCGGAGCGCCGCGAGATCGGCAGCGCTCGGCGGCGCACTCTGCCTTAGCTCGGCCGCGACCGCGAGGTCCCAGCCTGTCGCCGCGCGCGCCTGCTCGACATCGATGCCCGGGTGGAGGTGGGTTAGCGTCAGCTCGCAGCTCGCCGGGTCCGGCTCAAGCATTCCGAGGTCCGTGATGACCATGGTCGGTCCTGCGCCGCGCAGCCCCAGCCCTTCCCGGCTGCCAGGGCCGCTGCCGTAACCGACGCTGGTAACGAAATCGACCCGGTCGACGAACGCTCGCGCGCTCTGCCTGAGCACGACGATGACCTCCTTGCACGACGCGGCGATCTCCGGCGCTCCGCCCGCTCCTGGCAGTCGCACCGCGGGATTGCGGTAGTCGTCACCGACGATCGTTGTGTTGATGTTCGCGAACCTGTCCAGTTGCGCCGCGCTGAGGAAGCCGACGTCGATGCGGCCCGGCTGGAGCCAGTAGTTGAACACCTCGGGGACGCTGATAACCGTGTCCGCCGTGTCGGCCAGGATGCCGTCGCCGATCGACAGCGGCAGCGTAGCGGGTTTGGCGCCGATCGTGCCCGACTCGTAGACAAGGACGAGGCCGGGCGCGTGCGTGCGGCGGGCGAGGTTGGCGGCGGTGCTCGGCAGCCCGATACCGACGAAGCAGACCGCGCCGTCGCGAAGCACGCGGGCGGCCGCGACTGTCATCATCTCGTCAGCGGTGTAGCCAGCCACCTCACCGCGGCCCCGGCCAGCCACCTCACCGCCGCCGGCCATTATCCCGCCTACCGTGGATGTGCGTATCGAGCCAGCATCCGAAGGCCTCACGATCTCGGCTGATCGGGTCCCATGCGACGTAGAAGTCGTTGTCCCGGTCGGAGTATCCCTGCGCGTACGACGGATGCGCGCCGCCTGCCGCAACAGACACGACGGTGACCGCCCACGTAGGCAGGACCACCGCCCCGGGAACTTCGGTGAGCTCTTCGACCACCTCCTCGACCGTCACCAGGCTGCGCTTCGCGGCAAGCGCCGCCTCTTTCTGCACGCCGGTGATCCCCCAGAGCTGCACATTGCCCGCCCGGTCGGCGCGCTGCGCGTGCACGATGGTCACGTCCGGATTCAGGGCGGCGACGGCGGCAAGCTTCTCACCGGTGAACGGGCAGGTGATCTGCTTGATGGTCGGCGTCTCGGCCAGCAGGTCGGTCCCCGCGTAGCCGCGCAGGATGGCGAAGGGCAGCCCGGATGCGCCCGCCACGTACCTATTGGCCATTCCCGCATGGCTGTGCTCTTCCAGCTCCAGCGGCACCGGCCAGCCGTTCTCGACCGCGTCGCGGAACCTGTGCAGCGAGCCCACGCCGGGGTTGCCGCCCCACGAGAAGATCAGCCGGCGCGCGCAGCCCGCCCCGATCATCTGGTCATAAATGACATCGGGGGTCATCCGGATCAGCGCCAGGTCCCTGCGCCCCTGCCGGATGATCTCGTGTCCGGCCGCGAATGGTATGAGGTGCGTGAATCCCTCCATCGCCACGGTGTCACCGTCGTGCACCAGTCCAGAAACCGCTTCGCCAAGAGGAACGATCTCGGCCATGAGGGACCTCTCGCTCATTAGACGCTGCTCATTAGACGCTGCTCATTAGACGCTGCTCATTAGACGCTGCTCATTAGACGCTGCTCATTAGGACGGCGCTCATCGGGGAGTTCGTCAAGCGAACACCAGTGCTAAAAGCGAACACTAGGCAGTCAGCGCGCCCCCCGTCAAACCTGACTCTGCGCCGCCCAGATCCCTTCCGTTGACACCGCTATCGCAATCCTCTAGGTTCCCTTTCGGAACTTCCATTCGCAATGCGCACAATTCTGGCTGGAGCTGCCGCAATCCGGCCCTGGCGATTCCGGCGCGCGCCCACGGCGGCTGAGCGTGACCCGCGGCAGCGGGACTTGCGCGGGGACTTGCGCGGGGACTCGCGCGGCCGCGGCGGCCGTGACGCAGGAGTCACGCGGGGCGTGACGCAGGAGTCACGCCGGGCACGGCTCCGGGACCGGCTCTCGCCCTGCCCGGCTGGCAGCTGAACACGGGCCCAGTCTTCGTCAAGGGCATCACCCCGATGCGCAGCTTCGTCAGCGGGCCGATGCGTTACGGCCGGCTCTTCCTGGCCGGCGATGCGGCGCACATCGTGCCGCCGACCGGCGCCAAGGGCCTCAACCTGGGCGCTCGCCGACGTGGCCGTGCTCGCAGAGGCACTGACCAGCCTGCTCAAGCGCGGCGGCAGCAAGCTCGCGGACGCCTACTCCGACACCTGCCTGAACAGGGTCTGGCGTGCCACCCACTTCTCCTGGTGGATGACCACGATGCTGCACGCCAACCCGGGAGCGAGCCCGATGCAATCGCAGCTGCAACTGTCCCAGCTGCGCTATGTGACCACGTCACGTGCCGCCGCCACATCGCTCGCGGAGAACTACACCGGTTACCCGCCGCTGAAACTAGGCACCGCGGATTAGTCTTAACGGCTCCCGCGTGCCGGTGCCCGGTCACCCCTCGGGGATCGTGGTGAGCAGGCCGAGCTTGTCCCGCGCGAGCTCGATGTCCGCCTGGTGTTTGAGCAGCACGGGAATCGTGCGGTTGACGACAGCCTCCCGCAGCTCAGAAATGCCGAGCACGTGCAAGGTCGTCGCCCAGTCGATCGTCTCCGAGACTTAGGGGCGCTTGCGCAGGTCGAGCTGCCTCACGCGGTGGACCAGCTTCGCGACCTGGGCGCCAAGCCGCTCCTTGTGGGACCTGGCCCGCCGCGCGGCACAGATCAGCAGGTCCGCACGGGCCGGCCAGATCCAGGTCGAGGACGGTTGACTGCCAGGGCAGGAAAGGCCCAGCCATAACGGCTCACGCGGACTGCGCCCTTCTTTCCCGGTGGCGCGCCCGCGGCGCTGAACTGTCACGCCGCGCAGCCGTTCAGGCGAACTCCCGGCGTCAGGCGTCGGCGGCGAGCATGCGGGCCGCCAGATACTCAGGGATCTCGATCATCGGCGGCCGCTGGGCGACCGAGACATCGCTGACGTCCGCGTCGTGCCCGCCCGCGTCCCTGCGGAACTGGGTAAGCAGTGCCGATGGCTCCCCACTGGCCACGATCATGCCGTGGCGCCGCAGCCGCGACCACGCGGTCCACATGATCTGGCTCGCCATCCGGCCGAGCGCCGCGGTGCCCTGATGCGAGTGCACCCTCGTGCCCAGGTCCACCTGCGCCATCGCGGCCAGCCCGTGCGCCTCGAAGAGGTCGACGAGCAGGCCGAGTTCGACCCCGTAGCCGGTGAAGAAAGGGACCCGCTCGAGTACCCCGCGCCGCGCCGCGTACTCGCCGGACAGCGGCTGGATGAAGCCTGCCAGGTGCGGCCAGTGCAGGTTGAGCAGCGGGCGCGCGACCAGTTCGGTGACCCGGCCACCGCTGTCGGCCGATCCTGCCAGCGGACGGTCGTAGCTGGCCTTGACGAAGCTGATGTCCGGGTCCGTCAGCAACGGGCCGAGCAGCCCGGTGACGAACGACGGCGAGAAGTTCCGCACGTCGGCGTCGAGGAAGACAACCAGGTCGCCCGTGGTAACCGCGAGCGACTTCCACAGCGCCTCGCCCTTGCCGGACTCGGGCGGTAGCCGGGCAAGCACCTCATCCTGGGCGAACACCCGCGCGCCCGCGGCGGCGGCCACCCTGGCCGTGTCGTCGGTAGATCGCGAGTCGATCACGACGATCTCGTCGACAAGCGGCAGCGCCTCCATCAGCGCGCCGCGGATCGCCGCCACGATCGCGCCCACCGTACGGCGCTCGTTATGGGCGGGCAGCACCACGCTGACGCGGGCCGCCCCTTTAGCGGCCGCGAGCGCGGGCGCGGGCCAGTCGGCCGCGGCCGTCGTGGCCTTACGCAGCCAGGTCCTGACCTCAGGCAGCACCGCTTCCCCTTTACGCGTGTCATGGTCCGACGCCGGGTGCATCGATACGTCTACAGCCCACTGGATACAGCCCAGAAAACAGTTTTCATCAGCACGGACGTTTCCGGCGTGTGAACATTCCCCGGCTCACTCGCTATCGTGCCGCTCCAGGAACTCGTACACCTCGCCCTGATCTACGCCGGGGAACGAGCCGGTCGGCAGCGCGGACAGAATGTGCGAGTGCGCACGGGCGGACGGCCACGCCATGCCCTCCCAGCGCGCGGAAAGCGCGGCCGGGGGGCGCTGGCAGCACTCGGGCGACGGGCACGTCGAGACGGTCCGCCTCGTGGTGTCCCTGCCCCGGAACCAGCGTGACTGCTCGTATGGCACGCCAAGGGTGATCGCGAAGCCGCGCTGGACACCGGGGTCGATGTGCGCCACGCACCAGTAGGTGCCCGAGGGGGTGTCGGAATACTGGTAATGGGGCGAGACCTTATCGGCAGAAGCGAACACCTGGCGCCCGGACCAGTGGCGGCACATCCGCTGGCCTTCGATCGCACCCGAGGCATCCGCGGGGAACACCAGACCGTCGTTCTCGTAGGCCTTGTAGATGATGCCGCCCTCGTCACATTTGACGAAGTGGCAGGTCAGTCCCAGATGATGGGTGGCAAGGTTGGTGAACCTGTGCGCCGCCATCTCGTAGGAGACAGAGAACACGTCGCGCAGGTCCTCGACCGACGCGGAGCGTTCCCCGGCCGCTTCCCGCAGGAAGCGCACGGCTGGACGTTCCGGGACGAGCACCGCGGCTGCGAAGTAGTTCGCCTCCACCCGCTGGCGCAGGAAGCCGGCGAAATCGGCGGGGGCGGCGTGGCCGAGCACGAAATGACCGATGGTCTGCAGCAGGATCGTCCGCGGCGAGTGCATGCCGATCGACTCCTGCTTGACGTAGATGCGCCGGTTGCGCAGGTCGGTGACCGACCGGACCGAGCGGGGGAGGTCCTGTACGTAGCGCACGGTAAAACCGTGTTTGGTGACGATCGACAGGATGGTGCCCTGTGACAGCGCGCCACCACGGTAACCGACCGCGTCCAAGGTCTGCGCCGCCGCCTGCTCGACGCCGGCGAAGTAGTTGCCGCGCTCCCGCATCTTCAGCCTGAGGACCGCGTTGGCGGCGCGAGCCTCCTCGGGCGTGGCCGTCGGCTTGTCGCGCTCCCTGCGTAGTTCGGTGTGCAGCGCGAGCAGGTGCTCGAGGACGTCGTTGGGCACCCGGGCGCCCACCTTCAGCGGCGGCAGGCCAAGTGCGGCGTAGCCGGGATCCTGCTGCGCCTCCTCGATCGCGATCTCAAGCTGTGCGCGCCTGTTGGGCGGCTGCCGGCTCAGCAACTCAGACGGTGGCACGTGAAGCGCCTCGGCGAGGGCGCTGAGCAGCGAAAGCTTCGGTTCACGGCGGCCGTTCTCCAACAGCGAGAGCGCCGAGGGCGCGCGGCCGACCCGCTTGCCAAGGTCGGTGAGCGTGAGGCCTCGGGCACGCCGGAGGTGACGCAGCCGCTGGCCGAACATCATAAGGTCTAGACCATAGAGATCTGTCAAAGATGAAGATTCTTCTGCGGAGAAAACCTGCATAGTTTTGATGTTAACAGAAAAATTTCAATTCTTACGACCAAGGACTCTTGGTTTCTGGCCGCTGAGCTGCGCAGACTCGAGGTACCGACCCAGGGGACGACACAGAAGGCAGCATTGATCGCAATGACAAGCGGCAACGGTCGCCTCGAGGGCCCAACCGCCGCTGACCGGATTGCCAAGCAAGCCGGGCAGCTCAGGCAGCAGTGGCAGTCTGATCCTCGCTGGCGCAACACCGATCGCACCTTCACCGCAGAGGACGTTGTCCGGCTGCGCGGAAGCGTGCAGGAAGAGCACACACTCGCCCGCCTCGGCGCGGAGCGCCTCTGGCGGCTGCTGCACGAGGAGGACTACGTCAATTCGCTTGGCGCCCTATCGGGCAACCAGGCGGTACAGCAGGTACGGGCCGGGCTCAAGGCCATCTACCTTTCGGGCTGGCAGGTCGCGGCGGACGCCAACCTGGCCGGGCAGACTTACCCCGACCAGAGCCTGTACCCAGCCAACTCGGTGCCGCAGGTGGTTCGCCGCATCAACAACGCGTTGATGCGCGCCGACCAGATCACCTGGTCCGAGGGCAATGCTGCGGAGGCCCCACATTGGCTTGCGCCGGTCGTCGCAGACGCAGAGGCCGGATTCGGTGGCGTGCTCAACGCATACGAGCTGATGAAGGCGATGGTCGCCGCTGGTGCCGCCGGGGTGCACTGGGAGGATCAGCTTGCGTCCGAGAAGAAGTGCGGTCACCTCGGCGGCAAGGTGCTCATCCCGACCGCCCAGCACATTCGCACCCTGAGCGCTGCCAGGCTGGCCGCCGACGTTTGCGGCGTGCCTTCGATCGTGATCGCGCGGACCGACGCACAGGCCGCTACTTTGATCACGAGCGATGTGGACGAGCGCGACCGTGAGTTTGTCACGGGCGAGCGGACCGCCGAGGGCTTCTACCGGATGCGTAACGGCATGGAGGCCTGCATCGCACGCGGCCTGGCCTATGCGCCCTACTCGGATCTGCTGTGGATGGAGACCTCCACCCCGGACCTCGTTGTGGCGAGGGAGTTCGCCGAAGCGATCAAGGCCAAGTTCCCGGACCAGATGCTCGCGTTCAACTGCTCACCATCGTTCAACTGGCGCAAGCACCTGGACGACGGCACGATTGACAAGTTCCAGCGCGAACTCGGCGAGATGGGGTACAAGTTCCAGTTCATCACCCTTGCCGGATTCCATGCGCTCAACTACGCGATGTTCGACCTCGCCCGCGGATACGCGGCCGAGGGGATGCCGGCTTATGTGCGCCTGCAGGAGGCCGAGTTCGCGGCCGAGAAGGCCGGTTACACCGCGACCAGGCACCAGCGCGAAGTCGGCACCGGATATTTCGACCTGGTCAGCACGGCGATTTCGCCGAACTCGTCCACGGTGGCACTGACGGGCTCTACCGAGGATGAGCAGTTCTTCGAGGCTCATTAGAAGACTGTGACCGGTCGTGGCCGGGGCGGGAGTGCGGTGCGGTGCTCTCCCGCCCCGGCGTCATTTCGCCCCCATTGACCGCGGGTGGCGGCCCGGAGCGGAGGTTGTCGAAAAGGTCGCCCCAAGACGAGATCAGGCCGCCATAGGCGATATTGATCGAAACGAGCACCGCGATCATGGTGAGGGTGTAGCTGGTCAGGAGCAGCGCGATCCGGCCTGTGACCCTGATCGCGCGCGGCCCAGCCACCCGGTTCCACAGCAGCATCGTGGCGGCGGTGGCGAGGACCGCGAGCGCGATGGTTAGTGCGCGCAGCCACGGGCTGGTGAGGCTCACGGCCGGCCCGCCCGGCGGTGAGCCGCCATCTGGACCGGCGCGGCAAGGCGGCTGGAGAGCCAGGCGAAGGCGGTCGGCAGCATCTTCTGCCAGGCGCCCTGGTTATGGCCGCCGCCGAGCGGCGCGACGAACGACTGAACCTCGGTGGCGCGCGAGAGCGGATTGGCCCTGGCCGCGTCGATCAACTGCTGTGGCTCGGAGGGCGGATCATCCCGGTCTTGCCCGCTTGCGGTCATCAGTAGCGAGACGGCCGGCGTGCGTTCATGGCCAATCAGCCACAAGGGGCTGTTCCGCGTGGCGAGCGCGCGGTCGTCGGTCAGCAGCCGCGACTCGGGTACGTAATAGCCGGACAGCGAGACCGCAGCGTGGAAGCGTTCCGGGTACTGGAGAAGTAGCTTGGCCGCGCAGAAACCGCCGGTGGAATAACCCATCAGCCCCCAGCCGGCCGCTGATCCGATGGCACGGAAGTTCCGCAGCACCATCGCCCTGACATCCTGGGTGAGCCAGCTGGCCACGTCGGCATCACCAGGTACGTCGCTGCACTCCTGGTTGTCCCATGGCGCCGACCGGTCATGGAAGGGCGTGATCCGCGGAATCACGAGGATGTAGGGGTGCACCTTCCCCGTCGCGATCGCGGCATCGAGGTGGGCGACCACGTGCATCGCCCGCATCCAGCCGCCGGGTGAGTCAGGCACGCCGTGCAGAAGCTCGAGCACGGGAAAGCGCTCGTCCGGTTTCCTCGCATACTGCGGCGGTGTCCAGACGTATACCTGGGCGCGGATTCCTGACGCGGGTCCGGTGAAGGTCGTCCCCACAAATCCGCCGTAACCGGCCGGGGTGAACCGCGGCCGGCCGCCGGGCGCCGAGGCCTGGTCGCCAGCACGCACCGCGACGGGCCGGCTCGGCGGCACCACCGGTGGCCCGCCAGGCACGATTGGCGGCGTGTGCCGCCGCCTGCCTCCTGCCCGCGCGCCGCGGGCGCGGACCGCACGCCCCGACACCGGCCGAGCCGACACCGACCGAGCCGACGCCGACGATCCGGGCGCGGCCGGCGCCGCATCGCTAGCGGACCGCCCGTGCCCCTGCGCCCTTGCCGGCGCCGCCGGCACTCGCGGCGCTCCCGCTGTCGAAGGCCGAGTTCCTGGTGCTTCTGTCCCTGGTGCTTCTGTTCCTGGTGCTTCTGTCCCTGGTGCCTGTGCTGACCACGGCGGTAGTGCCGTCCGCCCCTTCGCGACCGATCCTGCGCGGATGGATCCGGCCGAGGTCGATCCGGCTGGCGATTCCAACGGCCCAGATCCGGCCGGCCCAGATCCGGCCGGCCCGAGCCCGCTAGCCGCTCGCCCTGTTGGTGCCGCCCGCCCGGCTGCCGCCGGATCGGCGGCCGGTGCTATTCCCACTGGCAGTGCGGGTGCGGCGGGCGCCTGAGCGTCGGCAGCGGTACCCGTACCGCCGGTCGCCAGTCCTGGCTGGCCCGGTTGGCCGGCGAAGTGCGCGCCAGCCGTGCTCTGGTGCCCGAGCAGATCCTGCCAGGACACGAAGAACCCGCCGTAGGCGATATTGATAGTGACAAGCACGGCCGCGGATGCCAGCGCCTCGCCGGCGACCAGGAGCCCCAGGCGTGCCAACGCGCGGACCGGCACGCGACCAGGAATGCGATTCCATAGCAACAACGTCGCCGTTGCGACGGCAACAGCCGCCGCGGCCATCACGGCGTTGAATGAGGTACTAGTCAGGCCCATCCTGGTGTCCGCCGGTTCCGGCGCTCCTTCGTCAGTCCATAAGTGACAATCAACTGTGACACATTGTACTTACGAAGTCACCCTATGTTAATGAGGAGAGTCGGCATCCTCGCGCCATCGAGTTCCCGCGCCTGCGGCGGCGCGGGCTGCAGGCCGCAGCAGCCAAGGTGACGGTTGCTACCAAGAAAGGTCATGGTGGCGCACCAGGAAAGGTAACGGTGCCTGCCAGACGATATAAGTGCCGGTCAGGAAAGGTAGCTGGAAGCCGCTGCCATTCCGATCGGCTCCTCGTCGTCCTCGTTGCCCCGCCCGCGCCAGCGCGAAGGCACAAACAACGGAACGATCATGGCCATGCCGATGAGGCCGTAAACACCGCTGACAAGCAGGGTGTGCGCACCGAGGCCGTAGCTGCTCGTCTTCAGCGGCATCAGCCGCAGGGCACGGCTCGGCTCCGCCACATAAAGAGCCGTGACGGCGAGCCCTGCCACGCCCGGAAGCGCGCTGGCGAGGGGCGAGACTCTGGGTGCGGCCATCAAGATGCCGATCAGCAGGCCAGTCGCGAGCAAGGCACCAAGCGACGTCAGCCCACGGGTGCTGGTCAGGTGCGGCCTCGTGGCCGTCAGCAGCGGAGCAAGCCGGTGGTACCCCCATCCGCCGCCGAAGAACAGGGCGGCAGTCACGACGATTCCAAGAATGACCCCGAACACGTGCCGCATCAGATCATCACCTCCGGATGGCCTCAAGTATCCGGCAAAACAGTTCCCCGCGTGGCCCGTTACTCCTACGCGACATTTTTGTGGCGCTCCGCGCAGTCGCGTGGCGACGCAGCGCGACGCGCTGCCGCGGGTCGCGAGGACCGCGGCGCAAGCTGAGAAACGGCTGAGCCGGGCGCACGTCGTTTCACCCATCGCGTAGGGTCGGCGGGTGCGTGTCGACACGGTTTTCACCGCCCTCGGGCGTCTCACGGTCAGGTTCCGTTGGCTGACGGTGCTGGTCTGGGTGGCGGGCGCGATCGCAGCCGTCTCGCTGCTCCCGTCGCTAGCCAGCGTGACTCAGAACAACAACACCAAGTTCCTGCCGTCGAGCGCGCCGAGCATCCATGCGCAGAACCTCGCAGCGCCGTTCGGTACCGCCAACCTGATACCAATCCCGGTGGTGGCGGCCCGGTCAACGGGACCGCTGACCGCTGCCGACATCGCGGCCATCAGCCGGTTGCAGCACGACTTGACCACGGTGAACTTGGTCGAGGGGGTCCGTGACCTCGGCCGGTCCGCCGACGGCCATGCGGAGCAGATGGTCGTGCTCGCGCGGCGGCTCGGCGGCGGCAGCGACCAGCAAGCGATCGATCTGGTGAACGGGCTGCGCGCGAAGGTCACGCAGGCGAGCCTGCCGCCGGGGCTGCAGGTGCATCTTGCCGGCGACGTGGCCACCCAGGTCGACCAGCAAAAAGCCTCCGGCAATGCGGGCAACGAGGTGCAGGATTTCTCCGCGCTTTTCATCATCTTCCTGCTGGTGCTGATCTTCCGGTCACTGACACTTGCCCTCATCACGCTCGCGCCCGCCTTCGTCTCTGTCGCCATCGCCGGCCCTCTCGTGGGCCTGGCCGGGGAGCACGGTCTGCAGGTCTCACCGATCGCGCAACTCCTGTTGATCGTGCTCGTACTCGGCGCAGGGACGGACTACGGGCTGTTCCTGGTGTTCCGCGTCCGTGAGGAACTGCGGGGCGGGCTGGCACCGAGGGAAGCCGTGGTCAAGTCCATCACCCGGGTGGGCGAGGCCATCACGTTCTCCGCAGCGACCGTGATCGTGGCGTTGCTCACGCTGCTGGCCGCCACCTTCCCCTTCTACTCCCAGCTGGGCGTGCCGCTCGCCATTGGCATCGGCGTCATGCTCCTCGCGGGGCTCACCCTGTTGCCTGCGCTGCTGTCCATCCGTCTGTCTGGGCTCGCGCTGAAACGCAGGATCTTCCGCTCGGTGTTCGGCAAGGAGAAACTCCTGCCGTGGAACATCCAGCGCGCAAGCAAGTCGGGGGCGTGGGGCCGGATCGCCTCCCGTGTCGTCCGGCGGCCCGCCATCACCCTGGTTATCGGCCTGGTCATTTTCGGCGCGCTCGCCTCCATCTCCCTGGGCTACAAACCTGCAGGCTTCGGCGGTAACACGGCGCCGCCGGCCGGCAGTGACTCGGCCGCCGGCCAGGCGCTGCTCACGCGTTACTTCCCGCAATCATCGGCCAACCCGACAAATTTGATCTTCAAGCTGCCCGTTCCCGCGTGGCAGAATCCGGCGGCGCTGGCGACCGCGCAGCGGCTGCAGACCTCCAGTGGGCTGTTCACCCAGGTCGCCGGCCCGCTCAATCCGGCCGGCGCATCGTTGACGCCGGCGCAGTTCGCGCAACTGCACGCCCTGCTCGGCCCGCCGGGCGCGCTGCCGCCGGTGCCCCCGGCGGGATCCCACGTCCCGCTCGCCGCCTATGAGGCATACCGCGCCACCGCTAACTACGTCAGCCCGGACGGGCGCGTCGTGCAGTTCGCCGCGGGCCTGAAGGCCGGCGATCCAGGCAGCACCGCCGCGCTCAACGCCGTCCCACAGATCCGCGCGGAAACCACCAGGGTGGCACGGGAGATCGGTGCCGTGGACTCGGCAGTCGGCGGCGAGGCACCAGCGCTCTACGACATCAGCGCCATCTCGGACAGTGACCTCGCCCGGGTCATCCCGCTGGCGATCGTGGTGATCGGCCTGCTACTCGCCTTGGTCCTGCGCAGCCTGATAGCACCCGCCTACCTGATCGCCTCCGTCGCCCTCTCCTACTTCGCCGCCCTCGGCCTCGCGGTGCTGATATTTATCAAGATCGGCGGCAACAGCGGGCTGACGTTCTTCCTGCCATTCCTCATGTTCATCTTCCTGCTTGCGCTCGGTGAGGACTACAACATCCTTGTCATGACGCGGATCAGGGAGGAAGCCAGGAAACTCTCGCTACGCGAGGCGGTCACCCGCGCGATCAGCGCGACCGGGACCACCGTGACATCGGCCGGGCTCGTCCTCGCGGGCACGTTCCTCGTGCTTACCGTCGTGGGCGGCCGCGGATCGGGCGGCAGCCAGATCTTGGACATCGGCATCGGCCTCGCGCTCGGCATCCTGATGGACACATTCCTGGTGCGCACGTTGCTGGTGCCCTCCACGGTGGTGCTGCTCGGCCGGTGGAATTGGTGGCCGTCCCGGATGAGCCGGCCAGACCGCCAGGTTGGCGGCGGCGAGCGCATAGCCGGCGAGCCAGCCGTCGGCGAGCCCGCTGCCGGCAAGGCTGCTGCCGGCAAGGCTGCTGCCGGCAAGGATGGGCAAGCCGACCAGGTCGTCGCTGACGAGCCCGAGACTGGTGGGGGGCGCGTCCGGCCCCGCTGAGGAGGCAGGGCGCCCGACCGGCTGACGCGCCCGCCACCAAGCGCCTTCATGATCGTGGTGCCTACCGCGGATGTCCGGCCTTGTCACCCTGGCGATGTTCGGGGCTCCGCGAGGTATTCCTCGCGGAGCCGCCCCCGGCTCAGCTTGCCGGTCGGAGTGCGGGGCAGCTGGGAGCGGAATTCGAGCGTCCGCGGATGCTTGAAGCGCGCGAGCCTGCCATCGCAGTGCGCGAGGATCGCGGCCGCGAGCTCCCCGGAGGGCGGTACCGCATCCTCCGGCTGCACCAGCGCGGTGACCTGCTGCCCCCACTCCGGGTCAGGAACGCCGAACACCGCGGCGTCGGCGACCGCCGGGTGCTCGAGCAGGACGGCCTCCACCTCAGCGGGGTAGATGTTGACACCACCCGAGATGATCATGTCGGAGCGCCTGTCGCACAGGTACAGGTAGCCATCCTCGTCGAGATACCCGATGTCACCAGGGGTGTAGTAGCGGCCGCGCCTGCTCGCCGCGGTCTTAGCCGGGTCGCCGTGATACTCGAATCCGTCGGCGACGCTCGCATAGATCATGCCTGGCACGCCGGGCGGCAGTTCCTTGCCCTCGTCATCGAAGATCTTGATGTCGATGCCGAGGACCGGGCGGCCCACGGTGCCGGGATGGGCGAGCCACTGGGCGGAGTCCGCCGCGACCACGATCGCGCTCTCGGTCGAGCCGTAGTACTCGACGAGCACCGGGCCGAGCCAGTCGATCATCTTGCGTTTGTCCGCGACCGGGCAGGCCGCCGCCGCGTGCATCACCTGGCGCAGGGTCGACGTGTCGGCGGCGGCGCGTACGTCCTCCGGCAGTGCAAGGAGCCGATGGAACATGGTGGGCACCATGAACGTGTTCGTTACCCCGTAGCGCCGCACCAGATCGAGTGCGGTCACGCCGTCGAACTTCGGGCTGATCACCACGGTGTGCCCGAGGTGGAGCGCGTAGAGCGCGTGCGTGCCTGGCGAGGCGTGGTACATCGGGGCGGTGACCAGATGTACGCCACTGCCAGGATCGAGGCCGAGCACCGCGGTAAGCGCCGCGGCCACGAGCGCGCAGATGTCGTCGGGGTCAGCCTCGAGGACGGCGCGCTCGACGCCCTTGGGACGGCCGGTGGTGCCCGATGTGTAGAGCATCGGGTGCGCGAACGCGCGGGCCGCCGGGCGGGTCTGCGGCTGGCCCGCGGCGAGTTCGGTGAATGGCAGGAAACCGGGCGCCGCAGGAACGGCGAACCTGCGATCCGCGGGCAGCCCGGCGGCCTGCGCGGCGGCCGCCGCGGTGGCCGCGAAGCAGGCGCCGGCCACGACGGCGCTCGCGCCGCTGTCCGTCAGCAGGTAGCTGATCTCGGGCACGGTGAAGTGCCAGTTGACTGGCACAAGCACGATGCCAAGCTGGCCGGTCGCCAGCTGTGCCACGAGGAAATCGGCGCTGTTCTTGAGCACCATGGCGATCGTGTCGCGTGCGCGAAGGCCCAGCCGCACCAGCCCGTGCGAGACCTGGTTGACACGGGCGAGCAGGTCGCCGTAGGTGACCGCACCGCCGCCGGCCTCGATCACAGCGAGCCGCCGCGGATCGGCCGCCGCGATCTCGAAGAAGCAACGGCCCTGCGCGGTCGCGGTGCCGCCCGCGCCGGCCTCCGGTGCCACCACCTGCACCACCCCAGACATCCCGCCCCGTGACAAGGTAATCACATGCTTACAGACGCAGTGGCCCAGCGCACTGTCCCCACCATGCCCAAGGCACGGGGCCGGGCCGCAGACCGAGCCGGCGCGTCGCGTGCCGGGTGCGCACGGGCAGCTACGGCGTGAACATGTACATGATCGATACGTGCGCGCCCTTCGGCGGTTACAAGGCGAGCGGCATCGGCCGTGAACTCGGGCCCGAGGGCCTGGCCGCGTACCTGGAATACACGTCGATCGCCCGCCCCGCGAGCTGACGTCGGCCGCCCCTCATCTGTAGCGGGCACAGGCGTTGCCGCGCAGCCCGCTCGCCCGCGCCGGATGCGCCAGCGCTGCCTGCGTCTTGGCGTCCTCGGGGCGGCGCAGCACGACGTAGCCGTCGCGCGAGAAGACCCGGGTATACCCATTGGCCTGCAGGTAACTGACGAGCGCAGCCTGCTGCGCGGGTGAGCAGAACGGGAAGTCGAGACCGCGAGTGTCGGCGACGACCCATGGCGCCCACCGCGGCGTGCCGTCCAGCAGTAGCACGTCGGCACGGCCCGACAGGTGCGGGCCGACGTAGTCCGTCGCCTCGACGAGGGCGCCGTCTGGCACCATGGACGCCGCCACCGCGGCGGCCTCGATGCGCGCGTTCACCGTGTAGAACCTGGGATGCAGCAACTGCCCGAGCGGGCTTGCGGGCAAGGCGGCGACCGCGGCGATGCAGATGGCCACCGCCCAGACGAATGCCAGCGGTACCTGCCACCGCGCTGCGCGTCCCACCGGCGCAGGCGGCTGCGTGCGCGCCGATGTTTCGCTTGCCGGGACAGGCGTTGCCGCAGCGGGCATCGATCCGGGCAGCTGAGGCGGCACGTCACCCGGGCGGCGCCCGATCCGCGGCCAGGGCCGCCCGCTCGTTATCCCGACGCGGGTCAGCCGCTGAATCCGGGCGGCTCCGTCCACGGCAGCAAGCACGAGCACCATGACGATGAACGCGTCATAGTGATAATCGGTCGTCCACCAGGCCGGGTAACCCGTCGCGAGCATCCGCTCAAGAAGCAGCGGCACGGCCGCGACCACCATCGGGGACGCGAGTGACAGGAATCCGAGCGGCGCGGCAAGCGACAGCATCGTGGAGACCTTCACCTCAGGCGTGACCAGCATCCGCACGGTCTGGAGCGGATGCGTCGCCACATGCCACGCGGCGCTTGGCACCGAGGCGCCAAGCGGGCCGTAGGCCCAGTAGAAGGTGGCTGAGCCGCCGAAGGCGGGAATGAGCACCCGGGTGGACAGCCACGTCGCCGCCACCCCGCCCATCATGAACGACGCCCCGAGCTTGCGCTCCTTGATCAGGAACAGGTAGGCACCGTAACCGGCGATCAGCAGGCCCATGTCCTCCTTCACCATCAGCAGCGCGATGGCGGCGGCAACAGCTTGCGCGCGACGGCCGGCCTGGAGCCGTTCTGCCATCACCGCGGTCAGCACGGGAACGAACGCGACCTCGTGGAAATCGAAGCTGATCGCGGAGGCGACCGGGAAGCTGAGCGCATAGGCGCCGCAGACGAAGTAGGCTGCGCCCGGCCCCAGCAGGCGTCTGGTGAATAGCCACAGCGGCGGGATGGCGAGGGCGAAGAGCACTGCCTGCGCGACGATCAAGGTGGCCGGCCCGCCGTGGATCCAGTACAACGGCGCGAGCAGGGCGAGGATGGGCGACCAGTGATCGCCTAGCACAAGGAAGTGGGTACCGGCCCCGTCGGACACTCCCCTGGCCATCGACGCGGGAGCCTGGAAGTGCGCATATCCGCGCACCGCCTGATCGAAAATCACCAGGTCGAACGTTCCGTCGCGGAACCGGCGGAGCAGCAGCAGGCCGTAACTCGCGTAGACGGCGGCGGCCGCGACGGTGAGGGCCGTCACCCGGATGCGCACCCGCGAGCGCACTGGCGGCGCTTGTGCTGACGCTGCCCTGGCGGGCCGCCCGACGGCCCCTGCGGTTCCCGCGCTCACCGGGGGCAGCATACCGTGCCATCAGGACGATACGGTCCGCAGTCGCCTGGCTCACCAGGGAAAAATCGACGACCAAGATCCTATACGGCTGCGCGGCGATTCGTCGCCCGCGACCGGATTTCTATCCCTGGGGAACGCGGGCTGCGAGCACCAAGCGGCCCTGTTCGTCAATCCTGCCACGGTCGCCGGTCCGGACGAACCTGTCGCTGGTGAACGCGGCAGCGCTGGCCTGTGGCTCATTCCAGTAGCCGCTCATGCACGCGGCCGACCGGAGCAGCACCTCGCCGAACTCTCCCCTGGGAACCTCCTGGCCTGCGTCCCGCAGGGCAAGCGTGACGCCTGGCGCCGGGTCGCCGACGTATCCGTCCACGTCGCCGGCCCGGTCGCCGGGATAGGTGCGCAGGCCAAGGCCGGCCTCCGCGCAGTCGTAGCGCAGCCGGACACCAGCGCCGAGCCGCTGGCGGAGGGCGGGCACGAGGCCCGCGGGAACCGCGGCATCCCGGGTGACGATCAGTTCGAGGGCGGGCGGCGCGGCAGCCGCGGGCAACGGCCAGGCCGCGAGCTCCGCGATCTGGCCGGGCAGGCCGGTTACCTGGTTCGCCTGCACCGCCGCGGCGACGTCGAGCACCCGTTCGGGCCGCCACGAATCCATCAGGAAGCACGACTGCCCCGATTGCAGCATGGCCGGCAGCCGCGTCATCAGGCTGCAGTGCGCGAACGGGAGCGCGGTGAGCACGACGTCGCCAGCGGCGCTGCCCCAGCGGTTGCCCGCCTCCGCCGCCCGTATGGCGTCAAGCTGGCTGACTCCGAACACGGCGCCGCGGGGGACGCTGGCCGTGCCGTAGGCGACCGCGATCACAACCGGGCGGGCGGAGTCGGGTGGCAGGGGCGGCGGCGGCGGCCCGGCGCGCCGCAGCCCGGTGAGCGCGGAACTGCCATCGGCTGCCAGCGTGACCCGGAGCACGTCACCGTCGGGGCCTGGCCCTATCTTCGCGCCGGACGGCGCTATGGTCATCGTCGGCCGAAGCAGGCCGGCCAGCCGGTCGAGCACGGCGGGCGGCCAGCGCGGGTCGACTCCTGCGATGACAGCCCCGATCTTGGCGGCGGCGAGGTAGCAGATCGGGAACTCGGGTACGGCCGGCAGCGCGACCGCAACGATGTCGCCGGGCAGGACACCGCGAAATGCGAGCCCCGCGGCGGCCTCGTCGGACAGCCGGTCCAGGTCGGCGTAGCTGAGGCGCCAGCCCCCGGCTGGCGGCGCGGGCCCCTGGTGCGCGGCGCCCGGGGCCTGCTCGGCCGGTGTCTGCGGGAGCGCCGCTGGGTGTGCCCCGGCGGCCTCGCCTGCCACCTCGCTGGTCCCCGTCAGCTCGGCTGCCTGCGGGATTTCCGCCGGGCCCAGCGCGGCGAACGACACCCGCTGGCCGAACCTGCGTGCCGCCTCGGCGGCAAGCGTGCGCAACATCACGGCTCCTCTGGCCGGCTCGCCCGGGCCCGCAACAGGGGATGCGGGCCATGCCCGTTACTGAACAGGCTAGTCTCGCGGTCATGACTCAGAAAGCCAGCCGCGGCGAGCGCAGTGCCAGGCAGTCACGTCCCTCACCCGGCGGAGGCACCCCAGCGCAGGATCGCGAACTGCGGGCGCAAGGCCGTGCGACCAAGCGCAAGCTGCTCGAGGCCGGTCGCGACGCGTTCGATCAGCGTGGCTTCCATGCGGCGCGGGTGGACGACGTGGTCAAGGCGGCCAGGACCTCGCATGGCACCTTCTATCTGTACTTCGCCAATAAAGAGGACCTGTTCAAGGCTCTCGCCGCCGATGCGCTGCACGACGTCGAGGTGATCGCGGGCGAGTTCCCTCGCGTCACGCCCGACGATGCGGGCCGCGCCGCGCTCGGGCAGTGGGTGCGCCGGTTCAGCGATATCTATGCCACCCATGCCACGGTTATCCGCATCTTGAGCCAGGCCGACGTAATGGGCAAGGACTTCTTCAGCGATGGGCTGCAGTTGCTCTTCCGGCTGTCCGAGGCAATGACGCAGGGCATGATGGGGACGCCGAGCGGGCCAGCACAGCAAGCACAATCGAGCACAGCAAGACACAATCAGCACAGCAAGCACAATCGGCACAGCAAGCACAATCAGCACAGCAAACACAATCAGCACAGCAAACACAATCAGCACAGCAAACACAATCAGCACAGCAAGTACAGCCTGAACAGGGCGAACAGCCTGCCCACTCGGAGCTGACCGCACTCGCCTGCCTGATGATGCTCGAACGGGTGAACTACCTGCTCACCGTGGGTGTCAAGATGCCGAGAGCGGAGATGGCGGACCGGATCACGGCGATCATCTTCGCCGCGTTTCATCCGGCAAGCTGAATCCGCGCCCGCCGCGCGGAGCCGACGGGCTCCGTGTGGCCGACGCCGCGTCAGGCGCCAGGCGCAGCTAAGGCGTGTCCGAGCCCGAGGTGACCACGAACAACTGATTGGCGCCGAGCAGGAAGCGCCGGCATACCGCGAGCCGCAGGCCTGTCCCTGCGAGCAGTTCCTGCATCCGCGCCCTGTCGATCAGGTCTTCGTGCTCGTCGTGCGCGGCATGACTAAACAAGCCGACCCGCGCACCTGTTGTGTGCACCCATTCGAGCGACGGATGCGGCGTGGTGAGCACGATCCGGCCACCCGCATTGAGCAATCCGGCGAAACGCCGCAGATACGCCGCTGGATCATCCACATGCTCGATGAACGCGAGCGCCGCGACCGTGTCGAAGCGCTCGCCCTCTGGAAGTACAGTCTCGAACCGGTACCGCGGCCGGTCCCTGCGGGCTATCTCGATCTTGCGGGGATCGATGTCGAAGCCGAGGTAGCCTGCCGGTTCGCAGAGCTCGGCCAGGGTGCCGACGCCGCATCCGAAGTCGAGGACACGTCCCTCGAGGTGACGCCGCGCCGCCTGCTGCCTGCGTCGCACCAGCCAGCCCGACAGCATTCCCGCCTCGACCAACTGGGCCATCAGGCTCCTCACGCCCCTTCCCAATGTTTCAACGTCCCGAGGTCCCGCGGGTCCCGAGGGATACCGAGGTCCCGATCCTAGGCCAGGGCGCCCCGCGGGCGCTCCGGCGCGGCGGCACCTTGCCGGCGAAATTTTTCATTAGCCTACTTCATGCGACGACTGGTGGCTGATATACACAAGTTGCGCGCACAATGATTTTTAGCTTACCTACATGGAGTGGCTGATGCATTCCCATCGCGTGCCTTCCCGCCGGCTTTACCGCGGCGCTTGGATCGCCGCAATCGTCATTCCTCCTATTAGCGTCCCCGCCCTTGCCATCGGGGCCCGGACCGGATTGCCCGGGGCAACGGCGGCTACCAGCGTCAGATACGTCGCCCTCGGCGACTCCTACTCCTCTGGAGTCGGGGCAGGCAGCTACGACAGCTCGAGCGGCAGCTGCGAACGCAGCGCCAACGCCTACCCGCAGCGCTGGGCGGTAAGCAACGCGCCCGCCTCGTTCGTCTCGGTCGCGTGTTCCGGCGCTACCACGTCAGCGGTGCTGAACAGCCAGATCTCAGCGGTCACGTCGAGCACGACGCTGGTCAGCATCACGATCGGCGGCAATGACGCGGGCTTCTCCCGCATCATGAGGACCTGCGTGGTCGAGTCGGACCGCGCCTGTTCCAGTGCTATCTCGTACGCGGAGCATTTTGCTGCTACCAAGCTCCCCGCGAAGCTCGGGACGACCTTGCAGGCGATCCACGCACGTGCGCCTTCCGCCCGGATCGTCGTGCTCGACTACCCAGAATTCTATGACCTTTCTAAATCACGCACCTGTATCGGTATCAGTGCCACCAAAAGATCGGCGATCGATAAGGGCGCTGACCAGCTCGACAGCGTGATATCGGCGGCGGCCGCGCGGAACGGCGACACATTCGCCGACGTGCGCCGCTATTTCTCCGGACACGAGATCTGCGATTCGGACGGCTGGCTGCACGCGGTGACGTGGCCGGTCAATCAGTCCTACCACCCGACGGCGAGCGGGCAGGAACTCGGCTACGAGCCCGCTTTCCGCGCCGCCGCAGACTGACCTGCGCAGACCCGGCCGCCTGGCCCGGCCGCCTTGCCCGGCCGCCTGGCCCGGCCGCTGCCTGCCGCCGGCCGCTGCCCTGCTGCCTGGCCCGGCGGCCTGGCCCGGCCGCTGCCCTGCCCCCGGGCCGGGCCGCTGCCTGCCCGGTCACAAAGGCCGCGCGCATGCGCCGCGTGACGGCGCACTGGCGCGCCGCGAGTTCGCCAACGTACGCGATGGTCAGAACAGACGTCGCGCGAGAGGAGTGACGCATTTTGAGAACCGTCGCGGGTCACCGGCGAGGTAGGGAGGTACCAAGTCCCACCGCAGTCGTGGGTTCGTGAACTTCCTGCAAGGGAGGCATCGATGGCAGCGCTCGATGCGACACCGGACGAGTCAGCCCAACTCCGCGCTCAGCCAGTTGAAGCCACTGTCGTGGGACCACTGGCCGGCGACCCCGCATTGATCGGACTTCCGAGCTTCGTGGCGGGGTCAGTGGCCCTAGGCCTAGTCCTGGTGGGCGTCGTACCCGCGACCGCAGTCGGGGCGTCCTTGCCCATCATCCTGTCAGCCACTGCGACCGGACTGTTCCTGGCAACTATCTGGGCCGCGGCGATTGGCCAGAGCGCGGTGGCGGCAGTCTTCGGCATCTTCGCGGGCTTCTGGCTCAGCTACGTCGTCCTCGTACTCGGGCTGACGCACGTCTGGTTCGCAATCACCCTGGCCGCGGTGGTATCCACCCAGAAGCTGTTCCTGATCTCGTGGCTGGTCGTGATGGTGATGCTCACCCTGGCGACGCTGCGGCTGCCGATGGCGTTCACGGCCGTATTCGTGCTCGTCGACCTCGCGCTGATGCTGCTGATTATCGCCACGGTCCAGGCATCGAGCGGCCTGACGAAGACCGCCGGGTACGTGGTGCTGGTGTTCGCCGCGGTGGGTATTTACCTGTTCTTCAGCGCGGCCTCCCAGGCCACTGGCGGCAAGCCACTCCCGCTCGGCAGGGCGGTCCTGCACGGCTGACCCGTCCTGCATGGCTGACCGCCGGCAAGCCACGACCACTCGGCGAGCCAATCCTGCGAAACGTGCCCTGACGAGCGGGACGTGCCCGGCCGGAAGGTGAGACCGTAAATGCCGCGATAGGGGCGGCGGATGAAGCCGCCGCCCCTATCCCCATTGCTCCACATCGGTAGCCAGGGACGCCACGCCACCCGCCGCCGATGATCTTTATTATGTAAGCGCAGTCCTTCTCCTGACCTGGGCCTTGTCCGGTCGTGCGAGGCGGCACGAGGGCGGTTGCGGCGGGTCGGCCAGCGACCAACTTCGGGCAGGACGTATGCCCCTAGCGGGGCCCAAAGGATGGCCGTAATGCCGGCAGTGGGTCAAGAAAAGGTCGCCCACGCCTCACGTGGGATGTTCGAAACGCTTCCTTTAAGGAGGCAGTCATGGCAGCCCTCAATCCAACCTCCCACGACGAGCCCGTCAAGCTCGTCCGCCCAGTCGAGGAAACCGCGGCAGGACCGCTGCACGGCGACCCCGCGCTGCTCGGATTCCCAAGCTTTATCGTGGGCTCGGTCGCGATCGGCCTGGCGTTCGTCGGGGTCGTACCCGCCGGCGTGGCCCGCGCGCCCCTGGCAATCATCCTGGCAGCCACGGCGACCGGGATGTTCATTTCGGCGGTCTGGGCCGCGGCCATTGGCCACAGCGCGGTCGCAGGCATCAACGGTACCTTCGCCGGTTTCTGGCTGAGCTACGCGGTACTCGTGCTTGGACTGACGCACGCCTGGTTCGGGATCACCCTGCCGGCGGTGCTGGCCACCGAGAAGCTCTTCCTGATCAGCTGGCTGGTCGTGATCGTGATGATCACCTTGGCCACTCTCCGGTTGCCCCTGGCCTTCACCGTGTTGTTCTCGCTCGTCGACCTCGCGGTGTTCCTGCTGCTGCTAGGCAACATCAACGCATCGACCACCCTGCCGAAGGTCGCCGGGTACGTGGCGCTGGTATTCGCCGCGCTGGGCGCGTACATGTTCTTCAGCGCAGCCTCTGAAGCCACCGGTGGCAAGCCACTCCCGTTGGGCAAGCCGGTCCTGCATAGCTAACCGGGGGGACCGGGTGGCATCCGCCCGGCGAATGCCGGGCGGATGCCACCAAAGCCGCCCCGATCGGTCCCCGCAGGCCACGTCAAGCGCGCTGGCAGGCGGGACCATGTATGCGGCGGGCAAGTGCGATCCGCCATCACCAGGACTGCTGGCATCGCGGACTCCGGGCGGGCGGCTTGCCGTCATCGATCTCAATGCGCGAGGCCGGCCCCGGGGCGGATGAATCCCAATTCCTGCGCACACACCTAATGCAAGCGCCGATGCACGTGCATATGAATTCCGCAGTGAAAAGTGCAATTGAGGTTAAGCGGCGCGCAAGTGATATTCTGCTTCGCAGACCAACCGCCACGAATGCGGCTACCCGGATGGTCCGGACAGGTAGCGGCCACAGACACAGGGCGCGACCACAGACACACGGCGGGGGACACCGTGCGGACACAGAACGCGGACACAGAACGCGGACACAGAACGCGGACACAGATTGCGGACACAGATTGCGGACACAGACCGCGGTCGCCGGCAGGTTGCGGTCGCAAACACAGAGTGCGGTCGCCGACGGAGGGCGGGGCAGTGAGCTGGAGCGTGAGCGGCACGACAGCCGGTCCCGATGACCGGACCCAGATCTTGAGCGTGCACGGAGAGCTGGACCTAAACACGGCCGACAGCCTGTACCGACGCGGGTGCACAGCTATTGGCCGCCGCGCCCGGCTGCTTCTGCTCGATCTGACTGGCCTGTCCTTCTGCGACGCACGCGGGCTGAGTGCCTTCGTCCGGATCGCCAACGAGGCCGAAGCGGCAGGGACCAGCTACGGCCTCATCGCGCCGCGTCCGCTCCTGGTAAAGATGCTGCGGATTACTGGCCTGGGCAAGCGGCTGCAGATATTCGCGACCATCGAAGAGGCACACCTGAGCCTCATGACCGTGACAGGTACCACAGGCAGCCCATGAGCCGCCGCGTTGAGTCACTGCGGTTGAGTGCTCGCGTAGCTCGCATCCCGGCGATATTTATGAACAGGACTCAGCCGGGTCGGCCTCAGCCACCCACGGAGCGAGGTGACGGCCGCCTGCGCGGCAGCCAGGGCCTCCTTTTGGGGCGCCCCACGTCGGCCAGCCTGGCTGCGAGGTTGGTCACGGCCAAGGCCGGGCGGGAAGCGTAGGCAGCCGGGTCGCAGCCACCGCTCTGGACGCGAATGTCCGCTGCTCGCATCGGCATGATCCGCGCTTCGCTTAGGATCCAAAGCGCTAAGCCCTTGCCCCCGTCAGTTGCCTGTTGTCGTTCGATCCGTTGTGGCGGATTCCCTCAGCCGAACAGCCCGCCGCGCTCATGATCCGTTCTTGCGTTAACTAACCGGCGGATAGCGCCGGAAATTTAACACGGCGGCGGATCATGGCGAGTTTCCTGACGTACGCCGGCCAGTCGGCGGGCAGCGCCGCCGGGTCGTCGCCTGGGCACCGATCCGGCCGCCAAAGATCCACGGGGCACGGCCTACTCGCCGGTCATGCCAGGTGGTCCAGTACCGACTGGATTCTCTGCTCGGATACGGGAGCGGGGGTGCCGAGCGTCTGGGCGAACAGGCTGACTCGGAGCTCTTCGATCATCCAGCGCACGGCCCGGGCTTGCTCACCGCTGCGCCTAGATGCCGGAAGCTCCTCGATGGCTCGCTGGTAGGCGTCTGTCACGCGGTGCACGACCGCCATCCGGCCGGTGTCACGGCCAGGATCCTCCGGTGCCTTCTCCAGCCGCCGGGTGATGGCCCGCAGGTAGCGGGCCAAATCAGGCAACCGCCGCAAGCCGGTCTCGGCTATGAACCCCGGATAGATCAGCGCGGATAGCTGACCGTGCATGTCCGCGACCGCCGGTGCCAGTACCGGGCCGGCGACCCGGCCCAGCGTGAACTCGACTTCGTGCGCCTCCGCGAGAGCCCGCGCGACGGCACCGAGCGCCTCGGCCGTGGCGGCTGGCAGCGCTGACCGCGCAGCCTCGAGGAGGTGCGCGAAGCGCTCAGCATCCCAGGCCGGTCCTCCCGCTTCCGCGATCACCTGGTCCGCCGCGCATACCGCGCAGTCCTCAAGCACCGCGGCGGCGTTCGGGTACGGGCTGCGGCTCATCGCAAGCTTGGCGTCGCCCGGCAGCCGGCTGGCGGCGGAGCGAACCCCGGAAGTAACCTGAATCAGGAGCAGGCGGCGGGTGCCGCGCCACATCGCCTCACTGGCGTCGGCCTCGGTGCCGAACAACCGGACATCGACCGCGTCGCCCGCGTCCGCGAGCGCCGGGTAGGCGCGCAGCTGCCCGTCGGTGAACACCTGAGGCAGCGCACCGAGGTCCCAGCTCCGTAGCCCGGAGCGGGTGATGCCGCGGGCGGCCTCGGTGAGTATCGCCTGCATGCGGGGCCGCAGTTGCTGCCGCAGTTCGTCCAGGTCCTTGCCGATCGCGAGCACGCGGCCGGAGTCGACCACGCGGAACGTGATCCTCAAGTAAGCGGGCAGCCGGGAAAGATCCCACGCCGCACGCGGGATCTTAACACCGCCGAAGCGGCCAAGCTCTGCACTGAGGGCCTCGAGCAAGTCGCCGCGCGGCGGGCGCAGCCTGGCCACAGCCGCGCGGGCGGCGTCAGGGGCGGGCACGAAGGCCTTGCGCAGCTGCTTCGGCAGTGACCGGATCAGCTCGGTCACCAGTTCCTCCCGCAGGCCGGGTACCTGCCAGCCGAACTCCTTGCCGCTCACCTGGTTGAGTGCCCCCAGCGGGATGTCCACGGTCACCCCGTCACCCACCTCACCTGGAGCGAACTCATACGACAGCGGAAGCTCGCCCCACCGGCTCGGATAGTCGGCCGGACGGATCTCGTCAGCGGCCGGGCCTACCAGATCGGCGAGAGAGAAGTTCAGCAGGCCGGGGTCGGCTGCCCGCGCCTGCTTCCACCAGGCGTCGAAATGCCGGGCGGACGTCACGTCCTTGGGTATCCGCCGGTCATAGAGGTCGAACAGGGCAGCGTCATCGGCGACGATGCCGCGCCGCCTGGCCCTGCGCTCCAGATCCTCAGCTTCTTCGAGCAGGCGCCGGTTGTGCTGGAGAAAACGGTGGTGGGCCTGCCAGTCGCCCTCCACCAAGGCGCCGCGGATGAACAGATCCCGCGCCGCTGCCGGGTCGATGCGCCCGTAGTTGACCTGACGAGCCGCCACGACCGGCAGCCCGTACAGTGTCACCTTCTCAGCTGCCATCGCCGCGCCGCGCCGGCCATCCCAGTGCGGCTCACTGTAGGTGCGCCTGACCAGGTGCTGCGCCAGCGGCTCCACCCATCCGGGCTCGATGCGCGCCGCGGTCCTGGCCCACAGCCGTGAGGTCTCGACCAGCTCGGCCGCGACTACCCACTGCGGCGGCTTCCTTACGAGCGCGGAGCCAGGGAAGATGGCGAAGCGGGTACCGCGTGCCCCGGCGAACTCGGCCTGGGCGCGCCGCTTCCCATGCGACTTCTGGTCGGTGTCCCGCATCCCGATGTGGGACAGCAGGCCGGCGAGCAGCGATATGTGCACCCGGTCTGCCAGATCCGCCGGGGAACGAGCCTCCCGCTCCGCCGGGGAACGAGCCTCCCGCTCCGCCGGGGAACGAGCCTCCCGCTCCGCCGGGGAACGAGCCTCCGGCTCCACCGTGGGGCCCTGCCCCGGCCCGTCTGGATCCGCCGCGGCCGGCCAGCCGTGATCACGCTCGGCGACGATGCCCAGCTCCCTGGCTGCCTGCCTGAGCTGGCCGTACACGTCCTGCCACTCTCGAACCCGCAGGTAGTGCAGATACTCGCGGCGGCACATGCGGCGGAACGCGGATGCGGACAGCTCATGCTGCCGATCGCGCAGGTAATCCCACAGGCTGAGCAAGGCGAGGAAGTCGGACCCGGGCTCGGCAAAGCGCGCGTGCATGGCGTCGGCCGGCTCGCGCGATTCCGCGGGCCTTTCCCTGGGATCCTGGATGGACAGCGCCGCGGTAATGATCAGTACCTCACGGGCGCACCCATTGCGTCCTGCCTCCAGGATCATCCTGCCGAGCCGCGGGTCCACGGGAAGCTCGGCGAGTTTCCGCCCCGTCTCCGTCAGCCGGGGCCTGCCGCGGCCCGGCGAGACGGCGCCGAGCTCTTCAAGCAGGCGGACACCGGCCGCGACGCTGCGGGAATCCGGCGGGTCGACGAACGGGAAGTCCGCCACTTCGCCGAGGTCGAGCGCTGCCATCCGCAAGATCACCGAAGCGAGGTTGGTACGCAGGATCTCCGGGTTGGTGAATTGCGGGCGCGAGGCGAAATCCTCCTCGCTGTAGAGCCGGATGCACACGCCGTCCGAGGTGCGCCCGCACCTGCCCTTACGCTGGTTCGCAGACGCTTGGGAGATCGGCTCGATCGGCAGCCGCTGAACCTTGGTCCGGTGGCTGTACCTGGAGATCCTCGCGGTGCCCGGGTCGATCACGTACTTGATGCCCGGCACGGTCAGCGAGGTCTCCGCGACATTGGTGGCAAGGACTACCCGCCGCCCGCGATGCGGCTGGAACACACGGTGCTGCTCAGCCGCCGACAGCCGGGCATAGAGGGGCAGCACCTCCAGGTCGTCGGGGACACAGCCGGCCAGAGCGTCGGCCGTGTCCCTGATCTCCCGCTCGCCGCTGAGGAAGATAAGGACGTCGCCTGGCCCTTCCGCGCGGAGTTCATCCACGGCGTCGCAGATGCCCTGCACCTGGTCCCTTGGTTCGTCATCGGGATCGCCGGTGCCGGCGAGAGGCCGGTAGCGCACCTCGACCGGGTACGTGCGCCCCGACACCTCAATCACCGGTGCACCGGCGCCGGGCTTGCCCGATTCGCTTACAGTGCCGTGCACGCCCGATTCGCCTACGGCGCCGGGCTTGCCCGATTCGCTTGCGGCACCGCGCTCGCCCGATTCACCTACGGCGCTGTGCTTGCCCGATTCGCTTGCGGCACTGTGCTCGCCCGATTCGCCTACGGCGCTGTGCTTGCCCGATTCGCTTACCGCAAAATGCTTGCTGAAGCGCTCCGGATCGATCGTGGCAGACGTGATGATGACCTTGAGGTCAGGGCGGCTCGGCAACAGGCGCCGCAGGTACCCGAGGATGAAGTCGACGTTCAGGCTACGCTCGTGCGCCTCATCGATGATGAGGGTGTCATAGCGCAGCAGCCGCCTGTCGCGCTGCATCTCGGTCAGCAAGATGCCGTCGGTCATCACCTTGACCAGCGTGCTGTCGCTCGAGGTGTCGGAGAAACGCACCTTGTAGCCGACCGCGGCGCCAATCTCGGTCCGGAGTTCCTGTGCGATCCGCTCCGCCACGGTGCGGGCCGCGATCCGCCTGGGCTGGGTGTGGCCAATCTGGCCCGTCACACCGCGGCCGAGCTCAAGGCAGATCTTCGGCAGCTGCGTCGTCTTGCCAGAACCGGTCTCACCCGCGATGATCACCACCTGGTTTTCGCGGATGGCCGCGGCGATCTCGTCCTTCCGCTGGCTGACCGGGAGGTCGGGTAGATAGGAGACCGGTGGCACGGCAAGCCTGCGCGCCTCGAGGCGGTCGGCTGCCGCCTGCAGCTCAGCGAGGACCCGGCGCAGCGCATCCTCGCGCGCCCCGGTGTCACGCAGCGCAGCGGCTCTCTCGGCGCGCCGGCCCAGCCGGTGCTGATCGCGGGGCATCAGCCCGGGCAGGCGTGCCCGCAGCTCAGCGAGCGAGGTTGTCAACGTGACGGTCTCCATGGCAGGGCGCGGGATTACATAACAAGGATGTTCGGGAAGCCCACCAGGGGCCTAACGCTTTTGCGGGCCGCCTGCTTCCGCGGCGTGGGATCCCATCGCACTCTGATGAGCACGTAACCTATGGTGCCGGAGATGCATGCGGCAAGGAGTCCCGCACAGATCGGCAGGACATGCCGCAGGAGTCCCGCACAGATCGGCAGGACATGCCGCAGGAGTCCCGCACAGATCGGCAGGACATGCCGCAGGAGTCCCGCACAGATCGGCAGGACATGCCGCAGGAGTACCGGACAGATCGGCAGGACAGGCGCCGGGCAAGACCCGCTACCTGAGCCTCCGCAGCCTGATCGAGCGACGCGGCCGGTCTATCCGCACCAGGCGATGATGCTCACGAGATCAGAGCACGCAACTCGCGCCGGAGGATCTTCCCGCTCGTGGTCTTCGGCAGCTCATCGAGGATCTTGATCCAACCCGGGTACTTGTACGCCGCCATCTGCCGCTTACAGAAGTCGATCAGCTCTTCCTCGGTGACGGTCGCACCGGGTTTGAGTGAGACGTAGGCGTGAACTGTCTCGCCGCGGTATTCATCCGGGACGCCGATCACTGCTGCCTCACGGACCGCCGGGTGGCCGTAGAGCACGTCCTCTACCTCACGTGGCCACACCTTGTAACCGGCCGCGTTGATCATGTCCTTCTTGCGGTCCACCAGGAAGAACCAGCCGGCCTCGTCCATGAACCCCACGTCACCAGTGCGCAGCTCACCGCCTGGCAGGCTCTCCGCGGTCGCCTCCGGCTTGTTCCAGTGGCCCGGCACAACCTGCGGACCCGAGGTGGCGAACTCGCCAATCTCGCCGACGGGAGCTTCCTTGCCTGCCTCGTCGAGGATCCGGACCACGGTGTTGAACACCGGCACACCCACAGACAGCGCCCCCGAGTTCGGGTCCACCGGCGCCTTCTTGCCCAGCGGCACGCCGTGCGAAGGCGAGTTCGTCTCAGAGGCCGGTCTTCGCCATGAACTGGTCGGTGACCGCGGGCGCGATCGGCGCACCTCCCGAGTAGATCATCCGGAACGACGACCAGTCCTCCTTGGTCACCCCGGCAAGCCCCGAGAGGCTGATGAACACCGTGATCGAACCGACGGTGAAGGTGGGCCTGTGCTCACGGATCGCGTCCATTACGACACCCGGTTCGAACCGGTGGTTGATCACCAGCGGGCAGGGCGCGAGCAACGCGATCCCCATGTGGCCGATCAGGCCGGTGATGTGGAACAGCGGCGCCACCCCGAGCACGGAATCCCCGGCAGTGAAGCCCATCCAGTCCCGGTACGTCTGGGAGTTGAACGCCATGTTGCCGTGGGTACACATCGCGCCCTTCGGCACGCCGGTGGTGCCAGAGGTATAGCACAGCACGGCGAGGTCGCCGGAAGCCGGTTCGGCCGGCGCCGGCCTACGGCCCGCGTACTGGCTGAGGATCTCCTCGAGGTCCAGCGTCCCCGCCGGACGCAGCCGCTGCACACCGGCGAACAGCCGCTCGTCGTTGCGTGACTGCTCGTCGAGCGGCGAGCAGGTGATCACAGTCCTGACCGCGGTGTCACCGGCCGCGATGACCTCCTTGGCTACCGACTCGTACAAGTCGTCCAGGCACAGCAGCGCACTGGCACCTGAGTCGGCGAGCAGGTAGGTGAGCTCGCGGCGCTTGTTCATCGGGTTGATGGCCACCGCCGCGCCGCCGGCCTTCCACGCGGCGAGCAGCGAAATGACAAACGCCGGGTTGTTCTGCATATAGACGCCGAGCCTGTCCCCCGCGGCGAACCCGTTGTCGATCAGGGCCGCCGCGAGCGAGCCGGAACGCGCATCCAGGTCGGCCATGGTGAGCACACGCCGTCGAAGTAATTGATCGCAACGGCGCCGGGTTCCCGCGCCAGCGACGCGTTGAACAGATCGAGCATGGTCGGGTAGTCCGGCGTGATGTCAGCCGGGCATCCTTCCCGGTAGAGCTTCGTCCAGGGCCGCTCGGTATAGGTCGTCATTTGATCGCCAGGGGGTTGACAGGCGAGCCGCTCTCCTCGTTCACCTTCAACGGAGCCGCCGCGTAGAGGAACGTGTACTGCCCGTCCTCGGCGCAGTGCGAGGCCAGCTTCTCCAGGTCGCAGATCTCGGTCAGCGTTACTCCGAGATTGCGCATCAGCGCGCAGTGCAACGGGAGGGCCGTGCCATTGTTCGGGTCGGTCGTCACCTCGTTCGCGATGGTGTCCGTGACGAGATTAGGGATCTCCATGTCCTGGAACTACCGCACGAGTTCGGGGCTGTAGGCCAGGCCGGGCTCGCAGAAGCCGGTGTAGAACTCCTCGCCCTGGTCGAAGAAGAGCTTGAGGAAGTTCGTCCGGATGACCAGGATGTCGCACTTTTCGATCTTTGCGCCCTGGGCCTCGGCACATGCCATCAGGTCCTCGTGGGTGAACGTCTTGCCGAGGTTCTCCTTGCCACGGAAGCGGGCCATGTCGAGCAGGATGCCGCGGCCGACAACACCTCGCTCCGCGATCGGGGCCATGCTGGCCTTGGCCAGCCCGCCGACCGTGGTGCGCGCGTCGTAACCATTCCACAGCTGACCGCCGTACCAGACGTGGCCGAGCGCGTCGTACTGCGTCGAGCCCTGGAGGAATGCGCTGATCTTGTCGTCCGCGTAGTGCAGGCCACCGGGAAACTGCGGTGCGCCGTCACCATCCCATGAGGATTCGTCCAACCGGGTCACCCTTGGGGTCACCGATCAGCCGCTGCAGCGTGAACACGTTGCCGGACTTGATATGGCGCACCCCGCGGAAGACCTCCTCCGCGGTGAGGTAGTTCAGCGCGCCAACCTCATCCTCATCCCCCCACTTGCCCCAGTTCTTCGGTGCACCCCCGAGGAGCTCATCCATGGCCGGGACTTCAGTCATCAAGGAGATCCTTCCTCGCGCAGGAAACAGAACACTCGCTCGGCGGTCCGTACCCCATTGAGTCGATCCATACCTGATTGACAGTACTTGCTTGCTCCCTGGACTTGTTTGCTCCTGGCTGCCGGTTCCCCGTCGCTGAAGGTCGCGGCCCGCGCAGCCGTTAAGACAGTATTTGCCCCGGAGGGACCCCCGGGATCCCCCCGGCAGACTCACTGTAGCGGCCCGCTCACTACTGGATGAGAATCCGCCGATTCACGGGTCAGGATCATTCTCGATGTCATTTGCGGTGCCGGGCTGCGAGGCGGACAGCAGCAGGTCACGGGTCAGCTCGGCCTGCCCGTGATGCTGCGCGACGTCCTGCAGGATGTGCAGCAGCGCGCTTCCCTGGTTCTCCAGTTGCCGGCCGCGCGAGGTGCTGGCCAGCGGCGCATGCCGCAGCGGCTCGGCGGGGTGCGCCGCCGCCAGGTCGGCGGCGAATTGGCGCTTTGCCGCCTCGCAGGCATGGACGAAGCTGTCCACCGTGCCGGTGGCGCGGAACTCGGCGTCGCGGTCGCGGTCCACGGCGCGGGCCGCCACGACGTGCCCGCCCCAGTAGCTCATGACACCGAGGCAGTGAGTCAGGATCGCGTAGGGCGAGTTGGCGCCGGGAAGGTCCGGCCGAGCGCACGCAAGCTCGTCACCAAGATCCTGGACGATCTCGGTCATGCCGTCGACCGCCCGGTCAACGAAGTAGGCAAGATCATCGGGTGAGATCCCCATGGCACAATGGTCGCAGGGGGTATCGGTCAATCGCTGAACCGGTCACGTAGCTCCCGCTTCAGCACTTTGCCTGAGGCGTTGTGCGGGAGCGCGTCGGCGAAATGCACCCGTTTGGGGACCTTGAACGGGGCCAGGTGACCGCGCACGTGATCGATCAGCTCCTTCTCCGTGACGTCGACGCGCGCCACAACGATCGCGGTCACAGCCTCGATCCACCGCTCGTCCGGCGTGCCGACGACGGCCACTTCCTGCACCGCCGTGTGGGTATACAGCGCGTTCTCGACCTCGCTGGAGGCGACGATGACGCCGCCCGTGTTGATGACGTCCTTCTTGCGGTCGACGACGAAGATGTATCCCTCCGCGTCGCGTCGTACCAGGTCACCCGAGTGAAACCAGCCGCCGGCGAATGCCTCCGCCGTCTCGTCCGGCTTATCCCAGTAACCGGTGCACAGCTGAGGTGAGCGGTAGATCACCTCACCGAGCTCACCGGCCGGCACGTCGTTCATCTCGTCATCGACGACCCGCATCTCCACGAACAGGACCGGACGGCCAGCGGATTCGAGCCTCGCGTCGTGCTCCTCGGGCCGCAGCACCGTGGCCAGGGGACCGATCTCCGATTGGCCGAAGCAGTTGTAAAAGCCGATCGTGGGGAGCGCCGCCCTCAGCTTCTGCAGCACCGCCCTCGGCATGATCGAGGCGCCGTAGTACGCCTTTTTCAATGCGGTGAGGTCCCTGGAGCCAAATTCCGGGTGATTGGCGAGCGCGATCCAGACCGTGGGCGGGGCGAAGAAGCTGTCGATTCCTTGTTCCTCGATCCGGCGCAGCACATCGGCGGGATCCGGTGCGGTCACGAGGATGTTGCGCGCGCCGAGCATCAAGTACGGAAGCAGGAACACGTGCATCTGCGCCGAGTGGTACAGCGGCAGGGCATGCAGTGGCGTGTCATGCTCGGCGAAATCCAGGGCGACGATCGACGAGACGTACTCCGCGATAAGCGCCCGGTGCGTCATCATCGAGCCCTTCGGCGCCGCGGTCGTGCCGGACGTGTAGAGCAACTGGACCAGGTCGTCGCCGGATACGCCGGCATCGATCTCGGGGACGGGTCCCGCCGTTGACCAGGCCAGCACGTCGCTGCCGGTGTCCCCGTCGCGGAGCGTGACGAGCCGGATATCACCGATCAGATCATGCGCTGCGGTGACGACGTCCGCGAACGCGGGGTCGTACGCGAGCAGCGTGCTCCTGGATTGCGTGACAAGGTAGGCCAGTTCTTCCCGGGTCAGGTTGTAGTTGATCGGAACGTGCACGAGCCCGGCCCGCGCGCAGCCAAGGTAAAGCAGCAGGTAGGCGTCGGAATTCCGGCCGAAGGCCGCGATCCGGTCACCCTTGCGGCACCCGGCCGCCAGCAGCCGCGCCGCGACCCGCGATATGGCCTCGTCTAGGTCACGGTAGGTCCAGCCGCGGTCCTCGAACGTTAACGCAGGACGCCCGGGGTAGCGGGCGGCGCTCTTGTGCACGACGTCGTCGACGGTACTGCTGGCCACACGCATGACAACCTCCTGGTGTCGCGACCCCGGCGCCCCCTCCAACGTAACCCTCGATCGCACCCGGCGACTCTTGCGCCCAGCGGGTAGGCCGTCCGCGGCAACCAGCCCGCAGGTCACCCTCACGCCAGCGGCATCTCAGGGCGTGGCATGGACCGTCGGCGCCGCCGTGCGATGGCCACGGAACAGAAGGGCCGCGACCTGGGTCAGCGTGTTAGAGGGCGTCTCGTCTAGGCTGCGGTTGGTTCGTCCGGTATGGCGGTTTCGGTTCGCCAGGTTGAGGTGGATTCGCCGGTCAGCCGCCTGCTCATGTTGTCGATCATGGACCAGTGGATCATGGTGATGGAGCGATCTGGGAGGGTCTCGTAATCCCGGGCAAGCCGGCGATGGGGCATTAACCACCCGAAGGTACGCTCAACCGGCCACCGGGGCGTGGCGTGGAATCCCTTCAGGCCGGGCTGCTTGGTGTAGACCCGCACGTCGATGCCGTGGCGGGCGCGTTCGTCGGCGGCCGCGCGCTTGTACCCGGCGTCCACCCATGCCCGGGCCACGGCCGGGTGGGCGGTGGCCAGGGCGCCGATCAGCGCTTGCCCGCCGGCGTTGTCCTGCACGGATGCGGCGGTGACCAGCACCGCCAGCAGCAGGCCGAGGGTGTCGGTGGCGATGTGCCTTTTGCGGCCTTTGATCTTCTTGCCCGCATCGGTCGTGGTCACCTTGACTTATCTGCGCCGGAACCGGGTCCAGGAAGATCTGGCCGAAACATACGGGACTTCGCAGCCGGCGGCGTCAACCTCGCCTGCAGCCAGCCGCAGCTAACGGCGAACTGGGTCACCGAGGTGTCGAAGAGGAGATGGCGGCTGCTCCCGGTGTACGTGGGCCTGCAGGCACCTTGCGTCAGCTGGAATGGGCGAAGCAGGGCGCTGCGGGCCCGGGCAGTCAAGCGCGCCGCTCAGAAGATCGCAGCGTCTGGGGCGGCGAGCCAGGGCACGGCCGCGGCCGACGACGCGGCGGCGAACGCCAAGGCGCTGGGCATGCGTAGCGGCAGCGCGCTGTACGACGACATCGAGAACTACTCGACGACAGATGCGACCTGCCGGGTCACCGTCCTCAGGTTCGTGTCCGGGTGGACCTATGAGCTGCACCGGCTTGGTTACCTGGCGGGGGGTCTACGTCAACCTCGGCTCCGGCGCGCCGGACCTGTTCAGCGTCTACACTTCGGCGTCCTACGCGCGTCCGGATGCGCTATGGGTAGCCCGCTGGGACGGGAACTCGTCGTTGACCGGATGGGCGGGCATCCCGGACAGCAGGTGGGGGGTTCACCAGCGGGCCAAGCAGTACCGTGGGCCCCACAATGAAACGCACGGCGCCGTCACGATCGACATCGACAGCGACAACCTCGACGCGCCCGTCGCTACCGTCGCCTACGGCTACCCGGTGACGGCCGGGATCAACGCACGCACGGGGCCGTCTACCTCGTACCCCATCGCCAGGACCTACCCAGCCGGGTCCACGGTGCCTGCCATCTGCCAGGCACCCGGCTCTTCGGTCGCCACAACGAGCGTGTGGGACAAGCTAGCCGACGGCGCGTACGTCTCCGACTACTACGTCAGCACTGCCTCCAACACCAGCTACACCGCTCCCCTGCCGTCATGCGAATACCCCTACCAGGTGACTACCTCCGCCGGGCTCTTCGAACGAACCGGGCCGGGTACGCGGCACCCGGCAGCCGGCCAGCTGCCTGATGGTGCCCTCGCCTGGGTGGTCTGCCAGAAGGCGGCATCGCCGGCCGGCACAAGCTCCGTGTGGGACAAGCTTCAAGACGGCCACTGGGTCTCCGACGAGTTCGTCGCCACGCCGGGCAGGACCACCTACAGCGCGCCCGCGCCGCGCTGCTGACGACACCTTGGGATCCTGGTGTTAAACGTACAAGTCTAGCGGCCTGTAAGATTCCCATGGGCCTTACGAGGCGGTCGCGGTGAATGAGACTGGATGTATGCGCCTGATGCCCGCCAGCACTGCGCGCACTGCGCGCGAGTCCCGCACGAGGTCAAAAGACACTGATACGCGCGCTCCAAGCGGCAACCGGGGAACACCCGAAAGGCAAGACCCCGCGTCAGTCTCACAGACGGCCTCAACCGGGCCAGGGCCAGGGGTTACCGACGTCGGCAGGCAACACGCACCCCAGTCTCATCCACCGCGGCCGGCCCGCCAGGACCCATCGAGGCTCACAGACCACTAGCGGAGCAAGAACACCTCTGTCTGGCTGGACAGGGCCCCATCGGTGGCAGTGGCGGTATAGGTCCCCGGCAGTGCGCTCGCCCGCGGCGACGGGCAGCCTGGATCGGAACGTTCGCGATTCCATGAAAGATGCTTCACCACGGGCACGCCGCGCCGTAGCCGGACCATGTCCGAAGTGGATCCATGCGCGCAGTCCGCGGGGCTCCATTCATGCACCGGCCCGGACTTGACCTCCAGCCGTAGCGACCGAGGGCCGGCATCGAAGGTACACGTGCTTCCTCCCGCGTTGACCACGTAAATCGTGAATCGCGGGTCGGCCGGCTGCGGGTAGGACTGCTGGCTCTCAAGGAGGCTGATGACCACGTCGCCAGGAGCGCAAGGGCTGCCAGGCCGATGCGGTATATGCGCTCTCGCGGTCGCGCGTTCACTGGGAGCCGGCTGCGCTTCAACAGGCCCCGTGCGTGCCGCCGTCGGCGTAGCGCTGGGCACCGCCCGCTGGGCGGCGGCCGAGGTCATCGCGGCCGGCGCCTGCTGAGCAGCGGACGAGGTCGTCATGGCCGCCGCCTGCCCGGGCGTACTCGGAACACTCCCCGCCGCTGAGCAGGCCCACGCCAATAGGCCGAGGATGCCAAGCCCACCCGCCAAGACGAAAATCCGCCGCCGCCAGTAGGACTCGCGGCCGACTTGCCGCCAATCGCCGTGAGGGATATTCGGATCCATGCCGGAAGTATGGCAATGAATGGCCGGATTCTCCCGCCGACGCGCCGATCACCAGGGTGGCGCGTGCCTGTAGGAAACGGTCGTCGGAACTCAATCACCACCGCGGCGCCGCGCACCTGAGCTCATTACGTGTGTCTCGGTATATAAGATTTCAGATACCATGTTGCGAGACAACAAGGTACCGTGGTGGCGGCAGTGTCACCGATACCCACATGGATGCCCACACGGGGAGCCCAGTGCGAGCCAGCGCTAGCTACACGCACGGCCATCACGAGTCTGTGCTGCGGTCCCACCGTTGGCGCACGGCGGCCAACTCCGCTTCTTACCTGCTCCCGCATCTTGAGCCTGGCATGGCACTGCTCGATGTCGGCTGCGGGCCGGGCACCATCACCGCCGACCTCGCAGCCCTGGTCGCGCCCGGCCAGGTGACGGCGCTGGAATACACGGCCGATGCGTTGGACCTGGCCCGCGCCGAGGTCAGCGCGCGCGGCCAGGCGAACGTCGCGTTCGCCGTCGCCGATGTGCATGACTTGGACCTCGCCAACGACAGATTCGACGTCGTGCATGCCCATCAGGTGCTGCAACACGTCGGCGATCCAGTGCGGGCACTGCGCGAGATGCGCCGGGTCTGCAAACCCGGGGGACTCGTCGCCGCGCGCGACAGTGACTACGCCGCGTTCGCCTGGTTTCCCGCCATCCCCGCGCTTGACGACTGGCTGGCGCTGTATCTGCGCGCGGCGCGGGCAAACGGCGGCGAACCTAACGCCGGACGCCGGCTGCTGTCCTGGGCCCAGCGGGCCGGATTCACCATGATCACCGCAACCTCGAGCACGTGGTGCTACGCCGCACCCGACGAACGCGCCTGGTGGGGCGGCATGTGGGCCGACCGCATCGTGCACTCGGACCTTGCACAGCAACTGCTGGCATCCCGGCTGGCAACGAAGGCGGACCTGCACCGTATCTCGGCCGGATGGCGCGAGTGGGCGGCTGCCGACGACGGCTGGTTTTCCATCCTGCACGGCGAAATCCGCTGCCAGGCGTAACGGGCAAAGGGCGAAGCCGACCCAATGCGGGCGCGCGTACTCCCCCGCGCATATGCCCGGTCGCAGCGACGTGAGCGCGACGATATGCGCAGCCGTTCGGGATAATCGCCCACCGCACCGGTATGAGGCGCGCTGGCCAGCGTTCCGTTGTGGCGAACTGCCGAGGGCAGCGGCCGCGGGCGCGCTGCTTTTCCCGATGGTTCTATCGCGGCCGTATCAAGCAGGCCGGTGGTTCGCTCCGACCACGCAAGGCGCACCGAATACCGGAGGGCTGCGCTATGCGAAGGAAGCACCGTCCGAAGACCAGCGTCGTGAGCATGGATCGCGCCGGCCGGGTTAATCACACCCAGGATGTGCTGGCCTACGGCCAGTACCAGCTGACGAAGTAGGCGGTCAGTTCGGTCGGCTCGGGGAAACGGTGCGCGGGGAGGTTGACGTCGCTAGGCAGCAGATGCCTTTCGGCCATGGTTGTTTCGCAGCCAGCGCCTACGCCCCAAGCACGAGCAAGGGGCGCACTCTCCTCGCGCACGAGCTAACCCACGTCATCCAGCAGCGCAAGGCGCCGGGCCTCGCGCCTCGGCCGATACACCGTGACACGCAAGACGCCGGGCCGTCGGCGGACCCGGGTCGGCTGCTGCAGGTAGCTTGCGTGATCCGTATCGGCGGGTGCGCGTCCTCGCGCGACGGAGGCGTGCCCAGCGTCGAGGACATCCGCCGGTACAACGCGGAGTGCCGCCAGCACCGCCCATACGCAGGGCCCGACGTTACCCCGACGAAGAGTGCCGCAACCCGCCGTCCGAGCCGCTGCCGACCGGCGAGAAGATCCTGCTCGGAGTGTTCCTTGTAGCCGGGGCCGCGGCTGCGATCGTCGTGGTCGCGATGGCGGCTGAGGCCGTGATCCCGGTCGTCATCGCCAGCATCGAGGCCGCCGGTGCAGGCGCGGCGAGCGCCAATGCCTTCTACTACGCGAACGCCATTGCCGTGAACGAGATCGGGCTGTTCGCTGCCGGGCTCATCATCGGCTGCGACGGCGACGTCGCAGGCCTGCTGCGCGCCATCGCCAGCGACCCGGCACAGGCGGCCCAGATTCTCGCCGAGGTCTATATCCTGCACGTCAACATCAAGGTGGCTGGCGCCCCTGCGCGCAAGGCCACGGTCCCGGTCAAGCTTCTGCCACCTGACGAGCAGACCAACCCCAAAACCTCAGGTTCCGGACGGTCGGTGCCCCCACTTTCGAACCCGAAGCGGCCGCGGAGCCACCCCAGCCCAGTCCCGGGCCTACTGTCCCGGTTAAGGCCCCGCCGCCTGCGGCCAACCAGCCCTCGACTGCGGCTGCCGCTACGTCGCCCAAGAAGGGCGGGGAGGCGCCGCTGAAGGGGTATTACGGCGGCGGTGCCGGGATCCGCAAGGGTACGCGAACGACGTCAATGCCCGAGGTGGAGGAGGCACCCCCGGTTCGACAGGGGACGGCAAGCCGTGCGAGGAACGGCACGACGCTGACCGATGCAGAGTGCGCGATGGTGACCGAGGCGGAGTGGGCCAACGGCAGGCTCGACCGCAGGTCCCGGCACGCCCAGCGAGAGGGGTCCGATCGCCTGCTGCGCTTACGATCACTACGCCTTGCTGGCCCGCTGCGCGACCAGATGCTGGTTTGGCATCATTGGATGCGAAGGGAGGTGCGTGCCGATGACCATCATCCACGTGAGGTACGAAATCCTGGACGATCCCAGCAGCCCGCATCCAGACTCCGCGCCGGATGCCTGCCCATGGGGAGTCCGCGCGGTCGGGCTACCCGCAAACATGAGCGTCTATGGCGTCGGCGACACCCTCGACGAAGCCCTCGACGATCTAAGCGAAGGTGTCCGGGCCGCGCTTACTGACGAGCCGATACCCGACGAGCTGACCAGGGAGATTGCGGTCACTATCGGTGACGCTGCCTGATGCCGATCCGGCTGTCAGGCAAGGAGATCGTGAGGGCATTAGCCAAGGACGGCTGGGAGATTCAATGGGTCAGCGGCAGCCATCACGTCATGCGCCACGCCGACGGCCGCCGTGTAAGGGTCCCCGTGCACGGCAACCGGGCGCTTCCTGCCGGGACGCTTGCCTCCATTTGCCGAGAGGTAGGCCGTACCGTCAGCCAATTGCGCGACCTCCTGTAAGCAGGACGATCTCCCGCCCGGCCGAAAGAGGAGATACGGTGCCGATGTACAGCGCCTGGCTGAAGATCGGGTGCCAGGTGCTGCCCGGTCCAGGAATGTCCGGTCGGCAGCTCGCCCTCGGCGAGATCGCGCCAGGAGCGGCGGATGAAGTAGTGAGGTCCGCCGACCGGGGTTGCCATGATCCATTCGCCGGGCGGGGGCGTGGCCAAGCTGACCGGGAACGTCGCCCAGTCGCGCCCGAGTGACCTCAGCACTTGCTCCCGCGACCATCAGCCAGGCCAGACGATCCGTGTCAGCTATGTCCGGCCTGCCTAAGATTCACATGGCGGGGCTCACGCTGCGGCGGCGTCGATGAGCGCCGTGTTCCTCAGGTGTCCCTGGTCATCATTCGCCATGCGCCGAGGATCGTCCAGCCCACCAGCCAGGCGATGATGACGCAGACAGCCTGGGTGGCCGACTCGGGCAGCAGTGATTGCGCGGCGCCGGTATTCATCCGATGCCCCGGCCTGCTACCGCCGCCGCCAGTGGCGTCTGACGAGCCCCGCAGCCGGAACCCGGGGGTTGCAGGCCGCGACGTGGCTGCCGTTCTCGCTGTGGGCGGGTTCGCGCTTGGCGCGCTGGGCGCGCTGACGGCCCGTTATCGACGCGCGGCAGCCCGCATCGTCTTCGCCGCTCGGAGGCACCGGCCGCTCTCCGACACCAGCTCGGTACGCCGGGACCTCCAGGATCTCCTCGCCCGCCGAGCGGGCGGGCTGTCTGCCGACGTGCGAGGGCGGCGGCTGGCCCTGGCCGCCGAGACGGCGTTCGAGGCCGGGCAACTGCCGCGGCACGCCCGAGCCCGCACAACCCGGCGGCGCCACTCCCCCGCCAGGCCGGCCTCGCGGCCAGCACGCGGGCCGCCAAACAGCGGCGGCGTTCACGCTGGTCGGGCGGCGGACGAGCCGGCCTGTAGGCCGGGTTCTGTGCACCCGCTTGCGCGGGCCGGCGGCCATCCATCTGGGACTGCCGTTGCCGGCAGCCTCGTGCGGTCTACCCGCGAGCATCGGGCGGGCCGCCCTCGAACGCTCGCGCAGGCCCCGCGCCCCGGAGAACGCGCAACCCTCTTGACCTTGCTCCGGGTGGGGTTTACCTAGCCGCCGCAGTCACCTGCGGCGCTGGTGGTCTCTTACACCACTAGCGATCACGCGCTGACCTGTGTGAATGTCCGCTAACGCTCGTTGTTCTCCGCCTATTGGCCGCGCAGCAACCATGGGCGGGAAGCAACAGGGCCGCCGCGTATACAGCCACGCAACCCCGCCCCAGCTCGCGTCGCGCGACCCGCGGCGGTTTGGCATCATGAGACGCGAGAGGAGGGCCAAGCCGATGACGACCATCCACGTGCGCTACGAGATCCTGGACGACCCCAGCCATCCGCATCCAGACTCCGCGCCGGATGCCACCCCTTGGGGTGTCCGCGCGGTCGGCCTGCCGGAACATATCAGCGCCTACGGTGTGGGCGACACCCTCGACGAAGCCCTCGACAATCTCAGTGAGGGCGTCCGGGCGGTGCTCGGTGATGGTCCGATCCCCGACGAGCTGACCCGGGAAATCGCGGTCACCATCGGTGACGCCGCCTGATGCCGATCCGGCTCTCGGGTAAGGAGATCGTCAAGGCATTAGCCAAGGACGGCTGGGCGATCGAGCGCGTCAGCGGCAGCCATCACGTCATGCGTCACCCTGACGGTCACCACGTCAGCGTTCCGGTTCACGGCAACCGGCCGTTGCCGGCCGGAACGCTCGCCTCTATCTGCCGTTCCGTTGGCCTGACCGCCAGCCAGCTGCGCGAACTGCTATGAACCGCGCCGTGCCTGCCTATGGGCCGGCGACCTTGCTAACGCGATCACCCGCCTCTGGCTCTCGCCACTCGAACGCACTCTCGGACAACGGGTCGGGACGGGACGGGTGGGCGCAAGCGGGTTCGAACCCACCGACCCCTCGCTTGTAAGGCCAGTCACCGCCACTCCCCCACCTGCGCTTACGCTCGTCGGCGCAGGTCAGTGGCAGCAGGACCGAGCACAGCCGAGCATTAGGAAGCCACCGCGAGCAGACCGGGCTCCCATTTGCGCTCCCATCCGGGGATCAGCGGCGGCTGCCGCAGCGCCCCGCCGTCCGCAGACGCTGGAGCGGTGGCCGGGGCGTGACCGGACGCGTGCCCGTGGACCACCTCAGAACCCGCGAGCGCCTGTCGCGTGCATGCCGGGCGCTCGCGCTGCTGTCGATGGCGACATCTTGGTGAACATGGTGCCTCCGGGATCTGCTCGGTTACGGCGATCAAGCTGGCCGGCATCTGCGGTGACTACCGGCCCACCGACCCGCCACGGTTCGATGAATTCGTGGCTGGGCTGCCGTCGGCCGACATCGCCGCGGCCATCGCCGGCGCCGAGCCGCTGGATGACCCGGTGCCGTCCGGTTCCCGGCCAGCGTGCGCCACCGGTACGAACGGCTCGCCGCCTTCCCGGCCGGCCTGCTGGTCATCGGCGACGCCGTCTGCTCGTTTAACCCGGTCTACGGGCAGGGCATGACCGTGGCCGCGGCCCAGGCCATGACCTTGCGCGGGCTGCTGGCCCGCCAGGCGGTGCCCGACGCCCGCCGCCACTTCCGCGCCATCACCGCGGCGATCGACGTGGCCTGGGACATCGCGGTCGGCGCCGACCTGGCGTTCCCTCAGGTACCCGGCAAACGCTCGGCCAAGGTGCGCCTCGTCAACGCCTACATGCCCCAGCTGCACGCCGCCGCCGCCCACGACCAGGCGCTGGCCGCATCGCTGGTCCGGGTCATCGGCCTGAAGGACCGCCCGGAAGGGCTGCTTCGCCCGGACCGTATGCTGCGGGTCCTGCGCCGCAACCTGGCCAGCAGCAGGCGGCCCATCCCGGCCCCCGCCGGCCAGGCACCGGCCGCGACGCCAGCCGAGCGCCGGGCCCAGGCAGCGCGGTGACGGGCAGCACGCCGCCCAGCCCCATTGCCCGGCTCCCCCAGCCCAGGATGGACGTTACCGTCCTGGCGGCACACCATGCCGAGCCACCACGCCCGCACCAGGACCACTTGTTCCCGCGCACAGCCACCCAGCATCGAGCCGATTCCCACCGACCCCCGGCTGTGCAAGCAGTCGAGGCGCTGGGTTTGATCACTCCTCCATCGCCCGTCCCGGTCACCCGATCAGCGCCTGATCTGTGATCATCAGCAGCCCTCTGGTATCGCGGGCGGGCCGCCGGCCGGCAAGCGGCGGATGAGGCGCCGTTCGGGTATCTCGGCCAGCCCGGCCGGGCCAGCGGCCCCTGGCGGCGGGGTGAGCCGGGGACCATAGCGCCTGGCCAGCGGGCCAGGCACTCAGCCCGTGGGCGAGCACGCTGAGCAGCACGGTGAAGGCGATCACGGTGACCGCGGGTTTCGCCACGGACCCGGTCACGTCCTCCAGCGCGAGTAGCCCGAAGACCACCGACGCCAGGCCGCGCGGGCCGAACCAGCCCACAAACAGCACGGCGGGCCGGCCGAGCCCTGCCCCCGCCAGCGCGACCGCCACCGGCAGCATCCGGATCACCGTCAGGCTGAGCACCGCATACAGCACCGTCTGCCAGGTCAGGCTTTGCAGGGCCGGCACCACCGCGATCACCCCGAACATCAGCCAGACCAGCAGCGACAGCATGGTGCCGGTCTCTTCCACGAAGGGACCAGCTTCGCCGCCGGGCCGCCTGCAGCAGCGAAAGCCAGGCCGCCGGTGAATGCGGCGATGAACCCGTTGCCGTGCAGCGCCACGGAGGTGGCGTAGCAGCACAGCGCCAGGCCCAGCACCGCGGCGCCGGCGAACCCCTCAGCCACCCAGCCGCGGCCACGGCCCACCTTGACCAGCCAGCCGCCGCCACCGCCGACCGTGGCCCCGACCAGCAGGCCGAGCGCCAGTTCGGCCACCGCCGACCCGGGCCCGGTGCTGGCGGCGTGCTCGGCGGTGGCCGCGCCGGCGAGGGCGACCATCACGAACGGGGTGGCGATCCCGTCGTTGAGCCCGCTCTCGACGTTGAGCAGCCGGCGGATCCTGGCTGGAACCGCCTGGTTGACCATCACGGCCGCGCCGAGGGCGGCATCGGTCGGCGCGAGCGCCGCGCTGACCAGCAGGGCGAGCCAGATGTCGTTCCCCCGGGCAGGGTGAACGCGACCAGCGCGCCCAGGCCGATGGTCAGCGGCAGCCCGACGCCCAGCAGCCGCAGGCACGGCCCCATGTCCGCCCGCAGCTGATGCAGCCCGACCCGGGAAGCGTCCGAGAACAGCACCAGCGCCAGCGTCACCTCGGCCAGCACCTTCACCACTTCCCGGCTGGGTGTGATCCCCAGCGGCGCCAGCAGGCCATGGGTCAGCAGCACGCCCGCGGCGGTGAACACGATCGGCGCGGTCATGTCGAAGCTTTCCAGCCGCGCCGACAGCGTGCCCCACGCGAACACCAGCGCGGCGATGATCGCCAGATCCGCGACCGTCATGATCAGCCGGGTTCCGCCTCAGGATCCGCTGCACCGCGGTCCGTTCCCTGGTCCTGATTGACGGATACGAGCTCAACGCCCAGGTCCTGGATTTGCTCGATGAGCCCGAGCAGGTGCGCCTGATCGGTCACCTGGCCGGTCAGCACCGTCATGCCCGCAAGCCGCTGCAGCTGCATGCCTTCGAACAGGAATCCGAACGAATCGCCCAGCTCCCCGCGAAGTACAAGCCGGTACCTGCGGCCTTGCGCCCTGTTGCTGTCCATCACTGCGCAGGCTCACACTCGGGCAGGTGACCCGTCATCACCTGCCGGCCGGATTCACCTAGGGGAAGCTGCCGCCAGGCCAGACCCGGCTCGCACGTCCGGGCGCCGACCAGTCACAGACGCAACACGGCGGGCAGGCCCGGCGGCGACGCCGGCCGACCCGGCCGGCGGCGCCTGGTGCGTTATCCCTTGGATGCCCGCTAGAGGAGGCCGAGATCGCGGCCGCGTTCGAGGGCGTCGGCCCGTGAGGAGACCCCGAGCTTGCGGTAGATCGACCTGACGTGGCTGTGGACCGTGTTGTGGGCCACATACAGCTCGCGGCCGATATCCCGCTCGGGCAGATTGCCGTGCAGCAGCCTGAGCACCCGCAGCTCCCGCTGCGTCAGCTCCTGATCTCCGGATCGGGCGCGGCGGATCTGTGGTGGCTGGTCGAGGGCAGCCAGCCTCCCGGCCAGGATCCCCGGATCCGGGCAGGATCCGAGGATGGATCTCGCCTCGGCGATCGCGTCCGCGGCGCGCTGGTGCTCGCCTAGGGCCCGGAGCACTGGCGCATGGCTGAGCAGCGCATTCGCCAGCTGGATGGGCTGGCCAAAGGTCCGCGAGAGGGCGACGCCGCGGTCGGTCAGCGGCAGTGCCTCCTCGGGCCTGCCGCGCGCCGCGAGCGATACTCCCAGCGCCAGCGGAGCCGCGCCGATGAGCTTCTCGGTGCTGTGCTCCCGCACGAATTCGGCTGCCGTCTCAGCCAGCGCACGCTGTTCCTTCAGTTGGCCCCGCTCGCCGGCGATCCACGATCGGTAGGCCAGCGACGCCTCGCCAGCCAGCCACTGCGCGCTCGCGGGCGCCAGCGCCGCCGATTCCGCGAACCACCGGTCGGCCTCGTCCGGCTCACCCCGGAAGTACAGGCCCACTCCGACCGCCCAGCAAGCCAATGGCCGCCACGGCGACCCGGAGCCCTCAAGCTCGGCCGCCCGGCGGCCATTTTCCAGCTGGGCGCCGATATCTCCCCACGGGAAGCAGGCCCGCAGCATCGTCAGGCTCGCCTCGGCCGAGCTGAACCCGTCCGGCAGCGGCCCCGCGCCCAGATCGCCCAGCCGTTCGACCGCCGCGATGGCCCGCGCCGCCTCCTCCCGCCGAGCGGACAGCGAGAGCACCCACGCCTGAATCAGCAGCAGGTGCACGTCGCCGCCCAGTATCTCCTCGGGGAGCCGCCGGATCCAGGCCAGGACGGTGTCGTACCGGCTCGTGTTGGCGTAGCTGATCCATAGGCCTTGGATCAGCCCGGCAGCCTCGGCATAAGCACCGGCCTCGATCGCGTGGCGGATCGCCTCGCCGGCCGTCCCGTGATCACGATGCCAGGCGTACGCGCGGCGGTGCAGCGCCGGAGCCAGGCCGGGCTCGCGCCGCTCGAGCTCCACCCGGAGCAGCTGAGCGAACAGGTGGTGAAAGCGGTACCACCCGTCGTCGTCGTCCAGCGGGACGAGGAAGAGGTTGGTCCGCGACAGCGCGTCGAGCACCGCGGCCGAGCCCTGCTGCTCCAGCACGGCATCGCACAGAGGGCCGGACAGCCGTTCGAGAACCGAAGTGCGGAGCATCAGCGCCTGCACCGGCGGGTCATGCGCCTGGAGCACTTCGGTCACCAGGAAATCGACCACGTGGCGGTTCGAGCCGCCGAATCTGCGCACCAAGGCGTGGCGGTCGGCAGCGTGCTGCAGCGACAGCGCCGCGAGGTAGAGCCCGGCCGGCCATCCCTCCGTCTTCCCCACCAGGCCTTCGACGTCCTCGGGCGTGAGGCCGAGCCCGAGGCGGCCGTTCAGGAAGGCGTCCGCCTCCCCGGACGTGAACCGCAGATCGCCGGCGCGCAGCTCCAGCAGCTCACCGTGCGCGCGCAGCGCAGCCACCGGCAGGACTGGCTCAGTCCTGCTCGCGAGCACGAGCTGGAACCCGGCCGGCGCATGATCGACGAACCAGCCGACACTGGCGCGGGCGGGGACGCTCGACAGCCGGTGGAAGTCATCCAGGATGAGGGTGATCTCACCCTGGCCGTCCAGCTCGTTGACCAGGCGCGGCAGGACCACATCAACGACCGGCGCCACGACCGTATCCGCCGGCGCCGGCCTGGCGACTTCCGGGCTTGCCCGGCGCAGCGCCTCGATCGCATGCGACCAGAGGACCACCGGGTCGTTGTCGCCCTCGTCCAGCGTCAGCCACGCGACGGGTTTCCGTGCGGCCTCGGCCTCGCGCCACGCCGCCAGCAGGGTAGTCTTCCCGAAGCCCGCCGGACAGGCGACGAGAGTGAGCCTGCGGTCCGACCCGCTTCGAAGACGTTCCAGAAGGCGCCCGCGCGGAATCGTCTCCTTGCGCACGGCCGGCGGATGCAGTTTCGTGCCGACCAGGATCAGCTGCCCCGCGCCCTGCCGCGCACCGTCGCCCGCGGCGGAGCCTTGCCGTTCAGAGGCGCCCTGGCGGGCCTGCGACACTAGCTGACGAAGCGGCCGGGCCGGTGCCCGCGCGCTGCCGGGCGGCTCCTGCCCAGGGCACATGGCATTTAGCCTGCCAGTTGCGGTTTCCTGCGTCCAGAGGCCGAGAGTCCCTGCTCAGGCTGGCCTCTCTCGATATCCGGCCTCGCACCGGAAGATCCGGCCGATTCTCCTTCGCACCGACCGTCGCCTCCCCACCTCACAACCCACGCAGCGGGTGGTCGAACGCCAGCTCTTCCGGGTGCACGAAACTTGGCTATCTCATGCGGCCTGGGAGTATTCACGGAGGAGGCCGCCGGTCCGCTCGTGGCGTCAGATGTGCTCGAGCGCGCCGGGGCGCTGGGCCAGCTCGTCCTCCGCGTGGGCCACCATCGGCATGCCGCCCTGGCCCACGGCCAGCGGCGTCTTGTGGTAGCCGTGGTAGGTCATCATCCCCCCCGCCAGGAACGCCACGTCGTGCCATCCGTTGTGCTTCAGCACGCAGTAGGCGATGTAGCTGCGGAAACCGGACCGGCAGTAGGTGTACACCGGCTTGTCCCTGGGCACCTCATCCAGCCGGTGCCGCAGCTCGGTGAACGGGATGAGGACCGCCCCCGGAATGTGCCAGGCGCCGTACTCCTCCCGGGTGCGCACATCAAGGATCGTCACCTTCCCGGCGCAGTCCGGGTAGTCCTCCGGGTACCACAGGTTAATGTCGCCGCGCAGCAGGTTCGAACCCAGGAAGCCGGCCATGTTGACCGGGTCCTTCGCCGCCCCGAAAGGCGGGGCGTAGGCCAGCTCCAGGTGCTCCAGGTCGAACACCGTCAGCCCGGCGCGCAGCGCGACCGCCAGGACGTCGATGCGCTTGTCCACGCCGTCCCAGCCGAGCACCTGCGCGCCCAGCAGCTTGCCTCCGGCCGGGTCGAACAGCACCTTCAGGAACAGCGGCGCGGTGCCCGGATAATAGGCGGCGTGCCCGTTCTGGTGGGTGTAGACCTTGCGGTAGTCCAGGCCGGCCGCGTCCAGCTCGGTCTCGGTCAGGCCGGTACCCCCGGCGGTCATGTCGAACACCTTGACCACGGCCGTGCCCTGGGTACCCCGGTAGCCGCCGACATCCTCGCGGCCGGCGATCGTGTCGGCGGCGATCCGGCCTTCCCGGTTCGCCGGCCCGGCCAGCATCGACAGCACAGGCTCCCCGGTCAGCAGGTGAGCGGTCTCCACCGCGTCCCCGGCGGCGAGGATGTCGGGTGCCGAGGTGCGCATCTGCGCATCGACCACGATGCCGCCGCGCGGCCCGATCTCCAGGCCGGCGTCCCGGGCAAGATCCACGTTGGGACGCGCCCCGGCTGCCATCACCACGACGTCAGCCTCGACTGACGTGCCGTCGGACAGATCGACTACGAGCCTGTCGTCTGCCCGCCGGCGGACCGCGGTGGCGGAGGTGCCGAGCCGCAGGTCCACCTCGTGGGTGGCGACGTGGTAGTCCAGGATCCGGGTCATCTCCGGGTCCAGCCACGGCATCAGCCGTTCGGTCCGCTCGATGACGGTGGTCGCCAGCCCGCGGTCCCGGAACGCTTCGGCGAGCTCCAGCCCGATGTAGCTGCCGCCGACGATGACCGCGCTGGTGGCGTCCTTGTCGAGCTGGGTGATGATCCGGTCCATGTCGGGGATGTTGCGCAGCACATCCACCCGCGGGTCATCCGCCCCCGGGATCGGCGGCCGGACCGGCTCGGCCCCCGGGCACAGCACCAGCTTGTCGTAGGACTCCCGGTAGGTCCGCTCCTGCGCGAGGTCGTGCACCTCGACTTCCTTGGCGCCGCGGTCGATGTGGATCACGTCCTGTCCGGTCCGCACATCCAGCGCCAGGCTCCTGGCCAGGCTCTCGGGCGTCTGCAGCAGCAGGCTGTCCCGGTCCGGGATCACCCCGCCGATGTGGTACGGCAGGCCGCAGTTCGCGAACGAGACGTAGTGGTCCCGCTCGAGCACGACGATCTCGGCTGACTCGTCGAGCCGCCGCAGCCGCGCACCCGTCGAGGCACCGCCCGCAACTCCCCCCACGATCACCGTTTTCATCTCGCCACCTCAATCTGCCACGCCGCGGCCCGGCATCTCGCTGATAATTCAGGTGCCTGCGCCGGCCCCTCACCTGCCGGGATGAGACCCCTGGCGTCACCCAGACCAGGCAATCCCCGGTCAAAGCGCCGCGGATCGGCACTGGCAGGCCGTGCGCGGCGCACGGCGGCGGCCAGGGGCAGGCGGCCGGGGGTTACATCTCCTTGACCGCTTGCTGCAGAGCCTTGCCGATATCCTTCGGATCCACATCAAGCTCCTGGGCTGTCTGCTTCTCCGCCCGGGTCACCGCGTTCTCGATCGCTTCCTCGACCTTTGGGCCTGGTTGCTGCTACTGCCCGGCATCGCCGTCGTCGGCCAACTCGGCGGCCACCTCAATCGCGAAACCCAGCGCCCGGAGGATCTTCCCGCCTGCCGAGACCACCCGGGCCGTGCCCACCACCGGGGCAACCGCGATCATGACTCCCTGGACGTCGTCGGCGGTGACCCCGCTGTCCCCGGCGGCCCCGGCGTTGGCGAGGTAGGAGGCAGGCGGCGCGTCCACAGCGATCAGGGCGGCGATCCTGGCGAGCATGAGCTCGCGCGGGGCAAGAGAATTGTGCTCGACCGACGCCGCGGTGATGTCGGCGAGGGTGTCAAGAACAGGTGTATCGGCGGTCATGGGGCCCCTCCTCCAGTTTCGCTGGCATCCTTTGCCAGGCGGTTCAGCGAATCCGCCGCAGCCGTTACCCGGCCACTGCATCGCGATCTCAGGCTCACGCCCAGGCAGGTGACCTGTCATCACCTAACCCTCGGATTCACCTAGGGGGAAGCCGCGGCCCGGACGGACCGGGCCCGAACGCCCGTCCGAGGGCTCACCCGCCGCCGCCGAGCGGCAGCACCACCGCCGGCCCGGCAGGCTAGACGCGAGCCGCCCGGCCGCCGGACCGGGGGCCCCGTCTCCACCAGGGCTGCCACCGCCGACCGCTGATCAGGACCCGCTCGGAGAGCCCCTCTTGCCCGGCCTCCCCGGCCGGCTCTGCGGTCGTCTCCCCTAGGTGAAAACGACGGGCAGGTGGTGACAGGTCACCTGCGGCCGCGGAACGGTGGGGCTGAGCGGTTCCCGGTCCGTGCCGTCGTCCGGTGCCGCCGCGGGAGGGCTGCTTCGCCGGTCCCAGGCCAAGGTGCTGAGAGGTGAGTCGTGAGCCAGGTGGCGAAGGTATTCCAGCTCAACTGGCAGGGATTCAACCTGCTCAGAGGTGCCATCATTGGGGTCGTCCTGGCGCTGCTGATTGTCGTGGGCGTGCTCCCTGCCGAGCGGAGGTACTTCCTCACTGCGATCTTCGGGGCGCTGATCATGGCGCTGAGTGACCCCGGCGGGAAGCGCGGCCCCCGGCTGGCCCGGATGGCGGTGATGGCTGTGGCCGGTGCGCTGCTGACGGCCCTGGCGTTCGGCATCGGCGCCGGTGCCTGGGGGTTCGTGGTGCTGGCCGCCTTTGTAGCCACGTTGCTGGCCGGGCTGGCGGTGAAATACGGCCTGCACCGATTCGCCGCGGCTTATCTTCTCAACATCTGGTTCATCGTCGCCCTCGGCCTGCCGACTCTCATCGCGTTCGGCCTGCCGGGTTCCTTCCGGTCCGGCCTGATCCACTTCGAACCGTGGAAGCAGGCGCTGGCCTGGCTGGTCGGATCGGCGCTGGGGATCGCTTACACCTTCATCATGTGGCTGGTCCGCGGGCGAGGCACGCAGTCGCAGCCGGTCGCCGAGATCCCCGGGGATATCTCGCCGAGGCCGCTAACCCGGCCACTGATCCTTTTTGCGGTGATGCGGGCCGTTGCGGTGTCGGCCGCCGTCGCGATCGCCTTCGGGCTGAAGTTGCCCAGCGCCTACTGGATGCCCATCGCCGCCATCATTGCCATGAAGCCCAGCCTGCAGCAATCCACCCTCGTCGCCGTGCAGCGCATCACCGGGACGGTCGTGGGCGCCGCGGTAGCCGCGCTGTTCCTGCTGGCCGTCGACAACAGGACCGCACTCGAAGTGATCATCGTCGTCCTGTTCGCGCTGGCGATGTCGATCCGCACCGTGAGCTACACCTGGTACACCGCAGCCATGGCCGGAGCCATCCTGATCGCCGCGGATATTCCCCACCCGTCCAACCTTACCGACGAGGGACGGCGGATCCTGTGGACGCTCGCCGGGGTGGGGATCGCCGTCATCGTCATGTTCCTGGCGGACCGGCTGCAAAAGCACGCCGCCCAAGCGGCACCGCAGGCACCTGCCCGCCCGGCCCCGGCGGCGTGAGCGGCCAGGGCGCCGTAGGCCTCACGCCAGGCACGCGACCGCTGGGGGGATGAACATGGCCGGTGATACCTACCAGGAACTGCCGCCGTCAAAGCGACGGCGCCTCATCGTCCGGGCGGTGCTGCGCAGCCTCCTGTCCGCGACGGTGCTGGTGGTTCTGTACTACCTGCTTCCGCTGGACCGGCCGTTGAGTGCCGACACGGCGGTGCGTCTCCTGATCGGCCTGCTGGTCTTCGCGGGCGTCATGGTGTGGCAGGTCAGAAGAATCACTCGCGCGCGCTACCCGGGCGTGCAGGCAGTCGAGGCGCTGGGTTTGATCGTTCCCCTGTTCCTCCTGCTGTTCGCCTCGACGTACTTCCTGATGGAACGAGCCTCCGCGGCGGCCTTCACCCAGCCGCTGACCCGCACCGACGCCTTGTACTTCACGGTGACCGTCTTCTCGACGGTGGGTTTCGGGGACATCTCCCCGAAATCCGAGCCAGCCCGGGTGGTGCTCATCGTCCAGATGCTCGGCGACCTCGCAGTCCTGGGTGCCGGCATACGAGTGCTCCTGGGCGCCGTGCAGCGCGGCCGTCAGCAAAGACCGGACACCGGCGGCGGCGGCCCGGCCGCTACGTGACGGCCGCCCGGCAACCTCAACGACCGCGGCCTCATGCGCAGCAGAGTAGGTCACGCTGTGCATGGACGGGGCGCTGATGGCTGTCATCAGATGTGCCGGGATGCTGCTGCAGGATCAGCCCCGGGACAGGAACCGCAGCCGGGCCGCCCGCGCGTCCCACGAGTAGATGACCGCCGTCCCGGCCATCACGTCGTGCAGTGCCCGGCGCCGGCCGCCCAGCAGGATGCCGGTGAACCCCAGCCCCAAGAACAGGAAGCTCAGCGGGCGCTTGCGCCGGTGCCATCGTCTCGCACGACCCGCACGCCGAACAGTGCCATGTCGGCGGTCCTGCCGCTCGCGGCCCAGGAATAGGCGAAGTAGATGAACGCCCAGACCGCATAGGCGATGACCACCCAGGCGTCGTCCCTGTTCCAGGTGATGTCCTTGCCGGTCAGCACCCTCGCCGCGAACGTGATAGCCGCCACGGCGAGCATGAACACGCCGAGACTGACCCCCACGTCCACGGCGAAGGCGGTAAAACGCGACGCGAAACCCGCGTACTTCCCCTGCAGGCTCTCCTGGATGACGGGGGCCCGGGGGGCGCGGCATCGCCCCCGCGCGCCGTCATGACCCTGCCGTGGCCCGCAGCCCGTCAGGCGGGCCGGGCGGGCCGGTGTAGGGGCGGCGGCGAAGCCGCGCTGTGTTCACATCAACCCGCTGGACTATCGCTGTGATGTCCACCCGCCCGAGCAGGCGGTCCAGGTCGGCCCGGTCCAGCACCCGGTTGATGTCGACCCGGTCCAGCACGGCGTTCAGATCGACCCGGTCCAGCAGCGCATTCACATCCAGCGCGGAAACCACAAGCTCGACCGCACGCTCCGCGACGGCCTGGGCCAACGCCTCCACGCTTGGTTGTGCTGCGCGCCCTGGAAGGTGCGCGTTCCTGGCTCTTGCGCGGTGCGCCTCGTCCGCTCGGGCGCTCCATCCCGGGCGTGGTCTTCCCGGCTGGTTACCCGGGGCGGCCGCCGGCGTGCAGGGGGTTCGGAGCACGGCGACCGAGCGGGGGTCAACGGTCAGCTGGCCACCCGCGTGCAGCCGGGCCGCGGTGGCGGGTCCGGCGGGGTCGTAGGTGTCGCCGTCGAGGTAGATGGCCAGGGCGAGGGCGTCGCTGGCCTGCCGCAGCCCGTCCTCCGGCCGCCCGAACCCGGCCACCCGATCCCGTTCGGCCCCCACCGCAGCCTCCTCCGCCTGGCTGTGCAGCCCTCCCTTCCCTGGGCTCGCGCTAACCCCACCGTTCCGCGGCCGCAGGTGACCTGTCACCACCTGCCCGTCGCTTTCATCTAGGGAAACGGCCGCAGAGCCGGCCGGGGAGGCGGGCAAGAGGGCTCCCCAGGCGGGTCCTGATCAGCGGTCCGTGTTCAGGCAAGCACCGGCCTGTTTCTGGCGGCGGCTTCCCCTAGGTGAATCCGGGCGGTAGGTGATGCAGGGTCACCTGCCCGGGTGTGAGCCTGAGATCGCGATGCAGCGGCCGGGTAACGGCTGCGGCGGATTGGCTGAACCGCCTGGCAAAGGATGCCAGCGGAACTGGAGGAGGTCGGCATGTCCGGGTCCGGTAGCACGTTCATCCTGGTGGCGACATATCCGGATGAAGCAACAGCACAGGATGACTACCAGGTCGTCAAGGACGCTCACGCAGCGGGCGTGGTGGGTTCCTACGATGCGGCTGTGGTCACCAAGGACGCCAGCGGCAAGGTCCATGAGAATAAGGACGAGACGGCCACCCGCCATGGTGCCTGGTGGGGCGTTGCCGCCGGGGCGGCGATCGGGGTCATCTTCCCGCCGGCGGTCCTGGGCGCGGCCGCGGTCGGCGGCGTGGTCGGCGGGGTCAGCGGGCACCTGTCCAAGGGGATGTCGCGCTCGGACGCGAAGCAGCTGGGGGACTTCATCGACCCGGGCCAGGCCGGGCTTGTGGTTGTCGGCGAGAGCAAGGTCGAGGACGCGATCAAGAACGCGGTGACCAGGGCGGAGAAGCAGACAGCCCAGGAGCTGGACGTGGACCCCAAGGACATCGACAAGACACTGCAGCAAGCGGTCAAGGAGATGTAACCCGCGGCCGCCGGTGCTGGCCGACGCCGTGCACCGCGGCCGCCACGGAAGTGAGCTGACCTGCCGGTCCCCGGCAGGGCATGGCTGTTTCGCCCGCATGCCGGAATGCCGGCACCCTGGAGGACACATGAGACCTGCGTACCGGCCGGGCACGCGCCCACGGCTGCCGCTTGCGGCCGCGGTTTTGCCCTTGATCTTGTCCGGGCTGGCCGCCGGATGCAGCAGTAGCCCCCCGGCCTACTGCACCGCCGCCGCCAACCTCAAGACCTCCGTGAGCAACCTCGGCAATGTCAACGTCGCCAAGAACGGCCTCAGTTCCCTGCAGACCGCGCTGAACAGCGTCACCAGCAACGCGCATACGTTCGCCGCGGATGCGAAGTCGGCATTCGCGGCGCAGACCACGGCACTGCAAAACTCGCTGTCCGGCCTGGAGACCGCGATCAAGTCCGCGAAGAGCCAGCCCTCCCTGACCGCCGCTTCGGCGGTCGCGTCATCGGTCACGCAAGTGAAAAGCTCGGCCAGCGCTCTGCAAAGTGCCGTATCAGGATCAGGCAAATGCTAGCCCCAAGTTACGTCGGCGTGTCGGACAAAAAGGGCCTATGAGCTGCGGAAATGTTGTAGCGGGGTCGTGAAACGTAGCCAGAAAGATCCGGAGGTGTCATAGGCGTGATACCAGTTTGATCATCAACGGACGGCCGGACGCCGCGCGAGAAAGTGGCATGTAGCCAGAAGAAGGGTGTGCCCGGTTCGTCGTTGTCCCAGGTCGATACCGGTATTCACGTGCTGGAAGGACGTAACTTCGGGCTAGCGAACAAGTGCCCCGGCCGGTGCGCCGGGCAGCGGAGAGAGTGGAGCCGGTGATGAGTGTGCTGACGGCCAGGGCTCCGCCCCGGCAGGCGCTGCGGTACCAGCTCGATTCCGGGGTGGGGCTACTCACCCCGGCCGAGCGCGCTGCCCGTGGTGAGGAAGCGCGGGCGGCGGTGCCGCGGGACAGCCATGCGGTGTTCGACCCGCCGCCGGGCCGGCCCGACCCGGTCGGCCTGCTGGAAGAGCAGGCGAAGTCGCGGGTGCCGGAGCTAGTGCCGGTGCGGCGGGGCCGGATGATGGTGTCCCCGTTCACGTTCTACCGCGGGGCGGCGCTGCCGATGGCCAGCGACCTTTCCCATACCCCGGTGTCCGGGCTGGCGGTGCAGGCGTGCGGGGATGCGCACCTGTCGAACTTCGGGATCTTCGGCTCGGCGGAGCGTCGGCTGGCGTTCGACGTCAACGACTTTGATGAGACGACGCCGGGCCCGTGGGAGTGGGACGTCAAGCGGCTGGCGGCCAGCCTGGAGGTCGCGGCCCGCGGCAACGGGTTCCGCGGCAAGGACCGCCGCGAGATCGTCACGGCCGCGGTGGCCCGGTACCGGCAGGCGATGCGGACCTTCGCCGGGATGACCGGACCTGGATGTCTGGTATGCGCATGCGGATCTGGACGACCTGCGGGCGCAGTTCGACTCGCAGCTGCAGGCGCGGCAGCGCAAGATGCTGGACAAGGGCATGGCCAAGGCGCGGACCCGGGACAGCATGCAGGAAGTGGCCAAGCTGACCCGGATGGTGGACGGCCGGCCGCGGATCATCTCCGACTCGCCGCTGCTGGTCCCGGTCGACGAGCTGCTGCCCAAGGAGCAGGACCTGGCCGCGTTCTGGGCGCAGCTGACCGGCCTGATCGCCAAGTACCGGCGGACGCTGGAAACCGACCGCCGGTACCTGCTCGAGCAGTACGAGTACGCCGACATGGCCCGTAAGGTCATCGGCGTCGGCAGCGTCGGGACCCGCTGCTGGATCGTCTTGATGCTCGGCCGCGACGAATCCGATCCGCTGTTCCTGCAAATCAAAGAAGCGGAGGCGTCGGTGCTCAGCCGTTTCGTGGGGGCCAGCAAGTACACCAACATGGGCCAGCGCGTCGTCGCGGGCCAGCGGCTGATGCAGGCGACGAGCGACATCTTCCTGGGCTGGCAGCGGATCGAGGCCGGGCTGGACGGCAAGCAGCGCGACTTTTACGTCCGCCAGCTGCGGGACTGGAAGTACTCCATCGCCATCGAGGCCCTGCTGCCGCGCGGCATGCGGGTCTACGGCGAACTGTGCGCGCTGGCGCGGGCGCACGCCCGCTCGGGGGACCGGATCGCGATCGCCGCCTACCTGGGCGGCTCGGACCTGTTCGACCAGGCGATCACCCGGTTCGCCGCCGCCTACGCCGACCAGAACGAGCGCGACCACCAGGCTCTTGTCGACGCTGTCGCATCAGGACGGATCACCGCCGAGCAGGGCCAGTGAGATCACCGCCGCCGCGCCGCGCTGGCCATCAAGCTGGCCCCCGGCTACCACCCTGCTGCCCGCGGCAGTCCCGTGGCCGGGCGATATCAAGAAGGGGCGCTTCAGATGGCGAAATGGAACTTCGTGGCGATGGGCCAGGCAGGACTGACCGGCTGGACCAGGACCGCCGCTCAGCCGGTCGCCCGTCTGATCGCCCGCAGGACCGGACGGCCCGAGGCGGACATCCTGTCGCTTATCGGTGCAGGGTTCCTCGCGATCACGCTGATCGACTTCCTCCGCAACGTCGATGCCGTCATCGCGGCGGGGCGAACCGGCCCTCAGGCGCCGGGAAGCCTCTCCGGCCCGCGCCTAGGCCTGCTCGCCGGATCACCCGGTGACGATGCCTAGTCCGCCCCCGCTGGCCAGCCCCCGCCCTTCCCGACCGCCCAGGGTCGGCGAGCCGCGCTGGCCGATGGCGCTGGCCGTGCTGGCCGCCGGGGCGCTGCGCGCGATCCTGCCGGCTCAGCTCAGGACCGAAGAAGCCCGCTGGGTGCTTCCCCTGGTCCTGGTCGTGCTGCTCGCCACACTGATCGTCGGCGACCCGGGCCGCATCGACCGCGACTCCACCTGGCGCTGCGGGTCACGACAAGCACGCTGATCGGCGTGATCTCCCTAGCGAATGCGGCCGCGGTGATACGCCTGGTAGCCGCCATCACCATCGGCCAGGCCAAGTTCACCAATGATGCCAACGTGCTGCTGGCCAGCGGCGCCGCCGTGTGGCTCACCAATGTCATCGCCTTCGGGCTGTGGTACTGGAACCTGGACCGCGGCGGCGCGGCGGCCCGCGCGCGCGGAGCGGGCGGCCAGCCCGCCTTCCTCTTCCCGGAAATGACCAGCCCGCAGTACGTCGGGGCCGACTGGTACCCGAAGTTCATCGACTACCTGCACCTGTCGTTCACGACCGCAATGGCATTCAGCCCGACGGACGTCTCGGCGATCAGGCCCTGGGCGAAGCTCATGATGATGGCCGAGGACGTGATCTCGCTGCTGGTAGCGCTCCTGGTGGTCGCCCGCGCCGTCAACATCCTGAAATAGCCTCACAGCCGAGGTCGGCGCGGCCATGTGTTTCCCTGGCGATCTGCCATCGCCCGGTCAGGCGCAGTCGTCCGATGCCGCCCTGGATCTCCAGGGCTTGCTCAGCCGCCGGTCCGGCCTGGTGAGTGCGGCCGGGGCAGGCAGCGACCGCACGACCGCTGCGAGTTCGGGTTCGGTCATAGCGCCGATTTTAACTAAGCGAATCGGCCCCCAGCTGGGTCAGGCGTACTGGTAACAGAGGGTCCGACCGCCCACCAGGGCACGGGGATCGTTTCGGGCAGGGTGGCCTGGCGGAGTACGGGTGAGTAGGTGCGGCCCTGATAGACCTGCTGCGCAACAGAATCGCGGACAAGCGCTTGTCCTGGCCCTCAAGGCGTCCTGCGTGAAGCCGGACGGCCGCCGCCCGCCGACCCTGCGGCCGGCCCGCCGCAGATCGCCTGGGACAGACAGACAGTACTCTCTGCCCGGGTCAGCTCCCGGCCAAGCCCGGCCGACGCAAAACCAGGCAACGCCGGATCCGCCGCAGCGTGCCCACCCCAGGACGTCCTCAGCACCTACCTCGCAGGCTGTAAAGCCAATCGCTCTGACGCGCGAGGGGAAGCGATCGGCCGGACCCGCCCCTTGAGATGGCCAAGGCAAGATCACCGTTCAATCAACGTGCAAAGAGCCGATTACTTACACCGCCAGACGTCACCCGGCCTTGCGCGCGGCGGCTACGAGGAAGTCATAAGGATGGGAGCAAGTCGGGTAGGCAGGACGGCTCAGATCCGTGGCAGGGTCAGCACCGCGACCGTGACGCAGGCAGCCAGGCCGACGGCGACCGCGGTCGTCGCGACGCGCACCGAGCGCACCTTGAAGCGCTGCGCGATCGCGACCAGGAACAGGACCGACGCGAACAGCACGGTGTCCCGCAGGTAACGCTCGGCGGTGTCACGCGCTGCGGTGCCCTGGTTGAACGTCGCCGCGGCGAGCGCCTTCAGCCGGGTCGCGGACTCGAAGCTCGGATTCCGGTACTGCCGCATGTAGCCCGGCCCGGGCAGTGCGGCGGGATTGGTGAAGGGATCAGTCTTCAGCCAGGCCAAAAAGGTAACCCGGTAGTCCGGCGTAAAACGACGAACGTAGAACATCTCGAGCTTGCTGTCGCCAGCGGATCGGGCCTGCAAGTACGCGGTGAACATGGCGGAGTCGCCGGCCAGTTCCAGCCCGCCGTAGGAGGACGCCGCGTCAGCCTTGAACCGGTCAGCGGTGGCATACCCGTACAGCAGCGACTACTGGCCATCCCACCGGGCCGCCTGGTATCCGCCCCACGCCGTCGCGACCGCGACGATCGCCAGCACGGCAACCTCGACGATCTCAACGAGCACTTCCCAGCGCGCTTGCGCTGCTCCTTCTCCCTCTCCTCCTGCTCGGCGAGCTTGTGAGAGAACTCGACATTCATCCCTTCCGGCATCGTCGCTTCCTCCGATCGGCTGGCGGGCTAGCTCACAGCCGCAGCCCTGGGTGGGACGAGGTAAGCAACGATAAGCGCGGCCGGGAAGAAGAACACGCTGAAGATGAAGTACCCGACGAAGCTGTGGCCCTTCCGGCCAGCGACACGGGCGGGCCAGAACGCGATCGCGATCCAGATGACAGCACACAGAATCCACAAGATCAACATGACGTGTCCTCTCCGCGTTCGTACCGAACGCTCATATTCGCGGCCGCCTGCCTTTGGCCCGATCGCCGTCCATCACGCGCAGGCTCACACTCAGGCAGGTGACCCTGCATCACCTACCGCCCGGATTCACCTAGGGGAAGCCGCGGCCAGGACAGGCCGGTGTCTGCCTGAACAGCGGACCGCTGATCAGGACCAGCTCGGACGAGCTCTCGGACTCGGCCCCCTTACCGACCGGCTCTACCCGCCGTTTTCCCCTAGGTGAAAACGACAATTAGGTGGCGACAGGCCCCCTGCGGCCGCGGAACCATCGGGGTACGAGTCCAAGGAGGGCGGCACAAAGCCCTGTGGTTCCTGTTCGTGCTGTTCATCCCGCTGATCGGCGTGCTGGTCTACCTGATCGCCCGCGGCGGCTCGATGCACGAGCGATCGGTCTGGTAGGCCCAGTGCCCGGCGCCGGCCGCCGGCCAGTATCAGGAGCATGTGACGATGACGGCTGGACCGCCGCAGAGCCCGGTCACCGAAGGAGTCCGCAGCCTTGAGGTGCGCTGGATCTTCCCGGGCCAGCTGGAGGCCGCAGTGGCCAGATGGTTCGGGCGGTTCCCGGCCACTGCGGAATCACGCGAGGACACCTACCTCCTGGATCCGCAGTTGCGAAGGCTGTCGGTAAAGGTCCGCGGGAGCCGGGCACTGGAGGTAAAGGCCTACCGCGGCAGCCCAGGACTCCTCGAGGTGACCGGCCGCGCCCGCGGACGCCTGGAGTCCTGGCAGAAATGGTCCTTCCCCTTCAGCCCGCTCAGCCCCGGCAGCGGTGACCCGCCCGGCTGGCGGCCGGTCCGCAAGAGGCGGCGCATCAGCCGGTTCTCACCGGCCAGCGGGCCGGACGTGGCCCGCGCCCCGGGGCCGGGCCAGCAGCCACGGTGCGAGGTGGAACTCACCGAGGTCCACACAAGTGGCCAGGACTGGTGGACCCTGGGGTTCGAGGCGACCGGCCCCGCCGATCTGCTCCGCGCCGCGCTCGAGGCCACCGCCGCGCTCGTGTTCGCCCATCCCCTGCCCGGCGGGGTGGAACCCGGCCCGGATGACTCCGGTTCCTACGCGGAGTGGCTCTGCCAGCGGCCGGGCGCCGAGAGTGACGCCGACGCCTGAAGAATGTCCCTCCGCGACCTCGTCGAGAGGCTCTCGCCGTCACCACGGCCGGGCGTCACGCCTCCTTACGTACCTCTGCTGTACCTCTCTGAGACCTCCCCGAACGGCATACAGCGGCCACGAACGGCTATGGCACATACATCCGAAAAGCTTGCTCTTTGCTGCGAAGTTGCTGGTCAGCAAGGGATGGCATGTATTTGGAGGCTGGGAGGAGGACTTCCCGGGCCTGAAAGCAGTTTCCGCACATAAAGCGGACTAGGCTCCCGCCCGGGCGGCCATCGCACCCGAGGAGTGCACGCCGAGCTGGCCGCCGACCGTGCGCTCACCCAGCAGCAGGCGGCCAGGCTCCTCGTATCACCATCCCCAGCACACGACACACTCCAGTGAGCCACCAGCCGGACTCCTCCGAAGGCATAATGCGGGCGGTGAGCGCGCAGAACGGCCGTTCGAGCGTGGCACGAACGGTCATGCCGGCCGACCGGGACGGGATGCGCCTCGATGCGGTATCCCGGTGTCCGGGAGGCGTAGGCCGCGGCAATGGCGTCAGCTCCGCGGGGGCAGGCCCCGTTTACCAGGAGCACTCCCTCGGGGTGGCGGGCCAGGATCGCCGCCAGGGCGTACTCGATGACGGGAGTGTCGTCCCATGTGCGGCTGCCGGTAAGCAGGAGGCGGAACGGCTGGCGCATGGCTGGCTCCTGGGCGCGGGCCCTATGGCCCGGCAGCCGGTGCCAGCTCGATCACGGGCCGGCGGGCCGGTTTCCGCCCCGTAGCCACACTCCATGATGACCCCGGCCGGCCGGGAGCCGAGATCCTCCCGGCCGCTTTCACCTAGGTGAAAGCGGCTGGGAGGGGATGTCTGCTCCGCCATGGGCGCCGCAAGATGGGGGTAATTCAGGAGCGCCCGAGAAGGAGTGCCATGTAAGGAGTGTCATGTTTTGAGCGCCCTGGCCGTCCCGGCTTTGGCCGGGCCCGGCGCCGGACGGCGTCGTTGAGAACCGGAGGTGGGCCGGATGGCCGTACAGGAGATCGCGCATCCGAGCGTGGAGGATCGCCAAGCCAAGGGTTTGGAGGCCCGGGACCGGACGGAGCTGTCGAGCCATACGAAGTGGCGCCCCGCCGAGGACCGTCCTGACCCGGTCGGCTTGCTGGAGGAGCAGGACGTCAGCCGTGAGCAGGATCTGGTGCCGGTGCGGCATGGCCGGATGATGGTCTCGCCGTTCACGTTCTACCGGGGCGCGGCCAAGATCATGGCGGTGGACCTGGCGGACACGCCGGTGGCCGGCCTTGAGACCCAGCTGTGCGGGGATGCGCATCTGTCGAACTTCGGGCTGTTCGCCTCGCCGGAGCGGGTCCTGCTGTTCGATGTGAACGACTTCGATGAGACGCTGCCGGGGCCGTTCGAGTACGACGTGAAGCGGATGGCGGCGAGCTTCACGATCGCGGGCAGCAACAACGGATTCTCCCAGGCTGACACGCGCGCGGCGACGCTGGCGTCGGTGGCGACTTACCGGAAGGCGATGGCCTCCTTCGCGCAGATGGGCACGATGGACGTCTGGTACGCCCACCTGGATGAGGACGAGCTGATGGGCGCGATCCGCAAGGCGGTGGCCGGGACGGCGAAAGAGGCCGACGGGGGGAAGAAGGCCAAGGGGGGGAAGAAGGCCAAGAAGGACGAGAAGCAGGGGAAGCAGGGGAAGCAGGCGAAGATAGCGCAGAAGCGGGCGGAGAAGGTTGCCGCGAAGGCGCATACGCGTGACAGCCTGCAGGCGCTGTCCAAGCTCGCCGAGGTGGTCGATGGGAAATACCGGATCGTGAGCCAGCCGCCGATCGTGGTCCCGGCGCGCGACCTGGCCGCCACCTATGGCCTGTCCCAGGATCAGGTCGTGCCGGTGATCCACGAGCAGTTCCGCGCCTACCGGGAGACTCTGCAAGACGACCGGCGCCGCCTGCTGGAGCGCTTCGAGGTGGTGGATGTGGCCCGCAAGGTCGTCGGCGTGGGCAGTGTCGGCACCCGGGCATTCATCGTGCTGCTGCAGGGGCGCGACGCGCAGGATCCGCTGTTCCTGCAGATCAAGGAGGCGACGGCCTCGGTGCTCGAGCCGTATGTGGGCAAGAGCCGGTACCGGCAGCACGGCGAGCGGGTGGTGCAGGGGCAGCGGATGATGCAGGCATCCAGCGACATCTACCTGGGCTGGACCAAGGGGCTGGACGTGCGCCGCCACTTCTACTGGCGCCAGCTGCGCGACATGAAGGGCTCGGTGGAGGTCGAGGCGGCGGCACCGATCGGGCTCACGTTCTACGCACGCACCTGCGGGTGGACGCTGGCGCGCGCCCACGCCCGGTCCGGCGACCCGGTCGCCATCGCCGCCTACCTGGGCGACAGCGACGCGTTCGACAAATCGATCACCGACTTCTCCGAACGCTACGCCGACCAGAACGAGCAGGACTACGAGGAGTTCGTCAACGCGGTCAAGTCCGGACGGCTCGAAGCACGCGAAGGCGTCTGACGATCCGGTAAGACGTGGTGAGGACCGGCGGGAGGTGACCGGTGTCCGGGGATCGATGCGAGCGAGAGCCAGGCGGCCGCGCGTGGCGGCACGCATATCACCCCGATATGGCGCAGGACCCAACCGACCGGCAAGGCGGTCAGAGCCGTGCAGATCGGCGGCACTGCGAGTGTTCTCCTTGACCGTGCCCCATTACTCAGGGTGATTCCGGCGATCGGGGCGGTGAGGACATCCTGGTCTGCCTGTTCACCCGCGTAACATCCGCGGCATGTCGGACTCGATCTTCCTGCTGAGTGATGATGGCGTGCTGACCGAGGTGTCTAGCACTCCCTATGGTGCGGAAGCCGACCTGCAGAAGCTGCTGGCTGATGACGTACGGCTCTTGCCGGGAGCGCAGATCAACCGGGACAGCCCGCGCCGCTGGCTGCTGATCAAGCGTGAGGCCAGAATGCCCAGCCAGGAAGAGGGCGGAGACTGGTGGTCGGTGGATCACCTGGTGGTCGGCCAGGACGCGGTCCCGACGTTCGTCGAGGTGAAGCGGGCCAGCGATACGCGGTCCCGGCGCGAGGTCGTCGCGCAGATGCTGGACTACGCCGCCAACGGCTCGGCGTTCTGGGCACCGGCACGACTGCGGGCCTGGTTCGAGGGCGATGATCCCGAAGCCGCGATGGAGCGGCTGGCGGCATGGCTGGAGTCCGCGGAGGACGACCCCGGGAGCGTCGCTAGCAGCTTCTGGGACGCGGTCGGCGCGAACCTGCGGGAAGGCAAGCGTCCCTCTCTATCGAAGACGTGGCCAGCGCGGCCAGGAGCTTCGCGTACGTGGCCCGCTTGAGCGCATCCAGCTCGTCCTTGCGCCGGGTGGACCGCTCCTCCCTGGCGATGTTCAGGGCGTTGAGATCGGCCAACCGCAACGCCCCTGAGCGCGTATTTGGCAGCCTCAAGGTCACTGCCTCTGGCAGGGACCGTGTCTCCCGTGGCTGCGGTGCGATGAGGTTCTAGGCCGAAGTTGCCGTAGCTCTCTGTAGGTGTTGCATCCTGACCTGCGGTTTCGGTGGAATCGGCCTGTGGAGTGTAGTCAGAATTTCTGGCGTGTCACCGCCGTGTTCTGCATAGATATGCCTTTAAGATCTGGCTATGGCGGGAACCAGCGGGAAAGTTCACGTAGTCAGAGTCAGCAAGACCGGCTACGTGGACAAGCAGGGCCGCCGCAAGGACTACACCTCGGCGTACCTGCGGCGCACCTACCGTGACGGTGGCGCGGTCAGGAACGAGACCGTCGCCAACCTGTCCGCGCTGCCGGACCACGTCATCGACCTGATCGACGCGGGGCTGAAGGGCCGCCAGCTGGTCCCCGCCGCCGAGGCGGTCACCATCACCCGTTCGCTGCCGCACGGGCACGTCGCCGCCGTGCACGCGATGGCCCGCACGCTGGGCCTGCCCGCCCTGCTGGGCCCGGCGGGCCGCCAGCGGGACCTGGCCCTGGCCCTGATCATCTCCCGGGTGGCCCGGCCGGGCTCCAAGCTGTCCACCCTGACCTGGTGGAACGACACCACCCTGGGCGGCGACCTCGGCGTCGCCGATGCCAGCACCGATGACATCTACGCGGCGATGGACTGGCTGGAGCACCGGCAGGACGCGATCGAGGCGGAGCTGGCACGCCGCCACCTGGGCCCGGAGCCCAACCCGTCCCGGATGGCCCTGTTCGACCTGTCGTCCTCGTGGCTGGAAGGCTCGCAGTGCCCGCTGGCCGCCCGCGGGTACCCCCGGGACGGCAAGAAGGGGAAACTGCAGATTGAGTACGGGCTGCTCACCGACCCCGAAGGCCGCCCGGTCGCGGTCCGGGTGTTCCCCGGCAACACCGGCGACCCCGCCGCGTTCACCGCCATCGCGGACGTGGTGCGGGACAAGTTCGGGCTGGCGCAGATGGTCATGGTCGGCGACCGCGGCATGATCACCAGCGCCCGGATCGCCGCGCTGAACCAGATGGAAGACGGGACGCCGCGGCCGGACGCCTACGGGTGGATCACCGCGCTGCGCGCCCCGGCGATCAAGAAGCTGATGGCCGACGACGGACCGCTCCAGCTGTCCCTGTTTGACCAGCAGGACCTGGCCGAGATCACCTCCCCGGACTACCCCGGCGAGCGGCTGATCGCCTGCCGCAACCCGGTCCTGGCCGCCGACCGCGCCCGCACCCGCAAGGACCTGCTCGCCGCCACCGAGAAGCTGCTCGCCCCCATCCTCGCCCGCGTCCGGGCCTGCCGGCTCACCGGCGCCGGGCCGATCGGCGTCGAGGTCGGCAAGGTGATCAGCAAGTACAAGACGGGCAAGCACTTCGCCGCCACCATCACCGATACCACCCTGGCAGTCACGCGCAAGCAGGACCAGATCGACGCCGAGGCCGCCCTAGACGGGTTCTACGTGCTGCGCACCCCCGTCCCCGCAGGCGAACTGGACGCCCCTGGCGTGGTGGCCGCCTACAAGAACCTCAAATACGTCGAGCGGGACTTCCGGCACATCAAATCCGACGACCTGGACCTGCGGCCCGTCTTCCACCGGCTCGAAGAACGCGTCCGGGCACACGTGCTGATCTGCATGCTCGCCTGCTACCTGACCTGGCACCTGCGCCGCGCCTGGGCCCCGCTGACCTTCACCGATCAGGACCCGCCCGCCCCGGAAAACCCCGTCGCCCCCGCCCGCCGCTCCGCGGCCGCCCAGGCCAAGGCGTCCTGCCAGTACGACCCGGCCGGGCAGCCCTACCGTAGCTTCCGCGGCCTGCTGGAGCACCTGGCCACCTTGACCCGCAACCAGGTCCGGTACGCCGGCACCCAGGTGTCCATCCCGATGCTCACCGAACCGACCAGCACCCAGCGGCAAGCCTTCGACCTCCTCGGCGCCCCGATACCGCTCACCTTGAAGTAGTCAGAACACAACCCAGCCAGGTCAGGCAAAAGGCCAGGTCAGAGCCGAAGCCGCCTACCGAACTGGCCGTAACTTCGGTCTAGGTGTCCAGGAAGTCCCATTCACTGCCGAGAACCCAACGGAGCGTAGCTAGCTTGCCGTTGATGTATCCGTACTCCCATGCTTTGTCATGACCCCGTCCAATAGGCTTCCATAGTTGCTTGCGGCCATACTTTGCTTCTACCCTGGCACGCGAGGCAAGCATTCCCCGACGGATGTCATCGGGAATAGATTCATCGTTCTCGCGATCCCTGACGACGCTGCGGACATACCAGACCTTCTCGAAGAATTCTTGCTCAGCCTCTAGAATCTCAGCGAATGTCCTCGGCTCGTCCTGAAGGAACTCCGTCTCTTCTGACAGCTCTATGAACTGATCACCGAAATACTCTTCGAGCGCGAGCCTTAAGGCATCTTCTCCGTAGAGATAACGTGATCGGCCGTGTGTGAATATCTCGGCCAGGTCCGGATGAGGCTCCCGACGATCTCCGGTAGGAATCGAGAAATCTTGGTAGTTTGCCGTCACGAAGCAGTATTGATCTGCCTTAGCTCTAGACCTCTTCACGGCCGAGGCATACATCTCGATAAGCAGCGCATCCGCAACACTGTTTTTCCTCTGGTGAAGTGGGGCCTTCTTATCGAGACCTCGCTGAATTACTCTTGCCTTGTCCACATTGGTTGGGCTGAGACTCCTGCCGCTGTGGAGCAGATCAGAGATTTCAGAAAAGTTCCGTACGGTCATTGCGCTGACCATCGGGATATGCTGGGTCATCTCCTCCAGCCATTGACCACGGCGCGCATCGTCGGCGTAGGCGTCAAGATCCTTGCGGATCAGCCTAAAACGCTCTAGCACCTTCGTAGTCACGGCGTCTTCAGCGCGTGGCCGATTCCGTTCGAACTCTTCGACTACCAGAGCGGGAACAAGTAGTTGTAATTGGCCTTGGTGTATCAAGACCCGTATCGGCACGATCCACTTTTGGCCGTCCCTGCGTTGGGCTAGGTCGAGCCATACGGACGTGTCTACGAGGAGGCGCAGCATTACCGGAATGCTATGCGACGACGGCTTCCCTACCTGCGCCACCACGAGGCCAGCCCTCGCACGATCGCTGGGATGTCCTCGCGTCGGCAGCGGATCAGCGCCACCAGGCCGAGGACGACTCGAGCCGAGCCTTTGGCGACATGCGCCGCATACTGACAGCCGCGGGCGATTACCTGTGGATCTGCCCCGACCACTACAGCAGCTACGACCCGGGCCTTCCCAGCATCCCAGGTGCCTGACCAGCCCCACGGCCAGGCACCAGCCCGGGCCTATCGTTCCCGGTTCAAGACTGGAGCGCCGAGAGGATAACCGGTCCTTGCATCGCGCAGCAGGCGCTGATCGTCGCAGCGGCGAGCCGTCACGCCGGGCCACGGGGGCAGGTCGACCGCCGACATCGCCGTAGCCCTGAGGGCCTGTAACGAGGGGCCGGCGCGCTCAGGGGCGCAGCTTCCCCGGAAACCCAGCAGGTGACGAGCAGCAGCTGCACCATGCCTCGGGCAGCGCATCTTCGCGCAGCGTCGGCGTCCGGGGATTACGTGCAACTCGGCGACGTTGACGAAGTAGCGGAAGTCGCTCTGATCAGAGTTCCAGTTGGGTCTGTCAAGTCTTCTCAGCGTCACTGATCTTGTGGGTTCTACTTGCGTCCGGGGCTGGGCGAGGATGGCTTCGACTGACAGGACTGCGCAGTTGTCCGATCGGGTGATGTACGGAATCCAGCCCGTCTGCGTGAGTTCAGTAGCCGGTCAGTAGCAAAGAGTCGCCCGCATCCTGGCTGTCTGACCACGACTGTCATGGCTCCGGACCAGAATGGGACCGTGACCAACCCCGAGCTAGTGACGGCCCTGGACCTGGACCAGTGGGCCGACAGCCTCACCGCGCAGTCCACCCTCCCTCGCCTCGTCCGCCGACTCATCCTCGCCAATTCCTCTGTCACCCAGGTTGCCATGCGGGCGGGAGAAGGCACGCTGCTGGACGGCTGGGACGGCCTGGTCGAGGCCGCCGTCGCCGACGCCCACGTTCCACTCGGCACGTCGCGCTGGGAGATGGGAACGAGCAGGGAGCCGCGCGACAAGGCCCAGTCTGATTACAGGAACCGGACCAGGAATCCCCAGGGCGCGGATCCAGCGACCACCACCTTCGTCTTTGTGACCCCTCGCCTCTGGCCTGAGCGGGACGATTGGCGCGACGCTCGGCGAAACGACGGCCCGTGGGCCGATGTCCGCGCTTATGACGCCGATGATCTCGAAACGTGGCTGGAACGCGCTCCCCCTGTCCACGCCTGGATCTCCGAGCGTCTGGGACGAGAACCGCGCGATGTCAAGACGCCCGACGCGTGGTGGGATACCTGGTCCAGACAGACCGATCCGGTCCTTCCGCGATCGTTCCTGCTGGCTGGTCGAGAGGCCGCCAGCTCTAAGCTCGCGGAGGGTCTGGCGCAGCCGCCGCTGGTGATCACCGTCGTGGCGATCCCGACGTCGTGATCAACCACGAACAGGCCCGCGCGCTCCTTGCTGCGGTCGGCGACCAGTGTGAGATCGGCCGACATCTCGTTGCCTTCTACGGGTGCATGTACTACGCGGCCCTCCGGCCAAGTGAGGCGGTACCACTTGCCCGGGCAGCCATACGTCTGCCAGCCGAGGGATGGGGCGAGTTCCGGCTCCGCGAATCAGCACCGCTGTCGGGCTCAAGGTGGTCCGACAATGGACGGTCGCGGGACCGGCGACAGCTCAAGCACCGGGCGAAGGGAGACGTGCGCGTCGTCCCTATAGCGCCGCCCCTAACGGCTCTGCTCCATGACCACCTGGACGAGTTCGGCGCCGCTCCCGACGGGCGGCTGTTCCGTGCACCTCGGGGCGGCCTGCTAGGCGACAAGCTGTACGGCGATATCTGGCGCGCGGCCCGGCTGGCTGCTCTCACGCCAGAGGAGACCGCGTCGCCCCTCGCGCGGCGGCCCTACGACCTGCGGCACGCCGCGGTATCGACGTGGCTTAACGCGGGTGTCGACCCCACCCAAGTAGCGGCCTGGGCGGGCCACAGCGTACAGGTGCTGCTGCATGTCTACGCTAAGTGCATCGTCGGGCGCGACGAAATCGCGCGGCGCCGGATTGAAGCTGCGCTGGGCCCAGCGCCGGAAACGCGGTCCGACTCCTGACACCCTCTGACCCGCGACCATTCCGGGCCGAAACTTGTCCGTGCATTGTCCGTGGCCAACCGTAGAGAGACGGTCAGAGCCGGACACCATCGGACACGAAGCAACCGCCTGCGGGTGTCGATCGCAGCGCTCCAAACCACTGCCGATCATGACGACAGGGCCTCCAAGGACCCTTCGCCGCCTCTCTTCCACCAAGATCAACCGCTGCTCACGGCACGCCCGAGCCCGCACAACCCGGCGGCGCCACTCCCCCGCGAGGCCGACCTCGCGGCCAGCGCGCGACCGCCCAACGGCGGCGGCGTTCACGCTGGTCGGGCGGCGGACGAGCCGGCCTGTAGGCCGGGTTCTGTGCACCCGCTTGCGCGGGCCGGCGGCCATCCATCTGGGACTGCCGTTGCCGGCAGCCTCGTGCGGTCTACCCGCGAGCATCGGGCGGGCCGCCCTCGAACGCTCGCGCAGGCCCCGCGCCCCGGAGAACGCGCAACCCTCTTGACCTTGCTCCGGGTGGGGTTTACCTAGCCGCCGCAGTCACCTGCGGCGCTGGTGGTCTCTTACACCACCGTTTCACCCTTACCTCTCGGCCCGGCCAGGCCGGGCCCGAGGCGGTCTGTTTTCTGTGGCACTGTCCCGCGGGTCGCCCCGGGTCGGCGTTACCGACCACCCTGCCCTGTGGAGCCCGGACCTTCCTCGACATGACCGCAAGAGCCACGCCGCGACCGCCCGGCCGGCTCGTCCGCCGCGAGACAAGGATATTCCCCCGCCTCCCTAACGGCTGCCGCTGCGCGCGACTGGTCATTACTGCTGGTGCCGGGGATCGCGCCGGCCTGGTGGTGGGGCTAGCCGTACTAAGGATCCGGGTGGCCGCACGCTGGGCCGCGAACCGGCCGCGGCACAAGCATGGAGACAGTTCCTTTTCAGCCAGCCACCAGCGGGGAGCGGCCATGATCGAAGTTCGTAACCTCAGCAAGAGTTACGGGAGCAAGCTCGCAGTAAACGGCCTGACTTTCACGGTCTCACCAGGGAAGGTGACCGGATTTCTGGGCCCGAACGGCGCAGGCAAGACGACAACAATGCGCCTGCTGCTCGGCCTTGCCGAACCCGACAGTGGTACGGCCACGATCGGCGGTGTGCGGTACCGCGATCTGAGCATGCCGCTGCGCACGGTCGGCGCGCTGCTCGAGGCGAAGGCCGTGCATAGCGGCCGCAGTGCGGGCAATCACCTGCGCTGCCTGGCGGAGACGCAGGGCTTACCGCGCCGGCGCGTCGACGAGGTCATCGGCCTGGTCGGGCTCGAAGGGGTGGCAGGCAAGCGGGCAGGCGGCTTTTCACTCGGCATGGCCCAGCGGCTCGGCATCGCCGCCGCGCTGCTCGGCGATCCCAGGGTGCTCGTCCTCGACGAACCGGTCAACGGGCTCGACCCCGAGGGCATCGTGTGGATCAGGAACCTGATGAAGCGGCTTGCCGCCGAGGCCCGCACGGTCTTCGTCTCCAGCCACCTGATGAACGAGATGGCGGTCACCGCGGACCACCTGATCGTGATCGGCCGCGGTGGCCTGCTCGCCAACTGCTCGACCGCGGAGTTCATCGATCGCCACGCGGAGAGCGAGGTTCTGGTGAAGACGCCTGATGTGGCCTATCTATCCGACCTGATCGCCGCCGACGACGGCTCGGCGCGGCCGGCTGGTGAAGACACGCTGATCGTGACGGGCGTGCCGGCGCCCCGGATCGGCGAACTTGCGGCCTGGGCCCGGATCGTCGTGTACGAGCTCACCCCGCAACGCGCCTCGCTCGAAGAGGCGTTCATGCAGATGACCCGCGACAGCGTGGAATATGGCGATCCCGCAATGACCCGCGACATGGCTGGCGGCGACATGGCTGGCGGCAACGCGACTGGCCGCGCGGCCGGGCGCCCATTCGACGACGATCGCATCGGGAGCGCATCATGACCACTGCGACAATCACCAGCGTCGCCGCGGGCCGGGCGCGGCGCGGCCGATTCAGCGACCTGCTCCGTGCGGAATGGACGAAGATCCGTTCCGTGCGCTCGACCGCTTGGTCGCTTGCCATCCTGCTGGTGGCTGCCATCGGCCTCAACACCCTGGTGGTAGGGGTGGCGATCGCCAACTGGAGCACCACGAGCGCAGCTACCAAGCAGAGTTACGCGGCCGATCCGACCGGATTCCTCGCCGCGGCGATGAACTTCGCCCAGATCCCGCTCTGCGTGCTCGGCGTGCTCGTGATCGCCAGCGAGTACTCGACCGGGATGATCAGGTCGAGCGTGCTCGCCGTGCCACGCCGGACGCCAATGCTCGCGGCCAAGGCAGTGGTGTTCGGCGCGATCACGTTCGTCATCGGCGAGGTGATCGCCTTCACCTCGTTCCTCATCGCCCAGGCGATCATCGGCCGCCACCTCCCCGGGTCGCTCAGTGACCCGGCCACCTTCCGCGCGGTCTTCGGCGTGGGCGCCTACCTGACCGTGCTCGGCCTTTTCGCCCTCGCGGTCGGCGCGCTGGTCCGGCACACTGGCGCCGCCATCACGGCGGTCGTCGGGTTCGTGGTGCTGCTCGCCAGCCTCGCGCAACTGCTGCCAGGCAGCGTGGGCGAGCATGTCGCGGCGTACCTGCCGGCCAACGCCGGCTTGTTGATCACGCATGCTCATCAGGAGTCCGGTGACCTGCTCACACCCTGGCAAGGCTTCGGCGTGTTGTGCCTGTGGACCGCGGTACTGCTAGGCGCCGCCGCGTACATACTCAACAGGCGCGACGTCTGAGGGCGCGGTCATGACGGACAATGATTGGATGAGCGGCGTGGTGACGACGACCCGCGCGGCCGACCGCGGGCTGACCGAGCGCCCCGCCCGCCGCCTCACGCGCGAACCATTCACCCGGCGGTCCTGGGCCGAATTTCTCTACGCGATCATCGCACTGCCGCTGGGAATCGTCGGCTTCGTCTTCACGATTGCCTCGCTGTTCGTCGGCGCGTTTCTCGCGATCACCTTCTTCGGCCTGCCGCTGATCGCGGCGTCGTCGCGGGGCGCGCGTGCGCTTGGGCGGGTCAACCGCAACCTGGCATACCGGCTCCTCGGGCTGCGGGTACCCGCACCGGCCGCGTTCAGCCCGAGGCCGGGATTCTTTGGCTGGCTCCAGTCCGGGCTCACCGATCGCGTCGCCTGGCGAGCGCGCGCGTACCTGCTCCTGAAGCTGCCAATGGGCTTCGTGAGCGCTGGCGTTGCCATCTACCTCAGGGTGGTCGCGGTCATCTTCGTGCTTGGGCCGCTGCTGGGGCGGGCAAGCCTGCTCCACCTCCCGCAGGGTGTCGTGATCTGGCTGATCGCGCCGTGGGCGCTGCGGGCCGTTCTGCAGCTTGACCAGCTGCTCATCCGCGGCCTGCTCGGCCCGACCTCGCTATCGCAGCGGGTGGAGGACCTGGAACGCATGCGCGCGGACGCCGTCGACGACGCGGCGGCGCGACTGCGCCGGATCGAACGCGACCTGCATGACGGCACCCAGGCCGAACTGGTCGCGCTCGCCATGAAGCTGGGGCTGGCCAAGGAGAAACTCGATGCGGGCAGCCAAGCCGACGTCGAGCGTGCCCGCGAGCTCATCGACACCGCGCATCGCACGGCGAAGGAGGCAATTGGCGAACTGCGCGATCTCGCCCGCGGTATCCACCCGCCCGCCCTGGACTCGGGCCTCCAGCCCGCTCTAAGCACCCTCGCCGCACGCAGCGCGGTGCCGGTCGACCTTCTCGTCGACGTCGGTCAGCGGCCGTCGCCCGCGATCGAGACGATCGCCTACTTCTGCGCCGCCGAACTGCTCACCAATGTGGCCAAGCACAGCCTGGCGCGGCACGTCACGCTCGAGGCGGTCCACGTCGATGGCCTGCTGCGGGTACGCGTCACCGATGACGGCGTGGGCGGCGCGTGCGCCGACATCGGCCGTGGTCTGGCCGGTCTCGGGAGCAGGGTGCGAACGGTCAACGGCCGGCTCGACATCATCAGCCCGCGCGGAGGCCCTACGGTGGTGACGGCCGAACTGCCTTCCCACGCCTAGCTAGTGAGCGCGCCTGGTAGGCGCACCGCCCAGGGGCAGCTCTGGATCTTGGGCCCGTTCCGGAGCTTAGGCCCCGCAGGAGCGGCCCGGTGGCTCGCACTAGCCGTAACACGCGCCACCACTTGACGCGATCTTCAAGATCCTGCGGGAAAGATAACTACCTCGGCCTAGACCACATGACTGAATCACCAGACCTCACTGAAGCAGGCACGAACGGCCCTTCCGACCGCACGATCAAATACCGCGCGTTATCGAATACGATACGCATAGCACCATTCTTGAATCCCACTGCCGACAAGATCCGGGCACCAACAGAACCCTCAACTTCGTCCCGGTCGGCCTGCGCCAAAGTTTTCAAACCCGCCCGCCGGACCGTGCTAGGCCCATCGGCGAATACGGCACTATATCCGACCGATATCTCACCCAACGGGTCCAGTTGGAAACTGACCTGCTCACCCTACAGAAGCCTGTAGCAAGCCCGGCCACGGAGGCTGCGGTGAGCTCCGCACCGCCCGTTAAGGCGCCAACGCCAGTCCCATCCATGGCGATTCCGACCCCGAGACCTGCCGCGCTGACGCCCGTGAGCGCAAGGCCCCCGGCCAGTTTGCCCACGTCGCCCGGATCGTGGACGGCCGCGTCGTCGACCGAGGCCAGGAAGTTGACCGTATCGGCGCCAGCAGTTTCCGCTCCGTGAAGGACGTCGTGCTCGGCTTGCCCCAAGAAGTGGCTGACGGCGCCCCCACCGGCTCCAGCTGATCGCGGGACCAGGCTGGGCTACGGTGGCGCGCCGCCGGTTGCCGCGGCAACGGCGGGGGCGCTGGGGTTTTGGGCCGTGATGCCGGCGGTCACGCCGGTGATCGCCCCGCCCATGCTGCCCTCGCTGCCCGCGCGGATGATGTTTGCGACGGCGGTCTGCGCGGACTTTTCCAGGCTGGCCAGCGCCTGCAGCGCCTGGTCCATCGAAAGGCTCAGCGGCGGCCACTGCTGGGAGCGGAACCGGGCCGCCGCCGGCCCGTCCCACACCGCGTGGCGGCACAGCGCCTGGCCCTGCTGCTTCAGCGCCGCCAGCTGCGCTCGCAGACTGCCGTCGAGGAGCCTGTTCATCTGCTCGGGCACCATCATGCCTCACAGCCATGCTGTGACGGCAGGCCGCGGCGAAGCCTTTAGCACCTCAGGATTCGTTTGGAGGGCTGGTCGGATTCCAGTACGTGGTGGCGTAGGCAGCGGCGATGTTGATGATGGGGGGCCGCGCCTGGCTTGAGCTCTAGGGACTTCTGGCCATGTGGACACAGCCAGCCGGCTGCGACCGCCAGCACGGCGTCGCGACTTGTCTCCTTCTCTGACCAGGATGCCGGAGGCAGGCCACGACGGCGAGGACGGCCACGACCGTCCCGCTGACCAGTATGGCCAGGACGAGGCCGTCTTGCGGCGGTTACACCCTCACTGCGCAGATGGTGTCACTCACCAGCCCGGGTGAACCATCGCTGGCCCGCTGGCCCTGCCGGCCAATGTTTTGGCTACCGTTGGCGCCGTGTACACACGCCACTGCCACTGCGATCTGATAGTCGGGAAATCCGGTCCGATTGTCGTGACAGCTGACCTGCCTTCCCACGCCTGGTGACCCTGAAAGCAGGCACATGCGCATCGCGATCGCCGAGGACGCCGCCGTGCTCCGCGCCGGGCTGGCCGAGTTGCTCGTGGATCGGGGGCACGACGTGGTGGCCGCGGTCAGCGACGCCGACGCACTGCTTGCCGCCGTCGCGGCGCACCGGCCCGACATCGCCGTGGTGGACGTGCGGATGCCGCCGACCCATACCGACGAGGGCCTGCGCGCGGCCGTGGCCCTGCGCCGTGACCACCCTGGGCTCGCCGTGCTGGTGTTCTCCCAGTACGTCGAGACGAGCTACGCGGCCAAGCTGCTGAGCCCGCGTTCGCCCGCTACCGCGGGCGTCGGGTATCTGCTGAAGGACCGGGTCGCGGACGTGGCGGAGTTCATGGACGCGCTCGAGCGTGTCGCCATGGGTGGCACCGCGCTCGATCCCGAGGTGGTCAGGCAACTGCTCGGCGCGAGTTCACGTGCGAGCGCGATCGCCGCCCTCACCCTGCGGGAGCACGCGGTGCTCGCGCTGATGGCCGAGGGCCGCTCCAACGGTGCCATCGCCGACCGGCTCGTCATCACGGAACGGGCAGTGGAGAAGCACGTCGGCAACATCTTCATCAAGTTCGACCTGCCGCCCTCCGACGCCGACCACCGCAGGGTTCTCGCCGTCCTGCGCTACCTCGGGCCATGAGCCGCGGGGCCGGCATCAGAATTCGACCTGCCGCCCTCCGACGCGGACCACCGCGGGGTTCTCGCCGTCCTGCGCTATCTCGGGCCATGAGCCGCAGGGCCGGCATCAGAAACGGCAATGGGCAGCTTCGTCACGATCATGATCACTCGGGCGGCCGGTCCGGTCGTCCCTGTCATGGTCATGCCAGCAGCGCAACGGGATCGCGACGGTCGCCGGACCGGCCGCGAAAGCCCGGATGTTTTCGCTGTTGCCGCTGGCACCTAGTGACCCGCTTAGTTAGCGTGCGCATCGGCAAGCCGCCGGCTGCGAAGGCGGGCGTCGCCATCGCCATCGCCATCGCCGCCGCGACAACGACAAGCATGCTCGCCGCATAATTCTTTCGCATACCTTCACCATCCAATTAATGCGGCACCTTCGAGTTGATATCTCCCGAATGGATTGAAATACCGTCTTTACTCTAGAATGCCTTGAAGGTGTCCGCCAAGCAAATGGCAGAAGCAGCATACCGCACCAATTCATCAACCAGCTAAGCAGACTATTGAACTTAGCGAAATGAAGCGCCGTAACGACCAGGTGCCCATTTTCAGGCGATCAGGCGGTCAAGTGCGCGGTGTCGTTGAGCGAGCGAACGACCGCTGGACCACCGGAGTACCAGTCGACCTCGCACAGGCTGGCGACATCCAGGTGCATACGGTAAAGCGCCTCGATGGGAGCGAGCAGCGCGCGGCGGACGAGCGTCTTGATCGGCGTGACGTGGCTGACCACGAGCACCGTCGCGCCCGCGTACCGGGCGAGCATCCGATCAAGAGCGGCCATGACCCTGCGGTCGACCGCGGTGAAGCTCTCACCGCCTGGCGGTGCGGTGTCGGGGTCGGCGAGCCACGCCGCCATCTCGGCCGGCCACTTCTGCTCCACCTCGGCGAACGTCAGCCCCTCCCAGGCACCGAAGTCGGTCTCCCTGAAATCCGCCTCCACCCGCAATGGCGCCCCTGTCGCGCGGGCCGCCTCCTCCGCGGTCCGCCGCGCCCTGAGCAACGGCGATGTGACGATCGCCCCGATCGCCGCGTCATCGCCGCGTCGGGCGAGCCGCTGCGCGGCGGCCTTGGCCTGGCGCGCGCCAAGCTCCGTCAGGTCGATGTCCCCGCTTCCCGCGAACCGCCGCTCGGCCGACAGCGGGGTCTGCCCGTGCCTGAGCAGCACGGTGCTGACCGGCGGCTCGCTGCGCGTGCTGTGAGTCCCCCAGCGTGCCGCGCTCCCGGCAGTGACGCGCCCTTCCCCGGGCCGGTCCGCGCCTGCCCGGTCCGCGCCTGCCCGGTCCGCGCCTGCCCGCTCCGCGCCTGCCCGGTCCGCGCCTGCCCGGTCCGCCCCTGCCCGGTCCGCCCCGCCCCGCTCGGCCACCTGACCCGAGGCTGGCAGCTCCGGCTCGCCGAGGGTCAGCTGCGCCGATGCATCCGGCCGGGCAGATTCGCCGGCGGCCCCGGGGGGCTGCCCCGTGGGGGCGCCACTTGGCCGCTTCGCCGCGCCACGCGGCAGCCGTTCAGAACCGTCCATCGCGTCATTTGCCAGCTTGTCCGCACGGCGGTTGCGGTCGCGCGGTACCCACACGTACGAAACCCGCCGCAGCGCACTCGCGGCTTCGCGGGCGGCGCGTGCCAGCGGCTGCAGGTCCGGATGCTTGATCTGCCAGCGGCCCGACATCTGCTCGACAACCAGCTTGGAGTCCATCCGGGCCTCGACCGCCGCGCCCGGCGCGACCCGCGCCGCCTCCCGCAGGCCGGCGATCAGCCCGCGGTACTCGGCCACGTTGTTGGTCGCGTGCCCGATTGCCTCCCCGACCTCGGCGAGCACCTCTCCGGTCTCGGCGTCCGCGACCAGCGCGCCGTAACCGGCCCGGCCGGGGTTGCCGCGCGAACCGCCGTCGGCCTCGACGATGAGGCTCCTGCTCCCGTGGGGATCGGCGGCAGCACCCGGCCGCTGCGCCGCTGTCACAGCCCGGACTCGGGCGTGCGGACCAGGATGCGGCGGCACTCCTCGCAGCGCAGGACCTCATCGGGATCGGCCGCGCGAATGCGGTTCAGGTCAACGGTGCCAAGCGCCAGGTGACATCCTTCGCACCGGCCGCGGCGCAGCGCCGCCGCGCCCACGCCGTGCTGATCGCGCAGCTTCTCGTACAGCACGAGCACGTCCGCCGGTACTCCGGCGGCGATGCCCTCGCGGCGCTCACCCAGTTCGCCCGCCCGCGCGGCGATGTCGGCAAGCGCCGCGTCGCGCCGCGCCGCGGCGTCGTCATGCTCACCGCTCAGCCGCGCTTGTTCGGCGGACAGCGACGCAAGCCGGTTGTCGACAGCCTCCCGGCGCTCCATGACGTCAAGCACGATCTCCTCGAGATCAGACTGCCTGCGGTGCAGGGACTCGATCTCAGACTGGAGGTTCTCCAGCTCACGCGGGGAAGACACGTGGCCCGCGTCGAGGCGCTTACGGTCGCGGTCGACCCTGGCCCTTACCTGGTCAACGTCACGTTCCGCCTTGTTCTGCTCCCTGGCCAGGTCACCGATCTCGGTCTCAGCGGTGACGATCCCGTCGCGTAGTTCGGCCGCCCGTGCCTCCAGCTGTTCCACCTCGGCCAGCTCAGGCAACCCGTGGCGACGATGATCAAGTCGGCCGAGCTCGGCGTCGAGTGCGGCCAATTCAAGCAGGCGCAACTGCTCCTCAGGAGATGCCTTCACGCGTCCCAACGTTAGTGCCTGGTTCGAGAACATGCGCTGCCCCCGATCACCTGAATCTTCCCGTGCGCCCGGGCCCATCTGCGGTAGACCTTCCACCATGGAGATACCGCAGGTGGGCCGCCCGTACATGCCTGGTTACGGGATCGCGGGCGCGGACGAAGGCAGCGGCCTTCTTCCCTGGTCCTGGGCCGCCGAGCGGCTCAGCGCAGCGCGCAACTACTGGGTGGCCAGTGTGTGGCCGGACGGCAGGCCACATGTTATGCCCGTCTGGGGTATGTGGGACGACGCCGTGCTCTGGTTCAGCAGCAGCGTGAAGTCACGCAAGACCCGCAACCTGGTCCGCGACCCGCGTTGCGTGGTCACCACCGAGAACGCCAGCGACCCGGTCGTGATCGAGGGCACGGCGCGTATCTTCACGCAGCCCGCCGTGTTGCAGCGGGTCATCGACTTGATGAACGCGAAGTACACCACCGATTACCGGCTCAGCTTCCTCGATCCTGCGGTGAACGCGACGATCGGGGTGCGCCCGGCCCGGGTGTTCGGCCTGCGGGGCACGGACTTCACCGGGTCACCCACCCGCTGGGTCTTCGAGGACTGACCTTGGGCCCTCACCGCGATGAATGATCAGTCTGGCAGCGGGAGCATCAGGACTGGCGGCGTCGTCGGATGCGGCGATCCCCGGACGGGCTCCGCCGTGACCCCGACCTTGTCCCCGGCCGCGACGCCCGAGGCGACCATGGGAGCGGTCATGCCGTGGCTTGGTTGCGGCAGCATGCCCGCGGGCCTGATTCCCTCTGGTCCGATCAGCCACAGCTCGTAGCTCCTCGCGCTGGGCAGCGCGCGCAGGCCGCGAGCAGAAAAGACGATCATCCTTTTGGCGTGGGACATCACCACAGTCGCTGTCCCTCCGGTGGTGACAGGCGCCGTCATCAGCACCGCGTCGCGCGAGGTGAGCACCGCGGCCACCTGGCGGTTGCGCTCGTTGGCCCCGTTGAGCCTGTGTTGCGTGGCGACCGTCACCACGCCGAGCACCACCGCAACGGCCAGCGACGCGGCGGCTGTCACCAGTGCCACCCGTGGCAGCCAGCCCCGCGTGCCAGCCACCCGCGGCCGCACCTGGCTACCGAGCCAGCCAGGTGCGGCGCGCCGATCTGCCGTTCCAGCCAGGGGTTGCTGTCTTGTCCGCGCCGCAGCGGCGAGCACCTCAGCGCGCAGCCGCTCCGGCGGCCGTTCGGCTACGGCGGATCCAAGCAAGGCCGTGGTTTCGTACAGGCCACGGACATCTTGCAGGCAACTGTCACACCGTGCCAGGTGCCGCTCGAACCTGGTGCGGTCGGCCTCATCAAGTGCGTCGAGCGCGTAGGCGCCCGCGAGCGTATGAAGTGCGGCACGACGGGAGCCGCGGATACTCACCACTCCACCCCCATGCAGTCGCGCAACCGGATCAAGCCGTCGCGCATGCGGGTTTTGACCGTGCCGAGCGCGACACCGAGCAGGCCAGCCACCTGCTGGTAGGTGTATCCGCTGTAATAAGCCAGAGTCACCGCCTCGCGCTGCAGTTCGGTCAGGGCGCCGAGGCAGCGCCGCACCCGCTCCCTGTCGATCCGGTCAAGCGCGGCTTCCGCGGCGTCCTGCGGGTCCGCCTCCGCCGTCGCGGCCCGCGCCTCCCGCTGGGCCGCGGCCTGTGCGGACCGGACCCGGTCCACCGCCCGCCGGTGCGCGAGAGTCATTACCCATGTCATGGCGCCGCCCTTGGCGGCCTCGAACCTGGACGCCGTTCTCCACACCTCGAGCAGTACGTCCTGGGTGACCTCCTCCGATTGCGCGGGGTCGCGGACCACCCGGCGAACGAGGCCGAAAACCGATGGGACTACGCCCTCGTAAACGGCCTCGAAAGCCGCCTGGTCGCCGCGCGCCACCCGGGCGAGCAGGGCGCCGAGATCAAGGGGCTGGCCGGCCTGTGTCTCACCCGGCTCGGACCATTCGCCCATCCGCACACCTTTCATTCGGAGCCGCCGCCATGCTGGATTGGCGGTCTTCCAGCATGGTGACACGTGGCGACGAATTGATAACACACGGCGACTGCGCCCGGCGGCTCCGATTCTGTCGAGCGCCCGGCCGCGTCCCCCACCATGATCGAAACACCCGTGGAGATCAGCGTGACCAGAACGTGCCACTCCACTGCCACAAAACGCCCACAGCAATCTCCACACCCCGGCCGGGAGGCCAGCAGCGGCCGGGACGCCAGCAGCGGCCGGGACCCCGGATCCCGGTGGGACGCCTGCGCTAGCGCGCATCGCCGACCCAGCGCGCGCCGAAGGCGTTGAATGGCGGCTGTGGCAGACGGCAATCCGGCGCGCGAGGGGCAACGAATAACACGCGTGACGATTAAACATGAGGCCCCGCGTAAGGCGGCCGCGCCGAACGGGTCGCGCCCGGCGGCGCGGTACATCATCCTCGGCGCCGTGACCGGCCTGCTGGCCGCCGCTGTCGCGCTGGGCGCCGCCCAGTTCGTGGCCGGGATCACCGGGCCGGTGGGATCCCCTGTCGTGGCTGTCGGCCAGGCCGTAATCGGGTTGACTCCGCGACCGGTTACCGACTTCGTTATAAAGATTTTCGGCCCGCACGACAAACTAGTTCTGCTCATCACCATTGTCGTACTGCTCGCCTTGTTCGCAGCCGCCTTCGGCATCGCGGCCATGCGCAGGGTAAGTGCCGGGTTCACTGGCCTTACGATCTTTGCCGTGATAGGGCTGCTCGCGGTCGCGACGCGCCCGAACTCCACCCCTGCCGACGTGATCCCAACCCTTGCCGGAGCCGCGGTCGGCGCATTCGCGCTGGCGCGACTCGCCCGTGCCGCCGGAGCTGACACGACTGGGGCCAGGCAGGAGGTTGGCCCAGCCACAGGCGGTGCTGCCGCGGCGGCGGTAACCGGGAGTTCCGTCACGCAGACTCCCTCCACCACAGACAACCCCCCTACCACAAGCAACCGCGGCGCCACCGTCAACCACACCACCACAGAGGACCGGCCAATCACCGCCGGCCACACCGCCACCGACTACGCCACCACCGACTACGCCGGCCCGGACCACGCCAGCACGGCCGGCTACGCCACCGCCGCCGGCCAGGCCGCCGTCGGCCAGACCACCACAGGCGGCCAGCCAGAAGGGCGCCCGGGCATCGGCGCGCCGAGCTACGGGCGGCGCAGTTTCCTCACCACGAGCGCCGTCGCGGTCGTGGGCGCCGCGGCCGGCGGGCTGGCAGGCAACCTACTATCGCAGCGTTCGACAGTCACCCGATCACGCGCGCTGGTACGGATCCCGCCACCGGCTAAGCGGTTGCCGCGGCTCGCCGCCAGCGGCGACCTGCGCATCCCGGGCCTCAGCCCGTTCTTGACCCCCAACGGCAGCTTTTACCGCGTCGACACCGCGCTGCTCATCCCGCAGGTTCAGCCTGGCTCATGGCGACTGCGCGTGCACGGCATGGTGGACCGCGAACTCAGCATCACCTTCGACGATCTGCTGCGCCGGCCGCTCACCGAGGCTGACATCACCCTCTGCTGTGTCTCCAACCCGGTTGGCGGCCCGTACATAAGCAACACCCGCTGGCTCGGCGTCCCGCTGGCCGGTGTGCTACGCGAGGCTGGCATCCAGCCAGGTGCCGATCAGCTCCTGTGCACCTCCACCGACGGCTATACGAGCGGTACGCCCGTGGCGACCGTGATGGACGGCAGGAATGCGCTGCTCGCGGTGGCGATGGACGGCGCACCGCTGCCGGTCGCGCACGGATTTCCCGTCCGGATGGTGGTGCCTGGCCTGTACGGCTACGTGTCGGCGACCAAGTGGCTGACGGACATAAACGTCACCACGTTCGCGGCCCAGCAGGGCTACTGGGTGCAGCAGGGCTGGGCGCAGCAGGCGGCCATCAAAACCGAGTCGCGCATCGATGTCCCGAACGGCGACGGCGCCGTCAGGGCCGGTCAGGTGGCGGTGGCCGGGGTGGCGTGGGCACAGCACCGCGGGGTCGCGGCGGTCGAGGTTCGGGTGGACGGCGGGCGGTGGCATGAGGCGCGGCTCGCTACCGTCCCCGGAATCGACACCTGGCGGCAGTGGGTCTGGGAATGGGACGCCCCGGCCGGCGGCCACCAGCTTGAGGTGCGCGCAACCGACGAGACCGGGTTTACGCAGCCTGCTTCACAGGTCAGCCCGTTTCCCAACGGCGCGGAAGGATGGGACTCCGTCCAGGTGACCGTCTCTGCCTGACAGCCCTGCCTGACGGCCCTGCCTGACGGCCCTGCCTGACGGCCCTGCCTGACGGCCCTGCCTGACGGCCCTGCCTGACGGCCCTGCCTGACCCGCTCTGCCTGACAGCCCTACGCCAGGCACCGGCCGGCGCGCGGGCGCACCGGCCGGTGCCTCGGCGGGCGCACGTCTCACTGAGTGGTCGAACCTAGCCGCTTCATACCGTGGGACTTCATGCATGCGGGAAGCGCGTCGTATTCGAATGCGTGCCAGAACCCGGGGTCGAGCGACCTGTTGAGCTGTACCACGCTCTGGCTGCCAGCGGTGCCGGTGCCGACGTTCGGGACCGTACCGAACACGACGCTGCTCAGGCTGAGCTTGCGCAGGCTGAGCGCGAGGCTGGTGATCTGGCCGTTGCTCAGTGTGTTGTCCACGCTGACCGCCCCGGTAAGAGCGCGCAGCACCGAACTGGCCTGCAGTGGGTTGGTCAGCCTGTGGATCCGCTTCATGCTGCTCAGGTAATGGTTGGTGACCAGGTAAAAGCCCGACGCGGCTAACATCACGATGACCACGACCATCGCGGCGGCGATTAAGATCAATTTCCTGATGCGCCGCCACCGCGAAGGGGCGCGAGTCTCGCCCGGATCCGCCCGGCCCGGATCTCCGTACAGCGGGCCGGCCTTCGCCGGACAGAATACAGATGCTGACAGTGGGACGTGCTGGCCTTTTGTGGCTGAATGGGTTACAAGCCGGCCTCAGCGAGGATGTCGCGCCTGGCCGGAATCGGGCACCGGCGCGGCTGGCCTGATTTCTGGCCGCGGATCCGCGCTGCCCGCCCGGTTCATGCCAGGGAAACTGCCGTCTGGTTTCTCGTTACCCCAGGCGCCCGCCGCGCACATGACGATGAGGACGCCGAGCAGGAACAGCAGGCCAAGATGGCTGAACCCGGCGATGGCGACGCTCAGGGACCCGGTGTTGGGCAGCACGCCAGGAAGCAGCATCTCGCTGAGCAGCAGGCACCGCGCGATCAGCAGGTAGTCGAGTCCGCTGGCCGGCATCAGCGCGAGCAGCGGGAAGATCAAAGCGTCGTACCAGGACGCTTGCACCGGGAAGATGGCCAGCCAGGCGAGCGCCAGGGCCACGGCGGGCCGGACGGCGGGCAGCGCCCGATGGCCGGGGGGAAGGCGCCAGAGCAGCAGCAGGGCGAGGGCCACAGTGCAGAGCAGCACGACGGCCGCGAATGCCAAGGGCCTCGACCTGATCGCGGCCGGCACGGGGTAGATGAATCCGGCACTGACGGTGAGCCGGCGGCCAAGAACGGCCGTGTTCAGGGCGCCAGGAACCAGGTAGCTGGGGATGAGCACAGCGGCGGCGCCGTAGAGCCCGGCCGCGACGGTGCGAGGCGATGCGCGGGCAGCCCAGGCCAGGCCGCCGGCCGCCAGCGCGAACGGCGTCTTGATCGCGATCGCGGCGCCGACGATGAGACCGGTCACAGCGCCCGCGATGATGCCGCGGCGCCGGAGCGTCAGCAGCGCGGCGACCGCGAGCAGGGCCAGCAGCACATCCACGTGGCCGCTGCCGACCAGCCAGAACAGCATCAGCGGGTTGACCGCCCACAGCAGGCACACCCGGCCCTGGCGGGCCCTGTCACTTCCAGCGAGCCGGACCAGGCCGATGGCCGTCGCGACAAACGCGATCGCATTGCCCAGCCTGATCCAGAAAACGATCCGTGCCATCGACGTGCCGCCGAGCCTGGCGGCTGCCCACTGGGCCGCCGTCGCTACCGGGCCGTAGATGGTTGGCAGCGTCCGCCAGTTCGCAGGCGCGAACATCCCCACCGGGTCGCCGCTGCCGTACAACTCGGCGGGCCGCAGCACATAGGGGTTGTGGCCGATGCTCGCGATCCGTCCGTAAATTGCGTAGTTGAGCACGTCGATGGATCCGGCGGGTGGCAGGAAGACGAACAGCACTGCCGTGACGGCGCCGGCGCCGACCAGCAGCCTGGCCGATGGCCGCCAGCCACGCCTGACGGCGGCGAGACCGATGGCGATCGCCACCGCGCCGAGCAGCAGGCCCGATCGCTCGAGCGCGATGACCGTGGCCGCGGGCGGCGCCACAGAAAGCGGCCAGATGGGGCTTCCTGGGCCTATCCGCGGCACCGCCGCCGACGGGCCGAGCGCCATTACGGCCGCGAGCAGCGCGATGCTCGCCAGATAAGCGGCGACGGCGGAGATAGCGAGCGCCCGGCTGCCGGGCCTTCGCGTGCGCGCACCGCCGGGCCGCGCCGGGTCGGTGCCCGTGCCGGCGGTCACCGGCGCACGTCCCTGCCTCCCGCGGTGAGGGCACCGGGCGTGCCCGCGATCAGGCCGAGCGGGCCCGCGAGCGCCTCGGCGATCACGGCGGCGGTGGCCTCATGCACCGCCATCGGCTGGCCGACCGGGTCGGGAACATCGAGCCGGTCCTGCGGCCACGCGGCGAGGCGCCCCCGCAGCGGATCGGCGGCGGCGGTGAGCGCCCGGGCCCTTCCGGCCGCGTCGCCGATCCGGCTGATGTCGCCGTGCGGGATGACCGCGGCGAGCGCCGCGAACTCGCGCAGCGTGAACGTTCGCCGTACGGCGTCTGGGCACAACCCGGCCGTTTGATCCCGCACGAACTCGCGGTGCGGGCGGGCGGCGGTGAGGATCAGGTCGGCGCCCGCCGCGATCTGCGGGGTCAGCTGGCGCGCGATGAACCCGGCCGGATCGCCGCCGAGGCTGCGCAGAACGACCTCGGTGTCTGCGTAGATGGGCGCGCCGACGACCGCGTGGGTCCCCGCGCTCGACACGTCGACCGACATCACACCGCTGCCGGTGAGCCAGCCACGGGCGAGCCGTTCGCAGAGCGGCGACCTGCACATATTCCCTGTGCAGACAAACAAGATCCTGAACGGCTGGCGCATGTGGCCTCCGATCACAGCAAGCGGTCACGCACCTGGCCGGAAAGGTAGGCACCGAGCCAGCGGCCGAGCTCATCGTAGACGTGCTTGCGTACCGGCTTTGCCGACAGCATCAGGTCATGCATCCCGCCCTCGATGCGCAGGCAGGTGACGCGGCGTCCAAGCAGCGGCGCCAGGCGGGCGATGTGCGCGACGTTGAGCACGGTGTCGGTACGGTGCAGGACCTCGTCCCACTGCTGTGGCCTGGTGCTGGCCGCCGAGCACAGCACGAGCACGGGGCAGCCGATATCCAGGCCGCGGCGAAGCTGCCGCTGCCCGCGCAGTACCGCGTCCAGCCAGGCCACCTGGATGGGCCAGGGAATCAGCGGTTTCCACCGCCGGTCGAAGTCCCACTCGCCGTAGTGATCGCGGTGCAGGCTGCGCAAGTACAGGCTAAGCGGCCGCGACCGCACCGTGGCGCGCGGAAAGCCGGCGGCCAGCGGGCCGGCCAGCGCCGCCGCCAGCGCGCGAACGGGCGCGGGCGCGTTCAGCATGACGAAGGGGCTGTTCAGCACCAGCGCGTTTACCTGCGAGTCGCCGCGCCGCGCGTGGCACCACAGCGCCGCGGTGAGCCCGCCGGTCGAGTGCGCGTTGACCAGCAGGGTGTCGTGGCCGTCAATGTCTTTGATGACGGTCACTGCCAGATCGAGTTCCTCAGCGTATTCGGCCAGGCTGTGACAGTGGTTAGGGGTATGCCAAGGCCGGATTGAGCGCCCGTGTTTGCGCAAATCGAGCGCGTAGAAGGTGAATCCGCGGTCGGCATGCCAATCGGCAAGCTCAGTTTGGAAGAAATAGTCGTGGAAGCCGTGGACGTACAGCACGGCCCGGCGGGTGGGCCAGGCGCAGCGCCGCCTGACCAGCGTAGCGACGACATCGCCCTCGTCGTCGGGCCGCAGCGGGAGCGTGATCGACTCATATTCGGGCCCGAGCACGTCCGGGCCGGCGATAAGTTCCAAGCCTTCCCCGTTCCTCGTCGCCGCCCGCATCCACCAAGATCCACGAACACACCCTAGGGCACGGGTCGCAGATCTCGGTGGATGCGGGCGGTGATTGGCAAAGCTCCTGCCAGTCAGCGGCCTGCGGGCTCGCGCGGCTCCGCCGACATGACGTCAATGCGGCGCAAGATGATTCCCTCGCGCAGCGCCCAGGGACACACCTCAAGCTCGGACAGGCCGAACAGGTCCATCGCGGCGTCAGCGACGATCGCGCCCGCAAGTAGCTGAGCGGCCCGCCCGCCTGAGACCCCGGGCAGCTCGGCCCGCTGTGCGGCGGTCATGGGGGCGAGGCGATCAACACAGGGAGTCAGTTTGGCGTGGCTGAGCGCGCGCCTGACATAAGGACCCTCGTTCGACGGCGCCGCGCCCATGATGCGGGCGAGTTGCTTGAATGTCTTCGAGGTCGCCACGGCATGATCGGCTGGTCCGTGCCGCACCAGGTCACCGACGGTACGGGCGATCTCGGTGCGGACATGCCTGCGCAATCCGCGCACCTCGGCGGCGGACGGCGGGTCGCTGGTGAACCAGTCGCGGGTGAGCCTGCTCGCGCCGAGCGGCAGCGAGATCGCGACGTCGGGTTCCTCGTCCGGGCCCGCCGCGATCTCGAGCGAGCCGCCCCCGATATCCACGACGAGCAGCCTGCCCGAGGACCAGCCGAACCAGCGGCGGCCTGCGAGGAACGTCAGGCGTGACTCGTCCTCACCGGTCAGCACCCGGATGTTCACGTTGGTCTCGGCCCTGATCTTGGCGAGCACCTCTTCCCCGTTGACCGCATCGCGGATCGCCGAGGTGGCGAAGGAGAGCAGTTCCTCGACCCCTTTGTCCTCGGCTACCTGCAAGGCCTCGCCAACGAAGGCCCGCAACTGCTCGGCGCCCGCGCCGGTGAGCTGGTTGCCCTTCTTGATGTGGTCGGCGAGTTTGAGCTCAGCCTTGTGTGAGTAAGCGGCGATGGGCCGCGCTCCCTCGTGCGCGTCAACCACAAGAAGGTGCACCGTGTTGGAGCCAACATCCAGGACACCGAGTCGCATGATTCGAAGCTACCCACCCGTTAAGTTGTTGTCCTTCACTTGACATTGTGCCGCCGTGACGGATGTCCGGCGGGCTTCAGGGTCCCGTCGTGCCTGCCGCCCCGGTATCTGGTTACCCCCTCGCTACCCCCCGTCGCTGTAATCCCTCGCGTGTCTTCGGCGGTTTCAGCCGCAGCGGCAGCACTGAGCGCAGAGAATGAGGCCCGGGTGCCATTTGGCTCTGGAAATTACGGAAACCAGACGGCTGCGCAACGGTATCAGATTGGGACAGACCGTTTCCCTGGACTTGCTGCCGGGCCGATCCCGCCGCACCATGAAGCTGTTCCGTTTGTCTGGCTCGGTAAGTGACCGGACGGGCGAGCAGAGCGACAGCCCCGTCACGTTACGACATGAAGGACAACATGACCGCCGTGATCCCTCTCCTGCCGCTCGGCGCCGGCAGTTCCCCGCACAGGACGACGATCGGCCTCTGCCTGCGGCCAGTCAGCTGATTACCGCCCGGGAGCCAGCGTACGGCCGGCCATCGAGCGGCCGTGCGCCTAGCGGAAGGAGTCGACCATGGCAGGCAGCCCCGTAGAAGCCGCCGCAGAGGCCGTGCAGCAGCACATCGGCGGGTTCACCCCGGAAACGGCCGCGGAGCTTGACCGGTTCCTGCATGACCTGCCCCGGCTTTTCGAGCGCACCGCTGAGGCCCTGGCCCAGCTAGCCGACCGGTTCGGCAGTGATCTGCCGGTGCATCCGAGCGTGCACGAGCATCTGCGGGAACTCGCCGCTGTTTCGGCCGGGAGCGCGGAATTCGCAGAGGAGGCGTGGAGCCTGCACCGGACCGTGCACGATCGCGAACTTGAACGCATCGAGAATCCGCGGCCAGGTGAGGATCTCTGGGATGTCAACACGCAGTAACCGCCCGGTTCAGGCCCGCCAGGGGCGGCAAGCCCGCCAGGGGCAGCAAGCCCACCAGGGGCAGCAAGCCCACCAAGGGCAGCAAGCCCACCAAGGGCAGCACAGCCAACAGACCCGGCATCAACAGGCCCGGCACGCCCAGCAGGCCGAGCAGTACCAGCAGGCCGAGCAGTACCAGCAGGCCGAGCAGTACCAGCAGGCCGAGCAGTACCAGCAGGCCGAGCAGTACCAGCAGGGCCAGCGGGTGCCGTGGACGGTGCGGGCGGGGGCACTCGATATCGTCGCGCTCGTATCGCTCGTCGCGGCGGCCGTTTACGCGTTGGGCTGGATCATCTACCTCAGCGGCGCGCCTTTGTGGCTGACAGGTGTCATTGCCGCGATGGGCGCCGCCGCGGCGCTCATCCCCGTGCTGGCACGCACCGGCCCAGGCGCGGCGGCCGGTTACACGCTTACCTGCGCGCTCGCGGCAGGCGGATGGCTTGTTTACGCGGCGGTCGCCTCCCCGCGCACGTGGATCGCCGTCACGGCCCTTGCGGTGCTCCCGCCGGCTCTCGGGCTCCTCTACCCTCCCGTGCGCCGCCACGAGCGGTACCTGGCCGAGGAGGCCAGGCGGCGCGCGGAAGACGCACGCAGGAAGGCGGGCGCGCGCAAGTGGCCCGACCTGCTCGAGCGCCTCGGCCATCCGGGCATCTCATATCGCGGCCAGACGGAAACGAGATCCGGCCACACCATCAGGCTCGGCCTCCCGCCGAGCGGCAAGGTCAGGTACGGCACGCTTGCGGAGGCCACCGAGCGGATCGAGATCGCGTCGAGGCTGCGGCGCGGCGCCGTCCGGGTCGAACGCGGCGGGCGAGCGGACGAGGTACTGCTGCACGTGTCCGAGCGTGACGTGCTCGCGGAGCCGATCCCGTTTCCTGACGACTCGGAGCCGCTGACTGTCAACAAACCGCTGCCGGTCGGGCTGCACGAGGACGGGACCATCTGCACCGTCACCCTGCGCGAGGTCGCCGCGCTGATCGTCGGTCTTCGCGGCTCGGGCAAGTCGAACCTCATCAACGTGCTGATAGCGCAGCTGTCCAGGTGCGCCGACACGGTGATCTTCATGATCGACCTGAAGGGCGGGCGGACGGCGCTGCCGTGGCTGCGGCCCTGGCTGGAGGGACGCGCCGCCCGCCCGGTCATCGACTGGGTAGCCACCACGAGAGAGGAAGCCGAGCGGATGCTGCGCGCCGTGCTGCGCGGCATCGATGCCCGTGCGCACTCCGGCGCGGGGGGCGAGAAGATCACGCCATCCCCCGGCCTGCCCGCGGTGATTCTCATCGTCGAGGAGGTAGCGGTGATCTTCGGCATGAACAGCGGGCCGCGCACCTCACTGGAGGGAACCACGAACTCCACGCTGGCCGGCCTCGGTACCCAGGTCACCCAGCTTGGCCGGAGCGAGGCCATCGACCCTGTCCTGGTCACCCAGCGAGGTGCGGTAACCATGATCGGCAGCGCCGACCTGAAGTCGCAGTGCGGATTGCGGATCGGGCTCGGCGTCGCGACGGAAGCCGACGCGCGCCTGGTCGTCCCCGACGATCTGCACATCGCCGCCGACCTGGCGCGCCTAGCGCATCCAGGGTCGGGGATAGTGCAGTCCCGCGACGGCCGCCCGGTGCCGGTGAAGTTCTACCGGCTCGACCATGACCGGATCGCGGGGCTCGCGGAACGCTCAGCGCCGTCCCGTCCGGCGCCAGACCATGTTCTCGCCGAGGCACTCGGCGAGGACTACCGGCGCCGCTGGTCGGTCGAGCGGGCGGCGCATCTACGGAGGGCAAGCGAGCGAGCAAATGTGGAGGCAGCGGCGCCGCTGCCACACCTCAGGGCGCGAACCGGCGCCACCGGCCGCGAGTTTGCCGAGATCGTCGCCGGGCTGGCGAACGGCCAGGCCGCCGCGCCCGCTCGTAAGCGGATGCTGGAGATCCTGGACAGCACCGGCGTATGGGGGGCCACCGCTAACCGCCTGCTCGCGATGATGGAAGCCGAGGGCATCGCCCCTGAGCCCCACTCGCTGGATCGCTGGCTGGAACAGGAGGAGTCAGCCGGGCGGGTGCGGCGCGCGTCCCACGGCCGGTGGAAGACCCGCTAGTGGTCCGTAAGACAGACCACTAGCGGGATCTCCAGGGCGCGTCTCAGGACTCGATCAGCATCTCGTCTACCGGCCGGCGGGGGGTCAGCTGGGTTGTGTCCGCCCGGCCAAATTGCAGCAGCATCTGCGGCGCACCTGGCAACCGGAGGCGCTCCCGGATCTCGGCGCGCCACGGCGCCGACTCCAGCGGCTGCGTATGCAGGCTCGCGAAGACCCCCCGGCTGGCGGCGTGCACAAGCAGCCGGTGCAGCGCCTGCCCAGCCCTCAGCCAGTCGGCTCGCTCGTCGCCCCTGGTAGTCAGGACAGCTGTCATGTTGGGCGGCGCCCCGCCCGTCTCGAGTTGCCCCCAGCCACGGCCAAGGTCGAAGTCGCGCGGCGCGAGCGCGCCAGGCAAGTGCGCGGGCTGCGCGGCGTAGGCGCGGACAGGGACGCCGTCGCGTGCGGGGCTGCCTGGCCTGCGGGTCCAGCGCCGCCGTTCAGCCCGCAGAATCGAGTCCTTGTTCTGCGCCCGCTCGGCCGCACCTACCAGCTCCGCGAGCTGCTGGTACGGACCCGGGCGGTCAAGCAGCACAAGCGTGGCGCCCTCGGCCACTGCATCACACTGCAGGCCTGCGAGCATGCCAGTCGGCAGCGGGTCACCGTTGAACGGCCCGCGATGGGTGTGCCGGTGGTTGATTGCCGCGAGCAGGGAACGCTCGCCCGAGGTCATGGGCACACAAGCGCCAAGCCGCACCCGGGCGAGCAGGTCGTAGTCGGCTGGCGAAGGCAGCAACTGTACCAGCGGGAGGTAGCCGAGACCGCGGACAGCGAGCCGCAGCCCGAAAAGCGCCGCGCCGCAGCTGACGAGCATCTCCCTGCCGGTCGGATCGGAGCTGCGCAGCACCCGGCTGCGATCCGCGTGCAGCTCGAGCGCGGACTCTTCGACGCCGAACCGCCACGGCTGCGTGTTGTGCACCGAAGGTGCGCGTGCCGCGGTGGCGAACAGGTAGCCGACCTTGTCCATCGGGATCGGCGCGACGTCCGCCCGCGATTCGCTTGGCTCGACGTCAGTCTTGCCGAACTGCCCTACGGTGGCGCTCGCCGGGCGAGGTGTCGCCGGAGTATCAGGGTAGAACGCTCGCGGAGCGGCTGGTGCGGGCCCCGCGGGGGCCACCCCGGTCACGACCGGCGGTTCGAGACCTAGTGAGTCGAGGTAGTCGAGATAATCGCCGACTAGGCCCGGGTCATCGAGGATGCCACGGTGCCGGTTCCCTTCGGTGTCGACAACGGTGAAGGCACGGCGCCCATCGGGCCAGTAGTAGCCGAGCTCCAGTCGTGCGATCTCCTTCATGGCTCTCACCTCGCGACCCTTTTCTTGTCAGCGTTCTCGTACGTCGCTCCTGTCCAAAGGGCCCTTAGCCCTGTCCTGGTAGCCAAATGTCCCTGTGACCGGCGCCCGGTGCGATTGCCGCGCCGGGCGCGGCCCGTTCAGGGACGAATGAGAGCAGCGAGGATGCCTGCGGGGGCCGCCGCGGCCAGCTGAACCGCCTAAAATGTTAGGGCGTCCGCAGATCTTTGGCGGCGCGGCAGCGCCGTCCACGACCCCAGACGACGACCGGGGTCGCGGACGGCACTGTCGTCGTCGCCGATAGTTCCACTATCGGCTCCTCCTCCGACTTGCCGGATCGCCGCCTGGAGCACCGCCCGCATCCACCGAGATCTGCGGGACACGCCCTAGCGCCGGGTCCGGCGTCGCCAGCCGCGCCCCGGGTGCCACGACTCGATGACGAGGTGGTCGGCGGGAGTGCCCAGGTAGGTGAGGACCACCTCGGTGATGTCGAGCTTGAAGAACCCGGCTCCCTCATGGGGGTTGTCCGCTGGCGGCGCCGTCTCGATGACCGCGCCGGCCAGCTTCGCATCCCCTGGCCACGAGGCTGGGGCATCCTCGGGCGGTTCTATCGTCGGGCTGTGCACGGCTATCCGGGGGTCACGGCGCACATCGAGCAGCTTCATCGAGCCGCCCATCATCCCCAGCGTTACCTCCCCGCCCGAGAACTCAAGCTCCGAGCCGCTGATACGCGGTGCGCCATCACGCCGCAGGGTCGCAATGGTCTTGTTCGTGCCCATGCCAAACCGGCCGCGCACCCGCGCGGCGAAATCAGCAGCGTCGTTTTCGATCTCTTGCCATTCCGCCATCGCTCAGCCGCCCGCCATGGCCCCGACGACGAGCAACGGCTGCGCCCCGGTCGCGACGGCGTCGGGCAACGGGGCGTCGGGCGGCTCGTGGGACAGGTCGAGCTCGCAGGCGAAGAACCGGATGAACGCGCGCCGCTCTTTCGTGCTGCGGTCGCGGATCGTCCCGCGCAGCGCAGGATAGCGCGCCTCGAGCGCGTCGAGCACCAAACGCTGCGTGACCCGGCCCGATACGTCCAGCTCAACCTCGCCATGGACGCGCGCGAGCGCCCGCAGGTGTGCCGGGAGCACGACCCGGATCACGGCAGCGTCTGAACTTCCACGGACAGCACCGCGGGAAGGTCACGGACGATGGGTGCCCAGCTGTCGCCCGCGTCGGCCGAGGCGTACACCTGCCCGCCGGTGGTGCCGAAGTACACGCCGCACGAATCGAGCGCATCGACGGCCATCGCATCCCGCAGCACGTTGACGTAGCAGTTGCTTTGCGGCAGCCCTTTCGTCAGCGGCTCCCACTCGTCCCCGCCGGTCCGGCTGCGGTACACCCGCAGCTTCCCGTCGGGCGGGTAATGCTCGGAGTCGCTCTTGATCGGAACGACGTAGATGGTGTCAGGCTCGTGCGCGTGCACGTCGATGGGGAAGCCGAAGTCGGTCGGCAGGTTGCCGCTGATTTCCCGCCACGAGTCGCCGCCGTCGTCGCTGCGCATGACGTCCCAATGCTTCTGCATGAACAGCACACCGGGCCGCGACGGGTGCATGGCGACGCGGTGCACGCAGTGGCCGACCTCGGCGTCCGGGTCAGGGATGCCTTCCGACTTCAGGCCACGGTTCGCCGCCCGCCACGTCTTTCCCGCGTCATCGCTCCTGAATACCCCCGCGGCCGAGATGGCCACCAGGATCCACCCGGGATCGCCCGGATCGAGCACGATCGTATGCAGGCACATTCCGCCGGCACCTGGCTGCCAGGAGGGCCCGGAGCCATGGCCGCGCAGTCCGGCGAGTTCGTGCCACTCCTGCCCGCCGTCGATCGAGCGGAACAAGGCGGCGTCTTCGACCCCGGCGTAGATCGTGTCGGGATCGGTGAGGGAAGGCTCGAGATGCCACACGCGGGCGAAATCCCAGGGGTGCGGCGTACCGTCATACCACTGATGGGTGCCAGGGACGCCGTCGTACTCGAACCGGTTACCGACCGGCTCCCACGTTTGGCCGCCGTCGTCGGAACGCTGGATCTGCTGCCCGAACCAGCCGTTGGACTGCGACGCGTACAGCCGCGCCTGGTCGGCGGGAGATCCCTTGAGGTGGTATATCTCCCAGCCGCCGAAGTGCGGGCCGCTGACGTCCCACTGCTCGCGGCTGCCGTCTGATGTCAGGACGAAGGCACCCTTGCGCGTCCCAACCAGTACCCGTACCCCGGTCATCTGTCGCTCCCTCCACGCCCGCAGCCTCCGCACCAACATAACGGATGACGCGCGGGCTGAGGGACCAAAGGCCCCATAGCGTAGCCCTATGGGCCCTTCCAAATGGGGCTGGTCGGCCATTCCATGGCAAACGGATCGGCTGAGTTCAACCCGGATTTGTCCCTGTTTACGGTGACAGCAAGATTTAGCCTGCTCCCGTTCCCGCTGGCACTGTCACCTTCTCGCTGAAGGACGGGCGGACCTTTCGCCGCAAAGACGATCACTCGATGATCGGCAGACCACGCGGAGGTGGGAGGACAATGACCGGTACGACGCGCCGGCAGTTCCTGCGGTACGGCATGGGTACGGGCGCCGCGCTCGCGCTGCCGACGGCGGCCTTGCGGAGGTTCGCGCCCACCGCGGCAGGCACGACGGGCGGGAAGCTGAGGAAGTTCATCCAGCCGGTGCCGTTACCAGGGGCGGGCATCGTCGTGGCGGCACAGCGCGGGCCAGGCCGGTATGCGTTCACCCAGCGCCAGATCAGCCGGCAGCTGCACCCTGACCTGCCACCGACCCCGATATGGGCCTATGACGACGGCTCAGGGCTGGCCAGCCAGGCCGGCTCGTTCGGGATGGCGATCGTGGCGCAGAGCGGGACGCCGATCAAGGTCAGCTACACCAACGGCCTGCCGGAGAAGTACCCGGCCTGGATCCCCGTAGATACCCGGCTGGCGCAGCGCGGCAGGCACGTGCGGCTGATGACGCACCTGCACGGCGGCTTCGTGGCGGCCGCCAGTGACGGCAACCCGGCAGTGACCCCTGACGGGTTCGGCCGCGGCGAGACCCAGCACGTCAGCTACACCAACCAGCTACCGCAGATGCCTGCCTCGCTGCGCTGGTTCCACGACCATGGGATGGGCACCACCCGGCTGGACGTGTTCGCCGGCCTCGCCGCGGCTTACCTCATCCGCGACGGCTACGACACCGGCACCGAACCCAACCCGATCGGGATCCCCGGTGGCGCCTACGAGATCCCGCTCGTGATCCAGGACCGGCAGTTCAGCCCGGACGGCACGTTCCTGTACCCGGTCAGCGAGATCCCAGGCATCACCTGGATCGGCGAGTACTTCGGCGATGTCATGCTGGCCAACGGCAAGGTCTGGCCGTACCTGGATGTCGAGCCACGGATGTACAGGTTCCGGATCCTGAACGGCTGCAACGCACGGATCATGAGCCTGAGCATGGGCGGCCTGCCGATGTGGCAGATCGGCGCCGAGGGCGGGCTGTTCGACGTGCCCGTGCCCGTGCGGCGCCTCGTCCTTGCTTCTGCCGAGCGGGCGGACGTCATCGTCGACTTCCGCGGGCTGGCCGGCCGGTCATTGGTACTGAGCAACAGCACGCCCGCGGCGCCCGTATCGACCCCGGCTCCGCCGCTGGCCGACGTGATGCAAATCCGTGTCGGCACCAGGGTCACCCATCGCGGACCGAAATCGATCCCGTCGAGCCTGCCAGGACAGCGGGCCAGGCTGCGCCATCCGGTCAGGACGCGGTACATCACGCTCAACGAGATCGCTCCGGAGACGGCCGGCTGGTACCTCAACCTGAACGGCGTCCACTTCGGCGAAAGGCCGGTGACCGAGACCCCGCGGGCAGGCACGGTGGAGGACTGGGTCTTCGTCAACCTGACTCCAGACACCCACCCGATGCACGTGCACCTGGTTACGTTCCAGGTGGTCGGCAGGACGCCGTTCAACGATGACGCCTACCGGAAGGCCCATGGCGGCAAGAACGGAGCCCCAGGCGGGATCGACCCGGCGCCGTTCGCGACCGGGCCGATGGTGCCGCCGACTCCCGACGAGCGGGGCTTCAAGGACACGGTCAAGGCGAACCCCGGCTACTTCACCACAATCCGGGCGAAGTTCGACCTGCCGAGGGGCGTCAAGGGTGCGCAGACCTACGTGCATCACTGCCACATCGTCGAGCATGAGGACAACGACATGATGCGCCCGTTCACCGTGCTGCCATGAAATGAGTAACCCCGCGGGTCGCACTGACCGGCCGCATGGCTGCCGCATGGCTGGCCGCATGGCCGGCCGCACGACAGGCCGTGACACCACGCGGCAGCCGTTCGGACTGCTAGCCCGGGGGGCGACCCCCCGGAAACCCCCCGCCAAGACCGCACCACAGGCCGTGACACCACGCGGCAGCCGTTCAGGATCTTGATACGTAACGGCTTCGCGGTGCGAACCACCGTTGGGTCTGCGGGGGATTCCGGGGGCCGTCCCCCCGGGGCACGGCTGCCGCGGGCGCGTCTGCGACCTGCGCGTAGGCTGCGAATCGCAGAGGAGGTCCCATGGCAACTGTTGAGACGGTACGAGGGCCGGTCGAAGTCGGCGACCTCGGCCCCACCCTGATGCACGAACACGTCTTCATCCTGTCCACCGAGCACGTGCAGAACTACGGTGACGGCCTGTGGTGGGACGAGGAGGCCCGGGTCGCGGATGCGGTTTCCAGGCTCCGCGCGCTGCGCGGCAAGGGAATCACCACGATCGCCGACCCGACCGTCTGGGGACTCGGCCGCTACATCCCGCGGATCCAGCGGATCGCCGAGCAGATTGAGCTGAACATCGTCGTGGCCACCGGCCTTTACGTGTACGAGGAGCTACCGCATCAGTACTCCTACCGTGGCCCTGGCCTGCTGCTTGACATGCCGGAACCGATGGTCGCCGACTTCACCCGCGACATCACGGAGGGCATCGGCACCACGGGCGTGAAGGCGGCATTCCTCAAATGCTGCGTCGAGGCTCCCGGCCTCACTCCTGGGGTGGAGCGCATTGCCCGTGCCGTCGCCCGCACGCACGTCGAAACCGGCGCGCCTGTCACCGTGCACACCTCGGGTCCCGCGCAGTCGGGGCGGCTGGTGATCGGCCTGTTCCGCAAGGAGGGCGCCGACCTGACCAAACTGGTCATCGGGCACGCCGGGGACAGCAACGACCTCGACTACCTGATGGAACTGGCCGACTCGGGTGCGACGCTCGGTATGGACAGGTTCGGGCTCGACCTTTTCAACCCGACGCCCGAACGGGTGCGGACGATCGCGGCGCTCGCCGCGCGCGGCTACGCCGACCGGATGGTGCTCGCGCACGACGCGAACTGCTTCATCGACTGGTTCGGGGCCGGCCATGACGCGGCCAAGGAGGCGGCCGCACCGAACTGGCACTACACGCACATCAGCGACGACGTGCTCCCCGCCCTGCGCGAGGCCGGGGTCACCGACGCGCAGATCGAGCAGATGCTTGTCGTCAACCCGCGCCGTTATTTCAGCGGAGGTGCGGCATGAGCACGCCGTTCGACAGGGCCGGGGTGACCCGCGGCCCGGACGGGATCAAGCGGTACGACCGGCTGCCCGACAGCCTGGTCCACATGCTGCGCGGCAACGCGGAGGCCCACCCGGGCCGCGACGCGCTCGCCGAGACCGGAGGCGGTCCCCGGCTCACCTACCGCGAACTGTGGGACCGCGCCGCACGGGTGGCGGGCGGGCTACGCGCGGCCGGCGTGCAGCGGGGCGACCGCGTCGCGCTCCGGCTCGGCAACGGCGTCGACTGGGTCCTCGGGTTCTTCGGCACGGCGCTGGCCGGCGGCATCGTCGTGCCCGTTAACACCCGGTTGACGGAATCCGAAGCGGCCTTCGTCGTGTCGGACAGCGGCGCCGCGTTCGTCGTCGCGCCGGGCGGCCCGCTGCCGGACGGCGCGCCGCTGGCGATCGACGACGCGGCACCCGGCGACCCGGCGGCGATCTTCTACACCAGCGGCACGACCGGCTTCCCCAAAGGCGCCGTGACCACGCACGAGAACTTCCTGTCGAACTGCGAGAGCTGCCGGCGGATCCTGAAGACGAGCAGCGTGGATGAGCCGCCGCGGACGCTGATCTCGGTGCCACTGTTCCACGTCACTGGCTGCAACAGCCAGCTGCTCTTCGCCACGTACCTGGCGGGAACCAGCGTCATCATGCCGCAGTTCGACGTCGGCACGTTCCTGCAGGCGATCGAGACAGAGCGGATCGACGTGCTCACCACGGTGCCGGCGATCTACTGGCTGGCGATCAACCAGCCGCTGTTCGCGGAGACCGACGTGTCCACCGTGCGCGCGCTGTCCTATGGCGGCGCGCCGATCGCTCCCGAGCTGGTGGGCAGGATCATGAGGGCGTTCCCCGCGGCGCGGGTGGGTAACGGCTTCGGCCTCACCGAGACGTCCAGCGTCGCCAGTTACCTGCCGCACGAGTACGCCGCGGGGCACGCAGACTCGGTTGGCTTCCCCGTGCCTGTGTGCGACGTGAAGATCGACACGTTCGGCGGACAGGACGTCGGCGAGTTGCTCGTCCGCGGGCCAAACGTGGTCGCTGGCTACTGGAACAACCCGGACGCGACCGCCGCGATGTTCACCGGCGGGTGGCTGCATACGGGCGACCTCGCCCGCATCGACGCCGAAGGCCTCATCTACATCGTCGACCGGGCCAAAGACATGATCAACCGCGCCGGCGAGAACGTCTACTGCGTCGAGGTCGAGAATGCCCTGGCCGGCGCGCCAGGGGTGTACGAGGCGGCCGTGGTCGGCGTAGCCGACAAGGTGATGGGCGAGAAGGTCGGCGCGGTGCTCGTGCCTGCCCCCGGCACTACGATCGACGTCGAGGCAGTGCTGGCTTACCTCCGGGAACGGATAGCAGACTTCAAGGTGCCGCAGTACGTCGTGGTGCGGACCGATGTCCTCCCCCGCAATGCTGGCGGAAAGCTGCTCAAGAGCAGGCTCCGCGACGAGACCAGCTGGGACCCACCGGTTCGCTAGCGCCCGGCCTCACGTGCCCGGGCGCACGTGCCCGGGCTCACCTGCCCCGGCCTTCACTTGCTCGGCTGCGGAGTTTTGCACGAAATCTTAGGATCCGCGCCGAGGTAGTTAAGCGGGCCCGCAACAATCGTGACGGCGATTGTCCCCCCTTTGTTACAGTTTGTGTCGGATGTAGTGTAGTAATGGCGCTGACCAGCGGCGAAGGCTCCGATGATGAGCCACAGGACGATAAGTGCCGAGACGATATGCATAGGTTACCTCCGCTTGGCGCACCCGCTTACGCCAGAATCAGGATGATTCAATCGTTATTCTATCCGGCTGCGCGTCATTAGCTTGCGCCGCGCGCAGCAGGTCATCGGAATGCCGCGGGAAGTTGATTCGGAGGTTGAGCCATCATAACAGCTCTCCCCGGACGGCGATCGCCGTCAGCCGCCGAACCTTAGCCCAGGCAGTCCCGGCTGCGCCGCCGGTGCACCACCGCTGCGCCGCCGGTGCACCACCGCTGCGCCGCCGGCGTACCGCCCGGTGCGGACGGCACGCCCTAGCGCGAGTTTCCCCCTTAGTGTGATCTTGATGCATTTCGTCTGGCGGGCCCGCTGGATTGTGGCTGTGAGCTGCTGAATCAGGCGTGTCGGTGAACGACATCGAGCTGGGAGCCGACTACTGCGCCAGCCGCACCGACAAGGACAAGAAGGCCCGAAACCACATCAGGCAGCTCGAAGCGCTCGGGTTCAGCGTCACCCTCGCCCAGGCCGCCTGACCACCAGCCCGCTAGCGCCGCGCGAGCCAAGAGCTGGCTCCGCCGGCGCTGCCGCGCGCCCGGCTGAGGTCCCATTTTCGGGTTAGGCCTGGTATCGCTGGCGCGGCGCCGGTACCGGCGTGAAAATGGTGCTGTGGCCGCCAGCGGCACAGACCGCCGCCGGCTCTTTTCGGCGTGCCCGGCTAACTGCCTATTTTCGGGTTAGCCCCCGATGCCGCTGCGCTTGGCGCCGTACCGGCGTGAAAATAGGCGGCGGTGCCGCCCGTGACGTCGTTTTCTCTCTGGTCGCAGCTTGAGGCCGCGGGTCAGCCTGACGCCGGGAGCCGGATACCCATGGGGCCGTTGATTGTCGCTTCGAGCACGCGGGCTAGTTTCTGCCGCACGCCCCCGGCTCCCCGGGCGGTACCACCTCGCAGGCTAGCGCGGTGGTGCGCTGGCCGTCCAGGAGGAAGCCGTCCGGGAAGGAGGAGGCAGGGACGATGGAAGAGGTACCGACGAGCCGCTGTACCGGGACCGGGTGTGCGGCATCGACATCGGCAAGGCCCAGCTGTACGCGACAATCCGGGTGCCGTCGGATGCGGACCCGGCGCGGCGGGCGGCTGAGACCCGCAGCTTCGCCACCACCAAGCGCGGGGTGCTGGCGCTGGCGGACCGGCTGCGGTGCTGGCAGGTGCCCGCCGTCGTGATGGAGGCAACCCCGGTTATCTGGAAGCCGGTGTTCTACCGGCTGGAGGCCGAGGGGTTCGACTGCGTGCTCGCGGACGCCAAGCAGGTCAAGCACCTGCCCGGACGCCCGAAGCGGGACCCGTCGGACTCCAGCTGGCTGGCGGCCTGCTTCGAACGCGGCGCGGTCCGGCCCTGCTTCGTGCCGGACCCGGAGTTCCGGGTGATCCGGCTGCACACCCGCTACCGCCGCGACCTGACCGGCGAGCGGACCCGGGAGAAGAACCGCGCGGAAAAGCTGCTGGAATCAGCGGCGATCAAGCTGTCGTCCGTCGTCACCGACCTGCACGGAGTGACCGGCCGGGACATCATGGACCACCTGATCGCCGGAGAGCGCAACCCGAAGATACTCGCCCAGCTGGCCCGCACCCGGGCCCGCCGCAAGATCGCCGAGCTGGAGGAAGCGCTGTAGGGGGCGGAGTTCTACCGCCGAGCACGCGGCGCTGCTAAAGGCCATGCTGGAGCGCATCGACGGCCTCAACGACCAGATCACCCGGCTGACCTCGGTCATCGAGCGGCTGCTCGCCCCGTATGAGGAGCAGCTGCAGCAGGCCGAGTCGATGCCCGGCTGGGCGCGGCGCGCCGCCCAGGACGCCGTCGCCGAAACCGGCGTCGACATGAGCAAGTTCCCCACCGGCGGCCACGTGTCCTCCTGGGCCGGCCGCACCCCGCTGGACCACCAGTCCGGCAAGCGCACCGGCCGCGCCCGGCACAAGAAAGGCAACGAGCCGGTGGGAGCGCTGCCGCCGATGAGCAGCGCTGCGGCCGGTGGGAGCGCTGCGGCTGATGGGTAGCGGCTGATGGGTAACAGTGCCGCTGGCGGGTAGCACCCGTGCGCAGAGGGGGTGGCTCTGATGGAGGACCTGCCGCGGATCAAGCCGATGATGGCGACGCTGACCCGCGCACTGCCTGAGGACAAGGACCGCTACGGGTGGGAGCATAAATGGGACGGTGTACGCGCGATCGCCTATGTGGCGGGCGGCGAGGTTCGCCTGCTGTCCCGTAACGACAAGGACATGACCCGGAGTTACCCGGAGCTGCGCCCGCTGGGCGGCCGCGTCGATGCGCCGGTCGTGCTCGACGGCGAGATCGTCGCACTTCGCGACGGCCGGCCTGATTTCGGTGCCCTGCAGACCCGGATGCACGTCCGGCAGCCGCCACAGCGGCTGCTTGCCGCCGTGCCGGTTTCCTACTACGTGTTCGATCTGCTGCACCACGGCGACCGGTCGCTGCTTGGCGAGCCGTATACGGCACGCCGCGAGCAACTGGCGGGGCTCGCCCTCGACACCGAACCGGTCCGCACCCCGCCGTGGTACCCCGATAGCGCCGAGGACGTACTGGCGGCCAGCGTCGAGCGCGGCCTGGAAGGCGTCGTCGGCAAGCCACTGACATCGCGGTACTACCCAGGCAAACGACGCGAATGGATCAAGGTAAAGAACGTCCGTCACCAGGAAGTCATCATCGCCGGCTGGAAACCAGGCGAAGGCTCACGCGCTGGCATGATCGGCTCCCTGCTGCTTGGCATCTACGACTCGGACGGACGGCTGCGCTACGCCGGTCATGTCGGAACCGGCTTCACCGAGCCCATGCTGCGCGATCTGGCGCAGCGGCTGCGCCCGCACCACCGGCCCGGCAGCCCCTTCGACACCCCCCTGCCGCCACGGCACGGCCGCGACGCCCAATGGGCAGAACCCGAACTCGTCGGCGAGGTCGCATTCACCGAATGGACCAGCGATGGTCTGCTGCGCCACCCGGCCTGGCGCGGACTTCGCCCGGACAAGGAACCGGCCGAGGTTCATCGCGAGGACTGACGCGGCCATTTCCCCGGCCTGTGCCTGTGCCCTGGCGGCCGATCCGGGGCCGACGTGGGCAGCGGCGCGGTCAACCGGACCATCGCGAGCGGTTCGCGGCTCGTGCCCCGTTTTCCGCCACGGGCGTGCCGCCACGGGCGTGCCCCCGCGACGGAACGCCCGTGGCCGGCGGTCATTTGGCGTACAGGGAGTCGATGACGTCGGCGTATTTGCGGTGGATGATCCGGCGTTTGAGTTTCAGCGTGGGGGTCAGTTCCTCGCTTTCCGGGGTCCATTCGTCCGGCAGCAGCTGCCAGTGCTTGACCTGCTGGACGCGGGCCAGGTGCTTGTTCGCCGCGGCGACCGCCGCACCGGCGGCCTCGATCACGGTGGGGTGTGCGGCCAGCTCGGCCAGCGAGCCGGCCTCGATGCCCCGCGCCTTGGCCCAGGCGGGCGCGACCTCGCCGTCCAGCGCCAGCAGCGCCACCACATAGGGCTGGAGGTCACCGAACGCGAGGGCTTGCCCGATCAGCGGGTGTGCCATCAGCAGGCCCTCGATCCCGGCCGGAGCGATGTTCTCGCCCCCGGCGGTAATGATGAGTTCCTTCTTACGGTCGACCACCCGCAGGAACTGGTCCTCGTCCAGGGTGCCGATGTCGCCGGTGTGTACCCAGCCGTGCGCGTCGAGCAGCGCCGCCGACGCCTCAGGCAGGTCAAGGTAGCCGGGCGTGTTCACCGGCCCGCGGACCAAGATCTCGCCATCCGCGGCGGTGCTGATCTCCATCCCGGGCAGCGGCCGGCCAACCGTGCCCAGCCGGAACGCGCCCGGCGTGTTCGCGGTGACCGCCCCGGTGGTCTCCGTCATCCCGTACACATCCAAGATCTTCATGCCCAGGCCGGCGAAGAACCTGCCCACCTCCGGCGGCAGCGGAGCAGCCGCCGAAAACGTCGCCACCGTCTTACCCAGGCCGAGCAGCGACCTGATGGGCCCCAGCACCGCCGCGTCCGCGCGCTCGAAGGCCGCGGCCACCTCAGGCGTTACCTGGTGGCCGAACTGGCATCCCTCCACGTACGCCCGTCCCGCGTCCATGGCCTGCGCCACGGCGGCCTTCTTCGCCTCGTCCTGCTCGGCCGCCAGCAACGCAACGATCCCGGCCTGCATCTTCTGCCAGACCCGCGGCACCCCGAACAACGAGGTCGGCTGCACCTGCTGCAACGTGCCCAGAAGATCCTTCTGATCCGGGCAGAAATAAATATGCCCGCCCAAACGAACCGGCAAGTAGATCGTCAGCACCCGCTCGGCGATATGCGCCAGCGGTAGATAAGAGATCGACCGCAGCTCCGGCGGCATACCCTCGGCCCGATCCATGCTGCCCGTCTCAAACAACACATTACGGTGCGTGCTCACCACGCCCTTCGGGCTACCCGTCGTCCCCGACGTGTACAAGATGGTCACCGGGTCATCCGGCGCCACCGCAGCCACCCGGGCCGCGACCACGGCCGGATCCGCCGCATAACGCCCGGCACCCAGCCGCACGAACTCCGCCCACGTAATATACGGCTCGCCCGGCGGGCATACCGTTTCATCGAGAACGATGATCTTGTGCAGCCGGGGCAGCTGCTCCAGCACCGGCCGCCAGCGGCTCAGCTGATCCGCGCCATCAAGCACCGCCACCCGGGCCGCGCAATTCGCCGCCACGAACCCCACCTGCTCCGGCGCGAACGTCGCATACAACGTCACCGGGACCGCACCCGCATGCACCGCACCAAGATCAGCCAGCACATGCTCCACCCGGTTCGGCAACATCAACGCCACCCGGTCGCCATGCCGGCAACCCAACGCAGCAAACCCAGCCGCGAGCTCCAGCACCCGCCGCCTGACCTGCGACCACGACAGGGTCTCCCACTCCCCGCCAGCGCGATCAGAAAAAGCAGGCGCATCCCGATACACTTCCGCCGCCCGCTCGAGATCATCACACAGGGCCTTACCCTCGATCAACTGCTCGATCCGCGCCCGCTCCTCAAACATCTGGGCTGTCATCGCGCGCCTCCTCCAAGGGGATCCGGTCATCGGGGAGCGCCGCCTGCCTGGTCAGACGCCGTACCCGATCCGCCGGTTGCCAGCTGGCGGCGGAACGGCCGGGCGTGGCACCCGACGTCGCCGGCCGCCGCCTGCCCGGCCACGAGGCCAGGCCTTCGACGACGTCGGCTCATTCGGTCATCATCATCTGCCGCCGCACCCGTTGTCACCGGGGTCGGACCCTAGTTCGACCCTAGGCTCTCTGGGCCGGACCCGCCTTACCTCACGCAGCCGGGCGTCAGCTCCCAGCGCTCCCGGTGCTCCCGGTTTGCTCTGGGGGTGCCGGCGAGACGCCCGGGCCGATCTCGGCCTTGAGCGCGGCGAGTTCCTTGTCGACCTTGGCGGCGGACCCGACCTCGTCGAGTTCCTTCTGGATGTCGTCGGTGTCTCCGCCGACGTCTTCGAGCACCCCGGACTGGAGCAGCTCGTCGACCGCACCGGCGCGGGCCTGCATCGTGGCGATCTTGTCTTGGGCACGCTGGAGCGCCGCCCCCGAGTCGCCAAAGGTCGTAGAGATCCCCGCGACGCTCTCGTCCACAGAGCTCTCTGCCTTCGCCGCGGTGTACTGGGCCTTCAGCACCTCCTTCTGCGTCCGGAACTGGCTCACCCTCTTCTGCAGCGCCTCGAGGGTGTGCTCGAGCTTCTCCTCATTCTCGGCGAGCTGCTCGCGCTGGGGCTCCATAGCCGCGATCTGCGCCTGCGCAGCGGCCTTGCGGCAGAGCGCCTCCTTGGCCAGATCCTCCTTGCCCTGGGAGAGCGCCGCCCTGGCCTGGTCCTGTAGGTGGTCCACCGAATGCTGGAGCTGCTGCTCCTGCAGCTCGATCTGTTTGCGCGACGCGGCGATTTCCACTAGCCCCCGGCGGACCTGGGTGATCTGATCGAGCATCTGCTCGTAGGACAGATCGAGCATTTCGTCGGGCTTCTCGGCGGCGTCGAGCGCCTTGTTGGCCTTGGCCTGGACTATGTCATGGGCCCGCTGGAAGAGGGTCATGTCGATCTGCTCCTCGTCGATGGTGGGCGGAGCCCGCGCGATTCCGCCGCCAAGCCGGCTCCGGGTCAATGCCGGCGCTCGTACCGGCACGGGTACCCGCGGATACCCCCGAGGTTACCGCCGGGGCAGCGGTTTCGGTTGAGCAGCCATTACAGCTGGTCACGAGGCGGGCTAACGCTCATGGGGGCCGGCGTGGAACCGGCCGCGGGACCGGTCATGGCCGCTCGCCAGCCGACGCGGTCCGGGGTACGCCCGGCGCCGCCGGTTCCTGCGATGACTGCACACCTTGCCCGGCAAGCAGCTTGAACCTGACCCGGGCCGCGGTAGCGGCGATTCCGAGCACACCCGCCGGCGGCAGCAAGACCAGGGCGGGAAGCTGATAACGCCAGGAGAACTCGAACGCATCGGAGGCGAGCAGGACCGCTAAGGCCGTGGCCGTGGCCAGCATGCATGCACTCGCCAGCGACGTGTGTTCCCGCCGAGGACCGCCGGCGCCCCAGATGCCGGCCAGTCCCGCTATCGCGGACGACGAGTACCTCGCCTACCTGGCGGACGTCGGCGGCGGCGCGCCCAGCACCGGGCCAGCCACACCTGGCAGCCAAGCCGCCGGTGCGCGTTGCCACAGCAGCAGTGCCAGGGCCGCAACGAGAGACAGCGGGACTGTCACAACCCGTCGTGACCGGCACGCCCGCCCTGCGCGCTGCACGCCGACCCGGCAGCTGGGGCGCCCGGCGGGTGCCCGGCGGCGAGGCATTGCTGCCGGTGCAGCATCAACAGGATGAGCTCCATCATCTCGGGCCGGTGGCTGCCGCGGGCCACGGCGAGCCATCGGGTTGCCTCGGCCATCATTGTGAGGTCGGTGCGCCGTGCCGGGTGCCGTTCCAGGGCGGCGCGGGTGCCGGCGGAGCGCTGGTCGATTAACCGCCCGAGGAGTCCGGCGAGCCGCATGGCGGCGTCTGGATGATCTGCCTCCGCGGCCCGGCGGAACCAGCTGATAGCTCCCTCGAGGTCGCCGAGGCGCTCGCAATCGTCGCCGAGGCGGAAGGCCGTTCCTGCGCGACCCGCGGACCCGCCGGTGACGACGGCCGGTCTGGAGCGCCGCGCTGCCCCCTCGTGCCCGGATCGCTCGCCCTCGGCGGATACCTCGGCACGCGGTGCGTCGCCGCCGTGGCTGACGTTTATGGAGACTCCCACCCGCCGCCGCCGGTATCAGGCGGCGATTATGCCGTCGAGGAACACGACAAGCGCAGCGAAGGTCGCGCCCGCGGTCAGGTGAGCCGCGGGCAGGGCCTTGTTACTTCCGGATTGAGGCCTCTCGCCTGGATCGTGTGCCCGGCGTAGAGTCATGACTGCTCGAACCTCCTCGTGAGGTTTGAAAGAGATGGTGACGGCTCCCTGTGACCGCAGGGAGCCGTTGCCGTATCTGGGGCAACAGCTCATTTCCGTCGACTCACATGGTGGCGTTAAAGAAGATCAAATGCCACCGCTACACCGACATTTTCCTTGAATTCCGAATCTTGTGGTCACCGATTTACTATGCGTGATCGTATGACGTAGTTCATCTAAGGTGCCTGTTCAGTGACGCTCACCTGTCCTATCGGCCGCCGGTTTAGACCCGGTTTAGCCCGCCACGCACTTATTGTGCAATTGCACGTGCAGCCGCAAGCACATTCGCGCCTGCATTTGACGGTCAATTTGTCTGATTATCGCAGTAATGGTGATAAGAGGTGGCGGGCGCGCACCGCTCGGCACACGCGGCACGGGCATGATCCCTAACGGCTGCCGCGGTGTGCCACGCCACGCCGGGCACTCCCCCACGTTGCGATGCCCGCCAAATCCCCCGCGGGAATCAAGGTGACCGCTCGTGTGCTGGCGAGCGCGGCGGCGGCGTTCGCCGCCGCCACGAAACCGGCGCCGGGCTCACGGCCACCGCGCCCACCACGGCGAGCGCGGCAAGATGATGCAAGACCATGATCAGCTCCTGCCCCTTCTCCGGGCTCAGGTTCTGAGAATCTTGCAGGCCGCGCGCAGCTCAGCCAGCCGCAGCCGGGCCACCTCCTGCTCATCGTGCGCATCGTGACCGCGCTTGACCCCTCCCGGCGCATCTCCGGACTCACCATTCGTACAGGTCACAACGACGGTGCGGACTCCCTGGCCGGAATAGGCAGCAAGCACACCGCCGGTGCTCGACGCCTCATCGTCCGGATGCGCATGCACGGTCATCAGGGTCAAGGTCTCTGGCATGCCTCAAGCCTGCCGGACAAACCCGATACAGCCCAACTCGCCGCGCGTGGCGATGTCACACAGCGCCACTAGCCCGGCGGCACGCTGGCACTCCCGGGCGTGCCGGACGGCGACCAGTGCGCTGGGCGGGTGAGTGACGGCGGCAACCTTGTGTCGGCATCGCCCTTCGCCGCATTCAGCTGGGCTTGGGTCAGAAACAGACTCCCGGTGAGGTCCGCGCCGCTGAGGTCAGCACCTCTCAAGTCAGCGCCGATGAGGTCGGCCGTTCTCAGGTCGGCGCCCCCGAGGTCAGCGCCGACGAGCTGCGCCCCTCTCAAGCTGGCGCCGCTCAGGTCCGCTCCGCTGAGATCGGCCCCGATGAGGTCGGCTCCGCTGCGCTCCTTCTTCCGGTGCCGTGCTTGGCCACGGACAAGTTCGCTTGTGTATTGCAGTAGCGCGTTGACGTGGTGCCGGTGTGCTGCCACGTCCAGTTGCACGAGAGATTCCGGACTGCCGTGAGCGAGGCGCTCTGTCTCGTCGAGCGCGAGGCCGAGCTCCCCATGGATCGGCCGGGCCGGTTGCAGCGCCAGCGCCTCGGTCAGATACCAGAGCATCTCGTGGAGCTGCCGCATGATCGTGAACACGTCGAACATCCGCGGTGCGATTTGGGGGGCCCGCCGCCAGTCTTTTCCGCCGAAGGTGACCTGGGCAACCTGCTGCCCCGCGCCGAAGCAGTCGTAAGCGTCGCAACCGGGAAAGCCCAGCGGCCTGAGACGTGCATGAATCCCGCAGCGGAAGTCCGCTTGCAGATTGGGACAGGCTTGCCCGGCGTCCTTGTCAATCGCGAAGTCTGCCGAGGCTGAGAAGGCAGGGACCACACAGCACAGCCCGAAGCAGCGCTCGCACTCAGCCCGCAGGCTGAGGCGACCTCTGTCCGTGACAGCTTCTGCGGGTCCGGGCCCCTCGGGCAACGCGCTTGGTCTCCTGTCCGTGCGCCGGCCAACCCCGCAGGTCACCCTACTGCCTGGGGGCCTGCGCGCGGGCTGTTGCCTCGCTTCGATCATCGAAGCCGACGATGTCGACCACCCGGCCGCCGCGCACGGTGAGAACTTGCCATCTGCGTGCCTCGCCCGCCCCCTCCGTCGCCACCTGAAGGCCGACCACGGTGAGGCCGACGAGAATCCGGTCCCCGAGCACGACCGTCTCCGTTACGTGCGCGCGGACTCCCGCCGCTCTCCCGCGTCGATACCAGGAAAGGACCTGGTCCCTGTTCTGGCAGGGGGGCGGAGAATCCCCTGGCGGGCCCCAGTGCACGTTGGGGTCGAGAAGGTCGCTGAACGCGGACAGATCGGCTGCCTCCAAGGCCGTCCTGACCTGCTGCGCAATGCGTTCGGTAGCTTCCTGTCTGGCGGGCATCGGCAACCTCCGGGGCACGTCAGAAAACTTAGGATGCTCCCCGGTCAGCCGATGGACAAGTGCACTGTTCGCCCGCCACGCAACCTTCCGCCGAGTGCCTTGACATCCAATGAGCATGATTGTTTCGCTTGTCCCGCGCGGCCGGACAGGCCGTCGTGTGTCCAGAACAGGCCATGATCCGCGGCTGCGTTAACTTTCCTGCACTATCGGCCGGTTAGTTAACTCAAGAACGGATCATGAGCCCGGCGGGCGGATCAGATGCGGGCGCACCGGCCCGTTCGTGCCACTCGCCGGTCCGCCGGCGCCCTGCCGGCCCGCGAGTGCGCGCACGCACCCGGCAGCCGGGACCAATGCGCGCACAATACGCCCACCAAGATCGCGACGGCCACGCCAGCGTTATGATCGATCACCGCGACACGGCCGTAAGGTGATTGTCCTGGCCGTATCCGCCGCACGAGGACGGCAACCGCCGCCCGTCCGCATGCGGACATTGTGACAACTATCGACTGGGGGCCTGCGTGGATCAGCTCAGCCTCGGAGTCATAGCGCGGTCGCGTAAGGCGCACGAGCACCGGCTGGCGATCCATCCGCTGCACGTCCAGCGGATCGAAGCCGACCTGCGGGGACGCGTCTACCTGGAGCGTGGCTACGGCGGACGTTTCGGCGTACCCGATGAGCGGCTGGCACCGCATGTCGCCGGTTTGCGCACCCGTGCCCAGCTCGTCGCGCAGTGCGATGTCGTCTTGCTCCCGAAGCCGCTGCCGGAGGATCTCGCGGAGCTTCGGGAGGGTCAAGTGCTGTGGGGATGGCCGCACTGCGTGCAGAACGAGGAGGTCACGCAGTTGGCCGTGGACCGGAGGCTGACGCTGATCGCCTTTGAGGCGATGAACCACTGGTCCCGTGATGGCTCGTTCGGCCTGCATGTCTTTCACAAGAACAACGAGCTTGCCGGTTACTGCTCCGTGTTGCATGCCATGGAGCTCGTCGGAACGACGGGTGAATACGGCCAGCGGCTCCGGGCGGCCGTCATCGGCTTCGGGGCGACCGGCAGGGGGGCTGTGACGGCCCTCAACGCGCACGGCGTGAGCGACGTCCATATTCTCACCCACCGTGACGTCACCGCGGTCGCCTCGCCGATCCACTCGGCCCAGATGGTGCACTTCGAGCCTGACGCTGCCGAGCGGGGCCGCTGCCTGGCGCTCTGCGACGATGGCCCTGTGCCGCTGGCCGCTTTCCTCGCCGGGTTCGACATTGTGGTCAACTGCGTGCTCCAGCACACCGGCGCGCCGCTGATGTTCGTGACCAGCGACGAGCTTGCCGCCTTCAGGCCAGGCAGCCTCATCGTCGACGTTTCGTGCGACGACGGAATGGGCTTCAGCTGGGCGCGGCCCACATCGTTCGCGGAGCCGATGCTCGTCGTGGGCGACACCGTCCATTACTACGCCGTCGACCACAGCCCATCGCTGTTGTGGAACTCCGCCACCTGGGAGATCAGCGAAGCCCTGCTACCGCACTTGCGGCCGGTACTCACCGGTCCGCAGGCATGGGACGCGGACCGCACCATTCAGCGGGCCATCGAGATCCGCGACGGCATTGTCCAGAACCCGGACATCCTGTCCTTCCAGCACCGCTTGGCCGGCTACCCGCACGCACGGCGCCGGTACGCCCGGCCAGCCCGGCCCCAGCCGGTGCCCCAGCCGGCGCCCCAGCCGGTGCCCCACCCTGACACGCCCGGACACGCCGGGACACGCCGGGCCCCCACCCGGGCGCTCCGGCGCCCAAGCCGGGCCCCCGTCCAACGTCGTGACGGTCGCGGCGTGCGGTGACGAACAGCTCACCTGGCTTGTCTTTACGAGCGGCGCGGGGGGCAGTTACGTTACTAACCGGTATCATCGGTGCTAGGACCACGCTAGGACCCAGTTGCTAGGACCACTAGTACGGCGGCGCGGGACCGAGCACCGCCGCTGCCCGCAGCACACCAGGTCTGCGACAGCAACATTTCTGGACCTGGACCCGCGCCGGCCTCCGCTCCGGCTCGCCCAGACGTCTGCGCCCTCATGCGGGTAAGCCATCGGAGGCAGCCTTGAAGGAAATCCTGGACGCGATCCTCAACTCCGGCAGCCAGGCCGTGGATTTCGCCGCGCTGCCGCTACCCGAGAGCTACCGGGCAGTCACCCTGCACAGGGACGAGGAGCACATTTTCGACGGCATCGACAGCCGCGACAAGGACCCGCGCAAGTCCCTGCACGTCGAAGAGGTACCGGTACCCGAACTCGGACTGGGCGAGGCCCTGATCGCCGTCATGGCAAGCGCCGTCAACTACAACACCGTGTGGAGCTCGATCTTCGAGCCGGTCTCTACCTTCGCCTTCCTGCGCCGCTACGGGAGGCTCTCCCCGCTCACCGCGAAGCACGACCTGCCCTATCACGTGGTCGGCTCGGACCTCGCGGGTGTGGTGCTGCGTACCGGGCCTGGAGTCAACACCTGGAAACCAGGCGACGAGGTCGTCGCCCACTGCCTGTCCGTCGAGCTGGAGAGCGCCGACGGCCACAACGACACCATGCTCGACCCGGAGCAGCGCATCTGGGGCTTCGAAACCAACTTCGGCGGCCTGGCCGAGCTTTCCCTCGTCAAGGCCAACCAGCTGATGCCCAAGGCCAGGCACCTCACGTGGGAGGAGGCCGCCACGCCCGGCCTGGTGAACTCGACCGCCTACAGGCAGCTGGTCTCGCCCAACGGCGCCGCGATGAAGCAGGGCGACAACATCCTCATCTGGGGCGCGAGCGGCGGCCTCGGCTCCTACGCCACCCAGTACGCACTGAACGGCGGGGCGACGCCGATCTGCGTGGTTTCCAGCGACCAGAAGGCCGGCATCTGCCGGGCGATGGGAGCCGAGGCGATCATCGACCGCGGCGCCGAGGGCTACCGGTTCTGGCGCGACGAGCACAACCAGGACCCGAAGGAGTGGAAGCGCCTCGGCGCCAAGATCCGCGAACTGACCGGCGGCGAGGATGTGGATATCGTCTTCGAGCACCCCGGCAGGGAGACCTTCGGCGCCTCGGTGTACGTGACCCGCAGGGGCGGCACCATCGTGACTTGTGCCTCCACGTCGGGGTACATGCATCAGTACGACAACCGCTACCTCTGGATGAGCCTGAAGCGCATCGTCGGCTCACACTTCGCCAACTACCGCGAGGCGTGGGACGCCAACCGGCTGATCGCCAAGGGCAAGATCCACCCGACAACCTCCAAGGTGTACCCGCTGCAGGAGACCGGCCAGGCCGCTCTGGACGTCCACCACAACCTGCACCATGGCAAGGTCGGGGTACTCTGCCTCGCCCCGCATGAGGGCCTCGGCGTGCGTGACGACGAGTTGCGCGCCAAGCACCTGCCCGAGATCAACCGCTTCCGTAACGTGTAGGACGGGACGACATGACCGAGCCGAGCGAGCAGCAGCCGAGGCGGCCAGCCAGGGACCGTCCCTGGTTGATGCGGACCTATGCGGGGCACTCCTCCGCGAAGGAGTCCAACGCGCTGTACCGCCGCAACATCGCCAAGGGCCAGACCGGCCTGTCTGTCGCATTCGACCTGCCCACCCAGATCGGTTACGACGCCGACCACGTACTCGCCCGCGGTGAGGTCGGCCGGGTCGGCGTGCCCATCGGGTACCTGGGCGACATGCGTGCCCTTTTCGACGGCATCCCGCTCGAGCGGACCAACACCTCGATGACGATCAACGCCACAGCGATGTGGCTGCTGGCGCTCTATCAGGTCGTCGCAGAAGAGCAGGGGGCGGACCTCGCCAAGCTCGCCGGCACCACCCAGAACGACATCGTCAAGGAGTACCTGTCGCGTGGGACGCACGTCTTCCCGCCCGCCGCCTCAATGCGCCTCACCACCGATGTGATCGCCTATACGGTCGCCCACATGCCCATGTGGAACCCGATCAACATCTGCAGTTACCACCTTCAGGAGGCTGGGGCCACCCCGGTGCAGGAGATCGCGTACGCGATGTGCACGGCGATTTCCGTTCTGGACGCCGTACGCGACTCCGGGCAGGTGCCACCTGACGGGATGGGCGAGGTCGTCGCGCGGATCTCCTTCTTCGTCAATGCGGGTGTCCGCTTCGTCGAAGAGATGTGCAAGATGCGAGCCTTCTCCGAGCTCTGGGACAAGGTCACCGGGGACAGGTACGGCATCGCCGATCCCGCGCGCCGCCGCTTCCGCTACGGCGTCCAGGTCAACTCGCTCGGCCTGACCGAGGCGCAGCCGGAGAACAACATCCAGCGGATCGTCCTCGAGATGCTGGCCGTCACCTTGTCCAGGGACGCTCGTGCCCGCGCCGTGCAGCTCCCCGCCTGGAACGAGGCGCTGGGCCTGCCGCGGCCCTGGGACCAGCAGTGGAGCCTCCGCATCCAGCAGGTGCTCGCGTATGAGTCTGACCTGCTTGAGTACGGCGATTTGTTCGACGGCTCGCACGTGGTGGCCGCCAGGACCGCCGGCCTGCTGGCCGGCGCCGAGGCGGAGATCGCCAAGGTGCTAGAGATGGGCGGGGTGATACCGGCGGTCGAATCCGGCTACCTCAAGGCACAGCTCGTCGCCTCGCATACGGCCAGGCGCGCCCGCATCGAGTCCGGCGAGGACAAGGTCGTGGGCGTCAACTGCTTCGAGACCACCGAGCCCAACCCGCTCACCGCGGACCTTGACGCCGCGATCCAGCAGGTGGACCCCGCCTCCGAGCAGGCGATAGTGGCCCATCTTGAGGAATGGCGCAGGCGGCGCGACGAGACCGCGGTGCTCACCGCCATCGACAAGCTCAAGGCCGACGCCGCGCAAGAGGACGTCAACCTGATGGCAGCCACCCTGGCCTGCGCCCGGGCGGGCGTTACCACCGGCGAGTGGTCATTCGCGCTGCGGGACGTGTTCGGCGAATACCGGGCGCCCACCGGTGTCAGCAGCGCCGCCGCGGCGGTTGCTGCCGAGCCGGGCGGTGAGCTCGCAGCGGTCCGCGCGGCGGTGACCGCCACGGCCGAGGAACTCGGCGTGGGCAGGCTGCGCCTGCTTGTGGGCAAGCCAGGCCTGGACGGGCACTCAAACGGTGCCGAGCAGATCGCCGTGCGGGCCCGCGACGCCGGGTTCGAGGTCATCTACCAGGGCATCCGGCTCACCCCTGAGCAGATCGTTGCCGCCGCGGTCGCCGAGGACGTGCACTGCGTCGGGCTGTCGATCCTCTCCGGCGCGCACCTCGGGCTGGTGCCCGAGGTGCTGCGCGGCCTGCGCCGGGCGGGGGCAGAGGACCTCACGGTGGTGGTCGGCGGGATCATCCCGGCGGCCGATGCCGAATCTCTGCGCTCGCAGGGGGTGGCCGCCGTCTTCACCCCCAAGGACTTCGGCATCACCACCATCATAGGCCGCGTCGTGGACGAGATCCGGCTCGCTCACGGGCTCCAGCCGTGGCAGAGTCGGCAGGCCAGCCTGGCCGGGACGGGCTAGGGCATGTCCCGCAGATCTTTGGCGGCACGGATCCGCGCCACGACGCCACCACCCCAACCTTCGAAGGATGGCACGACAGGACATGACCACCGCCGCCAGCACGATCAACCGCCTGCGCCCCCGCCGCTCCTGCCTGGCCGTCCCTGGCAGCAACCCGCGCTTTCTGGATAAGGCCCAGGGCCTGCCCGCGGACCAGGTGTTCCTTGACCTCGAGGATGCCTGTGCGCCGCTGGTCAAAGAGGGCGCCAGGCACCTCATCGTCGATGCGCTCAACAACGGCGACTGGGGCGGCAAGACCCGGGTCGTCAGGGTCAACGACTGGACCACCCACTGGACCTACCGTGACGTGATCACGGTGGTCGAGGGCGCCGGCCCCAACCTGGACTGCATCATGCTGCCGAAGGTGCAGGACGCCGACCAGGTCAAGGCGCTGGACCTGCTGCTCACCCAGATCGAGAAGACGATGGGTTTCGAGGTCGGCAGGATCGGCATCGAAGCCCAGATCGAGAACGCCAGGGGCCTGGTGAACGTCGACGCGATCGCCGCCTCATCGCCGCGGATCGAAACCATCATCTTCGGCCCCGCCGACTTCATGGCTTCGATCAACATGAAGTCGCTCGTGGTCGGCGAGCAACCACCGGGCTACCCGGCGGACGCCTACCACTACATCCTGATGCGCATCCTGATGGCCGCCCGGACCTATGATCTGCAGGCTATCGACGGCCCCTACCTGCAGATCCGCAACCACGAGGGTTACCGCGAGGTCGCCGGGCGCGCCGCCGCGCTTGGCTTCGACGGCAAGTGGGTGCTGCACCCGGACCAGGTCGCCGCGGCCAACGAGATCTTCTCCCCCTCGCAGCAGGACTACGACCACGCGGAGCTGATCCTTGACGCCTACGAGTGGTACACCTCGGAGGCAGGCGGGGCCAAGGGATCAGCCATGATCGGCGATGAGATGATCGACGAGGCCTCCCGCAAGATGGCCCTGGTGATCGCGGGCAAGGGCCGGGCAGCGGGCATGCAGCGCTCTTCGAAGTTCGAGCCCCCGCAGACCTGAGCCAGGCGCGTTCCCATGGCGGAGATCCACACCCACCGTTAGAGCGAAGGACATCGGCGATGCAGTTCGGACGGACCTACGAGGAGTTCGAGGTCGGTGCGGTCTACAAGCACTGGCCAGGCAAGACGGTCACCGAGTACGACGACCACCTGTTCTGCCTCCTCACGATGAACCACCACCCGCTGCACCTGGACGCGAACTACGCGGCGAAAACCACCGACTTCGGCCAGAACGTGGTGGTGGGCAACTACATCTACTCGCTGCTGCTAGGCATGTCGGTGCCTGACGTATCCGGCAAGGCCATTGCCAACCTGGAGGTCGAGTCGCTGAAGCACGTGGCGCCGACATTCCACGGCGACACCATCTACGGCGAGACCACCGTGCTCGGCAAGTGGCCGTCCAAGTCGAAGAACGACCGGGGCATCGTGCACGTCGAGACCCGCGGCTACAACCAGAGCGGCACCCTGGTGTGCGTCTTCCGCAGAAAGGTGATGGTGCCGACCGAGACGTACGTCAAGGAGCGCGGCGGCGAGCAGGCCGGCCGTCCAGAGCCGACCGCCTGACGGCACCGGCCTCCCGCCAGCAAAGCGACTTCACCAGCAGATACGGAGCCGACCATGGGACGCCTCGCACAGACCGACGGCCTGACCGAGATCCAGCGGGACATCCTCGCTACCGTGCGGGACTTTGTCGGCAAAGAGATTATTCCTGTCGCCACCGAGCTGGAGCACAGGGACGAGTACCCGGCCCAGATCGTCGAGGGGATGAAGCAGCTTGGCCTGTTCGGGCTGACCATTCCGGAGGAGTACGGCGGCCTCGGGGAATCGCTCCTCACCTACGCACTGGTCGTGGAGGAGATCGCACGCGGCTGGATGTCGGTGTCGGGCATCGTCAACACCCACTTCATCGTCGCCCACATGATCGCTCAGCACGGGACCCCGGAGCAAAAGAACTACTTCCTGCACCCCATGGCGGCGGGTGAGGTGCGCGGTGCCTTTTCCATGTCGGAGCCGGGCATGGGTTCGGACGTCTCGGCGATCCGCACCAAGGCGGTTCCTGACGGCGACGATTTTGTGATCAACGGCCAGAAGATGTGGCTGACCAATGGCGGCACCTCCAACCTGGTGGCGGTGCTGTGCCGGACCGACGAGGGTCACGAGTCGCCGCACAGGAACATGACCACCTTCCTGATCGAGAAGGAACCTGGCTTCGGCGCCAACCGGACGGTGCCTGGCCTGACCGTGCCCGGGAAGATCGAGAAGATGGGCTACAAGGGAGTCGACACCACCGAGATGATCCTCGAGGACGTCCGCGTCCCCGCGGACCGTGTGCTTGGTGGCGCCCCTGGCCGCGGCTTCTACCAGATGATGGACGGCATAGAAGTCGGCCGGGTCAACGTCGCCGCGCGCGGCTGCGGAGTCGCCCTCCGCGCCTTCGAGCTGGGCATTGCCTACGCGCAGCAGCGGCACGCCTTCGGTAAGCCGATCGCGCAGCATCAGGCGATCCAGTTCAAGCTGGCCGAGATGGCCACCAAGATCGAGGCCGCCCATCAGATGATGGTGATGGCGGCGCGCACGAAGGACTCCGGCCGCCGCAACGACCTCGAGGCCGGGATGGCCAAGTACCTCGCCTCCGAGTACTGCAAGGAAGTCGTGGAGGACTCCTTCCGCATCCACGGCGGATACGGATTCTCCAAGGAGTACGAGATAGAGCGCCTGTACCGGGAGGCCCCGATGCTGCTGATCGGCGAGGGTACCGCGGAGATCCAGAAGATGATCGTGGGACGCCGGCTGCTTGAGGAGTACCGGATCGTCGAGTAGCTCGCCAGTTCCCCTTCGCCCTTCGGCCTTCGGCCGTCCCCCTTCGCCCTTCGCCCTTCGGCCGTCCCCCTTCGGCCTTCCGCCTTCGGCCCCAAACCGACGGCCTCCGGGCCCTCGGCCTGCCTGAGCTGACCGGGATGCCCATCCGGCCGTGCGAGATGAAAGTCATTCTTAACGGCTGCGTGGGCGGCGGCATTCAGCGACGAGGGAACTGTTTTCGGGTTGACGAAGATCTCCAGGACTGTGCGCGGGAAGGACCGGTGCGCCCGCCGGTAGCTGAACGCCAGCCGGCCGGACTCGCCCGCCCCACCCGCCGCGCCAGCCGGAACGCCACGAAGCCGCGCTGCGCCGCCTGGCGTCGACGCCTCCACCCCGGCCCTCGCACCCGGGCGGCCGAGGCGCCATCTGTACCGGCTCAGTACCGACGGCTTGGCCGCGGCGCGCGCGGCGCTGGCGGTGGCGGACGAGCAAGCACAGGTCCCGGCCCGCCGCACGGCTGCGCCGTCGCGGCCGGGCAGGCGACGGCTGGCGGGGGAAGGGGCATGATAGACGGGCTGACGTGAGTGCTGGCCGGGCTGCTGTTGCGCCCGGCGCGGTTGTTACCGGCCGGGCGGCGGGACTGGGCCGAGGCGATGCGGGCCGAGGCACGGGAGGCACCGGCCGGGCCGCAGCGGCTGTGGTGGCTGACCGGCGGGTTGTGGCTGGGGGCGAGGGAGGCAGGGATGGTCCGCAGATTCGGGTACGGGCTGGGGCTGTAGGGGACGCCGAATCCGACGTGCAGCACGTCTGCGGCCATTGTGCCGAAGACGCCGACCATGACCACCGCGAACCAGTAGGTCCACGCGAGATAGCGGCACATCGAGAACTGCAGCACCAGCGCAACCACGAAACCAGCAGATCCCAGTCCGACGGCTGGGACTGGGCGCAGGCTGCTATGCACGAGATAGTCCGACGTCGACTCGCCCAGAGCGGTCGACAGGCCCTTGATGACCCAAGAGTAGACCGTGATCTCTGGAACCCTGAGCGCTTGCAGGGACCTGTTCTTAAGGCATGTGTGCTCACACTCATGTGAGCATCATGCCGCACCCCGTCGCGATGTGGTGGCAGGTGCCTGGGTGCCGCTGTGGTCGAGGTGCTGCAACAAGGTTCGCCCGGCATGCTGGGCGTTATGGGCGACCCGCATTCTCCAAACGGCGGACACGACCCCCGCGCGGACGGGCTCACCTCGCTGGCCGTGCTGCTCAGCGCGGGAGCAGTCGCGCTGGGCCGGGACTGGGCCGACCCGGTCGTCGGGCTGCTCATCACCATGGCGATCCTCGCCATTCTCCGCCAGGCTGCAAGGGAGATCTACCGGCGACTCATGGACGCCGTCGACCCCGCGCTCGTCGGCCAGGCCGAGCACACCTTGCGCGCCACCCCGGGAGTGCTCGACACCGGCCAGGTCCGGCTGCTCGGGCATCAGATCCGGGCGGAATGCGAGGTCATCGTCGACCCTGGCATCAGGGCCGTGCAGGCCCACCAGGTCGCCGTCGCCGCGGAGCATGGCCTGCTGCATGCCATCCCGTGCCTGGCCGCCGCGCTCGTCCACGCCGACCCCGAGCCCCACGGCGGCGCCGACCCCCACCAGATCCTTGTCCCCCACCGGCGGGCATCCGCCGAAGCCCGCGGCTCGCAGTGACCCGCATCAAGCACCTACGGCGGCAAGCCATCCGGCTGGAGCAGTTCTCGATCGGCTGGATGGTCATCGAGGCGGGCGTCGCGGTGACCGCGGGCATCATCGCCAGGTCACTAGCCTTGAGCAGCTTTGGCTTCGATTCGGTCATCGAGCTTGTGTCCGCCTGTCTCGTCCTGCGCCGCCTGCGGGCGGAACTCACCGCCGGCCCGGCCAACGAGACCAATGAGCACGCCGACCGCCGGGTACTGCGGATCATCGCGGTCACCTTCTTCCTGCTGGCTGCTTATGTGGTCATCGGCTCAGCCATCGGCCTGGCCACCAGCGCGCAGCCGGAACGCTCACCCATCGGTATCGGCCTCACCGTCGCCTCGCTGGTCGTCATGCCGCTCCTGGGCTGGCGGAAGCGGCGCACCGGCGCAGCCCTGCGTAGCCCGCTCGTGCAGGCAGATGCCGCAGAAACGCTGCTGTGCGCCGCATTGGCGGCCACGACCCTGCTCGGCCTGGTCCTCTTCGCCGCCTTCAGTTGGTGGTGGGCCGACCCGATCGCCGCGCTGGCCGTGGCCTTCTTCGCCGTGCGCGAGGGCCGCGAGGCTTGGCACGGCGAACTGCTCAGCGATCACTGACACCTCGCCTGGGTGCCGCATGCGATGGCCGGGCGCGAGCAGGGCAAGGCCAGCCGACGTGGCGGGCGACGGCGGAGGATAATCCCGCTACGTGGGCGAGGAGACGCGAGAGCCGACTCATGCAGTGGGTGCCGCGGCGCTTGCCGCAGGCTGGTCGCATCGGCATCGCGACGTGTCGGGCGGCTGGTTGCGGCCCACCGTGTTCGGAGCGGTGGACGGGCTGGTAACCAATGCCTCGCTGATTGCCGGGCTCGGCGGCGGCGGGGTTTCTGCGCACACGATCGTGCTTACCGGCGTGGCGGCGCTGGTGGCCGGGGCCTTCTCCATGGGCACCGGGGAGTATGTGTCGGTGACCAACCAGAACGAACTGGTGCACGCGGAGGTCGCCGTCGAACGCAGGATGCACGCGAGGTTTCCCGCGGCCGAGCAGGCCGAGCTTGCCGATACGTTCCGCGGTTACGGCGCGGAGGCGGATACTGCGGCCAGGATGGCGGCCGCGGTGTCGCGGGATCCGGACACCGCGCTTCGCGTGCATACCCGCGAGGAACTCGGCGTCGACCCGTTTGAGCTGCCCTCCCCCGTGCTGGCGGGCGCCTCCTCGCTGGTCGCGTTCTCACTAGGGGCACTTGTGCCGCTGCTGCCCTACCTCGCCGGGCTATCGGCTCTGGCTGCCGCCATGGCTATCACCGCCGTGGCGCTCGTCGCCGGCGGGATGGCCGTGGGCAGGCTCACCGGCCGGCCGATCCTGCGCTCGGGCTGGCGCCAGCTCGTCTTGGGCGCGCTCGCCGTCGGGGTGACGTTCGCGGTCGGCAGCCTGATAGGCGGCCAGGTCGCCGGGTAGTGGCGGACGCACTGATCCGACGGCGGAGCCGACCTGGACGCGCAGGGAAGCGCTCGTCGCCTGGCTACGCCTCCAGGGCGCCCGGCTGGCAGAGAAGGCGATTTGACCCGGCAAGCCCCAGCATCAGGCGACACTTCGAGCGTGGCCGTCCGTGCGTGTTTCGTTAAGGATGGGCGCGAGACCGTCAAGGCTCCGTTTTGATGCGTCCGGTGCGCCCAATTCCTGCCTAGCGTCATTAGACATGAACGCCCAAGCGGTGATGGTCGTGCCGGTGCGAACCAGATCGGGGATGGCCAGCCTGCGGTGCGGCCGGCTGCCGACCGGGGAGCGCGTTGGCATCGCGTTCACCACGCAAGCCCGCCTGGCTAGGGCAATGGGAGCAGATCAGGCATGGATACATTTGAACGACGCCGCGATGAAGGCGATGCTCGCGCCGCTCGGCGTGACCCGGATCCTGGCATGATCTCGGCGATCCTGCCGATCTCTGTGCCGGCCTAATCCCATGGGCAGAGCCGATGCTGGCAGGGCTCTGCCCGTGAGATTAGGCCGATGTCCTCGCCGCGGCTTTAGCGGCGCGGCGGACAGAGCAGGCAGGGCGGGCGCAGTGGGGCCAGCGGGCAGGCGGCGACGGCGGGATGCCAACCGCGTGGTTCTCGCCGCGCCTGCCTTGTGAAACGCTTCACATGCCCGGCGTGCGTGCGGCCGGCGCACTTGAGGCGCTTGTGCGCGTGCGGCTCAGGCCCGGCCGGCCCGAGCTGAACCTCGGCGGCGGCCACGAAGTGCCCTACCTGCCCGGCGATCAGGGGCTGGACATCACCGCCTTCGCCGAGCGGATCACCCGCGCGGTCGAGCAGGAATGCGCCGCCCGTGGCATCGCCATGCCGCGGCTCACTGTCGAACCAGGCCGCGCGATCGTCGGCTCCGCCGGGGTGACGCTGTACCGGGTGCTCACCGTGAAGCACGGCGCACGAACATATGCCGTTGTGGACGGCGGCATGAGCGATAACCCGCGCCCGCCCTTTACGGCAGTCGCTACATCATTGAGCGGATCGGAGCTCACGGCCGCGCCGAGACCGAACCGATGACCGTCCTCGGCCGGCACTGCGAGGCAGGCGACGTCCTGGTGCGCGAGGCGCACCTGCCCGGCGACATCTGCCCAGGCGATCTGCTCGCCATGCCCGGCGCAGGCGCCTATCACCACGCGATGGCGTCCAACTACAACCACTTCACCAGGCCGCCGGTCATCGCTGTCCGCGAGGGCCGGGCCTGGCCGCTGATCCGCCGCGAGACAGACGAAGACCTGCTGCGCCGCGACGTCGGCTGACCGCGTGGCATGATCCGGTCACCCGTGGACTGCGGGCCCATCGTGGCTTGTGACATCCCGGAGTCGTTAAGGATCAATCGGGGCTAGCTGCCTGGCTTTCTGGCGGGCGGCACTGGTTCCGATGACGACGATGGCGTTCAGTTCGTCGGAACTGGCCACCTGCGGGATCAGCCCGCTGCGTGCGACACTTTCGGCGGTCTGCGCGGCCTGGCGCTCACTGGTCTCGACAAGCAGGTGGCCGCCGGGTGCCAGCCACAGCGGCGCCGCGGCGATCACCCGCCGCTGGATGTCGAGCCCGTCCTGGCCGCCGTCGAGCGCCACCCGCGGCTCGTGCAGGCGGGCCTCCGGCGGCATCAGCCCGACCTCCTCGGTGGGTACGTAGGGTGCGTTGGCGGCCAGCACGCCGACGCGGCCCCGCAGCGCCGCGGGCAGCGGCTCATAAAGGTCACCTTCATAGACCTGGCCACCGGTGGCGGCGACATTGCGGCGGGCGCACGCCGCCGCGGCGGGGTCGATATCGACGGCGTGCAACTCGGCCAGGTCCAGGGCCGCGGCCAGCGCGGCGCCCACGGCGCCCGAGCCGCAGCACAGGTCGACGACGACGGCTTGTGACCCGGCGAGCGCGGCGGCCTGGCGGACGAGGAACTCGGTGCGGCGGCGGGGCACGAAGACCCCGGGGTCCACGGCTATCCGCAGGCCGCAGAACTCCGCCCAGCCGAGGACGTGCTCGAGCGGCAGGCCGGCGGCTCGCCGGCCCACCATGGCGGCGAGGTCGGCAGGCGTTCGTGCGGCGGAGATGAGCAACCGCGCCTCGTCCTCGGCGAAGACGCAGCCGGCGGCCCGGAGCCTGGTGACGATGGCGGATCGATGGTGAGGTGACGGGGAAATCGACATGAGAGCCTTTCGGGCAGCCGATGGGCGCTCTCGGTCACCTATGCCGGGCGGAACCCGCGGCCGTGAGATGGGAGCACCCGGCCTGAGCTGGCGGTAACGGGTCTCACCTCCTCGGCACGCGCACCTGGAGACGGCAACACTACCTGAGCCAGGACCGCGCGATGACATGCTGCACGGCTCGGTCGGTCACAATGGGCAGCATGCGACTTCCGGTCATGCCACCCGTGCCACCGATGCTGGCGAAACCCGTCAAGCAGATTCCCGGCGGCGCCATGAGCTTCGAACCGAAATGGGACGGCTTTAGATCGATAATCTTCCGTGACCGCGACGAGGTCGAGATCGGCAGCCGTAACGAGAAGCCGATGACTCGCTACTTCCCTGAACTGGTCGAGGCCGTGCACGCCAACCTGCCCGGGCGCTGCGTGATCGACGGCGAGATCATCGTCATTGGCTCCTCAGGAGACCGGCTGGACTTCGAGGTGCTGCAGCAGCGCATCCATCCCGCCGCCAGCCGGGTGAAGATGCTCGCTGCGCAGACCCCGGCGCGTTTCGTGGCGTTCGACCTGCTCGCTCTCGGCGACGCCGATTACACGAAGCGCCCCTTCGCCGAGCGGAGAGCCGCGCTCGTGGGCGCGCTGTCCGCCGCGGCGCCTCCGGTTCATGTCACTGCGGCCACGACCGACGCGGCGGTGGCAGAGCAGTGGTTCCACCAGTTCGAGGGCGCCGGGCTCGACGGCATCATCGCCAAGCCGCTCGACGGGTTGTACCAGCCGGACAAGCGGACCATGTTCAAGGTGAAGCACGAACGCACCGCCGACTGCGTGCTGGCCGGGTACCGGCTGCACAAGAGCGGCGCGGACCTCATTGGATCGCTGCTCCTTGGTCTTTACACCGGCGACGGCACCTTGGCCAGCGTGGGCGTGATCGGCGCATTCCCGATGGGGCGTCGCAAGGAACTGTTCAAGGAGATGCAGCCCCTGGTCACCACGTTCGACGACCATCCATGGGCATGGGCCAGGCAGGAGGAGGGTTCAAGGACGCCACGCAACGCAGAAGGAAGCCGGTGGGCCGCTGGCAAGGACCTGTCGTTCACCCCACTGCGACCTGAGCGCGTCGTCGAAGTCCGGTATGAGCATATGGAAGGCGTACGGTTCCGCCACACCGCCCAGTTCGTCCGCTGGCGCCCCGACCGTGACCCCAGCTCCTGCACCTACGAGCAGCTCGACGAACCCGTGAAGTTCGACCTCGCCGACGTCCTCAGCGCACACCGGTAGTTCTCCCGAACGGCTGCGCGGTAGATTCACTGCTTCCAGCTCAGGCGTCGTAGTCCACGGTGACCCGCTCCGACAGCGGCGTGGATTGACACGTGAGCACGAAGCCCGCGTCGAGTTCGGACTTCTCGAGGGCGAAGTTGCGCCGCATGTCGACCTCGCCTTCTGTCACCTTGGCCCTGCAGGTACCGCACACCCCGCCCTTGCAGGCGAACGGCAGGTCCGGCCGCGAGCGCTGGGCACCGTCGAGGACGGAGGCGCTGCGCGGCACCGTGACCGTGGTGGAGCGGCCGTCGAGAACGACCGTCACTTCGCTGGTCGCACCCTCGATCCGCGCGTCCTCGTGGCGAACGGGGGGTGGCGGAAGCTCATCTACGTAGAACAACTCCTGGTGGATCCGCTCGGCGGGGACACCGGCATGCTTTAGCACGTCCTGCGCGTCCGTGACCATGCCGAACGGCCCGCACAGCCACCACTGATCCACGTGCTTGATGTCAGGAAGCACTGGGAGCAGGGCGGTCAGTTTCGCCGCGTCCAGCCGGCCGGTGAAAAGTTCCGCCTGCTGCGGCTCCCTGGACAGCACGTGCAGCAGGCCGAGCCGAGCCGGGTAGCGGTTCTTCAGGTCCGCGAGTTCCTCGGCGAACATCACGGTGCTGGTGCGCCGGTTCCCGTAGATGACGGTCGCCGTCGATCCCGGATTCCGTAGCACGGTGGCCGCGATCGAAAGTACCGGCGTGATCCCGGACCCGGCCGCGATGAGCACGTGATGTGCCGCTGCCGCGGCATCGGGGGTGAAGCTGCCTGTGGGCGTCCCGACCTCGATCTCGTCGCCGGGGCGTACCTCACGTACCAGCCAGGTGGAGAACGTCCCACCGGGGACCACCCGGACGCCGATCCGCGGCGCGGCACCCTCCGGTGCGCAGATGGAGTACGAGCGGCGATCTTCCCTGCCGTCGATCGTGCGCCGCAGCGTCAGCGACTGGCCTGCGCGGAAGGCGTAGGCCTCCCTGAGCCGCGGGGGAACGCGGAAGGTAACCGCCACGGCGTCGTCGCACAGGTGCGAGACCGCGGCCACGGTCAGCCGATGGAATTCCAGCCGCGACCTTGACCTCGGGTGCACGGGCTTCGGGTTCACGGGCTTCGGGTTCACCGGCTTCGGGTTCACCGGCTTCGGGTTCACGGACCTCGTGCTCACCGACACGTCAGATCTCCTTGACGTGCTCGAATGGTTCGCGGCAGGCAAGGCATCTATGCAGTGCCTTGCACGCGGTGGCGCCGAACCTGGACACCTCCTCGGTGTCACCAGAACCGCAGTGCGGGCACCGCACCCGGCGTACGGGTGGGGCGAGCGTGAGCGGTACCGGGCCTGGCGCGCGCCGCGTGGCCGCGCCGGGTGGTGCTATTCCAGCCGCAGCGAGCTTGCGCTTGCCCTCCTCGCTAATCCAGTCGCTGCTCCACGGCGGCTGCAGCACGGTGCGCACCTCGACCTCGTGGTAGCCCGCGTTCTGGAGCGCGTGCACGAGGTCGTCACGCATGGTGTCCATGGCGGGGCACCCGATGTAGGTCGGCGTGATCGACACGATCACCTTCCCGTCCTCTTCTGACACCTCCCGCAGCACGCCGAGATCGGCCAGCGTGAGCTGCGGCAGTTCGGGGTCGGTGACGGTCCGCGCCACAGCCCTCGCCTCGGCCAGCATCGTCACCATCTCGCCTCCGGATGTGCGCGGGCAAAGCTCTGCAACTCGGCCAGCAGGTAGCCCATCGCCTCAGTGTGCAACCCTTGCCGCCCCGTCCTGCCGGACACCCCGGCCAGCGGTGACGCGTCGGGCCACTCGAGGGTGGCCGCCGCGAGCACCTGCGAAAGCACCTGGTCGAACTCTTCGCGCAGCTCCGCTGGGTCGACACCGACGCCAGCCCGCGCCATGCTCCGCTCCACTTCGTGTGCGGCGAACAGCTCATCGACCATCGGCCAGATCGCGGCTAGCCCAGCCTGCATCCGCTGGTGCGACTGGCCGGTGCCGTCACCGAGGCGCACCGCCCACTGGGCCGCGTAGTCCCGGTGGTATGCGACCTCCTTGACGCCCTTGGCCGCGATCGCGGCGAGGACCGGGTCGCGTGAGGTAAGCAGGCGCTGGAGCAGCGCGAGCCGCCAGGTGGCGAACACCAGGAGCTGGGCGATCAGATCGCCGAAGTTGCCGCGCGCGGCCTCGACCAGCCGCACGTTGCGGAACTCATGCTCGGCACGGAGGAACGCGTAGTCGTCCTCGCCGCGCCCGCTGCCATCGGCCTTTCCCGCCCTGGTAAAGAGCAGCCGGGCCTGGCCAAGCAGGTCGAGCGCGACGTTGGCGATCGCCATCTCGTCCTCAAGCTCAGGGGCGTTGGTGCACCATTCCTGCAGCCGGTGCGACATGACGAGTGCATCGTCGCCCAGCATCAGGCAGTAGACGGCCAGGTCGTCGCGGTCCACGTCGTGAGGCACCGATGTGTCGACGCCAGCCAGCGGGTCTTCGAACCCCGTGCCGAACGCCCACCGCGAGTCCGCGGTGGCACCTGCATCATCATTCATGGATTCCGCGGCAGCGTCGGTCATGGCTTCTTCGGCCTCGTCGATGGACATCGGTCACTCACATATTCGGTATGTCGTCGGGGATGTTGTAGAAGGTCGGGTGCCGGTACACCTTGTCACCGGCCGGTGCGAAGAACGGGTCCTTCTCGTCCGGGCTTGACGCGGTGATATCGGTTGATTTGACCACCCATATGCTCACGCCCTCGTTGCGGCGGGTATAGAGATCACGGGCGTTGTGCAGCGCCATTTCCGCATCGCTGGCATGCAGCGACCCGACGTGCACGTGGTTCAGCCCCCGCCTGCTGCGCACGAACACCTCGTACAGTGGCCAGTCACGGGTGACCGGACTTGGCGTCACATCGTTCATGCCGCAGCCGCCCTTCTTGCTGACTGCTTCGCCGCGTACGCAGCCGCGGCATCGCGCACCCACGTCCCTTCCTCATGCGCCTTGCGGCGCTGGGCGATGCGCTGGGCGTTGCATGGCCCCTGGCCGGCGACGACGCGGTTGAACTCGTCCCAGTCGACCGGTCCGAAGTCGTAGTGCCCGCGCTCGGCGTTCCATTTCAGCTCCGGGTCGGGCAGCGTCAGGCCCAGCGCTTCGGCCTGCGGCACGGCCATGTCGACAAACCGCTGCCGCAGCTCGTCGTTGCTGTGCTGCTTGATTTTCCAGGCAATTGAGCGCGCGGAGTTGGGCGAGGCGTCGTCGGTCGGGCCGAACATCATCAGCGATGGCCACCACCACCGGTCCGCCGCGTCCTGCACCATCGCCCGCTGGGCGTCGGTGCCACGCATCATCGTCATCAGCAGCTCGTAGCCCTGCCGCTGGTGGAAGGTCTCCTCCTTGCAGATGCGGATCATCGCCCGGGCGTACGGCCCGTACGAGCTGCGGCACAGCGGGACCTGGTTGCAGATCGCGGAGCCGTCCACCAGCCAGCCGATGACACCGATATCGGCGAAACTCGGCGTCGGGTAGTTGAAGATCGACGAGTACTTCTGCTTGCCGTCGATCAGCCACTCGATCAGGTCTGCCCGGTCCACACCGAGGGTTTCCGCCGCGGCGTACAGGTATAGCCCGTGCCCCGCCTCGTCCTGCACCTTCGCAAGCAGGATCGCCTTACGGCGCAGCGAAGGCGCGCGTGTGATCCAGTTGCCCTCCGGCTGCATCCCGATGATCTCCGAGTGCGCGTGCTGGGCGATCTGCCTGACCAGCGTCTTGCGGTAACCGTCGGGCATCCAGTCCCGCGGTTCGATCCGCTGGCCCTGGTCGATCGTGCGCTCGAAGTGTCGCGCCAGGTCCTGGCCGTCCCGGCCCTCGTGGCCGTCCCGGCCCTCGTGGCCGTCCCGGCCCTCGTGGCCGTCGCGGCCGTCGCGGCCGGACGGGGACGCTCTCATTGCCTCATCTCCTTCGACACCAGAGTCAGCAAGTCGTACCTCGCCACTGGCTCCTGGTTCTGGTTGGTCACATCGGCGTCCCAGCGAACTTCGCCGTAGTCGGCGTTCTCCCGCGGCGTGATCTGCTTGGCGGTCAGCGTTACCGTAAGCTCATCCCCCGGCTTGACCGGGGTCACGAAGCGCAGGTTCTCCAGGCCGTAGTTGGCGAGCACCGGTCCAGGCGCGGGCGACACGAACAGCCCGGCCGCGAACGAGAGGATCAGGTAGCCGTGCGCGACGATCCCGCCGAACAGCGGATTCGCGGCGGCCGCGGCCTCGTCGGTGTGCGCGTAAAAGGTGTCGCCGGTGAACTCGGCGAAGTGGTCCACGTCCTCGCGGGTGACCGTGCGAGGCCCTGCGACCACCGTGTCCCCCACCTTGAGCTCGGCCAGCGACTTGCGGAACGGGTGCACGGACGCGTCACCTCGCCGGCCGCCTTGCACCCAGCAGCCGGTGACCGCGCCGAGCATCGTCGGGCTGCCCTGCACCGCCGTGCGCTGCATGTGGTGCAGCACGCTCCGGATACCACCAAGCTCCTCGCCGCCACCAGCGCGGCCTGGCCCGCCGTGCACCAGCGCGGGCATCGGAGAGCCGTGCCCGGTCGACTCCTTCGCGTCCTCTGCGTCAAGCACGAGCAGCCTGCCGTGCCAGGGCGCGACGCCGAGCACGATTTCGCGGGCAAACGAAGCGTCGCCGGTCACCACCGACCCGGCGAGGCTGCCGTCGCCGCGCGCGGCGAGCTCGATCACCTGCCCGGCCGAGGTGTAGGGCAGCAAGGTCGACACCGGCCCGAACGCCTCCACCTCGTGCGGCTCCGCCCGGTCCGGGTCGTCGCCGCGCAGCAGCACAGGCGAGACGAACGCGCCACTTTCGGCATCCGCGTCCACGACCTCGACGCGCTCGGGGTCCCCGAAGACAATCCGGCCGGCACTGAGCAGCGCCTTCAGTGAACGCCGTACCTCTTCCCGCTGCTCGAGGCTGGCCAGCGGTCCCATCCGCACGGCTGGGTTGGCCGGATTGCCGACCGTCACCTTCGCCAGCCGCTCACCCGCCGCCGCGGCGACATCGTCCATCAGCTCGGCCGGCACGAACGCGCGCCTGATGGCGGTGCACTTCTGCCCTGCCTTTACCGTCATCTCCGCGACAAGCTGCTTGACGTACAGGTCGAATTCCGCCGTTCCCGGCACGGCATCCGGGCCGAGGACGGACATGTTCAGCGAGTCGGCCTCGGCATTGAACCGCACCGAGTTGCGCACGATCGCCGGATGCGCGCGCAGCTTGCGCGCGGTGGCGGCTGAGCCGGTGAACGAGACGAGATCCTGACTGGTCAGATGGTCGAGCAGAGTGCCGGTGCTACCGCAGATCAGCTGCAAAGACCCCGCGGGCAGCAGCCCAGATTCCACGATCAGCTCGACCAGGCGTGCGGTGAGGTACGCGGTCTGGCTGGCTGGCTTTACCAGGCTTGGTACGCCGGCCAGGAAGGCGGGCGCGAATTTCTCTAGCGGGCCCCACGCGGGGAAGTTGAACGCGTTGATCTGGACCGCCACTCCGTGCAGCGACGTGCAGATGTGCTGGCCGACGAAGGTCCCGCCCCTGCCCAGCGGCTCGACGTTGCCTTCGACGTAGACGGTGCCGTTCGGCAGTTCCCTGGTGCCCTTGCTCGCGTAGGCGGATAGGACGGCGATGCCGCCGTCCACATCGAATTTCGAGTCCCCGAGGGTCGCACCGGTCCTCGTGGACAGCGCGTACAGGTCTTCGCGGTGCTCGCGCAGGTAGGATCCCAGCGACTTCAGCAGCGCGGCCCGCTGGTGGAAGGTGAGCCCGCGCAAGGCGGGGCCGCCGACGGCACGGCCGTGATCGAGGGCGGCGGCCATGTCGATGCCGGCCGAGGAGATACGCGCGACCTCCTCCCCTGTCACGGCGTCGTGCAGCGGCCTGCCTTCGTCATCCGGCGTTTGCCACCGGCCTGAGACGTAACTGCGCAGCGTGCTCATGCAGGCTGACCTCCTTGGAAGCCGTTTGCGGCTGAATTACCGACCGTTCGGTCAGTAATTCAATGGTAGCGTGCTGGCGTGGCTGAAGATAGCCGCGGGAGCGCGGTTCTTCTGTCTGCGCGCGGCGGGCTGGAATGTTAAGTGCGGGCACGGAGCTTAATGATCACTCACAGCGATGCGGCGCGTGGTCGACTGGCGACGCAGGCGTGACATGCCCTGCGATACTCGTGCCATGACCGTGCCGCGCCCGGTCGGGTCCGCCAGACGAGGCCGGCCGGGCTACGACCTCGAAACCCTGCTCCAGGTCGCGGCGGAGCTTTTCGAGGAACGCGGCTACGACGGCACCAGCATGGAGGACCTCGCCCGCAAGCTCGGCATCACCAAATCCGCCATCTATCACCACGTGACGGGCAAGGAAGAGCTGCTCCGCCTGGCTGTCGACAGGGCGCTCGACGGCCTGTTCGCAGCGGTTGACGAGCTCGGCTCAGTCGACGGGCGGGCGGTCGAGCGCCTCGAGCACCTCGTGCGGGCCAGCGTCACGCTGCTGGCGGCGCAGTTCCCCTTCGTCACGCTGCTGCTGCGGGTACGGGGCAACACCAAGGTGGAGCGGGATGCGCTCGCGCGCCGCCGTGCCTTCGACCACATCGTGACCGAGCTGGCCACCGAGGCCGCCGCCGAGGGCGATCTGCTGCCCGGCATCGACCCGGCCATCGCTGGGCGTCTTCTGTTCGGCATGATCAACTCCCTCATCGAGTGGTACCAGCCGCGCGGCAGTACCAGCGGCGCCGACCTCGCGGACATGGTCGTGTCCGTCGCCTTCAACGGCCTCCGGGTCCGCCCCGATCGGGCATCGCGCTCATGATCCTTAACGGCGGCGCGGCACGGACCACCAGCGGCCCTGCGGGGGATCCCGGGGGGTCGGCTCATCAGCGGGAATCAGGGCATTTGGGAAACAGGGCAGCCCGGACGCAGAGCAACCCGGAATCAGGGCAACCCGGACGCAGAGCAACACAATCTCACCCGGCGTCGTTAAGGCGTTTCCATTCGATCCGCGCCTCGGCGGACCAGCGTTCGTACTTGTCGGCGAAAAGCCGGGCCGCCTTGAGGCCGCTCCAAGGGCCGGCAGCAGTTCGCGGGGCAGCGCAGGGTCGATGGCGGGGAACCTGCGCCACGCGTGCACCAGCTCGACCTGCCGCGCCAGCACGTCACCATGGTCGCGGCCGCCGAACTCGTCGATGAACTGCCCGTATTCTTGTTCGATCGCGCCGAGGTCCCACGCCGAGCTCACCATGGCGCGCACATCGGAAAGGCCGGATCGGGTCGCGACGAACATGTGGGTATCGTCGGCGATCCCTGCCTCGCGCAGTACCTGCGTCACTTCGGCTGCCCGCTCTGGGTGGGTGCTGATCCATAGGCCCGTGCCCAGGGAACCGAAACCAGCCCAGCTCAGCCGGTTGCGCACATTGTGCCGCGCGCTTCTGTCACTGTCGGGAATGCGTGCCGCGACGAGCAGCCAGCGCCCATCCCAGTTGTCCGCTGGCCCGGTGAAGGAGTAGATGCGTTCGGCACCGTCGGTCAGCAGCCGCCGCGCGGCATCGGTGAGATGCCAGCGGGTACGGCGGCCGGACTTCTCTGCGGACAGCCAGCCCGCGCCGGCCGTGCGCATCAGCGCCTGCCTGGTCGTCTTCTCCTCGATGCCGAGCAGCGCGAATGCGGCAATCACCGCCGACGTCCAAGCGGTACCGCCGCCGGTCAGCACGAACTCGCCGAGCAGCGTAAAAAGCAGTCCGCGCGCGCTCGGCGCGCCTGCGGCGTCCCGCCTCGACAGCATCGGGCGCTCTTGCTGCCGCCCGCGTCCCTGCTGCCGCCCGCGTCCCTGCTGCCGCCCGCGTCCCTGCTGCCGCCCGCGTCCCTGCTGCCGCCCGCGTCCCTGCTGCCGCCGCCGCCGTCGCTGCCGTCGGCGTCGCTGCGGCTGGTGCTGTCGGCGTCGCTGCCGCAGGCGTCGCGTCTGCCGCTGGCGTTCCGTTGCTCCCCATGGCACCTCTCGTAAGACCGGACAGGCCAGTTCGCATGCCCGGACCGCACGGTCTCCCGATTCTCCTGCAACTCCAGCCACCGCGCAGACCCTTCGCGGCGTGGCTCTCAGGCGACGATATGCTACACGTACTTTACTAAACAAGATGTACATGTAGAGTATGACTGTCGGGCGAGTTCGGGGGCCCGGGCAGTTTGAGCACCCGGGCAGTTTGAGCACCCCAGGCAGTTTGAGCACAGGAGGATCCACGGGATGACGGCAGCCGCTGCAGGAGACCTCTCGACCGATGCTGGGCAGGAGTGGCAAGGGGAGGCGCCCCGCAGTCCCGCTGAGCGGGTCAGCTTCCAGGTCGAGCCAGGCCGCTACCGGCACTGGACGCTCACCGTCGACGGCGCGGTCGCGACGCTGGCGATGGATGTGGACGAGCGCGCCGGGCTGCGCGAAGGCTACGAGCTGAAAATGAACTCCTATGACCTGGGTGTGGACATCGAGCTTTATGACGCCGTCCAGCGGCTGCGGTTCGAGCACCCCGGAGTACGCACCGTCGTGCTGACGAGCGGCAAAGAGAAGATCTTCAGCGCTGGCGCGAACATCCGGATGCTGGCCGTGTCGCCGCATGCGTGGAAGGTGAACTTCTGCAAGTTCACCAACGAGACACGCAACGGCATGGAGGACGCGTCAGCGAACTCCGGACAGGTGTATCTGGCCGCGCTGAACGGCACCGCCTCGGGTGGCGGGTACGAGCTGGCCCTGGCGTGCGAGCACATCATGCTCGTCGACGACCGATCCTCGGCCGTATCGCTTCCTGAACTGCCGCTGCTCGGAGTGCTGCCTGGAACGGGCGGTCTGACCCGAGTGGTGGACAAGCGCCATGTCCGCCGCGACCTGGCCGACTACTTCGCGACAAGGGCAGAAGGGCTGGGCGGGCAGAAGGCAGTGCAGTGGAAGCTGGTCGACGAGGTCGTCCCGCGGCCGAAATGGGACGAGACCGTCGCCGCGCGCGCCGCCGGGTTCACGGCAGGTTCGAACCGCCCGGCGGATGCGTCGGGGATCACGCTGGCCCCGCTGGCCAAGCAACGCGACAACGACCGGATCACCTACCCGCACCTGACCGCGGAGCTCGACCGGGCAGCGGGCACGGCGACGATCACCATCTCCGGCCCGGGGCAGGACGCGCCCGCGGGCGTGGCGGAGATATGCGAGCAGGGCGCTGCCTTCTGGACGCTCGCCGTGACCCGCGCGCTCGATGACCTGATCCTCGACCTGCGCACCAACGAACTCGAACTCGGCACCTGGGTCGTCAAGACGGCCGGCGACCCGGAACGGGTGCTGGCCTACGATCAGCTGCTGCTAGACAACAGCGGCCACTGGCTCGTCAACGAAATCGTGCACTACCTCAAGCGCACCCTGAAGCGCCTCGACGTGACGAGCCGCAGCATGATCGCGCTGATCGAGCCGGGCAGCTGTTTCGCTGGGTCGCTGCTCGAGCTCGCCCTGGCCGCGGACCGCACGTACATGCTGTCCGGGGTCTTCGAGGAGGTTGACCCGGATGCGGCTGCGGCTGCGGTCACGCTTGGGGAGATCAACCTGGGCCCGCTGCCTATGGGCAATGGGCTGAGCCGGCTTCAGACCCGCTTCCTCGACGACGACGCGCAACTGGCCGCGGTACGCGATCGCGTCGGCAAGCCGCTGGAGGCCGATGCCGCGGAGCAACTCGGCCTGGTCACCTTCGCGCCCGACGACATCGACTGGGACGAAGAGGTCCGCATCGCGGTCGAGGAACGGGCCAGTTTCAGCCCGGACGCTCTCAGCGGCCTGGAGGCGAACTACCGCTTCGCCGGCCCCGAGACGATGGAGACAAAGATCTTCGGCCGGCTCACAGCCTGGCAGAACTGGATTTTTATTCGGCCCAACGCGTCCGGCCCGGATGGCGCGCTGCGCAAATTCGGCACCGGGCAGCGCGCCCACTTCGACCGGAAGCGAGTTTGAGCAGTGACGACCACCGCTGATTACACCGAGAAGATCCCGAACAACGTCGACCTGGGCGAGGACAGGCGGCTGCAGCGGGCACTGGAGTCGTGGCAGCCGAACTTCCTGTCCTGGTGGGAGTCGATGGGCCCGGCCCTGCCGACCCAGGACGTCTACCTACGCACCGCGGTCAACGTCGGCCGCGACGGGTGGGCGCATTTCGGGCACGTCGCCATGCCCGACTACCGCTGGGGCATCTTCCTCGCCGAACGCAATCCTGACAGGCGCATCGCGTTCGGCGAGCACAAGGGCGAACCAGCCTGGCAGAAGCTGCCGGGCGAGTACCGCGCCGATCTGCAGCGGCTGATCGTCATCCAGGGCGACACCGAGCCGGCCTCGGTGGAGCAGCAGCACAACCTGGGCGCTACCGCGCCGAGCCTGTACGACCTCCGCAACCTGTTCCAGGTGAACGTCGAGGAGGGGCGGCATCTGTGGGCGATGGTGTACCTGCTGCACGCTTACTTCGGCCGCGAGGGGCGCGCGGAGGCCGAGGAGCTGCTGCACCGCCATTCCGGCAGTGAGGATGCCCCGCGCATCCTGGGCGCGTTCAACGAGGAGACCCCGGACTGGCTGTCGTTCTTCATGTTCACCTACTTCACGGACCGGGACGGCAAATATCAGCTCGGCACCCTCAAGGAGTCCGGCTTCGACCCGCTGTCGCGCACCTGCGAGTTCATGCTCAAGGAGGAGGCGCACCATATGTTCGTCGGTACCACCGGCATCGACCGCGTCGTCGAGCGCACGGTGCAATTGATGACCGAGCACGACACCGACGAAGTGGCCCCGCGCGGCGGTATCCCGTTTGACGTGATCCAGAAGTACCTGAACTTCCACTACACCGTGTCACTTGACCTGTTCGGCGGTGAGACATCGACAAACGTGGCGAACTACTTCACCGCAGGGCTGAAGGGCCGCTGGTCAGAGGAACGGCGTCGGGACGACCACAAGCTCACCAACGAGTCGATCATGGTGGAAGCCCTCACTGATGACGGGCAGATCGGGCAGTCCGAAGTGGCAGCGCTCGTTGGCCTCAACACCGACCTGCGCCGCGAGTACATCTCCGACTGCCAGAACGGCGTCAACCGGTGGAACCGCATCCTTGCGGGGGCCGACCTGCCGCAGCGGTTGCGGCTGCCGCACGTCGCCTTCAACCGCAAGGTCGGTGCGTTCGCCGACGTCGAGGTCACCCCGGACGGCGAGCGCATCACGGCGGCCGAATGGCAGCGACGCAAGGATGACTGGCTGCCCACCGCTGTCGACAAGACCCATGTCCGTTCGCTGATGCAGCCGGTGCACGAACGGGGCAAGATCGCCGCCTGGATCGCGCCTCCGCGCAACGGGATCAATGGCAAGCCCTTCGACTACGACTACGTTCACCTCGCGTGAGCCGCCGCAGCGACCTTGTGCCGCTGCGAAATAAATGCTACGAATACGCTACAAAACGTTCAATACCAGTCGAATAATGACATCTTGGTCGCTCGGTTGACCTCGGGCGAAGGCGGGAGAGGTAATGACTGCTGCCCAAACTGACGCACCGTTGTTCGCGCGGCCGAGCATCACCGGGTGGGAGCGGGCGGACGGCTGCGTGCTGCTGCGTTCCACCGACCCGTTGCGCGACTACCCGGCCACTGTCGTGCACAGCATGCGGGCGTGGGCAGCGGCCAGCCCGGACCATCCGCTCGTCGCCGAGCGCACCCCAGCAGGGCCGTGGCGCACCTGCAGTTACGGTGAGGCGGCCGCCACGGCCGAGGCGATCGGTCAGGGCCTGCTGGACCGTGGCCTGGGCCCCGACAGGCCGCTGCTTGTGCTGTCTGGCAACAGCGTCGACCACTTGCTTGTGATGCTCGGCGCGATGACCGCAGGCATTCCGGTGGCACCGATCAGCGTGGCCTACTCACTGCAGAGCCGTGACCACGCCCGCATCAGGTTGATCGCCGAACTGATCAATCCGGGCGCCGTCTTCGCCGAGGATGCGGAGTCCTTCGGACCGGCCCTTGACGCGCTTGGACACGTCCCGGCGTTCGTAGCGATAGGCAGCCGAGACGGGGCCGGCCAGCTGGCCGATCTTAAGGCGACGACACCACGTCGACAGGTCGCGGACGCGCTCGCCGCGCTGCATACGGACATGATCGCGAAGATCTTGTTTACGTCCGGCTCAACAGGCATCCCGAAGGGCGTGCTGAACACGCACCGGATGTGGGCGGCCGACCAGCAGATGATGCGCCAGGCGTGGCCATTCCTTGCCGCCGAGCGGCCAGTGATCATCGACTGGCTGCCCTGGAGTCATACCTTCGGCGGTAACCACAACCTGGGCATGGTGCTCACGTCGGGCGCCACGCTCTATGTTGACGTCGGGCGTCCGACCCCGGACCTGTTCCCGCAGATGATCGCGAACCTCATGGAGGTCGCGCCAACGATCTACTTCAACGTCCCCGCGGGTTACGCGCAACTCGTCCCTGCGCTCGAGGCGGACCCGGAGTTCGCGCGCACCTTCTTCGCCAGGCTCCGGCTGCTTTTCAATGCCGCGGCGGCGCTACCGGGCGGCCTGCGCGACCGGCTCGGTGAGATTGCCGCGAAGGCAAGCGACCGCGAGATCCCGGTCACTGGCTCGTGGGGCACGACCGAGACCGCGCCCGCCGTGACGACGGCGAACTTCCATTACACCGACGCGAGGAATATCGGTGCGCCGCTGCCCGGCACCGAGGTGAAGCTCGCCCCGGCCGAAGGAGCCTACGAGATCCGGGTGAAGGGCCCGATCGTCACCCCCGGCTACTTCGAGCGGCCGGACCTGACCGCGGCGGCTTTCGACGAGGAAGGCTTCTACCGCACCGGTGATGCGGCCACCCTCGCCGACCCCGCCGATCTGAACGCCGGGCTGGTGTTCCGCGGCCGGATCGCCGAGGACTTCAAGCTCGGAACCGGAACGTTCGTCCGCGTCGGTGCCGTGCGTACCGCGCTGCTGTCCAACATACGGGTCCTGTCCGACGCGGTGATCACTGGCGAGCACCGCGATTTCCTGTGCGCACTGGCGTGGTTGAACTTGGCCGAGGCGCGCACGCTGCTCGGCGAGGACATCAGCGCCGACGGCGAGCTGATCGTGCACGAAATCCTGCACAGGACGATCGCCGAAGCGCTGGCCGACCACAACGGCACCGCAGGAGCCGCGTCGCGGATCGAGCGTCTCGCAGTGATATCGCGCCCGGCGGATCTGGACGCCGGAGAGATCACCGACAAGGGTTACGTCAACCAGCGGCAGATGCTGAAGAACCACTCAGCGCTCGTCGAGTTGCTCTACACCGAACCCCTGCCGCCCGGGGTGATCGTCGCGGGAAGGATTAGCTGATGCACGCCAGAACGCTGGCGCACGCCAGGACGTCAGCGCTCTCTCGTGGATTCGGGTCTGACAGGCAAGGCAACAGCAACAGGCCCACAACCGCGTTCAGAAAACACCCGTCTCGGGATCACGACCGGTCAGGTAGCTGCGCCCTGATGGGGCTATCCAGCGGAAGATGCCTGGCTGGGGCTGGGTGAGCTGCCAGCCGGGAGCCTGCTTGACTTGGTGGTGCCGACGGCACGCGGGAGTGTGGGTGCACTGACACATATAACCGTTGAACTGGGACAACAGCCGACGGAGCTAGCTTGAGTGGGTGGCCCCGGAAGTTCGTCTGGGGTTGTCATGCGGCCTTTAGGGGTTTGTCCTGAGGGTTGTGCTGCTGCTCGTGGCGGCTGATGCGGGCCATGAGGTCGTGCAGGTGGGTGGCGGTGAATTTCCAGCTGAACGGCCTGGCGGTCTGGTTGTAGCGGTCCACGAAGCCCAGCAGGGTCCGGGATAGCTGCCCGAGGCTGTCGAAGTCGTTCGGGGTGACGACTTTCTTCTGGATGACGGAGAAGAAGATCCCCGGTCTGGTTCAGCCAGGACGCGTGCACCGGGGTGTGGATCATGATCGCGTTCGGGTGCGCCCGGGCCAGCCGGCTGATGGCGGCCTGGCCGCGGTGATCCGAGCCGTTATCGACGATGACGAAGACCCGGGGCGCGTCCTTGTACTCCGGGCGGGCCATGACCTGCCCGGCCAGGTCCATGAACGGCGTGATCCCGGTGGTGACCGGGGTGGAGGCGAATACCTGCCCGGTGTGCACGTCCAGGCCGGCCAGCAGCGCGAGGGAGCCCTGGCGCCTGTACTCGTGCTCGTAGCGGACGGGTCTGCCGGGCGCGGCGGGCACGGTGGGGTGCAGGCGGCGGCGGGCATTGATCTGCGGCTTGGCATCGAAGGACAAGATCCGGTCACCGGCTCCGAGCGGCTCGCCCTGGTAAAACCCCTGGTACAGGTCCACGATGACCTTCGCCCTGGCCTCGGAGTCCGGGTCACGGGGGTAGATCCACGACTGGTACTGCCAGGGCCTGACCGGGTGCTCAGCCAGGATCCGCAGCACCGAGGACGCCGACATGGGACTGGCCAGCCCCCGGGCCGCCAGCTCGGCGATCCGGGCATTCGGGTGCCAGCGGGCGGCAGCCAGCACGATCTGCGCGCGCAGCGGGTCCCGCCAGGCCGTCTCCGCCCCCCGGACGCGTTTCTTCAAGGTGGTGTGCTCGCCGGCGCTCAGCATGACCGGCACCGCGCGAAGCAGCGGCATGGCAGCTCCGAGACAGATCACAGCGACGTAATCCGCTCCCGGGCACGGGATCTTAACCGGCCCGGACATCCTCGCGCGGCATGATGAGGCACATGCCCGCCATCCCGGAACCGACCCGCAGCTCGATCATCGTGCGGCTGCTGGATCACGCCGAGCAGAACTGGCCGCAGCTAGCCAAAGTCCGGGCCAGATACCACGGCAGCTTCGCCTACATCACCGGCGTGCTCCGCGACGGCGAGCAGATCCCGCTGTTCCGGCTCCGCTACGGCGGCTCCGCTCACTCCTTCGGCTTCGCGATCTACTCACCCGCCCGCGACCGTTACGAAGACGCTGTCCTGCTCACCGGGCTGCCCATCGGCAGCCCGCAAGAAGCACTCGACACCGCCTGCACCGTCCACCTCACAGGACTCGGACACGAACCCGAACCATGACCCCCGACGAACTTCCGGGGCCACCCACTTGAGTCGCGGGCATGGCCACCTCAGTGCCGACGGCGTGCCCTCCCCATGAGATCGACGTCCTGGCGCTCGCCCGCGGCAGCCGCCCGCGAACCCCCGGCGCGCCGGTCGCGTTCATCGGCGAGGCCAAGCACCGCGATGGCCGCCCAGGCCTGGCCGAGCTGCGCAGGCTTCAGCACCTCCGCGACTTGCTGACCGCCGCTCGGCACGACGCCACCGACGCCGCATTCGGCCTCTTCAGCGCGACTCGCTTCACTGATGAACTGGCAGCCGAAGCCAGCGCAAGCAAAGGCAAGATTCTCCTTGCTACCCTGAACGATCTCTACGGCCAGCCGTCATAAGCGGGGCGGCCTACCTGTGTAGTTATCGTTTGCATTGCGGGCTGTCGTCATACACACATCAGGTCTGCGGCGCCTTGCTGGTGGTGGACTTTATTGCTGCATCGAGTCCACGATTTCGGTGAGGAGAAACCTCACCTTCGCCGGGATCGGCCGTCCTGGATAGGCCTGCTCAACCAGGTCAAGGCCCTCGTCCACCGTGGTGAACCCGAGATTGCGGTAGAGCAGGATGATGTCGTCGGCGTCGATCTCGGCACGGGCCGCGAACAGCTTCATCGCGAGCAGGTACCTTGGGGACGCGACGTCGACGATCAGCGAGTCGCTTGAGTAAAAGCGCTGCGCGTCCGGGTCGGGGCCGGGCAGGAATCCTTTCACCGCATCGTTCAGCCAGTCCTCGGTGAGTCCCCGGTGTTGCGCTACCGCTGCCGCCGCTTGCCGGACTACGTCGGTGGGGATGAACACCGCATCGAGGTCGCGGGTCGCCCTCGTGGCGTCATAGGCCACGGCCAGGGCAGCGCCTCCGACGAGGAAGAGCTCGGCTCTCGCCCCGCGTGCCGCCAGTTCCGCCGACAGGTCATCAAGGAGCGCGCGGATGTCCTCCCGCCCGAGGCCGGTGCTCATGCGCGGTCAAGCGCCCCGCTGGTAATGAAGACACCGCGGCGGCGGAACGAAGACGGCGACTCGGCCAGCGCCCGCGGGTGGAGGCCTCGCAGGTCGGTGACGAACCACCAGGGCCATGCCTCCCGTCCGGGCAGCCGGGCCCATGACGGAACCTCCCATCCGTCCCGGCGGGCCAGGTACTCGGCCATGGCCGCGAACGCGGCATCGACGCGGATGTCTCCGGTGCTCCTGGGGGTGCCTGCCCACATCCGCGCGGCGGCCGGGACTCCCGCGTGGCGCAGGACGCTCGTGTAGTCGTCAAGCATCTGGGCGAAGACATAGCGCCAGAGCCTGCTCAGCCGCTCGCCGTCGGCGAGCATGGCGACAGCGTCGCCGGCGGCCTGGTCAACCGTCTCGAACGCCTGCATCTCCACACCAGCAATGGTATCGATCGCATGCGCCGCAGGGCGTCAGGCAACGCCGTACCGGCCCGCGGCTGCTGCTGGCTACCGTGGGCGTGCGTCAGGGGGCAAGCACGCAGGGGGCTGACGCCCGGCCACGCGACGGCCACGCGGCATTCAGCCAATTCGGGCTCGTACGCTGGTGTTGGCGGCATCTTTATTTGGTCACGAATCCATGATCAACGGTAACGCTGCTTCGCCACCGTCCCGGGCTCACATGACAGGAGCCCCTCGATCGCCGCTCCGGCGCGCACCGGCGACGGGTAGTGGCTTAAGAGCGCGCGCCAGTAGGTGACCATCCACCGGTCGTTGTGTCGGCCCGGTGGGGAATGACGGTTCGATCTGGCGCCGGGTGATGGCTCCGCCTCAGCCACGGTGAGTGACGACGCGCCAGTCCTGCATCCAGCGAAGCTCAACCCAGATCCGTCGATCTGGCGCGCTGGACGACAAGTGAGCCGCGGCGGCGCTGACCCCGGCAAGCGGGGTAGCGGCACTTCGAGGATGCCCCGGTCCCGCCCGAGTCGCGCATTATCGGACGCGCGACTCAACGTACTCCGCCTGATACCTGGAGCCCCCGGGTTTGGATGTCGTTGATGTAGCTGCTGCACGTGGATTGGTACGTGGGGACGCGTTCTCTGGATCGTATCGCCGATGTTGCTGTTGGCGTCGACGTGCCTCAGTGTGACTCCCAGTCTTCGGCGTCTTCGATGGTGCGGAGGGAGAGGGCTTGGAGGTCGGCGACGAGCGTCGTGGAGCGCCCGGCGGTGCAGCCGAGGTGGACGCGATTCTCTACCATCCGGTCTTCGCACACGCGGACGAACGCGAGGTACGGTCCGCCTGCCGGTGACTGCAGACGACCATGGCGCCATCGACTGAGCGGGATCAATGAGATCCTCGAGCAGATCGTTGAGGGCGTCGTCGTCCCGGCGGTCAACGCCGCCATCACTCATTGCCAGGCCGCCCTGAGGTCGGCGGTCTCAGGGCGCGGCCCGGCCACGTCCACAGACTGCCCGATCGCGGCTGGTACGCGCTCGGTCCGCGCATGGTGGAACGGGTAGCATGCCAGCGGTTGTCCGGCATCAATGCGGACCCGCGGTGACGGCCTTCTGAGCTGGGAGAGCCGATGGGCATGGCCCAAGAAGAACACGCGCTTGATGGTGGGCGGGCATCTTTCGGGCGGCAGGCGTGGGGGGATGCGTACGCCCAGTTGTCGGCGGCGGACAAGGAGGCGCCGCTCGGGCTCGACGATCTGGAGCGGCTGGCGATGGCCGCGTACCTTGTCGGGCGGGACGAGGAAAGCACCGGCATCTGGGCCCGCGCCCACCATGAGTGCGTGCGTCTAGGGGATCCGGTTGGCGCCGCCCGGTGCGCCCTGCGGCTGGGCACGGGGCTTCTGTTGATGGGCGAGATGGCCCAGGGCGGCGGCTGGCTCGCCCGGGCCCAGCGCATTATCGAGGAGGGTGACCTCGACTGCGTGGAGCGTGGGTGGCTGCTGGTGCCGGCCGCGATCCAGTGCTTCGACGACGACCCCGCGACCGCGCACGCCACCTTCGGCCAGGCCGTCGAGATCGGTGCCCACTTCGGCGACCCGGACCTGGTGGCCATGGCCCGGAACGGTCAGGGCTGGGCGTTGATCCGGTTGGGGCAGACCGCGGCCGGCGTGACGTTGCTCGACGAGGCCATGGTTGCCGTCACCGCCGGCGAGGTGTCTGCCTTTGTGGCCGGGGGCGTGTACTGCGCCGCGATCGAGGCCTGCCAGGAGATCTTCGATCTGCGGCGGGCGCGGGAGTGGACGGCGGCGCTAACCCGCTGGTGCGAGTCGCAGCCCGACCTGGTCCCCTATCGGGGGCAATGCCTCGCGTATCGGGCCGAAATCATGCGGCTACATGGTGACTGGCCCGACGCCATGGAGGAAGCCCAGCGGGCGCGCGAGAGGCTCACCGGCCACCCTGCGGTCGGGATGGTCCTCTACCAGCAGGGCGAGCTGCACCGGCTGCGGGGGGACTTCGCCGAAGCCGAGGAGGCCTACCGCCAGGCCAACCAGTGGGGACACAGCCCGCAGCCCGGGCTGGCGGAACTGCGGCTGGCCCAGGGCGACGTGGCGGCCGCCGCGGCGGCGATTCGCCGGGTGGTGGACGAGACGCAGGACCGCGTCGCCCGGTCCAGGGTGCTGGCCGCCTCCGTCGAGATCGGGCTCGCCGTCGATGACGTCGGTGCGGCCCGCGCCGCCGCCGATGAGCTGTCGCACATCGCCGCCGACCTCGACGCGCCACTGCTGCAGGCGGCCGCGGCCAGGGCCACCGGGGCCGTGCTTCTCGCCGAGGGGGATGCCCGGGCCGCCTGTTACACGCTCCGCCGGGCGTGGACGGCGTGGCGAGAGCTCGACGCGCCGTACGAGGCCGCCCGGGTCCGGGTCCTTGTCGGACTGGGCTGTCGGGCGCTCGGAGACGAGGACACCGCGGGGATGGAGCTCGACGCGGCCCGCGTGGTTTTCGAGCAGTTGGGCGCCGCGCCGGACCTGGCGCGCGTGGATTCGCTGGTTCGGCGGGCACCGTCCGGTGAACCCCATGGGCTGACGCCGCGTGAGCTGCAGGTTCTGCGGCTGGTCACCGCCGGCTGGACCAACAAGGCCATCGCTGCCGAGCTGGTCCTCAGTGAGCGGACCGTGGATCGGCATGTCAGCAACATCTTCACCAAGCTGGGCGTGTCGTCGCGGGCTGCGGCCACCGCCTACGCGTACGAGCACCGGCTTGTGTGACCTAGCTGGGTGAAACTACCCAAACCGCGCTGGGGCGCCGTTGGGTAGATCACTCGATGCGTGGCCTCCTCGGCGGCTCGTACCTTGGGTGCATGGCAACGCTGCGCAGAGCCCAAGCCCGGACTCAACGTTTCGCCGGTGAGGACGCCCGGTCGCGGCTGTTGTCCGGGCTGCCGGTCACCGAGCGACGGCTGCAATTGGCCGGGGTGTCCACGACCGTGCTGGAAGGCGGTGACGGCCCGCCGATGGTCTTGCTGGCGGGGGAGTTTGCGGCCGTGTGGATGCGGGTGATCCCGGACCTCGTCACGACCCACCGTGTCATCGCCCCTGACCTGCCCGGCCTCGGGGCGTCGGAGGTGCCTGACGGTCCTCTCGATGCCGACGCCGCCCTGGCGTGGCTTGACGAACTCATCGACCAGACGTGTGCGATCCCGCCGGTGCTGGTGGGCAAGGGCGCAGGCGGCGCTCTCGCCGCTCGGTTCACGATCGGCCACAGCGACCGGGTCGATCGACTGGTGCTGGTGGACGCGTATGGGCTGGATCGGTTCCGACCCCCGCCGGGTATGGCACTTTCCTTCATCGGCGTCCTGTTTCGACCGAGCGAGCGTGGGCTGCAGCGCAGCTTCCGGAACTACTGCTTCGTCGATTTGGATGGCGTGCGCGCCGCGATGGGTGAGCGCTATGAGTGGATGGCGGCCTACGCCCTGGACCGTTTCCGCACGCCGAGCGTCAAGGCCGCGATGCGCAGCCTCTTGAGGCAGCTCGCGTCGACCATCCCATCGCAGGATCTGGACCGCATCGCCGTTCCGACGACCTTGGTCTGGGGCCGACATGACGTGGGGATGCGGCTGAACGTCGCCGAGGCAGCCAGTGTCCGCTACGGCTGGCCGCTGCACGTGATCGAGAACGCCCGCGATGACCCCGCCATCGAGCAGCCGGCAGCGTTCCTGGACGCGCTGCGCACCGCGCTCGGAAGCGGTGGCGGGAAATCATGACCGGTTACGTGGGCGAGATGAGCGGGACCCCCGAGCGAATCGAGACCATCGTCATCGGTGGGGGCCAGTCCGGCTTGGCCGTGGGCTACCACCTGACGAGGCAAGGTCGGCCCTTCGTAATCCTGGACGCGAACGAGCGGATCGGCGACTCCTGGCGGAAGCGCTGGGACTCGCTCCGAGTGTTCACCCCGGCTCGCCTCGATGGGCTGCCAGGCATGCCGTTCCCCGCGCCGGCCTCCTCGTTCCCCGCGAAGGATGAGGTGGCCGACTACCTGGTGGCCTACGCGGCCCGATTCGATCTTCCCGTTCGAACCGGCGTCCGGGTGGATGGGCTCTCCAGGTTCGAGGACCGGTTCGTGGTGACGTCCGGCCACCGCCGGTTCGAGGCCGACAACGTGGTGGTGGCCCCGGGCGCATATCACAACCCTCGGGTCCCGGTGTTCGCGCCGGAGCTGGATCCGGCGATCGTGCAGACGCACTCGAGCGAATACCGGAATCCGTCCCAGCTGCAAGAGGGCGGCGTCCTCGTCGTGGGTGCCGGCAACTCCGGGGCCGAGATCGCATTGGAGGCGTCCCGCGCTCACCGGACCTGGCTGTCGGGGAGGGACACAGGGCACGAACCGGTCCGAGCCGGGAGTGGGCCGGACAGGCTGGTCACCCCCCTGATGTGGTTCGTGGCCACGCACGTCCTGACGCTGAGGACGCCCGTCGGCCGCAAGGTGCAACGGATGTTCCGATCGAGAGGCATCCCCCTCGCTCGCGTCAGGCGGAAGGACCTCACCGCCGCCGGGGTCGAGCTCGTGCCGAGGACGGCGGGCGTCCTCGACGGCTCGCCGGTACTGGAGGACGGACGGGTCCCCGACGTGGCAAACGTGATCTGGTGCACCGGATTCGCACCGGACCTCAGGTGGATCAATCTTCCAGTCTTCAACGAGGATGGGGACCCGGTGCACGACCGCGGGGTCGTGGAATCTGAGCCCGGCCTGTACTTCACCGGGATGTACTTCCTGTACGCGTTGTCCTCAATGCTGATCGGGGGAGTCGGAAGGGACGCCGAGCATGTCGCCAGGCACATTGCGTCGCGCCAGCCGATAGGCCGACCCGAGGCACGGATGCCGGCCGCCCCGTGATGTCCGTCGGCGCCGGATCGCCCTGCGGCTCGTCTGCAACATCGAGGGCGCGGCCCTCCCCCTCGACGACGCCGAGACGTCACTGACCCCTTGCCGGGACTCTCATCCACCACCCTGTTTCCCGTGGTCGGCGTCGTCCAAGGCAGCGCGCCACGTCGTGGACAATCAACGTCGACACCTCCGTGCTGGCCCTCGCCGCCAGAATTCAACTCCGCTCCCGAGCGCCACGCAATGACGAGCTTTGACGCCGACGCACCTGGCCGATGGGCTAACACTGGCCCGTACGATCCATCCGATAATCCCAAGCTGGCACGAGGCCCGTAAGCATCGCTATCGCCGGGTCAAGGGCACGCGTTCTCACGCGCGGCGAGCCTCCTCGGCTCGCGGGTGGGCCGAACGGCTGCTCGCCGGCCATGAGCCGCCGCTGACGGTGACCCAGTACCTCGCCGTGCGCGCGATCAGTGAGGACGAAGTCCCAGCCGCCGAGCTTGCCCGCAGGGCGGGCGTCTCCGGGCCAGCCGTCTCCCAGGTGCTGGCCGGGCTTGGCGAGACCGGGCTGATTCAGCGCACGCCGGTCCCCTCCGGCCGCCGCTGGCAGGCGCTTACCCTCTCCGCGAAGGGGCAACGCTTGTTCCGCTCCGCGCAGGTCCTGCTCCGGGACCGGTTCAGTGAGCTACTGGACGAGCTGCCCCCCCGAGACCGGCGCGCTCGCCCAGGCCCTGCCACACGTCGCGGCGCTTCCGGCAGCCCGCCGCCGCGCCGCCCGCCAACTCCTCCACCAGGGCCCGGCGGCCGGCCAGCTGCGCCTGGCCCCCGCCCGCACAGACGTGCAGGACCGCTGGGCCGATGACAGCCGTGAACCATCCCGATCCGATAAGCCTGTTGTCTCCGTATTCGGAGACGATCCAGAGCCTCGCCGGTGTGCGCGATGAGCGATCGTCTTGTTGTCCCCTGACCGTCATCAAGTGCTGCCGATACGTGGCCAGGCAGCCCTGCCGCTACATCGACAAATAGCGAGGTCGGTAACAGCTGGCAGACTATCGACATGCTCCAGACGTACTGGCTCGATCTGTGCACTGTCGAGACCTGGCAAGAATTTCTCGACCATGGAGGCGATGTCACTGGCTTCCGCGAGAAGCGCTGGAAGACAGTTCAGAGGATCAAGCACGGGGATTAGCTGCTGTGCTACCTGACCGGGGCATCGCGTTGGGTTGGCCTGCTGGAAGTAACCAGCGAGCCTGTCTACGACGAGGCCCCTATCTGGAAGTCCGATGTTTTCCCAGCCGGGTAGGAGTCCGCGTCGTGCTGGCGCTCCCGCCAGAGCGGGGGGGTTCCGGTCCTGGATATGCGCGACGAGCTCACCGTCTTTCAGGGGCTGGATAACCCGAATCGGTGGCAGGGACCATTCCGTGGATCTCCGGTCAGGTGGAAGACGCCTGACGGCGAAGCGGTCGTGCGTGCACTGCGGGAAGCAGAGGCTAACCCGGTTGTACGGCCTTTGGGCAGGCTCGCGACCCGTCGTGCCAGGCCCGCCGAACGGCACGAGACGACTGATGGCACGGTAGTCGTACCAGAGGACGACGAGGGCAAGACGCCAGAAGAGACTGGGCCTGCCGCCACGACCCACACGGAGATCCAGTACCTGCTCCTCAAGCTCGGCGCGGATATGGGCTTTGACGTGCACGTCGCCAGCAATGACCAGGGCAGGGAATGGAAGGGTCAGCGCCTCGGCGACATGCCACGCCGCAGGGCAATCCTGCCGGGGCAGTTCGATCCGGTCACTAACAGGACCATCGAGTTGATCGACGTGCTCTGGCTGGACGGCAACTCGATCGAGGCAGCGTTCGAGATCGAGAGCACCACTTCCATCTACTCAGGCATACTGCGGATGAGCGATCTGCTCGCCCAGCAGCCCAATATCTCCGTACCACTTTTCCTCGTCGCACCCGATGAGCGAAGAGACGAGGTGGTCCGTCAGGTAAACCGGCCGACCTTCGAGCGCATGAACCCGCCCCTGGTCGACGTCTGCCGGTACATATCATTCGAAGGGCTGCGTGAGGCACTGAGCGCCGCGCAGAACTTCATCTCGTTCCTGAAGCCGACCTGGCTGCAGACCATCAGTGAATCATGCGCTCTCGAGGACCTGTAAGCACCCGGGACCGCAGGCGGTTCAGAACGTGTCAGCACGCCAATGCCCCGCTGACAGAAGGTTCGGCGGGGCATTGGCATCCTTGACCCAGAGCTGGGCTAGTCAGTCGCCGGACCGTGGATGCGTTCCTGCTGCTCGGCGTTCGCTTCCGCCCATGAGGGGTGGTCGCGCTCCACGGCCATCGGCGCGTAGTCCTGATTGTCTGCTGCCAGTTCGGGATCTGGCAGTACTCGCTGGGGCAAGACAAGCTCCTCGGCGATGGCGCGGGCAGCGAACAGCCGGCCCACATGGGCGAGGTATGAGTCACTCTGCCGGATCTCACCGACGAGTTCATCGGTCAGGTCATCGATCTGCCGGGCTACTCCCTCGCCGAGTGTGGTAAAGAAGCTCTCCGGGTCACTGATCGCGGCGTACTGTCTCGGCAGCCATCGCGCCCAGTGCCGCAGGGCTATCACGCCGTACCGGTTCATGTTCATGCCGCCTCGCTCTCGGGCAGATGGCCGTTGCTGGCCGCAGTAACTTCGGTGACGAGCTGGCTGACCTTGCGGCGAGACAGGCCGAACCGGTCGGCCATGGCCCGCTGGCTCAGCGGCTGCCCGGCCGCGACCGACGCCGCGTAGGCGGCGCGGATCGCCTGCTCCACATCGCCCGGCACCTCTGGTACGGCTGGCCCGATGGTGGCCGCGCGTGGCGCGCGGGCGCGCGTGGCGCGCGGGCGCGCGTCTCACCTGCTGCATCGCGATCTCCACCGTGCCGATGAACGCGACGGCGGGCCAGGCCGAGATCAGCGCGCCGAGCAGCCCGTATCCCGCGCCGTAGGCGATTTTCGCGCCGATCGTCGCACCGATGCCGAGCCACAACATGAACCGCGCCAGCCCTGGCGCGTCCCGGCCGTTACGGGCCTCATGCAGCAGCACGAGCGAGGCGGCCAGAATCAGGCCATCCACGCTCAGCGGCAGCAGCCGGGCCGCCGTGCCATCCTGGCCGTGCGCCCGGCCCAGGCCGTAGATGTGGGAGTAAGAGACCACCGCCGCGAAGGCGGCCACGGCGCAGACCACGGCCGCCGTCGTGAAGCGGATCACCCGGTCACCGGGCCGCCCCCCGCCTCGTCGCCGAGGCGGCACCGCTGGAGGCGGTGCGCGGCCGGATCTCCGCGGCGTCCCGGAAGCAGCAGGGGTAGTAGAGGTTACGGCTGGCCGTGCCGCGCGGCGCGCGCCGGCCATCGCGCAGCACGGCCAGCTGCCGGACCTCGATGCACACGTACCATTCGCCCGGCCCGCACTGCTCTACAATCGTTCCGGGTAGCCACGGCCACCGCTCGCGGTCGCCTTGTTCTTCCTGCTTCGAGCGCGGGTAGCGGACCTCGACCGGGCTCTCGTCGGGGAACCTGCCGTCGTTGTCCTGGTCGTACATGATGACCTGGCTCCACTTCCGGAGCCGGGTGGACAACCTGTGTGGTTATCGCTTGCACAGCGGAGTATGGCTGCATCCGCAGATGTAGGCCTTGAACTGCGGAAATAACCCTAGGGCTGGGCGCGGCGGTGGGCGAGCGAGAGGATGTGGTGGCTGCCGTAAGCCATGACGGCCGCGGAGGAACGATGCACTGCGGGAGGTACCAGCGCCGACTCGGTAGTGACGGACAGCCTGCGCCCTCGGGGGCCTCCGTGGCATCCACTTGCCGCAATGCGAATGCATTACAATGGTCGTGTGTTCAAGGCCGTCCAGGACAGCGAGTGGTCTGCCAGCCACATCGCTGCGCACGGCGTCACCTTGGATGAGGTGCGAGAAGCGATCCTCGAACGCCCCTACTGGGCGGCCCCTGGCCGGGAGGGGACAATCCTGGTCTATGGCCGCACCTATGCGGGCCGCTTACCTGCTGGTGGTGGCCATCGACGAGAACGGGGCCGCGTTCATCGTGACCGCCCGCGACATGACCGATGCCGAGAAGAGGACCTTCCGCAGGAAGGCGCGATGAGCATGCCCAAGCACACCGGGAACCTCCCCCGCCCAGCAGCCGACCTGGAACGGCTGGCGGGGTATTACGAAACTCATGACACCAGCGCGGAGATGGAGCACGGCGAGTGGGTCGAGCTGCGGCCTATGGCGACGACCTCGCTGCGCCTGCCCGCCGAGGTCATCGACGAACTCAAGCGGCAGGCGCGTGCCAGGAACATCCGCTACACCAGCTACGTCCGGTCAATCCTGGAGCGTGCCGCCCAGGGCGGCATGCCGCCGGACATGGCTGAGATCACCAAGCGGCTTGAGCGAATTGAACGGGCCGTCACCAGCGGGCAGGCTCAAGACGATCAGAAGACAGCGTGACGCAGGACCGGCATACCTCGGCCCACCCGAGCCGGTACGGCTTCCCCGCTGCCATCCGCCGGCTGGGATCCGCCGCGCTGCCCGGCACAACCTGTGTCGTTGCGACGGCACAGCCGGAGACGTCGACTTCTCCGCGCAGCGGTGGACCGGCGTCCTGGCGCCACTGAACGACCACGCCTATTTCGCCGAGGTCACCGTCGGCCCGGAGGCCGGAACCCTCGTATGGCCCGGCGGCATCGACCTGGCCCCCGAACCGCTCTGCGAGCAGGCCAGTGCACACCCGCTTCTCGCAGCGTAGAGCCCCGCCGCCACGCACCGGTTGCGGAAAGAAAGCGGCGGTTGAGTAATTTTCGCAACCTCAACCATGCGACATTCCGGCACCCCATGCTCCCTGGCGACGTGGCGTGAACGATTCGCAAATGCCGCAAACCGCGCGTTCGATTCTCCAGTGCTGCAGCTGGAAGAGCGATCTGTTCTGGCCTGGTGCTGGACCTGAGCAGCCTCGACCTTGAGGAGATCGGGCGATGCCGACCACGGTCGGCAGGATGTAGACCCAGCCAGCCCGTCGATGATCGCCAGCCAGAAGAACCGCACGCAGGTGCTGATCGAGGGGCTCGCACTCGCCGCATTCGGGAGTTCCTGCACGGTGAGCAGGGCGCGCTGGTGTGCGCGTCGCGGATCGTGGAGTCGGTCCCCGACCTCGAACTGGCAGGTTCCGGTCACAGTGATCCCGACGGCTCAGGCCGCCCGGCGCGGCAACTCCCCGCCCCAAGCTCCTGGCTCAGCGCCACCACCTCCCCCGGCCGGACGCGGCCCGCACGCGGCGGGTACGAAGATCTTCTCCGGGCCGTGATCAGCCGGCCTGTTCAGCGCACCATGTGCGAGGATTACCGCAGGCGCCTGAGGAGCTCACCCGGGCTCTGCTTACCTTCTTCGCCGCACCAGTCCGCTGAGCTAGGCACAGCCCCGCGGGCGCGCAATCAGTCGCTGTCCGGTGTCCCCTGGCCGGCCGCGAGGCCGTCGCGGTCCGCCCACTCCAGCAGGGTGTGGAGTGAGTAGGAAGAATCGTCGATGCCCTTGTGCAAGTCGCCGAGCTTGGCGAAGCGGCCTGGCACGGTAGCGATGGTGCATTGGCCTGGCTCGACGTCGTCGATCTCGTCCCAGGTGATCGGGGTGGACACGGTCGCTTCAGGCACGCCGCGCACCGAGTAGGCGCTGGCGATCGTGTGGTCACGGGCGTTCTGGTTGTAGTCGACGAACAGCTGGGCGGGGTCGCGGTCCTTGCGCCACCAGGTGGTCGTCACCTCGCCAGGCGCGCGGCGTTCGACTTCGCGGGCGAAGGCGTGTGCGGCCCGCCTGACGTCGGCGAAACCCCACCGTGGCTCGATCCGGACGTAGATGTGCAGTCCCTTACCGCCGGAGGTCTTCGGCCAGCCGACCGCGCCGAGTTCATCAAGTATCTCGTGCACGACATGGGCGACCCTGCGCACCGTGCCGAACCCGCAGCGGGGCATGGGGTCCAAGTCGATGCGCCACTCGTCCGGCCGTTCGGTATCAGCCCGGCGGGAGTTCCACGGATGGAACTCCACGGTCGACATCTGGACCGCCCACACGACGCTGGCCAGCTCGGTTACGCACAGTTCGTCGGCGTACCTGCCGTAGCGAGGAAAATACACCCGCACCGTCTCCAGCCAGGCGGGCGCCCCGCGCGGGACGCGCTTCTGGTGCACCTTCTCGCCGGTCACCCCGGTAGGGAAGCGATGCATCATGCACGGCCGCTCGCGCAACGCGCGCACGATGCCATCGCCGACCGACAGGTAGTAGCGGACAAGATCGAGCTTGGTCTCGCCGCGGGCAGGAAAGTACACCCGGTCCGGATTTGAGATGCGCACGGTCCGGTTCCCGACCTCGAGGTCCACTGCTGCGGTCATACGGAAGAACCTAACGGGCCGGAAGGACCGGCGGCGGCAACCGGTCCTGCCTGGCCGCCCGGACGGCAGAACGGCCGGACGGCCACACGGATCGCCCGGAGCCGGCCGAACGGCGGAGGGCCGGAAAGCCGGACGGCCGACAGAACGGCCGCTGCTCTCACCCGCCGCTGGAAGCCGACATCAAGTAGGACACGAACAGCTGCAGCGTTGACAGCTGCGGATAGTCGCGGAAGGGGATCTCGATGCCCGTGCGGTCGTGAATCGCCGTCACCAGATTCAAGAAGTCCATCGAGTCGATGGCAGTCGCCTCCTGGAAGGGGAGGCCGGGATCGACGCTGCCAAGATCCACCTCAGGCGCGATCTCGTGCATCGCGCTCGCCAGGAGGGCGACTGCTTCCTCGTTGGTCATAGCTCGTCAGGGCTTCCTTCTGGTATGCCGAGATCCCGCGCTCTCAGTACTCTGTGCATGATCTTGCCGCTGTTGGTCTTGGGCAGGTGCTGTTCGAAGATGATCTCTTTGGGAGCCATGACGGCACCCAGCCGGCTGCGACTCCAGCCAATCAGCTCCAAGCGGAGCTGATCATCCGGGACACGCCCAGACGCGACGGCCACGAAGGCCTTGACGATCTCACCGGCGATGGGGTCAGGTCTGCCGATGACGCCGGCCTCGACGACGGCCGGATGCTCCATGAGGACGGTTTCGACTTCGAACGGGCTGATCAGGTGGCCAGACGACTTGATGACATCATCCGCGCGGCCGACAAACCAGAAGTAGCCGTCCTCGTCGCGGCGAGCGATATCGCCGGTGAGGTACCAGCCGCCCGCAAAGGACGCGTGGTAATCGGCCTGGTCGTGCAGGTAGGCACGGAACATCGAGGGCCAGCCAGGACGGAGAGCTAGCTCGCCCTCGCAATCATGCCGGTCGACGACGGTGACCCGGCCGTCGCGCACCTCGGCCCTGCCGTCCTCGCCGCGGGCGAGGATGGCGGCCTCGACACCCGGCACCGGCCGTCCCATCGAACCCGGGCGGATGTCCATGGAGGCGAAATTGGCGATCATGATCGCGCCGGTCTCCGTCTGCCACCAGTTGTCATGGATCGGCTGGCCGAGGGCCTCCTGACCCCACGCGACCGCCGAGGGGCCGAGGGGCTCGCCTACGCTGGCCGCGAGCCGAAGCGCGCTGAGGTCGAATCGGCTGGCCACGTCGGCACCAGACTTTTTAAGCACCCGCAGCGCGGTGGGCCCCGTGTACCAGACACTGACGCGCTCGGCCTCAAGAACGCGGTACCAGCGTTCACTGTCGAATGTGCCCCCGTCGATGATGCTGGTCAAGCCGTGCACCAGTGGGGTGATGATCCCATAGGAGGTGCCCGTCACCCAGCCGGGGTCCGCGGTGCACCACAGGACATCGTCGGGATGAAGGTCCAGCGCCGTGGCGCCGGTGGCGAGATGGGCCACAACGGCCTCATGGACGTGAACTGCTCCCTTCGGCGGGCCTGTGGTACCGCTGGTGAAGTGGATCAGCGCCATGTCCTCCGGATCGGTCGGTTCGATGTCGAAGTGCTCACCGGCTGCGGCCAGCGCTTCATCGAAGTCAAGCAACTGTCCCGAGCCCGTATCCGACAGGTGAGCATCGACGAGGATCACCTGCCGAAGCTGGGGAAGCGAGTCGAGCAGCTTGGCCACCTTGCCATCGAACAAGGAACCTGTGGTCACCAGCACCCGGGCATCGCCAAGTTGGAGGCGCTGGGAGATCGGCTCGGGGCCAAAGGCCGAGAACAACGGGCAGAAGACGCTCCCGTTCTTCAGCGCGCCGAGCGCGGTGATGTAGAGAGCAGGGATCCGCCCGGTGAGCGCGAACACCCGGTCGCCCTTGCCGATACCCAGCGACCGGAGCACGTTGGCGAAGCGGTTCGTCAATGCTCGAAGCTGCCGGTAGCTGATGTCTGTGGTGGCAAAGGAGTGGTCCAGGAAGCGGAGCGCAATCTTGTCGGCCCGCCATCCGCCCGCGTGGCGATCCACTGCCTCGTGTGCGATGTTCAGTCCCCTGCCCTGGGGAAGGCCGTCGAGCAGCTCGCGTGCAGCGCCCCATGAGAACGTGCGCCGGGCGGTGTCGTAATCCGGCATGTTCGCCCGGACGGCCAGATTCGTCCCTTCCTTGTGGATAACTTCGCGAGTCATGGCCGCGTCTCCAGGGGTCAAACCACGTGATGACGTTGTTTCGAATCGTATGACAGCTCAAAGGCGGCGTACCGCCCTGAGCGGATACTCGGGCCATTCGCCCTGCTCCGTCAGTGCCATTCGGCGCTTCCGCGGCGGGACCCGTCCGAGCACACTTGACCTTGGAACACCGAAGTCCGACGAACTCGGAGGAGGTTTCCCACCCGGAAGAGGAGTCCCCGTCTCCCGGAAGCGGACCCTTTGATGGCGCGGGAGGTCCCGATGATGACGCTGCCCCAAGCTGAACCTGACAGGGCCGTCGCGGACGGCGTCATCGACGTCCTGAATCTTCCGGATGGCCGGACCCTTACCGTGCGGACGGTGACGGAGGCCGACGTCGACGGGCTTGACGCGCTGTTCGAGGGACTCTCCGATGAGGACAGGCACTTCCGCTTCTTCAACCTGTACCACCCCGCCCGCAAGTTCCTCGCGCAGATGGCCCGGGCTGCGGAAGAAGGCGGCTACCGCCTGGTCGCGATAGTTTCCGGCCCGCAGGGTTCTGTGCCCGGCCCACAGGAGACACTCGTCGCCGAGGCCGGTTACGCGATCCTGCCCGACGGCGACGGTGAGTTCGACATTACTGTCGCCTCTGAGTGGCGAGGGTGGCTGGGACCTTACCTGCTCGACGCCCTTGTCGCCGCCGCGGTCGCACGTGGCGTGCCTCGCCTCCAGGCTGACATCCTGCTCGACAACGTCAAGATGTTCGCCTTGGTCGCCAGCCGTGGCTACAAAACCCTCGACCGCGCTGAGTTTTCTGAGGTGCGGGTAGCAATCGATGCCGCTCAGCATCGCTGACGCCGGCCAAGAACCACAACCCCGAGAAGCCCAGAACCCCCAGAAACCCCCAAGACCTCGGAGCAACAGAACGACCGCATTGCCGGCCGCGGGCCGTCGGCCGCGCGGCCTCGCGGGATGCGCCGGCGATACGATGTGTGGGCGATGAGCACCGCACAAGCGCCGGCAAGCAGCACGGGTCTCCCAGATGGCCAACCGGGCTCGGTCGTCCACACCGAGGACCTGACCAAGGTCTATCCGGGGACGGACTTCGCCGCGGTCGACCGGCTCAACCTCGACGTGCAGGCCGGCGAGATCTTCGGCTTGCTTGGACCCAACGGCGCGGGGAAGACCACGACCGCGGGAATCCTGACGACCCGCGTGGTGCCGACATCCGGGCGGGCGTACCTCGGCGGGATCGACGTCGCGGCCCATCCGGCGCTGGCGAAACAGCTGAGCGGGATCGTCTCGCAGCAGAACACCCTCGACCGCCAGCTCAGCGTCTGGGAGAACCTCTACTTCCACGGCCGGCTGTTCGGCATCGGGTCGAAGGCGTCCCGGCAGACCGCCGATGAGCTGCTCGAGCAGTTCCAGCTATCCAAGTGGGCCAAGGCGTCGGTGTACGCGTTGTCCGGCGGGATGGCGCAACGGCTCATGGTGGCGCGGGCCATCTTCCACCGGCCCTCGGTGCTCTTTCTCGACGAGCCGACGGCTGGGCTCGACCCGCAGAGCCGGCTCGCGCTCTGGGACCTCCTCGGGGATCTGCATCGCGAAGGCCAAACCATCCTGCTCACGACCCACTACATGGAGGAGGCTGACCGGCTCTGCGGGCGGGTCGCCATCATGGACCACGGCCGGATCCTCGCCCTGGACACCCCGGCGGCGCTCAAGCAAAGTATCGGGGCCGACACGGTCGTCACCGTGAAGACCACCGGCGACACCGGCCGGCTCGCTCGGTTGCTTGCCAGCGACGTGCAAGGCGTCACGCGCACCCGCAACGTGGACGGTGGACTCCAGCTGGAAATGCAGGGCAGCGACCGGCTCGTCCCACGGATCGTCCTGTCGGCTGAGCGCGGCGGATTCGATCTGGTCGACGTGTCGATGTCCGAACCCAGCCTCGAGACAGTGTTCATCAACCTGACGGGCAAGGAGTTGCGGGACTGATGAACACTGCCCTGACCTCGCAGGCGCCGCCTCGGCGGATCGGCGGAGGCCCGACCCGCTCGGTGGCCGCAGCAAGCTGGGCCGCGCTGGGCGCGCTCATGCTGCGTGACCTCGTGGTGCTGCGCAAGCATCTCTGGGAGTTCGTGCTGCGGACGATCATCCAGCCGTTCCTGCTCTGCTTCGTCTTCCTCTACGTCTTCCCGAAGATCGGGCAGGGCATCGGCGGGCACGGCGCGGCTGCCCAGTCCGCGTTCGCGACCATACTCGTGCCAGGGGTGGTCGGGATCTCGGTCATGTTCCAGGGCGTGCAGTCGATCGCCCTCGCCATGGCCCAGGAGTTCGGCTTCACCCGCGAGATTGAGGACCGGGTGCAGGCGCCCTGCCCGATCTGGCTGGTGGCCCTCGCCAAGGTACTCTCCGGCGCGGCACAGGGAGTGCTCTCTGCGATCATCGTGCTGCCGATGGCCGCTGTCGTGCACGCGCCAGGCGTGCATGCCCACCTGACGCTGCACTGGTGGATCATCGTGACGTTCGTACCGCTCGCGTGCATCGCGATGGCCGGCCTCGGGCTCGTCTTGGGTACCAGTTTCGAGCCACGGAACATCGGGTTGATGTTCGGCTTCATCATCTTGCCGATCACCTTCCTCGGCGGCACCTACTACGCGTGGACCAGGCTCGCGCCGGTAACGATCGGCGGCTGGCACTGGCTTCAGACGATCGTGCTGATCAACCCGCTGATCTATGTGAACGAGGGGATGCGGGCGGCGTTCACCAAGGCGCCGCACATGCACCTTTACGTTATCTACCCGGTGGTGGTCGCGTTCGGCATCGCGTTCCTGGCGATCGGCTTGCGCAACTTCAGGCGGCGCGTGCTGTCCTGACCCAGACGGAGCGATGACGTGCCGTGTCACGCCGCGCAGCCATTCGGCCTGTTTGCCCCGGGGGGACGACCCCCCGGGATCCCCCCGGCAGCCTGTAGCGGCCCGCTCGCTGCTGGATGAGAATCCGCCGATTCACGTGTCAGGACTCGCAGCCGTTCAGGATAAGACAGCAAAACGGCTCACGCGGGGGGCCGCTCCGCTTTGCCGCCGGGTTGGCTGGCGCGGTCATCGGGTACTTCTAGCACGATCGGGAACGCCGCACCCCCGCAATCCGGGCGGCGGGCAGCGCGATAAGGCAGTGGAGGCGCCGCGTGAGCATCGGCGAAGCCCTGGCAGCGGCTCGGCGCCAGGCCGGTCTCACCGTTGCCCAGGTCAGTCAGCGGACCCGCATCAGAGATCAAATCATCCGGGGTATCGAGAACGATGACTACGCCGGGTGCGGCGGCGACTTTTACGCTCGCGGCCACATCCGCAACATCGCCAAGGCCGTCGGCGCCGATCCAGGGCCGTTGATCCAGGAATACGACACGACCCACCTGGCGCCGCAGGAGAGCACGGCGGCCGACGTCTTACCGCCGGTCACGAAAATCAGCAGGCACAAGCGTCGCCTTCTGCAGCAGGCCGTCGTGCTGGCGATCGTGGTGACGCTCGGCTTCGCGGCGTACGACCTCTTCTCGGGCTCCGGCCGTGCGACGAGCGCCGCATCGCCGGGCCGGGCTCAATCCGTGGCTCACGGCAGTTCAGGGCGCGGCAGGCCGCATTCGGCGCCGACGACCGCCCCGGCCGCGAATCCCCACGCCGACACGGCAGTTGTCCAGCTCACGGCCATCCGCGACAGCTGGGTCGACTTCATCACGCCACAGGGCCTGTACCTGTTCCGGGCGAATATCCCCGCCGGAGCATCGAAGCGCTGGACCTTCACGCATCCCGTCGACATGACGCTGGGTAACCCGAGCAGCATCCGGGTGACCGTCGACGGCAAGGACCCGGTGCCGCCCGGCTCGGCGACGGAGCCGATCACGCTGAGCCTGAGCCTGAGCCCGAACCGCCCCGCACCGGCCGCTGGCCCCCTGCGCACCGCTGTCTCCCCGCGCTCCGCCATCCCTCCGCGCCCCGCCATCCCTGCGCGCCCCGCCATCCCTGCGCGCCCCGCCATCCCTCCGCGCCACGCGCGCCCCGCCGTCCCAGCACGCCACGTGGTCCCTGTGCGAGCACTGATCCCGGTCAGCGCCACGGCTATCGGTGCTGACGGCCGGGGCCACGGCGACAACCCCCGGCTCGCGAGCAAGGCGATCGACAGAAGTCCCGCCACGGCCTGGCACACCGACTGGTACACGACCGCCCGCTTCGGGAACCTGTATCCGGGCACCGGCCTGCTCCTTAACATGGGCCGGCCGGTGGCGGTCACGGGCGCGCAGATCACCCTCGGCAGCGTTCACGGCGCCCGCTTCCAGTTGCGCGTCGGCGCCGCACCCGCGCTTGCGGACCTGCGGACCGTCGCGCGGGCGGCCAACGCGGGCGGTGTTGTCCACCTGCGGCTCACAACTCGAGCGCGCGGCCGTTACGTGCTCATCTGGTTCACCAGGTTGCCGCGACATGGGGCCGGAACCTTCCGGGCAAGCGTGCACAACATCAAGCTTGAAGGCCTGCCGTGACCCTGCCGGGGCGCGGCGGAACCAGCGCGGCGCCGTAAGCCCAGACGTCGGTGAGGACGCGGGCGAGATCGGTGATCCCGCGCCGGGCCAGCGCCGCTGCCAGCATCGGATGCCCGCGCAGCATCTCGTCGCACTCGTGCCACTCGTCGAGCGTCATGTTCGGGTACTGGCCAGGCCGATGCTCCCAGGCAGTGACGGTGCTGTCGGTCAGCGACACCACCGCCCGGTACGCCTGGCCGTCATCGCGATTCCAGCACGTGGCAAGCGCCTCACGTGGAGCTCGCTCCCCGGTCCGGCCGGCCTGGCCGGCGTGCCTGTCCGGCTCCCCGGTCCGGCCGGCGTGCATGTCCGGTCCCCCGGTCCGGCCGGCGTGCATGTCCGGCTCCCCGGTCCGGCCGGCCTGACTGGTGCATGTCCGGTCCCCCGGTCCGGCCGGCGTGCCTGTCCGGCTCCCCGGTCCGGCCAGCCTGACTGGTGTGCATGTCCGGTCCCCTGGTCCGGCCAGCCTGGCTGGTGTGTCTGTCCGGCTCCTTGAGCTCGATCGAGGCGAATCGCCACCGCGCGCCGACCGCCCGGTCACGCCGAAGGATCGCGGCCACCTGCCTGAACTCCTCAGAGGGAGTCTGATCTAGGCGTGTCCTGATTCGTGCACGCACTGTGAAGTTTTGGGTTTGAGGTCCCACAGCTTGATGTCATCGTGTGATCCGGCTCAGCGGCATGACCAGCCGACTTCCGTACGCCACTGATCTGCCTGATGCCCGCTGGGCACTAATCGAGCCAACCCTGTCCGCCTGGCGGGCAGCGCGGACTACGCCAAGTGGGAGGCCGACGGCACGGCCGAGGCGATCCATGACCTGCTGCGCGCCAAAGTGCGCGAGCGGGCCGGGCGCGCCGCGGAGCCGACGGCAGCGCTTGTGGACGCCCAGCCGGTGAAGACCTCATCCAACGTGCCGGAGCGTTCGCAAGGAAAGGAATAGACGCCGCCAAACGGATCAAGGGCCGTAAACGGCACATCGCCACCGGCACCCTCGGCCTGCTGCTGGTGGTGCTGGTCACCGCGGCCAGCGTGCAAGACACTCCCGGCGGGCGGGCCGTGGTCTCCGAACTGGCCGCCCGCCATCCCAGCGTGACCAAGACCTGGGTGGACGCCGGATACCAGCGCAGCGTCGCCGAGGCCGGCGCCGCGCACGGCATCGACGTCGAAGTCGTCAGCAAAGACCCCGGGCACAAAGGTTTCAGGCCGCTGCCGAAGCGGTGGGCGGCCGAGCGCACTTATGGGTGGTTCATGCTGCATCAACGGTTAGCCCGAGATTACGAGACGCTCCCAGAACGCTCCCGCACCATGATCCACTGGTCCATGATCAACAACATGGGGCGCCGGCTCACCGACGAATCCACCCAAACCTGGCGCGACGAGCCCACCGAAACGGGCGAACCACTCCTGACCTAGATCAGACGCCCTCTCAGCGGTCAGCGGGTCGAGCGGATGAGTGGCCCGAGCGCCTTGCCCCCGAGCGCCTTGCCCCCGGCGCCCTGCGCCCCAGCGCTTTGTGACGCGGCGCCCGAAGCCGCCGCGCCCGGGCCCGCCGCGCCCGGGCCCGCGGCTGTGGCCGGAGCGCGCGGGGCATCGTCTGCGGGCTGGCGCGATGTGCTCACCTGATGGCCTCCCCTCGTGCGGCTCACCCAGTCTTGCTCATTCCATCCCCAGGAGCTGAAGATCACCTGCGGCCGGTGGCACACAATGGCCATCGTCTGCCAGATATGACACACGATGGGCCGTCATGAGTCGTATTTGACACGTGATGGGCCATCATGGGTCGGCCGCAGGCCCAGCCGAGCCCGCTTGGTCCCACCCGGAGGCCTCAAGATCACCTGCGGCCTTGATCCCACCTGGGATGGGCCATTGTGCGCCAGCCCCGAGGCCCCGGCCGGACCGACAGGAACCCGGCGCCGGGCTGGGCCGGCACGCATACTCAGCCTCATCCGCCGCTACCGGCCCGTCAGGGCAATCTAACCTCACGGACCACTCTGCTAAAGAGGCCGAGCATCGGGTCGCCTGGCGGACAAGAGACGCGCAGGCAAGAGACGCGCGGACGAGAGGGGGCGGATAGGAGGCGGGCGGTGAACAGATCCGAGGGCAGGACGCCTCGAGTTTCTGCGACCTAGCGGAATCTCACGTTGGCGTTCACTTCGTCACCCATCGGACGGTGGGGCAGGCAGGCCGTAGACAGGGACAGCCGTAGGTCGAGATCGGTGAACAGAGCAGCCACCTCGTCCGGCCCGAACCGGTCGACGGAGATGATCTGTTCCAGGGTCCCCGTCAGCTGTTCCACGGGTGCGTCGGCGCCCGGGGTGGCGGTGCGATTGCGACGGTATGCCGCCGAGGATGGCGGGCGCCTGGTGACCCTGATCACGGGATGGGCGAGGATGGTCCAGGGGGAAGGAGTCGGGTGTGGATAGGCGGCAAGCAGCGCAGGGCGCGGTCGGTGACAATTTTGCTGGCGGCGGCGCGCCGCTCGTCCTGCTGGCCGAGTCGGACAGCGAGGTGGAGCGCACACTGATCACGCACTGGATGCGTGACACGGACCTGCGCCCGTCAAAGGTCCTGCCGCTCGATGGCCCAGGGCTAGCTCGATCGCTGGCTGAGATGTCGCCGGACACCGTCGTGACCGCCGCTCGGGTGGCGTGGCTGCCACGTGAGCGTGGCGGGGAGCGCCCTGTGCGCTGGTCGGACGTGCTGGCGCTGGTCAATCCGCGGCGGCCGCCGGCGTCCAGGCAGGCCAGAATCGCGCGCCGTGAACCCGACCGCGCCCGGGTCGTGCTCGCCGAGCCTGCCACCGTCGCCGCGCTGCGCGAGCGCTGGGGCGGCACAGGCTCATTTGGCCATTTCGTGGCCCGGCAGGCCAGGCTCGCGCTTGAGCGCGCCGAGCGGCCACTGCTCGGCTACCGCTACAAGGTGCCCAGGCACGTCGTCGAGGCGATAAAGGACAGTACGGAGTTCCGCAACGAGGTCGCCGCGCTCGCCGCCCGCCTGGAGATGCCGCAGCGGGAGGCGATGGAAGAGGCCAGCGCCGACCTGGACAGCTTGGTCGCGTCCATGAGCCCGATAGCGGTCGACCTGCTCTCGGGAGCGCTGCGCCCGCTGCACGCGCGCGCATGGGAGGTCCAGGCCGACACGGCCGGGCTCGAACGGCTGCGTGAGCTGAACCGCCGCCACGCGCTCGTGTTCCTGCCCAGCCACCGCTCGTACGCCGATTCGCTGCTGCTCGCCGACGTGCTTGCCGGGCACGACTTCCCCCGCAACCATGTGCTGGGTGGTGACAACCTCTGCTTCTGGCCGATCGGCCCGCTGGCCAAGCGGGCCGGCATCGTGTTCATCAGGCGCAGCTTCGGCGACGACGAAATCTACAAGCTCGCGCTGCGCGAATACCTCGGCTACCTGCTCGCCAAGCGGTTCAACCTCGAGTGGTACATGGAGGGCGGGCGCTCGCGGACCGGCAAGCTGCGGCCGCCGCGCTACGGGCTGCTGACGTACCTCGCCGAGGCCGTTGAGCGCGACCGCGCCGAGGACGCCTACCTCGTGCCCGTGTCGATCACCTACGACCAGCTCCGTGAGGTGTCGGCAATGGCTGCCGAGCAGGGCGGGGCTTCGAAGAAGTCAGAGGGGCTTTCTTGGCTGGCGGCCTACGCGAAGGGACAGCTCTTCCGGATCGGCACGGTTCAGGTGCGGTTCGCCGAGCCGCTTTCGCTGCGGGAGGCCCTCGAGGCCGGCGGGGCGCCCGCCGACCGTGACGCGTGGCGCCTCAGGCTGCAGAAGGCGGCGTTCGAGGTTGCCGTGCGGATCAACGGAGTCACCCCGGCGACGGCAACGGCCCTCGTCACGCTCGCGCTGCTCGGGGTGCGCGACAGCGCCCTGACCCTGGGTCAGGTTCGCCGGGTGATGGAGCCGCTGCGGGCCTACCTCGTCGAGCGTGGGCTGCCGCACTCTGGGGAGGCGCTGCAAACGGCGAATCAGGTGCGCCGGGTGCTCGGGGCACTGGCCGAGCAGCACGTCGTTACCGTGTACTCCGGCGGTGAAGAGCCGGTTTACGCGATTGAGCGGGGCCAGCACCTCGTGGCAGCGTTCTACCGCAACAGCGCGATCCACCATTTCGTCGATCGCTCGGTAGCTGAGCTTGTCCTGCTCAGCGAGCCAGCGGACCGCTGGGACGAGGCGATGCGGCTGCGTGACCAGCTGAAGTTCGAATTCTTCTTCCCTGACAAGGCGTCCTACCGCGCGCAGCTTTCCGCGGAGCTCGAGCGGCTCGACCCCGGCTGGGAGAAGGCGGACGGGCGCGCGGTACTCGCACAGTCGCAACTGCTGGTCGCGAGCCGGGTGCTGCGCTCGTTCCTCGACGCGCAACTCGTGGTCGCCGAGCGGCTCGCCGCGTGCCCAGCGCGCCGCCCCGTCGTCGAAGCCGAGTTCCTCGACGAGTGCGGCGGCGTCGGGCAGCAGATGTTGCTGCAAGGCCGGCTGCACGGGCCGGAGTCGCTGTCCCGCGAGCTGTTCTCCAGTGCGCTGAAACTCGCCGCGAACCTGGACCTGGTCGACCCCGGCCGCGAGGAGCTTGCGACGCGCAGGCAGGCTTTCGCCACGCGGCTGCGCGACGTCGTCGCGCGGCTGATCACAATCGACGAGATCGACGCGGCGTCGCGACGGGAGATGGTCGGTGTCGAACCCTAGCCGGTCGGCTGCCGGGCTGTGGTCCGAGGAGCAGCTGATCTCCGATGTCGAGGCCGGACCCCGGGGCCCGCACGTGGGTGCGTTCTTCGACTTCGACGGGACCTTGATCGACGGATACTCGCTGTCCGCATTCGCCCGCCACCACCTGCGGTCGGCGCAGGTCGCACCGGCCGACCTCGGGCGGATGCTGCTCACCGGCCTGCGCGGGGTGAGCAGCGAGGAGGACTTCGAGCGGTTCACCGCGCTGAGCATGCGGGTCTGGGCCGGGCGCAGCGAGGACGAACTCGCCGAGCTTGGCGAACGTCTCTGGGTGCAGGGCATCGCAGGGGCGATGTACCCGGAGGGGTGGCGGCTGGTCGAAGCGCACCTGCACGCCGGGCACACCGTGGTGCTGGCCTCGTCCGCCACGCGGTTCCAGGTGGAGCCGGCGGCCAGGGCGATGGGTGTGCAGCAGATCATCGTCTCGCCGGTGGAGATCGTGAACGGAATATGCACGGGCCGCCCCGGCGGGCCGCTGCTGTGGCGGGCCGGCAAGGCCGCGGCCGTCCGCACGTTCGCGGCCGACCACGACGTCGACCTGCGGGAGAGCTACGCCTACTCCAACGGCGACGAGGACGTGCCGTTCCTGCGGACCGTCGGGCGGGCGCGGGCGCTCAACCCCGGCCGTGAGCTGGCGGCGGCCGCGCGGCATAACGGATGGCCGGTCGCACGGTTCCGCTCACGCGGCCGGGCCGGAGCGCGGGATATAGCCAGGACGGCGGCGAGCCTGGCCGGCATGTTCGGCGGATTCACCACGGGCGCGGCACTTGGCGCGCTGACCGGATCACGGCGTGAGGCCGTCGACCTCGGCATCACCATCGGCGGCGAGCTTGGGAGTGCGCTGGGCGGGGTGCGGCTGGACGTACGCGGCGCGGAGCACCTCGCCATCAGGCCCGCGGTGTTCCTGTTCAACCACCAGAGCCAGCTCGACGTGATCATCCTGGCCAAGCTGCTGCGCGGCGGGTTCACCGGCGTGGCGAAGAAGGAGCTTGCCAAGAACCCCGGTTTCGGCCTGGTGTTCCGGCTCGCCGATGTGGCGTTCGTGGACCGCGGCAACGCCGCGCAAGCGCACAAGGCACTCGAGCCCGCGGTGCAGAAGCTGCGCGACGGAATCTCACTGGTCATCGCGCCTGAGGGCACCCGATCGGCCACGCCGGCCCTCGGGCCGTTCAAGAAGGGAGCGTTCCACGTCGCGATGCGGGCGGGGGTGCCGATTGTCCCGATCGTCATCCGCAACGCCGGCGAGCTGATGTGGCGCGGCGCGTCGACGATTCGCGCGGGGACCGTGCAGATCGCTGTGCTGCCGCCGATCCCGACCCTCGGCTGGACCGTCGACGAGCTTGACAAGCACCTCCATGAGGTGCGCGAGCAGTACCTGGCGACGCTCGCTGACTGGCCAGGCCGCGGGTCCGGGCGGGTCACGGCGACGGAGGCGAGCGCCCCTGGCCCGCCCCCTGGGCTCCCGTTGGATTGGGGCACCTCGACGGAGATGAGCCCGCTGGAGACGGCGATGTGGCGAGCCGAGGCGGCCGACCGCCGCCTGCGCGTGAACGTCAGCCTGCTCGAGCTGCTCGACCCAGCCCCCGAATGGGACCGGCTGCTCGCCGCCCACGAGTGGGCGTCGCGGATGGTGCCGCGCATGCGGGAGCGGGTCGTCGAGCCTGCGTTCGGGGTCGGGACGCCGACCTGGGTGACAGTCGATGAGCTCGACCTGTCCCGGCACGTGCACCACGTCGGGCTGCCCGCGCCAGGCTCGATGCGCCAGCTACTCGACGTGGTGCAAGAATTCGCCGCCGCCCCCTTCGACCGGGACCGCCCGCTGTGGGAGGCGCTGCTCGTCGACGGCCTCGCCGACGGCCGGGCGGGGTACGTCGTCAAGAGCCATCACAGCGTGACCGACGGGCTCGGGGCCGTCCAGCTTATAACGCGGCTGCATAGCCGCAGCCCCGAGCACGACCCGCATCGGCCGGAGCCACCCGTGCCCGCGCCCATCGAGGTGTCGCGGATCGGGCTGCTCACCGGACAGGTCGTGGACGCGGCCAGGTCCGCGCCCCTGCGTGCGCTCCGCGACGGTGTCGGGGCGGTCGGCGCGCTGAGGCGGCCCTTCGAGACGGCCTCGCGGACGGCGGGACGGACGGTCCGCGCCGCCCGCTGGCTGGGCCACACCGCGATCCCATCCCCCGGTTCTGCGCTGCTTGCCCGGCGCGGCGGCCGCTGGCACTTCGAGGTGCTCGACGTGCCGCTCGCCGACCTCAAGGCGGGCGCGAAGGCGGCGGGCGGCTCGCTCAACGACGGGCTGCTTGCGGCCGTGATCGGAGGATTCCGCCGCTACCACGAACGGCACGGCGCCCGGGCCGACAGGCTCACCGTCGGATTCCCGATCAGCCTGCGCGCCCAGGACGACCCGCAAGGCGGCAACCGCTTCACTGGTGCCAGGTTCGCTGCGCCGATAGCCGAGCCCGACCCGGCCGCCAGAATCGCCGCCGTGCGGCAGTTCGTGCTGACCGCCCGGACCGCGAGCGCGACTGCGGCCGACGCGGTGTCCGGGGCGCTCGCCCCTGCCCTCGGCTGGCTGCCCGCGCCCGTCATCGCGGCCGTGTCTGGCCGTCTCACAAGCACCAACGACGTGCAGGTGTCCAACGTCCCTGGCGTGCCCTACCCCGTGTACGTTGCGGGGTCGCGGATCACGCACATGTACCCGTTCGGCCCGCTCCCCGGCTGCGCGGCGATGATCACCCTGATCTCGCACAACGAGGGGTGCTGCATCGGGACCAACACAGACACGGCCGCGATCACCGATCCCGGCGGTCTTGCTGAAGATCTCCAGGTCGGCCTGGACGAGGTGATCGCACTGGCGCGGTGACGCCCGCCAGGCGTTTTGGCTTGGTTCGGCCCTTTCCGCCCAAGCACGCCGGGACCGGCGGTGCTTGAAGCTGCCAGCCGTTGTGGTGATCATCGTCACTCGGGTCCGATGTACGCCCGCCGGGCACGGGGGCTACGGTATTCTTTCGTCGTCGATCCGGCGGTAAATGACGTGCACAGGCCCTTCGCCTTCGGTGGTCCGCACGAACACCCTGGTGCCGTGGACCACGAGGTCGCGTCCCTCGACGAGCTCTACTCCCATCAGCCGTGCCAGCAGCGCGTGCTCGTAGAACGCGGAGTTGCAGACGCTGGGCGTGAGCACCACGACGTTGGGTTCGGCCACGCCGTGCGGGGCCGCCGCCGGAGCGCGGCGAGCAGTCGCGCCGGGTACTCGGTCACCGCCCGCACTCGCTGCCCGTCGAAGAGGTCTGGGAGCATCTGGGCCATGGCGGCCCGGTTCGCCAGGACGTAGCTAACCCGGACGGGCACCGTAAGTTGTCCTCAAGGACGCGCAACCGGCCCTCTTCGTCGCGAACGATATCGATCCCCGATACGTGTATGCGCACTCCGTTCGGCGGCGAGAATCCGTGCGCCGCGCGCGCGAACTGCGGTGAGCTCGTGATGATCGCGGCGGGAATGATCCCTTCTTGCACAATCAAGCCAGCGCCGTAAATGTCGGCGAGGAACGCCTCCAGGGCCCGGACCCGCTGCGCGACTCCCAGCTGCACAAGCCGCCAGTCCGGCTCGTCCAGGATCCGGGGGACGAAATCGAGCGGGAAGATCCGCTCTTCGCCCTCCAGGTCGAAAGTGATGCCCTTGGACCGGTGCGTGCCGGCCAGAGCCTCGGCCCGCTGGGCGAGCCCTTCTGCGGACATCTCCTGCAGGCTTTCCAGGACGCGCGAATAGTGCGAGCGGATCCCGCCACCCGAGCGCATGGCCTCGTCGTGGGCAATGTGCGGCAAACGCTCGCGCCTTGCTGTACCCGGCGAGAGATCCGCTCGCCGGGCCGGTGGGTCGATCCAGTGCCGGGCTCGTCATTTCATAACCTCCCCCTCGGAGACTGGCCGTCGGCTGTTTCTGTCGCGTATCAACGGAATGCCAGCGCTGTGAATGAGCCGCCCGGCGTGCACAGCACCGAGCGGCGGGCGGAACATGTGGGCTGAACAGGTGGGCTGAACAGGTGGGCTGAACAGGTGGGCTGAACAGGTGGGACCGGCGCAGGTCCAGCGGCCGCAGCGCGGATCGGCCAGCCACAGGCAACTGCCCAAGACGTCCAAGGTGGCCTGCCCGCCAGGGACGCCGCCGCGATTCGTCGGCGCCGGCGCGCGTAATCGCGAGGAAACAATGACGATCCACCATGGGGAGGGTGATGGGTGCGACGCGGCTGATCCGGGTCGGGTGCGAGTTCCGATACAGGGCGGAGATAGCGACTCCCGCGGTATTTCAGGTCCAGCCGCGGGACGCAGAACTGGTGGCGGTACTGCGGCAGGCGTGGGAGGCGGTCCCCGCCACTGGCTTACACGGGTACACCGACCTGTACGGTAACCAGTGCCAGCGGCTTCTCTTGCCGGCTGGCGACAGCCAGGTGCGGTATAACGCGCTGGTGGCGGTGCCGGACGCCGCTGAAGAGGTGGATCCAGGCGCCTCGGAGAGACGCCGCCGGCCCAGCTGCCTGATGACACACTCGCCTACACACTGCCGAGCCGTTATTGCCTGCCAGAGGAGCTTGCTGATGAGGCCTGGCAGCTGTTCGGGCGCAAGGAGCCTGGCTACCGGCGGGTGCAGGCGATTTGCGACCACGTGCACAGTCACCAGTCATCTGCGTTTCGGCTACGGCAGCACCCGCGCGTCGACGTCTGCGGTGCAGGCTTACGCGAGTGGCCTGGGCGTCTGCCGTGACTTCGTCCACCTGGCCATCACGTTCTGCCGTGCACTATCGATCCCCGCCCGTTATGCCTTCGGCTACCTTCCCTACATTGACGTCCCTCCAGCGCCCGAGCCGATGGACTTTGCCGCCTGGATGGAGGTGTACCACGATGGCAAGTGGTGGACCTTTGATCCCCGCAACAACGCGGTGCGCAAGGGCCGGGTGCTAGTCGGCCGGGGCCGAGACGCCGTGGACGTCGCAATGGTCACGACCTTCGGCGGTCATGTGCTGCGGAGCATGACAGTGCTGGCTGAAGAGACCACATGACCCAGACCGCCGACGCGCTGCTCGGCGCACCTGCCCAGTACCTGTCGAGCAGGAACCTGTCGAGCAGGAACCTGTCGGACGCGGGCCGGGTCACGTACGTACTGCATCAGCGGTTCCGGTACACGTATGACGCACCGGCTCGCGACCTCGACCACCGGCTGGTCGTGGTGCCGCCGCAGCGGCATTGCGACCAGCGTCGGCGGGCGCACTCAGTCACCGTCTCCGCCGAGGGAGCCCGGATCACGAACCGGCGGGACAGCGCAGGCAACAGGGGTGGGATCAGTCAGGCCGAACGAGGCGCTGGCGTGGCACCTGGATCTTTCTTCGGCCGGGCCGACCGCGAGGTCCGTTAGTCCGACGAGCCGGTATCGGTCTTGGACTTAGTGACCGCCTCACTGGTTGCCTTCAGGATCTTCTCCGCGACCTGATTCCACGAACCGACCAGTTGCTCCGTCATCTTGAACGCCGAATCGATGACCTTACGGCGAGCCCCATCCTCGCCCACGTCGGGGAAGACGCTGTCGACGGTTTCGACGAACTTCCGCACGGCCTCGAGCGTGAACTCCTCGGCCTCGCGTGCCGACTCGATGATCCGGCTGGCGCCTTCGCCCATACCGCCTTGCTCACTGCTGGTCATGATGCCGTCCTTTTCCATGAGTCCTGCCGAGCCCTTCTCGGTCTGCACATCACACTGACTGGGACGGCCCCGCGGAAACAGAGCCTTTTGTCCCATGGGTGCGAGGAGGTCAACCGGCGAGCGGAAGAGGATGTATCAGGGATGGAACGCGAAACTCTGTTTGGATATACACCTCTGCCGGTACGGTTCTGCCGGTACGGTAGAGCGTAGAGCGCTGATGCACCGAATTGCAACGACCATGAGCCAGCCGGGCGGCTGCCACCATCGCAAGGAGCGTGATCCCGGCACCGGTCCAGAGGTGGACAACGACGGAGGGGGCCACGATGCCGTCGACCTACACGGAGCTCGCCATCGGGCTCGCGCTTGCCTTCCTCCTACTGTCTCCAGTGCATCTCGACCGTCCTCAGCAACCCGGCGCTGACCCTGATCCTGGCCGACCCGCTCCTGGGCGTCCACCTTTCCGCTCGCGGCAGTCCGGTATTCACCTCTGATGTCAATGCTTGGTGGAACCGAGTTCGCAGCCCTGGTCAGTGGCCTGGCTTCGTGATCACGGTGGTCGCGTTACTTTTCGGCGCACCATCCTGGTGGGACATCCTCCGCCGGCTGACCGGCGTGCGCCCGCGAGCCAGCAGCCCCAGCAGCGCCAGCAGCGCCAGCAGCGCCAGCAGCTGAGCCTGGCAGGCCAAGCTGGACCCAGGACTGGTCCGTTGCCCATGTTTGCGCCCAGGTTCTGGGCTCAGGTTTCTGGGCTCAGGCGAACAACATCCAATCGAGTTCGCCGTCCATACGCCGTGGTGGAGTTTGTGCGTACGCGGACCAGCTTGGCAGGCCTGTTCGACCTGCCAAGCTGGTCCCGGGCGGCGACGATAGCCGCCGTTCCTGCGATGCGCGAGGGCCGGATCTGGCCGGGTAAGCGCCCAGCGCCGGACCGGCTTCGCCGTTGCATCCGGGCGCGTGCGTTCGCCACAGCCCACGGAATCAACCGTGAAAGGAACGCAGCAAATGCGATACAGGGTCTTAGCCCATGGCGCGATCCTCGTCCCGGGCGCGGGCGCCCTGCGGGAGGCGCTGGCCCGCCGCTGGCAGTCGATGGTCAGGCAAACCCGGGCATACACCGCCCTCGCCGCGATCGACCCGGAGATCGCGGACCACTGGGGCACAAATCCCGGCCTGACGCGTGAACAGCGCACCCAGGCCATGGAGAAAGCCGCCCGGGCGCTCATGACCGGATCTGCGAGGCAGGAGAAGGAGGAGGCCGCCTGGCAGTCGCTTGCCCAGCCTCTCGGGACGAGATAGCGCGCCCCGCCGACATCCTCGCTCGGTTCCGGGTACCCGCCCGGCTCGGCAATGCCCTCAACCGTTGTGTCAGGAACGCCGCCAGGCCGCACCGCCGGACGATCGCCGGACGATCGCCGGGCCTGCGGCAAGTTCTCGAGTGGTGCGGCGCTGGGTACGTTGGCGTTGTGCCTGACGGGCCGGACGCCGACACCATCAGCTGCGGGCGTGATCCTGATCGCCGCAGGTCAGTGCGCTGGCGGTTGCTCACCGGCGTGACCGCTATTTTGCTCCTCGCCGGCGGGGTCGCCGCCCACCTGATCGCGGGTAGTTCCGGCCGTCCGCCGCACCACGGTCCGCCGTACCACAAGGCACAAGACTCCCTGCCGTCCCAGGCACTGGCTGCGCCGTCGATGCTCCGCGGCACGCCCTTGCGGCCGGGTACCGCGCCAAGTTCCTTGCTGTTCCTCGGCGGCGACGAACTGCGCCTGCTGAATATCGGAGATCAGGCGCCGACGTCCCTTACCGACGTATTGCCCGGCGCCGGGCGTGCACGCAGTCGGCTCGGTCCAGATCCCGCGGTGCAACAGATCACCTCGGCGGCCGGCGGCGTCGTCGCGCTTATTTCCAGCCACGGCTCAGCTTGTGATTTAAGGATCTTGTTTGACTGCCTTGCTGTCCGCCGTGCGCCCGTTGTCGCTTTACGGTAGATCGTCGGCCGGGCTTTGGGCCGGTTCTTGGAGCCGCTCGGGCGGCCCGGGCCGGGCCGGGTGCTTTTTGCCGTCCTGGCGGGAGTGCCCAGGTGCGCGCGGAGACGGCGGAATCCGAGCCGGACCCGGTAGGGGCTGAGCACCTGTCCCGGCTCGGGCTGCTTATGCCAGGGCAGGCGCAGGTCATCGACCAGGGCGGAGGCGAGCCGTAGCTGGGTGTAGGCGGCCATCACGAGTGCGACCCACCGGTCGGTGGCCTCGGCGCTGGCCAGGCGGGCGGCGTCCAGGCCCAGGTACACCTTGGCGAACCGGTGGAAATGTTCCTGGCCGGACCGGCGGAGGTAGGCCTTCCACAGCAGGTCCACCAGGCCGGCGTCGGCCTCGGCCGGGCCGCAGTGCCACAGCCACAGGTCCCTGGGGGGCTTGCGGCCATCGGGCAGGCGCTCCACGGTGACCTGGATCACCGTCCCCCGCACAACCGGCAGCTGCTCATCTTTGGGGTAGCCGGCCCACCGGCCGGAGCGATCCAGGGCCTGGTGCAGGCCGTGCCAGGCCCGGACCCGTACTTTGCCGTACCGTGCGGAGTCGCCGGCCAGCTCGACGTCGGGGGCGTGATGGGTTCTTGCGCCGGCCAGCGCGAAACGCTGCCCGTGCCGCCGCGGCGCGCCCCGCTGCCCGGGCGCGCGCGGCCCGGGATCGGCGTAGAACACCCGGTCGCTGCGCAGCCGTGCCAGCACCTGCACCGGCTGGCCGGCCAGCGCCCAGGAAATGTCCGTGGCCGGGTAGCCGGCATCCAGCATCACCAGCGGCGGCGGGTCAGCTGGCCGCCACTTCCCGGTGGCGGCCAGGTCGCCGAGCAGATCGGTGATCTGCGCCACGGTGGCACCGGCATGGTCCTCGCCCGGGCGCAGCCGCCTGGCCTCGATCGCATCCACCCACGAGGAAGAGCCCCACTGCACCCCCACCAGCACGCTCAGCGGCCAGCCCGGCAGGTACCGGTCCCCGCCCGCGCCCCGCACCTGCACCATCACCATCTCATCGGCGAACACCGCATCCGGGCGGGCCAGCGGCGTCACGTCGATCCCGAACATCAGCGGATCCCCCGCGGCCGCGGGTGCCATCGCCGCCACCTGCAGCCGCCGCAGCCTGCCCGCGTCGATCCGCCCGCCGGCCAGGGCGTCATACACCGACCCGTGCCCCCGGCGGAACTCCGGCTCCACCGACAGCTCCACCGGGGACCGCACCGGCCCCTCCGCGCACAAGATCGCGTCGGTGAGCTCGGACAGCGCATCGGCGCGCCTGGCAAACATCCGTACAGTTCCCTGCGGAAGGCCACCAGCCGGGCCATCCGCGCCGCCCCGGCCCCGGCACGTTCCGGCGCCGCCGCCTCGCCCCAGTCCTTGACCGCGGCCTGCTGCCACGCCATGCTAAACGCCACGGCCACCGCCCTCGTCTCCGGGATCTGTGGAACGAACCCGAAGATGATCAAACGGTGGCCGTCTCATGTCACGGCGACACGCCGGACAAGATCGGTGATCTCGGTCAGGCCGGACAGCCCAGGTTAAATCTCAAGCTCAGCAGGTCTCCCGGATATCGGAGAGGTGCTTTTCATCCCGGTCAACGCGTCGGGTGCCGGGGCTCCGCGCATCATCGCCAGGGCGAACTACATGGCCCTGGCGCCCAACCACCGCAACATCTGGGTCGAGCAGGCGGGGCCGCCCTGGGGCGACGGACCCGGCGACAGCCCGGCGTGGCTCGTCAACGAGGCTGGCCGCCGCCTGTCCGGTGCCCTTGGCCTGCGTGGCCGCGTTGTCGTTGCCGCCACAGTCCGCGGCCTGTTCGTCCAGGGCCCGGTCGGGAAATTGGCGCTCATCGACCCAGCGAGCGGCAGCGCCGAAGATTCCAGCATCCCGGAGAACGCGATCATCGCCGGCACCGACGCTGACCAGGTGGCCTGGCAGGCCGCGTCCTGCAAACTCCGCTGCCCGCTGCACGTCACCGACGTCCGGGGCGGACCCGGCACGGAGATCGCCCTGCCCCCGCACACGGCCTTGGATCCCGCCGACACGCCGGACTTCGATCCGGCGGGCCAGCGCTTTGCCCTGCCGCTAGACGCCATCGACAGCCACGGAACGGCCATAGGCACGTATGTCTACATCGCGGACATCAGCGCCCGCAAGCTGATCCAGGTTCCGGGTGGGCCGGTGCCTGTCGCCAGTCTTCCGGCCGTACTCGGAGCATTCCCTGCGGGCTCCAGCGACGTCGTCTCCGCGCGCTGGGCCGCCGACGACTCGGGACTGTGGATCGTGGCCACTGACGGGCTTTACCTCCAGGTGGCCTACTGGACCGGCGCCGGCCCGCTCCAAGTGCTCCAGCCGAGGGCCGGGCTGGCGTACAAGTTCGGCGTCCCGGGCACCCGGCACGCCTGGCAGGTGACCCGCACGTGCCCGGCGCCGGATCCTGGGGCTCACGGGACCGGCTGCTGTAGCGTGAATGGCGGCCGTGCTTGCGCCCCTCACCAGACCTGCTGGCGAGCATGGCCCGCGGAGCCCGGGCGCCGTTTTCAAGGGGAGCGTCATGGTCGTGACCGGGCTTGCTGTTGCCGCAGCCGCATGGGGTGTGCTGATGGGTGTATCACCCGTGCTGCAGATCCGCCGGATGCTGCGCCAGCGTTCTTCCCGCGACGTGTCGGTCGGATACTTCGCGGTTCTATTAGTGGGATTCATGCTGTGGACTGCCTACGGCATCGCAGCCCGCAATCTGGCCCTGATCGTGCCCAATGGCATCGCCCTGCTCGTTGGAGCAGGCACCATCGCGGTCGCCCTTCAGCTGGGCCGTGGAATGGGCAGCAAGCGGTAGCCACTGCGCGGAGCCGCCGTCCTTCTACCCGGTCGGCCAACCGCGCGTTGTGCGGCCACGGTCTGCGCCGGGCGCAGCACGACGTAGCCGACCTCCACCCGGCCGGTGCTGGCGCGAGCCAGCAGCCGGTCAGGGAACCACGGTCCGACGATGCCGTCCAGTACGACGTGGTAGCCGCCCACCGCGTAGGTCATCGCCGCGCTTGCCAGCGCGTCGATCACGACCGCGTTCTGGGCCTGCGACCCCGCTCGCCAGGGCGCTACATAGCCGGTGCGGATGTATCGCCAGAAATCATCCGCAGGCACGTGAACGGACGGATCGAAGCGGTCCGCCATTAGCCGGGCAACCGTCGTCTTGCCCGCCCCGGGCGGCCCGGTCAGCACAATCAACGAGCTCCCCGTGCCGCTGCTCGCGCTTTTGGTCGTGGACGTCCTCTCCGCCCGCACCGCTTCACCCTCCCAGGCCGAGGCTCCCAGGCCGAGGCTCCCAGGTCGAGCACGTCGCACCAAAGTGATCGACAGCGCAGGACCGCGCCCAGCCCGAGCCCCGGCCGGGCCAAACGCCGCCGCTACCCGCGCGGCACAAGGCAAGCGGCACAAGGCAAGCGGTGCGAGCGCGGGTGGCGGGGCAATAGAGTATCGCGGCATGGCGGTTAAGGTGCCGGCGGACGAATCCGCTCCCAGCGACGTCATTGTCCGCCTGACCGAGGAGGAGGCTCACGCCAACGTACTGGCGGTCCTGCAGTTGTGCCTGGCGGGCCGGCTGCGGTGCAGCGAGAAGACCCGGCGCCCATCCGCGGCCACGGTGGCGGCCATAACCGGGGCCCTGGCCGACGGGGATTTCTACCGCCTGCAGCCGATCGCGGCGTTCGCGTGGCCGTTGCTCATCCAGTCGGGCGGGCTGGCCGAACTCGCCGGCGGGCGGCTGCAGCTGACGGCCCGTGGCCGCGCGGCACTTTCCAGGCCTGGCGGCCGAGACGATCCGCCACCTGTGGCGGCGCTGGCCGGGCCATGGGGTCATCGACGAGATGAGCAGGGTCGAGGAGATCAAGGGCCAGCGCTCGGCCAATGTGCTTACCGCGGCTGCGCCGCGGCGGCGGGCCGTCACCCACGCGCTGGCCGCCTGCCCGCCCGGCGAATGGGTAGCCGTCGACGAGCTGTTCGCCGCCATGCGACGGACCGGGTTGTCGCCGACTGTGGCCCGCAGCGAGCGGGGCCTGTGGAAGCTGTACATCGCCGACCCGATCTACGGCAGCCTGGGTTATGACGGATACCACGACTGGCCCGTTCTCGAGGGCCGGTACACGTTGTGCGTGCTGTTCGAGTACGCGGCGGCGCTCGGCCTGATCGACATTTCTTACACCGATCCGGACGGCGCCCGCAGCGATTACTATCACAACTGGGGCATTGACGATCTGCCCTACCTCAGCCGTTACGACGGACTGCGGGCCCTGCGGCTGAACGCTCTCGGCGCCTACGCGGTCGGGGCCGCCGACCGCTACCAGCCGTCGCGCCCGATTGGCGAAGCCGACCGGGCACTGAAGGTACTCCCCAATCTGGACGTCGTCGTCACCGGCGAACTCAAGCCGGCTGACCGGCTGCTGCTTGACGCCTACGCCCAGCGCATCTCTGACCGTGTCTGGTCCATGACCCCTGCCACGCTGCTTGCCGCGGTCAGCCAAGGGCGCGATCTGGCAGAGTTCACGAAGTTCATGGAAAGCCGCAGTGAGAACAAGATTCCCGCCACGGTCACCTCCCTGCTCGGGGACGTGGCCAGGCGGGTAAGCCAGCTTCAGGACGCCGGGACCGCACGCGTTATCGAGTGCGCCGATGCGTCCGTAGCGCTGCTCATCGCGCGGGATCGCCAAGCAGGAACGCTGTGCCGGTTGCTAGGCGACCGTCACCTGGCGATCCCGCTGGAGCATGAGACCGCCTTCCGCCGGCGGCTGCGCAAGATAGGTTACGTCCTGGCCGACGGGCCAGCTAACCTTCCCTGACCGGGCCACGCCCAGCGGCGTTCGGCACGCGGGCCCGGTGTCACGCCGCGGCAGCCGTTATGGAGAAATTCTGCTGAACGGCTTAGCTTGCTCATTTAACCTCTGCTGTCCCGCTTGACGCAGATGATTTGTCCTGTCCGGCGTGTCACAGGTGACACGAGGAGGCCACCGCGTGATCATCTTCGGGTTCTTACCAGGAGCTCGGAGATGAAGGCGGTGGCCGTGGCATTCAGTATCTCGTGGCAGGGGGCGGACGTCGAGCCCGCGGGCGGGGCTGTGGCCGGGACGCGGGAGGCCCTGGAGCGGCTGGGGGCTTTCCGCGGCGAGCTGTACAGATGCTTGACCAAGCGCGCGGATGCGCTGTTCGAGCTGGCTGAGGCGATGCTGTGCGCGGACGGGCCGGTGCGGACGCTGGCGGGGTTATCGCTGGCGCCGGAGCACAGGCGCGGGCACGGCGCGCTGTATGACGCGGTGAATGCGGGGCGGATCGAGATCGGGCGGCTGCGCCGTGCGGTGGCGGGGCTGGCGCTGCCGCGCGCCGCCGGCGGCCGCCTGATGCTGGCGGTGGATGTGAGCAATTGGCTGCGGCCGGGCGCGGCGACCAGCCCGGAGCGCCTGTTCTGCCACGTCTACGGCCGGGGGAAGGGCAATGCGCAGATGATCCCGGGCTGGCCGTACTCGGTGGTGGCCGCGCTGGAGCCGGGCCGGACCTCCTGGACCGCGGTGCTGGACGCGGTCCGCCTCCGCCCGGCCGACGATGAGACCGACGTGACCGCCGCCCAGGTCCGCGACGTGGTCACCCGGCTGATCGAGGCCGGCCAGCACAAGGAAGACGACCCGGACATCCTGGTCGTGTTCGACGCCGGGTACGACGTGACCCGCCTGGCGTTCCTGCTCGCGGACCTGCCGGTGGAGCTGCTGGGGCGGCTCCGCTCGGACCGGGTGCTGTATTTCCCCGCCCCGCCGCGCGCACCCGGCGCGAACGGCCGCCCGTCCCGGCACGGCCGCGAGTTCAAGCTCGCCGGGGCGGGCACCTGGCCGGAGCCGCCGGTGACCACGGTCACTCAGACCAGCCGGTACGGCACCGCGGTGGCGCGGTCCTGGGACCGGCTGCACCCGCGGCTGACGCACCGCGCCGCGTGGGACGGCCACCACGATGGTGAACTGCCCATCCTGGAGGGCACGCTGATCCGGCTGCAGGTCGATCACCTGCCAGGCGACCGCGATCCCAAGCCGGTGTGGCTATGGTGGTCGCGCACCGGGGCGACGCCAGCAGATGTGGACCGGTGCTGGCGGGCGTTCTTGCGCCGGTTCGACATCGAGCACACCTTTCGCCTGTTTAAGCAGGTCCTCGGCTGGACCGCGCCGAAGATCTGCGACCCGGCCGCCGCTGACCGGTGGACCTGGCTGGTCATCGCCTGCCACGCCCAGCTTCGCCTCGCCCGGCCGCTGGCCGCCGACCTGCGCCGGCCCTGGGAGCGCCCCGCCGCGCCGGGCCGGCTCACCCCCGCCCGGGTGCGGCGGGGGTTCCGGAACATCCGTGCGAAGATCACCTGCCCGGCCGGTGTACCGAAACCCGGCAAGCCCGGCCCCGGGCGGCCGCCCGGCTCAAAGAACCGCCGCCCGGCAACCCGCTACGACGTCGGCAAGAACCGCCAGACAGGCGCGGCCAAAGCTTCTCGCGAGAGCCAGACGGGTTAAACGGCAAGCTTAGGGCGTGTCCCGTAGATCTTGGTAGATGCGGGCGGTGCTCCAGGCGGCGATCCGGCAAGGCGGAGGAGGAGCCGATAGTGGCACTATCGGCGACGACGACAGTGCAGTCCACGACCCCGGTCGTCGTCTGGGGTCGTGGACGGCACTGTCGCGCCGCCAAAGATCTACGGGCCCTGCGCGGCGATGCGTCACCATGCCACGGCTCGGTCCGCACCCAGGGCCCGCCGGGGCGGGTGCTCGCAGCCCTTCAGCTTGCCTGGAAGTGTCGGTTGAGCTCGTTCGGGTAGCTGCGTCCGAGGTTTGCTGCGTTGCCGGCGAGCCAGGCCGGCAGCTTCGTCGTGCCGGTGGCGGGGCCGTCCGTATCGGCCAGCCCGGCAGCCATGGCCTGGTACTCGTCGCGGGTGAGCTGAACGTCGTGCAGCGCCAGGCCCAGAACTCGTGCCGCCACCGGCACGATCGGCGCCGGCACGCAGAGGATGCGCGAGCGGCTTTGGACAGCAGCCCGGATGCGGGTGACCAGTTCGAGGAACGTGGGGCGCTCTGATCCGACCGCGTCGAGCACGATGTCGGACCGCTCGCGCTGTCCCTGAAAGCACATTTTGTGCGCCAATATCGGCGCCTTCGAGGTTAGCCGGGATCGCGTTTCCGGCCGGTCACAAGGCGTGGCCGCCGGGTAGCCGCTGTCTGTGACCGCCGGGCGCTGGCCGCCTGGCGCTGTGCCAGCCCGGGCCTGGGGCCGGTATGCCTTCCTGGACGCCCTGGAGTGGTTCGACACGCACCTGCGCCGCAGGCCGGCACGAGCCCCGGTCCCGGCGCGCGTGGAGGTGATGGGCGGCGCCGTGCGTGACCTGCGGCAGTGGCCACCGGCGGCCAGCGTCCGGCGCTGGCATCTGCAGCCGGGACGCGGCCCTGGCCACGGCGCCGCCGCCTGCCTGCGAGCCCGGCCGCTACCGCTACGTACAGCCGGATGAACGTCGCCGGCGCCGGCCAGGGTGATGGCGCGGGCCGCGATACGGCTATGCGCCTTTCGCGCCCGGCGGGCCGGTTGACTGGTGCCCTTTGGGTTATGGCGTCCACACGGGAATACCTTGCGCCTCCATCCGGGCCAGGCATTCCCGATGATCTGCACATATGCGGTCGCCGCTCGACGTGGGCAGCGTGCGCGACTCGGTGGTGCCGCAGGCGTCGCACTTGTCTGGTCCTGGGGCGACCTGGCACATGGGCGAGCCCTGCTGCGCCTGGTGCGGGACGCCGAACATCAATTCAGCGCCTGCGCCCGTTATCCGCAAACACGACGCGAATGCAGCCGCCGGCCGGTCTGCCGCACGCCTCCAATGCCGTGCAGTCAGACCCGACCGTGGGGTGGCTGATCCCGGCCCGGTTCGCGATGGTCGTATGGGCGCCCCTCGACGCCAGCAGTACCTGCTCGGCCAGCTCCCGCAGGGCGGCCCAGCTCAGGCGCGGCGCGAAGACCGGCTCGTTCTTGACGCCTGGGCCCACGATCACGGAAGCCCGTCGCGCCTGGCACTGAATGGTACGCATGCGATTCCTTGCAGTCAGCAATTACTTCGCTTACCAGAAGACTAACGGGCTTTTTGTGTACCAAGGTTACGCCGAAGTAAAATTGTATTTCTCCGCCTTGAGGAGCAAGCCCCGTAAAGGCCTGGCCGGCGGAACCAATCCCGAGTGACGGCATGGCGGAGCCAGTTCGCAGTGGCACCCGGCCCTCGCCGTGATCCATGGCGCGGCCGTTCAAGTCCTGGTGAGCACGATCCCGGACACCCGATCCCGGACACCCGGTCGCGGGCCGCCGCCGGCACCGCCACCGCGGGCGCTTCGGTTGAACCGTCACGCAGCTTGCAGACGTATCCAAATGTGGGGTTTCTGACGAGGGGCCCTCGGACCTGGCGGCACGAACGCCGTCAAGAGCAGCAACAGCCGGCCACGCTAGCCGCACCACAGGAAGTGACCTTAAATGGCCCCCAACATGCCGCTGCGCGCCGGCCCGCTGGCGCGGTGCTCCGGCTGCCGTAACCCGCTGCCCTGGACGAGGCTGAGGTTCGCCCGCTGCTTGAGATCGGTGAACAGGGGCTGGCTGGCCCGCGCCCAGGGCGGTGGACACTCCCGGATGATCGCTATCGGGCCACGGCCGCCTGGGCTAAGGCCGACGTCCAGTCCTCCCGCAGGGCCGAAGTCCCAGTCCGCAGGGACCAATGACCCCCGTGCGCGCGCAGCTGCCAGGCCTATGTTCAGGGCATTGGCCTGGGAGGCGACGATGAATTCGGACGACAGCGGGACTACGGGGCTGGCTGGCGACAGGCCGGCGGCCAGCGACGGCAGCGCCCAGGCGCCGGGTGGCGAGGACAGCACCCCGTCGCCGGCCGGCCGCGGCCCAGCTGGCGAGATTCCTGCCATCGAGCCGATGCGCGGTACGCAGATCCTCGAAGAGCCGACGCTGAACAAGGGCGCGGCGTTCACCCGGGCGGAGCGGGCCGCGTACGGGCTGGGGGGGCTGCTGCCCTGGCGGGTCCTCACCATCGAGCAGCAGGTGCAACTCGAACTTGAGCATGTCAGGCGCAAGACGGACAACCTGGAAAAATACATCGGCCTCGGCGCGCTGCACGAGCGTAACGAGACCCTTTTCCACCGGCTGCTCGTAGACCACATCGAGGAACTCGCCCCGATCGTCTACACCCCGACGGTGGGCGACGCGTGCAGCAACTTCAGCCACATACAGCGCCGTCTGCGGGGCCTGTGGATCACGCCGGACGACATTGACCGCATCCCGGAGCTGCTGCGTAACATCGGCCGGCCAGACGTACGGCTGATTGTCGCGACCGACAATGAACGCATCCTGGGACTCGGCGACCAGGGCGCCGGCGGCATGGGCATCCCGGTTGGCAAGCTCGCGCTCTACTCCGCGTGCGCCGGCGTGCGCCCAAGATCTGACGCTGGCGGTCTCGCTCGACTGCGGCACGGACAACGAAGACCTGCTCGCCGACCCGCTCTACCTCGGCTTCCCTAAACCGCGCCTGCGCGGCGCCGCCTATGACGCCCTCATCGAGGCGTTCGTCAATGCCGTCCTGGACGTCTACCCGGCCGCCGTGCTGCAGTGGGAGGACTTCAAGCAGCACAACGCCATCAGGCTGCTCGACCGCTACCGCCACCGCGTCACGAGCTTCAACGACGACATCCAGGGCACCGCGGCGGTGGTCCTCGCCGGTCTCCTCGCCGCGCTGCGGCTGCGCGGCGAGCCACTGGCCGCCCACCGGCTGGTTTTCCTCGGCGCGGGCGCGGCCGGCACCGGCATCGCGCGCCTTGCCGAGACGGTCATCCGCGACCAGGATCCCGGCGCCAACCTTCGCCGCGCGGTCGTGATGCTCGACTCGCGCGGCCTCGTCTTCGAGGGGCGCGACCACCTGGACGACGACAAGCGCCCGTTCGCGCTGCCCGCGCGCGAACTTGCCGCATGCGGCTTCGCTCCCGCCAGCCACTACGACCTGGAAACCGTCGTACGGCAGATGGCCCCGACCATCCTGGTCGGCACGTCAGCGACTCCCGGCGCCTTCACCGAGCCGGTGATCCGCGAGATGGCCGCCCGCACCCCGGTGCCGATCGTGCTGCCGCTGTCCAATCCGACCGCGAAAACCGAAGCGACCCCGGCCGACGTGCTCGCGTGGAGCGAGGGGCGCGCATTGGTGGCGACCGGCAGTGCCTTCGACCCGGTGCGGGTCGGCGGCCGCGACCGCGTCATCGGGCAGGCGAACAACGTGTTCATCTTCCCCGGGGTGGGGCTCGGCGCTATCGCGTCGCGGGCACGGGAAGTAACCGACCGGATGTTCCTCGTGGCAGCGACCACGCTCGCCGACCGGGTCAGCGCGGAGCGGCTCAGCGAGGGCGCCCTCTATCCCCGCATCGCGGACCTGAGGCCGATCTCCCGCGCCATCGCCATCGCCGTGGCACGCGAGGCCTCCGCCAGCGGGGTGGCCCCGGTAATGAGTGATGACGACGTGGAGGCCGCGGTGGACGCCTCCATCTGGGCGCCTGAATACGGGACCCTTCCGGCGCCCCTCGACCAGACCGACCCCGGCCGCGGAGCCTAACCGGTCCCCGGCCACCCAACCCCGCTAGCGTGTGTTTCGTAGATCTTGGTGGATGCGGGCGGTGTGACCTGTCCCCGCAGCCGGTTCGGCTCATGAGCGCTTCGTCCTGGCCAGGCGGTGTTTCCCCGGGCCATTTCTGTGCGGCGAATCTCTCCGCACGCCCTGGTGGGGTCGCGCCAGCGGCAGCCGTTATGGAAAATGATGCTGAACGGCTGACGCGCCGTGTCACTACCAGGGGATAGGGCTGCGCACAGCTCGCGTCGCGCCCAGCTACCGCGCCGCCGGCACATATGGGCTTCCGTCAGCGCCACGGCTCGACGATCGATTTCATGCCGCCGGGCTGCTGGCCGGATTCGAGGGCCTCCCTCACCTGGTTGAGCCCGTATCGAGCCGTCACCAGGGCGTCGAGGCTCGCCTCGCCCGACGCCGCTATCGCTGTCGCAGCCGGCCAGGTATCGACATAACGGAAAACACCCGTCACGTTGAGCTCCCGCGCCTGGATGACCGACAGCGGGAGTTCCATCTCTTCCGCACCCGTCCCGACGAGCACGGCCCACCCGCCCGGCGCGACGGCACGCAGGCCGGCTCGCACCGCAACCGGAGCGCCTGAGCAGTCGATGAACGCATCCACGGTGATCGGGGTTTCATCGACCGCCGGATCGATCAATTTGCTTGCACCGAATTGCGTCACCCCGGCACGACGAGACGGGAGTGGGTCAGAGACGACGATGTCCGTTGCGCCCGCCGCCCGCGCGGCGACGACGGTCATGGCGCCGATCGGCCCGGCGCCAGTGATGAGTACGCTCGATCCCGAGCTCAATCGTGCTTTGCGCACGGCCCATACCCCGACGGACAACGGTTCAAGCAGCGCCGCAGCGTCGTCGCTCACCGAATCAGGCACGGTATGGGCGAAATCAGCGCCGATCGTCACATATTCACAAAACGCCCCGTCGACCGGCGGCGTGGCATAAAACCGCATCGAGGGGCAGAGGTTCAGCCGCCCGGTCTTGCAGAGCCGGCAGCGGCGGCACGGCCGCTGTGGCTCGATCCCGACGCGGTCGCCGATCCGCGTCGGGTCGACCCGGTCACCTACCGCCACGATGCGGCCGGACGCCTCATGCCCGAGAATGAGCGGCGCCTCGATCACAAAGTCCCCGATTCGCCCGTGCCGGTAGTAGTGCACGTCCGAGCCGCACACGCCGACTGACGCGACCCGGATCAGCACCTCGTCCGGTAGCGGCACTGGGACCTCACGCTTGCGCGATTCCAGCCGCCCCTGCTCGATCAGGACGCTTGCGCGCATCGTCGCAGGGACCGAGTCTGTTGTCGTCATAAATGCGCTCCCTGCCTGGCTCGATCCGTAAGCCAGGAACCTACCCGGCGCAGCGCCGTCCCTGCACCGCCGACCAGGCCACTCCCTTCGGCGGTAGCGATCGACCGTTGTCTGCGGCTAACTCGCGAGCGCGGCGAGCTGCTTGGGGTTGGCTGAGTCATCGATGGCCCGGCGCCCTGGCGATGCAGGATCGCTTGGGTACACGCGACGACCTCCGGGTCCGTGTAGACCTCGTCGGGCCGGCAGACCTGCACGAGATGAAACGCCTGGCCCGCAACGCCGCCGAACTGATGACCATGGCGGCCACTCTGCAGACCGCCGGCATCCAACTCGAACTGCTCACCGGCCCGCTGACCGGCATCTACGACCCGACCGGGATGGGCTCCATGCTCTTCGCCGTCTGCGCCGTCGCCGCCCAACTCGACCGCGACTACATCCGCGAGAAGACCCTCGAAGGCCAACGCGCCGCCGCGGCCCGCGGCAACCACGGCGGCCGCCCCAAGGTCATCGACGAGGACACGCTCGTGTTCGCCCGCGCACTGCGCGACACCGGCGTACCCATCCCCGCCATCGCCAAAAAACTGACCATCAAGACCGGCAAGAACACCGGCAAACACCCCCCAGAGGAAGCCGAAGCCGCCGACGCTGTCGCCGAGCGGGTGGGACGGGACTCGACGCCCTTTCCGCGATACGCGCGTATGGCGGGCCACCCACATCCAACCGCACGGCGGCGTAGTGGTGGGTCAGTCGGGGCCGGGTCGGATCCAATGGTGGTGCAGGGCGGCTTCGACGTGGCTGGCGGCGGCGGCGAGGTGGGCCCGTTCGTAAGCGTCGAAGTCCTGGGCGGCGGCGGTGGCCTGGAGCCGGGCGAGTTGGGCGGTGATGGCTTGGTGGTGGCTAGGCATGCGGGTGCTCCAGGCGAGTTCGCGCAGCAGTTGGTACAGGCGGGTGAGGACGTCCGGGTCTGACGCACCGTAGCGGCGGGGCTGGGAGATGGCGAGGTCGAGGAGTTCGGTGAGGTCGGGGCGGTGCAGGATCACCCGGATGTCACCAGCGGGGCTGGTGAGGATCCGGGATCCGGGATCGTGGGCGGCCAGCTCACAGAGCAGGGCCGCGGAGTGGCCGAGCGCGTGAACTGCAGTGGTGGGGTCGTTGATGCCGGGTGAGAGTGCTTTGTTGGCAACGTCGGTGAGTTGGCGCAACCCGAGGGCGATGTCCTGGACGGCGGTGCGCTCGAAGCCGGTACTGACCGCCGCGGCCGCATCGGCCTGTACCCGATCGCGGCAGTCGTCGGTGAACGGTTTCCCGGTGCTCGGCCAGGCGGCGCCGATCGGGGTACCGGCGATGAGCCAGTTACCGGGAAGACGCTCGATAACGATGACGGCATCGGCCTCGATGGCAGCATTGAGGATGGCCTGTTCGTCGATCCGGGTGAGAAAGCCCGACTTCGCAGCGATCAGCAGCAGCGGCGTGGGGGGTGGGCGGGGCAGGGTCGTCACTTCGGGTCGGCCGGTGGCGGGGATCGCGAGTACGGCGGTGATCGCGTCGCTCGCGTCGGCGTGGACCTCCCGGAGCATGGTCTCCACGCGAATCTGACCCACGAGGTGGGCCAGGAACAGGACGAGGAACACCACGCTGGCCAGGGCGAGCAGGAACGCCAGTGTCACCGAGGCTTTGGGGACGAACTGCACCTGGCCGCCGGCGGCGGTGCGGACCGTACGCAGCACGGTCAGGGCGAAGGTGAAAGTGGCCAGAAACAGGGCGAGGGTGACGTGGACGAACCGGTCCCGGGTGAACGTCCGGAGCAGCCGGGGCGAGAACTGGCTGCTGGCCAGTTGCAGCGTGACCACGGTCAGAGAGAATGTCAACGACGTGACGGTGATCAGAGAGCTGGCGATCGCGCCCAGCACCGTGCGGGCGGCGTCGGCGCTGCCGCCAAACAGATAGAACGATGCCGTGTCGGTCAGCGGTCGGTCGAAGTGCGCGTCCAGCCGTGGCAACGCGATCCCGGCCGCTATAGCGCACCCGACGGCGAGGACGGGCATCGGCCACAGCTGGGTACGCAGTGCGTCCCGGCGGTCGGTGAGGGCGTCACGCACACTCGACAGATCCACGAACCGTCCCTCCTTAAGGTCGGCGGTCGCCGCAGACGCTAGCTTCTGGGCAATGATGGGCGCCGCGAAAGCCGTGGATCCAACCCGGTCCAGGCCGAAGCCACGATGGCATCGATGAGGGCTACCCGTCGATGACGGCGATCGACCGCGGCGAAGCCCAGCGCGGACACGGCATGGGTGGCGTCGATCGCGGCAGCCCACCGCGCCACCGTCCTGTTCGGACATGGTCCGCACACCAACGCCTGCGCCACGTGTCGAATTCCGAGCACCGCGCAGGACCAGCCGGGCCGGACGATCGTCACCCGCGCCCACCGCACGCAGTACCGCACCTGGTGCGGTCAGCGGGGCCATACCCCACCCGATCCGGGCGGCGTGCGCTCGCAAACCCACCCATGATCACCGACCGCCTGCGCACCGTGACCAGGGAACGATTCGCTACCGCTGTTTTTTGCAAGATCACTCGTCGAGGGCCGGACGGGCCGGATCACACGGAGATGACCAGCGCACTCCTGTCTTGAATTTGGCGACAGGTGAGACAGGGCCTTCGTGGCGTCAGCGGGCCGCCGCCCACAAAGCCTACGGTGTTATGGGCCTAGGCTGAGGGTAACGGGGCAGACGGGGGGAACCGTGGGGGCTGCCAAGCTCATTTACGTGGCGGCGGCGACCCTGGTCATCAGCAGTGCGGGGGCCGGGCTGGGGGCGTGCGGGAGCCAGCCCGGCGGTCCGTCAAATCCGGGCCAGACCCAGAGCCCGGTGCCCAGCGCCCGGCCTTCCGTGCCCAGCGCCCGGCCTTCCGTGCCCAGCGCCCGGCCTTCCGTGCCCAGCGCCCGGCCTTCCGTGCCCAGCGTCCAGCCTTCCCGCCCACCCGACGCCCCGGCGACTGCGGGGCATCGGCCGGCGGCCGCCGCTTCGGCTTCGCCCGCGGCGGTGATCCCCGAGCTGACCGTCAGCCAGCTGGCGGGCCAGCGGGTGATTTACAGCTACAGCGGCCTGACGCCGCCGGCCAGCCTGCTCTGGCTGATCCGGCACGGCGAGGCGGCCGGGGTCATCTTCTTCGCTGGCAACATCTCGAGCCGGGCCCAGATCGCCGCGGTCATCAAGGAGCTTGACCGGGCCAACGCCAGCACGCCCAATCCGGTCCGGGAGCCGCTGCTGCTGATGACCGACCAGGAAGGCGGTCTCGTCCGCCGCCTGCCCGGCCAGCCCGCCCTGCCGGAAAACCAGATCGGGCAGTCCGCCGACCCCGCCGCGCAGGCACGCGCCGCTGGCACCGGAGCCGCGGCGAACCTGCGCGGCGTCGGCATGAACGTCAACCTGGCGCCGGTGCTCGACGTGTACCGGACGGCCGGGAATTTCATCGACCAGTACGGCCGCTCCTATAGCAACAACCCGGACGCCGCGTCCGGGCTCGGCGCGGACTTCATCACCGCGCAGCAGCGCGGCGGGGTAGCGGCCACCGCCAAGCACTTCCCCGGCCTGGGCGCCGCCGCGACGAAACAAGACACCGACGCGGCGCCAGTGACGCTGAACCTGCCCGCCGCCGCGATCCGCGGCGGCGACGAGTACCCCTACCGCGCGGCGATCGCGGCCGGCGTCAAGCTGGTCATGATGTCGTGGGCGCTCTACCCGTCGCTCGACACCAAGTACCCGGCCGGGCTGTCGTCAGCCATCGTGCAGGGCGAGCTGCGGCAGCGGCTCGGCTACCGCGGCGTGACCGTCACCGACGCGCTGGAGGCTGGCGCGCTGCGCGCGTTCGGCCCGATCGGCCAACGCAGCCAGCTCGCCGCGCAGGCGGGAATGGACCTGCTGCTGTGCGCGGGTCAGACTCCCGGCGAGGGTTACCTGGCGATGGCCGGGCTGGAAAGCGGCTACCACGACGGTCTGCTGACCCAGGCGGCCTTCACCGCGGCCGTCGGCCGGATCCTGGCACTCCGGGCAGGCCTCCCCGGCTAGGGCGTGGCCATAGTGAGGTGCCAGGCCGTCCAGGGCCCGCGGTACCGTTCCAGGTAACGCTCCGCGGCCTGCAGCTGGCGGTGGCCGGGTGGGCAAGTTCACTCGGTCGGCATAGTTCTGAAGAACAAGCGACAAATCACCCGATATGAATGCGATCAGCACGCCTCGCCGGGCACCGGAAGTATTTGCCACCGCGGGCCGAACCGTGCAGCGCCCAAAGCGGCGTGAATGTCCATCCCCGGTCGCAGTCTCGAACCGGCAAGATTGCATTGATAGGTGGCGACTGGCCCGGCATGGATGACCACCGGGCTCGGCTGGCATGGTGGCTGCAATAAGGCGCAGAGGAACGCGAGGCTGATTGTGTGAGAGGACCGCAGGACGGTCAAGGGCCAGGTAAGGGCCAGGTCAAGGGCCAGCGCTGTCCCATTTACTCCATCGGCTTGGTCATTCACAGTACAAGCGGTCGCGGCCCCGAATGCTGCGGCAAGGCTGAGCCCGGCCGGGCCGCGCAGCCTCGCTCTTCGGCAGCGCATAGGCATCCGGTTAGCGGCTGAATTTTCCTGACTGCCACTGTTATCACCCTGCTGACCCCGGGTATTGGCCTGTTAACGGCCGGTCGTCTACATCACCCGCAAGTGATGCGGAACCACCCCCACGCCGCGAACAGACCGGTGAAGTCAGCGGGGGGGGACCAAGTAATTGGTAAAGAGACGTGCCGCCGGGTCTGCTGACGAGACCAGGCAACTGGGGCAAGCTGGGAAGGAAATAGCGATCGCGGCTGACGCCGACCGTCAGGTCAGGCACATGCGCGGCCGGGTTCCCGGTCTCGACGGCGTCCGGGCGCTTGCAGTGCTCGCCGTTATCGCTTTCCACCTCGGAATGCGCATGACGCCGGGCGGTTTCCTCGGGGTTGACATCTTTTTCGTGCTGAGCGGCTACCTGATCACTGACCTGCTCGTCGCGCAATGGACCCGGCACGGGCAGCTGGATCTGCGCAGATTCTGGATCCGGCGGGCGCGCCGGCTCCTTCCCGCCCTAGCTGTGCTCTTGGTCGCCGTGGCCGCAGCAGTGGCCGTTATCGAACCTGATCAGCTGTCCGCGTTCCGCCCGGCGCTGGCCGCTGCGGTCAGCTACTCGAGCAACTGGTACCAGGCTCTTCACCACGTCTCGTATTTCGCCTCGCTCGGACCACCACCGCCACTTCAGCACCTGTGGTCCCTAGCCATCGAAGAGCAGTTCTACCTGGCCTGGCCATTGTTGCTGCTGCTGGTGCTCACCCGCCTGCGGAGACGGCGGGCGCGGGTGCTGACTGCCTGGCTGGGAGCGCTCGCCTCGGCGGCGGCCATGGCGCTCATGTACCTACCCGGCAGCGATCCCTCCCGGGTGTACTACGGGACTGACACACACTCGACCGGACTGCTTGTAGGCGCCGCGCTAGCCCTAACCTGGCCGATGGCCACGCTCACCAACGCGCCACGAAGGTTCGCGCGCCGACTGGACTACCTCGGCGCGGCCGGGCTCGTGGTGCTGGCATGGGCTCTGGTCCACTTCGCCGGCACCAACCCGGCCGTCTACCCGCTCGGGCTGGCCGTCGCGGCGCTGGCAGCAGCCGGCCTGACCGCCGCCGCAGCGGCCCCAGGCACCGTGAGCGCGCTGCTGAGCCTGCCACCGTTGCGCTGGCTCGGCGTCCGGTCCTACGGGACCTACCTGTGGCACTGGCCGGTCATCGCCATCGCAGCCGCGATCACGGGGCCCGGACCTGCGGCCCCCTGGCTTTGGGCCGCCGAGGCAGCCATCGCGATCACGCTGGCAGCTGCCTCCTGGAAATGGCTGGAAGAGCCCATCCTGCGGAACGGCTTCCAGGCCACTTGCCGAACCTGCTGCCGAGCGCTCGGCGACTCGGCCATCGCCGCCTGGCGCTCAGCCGCGCACGCCTTGCCCATGTTGGGGGCGGCCGCCGCCGTGGCCCTGACCTGCACTGCCGGGTACGGCGTCTTCCACTCAGCCCCCGGGACATCCGGCATGGAAAAGCAGATCATTAACGGTGAGCGGGTCAGCGCGGCCACCCGGGCGGACGTCCCACTGCCGGTCTCCGGGCCTGCGGCCAAGTCCTCACCTTCACCCACCCAGCGCAAGGTCCGGGGCCGGCAGGTCACCGCGATCGGCGATTCGGTCATGTCGGCGGGTGCCATCGCACTCGATTCCGCGCTGCCGGGCATCTACGTCGACGCCAAGCCCAGCCGGCAGATGCGGGCCGGCATGGATGTAGTGCGCAGCCTCGCGGCCAGCGGCCGGCTGCGCCCGGTCGTGGTGGTAGGCCTGGGCACCAACTACATCGTCACCACCAGCGAGCTCAGCCAACTGACGCAGCTGCTCGGACCGCACCGCAAATTGGTGCTCATCAACACCTATGTGCCCGACCAGTGGAGCAAGGACGTCAACACCACGATCGCCGCCTTCATCCGGCGGCACCCGGATGTCGTGCTGGCGGACTGGTTCGACACGATCAAACACCGGACCTACCTGCTCTGGCCGGACAAGATCCATCCCCAATTGCCGGGGACCAGGGTCTACGCACGCATGGTGTACCGGGCGGTCCAGGCGACACGCGACGTCCCGAGCCCCTCGCCCGCAGCGCAGCCTCCGCTGGCCGGCCGAGCCACCACTACGCCCCCAGTGGCCGGCTACCAGGGCAGCCGCAGTTAGCGTGTCCCGCAGATCTTTGGCGCCCGCACCGGCGTGGCAGCACCCTGAATGTGCCATTGCGGGTCGCCGGCGACCCGCAATGGCACATTCAGGGTCGGTGTCCCATGATGAAACACCAGCGGAAGCCGGCCGGCAGGCCAGCTGACCCGCATGTCGAGGTTCCGGCCATCCGCCAGCCGAACACGATCAAAGGCGTCCATGCCAGCATCCTGGCACCCCACGTGGTCACAACGCGCGCCGTGCGCCGACCGGCTGTGAACGGTACGTCATGATCAGATAGCACCATCCGCACTTGCCGCCCACCGAGCGTTCGCCGCGTCAGCCTTCCTCCGGAAGGATCACCAGGTCCGCGCTCACGGCCGTGGTACTGCCACGACGGCCATAAGGTCGCCAAGGCCAGTGCAGTCTCCACCGTTGGTGGTGTAGAGCTGCGCGAGATTGCGAGACGTCATTTGATCGCGTGAGGACCTGCACTTCTGGAACAGCCTGAGGTGGCGGGGTTCACGACTTTGGGGATTCGCCACGATCTCGGCAATGATGAGGTGGCTGAGCCGCGGTCTGCGAGATCCTAAGCGTTACCTCCGTTATGGGCACGTCGTAGGACACGCAGGTCCGGTCAGCCGGCCTTGCGGGCCGCCCGCTCGATCAGCGCGTCGCGTACCGCGTCTGCGACGGCCGGAACCAGCGGCCGATCGACCCGGTCAGGGCGCGCAGCCGCAGCGCGCAGCCCGCGATCTCCGCGTAGGCGGCTGCGGCGTCCATGGCCGCGATGTCCAGGTGATGCAGCGTGTGATTGCCGAGGTCGTGGCCGCCGCCCAGGATGCGGCGCGCCATCTGCGGGTATTGCTCGAGAGGGTCCCGCCGGCAAGCACCGTGACCCGCGCTCCCGCCCGCTCCGCCTCGGCGGGCAGCGCGTCGGCCATAGATACGGGCCCTTGACCATGGAAGGTGAGCGCCACCTGGGCCCGGTTACGTGACCCGTGCACGACCTGCGGGCCGCCCTGCACGTGGCCGACGGGCGGGCTCACTGCCGGCGACGATGCCCCTGGTGTTGATCCCGAACGGCTGCCGCTGGGGGGCGCGATGCCCTGCCGCGTGCTCGTGCACCCCGCCAGCACCGCTCCGGTAGCGACCGCACCGCCAAGGATTAACAGTTCCCGCCGCTCGATCGACACGCCCAGCAGAGTACTCACCCCCGGCAGGTGCAGGTCCGCCGCTGTTGTGCGAGTCGGGCTGGGTTACCCATCTTGCAGCTGGAGCTATTCTCCTTCGGTAGCTTCGTCGAGCGCCTGGCCGAGCGGTTTACGGTGATCCGCTATGACAAGCCCGGCCGCGGCCTGTCGGATCGGGAGGGAATTGACCTGTCGTTCGACGGGCAGGTGGCCGCGGCGCTGCTGGTCGCCGCCGGGCTGACCAACCATTCCATTGCCGTGCGCCTGTCCATCGCGCCGCGGACGGCGGAAGCGCATGTCGAGAACATTCGGCCCAAGCTGCAGGTGCATTCGCGTGCCCAGATCGCGACGTGGGTAACGGAGTATCGCTTCCGCCCCTGAGCACCCTCGGTAGTTTGCCCGACTCCACAAAACGAGCAAGGCCGTCCCGGCCAGGAGACACCTGCGGATTGCCCGTAGTTCACCCGATTGCTGCTCGAGTTGAGCGATCTTAGTGTCAAGACATGTCACACGCCAACAGGTCTGTCACTCCCCCGGTGGCCGGTCGGCGCCCGCCGGCAACTGTCTATGCGTTGCTCAATCTCATGTACGCAGTAGCCGCGTACGTGTTCTTCCTCGGGGTGCTCGCCTACTCGGTCGGCTCCTTCACCGGTCGTGGCGTGCCCAAGGGCATCGACCAGGAGACGCCCGCCGCGGCGCTGCTCGCGGTGGCGATCGACGTGCTATTGCTGTTGCTGTTCGCGGTCCAGCACACCGTGATGGCCCGCCCGTGGTTCAAGCGCGGCCCGCATCGTGCCAGCGCCGGCCGAGCGGACTTCGTTCGTGTTGTGCGCGAGCCTGGTACTGGCGCTGCGGCCACCGGATGCAGGTGCCGGGTCAACGTCTCAGACGGTGAACTTACAACGCCGCCACTCGTCGGGCGTTCCTTCCTGGGCTCGTGATTGACGTCCTGCGGAACCCGGATGCCCTCCCAGACGATGCTGTTGGTGACGATTTCGTCCGCTGGCCGCTGCTGGTTGAGCTTGAGGCCGATGATCCTCCGAACGACCAGTTGATCGTAGAAGCCGCAACGAAGATTATTACGGTGGCTTGGGGTTCCGGGGTGCCCGCGGTTGCTGCCTGTGATTTCGAGAACGAACTGCCCTGGAGCGGAGGCATTGCCCGGATCCGGGGTTCGCATGCCTGAACCGGCGCACCCACTTCCCGGTACTGACACCACGCCCAGCGAGCGGGTCTGATCGTGCATCGGGCCTTGATCCCGTGGGTCAGCCACGCTGCCTCGTGAGCGGATTCCATGGCCGGATCGGCCGTCGTATTTGCCCTGCCCGTCAGTGCCGTTCGGCACTTCCGTTGCGGTACGGCGCTGGACAACAATAAGAATTTGAGTCACGAACCAGGCGGAAGTATCTGCAGTCCGGACGAGAGTACCCCGTCTCCCGGCCGAGGAGCGCAGGTGGGGGGTGCGAGGACCCGATTGACAGTAGCTCGAGCTGAACCCGGCGACCCCACCGGCGCTGACACAGGCGCTGTCGATGGCGTCCCCGACACCGTGAGCCTTCCCGATGGCAGGACCCTTACCGTGCGGACAGTGATGCAGGCCGACGTCGACGGGCTAGACGCACTGTTCGAGGGGCTCTCCGATGAGGATCGGCACCACCGCTTCTTCGACCAGTACCACCCGGAACGTGAGTTCCTCGAGCAGATGACCCGGCCCGAGGATGAGGGCGGCTGCCGTTTGGTCGCCGTCGTTTCCGGCGCTGAGGACGCACTCGTTGCCGAGGCGGGCTACGCCATCATGCCCGACGGCGACGGCGAGTTCGGCCTCACCATTACCGCTGGCTGGCGAGGATGGCTCGGAGCCTATCTGCTCGACGCCATTGCCGCCGCCGCGGCGGCACGCGGTGTGCCGAACCTGCAAGCCGACATCCTGCTCGACAACGCCCCGATGCTCGCCCTGGTCGCGTGCCGCGGCTATAAAACGCTTGGCATAATGCTCAACCGCGAGGACCTCTCGGAGGTGGTGCGGGTCGCCATCGCGGCGGCTCAGCCTGCCCGCTGAGGAACCCGCTCACGCAGTTGTCCTCCGGGCGCTGAGTGCCTCCGGGCCGGGTGATGGCGCAACGGCGCTGGACAAGGCGCTCATCCGTGGTGGGAAGCTGGCGGCCGTTCGGCTGTTGCCTGCTTCGGGCCCAGTTTGTGCAACTCGGCGCGGACGACGCGAGCGCCTCCGCTGCTGATCGCCCCGGCCAGGGCCTGGTGCGGTACTCGCGGTGCTGCCCTGGGTGAACATCGGACCCCGGCCTAATCTAGGCCTAATCTACGCCGACGCCTTGGCGACGCTGCTGTGGCGGCGGCCGACAGTTTCGTAGCCCATGATCTGGCCGGGGTGGCGGCGACCGGTTTCGCCGGTGTAGCCGTGCAGGTCAGAACCGCAGATCCCGGTGGCGATGATCGCCAGGAGGGTGTCGTAGGGGGCGGGCTCAGGCTCGGGGCGGTCATCGACCGTCATATCCCACGGTCCGTGGAAAACGAGCGCGCGCATGGTTCCTCCGTCGGGTGGGATGGCCGTCAGCGACGGGGATCCACATGGATTTTCGGGGCGTCGCCCCACTCGGGGCGATGTTCGCCGGCCAGGACTGCGGCGATGTCGTCCAGTCCGACGGTGGCGGCGATAAGGGGACGTGGGTCGACGGCGCCGGAGGCGTAAAGCTCAACGGTGCCGGCGATGCCGCCGGAGGCGCTGAGCACGCCGACGGCGGTGACGTCCTTGAGCGCGAGAACGCGGGTGTCGAGGTTGCTGGGTTCGCCGGCGAGCCCGACATAGACGACCCGGCGCGTCCCGGCTCGACGAGGTCCGCGGCGAGAGCCGGCAGGACAGCGGCGTTTGAGGCGTCGATGACCGCGTCGTAGGGCAGGTCGGGCAGGGTTTCGCGGGTCCAGACGTGATCGAATCCAATAGATCTGGCGAAGCACATCGATGCGGTGCCCCGGCCGAGCAGGTGCACCTCAGCGCCCTGTGCCGCGGCCATTATCGCGACGAGCAGGCCGATGGTGCCGGGCCCCAGCACGAGCAGCCGCTCCCCGGGCTGCAGACCGGCAGCCCGGACCGAACGCAGGGCGTTGCCGCCGGGTTCGACGAGGGCGCCGAGTGCCGCGTCGACGGTGCCGGGCAGGGCCTGCAGGGCTTTCACGGGGACGGGTAGTTGCTCAGCGAGCGCGCCGGGCCAGCCATTGCGAACGCCGATCTCATACCGGTCGGCGCAGACGTGCTGCCGGCCGCTGAGGCACCGGGCGCAGTGGCCGCAGCCGAGCATGGTGTCGCCGGTGACCCGGCGCCCGATCCAGGACTGGTCGACCCCATCACCAACGGCGGAGACGGTTCCGGCCCATTCATGCCCAATCCGGACGGGGTACTGCGCCTGACCGGTTTTCAGGTAAGACATCTTGCCGGTGAAGAACTCGATGTCGGTGCCGCAGACGCCGGCCCGTTCCACGTCGACGACGACCCCGCCGGGCCACGGCTCGGGCGTGGTGACGTCCCGGACCTCGGCCTTGCCGGGCCTAGTGATGACGAAGGCGCGCACTACCGGGCCGCCACAACGACCTGGCGCTGGACACCGAGCCCGTCGATGCCCAGCTCCATGACGTCGCCCGGTCGCCGGTAGGCGGGCGGTCGCAGGCCCATGCCGACACCCGGCGGAGTGCCGGCATTGATCAGGTCGCCGGGCTCCAGGACCATGAACTGGCTGAGGTAGTGCACGATCTTGTACGGCCTAATTATCATCGCTGACGTCGTTGCAGGCCAGTAACCCCGCGATGACATCGCGGGCAGCGTCGGGGTGATCGAGGTAGCTGGTCCGCTGGCCACGACCTGACCGGTCTCGGCGGCGTGATTGCTGTAGTTGAGCCCGATGCACAGGAGCTGGTGCGGGCGGGCGATCGGCGCGCCGATCCGCTGCCCGGCGAACCGCTCGACACGACCGGCTGTGATCCGCTCTTCGACGATCTCCCGGAGCCAGCCAGGGCCCTCCGGCAGGAACGCGGCGTCGAGTTCGGCGACGACGTCCGAGACGTCCACATAGGTGTCATCATCGACCCGCGCGGCGGGCTTCTCGCCGCCAAAGGGTCCGATACGCATCAGGTGCATGAGCTGCCCGAGCGATCATCGGCGTGCGGCTCGGCTCCCGCGGAGCTCACGATCATGGTGAGGTGCCGGCTGATCCTCGTCCTCCAGCCAGACAGCGGGGTCGGCGCGTAGCGCTGACCACAAGGTGGTGAATCCGCTATTCCACAGCTCGGACACCCGCTGCGGCGTGACGCCCAGTAGCGGAGCGATCTCCGCATCGCCCCGGCCCTCGAACAAACGGAATCGGATCGCACGCCGCTGCTCATCGGGCAGCGCGGCGAGGACCTCACGGATCCGGTGGCGCAGATGCTCGGTGCGCACAGCGCGCAGAGCTTGTTCCTCCACGTCGTTGTCGGCGGCCCGGTTGAGCGCACCAGGTTCTTCGCTGCCGGTACCAGCGGGGAAGGCTCGCCTGGCCCCGGCGGCGGCCATGCGGTCGCCGGTGCCGTGGCCGGTCGCTGTCACGAAGCCTGCCTCCTGTCGCCGGTCGTTACGCTGAGATCGCTCATTCACATCTGGTATCCACGGCCGCCGCAGGCCTTGTGCCCCAGGTGCCGGTGGCTGGCGCGGTAGTCACCTTAGCTGGTTTCGGCGTCGGCGGGGCGGCCACTGTCTGCGTCTGTGTATGTGTGCCTTACCTGCTCTGGCCCGTGATCGCAATCGTTTTTAGGTGTGGTTTCCTGGCTGATCCTGGGCATGCCGCACTATCCCTCCCCTGCCCCCCGGTAGCTGCCCAGGGCCGCGGACGGATGGCCGGGTCAAGCGGCGCGCAGCGCCCGCGCAGCGGCGCCGGAGTCGCTCTTGACGCCGCCATCCGGGAGCGGATGATCGGGCTGCGGGGGGAGGTGGAGGTTCCCGGGCGGGGTGCGGGGTCAGCGGCGGGCCGGGATCTGGCCACACGTGCTGCCGCCACTGCGGCGGCGGATGAGGCCGGGCTGGCAGGGGACGACCTTGCCGCTTCGGTCGAAGCCGCTGTCCTCGCCGCTGCGGCACGAGCCAGGGCGGACGGTCGTCCTGCGCAGCGCGGGATTCCGGGCACCGCGAGGCCCGCCACGGGCGGCGGCGCCGACCTGGTCAGCAACGGGGCTTGGCTCGTGAAGGTGTCACGGGCATCGGCAGCTCTCCGCTGGCCCGCGAGCAGGCCGGTGGCGGGTCTGCCGCGCCTCCGCCGGCTCAGTCCGCACCATCCAGTCTTGGGGAACGGCCGCACCGCCGTTAAGGATCTGGATTGTTGCATTGACCGTCACGATAGGCCAATGGAGGGCTGGGAACTTGCGCTGCCACTTCGGCTGGAGGGCCGCTCGTGAACGGGGATGTCACGCGGAACCACTACGAGCGCCTGACCGCCGGCTATGACCAGAACTGGGCCTCAGCCCCGAGTTCCTGGCATGGATGACCGGTTGCATCCTGCGGCGGTTACAGATCTCCGATGGTGACCTGGTCGCCGACGTCGGCTGCGGCACCGGCCTGTCGGCACCTGAGCCGACCTCCACCGGCCACCGGCCCGCAGCATATGGCAGGCCGCGCGCGTCCCGCGTGACGTGCGTCTTGGAGCACAGAGCAGTGCGGCAAAGTGCTCTCTGCAGATTCCTTAGCCCTCCCCCGACGCCGCCCTTACCTTGGCCGGTCGGGGCCTTCACGCCTGGATGATTGAGGTGCCCTGAACTTTGATGGGGACCGGGGCCAGCGGGGAGGTGGCCGGGCCGTTGACGACCGAGCCGTTGGCGATGCTGAACTTGCTGCCGTGACACGGGCAGTTGATGGTGCCACCAGCCACGCTGCCGACGGTGCAGCCCTGATGGGTGCACACGGCAGTGAACGCGCCGAACGAGCCGGCCTTCGGCTGGGTGATCACAATCTTCTTGTCGGTCAGGATCTTGCCGCCGCCGACAGGGATGTCGGCGGTCCTGGCAAGCATGGAGGGCCCGTTCGAGGCCGCCCCAGAACTCGGGCTGGCCGGTGCCCCTGGCGGGACGCTGCTCTGGGCGGACTGGCTGCCGGCTATTCCGCCGTTGTTGGAGTTGTAGCGAGCACATCCGGCCAGCGCAGCGACACAGGCCGTACAGGCGCTGACCAGCAGGATGCGGCGGCTGGATGCGGGGACGCTGGGCTCTGCCATGACCTGACTCCTCAGAGCTAGATGCCGAAGGTGGAGAAGAACCAGTAGGCCGAGGTCAGCCACACCGCGGTCAGCACGGTGAACACCAGCGCGCCGCAGGCCGGCGCGCCCAGCCAGGCAGTCCGCGTTTGGGCAGGATCAACATCTTGATTGTAAAGGCGCCGAAGAACGCGCAGCCAAGCAGCGAATGAACGAGCACCCGGGTGCTGTAGGTCTGGAATCCAGCGCGTAGAGGCAGTGGACCGCGACCGGCACGGCCAGGAGGAACGCGATCCGGCCTGACCACTGGTGCAAGCCGCCGATCCACGAGGGCGCGGCGATGCGCGGACCTTCCCATAATCACCAGGGCCGATCCCACCTGGACGACCGCGAAAACGGTCGCGGCCGTGGCGAGCCACGACTTCACCGAGCCTGGACTGGAGAAGCCCGCGATATTGATGGCATAGCCAGTCGGGTGATGGAGGTGCCCGTAGATACCCAGGGTCAGCGCGGCCAGCGCGCCGATCAGGCAGGGCACCACTAGCTTGGCCGCGCCCGAGGCGGCGCGGCCCGGCGGCAGCGGCGCAGACGCGCCCGGTTGTACGGTCATCGTCGTCTCCGTTTTGGTGGCCGAGGGCGCTACTGGTCAGAATCCGGTGCCGGCGACACCGTTGATCGGCGTGGCGACGATGACGGTGTGCCGTCCTTGGCGGTACCCGTCGCCACGTCAAGCACCGGTGCCGTTGCCGCCGACGGCGCCGCGGAATCGGGGTTGGACTCGACAGAGCCGACCTGGGTGCCGTCGGGCAGCACGATCCATCCAGCCTTGATCTTGGCACCACGCACGATCGGATCGACCGGTACAGGCCTGACGGCTTGTGCACCGCGGGCGCCGAGAACGTGTAGCGGATGCCATCGGCGACGACGTGGCCGACCGCCCGCTTGAAGTTGTAGGTCGCGCTGAGCCGGGCCCGGTTGTTGCCGGTCATGGTAGCTGCCCGCCGGCCGCGGTGCCCTTGAGCCACGCCTCGATGACCGAGCCGTTGCAGACATAGGCGATCGCCTGGCTGCCGTGGATCGAGATCGCGACCGACGCGCCGCCGCCGTTCACCTCGCCCGCGTAGTCAGCCCTGGCCGGCACCGTCGCCGCTGCCGTGGCTGCTGGCGCGGGCGATGACGGTGAAGGCGGGATGCTGACGGTGGAGGCCGGGGCGGCGTGGTTACGGCGGCGGAGCTGGCCGGTGCCTTGGGTGTCGCCAGCATGCTGGCGACCAGCAGGATGATGCCGAGCGCGGCGCCGGTCAGCAGCGTGATGAGGGGCGTGTTGCGTTTCATCTCCGGTCCCCGCAGCCACGAGCCCGAGCGGCTCAACCTTTAGCCGTATTTCACCTTCTGGCCAGCCGCAACTGGACAAATCTCGCCTTGGCCGGGGCGGAGCCGAGGCTGCGCCGGGGCCCTATGCGGTTGCTGTCAGGCCGGCGCGGGCCTGTCATAGCCGGGCGGCGGCTGTGGTCTCGCAGGAGGCCTTGCTGGAGGTTTTGGGTTCGCGGTTGGCGTAGTACCGGCCGGTGATGCCCTCGACCTGGGGTGAGGAGGCGAGGTAGACCGGGGTGAGCGCGCCCCGTGCCGGGGTCTTCATGAACAGGCGCGCCACCCGGATCTGAGCAGCGGCGGCCGGCCTGATGTTCCTCACCAAGGAGGCCGGCGGCTTGCGCTGGAGGGTGTGGCTCAGGGCGTGGACTGCGAGGGGTCTCCGCCGCTGCGTTGGCTGGCCGAGCGCTACCAGGATGCTAGCGGCCGGTACCTGGCGTGCCCCATCTGCTTCAATCCACGGCATCTCGCCGAACATCCTGGTCGGATACGCTCCCCGGCGCAGCGTGAGGCTGTCGAAATGGATCGGCGATGAGCGCTCGACAGCGTCAGCTCTGATCACGATCGCGGCGGAGAAAGCGATGGCTTCCACTGGTGAGCGCTTTCCGCGGCTCTTGGAGCCAAGGACAGTGCCGGGCTTGCGCCCTGCTGGCCGACCCGTCGACTTCCAGGCCCTGACGCCTGGGCGACACTGGCAGGCCGCGACCGGCAGGCAGGTCGCCGAGGAGATCATCCTGGGACGATGCATCGGCCCCGGGGACGACATCGTTGAACTGTTCTGTCACGACTGGCCGGGTCGAGGAACGCGAGCATGGCCTACCGGGTGCCGGTGCGCCGCTCCGGCCACGACTCCTGGTTGGCAGCAGGCCTCTACCGGCCCGACGGGCCGCATATCACCTGGATGCGGATCCTCTGCTCCGGAAACCAGCCGGTCCCGGAGGAGATTGCGGCGGCTCTGTGGTGGGCCGCGTCGAGGGAGGCGACAGCGACCGGGCCCGGCCTGCTGGCCCGCGACGCTCCGCCCCGTCTTCCCCGTCCGCGCCGAACGCGTCGCTTATCAGCCCGTCGCTGGCGGCGGACGCAGCAGTGGTCAGCACGGCCGCCGCCGCCTCGCCATCCCTCCCTGCAGGCCCTGAACGGACTGCGCGTCTTCGAAGCCAGCGGCGCGGATATCAAGGCCTTGGGTGTCAAGCGCGGGCGCGGACCCTCGTCATCACCCGCAAGGGCCGCAAGATCGTCACCATCCCATTCGCACCGCGCACGGCACGAGTGATCGATCTCGCGTCGCGAGCGCTGCGAAAGGCCGATCTTCCTCACTCCAGACGGCCGTCGGCTCGACCGGCAGGCGCCGGGCGGATCGTCGCCGGTCGCCCGCCGCGTACGCCCCTTGAGCCGATAACCTCACCCGGCTGGTCGATGTCGTCATCGTCCTCCCAGGGCGGCGGCACCCGCCCGCGCTCCCCGGCCTAGTTCAGCGTCCGTTTGCCTGCAGACAGGGTTCTCAGATGGCGTTCTTGGCGCGGACCGCCGACAGGAATGAGGCGTAGGACCAGGACAGGTCGCTGACGCTCTTCTCGAAGCCGGAGGTGGCGTCGAACTGCTCGCTGAGCTCCAAGTGATCGCTGTGGTAGAAGAGCGCCTGCAGCATCTGATCGCCGTGGCGCTCCAGGCTTGTCGCGGCCGCCTTCGGCGCGGTCGAGGCGTCGGCTCCGATCTGGCCGAAGAAGCTCGCCGACAGATTGTCAAGCGGAACCGTTCCGGTGGTGGTGACCTGCTGCGCCAGCCGGTAGTGCAGCTCGGCGAAGTTGGCGGTAGAAATGGCCCAGGGGTGGTCACGCACCGGCGGATCGGCGGTGTCACCATCGTAGGTGTCCCCCGGGTAGCGCCCGAGCAGGGGGCCGATGCTGCGCTGCTGGTCGGCGCCGTTGATGGGGTAATAGTTCGGCGAGTTCGGATCGGCCCACTGGCTGCGCAGCAGCGCGGCGGTCGCCAGGAGCTTGGTGTCGGTGACCGGGACCGCGCCGTAGATCGCCGCTGAGACGACGTCGATGTTGGGGTCGTAAGGGGCCCGGGAGTTGGTCGGGACGGGCAGCAGCGACTGGTAGTACTGCCCGTTCCAGTGACTGGTGAGGGCGTTCTGCAGCCACGGTATGGCGGTGCTCAGCCAGCCCGGAACCGGGATTCCGAGGGTGTTGGCCGCGATCGCCTCAAAGCACTTTAGCTGCACCGAGCGCGCGAAGAACGAGGCGCCGAACTCCTCCTCCCACAGGTTGAACGTCTCGCCCCGGTAGGCGTTCTGCAGGAAGTTCAGGTTCGCCGCGATCACGGCGCTCGCCACCGCCTGGGCGGGCGCGTCGAGCTGGGCGTACATCTGCAGGAGCGCCAGGGTCTGCAGGGCAGGCCCATCTGCCTGGTCGCTGGTGTCCCGCGCGGTGCCGTCGATGAAGAACGACGCACGATCGAAGTTACCGATGGCACTGGCCGAGTTCTGGCAGGTCTGCGCGAACTGCACGTAGTCGATCAGCGGCTGGTTGGTGGCCAGCGGGCAGGCCGCCCAGCTCGACCGCGACGATCGCGGAGTCGCGGGTCCAGTTGTAGACGTAGTCCTGGTTCAGGTGCGTGGAGCTGTTCGGAAACGACGGTGAGGCAAGTATGCAGCCTGGCAGCGACTGGCGGCCAGGCGTTCACCGGGTCCTCGAAGACCAGCCCGTCCGACGCGACGTTGCGGAACATCAGCCAGAACATGTACTGCCCGATCGATGTGAGGTCCGACTGCGCCACCGCGGGCTTCGCCGGCTGTATTGCAATGTACCCATCTCGGGAGCCTTCC
>CAWGXI010000013.1:0-30921 GCA_963826515.1 uncultured Actinomycetota bacterium
GTGGGCTAACGACAAAACCCTGCTGACCTGCGGTTACGGGATGTTTTTGAGGGGCTGTTCCCGGGTTAAGCGGGCTGATCTCCCAGCGTTTTGGGTGGTTTGGGGTAGTTCGGGTTCGGTCCCCGGACGGGGCGGGTGCGCGGCGGCGCCGTGCTGCCTGGGGTGATCTTGGCCCAGTTTTCGGCGCGCGCCATTTCTTTCAGGGAGATGGCTTGCAGTTCGGCGGCCAGGGTGCGGAGCCGCCGGGCGCCGGCGAACCAGGGGGCGTAGGCCTGGTACTGGGCCGGGGTGAGCCGCCGGGTGACGGTCTTGCCGGCCACGGTGCGGGTCCATTGGATGTAGGGGCCGTGCAGGGATGGCGGGCCGGCGGTGCAGGCGCAGCGGGGTTTGCCGCACCGGGTGCGCAGGACGGTGATGCTGCCGGGCAGGCAGAACCCGATCTGGCTGAGGGCAGCCTCGATCGCTGCCCTGGCCTGCGCCGCGCTTTCACCGTCTGGTGCTGGCATCGCCCCTCCGCGGCCCGGATCCCGCAGGTTTCTTGCGGCACGTGAGTGCCGCTGGCCGGCGTGTCTCCCGCCTGCGGTTTCTGTGAATGTATACGGTTAAAGGATACTCGTGGGGATATTGTGGCGGGAGGGCAGCGATGAGCGGCCCGGCGCTAGCAAGAGCTGGCCGCGCGGCGGGCCTGCGGCGGCAGGTGATGACCGCCGCGGTGCTGCGCGGCCTGTGGCGGTTCGCTGATACGCGGGGGATTCCGGCCAGCTGGCAGTACCTGCTGGATTATGACGTGATCGAGGCGTTTTGCGTGGCCGGGCTCGCGGGCCGGGCGCCGGCCACCCGCGGCACCTACCGGTCGGTGCTGTACCGGCTGGCCGCGCCGGTGCACGGCCCGCCGCGGCTGCGGGCGACACCGTTCGCGGGCGCGAAAGCACCGCCGCCGTACTCTGCGGGTGAGCGGGCCGAGCTGGCCGCGATCGCCTGGGCGCAGCGTGACCCGCGGACCCGGTCGTCGGCGCTGGCCATCGCGGTGTCCGGCATCGGTGCGGGATTACGGCCCGGCGAGCTGGTGGCGCTGCGCGGCAGCGACGTTATCCGCCGCGGCCGCCACGTGACGGTTCAGGTCAGCGGATCCGCCGCGCGAGTGGTGCCGGTCACCTCGCACTATGCCGGCCGGGCGGCGGAGCTGGCCCGCCGTGCGGGCAGCGGGTTTGTGTTCCGCCCCGGCCCGGCCGACCGCGGCTACAAGAATTTCGTCACCAGCTTCGCCCGCGGCCTGGTAGCCGATCCGGCCGCGCCGCGGCTGTCGGTGAGCCGGGCGCGGGCCAGCTTCATCTGCGGCCACCTCGCCGCGGGTACCCCGCTGGCCGAGCTGCTGGCCATCAGCGGGATCAGCCAGGCTGAATCGCTGGCCCGCTACGCCCGCCACGTCGATGGCGCCCCGGCCAAGGCCGCTTTGCGGGCATGGGACAAGACCCGGCAGGCGCGCTGAGCATGGATATCCCCCAGCCCAGCGCGCTGCCCGGAGATGAGACCGTGGCGTTCGCCGCCGAGCTGACCGACCGTAGCGGCACGGCCCCGGTCATCGAGGCCGCGCTGGCCCATAAGACCGGCCGGCCACGTCCGCTGCCGGTGCGCGCCGTGCTCACCGCGCTTTTATGCCTGGCCCTCGATGACCGGCCGCTGTTCCTGACCGAGGCCACCCGGCTGCTGTTTCAGCAACTATCCGGCCCTTCCACCGGCTCCTCGGCGTTACCGGCACCGTCGCCACCAAACGCGCCTTCGAGGCCGCCTACCGCCGGGTTCGCTACTGCTTCGGCCAGATCATCAAGGTGGCGGACCCTTCGGCGCTGCCGAAAAACCGGCGCCTGACCGCCGGCGAGCTCACCGCCCGCACCAAACCCATGACCACCGGCCAGGCCACCGCTGCCCGGGACCGGCTCGAGGCCCTGGTGAATGCGCTGCTGGAAGCCAGCGTCTCCGTCCTCACCGAGGCCGAACGCGCCGCGTCCGGCGGCTGCACCGGCCTGGACGCCACCCCGGTGCCGCTGTTTTCCCGCGGCCCGTCCAAACGCACCGGGCTTCAAGCCAGCGACCCCGACGGCGGCTGGTACGTCCGCGAGGGCGACCACCGCGAACGCGAAGACGACACGGGCAAGCCACTGCGGAAACTCGCCTGGGCGCTGGAAGCCACCATCGCCACCACCGCCCGGCCGCCCGGCGCACCGCCCGCACACCCGAACCTCGCGATCGGCATGGCCATGGCCCGGCCCGGCGAAGACCCTGGCGGCACCGGCGCACGGGTGCTGGCCTCGGTCGCCGCCCGCGGGCACAAGGCGGGCTGGCTCGGCTACGACCGCGCCTACACCCAAGCACTCCCCGAACGGTTCCACCTGCCGGTCCGGGCCCTCGGCTACCGGCCCGTCATGGACTACCGGACCGGCCAGCTCGCCATCCAGGCCAACAGCCAAGGCGCTGTCTTAATAGAGGGCAGCTGGTACTGTCCCGCCCTTCCCGAGCCGCTGATCACCGCCACCGCCGGCCTGCGCGCCAAGACCATCGGGCGCGAAACCTACACCGCCCGGGTCGCCGCCCGCAGCCCCTACCAGCTCAAACACAAAGACGGCCCGGACGCCGACGGATACCAGCGGCTGTCCTGCCCCGCCCTCGGCGCCCACCCCGGGCTGATCTGCCCGCTCCGCGAAACGTCGCTGCCACCCCGCGACGGCCGGGCCAAGGTGCTGCAGCCACCCCACGACCCGCCCAGGCTCTGCCGCCAGACCGCGATCACCATCGCCCCCGACATCGGTGCCCGCTACCGCCAGGACCTGCCCTACGGCAGTCCCGCCTGGCACAAGTGCTACGCCACCCTGCGCAACACCATCGAAGGCCTCAACGGCTACGCCAAAGACCCCGCACACGAAGCCCTCGCCCAGCCAGCCCGACGCCGGGTCCGCGGCATCGCCGCCCAATCCCTGTTCACCGCCCTGCTACTGGCAGCCGCCAACATCCGCAAAATCCGCGCCTGGCGGGCACTGATCTGCGACGGCAACACCAGCAACACCACCCAGCCGGCACGCCGACGGCGCACCAGCCTCTCCGGCCACCTACCCAGCGGCTAACACCCAGCAGCTGCCAGCACCGCCACCAAAACCATCTCCAACCGCCCAGCCAAGAACGCCCCGCGCACGTCAACAGCAGCACAACCAGGCCATTCACCCCGCTGAACCCGGCAACCCAAGGGCAGCGCGCCCACTGCCAGACCCCAAGGCGATACTCAAACAAGGTCACCGTCACAGTTCTGTCGGTACGACACCGGCAGTTCTGTCGGTAACCCCTGGTGGGCTAACGACAAAACCCTGCTGACCTGCGGTTACGGGATGTTTTTGAGGGGCTGTTCCCGGGTTAAGCGGGCTGATCTCCCAGCGTTTTGGGTGGTTTGGGGTAGTTCGGGTTCGGTCCCCGGACGGGGCGGGTGCGCGGCGGCGCCGTGCTGCCTGGGGTGATCTTGGCCCAGTTTTCGGCGCGCGCCATTTCTTTCAGGGAGATGGCTTGCAGTTCGGCGGCCAGGGTGCGGAGCCGCCGGGCGCCGGCGAACCAGGGGGCGTAGGCCTGGTACTGGGCCGGGGTGAGCCGCCGGGTGACGGTCTTGCCGGCCACGGTGCGGGTCCATTGGATGTAGGGGCCGTGCAGGGATGGCGGGCCGGCGGTGCAGGCGCAGCGGGGTTTGCCGCACCGGGTGCGCAGGACGGTGATGCTGCCGGGCAGGCAGAACCCGATCTGGCTGAGGGCAGCCTCGATCGCTGCCCTGGCCTGCGCCGCGCTTTCACCGTCTGGTGCTGGCATCGCCCCTCCGCGGCCCGGATCCCGCAGGTTTCTTGCGGCACGTGCGTGCCGCTGGCCGGCGTGTCTCCCGCCTGCGGTTTCTGTGAATGTATACGGTTAAAGGATACTCGTGGGGATATTGTGGCGGGAGGGCAGCGATGAGCGGCCCGGCGCTAGCAAGAGCTGGCCGCGCGGCGGGTCTGCGGCGGCAGGTGATGACCGCCGCGGTGCTGCGCGGCCTGCGGCGGTTCGCTGATACGCGGGGGATTCCGGCCAGCTGGCAGTACCTGCTGGATTATGACGTGATCGAGGCGTTTTGCGTGGCCGGGCTCGCGGGCCGGGCGCCGGCCACCCGCGGCACCTACCGGTCGGTGCTGTACCGGCTGGCCGCGCCGGTGCACGGCCCGCCGCGGCTGCGGGCGACACCGTTCGCGGGCGCGAAAGCACCGCCGCCGTACTGTGCGGGTGAGCGGGCCGAGCTGGCCGCGATCGCCTGGGCGCAGCGTGACCCGCGGACCCGGTCGTCGGCGCTGGCCATCGCGGTGTCCGGCATCGGTGCGGGATTACGGCCCGGCGAGCTGGTGGCGCTGCGCGGCAGCGACGTTATCCGCCGCGGCCGCCACGTGACGGTTCAGGTCAGCGGATCCGCCGCGCGAGTGGTGCCGGTCACCTCGCACTATGCCGGCCGGGCGGCGGAGCTGGCCCGCCGTGCGGGCAGCGGGTTTGTGTTCCGCCCCGGCCCGGCCGACCGCGGCTACAAGAATTTCGTCACCAGCTTCGCCCGCGGCCTGGTAGCCGATCCGGCCGCGCCGCGGCTGTCGGTGAGCCGGGCGCGGGCCAGCTTCATCTGCGGCCACCTCGCCGCGGGTACCCCGCTGGCCGAGCTGCTGGCCATCAGCGGGATCAGCCAGGCTGAATCGCTGGCCCGCTACGCACGCCACGTCGATGGCGCCCCGGCCAAGGCCGCTTTGCGGGCATGGGACAAGACCCGGCAGGCGCGCTGAGCATGGATATCCCCCAGCCCAGCGCGCTGCCCGCAGATGAGACCGTGGCGTTCGCCGCCGAGCTGACCGACCGTAGCGGCACGGCCCCGGTCATCGAGGCCGCGCTGGCCCATAAGACCGGCCGGCCACGTCCGCTGCCGGTGCGCGCCGTGCTCACCGCGCTTTTATGCCTGGCCCTCGATGACCGGCCGCTGTTCCTCACCGAGGCCACCCGGCTGCTGTTTCAGCAACTATCCGGCCCTTCCCGCCGGCTCCTCGGCGTTACCGGCACCGTCGCCACCAAACGCGCCTTCGAGGCCGCCTACCGCCGGGTTCGCTACTGCTTCGGCCAGATCATCAAGGTGGCGGACCCTTCGGCGCTGCCGAAAAACCGGCGCCTGACCGCCGGCGAGCTCACCGCCCGCACCAAACCCATGACCACCGGCCAGGCCACCGCTGCCCGGGACCGGCTCGAGGCCCTGGTGAATGCGCTGCTGGAAGCCAGCGTCTCCGTCCTCACCGAGGCCGAACGCGCCGCGTCCGGCGGCTGCACCGGCCTGGACGCCACCCCGGTGCCGCTGTTTTCCCGCGGCCCGTCCAAACGCACCGGGCTTCAAGCCAGCGACCCCGACGGCGGCTGGTACGTCCGCGAGGGCGACCACCGCGAACGCGAAGACGACACGGGCAAGCCACTGCGGAAACTCGCCTGGGCGCTGGAAGCCACCATCGCCACCACCGCCCGGCCGCCCGGCGCACCGCCCGCACACCCGAACCTCGCGATCGGCATGGCCATGGCCCGGCCCGGCGAAGACCCTGGCGGCACCGGCGCACGGGTGCTGGCCTCGGTCGCCGCCCGCGGGCACAAGGCCGGCTGGCTCGGCTACGACCGCGCCTACACCCAAGCACTCCCCGAACGGTTCCACCTGCCGGTCCGGGCCCTCGGCTACCGGCCCGTCATGGACTACCGGACCGGCCAGCTCGCCATCCAGGCCAACAGCCAAGGCGCTGTCTTAATAGAGGGCAGCTGGTACTGTCCCGCCCTTCCCGAGCCGCTGATCACCGCCACCGCCGGCCTGCGCGCCAAGACCATCGGGCGCGAAACCTACACCGCCCGGGTCGCCGCCCGCAGCCCCTACCAGCTCAAACACAAAGACGGCCCGGACGCCGACGGATACCAGCGGCTGTCCTGCCCCGCCCTCGGCGCCCACCCCGGGCTGATCTGCCCGCTCCGCGAAACGTCGCTGCCACCCCGCGACGGCCGGGCCAAAGTGCTCGCAGCCCCCGCAAGAACGACCGAAACTCTGCCGCCAGACCGCGATCACCATCGCCCCCGACATCGGTGCCCGCTACCGCCAGGACCTGCCCTACGGCAGTCCCGCCTGGCACAAGTGCTACGCCACCCTGCGCAACACCATCGAAGGCCTCAACGGCTACGCCAAAGACCCCGCACACGAAGCCCTCGCCCAGCCAGCCCGACGCCGGGTCCGCGGCATCGCCGCCCAATCCCTGTTCACCGCCCTGCTACTGGCAGCCGCCAACATCCGCAAAATCCGCGCCTGGCGGGCACTGATCTGCGACGGCAACACCAGCAACACCACCCAGCCGGCACGCCGACGGCGCACCAGCCTCTCCGGCCACCTACCCAGCGGCTAACACCCAGCAGCTGCCAGCACCGCCACCAAAACCATCTCCAACCGCCCAGCCAAGAACGCCCCGCGCACGTCAACAGCAGCACAACCAGGCCATTCACCCCGCTGAACCCGGCAACCCAAGGGCAGCGCGCCCACTGTCAGACCCCAAGGCGATACTCAAACAAGGTCACCGTCACAGTTCTGTCGGTACGACACCGGCAGTTCTGTCGGTAACCCCTGGGTGTCCGAGGGGGGACTTGAACCCCCATGCCCTTTACGGGCACTAGCACCTCAAGCTAGCGCGTCTGCCTATTCCGCCACCCGGACCTGTGCCGCAGCGCTGCCCATGTCGCGTCGGCCGCATCACGATAGCAAATCTCGGACCTTCCGGCGAAGGTCAGGGTGATCCCCCTGGCTGAGCGGCGGACCCAGGGGTGAGATCGTGGCCGGAAGGAGTCTCGAGACAGCGGCGGGGCAACATGCTGCGCAGCCGCAGGCGACAGTCATGGAGGGACCGTGTCCGGACATCTGGCGGCCGAGGACGAGGTGGCCCAGCTCTGCAGCGATCTGATCCGCATTGATACCAGCAATCCGGGCGATCACTCCGGACCTGGCGAGCGCACCGCTGCGGAGTATGTCGCCGCCCGGCTTGCCGAGGCCGGCCTTGAGCCGCAGATCTTCGAGTCCCACCCCAAGCGCGCCAGCGTTGTCGCAAGGATCGAGGGCGCTGACTCCACCCGGCCGGCACTGCTCGTGCACGGTCACCTCGACGTGGTACCTGCCGACCCAGGTGACTGGCAGGTGCACCCGTTCTCCGGCGAGATCACCGGTGGCTGCGTCTGGGGCCGCGGCGCAGTGGACATGAAGGACATGGATGCGATGATCCTTGCGGTGATCCGCCAGCGGCTACGCCAGGGCCGCCGTCCACCGCGCGACGTCGTGCTGGCCTTCCTTGCCGACGAGGAGGCGGGAGGTTCGTGGGGCGCCCGCTGGCTGGTTGACAACAATCCGCACCTCTTCGCAGGCTGCACGGAGGCGATCGGTGAGGTCGGCGGCTTCAGCTACACCCTTAACGGCCCATCCGGCCCGCAGCGGCTCTACCTGCTTCAGACGGCTGAAAAGGGGATGGCATGGCTGCGGCTGACAGCGCATGGAACCGCGGGCCACGGTTCCATGCTTAACGACGACAACGCGGTCACCGAGCTGGCCGAGGCGATCGCTCGCGTGGGCAGGCACGAGTTCGGAATCCGCCTCACGCCGACCGTGCAGGCGTTCCTTGAGCAGGCCGCGAACGTTCTCGAGGTAGAGTTCAGCTCCGACCATTATCGGGAAATATTGGACAAACTAGGCGCGATTTCACGCATCACGGGCGCGACCCTGCGGAATACAACTAATCCGACAATGCTGCGCGCTGGGTGTAAAGTCAATGTTATACCACCGGTCGCCTCGGCCGAGGTGGACGGACGTTTCCTGCCCGGGTACGAGGCGGAGTTCCTGGCCGAGCTTGATGGCTTGCTCGGTCCCGGTATTCGACGTGAGTTCATCCATCGCGACATTGCCTTGGAGACCACTTTCGACGGCGAGCTGGTCGCGGCCATGAGTGCAGCGCTGCTGGCCGAGGACCCCGCAGCCAGGGTAGTTCCGTACTGCCTGTCTGGCGGTACTGACGCCAAGTCGTTTGCCAGGCTCGGTATCCGGTGCTTCGGATTCGCGCCACTTCGGCTTCCATCTGATCTGGATTTTTCCGGAATGTTCCATGGCGTAGATGAGCGTGTTCCGGTTGAAGCCCTCCGTTTCGGAGTTCGTGTTCTCGACCAATTCCTTGATCAATGCTAGCCGTTCGTACGAGGTCAGGGCACTAGCGTCACTCGGGCGCGAAAATCACCACACGATAATTTGCTGAATTTCTCGACTGTGTCTACCTAACCGTGTTATCGTGACTCTCTGTACAGGATCGGTTACGCCAACGAAACCCCCAGGGTTGGCTACCGGAGATTTCCCAGGAGGGTCGCAGGTGGGAGCTCTACCGACGCAGGGACTGTCGAGCGGGTCCTCCGGCGCGCGCTGATGTCGGCCGCTATGGGCGCGACATAAGCACTCCGAGCCGCCGGAAGCCGCGCGCGCGACGCGCGCTGGTGACTGCGGCCAGCAGGCAAATCCCAAACCCCTACACGAACGCAGGTATCCACATGAGTAGATTCGCCTGGCCCAAACGCATGGCCAAAATCGCCATGCTGACCACCGTGTTCGCCGCCGGCGGCACCGGGATCGCGCTCGCCAGCGACATGGCGAGTGGTGACGTTGGTGCCCTGGCCGGCAACCAGACTCCGGTGTTGAGCCACTCAGATCAGGGCGGTCCGTTCGACGGCGGTGGTCAACGTGGCGAGGGCAGCCAGTCGGGCGGCAGCGGTGAGTACGGTCAATACGGTTACAAGCAGGGCAATGACCAATCGTCAGGCGGCCACTACACGGTGTTAATCGGCCTCGGTCATCGCGGGAGCAAGCCTTGCCATAAGGGCCGCGAGGGCGGTCACGCCGGGGACTACGGCACCGTGGTGACCGGCGTGCACCATGCCAGCAAGCCGTGCCGCAAGGGCCGCGAGGGCGGTCACGCCGGCGGCTACGGCACCGTGGTGACCGGCGTGCACCATGCCAGCAAGCCGTGCCGCAAGGGCCGCGAGGGCGGTCACGCCGGCGGCTACGGCACCGTGGTGACCGGCGTGCACCATGCCAGCAAGCCGTGCCGCAAGGGCCGCGAGGGCGGTCACGCCGGCGGCTACGGCACCGTGGTGACCGGCGTGCACCATGCCAGCAAGCCGTGCCGCAAGGGCCACGCCGGCGGTCACGCCGTCGGCTACGGCACCGTGGTGACCGGCGTGCACCATGCCAGCAAGCCGTGCCGCAAGGGCCACGCCGGCGGTCACGCCGTCGGCTACGGCACCGTGGTGACCGGCGTGCACCATGCCAGCAAGCCGTGCCGCAAGGGCCACGTCGGCGGTCACGCCGTCGGCTACGGCACCGTGGTGACCGGCGTGCACCATGCCAGCAAGCCGTGCCGCAAGGGCCACGTCGGCGGTCACGCCGTCGGCTACGGCACCGTGGTGACCGGCGTGCACCACGCCAGCAAGCCGTGCCGCAAGGGCCACGTCGGCGGTCACGCCACCGTGGTGACCGGCGTGCACCACGCCAGCAAGCCGTGCCGCAAGGGCAGTGGCATTGACTACCGGCGCACCGTGATCACCACCGTGATCACCAGCGTGCAGCACAGCAGCAAGCCGTACCGCAGGGGCCACAGCCGCATCGTCATTGCCGCGTCACATCACAGCAGCAAGCCGTGCCACAAGCGCCACAGCAACAGCTATGGCCAGCCAAACGACAACAACCACCCGACTACCGGAACAGTCCACGCCGGAAACCAGTTCCAGCAGGGCCTGCCGCAGAGCCAGCAGACCGAGCTTTCGTCCTACACGGTCGGCAGCGGGCTTCCGGCCACGGGCGCCGACATCACCAGCCTGCTGGCGGTGGCAGGCCTTGCTACGGCTTTCGGCTCAGGCGCGCTCTTCATGACCAGGCGCCGCAGGACGTCCATGAAGCTGCGCCGTGCGAGGTCCTCCCTCCGCTAACTGCTCGAGAGGCTGCGGACTCGTAAGCGTGCAGGCTCGTAAGGGTGCAGACGCTCTGCTCGTCCCCCGAGGTGGTGACGCCGCGGCTGAGTCGCCGCGCTGGGGTGGGCGGCGGGAGTCGTTGCCTATGAACGCTTTGCCCGTCCCGGGTGTGCGCGGCCAGGGACGGGCAAAGCCCTGTCTACAACCCCGGTCCCGGACGGCGAAGGTTCTGCAGAAGAAGGTCGCCGCAGCACCCCTCACCCAAAATCGGCGCCACAGAAGTCACCACCAGGCGGGAGACATGGCCCTGCGGCGCATGTCACAGTGGCGCCTTAGTAGCCATGCCCGGGGCACTGCGAGGTCACATGGTGCGGACCGGGCGTATGATCCTGCGCCGCAGGGTCGCTTTCCTGCTGCCGTCCGCGAACAGCAGGAGACGGGTTAGTTCCCAATCGCCGTACTCCGCGTGATCCGTCAGGATCTGCCGTGCGGCATCGCGGGACAAGTCGCGCGGCAGGTACACGACGAGGTAGGAGTACTGGTTCATCGAATCTCATTCTGCGCAGTTGGCGTGGCCGCGCAAACCCCTGCCGCAATGCGGGTAACGTCACCTCGTCTGGACTGCTGCGGTCGCGGCCCGCTGGCGGTGGGCCCAGCCGGGACGTACCCTGCAGCCCGGAAGGTTACAGGACCATAACAGGAACAGCAGCGGCAGAGGTGGACCGGGCCGCGCGGTGGCGACACACTGTGACGGCGTACTGAGGTGAGCCGTACGCAGCCATCCCAGCTGGATGTGAGGGTTAGCGAGGGTGCCAGACAGTAAACGGGGTGCCGCGGGCGGCGCCAAGCTCGGGACCCGGCTTGTCATCGTCGAGTCGCCGGCCAAGGCCAGGACGATCGCCGGGTATCTGGGCCGGGGCTACGTGGTTGAGTCGAGCATCGGCCATATCCGTGACCTGCCCGACAAGGCGGCTGACATACCGGCGCGGTACAAAAAGGAGCCGTGGGCACGGCTCGGCGTCAACGTGGACGCCGGGTTCGAACCCCTGTACGTGGTGAACCCCGACAAGAAGCAACAGGTCGGCAAGCTGCGGAAACTGCTCGGTGAAGCGGACGAGCTGTTGCTCGCCACGGACGAGGACCGTGAAGGCGAAGCGATCGCATGGCATCTGCTTGAGGTGCTCAAGCCGAAGGTGCCCGCCCGCAGGATGGTCTTCCACGAGATCACCCCCGAGGCAATCGCTACCGCTGTCGCTAGCCCGCGTGAGCTCAACCAGGGGCTGGTGGACGCGCAGGAGACCCGGCGCATCCTGGACCGGCTGTACGGATATGAGGTCTCGCCGGTGCTGTGGAAGAAGGTCATGCCCAAGCTGTCGGCGGGCCGAGTTCAATCGGTCGCTACCCGCCTCGTCGTGGAGCGTGAGCGGGAGCGGATCGCGTTCCGGTCGGCGAGTTACTGGGATCTTGAGGCGGTTTTCGGCAGCCATCGCAGCGACGCCGAGCCGCCGGAGTTCCCTGCCACGCTCGTCGCTCTCGATGGCCGGCGCGTTGCGCAGGGCCGGGATTTCTCCCCGGCCGCACAACTGAAGACCGCCGATGCCGTGCATCTTGACGAAGCGGACGCGGCGGGACTCGCCCAGCGGCTCACGCGGGCGGATTTCACGGTCCGTTCAGTGGAGAGAAAGCCGTACCGGCGCTCACCGTACGCGCCCTTCAGGACGACGACGCTTCAGCAGGAGGCGTCGCGCAAACTCGGCTTTTCGGCCAAGTACACAATGTCCGTTGCCCAGCGGCTCTACGAGAACGGGCACATCACCTATATGCGGACCGACAGCATCCAGCTGTCCGAGACGGCGATCACCGCAGCCCGCGCACAGGCGAGGCAACTATTCGGCGCCGAATACATACCGGACGCACCGCGCGTCTACACGAGCAAGGTAAAAAATGCCCAGGAGGCGCACGAGGCGATCCGCCCAGCCGGTGACGAGTTCGCCACTCCCTCGGCCAGTAGGCTCACTGGCGACGAGTTCCGCCTGTACGAACTTGTCTGGAAACGCACGGTTGCCTCGCAGATGAAGGACGCGGTCGGCGAGTCGGTGTCCGTCCGGGTCGCCGGGCGGTCGAGCGCGGGGGAGGATGCCGAGTTCGGCGCCTCCGGGAAGGTCATCACCTTCCATGGATTCCTGAAGGCATACGTCGAGGATGCCGACGATCCCGACACCGACCGCGAGGACACGCAGCACCGCCTGCCGCCCCTTGCGGAGAATGACCCGCTGGCCGCTGTCAGCCTCGCCCCGGCCGGGCACAGCACCCGGCCACCCGCGAGGTACACCGAGGCGACCCTGGTCAAGGAACTAGAGGACAGGGAGATCGGCAGGCCATCCACCTACGCGTCCATAATCGGCACAATCCTGGATCGCGGCTATGTTTTCCGCAAGGGCACGGCCCTTGTTCCGTCGTTCCTCGCGTTTGCCGTGGTCACGCTCCTCGAACGGCACTTCGGGCACCTGGTCGACTATGACTTCACCGCCCGGATGGAAGATGTCCTCGACGAGATCGCCCGTGGCGAGGCGGCCCGGGTGCCTTGGCTGCGCCGCTTTTATTTCGGCGAGAACGGCGCCAGCGGCGAGGAAGGGCTGAAGGATCTGGTCAGCGACCTGGGTGACATCGACGCGAGGGATGTGAGTTCGTTCCCGCTGGAGGGAACGCCCATCGTCGTGCGGGTCGGCAGGTACGGCCCTTACCTGGAGCGCGATGGGGAGCGGGTAAACGTTCCCGAGGGCACGGCGCCCGACGAACTGACGCCGGAGCGGGCCGAGGAGCTTTTCGCGCAACCGAGCGGGGAGCGGCAACTGGGGACTGATCCGGCCACCGGGCGAACCATCGTGGCAAAGGTGGGCCGCTACGGGCCCTACGTGACCGAGGTACTCGACTCAGCGGCCGATGGCGCTGGCGACAAGGCCGCCACGGCAGCCCCGAAGCCCGCCACGGCGGCCGCGAAGCCCGCTAAGGGAAAGGGCGCCAAGGCGCGACCGGCCAAAGCGGCGGCGGCGAAACCACGGGCGGCTTCGCTGCTGAAGACGATGACGCTCGATACGGTGACGCTCCAGGACGCGCTGCGGCTGCTTACGCTGCCGCGGGTGCTAGGTGAACTGGATGGCGAGCAGGTCACCGCGCAGAACGGCCGTTACGGGCCCTATGTGAAGAAGGGTTCCGACAGCCGGTCGCTTGATAGCGAGGAGCAACTGTTCACGCTGACTCTCGCGGCGGCCAAGGATCTGTTCGCCCAGCCGAAGACGCGTGGCCGGCGCAGCGGCGCCGCCGCGCCGCCGCTGCGTGAGCTTGGCGATGATCCGGCGACAGGCACGGCGCTTGTTATCAAGTCAGGCCGCTTCGGTCCGTATGTGACGGACGGGCAGACCAATGCCTCACTGCGGAAGGGCGACGAGGTCGAGTCGATCACCCTCCAGCGTGCCGCCGAGTTGCTGGCAGACCGGCGGGCGGCTGGGCCTGCGGTGCGTCGCGGTAGGTCGCGGGCCGCTTCGGGATAACGGACGGTACGCTCTGACCGGAACCCCGGTGCCCGCTTGATCTCATCGATACGGTGGCGCAATGATCCTCCGCGCTCCAGCCAACCGAGAGCGGCGCGGTGTGCTGTCCATCAAGCCGTTCCGCCGACTGTGGATCGCCCTGGCGCTATCCAGCCTGGGTGACTGGCTGAGCATCCTCGCGCTTACCGCACTGGCATTCCAGATCACCCAGGGTAGAGGTATCGCCACGCAGAGTTATGCGGTTGGCGGGGTCTGGATTGCCACCTTGCTTCCCGCGCTGCTGCTCGGGCCGCTCGCCGGGGCTGCGGCCGATCGGCTGGATCGCCGGATGACAATGATCGTCGGCGATGTTATCCGCGGTTTGCTGTTCCTTTCCATCCCGCTGTTCCCCAATTTGATCTGGATCTTCCTCGCGAAATTCCTGGCTGGATGCGCTTCGGTTTTCTGGACTCCGGCGAAGGACGCCTCGGTGCCGAACCTGGTGCCGCCCGATCGGCTCGAACGGGCCAACCAGCTCAGCCTCTCCACCACTTATGGCAGCGCGGTTGTCGCCGGGATTCTGTTCAGCCTGCTCGCCCTGGTCAGCAAGGCGCTGGGTTCGATCTCGCCGTACTTCAACACTAACCAGGTGAACCTGGCGCTGTACTTCAACGCCGCGACGTTCGGCGTATCCGCGGTTACTGTCTTTTTCCTGCAAATCCCGAAACGTCAGCCGCTCAGCTACACCTCGGCTCCGTCCGTGGCGAGGATGATCTGGGAGGGCTGGCGATTCCTGGGCCAGACCCCTGTCGTTCGCGGCCTGGTCATCGGCATGGTGGGCGCGTTCGCCGCGGCCGGCGTGATTATCGGAATCGGCAAGCCATACATCACTGACACTTTGCACGGCGGCAACGCCGGCTGGGGTACCGTCTTCGTCGCGATCTTCATCGGGCTCGCTCTCGGTATGTTCCTCGGCTCACGTGTCCTGAAGGAGTTCAGCAGGCGCAGGCTGTTCGGGCTGTCGATCGCGGCCGCAGGAATCCCGCTCGCGCTGATGGCGCTGATACCGAACCTGGTCGTGCTCACGTTCCTGGTCGTCGTTCTCGGCGGCCTGGCCGGCATCGCGTACGCGACCGGTTACACCATCGTCGGGCTCGAGGTGGAGGACGGCCTGCGAGGCAGGACGTTCGCGTTTCTGCAGTCCGCGATCCAGGTCATCCTGCTCGCCGTGGTGGCGGCTTCGACATTCATGTCGGCGGCCATCACCAAGCTGGTGCATGGCGCGACCGGATCCGACGCCCTGCGGGTGGGCGGCGTGGCGTACAACAACACCGGAGACAACATCCTGCTGCTGCTGGCAGCTGCGGTCGCCGTGCTGCTCGGTGTGGTCTCCTACCGCCGGATGGACGACCGCCGTGGCATCCCGCTCGTCGTCGATCTGCTCGCCGCGATCCGTGGCGAGCAGATCAGCCTGCCGGAGCCCAAGCGCCCGAGCGGCCTGCTGCTCGCGCTCGAAGGAGGCGAGGGCGCCGGCAAGACCACGCAGGCCCGGCTGCTCGGCATTTGGCTCAGGGACCAGGGATACGAGGTGGTCTGCACCCAGGAACCGGGCGCCACCAAGGTCGGCATGCGGCTCCGCGCGCTGCTCCTCGACAAATCACACGCTGGTCTGTCGGCACGTGCCGAGACGCTCATGTACGCTGCGGACCGGGCCGAGCATGTGGCTTCGGTGATCCAGCCGGCCCTCGACCGCGGCGCGATCGTCATCACCGACCGGTACGTGGACTCCTCGCTCGCCTACCAGGGCGCGGGCCGCCAGCTGCCGATTGAGGATGTGGCGCGCCTGAACCGCTGGGCGACGGGAGGCATGATGCCCGACCTCACCATCTTGCTCGACCTGCCACCGTCTGCCGGCCTGTCCCGTCGCGCCCCGTCAGCCGACAGGCTCGAATCCGAGCCCATCGCCTTCCACGAGCGGGTCCGCCGGGGGTTCCGTGCGCTCGCGGCTGCCGAACCCGATCGGTACCTGGTCGCGGACGCCACGTTGCCATCCGACCAGGTAAGCCTTCAGCTTCAGGAACGGATCAGAGAGATCCTGCCCGACCCGGTGCCCGCCGTGGCGGAGGCAGCCACCGGCAGTTTCCCGGCCGTGCGGGATTGATCGCCATGCCCCAGTACCATTATCTTGATGCATTGCCCGTCACATGCGCGGGTAAGGCACCACGATCATGGAAAGCAGCGCCGTCATGAGCGTCTTCGGCGACTTGGCGGGCCAGGAGCGGGTGGTCGAGGATCTTCGGCATGCCGCGGCCGCCGCGGCCGCCGCGCTGGACGGCTCAGCCATGCCGCCCGCGACCGCGACCGCGAGCAGCCCGGACGCCGCGAGCAGCGGGGATGCCGCGACCAGCTCAGACACCGCGCCGAGCGCGGGCACCGCGAGCAGCCCGGACACCGCGCCGAGCGCGGGCACCGCGACCAGCCCGGACACGGCGCAGAGTGCGGGAGACGGCGCGGAGCCCGCTACGGCGGCGAGCGGGCACAGGGCCGGGATGACCCACGCCTGGCTCTTCACAGGCCCGGCAGGCTCGGGCCGCTCAGTCGCGGCGCGGGCTTTCGCGGCCGCGCTGCTCTGCCCCGATCTCGGCTGCGGGCACTGCCCGTCCTGCCATCAGGTGCTTGCAGGCACGCACGCGGACGTGCTACTCGTCCGCCCGGACGGGCTGTCCTACGGCGTCAAGCAGACCAGGGATCTGGTGCTCCGGGCCGCGACAGCGCCATTCGGCGGCAGGTGGAAAGCGATCCTGTTCGAGGACGCCGACCGCGCGACGGAACAGGCCGCGAACGCGCTGCTCAAGGCCATCGAGGAACCGTCGCCGCGAACTGTCTGGCTGCTATGTGCGCCATCAGCCGACGATCTGGTGCCGACAATCCGATCCAGGTGCCGCCTCGTCACGCTGCGCACCCCGCCCGCGAGCGCGATCGCGACGATGCTGGCGGCGAGGGACGGCATCGACCCGGAGCGGGCGCTGCAGGCAGCTCGCGCGGCGCAGGGTCACATCGGGCGGGCGCGCAGGCTAGCCACTGATCCCGAGGCGGCCAGGCGCCGTGCCGAGGTGCTGCGCGTGCCGTTCAGCGTGGACGGCCTAGGCGCCGCGATCGCTGCCGCGGCGCGGCTCGTCGAGGCGGCGGACGGTGAGGCGGCGGCCGTCACCGCCGAACTCGACGAGCCGGAGCAGGCCGAGCTCCGCCGGGCGTTCGGTGAAGGCTCGACGGGCAAGGGCGTGACCAAGGCGGTACGTAGCGGCGCCGGCGCGCTGAAGGACCTCACTGACAGGCAGAAGTCCCGCGCGACCCGGCTGAAACGGGATTCGCTCGACCGGGCGCTGCTCGACCTGGCCGGCTTTTACCGCGACGTGCTCGCCGTCCAGTTCGGGGCCTCTGTCGAACTGGCGAACGCGGACATCGAGGCCGGCATCAGGCGGATTGCCGCGGCGACCACGCCGGAGTCAACACTGCGCAGAATGCAGGCCATCATGCAGTGCCGTGAGCGGATCGAGGCCAACGCGCACCCGCTGCTCGCCGCCGAGGCCATGACGCTCGCCCTGCTGGCCGGCTGACGATCAGGGTCCCGCTGGGATCGAACCGCGCAGACCGTGCGGCCCGGCGGATTTGCGCCCGCTGACAACCTTGATCCTGAACGGCTGCGCGGCGTGCGCAGGTCCCGCAGGCGTCACAGGCAATGGCTGGATCCGGCTGCCCGCGGGCCAGGTGTACCTCCAGGCCCGGAATCCCCGGCGTGAGCCGTTAGGGATACCGATCGGTGAACGTAGCGGCGGCGATCTCGCACAGCTGCACCGTAGGCTGGGGCGATGGGCATGATGATGGCCGTCAGCTTCGAGCGATATGGCCGGCTTTACTACCTGGATCCGGGGCCCCATGCGCCCAAGGTCGGGGACAAGGTGCTTGTGCCCACGGATGCGGGTTCTGAGGTGGCCGAGTGCATCTGGGCGCCGCAGTGGGTGTCAGAAGATATCGGCGGCCTGCCGCAGTGCGCCGGGCCCGCCAGCGCTGACGACGTGGCGCGGGACCAGGCCTGCCGCGCGAGGCGCGCGGACGCGCGTAAGCTGAGTAAGCGGCTTGTGCGCAGCCACGGGCTGCCGATGAAGGTAACCGCTGTCGACTACCTGGACCGCGACAGCGTGTTCGTGATCTACTTCTCGGCGCCGCATCGGGTGGACTTCCGCGAGCTTGTCCGCGACCTTGCCCGTAGTCTGCGCGCGCGGGTGGAGTTGCGCCAGGTCGGGCCACGGGACGAGGCTCGGCTGCAGGGTGGCATCGGGCCGTGTGGCCGTGACCTGTGCTGTGCCACCTTCCTGAAGGATTTCGAACCAGTGTCCGTCCGCATGGCCAAGGACCAGGATCTGCCGGTGAACCCGATGCGGATCGCGGGTGCCTGCGGGCGGCTGATGTGCTGCCTTAAGTACGAGCATCCCTTGTACGCGGAGTTCCGCGACCGGGCGCCGCGGCTCGGCGCGGACGTGGATTCGCCGCAGGGGACCGGGACCGTTGTCGGCTACAACGTGCCGTCCGACAAGGTCCTCGTGAAGCTCAGCGAGGACGGCCGCAGGTGCGCGTGCAGCAGGGCGAGCGTCTGCGGGCCCCGGCAGGCCTATGAGCGCGCCAGCGGAGCGCGCGGCGCACACGGCGCTGATCCGGGGGTTACGTGAGGAACGCGCGTTACCGCCCCGGCCGCGCGCCCGCTGCTGTCGCAGCGCTGATCATGGCTATAGCTGTCGTGATTGCGGGGTGCACGGGGGTACGCGAGGGTGGTGGTTCGCTGGGCGCCGCGGCCAGTCCTCCTGCGCACGCCGCCGCATCGCCCGCGCCGGTGACTCTTGCCGGTTACTACGAGCAGAAGCTCGACTGGAAGCCCTGCTCTGGCGGGTTCCAGTGCGCGCGCCTGCTTGTGCCTGTCGACTACGGCCATCCAGCGGGCACGAGGTTCTCGCTGCCGGTGGTGCGGTTGCCCGCGGCCGACTCGGCGCATCGGATCGGATCGATCGTGCTCAACCCCGGCGGGCCCGGGGGCTCGGGTGTGACGTACGCCAGGCAGGCCCGGGACGTATTGTCTGCCGCCGTGCTCGCGCGGTTCGACGTGATTGGCTTCGATCCCCGGGGGGTCGGGGGCAGCCAGCCAGCGATCCGGTGCATGACCGGGCCACAGCTCGACCAGTATCTTGACACTGACGACGACCCGGCCAACTCGGCCCAGCTCTCCACGGTGATCGCGGAGAGCAGGTTCTTCGCGCAGGCGTGTGCGCGTGCGGCCGGCCCGCTGCTGCCTTATGTGGGCACCGCGGATGCCGCCAGGGACATGGACATCCTGCGTGCCGCGCTGGGGGACAGCAAGCTCACCTACCTCGGCAAGTCGTATGGGACCTATCTCGGCACCTATTACGCCCAGCTGTTCCCGCACAATGTTCGCGCCCTTGTCCTCGACGGCGCCGTCGACCCGGCAGATACGGCGATCGACCAGAACATCGTGCAGGCGGAGGGTTTCCAGGTCGCGTTCAGGTCGTTTGCCGCGGACTGTGTCAAGCGCCCGGACTGCCCGCTGGGTTCTGCCAGGCGCAGCACGTTCAGGTGGCACACCGGGTTCAGGTGGCACAGCGGGTTCAGGTGGCGCAGCGGGTTCAGGTGGCTCTGGCGCCGCGGTGAACGCTGCCGTGGCGAGGCTCCAGGCCTTGCTGAACCGGGCTGAGCAGGCACCGCTCGCCAACGATCTAGGCGACGGCCGTCCAGGGAACGAGGCGCTCATTACCTCCGGGGTGCTATCCGCGCTGTACAGCAAGGCGTACTGGCCGATTCTGCGGAAAGGGCTCCAGGATGCGGTCGCAGGTGACGGGACGCTGCTGATCGGACTCGCCGACTCGCTGATGGAGCGCAAGACCAACGGGACATTTTCGAACCTCGCCGAGTCCAACATGGCGATCAATTGCGTGGATCGTCCCTGGCCCCGTGCGCTGAGCGCATGGCGTGCTGCGGCGTTGACGGCGCAGCGTGATGCGCCACAGTTCGGCGAGGCGATCATGTGGGGGAGCCTGCCGTGCGCCTACTGGCCGGTGGCCGGTGCGCCGGTGCCTTCGATGCACGCGGTCGGCGCCCCGCCGATCCTGGTCGTTGGCACCACCCGGGATCCCGCAACGCCCTACCGCTGGGCGCGGGCCCTCGCCGCCGACCTGTCGTCGGGCGTCCTGCTCGGCTGGAACGGTGACGGGCACACCGCTTACGTGATGGGCAGTTCGTGCGTGGACGCGATCGTGGATCGCTACCTCATCGATGGCGGGGTGCCTAAGAGCGGAACCGTGTGCGGCTAAGGGATGGCCCGGCCCTTGGGATGCTTGCCTGTGCTAGCGCCCGCATCGTGGCTCTGTGCCCGTGACCCGGCGTAGCACTGTTCTTGTGGCTGGCGTCCTGTTCTTGTGGCTGGCGTCCTGGGCGCCATGCCGGCTTAAGCCGGTACACTCATTTGGCGCTGCCGGTGCCATCCACCAGCAGCCGCGCCGCCTTAGCTCAGACGGATAGAGCGACGCACTCGTAATGCGTAGGTCATCGGTTCGATTCCGATAGGCGGCTCCCAGCTCAAAGGCCCCTTCCGATCAAGGAAGGGGCCTTCTTGCTAACAGGCGTGCTAACAGCGGGGTGCGCTGTCGGCGCCGGTCATGCGGCCTTGACGGCCTTGGCGAAGATGTCCGCTGCGGCGGCCTCGGCAGTTCGGATCACGTGGGCGTAGACCCGGAGGGTGATAGCCGGGTCGGCGTGGCCCAGGCGGGCGGCCACGACATGGACCGGTACGCCGGAGAGCAAAGGTTGTGGCGTGGATGTGGCGTAGATCGTGCAGCCGCGCGTGCGGCAGCTGGTCCTTGGGGCGTGGCCCTTCCTCGGGTTCATTGTGGGCGCGGATCAGCTTAGTCATCAGCGAGGTAACGGTGTCGGGGTAGATCGGTTCGCCCCAGCCGGTCGTGAACACGTACCCGTCCTTGATGCCGCGCCAGGAGTCGCCCGCCTTGAGCTGGTCGGCGGCCTGGTCGGCCTTGTGCTGGCGGAGGACGGCCACGGTCTCGTCGTCAATCGCCACGGCGCGGGTTCGGCCGTTCTTGGTCGTGCCGTCGATGCGCTCGCCTGCGATCACGGCCGTCGACCCGGTGATAGTGATCCTCTTTGCCTCCAAGTCGACATCAGGCCAGCGGAGGTTGAGCAGCCCGCCCCGGCGGGCTCCGGTGTAGGCGGCCACATGGAAGAAGGCCGACAGCCGGTGCTGTCTCGCGGAGGCCAGGAAGGCGCGGAGCTGGGCGACGTTCCAGACGGTGCCAGGCTCGTGAGCGTGCGCCCGGGGCCGCTTGGCCCGTTCCACGGGGTTGCTGCCGATGAGCTCGTCCACGATCACGGCGTCGCGGAAGGCCTTCCTGAGCACGGCGTGCAGGTGGGTGACAGTAGCGATGGCGAGTGGTTTACCGTCCCGGCCCCCACTGGTTAGCAGCTCGCGGTAGAGCTTGGTGATCGTGGACGGCCGCACGGCCTGGATCGGCAGATGACCGATGCGCGGTGTGACATAGAGCCGGATGCAGGAGCGGTAGTCGTGCAGCGTGCGCGGCTTGATCTCCATCGCGTGGCTGTCGATCCAGTCGTCGAGATACGCGCTGAGCGTGACGCTGTTTCGGTCGATGTACTCGCCACGGCGGGCCTTGACCCGGCCTTCGTCGCGGGCGGCCTTGGCTTCTTCCTCTGTGGCGAAGCCGCCAACCCATAGGGGCTTACTGACTCCGGTCTCCGGGTCCCGGACGCGGATCACATAGGACCAGGTGTGTCCGCGCTTCATGACGCTATGGCGGAGCTTGGGGTGTGCTTTCGGGGCATTACGCGGCTGTCCTTTCGGCGAGCAGCCTGGAGACGTAGTCCTCCAGGGCGGTGAGGGGGATGCGCCGTGATCCGTCGATCCGGATCGAGGCAATGGCGCCGCTGGCCAGCAGTTCGTAGAGCTTGCTGCGGGAGATGGCCAGGGCCTCGGCGGCTTCGGGGACGGTCAGCAGGAGCCGGGGCATGGCGCACCTCCCGTCGTGGGTGAGGCGGCGCGCGATTCGATGGCGGTCAGCTCGGCGATGGACGGCGGGTAGCTGCGTCCGGCGAAGTGCCAGTCGGTGACGGTGAGCGTGGTGTCGCTGTCGAGGTCGGGCAGGAGCCCGGCGGCCTGGGCGGTTTCGCGCTGGTGCTGGGCCCGGTCGGCGCGGAGTGTGCCGAGGTTGGTGGAGTAGGCGCGGCTCTTGGTGGAGAAGTGGCCGCCGAAGCCGAGCATGTGCGCCCAGGCGGCCAGGTGCAGGTCCTCGAACGCGGGGAGCTTGGCCAGACGGAGGCATGCGGTGATGTGGCGGCGGGCGTGGTCGCGGATGGGCAGCTCGTCGATATTCGGCGACCTTGGCGTAGGACAGCCGCGCCTGGGCGGCGAACGCCTTGCTGGTGAGCCCGGCCTGGCGGGCGAGGGTCCGGCGCAGTGTGATGGTGAAGCGCCGCCACAGCTCGGGGGCGCAGGCGTTGAACAGCACCGAGCCGGTGTAGTCGTAGCAGTCCGGGCACATCGGTTCGCCGAGCTGGTCGTCATCTCGGGCGTGCTTCTGCGTGCAGGACATGCGGACGCCATGAGGACAGGCCCCGGCGTTTCGGCGTGGATGACAGGCCAGTGCCTTGCCGTCGCGTTCCCGGCAAGCGTGGACGGGGCCGAAGGAGGGTGCGGTCAGGGTGGTGAAGGCGCACGGGTGGTGGGCGACGGTGGCGGGGATGCCTTTGCCGCCGGTCAGTCCGGCGCGGATGAGCTGGTAGACCTCGGCGCAGGGTGGGCACCGGGAGGCGCGGCGGGTCTTGCATGCGATGGGCAGGACGCCGCCGGGTTCGCAGACGGTGGTGTAGCGGTGGAGCAGTTCGCCGGTGGCTCCGTCGATGTGATCGACGCGGCCACGAGCAGGACGGGTTGCAGGCATCGGCCGGGGTGCCGGACGGTGCCTGCCGGGGTGGGGTTGGTGGGCAAAGGTGGTGCGACCCAAAGTACGTGCAACATACAATCGATATCAGCTCAGTTTCGGGCGGTCAGCCGTGACGCGAGGTCGCGCAGCTCGCTGGCGGGCGGGTCTTGCATCGTGAGCAGGTCGGAGACGAGCAGCCGGACCAGCTCGTGGCTGCGGACTTGTTCCGGGGTGATCTCCTCCGCCTCGCGCAGCGCGGTGACGGCCTCGGTGACCTGGCGGCGCTGAGCGTGCGCGCGGGCCACGTCGATGAGCATCCGTGCGCGCCGTTCTGCGGACAGCCCGGAAGTGTCCACCGTGGCGGCGACCCGCAGGGCCCGGCCTGCGTCCCCGAGTTCGGCGGCGACCGCGATCTCATACAAGCCGACGTTGGCCGGGCCGAACTCGGTGTTGTGGTCGTTCCGGCTCTCGCCCAGCTCCCCGGCGATCCGGCCCGCCTGCTCAAGCTGGCTGTAGGCGGTGTCAGCGTCGTTCACCCGGGCCGCGATGACGGCGCGCTGCAAGATCAGGCCGCCCGACAGCGACATGGCCTGCGGGTTTCCCTCATCGGCCATCGGCCAGAGCGCATCGGCCGCCGTGCGGGCAGTCTCCTCGGCCTGGCCGTAGTGGCGGGCGGCGATGAACACAAACACGAGCCGGTAGGCTCCGGCCGCGACCAGCAGCGGGTTGCCTGCCCGTTCCGCGGCGGCCATGGCCCGGTCGGCGGCGATCCAGGCGACGTCCGGCTCGCCGAGCTTGGCCAGGGCGGCGGAGCAGGCTTGGTAGGTCGTGGCCAGCAGCTCGGACGCTTCGGCCCGCTGATCCTCGGGTGCCGACCGGGCGGCCGTCTCCAGATCCGGGACCAGGCCGTGTAGCAAGTCGGTCAGTTCAGTGTAGCGCCCAGCGTGCGTCAGGTCCCACGCCTTGCGGGCCGTGGCGCGCAGTGTGCTGACCGCCGGGGCGCGACCACCGCCGAGCATGGCCCGTAGCACATGAGCGCCGGACAGGACCAGTCGCAGCTCACCCGCGCCTGGCGGTTCCTCGGTCACGGCGGCGACCACGGGTGCCTCGGCGGCCAGCTCGACCAGCGGAATGTCGAGTGCCGTGGCCAGGGTCTCCAGCACTGACATCCGATCGACCTTGCGCACGCCGCGTTCCACCTGGGACACCCAGGCCACCGACCGGTCAACCATCCGGGCCAGCTCCGGCTGGGACAGGCCCCGGCGGCGGCGTTCGGCGGCGATCTTCCGGCCGAGGGCCCGCTGATAATCCGGGGTGCTCAACCGTCCGTGCCCTTGCCCGTCTGCAAGGTCAGCCAGTCAACCTCGGTGCTGGCCAGGTACTGATCCCGCTCGGCCAGATAGCGGCGGGTGGCCGGGGATGCCGCGTGCGCCTCGAACGCGGCACGGTCCTGGTACAGCTCGTAGAAGATGCGTTGCAGCGGCTGGCCCTCCACCAGATGGGAGGCGTACACGAGCGTTCCCGGCTCGCCGGCCTTGATGGCTTCGATGGTCTCGGCTACCAGCCGGTCGTAAGCCTCGGCGCTGGCCTCGTCCTTGCACGTGAAGCGGACACACAGACCAAACATCAGTCTCCTCCAAGTGGCGTGACGCAATGCTCGCACTCAATGTGCTGCGCCAGTACACGAAGTGTCACGTACTTATTATACGTGTCAGGTACGCAGAGTACGCTCAGCGTCACCGAGGACGTAGGCCAGCCGTACGAGCGAGGACCGATGAACTCTCCAGCGCCCAGAGCGCTCGCGTTACGCACCACTGGCGTCACCTACCCAGGCACGCCCGAGCATGTCCGCGCGGTCCGCGCCGACCTGAGGCCACTACTCCGCGGCTGTCCCATGGCCGACGACGTGATCCTCTGCGCCTCCGAACTCGCCGCCAACGCCGCCATCCACAGCCACTCACACCTGTCCGGCGGCACCTTCACCGTCCGCGCCAAGATCAGCCCAGGCGACTACGCCTGGATCGAAGTCGAAGACAACGGCGGACCCTGGACTCCAACCGTCAGGAACCCGAGCCAGCACCACGGGCTAGACATCGTCCTCACCCTCGCCAGCGAATACGGCATCGACGGCGACCAGGACGGCCGCACGATCTGGGCCCGATTCGACTGGACCACCTGATGGCTATTAGGCCCACGGGCCACGCGGACCGTTGGACAGCCGTTGTCGATGGCCAGCGGTTGCGGGAACTCCGTCGCCAGCGGGCGCTCTCCCAGGCAGAGCTGGCCGAGCTGGCGGGAGTCAGCGCGCACAGTGTCCAAGTTAGAACGCCAGCCAGCCTCCTGCTGCCGCAGCCGGACCCTGGCCCGGCTCGCTGCAGCCTTGGGTGAATGGCTTTGGCGGTGAGAGTTGACCGCAGTTGTCGGTGGGTTTGGACCGCACTTGTTGATCAAAGTCATGATCAATGTTTGTGACAGCTGACCGACCTCTGAGCGCCTGGCCGCCGTTCCAGGCAACTGCGAGGGAGGTGCGACTTGCTGGGTGTGCGGGGGTGTGAGTATTTGGCCTCGCGCGAGGATCGTGGGGGCTGTCGCGGGGTTCAGAAGGTGAGCGGCGCGGGGTGGTCCTGTTCGGGTTCCCAGCCGCCGATGAGGCGGGCAGGCGGGTGCGCCTGCGCGGTGGCCGGGCCGATCCAGGTGCCCGGGGCGTCGGTGACGAGGAAGGTGTCGCCGTTGTTGTCCCGCTTGACCAGCAGGTAGGGCGTGGTCTGGGGGCGGGTGGGCAGCGCGCCGGCAAGAGGCAGATGGCGCATGTCGCCGTCCCACGCGGCGTCGTGGCTGGCGTCGGCCAGGGCCAGGACGGCGGTGATCGCCCAGGCGGTCTCGCCGGGGGTGGCGGTGGCCAGCCACCGGTTCAGCGGGGTGAGTCCGTCGAACAGGTCGATCGGCTCGTTCAGGCGGTAGACGAACACGGTCTACTGCTTCGGCTTGCCTGGTTCGCCCTGGCCGCTTCGCCGGGGTGGCTGCCGGTCGTCGTGCTGGCTGGCGCGGGTCTGGGCCAGCCGGTAGGAGTCGGCGCCGGTCTCGATGATGTTGCCGCCGAAGGTGAGGCGATCGACGATCGCGGCGCACAAGCGCGGGTCGGTGAAGGTCTTGGTCCAGGAGCCGAAGCTTTCGTTGGAGGCGATCGCGACGGAGTTCTTCTCCTCCCGTTCCGTGAGAACCTGGAACAGCAGTTCAGCGCCGCGGCGGTCCAGCTCCATGTAACCGAGCTCGTCGATGCACAACAGGTCTACGCGGCCGTAGCGGGCGATGGTCTTGGTCAGGATCTTGTCGTCGGCGGCCTCGACCAGCTCGTTGACCAGCTTCGCGGCCAGGGTGTACTTGACCCGGTAGCCCGCCATGGCGGCCTCGGTGCCCAAGGCGATGAGCAGGTGCGACTTGCCGGTACCGGAGTCTCCGATCAGGCACAGCGGCAGGCACTTCTTTACCCACTCGCAGGTGGCCAGGGTGTGGATGGCGGCGGGGTCCAGACCGGGGTTGGCGGCGAAGTCGAAGGTCCGCAGCGATCTTCTCCCGGGGGAACCCGGCGCGCTTGATCCGTGCGTTCGGAGCGGCGGCGGGACCGGTCGTCGCACTCGGCCATCAGCAGCTCGGCCAGGAACGCGCGGTAGGACATCTGCTCATGGGCCGCGGCGTCGGCGATGCCGGGGAACTCGGCGCGGATCGTGGGCAGCCGCAGCATCCGGCATGCCTGGTCGGTGGCGGCGTCGGCGGCCTGCTCGGTCAGTCCGCGGTGGCGTTGGACGCTCATGGGGTGTTCATGACGGGGTGGTCCCTTCTTCGGCGGTGTGCCGCTGGCGCAGCAGCTGGTCGTAGACGGCCACTGACGGCGGCGGCCGGGTGCCGGGTGGCAGGTGCGCCAGGCGGCGTTCGGTCAGCGAGGCGACCGTCAGCCCAGGGACCAGCGCAGGCGCCCCGGGCGGGGCGTCGGCCGGCCCGGCATGCTCAGCGGCCTTGCGGGCCTCCAGCGCGACTGCGTCAGCGGTCAGCGCGCCGGCGCCGAAAGGCGGTGGCCAGCCCGGCCAGGACGTGCTCGTGGTTCATGTGCCGGTGCAGCAGCAGGACCTCGATCAGCGCCCGGGTGCCGGCGGTATCGCCGTGGGCTTTGCAGGCCGCAGCCCACCAGGCGTCGTGCAGGCCGGTGAACCGGCCCGCTGAACGGGCCTGCTCCAGCGCGGTCGCGCCCGGCAGCGCGCCCGGCTTGCGGACCAGAGCCTCCAGGTAGTGATCGAGGTCCAGGCGGGCACTGGCCTTGGCCAGGAGCCGTTCGTGCCGTGCGACCTCGGTCCGCCGTCGTATATGACGAGCTCAGAGGCGTGCAATAACACCCGCACCTGACGGCCGATCAACCTGACGGGCACGGAGTAGCGGTTAGTGCGGATGTTGATCTGGCTGTAGCGGTCGACCCGGGGGGAGAACCAGCGGCCGGTCTCGAACGGCTCGCCCGGCAGGGGCTTGAGCAGCGGTGCACCTCGACGGCGAAGTGCTCACCGATCGTGCGGGGGCGGGCCCCGACCCGGCGGGCGTCGTCGTCGAGGTCCCACTGCTCCACCATCGCGTTCAGCTCGGCCAGGGATTCCACCTGCGGGACCGGGACCAGGTGGTTGCGGCTGACACACTCGACCTGCCCCTCCACGCCGCCCTTCTCGTGAGCCCCGCCGATACCCGGCTGGCAGTAGAACGCCTCCAGATCGAAGTGAGACCGGAAAGCGGTCCACCGCTCGTTCTCCACCCGGGCCCGGGTAAACCCCAGCACCTGGGCGACTGCGGCCTTGAGGTTGTCGTAGCGGACCTTGCCCGCCGGCACCCCGCCCAGCACGCCCAGGGCGTGCACATGGCCCTCGAAGAACGCTTCCTGTCCACCCGAGGCGAAGATCCGGTGCACCGCTTTGCCTGAGTAGGACATGCGGAAGGCGAACAGGACACACGTCACCGGCTCGCCGCGCAACCGCACCACCACGTCGCCGAAGCCGACTGTCGGCGTACAGGTACGTCTGCAGAGCCAGGTACGGGCGAACGTGCAGAGATGGCCGTACGCCACTTTGCTGGGGACACCCGATAGCCAGCCGCACATCTCGGGGCGGCACCGGAGCTCTGCACGTTGACTCGTACCTACCTCTGCACGTTTGCCTGTACGCCGAAGCCGACCTCCGCCTCCGCACCAGGACGGTGTGTCTGCGGCACGAACACATCCACCGGCCCGCGCCCGGCCTCGACCCGCACCTGCGGCCGGCGCACCGCGGCGTAGGCCCGCACGACCTGGTACGAGACGTCCACCATCCCGTGCTCGTCCACGAGCCGGTCGAAGATCCGTTTCACCGTGTGACGCTGCTTGCGAGGCGCATCCAAATCGGCCAGCAGGATCGCGTCGATGACCGGCTTGAAGGCATCCAGCCTCGAAGACCGAGGCGGCGGTTTCTTGCGCGGCTCAGGCCACGCCGAGGACAGCGCCTTCAACACCGTCCGGCGACCGACACCGTGCTGGCGCTCGATCGCCCGGCTGGATAACCCGGCCCGGGCATCCCGGCGGATCGCCGCATACAGCTCGACCTTCGACATCGGGGGCATCAACGCTCCCTCTTGAGCATCCCGATGCTCCCACCCCACAGATCCCAACTGCGGTCACAACTCACCAACACGCGGATTCCACCACCACCGGTGCGGTCCAAACCCACCAGCATCTGCGGTCATCTTTCACCATCAGAGCCAGGTGAATCTCCCACCGCGATCGCGGCCAGCATGGGTCAGCGTTCGGACTGACACGGCGGGACCTGTCGTCCTGTGAGGATTTTCTTCACTGTCATCAAGGGCGCGCCTTCGGCACGCCGAGCGCCGGGCCGGTGGCCCGGAGCACAGGCAGGTAGACGCGAAGTCATCGAGCCGGGATGCGTGACTGAGACGGGCACCACCACCAGGCCGTGAGCGGAGAAAGGCAGGGGATACTGTCCGACTCCGAGGCGGCGGCCATGCCGCGCCCTCTCGGGCGGAAGCCCTGACGGGCACGGCCCGCCGCCAGGTCGGCTGCCCCCCATCCGCAGGTCGGCGGTACCCGCCGTTACGCTGCGACAATGACCGCGCTGCAAGACCCGGGCGTGGCCCGTCCTCCGTGCCTGGCATCCTCTCGCCGCGCAAGCCCACAGTCAAGGGCGCTCCCTACGGTCGCGTCTTCGATGGCGCAAAGACCGCGCGCCACCCTTGACTCTGATCTTCCCCGGCAAGACCGTCGGCACCTATCGGAAGGACGGGGCAGAGGCGTGCCCTGGATCGAGCCGGGCCACGTACGGGCCCGGCGTTGACTTGATTCAAACTCCGAGTTGACTGGGTATAGGGCGAATATTGGGAGAGTGTCATGTTTGTCGTTCTCGGCCTCATCATCCTGGTCGCGGCGGTGGTCGTGGGCGTGGCGGGCGTGTTCAACAACGTCGGCATCGGGCACGCGCTGACCCACGGCTTCTCGGTGTTCGGCTACCACGTGACCGGTTCCACCGGCGCGCTGTTCCTCTACGGCATCGTGGTCGGGGCGGCCGCCATGCTCGGGCTGGGCCTGCTGCTGGCCGGTGCGCGCCGGACCTCACACCGCGGTCGCGCAGCACGCCGCGAACTGAAACACTCCCGCGGACAGACAGCCGTCAGCCAGGACCGCGATCTGATCGGCCAGCGCGAGAGCGCCCAAGCCGAGACCGCTCGCTCGGAGAGGGCCCGCGCGGACGAGGCGACCCGCTCGGAGAGGGCCCGCGCGGATGAGGCGACCCGCTCGGAGAGGGCCCGCGCGGATGAGACGGCCCGGGCGAAGACCGCCCGCGCGGACGACAAGACGGCCCGCGCGGACGAGGCGGCCCGGGCGAAGACGGTCCGCGCGGATGAGGCGACCCGCTCGGAGAGGGCCCGCGCGGATGAGACGGCCCGGGCGAAGACCGCCCGCGCGGACGACAAGACGGCCCGCGCGGACGAGGCGGCCCGGGCGAAGACGGTCCGCGCGGACGAGGCGACCCGCTCGGAGAGGGCCCGCGCGGACGAGGCGACCCGCTCGGAGACGGCCCGCGCGGACGAGGCGACCCGCTCAGAGACGGCCCGCGCGGATGAGACGGCCCGGGCGAAGACCGCCCGCGCGGACGAGGCGACCCGCGCCCAGCAGAACAGCCTGGCCCACGGCCACCACGATCCAGGCCAAGGGGGCTAACACCCTCCCCTCAGGCCCGGTCTCCATAAACACCATCGCCGAGACAGCCTGACACCACCTCAGCAACCCGACATGACGTCGGCAAACGATACCCTCACAGCCTGCAGAAGCGATCGACATGCATGCTTCCCCCACAAGAGTGTCAGACTGCGGCCAATGCCGGTGATTCCAGCAGCCGACCGAGGGCCCTGCAAGAGGTGCACTGGATCTGCCGCCCGGACTGCGGCAACTGCTTGACAGTCGAGCGACGATTCGGCTTGGCGAGGCTACCCAGCTAAGCTGGCCGCATTTTGGCCGCACAACGGCGCTCAACGTCACTGCCGACTGCGCATCAGTGAGCAGTGTTTCAGCAGCTCAGCTGACGAATGGGCAAGTAGCGGACACGCCTGTAGCTCTCTACGGATCAGATGCTCTTGCCGGGCCGACCGTGCCCGCTGCCTGCCCGATGGGACGGCTATCTGCTGCGCTTCACAGCAACTCACGGTAGGCCAGTACGTCCACTCACCTGGTGCCCGGCTGGTAGAGCTGCGCAGAGCGCTCATTCGCCCAAGCTGATGGTCTGAGTCGACGGACCTCGGAGCGGAATGTAGACCGTCTGCTTGATCCACCGAACGTGCCGGGCGCGCGGCCCTGGCGGGCCGACCCGGCAGGGCGAGGATGCAGCAGCACTGGCGGCAACATCCGTCGGATCTTGCTAACGGATTGCTAACAACGACCCTGGACGACCTCAAACTTGGCTGGACTGAGGACTCCGGCGTGCTGGGCAGAAGTGATCCAGTGGAGCCCTGGACGCTCGGATCACTCCTCGTAATGCGTAGGTCATCGGTTCGATTCCGATAGGCGGCTCCCAGCTCAGAGCCCCTTCCGATCATGGAAGGGGCGCTTTGCCGCCGGTCCCTTGCCTGTCATTTGCCGTTGGAGTAGCGCCAGCCGGGCCGGCGCGGGGGAGCGGGTTGCGAGGCGGCGCTGGATTTGCTTGCGGGGCGGGCGGGCTACGGCCGAGGCCCGGCTGCTGGCGGTGTGGCAGACCCACGACCCGGCACGGGACACTCCGTGGACGCGGTGGCCGCCGCCCGCCACCCACCTGGCGGGTTCT
>CAWGXI010000014.1:0-185211 GCA_963826515.1 uncultured Actinomycetota bacterium
ATCGAGGTGTAACCCCCGAGACGGAGGAGACACCAGTGACAGACGTGACGACCGGCCGGGACCAGGAGCCGGCGGGCCCGCACCGGCGGGCTGAAGCTGACCGGCGAGGGCGGCCTGCTGGGCAGGCTGACGAAGATGGTGGTCGAGGGCGCCCTGGAGGGCGAGCTGGACGACCACCTCGGCTATAGCAAGCACGACCCGGCGGGCCGCAATGGCAGCAATTCCCGCAACGGCCACCGCGCCAAGACCGTGATCACCGAGACCGGGCCGGCCCGCCGGACGCTGCGCACCAACCTGCGGTTCATCGCCCGGCGCGTGGTGCCGCACCTGGACCCGGCGCCTAACCGGCACCGATAATGCCTGCAGACCGGCCCGCGGCAGCACCGCAGCCCGCACAGCAAGATCCTCATCGAGGCTGGCAACAGACTGTCAGACCTAAATGTGAACATGGATGCTGGCGAAGTGTGAATACCTCCCTGTCAGGTCTTCACGTTTGGGCCTGAGCTGGCCGTTTGGGGCGTGATCGGGAGTCCGCCCACGGGTTAAGCCGCCGTTACCCACACCGGTCCCTGTGGTCAGCTGGCGGGTTCTGCTGGGCTGTGGCTGCGTCGCTGCGAGCGGGGGTCGGTTTCGAGGGCGGCGATGCCGAGGGCTTCGAGCTGGCGGAGCAGTTCTCGTAGCCGGCGGTCGTTGTCGATCCAGGTGGTGTAGTCGTGGTGCTGGTCGGCGCTGAGCCAGCGGCCGACGGTTTTCGCGGCGACTTTGCGGGTCCATTGCCAGTAGGGGCCGTGCAGGCGGGGCGGGTCTGCGTGGCAGGCGCAGCCGGGGTGCCCGCAGCGGGTCCGGCGTTCGGTGATGGAGCCGGGCAGCACCATGCCGGTGCGGGCGATTTTCGCGAGCTCGGCGGCGATCTGGCGGGCCTGGGTCTGGTGGCCGGGGGCGACACGCACCGTTTCAGGGTGGCACAGGTCCCACATTCCGGCCATGCCTAGCTGTATACCTACGGTATGGGCACCGGCCTGCCGGGGACACCTGCATTACCGCCCGGGTGCGGTGATGGCGGGCTGATCACCAGCTGGCGGCCGGTGTCGGTGTCGCCGCGGGCGGCGGATTTCGCCCGCACGGTAGTGGCCCAGGTGGCGCCGGGCAGCCGGGAGCGGGCCAAGAACCTGCTATGGGCGGCGGGCAAGCTCGCCGATTACGCGATCGGCCTGGGCCTGGACCCGGTACCGCAGGTGCTGCTGCATCCCTCGGTGATCGAACGGTTCGCGATCAGCGCGCCCGGCCTGTCGCCGGTGGCGCGCCGCACACTGCGCACCAACCTGCGGTTCCTGGCCCGCCGGGTGGTCCCCGCGCTGGCCCCCGTGGACGCGCCGCTGCCCAGGCAGCGAGCCAAGGCCCCCTACAGCGCTGCGGAGATCGCCGGCTACCTGGCGCTCGCGGACGTGCAGCCCACCCTGGCACGGCGGATGCGCGCCGCGGGCCTGGTCTGCCTGGGCGCCGGCGCCGGGCTGATCCGCGCCGACCTACGCGCTGTGCGCGGCAGCGACATCAGCGCCCGCTCCGGCGGGGTGATCGTGCAGGTCCGCGGCTGCAGGCCCCGCGCTGTGCCGGTACTGGCCCGCTACCACCAGCCGCTGCTCACATCCGCGGCGTTCGCCGGCCAGCATCTGATCACCGGCGGCACCGATCCCGGCCGGCATAACGTCACCAATCCGCTGTCCCGCTCGCTGGCCGGCGGCACCGGGCTGCCCCGGCCCGGCACCTCCCGGCTGCGGGCCACCTGGCTGGCCGACTGCGCCCAGCTGCTGGGGCTGGCCACGTTCCTGCACGCGGCCGGGATCACCTGCAGCCAGCGGCTGGGCGACATCATCGCCGCGCTGCAGCCCGGCGATGAGGCCGAGGCGGTAAGACTGCTCGGCGGGAGCAAGCGGTGAGCATCCCGCTGACCGTACTGGAAGCCATCATCGACGGCTCGGGAGCCGCGCTGCGGATCGAGGTGCTGCTGCCGATCGGGGTGCGCCACCGCCAGCTGCGCGTCCGCACCTTGCTGACCGCGATGCTGCTCATCCTGGCTGACCGCCGGCCCGCCTACCTCACCGAGGTGCACCAGGCGCTGACCGCGCTCCCTGAAGCCGACCAGGTGCGGCTCGGCGTGACCGAGAACTGGAAGACCGGCCCGCACCAGCTCACCTACCGGCAGGTAGAGCGCACCTTCGGCCTCGTCGTGAAGGCGCTGGCCAAAGAGCATCCCGACGGCGCACCCTCACAAGTTCTCGCCCGGATCAGCGATGACCTGCTGGAGGCCAGCATCCCGGCCGGGTACAAGCAGGCCTCCAGCGCGCTGGCCGTTGACTGGACCGACGTGGAAAGCTTCTCCCGCCCGCCGCGGCACGGCACCACCGAGTGCGCCGACCCCGAGGCGTCCTGGGGGCACCGCAACTCCAACCTGCCCGGACCCAAAGGCGAGATGTTCTTCGGCTACTACCTCTCCGCCGGCACCATGATGGCAGCCGAACACGGCCCGGCCGTCCCCGAGCTCGCCCGCCGGATGACCCTCACCAGCTGCGAGCTGGACCCAGCCCGCGCCCTGGTACCAGTCCTGCAGCAGATGACCCGGGCCGGCATCCGGCTCGGCGACATCCTCGCCGACTCCGGCTACGCCCACCGTGACGCCCAAGCCTGGGCCATCCCGCTCCGCCTGGCCGGCGCCCAGCTGGTCCAGGACCTGCACCCGCACGACCGCGGACCCCAGGGAACCCACCACGGCGCCATCATCGCCAACGGCAACCTCTACTGCCCGGCCACGCCCACCACATTGCTGCAGCTCGGCCCGCTGGCCCGCGACGCCACCCCGCAGGAAACAGCGGCGCACGACGCCCAGGCCGCCGAGCTCGCCCGGCACAAGCCCGGCAGAATCACCAGCGACGACACCGACGGCTACCACCGGGTCACCTGCCCCGCCGCCATGGGCAAGACCCGATGCCCCCTGCGCCCGGCCTCTATGACCTTGGACCGGCAACGGCCGGAGATCCTCACCCCGCCGGAGCACCCGCCGGACTGTTGCGACCAGCAGACCCTCACCGTTCCCCCGGAGGTGGCCGCCAAGACCCGCCAGAAGCACGACTACCCATCGGCAGCGCACCGGCGGTCCTACGCCCGGCGCACCGGCGCCGAGCGGACCTTCTCCACCGCCAAGGACCCCGCCAGCAACAACATCGCCCGCGGCTGGTGCCGGCTGATGGGCCTGGCACCGCTCATGCTCTGGCTCGCCTGCCTGATGGCCGTCCGCAACCAGCGCATCCTGATCGCATGGGACGTCCGCCAGCACGACAACGACCGCCGCGCCGCAGCCGGCCTCCGCCCCGGACCCGCCGCCGGCGCCGCAAGACCCTCACCGACCTGGCCACCGCAGGCACGCCACCATGACCTTGCCCGCGAACCCACCCACGCTGACCAGCCCGACCCCCGACCCAGGCCAGCCGGCCCTGCCCAGGAACGCGCCCGCCAGGCCCGCCGCAACCCGGGAACCCGCCCACAGCGGCTGCCCACGCGGAACATGAGACCCAAACGTGAACATGGTCCCCACTAAAACGTGAAGACCTCCCTGTGGGCTAACGACAAAACCCTGCTGACCTGCGGTTACGGGATGTTTTTGAGGGGCTGTTCCCGGGTTAAGCGGGCTGATCTCCCAGCGTTTTGGGTGGTTTGGGGTAGTTCGGGTTCGGTCCCCGGACGGGGCGGGTGCGCGGCGGCGCCGTGCTGCCTGGGGTGATCTTGGCCCAGTTTTCGGCGCGCGCCATTTCTTTCAGGGAGATGGCTTGCAGTTCGGCGGCCAGGGTGCGGAGCCGCCGGGCGCCGGCGAACCAGGGGGCGTAGGCCTGGTACTGGGCCGGGGTGAGCCGCCGGGTGACGGTCTTGCCGGCCACGGTGCGGGTCCATTGGATGTAGGGGCCGTGCAGGGATGGCGGGCCGGCGGTGCAGGCGCAGCGGGGTTTGCCGCACCGGGTGCGCAGGACGGTGATGCTGCCGGGCAGGCAGAACCCGATCTGGCTGAGGGCAGCCTCGATCGCTGCCCTGGCCTGCGCCGCGCTTTCACCGTCTGGTGCTGGCATCGCCCCTCCGCGGCCCGGATCCCGCAGGTTTCTTGCGGCACGTGAGTGCCGCTGGCCGGCGTGTCTCCCGCCTGCGGTTTCTGTGAATGTATACGGTTAAAGGATACTCGTGGGGATATTGTGGCGGGAGGGCAGCGATGAGCGGCCCGGCGCTAGCAAGAGCTGGCCGCGCGGCGGGTCCGCGGCGGCAGGTGATGACCGCCGCGGTGCTGCGCGGCCTGCGGCGGTTCGCTGATACGCGGGGGATTCCGGCCAGCTGGCAGTACCTGCTGGATTATGACGTGATCGAGGCGTTTTGCGTGGCCGGGCTCGCGGGCCGGGCGCCGGCCACCCGCGGCACCTACCGGTCGGTGCTGTACCGGCTGGCCGCGCCGGTGCACGGCCCGCCGCGGCTGCGGGCGACACCGTTCGCGGGCGCGAAAGCACCGCCGCCGTACTGTGCGGGTGAGCGGGCCGAGCTGGCCGCGATCGCCTGGGCGCAGCGTGACCCGCGGACCCGGTCGTCGGCGCTGGCCATCGCGGTGTCCGGCATCGGTGCGGGATTACGGCCCGGCGAGCTGGTGGCGCTGCGCGGCAGCGACGTTATCCGCCGCGGCCGCCACGTGACGGTTCAGGTCAGCGGATCCGCCGCGCGAGTGGTGCCGGTCACCTCGCACTATGCCGGCCGGGCGGCGGAGCTGGCCCGCCGTGCGGGCAGCGGGTTTGTGTTCCGCCCCGGCCCGGCCGACCGCGGCTACAAGAATTTCGTCACCAGCTTCGCCCGCGGCCTGGTAGCCGATCCGGCCGCGCCGCGGCTGTCGGTGAGCCGGGCGCGGGCCAGCTTCATCTGCGGCCACCTCGCCGCGGGTACCCCGCTGGCCGAGCTGCTGGCCATCAGCGGGATCAGCCAGGCTGAATCGCTGGCCCGCTACGCCCGCCACGTCGATGGCGCCCCGGCCAAGGCCGCTTTGCGGGCATGGGACAAGACCCGGCAGGCGCGCTGAGCATGGATATCCCCCAGCCCAGCGCGCTGCCCGGAGATGAGACCGTGGCGTTCGCCGCCGAGCTGACCGACCGTAGCGGCACGGCCCCGGTCATCGAGGCCGCGCTGGCCCATAAGACCGGCCGGCCACGTCCGCTGCCGGTGCGCGCCGTGCTCACCGCGCTTTTATGCCTGGCCCTCGATGACCGGCCGCTGTTCCTCACCGAGGCCACCCGGCTGCTGTTTCAGCAACTATCCGGCCCTTCCCGCCGGCTCCTCGGCGTTACCGGCACCGTCGCCACCAAACGCGCCTTCGAGGCCGCCTACCGCCGGGTTCGCTACTGCTTCGGCCAGATCATCAAGGTGGCGGACCCTTCGGCGCTGCCGAAAAACCGGCGCCTGACCGCCGGCGAGCTCACCGCCCGCACCAAACCCATGACCACCGGCCAGGCCACCGCTGCCCGGGACCGGCTCGAGGCCCTGGTGAATGCGCTGCTGGAAGCCAGCGTCTCCGTCCTCACCGAGGCCGAACGCGCCGCGTCCGGCGGCTGCACCGGCCTGGACGCCACCCCGGTGCCGCTGTTTTCCCGCGGCCCGTCCAAACGCACCGGGCTTCAAGCCAGCGACCCCGACGGCGGCTGGTACGTCCGCGAGGGCGACCACCGCGAACGCGAAGACGACACGGGCAAGCCACTGCGGAAACTCGCCTGGGCGCTGGAAGCCACCATCGCCACCACCGCCCGGCCGCCCGGCGCACCGCCCGCACACCCGAACCTCGCGATCGGCATGGCCATGGCCCGGCCCGGCGAAGACCCTGGCGGCACCGGCGCACGGGTGCTGGCCTCGGTCGCCGCCCGCGGGCACAAGGCCGGCTGGCTCGGCTACGACCGCGCCTACACCCAAGCACTCCCCGAACGGTTCCACCTGCCGGTCCGGGCCCTCGGCTACCGGCCCGTCATGGACTACCGGACCGGCCAGCTCGCCATCCAGGCCAACAGCCAAGGCGCTGTCTTAATAGAGGGCAGCTGGTACTGTCCCGCCCTTCCCGAGCCGCTGATCACCGCCACCGCCGGCCTGCGCGCCAAGACCATCGGGCGCGAAACCTACACCGCCCGGGTCGCCGCCCGCAGCCCCTACCAGCTCAAACACAAAGACGGCCCGGACGCCGACGGATACCAGCGGCTGTCCTGCCCCGCCCTCGGCGCCCACCCCGGGCTGATCTGCCCGCTCCGCGAAACGTCGCTGCCACCCCGCGACGGCCGGGCCAAAGTGCTGCAGCCACCCCACGACCCGCCCAGGCTCTGCCGCCAGACCGCGATCACCATCGCCCCCGACATCGGTGCCCGCTACCGCCAGGACCTGCCCTACGGCAGTCCCGCCTGGCACAAGTGCTACGCCACCCTGCGCAACACCATCGAAGGCCTCAACGGCTACGCCAAAGACCCCGCACACGAAGCCCTCGCCCAGCCAGCCCGACGCCGGGTCCGCGGCATCGCCGCCCAATCCCTGTTCACCGCCCTGCTACTGGCAGCCGCCAACATCCGCAAAATCCGCGCCTGGCGGGCACTGATCTGCGACGGCAACACCAGCAACACCACCCAGCCGGCACGCCGACGGCGCACCAGCCTCTCCGGCCACCTACCCAGCGGCTAACACCCAGCAGCTGCCAGCACCGCCACCAAAACCATCTCCAACCGCCCAGCCAAGAACGCCCCGCGCACGTCAACAGCAGCACAACCAGGCCATTCACCCCGCTGAACCCGGCAACCCAAGGGCAGCGCGCCCACTGTCAGACCCCAAGGCGATACTCAAACAAGGTCACCGTCACAGTTCTGTCGGTACGACACCGGCAGTTCTGTCGGTAACCCCCTGTGGAGCTAAGGGGACTCGAACCCCTGACCCCTTGCTTGCAAAGCAATCCAGGAATGACTGTCGCCTGCGCTGCGTTGCACACTCGCCTGTATCAACGGTGCTCGGGCGTCCCGGAGAGTCCGCCCGTGTTCGCCGCGATTGTCACGCAGTTAGTCACTCGCTCGCCCTGGCCTCGGCGACCAGATCCGTCAGCGTCGTCTTGCCCACTGCCGGGGTACGGCCTGCCCGAATGGTGTCGTCGGGATGGTCCACCGCTCGGGCGCCTGGCAGGTCGCCAGGCCACCTTGAAAACAACACGCGTCTTGGTCTGCTCGGCTTGCCCCGGGTCGATGGCGGGCGGGATGAGCAGGCACCTAGCCACTTCGGACGTCAGGCAGGCCCGTGGTGTTGGTGATCCTCTCGGAGACGGAGTGCCCCCGCCGGAGACACCGGTCGGCCGTCGCTGGATTATGAGACATCGACGCAGCCGACGAGGGCCGTGACCATTGCCGGACGTTTTTTCAGCGAGCCGAAGTTCTTTCTACAGCCGGGCGAGGCTCTCGGAGTCGTGCCAGGCAATGCCCGCGAAGCTGGTCCATGACGCGCCGCTCCGGCTGATCTCCGCGGCGTCGTTCTGGATCGTCGCGCTGGGCTGACCCCAGAAACTGCTGCTCGGAGCGTCTCCTCCGTGCGGACCGATGTTCACTCCGATCCGGGCGTATTTCCCCAGCTGTGCGGTGTGTGCTAGCTCTTTGGTCGAGAACGCCAGCACTTTGGTGGCTGTGTCCTGGTAAGCCATTATGGTGATGCCGGTGATCCGCCGAAGGATGGCGACGTCCAATGGGATTCCGTCATCGGTGGGGATCCGCCAGTACCAGTAGGGGATGTCCGCCTCGACCGGCAGGCCTGCGGCTCGGATCTGGTCGATCGCGCTCAGCAGCCCTCGGGTCAACCGCCGCTGGTCGGACTGCCAGTGCGGCAACGCTTGTGGCTCGATGTCGACATGCAGCCGATCGAACAGGCCGGTCGCCGTGACCTCGCGGGCCCAGGCCCCGGCGCGTTCGGGCTGTTCCGCCCACGATGGATCTCCGCTCAGCGCATCCAGGTGCACGCCCTGGTGCGTAGCCAGCGTGCGCAAGTTGGTCAAGCTCGCCAGTTCGGTGGGGTTCCGGCTGAACCCTGGGGGCACCGACACGAACAGGCGCTTGACTCCGTGTAGTCGCGCCAGTGCGAGGAGCGGTTGGGGGGCGCCCCAATGCCACACCCAGATGGCTGGCTGCACGAGCTGGTGCCGGGTCGGGGGCACCGGAGACGAGGATGCCAGGCAGCCAATCAGCCCGGCCACGATCGTGAGGAGGGTTGCCCTCCAGGAGCGATCCTTCCTGTTGCGTCCGCCTGCCCCAGCGGCCGTGCGTACATCCGTTGTCCCCTTCCCGTGCGCCCGATACATCAGCAGTGATGATGCGCCCACCCAGCGTCCTGATCGTCGCGAACCACCGCAATGGGCTAACAATGTGCAGTGCTGACCCGTCGATGCATCCCCCGGTGCCTCCTCTGGCGCTGGCGAACGCGGATCAGTCCAGCATTGCGGTCGGCAAGCGCCATCCGTACGTACCAAATCAGCCCCAGCGGTGTCAGTAACAAGCTTGAGAACGCCGCATATAGCGGGACGAGGAGCAGCCACCTGTCCCAGTGCCCCCGGTGTAGGTACAGGCACATGCCCACGTAGACGGCGAGGACCACGAGCGGGATCCACCCGTTATGTACCAGTGCCCACCAGCGAAGCGGGAAGGCAAGGAGTGAGAGGCATGCGCCGTAGCACCAGAAGAAGGGATGGCGCAGCACGAGTTGCGGATTGGCGAGGAATAGCCGAACCTCGCCGCCGGCCCAGGCCAGGCGTTGCCGGAACCAGGGCTTGAACTGCTCCGGAACGGTGGTCGGCACCTCGAATGGGACATGCCCTACGCGGAAGCCGAGGGCATCGGCCAGCATGCCCAGCTCCACGTCATTGCCCTGGAAGAACAGCGAATGGCGCAGCATCACCTGGCGATGGACCGAGGAACGCGCCGCGTGGCAGGCACCCGAGACAAGCCAGGGCAGTACCCGCCGGAGCAGCATGGCCAAGCGGTACTCGTGAGTCTGCAGCCTGCCGAGCAATGAACCGCTGTGGGCGGGGATCAGTTGGACGGAGGCCAGGTCGAGGTTCCGTGCCGCCATGATCCCGACTAAATCCCCGAGCGGACGGCGAGTCGTGGTGTCGGCATCCAGACACACGATCCAGGGCGCCGCCACCACGCGGTGCGCGTCGCGCACGATGCGGTCCCGGATCGTGCCCGACGTCGCCCGCTTACCCGCCTGGCCTCCCGATGCCGGGACGTCGGCTCGGAAGACTCGGAACCCGTGCTCTGCGGCGAGCACTTCCAAGGACTGGTCGAACTCGGGGGTCTCGGTCGTGGTCGTGCACAACATGACGCGGGCGCCATAGTCGCTCAGGTAGGCGACATTCTCCAGGTAGCGGATCGACCCGTAGATCGGGACAAGTACCTCGAAGTCCTCCACCGCGGATGCGTGGCTGATCGGTGGGAAAGAGTGCAGGGCCCGAAGTCCGCCGAAAAGGTCCACACACGCCAGTGCTGCTGGAATCGCCAGCAGGGGCAGGGCCAGCAACACCCAGCTCCCCGGGGTCATGCGAATATCACATCGGGTCGGTCCGAGTCTGGGACGCCTGGAGCGGCGAGTGACACCTGGCGCGGGTAGGTCGGCAGGGCGAGGAGGTCGAACAGCGCGTGCCGCAGCTCGCGGACCCGACCTTGCACCGTGAGGCCGAGCAGCGCGTGCGCGCGTTCGCTGACACGCTCGATGACCTCATGGCGCCCGCGCACCAACCAGATCCGCGGATGCGCGGTCAGATCCCACTCCTCGGCATCGTCCAGGAGCTCCTCGTGCAGCTTCTCGCCGGACCGCAGTCCGGTGAAGGTGACTCGCGGAGACTGGGCTCCCACCAACGTCACGTAGCGGTCCACCAGATCAATGATGCGCACGGGGGCACCCATGTCGAGCACGTAGGTCTCCCCGCTCTCGGCCATCACCGCCGATTCGATGACCAAACCCGCTGCCTCGGGGATCGTCATGAAGAAGCGGGTCACGTCCTTGTCGGTGATCGTGACGGGCTTGGCGTTTTCCACCTGGTAGGCGAGGCTGTGCAGGAACGATCCCCGACTGCCGAGCACGTTGCCGAACCGCACCGATGCCACGCGGGTATCGCTGCCGCCAAAGCTGGCGACGAGGAGCTCAGCGAGCCGCTTGGTGGCACCGAGAATCGACACCGGTCGGGCCGCCTTATCCGTCGAGACGTTGACGAACCGCTCGACACCAGCCTCGACGGCGGCCGAAACCACGTTGTCCGTCCCGAGGACGTTGGTCTTGAACCCTTCGGCGGGGTAACGCTCTAAGAGCGGAAGGTGCTTGTGTGCCGCGACATGGAACACCAGTTCGGGCCGCAGGTTCGTCATGACCCGGAGGATGCCAGCGCGGTCACGGACGTCGGCTAGAACGGTGTGCTCACTGTCGAGTAAACCGTGCCCGACCAGTTCCAGCTGCAGTGAGTGCAGTGCCGACTCGTCGTGGTCGAGCAGGTACACGGCGCCCGGCGCAAGAGTGTGCAGCTGGCGCACGATCTCACTGCCGATAGAACCTCCGGCCCCGGTCACCAGGACGCGGCGGCCTTTGACGAGCGCCCGAGCGGCCGCGCCGTACACCGCGTCGTGGCCACGCCCCAGCAACTCTGGGGCAGACACGCATAGTCGGGCATGCCTTGTTCCCCCCGTTAACAATCCCATGAAACGGTTCCTTTCGACTCGTCAGTCAACGTAGCTGATATCGCCCGCAATGGTGATGCATCGACCTAATTGCAGCGCACCGTGGCAGGCTTGGTGAGTAAGACGTATCAGGCGGCAGGATGGGTTACACCGCACTTCCTGACTTCCTGAGGCGTCATCACTTAACGCATGATTTCGATAACTACCAAAGGTAGTTCAATGGGGGGAGTCTGTCCGGAGAACCGACCGAGTGCCTGACGCGGGGTGTTGGTAAGACGCATCCGATCCGCATTTATGTAGTTATGCGTGGTTCTCGACTTTCGCGGTTATGCCACGGCGCCTTCCCAGGCCAGCCGTACGGCGTGGATTTCTTCAGGGGTCGGCTCGCCGGTATGAACAGGCCGATATCTCGCTGCTATGAGGACCCGGCGTAGCTTGGCGATCATGTCAGCGGTTGACGGCTCGGCCTTTGTCCGGTACCAGGGAGCGCGGGCGCGGTGCTCGTCCACGTCGCCGGGATGGTGCCCGGCGGTGGCATACCAGAGCATGGCCAGGCTCTGGCAGGCGAGGGTGAACGGGAGCGTGCGGTGCACCGCGGCAGCCAGCCGGTTGCGGGCCTGCCCAGTGCCGAAGATCTGCTTGGCGTCCTCGATCGCCACCTCAATGGACCACCGGGCGGCATAGCGCTCGATCACCGCTGAGCGCTGGGGGTACCGGGACGGCGCGGGCGCGCCGGGCGGGCCGCCAAGGCAGAGCCCGGCGCGGGGAGCGCCGGACGCGGCGCCGCAGGCGCCGCCTTGATCCATGTAAGGCCTGATTCGACAGTACTGCGGCATCTTCGCCCGTCCTCTGATCATTTGTGAATCAGCTTTTTGCGCGTGGCAGGTCATCCTGGACATCGAGTTGAGCGGCAAGGTCGGCTGGCAGGGGCGCCGGGCGTCGCTGGAAAAGCGTTCCTGATCCACGCCACGGCCGATGAACGTCTCGGACGAACTTCCACCCGTGGTGGAGGTAGTAGGCGTGAAGGTCTGCGTTGGTGCGCCACACGTCGAGGCGGACCCAGCGGTCTGCGCGTCGATATGCCCTGTCTAGCGTCCAGTCGAGCAGGAGTGCACCAATTGATTTACCGGCGTGACTTCGACGCACAGCGAGTTTACTAACGTAAAGTGCCGGTTTCGATAGCTCGTCGGTATCCCAAAAATCGGTATCGCCGTCTTCCTCCACCGTGATTGTCGCCACGAGGTCTGGTCCATCGAAAAGAAGCCACACATATCCATCCGCGATGGCCCGCGTTACCTTTCCGTTGGGGCCGCCCCATGTGCGCCACGTGGACCATTGATCCGAGCCGCGCGCACGCAGCCATTGAACTGTTTCTTCGAGTAGAGACCAGATTTGCGATGTGTCGGCCTGGCTGGCCCGGCGGAGGACATACGGCATGTCATCCTTCGATCCTGTAGAGCACCCGCCACCGGTCAACGGGAAGGACCGATATCATCACGCGGCTTTGAACATCCTCCGCATTACTGCTCGTCCGCGTGTGCACAAGCACAGAGAGGCCCGGCGGGATGTTGAGCTGCCTAGCCTCATCCTCGGTTGGATGGCGCCCTTCGATTTCGTCATCGTGAGTCACCCATTTGTGGCCAAGGTCGGCTAGGACATTGCGCGCCCCGGCAGGAATGTCCGCTGGGCTGGCCACGGGTGAACCACGAACGATTGCCTCGGGATAGTAGGAGTCTGCTATCAGGTATGGCAGGTCGTCAACGAATCGGAGCCGCCGCCGTACGACAACCAGCTCATTATCGACCAGCTTGAGTCGGCTGGATATTGCGTGATCGGGCGCGACGATTTCAACTCTGATCTCTTGCCGTGGTACGTGGCCCTGCGCTTCGACCTGTTCTACCCAGGCGTCGGCGGCCCCTTCGCGCTCAAAGTTGAAGGCGGGCCAGTCGAGCCGCTCTACCCGTCTCACGAAGTACCCGAGCGGTCGTCGCGCAACGATCAGCCCTTCTTGCACAAGCAACATGAGCCCCTGGCGGACAGTCGCCCGCGCCACCCCGTACCGCTGGGCTAGCTCATGTTCTGTCGCGATCTGCGCATCTGGTCCGAGCTGCCCCGTCATGACCTGCTGTCGGATGTCTTCTGCGATCTGCTGATAGACCGGCTGCCATCGGTTGCCCCGGGCCATCGCCGCACCTCCACGAACATCATGAGCCTCATTGGCGCTATTGACAGCCAATCTAGACGATGCCCTTGACCCGCCGCACGCCCCTGTGCTTGAGTATCCACTGACACATTGACTAGACAATAGATCGATGGAGTCGGCGTGATAACTAGCAGGACGTACAGGGTGCGGCCCCAGACCGCCAAGCCAAGCGCCGCGCCCGCCCCTCTCATGGAGGCAGACGAGATGACGACTGTCAGCAACCCTGCCGCGATGCGGCTGTCGCGGCTGCGTGACGCCGTGCTGGCCGGTGCGGAGTGTGTCTTTGACCCGTATCTGCACACCGGGCCGGATGTGTGCGAGCTGGAGCCGAAGGCCGAGCGGGAAGCGCGCGAAGCGGTCGCCAAGGACGTGTGCGCAGGCTGCACGGTGCGGGAGCTGTGCCTTGAGTACGCGCTGCGGATCCCCCCTGCGGCTGGTATCTGGGCGGGCTTGACGCCCGACGAGATCCGCGCCCTGGCCGCCACTCGCGCCGCCCCAGCGCAGGGAAGGCAGGTCGCGGCTTGATGACCTCACCGCCCCCCGCGCCCACGGACCTGGCTGGAATCATCACAGTGACCAGCCACTACGTGCAAAGCGAAGGACCGAACGACACCGACCCGCGTGGCGGGTTCGTGGTGGAGGCTGAGCGCCGCTGGTACATCGAGGCTGCGCTTGGTGGCATCGAGCTGGGCCGGTATGACCGGCGCATCATCGCATGGCTGGCGCAGTGGGACGACTACACCGCCCGCCTGCTGGTTTCGCTGCTGGTGCGGGCCCGCCGGGCTGGCTATGCCGAAGCTGCCCCCGGCGAGGTGAGCGGGTCATGACCGCCACCGGGACGGTGTATCTGCTGCATTTCGACCGGCCGTACCGGCACGCCCGGCATTACGTCGTCTTCGCGAGCAACGTCAACCGCCGCCTGGCCGAGCACGAGGCCGGTCGCGGCGCGAGGCTACTGGAAGTGTTGCGGGCCACCGGGATCGGCTGGCAGCTCGCCCGGATGTGGCCCGGCAGCCGCGACCGCGAACGGCAGATCAAACGCCGGGGCGGGCACGCCCGGCACTGCCCGCTGTGCGGCGTGAGGCCGCGCCGCCTGCCGGTCAACTCGGACGGGTCGATCTCGCGCAGCCGCACCACAGACGCCCAGAAGCTCGCGGCCGGGCTGATGACCGCCGCCCAGCTCGCTGAGCACACCGCGCTGCGCTACGGCGCGGTCGCAGGCAAGCCGCAGCGGCCCGCCGAGCGCGGCCCGCTGGTCAACGATCCGTGGCTGCTCCCGGCCATACCGCCCCGCCAGCGCCCCGCCCGTGGGCTGGCCCAGACCCAGCCCACACAGCGGGCGCGGCCCCAGACCGCCAAGCCAAGCGCCGCGCCCGCCCCTCACATGGAGGTACACCCATCATGACAGCTACCTATACCTGCGATATGGCCAGCGACCGGCGGGCCCGGCCGCTGACCGAGCACGAGCGCGCCGCCGTGAATGTGGTGGGCGCGGCGGTGGCCGCGCTTGGCGCGCTGGGGTTCGTCAACAGTTTCGCCGCTGTCGAGCATGCCGCCTGGCCCGCGTTTGGTTTGCTGGCCCGGACCGTGCCGCTCGGGATCGACCTGGGGATTGCGATTTTCTCCGCGTTGGACATTGTGCTGGCGCGGCTGGACATGCGCCCGCGCTGGGTCCGGTTCATCCCCTGGTCGTTGACGGCCGCCACCGTCTACCTGAACGTCGCGGAGCAGGTGAGCTGGTTTGGCCGCACCGCGCACGCGGTGCTGCCCGCGCTGTGGGTCGCCGTCGTCGAGGTCGCCACCCATGTCGTGCGCGTGCGCGCCGGGCTGGCCGCCGGAACCCGGATCGACCGCATCCGCCCGGCCCGCTGGCTGCTGGCCCCGGCCCGCACCGCCCTGTTGTGGCGTCGCATGGTGCTGTGGGAGATCCGCTCCTACCCCGAGGCGCTGCGCCGCGAACGCCACCGCCTGCTGGCCGTCACCGGCCTGCAGGAAGCCCACGGCGCGCTGGCCTGGCGCTGGCGCGCCCCGCGCCGGACTCGCGCCCTGTACAAGCTCGGGGAGCTGGAGCCCGAAGACCAGGTGCCCACTCTGCCCGCAGCGGACAGCCGCGCGGACAGCGCCCCGGACGGCAGGCCGGACCGTAAGCGGACATCTGGCCGGACACGGACGGCTGCCGCCGTGGCCGGGCTGCGTGACCGGTACCCGGACATGTCCGCCGCCGACATGGCCAAACGCCTCGGCATCAGTGACCGCACCGTCCGCCGTCACCTGGCCCGCACCGCACCCGCCGCCGAACCAACGACGGCCGCCTGATCAACCTCTGTCCGCCCTTGGGCGCGGTTCCCGGACCGCCAAGCCAAGCGCCGCGCCCACCCCTGACTCACATGGAGGCACAGCATGACTACCGTCAGCGAGAACGGCCACCCCGCCGCCCCGGCGGACGTGGTACCGCTGCATCCTGACCGGCCCGCGCCGGTCCCCGTCGCCCCGGCGGGCACCGCCGCCGGGGCGGGCGCGCCGCCCTCGGCGGACACGCCTGCTGTCCGCGTGGACCTGCCCGGCGGGGACAGCAGCGACTGGCTGGCCGACTTGACGGAAAAGGCCCGGACCCGCCGCCCGATCGTGCCGGACTGGCCGCGTTCCCGCCAGGAAGCTGTGGCGCTGGCCAAGTGGGTCGCCCGGCACTACCTGCACGTGTCCGGCTATCACGCTTTCCGCATCCCGAAGTACGCGGCGAAGCTGGCGTTCCGCGCTCCGTGCGGCGCGGTCCGCCTGGTTACGGGTCTGACGCGGTGGACGTTTGACCTCGAGGGCGAGCCAGTGCGCCGCGCCACTGTCATCGCGGCCGACCCCGAGGCGTATCTGAAGCTGTCGCGACAGCGGGACGCGCGGGTGCGGCTGCGGGTGTGGGTCGCCGGGCTCGCCGCCGTCATGGCACTGATCGCCGCGTTGTGGCTGGCCGTCGCCGCCCCAGCGCTGGCGCGCCTGCTGGCGCTGGCCGCTGCTGTCGCCGGGTTCGGCAGGCTGGGGGCACCGGCGGACCGGCCGCTGATTGACCGCGCGGTGCTCCCCACGGCGGTGGCGAAGCTGACCAGCGACGTGGTGGTCCGCGCCCTCGGGGCGCTGGGCATCGCCGCGATCAACCAGGCGCTCGGCAAGGAGCCGAAGGACGCGATCCGGTTCGTCGCCCCGATCACCCGCGACGGTCCCGGTTGGCGCGCGGACTTCGACCTGCCGCATGGCGTGACCGTGGCCGAAGTGATGGACCGCCGGGACAAGCTCGCCTCCGGGCTGCGCCGCCCGCTGGGCTGCGTCTGGCCCGAGGCGGTGCCGGACCAGCACCCCGGCCGCACGCTGCTGTGGGTCGGTGACCAGGACATGTCCAAGGCCCGCCAGCCCGCGTGGCCGCTGGCGAAATCGGGCCTGGTGGATCTGTTCAAGGCGGTCCCGTTCGGCACCGACCAGCGCGGCCGGACGGTCGCCGTGACGCTGATGTTCACCTCTGGTGTGATCGGCTCGATTCCCGGATGGGCAAGACGTTCCTGCTGCGCCTGCTCGCCCTGGTCGCCGCGCTCGACCCCCGCGCCGCGCTGTACCTGTTCGACCTCAAAGGCACCGGGGACCTGTCCCCCCTGGAAAGCGTCGGCGCACCGCTACCGGGCCGGGGAAGAAGATGACGACATCGACTACGGCATCACCGCGATGCGTGAGGTGCAGGCCGAGCTGCGCCGCCGCGCCAAGGTGATCCGCGGGCTACCCAAAGACATCTGCCCGGAAAACAAGGTCACGCCCGCGCTGGCCAGCAACAAGACCCTCGGGCTGCACCCGATCGGCGCCTTCGTGGACGAGTGCCAGAAGTGGTTCGAGCACCCGAAGTACGGCGCAGAGTTCGAGGCCATCTGCACCGACCTGGTAAAGCGCGGCCCCGCGCTGGGCATCTTCCTGATCCTGGCGACCCAGCGGCCGGACGCCAAGTCCCTGCCCACCGGGATCTCCGCGAACGCGGTGCTGCGGTTCTGCCTGAAGGTGATGGGCCAGACTCGAAAACGACATGGTGCTCGGCACCTCCGCCTACAAGAACGGCGTGCGGGCGACCATGTTCGCCTTCAGCGACAAGGGCATCTTCTACTTCGCCGGGGAAGGCGACGCGGCCCGCATCGTGCGCGGCTACCAGGTGGACGCCCCCACCGCCGAAAAGATCGCGCTGCGGGCACGCGAAGCCCGCCAGCGCGCGGGCACCCTGTCCGGCTACGCGCTCGGGGAAGAACCCGCCGACACTGGCCCGAGGTTTGACCTGCTGGCCGACATCCTGGCCGTCGTCCCTGACACCGAGGCCAAGGTGTGGTCCGAAACCGTCGCGCTGCGGCTGGCCACGTTGCGGCCGGACGCCTACGGCCCGTGGGCCGACATGGAGCCCGACGCCCGCGCCGCCCAGCTCACCGCCGCGCTCAAGCCCTACGGCGTGCGCACCGGCCAAGTCTGGGGCACCACCGAGGACGGCCGGGGCGCGAACCGGCGCGGCATCACCCGCGACGACATCACCACAGCCATCACCCAGCGTGACGAAAAGGCGGGTGCGCGGGCGCCCGCGTGAGCCCGCCGCGCCGCTAGGTCTAGCGGGGTGCGGCGCTAGACCTAGCGGCCCTGCTAGCACCCGATCTGCCGTCCCACCTGTGGGCTAGCCGCTAGCGGCTGACCTGCGCAAACCCCCGAAACCAGCCCGGAGGCTGCCGTGGCATCCCTCATCACCCTGCTAGTCGTCTGCCTACCACTCGTCACTCTCGGTTACGCCACCTTCTGTTCCGCCTCGCGGTGGGGCCACTGCTGGCGGTGCCGCCCCGGCGGCGCCAACCGCACCTGCCGCGCCTGCAACGGCACCGGCCTGCGGCCCCGCCTCGGCTGGCAGCTCTACGCCCACGCCCGCCGCACCTACCGCGACGGCACCCGCAACAACCAGCCCCCCACCAACCGCCACTGAACGGAGCACCGCCGTGAAGAAGCTCATCCGCTACCTGGTGATCGCGGTCCTGGTCGTGTGGGTCATCACCAACCCCACCTCGGCCGCCGCCGCCGCCCGCAAGGCCGAAGCCGCCATCGCCAAGGCCGCGCACTCGCTGTCAACCCTGGCAGGCTCGCTATGACCCCGCGCCTGACCCTCGTCGCGGGCCACGGCCAGCCGTCGCCGCCGATCGGCGCGGCGTGCGGCTGCCGCTGGGACCCCGCCCCCGGATCAACCGGCGGCAGCGGCCCCTACCGGCAAACCGCCACCTGCGGCCAGCACGGCTATCCACACCAGGCCCCCCGGCCCACCCGGCTGCCCGTGGCCCCCGCCGCAGAGGGCGGGGATGGCCCTGGGGAGGGGGAGTGGGCCTGCCTGCGCTGCGGGCTGGCGTTCTTCGGCACCGGACCCGAGCACGGGCTGTGCCCCGGCTGCTTCGGGAGCGCGGCATGACCGGCCAGGACGCCGCCAAGCGGCTGGCCGGGCTGCACACCGGCCCGTACTGCGACCCCGGCCTGCCCGAACCGCGCGGCCCGAAGTGGGCGCTGGCGCTGTGCGCCGACTGCGGAGCCGCCACCGCCCGCCGCGACTATGCCGGGCTGGCGCGCTGCCGTGGCGCGCACCTCGCCCTCGCCACCGGGCAACTCCCGCCGCACGCCGCGCGGGCGCTGGCCGCCGGGCTGCGCTACTTCGCTCGTGGCTGGCCGGTGTTCGTGCTGGGCCGCTCCAAGCGGCCGGTCGCCAACTGCGCCGCCTGCCACGCCGCCGGGGACAGCCACGACCGGGAAGCCTGCCGCTGCCTGACCTGCCACGGCTTCTACGCCGCCACCACCGACCCCAACCGGCTCGCCGCCATGCTCGCCGCCGTCCCGCGCGGCCTGCTGGCGATCCGCACCGGCACCATGGCCGGGCTGGCCGTGGTCGATATCGACCCGCGCAACGGCGGCCGCATCGACCCCGTGTTGATGGCACCGACCGCGACCGTCGCGACCGGCGGCGGGGGCTGGCACCTGTATTACCGCCACCCCGGCGGCCCGCTGGCCGCCAAGCTCCCCGGCCACCCCGGCGTGGACATCAAGGGCGACGGCGGGTACGTGGCCGCGCCGCCGTCGCGGCATCCGGGCACCGGCCGCCGTTACCGCTGGGCTGGCCGGTGGCCAGTGGCTGAGATGCCCCCGCGCTACGCGCGGGCCTCACCCCGGCCCCGCCCCCGGCCGCCGGTCCCGCGCCGCTCAGCGGCCCGCCACGCACCCGCGCAGCGGGGGGCATCTCATCACCCACCGCGCTGCTCGCCGCCCACCTCCGCGCCGTCCAGGCCGCCCCTGAGGGCCGCCGCCGCGTGACCCTCTACGGTGCCTCACGCGGTGCTGCCCGCATGGTCGCCACCGGGGCCATCACCGAAGCCGACGCCCGCGAGCTGCTCACCGCGGCCGGGCTCGCCGCCCAGCAAACCCCCCGCGACATCCGCGCCGCCATCGACGGCGCATTCAAGGACGAAGGAGCCGCCGCATGACCAGCACACCCGCCGATGGCGCGGCCATCCTCGGCCAGCTCCACGCCGTCATCACCCGCTACGTCATCCTGCCCAGCGCCGAGACCGCCGTGGCCGTGGCGCTGTGGATCGCCGCCACCCACGCCCAAACCGCATGGGCGCACGCCCCCCGCCTGGTCATCCGGGCACCGGAGAAACGGTGCGGCAAGTCGCGGCTGCTGGACGTGATCGAGGGCACCTGCCACGGCCCGCTCATCACCGTCAACGCCTCCCCGGCCGCCGTCTACCGGGCCATCGGCGACGACACCCCGCCCACCCTGCTGGTGGACGAGGCCGACACGATATTCGGCGGCAAGAACGCCGACGCCAACGAAGACCTGCGCGGCCTGCTCAACGCCGGGCACCAGCGCAACCGGCCCGCCATCCGCTGGGACAACACCGCCCGCCGCTTGGAGACCATTCCCACCTTCGCCATGGCCGCGCTCGCCGGGATCGGGGCGATGCCCGACACCATCGAAGACCGGGCCGTCGTCATCCGCATGCGCCGCCGCGCGCCGGGGGAGACCGTCGCCCCGTTCCGGCACCGCCGCGACCGGCCCGCCCTGGTGGAGATCCGGGCCGCGCTCGCCCGCTGGCTGGGCAAGCACCTGCGCGAGCTTGAAAGGGCCGAACCGGTGATGCCGCTGGAAGACCGGGCCGCCGACACCTGGGAACCGCTGATCGCCGTAGCCGACCTCGCGGGCCGCGACTGGCCGGAACTGGCCCGCCGCGCCGCTGTGGCGCTGACGACTGACCGGGACGCCGCCGCCAAAGTCTCCGACCGCATCCGGGTGCTGGCCGACATCCGGGCCGCGTTCGCCACGCTCGGAGACCCCGAGGCCGTCACCACGGCGGAGCTGCTTCGCGTGCTGAACGCCGACCCCGAGGCTCCCTGGTCCACCATCGGCCCGGCCGGGCTGACCGGAAAGCGCCTGGGAGACCTGCTCAGCGATTTCCAGATCAGCTCAGGCACCATCCGCTTCCCGGTCGGCCAGGCGAAGGGCTACCTGCGGGCCGACTTCACCGACGCCTGGACCCGGTACTGCCCGGCCACTCCCGGCTCCCTATCCGTCCCATCCGTACCAACCTCATTTCCCCAGGTCAGCCCAGGTACGGATGCACCCCCTGGTACGGATCAATCCGTACCAACAAACCAATCCGTACCTGCCCTGAGCGGCCAAAACGAGCTTGGGACGGATGGTACGCATACCACCCGCAACCGTGTCCCCGACGGCGGTGCGGCATGACCACTGCGCCGGTAGCCCCGTCCTGCCAGCTCTACCGCATCCCCGAGGCGATGCGCCTGCTCAGGCTCAGCCGCACCGTTATCTACGAGCAAATCCGCGCCGGACGCATCCGCATCCTCAAGCAAGGCCGCGCCACCCTCATCAGCGCCGCCGCCATAGCCGACTACATCGCACTTCTCGAAGCCGAAGCCCAAGTCGAAGGGAGGCGCTGACATGGCCACACGGCGCAGCAGAGGCGACGGCGGCCTGCATTGGGATGACAAACGCCAACGCTGGATCGCCACAGTGACAATTGGCCATGACTCCTGGGGAAAGCGGCTAACCCGTAGGGCCAGCGGTAAGACTAAAACCGAGGCGAAAGCCAAGCTGAAGGAAATTCTTCAGAACTACGACGACGGGCTTACCGCCGCTGCGGGCAATTACACAGTCGGAGACGCCGTTGCCTACTGGCTTACCTATGGGCTGAGCGCCCGCGCGCCCGCGACGGTCCAGTTGTACAGAATCTGTGCGGAGACGCACATCATTCCCGCCATAGGTAAGCGCAAGCTCCGCGAGCTGACCGTCGAAGACATCGAGAAGTTCTACGCGGACAGGTCGGCGGACCTCAGCACGCGGTCCCTCAGGATCATCCACTCAATCCTCAGCCGCGCGATGAAGCGCGCCCAGGCGCGGGACAAGGTACGACGCAACGTCGTGCTGTTGTGCGAAGTACCCACCGGCCGCGCGGGACGCCCCTCGAAATCGCTCACGCTGGACCAGGCAGAAGCCATGCTGAAGGCTTCGGAGCTGTCCTGGTTGCATCCCTACATCGTGGTTTCGCTACTGACTGGCGCGCGCACTGAAGAACTGCGTGCTCTTCGGTGGGATCACGTGGTTGCTTTCGATGAAACTAGCCAAAAGTGGCGGCCGGTCACCGGGGCCGGATGGGAGCACGGACGTTTTGCGGTATATGTATGGCGTTCGGACCGCGCTGGGGGCGACACGAAGACTAGGAAGTCACGGCGGACTCTCGCATTGGCGCAACGTGGGGTAATTGCACTGAAAGCCCTATGGGGACAACGCAGATGCGAACATGCGAAGCCTGCCGAATGTGATTGCCAAGTGTTCGTATCGCCTCGCGCAGCAACACCGCTCGACGCGCACAACGTGCGGCGAGAGTTCCGCAAGGTGGCCGCGTCGGCCGGGCTCAATCCAAAGGAGTGGACGCCGCGCGAGCTGCGGCACAGCTTCGTCTCCGTGATGTCGGACGCCGGGGTTCCACTGGAAAGCATTTCCCGCCTGGTGGGTCACGACGGAACCAGGGTCACCGAAGCCGTGTACCGCAAGCAGCTTCGGCCGGTCATGGACGACGGTGCCACGGTGATGGATCGCATCTTCCCGGCGAGCGAACCGGAGCGGTAGTCACTCAGTTAGTCACTCACTCCGGTGTTGGCAACGGGCAAATCTGACGTCTTGCCTGGTGGAGCTAAGGGGACTCGAACCCCTGACCCCTTGCTTGCAAAGCAAGTGCTCTTCCAGCTGAGCTATAGCCCCATGTGACGGCTCTCCAAGGGTATCTACGGTGCGGCGGACATTGACTCCGGCCCGGCTTTCGCCGCAGGGATCAGCAGGTCCGGCAGGTCCGCGATGCTGCCGAGGAGAAGCGTGGCACCCGCCAGTCTCAGTTTCTCCGCGCTGTGCGCGCCGGTCCGCAAGCCGGCGATCACCTGGGCGCCAGAACGGTGGCCGCTGAGTACCGCGCTTTCTGTGCCACCGGCCACGGCCACCTCGCGCACGTCGGCGATACCGAGGCGCAGCAGCGCGGTCAGCACGAGGTCAGGCCATGGGCAGCCACGGGCAACGTCGTCAGGGCAGAGCGCGAGGTCGATACGGTCCCACCAGCCAAGCGTGTCGAGAACCCGGCCGAGGAGCTCTCGCCCGATGCCGCCGAACAGGCAGACCCGGACGCCAGACCCGGTCAGTTTGTCGATCGTCGCCTCGACCCCCGGCAGAGGGGACAGCCCCAGCCGGTCGATCGCCGCCTTGAACGACCGTTCGAACGCGAGATTCGTCACCTGTGCGGCGGCTTCGTTGCCCGGGAACATCTGGCGGAAGACCTCGATTGTCGCCTGGCCCCTGCCCCGGTGAACCTGGACCATGCAGCGCGCGTATGCCGCCGTCCCTGTGACGATTCCCTGCGTACCGATGGCCTCAGCGAAGGCCCGGTCGACGATGCCCTCATCAGCGACCGTTGTACCGAAAAGGTCAGCGCAAACCATCGTCACTGGTGGCGTGCGGCTCACCCGATCGTCTTCCTGACCCTGCGGCATTGTGATCTTGATCTTCGCGGTGCTGTACAGGCTCTCATGTCGGCCACGCCTTGCCGGAGCTTCCGGCGGCCCAGCAGGCTGAGACGCCCGCAGGGGTGTCAGCTCTCGTCGCCTGTTGTGGCTTCTGACCAGAGATCCAGCTCGGCACGATCGGACTGGACCTTCTTCCACACAGCGAACGCGCCGAGACCGACCAGCGCAAGAACGAGCAACTTCTTCACGTCGTGGATCCCTCCACCTCGACAATTACAGAGTGTGCCCAGACATGGCCGCAAGCGGCACGATGGGCTGCCTGCAGCCTAGCAAGCTCAGCACTGCTTCTTGGCGCCGAGCTGCTAGACCTTAGAGGGCGTCTGATCTAGGTCAGGAGTGGTTCGCCCGTTTCGGTGGGCTCGTCGCGCCAGGTTGGGTGGATTCGTCGGTGAGCCGGCGCCCCATGTTGTTGATCATGGACCAGTGGATCATGGTGCGGGAGCGTTCTGGGAGCGTCTCGTAATCTCGGGCTAACCGTTGATGCAGCATGAACCACCCATAAGTGCGCTCGGCCGCCCACCGCTTCGGCAGCGGCCTGAAACCTTTGTGCCCGGGGTCTTTGCTGACGACTTCGACGTCGATGCCGTGCGCGGCGCCGGCCTCGGCGACGCTGCGCTGGTATCCGGCGTCCACCCAGGTCTTGGTCACGCTGGGATGGCGGGCGGCCAGTTCGGAGACCACGGCCCGCCCGCCGGGAGTGTCTTGCACGCTGGCCGCGGTGACCAGCACCACCAGCAGCAGGCCGAGGGTGCCGGTGGCGATGTGCCGTTTACGGCCCTTGATCCGTTTGGCGGCGTCTATTCCTTTCCTTGCGAACGCTCCGGCACGTTGGATGAGGTCTTCACCGGCTGGGCGTCCACAAGCGCCGCCGTCGGCTCCGCGGCGCGCCCGGCCCGCTCGCGCACTTTGGCGCGCAGCAGGTCATGGATCGCCTCGGCCGTGCCGTCGGCCTCCCACTTGGCGTAGTAGTCGTAGACCGTCTTGCAGGGCGGGAAATCGTGCGGCAGCAGATGCCAGGCGCATCCGGCCCGGTTCACATACAAGATCGCGTTGACGATCTCGCGCAGGTCGTGCGCCGGCAAGGACAGGCCCAGGCCCGCCTCGGCCCGCCAGGCGGACAGGGTTGGCTCGATCAGTGCCCAGCGGGCATCAGGCAGATCAGTGGCGTACGGAAGTCGGCTGGTCATGCCGCTGAGCCGTATCACACGATGACATCAAGCTGTGGGACCTCAAACCCAATACTTCACAGTGCGTGTGAACGAAGCAGGACACGCCTAGATCAGACTCCCTCTTAGGCCCAGCGCGGGCGGGACTTCGACCTGATCGGCTGGGTTTTCCACCGAACGGCGTGACGCTCAGCGCGAGCGGTCACCCGAGCATCGGTCCATACCGGTTCATCCGCCTCGTAGCCGGACCCATCCTCACCGAGGACAACGAAACGGTCGAAGGAACGAGCGCATAGTGTGCCCCGGCTCCCACAGTTCTGGCAGCCGAGATTCCGCCTGGCTGCGGCGGGCGCGCCCGGACGTGCCACCCCGCGTAGCCGTTATGCATTATTTTTCCCGAACGGCTGCCGCTGGGTGGCACGTGCAGGCCGGGCGGCACCGGCTGCTGACTCCTTGCCAGCATGCGTCACCTAAACTTAGATTGAACATTCAGTCAAAGGATGAGGAGCGCCTAGTGGCCACCACAACGGCCCAGCCGGCAGGACTGCCTGCTGACATCGACGACGCCATCACGCAGCAAGAAAAGATCTTCATCGAACGGCAGCCTGGATCGTCGCACCTGGCTGACCGAGCGCGGCACTCGCTTGCGGGAGGGGTGACCTCGAGCTGGCAGATCACCGTCCAGCAGGCGGTATGGCTGAGCCACGGCCAGGGAGCCAAGATCTGGGACGTGGACGGCAACGAGTACGTCGACCTGCACGGGGGTTATGGCGTGACGCTCGCGGGTCACGGTCACCCGGCCATCGTCGATGCCATGCTCAGCCAGTCCAGCCGCGGCACCCACTTCGCCCAGCCGACCCGCACCGCGGTCCTGGTCGCGGAGGAGCTGACCCGCCGCTTCGACCTGCCGCTGTGGCGCTTCGCCAATTCAGGCACCGAGCGACGATGGACGCCTTCCACCTCATGCGGGCGATCATCGGACCGGACCTGATCATCAAGGTCGAGGGTGGCTACACGTTCAACACGATGAACGAGGCGCTGGCCAAGCTGCGCACCGGGCAGCTGAGTTCTGACGTGTTCTTCCCAACCGTGGACGTGCTCGGCCCGCTGATCCAGACAAAGCTCATCCAGCCGCTGAACCACAGCTATATCCCGAACATCTCGCAGGCCTGACCCGACTTCACCAGCCCGTTCTACGACGGCAACTGGAAATACACTCTCCCTTACACGATCTACACAACCGGCATCGCCTGACGCAAGGACAAGGTCCCAGAGAACCCCGCTGCGATGGCGAACGGGTATGCCATGCCCTGGCAGGCGAAGTACCGTCGCCATCCCCGACGACTACCGCGAGAGCATCAGCCTCGGGCTCATGAAAACGGGATCTACGATCTCAACACGACCGACCCCAATCAGATCACGCAGTCCAAGCAGAGCCTGCTCAACCTGTCCCAGCTGACCAACGTGCACATCGACAACAACGACTACTCGAATGTTCCGAGCGGCCAGATCTGGATCCACCACTCCTGGTCGGGTGACATCGCCGGAGCACCGGCCTACCTGCCCAAAGGCGTCTCCGCCGACGTCCTCGGGTACTGGTTTCCCGCGGACGGCAAGGGCCCGGTGGCCAGAGACACCATGGTCATTCCGAAAACCGCGAAAGACCCGGTCCTCGCCCACCTTTTCCTGAACTACATGCTCGACCTGCCGAACGTGCTGGAGAACATCAGCTTCAACGGTTACATGCAGCCGCTCACCGCGGTTACGCCCAAGCGCCTGGTGAAGGAGGGCCTGCTCGCGCCGAACCTCACGTCCACCGCGGTGCTCCCCTCCTACTTCGGGCGTAGAGTCAGCCAGCTGCAGTTGCCGCCCGCCGCGGACGCGCTCTGGCAGCAGGCTTGGCTCACGGTCAGCAACGGCGTGTAAGCACGGGTATGTCGCTACCGGGACGCCTGTCGAGGCGAGATCGGCCGAGCCGGCCACGGCGGTTGTTCTGGGCCTCGCTTGCGGCGCCCGCGATGATCTGGCTGGCGCTGCGAGCGACATGACCGGAGCCGGGCCGTTCGCGGGGCCCATCATCGTCAGGACGATCGTCTACGTCGCAGCGGCTTGCCTGACATCGCTGCTCATCGGCTATCCGGCAGCGTATTTCGTGGCCCGCTTCTCCGGCCGCAGAAAGGGGCTCTTCCTGGTCCTGCTGATCGCTCCATTCTGGATCAGCCACATGATGCGCATACTCACGTGGATCGACCTGCTGCAGGCCGACGGGTACCTGAACCGCGCGCTCACCTCCCTGCACATCACCTCCCAGCCGGCCAACTGGCTGAGCGGCCGGGCCGTGACAGTGATATTCGGCCTCGCCTACGGTTACGTGCCTTACATGATCATGGTGCTTTACGCCGGGCTTGACCGCATAGATTCCTCGCTGATCGAGGCCGGTGGTGATCTCGGGCTGAGCCGGTGGCGCACATTCGTCAGGATCACCCTCCCGCTCAGCCGGCAGCCGATCCTCACCGGATTACTGATCACGCTGCTGCCGATGCTCAGTGACTATTACACAAACCAGATGCTTTCAGGTGCGGCCAGCACGTCGATGCTGGGCAACGTGATCGACGGCCAGCTTCAGACCCGAATCCACGAGTAGGACACCGGGCCTGCAGCCACAGGGCGCGGCGCTGTCCATGCTCTTCCTGCTGGTCCTGCTGGTTCCGATGATCTATTACGTGATCGCTACCAACCGCCCACGACGGCCACGTCCGCCGCTCCTGAGCCGCTGCCCACAGCGGCCAGCACCCGGCCACGCCGGCTGCGCCTGCCTTCGATCGGGCGGCGCCATCCCTGGCGGCACGCGTGGTTCCTCGAAGGCTTCACATGGCTATATCTCGCGTGGTCGTTGCTGCCGATCGGGCTGGCCGTCCTGTTCTCCTTCAACAGGCGTGATCGACCGACTTCGTGATCGTGGACCTGCTGTCCTCGACGGCGGGGACCCAGCCAGTGTCCGTGATCATCTATTCCACCACGCACGGCGGCAATGGCGGGCCCGCGCTTGACGCGCTCGCCACGATCATGCTGCTGGTCTCGTTCATCGTGGCGACAGCCGACTTCTTCGGCTATCGGTGGATGACCAGGGGCGAACGGGTCAAGGGACGCGACGTGCTCACCACCATCGCAGGAGTCTGAGCCCGCTGCCAGGGCTCACACGGAGGCGGGCTCATATGCGCGGCCGACCCTGGAAATCAGTTTCTGGCCAGGACGGCCTTGCCCGCCACCTCGTGCCTGCGCATCGCCAGCACCGCCTCGGGCGTCGCGCCCCAGCCACGAGGCCCGCCAATCTGCGGTATCAGCTTGCCCTCCGCGACCAGCAGCGCCAGCGCCGCAAGGTCCTCACCGAACGTTTCCTCACCGGTCCGGTAGACGAAAAAGCCCTCCACACGACCGCCCGGTGCTCCTTCCGCGAAGTCGTAGAAGGCGATGTCGCTGCGCTGGCCGCTGGCGACGCCGTAGGCGGTCGCGACGCCGCCGGTAGCAAGCCTGCGCACCGCCGCGGCGAGGATCTGGCCGCCGACGCCGTCGAGCACGAGGTGGAACGGGCCGACGTCAGCTCCGATCTCGGTGATCACCTCGTTGGCACCGAGCGCGCTCACTGCTGCGATCCGGGCCTGCCCGCTGACCTGCGCGGTCACCATCGCGCCTGCGATGCGCGCGAGTTGCACCGCGAACGTGCCCACGCCGCCGCTCGCGCCGGTGATCAGTACCCGGCGGCAAAGCAGCGATCCGCCCGTCTGCAGCCCGCGCAGCGCGGTCAGACCGGCGACAGGCAGCGCGGCAGCTTCCGCGAACGCAACAGAATCGGGTAGCGCTGCCGCGCGATGTGAAGGTACGGCCACGCGCTCACTCCACCCGCCCTGGTCGGCCAGGCCCACCACGCGGGTACCGACGGCGGGCCCGGTACCGTCCGCGGCAGTCGCCGCGACAACGCCGGCCACATCCTGGCCGGGGGTCCAGCCGTCAGGCCGCGATTCGATCAGGGCAAGCTCGCCGCGGTTGATCGAGTACGCGGCCACCTCCACCACTAGGTCGTGCTCGCCGGGCTGGGGCTCAGGTAGTTCGCGCCTGACGATCCCCGCTGGCCCAGCCGGGTCGGTCACGTAACCGAGCATGTCAGCTCTCCAATTGCCATCCCGCGCCGGTCAGCGCCGGTCGACGTTCGCAAGGTACCGGCTCAGCCGACCTCGAGCGGGCTCTGTTCGGCCGCGAGCACCTGATCGCCGGAACCGGGCAGGACCCGCAGGGCGTCTGGGGCGAGGTACACATGCACCGGTTGTCCCCTGAGCTAGATCATCGCGCGCACCATCGTTCTGAACCAGGGCCTGCAGCTGCGCCCCAGGCGCGAGCCGCAGCATGACCTGGGTCGCCGAACCGAGGAACACCAGGCGCTCGACCATCGCGGCCACCCGGTTGGGGCCCGCGGAGCCGAACGACTCCCTGCCTGCCGGCGCCTGGCCGCGGGCCGCTATGGTTGCTGCCCGGTCGAGGGCTCGGGGGTCATGCCGCCGCCTCGCTCCGGCCGGATCCATTCGAATCCCAGCTGCTGCGCGGCAAAGCACATGCTCAGCTTGAAGGCCCGCGCCGCGTCCACCACGGGGTCACCGAGCGCGATCTGAATAGCGAAGCCGTCGAGCAGCGCGGAAAGCGAGTCGGCGAAGTCCAGCGAATCCCATGCGTGGAACTCACCCGACTCCTGCCCCGCCAGTACGAGCGACTGGATCGTCTCCCGCCACCGCTCGTCGGACTTTTGCCGGACATTGGCGACCTCGGCGTGCCTGGCTGCCTGCGCCCAGAAGTCCAGCCATAGCAACCAGGATCCGGCGGGCCCGGTGTCGGCTTCCGGCAGGCAGGTCATGGCGATGATCTCCTCAAGCTTGCCTACCGCGGTCGGGATCGCCGCCATCCGCCGCTGTCCCTCCGCGTACCAACTGTCTTCCGAATAGCGGATCGCCTCGGTAAGCAGCTGATCCTTGGTCTTGAAGTAATAGATCACAAGTGCAGCACTGGTACCCGCACGCTCGGCGACGTCCGCGATGCGGGTGTCCGCGAAACCGCGCTCCACGATGACCTCGAGCGCCGCGCGGAGCATTTGTGCCCTGCGCTGGTCGGCCGTACCGCTGGTCACGCCAGCCTGCACATCCATGGTGACATCCTTGCCCAATCCGGACCTCAGGGGCACCAGCCTAAGGCGATCCGCTGGTCATCGGCGCGGCGGTGCACCAGGTGCCCTTGTTCCGAAGGTATCAGGTTTCTAGACTGAACATTCAATCAACTCGGGAGGTCTGAGTCATGGCCGGCTCGTATGACGCAATCGTCGTGGGCGGAGGTCACAACGGGCTGGTCGCGTCCGCCTACCTGGCACGGCAGGAGCGCGGACGGTCGTGCTCGAAGGAAGGCACAAGGTGGGCTCGGCTCGCGGCGGCCGAAAGACCTCGCGGACACACTGCGCCTCGCCTGGCAGAACCGTGGCCTTGACGTGCGGGCGATTCGCAGACGTCCCACCCCTGATGACAATGAGCATCGCCGACCTCCTTGACGATTGAGTCGCCACAGGTGAAAGGCGCGCTCGCAGTCAACGGTGTCATCTGGACGTGGGCCGGCCCGCAGGAACCAGGGACGGCCTACGTGATGGCTCATCACTCGATCGGCGACGTGGGCGACGGGCACCTCGGCAACTGGGGCTTTCCCGAGGGCGCCATGGGCGCCGTCGCCGACTCGATCGCGGCGGCCGCACGCTGCCGGCCGCCGACTTTGATCCCGTATGACCGGGTTAAGGGCTGAATTTTGCCGCCATCCACGGTTATCACGGCGGAGGCCGCGGGTATCGGGCCGTAGACGGCCCTTAGTGCGGAAGTGATGTTGTTGAGAAGGCCAATCAACGGCTGCCAAAGCCCGCCTCCACCTGGAGGATTGCCGGGGAACGGATACCCGCCGACGTTAATGGCGGGCGGCACCCGGGGATAGAGCATCCTCTCCACGAACGGGCCGATGAGGTTCCTGCCGGGCCTTCGCAGCGCTCGCGACAGCCAGCCGCCGCCACGAGAGCCCCGGCCAGCAGCGGGGAGGACCACAGGTGCAAAACAACGGCGGGACCGGCGCGGGCTACCGGGGCGTCCTAGCCGCCCGCCGTCAGCGGCTGATAATAGCGGCATTACTTGGTGCCCTTAGCCTGCTCGTTGCGGCGTGCTCAGCCAATGCCCATGCGAAGAGCCACCATATCCCGGCCGCGCAGCTGACCATAACGCCCGCCAACGGCATCGCCAACGCCCAGCCGGACCAGGGCGTGACGGTAATGGCCTCGCATGGCGTGATCAAGAACGTCACGGTCACCGAGGGAGCCGACCCTCTCAGCGGGAGCCTCAATGCCAGTGGCACGGTCTGGCAGAGCGAGTGGGCACTGCAGCCATCGCGCGCCTACGCCGTGACCGCGACCGCGGTGAACTCGTCGGGAAAGACCGTAACCGAGACGAGTTCGTTCCGCACCCTTAAACCGTCCGCGACCATCCAGGCCCAGACCGTCCTCGGGGATGGCCAGACCTATGGCGTCGGCATGCCGATTGCCATCACGTTCAGCCGTCCGGTCACGGACAAGGTGGCGGTGGAGCGATCTCTGGTGCTGCGGACCTCCAAGCCCGTTGCCGGCGCGTGGTACTGGGATGGCAGCGAAACCGTCGCGTTCCGGCCCAGGGCCTACTGGCCCCAGCACACCCGCGTGACCTTCGTCGCGCACCTGGCCGGAGTGGAAGCGGCCCCCGGCGTTTACGGCACAGCCAACCTCAGCCAATCCTTCGTGATCGGCAACTCGCTTATCGCCGTGGTGAGCACGACCAGCCACTACGCCAAGATCTACTATCGCGGCAAGCTCTTCGGTGTCTGGCCGGTCAGCACCGGGCAGCCCGGCGACGACACCGCCAACGGTACCTACCTGACCATCGAGGAGGCCAACCCGACCTTGATGAGCGGACCGGGGTACACGAACTTCCCGGTGCCGTGGTCGGTGCGGTTCACCTGGAGCGGGAACTACATGCACGACGCGTACTGGTCAGTCGGGGAGCAGGGATACACGAACGTCAGCCACGGCTGCGTGAACCTGTCCCCCGAAAACGCCGAGAGCTACTACAACCTAGCCGTGCCCGGAGACCCAGTGACGATTATGGGCAGCCCGGTCGCGGGCATGTGGGACGACGGGTACACCGAATGGTTCCTGACCTGGAACCAGATCCTGCGCGGCAGCGCCACGCACGAGGCCGTCGAGGCAGGGCCGTCAGGCAGTTCGTTCGTCGACCCGGCCACGCTCCCCCGAACCACCGCGGCATCACCCCTCGCCACGTCGCACGGGGGCAACTATCGCGCCAGCTGATTCGCCGGTCATCGTCGCGCAAGGAACCGCAGTACATGTGCCAGAAAGGTGACAGCCACTAGTAAACTTGCGCTGGGCTGCCCGGATTCCAAACAGGCTGGCCAAGGTAGCCGCGGGCGACCATCGTGACGAACTGGTCCACGGCGTCTTCCTCCGCCGACAGCGGTCCCGGGCGGGCGTGCTCGGATTCCAGCCCGCGCTGGACCGATTCGCAGGCACGCCAGTCCTGCTGGTTGGTTATGTCCCAGAAGTCGACCGCATAGCCGGGACCGAAGCCTGGCCGGTCGATCGACTCAGGCGCGAACGCCCACGTGCACTCGATCCGGGTGCGATTCACCGCGAGTGGCATGAGCCTGTGCGTCATCACATAATCGGGGTGCAGGCTTAGCAAAATGTTCGGGAAGATGTTCACGTAGATGACCGTGCGCACGCCGGCCGCGTCGAGGCCGCGCAGCGGTTCGCCGCAGCTCGCTCCGTCAAGCGACATCGTCTGCATGCCATCGCGCAGGTCCATCCAGCCGCCGACCCAGGTGCCTGGAGCCGCGTAGTTCTCGCCGCTCCTGGGCGGGCTCACCCGGCAAAGCTCCGGGTGGATCATGGGGCAGTGGTAGCACTCGTGGTAGTTCTCGGTAAGGATCTTCCAATTGGCGGCGACCTCGTAATCGTGCCGGCCGGCCGTCACGAGGCGTTCTTGCTCATAGGGGCGCACCAGCCCAGCGAGCGTGCCGAGCGAGCCAGGCCAGCGGCCCTGCCCGGCCCGAGCCGTCGACGAAGACAAGCCCGTGCCATTCCTCGGCCGGCAGCTCGGCCAAGCCTCACGCGGAGGCGTCGAAACCGGGCTTGTTCTTGAACCCGGCTGCCGCACGCAAGCCGCCGGAAAGTGAATACGTCCAAGAGTGGCAGGGGCAGATGATCACCCCTTGGTTCGCCGCCGACCCGCAGGGAAGCAGCTCGTGGCCGCGGTGGCGGCAGGTGTTGGCGAAGGCGCGCAGCGTCGCGTCCTCCCCGCGGACAAGCAAGACGCTGCCGGCCCCGGTCTGCTCGGCGCGCTGATCTCCGGGCTCGGCGATCTCCCCGCTCTGGCCGACACACATCCAGCCGCCCGCGAAGAAGTGACGCTGCTCCCAGCTGAACACGGCTGGATCGACGTAGGCTGCCCTGGGCAGCATGCGACTGTCGCCGAACGCCTTCAGTGTCTCGGCCAAGGCTGCAGAATCGATCGGCGTGCGAGCCAACGACGACTGACTGATCATACAGTCAAGGCTATGCAGCACAATGTGCGATGTCCAGCCAGCGTCGAGCGGAAACGCTGACCGGGTAGCGCCCTGGCCTTGGATTGACGGCGGCGAGCCGCCTTGGTTGGCGTCATTTCGTGATCGTGGTACCTAACCCGCTGTATGAGCAAGTTAGGTACCACGATCACGGGCTGGCCACCGCGAAACACGGGACCGTCCAGGCGCCTCCGGGAGGTCCAAGGGTCGTCCCCAGGGTATATACCGCGGGCACCGGCGAAGGACGCCGAGGACGGATACCCGACTCGTGGGCCTGGATGGACTTGAACCATCGGCCTCGTCCTTATCAGGGACGCGCTCTAACCGACTGAGCTACAGGCCCATGAGTTGCAAACGCTGGTGAAGGTTACCGCATCCGCTGCGCCGGCGAGAAGCGGGGGGTGCGACGGGGCGGGCAGCATACCGGCTTGCCTCGATCGGAGGCAGGAGCCGACGGACGCCTCAGTCCGTCTCTCGCAGCGTAACCTCGATACCTCCGATCAGGTCCGAGGCAACGTTGTAGAGGACCGCGCCAACGGTCGAGAGAGCGGTAATCAAGACTACATTGACCGTGCCGATGATCGCTGCGTAGCCGAGGATGCGCGACGCGGAGAACCAGGTCGCAGTGCTAACACCGGGCGATCCCTGACCCGAGGTCACGCTCTGGATGGTCTTCTGCAGCGAGTCGAAGACACCGAGCCCGGCAAGCGCGCCATAAAGCACGGCCACCGCGACGAACAGCACGATGAAACAGACCAGTGAGATCACGAAGCTGAACTTCATGACGGACCACGGATCGATCCGTACCACCGCCAGCTGCGCACGGCGCGGCATCTTCGCCTGCACCTGACCGGCTTTGGCCTGTCCGCGGCGGACCTTGGCCGGGCGTTGCTGCCGGGCGCGGGCCGGCGCCGCGGACGCAGCCGACGCGGCGGGCGTGTCGAGCCAGCCGACATGCTGGCCAGGCGAGGCGGCGGCATTCCCCAGTCGAGCATCTCCAGGACCGGCGCCTCCTGGCCCGGCACTACCTGGCCCGGCACTACCTGGCCCGGCACTACCTGGCCCGGCACTACCTGGCCCGGCACTACCTGGCCCGGCACTACCTGGCCCGGCACTACCTGGCCCGCCCCCACCAGGTGCGTTGCCGCCGGGCACTTGCGTACCAGGCCCTAGACCACCGGGCACGGTTTCGGCACCCGGCGCACCCGGCGCACCCCCGTCAGGCGGCGCGTCAATGTGCACCTGCTCGCCAACGGGTGGAATCGGAATCCCCGGCGGAGTCGGCGTTCCGTACGGCGTCGGCGCACCAAACGGCTCGCCGGAACCGAACGGCGTCGATCTGCCCGCCGGCGCAGTCGCACCGGGCGGCGGCGCCGTCGATTGGGGCACGCCCGGCTGGGGCGCGGCCGGCTGGGGCGCGGCCGGCTGGGGCGCGGCCGGCTGGGGTCCGGTCGCGCCTGGTTTGAACGGATCTGTCGTCGGCGTTGCTGGCGCGGACGGCGCGCCACGGGCCGGACGCGCGGCCAAGTCGGCAGGCAAGGGGACTACTGGTTCCTGGGGCTTCGGTGCTGGTCCGGGCGGGTCGCTCGGCCATTGCCCTACCATTGTGCGGCCATCCACGGTGACCTCCTCCGGGAATCCCGGGCCGTGAGCGGCCACATCGTTGTCACGTCCCCATGGCGGCACGGCAGCGTTCAAGCCACTGCCTGCCTTTACCGACGTACCCCCGGACTGCGGCGCATTCACCGCCTCAGCCCCATTCTGCGACCGGATTGTGTCTTTGTCCCGTCGCGAGGTGTCCGTTCCTTCGGCTGTCGCATCCTTGGCATGTGCCACGTTGTCCTTCCCGGGACGCGTGTCATCGTTGCCGGGTCGCGTGTCATCGTTGCCAGGCCGCGTGTCATCGTTGCCAGGCCGCGGAGAAAATTCCTGGCTTCCCTGCTCTTCCACCTTGGCGGTCACCCTGCCCGACGCGCTCCCGTCGGCGGTCGCCGCCACAGCACGAGTGGCGGCAGGGTGACGCACCTTGACGAATCGGCCGTTGGCGTCGCGTATTGGACGATTCCTGCCCGCCGCCCGCCTCCCCGGCGCAGAGCCAGCACCACCCGCAGAGCCAGCACCACCCGAACGGCCATTTCCATCCGGACGGCCATTGCTATCCGAAGAACCAGAACCACCCGAACGACCATTGCCACCCGGATGGCCATTGCCACCCGGACGATCCGCATCACCCGCCGAACCACGACTTCGGCTGGGGCCACTTCCGACGACAGGGTCACTACCTGCGGCAACGTCATTTCTGGCTGCTTCGCCTGCCCTGCCCCCATGGTCATCCGGACGGCTGCCCAAGCCCGAAGGCTGGTCACCGTTCTCCGGAGAAGTCACCGGTCAGTCTCCCTCCGCACCGCGGACTCGAGTCGGTGGCCGGGGGTTCGCGGAATCACTCAATGCCGTCCGAATCTGGCCCGTCCAGTTCTGGCCCGTCCAGTTCTGGCCCGTCCAGTTCTGGCCCGTCCAGTTCTGGCCCGTCCAGTTCTGGCCCGTCCAGTTCTGGCCCGTCCAGTTCTGGCCCGTCCAGTTCCGCGCCGCCGGGCTCCGTACCGCCGGGCTCTGTACCGTCCGAATCTGGACTATCGGTCTGTGTATCAGCTGCCAAGGCGTCCACAACGGATCCACCGCCGACGTCGTCCAGGGATTCTGCGTTCCTGGCGATCGCCACGACGCTGTCGCCGGAGGCCAGGTTCATCAGGCGCACCCCCATTGTCTGGCGGCCAGATCGCTTGATCTCGCCCGCCCTGGTACGGATGACTCCTCCCGCCGACGTAATTGCGAACACCTCGTCCTCCGGCCGGACCATCAGGGCGCCTACCAGACCGCCGCGCGCGTCGACGATCTTGGCTGTGACGACGCCCCTTCCGCCCCGGTTCTGCACAGGATACTGGTTTGCGGAGGTCCGTTTTGCGTAGCCTCCCTCGGTCGCTATTAGCACATCCTCGTCTTCCTGCACCACGTGCATACCCAGCAGTTCGTCGCCATCAACAAAACGCATCCCGATAACGCCTGAAGTCGCGCGTCCCATCGGCCGCAGCGCGTCGTCACTGGCGTGGAATCTGATCGCCTGCGCGCGGCGGCTGATCAGCAGCAGGTCGTCCTCCGGGTTCACCAGCCTGGCGCGGATCACCTCATCGTCGTCGCGCAGGTTGATGGCGATGATCCCGCCGGAGCGCGGCGAGTCGAACTCGGTCAGCCGTGACTTTTTCACCAGCCCATCTCGGGTGGCGAGAACCAGGTAGGGAGCGATCTCGTAATCGCGCAGGTCAAGCACCTCGGCGATGTGCTCGTCCGGTTGGAAGGCGAGCAGGTTGGCCACGTGCTGGCCCCGGGCGTCGCGCGCGGCCTCTGGCAGTTCGTACGCCTTCGCACGGTAGACGCGGCCCTTGTTGGTGAAGAACAGGATCCAGTGGTGCGTGGTGGTGACGAAGAAATGTTCGACGATGTCATCTTGGCGCAACTGCGCCCCGCGCACTCCCTTGCCGCCACGGCGCTGCGCGCGGTAGAGATCAGTCTTCGTCCGCTTGGCGTATCCGCCGCGGGTGATGGTGACAACGACGTCTTCCTCGGCAATCAGGTCCTCCATGGACACGTCGCCGTCGTGGGGGATGATCTTCGTCCGGCGGTCGTCGCCATACCTGTCCACGATCTCGTCGAGTTCGCTTCCGACGATCTGCCGCTGGCGGGCCGGTGAGCCGAGAATGTCGGTGTAGTCCGCGATCTTCGCCATGAGCTCGTCGTACTCGTCGACGAGCGCCTGGCGCTCCAGCGCGGCAAGCTTGCGCAGCTGCATGTCGAGGATCGCGCCCGCCTGGATCTCGTCGATCTCAAGGAGATCCATCAGGCCCTGCTGGGCATCGGCGGCCGATGGGCTCGACCGGATGAGCGCGATCACCTCGTCGATCCTGTCGATTGCCTTGAGCAGGGCACGCAGGATGTGGGCCCGGTCCTCGGCCTTTTGCAGCAGGAAACGCGTGCGGCGGACGACGACGTCGATCTGGTGTGCCACCCAGTACGTGATGAACTGGTCCAGGCGCAGCGTCCGCGGCACACCGTCGACCAGCGCCAGCATGTTGGCACCGAACGTGTCCTGCAGTTGCGTGTGCTTGTAGAGGTTGTTCAGCACGACCTTGGCGACGGCATCCCGCTTGAGCACGATCACCAGTCGCTGCCCGGTGCGTCCGCTGGTCTCATCGCGGACGTCGGCGATCCCGGTGACGCGCCCGTCCTTAACCAGCTCCGCGATCTTGAGAGCAAGGTTGTCGGGGTTCACCTGGTAGGGAAGCTCGGTGACGACCAGGTTGGCACGCCCCTTGACGTCCTCTTCGACCTCGACCACCGCGCGCATCGTGATAGACCCGCGCCCGGTCCGGTATGCCTCCTCGATGCCGCGCCGCCCGACGACAAGGCCGTGCGTCGGGAAATCCGGGCCCTTGATCCGCTCGATGAGCGCGTTCAGCAGCCTTTCGTGGCCGGCGCCGCTGTCGTCTTGCGCGATCTCGTCGTAGTTGTCCAGGTACCAGTGCACCCCGGCAGCGATTTCGCGCAAGTTATGCGGCGGGATGTTGGTCGCCATCCCGACCGCGATCCCGGCGGAGCCGTTTACCAGGAGGTTCGGGAACCGTGAGGGCAGCACGACCGGTTCGGGCGATCGGCCGTCATAGTTCGGCCGGAAGTCGACCGTGTCCTTCTCGATGTCGCGCAGCATCTCCATGGCCAGCGGCGCGAGCCTGCACTCGGTGTAGCGCATCGCCGCCGGCGGGTCGTTGCCTGGCGAGCCGAAGTTGCCCTGGCCGTCGATCAGCGGCATCCGCATGGACCATGGCTGGGCGAGGCGGACAAGGGCGTCGTAGATCGCCGAGTCGCCGTGCGGGTGGTACTGCCCCATGACGTCACCGACCACCCGTGAGCACTTGAAGTACCCGCGGTCGGGGCGGTAGCCGCCGTCGTACATGGCGTACAGCACCCGGGTGTGCACCGGCTTGAGGCCATCGCGGACGTCGGGGAGGGCGCGGCCGACGATGACCGACATCGCGTAGTCGATGTAGCTGCGCTGCATCTCCGTCTGGATGTCGACTGGCTCGACGCGGCCACCCTCCGGCGGCGGCGCCCCGGGTGTTTCTACGTCTGTCACCTGTCGTCCTTTCTCGGATTTCGCTCGGTTTCCTGATACGTGAATCGGCGGATTCTCATCCAGCAGTGAGCGGGCCGCTACAGCCTGCGGGGGGATCCCGGGGGTCGTCCCCCCGGGGCAATACAGTCTTAACGGCCGCCGCGCACAGGTTCACCCGTTCGGCTGCGGATCCGCAGCGGGTCTGCGCGCCGCCGGGCCAGCCGTCACTCTCGTGGCGCCAAGTCCTCAAGGGCGGGCCGCCGTCGCGATGCCCCCGGCTTTCATGATCGCGGCAATGTTTTGGCAGGTCCTGCACAAAATTCCCGCGATCATTGATTGGCTGGCGTTCTGGTCATGTGTCGCACCCCTAGATGTCGAGGAACCGGACGTCCTTGGCGTTGCGCTGGATGAACGCACGCCTCGCCTCGACGTCCTCGCCCATCAGCACGCTGAACAACTCGTCGGCCTGCGCGGCGTCATCGAGGGTGACCTGCAGAAGCACACGGTTGGCGGGGTCCATCGTCGTGTCCCACAGTTCGGTGGCGTTCATCTCACCGAGGCCCTTGAAGCGCTGTATCCCGTCGCGAGACCTCGGGTCCTTGCGCCCCACCGCGATGCCCGCCTCGATCAGCACGTCACGTTCGGCATCGGAGTAGGCGTATTCGGGCTGAGCGCCCCGGCCCTCCCATTTGATCTTGTAGAGCGGCGGCTGGGCGAGATAGACGTGACCGGCCTCGATCAGCGGCTTCATGAACCGGAACAGCAGCGTCAGCAGCAGGGTCCTGATGTGCTGGCCGTCGACGTCGGCGTCAGCCATGAGGATGATCTTGTGGTAGCGCAGCCGGGAGATGTCGAAGTCGTCGTGGATTCCGGTGCCAAGCGCGGTGATCATCGCCTGGACCTCGTTGTTGCGCAGCACCCGGTCGATGCGGGCCTTCTCGACATTCAGGATCTTGCCCCTGATCGGCAGGATCGCCTGGAAAAGGGGGTCGCGGCCGCCCTTGGCGGAGCCACCGGCCGAGTCGCCCTCGACGACATAGATCTCACTACGCGCCGGGTCGGCCGACTGGCAGTCGGCTAGCTTGCCTGGCAACGAGGTGGATTCGAGCAGGCTCTTGCGGCGGGTGAGATCACGGGCCTGCCTGGCCGCGATCCTGGCCCGGGCGGCCTGGGTGGCCTTGTTGATGACCTCCTTGGCCTCACCTGGGTTGCGGTCCAGCCAGTCGCGCAGGTGCTCGTTGACCACGCGCTGCACGAACGACTTGGCCTCGGTGTTGCCGAGCTTGGTTTTGGTCTGGCCTTCGAACTGCGGCTCGGCAAGCTTGATCGAGACGATCGCGGTGAGTCCCTCGCGCACATCCTCGCCGCTGAGATTCTCGTCCTTCTCCCTGAGGAGCTTCTGCTCGCGCGCGTACCTGTTGATGATCGAAGTGAGCGCGGCGCGGAAGCCCTCCTCGTGGGTGCCGCCTTCCGCAGTGTTGATCGTATTGGCGAAGGTGTGGACCGACTCGGAGTAACTGCTCGTCCACTGCATCGCGATCTCCACCGCGATGCCCTGACCCTCCTCGGCGAACTCGATCACGGAACCGTGCACGGGTTCCTTCGAGGCGTTCAGGTAGCGGACGAAGTCGGTGATCCCGCCGTCGTACCTATAGCTGACAACATGCGGCTCGCCGTTAATGTGGCCGGGCCGCTCGTCGGTCAGCGTGATCGCCAGGCCGCGGTTGAGGAACGCCATCTCCTGCAGCCGCCTGGACAGCGTCTCGAAGTTCCACGCGGTGGTCTCGAATACCGACTCGTCCGGCCAGAAGGTGATCGTCGTCCCAGTCTCGTCCGTGGGCTCGCCCCGGACGACAGGACCAGTCGGCTGCCCGATGTGGTAGGACTGCCGCCAGAGGTGGCCGTCCCTGCGGACCTCGACATCGAGGCGGGACGATAGGGCGTTCACCACAGAAACGCCGACCCCGTGCAGTCCGCCTGAGACTGCGTAGGATTTGCCGTCGAACTTGCCACCCGCGTGCAGGGTGGTCAGGACGACCTCTACCGCGGGCCGCCGTTCGACCGGATGGTCGTCCACAGGGATGCCCCGGCCATTGTCGAACACCCTGACGCCGCCGCCTGCGAGCAGGGTGACGTCGGTGCGGTCGCAATAGCCCGCGAGGGCTTCGTCCACCGCGTTGTCCACAACCTCGTACACCAGGTGGTGGAGGCCGCGCTCCCCGGTCGAGCCGATGTACATACCGGGGCGCTTGCGGACCGCCTCGAGTCCCTCGAGGACCGTGATCGAGCGTGCGTCGTAGGACAAGTGGGAACTCCTCCTAATGGGACTCCTGTCCGAGGATGGGCGCCACGAGGCCGCCTGCGCGATCGCTCGCCTCTGAGCTACCTTGCGGGGCAAGCCTTCTTGTGCTGCCTTGCTGTACTGCCTTGTGGGCAGCCTTCTTGTGCTGCCCTTTTGTACTTTCTTGCTGGGCTGCCTTCCCCTGGGGCTGCCTTCCTGGGCTGGCCTTCCTGGTTTGCCTGTTCGGGCTGCCCTGCTGGGCCTGCCCTGCTGGGCCTGCCCTGCTGGGCCTGCCTTGCTGGGCCTGCCTTGCTGGGCCTGCCTTGCTGGGCCTGCCTTGCTGGGCCTGCCTTGCTGGGCCTGCCTTGCTGGGCCTGCTCCTCATGCCGCTCGATGCCGCTCGCCTGCGCTCACGCGCTGCTCGCGGACTCGATTGATCGCTTACCTGTGCTTACTCGCTTGCGGGCGTGCACGTACTCGCGCGCGTCGCTCGCGGTCGGTCGTCTGCCCCGGGTGCATATACATGTTACCTGGCCGAAGCAGGTTTCTGGGCCAGGAACAGGCCGCTAGGTCACCTCTTTACGCGGCTAGAGTGCGCAGTCGCGGCCGAACGGCGGCTGCGTGAGCCCCCCTACGCGAGGTGGCGGTCATTCAGCCGTACGTGTCACGTGGACCGCGCCCGTCGCTTACCCGCCAACCGCCGCGCCTCGGACCCGGCTCACCTGATGGGCCTCGGACCCGGACCCGCCGCACAGTCCCGTCGCCGAGCTCGGCATTTAGCCGCCGCACGAGCTGACTCGCGAGCAGCCGAAGCTGTGTCGCCCATGCCGTGGAATCGGCGGTCACGACAAGCTCACCATCGGCGAAACTTTCCGGGCGCGCATGCGCCGCCAGCTCGGTACCGACGATCTGCGCCCAGCGGCCGAATGCCCCGCCGACGGCGGCACGCTGCCGCCAGCCGTGGTCGGCGAGGAGCCCATCGATGGCCGTACCCAATGGCTGCGGGTCGTCCCTGCGTTGCCTGGCTGCCCTGCGTGACCCTTCGGTTTCGCCACCAGGCGGTTCGGGATCACGGCGGAACCGATCGTCACCGCGCAGCCGTTCGGGATCATTGGGGGAAGCCCGGCTTATCTGAGCGCGGCCGGCCGTCGGGCAGGACCGGCCGTTTGCCCTTGGCCGCCGCGTCAGCCTTCGCATCGGCGAGCGCGCGGCGCGCGCGCTCCAGTCCGTCACTGGGCACGTTCGACCATCCCGTCGCAGATGGTAAACCTCACGCCAGCCAGGCCCTGCGGCACGTCAGCGGCGGCCGCGGCCGTGATCAAGGCCTGTTCCGCGGTGACGGCAAGCTCGGCCAGCCGCTCCCTGCGGCCTGGATCTAGCTCGGCGAACACGTCGTCGAGCAGCAGCACTGGATCCTCACCATCGGCGCGCAGCAGTTCGTAACTTGCCAACCTGAGCGCAAGGGCGAGCGACCAGGATTCACCGTGGCTGGCATAACCGCGGGCCGGCAGCTCACCAATGCTGAGCTCGAGTTCGTCGCGGTGCGGGCCGGTCAGGCATACGCCACGGTCAAGCTCGGCCGGACGGGACCTGGCAAGCGCATCGAGGAGTGCCGCCGCAATGATCTTCTTTCCCGGAGCGTGCTCGCCGTCGGCCTGGGCCCGGGGGGGATTCTGCCCATCACTGCTGCCACTCGCAACACCGCCGCCACTTGGGTCACCATCGCCACTCACAGCACCGCCACTGCTCGGGCCACGCTCACCACTCACACCATTGCGATCACTCGGGCCACGCTCACCACTCACAGCAATGCGACCGCTTGGGCCACACCCACCACTCACAACGTGACTACCACTTGGACCACGCTGGCCAATCACAGCACCATCGCCACGCAAGCCGTCTTCGCTGTTTGGGGCGTCATCGCCGTTCTCAACGCCGCCGCGACTCGCGCCACCTTCATTGGCATCAATCGCGCTGTCCATGGCGAACGATGACCTGTAGCGGATCCGGGCGTCGGCTTGATTATCCGCGAGTCGCGCATAGGCGGCGGTCACGAGCGGGCGCAGCCGCTCGACCAGTTCGAGCCGCCCGGCAACCAGTTCTGCGCCGGCCTGGGCCAGATGCTCATCCCAGGTGTCGAGGCTCGCGAGCATCCCGGCCGCCGCCTGCCCGCCGGCCCCACTGTGCCCGCCCTGCCTGCTCTGTCCGCCTTGCCTGCTTCGGATCATCCCCCGCATTCCCGCCGACTTCAGTAGCGCGGACCGCTGTTTCACAACGCGCTCGTAGTCCGCGCGGACTGCAGCGAACCTTGGCGAGCGGGCAACAAGGAGGTCGTCGAGGAATCGGCGGCGCTCGCCTGGGTCCCCCTTGACCAAAGCGAGGTCCTCTGGCGCAAAAAGCACCGTACGCAGGGCGCCAATGACTTGCCTGGGCTGGCGAACCGCGGACCTGTTGAGCCTGGCCCGGTTCGCGCAGCCAGCGTTGATCTCGAGTTCGACCAGCGTTCTCGCGGTCGCGGAGTCAATTTGCACCCGTACGATCGCGCGCTCAGCACCGTGGCGTACCAGCGGCGCATCGGTGGCTGTGCGGTGGCTTCCGAGCGTGGCGGCGTAGGCCAAGGCCTCCACGAGATTGGTCTTGCCGTGGCCGTTCGGGCCGATGAAGCCGGTCACCCCAGGGCCGAGACTCAGGTCGATGGCGGGATAGGAGCGGAAGTCAGTCAGCGCAATACGGGAGACGTGCACGCTAGGAGGCTACGTTTCCTGCTCGGTTGTCGCAGCCACGCCCGCCGGGGTCCGGGCTGGGGTCCGGCCGCCCAGGTGGGACACGGCCGCCGGCCGCGCGGGCCATCGGACGGGTGATCCGCAGGCCTGCTGCTGGTCCAGCCACGGCACGTCCGATCCGCCGTGCTGCCGAGTCCACAACGGGCCGCCTCAGCCGGCGAGCCTGATCGGCATCAGCAGGTATCTGTAGTCCGGTTGCGCCGGATCGTCGCCTGCGGGCTTGCCTGTGATCACGGCCGGTTTGGCCGGGACTGTGAAAGAGATCCGCGCGGTATCTGAATCGATCGCGGTGAGCCCGTCGAGCAGGTACTGGGGATTGAAGGCGATCTGGATGTCGTCGCCGTCCAGCGAGGCCTCGAGTGTCTCGACGGCCTGCGCCTCGTCGCCGGTACCCGCCTCAAGAACCAACTGTCCAGCCGAGAATGACAGCCGAACTGGCGTGCTGCGCTCGGCCACGAGTGAAACCCGCTTGACCGATTCGGTGAACGCGGAGGTCGGAAGTTCGGCGATCGCGTTGACCTGGTCGGGCAACAGCGAGCGAAACTTTGGGAACTCACCGTCGAGCAACCGGGTGGTGGTGCGGCGGCCGCCACCCTCGAAGCCGATCATCCCTTCGCCCGCCGGGCTGCTCGCCGCTGCCTGGCCGGGCAGGCCGAGGGCTATCGACACCTCAGCGCCCGAGGTGAGTGAGCGCGCCGTGTCCGCCAGGGTGCGGGCGGGCACAAGCGCGGCAGCGTTGATTTCAGGCTGACGGGGATTCCAGCGCAACTCGCGAACCGCAAGCCGGTACCTGTCAGTGGAAGCGAGCGTGATCATATCACCGTCGATCTCGACGCGGACACCGGTCAGTACGGGCAGCGTGTCATCACGGCCTGCCGCGATCGCTACCTGCGTAACCGCAGCGGCGAAGGCGTCGCTGCCAATCGAACCCGTCGGTGGCGGCATCTCAGGCAGTGTCGGGTAGTCCTCGACCGGCATCGTGAGCAAGGTAAAGGTGGCGCTGCCGCAAGTGAGCACCACCTTCGAGCCGTCGGTAGCGACTTCGACGGGCCGGTCGGGCAGGCTTTTGGTGATCTCGGCGAGTAGCCGCCCGGAAACCAGGACGGTCCCTGGTTCCGCTGTGGTCACGGGCAGGCTGACCTCCGCGGAGACCTCGTAATCGAAGCTGGAGACGTTCAGCGCGTCGTCGGCCTGCATCCGGATACCGGCGAGCACAGGAACCGATGGCCTGGACGGAAGCGTTCGTGCCGTCCAGGCCACGGCATCGGCGAGCACGTCGCGATCTACCCGGAACCTCACTGGGAGCCGCCTCCTGATTCGGTGTGTGTCATCACGCTCTCCTGGGTACGACCTGCCTTGGCTCAGCGGGTGCTGACTGGCGGTGCCGGGCGCGGGGAGGCAGGTCCGTGCGCAGCATGGTTGCGCACGCGTTTACGGGTGATTGCTGGATAGAGATAAAGAATCGTCGTAGTCATAGGGGCGGTGGATACTGGGGATGACTGCCATCTGCGCAGGCCAGCCGCCATTTCCGCATCCACAGGTGCGGTGCAGGACGATGTGGCTGTCCGGCCCTTGCTGGGGACGATCCAGTGGGGGATGCGGCTGGACCACATCTTGTCCCCTGTCTGTCCCGACGTAATCCACAGGTTTATCCCCAGCCTGTGTGTACTGATTGTGATGCCGTTGATGCGCTTGCCGAAGCTTGTGCGGCATCTGACGGATGCGGTCACATCCGGAGGTGGCACGAGCGGCGTCCCTGCAGGGCCTGAGCTGAGCAGGCCGTGCTTGAGCAGGCCGTGCTGACGCCATGAGGGCTGGGGCGCTGGCCGGCAGCGTGGTCATGGTGACGGGGGTCGGGGCCATCAGCCTGACCTCGCCTGCTGCTTGATCCGGTTCGTGAGTTCGGTCACCTGGTTGTAGATGGACCGGCGCTCCGCCATCAGCGACCGGATTTTGCGGTCGGCGTGCATGACCGTGGTGTGGTCGCGACCGCCGAAGTGCTGGCCGATCTTCGGCAGCGAGAGGTCGGTGAGTTCCCGGCACAGGTACATCGCGATCTGGCGGGCGGTAACGAGCACGCGCGACCGCGAGGTGCCGCATAGATCGTCGATGGACAGGCCAAAGTAGGAGGCGGTCTGGCCCATGATGGTCGTAGCGGTGATTTCTGGACCCTGTGCTTCAGGTATGAGGTCTTTCAGTACGATTTCGGCAAGCTGAAGGTCAACGGACTGGCGGTTGAGGCTGGCGAACGCGGTCACCCGGATGAGCGCGCCCTCGAGCTCGCGGATGTTGGTGGAGATGCGGCTGGCGATGTACTCGAGTACCTCAGGCGGCGCGTTGAGGCCCTCCTGCACGGCCTTCTTGCGCAGGATGGCGATTCGGGTTTCTAGCTCGGGGGGCTGGACGTCGGTGAGCAGTCCCCATTCGAACCGGCTGCGCAGCCTGTCCTCGAGCGTGACCAGGCGTTTCGGCGCACGGTCGCTGGAGATCACGATCTGCTTGCTTGCATTGTGCAGGGTGTTAAACGTGTGGAAGAACTCCTCCTGAGTGCCTTCCTTGTTTTCAAGGAACTGGATGTCGTCGACGAGAAGGACGTCCACATCCCTGTAACGACGCCGGAAGCCATCCTGCTTGCCGTCCCTGATCATGTTGATGAAGTCGTTGGTGAACTCCTCTGAGCTCACGTACCTGACCCGCGCGCCCGCGTAGAGGCTCTGCGCGTAGTGGCCGATCGCGTGCAGCAGGTGGGTCTTTCCCAGACCGGAGTCACCATAGATAAACAGCGGGTTGTATGCCTTGGCCGGCGCCTCGGCGACTGCCACCGCGGCGGCATGTGCGAAGCGGTTGCTCGATCCGATGACGAACGTTTCGAAGGTGTACTTGGGGTTGAGCCGCGCCTGCGCGGGCCTAGCAGGCCGAGGCTGTGCGGGGTGGCCGGCCGGACCCAGGTGGCCGCCAGCGTCAGCGGGCCTGGCAAGGCCAGCTGGGTCACCTGCCCTGAGAAGACCGTCCACGCTGGGCGGGCCAAGATGGGCGGCAGGGGCGATTGGCCCGACGTAACTCGCCCGCGGGGCTGGCCCGAGCTCAGCGCTACGATCGGGCGGCCCCAGGTGGACCGGGGGCCCGGGCATGCCGGCCAAACGGTGACCGTCGGGCGCCCCGTGCATTCCAGCTCGCCCGTCCCGCGGAATGTACTCGTCCCGGCTGGTCCCGCCATGTGCGGCTGCCTGTGGGGGAAGCATCGGCTCGGAGCTCGCCGCTGCGGGATCGACTGTCACTGCGAGCTGGATGTTGCGGCCGAGTTCCCTGGACAGCGCGTGCGTCACCAGGGTGCGCAGCCGGGTTTCGAGCTGCTCCTTGGCGAACTCGTTGGGTGTCGCGATGAGCGCGGTGTTCCCTACCAGTCCGAGTGGCCTGGTGAGGTTGAGCCACGCCCTTTGGTGTGCCTCCAGCTGGATATCCGCGAGACCTGCTAGCGATCGTGCCCACACCTCGGCTAGATCTGTCTCACTCATCGCTGGCCCGCCCTCCCGCGCCGGCCGCTGCCGGTGCATGCCGCAGTCCCGCTCTGGCGCTGCGACCCTGTGGTCATCTGTGGCCTGGCCACCTGCGCTCCCGCTATCGGCAGCCGGTGCACTGGCAACCAGAGCCCAAAGTTGAGAGCCCAAAGTGGAGAGCCCAAAGTCCAGAGCCAGCATCCGGTGCACCGCAAGCCGCTGCCCCACATGCTGTTCACAGCTTTATCCACAACTTGTGCACGGCGGCCGCGACGGTGATCGATCGCCCACACGGTCCTGGTCCGGCGACAGTAACCCCACGCGATGCATGCCTTCAAGCCGTTGTCCACAGCCTAGAGGCGGGAGATCGACCGCGTACTGGGAACCGCACGGTGCGACCCGGCTCCGCTATGCCAGCTGCTGAGAATGCTGCACGCTGGTATCGGCGCCGGGCTTGCGTGCGGGGCTTCGTGGGTCCGGGCTTGCGCGTGCGAGGACTCGTGGGTCCTGGGCCACGACCGTGAGGTTGGTGGGTCCTGGGCTTGTGCTTGGTGCGCTCCGCGTCCACGTTGACGCCTTGGTTTGCAAGCCGCGCCGCGCTTGGTTTGACCCGCGCGCTGACGGGCCGTAACGTACGAACACCGGGCCGGGATCTGGCTTTTTTCTCATGCCCGCTGTCGGCTCCGACGCACCCCGCTGGATAGCCCAAATGGGCCGCGTTCGTGATGGGCCGACGACGGGCAGCGCAACACCGACATGGAACTACCGGACCGGACTAGGCCTGCCAACAGCCGACCAGACCAGCAGCACCGCACCTGGAGTCGCAGTGAGTAAGCGTACATTTCAGCCCAACAACCGCCGTCGGGCGAAGACGCACGGGTTCCGGCTGCGCATGCGGACACGCGCGGGCCGCGCGATCCTGGCTGCGCGCCGCAGGAAGGGCCGGACGAGCCTGAGCGCCTGAGCGGCCCGCATATGAAGCGGAGCCCCTGTTCCTCTTCATTTCATGCGCCTGCCGCTTGGGGGCGAAATCTTGCTTCCCGCTGAGGCCCGGATGAGGCGGCGCCAGGAATTCGACCTGGCGGTCCGCCAAGGCACGCGCGCAAATGGGCGGCTGTTGACCGCGCACCTGCTGACCGTGGACGACGGGCCGGCCGGGGACGCAGGCATTACATCGCCCAAAATCGGATTCGTTGTTACGCGTGCGGTCGGGGGTGCGGTGGTCAGAAACCGGGTACGGCGGCGCCTTCGTAGTGTGGCCCGGCTGCGCACCGGATGGCTGCCAGCGGGTAGCCTGCTTGTCATCCGCGCTAATCCCCGGGCAGCGGACGCGCGCCAGCGAGCTCTCGCCGCCGAACTCGATCTGGTACTCGGCAGGTTGCTTCGGCGGCAGGTTAGGGCGTGACATCGGCGATGAGCGCACGACACGCCACGGACGAGGCGGGACCGGATCCAGCGGCAACGTGGGCGGCGTGGCTGCTCATGCAGCCGATTATGCTTTACCGGCGGCTGATCGGGCCGATGCTCGGACCTCGATGCAGATTCGAACCATCGTGCAGTGCCTATGCGCTCGAGGCGCTCCGGCGGCGCGGCGCTGTGCGTGGCGCTTGGCTCACTATGCGCCGGATCGGTCGCTGCCATCCCTTCCACCGAGGTGGTTACGATCCGGTGCCACCAGATCGCAAGGTCGTCGCCCTGCGGCCAGGGAGCTGAGATGTCGAAGAAAGCGAAAGGGAGCTAGGCGTGCCTGTCCACGTCGCCGCGGCGAGCCTCAACCCCATGGGGCTGCTTGATTGGCTGTACGACGCCGTTGCCTGGGTCATCATGCGGATCCACGCCTGGCTTTCGCCCGTCTTCGGTCCGGCCAGTGGCTGGACCTGGGGCCTGACGATCGTGTTGCTGACCGTCTTCGTCAGGCTGCTGCTCTTCCCGCTGTTCGTGAAGCAGATTCACGCCCAGCGGAAGATGGCGGATCTCGCGCCGCGGGTGCAGGAGCTAAGGAAAAAGTACAAGTCAGACAAGCAGAAGATGAACCAGGAGGTGATGAAGCTCTACCAGGACAATGGTGCCAACCCGTTGGGCGGGTGCCTCCCGCTCGTCGCCCAGTTTCCTGTGTTCATCTCCTTGTTCACCGTGCTCAGGGCCATCGCCGATTGGACACCCGCGGCAGGGAAACCGAAGTATGGTCTGACAGTCGCGGTCGTGGAGAGCGCACAGAAGGCGCACATCCTCGGTGTCACGGTGGCTACCAGATTTATCTCGAACGCCAAGGAACTGGCTGCGCAGGGTGTCAATCCGGTCACCGCGAAGGTCGTGATCGGGGTTGCCGTGCTCCTCAGCGGCACGACCACGTATCTGACAGTGCGGCAGAGCATGCGGCGAAACCTTACGCCCGCCACCGCCGACAACCCGATGATGCAGTCGCAGAAAATGATGGCCTATGTGGCGCCCCTGTTCGCCCTTACCGGCCTCTACTGGCAATTCGGCCTAGTGATGTACTGGCTAACGACGAACCTCTGGACCCTGGGTCAGCAGCACTACATCTTCCGCAAATACCCGCCTCCGCAAAACGCCGCGACGGCGGCGGGCGGCCAGGGCGGTGGCGCTACCGCACGTCCCAGCCCCGGCGGGAGCACCAAGCGTACAGGCGATGATGCCGGACGGCCGGGCGCGACAACCCCGCGGGATGGGCAGGGCCGCCCTGGGCTTGGCAAGCTGCTGCGGGTCCGGCCTGAGCCAGAGCCGCAGCAGCAGCCGAAAGAGGAGCCTAAGCTCGTGAGGCAGCAACCGGTGCGTCAGTCTCGCAGCAAACGCACCGGCAAACGTTGACGTCAAAGGTGCTGAATAAGGAGCTTGTTGTGAGCCAATCCGAGACGGTTACTGGCATACCTGCCGAGATGGTGGGCGCCGAGTCAATCGCCCCGGCTGATGCGGCGGTGGGCGGACCGGCTGCGGCAGGTGATTCCGGCTCCGGTGAGGACGCTGAGCCCGACGAGCGGGCGGCGCATGAGACTGATCTGGCACTGCTGGAGCAGGAGAGCGAAATCGCGGCCGATTACGTTGAGGGCTTGCTCGACATCGCGGATCTCGACGGCGATATCGACATGGACGTCGAAGGTGATCGCGCGGTGGTTTCCGTGGTCGGTGTCACTCTTGACGAGCTAGTCGGCTCGCATGGCGAGGTGCTCGAGGCACTCCAGGAACTGACCAGGCTGGCCGTCCTCCGGCAAACCGGCGAACGCAGCAGGCTGATGCTCGACGTCGGACGTTACCGGCAGCGGCGCCGTGCGGAACTCGCAGAGGTTGGCAAAGGTGCTGCGGAAGAAGTCAAGCGGACAGGCAGGGCCAGGCCGCTGGACGCGATGACGCCGTTCGAGCGAAAGATCATCCACGATACCGTCGCCGCCGAAGGCTTGCGCAGTGAGTCCGAGGGCGAGGATCCGGACCGGCATGTGGTGGTGCTCCCGGTCGGCGACTGACGCGCCCGGTGGCCCGTGCATGCGGGAGAGTTACGCACATGACGGCTGACGATTGTGGATATCCGCCTGTTTCTGCGAGGGCCGATGCAGCCTTGGCCGGTGCCGATCCCGGGATCATCGCGGCGGCGCCACCGGCCGTTGGTGACATTTTCGGTGACCGCCTGAGGGCCGTGGAACGGTACGTGGCGCTGCTCGGGGGCCCGGGTGTAGATCGTGGACTTATCGGCCCGCGTGAGATGGATCGAGTATGGGATCGGCACATACTCAACTGCGCGGTCGTAGCCGAGCTCGTACCGAGCCGGTGCAGGCTTGTGGATATCGGTTCCGGAGCCGGCCTGCCCGGCGTCGTGCTTGCGATGCTCCGGCCCGATGCGTCCGTAGTTCTGGTTGAGTCGATGCTCAGGCGATCAGCCTTCCTTGACGAGTGTGTGGCGGATCTCGGGCTCGCGAACGTGGAAGTAATCAGAAGCAGGGCCGAGGACTTGGCGGGTAAGGTTTCTGCTGATGTCGTTACCGCGCGTGCGGTGGCGCCGCTACGGCGACTTGTGGAATGGGCCGCGGGTGCAGTTAGGCCCGGCGGAACCATTCTCGCGATAAAGGGTGATCGTGCCGCCCAGGAACTAAGAGAAGCGCGGAGTGTCTTGCGTGCGCTTGGCGTCCAGCGGGCAGAGATCCTGACCGTCGGCCAGGGTAGGGTCGAACCCGAGACTGTGGTTGTTCGGATCGTCGCCAGGAATGGGACCGGGAAAAATAGGGGCGTGGGCGTGCGGCCCCGTGGGCGCCGACGTGATCGGCCATGATGGCGCGTCTCTTTTTGGCGACCGTCCGTGGGGGAGGAAAGGAGCGCGAGGATGGCGGAGGCACCGGGTCTCGGCTGGCCTGAGCGTTCTGCGGGAAATGTTCTTGCGGAGCCTGGTGGGGGTCTAGGCTGGCCAGTTTCACGTGAAACGAATTCGGAGAATACGGTCATGAGGTTGGCTGTTGATGGCGCCCCTGTGCCGGTGATTGAAGCCCCGGTCGCGACAACTCCAGACGTGGCGAAAATAGCCAAAGGCGCTGATAACTCGCCGAGGCACCGGACCGGCACCTCGCCTGGCAAGAAGTGGAATCGTTCCGGCATTGAATGGCCGCGCCCGGCGTCCTGCCGGGTGATCACGATCGCCAATCAGAAAGGTGGCGTGGGTAAGACCACGACAGCCGTCAACCTGGCGGCGGGATTGGCTCTGCATGGCGCGCGGGTGCTCGTCATTGACCTCGACCCTCAGGGTAACGCGTCGACGGCGCTCAATGTCGATCACCACGCGGGAGTGCCTTCGATCTACAACGTGCTTGTGGACGATCTCCCGCTTGCATCCATCGTCCGGCAGGCCGAGGAACTAGGCAGGCTATATTGTGCGCCCGCCACGATCGACCTCGCAGGCGCTGAGATCGAACTGGTTCCGATGGTGGCGAGAGAGACAAGACTCTCTCGCGCGCTCGCAGCTTACGATCGTTCGGATCTCGACTACATCCTGGTCGACTGCCCGCCGTCACTTGGCCTGTTGACGGTCAACGCACTGGTCGCGGCCGAGGAGGTGCTGATTCCGATCCAGTGCGAGTACTACGCGCTCGAGGGACTTGAGCAACTGCTCCGCAGCGTCGACCTGGTGCGGGAACACCTCAATGCGAAACTGGCGCTTTCGACCATCCTGCTGACGATGTATGACGCACGCACCCGGCTAGCCGCGCAGGTGGCCGAGGATGTGCGGACGCACTTTGGCAATGTCGTTCTCGGAGCGGTGATTCCGCGGAGTGTCCGTGTCTCGGAAGCGCCCAGCTACGGCCAGTCGGTGCTGAGCTATGACCCTGGCTCCAGCGGCGCCCTCGCTTATCTTGACGCTGCAAGGGAACTCGCCTTGCGGAACCTCCCTTCCGGAGTGGTCGACTAGCCGGGGCCGTGTCTTGTAGACCCGGGTGGATGCGAACGGTGATCCACGCCGCGATCGGCAAGGCCCCGCTCGTTGTCGAGGAGCTGATAATGGCGCTATCGGCGACGATGATGGTGCCGTCCACGACCCCGGTCGCCGCCTGTGCGCCGATCAGCGCCGCTGAAGATGCGCCCTAGATGCGTGATCCTATTGATCTTCAGTGGTCACGCACTTGATCCTCAGTGGTCACACGCGGCGGTGGAACGCCTGACGGTGCGGCCGGACCTGCGCTCATGTGACCAGCCGAGCCCGGGCGGGATGTCGGCTGCCGGGTCGAGGTAGGTCGCTGGGTCCAGCCTGGGGCAGGCCACGCACGCGGGGACACGCACGCGGGGGAAAGGCGCGAGCGGCCGAGAACCACCCCCGGGCAAGGCTCAATTGCGGCGGCCGGCCGGTCGCGTTGGATGAGGCCGTGGGCGTTCTGTCTGCTGATGTGGCTACCTCTTACCCGGGGTCGGCGGCAAGACTGGCGCTGACGTCGTTTTCCGGCCGAGAGTGCTGGAGCCCCTCGAGCGCTGGAGCCCCAGGAGCGCGTGGCCGTGGAGCGCTGGTGTCCCGGAGGCGGCCTGGGTTTGGCACCTTACGGGTGAGCGGAGGTCAAACCAACCGGATGCTCGCGGGTCAAGGCCGCGTGCTTAAGCCCGTTGCCTGGGCAGCCTGGCTCACCTGGACCGGGTGAGCGCGGATCGCTTGGCCGAGATCACGATGACAGTGGACCGGCCGATGCCGGCCGGGCGCGGACGGCGGGTTACCCGCGGCCCGGTCGACCGTGCGCATCCGGGCGATGCCTGCCGTGCTAAAGGTGGTCGCTGCCCCATGTCGCGCCCACCAGCAGTCACGGGCCATCGGTGCGTGCCGGACCCCACAGCGACATTGAGATCCCCGAGCGCATCGCGGAAGCGAATATCCCTGAAACGCTCCCCGGCTCCCAATGAAGGTGGCTAGCACTTACGCGCGCCGCTCTGGTCGGCCACCGTACTGCGCTGGGCAGGATCGCGCGGCTCTGGTCGGCTGCCGTACCGTTCTGGGCGGCGGCCGTGCGGCTCTGGGTGCCGCCGTACTGCTTTGGTCGGCCGCCGTACCGTTCTCGCAGCCATTGCGCCCGCTCTGGGCAGCCCACCCGGACGCTAAGCGCGAGGCAGTTTCGCGACGTGCCATCATGGCGTCCTGGCCGTGTCAGGTGTTCTTGACTCCGGCGCGGAACCGAGCCTCGGCTCGGTGGGAACCCTGCGTCCTGACTTGCCGGGCGGGACGGTGATCGCGGCGCTGCCTGCCGGTGGAACGGCCGGTGGCCGGGCGGGAAATCCCCTATGGTCCGCGCCGCGGCGTGCGTAGCGCGGTATTTGCGCCCGCAAACGGATAGCGTGTTGTCGTGCTCCGGCAGGTGCGCGGCATGGACGAGACTGCGGTGATCGAGGAGTTCCTTTGGCTCAGCAGAAGCGAGGTCTTGGCAGGGGCCTTGGCGCCCTCATCCCGGCGAGTCCTGGCTCGTCGCCGACCGCGCAGTCGGCCCGCATAGACCTGGGACAGGATCACGACGGGAGCGGCGCTGAGGTAGCGGGCGCCTATTTTGAGGAAATCCCCGTCGGCGCGGTAACGCCCAATCCGCGCCAGCCGAGGCAGAACTTCGACGAGGAAACGCTCGCGGAACTTGCGCAGTCCGTCAGCGAGGTCGGCCTGCTCCAGCCCATCGTGGTCCGCAAAGTGATGCCCGGTCACTATGAGCTAGTCATGGGAGAGCGGCGCTGGCGCGCCGCGCAGCAGGCCGGGCTCGAACGGGTTCCTGCGATCGTCCGGGACACGGCCCAGAATGACCTGCTCCGAGACGCACTCATAGAAAATCTTCACCGGGAGCAGCTCAATCCGCTCGAGGAGGCGGCCGCTTACCAACAGCTTCTCGACGACTTCGGCGCTACCCACGAGGAGCTTGCGCGGCGAGTGGGCAAGTCGCGGCCCCATATCTCGAATACGATCCGGCTACTCAATTTGCCGCCGACCGTCCAGAAGCGGGTCGCGGCGGGAGTGCTTAGTGCCGGTCATGCCCGCGCCCTGCTCACGGTGGAGAACCCATCCGAGCAGGAGCGGCTCGCTCACCGCATCGTCGCCGAGGGTCTCTCCGTACGCGCTGTGGAAGAGATAGTCGCAGTGGGCGATACGGGCGCAAAGCCCGAGGGGCGGCCGATGGCGAAGAAGCCCGTTGCGCCCGGCCTGCGGGAACTCTCTGATCGGCTGTCAGACCTGTTCGACACGCGCGTAAAGGTCGAACTCGGCAGGCGCAAGGGGAAGATCGTGGTCGAGTTCGCGTCGCTCGACGACCTCGAGCGGATCGTGGCGGCGATGTCGGCTGAATCCGGCGCGACGCGGCGGCACGGCGAGCTCCCGGCGTCTGCGCCCGCACTCGGAGGAACCAGTCTCCCGGACGAGACCTGATTGCCTGGTGAGCCGGGCTGCGTGAGCTGGCCTGAGCGTGTGTGAGCTGCCCAGATTCGCGGTCAGCCGACGCGGGCGGACGCGGGTTTCACGTGAAACCAGCACGGCGCTCGGGCGAGGCGCCTTCTCGCCCGCAGGTATCCGATATTGCAGCGCATCCTCGTCCCACTCACGCACCGCATCAAGAGGTATAAGACGCTGCATTACGAACTCGTCGCGCGGGCCCACGAGGCATAACGGTCACCGACGGCTAGGGCGGCCTGGCAGTGCTGGGCGAGCGCTACGGCACCTGAACAGCATCGACCGCGTGGCCCTCGGCGTGCGCCGCACCCGGATCTACCGCTCAGCGTATCGCGCGACGGAAGAGTCAGTGCGGGCCGCCGCTCGGATACTTCGCCAGGATCTTCCTGAGCCGCCCAACGAAGCGGAGTGACTCGGAATGCTCTCGCTGCCAGACATTACGGCCGAAGATCAGACCGGTGGCTCCTGCCTCCATCGTCCCGCGCGCCTTTTCCAACATTGCATCGTCGCCTGCGCGCTCCCTTCTGAGGCAAGCAGGAGGGCGCGGTTCGCCGACGTTACAAAGGGGCGTCGATTGCTTGTTGTGAGGAGAACCCGGCGAGTAGGTTCTTTCACACCCGGATGCTTCTCAGGATGCGGGAAGTTGCGCGCCGGTACTGCCCCAAGTCGACCTCCTGCGATGGGACCTGTGGGCGGCCGGCGGGCTGGTCGCGCGTCGCAGCCGCCACGAGGGGCGCCCGCGGCCGGGACAGGCTTGGTCCGGTCAGATGCAGACGGCCCGGATCGCGGCGGCGAAAGCGTCCACGTCGGCTTCCGTGGTGTCGAAGGACGTCATCCAGCGCACTGTCATTGCGCCCGAGTCCCAGACGTGGAAGACCCAGTCCCGCTGCAGTTCTTCGATGCGCCGTGGGTGCAGGGAGGCGAAAACCGCATTGGATTCCACCGGCTGCTGGATATCGACACCCGGAGCGTCCCGCACCCCCTGGGCGAGCCGCTGCGCCATGGCGTTGGCGTGCCGGGCGCTGCGCAGCCACAAGTCGCCGTCGAGCAAGGCCAGGAACTGAGCCGCGATGAACCGCATCTTCGAGGCCAGCTGCAGCTGCTGCTTGCGCAGATAAGGCGCGCCGATGCAGAACTCGGGCCGCCTGACAATGACCGCCTCCGCGCCCACCGCGCCGTTCTTGGTACCCCCGAAGCTCAGCACATCGGCGTGCTCGGCCAGTTCGCCGAGGCTGCGGCCGAGATACGCCGCGGCGTTGGCAAGCCGCGCGCCATCAAGGTAAACGGAGAGGCCGCTGGACCGGCAGAAAGCGCTGAGCGTGCCGAGTTCCTCCATCGTGTAGCACGTGCCCAACTCCGTGACCTGGGAGATAGCAACGGCGCATGGCTGGACCCTGTGCTGATCGCCACGCCCGCCGAGCCGCCGCGCGACAAGGTCAGGGGTGAGCTTTCCGTCCGCCGTGGCGACGGTGAGCAGTTTGCAGCCGAGGATCCGCTCGGCCGCTCCGCATTCGTCGACGTTCAAATGCGCGGTCTCCGGGCAGATGATTGCCTCATAGCGGCGCACCAGCAGGCTAATACCGAGGATGTTCGCGGCGGTCCCGTTGAAAACGAAGAAAGCGCGCGCGCTGTCACCGAACAGCTCGCGTAGTTTCTCGTCCGCGCGCCTCGTCCATCGGTCCGTGCCGTACGCGGGCGCAAAGCCAGGGCTGGCGGCCGACATCGCCGCAAGCACCGCCGGGTGCGCGCCCGCATGGTTGTCGCTGCCGAAGTCATGAGATACGGTCACCCGCCGAGCCTACCGACGGCTATGTCCTAGTGATCTCTGACAGGAGCCTTCCATGCGGCGCTAGTTGCCGCGCTGCACCGCCTGGACGAGCAGATCGTGGCAGATGGTGCCGAAACCATGGCCGGCCGCCGCGAGCGCCATCGGGAGCGTGCTCGTTTCTGTCATTCCCGGCGCGACATTCACTTCGAGGAAGAAGACGGTCCCCGCCTCGTCCACGATGAGATCTGTGCGGGAGATGTCGCGCAGGCCGAGCGAGGAATGCGCGGTAACGGCCGTATCCGCAGCCGCCTTGGCGGCTGCCGCGGAGATCCGTGCGGGCGTGTAAAATTCCGTGCGTCCCGCGGTATACCTGGCCGCGTAGTCGTAGACGCCCCCATCGGGTACGATCTCGACCGCAGGCAGGGCCTGCGGCCCGTCGCCGAGATCGATGACGCCAACTGCCACCTCCGTGCCGGTGACATAGCGTTCGATGAGCGCGGTGTCGCCGTAGGCAAAGCAGCCCACCATGGCTGCGGGAAGCTCTGCTGCGGTCCACACCGGCCCGGCGCCGAGTGCGGAGCCACCACGTGATGGCTTGACGAACAACGGCAGCCCGAGCCGCGCCACGATGCGATCGAGGACGGCTGCCGCGCCGAGGTCGTGGAACGTCTCCTTGGGCAGGGTGATAGCCTCCGGCGTCCTCAGGCCGGCCGCGATGGCCAGCGTCTTCGCGACTGGCTTGTCGAAAGCGAACCGGCACGCGCTGGCCGTGGCCCCGACAAAGGGCACGTCAAGCAGGCCGAGTACGGCACGGACGGCACCGTCTTCACCTGAGACACCGTGAATTGCGGGAAATACCGCGTCCGGCGGGTCGGCCATGATGGCGGGAATCAGCGCGGAGTCAGCGTCGACGGTGATCGCATCCACGCCGTTCTCGCGCAGCGCGTCGCATACCCGGTGCCCGGAGCGCAGGGAAACGTCCCGTTCTGGTGACAGGCCGCCGGCGAGCACGAGGACGTGGCCTAGGTCGGTCATTGCGAAGTCCTTCCATGGCGGCGAGCCGCCCGCGGTGCCCGGCGACCTCGGCCGCCGGCGATAGTGGCGCGGATCAGGGGACCTCAGGGCCGGGCGTGTCCACCCCAACGGTCCCGTGTATACCGCCCGAGCCGAATGTGTCGCGAAGATCTATCTCCGCCTCGATGACGCCGGCGAGCCTGCCGACGCCCTCCCTGATCCGGTCCGGTTCGGGCAAGCAGTATGACAGCCGCATGTGCTGTGCCCCCTGGCCATCGGCGTAGAAGCCCGTACCAGGAACGTAGGCGACCCGGGAAGACACCGCACGCGGCAACATCGCCTTCGCGTCCAAGCCTTCCGGGAGGCGCACCCAGACGTAGAAGCCGCCCCCCGGGCGCGTCCACTGGCATCCGGCCGGCATCAAGGCCTTCAGTGAGTCGATCATCGCGTCCCTGCGCTGCTGATACAGCTCACGGAAGATCTTGACTTGCTCGCGCCACGGTTGCGTGCAGAGGTACTCGCGGACCAGCAACTGTGCGAGGTTTGACTGGCAAAGCACGGCGGATTCGGCCGCGAGCACAAGCTTGTCCCGCACGGCCGGCGGCGCGACGGCCCAGCCGACCCGCACTCCTGACGCGAACGTCTTTGAGAAGCTGCCGAGGTAGACGACCCCGTCCGGATCGTCGGCGCGCAGTGCGCGCAACGGCTCGCCCTCGAACCCAAGCAGCCCGTATGGGTTGTCCTCTATGACGAGGAGGCCGGCCGCACTGCAGATGTCAAGGATGCGGTGGCGGCGATCGGCGGCGAGCGTTACCCCAGCCGGATTGTGGAAGTTCGGCACCGTGTAAAGGAACTTGGCGCGCCGGCCCGCGGCAGTGAGCCTCGCTATCGCGCTGTCGAGCGCGTCGGGAATGAGCCCGCTGGAGTCCATCGGCACATGCAGTACCTCCGCTTGGTACGCAGCGAAGGCGCCGAGTGCACCGACATAGGAAGGCGCCTCGGCGAGCACCACGTCACCCGGATCGATGAAGATGCGCGTCATCAGGTCGAGCGCCTGCTGAGAGCCGACTGTGACGACCACGTCGTCGGGATGCGCGTGCACCCCCTCAAGCGCCATGACCTCGCAGATCTTCTCCCGCAGGCCAGGATCTCCGTGCGCCGGGCAGTATTGAAGCGCGACCGAGCCATGGTCGGCGATGAGCTGGCCAGCCATGCCCCCGATGACGTCGAGCGGCAGCGCGGCCACATTTGGCGATCCACCAGCGAAGGAGACGATCTCCGGACGTGCGGCTACCGCAAACAATGCGCGGATCTCTGAGGCGATCATGCTGCGAGCCCGGGCCGCGTATCGGTCGACATAAGGATCGATCCGTGATCCATGAGATTGCTGTGGATCCGTCCGCACGGCGTTCTCCTCCGGCTGGTAACTTTCCCGGCGCCCATTCCGCAGCCGCCCGTGGGCGCGCACCGAGGTCTCCGAGCCTACGTGGCAGGAAAGACTTGGCCCGCCGATTTTCCGCATCAGCTACGATGCCAGCACGGGGCTTCCAGCCGGGCACGGTCCTTTGCGCGGGCCACTCGCCTGCGGCCGGAAGCCACAGCCAGATAAAACAAGACGCCAGCCAGGCCATCAGCCACCGGGGGATCAGCGTGTCCCGCCGTCTCGCAAGCATCACGTTGGACAATCTGGACGACCTGCCGCGCAGGTGCCGTAAATGTGTGTTCTGGGAGCTTGACCCGGTGAGCCGGGCTCGTGCCGAGGAGACCGGCGGCCCGGAGCTCGAGAAGGAGTCCTGGATCTCCTCGACCCTGCTCGAATGGGGAAGCTGCGGGAAGATCGTATACGTCGATGGCGTGCCGGCGGGTTATGTGCTTTACGCACCGCCAATGTACGTGCCGCGGTCGGTGGCCTTTCCGACCAGCCCGGTAAGTGCCGACGCCGTCCTGCTCGTGACAGCCCACGTGCTGGACGAATTCGCGGGCGGCGGCCTCGGCCGGGTACTCGTGCAGACAGTCGCGAAGGACCTGACCAGGCGCGGCGTCAAGGCGATCGAGGCGTTCGGCGATCTGAAATGGGAGCAGCCTGCCTGTCTCCTGCCAGCCGATTACCTGCTCGCGGTCGGATTCAAAACGGTCCGGCCGCACCCTCGCTATCCGCGGCTGCGGCTGGAGCTGAAAACGGCATTGTCCTGGCGGGAGGACGTAGAGATCGCCCTCGAGCGACTGCTCAGGACGATAACCCCCGAGCGGGCCTTGCGTCCTGTCTGACCGCGAGGCCTGTCTGACCGCGAGGCGCGACCAAAGCTAGGCGAGGTAGTCGGAAAGCTCGCGCAGCAGCGCAGCCTTCGGCTTGGCGCCGACGATCTGCTTGACCACCTCGCCACCGGAGAACACCCCGAGCGTCGGAATGGCCAGAATCCCGTATCGCTGCGCCACCTCCGGGTTCTCGTCGATGTTGAGCTTGACGATATCGATCTTGTCGCCATGCTCTTGCGCGATCTCTTCGAGTATCGGGGCGACCATGCGGCACGGCCCGCACCACTCGGCCCAGTAGTCGACGACCACGGGCTTGTCGCACTTGAGAACGTCAACGTCGAAACTTGCGTCCGTGACAATCCTGGTAGCGCCCACTTTGTTCTTCTCCTTATCCATATCCCTGGTTGCTTGTGTACTCTGCCTCTGTACTTCACGACGCCTTGCGGCGCGGGCCTGCAATCGTCTGGAGCTCAGTGGTCCTGGCTGGCCAGAAAGCGTTCGGCGTCGAGGGCCGCGGCACATCCGGTGCCGGCTGCGGTGACGGCCTGGCGGTAGATCCTGTCCACCACATCGCCGGAGGCGAAGACGCCGGTGATGCGAGTTCGGGTCGTCGGATGCTCAACCTTGAGGTATCCGTCCGCGTCGGTCTCCAACTGACCGGTGAAGAGTTCGGTGCGGGGGTCGTGGCCGATCGCGACGAACAGCCCGCCGAGTTCGATCACGCTCTCGTCTCCGGTCTTGGTGTTCCTGATGCGGGCACTGGTTATCCGTTCTTGGCCGAGCACCTCCACGACCTCGCTGTTCCAAAGGAAGCGGATCTTCGGGTTGGCAAAGGCGCGATCTTGCATAATCTTGGAAGCACGCAGTGCATCCCGTCGGTGGATCAGGGTGACGCTATCGGCAAACCGGGTGAGGAACATGGCCTCCTCGACCGCCGAGTCCCCGCCGCCGACCACCGCGATGTCCTTGCCGCGGAAGAAGAAGCCGTCGCACGTGGCGCACCAGGACACTCCGTGTCCCGCAAGCGCCTTCTCGCCAGGAACGCCGAGCTCACGATACTTCGAGCCAGTCGCGATGATCACCGATGTTGCCAGGTGCGTCTCACCCGAGGCAATGATCACCTTGGGGTTCGCGTTCAGGTCCACCTCTGTCACGTCGTCAGGAACGAGTTCCGCGCCGAATCTTTCTGCCTGCTTGCGCATGGAGTCCATCAGGTCGGGTCCAAGCACCCCGTCGGGGAACCCGGGATAATTTTCCACCTCGGTGGTAGTCATCAGCGCGCCACCTGCGGTCACCGAACCCTCGAACACCAGCGGCTTCAGATTCGCACGCGCCGCGTACAAGGCCGCCGTATAGCCCGCAGGCCCGGAGCCGATGATGATCACGCTGCGCACGTCGCTCACGCCCGCACACCTGCCCCTTCCTCTGCCGCCGGGGAGACCCTCGCGGCACCCCGCTCAACCGATCCTAGGGCCGGTTGATTCCCAGCAGGGCCTGAAGAGACGGGCGCGGGTAAAAGCGGCGTCAGGGCCCGGACTTCGCGATGACCTCACCGTTGGCGGATGAGCACCCGAGCTTGACGACCCACACATGGCCGACCGCACCGCCGCTCTCCGTAGCGATGATTATCATGGCCGGCCGGCCTTGGTAGCTGGCTACATCCACAAGCAGCGGTTGCTGATCGTGGGTGGCCTGCCGCAGGCAGCCCTGTAGCGAAGGACTTCCCCCGAGGCCCTCCATGGGCATTTCACCAACCTTGCCCCCCGACAGGACCCAGCCTTGACGCTGTGCTACCGACAACGCCTGCGCACGCAATTGCCCGGGCCGGTAGGCAGTCTTACTGTGCACAACGGCGAAGGCCTCGGCCGGTGCAACCGGCCGCCCAGACATCTGCAGGCGCGGGGATAGGGCGGCGCCCGACTTATTCTGCTTTTTTCCTGCGGCAGGGGCTGAACTGGTCGCGACAGGCGAGTTCTGCGTGACGGAGCGAACGAGCAGGTAACCACCGCCTGCGAGCAGGCAGACAGCGGCCGCCGCGGCCAGTGGCCGCAACGCGATCGTCAGCACGCCATGACCGGACCGGTCCCGGCCGGATCGCTCGCGAGTGATGGCACCACGCCCGGATCGCCCATGGCCGGAATACTCACGACCGGGCCCATTCACGGCCTGATCCCGCCTGGCCCGCTCACGCGCGACCCGGCGGCCGTGCCTGGCCAGAGGGTGACGCGGCTCGCCCGAGCCCCTGACGGTCTGGCTGATGGCGGTGCCCGTGGCCGCTTCGGCGTCTCCCGCAGCCTCCGCCGCGGCCGTTTCGGCAGCGAGCACGGCGTCGAGCCGCTGTGCGAGCGCCGACGGCAGCGGCGGCCGCGGCGTGTCCGCTAGCCGGGCCGTCACCTCGTCGAGCGCAGCCTGGCGCCGTGCGCAGGTGGCACAGCCGGAAAGGTGGCGCCCGATGCGGTGGCCGGCCGCGGGGTCGAGCAACCCTTCGCGGAAGGCGGCGATGAGTTCCAGATCAGCGTGATCATTCATACTCGCTCGCCACCTCCCTCCAAAGGCTGGCCGACGGCGTCTTCCAGACGCTGGCCGAGAGCGTGCTCGCCCTGGCCGTCACGATCTCCCTGTGAAGATGAGACGTCGCCAGGACCTGGGCGGTTCCGTAGATGACTCAGGTAAGGAGCCAGCCGGGCCCGGCCGCGCGCACAGCGGCTCTTGATCGTGCCAACAGAGACGTCGAGCATGTCAGCGGCAGCCTGGACCGGATATCCGAGCATGTCCACGAGGACAAGCGCGGCCCGCTGCTCATAGGGAAGCATCCGCAGCGCCGCATCGACGTCGAGCACCGTGTCATGGTCGGACACCGGGTCGCCGACCGTGCTGGCGGTGTGCGTGAGGGTGTCCAGACCCTGTTCATCGCCGGCCGGGACTGTCGGCCTGGCGACGCGCCGGCGGACCCGGTCCAGGCACGCGTTCACTACGATCCGGTGCAGCCAGGTGGTGACCGCCGAGTCGCCGCGGAAGGATCCGGCGCGGCGGAAAGCCGAGATCATCGCCTCCTGCAGGGCGTCGGCGGCTTCCTCCGCGTCGCCGAGTGTGCGCAAGGCCACCGCCCACAGCCGTTCCCTGTGCCGGCCAAAAAGCACGCCGAACGCTTCATGATCGCCCTGGACATGCCGCCGCAGCAGTTCGGGATCCGAGGGCTGTTCCTCGTTCTCGCCGGTCACGCCGATCCCGTCAGCTCGTGCCGCGGACGTTGATGTTAAAGATCTCGGCCTCGAAGTTCCGCTGGCTCTGCGGCTGGGGTGGCAGCTTGGTGAACCAGATCAGTACATACCGGCCGGTGGTGGTACCCCTGGCTTGGAAGGTGTAGGCCCCGCCAGGTACGTCGTTCGCCCGTGCGACTGTAGTGAAGGCGGACAGGGACCCAGGGGAAAGCGTGTTGTTGTTGCCGACCTCGATCTGCACGTCGGCACCGGCGGTAGGGCCGAACAGGACCTCGACGGTGCTGAGCCTGACGGGCTTGGCCATGTCCAGGATCAGCCCGGTGCCCTTCTTCAGGCCGCCGAACCCCGGATTGTTTTCGTAGAAGAGTGTGTGCCACGCGGTCTGCGGATTGCCGTCGATGGCAAGCGGCGCCTGGCTGTCGTTCTCGTTGCCATCCTGACCGGTTGTGTCATAAATGTCGAAACCATGCGCGCTGATCGGAGTCAGCGCCGCGACGGCCGAGGTGCTCGGCCGCGGCGATGTCGCACCGCCGGTCCTTGCCGGCCCGCCGAGGCTACGGCTCAGCGACCAGGCGCCGAACCCGATCGCCGCCACCACGAGGATGATGACGACGCCGACCAGGGCCTTGCGGATTCCCCCGACCCCGCGCCGGGGCGGTGGCCGCCTCAAGCCGCCGTCCCGCATCGCTTCGGTGTTTGCCGGGGACTGTGGTGACGTCGAAGGCCCGGACAAATGGCCCGTGGCTGAGCGGCCCGTGGCTGAGCGGCCCGACCCCCCGCGGCCCGACCCCCCGCGGCCCGACCCCCCGCGGCCCGTGGGGGAGTGGATAGGTAGCGGTGGCGGGGTCAGCGGTGCCGCAGGCGCGACGTGGGAAAGCTCATCCGCGAGTGCCGCAGGGCTGGTGAGGGCCGCCCGCCCCCGCCCTGGACGGCCGGAGATCGCGAGGGTGCACACAGCGTCGATTCGGGCGGGCACGCCCGCCCGAACCTGTCGCGGCGTGCAGAGTTCGCCGTCGACGTACGGCGCGGGCGGCAGGTACACGCTGTCCTCGCCCGGCCAGTGTGCGGTGAGCGCGGCATAGAGCAGACGGCCGAGTCCTTGGGTGTCTGCGATTGACGGGTTCTCCGGGTGCGCGCCGTACATGGCCGCCTCGACGCCGAGGCCCGTGATCTTGATACCGCCGCCAGGAGTCCAGCGCAGCGAACGGGGGGTGAGGCACAGGTGAGCCAGACCGGTTGCATGCGCAGCCGCGAGCGCCTGCGCGGCCTCGCCGATGAGCGCGGCGGCGCGTGCGGGCTCCAATGGCCCTGACGCGAGAAGATCATCGAGCGCCTCGCCGCTCACCCACTCAAGTACCACGTACGCCCGGTCGCCGACATCCTCGACGTCAAAGACCTGCGCCAGCCGTGAGTCCGTCATCCTGCTCGCGGCACGCGCGGCGGTCACCACATGCTGAACTCGCGGGAAGCCTGGCGCGAACGTCAACACGGCCACCGGCCGCGCAAGCGTCTCGTCGATGGCCTTCCACAGAGTCGAGCCAGCCGTATCGCTGACCCTGTCCTCTAGCCTGTAGCGGCCGGCAAGGCGGGTTCCCGGCTCGGATATGAACGTGCTCATGCAGATGCCGTCAAGAGCGGCCTAGGCCCTCGACCCTCCTTCCCTGCCCCTGAGACGATCGCCGGGGGCGTCGGAGACCAATATCGTGCTGCAACCATGCTAAGACGCGCCGCCCGTTTGGCGGGGCTGCCGACGGGCCGCGCGCGCAAACAGTTATACGCGAGAACGCACCTCTTCTCATCCTGGCAGGTGGCGGCCGCCGCGGAGCCGTGCGGTGACAGTGCCGGTCAGATCGGCCAGTTCGCTGACGCCGAGTGCCCGTGCGAAGAGCAGGTACATCAGCAACGCACCACCGCCGCCAAGGACCGCGGTAAGGAACCCGTTCGCTGGGCCGGGGTGAAATATCACCCCAACAGTCATTGTCATCGCTACCGCGAAGATCACGGCGGGCAGCGAGGCCAGCAGCGTCCTGACCAGTGTCCATGCGATCCGCTTCCCGTCGAGCCCGCCGGTGCGCCGCCTGAGAATGCACCAGGCGATCGCGGTCCCGGCCACGTTCGCGATACCGAAACCTGCGGCCAGACCGGCCGTGATCTGGCCCGCCGGCAGCACTGCCCATGCGGCGACGTTCACCGCGATGTTCACGGCCATCACGGCGAGGCCGATGAAGGCCGTGGTCCTGCTGTCATGCATCGCGTAGAAAACCCGCAGCAACAGTTGGAACAGCATGTAGGGCACGAGACCGATAGAGAATACTGCGAACACCTCGCCGACGAAGGTGGCGTCGGCGACCGTTGTGTTGCCATGCCCGAGGAGAAGGATAGCCAGTGGCGGCGCGAGCACCGCGAGCACCACAGCGGCCGGAACCGTTATCACCGACGCCAGCCGCACGCCGGCCGAGAAGTCCTGCCTGACAAGCAGATATCTGGCGTCCGCCGCATGGGCGCTCATCCGTGGCAGCAGCGCCGTGATCACCGAGATGCCGATAATCGCGTAGGGCAGCTGGAAAAGCAGCCACGCGTATTGATAGGCACTGAAGCCGGCGCCGTACCCGACCTTTGCTGCCTCCGCACGCACTGCGGCGTCGTTGGCGAGGTTCTGGGTAACTATCAGCCCGATCTGCGTCGTGATGATGTATCCGAACATCCAGCCGGCCATCCGGACAATCTCGGCCACCTCGTCGCGGCTCAGGCCAAGCTGCGGACGCCAGCGGAAACCCACCCGCCGCAGTGCCGGGATCATGGCTGCGGCCTGCGCGACGATCCCGAGTGTGGTGCCGATGCCTAGCAGCCGGACCTCGCCAGGTGTGATGGTCGACACGGAGACGCCCGAACCCGCGGTGATCATGTAGATCGCCATGATGAAAATCACCACGACGTTGTTCACGACAGGCGTCCACATCGGCGCGGCGAAACGACCGCGGGCGTTGAGGATGGCGCCAGCCAGCGCGCTGATCCCGTAGAAGAAGACCTGCGGAATGAAGAACCTCGCCAGCGTCACCATCAGGGCGCGTTCCGGGCCGTGCACGGCGGACGCGTAGATCGTGACCAGCACCGGCGCACCCAGGGTCGCGATGAATGTGATCACCGCGAGCGCGATCGTCACCAGGGTGAACATCCGCTGGTCGTACGCGCGGCCACCGTCGGCATCCCGTTTCGCCGCATTGACCAGCAGTGGCACGAACACGCTGGTGAGGATGCCGCCGAGGAGCAGGTCGAAGACGGCGTTAGGGAACGTATTCGCGTTGTTGTAGGCATCGGCAACCATAGCGGTGCCCAGCGCGTAAGCGATCACCGCGGTCCGGATGAATCCGGTAATCCTGGAGGCGAGCGTCCCCGCCGCCATCACGCCGCTGGCGCGAACCAGGCCCTCGGTTCCGCCTGGCGGGCTGGCCGATCCTCCCGGCGGCTGACTCACCGGGCCGCCGGGAGGCCTGTTCGCAGGGCCGTTAGCTGGGCCAGCCGGCGGCCGCCGACGCGGGCGAGGGTCCTCGCGGAACCTACTGCCCTGCGTCTGGCTGGGCCCTGCCTCGCGCATCGGCGAGTTCATCCGGCGCCTCCGCGGATCCGTCGTCGTCCGTTCCGTTGCCTTCGGCCACGACGCTACCGGGTCTTCCCTCACGTAGCCCCCTGCGCAGCACCCTCGCCACAAAGGTGATGACGAGCACAACGAGCGCTACCACGACGATTACCAAGGCCAGCGTGCCAAAGGCGGTCGCACGCACCTTCAGCGTCCTGTCGCTGCCAGGAAATGGCACGCCCTGCGGGGTAAGTAGGCGAAGGCGAATCGTGGTCACGCCCGCCGAATACGCGTGGACCTGCAGTCTTACCGTTTGCTTCTGGCCCGGTCCGATGGTGACGAGCTGTGCCTGCTTGGGTCGGATGGTGAGACGCACGGAAGCCGTCAACCCGCGAGTAGCCGGAACGGTGGCCTGGAGCCGCAGCTGGATGGCCACCGGCATCTTGTTGCCTATCGACACCGGGACCGAGCCGCGGGAACCGCCGAGCGTGACCTCGCTTGATGGGATGATCGCGACCATATGCTCTTGGCCGTCAATATAGGCGTCGGCCTGAGCGAGCAGGTCAAGTCCTTGCGGCTTCCCGCTGCCGCGCCAAGCCGAGGACTCCAGCCGGGCTATGGCGAACCGGTAGGAACCGGTTGGGCGGGTCCGGATGCTTTCGATGAGTTGCGCATTCGCGCTGAGATCCTGCACGCGTTGCAGGTATCGCGCGGTTAGGCCGCCACCCACCCGGTTCGACGGCAGGGAGGCGCGGCCGGGCGCGGGAATACCCTGTGGTGTTGGGACCGGTGCCAGGCTGTCCAGGTAAGCCGGACGCAGCCATGGCGCGGAAACGGTGTCACTGAGCAGCCTCGAAGCCAGCGCGGTACCGGGACTCCAGCGCCCTGGCGGGGTCACCACGACCGTTCGCCGGAGATTCGGCGCCTGGGCGGCGATCATCGCGGTCTCGGCGAGGAAACGCTGTGATGTGGCGGTGGCCGTGTCGGTGCCTTGGCTGGTAGCGGCAGGGCTGGCCGTGGCGGGGCTGGCCGTGGCTGGGCTGGCCCTGGCTGGGCTCGTCGTGGCTGGGCTCGTCGTGGCTGGGATGGTCGTGGCTGGGATGCCAGCTAGCACCGTGCTGAGGTCGTGATCGGCGAGCAGGACGCGGACGGTCTTGCCGATGCCTGTGTGCACCTCAGCAACCGCATCAGGCGTGTAGTACAGCGATGGATTAGTCGGCGGCATCATCGTGCTGTCGAGCACCACCGTCTGGATGCCTGACCCGGGCGAGCCGCCGTGGACCGGGTCGTCCTGCGCGACCAGGTTGTCGACCACACCGGCGTCGGCGATCCCGTCAGGGGGCCAGGCGATCGTCGTGTTCGGCCGGTTAAGGTATGTGGCCGCGATCTTCGCGCCAGCACTGAACGCGGTGCCGAGATCGGCATCCAGTCCCCGGTGGGTCAATGCGGCCACATCCGGGTCGGCGTAGGGGGTGGCGAACACATGCGGGCCGCCGGTGACCGCGTGCAGGGTCGCGAGCCAGCTACGCGCGGCGCTGCTTGCCTGCCGGGTTTTCACCTGCCAGCAGTCCGGCCCCGTGAGGATATGGTAGCTGTGTGTCATCGTGCCCGCATCGTCGAGCAACGCTGGATCGACCGCCCAGGTCAGCTTGGCGCGGCTCGCGAAGTCGCGGCCGACGTCAAGCAGCCCGGCGAGCCTGCCGCCGCCGAGGCTGGCTGCCAGGCTGTTGTCGAGCATGCCCGGGCAGATGCCCCGCTGCGGCTGATCGATCAGTGGCCAGACCCAGGCGATCCGTACGGGCTGGCCCCCCGTCGTCTTGCCCGGCCAGAACGGCAGAAAGGTGCGCTCGACGGCGACCTGCGTACCGGCGGAGAGATCCTTTACCGCGGCGGCGATCGGGTAGACGTTGATGCCCGGTCCATGCATGCCCACCTGGTCCACCTTGAAGGATTCGCGCCAGTGCACCGTCTGCCCAGGGTTGATGCCTCCGGGCAGCGCGGCGGAGGCGACCGGCCCGTAAGCGGGCTGGTATGACCCCGCGGCGAAGTCGGCGAGCTGTGAACGCTCGGTGAACTGCGAGCCGGAGGTCCACAGTTGCACGACAAGATCCTGAAGCGGCGTGCTCGGGCCTGGCTGGAATTGCCCCGACACTGTCACGGTTGCGCCTGGACCTGCGACCGCAGGAGTGATCGAGTCGATGATGATCGCGGGGGACTGGCTGGTGCCCGTGGAGGCGCCGCCACGACGCGTGTCAAGGGTGGCCGCCGCGCCCGGCGGCGCCAATCCGGCAAGTGTGGCTATGGCGAAAATGGCCGACGCGGCCAGCGCCGCGGCCAACAGGCGGGTCCTCCTGAGCGGCCGGCGGTTCACGTCCGCTCCGCGAGCAGGGGAGGGACCTTGGCCGCGACCCCCCGCTCGTCTTCGTAGGCGAGGACGCCGGTGACCTCGCTCAGCGGCACCCACGCCACCTCGTCAACCTCCGGATCCGCGTTCGAGAGCTTGCCGCTCTCGGCGATAAGCAGGAAATGGTGCACCGTCTTGTGCACGCGGCGCCTGCCCGCGATGAACCAGAAGTCGATGGTGCCGAGATCGGCGAGTACGCGGCCGGTGATCCCCGTCTCCTCCGCCACCTCGCGGATCGCTGCACCCTCGATCGTCTCGCCACCTTCCACGTGCCCCTTGGGGAGCGACCACAGAAGAGTGCCCGCGCGGTCCAGGCGGCCGATCAGAGCAGCGCGGGGTGGGTCCGCCGCCAGGTCGACGACGAGGCCGCCGGCGGAAGTCTCGGCCACGCTCCGCAGCTTCCGCAGCCGGCGGGTGACGCGATCACGGGGCACGTCTTGATGCTATTGCCTGTTACGTGAGCACTCGGTCGCGCAAGAGCACGTCATGCCTGGCGAGGATGGACCTCACTTGCCTTCCGGTCTTTTCCGGCGTGGGCCGCGCGGTGCGTGCCCGGGTGGCGGCGCCGGGTCGGTGAGCGCGGCCGGCTTGACGTCCCGCAGCGTGAACAGGTCAAGGAGCCGGACGCCGAGTGCGGTGCATGACTCACCGGTCGGGGTGTAGACGACGGGGTCGCCGTCAATGCCGCAGACCACGTCCTCATCCGCGTACACCTCGACGCTGTCGGGCAGGGCGAGCGGCGCGACAAGCTCGGCGGCGTAGCCCGTGGCCAGATTGACCCAGTCGTCCGGCACCGGAAGGACCTGGCGGGTACCCGTCACTTCGCGCAAGGCACGAGCCGACGGCGTGCTGCCCGCGTGCACGATGACCGCGGTGAGGACGCCGCCTGCGTCGTACATCCGCACCGCGAGGCAGCGGCTCTTGGGCAGCCTCAGGACCTCAGGTAACTGGTCCGCCGACGATATTGGGCGAGGGAGGTGGACGATCTCATGCCGCGTTCCTGACTCGACAAGCATGCGGTGCAGGGTCAGCGCATCCATCATCCGTCTAGCACCAGCTCTCCGGCTCGCGCCCCGGCTACGGGCCGCGGACCTCCAACTACAGCCCCCGACTAGGCTAACCCGGAACGAGCCCCGGCGGCAGTGCGGCGGAGGGGAGATCTTAACGCCGCCGGACATTAAGCTTCACGAGCATCTACCCTCGATTCCCGTGCCGAAAGACATGCCCCTGACCGATCAGCAGCGCCGCGCGGTAGGCGCGCTGCTCCGCAAGGTCGCTCCGGCCGCTGATGACCTTGGCCGCCTGTTCGCGGCCCACGGACACGAACTTGCCCTTGTCGGTGGCTCGGTGCGGGACGTGTTCCTGGCCAGGCAGTCCGAGGATCTGGACATGACCACCGATGCCCCACCAGAGCGGGTGATGGAGATCGCCGCAGGCTGGGCCGACGCTGCATGGCCGATCGGGATCGAGTTCGGCACCGTGGGCCTGCGCAAGGGCGGCCGAACGCTTGAGATCACGACTTACCGTAGCGATCGTTACGGCCCCAGGTCCCGCAAGCCGACCGTGCAGTACGGAACCTCACTCGAGGCCGACCTGGCCCGGCGCGATTTCACGATCAACGCGATGGCGGTGCGGCTTCCCGCCGCAGGATCCCACGATCTCGTGGACCCGTTCGGTGGCCTTCGTGACCTGAAGGAAGGCGTGCTACGCACGCCCTCAAGCCCGGAGAGCTCATTTGGCGACGATCCGCTCCGGATGCTTCGCGCGGCGAGGTTCGCTGCGCAACTCGGATTCTCCGTGGCACCCGAGGCCCGCGAGGCGATGGCCGCGATGGCCGAGCGGGTCAGCCCTCGGCTGGGTAAGGTTTCCGCCGAGCGGATCCGGGCTGAGCTGGCCAAACTCATAGTCGCGCCCGATCCGCGGGCGGGGATCGAGCTCCTCGTGGAAACCGGGCTGGCGGCATACATCCTGCCGGAGGTGCCCAAGCTCAAGCTGGAAACCGATGAGCACCACAGGCACAAGGATGTCTACGAGCACTCGCTGACCGTGCTAACCCAGGCGACAGAGCTAGAGGAGCAGTACGGCCTGGCCGGCGATCTGGTCGTGCGGCTCGCGGCACTGCTGCACGACATCGGCAAGCCGAAGACCCGCACGCTGCTGCCCGGTGGCCGGGTGGCCTTCCATCACCACGAGGTCGTAGGTGCCGCGATGGCCAAGTCCCGGCTCCGTGAGCTGCGCTTCCCCAAAGCTGTCGTGGACGACGTGGCCCGCCTGGTCGAGCTGCACTTGCGGTTCCACGGGTATGGCACTGGCGAGTGGACGGACTCTGCGGTCCGCAGGTATGTCAGGGATGCGGGCCCACTGCTCACCCGGCTGCATGTACTCACCCGTGCCGACTGCACCACGCGGAACAAAGCGAGGGCGGCCAGGCTCGCCAGCGCGTACCGCGCACTCGAGGGGCGCATCGCAAGGCTCGCGAAGGAAGAGGAGATTGCCAGGATCCGGCCCGACCTTGACGGCAACGAGATCATGCGGATCCTCGGCATGCCATCTGGGCCGGTCGTCGGCGAGGCTTACCGGTTCCTGCTCGACCTGCGGATCGAACACGGCCCGCTGGGGCCGCAGCGTGCCGAGGCCGAACTGCTCCACTGGGCTCGCGAGCGAGGCATCGCATCGCCGGGCGCCGATCCAGGCTAGCTATCCTGGACGGCTCTGCTGCACGACCTCGCCGCCAGTTCGGTGCGCGAGCCTGCGATAGCGGACGTTTACGTCACCTGCGGGCGGGCGTGGGCTTGCTCGGCTGCTGGGCGGAACGGGCCTGACCGCGGGTAAGCATCGCGTAACCGGCCGCGGCGAGCAGGTAGCCTATCGCCACCACAGCGATGAGCGGGTAAGACTTGCCATCCACTGGCATGAAGGGCGCACTGATCGCGGCCCCGAGCACGAGGGCCGCGTTGAAAAGCATGTCATAGAGCGAGAAAACGCGCCCGAGATAAGCGTCGGCCACGTACTCCTGAACAGTCGTGTCCACGCAGATCTTGACCCCCTGAGCGACCACCCCGAGCGCGAAGCCGGCGACGAGGAAGGGGATCTGGCGGAAGGTCGAACCGAGCAGTCCCTCGAGGACCCCACCAGTGGCGAGCAAGATTGTTATCCAGGTTGTCTTTGCAATCCGGCCGGTCACCGATGGCGTGATAAGGGCTGCCGCAAAATAGCCGAGGGCCGATGTGATCACCACAAGAGTCAGGTGACCGAGCGCGGCGTTGCCGTTGCCGGACGGGTAGAAATAGTTCCTGTACAGGAGGATCGTCATGACGAACAAGATTCCGTAAAGGAACCTGAAGCTGCCGATCGCGCCGAGCGCGTAGGCAGCGGGCCGGCGTTCCCACAGATGGCGCGCCCCGGCGGCCAAGCCGCGCACTACCGCGCCAAGCTCCTTGGACATCCGCTGAACGCGAAGGGCAACGGTATCACTTTGCGGTCCGAGCAGGTCACGCCGCATGCTCGCGGCGGCCAACCCGGCGAGCAGGTAACAGGCGCCGCCGACAAGCAGGGTCGCCGCCGAGCCCGCGCGGCCGCCTCCGGTCGCCAGGTGGACGCCGAGCCCGGCGATTCCGCCGATGAAACCTACGATCGTGCCAGTGGTCGGTGCCACCGCGTTCGCCATCACGAGCTTGTCCTGCGCGACGACATGCGGCAGCCCCGCGGAGAGCGCGGAGAGGAAGAACCTGTTGACGCCGAGCACGGCGAGGGCGCTGATATAGAGCGGGAAGCCGAGGCCGCCCGAGGCGACCAGGAGCGCGGTGACAACGACGAGCGCAGCCCGGATCAGCGCGGACCAGACCAGGATCTGGCGCCTGGACCAGCGATCGATGAAGACCCCAGCAAACGGCCCGATCAACGAGTACGGCAGGTAAAGGACGGCGAACGCCTCCGCCGCAGCGGCCGGGTTGGGGAAGCTCGCCGCGGAGAAGAACGCGTATGCCGCGAAACCGGCGTTGAAAACGCCGTCCCCGGTCTGCGAGATCAGCCTGGTCGCGAAAAGCCGCCGGAAACCGCGCTCAGCGAGAATAGTCCGCAGGTCCGCGACGTAGGCCACCCGATCAGCCTACGGCGCACCGGAATTGTGTCACCAGGCGCAATTGTGCCGCCAGCGTTAGGGCGTAGTAATGGATCTTTGGCGTTGCGGACCGGCGCCCAGACGACGACGTGCGTCGTGGACGGCACTGTCGTCGTTGCCGATAGGTCCACCATCGGCTCCTCGAGAACAAGCAGGGCCGTGCCGATCGCTGCCTCGAACACCGCCAGCATCCACCAAGATCCACGGGACGCCCTAGCCGTTAAGGATCTTCAGCGATCCACCTCGCCGCGGATGAACTTCTCCACCAGATCGCGTGCGACATCGTCGCCGTACTGCTCGGGCGGCGACTTCATGAAGTAGGACGAGGCGGAGAGAAGGGGCCCGCCGATCCCACGATCCTTAGCTATTTTCGCCGCGCGTACCGCGTCGATGATCACGCCGGCCGAGTTCGGCGAGTCCCAGACTTCGAGCTTGTACTCCAGGTTCAACGGCACGTCGCCGAACGCCTTGCCCTCCAGCCTGACATACGCCATCTTGCGGTCATCTAGCCACGGCACGTGGTCGGAGGGTCCGATGTGCACCGCCGCGCGCTCCATCTCGTGCGGGATCTGCGAGGTCACGGCCTGTGTTTTGGAGATCTTCTTGGACTGGAGCCTGCTCCGCTCCAGCATGTTCATGAAGTCCATGTTCCCGCCGAAGTTGAGCTGGTAGGTGCGCAGCAGCTCAACCCCCCGATCCTCGAACAATTTCGCGAGCACCCGGTGCGTGATCGTAGCGCCGACCTGCGACTTGATGTCGTCGCCGACGATCGGGACGCCCGCCCTGGTGAACTTGCGTGCCCACTCCGGGTCGGATGCGATGAACACGGGCAGCGCGTTGACGAACGCCACGCCCGCGTCAAGCGCGCACTGCGCGTAGAACCGGTCAGCCTGCTCCGAGCCCACCGGCAGGTAGGAGACAAGCACGTCTGTTCCTGTTTCCTTCAGGACCGCCGTCACATCGACCGGATCGTCGTCGGACTCCGCGATGATCTCCCTGTAGTACTCGCCGAGGCCATCCATGGTGGGGCCGCGCTGAACGATCACGCCGGTCGGCGGCAGGTCACAGATCTTGATGGTGTTGTTCTCGCTTGCCACGATTGCCTCGGACAAGTCGTGCCCGACCTTCTTCGCGTCCACGTCGAAGGCGGCAGAGAACTCCACGTCCCGCACGTGGTAGGGGCCGAAGCGCACATGCATAAGACCTGGCACCCGGCTGCCGTCGTCGGCGTCCTTGTAATACTCGACACCCTGCGCGAGCGAACTCGCGCAGTTGCCCACACCCACGATGGCCACGCGAACGGAACCCATCTGGACTGCTCCTTTACTATCGAGTGTGCCGGTATGCATGCCCGCCATAGCCTGGCGCCTCAGCGTGGCTCCGGCGTTATATTGCGTTCCGTGTGAACAGCGCCCGGCCGTGTGCCGCTGCCAGGGTCAGACCGCCGCTCGGAATCGATCAGCTCGTTGAGCCAGCGAACCTCGCGCTCTACCGACTCGAGTCCGTGTCTCTGCAGCTCGAGCGTGTAACTGTCCAGCCGTTCCCGCGTCCTCGCCAGAGCTCCGCGGACGCCCTCGAGGCGCTCCTCGAGCCTGGTTCGCCTGCCTTCGAGGATCCTCAGCCGCACATCCGCGCGAGTCTGGCCGAAAAACGCGAAGCGCACGCCGAATCCGTCGTCTTCCCATGCCGCTGGACCGGCTTCGGCGAGGAGGTTCTGCAGCCGGTCCTTGCCATCGGCGGTGAGCCGGTAGACGATCTTTGATCGGCGCCCGGCCCGGGCGCGGCCCGTGCCATCCCGCGGCTCATCAGCCTCCTCGGCGATCATGCCTTGGGCGAGTAGCAGTTTGAGACACGGGTAAAGCGACCCGTACGAGAACGCACGAAAGGTACCGAGCAGGGCGTTGAGCCGCTTGCGCAGTTCGTATCCGTGCATCGGCGTCTCGTGCACCAGCCCGAGGACGGCGAGCTCGAGCACGCCCGGCCGGTTGCTGCTCACGTCGTGGTCACCTCTGCGGATAGGGGATAAGCCGTGGCCGCCCGCTTGTGGCCCGCCACAGCCATCATGATGAGTGGCTGTGGAACCCGGCTCCGAACCCTTCAGTTCGATGTATCAGTGCGATACATCGCAAAGATATGTTGAACCGCCCCATCGCGCAAGTCAGGTGATCCTGCCGGGACGATGCCGCCGGTCATAGCGTCGGCCGCCGTTGCTGGCGAGGCCTGGTCCACGGCCGCGCCTGCCCAGCATCTGGGCTCGGCCGGTGTTGCCCATCCGTCGTACTCTGTCGGGCATGGGGTCACGTCGATCGGTAATCGACTACGCACTCGCCCGGCGCGCGACGCTCGCGTCCGTGTTCGCCGGCCATACGACGGTCGCCGACGTCTGTGACGCCCATCCATACCTGCTGCGGGCAGCGAAGTTTCACGGCGAGCCCACCAGCGCAGACTGCCCCATCTGCCGCAAGACGAAGCTGACCCACGTGACATACGTTTATGGGGACGAACTCGGGCAGTACGAGGGACGGGTGAAGCAAGCGCCAGAGCTCGCCGAGATGGCACTCGAATACGGAGAGTTCCGCGTGTACGTCGTCGAGGTCTGCCAGAGTTGTGCCTGGAATCACCTTGCGTCGTCCTACGTTCTCGGCACCGGCGAGCCACGCCCACGGCGTGGCAGGCGTGCTCGCTCCGGCGGGTGACGTGGGCGCGCAGGTGTCCTCATGGTGCAGGTGTCCATATAGCGCAGGTGTACGGATACAGGTGTACGGATAGAAGTGCGCGGATAGTGGTTCGCAGCCAAGCCGGGCCGCTGCGCGGCGCGGCATACCGGACTACCGGACTACCTTGTAGCCTCGGTGACTCCGGCAGGGGCCCGCTCGCGTGCTCGCCCGCCGCCGCAGCCAGCTACCCAGCGAGGACGCGTGAGTACGAGAGACTTCACCCGGCCACAGCGGCCCGGCCGTCCGTACGGGCGCGAGCTATATCAGCGCGAGCGCTTCCGGCCCGATGGCGCCGATCCGCCTGATCGCCCTGATGATCCGTACGGAATCTACCGGCCCGCGGACGGCGCACGTGGCGGTCACCGAGCCGCGAGTTCCACCACCTTGCGCCCGGGAGCGCAGGACCGCCCAGGGCGGCAGGACCGCCCTGGGCGGCCGGACGGCGCTGGCGGACCTGGCGCACCGCGGGGGCCCGTGCCGCCAGGTAAACGCCGTGGCCAGGGAGGTAGCGGTGGCTTCTTCCTGCGTGTGCTGCGTGGTCCCTGGACGTGGAAGAGGATCGCCACGATCGTGTGCATCGCGTTCGGCCTCGGCATCGCCCTGGTGGCAATCGTGATCGGCATCGCCTATGCGCAGACCCCGATCCCCAGCGCCGTGGCGCAGGCGGCACAACAGCAGGACTCGATCGTGTACTTCAGCAACGGCAAGTCCGTCGCCGACACGTTCGGCAACACCGACAGGCAACTGCTGACCTCCAGCCAGATACCTTCGGTGCTGAGGAACGCCGTGCTCGCAGCCGAGGACAGGCACTTCTACACCGAGGGCGGGGTGTCACCGACGGGGATCCTGCGCGCGACGTACGCCGACCTGAGAGGCGGCTCGGTTCAGGGCGGCTCGACGATCACCCAGCAGTTCGTCAGGAACTACTACCAGAACATCGGCACGGCGCAGACGATGTCGAGGAAGCTCAAAGAGATCTTCGTCTCGATGAAGCTGGCCAGGCAGAAGTCAAAGTCCTGGATCCTCACGCAATACCTGAACACCATCTACCTAGGCAAGGGCACGTACGGCGCGGGCGCCGCGTCGCAGATGTACTTCGGCGTACCCGCGTCGCGGCTATCTGTAGCCGAGGCCGCGACACTCGCCGCGATCATCCAGTCACCCGGCTACTACCCGACGTCCGCACCTGGCGCGCGGCAGGCGCTGATGGCGCGCTGGCATTACGTGCTGAACGGCATGGTGGCGATGGGCACCCTGTCATCGCAGCAGGCAGCGGTACAGAAATTCCCGAAACTCGGCGACTACCAGCAACTCGGCATCGGGCCGGACGCTTACGACGGCTACATTAAGGACGCCGTCTATAACGAGCTGCGTTCCATGTACCACTACACCGACAGCCAGATCAACAACGGCGGACTGCGGATCGTCACCACGTTCGACAAGGCCAAGATGGACGCCCTTTACCGTTCGGTGCGCGAGAACGAGAAGCTCATGCAGGAGGGCGGCAAGGCGCTGCCGTGGTACGCGCACGTGGGCGCGGTACTCGAACAGCCGAACACGGGCGCGATCGTCGCCATGTACGGCGGTCCCGGCTACGATGCCGCCCACTGTGCCAGGATCAAATGCCAGTACGACATGGCATTGACGAACCGCGAGCAGGTCGGATCCTCGTTCAAGCCTTACGTGCTTGCAGAGGCGCGCGCGCAGGGCATGAACGTTCAGTCCAGCGTGCTCGACGGCTATTCACCGATCTGCGTGCCTGCCGACACCAACCCGATGCTGTACGCCGCCAGGGTGCCGTCGCCGACAGCGCCGTGCCCGTCGTCTGTTGGCCCGATGGCATTCAACGTGTCGAACGACCAGGGAGACGGGAGCTTGGGCCCGGTAAGTGTGCAGGTCGCGACGGCTGCCTCGCTGAACACCGCCTACACAGATCTGCTCCACCGGGTGGGCACGCAGAAGGTCATCGACCTAGCGCAGAAGTTCGGGGTCGACACGAGCAACTACCCGAACGGCTCCGGGCTGGAATCCATGCGCGGCCAGGTTGGCATCGCTCTTGGGCAGGGCTCCCTCACCGTGGAGGAGCAGGCGACAATGTTCAACACCCTCGCGAACGACGGCGAGTACATCACGCCACATGTCATCAAGCGGATCACCCAGGGCAGCATGACCCGGACAGCCAGTGTCACGCACGTGGAGGTGCTCACCCCCGACGTTGCGTCGGATGTTGACTGGGCCCTTTCTTTCGATGTCAGGCAAGGCGGGACCGCGACGAACGCGGCCATGGCAGACGGCCGGGAGATCATCGGCAAGACTGGTACCACGAACGCCGCACAGTCCGCATTCTTCATCGGCGCGATCCCGCAGTACACCCTCTCGGTCGGGATCTTCTCAAACAAGCAAGACGGCAACATCAACCACCAGTCGCTCAACCTGCTCGGCGGGTTGGCCGGCGGCGGCTACGGCGGGGACTGGCCGTCCATGATCTGGCGTTCGTTCGCCGAGCAGGAGTTCGCGCAACTGCCCGCACAGAACTTCCCCGCGCCCAACTTCGGCGGGGACAGCTGGGATCTGCTCGGCCCGTTGCTCACGCCACCTGCGCAGCCGCAGCCGCGACCCCAGCCGCAACCCCAGCCGACAACTCCTGTCTGCAACCCGCTGAGTCCCTTCTGCGGGCACCACAACCACGGGACCCCGTTGCCGTGCCCGCCCGGCCTGCAACTGCCCGGCTGCGCAACGCCCATGCCCACGCCAACGTCGGGAGCGCCGAACCCGCCCATCCAGACGCCGCCCGGTGGGCCTCCGACGTCGGGCGGCGTCACTAACCAGGCTGCCACGTCGAGCGCCACGCGGCGCGGAAGCGGTTAGGGCATATCTCGCAGATCCTTGGCGGCGCGGATCGGCGCCCGGACGACGACCACTAGCTAGCGGGCGTGCCGTGACGTAACGGCACCTGCCGGATCGCCGTAGGCTGGCCAGATGATCGAACGGCGGCCGCAGGCGCCAGGCGCCGACGGGCAACCTGAGCCGGGCGGCGACCAGCCCGGCGCCACACCGCAGGCCGATCCGCCCGATCAGCGGAACGCCCCTGGTCCTCTTCCCGCCCACGCTCCTGACGGCCGGGCCGGCGAGCCGGTGATCGAGGCGCTGCCTGGCTGGCCGGGCGCGCGCGTGGGTGACTCGGCCGGCGCCCGGGCGGGTGCGACGGGGGGTGTTTCTGGTTCCACGCCGGTACTTGCCGCCGCGGCGCTGGCGGGCACAGCGCTCGCGTTCCTTGAGAAGCTGCCGTGCAGGAACGGGGGCTGGAACATCCCGGGCAGGCAGTTCCAGTTGGCCTGCTACACCGACATCTACCCGCTGTATTTCGGCGAGCGGCTAGCCAACGGTAAGGTGCCCTACACTGGCCACCCAGTCGAATACCCGGTCCTGATCGGCGCGGCAATGCAGGCGGCCGCCTGGCTGGTTCGCTCGATCAGCGACCCTTTCGCCCGGGGTCAGCGGTTCTTCGACGTCACCGTGGTCGGGCTGGCCGTATGTGCCATCGTTGGGGTCCTCGCCACTGCCTACACGACCGGTCCGGCCAGACGGCGTGACGCGCTGCTCGTCGCGTTGAGCCCGGGCCTGATCCTGTCCGCGTTCATCAACTGGGACCTGATCGCGATGGCATTGGTCGCGGCAGGCATGGCTGCCTGGGCGGCCCGGCGGAATGTGCTCGCCGGGGTGCTGCTTGGCCTGGCAGTCGCCACCAAGTTCTACCCCTTGGTTTTCTTCGGCCCGCTGCTGCTGCTTTGCCTGCGAGCGGGACGTATGCGGGCATTCTGGGTGGCGACCGGGTCGGCCGCGCTGGCCTGGCTCGCGGTCAACGTGCCGGTGATGCTGGCCGCTCCGGCAGGCTGGCGTACGTTCTACAGTTTCAGCCGGACACGGCCCGCCGACTGGGGCGCGATCTGGTACTTCTTCGAAACCCGGCGGGTGCCGCTGCTCGGCACCGTGAACCTGAGCACCCTGAACGAACTCAGCGCCTGCTCCTTCGCTATCGGCTGCGTGGCGATCGCGGTGCTCGCACTCGCCGCGCCGCGCAGGCCACGGCTGCCACAGTTGTTCTTCCTCGCGCTAGCGGTGTTCCTGCTCACCAACAAGGTGTGGTCGCCGCAGTACGTGATCTGGCTGGTACCCCTCGCGGTGCTGGCCAGGCCGCGGCTTGGCGCGTACCTGCTCTGGCAGATCGCGGAGGTAGCCTACTTCCTCGCTGTCTGGTGGTATCTGCTCACCGTGCCCGGCGAGTCCACAGCGGTGACCGGATTCCACGGGATCGGGCAGGGCTGGTACTTCACCGCTCTCCTCCTCCGTTTCGCCACCACGGCACTGCTTGCCGCACTTGTCGTCAGGGACATTCTGCGCCCGGATGGCGATGTGGTGCGTGCCGACGGGGAGGACGACCCGGCGGGCGGTGTGCTCGCCGGTGCCCCGGACGTCTTCGTGCTGCGCCGCGGTGCACGCCGTCCCGCCCCGCTGATCGAGCAGGCAAGAACCGGGTAGCGCGACGGCCCGGCGGGCCGCCCCGCGCAGCCGTCCGGGGCGTGTCTGGTCAGCTGCGGCCGAGCTGGCCGCGGAGGAATCGGATATCCGCCGCCTGGCCGTCATCGTCATCCGGTGTCTCGCAGACGACCGGCGCTCCCGCCGCACGTACCACCTCGACGATGAGCTTCGGGTCGATCGTGCCGCGCTCGAGGTTGTCGTGCCTGTCGCGGCCGGACCCGAACTCGTCCCTGCTGTTGTTGCAATGCACAAGGTCGATGCGCCCGGTGATGGCCGTCACCCTGTTAACGATTCCCTGCAGCTCCTCGCCACCCGCGTGCGCGTGACAGGTGTCCAGGCAGAACCCTGCGTGCCGGGCGGAAGCAGCCACGCCGATGGCATCCCAGAGCATGGCGATCGCCTCGAGGGTCCTGGCCATCGCGTTGCCGCCACCCGCCGTATTCTCGATCAGGACGGGGAGCGGGAACTCGGCCCGCTCGAAGACCTTCCGCCAGTTGGCGAAGCCCGCCGCGGGATCGGCTGCAGCGAGCACGTGGCCGCCATGCACAATGAGTGCCTTCGCCCCGATCGACGCGGCGGCATCGGCGTATTGGGTGAGCAGCTTGCGGCTGGGGATCCGGATCCGGTTGTTGGTGGTGGCGACATTGATCAGGTAGGGCGCGTGCACAAAAAGGTCCAGCCCCGCCGCCCGGGCGGATCGCCGGAATTCGTCTAGGTCGGCCGGCAGAACCGGTGCGTCGTATCCCTGCGGATCGCCGAGGAAGAACTGCACGACCTCCGCGCCGCGGGCAACTGCCGCAGCGATCGGGTCGGCCTGGTGGACATGAGCTCCGATGCGCAGCACGATTTCGAGCCTAGTGCGCGCTCGGTGCTGGACCGGGCCACTGAAGGCGTGCGGGTATTCGGCTGATGCCGGTCGTGGCCGGTTATGCGGACAGCGAGAACCCGCCGTGCGCGATGCCAAGCCCAGCGCCGACGAATCCGCCGATGATCCCCACCACGATGAGCATCCGCTCGCCCCTCGTCGCCGAGACGAACTGCGCATACATGCCGAGCGCGAAGCAGATCATGCCGAGCACGGTGGCAGCCAGGTGTGTCTGCACGATCAGCCCGAGAGCGAATGCGACGATCCCGCCGATGCAGACGAACACGGTTAGCGCGTTCATCAGCGGATGACGCTTGCCGTCGGTGTTGAGCGTCAAGTGCGACGCCGACGGCGTGTCCTGAATCTGAGTGTCGTCAGGCACGGGAGCCACCTCCACACGTGTACCTCTTGCCGATATACACCACAGGTGTTCCCGTGTCCATGCCGCTGGAATCCCGCCGCAGGAGCCGCGTCGGCAAAGCGGCCCTGGCATCGGTGCGCCCTTGGTACACTAGCTCGACCGCGTCAGGCCGTCGGGGCAAAGGCGCGGATTCCTCCTGTCACGGAGAGACCGTGACCGCCAGTCCAGGGGAGGCTTGAGCCGCATATGCGCCAGTATGAATTGATGATCATCCTTGAGCCGGGGCTTGAGGAGCGTACGGTCCAGCCATCGCTCGACCAGTTCCTCAAGGTCGTTCAGACTGGCGGTGGCACTGTGCAGAAGGTCGACGTGTGGGGGCGCAGGCGCCTGGCATACGAGATCGACAAGAAGTCCGAGGGCATATACGCGGTCATCGACCTCACCGCCGATCCGGACACCGTGCGGGAACTCGACCGGCAGTTGAACCTCAACGAGGGCGTGCTGCGCACGAAGGTCATGCGCCCCGAGCGGCACTGACTCACCGGCGCAGGGGCGCCGAGGGCACACCGCCCGTGCTGGCGTCCGGCGTCACCCCACTCATCCACCATCCGAACCAACCGGGAGCACGGCCGATGGCAGGCGACACCCAGATCACGATCGTCGGCAATCTAACTAGCGATCCGGAACTCCGCTATACCCCGAACGGCCAGGCCGTGGCGCGCTTCAGCGTGGCCTCGACGCCGCGGTTCCGCGACAATGCAAGCGGCGAGTGGAAGGACGGCGATCCCCTCTTCCTGTCATGCGATATCTGGCGGCAGGCCGCTGAGAATGTCGCGGAGACTCTGCAGCGGGGTATGCGAGTGATCGTCCAGGGTAGGTTGCGGCAGCGTTCGTACGAGACCCGTGAGGGTGAAAAGCGCACCGTTTACGAGGTTACGGTGGACGAGGTCGGCCCCTCGCTGCGCTACGCGTCGGCTAAGGTCACCAAGACCGCCCGTTCTGGTGGCGGCTTTGGTGGCGGCCCGGGTGGCCCGGGTGGGTCAGGCGGGGGCTCAAGCCGTGACTCCGGTGGGGGTCCCGGTGGCTCGGGTGGGGCAGCGGACGACCCGTGGGCGACCAGCGGGACCGGCTCGGGTGGAGGCGACAGCTTCTCCGATGAGCCGCCCTTCTGACCCGGCGGCGCCCGGTCAGAAGATGCCATACCTTACGCACCGGCGGGTTTCCGGAACCCCCGCACTATGGTCACCCGGGGGGCGACCCCCGGAACCCCCGCACCCTGCTCATCCGGAGGGCGACCGCCGGAACCCCGCGATAGAAACCGATAACGACCATCCCCGCCGCAGGCGGGGCTCTTGAGAGGGAGCACCACGATGGCCAAGGCACCGGCACGCAAGCCGAAGAAGAAGGTGTGCCTTTTCTGCCAGGAGAAGATCTCCTACGTCGACTACAAGGACATCGGGCTGCTGCGGAAGTTCATCTCCGACCGTGGCAAGATCCGGGCCCGCCGGGTAACCGGTAATTGCACGCAGCACCAGCGGGACGTCGCCTCAGCGATCAAGAACGCCCGTGAGATGGCCCTGCTGCCGTACACGAGCACCGCGCGCTGAGGAGGTATCTGGCGATGAGTCGCACACCCATGAAGCTCATCCTCACCCACGAGGTCACCGGCCTTGGAACGCCCGGTGACATCGTCGAGGTAGCGGGGGGTTACGGGCGCAATTACCTGATCCCGCGCGGCTTGGCGATGCGCTGGACACGTGGCGCGGAGAAGCAAATCGACCTGATCAAGCGGGCCCGCTCGGCACGTGAGATCCGTGGACTCGACGACGCCAAGCAGGTCGCAGGCCAGCTTGCCGGGCTGACTGTGCGCTTGGCGACCAAGGCGGGGGACACCGGGCGGCTGTTTGGCTCGGTATCCGCAGCTGACATCGCGGCAGCCGTGCGCGCGGCCGGAGGTCCGGAGCTGGACAGGCGCCGAATCGAGGTCCGTAGCCCGATCAAGACCGTCGGCGCGCACCAGGTTGCCGTGCGTTTGCATCCCGAGGTAAGCGCCACGCTCGACATTGAGATCACCGGGGCCTGAGGCGGCGGCCGCTGCTACGGCGTATCGGCTGCGGAGGGCGGGTTGCGCGGCGCGGGTTCGGGCGGCCGGTTTCGGGCGGCCCGGTTTCGGGCGGCCCGGTTTCGGGCGGCCCGGTTTCGGGCGGCCCGGTTTCGGGCGGCGGTGCGGCGGAGCCGTAGCCCGCGGCTCGCCGCGCGAGCTCAGGATCGAGGTCACCGACCAGAGTCCAGACACTCGCGACTCGCCCGGTCAGCTCCGTCGCAGTCAACGATCCGGGGTTAGCCGCCGCTAGGTCGTCGATCGCCCGGGTAAGCCTCGCGACCTGATCTGAGGCAGCTGGGCCGATGTTATCCGAACGCATGTTCGAATGCTACTGCCGTGCTGTGTGGTGCGTCTGGCGAATGCGGAGGAGGGCTGCAGATTCTCCGCTGGCCGGGCTAACCCGCCTGTGAGCAACGGTTTGCCTCGCTGCCGCCCCGCTCGATGTGCAGCAGACGGTCGTGCCATCCCGGTGCACTCAGCCGCGCACCGCGGCGCTGTCGCCTGCACCGAGGTAGCGGCCAATGATCACGTGGCCGGCGATCGCGATCGCGTCGAGGGTGCATGCGAGCAGCGGCCGGCACCTGGCCGCGATCTGGTGGGCTGCGATGGCGACGTCGCCCTGCCGCGCCGCGACCGCAGTCGTCACAAAGGAGCGCGGCCTGCAGCGCAAGCGTGCGCATGACGAGCGCGGCGCCGGCCACGGCGGCGGCGCGCAGCCCGGTGAGATCGGAGCGTAGCAGGACGCCGGCCCGGTGGGCGCCGCCGCAGCCGATCTGGACCATTCCTCAGTCGAGGGCCGGGCTTAACACCAACGCGCGGCTTGGACCCATTGGGATGCTGTGTCCCGGTGTCACAGGCGGGTCACTTGTGGATAACCAATTTGTATCTGTGGACGCGCATGTGGCTCGGCGACTTTTTCTTACACACAGGGAGTGGATGGCGTTCTCGCTGGTGACAGCGGGTTACTGGGAAGGATCTCGCAGCTATTCCCCACCCTTGTCCCCAGGCTGCGCACATCCGGTGCGGCGTGTCTGCACAAGTCGTCCACAGGCCTGTGCACAGCAGCATTTGGCCCGCCGACGGCTGCGCGCAAAACTGTCAGACCTGTCCGCTAGATCTATATGGGCTTGATCTATAGCGGTCTGGATCCATGGCGGCGGCCAGCGCGGCTGCCGCTTAGATGTGCCCGTTGGGGAGGCGGTGGAGGGTGGCGTGAGCGTCGCGGAGATCGCTTCCCGCGGTGGGGAGTTCGAACGGACGCCGCCGCATGACGTGGCCGCCGAGCAGTGCGTGCTCGGCGGGATGCTGCTGTCCAAGGACGCTATCTCTGATGTGATAGAGGTGATCCGCCCCCAGGACCACTACCGGCCCGCGCACCAGATCATCCACGAGGTCATCCTTGACCTCTATGCCCGCGGCGAGCCGGCCGATGCGGTCACCGCCGCCGCCGAGTTGACCAAGCGCGGTGATCTCAGCCGCGCCGGGGGAGCGCCGTACCTGCATACCCTGATCGCATCGGTGCCGACCGCGGCCAACGCGGGTTATTACGCCCGGATCGTCCGTGAGCGCGCGATCTTGCGACGCCTCGTTGAGGTGGGCACGAGGATCGTGCAACTCGGCTATACGGGCGACGGTGATGCGGACGAGCTTGTCGACCGTGCCCAGGCCGAGGTGTTCGGCGTCACCGACCGGCGCGTCAGCGAGGATTACCTCCCGCTTTCCGAGATCATGCCCGGCACGCTGGACGAGATCGAGGCGATCGGCAGCCGCGGCGGCGGCATGGTCGGCGTGCCGACCGGGTTCGGCGACCTGGATTCGCTCACCAACGGGCTGCACCCGGGCCAGATGATCGTGATCGCCGCGAGGCCGGCCGTCGGGAAGGCGCTTGCACTCGGTACGCCGCTGCCGACTCCGGCCGGATGGACGACGATGGGCGAGGTCCAGGTCGGTGATTACCTACTTGGAGGGGACGGCAAACCGACCCGTGTGCTTGCCGCCACCGACGTCATGTGCGGTCGGCCGTGCTTCGAGGTGGAGTTCGACGACGGCACGGTCATCATCGCCGACGCGGAGCACGGCTGGCTGACCGACACCGGCGCCTCTCGCACGTCCGCACACGCTGCGGCTACCGGACACGACGGACACCGCAAACAGCGGATGTTCGCCTCCGTCAAGACCACTAGGCAGATCGCCGGCACAGTCCACTTGGACAGCGGTGACAAGCGGCTGAATCACTCCGTCCAGATCGCTGCGGCGCTGGACCTGCCAGCCACCGACGTCGCTACTCCTCCGTATGTACTTGGTGTCTGGCTTGCGGGAGGGCATTCCGCGGCAGAGTGCCTCGGCTCATTTGCAGGCGCGCTGAACGAACTAGGAGTGCTGTCGAATAAACACATACCGGCCCCTTATCTACGGGGCTCGGAGGCGCAGCGCCGGGCGCTGCTTGCTGGCCTGCTTGACATGGACGGCGCGGTGACCGGGGCGGGATCGGTCCAGTTCTCCGTTACCTCCAGGCGACTCGCGGAGAGTTTTCGCGAACTGGTCACAAGCCTGGGCTATCGGTGCGGTTGGTCAGAAGAGTCAGCGCGCGGCCGTTCGGCTGAGTCGTCGGTGGCCTACGTCATGACCTTCACCACCGAAGATGACGTATTCCGGCTGGAGCGCAAGCGGATCATGCACGAAGACCGGCGGCCGGCCGAAGCGCCGCCGCGCACGCGCCTGCGGTACATCACGGCCGTGCGGGACGTCCCGAGCGTCCCCGTCAGATGCGTCCAAGTCGATAATCCCGAACATCTTTACCTCAGCCGGCCGAGCCATGATCCCGACCCATAACTCCACGCTGGCGCTGGACATCGCGCGGGCTGCGGCGGTCAGGAACGGGCTGACTACTGTGATCTTCAGCCTCGAGATGGGCCGCAACGAGATCACCATGCGGCTGCTGTCAGCCGAGGCGAGGGTGCCGCTGCACACTATGCGCACCGGGCAGATGAGCGATGACGACTGGTCCAGGCTGGCCCGGCGGATGGGCGAGGTGGCGGAGGCCCCGCTGTTCATCGACGACTCGCCGAACATGTCGATGATGGAGATCAGGGCCAAGTGCCGCCGACTCAAGCAGCGCCACGACCTGCGGATAGTGATCGTCGACTACATGCAGCTGATGAGCTCGCCGAAGCGGGTCGAGAGCCGCCAGCAGGAGGTTTCCGAGATGTCGCGGGCACTCAAGCTGCTCGCGAAGGAACTCGACGTCCCCGTGATCGCTATCTCACAGCTGAACCGCGGACCCGAGCAGCGCAACGACAAGCGCCCGCTCCTTTCTGACCTGCGCGAGTCCGGCAGCATCGAGCAAGATAGCGACGTCGTCATCCTGCTGCACCGGGAGGACGCGTACGAACGGGAATCCCCGCGGGCTGGCGAGGCGGACCTGATCGTGGCCAAGCATAGGAACGGGCCCACCGCCACGGTGACTGTCGCCTTCCAGGGGCATTACAGCCGCTTCGTCGACATGGCGCCAGGCTGAGAGCGCTACTTGTAGGGTCTCACGCCGCATGGCGTAATCTCACAATCAATGTCGTACGGATGTCGCATGCGACATGTTCGTGAGACACGCCGGAGCGCTTCCCCGGAATTGTCAGACCGCTGTGGGACCGTAGTCACGGTGTCGCCTGTAGTAGCTGACGTCGCGACCCAGGTGGCACCGGTGAGGCGGTGCCATGTCAGCCAAGTTGGCAACGGTGAGACCGGTGGGAGAGCTGATCGCCGCCGACCAGCCCCGCCTCGCCGCGTCGCTGGAAGCCCTGCACCCAGCGCTGGATGGTGCGACGAGTGACGCCCAGTTCGGCCGCCTTATCGGCGTAACGTTCGTAGAGCGGCCGGTCGGGCGCATACTGCGGTCGCGGCTCTCCTTCCTCCGCCATCTCGGGAGACCCCGAGCGGTACCCGGTGAGAACCTCCCGAATGTGGGCTGCCCTTTCGAGCAATGCGTCACGCTGCCCATGGGACAGTTGGGCCAAGACCACGCTCGCAAGGTCTTCATCGTCGTCGCTGGACGGCCCCGGGCCATCCGGGATCACCTGAGCCCGGTCGGACAGCAGTTCCTTGACCGCCAGCCGCATCACGCGGCCATGATGGTCTTTCAGCGCTGCCGTCGCGGTAATCGTCATCTCGATCACCTCGACGGTCTCACCGTCGTACCGGAACCGGGTTCCGACACCCACCCGTACGCCAGCGCTGCTCACGCTGACCTCCCAAGTTCGTGGCGGTCGCTCAGGGGCGTGCTCAGGTCCGTCTTCAGCTCACCGCGCCAGAGCAGGTGCAGAACCGCAGCTCGGGCTGTCGCAGGATCACAGGCGGCCAGGCCACGGACTACCTCGCCGAACGTGCGGCCCTCCACGTCCGCGTCACGTACCTCGTCAAGCAAGGCCGCGTCGAATAGCCATGGACGGCGGTAGCCAGCGAGGAAGCGGAGGTTCTCCAGTTCGGGTGACTGTGCCCCGCTCCAGACCTCGTACTGCCAGCCCCGCGCCTCCACCAGGCGACGGGTCCATGCGAACGTGTAGGCCACGGTCGGCTTGGCCAGCAGGTGCTCAGGCTTGACGTCCACGACCACAGGACCGGGATCGGTAACCAGGAAGTAATCCGGGACGTGCTTACGGATCTTTCCGTCGACCTCCGCTTTCAGCAGGAAGGGCTGGGCCAGGATGCGATGCATTGACCGGTCGAAGTCAGCGAAGATCAGCCGGGCCAGTTCAAGGCGCGACTCGTAGACGACGTGGTCGCGCATGGTCGCGCTCCAGTACACGCCCGAGTAATGTCTCTGGCCCTTGTACCAGCGGAACGTCCTCCACGGCACGGTGTTCGACAGCACGGTGCTATCGACAACCGTCCAGGACTCGTCCTCGGCCACGCCGGACTCCGTCCGGAAGATCGCCGTCGATGCCTTCCCGGGCCTGGGCAAGACCACCGAATCCGGTCGTCGGGGTAGCGGTACTTGGAGGCGGCAAGCTTGCGGGCAAAGGCCAGCGCGTCCTCCGACAGCGGCCCGCCGGGGTCGCACATCGCCGCGAACAGCGTGGCGAACGCCGCGGGGATGAAGTACTGCTGCTGGTCCAATGCGGTGAGGACCACGAACGGCACCAGCATGCCGCCAAACACGACAGCGCCCCTCTTCAGGTTGAGCCCAGCCCTGTTGAGCACGAACAGCTTCGCTAGCCGATCCATCGGTCCTCCCTCGGAGAGACGGCAGTCTCCCACGCCCGCCAACGGCTGTCCTCACCCATCCTGGGCAGTTGCCGAACCAACGGTCCATCGCAAGCCGTCATGGACTCAAGGCGGCGCCAGAACCGGTCGATCTGCTCGGCTCACCGACCGGGCTCGCGGTATCGGCCCCTGCGCTCTGGATAGCCAGCGACAGGACACCTCGGTGACTCCGGAGCGCCGAGCTCACCCGGCTCGCTGATGCGCCAGCCGCGGGCACTTACCGTGCGCATGGCCTGTGTGTAAACCGGGTCGCTCATCACCCCGAGGTCGCTGGCGCGGCGCAGCAGCGCGCCCAGTGAAGTTTTCTCAGCGACTTTCACGTGAGTCGCTTGTGCTCGAATAGCACCAAGACGAGTGCCGCACGCGCGATCTGGCCTATCTCCCCGGGGCTCGCAGTGACGTTCTGGAGTGTCTTCCACCGCTGGGAAAGCGGCGCTGGTGCCGTTTCCGTAATGGGGTGTTGATAGCGACGCCTGGCGTGTCGGCCCAAAGGGGACACGCCGTCTCCCGCTAGCGTGCTGGCTTGTCAAGAGAAAGCTCGCTGATGACGGGGAGACGGCGTGCGCAGGTCAAAGCTATGGAAGACGCTGCTGGATGCCGGGCATGTGGTGCCCGGGGACGAGGTGCTGGAGGCCGGGCCGGGCGGGACAGAGATCCTCGTGATCCGGCTGCGGCCGGATAAGCGGCACTGGCTGCGGTGCCCGCTATGCGGGTGCCGCCGCCCGTACCGCGATGACGGGGAGGGCCGGCGCCGGTGGCGTGCCCTGGATATGGCGGTCATGGCGTGCTACCTGGAGGCGGACGCGCCGCGGGTGGCCTGCCCGCGGCACGGGGTGATCGTCGCGGCGGTCCCGTGGGCACGGCACGATTCCCGGTACACGTGCGCGTTCGAGGACTACGCGGCGTGGCTGGCGGCGGCGATGCCGGGAAAGAAGGCCGCCGGGCTGCTGCGGATCACGTGGCGGTCCCTGCAGTCGATCGTGGGGCGGGTGGTCGCGGACCTGGCCGGGCGGACGGACCGGCTGGCTGGGCTGAGGCGGATCGGGATCGATGAGATCTGCTGGCGGCAGGACGAGTACCTGATGGCCGTCACCGACCACGGCACCGGGCGGATGGTGTGGGCTGCCGAGGGCCGCTGCCAGGACACCGTGCGCGCGTTCTTCACCGCCCTCGGCCCCGAACGCGCGAAGCAGCTCACCTGCGTATCGGCGGACGGCGCGGAATGGATCCACGACGTGATCCGCGAGCGGGCCCCGCAGGCCGCGATCTGCCTGGACCCCTTCCACGTCGTCAAGTGGGCCGGGGATGGCCTCGATGAGCTGCGCCGCCGCCTCGCCACTGAGCTGCGTGCCGCCGGAAAGGACGACCAGGCCGCCACGCTGGGCTCGGGGATGTGGGCGCTGCGCAAGAAACCGGAGAAGCTGACCGGCACCCAGCGCACCGCCCTGGCCCAGATCGCCGCCGACAACAAGCATCTCTACAAGGCCTACCTGATGAATTAACCGGCCCTGGGGCCGGGGGCGGGGTCAGGGGTGCGGGCTGGAGGCTGGAGACCGAGCCGGCGTTCGTGTGCTTGCAGGCTGGTGATGACCCGGTCGTGGCGGGCGGTCTCGGAGGTCCATCCGCGGGCGGCGGCGTCGTCGCGCAGTGCCTGGATGTCGGTGAGCTGGGCGTGCAGGACCGGGGCGAACTCCTCGGCGGTGATGAAGTTCTCGCAGTTCTCGCAGATGTTGGCGTAGGGGCAGGCTTCGGCGGCGATCTCGCGGGCGCAGTAGCCGTGAGCGAGGCGGGTCTTGAGCATTTCCGAGGTCAGCCACTGGACCCGGTCGGGTATGAGCGGCTTGCCGGCCGGCGTGATCGGCAGCCGGGGCCGCATGCGGCCCATCGCGGTCTCATAAGCATCCCGCAAGGCCGGAGAGGCGAGGGTGGCATACCGCAGGGTCATTTCCGGGGTTGTGTGGCCCAGGAGGGACATCAGGCCCTGGATTGACATTCCGGCGTTTGCCAGGGCGGTCGCGTATGTGTGGCGGAGCTGGTGGGCGGTGACGTGGAGCGGGTCGCCGTCCGGGCCGGTCAGCCCGGCGGCGCGGGCCGCGTCCGCTAGTCCGTGTTCGATGCGGGCGGAGCTGGGCCGGTGTCCGCGCTCGACGAACAGGAAGTCGGTCATGCGCCCGTCCCTGGGGTGCGGCAGGGCGCGCTGGGTGCCGCGCAGCGTGGTCCACTGCGCGATCGTGGCGCTGGTTGCCGCGTCGAGCGGGACGCTGCGCTCGCTGTTGAGTTTGCCCAGCGGAACCCGCAGCCAGTCTCCGGCGGCCCCGTAGCTCACGACGCAGGTGAGTTCGAGGTCGAGCAGTTCGCCGATGCGCAGCCCGGTGCCGCGCAGCACGGTCAGGCCGGTCCGGGCGAAGGGGTCGGCGAGGCCGGCGACGGCGGTCATCAGCGCGGCGTCGGCGTCCGGGGCGAGCGCCCGGGGCAGCTCGCGGGGCGGCTGTGGGATGTCGCCAGCGAACATCAGCCGGCGGGCTGGTGCTTCCGCCCAGCCCCATGCGGTGATGTCGTCGAGGAAGCCGCGCAGGGCGACCAGCTCGGCGATGACCGAGTGGGCGCCGATCCGCCGTTCGCAGGCCCGCTGGCCCCGCCACTGGCGGGTCGGGACGAACGCGCAGTACGCCTCGATGTGCTCGCGGCGCAGGTCGGCGAGCCGGGTCAGGTCGGGGTAGCGCTCAGTGAGGAATTCGCCGAACGCGGCGAGGTGGCTGGCCAGGTTGCGGATCGAGGAGACCCGGACCACCGGCCGCCTGGCCTGCAGATAGGCGAGCAGTACCCGGCGGATCTCGGGGGCGGCGACCACGGCGAGCCGGGAGGGGAGGTTGCCGGGGCCATCGCCGCGGCGGTGAACCGGCGGGGTGTCGATGATATGGGCCTCATACAGCAGCCTGGCCAGGCTGTGCAGGTGGCTCAGGCAGGCGTGACGGATCTGGACGGTGTAGTAAGGGCTGGTCCGCGCCGCGGCGCGGACAGCGTCGATGTCGGCCTGCGTCAGCGCGGACGGGGCGTGCCCGGTAACGGCGACGGCCAGCGGCAGCGCCTGCCGCAGCACCGTCGCGGTCCACGGCTCGGCCCAGCTGAGGCGCGCCGCCGCGGCGCGCAGCGCCGCGATGCCGGCGGGGAACAGTGCCATGGCGGCGGGCGCGAAGGAACGCCCGGCGTGCTTGACTGCGAGCAGGTCGAAGTCGGCGCGCAGCCGGCCCGACAGCGCGGCGAAGGTGATCAGCGGCCAGGCAAGCGGTACCTGGGCCAGGTCAGCCAGACGTGCCGCCAGCGGCCGGTCCATCCACGCCTGCAGGTCGGGGTGCCCGGCGAGGAACCGCCCAGCGGCGGCCAGCCGCATCCGCTCCGCCTTCTCGCTCAGGCCCAGTGCCTGGCAGTGATCCTCATATGCGCCGAGCAGGCTGACCGGTGCATGCTCGAGGCGCAGGGCGAGGCTCACCGGGTGCTCACCGCACGGGCGGCCGCGTATTCAGCGGCGAGTGTCTCCGGTGCCAGGTGAACGTATCCGGCGGTCGTCTCCGGGGAGGCGTGTCCCATCAGGTCGCGGAGCACCAGGAGATCCATCCCGGCCGCTGCCAGCTCGCTGCCGTAAGTGTGGCGCAGCCGGTGCGGGCGGACCCGTGTCGCGCCGGAGGACTCGCGGTGGGCGCGGAACAGGCTCCGCATCCCGGCCTCGGTCATCGGCTGCCCGGTCGTCGGCCCGCGGAGCACGACGAAACATTCCGGGGTGCGGCAGCCGGGCGGCCGTTCCTGGCGGAGATAGGCGGACAGTTCTGCGAAGAACGCGGCGTCGACTGGCACCACCCGTTCCCGGCCGCCCTTGCCAAGCACCCGCAACCGCCGCATCCCCATGTCGATGTTGGCGAGCAGCAGCCCGCGCACCTCGCCCGCGCGCAGGCCGCCGAGCAGCATCGCCAAGAAGATCGCGCGGTCCCGGCAGGTCGAAAGGTCGGCGAGGAAAGCCGCCACGTCGGCCGGGTCGACCGACTCCGGGAGGCGGCGCTGGGCGCGGACCAGCTGGCCGCCGGACCGGCGCCGGCCCGGTCCCAGATGACCGAGCATCCCGCGCCGGGTCGCTCTCAGGCCGCTGGAACGCCGGGCCGCGGGCACCGGATTGGCGGCCAGATCACCAGCCATCACCAGGTACTCGAACAGCCCGCGCACCGCGGCGATCCGCCGGTTCATCGTGGCCGGGCTGGGCCGGCCGCGATCCGCCAGCCTCACCACCGGACCGTGCGGCCTGTCCGCCGGCCGGGCCTGCCACTCCAGATAGGAGAACAGGTCACCAGGGCCGACCCGCGCCAGAGTCAGCCGCCGGGCCCCGCAGAACCTCAGGAAGTTCAGAAGATCGAAGGCATAGGCCCGCACTGTCGCCGGCGAGAACGCACGGGCAGCCAGATGCGACAGGAACCGGTTCGCCGCATCAACGTCCCCGCCAGCCTCACCGTCCCGGTCATCGCGCAGCTTAGATCCGTCCTTCGCCGCATCCACGCGCAGTGGCATGAGAGCCCCCTCCCACCGCCTGCCTTCACTGTCCCGCCGTCAGCGCCCCGATCAGCGGACCAGCGAGCCTGCGGCGTGTCGCGCCGCGAGGGCCGGTTAACGGGCAAGAGCAGCTCCGCGCGGTGTTCGCGGCCAGGGGCGGGCCCGGCCGGGTACTGCTGGCCGGGCTGATCTCCTGGGCCCAGCGGTGCCGCATCCCCGAGTTCGAAAAGCTCGCCAGGACACTGAAAAGACTCAGGCCGCTGATCTGGAACACCCTGGATGACCACGGCGTCTCCAACGCCCGCAGCGAAGCCACCAACACCCACCTGCGCAAACTGATCAACCGCGCCTACGGGTTCCGCAGCGCCGCAGCCCTCATCGCCATGGCCACCCTCACCCGCGGCGGCCTATGCCCGGAACTGCCGGGACGATGACGGCAAAGCGTGATTACGGAAACGGCACCAGAGCCGGGAAAGCAGCGCGAACCCGCGTTCTCCCAGGCATCGTGCCGAGCTCAGCAGCATATTCCTGGTGCGCGCGTTAATATCAAGCTCCTTCACGCCCTTCGGCTTCTTCACCGGGGTGAGAACGCCGTGACCTGCGCCTTCGTACCCGCAGTCGGCCAGCCCGGGCATCTTTCCCGTGTACTTCCGCAGCACCGCGAGAACCATTTCCCGGGCCGCGGCCAGGTCATGGACATTCCCCGGCAGCACGTCAGAGACCCACATGGGCAGGCCGCCCGGGCAGCACAGGCCCTGGATGTTCCCGCCGAAATCCTTCTTCTTCCCCGAGTACCACAAGTCGATGTCCCGGCCCTTCCGGCTGACGGTTTTCTCCCCGCACCGGTCACAGGAGACGATCTTGCCGTCCAAGATCACGTACGGCGTTCCCTCGTCTACGGCGCGTTCCAGGGCTTCCTCCAGCCCGGGCCCTTCGGCGGCTACTACCTTCGTGACCTCGGCTACGTAGCGGTACGACGTCGCCTGCGACAGCCCGAACCCGGCCCCCAGCCGCGGGATGTCCGCTTTGTCCCGGTACCAGGCCAGGCCGAACAGCGCCTGACGGTAACAGCCCAGGCTGCGGGCGCCCTTCCGGGTCCCGATCTCCCGGCGGTGCTGAGCCAGCAGCCGCGAAACGAACAGGACAAGTTCCCTGGGCACGTCGAGTCTGACACGATAGGTGATCACGCGGAGTCTCTCCCGGTCGAAGCTGATCTTTGAGCGAGACCTCTTCTACCGGGGACTCCGCGTCTCCCCGGCGATGTCCGCCTCTATCCGCGTGTCTGTCTACCTGCATGTTATGAGCCGTATGACCGGTTCAGCCTTGCTGAGAAAACCTCAGTGACACATGCCATCGTTGCTTCAGGGTCAGCAGATGCACCCAGTCGGACCCCGAAGGCAACTGGTCACGGATTTCCTCAGCGGGAAGCAGGAAAGCCGAAGCGAACCGGTTTGCCTGCGCTTCAGTCATTTTCGAGGCAAGGCCGCTGTCCGCCTTATGCATGACCAGGTGGCCGATTTCATGGCTGACACTGAAGCGGTCACGATCACGCTTGACCCCGTCCCTGTTAACGATAACAACAGGTCGTTCTGGGAACGGGACACTGTAAGCCGATACGGTCGGCGTTGATATCCGGTGCCGCGCCGTGACAATGCCATGCCTTTCAGCCATCTGGATAACGTCCGTCACCGGCCCCGGCGGTACATCCCAGGCACGCCGAACCATGGCCGCACGTTCTTCCGCGATCGCCAAATCGTCTGCGTCCGCCGAGAGCCAGGGCACGGCGGGGTCTGGCAGGCGGACATAGCGGGGACAGTGCATCGATCAGGTCCCGCACCAGCTGCGTTACGGACAACGCCTGGCGGCGCTGGCTGGCGGTGACTGATCGCAGCGACCGGAAGTGACCGTATCCATCGAGGCTGTCTGGGTCCCCGTCTGGTCGGCTCGACGGCGAGGATGCGACAGTGAAGAACCCGACAGGGAACGAGAGCGCCTCCGCGAGCAGGGTGACGGTCGAGGCACTCGGCTTGGCGTCGGCTTTCTCAAACTGAGAGACCGCGGCCGGGGACATCCCGATGCGTCGGCTCAGCTCGGTTTGCGTGAGACCACGCGTCTCGCGGGCAAGCCGCAGGCGCTGTCCGCGTTGGCGTGGGGACAAGATTCCTGTACGACGGTGACGTGTTTGAGGTGGTTGAGATGTGGACCACTGCCGCCGGAAACGAGCTTGTCCTTAGAGCGCGTTTGATGTAGGGATGTTCTAGTTTCTGTTGCGCCACGTCGTTGCTTGGCTGCGCACGTCCCACAGTTCGGTGTTTTCTCGCGCTATAGACGCTGGTCATGACCGATCGCAAGCCATATGCCACTGACCTGTCCGATGACCGCTGGGCCCTGATCGCGCCGCTGCTTGAAGACTGGCGCGCCCAGCGCGCCGCGGCCACGCCGCCCGGCTGCGCCGCGCCGTCCCATGACCTGCGAGAGATCGTCAACGCGATCTTGTATGTCAACCGGGCCGGGTGCGCCTGGCACCTGCTCCCGCACGACTTCCCGCCCTACCAGAGCGTGTATTACTACTACGCCGCGTGGGAGAAGGACGGCACCACCGAGCAGATCCATGGCCTGCTGCGCGGCAAGGTCCGCACGCGGGCCGGCCGCGTGCCCGAGCCGTCCACGGCGATCTACGACGCGCAGTCGGTCAAGACGTCCACCAACGTCCCTGCGGCCAGCCAGGGCGTGGATAACGCGAAGAAGATCGTGGGCCGCAAGAGACACATCGCCACCGATACCCTCGGGCTGATCCTGGTGGCGCTGGTCACTGCCGCCAGCGTGCAGGACAACGCCGGCGGTATCGCCTTGACGCAGCACGTTGCCGCGCGCTACCCGTCGGTGGCGCGGGCCTGGGTGGATCAGGGGTACAAGAAGGCCGTGGCCGAGGACGCCGCCAGGCACGGCATCGATGTTCGGGTCTACGCCAAAAACCCCGCAGTCAAGGGGTTCGCGGCCACACCGCGCTGGCCGGTCGAGCGCACCTACGGCTGGCTCATGCTGCACCGCCGGCTCGACCGCGACTTCGAGACGCTGCCGGGCCGGTCAGTCACCCAGATTCACTGGGCCATGATCGACAACATGGGCAGAAGACTCACCAAAGAAACAACACCGACATGGCGGGCACCAGCCTGCACAACGGATCTACCGGCAGCGGCCTAGATGAAACTCCCTCTTAGGGCCGTGGGGGGTCAGCGGGGCCTGCTGCGTGTCAGTTTGCGCGGACTACTCGCTAGCGAGCGGGCGCGTGTTATCCCTGACCTTCCGGGGCCGAGCTCAGACGACGTGCACGACCCGGCGAGCGTGGTTCTGGCTGGGCTGACGGAATCGGAGAAGGAGGCTGTCCTCGAGCGCGCCGCTCACATCAGGGAGGTCTTGACCGGTTACCGGTCGGGGAGTGCAGAGTTGGCTGGCGTAGGCGAACCATGTGCGAAGTTTGCTCCGCAGCTGCCGCCGCCGGGATCGGCTCGATCGGCATCGATCCGGCCGCCAAGGCGGTCGATGACGCGCAGCGTCGACCACGCGCGCCAGCCGCGGCTGAGCACATACGCGGCCACGAGCAGGAGTGCGAGCGTTCCGTCGCTGGCTAGGACATTGCTGGCGTCTTTGGTTCCGGCTCCGTAGGCGAGCCCGAACAGGGCGAGGGTGAGCTTGTTGGCGATCGCCAGCTCCCACACGCCTGCGTAGTACCGCGGCCGGTAGGCCAGCAGCGCGAACAGCCCGGCGAAGGTGCCGAAGCCGAGCAAACGCCATGTCTCGACCATCCTGGTCGCCGGCCCGGCATCGGCGACGGTGCCGATGGCGCTGATCATCGCAACCAGGGCGCCTGCCGCGGCGAGCACGAGCAGGACGCGCGCAGCCTGATCCCGCAGGGATGCGCGGCCGGGGGAGTTGGCGGCGATGTGCGGTGGGGGGAAGGCTGACACGTTCGAGGTCCTTTCACTTATTTTCTTAGGGGATGCAGCCTTGGTGGCCCGGAAGCTTAGGGCTTCACTCGAGCACAAACGGGCCACAGTGAGCTGAGTCATGCGTCCTCCGCGCTCGCCGGGTCCGGGGCCTGGCCACTTCCGGCTCGTGCCTGACGGCCTGCCGCCGCCTCGTAGGCATCGAGGGCCTGCTTGTACTGGCACTTTTTGGCCTCCGGCCAGATCTGGACGAACATCGCCACGACGGCACCGGTCCACAGTGCCCAGCCGAGCGTGTAGATCAGGTCGGCCACCAGCAACAAAGGCTCTGTCGTCGCCGAGGTCTTGAGCAGGAACCCGCCGGCATGAGCGGCCAGGCCCACCACGGCGGCGATCCCGAGGATCCAGTACACCGGCCGCTGCCCGGAAGCCGTCCGCCGCACCAGCGTCAGGTTCTCGCCCACCCAGGCGAGCATTTCCCGCTCCCCGAGACCAAGCACGTCTTGTCCTTGAGCGCGCTGGTCAGTGGATGGGTGTGGAGCCCCCTTCGCTCCCGGTTCTCCGTTCATGGTGCCCGTGATCACGGGCCGGGAGGTGGTTCGGTTCATGGTGTCTGTGGCTCCTCCGATGTGACTATCCGGTACTGACTTGTCCGAGTGTGCGAGCAGAGCAGATCAGGGAGGTTTCACCGCGGTTTCACGGCCTGGCCGACCGGTGAAAGCTGCCCCGGTCGCGCTCGATGGAGCATGCCGTAGACCTGGACCGCCAGCGGCGTTGAGCCGACGTCGCCAGCGTGCTGCGCACCGGCGGCATCGGCCCTCCCGCGACCGGATGCTGTTACGAGCCGGGGAGGGGTCATTGCGGCAGGTCGGCGTTGGATAGTTCCTGAGTCGTCCGGCGATGCGTGTTTTTGACCCGGATCTGCAGGTAGTCCAGGCCCTGCGGGTTCTGGTTCTAACCTGGGTAACGTGCCGATCGAGTTGACGTTGCTGGCACCGGTGGCGTTCGCCGGGCGGGAGATCAGGGGTGCCCGGCTGTACGGCCTGCTGGCGCTGCTGGCCACCGACCTGCGCACCGGCTGCGGCAGGTCCCGGCTGATCGAGGGCTTGTGGCCGGAGGAGCAGCCGGAGGATCCGGCGAAGGCATTGCAGGTCCTCGTCACCCGGTTGCGCTCGCAGCTTGGGCCGGATGTCATCGTGCGGACGGCGGCTGGCTACCGGCTGGCGCTGGCTGAGGATCAGGTCGATACCTCAGCGGCCCTGCTCAGCATGTCGGCCTGCGCTCAGCATGCCCGCGCCGGGGATCACTCGGCCGCGCTGTGGCACGCCGAAGCCGGCCTGGCGCTGTGGCACGACGCCGAGGACGCCGATCCCGGCCTGCGTGATCCGCTGTCGATGCTGCGGACCGAACGGGAGGCCACGCGCCGCGCGCTTTTCCGTGCCCGCGCGCTGGCGCTTTCCCGGCTGGACCGGTTCGGGGAGGCGATCGTGCCGCTGCTGGATGTCGTCAGTGAGTGGCCGCGGGACGAGGAGGCACTCCTGGAGTTGCTGCGCTGCGAGGCCGCGACTGCCGGACCGTCGGCGGCGCTGGAGCGATACGAGGCCTATCGCCGGACGTTGCGCGAGGAACTCGGTACCGATCCGGGTCCCGCGCTGCAAGCCGGCTATCAGCAACTGCTGAAGGGCGAGAAGCCGCCGGTCCGCCACGGTGTCGCGCACGAGCCGAATCCGCTGCTGGGGCGCGACGGCGATATCGCCGCTGTGCGGGGCCTGCTGGCGACCGCACGCGTCACCTCGATCGTCGGCCCGGGCGGGCTCGGTAAGACGCGTCTGGCATCGGCCGTGAGCCGCGGTGCGCGGCAGCGCCTGGTGCACTTCATCCCGCTCGCCGGTGTCGTCGCGGACGATGATGTGGCGCTGGAAGTCGCCTCGGCGCTCGGTGTCGCCGCTAGCGCGCACAGCCGCGCGGTAGGGCCGGCAGGTGTCGTCAGCGGCATCGTCGAAGCGCTGGGCTCAGGTCCGGTGCTGATGGTCCTGGACAATTGCGAGCATGTCATCGACGGTGTGGCCGACCTGGTTGGCGGGCTGGTAGCCAGAACGAAGGATGTGCGTGTCCTGACGACCAGCCGTAGCCCGCTCGAGCTGTCCTCCGAGTCGGTGTATCTGCTGCCGGAATTGGACCTGGCGACGGCCGCCGAGCTGTTCCGGCAGCGTGCGAGCGCGGCCCGCCCGAACATCAAGCTGCCAGCCGATACCATCACCGAACTGTGCCGTCGTCTGGACGGCCTGCCGCTGGCCGTCGAGCTCGCGGCGGCGCGGGTACGCGTCATGTCGGTGGCCGAGATCGCGCAACGCCTCGGCGACCGCTTCGCCCTGCTGCGTAGCAGCACCCGCGATGCCCCCGAACGCCATCGGACGCTCCAGTCCGTCGTCGAGTGGAGCTGGCACCTCCTCAACGCCGAATCCCAGGACGCGATGCGGACCTTGTCGGTCTTCGCCGCGGGATTCACCGCCGAAGCCGCCGCGCACCTGGTCGGCGACGACACCGTGCTGGAGCACCTGGTGGGTCAGTCGCTGCTCAAGGCCGAGGAAACCGCGATCGGTACCCGGTTCCGCATGCTGGAGACGATCCGCGAGTTCGGCCTCCGCGAGCTGGCCGCATCGGGCCAGGCTGGCCAGGCCGAGATGCGCTTGCTCGCCTGGGCTCGCGCCTTCGCCCTGGCGCACTATGGCACTGCGTTCGGGCCTGGTTATGAAGCCGGCGTCGAGCGGATCTTCTACGAACTCGACAACCTCGTCTCCGCGCTGCGCCAAAGCCTGGACCGCAAGGACGAGGCCACGATGGTCGCCGTCGCCGCCGCGCTGGCCTGCTACTGGACACTAGCTTCCGACTATGGACGGATGGCGTCGCTGGCCGGCGACATGGCCCGGCACCTGGCGCACTTCCGGCCCGAGGATCCTGAGCTCATCGAGGCGACCAGGACCGTCGCGGCCTTGTGCCTCCTGAACACCCTTTCCGTCCAGGTCCCGGGCTCTGCACCGTTGCAGGTGGTCCTGCGGCAGTTGCCCAACGCACCGCCCGACACCTGGGTCCGAGCTCTCGCGATTGTCCTCAACAGCCGCGACCCGGCGGAGATCATTGGGCTCAGCGAGAGCGACCAGCCGCTGCTGGTCGGCCTCGCCAGTGCCTTCGCCAGCTACATCTGGGAGCAGCAGGGCGATCTCGAACGTGCGCTGGCGGCCGCCGAGCGGATGCTGCAGGCGTTCGAGCGCCAGGACACTGCCTGGATGCTGGCCGTCGCGCACGGCCGCGTCGGTCAGCTCAGCTCGAGTCTTGACCGCGGGGAGCAGGCTCGCCGGCATATCCGCGCCGCGTTGGAGGCGATGGGCACCTGGCCGGACGTGATCGGCCTGCGGTGGGGCATGGTCACCGCCAGCCTCCAGATCGGCGAGATCGACGAGGCCGCGTACTGGCTCGAACAGGCTGAGCTGAATCGCGCCGAGGGCGCGCGCCGCCAGACTTCATACCAGCTTGGGCTCCGCGCCGAGATTCTGCTCGCCCGCGGAGAGATTGAGGCAGGCCTGCGGATGTGGCGGCGCGCCGCCGACCCGTCGATGGCGGACGAGGACCCGTTGTTCCGCACCGACCCGCTGGGTATCGCGCCATGGACGCTGGAAGCCCAGGCCGCGGCGGTGGTCGCGCACGCCGAGCACGACAGGCTGGATCTCGTCGCTGAGCTCGCCGATGGGATCCCGGAGCGGCTCCGCGCGCTGCTCGAGCACCCGGCCCTCCAGCGCCCCGCCCGGCGTAGTCCGGCGGCGGCCGCATCGAGGCGCCGGTCGCTGCCTGCGGCGAGGTATCAGGTGGACATTCCGCTGTGTGGGGTGATGCTGGTGGCTCTTGGCATGGCCGACATCGGCCGGGGTGACACCGCGGGCGTCCGGTCGATCGCGCTGGCCGAACGGATCGGATACCCGCGTGCCTTCCAGCCGACGCTGTCGGCCAGCCGGATCCGCAGCGCCGCCGAAGACGCCGGCAAGTCGGCGTATGAGGACGCGGTGTCCTCATACGCCGGGCTGGATGACGAGGCGCTGCGCGCTGCCGCCCTGACTACCGTGACGGATCGCGGTTGAACATCGCCCGCGCCCAGACGAAGCCGAGCAGCGCGAGCCCCACGCACCAGGCGACGGCCACATAGCCGGTGTGGCCGAGGGGATGGCCGAGCAGCAGGCCGCGGATGGTGTCGATGACCGGCGAGAACGGCTCGTTGTGGGCGAACCACCGCACGCCAGCCACCATCGAAACCGTCGGGACGAACGCGCTGCTGACGAACGGCAGCACCTGGACCAGCAGAATGAAACTCGTCGTGCCCTCGGGCTTTTTGGCGGCCAGGCCCATGGCGACCGAAAGCCAGGTCAGCGCGAGCGTGAGCAGGGCGACGATACCGAGCACCCCGAGCCAGGCGAGCGCGCCCGCGTGCGCGCGGAAGCCCAGCAGGGCCGACACGCCCACGGTGAACGCCACCGCGAGCAACGTCCTGATGACCGCGCCGACGACGTGGCCGGTCAGAACCGACGTCCGCGCGATCCGCATGGTCTTGAAGCGCGCGATGATGCCTTCGGTCATGTCCCGGTTGACGGCCAGCGCGGTGGTCGAGCAGCCGTAGCCGATGGCCATCAGCATGACGCCGGGCACGATGTAGTCGATGTAGGAGGCGCCGGGCGCGGTGGCGGCCACGGCAGCCTTCATCGCTCCGCCGAAGACCCCGTCGAACAGCAGGAGCAGGATGACCGGCACGGCGAGCGACGAGACCAGCATGACCGGGTAGCGGATGGTGTGGCGAAGATCCCGGCGGAACATCGTCGCCGAATCGGTGAAGGTGTGGGCGCTCACTTGGCGGCCTCCAGTTCGTTGTCGCTGTGCTGGTCGGAAAAGCTCTGGTCCGCGGGACGCCCGGTCACGGCGAAGAAGACATCGTCGAGATCGGGGGTGTGGACCGAGAGGGTCGCGACCTCGATCCCGGCGTCGTCGAGCCGGCTGAGCAGGGCGCGCAGCGAGCGGACGCTGCCGTCGCTTGGGAGCTGGAGCGTGAGGGCGTCGTCGTCGCGGGACATCGCCTGCAGCATCCGCGAGGCGGCGTCCAGCTCGGCGGCACTGGCGAACGTCAGCTCGATGTGCCCGCCAGAGATGCGGGCCTTGAGTTGTGCCGACGTACCCTCGGCGACAAGGCGGCCGTGGTCCAGCACACCGATCCGGTCGGCGAGCTCGTCGGCCTCGTCCAGGTACTGCGTGGTCAACAAGATCGTGCCGCCGTCGGAGACCAAGTCGCGGATGATGTCCCACATGGTGCGCCGGCTGCGGGGATCCAAGCCGGTGGTGGGCTCGTCCAGGAAGATCACCGACGGGCTCCCGATCAGCGTCATCGCCAGGTCCAGCCGGCGGCGCATGCCTCCGGAGTAGGTCGAGGCTGGCTTCGTTGCGGCCTCGACCAGGTCGAACCGCGCGAGCAGATCGTCGGCGCGGCGCCGCCCGGCCTTCTTGCCGAATTTGTGCAGGTCGGCCATCAGGATCAGGTTTTCGCGGCCGGTGAGCAGTCCGTCGACGGCCGAGAACTGGCCGGTGACGCCGATCGCCCCGCGCACGCCGTCGAGATCGCGGGCCACATCATGCCCGGCGACGCTCGCGGTGCCCGCGTCCGCGCCGATCAGGGTCGACAAGATGTTCACAGCGGTCGTCTTGCCAGCGCCGTTCGGGCCGAGCAGGGCGAAGATGGTGCCCTCCGGCACATCCAGGTCGAGGCCGTCGAGTACGAGGTGCTCGCCGTAGGACTTGCAAAGTCCGGTCGCCGTGATCGCGGGCCGGGAGGTGGTTCCGTTCATGGTGTCCGTGATCGCGGGCCGCAAGGTGGTTCCGTTCATGGTGTCTGTGGCTCCTCCGATGTGACTATCCGGTACTGACTTGTCCGAGTGTGCGAGCAGAGCAGATCAGGGAGGTTTCACCGCGGTTTCACGGCCTGCCCGACCGGTGAAAGCGGCCCCGGTCGCGCTCGATGCAACATGCCAACGGGCACTGCGGAAGCGGCAGGTGAACACCGTGGGGTGTGATCTATCGCCCGGCGGATGGGCTGTCAGCGACGTGATCCGGTTCGTGGGCCAGATCCGCACGGGATATGACGACGAGGATGACTCTGTCGCCCCTGATGCTGCTGAGCAGCTGATTCTGGCCGCCCTGCGCGATACGCCCATGCCCGCAGGCATCGACGAGGGACCAAAGCCCACGCGCAGTTCGTCCTGCTGAGCAGCATGGTCGGCGACGAAGACCCTGGCAGCCAGAAACTCGACGCGCTGCTGGCCGAAGCAGGCCAGATGACGGACCGGTGGATGGCGGAACGATCATGAGCCTGACTTGCGGGCTACCAGCCGCGAGGCCGTGGCTGGTGCGGGAGGGCCAAGGGTAGGCGGAGAAGAAATGCCACGAAACTGAGACTCAACTCGGTGTGGCCACTCGTGAGACAGCCGACACCCTGCAGGTCACAGAAGATCAACATGTCACGCGGGATGAGACCCTACACGCGCTACTATCCCGGGCTGGTGCTAATCCTCTGCGGTGCAGCTACTCGCACAGGGCGGTCACTTGCGGTCGGCATCAGCGGTCCGTCAGCATCAGCGCCGCGGATAGCAGGTGCTATAGCGCACGCGATCCGCGGCACTCCTACCTGGGTGGAGGGCGGAGCACTCAACCGCCCCGCGCAACAAGCCACGGACGTGCCACTGAGCGCTGATGGCTGCCTGACCTGGCTCACGCCGAGGCCGACCACCGCGGGGACTCGCAGTACCGTGGTTCCTGGGGGGATCGCGGGGATCGTCCCCCCGGGGCGGCGGTGCCTGAATACGGGCTGAGGCCCCGGCGGATGAGAACCTGCATGGATGAGCGCGATGCGGCGGATCGGGGCGGTGGAGCGGCAGGCACGCCTTGCCGTGCGGCACCATCTTGCCCCAGCGGCGCGGGCCGCGACAGCCGCGGATGTCGCCAGGAACCTGATCGGCCTGCACGGCACGGACCCCGCGTCGGTTTTCCTCGCGATTCAGGCACGGGCACTGGGGCGGCCTGCCCCTGAGGCAATCGAGCGCGCACTGTATGAGGACCGGGCGCTGATACGCATGCTTGGCATGCGCCGGACCATGTTCGTGGTCGCGGCCGACTTGATGCCCATCGTGCAGGCATCGTGTACGGACGAGATCGCGGTGCGGCAGCGGCGCAGGTATACGAAGTTGCTCGAGCAGGGCGGCGTCGCCAGTGACGCGGGAGCGTGGCTCAAGGAGGTCGAGGAATCGGCCGCCCGGGCGCTCGCCGCGCGTGGCGAGGCGACGGCCGCGGAGCTGGCCACGGACGAGCCGCGGCTGCACCAGCGGATCATGATGGCGGAAGGCAAGAGCTTCGGCGGGATGCAGGGCGTCGCAACCTGGGTGCTGTTCATGCTTGCTGCGGACGGCCGGATCGTCCGCGGCCGCCCGCGCGGCTCGTGGACGTCCACCCAGTACCGATGGCTGCCCATCGAGGCGTGGGTGCCCGGCGGGCTGGCCCGGCCGCCCGCCGCCGCGGCCCGCGCCGAGCTGGTCCGCCGCTGGCTGGCGGTGTCGGGCCCGGCCACGCCCGATGATCTTCGATGGTGGACCGGGTGGACGGCCGGGCAGGTGACGGCCGCGCTCGGGCAGATCGAGGTCAACGAGGTTGACCTTGACGGCTCGCCAGGACTCGTGCTCAGGGGGGACGAGGAAACGGCCCCCCGCGAACCGCCTTGGGTGGCGCTGCTCCCGGCGCTCGACCCGACCGTGATGGGCTGGCGGGACCGGCGATGGTTCCTCGGCGGCCACGGCAGCGCGTTGACTGACCGCTCTGGCAACATCGGCCCGACGGTCTGGTGGGATGGCCGGGTCATCGGAGGCTGGGCGCAGCGGGCGGCCGGCGAGATCGTATTCCGCTTGCTCGAGGACGCCGGCACGGCCGCCATTTCTGCGGTGGAAGAAGAGACCGAACGGCTGCGCGGTTGGATCGGTTCCGTTCGGGTGACACCGCGCTTTCGCACCCCTCTGGAACGTGAGCTCGCCGGCTGAACCTCCAGGAACCGCGCAGGCCCGCGGCTGGATGTGCGGCGGCCGCGAGCATAGGTGGCCAGCCATCCAGGCGCGCCCACCCAGCGAGCGGGTCACGGTCCATAGTGCCGCGGGACGCGAATGCGGCCGCCGCCTGTGGCTTGGCGCAGATGCAGAAGGGATGCCCGGCAGGATCGGTCAGCACCCGCCAGCGGTCGCCGCCTGGCTGGAAGTCCGGTGCGGTAGCAAGTTCCAGGCAACGCGTCGCGGCCTTGCCGAGATGGTCGACATAGAGGTCGAGGTGGTATCGGTTGGGCGAATAAGGGTCGGGCCAGCCTCAGTAATTGTCCCTACGCTCCGGGATCATGAACCGGCTCGCGCGCGGGCCCCGCTGCGGACATCTGGGCGGCTGACTTGACAACCGAGTGTTACCTGCGGTCTCCTTACCGTCATGCCAGCAAGCGCGCAGCGTCCCGGCCCCGGCGTGCACACCCCCGTGCACTCCCGCGTCGCCGTGACCTCAGTGCGTGCTGCGGGCGCTGCGCAGGGTATGTCTGCCGCGTCGCGTGCCTGCGTTTCTGGCAGCTGTCTTCCGTGTTGTCGTTGACGGCCATTTCCTCCTGACGACCGTCCCTGAGCCCATCGGGCCAGGCGCCACATGGAAGATCCGCGATGAATCCCGATATTTCAACCGCTCCAGAGGTCGCCCAGCTTGCCTGGCTGCCCGCATCCGCACCGCCGTTCTGGAGTCTGGGCGTTACCACCGGCCGGATGACGGCAGGTCGCCTGGCCGCCCTGGTGCGGGCAGTGGCAGCCGAACCGGACGGATGGTGGCATCTGGTCCGGTTCGACCCACGCTTCCCTGTTTACCTGCGCCTGGAGGCTGGTCCCGGCTGCGAGTTGTGGCTTGTCACCACGCCTCCCGGCTACCGGGGCTCGTCGCGTGGCCACGGCCAGGGGTGCGAGGCGGTCACCGTGGTCGCTGGCGAACTGGCGGAGCGGATTATCACGGCTGCGGGTGCGGCGGACCGGCCGCTGCGGCCGAACCGGGTGCGAGTGCGAGGCCGCGCTCATCTGCACGAGACGGTCAACCCAGGTACCTGCTACGCCATCAGCCTGTGCGCGCACGCGACGGCTGAACTCCCGGCAGCACCGGCCGGCTGACGCCTGCGGGGCCGCACCACGGCCGATTCCCAACCCGGCGGCTGCAGCAGATCAGCCCGGCCGGTTGCAGCATTTCAGGGCCGAATCGGCGTAGTTCACCGTTTGTGACGCCCCGGCATCGCCGGGGCGGTATAACCACTGGGGGACCTCTGCTGTCAGGTCGGGAGGATCGTGCAGCGCAGCCGCCGGGGTGGTGTCTCCCGGATTCCCTTCGGCCGTCGGCGGGCCGTTACGCTCGCGGGGCGGATTTCCGCAGGCGGGGCAACGGTCGCGGTCGCCATTTGCCTCATCGCGGCGCTGATCGCCGGGATGTCGGTGTTGCATGGCATCCGCACGACTGCGGCGCCTGGACCGGCACGCTCCGCGCCCGCGAGCCGGCCGGGCGGCCGCCCGCGGCCGTCGTCTGCGCACCCCAACGTGATAGCCGTCCCTGTGGCCGAACTGACCCGGGCCGTACGGCACATGATGTCCGCGCAGCAGGGATCCGCTGCGCGCCGCGACTACGGCACCGAGGTGATGGGCAAGCCGGTTGTGCAGATGACGCGGACCAGTGCCGATCGATCGTGGGTTTTCGGGACAACCGTGATCCCGGTCCCTGCGGGCAGCGCCGCACCGCCGTGGACGGCCTTGTTCGTGGCGCACGCAACCGGCAGGCGCTGGCACATCGCCTTGTCGGGAACTCACGGTTTCGTGCCCATGCTTGCCTCGGCGACCGTGGTTACCGGGGCGGAGAAGCAACTGCTTGCGCGGTTCAGCGCGGCGCAGGCGGCTCCTGCGTCCGGTGCCTCCGCTCCCACGGAAAGCCGTGCGCCCACCGCCACCCCGGGAGACAGTGGCAGCACGTCTCCGCCAGGAGCCACAACGTCGCCTGGCGGTAGTTCGCTGTCGCCGGGTACCGCGCAGCCGTCCCCCGGAAGTGGTGGATCGACGGGTAGCAGCGGATCGCCTGGTCGTGCGGCGGCGTCTCCTGGTGGTGCCGGGGGGTCTCCTGGTGGCAGCGCGGCGCCTGGTGCCGCGGGCCTTGAACTCCCTTGGCGCGCCGGCCAGTCGTGGCGGCTTGTCGCTGCGTTCAGCGGCGACGGCACCGGGCACGTGGTGTCGATGCTCGCCTTCTCCGGCGGTGACGGACGGGTTCGCGCGGCGGGCCCGGGGCGCCTCTACCGTTTCTGTGGCGGACCCGGCAGTGACGCACTGATCGAGGTGATCCATCCCGATGGATCGGCGACCGAGTACTACCAGCTCAGGGCCGAGACGCGGATCGGTGACGGCAGCCTTGTCGCGGCCGGCACCTATCTAGGGATGACCGGCACGTCTATGGCCTGTGGCGGCACCGTGCCGGGCCCGGGGCCCGGGCCGGGCAAGGGTGCGGCCAGGAGCACAGGCGACGGCAACAGGATGAGCAAGCGGGCAAGCAACAGGCGGCCGGGTGCGGCCGCGTTCGCCGTGCTCGGCACCGGAGGTGTGATGAACCTCGTCGGCGTGACGCTGGGCGGGTGGACTTTCCACGCCCAGGCAAAACCGCCGCTTGTGTGGGCGCAGCGAGCAGCGGTCCGGGTGACAATCGGCGGGTTGCTGATGAACTACCGTGCGGCCACGCGTGGCCCCGCGACCGAGGCACCGTCACCCTCGCCGAGCCTGGCGCCGCGGGGGGGCCCACGGGGGGCATCACCGCCTGCGTCGCAGCCCGCGGCCGGCGAATCGTGAGTCGGCCAGCCCGGCCCTTCTGCCCCATGTACGCCTCTGACCTGGGAAAATAACGTCCTTCGTACGCCCTTTATATCGTTTCGTTGCGAACCAGGAATGTGCGGCGGTAACATCATTGACGGCCAGGGGATGCTGTCCTGTTACTAGCTTCCAGCTCGTAATAAGGGCACGCGGATCCTGGCGCCCGCATCTGGCGCTGTGGCCAAATATCGGGTGTCATGTCACCCCCTTTTGTGGGAGGCAGCATGTCAGCGAGGAGCGGCCAATTGCGGGACCGGCGGCAGGTCCGTCAGAAAAGGCACGTCAGCACGGCTCGCCTGATTATATCGATCGTCGTCATCGTAGTCTTCGCCGCCGGGACCGCGGCGGGCGACACCAGGACCGGCGAGCGGATTGCTGAGGCGGCGCAGCGTTTCCTGACCTTCTACTCTGGCGTATTCGCGCTCGTGGCGCTTACCGGCGCGGTCGTCGCTGGCCTCGCTGCGACGGATCGCATTGTCATGTCCGCGGGAAACCGCATCGTCGGGCAAGCGGTGCACCGCGCTATGGCATTCATCGCGGTCGCGTTCCTGGTGACGCATATAGCTATGGAAGTAGTCGTAGGCAAGTCGAAAGCCATCGATTCCGTCGTTCCCTTCTTGGCACACGGCAAAACCTTCTACGTGGGCCTCGGAACTATTGCCTCAGACTTGATAATATTGATCGCGGCGACCGGGATAGCGCGCAGAAGTTTCGCAGCGAAGTCCAGTCCATTTGTCTGGCGCATTCTCCACGGTTCTGCTTATCTGGCCTGGCCGCTATCGATAATCCACGGCCTCGCGGCAGGCCGTCATCCCAAGCCCTATGTCAGCTGGAGCTACGGCGCGTGCCTGCTCGCGGTTGGCCTCGCCCTCGTTCTGCGGAGCGTCGCAACCGTCCGCCCGCGTCAAGCCACCGCTCACGCGTGGCCGGACGACAGGGGCTTGCCCACCCCGGCGGCGGCCAGCGTCGCCGCGCACGCGTATCTTCTGCACAGTCAGCGTGGCGCAGCGGGCATCTCTCCGCGTGTGCCCGCGGGCGTGCCGGCGGGGGTGCCTGCGGGCATGTCCGCCGCAGGCCAGGCCGCGCCGTGGCCTGCAGTCGCAGCATCGCAGTGGCCCGTGACGCCCGCACATGGCATGCCGTTGGCGCCTGGGACGCCGGTACTGCCTGGGATGGTGGCGCGCACCCCGGTGGGAGGTATGCCGGTGGTCCCAGGTATCCAGTACCACACGCCTGCGGGTGGGACGCCTGTTGTGCCTGGCGCCGTAGCGCACACCCCGGCGAGTGGAATGCCAGTGACGGCAGGAACGCAGAACTACCCGCCCGCGCAGTACCATCCGCCCGCGCAGTACCATCCGCCCGCGCAGTACCATCCGCCTGCGGGCGGAATGTCGGCGGCGCCTGGAACCTACCCCATGCCGGGTGGGACGGCGGTTGCGCCCGGGACTGCAGCGCACCCTGCCCCGAACACTCTGGCGCACGCTTCGGCAGACGGGATGCAAGCGGCGCCCGGAATGCAGCGCCAAGGACCGGCGGATAGCATGCCGACCCTGCCCGGATATCAATACCACGCACCGGCGGGCAGGATGCCCGCCGGTGCGGGCCCGCCGTACCGCGCTCCGGGTGGCGGGATGGAGCCCGGAGGGATGGGACCCGCAGAGCTGGGCGCTGGGCCGGGAACGCAGTACCAGGCTCCCGCCGAGGGGATGCAGGCCGCGCCTGAGCTGGATCCCCCGGCCGAATATGAGGCAGTCCCTTACCAGGTAAAGGCGCTGTATTCGGCGCCGCCCGACGACCAAGCCGGATGGGCCCCCAGATGATGAAGACACGGTTAGCGACGGAGGTCGTCCAGATAGGGACGCCGCGCCTCACCGCCGGCCTCGACCGGATGTTCCGCCTGGACCTTGCCGCCCATCTGGAGATACACGGGCCTTTTCCCCGGCTAACGCTCAGGCAACTGATGACCATGGCCGAGCAGGTCGACCTCAGGGGCCGTGGCGGAGCCGCTTTCCCGCTCGCCCGCAAGATGAGGGCAGTGTCCGAGTCCTCGAACACGGACAAGTCGAGGACGGTCGTGCTCGTCAACGCCGCGGAAGGCGAGCCAGCCAGCGCCAAGGACACCATGCTCCTCATCCGGTCGCCGCACCTCGTGCTCGGGGGTGCACTCCTCGCCGGGCGGGCGCTCCGTGCGCGTGAGATCGTCGTCGGCGTCGTGAGCGGCTCACCCGCGGCGAAATCGGTTCTCGCTGCCGCTTCTGAATCGGGTCTGAAACGGGAGTTGCGGGTTGTCGAGGTGCCAGAGCGGTTCATCTCAGGCGAGGGTGGCGCGCTCGTCAACGCGGTCAACGGCCGGCTCCCAGTGCCACCGGGGCGCAAGACGCGGGCAAGCAGCCGCGGCGTGGACGGCCTGCCCACGCTGCTGTCGAATGCGGAGACGTTCGCCCAGCTGGCGATGCTCGCGCTCCTTGGCCCCGAAGACTACGGGAGGGCAGGACCGGAGAACGAGCCTGGCACGATATTACTGACCGTTAGCGGTTCGGCGAGGAAGCCGGCGATTGTCGAGACGCCAGCCGGTGTACCCCTCGGCGCGATCCTCGACCTCTGTGAAGCCAATATCGGGGAGGGCGTCCTTGTCGGCGGCTATCACGGCATGTGGCTGCCGCCTGCCGTCGCGGTGAACGTCGGCGTGTCGCGCTTGAGCATGGACGACGCAGGAGGTGTGCTCGGCGCGGGCATCGTGGCGCCGCTCGGTGAAGGGACATGCCCGCTCGGTGAGGTCGCCCGCGTAGCGAGCTATCTGGCCGGCGAATCGGCCGGGCAGTGTGGTCCTTGCAAGCTCGGGCTGCCTGGTGTGGCGCGTGCGCTGACCGCGCTGGCCGACGGCTCGGGCGGGATGGACGCGCTCGAGACCGCGCGCAGGTCAGCTAACGCGGTGCGGGGCAGGGGCGCGTGCGCCCACCCAGACGGCACGTCGCGGTTCGTTCTTTCCGCGCTCAATGTGTTCACAGACGATGTCGCCGCCCATGTCTTTCACGGTTCCTGCGGGCGGCCCGTGCGTGGCGTCCTGCCGCTGGAATCGGAACACGATCAGGCCAGGCTCCAGGTCGACTGGACACGCTGCGAAGGCCACGGGCTCTGCGCTCAGCTGGTTCCTGAACTCATCCACGTCGACCGCAACGGGTACCCGGTCTTCCTCGACGCCCCGGTGCCGTTCTGGTTGCAGCGCGAGGCGCAGCAAGCGGTGGAGATGTGCCCAGCGCTCGCGCTTAGGCTTGCCCAGTCGGCAGATACGTCACAAGGGCAGGCGGGCAAGGCGAAAGTGCCCATAGCGGATTCCGGCCCGACCATGCTCCAACTTCCTGCCGGTAAGGACGGCTAGACGGTTTGGGCACCCCTGCCACGTCACGAGCCCACGACCAGCCAGCCCAGGCGCGCTGGCAGTCCAAGGTGGATGCAAGAAGAGTTGGATGCAGGAAGAGAACGCTGGCGACGGCGGCAGGCCGCGGCGGCCACCCGCGGCATACAGGAAGAGGCCGCCCGCGTTGTCCTGGGTGGGGCGGTGCCATGTCGGTGACGGACAGGCGCTCCCATCAGCCTAGGCGCGCCGCACGTGCCCGGAGTGCCCTATCCTTAGACGTCCGGCAGCGCAGCGTTCCGGGCAGCGAACCAAGAAGCGCTTGCTAGGCTGTGCGGGTTGGTCGCCAGCCAAGTGGTCGGCAAGATCGCATTGTAGACAACTGAAGACCAGCGCTCGTAGCTCAACGGATAGAGCATCTGACTACGGATCAGAAGGCTGGGGGTTCGAATCCCTCCGAGCGCGCCCAGGGTTACCGACAGAACTGCCGGTGTCGTACCGGCAGAACTGTGACGGTGACCTTGTTTGAGTATCGCCTTGGGGTCTGACAGTGGGCGCGCTGCCCTTGGGTTGCCGGGTTCAGCGGGGTGAATGGCCTGGTTGTGCTGCTGTTGACGTGCGCGGGGCGTTCTTGGCTGGGCGGTTGGAGATGGTTTTGGTGGCGGTGCTGGCAGCTGCTGGGTGTTAGCCGCTGGGTAGGTGGCCGGAGAGGCTGGTGCGCCGTCGGCGTGCCGGCTGGGTGGTGTTGCTGGTGTTGCCGTCGCAGATCAGTGCCCGCCAGGCGCGGATTTTGCGGATGTTGGCGGCTGCCAGTAGCAGGGCGGTGAACAGGGATTGGGCGGCGATGCCGCGGACCCGGCGTCGGGCTGGCTGGGCGAGGGCTTCGTGTGCGGGGTCTTTGGCGTAGCCGTTGAGGCCTTCGATGGTGTTGCGCAGGGTGGCGTAGCACTTGTGCCAGGCGGGACTGCCGTAGGGCAGGTCCTGGCGGTAGCGGGCACCGATGTCGGGGGCGATGGTGATCGCGGTCTGGCGGCAGAGCCTGGGCGGGTCGTGGGGTGGCTGCAGCACTTTGGCCCGGCCGTCGCGGGGTGGCAGCGACGTTTCGCGGAGCGGGCAGATCAGCCCGGGGTGGGCGCCGAGGGCGGGGCAGGACAGCCGCTGGTATCCGTCGGCGTCCGGGCCGTCTTTGTGTTTGAGCTGGTAGGGGCTGCGGGCGGCGACCCGGGCGGTGTAGGTTTCGCGCCCGATGGTCTTGGCGCGCAGGCCGGCGGTGGCGGTGATCAGCGGCTCGGGAAGGGCGGGACAGTACCAGCTGCCCTCTATTAAGACAGCGCCTTGGCTGTTGGCCTGGATGGCGAGCTGGCCGGTCCGGTAGTCCATGACGGGCCGGTAGCCGAGGGCCCGGACCGGCAGGTGGAACCGTTCGGGGAGTGCTTGGGTGTAGGCGCGGTCGTAGCCGAGCCAGCCGGCCTTGTGCCCGCGGGCGGCGACCGAGGCCAGCACCCGTGCGCCGGTGCCGCCAGGGTCTTCGCCGGGCCGGGCCATGGCCATGCCGATCGCGAGGTTCGGGTGTGCGGGCGGTGCGCCGGGCGGCCGGGCGGTGGTGGCGATGGTGGCTTCCAGCGCCCAGGCGAGTTTCCGCAGTGGCTTGCCCGTGTCGTCTTCGCGTTCGCGGTGGTCGCCCTCGCGGACGTACCAGCCGCCGTCGGGGTCGCTGGCTTGAAGCCCGGTGCGTTTGGACGGGCCGCGGGAAAACAGCGGCACCGGGGTGGCGTCCAGGCCGGTGCAGCCGCCGGACGCGGCGCGTTCGGCCTCGGTGAGGACGGAGACGCTGGCTTCCAGCAGCGCATTCACCAGGGCCTCGAGCCGGTCCCGGGCAGCGGTGGCCTGGCCGGTGGTCATGGGTTTGGTGCGGGCGGTGAGCTCGCCGGCGGTCAGGCGCCGGTTTTTCGGCAGCGCCGAAGGGTCCGCCACCTTGATGATCTGGCCGAAGCAGTAGCGAACCCGGCGGTAGGCGGCCTCGAAGGCGCGTTTGGTGGCGACGGTGCCGGTAACGCCGAGGAGCCGGCGGGAAGGGCCGGATAGTTGCTGAAACAGCAGCCGGGTGGCCTCGGTGAGGAACAGCGGCCGGTCATCGAGGGCCAGGCATAAAAGCGCGGTGAGCACGGCGCGCACCGGCAGCGGACGTGGCCGGCCGGTCTTATGGGCCAGCGCGGCCTCGATGACCGGGGCCGTGCCGCTACGGTCGGTCAGCTCGGCGGCGAACGCCACGGTCTCATCTCCGGGCAGCGCGCTGGGCTGGGGGATATCCATGCTCAGCGCGCCTGCCGGGTCTTGTCCCATGCCCGCAAAGCGGCCTTGGCCGGGGCGCCATCGACGTGGCGTGCGTAGCGGGCCAGCGATTCGGCCTGGCTGATCCCGCTGATGGCCAGCAGCTCGGCCAGCGGGGTACCCGCGGCGAGGTGGCCGCAGATGAAGCTGGCCCGCGCCCGGCTTACCGACAGCCGCGGCGCGGCCGGATCGGCTACCAGGCCGCGGGCGAAGCTGGTGACGAAATTCTTGTAGCCGCGGTCGGCCGGGCCGGGGCGGAACACAAACCCGCTGCCCGCACGGCGGGCCAGCTCCGCCGCCCGGCCGGCATAGTGCGAGGTGACCGGCACCACTCGCGCGGCGGATCCGCTGACCTGAACCGTCACGTGGCGGCCGCGGCGGATAACGTCGCTGCCGCGCAGCGCCACCAGCTCGCCGGGCCGTAATCCCGCACCGATGCCGGACACCGCGATGGCCAGCGCCGACGACCGGGTCCGCGGGTCACGCTGCGCCCAGGCGATCGCGGCCAGCTCGGCCCGCTCACCCGCACAGTACGGCGGCGGTGCTTTCGCGCCCGCGAACGGTGTCGCCCGCAGCCGCGGCGGGCCGTGCACCGGCGCGGCCAGCCGGTACAGCACCGACCGGTAGGTGCCGCGGGTGGCCGGCGCCCGGCCCGCGAGCCCGGCCACGCAAAACGCCTCGATCACGTCATAATCCAGCAGGTACTGCCAGCTGGCCGGAATCCCCCGCGTATCAGCGAACCGCCGCAGGCCGCGCAGCACCGCGGCGGTCATCACCTGCCGCCGCGGACCCGCCGCGCGGCCAGCTCTTGCTAGCGCCGGGCCGCTCATCGCTGCCCTCCCGCCACAATATCCCCACGAGTATCCTTTAACCGTATACATTCACAGAAACCGCAGGCGGGAGACACGCCGGCCAGCGGCACTCACGTGCCGCAAGAAACCTGCGGGATCCGGGCCGCGGAGGGGCGATGCCAGCACCAGACGGTGAAAGCGCGGCGCAGGCCAGGGCAGCGATCGAGGCTGCCCTCAGCCAGATCGGGTTCTGCCTGCCCGGCAGCATCACCGTCCTGCGCACCCGGTGCGGCAAACCCCGCTGCGCCTGCACCGCCGGCCCGCCATCCCTGCACGGCCCCTACATCCAATGGACCCGCACCGTGGCCGGCAAGACCGTCACCCGGCGGCTCACCCCGGCCCAGTACCAGGCCTACGCCCCCTGGTTCGCCGGCGCCCGGCGGCTCCGCACCCTGGCCGCCGAACTGCAAGCCATCTCCCTGAAAGAAATGGCGCGCGCCGAAAACTGGGCCAAGATCACCCCAGGCAGCACGGCGCCGCCGCGCACCCGCCCCGTCCGGGGACCGAACCCGAACTACCCCAAACCACCCAAAACGCTGGGAGATCAGCCCGCTTAACCCGGGAACAGCCCCTCAAAAACATCCCGTAACCGCGGGTCAGCAGGGTTTTGTCGTTAGCCCGCCCACCCGCCCCACCGACGTCAGAGGCCCCTTACCCGATCCGGAAGGGGCCTTTCTCGTCCCGCTGGGAGCCACACTGGGAACCAATCAGCCGCCGAACAGAGCCCGGCTCATCGACTCAGCCGCCGCTCGCTTGTCACCTTCGACGGTTCTAACGGCACAGTCCTTGGTGATGGCGATACTCGCGTGTCCCAGCACCTCCGAGACCACATGCAGCGGCTTGCCCTGCGCCAAACTGGTAGAGAGCGAGACCCCCGAGTGACGCAGCTCATGCGGATGCCCGTGGCCGCGCCCCGCCCGCTCGCACAACCGTGAGAAGTAATGCGAGAAGTTATCCGGGTCCATCGGCGTCCCCACCTCGCTGGCGAAGATAGGCCCGTGATCCTGCCACGACGCCCCGCCCGCCATCTGTGCTTCAGCCTGGCGCACCCAGCGGTCGAGGAAGGCCTGCATGGTAAGCCTGTCATCCGGACGATGCCGCTATCCACCTGCTGACGCATCTTCCGAAGATCTCGGCAGCTTCTGCACGCCGGCCGCTCACCAGGGAACTTTGCGTCTACGAGGAAGGACGTGAAGGAGTAGTAACTCGACCAGCCTGTATGCCCTCATTGTGATCGCGCAGGTCCCGGTATTCTCTGCACATGGCACGCGGTGATGAACACGGGGTGACGCCTCAGGGCGAGGATTTTTCAGCCTGGTACAACGAGGTTGCCGCGAAGGCGCAGCTCGTCGACCGGGGACCAGTCAAGGGCACGATGGTGATCCGACCGTACGGATACCGCCTCTGGGAGCTGCTGCAGTCCGAGCTGGACCGGCGAATTAAGGACACTGGTCATGACAATGCCTACTTCCCGCTGCTGATCCCTGAGTCCTATCTCCGGCGCGAAGCTGAGCATGTCGATGGCTTTGCTCCCGAATTGGCGGTAGTCACGCACGCTGGAGGGAAGGAGCTGGATGAGCCTCTTGTCGTCCGGCCAACCTCCGAGACTATCGTCGGGGAGATGATGGCCAAGTGGATCTCCTCTTACCGTGACCTGCCTCTGCTTCTGAACCAGTGGGCAAACGTCGTCCGCTGGGAACTGAGGCCCCGGATGTTTCTTAGAACAACCGAGTTCCTATGGCAGGAAGGCCACACGGCGCACGCAAGCGAGGCCGACGCGCAAGACGAGACCATGCTTGCCCTCGGCTTCTATACTGAAGTCGCTCGCGATGTCGCCGCCCTGCCTGTTATCCGCGGTGAGAAGACGCCTGGTGAGCGTTTCGCCGGAGCGGCGCGGACATTTACCATAGAGGCAATGATGCGCGATGGCAAAGCGCTTCAGGCAGGGACGTCTCATTACCTGGCGACAAACTTTGCCAAGGCGTTCGACATCCAATACACAAGTGATTCAGGCCACCTTGAGCTATGCCACACGACATCCTGGGGAATGTCGACTCGGATGATTGGCGCAGTCATCATGGCTCACGGTGACGATCATGGCCTCGTTCTGCCGCCAATGCTCGCCCCGTATCAAGTAGTTATCGTGCCGATCGGTCGAGGCGAACAGCTCAATCCCGTGCTTGCTGCCGCGCAGCTTCTGGCTGCTGAGCTTAGGCAGGCGGGCATTCGTTCTCACTTGGATGACCGAGTACAGCTCTCGCCGGGATTCAAATTCAACGATTGGGAACTACGCGGTGTGCCATTGCGTCTTGAGCTAGGACCACGCGAGCTGGACGCAGGAACAGCAGTCATTGCTCAGCGCCTTGGCAGCGAAGGTAAGAGGACGATTCAGCTCACCGACGCATCGTCGATGCTCTCCACCATGCTCGACGATTACCAGAATTTCCTACTTGAGCGGGCGACTGCCTTCCGCGACTCGAACACCGTCGTAGCTAATGCCTGGCCCGCTTTTCAGCACGCAATTTCGACTGGTTGGGCGCAGGCTTTCCATTGCGGCGGACCGGCATGCGAGGACGAGATCAAAGCCGAGACTGCCGCCACACCTCGGTGCGTTCCTCTTGACGGCAGAGTCGAGGCTGGAACGTGCGTGCGATGCGATGGCCGATCAGCATACGGCAAGCGTGTGATCTTTGGCCGCGCTTACTGAGCCACATTCGGACGTCGATGCCAGACGGTAGCCGACCCCAGATGACCGCCGGGCGGCGCCGCCCTTAATGCGGCCGACGCGCCACAAGTGGCAACGAGCGCGCTGGCGCTTGTCTGCGCTTGACCTGCTTTCACGCCGGAGTGATGATGTAGCCGGCGGAACATGCTGCGGGCAGTTCCGCCGGCCGCGATGAGAAGCAGACTGCAAAAGGGAGACTGCAGGTGCCATATGTGGATGTTGCCGGGCTTCAGACGTGGCATGAGGTCCGCGGTGAAGGCGATCCTGTCGTGCTCCTGCATGGCGCCTTCGCTGGCGCTTCATCCTGGTACGGGCAGGCGCCTGCCCTGGTCAACGCCGGATACCGGGTGTACCTGCCTGAGCGCCGCGGACATGCCCACACTCCCGACGTCGACGGACCGCTGACCTATTCGGTGATGGCCGATGACACGATCGCCTACTTGGAACAGGTCGTGAGCCGCCCCGCGCATCTGGTCGGCTGGAGTGACGGCGCGGTGGTTGGATTGCTCGTCGCGCAGCGCCGTCCGGACCTCGCCACCCGCCTGGTGCTCATCGGCCAGTACTACAACTCTGCCGGCCGGGCCAGCGGGGGGATGCTGGACCAACTGCTCAACCCCGACGCGGAGGCCGTGCGTTTCCTGCGCGCATCCTATGACCCGGTGTCGCCGGACGGGCCAGGGCACTTCGCCATCGTGTACGAGAAGACGATGGACATGATCCGCGCGGAGCCGGAGATCGACCTTGCGACGCTGGCCGGAGTGCAGGTCCCCGCTCTCGTACTCCAGGGTGATCGAGATGAGGTCACCCTGGAGCACGGCGCCGCCGTCGTATCCGCCCTCCCGCAATGTCGGCTTGCCGTCCTGCCCGGCAGCCACCTGCTGCCCATCGAGAGCCCCGAACTGGTAAACGCGGTCCTTCTTGCCTTCTTGCGTGGGGGCCCGCCCGCGCCTCCGTGGGCGGCGGGCGGCTAGGACACGCCCTAATGCATCACATCTGAGCTACGAGCGGGAGAAAACTGGGCGGGCGCGACCGCGCTCAGCTTGTCGTGATCGCCTATGAGACCGGTTTGCCTCCCCTGGCCGCCGCCGGCCCGGTGAATAGCCGCTCGCCGCCGCTGAATGGTATGCGCTGCTGGCTGACCGTCGCTCACAGCGGGCGAGCAGAAAATGATCCCGAACGGCTGCGCGGTGAGGCACCATCCCTCGGTGCGCTCCACGAGGTCGGCCGGATCGTACTGGCGACTGGTGATCAGCGCGCGGCTGCCCCCCTCAAGGTGTCAATCCTTACCGTCTGATGACGCGCACAGGCAAAGCCTGGAGCCCGGGCCAGGCGTGCGCCTATGGTCAGTTGTCGTGCGGACATTGGTGACCGGCGCCGCGGGCTTCATCGGCTCGCACGTCGTAAGCGCCTTTGCCGCAGATGGTCACGCGGTGACCGGGCTCGATGCTCTCGCGCCTTCGGTACCCGCGGACGAGCCGGGGGCGGACGACGCGGCCGCCCCATCCGACCAGGCCGCCTCCGGCTCGGACGACCTCATCTATGCGGATGTGCGCGACATCCGTGCTGATCTTCGCGACGCGGAAGCAGTGGCAACGGCGAGGGGGTCGACCTCGTCTGCCATCAGGCGGCGATGGCCGGGCTTGGCAATGGCTTCGCCGACGCTCCGCAGTGCGTGAGCAGAAATGACCTAGGTACCGCGGTGCTGCTCGCCGAGATGGCGGCAGCAGGCGTACGGCGCCTCGTGCTCGCGTCCTCGATGGTGATCTATGGCGAGGGCCGTTACGAGTGCCCGCTGCACGGGACCAGGCGTCCGGGCCCGCGGCTGGTGGCCGATCTGGACGCGGGCCGGTTCGAGCCCCGCTGCCCGGACTGCGGTGTGCGCCTGCTGCCCGGTGTGGTCAGCGAGGATGCTCCCGCGGATCCGCGCAACGCAACGTGTACGCGGCGACCAAGCTCATGCAGGAACACCTCGCCGCGTCGTGGGCACGTGTGACGGGCGGTGCCGTCGCCGCGCTGCGTTACCACAACGTCTACGGTCCGCGGATGCCATCTGACACCCCCTACGCCGGGGTCGCCGCGATCTTCCGTTCCGCTCTGGCCCGTGGCGACATGCCGCGGTCTTCGAGGATGGTGCGCAACTCCGCGATTTTGTGCACGTCCGCGACGTGGCGCGGGCCAACCTGGCGGCCGTGGGGTGGGCCGCCGATCCGGTAGCCGGAGCATTCCGGGCGTTCAACGTCGGCGGTGGCGCCCCGCGCACGGTCGGCGAACTCGCGGCAGAACTCTCCAGGGTCATAGCCGGGCCACAGCCGAAGGTGACCGGCGAGTACCGGCTCGGCGATGTCCGCCATATTGTCGCCTTGAGCCAGCGGTTGCGCAGCGAGCTTTCGTGGCGCCCGCGGGTCAGCTTTGCGGATGGGCTCGCCGAGTTTTCCTGCCTCACCTCGCGGGAACGGGCAATCTGACTTCGAACCGGCAGCCGCCGGTGATGTTGTGCACGTCCACCTCGCCTGAGTGCGCTTCGACGATGCCTCGTACTATCGCCAGGCCGAGGCCAGCTCCGGCGTAGAGGTCGGGCGTGCGCGCATCGCTGCCCCGCCAGGCGACGTCGAACACCCGCGGCAGGTGCGCCTCGGGTATTCCGCCGCAGGCGTCGGTCACGGTGAGCACCGCGCAACCGTCGTGCTGGCCTGCCGCGACCCAGACGGTGCCGTCGCTCGGGGTATGCCTGATCGCGTTGACGACCAGGTTGGTCAGTGCGCGTGACATTTCCCGCGCGTCGGCCCGTACCGCGAGCGGAGAGTAGATGTCGGCGGCAAGCCTGACCCGCCGCGCCTGGGCGAGCGGGTGGGCTCCTGCCACCGCATCATCGACGAGGTCGGCGAGCCATACCTGTTGAAGCGACAGCCGCAGCGCCCCAGCGTGGATCCTGGAAAGCTCGAAGAGGTCGCCGACCATGCCGGTGAGCCGCTCCACCGCCTGCCGCATCTGGACGTAGTAGCGCGCAGGATCGGCCGCGACCCCGTCTTCTAGTGCTTCGGCCATTGCACGCAGGCCTGCCAGCGGTGTGCGCAGGTCGTGCGAAACCCAGGCGACAAGTTCGCGGCGCGATCGCTCGAGTGCTCGTTCCCGGTCTCGCGACTCGGCGAGCCGCGTGCTTGTCGCGGTGAGCTCACGGCTGAGGTCGGCCATCTCGGCCGTGGCGAGCCTGGGCGCGGCTGGCGGCCCGGCCGGCCGCCTGGTGGTCTGGTCCGGATTTCTGCCGAGCACCCGCAGCGCCGACCGCAGCGCCTTGCTGTCGGCGGCGACGCTGCGCCCGAGCAGCGCGGCCATGGTGAGCGCGACCACCCCGGCCGAGACGCAGATCACCAGGACGGTTCCGAAGTCGGCCTGCGAGATGAACATGGCGTGCGCCGCGCCGACGATGCCCGCCGCCATCGCGAGCACGCTGGCGAGCGCGATCGCGAATAGGGCGGCGCGCAGTGACCGGCCGCGCAGTAACCGGAGCACGAGCAAGCCGACGACGCCCACACAAGTCGCGCCACCCGCGGCTATCCCGATGATCTCCACGGTGTCACTCACCCGGCGCCACCGGCCGCGTCGAAACGGTATCCAACTCCCCACACCGTAGCGATCCGCGCGGGCCGCGCCGGATCGTCCTCGATCTTCTCGCGCAGCCGCCGCACGTGCACAGTGACGGTGGACATATCGCCGTACTGCCAGTCCCAGACCCGGCGCATCAACTCATCCCTGCTGAACGCCCGGCCGGGGTGGGCCATGAAGAACGCGAGCAGGTCGAACTCCCTGACGGTCAGGTCGAGCGGTACGCCCGCACGCTCCGCGTGGCGGGCCGCGACATCGAGTTTCAGGTCACCGGACCGATAGGCGGCCGCGGCCGACCGTGCCCTGCCCGGCCCGGCCCGGGCCCGGCTGAGCACGGACTGCGCGCGCAGGACAAGCTCGCGCGGGCTGAACGGCTTGGTGACGTAGTCGTCTGCACCAGTCTCCAGGCCAAGGATCCGGTCGCTCTCCTCGCCCCGTGCGGTCAACATGATCACCGGAACGGGCCCAAGCTCCCGGATCCGCTGGTGTACCTCAATGCCGTCGATTCCTGGCAGCATCAGGTCGAGCACGACCAGGTCGGGCAGCCGGGCTTCGGCGGCAGCGACCGCCTCGTAGCCGTCGGCGGCATGCCGTACCCGGTGGCCGGCGCGCTGCAGGTAGGTGGCGACGACCTCGGCGACCGTCCGGTCGTCGTCGATCACCAGCACATCGGCGGCATCATCCATGGAGGTCAGTTTAGGGTTCCCGGTCATATAGGTGGCCCTGCTGCCGGCGGCGGATCGTTTTCGTGGTGTTCGGTGCCCTCGTGCGGCGCCACGCGGGCGCGTCCCGGGGCTCGCCACCCGCCTCGCGCCGCCCCGGCAATGCTCGCTGCGGCAATCGTGATCCCGATCACAAGCAAAATGACGACGACGATGTTGCGCCCGTAGTCGGGCGGAAGCACGGTGGGATTGGGGTCACGGCCGGCCTGCACAAGCGCGGGCAGCGTGACGAGGAAAGCGGCGCCGCAGGCGAAGATGGCGCCCGCTGCCCAGGGTCTCGTCCGGGCAGGCAGCAGCCGTGCACCGGCCCAGCACAGCGAGAAGGCGATCGGGGCCAGGATGGCGTCGTGCGCGAGCACGCTGGCCGCGAGCCAGTATTGCGGCTGCATGCCGGTCACTGCGTAGGCCCCGGCGCGCTCCAGCGACACGACGCGGATCGTTGCCTCGCGCGGTATACGGGCCAGGCCAAGCAGGTCGCGCACCGGAACACCGCGGCCATGCCAGCCGCTACGTGCAGGCCCTGCGTGCAGCGGTAGATCCACACTGGCCTGGTCAGCAGGGGCATCCAGGACGGCGGATGCTGCAGCAGCTGACTGATGAGCCCGGTCAAGAACGCGATACAGAACGCGATGCTTAGCGCAATGCCGACGAGAGACGAGGTCCGCTCGTCATGCAGGTCGTGCTGGAACGCCCCTGCGCGGAATGGCCCGGCCCGCAGCTTCCCCATGCTCCTGATGTAACCTCATCACACGCCCGGGGACTTGCGGAAAGTCCTTACGGTCCGGTGACGTTGAGTCGCGGAATCCATCGGACCAGTGACGCTGGGTGCGAAGCTTGGTCGTGTGCTGAAATTCAGGGTCCTCGGTGCGGCCGGCGGCGGCTGCGCTCACCGGGTTGGTGTTCGCAGGTGTCCACTCAGGCATCAGGCACCGGTGGCCTCAGCGATCTGCTCGCCCTTGTCGTAGCGTGGCTGTTGTTCGGCGCAGGGGCGCTGCTCGCCCGGCGCATCCCGGTCGGTCTCGCCGCCGCAGTGATCCTGGCGGGTGGCGCGGCGATGGAGGTAGCGGCGTTCAGCGGGCCGCCGCACCTGTCGGACGACGTCTTCCGCTAGATCTGGGACGGACAGGTGCAGGCGTCGGGCATCGACGCCGATAGGTACGTCCCAGCGGCGCCAGAACTCGCGGGCTGCGCGACCCTGTCCTGTGGCCCGCGACCTCGCACTGGTGCGTAAGGCCGGGCACGCCAGATCCGGACCGGGCGGGCGCAACGCTCGTACCAGGGTGCTCGAAACTTAACCGCCCCTGGGTGCGCACGATCTACCCGCCGGTCGCCGAAGCGTACTTTCTCGCCGTCGACGAGGCGTCACCCGCTGGTGCCGGCACGCGGCCAATGCAGGCCGCTGCCGGCCTGGCGGCGCTCGCGGTGGCTGGGGCGCTCCTCGCCGGCCTGCGCAGGCTGGGCCGCGACCCGCGGAGCGCGGGGCTGTGGGCGTGGTGCCCGACGGTCGCGTTCGAGGCCGGCAACGACGCGCACATCGCCGCCGGGCTGGCGGTCGCGTCGCTCGTGTTGCTTTCGCGTGCGCGAGGCCGCCGCCGGGCCGCGGTCGGTGGAAGCCTGCTTTGCACGGCGCAGATATACGGCGCACCGGCCGTGGCACACAATGGGCCATTGTGTGCCGAATCTGACACCCTGATGGGCCGTCGTGTGTCACCGGCCGCGGGGCGATCCTGACTCCCTGCGGGCTATGGGAGGGCTAAGGCACCATCGGGCGGCAATCCGGTGCCTGGCGGGCTGCGCCGAGACATCGGCTGGGCCACCACGCGTACGCGGAGGGAGTCTCGGTCAGGATGTCGCGGCGGGCAGGACGACCGGGACCACCTTGGCGGCGATCTCCTCGAACATGGCGCGAATCTCGCCCGTCAGGCGTTCTGGAGCCTTCTCGACCGGCACCACCTCGACCGTGTCACTGTCACGGCGCTTCACCTCGGCCCCGCCCTGAGCGAGCGATTTCTCGCCCACAGTCACCCGCAGCGGCACGCCGATCAGGTCGGCATCGGCGAACTGGACGCCCGGGCGCTCCCCCCGATCGTCGTAGAGCACCTCGACTCCGAGCGCCTGCAGTTCCGCGTACAGCCGATCGGCGATATCGGCGGCCGGCGATCCGGCCGCACCCAGGCGGCAGAGGTGAACTTGCGCGGGCGCGATGGTGATCGGCAGGCACAGGCCGCGGCGGTCGTGATGCTCCTCGGCCGCGCATGCGAGCAGCCGGTCAAGACCGATGCCGTAGCTGCCCATGACGACCGGGTGCTCCTGTCCGTCAGGCCCGAGGAACGTCGCGCCGACCGCGGCTGAGTAACGGCTGCCGAGCTTGAAGATGTTCCCGGCCTCGACGCCGCGCGTGGTCCGCAGCGGCGACCCGCAGACGACGCACGCATCGCCGTCACCTGCGGCAATGATGTCCGCGACGACGTTGGCCGTGTAGTCACGCCCGTGATTGGAGTTGAGAAAGTGGTAGCCTTCCTCGTTGGCGCCCGCGACCAGGTTCGCCGAGGATGCCACCAGGTCGTCGATCACCACCGTGGCGCCGGTCACGCCGATCGGCGAGCCGTACCCAGGCACGGCTCCGATCTCGGCTATCTCTTCCTCCATCATCGGACGCAGGTCAGTGGCCTGGACCGCATTGGCGAGCTTGGTCTCGTTCAGCTGATGGTCGCCGCGGATGATGGCCACGATCGGCTCGACCACAAAGGAGCCGTCCTGGCGTTCCCGCTCGGTGGCCATGAACATCGCCTTGGCGGTCTTGCTGGCTGGCACCTGCAGGAACGCGGCGAGCGAATCGATGGTCAAGGTGCCCGGCGTGGCGACCCGTTCGAGCGGAAGCGCGGTTTCCTGCGGCGGCTTGGGCTTGACAAACGCCGCGACCTGCCGGTTCGCCGAATATCCGCACTTGTCGCAAAGAACAAGCGTGTCTTCGCCAATGGGAGTCAGGTACATGAACTCGTGCGCGAGGCTTCCGCCCATCATGCCGACGTCCGACCCAACCGCGATCACCGGCAGTGCGCACCGAGTTGAAGATATTGAAGTACGCCTGGTACTGGGCCCGGTACTGGGCGTCGAGACCCGCCTCGTCCATGTCGAGGCTGTAGGCGTCCTTCATCGTGAACTCGCGAACGCGGATGAGGCCGGCCCGCGGCCGCGGGTCATCGCGGAACTTGGTCTGGATGTGGTAAGCGAGCCGCGGCAAGTCGCGGTAAGAGTTGATCTCGCTCTTGCACAGGTCTGCGACCACCTCCTCGTGGGTCATCGCAAGCACCAGGTCGCGGCCGCGGCGGTCCTTGAAGCGCGCAAGCTCAGGGCCGACCGAGTAGTAGCGCCCGGTGGCCTTCCATATCTCGGCGGGCTGGACGACCGGCATCAGCATTTCCAGGCCGCCGGACGCGTCCATCTCCTCGCGGATGATGTTCTCGATCTTCTTCAGCGATCGCCAGCCCAGCGGCAGAAAGGAGAAGATGCCCATGCCAAGCTGGCGGACGAACGCGGCGCGGAGCAGCATCTGGTGCCCCTCGGCCTCCGTTTTGCCCGGCGCGGCCCGCAATGTCATGCCGAACAGGTTGGACATCCTCATCGGGGGTGCTCCCTTTGGTCAATGCTCTCTTTAGCCGTAGCTCCCGCACCCGGCCCTTGCGCCGGGTCCTAGCCTTTAGCTAGGCCCGTCGCCGCACGACAGGGAAGTCGACGCCGCCTCCGGTACGTCTCGGCGCGCGCCCGCGACGCAGGGCCTTGAGAATTCTGCCACGACCCCCGCCGTGGCCGGGAATCTCTCACCGCAGGGTAACTCGTTCGTCCGCCTGCTCGCTGGAGCCCGAGCGTTGGCTCCCTTCCGTGCCTCCGCATGCCCATCCCAGCCGGGCGCCAGCGGTGCGCAGGCCACCTGGCCGCCGGGTGATACTAGAGGTGTAGTGGAAGGTGCAGGTGCTACAGATGGTGAAAGGGATCATGCTTGCCGTCATCGCCGTGGTGGTCCTCGTCGTGCTTCTCTCCGTTGCTGAACGCCTCCGCGCGCAGGCTGTGGCGCGCCGTCACAGACGTCACGCCGAGGCCCGCCTTGGCGCTGCGATGCGAGAGACGGAGGAACGGCTGGCGCGCGAGAAAGCCAAGGCCGATCAGGCGGCCCAGCTCACTTCCCTGATGCCCTCGATCAAGAAGCCGGGCACACGCCACGTCGCGTGAAAACATGCAAACCATAGGGCGAACAAGGCAGCAGGCGGCAGTTAACCGGCCTGCCGGCGCTGGGCGGGGCGCCGGGCTTCCCCGGCCGGCAGAGTTCCCCGGCCGGCAGAGTTCCCCGGCCGGCAGAGTTCCCCGGCCGGCGGACGCCGGGGCGGCGGACGCCACCGTGGCGTCCAGGCGGGCTCGATGGCAGGCTTGCGTGGGTGGACCCTGCGATTGCTGAACTTGAGCAGGTGGCAGCCCTGGGCTGGCGGGCAGCCGAGGAAGAGCGGCTCGGCGGATGGCTCTTGCGAGCCGCGGATGGTGTCACCGGACGTGCCAACAGCGCTCTCGCGGTCGGTGATCCTGGCCTGCCTTTGGGTGCGGCGCTCGGTGCGGTCCGTCGTTGGTATGAGGCCCGCCAGCTTCCCCCGATGATTAGCGTTGCCCACCCACTGGCTGGCGCGGACCGGCATGGCCTTGACCGTTTCCTCGACGGTCTCGGCTGGGGCATACGCCCGGGGCCCGCGGTTGTAATGATCGGCAAAGTCACCCAGGTCGCACGGCACGGCAGTCATGGTGCCGCGGGAAGCGCGGTGGATCCCGAGCTCACCCTGGAGCCAGACGACGGCTGGCTTTCTATCTACAACCATCGCCGCAGTCCGTTGCCGCCGACCGCGCGGCGGCTGCTGCTGCTGTCAGCACCGGAGCAGGTCTTCGCGACCATCCGCGACGGCGGCCAGCCTGTCGCGATCGGCCGCCTCGCGATCGCCGCCGGCTGGGGCGGGCTCACGGCGATCGAGGTACATCCCGATCACCGGCGGAGGGGCCTTGGCGCCAGCATCACCGCGGCGCTCAGCGCCGCGGCCGGCCGACGTGGCGCGACCCGGATGTACCTACAGGTCGAGGAGCGGAACACAGCCGCAGCGGCGCTCTATAGCCGATGTGGTTTCGCCAGCCACCACCGTTATCACTACCGCATCGCGCCCGGCGCGGACTGCGCCCCCTGAAACACCCGGCCGGTTAGCTGCCGCGTTCCGGGCGGCACCCGGGCGCGGGCACGTCGCGGCAGTTCATGGCGCTCGCAGCCGGCTGCCGATGAGCGCAGTAGCGACCGAGGTGAGCCGCCGCGGCTGGATAGGCTTCTCGAGGACCGCGTCGGCGTGGCGCAGCAGGGCGTGGGCATGCGCCGCCTCCATGGGCTGGGCGGTGGTAATCGCAACGGGAAGGCCGGGTGCGATGCGCCGGATCGAGGCGAGCAGGTCCAGCCCGCTCATGTGCGGAAGATCGAGATCGGCAAGTACCAGATCCCATGCCTCATCGACGATGCGCTGGAGGGCGACGACTGGATCCGTGACATGTCTGACGTCGAAGCCACCGCGCTCGCCGAGCACATAGGCGGCGAAGCGCGCCGCCGCCGGGTCGTCCTCGACGACAAGGATCCTTCCCCGGCTGACGGCTGGTCCGATCTTGGTCACACGTGCATGCTGCTGGGCGTGGGTAGCCACGCCGTTCGCCGGCCGGTTGCTGGCCGGTTGCACGCGTCAGCGGCCAGCAGAGTGGCGGGTATCCGCCTCGGCAGGAACTGGCCCGGCGGGCTGCAGTGGCCGCGCTGGCCCGGATCCCGGAGCATTTATCCCTGCAGAAGCTCGTGGATCATGGGCGGGGCCCCGCCAGTGGCGCCGGGACCACGCCGGGACTGGGCAATGGGGGAACGGTTCAGGAACTAGGCGGCAGGTATCGGTAGCCGAACCCGCGTACAGCCTGGACCGGCGAGTCGGCGGCGCGCCAGCCGAGCTTCTTGCGCAGCCGCAGAATGGCGAACTTCACCCGGTCGGGGCCGATCCTCAGCGGATCATTCCATGCCTGCTCGAGCAGCTGTTCGGGGGAGAGGACCTGGCCCGCGTGCCGGACGAGGGCGGCGAGCAGGCGAAACTCGGTCGGGGTAAGGCAGACAGGTGCCGCATCGGCCACGACCTCCCTCGAGCCGAAGTGCACCTGCAGCCGGCCGTCGTCGTAGACCTCAGGATCCGGTTCCTGGTCACCGCTGCGGCGCAGAAGCGCCTGGACACGGGCGAGCAGTTCCTGGTTGCCGAAAGGCTTCGTGAGGTAGTCATCGGCGCCTGATCGCAGTCCCCGGACCTTATCGGCCTCGTGGCCGCGCGCCGTGAGCATCAGCACGGGAACGTCGCTCATGTCGCGGATCCGTTCGAGTACCTGCCAGCCGTCAAGGCCTGGCAGGCCGATGTCGAGCACGACGAGGCCGGGCCGGCGGTCATGGAACGCCCGCAGACCGGCACGGCCGTCATCGGCCGTGCCGACGTGGAACCCGGCGCGGCCGAGCACCGTGCCGACCGCGAGAGCGATGTCTGGGTCGTCCTCGATGAGCAGTATCTGGGTCGTCAATGCGCCGCCTTGAGCAATACGCTGAATGTGGTGCCCTTGCCTGGCGTGCTCCGCAGTTCCAGCCTGCCGCCGTGCAGTTCGACGATCGCATGCACAACGGAAAGCCCAAGGCCGGTCCCAGGCACCGCCTCGATCCGGGCATTGGATGCGCGGAAGAAACGTTCGAAGATCCTGTCCTGCTCCTCCGTGGGGATGCCGATGCCGGAGTCGGCAACGTCGATCCGCCACTCGTTCCCTTCGCAGTGCGCCGAGACGCGGACGATTCCGCCAGGATCGGAGAACTTGATCGCATTCGAGATGAGATTGTCGATGACCTGCAGCATGCGGAGGCGGTCGAGCCGTAGCGGCGGGCCGTCCTCGGCCGTTAGCTCGATCGTTACGCCCCGGCGCTGCGCGGGTGCCGATCTGGCAAGCACCGCCTCCTTGACGAGTTCGGCGGCCGAGAGCGGAGCGAGCTCAAGCGGCAGTGAACCGGCCTCGAGATGGCCGAGCAGGAGCAAGTCGGAGACGAGCCGCAGCAACCGGTCCGAGTTGCGCTCGATAATGTCGAGGAACTCGGTTGCCTGCGGTGACGTCGGCTCGACGTCCCTGAGCAGGCCGGTGAACGACACGATCGAAGTGAGCGGGCTGCGCAGCTCATGCGAAAGCGTCGCCATGAACTGCGTCTTGAGCTCGTCAAGTTCGCGCAGCCGCTGATTCTGCTCGGCGAGTTTCCCGCGCGCGGCGTCGGTCACCTTCCTAGCGTGGAGTTCGGCGGCAAGGATGCGCTCGCGCTGCCGGTCCGAAGCCCTGCGCTCGGTTACCTCCCAGTACAGCCACAGGTAGCCACGCCGTTCCTGGCCGACAAGCACGGGGACGTAGTCGCGGTCGTAGATCCGGCCGTCGGCGAACTCGATCTCCTCGTCCGTCACGAGTTCGCGTGCCGCGACAATATGGCGAATGCGCAAGGCGAACCGATCAGGATCGGCGGCGACGCGCTTGCTCTCCTCGATTACCTGAACGGCGCTCGCACCGGTGAGGTCCGACGACGGCACCGACGTCCCGAACAAGTCACAGAAGTAGTCGTTGACCAGCACGATCCGCCGGCACTCGTCCTCGACAAGGACCGCGGCTGGCAGCGCGGCAACAAGCCTGATCAACCGTTCGGCGTTCTCGGCAGCTTTCTTGCGGGCATCCCGTTCGGCGGCGAGCATTTGCTCCCGCTCGGCCTCCGCCGCCTTGCGCGCCGAGATGTCCGTCATCGTGCCGAGGTAACCCATCATGTGACCGCTCTCATCGCGCAACGGCACCGCAGCGCCCTGCACCCACGTCGCGGTGGCCGCACCCGGGCGAAGCGGGAGTTCAGCATGGAACTCCTGGCCCGCGTTGCTTGCGTCCGCCCACCTCGCCTCGACGATCTCGGCGTACTCAGGACCGAGGACACCGGCCCAGCCTTTGCGGAGTGCCTCGTCCTTGCTCAACCCGGTCAGCGCGCACCATCGGTCGTTTACGAAGGCAGGCGCGCCGTCCGCGTCCGTCTGCAGTATGCCGACAGGGGCAAGCGTGGAAAGCAGCCTGAACCGCTGCTCGCTGAGGGCGAGGGCTGACGCCGCGTGCGCGAGGTCGCTGGTGTCCCTGATGAACTCGCAGCAGAACCTCAGGCCTGCGGCGGCGAGCGGCAGCAGGATCGACTCAACAGGGAATTCGGTGCCATCGGCGCGCAGCGCGGTCGTCGCGGACCTGCGGCGAAAGCGCGGTGTTTCCGCGTCGCCGGTGCGCCAGAACTGTTCAAGAGCGCCGCGGTGGGCCCGGCGCCGTCGCGCGGGAATGAGGAGCTTGACCATGTCCTTGCCGACCGCATCCTCGCGCCGCCAGCCAAAGATGACCTCGGCCGCGGGGTTAAACTCGGCGATCTGCCCGGCGTCGTTGATCACGATGATGGCGTCAGGTGTGCCGGAGAAAATCGCCTGCGCGAGTTCGGCCACCGCCGCCGCGGATGGGGCCCAGGAGGATCCCGCCGCTGCGGGCTCCACGGTGCCCGGCCGCGCCGAAGACAACTTCGCGCGGCGGGCGCGGCCCGGCGCACTGTGCTCCGGCCGGCCTTGGCCCCCATACTGCTCGCGGTCCCCTATCCCCCGGAAGGTGATCCGTCTGGCGGTGACAAGGCCACTACGTGGCTCCATGCCGCGCGTTCGGCCCGTTACCTTCCGTGTACGTTCCCGTTCGCTGCGGTGAGTACCCAGCTCCATGCCGGGTTCCGGGCCGGTGGCTGAGCGTTGCCGGTCAGCCCGCCGCAGAGAACGGGTGCAACGGACCGAACGAAGGCCGGGCGTTCAGCCGGAGCAGCGCCGAGATGTCATCGCCAGGGACCGCACGGGCGTAATACCAACCCTGGGCCGTGTCGCAACCGAGGGCGGTGAGGCGGGTGGCCTGCTCGCCGTTCTCGACGCCCTCGACGGTCACCGTCAGGCCGAGAGTGTGCGCGAGGCCAACCAGCGCGGAGATTATCGGTTCGTCGGCGGGGTCCGCATGGCCGGGCGGGCGCGCCTGAACCGGCTGGCCGGCGTTGCCGGGCGGGCCCGCAGGACCGGCGCCGCGGCACCCGCCCGCCGCAGGGGAGATCTCGCGGACGAACGATGCAGGCAATTTGAGTGTGTCGACGGGCAGCCGCCGAAGGTAGGCGAGGTTGGAGTACCCGGTACCGAAGTCGTCGACCGCGATCCGCACGCCCATGCCAGAAAGCTTCTGCAGCGCCTCAAGCGGCCGGCCACCGGCCTCTACCAGGGCACCCTCCGTGAGCTCGAGTTGGAGCAGATGCGGGGGCAGGCCGGCCTGCTCAAGTACCCTGGCGACGTCGTCTACCAGATCGGTGGCGGCCGCCTGCCTTACCGACAAGTTCACGCTGACGAAGGGCGCGGACTCCGGCCGGATCCGCTGCCAGACGGCCGCTTGCTTGCATGATTCCTCGATGACCCAGCGGCCGAGGGCGGTGATGATCCCGCTGGCCTCGGCGAGTGCGATGAACGCATCTGGCGGGAGAGTGCCGAGCGTTGGATGATTCCAGCGCAGCAGCGCTTCAGCGCCCTGCAGCCTGGCGCCTGGCAGTTCGACGATGGGCTGGTATGTGAGAGCGAACTCGCCGCGTTCCAATGCGGTGCGAATCGAGGCGGTAAGGGTGAGGCGGGTGGCGTCTGCCGCTTTACGGCCCGGATCGTAGACCGCCCACTCGCCTGGACCCTCCGACTTGGCCCAGTACAACGCGCCATCGGCGTCCGTGATCACGTCGGCGGCCGTCGTGCCGGTGACGGGGCGCTCCACTATCCCGATGCTGGCGCTGATGTTGATGGTGTGCTCGCCGATGGCGAAGGGCCGCGCGATTTCCGCAAGCAGGCCCCTGGCAAACTCGGTTAGCTGGACCAGCCCTCCCGAATTGCCGATGAGCACCACGAACTCGTCACCGCCCATCCGCGCGACGAGCCCATCTGAAGCGCTGACGAGCAGGTCGAGGCGCTCGGCAACGGCGACGAGCAGTTGGTCACCGGTGCCGTGGCCAAGTGTGTCGTTTATCAGTTTGAAGTCGTCCAGGTCGATGTAGCAGATGCCGATCCGCCCGTCAGGATCGCCTAGGGCGTCCGTGAGCCGGTCGAAGAAGAGCGTGCGGTTGGCCAAGCCGGTCAGCGGGTCGTGCAGTGCCTGGTAACGCAGTTGCTCCTCGAGCAGGTGGCGATCGGAGACATCCTCGATCAATGCCAGCGTGTACCTTGGCTGGCCGCGGGCATCCCTGATCAATGACGCGGTGAGGTTGGTCCACACCAGGCCGCCGTCCTTCCTGCGGTAGCGCTTCTGGGTGCGGACGCAGTCGAGATCACCCCTGGTGAGGGCCGCGTAGCTCTCCCACATCCCCGGCATGTCCTCGGGCAGGGTGAAGTCGGTCACGTTGAGCTGCAGGAACTCGGCGGGCGTATAGCCGAGCATGCGCGCGATCGCCTGATTGCCCTCGACGATCCGGCCATCGCGGTCGGCGAGCCCAATGCCGATGGCCGCCTCGGTGAACACGGCGCGAAAGCGTGCTTCGCTCGCGCGCAACGCATCCTCCGCCCGGCGGCGGGCGGCGATCTCCGCCTTCCTGATCGACTCCTGCTCTGACAGTGTCCGCTCGCGCAGTGCCCGTACGTAGCCGGTGGTGATGGCCTCCTGGACAGCGCCAAGCCGCTCAGCGGCATCCGGCGCCGCGCCCGGGCCTGCCACCTCCCGCGCGATGTGGCGGAATACGCGCAGGCTTGAGCCGAGTGCGCTGACACCAACGAAATGCGCGTCGACGAGCGCCGACCCCACCTCGGCTGCATCCTGTGGCTGGAAGGGTGAGCCCTGGATGATGGTGACCACCCGGCTCGCTAGATCAGCAAGGAGCCGCTGCACCTCGGCCGAGCTCATCGGCACATGACTGGCCTTCACCAGCGTCGCCGCCCACTCGGCGATGAGCCGGCTGTCCGGGGCAGCCCCGCGGTCCTGATCGGATCGGCCACGCGTGCGCCCGTCCCCGCCTTGTTTGCTCATCCCGCGCTCCTGCACCTGGCCGCACAGTCCCCATGCGTGGTGAATGACTATTAGCGATCATGGTAGTACTTTCTGTATCGAGACAATAAGCGCAATCGGCCGACATCGCATCGCCGACTTGCGGCGGTCCACCTGCCGCTACGCTGGCCGGTGCCACGATCGATAGGAGTTGCCATGACCGAGGAGCGGCCGGACTGGGCGCCGATGGACGTAGACGTCGACGCGCCGAGCGCCGCCCGTGTCTACGACTATTTCCTTGGCGGCGCCCACAATTTCGCCGTCGACCGTGCGCTTGCCGACCAGATCGCACGGATGACCCCCAACGTGGGCGACACCATGCGGGCCGGGCGGGATTTCTTGCGCCGGGCGGTGCATTTTCTGCTCAACGACGGCATCCGGCAGTTCCTCGACATCGGCTCGGGTATCCCGACCGTGGGTAACGTGCACGAGATCGCGCAGCAGATCTTCCCGGAGGCCCGGATCGTATATGTCGACGTCGACCCGGTGGCGGTCGCGCACAGCCGGGCGATCCTCATGGGCAATGACCTGGTCACCGTGCTGCACGCGGATGTACGTGAGCCACAGAAGATCCTGGCCGATGTGGAGCTGACCCGGCTGCTGGACCTGAGCAAGCCGACCGCGATCTTGCTGGCCGGGATTATGCATTTCATCCATGATGAGGACGACCCACCGAGTATTGTCGGCCGGTTCCGTGACGCAGTCGTGCCAGGCAGTTATGTCGTCATCTCGCACGTCACCTATGAGGATCAGCCACCCGAGGTCGTTGAGGCCCAGAAGCTTTCGGCCCGCACCTCCACCGAGATCGTGCTGCGCTCCAAGGCCCAGATCCTTGCGCAGTTCCGCGGGTTCACCCTGGTCGAGCCCGGGCTCGTGCACCTGCCGCTGTGGCGGCCTGAATCGCCAGGCGAGGTGGACTCCAGCCCGGAGCGCTTCGGCGCCTTCGGCGGCGTCGGGCTCAAGGAATAGCTAAGGAATAGCTAAGGCCGCCCGGGCAGCAGGGTACGCAGATGCCGGGCGGCGGGTGAGCCATGGGCAAGCATCGTGTCGTGCAACTGCCGCTCCGGCCATCCAGGATGAGCGGCGCGCAGTTCCGCGACGAGGTCGCTAACTTCCGTGAAGCCGACGTAGTAAGTCGAGAGCTGCGCCGAGGTCAGTTGCGCCCGGCGCCACTTGCCGGCCGCCTCTCCCTCTTCTTGGTGCCCACGGCCGGTCATGAGCGCCATCGCCGCGGTCTCGGTCATGCCGTCGCAGTGCAACCGGGCATCGAGAATGGTATTAATGATCATCCGGAGCTGCATTTTCAGCTGCTGCATGCGGATGGCGTCCGGGTTCCCCTCACCTGGGTAACCATGAGAGGCCATCAGCTTTTCTGCGAAGACGGCCCAGCCCTCCACGAACGAGCCTGACCGCAGCGCCGCGCGCACGGGAGTGTCACCCGCGAACCGCCGCGAGTGCTGTAGCTGCAGCACATGCCCTGGCATTCCTTCGTGGATCATGAGGTTGTGCACCATGTGCCTGTTGTACTCACGGTAGAAGGAGCCCACCCGTTCCTGCGTCCAGTCCTGCGGAGCCGGTGACACGGCCACGAACGTCGGGCCAGGGCCGGCCTTGAGCGGGCCTGGCGCATCGCAGTAGGCGACGGCGACGCCGCGGTCGATCTCCGGCATCTCGATCACTTCGACGGGGTCGTCGTAAGTGGTCACTAGCGCGTGTTCGTGCACGAACACGCGCTGCTCGTCGAAGGCGCGCCGCACCACGCCGAGGATCGTGGTGTCGTCAGGCGCGTCGGCAGCGAGCGAATCGAGCACCCGCCGGACAAGTCCCGCCGTCTGCGCGCTCGCCGTTGCCAGCCGCGCGGCCGTCTCGGTGATCTGGGCGGTGACGCGCTCCAGATCGGACGCGGCCCGCGACACGATCTCGCCTGCGTCCGACTCGGCGTCGAGGGTGAGGCGCAGCTTGCGCGCGAACCGCTCCGCTCCGATCCGTGGGTCGCGGAAGTCGTGATCCTGCTCGCCGTCCGCAAGCCGCTGCTCCAGCCATCGGCGATGTTCGCCGATCGCCTGCGCGGCCGCTAGGCGCGCCGCTAGCACCTCCTCGCGCGGCGGCGAGGGGTGGTCCATCAGCACTTTGTCGAGTTCCGCGCCGATCAGCCGGGCTGTCCCGCCGAACTGGCCGATTGCAGTCTCAAGGTGCACCCGCGGCATCGGGCCCGCCACGGCACGGGCGGCCGCGAGCGCTTCGGGAACAGCGGCCAGGCGCCGTGCCACGCTGCGCAGCCGTTCAGTAAGGGGGGCGAAATCACGTGCGATCAGCAGATAGATCGCACGGCCCGGGTTGGCGATGAGCGGGTTCCACTCATGTTCGCGCAACTCGCCCATGGTGAAGCGGATCAAGCTGAGCCTGTTCGCGAGGATCTGCGCATCGACCCTGTTCTGGGGTGAAAGGCGGCCGGGGTCGATAGCCGCCAGGTCGTCGAGTCTCTCGCCATACCACCGGATCGAATCCTCGTGGTAATGGGCCGTGCCCACGGTCAGCCTGTCGTCGTAGCGGTGGTCACCGAGCTCGGTGGCCAGTTCAGGACGGCGTTCCAGCATGCCGTCGAGAGTGGCCTGCGCGGCGGACACGAACATATCGTCAGCGGATTCCGGCATGAACCGACTCTAAGTGAGTGTTGCCAAGCAAGTGATCGCGCGCGCCGCGGCGGCTGCGACGGCCGGCCCCGCGGCACGCTAACCTGCGGAACGCGACGACAGGAGGCATCGATGCTGTTCGGCGAGGAACACGTCAGGCGCTACGAGGAAACCGACGGCGCCGAGGGTCACGACTGGCAAGGCGCGACGGTTCTCATCCTGACCACGACGGGCCGCCGGACGGGCAAGCCGCGCGCGACCCCGCTCATCTACCGCAAGCACGGCGGCGACTACCTGGTGGTCGCGTCCAAGGGTGGCGCGGACTTCCACCCCTCCTGGTACCTTAACCTCCAGGCGAACCCGGAGGTCTGCGTCCAAGTACTCGGTGACAAGTTCACCGCCCGCACCGCGCAACCTGCTGAGAAGCAGGAAATGTGGCGTGAGATGACAGCCACCTGGCCGGCCTACGACGACTACCAGCGCAAGACGCGCAGGGACATCCCGGTGGTTGTGCTCGAACGGGCGGACAGCCAGGGCGGCTGAGCGCACCGCGGGCCGCGGCCCGTCCAGGTCATCTGGCCAGCATGCCATCCCACCGGCTCCGTCAAGACGTGGTGCCCGCGGAATGGTCGCTGCTAGGTCCGTCACTCTCGCAGCAGGCGCTCCACCGATTCGACCTTGGCCGTCAGTGCCCCGCTGACCCCCGGCCTCAGGTCGGCCTTGAGCACGAGCGATACCCGCGGGACATTCGCCGCGACGGCGTCCACCGCCTCCTTGACCACGCCCATCACCTCGTCCCAGTCGCCCTCGACCGTGGTGAACATGGCATCGGTCCGGTTCGGCAGGCCACTCGCCCTGACGATCTTGACCGCCTCGGCCACGTATTCGGCCACGCCTTCCCCCACGCCGAGCGGTGTGATCGAGAACGCGACGAGCATCAGCAGCCTCCCTGCCTATCAGCGGGCCGGTCGTGCCAAGGCTATGCGCCACAAGGAATCCCGGTTCACCCTCTGAGCCGTTGTCGTCGCCCAGATGATGATCGACGTCCCGTCGGCGCCACCTCACGTCTGACGCCCAATGGGCCATTGTGTGCCACCGGGGCAGGTGCCAAGGGATCAAGCCCGCTCGGCTGGCCTGGTCATGATGTGGGTGACCCACCTGAGCCGGTAGCTGAGGTCCCGGTCGGCACGTGTGATCCTTCCGCACCTGGCAGCCGGGATGCGCCCGGCTCTGTCGCCCACCTGGTCTCTACTTTCGCAAGTCGCCAGTAGCAGATGGCTAGCGCCCAGACGACAATAAAAAGCCCGGCGATGCCGAAACCGGCCTTATTAATGTTGAAATTTGCCATGAATTCCCAGAACCCGCCGTGGATGTGCAGTTCAGCGGACAGCAGGCCGAAGATCTCGATGGTGCCGATCAGGAATGCCACGGTGATAGACAGGCCAGTTATTACCAAGTTGTAGTAGACCTTGCGGACCGGGCGCGCGAACGCCCATCCGTAGGCGAAGTTCATGAAGCAGCCGTCGGCGGTGTCGAACAGGGTCATACCCCCGGCGAAAAGCAGTGGCAGCGACAGCACCGCGTACCACGGCAGGCCTTCGGTGGCGGCTGCCGCGGTGGCGGCGAGGAGAAGGACTTCTGTGGCCGTGTCGAAACCGATCCCGAAGATGGCCCCGACGAAGAACATGTGCCAGGACTTGGTGATGGAGCGCATGAACCGTCCGAAGAAGCGCCACATCAGGCCCCGGGCCTGCAGTTGGCGCTCGAGTTCTTGCTCGTCGAACAGTCCCTGGCGCAGCCCGCGGAAAACCTTGAGGATGCCGGCGAGCACCACGAGGTTGAGTGCGGCGATCAGGTAGAGGAAGATCGCGGCGAGGGAGGTGCCGATGACTCCGCCGAGCGTCTCGTACCCCGAGTTCGGGTCGACAACGGCACCGAAGACGGCCCGGGCAGCGATGGCAAGCCCGGCGCCGACGACCATGATTATGGACGAGTGCCCGAGGGCGAAGAAGAAGCCGGTGGCCAGTGGCCGGCGCCCGTCGGCCATGAGCTTGCGGGTGGTGTTGTCGATTGCCGAGATGTGATCGGCGTCGAAGGCATGCCGGGCGCCGAGCGTCCAGGCGGTGAGCGCCACACCGAGCCCGAGCCCGAGACCGCGGAACCGGAAGTGGTGGGGGGCGATGGCGAAGGCGAAGATGCCCCAGCCCGTGACGTTGAGGGCCACGACCACGAGGGTCATGACGCTGAGCCGGCCACGCTCGCCAGGGGTCAGCGTGTTGCGGTTGACCTCGGTTTGCCCGGTCCCGGTTGCCACCGCTGCCTCCTCCTGGCCGGAGAAGGGGCGGCCCCGGCTCGGCGGCCGGGTTGCCGGCACCGAACGGACCGCCCTTCCTTCGAGGGCGGGTCAGCCTGGCGCATAGCCAGGCGACCGGGCTCGTCCCCTTGCAGGGGCTTGACCGTTGCGGGACAGCGCCGGGCTTTCACCGGACTTCGCTGGCTGAGCGCCCCCCGGAGTCCCCGGGGCACAAGTGAGCGTATAGCAGCCGCCCAAATCGGTCAAGACTGATCAGCTAATCAGATATCTAGCCGCACTTCTGGCAGACTGTCCGCATGCACCTGGTTCCCGCGGAACGGGCCGAGCGCCGGATCATAGATCAGGAAAAGGTCTGCCAGGCCATCGAAGGTCTCGGCGACCTGGCGCCGGCGCGGACCTGGTCGCAGAGGTTTGCCCTGCTCGGCGACCCGACCCGCCTGCGCCTGCTGCTCTGCATCAAAGCGGCGGGCCCGATCAGCGTCTCCGACCTCGCCGTCGCCGCGGATCTTAACGACGACACGGTGTCTCAGACGCTGCGGTTCCTGCGCGCCAGCCAAACCGTCACTAGCGAGCGCGACGGCAGGGTAATCCGCTACCAGCTCGCGGACACCGTCATCGCGGAGCTTCTGGATCGGGTCATCTCGCCTCGCTGAGCCCCGGTTCCGGCGATGCTCACCGGCCGCAGGGGAGATGACAGCGGCAGGTTTGTGGTCAACGTTCGGCAGGTGCGGACGCCAGCAGCCCCTGCCGGTGCGCCACGGCTGCCGCCTCGGTCCGGCTGGCCGCACCGAGCTTGGCCAGGATGTTCGAGACATGCACGCTGGCCGTCTTCGGCGCGATATACAGCGTCGCGGCGATTTCCCTGTTGCTCTTGCCCTCGGCGAGCAGTCGCAGCACCTCATGCTCACGCGCGGTCAGGGCGGTGAGTGCGCCGCTCGGCTGACCGGCCACGGATGCGCCGCCGGCGGGCCCGAGCCGGGCCCTGCGGGCGACCGTGTCAAGCGCGGCACGCAGGGGCTTGGCACCGAGCCGGTCGGCCGCCGCCACGGCCTGCCGCCATTGCTCCTGCGCCTCGTCACGGCGGCCGGTTTCCGCGAGCGCCTCAGCAAGCCGCCAGCGGGTCCTGGCTGCCTCATAGACGAACGCAGGGGTGAACACGTCGAGCACTGCCTGCCATGCCGCGGGGTCGTTGTGGCCCTGGGCGCGGCGCCAGTCGGCCTCGGCGCGGGCGAGCCAGCCCCTGCCGTCGACCCCGAGCACGAACTTCGGCCTGCGACGGTAGGCGGCGGACTCACGCGCGGCCTCGATCATCGTGCGCGCCTCGTCGACCGCGGCTCGCGCGCCATCGTGGTCGCCACTCGCGCGGGCCTGGTCGGCTCGGTCGGCGCAGGCAGCCACGCCGACCGCGGCCACCCTGATGATCGGCGGCCCGTAGCCGCCAAGATCCTCGAGCTGGACCTTAATTGTCGCCGCGACCTCGGCGAGCGCTGTGGCGGTGTCTCCCTGCCACAGCGCGTGCTCGGCGAGCAGTCCGCGTGCGATATACGCGACGAACCTGCCCGTCCGCCAGAACGGCATCATCCAGACGCGCCGCTCGTCCACCACGGGGTTGCCGCGGGCGACGTCCACGAAGAGCGCCATCGCAGACAGTTGCGCCTCCGGCTGGGTCGCGACCCGGGCTCCGAAGCCGTCTGCGAGTTCCTGCGCGTGATCCCAGCTGCCCTCATTGTAATGAACCAGGTAGTGCAGATCCTGCAGGTCCAGGCCATAGGGTGCCAAGCTGAGCCCAGTTTCACTAGCCCTTCGGACACCCTCGTGCGCGGTCCTGCTCGCATCCCGAAGATCGCCTCGTTCAAGCTGTACCCGTGCCAGCTGGTAGGCGGCGCGAAGCTCCACACCGAGGACCCGGGCTTCACTGGCTTGCCCATGGGCGAGGGTCAACAGGTCGATCGCCTCTTGGCTCTGCCCGTTCCGCTCGGCGAGCAGGCCCAGGGTCACCAGCGCGTCGGCCTCGGCCCACGGGGCGGCTGCGGCACGTGCCGCCGACCGCGCCTGCTCCGCCCGGCGGCGCACCTGTTCCTCAGCGTCTGCGCCCGGTGGATCATCCGCCGCGTAAAGGAGGGTCTGTGCGTACGTGGCGAGCGCGCGCGCATGCTGCCAGGTTGGCGGATCCTCAGGTAGCGCACTTGCGGCGGCGCGCGCGGCGGCGACGGCGTCAGGGAAGTCGCCGGTTTCGAGCAGGAAATACGCGAGCCGCTCACCAGCCCTGCTCGCCAGCAACGGATCTTTGCCGGGGTCCAGAAAGCCATGCAGCCGCCTGAGCTGCTGTACCGCGCGCGAGACGTCGCCGCTGGCGGCGGCGTTGCTCGCCGAGCGCATCGCCAGCGTGCCGCGCTGTAGCTCAGCCAGCTTCTCCGGCTCACTCACCCGATCCCACAATGAGAGTGCCTGGTCGTAGTGCCTGTGCGCCTCGGCAGGTGCGGCGAGCCGTTCAGCCTCCTGGCCGGCCCGGACGGACGCGGCGAAAGCCCCAGGGATGTCGTGGCTCGCCAGGCAGTGGTGCGCAAGTTCGGCGGCCCTTCCTGGCATCGGGGTGTCCCAGCGCGCGTCAGCGAGCAGGGCAGCGAGCGACGCGTGCAACCGGGTCCGCTCACCGGGCAGCAGGTCCGCGTACACGGCCTCGCGCAGCAGTGCGTGCCTGAACGCGTAACCCTCCGCACCGTCAGGTCCCAGAAGCTGCTGCGCCACCGCCTCCCTGACCGCGTCCTCATATGCGGCGGCCGGCAGGCCCGACACCTCGCGGACCAGTTCGTCGTCAGCCCGGCGGCCGGCCACCGCGGCGACCCGCAGTACCTGCTGCGCGGTGTCCGAGAGCCGCTCGACCCGGCCAAGCAGCAGTGCGGCCAGCCCGGCGGGCAGCGCCTCACCGTCGGCGGAGGCAGAAAGCAACTCCTCCGCGTAGTAGGCATTGCCTTCAGCACGGGCAACGATACCGTTGAGGGTCACCGCATCCAGCCGCACCTTGCCGCCTGCGAGCGCGGTCAGGTGCTCGGCCATCGCGGAGGGGTTCAGCGGCCCAAGCTCGACCAGGCTCACCCCGGGCAAGCGCAGCAATTCGCCGACGACCGGGCGGAGTGGATGGCGGCGGTGCAAGTCATCAGACCTGTAGGTGCCGACGAGCGCGATCCGCTCCCTGTGCAGCACGCGACTGAGGAACGTCACAAGATCACGAGTCGACCTGTCGGCCCAGTGCAGGTCCTCGAGCACGAGCAGCACGGGAGCTGCGTCCGCGAGCTCCGCGAGCAGGCCGAGCACGGCGCCGAACAGCTGCTGCCGCGCCAGCCCGGAGCCGTCGCCGTCAGCGGGTTCGCCGGTGCCCTGGTCGGGCAGCAGCCGCCCGAGCACGGGGCGGCTCGCCAGCGCGTCAAGCAACGGCGCGACGGCGGCGTTGCCCGATGGGGCGTGCGTCGCGTCGCGCAGTGCGTCGGCGAGCGGCAGGTAGGGGACACTGTCACCGACCTCGGCGCAGCGGCCGGACAGCACAGTGAAGCCCCGCTCGCCCGCCAGCTTGGCCAGCTCGGCCACCAGCCGTGTCTTGCCCACCCCCGCGTCGCCGCTGACAAGCGCGACAACGGCCTGCCGCGACGAGGCCTCCTCCAGCCTCGCGAGCAGGCGGGCGAGTTCACCGGCCCTGCCCACCAGCTGTCCGTGCGACGTCTGCGGCAACATATCGATGCTCCTATGTCTGTCAATGGCTTGGATGATGTTTAGTGCTTCAACCTCTGGGGTTTCAAGGAATGGTGTTCTGGCTGGGGCTGCTGGGTGCGGACAAGACAGGGAGGGGCCACTCCGAGTGGAGGGCAGGCTCTTATTAGGTCACGCGGGCAGCGGGTCAGGTATGGCCGGGGGCGGCCGACAAATCGATAGAAGGCCAGCACCTGGGTACGGCAGCCGAATAGAGGGTCAGGCCGCCCCCGGAGTGCGGTGGGATCAATCAGCGGGGCCGCGGAGGTGGGGGTAGACCTCGCGGGCGACGTACCGCTTGAGGCAGCGCATGATCTCTTTCTTGGACAGGCCCTCGGCGGTGCGCCGTTCGACGTAGGCGCGGGTCGGCGGGTGTGAACTCATCCGGGTGAGGACGATCCGCCATAGGGCGTGGTTGGCCTGCCGGTCCCCGGCGGGGTTGAGGCGGTGCCGGACAGTCTTGCCGGAGGAGGCTGGGATCGGGGCGGTCGCGCACAGGTGTGCCCAGGCGGCCTCGGAGCGCAGCCGTTCCGGGTGGTCTCCGGCGGCGACCAGGAGCAGCGCTGCGGTGTCGGAGCCGACGCCGTGCAGGGCGAGCAGTCCGGGGGCGTGCCCGGTCAGCAGGGGCACGATGAGGTCGTCCAGGCGCGCGAGCTGGCTGTCCAGGAACTCCGCGCGCCGTCCCAGCTCGCGCAGCGCGATCCGGGTGTGGTAGCCGATGACCGCGCCGGGCCGGGGCCGCAGCGCCGCCAGATCGGTGACCAGGTCAGCGGTGATGTGCGCGGCGAACCGGGCGTGCAGGTCGTCGGGGCCGGTCACGATCAGGGCGCGGGCCTGGTTGATCGCCTGGGTCCGCTCGGAGCGGGCGCTGCGTTTGGCGACCATCAGCGCCCGGATCGCCTCGACCGCGCCGTCCCGTCCTTTCGGCGCGCCGCGGGCCCGGCCGGACTGCGCGGCCCGCGCCGCGCTGACCGCGTCCAGCGGGTCGGATTTCCCCTGGCGGCGGCGGTCCTGCCGGTCGGAGCGGTCGACCTCGACGACCCGGACACCGGCCGCGGTGATGTGGCGGGCCAGGCCGGCGCCGTAGCTGCCGGTGCCCTCGATCCCGACCAGGCACACGGTCCCGAATCCGCCCAGCCAGCCCAGCAGCCCGGCGTAGCCGACCGCGGTGACGGGGAACTCCCGGACGCCGAGCAGCCCGCCGATGGGATCGAGCGCGGCGGCGACATGGGTATCGGCATGAGTGTCCACGCCGCCGGTAACAGCGCGTATCTCTACAATAGTCACTGCCATCTCTTTTCTCTGGTTGAAGAGGTGGCACGCACCCGCTGGCCCGTCGGACCCTGTGAACCCCGGCCTCTTCCCAGGCCAGGCAGATCAGACCGGCACGCCGGTGGGTGCCTGAAAATCTGGAATCCCGGCCGACAAATCGATCGCAAGACAACCCAAAGACGGCGTCAGCCGAATAGGAGGTCAGACCGGGACCCAGGCCCCGACCCTACGCCCGCACCACCTCAAAACCGGGGAGGCAGGGCCGGAAGCGGAGAAACAGGACCAGAAGCACTATCCACATCCTCCCTGCCGAGTATCCCACCGGCCGCTGACAATTCCGGCCGCACCGGTCGCCGCGGGTGTGGCACGTGAATGTAGGTGACTGGCCGGTAGCCTGGTCTGGCCTTAGCGTCTGATTGTGCCAGCGCCAGGCCAGACCGGCTCAAGCTGCCGGCTTTTCGGTGGGCTGGATCCGGATCTGCTCCCAGCGGTCGCTGGCTTCCAGGCAGCGCAGCGTGAGGATGCCGGTGGCACCGGATACCGTCCATCTCATCCCGGACAGCTTGCAGCGCTGCGCGACGATCGATTTGCACCCTGCCTCGACTGCCCCGGAGCCGACGAACATGCCCAGCTTCTTGAAGTGGCGTAGCGCATGCGGTGGGCGTTGTGCTCGAAGTAGCCCAGCGCGGTGCCGGGGTCTGCGGCCTTTTTCCGGCCAGGGAGACGCGGCCGGCGGCGCAGATGGCGGGAATATCACCGTTGTCTAGGTCGGCAAGCCGTTCTTGCAGCCAGGCCTGCTTGTGGTCGCCGAGCATGAACTCCAGCGGCCTGGCCAGGTCGTGCAGGTGCTCGCGGCGTGTAGATTCATCTTGACGGTGATGTCGATGCCCGAGTGGAGCATCCTTACCGCGCAGGTATGCCTGAGGATATGGGGTGTTGGGTGCTTGCCGGCCAGGTTGGAGCGGCGGTAGCGGCGGCGCTTGATGCAGTCTTCGATGGCGTTCTGGCTCATCGGCGTGCCGCGCCGGGTCGGGAACAGAGGACTGCCGGGTCCGCCGGGGTCTTCTTCGAGCCATGCGGCCAGGACGGCGGCGGTGTCGCGGAGCAGGGGTGTCACCCGGTTCTTCCTGCCCTTGCCGTGACATTCCAGGTGGGGGCCGTCACCGAGGTGGATGCCGGTGCGGGTGAGGCCGGCCAGTTCGCTGGCGCGCAGGCCGGTGGTAATGGCGACCAGCATCAGGGCGTGCTCGCGGCGGCCTGTCCAGGTGCCGGGATCGGGTGCTTGCAGAGGGCGGCGATCTCCTCCTCCGTCAGGCAGGTGATGACGGTGGTGCGGAAGCGTTTGCCGGGGATGGCCAGGACGCGGGCGATGTCGTCGGCGTGCTCGGGATGCTGCGGCGCGGCGCAGGCGAACAGCGAGTGGATCGCGGCGAGGCGCAGGTTCCGGGTCCTGGCAGTGTTGCCCCGCTGGTGTTCGAGGTGGTCGAGGAAGCAGGTGATCAGCGGCGCGCCGAGGTCGGCGAAGTCGAGGGCCGAGGGTGTCTTGTTCCTCTGCGCGGCGGCGAACAGCAGCAGGAGCCGCCAGCTGGCGCGGTAAGAGCGGATGGTGTGGCCGCTGGCCTGGAGCTGCCGCATCAGCCGGTCCGTGAAGAACGCTTGCAGGGTGGGCGCGAGCAGCGTCATGACTGGCCCGCCCGGGGAGCGCTGGCGATGACCCGGCCGCCGGCTCGGTCGATGTGGGCCTGCAGCCGTTGCGCTGCCAGCGCCATCAGCTCCGGGGAGGCTGACAGGTACCAGTTATTCCGACATCTCGGAATAACCCGAGAATCGGAGTAATACCAGTACGTCGAGGCCGGCCCGGAATGTCCCAGGACGGTGGACAGCCACGGCAGGCGGGCGGGGACGTCAGCGCCGTCGCGGTACCAGCCAGCCAGCGTGTTCACGGCGAAGGTGTTCCGCAGGGCGTGGATGCGGGGACGGCACCGTCCGGTCCTGGGACCGAGGCCCGCCCTGGTGACCAGGCGGGTGAAGGTCTTGTGGATGCTGTTGTAGGTGAGGCGGCCGCCGGCGCGGGAGACCAGCAGCGCCGGGGTGGTCCGCGCGGGGAGCAGGTGGTCGCGGCGGCGCTGGTAGCCGGCGAGCGCGGCGAGCGTTGTGGGTGGAGCGGGACCAGGCGGAAGCTTTGTGCCTTGTCCTGGCGGACGATCAGCATGCCTTCCCTGGTTTCGATGTCGTTGTCGTCGAGCGCGATCGCCTCGCTGATCCTCAGTCCGGTAACTATCAGCAGCGCGATGAGGGTGGTGTAGGTCGCGGCTCGCAGTGTGCCCCGCAGCCGCCCGGCCGCGGCCTGCAGCGCGGCGATGTCGGCGGGTGAGTACAAGTAGCGCACCGCGCGTGATCAGGAGCGGTGAGTCGGGTTCACCCCCGGCCAGTTGGCACCCGAACCGGCTCCCGTGTGCCGCTGTGTGCGCCCAGCGCCCGTCCCCGGCATTTGCCCGGCCAATAACTAGCAACCTCTTTCCAGAAAACCTATGTGGTAGTTTCTGGAGCGTGGCGACCTGGGGCTTCCTGACCAACCACGCCCGGGTACTGCTGTGCATCGCCCGCGACCCGGGGGTGCGCCTCCGCGACATCGCGGACAATGTCGGCATCACCGAACGCAGCGCCTACGGTATCGTCACCGACCTGACCGAGGCTGGCTACGTCCTCAAGCGCAAGGACGGCCGGCGCAACCGCTACCAGATCCAGGCTCACCTGCCGCTGCCGGAACCCGCCAGTGGGGAGCCTGCCATCGGCGAAGTGCTTGCTCTCCTGGCCGGCACCGACCTTGCGAGTGCAGACCCGAGGAGCCGCCAGGCGGCCGACCGTGAACATGGCTGAGGCCGCCACAGGGCAGGCGTCCGCTAGTGAAGCGCAGGTGGCGTTGCCACGTCGGCGCGGCCCGGCCGTCCCACGGTGTTGAGGTGGCGCAGCGCCTGGGCATACGAGCCCAGGAGGCTGCTCTGGCAGTAGGGCAAGCCTCGCTCCTCGCAGAACGCCCTGACCAGCGCCTGGGAACGCCGCAGGTTGGGCCGGGGCATGGAGGGGAACAGATGATGCTCTATCTGGTAGTTCAGGCCGCCGAGCGCGAAGTCGGTCAGCCAGCCGCCGCGCACGTTTCGTGAGGTGAGCACCTGCCGGCGCAGGAAGTCGCTCTGATCCGTCGTGTCAAGGATGGGCATGCCCTTGTGGTTGGGGGCGAATGAACAGCCAAGGTACATGCCGAACAGCCCCTGCTGCACCAGGACGAAGACGACGGCCTTGACCGGTGAAAGCACAAGCAGCACAACGGTGAGGTAGCCGACGAGATGGGCGGCGAGGAGCGCGGTCTCCAACGCCCGATGGCGCGAGGCATGGCGGGTCAGCGCGCGGATGCTCGAGACGTGCAGGCCGACCGCTTCGAGCAGCAGCATCGGGAAGAACAAGTACGCCTGGTAACGGAACCCAAGGCGGGCAACGCCACGCCCGGCTCTCGCCTGGGTAGCGGTGAAGGCCACCGCGCTGAGCATGATGTCGGGGTCCGCACCCTCGGTGTTGGGGTGGGCGTGGTGACGATTGTGCTTGTCCACCCACCAGCCGTAACTGAGCCCGATGCCGAGGTTGCCGTGCAGTACGCCAAGGACGTAGCTGGCACGCCTGGAGGCTGCGATCTGCCGGTGCCCGGCGTCGTGGCCGAGGAAGCCGATCTGGGTGAAGACCACTGCCAGGAACACCGCCACCGCGAGCTGCCACCATGAGTCGCCGACCAGGACAAACGCAGTCCATCCCGCGACCATGAAAGCCGCGGTTGCCGCGATCTTCCAGGTGTAGTACCTGGGCCGCCGCTCCAGCAGCCCGGACTGCCGTATCTGCCGGGACAGCTGCGCGTACTGGCTGCCGCGCGGTAGCGCGCGCAGCGGGGGAGCGGGCCGGGGTTGCCGCCCGGTCACGGCAGCATCTGGTTCGGGGGATCGCACCGTGGCAACTCCTGGGGATGCACGTCGTAGCGGGGGATGATGTGTCGCCAGGGTCCGGAGCGACGGCTGCCGGGCAGTGGCCGCATTAGGGTGCGCCAGTGGCCCACGCTGATCTCTGCTCCGACCGTACCCCGCGGAGCGACTGACGGCGACCTAGCCGAGCGGCTTTCCCGGGGCCCCACGCGGGCCGCCTGGCAGCGCCGCGGCCGGTTCTTCGTGTCCTCGCCGCGGCTGGCCCCAGGCATGAAAGCCTGGCACCGTGCAACAGCCTGTGAACGGTGGCCGGCCGGATGAGCCGCGGATCATCGGGTTGGTGCGGCGCGACCGCGGTGCCTAGCGGCCGCGGGGCACGGGTGTGGGAGTCGATCAACGCCTGTGCGCCGCTGGAAGGCGTGCAAGGCAAGGCACCGGGTCGGTACAGGGCGGGGAGGAGGGACAGGTGAGTGAATCAGACCGGCGGGTACGGGATGCATTCGTGGAGATGGCCGACACACTGGTCGCCGATTTCGACGTTATCGACTTTCTCGACACGCTGGCGCGCCGCGCCGTCGACCTGCTGGGCGTCACCGCGTGCGGGCTGCTGCTCGTCGACCATCACGGCAGCCTGAACCTAGTCGCCGCGTCCACCGAACAGGCCCGGCTGCTCGAACTGTTCCAGCTGCAAAACGCCGAGGGCCCCTGCCTGGACTGCTTCCACAGCGGCCAGCCGGTACAGTGCCCCGGCCTGGCAGGGGCAGTCGGCCGCTGGTCCCAGTTCGCCCCGGCCGCCCGCGCCCACGGCTTCGCCGCCGTGCACGCACTGCCGATGCGGCTGCGCGACGAGACCATCGGGGCGTTGAACCTGTTCAGCGCGACCGCCGTCCCCCTGGACGCCGAGGCGGTCGCGCTCGGCCAGGCGCTCGCAGATGTGGCCACCATCGGCATCTTGCATGAACGTGCCGTCCGCCGCCGCGAGGTCGTCAGCGAGCAGCTCCAGGCCGCCCTCAACAGCCGGGTCCTGATCGAGCAAGCCAAAGGTGTGCTCGCAGAACGCCTGCATATCTCCGTGGACCAGGCGTTCGCGGAAATGCGTACCTACGCCCGCCACCATAACCACAGGCTGCGCGACGTCGCGGAAGCTGTCGTCACCCATGGCCTCGAAATCACCCCGCAGCCCGGGCCCCGATGCGCAGACCAAGCTCGTCCCTTTTCGCAAGGTACGCAGCGGCAGACGCCGGGACCGAACCAGTGACCACCGCGCTGTGCCGTGCTGATCGCCTAGGCCTGTGCAGGGGGACGATGCGGGCGTAGCCTGGGGACGTCGCTCCCGGGAAGGTTCCGGGAAAGTTATTCGCGTCGCTCCGGACCCCGGCGGCACCGACGCCCTGCCCAGCTCGGGCGGGTAGCAAGGAGCCGCTGCTGTGAACCGGATACCGGGCACTCGTGCCGCCCACGCACGCGTGGTGATACCGATGCCGTGGCTGCCACAGGCAGACACAGGCCTACGCCCACACGATGCTGAGCGCTCCGGCGAAGAAACCGGCCCGCCTGCGAGCGCACCCTACGTTCGTGCGTCCGGTACCAAGGATGCGGCGGCCGCACGCGCCATGACGGGACGCGCGACATGGCGCGGGCCACCGGGCCAGGCGGCACCGGAGAACGGCACGGGCCGCGGCCTCGCTCCCGCGTTGGCTGGCGGTACCGCCGCGATACAGGCACCTAGTTACAGCCTCGCAGAAGATGGCCTTGGGGAGGGGACAATCCGGCGGTTGCACGCCGTGGGACTGGATCTGCACATCGCGCTTGGGCTCACCGAGGCGCCGCAGGCCACGCTGCAGCTTGACCGGGCCATCGCGGAACTGGACGCCGCGATCGGCGAAATACGCCGCACGCTATTCGGCTTTCACCTCGGCGACCCAGCCGTGCCGCGAAGTGGCATCAGGCGGTGCGCCAGGCGCCTGCACGGGTTCCGCCTGTCCCGGCGCGGCTGAAGTACCGGCTCTAACTAAACCAACAGGCGGTCAAATATAGACTGATAAATGCCGCCTACGTCCGAATCAACGACTTTATCCGGGGCGCCGGACCCGCCTGCGAGTATCGAAGCCGGGAACGAACAGGATCGTCGCCTGCTTGACGCCTCTAACCATGCCGTGAGCAGCGGGGGCCGGGTTTCTCGCGAAGCCTCCTCCACACTGGCATAAACGGCGAAGACACCTATCAGGCCCGTGGCGGTGAGAACCTTATGCACCACGCCCTGCGGAGCCGCGAGCGGCAGGTCCCCGCCGTTTCGCCTGGCCTGCTTCAACACGCGTACCAGCACGCCGAGACCGGAGGAGTCGATGTACTCAAGCTCCTCCAGATCCACGATAATACGCGGGCCATAGGCTTCCACCGCCGCAGAAAGTTGCGCGGCAACACTCGGCGCGTCAGCCAGATCGAGCTCTCCGCGCAGGGCTACAACCCCGTGCCCGCGGAATTTGAACGTGCTCAAGGTCACGTTAAACATGGGCGTTCCCCTACTGTTCAAGCAGCCAGGCGGGGTCTCGACCCAACAGCTAATGCTGAAGCTTCCACGTCGACCCTACGCCGCCTATACGGTCGGTGTCCCGCGCGCTTCCACAAATAGTCGGTCAAACGAGCAGGCCGAATTCACAATTGGTCCAAGTCGGGCACCGAGGGTGGTGCGGCAGCGATGAGTTTCGTGGACCTCCGCGCTCCCAGGAAGTCACCCGCGCGGCGGCATGTGCCTGTTTACAGCTTTTCTACTGAATCCGGCCGGATGCCCACCCGTAGTCCCGGTACGCGATGCTCTGCTTCATGGCTGACTTCCGGCTTTCGCGGACCCAGGGCCGAGCGCGCTGATATTCCTGCCCTCAGCGAGTCGCGCCGAAGGCTACTGATCGGTTCCCGGTGATCTGGGAGGCTGGAGGCGCGCCGCCCGAGCAGCACGAGTGCCAGCCCGCGAAGCCGTTAAGGATAAATCTCGCGATGTCCACGGACGCCGGCCCGACCGGCCCCCGCAACGACCTGCCGGGGGTGGAGCGCCTGCTCACCCTCTCCGACGGCGTGGTGGCCATCGCCCTCACGCTGCTGGTCCTGCAGCTAAAGGTGCCGTCCCTCGCCCGGGTCGCCGATCCGAACTCGGCCTCCGAACTTGCCACCCAGCTCGGGAAGGGCGCCGATCAGCTGATCAGTTACCTGATCTCGTTCTACGTGATCGCCCAGTTCTGGCTGGCCCACTATCGGGTATTCCGTCAGGTGCGGGGCCAGCGGGCGGGGCTTGCCTGGTGGAACTTCGCCTTCCTGCTCACCATCACCCTCATGCCGTTCACGAGCAACCTGCTCGGCGACTACGCGAGCAATCCGCTTGCCGTCGACATCTTCGCCCTGAACCTGTTGCTGGCCACTCTGGCGACGCAGGCGACACTCCTCTTCGGGCGTCGGAAGGGTCTCCTCGTCCCGGGAATCGACGCGCAAGAGATGCGGGAGGCGCAGACGCGCTCGGTGGCGGCCGCGATCGTCATCGGCGGGTCGATCGGCGTGGCGTGGGCAAACACGGACGTCGCCAAGTACTGCTGGCTGCTGATCGCTGTCGCGCCGTGGGCCGCGAATCGGTGGTCCGCACGCCGGGCCGGCCCGGCCCCGCGAGATTAACCGCACCTGCCAGCCAGGCGGCCCTCGACGCCGGAGCCCGCCAGGCCGTCGCCCCGGGTGGACCCCAGCGACAGCAGCGGCAAGAGTCCCACCTGCGGGCTGATACCAGGTCGGCGCCGGCCACCACGGCCATCACGCAGAACGGGACGATCACCGCCGGGAGAATCCCTCCCGTCCGGCCGGAGGCGTGACGCCGCGCCATCAGCCGGACGTCGAGGACTGGGACGGCGCCGACCGGGACACGGAGGGCCCGGACGAGGGCGCCGGGGCGGAAGGGGCCAGGGACGAAGGGCCCGGGGAGGTCTGGTGGCGTAGCGCCTGCTCGTCGGCGAGCGCGATGGTCAGCTCACCGGCCAGGGTGGGATGGAACGGCGCGGCGGCCTTGAGGCCCTGGACGTAGGGCTCCGGGTCGCACAACTGGTGCCCGGTGAAATCCGGGCGGACCGCAGTCAGGTCGCTGGCCTGGGCCCCCTTGGCCAGCACGCCGTTGAGGGCCTGCAGCAGGCCGACCAGGGACCGCTCCTTGGCCGCGTCCAGGCCCACCTTGTCCAGGCAGTGCTGGCTGGTGTCGAAGGGGTCGTAGTACAGGTTGACGATCACCCGCGGGTGGGACGGCAGGGACGCCAGCTGCTGCAGCAGCTGGTAGTAGTTGACCGCGAAGGTGGCGAGCCGCTTCTGAAAGTAGCTGACCGATGCCCGGTTGTCGCAGGACGAACTGGCCGCGCACAGCCGCAGCAGGCCCGACCAGCCCACATCGTCGGCGCCGACGCTGACGATGACGATCGAGGCATGCGACGCCTTCTTGGCCACCGCGAGCTGCGGCGGGACGGTGGTGCCCCGCTCGGTCTGGGCGCCGAGGATCCCCGCCGGGATTGTGGCGCCGCTGCAGGCCAGGTTGAGCACCTGCCAGTGGTTGGCCGCGGCCAAGTCGGCCGCATAAGTGTCGGCGCTGCGCTGGCAGGCCTTGTCCTGATTGGTGGGATGGGCCAGTGCGGCGTTGCCCAGCCCGGCCGCGGTGGAATCACCCATCACCACGACCTGCACCGCGGGGCGCGAGGCCCCGGAGGCGGGAGCCACCGGGGCGATGGCGGCCCGGCCTGCTAGGTCGGTCAGGGAATGGACGGAGCGCAGCCGGGCCGGGGCGGTGTAGGCGGTCACCATGATGCCGCCAAGGTTGATCGCCTCGGTGACGACCAGGCCGGCGGCCAGCAGTACCGCCGTCCGGCGCCACGGCAGGCGCAGCCACCCGGCGAGCGTGCCGAGCAGGAGCAGCGCGCAGCCAGCCGTGATGACGGCTTCCCAGACGAAATACCTAGTCCAGCCCGCGGCCAGGGCCCGGCCGATGGCCTGCACCGGGTCGCCGCCGCCCGGAGCGGTAAACAGCCCCGCCAGCTGCTGGTCCAGGGTGATGCTGCTGAGCGTCAGCCGGGGCCGTACCGGTCCGAGGAACTGGATCCTGGTCGGCAGCCGCTGCCCGAACAGGTCGAGCTCACCGGGACCGGAGACGCCGACCGCCGGCGCCGCCGCCCCGACCCGGACCTTCTGGCCTGCCACCGACACCGGCTGGATCGGCGTGACCAGCAGCGCCACGGTGACCGACACGCCGGTCACCACGACCAGGGCCGCCAGGTAGACCGCCGCCCGGGAAGTCCGCCGCATCACCGGGGCGGTGCGCACGACGCGTCCCTGGCGGCCGCGGCTCGCGCCCCAGGCCGGGACGGGCGGGAATGGACGTAGAGCTGGCGCCGGCCGCCCGTCAGGGGCTGCGGCAGCGGAAGCTCATACCGGACCGGCCTGCTATGGTCGGCGTACTGGCGGCCCGGGTGGTAGACCTTGTTGAACTTCCACAGCATCCCGGCGAAGTTCGTCTGGCCGCGGGCCAGGTTGCCACCGAGCACTCGCAGCGCCCCGACGGCGGTGCGGGCGCCGAGGTGCTTGCGGTTGAGCACGGCCTGGGTCCGCACCAGCTCCCGGTAAAACCTCTCAAGCGGCAAGGCGGTTGGGACGACGGCGTGCTGGATGTCGAACGGCCGGTAGTCGCGCGTGGTCAGCCGCCGTGACTCGGTGTGCCAGATCTCCGTGCCCGGATACGGCGTCATCACGGTCAGGTGCACGATCTCGGGCACGGCCAGGGCGAACTCCCGGATGGTGCGGAACCGCGCGGCGTCCCAGGCCGGGTCGACGATCATGTTGCTCGCGACGTTGATGCCGAGCTTGCGGGCCACCTCCAGGGCCCGGAAGTTGCCGTCCGGGCTGACGCGCTTGCGGTACACCTCCAGGCCGTCTGCGTCGATCGCCTCCACGCCCAGGAACATGTAGCGCAGGCCCAGCCGGGTCCACCGCTCGAAGACCTCCCGGTTGCGCAGCAGCACATCGCTGCGGGTTTCCAGGTAGTACCGCTTGCGGATGCGGCGCCGCTCAAGCTCGGCGGCGATCCCGTCGCCGTGCTCGGGACGGATGAAGGCCACGTCGCCCACGATGAACACGCTCGGCTCGCGGATGCCGGCCAGTTCCTCGGCCGCCGCCTGCGGCGAGGTCTTGCGGTAACTGCGGCCGTAGAACGTCCAGGCGGAGCAGAACGAGCAGTCCCACGGACAGCCGCGGCTGAACTCGATCGATGCGCACGGATCGAGCTCGCCGATGAAGTACCGGCGGCGCCGGCGCATCAGGTCCCGGGCCTGGCGCGGCGCGTCGATGGTGTGCAGGGTTCGCGGCGCCGGGCCCCGGCCCGCCAGGCTCACCAGGCCGGGCACGGTCTCCAGGCCGCCGTCGCGCACCGCCTCGAGCAGCGGGCCGACGGCGGTCTCGCCCTCGCCGCGGATGACCGCGTCGAGGGCCCCGGCCGCCTGCTCGAGCACGCCGTCGGCGATGAAGGAGACGCTGTGCCCGCCGGCGAAGACGAAGCAGCCCGGCACGGCCTGCTTGGCCGCCTCGCCGATCTCGCTCGCCTCAGGGACGTTGGCCAGGTAGTTGACCGAGATCCCCAGCGCGTGCGGCCGGAACGCGACCAGCTCCGCCATCAGCTCGGCGCGGGAGAACACCTGCAGGTTCACCACCGCGACCTCGTGCCCCGCCTCCCGCGCGGCGGCGGCGACCCGTTCCATGCCCAGCGGCTCGAGCCGCAGAAAGATCTCCGAGTACATGAGGGCACTGGGATGGACGAGCAGCACGAGCATGATCACCTCAGGGCCGTGGCGGATCCGGGGCTTCCCGACGAAGCCCCAGCGCACCGCAATTACCTCGTGGCACGATATGCAAACGCGAACGCCGGCAAATCTCGCGGCCAGGGTCAGGGTGGACGATCGGGACCGGCGGCGGAGCCCGGTGCGGCTACGCCACCAGCACGGCCAGCATCATACGGAGCCACGGCCGCGCCGCTATTGGCGTGCGTGGCCAACGCGGAGCCACAGCTACCGAGGCAGCGACCGTACCGCCGGTAGCCGACCTCGACACCGCCGGTCCGAGTCGTGCGGCACGCGATATCGGACCACGACCCATCAGGACAAGAGGACTGCGCGCCGTATTTCCGGCCCCCGTGGCGGCTTCCCTGCGGTCAGGAAATTTAGATCCGCTTCGCGGTTTATATCGCGACACGATGGTTAGTGAGGCTCGGGGCGCTGGCGGACCGGCACGCCCTGGAGTCCTGTCATCACGGAGGTTCTGATGAAGGAGGCGGCGACAGCATGCGCGCCCGCGGTCCCGGTCGAGCGCCTGGAGGTCCGGGCGTACCAGGTCCCCACCGACGGTCCCGGGGGCGTGGAGAGTGACGGCACGCTGACCTGGCATGACACCACATGCGTGGTGGTACCCGTGTCCGGGGGCGGGCAGGCCGGCATCGGCTACACGTACGGCGACATCGCGGTCGCCCACCTGATCGACTCCGCGCTGGCCAGCCTGGCCGTCGGCGCCGACGCGCTGACGCCCGCGCCGACCTGGCTCGCGATGTTCGCCCGGCTGCGCAACGCGGGCCGCCCGGGGATCGGCGCGATGGCGGTCTCCGCGGTGGACATCGCGCTGTGGGACCTGCGCGCGGCTGCTCGACCGCCCGCTCTACCAGATCTTGCCCGCGTTCCACAACCAGGTGCCGGCCTACGGCAGCGGCGGATTCACCAACTACCCGCTGGACCGGCTGGCCGGCCAGCTCGGCGGTTGGGTCGAGCAGGGCATCGGGCAGGTCAAGATGAAGACCTCCCGGCATCCGGAGGAGGACCCGGCGCGTCTGGCCACGGTGTGCAAGGCCATCGGCGACGAGCCGCAGCTGTTGACCGACGCCAGCGGAGCCTACGACCGCAAGCAGGCGCTCGGCTGGGCCTGGCGGTTCCGCGAGGAGTTCGGCGTGTCCTGGCTGGAGGAGCCGGTGTCCTCCGAGGACGTGACCGGCCTGGCCCTGATGCGCACCCAGGGCCCGCCTGGAATGGACATCGCAGCCGGGGAGTACGGGTTCGTGCTGGCCGACTTCGCCCGCCTGCTCGAGGCGGGCGCGGTCGACTGCCTGCAGGCCGACGTCACCCGGTGCGGCGGCATCACCGGGCTGCTCCAGGTGACGGGGCTGGCCGCCGCCCGCCAGGTCGACATGTCCGCGCACTGCGCCCCCGCAGTCTCCGCGCACGCGTTCTGCGCCGCCGAACGCCTGCGGCACCTGGAGTACTTCCACGACCACGTGCGGATCGAGTCGATGCTCTTCGACGGCACGCTGTCCCCGGTAGACGGGGCGCTGCAGCCGGATCCGTCCCGGCCTGGGCCTGGAGCTGCGCACCGCCGACGCGGTCGGCCATCAGGTCCACCACAGCACCCACCCCGCAGCCTAGCCCCCGGATACGAACGGGCACATCGGCCAGGGCTGCATCCACGGCCGGTACAGCTTCGACCTGCGCACCGCGACGGCGACGGGCAGCAGCGGGCCGAGCTGCTGGTCCGCCAGTACGGGCCGGAGCTGATGCAGGCGATGCGCGAGTTCAAGCGCATCTGGGACCCGGACGGGAAGATGAACCCGGGCAAGGTCGTCGACCCCTACCGGCTGGACGAGAACCTCAGGCTCGGCACCGGGTACAACCTGCCGCGGCCGGAGGTCAAGTTCGCCTACCGCGAGGACGGCGGCGACTTCGCGCACGCCGCGCTGCGCTGCGTGGGGGTGGGCAAGTGCCGGGTGCCGCGGGCCCAGGAGACCATGTGCCCGTCCTACCACGCAACCCGGGAGGAGAGGTACACCACCCGGGGCCGGGCCCGGCCGCTATTCGAGATGCTGCAGGGCGAGGTCATCGCCGACGGCTGGCAGTCCCGCGAGGTCTTCGACGCCCTCGACCTGTGCCTGGCCTGCAAGGGCTGCACCAACGACTGCCCGGTCAACGTAGACATGCCGACCTACAAGGCCGAGTTCCTCCACCACCACTACAAGTCGGGGGCGCTGGCGCCCCCGGTACGCGTACGCGTTCGGCTTCATCGACCAGGCCGCGCGGGCCGCCGCCCTGATGCCCGGGGCGGTCAACTTCTGCCTGCAGGCACCAGGCCTGTCCCGGCTGGCCAAGCTGGCCGCCGGGGTGGACCGCCGGCGGCCGCTGCCGACGTTCGCGCCGATGACCCTGCAGCAGTGGTTCCGCCGACGCGGCGGAAGCCGGAACCCGGACGGGCGGCCGGGGACGGCCTGCCGTTCGTGGTCGTGTCTGCGGTCGCGGTAAGCATCGTGTTCGTCCTGCTCACCCGTGGCCGCACCCGGGCGGTCCGGCCGCTGGCCGCGCTGGCCGTCACCGCGGTCATCTGGGGCTGGGGGTGGCGCAGTACCCGTACCTGCTCCCCGGTCGCTAACTGTGCAGGCCGGGAGCGCGCCCGCGGCCAGCCTGGAGGCCATCGCGGCCGTCGGCGGCCTGGTCGCCGTCCTGGTCGGGCCGGGCCTGGTGCTGCTGTTCACGCTGCGCGGCCGGGGCAAGCTCAGCGAGCAGGACGAGCGCGACGTAACCGAAGCCGAACTGCCCGGCCTGCGGGCCGCCGACGCCGCCGCCAACGACGGACGGGTCGGCCCGCCCGGTGCTCCCGGCGCCGAGCCCGCGCGGGAAGCGGCGCCCGGGAACGGATTGCGCCCGGGCGGGCTGGCCATCGCGGCCGCGGGCTTCCTGGCCGGAGCCGCGGTGGCCCGGCGGCTGGGAACGCGCGGCCAGGACACGAGAGGGCCGTCCCGCGGCTGAACCCGAAGCGACCGGCCGCGGGCGGCGACAGGAGATGTGCGAGAGCGAGGAGTCAATGACCAAAGACGACCAGAGGCCGGGAGCCGCGTTCCCGCCCCATGTGCTGCGGGAGTACGCGCTGCTCGCGGACGGGGAGCGCGGGGCCCTGGTCGGCCCGCGCGGTGACATCGCGTGGATGTGCGTCCCGCGCTGGGACAGCGACGCCGTCTTCTCCGCCTTGCTCGGCGGGGCGGGTTGCTACGCCGTCACCCCCGCCGACCCGTGGTTCGTGTGGGGCGGCTACTACGAGGACGGGTCGCTGATCTGGCGCAGCCGGTGGATCGGCACGGGCGGCGTGATCGACTGCCGGGAGGCGCTGGCCTACCCGGGCGATGCCAGGACTGCGGTGCTGCTGCGCCGGGTGGAGGCCGTCGACACCCGGGCCCGGATGCGCGTCCAGCTGGACCTGCGGGCCGGGTTCGGGCGGCACGCGATGACCCACCTGAAGAACGACAGCGCCGTCTGGACGGCGCGCAGCGGCCCGCTGTACCTGCGCTGGTCCGGTGCCGGGGCGGCCCGGCGGCGGGACGACGGGTCCCTGGAGCTCGGCCTGGACCTCGAACAAGGCGACCGGCACGACCTGGTGCTCGAGGTGTCTGAGGAGCCGCTGGACGCGGGGCCGGCGGTCGCCGCCCCGGCGTGGGAGGGGACCCAGGCCGCCTGGGCGAATACGCTGCCCGGCCTGCGGGAGCACCTGGCGCCTCGGGAGTCCCGGCACAGCTACGGCGTGCTGGCCGGGCTGACCAGCAGCGGCGGCGGCATGGTGGCCGCGGCCACGATGTCGCTGCCGGAACGGGCCGAGGCCGGGCGCAACTACGACTACCGGTACGTGTGGATCCGCGACCAGTGCTACACCGGGCAGGCCATCGCGGCCGACGGCCCGCACCGGCTGCTCGACGACGCGGTCGCCTTCGTCGCGGCCCGACTGCTCGACGATGGGCCGGAACTCAAGCCCGCATACACGGTGACCGGCGGCCCGGTGCCGGACGAGCGGACCGTGCCCGGGCTGCCCGGCTACCCAGGGGGGTCGGCCAAGGCGGGCAACTGGGTCAACAAGCAGTTCCAGCTGGACGCGTTCGGCGAGGCGCTGCTGCTGTTCGCGGCGGCCGCCCGGCACGACCACCTGGACAGCTGGCGCTGGCAGGCGGCCGAGGCCGCGGTCACGGCGATCAAGGCCCGGCAGGGCGACCCGGACGCCGGCCTGTGGGAGCTAGACGACCAGCGGTGGACGCACTCCAGGCTGACCTGCGCGGCCGGGCTGCGCGCGATCGCGTCGGCCGGGGCGGCCGCACGCCAGGCCTGCGAATGGGAGGCGCTGGCCGACGCCCTGCTGGCCGACGCGGCCCGGGACGGCCTGCACCAGGACGGCTACTGGCAGCGGGCACCAGGTGACAAGCGGACCGACGCGGCGCTGCTGCTTCCGGCCATCCGCGGCGCCACCTCCCCGGCGGACCCCCGGGCCCGGGCGACAATCGCGGCGGTCGAGAACGATCTGGCCCGGGACGGGTACCTCTACCGGTTCCGGCACGACCAGCGGCCGCTGCGCGAGGCCGAGGGGGCGTTCGTGCTGTGCGGGTTCGTGATGGCGCTGGCCCTGCATCAGCAGGGCCGCCACAGCGAGGCGGTGGGCTGGTTCGAGCGCAACCGGGCCGCCTGCGGGCCGCCGGGGCTGTTCACCGAGGAGTTCGAAGTGGTCCAGCGGCAACTGCGCGGCAACATCCCGCAGGCGTTCGTCCACGCGCTGGCGTTCGAGGCCTCGGCGCGGCTGGCCCAGGCCTGGGAGGAGCCGTGAAGGCCCGGGGGCCCGCCGGCCCGCGGCGGCTGTGCCTGGCCCGGGCCGCCCTCGGCGCCGCCTATCTCACCTGGGCGGGGGCGGGGCGCCCGGCCACGCCCGCCGGGCCCGTGGTCGCGGTCCTGGGCGGGCGGCACCTGGCCCAGGCCGCACTGACCTGGCGTCGGCCCACCCGCGCGGTGCTGACGCTGGGCGCCGCGGCCGACGCCGTGCACGCCGCCACCATGGTGGCGGCCGCGCTAGTGCCCAGCCGCTGGCGGACGCCCGCGCTCGGCGACGCCCTGTTGGAGACGGCGCTGGCCGCCGCAGGGCTGGCTTGCGCCAGGACCTGTGATTTCGAGACCGACAGAAGAAAGGACACGACATGACAGCACGCCGGGTGGCCCTCATTACCGGGGCCTCAGCGGGCGTCGGCCGGGCCACGGCCCGCGCCTTCGCCGAGAATGGCTACGACGTGGCCCTGGTGGCCCGCGGCCAGGCGGGCCTGGACGCCGCGGCCGCGGAGGTGACCGCGGCCGGCGGCCGGGCCCTGGTCCTGCCTGCCGATGTCAGCCAGTTCGACCAGGTCGACGCGGCGGCGGCCCGGGCCGAGGATGAACTCGGCCCGCTCGACGTCTGGGTCAACGACGCCATGACCACGGTGTTCGCCCCGACCTGGGACGTGACGCCCGCCGACTTCCAGCGGGCCATCGAGGTGACGTTCCTCGGCCAGGTCTGGGGCACCATGGCCGCACTGGCTCGGATGCGGCCGCGGGACCACGGCAGCATCGTCAACGTCGGCTCAGCCCTGGGTATCATCGGCATCCCGCTGCAGGCCGCCTACTGTTCGGCCAAGTTCGCCTGCCGCGGCTTCTTCGAGTCGGCCCGGGCCGAGTTGCTGCACGAGGGCAGCCACGTCCGGATGGGCATGGTGTACCTGCCGGCCGTGAACACACCCCAGTTCGACTGGTGCGCGACCACGCTGGACCGCCACCCGCAGCCGGTGCCGCCGATCTACCAGCCCGAGCTGATCGCCAAGTTCATCCTGGAGGCCGCGCAGACCGGGCGCCGCGAGAAGATCATCGGATCATGGAACAAGGTGCTGGTGCTGGCTGGGCGGATGTTCCCTGGCCTGGGCAACCAGTACGCCGCGCTGGGTGCCTGGTCGACCCAGCTCACCGGCGAGCCGGTCGCACCCGACCGCCCGGCCAACCTATACCAGCCGGTCGACGCCGAGCAGGATCACGGCGCGCACGGCCAGTTCGACCACATGGCCGGCGGCTTCCTGGATCCGTCCTACCTGCGGACCCTGCCCACCACGGCCAAGACGTTCGTCCGGGCGCTGGCCAGGGACGTGGCGGGTAAGCGTCGGCAGATCACGCTGCCGCCCCCGCCGCGGCCCAGCGTCCCGCTCAAGCAGAAGTGGCCGCGGCGCGGTGAGCGTGAACCCGCCCCGTCCCGCCCCATGCTCTTTCACGGGCCTGGCCGACCGCGGTAAGCCCGGGGCCGGGGCGGCCAGCGCCCGGCGATGCGCAGGTCGCGGTATCGTATGCGACGCTCAAGCGCTGCCTGTCGGCCTTAGCGAGCCCTTGGCTGGCTGGCGGCCTGGCCGCGGCGTGCGCCGCGCATGCCGGGGCCCGGCGAGGGCCGGTGGGATCTACTCTGATGGGGTGGTGAGAGTGGTTCCCGAGGCTTCGACGGCGGCAGTCGAGCCGGCCGGTGAGCCTGGGCGTGCGGCCATACGGCCGGGAATCCGTCATGATCCGGCCGTTCACCCTCGCCAGCCCAGCGCGCCAGGGTCAGGTACTCCCCAGCGCGGCGACCCGCTCGACATGATTGTGGCCGGCCTTCTGCACCCGGTCCATGATCTCCTCGATGCGCTCCTCCAGCGCCGCCGCCGGCCACGGCGGGCGGCGGGGTTCCTTCTTCGTCATCCGATGACCGAACCGGGGCGGCATGCGCACTACCGTAGCGAACCCAGCCTTGGGCTGGCGCATTCGCGGCGCGCTCAGGTACGGCCCAGCCGGGCGTCGATGGCTGCGGCGCTGGCCTCCGGGTCAAGGCCAATGATGGTGACCTGCAGGTCCGCCCGCTCATAGGACCGCTTGAAATAGGAGATGTCCGCCTTAATCTCCTTCAGATAAAGGATCCGCTCCTCCCCGGTGAGGTGTTTCTCGATGCGTCGTGAGTCGATGTCGTAGAAGGTGATCCGCTCCAGGATGTTCTCCGGCGCGTCGTGGACGGCCACGGTCACGCCGGGCACGCGCCGGACGACCCGGAGGAAGGCGTCTCGAAGGCCGCTGGGCGGCAGGGCGATCACACAGTCGGGGTTGGTGGTCGCGATACGCTCCAGCACCACGGCGCAGTCCTTCCGGTAGTCGTAACTGGTGAGGAACCGGGCCTGAAGCCGCTCGATGGATATCCCGAAGTGTCGTTCGATCTCATCGTCGAGGTCAAAGAAGGGCCAGGCCCGCCGATCAGCGAGGATCCTGCCGATCGTCGTGGTGCCCACGCAGCTCACACCGACCAGGCTGACCCGCAACTCAGACTCCTCACCGCCACACCGGCGATCCGAGGGCGTACGGGTGCGGTGCCGGCGATATCGGGGCATCGGGGAAACGGCAGATAGCCAGGATAGTGGTGGCTACGCCGCGGAGCTCGCACGCACGCTGCCCAGGCGAATCCCAATGGCCCTGACGCACTACAAACTATTGACGCTACGTACATGACGTACGCTAGGAACATGAGCGAGAACGCGATGCCGCTGCCATACGAGGTTCAGGAGATGACCACTACCGAGGCCCGCAAGCACCTTCCGGAGCTAGTCAACATGGCCGCCTACGGCCATGTCACCACCGTACTCACCCGCGACGGCCGCCGGCTGGCCCGCATCGTCCCAGAGGAGGACGCCTGGGTCTACAGCCCGGCCTGGCAGGAAAAGCTCCGCGAAGCCGAGACGGACCTTGCCGCGGGCCGCGTCCGGCGGTTCGAGGACGACGACGATTTCCTCGCGCACCTGGAAGCCCTGGACGATGAGGCAGGAGGGTGAGATACCAGACCACCGCGGGGTTTGATGCCGCGCTGGCCAAGCTACCCCGCGAACACCGGCGGCTGTTCATCGACGCGATACGCGCCCACCTGATCCCGGCGCTCGCAGCAGCCGGGGCACACCGCGGCGAGACACCATGGCCCAAGCGCCTCCGCGTGCACAAGATCGGCGAGGTGTACTCGCTTACCTGGAGTTTCTCGGGCCCCGACGGGAGGGCACTGTTCACCATCGGCCCGGACTCCGACGGCGAACCGCTGCTAACCTGGCTCGCCATCGGCTACCACGACATCTACCAGTAGCCGGATGTCAGGTGAGCAGCGCTGTGGGTCCACTGCTGCCGATGTCGGCTGAGGGCGCGGAATGGATCTAGGCCTATCGTCATCGGCTGGGCTGGTTCGTATGTGGAAAAGTCTTCGTGTGGAAAGTCACAGAAGGCGCTTCCGCCTCAGGTCCGGGCCTGGGTTGAGGCGCGCAAGCGGCACCGCCTCTCACACGCGCAGGTGCAGATGGCCCGCGAACTAGGGCTGAACCCGGGAAAGCTCGGCAAGATCAGCAACCACCGGCAAGAGCCTTGGAAGGCGCAGACTTGCTGATAATGCCTGCCGATGGCGTACGGGCCAGTCTCAGACCTCCGGAGTTCGTGACCATCAAGGCCGCCACCTGCGGGAACGCGATCGACGCCTTTGCGGAAACTTGTTTAATCCCCAAACTCTCTACCGATGAGTAACATCAAGATTCTTCATCCAGCGGTGCTCGAGTGACGAAGAATTTTCTGCTGTGTGGCCATATCGGGAAACTTCCTTCAGAGGAAAGATCAACAACTCGGCGAAGCGCCCGATCTTTTCGCAGAGCGAGATTCCGGAGGTCTGAGTCTGCGGTATTCCCGGCGGCAATCGTGTCCGGGGCGCGGGAGGAGGGGCGGCCCCGGGGCGGCCCGCGGTACCGCGGGCCAACGGTCTGTTGCGGCGGTCGGTCAGGCTGCTTCGATGCCGGGTTCGGCGAAGGCGAGCCGCTGGTCGCCGAAGTCGGCGACGATCTCCAGGCGGCCGCCGAGGGCTTCGACATAGGCGGCCAGGGTCCGCAGTTCGGTCGCGCCGGGCTTAGCGCGCTCGATCGCCGAGACGCGGCCCTGGGTGACGCCCATGCGCCCGGCTACCTCGGCCTGGGTGACGCCGAGGCGGCGGCGCATCTCTGCCAGCCGCCAGGCGCGCTGCTCGGCGCGCAGCTGCTCCATCCCGGCCGCGATCTCGGCCTTATCCGCCGGGGTGGGGAAGAACTCGCCGGGGAACTCCTCGCGGGTGTAGTGGTGAACTCGCTGCTCATAGCATGCCCTCGTTTTTCAGGTAGTCCTCGTAGCGATGAGACCGCCTAGAGAAAACCCCACGGCCAAGCCCAGACATCAACCCAGCTCAGCACCCGGATCCGAGCCTCTAGCCCTCTGAATTACGCGGAACGCGGGAGTCAGCCTGCCCGGCCAAGCCCTGCTGATCGCCGAGATGTCCACGGCGCGCAGCAACGGACCACCCTTCACAGCTGTTATGGACAGGTACTGGTGCTTGCGGAGCGCCCAGGTCTTCCAGCCAGTCGTCATGCCGGGATAGGTAGGACTGTTTCCTGCGCCAAGCGCTCGCCCGTCACGAGCGGCCACGCGGCCTGCGCATGATGATCCGGGCCAAGCCATCTCGCGAGATCGGCGGCTGTCTCAGCCGAGAGCTTTCGCTGGCCTGGCTGTGGCGTGCCTCGGCGGAACATCACGCCGTAGAGTCCAGCCGCCGGACGAACCAGCGGTAGTCCCACGCCCGCCGCGAGCGCAGCCGCGTTCGCTGGCACACGCAGCCCGCTCTCGTCTGGGTCGCCGAAATACTTGACCTCGGTGATCGCCCTGTCAATGCGGGCGATCGACAGGACGGACGCCTCGAATCCCGTGCCGGCGCCCAGCCGGCAAGCCCGACCCGGTGGTCGCCCTGCTCACGAAGCACCGTCAGAAGGGAGTCGAAGGTGTCGCTGTTCTCCACGACCAAGAGCAGGTCTCCCTCTCCGGCAGACTCGCAGTACAGGGAAGGGACGACGGCAAGGGACACCGCGTCGCCAGTGTCGGACCCCGGGTCGTGACGTGTCAAACGGCGCCGGGGCAGTCCGCGCAGTGCCGTTACCTGAGCTCGCTGCTTAGCCTGCTGCTTTTGCTGTCCGCCTTGGCTGTGTTTGTTCGGGTTCTTCCCCACGTCGTAGCTGCGGCTGGCCGGCCGTTCTTAAGAGCCTGGTGGCCGCCCCGGGCCAGGTTTGCCGCAGCCGCTGGGACACTCTACCCGCAACTCGAAGCCGAGGACGGTGGGACCTCAACGCCCCGCCCGCCCTCGGCGAAGGAGACCTTCGGTCCGGGCCGATCGGGCGGTTGAGGCTGGTCCGGGGGGCGCGCTGCCCGGCGAAGGTCTCCCCCCCCCACGCCGGCCAGGTGCGCTGCGCCCGCCATGTGGTGTCGATCGGTTCGGCCAGGCTGGTCAGCACGTGGCCGAGCCCGTGGGCGCGTCGGCGCACGTTGTCGGACAGGAGCTCGCCTGCCGACGGGACCGGCGCCGGCATCCAGGGCTGCGCGGCTGGCCCGGCCGCGGCGGCGGCGAGGTCGAAAAGCGCGCCGAAGGCCGCCACGCCGACCATCCCGTCGGCCATGGCGTGATGCATTCGCAAGAACAGGCCGACCTGCCCCTGCGGCAGGCCGGGCAGGAACCATATCTCCCATATCGGGCGTGCGGGATCCAGCCGCCGTCGGCGCAACTCCTCACACGCCAGCAGAAGCTGGGCGTGGTCGCCGGGCGTGGGCAGCGGGAAGACCCGGATATGGTCGGCGAGCTCAAACGATGCAGCGTCGGCCCATAGCGGCCAGGCCAGCCCCCGTGGCGGCCGAGCAGCTGCCGGAAGCGGGGCAGCAGCTGCAGGCGCGGCCGGCGAGACTGAAGCGATGAGAACCGAATCCCTCGGCACCTCGTATCTGGCGCTGCCGGACGGTCCGGCGCCGTATCCCGGTGTGGTCGTCATCCATGAGGCCTCCGGGCTCAACGACAACATCCGCGACATCTGCCGCCGGTTCGCCGCAGAAGGTTACGCGGCGCTGGGAGTGGACCTGTTCGACGGCCGCAACCGCGCGGCGTGCATGGCCCGGATGTTCATCGGCGGGATGGCCGGAAACCTCAACTACTACGGCGTTCCCGCACTGAAGGCCGCGCTCGGGCGGGTGGCAGGGCATCCCGAGGTGGACGCTAACCGGATCGGCGCCATCGGGTTCTGCCTGGGCGGTTCGATTGTCTTGACCTGGGCATGCACCGACGGGCGGCTGGGCGCCATTGCTCCGTTCTACGGCGCCGCGCCCAAGCCCAGGGAAGCTATCCGCCGCCTGTGCCCGGTCGTCGGGTCATGGCCGGGCAAGGACTTCACCACCAAGGCCGCCGGGGTGCTGGAGGCCGACCTGACGGCCGCCGGGATCCCCCACGACCTGAAGGTCTACCCGGGAGCCAAGCACTCCTTCTTCAACGACCAGTGGCGCAACTACCACGCCGCCGCCGCCGCGGACTCCTGGCAGCGGGTCCTGGCCTTCTTCGCCGAGCACGTCCGGGGCAGCCCGGCAGCAGCAGACTAACCGGCGGCCGTGGGGCCAACTGGATGCTCTCCACGCCGGTTGGCGGGGAACCCCACCCCGAAAGGAGCGAGGGTGGCAGTTACCGCTTCGGCTGTGGTGCCTCCAGGTACCGCTTCATGGCTGCCCATACAGTCCGCTCCTGGCGTTTGCCATCCAGTTGATCACTGGCGCCAGCAGCCTGGAGGGACCCTTGGGGCGCACGTGCCACGACCAGTGCATCCGCGTCCCGTCAGGCACGGGCTCAAATGTGAGCATTCCGTCTATGTCTGCCTGGCGCATCGTGGTGCGCTCACCGGGCCCGCTGAGCGGGCCGGTATTGTCGGCCACCCGGCGACGGAACTACTCCCCTTCGCTCTGCGAGCTTACCCACCCCCCACAGCCATTCCCAGACGGGCGCACTAGGTCCGCCAACCCGGATCGAAGATCCGGGCAAGGCCGCGGAGCCTTCCGCACCCTTCACCCAGTCAGTTCTTGAGCTCGACGAATAGCACGTGGGTGCCTGTGGTGCCGGTGTTCTCGCCCGCGTGGGTCTGGGCGGGCAGCCAGTGCACCTGACCGGGCTCCATGACGACATCGCGGGAACCAGCCTGGCCAAGCAGGCGGCGCTGGAATCCCGACAGGGTGTACATCACGCTGTCCGGATGCCGGTGCGGCTGTCGTGGATCGCGCTCGCCGCGGGGTTCGCCAGCGCCGCATGGATGCTGGCCGACATCTTCGGCCGCGGCTACCGGCAGCACATGAAGATCATGGAAGTGGTATGGCCCGTCACGGGCCTGTACTTCGGCCCCGCCGCAGTCTGGGCCTACTACGCCTCGGGGCGCCCCAAACCCACCGCTGGCAGGCCCAGCACGGCGGGTCCGCGGCGGCCACTGCGGCCGCCGGTGTTGTGGCTGGCTCCGCGGCCAGCCCCGCGGCGCACGGCATATCGGTGGGGCCTATGAGTTGCGCGCGGGCCGGAAGATCCATCTGGGTTCGAAACCGTGTTGTGGCGCCTTGGTACGGCGCCGACCAGATGACGATCGGCGCCGTGGCTGAGATGGTCCGGCCTGGCTGGCTGCCGTGACAGTGAACGTGGAGGCAGGGGTCACGGCTTTCCTAATGGCGGCGCGGGTGTTCCCCAGCAATGGACGGCGCGGTGCCGTGGGGAGTACCTTCGGGCACTACATTCGGGTGCCAGGTCACGGATCTGGGGTGACCGGCGAATGCGCGGGACACTCGCGCCAGTCATGCCGCTTCGCTGGGCAAATCCGCGCCCGGGCGGTGGAGCCAACTCATGTCCGTCGTGACGCGCCTGGGTTGTGCGCCATCCTTGCGGGCGCACAGCGCGGCAGCGGTGACGGAGGCTTCAACCGTCGCGGCGAGGTCATCCCCGGGCAGCCCGGCGGCACGTCCGGCCACGTCGGCGGCGATGGGTCCATGCGGGTCCTGACGAGCACAGGACAGGCGGGGCGGTGCGGGCACAGCTCAGGCCGGGGCCGGTTGAGGTAGAGCCGCTTGAAATAGATCAGGACCAGGTGCGCAAACCACGTTGGCGCCGCACCGGCCGGGATGGTGATCTCGAATGGTGATGACGGCGAGCTGGTGGTCGCTGCCGGGGTGGTGGATTAACGTTGTCCTGTCGCAGTTCAGTTGACGCAGCCGAGTCCGTAGCTTCTCCGGGGGTGCATATCGGGGCGAACTGGGCATCTTCCTGACTTGGCCAGGTCAGCGATTGATCAACATCGGGTAGTCGCGCCACAGGTGTTGCACCAACGGCTCTGTCCCGAGACGGCGAAGCTTAGAGCAGCAGCGACAAGGAGCACGACACCCATGGAGGTCTGTTGCAAAAGCTCTCCGTCGTGCGCTCGGTGCAACTTCATGCGACGGCCAGGCGACCCCTGGAGAACGCCTGAGCTGCGGTGTGTCAGGTCAGCTGAGAGGGTGGGCGGCGGAATCGTCTCATCGATCATGGCGCGGATCATCGTCTTGCGTCCCGACGGCCAGTCGGGCGAGTTGTCCGGGGGTGGCGCGCAGCCCACGCTCATTGCCGATCACCGTGCTGCCGGGATCTGGCTGAGGATGCCGCGGACCGCGTCCTTCAGTGGTGGCATCTGCTCGCTGTGACCAGGTCACGCGCCCCTTGGACCGGATGTCGCGCGCCTGATCACCGCTGCGGCCTGGGCCCAGCGCGCTGCGGGCGGCGTTTGATGACCGCGGCCGTCCTGGGCCGGCGAACAGGCTTGATCATCATCCTTCCTGGCGGCATGGGCGGTTGTGTCCTGGCCGAAGTTGCCGGGCGGCGTTCGCTTGGGGCTTCTTGCGGGGCGGGGGCTCGGGTGAATCCAGCGCCTGGCGTACTGTCCGCCGGTGGACATCGTGCCGGTCGGCCAGTGCCCGGATGGATAGGCCTTTGTCGCGAGCGCCTTGGCGGATGACCGCGAACAGTCCCGGCTTATCGGCCTGGCGCGGGTGCCGGGCAGGACGGTGCCTGCTGCTGGGGCCGGTCAGGGCGTTTTCGAGCACCTGCAGCGGCTGGCCGGACAGGCTGGCCAGCCAGTGAAGGCGGATGGTTCCTTCCTGGCGAGGATCGCGCAGGTAGCGGCGGAGGTAACCGGGACGCAGATGGTTGGCGCGGGCCAGGCGGCGGATGTATGAGGCGGCGCCCTCGCCGGTCACTGGCCGCGGCCGGAGCGGCAGCGGGCGCGGGTGGCCTGCTTCGGGCGGGCCGGTCACGAGGCTTGCCCTGTGCTGCGCCTTTGCCCGCGGGAGGCGCTGCATTGGGCGGCGTGATCCAGGTCGATGGCTTCCAGCAGGCGCCGGTCGATCTTCTTGCTGCCATCCGGGATCGCCTCGATGGCAGCGCCGCGGATCAGATAGGACAGGCTGCCGATCATGCCGCCGGTGCGCTGATGCAGGTAGCGTCCCAGCCTGGCCAGAGTGCCTGCAGTGTGGCGCTGCAGCCACAGCGCGTCTTCGAGGGTGACGACCACGCCCTGCCATTCCCCGGCGAGCGGGAACGCGCTGGCGCGGATGAGGGTGAACCGGCCGGCGATCTGCCGTCCGCGGGTGCCGGAGAACAACCCCTCGCGTTCCAGGTCGATGCCCGCGTAGGCGAATGTGGCGGGAATGCGCTCGGAGAAGTATTTGAGCATGTCGGAGACATCGGCGCCGTTGCGCGTGGACAGCTTCAGGTTGTGGATCTCATCCACGCAGACCAGGCTGACCCTGCGTCGACGGCGACTCCGCAGACGGCTTCGATGACATGGGTGATGTTGGCCCTGCTGGTGACCGGCAGCCCGAGGAACCGGGCGAACTCGACCGCGAGCATCCGCGGGGTCGCGGCGGGCGGGACAGTCACATAGATCACCGGGATCCGCTCGTCATGGCCGGGATGGCCCTGCCGGTCGATCGCCTCGTGGGTCTTGCCATATTGGGTGATCGCGGTGGTCTTTCCGGTGCCGGCGGCGCCGGACAGGATCAGGCCGCGTCGGGCGCTGATGGCATGCCGGTTGAGCAGCGTCAGCCGCCGCCCGGTGTTCACCACCTGCCGCAGTGTGGAGGTTGCTACCACAGCCAGCCGGGTGTGATAGTCCAGCCGGTGCTCGTCGTAGCCGAGCCGTTCATCGTCGCCCATGGCTGCCACCTGCCGCTCGGGCAGTAGCTCAGGCGCGGCTGGGGCGGCGCTGGTGAACGCCCGCCATCCTTGCAGGGTGGTTAGCTGCGGGTGCCAGTCGTCGGCACCCGGAGGGTGCCGCCGCGCCGGCTCGCAGGCGCGGGCGGTCATGCCGCAAGCCGTGATCACCACGGCTTCTTCGCCTCGGCGAACGGGTCGAAGATGCCCAGCGGGATCACCTCGGCAAGTGTTTCGCCGTCCTCTCCGTCTCCGATGTCGCCTGCGGGCGGGGCTGGCTCATCGCATGGCAGCTTGGCCCGGTGCCACGCGCCCTGGGTTGCGGCACGGGTGCGGCCAGCCACTCGCCTGTCGGTCTTTGTGAGCTTGTCTTCGCCGGCTGGCCCGTCTTCTGCCTTGTTAAGCAGGGCGTTGGCGGCCTGGGCGATCTCGCCTTCGGTGGCCGGGTCATCGCCGCGCGGGGCCACCAGCCGGCGCGCATGCTCCCACGCCGTCTCGGCGAGCTGCTGGAAGGGCACGGGACCCGCAGCGGCAAGGCGATGATCGCCACCCTGCGGCGGGCGCTGATCGTCACCCCCGCCCGGCTGGTGAGCCACGGCGGGCAGCTGATCATGCGCCTGGCCCCCGGCGCCGTCCTGCTGCCCGCCATCCTGACCACGATCCGCGCCTGCCAGCCCCCGGCTAGCGGGCTTTCTCCCACACGCGGCCGTAGATGGAGTCGGAGAGCAGGCCGCCGCCTTCGCCGCGGAACAGCCGGCCATCCGGTGCGGTGCCGTGTTCGGCGATGTGCTTGCGCAGCAGCCGGGCGAGGGCTGGGGAGACTGGGACGGGGCGGACTTCCGTGGCGGTCCGGTGCTTGAGGTGGCGTCGTTCCCGGCGATCGCCGGTCTCGTTCCAGGCACCGCCAGTGGAGGGGCCTGAGTCACCGAGGTGGAGCCATCCCCCCTTGCTCTCGTCGTCGGGTAGCTGGAGTTCGTCCAGGGTGAGCATGACAGCCTCGGACGGGCGCAGTCGCGCGTGGTAGATGCAGCCGAAGAACGCCTCCAGGTGGCGGCCCAGCGGACCCTGGGCGGACACGGCTTCCAGCAGGGCCTAGGCCCCTGGCGGGGATTGACGACGCGCCACGGCCGGCTCCTGCCCGGTCTGGTGGGCTACCTCGCGGCAGCGGGGACGACGACGCTCACCACCAGGCTCGCCCTGCAGTGGGCCCCACCCTTGAAGCCGACTGGGAGGTCGCGGGCGGCGGTGATGGTGGCGGCCGAGTCCGCCCGCGGCGGGTCAGCCAGCGGCACCACGCCGAGCAGCCGCCAGCGACGGCCCGGGCCGGTGTGGGCCACCCCCAGCGACCGGTAACCGTGGGCGGCGAACTGTTCGGCCACCATGGTCATCTGCGCGACATCGGGGTCACCGGCGCACAGGGCCGCGATGACTTGCGATGCGCCCTTGCTGACCCGGAACGGCCCTCGCCGTCGCTGGTGACGGTGGCTTCGGTGCGCTCGGTGACCGGGTCGAAGGGGACGAACCCGGTGACCCGCCGCCCATCGGGTACCTCCTGAGCGGGTGCGGCGGCAAGGACGGCGAGGTCGATGGGGTCGCGGTCCTCCGGCCACAGGTAAAGCTCATCCTGCGATGGCGCCCGGCACCCCGAAGTCGTTCCGTCAAGATCACCCCGGGGTCAGCGCTGGCTGGGGGAACGTCCGATCAGTAGCGCAGGATAGCCGCTGCAGGCATAGGGCGAGGCATTTCTGCCCGGGTCAGCAAATGGACAGCTCCACCGTGCTGCAACGTCTGCACTGCCACCGCTTCGAGCAGGTCTTGCGCTCCCATGCTGTCACCGCTGATGATCTGACCGGTCTCCTCGTCGTAGCGCCCCCACACGGTCTCATCCTCGGGAAGCAATACCGTGTCGACGCGGCCCTGGTAGGCCGCCCTGGCCACCTCGTCGATGCTCGTCTTCGCCCGCGGGTCCTGGCTGCCCAGCAGGGCCTGCAAGCGCTCCCTGGCTTCCTCTCGGCCCGCGTCCAGACGCTGCTGCATCACGGCATAAGCGGCGGCGTGTAGTTGCCTGGTGTCCATGGCCTCAGGGTTAGCCTCGATGACGCCAGCGAGTAGCGTGCCGAGCGTGCTGAGCTTCTGGAAGTGCCCGCCGATCTCGGCGTCGGCCACCAGCACGACCGGCAGCGGATCGACGGCGAGGCGATGCCCGATCGCTGCGGTGATTCTGCGCGTGAACTCGATGAGCCGACCTTTGCGCCACTCCGCCGGGCTGTCCCCGTAGACCTGCGCATTGCTGATGCTGATCGAGCCGGTGTGGGGTCTGGCGATGGGACTTGCCTGCACGGGGTTCTCGTAGTCCGGTTCCCCGAGCTCGGCGGCAAGGCTGCGCGGCAGTTCGGTATCTTCAGCCTCGACCAGGGCGAACCGCGAAGCGTCGAACAGCCGCACACTGCCTGCGGTGATCGTCAGCACGCAGAAGGCGCCGTCGGCTGCCAACACCGGCAGCAAGGGCTTGACGTGGAAGCCGGGGCCCACCACAACTTGCTCGGCGAGCGGGATGGGGACCTTGAATCGGTGCGCCGGGCCGGCTCCGAGGAACAACGCCAGGCCCTGATCCTGATGCTGCCAGAAGCGGTAGTCGTCGACCAGCGATACGGCCGGAGCGATGAAGGTCTCTGCCTCCGCACGGCTGAGCCCCGTTGCCAGCAGTTCATCGCATGCTTCGGTGGCGAGGTTCTTGAGCCGGATCGGGTCCTGGCGGATCTCGCTCCCGCGGATATGGGTAGGAAGGAAGATCGAGACTCCGAGCGGTGGGGCGTCGGCCAGCAACGTGGCCAGATCAGATCGTGTGAACAACGGCTTCTCCAGATGGTGAGCATCGGGCGCGGGCCGGCGGCCCCGCTTGCTGATGGAGTATCAGCGCGGCTCGTTGCCCCGTATCGAGGCGCCGCCCTTCCGATCATCCAGCCGCCCGAACTCGCTTTCCACCAGTCTCCTGAGCTTGTCAGTGGCGCCGCGGAATGCCTCATCCAGGGTGTCCGCGTAGTTGGTGACGGCTACCGGCGCCCGCCCGCGCGGCCGGGCCTCCAGCATGCACCGCTTATCAGCACCGCTGGGCCTGCCGGCGCTCTCGTCACCCAGGTGCACCTCCACCCGCGTGATCTGATCGCTGAACCGCGATAGAGCGGCCTCAATCCCGGCCTCCACCTGACGAGCCAGTTCGTCGCGACCTTCAATATTGTTGTCGGTATTGACCTGGATCTGCATGCACACGTCCCCCATTCGGGTGCTGGCTCGCTCAGTACTGGCCGTTGCTCCCAAGTGCCCAACGGGGCCAGCACTTCCTTAATCCTCATCGTGCAAATTCCGAGTTTACGCGCCCCTGCCTGTCACCTGCGTTCCGCAGATGTGTTTATGCGCTGGGCGTGGCCTGTCGCCACCGCCGCGCAGAACCTCGAGGGTGCGTCAAAGATCGTCAAGTGAAGCGACGCGGCGGCTTCGTTTCCCAGCCGGAGGAGAGTGACCCAGACAGTGACGGCTAGCCGCAGACTAGCGGGTAAGCCCGCGCCGTTGGCCAGCGTAACCGCGGCCTCCGCGGGGACGCCCGGTCGCCCGCGCGCCCGGTCTGTGATCTCGGGGTGCGGCTGCATATGGCGACGCGGACCAGCTGCAAGCCAGGCGGCCGAGGGGCTCGAGTCCTGCGGTCACGAGCTAGCAGGCGGGCAGGGCGTCAAGCCCGTCGGGGTGCGGGGGTGCTTCGCAGCACCCAGGCTGTGAGCTCGGTGCGGTTGGCGAGCTGGAGTTTGGCCAGCGTGTTCGTGACGTGGCCCTCGACGGTCCGTTCGGAGAGCACGAGCGTGTCGGCGATCGCGCGTTTGCTGAGCCCGGCTGAGACGAGCTCGGCTATTTGGTGTTCGCGCCGGGTGAGCGGGTCTTGGGTTTTGATGGCCTGCTGGAGCTTGTGTATCAGCTGGTCTGCGCGGCGGCACGGGGCGGGCATGTCGAGGCGGCGCGCCTCGGCTGCGGCCAGCCCGGCGAGGAGCAGCGCCATTGCGTGGTCGTCGCTGGCGCCGCGGCCGCGCAGCACGTCGGCCCAGCCGAGGCGGCTGAGAGCGACGAATGGCCTGGCCCCGATCCTGGTATTGATGGTCACCGCCGCCGCGTAGTGATCGAGGGCCTCGCCGGTGTGGCCGAGCAGTGCCGCGAGCCGGCCGAGCGGCCAGTGCACCGACCCGTACAGGAAAACCACGCCGGTGCCCGTGACACCGAAATCGGCGACATGCGCGCCGAACAAGTCATAGGTGGCCTGCGCGGTCGCGGTGTCGCCGAACGCGACGATCATGTCCAGGATGTAGATCAGGGCGTCCAGGGTGCGGGTGTCCCTGCCGCCGGTGGCGGGCAGCGACCGTAGCGTCTCATAGACCGCGCCGGCTTCCTCGGTCCTGCCGAGGAAGAACAGCGCACGGGCCAGGCCGGCCCGGACGACCGGTAGCGCAGGAGCGGATGCTGCCACCTCGAGCCCGCCAGGCCGGCCAGTTGTACGGCGCGGCGTGCCACGCGTGCCTCTTCGCCTCGGAAACGTCCTGCGAGCGCGGAACCGCCACCTTGACCGGGCGCTCTTGGCGAACCCCCGCACCTGCTAGCGGATCACCAAGATCACCACCGCGATCCGCACAGAGCACCTGCACATAGCGACACGCCACCAGCAATGCGTGACAACTGGACAAATGCCCCTAAATCCCTGGCATTGAACTTAGGCTAGCTTCCGCAGTTGCTCAGGCGAACATTGGAGTCCCGGGTCGATGAGTGAAACCCAGACCCTGCTGCTTGGCTTCATCGCGGGCGTGACCATCCTGTTCGGTCTGCCCCTGGGCAGGGTCCGCGCCCTCCGGCCGGGGACGCGCCAGTTCCTCAACGCCCTCGCCATCGGCATTCTGCTGTTCCTGCTCTGGGACGTTTTTGTGCACGCGTGGGAGCCGCTGGACACCGCGCTCGGGCGGCTGCACGACGGGACGGCGGGGATCGGCCCCGTCCTTGGGTACGGTGCGCTGTTCTTCTTCGGCTTGTCCGTCGGCCTGCTGAGCCTGGTGTACTACGAGCGCTGGCTGGCCGACCGGGGGCCGCCCAGGAGCCTCGGCCCGGGCGCGATGGCGTCGGGCGAGCTGCCCACGGCCAAGGCGGGCATCGCGGGCTGGTCAGCCGCCCGCCGCCTGTCCCTGCTGATCGCGGTCGGCATCGGGCTTCACAACTTCGGCGAGGGCCTGGCCATCGGCGGCAGCGCCGCCACCGGTTCGATCGGGCTGGCGACGATCCTGGTCGTCGGGTTCGCCCTGCACAACGGCACGGAGGGGTTCGGCATCGTGGCCCCGCTCGCGGCTGGCGGCAACCGGCCGTCCTGGGGCTTCCTCCTGCTCATGGGCCTGATCGGCGGCGGCCCCACGATGGCGGGCACCGCGCTCGGGCGGCAGTTCACCAGCGAGGCGATGAACGTGATCTTCCTCACCCTGGCGGCCGGGGCCATCCTCTACGTCATCATCCAGCTGCTCGGGGTGGCGTACATGGTAAAGAACAAGCGCAAGGGACTGCTCTACGCGGGCGTCCTGCTCGGGCTGATCGCAGGATTCGTCACCGACATGGTGGTCACGGCCGGCGGCGCCTAGCCGTGGGCCACGCCAAGGCTATGGTCGTCCAGCAACGGCAACCACAGCCTTGGTTATCGCGACGCTAGCCCCAATGCTGGGGAGTTAAGGTTCGGGCGCGGGGGCCAAGCACCGGCTCCGGCGTGTCGGGGAAGGCATGGCAAGGAGGTCCGGTAAAACGGGTAATCGACCGAGATCAGCCCGTTGCCGAGGACCTCCGTTGTCTGTTCAGTCTGCCATCTGGTTCGGCTGCCGCGACTATTTGCCAGGACGATCACCGTGGCGGCGGGGGTGTTCGCTCCGGGGCATCTGGGCGAGCTGACCCGGATCGTGCCGTTCGAACTGGCCGATGCGGTGCTGGCGGAGGCCCGCGCCGGGCCGCAGCCAGTTGCTCACATCCACCGCCAGCATCAGCCGGCCGCCGACGGCACACGGCAGCGGCAGCCCCGCCACCGCCCGGCGCAGCCGCCCGATATCGGCCCGGCCAGGGTCGACCGCGTCATAAAGCGCGCCATACCCGCGCCGGTGCCCGGGCGCCAGGGACAACCGCACCAACGTCTTGAACCGGCCCGTCGGTGCACAGCATCGCGTCGGCCGTGGCGTTCAGTATGGCGTGGCTCGAGGCTGGAGTCGAGTCGCGGTCACAAGACGGTCGGGCTCGGGACCGGCTGGTGGCCTTTCGCGGGGAGCTGTACAGATGCCTGACCAGGCGCGCGGATGCGCTGTCCGATCCGCACACCGTGGGAGTGAGCCCGGCCCAGGCAGCGAGCTTGCGGCGGAGCCGGACCGGCTGACATCACCGACATCGGCGGGATGACCAGCGCGGTGAACGAGCCGACGCCGGGCAGGGCAGGGCAGTGAGCTGACCTCGCCATCGCAGCGCTCATCGCCACCTACGCGGCAGCAAAGAAAATCGTCGACCAGCCGCCGCCCGCGCAGCCATCAGCGAAGTCATATCAACACAATGAGCACCCCGCCGACACCGTGAACACCAGACCCCGCCCGGCACCCTCCCGGCGGGGTCTTTCATGTCGCGCACACACTCACCGCAACTGACGCGACCACGCTCACGTTGAAAGTCCGGGGAACAACTTCGTCTCCTCGATGGCCCCGCGATGGCCCCTGGCAGGCACCGAACATCCCGATCTGCATAACATCGGCGGCCAGCCAGGAAACAGTGCATGCCGAGGGGCTCATCACGGCGGGTGCGTCATTCTGCGTGTCCCCTGCGCTTGGCTGCTGCATCGAGGACGCCCCACTAGAGGTAATACCTGGTTATACTAGTGGCATGAAAACGGCGATCTCGCTCCCTGACGACACCTTCGAGCAGGCCACCAGGCGAGCTGAGGAACTCGGCATGAGCCGCTCGGAATTCTTCGCCCGCGCCGCCCAGCGGTACCTGGACGAGCTGAACGCTGCGTCGCTGACTCAGCAGATCGACGAGGCACTTCAAGCCGCCGGGGCGGACGAGTCCAGCCCGGCTGCGGTTGCCGCCGGTCGGCGGCGGCTGGCTGGCGAGGACGACTGGTGATCAAACGCGGAAGCGTCTGCTGGGCCGATCTCGGCGAGATCCGCGGCAGCAAGCCCGCGAAACGGCGACCGGTCCTAGTGATCCAGTCCGATCCCTTCAATACCAGCCGGCTCAACACCACCGTGGCCGCAGTGATCACCTCTAACACCGGCCTCGCGGCCATGCCGGGCAATGTCTTCCTCCCGGCAGCCGCTTCCGGTCTGCCACGTGACTCCGTGGTCAACGTCACAGTCCTGGTGACCCTCGACAAGTCCGACCTCGACGCCCAGGCCGGGCACTTGCCGCCTTCACTCATGGAGGACGTGGACCGCGGACTCCGCCACATACTTGGGCTGTAGCCAAGCACCTTTCCCAGCGCCGCAAGCGCGCCTGCGGCATGAGCGGACGGTGGCGGCGATTTCAGCTGCCGGGGCGTGGCTCGCCGGAGGAGGCCCCGGCTGGGCGGTGCCGTTGTGGGCGGCGAAGCGGTCCCGGGTGAGGAATCGGGCCACGCCGGCGACATCACCGATCACGGTGGCGGCGATGTTGTTACATCTGGAGGATCGTTCGGCGTTCGCAACGTGTGACTTGCAGCAGGGCCGTCGGGCATTCAGAACAGATTGTGATCAAGGAGATAGTGGACAGCCAACCCGACGATGCCGAATGCCAGGCCCCATCCGGTGGCCGCCGCGAACGCCCAGAACCACGGATCGGCGAGCGGCAGCTGCTCACCTCCCGCTCTCTCTCGTCCAGTCAGCCTGCCATCCGCCTTCTGGTCATGGCCAGCCGAGGCTCATGATGTGATCGTCCGGGCGATCGTGGGCCGCAGTGCGCTGGCGGGTATCAGCTCGGTTCGAGCCGGAGGACGGGGACTTGGCGGCCGACGGCGCGGTAGTCTTGCTCGCTGCCGTCGACGGCGAAGCCCATGAACCGCGACAGGCTCCTCGCCGCCCGGGGATGGCGCCGGGCATAGCCCGCTATCACCTCCGCTGCCTGATCCGGCGGCACCGGCACCGCCCGCACCGCGACGGCGCGCCCGCCCAGCTGAATGCTGGCGGCGGGATGGGCCAGCAGGTTGCGGTACCAGTCCGAGCTCCGGCCGAACCCAGAGACCACCGTGACCACGCCGCTGGCCCGCTCCAGCGCGGCCACCTCCACCACTACCTGCCGGATCCGGCCAGACGTCCGGCCGACGTGATTGATCATGACGAACCGGTGGCCCAGCAGCCAGCCGAGCCTGGCCCGGTACAGCCAGACCGGCAGCCGGTACAGCAGCCGCACGGCGCCGGCCTGCCGCCGCGGCTGCTTCACGATCTCCACCTGGCCTTGATCGGCAGCGGAAGTCACGCTTACCTCGCCCGCAGCGGCGGCCGCGCCTGCCTTGTCCATGATGCGTCCCTTTCCTGGTCGTGTTGCCTCTGGCGTGGACAGCGCTGTCCAGCACGTGGCTGCGCCAGCTGGCGGACATCCGCCAGCTGGCCGATGTTGCCACTGCGGGGCGCAAAGACCATGGGCGGGTGGAGATCTTTGTTTGCTTTGACAGGGTGGAGCCTCCGGCAGGCTGGATCCGGGTGGTGCGCGGGCCGGCCTGGGCGCCTGAGCGCGGTGAGGGCCATGAGGTCCGCTTTGCCGGCTGGCTCGGGATGCTGCGGGCGCCGTATGAGGTAACGGGGTCATCTGGCACCGGCCCGCGTGGTGGGGCGTGAGGTGGCTGTGCTGGGCCGCTGCGCCGGCGATGCCGGGCGGCGTTACCATCCGTCCATGGCCGCAACCGCCCCGGCCCGGGGCATGCACGGGCGTGATGCGGAGCGCCGGGCACTGGGTGAGGCCCTGGGCCGGGCGGCTGGCGGGCGCTTGGCGGTTGTGCTGGTGGAGGGTGAGGCGGGCATCGGCAAGACCCGCCTGCTGGCCGAGGGCCTGGCGGATGCCAGGGCCCGTGGGATGCAGGTCGTCTTGGGGCGGGCGGAGGAGCTGGAACGCACCCGGCCGTTCGGTCTGATCGCCCGGGCCCTGTGCCGGGTCGCCTGCTGAGCCGCGCCCGTGCGAGCATCGCGGCGCTGCTGGCCGGCGGGGGCGGGCAGGGCATGGTGACGGTGAGCAGTGATCCTGGGCTGCAGTTCCGGGCGGTCGATGCGTTCACTGACCTGGTGGAGGAACTGGCGCTGGAACAGCCGCTGGTGGTCGGCGTTGATGATCTGCAGTGGGCCGACCCGTCCAGCTTGCTGACGCTGGGCACGATGGGTGGGCGTCTGGTGTATGCGCCGGTGGCGCTCATCGGGTGTTTCCGGCCTGCCCCGGCCGCCGCGGAGCTGCAGCGCGCAGTCGATTCGCTGACACAGGCCGGAGCGCGGCGCCTCACGTTGGGGTCTCTGGCCGGCGATGCGGTGGCCAGCTTGGTGGCCGATACCGTCGGCGCCCCGCCCGGCCCGGGGCTGCTGGCCGGGGTGGCAGGGGCTGCGGGCAACCCCTTGTTTGTGACCGAGTTGCTCGCGGCGATGGCCGAGGAGGGGAGCCTGCGGGTGGCGGGCGGGCGGGCGGAGGTTGCTGAGATGACTCTTCCGCCGACGCTGCGCCTGACGATCTTGCGCCGGGTCAGCTTCCTTCCCCACGGCACCTTGCAGGCGCTAGAGGCCGCCTCGATCCTGGGGCCGGGCTTTTCCCTCACCGATTTGTCGGTGGTCACAGGCCGACCGGCCACTGAGTTGTCGGTGGCGCTGATGGAGGCGATCAGGGCGGGTGTCCTGGAGGACGACGGCACCCAGCTGCGGTTCCGTCGCGACCTGATCCGCGACGCGGTTTATGAGGATCTGCCGCAAAGCGTGCGCCGTGGCCTGCATCGCGAGGCGGGCCAGCGCTTTGCCGCATCCGGTGCCCCGGCGCTGCAGGTGGCCCGGCAGATGGCCTGCGGGGCAGCGGCCGGCGATACCGGGGCCATCACCTGGCTGGTGAAGGCTGCGCGGGAAGCGGCGCCCAGGTCCCCTGATGTGGCGGCTGACCTGCTGGGGCGGGCGGCCGGGCTGATGAGGCCGTATGATCTGGGCAGGGATCGGCTGCTGGCAGAACTTGCCGGGAGCCAGATCTGGACCCGTATCGCCGACGCCGAGGCGACCTGCCGTGCCCTGCTGGGCCGCGGCCACGACCCTGCCGCAGACGGTCCCGCCAGGATCGTGCTCGGGCACGCTCTCATCGGCCAGGGACGCACCGCCGAGGGGTTCACCGAGTTGGAACGGGCGCAGCAGTCGGCGGGCCTGACCGAAGCTGAACGCGCCCGCGCCCAGGCGTGGGCCGCCATCGCCCGGCTGTCGCTGGGAGACCTCGCCGGGGCTGCCACCACCGCCGAGCACGCCAGGTCCGCAGCCGCTGGTGATCCTCTTGCCACGAGCATGGCCATGCTCGTGCTGGCCGATACCGCCGAATGGGGCGGGCATCTCCGCGACGCCCTGCAGATCATCGACGACGCGGTGCGGCTCGCCGACGAAAGCCCATCCAGGCTGGGGCACCGGTATCCGCTCCACGCAGCCCGCGGGCACATCCTCGCGTTTCGCGCGATAATGGAGCACGAGTTCCCGCTCGTGCTCGGCTTCGACGGTGCCGGACGGGTGGAGGCGGTTGGTGCGGGCGCGGGCCGGTTCGCCGTCGGCGACCTCGTCCACGGCCAGTTCTGGGGCGACACGGTTGGCCGCGGCACCTTCGCCGAACGCGTCGCGATCGCCGACCGGCCGTCCCACGGAGCGCTGGAGCTGGTGCCCGAGGGCCTGAAGCCGGGTCCGGCCGCCGCCGCGCCGACTGCCGGGATGACCGCGGAGGGGGCCGTGGCGAAGACCGGCTGCGGGCCGGGCCAGACGCTTCTGATTCTCGGCGCGACCGGCGGCGTGGGCGTGCTCGCCGCTCAGCTCGCTGCGCGAGCCGGGATCACCGTGATCGCCACGGCGCGAGGCGAGGCACGCGCCTGGATCGAGGGCTTCGGCGCGTCCGAGACGCCCGATCGCCAGCGCCGCCGCCACTGATACCCGACTTGGCGCTTGATACCCGACTTGGCGCTGACCCGCAGCAGCCGGGCACCCACACCTCGGCCGCGGCCGGGGCGGCCAGGACCAGCAGCGGCCAGAACCGGACGGTCCTGGTACCGGAGGAGACCACGGTGGACCGGTCCCCTCCGGCTGGTCCGCTGGTCCGGGCAGCGGACGGACCACTTAGCCCAATATCCGCGGTGGCGCCGGGTCGGTTCATGCCCGCGGTGAGTGCGGCCATGGGGGTCACCACCGTTCCTGCGTGGCGAGCGGGTGGGGTTCCCCGGTCAGCGCGGCCAGGGCGGCGGCGACCTCGTGGGTGGTGGCGCGGACGTAGGTCGCGGTCGCGCCCGTGTCGCTGCCGTTGTCGGTGTGGCCCGCGTAGGCTTTGGCGACGGCGTAGCCGAAGTTCCGCTCGACCCACGTCAGGGTCGTGTGCCGGATCCAGTGCATGCTGATCTGCTGCGCCCGTACCCAGGGCAGGTGCCGGCCGAGGCGTTGCCACAGGTGGTCATAGCGGCGGTAGGTGATGCGGCGGCCGTTGCGGTAGCGCAGCAGTTGCCCGTCCGCTGGCGCGTGACGTTCCCCGGCGTGCCGCAGGAGGGCGGCCATGAGGGTGGGCGAGACTGGCTGCCACCGGACCGTCTCGCCTTTCTCGCGCAGCAGGATCAGGCACTGCTCGGGATCGAGGTCCTGCGGGCGCAGCGCCAGCGCGCCGCCCCGGCGGCAGGCGGTCTCGGTGTGCAGGCGCAGCAGCAGCGTGTCCAGCTCCGGGTCATCGCCCGTGGTCGCCGCCGCGTGGTTGATCTCGGCCAGGCGCTTATCGGCCACAGCCCGCCGGGTCGAGGGCAGGCGGCGCGGCTTGTCCACCTTCCGGGCCGGGTTGTCCGCCGGGTTGATCAGGCCGTCTTCCTCGGCGTGCTTGTACAGGCAGCGCAGGGCGGCGATGAGGTGCTCGGCGGCGCTGCGCCCGCCGCGGGAGTTCCGCCGGGGCACGACGTTAGCCCGGACGTGCTGGACGAGCTGGCGGATCTCCGACGGGGTGGGCTCGTCGATGCGGCGGCCGCCCCACTGGTCGGTGACCCGGTTCCAGTACGAGCCGTACGCCCGGCGGCAGCCGTCGCTGACCAGGGCCGACACGACCGGGATGTACTCGGCGAAGGTCGGGGAGGGCGGCCTGGCCGCCGGGCCGGCCAGCAGGTCGGCGGGGGTCAGGCCCATGCGGTCCAGCACGAGCATGGCCGCGTCGACCACGGCCTGCCCGGGTGCGGCTGAGCGTGCGTCAGGTCCGGTGATCGTCATCGGTCTCCTCCGTCACGTGCCGGGAACGGGATGAGCGCGGCGAGGGCCTGATCGACTACCGCGAGCGAGTAAGCGGTCAGGGTGTCCTCGGCGGGGACCGCGGTGAGCAGGACCGGGTCTCCGGGGAGCAGCCCGCAGCGGTGCCGCAGCGCCGCGGGGATCGGGACGCAGGACCGGGGCGGCAGGGTGACCAGGCCGGAGGAGTCGCGGCGGATGACCACCACGCCTGCCTCGGCGGTGAGGGTCAGCCGGTCCCCGCCGCGCCAGCCCAGCGCGCCGGTGACCGTCCGGTCGGCGACGCGGCCGGAGCGGTCGACGCGGGCGAGCCCGTACACCACGTCCCGGCCAAGGGCCGGCGGGCGGCTCAGTGCGGGCGGGACCGCGAGCGGCAGGGTCCGGGCAGCGGCGGGCGCGCGGGCGGGCCGGCCCGCAGCCGCAGCAGGAGAAGGGATGACGGGGGTGATCAGCGTGCCGGTCACGGCTGCCTCCCGGGGCGGGAGGCAGGACCGGTCAGCGCCGTGGGGAGGCCGCAGGCGTCAGCCGGGCCGTCCGCGTGTTCAAGCGGCGCTCTGAAAAGGGTGATGTACCACCACTCTGGGTGGGCTAACGACAAAACCCTGCTGACCTGCGGTTACGGGATGTTTTTGAGGGGCTGTTCCCGGGTTAAGCGGGCTGATCTCCCAGCGTTTTGGGTGGTTTGGGGTAGTTCGGGTTCGGTCCCCGGACGGGGCGGGTGCGCGGCGGCGCCGTGCTGCCTGGGGTGATCTTGGCCCAGTTTTCGGCGCGCGCCATTTCTTTCAGGGAGATGGCTTGCAGTTCGGCGGCCAGGGTGCGGAGCCGCCGGGCGCCGGCGAACCAGGGGGCGTAGGCCTGGTACTGGGCCGGGGTGAGCCGCCGGGTGACGGTCTTGCCGGCCACGGTGCGGGTCCATTGGATGTAGGGGCCGTGCAGGGATGGCGGGCCGGCGGTGCAGGCGCAGCGGGGTTTGCCGCACCGGGTGCGCAGGACGGTGATGCTGCCGGGCAGGCAGAACCCGATCTGGCTGAGGGCAGCCTCGATCGCTGCCCTGGCCTGCGCCGCGCTTTCACCGTCTGGTGCTGGCATCGCCCCTCCGCGGCCCGGATCCCGCAGGTTTCTTGCGGCACGTGAGTGCCGCTGGCCGGCGTGTCTCCCGCCTGCGGTTTCTGTGAATGTATACGGTTAAAGGATACTCGTGGGGATATTGTGGCGGGAGGGCAGCGATGAGCGGCCCGGCGCTAGCAAGAGCTGGCCGCGCGGCGGGTCCGCGGCGGCAGGTGATGACCGCCGCGGTGCTGCGCGGCCTGCGGCGGTTCGCTGATACGCGGGGGATTCCGGCCAGCTGGCAGTACCTGCTGGATTATGACGTGATCGAGGCGTTTTGCGTGGCCGGGCTCGCGGGCCGGGCGCCGGCCACCCGCGGCACCTACCGGTCGGTGCTGTACCGGCTGGCCGCGCCGGTGCACGGCCCGCCGCGGCTGCGGGCGACACCGTTCGCGGGCGCGAAAGCACCGCCGCCGTACTGTGCGGGTGAGCGGGCCGAGCTGGCCGCGATCGCCTGGGCGCAGCGTGACCCGCGGAACCGGTCGTCGGCGCTGGCCATCGCGGTGTCCGGCATCGGTGCGGGATTACGGCCCGGCGAGCTGGTGGCGCTGCGCGGCAGCGACGTTATCCGCCGCGGCCGCCACGTGACGGTTCAGGTCAGCGGATCCGCCGCGCGAGTGGTGCCGGTCACCTCGCACTATGCCGGCCGGGCGGCGGAGCTGGCCCGCCGTGCGGGCAGCGGGTTTGTGTTCCGCCCCGGCCCGGCCGACCGCGGCTACAAGAATTTCGTCACCAGCTTCGCCCGCGGCCTGGTAGCCGATCCGGCCGCGCCGCGGCTGTCGGTGAGCCGGGCGCGGGCCAGCTTCATCTGCGGCCACCTCGCCGCGGGTACCCCGCTGGCCGAGCTGCTGGCCATCAGCGGGATCAGCCAGGCTGAATCGCTGGCCCGCTACGCCCGCCACGTCGATGGCGCCCCGGCCAAGGCCGCTTTGCGGGCATGGGACAAGACCCGGCAGGCGCGCTGAGCATGGATATCCCCCAGCCCAGCGCGCTGCCCGGAGATGAGACCGTGGCGTTCGCCGCCGAGCTGACCGACCGTAGCGGCACGGCCCCGGTCATCGAGGCCGCGCTGGCCCATAAGACCGGCCGGCCACGTCCGCTGCCGGTGCGCGCCGTGCTCACCGCGCTTTTATGCCTGGCCCTCGATGACCGGCCGCTGTTCCTCACCGAGGCCACCCGGCTGCTGTTTCAGCAACTATCCGGCCCTTCCCGCCGGCTCCTCGGCGTTACCGGCACCGTCGCCACCAAACGCGCCTTCGAGGCCGCCTACCGCCGGGTTCGCTACTGCTTCGGCCAGATCATCAAGGTGGCGGACCCTTCGGCGCTGCCGAAAAACCGGCGCCTGACCGCCGGCGAGCTCACCGCCCGCACCAAACCCATGACCACCGGCCAGGCCACCGCTGCCCGGGACCGGCTCGAGGCCCTGGTGAATGCGCTGCTGGAAGCCAGCGTCTCCGTCCTCACCGAGGCCGAACGCGCCGCGTCCGGCGGCTGCACCGGCCTGGACGCCACCCCGGTGCCGCTGTTTTCCCGCGGCCCGTCCAAACGCACCGGGCTTCAAGCCAGCGACCCCGACGGCGGCTGGTACGTCCGCGAGGGCGACCACCGCGAACGCGAAGACGACACGGGCAAGCCACTGCGGAAACTCGCCTGGGCGCTGGAAGCCACCATCGCCACCACCGCCCGGCCGCCCGGCGCACCGCCCGCACACCCGAACCTCGCGATCGGCATGGCCATGGCCCGGCCCGGCGAAGACCCTGGCGGCACCGGCGCACGGGTGCTGGCCTCGGTCGCCGCCCGCGGGCACAAGGCCGGCTGGCTCGGCTACCGCGCCTACACCCAAGCACTCCCCGAACGGTTCCACCTGCCGGTCCGGGCCCTCGGCTACCGGCCCGTCATGGACTACCGGACCGGCCAGCTCGCCATCCAGGCCAACAGCCAAGGCGCTGTCTTAATAGAGGGCAGCTGGTACTGCCCCGCCCTTCCCGAGCCGCTGATCACCGCCACCGCCGGCCTGCGCGCCAAGACCATCGGGCGCGAAACCTACACCGCCCGGGTCGCCGCCCGCAGCCCCTACCAGCTCAAACACAAAGACGGCCCGGACGCCGACGGATACCAGCGGCTGTCCTGCCCCGCCCTCGGCGCCCACCCCGGGCTGATCTGCCCGCTCCGCGAAACGTCGCTGCCACCCCGCGACGGCCGGGCCAAAGTGCTGCAGCCACCCCACGACCCGCCCAGGCTCTGCCGCCAGACCGCGATCACCATCGCCCCCGACATCGGTGCCCGCTACCGCCAGGACCTGCCCTACGGCAGTCCCGCCTGGCACAAGTGCTACGCCACCCTGCGCAACACCATCGAAGGCCTCAACGGCTACGCCAAAGACCCCGCACACGAAGCCCTCGCCCAGCCAGCCCGACGCCGGGTCCGCGGCATCGCCGCCCAATCCCTGTTCACCGCCCTGCTACTGGCAGCCGCCAACATCCGCAAAATCCGCGCCTGGCGGGCACTGATCTGCGACGGCAACACCAGCAACACCACCCAGCCGGCACGCCGACGGCGCACCAGCCTCTCCGGCCACCTACCCAGCGGCTAACACCCAGCAGCTGCCAGCACCGCCACCAAAACCATCTCCAACCGCCCAGCCAAGAACGCCCCGCGCACGTCAACAGCAGCACAACCAGGCCATTCACCCCGCTGAACCCGGCAACCCAAGGGCAGCGCGCCCACTGTCAGACCCCAAGGCGATACTCAAACAAGGTCACCGTCACAGTTCTGTCGGTACGACACCGGCAGTTCTGTCG
>CAWGXI010000015.1:0-31156 GCA_963826515.1 uncultured Actinomycetota bacterium
TGTAACGGTGAGTGAATGGCGAGGCCCTGAGGCTGGTGGCGTTGCATGACCGGATTCGGCCGCACCTCGGGGAGCTGGCGGGCGGGACAGGCGGTGCGGGTGCGGCGAGTGCCTGCAGGCGGGCCATGGGTGCCCGGCGGGATAAATGAGGAGGATCTGGCGCATTTCGGCGTGTCGTTCGGGAGATGAGCGACGGAGCCCCAGTAGGACGGGATTGGTTAGGTCTCGGTACCAGAAGGTGGCTCCGTTGCCCGTCCAGTCTGTCACTGCCGCTCCAGTGCTCCCGCCCGGTCCTGGCTCCTTGTGGCACTGGCTGGGCCAGCTGCCGGACCCGCGGGACCCGCGGGGCGTGCGGTTCAGCCTGCCGTGCGTGATCGCGATCGCGATGGCCGCGCGGCTGGCCGGGCGCGACTCGTTCACCGCGGCCGGGGAATGGGCGGCGAGCCGCCCGCAGCGGGTACTCCGGGCGCTCGGATGCCCTCCGGCACAAGCGGGCGGGGGTCTACGTCGGCCCGTCGGAGAAAACGATCCGGCGGGTCTCGGGCCTGTGCGATCACGACCTGGCCGATGACCTGCTGTGCGGCTGGACGGGCGAGCTGGCCGCTGCGTGCGAGGTCCTGTCCCCGGCCAAGCTGCAGGAACGCCGCCGGGACAAGGCCCGCAAGGCGAAGGCCGGGCCCGCAAGGCCGCCAGGCGGGAGCGGGGAGCCCGCGAGCGCTCACCAAGCAGGCCCGCAAGGCCGCCAGGCGTGAGCGGAAAGCCGCCGCGGCCGCGATCGCCGCCGCGGCGCAGGCCGTCGCCGGCGGACGCGCCAAGCTCCCGGCCAGGCTCCTCCTACGGCCACGTCCCGGTCCCCGCCACGCACCCGGCGCTGCCCGCCGCGGCCTACGGCGACCCCCGCCACGTCCCCGCCCTGCGCGGCCTGGGCGCCGACGGCAAAGCCAGCCGCGGCGCCAAGCTCAACGGCCAGGAAGCGGCCCAGCACCTGGGGTTCTCTTAGCACGGTACCCGGCTCAACGCCGCCCAGCGTGGCGTCGAGGACCGCAAAACGAACGAGACGACCGTCATCGGCCCGGTCATCGACGGGATGGACCTGGCCGGGGTGTGCCTGACCGTGGACGCCCTGCACTCCCTGGTGGACCTGAACAAGCGGGCGCTGGCCCGCGGCGGCCACGTCATGTTCGTGATCAAAGGCAATCAGCCACGCACCTACCAGGCCCTGGACGCGATCGCCTGGGAGCAGGTCGCTGTCGCGGCGGCGACCTTCGAAGCTGACCGCGGCCGGATCGAGACCCACACCATCCAGGTCGCCGCCGCGCCCGCGGGCCTGAAGTACCCCGGCATGGAGCAAGCCGCCCTCCTCGAGCGGTACACCACCTTCACAAGACAAGAAAGGCAAGGCCGTCACCCGCAGCGAGACCGTGCTGATCCTCACCACCGCCACCCCCGATCAGGCCCCGCCAGCGAGCCTGCTCGCCCTCAGCCGCGGGCACCTGGCCGCCACCGAGGCCACCCATTACATCCGGGACATCGGCATGAGCGAAGCTCCTCCCGGGCGCGGGCCCGGGCGCGGCCCGCTTCATGGCTACTGTCGGTAATCCCACCTCTGAACCTGCTGGTACTACACGGCGTCACCAACATCGCCGCCAAACGCCGCCGCCTCAACGGCTCCGACCGCCAGATCCTCAAGAGAATGGGCCTGTGAGCCCTCGGCCGGATTATGTTCTGGCTTGGTGTGTCTATTGCAATACCTCTCGGAATACTCTTCATCGAGGAAGCGGCGGGGGCGCATCAGTCCTTCACCGATTCATTCCGCTATTCCTCCGTGGGGCTAGGCATTGCACTTACGCTAGGGGCAGCCGGGTGGTATAGCCTCAGGTATTATCGCGACTGCAAGCGTGAATCCGTCCGGCTGTCGGGGCATGCCAGAAGGGACCAGGCCGCGTGGCGATCCTATGACACCTCTGGCACCGCACGATCCGGTTCCCCGGTCGCTAGTCCCGTACACCAGCCATACCAGTCGCCTTATGATGGCCAAAATGACCACTACCGATTGGGTCACTCCCGAAACGAATGGAGCGGGCGTGCAATTGCGGCTCTCGTCATGGTCGTTGTATTCCCCCCAGCCGCTATCATTCTCGCAATAGCTGCGTTAGCGGACATCCGCCACAGCAGAAAACGGGGGATCGGTTTGGCGATGATCGCACTGATCTTCGGGGTAGTTGCCGTTAGTTTTTTTGTGAGCAGATTCAACTCCTGACATGTCTGCCTTCAACTTTCACGGCCCTAAACTGCCACCGTGTACGGACCCAGCAATCCTCGGTGAGCCGCGTTCTTGGCAGCTACGGCATCCTGGGACTAGTCGGAATCTGCGTGCCACACTTCCTTCCGCGAACGTCCTCTCTTCGGCAGAATAGTGTGTAAGGACGTGTGAGCCGGGGGCAGGCTGCATCGCCGCTGGGGCCTGGTGGTTGCCTGGGCCGATGGTCGGTGGTGACCTCGGAGGCTGCTATTGGCTTGACCGCCTTGCCGCGACCTTCGGTGGCTGGGCTGCTGTTCTTAGTCGGCTGATTCAAGGAAGACCTTGCCGGTGAAGCCGCCGCGGCGGTTGCGCTTATCGCCGGCCAGGGTGTGGAGTTGCTCCCAGGACATGCCCGCTGCCGCGGTCAGGGCGCGTAGCACTTCCAGCACATCAGCCTGCTCCCCGGGAAGGCTTGCGGTGCTCGCGCTGGCCGCTTCGGTGGCCTCTTCGATCAGCTTGCCGGGCAGCGCCTGCCGGTAGCCCGCCTCGTCCAGGACGCGGGTCACGGGGTGGCGGCCTTCGGCCTGGATGATCTCGGGGATCCGGTCGCGGACCAGCTTGCGGCAGGCATCGGCCATGCCAGGTAATCTAGCCGGGCGCCATGCCCCGGCGGCTGTCCTGGCGCGGCGGAGTGTCCGGGCGGCGTATCGCGCGTCGCGGCATGATGGATCCGGTGACCTCGCACCCGCCCGGCCAGCAGCCGGTGAACGCCGGGTTCGCGGAACGGCTGCTGGAGGTCATCGACTCCGGCCGCCGCACCGCAACCTACAAGCTGGCCCTGCTACTGGCCTTGCTGGACCTGTGCGCCCGGCACAGTGACGCCCGCGGGCGAGCACCGCGGCTGCTGCAAACCCGCGACATCGCCGGGCAAGTGGCGAGCTTGTACTGGCCGCAAGTGATCCCGTACCCAGTGCCCGGCGCCGCCAGCGCGGAGGTGTTGCGGCAGATCACCGGCTCCCGCGCAGCCATCGTGACCGCGGTCAGCGCGTTCCGCTCCGTGGCCGAGGGCGCGGGGGCCACGTCGTGGCATCTGGCCCGCCTGCGGCTGCAGGCGCCTATCAGGCGATGCTGGACCAGGTCGAGGTCACCGTCGCCGGGCAGCCGCTCCCCCGGCTGCAGGCGGTCGGATCCGCCCAGGCCATGTTCCCGTTCCTGTACGAGCTCAGCTGGGGACCGCGGGAGTCGTTGTCCCCCGCCCGGCTGCGCCGCTACGGGCCCCGCGGCCCCGCCATCTGGCTGCTGCCCGGTGCCGGTGATGAGCTCCTGCGGCTCGGCCCGCTGATCCGCCCCCTGGCCGAACTGCACTGGACCAGGATGGTCGCCGAGATCAACGCAATAGCCAGCGCCGAGCTGAACCTGCACCGCCACCTGTTCGGATCAGACCGGCTCCTTCCGCCCCGGGCGCTGCGGGACGGCATCGCGGCGCTGCAAGACGGCCGCTGCTTCTACTGCCGCGAGGCGCTCGGCAGCGCCGCTGAGGCCGATCACTTCATCCCGCGGATCCGCTGCGGCATCGACGCGGTAGAGAACCTGGTCCTGGCGGACCGCCGGTGCAACAACGACAAGCGCGACCTGCTCCCCGGCCCCGCGCACGTGACCGCCTGGGCCCGCCGCAACCAGTGCCACAGCACCGCCCTCGCCGGCCTGGCCACCGCCGCCCGGTGGGACACCGACCTGGCAGCGGCCGTGGCCGTGGCCCGCTCGATCTACAGCCACCTACCCGGAACAGGCGCCCCGCTGTGGCTCGGGTTCAAGAAAGTCGGCACGGCAGACCCAGCCACAGCCCTAGCTGCCATGACCTGAATGACGGACCGACGAGAAAACACTGCCAGCAATCCTCACCCCAGGGGGAGCCAAGCGGGGAGCCATCATCGGCCGACGCAGGGCGCCGTGGAGCCTACTAAAGGCCCGATTTTCGGCACTCATCAGGAATCGAGCGACAATGACCCACACCGGCCGACGCCAGGAATCTCGCTCGCATCCAAGTGCTCATCGGGAGTGGGCTTACCCACACTGCCAAAGACGTACATAGGAAACGGACCGCTTACGCGCGGGAACACAACCAGCGGACCAGACCTGACCTGGAGGCCAGGATCATGACCGATCCGTACGGCCCGGCTGGGTAACCCCAGGTGAAGTGGGCTCATCCGCTGGCCGCCACCGCCCGCAGCTCGGCGACGGAGTCGATGCCCGAGCCTGCCCTCATCCGGGGTTTCGTCGCCGACCACTGGCACTGCGAGGTGCCCTCACAGACGTTCACGAACCGGTCCTGCGCCCGCGCGTGCAGCGACGCTTGGCCCGCGGCGGGACGAGAGCCCCCGGGGGCTGACGGGCGCGCCAGAAATCCGAACCGGAGGGACAATGGACCCGGCGGGCGGCGGATGCGCCGGGCTTTTGCGGAGGATCGAGGAGGCGAGCCTTGCTGGTGGCGTTCGACATGTTCGGGACGCTGGCCGGCAACGCCAGTGAGCTAACCCAGCGTGCGCGGACCGGTCCGCCAAGGTCGCCCTCGCGTGGCGCCGAAAGCAGCTCGAGTACATGTTCCGCGTCACGGCCATGGGCCAGTTCCCCTAGTTCGCAGACCTCACCAGGTGGAGCCTGGCCTGCACGCTGGCCGAGTCGGGGTAGGTCACTGACACGGTTGACGGGAGGGAAACCTTGCACAGCGGGGAGGGTGTCCACACGGGGACGTCGCGAACCCAGCGGCGGTTGGCTCGATGCCGGCTGTCTACGCGGGCTTGGCCTCCGCGGGCGGGCGGCCGATGAGCTCGACCTCGCCGGTGTGCCGCCCGCGCGTTCGGTGCGCGGGATTACAGCAGCTCAAGTTGTCGCGCGGGGCGGACCGTATCGTCACCGTGGCTGCCCGCCAGTGCGCGGAAGATGCGAGTCTGCGCCGACGCGGCGGTTTATGCGCGGCGTCGGCGGCCGCGCGGGGGCAGGGTGGTGGCGCGGCCGTGCCGCAGGGTGGTCAGGGTGGCGATGGCCTTGTCCGCACGGGGGGTGCGGGCGAAGGTGGTCAGGTGCAGCAGCGGCCTGAAGCGCTGCCGGGCGACCGCCCTGGCGGCGGTGAATTCGCGCAGCCCGTCGGGGCCGTGGATCGCCCGAAGCCGGATTGCCCGACTCCTCCCCAGGGCAGTGACGGTATGGCGGCGAAGGAGATGACCGAGTTCACCGCGACCATGCCCGCGCGGATCCGGCGCGCCAGCGCGGCGCCATGGGCGCGCGAGAACACGGTGGCGCCCAGACCGTAGGCCGAGGCATTGGCGCGGCGGACGGCCTCGTCCATACCGGGCACCTTCGCGATGGTCAGCGTCGGGCCGAAGGTCTCCTGGGTCACCGCCGAGGAATCCTCGGGCACATCCAGCAGCACCGTCGGCTGCACGAAACGCTCGCCCACCGCGTCTGCACCGCCGACGACCGCCCTGCCGCCGCGCGCGAGTGCGTCGGCGATGTGCTCGCGGATCACGCCTGATTGCGTCGGCATCGTCATCGGGCCGATCTTCTGCCCGGGGCCTGCTCGCAGGTCGCGGCACGGGCGGTGACCTCGGCGACGAACGCGTCGTAGACCCGTTCGTGGACGTAGACCCGCTCGACCCCGCTGCAGGTCTGCCCGGCGTTGGCCATGCCACCCCAGACAGCCGCGTCGGCGGCCGCGCCGATGTCGGCGTCCGCGTCGACGAGCAGCGCGTCCTTGCCGCCGCCCTCGATGGTGACAGGGACAAGCCCGTCCGCGCAGGCGCGCATCACCTTCTTCCCGGTGGCCGCGGAGCCAGTGAAGGCAATCTTGTCCACGCCGGCGTGGCACAGAGCGTCGCCGGTGGCGCCGAAACCGGTGACCAGCTGCAGCTCTCCCGGTTCTCGCGCATGGAGGTTCCGCACATGCCATGGATCTCGGACCGCGCGGGGTCCCCTGGCCACTCGCGATAACGCGACCAGGAATGTTGCCTTCCGTCATCTGAACGACGTGGGCATGTCCCCGCAATCCGACGTGACCCGGCTTCGTCTGGCGGGGCTGGATGGGGGGAGGCCCTCCCCTCGCACGTCGTGGCCTTGGGACGCCCACTGGACAGATCTGCATCGCACGGGTGCCGCCACATGACGTCCCAGCGCAGCGCGCTCCGCAGCGAACCGGCAGGGCAGGAGGTCACACCGCACCAGGACTTCAGACGTCAGCAGCACGTGGCGTCTGCAAGCCGGTGGCCATCGCCCCAGCGGTGGTGCGCCGCGACGACCTTGTTGCTAAGAAGATCGTGACGCCACGAGTCGGCAGACTGCGGGCGTGGCGGGCGCCCGGATGTCGCTCCGGGCGGCGGGCGGTTCCACGGCCGGCGGGTTCTGCAATGGCTGCGACAGGATGGAGGCCGGGGAGAGCCGCGGGGTCAGGCGGCGGCCATCGACCGAGCAGACCGCCGCCGGATCGGCTCGAAGACTGTGCAGTGTGCGGTAGCCGCGGCTCGCTTGGCCGTCGTGAGCGGTACCCGCGCCAGGCGGCCGGTCACCCGAGCGGATGTGCCTCCGCCCACCGCCGCAGGTCCAGCCCCACCGACCGCATGTTGCGGATGACCTGCTCGGGTGACTCCTCGAACAAGACCAGCAGCGCCCGCTCCCCCCGCGCGCACGCCGCGTCGATCAGGGGGTGCGTCTTTTTGACGGGTGTGATCTTGCGCTGATATTCGCCTGAACTTCTCGAACCTGGGAGTGTCTGCACGTTCCTGGATGTCTCGGGCGTCACCGAAGGTGACCTGTGCTGGTCAGTGGTGGTGGATGCGGGTTGCCGGGGGCGGGTCCAGGGTGGTGCCCGGTTGCCGGGTCCACCGGTTCCAGGGCCGGTTTTGCGATCGTGGAGCGGAAATGACCCTCGGCAGGCAACGGAGGCCCGGCGATGACGGTGGCGGTTTCGGTGACGGTGACGCAGGTTTGCGAGGACGGGACCGCGGGCCCGGTGGACGGCGAGCTGGCGGCGGCGCTGGCCTGGCCCGACACGCCGCACCACTATCTCTTATCTTTCAAGACAATCACACCGGTCGCACCATTCACTTTGTCAACAGGCTCTAACATCCTTCAGGCTCGGGACACCCACTGCTGGACCAAAGGTGGAACCTCTGGTCACTCACTGACGCACGCCCCACTTCACCCCAACCACTTGTGCCACACGGCGTGGTCCGTGCCCCGGACGAAGCAGTCGATGCGGTTGCTGCCCCACGACACCGCCGCAGGGTTCGACGTCCAGGTGCCGCCTAGGCTCTCCCAGTCGCTCCAACGACCGTTGTCAAACCACTTGTGGTACAGGGCATTGTCGGTCCCGACGCCGAACACGTCGAGGCGACCGCTCGCCCACGACGCCGCCCCGGGCCCGGTGTTGAAATCGCCGCCGAGGCTTTCCAACTCGCTCCACTGACCGTTGTCAAACCACTTGTGCCACATGGCGCGGTCCGTGCCGCGGACGAAGCAGTCGATGCGGCCGTTGCCCCACGACACCGCCGCAGGTGCCGAGGTCCAGGTGCCGCCGAGCCTTTCCCAGTCGCTCCAAATACCGTTGTCAAACCACTTGTGGAACAGCTGCATGCTGTTCCCAAGGCCGAACACGTCGAGGCGACCACTCCCCCACGACGCCGCCCCGGGCCCGGTGTTGTGATCGCCGCCGAGGCCTTCCCAGTCGCTCCACCGGCCGTTGTCAAACCACTTGTGCTGCAGGGCACGCCGGACGGGGGCAGGGCGCGTGCCCGACAGGAAGCCCGTGAAGCAGTCGATGCGGCCGTTGCCCCACGACACCGCCGCAGGCTCCAACTCGCAGGTGCCGCCGAGGCTCTCCCACTCGCTCCAAGTGTTGTCAAACCACTTGTGGTACAGCGCCTTGTCGGCCCCAACGCCGAACACGTCGAGCCGGCCACTGGCCCACGACGCCGCCCCGGGCCCGAAGCTGAACGACCCGCCGAGACTCTCCCACTCGCTCCACTGGGGCGATACAGCTGGTAGTGCCGGGCTGTCGACCTTCCAGGCGAACGTCTCAGGCGATGTGCCTACGGGCAGGTTGCCCAGAACGACCGGGCCGGACTCTTGGACCTGGCTCGGCTGCAGCGCCCGCCCCAGGAACCCACGGTTCACCGCTAGGAACTGCTTCCTGCCGTCAGAGGAGTCGCGGAGCGGCCTGAGTGCCCAGTGCTGGCGCTCGGCACCCGGGGAGGGCCTGGTTGGGTCCGACCCCGCCGGCGGCTCGCCGGGCACGAACTTGACGTCCAGGATGACGACCGGGTCGATCGGCGGCGGAGTCGCCGCTGCGACGGGCTCGCCGCGTGCGGTCTGGCCAACGTTGGGCCCATGCGCCGTGAGGTACAGGCTGCTCACCCGGCTGCGGATATACCAGAAGCCCTGGCCGGCCTCTTCGAAGGAGAAGTCCTGCGCTGCCGAGCCGTCGCTGGCCAGCTGCCACAGCGCGCCGCCGGGCGCCGGGTTGGTGTCCTTGACGCCGAGCATCATCTGCGAGGCACTGAATTGGAAGTTGTACCGGATAAACGGTCGAAACTGGGTCGGGCGCTTCTGCTCGCCTACGACCGCCGAGAGGTCGTTGGCTGCCGCGTACCTGGCGCCCAGATATGGCGGATTCTTGCTGAGGAAACGCCGCGCGATCGTCTTGAGGATCGAGGTGTGGTCGAAGTGCAGGTCGTTGCGCCGAACGGCGGATCCGGCGCCGGACGGGGGGCTGTCACTACCGAACACCGTGCCGGCGCCCACCCACGGCGAGACGACGAACGCCGGGACCCGGACGCCGTGCGTGTCGACGGGCAAGTCCGGCGAGACCCGCTCGGCGGCGGCCGGCGGCACGTGGTCGTAGAAGCCCCCGTGCTCGTCGTAGACCACCAGCAGCAGGGTGCTGTCCCACGCGGGGCTCGCGACAACATGGTCCACGATCTTCTGGACGAAGGCCTGGCCGTCCTTGACGTCGGCGATCGGGCCGTCGGCGTTGGCGTCCGGAGGCAGCTCGATGAAGTGCGGCTCGACGAACGACACGCTCGGCAGGTTGCCGGACTTGGCCAGGGTGAAGAAGCCGCGGTCGGCGTCGTCGAGTGTGACGATGTGCTCGGCGTCGAAGGTGTGCTTCTCGAAGAACCGCAGGAAGCAGTACCCCTGCTCGAAGTATGTCCAGGTGACAGGTCGTCCGGTCACCGGGTCGATGAGCGCCCGGCCCTGGGCGTCGGACAGGTAGTCGAGGATCGTCTCGGTGAAGGCCGGCCTGATCGGGCTGGAGTCGTGGAACTCCCAGAATCCGCGGCTGCTGATGTTGGGCCAGCCGGTCAGCTCGTAGAAGCGGTTGACGAAGGTCGGGCCGGGATGGCTGGCGAACCAGCGGTGGCCGACGGCGAAATCTCGGGCGAGGGCGTCGTAGGTCGGCACCGTGTCGGCGGTGTGGTGGCCCATGATCTGGGCCGCCTGCTCGGGCCCGTACTCTTCGACCCAGCTCCGTACGAACCCGTCCATCAGGCCGCCGTTGATCGCGCGGTGCGTCGGCTCGTGGCCGTGCGGCGGGTCCGGTGAGAAGAAGGTGCTGGTGAGCGGGAAGGATGGGAAGGTCGTGCCGTTGAAGGTGTTGGACTCGCCGCCCTTGAGGCCGTCGATGTCGGTGCGTCCCGCGCCGCCCTGGGCGACCGGCAGGCTCAGGTAGCCGACCATGTGGTCGAAAGACCTGTTCTCCATCATCAGCACCACGATGTGGTCGATGTTCGCCAGTGTCCCGGGCGAGAAGTCCCAGTCTGCCGGGAAGTTCTCCGGGGTCTGCGGCACGAACCCGTTGGGGGCCCCGGTGTAGTAGATGGCGAGGTTGTCGCCCTCGAAGCCGATGCGGTCGAGCACGGTGTTGTTGCCGTCGATGTTGTGCTCGTCGTCCGCAGTGCCGCCGAGCAGCAGGCTCGTCACCAGCGCATTGATGCCGTCACGTGGGCTGTCCCCGGTGATGGCGTCCGGCGTGCCCAGCCTGCTGAGGATGTCGTTGCGGATGCGCTGGCGTACCGTTCCCCCCGGGTCGAAGCGGCTGTCGGTCGTCAGGTGTACCTGCACCACTTGCTCGCCGAAGACCTTGTTCTTGTCGCCGATGGGGGTGACCAGGTCGACGGGCTGCCCGAGGAAGGTCCCGGTGTAGCGGAAGAAGGTGACCCCGCCTTCGTCGACATGGTCGGTGGTGACCGTCATGTCATGGATGTCGGGGATCCACGTCATCAGGTCGACCATGCTCTGGTCGACGCGGAACAGGCTCACCCGGTGCGTGACGCCGAGGGTCAGCCGCAGCGAGATCTCGAAGTCGGTGAAGTCCACGCCCCCGAGCAGCGTGGTGACCAGCTCGCTGTCGCTGCTGCTGGTGTCGAACTTCAGGGTGATGGTGAGGGGCGCCGGGTCCGCCGGATCGATGCGGGCCGTGAGGGAGGCGCTGTTGATCGTGTTGAAGTAGACGTTGTCGATGTTCAGGAAAGTCGTGAGCTGGCCGAGGCTCGTCGGGCTGCTGACGTACGCGACGCCCCCTTGCACGGCGGTGATCGACCGTACGTCCAGGTAGCTCTCCGGCAGTGTTACGCTGTTGAATTTGCCGGAGTTGTCCAGTCGGACCTTCCGTAGCGGTGGAAAGTGGCTGGTGTCGGTGTCGTTGCGGTTGTTGATGAACTCGTTGAGCTTGGCCTGCAGCAGGGACACCGGGATGAGCTTGGGCGTCCCGGTGTGGTCGATCGGGCGGCTGGACAGCACGGGCGCCGTCGGTGGCGTGACCGTGGGGAACGATCCGCCCTGGTAGACGCCGCGGAACACGTTGTTGTCCTGATCCAGGATGACCCCGTCCGTCCTGGTGGAGAAGACCAGGCCCTTCTGGTCGGCGTTGGCGGGGTCGGTGAAGGTGAACGTCAGCCGGTAGTCGAAGATCCACCGGTCGCGCCCAAGCAGCCCGGTCGGGGTGATGCGGATGTCGATCACCGGCAGCGCGATGTCGGCCATGGCGATCGGTGCGATCTCCGGCGTGGTGGGGTCGACCGTCCAGGTGATGGACTTCGTGCTCGGGGCGTCGAAGTGCTCGCCCGAGAAGATGTCCTGGGCTTCGACGATGCGCTGGAGGGTCGAGCCGTTCAACCGGTTGCCGATGAACACGTCGAGCCGGGTGTCGCCGTCCTTGTCGTCGTCGTCGTCGTCGTGCGTCGCGATGTCCAGCCTGACGCTGTGCAGCATCGCGGTGGAGGTCGGCTTGTTCGGCACCGGTGACGGGACCAGCGGGTTTTCCGCGCAGATGCCGGAGTAGTTACGGTTGTCCTGGTCCAGGATGATCCCCGGAACCAGGGAGTCCGAGGAGAACGCGAAGCTACGAACGCGGTGATCCGGTGGGCCGTCGTCGAAGGTGAACTTGACGGTGTAGTTGAAGATCCACCGATCGTTGACGTCCGGCTGGATGTGGATGTTGACGGCCGGCAGCACGATCTCCTCCAGGCCAATCGGACCAGGCCGCAGCGGGAGGCTAAAGGTGTGCGACGAGGGATCGTCGAAGTACTGCAAGGATGCCAGGCCGATGCCGGAGGCCAGGTAGGGGTTGTTGCCCTGGCCGTGCAGGTCCCCGCCTACGAGGTACCGGTCGTAGGCGAGCCGGTTCGAGATGAAGCTCGAGTCCTGCTCGGGGGTGGCGGTGGTGCTCTGCCGATTCTTGACGAACACGTGGACCACCGTGGTCTGGTTCTTGTCGTCGTTGTGGGTGTCGAAGGTGATGCTGACATCGGTGAGTAACGGCACGATGGCTCCTGGCTGATCGGAAGATGGAAGGTGAGTGGGCGCACTGTAGCGGCGCTGGTCTCTGGTCGGCCCCGCATTTCCCGAACATGGTCTTAGTTGGTATGCATGCTGCCGAGTGTCGGCCAAGCTACTCGTCGTGGACTTCGCGTGAGGTCTTGTAGTTGAGTCCCGAGTTGAGCCTCTTGGTATTGTAATGCAATTCAATGAGGTTTTCTCACGGGTGCATCTTTCCGACATGTGTGACATTAGACGGGTATCTGGATTAACCACCTGAGGTTTGGAGTGTCTGCACGTTTGCCGGTATCTCGGGCGTTACTGGTGGTGATCTGCACTGGTCACCGGCGGAGGGGGCGGGTTACAGGGGGCAGTCCCGGGGCGGTTCCCCCGCCGGCGGGTCCGCTGGTTTCCGGGCCGTTTCCGGGATCATGGGCGGAAACTGGCGTCTGGCAGGCACGGGAGGCACGGCGGTGGCGGTGAGGTTCTCGGTGACGGTGAGGCAGGTCCTGGAGGACGGGAGCGAGGTCCCGGCGGACGGGGAGGTGGCGGCGGCGCTGGCCGGGACCGCGGAGCAGTTCGCGGGGCTGGCGGCCTGGGCGGCGGACGAGGCCCGGTTCCTGGATCTCGGAGAGCGGGAGGAAGTCATCGGGGAAGAGGGACGCGAGCTGCAGCGGCGGCTGCTGGAGGCCACGTTCGCGATCGATGCCGCCCGGGAGGAGCGGCCGCCGGCACCGGTCATCAGCGCGGCCGCTGCGCAAACAGGGTGGCGGCGCGGTCACCGACCGAACCGTCCCAGCCGACCACGGCGGGCATTCCGGCTGTGACCAGTGCGGTGGCCAGTGAATGCGCCACCAGGCTACCCCCGGCACCCGGGCCGGGGTTGCCCTTGTGGCTGCTCGCGGGTGGCAGGTGCCCGGTCGCGTCGGCGCCGGTCGCGGTCAGGCACGCCGACACGAACAGCAACCGCATCCCGCCCGGCAGCAGGCTCGCCAGGTCAGCGGCCGTGGTCGGGCGGTCCTCACCCACCTCGGTTTCCATCATCAGCACCGGCATGCCAGGGCCACCGGATTTGCCTGGCCAGTTGTTCAGCCCGTGGCAAGACAGATGCGCCACCGGCATCTCGCCTGCCTCAGCGAGCCGATGGGCCAGCTGCTCCGGGTCCCCGGTGTCCTCGACCAGCAGATCAACGCGGGTCTCGCCGACGGCGGTAAGGATCGCCGCTTCCTCGGCCTCAAAATCCAGCTCGCGCTGGCCCCGCGGCGCGGATGCCATGAACGCCAGCCCCAGCCGGAACTCATCCGGCCCTGGCCGATCCTCAGCCGGTGGTCCCAAGCGCCGCACCACAGAAAACCGGCTCAACTCGTCTTCGGCCAGCAGCCCACTGCCCGGCGGGGCCAGCAGCTCAAACGGGGCCCGCAGCACCGCCCACGCCCTCTCCGACGGTGACCGGGGCCCCTGCACCTCAAAACCAGCGGATGGGCAGCCTTGCCCAGCAGGGCGCTCAGCTGACCCTGGTCACCATTCAGCCAGGCGTACAAGTCCCGGCCCAGCGCAACGAACACGCTGTCATCAGCGCGTGCCTGCACCGCATGAACATACCGGCCAGCCAGCCCGATCAGTAAAGCCGTATCTTCCGGCTCGATCCGCCGGCGAGGCCCGATCCGCTCATCACCAGCCAGCACCTCGAACCCGGTGCCATTCACAACCAGGCCAGTCATCGCGCCCCCTCCGCCACAGCTAACCCCTGGCCACCGCGCAACCCAGGCAAGGCTTAACGCTTCACGGCCTAAATTGCCATGGTTGCGGCATCCTCCGCCAGTGCGTCCCCTAATCAGCTGATCGCGCCCCCACCAACGCACGGCCTTCCCCAACCACAGAGCGCCGGAGACGGGCATCGGACAGCTCATTACATAGCAGGTACAGCTCCGGCCCCGCGACGTGGGAACAGCCGACCTTGGACCCCGCGAAGAATGCGCCACGAACTTTAACACGGCAAATCTGCGGCCAGATGACGGTGCACTGCAACAGCCAAAGGTGCATTCTGGCACTTCAATACACATGCTGCCATCGCGCGGAGCGCCGGACTCATAATCCGCCGGTCCTGGTTCGAGCCCCACCCGCCCCACCGCTCGTGATCTACGGCGGAACGGTTACCGGCCAGTTGTGAGACGGCTGCTACGACCCTCCCGGGGAACATCGTCCGCGCCGCGCAGTTCCACGAGTTCGTCGCCCGAGCTGCTCCAGCGGGCACGCAGGGCGACGTGGCCTGCATCCCGCAGATGCGGACGCAGATCGTCGCGGCCCGGACGGTAGCCGAAGTAGCCGCCGGCATCGCCGCCTCGGCGGGCGACCCGGCCCAGATCGCCGAGATCGCCGGGCCACACGAGGAGGACCTGGCTGCGCTGGCCACCCTGCTGGCCGCACGCCGCGGGACGCCAGTCAAGGTCCAGGCCGGACGCAACCCGGCCGACCCCGACGCCGGCATGCAGGCAACCGGCGGCCTGCTGCCCGGCCCGGGGGCACGGCTGGCCGGCCCGACGTTCCAGGACTGGCTCGGCCAGCAGTACCGGGAACGCGTTGCGGCCTTACGGGTACGCCCGATCGCGGCGGGCCGAGCTCGCCGGGCAAGGCACGAACCCGCCCGGCACTACCTGACCAGGCTGGCCCGATCCGCAGGAGCTCTCACACCCAAAACCGCGAAAGCCGGGTGACCCGCGAGCAGGCGGGCCGTCCAGATCCCGGAGGAGCGGGCCACGGTGCGGCCCCGGCGCGCGCGATGCCTTGGGCGGACCTCAGCCGGCCATGGATGCCTTACGGATGGCCCCCGGCGCCTGCCGGCCGGCACCGGAGTTGATCTTCCAATCCGCCCGGGCATCCGGAACGCCACGGCCGGGCCCGGCCAACTGCCCGGCACCGTGGCCTCACGGTACAGCGAGCATCGTCTTACCCACACTGCGAAAGACGTACATATGAAGCCGACCGCTCACGCGCGGGAACAACCAGCCGACCCGACCTGACCTGGAGGCAGGCCAGGATCATGACCGAAGGCTGCCGGGATCCGGCGCGCTCATCTCCGCCCTCGTTCATGGCTTTGATGGTGTCGACGTCGCGGGCCAAGGCCGGGGTTCTACGGCCGCGCGGAGCGGTCGGGAAGAAGCCCCGGCGATCGTCCCGCCGCTCAACCGCTACTGGGACGCCCGGAGGGGTAGATGCGGGAGCCAACCCTGATCACGGCGAATCGTGCATGAGTATGCATTCATGAGCTTTATCATGCTCCAACCGGGACTTCGTAATCTTCGTGCTTGCCTGGCTGTTGCGGGTCGTTCGATGTGAACAACGAACGTCACTCGACGGGCCTGCCGCGATGCCCGCACTCCGGGCACCGGCACCGCGTCTCCTCGTTCGGCTCCACCACGATGATCAGCACCTTCTCCAGCGGGCGGCCCTTCCGCGGCCGCTGCTCGATACCGCGGATGACTGTCTGGCGGGTGATGGCGCGGTATTCGTCGTCGTCGCACAGGCAGGCGTTGAGGTGGCGGGACAGCCAATGCTCGGCGTTGTGCGCGAGCAGCCGCAGCACCATCTGCAGGATGCGGCGGCTGGTGCGCAGCAGCGCGCGTTTAGCGTCGGGGTCGATCTCGTTGGCGGGCAGCTTGGCGGGGGCCTGGTCGCGGGCGGCCTCGGCGGCGGCGACCTGCCGCTCCGCGCTGGTGATCTTCTGGGCGGCGGGGATCAGTGTGGCGTTCTTGGCCTGGGCGGGAACGGCGGGATCGCGCAGCTGCCGCGGATCGTGTGCCCGCAGCACGGCAAGATCACCGCCGCGGTGCCGTGGGCACGGCACGACGACAGGTTCAGCAGGCCGTTCGAGGAGTTCGCCACGGACTTCTTTCACGTGGAATGCGCGGTGACCCTTCGGCGCCTGTACTGCTTGTTCGATGGAAGTCGGCTCCCGCTACGTGCACATCCGGCGCTGGTGCCGTTTCCGTAATGGGGTGTTGATAGCGACGCCTGGCGTGTCGGCCCAAAGGGGACACGCCGTCTCCCGCTAGCGTGCTGGCTTGTCAAGAGAAAGCTCGCTGATGACGGGGAGACGGCGTGCGCAGGTCAAAGCTATGGAAGACGCTGCTGGATGCCGGGCATGTGGTGCCCGGGGACGAGGTGCTGGAGGCCGGGCCGGGCGGGACAGAGATCCTCGTGATCCGGCTGCGGCCGGATAAGCGGCACTGGCTGCGGTGCCCGCTATGCGGGTGCCGCCGCCCGTACCGCGATGACGGGGAGGGCCGGCGCCGGTGGCGTGCCCTGGATATGGCGGTCATGGCGTGCTACCTGGAGGCGGACGCGCCGCGGGTGGCCTGCCCGCGGCACGGGGTGATCGTCGCGGCGGTCCCGTGGGCACGGCACGATTCCCGGTACACGTGCGCGTTCGAGGACTACGCGGCGTGGCTGGCGGCGGCGATGCCGGGAAAGAAGGCCGCCGGGCTGCTGCGGATCACGTGGCGGTCCCTGCAGTCGATCGTGGGGCGGGTGGTCGCGGACCTGGCCGGGCGGACGGACCGGCTGGCTGGGCTGAGGCGGATCGGGATCGATGAGATCTGCTGGCGGCAGGACGAGTACCTGATGGCCGTCACCGACCACGGCACCGGGCGGATGGTTTGGGCTGCCGAGGGCCGCTGCCAGGACACCGTGCGCGCGTTCTTCACCGCCCTCGGCCCCGAACGCGCGAAGCAGCTCACCTGCGTATCGGCGGACGGCGCGGAATGGATCCACGACGTGATCCGCGAGCGGGCCCCGCAGGCCGCGATCTGCCTGGACCCCTTCCACGTCGTCAAGTGGGCCGGGGATGGCCTCGATGAGCTGCGCCGCCGCCTCGCCACTGAGCTGCGTGCCGCCGGAAAGGACGACCAGGCCGCCACGCTCGGCTCGGGGATGTGGGCGCTGCGCAAGAAACCGGAGAAGCTGACCGGCACCCAGCGCACCACCCTGGCCCAGATCGCCGCCGACAACAAGCATCTCTACAAGGGCTACCTGATGAATTAACCGGCCCTGGGGCCGGGGGCGGGGTCAGGGGTGCGGGCTGGAGGCTGGAGACCGAGCCGGCGTTCGTGTGCTTGCAGGCTGGTGATGACCCGGTCGTGGCGGGCGGTCTCGGAGGTCCATCCGCGGGCGGCGGCGTCGTCGCGCAGTGCCTGGATGTCGGTGAGCTGGGCGTGCAGGACCGGGGCGAACTCCTCGGCGGTGATGAAGTTCTCGCAGTTCTCGCAGATGTTGGCGTAGGGGCAGGCTTCGGCGGCGATCTCGCGGGCGCAGTAGCCGTGAGCGAGGCGGGTCTTGAGCATTTCCGAGGTCAGCCACTGGACCCGGTCGGGTATGAGCGGCTTGCCGGCCGGCGTGATCGGCAGCCGGGGCCGCATGCGGCCCATCGCGGTCTCATAAGCATCCCGCAAGGCCGGAGAGGCGAGGGTGGCATACCGCAGGGTCATTTCCGGGGTTGTGTGGCCCAGGAGGGACATCAGGCCCTGGATTGACATTCCGGCGTTTGCCAGGGCGGTCGCGTATGTGTGGCGGAGCTGGTGGGCGGTGACGTGGAGCGGGTCGCCGTCCGGGCCGGTCAGCCCGGCGGCGCGGGCCGCGTCCGCTAGTCCGTGTTCGATGCGGGCGGAGCTGGGCCGGTGTCCGCGCTCGACGAACAGGAAGTCGGTCATGCGCCCGTCCCTGGGGTGCGGCAGGGCGCGCTGGGTGCCGCGCAGCGTGGTCCACTGCGCGATCGTGGCGCTGGTTGCCGCGTCGAGCGGGACGCTGCGCTCGCTGTTGAGTTTGCCCAGCGGAACCCGCAGCCAGTCTCCGGCGGCCCCGTAGCTCACGACGCAGGTGAGTTCGAGGTCGAGCAGTTCGCCGATGCGCAGCCCGGTGCCGCGCAGCACGGTCAGGCCGGTCCGGGCGAAGGGGTCGGCGAGGCCGGCGACGGCGGTCATCAGCGCGGCGTCGGCGTCCGGGGCGAGCGCCCGGGGCAGCTCGCGGGGCGGCTGTGGGATGTCGCCAGCGAACATCAGCCGGCGGGCTGGTGCTTCCGCCCAGCCCCATGCGGTGATGTCGTCGAGGAAGCCGCGCAGGGCGACCAGCTCGGCGATGACCGAGTGGGCGCCGATCCGCCGTTCGCAGGCCCGCTGGCCCCGCCACTGGCGGGTCGGGACGAACGCGCAGTACGCCTCGATGTGCTCGCGGCGCAGGTCGGCGAGCCGGGTCAGGTCGGGGTAGCGCTCAGTGAGGAATTCGCCGAACGCGGCGAGGTGGCTGGCCAGGTTGCGGATCGAGGAGACCCGGACCACCGGCCGCCTGGCCTGCAGATAGGCGAGCAGTACCCGGCGGATCTCGGGGGCGGCGACCACGGCGAGCCGGGAGGGGAGGTTGCCGGGGCCATCGCCGCGGCGGTGAACCGGCGGGGTGTCGATGATATGGGCCTCATACAGCAGCCTGGCCAGGCTGTGCAGGTGGCTCAGGCAGGCGTGACGGATCTGGACGGTGTAGTAAGGGCTGGTCCGCGCCGCGGCGCGGACAGCGTCGATGTCGGCCTGCGTCAGCGCGGACGGGGCGTGCCCGGTAACGGCGACGGCCAGCGGCAGCGCCTGCCGCAGCACCGTCGCGGTCCACGGCTCGGCCCAGCTGAGGCGCGCCGCCGCGGCGCGCAGCGCCGCGATGCCGGCGGGGAACAGTGCCATGGCGGCGGGCGCGAAGGAACGCCCGGCGTGCTTGACTGCGAGCAGGTCGAAGTCGGCGCGCAGCCGGCCCGACAGCGCGGCGAAGGTGATCAGCGGCCAGGCAAGCGGTACCTGGGCCAGGTCAGCCAGACGTGCCGCCAGCGGCCGGTCCATCCACGCCTGCAGGTCGGGGTGCCCGGCGAGGAACCGCCCAGCGGCGGCCAGCCGCATCCGCTCCGCCTTCTCGCTCAGGCCCAGTGCCTGGCAGTGATCCTCATATGCGCCGAGCAGGCTGACCGGTGCATGCTCGAGGCGCAGGGCGAGGCTCACCGGGTGCTCACCGCACGGGCGGCCGCGTATTCAGCGGCGAGTGTCTCCGGTGCCAGGTGAACGTATCCGGCGGTCGTCTCCGGGGAGGCGTGTCCCATCAGGTCGCGGAGCACCAGGAGATCCATCCCGGCCGCTGCCAGCTCGCTGCCGTAAGTGTGGCGCAGCCGGTGCGGGCGGACCCGTGTCGCGCCGGAGGACTCGCGGTGGGCGCGGAACAGGCTCCGCATCCCGGCCTCGGTCATCGGCTGCCCGGTCGTCGGCCCGCGGAGCACGACGAAACATTCCGGGGTGCGGCAGCCGGGCGGCCGTTCCTGGCGGAGATAGGCGGACAGTTCTGCGAAGAACGCGGCGTCGACTGGCACCACCCGTTCCCGGCCGCCCTTGCCAAGCACCCGCAACCGCCGCATCCCCATGTCGATGTTGGCGAGCAGCAGCCCGCGCACCTCGCCCGCGCGCAGGCCGCCGAGCAGCATCGCCAAGAAGATCGCGCGGTCCCGGCAGGTCGAAAGGTCGGCGAGGAAAGCCGCCACGTCGGCCGGGTCGACCGACTCCGGGAGGCGGCGCTGGGCGCGGACCAGCTGGCCGCCGGACCGGCGCCGGCCCGGTCCCAGATGACCGAGCATCCCGCGCCGGGTCGCTCTCAGGCCGCTGGAACGCCGGGCCGCGGGCACCGGATTGGCGGCCAGATCACCAGCCATCACCAGGTACTCGAACAGCCCGCGCACCGCGGCGATCCGCCGGTTCATCGTGGCCGGGCTGGGCCGGCCGCGATCCGCCAGCCTCACCACCGGACCGTGCGGCCTGTCCGCCGGCCGGGCCTGCCACTCCAGATAGGAGAACAGGTCACCAGGGCCGACCCGCGCCAGAGTCAGCCGCCGGGCCCCGCAGAACCTCAGGAAGTTCAGAAGATCGAAGGCATAGGCCCGCACTGTCGCCGGCGAGAACGCACGGGCAGCCAGATGCGACAGGAACCGGTTCGCCGCATCAACGTCCCCGCCAGCCTCACCGTCCCGGTCATCGCGCAGCTTAGATCCGTCCTTCGCCGCATCCACGCGCAGTGGCATGAGAGCCCCCTCCCACCGCCTGCCTTCACTGTCCCGCCGTCAGCGCCCCGATCAGCGGACCAGCGAGCCTGCGGCGTGTCGCGCCGCGAGGGCCGGTTAACGGGCAAGAGCAGCTCCGCGCGGTGTTCGCGGCCAGGGGCGGGCCCGGCCGGGTACTGCTGGCCGGGCTGATCTCCTGGGCCCAGCGGTGCCGCATCCCCGAGTTCGAAAAGCTCGCCAGGACACTGAAAAGACTCAGGCCGCTGATCTGGAACACCCTGGATGACCACGGCGTCTCCAACGCCCGCAGCGAAGCCACCAACACCCACCTGCGCAAACTGATCAACCGCGCCTACGGGTTCCGCAGCGCCGCAGCCCTCATCGCCATGGCCACCCTCACCCGCGGCGGCCTATGCCCGGAACTGCCGGGACGATGACGGCAAAGCGTGATTACGGAAACGGCACCAGAGCCGCACATCCTCGGGGTCACCGCCAAACCCGGACGGGCCGTGGACTGTGCAGCAGATCCGCAATCCTCCTGATGGATCTCGGTGATCGCGCCGCGGACTTCCGGTTCCTAGTCCGCGACAGGGCCGGGCAGTTCACCGCATCGTTGTATGCATGATCACACTGCTCCTTTGCTGAATTTTGTCGGTCAGAACAGCCCTTCTTGGAGGGCTGGAGGCGCGATACGCAGGCCTTTCTTGCGTCCGGTGCGGAGATAGATAGACAGCGCGGATTTCGCTGCGCTTGGCGCGTTGCAAGAGGGTCTGGCGTGAGAGGCCGTAAGCGTGGGTGGCTTCCAGGGTGGCGAGCCAGCCGTCGGGGGTGTCGTCGACGAGCAGGGCGCGGATCTCGTCGGTGAGACGGATCCGCCAGGGCGCGCCGGGGGTGAGCTGCTCGCCGTGAATGAATCCGTCGTTCAGCCAGCGGTGCACGGTGGATGGGACCAGGCCAGTTCCCTGGCTGTGTCGGCCACGGTGAGCAGTTCTCCTTCCTGTGGCTCGCGGCTGGGGCGGCGCCCGGGAATGTCGCTGCGGAACCGTAGTGTCTGGACTCTAGCCGGGCTGTGAGACAAACCCTTGGCGGTCCGCCGGTGCTGCCGGTTGAGGATGTCGGCGATCTGCGCGTCGGGGTAGTGGACGGCCAGCCGACGGATCAGCTCGATGCTGTCCTCGTCAGTGCGGATCTTGGGGGGCTGGCGCCTGATCGGCACGGCCAGCTCGCTGATCGCGCCGCCTTTCCACCGCAGCAGCAGGTCAGCTGGCCCTCGGTGTCGTCGCGGTGGACGGTGACGGTGACTTCCTCCAGCAGGGTGCGCAGCAGCTGCTTGCGGTCCTTGTCGGTGGTGGTCGGCGCTGTCCATACCTGTCCAGGTTGTCGCCCAGAGACAAGATGGCGGCGCGTTCGGCGGCGGTCAGGGTCTTGGGCCGGGCCTGCTCACGGCGGGCGAGTTCGGCACCGGCGTCGGCTAGTTGTCCCAGCGCGGTCTCCCATTCGGTTTCCAGGCCCCGGGCGACCAGCCGGTTCTCTGGATCCACCGACCGGTAGCGGCGTTCGGCCCTGGTCGCGGCGTAGCGGGCCTGCTCGAGCTGGCGGCACCACTGGTCCAGCGCGGTGTCGTAGCCGTCTTCGAGCTGCTGGGCGGCGGCCAGGCATGCCTGGAGCGCCGCCGGCGCCAGCGGTTGCGGATAAGGTCCGCGTTCGGAATTCTTACCTCTTACCTACGGCGAAAATCTGCTCAGATCGGGGCGGATCAGGCGCAAATCGTCGTAAGCCATTGGATCCTGACGTCTCCGCTGTCGCAAAGTACAGTCCAGACTCCCTCGCGTGTGAACCAGTTCGACAAGTTGCGCGTCTACGTATTGGTTGAATTGCCATTGGACAACGACCGGTCCTGCTATGTTTTCGTTCTCGCCCGTATCGCGTCTCAGTTCTGTTTATCATGATGTGACCTCGAGAGGGCTCGGGCCTAAGAGGGTTGGGCGGCGTTGCGGGCTGGGCTGCTCGGTACCTGCTCGAACTATCCAGGGAGTCGACGCGTGAATGCCGTGACCGTGAGCGGGAAGGACCCGCTCCCTCGCGCCATACACTCGGGCGAGCTATCTCGGCCCACTGATGGTCGGTTAGTTCTGTTACGCCGGGATGATCCATGCCATCACCGAGCCGGTGGCCGTGTGGTCATGCCCGGCAAATCAGTGCAGCCGATAACAAGCCACCCGTGGCGCCTATACCGGACTTATGCAGTCTGCTCGGCCGATGGGGGAAAGTCCGGTGGTGGTGCCCGCAGGTCGGCGGCAGCGACGCGACACCAGCCTGCCCATCTACGACTCGCTCGAATCGGGCTGGTTATACCGACGTGGACGGTCGCTTCAACGCGACGAAGCGGTGACCGGCGGACGGCACGCCGTGGTACGAACGCCAGACTGCCTGGCCACCGCCGTGCCCGTGTCAGACATCAAAGGACCGTTCATTCCGGTGGGCGGCCAAGATGGAAACGTAGGCGCATGCCGATTCTGTCTCAAGATGCTGGCCTGCCAATCCGCGCAGTTCAGCCCGAATCAGGCGCAAACCGGCCTAAACAAGGAATCTCGGCGCATAGGTGTCCAAATGTTCAGAGCACTCCCGATTCACCGTGTGAACCGATCCGAGAAGTTGCGCATCTATGCACTAGTTAAATTAACACTGGGCGATCACGACGCCTTATATGTTCTTGTGTATATATATATCGCATGTCAGCTCTGTTTACCATGATGTGGTCTTGAGCGGGCTTGAGCCCAAGAACTTGGGGCCTTTCGGGGGGCTGCTCGGGACCTGCTAGGACTACCAGGGGAGTAGATACACATGAATGCCACGACCGCCAGGGGTAGGCACCGAGTCGGTCACCGGGGCGGCAAGGCCCGGCCAATCCGGGTAGCCAGTAACAAGCCGACGTATGGCACCGATACCGGACCCGCGAAGTTTGTTCAGCCGATCCGGGAAATCAGCCCGGTCGTGGTGCCAGCGGGTCCGCCGCAGGCACCCGACGCCAGGCCACTCATCATCGACTCGCCCGAGTCTGGCTGCTTACACCGGCGAGGACAGTCGCTTCGGCGCGACGAGGCGGCTACCACCGCCTCGAGGTTCAGGAGCGGGTGCGCGATGCAAGACCCGACTGCGTACCCCGGCGCTGCCAAGACCAAGACCAAGACCACTGTCACGGTCATCGTTCCTGCGTACAACGAGGAGGATGGCATCCGTGACACGCTGGACGCACTGAAGAAGCAGACGCAGCCGCCAGACCGCGTGATCGTCGTTGACGACTGCAGCACCGACAACATGCCCGCTGTGCTCAAGCTCGAATACGACGACTTCGCGGACGTGCTGCGACCGCCGGCCAATCTCGGCAGCAAGGCCAGGGCCCAGAACTACGCGCTGCAGTTCTGCACCACGGACCTTGTGCTTCCAGTGGATGCTGATACTGTCCTGGCCCCGGACTACATCGAGCTGATCGTCAAGCCGTTCAAGGACCCTAATGTGGTCATCGCGGCGGGCAATGTGCAGACCAAGGTCACCAGGACCCCACCAGAGCGCGGCCGGTCCATCGAGTACCTCGTGGGGTTCCACTGGGAGCGCCCCATCCAGAACGCAGCCAACAGCCCGACCGTCTGCTCTGGCTGCTGCTCCGCGTTCCGGCGCCAGGATCTGGCCGACTTCGGCGGGTTCCCCGAGCGGACCATCGTCGAGGACATGGACTACACCTGGAGCCAGCAGATCGCCGGCCGCAAGGCTGTGTACGTCGCTGGAGCGACCGCGTGGGCGGCCGACCCTGTGACCATCAGGTACCTGCGTAAGCAGGTCTGGCGCTGGGCCTCTGGCGCGGCCCAGAACATCCGCATCCACTTCCGTGAGCTGCTCCGCCACAAGCCGATGCTGGCTTTCTGGGTCATTCTGCGCCTAATCGACGCGAGTGTCCTGACTCCGCTGTGGTGGCTCACCCCGTTCCTCCTCATCTTCATGTTCGATGACTCGTTCCCGCACGCCATGCTGATCTGGCTCGGGCTGGACATGCTGACCATGGCGCCCATCCTGATGTACGCGTCGGCCCGCCTGCGGCTCAACCCACTGCGGGTCCTGGGCAACATCCCGTTCACGTACCTCAACAAGACGATCAATACCTGGTACGTCTGGAAGGCGCTGATCGTGGAGCTGATCTTGGTTCCTCTTGGCAAGTCCGAGGGGCTCGTCATCTATGAGAAGGGGCGCTGATCATGCACCCGGCGAACGGTTTCGGCGGAACCGGGATCCTCTATGCCGTGGTCGGGATCATCCTGGCCGTGGTGGCATTCGCCAAGTGGACGATCCGTGGCGGCAGCAAGCGGGTTCTCGTCGTGTTTATGTCGATCTTTCTGGCCGTGGGGCTGCTCGCCAGTGGTGGTGCCTGGCTGGCAACCCGGCCGCCCGCCGTCGCGGCGGCGTTCAAGGACGCGAAGGTGTCCAACCTCCCAGCGATCCCCGTGCTCGAGTACCACGGGATCAGCGCCAAGCCAGAGAGTCGGAAATATGCGCCTTACAACGTGGATGTCCCAGCGTTCACGGCACAGATGGCCAGGCTGCACGCTCACGGCTACCACTCGATTGGAATGGACCAGTATGTGGCCTGGCTCTATCACAAGCCGGTGAATCTTCCGTCCAAGCCGATCCTCATCACGTTCGACGACGGCCGTGCGGACTCACAGCTTGCGCTGCCGGCGCTGCACAAGTATAAATTCGACGCCACGATGTTCGTGGTGACCGCATTCGCTGACTACGGATCTGAGGGCAGCAAGAGCTGGGAGTCCTGGAAGGATCTCATCTCTGACGGCTGGGACCTGCAGTTCCATGCTGGCGCGCTGGGTCATCTGACATGGCGGAATCCCTACTACACTCGTGTCACGCTTTCCGCCAGCCAGCGAGATATCAACAACGGCATGACCTCTTTCACGAGGCAGACTGGTATCGTTTCACGGACCTGGGCTATACCGAATGGTGCCTGGACCCCGGCGTTGGCCCAGTGGGCCGCGACCAGGTTTCAAGTGGTCTGGCTCGAGCAGAGCTATCCGACGTCCGAGTTCATAGCGAAGCAGTACCGCATGCGTTACCGTCTGGAGATCACTAACGGCGATCCCGTGAGCTATATGACCTCTCACCTGAACGATTTCAAGTTCAACCGCACAGGATAGGGGACAGACACGCCACCAGCGCGCTCCTCTGCCACTCGGCGCTCGACGAGCTATGGGTCCTGCTCGCGCGGGGGGCTGGGGTGCTGGATGCCGCCGTCCTTCAAGCCGGGACTTACTTATCGAGATGGTAAGAGGCCGCAGGCCGAGCTTCCGGATAATATTCGATCAAGTTGAACTGATGACCTAATTGTGTTTTATGCCAGCCCGGCCAACGCTGACGCCTGAAGCATCGAGGCGCAGATGGCAGCACCGGTCATCGCGAGGTGCAAATCTGGCCGCGGTCCCTTCATGGTGTTTAGCTGCTCAACCGTGCCGTGCGCCTGGGCCTCAAATCCTGCTGCACTGTACCAGCCTCGATGCTGTCCACTACGACGGACAGGATCCGGCGCCCCCGTAGGGCGCTCGATCAGCAGCCATGCCCGCACGGCGATGTTAACGGCGGTAACCAGGCACATGGAAAATCGGGATTGTCACCACATCCGCCATCGCTAAATGGGACGATGAATGGGTGCGCATACTGGTTACCGGCGGGGCTGGATTCATCGGCTCGCATCTCGTGGACAGGCTGACTGGGGACGGGCATGAGGTCGCCGTCGTCGATGACCTCTCCTCGGGAGATGAGCGCAACCTCAGTGGCTCTGGCACGGCCTTGTACCGTCTGGACGTGACCATGCCGGCCTTTGCCGACCTGGCGGGGGCTTGGCGGCCCGAGGTGGTGTGCCATCTGGCCGCCCAGATCAGCGTCCGGGCGAGTGTCGCCGATCCGGTGCAAGACGCCAGGGTCAATGTGCTCGGCAGCGCGAACGTGCTCGAGGCCGCGCGCCGGAGCGGCGCGCGCAAAGTGCTCTTCGCTTCGTCGGTGGCGGTCTACGGCAAGCCGGCCGCGCTGCCGGTGCAGGCCGACGCCCAGTTCGACCCGAGGTCCCCCTACGCCGCTTCCAAGCTATGTGGCGAGACATATCTGAACACCTACCGTGCACTGCACGGCCTGGACTTCACCACGCTCACGCTCGCCAACGTGTACGGGCCGCGCCAGCGAAGCGGCGGCGAGGCGGGGGTGGTGGCCATCTTCGCCCGCGCGCTGCTGCGGGGTGAGCCGACCCGTGTGTTCGGTGACGGCACGCAAACTCGTGATTACGTCTATGTGGGTGACGTGGTGGACGCCTTCGCCCGGACCTGCGGTGAGCGCGGCGGAGGCCGCAGGTTCAACATCGGCACCGGGATCCCCACCAGCGATCTCGAGCTGCATTCGCTGGTCGCCGACGCCGCGGGCGTGCCCAGCGAGCCGACCTACGCACAATCGCGGCCAGGCGATCTCCCCGCGATGGCCGTGGACCCGGTGCCGGCACACGATGGCCTGGGCTGGCTCCCGGGCACCAACCTGCGCGACGGGATCAAGGCCACGGTCGACTGGCTGCGACGCTAGACCGTTAGACCGTGATCGCGGATCGTGCATACGAGTTCGTAATTGCTCACGACGCACATCAGGGCTATGATTTTGGGGACGTTTGAGCACTTCGTGGGGCAAACGCGAGGCGGACCACGATCTCCATGGGGCCACGGAACAGGTCGAGCTCGTGGGTGGCCGCGGCGATGAGCCTGGACAGTGGTGAATTCGTGCCGGGTGGGCCGATATCGCCGCGCACGGCGTCCATTTCCCCGACACACGCGTGCTTCACTTCCAGACATGGACATACCCGACCGTGAAGTCCACTGGGAACGTCACGCTGGCTGGCGGAGTCCCGACCAGGCCGCCAACCGCAAGGTTGAGGATCATGTACATCGGCCTGCCCGCGCCGTAGGGCCAGTGCGGGACCTCACTTTTCTTGACCGTGAGGTACTGCTTCCCATCCCGGCTGAACGTCATGCTCGTGGTCGTCCAATCCATGCGGTATATGTGCCACGCAGCATCACCTGATAGCTCGCCGTACTTGGATGTACCGCTCGTGGGATCGTGAACGCTCGTCTCCTGGTAGTTGCCCCCGAAGTCTTCCAGGAAGTCGATCTCGCCACCCTGCGGCCAGTCTTCGAGCGTGCCGAGCATCCACCAGGCAGGCCAGAGACCCTTCTGTGAGTTGACCTTCAAGCTGGCCTCGAAGTGGCCCTGGCTCTGGCTGAACGTCTCCATGGTCGTGATCCGGGCGCTTTTGTAGATCGTCTTCCCCTCACCGTCTCCCGCGTCGCCCTGAGTATCAGGTGCCCGTTGCCGTCCAGGAACGAGTGCTGGCGATCGTTGACGTACTGCTCCAGCTCGTCGTCGGGAGATCCGGGCTCGTGGGTCCACTTCGTGGGGTCTGGAGTACTGCCGGCGGGTCCGGCGAAGTCGTCGCTGAACGTGAACACCAATGTCTCCTGCCCCGCACGGCGAACTGCCACCCCCCCGAAGGCCGCGCACAGCCCAGCCTGGAGCACGGACCGGCGACGCAGTTCCGGAGCATGCTCACACTCGGCGTCACTGTCAAAATTCAATTGCATCACCCCGCGCTCGTTTCCCTGCTGCGTGCCAGCCCAGTCCCCAACGATAAGCGTTTTGCCGCAAATCAGGCAGGCCGACTCGCCGGGAGCCTTACGGACCCGACCTTGCGTACCTGGTTCTTTCCTATAGACCCTATCGACTAACTTGGCGACAACGGGTAACCAACGCTCCCGCTCACTCGTCTCAATCTGCTCGTTAATCTCTTGCTCCAAAAAGTTGGATTGATTGGTCCGTTTATGCTCTTAACCACCGGGAAGGTGGCCAAAGCAGGATCCGAGAATCGGAAGCCGGTGGCACTAATTCTTGGACGCTTCCTCGCCTTTGTAGCAGCCCCTAATCCAGGGATTCGTCAAAGTCCCGGGGCGTGGTTAGCCTGGCCGGAAGGCGAGTAGCCGGAGTGGGCCGGCGGGGGTTCTGGGCATTGCGGCGCGTTTCTGCCGTGATTGTGGTTACTCTCTGTAGCCGGTAGAGGGTGATGACGAGGTGGGTGAGGGCGGACATCACCTGGGGGGCGTTGCCGGTGCGAAGGGTGGATTTGTCCTCGCGCCAGATCACGTCGCGTAGCCAGTGCAGGTGCTCCACGGTCCAGTTGCCGCGGGCGTAAGCGAGCAGGTCGGCCGGGCTGGCCTCGGCGGGCCCAAGCCCTGGCGCACTTGGCCATCCGGCACCGCGCCGACGCCCGGTTCCTCAAACCAGCCGGGCCCTAGCCCACCTGGCCGGCGGGCACGCCGACCGCAGCTGGGACAAACGGCTCCGCGAACTCACCGGCCCCGCCGTCCTCGTGCTGGACGACTTCGCCATTCGGGAACTCACCGCCACCCAGGCCGACGACCTGACCCCCTCCTACGAGCTGATCACCGAGCGCGCCGCCCGCTCCCTGATCCTCACATCAAACCGGGCACCCCGCCGACTGGTACCCGCTGTTCCCCAACCCGGTCGTCGCCGAGTCCCTGCTCGACCGGCTCATCAACACCAGCCACCAAGTATTCATGAACGGCCCCAGCTACCGGCCGAACAAACGGCCCGGGCGTGTCGACGCTCGCCGGGAAGGGCGACCACGCAACACTAGAAACAGGCCAGGACCTGAGCAATTACGTGAACGCGGGCTTGAGCAATAACCTGAGCGCCCACATCTGGTGGTATCTGGACGCTGTCCCCCGCCACGCCTGGAACCGCTGGCGGTACCACCATCCGCTGGCGGCGTTCATCGACCAGCACGTGCCGGTCAAAGGCGCGGCATCCCCCGATGACCCCGCCCTGGCCAGCTACTGGGCCGAACGGCGCAAGAAGGTGCAACCCCCGCTGGACACGTACAGCCTGCGCCTGCTTGCCAGGCAGGACGGGCGCTGCCCAGCCGGGCTGCTCACTGACCAGGGCCGAGCGGCCGCCATGACCAGCGGCGCATTCGACCGGCGTGCCCCGGTCGGCCTGTATGCCGAGTGTTCGACGATGGGGACGATCGTGATCCTTTTCGTCTACTTCCTGACGAATAGAGCCAATCGACAGGAGATAGATGCTGACGCGGGCAGCAAGCCGACGACGCCGGATTACCGCAGACGAGAGGCCAACCAGGCCGCGCATCAGCCCATCAAGATCGAGACGCCAGCTGTCGTCGCCCGCGTCGGCGCGGCAGATGACCACCGACCAGCTGACCCAGTCCCAGCGCGATGCCAGCCGACTGTTCGTGTGGGGCCAGGGCTGGGGTTTCGGCGGCTCGGGTCGACGTCGAGGCCATCGACTCCTGGAACGCGCCGGGACGCTACGGCTGCCGTGCCCACGGCTGCGGTGGACGCGCTGTTCATCAAGGCCGTGGTGACCGAGGAGGAAGCCCGCGGAGGTGGTACGGGCCGTGCGTGGCGTGCCGCTGCTGTTCAACTGGGCGGAAGGCGGAAAGACGCCGCCAATCGGCCTGGGCCGCGACTCGGTGTGCTCGCCGCCCCCCTGCGGGGCGACGAGATCACGGTGATAACCGTCCCGTTCTGCGCATGGCTGCCGCTGCGCGGCGACGATTGCGGTCCAGCCAACGCTTATGATCCGGGCGCTGCGGCTTATGATCGCTCCACAATGGCCGGGTCATGGTCGGGCAAGGGTGGCGGTTCCACGGATGCGACCGTGGCGGTGTTTCACTGTCAGCGCCGACCCCGGAACAGGCGCCCCGCTGTGGCTCGGGTTCAAAAGAGTCGGCACGCCAGACCCAGCCACAGCCCTAGCTGCCATGACCTGAATGACGGACCGACGAGAGAACACTGCCAGCAATCCTCGCCCCAGCGGCCCCAAGCGGGGAGCCATCATCGGCCGACGCAGGGCGCCGTGGAGCCTACAGCCTACTAAAGGCTCGATTTTCGGCACTCATCAGGAATCGAGCGACAATGAGCCACACCGGCCGACGCTAGGAATCTCGTTCGCATCCAAGTGCTCATCGGGAGTGGGCTTACCCACACTGCGAAAGACGTACATAGGAAACGGACCGCTTACGCGCCGGAACACAACCAGCGGACCCGACCTGACCTGGAGGCCAGGAACATGACCGAAATGATCCCGCCCGCACCCGCGCCAGGCGCAGTCAGCCCGCACCACCGTCCGCACCGCCTGATGTTGCGCTGCCCAGCCGGGCCATGCATGCTCGCCCAGCCTGCCAGGTGACCACCTGGCTGTGTTCGGGTCAGCTGCTGCCCGGCCGGTACGCGGCGAGCAACTTGCTGATCACCTGGCCCTGGGTGGAGTCGTGAGGTGCTTGTGGATGGTGAAGGCCCAGTTGCCCTGCGGTTGCGGGTGAGTTTCACCTCGGTCTGCAGGGCCACGACCACCAGCGCGCCGACGGCCAGGGTGGCCGGCTCGAGCGTGTGCCTTGTGGGGCGGAGCCGCGTGCGAAGGTTCGGCGCGCTCTCAAGGAATGCCTAGATCAGCGGACTCACGATCCGCTGGGCGCGGTTTGCCGTTCACGGTGACGGGCCGACGGGTTGCTTGGTTCAGCTGGCTGGGTCTTCGTCGGCTATGTCAAGGAGCTGGTCGGGGGTCAGGGCGGAGAGCCCGACGGTGCGGTTGCCGGTGATCACGTTGATGGTGACGTGCTGGGTGGTGAGGTGCTGGGCGTGGCTGATGAGTTCCTGGGCCCGGCGTCGTTTGGTGATGCGGTCTGCCCCGCGCCGGGCCCGGGCGTTCTTCGAGGCGCTGGTCGCCGACAACCTCGACCTGGGCCGCCCGGACAGCGTCGAGCTGCTCTTCACCGGGAAACGCCCCGGTGGCCGCGGCCGCCCGGTCAAGCCCGGCGTTGCCTGCAAGACCAAGGTGGTCACCCGCGACACCGAGGTGACGATCAACGTCTTCTTCAAGCACTCGCGTGTGAAGCAGTACCACAT
>CAWGXI010000016.1:0-835923 GCA_963826515.1 uncultured Actinomycetota bacterium
CGACGTAAGCCAGGCCGAGGGCCCGGAGCGCGGCCCGGAACTCCCCGCACCGGCCGTACACCTCATCGGCGGCGGCCCACATGGCACGGAGCCCGGCCGCCATCAGGCGTTTCGCCTGCGCGATGGCCAGTTCCGGCTTCGTGGCGAACGCCAGCTTCTCCGGGATCCCGGCTTCCGCCCGCCGGGCGGCATCCTTCGCCCAGCAGTCCGGCATGTACACATCGAAGTCCACCCAGGCCTGCCCGAGCGCGGTGACCAGGGCCGCGAACACCCAGGTCACGCAATTCTCCACCTTGCCCGTTACCCCGGCATGCTGCGGCGACACGCACGCCGTGAATTTCCCTTTCCGCAGGTCAGCGGTCTCATCGAACGCCAGCCCCGGCCCGATCAGGTCACCGGGGTCATCGCGCAGGACGTCCTGCGCCAGGCCCGGCAGCAGATCCCGGAGCTCCTCCCACGACCACCTATAACGGCTGAGCAGGGCCTGCATCCGGTGCGGCCCCTCATGCCCGGCCCTCAGCGCCAGCTCCCAGCAGTTCGCCCGCGTCTCCCGCGACAGCGCCTGGATGTAATCCATCGCCACCCCGACGGTGCGCCGCTGCCGTATCACCCTGCCCAGCAGCCCCATGACCAGCGCGTCTGCTCTTTCCCCGCACTCCGCGGCATCTTCTATGCTGGCCACTGCGGTCGTGGCCGTGTCTTGTTTCTCCACAAAATTCAGGAACGAGCCACGGCCGCCTCAAGTTACACAGGTGTAATTCCGCCCCTGCCGAGAACCTGTTACCCACCGTTACATCATCCGCATGCCGGGCGGTCACGAAACCGGCGCATTCGAACACTCAACGTGAAACAGCGACTGTAATACCTGCAGACCCCCGATTTCAGTCATCGTCACCCCTGGCCTCCTCCGCATTTCATCCTAAGTGGGTGATGGAGGGGCAAGCCCCGGGGCGTTAACGTGCGCGTGGCATGATCTGATTTCTGGAAAGGTGGAAGTTATGGCACGGGCTGGAGAAAGAGGAGCTATGACAGCGGATCGTGCGGGCGTGGGGGCCGGATGGGTTCTCTTTGCCAGCATCGTGATGATCGTGGGAGGGTTCTTCGCGTTCTTCGAGGGACTGGCCGCCCTGCTGAAAAGCGGCAGGTTTTACCACACGGCGGCCAATTACCCCTACGGAGGGAACGTGAAAACGTGGGGGTGGATCGTCCTCATCGTCGGCATCATCGTCCTGCTGGCGGGGTTCTACGTAATGACCGGGGCGTTGTGGGCCAGGATCGTGGGAATCACGCTCGCCACGCTGTCGGCATTCGCGAACTTCTTCTTCATCCCCTTCTACCCATTCTGGTCACTCATGGTCATCACGCTCGACATCTTCGTCATCTGGGCGCTGGCGGTCCACGGAAAAGCCCTGGTGGAGGGATGAGCCCCGCAGCACCTCCCGCCCCCACGCCAACCGCCGGGAGTTGCTCCCGGCCTAGTAAAGGAGTCTGACCGTGCCTGATACGGCTGAAGACGGGCCCGTTCTCGACACCCTCGTCGCGATGACCGCCGCTTCGCTGGAGCGATGTGAGCTGGCGCCGGATGCGCTGTTGCTGGTCCGGATCGCGGCCCTGGCCGCCGTCGATGCCCGCCCGGTGTCCTACCTCGCGCACGTCGGACCGGCCGCTGAGGCCGGGGTGACAGTTGAGGACGTGCAGAATGTCCTCGTGGCCGTCGCCCCCATCATCGGAACGGCCCGGGTCGTGTCGGCGGCGGCCAACATCACTGAGGCGCTCGGCTTCGCCATTGCGGCGGTGGAGGCGGAGCCGGGGTAGTGCCGTCTGTCTGCGCTCCGTGCGCCAGCGTTGCAGGTGACGCGTACGCGGTCCACCGCCGATGGGGCGGATCCGTGCGGCCTGGCAATCGCGCGTAAGGAATGGACGTGCCATCCGGGGCCCGCTTGAGGCTGGCGGATGTCGCCGTGTCCATATGGGGTTCAGCGGGCCGCGAAGTGGCCCGCTAGTTCGGTGCCGTCAACTGCCCGGGCGCGCCCGGTCCCTTCAGCGCCAGCCGCCAGATGGCCGGATCGAGGGCCAGAAGCCGCCGCGTCGCGGGAGGCCCAACGGCGATGGTCACCCGGCGCAGGGAGGTGGCGCGCCGGGTTTGAGGACATGGAAGGGGAGATGACCCGTGTCCGATACGAACGGCGGCGAGGGTCAGGTGCCCGCGAGTGAGGGCCCGGGCTCGCAAGAGCGCGCAGGCCCGCCCGCCGGGCGGGCCGACCAGGCAGGCCCGCCCGCCGACGGGGCCGGACCGCGCGCGCGGCCGCGCCGGGCTCGCGGGCGCCGGTTCAGTTGGCGGACGCCGGTCGCGGCGCTGCTGATCGTCCTCGGCTGTATCCTTGCGCCCCTCTCGGTGCTGGGAGTGTGGACGGCGAACCAGGTGTCCGACACCAGCAGGTATGTCGCCAACGTGGCGCCGCTGATCAAGGACCCGGCGATCCAGAACGCGCTCACCAACAAGCTCACCAACGAGATCGTCACCAAGATCGACGTGAAGGGGCTGACCGATCAGGCGGCCGCCGACCTGTCGCAGAAGGGCTTCACCCGGGTCGGCGAGCTGCTGCAGAGCGTGGCCGGGCCGCTCGCCAGCGGGGTGCAGGGGTTCGTGCATAGCCGCGTCCAAAAGATCATCACAGGGCCGCGGATGGCGGCCGCGTGGGTCCAGGTGAACCGGGTGGCCAGCCAGCAGCTCATCGCGGTCCTGTCCGGCCGCGGCGGCAAGAACGGCGCCATCGGCGTCAGCAACGGCCAGGTCACCCTTGACCTGGCGCCGCTGGAGGCCGTCGCCAAGCAGGACCTCGTCGCGCGCGGGCTGACGATCGCCGGCAAGATCCCCATCGTCCATGCCACGTTCGCGCTGTTCCCGTCCAAGAACCTGACCAAGGCGCAAAGCGCCTACCGGCTCATCAACGACTTGAAAATCGTGCTGCCCATCGTGACTCTCGTGCTGCTCGGCCTCGGCGTGGCCGCCGCCCGGGGCCACCGGCGGGCGCTGATCGGCGCCGGGCTCGGGTTCGCCGCGTCCATGCTGGTCCTCGGCGCCGGGCTGGCGGTCGCCCGGGCTTTCTACCTGAACAGCGTGCCCGCCAGCGCGTCCGCGGCCGCGGCCGCCGCCGCGTTCGACATCCTGGTCCGGTTCATCCGCACCGCGCTGCGCACCCTGCTGGTCGTGGGCCTGATCGTGGCCGTGGGCGCGTTCTTCACCGGCCCGTCCACGGCCGCGGTCGCGACCCGGTCGGCGTTTTCTTCCGGTCTGGGCCGGCTGCGCCGCGGCGGCGAATCCGCCGGCCTGTCCACCGGCCCGGTGGGCAGGTGGACCTACGCGCACCGGCACGGGCTGCGGATCGCGGCGGTGGCGCTGGCCGCGCTGGTCTTCGTCTTCTGGGGCCACCCGACCGCCCCAGTGACCATCGTCATCGCCGTGCTGCTGCTGGTGGTGCTTGGCCTCATCGAGCTGATCGGCAGGCCCCCACCGAACCACGCGCCCGCGCCCCCCGCCCCCAGTGGGTGACACGCGGGCTGCGCAACCGGGAGCACTTTCAGGTGGTGGCCGGGCTGCTCGTGCTGGGCCCTAGGTCCCAGCTAGAGCCGGTCGTGCCGCACCCGGTCCCCTGCTGGGGTGCTTGGTGGCGGTACCCGGCTGATCTCGGGCGAAGCAACAAGTAAAGGCGAAGCAACCAGTAAACGGGTGAGCTCGTGAGCTCGTCACGCGGTCCCCAGCTGGAGGTAGTGTTCTCCGGCTCGTCCTGGAGCACGCGAGCCTGGCGGGTGGCCTGGCCGCATCGTCAAGATCCCGGTCTGGCGGGTGCGGCCGGTACGTCCGCTAGATCGGGAACCAGCCGACGGGTCATGACGCGGACCATCTCATCGCCAGGCCCGGCCCCGACGGCTCCCGCACGCGGCGCGGTGCAGCGCCGCGCGCCGCGGGCGCTGCCCGGGGGGCTCGGTGGTCAGGTCGATCCGTCGGCAGGGTTTGCGGTCGTGGTGGTGGTGGTGTGTGCTTGTTGAGCGGCTGGTTGCGGGCCAGCGGCCGGTGGGGTTGGCGTGGCGGGGTCGCGAGCTGCGGACAGCGTTTGGATGGTGATGTAGGCGACCACGACGGCGACGATGATGAGCGGGGCGGTGGCGATTCCGGCTTTGGAGGTCAGCAGCAGCGCGATGACGGTTGCTGACAGCGGGAGTCTGAGGATCGACACGGCCGTGGCGGCCATCAGTACCGCCACCGCGGGCGTCTCGGAGAACCCCGGCAGGTGCGCGGCGAGCAGCCCCCCGACCGTGCCGATGAACAACGCCGGGAAGGTCGGGCCGCCGCGGAAGTTGCCCAGCGAGATACTCCAGGCCGCGCCCTTGAACAACAGCAGGAACGCCAGGGTGGCCAGTGACAGGGTGGATGCCTGCTTGACCAGGGAGCTGAAGGCGTCCTGGCCGGAGAACAGTACCAGGTCCGCTGGCTGGTGGGTGATCTGGGCGAACGCGATCGCAAGGCCGCCGACGGCTAGGGCGGCCGCCGGTAGCAGCAGCCACGGCTGCTTGGCGACCACACCCGCCGACCTGCGTGCGACATCGACGATCACGAACGTGACGGCCGCGGCGGCGAACGCGAGCACGATGGCCCAGCCGAATTCGGCGGCCGTCAGGGTGGAGAACGCGGGCAGCGTGAATGGGCTCAGCGCGTACGCGCTGGAGCTGAGCCCGGTCCAGTGGCCCATCCCGATGAAGACGACCGAGCCGATGCCTCGTAGGGAACGTGCCCGCCGCGACCGGGCAGGCGCACGATCGCGACAGCCGCTAGCACCCCGGCGACGGCCAGCACCGGCAGCGGCCACCACCAAGGAACCGGATGAAACCCCAGCCCGCTCGGCAGGCTCTTGTACACCTCTTGCTGAACCCAGTGGACCAGTTCCAGGAAGCACCACGAGGCGAACGAGACCAGCACGCCGATCAGCGCGGCGAAGACCAGCAGGACACGGTACCTCTTGCCCCGGATCAGCGCGACCGGATCGGCCGGCGCAGCAGCCGCCGCCTCACTCACCGGCGGCGCCTGCCGTCCCCGCCGCCACTCCGCCAGCGACCGGCTCTGCGGCGACTGACCTTTGGGCTCGCGTCACGCCGGACACGGCCACGTCCCAGAACAGATGCGCGGCCCTGGGCGCCGTCTTAGAGCGCGTTTGATGTAGGGATGTTCTAGTTTCTGTTGCGCCACGTCGTTGCTTGGCTGCGCACGTCCCACAGTTCGGTGTTTTCTCGCGCTATAGACGCTGGTCATGACCGATCGCAAGCCATATGCCACTGACCTGTCCGATGACCGCTGGGCCCTGATCGCGCCGCTGCTTGAAGACTGGCGCGCCCAGCGCGCCGCGGCCACGCCGCCCGGCTGCGCCGCGCCGTCCCATGACCTGCGAGAGATCGTCAACGCGATCTTGTATGTCAACCGGGCCGGGTGCGCCTGGCACCTGCTCCCGCACGACTTCCCGCCCTACCAGAGCGTGTATTACTACTACGCCGCGTGGGAGAAGGACGGCACCACCGAGCAGATCCATGGCCTGCTGCGCGGCAAGGTCCGCACGCGGGCCGGCCGCGTGCCCGAGCCGTCCACGGCGATCTACGACGCGCAGTCGGTCAAGACGTCCACCAACGTCCCTGCGGCCAGCCAGGGCGTGGATAACGCGAAGAAGATCGTGGGCCGCAAGAGACACATCGCCACCGATACCCTCGGGCTGATCCTGGTGGCGCTGGTCACTGCCGCCAGCGTGCAGGACAACGCCGGCGGTATCGCCTTGACGCAGCACGTTGCCGCGCGCTACCCGTCGGTGGCGCGGGCCTGGGTGGATCAGGGGTACAAGAAGGCCGTGGCCGAGGACGCCGCCAGGCACGGCATCGATGTTCGGGTCTACGCCAAAAACCCCGCAGTCAAGGGGTTCGCGGCCACACCGCGCTGGCCGGTCGAGCGCACCTACGGCTGGCTCATGCTGCACCGCCGGCTCGACCGCGACTTCGAGACGCTGCCGGGCCGGTCAGTCACCCAGATTCACTGGGCCATGATCGACAACATGGGCAGAAGACTCACCAAAGAAACAACACCGACATGGCGGGCACCAGCCTGCACAACGGATCTACCGGCAGCGGCCTAGATGAAACTCCCTCTTAGATCTCAGTCGTGGGTTCAACCTTGCCGTCCTTCACTGCGGCCTGGAGCGCGGCGCAACCGCGCTCGTTCTGATCGGCGTAGCTTTCCGCGAAGTCGGCGATGGCCTGGTCGAATTGTCCGTCCCGCCGAGATGGGCGGCCAGCGTGAGCGGTCACCGGAGCGGGCGCCTGGAGATCCACATGATCCTGGACAACACGGCACCCACAAGCACGCCAACGTCCAGGCGTGGCTGGCGAAGCACCCGCGGTTCCACCTGCACTTCACGCCGACGTCGAGTTCCTGGCTGAACCTCGTCGAGCGCTGGTTCCGTAACCTCACCGACAAGGCGATCCGCCGCGGCGTGTTCAAGTCCGTGCCCGATCTCATAGCCGCCATCGAGGAATACCTCTCAGCCAGCAACGACGACCCAAAGCCGCTTCGAAGATCCGCAGGCCGAGCAGGCCCGGCATCGATATGAGCGCGAAGTCGTTACGGTTGGCGGAATCTCTGGCCGTGGTGAGCAGCGCCTCGAGATGCATGACAACGCTAGGCCGCGAGTCTCGGGGGACTACGGCCTGGTGCACCGCAGGTCGACAGCAAACGACATCTTCGTCGCGTGGCTACGGACTTCCCCAGCCAGGCCCTGGCCGTCGGCCGCCAGCAGGCCCGCAGCACCCCCCGCCGGGCGTGGACCCGCCAAAGGGGGAGGCTAGCCCGGGCCCTTTGTCAGGGGCTGCGGTAGCGGCCGGTCGCAGGCCGCCGAGCCGCCGGGGCTCCACGGTGGCGCAGATCGGCGGGTACTCGTGCTGGGCCCCTACCGGCGCTGATCACCGAGCGCGATCCAAGCCCGGCTACTCGCATAGCGCCACGGGATCGGCTCGCTCATCGGCCAGACGATCGGCGGGCCACCCACTCGTGGTCGAGGATGGACATCAGCACCTCGTCGTACCAGCGCGCGTCGTGCAGCACCGACTCGCGATAGCGGCCCTCCTCGACGAACCCCGCCTTCTCGTAGGCGCGGATCCCGGCGGGGTTGAACGGAGCCACGCCGAGCTGAATGCGGTGCAGGCCCATCTCGCGGAACCCATAGTCGACGATGACGCGCATCGCGTCCGTGCCGTAACCACGACCGATGTACTCACGGCCGAGGGCGATCGCGACCGTCGCACACCGGTCCTTGGGGCGCGCGCCCGACAACAAAATGTTGCCGACCAGCACCGGCGGATCGTCGAGCGTCTCGATGGCGAAGCCGAGGTCGTCCTTCCCGTTCGCGCTCCACTTCGCGATGAGCTCCTTCGCCGCGGCCTCCGACGGCGGGGCCACCCAGCTCGACACCGTGGCCATGCGTCCGGGATCCATCTCCCACTTCGCGAGCGTGGGCAGGTCGTCGTCACGCACGCCGCGCAGTCGCACCCGCTCGCCGACGAGGATCGAGTCGCCGTAGCCGAATGCGCCGGAAACATCGGTAAGTTCGGTCATGTGGCTGATACTGCCGCATGCCAGACCCGCGACGTGAGCCGGAAATCCGCGCTAACCATGTGGTGGCAGCTTGCGCGCCCGGAGGCTGTACAGCACCGGCAGTAGCTCACCATCGATCCGCCACCGGTGGCGGCCGTCCGGCCCCGTGGTGAGCACACCATGCGGGTTGATCTCGGCATCGACGTGCTCGCCGAGGTGTTCCACCCGCAGGCCGGCAGCGGCAGCCGCGGTGACGATCTCCCCGAGCGAGTGCGCGTACTGCTCGACATCGTTGGCCCGCGTCGGCGCGTCGGGCACCGCGTAGGAACCCGTCTGGCCGCCGAACCGGCGTGGCCCGTCGTTCGCGTAGGGGAAACACAAACGCAGCGGATCCACGGTCTCGACCATCTGCAGGAGAGGGTGGAAATCGACCACCACGAGGCGGCCACCCCGGCGCAGCAACCCAGCGGCGGACCGCATCCAGGTCGCGACATCGCCGATCCACTCCAGCACACCGTAGGTTGCCACACACACGTCGAAACGATCCTGAAGCCCCACCGGGACGGCCACCGCGTCGGCCTGCACGAACGAGGCCCGGTCGGCGTAGCCGGCCGCCGCCGCGATCTGCCTCGCCTTCTCCACCGCGACGTCGGAGAAGTCGATGCCGGTCACCGTGCCCGCGCCCACCCGCAGCCACGACAGCGTGTCCATACCGGTGTGGCACTGCAGGTGCACAACATCCTGCCCGCGGACGTCGCCAGCAACCTCAGCCTCGAGCTGACGCAGCCGCGAACGGCCCGCGAGGAAACCGGCCGTGTCGTAGACCCGGTCCTGGCCGTGCAACCCGGCCCGCTCGTCCCACCAGGCGCGGTTAACGCTCACCGGTCAAACCTCCTCGTGCCAAGAGGACCACCGCCGGATCGTCCTAAGTCCCCCGACATGCGTCTCGGGCCGCTCGACCCGCTACCATGCCCGTCGGCCCGGCTTGACGGCCAGGCAGTTCGCCGAACGAACCGGGGCGTAGTAACGGCACCACGAGATCTGCCCCGCGGCGGCCACGAAGCTGCCTCTGATCTTGGGCCTGCCGGGCAGACCCTTGACTTGCGCGGCGTTGTACAGCTGGCAGTCGAACCCGCCTGCTTCCAGCAGGACGAACACCGACTTCCAGTAGTCCGGTGGCCTCCAGCCCGACCCTAGTGACGCCCCGGCAGGCCAGCCAGTCTCCCGGCGATTCCAGCTCGGCGCGGGTGGTGCCGAAGGTCCGGGTCTCCTGCTGGCGGCGGCCCAGGGTGGTGTCGCTGGGCACCCGGCTGGTGACCTCGACCCCGCCTTGGCGATGTCCAGGCCGGCAACCCGCTCACAGAACAGCGGCTCATCTTCGACGTCTTGCATCCGATCGCCGTCTTGAGCTGGACCTGCACGCGCCGATCCCGGCGTAGGACGACATGGTGATCGTGGCCCGGTGCCGCACTGCCACCGACAGCAGGGTCATCGTGCTGCCCGCACCGGCCGGCTGACCGCCGTCAATGACTTGAGGGTGTCAGCCGCCATCTGTCACCGCGCCATCCGTCCCTGCTCGTCGGGCTGCACAGATCTGGGACACGGGGACCTGCACCCGCGTGTGGTGAGTCTCCTGATCGAGAGGGCTGCTTCATCTGAATCGCTAGGGTGGCAGGATGAATGAGGCAGTTGATGCAGGAAGCCCTCGGGGAACTCAGGAAAGCACTTAACCGGTTCAGGGATGATCTGGACACCGTGAACCTCCCGGACAGTGTGCACAGGAGCGGGTGGGATCTGGTGCTCGCGGCTGAGAAGGTGCTCCGCGCAGAGGGGCAGCAGTGATCCCCCCCCCCCGGCGAGAGAACGGCACACAGCCCTGACCATGATCGGCGCTGCGTGCCCAAGCGCGGGACATTGCCGCGCTGGGCAAGGCAGCCCGATCGGCTATGTGTCATAAATTTTGTGACAAAAGGTGGCTCTGAGCTGGGCATATGCGTGACGTCGAGGCCCTGCCGGGCCACGTGATCACTGGGGTGTGTGCCGCTGGCGACCATCAGGGCGCGGGCACGCCCACGGGCACTCAGTCTGACATGAGCGCGCTATTAATGCCCGCCTGCCGGTGCCGCAGAGCGGTCGAACGCGCATCAGCGCCGGGCGCGGGCCCACTGATGGCGATGGCCGCAACGCACCGGGTGCGACTCATCTGACCTGCGGATTTGGCATCAACGTCCCTTGACGATCAGCCCGGACATGGGTCACGCTGGCCAAGCGCCTCAGTAACGCACCTAGTCGGCCGTGAACGTGTCTGTGTCGATGAAGGTTCGCGGGCAGGAGTGGGGTGGACGCCAGCGGCACCGGTGGAGTGCGCATGGAGCCAGCGCACCAGGGTGTGCCGCCGCACTTCGGCCCGAGTCGGCGGCAATGCGGGCGGGAAGGTAGATGCCGGGCGGTCTCGGCAGGCGGCTGCCGATCCACCTCGACCAGCAGCAGCGACAAAATAGGAGGTCAAGATGCCAGGTCTTGTTCGCAAGAGCCTCGATTCACCTGAAGAGACTCGGCCGTTCGAGGGCGGCACGGGTCAGCTCGAGCTGGTGAACATGGAAGGAGGCGTCGTTGGCCGGGCCACCTTCCTGCCAGGCTGGAGGTGGTCAGAGCACGTGAAGCCGATTGCCAAGACGGGCAGCTGCCAAGCTGCCCATACGGGCTACTTCGTTTCCGGTCGGATGAAGGTCGTCATGGACGACGGGGAAGAGCTGGAGTACGGCCCGGGGGACTTCGCCGTCATGCCACCCGGGCACGACGCGTGGATTGTCGGGGACGAGCCGTGCGTCGTGATCGACTGGCAGGGATTCGCTGACTACGCCAAGCGGTGACCTGCAAGGTGGCAGGGAGACGCCCGGCCCGGGCGCCTTCGTGCCACGCTGCTCGAGAGCGTCGACCGCCCGGCAGTGACCGTGACCTGAGCGCCGGGGTGGATTTGACGGTGGGCAACGCTCTACGGGTGCTGGACCGGCTCGTCACCGGCGGCCTCGTAGAACTCGACCGCGAGGAGCCGCAATTCCGCGATGCGTCGGAGCAGGCTTTCCACATTCGCACCGCGCTGGTCGATGCGCCGAGGCACGGCTACGGGATCGTCGGTGAGGTTGCGGCGCTCTCCGACGGGCAATGCTGTGGGGCCGCCTCAGGCAGCACCGCGGCCGCCGGCTTTTTGACAGCGCAACGGGCAGCGCAGCGTGGCGCCCGGCTACAGCCGGTCGAAGTGGGCCTGGACGAACCTGAGGTAGCGCGGCTCGTAGGTCATGACGAGCCCTTTCGCTGATTCGCGCTGAGCGTAGATCGCCTCCACTGCCTCGGCCACGATGTCCGTGTGCGCCTTTGTGTTGACGCGGCGCGGGATCGCCAGCCGGGGTCAGCTCAAGCGGATTCAAGCAGACCCTCGGCTGGACCGTCCCGAAGATCCGCGACCCGCTGGCCGCCGACCGGTGGGCCTGGCTGATCATCGCCTGCCATACCCAGCTCTGGCTCGCCCGCCGCGCTCGCCGCCGATGTGGGTCGCCTATGGAAAGCCCGGCCCAGCCGGGTCGGCTCACGCGGCACGGGTCCGCCGCGGATTTCGGAGCGCACGCCCTCGCCGGGCCCCCAGAGCCGCACGCGGTGACCATCGCCGCAGCCCGCAGCAGGTATGTGGCTGGCCGGGTGGTCGATAGCGGCGGCCATTGACTAGAGCCGGCCGCGCCAGCCCAGGCGCATGGTGGCTGTCCCGAAGCCTGATCGGGTGGCCAGGCCGGTGAAGTTCAAGCTGGCCTGGCCGCCGTCGCTGGGCATGGCGAGCGCCCGGTCGAGGACCGTCCGCCGTGGGCTGGGGGCGGGCAGGGCCACCACCGCCTCGATCCTGGAGCTGGCCGGTCACTGGCAGGTGAGCGGATCGAGAAGATCACCCCTGGAATCCACCAGCGTTATCTGGGGCCCCAGGAAGATCAAAGAGCGTCTTCCAAACGGTCGCGCTGTTGCGCACGCGTCCGCGACGGGATGGACCACTTTCAGTCCGGTGAGGTCTCCCGGTGCCTGGCTGCATAGGGGTCGGGCGGGGTCCCGCAGGGCGCGGTGAACGGCGTCCGGATAGGGGTCGGCGGTGGCAATTGCCTGCTCGACCGTGCGCAGGGCCGCGCCGGTGCCTTCGCCGAGGACCGGCCTGGCCGGTGCCGCCGCGAGCAGGTCGCGGGCCAGCACCAGCTCGATCGCCAGGAGGTCCTCGAGTAGGCTGAGCGCGGTGCCGGTCTTGCGCACGCTGAGCGGTGCACTGGTGCTGTGGTCTTCGATGCGAGGTCCAGCGGTGGTGTGTCGAGGGTCGCCGGTGTCGCGAGCTGCTTCAGTTCGGGGAACAGGGCCGCCGCCGGGTAGCGCAACTGCAGGCCTGGCGAGCGCGTGTGCCTCGGCCTGGGCGTCGGCAGGCGAGCCCGGCGGCACGACGAAGCGAGCCGGATGCAGCCGCAGCCTACGTTGCCGGGCGTGGCCGTAGATGGCCCGCGTGACCGGAAACTGCTCGACTAGGAACCATGCATCATGGCGCCGGTGCCGGGGCCCTTTCATGCACGTCGTGACGGGCGCCCTTCCGGTTTGACTGTTGCGGCCGTGCCTTGCTCCTGTTGGCGCCCAGGCCCGGCGAGCGAGCACGGGAGACGGCTCAGGGAATGAGCGGAGCATTCCGGTTCCGCCGAGCAGGACGGCCCTGGGTGGCATCCGGAATCCGGTGTAAATCGACGGGCGCGGTTCCGGCTTCATTGATCAGGTTAGGCGATGGCGCTGACGGTTTCGGGGTGATCGTCGGGCTGGCGGGTGGTCACGGTGCGTGGCTGCAGCTCGCGGCCCTGACCGGGGGCCTGGTTCATAACTGAGGTACGCGCGGGCGTGACACCTGATGCCTAAATAACACGTGACGGAGCCATGTCCTTCATCAGCACTTGGCCGACGTTGGCCTCTTGCATCAAGGATCGGGAGCAGCACGCTAGAGATATGACATGGGAGTGCATCTAAAGAGGACGTGATCAAGATGTTCACCCGCCATTTGCACAAGCATTCGGACAGGCCCCGCGCCACTCACCGCTTGCGGGAGTGGCTTCGCCGTTGCTCGCCGTACACCTAGCACCGCATCCACACCCGGGGGACAGCTGATGGGCTGAGCGCTGCCGAGGGCAGGATCATGCCAAACCGTGGGCAACCGCGTGGAGCCGTCGTCGGCATCTCGCAGGGAAGTGCTCACCGCGCAGGCGGTCTCTTCCACGCTAATGGGGCACGCTCATGAGCCACGCAGCCCTCGCGCCAACGCTTACCGGGTTCGCCACACATCCGGCGGTGCTTGGGGCAGCGGCACTGTCTACCGCCGACAGGCCCGACCAAACTTGTCAGCCTGGCTAGGGTCTGGCGAGGGTCGCCCAAAGCCTTGCGATGCCGTCGGCATCCCGTGCATCGTCTGGGTCCTGCGCCCAGTTGGTACGTTGCGCGCGGTCGCCCACTGCGGTCACGCAAACGGCCCGAGTCTTGACAAGCTTACGTGCGGTCTGCTCATTGGTCGGGCCTTCGCCGAACGACGGGCACAGCCCCGGAACTGCCAGGAGCTGTGCGTGCCGGAAACCTCGTCCAACTCATGCGACCAGGCGATGATTCGTTGATCAGGCCACCGACGCGAGTGTGTCTTCGGACGCAGTACTGGTCGAGATCGACCGGCTCGGGTAGCGGTTTCGGCGGCGCGGCGCCGTGCAGGGAGCGGTGAGGCCGGTGCTGATTGTGGTGGTTCTCGTAATCGCGCGAGATCCGCCGCAGATGGTTCTGGCTCCATACGAGGGTGCGGTCCAGGAGTTCGCAGCGGCATCCTCAGATCCAGCGTTCAGCGATCGCGTTCATGCGGGGCGTCCGGACGTTGCACAGCACAATCCGGATGCCGGCGTCGGCGAGCACGGTGTCGAACGCGGCGGCGAAGTTCGAGCCGCGGTCGCGGATCACGAACTTGACCCGGTGCGCCTGCTCGCCGAGGTCCATGATCAGGTTGCGTGCCTGCTGCGCGGGCCATTCCCCTGTTGGATGCAGAGTTACTCCGAGGATGCGGATGCGCCGGGTCGCGTGCTCGATCACGGCCAGGACGTAGGCGTGGGTGCCGTCGAGCAGGCCGACGCTGAAGAAGTCGCATGCCAGGATCGCCTCGGCCTGAGAACATAGGAACTGCGACCAGGTTGGCCCGGTCGCGCGGCGCGGGGCCGATGCCGCTGATCTTGAGGATCTCCCATACGGTCGACGCCGCGACCTTGGCTCCCAGGCCGGCCAGTTCCCCGTGGATCCTGCGGTAGCCCCATTCGGGGTTCTCCCGGGCCAGCCGGAGAACCAGCGCCTTGATATTCGGGCGGGTGGCAGGCCGGCCGGTCCTGCCGCGCATGGACCTGGTGGCCCAGCGGCGCCGGACGATGTCGCGCTGCCAGCGCAGGATCGTGTCCGGGGTGACCATCAGCCGCAGCCCATCGCAGCGGGCTTTCGTTATCACACCGAGCAATGCCGCAAGCAGGGCCCGGTCCGCCCAGTTCAGCTTCGGGCGGTGCGGCTGCCGCCGCTGCAGGACCGCGAGCTGGTGGCGCAGGATCAAGATCTCGGCGGTCTTCCACGCATCCTCACGCCGGGACAGCCGCAGCCACGCGGCTAGGTCGTGTCTCAAAGTCAGCTTCCCTACTGCATGGCCAACGGCCCTGCTCGGCTGCACGGACAGGGGCGGCCCTGAAATCATTTCGCCCGTGCATCGCCTCGTCCGGTACAATCGCGGGATTGTTTTCACTGCTGGGAGCCCATGAGGTTCGCGTGTGGCCTCCCCGGCAGTTCCCAGGCTGAGAGCAGGTTTCGTTAATGGCATGTCGTATCAGTGAGCTCGTGCTCGGTTGCCGCGACCCTGAGGTGCTGGCGCGGTTCTGGTGCGAGGTCCTGGACTTCGTCGTGCTCGATCGCGAGGACGACGGCTCGGTGGAGATCGGGCCGCGCGAAGGGTTCGGCGGTCCGCAGCCGACGATCATCCTCAGTCGCAGGGATGAGCCGGAGAAGGGGAAATCCCGGCTGCACATCGACGTCAACCCCACCGACCGCGATCAGGACGCCGAGCTCGAACGCCTTCTGAAGCTCGGTGCGCGCCCGGCCGACATCGGCCAGACAGGGGAGGAGCAGTGGCATGTCCTGACCGACCCCGAAGGCAATAAGTTCTGCCTGCTCAAGGCCCGCCTGGACCCACTCTGATGCTCATCGGTCACACCTCGACATCAGGTACCTAGGGGTCTGCCTCGAAGTCCGGTGTGACGGGCGTGTCGTGATCGTGAAGTAAGTGAGGTCTCCCGTAGAGGGTTCATCGACCAAGAAGAACCTGAACACCGGAGACCTCGTGGCCACCCTAGCGGTGACGAGGCGGCTTGACCTGACCGATGAGCAGTGGGCGCGGCTGGAACCGCTGTTGCCTGTGCCCACGCGGTCGGGTCGGCCGTCGGAGTGGACGAAACGGCAGCTCATCGACGGGATCAGGTGGCGGGTGCGGGTCGGTGCGCCCTGGCGGGACGTCCCGGACTGCTACGGCTCCTGGCGGGCGGTGTATGTGCTGTTCCGGCGATGGCAGCGGGCCGGGGCGTGGGCGCAGATCGTCACCGCCCTGCAAACCCGGGCGGACGCGGCCGGACTGATCACCTGGGACGTCAGCGTGGACTTAACGATCGCCCCGGCGCACCAGCACGCCGCCGGCGCCCGCCGACACCCCGGCCAGCAGCAAGAGCCGCCCGGTGGCCTCTCGGCAGAACCAGACGACCACGCGCTGGGACGCTCCCGCGGCGGGCTGACCACGAAGATCCACCTGGCTTGTGAACAGGGCCAGAAGGTGCTGTCCCTGGTCGTGACCGCCGGGCAGCGCGGCGACTCGCCCCAGTTCCAGGCCGTCCTGGACGGCATCAATGTCCCGCGCATCGGCGCAGGCCGTCCCCGCACACGGCCCGACAAGGTCCGGGCCGACAAGGCCTACAGCTCCCGCGCAAACCGCGCTTACCTGCGCCGACGCGGCATCGCCTGCACCATTCCCGAACCAGCAGACCAACAACAACACCGCAAGAACCGCGGCCGCCGAGGCGGCCGCCCTCCCAGGTTCAGCCCGGATGACTACCGAGCCCGGCACGCCGTCGAATGCGGAATCAACCGACTCAAACGCCACCGCGCCGTCGCCACCAGATACGACACTTGTCCTCAGCCCCGGCGGCGGCGGGGCATGGTGGTGGCGCGGCCGTGCCGCAGGGTGGTCAGGGTGGCGATGGCTTTGTCCGCGCGGGGGGTGCGGGTTAAGGTGGTCAACCGGAGCGGTGGGGTGAAGCGCTGCCGGGCGATCGCCTTGGCGGCACCGAATTCGCGCAGCCCGTCGGGGCCGTGGATTCGGCCGAAGCCGGATTGGCCGACCCCTCCCCAGGGCAGCGAAGGCATGGCGACGTGGGAGAAGACCGAGTTCACCGAGGCCATTCCCGCCCGGATCCGGCGGGCAAGTTGTATGCCGTGGGCCCGCGAGAAAACGGTGGCGCCCAGACCGTAGGGCGCGTCGTTGGCGCGGCGCACGGCCTCGTCCATGCTGGGCACCTTCGCGATGGTCAGGGTCGGGCCGAAGGTTTCCTCGGTCACCGCCGAGGAGTCCTCGGGCACGTCGAGCAGCACGGTCGGCTGCACAAAACGCTCGCCCACCGCGTCCGCACCGCCGACCACGGCCCTGCCGCCGCGCGCGAGTGCGTCGGCGATGTGCCCGCGGATGACGGCGGACTGCGTCGGCATCGTCATGGGGCCGATCTTCTGCCCGGGGCCTGCCCGCAGGTCCCGGGCGCGGGCGGTGACCTCGGCGACGAACGCGTCGTAGACCCGTTCGTGGACGTAGACCCGCTCGACACCGATGCAGGACTGCCCGGCATTGGCCATGCCACCCCAGACCGCCGCGTCGGCGGCGGCGCCGATGTCGGCGTCCGCGTCGACGAGCAGCGCGTCCTTGCCGCCGCCCTCGATGATGACGGGGACAAGCCCGTCGGCGCAGGCGTGCATCACCTTCTTCCCGGTGGCCGCCGAGCCGGTGAAGGCGATCTTGTCCACGCCGGCGTGGCACAGAGCGCCGCCGGTCGCGCCGAAACCGGTGACCAGCTGCAGCACCGGCGCCTCGGGTACCACCTGCGCGAACGCATCGGCCAGCCACGCGCCGGCGCCTGGAGTGTGCTCACTCGGCTTGAACACCACCGCGTTACCGGCGGCCAGGGCGTAGGCGATGGAGCCGATCGGGGTGAACACCGGGTAGTTCCACGGGCCGATCACGCCGACGACGCCGAGCGGCTGGTACTCGACGCTGGCGGTGTGGTTGCGCATCAGCAGGCCGGTCGGTGCCCGCCGTGGGCCAAGCACCTTGCCGGCGTGCTTGGCCGCCCACGCGATGTGCTCGATCGCCATCACGATCTCCAGCTGCGCGTCCGAATGTGGCTTGCCGGTCTCGGCGTGCACCACCTCGGCCAGCTGGCCGATGCGGCGGGTGAGCACGCCCGCCCACGTGGTGAGCCGCCGGCCACGTTCGGCAAAAGACAGCGACGACCAGTAGCCTGCGGCGGCCCGGGCACGCGCCACAGCGACGTTCACGGCTTGGGCGTCGTGCACGGGGTACGTGCCGACGACCTCGCCCGTCGCCGGGTCGAGCGAATCGAAGGTGACGGCGCCCGGGGGCTCGGTGATCAATGAGCCGGGGGGTGTGCTGGTCACGGTGCCGGCTCCTTGGCGGTGAGGGAAGGCAGGCCGCGGATGAGGTCGGCCGCCTTCTCCGCGATCATGATGGTGGGCGCGTTGGTGTTGCCGCGGGGGATGGCGGGCATCACCGAGGCATCGACGACCCGGAGGTGCTCGATCCCGTGGACCCGCAGCTGCGGGTCGACGACGGCGCTGTCACCGCTGCCCATCGCGCAGGTCCCGGCCGGGTGATAGAGCGTCTGGGCCCAGTCCCGGACGTGGCCGAGCAGCTGTTCGTCGGTGCTGTCGCGTCCGCCGGCGGGCAGGAACGGGCGGCCGGCCAGCCGGCGCATCGGGGCCTGGCCGGCGATCTCCAGCAGGGTCCGGCAGCCGGCCAGCATGGCGTCCAGATCGGCCGGGTCGTCGAAGTAGCCCGCGTCGATCTCCGGCCGCCACAGCGGGTCGGCCGAGGCCAGCCGCAGCCGTCCGCGGCTGGCCACGCTGACCAGGGTGGCGCCGGTGGCGAACATCCGGCCGGCCGGTTCCCGCAGGCCGTTGTCCAAGAAGCCGGTCGGCGCCATGTGCACCTGGATGTCGGGAGCGGGCAGGCCGTCCCGGCTAGTGAAGAACGCGCCGGCCTCCGCGACGTTGGAGGCCAGCGGGCCGCGGCCGAGTAGCCGCCACTGGGCGAGCCTGCCCGGCGTGGCGAAGTCGGCCAGGTCGGTGGTGCCGCGGGTGTACCACAGCAGCGGCACGACCGGGTGGTCCTGCAGGTTCTCGCCCACCGGCAGGTCGGCGACGACGCCGATGCCAAGCTCACGCAGATGCGCCGCCGGGCCGACACCCGACAGCATCAGCAGCTGCGGCGAGTTGATCGCACCCCCGGCCAGCAGCACCTCGGCGCCGGCGTGCGCGACCCGATCAGTGCCCTGCTGGCGGTAGGCCACCCCGGTCGCGCGCCCGCCCGCCAGCACGATCCGGGTTGCCTGCGAGCCGGTGCGGACGACGAGGCCCGGCCGGTCAATGGCCGGATCGAGGTAGGCGTCAGCGGCCGACCAGCGGCGCCCGCGCTTGCAGGTGACCTGGTATAGCCCGGCGCCCTCCTGCGCAGCGCCGTTGAAGTCGCCGGTCGGCTTGAGCCCCCACGCGACCGCCGCCTCTACCCACACGCGGCTCAGCTCGTGGCTGTAGCGGCGGTCCTCGACGTGCAGCGGTCCGGTCCGTCCGTGGTAGGGCCCGCCGAGACGGGTGTTGTCCTCCGAGCGGATGAAATAGGGCAGCACGTCCGCGTAACCCCAGCCGGTGGCGCCGTGCTCGTCGCGCCAGCCGTCGTAGTCGACCCGGTTTCCCCGCATGTAGATCATCGCGTTCATCGCCGAGCAGCCGCCGAGGGCCTTCATCCGTGGCCAGTACGCACGCCGGCCGCCGAGCTGCTTTTGCCCGACAGTCGTGTAGTTCCAGTCCCAGCGAGTCTTGAACAGCGCGGAGAACGCGGCCGGGATCCGGACCTCGTCCGCGTCCGCCGGTGGGCCTGCCTCCAGCAGCAGCACCGACACGGCCGGGTCCTCGGTCAGCCGCGCCGCCAGCACACACCCCGCGCTGCCGGCCCCGACGACGACGTAATCGAAGGAATCCTGATCAGCCACGTGCATCTCCCACAACGAACGTGCAGCTCACGAGCGGAACGAGCGGCGTGCCACCCGGCCTCGCAGGCCGCGTCGACGCGGTCTCGAGGCCAGTTTCCTGGTAAGGTCGGGGTCACTCGGTCATCGTCACCCGGCCAGTGAGGCCGTGTCCCTGGGGTCGGGACCCTGGGCTTGACCCTAGTCTTCTTCTGGGTGGGGCTGGGGGGCGCCGATGCGGGTGATGAGGTCTTTGCGGGACCGGATGCCGAGCTTGGCGAAGATGTTCCCGAGGTGGTACTCGACGGTCTTGACGCTGACATACAGCTCGGCCGCCGCCTGGCGGTTGGTGCGGCCCGTCCCGACCAGGCGGGCTACCGCCTGCTCGCCCGGGGTAAGACCGGGCAGGGAGGGTGGAGTTTGCGATCCTTCAGGCGCATCGGCGGCGGCGAGCTCCCGGTCGCAGGTCTCGACGAAGGGCCGGGCGCCGAGGGTGATCAGGCGCTGCCGGGCGGAGCGCAGCCGGGCGACAGCTTGCTCCCGTTGGCCGGCGGCGCGCAGCCGACGGCCATCGGAGATCTCCAGCTGGGCCAATGCCAGCGGCACCCGCAGGCCCTCGGCGCGGCGCCACGCGGTGTCGAACGCCGCCGTGGCGGCGGCCTGGTGCCCGTCCGCGGCAGCCAGATCGCCGCGCAGCCGGGCCGCGGCCACCATCGCCGACGGTGGCCCGGCCGGGGACAGGGCCGCCTCCAGCTCGGCCAGAGCGGTTTCCGCCTCGTCTAGGCGGCCCAAGCCGATGAGCGCGTCGATCTCAAGGATTCGCCAATCGTAGCGACCCATGTTGTGCAGGAAGAACTGTGCCTTGCCGGTGGCGCGCACGGCCGCGGCGGCGCCGATGACACCCTCGAGATCGCCCCGGGCCATGGCCAGGAACTCGCGGGCGATGGCAGCCGCGTTGATCCTCCCCACGGTGCCGGCGGCCTGGGCGGCCTCGGTGGCCATCCGGACGTGCGCGCTGGCCACCTCCCAGTCGCCGCGCAGCGCGGGAACAACAGCGGCGACACTGTGCACGAAGCCGAGGTCCCACACCCGGTCGGCGTCCTGGGCGAGGGAGACGGCCAGCTCGCCGTGCAGCACGGCGTCATCCCAGGATCCGAGGCGCCACTCTGCGCCCGCCAGGTAGCTCAGGCACTGGCTGGCGTTGCGCAGCGGGACACCGGCGCGCAGCCTTGCCGCCGCGGTGGAAAGATCCGTAATCGCCCCGGCCAGGTCCTCGGCACTGACCCTGACCTGGCCCCGCATAACGAGCGCGTCGGTATCCTCCCGCTGCACCTCGGACGGAGCGGTGGGCAGGAACGCCAGCCGGGCCAGGCCCTCGCGTCCCCGCCCATCGAGAAAGAGGGCGACCGCCAGCGTGCCCAGGGCCAGGTGGCGAACGGCGGCCGGGGGGACGTCGGCCGCGGCCGCCCGCTCACCCCATTCGATCGCCTCCGGGATCCGCCCCGCGACCAGGCACAACACCGTCAGATGGAAAGCGGCTGCAGCGCCCACGGACGCGTCCCGGGCCCGATCGTGGGCCTGCCACGCCTCCAGCAGGCAGGCCTCGCCCGCAGCGGTCCGGCCCGCGAGGAAATCCAGCGCGCCCAGCAGCCCGCTGCGCCGCGGGCTCGGCCTCGCAGCTGCCACCCGGGCAGCAAGGACCTGCGCCTCAGCCACCTCACCGTGAAAGACCAGAATCTCCAGCGCGTCCAGCAGACGCCGATCGGCGGCCTCTGGTTCGCTGCTCACCGCCGCCGCCTGCGTCAGCCAGGCCGCCGCCTGCGCCGTCCTGCCCAGGTCCCGGGCTTCCCAGCCGGCCGCCTCCAGCTCGCCGGCCAGCCCATCGTCCGGGCCGGCCGCCGCCGCCACCCGGTGCCCCAGCGCGCGCTGCCGATCCACCAGGTCCGCCGCCCGCAGATGCAACCGCCGCCGGGCCGGGCCCAGATCGCCGTACACGGCCCGCCGCACCAGCAGATGGGTGAACCCGATCCCGCCCCCGGCCCCGCCCGGCTGCTCGACCAAGATCCCGGATGTCACCGCCTCCTCCAGGGCCGGCAGGGGATCACCTATATCCGCCAATGCGGCCGCCGCCGCCAGCTCGCAGGAGGAGCCCAGCACCGCTGCCCCCGCCACCAGCTCCCGGGCAGCCGGGCTCAGTGCGGCCACTCGCAGCAGCACCACCCCGGCTAGCGACCGCGGCACCTGTAGCACCCCGCAGTGGTCAAGCGCCCCAGCCCCGGCCTCTTCCAGCACCGCCCGGCAGTACAACGGGTTACCGCCCGTCTCCTCCAGCAGACGGCCGACCGCGCGGCGCGGCAGCTCCCCGGCCCCCAGCGCCCGGCCCAGCGCCACCACGTCCTCTGGGCCCAAGCCGCCCAGGCGGACCCGGCCGGCCCGATGATCCCCCGCCAGGAAACGAAGCCACCCCTCGCCCAACCTGGACAGCTCCCCCGGCCGGGCCGACACCACCACCAGCACCCGATCCGCCTGCAGGCGGCGCACCGCGAACAGCAACGCCCGCGCCGACGGCCCATCCGCCCACTGCAGGTCATCGATCACCGCCAGCACCATCTTCTCGAACTGGCCCAGCCAGACGACCAGCTCGGCGCCCACCGCCAGCGGGTCCATCCCACCGCTCAGCTCTGCGAGCAATCCCGGCGGGCCGCCCCCTGCCCCGCGGACGCTGGCCACCAGCTGGCCCACTACGCCATAGGGCAGCAACATCTCCGCCTCATCACCACTGGCCCGCAGCACCGCCGCACCGGCCAGCCCCGACGCGAACCGGGCCAGCAAGGTCGACTTGCCGACACCCCCCTCCCCCTCGACCAAAACGACCTTCGGCTCACCGCACCGTGCCGCCGCCGCAGCCGCCTCCAGCACGGCCAGCTCACCCGCCCGGCCAACAAACAGCCCCCGGCCCGCAGCCCCAGACGGCAACCCGCTCTCAGAGAAGGTCAACGCTCGCCTCCCCGTCGCCGGGCGCCCAACCCGAAGGCGGCAATCCGATCAGCCGCCCGCCTAAGAGAGGGTAACGCCACCCCCTGATACTCACACCACCCCGGAGCTGGGGCGATCAGCCAAGGGGTAGCCCTTCCGAATCTCCCGCGCCACAAGCACCAGGGTGCACGACGGCTTTGTTGGAGATGATCTTGCCAGGGCCTGCTGCCTTTGTGTCTGAGTCTTGCTGTCTGTCAGATGGCGGCGCGCAGCCCGGCCGGGGTGAAGGTGCCAGATGACCACAGCTCGTCCCACCGGCCGCTGGCGTGCTGGCAGCGCAGGGCGATGATGTCGGCGGCGCCCTCGACGGTCCAGTGCATGCCGGACTGCTTGGCGCGCTGGACGACGATGGCCTTGATGCCGCCTTCGATGGCGCCCGAGCCGATGAACATGCCGAGCTTCTGGAACCGGGCGTAGTGCATCCGGTGGGCGTTGCTGCGGAAGTAGCCGAGCTTTCGTTCCAGGTCGCTGGCCTTTATGCCGTCGAGGGGGTAGGCGCTGGCGGCGTCGATGATCGCGTCGATGTTCCCGGCGTCGAGCTCGGCGTTCCGGTCGGCCAGCCATCGCGCCGGGTCGGGGGTGATGAACGCCAGGTGGCTTGCCAGGTCGGTGAGGTGCTCGCGGGCGTGGTAGATGTCGGTGATGTGGGTGGCCTGGGGGTAGAGGGCCCCGGCCATGGTCCAGATCCAGGCGGCGCCGTCACCGAGGGCGACGACCTGCCTGTGGTGGTCGCCGCCGCGGCGCAGGTACTCGGCTTCGACGAGTCCCGCGAGGGCGTCCTTGCCGGCGAAGGTGGCCACGTAGGTGGAGGAGCCGGGGCCCATCACGGGCCTGCCGTCGTCATCCAGGCGGGACACGGTGAACAGCCGGGCGAGCTTGACCTCGCGGGTGCCGGCCTTGCCGTCGCCGGCTTTGCCCTGGCGGCCCTCGGTCTCGCTGGCGCGGACCGGCACGCCGGTGCCGCCGGCCTCGACATACAGCATGTCGGGGACGGGCTCGGCCGGGGGCAGCGGGACGATGGCGCGGGCGCGGATCGCGGCGGCCTCAGCTGCTGCGGCGGACCGCGCGGCGGCGCCGGAGGCCTCGGCGGACCGCTCGATCGTCCGTGCGCTGATGGTGATCCCGGCCAGGGCGGACAGCATGCCGGCGGCGCGGCCGAAGGAGACCTCGGCGCCGGCCAGGGCGGTCATCTCGGCCAGGCCCGGCGATAGTGACGCGCCCGCCACGCCGAGCTGCTGGTCGCGGGGAGCGAACCCGTGACCGCACTGCCCGCAGTGATACCACGCACGCGTAAGCGCACCGGGCCGAGCACGGTGGTGACGGTCTTGTCGCGGCAGCCCGCGTAGACGGCCTGGTGGCCGTTCCCGCAGCCGGCATGCGGGCCGGCGTATCCGTCCTCGCCGGCCAGCACGGCCTGAAGCAGCCGGGCGCCGGCTGAGGTGAGCGCGGCGCGCATCGCCTGCTCCAGCACGCCAAGCGCCTGGCCCGAGCCCAGCATGCCCGCGGCGAGCCCGGCCAGCCCGGTTATCTCGGCGGCGGCGATCTCCTCGAGGTCCTCCGAGAGCCCCCCCTTTGCCCCTCCGCCGGAGGGGGCGCCGCGCCGGCCGACGCCGGCCGCGCCGTGCAGATCGCCTCGCTGACCGCCGTCACCTCCTCCACCAGATCGGCGAACCGCCGGTGCTCGGCGACTTCCCGCTCGGTCTTCTCCAGTTCCGGCCCGGGTTTCAGGTGCACGTTCAGGGTCTTGCCTCCGATGCGCCGCGTCAGGTTGTACTGCGGCCCGTGACCGCGGTGCCCGGGCTGCGCGCAGGCGCAGTTCGGCTTGCCGCACTTGCGCCACACCACGTTCAGCGCGCCCCGCCGGAAGTCCCCGACCTGGGAGATAAGGGCGAACAGCTCGCCGCGCCGGCGCTCCAGCCACGCCAGGTCACGCCCGGAGAAGTCAGCCACGTCCGCCCTCCCAGTCTGAGTGACAACATCACTCAGACTAGCCGCATGACCTGCCTGGACCAAGCACCTCACGATTTAGTCGTGCACCCCAAGCACCACTCCGTGCGCCTTCAGCCGTGCAATTACACGGCGGGGAGGTGTGCGTGTAATGCTCTTGGACCTCGCCAACGGATCGCCAAACGAGGCGAGGCGCCTCCGCTGCAGCGCACTGGTCGCCGCACAATGCATAGTTATGCGAATATATCCGCCGCACAGGAACATCCGCACATGCCGCTGCGGGCGCGGCGCCCGTTTCCAGCGACGGTGCTCGGGTGCACTGTCCAGTGCATGACGCAGTACACAGAGTTAACCGCCGCCCCGGTCGCGGGACCTGCGCCGGGCGCGGACATGCTGAGGTTGGCAGCCGCCGCCTACCTTGCCCGCTACAAGGGCACAACGCGGATCCACGCCGCCTCCGGCCTGCGGATCTATTTCGGCTGGTGCGCTGAGCACGGCCTGGACCCACTCGCGGCCGGGCGCCCGCAGCTGGAGCTGTACGTCCGGTGGATGCAAGAGGTGCGCCGGTTCCAGCCGCCGGCCGTGTCACGGCGCCTGCCGGTGATCGCCGGGTTTTACCGGACCTGCGTGATCGATGGCGTACTGGCGCACTCGCCGGCTGAGTATGTCCGCCGCCCGGCGGTACCCGCCGAGTCGCCCACACCCGGGTTCACCCACCTGCAGTTCGAGGCGCTGCTCACCACGGCCAGAGATTCCGCCAACCGTAACGACTTCGCGCTCATATCGATGCCGGGCCTGCTCGGCCTGCGGATCTTCGAAGCCACCGGCACCGACATCAATGATATCGGGGAGGAGCATGGCCACCGGGTGCTGCAGGTCTGCGGCAAAGGCAGCAAGGTGGTCCTGGTGCCCTGCCGCCCGCCGTCGGGCGCGCCAGGGTTCGCTCGCTGGGGGCCCAGTTTCGTGTCAGGGACCCCCTTCCACAGCACGATCTGGCTGTCGTGCTCGATCATGGCGTTGGGAGCAACTCTGGACGTTTAATCTGTGGCGAGGCTTGCATGGTGCCCGAGGTCGGTGGCTGATGTTGAGGTCGGTGGCTGATGGTACAGAGGTGGTCGCGTTCAGCGCGTCACGGATTGCCTCGCCCAAGGCTTTCGCCACCGGGGGCGGGAACGCGTTGCCGACCTGCCGGTAGGCGGCTGTCTTGCGTCCCGAGAACGCCCAGGTATCGGAGAAGCCCTGGAGCCGCCGACCATGCGGGTGGTCAGCTTGGGCAGGTCGTGGGCTGGGAAGTCCGGCCCGGGTGGTTCATCGGCGACACCGAGCCCGTCGACTCCTAGCTTCTTCCATGCTTCGCGCGCCCGGGTGGGACCCAGATCGGGGCCACCATGCTTCTTGCTGCCGCCAACGATGGTCGGCGCGATGCCCCGCGCCCGGTTCCGCCACTCGTCTGCGCCTGGCCAGCCACGCTCGCTGATGAGGTCATGTAGCGTATCGCTGACCGTAGGCGGTAGGCGGGAAGACGGTTGTGGCCACCGGAAGTGTTCTGCCCAAGGCTCCTTCATGCCGATGAGCACGAATCTGGGCCGCAGCTGGGGGACCCCGTGTTCGCTGGCATGCACGAGGTCCCACCACGTCTGGTAGCCAAGAGCATGCAGGTGCTCCACTACCTGGGTCCGGTAGCCGTCGAAGCGGCGGGTGGCCAGCCCCTGCACATTTTCCAGCAGGACGGCGCGCGGGCTGGTTTCCTCGATCAGCCGAAGCACCTGTGGGAACAGGTCGCGGTCATCATCCTGGCCGAGCTGCTTCCCGGCGATGGAGAACGGTGGGCAGGGCACGCCTCCGGCGAACAGGTCGATGCCCGTGTAAGCGCGCCCGTCCAGGTTGTGAACATCGTCTTCGACGATCTTCCAAGCGGAGCCGCGGTTGAGCCGGAGGGTCTGGCATGCGTCCGGCTCAAGCTCGACCGCGGCTTCGTGGGCAAATCCTGCCTGTTCCAGGCCGAGTGACTGACCTCCGGCGCCAGCGCAGATCTCCAGGCCAATCAGGTCACCCACGGTTTCCCCCAGCGCTCACCCCTCCCCCGCGTCAGTTACGGAGCGTTAGCGGAGCTGCGGCCGACATGGTGTTGACACAGCGGACCAGGCGTCGGCCAGGGTTGGTGCGAGTGACCGTAATGCTCATCGAGCGTTGCCGATCTGTAATCACGGAGCGCTGCCACAAGATCGCCAGATAGCGATGTCGGTAACAGCGCTCTTCCCGGCCGCCTTCTTGTCCCACACCGGATCACTCGACGGCGGCTTGCCCGAGTCCGGGGAATCCTTCCCGGCCTTGCGCTCCAGCTCCTCAACCCGCCGGGCCAGCTGCTCGTTCTGACCATAGCAGCAGCAAGCTGGTCCTTCATGGTCTCCAGCTGCTTACACTGAGCCTCGATCACATCCCGCAGCCGGGCGCTGGCTTCCAGCGCGGCAGCCAGCCGGGCCGCGAGCTCGGTTGACGGCAACGCCAGCAGCTCAGGAGGCAGCGACAACTCGGGCACTTGACGTATTGATCACCACGCAAGCCCCGAGATCAAGAACCCGCACGGCGTGTCGCCCAGACCATCACAGACCCGCAGGTCACAATCTGAGCGCATGCTCGCGCAACTCCTCCGCCTGGTCGGGTTCCAGGCGGTCGATGAGCTCATGAAGGTCGCGGTAATCGTGTGCTGCGGTCACAAACCCAGACTACGGCAGTCACGCGAGGACAGCCTGCATCACGTCGGCGTGCCGAGGCGTGCTACCTGGTCGGCAAGCACGTCGGCGCCGCTGCTGAGACTCACCTCGTGGAAGCCCTCGTGGCTGGCGATCTCAACCAGATCGACATCGCGCCTGCCGACTTGAACCGGCGCGTTCGGCCTCGGTGAGGACGGAGACGCTGGCTTCCAGCAGCGCATTCACCAGGGCCTCGAGCCGGTCCCGGGCAGCGGTGGCCTGGCCGGTGGTCATGGGTTTGGTGCGGGCGGTGAGCTCGCCGGCGGTCAGGCGCCGGTTTTTCGGCAGCGCCGAAGGGTCCGCCACCTTGATGATCTGGCCGAAGCAGTAGCGAACCCGGCGGTAGGCGGCCTCGAAGGCGCGTTTGGTGGCGACGGTGCCGGTAACGCCGAGGAGCCGGCGGAAGGGCCGGATAGTTGCTGAAACAGCAGCCGGGTGGCCTCGGTGAGGAACAGCGGCCGGTCATCGAGGGCCAGGCATAAAAGCGCGGTGAGCACGGCGCGCACCGGCAGCGGACGTGGCCGGCCGGTCTTATGGGCCAGCGCGGCCTCGATGACCGGGGCCGTGCCGCTACGGTCGGTCAGCTCGGCGGCGAACGCCACGGTCTCATCTCCGGGCAGCGCGCTGGGCTGGGGGATATCCATGCTCAGCGCGCCTGCCGGGTCTTGTCCCATGCCCGCAAAGCGGCCTTGGCCGGGGCGCCATCGACGTGGCGTGCGTAGCGGGCCAGCGATTCAGCCTGGCTGATCCCGCTGATGGCCAGCAGCTCGGCCAGCGGGGTACCCGCGGCGAGGTGGCCGCAGATGAAGCTGGCCCGCGCCCGGCTCACCGACAGCCGCGGCGCGGCCGGATCGGCTACCAGGCCGCGGGCGAAGCTGGCGACGAAATTCTTGTAGCCGCGGTCGGCCGGGCCGGGGCGGAACACAAACCCGCTGCCCGCACGGCGGGCCAGCTCCGCCGCCCGGCCGGCATAGTGCGAGGTGACCGGCACCACTCGCGCGGCGGATCCGCTGACCTGAACCGTCACGTGGCGGCCGCGGCGGATAACGTCGCTGCCGCGCAGCGCCACCAGCTCGCCGGGCCGTAATCCCGCACCGATGCCGGACACCGCGATGGCCAGCGCCGACGACCGGGTCCGCGGGTCACGCTGCGCCCAGGCGATCGCGGCCAGCTCGGCCCGCTCACCCGCACAGTACGGCGGCGGTGCTTTCGCGCCCGCGAACGGTGTCGCCCGCAGCCGCGGCGGGCCGTGCACCGGCGCGGCCAGCCGGTACAGCACCGACCGGTAGGTGCCGCGGGTGGCCGGCGCCCGGCCCGCGAGCCCGGCCACGCAAAACGCCTCGATCACGTCATAATCCAGCAGGTACTGCCAGCTGGCCGGAATCCCCCGCGTATCAGCGAACCGCCGCAGGCCGCGCAGCACCGCGGCGGTCATCACCTGCCGCCGCGGACCCGCCGCGCGGCCAGCTCTTGCTAGCGCCGGGCCGCTCATCGCTGCCCTCCCGCCACAATATCCCCACGAGTATCCTTTAACCGTATACATTCACAGAAACCGCAGGCGGGAGACACGCCGGCCAGCGGCACTCACGTGCCGCAAGAAACCTGCGGGATCCGGGCCGCGGAGGGGCGATGCCAGCACCAGACGGTGAAAGCGCGGCGCAGGCCAGGGCAGCGATCGAGGCTGCCCTCAGCCAGATCGGGTTCTGCCTGCCCGGCAGCATCACCGTCCTCCGCACCCGGTGCGGCAAACCCCGCTGCGCCTGCACCGCCGGCCCGCCATCCCTGCACGGCCCCTACATCCAATGGACCCGCACCGTGGCCGGCAAGACCGTCACCCGGCGGCTCACCCCGGCCCAGTACCAGGCCTACGCCCCCTGGTTCGCCGGCGCCCGGCGGCTCCGCACCCTGGCCGCCGAACTGCAAGCCATCTCCCTGAAAGAGATGGCGCGCGCCGAAAACTGGGCCAAGATCACCCCAGGCAGCACGGCGCCGCCGCGCACCCGCCCCGTCCGGGGACCGAACCCGAACTACCCCAAACCACCCAAAACGCTGGGAGATCAGCCCGCTTAACCCGGGAACAGCCCCTCAAAAACATCCCGTAACCGCAGGTCAGCAGGGTTTTGTCGTTAGCCCACCCAAAATTGCAGGTCAGGGCCATGATCTTAGGCCTTGTGGATCAGTTGAAGATCGTCCGACCGTGGTTCGACCGTCGCGGTGAGCCCCATCGTCCGGCTTCTGCCGCTCAGAGCGGGCACTCGATGGCAACGGTTCCGCTTGTCAGTTCTCACTCAACCTGCGGTGTTCTCATCGAAGTCGAGGAAAGTGGGGGGTTTCGCGGTCTAGTTGACATCCCGGGCTCCCGGCGCGGACGTGTGCCGGGCCCTCCGGCAACGCTCGAATGTCCCGGTGATCATGTTGACTGCCAAGGACACTGAGGCCGGCAAGGTGGTGGGGAAACCTTTCTCTTCGCGCGAACTTGTAGCGACTGCGGGCGAAGATCGAGCGTGACCCCGCCAGCCCAGGGCACATCTCAGCGCCCGGGGGCTTGGCTACAAGTTCGAATCCGCATCCTGACAGCTGTGGCGTGGCGATGGGCATCGGCTAGCGCTGCGTCTGGGTGACTGCGACCACAGGACCGGGCTGGAGGCCGGCCGGTCGCGGACTGCGGCCGTGATCCCCGTATCGGGTCCTGGCATGACCTGAGACGCGGCCAGGTAACGGGTGGCCGCAGCAGCGCCTGCGGCTCCAGATGACTTGTCGGCCGTCTTCTATGGGCCCCCGGCGGTAGATCATCATCGCCCCTGGCTTCCTTCGCACTTCATCCTAAGTGGGTGATGAAGGGGCGGCCCCGGGGCGTTAACGTGCGCGTGGCATGATCTGATTTCTGGAAAGGTGGGAGTTATGGCACGGGCTGGAGAAAGAGGAGTTACGACAGACGATCGTGCGGGCGTGGGGGCCGGATGGGTTCTCTTTGCCAGCATCGTGATGATCGTGGGAGGGTTCTTCGCGTTCTTCGAGGGACTGGCGGCCCTGCTGAAGAGCGGCAGGTTCTACACCACGGTGGCCAATTACCCCTACGGCGGGAACGTGAAGACGTGGGGGTGGATCGTCCTCATCGGCGGCATCATCGTCTTGCTGGCGGGGTTCTACGTAATGACCGGGGCGTTGTGGGCCAGGATCGTGGGAATCACGCTCGCCACGCTGTCGGCATTCGCGAACTTCTTCTTCATCCCCTTCTACCCATTCTGGTCACTCATGGTCATCACGCTCGACATCTTCGTCATCTGGGCGCTGGCGGTCCACGGAAAAGCCCTGGTGGAGGGATGAGCCCCGCAGCACCTCCCGCCCCCACGCCAACCGCCGGGAGTTGCTCCCGGCCTAGTAAAGGAGTCTGACCGTGCCTGATACGGCTGAAGACGGGCCCGTTCTCGACACCCTCGTCGCGATGACCGCCGCTTCGCTGGAGCGATGTGACCTGGCGCCGGATGCGCTGTTGCTGGTCCGGATCGCGGCCCTGGCCGCCGTCGACGCCCGCCCGGTGTCCTACCTCGCGCACGTCGGACCGGCCGCCGATGCAGGGGTGACAGTTGAGGACGTGCAGAATGTCCTCGTGGCCGTCGCCCCCATCATCGGAACGGCCCGGGTCGTGTCGGCGGCGGCCAACATCACCGAGGCCCTCGGCTTCGCCATTGCAGCGGTGGAGGCGGAGTCGCAGTAGCGCCTGTCTGCACTCCGTTCGCCAGCGGCGCAGGTTACGCCTGCGCCGTCCACCGCCGATGGGGGCGGATCCGTGCGGCCTGGCAATCGCGAGCGCAAGAGGCACGGACGTGCCATCCGGGACCCCTCGGGGCTGGCGGATGCCGCCGTATCCCTCGGGGTTCAGCTGCCGCGAAGCGGCCCGCATAGTTCGGTGCCGACAACTGCGCGCCCGGTCCCTGCAGCGCCAGCCGCCAGATGGCCGAATCGAGGTCCCCTGGCAGGCACCCGGGCGGGCACCGCCAACTTCCATGCGCGCAGGGCCGCAGATGGGGCTGGCGGGTACATGCCAGGCGCGGCCGTACGGCGATGACTGGGACGTCCTTGGCGCTGGCGTTCCTGTCGGCGCTGAACCCCAAGCTATTCGCCGTTGATCCGGTGCTGGCAGGTTCAACCGCTACCCGGGCTCCGACGGCGGCAAGGCCTTCAACTAGGTCCCCTAGGCCCGGACTACCGTAATGTCTATTGTGCGTGGGCCGTGGCGGGAAGACCTCGACGCGGGCTCGCCAAGAACGGGGAGGGTGAACATGGGCCTGAGAGACCGGATACGAGGCGCCGAAGGTCATGCCGGCCGGCGCTACCGGATGCAGGAGAAGTTGCTGTCGATCGGTGACGACTACTGGGTTGAAGACGAGACCGGTCAGCGGGTCTTCAAAGTCGACGGCAAGGCCGTACGGGTCCGCGACACCTTCGTGCTCAAGGACGCGTCGGGCAGCGAGGTCGCGAAGATCCAAGAACGCAAGCTGAGCGTGCGCGACAAGATGAAGATCGAGATGGGCGGCCGCAGCGCGACTGTCCACAAGGCCGTTGCCGGGATCCGCGACCGCTACAAGATCGACATAGATGGCGGGCCCGACCTGAGTGCCCACGGAAACGTCGTCGACCACGAATACAAGATCGAGCAGGACGGCGACACGGTGGCAACTGTCTCGAAAAGCTGGTTCCGGGTCCGTGACACCTATGGCGTCGAGATTGCGCCGGAACAAGACGATGCGCTCATCCTCGCGGTCACGGTGTGCATGGACTCGATGGCGCGCCGATAGCCGCTCGACCTCATTCCACGCTGTGAGCTGGTGCCGCAGCGCAATGATCTCCACGTCCTTGTCGCGGTCGCTCATCGGCAGCATGCGTATGAGCGCGAATGTGTTCGTCAAGGCGAGACGCAGCGAGGTGACGACGCACGAACACGGCGGGTCCAGCTCCCAGGCCCGGCCGCCGACCGCGCAGGACTCGGCGCCGTGAACGCAGCACCGGTCCGTGGGCGGATCGCGGCTGTCGTGGTCGCGGGGGCACACGAGGCGTTGGTGCATCGTCTCAGCCGCCCGGCCGCCCGGACGGTGGTGCGGTTTAGCACAGCCGTGGCGCTGGTGGGGATTGCGCGCGCCGCCGGCGTTTCCTCGGCTGAGCTGGGCTTGCGCCGCAGTGAGTTGGGCAGCGGGGTCCGCACGGGCGCTGCGGCGGCTTCTGCGGCGGCGGCTGCTGTCTTCGCGGGGGCGGCGCTGCCGGCCACGCGGCCGTTCTTTCTTGACAAACGGGCCGCTGCGGCCGGGGGCGGCGGTGAACTTGCTGCTGAGCTGGCCAAGATCACTTTCGCTGCGGTACCGCCGGAAGAACTCACTTACCGGTCGGCGCTGCTTGGCCTGTGGCTGGAGCGCGGCCCGCGGGCCAGCGCGGTGGCGTGGCCAGCAGCGCTGTTCGGCCTCTCGCATATTCTGCCGACGCTGTCAACCATGAACCAGACCGCGCTGGGCTGCCAGCTGGCGCGGCGCCCGCTGCGTCAGGCAGCCTTTGTCGCTGGCAACGTCGTGGTCACTACAGCTGCTGGCGCGGTGTTTGGCTGGCTGCGGCTGCGGTCGGGCAGCATCGTTGCCCCGCTGCTCGCGCACGCCGCGGTTAACGATGCGGCGCTCGCGGCCGGCCGGGTCGCGCATGGCCTGGGCCGCGAGCGGGCTGCGGCGAGTCGGCATCACCAGCGCTAACCGGCCCCCGTCCGCCGGACCGGCGGGGCACTATCAGGGCACGCCGGATCGGGTGAGCTGGCTGCCCGCGCGGCCTTGATCTGGCGGGCAATTCCGTTGGCATTCGCGTAGATTTTCTTTCATTGCGTGTTCCGGCGCCTGTGGGCGGCTGCGAGGCGGCCGCGGCTTACGATCGGCTGGGCAGTGACTGCGCCAGGTAGAAAGGCCTTTGGGCCCATTCTCGCGACGTAAGGCCGGAGGACATGATCGACGCAAGTCTGCCGGTCGCTTTGCCTTCGCCCGGATGCTCTTGAGGCGAGCCGGGCCGGTGTCCGCGAATGGCCGCCGTCGGGCGGGGTGAGGGGGAACGTATGGATCTCGGCGGAACCGCGCGGCGCGCTGGGAATTTGCTGGCCGGCGGTGACACGGTGGAACGGACGGCAGCGCTTGCGTCGACGTCGATGGCCGGCACGAGCTTCGGGCCGGGCCTGCTTCCCCGGCCCAGTAGGGATCAGGCACTGGCGACAGGGATCGTCGCCGCGACCCAGCACGGGCTCGTGATGACGTCGCAATCGGGCTGCGCGGCGATTGCCCGGCTGATCGCGCGCGACGACGGGACGCCAGCGGGCCGGGCGCGAAGTTTCGCGGCGCAGGCAGCCGTCAGCACCGGGTTTGCCGCGGCAGGCGCTGTGGTGGAGCGCTTGGTGGCGGCGCGGCCGGGTGAGCCGGTGCGCCGGGCACTGCTGCGGACGGCGGGGCGGCGGGCGTCACGGGTCGGCCTGGCCGGTGCGGCGCTGTCTGCGGTCGCGGCCGTGGACGCCGTGGTGGGCGGCCGCAGGCCCGGCCTGAGAGTGATAGCGGCAGGAGGCGGCGTGCTGGCCGGTGCCGCGTTCGCGGGTTGGCAGATTCACCGCTACCACGTGGGCGCAGAGGCGGATGCGGCGCGGATCCCGCCGCCTGCCGATCCGCTGACCGGTGAAGCGGCCGGGGGGAAGGCTGCGCCGGCGCAGCCGCCGCTGGCGCCGGTGGTCAGGTCGTTGCTGATCGGCGCGGCGGTCAGCGGAGGGCTGCATGGGATGGCCGTCGCCGAGGGCGCGTTCGCCCGCGGCCTCGCGGCCGGGATACGCCGGGTCGCCCCCGGTGCGGGTCCTGTTGCGGTGATGGCAGGCCATGCCGCGGCGCTCGGTGTGACCGTGGGCGGGCTGGCTTTCGCCGTGGAGTACATCGACCGCCGCGCGGAAACCGGCGGGTCCGCGATCGATGCCGCCTACACCAGGCCGCCGGACGCCATGACCGTCAGCGGCGGCCCCGCGTCGGCGGTCCCGTGGCCGAGCCTGTCCCGCGAGGGGGTCCGGTTCGTCAACCTGGCCCTCACCAGGCAGGAGATCGCTGACGTGACCGGGACGCCGGTTGACCAGGTAAAGGCACCCGTGCGCGCGTTCGCGGGCCTGGCGTCCGGGCAGACCGTGGACGTGCGGGTCGACCTGGTGATGGAGGACCTGGCCCGGCTCGGTGCGTTCGAGCGGTCCGTGTTGTGCGTGGCGTCTCCTACCGGCAGCGGCTACGTCAACTACGTCGCCGTCGAGACCCTCGAGTACCTGACACGAGGTGACTGCGCCACGGTCGCACTTCAGTACTCCCTGCGCCCGTCGTTCCTGTCCCTGGACCGGGTCGCGATGGGCCGCGAGCAGAACCGCGCGCTGCTGCACGCGCTCGAATGGCGGCTGCGGGGCCTGCCGGAGGGACGCCGGCCCCGCCTGGTCGGCTTCGGTGAGTCCCTCGGCGCGCACACCCTGCAGGATGCGTTCCTGCACGAGGGAGTGTCCGGGCTGCACCGCGTCGGGATGGACCGGGCGTTGTTCCTTGGCACCCCGGCGGAAAGCAACTGGGCCAAACAGTGGCGCCTCGATCCGAAGCACACTGACCCGGACGGCCAGGTCGCCGAGGTCGCCTCGTACCAGGAATGGCGTGCGCTCCCGGCGGGCGACCGCGCCCGCCGCCGGTATGTGCTGCTGTCTCACCACGAGGACCCGATCACCCGGTTCGAGCCCGCCCTCGCTGTGCAACAGCCCGGCTGGCTGGGTCCGGCCGCCAGCCGGCCGCCCGGGGTATCGCCACTGACGTCCTGGTATCCGCTGACCACGTTCGTGCTCACCCTTGTGGATGTGAAAAACGCGATGAACGTCACTCCGGGGACGTTCCTCGCCCGCGGGCACGACTACCGCGCCGACCTTGCGCGCATGGTCAGCGAGGCGTACAGCCTGCCGGTCGGCGACGAGGAACTTCTCGCCATCGAGCACGCCCTGCGGCGCCGTGAAGCGGCATGGGCCGAGCGGCGTCTCGTCGCAGAGCAACTGCGGCGAGCCAAGGAAGCCGTCCAGCGCCAAACCAAGACCTGGGGCCTGGCCCCAGACGGCATAACCGCAGACCCCACCGCGACCTGAGATCGAACCGGACGGTCACCGCCGCAAGGCACCCTGAGCCGCGTACTGCAGCAGGGGGCGCGACGGGAACTGATCCTGACGGCAGCGGTGCCGCGCCATGCGCCGTCCGAACAACCCCGCGTGCCAAGGCAGCACTCGCCGGAGCGAGCAGGACCTCGCCGCCCAGCTGCGCGATCCCGCCGTTCCCGCCCAGACCAAGGAACGCCACGCTGGTGCACCGATGTGCCCACCTGTTCGAGTGCGCCTCGCTGGGACGCCCGATCCGGCAATCGGTGCGGCTCTCAGGTAATGCGACCGTCGAAGCGACCGGCGCGAAGACGGCCGGGTGACCGCCGGGAGCCATCGCCGGAGGCGGGCACTTCGAACTCCCGGCCGGGGACTTTGTGCCCTGCCGCTGAGTGGGCAGGCGGGCCGGCAGGTACACGCGATGCGGCCTGGCGGCGGCCGGATCGAGTTCGGCTACGACGACCTGATCGTCGCCGCGGGGGTGCAGCAGTCCTACTCCGGCCACGACGAGTACGCCCAGTGGGCCCCGGGGATGAAAACGATCTCCGACGCGCTCACCATCCGCCGCCGGGTGCTCGGCGCGTTCGAGCAGGCGGAAACCCCAGCAGAGCATGCCGAACGGCGCCGCTGGCTGACGTTCGCCCTCGTCGGCGGCGGCCCCACCGGAGTCGAGCTAGCCGGCCAGATCCGCGAACTCGCCACCAAAACACTGCGCGCCGAATTCCGCACCGTCAAACCCCGAAGACGCCCGCGTGCTGCTCTTCGACGGCGGCGCCGAACCACTCGCCGCCTTCGGCCCCCAGCTAACGGCCAAAGCCGCCCGGACCCTGCAGACCCTCGGGGTGGAACTGCACCTGCACACCCTCGTCACCCACATCGACGCCGACGGGCCGCTGGTCCGCGACAAGGCAGGCACCCAAACCCGCTACGACGCCGGCACCGTGCTATGGACCGCCGGCGTCGAGGCCCCACCCATCGCCGCCGTACTCGCCACGGCAACCGGCGCCGAACATGACCGCGCCGGGCAGATCACCGTGGACGACAACCTGACCATCCCCGGCCACCCCGAAATATCGGTCCTCGGCGACCTGATGAGCCACGACAAGCTCCCCGGCGTCGCCGAGGTCGCCATGCAATCCGGCCTGTGCGCGCCCGCCGCATCCGCCACCAAGCCGCCGGCAAACCCGTCAAGCCGTTCCGCTACCACGACCTCGGCTCGGCCGCCTACATCTCCCGCGGCCGCGCCGTCGTGTCCGCCGGACGCCTGCACCTCGGCGGCTTCATCGGCTGGATCGTCTGGCTATTCATCCACATCGCCTTCCTCACCGGATTCCGCAACCGCTTCGGCGCCATCCTCACCTGGTGGGTCGCCTTCACCCGCGACACCCGCCGCGAACGCGCCTTCACCACCCACCAGATCGGCCTCGTCACCGACGTCTACGCCATCCCCCCGCCGACCCCCGGCCACGGCCGCGCTACCCGCCGATACGCCGGCCGCTGGCGCTCACCCGGCCGATGCGGGGACCGCCGATGCGCCGGCTGCGCGGCCATCCCGGGCGGGTGACGCCTGACCGGCGGGCTTTGGCACAGCCTGATAGCAGACAGCAGGGTCTGGGTCGCTTGACCCGCTGCGGGCGGGGCGCGGCGCCGCCAGCCCGGTAACGGCCGGTCCGCGCTCGCCGAGCCGGATCAGCGCCAGCCCAACTATGGCCAGCCCGCTGGCCGGGGATGACGCCGCGCTGCGTATTCTGGCCAATTTGCGGGTGGCCGCGTACAGCCGCCTCGAGCGGCTCGCTCCCGCCGGGCTCGCTGTGTTCCGGTCCGGAGATCTGTTCAGCCGTCTCGTTACCGACATCGATGGCCTCGCGCACCGCTGGCTTCGGGTGCTGCTGCCCTAGCTGGTCGCGGGCGCGGCGGAGCCGCCACCGTCACGGCCGTGGCACTGCTGATTCCCGGCGCCGGTGTCGTCGTCGCCATCAGCCTGCTCGCGGCGGCGCTGCTCGCGCCAGGGATCGCCAGCCTCGTCGCCCGCCGGGCCGGGCGCCAGGTCGGGCCGCGCCGCGGCCAGCTCGCGGCCGCGTCCCTGGACCTGTTGCGCGGCGCTGGCGAGCTTGTCGCGTTCGGCGCGCGGGACACCGCGCTCCGGCAGGTGTCTGCAGCCGACCTGGCGTGTCACCCAGCGAGAGCCGTTCGGGACTCGGCGGGGGAACCGCGGCGGCGGTGGCGGTGATCGCCGCCGGAGCAGCCAGGTGGGGCCGCTTGGTCCTCGGCGTCGACACGGTGCGGTCCGGCTCCCTGACCCGTGCGGCGCTGGCCGTGGTCGTGCTGGTCCCGCTCGCCGCGCACGAGCTATCCGGCGGGCCAGAGCGAATCAGGCAAGACGACGCTGGCCATGGTGCTGCTGCGGTTCGTCGACCCCACCGCGGGAAAGGCCATCCCGGGCGGCGTGGGCATCACCGCCCTCCAGGCTGACGCGGTGCGCACGGTGATCGGGCTGTGCGCCAGGACGCGCACATCTTTGACTCCACCCTGGCAGCGAACCTGCGGCTGGCCCGGCCCGATGCCAGTGCCGGTGAACCGCGGCATGCGCTGCGCCGCGCCGGGCTGCTCGAGTGGCGGACAGCCTGCCGGACGGACTCGACACGCTGGTGGGAGAGTACGGAGCCCGGCTGCCAGGTGGGCAGCGGCAGCGGCTTGCCCTCGCCCGCGTGCTGGCGCCGACTTCCCCGTTATGGTGCTGGATGAGCCGACCGAAAGACGGCAAGATCGGTCACCCTTTGGCCACCGCCCAGTTCACCGGGCAGGGTGCCATCTGAAGCACTTGGCGGCCGGGGTCAAGCTCACCCAATTGGGGTGACCATGCAGCGTAGATCGGTCGTTACGATCGCATTGTTCCAGCAGCGTCGGGGCGTTCAGTCTTGACACGAGAGGTCGAGCGCCGATGAGCATGTTCCCGCCTATTGCCGAGTACGGGTTCCTGTCCAATTGCGAGCAGAGTTGCCTGGTTGCGCCGAACGGGTCGGTCGAGTGGTTGTGCCTGCCACGGCCCGACTCCCCGAGTGTGTTCGGTGCGCTGCTGGACCGGGCGGCCGGTTTGTTCAGATTCGGTCCGAGCAACGCGCAGGTCCCTCAGGATCGCAGATATGTCCCGGGGACGATGGTGCTGGAAACGACGTGGCAGACGCCGACCGGCTGGATGACCGTGCATGACCTGCTGGTCGTCGGCCCGGTCCAGGGCGAGGGACGGCGGGCGGACTATCATCGGGCCCCGACTGATTTCGGCGCCGTCGGCGCCCTGCTGCGGATCGCGACGTGCATCAGCGGCCGGGTCGAGGCCGCTGTGAACTGTGCCCCGCTCTTCAATTACGGAACCACCGGTGGCACGTGGAGTTACCAGGGCGACGGCTATGATGCCATGACGATCACCCCGCAGGAGGGGGACGTGCAGCTCAACCTGGCGGGCAACATCCGGCTCGGCGTCCTGGGTGCCCGCAGTTACGGCCGTACCACGCTCACGGAAGGCCAGTCGGCGTTCGTCGTTCTTTCCTGGGGAAACGGTAAGGTCCCGGCTGACCAGGACGAGGCTTTCAGCGCGCTGAACACCACGGTCGATTTCTGGCGCGACTGGCTGAGCTCAGCCAAGATCGGCGACCATCCGTGGAAGCCCTACCTCGACCGCAGCGCGCTGACCCTGAAGGGGCTCAGTTTCGCCCCCACGGGCGCCATCATGGCGGCATCGACGACCTCGCTGCCGGAAACGCCCGGCGGGGCGCGCAACTGGGACTACCGGTTCACCTGGATCAGGGACTCGGCGTTCATGCTCCGGTCGCTGTACCGCCTCGGCTTCGACTGGGAGGCGATCGAGTATTTCGGCTTCATCCTCGATGCGGTCAGCGGCGGTGACCTCAACCGGCCGTTCGAGCTCCAGATCATGTACGGCATCGGCGGGGAACGCGACCTGACCGAGCGGACCCTGGACCACCTGTCCGGGTACCGGGGCGCGCGCCCGGTCCGTATCGGCAACGGTGCCTGGAATCAGCATCAGCACGACGTGTGGGGGATGATCCTCGATGCGCTGGACGTCCAGTTCCGGCGGGGAGCGGCCCAGATCGTGATGCCGGTGTGGGAAGGCCTCGCCGGATTCGTCGAGGCCGCCCTGCAGCACTGGACCGAGCCCGATCAGGGGATCTGGGAGGTCCGCGGCGACCCGAAGCACTTCACCGCGTCCAAGGTGATGTGCTGGGTGGCCGCCGCGCGCGGCGCCGACCTCGCCGCGGAGCGCGGGGATGACGAACGCGCCCGCCGCTGGCGGGCAGGCGCCGAGCAGATCAAGGCCGAGGTGCTGGACAAGGGCGTTTCCGGCCGCGGCGTGTTCCGGCAGCACTACGAGACCGACGATCTCGACGCCTCGCTGCTGCTCCTTCCCATCATGGGATTCCTCCCACCCGACGACGAGCGGGTCAAGTCGACCGTGCTTGCCATCGCCGACGAGCTGACCAAGGACGGCCTGGTCCTGCGCTACCGGGTGGAGGGCACAGACACCGGATTCGAGGGCGAGGAGGGCACGTTCACCATCTGCTCGTTCTGGCTGGTGACGGCGCTGGCGATGATCGGTGAGGTTGAGCGCGCGCGTGCGCTGTGCCAGAAGCTGCTGTCATTTGCTGGGCCGCTTCAGCTTTATGCTGAGGAAATCGACACTGCGACAGGCGAGCACCTGGGGAATTTCCCGCAGGCGTTCACCCACCTGGCCCTGATCGAGGCCGTGTCGCTGCTCATCGAATCGGAGCCGGAGCAGGGGTTCGTCCGATAAGGGGCCGAACCGGCACAGACCTCGACATCGCCATCTCGGACAAGCCCGTCATCATCGTGTACCGGTTCGTCACGGTGCCGTCGGCATTGTCTTCCAGGGCCTGGGCCGACGCGAGCGTATGCGTCACAGGCCCGGCGGCGGCCGCGATCGCGTGTGCCAGCACACTGGGCACGACGATGCCGCCGCCCACGCCCATATGCAGATGGCCGCCGCCCAGCAGCGCGAACACCGAGGCTGCCGTCGCGGACGCTCGGGGTAGCTCACGGTCAGACAGCGGCCGGGTCGCAAGCCCGGACGGTGATACGCGACGGAGGGTGCCGTCATGCCCCGTGCCGCAGCGTCGGCAAGGGGAACCGACGGGCCGCCGCCGAAGCGGGACGGCTGGGTGCAGCGGGTATTGCGTGAGCCCCGGTTCGAGCTTGCCGGGACGCCGCTCCCCTGCCGCCCTGCTCACACGGCGTCGCGTCGCGCTCGCCGGTCCGCACCCGCAACGCGCTCTCCACGGCCGTGACCCAGATCTTCCCATCGCCGATCATGCCGGTATTGACGGCCGCGATGGCACCGGCCACAGTCCCGGCGTCCTCGTCCTGGGCGAGGACATCCACCCGGACCTTGGGCAGGAGCGCGGCCTTGCGCTTCCGGTAGCCGTCCCCAGCTGCCCGTACTGCTGGCCCGAAGCCGCTTCAGGCTGGAGCGGCCGTCCCGCCGGGCGCAGGGGCAAACGGCCGGATCGGGCATGGCGAAGGTCATGCCGACGCGGGCGATGGGGCTGGGAGCTGGAGTGCGGTGTCCCGGCCTGAGGGCAAGAAAGGAGCCCGCTGCGCGCGCCCTGGGCACGAGCGAGGCAGTTGCCGAAGGTGACGATGGGCCCTGGTGACGCTGGCACGGCAGGGGAAAGGTGGGTCTGGAGCGGAGGTGGCCATGGTTTTCGCTGATCGGGCCGATGCGGGACGGCGCCTGGCCGCCAGGCTGCAGGACCTGCGAGATAAGAATGTCGTGGTCCTTGGCCTGCCGCGCGGCGGCGTCCCGGTCGCCTACGAAGTGGCCCGCGGCCTCGGCGCGCCGCTCGATGTCATCGTCGTCCGCAAGCTCGGGGTGCCGTTCCAGCCCGAACTGGGCATGGGCGCCATCGGCGAGGACGGGGTGCGGGTCATCAACCGCGAGGTCGTCCGCCTCACCGGGGTCTCCAAGGACGAGCTGGCCGCGGTCGAGGCACGAGAACGCGCCGAGCTCGGACGCCGCGCCCGGCGCTTCCGCGGCGGCCGGCCGCGGCAGCCGCTTAACGGCCGGATTGCGGTGGTGGTCGATGACGGCGTCGCCACCGGGTCGACCGCCCAGGCCGCCTGCCAGATCGCCCGGGCGCAGGGAGCGGCCCGGGTGATACTCGCCGTGCCCGTCGCGCCGCCGCAGTGGGAGTCCCGGATCGGGATCAGCGCCGACGAGCTGCTCTGCCTGGAGACCCCGGCACCGTTCTTGGCTATCGGGCAGTTCTACGCCGATTTCTCTCAGACAACCGACGACGAAGTGGCCGCCTGCCTGCAACGCGCGGCCACGCCTGGCTCCGTGGCAGACGCGAGCGCGGCGGCCGCGGGCGGCCCGCTCGCCCGCGACGAAGAGGTTGAGGCCAGCGCCGGCGCGGCCCGCCTGGCCGGTCATCTGACCGTCCCCGGCCACGCGACCGGGGCCGTAATCTTCGCCCACGGCAGCGGCAGCAGCCGGCACAGCCCGCGCAACCGTTACGTCGCCGCCGTCTTAACCCACGCGGGCCTGGGCACACTCCTGTTCGACCTGCTCACCCCGGACGAGGAACTCGACCGGGCTAACGTGTTCGACATCGGCCTGCTCGCCGGGCGCCTCACCGACGTCACCCGATGGCTGGCCACCCAGCCCGGCGCCGCCCACCTGCCCGTCGGATACTTCGGCGCCAGCACCGGCGCCGCCGCCGCGCTGTGGGCCGCGGCCGAACCGGGCAGCGGCATCGCGGCCGTGGTATCCCGCGGCGGACGCCCCGACCTCGCCGGGCCCCGCCTCGCATCGGTGACGGCACCCACGCTGCTCATCGTCGGCGGCCGCGACGACGTCGTGCTCGACCTCAACCGCCAGGCCCAGGCCGAACTGCGCTGCGAGAACCACCTCGCCGTGATACCCGGCGCCACCCACCTGTTCGAGGAACCCGGCACCCTCCCCGCCGCCGCCGAACTCGCCCGTGACTGGTTCACCAGCCACCTTCCCCCCAGCGCTCCGAGCACGGCTCAGCCATGACCGGCCCCGCACGACCGGGACGCGAAGACGCGCTCCGCGCAGACACTGCCCGCCTGGTTCAGGCGATGCATCACCACCTGCCTGCCGGGCATGTGCCAGCCGAGCTCCGGGCGCTGACCGAGCCCGTGCGGCAGTTGGCCGGCTTGCTGGACGCTGGCGCGCCGGCCCAGCATCTGCAGGAAGCCGCGCTGGCGGTGGTGGACTCCGAGGACTGGCCACGGCCTGACACGATCAGCGCAGGCGAGGGCACCGTCATCGACGTGGCCGGCGATGCGTGCCGGGTGGAGGCACCCGACCGTGTCTTGCGGATGTACGGGCTGCTCGAGGCTGCACGGGACGAGCTTGATCTCACCACCGTCCCGCCGCAGGACCGGGCACGCGTTCAGCGGCTGCTCGAGGCCGTCAGGGCCGAACTTGAACGGTCGGGTTCCGCTGCCCTGGCCGACGAGCTGCACGAACTCATCCGCCATCGAGAGGCGGTGCCGGCCGCCGCCGAGCTGCGTATCGAGTACTCGAGCCTCCTTGGCCGGGCCAGCGGCCTGGTGGTCGCCATGCTCGACCAGCTTGCCGCGGCCCGGGACAAGCTATACCCGATGAGCCAGTCCTCCCGAAACGCCCCCGCCACGGACAAAACCGCATCGGCACCGCCAGGTTTCCGGCAGCGGCCGGCGTGCTGACCCGCTCGCCAACGACACCCTGGACCCGCGACGGAAACCCGCTCACCTTGGCTTAGACGTGCTCGTGGTCACGGACGGCCTCTCCGCGCGGCTCCTGAGCGTGAGTCATCTCTTCATGGACGCTCAGCGGCACCTTGAGCAGCATCGACCTCCTGGCGCTGAGGATCCGGTGCACCAGCAGGAGCTGGACGAGCGCCAGGGGATCGCTGTGATGGCTGCGCATCACCCCGTCGGTGAAGTCGCCGAACTGGTCCGGCGCGAGGGCCGCAGGTGCTGATGGCCGGCGTCGAAGTGGTCCCAGATCCGGTTCTCGAGCTGCCGGACGGTGCCGGCGTCGATGGCCCCGTCGATCTCCAGGACGGTCTCGTCGTGGTCTTCCCCCTGCTTGACGCGGAACCCCTCGCACGGGTCGCGCAGCACGTCTCGCAGCCCGGGAACCGGACGTTCCATCAGGGCGAAATTGTTAGCCCGGGGATCCTTCTACCGTCCGGGAAAGCAGGTGGAAGGTGCAACGGGACGTGGCTAAGCGCGGCTACACCGAGGCCCAGGTCTGCGAGAAGTTCGACCTCAGCGTCTGGCTCGACCCGGAAGAGGAGCGGTACCTTCCGTCCGCCGGAGGAGGTCCAGCCGGAGGAGGTGGTCGTCGCCATGGTAGTCGTCCAGGCACACGCTGGTGATCTGATTGTGCGGGAAGATGCGGTAGAAGCCCGCCGTGAGTGTGGACTTGCCGCTGCCGCTGTCGCCGCCGGTGGCAACGAAGATCGGCCGCTGCATCCCGTTTCGCGTTGCGGAGTCCATCACGGCCTCCCAGGTCATCGGAACCGCCGCCCCCGCATCGTGACCGATGGGGCTTTCGGCCTTTTCGCCGTCCGCGCCCAGGTCAGGCTGGGATGAGGTGAGAAACCCGCGCGGCCTGGCAAGGAGCGAAGCCGGACCGAGTGAACAACTGAGTGACGATCGCTTCGTTCGCGCAGGATTCCAGCGGACGTTGGCGGACGGTCGCACCAGGTAAGCCAGAAGATGCGCCCACCATGAGAGCCTCGGTACTTGGCTTCGGGGACGAAGAGGCCCCGGATAGGCCTCTGGCCACTTCGAATGCGGCCGTATGTTCGTCATGCGGACGCGGGCCCACAGATCTTGGCACCTGTGAGGAGGACGGAGCAGACTAGGACCACTTGGGAGTTCAGTGGGACTGGGTGTCCGCATACATCCTGCACTGGACCAAGGCAGGGATGCAGGTGACCGCGTCTTCGTAGACGTGGGCGACACGGCCAGTCATGGCCTGATGGGACCCGGGTGCTTCAGCGATGCACCAGTCATCAGGTACGTCCGCCGCGGGCGCAGCGATCCGGGCACGCGCGATTTCTCGCGTATGCGCAGGTTGCCGTCGTGTTTAAGGATGCCTGCCCGGTGCAGTGGCTGGGCCGGCGGGCGGTCGTGACGCTTCCGGGGCACATCGACGTGTCCAATGCTGGCCAGATCCGCGACGAGCTGCTGTCGGTCATCAGCCGCGGGGCCGATGCGCTGATCGCGGATCTGGCCGCGACAGCTTCCTGCGATCACGCTGGCGCGGAGGCTTTGCTGCGTGCCCACCGGCGCGCCGTCGTCAGCGGCACGCGGCTGCGGCTGGTGGTCACCGCGCGGATCGTCCGGCGTGTGCTGCGGCTCAGCGGACTTGATCGCCTGGTCTCCATCTACCCCTCCCTGGAAGCGGCCGTCGCCGCCGGGACGCCGCCAGCGGTGGCCGGCCTGGCGCCCGGGCCGGGCACGACCGGCACCGATGCCCAGCAGACCGCCGGTGACGCCCGGGCAAGGCGCCGCCAGGATGCGCCGGAAGGTGCGACCTTCAGCCCGGCTGTGCTGTGGAAGCTCGCCGGCGCCCTTGCCGACGCAGTGGCGGTCGCCGACGCAGTGGCGGTCGCCGACGACGATGGCGTGCTCGCGCTGGTCAACCGGCGGCTGGAGGAGATGTTCGGCTATCAGCACGCTGAGCTGGCCGGCCGCCCCGTCGAGTTCCTCATCCCAGCTGACCTGCGGGCGGCCCACCGGAGCCACCGCGCGGCGTACGCGCAGGCACCTAACGCCCGGCCGATGGGCGCGGGGGCACGGCTGGTCGGGCTGCGCAAGGACGGGGCCACGTTCCCGGTCGAGATCAGCCTCAGCCCGGTGCCGACCGCGACCGGTCACCTGACCCTCGCCGTGATCCGGGACGTCACCGAGAACCGGCGGCAGGAAGATTTCGCCGGAGCCGCTGCCGCGGAGCAGGCGCACCGCGGCCAGGAACTGCTCGACCGGATCGTCAACAGCCTTTTCAACGTGGGCCTCAGCCTGCAGGCCGCCATCGACCTGGCCAGTGACGTGCCCAACCAGCGCATCGCAGAAGCTCTCCGGCGCCTTGACGACACCATCTGCGAGATCCGTGACCACGTATTCACCACCCGCGGCCAAAGGGCCCAGCCTCGTCCCGGATCGCCAAACGGCGCCCAGTGACGCCTCAGCCGGCCTCGCCGAGGAATGACCGCCTTAACGAGCATCAGCTAAGATCAATAACCGCAGTCAGCTGCTCAGGCCTGGCGGGCCGCCTATGGCGTCTCCGGACGCAGCTGGCGGCCTGGGAGACTCCTGAACTGCGATCCCGTTTCCTGATCCGGCCATGCTAGCGGGATGGGCGATGGCATCCGCGACCCGGTTAATGAAGGCCCGGACCGTTGCGGCGGCAACCCGGTGCAAGACCGTCCGGTCCAGCGCGGCGCCGAGGATCCCCAGCGGCGGCCGGTACGCTCCGGCCACCGTGAGCAACGTGGCGTGCTCCCCGGCAGATGTCAGCGTAATATCGGCGTCCAGGGCGGGAAACAGCCCGCCGCCAGGCCCGACGGCCTCCCACCTCAGCACAAGCAGAGCGGAGTCCTCCCGGCTCACCAGGTCCAGGAAGTGCACCTCGACCATCCTGGACAAGCCCGGCGCGGAACCTAGCGGGCCAACCCGGATCAATCCTGTGATCCCCTCGTTGTAGGCAGCCTGGGACGCACGCACCAGCACGCCGCTCCGGGCCAGCTTCGCCAGGCTGGCCTTTGCGGCATCCAAGCCCACATCCAGCACCATCTCGTCCCCGACGAACACCGCACCAGCGAACCGAACCAGATGTCACTCCGGCAGAGGACTTGGGTCCTCACCGCACGCCGGAAGTCCTTGCCTTCCGCCCGTCTGGACGGACATGAACCGCCGGTACGAAATAGGGCTTCAACGAGGCGATGCAGATAAGCCAGCAGATGAATAAGAGGGCGGCCGATTTCCCGGCCAACAAGCTGGGAGTGCCGAATTACGACGAGCTGGTAGTGGTCGCGAACGCGCACCGTCTCGGCTCGGATCCTGGCTATGCGAGCTTCGTCAGGCGTTTTGTCGCCGGGATGGTCGCCGGAACCAATCCGGTGATGAAGGACCCGGCTGGGGCAACCACGATCATGACGACAGTGAGCCAGTACCAGCCATCGTTCCTCCAGGTGAGCGTCCCCTAGACGCTCAAGCTGCTGGCGCAAAACAGCATGAAGACGGGATGCATGAGCCTCAGCGCGTGGCAAAGCTCCGCAAGCTGGATGGAGACGCACAAGCTCATCCGGGACGCTCCCAACGCGTCCGCCATGGTCACCGACACATACCTCCCCTATCCGTCGTGCTAAGGCAACAGACACCCGGCGCAACCACCCCGCCGGGTCCCCCGGCGGTGCAGAGGAGGGGTGAACCTCGATGCCTGCCGCGGGCGGGGCACCGCTGCGGGCCCGCCGCCCCTTTCCCGACGAAGTCGCCCGCGCACTGGCCGATGAGGACAACCTCGCCCGGCTCGCCAGCACCTACGATCCCGAGTACCAGGGGCTGCGCGACATCTGGGAGACCATCGTCACCACGGCCGCCGCACCGGCGAGGTGGTGAACCTGCGCTGGGACTGCATCGGCCGCTACGGCAACCTGCCGATGTTCTGGCATGACCAGACCAAGGTCGGCAACTACGACGCCTCGATCCGCATCCCCGAACGGCTCTACCACCTGCTCGCTGCCCGGCAGGCCAAGACGGCCGACCGGTTCATCTCCCGCTTCGGGCGGCGCCCGGCCAGCGCCGAGCGGACGGCGATCGCGCTGTTCCCCAGCAAGGTCTGCAACACCGACGCGACGATGCCGATCTCCTACCAGTGGTTCCACAGCCGCTTCAAGCCCTGGGTCGAAGGGCCCGGCCTCGGCCGCTGGGTTCCGCACCAGGCCCGCCACACCCTGGCAACCAGCCTGCTACGCCATGGCGCGAGCCTCACCCACATCCGCCGCTACCTCGGTCAGATCAGTGACCGGATGGCCGAGCACTACGTCCACCTATCCCGCTCCGACCTGGAGAACGTGCTGCAGCACGTCTGGGTCACCGGCCCCGGCACCGCCAACCCCGGTGAGCTCCTGGCCGGGGACACCGCCAGCGTCCTGACCCGCCAGCAGGCCCAGGCCCTGGCGATCGACCTGTCCCGCCGCAGCACCCCAGCCGAGGGCGGGTTCTGCACCTTTCAGCCCGTCGTCGACGGCGGCGCCTGTCCCTGGAACCTGGACTGTCACAACTGCGAAAAATTCGTGCTGTCCGGCGCGGACCTGCTCTACTCGGCGGCGCAAGCGTGAGCAGTGACGGCTGCTGGCCGAAGGCGCACCCGACGACACGACAGCCGACTACCTCAACCAGTACTTCGAGCCCACCGCCCGCGCCATCGACGGCCTGGAAAAGGCCCTGGCCGGCCTCGGCCCCTCGATGACGCCACCGCCCTGGACCTGCGCAAACCCCAGGACTACTTCCACCGCGTCTGGTCCACCGCCTTCCGGGCCGCCGACCTCGCATATTGGCCCGACCCCCGCCTTTACCTGCGCGACCCCGTGGGATTCCGGCAGATGCTGCGCCCGGCCTGCCGCCGCTGTGCTCGTGCTCACCCACTTCGAGCACAGCTACATCAAATGAATTTCGCTGAGATCACCTCAATGAAAAATGCGCGAGGGCTAGGACATTCGTCCCTATGCACCACGAACGCCAGCGTTTTGCATGGATGTATCGGATGACACGGCGGGGGCGCTGCTGGCATCGCGGGTGACGCTGCCCGCCCGGTAGGGGAAAGGATCTGGCGTCATGCGATCCTTTCGAAGGGCTGGCACCGGGCGCCCCTCTTTGGAAGAGCTCTTCTTGCCGCGGGTTCGCGGCGCGGGTTCGCGGCGCGCTGTCTGCCGCCGTCGCCGGTGGAAGCCTAGTGACGCTGCTGGCGGCGGCCCCGGCCGGGCCCGGCCACCATCGACTATTTGATCGCCGGTCCAGGCGTCGCGCTGTCGAAGACCGAGCATCCGCTGATCATCGTCTCCAGGCTCGGGGGGCACCGGCAGGCTCCCCGGCACCGTGGGCCCGTAACCAGCAGTTGGAGGCAGACATGAGTGACCTGGCCATCGAGGTCAGCGGGCTGCGCAAGAGTTTCGGCGAGAAGGAGGCGGTCGCCGGGATCGATCTGGAGATCGCGGCCGGCTCCTTCGCCGGGCTGGTCGGCCCGAACGGCGCGGGAAAGACCACGTCCCTGTCGATGATGACCGGCCTGCTGCGGCCGGACACCGGCCGGATCGTGATCAACGGCCTGGACGTGTGGGCCGACCCGGCGGCCGTTAAGGCCATCATCGGGGTGGTCCCTGACGAGGCCCGCCTGTTCGAGCGGCTGAGTGGTGAGGAAGTACTGGAATACGCGGGACGGCTGCGTGGCCTGGCCACCGCCGAGGCGCGTTCCCGGGCCGCTCAGCTGCTGGATGTGCTGGACCTGACGGCGGACGCCAAACGGCTGGTCGCCGACTACTCCACCGGCATGCGCAAGAAGGCCACGCTCGGCTGCGCACTGATCCACAACCCGTCGGTGCTGTTCCTGGACGAGCCGCTGGAAGGCGTCGACCCGGTCTCCGCCGATGTGATCCGCCGGCTGCTGACCCGGTTCGTCCGCTCCGGCTCGACCGTGCTGTTCTCCAGCCATGTGATGGAACTGGTCGAGCAGGTCTGCGACCACGTCTCCATCATCAACGAGGGCCGGATCGCCGCCACCGGCACCGTCGACCAGGTGCGGGGCGGCAAGACGCTGCAGCAGGCGTTCATCGACCTGGTCGGCCCGAAGGCGACTGGCAAGGAGGGACTGTCATGGCTCGGCTCCTCGTCCAGCTGAAGCTGCGCCTGCAGCGCAACGCGCTGCGCTCGTCCACCGGGGCCAAGATCGGTTTTGTCGCTAGCACGGTCTTCGCTGTGCTGGTCGCGGCTGGAACCTTCGCCGGCCTGGCCGCGCTGCGCGGCCAGGCCGGCGCGGCGGACGTGACCACATTCGTGTTCACGGTGTTCGCGCTCGGCTGGCTGACCGTGCCGCTGGTCTTCTTCGGGCTCGACGGCACCCTGGACCCCGCCACGCTGGCCCTCTACCCGCTGCGCACCCGCCCGCTCGCCGTGGGGCTGCTGGCCGCCTCGGCCACCGGCGCCTGGCCCGCGGCCAACCTGCTCGGCCTGCTCGGGGTCACCGTCGGGCTGGCCCACGGCGCGTTCGGCCTGCTGATCGCGCTGGTCGCGGTGCCGCTGGAGGTGCTGTTCTGCATCACGCTGGCCCGGTTCGTGACCACCAGCCTGGCCCGGCTGCTGCGCTCCCGCCGCGGCAAGGACCTCGCCGTCTTCCTGATGTTGCCGATCTTCGCCCTGTACGAGTTCTTCACCCTGGTGGCGCCGAAGCTGACCACCGAGGGCAAGCTGACCCCGGCGAGCTTCGCCGGCGTCGACGCATGGATGCGCTGGACACCGCCGGGCCTGGCCGCGCACGCGATCCAGGACGCGTCGAGCGGCCACCCCACCGCGGCGTTGCTGCGCCTGGCGCTGCTTGGCGCGGTCATCGCTGTGCTCGGCGGGCTGTGGATAAGGTCCCTCAGCCGCGCCCTGGTGACGGTCGACACCACCACGCAGTCCTCGGTGGTGCGCGGTGCGGCGCTGCCGTTCGCGCGTTACGGCCTACGCGGCACGGTGGCCTCCCGGTTCTGGATCTACCAGCGCCGCGAGCCCCTGTCGCTCATCTACTGGGGCATGACCGCGGTCATCATGGTCGTCGCGTCCGTCAACACGATCCTGACACCGCAGTATCTCGTCGCCTTGTTGCTCGGCGCAGGCGTCGGGGCCGCGGTCATCGCCGCGTTCCATGCCAACTCGATCGCGATGACCGGGCCAAGCTTCTTCCTCGAGGCGATGGCGCTCACCGGCCGCCGTGCGCTGCGCGCCTACTTCTCCGGCCAGAACCTCGCTCTCGGCGTGATCGCGGTGCCGCTGCTAACTGTCATCTCCTTCGTACTCGCGACCGTTGCCAAGCATCCCGTGGACGGATTCGTGGGCATGGCGGTGGATCTCGCGGGGATTGGCGCGGGCCTGGCCTTGAGCAACATCTTCACCGGCACCGTGGCCTACCCGCTGGAGAAACGCGCCGGCTGGCCCACGCCCAGGGCCGCCGGAGGATATGGGGGATATTCGCTCGCGAACGCTCTCGGCAGCCTTTTCGGCACGCTGGTGGCGATCAGCCCGGTGATGCTTGGCGCAGCCTTGACCCGCTCGGATCCCGCGGTATTCCGGATGCCCGTGCTCGTGCTATGCGCCGCCGGGTACGGCATCGCACTGGCCTGGATCGGCGTGCGGATCGCCGCCCGCGCGGCCGACAAGAGGCTGCCGGAGCTGTGCCAGATCGCTAACCTCAGCAGGCTGTAGACAGATCATGTCGAGCGCGATACTCCTCCCGCTGGCGGTCCCGAGGTGCCCTGCGGGATCGGGCACGCGACCGCACGCGTGCTCGCTGAGCGCGGGCGCGGGTACCGGGTCGTCGACACCGCCAGGAAACCCAGTGCGCAAAGCGCTGATGACGTGGACATGCTGCCGCTGGAGGTCACATCGGCAGAGTCGGTGACCTTGTGCGTGTCGGCGGTGCTGGAGCAGGCCCGGCGGATCGACGTACTGGTCAACAACGCCGGCGCCGGGTTGCTTGGCGCGAAGACATTAAGTCACGCGCTTCGGGCGCGCCTCGAAGCGCAAGCCGTTCGGTATAAACATCCACGTCACCGCCGCACAACCGTCACCCCACCGTAGCCCGATCTACAAATGACCCGGCCGCAGCGCGGGCAGGGCGGCCGGACGATCCCGGTGGCACCAGCGTCGCGGCACCCGCCGATCAGCCGCAGAACCGACGGGACAGGCGCCCGTGCGCCAGCTCCGGTGAGCAGGCCGTGCTGGTCTTGCAGCGCCCAGGCGAGCCGGTGGCGCTGCCCGGCTCGGGCGGCCACCGCCTGCACCGCGCTGGCCACGGCCTCCGCCGGCACCGTCGGCTCGATCGCGGCAACGATCTCGGCGATGACGGCGGCCGGATCCCGCCCGTCGCCTAGCGGGCATTGGCTGCATCGCGGCAGCCCGTTCCGGTCGCGGAAGGTCACCGGCCGGGTGTTGCCGCAGGCACGGCAAGCGCTGCCGCCGCAGCCGCCGCGGCCGCCGTCAAAGACCTCGTCGACGACGCCTGCGCCAAAAAGCCGTCGCCGAGCCCGGGACTGACCATGCCCCGCCCCGGCCGCCCGGCGCCCCCCGCCAGCCCTCGCCCGGCCGGCGCCGGGCAGCCGACGGCTGCCCGCACCAACCCGCGGTCGCCGCCCGGGTGCGCCAGCTCGCCGCCGAGGCCGAGCACCGCCACGCCATCGCCGAATTCCGCGCCCGCCACGCCGCCGACCAGCGGGCCCGCGTCAACGCGCTGCTGCTCGAAGCCATCGCTCGCCAGCCTCCTCAGCCCACCCGGCCACCCCGGCAACCACCAAGCCTGACCGCCGTCCGGGGCGGCCGACCGGCGGCGCCTCCCACGGCACGCTGCCCACCGCCACTTGTCAGCCTGACGGCACGGAAGGAGCCAGCAGACACCGGCCGCCACCAGGGCGGCCAGCCTCCCGGCACAGTCCCGAGGAGGACACATGACCGACACCACCACCGAGTTCCCCGCCGCGTCCGCCGACAGCACCACCGCCATAGATGGCGCGGACGCCGCGGCGGGGCCGCTGTGCGTCACGCCGGGACGGCCCACCTTGGCCGAAATATGCCGGGCGGCCCCTTTCTGCCCGCTGGCAAAACATCTTCCCTGGGCCGGGTGACAGCTCCGGCCGGCGGGGATCGGTCCGCCGGACGCCTGACGTAACCCGCCCCGGGAACTGGCGTTTCGTTACAGATAGTGACAGCTTGGCTATGGCGCGACGCACCAGATCCGCCTAATTGTTCCTGAGGGCGGGATCAATCAGTTCGATACTGGATGTGGCCGGCCGCACAGACATGGTCGTTCTGCGCGGGGGCGGGCCTCCGGAGAGCGTCTGGCCTGCATCCAGGACCGCCCTTCGTACGCCTTTGGCAGGGTTCAGGTGCCGGTCGTGGGTGAGGCTGGGCTGGTGCGCAATACCCAGGTTGCGATCTCGGTGCGGGTGGTGAAGTTCAGCTTGGCCAGGATGCTGCGCACGTGCGTCTCGACGGTTCGCTCGGAGAGCACGAGCCGGTCGGCGATCTGCCGGTTAGACAGCGCCTGCGCGACGAGGCTGGCGACTTGTTCCTCGCGTGCCGACAGCGGTGAGGCATTGCGGCGGCGCGTGGTGATGTCTGCGGCTACCTTGGCCGCTTCTGACGCCTGCGCGGGCATGCCTAGCCGGCGGAACTCGCTGGCTGCCTCAGCGGCCAGGTCCGCCGCTTCGGCGAGGCTGTCACTGGATGCGAGCAGCGCCCGGGCCAGCCCGAGCCGGCTCAGCGCGGTGTGTGGCCGCGCCCCGACCCGCGCGTTCATCGTGACGGCGTCGCGCAGGTGCCGGGCTGCGTCGGTGGGCCGTCCCGCGGTCAGTGCGAGCTCGCCGACCTGGCGCGCGTTGGCGCCGTGGCTGAACACCGCGCCTGACCCGTCTCCGCTGTAGTAGTGCGCGATCGGCGCTGTCAGCTCGTACAGGTCGGCGGCGACCTCCACGTCACGGAGCAGGATCGTGGCGACGCCGATCTGCATGAGCGTGCCGAACCAGCGCACACCCAGCGGGAAGCTGCGCGGCAGGTGCCGGAATTCCTCGAACGCGGCCCGGGCTTCGTCGAGGTGCCCAGTCAGTGCGTGCGCGATGGGGATGGTGATCCGGACGAGCGGCATCGGCGGCGCGGACCGGATTGTCTCTTCCCAGTCGGGCCCGAGCAGGCCGGGGTCGGCCTGGAGTACGGTCATATTCAGCCGGAACGCGAACGACAGGCCGATCATCGAGATGTCGCCGGTCCGGATGGCGAGCTGCCGGGCGGCCTCGTTGGCCGCCCAGGCCGTTGCGAAGTCGCCAGATTGCGCGGCGAGCACCGCGTGGAAGCGCTGGTGATGCCAGCGCGCCAGCACGGAGCGCCGCACGGTGGCGACCCGGTCGATTTCCGCCAGCTCCTGGCCGGCTTCGGCGAGGTTGCCGAGCTGGATGGCGGCGTCCGTTCGCCACAGGTGACCCCACAGGGCCGCGACTGGGTGGCGTGCCGCGCGCCCGAGCGCCACCGCCTGGCGGCCGAGTTCGAGCCGCTCGGCGACGGCCTGCGGGATGGAGATCGCCAGGTGCCGTGCGGCCAGGGCTTCGAGGATCGCCTGTGGGTCGCCTGACCGCTCGGCATCGGTAAGCGCCTGCGCGGCCAGCTCGGCCGCGTGCGGCCCGCCTTCGCGTTCGGCGATCCCGACGGCGAGCTGCGCGTGCAGGCGGGCCCGGGTGGCGTGCTCGCCCGGCGGAAGCACGGCCAGGGCGCGCTCGCAGATCCCGGCGATGGTGTGGTAGGCGGACGCGCCGATGCCGTGGACGACGAGGCCTGCCTGCGCGAGCAGGTCCGGTCTGCCTGCAGCGTCGGCGAGGTCGGCCGCGGCCGAGCAGCTGCTGACGCTGGGCTCGAGCACGTTGGCGAGAAACTGCGCCTCGGCTAGCCGGATGAGCAGCCGCGCCCGCTCGGCGTCGTCGCCACCGGCCTGCTGGGCGCAGTTGAGCGCGAGTTCGGCGTAGCGAAGCGCGTCGTCGTAGGCCAGCGCCTGCCGTGCCTCGGTGTCGGCTCGTCCGGCCCAGATCTGGCACTGCCCGGCTGCGTCCCGGCCACTGGCGCGGCGCCAGTGGGACACGACCATCCCGGCCACGTTCGGCTCGCCGACCCGGGCCAGCAGCTGGGCGGCATGGCGGTGCAGGCCGGCGCGCCGGCTCGGTGTCAGCTCGGCGTAGACCGCGTCGCGGACGAGCGCGTGCTCAAACCGCAACCCCGGTGGCGAGGCGTTCTCGCGCAGGATGCCCGATGCCACCGCCTCGTCGAGCGCCGGCCCCAGGTCCGCACGTCCGGTCATTTCAGCCAGCAGGGCGGTGTGGATGCGCTCGCCGAGTACGCTGGCCGCGTCCACGACGGCCCGGGTTTCCGCGGTGAGCTCGCTGGCCCGCGCGGCCACGAGACGGCGCAGCTCAGGCCGCTCGGCCATCAGCCGCTCACTATCACCGTGGGCCGCCAGGTCGTAGGCGACCAGCCGGATGAGGAGCGGGTTGCCGCCGGTGCGCTCCCACAGCGTCTCGGCGAGCTGCCCGTCGGCCGACCCGGTCAGCTGCGGCAACCAGTCCGCGACGTCCTGCCGGGACAGCCCGCCGAGCGTCAGCGGCAGCACCAGGTCACTGGACAACAGCGCGGGCGCCGCGTCGAGAAGCGGGCCGGGCACACTGTTGCGGTAGGTCACCAGGACGGCCATCGGCTCATCGCCGATCGCCGCCACCAGATGCCGTAGCAACCGGACCGACGTCTGGTCGGCCCAGTGCATGTCCTCCAGGATCAGCAGCAGCCCGTCCCCGGTGGCATGTCCGCAGACCAGGGTGGTGATCGCGGTGAACAGCTGGAAGCGGGCCGCCGCGTCGCCTTCCCAGGTCTCGGCCACGGGCAGCCGGGCGGCGTCGTCCCAGCCGCGCATGAGGCGCAGCCAGGGCCACAGCGGCGGCGCGCCCGGCTCGTCGACCGCGTAGCCGCGCGCGACCGTCATGCCGGCCCGCCGTGCACGCTCCGCTGCCGCGTCGGCCAGCCGCGACTTGCCAATGCCCGGCGCGCCAGCGATCAGCACGAGCCGCCCCCGGCCAGCGCGTGTCTCCCCGAGCGCGGCGCCTAGCTGGGCGAGTTCCCCGGCTCGTCCCACGATCACCCGGTCAGTGTTCCACGCTCACCCGGTCAGTATCGAGGTCCAGTGGCCGAGATCAGTACCAGCACTGATGGCAGGCGGGCCGTGGGCGGGGAACGTGGGGACAGCCGGAACACCATCACAACTGGAGGGCACCATGATCGCTCAGATCGCCTACTTCGACGGCCCGCGCAGTCCCGAGATCGTCGGCGCATCCGAACGTGCCGGACGGGAGCGGATTATGCCGGCCGTGTCGGCGGATCACGAGGTCCGGGCCGGGCACCGCGGCACGTTCGTCCTGCGCCAGCCAGAAGGCACCCAGGTCGTCCTCGTCCTGGCCGACAGCGCCGGCACACTGGACCGCGGTGAGGCCGTCATCACTGCCACCCCGCTGCTGCCCGGAGAAGACCCGGCCCTGCTCACCGGCCCGGACCGCGTCGAACGCTACGAAGTAGTGGCCGCCTACGACGCCGACTACCGGGACCTAGCGCCAGCATGATCATCGCGACCGCGCTGCGCACCAGCCGATGGGAGCTGGTGCCAGCGCGGACCAGTGGGACCAGTGCCAGCTTCGCAGTAGGTAACCTCGGCATGGCGACCGTCCGCGGCCAGATCCCGGTCACCACGGCCTGGGCCGACGTCGACGCCACAGGGCCGGCCCACAGCCGTGCACGCCGAACTCGACCTCACCCGCATTGACACCGGCAACCGCGCCGCGACCGCGACCCGCGCAAGCCCCACCTGCTCGACACCGCTCACCACCCGGCTCTCACCTTCGATGGCATCGCGGCCGGCACGACCGTCGATGGGTGCCACCGGCCGCGCGGCCACGTATGTGAGCCCGGACGTCACCAAAGTCATGCCCGGCGACGCCGGAACGGTCACCGCTCACGCGGTGACCGAGTTGGACCGCGCTGCCCTCGGCGTGCGGGCGCCGCGTTTCCTGATCGGCTGGCGGATCGCCGTCGTGATCGACGCGATGTTCGCACCGCCCTCCGCGCGCACGCTCAAGCGGCGGAATGCGCGTTGCGGGGAAATCGAGCGACGATCACTCAGCGTGAACTGAATGCAGGAGGAAGCAGTGAGAACGACGCCGAGACCAGTTGACACAGAGCCGCGCAATCCGGTCAGGGCGTGGAGCCGGATGGGCCGCGCCGCGGGATACATCGCCGGGTCTGCTCTGCTGGCGGGAACTGTGCTGTTCCTCCTGGACGCTGCCGGCCTCCTTGGTTCCGGACCGGTTTACCGCCCTTCGGGCGCGGGGCCGCTGGTGGACCAGGCCACGTTCTTCGCCGCGTACTTCGCGCATCAGCACCACATCGTGTGGGACATTATCGCCAGAGACACGATCCTGCCGGTCGCCTATCTCGCCCTCATCATCGCGGCGCTCGCGGTACGGAACCGTACCGGGTCCCGTCACCCCGAAGGCCAGCTCCTGGTGACCTCGTTCATCGTGGGTGGCGTTTTCTCGATCCTCGCGGACCTTACCTTCCTCGCGGCCGCGGAGTACCGGCGGCAAACCGGGTGGCCGGTCCGCCCCGCCGCGATCACGGTAGCGGTCGGGCAGACGGTGGAAGGCATCCAGACACTGACGCATTGGCCGGAGGCGTTCGGGTTCGCCGTCCTCGCGTGCGGGCTCGTGGCGCTGGGCCGGCTGTGCGGCGAACACCGCATCTTCCCTGCCTCGCTGGGAGCTCTGACCTACCTTGAGGCGTTGCTGCTGCTGGGCATCGCAGTGACCGGCCTGATCCCCTACGACGCCGGGTACAACTGGCTGAGCCTGGCCGCGGGAGCGGTCGTGGGCCCGGTGCTGTCGATATGGCTCGGCACATGCCTCGGCCGGCTCGAGACCCAGGCCGCGAACTGACCGGACCCGCTCCGCGCTCGGATGCGCCGTGACAGCGGCCGGGCAGCTGCCGGCTCTCCGCCCCTGGCGGACGCCGGCATCCTGGCTCGGGCATCTGAGACCGCCGCCACAGAATCGGCTGTTCTGTGGGGCCGCTGCGGCGCCTGAGGCCATACGAGCGGGGCAGCGCGCGTATTCGGCAGGGCCTGGTCTCGCCATGAGTGGCGCGCAGCAGCCCGTCCACCCACTGTGACGGTTGCCGTCTGCCTGGCAGCTGGCCTTGGCGCCCGCGGCGGGGATTGTGCGCAGTTGGAGGTTCGCACCCTGCCCGCCGCCGTGCCGGCGGGCGTCGCTGGGTAGCTGGCGGTCCTGGTCGGCTGATGTCATGCTCGGTCTCGCGCGTTCTTTCCTCGTGCTCCTGGAGCGGCGCGGTCCGCCCGGCCGCGCAGCGGACCTCGCCGGCGGGCAGGTCAACGTGGAAGGCGTCCGTGGTGAACCGGCCGGCCGGGGCGACCGGCGGCTGCACCTTGCAGTGGATGTCCGCCTCGGCCTGCTCCAGGTGTCCAGCAGCTCCCCCCGCCGTAGCCGTCTTCGGCTGACAGCAGTTCGGCCGCTGCGACGGTTCCGGGGAGCTGCAGGACGCCGGTGTGCCGCAGCATGACCTCGGCTCGGTAGCTGGTGTGGCCAGCGGTGGTGCCGTGCCACCAGCGCAGCCGAGCCCAGGGAGCCCTCGTCATCGCAGGACTGGTGGTAGACGGCCGCCACTGACCCGGACCCGGCAGGCTTGCCGGACCCTCGCACCAGCGACCAGACCGACCTGGTCTGAAGCCACCTGGCCGGCCGCCGGACGCGGGCATGGCCCGTGAACCCAGGAAATACGGGGACGCTGATCCGCGGTCCTTGGGAGACTGCGCGGCATGGATGTCAGGGACAGCCGGAATCCGGTCCTGGTTAGTGCCCGGCGGTGGCTGGCCCGGGTCAACGCGTGCCATCCCTGGAATCACAACGAGCACTTCCATGACTGGATCCTGCGCAACCTGCCCGCCCGGCGCCAGGTCGCCGTCGACGTCGGCTGCGGGACCGGCGTGCTCGCCGGGAAATTGGCCCCGCACTTCGCGCGCGTCACCGGGATCGACGCTGACGAGGGCATGGCCGCCACAGCAAGCGCACACTTGGCCGGCTGCCCGCAGGTGAGCATCCGCTGGTGCGGCTTCGCCGAGTTCGCCTCAGCGGCCGATGACGGCGGGGCTGATCTGATCACGATGGTGGCCGTATTGCACCATCTCGACCTCGCCGACACCCTGGCCCGCATCCCGGGGCTCCTGGCACCCGGCGGCCGGCTGCTCGTCGTCGGCCTGACCCGCGTGGACTCGCCGGCCGATCTGGCGGTTGACCTCATCTCGGCCGCGGCGAACCCCGCCATGGGCCTGATCAGGTATCCGCGGCCGGCCCGCCCGACCCGCGAATCCGCCGACGGCCAGCCGCTCATGCCCATCAGGGCTCCCGCTACCACCCTCGCCGACATCACCGCAGCGGCCAGAACCCGCCTGCCCGGCGCCACGGTCCGACCGCGCCTGTTCTTCCGGTACACCCTGCGCTGGGACAACCCGCGATAACAGCCCCCGGCCAACGCGGGTCGATACCGGCAGACCACACCGGTACCCGCCGCCCGATCACAAACCGCAACCGGCACCCCACCGGGGGTGCCGCACCCATCGCCGCCGTTTAGGTACCCGTGGGGCATGGCGACGACTATCTTGAACGGCGTGCCCGAAAGATCGTTATGCGCATCCAGGTGACTTGGCCTACGGACGCTCAGTTACCCGACGGTGCCCGGCCCGCGCAGCCAGTCGAGGAGGAGCTGGTTGAGTCGGTCCGGTGCGTCCAGCGGGATCCAGTGGCTGGCGCCTTCGATCACCTCGTAACGCCACGGCGCCTGGACGTAGGCGCCTGATTTCTCCATCCGCTCGCCGTCCAGGTAGTGGTCGTTGGTGGACCAGATGCCGAGGGTGGGGGCCCGCACTGGAGGGAGTTCCGGAGCCGGCCCGGGCATCCGGGGGGCCAGGTTCGCCCGGTACCAGTTCAGTGAAGCGGTGAGCGCGCCGGGGCGGGACAGGTCGTGCAGGTAGCGTTCCTGGTCGCCGTCGCCGCGGCTGAACCGGCGCAGCCAGGCCCAGTCGTCGTGGGCGAGCGTGGCCTCGGCGATGCCTTCGAACTGGAAGAACAGCTGGTACCAGGCCATCTCGTCCTGCCGGAGCGTGCGCGGCGCGCGTGGGTGGCCGACCGAAAGCACGACGAGTTTGTTGACCCGGTTGGGCTGGAGCATGGCGGTGAACCACCCGACGGCCGCTCCCCAGTCGTGCCCCACCAGATGCGCGGATGCGACCCCCAGCGCGTCGAGTAGCCCGGCCATGTCGCCGACCGCGTTGGCCAGCGCGTAGTCGGCGACCGCAGCCGGGCGGCCAGAGCGCCCGAACCCCCGCAGGTCCGGGGCGATCACGCGGAAGCGGTGCCCGGTGAGGAACCGGATCTGGTGGCGCCACAGGTAGCAGGAGTCTGGCCAGCCGTGGATCAGCAGCACCGGGGTGCCGCTGCCGTGATCTTCCACATACAGCGGAACCCCGTTGACCTCGATGATCCGCCCCTCGCCGGTGCTCACGCCTGCACGCCCGGCAGTTGGGCGCGGGACGGGCCCGGCGGGACGAACGCCTCGCGGTCCTCCGCGGCCGCGATGACCCGGCGGGCGAAGGCGGGCCGGGCGAACACCTGCTCGGGCAGTGCCTGCATCGTGATGATCTCCATCATGGCCCGGAAGATGTCAGCGTCGTACAGCATCGCTGTCGCGGATGCCTTCTGGAGCAGTTCCGCCGGGCCGGTGGGCTGGGGGGCGGGCGTGCCGTCGATGGCCGCGTCCAGTTGTGCCTTGCGGGCCCGGTCGAACTCCACCGTGGCCCGGTACCAGGGGATCACCTGGTCCTCGGTTATCCGGTCGTGCTCGGCCGCGAGCGCAACCGGGTCACCCAGATGGTTGCCGATGACCTCGACGGTTCCCACGGCGTGGATGAACCCCATGGTCATTCCCCGGCCCAGCGACGGGTTCGTGCAGCACGCCGAGTCACCGACGGTGACCAGGCCCGTCACCACCGGCGTGCCGTCCACCGCGAGCCGCCGGCGCCGGTCCACGATGCCGCTCATCGCCAGCACATCGGTGAGGGGTTCGCCGTCGAGCAGGTGCGCGTGAAGCGGGCACGCGGCGACCAGGGCCGTCCACTTCTCCGGCTGGCGCAGTTCCTTGAGCGCCTGGTCGCGGGAGGAGATGTACACCGTCACCGACCACGTTCCCGCATCGCCGGGCAAGGTCAGCAGGGAGAAGGAGCCGAACGGTGTCAGCAAGCCGGTGATGAACTGAGGCTGCTCGCCAGCGGCCGAGCGGAAGTAGCGGGTGTAGTAGGTGAACCCCGAGTCCTCGGCCTCCTCCGCCAGCGGCCGGGCGCCCAGCGCCGCCAGCCACCCGGGCAGCACCGACCGCCGCCCCATCGCGTCGATAACCAGGTCAGCGACGAGCTCCTCACCACCCGAGGTACGCACGCCGGTCACGTGGGGGACGCCCGTGACCGCCGCCGGGCCGGTCACCAGCTCGGTAACCGACACCCCCCGGCGGATATCGACACGCTCCCCGGCGGTGGCCGCCACCGCGTACTCGATCACCGGCCGCCGGCCCGTGACCGTGGCGAACCGCTCGTCTCCCTCGCGCCGTGCGCGGTCGGTGATGAACGGCGGCAGCAGTGACAGCACGTCGAACGAGGTGCCACCCGCCTCCAGGAGAGCCTGCGCCACCTCCGGCAACCTCTCAGCGAGCAGCCGATAGCCGGTCGCATGCAAGAAGTGCGGCTGCCGGAACTGGGCCACGCCGCGCCGCTGCCACCCCTGCCACGCCTCCTCCGGGGAACCGGGCAGACCGCCATCGTCGCGTTCGACGACGGTGACCTCATGCCCCGCGCTCGCGAGCATCAGCGCCGCCGAAAGACCCACCACCCCGCCCCCGATGACGACGATCTTGGGCATCCAGCCACCCCCTCAAATCGAACGGCACAATAACGGCGCTGACGCGGCATGCCGCACCCCTACTGCTCCCGCAGACCATGCCCGCCGAACCGGCCTCTCCGCAGATCCTGTCATCCGCCAGGCAGTCGGCGCCACCAGCAACCAGGCCACCGCGCCAAGGCCCCATGTCCGGCGCGATCACCCGAAAACCCCTCGCGGCCAGAAACGGGATCTGGTGCCGCCACACGTAGGCGCAATCCGGCCAGCCATGAATGAGCAGCACCGGGTCTCCGCTTCCGTGGTCCTCCACGCACAGCAAGGTCCCGGTGACCTCGACCGTCCGGATCTGGTCTGCGCTCATGCCACCCCCGTACGGGAACCCCCAAGATGACACCGGCGTATTCTCGCGTGGTGACAGCGCAAGGCACGGCGGTAGAGCCAGCGCATCCGCCGGCGGCCATGCTGCGGGTGACCAACCCGGTCGTTCGGCTGCTGCTGCGTTCGCCGGTTGGCGGCCCGATGCGCAGGCAATTCATGGTGCTGCGCTTTTATGGCCGCAAGACCGGGCAGCGCTGCTACATCCCGGTTGTCGTCCACCGGCTGGGTGAGGAGTTGTACTCGCTGACGGACGCCCGCTGGCGCCACAACTTCCGCGACGGCGCCGATGCCGAGGTCACCCTCGACGGGCACGTCACCCGGATGCGCGGGCAGCTGCTCGAAGACCCCGCGGTTGTCGCGCCCATCAACGCGCGATTCGGTGTCAAGAGAGCGCAGCGGATGCTCGGACTCAAGATCCACACCCTGGGAACGCCGTCGGCCGAGGCGCTCGCCGAGGCTGCTAAGCGCTACCGCCTCGGCGCGATACGGCTTACCGTCAAGACCCTGACCGGCGCCCGTAGCCGCCGGTATGTACGGTCAGCGAGTCCTCCGATGCTGAAGGCGATGGCATACAGAACAATCAATCTGCAAGAGCGCTTGATTACCCCCCATAGGCGCCCAGATCTGCGCGTAGCGCTGTGTCGTACCTGTTCAGGGCACGGCTGATCGGTCGCCTACTCGTGAATCACCCACCGCTGTCGGAGCTGGCTGACGGGCTGATCGAGGACAACGCGCATGCTGACCGGGGCCGGGCTGTCCCGGGCGTGGCGTCATGACCGGCGCAGCGGCGCGGGCCGCCGACCGCAACCTGTCCGGCCCCTCCTCGATGACCCGCAGCACGTCGGTGACGGTGGGTTCCCGTGTCCCGGCCAGGCGGTCGTCGAGCAGGTCGATGGCGCGGCCGAGGATGACTTCTTCGGCGTTGCTGATCCGCCCCTCGCGGACGTCGTGCGTGACATCGTCAGGTACCGGATAGAAGAGAGCCGCTTTCTGCGCGGTCCTGCTGATGAGCGCGGCGTGCGGGCAGCCTGGTCGGAAGTCATGCGCGGAGGCACAGGACATCACTGGGTTCTCGGCCTTAAGGTCGAAGCCATGCTCATCGCAGAGGACCTCCTTCTCCTCCTCACGGACGATGAGACGGGAAAGCTCGCCGCCAGCGCCAGCGAGGTCGACGTTGCGCTCGGCGGCGCGCTGCTGGTCGAACTCACCTTAATGCAGCGGGTGGACCTTGCGGGTCCCTCGGAGCAGATCCGAAAGGGCCGCCTGGTCGTCAGGGACGCAACGGCGACCTCCGACCCGCTGCTCGACGAGGCGCTCGCTACGGTCGGCCAGAAACAAGGCAAGAAACCGCAGAACGTCGTGACGGCTCTGGGCAAGCAGGCACGCGTTCGCCTGTACGACCGCCTGGTCGGCCGCGGGCTCCTCCGCGCGGAGAGCGGGAAGATCCTCGGCATCTTCCCCGGCCACAACTGGCCGGCTCAGGACGCCACCCACGAGGACGCCGTCCGCACCGATCTGCTGACCGCCCTGCGGAACGCCATGACGGCAGACCCGAGGACCGGCGCCCTCATCTCCCTTCTGCTCGCGTTGAAGGCGGTGCCCAAGGCCGTCGGCCCGGCCGCCGCTGGGCTTTCCAAACGGGAGATGAACGCCAGCGCCAAACGGATCGCCGAGGGTGACTGGGCCTCCGGCGCTGTGCGTTCATGCCATCGACGGCATGAACGCAGCCGTGATCGCGGCGATCTCTTCGACCGTGGTTCTTGGGGGCGGCTCGTGATGCCCACTCGTCCGCTGTAAACGTCCGGATCTGCCCTGATCACGCGGTCGTGCCGCTGCGAGGGCGTACGGCCTCACCCTGCTCCGCTGCTAATTCACGTGCGCGGGGCCGGGGAAGGGCTGGTCACGGGCGGCTGCGCCCGGGTTCGGGCTGGCCAGCACGACCAGCCGGCCCGGCGCGCCGACCCGTGGCTGGGTATTTCGAAGATTGAATGGTTCACGTCAGTCGCAAGACAAGCAGCGGAGACGCATAGCGCCGCTCTACCTGGTAGCCCACCCGTGAGGGGTGGGTGTCTTTTCTTGATCGCGGTGCGCCGGTAGAGGGGGCGGGGCGATTTTGTTCGCAACGTGTGACACACGTCAGAATGAGAGCGTGACGCGGTTGCGTGATAGCAAGGAGATGCTGTTCTTCGTCTTGTCCGCCGTGCTGCTGCTCGCGGGCGGCACGGCGTGGCTGCTGGCTGCAGAGACGCCCGCGAGCGTGCTGTGGATCGTCGGCACTGTGCTGGGCCTCGTCTTGTCGGTGTCCTGGACGGTCGGCGCGATCCGGCGCCGCCAGCCGAGCGTGGACGTGATCGCGGTGCTCGCGCTGGCCGGCGCGCTCGCGGTCGGCGAGCCCTTCGCCGGCGCCGTGATCACGGTGATGCTCGCCAGCGGGCAGCTCCTGGAGGCGCGGGCGGCCGCGCGGGCGCGGCGCGAGCTGAGCCTGCTGGTCGAGCGGGCCCCGCGCACGGCCCGGCGCCGCGTCGAGGGCGGGGTCGTCGAGGTCCCGGTGGACGACGTCGTCCCCGGTGACCGGCTACTCGTGGGCGCGGGAGGGATCGTCCCGGTGGACGGGCGGCTTCTCAACTCGGCCGTGCTGGACGAGTCCGCTCTCACGGGGGAGTCGCGGCCGGCGGAGCGGATCGCTGGCGAGGTCGTCCGCAGCGGCGTGGTCAACGCGGGGCAGCCGATCGACCTGGTCGCGACGGCGGCGGCCGCGGAGTCCACGTACGCCGGGGTGGTGCGCCTCGTCGAGCAGGCCCAGGCCTCGTCGGCGCCGTTCGTCCGCGCCGCGGACCGGTTCGCCGTTGTCTTCGTCCCGCTTACGCTCGCCCTGGCAGCAGCGGCCTGGGCGCTCAGCGCGGACCCCGTCCGCGCCGTCGCCGTGCTCGTCGTCGCGACGCCGTGCCCGCTGCTGCTCGCGGCCCCGATCGCGATCATGTCCGGCCTGTCCCGTGCCGCGCACATCGGCGTCGTCATCAAGGGCGGTGGCGCCCTCGAGCGGCTGGCCGCCGGGCAGGTAATGCTCTTCGACAAGACCGGCACGCTGACCCAGGGGCGGCCGGGGCTGGCCGACGTCGTCACGGCGGGCGGCCGGCTGGACGCGGACGAACTGCTGCGGCTCGCCGCCTCGCTCGACCAGGTCTCGGCGCATGTCCTCGCGAGCGCCATCGTCACCGCAGCCACCGGTCGCGGGCTTGCGCTGGAGATGCCGGACGACGTTCGGGAGGTGCACGGCTACGGTTTGGAGGGGACCGTCGGCGTTTACCGGGTGAGGCTCGGCAAGGCCTCGTGGATCGTCGGCGGCGAGCCGCCGCGGTGGGTGCGCCAGGTGCGCCTGGCGGGCCGACCTGGACGGCTCGCTGACGGTTTTCGCCGCCGTGGACGGCGAGCCCGCGGGCGCCTTCCTCCTCGAGGACCCGATCCGGCCCGACGCACCCCGGATGGTGCGCGCGCTGCGCGAGGCCGGGATCACGCGTGTCGTCCTGGTCAGCGGTGACCGCGCGGACATCGCGGACATGGTCGGGCGCGTCGTGGGCGTCGATACGGTGCTGGCCGACTGCGACCCCGCGGACAAGCTCGCCGCGATCGAGCGCGAGTCGGCGCACGGTGCGACGATCATGGTCGGGGACGGGGTTAACGACGCTCCCGCGCTCGCGGCGGCCGGCGCCGGGGTGGCGCTCGCCGCGCGCGGGGCCACCGCGTCGTCGGAGGCTGCCGACATCGTGCTCACGGTGGACCGGGTCGACGCTCTGGCCGACGCGATCCTGATCGCGCGCCGCTCGAAGGGGATCGCCCTGCAGGCCGTCCTCATCGGCATGGGCCTGTCGCTGGTGGCGATGGTCGCCGCCGCGGCCGGGCTCCTGCCGCCGGCGGCGGGCGCGATCCTGCAAGAGGTCATCGACGTGCTGGCGATCGGCATCGCCTTGCGGGCGGTACTGCCCGGGGCGGTCCACACGATCGCGATGCCGCCCGCAGACGTCGCCACCGCGCTCCGGCTGCGGGCCGAGCACGACGCGGTGCGGCAGGCGGTCGAGCAGATCCGATCGGTGGCGAACGGGCTGTCGACGCGCGAGTGCGACCTCGCCCCGGTGCGCATGTTGCTGGACCGGCTGGAGGGCGAGCTGCTCCCGCATGAGCGGGCCGAGGAGGCGCTGCTCGTCCCCCTGGTGGCCCGAGCGCTCGACGGGACGGATGCGACGGCGGCGATGAGCCGCACGCACGCGGAGATCGAGCACCAGGTCGGCCGGCTGCGGCGGCTTCTGGCGGGCCTCGACAACGAGACCGTGCAGCCCGAGGACGTCATCGAAGTCCGGCGCCTGCTCTACGGGCTGTACGCCGTGCTCCGGCTGCACAACGCGCAGGAGGAGGAGGGCGCCTTCAGCCTCGTGCCGAACGGGGCCGCGATCGGTCAGCCGGCCGCTATCGGGGCTGGGGGCCGCGCGGAGCCGGCCCCCGGCGCGGGATCGCGGAGCGGCGTGAACCCCGGCACCGACGTGGGTCCCCGCGGCCGCGCGGAGTAGTCAGCGGCGGCTCTGTTGCGTCGGCGGCTCGCAACGGCCGGGAGGACGCGAAAGACGAGACGCGAAAGACGATCAGGTGCCGCGGACGTCTACCACGGCGAAAAGGAGATGCGACGGTTAGCCGCCGGGCCTCGCAGCGCCGAACGTGCCCCGCTCACCGTGTACTGGGCGGTTGCCGGATACGGGCTCCGCGGCAGCCTGCGGGGTTCCAAAATTCGGCCACGGCCGCTGAGCTGCGATTTTTCGGTGAAATTTCGCTGATCGCTAAGCGCCCTCTTGTACTCGTTGATCACCCCGCCGAGGACTCGCTGCCGCCCTACTGGAGCTGCGGCTAGATCGCTGATCGCGCCTGCTGACGCCTCGCGCGGTCGAGGCGCCGATCCGGTGCCCGAGGCCGAGTTGTTCGCCTCGGATTCGCTTGTAGCCCAGCCGGGGTTCTCGCGGGCCATCTGTTCGATCAGTACGCCGATCTGCGTATGGACCGGCGGCCGGCGGCGTCGGCTGGGATAGGCCGCTTTCTGGTGACCAGACGCCGGTGCCAGCGCAGCAGCGTCGCTGGCGTGACGAGGCGGTTGGCGCGCAAGGCTGCGGGCAGCACCGGGGCTAGCGCGGAGATCACGGCCTGGTCGGCTCCGTCTGGTCGAGGCTTGGGGTTCAGGGGGCGCAGAACAGCTATCTCGTGGCGGAGCACCAGCAACTCGGCGTCTTTGGAGGCTGCCGAGCGTGCGAGCAGGGCCATCCAGCCGGCCCGGCGGATGAGGATCAGACACATCAGGCGCCACGTCACGAACCCGCGATCCTGCCCGCTGCGCGACCACACTGCACGGCGAACCCGCACGTCAGTGGGATATGCCCAATTTTGGAACCGCACGGGCGGCCAGCAGCGAGCGGGCCGTGGTGGGGATCTTGAGCAGGGACAGGTCGAGCATGGGCTGGGGGCTTGGGTATGGTCTGAGCGGCTCATCCGGAAACCGCGGTACCAGGTGTGGGGGTCCGCGGTGCCCGTTGGGTGCGGCCCTGTGCGCACCGGAAGCGCGTTTCGTGCCCGTGTCCGCAAGTCCTTGTCATTGCGGATGGCGGGCGGCCCGTAAGGTCTCGCAAGCAGGGCATCGTGCCTGAGCGCCGAAGTGGAGGGTAGCCCACGGCGAGGGAGGGGGTTGTGCGGTGTGAGCACCGCGATCGCTGTCGTCTGTGCGCTAGGCGCGGCGTTGTGTTTCGCACTCGGTTCGCTGGTCCAGCAAGGGGTGGCCCGGCAGACGCGAGAGGGCGCGCTGCGCGTCCGGCTTCTGCTCGCTCTCGTCCGGCAGCCCCGGTGGGTAGCGGGTGTGGCACTGTCCAGCTTCTCGTTCGTGATCCAGGGGACCGCCCTGGCTTTCGGGCCGCTGTCGCTCGTGCAGCCGCTGGCCGCCACCGACGTGCTCTTTGCGCTGCCGCTCATCGCCATGCGAAATCGGCAGCGCCTCACCGCGAAAGACGTTGCCGGGGCGCTGACGGTGGCAGCCGGGCTGGCCGTCTTCATCGCGGTGTCACCTCCCGTGGAGGGGTTGCGGGCACCGTCGGTCATCGCATGGATCCCGCCGTTCGGCAGTGTTGCGGCAGCGACCGGGGTGGCATCGGTGGCCGCGCTGCGGGCCCGCGGCAATGCCCGGGTGGTGTGGCTCGCGGCAGCGGCGGGCGTTATCTATGGGCTGCTTGACGCCCTCGCCAAGGGGACGGTCGACCTGCTCCAGGACCGGGGAGTAGCCGGAGTGATCACAACTTGGGAGCCGTATGCGCTGGCCGCGGCAGGTGTGCTGGGCGCTTTGTTCGGCCAGAGCGCTTTTAATGCTGGCCCGTTGTCGCTGAGCCTGCCGGTGATGGACACCCTTGAGCCGGTCGCTGCGGTCGTCATCGCCACCACGGTCTTCAGGGAACGGTTGGCGTCCTCGCCTGGCCAGCTTGCGCTGCAACTTGCTGGCGGGGCGCTGGCGGTAACGGGTATCGCTGTCCTTAGCCGTTCCTCGGTTGTGCGCACGGAATCCGAGCTCACGCCCGGGCTGGCCGCGATGGAGCCCGGTCGCGCCCGCTAGGCAACTCCTTCCCGGTCCGAGACACCAGCTTGAGGAACCGCCGCAACGGTCAGGCGGTAGCCGAAGCAACGAGCGCGAGGCCGAGTTCGCTGAGGTGAGCCTGGGCGACGTCTCCCTGCGGGCGGTGGGCGCCGCTCCGCTGTCCTACCGGCCGGGCTGGATTGCGTGGACGGTTTCGTCACCCACAGGCTGCTCGTCCGCACTCAGGGTGCGAACTTGAGCCGCCGGCTGCTGCTGTGGCGCGGCCCGCAGAGTCAGCCGTGATCTTGGTGGTGTCTCCGACGTAACGTACCCGAATGGCCGGATACCGACGTCGCTGCCCCCGATGCCGGCGAAGATCATCAGCGCCCAGGCGCTGACGAAGAAGAACGGGCCGGATGCCGTGACGCCGAAGAAATCGTTCATGTCTCGCCACCGTATGTGCCCGGCTGGGTGGCCAGAATCTGCTGGCGGTCGGCCGGGGCTGTCTCGATGCCGTCGCCGAGGGAGAGGTAGCTTTCGTCTTCCTGCGCGGTGTGCAGCCTGAGGATGGCGTGCAGCCCGTAGAGCAGGCCGCGCAGGTCAGCGATGTCCATGTCGTCTGGCGGCCCGGTGCCGATGTCGGCGAGGAGCTGGCCGAGCCGCCTGATCTGATGGGTGATCTCGGTATGTCCCCTGCTCATGGTCGCTGCCCCCGAGCAGACGGTCCAGTGCTGGGTAGAGCTCTTCCTCCTCTGCCCTCTCGTGCGGCTCGATCTCCTCGACCAGCAGCTGCTGGTAGGCGTTTTTCACCTCGGCCAATGCCTGCGCGGGCGAGACGAATCCAAGGGCAACCGCGACAATGCGCAGCTGATCGATGTCGGCCCGGATGGCCTCATGCTCACCCTGGAAGCGCCTGGTCAGCGCCTCGTCCTCAGCAGCAAGACGCGTGTCTGCCATACCGGGCCGCAGCGCGCGCAGGGCATTGCGAATCACCGCCACGTCGATCGCCTCCTGAAGCAGCGCGCCCCACACCGCCCGGAGCAGGCCGCCACTGCGGCGCCCATCGCCACCAGCGACATCGCCATCCCGGCCAGCACGCTCTGCAGGGCGATCCGCCGGGTGCGGCGGGCGAGCGCGGTCGCTCGCCGAGGCGGTCGAGCCGGTCGACGGTGAGCACCGCTTCGGTGCACGTGGCGCTGCTGGCGGCCGCCTGCGATGCGCAGATGCTCGTCGTGGGCTCCCGCGTCCGGGGGATGACGCTCGGCTCGGTCAGCCAGGCAGTGCTCCACCACGCGCCCTGCCCGGTCGGCGTCGTCCACCCGCGCTGACGAGATAGGTGCGGGTTCGGCACCGGGCGTGGCTGACCGGCGCGGCCCGGGAGGCGCTGTTCTGGGCCGGCGAGGGTGAGCTGGACGGGGATCCGAGGCATTCGCCTGACCGGAAACTGAGCTGTACCCATGAGCAATGTTCAGCCACCCCTGGCGGGAGGCCACCAGGAACGGTGGGTGAGCTGCGGTAATACTGTCTGTCGGTGCACCGCACCACCACCATGATCGCTGCAGCGCAGCGCCGCGCCGGGCTGACCCGGACCCTGAACCCGCTTGCCGCGGTGACCATCGCTGCCGTCGCGCGGGCAGGGGCAATCGCCTGGTTCGCGATGGCGTTCCCTGGCGTGTCCTTCGGCACCTTCATCGGCATCGTCTGGCCGCTGATCGCGATGGTGTTCATCGGCTACGTGCAGCGAGAGCTCAACCGGGCCATCGGCCAGCGGGCACCAGCGGCATCGTGACGGCGGGTGCCCTGCCGCTTGCGCCTGCCGTGCGGGCTGCAGCGGCCGGGGCGTGGGGCACCTGCTGCCGGCCGGCCGTGGGAACACCAGGGAGCCAGCGCGCAGGAGACCCGGGCCCGCTGCCCGGCGATGACGTGGCGCCGCATGCCACCTGGGAGGCCACCAAGGCGGTCAGCATCGGCGCACTCTGGAGGCGGTGTGCCGGTGGCTGGCGCAGATTGGCTACGGCTGCGCTGGCGGGTATGCCCGCCGGTGGATCGAAGGGCACCCCGGCTCTGGCCGCATCCATCCCCGGTACCAGCTCATCGCCGAAGGCGACTGGTCCCCGACGCGCCCCGGCGGCACCATCACCTGGACCGTCGCCGCGGCGGGGAAGCCGCTTGCCGCCCTCACCGGACTCCCCGGGTGGCCCAGGCGGGGCGATCGCTGCACGGCCGGCCGCCAATCCGCTAGATGGCCGGGCGCGACCCGGCGCAGGTGACCTCCGGCAGCCGGCCGGGTGTCAGGCGGCAGCGCGGAGCCGCGCCGATCACCTGGGCCCGGGCCCATCATGGCACGGGCCAGCCGGCCGCGCATAGCGGGTCGGCGCGTTGCATAACCGAGGCTTCACTGCGCATCGTGAGCAGTCAGACGCGCGGTTCGGTGCGGTGATAGCCGTGGCTGGTCTGCTGTTGACGCCAGTTGCTGGCCATCGTGGCGGTCGTTTCATGCTCACCGTGGGACCGGGGGGTGGTGGATGATCTGGTCGAGTTCGGCGTGCAGGGCGTCGGTCAGGGTGCCGGGGTCGGGGAAGTGGTCGGGGTCTGTGATCGCGGTCAGGGTGAGTGTGCCCGCGTAGGAGAGCACCTCGAAGTAGGCCGTGACGTTTCCGCCCTCGGCGACGCCGACCGGGATGGCCGCGGTGATCGGGGATCCGCCGAAGCTGACCGGCTCGGCGGGGCCGCGCACGTGGCTGACCAGGGTGTGGAACCGGTGCTGGTGGTTCATGTACCAGTGGTAGCCGCCGAGCGCGGCCAGGGGCCGGAACAGCCAGCCCAGCACGGCGATCGGGGGTGGCCCGGTGGCGGCCGCCTTGTGCCCGCGGACCTGGGCGGCGACCTGCTCCAGCCGCTGTCCTAGATCGCCGGTAGCCGGGACGGGAACCAGCATCGGGCTGACCATGTTGCCTAGTGCGGGACCGCTGGCGGGGCGGCGGCCGGATACCGGCACGGTCACCACGAGCGTGCCGACGTCCTCTCCTCTTGTCTTCAGGACCTGGTGCAGCGCGCCCGCCACCGCGACCAGGATGGCGTCGTTGGTCGTCGCGCCGTGCCGGTGCGCGGCCGCTTTCAGCGTTGCGGCCTCGGCGCGGACCACCGCCAGCTGCCGGTGGGATCCCGTCGGCTGGTTCAGCGAACAGGGGGCGGCCCGCGGTGGCCGAAGACCTCCCCCGGCGCCCATGGACGTGCGCAGCAGGTGCCACGACTGCCCGCTGTTGCGCAGCGCCCGCAGCCTGCGAAGGAACGCCTCCCGGGCGAGCCCGAGCCGCAGTGGGCGCAGGCCGGGGAAAGCAGACGCTGGAAGCGCTGGCTGGCGCGTCGACCAGGTTCGCCAGGACCGCGAGCCCGCCGGCCCCGTCGGCGAGCGCGTGGTGCAGCACGAGCACCAGGGCGACCGCGCCGTCGGCAAGGCCGGTGACCAGCACCGCGGACCACAGCGGCGCGGCCCGCGGCAGCGGGGCCGCGATCACCGCCAGGGCGGTGCCCAGCAGCGCCCGTTCGTCTCCCGGCTCGCCGCACGCCACCGTGCGGACGTGGCTGCGGATGTCGAATTGGGGGTCGTCGACCCAGGTCGGGCCGCCGCAGCCGAACGGCGCCCGGATCAGTCGCTGACGCAGCCGTGGGACAGCCGGGAGACGCTCGGCGATCAGCCGGCGGGCACGCGAGAGGTCGAATCCGCCGGCCTGGTCGAGCCGCAAGATGACACCGAACTGCTCCGGCACCGTCCCGGAGTCCATCGCCAGGAACGCGCGATCCGAGGCGCTTGCGCGCTCGATCACCGGCCGGCCCAGCCGGGCGCGATTGCTGGCCATCGCTGCCATGGCCCCAGCCAACAAGCCGGAAAGCCACCAGGCCAGAGCCCAAAGTCACCCTCGAACACAATCGCGGTATACACCGGGCCGAGACGGCGCGAAGCACCTCCCGCAAGCCAAGGCCGCCCGCATGGTTGTCTTGGCTGGGGAGGGTCCTGGTGGAGGAACAGCCCGTAGCTGACCGACGCCGCCGGTGCTGTACGGACTAGCAGGCCGCGCGTAGCGGCGGGTTTGCGCGCTATCGAGCGGTAGGTGCCACCATGCTGCATGAGCATCTGCCCGAACGTCGGTGCGGGCTTCCGCCTGCCCGGTGCCCCTACCAGTGGGTGGTAAGGCCAGGCGCGTGGTGGAGCACCATGGTCTCGCTGGAATGGGCACGTCCGGCGCACGCACCCGGAGTGGCATGGTCGCGCGTCCCCGCACGGTCGGGGCATGACCGGAACTTCCGTTGAAGAAGCCCCAGGGCGTCCGGTGATGGTCGCTCAGGCATCCCGCAGCGCTGGCGCATCGCGCGCAACGTCGTGACTGTGCCGGCCGAGCAGGATGACCATCGCTTCGCCTGCGTCTATCAGCGGCACTGAGCTGGGTATAACCGGCAAAGCAGACCAGCGCCCGATCCGGCTGCCACCAGCCTGCAGACGGCATTCTGCTGGCGTAGCGGTCAATATCGGCATCATCGTGGCGGTGCTGGCTGTCGGCTGGCCCTCGAAGGATCTGGCCAGCGCCTGACAGGAACCGGAGGGAGGTGCGCGGTGAAGGCACGGCAGGCCGGCCAGGTGGCCCTCGCGGTTGCGGGCGGCTACCTGACCGTGCTGGTGGCGACCCGCCGCTACCATCAGCATTGGGGTGCCAGTGATGCGGAGATCACTCGCTCGCTGCCCGGTGATGACCTCATCCCCGTATCCAAGCTGGACTCCACCCACGCCATCACTGTCCGCGCCCCGGCGGAGCGGATCTGGCCGTGGCTGGCGCAGATGGGTTACGGCGGGCGGGCGGGCTTCTACAGCTACGACGTTCTGGAGCGACGCTTCGGCGCCCGCAAGATCAGCCGGCTCAATCCGGAGATGGCGGCTCCGGTGGCCGGTGACTGCCTGCCATTTGCGCCGGGCACGCCGATGACGGTGGCCGTTGTCGACCCGTCACGCGCCTTGGTGCTGTGGCAGGTCACCTCGGCCAGTAAGGCGATCGACCCGGCAGGCCCCTGGGGCGCGGACTACATGGCGTGGAGCTGGGCGTTCGTGCTCGAACCCATTGACGCGAGCACGACGCGGCTGCTGACCCGGATGCGGGTCAGCTACCGGCCGGCTGCCAAATGGGCGGCATTCGCGAATCTGCTGCTCGAGCCGGCTCATTTCATCATGGGCCGCCGTCAGCTCCTAGGTGTCCGCCAGCGAGCTGAAGCCACCGGCCAGGCAGCCACCGTGCTCCGGTAACGGGCTATCAGCTTGCCTCCGTCACGAGGTGCAGGTCGGTGATCTGCTCCGCGCGAACGATCCGCGGGTTGTACCGCGGCTCGTTGCGCCCGTCTGCGGCCATGTCGAACACCTGCCCCGCCGGTGCGGCAATCAGATTCTCCGTCGATGCACCCTCTCCATGCCTCCCTCGAAGCACGGGTCAAATGCGGGACTTGGCGGCGAGTCGGCGTGTTGTCATCAGCGGAGCTTGTCTGCCCGTACGTGCGTCTTGTGCAGTTGCGTCATGGCGCCGGCACCGGCGAGTGCGCTGCCGGCGTCTGCGGCGATGAACGCCCAGCCCCTGCCGCGCGCCATTTCGTGACTGTTCAAGGCCAGCAGGAGGATCACTGCCTCGCCTGCGTCTATCAGCGACAGCGTGATGAGCCCCGCGTAGGGATTTCCGTCACCTCGTGAGCTGGCGGCCAGTCCCATGCCGAGAGCGATCTCGCGGACCGCGAGAAGCCTTGGCAGCCATCGCGCGGATGGCCCGGCAGCATCCCCGATCCCCAGCGCTGTGACCAGCAGCGTGGGCCGCAGGAGCATTGCCAGGCCAAACGCGATACGCGTCAGTCCTACCTGCCGGGCACTGCCTCTAGCGGCTGCGATGTCGCCGCGGGCCAGCTGCCGTGCCTCACGAGCGCCGAGCCCGAACAGCACCGCTCCCGCCAGGTCCGCGCCGAGTTGGTCAGGGGCGATGTGGAGGCCGCCTTGCCGCCGCCGAGTGCTGGCTGCCATGGCTTCACCCTCCCGCAGGTCCTGAAGCAGGCCACGCGTGGGGAGTGGATCAAGTAGCTGGCTTCGACGCGGATGCGTCGTTGCTGACCAAGGAACAGGCGCCCGCCGATGGGAATGGTGACAAGGCGGGTGCCGGGAATGCGCCGGCTGGTTCGGACGGCATGACCGTAAGCCGCGAGGGGATCATCCCGGACGTGGATGAGCAGAGCGGGCACGCTGAGCTGTCCGATCACGACGTCACCCCGTGGCCGCTCCAGCACGTCACGGCTTCACGCTCCTGCCGAGCCGCCGGGCAGTACCAGGGCCGTAAGTCACCAAACGACTCAGCTCACCCCAGCGAAAGAACGCGGCACGCGGCTCCGCCGACGCCAACCCGGGAGAAAGGCGAAGCTGCCATCTGCTCTTCGGCTACAACCGGGTGCCGGGCAACCGTGCCGGTGGGCGCGCCGCACGATCACCCAGATCCGCGCCCGTCAGCGGCACGCCTGACCCTGATCGGCGTACTCGGTGATCCCGAACCGGGTCTGGAGCCTGTGCGTGGGGAATGAGTTGATCCGGTCCCACGCCCGGCGCATGTCTTGGCGGCAGATGGCCATCGCGCTCACTTACCAGCCCCCTCCTGTTGGCCGGGTCCCGAGCCAAGGGTGTGCCGTAAGCAGTCGCATGGCCTCATCTCCGGTGCACGCGGGCGCGGTTCTTGGGAAGGCACGGACGCTGCCTGCGCCAAGTGGTCCAGCGTGGCGCGTAGTCCGGCGGTGAAGACCTCGGCGTCGGGGCAGCCGTCCCGGTCGGCGACCACGGTGATGTTGAATTGCCCGTCGTAGGAGAGCGCGCCGATGCCCAGCAGGACGTTTCCCAGGATCGGCACCCCGGGGAACGCCTCGACCAAGGGCGCTCCCGCCACGTAGAGCGGGACCGGCGGGCCGGGCACGTTGGCGATGTAGACGTTCATCAGGCGCTGCCGATCCGCGTAGTAGCGCAGGAACACCCGCTGGATCACCGCGTTCCGGAACAGGGTGCCGCCGGGCGGGCGGCTTTTCTTTTTCCGGGTCGGCGGTCTCGGCGGCGATCAGCCGCAGCCTGTGCACGTGGTCGGGCTCCCCGATGGACAGGGGCGCAGTAGCGGGCGCGGATTGTGCCCGCGAAGGCTGATGGCGTATGTCGCTTGGGTCGCGTGGCTCGGGTGAGGCCGGTGCGCTGGTGTAGTTGTTTGAGGTGCTGGCCGGGCCGGTGGCGCAGCCGCGCACCCCGGGGGTGCGGTTCGGCCGGTACCGGACGGTGGCCTTCGACGGCTGCACCTCCATCAAGGTGCCCGACACCGGGCGTAACCGCGGCTGGCTGGGGAAGATGAAAGCCGCGCTCGGGGTCACCGGCTACCCGGCGGTGGAGCTGATGACCTTGGTGGAGACCGGCACCCGGGCGCTGCTCGGCGCGGTGTTCGGGCCGCCCGCCACCGGCGAGGCCGATTACGCCCGCCAGCTGCTGCACCTGCTGCGGCCGGACATGCTGGTGCTGGCCGACCGGGGCTTCGACGCCGCCACGTTCCTGGCCGAGGTCGCCGCCACCCGCGCCCAGTTCCTGGTCCGGCTGCGCTCCAGCCGCCGGCTGCCGGTGCTGGCCCGGCTGGATGATGGCTCGTTCCTGTCCCGGATCGGCGAGCTGACCGTGCGGATCATCGAAGCGCACGTCACCGTCGCCTGCGCCGACGGCACCACCTACACCGGCAGCTACCGGCTGGCCACCACCCTGGCTCGACCACCGCCGCTACCCGGCCGCCGCGCTGATCCGCCTTTACCACGAGCGCTGGGGAACACGAGGTCGCCTACCTGGCCCTGCGGCACACCCTGCTGGCCGGCCGGGTGCTGCGCTCAGAAGACCCAGCCGGCCTGGAACAGCAGATGTGGGCGCTGCTGGCCCTCTACCAGGCGCTGCGCCGGGCCATGGCCACCGCCGCCGAATCGGTCCCCGGCACCGACCCCGACCGGGCCAGCTTCACCATCGCCCTGGAAGCCGCCAGGCAGACCCTGACCCAAGCCGCTGGCGTGGTCACCGCCGACGCCAGCCTCACCGGCCGCATCGGCCGCGCCGTCCTGGACGGCCTGCTCCCGCCCCGCCGCCCCCGGGTCAGCACCCGCAAAGTCAAATCCCCGCTATCGCGCTGGAACAAGGCCGACCCGCACCGGCCCGCGCGCAGCACCCCGGTAACCGCCCTGACCGTCGCCGTCAACGGCCCCGAGACGACAACTCAATCCGCGACACGCCGAGACCACTGCTTGATCGCCACGCCCGGCCCTTAACTACCCGGCATTGGAGTTAGCTCTGGCAGTAGGCGGCTGCGGCGGCTTGTGCCATCGCGGCGAACACGCGCCCATTGTCGTCGGACGGCCCGGTGGTGAACCCGTTGACGAGGACGACGGCGACCAGGTGCCCGTCCGGAGCCGCGATCGCCATCGCGGTGTAGCTGCCCAGGTTGCCGCCATGGCCCCAGGCCGGGCCGCAGGGCAGATCGAACCTCATGAGGCCCAGGCCGTAGCCGTCGCCGTACCCGGGTTCGGTGGGCGTGACGGTGGTGCGCATCTGATCGACCAGGCCGGCGGGCAGCACCCGGCCGGACAGCAGGGCTGCGTAGAAGCGGGCGACGTCGCCCGCGGTGGACACGATCGCCCCGGCGGCCCAGGCGCCGCCGCCGACACTGTTGGTGGCGTCGACCACGGGCCGCCCCCACCCGGCCCAGTAGCCATTGGCGATGCCCGCGGGGATACCCGGTTGCGGCTCGAACGATGTGGCGGCCAGGTGCAGCGGCCCGAACAGCCGGGCCGCGAGGACCTGGCCGAGGTCGTGGCCGGTGAGGCGTTCGATCAGCAGGCCGAGCACGTGGTAGCCGGTGTTGGTGTAGTGCCACCCGACGCCGGGGGCGAAGCTGCGAGGCGCCGCATCGGCGAGGCGGACCTGCTCGCGGGGCGGGATGGCGCCGGAGGCCCCGGCCTGCTGGACGGCCGGCAGGTCCGCGTCATCCGCAAGGCCGCTGGTGTGGTTGAGCAGTTGCCGCACCGTGATCCGGGCGCCGTCGCGGAGCAGGCCGGGCAGGTGAGCCGCGACCGGGTCGTCCAGGCCGAGCCGGCCCTCGGCGGCCAGCTGCAGCGTCACGGCGGCGATGTAGGTCTTGGTGATACTGGCGATGCGGAACCGGTTCGCGGGCCGCATCGGTGCCTGCCGGTCCAGGTTGGCGAGCCCTTTCGCCCCGGTCCATGAGCGGGCGGCATCCTGCACCTGCGCGACCAGGCCCGGCGCACCCGCGTCGAGCACGGCGGCAAGCGCCCGCTCCACCGACGGTGGGGCGGGACCCGGGCGCTGCCAGGGTGCGGCCACCAGCAGGCCGGCGCCGGTGGCGGCGGCCACGGCCAGCGCGAGCAGCGGCAGCCGACGGCGCCGCAGCCACCCGGGCCGGCCCGCCAGCACCGGCGGCGCTGCCCGACCCTCGCCGACGCCCCGCCGCCGGTAGCGCCGCAGCACCCGCGAGCCCAAGTGGGCGCCGGCCAGCACGGCCAGGATCAGCGCGTACGGCACCCACGCCCAGCCGCCGCGGCCCAGGCTGATCAGCAGAATCACCGCGACGAACGACCCGAGGAAGACCGCAAGAAAGCCGCTGAAATTGACCAGCAGGGTCAGCCAGGGCGACCCTTCGTAGCCCTGGTTGAGCTCGTGCACGCGCTTTTCCCGCTCCGGATCCTCACCAGAACGGTACGGCGGCCCTCCGGGCAGAACTGGTGGCAGAAACACGATCACGCGCCCCCCTTCGCACAGGGCGGCAATTTCATCGTGAGGGCCACTCCACCCACGCATGCAGGGCCAAAGGTCCCAGCGAGACCGCAGATAGGTCCAACGCGCAGCAGCCAATTCCACCAGTACCGACTGCCCGCGACAAAGTGACCGTCCGCACGCGGCACGAACATCCAAGCCGGCTGGACGTGCGTGCAGCGGAAAGCCTTTGACGACATGACGGCAGTGCACCCTGTCCCACCACCGCATCCAGTGGGTCTGCTTCCAGACCCGGATGCACACAAGATTCGGGCGGCTCTGCCTGGTCCCGCGCACCACCCCGGCTCACGTCGGGGAACGCGCGCTGATCTGGTGCCACGCCGGGATCTGCACCGCCACCTGGGAAGGAAGGCACACAGGCGCATAGGGTGGCCGCGCAACCGGGCGGCCAACCTACCCGGCGCCCGCCAGCGCACCATCACTGTCCTCGGGCACGAGCAGACGGGCATCCTGCCCAAGGCCATCGACCTGCTGGACATGGCCGTGGAGATCCCGATGATAGGCACCGGTGCCAGCCTGAACGTCGCCGTCGCCTGCTCCACGGTCCTGTACCGGCTCGCTGGGTTCATCTGACCAGCGCCGCCGCTCAGCACGCCGCAACAGCGCGCGTTCGCGGAGAGACTCCATGCCGGTGGCAGAACCTCGCTATGTCCCGACTAGCTCGCGGACGCCCAGATCTGAATGGCCCATGTCTTGATCGGCATCGAATCGATGTCCGCGCATATCACCCTCTCTCTCTATTTTATTTCTCATTCTAAGAACCGGGCAACGTCGCCGGCGTCGCCCGCGATGGTCCCGGCGATCACGGGGCCGACACCGAAGACCTGCGTGAGGGTGGTGCGTGAGGCCCGGACGGCGGTGGCCAGTTTCTTCCTGGTATCGCGCAGCTGGGCATCAAGGTGGCGCAGGTCGGCCAGGAACTCCGCAGCGAGCTCGGCGCGGGCCAGCGCGACGGCACCGGACGGCGAGGCCTGTTCCAGGATCCTGGCAGCCTGAGCTGCGGATAGCTCCTTCGGGTGGCCTCCGGGGACCAGGTCGCAGAGCACGGCGTGCAGCCGGCAGGCGACCTGGTTGCGGGCCCGGGCCAGGTCGCGGTGGCGCTTGGACCACACCTTCAGCACCGCCCGGTAGTCATCCGCGGCGACCGGCCGGCAGGCCCTGGACCGCAGCGCCGCGACCGCTACCGACAGGGCGTCATTGGGGTCGTTCTTGTTCGTGTCCCCGGCCTGCAGCAACCGCACCCGGGACGCTAGCTTGGGCTATTAGGCGGATCCGGTGCGCACCCCGACGCGGATGGCTCCCCATCACGGAGCGCGACTGCCTCCGGTGAGCCTCCCGCGATGGTCGGGACGCGCCGAGGGCTGGTTCTGCGCTCATGCAGGTGCTGCCGAGTGCTCTGTTTGAGTGCTGTTCTGCCGGGTCTTGAGGGCGGTGCTGGGGGTGCGGGAACTCAGGGCGCTGGCCGGAGGTGGGTGTTGAAGACGGTCACGATGCGCTGGCGGGCGTCGGCTGCTGAGGGTTGGTATAGCCGGTGTGGGCGAATTTGCCTGCGACCAGAGGGGTGCCTCGCCGGGGGCATGGTCGTTGAGGAAGCCGTGTCTGGCGCCGGGGTAGACCCGGATGTCGTGAATCACCCGACCGGCGGTCAGGATGTGCTCCAGCTGGGTGGGGGCTTTGGCGAGCGAGCGGTCCCTGGCGCCGTAACTGGCGATGATCGGGCAGGCGTCTGCGAGCAGGGTCATGGCCCCGCTGGGGGGCCGCCGTAGTTGACGCTGGATGCCCCGTAACCGGGTATCGGCGCCAGGAGCAGCGCGAGGCCGCCCCCCACGCAGAAGCCGATGACGCCGATCCGGCCGGTGCAGTCGCCGCGGTGGGCAAGCCAGCTACGGGCGGCTTCGAGGTCATCGAACGCCTGTCCCTGGCGGCTTGCGGCGGACCGCATCGTGGCGAACAGGCACCGCATCCGGGGGCCCCAGTAGCACAGGTCGGGAGCGAGGGCGAGGTAGCCGGCCGCGGCGAGCCAGTCCGCCTGCCGGCGCAGGTCGGTGGTCATGCCCAGGGCGTCATGGATCACCACCACCCCTGGCCAGGGCGGGTCGCCCGTGGGCATGGCCTGGTAGGCCGGCATGGACCCGGTAGGCCGGTCGACCGACACCTCGCTCATGGAACCCGTCCTCCTCCTTAGCCAACGAGCCGATCCGCCCACTCTGGGCGTATCACCGCGATCACCACCAGGGCGACGTCGATCACGATCCCGATCACCAGCACGGCGTCCCAGAACACGGCGAGCAGGGCCATCGACAGCAGGCAGGCCACAATGGTGAGGGTCGGCCAGGCGGCGGAGAGCCCCGGGACACCCCACACCGCCAGCGCCACCAGCGCGAACCCAGCCGCGGTGGCCGCCATCAGCATCAGCGCCACCGGCCGGCGAGCAGGCTCCGGGAGCAGCCACGACCGGCCGATGGAGAACTCCGGCACGTCCGGTGCGAGGTAAAGCAGGTGAACCAGGCCGTGGGCCAGCAGCAGCACCCCCGCCACGACCCGGGCGACGATCGCCACCCGGCTCATCCCCTTTCGGGTCTTCCGCCTGCTGCCAGCAGCGCGCGGGTAACGATCAGGGTCAGTGAGCAGGCCACGACGCCGGCGACATCGAACCTGTACTCCAGGCTTGGTCTCAGAGGGTCATCGCAATGCCTCATCCAGTGCCTGACATGGTGTCTTCCATCCCAGGGTTTGCCGGGGGCGGTCATTGAGCTCGGCCGCCACATCATCGAGGTCACTCTGCGTGATTGCCTCTAAGCGTGACCGCGAGGGCCGCGCTCGTGAAGGCAGGGAGGAGCTGGAACCGCGCCGCCGCCAGCAGACGGTTCTGATGGAGAGCCATTAGTGGCCAGGAAGTCGGACCCTTCGAGGAGAGAGCCCAGGAATGCAGTGGCCATGAGACTCGTGGCCGTCGCTGCGAGAACAACAGCCCTGCGCTCGTGGCCCGGACGTCGCGTGATCTCATTGCGCGCCTCCTTCTGACCAAGCCGCGGCGCGCTCGGCCTGCACGGGTTCGACTGCTGGGCCGGCAGTGTCTCGTGGCTCGAGTACGACCACGGCGGTTTCCGTTGGCCGCAGCGCGGCGTAGGCGTCGAGGTTCTTGTCGATCTCGGCCCAGCGGGACCACAGCCGCTCGCGCTCGTCTCCCTGTGCACGACGCGCACGGACTTGTCGTGCTCCGTCGCGGGTCTGGGCGGTGGCGTCGGGATGAGCCTGCAGATTCAGCCACCACGCGGGTTCGGCCACACCCCACCCGTTCATCGCCATCGTGATCAGGTTGCGACCGTCCTCGAAGTAGCCGACGACGACCTGTCGCGGCCGCCCGGTGCGTCGGCCCGTCGTGGTGAGCCGCAGCGCCCCCCAGCCGTCGGGCTTCGGCCGCCACAAACCCAACCGGCCGCGCGTCACGCGCAGCAGCGCGCGATGGCCGTGCCAGAACAGCAGAACGAACCACCGCGGCGGCAGCCAGGCCCGCCGACTACGCGTAGCCGCTGCCAGCGCCTCACGAGCCTCGGACACAACCAGAGCGTGAGCTTCTTGGGTTGACCCCAACTAGTGCCGAAGGTCACTTATCAGGTCCATCGGCGCGAAAACCGACCCCACGATCGTCCGCCGACGGTATCGGGGCCGGGAATGGCCGAAATCCATCCTGAGCGTGCCCGAGCGACCGTCCAGGACACCGTCGAGCCGACGATGAATAAGTGATCCGCCGACGTTATTCGGAGCTCTCACACCACCACGAGAAGCAAGCGGCTTGCGACCGCCGTCGCAGCAGCCAGGCTGTCAAGGAAGAGCTCGCGCGCGACCGGATCATCGCGCAACTCCCACAGCAGAAGGGAGTTCTTCCAGGCGAGGTCGCGGGCGGAGTTGATGGTCCAGTTGGCGACGAGGTTGTCGACCGCCTGCAGGTGGCGATCCACGGCAAGCTCGGGCCCGGACTCGAAAGACTGCCGGACGGACTGCTCCGCCGCGTCCAGCAGCCGGTCCGCCTTCTGGTAGTCGGCCAGATGCGTGCCCGCCGCCGGTGAGGTAGCCAGATCGGCGCACGTGCTGACGACTGCCAGCGGCAGGTCATGGTTGATATGGGCGTTCATGCCGGCTAGGGCGAACTGGATCGGCTCGATCCCTGTTGCGGCACGCTGGTCGATGAGGGGGCGCCATGCCAGCGGCACCGTCGCCGGCTTGCCTGCGGCGTCGACGGCGTCGAAGTAGAGGTTGGCGAATATCACGTCGAGCTCGGTCATGAAAACGCGATCGGCGTAGAACCCCTGGCCCAGTTCGTTGTCCACCTCCCGGGTCACCTGAAGGTACATGCGGTTGAAACAGGCCAGGCCATCACCTACGGGAGTCACCGCATCGATCACCTCCATGCGTGTTATCGCTTCGGCGACCGACGTGACCGGTCCGCGCGGGCCTGGCGGACCAGCGGACATGGCGTCACTATAGCGCCGTCGGCGTCCTGAAGATCGAGCTGCGACGCCCGGCACATTCCACCGCACTTTCGCGGTGGGCGACCTGAGCCAGATCGCAGCCTTCGTCGAGCACGCCGTAGCCGCTGACCTTGTCACGTTCGACGGCGCCCGCCTGGCCGCCAGCCTGCTCCCGGTCATCTGGGAAAGGTCCCGCGGCGGCCTGCTCGGCCATCTCGCGCTTGCCGAAATGTAGTGCATGGAACACCGCCGACTGCCGAAGTACCCGCCGCGGCCATGGTTGGCAACCCCCAGGCGCACCTATCCCGTCGTGGGTACCCGAGCGGGTCAGTCACCTTCCACCGTGAGTGCGGCTGGCTCCACGACATCGGTACCGGCTGGCCGAACGTCACGCGACCGCTCCTGGCGGGTCAACGACGCTCTTGCCGGGCGTTCATCAAAGGGCCGCTGCGCGGCATAGTAGGCGGCCGGATGACGGTGTCGCACATCGAGGCCAAGGACGCATTCGGCAGCCGGCCGGGCGGGTGGCAGGTGCACGACGACTTCGCTTACGACGTCGAGCTGGCGCCGGTATGACTCCGTTCCTCGAGATGCAAGTAGCAGCCCTGCCAGCGCAAGCGTCCCGCAAAAGGGCAACGAAAAGGCCCTGCTGGCCACGCACCTAACCAATCGTCACTATGCCCCGGAAATGACCGCTTTCGGAGGGCGTCGTCACGGCTGGGATGAACGCATCGCGCAGCGGCACGGCAGCCCCGCGACCGTCAGCAGCCGAGTGACCTTCGCTCGGATGTCCGTTGTGGGAAGATAGGGAAAATGGGACAAACATCTTTCGGTGAAGGGACGTATATACATACCCTGAGATATGCGTTCGCTGTGTCCGCAGGTGACACGTCTGCCGGTAGCGCTAGGACCAGGGGGCACGATGTCTCTGATTCGATCTTGCATGCTCGCTATCACGGTCATGGGGCTATCGATAGGGTTAGCAGCCTGCGGCTCCACAGGAACCCCAACGCCAATTGATACAGCGAGCACGACCCAAACAACACTGTTACCGTCATCGACGCCCACAGCCCCACCGCCAGCGGTTGCCACAACTATCACGCCGCCCACGCCGCCCACGACCGCGCCGCCACCACCCGCCACAAGCGCGCCGCCACAATCGGCCGGAGCGGGCAGTTGCTACCCCCACACCAACGGGGGGAACTGCTATCAACCCGGTGAATTCTGCCGCAAGTCAGATCATGGGGCGACCGGACGGACCGCAGACGGCGAATCGATCATCTGTGAAAACAACGACGGTTGGCGCTGGGAACCAGCGTGACTTAGCGCCACGATGGTCGGGCAATGCGCGCCCCCCATCGCCTCCCTTCGTGCAACGGAAGTAGTTCGGCGCGCGGGCCGCCATGCATAGCGACCGGCTGCGCCCGGTCCTGGGCGAGAACCCCTACAGCGAGGCGTGCGGGGACGCAGGCGACTAGCTCGTTCCGCATACGGCCAGAGCGGCAGCAAGCCCCTATGCACCGCTCTGCGGGCGGCCACGGTGCTGGACGTGTCCGAGGGTGAACGCGGCCTGTCCGGTTAAGCCGAACTTAAGCCGTATTCCCAGCGTCGATCCTTAGGTTTACCTGCGGAAACGTCGTGGTGCCGGGGTTTTGCTTCTGGCTACGTGAGCCTGACCGGGACGGGTGAGCCGAGCAGGTCGAACGCTGCCCCTGCCGAAAACCTCATCCGTGCAGCTCATGCCGCATGATGGTACTCATGAAGCACCCCACCGAGTCGGTCGCGTCGTATATCAAGGCTGGCGATTTGGTCAGGAACCACGAGCGGCACGGGCAGTGGTTGGAGCGGTCGGGCGTTCGCGATGCCCTGATGCGGCCGGTGCCCGTTGTAGAAGTGCTCGAACTCCCGTAGGGCGTGCAGAAGGTGGGACTGGTTCCAGATCAACGTGCGGTTCAATAGCTCGCGCTGGCAGGTCTGCACCCACCGCTCCATGATCGAGTTCATCCTCGGCATCCGGACCCCGCTGAGTACAACGTCGATGCCCGCGTCAGCGAGGATGGCGTCGAACAGATCGGGGAATTCCCGTCCCGGTCTCTGATCAGGAATCGTGCCCGGCAGTCGGCATCGTCCAGGTCCATCACAAGGTTCTTGGCAGCCTGTGCTGCCAAGGACGCCGTCGGGTGGGCGGTGGCGCCCAGAATCCTGATTCTCCGGCTGGCGTGCTCGATCACCGCGAGCACGTGCAGCCGCGCGCCGGACAGGATGACCGTCTCGAAGAAGTCACAGGCCAGCGGCGCTCGTGAAGGACAGTCTCGAAGAGGATGAAGATCCGTCGGTTGTCGCGGTGCGCTGGGAGCGACTCGCGCGCTATTGCTGGACCAGCCGGGACGGGGCCGACGCGGGCAATGGCGAGGTCGCGGCGCGCGGCCGTCGGCGCCGATGACCACGTGGGCGTATTCGCTGACCTCCAGGCCGCCGCGCGCATGCCCGCGAACGCCCCGCCGCCGCAGATGCAGCAACTGCTGGGCGCGATGCCGGCAACCAGAAGGCCATGGACGAGTTCACCAGCATGTTCGCCGGCGCCCTGCCGGTGCCGGAGTTCTTCAACCCCGCACAGCGAACAGCCCCGGGCCGGTCCGCACCCGCCACGCCGCGCCGTCGGTCCGCACCGTGTAGGTCCGGCCCGGTGAGCCGGCCAGGATGACGGTGAAGTAGCCGCTCCACTCGGCGACGCTGTAGGCCACGAAGACCTTGAGCAGCTCGTCGATGCCGTCGATGGCGAGGTCGGACGGGACCGGCGCGACCGGCTGCCCGGTGCCGAGCTCGGCGTCGATGCGGTGGATGACCGTCTCCTGCGCCATCCGCCGGATCCAGAAGCCGACAGTCTGGTCCGGGGAGTACCAGGAGCCGGCCGGATCGGCCGGCTTGCCGACGGCGAACTCGCCAAGCAGCCCGGCGTTAGGCCCGGTCGAGCAGCGCGAGCGGCTCCTCGTCCGCGAGCTCCTTCGGCGGCCACGGCGGGCTCGGCGCCCCTCGCGCATGGCCAGCGTAGACCTCACCGACATGGCGGGTCAGGTCGGCGACGCTCCAGCCGGGACAGCTCGGCACCGCCGCGCTAAGGTCGGCCGCCACGACTGCCCGCAGGCGGGCGAAGCCGGCCGCGAGGCAGTCGAGGAACCGGGACTCGTTCAGCCCCTCCGGCGGCCGGCCACCATGCCACCAGCAATGCGAGCGCTACCGGCAGTGAGACAAATCCAGACCAACCCCGGCGTAAGCCCGGCCGGCGTGCCAGCAACTCAGCGAACGTTCTTCGTCAGCACACCAGAGGGCCCCCCACGCCCGGTTACAGCCCCCGTCGGCGCGCATGACATGCGTGAACCGCCGCTGTGCGTGGCGGCGGCTGTCTTGGTGCCGGCTGGCCGTCGCGCGCAGGCCCGGCCGATCTGATTAACCGCCGGCGGCTGCCAGCAAGCGGCGGATCACATCAGCATCCGCAGGCACGCCGGGCGAGGCGGCGAAGTCCGCGTCGCCACCGGCGTAGACCGTGCCGTACAGCGGCGTGCCGGGCTGAAAGCGCCTGCCTTCGGCGAGCGGGCCGGCATCGACCGCGTCGTAGCCGATCGCGTCCAGGAACGCCACCACTGCCGCCTTCGCCTGCGCGTCGTCACCCGCGATCGGCAGCGCCGTGCGTTCCGCAGAACCAGACGGGCGGGCCAGCGCCTGGAGGTGCTTGAAGAAGATGTTGTTGAAGCACTTGACGACCTTGGCCCCCGGAAGGTGCTGCTGGAACAGTTCGCTGCTGCTGGTGGAGCCGTTGTCCAGCTCCGGGAACTGCCCGTCACGGGACGGGTAGTAGTTGCCGGTGTCGATGACGGCCTTCCCCGCCAGCGGCCCCGTGGGCACACTCCGGCAGGCCTTCAACGGGACGGCCGCAACAGCCAGGTCACTCGCCCTGGCCGCTTCTGCCGGGGTGGCGGCCCGGGCGTGTGACCCCAGCTCACCGACCAGTCCGGTGAGGGTCTGCGGTCCGCGCGAGTTGCTCACCACCACGTCGTATCCGGCGGCAACGGCCAGCCGCGCGACCGTACCGCCGATCATCCCTGCGCCTATCAGCCCAATCGTCGTCATGCTCCCTAACCCTGGCGCTCGAAGATGTGCCACGATCACTGCGCACGAGGTTAGCTCCCGGCCAGCTTCGGGCTTGCCGCGCATCCGCTTTGCCATGTGCGGCGACAGCTCAAGGCCGCGCACCGCGGTCCCCGGGCGCTCAGTGCAAGCGCCACCCGCCCGGCACCGGCCGCGAACTCAAGACCAGGGCGAACCATCACGCGCCGACACCCACCGGTTTCCTTGCTCGAGCGACGACGAGCCCGGCACGGACAGGCAGTGACTTCCCCGGCCAGGCGCCGTAGTGCGACCTCCGCATCGGGTTACACCCGTATTCGCCATTCTGCCGCAGACGCGCGCATTGCCGCCGATCTGGGTGGTCTCCGGCTGAAATCTGATCAAGATGAGCGCCGTCCAGGTGCGGCCGTTCTGCACGCCACAGGCCGGCTCGTGGTCAGGGCCGCAGGACGGTCCGCCGGCCGCCGGTGCTGCGCTGCCAGGCCGACTCCACCTCAGCGAGGGGCGCCTCGTCGAGGTCGATCGGTAGGTCGCTGGTGGCTGCGATGGCCATGAACTGGGGAATCGCGCTGATGATCTCAGCGAGGGGGATGGTGCCCGGGCCGCTTCCGAGGATTTCCAGGCCAGAGCTGCGCAGGACGTCAGCGGGCAGGGAGATGGTGGGGGCGGCCATCTGTCCGACCTCCACCAGGCGGACCCGCGGCGCGGCATGGGCAATGCCACGCCGGGTGATGGCAGCGATGGCCGCCTCGGTGGGGTGGCCCCAGAGGTAGTCGATGATGACCTGTATTCCGTCCTGGCCGGCCGCGTCGGCGAGGGCGGCCGCGTCGTCGGGGCCGCCGAGCGCGACCGTGGCGGTCGCGCCGAGCTGGTCCAAGATGGCCCGATTGCGGCCTGCGGCGATCACCCGGCCGGCGCCCATCCGCGATGCAAGCGCCACGGCGATACGGCCAGACACGCCGGTGGCACCCAGCACCAGCACAGTTTCGCCGGGCTGCAGCGCGGCCCGTCGGGTCAGCGCCAGCCAGGCGCCATTTCCCGGGTTGACGATGGCCGCGGCCGTCACCTCGTCCAGGCAGTCGGGCAGCGGCAGCACGAATGGGGCCGCGGCGCGCTGGGCCATGGGGCCGTAAGGGGGGCGGACGCCACCGAAATAAACGCGGGTGCCGTCCGGGGAGCGGCCCGTGCCGTCAATACCGGGGATCATCGGCAGCGTGCCGTGGCTGCCATAGTGCTCGCCGCTGGCCAGCATCCGCACAATCGGGTGAAGCCCGGCGGCGGTGATCTCGATCAGGGTTTCCCCATCGGCGACGACCGGCTCGGCGAAGTCGGCGAACCGCGGGCCCCTCTCCGGTGAATCGATTACCGCTGCCCTCATCGTCAAAGCCTCCCAAAGACGGCACCTCAGCTGGATCGTACCGAACGCTGGGCCCGCCGGATTTCTCCCAGACCGCGCCTGTCGCTCCCGCCTGCCACCTCCGCTCGCCGCCGTCTCGGCCGCCGGCTTCTTCGCTTCGCCATTTACCTGCCCACGATCGAGCCGGACGCCAGCCACCCGGTGCCCCGGATTGCTACCCGGGGGTTAACCGGCTCGCCGCACCCGCCCAGACCGGGCCATCAAGACCTGATCGCTCGTCACGGCCGCCGACCAGCGGAGCGCACGGCGATGCCGCAAGCCACAAGGCGCTTGACCGCCTGGCACCTGCGCCCCGAACCCGGGTCATCTGTGCGCCTCCCCAACCGGCGGCCGCAATAATCGAGCCACAAATATTCGGCGCTACGGGACGACGGACACGAAAACCGGGGTGACCTTGCGTGATCAGCCGGGTGGATCGACGGTGAGGTCAAATCATCGTCGCTGGGGCCCCGCAGCTGGCCCAGCCTTCCCGGGTCTCAGCAGGATCCGGGAGGTGCCCGATGACCACTACCACATCCGCGTCGACCGTGATCGCCGTCGCCGAGCCGGTGTTCAGCAACCTCGAGCGGCTGGCGCTAGCTGGGTTCCTGGCCGGTTATACCGGCTTGACCCGCGAAGCTTACGCTTTGGACCTGCGGCAGTTCACCGCCTGGTGCCAGCTGCGCCATCTCCGGTTGTTCCAGGCCCGCCGCGCCGACGTCGAGCGCTTCGCCCGTGACCTGGAGGCAAGGGCCGGGCCCGGGCCACCATCACCCGGCGGCGCTGCACCATCGCCGGTTTCTACAAGTACGCGGTCGAGGAAGACCTGCTCGACCACTCGCCGGCAGCGCACGTGCGCCGTCCCCGGCTGGACTATGAGTCGCATGCCACCGGTTTGGACCGCAATGAGCTCGGCGCGATGCTGGTCGCCGCCGGTCTCGGCGCGGCGGCCGAGCATGCGCTGATCTCCCTGCTCGCACTGAACGGGTTGCGGGGAGGCCACCGGCGCGAACATCGAGGCGCTGGGCACCGAACGCGGCCACCGGACGCTGACCATCACCCGCAAGGGCGGCAAGGTGGTCACCATCCCGCTCGCCCCGCGCACGGCGCGGGCGATCGACCTGGCGGTGGGCGAGCGTAACGAGGGCCCGGTCTTCCTTGGCAGCGACGGACACCGCCTGGACCGGCATGGCGCCGCGCGGATCGTGCGCCGGGTGGGCCCAGCGCGCTGGCATCACCCAAGCCGGTACGGCCGCACACGCTCAGGCATGCTTTCATAACGGCAGTTTAGACGCTGGCGTGCCGCTGCGAGATATGCAGGATGCCGCCTCGCACGCTGACCCCAGGACCACGATGCGTTATGACCGGGCCCGGGCCTCGCTGGACCGGCACGCCACCTACATCGTGGCAGCCTATGTCGCCGGAGCCGCCCGGTAGCCGACCGCGGTCACATCACGTCTTCCGCCCGGCAGACCAATGCCAAGCGCGGAGCGGCTGTAGAGGAAACCGGCCAGCCGAGAGCGGGCCGGTCCAAGCGGCATCCGCGGCAACCCCATGCGAAACCTAGGCGAGCCACAGCCGGCCTGGCGCTGGCCGGGCAAGGGCGATGACTATGGTGAGAACGAGTGGCTCAACGCCTTTGCCCTGAGGAGGTTCAATGACGGCATCCCAGCCTGGCGCAGTAAGCCCAGTCCCTGACCGCCTGCATACTGTCACGCCGCGCCTAGTGGTGGGCGATGGTGCTGGCGCGATCGCCTTCTACGCCCGGGCCTTCGGGGCCGAAGAGGTGACTGACCGGTTCACCGGGCCCAAGGGCGAGCTAATTCACGCCGAGATGCAGATCGGGGACTCGGTGGTAATGATCACCGAAGACGGCGTGGACGGGCCGGTGAGTTCCCCGAAGCGGCTGGGCGGGATGGTTACCTGTGTCATGTCCCTGTACTCGGAGGACGTGGACGCGGCGTGGGAGCGCGCGGTCAGCGCAGGGGCCGAAGTGATCTACCCACTGGAGGACCAATTCTACGGCGAGCGGGGCGGCCGGCTTCGCGATCCGTTCGGCCAGCAGTGGATGATGAGCCAGCACATCGAGGACGTCCCAGCCGATGAGATGGCCCGCCGGGCCGCGGCTTTCTTCAGCCGATAGAAGCGGAAAAGCAGCCGCCCGCGCTGGCTGATGACCACATTCTGTGGCCAACAATCGCACCCAAGACAAGCGCGAATAACCGCCTGATGGGCGGCAATCTGGGTCACTGGTGTCGTTTCTTCTGTATCACGCGTGAACGGGTGTTCTGCTTGTGTTCGCTCTGGCTACGGCTGGTGGGCCCTGGCTATTCGCCGGGTGGCTGCTTCACGCCGGGCTGGGCTCGCTGGCGATGCCGAAGACCCGCTCGGCGTTGCCGTGCAGGAACAATTCTGCCGTTTCGTCGTCGAGGCCGAGGCTGGCAAGGCCGGCCAGGCAGTCGGCGGCGGGCCAGGCTGGGTGATTGGAGCCGAACAGCACCTTGCGGCAGCCGTGGCCGCGCAGGTAGTCGACCAGCTCACGAGGGTAGCGGCTGGCCTTGTAGGCGGAGGTGTCGATATAGACGTTGGGGTACTTGGTGGCCAGCGAGATCATCTCCGCGGTCCACGGGTAGCCGATGTGGCCACCCACGATGACCAGCTCGGGGAACTCCAGCGCGACGGTGTCCAGGTAGGGGATCGGCCGCCCGGGTTCGGACGGGCACAGCGGGCCGGTGTGGCCGACTTGCAGGCAAAACGGGATCCCAAGTTCCACACATTCGGCGTACAGCGGGTAGTACCGGCGATGGCTGGGAGGCAGGTTCCACAGCCAGGGCACAACCCGCAGCGCCCGGAAGCCCAGGTCGCGCACGCAGCGGCGCAGTTCCCGGACGGCGTTCATGGGGCGGGCGAGGTCCACCGCGGCGACGCCGACGAACCGGCCAGGGTGGCGACCGCAGATCGCGGCAACCTCGTCGTTGCTGATGAGCGGCCCGCGCGGCCCCCACCAGGCGCACAGCATGCCCGTTTGCACGCCCGCCGCGTCCATCGCAGCCACGGTCGCCTCGACGGGGACCTCGCCGCCGCCGAGCTGGCCGCCCGACCAGCGGCGCAGCGAGTCGAACATCGGGTCCTGCAGGAACGCCGCTGATGGGTGCTGCATCCACGCGTCGACGATCCTCATTCAGCCCCTCCGTGCGGCTCTTGCACGACGACCCAGCACCGGCAGAACGACGGCCAAGGCCCGGCGCCTCAGCACGCCTGACCCCACCGCGATCCCAGCCCATCCGCTTGACCGGTCACCCGCCCGTGCCACGCGCGGCGGGCACGCGCCCAGGTGAACCTGCCGCCGCCAGCCCACGGCGGCGGCCACCATCCACGCCAGACCCGCGCGATCATCTGCCCATTCTCACATCAAGCGGCACAGATGTCCTGAAGGTCAACCCGGTGCCCGGCACCCCAGGGTGAGGCAGGCCGCGTGGCCGCCGCGTACAGAATCCCGCTGACCTGCCCGCAGTCGCCCGCGCGGGTCGGCTCAGCCAGCACTTGCCCGGAAGCGGTGGCCGGGAGCCGAGGTCTGTCTTCGCCTCACGCTGCGTGATCGGTATTGGGCCCCGCGAGGCGCACATCCCCGCCGTGGCGCTGATCTTGCCGCAGCCAGGGGTGCTGTCCCTACCGCACCGAAGGATCGTTCTGTCGTCTCCCAGCAGGGGTCGTGGCCCCGGGCATCGCGGCAAGGTGACCGCCGACGTGCCGAGTCCCGGGTCCGCTGAACACTTCCGGCTGATGCGGTGTCTGTCACATGGCCAGGCCGGCGACCAGCTCGGTGGTGCGGTCGATTTCGCTCTCGGTGTTGTAGTAAGTGCGGGGAGAACCGGATCAGCGGGTGCACGCCGAAGTCTCGGGTGTCCAGCGGGTTGTGCTCGGGCACCGTGGTTGAGACGTTCACCTCGGCGCGGGCGAGGGCCTCAGCCGCTTGCACCGCCGGCAGCCCGTTGATCTTGGCGGTGACAATGGCGCAGCGGTTCTGGCCGAGGTCGTGGATGGTGACGCCGGGCAGGTCGGCTAGCTGGTCGCGCAGCCGGGCGCCCAGCGCGGCGGCGCGCTGCCCGATCACCTCAAGGCCCAGGTCAAGGGCCTGGCGGACGGCCGCGCCCAGGCCCAGGATGTTGACGTAGCTGTGTTCCCAGGTCTCGTCGCTGCGGCCGCCGACCAGCTCGGCGAGCGCGGCATGGGTGGCATCGATCGCCTCGGCCGCCTCGGCGGCGGCCTCGTAGCCGCCGATCTTTGCCTCCTGCGCTCACGCCCAGGTGAGCTGCCGGCTCTTGCCTGGTGCCCATCACAAGTCCTATGCGCACGGACCTCAGGCGGGGCAGCTCAGGCCCCCACCGCGTCAGAAGGGACGTCGCGGAAGCCCCGGGCGAACTCCCAGAACCGGTAGACATCGGCGAAGGTGGTGACCAGGCCGATCGAGGCCCGCGCCGCCCCGGTGGTCTTCCCGTCGATCACTTGGAGGAACTCCTGGTAGCGCAGCCGGTCCTTGTCCTTGAAGGCGGCCGCCATCTCCCCGGCGGAGAAGCCGAGCGCGACCTCGCGCACGCCCGGGTTGCAGTGGCAGCCGCTGCGCAGGGAGATTCCCGCCCTGTTGGCCCGGCGCTCGACCCGCACCGAGTCGATGAGCACGCCGGAGGGATCGAAGAAGTTCATCGCGATCGTCGCTCCGCGGCGGTCGGTGCCGGCCGGGCCGTAGATGCGGACGACCGGCGTCCTGTTGCCGTGGCGCAGGGCGCCGAGTGCGTCCAGCAGCCAGCTGGTGAGGCACATGACCCTGGTGTGGACGGTCTCGATGCCCACCGAGCTGATGTGGTCAAGGCCGATGCCGACTGCCGGGATGCCCAGGTAGTCGACGGTCCCGTCCTCGAAGCCGGCCGGTCCCGGGGTCAGGTAGAAACCCCCGCCGGGGGCTGCTTGGGCTCGCACCGAGGAGAAGGTGATCGTGCCGCCGGCGTACCACGGCCGGCGTAGCTTGGCCAGCGCCGGCCTGCGCGCCAGCAGGGCCCCGATCCCGGTCGGGTAGCCGAAGATCTTGTAAAACGACAGGGGCACATAGTCCGGGTGCCACCGGGACAGGTCCAGCCGGTTGTTCGGCGTGAAAGCGGCGGCGTCCAGCAGCACGTCGTACCCGGCCGCCTGGGCCTGGGCGATCCAGGCCAGGGGATGCTGGACGCCCGAGAAGTTGGACTGGGCCGGGAAAGCGAACAGGCTGCGGGCGGCGGAGCCGGAGCGCCGCCGGGCGAAACGGCGACGGCGAACCGGCGCTGCGGCCTGGAGATGGCGGGCCAGCGCCTCCTCTGATACGCGGAGGTCGGCGGGGGCGAGGGGTACGTAGGTGACCGAAGCGCCTCTGGCCCGGGCGAACTGCCGGATCCCGTTGACCGAGTTGTGGTTGTCGAAGGTCAGCAGGAACCGGCCGCCCGGCCCGAAGGGGAAGGACTCGCCTACGAGCCGGAGTGCGCCGGTGGCGTTCGGGGTGAAGATGACCTCGTACTCGTCGGGTGAAGCCCGGAAGAACTCCAGGATCTGAGCCCGGGTCGCCTCCACCCGGGCGGTGGCTTCCTGCGAGGGCAGGCTCTGGGAGTGCGGGTTGCCGAACACGGCCCCGGCCAGCAGGTCCCGGTGGCGGGCCAGCTGGCTGTCGGCGTACAGGCCCCCGCCGGTGTAGTCGAGATAGATGTGGCTGGTTGCGTCCAGCCGGGTGTAGTCGCTGGCCCGCAGGTCGTCCAGAACGGCGGTGCCGGCATAAGCCGGGTAGCGCCGCTCGAAGTCGCTGAGCGCTGCGGCCATCGCCGCCTTGCCGGTGAGCGTCACCTCTGGGGTCAGGTCATGGGTAGTGATCATGGCGGCTCCCCTCCTTAGGTCTACAGGTCGTCTCGTTCCGTGTAGTCGTGCCGGGGCGTCGCGTCGTCGTGCCGGGCGTCCTTTTGCTATAGGCCGTCGCCACGCCACCAGCCCGGCTATCGGGCCGGGGGCGGCGCGCTCAGCTCTGGCTCAAGCACGGGCACCTCGTCCAGATGAGCGGGCCGGCCGGTAGGCACGGCCACGAAGTATTCGCAGCCGAAGATCTCCTGCAGCAGGAACTCCGGGAACATATCCGGCTCCAGCGGGAACTGGCTGCGGTAGGCGGAAAGGGCTTCGATCTTACGCATGACCTGTTCGGACACGTCGCAGGAGACGACGCCCTGACCTGCCCGCACGTTTGCGACCGCAGGGACGCGTTCGCCCGTGTGCCGGGCAGGGCACCGGCCAGGCGGGCTCCCCGGCCCCGGCCAGCGAACCTGATCGGCGGTGCCGCAGACAGGACCAGGCAGGTGAGGCTGTCGGCGGCAACCACGTCGGCACTGCGGTGCCCGTGCCCGAAGAACTCCCCCGCCCCGAGTCGGCCGAGCTGCTCACGGCGGCCGCTGCTCTCTTTCCACACCTCCGCTTCACCCGACAAGATCAAGAACAGCTCGGCGGCCACCTCGTCCTGCTCCACGACGTACGAACCCGGCGGGTACCAGCGGACCTGGACATGGTCGCGGATGTGACGCATCGTGCCGGCCGCCTCGGCCAGCAAGAGGAAAGCGTGGGCAAAGGCGGGCGTCCCGGCAAAGCGGTCCGGCTGACCGCTCAGCCAGGCCGCCAGGCGCTCCATGATCAGCAGATCACCCGGCGGGAAGTACCGGTAATACAGCCGGGGCGGCCGCCGCGGGGGCCAGGTGATCGTCCGGCCCGGGCGGTGCCCGGGGCCGACGGCCCGCCGGCAGGCGGCCGTCGTCACGGCGCTGATGGTGACGTGGTCGGGATGGCCGTAGCCGCCGTCGGGACCGAAGGTGATGACGACGTCCGGCCGGAACTCGCAGATGACCTCGGCCACCTCGTCCACCAGGGCCGAGAACTCAGCGTCGGCCAGGGTGCCGTCGACGCGGTCCAGGCAGCGCACCCTCGTGATGCCGAGGCGCTCGCAGGCCAGGCGCAGCTCGGCCTCCCGGACGGCGGCGATGGTACGCCGGTTACCGGCCGCAGCATCGCGGATCTGGCCCGCCTGCCCCCGCGTCGCCGACACCACCATGATCTCGGCACCCTGTCCGGCGTAGTGGGCGAACGTGCCCCCGGCGCAGAACGTCTCGTCGTCAGGATGGGCGAAGACACCCAGCAGGCGGCAGCGGCCACCCGGCGGCAGGCCGCCATCGAGCAGGCGCGGCCGGGCAGAACGCGCCCCGCCCGGCGATGGCTCCCGGACCAGGCCCTGAGCCCCGCTCAAATCCCCTGCGGGGCCGGGCCCGACCCGAACCGGGCCCGCCAGGGCCGGGACCGTGGACCGGCTCACCGGTCGCTCCCGCGCCCGGCACCGGCCTGCCCGCCCGCCGGGCCCATGCCCGCAGTGGAGCCGGGGACCGGTCCCCCGGCTGAGCCGGGGTCGCCCATCAACCGGTCAAGCGTCCCGATGAGGGCTGCCGGATCCGGACTCCGGTACAGCTCGTGCACCTTGCCGTCTACGGCGAGTCCTGAGATACGCTGGCCGTAGCGCCATCGGCTGCAGGCCGGCTTAGTGACCCAGCGGCTGCCCCGCTCGAAGGGCCAAAGCTTCGGTGAGACGGAACTGGTGTTTTCCATTGGGAGTATTCTCTAGTTCGGCTGCAGCAGGGCGTTGGGTCGTGCAATCTGGCGGCTCACGCTGGGTCCTGACCGAACCAGCGAGCTCGAGAAGCGGCGAAGCGGCGCTTGTCGTCGGCTGCTTCGAGAGACGGCGAGGTGAAATTGCGGTCGGTGAAGGTCACGCACCCGTGCCGCGCCGTCGGGCGAGTAGAACTCGTCGCCGCAATCCTCCGGCCCCGGTGTCACCAGCACATCAGCGTCGTAGACGCCAGGGTTCGTGACCACCCGCTTTCGTTCAGGATCGATAGACAGGACCGGCTCCTGGCGGAAGGTGACGCCCGGCTCGGTGATGTCCCGGTAGAGGATCCGGACCTCGTCCATGGTCCGCCGGGCGAAGATCACATCCAGCTTCGAGAACCCGAAGATGAACGAATCGCCCTGGCCCATCAGAGTGACATCGACCTCATCGGCCAGTTCGGTCGACAGCCGGGACGACAGCTCGAGCCCGCCAACCCCGCGCTGAGGATCACGACACGGGTACGCACCGGTCACCTCGGCTGGGGAACGATGCGGATGTAAGGCTTGACGGACTTCCACTCGCCGAAGATCACCCTCGCTTCCTCGTCGGACACCGAGTTGGCGATCATCACATCTTCGCCCTGCTTCCAGTTGGCCGGCGTCACGACCCGGTGCTTAGTGGTCAACTGGAGCGAATCGATGACCCTCAGCAGCTCCTCGAAGTTGCGGCCGGTCACATTCGGATACACCACGATTAGCCTGATCTTCTTATCCGGGCTTATCACGAACACGTTCCGAACGGTCAGGTTGTCAAGTGCGCAGCGCGAGCTGGCGTCACCCGAAGCGGAGGCGGGCAGCATCCCGTAGAGCTTGGACACATTGAGATCAGTGTCGCCGATGATCGGGTAGCTGGGCCGTGTGCCCTGGGTCTCCTCGATGTCATCAGCCCACCTCTTGTGGCTCTCGGTGGCGTCCACCGAAAGGCCGATGACTTTCACGCCGCGGCGTTCGAACTCGGGCGCCAGCTTGGCCATCTGCCCGAGCTCGGTGGTGCACACCGGGGTGAAGTCCTTGGGGTGCGAGAACAGCACCGCCCAGGAATCCCCGATCCATTCGTGGAAGCTGATCCTGCCCTGGCTGGTGTTCGCCTCGAAATCTGGTGCGGTGTCGTTGATGGACAGTCCCATTTGCCGTACTCCTCTTTCGTTTCTGATGGTTGTGTTGCTCTACGCTTACTGCTCAGTAAGCTGACGGTGGCGTCTGCGACCGTGGCGGTGGCGACCAGGTCGAGTTCCTCGCTGTGGAAGCCCGCGACGTGCTGGAGGACCTTCGCCGGGCGCTCCCGCATGTCCGGTCTGGCCTTCCAAGCACGGACGGCGCCGAGAGCCTCCCAGGGGCGAAGCCCAGATGACGTGCCGGTTCTGACCCGGTCGTGCGCGAGGTGAGCGATCGAAGACCGTTGCGCATCTGTGCGCCTTCGGCTCGGAGCCACGGAGCGCGTCTCAAGACTGAACCAGTGGTATACGGCATCGGGCCTTCCCCTCACCTGCGGCCCGGCCGCGAGCGCGGCCACCGGGGGACGTACGGCCGCAGCCGTTTCGCGGTTCCTGCCGCGGGCGGCTTTGCTCACGCGTCTTTTCTCTTATGCATTTGGCTCATGCATATCCGGAGGCCCGGCCAGGCGACCTGATACACCGCGAGGTGACAGCCGGGCCCAGATCTCCGGCAATAGGACATCTGCGAGGCCTGTGACCAGGACTGACTGACAGAGAGATCGCCGCTCCGGCGGGTCCAAGGCGCGGTGGCTGATGTGGATGAAGTCAGGCCGGCTGGGCTGCCGTGGCGTACATCGAGTCGATGACCTCGGCGTACTTGGCTGCGATCGGCCGGCGCTTGAGCTTCATGGTTGGCGTGATCTCCTCGCCGCCGGGTTCCCAGAAGGCGGGCAGGATGGTGAAGCGCTTGATCTGCTCGACCCGTGACAGCTTGCCGTTGCCGGTCGTGACGGCGGTGTCGATGGCGGCGTGGATGGCTGGGTGGGTGGCGAGAGCCGCTGCGGAGGTGTCGCTGACGCCGTGGTGGGCGGCGAAGGCGGCGGCGGCGTCGGGGTCGAGCACGATCAGCGCGACGACATAGGGTCGCCGGTCGCCGATGGCCACCACATGGCCGATCAGTGGGCTGGCGGCGAGCACGGCGGTTTCGATGTTGGCGGGGGACATGTTCTTGCCCGCCGCGTTGATGATCAGGTCCTTCTTGCGGTCGACGATCCGCACGTACCCGTCGTCATCGATGGTGGCGATGTCGCCGGTGTGCAGCCACCCGGCGGGGTCGATGGCCTCGGCGGTCTTCTCCGGGTCGTTGTGGTAGCCCTTCATAACGGTCGGGCCGCGCACCAGCAGCTCGCCGTCGTCGGCCAGCTTTAGCTCCACGCCGGGGATCGCCTTGCCGACCGTGCCGATCCGGATCGCACCGGGCGGGTTGGCGGTCCCTATGCAGGAGGCTTCCGACATTCCCCACACCTCGGCGATCGGGATGCCGAGCGCGAGCATGAACTTAAGGATCTCCGGCGCGATCGGCGCCGCGCCGGAGATGGCGATCCTGACCTGGTCCAGGCCGACCGCGGACCGGATCCTGGACAGCACCTGCTCGTCGGCCCGCCGGTAGGCCTCGGCCAGCCCGGGCGGGACCTGCCCGGTCTGGGCGGCCCGCACATACTGGCTCGCGACTTCCAGAGCCTGCTGCATGGCATGGCGCCTGGCCTGGTCGGGCTCGTAGGTCACCTTGGCCTCGACGCCGGCTTTCAGCTTCTCCCACACCCGCGGCACGGCGCCGAAGAACGTCGGCCGGACGTCACGAAGCGCGCCGGGCAGATCCTTCGCGTCAGCAAGGGCCGTAGCCTGCATGCCGGTGAACATTGCGCTATAGTGCGTGCCGTACCTCTGGGCGATGTGCGCCATCGGCAGGTAAGAAATGGTGCGGTCGCCAGCGTCGGCTGGCATCAGGGTGTTCGTTGCTGTCAGCTCGGCCAGCATCTGCGCGTGGGTGATCTCCACACCCTTCGGCGGCCCCGTGGTACCCGAGGTGTAGATCAGCGTCAGCACGTCACCCGGCTGCACCGCCCGCCAGCATGGCTCGAACCCGAAACCCGGATCACCACCGGCCACCAGTTCCTCCAGCGTGACCGTGCCGTCCGGTTTGCCGTCCACGCAAACCACATGCTCGACCGCGGTGCCGCGTGTGACGGCCAGCAGTGGCGCCGCGAATTGTTCCTCGCACATGATCACCCGGCTGGCGGCATTGGACAGCACCTGCCTGATCTGCTCGGGCGCGAAGGTGTTGTACACCGAGAACGGCACCGCCCCAAGATGGAATGCCGCGGTATCCACCAGGTGGAACTCCGGCCGGTTGGTCATCATCAGCGCAACCGTGTCGCCGCTGCGCACCCCCAGCCGGGCCAGGCCTGCCGCGATCTCCCGCACCTGGGCGGCGTACTCCCGCCAGGTGATCGTCACCGCGTCGCCCGGCGTCCGCAACCCCACCTCCTGCGGATACCGCGCCACCGTCGTCTGAAACGTCTCACAGAGCGTAGCCGGAACACCGTGCTCGGTCATCGCGCCCTCCCCACCACCGGCCGGGCCGCAGGACTTCTCGTAACGCCACTAATCTCAGACGTCTCTTGCACGCTCATATAGCTCTCCATTGCACCAGCCAGCGCGGAAACCCGGCGACGCCGTTGCCGTCAAGCGAGGCAAGCCCGTCGCTGTGTCCTCGTGTCCTCGAACTGATAGAGGCCTGGTTTCCGGCACTGATACATGGCCGGCAGAAGTCTCACAGGCAGGCCGGGTCCGGCAGGCGGTAGCTTGTCCAGCCGGGGGCTGCACTCGGTCTCGAAACACTGGCCCGGGCTGGGGCGGGGCCGAAATCGTCCGATGGTGAGTTAGGTCGTGCCAGAAGTTCAACCGGGTTGCCCGCGAGCAGGGATGTCCTGTGAACGCGCAGAGGCCAAGCGCCAGAACCGGCTGTTCTGTACCTCTCGACCGCCAGCAAACTGGCCATTCAGGGGTAGCTCATGCTCGGCGCTCTGGCTGCGCCCGGACGTTCCACAGCCCGCACGTGGGAACGCGACTTCCACATTGAGGACTGCGGCATTGATCGCGTCAATGACGCATGAGTATGCGCAGACGGGCATCGCCATGCACCATGAGCGCGCGCTACTTTCGGCAAAGCCGCTTGTCTGGATCGCTGTGATGTGGCGTGCGCCTGGCACCGGGTTAGGTGCCCGAAGCCATGTAGGCGGCGAGAATGTAGTTGGGATGGCGGTCGCGGGGAACTCCAGTTTCCGGCGTGGCCATCGGCACGTGCCGTAGGTCTTCTCCCCACAGTGCGGCAAGCATCGGCTCTTGGCGCAGGGTCAGGACGGTTCCTACCACCCGGTCGAGCTTCATGCGGCCGAGAAGCAGGCTGACATCGCGCCCGAGCCGCACGGAATTCTCATCGTTAAGGGAGAAACCGACGAACAGGACGTGCCGCGTCATCATTGCGGTCTGAACCATGCTCGCCAGCGGTCGCCATAGTGCGTCGTAGTCTAGGAACTCGTCTCGGCTGAGCACGAGGTACTCGCTGTCGACGTCACCGCGCATCTTCAGCAGCCAGGGCCGGCCGGGCTCGGCCCGCTGCCAGGGCAGTTTGCATGGATGCTCGTCAAAGGTCGCAGCGCACGCCTGTTCGTACAGCGGGTCGAAGTTCGTCGTGATCGCTTCAGTCGTGCGCAGTGAGGCGAGCAGCGCATGGCCGACGGCGTGCAGAGGCTGGCTTAGCTCACGGCGGAGGCGTGCGCGGAACTGCGGCCCGAGGTCCTTCTCAAGGAGTCGAGCCGCGTCAATGACCGGGATCTCTAGAAGTTCGTCGGGTCTGTTGGCGTATGACTGCGAGCGTTGCGCCGGCCGTCGAATCAGGTCAGCCCAAGCCGGCGAGAAGCCCGCGGCTGGCTGATGCTTGCACCGAGGTGCGCCGAGCCGTTTAGCTTCCGCCAGAAGATCGAGCGCGCGTATGCGGCATCTGAGTGCGGTGCGGGTATGGCTCGGTGCCGGCAGGCTGGGTGCGGGCATGGCATAGTCCTGGCATGGTTATCTTCGATGACCTTGAGGCCGAGCAGGACAGGCTGCAGATCATTCTGGATGGCCTGGATGAGCCGCAGTGGGCGTCACCGTCGGGGGCGGCGGGGTGGACGGTCGCTGATGTTGTGCTCCACCTTGCCCAAACCGAAGAGGCGGTCCTCGCCAGCGCCACGGGTGTCAGCCTCCGCGCCCGCCTCGCCTCCGGTCCCACTCTGGACGAGGCCATGAACCAGTTCGTCCAAGCGGAACGGGCCGCGCCCGCCCAGGTCTTCCAGCGGTGGCGGGAGGCCCGGCTGGCCGCGGTGGCCGCGCTGCGGGCAGCGGACCCGCGACAGCCCCTGCCCTGGGTGGAGGCACCGCTCAAGCCTGCCACGCTGGCGACCACACGGCTGGCTGAGCATTGGGCGCATGGCTTGGATATCACCGGGCCCCTCAGCATCGGCTTCCCTGATACCGCGCGGCTGCGCCACATTGCCTGGCTGGCGCATCGCTCGCTGCCCTATGCCTTGGCCTTGGCCGGCGAACAGCCACACGATGTTCATTGTGAGCTGACGGCTCCGGATGGCATTACCCACTGGCGGTACGGCCCGGCCAGCGCTGATTCTGCGATCACCGGCCCGGCGGGAGCGTTCTGCCGGGTAGCCGCGCAGCGGCTCGCGCCAGACCGATCCGGACTGCACACCAAAGGCCCAAACGGCGCTACCGCCCTGCAAGTCCTGCGCACCTACGCAGCCTGATCACTACCATGCGAACGCCCAATGTGCGGCCAATGAGAATGAGCGGCCAATGAGGATGCCAGCTAACCGCCGCGAGGCGGCGCTCGGCCTCAGCCTTGATGTTGGTGAGGGAGGGTCGGACCGCCGTCTCCCACGTCGCCGCCAACGCGGATGGCGGTGCTGCGCCAACTTCAGCACGTCACGTGCAGGACGGCGTTGGTGTCCTTGGTGGTCCCGGTCAGCACGCCGATCGCCTCCGCCGTGGGCAGGATGACAAGCTCGACCTTGCGACGGCCGGCCTCTTCCTGGACTTGCTTCATAACCGGCAACGCGCCATCAGCACCGGTGCCAATCACCAGCCGGCGGCAGCGCCAGGGGATGTCCTCTGCGATCGACAGCGGGGTGTGCCCGTACGCGCCGCGGAACCTCTTGGACGCGGCCTTCTTGCGCTTGCGGATCTTCCCGCGGTCGATGATCAGGTCGTGATCATAGGTCACGCCGTCGACGCGTACAGAACCGAATGAGTAGTCGGTGAATCGCACGCTGATGCTCCTTACCCGCAACCGGGATCGTATGGCCGGGACCAGCGATCGGTCCAGATCCGTCCTGGGATCCATGCCTGAGGCAGGACGGACCGCAAGCCGCCCGCGACGGTTCGGTGCTGGCACGCTGTCCGCCCAGCGCCATCGACGTGATCGCGGGCAGGGGGCAGGCTAGGCTGTCCGCACCGCCAGCAAAGCGATCAAAGGACCGGGGCAACGAGGTGAATCACCATGCATCCGCTCAATCAACTCGGTACTGAACTGAACCGCGAGAGGCTGGCGCACTGAGCAGCAGGCCCCCGCACGGCGGGCTCTGTGCGTGCCGCAGGGAGTCGCGGCGTGCCGGGGGCCGAACGCGCATGCGCCACGCTGTCCGCAGAGCCGTTGCGGCTGCGCGGAACTCGAGCCCCGACTTCGCCATTCGCCGTCGGCTAGCCGAAAATGCACGCTCATCAGGAACGATCGCGCGACCAGCGGCAATTGCGGGTGCTCCTGTGCGGCGGGTATGTCGCATAACTATGCACCGTGCTGCGACTTGCGCTGCGGCGTACGCACCACGTCTTGTTTGGCGATCCGTTGGCGAGGTCGACGAGCACCACGCTCACGCACACGTACCGCGCCCGAGACCAGCAGCGTCGGCACTCGGATGGCCCTGGCATCAGAAGCAGCAAACGGGGGAAACCCGGCCTTGATCTGAGCCTTGAGCGGGCCGACATTATCGACGAACCGCTGGAACATCGCCTCGGGAATGCCTTCCACGACCGCATCAGCCGCCCATTCCTCCCATGCCCGGCGCCCGCCCGGCGCCCGGGACGGCGTGTTTCGAACACCAGGTACCCGCCCGGGCGAAGCGCGGCGCCGATGGCGTGGAGTGCCTGCACCCAGTCCTCATGAGTGAGGAATACCTGGGCCACATTCCCGGTCATCACCGTAAGATCAGCACCGGCCTCCGGTAGCCCCGCGGCATTAGCGTGGACCCTGGTGACGGCGGCGTTCCTATCCTTTGACTTCGCCACGTCCAGGGAGGCCGCCGCCGGGTCGGCAGCTACGACGGCCCGGCCAGTGCCGCCAAGCAGGATCGCCAGGCTTCCCGTCCCACAGCCCAAATCCAGTACGCGCCGCGCACCCAGTTCCTCCGCGATGCGGACGTAGACGGGCAGATCATCGCGCGGTCCATCGAAAGCGTCGTAAAGCGGCGCGAGCCGAGGGTCGGCAAAGATCGCATCAGGCACCGTGCGACTGTACCCACCGGCCAAGCTCCCAACGACAGGATTTCCGCCGCACTCAGACCGGACTCTTCCTGCAGAGCGCCCGCAGCCTGGCCTCGGCTACGGCGCACATCGCCGCCGATCTGGCGCCCTTCTGGTCGACCGGGATAGCTGTCGAAGCCGCTCCCGAACGGGGGATCTGAGCGAACTGATCCCGTGCATGTTTAGATACCAGACAGCATGCTTACTCACGATCCTTAGGCTGCCGAGGGCGGAAAGGCTAGCGTTACAGACTTTGAATTGTGAGGATTTTTCCGGGGGTGGGTGTCGGCGTGTCGTGGTGACACGGGCCGGCGGCGGGACTACTGCAACGACTGCGCGCAGCCGGGCGGCCGGCATGGTCGTGACTGGAGGAGGTTCATGGTTGTCCTGCTTGTCGTCCTTGTCGTCGTCGGCGTGGCATGGCTGGCATGGCGCAAGGCCGGCAACGAGAGGTCGGCTCACGCTGATGGTGGCCCGGCCGCGCTCCCGGACCGGCCGTTCGGGGGAAGGTCCATCCCCGCGCAGCAACTGGCGGACGGGCGGATCGCCGTTTCCGGGCTGTCCAAGGAATACCGGGGCATCAAAGCCGTGGACAACCTGTCGTTCGTCGTGGAGCCGGGCCGGGTTACCGGTCTTCTCGGTCCCAACGGCGCCGGGAAGACGACGACATTGCGGATGCTGCTCAATCTGGTCGAACCCACGGCTGGCACCGCGACTATCGGCGGCGCCCGCTACGCCGACCTGGATGAGCCGGTACGCCGGGTCGGCGGGATCCTCGAGACCAGCGCGGCCCACAGGGGCCGGACCGGGCGCGATCATCTGCGCATCATCTGCCAGTCCGCGGGTATCCCCTCCGCGCGCGCGGACGAAGTCCTGGAACTCGTCGGACTCACCGAGGCTGGCAACCGGCCAGTCAGGGCGTACTCCCTGGGCATGCGGCAGCGCCTCGGCGTCGCGGCGGCGCTGCTCGGGGACCCGCAGGTGCTGATTCTCGACGAGCCGGTCAACGGACTTGACCCAGCGGGCATCCGGTGGATGCGTGACCTGCTCCGGACGCTGGCAGCCAGCGGCCGCACGGTCCTGGTGTCTAGCCACCTGCTCGCGGAGATGGAACTGCTCGCTGACGACCTGATCATCATCGCCGCGGGGCGGCTGGCCGCCCAGGGCGCTGTTGCGTCCGTTGTCAGTTCGACGGCACACCGCGGCCGCACCCTGGTGCGGACTCCGGACGCAGCGAAACTGGCAGCGGCGCTGGGCAGCGATGCCACGGTCATGTCGGCTGGCGGGGCTGATGTGTACGTCACCGGCGCCGACGCGGTCGCGATCGGGGACGCGGCACAGCGCACCGGCATCGCCATCCACCAGCTGGTCACCGAGCGACCGGACCTGGAGGCCGCCTTCCTCGAACTCACCAAAGGTAAGGCGGTCATCCGATGACCTTGCTGGACAGCTCTGCTCTGGACCGCGGCGCCCGCAACACCGGCACGACTCCGCTGCGGCTGGTTAAGGCCGAGATCACGAAAGTCCGCACCACGAGCATCTGGTGGCTGTTCCTCATCAGCTTCACGGTATTCACCGTGCTAGCTCTGATCAGCAACGGCTTCAGTCACCACTATCAGCTGTACCCGCAGCAGGGCATCTCCGACCCGGCGCAAGCCCTGGCCCAGGCTGCCCTGGCCCGCACTCCAGCTGGCGCGGCGGCGATTGCCGCCAGCATGATGACCTCGGGCCAGTTCCTGGGTGTCCTGTTCGCGATGCTCCTCGGCATCCTGATCCTGACCAGTGAATTCGCCCACCAGACCGCGACGGCGACGTTCATGACGGTTCCGCGCCGGGCTGCTGTCATCATGGCCAAACTCGCCGCAGCGGCATGTTGCGGCGCGCTGTTCTGGCTGGTCGCCACGATCATCAACGGCGTGACCACGCCGATCTACCTGTACAGCCAGCACCTCAGCACCCCGCTGACCGGCTGGATCGTGATCCGGTCGGTCCTGCTGAACCTGCTCGCGTTCGTCATCTGGGCCATCTTCGGTCTGGGCCTGGGCGCGGTGATACGCAGCCAGGTTGCCTCCGTCGTCACCGGTATAGCCGTCTACCTGGGCGGCTTCGCCGCCGTGGAACTCGTCTTCCACGTGATCTACAATTTTTCGCACCAGGGCTGGGTGCTGGGCGCCGCAGTCATCGCGCCGGCCGTCGCCTCCAATGTCATGATCACACCCGGACGGGCGTTCCCGCACGCCCCGCCGCAATGGGCCGGCCTGATCGTCATGGTCGGGTACGCGCTGGTACTCACCACGGCCGGCATAGCCCTGACCCGCCGGCGCGACGTGACCTGACCCAGGCAGGCTGCTGGCCAGTGTCGTGGAGGCCTGGCGGAAGTGGGCTCGGTAAGAACGGCGGAGGGCCTAGCACGCCGCGCTGCCAAGCCTCCACAGCGCCCGGGCCTTCCCGGGCTGGTACAGCCCGAATATTCAGACTGGCGCGTCTGACCCGAATCCACGAGTAGGGCGGCGCATGTTGCCCGGCGGCCTGTAGGTGATCTTGGTGTGGCGCAGGCGGTTGTGCGAACATGGCAACGGATATCGCGCCGGGTTCGCGGGTGCGGGGCCTTTCCTGGTCTGGGCTTTCGGGCCGTGGCTCAGGGTCTGGGTGCCTGTGAGGGCCTGGTGAGCGCGGGTGGTGCTGTGCCTGGCGCAGGCTTAGCGGTGTGACGATCCGATGGGCGCGCAGCACGGCTGGCAGCGTCCGGGCCAGCGCCGCCAGAACTGCCCGGTCGGCCCAGTCCGGCTTCGGCCGGCCGACCTGACGCCGCAGCACCAGCCAGCCGAATACCCGGATTGCGATCACGTAGAGCAGACGAAGAGCCATGAACCGCGATCCTGGCATAAGCCCTGCTTCCGGCCAAGCTGCAGGTCACAGCGGCTGCGTCGAGTTCTGAAGCGGTACAGGGACTGCTCCGGCCCGGTGAGCGCGGACAGCACCGCCACCCCCCGGTCCTCTCGGCGTGCACGTGCCGTCGACCACGTCATGACGCGTGAGCTGCGGTCCCGCATTACCCGGCTCCGGGCTCGCAGAAACGGCGCACGATCGCCTTCGAGATCACATGCTGGCGGGCGACCTTCGGCGAATCCGCTGACGCGGCCGCTCTGGCGGCACCGTCCGGCCCGGTGAGTCCGGCACGGCCTGGGCTGCCGGCTCCCAGCGCTGCATCCAGTTCCGCCTGAATCTGACCACAACCCGGGACCTTGAGCAGCTCCCCAGCTACACCGCGCCGGCGATGCAGCATTCCTGGACGTTCTCCTTGCTTAGCCCGCCGGGTAGCCGGCGGCTTAGCGGAAGCGGACGGCCGGCGATCGGCCTTGATGCCTCAGCCTTGATCACCCTCGCGACCGGCCGCACACTGGCGGGCCCGCCGGATGGGTGCTTACGAGACCACTGCCCACGCATCGGCGACAACCCTCAGCTGGTGGTGGACTAAAGGTCCAGGTGGCGGACCGCGTACGCGGCGGCCTCGGCGCGGCTGCGCAGCCCGAGCTTGGTCAGTACGCTGCGCACGTGGTGCTCCACGGTCTTGCGGGTGAGGAACAGGCGCTCGGCGAGCTCGCGGTTGGACAGGCCCTCCGCGAGCAGCCGCAGCACCTCCTGCTCACGGTTGCTTAGTGTTCCCGTGTCCCGGGCTCCGGTGCGGGCCGCGTGCACTCCCAGCGACCGCAGCAGCCCGGCCGCGGCATCGGCATCGGCGGCGCCCAGCTCCTCGAAGGCGGCGAGTGCGGCCCGCGCCTCCGCGACGGCGGAGCCGCGGTCGGTCCCGTCCAGCGTCCTGGCCAGCAGCAGCCGGGTGCGGGCTGCCTCGAACGGCATCTTAAGGCGGCTGAAACTGCTCAGCGCCCGCTCCAGGTGAACCAGCGCTTCACCGGGATCGGCGCGCCGGCGCTGGATCACCGCCGGTTCTGGGACGCGATGCACGCCGTCGGCCTGGAGGAACTGGGTGAAATCAGCCACCGGGTCGCGCTGGCCATCATCGGCGCGTCCGGCGTGGACTGCTCCTCGGTCGCCCTGGACATGACCAACTTCGCCACCTTCCTCGATACCGGCAACCAGCGCGCCCCGATCGCCCGGCGCGGGAAGGCCAAGCAGAAGCGCACCGACCTGCGCCTGGTCGGCCTGGGCCTGGTGGTCACCCGGGACGGCGGCATTCCGCTGACCTGGCACGCCTACCCCGGCGACAAGCCCGACGTCACTCAGTTCCCCGCCATGATCGGCGTCCTGGCCGCCCGGCACGCCGCGATCTGCGCCGCCAGCGGGCAGGAGCAGGCCGAGATGACGGTGGTGTTCGACGCCGGGCAGAACTCCGCTGCCAACTTCGCCCACCTGGCCGGGACGGACCTGCGCTACGTCGGGTCGGTGCCCGCCTCCGACTGCGCTGGCCTGACCGGGCTGCCCGCCAGCGCCCGTGCCGTCGTCGACGAGGACCGCTTCGGAGGACTGACCGCCCACGACACCCGCCGCGAAGTCTACGGCGCCGGGCGCCGGGCGATCCTCACCCACTCACCCGAGCTGCACGAAAAGCAGGCCCGCGGGTTCACCGGCACCACCTTGGCCAAGGCAGGCCGCAAACTGGACAAGCTGGCCGCCACCCTGGCCCGCGGCAAGACCCGGCGCGGCAGGGCCAAGGTAGAAGCCGAGATCGGCAAGATCCTGCACGACACCTGGGCCCGCCGCGTCATCACCTGGCAGCTGGCCGGAGACACCCCCAAAGACCACCGGCTCACCTGGCACATCGACCCCGCCGCCCGCGCAACCCTGGAAGAAGAGATCTTCGGCAAGCACGTCCTGATCACCGACCATGACGACTGGCCCGCCGCCGAGGTCATCGCCGCCTACCGGTCCCAGTCCGAGGCCGAAGCCTCCTTCCGGCAGATGAAAGACCCCCGCGTCGCCTCCTTCAGCCCGATGTTCCACTGGACCGAGCACAACATCGTCGTCCACGTCTTCACCTGCGTGCTCGCCCTCCAGCTCGCCCACCTCATGCGCCGCCGCGCCGCCCAGGCCGGACTGCACCTATCCGTCCGCGCCCTGCTCGCCGAGCTCGCCGGCATCGGCGAGACCGTCCTGCTCTACCCCGGCGACCGGGGCCGGCCCGGAGCCCACCGCATGCTCACCGGCACCACCCCCGCCCAGGGCAAGCTCATCAAGATCTTCGGGCTCGACCGCTACGCTCCCAAGCGCTGACATGGGTAATACGCAACCCGGCCCATACGCCCATGCTGACCAGCGCAAACACGGCGAAGATCAACTTATCAGGAAAGTCAGGCTAGGTGGCCTCCCCGATGGCGGCGAGCATGCGGCCGAGTGCCCGTTCGCCGCGGGCGATGATCACCTCGCATCCGGCGACCGCGGCTCGCTCCGCCAGCCGCCGCGCGGTTGCGCTCGCCGCGTCGATATCGCCCTGTTCAAGCTCCGCTCGGCTGAGCAGCTCGAGCAGCGCCGCCTCTTCGAGGCAGAACTCGGCGCCCGCGTGGTAGGAGCTGGTCCGCTCCCGTTCGTGCTCTCCGATCTCGCGTTGCCTGCGCCGCAGGATCCGCGCAGCGGCGGCGGGATCGCCGCGGGCCAGCCGCAGCCGAGCGAGCACGCACGCGCTGGTGACGTGGTCCTCGAAACCGTCGAGCAGCCGCTCGACCTCCTCCAGCCGCCCCTGCGCCAGCCGCAACTCGGCGAGCCTGGCCAGCGCCTCGCCGTACAGGGCGGGCTCGGCTGACTTGCCGATGCGCAGCGCCGCCTCGAACTCGCGCTGCGCCCCGGCCCAGTCACCGATTAGGTACAGCATGCTGCCGTGGTAGGTGCGGCAATGCGTGTAAAGGTGGGCCGATCCGTAGCGGCGGGTGAAGTCATCGGCGGCGCGGATCCACTGGGTGGCCCGCTCGACCTCGGCGATCTGACTGCACGAGCTGATCATGTTGCAGCTGGTGTAGACCACGGTCTGCATCCGCTCGCCCTCGCCGCCAAGCGAGCCCGCCATCGCCTCGTCGAGCAGGGCGGTCCCTTCATCCACCCGTCCCCGCTGCACCAGCGAGGCGCCCAGCTGGCTCAGAGCGCACAGCTCCAAGTCGGTGTCGGCGAACTGGCGCGCGAACTCGCACGCCTGCCGCGCCCACCTCTCGGCGGCGACAGGGTCGTCACAGTCGTGTGCACGGATCAGCAGCACCCAACCGGCCAGCGGCGCCAGGTCGAGCTCCTCCACCAGCCGCGCCAGCCGCCCCAGCCAACCACGTGCGGCCGCGGTGTTGCCGAGGCTGATCCGGTACAGGAAATAGAGCGAAATGGCGGCCAGGGCGGCCTGGAAGGGATCCTGGCGCCGGCGGAAGGACGCATAGGCACGCTCGCCCGACCGGATCGCGCCGCCGGTCTCACCCAGTCACCACAGCGCGTCGCCGAGCCCGGCCAGCGCCTCGGGCACCTCCTGCTGCTCGAGCGCAGACTGGAAGGCGGTCCGGGCTTCAGACCACGCCCCCTGCTCCAGGGCCTGCCGTCCCGCCGCGAGCAGGACCTCGACCTCCGGTGGCACGATCACGATTCCTACTGTCGCCGCGCGGAGTTTCCCATGGCTCGCGTGCGGCGGGAATGCGGCTGCAGAGTGCGCCCGGAATTGAGGGTTGTGACCGATGCCCATCTCCCCGGCCCTGCCTAGCTTCAGTCACGCCGGTGGCACGCATCGGGTCCGAGCCGGCCGGGCCGCCCAGCCGGGAAAGAGGGGAGAACGACATGGCCGAGATCAACCGGGCCAAAATGGGCGAGTTCATGGAGCGGGTGCTCGGTGCCGCGGTCGGTGCCGCCTCCGTGCAGATGGCGCACCTGGGTGACCGGCTGCGCCTTTACGACACTCTCGCCCGTACAGGGGCGATAACCGCCGCAGAGCTCGCCGGCGAGACCGGATACGCCGAGCGCTACCTGGCCGAGTGGCTGGCGCAGCAGGCCGCCATCGGGTTCGTGACCTACGACCGCGACTCCAGCCGGTTCGCCCTACCCGCTGAACACGCGATGGTACTCACCGCGCAGGACTCACCGACCGGCGCCGCCGGACTGTTCGAGGCGATCGTGGGATGGCAACTGGACCTCGACAGGGTGGCCGACGCCTTCCGCACCGGCGCCGGCATCTCCTGGGGCGACCACGATCACAGGGTCTACGCGGGGACGGAACGGTTCTTCGGCGCCGCCTACCGCACGTTCCTGGTGAGCCAGTGGATGCCCGCCCTCGGGCTCGACGAGGTCCTGCGCCGCGGCGCCCTGGTCGCCGACGTCGGCTGTGGTCACGGGATCTGCACCGCGCTGCTGGCAGAGGCGTATCCGCGGTCCCGCTTCGTCGGGTTCGACAGCCACGCGCCCTCGATCGAGCGGGCCCGCAAGCGGGCCGCCGAGACCCGCGTGGCGGAACGCGTCCGCTACGAGGTAGCCGACGCAGCGAATTTCGGCGGCGGGCCCTACGACGTCGTGTGGTTCTTCGACTGCCTGCACGACCTCGGCGACCCGGTGGCGGCGGCCGCTAATGCGCGGCGCAACCTCGCCGGGGGCGGAACCGTGGCCCTGGTCGAACCGTTCGCCCACGACGACCTAGCCGACAATATCGCCACCAACCCGGGCGCAGGCATTGGTTACGCCGCGTCGACATTCCTGTGCGTCCCGCACTCCCTGTCCGAACCCGGGCACGCCACGCTCGGCGGCCTAGCGGGCGGCAAGGCGATCATCGACACGTTGCGCGCAGCCGGGCTGACCCATACCGAGCGAGTCGCCACCACCGAGATGCACGCCGTGTACGCAGCACGCCCCTGAACCACCACGCGGCACCGGGAGAACGTTCGACGAACCCGACAGCGAAGACACCGGCCCCGCTTCCGGGCACCGCGGCGCACGCTTCCACCAGGGCCTGGACGCGAACCGAAGAGAGCTCGACATGATGGCAATCCGTTCCGTGGGACCGCAAGAGCCGACACGGACCGATGTTCTTGCCCAGATGAAATACGCCGCCAGGGCAACCTGGGTACTCGGCGACTACACGGCGGTCGCCGAGCGCGAGCTGTGGCCGCTGGGCGAGCGTGTCGTCGCCCGCGCGCGCATCCGCACGGGCGAGGATGTGCGCGCCGCCGCCGAAGCTGGGACGCGGGTCGCCGTGCTCACCGCCGACAGGTCGCTGCGCGCCAGCGCCCGCCGCCTCGGCGCCGCCGCCGCGCTGGACAAAGACGGCGACCACGAGCAGCTGCTGGCCGCCCTGCGCGGACCCCGCCGCGCCGGCAGGTGACAGCACCAGCGGCCTTACCGCCAGCATCCCGCCGCCGGGCCCGGGTGGCCAGGGCCACCGATCACGAGTGTCACCAGCACAGCGGCGCACGACGCCGGCCCGCCAGGCGTCTACCTCATTACGCCCACCCGAACCCGCCCACATGCCGTATCCGGCCCTCGGCCAGATGGCCGGCCGGCGCCAGGCCGGTGCACCGATGACAGGGCTTGCGCCGGGGCGAAGGCTGGCAGGTATTGGCGCGGCACCGGCGTGCCACAGCGGCGACGCCCGCACAGACGGATAGCTCAGCGGGAAGCGGCCACCGGGCTCAGCCCACTCCCGCCCCAGGCCGCAGACAGGAGCAGCACCCATGCGACAGCAAAGCCAGGCCCTCTGGGCCCCTCAGGTCCCGGCGGCCACGTCCTTGAGTCGCGGCCGCCTGGCCGCGCCGCTGGCGCTGGCAGTGGCGGGAGTGTGCTTCGCCCTCTACCCGGCGATCCGGCCGTTCACCGACGAGTCATCCCTGCGCGGCGCCCAAGCCTTCGCTTCCCCTTCATGGCTGGTCGCCCACACCCTCGCCATGGCAGGCTTCATCCTGGTCACGCTCGGCCTGTGGGGGCTTTACGAGCAGCTGCGCGGCGGCCGCGCCGCCGGCCGCGCCCGGGCCGGGCTGCTCTTGACCGCGGCCGGGGCCGGGCTGACCCTGCCCTACTACGGCGCGGAAAACTTCGGCCTGCACGCGGTGGGGCAGCAAGCACTCCAACGGCACGACCAGACCCTGCTCGTCTCGCTCACCCAGGGGATCCGCTGGGAGGAAGGGATCTGGTTCATCATCCCGGGCCTGCTCCTGATCGGGGCCGGCGTCATCCTGCTCGCCGCCGCCACCTGGAGTTCCCCGGTCCTGTCCCGGTGGGCCGCCATCCCCCTGGCCGCCGGCTTCGCCCTGTACATACCGCAGTTCACCGCGCCGCAGCCGATCCGCATCGCCCACGGGCTACTAATCACCATCGGCTGCTTCCTGCTCGCATGGAACCTCGCCCGGCAAACCCCGGCAACCGCCACCACCCCCCTACCCGAGCAGCCGATAGCCAGCGGCAGCCGGTAACGCCTGCCCCTGGGCGCCTAGCGGGCACGCGGCCCCTGCTTCGGGCCGCCCGGTGAAGCGGACACGACGGAAAGGCCGCTACCTGCCGGAAGCTGCCGTGTTTACCCAGCACTGCGGCAATGCCGAGGCGAAGGCAGCGGCACGGACCTTTCGGCCGGCGGGGAGCACCACGACTCGTATCCTGGCGGCTGCCGCGGCACGCAGCAGCTGCATGCCCTCAGCCGCGGCGGCAGCAGCGGGTCGGTGAGAAGTACATCCGGGGCGCTCCTCGGCCAGCTGGCCGATGGCGGCCGCCTCCCGCGCTTCGCCGCAGCACGCCAGACCCGGCTCGACGTTCAGCAATCCGCGTAACGCAGCCCCACCCGGGAGTCCCGGCGGCGACCAGGACGCGGGCAGCAAGCGCCGGTACGGGCATGGTGGCGCGCTCCTCACGATGCCAAAACGCGCTCTGTTCCGCCGATCCAGCCGGCAGCCGCAGCCGTCCACCAGGATGACTGCCCGGGTGGCCGGCCGGACCGCCACCTCACACTGGCGCAGCGCTGGACCACATCATCACCACGGTGCCCGTTCGCATCGTTGCCGTTGGCCGGGTGCACGTGCCAGGGCAGGCGCGGCATGCGAGACCGGTCAAGCTGCCCGGGCGGCCGGGCCGTCATGCCACGCGAACCCGGCCGCCTGCCGTATCCGGCCCTCGGCCAGATGGCCGGCCCCGCCGGGCCGGTGCGCCGATGGCACCGCTTGCGCCGGAGGCGAAGGCTGGTACCTGGTACCACGGCGCCGGCGCCCGGGCGGCGATGCCGCGCAGGTGGACTGCTCAGCGGAAGCGGCCGGGGGGCTGCTGTGCGCAGCCAGGGCCGCGGGAAGGAACGTGCATGACGTACAAGATTTCTGACCAGGCCAGTGACCAGACTGCGGGCGCCCGCGGCTCCCGCGCGGATGCGGGCGGGCCGGTGGCGCTGGCCCGGATGCGCCGACTGATCGGCGGCGCCTTCGGCCTGATCTACGTGGTGGCCGGTGCGGGCGCCCTGCCCTCACCCGCCGCCCCGGTGCTGCGGGTCCTTGCGATCGCGGCGTTCGTGGGCCTGCTGATCACGGCGCGCCGGGCCATTACCGAACCGGGTGACCGGGCACCCGAGATTGCGCCGTTCAGCCGGGGCTACTGGATCGTCGCCGCGGCCGAGGCGGCGGCCATCGCCGCCGGGGTGATCGTTCTCGCATTCGGGCTGCACGCCCCCCGCGCCTTCCTCGGATGGGTGACGCTGGTGGTCGGTGTCCACTTCTTCGGGCTGGCGCACGTGTGGAAGCGGCGCTTCTACACCTGGCTGGGCGCCGTCATCACCGCCTGCGGCATGGCCGGCCTGGCCGCCGCAGCCGCCGGCGCTCCCGCTGCGGTGATCGCCGGGATCGCGGCTATCACCCCCGGCGTCATCCTGCTCGCGTCCAGCTTCCTGCTCATCGGCCGCTACCGCGGCGGCGGGACAGGCGCTGCCGGTGGCGGGCCCGGGCACGCGCCACCGGGCGCGGCCCGGGACCCGAAGACGGCCAGGGCTTTGGCCGTCCTCCGCCGCTTGCCCCGAGCAGCCGGTGCCCTTCATCGTCCAGCACACCTGGCCGCCCAGGTGCGCAGAGCGGGATCTGGCAACGTCACCCAGGTGGGCCCGTGGCGGCTGGGGAGCCTGCGCGGGCGGCGGGTGACCGCCACCTTGTCCCGGCACAGCATGCCCGAGGCCAGCTTCGTCGCCGGGAAACGGCCAGCGCGTGGCCTTCGGCCGCCACACGGCGCGGCCGAGCGGCCCTTCCAGCGCCGGCAGGCTCGGTCCCCTCGAGCTGTGATGTTCAGCTACCCGATCGCCCGGGCAGCGGAGGGCTGAGCCGGTGAGAACGCCACGCGGATTCGCGCCGCTGCGCCACCGGGGGTTCCGGCTGCTCGCCGCCGGGCAGCTGGCGTCGAATCTGGGCGACGCCTGCTACGCCGTGGCCCTGCCGTGGTACGTGCTCGCCGGTCACGGCGGGCCGCTGCTGCTGGCTACAGTGGTGGCCGCCTACGGCGTGCCGAGAACCGCCCTGGTCGCCATCGGCGGCTATGCCGCCGACCGGTGGCGTCCCTGGACGGTGATGATGGCCGCCGACAGTGTCCGCGCGCTGGCCGTCGCCGCGCTGGCCGCCGTGGCGGCGTCGGGCCGGCGCACGCTGCGCTGCTGGTGCCGGTAGCCGCCGTGCTCGGCGCCGGGGCAGGGATGTTCCTGCCGGGATCGTTTGCCATCGTGCCCTCGCTCTTGCCCAATGACGATCTCCAGGCCGGGAACGCCCTCACCGCCGGCGGCACCCGGCTCGCCATGCTGGTCGGCCCCGCGTTCGGCGGTGTGCTCGTGGCCCTGCTCGGCCCGGCGCCGGCCTTCGCGATCGACGCCGGATCCTTCGCCATCTCTGCCCTCACCCTCGCCGGCATCCGCGCCCACCAGCGGCCGGCACCACCAAGGCCCAGGACCGCCGGGCCGCACCCGCCGCGCGGCGAGCGGCCGCCGGCGCTGCGGCACCTGGTCGCCTCCGAACGCGCGCTGCAGGTCATCCTCGCCGTGATCATCGCCGCCAACCTCGGCTCCGGCGGGCTGGGCGAGGTCGCGCTCCCCGCCCTCGCCCACGGGCCGCTCCATGCCGGGGCCGGCGGATACGGCGGGCTGGTCGCCGCCATCGGCGGCGGAGCCCTCCTTGGCACCCTCGCCGCCGCGCAAGCCCGCCGCTCCCGCCGGCCCGCCATGCTCGCATCAGCCGCCTTCTTGGCCCAGGCGGCATTCATGGCCATCATCCCCTACCTCGGCGGCGCGCTTCCGGCCGGCGCTGCCCTGGCCGCGTTCGGCGCGCTGAACGGCTTCGGCAACGTCATCGCCATCACCGCCTTCCAGCGGTGGGCGCCCCCCCAGCTCATGGGGCGGCTGATGGGACTGCTGATGCTGGCCAGCCTAGGCGTCTTCCCCATCTCAGTACTCCTGACCGGCCTGGTCGTCCACAACCTCGGGCCCGCCATCTTCTTCCCACTCGCCGCCGCCGTGCTCACCACCGCCGTGCTCGCCGGCCTGACCCAGCCACGCTGGCGCAACTTCGGCTCTGCCCCCGCCGCCAGCCCGGCGACCAGAGCGGCCGCAGAACGAGCCGCAACCGCCGGACCTGACCCCCTCACCCAGGGCAGCAACCGCAGCCCCGCCCGCCGTCACGGCGTGTCACACCCCGTGTAGCCTGGTTCAGCGGAGTGAATGGCCTGGTTGTGCCGGTGTTGGCGGGCGCAGGGCGTTGCTGGCTGGCGGCCGGAGATGATTTTGGTGGCGCTGGCTGCTGTGCGGGTTAGCCGTCGGGCAGGTGGCCGGAGAGGCTGGTCCGCCGCCGGCGTGCTCGCTGGGCGGTGGCCGGGGCTGTGCGATTGGCGGTGAGCGCTCGCCAGGTGCGGATTTTGCGGATGTTAGCGGCCATCAGCAGCAGCGCGGTGAACAGGGATTGGGCGGCGATGCCGCGGACCCGGCGTCGTGCTGGCTGGGCGAGGGCTTCGCGGGCGGGGTCTTTCACCAACCCGTTGAGCCCTTCGATGGTGTCGCGCAGGGTGGCGTAGCGGGCCTGCCAGGCCGGTGAGGCGTAGGGCAGGTCCTGGCGGTAGCGGGCACCGATGCCGGGGGCGATGGTGATCGCGGTCTGGCGGCAGAGCTTGGGCGGGTCGTGGGGTGGCTGGAGCACTTTGGCCCGGTCGTCCCGGGGTGACAGCGAGGTTTCGCGGAGTGGGCACATCAGCCTGGGGTGCGCGCCAAGGGCGGGGCAGGACAGCCGCTGGTATCCGTCGGCGTCCGGGCCGTCTTCGCGTTTGAACTGGTAGGGGCCGCGCGAACTCATAAGCCGTGCCCAAGATTGCTTTCGGCGGGTAACGGCGTTCGTCACAGACCAGTTTATTAAGTCGTGGGATGGGCGAAACCATGCTCAGACCCGATTCCGCGAGTAGTGCGCGGAGTTGATCTCCAGGGGTGTTAGTGATCTTCTTGGGTGTCGTTGTGGGTGCGCAGGCAGGCTGGGGGCCCGGCTGTCGGGCCGGGTTCGCGTTCTGGGAGCTCCGGTTGGGGTGCCCCGCCACCGGGCCGCAGAGCAACAGGATCCATGCGAGCGCCACGAGCGGATCGATATCGGATCCCGGCAGCCACGGATTGGTGGCAGCTTTGCTGAGCCAAGCGGCGCTACCCGTACATGACGATGCCCAGAACGATGCCGGTGCCGGTGCCGGTGGCGAGCGTGGCCGGGGCGATCCGTGACCGCTGCGAGGTCATCCAGAGGATGGCCGCCGCGTACAGCGCCATGACGACCAGGAACGGGATCTCGGCCAGCCAGCTGCCGCCTCTAGCGCGAGTTTCCCCCATAGTTTGATCTTGATTGTGTTTGCCCAGGTCATCGGCGTGCAGCTGGCGGCTGAGTGTATTACCTAAGTGGTCTCACCTGGCTGGCTCACAGCGGTCGAGTCCGAAGATCTCGTAGAGTCGCTGCTGGGTCCAGGTCATCTCGGTGAGCATGCGCCGGGCGCGGGGGCGGCCTCCGGTGGAGGGGTAGAGCAGCACGGTTTCCTGGATGCCGGCGAGTTCGCTGAGCAGGACCCGGACTGACAGGTCGAGGCCGTGCTGGCGGGCTTGGCGGCGCATCAGGTGGGCGGGCGACGGCCAAGGCGGTGACGAGACGTGGGAACCTCAGTCGCTCCTTCCTGGCCGCACCGGTGCTGGTCATCAAACGGCCCGCTCATCGTTACCTGTTCGAGCGGCACGCGCCCAGATCCAACATCCACACCCTGGCAACTCGTTGCGGTGGTCGTTCGTGACAGTCACCACTGTCGGCTACGTCGGCTTCTACCCGGTCACCACACCGGGGCGGATCACCGCTTCCTTCACGGCTATCGGCGTCCTAACACTGGCGGTCGTAACGGCACAGGTCGCCCCGGGCTTCGTTGCGCAAGGGTCCAGCCCAGCCGGATGAGGGCGGAGCGTCAGCGATTGGTCACGGCATGGCGCCCCAGCCCCGCTGCGTGGCGTTCGGCGCCCAGGGCGCAAGTCATTACCGTCCGATGACGTGCGAGGCGAAATCTGGAGCCGGGCCGCGACGCGGGCCTAGGGTGGGTGATCATGCGGATATTGGTTACCGGCGCCGCGGGCTTCATCGGCGCGCATGTCGCGGCAGCCTTTGCCGCGGAGGGTCACGAGGTGATCGGGCTCGATGTGCTCGCGCCGTCAGTACCCGCAGCCGAACCGGGGGCGGACGACGCGGCCGCCTCATGCGACCAGGCCACCTCCGGCTCGGGCGACCTCATCCGCGCCGATGTGCGCGACGCGGACGCGGTGGCAACGGCGCTGCGGGGCATCGACCTCGTCTGTCACCAGGCGGCGATGGTCGGCCTGGGTACTGGTTTCGCCGACGCACCGCAGTACGTGAGCACAAACGACCTCGGCACCGCGGTGCTGCTTGCCGAGATGACCGCGGCGGGCGTTCGGCGTCTCGTGCTCGCATCCTCGATGGTGATCTACGGCGAAGGCCGCTACGAGTGCCCGCTGCATGGGATCAGGCGCCCGGCTCCGCGGCTGGCGGCAGAACTGACGGCCGGCCAGTTCGAGCACCGTTGCCCGGACTGCGGGGTGCCGCTGCGGACCGGCCTGGTCGGTGAGGATGCTCCCGCGGATCCGCGCAACGTGTACGGCGCGACCAAGCTCATGCAGGAGAACCTCGCGGCATCGTGGGCACGCGTGACGGGCGGGACGGTCGCCGCGCTGCGCTACCACAACGTCTACGGTCCGCGCATGCCTGTCGACACTCCGTACGCTGGGGTGGCCGCGATCTTCCGCTCGGCGCTGGCCCGCGGCGGCGCGCCGCAAGTCTTCGAGGACGGCGGCCAACTCCGCGATTTCGTGCATGTCCGCGACGTGGCGCAGGCGAATCTCACCGCCGCGCGGTGGGTTGCGGGTCCAGGCGGCGGAGCCTTCCGGGCGTTCAATGTCGGCAGCGGTACCCCGCGTACCGTCGGCGAGCTCGCCGCCGAACTTGCCAGGGTCGTGGGCGGTCCGGAACCGAAGGTGACCGGCGAGTACCGGCTCGGCGATGTCCGGCATATCGTCGCGTCGAGCAAGCGGCTCCGCACCGAGCTTGCCTGGCGTCCGCGGATCAGCTTCGCCGATGGTCTCGCCGAGTTCGCCATGCAGAGACCCGGCGCATCAGTTCGTCCCTGCTGAACGCCCGGCCGGGGTCGGCCATGAAGAAGGCGAGCAAGACAAACTCCCTGACCGTCAGCTCAAGCGGGACGCCCGCGCGTTTCCGCGTGGCGGCCCGCGACATCGAGTTTCAGGTCACCGGACCGATAGCAGGCGGCGGCGGGCCGCGCCCCGCCTGGGCCGCTGCGGGCCCGGCTCAGCACGGACTGCGCGCGCAGGACAAGCTCGCGCGGGCTGAATGGCTTCGTCACGTAGTCGTCGGCGCCAGTCTCCAGGCCGAGGATCCGGTCACTCTCTTCACTCCGCGCGGTCATCATGATCATCGGGACCGGTCCAAGCTGCCTGACCCGCTGGTGTACCTCGACGCCGTCGATGCCAGGCAGCATCAGGTCGAGCACGACCAGGCCGGGCAGCCGTGCTTCCGCGGCAGCGACCGCCTCGTGCCGGGTGCGGCGTGCCGCACCCGGTGGCCTGCCCGCTGGAGGTAGCTGGCGACCACCTCCGCGGCCGTCCGGTCGTCGTCGACGACCAGAACATCGGCGGCATCGTCCATGGGGGCGAGTCTAGGGTTGGCGGTCATGTCGGTCAGCGCCTTGCTGTCGGCGGCTGTGGATTGTTCCTTGGTCATGATTGCCTTCCCGTGCCGTGGCGCCTTCCCGTGCCGCGGCTTCTTTCGCTGACACACCGTGGCGGGCCAGGAGGGCCCGCGTGGCTCGAAGGGCGGCGGCCGTGACCGGTGCGGCGATCGCCGCCGCGGTCACGACGAGGAGGACGACGAGGATGTTCCGTCCGTAATCGAGCGGCAGGACGGTCGGGTTGGAATCGCGCCCCTGCCGCACGACGGCGGGCAGCCCGACCACGAGCACCGCGCCGCCGCTGAGCAAGGCGCCGGCCGCCCAGGGCCTGGCGCGGGCGGGAAGCAGGCGGGTGCCCGCCCAGCACAGGCCGAAGATGACCGGGGCGAGCAGGACGTCGTGCGCGAGCACGCTTGCCGCGAGCCATACCGACAGATTGGCGTGGTGCGGGACGTGGGGTGACAGGAACAGCCCCCAGGCGCCGTAGGCCATCACCACGACGCCAAAGAGGGCGAGCAGCACGCGCCCGGCGCGCACCATCTAGGCCATCTCCAGGTCCGAGACCCATTTGGTCTGCAGCACCCCTGGCCTGCCCGGTGCGATGATCCGGGCCGGGTAACCATGGTCCACGGAAAGCGGAGCGCCATTCAGGCGCGTTGCCAGCAGGGTCAGTGGATCGCGCCAGTATTGCGGTTCCATTCCGGTCACCGCGTAGGCACCGGCGCGCTCCAGTGATACAACGCGGATCGTTGCCTCGTGCGGTATGCCGGCCAGGTCGAGCAGGTCCCGCACCCGGACGCCGGTCCAGTCGGCGTCTACCGACCAGCCCTCGACGCACGCGATCGGCAGCCGCGCAAGGTGCTGCGGCATCGCGGCGAGTGCGGCGAGGGTCATCTGGTAAGAACGCGGGCCGCGGACCGAGAGCCGCCACGACGGATTCGCGGCCGCCTTGATCACCCTGGCCTGCGCCGCGGTCCGGTTGATCGGCAGGTGCTGCGGGCCGTCGAGCGGATCCCTCGGCGCAAGCAGCGCGAACCGCCGCAGCGGCGTCACCGACTGCCCGACCGTGGTCAGCGTGACCACGCCGACGGCTGCCCCGGTCGCCGTCAGGAAAGCCCGGCGGCTGACCTCGGGCCTGCCCGCAGGGCGCGCCACCGGGCCGTCGGACGGTTCTGCCGCGACAGAACTGGCCTGCCCGCCCTGGCCCGCCCGCAGGCCACGCGCGATCGCGGGCGCCTTCACTGCCAGGTGGGTCAGCAACGCGCCGACGGTCACCCAGGCGACCCAATAGTGGGCTGCAGTGAAGGGAAACTGCCACGGGTACCAATGGACGATATTCAGCAGGCCGGTGACGAGTTCGAAGCCAGAACCGGCGACGAGGACAGCGATCGATGCCCGCTCCAGGCTGTGTGCCACTGACCGCAGCGGCGGCCACGAGAACAGCCTGGGGTACACGGTCCACAGCTTCGCGCCCAGTAGCGGGATCGCCGCCAGGCCCGTTGCCACATGCACGCCCTGCGTACTGCGGTAGATCCAGACCGGCCTGGTGAGCAGGGGCATCCAGGACGGCGGATGCTGCAGCAGATGGCTGATGAGCCCGGTCACGAACGCGATACCGAACGCGATACCAAGCGCGATGCCGACCAGCGAGGAGGTCCGCTCGTCGTGCAGGTTGCCTCGGAACGCACCTTCGCGGAATGGACCGGCCCGCAGTGCTCCACCGCGCAGCGGTTGCGTGCCAGGCAGCAAGGCACGCAGGGGCATCGCGCGCCGATGCACTGGGGCCTGTACTGGGGCCTGTACTGGGGCCCCCACCGGGGGCTGCTCTGGCCGGCGCCGCGGCGGCTCTGGCCGAGGCACCGGTTCCCGCGGCTTCCCCATGCTCCTGATGCAACCTCATCGGACGCCCATCGGCCCGCGCAAAGTCCTTACGGTCCGGTTACGTTGAGTCGCAGAATCCGCAGCATCGGTTACTTTGGGCCAGGGTTAGCATGTGCCGAAACTCGGGATGCCTGCTGCGGTAGGGACGGCCGCCGCACTGACCGGGCTGGTGTTCGTGGGTGTCCACTCCGGCATCAGGCACCGGTATGGCATCAGCGACCTGCTCGTGCTGCTCGTGTCGTGGCTGGTGTTCGCGATTGGCGCGCTGCTCGTCAGGCGCATCCCGGTTCGCCCCGCGGCCGCGTTGATCCTGGCCGGTGGTGCGGCAATGCAGGTGGCTGCGTTCAGCGGGCCGCCGCACCTGTCGGACGACGTCTTCCGCTACATCTGGGATGGACGGGTGCAGGCCGCGGGCATCGATCCCTACAAGTACGTCCCGGCGGCGCCGGAACTCGCGGACCTGCGGGACCCTGTCCTATGGCCCGCAGCCTCACATTGGTGCGTCAAGCCTGGAACACCAGACCCGGACCGGCCCTCCGTGACGCTCGTGCCTGGCTGCTCGAAACTTAACCGCCCCTGGGTACACACAATTTACCCGCCGGTCGCGGAAGCGTACTTCGTCGCCGTCGACGAGGCCGCACCTGCAGGTGCGGGCAGCCGGCCGATGCAGGCCGCTGCCGGGCTCGCGGCGCTCGCGGTCGCCGGGGTGCTGCTGGCCGGCCTGCGCAGGCTGGGTCGCGACCCGCGGTCGGCGGTCCTGTGGGCGTGGTGCCCGACGATCGCGTTCGAGGCGGGCAACGACGCGCACGTCGATGTGATCGCGGCCGGGCTGACGGTCGCGTCGCTGATGGTGCTCGCGCGAGCGGGTAAGGCAGAACGCCGTCGGGCCGTGGTCGGCGGGAGCCTGCTCGGGCTCGCGGTCGCCACCAAACTCTACCCCGCGCTGATCGGACCGGCGGTCGTGCGCCGCAGGCCAGCCGCCGTCATGTCGGCCGCCGTGGCCGCGGTGGCGGCGGTCTATCTGCCCCACCTGCTGGCTGTCGGCGGCCATGTCCTCGGCTATCTGCCCGGTTACCTCCAGCAGGAGGGGTACGGCGACGGCGCCCGGTTCGCCCTGCTGCGGCAGGTCCTGCCTGCTGCGTGGTGCGGGCCCGCGGCCGTGCTGATGATGGCGGCGACGGCCTTTCTCGTGATGCGGTACACCGATCCGCGGCGGCCGTGGGATGGTGCGGCCGTAATGGTCGGCGTGGCCCTCATCCTGAGCTCACCGGCGTACCCGTGGTACACCGAACTGGTCGTCGCGCTCGCCGCGCTCGCCGCGCGGCCGGAATGGCTGCCGCTCGCCATCGCCGCCTACCTGCCGCTCTTCGGCACGAACGTTGGGATCACGTACACCAACGGCATCTTGGCGGGATACCTAACGGCTGCCGCGGTCATCGCGATCGTGACCCTGGCGCGGCTACCGGCGAGCCGGCGCACTGCGCACGCGCCCCGGCAAGCCACGATGGCACCCGTCTTCCCCTCGACCGGGCCGCCCGGCGTCCTGGTTGGCTCACCGCCGGGCGACGGCTCCGGCGGCTCGGCACTCGCTGGCGTAGCCGTTGCCGGCAGTAGCGCAACCGGCCGAGGGTCGCCGCACCCCGCTTGGCCCGATGACATGCCGTCCACCAGCGGATGGGCCGGCCCAGGGCCTGGACCTGCAGGCCCGGCGCTCGCAGAGGCCTCGCGGGCTGATGGGCGGGCCGGCGACAAGCCGGCCGCCGCCGGAGTTGCCGATGTGGTGCTGCCATGCCTAGACGAGGCAGGCGCCCTGCCGTTTGTGCTGCGCCGGCTACCGGCCGGTTACGAGGCGATTGTGGTGGACAACGGATCCTCCGACGGCTCCGCCGAGATCGCGAGGCGGCTCGGCGCTCGGGTCGTTTTCGAGCCGCGCCGCGGATTCGGCGCCGCGTGCGACGCTGGTTTGCGTGCCGCGTCGGCCGAGGTGGTTTGTTTCTGCGACTGCGATGGCTCTCTCGACCTGGCTGAGTTGCCACTGGTCGCCGGACCTGTGCTGGCAGGCGACGCCGACATGGCACTCGGCCGCCGCCGTCCTCGCAGCATCCTTGCCTGGCCACCACATGCCCGGATCGCCAACCTGCTGCTCGCCCGCCGCATCCGGCGGGGCACCGGTGCCCAGTTGCGCGATCTGGGCCCGATGCGTGCGGCGAGGCGCGAGTCGCTGCTCGCACTTGGCCTGCAGGACCGCCGGTTCGGATACCCGCTTGAGATGGTGCTCGCCGCCGCCCGAGCCGGATGGCGGATCACCGAGACCGACGTCTGTTACCTGCCGCGCACCGGCCGGTCCAAGGTGACAGGGACGCTGGCAGGAACCCTGCGCACCGTGCGCGACATGCGCCAGGCCTGGAAAGCAGCCGCTAAATGACCACCCTGATCGTCATCGCCAAAGCGCCCGTCCCGGGCCGCGTCAAGACCAGGCTCAGCCCGCCGTTCACCGCCACCGAGTCCGCCGCGCTTGCGGAAGCCGCGCTCACAGACACGCTGGAAAGCGTGCTTTCGGCCGCATCGGGCCAGCCTATCCTGGCACTCGACGGAGCGCCTGGTGGCTGGCTGCCGCCTGGTTTTGCGGTCATCCCGCAGGTCAAAGGTGGCCTCGACGTCAAGATCGCGGCCGCCTTCGCGGCCGCTGCACGCCACGCTCACGGCCCTGCGCTGCTGATCGGCATGGACACTCCCCAAGTCGGCAGCGCACTACTGCAGCCGTGGTGGCAGGATGCCGATGCGCTGATCGGGCTCGCCTGCGACGGTGGCTTCTGGGCCGTCGGGTTTCGCGAGCCGGACCCCGACCTGGTGGGGCAGGCCGTCGGCGGGGTTCCGATGTCGCGGCCAGACACCGGATCCGTCCAGCTTGCCCGGTTGCGCTCGCTTGGGATGCGAACCAGGTTGCTGCCGATGTTCCGGGACATCGACACCGCGGCTGACGCCTACGCGGTCGCGCGGTTGTGCCCGCGAAGCAGGTTCGCGAAGGTGCTGCGAACAATGGGGCCAGGGCCGCGCCCCGCACCGCACTCGCGGCTGGTACCGCAGCCAGCCCCGGGAACGGCCGGGCTGCGGTGACCTTGCTCCAGGGCGGAACGACGGCGGCGCACGTGCCGCCGGCCACGTCGCGGCCTTGTGGCGAAACCTGGTGGGCCGCTGGCTACGCGCGGGAACTGTGGGCGGCACCGCCAGTAGGATCAGCAGAGCCAGCACACCCAGGCGGATCAGCAAGGTCAGCTGAGCCACCACACACCGGACCGCCAGCAGGGTCGCCCGGGTCGGGATCCGCACGCTCGGGGTCGGCCGAGCGCGCGGCAAACGGCGGCGCGGGCAGGGTGGTGGTCAGCGCGGGAATGGTGGGCGCGCCGGGCAGAGCGGCCACGGCCGGCTGCGCGGCCAGGGTGGGCAGGCTGGGGAGGGCAGGCTGGGGAGGGCCTGCTGCGCAGGCAGCGCAGGATGGCGGGGCGGCCGCGGATGTCACGCTGTGATCGACGACGGGCACGCGGATCGTTCTCGACATTGCCAGATTCACCGCCCGGCCAGGTCCGGCGGAGGCCGGCCTGGGCGTGCCCGCCGATCACCGTGGCCGCCCCGGCGATCTGGCTGGCGTTGGTGACGTCGAGCAGCAGCGGGGTGACCTCACCGCCGGCCGCGGCGCGGACCAGCTGGTCACCGTCGGCTTCCGGCGGATCCCGGCGTAGACGTGCTGCCCGGCGGCCGCGAGGCGCAGCGCGGGGGCCCGGCCGATGCCAGAGGAGGCACCGGTGACGAGAGTGTGCTTGCGCCTGCAGTTCATGGCTCCTCCGTTTCGCGAAGCCGTATCAGTTAGCCTGCGCCGCCGCGGCCGCGGGAACATCCGCCAGCTAGCCGATGTGTCGGCGGCCGCGGCACACTGAGGCTGTGCCCCGGCCGGAGCGGCACCGGGCCGGCGCGCGGTGGTCCGCTAGCCGCCGGGCTGGCCGGCCACCTGGGCGGCGAGGGGAGGAGATGTCCAGCTTGGCGAAGATGTGCGCGAGATGGGTCTGCACGGCGCGCCGCGACACATACAGCCGCTCGCCGATCTGCGGGTTGGACAGTCCCTCGGCGACAAGGCCAGCCACAGTCAGCTCGATCTCGGCCAGCCGTACTTCGGGCGCTCGCGCGGGCCACGGCGGCCACGGCGGTCCCCAGGTCACGCAGGGCCGCTTCGGCCCGGGCCAGGTCACGGGCGGCGTCGAGCCGCTCGTAGCCGGCGGCTGCCTGGTCCAGGAAGCCGCGGGCCCGGCCGGCCTGGCCATCGCGGGCCAGGGCGCGGCCCGCGTCCTCGGCGGCGAGCGCCAGCTCGAGCGGCCGCCCCGCTGTACTCCGGACGCTGGCACCGCAACGCCCACCGGTTCCTCAGACGCCACCGCGGGGAGCTTGCCAGCGTACCGGTGGCTGTGTTCGGGATGGGACCACGCAGCGACACCGAGGATGCCTGGCAGCGCTCTCGCGCCCAGCTCGACAGGGCGCTGGCCAAGCGCGGCTGGCTGAACCCGGTCACGGTCACCGGATTTCCCGGCGTTGACCCGCCCGGGGAGCAGCAAACGCCCGCCCCGGGATCTGCGGAACTGGGAGACCATCGCCACCTGGGCCACACGGGCCCTCACCACCGTCGGCGAAACCCGCCAGGACCGTAGGACGGCAGGCCAGTAGTCACATGTGCCACACTGACGCGGTCACTACCGCCAGCGATCTGGAAGATTGATCCGCCCACATAAATCCATCTGCACCTGTCCCGTTACGGGTACAGATGACCGAGCGGGCACTCAATAAGGCGGATCCGGCGTGCCCGCGTCACCGGCGCCGGTCACGTTCGGTCGCGATGTGGCTATCTGCGGATGGGGTCGCGTCCTGCGGGATGGGTGATTTGGGGGGCGCGCCTGGCAGCCTGAGCGGGCATGATCGGTGAGCGCGGCACCGTGACTTTCCAGCTCGGGCGGGCTGCCGGTGCCCCTGGGCGCGGACTGTCGGCCCGCGTCGTAAGATCGCCTCTGGGCCGGCATGACGGTGCCGAGGGCTGGGGATGAGCGCAGGGTGGACCACGGGAAGCCAGCTGCGAGGAGCCTGGGCCTGGCTGCGCTGGTGTCGATCGGGATCGGCGGGATGGTCGGCGGTGGCATCTTCTCGGTGCTGGGGCTGACGGTGCAGATCGCGGGCGCGGGCGCGTATCTGTCGTTCGTGGTGGGCGGGATTGTCGCGGCCCTGACCGGCTGGTCGTACTCGGTGTTGTCGGTGCGGATCCGCAGCCGTGGCGGGACGGCGGCGTTCTTGGACCGCGCGTTCGGCACGGGCATGGCCGGCCCGCTGAACCTGCTGCTGTGGCTGAGCTATTTCGTCATGCTCGGCCTGTACGCGGTCGCGTGCGGCGCCTACCTGGCCGCGTTGCTGGGGCTGGATGCAAACGGGCCCTGGCTTCGGGTGCTCGCCAGCGCGGTGGTGGTCTGCTTCGCCGGTCTCAACCTGGCCGGCGCGCAGGTCGTCGGCCGGGCCGAGTCGGTCCTTGTCTACTTCAAGCTCGCTGTGCTGCTGGTGTTCTGCCTGGGGGGCCTGGCGTTCGTGGACACCGCCCGGGTCTCGCCGGCCGCGTTCCCGTCCGCCGGCGCGATCATCTACGCCGGGGCGCTGATCTTCCTTGGCTATGAGGGCTTCGAGCTGATCGCGAACGCGTCCGAGGATGCCCGCGACCCGGAGCGGACGCTGCCGCGTGCCTACCTGATCGCGATCGGCGGCGTCATCGCCTTGTACGTGCTGGTCGCCCTCGTGGCCGTGGGCAACCTGTCCCCGCGGGCCATCGCCACCGAAAGCGACTATGCGCTGGCCGCCGCCGCCCGCCCGTTCCTCGGGCAGGCCGGCTTCACGCTGATCGCGGTCGCCGCGGTGGTGTCCACCTCCAGCGCGATCAACGCCACCCTGTACGGTGCCGCCAAGTTCACCTACCTGATGGGCCGCGACGGTGAGCTGCCCGCCCGGTTCGGCCGGCCAGTCTGGAACCGGCCGATCGGCGGCCTGTTAGCCACGACGGCCGGCACGCTGGTGATCGTCAACACGGTCAACATCGAGGGCATCAGCCTGATGGGCTCGGCGGGCTTCCTGATCATCTTCGCCGCCGTCAACCTCGCCGCCGCCAGGCTTGCCGGCACCAGCGCCCGGGCCAGGGTCCTCCCCCTGGCCGGCGCGCTGGCCTGCGCAGCCTGCCTGGCCGGGCTGATCGCCTACGCCGCGGCCCACATCCCGGCCCAGCTCGCCGTCCTCGGCGGCCTGATCGCGGCCGCGGTCCTCGGCGAGGCCATCATCCGCATCCGGGGACGCCCGGCAGCTCACCCCGCCACGCCGCCCGCACAGAGCCTCCCCCTGCACGGCCCCGGCCACCGCGGCCCTCACACCTGACGCAGGGCAAGCCAGGCCCGGCATGACCAGCTCAGCCGTTGACACCCCAGGCCGGGCGTCCACACAGATCAGCCCGGCACACGACAAGCGCCCTGCCTCGTGACAGACCGTGACAGCGCCCTCGATCACCCCTCTGACCCGGCCGGAACTCCGCGCCGATTCCCCGGCTTCGAGCCGACCCTGAAGGGGCCTGCGGTGTCGGCGGGAGGAGCTGGTCACCGCCACGAGCCCGGTTTCGGCTGGCCGGGGTGAAGGGGCTCCGGGAGCGCCGCGAGTTCAGCCCCCGAGAGGGTGCGGACCCCCTGGCCGGGCAATCCCCGCGTCCACCAGTGAGCGCATTCCCGCCACGGTCGCCTCGAAGAGCTTCACGAACAACTCAGGACGAGCGGATCCGGACGGCGTTCCTGCTGGCGAACGACTTGTCGCTGGTGCTACTCCACCGCCAGATAGCCCGGGCCACCGGTACCGATCCGCTGATCAGGGAAGGGCTCGCTGCCTGGACGGCGGCGGTCATGGACGTCTACACGGGCGGCGTCTTCGCGGCGCCAGCGGTATCAGCAGTGCCGGGGAAGCAAGCGCCCGGCCAGCCAACGGTCAGGGAGGACCCGTACCGGTGATTACAGCGGCCATCGAAACCTCCGGCCTGTGCAAGAACACGGGCCGACCCGCGCCGTAGGGGCGCGGCTGGGAACCTCGTGCCGGTGAGCGGCGGCGAGTCCGTAAACTTCCAGTCGCCACTCGTGGTCGGTCAGCCAGCCGGGGATGTTGTCGCCAAGGCCGCGCCAAATTTTACCTTCACGCTATTTGCGCCAGAGCTACGTGGGATTGACAAAACCAGACGGATCGGTGGTACTCCCCGGGGTTGCCAGGCCCGTGCACGAGGCCGAGGTGGATCTCGCTGGCTCACATGAGGACAAGCCCTTTTCTGCTCAGCCTGGTAGCGCACCGCTCCGGGTCGTGAGCTCAGGAAAGGGATGCATGGCGATGTTCCCGCGGTAAGCCCTCTTATCTGCCATCAGGGGCGGCCAGGTCGGCGAGGCCGAGGCGGACGGCGACGGCGGCGGCTTGTACCCGGTCGCGGGCGGCGAGCTTGCGCAGGATGTTGCTGACGTGGACGCCGGCCGTCTTGGGACTGATGAACAGCTGCTGCCCGATCTCCCGGTTGGTGTGGCCGGCGGCGAGTAGCCGCAGCACGGCGGCTTCGCGGTCGGTCAGCCCGTGTGGATGGGCCGGCGCCGGAGACAGCGGAGGCGCGGCGGGGGTCAGGCTGATCCGGGCGCGCCGGGCCAGCGCCTCGATCTGCGTGCGCAGCGGGATGGCGCCTAACCGCACCGTGGTGGCGTGCGCGGCGCGCAGCGGTTCAGCTGCCCGGCCGGTGTCCGCCCCGCCGGCCAGCAGCGCCTCGGCGTGGCGCCATTGGGCGTAGGCGGTCCGGTAGCCATGCCCCAACTGCTGCCACGCATCGGTGGCGGCCTGCCAGGCGGTAGGGTCGGCCGTGCCGTCGAGCCGGGTCAGCTCCGCAGCCCACAGAGCCCATTCCGCCCCGGCGCTGGCCGGCATCGGGACGCGGGGGGCGAACGGCTCATGGGTCATCTCGGCCATTCGCCTGGCCAGCACGCTGCGACGTTGGCGGACGTTGGCGGTCGCGGCCGCGTCCTGGCGGGCCCGGGCCTGTTCGGCCAGGTCGGCCAGGGCGCGCGCGCCCAGGCAGAACAGCCAGCCGGCGAACCGTTCCTGGCCGGTGCCGGTGACGGCGTCCAGCGCCTGCGTCACGTCGGCCAGGGCCAGCTGCGGCCGGCCGAGCCACAGCTGCGCCTCCGCGCGGCACTGGCCCAGGTCCCGGGCATGGTGCGGGCCTGGCCGCCAGCCCAGCTCGACGACTCGGTGGAGTCGTGCTAGCGCGGCCTCGGGCTCGCCGCGCGCGGTTTCCAGTTCGGCCAGCTTGGGCTGGAGTATCGCGTTGGCGAAGCTGGCCGGCTGGTGTGCCAGCGGCTCGCTGATCCGCGCCGCCTCGTCCCAGCGGCCCAGCCCGAACAGGGCCTCCACCGCGCAGCCGAGCAGGCCGCATGCGTTACGGTGGCCAGCAAGGCCGAGGCGCCGCAGCGTCTCCCAGTTCCGCACCGCCACATCGGCGGCTTCCCGCAGTCGGCCGGTCTTCAGCAGCACGTCGCTGAGCCCCAGATGCGCCACCCTGGCCACCTGCCACTCGCGGTCGCCGGGCAACTCGCCCGTGTCGCTCGGGCCCGCGTCGGCGGGCGGTTCGGCCAAGGCGCAGGCCTTCCGCAGCATCGCAAGGCCGGCGTCCACCTCACCGGTGAGGGCCCGCATCATGCCGAGACCAGTCATCGCGCGGGCGATATCGGGCTGGGAGCGGGCCCGGCGGGCGACGGTCAGCGCCTGCTCGAGAACTGCGGCTGCCTCTTCGTACCGGCCGGCCTGAATGTGGAGGGCGCGGCCGTAGCCCAGCAGCACACGGGCGCGCGCGGTTGACAGCGGCTCGGCCGGAACCAGCCGGACCGCCTCCCGGCTGGCAGCAAGCAGCACGTCCAGATCGGCCTTCCCGGTGGCATACCAGCCGCGGAGGTGATGCAGTAGGCCGGCCCGGACCGGTTCGGCGGCCCGGTCCAGTTGCCGCAGCGCCTCCTCGACGTGCAATAGCGCCCGGCCCTGGTCGCCGGCGTACTCCCAGGCCCGCGCCGCCCAGGTGTGCATGCCCGCCAGGTCCAGGCCGGCCCGGACCGCGGCACCGGGCACTCGGTCCCACAGCGCCGCCGCGCGTTCGCAGTGGCGGGCCGCCTCCACGTGCGCGTACACCCGCTCCGCGCTGCCGGCGGCCCGCACCGACCAGGCCAGCGCCTCGCCGGGCTCGTCGGCCTGATACCAATGCTCGGCCAGCTCCGCGGCGAACCGCGGAGCCGCCGCCTGCCCGGCGGCGGACGCGCCGGCGATGACGTCCGCGTACGCGCCGTGCAGCCGGGCGCGCTGCCCGGGCAGCAACTCCTGGTACACGGCCTCCTGCAACAGCGCGTGCCGGAACTCATAAACCTCCTGCCCGGCACGCTCCATCGGGGTGACCAGCAGCAGCCCGCGGTCCACCGCCTCCCGCAGCGAGCCGGCCAGCTCGTCGTCCGGACCGCCAGCCACGGCCGCCAGCCAGTCATGGCAAACCTGGCGGCCGGCCACCGCCGCCATGCCCAGCAGCCGCTGGGCACTCGGCGACAGCTGCCGCACCCGGGCCAGCAGCACCTCCCGTAGCAACCGGGGCAGCTGTTCACCGCTAACTCCGCCGACTGCGGTGAACAGCTGCTCAGCGAAGAACGGGTTGCCCTGCGACCTGTCGAAAACCTCGGCCACCACCCAGCTGTCCACCGGGGCACCGCGGAGCCCGGCCAGCTGCGCGGCCAGCTCCGGGCGGGTGAACCGCGGCAACTCCAGCCAGCTCACCTGGGGCGACCGCCGCGTCTCGGCCAGCCAGCCCGTCAGCAGCTCACCAGGATCATCGGCCCGGTAAGTACCCACCACCAGCAGCCGCGCCCGGCGCAAGGTACGCAGCACGAACGCCAGGACGTCCAGGGTGGCACTATCGGCCCAGTGCAGGTCCTCCAGTACCAGCAGCATCCCAGCGGCCCTGCCCAGCCCGCCGAACAGACGACCCAGCCGATCGAACAGCCGCCCCCGCCCCACCTCGGGCGCCCACGCCCGACCGCTGGCCGGCCGATCCCCGGTCAGCTCGGCCAGCACCCCGGCCAGCTCTGCCCCCTGCCCGGCGAGGGCGGCCGGCTCGTGATCATCGGCCAGCGCCCGCAGCGCCTGCACCAGCGGCGCGTACGGCAGCGCCCCGCCGGTCAGCGGCGCCGCGCCACCCACCGCGACCAGCGTCCCCGCCTCGGCGGCCTGCACGGCGAACAGGCCGGCCAGCCGGCTCTTGCCCACCCCCGGCTCCCCGGCGGCCAGCACCATCCCTGGCTGGCCAGCCGCTGCACGCCGCAGCGCGGCGTGCAGCTCAGACAGCTCCTCGTCCCGCCCGACGAACACCTGGGCCGACCGCGCGGCCGCAGCTCCCGCGCTCATCGCCGCTCCTCCCGGCACACCAACCAACGGCTTCGGTCACCGCGACACCCGGGCACCGGTTGCCAGCACATGCCCGGCCGTTCCCAGCCTCCGCTAAAGAGGCTAACGGGCGCAACTAAACACCCCCGGCCACGATTCCTGGGCACTTACCCGATCCGCTCCCGCGATCCTTAGCCGCAGCCTGGAACTCGCCAGATCATGCCAGCAACAGCAGGAGCCACCAATGCGCACCAAGCTGAGCCTCACCCTCACCGACGCCACCGCGATCGCCGCCGCCGCGCACGCGTACGCGGAATCCCACCAGCTGAAGGTCTCGATCGCGATCGTCGACGAGTCCACCTACCTCCAGCACCTGCTCCGCATGGACGGAGCCCCCTACCTCAGCGCCGAAGGCGCCGTGCAGAAGGCACAAACGGCCGCCGAAGGCGGACACCCGACCACATTCTTCGAAGAGCCACTGAATGCAGGCCGCTACTCGATGCTAAAGATGCCCATCTACCCCCTTGAGGGCGGCATTCCCGTCATCGTCGACGGCCAGTGCGCCGGCGCGATCGGGGTCAGCCGGCGTGCTGCCGAAACTCGACGCCACGATCGCAGAGGCCGGCCTGAAGGCACTCGACCGCACCCGCTCGGCGGCACCGACTGCCGGCGCAGGCAGCGGCGCCACCTGATCGGCCCGAGGCAAGGCGATTCGGCGCGTAGCCGGCGCCGTCCTCTTCACGCCGGCCGGTGCCGCGCCCAGGTCGCCGGTGAAAAGAGGACGAAAAGGCTATCCGCCCGTCGTCTTCACCAACCATCAATGCAGGAACCCGGCGTTTCGTCGCAGCCCCTCAGAAAAGGCCCCGCGTCGTATCCAGAATGCGTCCACGTAGACCAGCGCCTTGACCTGGGGGTCGCCCACGGCGGCGTTGGTGATGACGCCCCCCCCGTACAGGAGGGCGGCGCCGAGGAGCACGGTGTCCTTCAATAGGGCCTCGCCCAGCATGGACAGCTGCGGCATCCCCTGCCCCTCCTGCCACGCTTCCGGCGGCGTGGCCAGGAAGCTGAGCGTACCGAGCATCATCCCCGCGGCCCCGAAGCTGCCAACCGCCGAGGCTTGTGGCGCGACCGGCTTGGCCGCGATCAAAGAGCCTAAGGTTATCTGCGTGACACCGACGAGTCGCGCCAGCTTCTGTGCGCCCAGCTTCTCACGAAGCCGCGAGGTCAGCGGGCTCGCGGTGACCAGAACCCCTGAGTTCTCGACCTCGTAGTCTTTGAACTTAAGTGCCCCGATCCACAAGAGGGTCGTCGCCAGACTCGATCGTCCATGCGACACAATTCTTCGAGTTCGTCGGCCGCATCGCCGACGCGGCCACCAGCGGCGGCACGGTGCGCCTGGCACACGTGCTCATCCAGCCCATGGCCGCCGAGGACGTGGCCAGCGCGCTCGCGGACGTCACCGTCGACCCACCAGTGAAGGGCATCATCGAGATCGCCGGGCCCCAGCAATTCCACCTCGACGAACTCGTCCGAAACACACTGCGCGAGCGCCACGACCCCCACGTGGTCATCACCGACCCCCACGCGCCCTACTACGGCGCCGAACTGCACGAACGCACCCTCGTCCCCGCCGGCGGCGCCCACCTCGCCGAGACCAGCTTCGACGACTGGCTGAACCAGTCCACCATCGGCAACAGCTGATTACTTCGACCTGAAAAGGGCTCGCCGTTGCTCCTGCCCAGCGCCTGCCGACTGTGGGCTGCTGGGACCTGCCGCCACTGCGGGATAGCGGCGCTGCCACTGGCGGCGAGATCAGCCAGCGCTGCGGGCTTTCCTGCCTCCCGTCGTGGACTGGGCTCCTGCCTGGCCGGGAATGACCAGATGGTGACAGACAACACACCACAGCTGTCCGGGCTCTTCGGTGTCTATCTGCAGGTCGGTGACCTTGACCGCTCGCTGTCGTTCTACCGTGACGTGCTGGCGCTGGAGGTTGTGTGGAACGACGGCGCGCTGGCGGTACTGCACGGCCACCGGGCCCCCGCCGACTCGCTGGTGATCCGGGAGATCGGCAAGGCCGCCCGGCACCATATGGGCGAAGCCGGGGTTACGCGCGTCCTCTGGCGTGCGGGGGACCCCGCCGAACTGGACAGCGCCGAGGAACTCCTGACTCGGCAGCAGGTGCCTTACCGGCGGCACCGCGACGCGGAAGTCGACGGCATCACAATGCACGATCCCGACGGGCTCGAAATCGTGCTCCTGTGGATCGGCGAGAAGGTCCCCGCCACCGGGCCAGCAGCATGGCTCTACTGGTACCACTGAACGGCAGGCCGCCTTCGCCGCGCTTCTCATGGTCGTAGCTGCCGGTGTCCGGCGTTCGGCGGCTCCCCGAGCCGGCGCAGAGGTGCCTGCCACCTATCGCGATGCCACCGTTAGGGTTCGGGCGGGGTGCCGGTCGGCGGCACCGGGTCGGCGGGATCTGCGGCGGTTCGCGCCGCGGCCATTGCGTGGATGGCGCTGATCACCGACGGATACATCGGCCACGAGCACCTCCTCTCACTGCTGGCGGGCATCCAGCAATGCTGCGTCGACGTCATCCGCCGCTGCCGCGCCGTCATGAAGCTCGGCCCCGGCAGCCTGCAATCCTGGGCCGGCGGCATCATCGCCAGCCTGCGCGAGGCGCACCAGGCCGTCCGGGCGCCCCGCGCACGCGGGGACACCGCGCTGAATGCGGAACTGCTGGACATGCTCCGCGAGCGCTACGACAACGCCGTGTCGTTCGGCATCACGCACAACCGGCCGCGGGACTGGCATGAGGGGAACCACCCCGGCTACGCGGCTGCTGGCTGCGCGACTGCAAGGAGCAGGTCCTCCTGTTCACCCGCGACTTCGCCGTGGACTGGACGAACAACGTCTCCCAGCGCGGCGCGAAAGCCGCGAAACGCCACCAGGCCGTCTCTGGCTACTGGCACACCCTCGCCACCCTCGCCCGCTGGTGCCGCATCCGCAGCTACCTGGATTCGGCCGCCCACGGCATCACCGCACTCGACGCTATCCGCGACGCCCTCACGGGAAACCCCGCAGCGGCTTGCGCAGCTCTGCGATGAACGCCAAAACATGCGTCGGCACCACCTCGATAGGCTCGCGGTCGATCATCGTGAAGAACACCTTCAGGTCGGGCGTGCGCCAGCACGGTGTTCGGCCGGGCTCGCCGCAACCAGTTCCAAGTACGCATCCAGCAACGGATGCCCGATCCGGATCAGGCCACGGCTATCACCGTCGGCACGAACGAGACACGGCGAGAAGGCCATGTCGGCCATCCTGACCGGACTGCCCGAACCAACCGGGGGGTTGAAGGTGGCGAGGATGTCGCAGTGTCGGTCTTGCCCTATGTCACGTCGCGGGAAGGATCTCGATGTACCCCTGCGCTCCATTCAACCGGATCCGCTGCCCATCCTGGATCAGATGCGTGGCGTTCGCTACGCCCACGACGGCCGGCAAGCCGTACTCTCGTGCGATCACGGCGCCGTGGGTCATCAGGCCCCCAACCTCGGTCACTAGGCCGTTGATCGCGACGAACAGGGGCGACCAGCTGGGATCCGTGTAAGCCGTGACGAGGATGTCGCCCGGTTCCAGATCGGCCTCCGCCATGTCGAGGATGACGCGGGCCCGCCCCTCAACGGTTCCGGCGGAGACCGGCAGGCCGATCAGCGCGCCGATTGGCAGGTCCTCGCGTCGGTACGTCCCGGCGACGACCTCGCCATCCGACGTGAGCACCCGGGGCGGCGTGAGGGCTTGATACGACCTGAACGCGTCCTTGCGTTGGCGGATGAGCTGGTCATCCACCTGGTGCGTGCGCACGACGTCGTGGAGTTCCTGGAACGTGAGGTAGAAGATGTCGTCTGTCTCGCGGAGCACGTGGGCCTGCGCGAGCCGCTCGGCCTCTTCCAGGAGAGCCTGCTTGTAGATGAAGTAGCGGCTGACCATGCCGTACTTCGGATACTCCCGGTATCCGCTGAAGGTCCGGACGCGGTCGATCATCCGCTTGGCCTCTTCGGCTTTCCGCTCTCCGTCCGGCAAGGCCAGCAAGCGTTCCAGCAGCTCCTGTTCCTTCTTCCACGCCTCCTGTCGCCCTTGCTCGAAGCGCCGCGGGCCGGCGCCAGGCTCGAAGTTCTTGATGTTGCCGAGGATCACGGGCACGAGCGTGGCGGGGCGTTCGCTCCAACGCGGCCTGGTGATGTCGATCTCGCCGACGCAGCGCATGCCGTACTTGCCGAGATAGGCCCGGATGGCGTCTCGAGCGACCTGTCCGCCTGCGACCTTCGCCAGCTCGTCCAGGAAGCCGTCGTCCTCGACGTGTTGCAGAAAGGCGACCACGTCCGGATGCGGGCGGATCATGTCCGCGACGTCCAGAAGTGCAAGCCCCATCTCCGACGTGATGTTGTGGCGGACGGACTGCGTGAGCGTGTCGGCCGTGTTCGTCTCGCCCAGCCACGCCTGGAGCTGCTCGTTGAGCCACCACGTGGCATCCATCGCGGCCGTGATCACCTGAAGGCTTTGCGGATCGAACAGGATCCGCTTCAGCTCCTGGATGTCCGCCAAGATGAAGTCGAACATTGCCGATCCAGACTTCGTCCCGATATCTCGTTGCACGGCGGCGATAGAAGCCTGGCTGCGCCCGATCAGCTCGGCGACGATGGCCGGATCGGTCTCGATCTGGGCTGGCGTCCCGCCAGGCGGTGGCCCGCCGGGACCGTCGTCCGGGAGCGACCGGATGAAGTCACCGCGGTCGAGGATCGTCTGCAGCGCGTCCCTGATCAGCGGATCGGATTTCCCCAGGACCTCGAGGAGCCCAGCACGGCTCGCTGGCGAAGCCAGGCCCTGGGCGACGTCGACGAACAGCCTCCCGCCGGCCTCGTACATAGGCCGGAGCGCCGTCAGCTGCCACAGGGAGAGCCCGAGCGGCTTCATGGGGTCGGTCATCATCTGCTGGTGGCCGACGGAGACGTAGACGTGGTTCTCCCGGTCACCGGTCGCCGGGATGGGGAACAGCGTGGTGATCGGCCGGCTCTGGACGATCTGGAAGTCATCGTCGATCAGACACCATTCGATGTCCTGGGGGCAGCCGAAGTGCGCTTCGATCCGCCGGCCCAGCTGCGCAAGCCGCACGACCTGCGCATCGGTCAGCGCTGGCAGGTCCTGCCGCCCCCGCTCGATCGCCCGTTCCTGCGTCCCGCCTGCCGGCAAGGCGTGGACGGCAAGCTGCTTGGTGGCGACCGCCTTGGTGACCACCTCGCCGTCGCGCACCTTGTAGCCGTCAGCGTTCACCAGGCCGGAAACCAGGGCCTCGCCGAGGCCGAAGCTGGCCTCCACGGAGGTGACCTTCCGATCCGACGTGACGGGGTCGGCCGTGAACAGGACGCCGGCCGCCTCCGGGAAGACCATCTGCTGCACGACCACGGCCATCTGGACCTTCTGATGGTCGAACCCGTTCCGCAGGCGGTAGGTCACAGCCCGCTCCGTGAAGAGCGATGCCCAGCACCGGCTGACGTGCTGCGGGATCGCCGCCGGCCCCACGACGTTCAGGTACGTGTCCTTTTGGCCCGCGAAGGAGGCCGTCGGCAAGTCCTCCGCCGTCGCGCTCGATCGGACGGCGTACGCGGCCTGATCGCCGAGCCGGGCGAGCGCGCTGGTAATCGCCGCCGCCAGATCGTCGGGGATGGTGATCCCTTCGATGGTCCTGCGGATCTCCGCGCTGAGCGTGCGGATCGCCTCCCGGTCGTCCGGGCTCAGGCGCGACAGCCGGTCGAGTTGATCATCGATCGACGGCGTTTCCGCCATGATCCGCCGGAAGGCATCCGTCGTCACGCAGAACCCGGCCGGCACGTGGACGCCTTCGATCCGCGAAAGCTCCCCCAAGTGCGCGCTCTTGCCACCAACGACCGCGATCTGGCTCCGGTCGACCTCTTGGAAACCCAGCACGTAGCTGCCCATCAGCTCACCTCTCCTTTCAGCCCCGCCGGGCGGTCTTTCATTTCTCGTTTGCGGTCGGCGACTTGGCGGCACGGCCTGCGGATTGCCGCACGCCCGGGACGTGCCGCGACGGCTCGGAACCGCGGCTCGGCCCCCCGGCTCACGGATCCTGCACTTGCTCACGGTTGGCTCATAGCCACCCAAGCGAGGTTGACGGCCCCGTTGACGACGCCGCTACGGAATCCGGGCTTGCAGTTCAACGCCGGATCCGAGGTCCTGGCAAGAGTTATCGCGCCTGCCTCGCTGCCCTAGCTGCCCGAGCAGCCCTGGCAGCCCGGCAGGCCGGTTCACCGCTGGGCCTGACTCGGCAGGACTGCGGCCGTGGCCGCACCCAGCGTCGCGAGAATTTGACCGGCCGTGGCGCGTGCGCGGCAGCCGTTATGGAGATTTATGCCGAACGGCTGCCGCGTCGTGTTTCCATACCCGCCCGTGGCGCGCCAGCCGGGTGCCAGCCGCACCTCCCGCCTGGGCGTACGCGCCATGTCTGGTGCGGTACCCGGCACCCCCCGGCTACCGGTGGCGTCCGGACGTAGCCGCCAGCCTGCGCAGGGCCGCGACCACTGTGAACGCGGCAGTTCCCACCCATCGGGCCGCGACCGCCACCCTCCCGCAGCGGTACGATGTCGGCACCCTTGAGCATGGGGAGCACAGCGTCCTGGCGTCCACACTAATTGCTCAGGTCCGGTTTCTGTTGCAAGTCCCCGGCGGAGCGCCTTACCGCCATTTGTGCGTAGCCTGGCATCGGGCCGTCCGGATTGGATGGCTGATATGCACGACCTTGCAAGTGGACCGGGTTCACGGGCCAGGACGCCAGAGGGGATCTGGTCGTACCGCAGCTGGCGTGCTCTGCGCACCGCACGCAGTGCTCCACCTCGCAGAGAGGATGCTGATGAGCGCATCAGCCGCTCGAATGGTCGAACAGGTGGTGGGCAACGCCCGCTATCCCCTGGCGGATCCGGTCGGCGCCGGCTGGCGGGACGTCGTCTCTCGCGTCCGGCAGGACCTGCATACCGTCGGCTGCAGCGTGCTGCCCGGCTTCGTGCGGCCCGCCCTGCGCGAGGTGCTGCAGCGGGAGTGCGAAGAGATCACACCTCGGGCCTACTACGACGTCGAGACGGTCAACGCGTATAACACCGACGCGGACCCGTCTCTGCCGGACGGTCATCCGGCCCGTATCACGATCGAACGCGGCAACGCGTTCGTTGCGCGCGACTGCATCCCTGACGAGTTCATCATCCACCGGCTCTACACCAGTCCACTGTTCCAGCGCTTCGTCGCCAGCTGTTTCGCGCTGCCCCGGGTCCACGAGCTGGCGGACCCCCTGTCCGGGCTGTGCCTCAACGTCATCGCTCCGGGACGGGCGCATCCGTGGCACTTCGACACGAACGAGTTCACGGTCAGCATGATCACCCAGGAGCCGGAGGCTGGTGGCGTGTTCGAATACTGCCCGAACATCAGGTCGGCGCGAGCGGAGAACTTCGACGATGTCCGCGCGGTGCTGGCCGGACGCGGTGAGCACCTGATTCGCCGCCTCGCGTTGCGTCCGGGCTATCTCCAGCTATTCACGGGCCGCTACTCCCTGCACCGCGTGACCCCCGTGGACGGGACGGCGCGTCACTCGGCGATCTTCGCCTATAGCGAGCGTCCTGGCGTGATCGGCACCGTCGCGCGGACGCGGCAGCTCTTCGGCCGCGTCGCGCCCGAACACCTGGCCGCCGAGGGCCGCGCGGTGCGGGTCGACGAGCTGATGGACTAGAGCACCGCCTTACCTGTTCCCCGTTCCGGACATCGAGATCAAGGATGATCGTGCACAGCAGCCAGGAACTGTCTCCCCTCACCTTCGGCAACGAGGATCGTTTGCCACGCGTGCCGCTGCCCACCTTGGAGGAGAGCTGCGACAGGTTCCTCGAGTGGTGCGGGCCGCTGTTGACCGCCGACGAACGGGCGGCGACTGAGACCGCCGTGGCGTCATTCCTGCGCCCCGGCGGTCCCGCCCGGCAGCTCCAGGCTGCGCTCGAGCAGTACGACGCCGCCGACGGCGTGCACAGCTGGCTCGACACGTTCTGGCCGTACCGGTACCTGGGCCGCCGCGACCGCATCGCGCTCAACGCGAACTTCTTCTTCCTCTTCGAGGACTCCGGCCAGGGACAGGTGGAGCGGGCTGCGGGGCTCGTCGCCGCGGCCGTCGGCTACAAGCTCCTGGTCGACGGGCAGCTCATCCCGCCGGCCATCCAGCGAGGAGAGCCCCTATCGATGGAGCAGAACAAGTACGTGTTCTCGGCCACCCGGATCCCGGGACCGGTGCAGGACAGCGTCCGCACGCCCTACAGCGAGGACTGGCCGGGCCCGTCCCGGGAGTGCCACATCGTGGTCTTCGTCCGCGGCAACATGTTCCGGCTGGACGTGATCGGCCCGAACGGCCGTCCGCACGCCCTGGACGAGATCGCGGCCGGGCTGCGCGCGGTCCTGGAGGCCGGTGCGGCCCCGGCCGTGGCGGGCACGGCGGTCGGGCACCTCACCACGAAGGCGAGGGCGGAGTGGGCGGCGAGCCGGCAGGCGCTGGTGGACTGCGATCCCGGCAACGCGGAGAAGCTCGACGTGGTGGAGACCGCGCTGTTCTGCCTGTGCCTCGAGGACACCACTCCGGGGGGCCCCCGGGAGGCGTCCGATCTGCTGCTGCACGGCGACAGCGGCAACCGGTGGTTCGACAAGTCCCTGTCGCTGATCGTCTTCGGGGACGGGACGGCGGGCCTCAACGGCGAGCACTGCAAGCTGGACGGCACCACCATCGTGAACTTCATCGACGCGGCCCTGGGCTCCTCGGCGGAGGAGCACTCGCGCCGGTCGGGGGCCGAGTCGCAGGGTACCCCGGCCTGCGCGCCCCTCGAATTCGTGCTCGACGCCGGCCTGCGGGCCGATGTGCAGGCCGCCGCCGCCGCGTTCGCCGCGTACGCGGCCGGTACCGCGTCCTGCATCCTGTCGATCGAGGGTTTCAGCAGCGAACGGGCTAAGCAGCTGCGGATGTCGCCGGACGCGTTCGCGCAGATGGCCTTCCAGCTCGCCCACCAGCGCGCCAAGGGCCATGTGGGGGCCACGTACGAGTCGATCGCCACCCGGCACTACCGGCACGGGCGCACGGAGGCGATGCGTGTCGTCACGCCTGAGGTGGTGCGGTTCGTGACCGCGATGGACGACGCGCACGCGGACGAGCGGACCCGCAGGGCGGCGTTCCGGGCCGCAGCCGACAAGCACGTGGAACGCGCGCGGGAATGCCAGCTGGGGCACGCGCCCGAGCAGCACCTGTGGGAGCTGCAGCTGATCCAGAAGCGCCGCGGCGCGGAACTCGGCGTGACCGAGCCGCCCGCCCTGTACGACACGCCGGGCTGGCTGAAGATGCGGGACGACTACCTGAGCACCAGCGCCGTACCGTCCACCCACATCCAGTACTTCGGTTTCGGGTCGACCAGCCGGAAGTGCATCGGCGTCGGCTACGCGTTGCTCCCGGATCGGTTCGACCTCTACCTGAGCACGCCGCGGGCGGTGAGCGAGCAGATGTCCGTGTTCGCCGGGAAGCTCCCGGAGGTGGTCCGCGAGCTGGAGGATCTGCTCGCCGCCGAAGATCGAAGCTCAGCGGCTAGAAGGGGGTGCCGATGCTCGATGACGGGGCGTTGACCGGTGATCGGAAGGCAGACTTCACCCGGATCTACAACCAGCCGGATCCGAGGGCGTACTTCCGCACCCTGAACGACCTGGAGTACCAGGTCCCACAGCAGGCGCTGCCCATCTTCGAGGCCGTGCTCGCCGCCGCGGTGCGGGAGGGGCGCCCTCGGACAGTCCTTGACGTCTGCTGCTCCTACGGGATCAACGCCGCGTTGCTGCGCTGCGAGGTCGATCTGGGCGAGGTCGGCGCCCGCTGCGCCGACCCCGAACGGGCCGCGCTCCCACCCGGCGAGCTGATCGAGGCCGACGCGGAGTTCTATGCGCACCGGCTGCGCCGCCCCGATCTCGCGGTGCTCGGCCTGGACGTTTCGGCACCCGCGATCGACTACGCCGTCCGGGCGGGCCTGCTGGCCCGGGGCTGGGCCGAGGACCTGGAGACGTGCGATCCGTCCCCGGCGCTGGCCGCCGGCGTCCGTGACGTCGGCATGATTATCTGCACCGGAGGCGTAGGGTACGTCGGGCCCCGGACCTTCGACCGGCTCCTGCGTGCAATCGGCGGTCCGCATGCCCTCTGGCTGGCGATCTTCGTGTTGCGCGTCTTCGCCTACGACGAGATCGCCGACACGTTCGCCCGGTACGGCCTGGTCACCGAGCGGATGCCGGGGCTCACGTTCCGGCAACGGCGCTTCGCCGACCCCGAGGAGTTCGAGGCGGCGAACCACGACGTCGTCCTGCGCGGCCTGGACCCGACCGGGAAGGAGGCGGAGGGCTGGTACCACGCCGACTGTTTCGTCACCCGCCCGGCAGCCGCAGCTGCGGAGATACCGGTTGCCGAACTAATTGCCGGAGTTCAGACCGAAGGCGGTCGATGAGCGGCTCAGCGAGGTGATGATGCCGGTCGCCCGCGACCAAGCAGGCCAGCGCCATCCCGTGGTAGGTGTCGGTGCTGGCCCGGATCAGCTGGCCTAACGGAGTGGGAGATGGCTCGGCCGTCATGCGGACCAGCCGCCCACGAGCAGTGAGCTGGTCGCGGACAAGCGCGGCAATGGTCGTCTTGCCCCGCGATGCCGGGGTCGGCGAAGATGTTGCCGACGATAAACTCGGCCGGGTCATGCTGGGACTGCGGGGTCCTGGCCGCGAAGACCAGGTACGGGCAGACCGTGACCTCACCCGGGGTGAAGACGTAGGTGAAGACATAGATGTGCGGCTGCTGCAGCAATCCGCTGAGCCGCCGGAAATCACGGTGCCGATCGGGGTGCGGCGGCGGCTCCAGCTCACCTAGATCCCGCCATCCCGCAATCAGGTGAGGATCGCTGTGCTCCTCCCGGCGCCCCGGTCCGGATAGGTGGTAGAGGAGGCCTCCGACCCGCGTTCCGCGCGGATCGCTGATCTTCCCGATCACCGGAGTACGCGGCGGATGTCCTCCGCCGCCGAGCCGGGCCGTCCCGGGGGTGAAGTGGGCTTGCAGCACGTCGTGCCCGGCGGTCAGCGCGTCGGCGGCGGCGGCGGCCAGGTGACGCGCGGCCGGGAACACCGGATCCGTGGTGCTGCCGGGGCGTTCGGCGCCGGCGCAGGCTCGCGGCGGCTTCCCGCAGCTCCTGCCCGGCGCCGGCGTCCGCGCGGGCCCGCACGTCCAGGTGCGCCCGGCCGGGTTCCGGAGCAGGGCTGCGGCGATCATCATCCGGGTGCGAAGGCTGGTGCGATGGTGATGGGCCACCCCGATTGCCTGGATAGTGAGCACCAGGTCAACGGAGGCGGCCAGCAGCTCCACGATCGCTTGGCCGCGGGCCTGTTTGGCAGCGCGGCGTGCCCTCTGCGAGTCGAGGAGGGCGTTCCCGCCGAAGGTCACGACCACAGCAGCGACGGCTTTCGCCCATGCTGATGCATTCTCGGTCCTCGGGGGCGGCTCAACGGGTGGCGGCAAGAGGCTGTCGGTCGTGATGTGCGCGTTGCGCGAGTGGTCCGCCACTCGCGGCTGCGCGGGCGCGTTCCACCGCTCCTGCCCGGAGCTGCGCGAGCCGCTGCTCGGCCGAGCCGGCGTAGTACGGCTTCGCCCATGCGCGCGGTGCGGGCTGGAACCGGGAGTCTGGCCCTCAACTCGCACTATCACGGGTTAGTAACGAATTACACGGTTGTGGTTCATATGCGTGCGGCGGCAGGGATGTCTTGACATGCTGCCCGGGACAGGCCCGGCGAGAGGCGCAGCAGGCCGAGTAGGCGGGCGAATGCGGCGTTGGGAACCTCCATGGTTTCAGTCCCCAGGCATCGCAGGAACAGGAAGATCAGGCAGGCCGGGCAGCGCGTGGCGCTGTCTCAGGCGGTCATGGTTGCGCAGGAGGCAGGAAAGGCGGCTCCCGCCATCGCGGCGGCGGGAGCACTGACAGTGGCTCTTCAGGTGCGCAAGCCCGCCCCGCATGGGCGTGCGGCAGCTAAGCAGGTGGCCCACTTGGACGCGCACCTGGCGCGCCGGTTCACCGCGCGGTCTGGGGACACCATGCCGGGGATTGCGCAGCGGTTCTACGGCCATGATGCCGCGAGGCCACGGCTGTATCGGGTGAGCTGTGCAGCGATCACCGATCCGGGCCTGATCTCCCCCGGGCAGGTGCTGGCTGTCCCGGTTGATCCGCCTGCCTCATGGCCGGCCTACCGTCGCGATACCGGCGGCACGGATGTGCCACGGCATGCTGCGCGCCGCCCGGCGTCAACCGGCGCGCGTGCCTGGATGGTAGCTATGCGTCACTCACTTCTGGGCTGAACGAGAGGTGTGCACATGAGGATCAAGACCCGGCCAGACGGTGCCAGCGTGCGTGAGATGAACGACTCGCTCGAGATGAACGACTGGATCACCGAGTTGCGCCACGACGGCCGCGCTCAGCCGGCCGGCGATGGCGGCCCCAAACCGGAAGCCGCCGCCGCCGCTGCTCCGCCGGCGGACAGGTTCACCGCCGGCGAGATCCTTGGCGGCGGTGAGATTACCGAGCGGGCGGCGATCGGCGACCAGCTACGGATACCGATCGCGTGGTGCCAGATGGGTTCCTGCATCTCGCACCACGCCGATCCCGCAGGGCTCGGCGAAGCCGACATCCGCGCCCGCGCGATCCGGGCCGGCTGGCGTGTAGACGCCCTCGGCCGGCTGGCTTGCCCCAACTGCCAGCAGAGCAGCCCCAGCTTCTGGGCCTCCCACCCGGTTGCGCTGTGGGACCGGGACGTGGCGGTCACCAGGGCCGCCCTGCTGGCCGCCGCTACGCGCGACGGTGGCACTGCCCGGCAGCGCGGACGGGCGCAGACAGGCGTGATCCGAGCCGTTTAGCCTGCGGTCCCCTCGTCGGCCCGCCGGATCCGGGACGACACGTGAAAGTGCCCTGGCCGCTACGGCGACGCCGTTCGTCAATACTCGAACCGGCACCGACCCGTGAGGGCTCATGCAGTACGCATCGCTCATCTACGGCCCGCGCGACGGCGCCGCCGCCGTGCTCGCCCGGCCGTGTGTGACCGGCTGGGCCAGCCTGCACGACGCCGAGTCGGCGACGACGCTCCGGACCAATGAGACCCGGACGCTGCTGACAGACGGACCGGCGCCATCGAGGTCCGGCCCGTCCGCGAAGGGCGCTTCCGTGGCGCTTGACGCAGTCTTCCGCGAGCACTGGGGACGGGTGCTGGCGACCCTGGCCGGCATCGTCGGCGACATCCAACTGGCCGAGGACGCGGCTGCGGAGGCGTTCGCGATCGCCGCCGAGCGCTGGCCGCGTGATGGGGAGCCGGCCAGCCCCATCGCCTTGCTGGTCGTGACCGCGCGCAACCGCGCCATCGACCACATCCGCTGGCAAAACTGCTTGCCGAGAAGAGCAAGCTGCTGGCGGGACCTCGAGGCCGGACCGGAGGCAACCGTGGGCGATCCGGCCACTCTCCCGGACGAGCGGCTGGAGCTGATCTTCACCTGCTGCCACCCGGCGCGCGATGGACGCGCAAGTGGCGCTGACCCTCCGCACTCTCGGCGGCCTGCCGACCGAGGAGATCGCGCTGGCCTTCCTCGTCCCGTTCGAGACGATGAGCAAGCGGCTGACCCGGGCCGAACACAAGATCCGCGACGCCGGCATCCCGTTCGCCGTGCCGCCCGCTCGCCAGCTACCCGACCGGCTGGCGGCCGTCCTCGCCGTGGTGTACCTGATCTTCAACGAAGGCTGGGGCGGCGGACGGGTCGACCTCGCCGCCGAGGCGATCCAGCTCGCCCGGGCCCTCGCCGAGTTCATGCCCGACGAAGGCGAAGTGCTCCCGCTGCTGGCGCTGATGCTGTTGCACGGCGCGCGCCGAGCCGCCCGGCTCCGCGACGGGCAAGTCGTCCTGCTTGACGACCAGGACCGGTCGCTGTGGGACCAGCAGCAGATCGCCGAGGGTCGACAGCTACTTCAGCGCGCGATTACGCGCAGCACCACCGGGCCCTACGCCGTGCAGGCGGCCATCGCCGACCTGCACCCGCAGCAGCCCCGCGGCTGGCACCAGATCGCCGCGCTCTATGACGTCCTCGCCCGGCAGACCGGCTCCGCGATCATCGAGATGAACCGCGCCATCGCCGCGGCCGAGCTCGATGGACCCGACGCCGGCCTGGCCACGGACCGGACCTGCCTGGGCATAGGCTGCCTCGGCGCCGGCGCGGTGACCGTCGCGAAAGCTGATGTTTGCCAGGTTTCGGCGGCACCCGCCCGGTTGATGGCGCCGCCGCGGCAGCCGTTCGGGATCATGGTTCATAACGGCTGACGCGGGCGTGTCACGGGCCTGCAGGTGCAGCCGGAGCTGGCAGCGCAGGTCCACGGGATGCGGCCGCTCTGCGTCGTGGGAAACGCCGCCGAAGACGTAACGGTCAAGGGGCGCAGAACGGCCAGTTCTGGCGTCGTCTGTCCAGGGCCGCGTTCTGCCGCATCCGTGTCGCATTGGCTGCGGCACCTCCCGCAATGTCTTAGGTCTGTGCAGCACCACGCCGCTGACCACGGCCGCCTTGGCGGTCAGGACGGCGGTCCGGCGCGGCATCGCCGTGAGGGTGATGCGGATCATGCCCGTGCCGTACTCGCCGCTCATCACCACCACGGCCAGAAGCGATGCTCCACCGGTGCTCCAAGTGCGCCCGGCTAGCTGGATCGGGGCCGTCTTGCGTCATGACCTGCTCGACTGGGTAGACGGCGGGGTTGGCATCGAGGCCAGCGTGGTGTACGGCCGGGCCGAGTGTCTCGCCGAAGGCGGCCAAGGACTGTTCGTCGGCCCAGACATCTATGACGGTGAAGCCGGTGTCTGTGCGGTAGCAGACGTGGTACAGGCGATTCGGCTGGTTGACGATTGCCTCTCCTGCGTCGAAGACCTTGCGGTACTTCTCGACGGGCTCACCGGGGAACTCAAAGACTGCGGCGATTGCCATGACCCCCCTTCGTCAGGCTGGTGACTACGTTGACCTGATCGTCTGCCGGAAGGCGCCGCAGCACATGGGTAGGACGTACCCATCGTGGATTCAGCGCAGGCTGCGGGCCAGCCGGGCGAGGCCGCTGCGGTCTTCGCCACCGAGCTTGGCGAGCAGCGCGGCGACGTGCTTTTCTACCGTGCGCGGCGACAGGAACAACAGCCCGGCGATCTCGCGGTTGGAGAGGCGGGCGGCGAGCAGGTCCAGCACCTCGGCCTCGCGTGCGGTTACGCCGACGGCGATCAGCGATGCTGGCAGTCCGGTGTCCGCTGCCCGCCTCCGCGGTGCTGCTTGACCAGTCACTTTGAGAAGCGCGCGGCAGGCAGCTGAAGCCCGGCCCAGCCGTAGCCGCCTGAAGGTGGAGTCCGCTGTGCCCAGCAGCATGCCGGGCGTTCCCCAGCCGTCGCGGATGGCTGCCTCCGCGACCAGCCGCATCGTCAGGGCTGAGAAGACCGGGTAGCGGTCGCCCGCCTTGAGTGCGGCGCTGAGTGCGGCTGTGGCCCCGGCGGCATCGCCGTCGGCTCCACTGGCTACTGCCTTTGCGGCGCCGAACCATAGCTCGGGCCAGCGTGCTGCCCGGACAACGTCAGCGGACGCGGCGTCTATCTCGGCCGGGCCGGCTTCGGCGGCGAGCGCCCGGAGCAGCAGTTCCGGCCCCTCGTAGGGGTTGAGGATCCGCGCATGCTGGTCCGGGGCTTCCGCGCGGGCGCGGGCAAAGGCCTGGCGCGCGCCGCGGCGGTCTTCGGCGAGGAGGGCACCGATCCCACGGCCGATAGCCCACGCGCCGGCTCGCAGATCGGGTCGTCAGGCGCGGTTGCCTCGGCGGCGGCCAGGTGATGCTTTCTCCCTGGTCCTGCCCTGGTGGGCATGGCAAAGCCCTGCATGAGCAACGCAGCCGCCTGGAGCGGGATCAGGCCGAGCCGCCGGGCAGTGCGCTCGACTTCACCGGCGACCTGCATGGCGTCGTTGAACCGCGCGCAGGTCCGCTTCGGCCGCGAGGCTGAGTGCCCGGCCGAAGGCGGCGGCCGCCGCGTCGAGGTCGTGCAGCCGGGCACAGGACCCGAGTACTTCCAGCGCCTCACAGGCCAGATCGGGCCTGCCGGCGTCCCGGGCGATACCCGCTGCTGCAGCCGCGAGGTACTCGGCCCGCGGGAACCGGCCGGCCGTCACCCAGTGCCACCTGCGCCTCGATGACGGCGGCTTCCGCGTGCGCCTCCTGATCGGCGGGCCGACTGCGGCGGACGTCCGCTAGCTTGATCCGGGCATTGTCCCACGCAGCCGTCATCACCGCCGCCCGCGCAAGGACCAGCCGCATGGCGGTAGCGGCGGCGAGGTCGCAGCCATCGGTGACCGTCACCATCCGCGAGGCAATCTGGGCAGCCTCGGAAAGCTGCCCGGCGTGCAGCAGCACCTGCGCGAGCTGGCACGCGATCTCGGCGCGAAGGTCCTCGCTGCCCTCGGCGTCGCGTCCCGCCTCCCGCAAGAACAGCTCGGCGGGCGCCCGGCCGTGGACAGCCTCGATGCCCGCCCTGGCCGCAGCATCGCTCAGGTACTCGGCGAGCCGGGTCTTCCCGACTCCCGCCTCGCCCACCACGACCAGCGCTCCGCCGACGTTAACGCGCAGCCGGCGCACAGCGCCAGCAATCAGGGATACCGGTCCCTCACGGCCGATAAGAATCGGACAGCGCACCCATTCATTCGCCGCGGACCCAGTTCCCGGCAGCGCGCAGCTCATCTGACCGCCCGGCGCGGCTTAGCACCCGCCCTTCCGCGGCACGCCCGGCACGGCCAGGTGGCCTAACGGATCACGTGACCCGGCCTAGTCCCCGTGGCGCCGGCAAACCTCGACTTCTCAACCAAGATGTGGCAACCGGCTCTAGGCCGGCGGCCGCAGACATCACCTTGGATGAGAAGGATCGCCTCGGCCGTCTCGCTGAACCAGCAGCCCTGGCCGGGCCGTGATCGTGCTTCGTCTTGAATGAGACCCGACATGCAGGAAAGGTGGGGTTCGTGATCGAGGCGGTCGTGTTCGACTTTGATGGCGTGCTGGTCGATTCGGAGCCGGTGTGGGAGCAGGTGCGCCGGCAGGTAGTGGCGGAGCTGGGTGGTCACTGGGCTGCGGATGCGCAGGCCCGGATGATGGGCATGAGCACGGGGGAATGGGCCCGGTATCTCAGTGAGGATCTGGGTGCGGGCCTGCCAGCCGACGAGATCGCGGCCCTCGTGATCGATCGCATGGCGGCCCGTTACCACGATCAGCTGCCGCTGATGCCGGGTGCGGTCGGGGCGGTCCGGGGGCTGGCCGCACGATGGCCGCTGGGCCTGGCGAGCGCGTCGCCGGCGTCGCTGATCGGCGCGGTCCTGGACGCCGCGTCCCTGCGGGCGTCGTTCGTGGCCGTCGTGTCAGCGGAGCAGGTCGCGCGGGGCAAGCCGGCACCGGATATCTATCTCGCCGTGGCGGACCGGCTGGGCCGCCGGCCGGAGCGGTGCGCGGCGGTGGAGGACTCGGCGAACGGGCTGTGGTCCGCCGCCGCCGCGGGATTTCAGGTGATCGCGATCCCGCACCCGAAATATCCGCCCGCCGCGGACGCGCTCGCCGCAGCCGGGCTGGTGCTCACTGGCCTGGATGAGCTGACCCCGGACGCCGTCGCCGCGCTGGCTTGCTAGCTGCCTACCGCCGCGGCGGCCTCCCCGAGCTGGAGTTCGTCCGGGTTAGTGTCTGGTTGCCTGACCTGGGCTGACGCAATGAGCCGCTGTCCAGCGCCCGGGCACGGGATCAACCCTGACGCGATAGCGAACGCCTGGCGCCGCAGCGGTGCCCAGTTCACCGGCGGCCGCGGCCAGGACCGGGCCATCGCTGCCCTCGCCGATGAAGGGCTGGTCAGGACGCCCCAGGCTGGGGCACGTTCATGGTGCTACCCGCCGAGCGCGTCAGCGAAGGCAGGGCTGACCCGGCGCTTTGCCCGGCCCCGCACAAACCCAGTTTTCCGCTGCCGGCACGAACGTCACCACGTATATGCAGGTACTACGAACCGGCGTAGGGTGATTGGAGAATGTCCATTCGACCCTGACCCGGCCCACGCATGGGTGCAGGTACCGCGTCGCTCCGGACCCCGGTGGCACGGCCAAGCTCGTGTTGGGCACGGACCAAGGAGCCTCCGCGATGGACCGATCATTAAGCTTGCCTCCCGCCGTAGCCGCCGCCACGCTACCGGCACGGGACGCGCCCCGGATACGGCCGACCCGGAATCCCCCGCCCGGCAGCGGGGCCCGTGCGGGCAACGGCCCAGCCGTCTCAGCGGAATTGCCCCAGAGCGTGACCGAAGATCACGACCAGATCGTCCAAGACCAGAACGACGTCGTGGTCACCCGGCTGTTCGCGGCCGGGCTGGATCTGCAGGCCGCGCTGCAGCTGATCGGCGATGGGCGCGTGGCCGGCCATATCGGCGATGCCATCGGTAGCCTGGACCAGGCCATCAGGGACCACCGGGACATCATTTTCCATCGTGGCGGATACGGCTCGTGATCACACCCCCCCACAGGAGGCGGGCGCTGCTATTGCCGCCGCCTGATGGCTCAGGCCGTCTGCGGCGCGGCCACCGTGCTGTCCGATTCGGGCGGGCATCCGGTGTTGCTCCGTGCGGCCGTCACCTGGCCTGCGGGAACCAGGGCCTGGGGCGCCTGTGAATTGGAGAGGCACCGCGTCAGCGTGGCAGTCCTGGCTGCCGCCCAGTCCGCGACCGCGGCCGCGGACTGGGCGCGCAAGAGTAGCCGAGGATGATGGGGGCGGCGCGGTGGGCGGCAAGCTTGTGGTGATCTGGGATGAAACGCTCGCGGGGTATGACTTCGGGCCGGGGCATCCGCTCGCCCCGGTCCGGGTCGAGCTCACCATGGCGCTGGCCCGCGGGCTCGGCGTGTTCGACGCCGCGGGGGTGTCGGTGGCTATCCCGGAGCCGGCCAGCGATGCGCTGCTGGAGCTCGTGCACGACCCGGCCTATATCGCGGCGGTGCGGCGGGCGAGCCGGACGCTGGCGCCCGACCCGTTGTTCGGCCTGGGCACGGAGGACAATCCGGTGTTCACGGGGATGCACGACGCGTCCGCGCTGGTCGCCGGCGCCACCGTCGCCGCGGCGAAGGTGGTGTGGGGTGGCGTGGCCGCGCACGGCGCGAACGTGGCGGGCGGCCTGCACCATGCGATGTGCGCGGCGGCCAGCGGGTTCTGCGTGTACAACGATCCGGCGATCGCGATCAAGTGGCTGCTCGCCCAGGGCGCCGAGCGGATCGGCTACGTGGACCTCGATGTGCACCACGGCGACGGCGTGCAGGCGGCCTTTTACGCCGATCCCCGGGTGCTGACGATCAGCCTGCACGAGCATCCGCTGACGCTGTTTCCCGGCACCGGCCGTGCGGCCGACACCGGGTCGGGGGCGGGCGCGGGTTACGCGGTCAACGTCGCGCTTCCTGCGGGCACGGGTGACGCGGGCTGGCTGCGGGCCTTCGATGCGGTCGTCCCGCCGCTGGTTCGGGAGTTCCGGCCGCAGCTGCTGGTCAGCCAGCACGGCTGCGACGGCCACCAGCTCGACCCGCTCGCCCATCTCGGGCTGAGCGTCGATGCGATGCGGGTCGCGGCCGCCGCGGTGCACCAGCTGGCGCACGAGACCGCGGGCGGGCGCTGGGTGCTCATCGGCGGCGGCGGCTACGCGCTTGTCCAGGTGGTGCCCAGAGCCTGGGCTCATCTGCTCGCCGAGGCCGCCGGCCTGGCCGATCCCGGCGCGCAGACACCACCGGCGTGGCGCGAGTACGCCCAGTCGCGGACCGGTGAGCCCGCGCCGGAATCGATGACCGACGGGAAACCCGCCGTGCACACGCCGTTCAGCCATGGTTACGATCCCGCTGATCGCGTCGACCGGGCGATCATGGCGACCCGGGTCGCGGTGTTCCCGGACCACGGGCTCGACCCGCAGCCCTGACAGGCCCTGCAGGCCGGGGCGGCAGGATTAGACCTGCCTCGCCCGGGCCGCGCGCCCGTCTGTGCGGGACGTATCCCGGCGGGGTGGGTGACTGATGCGCAGGTTCCGGCGGGATGCCGCGGCTGCGCGCCGCGATCACATCCCGGACTGCGCGCGGCGCCGGGGCTGAGCCGGGCCCGAACCTCAAGATCGCCCCGGCTACCGGCGGCGTCCCTGTTGTGAGCAGGCCGTTATCCGGTGTCTGAGGCCGGCTTAGGCCCCAGCTGGAAGTCCGCCTGCATGCCCGGGCGCGAAGACGCGGGTCTGCGTCGCGGACGAGGATCTTGATGGGGAGATGCGCGGCCTGGGCGGCAGCTGACCGACACCGATCAACCGGTCCTGGATCCACGATCCGGTCAAGCGGCAGATGGTGGAAAGCCACATCCCTATGTCGGGGACGACGCCGGGGAATGGCCGCCGTCGCGGCGTTCCGGTGTCCGGGCGAAGCCGCATACGTCACCGGCAGACTACTTTTGTCGATGGCGAGCATGGGGTGATACCCACGTCCCCTGCACAATGGATAACCCGGCCGAAGTTCACCCTCCGGTGCCGGGATCGCTCGCGTGGCGCGGTCAGTAACGATCGCCCGCCCGCCGATATGGGCGAGGACGTCGTGGGCCCCTAGCTCCGCCTGCCATGAACCCACCCGATCGGCCCCGATGCGGCGGACAGGTCGATACCAGAATTGAGCATATCGCCCGGGCCCGGCTGGCTGCGACGGGCCGCCGGGGCTCAGGAGGTGGGTTGAGATGACCCGGGAAGCCGACGTGGTCCAGGCGCTTGTCACGATGGCCGGCACCCTCGTCGATGACTACGACGTGGTCGACCTGCTGACCGGGCTCGCCGACCGGTGTGTGAACCTGCTCGGCGTCTCCGCCGCCGGAGTGATGCTGGCCTCCCCTCCGGTGATGCTGTCCTCTCCCGAGGGCACCTTGGGGCTGGTGGCCTCCTCCAGTGAGGCGATGCGGCTGCTGGAGCTGTTCGAGCTCCAGGCCAAGGAAGGCCCCTGTCTGGACGCCTTCCGCACCGGCGAGCGCGTCGAACACGAGGACCTGGCGGCCGGGTCCGGCCGCTGGCCGTCGTTCGCCACGGCCGCCCTCGCAGCAGGTTTCCGGTCGGCGTCCGCGCTGCCGCTGCGATGGCGGGAGATGACCCTCGGCGCCCTGAACCTGTTCAGCGTCTCCCAGGCCCCGATGGACGAGGCGGATGTCATCGCCGCCCGGGCCTTCGCGGACCTGGCCTGTCTGAGCATCGTGCGGCATCGGGACACCGCCGAGGCGCAGAGCTTGAACGAGCAGCTTGCTGGTGCCCTTTCGAGCCGGGTGGCAATCGAGCAGGCCAAGGGCGTGATCTCGGAGCGCGCCGGCGTCGATCTGGCCGAGGCTTTTCCCGGTTGCGGAGTTACGCCCGCAACAGCAATCTGCGCCTCACCGATGTCGCCGAAGCCGCCGCCGGCGGCACCCTCGACCCGCTGGCATGGGCCCGCCCGCCCGTCCGGCCCCTTCCTGGCCTCGGCACGGCCCCTTCCTGACCTCGGGAGTTTTGGCCGGAGTTCGAGCCGCGGGCGAAACAGTTGGGGCTGGACCTCGGCGTCGGTGATGCCCGCCACCATCTCGTCGATGAGGCCGAAGACATCGCGGAACGTACACGACGGGTCCGGCGCAGAACTGATCTTACGTGCCGGGTGAGTTAGGTGGTGCGACGTGGGGTGGGTTGTACGGCCAGCTCGCGTCAGCGCAGCCAGGCATCTCCGCGCGGCAGGCACGCCGAGCCGAAACACTGCGCTACCGCGCCTGCGTGCCGCCGCCCGGCTGACCGCGGCGGCCGCCGGCGCCGCCTGAGAATCGCGGCAACCTGGCCCTGGGCGGATGCCATTGCCGCGCCTGGACCCGGATCATCGCGCTGCCGCACCGCTGACCGGCACGAAGCCGTCCCTGTGACCACGGAAGGAACAGAACACGGGGGGCCGTGCAACCCCCGGCCACCCGGCCCGTCCGCCGGTTTGCTGTCACATCCGGAACCTAAAATCAAGATCCGAAACGCGCCTTACGCACCACCCGGCCGGTGACCAGTCGGGCGTGAATGATCAGCGCTAGATGAGCATTGCCAGGCAGTGACCGTTTTGCGATAGTTGCACATAGTCGGTGACGGCTCTGCTCCCGGTACGGTGTCAAACCCCCATGGCCACGCGCACATCGAGGACACGCGGCCGGGGCGGGCGCCTGGGACCACATGGTCTGGCCGGGTGACTAATCGCCTGCGGGCGGCGATGGTGTCCTGAGCGCCGGCGTACCGGGATGGCCGCGCAGAGTGCCGAATCGGCGGGCAGCCGGAAATCTGCGGCCGCGCCTGCCGAATATGGCGTCGATCGTCTGGCCAGCATGATCTGGATTGTCCGTCGACCTGGTCCGGGTGCTCTTGGCCGTTCGATGGCGTAGCGTCAGTGACGAGGGGCCCGGTGGTCCGGGCCCGGATGGGCGTTGAGTCTAGTCCCCGCTGGCGCTTTCCTTTCTCGTGCCGAGGAGGCAGCGGGTGGACGGTTGTCATGGCGCTGCGGGCGGGATGCGGGGCTCGTGCCGGGGCTGGTGTCGCTGATGGCGGGCGACCGGCTTCACCGGATCTTGGCTGAGCTGTCTGCCGGGGGAGCAGACGCGTGGTCGTCAGCCGGGCTGTGCGGGGTGTGCCCGGGGATTGTCGGGGTGAGCGGCGCCGGGGTGATGCTGATGTCGGGTGACATCCCGAGCGGGTCCTTGGGCACCACGAACGAGGTGAGCCATCTGATCGAGGAGCTGCAGTACACGCTCGGCGAGGGACCGTGCGTGGACGCCTACCAGACCGGCCGGGTGGTGGCCGAGCCCGATCTGGCGGATCCGGTGACCGGCCGGTGGTTCGCGTTCACCCCGCCGGCGCTGGCGGCGGGCGTTCGGGCGGTGTTCGGGTTCCCGCTGCAGGTGGGAGCGGTGCGTCTCGGGGCGCTGAACCTGTACCGGGACTGGCCGGGACCGTTGAGCGCCGACCAGCACGCTGACGCGCTGGTCGTGTCCGACGTGGTGGCCCGCTGGGTGCTGGAGACCCAGGCCGGGGCGCCCGCGGACGCGGTGGCTGCGGGGCTGGAGGCCAGCGCTGACTTCCATTTCGTGGTGCATAACGCGGCGGGCATGGTCTCGGTCCAGCTGGGGATCAGCGTGACCGAGGCGATCATCCGCCTGCGCGCGTATGCGTTCAGCAATGATCGGCTGCTCGCCGATGTGGCTGAGGACGTTGTGGCCCGCAGGCTCCGGCTGGGATGAACCCTGCCGTCCGGCTCGCCCGGCCGGTGACACGGCCGCTATCCGGCCGGGGACAGGGCCGCTGGCCGCGATTAGGATGGGTGTGACGGCCCGGGCTCCGATCCGAGCCCGCCGGCCGTGGCGGCCGCCGGGCTCAGGAGGGTGTGCTGGAGATGAGCCGAGAAGCCGAGGTGGTCCGATCTCTGGTTGAGATGGCCGACACCCTCGTCGAGGACTACGACATCGTTGACCTGCTGACCGGGCTCGCGGACCGGTGCGTGAACGTGCTTGGCGTGTCGGCCGCCGGGGTGATGCTGGCCTCGCCCGAGGGCAGTCTTGGGCTGGTGGCCTCTTCCAGTGAGGCGATGCGGCTGCTGGAGCTGTTCGAGCTGCAGGCCCAGGAAGGCCCGTGTCTGGACGCCTTCCGCACCGGCCAGCGCGTCGAGCACGAGAACCTGGTGGCCGGGTCCGGCCGTTGGCCGTCGTTTTCCGCCGCCGCCGCCGGGGCCGGTTTCCGGTCGGCGTCCGCGCTGCCGCTGCGGTGGCGGGAGATGACCCTCGGTGCGCTGAACCTGTTCAGCGTCACGCAGACCCCGATGGGCGAGGCGGATGTCATCGTCGCCCGCGCTTTCGCCGATCTGGCCACTCTCAGCATCGTGCAGAATCGTGCCACCACCGAAGCCCAGCGCGTGAACGAGCAGCTGTCTGGTGCCCTGACCAGCCGGATTGTAATCGAGCAGGCCAAGGGCGTGATCTCGGAGCGGGCCGGCGTCGATCTGGCCGAGGCCTTCGCCCGGTTGCGTCGCCACGCCCGCAACGGCAACCTGCGCCTCACCGATGTCGCCGAAGCCGCCATCGACGGCACCCTCGACCCGCTGGCATGGGCCCCGCCCGCCCGTCCGGCCTCCTCCTGACCACCCCGCGCCTGCCCGTACCCGGCCGCCGGCTTCAGAGTCAGACCACCTCGCATGACATGGCTCGCCCGCAAAGTTGCACCAGGCCCGACAGCGGGGGTGCGGCAGCCTGGCCCGACTGACAATCCGGTATCGACCAGAGGCTCAGCGTGGTATCGGGTCTGTGCCCGATCGCAGCACCTGTCCTGCAGCGGCTCGGCCAGCCGGCCGGGGCCAACGGCGCCCTGGGCGGCTAGGACGACGCGACCAGGGGACAGCCCGCGGGGGCGGGCCGATTCACGGTAAGCGCAGGCCGGCGCGCATCCTTGTGTGCGTGGATTCCGGAGAACGTGAACAGGCACCGGACCCGGGCGAAGGGTGCGGTGACCAGCGCGAACGGGCGGCGGACGAGCGTGAGGCGCTCGCCGGCCAGCGGGAGCGGGCCGCTGACGAGCGTGTGGCCCGGACCGGCGAACTCGCACGCGCGGCCGGTGTCGCTGCCGCATCACGGCACGAACGTGCGCTGCAGGCCATCGCCCGGGCACGCGCCGCGATTTCAGCGAGCGCGGCCCGGATCGACCGCAACGAGGCTGCGCTGCGGCGCGACAGTACACGTGCCAGCCGGGAGCAGGCGGAAACCCACCGGGAGGCTACGGTCAGTGAATGCGCGCTGGCGCATCAGCCACATGACCCTGACCAGCCAGCCGGGCCGTCACCGATCGTGCACGCGAAAGCACTGCGCCGGCAGCTCCGCGCCATCGCAGCCGAACTCGCAAAGACCGAGGAACAGGTCGCCCGGGTTCATGATGAACTGGCGACGCACGATCCCGGCAAGGCCAGCGCGTACCGGCGTGTCGCCGACGAAGCCCGCACGGCAGCAGACCACGCGCGCGACCTCGCGCGCCAGTTCAGCGACTAGGTTTCCTCGCCTGTTCACAACCGCGGCATAGCTGGAGCTGCAGAAGCAGCCTGGGCCCCTGCGAACGCGAAGCGGTCACGGGCTTCCAGATCGGTTCGCAATGAATATTTCGCGGTCCGCTGAGCTGTGCAAACACCCACGTCCGCGGAGGTCAAGGGGCCTTCCACGGCTCTGAAATTTTTCGGGACGGCACGGGCGTGTATACGCTGGGGACTACTACCTAACAATCTGAGAGCAGTATGCCTATGACCAGCACTGACACCAAATCCGGCGCTCAAGCCGCCGTCCAGCCGGCCGCCGTCTATGCGCGCATCAGCCACGACCCGGGCAACACCCTGGAAGGCGTCCGCCGGCAGGTGAGGAAAGCGCTAAAGCGAGTCGACGGCCGCGGCTGCGACTGGCGGATGAGCGACCTGCCGGGCTCGCCAGTCGACCCGAAGCAGCCGGGCGGCGAGCAGTGGCCACCCGGCGTGTTCGTCGACCACGACAGCTGCGCAGCCGCCGAGAATTGCCGCCAGGAATATCGCCGGATGCAAGCCGCGATAGAACGCGGCGACGTCAAGGTGGTCGTGTCCAAGGCGCTTGACCGGCTCTGGCACACGCTAGCCGAGACCGCCGAGGCACTCGTCAAGATGCGCGCCGCAGACGTTCACCTTGAGCTGTTCGACACCGCGCCGAGCGTGGCTCTGGACGGCCGCCTCGTTCAGGTGTTCCCGGCCACATGGGCAGGAGGGCTGGCCGATCCCGCCGCCGCGCCGGCTGCGCCAACGGCCGCTCCCATGACTGGCCGTGTCCGCGAAGGGTAGGCCACCCAGGAGGGGCCGCGCACCCGCGCGGAGATCGCCGCCGGGGCCGTTCCACCCAGAGCGGGACGCAGGGCGCGCTGCAGCATCTCGTCGCCAGCGGAGAAGTATCCATGTCGCGACTGTCACGGTCTGCGGTACTGCGGCGCCCGGAAGCCAAGCCGATCCCGACCGCATCGCGGAGCATTACTTGCGTCCGCACGCTTAGCCTCCCGGCGCCTGGCAGCACGAGGCGGTTTTCGCTGGCGAGCCAATCGTCGTCATAGCTAAGACCGAGGCATCAAACGCCGTGGCGGATGCCCAATCAGATGGCTGAGCACGGACCTGGTAGCGTCGTCGGCGAAGCCTTCGAGGCCGGACGGGTGGCGCCGACCGACTGATCTGGGCGGCTCTTGGCGCCAGCCGCCAGAGCTCCGGTGCCACGCAGATCGCAGGGTACGGCGTGGAATGGCGAGCTGGCCGGTTGTCCGGCCCGGCAGGGTCTGGCTAAAGTCAGTGTGACAGCGCCCGGCGTGGGGTGAGGGCTGGGGTGCCGCGGTTGGAGAGATGCCTGTCGCTGGCTGGGCCGGTGGTATCTGTGGCAGGTGATCCGGATTCTCCATTGACCTGGTCCGGGCTGCTGTTCGCCGTTCGATGGCGTACCGTTAGTTACGAGGGGCTCGGTGGTCCGGCGCCCCGGAAGGGCGTTGAGTCCAGTCCCCGCTGACGCTTTCCTTTCGTGCGGAGGAGGCAGCAGGTGGACGTTCGCCACGGTGCTGTGGGCGGTAAGCCGGAGTGGTGCCCGGGCTGGTGGCGCTGAAATGGCTGGCGACAGGCTGCACCGGGTCTTGGCTGAGCTGTCCGCCGGTGGCGGGGACGCGTGGTCGTCAGCCCGGCTGTGCGGGGTGTGCCCGGGGATGGTCGGGGTGGACGGGGCCGGGGTGATGCTCATGTCGGGTGACATCCCGAGCGGGTCGTTGTGCACCAGCAACGAGGTGAGCCATCTAATCGAGGAGCTGCAGTACACGTTGGGCGAGGGCCCGTGCGTGGACGCCTACCATCAGGACCGGGTCGTGGCCGAGCCCGACCTGGCGGATCCGGTGACTCGCCGGTGGTTCGCCTTCACCCCGCCGGTGCTTGAGGCTGGTGTGCGGGCGGTGTTCGGGTTCCCGTTGCGGGTGGGCGCCGTGCGCCTTGGGGCGCTCAACTTCTACCGGGATGAGTCTGGCCCGTTGAGCGACGACCAGCACGCCGATGCGCTGGTCGTGGCTGATGTGGTCGCCCGCTGGGTGCTGGAGGCCCAGGCGGGGGCGCCCGCGGACGAGGTGGCTGCCGGGCTGGAGATCGGCGCGGACTTCCACTTCGTGGTGCACAACGCGGCCGGCATGGTCTCGGTCCAGCTGGGGGTCAGCGTCACCGAGGCGATCATCCGGCTGCGGGCGTACGCTTTCAGCAACGACCGGCTGCTCGCCGATGTGGCCGACGATGTCGTCGCCCGCAGGCTCCGGCTGGGATGACCCAGGTCCTCCAGTGCGCCCAGGCTGACCGCCGCTAGGTGCCGGCGGGGTGTTGCTGACCGCGCCGCTGCCGGGCCCGTGAACGTGCCGCCCTTCCCCCGCCGGCCGCCCTTCTCCTTTTCCCACGGCTCGGCAATTCGCCTGCGACGGGCTCTTCTAGCCCGGCTGTTGCTTTTCGTCAAGTCCCGATTGTGCGATGAAGGCGCAACGGCCTCTCCCCCGTGAGGAATACCTTAGATCAGCATCCCTTTTTTTCTCCGCCCGGCGAAGTCGTTGCTTATTCGCCATGCCGAACAGGCCTTCGCCGTTTCGGCTAAGAGGGCATCTGATCCACAGTGATCCGGGTCTGTCCCTGAACCAGGATTTCTCTGTGTTAAAGGTCCCACACTTTCGGTCTATGACCTGCTAAAGATCGCCGTCATGACCTCCCGGCGTTCCTACCGCACCGACCTGTCCGACGCCCGGTGGGCGCTGATCGAGCCGACCCTGGCCGCCTGGCGGGCGGCGCGGGCCGAAACAGGCCTGGGCCTCAGCGAGCCGGTGCATGATCTGCGCGAGACGGTCTACGACTACTACGCCAAATGGGCGAAAGACGGCACCACGGAGTCGATCCACGACACGCTGCGCGGCCAGGTGCGCACCGCCGCAGGCCGCAGCGAGGAGCCCAGTGCCGCGATCATGGATGCGCAGTCGATCCGGACCTCCGGCAGAGCGCACTTTCGGCTGGTGGATGCTGCATCGCCGGTTGGCCCGAGATTACGAGACGCTCCCAGAACGCTCCGAAACGATGATCTACTGGGCAATGATCGACAACATGAGCCGGCGGCTCACTGCGAATCAACCCAAACCTGGCGTGACGACCCAGCTAAAACGGGCGAACCATCCGTGACATAGATCAGATGCCCTCTAAGCCTTGCGGTACCACAACGGGCATGCGCCCGACATCGGCCAATACCCCGGGTGCCCGTCCGCTCCTGCCGATGAGAGCGCAGGCCAGCCGTAGCCGCAGCCGTAGCTGGGGCGCCGGGATCGTTGCCACTGCGGTCAGCGAGTACAACTACCTGTTAACAGGGCAGTTGCTGACGCTGCAGCGCGTCGCGCCCGGCCCGAACCGGGCCACCCGAACGTGGGGCGAGCGCGGGGGGTAATTAACGAGCACACTAGAATCTTTCTGGATAATACGGGAGGACATCGCCTATATACCGCCCCTTTGCCGACTCTGCATTTTGACGCCGCCGCGCATCTGTCCGCCGCGGTGGCGGGGCATGGCCCGCGGGTCGTCGTGGACTTGACGGGCGTGGCGCACGTCGGCCCCAGCGGCCGCGGGGTGCTGGACCATGCCGTGAGGCCTGCCCGGGGACGTGGTGATCAGCGCCAATGCCGGCGAACATGCACCCGATCCGGGCCGGCCACCCCAACTCGCTGGGAGCCGGGCTGGCGTGATCTGACCCCGGCGGCCCGCACCATCGTGGGGCTTTCCTTCCGCCTGGACCCGCAGGACGAGAAGAGCCTGCGACCGGCTCAGGCGACATCGGCGCCCGTGCCTGCCGTATCCGCTCATGACGGAGTGGCCGGGCCGGCAGCCCGTCCCAAACGGCGCACCTTCCCTGGACGCGCAGACCAGATCGCTAAAGCGCGCGACTTCACCCGGCGCGTCCTTGCTTCATGCCCGGTTCTCGACGAAGCGACGCTCCTCGTTGGCGAACTGACCACCAACGCCGTGGCACACACCGCAACCGGCAGCGGCGGCCAGTTCGACGTCATCATCTACCGCGACGAAACCTTAATAATCATCGCCGTCATGGACGAGGGCTCGGACAACGCCCCTGCCAACCGGCCACACGACCCACTAGCAGAAGACGGACGAGGGCTCCGCCTCGTCGAGCAGATCGCCGACCGATGGGGCTACTGCGGCAGCGAGCGCGGCCGCACCATCTGGCTCGAACTGCGCTGGAAGAACCCCTGAGCCGACGCAGGCCTGTCGCCGCAGCCTTGTGCAAGGCGATCGGCAAGTCCCCCCAGCCGGGAGCCCGGGTAACGGCCCTCAGCGCGGTCGGCCTGCCGGTCAGCGCCCGCGCGTGCCGGCGCCGTTTGGCCCGGCCTCCCACGACGCTGGCCACTGGGCCAACGATCGCTGCCCGGCTCGGCGCCAGTGGCCAGGCCTACGACACCGCGGAGCGGGTCGGCGAGCACGTCAGCGGAGAGAGCTGCCGTCGCTCATCCGCCGGCTCCTGTGATGCGGGCCCGCGTGGGGCTCAGGCCGCCGATTCCGGTTTCCTCGCACGGAAGCCCCGGTCAGGCAACGCGTCTCGCCTCGGCCTCCTCCTGCCGCGGGCCTGTGAGCAGGGCGCGGACCTCGGTTTCCCGGTATCTGCGGTGACCGCCCAGTGTGCGGATGGAGGTCAGCTTGCCGGCTTTCGCCCACCGGGTGACGGTCTTGGGGTCGACTCGGAACATCGTCGCGACTTCTGCTGGTGTGAGCAGCGGTTCGGTGGTGGGCGGGCATGTGCGCATGTGAAGTTCCCCCTTGGATGGCGGACCCCCGTTATGGTCCCAGAGTGATTATGTCATCACCAGAAGTGACGAGTCGGCCAGTTCGGCAAATTGGCGCAGGATTGGGGGCCGTGCCGCCAAGCCGAGCCCGGGCCAGCCGAGCACGCGGCCGGAAGCCCGACGAGCCGGGCCACACCTTCCCGCCGTGTGCCGGCCGGGCCACCGTAGACCGTGACACGAACTTCGGGGCAAGGGCGGTTAATGAGGAAGCGTCTCCTTTGGAAGGCTCAGATCTCCGGAAGTCGCGGCCTGTGAGGCCTTCAAAGTCGGGAACCTTTGTAAGAGAGCGCTTACAAGATCGAATGGAGGATCTCCTGTGGGCCGCGCTCAAACAGCAGATTCTTCACTCCCTACCCCAGCGGTAAGGATGATCTACTGCTACCCGGTGGTAGGTAGATTCGGACAAATTTAACTGGTTAGGCAAATTGCTGCTCGCACAACTTTGCAGGTCAGCGGCTTGACCGACGTAAACTTCCGGAGATCTGAGGCTGTGGCACTCGCGCCCGCCGCGGCCCTTTCATTCGCGAGCACACACGCCACTTCATTCGCGAACACGCACGCCGGCCGTCCCCCGCATACCCCGCTCGCTGCGAACGACGGCCCACCACCTCACTTTCGGCCCGGCCTGAGCCGCCGGGCCCTTTTCCAGTCCTCACGAACAGGAGTTCAGCCATGACTCCCTGCCCTTCCGCCCGCCCCCATCCTGACCACCCGGCACGCCACGCTCGCGGACCTGGCGGCGCGGTTTTCGCTTCCCTGCACCCACGGCGCATCGACGAAGATCGCCTCAACGCTCGTCATGAAGCGAATCGTGAACGACCGGCCACTCCCCGCATAAGCGCTACGCGGCCACTGGTTGCGGCAGGACGCGCCGCAGCACGCTGGCGTCGCCGCTGATCTCCAGGCCGTGATCCGTCACCTCGGCGGCGCTGAGCTGGCCGGAGAACAGGGCGAGGATGAGCTGCGGTTCGCCCCGGAGGACGAGGTCCGGCGCTGCGGCCGTGCCGAGCCGGGTGGCGGCCCGAGCCGCCGGATACCTCGATGACCACAGGACTGCTGGCGGTGCGCAGCTCGATCGACACCGGTGGACCCGTCAACTCCCACCACGATGCGGGCTTGCCCGCCGCCGCCTGATCTGTTCATCGCTCTCCTCGCACGCGGCCTGACGCGACATTTGTCGCCGAGCCGATCTCGACGACGAGAGACGACACCGGCCACAGGAAACCGCCACTTGCAGGACGGTCGTGGTCGGCGAAACTTCGTTGATCGGCCTGGGCCAGCGTGCACAACGGTCATGCTGCGCCCGCCAGGCTGCCAAGAGGTGACAGCCCGTCGGTGGCGCAGATCACTGCAGCGATGGGACTATCGGCCCTACTTGCCCGTCAGGGTAAGGAGTTGCGTTGAGGTGAGGAATGGCTAGTCGCCGGGGCATCGGCCGCGAGACGCTCCCAGTGGTACCCGAGAACTGCAGCCAGACCAAGAACCTGCTCGTCAGCTACAGGCCAGAAGCCGATGGGCTTCGTTGAAACCGGCGAGCATGGCAACGTCCACGCACGGACGGGCGCCGTGCGTGGACAGGACCGGGGCGGCCCTGCAGGCGGTCCTCCGCCTGCAGGCCGCCTACGGCCTGCCTGGAGTTACGAGACACACCCGCAGTGAGCCCGCTTATCCCTCAGCAACCAGCGGCGCCGGTCGCGCCTGCGCCCGCCTCCGGCTACCTGCGGCGGCCTCCGGCTACCTGCGCTCGCCGTGGGATGGTGGTCTAGCACCGTGTCGGAGGCGGGAAAGAAGGCGCTCTCATGGCCGTCGCTCCAGCGGTGTCGGCGTACAGGCAAACGTGCAGAGGTAGGTACGAGTCAACGTGCAGAGCTCCGGTGCCTTCGATCGGCTCGCTACGCGAGCCGATCGAAGGCACCGGCCCCGAGATGTGCGGCTGGCTATCGGGTGTCCCCAGCAAAGTGGCGTACGGCCATCTCTGCACGTTCGCCCGTACCTGGCTCTGCAGACGTACCTGTACGCCGACAAGCGGACCAGATACGGCGGCGCGCCGTCCGCGCCATGCGCCTCGACGATCACTGCGGTGCGGTCGTCATCGCCAACGTGGTGTCCGCACGACCAGTTCATCGCCGGCATTTGGTCGCGTGATTCCTCCTTTCCCGCCACAAGATCATTACCTTGCGGCCTGCCCGCCCGGGGAATCAGGCCAACGGGCCTCAGACATGCGGGCAGTTCGGCGGCTCACCGCCGCGGCGGCGCGGCCCCGGCTGGCATGGGGTGCGCAAGCCCGAGCCCGCCGCCGGGTCCGGCCGGCGCACCCGTCTCGTCGTATACAGTCGCGCCAGCGGCCGCCAGCGCGGCCGCGCAGGCACGGTAATGGTGGCCACACAGCAGCAGGTCAACCGGGTGCGGACGGGCGGCGGACGGCGGCATCACCACCGTGACCACCGGCCTGGCCGGACAGCAGCAGGCACGGTCAGCAAACGTAAGCGGCGCAGCCTTGCCAGCCGGATCGCCCGCTAGGCTCGCGGGAACCACGGCGCTGCGGTGCGGGAACCTCACCTTCATAACAACAGCGTCACCCGCAGGCGATCCGCTCGATAGGGACATAGTTCCCACCCCGGACAGGGCCAAAGACCCCGCCCCGAGCCACCGCCATCGGGCTGCGATGGAGCCCCTCAATTGTGGCGCTGGCGGGGACCCACGCCTGCTTGCCGGGAGCGGAGCATGCGTTGCCGCCGCGCCGGCGTACTGGCAGCGCTGCCGCGCCGGGCGTCCGGGCGTGCGGGCGGCACGCCGGCGCCGGGTCTCTTCGCGCGGCGCTGCCGGGCCGGGGCCTGCGAGCGGCGCTCCGCGGCGGGCCTCTTCGCGCGGCGCTGCCGGGCCGGGGCCTGTGAGCGGCGCTCCGGGGCGGGCGTGCGCACGGCGCTGCTGCGCCGGGCGAAGAGACAAACGACCCGACCGCAGTATGGCTCAATCTGCGGGTCAGCCGTCACCGTGCGGGTGGGGTGGAGCCACGCTGGATACCGGCCGGTCCTGCGCCCCGCTGCGGATGGTGCTGCGAGCGCAGCGGCAGCGAGAACTCGCCCGTTGCTTCCACGGTCAGCTCGCCACGCTCGTTGAGGATCCGGCCGTCCACTATGGTCGTGCGGCGGTCCACGCCCCTGATCCAGGCTTCGGCGACGAGCGGTGCGCCCAACGGCGTCGGGCGCAGGTAGAGCAGCGTCAGCTTCGCGGTCATTCCCGGCCGATCCCCTGCGGCGGCGGCAGCCCCGAGCAGGGAATCAAGGATGGCCGCGCAGATGCCGCCATGCACGGCATCAGGTGGCCCCTCGTAGACGGGTCCAAGGATGAACTCGGCGCGTGCGGTTCCGCCGGGCGTGGTCGCGATCCTGATCGGCGGCGCAAGCGGATTCGCCTCGCCTGTCACCGGGCTGTGCGGCAGGCGCAGCCGCCCCGCCGCTGGAGCGACCTGGGACCTGATGGGCCCTGGCCGGCGCCGCGCGCCTAGTCGCGCGGCCAGGTCCCCGATCTCGGCCGCAGCGGCACCGAGCTCAGCGACGGGCGCGTCGCTGAGCACGACCGCCTCGACAAGCTCACGCGCCCGCGCGGCGAGGGAGGCGAGCGCGGTCAGCAGCGCCGGATCCGTCCGCGTTCCAGACGAGCCGCCGCCCGCATCGGCACCGGCACCCGCACCCGGCACCGGCACCGGCACCGGCACCGGCACCCCAGCTTGCGCGGCCGGCGTCCATCATCTCCGCGGCGCCCTCGTCGCTTTCATCCCGCTTATCTGGGCTCAATCGGCCCTCCCAGCGCATCCACAGCCGTCATCGAACACATCTCGGTCCGATCCGCAGCTTCCCAATCACGACACCGTGGGTCAAATAACTGAGCGCGCGGCACAGCCACCTAAGTGGGTGATGCCGTTAGTTCGTCGGGGTCATGGGCGGGGTTCGTGTCCGAGCCCGGCGAGGTGGATGGTGCAGGCGGTGTCGAGGGCTTCCTGGGGGGTGCCGACGGGCATGCCGGTGCGCAGGAGGGCGTTTTCGTAGCGGTCGCGGGCGGCGGAGTAGATCGCGAACCCGAAGGAGTGGGCGTGGTCCAGCAGCCGCACGGTGATCGAGCTGCGGGTCGATTCGGGGATGGCGGGCACGTGCCTCATCATGCCGCCTGGCGGTGCCGGGGCTGGCCGTGATCACGTGCCGACAGTGAATTACATTAGTGTAATTTGCTGGGCTGTGATGCTGCTTCCTGGCGCGGTGCCGGTCACGCTGACCGCCGCTGAGCGCAAGACGCTGAAGAAACGAGTCCGCGGCGCTAAGACGCCATACCGGGACCGGCTGCGCGCGCAGATCGTGCTGGCAGCGGCGCGCGGCGGGGCTAACGCGCGGATCGCCGCGGGCCTGTGCGCCAGCGTGGACACGGTGCGCAAGTGGCGGGGCCGGTTCGCTGCCCGCGGCCTGGACGGGCTCAAGGACCTGCCCCGGCCCGGCCGGCCGCGGCGGATCAGCGCAGCGGACCGGGCGGCGGTGGTCGCGCTGGCCTGCCAGCTGCCCGCCGGGACCGGGGTACCGCTGTCGCGCTGGACCGGGCCGGAGCTAGCCGCCGAGCTGAGGGCGCAGGCCCTGGTCAGCGCGCCGATGTCGGTGACGTCGCTGCTGCGGATCCTGGCGGAGAACCCGGTCAGGCCGTGGCAGTACCAGTCCTGGATCTTCCCCCGTGACCCGGCCTTCGAGGCGAAGGCGGCAGTGATCCTGGACCTGTATCAGGGGCTGTACCAGGGCGAGCCGCTGCGGCCGGGCGACCGGCTGCTGTCGTTTGACGCCAAGCCGTCCATCCAGGCCCGCGGCCGTATCCACGACACCATGCCCGCCGCTCCCGGCAGGCCCGCCCGCGCCGGGCACGAGTACGTCCGGCACGGCGCGCTCGCGCTGCTCGCCGGCCTCGACGTGCAGACCGGCAAAGTGTTCGCCACCACCCCGAAGACCACGGGCATCGCCCCGTTCATGGACCTCGCCGCCCAGGTCATGGCCCGGCCTGAGTACCGGGACGCGCCCCGCGTGTTCGTCATCGTCGATAACGGCTCAGACCACCGCGGCCAGGCCGCCGCCGAACGGCTCCGCAAGGCGCACCCGAACGCGATCATGATCCACACCCCGATTCACGCGTCCTGGCTGAACCAGATAGAAATTTTCTTCTCAATCGTGCAGAAAAAGGTCGTCTCCCCGAACGACTTCGCCAGCCTGGAGCAGCTATCCAGAACCCTCCTCGCCTTCATCGGCCGCTACAACCAGACCGCGAAACCGTTCACCTGGAAATACACCGCCACCGACCTCACAAGCCTGCTCCGCCGAATCAGCGAACACGAGCAGACCGCCGCCACGCGCCCGGCAGACCTCGCACCAGCAGCCTGACCCCGGACGAACTTACGGGGTCACCCACTAAGGGTGGCCCGCGGATCTTTGGCGACGCACTTCGCCGCCCAGACGACGGCCGGGGTCGTGGACGGCACTGTCGTCGCCAAAGATCTGCGGGGACACGCCTAGATCACGAGGGCCGCGGCGCGGCCGGCGGGAACACTGCCGATCGCGATCACGGTCAACCGCCGGTGCTCAGAATGCAGCCGCCCGCGCCGACGGCCATGGCAGGCATCTCTTACGGCTATCCCTTACGGTTATACCTGACGACACCGCTATCGCCGCTGGCCGGCTGGCCACCCTGCCAATCACGGCACGCGGATCGTGCCGCCGCGAAGCCGCCGCAGCCTGATCACGCCCGCCGCCGCTAGGAGGCCCCCGCCAGCCAGGCTCACCAGCCACGGCGCTGGAGAGGAACCCGGTGCCCGCGGTGCGGTTCCGCCCAAGCCGGTCGCGGCGGCACCGACCGGCATCGTCTGGCTGCCCGCGGCATCCTCCAGGCTGTCGATCCGCAGGCCACCCGATTCGTCGAGCACGACGAGCGTGTGAATGGTGTTCGCGGCTAGCGGCACATACTTGGTTGTGCTTTCGCTGTTGCCCGCGACGCGGATGGTCTGCAGGCCGGGGGGGACAGACAGGTAACCGGTATAGCTGCCGAGCAGCAGATGCCTGCCGAGCGTGCGGGTCCCGTCGGTCACGGTAACGCTGTGCTGCCGCACGGACTCCTGGACGACGCGCACGAGCGCCTGGCCAGGAACCGAGCTCATTCTCTCCGTCAGAACCTGAACGCCGAGCTTCGACGCGGGCCCCATGCTCACGATCGTGTATGCGGTTCCTTGTGCCACCTGAACGCTCGCCGAAAGCGTCGGCGAGGCTGTCGCGGGGGCACCGCTATCCCGCATCCCGATGGTGTACTGACCCGCTGGGACGGCGGTATAGGCCGAGACGTCTCCGTAGCGGACGTGTTTGATCACGGTCTCCGCCTTGGGATCGCCGAATGAGTACAGGTAGATGTCAAAATCGGGAGCACTTGGTGACCAGTTGCCCCACCGAATCCACCCGGTGCCCTGCGCCGCCGCGGACGGTGCACCTGCCAGCAGGCCAGAGACGAGCAACAACGGGACAAGCGCCACCGCGGTTCGGAACTTCATTTTCCCTCCCTATCACCGGCGCGGCTGCCCCGTCGGCTTTATGACCGTTTTGCCTGATCATTGAGTCACGGGGCTACCGAGCAGCAGCCCGAGCGGGCTCGGCGCGCCAAACTCGATTCGCAGCGCGATGCCGCCGCTCGCCGCCCGCACAATTCTCACTTGCGCGGGCAGGAACGCCGGGTGTTGCGCGAGCACGAAGGAACGAATGCGCTGTAGCTCAGCGGAGTGGTAAGCGGGGCTGCCGGTGCCAGAGATTTCCATCTCACGCAGGGGCACGCCCGCGGCAACGCCTGGCGCGGAACCACCGAAGGCTACGACATTCACTGAATGCGAAACCGCCAGCGCGGCGAGGGTGATCAGGAGGCGCGAGTCCACCTGTCCGGTGAGGAGTTCCTGCCGGGCAGCGCCCGCGGCGCGGACCCCGGGGTTCCTGACCAGTTCGGCCGCGGCCGTCCGCCGGGCGGCCCAATCAGAACTGAGTGCAGCCTCGTAGGCCGCTGCCCCCTCCGGCGCGATGGCGCGGACGTCGATTCGTGTCGCGCCAGATCCGAAGCTTGCCATGACGGCCGGCGCGCTGACGATTTGGAGGCGGCTGCCGAATAGGCTGCGGACGGCCTGCGTCGCCACGATCACGTCGGAGAAAAGCGGGTCGGTCGCGCCTGACTGCAGTGCGAGCAGGTTCGCCGCGGGGACTCCCCGCGCCCGAAGTGCCGGGCACATGCTGGGGTCGCACGCCACGATTGCGTCGCGGCTGACCTGCCGTGCGACCCAGACGGCCGCCTGGCTCGCGGGGAGCGCGCCCGGGTGCTGGCGGCCCGGGCCGCTGCGCGGGTTCGTCCCGGGTGCCGTATGCCGGGCAGCTTGCGCAGTAGTAGTAACGGCGTGCCGCGCTAAGAAAACGGTCAGCGCGCCCACTGCAAGCAACGCGATGGCGAGCGCTGCGAGCACGATCACCCAGCGGCGCCCCGGCAACCTGCCAAGCCGCGAGCTTTGCCGCCTGAGCCACAGCCGCATCGTCGTGGCTATGACGGCCCGCCACGGCGGACCCTCAGGTTGGGTGCCGGGCGGGCGTTCAGCGACCTCAGGCTGCCTGCTGCCGGCTTCGTCACGGCCGGGCTCCCGAACGCTGGCCGGGGCCTCGCCAGCCACCCGGGACAGCGCTTCAAGCGTGGGCGGCGAAGCGTGCCCGTTTCCCGCCCGCCCGTTTCCTGCCTGCCCGCGCGGCCGCGTGCGATCAACGTGCTCGCCCATGCGCGCCCCCTGGGGCCGCGGCTACGCCATGACTCAGCCCCGGAGACAGCTGATCATACCGGGACAGTGGATTTCAACCGATGTGCCGGTTTATTTACGCAAGCCGCTAAGTGACGAAGTACTCCGTAGCCAGGTTCGCGAGCACCAGCGCCGCGCGCCGGCCGCAGTCCGCCGGCCACTGCTCACAGCGTCCGCTGTCCGTAGGCGCCGCTCTTGCCTGTGCTGTCCGGGCACGCCACAGTGGATGAGGGCCGGTTCCCATTTGCACTGACCTCACCAGAGAGCACAACTGATGTCAGAAGACCTCGATCCCACGCAGGGACGGCAGAATCCACAGTGGTATCCGTCGGGCCAGTGCAGCCTGCTTGCAACGGACATCGCATCGTCAGCAAACCGGGAGCGTACAGATGACGTGCTGCGCCGGCTCAGGATGGTTTTGTACGACCTAGCCGAGGAGAGCTTCGACGGCTCTCGCGTGCCGTTCGACCGCTGCTACTGGGAGGATCGCGGTGACGGCATGATTATTATCGTCCCGCTAGACTTCCACACATCCGTGCTCGTGTCGCCATTGTTGGACTGGATCAAACATGGATTGGACCGGCACAACAAACTTTCCAGTGAGATCGCCCAGATCAAGCTCCGAATCGCCCTGCACATCGGTGACGTGTGCTGGGATGGGCGTGGCCTGGTGGGCACGGCCGTGAACCATGTCTTCCGGCTCCTCGACGCCCCAGCGCTCAAGGCGGCGCTGTCCGCACCTGGCACCTGCCTTGCTTTCATCGCCTCTGCACGCGTGTACGAAGACGTCATCAGGCATGGCCCTGGATTGGTCGACCCGGGTGACTACCGGCAGGAAGATGTCCGGGTGAAGGAGACCACGGCGACGGGCTGGATTCGCTCGCTATCCAGTTCGACTGGAACAACCGGTTCCGCCACGGGCACCGACGTTGTGGCCCGAGCGCAGCCCGGGTCGCCGGCAACCACCGCCGCCGCAGGCAAGCCGCAGGCAGCCATAGATTTGACACCGGGGACCGGCGCGCCGCAGTTACCGCCCGCTGTTGCGTTCGACATGGTAGAGCGCTTCCTCAGCATCCGCGTGATCGCGGACACGCACGGCAGGGACGAACTCGTGCTGGCGTTGCGCAAAGAGATCGCCGCAGTCATCCCGCGTTACCCGAACGCCAGGATGGACATGTGGGGCATTCTCAGGACCTGTCTGGACTTCCCCGCCGGGCTGGCTGAACTCATGACCCTCGTGCGGAAGTTCGCGGGTGACTCCCTGCCGGTGCGCGATCTCGAGGATGAGGTCGGGCGGCTAGCCTCCGATCTGCGGGGCTGAGCCGCCACATCCGCCAATTTCGCAGACCCGGCGCCGTGGGGAATGCCAGCCATAGCTAACCTTTCTAACGATTCCTGCTCTTAGGTGTGGCTCAAGGACGCAGCATGCGCTCTTCGACTCGTTACGCCCCATGGCGGGAACGTACGCGGGTAGGATCATCGAGGTTACCCGAGCCGGTTTGCCAACTCTGGCTCTAGCGATGACCTCAAACTTGTGGGAGCGCATACATGAATAGCGAGCACGACGCCATGGATGCCATCTGGCGGAAAAGCAGCCATCGCTGCCACCCACCCGACACCAAATGTGTGGAGGTAGCGGCCATCGGCCGCAGGCTTGCCGTACGGGACTCCGCAAATCCGGACGGCCCTAAGCTCGACTTCTCCCTTGACGCCTGGCGTGCCTTCATCGCAAGTGTCAAGAACGATAATTTCTGAGCTCGGCGAATGACGGGGCCGCGGCGGGTAAACTATCTCGCCGCGCCCTGGCTGGGCTTTACCGGAACTGATATCCGTCAAAAGAAATTACGTTGGCAGACCCCTTGACCGCAGGTCATTGCAGGTCTGAACGCGGAACGAAGGCAGTCATCGCGAAACGAGCTCGTCACGCTTGATCTTGTTGATGAATTTCGTCCAGGCCGTGCGTGAGACGATGATCACTGGGCCGTCGATGCTCTTGGTGTCACGGATCGCGCGGTAATCTCGAATGGCAGCGACGCTGACACAGGCGGTGGCGGTACCGCTTCTGCTGCTCTTGTGCCATGCGGCGCTACAGAGTTCCTCTTCGGTGATCATTTCGATCTCCTATCCAAAGACGATCATCGCGACCGGCCCTGCGAAGAGAGATCACACTGCCCGCGTGACTGGATGCCGTCAAATGAGTGCGCCTGTGCTAGCCGGGCAAGATTTCGGCGCTCCTTCCGAGAAGGTGATGGCAGCACGCGGACATTTGGTCTTTTACCATACCTATCCCCTGACAAACCTGTCTAGACCACGTGCGGCCCCGGCGCCTAGCCCGTCCTGGTCTAATAAGTCCCTGTTAAAAAATGAGTTAATGGACAGCCGAAAGAGACATATGATCACACTTAATCAGGTGCGGCGCCGTGGGAACAGCGATTGATGGCTCGCCGGCATTGATATCGATCTCTGAGGCGCGCGCGGGGAGCCAAGCGCGCGACATCAGTCATCGCATTGGGCCGCCGTTTCTGGCGACCTGGCACTACACCGGGATGGGGAAGATGTCGCAGTCGGCACGTGCGCTCTGGCCTGCGGATACCGTTGCAGGGTGCATATCACCAAGCACCCGCCTGTAGCGGGCCAGCGTATCGGCGAAGAGCGTCTCTGCCTCGGGTCCGTCGCCGGCGGCCCGCAGATCCAGGGTGAGGTTGAGCGCGCAGGCCAGAGTGGTCGGGTGATCGGCGCCGAGGACTCGCCTCGAGCGTTCGAGTGTGTCCGTGTCCCGCTCCCTGGCGGGTTCGAACTCCCCGAGCGTGAACAGGTCGGTGGCGAGGTTGATGGCGCAGATGAGGCTGCGGGGGTGATCTGGCCCGAGCATCTCGCTAAGCGCTGTCAAAGCATCCTCATCCAGCCGCCGCGCCTCGGCGGCCCGGCCAAGCAACCGGAGCGCCACCGCGAAATTGACGCGGGCGGAAGGGGTGTTCGGATGCTCCCGACCGTAGAGGGCCTCGCACCGTTCACTGGCGTCTGCGCCAACTGCCATCGATTCGGATAGATCGCCCGCCTGCCGTAGATTGACGGCGTGGTTCAAGGTGGCCGCGACCGTACTTGGATAGTCCTCGCCATAGCGGGCCTGGAACAACACCACGGCTTCACGCGACAGTTTTAGCGCCACGTCGTGGGCGCCCGCCTTGCGCTCCATTACGGACAGTGTGCTGATTCCTTCCATTGTGTCCGGATGGCTATCGCCGTACACAGCCCGCAGCCGTTTCGTGATCTGCTGATGCAACTCTCGCGCTTCGAGATACCGGCCGCATTCCATCTCGTCGACAGCGACCGCCGCCAGGGTGCCCAGAGTCGCCAAGTGATCTTCGCCAAGCACCTGCACCTTGCGCCGGTACGTATCACGGTCGAGATCACGAGCCTGCTGCGGGTTACCAACCAGGCGAAGGTCGATGCCGTAGAAGTGTGCCTGATCCAGGGTCATCGGGTCGTCCGGCCCGACGCGCCGGCGTAGCGCCTCGTACGTCTGCTCGTCGAGCTCACGGGCGCGTGCGAAGTTGCCAAGGAAGCGGAGATCCGCGGCGACATACCCCTCCGCCGCAAGCGTCCGCTCGTCGTCAGCGCCGAGGCTCGCGGACAGCAGATCCCGCGCATGCACATGGTGCTCGTAGGCCATTGCGAACTGGCCAAGAACGATTAGGGCCAGACCGAGCCGCAGCTCCGCCTTGAGGGTCTGGTCATGGCCTTCACCGAGCGACACGGTCCAGGTGTCGACCGCCCGCTGCGCCAGATCGTTAAACCTCTGGTGGTCACCCCAGCGGAACAGGAAGTCGATCAGGTTCAGGACCAGTTGCCTCGCCCACATGTCATCGCACTCGACCAGATCGGATGCAAGCACGTGCGGCAGGAGATCTGCGTATTGAGGCCATTGAACCGACGATGTCGGATCATTCGGGTCCGCAGCGGCCAGCAGCATGTGACCGCAGTGCCGCAGCCCGGCTACTTCCTGCGGCCCCATCTGGCCGATCAGAACGTGCTGTACCAGCCGGTGCAACAGGATCGTATTATGCCGATGACTGATCTTGGCGAGCGCGTACTGGTTGATCGCCCGTACCGCCCTGCCCAGCTTGATCGGGTCGGCGAGCGCCTCAGCCAGTTCGGGCGGCCCTTCGACGTTGCGTACGCCAGACAACAGCCGCCTGGAGATGGGCTCAGAAGCGAAGAAGGCGCATACCTGCAATAGCTGCAGCGCCGCCGGATCGCTGCCGCGCAACCGGTCCAGCGAGACGTTCCACGCCGCCGCCACCGGAATCTCGTACGTTGCCGGTGACGCGTCGCGAAGCAGTTCCGTGGCCTTCTCCTGAAACAGGCGCAGATATTCTTCCACCGGCATTCCGGTCTCGGCCAGCCAGACCGCGGCCTGCTCGATTGCCAGTGGGAGGTCGCCGAGCACTTCGGCCAGCCGGTCAGCGTCCGTTTCGTCCAGTTCGGGCCCACGTAGCCGCAGTAAAGCGACGCTCTCCTGGCGGGTAAAGACGTCCACCTCGAGCGAGCTTGCCACATTCGACCACGCCGCATTTCGTGACGTCACGAGGATTTTTCCCGGTCCATTGGTGGGGAAGAAACCCCGGACCTCGTCTACGTTCTCAGCGTTGTCGAACACGAGGAGCCAGTTGCGGAACGGGCGGCCAAGCCTGAGCGCCTCACGCACCGCTGGGACCGCGATGTTCACTTCGCGGCCGACCTGCAGGTCCAACTCACTTGCGAGCTCAACGAGTGCCTGCTGGATCTGGCTGGGCCGCTCGGAGTGGATCCACCAGATGAGGTCATAGCCGGAAGTGTGCCGGTAGACATATTCGATTGCTATCTGCGATTTGCCGACGCCGCCCATGCCGTGCAGCGCCTCGGGCAATACCGCGGTCGTACCCTTGGACAACCGTTCGTGCAGATCGGCAAGTACCTGTTCCCGTCCGGTGAAACTGATGTTCCGAGGGGGAACGTTGCCCCAGACCGGAGGAGGCTCCGCTGGGTTCCGCTGCTGTGCGGGCGGCATGGTACGGACGGTCACGCTGACTCCAGGAATGATCGTTGGTTCGGGAAGATGCCGCTTCTTTTCACCGAAGAGATGCTGGGCCGCGACGTCTTCCGGCTCCTCCGCAGGGCTGCGGCTGGGTCTATCGGCCGACCCGCATGGCGCATCCCGGGCACCAATTACATCAGGCGCACCACGAGACGCTGCCGCGACACGCTGAACCTCAGCGGCCAACATGCGCGCCGGCCCGAGATAAGGACCTGTTAATGCCCGCATCGTGCACAGTGTTGGCTGCACGAACAGTAAGGCCTCCTCGCTGACAGAGGGCACCGCCGCGTCCTGAGGTGCGAGCAAGACCGCCCGCAAGTCCTGCAGTGCGCTCACCCGGGCACCCAGATGATCAGCGACCGTGAGCAGGACACGCATCGTCTCGGAACGGCGTCCCGCGGCGAGTAGTTCCTCCCGCACGCCCTCGGCGAAGTCATACGTGACACGGTCCGCCGCTTCGGCGCCAATAGACCGGGTGCCCGTCCCTACCTGCCTGAGCAGGCCGCTGCCGACCACCTCGGACAGGTCGGCGGGCCGTGAGTCAGGCAGCATCACCCGCTGAACTAACCGCATCACCGGAGGGTTCAGCGGCGCCGCGGCGAGATGCACAGCCAGCTTGAAAGCTGCGGGCGAGGCAGCGGCCCTGAAATGCCGTACGAGATCGGCCGCGGTGAGGGGCGGTCCCTGCTCGTCCGGGCTTTGCTGCGCGCCGCCCTGGTCTTCGCTGGCGTGCGCGCTGGCTTCCGCGGCTGCGGTTGGCTCCATGTCACCGGCCACCGCACGGCATGAGGTGACCGCCCCATACCAATCCGGACGCACGGCCACAACGAACCGCGCCCACCGGGCGAGCTGATCGGCATCCAGCTCGAACACAGGGACGGGCACTGCGCCCGCATCGACAGGTTCCCGCTGATCGCCAAGCGTGGGAAAATGTCTATGGTAGCGGCGATTCGCGGCGGCCGCAGCAGGAGTCCGGAGCTCAGCGGACCGTGTCTGTACCCCGGTACGACGCCATTGCTCCTGCGGCAGCATCTGCACCAGGGCTACTGGACAAGACTGTCCCCATCGAGCCAGCGCCTGCTGCGCTGCCCCCGTGTGCCACGCATCCCCCACACCATCGGAAAGGACCAAAATCAGCTGCCGCCCGGCCAGGCCGCAGCCGGCCGCCGCGTTGGCTGGCAGCCGTGGCCCCGTGCGATTGGTGGTGTTGCGGAGCATTAGCGCGTTCGAGCCGTTCGAGTCCGTGTCGAGCAGGTACACCCGTACGGTGCGGAAAGCTCCGACCGAGACGGCCAGGTCGAGGAATTGCCCGGCCTCCGGCCGGTGCAGGGCGGCGAACCGGCTGTCGTCAATGACGACAGCCAAGTCCAGCCAGCGCTCACGGACCGGGCGGCACTCGGGCAACCACAGGCCGTCTTGAGCCGCACGGTCGGCGGTCGCCTCCTCATCCAACTCCCGCTGTCCTCCGCGGGACTCGACATACGTCTTGAACGGACGTAAAGCCCGTGCGATCCTCCGTCCACCAGGCAGCGGCAGCAACTGCCTGAATGGATCGGCAGCTGGCATGCCTGGCAACCGCGGGCTCGATGGCCCGGAGGTCCGAGGCCAGGCCGGCGACAGCGACGTGGCAGCACTTCCGGCAGGGCCTGCGCGCGCCATTCCCCCCGTAGCCACGTCCCAGCCTGGCCCCGTATCCGCACGTCCTGGACCGGGCGCGGTGACCGGCCCGGGCAGCGCCGGCGCCACGGTGGCCCGCCGCCCGGCATCCCCTGACGGGACCCGATCGCCGGCCGGCATCCGATCCCCTGACGGCACCGGGGTGTGCGGATCGGACGACGTAGCCTCGCCCGGCGCGACTGGGTAACGGGCGGCCGCGACCTGCTGTGCCGCTAACCACAACGCATCTCCGACCTCGTACCACAAAGGGTGAGCGGATTCGCTGGCAGCCGAAGGGGCGCCGGGAGCTGATCGCTCCTGTCCTTTCGGCCTCGCCTGACCGGAGGGCCGGGCTGTCACTCAGCGCCCGCCACGCTCAAACGCTGCCAGACGAGATCGAGCAGCCTGCCCCAGGACGCATCCGCAGTATAAGAGCCGGATGTCGCCAGGAATACCGAGTTGAGTAATTGATCGGCAGCAAGGCTACCATGAACGCTGCGGTACTGGAGGAAATCACGGATCAGGTCGTCAACGTGCTCGCCCCCGCGATCCGCGAAATGGGCAGCCACCATGCTTGCCAGCCGTTCCTCATCCGGGTCGTCCATTTCTAGCCGAATACACCGGCGCAGGAACGCCGGCGGGAACTCGCGCTCCCCGTTGCTCGTGATGACGATCACCGGGAACGCCCGGCAGCGTACCCGGCCCTGCTGAATTACCGCCGTTTCCCCCGGATCCGCGATATGCACCGTTACCTGCGGCTCCCTCCCGCGAACGCGCACAAGTTCGGGAATTGCGTACTGACCTTCCTCGAATACGTCGAGGAGATCGTTCGGCAGGTCGATGTCGCTCTTGTCCAGCTCATCGATGAGCAGAACCCGCGGCAACTCGTATGGAAGCAAAGCCGTGCCGAGTGGGCCGAGCTGTAGATAGTCGCCGATGCCCGGGCTCGAAGGCGTGCCGCTCTCCGCCGCACTCGTCACGCCGCCGCCGCCCGCAGGCCGTGACCCCCGACGGGTGGCCGAGTCCTGTGCACGGCCAATCGCGTCGTATTCATATAGGCCATTGCGCAGCGTGCTGCGGCTGCTTATCGGCCAGCGCAGAACGTTGCCGAGCCGCAACTCACGGCTGATGCGGTAAGCAAGGCTCGACTTACCTACCCCGGGGTTGCCGGTGAGCATTAGCGGCCGCCGCAGGTACAAGGCTGCGTTGACCGCGTCAGCCTCCTTCACGTCCGGATGCAGCGGCCACGAGTTATCCACCGGGCCAAGTCTTCGATCCAGTTCCCCGTGATCCTCTTTGGGTGGTGGCTGCGTGGGCCCGCCATCGAACGACCGCCACCGTGGAGGGCTTGGTAAAATGTCACGCAGCGCGATGTCGTGCAGGGGGCGGCCCGTTCCACGATAGATCCACCAGGCGGGCTGCGGGTGATTCGATGACCCGGCTGGAACCCGGTCGGGCGCTCTAGCGCCGCGATCGTCGGGGCGTGCACCGCCGAGCGTGTAATCGGCCATCGAGGGATGTCCTCTCTAGCGCCGCGGCGGCTGAGTAGTCTGCGTTCCTAGTAGGAATGCGCAATGCCCAGACCCCTTCACCCCTACCATCCCCTTCTTTGACCATTGCCGGCAAGTGGCTTGCAGATACTGTCGCGCTTAGATTCAACCCTGATCAGCTGTGTGGTCCCTGTGGTGCACATTTACTGCACCGGCAGACGAAGTGGATCCGCTGGGTCGAGAAAGTGGGCGGGATCGTCCCACAGCAACGTCACGCTCCAGCCTGCCGACGCGCCCGGATCATCCTCGATGTTCGCCTCCATCCGGAATTTTTTGATCTCCTGGGGAAGAGTGCGTATGTCCTGGCTCTCGATCACGTCCCTGATCGCGTCGCGAAACGCGATGGACTGCCCGCCGCCGCGGTGCCAAACTACGATGGGAAGTCCGGCTTGCAGTGCCACGCGCAGCTCAGCTTGCCCTTGCTCACGGTCCGGCGGGCAGCTGAGGACGCAGCACACCACCTCCTGCCGCGCGGTCAACTGTGCCCGCAGCCTGCGCAAATCGATCGATCCGTCGGCTGGCACCCAATGCGTCACGCACGTGCGCTCGTGATCGGCCAGGACGTTCCAGCGCCGCCGCCAGGCACGGTGCCACGCTCGCTGCCGTAGCCGGTCATGACTTCGGACGATTACCTCGTACTCGGCTCCGATGGGAGCAGCGAAGGGCTCGCCGGCTTCAGACGTCCATTGATCCACGTCGATGTTGATCAGCTGCAGCGGCAGCACAAACTCGAGTACCAGCGAATCGTCATGGGGATATGCCCAGTCGCGCTCGGCCTCCTGCACTAGTTCGGCCACGTGCATCGGCGCTTCGGCAAGGGAGACCAAGCGATCTTCGCCGCGTTCCGGCCGCCACTCGAACGGATCTATCTGTCTCCAGTGCGACAAGCGATGCAGGTCCCGCGTCCGCGCCGCGAGGTCGGTCACAGGCTCTAACTGAATCACCAGGTACATAGGGGAGTCCAGCCTGTTTGAGAGCAGGTCGGACTGGCCGCGGATTCGAACCAGCCGGTCGGCAGCCTCCACCGCGCCGTCATCCCGGAGGGCCGCGGCCTGCGCGGCGGCCCAGTCCCGCAATTGCCCCGTCACCTCCGCTTCACCTGGACGCAACGTGGCGGCGTTCCCCCTGGCGCCGAGCGAGCCCGCGAGCAATTCAACGAAGACCAGGTGCGGAGGCAGGCCATCCGGCCGGGCGTTGGCGTCAAGCAGGAGGGAGAAGGCTTGCCACGCATCCGCGAACTGGGGCGCTGGCGACTCCACGGTGCTGCCGGCGGCGAGATAATACAGCCTGGCAAGCGACCGGACCGTCAGGCCGGCAAGCAGGTGCCGGATGCGCTCTTCGTCGGTGGGCGGCAGGATCTCCTTGGCCGGGCTGATCAGCCGCCGTATCCGGCTCGCCACCTCGGTACCGGCGGCGAGAAAGTCGACGGCCCTGAGCAGCGCGTCCATGCCGCCAGGCTGTTCCTCGCAGGCCTCCACGACATTGAAAAGGAACAGCTTTGGGCTGGCCTGGCTGCGCACGAGCAGTGGATGACCACCCCGTGCCACCCCGATAGCGTGTACGAATGTCGTACGGCCCGCTTCATCCTGCAGGTCCCGGATCTCCGCCAGCGATGAGGCGATCTCCATCAGTGGCCCCGTGCCACCACGCGTGGATTCAGCCAAGGGGGTGTCCTGCGGATCATGGTAGAGCAGACGCGGATCACCCCGGTCACTCACCGCCGCCCCTTCCTAACCGCCGCAGCGGCTCCGAACAGACCCCCAGCAGCGCACCCGAGGTCCCAAGCACGCGCCGCATCGGCACAGAATCACCCTCGATGAAGCGCAACGCCGTCAGCATCTCCACCAAACCGCCCTCGTGCTCCAGACACGTTTGCACCAGGCTGAGCAGATACAGGCGTGGCCGCGGATCTTGCCGTGCCATGGCGGCAATCCCCGGCCGCAGTTGACGAATGAGAGCGGTGCGACCAGCCTCGCTGAGCATGGAGGGCAGTTCGGCGAGGGCGTCCACGAGGGCGAAAACACCCTCGCCCGAGTCTCCATGCATGCCGGAGCCCGTGCCCGGGCTAGCCCCTATCGCCACGCGGATCTTCCCATGCCGATCTTCCCCTCTTTCTCCCGGCGCGACCTGGCCGTTGTTTCTTCCCCGGCACGACCGGGCCATTGACACGGCGAGGTCGGCGCGCACTACCAAGGTCCCCGGGATCGTGCACTCGGGCCCCCACGAGTTACTACCTATTTACTCCAATGGCAGGCAGATCGCCACAAGGCGGTCGGGATCGCCCATCTGGAGATCCTCGTTTGACCTGGCCCCGGGCCCGGCCCGGCACCGGACAACGTGCTGGGTGCAGCCGTTCGGCCAGTGCGCTGTTCTTTCCGTCCGGGCCTTGGCATGCTCCGCGAATCGTCGATAGTGATATCCGACACAGGCGGGAACGCGCTAAGGTCGGCATGCCGAAGTCCCGTGCCGAACTGGCTCCGATAGCCTCCGGCCGCAGCAAGATCCCGGTGAGTTACCTCGATGATCGAGATGGCCTTTGGCCCGTGACCGCGGCTCAGCAACCGGCGGGCAGATGCTCGGCGCCAGTAACCTCCAGCGGTGGTCAGCCGCATCGCCAGGGGACCTCGTCCGCTTACTGACGACAGGACTCAGGGGAATGACCGAGCCAAAGCCATCCGCTCACGACCTGGATGTCTCTGCGGCCAACTGGCTCCGGGGACCCGGCGATACGAGCGAAGAACATGAAATCGAAATCGCGTTCGTTGACGAATACATCCTGATGCGCAACGGCGCAGATCCGGACGGGCCCACGCTTGTTTTTACGCAGGCAGAATGGGACGCCTTTGCCGCTGGCGCCAAGGATGGCGAGTTCGACTTCGGCGAGGCAAATCCCGCCGGCTAGCGCCGCCGGAATCGGCTTGCCTCCTGGCGTCTCAACCTCGTCTCAACCTCGCCACGGGCGGGCCGGTTCTGGCAGGGACGGAGGTGTCAGAAACCGGGGCGGGTTCGTGAAGTCGACCGCGTCGAGTGGGTCGATCGCCGCAGCGTCGCGCCTGGTGAGAGGCGGGAGGTTCCACTTGCGCTCGATTAGCTTGAGGATCGAGGTGTGGTCGTAGACCTGCTCGGTCACGTACCCGGGTTTGGCATACGGTGAGACGATCACCGCCGGCACCCGGAAACCCAGGCGCTCGTAGGTCACCGGGCCGTCATCGGCCGCCTGGATCTCCTTGGCGACGCTCAGCAGACGCAGCGGCCGCAGCAGCAGTAAACGCTCCATGGGGTCCCGGCCTGGCACATCGTCAGGCTGCGGAGCTTCGGGCGGCGGAACATGGTCGTAGTAACCGCCGTGCTCGTCGTACAGCCAGATAAGCAGGGTCTTGGGCCATCCCTTTCCGGCCATGACGGCGTTGACGACCTTGGCCGCGAAGCCCTCGCCAGCCTGGATGTCTTGCGGGTTCTCCTCAGAGCAGCTGCCGAAATCCGGGTCGACGATGGTGACCGACGGGAGGTTGCCAGTGCTGGCGTCGCGCCAGAACTGGTCGATTGACCGCAGATGGTTAACCGAACGCACGAACCCCAGCGGGTAGAGGTCGGCGGTGCATTGCAGCTTGCTTTGCAGGGCAGGCCTCAGCTGAGGGAAGATGCTGGCAAATAGTGCACCGCCGGCCCGGAGGAAGTTCAGCCCCCAAGTGTGCGACAGGCGCCGCCAGCCGATCCGGATGGGCGACAGGTGATGGTAATTCGCCCAGGTGATGCCACGCGCCGTGAGCAGGTCGAAAATGGTTCCCGTGGCGGGGTAGTCGATCATTCCGAAGGGCAGGTCGTCGATGAGCCCGTTCGCGGTGCCCGCGATGAGGAATCGCCTGTTCGGGAATGTCGGGCCGAGGCAGGAGGAAAACCATCGCGTCGCCAGCGGGAAAACACGCGCGAGCCCGTGGTAGAACGGCAGATCCTCCTCGGTCCAGTAGGTCATCGCCACCGAACCGTCCCGTCCGGGGAGGGTCTGCTCGATGCTTCGCACAAAACCGTCGCAGGAACCCTCCCCCCACTGGATGTGGCTGGCATTCCAGCTCTGGGTCGGGATTCCGCTCAGCTGCCGCGTGCCCGCGAAACGCCTCATCGGGACGGCCGTGCCATCAGCCGCGGCGTTCGCCGGCGTCGGCACGCCGTGACCATCCAGAGGTAAGCCGTCACCCCGGCCGGCCAGCAGCCCGAGATAGTTGTCGTAGGAGTGGTTTTCCATCATCAAAATGACGATGTGCTCGATCTCCGGCAGGCGGTCGGCGCCCATCGCAAGTTCTGGCTGCGGGAGGGCGGCCGGCGCCCCACGTTTCCCGAGCCGCCGCCGGGCGGCCGCCGCTTCTAATCGCTTCAGCATCACGCCAGCTTGCCAGGTCGATGCGACATCGAGCAGCCCAGCGGGTGTCACTTGAGGTGATTGAAAAACCCCCGGAGCCGTATAGGAGTTGTCATGGTCCCACCGGCCAGGGCCGCGCCCGCCCGCTCGACCGGGCCGGATGGCAAACTTGCGGGATGACCCAAGCGCAGGACGCACCGGACGAAGACCCGTACCTGTGGCTCGAGGACGTGACCGGGGCAGCGGCACTGGCCTGGGTGCGGGACCGCAACGCCGAGGCCATGGGCAAGCTGACTGGCGGCATCCGCTTCCAGGACCTCCGCGCCGAGATCCGGCAGGTGCTCGACGCCGACGACCGGATCCCTTTCGTCCGGCGGCGCGGCGGCTACCTGTACAACTTCTGGCAGGACGCGGCACATCCCCGTGGCCTGTGGCGGCGCACGACGCTGGCGGAGTACCGCGGCGCCAGGCCCGGCTGGGAAATCCTGCTTGACGTCGACGCGCTGGCCGAGAAGGAGGGCGAGGGCTGGGTCTGGCAGGGCGCGACCTTGCTGCGGCCCGGCGGCTACCGCCTGGCGCTGGTGCAACTGTCCCGCGGCGGCGCGGACGCGGCAGTGGTCCGCGAGTTCGACGTCGCGGAGCGGCGCTTCGTCGCCGGCGGGTTCGGCGTACCCGAGGCCAAGACGGATGCCGGGTGGATCGATGCCGGCCGGATTTACCTCGGGACGGATTTCGGTCCCGGATCCCTGACCTCGTCCGGCTACCCGCGGGTGGTCAAGGAGTGGCGCCGCGGCACTCCGCTCTCCGAGGCGACGGTGGTGTACGAGGGCAAGCCGGAGGATGTCTCTGTAGCCGCGTTCCACGATCCGGCCGAGGGCTTCGAGCGCGACTTCGTAGTGCGCAGCATCGAGTTCTACCGCAGCGAGTGGCAACTGCGCACCGCCAGCGGCGATCTCGTCCGGGTGCCAGTGCCCGAGGACGCCATCGTCGATATTCACCGTGAGTGGCTGCTGGTGCGCACCCGATCGCCGTGGACGGCCGGCGGCACCACGTATCCGGCCGGAGCACTGCTGGCCGCCAGGTTCGAGGCATTCCTGGCCGGCGACCGCGAGCTGACCGTGCTGTTCGAGCCTGATGCGCACACCTCGCTCAGCTATCACGCCTGGACCCGCAATCACCTGATCCTGAACATGCTGAGCGATGTACGCAGCCAGCTGGCGGTTTTCACGCCCGCCGGCGGCGAATGGCGGCGCGACACGCTGCCCGGCGTGCCGGAATTCGCCCACACCGACATCGTGGACACCGATCCCTACGACAGCGACGAGTACATGCTGGTGTCCAGCGGATTCACCGAGCCCGATACGCTGCGCCGCGGGCACATCGGCGGCCAGGCGGAAACGCTCAAGCAGGCACCGGTCTTCTTCGACGCCACGGGCCTGTCGGTGCGGCAGTTCTTCGCCACCTCCGCGGACGGTACCGAGGTGCCGTATTTCGTCGTCGGGTCAAGCCATCCGGCCTCCGGGCCCACCCTGCTCACCGGGTACGGCGGCTTCGAGATCTCGCTCACCCCGTCCTACGACGGCGTCGTCGGACGGGGCTGGCTCGCTCGCGGCGGGACCTACGTGGTGGCCAATCTCCGGGGTGGTGGCGAGTACGGGCCTGACTGGCATCGGTCGGCGACCAAACAGCACCGGCACCGCGTGTATGAGGATTTCGCCGCCGTGGCGACGGATCTGGTGAAGCGGGATATCAGCACGCCCAGCCGGCTTGGCATTGAGGGCGGCAGCAACGGCGGCCTGCTGATGGGGGTGATGCTGACCCGCTACCCCGAGCTGTTCGGCGCGATCGCCATCCAGGTGCCGCTGCTTGACATGCGGCGCTACCACGAACTGCTGGCCGGGGCGTCCTGGATGGCCGAGTACGGCGACCCGCGCGAGCCGGCCGGGTGGACCTATCTGCGGCCGTTTTCCCCTTACCACAACGTGTCCGCCGGCCGGCCATATCCGCCCGTGCTGCTCATCACGTCCACCAGGGACGACCGGGTGCACCCCGGGCACGCCCGCAAGATGACGGCCCGGCTGCGCGAGCACGGCTACGACGTCAGCTATTACGAGAACATCGAAGGCGGGCACGGCGCGGCCGCCGACAACGAGCAGCGGGCCCTGAAGTGGGCGCTCATGCTGGAGTTCATGTGGCAGAAGCTGACCAGCCGAACACCCCTCGGGCTGCACGGGGCCCAGGCGGGCAGACCACTAGCTTGAGGAGTCCGTGGTTCCTGGTGTCCGCCGCCCGCTCACCGAGGAAGCACGGATCCGAATCCAGTAGGGACGTTCCACCGCGGTGGCCCACGGGTGCAGGCCGAGCCGGCCGAGCCGCTCGATCTCGGCCTCCTCGTACACCACCGCCGCGCGGCCGGTCACCAGGACGCTCCACCCGGACCGGGTCCGCTGGTCATAGTCGTCGGCCTCGAACGCCACCAGGCCTTGTTCCTCGGCCGCGGTGAGCTTCGACCCGCGAGCCGTGCGGAAGACCACGTCCTGCCCGTCGATGGCATGGTTCACCGGCAGGATCACCATCTCGCCATCCGCATGGAAGCCGACCCGGCCCAGCGGGACCGAAGCGAGCAGCCGCAGGCAGGCATCGAACGGCAGCGCCTCAAGCCCAGCGTGGTCGGTCGGATGCCCTGCCATGTCACTCTCCGGTACCTATGGCCGCACGCTGCGCTGCTGCGCTGCTGCGTCCGGCACCATCAAGTATTCCACCTCACCGTGTGCCGCGCCGCGCGATTGCGCCGCGCGCTTGCCGCGCAGGCTCATCGGCCGCCGGCGCCGGAGCGCTCCGGGGTGCTTGGCCCTGGGTGGATAGCGCTGGGCGCAGGGCACCCGGCGCCGTGCGCAGGGCCGCCACAACGGGCGCTTCCATCGTCTGGTAGCTCTGGTATCTGGCAGCTCAGCGGGGAAGGCGGAGGCAGCATGAGCGATTCCGGCCAGGATTGGATGAAACCTGGCGCGCACGCTGTGGCCCCGGGTGTGCATCGCATACCGCTGCCGCTGCCCACCGACGGCCTGCGCGCCGTCAACGTCTATGCCCTCGAGGACGGCGATGCCCTCACCCTTATCGACTCGGGATGGGCGCTCGCCGAGGCGCGTGAGCAGCTCTTCGACGCCCTGAGCAGCATCGGGGCCGGCCTGGGTGACGTGCGCCGGTTCCTGGTCACCCACGTCCACCGTGACCACTACACGCAGGCGGTGGCGCTACGCCGCGAGTTCGGCGGACGCATCTACCTCGGCGAGCGCGAGGCGGCCGCACTGCGGACGATCATGAACCCGGACCGGCGGCCACTCGCCAGCCAGCTTGAGCAGCTCATCGACTGCGGCGCCAGGCCAGTGCGGGACGCGGTGCTTGCCGCGTTCGGGGACCATCACCCCGCCACCGACGAGTGGGAGGTACCCGACGAATGGATCGGCCAGCACACCGATGTCTCGCTCACCGGCCGGCCCTTGCGTGCGCTCGCCACCCCAGGACATACGCAGGGCCATGTGGTTTTCGTCGACGAACCAGGAGGATTGCTGTTCGCTGGCGACCACGTGCTACCCCACATAACGCCGTCGATCGGATTTGAGGCTGCTCCGGGTTCACTGCCGCTGCGCGACTATCTGGACTCCCTCCGGCTGGTGCGCGCGCTGCCCGACCTCCGGCTGCTGCCGGCGCACGGGCCAGTCGCCGATAGCGTGCACCGCCGGGTCGACGAGCTGCTGGCCCACCACGGTGCCCGCCTGGACGCGACCGCCGCGGCGATCGCCCGCTCTGCTGGCACAGCCTACGAGGCCGCTCGCGCGCTCACCTGGACCCGCCGTCGGCGGCGGCTCGACGAGCTCGACCCGTTCAACCAGATGCTCGCGGTCATGGAGACCGTGGCCCATCTCGACCTGCTGGCGCTGCAAGGCCGGGTCCGCAAGGAGCGGGCCGGCGGAGTGATCGGATACGCGCCAGCGTAGGCCTCATCCTGGCCGGAGGCGCCGGGCGTGCGGCGGCGCGTCCGCGGCAGCCTAGGGCGTAGTCCCGTGGATCAATCGACATGACCACCCGGTCATGCAGGCGCGGCACATATCCGGGATGGGCACACATATCGGAAAACTCCATGTAACACAGCCGACGTAAACTCGCCGGGTGGACGAGCGCCCGGGATCCATGGCCGTCGGGGTCGAGGAAGAATTCCACACGGTCGATCTCGAACGGCGCCAGCTGCTGCCGCAGGCAAGCAGCCTGCTGAAACAGCTCCCAGCCGACCGATTCGGCACCGAGCTGCAGCGGTCAGTGGTGGAGACCAACAGCCGTCCCTACGTACGCCTGATCGACCTCGCCGAGGATCTCGCGGCGCTGCGCCGGAGTGTCGTCGCGGCGGCGGATCCGCTGGGGCTCGGGATCGTGGCGGCAGGTACCGTGCCCGTCGTTGACCTGGACGTGTTAACGGTCACTCCGGACCCACGTTACGAGAACATGCTGGACGAGTACCAGATGCTGGCCCGCGAGCAGCTGATCTGTGGCGCGCAGGTGCACGTCGACGTGAGTGCTCGCGACATGGCGGTGGCGGTCGCCCACCGGGTGGCACCCTGGCTGCCCGCGCTGCTTGCGCTGTCGGCGAGCTCACCGTTCTGGCTGGGCTCGGACACCGGTTACGCGAGCTACCGCACCTTGATCTGGCGGCGCTGGCCGACCACGGGCCTGATGGGCGCGTTCGAGTCGGCGGCGGACTATGACCGGACGGTCGCCGACCTCATCAGGTCCGGCGTGATCAGCGATGCCGGGATGATCTACTTCGATGCGCGGCCCTCGAGTCACCTGCCAACGGTGGAACTGCGGATATGCGATGCCTGCCCGCGGGTTGAGGACGTGGTCTTGCTGGCTGGGCTCTTCCGCGCGCTCGTGATGCTGGAAATGGACGCCGCGACCGCGGGTAAGCCGCCCATGCCCACCCGCGCTGAGCTGGTGGAGGCGGCGACATGGCGGGCTGCGCGGTCGGGGCTGGAGGGCGAACTCGTCGATCCGGCAGGTGGTGCGCCCGTGATGGCCCGTGAGCTCCTGGAACGTCTGCTCACTGAGCTGCGGCCGATGCTGGAGACAACCGGCGACTGGGAGCTGGTCGCGGAACTGGCGGAGGCGGCACTGGCCCGGGGCAGCTCGGCGGCCCAGCAGCGGGGGGCATTCGCCGGTGACGGCCTGCGTGGGGTCGTGGACATGCTGGTGGCACAGACCCGCGCCAACACGGAGTGGATGCCGGGCGCGGGACCGGCCCGCAAGGTGGTCTCGGCGATGCTGTCCGGCTACGACGCCGCCACCGATGAGGCCGTGTTGTTCGATGGCAGTGCCCGGGGGCCGTATGGGCTGATCATGACCGCACTCGACCGGATCGGCGTCGACGGGCTGCACGAGCGGGAGCTATTGCGCGACAACGTGCAGCGACGGCTGGGCATAACCGTGCACACCGACGGCGAGGAAGCCGATCGGCTCCGTCCGTTCGACATCATTCCCCGGGTCATCGCCGCTGAGGACTGGGATCCGCTGCAGGCCGGGCTTAAACAGCGGGTCCGCGCCTTCGAGGCGTTCCTGCACGACGCCTACGGCGAGCGCGCCATCGTCCGCGACGGTGCGCTGCCCGCGTGGGTGATCGACGAGTCACCCGGCCTGCGGCTGTCCGGGCGCCGGGTGGCCAGGTCGGCGGTGCGGTGCGCCGTGGCAGGCATCGACCTCGTACGGGACGGCGCGGGCCGCTGGGCGGTGCTCGAGGACAAGCTGCGGGTTCCCTCCGGCATCGGCTACGCCATCGCCAACCGCTGGCTGGGCGCCCGGATTCTGCCCGAACTCACCCTCGCCTCCCGCGCCCCGGCTCCCGCGCGGGCCGTGCGGGTGCTGCGGTCCGCGCTGGCGGCGGCTTCGCCCGCCCTCGCCCTGGTCACCACCGGCCCGGCGGATCCGGCATTCTCCGAGCACCAGCTGCTGGCACGGGAGCTGGGGATTCCCCTCGTCCGGCCGGCCGAACTGCTCGCGGCGGACGGCGGTGTGTGGATCGACGGCCCGCAGCGCGCACGGGTCGGGGCGCTTTATCGCCGGATCGATGAGGACGACCTCTTCGGCGCCGCAGGTGCGGACGGGCGTCCGCTCGGGCCGGGCCTGCTCGAGGCGATCGGCCAGCGCAGCCTCGTCCTGGCGAACGCACCGGGTAACGGCGTCGCGGAGGGTAAGAGCCTGTACGCCTACGCAGCGCGGCTAACCGAGTACTACCTTGGCGAACGACCGCTGCTTGACAACGTGCCGACGTACCTGTGCCGCGACGCCGAGCAGCGCGCCCACGTACTGGACCGGCTGGCCGAACTAGTCACCGAGCACGTGGACGGAACCGAGCACGTGGACGGATATGGCGCCGAGGCGGCGGTTATCGGCCCGGATGCCACCTCGGCCGAACTGCGGCGCCTCCGTGACCGGATCCTCGCTCACCCGGCGCGCTGGATCGCCCAGGAGATCGTTTCCCCGTCGACCCATCCGACGGTAGCCGGCGGGCGTCTGGAGCCCCGGGCGGTCGGCCTTCGGGCCTTTGTCTGCCTTGGCCCCGAGCCTGCGATCGTCCCCCTTGCGCTGACCAGGATGGCGGCGGGCGGAAGCACGGTCGTCAGCTGCTCGGGCGGCGGTGGCTTCAAGGACACCTGGCTCATAGCCTGACTTCAGGACGGGAGCCGCGCGCGCCCCGGCGGCGTGTTCCGCCGCCGCGTCGCTGGCCGGGTAACCGGACACCAATTGCTAACACCCCGGTAGCCGGGCCGTAACGAGACGCCCGAAGACTGCAGGCGGGAGCGGGCGGGCCGGTCCGCCGAGCTTGGGCGTGAGGGCGGTGACCCATGCGTCAGAAGGCGACGCCCGCGGCGGATACACCATCCGCGCGCGCTTGCCAGCGGCTGGCGGAGCCGCCGGTTCAATTCCGTGACGTGCATGGTTACCGGCGCGCGTTCCGCTCCGCCGGGGCTGGACCACCGCTGCTGCTCGTGCACGGACTTGGTGACAGGTCGGCAACCTGGTCCAGCGTCCTCCCCCCGCTCAGCCACCGGCACCTGGTCATCGCCCCCGACCTGCTTGGCCACGGCGAATCGGACAAGCCGCGCGCGGACTATTCGATCGCTGGCTACGCCTGCGGCATGCGCGACCTGCTCAGTGTTCTCGACGTTGACAGGGTCACGGTGATTGGCCACTCACTGGGCGGCGGCATCGCGATGCAGTTCGCCTACCAGTTCCCTGAGCGATGTGAGCGCCTCGTGCTCGTCGGCAGCGGCGGAATCGGCCGGGAGGTACATCCAGTGCTGCGGCTGGCGGCGGGTCCAGGCGCAGAATTTGGCCTGCCGCTGCTGACCGCGGCGCCAATGCGCACGGCGATGCGCCTGGCCGGGCCCATGCTGCGACGCTTCGGTGGCGTGGGCCTCGGGCCGGACTTCGACTACATCCTCGATGGATACCGGTCACTCACGACCAGAACTGCCCGGCAAGCGCTGCTGCGCACGGTACGAGCAGGCGTCGACCTGAACGGCCAGGTCATCACCATGCTCGACCGCTGCTACCTGGCCGCGGGGCTGCCCACCCTCATTGTCTGGGGGTTGCAAGACCGCGTCATTCCGGTCAAGCACGCCGCCATCGCCCATGCCGCCATGCCAGGCAGCCGGCTGAAAATCTTCCACACCGCGGGCCACTTCCCGCACCACGACGACCCAGCCGGTTTCGCCGCCACCGTCGAGACCTTCCTGGCCGAGACCCAGCCGTCGCAGTTCGACCAGGCACGATGGCGCCGCCTGCTGCGCACGGGGCAGCTTGTCCCGCTCGCCCAGCCTGCGCAAAGCCACGCGTCAAGCGGCTCGTAGCCAGGCCGTGGCCCCGGCGGCCCGGCCGGAGGGGACCCTGCGGCTCGACCGCAGCGGGACGCCATCGGGAGAAGGCGGGCTCCTCAGCAGGCCCCGGCGCGCGGATGCCCGAAGGCGGCTGATGCCGGCCCGGGAGCGGCGATGCCGCACGCAGCGTGATTGACTTGCCCGGGCAGGAATCGCGCACCGCGGAAGCGAGACATGGACGTCGGAATCGGGCTTCCGCGCGCCGCCATCGCGGTCGACCAGGCGTGGCAGGACGCGGGCCGCTCTGACAGGCAGAGAAAGCTCACGCTCGCCTACTTCGCGCTCGGCACCGGCGCGCGGCAGAACGCGGACTCGTGCCTCACGCGGTACTACGGCTTTCCCGGCGAGGTTGCCGGCCAGATTGCGGCGGGTGCGGCAGTGAGCGCAGAGATGATCAACGGCTACGTCGCCGCTTTCCGGCAGAGCGGCTGTGACGAGCTGATCTTCGTGCCCACCACGTCGCGGCTTGATCAGATCACGCTGCTCGCAGACGTGCTCGGGTAAGACGCCCGGCAAGTGGCACGCCGGGGGTGCGCTTGCTGTGGAACCTCTGCTCATGCAGGATGATCCGGCGCGCAACCTGCGCGTTGGGCGGCGTGCAACCTGCGCGTCGTTCAACCTGCGCGTCGTTCAACCTGCGCGTCGTTCAAGCTGCGCGTCGTTCAACCTGCGCGTCGTACAACCTGCGCGTTGGGCGAGCCGCGGGGTACCGGGAGGCTAGGCAGGTTGCGCAGGGCGGTTGCGCCACCAGGTCTGGTGGGCCTGGTGGACCCGTGCCCACAAGGCGTTTCTGGCCGCGGTGTCGAGGTCGGTCAGGTGCAGGCCAAATATGTCAGCGAGCGCGGAGAACCAGTCAGCCCGTGTGTCCAGCGTGCGGTCCTGGCTGCGGGTGCCGGCCAGCCGCCGCAGCACGCAGCCGGTGAGGATGTCCGCGCCACTAGCATCGCGGCGCTGCACGGTGGCGGTGCGGACGAAACTGGACTGCGGTGACCTCGACAAGAACTGGTGCCGGTGCGCGAAATCGGCCAGCGTCGCGCCGCGGGCCGCGAAATCCATGCCGGTGAAGCTGCCACGCCGATCGTGCTCAAAGCGCCAGCCATCCGGCTCGGTCGCCGACCGGCGGATCTGGTAGCGGAACGGACCCTGAACATAGCTGCCCTCGTGCAGCGGCAGCGGCTCGTGCAGCGCGTCGCCCAGGCCGGCATCCACCAGCCAGACACCGGACGGGCAGTCGCCGGTGACAAGCCCGTGCACGGTCAGCGCGAGGTGGTTGGCGATGGCCGCACCTGGGGGGCACGGGTCGTTGCGGTTCTGCACCCCGGCGCGATGCCATCTGACCTCGTAGCCAAGCGCGCGCAGCAGTACGGAGAACGCACCGTTGAGGTGATAGCAATAGCCGCCGCGCCCCCGGCGCGCGATCCGCTGGACCGAATCCCCCGGGTCGATCGAACTAAGCCGGCCAAGCTGAATGTCAAGGGCCTCATATGCCACACGTTCGACGTGCGCTGCGTGCAGGCGCCGCAGTGCGATGGCGTCAGGCGGCCCGAACTCGCGCACCCCGAGCCGGTTCAGATATGCACGCAAATCGTGCCCCGCCATGCCGGTTTCGTCCATGCGACCATTTGTAACCGGCTGGTGCGACGTCCGCCACATCGGCTCGATTCCGGACCGCACCCGCCAGACCGCCGGCCAGGGCGCTGAGCAGCGGAACCCGATCCGCGCCTGCCGCGCTGGCGGAAACCCCCGCAGCGCCCTGCCATGGACCGAGCCGGGCACCTGCCCCGGGGCCCGGCGCCCGCTGCCAAGCGCCCGCAGCACCGACGAGCCCGGTTGGCTGCCTGCCCGCTGGCGTGGACCTGGATGAAGCCTGGCGCGGGAGGCCCATATCCTTGGGCATCGGGCATTTCCTGGGGGCAGCCAGCGTTTAACGCACATTCTGTCTGCCCGCAAGCATGGGTGGCGCATTCGATGAGTCAACTGTGGTTGGCTTGAGCAGGCCCTATTGTCCCCCATGCGGGCCGCCGACGCGCCGGGCCCCGGCGGCCGGCGGGCCCGCAGCACGGGCGCGCCGGCCCCGTGCCCCGGCAGGCCGCCACAGAAACAGATGACGATGGTGATGACACGCGACGAGGTGACCACGGCGGCGGCCGTGACACGCTTGACCGCCGGCCTCCGGCGCGCCGCGCCCGGCCGCGAGCGGGCCCGCTGCCCGAGGACCTGGTCGTGACCGCCGGCCAGGGCACACGGCAGGCCGGCGCCTGCCCGTCCTGCGGCAACCCGGTCGGTGCGGCGGACAGGTTCTGCGAGGCCTGCGGGGCAGAACTGAGCCCAGCTTCCGCGGGCACCGACGAGGCCGGTGCCGCCCGGGCCTGCCCGTCGCACCCGCCGTCGCGGATCAGCCGGGACGGATACTGCGACTCGTCCGGGCACAAGGTTCCGTCCAGCCGCGATCACCAGGGGGTCGATCTCGGGTTGCTCGCGGGGGTGACCGATCGTGGCGTGCGGCATCACAGGAACGAGGATGCGATGGCGCTCGCGGTCGCCGAGACGGCAGCAGGTCCGGCCGCGGTCGCGGTGGTGTGCGATGGGGTCTCCACCTCCGACCATCCCGACGAAGCGTCGCTGGCGGCGGCCGAGGCGGCCTCGCGCGTGCTGCTCACCGCAGTGCGCGCGGGCGACGATCTGCTCCACGCGTCGTCGCAGGCGGTCCGATCCGCACGGGAAGCGGTGGCCAGCGTGGCAGGCGCGTCGGGGGGCGAGCCGTCGGCCACGTTCATTTCCGCGGTGATAACCAGCGACGCCGTCACGTTGTGCTGGCTCGGCGACAGCCGTGCATACTGGCTGGCCGCCGGCCCCGGCCCGGGCGCGCAGCGGCTCACCAGGGACGACTCCCTTGCCGAGGAGATGGTCGCGGCAGGGCTGCTCGCCGAGACCGACGCGCTCACCTCGCCGCAGGCGCACGTGGTGACGCGCTGGGTCGGCGCCGACCCGGGCGAGCCGCCGCCGCACGTCGCGACGTTCGAGCCGCCAGGTCAGGGTGTCCTGCTGCTCTGCTCGGACGGGCTGTGGAACTACCAGCCTGATGCGGCGGAACTTGCGGCGCTCGCCTTGCCCGGCGCGCTGGCCAACCCATTCGGCACTGCCGTCACGCTGGTCAACTTCGCGCTCGACGCGGGCGGCAGGGACAACATCACCGTAGTGCTCGCGCCGTTTCCCCTGGCGCCGCGGCCCAGCGGCAGCGGGGCCGCCGGTTAGCGCCCGGTGTCACCACGCGCAGCCGTTATGTGGCAGTCCGTGATTCGCATTTGATCCTGATTACGTGATCGGCGGATTCTCGTTCAGCAGTGAGCGGGCCGGCACAGTCTGCGGGGGATACTGGGGCCCCAGGAGCAATACAGTCTTAACGGCTCCGCGGGCCGCATTCCTGTGCATCGGAACCTCTGGTGCCTGGCCTGACCGGCCCGGTTCATGATCCCTGATTGAGTTAACCTGCCTGCGCTATTTGCAGGCGAATTAACATGGTGGCGGATCATGGCCCGGCGCGCACTGCCGAGTGGCCGCAGTGCTTTGACAGGCACCGCTGGGGTGCGAGATTCAGGGTCAGCCCGGACGGGCGGCACGCCTCGTGGCAGGCCGCGTGCGAGCCAGCCTGGCGACACCCACGCTGGTGTCCAGCGCCAGGCCGGCAGTGCCGCAGCGCAGCGGCGGGATGCCGGCTGGCGCGGTGATCTTCGGGCGGGCGTGAGTAACTCGGCCGCCCGCGGGAAGTAGCTGGCGAGTGGCCGCGCCGTATGGCCACGATCGTGATCGCTGGTGTGAGGTTGGGCTGATGGATTTGGCTGCTAGTCCCGGGGCCGGGACCCGGCTGGGGTGGCTCGCCCTGGGCGCGTGCAGGGACGAGGATCCCGATTTGTAGTGCGACTTCGCCCACCTTCTTTTGATACTTGCCGCGCGGCACGGCGACTATCTTCCCGTCCACGACATCGGCCGCGTCCACGACATCGGCGATGAGCAGTCACCCGGCCTCACCCGGAGAACTGGCCCCACATGGGCTGGGCACCCGGCGGGAGGGGTACCGCGAAGCCACCGAGCAAGAAAGACACGTGCGTGTAGTACCCGCACAGCGAGACCAGTTCGACGACGCCGGTGTCGCCGAAAAGCTGACGGGCCGCGTCGTAAGTGGCCTGGTCGATCCTGCCGGTCTCGGTGAGCTGGCGGGCAACCGCGTAGACGGTCCGCTCGTCATCGGCCTCGAACGGAGGGTCTTCGCCCCGGCCGATGGCGCCGACAACAACATCGGCCACACCGTGCTCGCCGGCCATCCGGGCGTGCGCCCACCACTCGAACTCGGCCTTCCAGCGGGCACCCACCGTGATGATCGCGACCTCGGTCAGCCGGCGCTCGATCGACGTCTCAAACCGCAGCACCCGGCCCGGCGAGGTCAGCCGCGCGCCAACGTCCGCGCGTGGACGAAGGCGTTAAACGGGCCAATCAGCCCGCCCTGCTCGTTGATCAGCGCGGGACCCCTCGAGCCGACGACGCTGTCCCACACCTTCTGGCGCTCTGAGCCGAGGTCGTCATAGCGCAGGTAGGGAAGCCGGTCCATTGCATGACAATAGCGGTTCACCCCGGCCCCGGCACCGGCCGTGGCCCCGGCCGGTGCCGGGGCCACGCTGGCCTCCGCCACGCATGCCCCTTAACGGCTCCGGTCTGCCGCTTGGCTGAGCGGCTGCCGCTCACACGTGCGCAGCCCGACGACCCAGGTCCCGTGATGCATGGACCTTCGGCCCTGGCCCGCTCCTGGCATCCAGACGACATTCGGCTGTAGAGGACCCTTTTCGCCGTGGTCACCGGTTAAGCGGCCTGTGCATGCGAACGCGGGTCATTTGCCGCACGGACCAACCACCACAAACCGACCAATCCACTACGAGGAGACGGCGATGACCAGCGCAGAACTCGCCCATGGCCGATCACCGGCAAGCGACACCGAGCTGACCGGCTGGGTACGGGACATCTCGGAGTTGACCAAGCCTGAGGACGTTGTCTGGTGTGACGGCTCGGATAGCGAGTGGGAGCGCTTGACCAGCCTGCTGGTCGAGAACGGAACTTTCACGCGGCTTAACCCGAAGCTTCGCCCGAACAGCTTCCACTGCGCCTCCGACCCGAGCGACGTCGCACGCGTTGAGGACCGCACCTTCATCTGTTCTGAGCAGGAGGCTGACGCCGGCCCGACCAATAACTGGGTCGCTCCCGATGAGATGCGCAAAACCTTCAGGGAAGTCTTCGATGGGTGTATGCGTGGCCGCACAATGTACGTGATCCCGTTCTGCATGGGCCCGCTGGGCAGCAGCATTTCCCAGCTTGGCGTTCAGGTTACCGACTCGCCGTACGTGGCGGTGTCGATGCGGATCATGGCGAGGATGGGGACACCCGCGCTGCGGTGGATCGAGGAGCGCGGATCGTTTGTCCGCGCCGTCCATTCCGTCGGTGCTCCACTGGAGCCTGGCCAGGCAGATGTGCCCTGGCCGTGCAACCGGACGAAGTACATTTCGCACTTCCCCGAGACGCGGGAAATTTGGTCCTACGGCTCCGGGTATGGCGGGAACGCGTTGCTCGGCAAGAAGTGCTTCGCCCTCCGCATCGCCTCGGTGATGGCACGGGACGAGGGATGGCTGGCCGAGCACATGCTCATCCTCAAGATCACCTCAACCGGCGGTGACGCCAGGTACCTGGCGGCGGCCTTCCCGTCCGCGTGCGGCAAGACCAATCTCGCCATGCTCACGCCCACCATCCCCGGCTTGAAGGTCGAGACCGTCGGCGACGACATCGCCTGGATGCGTTTCGGCGAGGACGGGCGCCTGTATGCGATCAACCCTGAGGCCGGATTCTTCGGCGTCGCGCCAGGAACCGGGGCATCCACCAACCCGAATGCGATCGCGACGCTGTGGGGCAACAGCATCTTCACCAACGTGGCCCTCACCGACGACGGCGACGTGTGGTGGGAGGGCCTCACCGATGAGCCCCCCGCCCATCTGACCGACTGGAAGGGCCGGGACTGGACCCCAGATTCGCCGGAGCCCGCAGCGCACCCCAATTCCAGGTTTACCACTCCGGCCGTACAGTGCCCCACCATCGCGCCGGAATGGGACGACCCAAAGGGCGTCCCGATCTCGGCGATCCTGTTCGGCGGCCGGCGCGCGACCGCCGTGCCCCTGGTCACTGAATCCTTCGACTGGGCACACGGCGTGTTCCTCGGCGCAAATGTCTCCTCGGAGAAGACCGCGGCCGCCCAGGGCAAGGTCGGTGAGCTGCGTCGTGACCCATTCGCGATGCTGCCGTTCTGTGGTTACAACATGGGCGACTACTTCGCGCACTGGCTCAAGATCGGCCGCTCGACGGACGCCAGCAAGCTGCCGCGGATCTACTACGTCAACTGGTTCCGCAAGGACAAGAACGGTAAGTTCGTGTGGCCGGGTTTCGGCGAGAACAGCCGCGTCCTTAAGTGGATCTTGGAACGGCTTTCCGGCGACGCCGGGGCCGTCGGGAGCCCGATCGGCAACCTGCCGGCGCCTGACGCACTTGACACCGAAGGCCTGGGCCTCAGCGATAGCGACCTGGACGTCTTGCTCTCCGTTGACCGCGGCGCCTGGGAGCACGAGGCTGCGCTCATCCCCGAGTTCTTCCGCACCTTCGGCGGCCACTTGCCTCGCGAGCTTTGGGACATGTACCAGGATCTCCTCGACCGCCTGGGCTGAGACGCCCGCGGGCCGGGATGCGTTCCCCGTGGCCTTGCGGCGAGCTCCGCGCGGCCTGCCCGGTGGCCCGATGACCATGATCCCGGAGCGTTTTCACGGATATCCACTGACACCCGGGAACACTCCGGGATCATGGTCGTGTCAAGGCGGAATTAAGAGACCTGCGCGGGAGATCACGATGCTAGACGAGTAAAACCCCGCGCACGCGGCGGCCGCGCCCAAGGGCTTCGCGGACGACTACCCGCACGCGATCCGGGTGTCACCCACGCGCGCCCGGATATGGTAAGCGCCCGGTCCGCTCGCGCAGGCCGGCAGTGCACCTGGAGCCACGCAGTCCCGCCCAGCCAGCCGTTCCCAGGCCATCGCCGCGCGGCGATGGCGCGGCAGTGGCGTCCAGGCTGGCTCGCTCCTGCCGCTGCCTCGACGCGCCCGGCCGGTGGCGCGTACGCCCGAACATGCGGCAGCGCTGGTGAGGGTGCCGCTACGACACGATCACGTAGATGCTGTTGCCGAGCAGCCAGCAGCCCACCGCGAGCGACCCCACCACGATTGCCTGGTCCCGGTGGCTGTCGATCCAGCTGCGCACCCGCTCCAGCCGAGCGCCCGCCGCCGCGGGCGCGAAGGCCGCATAAAGCTCCATGACGAGAAAACTCGACGTGGCCAGCAGGCAGAACAAGACCAGCGACAGGTAATCCCCCGCGTTGGAAAGTTTCGCTTGCACGACCGTGGCTGCCCCGGCTGCCACCAGAGTCCAGGGCTGCAGGAAGATGCCGAGCCCTGCGGCGGCCCACGGCGAGAGGCGGTCCAGCCTCGCCATCCAGCTCGGCTGCTTGCGGGGGATGCCCATGCGACGCCACTGGCGGGCGGCAACCGCGATCAGTGCGAGGCCGGCCGCGGCTTTGACGACCAGGGCGGCAGTCGACGGCGCAGTGTGCGGATCCGGCGGCTTGCCCCCGGTCACCAGGACCACGACCGCGATCACCGCGACCAGGCACGCGAGCCAGCCGAGTATGAAGGCGACCCCTTTCCTGACACCTTGCTCGGCGCCGAGGATCAGGATGAACGCGACAATCGTGATCGGCTCAAGTGTGATCGCGAGCCCGATGATGATGAGGTCAAGTACCACGCGCACCCCTCCAGGCCGAGGCGCTGCGGGGGCGGCGGACTGCGTTCCCGGCTCCGCCAGGAAACCCGCGACCTCCGCGTCTCCTGACCCTGCGACGTACACGGCGGTGAGGCTATATGGAACCGGGGGCACAGGTACCATCCCGGCAGGGTGATCCGCACCGATGGCGCCCGGCCGGGGTTACCAGCCCGAATCTCGATACCCGGCACGAAGTTCGCATGTCCGCCACGGAAGCTGGACTCCACGAGCGACCGGGATCGTGCCCAGGTATCGAAGGCCACGACATGCTGGTGACGGCTATCCGCGGGCTCGCGCCTGCGCGCAGTGTCCAAGTATCCGCGACCGCGATAGCACGCTCGCCTTTCTCACCGCTCGGCCTGAACGTCTCCCAGGCTCACGGCACCGGCTTTGACCAGCACGCCGTTGGGCAGCCGCCGGCAGACCCTGGACGCGTTCTTGGCCATCTTGGCCTCGATCTCGTCCTGCAGGTCGATGCCCAGCATCTCGGCCAGTGCGAGCAGATAGATCGCGGTATCGGCCAGCTCCTCCCCCACCCCAGGCCGGCCCTTGCGCCAGGCATCGAACGCCTCTGAAATCTCACCGTTCAGCAGGCAGAACTCCATCGGGACATCAGTGGTGTTGAACCCCTTGGCCGTCTTGTTTCCCCACGCGCGCTGCTGTGCCGACCGGATCTCCACCGCTGCCTCACCACCGCCACATCGGGCCTTCTCTGCAAGCAATGCACAACGTAAACAACACACGACGTAAACAACACACGACGTAAACAACACACAACTCGTATCCCATATAATGAAGCGCGGCGCCTCATGTACATCCGGGCGGCCTGGGAATAGCCGCCCTCCGGCATCGCGCCATGCAATCACGCAAGGCGGCATTCCTACCGACTACAAGTATCGGGCCGACTACAAGTATCGGGCCACCGGCTCGCATGGACTTGGGAACAGGACCATACAGGCGTTGGCCTGTGGATCGCATGTGGACAAGGATCGCCGCACCTGTGGGAAAGTCGCCCTAAACGGCGCCACTCCATGTGGATAACATTGCCAGGAATCCCTCCCACCCAGGATCGATGGGCTGTGGACGCGCCGCAGAGCCTGTGGGCAGGCTGGTACGAAAGATCTTCGCGCTGGTTGTGCTTTCGTGTCCGAACGGGCCCACGCTCGAGGCGGGTGGTGACGCCGGGGCCGCGGTTAACCGGGCTCACTGGCGACCGGAACGCGGTCGGCGCACCGGTTGCAGGCACTTACCCGGATTCGGCTCGCCGCAATGATGTACCCCATCGCGGTCGCCGCGATGACCGGCGCATGCTCATCCGCCGGGCCTGCCGCGCCTGACGTGCAAGCCGCGCGTCGTCGGCCGCGGCGGTCATCGCCTTGATGCGCTCGGCAGCTAGTTCTTCCATGATTAGCGGGTGCACCACTCCTCCTCGATCCTTGGCCGCGCCCGGTGGCGTGAGTGGTCAGGACGTTCTCAGCATGCGGCGGCACTCCCGGGCGAAACATCCGCCAGCCAGCCGAGGTTGTAACGCGCCGCCCGGCGGCGAATGCGGGCAGGACCGCCGGCTCCGGCCCGTTCGCATGTCAGGCCGGTCCACCGCCGCGGCAGGCCCGCCCGCCCGGCGCGGATCCCCCCGCCTGGCGGATCCGGCCACCCGGGCAGATCCGGCCGCCCCGGGCAGATCCGCCCGCCCGGGCCGATCCCCCCGGCCTGGCAGATCCGCCCGCCCCGGGCAGATCCGCGCGCCCGGGCAGATCCGGCCGGCCGGCCGGTACGACCCTGGCCCCAGTCGTGCCTGGCCGCGGACGGCCTCCCGGCTTCTGCGTGAAAGCCGCGGAACGGCCTGGGACCTGGACGTAAGCTCCGTGCTGCGACCGAACAACCTGCCAAGGGGGGTCAGGTGACTGACGTAGCTCAGCCGGGAGACGTCCGCCCGGTTGCTGCCCTCGACCGTGAACTGGGCGCACCGGCGCTGCGCGCGCGCATGCCCGGCCACGTCCTGGACGATGCCGTGGGACTGGTCATCGGTACCGTGCCCGCAACACCGCTGAAGTTCTCTGTCGGGCTGGCGCAAGGGCAGTATCTCCAGCTAGATGATGTTGTCGTTACCGTCCGTGAGTTGCCAGGGCAGGCTCAGATCCAGCTCGCGGGGGTCGTTACCGACGTAGAGGCGGTTCACGAGGGCGCCAGGTTCGCCTCGGACGTCTTCCTCATCCAGCAAGGCGCGCTCCCCGCGGAGGTGTGTGAGGTCGCAGAGGTGACTGTGACCCGGGTTGAGCCGGAGGTGTACGTCCCGCCACTGCCTGGCGCGGCCGTGGCGCGGGCGACCGGACGGCAGCGCGAGACCGCGCTGTACTTCGACGAGATGGGCGGCGCGAAAGTGCCAGCCGGCTTCGGCCGGGACGGGCAGCCGGTGTTTGTCAACTTCGAGTTCCTTGACGGTACCCGCGGCGCGCACGTCTCCATTTCCGGGGTATCAGGAATTGCCACCAAGACGTCATTTGCGACCTTCCTGCTGCATTCCATCACTAACTGCGGGGTCCTGGCCGGCGAGGCACACAACACAAAGGCCCTGATCTTCAGCGTCAAGGGCGAGGACCTGCTGTTCCTCGATTACGCGAACAACCGGCTAACCGATGTGCAGCGCGCCCGTTACAAAGGCCTGGGACTGCCCGCGAAGCCGTTCGGGAATGTCCGGGTGTTCGCCCCGCCGCGGCGCGGTGATCCGGCCGGCACACCGGATGTCGCCGCCCGCGACCGGGCTGTCAGCCCCTTCTACTGGACCCTGGCGGAGTTCTGCGCGCAGGAACTGCTGCCGTTCGTTTTCGCGGACGCCGAGGACGAGCGCGCCCAGTACACGATGCTGATCGGGCAGGTCGCGGCGCGGCTGCGGCGCGACGGCGTCGCGGTGGGCAGCGAAGGGGCGATCCGGATCCGGAACGCGGGCCCCACGGGCGACACGACGATCCGCACCCTCGCCGACCTGGTCGATCTGCTGGAGGCCGAGCTCGGCGACGACACCCTTCGCAGTGGCTGGGTGGCTGGGAGCACGGCGACCGGCAGCGTGAACGCGTTTCTTCGGCGGCTGCGGTCGGCGGTTCGGCCGCTGTCAGTGATCATCCGCGGGGACCTTGGGCACCGCGGTGAGCGGTCCATCACCACGTCGAAGGCGCAGGTCACCGTCATCGACCTGCACAACCTGCCGGACCGGGCGCAGCGGTTCGTGGTCGGCGTCACCCTGCAGGGCGAGCTTGCCCGCAAGGAACGGCAGGGCACCGCGCGGCCGCTGATGTTCGTCATGCTGGACGAGCTCAACAAGTACGCGCCGCGCGAGGGCGACAGCCCGATAAAGCAGATCCTGCTCGATGTAGCAGAACGGGGCCGGTCGCTCGGCGTCATCCTGATCGGCGCCCAGCAGACAGCGAGCGAGGTCGAGCGGCGCATCCTGGCCAACTGCTCGATCCGGGTCGCGGGGAGGCTCGACGCGGCGGAAGCCGACCGGCCCGAGTACGGATACCTGCCGCCGGCCCAGCGGCTGCGTGCCACCCTTGCCAAACCGGGCACGATGTTCATCGCCCAGCCCGACATCCCGGTGCCGCTGGCCGTGGATTTCCCCTTCCCCGCCTGGGCGACCCGGCCAAGCGAAAAGGGCGCGTGGGCGGGGCACGACCCGGGGCCGATGGTGCCCGCCGATCCGTTCGCCACGATCCCGGGCGCCGATGATGACCCGCCGCCGTTCTGAGCCCGGCCGGACCGGGTCGCCGATCGAGATCCTGATACGGGAATCGGCGGATTCTCATCCAGCAGTGAGCGGGCGGCGACAGCCTGCGGGGGGATTCCGGGGGGTCGTCCCCCGGGGCAAAACAGCCTTAACGGCTGCCGCGGAGCGCGCCGATCGTGGCAGCCATTCTGGGGATAACCGGCCTGTGGTTAACGCGTGAAGGGGTCGCATGAAGATTCTGCATACCGGCGACTGGCATGTCGGCAAGGTCCTCAAGGGCCGTGACCGGCATGACGAGCACACGGCCGTGCTCGGCAGCATCGTGGCGGCCGCCCGCGCCGAAGACGCCGACCTCGTCTTGATCGCCGGAGACCTCTTCGATACCGCCGCGCCGAGCCCGCGGGCGCAGGGGCTGGTGATGCGCACCCTGCTCGCGCTGCGGGAAGACGGCCGCCAGGTCGTGGCGATCGCGGGGAACCACGACAACCAGCACCTGCTCGACGCGGTATACCGGCCGGTACTCGGCCAGCTAGGGCTGCACCTGCTCGGGATGCCGAAACGGCCCGACGCCGGTGGCACCCTCAAGCTGCACACCCGCTGCGGACAGACCGCGAGGGTCGCGGCCCTGCCGTTCCTGTCCCACCGGTACGCCGTGCGGGCCGCGGAGGTTCTGCTGCACGAGGCCGCCGAACACACCCTGGACTACGCCCGCCGTGTCTCGGCGATGATGCAGCTACTCTGTACTGGATTCACGGGAGTTGCTGGATTCACGGGAGTTGCTGGCTTCACGGGAGTTGCTGGCTTCACGGAAGCTGCTGGCCGCACAGAAGCTGCTGGCCGCACAGAAAATGCTGGCCGCACAGAAAATGCTGGCCGCACAGAAAATGCTGGCCGCACAGTAGCCGCGGCGCCGGGCGGGGATGCCGTCAACATTGTCGTCGCGCACGCCACGCTGCTCGGCGGCCGCCGTGGCGGCGGCGAGCGTGATGTGCAGACCAGCCTGGATTACGAGCTGCCAGCGAGCCTTTTTCCTGCCAGCGCCCATTACGTCGCGCTCGGGCACCTGCACCGCCAGCAGGAGATCGCCGGGCCATGCCCGATCTTCTACTCCGGGTCACCGCTCGCGGTGGACTTCGGTGAGGAAGCCAATGAGCCTGTCGCCCTGGCCGTCACTGCCGGGCCAAGCATCAGGGCCGACGTCAGGCCGGTGCCGATTGCCGGTGGCCGGGCACTGCGGACGCTTCGCGGCACGCTCGAGGAGGTCGTCGCGGAAGGTGAACAGGCTGGCGACGCGTTCCTGCGGGTGATCCTCGCGGAACCGGCCCGCGCGGGTCTGGGCGATCTGGTCAGGGACAAGCTGCCGCACACCCTCGAGGTTCAGCTCGACGAGGCGCACCGGCCACAGCCCGGTGCCAGGAGCGGAGCGGCACCAAGCCGGGCCGGGCGCAGCCCGCAGCAATTGTTCGGCGAATACCTCACTGAGCGAAAGATCGACGATCCGCGGGTATCCGCCATGTTCGCCGAGTTGCTCGACCAGATCACCGGCGCGCCGGCTGACCCTGGCGCCGCGACGGCCGCTGCCGGGGAGGCGTGATGCGGCCGCTGCGGCTGCTTCTCGACGGTTTCGGCTCCTACCGTCACCCGGCGGACGCCGACTTCTCCGACGTCGACTTCTTCGCGCTTACCGGCCCCACCGGGTCGGGCAAGAGCACGCTCATCGACGGGCTGTGCTTCGCCCTGTACGGCACAGTCCCCCGCTGGGGAAAAGAAAACGTGATCGCGCACGCGCTCGCGCCTTCAGCGAACACGTGCCGCGTTTGCCTGATCTTCGAAACGGCGGGCGGGCGGTACGCCGCGGTACGGGCCCTGGCCCGCGACAAGAACGGACGGGTGCACACGAAGGAGGCGCGGCTGGAGCGCCTCGATCCCGCGGTTCCTCCTGGCGCTCCGCTCGAGGAGATCCTGCAGGCGAGCGCCGAGCAGCTCGCTGAAGGCCCCGACCAGGTCAGCGCCAGCGCGGCGGACCTGCTCGGGCTCAGCTACGAGCACTTCACCCAGTCCGTGCTGCTGCCCCAGGGCAGGTTCGCCGAGTTCCTCCAGGCCAAACCCCGTGAGCGGCAGGACCTGCTGGTCCACTTGCTGGCGTTCGGCGTGTACGAGCGGATCGGGCAGCGTGCACGTGAACGTGCGCAGCGGGCCGCCGACCGGATGGCCGACGCGCAGCGGTTGCGTGCGGCCCTGGCCGGCGCGACCGCGGAGGCCGAGGCGGCCGCCGCTGCTCTGGTCGCGGAGCTGGCCGGCCTGGCCGCCGTCGCCGACGAGCGGCTGGCAACGCTGATGAAGGCGATCGCGCGGGCCGGCGGCGCGGCGGCGCAGGCCCAAGGCGTCCGCGAAGAAACTGTGCGGCTCGGCGCGCTCCGGATGCCCGCCGATGTCCCTGGGCTTGCGGAGCGCATCAGCACGGCCGACGCCCTCATCGCAGAAGCCGGCCAGAACCGCGAGCAGGCCGAGAAGGTGGAAGCGGAGATCAGGCACGCACGCGACCAGTTGCCTGACAAGGCCTGGCTTGAGCAATTCAGGCACGCGTACGCGCAGCGGCAGCAGCAGTCGGGACTGCTCGCACAGCAGCGGGACGCGCTCGGGCGCAGCGAGTCCCGCGAGGCGGACCTCGCCGGGAAGCTGGCAGCCGCCGAGGCGGAACTCGGCGACGCGCAGAGCGCGCTTGCAGCCGCGCGAAACGCGCACGCGGCAGCCGTTCTGGCCCAGACCCTGCGCCTCGGTGACACCTGCCCGGTGTGCTCGCGGCCGGTCACCGCGCTGCCGCACGGCATGGCGCCCGCGGACCTGACCGCCGCGCAGGCCAGGACGGACGCCGCAGCCAAGGCACACACGCGCGCGCAGGTGGCGCATCGCGATGCGGGCAAGGCCGCGGCGGGGGCGCGCAGCGCGGTGGAGGCGACCGAGCGCCGTCTCGCCGAGATCGCAGGTACCCTCGCGGGCGCCCCAGGTGAGGCGGAGGTGAACGCATCACTTGCGGCGACCGCCGAAGCCGGCGCCGCGCTCGAGCATGCGCGCCGCCGGGCACAGGGGACGCGGGCTGCCGTTGCCGCCGCCGAGCGGGCACGGACGGCGATCGCCCTGGAGGAGCGAACCGCCTGGGCGGCGCTGGCCGCATCCCGCGACACGGTGGTCGGGTTCGGCGCCCCGCCGGCCCGCGAGACTGACCTGGCCACGGCTTGGCAGTTGCTGGTGGATTGGGCCGCCGGTCAGCGCGGCGAGCGCGAGGCGCGCTTGACGGAACTGGACGCCGAGGCCGGCGCGCTGCGGGGCGCGGCCCGCGAGCAGGCCGCTGACCTGCTGGCGCTGCTGGCGGGTTGCGGCATAGATACCGCCTCGGCGGTAGCCGACCCGGCCCAGGCGCCGGTGCTTGTGGCCCGCCGCCGCGCCCAGGCGGAAACCGAACTTGACGTGCTGCGCAGGGACCGCAGACAAGTCGCGGAGCTGGATGCGCAGGTCGCCGCCCGTCGCGAGGAAGAGCAGGTCGCGAACATGCTCGGCGGCTTGCTCAGGGCGAACACGTTCGAGCGCTGGCTGTGCAGCGAGGCGCTCGACTCGCTGGTGACAGAGGCTTCGGCGACGCTGATGGAACTGTCGGGCAACCAGTACCAGCTTGATCGCGACGACCGCAACGATCTGGTCGTCATCGACTACAACGATGCGGGGACCCGCCGCCCGGTGCACACGCTGTCAGGCGGCGAGACATTCCAGGCGTCGCTCGCGCTGGCGCTCGCACTGTCGCATCAGGTCATCGCGCTGTCAGCCGGTATGCGTGACCTGAACTCGATGTTCCTCGACGAGGGATTTGGCACCCTCGACGAGGACACACTGGATACGGTCGCCACGACCCTGGAACGGCTCGCCGCGGACTCCGGCCGGATGGTCGGTGTCGTCACCCATGTCGCTGCGCTCGCGGACCGGGTCCCCGTCAGGTTCGTCGTGAGCCGCGATGGCGGGTCGTCGGTGCTGCGCAAGGAGCGGGTATGAGCGCGCCGGCCACCCTGGCCCGCGGCTTGTTCACCGTGGATCCGTGGGACCCGTCCTACGGCCTGGCCTTCGGTGACGAACTGGAGGACGGTGCGCCCCCCGGTTCGAGCGCACAGCTGGATCTGGACCTGGAGCGGCCGGCCGAACGGTGGCGCCCTGTCGGCCCTGACCCGACGGCAAGCCTTCCCGGCGTGGTGCTTTTCCTCGATGGCGTGCGCCGCATCGATGCCCGGATCTGGGTCCACGGCGACAGCCCGCAGCCGGCACCGGGCATCGCCGCGTCCTTCGCGGCCGGTCTCGTCTGCTGTGACGGCGAGGCGCGCATCGCCGAGGTCACCGTGCAGCGGGCCCTTTTCACCGCGGCTGCCGGGCCTGCCGGCATCGCCACCAGGCACGGCCGCTACCCGGCGCGGCAGGCCGGCGCAAGCGGCCCCGATCCGCTGTCCCTGGCGCTGCAGCGGGGGCTCACGGAAACCGAGGTCGAACTCGCGACGAGGTTCCGTGCACAGTGGCCGGGCGGAGACGATCTGCTCATCGTCGACGGTCCGCTTCGCGGCCGCACCCACCTGGAGCGCACGGTCGGCTACATCAAGACCCACCACGCGTCCTACCTGCCTGCGGGACAGGCCGCCGTCGTTGCCTCACTCGCACCAGGGCAGCGCACCCCGGTGTTCGGCATGGGAACCTCCTGGCGCCGCAGCGCCTGGTATCTGCGGCTGCCCAGTGGTCATGGCGCGGGTGGCCAGGGCGCGCCCTGGTCTGGTGTGGTGCGGCTCGAATGCTCCGCGGACCTGCCAGCCACGAGGGCCACGCGGCTCGCCGACCTGACCGCCCGGCTCCTCCCGCCGCTTGCCAGCACGCCGCACAAGGATCCCCGCGCTCCGCAGAACCTCGTCCCCATCGGCGGCCTCGAACGCGAACTCCGGCACAGGCTCGGCGACCAGCAACTGCTCTACCGTGCTCTCCGCGCCGCCGCTGTTGCCTGATACACGCACCTCGTACGAGGCTCCACGGTGGCGGCGCGCCTTTGCCCGGAGTTCGCATCGACATCGCCGTCGATCCGATCGTCACCTGGCCCGGCGGCCTGGACCGATCCGGCGAGCCGGTAGGGACCGGGATCGGTGGGCTGCTCAGCCGCGGGCCGGCCGGGTAGCGCCGACGGGAACCACAGGGGCCACGTCGCCGGGCCGAGACCGGCCCCCAGCATCGTCCAAATGGCGGATGTCTCGCCCGCGCTGCGGAGGCACGCTGAGAACGTAGCTGCCACCTGTGAGGGCATCGGCCGCCGGCGGAAGGCCGGCCGGAGCCACCAGGGCGGCATCCGCACCCGCTGATCCCTTATGGGGGAGCCATGACCCACCCGCTCGCGCCGCCACCGAGGTCAGTTCACCGCCTGTTGAACGCGATGTGCCAGCATCAGCCGCGATGCCCGGATGCACTGGCGCCGGATCGCAGCGCTGCGCGGGCCGTGGCTAGCCATCCCGAGCAGGGGTGGAGCCTGCGGTGCAACGGTGTCGTGTTGTTTGACGATGCCGGGGAACTGCTCCCGGACGGCCGAGCCGTCTCCCCTGCGTCCACCTGCGTGGTGGTCGCGGCCGCCTGAGCGGGGGAGAAATGGCGGTTAGCGAGGAGAGGATGATGGCCGGTGCGCATCACTGACCGGGCGCGAGCAAACAGGGCGCACGTGCGCAGGCTGCTTAGGCAAAACCAGCCTGAGTTCGCCGCCGCGCTTGAATCGGTTGAACGGGAGTTGTTGTGTCCCACATGCCTGGGCACCGTCGCGGGATGTGAGCGGAGTGATCACCCGCGCTGCCGCAAGGTCCCGCCAGCCGACGGGATCCCGCAGCCATCGGGCCGGCGCCGCGCCGGCCGGCCCGATGGCTGATCTGGCGCCCGGTTACTTTCGTGCGGCCATTTACCCGGCGCCCTTCACGCGGTAAAAAGCCGTGGGGTACCAGTAGGCGTTGTACCACGCCCATCCGATCCGGGTGCCAGAGTTATGCGCCCCGAACGTTATACTGGCGCGATCGAACAGCTCCACGTGCCCGGTGCCAAAGAACGCCAAGTCTCCCCGGCGGGCCTGGGCGTGGCTTATCCGGGTGAGACGGCCGCTGCGGAGCATGTCGTTGGTTGTCCGGCCCAGCGAGATGTGAACGTGCCGGTAGGCGGTATAGACAAGCCCGGAACAGTCATAGCACGACGGGCCTGTGCCGCCCCAGCAGTACCACTTGCCATGTTGCGCGAGGGCGTACTGATAGGCGCCCGAGCGCAGCGGTTGCCGTACGGTACTGGTCGCGGCATGGGCTGGCTGGGTCAGGAACACGAGCGAAAGAACAGCCAGCGACATCATGATCGCGGACATGCGTAGTACCATTTTTTCTCCTTGCTTCGGGTGAGATCGTCCCGCTCGATCCAACGGCGGCCCCTCTCCCGTTACCAGGCACATTGCTTTTCGACGATTGCACGTGCAGGCGGGATAAGTGAATGGCATCACGGCAAGTATTACGCTGTGTAACAATCCGTTCAGCGCCATACACGGCGGCTTTCCTGTGGCCTCATGAGCCCGGCATCACGCGGTAAGAGGTGCCGCCATTTGCACGGGCATATGTAAGGGGTGCGCTCACGCAGCGTCCGTGGGAGTTGGTCACGTTTCCGCAGGTGAGATGCGGTAGAGCAGGTCATGTAAGAACCGATCACACAAAGACCGTGCGTCGTAAGGGTCACTCCAGTGAACGGACGATTCGCCAACTACGGAGAGAATTCACGAAATCACGATTTGGTAACTTACACAATTCCAAAAGAACTACACCGTGTGATTGCAATCGAATAATTACTTAGAGCAATAATGACTTGATAGTCATGCGCTGGCGTATTGCCATGCACTGTGCTGGAAGTTGGACGTAAGTATTCGGAAGTCGTGTGACGGAGGCTGGGCGGGCTGTCGTGCGACACGGTGGGCGTGGTGCGTGGTTTGCGGCTGGTGATGGTGTTTGCTGTGCGGCGTGGCGGTTGCGGCAGGTGTTGTCCTGGATCTGGCGGATGCTGAGGCGTCGCCTGAGGATGTGCTGGCTGCGGCGCTGGAGGCGAACCAGGAGCTGGCGCGGCTGGCGGGTAAGCTGCGCGAGGAGAACGCCCGGCTTCGCCAGGAGAACGCGGAGCAGGCGGCTGAGCTGGACCGGTTGCGCGCTGACCTGGCGGTTTTACAGCGGATGGTGTTCGGGAGGTCGTCGGAGCGGGCGAGGCCGGGGCCTGCTGGCGGTGAGGATGAGGCCGGCGGTGACGGGGACCGGGGCCGGGCCGGCGGCAAGGGCGGCAGGCGCGGCCCGGGGGCCCGGGCGGGGCGGCGGGATTACTCGCATCTGCCCCGGTTCAAGGTGGTCTGGGACTTTCCCGGGGGCGGGTACTGCTGCCCGGAGTGCGGGGCGCCGTTCACGCTGCTGGGCGATCATGTCGCGGAGCAGCTGGACTGGCTGGTGATCGTGCGGGTGCGGGCGGACTGCCGGCGCCGGTACCGGGTCCCGGCGACGGTGACGGCGCCCGGCCCGCCGAAGGCGATCGGCAAGGGCCTTTTCTCTAACGCGTTCATCGCGATGGTCTTCGTGGAGCGGTTCGCGGCGGGGCGGAGCATGAACTCCCTGGTCGCTGGCCTGGGCAGGCAGGGCGCGGACATCCACGCCGCGCGGGGAGTGCGCGCAGGGGGAGCTCGTGGCACCTGCACGCCGACGAGACGACCTGGCGGATACCCAGCGCGCCCTATAACGGAGGCAGGCGATCGCCTCCGAGAGCGCGTCGCGGCGGGATTGCTGGGGCGGTCGCGGCCAATCGCGGGGCCCCGCGCAGCCCACGGCCATCGCCGGGCAGCAGATCCTGCTACATTTCAGCAGGTCACGCGGGCTTGGCCGCCGTCGGCGTCCCGTCAGTTACGCACTTCGCGCAGACGTGCTTACCTGTCGTGGGAATGCGATGCGATACGCGAGACGTGCGACAGGAGTAACAGCGCTGGCCACCGTAGCCCATGAAGCGGAACAAATTAACGAAAAAGTGTGTCATCAATACTCCCGAACTCATTAGCAGCCAGAAAAGGGAGGGCGGATAACGGACTGGCCTGCGGGCTCCGCACTTCCCTGACAGGAGCTGAATGCACCGCGATGCCAGGCCCCGGCCGAGCGCCGCCCGGGCCGGGCCGGGCAGTGCCTGCGGGACGAGGCAAGGGATCAGCGACAGCCCGGCGTGCGGGCCACGGGGAGCCAGGCGATACCGGGAAGCTGAGCGCACCGTGGGAGAGTGCTGAACAACGCTGCGTCGCCGGCGCGAGGAAGACGAATCTCGTAGACCGCCGGCTCGTGGACCTAGGCCTGGCGGACCGCCGGCTCGTGGACCTAGGGCTCGTGGACCTAGGACTAGCGGACCTAGGACTAGCGGACCCAGGAGACGGGCGGCACGGAAGGCTACTCGAGCAACCAGCACGCCCTGCACGATCACGCAGTCCTGGTGCACGGCTCATCCGACCACTCCCCTGGCAGGCATAAAGCTCAACTGCCTGGGTCCGGAGCAGCGTTGTCGAGAACTGATCGCCAGTATGGCAAAGCGGCCGCTGCTTTGGCAATGCTCCACGTGACCTGAGCCGAATGCCCATAAATTGGCCCCGCCAAGTGGCTCGCGCCTCTCGGTCTCGAGCCACCTGGGTCGTCACGCGGGCCGACCTCGCGCGAGTTGACGAGCTCCAGGTCAGTCCCGGCGGCACTGTCCTTGATGAGCCGGTTGCCGTGCCCAAGCACTACCAGATGGGATGTGTGGGACCGCTGTGACGTGCGTGCGCACTGGGGCGCGGAGGCGATTGAGGCGCGGGCCGATGCTGGGGTGCGTGGGCTGACGCGGCCCGCCGGCTTCGGTCAGTGCAGCAGGTCAGCGACCGTTGCGATGCCCGACTCGATTGCGCGTTCGCTGACGTTCCCGAATCCGAGTACGAGCTGAGGCGGGCAGGCCACGCGGGCCGCGCGGTAGAGGTCCATCCCGTACAGGCCGACCAAGCGTTCACGCGCGGCGGCGACCACTGCCTGCTCGTCGGCCGAGTCCGGCAGGTGAGCGACAGCATGGAACCCCGCGGCCAAACCGGTCAGCGTGATGTCGCGCGCATGCCTGGCGAGGGCGTCGATGAGCACGTCTCGGCGACGGCCGTATGTGCCGCGCATGCGGCGCAGGTGCCGGTCGTACCTACCCGACTCAAGCAGCGCCGCAAGCGCAAGCTGATCCAGGCCTGAGGAGCCGCGGTCACCGATCCGCTTCTCGTCCGCAACGGCGTCGGCCAGTGCAGGCGGTGCGAGTACCCAGCCGAGCCGTACGGCCGGCGCGAGCGCTTTGCTCACGGTCCCGATGACGAAGACACGGTCAGGGGCAAGCCCCTGCAGCACGCCGATTGGCTCTCGGTCGTAGCGGAACTCCGAGTCGTAATCGTCCTCGAGGATGAATGCGTCGCTCCGGCTCGCCCATTCCACCAAGGCGTGGCGCCGCTCAGCGGCGAGCACAACGCCCGTGGGTGACTGGTGCGCTGGGGTGACCACGACGACGCGCGCGCCGCTCGCATCGAGTGCTGCCACGTCCAGGCCAAGTTCGTCGACCGGCGCGGGCACGACGCGTACACCCGCCGCGCCAGCTGCCCGCGCGGCGTCACTGGCATCAGCGGGCCCGTAGCCCGGTTCCTCGAACGCCACGCTACGAACGCCAAGCTGCGTCAGCACACGCAGTACGAGGTTGAGCCCCTGGGCGAACCCAGTGCATACGACGATGCGCTCCGGTTCCGCAGCCGCGGCACGCACGCGTCGCAGGTATCCAGCGAGCACGTCCCGCAGCACGACGCTGCCGCGCGGGTCGCCGTAATCGAGGTCCGGCGTTGCCACCCTCATGCAGGCCTCCCGTGTTGCCCACACCCAATCGCTCCGGGGGAAGCTCCCCAGCTCGGGTACGCCGGAACGGAAGTCTGCGATCAAGCGCGGCGGTGGCGGCGCGGCCGCGGTCGCAGGGGGTGCCCGGTAACCACCGGCCGCAACACGGGTGGCCGAACCAACCTGGCTCTTCAGGTAGCCCTCGGCGAGCAACTGGCCGTAGCACTCCTGCACCAGGCCGCGCGACACGCTCAGCTCGCGGGCGAGTTCGCGCGATGAAGGCAGCCGCTCGCCGGCCTGAAGCCGTCCAGCACGGATCACCGCACGGAGCCCGTCCTCAAGCTGGGACCGGAGCAGTTGATCTGACTCACGGTCGAGGCGAAGCAGTAGCTCAGGCCCCAAACCGGACCACTGAATCGGCATGACATTGGAACTTATCAGGCTCCACTTCGGACTTTAGCGTTCGAGTCATGACCGCATTGACCCAGCCGGAATCCGCCCAGCGCACGCACGATGACACCTCCAGGGCGCCGATCATCACTGGTCGGTTGCTGCGGGCGTTTCCCGGTTCCTTTGGCACGCTGACCAGCTTCTACCTCCTGCTGTCAGTGACACCAATGCTGGCCGCGTCCGGTGGTGGTGCCTGGGCCGGGCTGGTGACCGGAGTGCTCATGCTAGCCAGCGTGATGGCCGAGTTCGCCCCCCCGCCTGATGAACAGGTGCGGCAGCCGGCGGGTTTCGCTCTCGGGGCGGTGCTGCTTGGGGCGCCGGCCCTGGTACTGGTGGCCTCCGACCGCCTGGTCACCATCGTCGCGGTCAGTTACGTCCGCGGCCTGGGCTTTGGCCGCACCGCCGTGGTCGCAGGTACTTTCGTCGCGTCGCTGCTGCCCCGCGAAAGGCGAGGCGAGGGGCTTGGCCTGGTCGGACTGGTGGACTGCGTACCTGCGGTGGTCGCGCTGCCCCTGGGCGTCTGGCTGGCCGGCCGCACCGGCTACGCGTCGGTCATCTGCATAACGGCTGCCGCGGCGCTCGCCCCGCTGGCAGCAATGCCCCGCATACCCGGCAAAACCGATCATCCGGAGGCGGCAACAGGCGTCGCGGGCGACGCGGGCACCGGCGCCGGGGAGCCGGCCGGGCTGCTGGCCGGTCTTCGACGCGGCGGCCAGCTGCGGCCGTCGGCCGTCTTCGCGGCCACGACAGTGTCAGCCGGCGTGGTTGCCGCCTTCCTCCCGCTCGCCGGGTTTCGGGTGACGTCGCCGCCTGCGGCCTGTTCGTGCAGGCGGTGACCGCGACGATCAGCCGCTGGTGGGCCCGAGCGCCGGCAGATCCGTTAGCTGCGCCGATTCGAGTAAGGAAGATCCTTATGGGTAGGCACGCAGGCAGCGGATCTTGCTCGCGCGAACAGGGGGTTGTCGATGAAGTGGTGGAAATGGGCCTTCGTGGCTGGCGTAGTAACCGTCTGCGTGATCTTGTTCATCGGTAAGGACGACATGATCCGCTACCGCAGGATGCGGCGCATGTGAGGAGGCGAGCTGGTGGCCCGGACCACGAGCGGGTTGCGCTTGATACGACAATGGCGTTCACGCCGTTCTTCGAACGGTCCGGGCCTTTCGCGCCTGAAGCGCTGCCACGGCTGCAGGCGCTCGGCCTGGCCGGCAAGGTGCTGCCCGGCAGCGACTTCCCGAACATCCCGCGCGTATGCTGGCCAGCTCCCTGCCCTGCCCTGGCCGGGCTCGGGCTTGGTGAGCCATGGCTCCGGGCGGCCTGCTGGGACAACGCCACCCGCATGTTCGGGACTTGACGGACGCGGCGTTGTGGTCTGGGCGTCTCGCCTCGGGCGGTGCGGCTGACGCCCGGGTCCTGGGTGAGTTCGTAGATGTTGCCGTCCGGTGCGCGAAAGTGCACCCAGGCGTTGCCGCTGCTGTCGACCCCGGCCGCGCCTGCCTGGTCACTTGGTGGCGCGAGCGTGGGGCTCCCCGTCAAGGCGTTGGCTTGTTCGCAGTTGCGTTCTTCGCGTCTATGCTCATCCGATGGGGCCCGCGGCCGGAGGGCGAGGGCTGCGGCCTACGAAGACCACGGTGGCGACGCTGATCAACCTACTGATCAATACGGCAGGTTTGCGCCCCTGCACCGGGTAGACATGGCTCGCGTTAGACACGCCCGCCCGTTAGGTATGGCCGCCCGTCAGGTATGGCCGCCCGTTAGGTATGGCCGCCCGTTAGGTATGGCCGCCCGTTAGATAGGACCCCCGCCCTTTAGACACGGCGCAGCAGGCCTGGGCAAGGAGCGCTTGCATGAAGATCGGTCGTCTGGTGGTTCGCGCCGTCGTAGGCGGTTTATTCATCGGTCACGGCACCCAGAAGCTGTTCGGGTGGTTCGGCGGCCCTGGGCTGTCAGGGACTGAGCAGACGATGGACAAGCTGCGCCTTCAACCGGCCAGGTACAACGCACTGGCCGCCGGCATCACCGAAGCCGGCGGCGGCGCGCTGCTCGTCGCCGGGCTCGCGACGCCGCTGGCGGCCGCCAGCCTGATCGGCGTCATGATCACGGCCATGCGGACCGTGCATTTGAAGAACGGCCCGTGGAACAGCAGCGGCGGCTATGAGTACAACCTGGTACTGATCGCCACCCTGCTCGCCCTGGTCGACGGCGGCCCTGGCGGACTTTCCATCGATCGGGCCCTCGGCATTCACGACACCGGCCCGGGGTGGGCACTCGCCGCGCTAGCGCTTGGCGCGGGCGCCTCGACCCTCACGATCGAACTCGGCCATCGGCAGGCCGCCGCCATTCAAGCCGCACGCAGGGACATCGCCGAACTGGACACAGCCACATCAGACGCCGCGGGCGACCAGGCCACCGTCACTCCGTGATCACGCGACAAAGCCGATTGCGCCGCGAGCGCGCGCCGCAGCTCTCCGCGGCCGCGAAACCCCCGACCTGCCGCAGCCGCGCCATCGCGGAGTGTCGCGTCGAGGCCACCAGGCCGGCGTGACCGAGTTACCCCGTTTCCCCGAGCCTGCAGCCTTGCGGCCGGCCACGCGACGAGCCGTTTTCTGATGGCCCGATGTTGCGCCGCCTCGTGCTGACGCCCCTCGCTGAGGATCGCGCGCAGCGCGGACGTGGGTTCCCGGGCCGGAATCACGATCGGCGGCCCGGCGCGGTGCCCCGACCGGCACAAAATGGCCCATTGTGTGCCACCAGCCCGGCCCAGACTGGCACACAACCGCCCATCGTGTGTCGGATCTGGCACACGATGGGCCATTGTGCCAGCTTGCTCGTCTGCCGACCCTGCGTGGGCCGGTGCCGCGCAGTCCTCGCCCGTCGATTAGCTTCTGTCTGCATGACGTGGCAACCGGAACTGGACGAGTTGCGCCGCCGGCACGAACTTGCGGACGCGATGGGCGGGCCGGAGAAGATCAAGCGCCAGCATGACGCCTGCCGGCTGACGGTGCGTGAGCGGCTGGAGGCGCTGCTCGATGAGGGCTCGTTCCACGAGATCGGCTCGCTCGCGGGCACCGCCGCCTACCGCGACGACGGCGAGCTGGCCGGCTTCACTGCGGCCAACTTCGTCGCGGGAACCGGCCGGATCGCCGGGCGCAAAGTCGTGGTGGGCGGAGATGATTTCACCATCCGCGGCGGCGCCGCGGACGCGGCCATCATGGGCAAGCAGGTATACGCCGAGCAGCTCGCCAACCAGCTGCGGCTGCCGCTCGTGCGGCTCGTGGAGGGCACCGGCGGTGGCGGCAGCGTCAAGATGCTCGAACAGATGGGGCACACCTACGTGCCCGCCAATCCCGGCTGGGACTACGTGGTCGATAACCTGTCGACCGTGCCGGTGGTGGCCGCCGGCCTCGGGCCTGTCGCCGGTCTTGGCGCCGGGCGGCTATGCATGGCGCACCTGTCGATCCTGGTCGAAGGCACGGCGCAGCTGTTCGTCGCAGGGCCGCCCGTGGTGAGGAGCGGTACCGGGGAAGACGTCGGCAAGGAGCAGCTAGGTGGGTCGGGCGTGCACGGCCGCAACGGCGCGGTCGATCTGGTGGCGGCATCCGAGCAAGACGCATTCGCGATGATCACGCGTTTCCTGTCCTACCTGCCGCAGAGCGTGTACGAGCGGCCGCCCGTCATCGGCTGCGAGGACCCAGCCGGGCGGCGAGATGACGGCCTGTTGTCCGCCGTGCCGCGTGACCGCCGCCAGCCTTATCAGATACGGGAAATCATGCGGGTGGTATTTGACGCGGCCTCCGTGATGGAGGTGCAGGGTTACGGCGGATCGATCGTGACCGCGGTGGCCAGGCTAGATGGTCATCCCGTCGGGGTCGTAGCGGGCGATCCATTTGTGGCCGGGGGCTGCCTCACGGTCGAAGGCGCGGAGGCGGTGACCCGGCTGGCCGACCTGTGCTCGACCTTCCACCTGCCGGTCGTGACGTTCACCGATCAGCCCGGCCTGCTCATCGGCACCCGCGCCGAGCAGCGCGCCACCATCCGGCACGGCGTGCGCGCGATCAGCGCTGTCTATCAGGCAACCGTGCCTGGCGCCGAGGTCATCGTGCGCCGCGTATTCGGCGTTGGCGGCGCGGGCATCACCAACAGGCACCGGCTCATCCGCCGTTGGGCCTGGCCGTCAGCCGACTGGGGCTCGCTGCCCGTCGAGGGCGGTACCGAGGCCGCGTACCGGGCCGAGCTTGAGCGCGCCGACGATCCAGCGGCGATGCTGGCCGGCATCCGGGCACGCCTGGATGCCGTGCGCAACCCATTGCGGACAGCGGAACGCTTCGGCATCGAGGAGATCATCGACCCGCGGGAGACAAGGCCGCTGCTCTGCGACTGGGTACGCGACGCCTACGCCGCGCTGCCGACCCCGTTCTGCAAGCCGTCATTCGGCGTCCGGCCCTGAGATCGTTACTGCGCGCAGAGCGCGTCGCAGGCGCCTCGGCCCGCGTCGGCCTGCCGTACGTGCTGTGCCACGGCCCATTTCCTGGTCGCCCGGTCCACGGCCATGGTGGTCCATCCGGCACCGCCTTCATCGCTCAGATGGATCAGCAGGGTGTGGGCGTCGTGCTCGGCGCGCAGCCGATGCCGCGGGTTCGCCGCCTCGTGCAGGCCCCGCACTGGCCTGCCATCGCCGCCCTCCCCGGCCACGAACGACGTCCATCGCCGCGGGCCGGCCGGGCGCTGGGGCGGCCTTCCTGGTGGTGCTGACCGGTCCGGCACGGTCGCCGCGCCTCCCTGATACATGCCTGTCCGGTTCCATGATCCCGTAGCGTCTTCAGTGAAGATATCCCGGCTGAAAGCTCCGGTATCAGGATTGTCGCGCTCACCTAGCATTCGGCCGCAGAGCCCAATACCCGCTGCGGAGTGACCCGGATCACCACACGTACCACCTCCGGCGGGAGCTGCATGTACTCCTCGCCAGCACCCGGACCCTCATAGCTTTCCGCGAGCGAGATTGCCAGTTGCCTGCCGATATCTTCTGTCACCGTGACCGTGCCACGCACCTCGACGTAACAGAGCGGATCGTCCCTGTCGATTACGGTCACGCTCGCCCGTGGATCGCGGCGCAGATTCCTCTCCTTACGCCGGCCCGCCGCGGTGGAGATGAGCAGGGTGTCCTCGTCCCTGCCAACCCAGACCACCGAGGTCTGCGGGCTCCCGTCCGGGTTGACGGTACCGAGAACCGCTGGGTTAAGGCCGTCAATGATCTTCTTTACCGCATCATTCAGCGCGAATGTCATAGCCATGAATTCTGGGATACGGCGTTTGGCCCGTCGACCGGTTCGCCGCCTGAGTTCTCACCCGTTTGGAGTGCGGAGGTGGCGTGCATGACGAGCCGGGGCCGAGGCCGTTGAGTCCGGCACCGAACTCGGCCCGCCAGCGGCCAAGCAAGCGCGGCCCATCCCGGTCGGCGCGGAACAGGCCGGGCGGCAAGTTCCCGCCGTATCACCGCAGGCATGACTGCGCCTCCGGCCTGGTGCGCGGGCGGCCGCGTGGCCTCTTACGCGCGGTGATCACCCCACGCTCGAAAAGCTCGCCACCCCACACGCCCCATAGTTCTGCGCGGGCGGCCGCACCGGCCTGGCAGGGTCCGCGCAGCGGGCACTGCCTGCAGAAGGCCTTGGCAAGCTCAGGGTCGGCCGGCAGGTCGGCGAACCACAGCCGCGGGTTCTCGCGGCGGCAAGGCACCTGCCCCGCCAGTTCTTCGGCCCGCCTGGCCAGCGTGGCCGCGGACGTGCTCGGCATAACGCTCCGCCGCTCTACCAGGGACACCGGCTGAAGAATGCGACATGGGGCCGGACGCCGGAAGGTCCGGGCTTCCATGTCGGCGCCGGGCGCCGGGCGCTCAGGCCTGTCGGCGGCCGGTGGCCAAGATGGTCTTAGCGTGCGCTGACACCGGCATGGGAGACATCCGCCAGGTGGCTTATGTTGCCTCTGGCGGCGCCAGCATCCGCCAGCTGAACGATGTTGCCGGCTGCCGGCGCCGCGACCTGGCAGCGTGGCGGACGCCTGTGCACGATCCAGGTAGCTTCGTTGCGGCCTGCGCGTGACGGTTACCGGGATCTCATGAAACATGGAGCACGCTTCTTGCCAGTCGCGCCACGCGGCAGCCGTTAGGGATCTCTAAAGCGCTCGCCTCAACCGGCGCGATACCGGCCGACCGCGGGCTTACGGGCTGCGACTCATGTGTAATTGAGTAATTGTGCCTGTGCCTGGCACCGCCCGATCCCGGGGGGCAACCGATGGCCGAACCCAAGATCGTCGTTCATCACCGCGAGCACCTGTGGTACCTGCTGGCCGAGGCGATACAGCTGGAACACATGATCATGTGCCAATACCTGTACGCGGGGTTCAGCCTCAAGCAGGATGCTGGCGAGGGCCTCACCGCCGAGCAGGCCGCCGCGGTCGCGAAGTGGCGTAAGGTGCTGCGAGGCATCGCCGTCGAGGAGATGCTGCACCTCGCGCTGGCCGCCAACCTGATGTCCGCGATCGGTGCCGCGCCCACCTTCGGCAGGCCGAACTTCCCGCAGCGCTCGAATTACTTCCCGCCGAGTGTACAGCTCGACCTGCTGCCGTTCGGCGATGCCTCGCTGACCCACTTCCTCTACCTGGAGCGGCCGGAAGGAATGGAGCGAGTGGACGCCGACGGCTTCGCCCCGGCCGCGCGGGCCCATCAGCCGGTCGAACCGGCCGAGGTAATGCCCCGGACACAGGATTTTCTCACCGTCGGGCACCTTTACCGTGGCATCGCAGAAGGGCTCACATATCTCGTCGACCGGATCGGCGAGCGCGCGGTATTCGTCGGCCCGCCGCGCGCGCAAGCAACGTCGGCGATGTTCCGCTGGCCGGCCCTTATTGCCGTGACGGACCTGGCGTCCGCGCACCGGGCAATTGAGGAGATCATCGAGCAGGGAGAGGGCGCGCGCGGAGATTGGCGTTCCGCTCACTACGGCCGATTCCTGAATCTCTGGGAGGAATATCGCGCGCTCCGCGGCAGGGACCCCTCATTCGAACCGGCGAGGCCGGTCATTGCCGCATTCACCAGGCAGCCGTTCGACATTGCCGCCGGGCAGCCGTTGATCACCAACGAGGCCGCCCGCAGGGTCGCCGAGTTGTTCACCGTCGGGTACGAGGCGCTGCTACAGGTCCTGACCCGCTTCTTCACGCACACCGACGAGACCGGCGAGCAGCTTGACGCGCTCGCAGGCGCCGCGTTCGGCCTGATGACCGGCGTGCTTGATCCGCTGGGCTCGGTGCTGACCCGGCTGCCGGCCGGTCCCGGCCAGCCTGGGCGGACTGCCGGGCCTGCCTTCGAGATGTACTACCTGATGGGGAACTTCGTCCCGTGGCGCGAGGCCGCCTGGGCCGTGCTGAGCGAGCGAGTGGCGGTCCTCGCGAGCCGTTGCGCGGACGCGGCGGCGGCGGGTGCGATGCCCGCGGCTGTCGCCGGTGCCGCGGAGCAGGCAGCAGGTATCGCCGCCCGGCTTACCTCGCACGTGCCAGCGGAATTGCGAACGGCCGTGCGGTAGGCGGGCTTGGCGGCGCTGGCCCGTCGGCCTGGCTGGTGGCGGGCCTCCCGGTCTGGCTCGGGCGGCCTCCCTGCCTGGGCTGCAGGCCTCCTCCCTGCCTGGGCTGCAGGCCTCCTCCCTGCCTGGGCTGCAGGCCTCCTCCCTGCCTGGGCCGCAGGCCGGCCGGGTCTTGCGGCCGACCGCCGCCGGACATTCTTGACAACGTTTTCCGACAACGTTTTCCATAAACGTTGCCAGAATGACAACGTTTACCCGAATCGTTTCACCGTGACAACGTTTTCTCACTCGCACAACGTTTTCTCCCGCCGCGACAACGTTTTCCTTAGTGGACGACACAGCCCGCTGGAGCGCGCCCCACATTCAAAAACCGGCCGCGACACGGTAACGATGACGAAAAGGAATAGGACATTGCGCACAGAACATATCCTTTTGATTGGCTGCGCATGAATATCTGCGAGTCCCGCCGCGTGAATTAAACCGCGATCGGGCAGTATTCATATACGGCGCCTCATGGCGCTTCCATGGTTGAGGTCAAGGACAGCTCTGCGCGGCCGACAGGGGGAGGTCTGGGCAGTGATCCAACCGAGCCGTGCGGCTACCGGCACGGCCCGTTCAGCCGTGGCTTATCCATAAGCCACGCCGCCGGCGCCACAAGTCGGGCGCACCACAGGCCGGCTTCGGAACCGGCAAGTGATCTTCAGCCACTAACAGGAAGGAACGGAACTATGTCCAAAAAGCTGTTCAAGCGGACCGCGGCAACCGCCGCCGCCTTCGTTGCGATCGGCTCCGCCGGCGCAATGACCCTGCCCAGCGTGGCTACTGCGGCCACGACCCATCAGGCCGCATCGCAAAGTGTGCATCAGGTTCTGCCTCAGCACGCAGGTTACTGGTGCTACCGCTGGCCAAGGTGGCGCTGGTGCCCACGTCCGTACCCGTTCCCGTACCCATACCCATTCCCGCGGCCACGGCCACAGCCACGGCCGCTACCGGAACACAGCGACCACCCTGGCCAACCGGGACGAGGCGACCACCCTGGCCAACCGGGACGAGGCGACCACCCTGGCCAACCGGGACGAGGCGACCACCCTGGCCAACCGGAACACAGCGACCACCCTGGCCAACCGGGACAAGGCGACCACCCTGGCCAACCGGGACAAGGCGACCAGCCTGGCCAACCGGGACACGGCAACAACGGCCATGACCAACCGCCCTATCCAGCGCCCCACCACTGAATTAACGACGGTGACCGTGGGCTGGCGGGCTGCCAGCTCACGGCGCCGCCCGAAACCGGAACCAAGGCTGCCCGATAGGTCGGGCAGCCAGTCCCGGGGGATATCGCTGGCCCGGAGCCGCACGCTCCGTCCCTGCCGTGATTTCGATCCGCCGGCCACCGACGCGTCGTCCTCACCCATAGTCCGCCGCAGCATCTCCTTCACCGCCGTGATGACCTCGTCCAGGTCGAGGATCTGCGCCTGCACCGCCTCACGGAAGGCGATTAACTGACCGGTGAGGCCAAGAGCGCGTTCGCCGGCCCGCCTGATCTGGGTGAGGTGGCTCGTGGCCGCCCCGCAGCGCTCCGCGTAGCCGGCTCCGGTCACGGCGGCCAACAGCTGCTCCGTGGCGAAGCCGACGTATTTGAGGATCACGGCGAACAGGTTGCTGAAATCCTGTGCGCGCCGACCGAGGCTCAGGCGTCCGCCGTCAGCACCTCGCACATGCTGGTGGGGCATCGCGCCTGAGCCTCCCGGTGACCATCGACGGTCCTGCTATGCCACCCGATGCTTGGAGGAAGGGCCGGCCAGCCGCGTTCCCCACGTTGGCGTCACCGGCTCTCCCGGTTCGAGCATGCTGAGCAGGTCGCCGGTCCAGAAGGCGCTCGGCGGGCAGGTCGTCGGCTCAGCCGGTCCCAGCCGGCAACCGGCGGTTGCGCGTGGCGCCCGGCCTGGTCAGGCCGGGCGCGGGCGAGGCGTTGATCGGCGGCATCCCTTACCGCCGCCTCGCCCGGCCCCGCCGCTCGGCCGGCGCGATGCTCGAGACAACAGGCTCCCACCCGGGGCGCCGGGCCCGCGACCACCTGCGCGTCCTCGCCGCCGCGGACGGCAACGCCGATCGCCGTGTGGACGAGGTCCTCGACCGGGTCGACCTTGCGCCGGTCGCGCGCCGGCGCGTCCGCGAGTTCTCCCTCGGCCTGCGGCAACGCCCCGGCCTTGCCGCGGCCCTCCTCGGCGACCCGCAGGTGCTCCTCCTCGACGAGCCGGCCAACGGGCTCGACCCCGCCGGCGTGGCGTGGCTCCGTGGTCTGCTGCGCGGCTTGCCGAGCGATGGCCGCACCATCGTCTTCGCCAGCCACGTGCTCAGCGAGGTTGCCCAGACGGTCGACCACGTGGTGATCGTCAACGGCGGGCAGCTACGCTTCGCGGGGCCGCTGCGCGAGATCGGCGACACGAACAACGCGCTGGAGTCGGCGTTCCTGAAACTGACCGTGGCGCGAGGCTGACCGCCAGCAAGCGATGTGACGCCGCGCGGCAGCCGTTAAGTCCTAATGACCCAAAACGGCTGCCGCAGTGTGGCACGGACCGTCAGCTGGGCGCCCCGCGCCGCGCGCCTACCCGGCCGGCGGTGCCCGCTTATTGCCAAGGAGACCACCCGTGTCGCCCATGATCCACAGCGAGTTCCGCAAGCTCACCTCCGTCCGCGGCCGGTGGCTGCTGCTCGCCGCAGGACCGCTGATCGTCGTGGCCGGCGTCACCGGTCTCGTCGAGTCCGGCGGGAATGTGCACGATCCCGCGGTGCAGAGCAAGGCTTTCGCGCACGTCGGTCTCGCCGCGATATTCACCCTCGTCTTCGGCATCCTCGCCGTCGCGGGCGAGTACCGGCACGGCACCATTACCGACACCTACCTCAGCTTTCCCGAGCGCGGCCGTGTCGTCGCTGCCAAGCTGACTGTCTATGGGCTGATCGGCGCGGCCGCCGGGCAGGTGTCCGCTGCTGCCGCTCTCGCTGCCACGGCGGCGTGGTGGGCCGCGAAGGGCGGCGCCTTCCATTTGCCCGCGGGCGGCACCTGGCTGACCCTTTGGCGGGGGTCTAGCCGCCAAGGGTCAGCCGCGTTCGCCGCGATCAGCGTCGGCCTTGGCGCACTCGTCCGTAACCTTGCCGGCGCGGTCGCCACCGCGCTCGCATGGATCGCTCTGATCGAAGGCATCACCGGGCAGTTGCTCGGATCCGGGCTCGCGCGCTGGCTGCCCTTCTACGCCAGCGAGGCCCTCGACCGGGCGAACATGTCCGCCGCCCGCGGGCTGCTCCCGCAGTGGGCGGGCGGACTGGTGCTGGCCGGTTACGCGGCCGCATTCGCCACTGCCGCCGTCCTCGCTACGCTCAAACGCGATGTCACCTAGGAAACCTGCCGCCCTGCGCGGCGGCGCCGCGCTTGACGACGGGCGAGATCGGGCTTGAGCTGGCTGAGGCGGCTGCGTGAACTCATGATCATTCCTCCTCCGCCCTTGCTTTGATCTCGGCCAGTGCCGCGAGGCCGGCCCGCAAGCCGGCCAGATCGGCCGGCGAAAGCAGCCGGGCGAGTTGGGCGTCCACTACCTCCACACCGGCGCGGACCGCGGTGGCGGCGGCCCGGCCCCGGTAGGTGAGCGCGATCGACATCCGGCGACGATCATCGGGATTGACCTCGCGCTCCAGGTAGCCCCGGATGACCAGGGTGTCGATCAGCTGACTGGCCGCCTGCTTGGTGACCCCCAGCTCGTGGATCAGGTCGCCCGGCGAACCGCCGGAGCGCGCTAAAGCGGCCACCACGAACGGCCCGTTCCTTGGCATGTCGTCGAACCCCGCCGCCGTGAGGCGGACGCTGATGGCACGCGCATACGCGCCGCGTGCGGCCCGGAGCAGCGCGGGAATCGCGACGTCGTATTCGGCGGATGAGCCTTCTGCGGCGGATGAGCCTTCTGCGGCGGGTGAGGAGTGCACGCAAGAAAGGTAGAACGGCCGATTCCCGGTAGTCAATGAAATTTACAGTCAATAAACTAGACCAGTATTGCCTGAGGGCTGTCGTGAAGTTGGTTACTGACCCGTCCCGCCGGGCGGATCGAACGTTAGAGTCTGCAGCAGGCGGGACAATACGGTACGCGGAGGTCGGCGTGGCCAGCTCACATGTGACGGTTGGGCCGAGAGACCATCACGTCCTCGCGCCACAGGCGGGGCTGGCGTTCTCTCCGAACGCCGGGCTTGAGATGTTCTCGGACGCCGGGCACTACCCGATGGTCGAGACGCCGGTGGCGCCCGCGACGTCCATCGAGGAGTTCCTGGGGCGGGAGTGACGGCGGTGCCCCGGCCCGACACCGAAGTCGTGTTCGACCCGGTGACCTATGTCAGCGGGGTACCCTTCGACGCTCTTGCCCGGCTCCGGCGGCACAGGCGCGTCGCCTGGGTGGACGAGATTCCCGTTCTCGGCTGGCCGGGAGGGCCAGGCTTCTGGCTCGTGCTCAGGCACGCCGACGTCGAGTCGGTGCTGCGGCGGCCGCGGCTGTTTTCTTCCTGGCTCGGCGCGACGCAGACTCGCGACCCGGCGACACCCCAGGCCCTCGCCTATGTCCGCCGGATGATGCTGAACATGGATCCGCCGGAGCACGCACGGCTGCGGCGGCTGCTCGGCCGGTCGTTCACCCCGCGCGCGGTGGCCCAGCTCGACCACCGCATCCGCGGGCACGCGCGTGCGATCTGCGATCGTGTCCTTACCGGCGAACGGGGCGAGTGCGACTTCGCCAAGGACCTGGCCGCCGACCTGCCGCTGCTCACCCTGGCAGATGTCCTCGGCGTGCCGGACCAGGACCGCTGGCTGCTGTTCGACTGGTCCAACCGGGTAATCGGCTACCAGGATCCCGACTACGCCTCGTCGGCCGAATTCGACCCGTCCGCTGGGACGGCGATGGCCAGGGAGGCGTTGTCGCTGCGGCCGGCGCCGGACGACGGCGGCCGCCTGCCCGACCCCCGCACCCGCGAAGGCATGCCCGACCTCTACGCGTACGCCCACCTGCTTGCGGAAACCAAGCGGCGCCGCCCCGGTGACGACGTCATGTCCATCCTCCTCGCGCAGGTCGACGACGACGGCGGCCGGGTATCGGTCGAGGAGTTCGAGAACATGTTCTGGCTGTTCGCCGTCGCGGGCAACGAGACCCTGCGCAACGGCCTGCCCGGCGCGTGCATCGCGCTGCTCGAGCACCCGGCGGCACAGGATGAGCTGCGCGCCGATCCCGCTCTGCTGCCTACGGCGGTCGAGGAGATGCTGCGCTGGTGGACGCCGGTAATGACGTTCCGCCGTACGGCAACCGCCGACCTCAAGCTCGGCGGGCAGCGCATCCGCGAAGGTGACAAGGTTGTCGTCTCGTTCACTTCGGCCAACCGTGACGACGATGTCTTCCGCGACGCTGACCGCTTCGACATCCGCCGCCAGCCCAATCCGCACCTGGCATTCGGCCACGGCCCGCACTTCTGCCTCGGCGCCCACCTCGCCCGCATCCAGATGCGCGCCTTGTTCGACGAGGTGCTGGCCCGCACGTCCTCGCTCTGCTACGCCGGCGAGCCTTCCTACCTGCGCTCGAGCTTCCAGCGGGGGGTCAAGCGGCTCGCCGTCGCATGGACCGCATAGCAGAGCTGGCGTCGTCCGCCTGGCGGCTCACAAGTCGAGGACCAGGTCGTCGCGTGGCTGCGAGCAGCAGATGAGCGCGCTTCCCCCGGCGGGGCTGTCGATCGGTTCGGGGGTGTAGCCGACCGCTCCCGACATGACGGCTGTCTCGCACGTGTGGCACACCCCGGTGCGGCATGACCAGCGCACCGGCACGTCGCAGGCCTCGGCGAGCTCGAGCAGGCTGGCGTAGCCAGGATCCCATCGCGCGGTCAGATCGCTGCGCGCGAACGCGACGAGGGGGCCGCTGCCTGGCGGGCCCGCGGGCGGGTGCGGCGGCCGGGCCGGTGCGGCCGCGATGCCGGGCGTGCTCGCCGGCCCGGCGCCGAAGACCTCCGTGCGGATCCGGGCCGCCCCGATACCGATCGCGACCAGGGCAGCGGACACATCGGCCATGAAGGCGCCGGGACCGCAGATGTATCCCTCGCCGTCGCGGGGCAGGCCCAAGCCCGCCAGGACAGGCGCCGAGAGCCGTCCCGCCGTCTGGTAGTCGCGCCCCGGGATGTCGCCGGGGCCTGGACGGCTGTAGCAGATATGGCGATGCGCGCTCTGAAGCATGGCAAGCAAGGAGCGGGACTCCGCCGCAAACGGCTCATCTGCTCCGCTGCGCGCCCCGTGTAGCCACCAGATGTCCCGGCCGGACCGGGCAGCGGCCAGCGTGTGCAGCATGGCGAGCACGGGTGTCGCGCCGACACCCGCGCTGATCAGCAGGACCGGCGCCTCTCCCGGGCGCAGGGTGAAGGTGCCGCGGGGTGCGGCTACCTCGAGTTGGTCGCCCACCCGCAGCCTGGTGTGCACGAACTGGCTGGCGGCGCCGTGGCGCTCCCGCTTGACACTGATCCGGTACTGGTCGGCGCCCGTCGCGCCGGACAATGAGTAGCTGCGCAGCAGCGGCCTGCCGCCGGGTTCAGGGCGCAGCCGCACCGTCAGGAACTGTCCAGGCAACGCGGCCGGCACGCGCGCGCCCTGCGGGTCGGCCATACGCACCGAGACCACCGTCTCGCTCTCCCGCTCGATCGCGGTCACCGCAAGCCGGCGGAACCCGGGCCACGCAGGCGGCGGGCTCGCCGCGGCAAGGCCCGGGTTGCCAGCAGCATCAGCCGGCCGGGCGGACTGGCCGAGCATCGCCTCGAAGGACGTCTTCCAGCCCGCGCTGAGCGCCGGGATCCGCAGCGCGCGCAATAGCTGCTTGCGCGGATGCCTGGGCAGGTAGAGCAGCGCGTCGATCTCCGCAACCGTCATGCCTTCCGGCCCTGAGGCGACCTTCACGATCTCGTCCCCGGCCTGCACGGCACCCTCGGTAAGCACCCGGAAATAGAACCCGGGCCTGTGATGGGAGACAAGCAGCGCTGGCACGCGAGGATCATCCAGCCTGATGCCAACCCGGTAGCAGGTGACCCGTGGCTGGGTCACCTCGAAGACCGCCTCGCCAATCTGGTACCGGTCGCCGATGCACACCTCGTCGTCGGCCAGGTTCTGCACGGTGAAGTTCTCCCCGAACTGCCCGTACTCGAATTCGTCGCGGCCGAGCACGCCCTGCCAGTAGCGGTAGGACTCGATCTGGTAGACGAACACCGCGCGGTGCTCGCCGCCGTGCCCGGCTAGATCCCCTTGCCCGTCACCATCGATATTGAGCCGCCGCACCATTTGCCGCCCGCTGACCGGGCGCTTCCACACCGCCGTGTGGACCGTTCTGCCATGCCACCGCAGGTCCTGCGGCAGCCCCACATTGACCGACAGCAGACCGCCGACGCGCTGCTCCGATGCGACCATAGGTTCAGCTCCTCACGGCAATGGCCGGCACATTGAAACGGTCGCCGCGAACGTGACGCGGCGCTCTAGTCACCGCCGGCGAGACGGCGGTCGCGCTGCTGCGCGCCCATCTCGCCGTAGGGATAGTCGGTGGCTCCCGGGTCGCTCGCGGCGTCGAGCGCAGCGGTTTCCGCCGGGGTGAGGCGCAGCTCAGCCGCCCGAAGGTTCGTCTCGAGCTGGCTGGCCGTGCGGGCGCCGAGGATGGTCGAGGTCACCGCGGGCCTGGCGGTCACCCAGGCCAGCGCGATCTCAGGCATAGACACACCCCGCTCGTCCGCGACCTTCTGTACCGCGTCGATGACGTCCCAGGTGTGCTGGGTGCCTCGCCGGTCGTAGGCCTCCATGCCGCGGCCCGCGTCCTCGCCGAGCCGGGTGGCGCCCGCCGGGCGCTGATCGCGCTTGTATTTGCCCGACAGCCAGCCGCCGCCGAGCGGGCCCCACGGCAGCAGACCAAGGCCCGCGTCCATCGCGGCGGGCACGATCTCCCACTCGATCTCGCGCACCAGCAGGCTGTACTGCGGCTGAAGGGTTACCGGCCCGGCGATGTTCAGCGCGCGGGCCAGGTGCACCGCCTTCGTCAGCTGCCAGCCGGTGAAGTTCGACAGCCCGTAGTAGCGGATCTTGCCAGCGCGCACGAACCCATCGAGCGCGCGCAGCGTTTCCTCCATCGGCGTCCACGGATCAAACGCGTGGACCTGATACAGGTCGACCACGTCGAGCCCGAGCCTGCGGAGCGAACTGTCAAGCGCGCGAGTCAGATGCCGCGCAGAAAGCCCGGCAGCGTTCGGATCACCGGCCAGCGGGAAGCGGCCCTTGGTGGCCAGCACCACCGGCTCGGTGAGCTCCGCCGGCCGGTTGGCGAACCAGCGGCCGATGATTTCCTCCGACGCACCCTTGCTGTACACGTCGGCCGTGTCCACCAGCGTTCCGCCCGCCTCGGCGAAACGGTCCAGCTGGCCGTGCGACGTCGCCTCGTCAGTCTCGGCGCCGAAGGTCATGGTCCCAAGGCAAAGGCTCGACACGGCGCAGCCGCTGCGGCCCAGCGTGCGATAGTCCATATTCTCAACTTAGCGGCCAATGTCCCTTGAACCTCGCCAGGCCCTCCGGACTACCTTGCCGGCCCGTTGGCCCGGCCCCGTTGGCCCGGCCCCGTTGGCCCGGCCCCGTTGGCGCGGCCCCGTTGCCCCGGCCCCGTTGGCCCGGCCCGGCGCGTGGCAGGACGAGCCGTGGGAAGGCGCCGACCCTGACCGCGCAGCCATCCGGTCCTATCCTTCGTTGGGGTTGTCCGGCGTTGTTTCCTTCGTTGGGTTGCCCGGCGTTGGGTTTCCCGGTGCTGGATCCCCGCACGGGGAGCGGATCGGGGGGCGGTATGTCTGCTGAGGCCTCTGATGCCGGGCTGGTGACGACGAGCCGGCTGGAAGCGTTCAGCGATGGGGTGTTCGCCATCGCCATCACACTGCTGGTACTTGACATCGCGGTTCCAGCGGCACGAGAAGGCAGGCTGTGGGCGGAACTGGGCGGTTTGTGGCCGCACTACGGCGCCTACGCGATCAGCTTCCTGACCATCGGGGTGATGTGAGCCAACCGTCACAGCATGATGCATCAGGTCGGCGAGGTAGATCCGACATTGATCTACCTCAACCTCCGCGCTGCTCGCGATCGTTGCCTTCATTCCGTTCCCGACCGGGGTACTGGCCGCCTACCTGGGGCAGGCCGGGACCGAGCACGCTGCGGGCATGGCCACCGGCGGCGCCAACGCAACGGCTGCCATCGGCCTGTACGGGCTGACCATGATCGTCCTGGCGATCGCGTTCAGCCTCCTGTGGCTGCATCTGCGCCGCAGGCCTGAGATCCTGACCTGGCACGCGTCTGCTGCCGTAATCAATCGCGCACTTGCCTACTCTTCCTTGGGCGGCGCGGTGTATGTAGTCGCGACCGCCATCAGCGTCATCGTCCCTTACGTCTTGCTGGCTATCTACGCAGTGCTCGTGGTCGTCTTCGCGGTAGCGGCAGCCGGCCAGACGGTGACCGGGACGTCGGCCCCGGACCCGCAGAATCCGGATCCGCAGAATCCGGATCCGCAGAACTGAGCCACGAGGCGGTGCCGCTCGCGTCGGGTGCCCGGCTTCGGCGGTCCCTCGCCTCCTGACCGGATCGGTGGCAAGCTGGCCAGATGAGCAGCGGCAAGCTGGCCAGATGAGCGGCGGCGAGGTGCGGGCTGGGGTGTCGCTGACCAATCTCGACCAACCGCTGTTCGACGGGGCGGCGGCGGCCAAGCGCGATCTGGTCGACTACCTGGACGCGGTTCGCGACCGCATCATCCCGGAGTTGCGTGACCGGCCGCTTTCAGTGATCAGGGTGCTCCGCGGCCAGGCCCCTTTCATGCAAAAGAACGTGCCCAAATACACCCCGCCGTGGGTGCCGACGGTACCGCTGTGGGCGGAGAGCTCAAAACGCGAGGTCTCCTACGCGCTGTGCAACGACCGCAGGACCTTGCTGTGGTTCGCCAACCAGCGCGCTGTGGAGTACCACCCGACCCTGATACGCGCGGACCGCTGGGATCGCCCGACCCACCTCGTGCTCGACATCGACCCGCCGTCCGCCGGCGCCTTCCCGCTGGCCGTCCGCGCCGCCTTCATCGTCCGTGCGGCCCTGGCCGGAGCCGGCCTGGCCGGCGCGGTCAAGACCAGCGGGGCGAAGGGCGTGCACGTGTTCGTACCGATCGACGCGCAGGCGACGAGCGAGGACATCGCCGCGGCCACCCGCGCGATCGCCGCGCGGGCCGAACGCCTGGACCCGGTGCTCGCCACGACCGCGTATATCAGGGAAGACCGCGAAGGCAAGGTATTCCTCGACTCAACCCGGGCAGGCGGGGCGACGGTGGCGGCGGCGTACAGCCCGCGCGTCCGGCCGGGCGTTCCTGTGTCGTTTCCGGTGGGCTGGGATGAGCTTGATCGCGTTGTGCCAGCCGACTTCACGGTGCACACCGCGGCGCGCTTGATCGCCGACGGTGACCCGTGGGCCGACCAGATGCCCACGCCGCAGCCGCTCCGCGCCGAACTGGTTGACGAGGGCCGCGCGATCCCGGTTGCCCGGGTGCAGGCGATGCACGAGGGCAAGCGACGTGCCCGCGCTCGCCGCGGGTAACAGGCCGGCGGCGGCACGCCGGCGGTGCGGGTGCCCGCGGTGCCGATTGCCCGGATGGGGCGGCCGCATTGCACGCGGATCTCGATCTTGAGGAGAGGCAACTGCAGCTTTAACGCGACCGGGTGGCCAAGGCCACCAGCCTGGGCCGCCGATGAGCTGCAATACCGGATGGACGAGCTGCGCGCCTCGCGGCGGCGGATCGTGGCAGCAGCGGACGAGGAGCGCAGGCGCCTGGAACGTGATGTCCACGACGGCGCGCAGCAGCAGCTTGTCGCCCTTTCGGTGATGGTGCACCTCGCCAAGACCACGCTGGACGACGACAAGGAGGCGCAAGGTCGCTCGTCGCCCAGGCACACGCGGATGCGATGGACGCCCTGGACAACCTCCGTGACCTCGCCCGCGGGATCTATCCACCGCTGCTCGCGGAGCACGGCCTGGTGGCGGCGCTCGAAGCACGGGCGCGCAAGGCGCCGGTACCGGTCACCGTGCAGGCGGATGCGATCGGACGGTATCCGCAGGAGGCGGAAGCCGCCGTGTACTTCTGCGCGCTTGAAGCCCTGCAGAACGTCGCGAAGTACGCGGGCGCCTCCCAGGTGATCATCCGCCTGTCCGGCCGGGACGAGGCGCTGAGATTCTCGGTCACAGACAACGGGACCGGTTTCGACCCGCAGTCGGCGGGCCATGGCACCGGGCTGCAGGGCATGGCCGACCGGATGGCCGCGCTCGGTGGAGATCTGCGGATCAGGTTAGACCCCGCGCGCGGCACCACGGTAACCGGGCGGCTGCCGGTGCGCAGGCTGGAGCGGGTGCCGTGACCCGATCTGCCGCGGCCCGGCTGGCCTGGGTTCTGCTCGGCCCGACGGTGGTAATGGTGGCAGCGTCTGCATGGTTCGGGCTGACGGGCGGCCTGGGCTGGACAACCGCGAGCTTCTTCCCGGTCACAATCGCATTCGCGGTGGTGGGAGCCGTGATCGCGGCGCGGACGGGGAACCGGATTGGCTGGCTGTTCCTGGCCGTGGCGGCGGTGTCCGCGCTCTCAGAAGTGGCGCGGAGTTACGCGAGCCGGAGCGGAGCCGCGGCGCTCCGCGGCGCGCCATGGGCGGCGTGGGTGTTCGCGATTGTCATCGCGTCAGAGGGCCCGATGTTCTTCCTTACACCGCTTTTCTCAGACGGCCGGCCCCCATCGGGCGGCGGCGGCCGGTCGTGACGGGGACGGGCGGGTGATGCTCATCGGCGCCCGGGTCTTAGCGAAGTCCTTCATGCCCCGACCGGAAGCCCGGTCGGGTTGACCGCGGGCAGCATGCCCGAAGCGCGGACCGCATCGACCGAGGTGCGCAGCATCGACACGACCTCGTCGACCGCGGGTTCGCCGAGCGCATCAAGGCCACCGGCCCATGCCGCGTCGTCGGTGCGCGTCTCGATGTCAGCGAGCAGCGCCTGGCCCGCCGCCGTCAGCGGGGGCGCCGCGCCGCCGCCCAGCAGCCCCCGCGCGCGCAACCGCCCGGCCGCGCCGGCCCAGTCCTGCTCGGTCCACCCCCGCGCAAGGCGGATCACCTCATCGGGGAAGCGGCCTGCCGCCGTCTGGAGCAGATGCGCCTCGAGCCCGCTGACCCCGGCCACGACCAGCGCGGCGACATGGCCGTCGCCGCGGTGCTCACGCAACGTCGTCGCCACCTGCCACAAGGCCGCGACCGGATCATCGGGCAGGGGCAACGCCGCGTTGGCGGCAAACAGCGGACGCCCGGTGGCGTCGGCGGCGGCCGCCACAGGCGCCAGCAGGCCGGCCGCCGCCCGGCAAGCGCCCGGGTCGGCGCTGACCGCGCGGAGCGCCTCGGCCGACAACTCCGCCCGCCTGGTCAGGCACACCTGCGGCGACGCACGCGACCACGCGTCGGGCAGTGCCCTGGCGACCATGCCCGGATGGAAGCCGGCGAACGACGCCACCACAGCCGCAGGTCCCACCGGGCCCAGCGGTGCCGCGCGGAACGCGAAATAGGTCATCCAGTATCCGCGCAACCCGAGGCCGATGCCGGCATCGCGAACCCCTGGACCGAAATACAGGACATCGTGCAGGGGCTCCAGGCTCAGCCACAGTCTCCGCGCGGCGTTATAGGTCATATGGGCATTCTGCGGCATCCGGCGCCGCACCGCACGACCGCGTCATCGGACCCAGCGGGCGCAATCCGCCGCGGGCGCGGCCCTCGGCGGGCCGGGCGGTAACGAGGCTGCTGCGCTTTGGACATGGCCAAGGAAGCAACGTCAACCAGGCTGGCTCAAGGCAGCACAGCCGCGACGTGTGACGCGGCCAGGCCGAGGTCGGCGAGCGCCGCGCGGGCTGCCCCGTGCCCGCACATACCATGAACCGCGCCACCGGGCGGCGTGGACGCCGAGCACAGGTAGACGCCGCGCAGGGCGGTCCGGTACGGGTTCCACTGCGCCGCTGGCCGGAAGATCGTCTGCCGAAGAGTCGCCATGCCACCGTTGATGTCACCGCCCACGTAGTTCGGATTGCGCCGCTCCGCTTCGACCGCGGTCGTGGTGACCCGCGCGAGCACAAGGTCACGGAACCCCGGCGCGAAGCGCTCGATCTGCGCTTCGATGGGATCGGTCATGTCCGCGGGTGAACCGGAAGGGACGTGGCAGTAGCCCCACAGCGTATGACACCCGGCCGGGGCGCGCGTCGGGTCAACGACGCCAGGTTGCACCACAATGCAGTAAGGCTGGGCAGGATGCCTGCCGGCGGCCACATCGGATTCGCTGCGTGCGACCTCGGCCAGCGTGCCGCCGACATGCACGGTCGCGGTGCCCCTGCAGGCCTCCGCTGCCCACGGAACTGGCCCGGAAAGCGCCCAGTCGACCTTGCAGATGCCCGGCCCGTAACGGAAATGCCCGAGAGCGCTCCGGTACCTGGCGGGGAGCCTGTCACCAGCGAGCCGAATCAGCTCACGCGGCGACACATCGAGAAGGACCGCCCTGGCCGGCGGTAGATCATCCAGCGACTGGACCCAGCACCCCGTGATGACCTGGCCACCGAGAGACGTCAGCTCATCGACAAGGGCGCGGACGATTCCTGCGCTGCCGCCTTCGACGACCGGCCAGCCCACCGCGTGCGCCATCATCGTAAGCAGCAGCCCATAGGCGCTGGTGAGCGGTGCCGTCAGCGGGAGAATGGCGTGGGCGGCCACCCCGGCGAAGAGGGCCTGGGCCTCGTCGGTACGGAATCGCCGGGCCAGCAGGCGGGCGGGCAACAGCCCTTCGAGGCCGTACCGCGCCAGCGCCACCGGGTGGGCCGGGAGCGATCGCAATGGCGCGAGGATTTCCGGCAGTATCACGCCGGCGTCGCGTACCAGGGGCGAGAACATGCGCCGGTACGCTTTCGCATCGGCGCCGAGACCGCTGGCAGTCTGGTCCACCGATCCCATGACCGCCCCGGCACGTCCGCCATCGAGTGGATGGGCGAATGCGACCGTCGGGGTGCGGAACCGCACGCCCCGGGCAGCCAGGCCGGTGTCCAAAAAGAACGGTGAAGCGGTGGCAAGAGGATGCACGGCGGAGCACACATCGTGATGAAAACCGGGCAGAGTCAGCTCCTCGGTCCTGCAACCTCCGCCCGGGGTCGGGGCACCCTCGAAGACGTCGACGATCAGGCCCGCCCTGGCCATTGTCAACGCGGCCGCAAGCCCGTTCGGGCCCGATCCGACGACAACCGCGTCCGGGGTCCTCACCGCAGCACCAGCCGGCGCTTGCCAGGCGGTCCAGCTGTCCCGGGAGGTGCGTAATCCCAGTTCACAGGTCGAGTATCCTCCCCTGGGCTGCGACGCTGACGGCCACAGGCGCCCCCGCGAGCCTGCGGCCTTGTGCCTGTTGATCCTCGGCTTGGCGGCGCCGCGCATCAGCTGCACGGACAGGGACCGCGCCCTCGGCGCCGGACTGGGGCTCGCGGCTGCCAGCCGGCCTCTCACGGCTGGGCTCGCCGCGCTGGCCTGGTCGCTGGCCGCGTTGCGCGCTGCCTGCGCTGCGCCGCTACGCGGGATCGGCAGGCCGCGGCCGTGAACGGATGCGCTCCGACACGGTCGGGGTGGCGGGGATCGCGGCGTTGCTCTTGCCCTGGGCCATCTCGGCCAGAATTTGCGACTCCCGCGGTATCAGCGACGACAGGCTCGACGTGGCACGCCGCGCGCGCACACTGACCAGTTCGTCGACGACAGGCGGATCGATGACCAAGCCGCCGCCCGCGACCGTCCGGATGGCGCGGGCCAGCTCATCGACGCTGCCCACCCGCTCCTTGAGCAGATACGCACGCCTCGCGGAACCATGCTCAAGCAGGGCCACGGCGTACGCGGGCGCCGTGTACTGGCTCAGCACCACAACGCCGACCATGGGACGGTTCTCGCGGAGCCAGGCAGCCGCCCTGATCCCCTCGTCGGTCCCGGTCGGCGGCATCCAGATATCCGTGACGACCACTTCAGGGGCATGATCGCCAATTACAGCCAGCAGCTGCGGCAGGTCGGCGGCGACTCCGACAAGCCCGAAATCGTGGTTCGCGCTCACCAGCCAGGAGATCCCCTCCCGGAGCAGCACATTGTCCTCAGCAAGGACAACACGGGTCGTTCCCATCGCGTCGTGATCGTGGCGCGCCGCGCAGGCCGGCGCCCATCAGGCCAGCGTGGGACGGGCCAGTTCCTGACCCGTGAATCGGCGGATTCTTATCTCGATAACTCGGCCCGCGCCTGGCCCTCGCGGCTAGTCCGGACCTGGCCCGCGGCTAGCCACGCCCGGCCGGAGACTTCCTGACGGGGCAGCCGAGCGAAGGGCTGACCGACGATCCAGCGCTCTGGACCGTGGAGGTGCGGGAAGCCGCGGCGGAAAGACACTCGCTTGGACTGGAGGGAACAGTAACGGCCAGGACGATGGCGAATGCGCTTACGACCGCGACAACCGCTACCGGGACGAGGGCGATCCATCGCACGTGCCAGCGAGGTAAGCCAGCGCCCCGGCCGCTCACCCGGCCAGCGCGCCATTTGCTGCCGGCCGTTGCGGTGAGCCTGCCCGGATTCAGCTGCTCGATCCCGGGCATCTCCTCGTGCTTGGTCAGCCGCGTGAAGGTGGCGAACAGCGACGCCAGAGCCGAATCGTGGGTCCGCAGTCTGTCTGCGATTCCGTCAAGCATCCGCTGCTGGCCGGCTGGCAAACTCATCAAACTCTCCCGCTGGTCCAATGCTTGGTGGCCGGTGCCAGGCGGGCCTGCGCCGCCCCGTCGACCGGGCGCCGTGCCTGGGCACGAGCACGCACGCGTCCCGTGGCTTGCAGAGCAGGGTACCTGTGCTCGGTGACTACCGTTGCCACGCGGGTGAAACGGGATTCGTTCACATTGGCGTTGACCGGGAAGAACGCGTCACAGATGGTGCCACAAAGAGGGAAGGACGGCGAGCAAACATGGCTAAACACGCCGGCTCCGGGCCATCGGTCGCGCTGCTCGGCACCGGGATCATGGGCGCAGGAATGGGCCGCAGCATGCTGCGCGCCGGGCTGCCGGTTACCGCATGGAACCGAACGCGGGCCAAAGCGGATGCGCTCAAGGCGGACGGCGCCTCCATCGCAGCGACCCCCGCCGAGGCTGTGCGGGATGCGCAGGTCATCGTGACCGTGCTCGCCGACGGCGACGCGGTCGCCGAAACGATGGCGGCCGCCGCCCCCGCGCTGCGCGCCGGCCAGGTATGGGCTCAGGCAAGCACGGTCGGCGTCGCCGCGCTTGAACCGGTCGCCCTGTTCGCCCGTGAGCACAACCTGATCTTCGTGGATTCGCCCGTCTTGGGCACGAGGAAGCCTGCCGAGCAGGGCGCGCTCACCGTCTTCGCCGCCGGGCCGGACGATGCGCGCCCGTTTGCGCAGCCGGTCTTCGACGCGATCGGCCAGAAGACGGTGTGGCTCGGCGAGGCCGGGACCGCGACACGGCTCAAGCTGGTCGTCAACAGCTGGGTACTGAGTCTCACCACGGCAGCCGCGGAGGCGCTGGCCCTTGCCCGCGGCCTGGAGATCGACCCTCATCTGTTCCTTGAATCGGTCTCCGGCGGGCCGCTGGACTCGCCGTACCTGCAGACAAAGGCCGCGGCGATTCTGGACCGCGACTTCTTCCCAAGTTTCAGCGTCGCGATGGCCGGCAAGGACGCCCGCCTCATCACCGAGGCGGCGCAGGCCGCAGGCGTGCGCATGGATGTCGCGCCCGCAGTTGCCGCCCGATTCCGCCGCGCCGCCGAACTTGGCCACGCTGAAGAAGACACGGCAGCGACGTACTTCGCGAGTTTCGATCGCCGCTAGGCGTGTTTCGTGGATCTTGGTGGATGCGGGCGGTGATCCAGGCGGCGCCCGCCAAGGCCCTGCTTGTTCTCGGGGAGCCGATAGTGGAGCTATCGGCGACGACGACAACATGAACTACTCGGCAAACTGGCCGCCATCGGCGAAACCGTCCTGATCTACCCTTCCATCGCAGGACGGCCCAAGGCCCGGCGCATGACCACCGAGCTCACCGGCGACCAGCGCAAGCTAGACGGGATCTTCGAACTGGGCAGGTGGGCTCCCCGGAGTGATCTCACCACCCCGGCTGCTGGTGACCTTGAACCTGCCGTTCGCGATGCGATCTACGGTCACGTTACGGTGCAAAGAACCAGTCGCCATTCCCCCACATTGCCATTCCCCCACATTGCCATGGTCCCGCGCCTGCCCGAGCCGGCCGCCGGCAATCAGGCTGAGACGATCTCGGGTACGCGCAGTTGCCGTTAGCTTTCTTACCGCTTTCTCGGCCCCGGCCAGCGGGTACACAGGAGTGGGGCGCCTGCATCGCGTGGTTCCGCCGGTCGGGTCCCAAGAGTCTGGAGGCAGGTCAATGATATTCAGCCTGATCGCGACGTCTGCCCCGGGCTCACCGCCCGGGCATTTAGCGAACGCTCCGTGGGCGGCGACGTCCACCAAGGCGGGCTTCAACATGTCGGACGCGGTGGCGATTTTCGTCGTCGTGGTAGCGATCGCCCTGGTGATGGTGATCGTGCTCGGAATGCGCCCACGAAACTCGCCCGGACTCCGGTCGGCCAGGTCAGACAAGATCAGGGACGCCGCGGCCAGGGATGTCGAGGCCATCGAGGAGGACGACAAATATTTCCGCCCCGACGCTCCCGGACACCAGGAAGACGACCTCTGAAGAATGAAAGGGTCCCCAGGCCGCATGGCCACGCAAGCCCAGGTCTAATAGGGGTACACGGGCTCGCGGACACCACCGGCCTCTCTGGTCGCGCCGCCGCCCCCGACCAGGAGCCGCGGGAGATGGCTGTGGAAGATCTCAAATACAAGATGATCATGGCGCTTAATGCCGCGGACCTCGGCAGCCCGATCTGCGAGCAGGCGGCGGAGATCTGCGCCGAGATCGCCGAGCAGCACTGCACGCAACTGCACGTCACCACGACGGCACCGGTGATCGCGGTTGCCGCGGTCACGGCCGGCGAGCCTGGCCCGGTGACCGAGACGACCGCGCCGCTGCAGCCGACGGTGGACGTACGCCGTCGCGACGAGCGGTTCAAGACCAGGCTGTCCTGGCTGGACTCGAAGCATTCGTTCTCCTTCTCCAGGCACTACGACCCGCTCAACACTCACCACGGCCTGCTGCTCGTCAATAACGACGACATCGTCAGGCCGGGAACGGGCTTCGAAACGCACCCGCACCAGGACATGGAGATCGTCACCTGGGTGCTGCAGGGCTCCCTGGTGCACCAGGACTCCACCGGGAATGCCGGCCTCATCTACCCTGGCCTGGCTCAGCGAATGAGCGCGGGCACCGGGATCCTGCACTCGGAGAAGAACGACTCGTGGCGCCTGCAGGGCGGCTCGCGGCACACCGAGTCCGTGCACTTCGTGCAGATGTGGGTCGTGCCTGACTCCGGCGGTATCACGCCCGGCTACGAGCAAGTCGAAATCGACCACGAGTTGCTGCGCGGCGGCCTGGTGCCCGTCGCGTCGGGGATGGCCAGGCACGACGGCGCCTCCGCCATCCGGATCAAGAACAAATACGCCGCTCTGCATGCCGCCCGCCTCGGCTCCGGCGACACGGTCGAGTTGCCCGAGGCGCCGTACCTGCACTTGTTCGTGCCCATGGGGAACGTCACGCTGGAGGGCACCGGCGAGCTGGCAGAAGGCGACGCCGTGCGGTTTACCGCGACCGGTGGCCAGCGGGTCAGCGCGGCAGAGCCGGCCGAGATTCTCGTCTGGGAGATGCACGCCACGGTCTCCGGCTGGTGAAAGGCTTAGGGCGTAGATCTTGGTGGATGCGGGCGGCGCTCCAGGCGGCGATCCGGCAAGGCGGAGGAGGAGTCGATAGTGGAACTATCGGCGACGACGACAGTGGCGTCCACGACCCCGGTCGTCCGTCTGGGGTCGTGGACGGCACCGTCGCGCCGCCAAAGATCTACGCCCTAGGGAGCCTGGGCGTGTTTCGCAGGACCCGGCCCTGACAGGCGCCGGACCGGTCATGGGAAGCTGTGCGGAGACGTAAGGAGCGCGTAACCATGACAGTGCCGAGCCAACCGGTCCCGCCGTTGCCGGCTGATTCTCAGCAGGTGCTCGGCGGGCCTAGCGAAGCAGCGATCTTCCTGGTGCTGACGATCAATGCCGGGGCCGAGCCCGTCGTACGGGATCTGCTCGCCGATCTGTCCGGGCTCAAGCGGGCGGTCAGCTTCCGGATCCCTGCTGGCAAGCTCAGCTGCGTGACCGGGGTGGGGTCGGCAGCCTGGGACCGCCTCTTCAGCGGGCCACGCCCGGCCGGGCTGCACCCGTTCCGTCAGCTGCGGGGCGACAGGCACCACGCGGTGTCCACACCGGGGGATCTGCTCTTTCACGTCAGGGCCCAAGAGATGGATCTGTGTTTCGAGCTCGCCGCCCACATCATGGACCGGCTCACCGGATCGGTCACGGTCGCGGATGAGGTGTACGGGTTCAGGTACTTCGACGAACGTGACCTGCTCGGCTTCGTCGACGGAACCGAGAATCCCGACGGGCAGGCGGCGGTAGCCGCGACCTTCATCGGCGCCGAGGACCCGGATTTCACCGGTGGAAGCTACGTCATCGTGCAGAAGTACCTGCACGACCTGACGGCCTGGAACGCGCTGCCCGTGGAGGAACAGGAACGGGTGATCGGCCGCACCAAACTGTCCGACATCGAGCTGCCTGACGACATCAAGCCATCCAACTCCCACGTGGCCGAGAACACAATCATCGGCCCCGACGGGACGCAGCGGCAGATCGTGCGGGAGAACATGCCGTTCGGCACGGTCGGCCGGGGCGAGTTCGGCACCTATTTCATCGGCTACTCAGCCACGCCTGCGGTCACCGAGCAGATGCTCGAGAACATGTTCATCGGCAATCCGCCCGGTAACACCGACCGGGTGCTCGACTTCTCCACCGCGGTCACTGGCACGCTTTTCTTCGTGCCAACCATTGATTTCCTCGACGACCCGCCCGATCCCCCCGCGCTCGGCGCCGCCGCGGGCGCTGCGGGCGGCACCGCCGGCGCGCAGCCAGCGGCGGCAAGCGACGGCCTCGATGTGCGGGCCGGAGCACCTGATGTCCGGTCCGGCGGTTCCCTCGGGATCGGCAGCCTGAAAAGGAGCGTCCCGTCATGAACAACCTGCACCGCGAACTTGCCCCCATTTCAGACGCCGCCTGGGCCGACATCGAAGAAGAGGCCAGGCGCACTTTCAAACGACACGTGGCGGGCCGCCGGGTGGTGGACGTGCACAGCCCTGGCGGCCTCACCCTGTCGGCGGTGGGCACCGGCCACCTCGTCGAGATGGACCGGCCGGACGAGGGCGTCACCGCCCGCGCCAGGCAGTCGCAGCCGATCATCGAACTGCGGGTGCCTTTCACCGTGGACCGCAGGGACGTCGACGACGTCGAACGCGGCGCGAAGGACTCGGACTGGCAGCCGGTGAAGGATGCGGCGAAAAGGATCGCGTTCGCCGAGGACTCGATGGTGTTCGAAGGCTACGCGGCCGCGGGCATCGTGGGTATCAGGGAGGGTTCATCGAACGCTGCCATCGCGCTTCCCGGCGATGCGCTTGGCTATCCGAACATCATCAGCCAGGCGCTCAGCTCGCTGCGCCTCGCCGGTGTGAACGGCCCTTACTCGGTGCTGCTCAGCGCGGACGCCTACACCGCGGTGACCGAGAGCTCCGACCATGGCTTCCCCATTCACGAGCACCTTGCGCGGGTAGTGGACGGGGAGATCATCTGGGCGCCGGCCATCGACGGCGCCTTCGTGCTGTCCACCCGCGGCGGCGACTACGAACTGCACATCGGGCAGGACTTGTCGATCGGCTACCTGTCCCACGACGCCGCGAGCGTTGAACTCTACTTCCAGGAGTCGCTGACCTTCACCATGTACACCAGCGAGGCCGCTGTCGCGCTGACCGCAGGCTGAGGCAGGCCGAGCGGAGCGCCCCCAGGCGCCGTTATGCCTGTATCGCCCGGTCAGCCCATCTCGTCGCGGGCCGCGGCGAACGCGGCCACCGCCGCCTCGAGGTCCTCGCGCGTGTGCCCGGCCGACACCTGCGTCCTGATCCGGGCCTTGCCGACAGGGACGACGGGGTAGCTGAAGCCGATCACGTAAACGCCCTTTGCGAGGAGCAGGTCGGCCATCCGGGTCGCGCGCGCCGCGTCGCCGATCATCACGGGGACGATCGGGTGGTCCCCGGGCAGGATGTCGAAGCCGAGCCCGGTCATCCGCGCACGGAACCACATGGTGTTCTCGCGCAGCCGGGTACGCAGGTCGTCGCCGCCCTCGAGCAGGTCGAGGACCTTGAGCGAGGCGCCGGCCACCGCGGGGGCCACCGAGTTCGAGAAAAGATACGGCCGCGACCGCTGCCGGAGCAGGTCGATGATCTCCTTGCGGCCACTGGTATAGCCGCCGCTCGCGCCACCCAGTGCCTTACCCAGGGTCCCTGTCACCACGTCGACGCGGTCCCTGACACCGTGCAGTTCCGGTGTGCCGCCGCCACCCGCGCCGACGAAGCCCACCGCGTGCGAGTCGTCGACCATGACCATCGCCTCGTAGCGCTCCGCCATTGCGCAGATCTCGTCAAGGGGCGCGACGTAGCCGTCCATGGAGAACACGCCGTCGGTGGCGATGATCCGGCGCCTGGCATCAGCGCTGGCCCGGAGCTGGGCCTCGAGGTCGGCCATGTCACGGTTGCGGTAACGAAGCCGCCTGGCCTTGCTCAGCCTGACGCCGTCGATGATGGAGGCATGGTTCAGTTCGTCGCTGATGACGGCGTCCTGCTCGCCGAGTATCGTCTCGAACAGCCCTCCGTTCGCGTCAAAGCACGACGAGTACAAGATCGTGTCCTCGGTGCCGAGGAAACCGGAGATGCGCTGCTCGAGTTGCTTGTGAACGTCCTGGGTGCCGCAGATGAAGCGGACACTGGCGAGCCCGTACCCCCAGCGGTCGAGCGCCTCTTTGGCGGCGGCGATGATCCGCGGGTCGTCGGCCAGGCCAAGATAGTTGTTCGCGCAGAGGTTGAGGACCTCGGCGCCGCCGGTGACACGGATGCTGGGCCGCTGCGGGCTCACGATGACGCGCTCGGCCTTGAACAGGCCGTCTGCGCGGATCTTGGCAAGCTCGGCGTTGATATCCTGCCGGACGCTGGCAAACACCTACCGGACCCCTCGCATTCGTCGTGCTACCTGTCTTCCCAGCTAAGGACCACTTTGCCGCACCGGGCGCTGCGCACCGTGGCGAAGGCCTGCTCGAAATCGGCGGCGTCGAACCTGTGCGTGATGACCGGCGAGATGTCGACACCGGACTGGATGAGGACCGACATCTCGTACCAGGTCTCGAACATCTGGCGGCCGTAGATCCCCTTTATCGTGATCATATCGGTCACGAGGTGGGCCCAGTCGATCCCGAATTCCTGCGCCGGGAGTCCTAGCATTGCGATCTTGCCACCGTGGGTCATGCTGGCCAGCATGTCCCGCAGTGCGGCCGGCTTGCCTGACATCTCCAGCCCCACATCGAAGCCCTCGCGCATGCCAAGCAGCCGCATGGCGTCCCGGATCGTGGTCTGCATGACGTCCGCGGCCAGAGTGACCCCGATCCGCCTGGCAAGATCGAGCCGGTAGGCAGAGACGTCGGTGGTGACGATGTGGCGGGCCCCAGCGTGCCTGGCCACGATCGCCGCCATCAGGCCGATCGGGCCCGCGCCGGCGATGAGGACGTCCTCACCGAGGACAGGGAACGTCAGGGCCGTGTGCACCGCGTTGCCGAACGGGTCGAAGATGGCCGCGACGTCGAGATCGATGTCCGGCGGGTGCCGCCAGACGTTCGTCGCCGGCAGCGCGATGAACTCGGCGAACGCGCCAGGGTGGTTGACGCCTACCCCTTTGGTGTGCGCGCACTGGACACGCCTGCCCGCCATGCAGTTGCGGCAACGGCCGCACACAAGGTGGCCCTCGCCGCTGACCAGATCGCCTTCACGCAGGTCGTGCACGTCCACTCCGGCCGACACGATCTCGCCGACGAACTCGTGGCCGACGACGAGCGGCACCGGCACGTTCGCCTGCGCCCAGCCGTCCCACTCGTAGATGTGCAGGTCGGTGCCGCAGACACCGGTCCGAAGCACCCGGATGAGCACGTCGTCCCGGCCGGCCGCGGGGACACGAACGTCCTCCACCCAGAGCCCGGGCTCGGATCGCGCCTTGACCAGAGCCTTCATCCGCCGACCGCTCCCCGGGTAACCTGCCTGACCGGTAACTGTGACCCGTCGCGACGGATCCACCATGGCCTGCCGGGGGCCTGCCATGAGGGCGGACCGCAGCGTCCGGCCAGCACGACTTTATCGCAGCAAGGCTGTATCGCGGCCGGGCTGTCGCAGCAGCGCTGTCGCAGCAGCGCTGTCGCAGCAGGGGCCGTCGCAGCAGGGGCCGTCGTGCGCTTCAAGACACACCATGATCCGTTTCCGGGTAAAGTTTCCGGCGCTATAGGCCGGATAATTAACACGGAAACAGATCATGAACGCAGCCGGCGGCGCGGCTGAGTGCATAGGCCAGGTCGTGTAGGCCAGGTCGTGCCATTGGGCACACCTACGGTGCCATAGCCGTGCCTGATCCGGCGAGGCGCGGCTACGGGGCGCGCCGGTCGAGGAGCACGTGCCGCGGCAGCCGGCCGGGTGGCTCCGCCAGGATGGGCGCCAACCCGGCAGGCTCGAACCGCAGCGACCCGAGGTCACCGAGCGGCACCCAGCGGAATCTGTGATCGGGCTCGGTGCCCCCGGTCAGATCGTCTTCCAGGCCATCGGGCCAGGTCAGGCGATAATAGAAGCCGATTTCGTGCTCGAGCGCGCCGCCGGAGTAGATGTTCTCCACCACCAGGGCGAGGTGCCCTACCGGCAGGTCGTGCCCGAGTTCCTCGGCCAGTTCGCGAGAAAGCGCCCGCCCGGCGGGTTCACCGAGACGGACCCTGCCGCCGGGCAGGAACCAGTAGCCCAATCCTTCGACCGTGCATACCAGGAGCCTGCCCGCCCGGATGATGATGCCCGCCACCCGGAGGTTGAAGGTGCCGCTCGCGTCGCGCCACGTGATGTCCGCTCCCGCCGTCACGCCCGTTCTCCCGCCCGAGGCATGTGATGTGCCTACCCAGCCCGATACTTAACGGCTCACGCGGCGAATCTCGCCAGCGCCACTGGCACCATACCGGGCGGCAAGCAGGGAAATAGCGCATTCGATCCGCGGCGCTGATGGACCGGCAGCCGGCCTGTCAGCAGAGCCGGCGGCAAGATCGGCTAGTTTCTACTGGAAACATTCGGCTAAACTGCCCTCGTGGACGTGCGGGCCCTGCTCGCCTGATCCAGGTCCCTCGCTTGGCGAGAGCCGGATGCCGGTGCTTAACCTGCTGCGGTCCGCTGGCTCACCGCTCGGCGTGCATGAGATCGGCGAAGGTACCGGCCTGCATGCCAGCACGGCTTGCTTCCACCTCGACGGCCTGGTCGGCGCGGTCCTGGCTGAGCGCGCGGCAGAGGCGCGGACCCGGCCGGGCCGTCCGCGCACCTTCTACCGCGCGGCGGAGGCAGGCGGAACCGCCGGGCAGCGCAGCTACCACCTGCTCGCCGAGGTCCTCAGCGGCCTGGTCGGAGACGCGATGACTGAGCCAGTGAAGGCGATCAAGGCCGGCCGGGTCTGGGGCAGGTACCTGACGCAGGGTCCGGCCCCGTATCAGCGCGTTGATGCCGACGTGGCGATCGAACGCCTGATAGGAACGCTGCGGGAGATCGGGTTCGCGCCAGAGGTTACCGGTGACGGGCGGCAGCGCCGTATCCTGCTACGCGACTGCCCGTTCCGCGAGGTCGCGCTGCACCACGCCGACGTCGTGCGCCCCCTTCACCTTGGCCCCATGCAGGGCGCACTCGCCGAGATGCGGGCTCCGGTCAGGGCCGACCGGCTCGAGCGCTACGCCGGCTACGGCTACTGCCCCAGCCACCCGCTGGTACTGGGGCGCCAAGCTGATGCTCATCTGCACCTGCGACGGGACCGTCACCGGGTTCGGCCTGGCCAACCCCAAACTGTATGGCGAACGCGAGGAAGCCCGCCAAATGCTGGCCGGCCAGCCCGCCAACCGCCCCCGCCCCGGGACCGCCGTGGTCACCGGCAAGGGCTTGTCCGGCGAGGACACCGAAGCGTTCTTCGCCAGCCCGGACCTGGGCCTGACGCTGATCCGCCCTGCCCGAAAAGACGAGAAGGCTCCCGGGTACTTCCCGAACTGGCTGCGGCAGCGGGTCGAGGCGATCATCTGGACGCTGAAGAACCAGCTCGGCCTGGAACGCCACGGCGGCCGGGTCCCCGCCGGGCTGTGGGCCCGTGTCCGGCAGCGCCTGCTCGCCCTCAACGCCGCGATCGGGCACTGCTGGCAGATTGGCGCACCGGTCAAGCGGTCCCTGATCGCCTACGATCACTAGGCCCCTGACCAGCCGCGATTTCCGGTCACCGATCTAGGGCCGCGACCGCGACGCCAAGCACGGCTACGGCGAGGCCGGTGAGGACGGGCGGCGATGGCTCCCCCGCATTGCAAGCGATTGATCGGACATTCTTCGCATCGGCCCCCCGATGTTGGTCGTGCTTACAGCAGGCACTGCAAGATCGCGAAGACACACCTCCAACGATGAGTAACTGTCCAAACTCACTTCGTTACAAGCCCCAGTGAAGGTAAATGCGCGGCGGTGGAGCCGTTAGCCGCGTTCCGGCGCCCGCGACAAGCAAATTCGCGGAACGCACACGGCGTATTAGCCGGGCACAAGAGGCACAATGGATCTTTGGCGTCGGGAGCGGGTGGCATCTTGTTCGCAGACGCGTTTGCGGAACTGGGGCAACTAGGGCATGTCCCGTAGATCTTTGGCGGCGCGGAGGTGCTGCCCACGACCCCAGACGACGACCGGCGGCGTTGTCGTCGTCGCCGCCGATAGTTCCACTATCGGCTCCTCCTCAGCCTTGCCGGATCGCCGCCTGGAGCACCGCCCGCATCCACCAAGATCTACGGGACACGCCCTAGCGACGCCAGGCCGCGAGCGGCGTCACGAACGTGCCCGGGCAGGCGGGTCGAAGTGCCCAACCTAGCCGTGCTGCGCGGCTACCAGCGGTCGTGGCTCCGCGGCGACCTGGTGGCTGGCGTGACCGTAGCCGCGTATCTGGTTCCGCAGGTCATGGCCTACTCGGTCGTCGCGGGCCTGCCACCGGTCACCGGCCTGTGGGCGATCCTGCCCGCGATGGTTGTGTACCCGGTACTCGGCTCGTCACGCACCCTGTCGCTGGGCCCCGAGTCGACGACCGCGTTGATGACGGCTGCCGCCATCGGGCCGCTCGCGGCGGGCCACGCCGCCCGGTACGCGGCGCTCGCCGCGTTGCTTGCGATTCTGGTGGGATTGTTCGCGCTGATCGCCTCGGTCGGCCGGCTGGGTTTTGTGGCCGATCTGCTTTCGCGGCCGGTGCTGATCGGCTACATGACGGGTGTCGCGCTCATCATGATCGCCGGGCAATTGGAGCGGGTCACCGGTGTGCCCGTCGAGGGCCGGGCCTTCATCGCGGAGATCACCTCGTTCGCGCGCGGAATTGCCCATATGCGGGCCGGCAGCCTGGTGCTCGCGGTGCTGGTGCTGGCCTTCCTCTATCTCGTCCAGTCGCGGTGGCACCAGCTGCCGGGGCCGCTGCTCGCCGTGCTGCTGGCCACCGTGGCCGTGGCGGTGTTCGGGCTTGACCGGTACGGCGTCCGCGTGATCGGCACGATCCCGGCCGGCCTGCCCTCCCCCGGGCTGCCGTCCTTTCATCCAGACGACATGCGGAACCTGCTGTTTCCCGCGCTGAGCGTGCTCCTCGTCGCCTTCAGCGACGACGTGCTGACCGCACGCTCGTTCGCCCGGCCCGACGACGAAGCGATCAACGCCAACGCCGAACTACTCGCACTCGGCCTGGCGAACATCGGCGCGGGCCTGTTCCGCGGCTTCCCGGTGAGCAGCAGCGCCAGCCGCACGGCCCTTGGCATAGCGGCGGGCAGCCGCACGCAGGTCTACTCGCTCACCGCGCTCGGCGCCGTGATCGGCGTCCTGCTGTTCCTGCGCCCCGTGCTCGCCCGCTTCCCGAGCGCGGCGCTCGGCGCGATCGTCGTCTACGCCGCCGTCCTGCTCGTCGACGTCCGGGCGTTCCGGCGGCTCGCCGCGTTCCGCCGCAGCGAGTTCCTGCTCGCCGTCGCCTCGTGCGCCGGCGTCGTCGTCTTCAACATCCTTTACGGCGTGCTGCTCGCGATCGGCATTTCCGTCGCCGACCTGCTGCTGCGGGTGGCACGTCCGCACGACGCGATCCTCGGCCGGGTCGACGGGATCGGCGGCATGCATGACATCGACGACTACCCGGAGGCGCACACCGTCCCCGGGCTCGTCGTCTACCGCTACGACGCGCCCCTGTTCTTCGCCAACGCCGAGGATTTCAAGCGGCGGGCGCTCGCCGCGGTGGACCAGCAGGCCGAATCCGTCGCCTGGTTCATCCTCAACGTCGAAGCCAACGTCGAAGTCGACATCACCGGGCTCGAAGCGCTTGACGCGGTACGCAGGACTCTCGCAAGCCGGGGAACGATATTCGCGCTCGCGCGCGTCAAACAGGATCTGCTCCGCTACCTGGAGGCCTACGGTCTCGCGGAAAAGATCGGCGCGGAGCACATGTTCCCTACCCTCCCGTTGGCGGTAGCCGCGTACGACAAGTGGACGCAGGCACACCAATGAGCTGCTTGCCCCGGCGGCGGCGCTACCGCCGCCTGGCCGCATTATTCGGCGGGTTCCTCGTGCGTATCGTGGTGCTCCGTTCTCGTTGCTCCGGTCCATTCGGGCGGAGTGGGCGCTGGCAGTTGGCAGAACCAAAATGGTCAGCGCCGTCGTCGTGGGTTCCGCACCGTCAGATGAGTTCAACCGGAGCTGCTCGACGATACGCATCGATTTCGCTGGCCCTCCGGGCCAGCGGCAAGCGATTCTGCTGGGCCGGGCCATGGGCAGCAAGCCTGCCGCGGCTCGTAGTCAGCTCACGTCGGCGAATGGGTCCGGATATCCGAGGTCGCGGCGGGCGGCGGCGGGCAACCGCCACGGCTCGTGGACCAGCGGGCCTTCGAGGCCGGCGAGTTCTGGCACCCACCGGCGCACGTAGCTGCCCTGCGGGTCGAACCGCGCGGCCTGCCGCAGCGGGTTGAAGGCACGATTCGGGCGGGTGTCGTTGCCGGTGCCGGCGACCCACTGCCAGTTGCCGTAGTTGTTCGCGATATCCCCGTCGGCGAGCCAGTCCATGAAGTGGCGCGCCCCGAGCCGCCAGTCGATGCGCAGCTTCTTGGTGAGCAGCGAGGCGGTGATGAGCCGTGCGCGGTTGTGCATCCAGCCTTCGTGGTGAAGCTGGCGCAGCCCCGCATCCACGATGGGAATGCCGGTGTGTCCCTCGCACCATGCCGCGAAGGCGTCCTTGTCCTCGTGCCAGCCGATCCCGCGCGGCCGGTAATCGTGGGTGGTGATCTGGGGGAACGCGGCCGTGACCTGATGATGGAAGTCCCGCCAGGCAAGCTGCCGGCGCAGGGCCTCCGCGCCGGGCCCGGCACCTGCCGCGAGCGCGAACTCGAGCGGCGACAGGCAGCCGAAATGCAGGTGAGCCGACAGCTTGGCGGTCGCATCGGCCGGGAGGTCGTCGTGGCGGTCGTCATACGCCGCGACGGGCCCGGCGGTCCAGGCGCGCATCCGCGCCCGGCCGGCCTCCTCGCCGCCCGCCTGCAAGCCGGCGGATATGCCCGGGGCACGCGGCAGCAGGGCGGCAAGCGGAGGAAGTTCACCGGCAGCCACGGCTTCGGGCAGCCGCAGCCGCTGCGGAGCCGCCGCCACCTGGCGCCACGTGGCCGCCTGCCAGGCCCGCCAGTAGGGGGTGAACACGCGGTAGTGGCTGCCGCCCGCCGGGCGAAGCTCGCCCGGCCGGACGACCGTGATGCCGGGATGCATGCGCAGGTCCACCCGGCAGCGCTTCAGTTCACTCGTCAGCGCGGCGGCGCGCCGCCGCGCGTAACCGCTCACGTCCTCGCTGCACAGCACGGCATACGCGGCGACCTCCCGGGCGATCCGCACCGTTTCCCCCACCGGGTCGCCGCGGCGGATGACCACGTCACCGCCGCGCTGGCGGAGTTCTGCACGCAGGCAACGCAGCGAGTCGAGCAGAAACGCTACCCGGTTCTGCGCGCGGTGCAGGCCAGCGAGCATCGCGTCGTCGAAAACGAACAGCGGCACCACCCGCTCGGCCTCGGCACACGCGGCGGCGAGCGCCGGATGATCGTGCACCCGCAGGTCGCGGTTCAGCAGAACGACCGCGGTCCTCATTTCCCGCGCGCCGCATCCGCGCAGCCGTTAAGACTGATCTTGATCTCACTGCCGCTGCGGTCCGCAGGCGCCTGCGAGGTCAATCCGCGGCCAGCTCGGCGCGGCAGCGCGGGCAGGTCGCGGGCGGATCCCGGTCGGCCAGGGCGCCGCATTCCGGGCAGACGCGCGCCAGCCAGCAGGCCGGGTCGCCGCCTTCGCTCACGTCCGGGGTATCGCTCGTCGCCACTTGCTCGCCGCCAATGCACCAGAAGATCTGCCACGGCCTGCCCCCAGAAACTGGCCATCCTTCACACGATCATCACATGAGCTTCACTGGTCTTGCGCTCCGGCACGGTCTCCTTGGAGGACAGTCCCTGGAGCGAAATCCTGGTAGCTAAAGTTCCTGTAGCGAAAGTCCCCGGAGTGAAAGCGAAGGCGCAGACGGAAGGCGGGCCGAGGTGAACGCTGCCGATCTGCTTGTGCTCGCGCCATGGGTGCTGTTCGGCGTCGGCCTCGGGGCTATCGGCTACCGGCTGTTGCACCGCAGGGTCACATCCCACCGGCACCGCCGTCAGATCCGATGACCACTGCCCCTGGCTGGGCATGGGCGGCGGCCGGGCTCACGATCTGCTGCCTGCTCGTGCTTGACCTGGCCGCCAGCAGACGCGGTTCCGGGATGTCGCGTGCGGTCCTCCTCAGCGCCGCGTGGGTCGGCGCCGGCATCGCCTTCGGGCTCGTGGTCGCCCTGTCGCTGGGCGGCGCCGCAGGCCAGGAGTACTTCGCCGCATACCTGATCGAAAAGTCGCTGAGCGTCGACAACCTCTTCATATTCGCGGTGCTTTTCGGCGCATTCGGCGTACCGGCCGACAGCCAGCATCGCGTGCTGTTCTTCGGCGTCATCGGCGCGCTCGCGCTGCGCGGCGGATTCATCGCCGCGGGAGCGGCCTTGATTCACCAGGTGAGCTGGGTCTTCTACGTCTTCGGCGCGGTCCTGCTCGTCGCCGCCATCCGGATGGCCCGCGGGGGCCCGCAGGGGATCGCCAGGGGCGGCCCGCAGGCGGTGGCCGGCGGCCCGCGAGCCGGTGCCCGCGGCGGCCCCCGGGCCGGTCCTGGAGGCGGGTTCGTGCTGCGCGGCCTGCGCAAGATCATGCCGGTCACCGAGGACTACGACGGCATGCGGTTCCTCACCCGCCGTGACGGACGGCTCGCCGCGACGCCGCTGCTCGTGGCGCTCGTCGCGATCGAGACGACGGACCTGATCTTCGCGATCGACTCGATCCCCGCGGCCTTCGGGGTGACGACTGACGTGTTCATCATCTTCACTTCCAACGCGTTCGCCATCCTCGGCCTGCGCGCGCTGTACTTCGTTCTGGCGGGAGCCATGGAGCGCTTCACATACTTGAGCCAGGGCCTGGCGGTGCTGCTCGCCTTCATCGGGGCGAAGATGATCATCTCGCCCGTGCTGCACCTGCCGACTGCGGTGAGTCTCAGCGGCGTCGTAGTGATCATTTCAAGCGCGATCCTGCTGAGCACATGGAAACGACGCCGTCTGGCCGCGGCGGCCGGGCGCCCGGCGGCGGCCGGAGGTCCGGCGGCGGGCGGGGGCTCGGCGCCGTGCAGGGGCTCGGCGCTTGCCGGTGGTCCGGCCGCGGGGGCCGGTCCGGCGGCAGGCGGGGGCTCGGCGCCGTGCAGGGGCTCGGCGCTTGCCGGTGGTCCGGCCGCGGGGGCCGGTCCGGCGGCCGGCGGGGGCTCGGCGCCGTGCAGGGGCTCGGCGCTTGCCGGTGGTCCGGCCGCGGGGGCCGGTCCGGCGGCGGGCGGGGGCTCGGCGCTTGCCAGCGGTCCGGCCGCGGGCGCCGGTCCGGCGGGCGGTGGTCCGGCGGCGGGCGGCGGTTCGGAGCCGGGCGGCGGGGCTGCTCGTTCCTCAGCCGAGGTCAGGCGGCCGCAGTCATGATCGACTTGACGCAGTTCGATGTCTCCTCGCCGGTGTCGTACCTCGTCGCCGTCATCGTCCCGGCGCTCGACGCGATCCTGCCCGTGCTGCCGAGCGAGACCGCTGTCGTCGCTCTCGGTGTCGCCACGGCCGGCCAGGCCGACCCCAGGATCGCGGTGCTCGTCGCGCTCGCGGCCTGCGGCGCCTTCGTCGGTGACAACCTCGCCTACCTGCTGGGCCGCCGCTTCGGGCCTGGCGTCGAGCGACGGTTCTTCACCGGTGAGCGCGGTGCGCGCAGACGGGCGTGGGCCGAGCGCGCCCTCGGCCGTTACGGCTTCAGGATCATCGTCGTCTGCAGGTTCATCCCTGGTGGCCGGACGGCTGTCACCCTGACCTGCGGGATGATTCGTTACAACCGGCGGAACTTCGTCATCGCGACCGCTTGCGCAAGCGCGATCTGGGCCGCATACGCGTTCTTTATCGGGCGCCTTGGCGGCAAAGCGTTCGAGGACAGGCCGTGGGCCGGTCTCTTGCTCGCGCTCGGCGCCGCGCTCGCGGTCAGCCTCCTGGTGGAGGTGCTGCGCCGGGTCCGCCCCTGGCGCATACTCGGCTGGGTCAGATCCCGCCGCCCGGGCAGCACGATCGCCCGGTAACGGGCTCCATGATCCGTTTTCGTGTAAAGTTTCCGGCCAATAGCGCCGGATAGTTAACATGAGACGGGATCATGAACGACGGTCACCCGGAAATCGGTCGTGCACGGGTGATAGCCCGCGCAGAGCGCAGCAGACAGCCGGCGCAGAGCACGGGGTCAGACACCCCCCGGCTCATTGGGCAACTCGGGAGCCAGGGTCACGTCACATCGGTGGCGGGGTAGCCGCGCGGAGGTGCGCAGGTCTCGCAATACCGCGTCTCGGGCATATGCGCGAGCCTGGCGGCGGGGATGGCGTCCCAGCACTGCTCGCAGCGGCCAAATCGGCCGTCAGACAAGCGGGCGAGCGCCTCTTCTATGTCGGCGAGCGCCCGGCGGGTGGCGACCGTGCGCCGAAGCATGTCCCGCAGCATCCCTTCGGCGGCACGGTCGCCGGTCTGGTGGGCGCCAGTCGCGGCGGCGTCATGGTAGGCCAGCGACAACTCCGTGACCTGGCTCAGCCGCGCCTGCCATCGCGCCTCGAGGAGGGCTCGCCAGTGCGGCAAGGATCTGGCTGCTGGGCCCGGCTCGACGAAATGCTCCAGCTCGGTGGCCGGATCCGGCTCCCGGGTGGGGTGGAAACCCGTGGGCGCTGCCGGATCCGGCCCGACCGGGCAGGCCGCGGCGGGTGTGGTGGAAGCGGGGCCGCGGCCGGCCCCCTCGGCCGCTTTGGGCCGGGCTTGGATCACATGAGCGAACATTGAGGCGGCCCCCTTCGATGACTAGGTCAAGGAAAACCTGCACCGATGCAGGCCTGATGCCACCCATGTGGTGACTGGATGGAGACTGTCGGCATGCGCTTGAGGTCCACGATCGGCGGCGGCATGCGGCAGCCGTTCAGGATCAATAAACAGAGATCGCGGGCCGACGCGCGGTGGCGGGCCGACGCGCGGTGGCGAGCCGACGCGCGGTGGCGAGCAGCGCACGGGGGGCGGGCAGCGCGCGGTGGTGGGCTGGCGCGCGGGGACGGGCAGCGCGCGGTGGCGGGCAAGGCGCGGTCGCGGGCGCGCACGCGCGGGGCGGCGGTCAGCGGTCCGCGCGGGGCAGCGTTACGACGATCTCGGTACCCTTCGCCTCGGTACTCGTCACGTCGATGCTGCCGTTGTGGGCGCGGACGAGTTCGGCGACCACGGCGAGGCCGATGCCGCTGCCGGCCACGCCGGCCGCCTGCCGACCGCGCCAGAACCGGTCGAAGATGTGCGGCAGTTCGTCCTCGGCGATGCCGGCACCGGTGTCGGACACGCTCAGCCTCGCCCCTTCGCCCGCCGGCCCCACCGTCAGCGTCACGCGGCCGCCGGCCGGGGTGAACTTCAGCGCGTTCTGGAGCAGGTTGGTGATCACCTGATGTAGCCGCCCGCTATCCGCCAGGATTGCCACCGGCGCCAGCCGCCGCTCAAAGGCAACGTCGGCGGCGTCGAACCGCGCCGCCAGGCTGTCCGCCGCGGCGGTAGCGACCTCCGCGAGGTCACACCTGCCAAGCGCCAGCTGCAGCGCGGCAGCCTCCGCCGCGGCCAGCGTATGCAGGTCGTCGACCATCCGGGCCAGGCGAAGCACCTCATCCCGCAGCGACGACAACTGGTCCGCGGTCGGCTCCACCACCTGATCAAGCAGTGCCTCGTGCCCCGCTTGCAGGACCGCCACCGGGGTCCTGAGCTCATGCGCGACATCGGCGACGACATCGCGCCTGAGCTGTTCCTGGCGGGCCAGCGTGTCGGCCATCGCGTCGAAGGCGCTGGCAAGGTCGCACAGCTCGTCGGGCGCGCGGATCTCCCCCACCCTGGCAGCGCGGTCACCGCGCCCCATCGCCCTAGCCACATCGATCAGGCGGCCGACCGGGCGGGTGATCCGCCTGGCCACGCCAAGCCCGACGAGGAGCGCCAGCAGGGCCGCGAGGCCGGCCGCCCCGGCGATAGCGCGCCACAGCGCCGTGCGCAACGCGTTGTCCGCGGCGCTGAGCCCGGCGCCGGTGACACGCACCGCGATCGTTCCGGCCCGCTGGCGGCCCGCCACCACCGGGATCCGCTGGACCGGTCCCCTGCCCGCGGCGAAACCTGGTGAAGCCGCCACTACCCGCCCCGTGTTGTCGACGATCTGGACGTCGGCGCCGATCCGGCCACCAAGATCCAGGACCGGTCCGAGGTCAGCGCCGGTCCAGCTGTTGGCACGGTCCCAGGCCGCCGCGGCGGCCACGGACATCGCCCTGGTCAGCTCCGCCCGCTGCCGGGCGGCCAGGTGCGAGATGTCCGCCGCGGCGAACGCCGCCGTGAGCAGCGCGAGCAGGGCGACAGCGGACAGCGCGACCGCGACGAAGGCCAGCGCCAGGCGCAGGCGGAGCGGACCTGAGCCGCCCGGCCTAGCCATAACCGCGCCTAGCCATCCCGGAACCTAGCCATTTGGGGCCTAGCCATCGCGGGGCCCAGCGATCGCGGGGCCTGGCCATCCGGCACGCCTTGCCCATCTTTGGGCCTAGCCATCGCGGAACCTAGCCACCGCAGGGCCTGGCCATCCGGCACGCCTTGCCCATCTTTGGGCCTAGCCATCGCGGGTCAGGCCGAGCCGGTAACCGCCGCCGAGCACGGTCTGGATGATCTCCGGCGTGCGCTGATCGTCCTCGATCTTGCGGCGCAGGTTCTTCACGTGCGAGTCGATGGTGCGCTCGTAGCCCTCGAACTCATAACCGCGCACCCGGTTGATCAGTTCGAACCGCGAATAGACGCGGCCAGGCGACGCGGCGAGCGCCAGCAGGATGCCCCATTCGGTCGGGGTCAGATCCACGATCGCCCCGCGCACCTCCGCGACGCGCCTGGGCTCATCGATGACGAGCACACCGCCGCCGTAGCGGGCCGGCCCCTGATCCGTTGCGGCCTGCCCGCCGCGCCGCAAGATCGCCTGCACACGCAAGACAAGCTCGCGCGGGCTGAACGGTTTTGTGACATAGTCGTCCGCACCCAGTTCAAGACCGGTGATCCGGTCTTCCTCGCTGCTCCGCGCGGTCAGCATCAGGATCGGCGTGGTCCCCATTGCCCGCAGTTCCCTGGCCACGCTCTCGCCCGGGACATCAGGCAGTCCGAGATCGAGTACTACCAGGTCAGGACCGGCAGAACCAGCCAGGCTGATTGCCTCCGCGCCCGATCCGGTCGAGAGCACCGCGAAACCGGCCCGCTCAAGGTAGGAGCGCACCAGATCGCGCAGCTTCCGCTCATCCTCGACCAACAGCACCGTTGCCGCCATCCGCCTGCTCCCTGCTCGCCCGCCCTTGGGTCGCTCCGGCCGCTCCGGCCGTTCCGGCCGCGACAGGGCGCACCGGCCAGCGCTTGATAACGATGATGCCCCAGGAAGCGAGGGCAACCCGGCTGCGGGTGGCGATGGAGGTCCGCAGGGCACCCCGCCGGGCGTCTGACCCAGGCGCCTCAACCATCCACGCAGCACCGGCATGGAACCTCAGCGTGCTGGCGCCCGTGCGCTGCGCCGGTGTTACCCTTTTGCACGCTTTCTCCATATTCGGGACAGGCTATGTTCGGGACTGGCTGTGCTGGGACAGGCTTCAGGGATCACCGGCTGAAGCTGGGCTCTCGGCTAGTGCTCGCTGATGGCCGGGCGCCAATTAGCAATAGAAACGTGGCATCGCTGGTCCTGCGGCAACCGGTACGAATTATTAACGCCCCGATTTAGTGACATCGGTCACACCGCCCGTGCACGGGCCGGGCGCATGAGCCCTCGTACTGCATGAATCGAGACCGGGCACTTGGGCCCGGTCTCGATTTCGGCGACAGGAAACGCGGCTGGAAACGCGGCTGGAAACGCGGCTGAAAACGCGGCTGAAAACGCGGCTGAAAACCTAGACAGATTGTGGGGAGGTCACTATGGGAACGGCATCAGCGCAGCTAGCGAGGCGGCGTCAGGATCGGCCGGCCGTCCGGCCCAGGCGGCCGGGAACACCTGAACGAGGCGCCCGTCCAGAGCTATGCTCGGCCCGGTGTCGACCAGCTCAAGATGAATCTCCGCAGCGCGCATCTTCACGAGCACCTCGGCGGTCTCCGCTAGCGTGTGCCAGAGCCGGTCAAGCGCCTTGGACACCACTACCTTGACCTCGCCGCGTTCCATAGCGGCTAGCATGCGGCGATACTCCTGGCGGCGATTCTCGCCGCCTGCGGGGATGTCGTAGTCGACGAACACGCCATGCGGCCACCGCTCGCCGCCCCGGTGCTCCAGGTCAACCGGCGAGCCGGGCAGGTCGCTCATTTGCCAGTCGCCAGCGTGGGCGTCGACACGCTTCAGCGCTTTACTGATCTGCCGACGAACGCCTTCCAGCGTGTTGCCCGGATCTTGGCTGATGCGCCCATAGACGGCGGCCGGCCGGACGGCTGCTTGAGTGCCGTTTTTGGTGTTTGTGCTGGTCATAAGGATACCGCTCTCAAATTGCTGGGAAATTACCTCCAGCATATACATCCCCCTGTAGTCCCGAAATACTTACACCCATGGAAGAACTCCTGACCTCCGGCCCACGTACGTCTTTGCGCAGCTCAGCGGATAGCGAAATATGCATTGCGAAGTGAACTGCAAGATGAAGCTCTGGCAGCTTTATTTTATTTCTGTTAATTTCTGATTGGACTACCTGTCTTCGCTGCGCCAGACAGGGCCCCGGCGGGCGCCAGGGCGGCGGGCGCCAGGGCGGCGGGTGCCGAGGCGGCGGGGACCTGGTTCGATCTTCAGGACGGTAGTGGCATGACCAGGATCGCCTTGCCGGTTGGCTGTGATGTCCCGCCCGCGGGTTCCACCGTAAGCCCGACCTGGTCACCGGGGCGGAGCCCGGAAGCGAGCACGTGGTGCGCCCAGCTTCGGCGGCAAGCAGGCCCGCCGGCCGGGTTCCTGGCGGGCCCATGACCCACAGTTCGTAGACCTTGGCCGGCGGCAGCCCCGGCAGCCCGGCCGCGGCGAAGATCACCTCGTGCCGCGCGGGGGAAACCACTACTGTCGCCACACCACCGGCCAGGGTGGGCTGTTTCATGATGCGGGCATCGGGAGCGGCTAGAACCGCTGCCATTGCCCGGCTTTGCGCCCGGCTCCGGTCGAGCCCGTCTTGGGTACGGACCTGCACCACGCCGAGGACAGCTGCCGCCGCGATACCGGCCGCGGCCACAGCCGCTGCCAGGCGCGGAACTCACGCCGGGCGGTGCGCTGACCGCGGCTGCGGGTCGATGGCGGGGGGCGCCTGCCGGGTACGCGCGACCGCAGCGAGGACCCGGCCGCGCAGCGCGGGCGGCGGGACGACGGCTACCGCCATCGCGAGCCTGCTGGCGGTCTCCCTGAGCCCGCCGACCTCGTGCGCGCAGGGCTGGCAGCGGTGCAGATGGTGTTCGAACCGGTCGCGTTCCGCTCCTTCCAATGCGTCCAGCGCATAGGCGCCGGTAAGGATGTGCAGGTCATGGCGGAGAAGCTTCACCACTCCACCCCCATGCAGTCGCGCATCCGGATCAGCCCGTCGCGGATCCTGGTTTTGATCGTGCCGAGTGCGACACCGAGCAGGCCCGCGACCTGCCGGTGGCTGTATCCGCCGTAGTAGGCAAGCGTGATCGACTCATGTTGCAACTGGTGAGGCCGTCCAGGCAGCGGCGCACACGCTCACGGTCAAGCGTGGCCGCCACCGTGTCGGCCACCTCGTCCGGGCCGACAGCCGCCGCGGCGATCCGCTGCTCACGCTGCGCCGAGGCAGTGACAGAACGCACTCGGTCGATCGCCCGCCGATGGGCGATCGTCAGGATCCAGGTTGCCGCGGTGCCCTTCGAGGCGTCGAACCTGGCCGCCGTCCGCCACACCTCGAGCATCACCTCCTGGGCGACTTCCTCGGATTGGGCCGGATCACGGACCACCTTGAGGATCAGGCCATACACCGGTCCCGCGAAGCGGTCATACACCGCCTCGAATGCCCCCCGGTCACCGCGCGCCACGTGCGCGAGCAGCCCGTCCAGGCCCTGGTCTCCCCCCTCTTTGAGACCAGGGCCCGAACCTGCCGCACGCGTGCCGCGTGTGTTCATGCCTTGTATTCGGCGCTCGTGGCCGCGCGGATCGGTCCGCGTCCAAAAAGATCGGAAGATGCCGAACTGTCGGGAGAAGCCGGAGGAGGTCGCACCAATCCGCGGTGCGCGCAGCGACGAAACCGGTTCGAACGCCAGAGAGCGCCGGAGCTCCGCGCCTGAGCGCGCGGGCCTCAGCCACTACCAGTGACAGTCAGTGACCGTCATAAAGGGGGAATCGTGAAACAACGTGTCCTCGGCATCGCCGCTGCCACCGTCGGCCTCGCACTCGGGGCCGCCGCCTGCAGCTCGGGCAGTACATCGAGCTCTTCGTCGTCCTCGCCCGCCGCGGCGGCATCGTCCGCGGCACCGGCCGCGGCACCGGCCGCGACTGCCAGTGGCGAGGCCGCGGGCGCCGCGCCGTTCGGTTCGGGCCTGCAAGACCGTGCCCGCAAGCGGGGCAGGCAGCTTCAACGGCATGGCCGCCGCACCCGTCGCCACCGCGGCCTCGAGCAACCCGATGCTCGCCACGCTCGCGACCGCCGTTAAGAAGGCGGGCCTGGCTGGCACGCTCAACTCCGCGTCAAGCATCACGGTCTTCGCGCCGGACAACGTGGCCTTTGCCAAGATCCCGGCGCCAACCTTGAAGAAGGTCCTCGCCGACACCGAACTCACGAAGATCCTCACCTATCACGTGGTCTCCGGTCGATACGCCCCGGCCCAGCTGGCCAGCGGCACACCGCTCAAGACACTCGAAGGCGCCACCGTGAAGCCCGCCGCGATGGGCGGCACCTACGAGATCAACAACGCCCGCGTGCTGTGCGGCAACGTCCGGACCGCAAACGCGACGGTGTACATCATCGACATGGTGCTGATGCCCCCGGTGTCCTGAGCCGGTTTCCCCCGGGTGCAGCCTGACCGGCGCGCTGCCGGCGGCGGGGAACGGCGGAGATCCCGGGCCGCGGCCATGACACCGCCGCCCCGGCTTTTCCGCTGCCGGGCGGCGCGTATCCGCGAATCGAACAATGAAATCCCGCGCACCGGGGTCAGCGGCGGCTACACTCAACCGAAAGCGGTTAATTGCAGTTCCGCAATGCCCGCTCTTTCCTTGTTAAGCTGAGATTTAGTCAATTTGACGACGTGACTTCGCCAGTTATCCGCCCTGCTGCCGCCGCCGCACCGGAGCAGAACGCTACCGCCGCGCGTGCGCGCTCCTTGCCGTCAAGGCGCGCCGTCCTGCGTAGCGGCGTCATCGGCAGCGCGGCACTCACCGGTCTGCCCGTGCTGGGTTCCGGCCCGGCCCAGGCGCTGGCCGGCCGACGGGTCGCCGCGGACCGAAGCTATACGGCTCGCGCGTATGAATTCAATCGTGAATGGCTTTTTGGCGGCCTTTATGTGGATGGATCCGCGGCGCCAGGCTACGACGACAGCGGATTCAGCCGGGTGACGCTGCCGCATACGGTCACGCCGCTGTCCTGGCGAGAATGGGACCATTCGGCGTGGGAAAACGTGTGGATCTACCGCCGCCATTTCGACGGCGCCGCACTGGGCGGTGGTGTGCTGGGCGGTGGTGTGCTGGGCGGTGGTGTGCTGGGTGATGCGGCACGGGTGGCACGGCAACGGGTGGCACGGCAACTGGTGGCGCGGCAGCGCGTCGCACGGCACGGGGTGGCACGGCAGCGGGTGGTGCTGCGCCGGGCGGCGGCCGGGTGTTCGTAGATTTCGACGGGGTCATGATGAACGCGACGGCCCTGCTCAACGGCACCACGGTCGGCGTTCACCAGGGCGGGCACCTGCCGTGGTCGGCGGAGTTGACCGGCCATGTGATTCCCGGCGACAACGTGCTCGCCGTGGTGGTGGACGCGCAGTGGCTGCCGGTGCCTCCGGAGGGCGCTCCAGGTGGCGCGGCCGCCGTCGACTACCTGCAGCCGGGCGGCATCTACCGCGACGTGCGACTGCGGGTGGTGCCTCAGGCATACATTTCCGACGTCTTCGCCAAGCCCGTCGACGTGCTGAGCCCAGGCAGGCGCGTTGACGTGCAGTGCACTATCGATGCGGGCAGTGCGGCCGGGGCGAGCGCGCAGGTCAGCGCCGAGTTGCTCGACGGCTCGAGGGCCCTCGCGACCGCTGCCACGACCGTGGTGCTCGCCCCGGCCGGTGCCGCCACGGGTACCGCCTCTGGTATCGCCTCGGGCGCGCCCGCCGGTACGGCCATCTTTCTCAGCCTCACCGGCATCGGCGACGTGACGTTGTGGTCGCCTGACACGCCCAGGCTGTACACGGTCCGGGTCACGCTCACCGTGCCCGGCCGGGTCAGCCACTCGGTCTCGGCCACGATCGGTTTCCGCGAGGCAATGTTCCAGCGGGACGGTTTCTACCTGAACGGCACGCGCATGCCGATCTTCGGCCTGAACCGGCATCAGCATTTCCCCTACGCCGGCCTGGCGATGTCCGCGCGCCTGCAGCGCAGGGACGCGGAGATCCTCAAGCGCGAGCTGAACTGCAACATGGTCCGCTGCTCCCACTACCCGCAGTCGCCGCATTTCCTCGACGCCTGCGACGAGCTTGGCCTGATGGTGTGGGAGGAGCCGCCGGGCTGGCAGTACGTTGGCGACGCGGCGTGGCAGGACCTTGTCGTCGCGAACGCGCGCGACATGGTGATCCGTGACCGCAACCGGCCCTCGGTGATCATCTGGGGTACCCGGCTCAATGAGACCGCGAACTACGTGGCCCTGTACCAGCAGACTCGTCAGCTTGCCGACGATCTGGACGGCTCACGGCAGACGTCGGGGGCAGTGGATGTGTACTCGACCTCGGACTGGGCGCAGGACGTGTTCGCCTTTGACGACTACCACTCCTCGGGCGGCAACGCGACACTGCTCGCGCCCATGCCTGGCCTGCCCTACCTGGTCACCGAGGCGGTCGGCGCGCTGGACGGGCCGCCGTATTTCCGCTGGACCGACCCGGACGCGGTGCTGGCGAAGCAGGCGGTCATGCACGCCCAGGTGCATGACATCGCCAGGTCTGATCCTGGCTACTGCGGCCTGCTCGGCTGGGCCGGCTTCGACTACGCCTCGCTGAACGGCCACCATTTCGAGAACCTGAAATGGCCCGGGGTGATGGACACGTTCCGCGTGCCGAAGCCGGGCGCGGCGTTCTACCGGTCGCAGCTCGACCCACAGCTGCGTGCGGTGATCCTGCCGGTGTTCTGCTGGGACTTCGGGCCCGGCTCGCCGCCGCAAGGCCCCGGGCCTGGTGCGATGATCGCCACGAACTGCGACCGGCTCGAGATCTACGTCGGCGGGGCGCACTTCGCGACAGGTGTGCCAGATACGGGGCAGTTCGGGAGCCTGGCGCATCCGCCGGTGTTCGTGGATCTCACCATCGCCGGGACCCCGCCTATGTCGGTCCCGCCTGGCGCGGCCGCCCCGCCTGAACTGCGCATCGACGGGTATGTGGCAGGCGCCCTGGTCAAGGTCGTACGGATGTCCGCGGACCCGTCCGGCGACCGGCTTGAGATGACAGCCGACCACGATACGATTGTGGCTGATGGGTCTGACGCGACCCGTGTTACGTTTCGGGCGGTGGATGCGTACGGGCACCGGCGCCCGCACATTACCGGTGGGGTGAGCCTGGCGCTGGCCGGACCGGCCGTGCTCATGGGTGACAGCCCCTTCCCGTTCGGGGACAACGGCGGCATCGGCGGGGCACTTGTCCGGTCCCTGCCCGGACAGATCGGAACTGTCGAGGTGACCGGAGAGCATTCCACCCTCGGCCGGAACGCGGTCCGGATAACCGCGACGCCGCCCCCGCCGTCGCGGCAGTTCCTATAGGACATGCCAATCCTAGGGACATGAAGAGGGGCGGCCCAAGAACGCCGCGGATCGCGTGCGCCATAGCCCACGCGATCCGCGGCTGTATCAGGCGCGGGCCTGAGCGGTTCCGTCAGGAGGCGCGGCGGGCACGTCTGCGCAGGAGCAGCCAGCCAGTGATCGCGGCGGCCGCGGCGAGGAGCAGCGTTGCGCCTGCGGGCCGGAGGAATCCCAGCGTGTGGCTGTGGGCCGCCGCGCGGGTGGCGCGGCGTGCGTGCGCGGCCGCTTTGGCACCGGCGGGCAGTTCGTCGGAGTGGGCGGCGCAGACGATCGGCTTGATGCTGCCCCTGGTGCTCGCGCAGGCGATGGTGTCGAGGCGCAGGAGCTGGTTCGGCGTCTGCCCGACCTTGCCCACCACCCCGAAGGTGGCCACGCGGCCAGCGGGCAGGTTCACCTGCCACGTCACGGCCCCCGCGCGGGCTGCGCCGCGGCGGGTGGCCGAGACCAGCCTCATCCCGGCCGGCAGCGTCTGCACAATGTCAAGGCCACGGGCATTTGTCGTGCCGATGTTGTGGATCTTGACCGTGTAGGTGAGCAGATCACCTGGCTTGGCGGTCTGCCTGCCGTCGTCCACGCCGATGCTCAGCGCGGGCCCGTTCGCGGCCGCGGCAACCGGAATTGATGGGCGCAGGGCCGCGGGCGATGGGCTAGGGCCGTCGGTGCCTGGCTGGCTGCTCAGATCGGCCGCGCTGCTGGAATTGAGCCCGTGGCTGGTCATCCTCAGCGCGGAGTAGTTCCCGGCCAGCGAGCTAGTCCCGGCCAGCGAGCTATTCGTGGCCAGCGAGCTATTCGTGGCCAGCGAGCTATTCCCGGCTAGCGACTGGCGCGCCGTAAGATGCCGGGCGTGCGCCGCTTCCCGCGTCACCGGGCGGGGCATTGGCGCACCGTCGGCCTGCGCCAGGAACGGTGAAAGCAGCACCGACAGGGCGGTCAGCGGCCCGGCAAGTGCCACCGCCGCCAAGGTGCGGCGGTGCTTAACGGACCCCCGTCCTGGCAGGCGGGAATTGTGCGGCCTCGTCATCTGCGTCCCCCGGGTGGCGATTTGTTTCCGCGCGACATCCCAGGCAGGAATATTCCTGTTGTGCGCTGAATGGATGTCTATGGCCGAAACGCAACTCGTCGATAACATGCTGTTCAGGCCGGGATCGTATCAGCCCGCATTACCCTCAGCCACGAAATGCCGCATTCCCGTGGCGGCCGGTAGGCGCGGGCGCCGCACCCCGTCTACCCGGGCGCAGCGTCGTCACCGAGGCTGCCGTCCTGGCGGCCGGCCTCGTAGGCGACCGCGAGCTTGTGGCGCTGGCGGCGATGGAACAGCAGGAAGGCAACCACGAGCGCGGCGAGCACGACGAGCACGACGATGGCCTGCACGACCGGGAAGATGACCACGGTCGCGGTAGCGATGCTGCGGTGACCGTCCGTTGCCACGGCCGTCGTGAGGTGGCAGATGCAGATGAGCGGAACCGCAGCGACAATCGCGGTGATCAGAGCCCCGGCGAGCGACAGAACCCACGTGGGCGCGGGGAGGCCACCCCCGCTGCGGAGGTGGCCTCCCCAAAGAGGGTCCGGACCGTTACGCACATGTCCTCACTTCTGGTTGCCGTACCCGGTGATTAAGACGATTGATTTAGTTCAGAAATCTGGCAAGATCGTCCTCGTGCACATTGGCACGCATCGTCACCAGCGTCTCCACGTCGACCTGCGCCGGCAGGCCAGCGCGCTCTGTCCGCGGTCCTGACGGCCACGACGGCCAAGCCAGCCGTCCCGGCCACCAGCGACCAAGGACCGAACAGCCGAGGAGACGCGCAATGACCACTACAGTGCACGCGCCACTAGGCACGGCGCAGCCAAGCCCAACTAAGTCAAGCCCAGCGCAGTCAAACCCAGGACAGCCAAGCGCAGAAAAGTCAAACCCACGACAGCCAAGCGCAGAAAAGCCAAGCCCTGAAAAGTCAAACCCAGCACAGCCAGGCCCAGGACAGCCGAGCACCTGGCAGCTCAGCACGCAGCAACTCGCCGAGACGGCGCGCACGCTGGCGGCACGGCCCGGGGAGTGGATCTCCCGGGTCCGGCTGAACGCGGACGGGCGCTGGTACGAGCAGATCCACGCGGGCGACGGTTATGACGTCTGGCTGATCACCTGGCTACCCGGCCAGTCGACCGGCTTCCACGACCACGGCGGCTCGGCAGGCGCTTTCGCGCTCGCCTGGGGCGTCCTCGAGGAACACCGGCTGGACACGTCCGTTGTCATCGGGGCCGGGCAGGCACGCGAAATCGAGCCCGATATCGTGCACGACGTGCGAAACAACTCCGCGGCGCCCGCGGTAAGCGTGCACGCCTACTCCCCGCCGCTGGCCGGGATGACCCGCTACGACATCACCGGCGACGGGCTCGTCGCGGGCCGCCGCGAGAGCTCGCGGGACTGGTGACACAGCGGCCGGCGGGCGCGCGCACGATCGACGAGATCCTCGCCGGGGCGCGCGCACGCATCACGCGGGTGACACCGCGGCAGGCGTTCGGCGAGCTTGACCACGGCGCGACCCTGGTTGACATCCGCCCGGCCGCTCAGCGCGCTGCCGAGGGCGAGATACCAGGCGCGACCGTGATCGAGCGCAACGTCCTCGAATGGCGGTTCGATCCCGCGTCGCAGGCCAAGCTGGCGTCGGTCACCGGATACGACGACCGCATCCTGGTGATCTGCTCTGAAGGCTACACCTCCAGCCTGGCCGCGGCCGCGCTGCAGGACCTGGGCCTCGCCGGGGCGACGGACGTCGCGGGCGGGTTCCAGGCCTGGGCGGCCGCCGGGCTGCCGGTAGTCGCGCCGTCCCCGGCGCCGGCGGCCGGTCAGGCGCCACACCGGCCGGCGGCACGGACGGACGCATAGCAGCGGCGCGGCTGATGGAGGGTCAGGGTTCGAAGCGGCCGCCGAGGTGCGTGGCGAGGAAACGTTCGGCCGCAGCGTAGAAGCGCAGCCGGTTCCCCGGCTTGGCGAATCCGTGTCCTTCGTCGGGGAACAGCAGGTACTCGTGCGGGATGCCTTTCTCCCGTAGCGCGGCGACGATCTGCTCGCTTTCCGCCTGCTTCACGCGCGGGTCGTTCGCGCCCTGGGCGATCAGCAGCGGGGTGCTGATCGCCTCGGCCCGCGACAGTGGCGACCGCGACCACAAGAAGTCCGGTTCGGTGTCGGGGTTGCCCACCCGCGTGTGAAACTCGGCGATCACCGGTTTCCAGTACGCGGGGACCGTGCGGATCAGCGTCGAGAGATTCGACGGGCCGACGATATCGACCGCGCAGCGGAACAGATCCGGGGTGAACGCCGCACCGACCAGCGCCGCGTACCCGCCGTAGGACCCGCCGTAGATGCCCACGCGATCCGGATCGGCGTATCCCTGCGAGATCACCCAACCTACGGCGTCCACCAGGTCGTCGTGCATCCGCGCGCCCCACTCGCGGTTACCCGCGTTCGCGAAGCTCTTGCCGTATCCGGTCGAGCCGCGGAAGTTCACCTGGACGCAGAGGTACCCGCGGTTGGCCAGCCACTGTGCTTCTGGATCAAAGCCCCAGGTGTCGCGGGTCCACGGGCCGCCGTGCACGTTCAGCACCGCCGGCAGGGACTCCCTGGAAACCCCGGCTGGAAAGGTCAGGTACCCGTGGATCTGCAGGCCGTCCCTGGAGGTGAACGAGAACGGCTCCATCGGGGCGAGGCCAGCGTCTGCCAGGGCGGGCCGGTCCGAGAACAGAAAGGTCCCGCGGCCAGTCCCGCGGTCGAAGGAATAGAAGCGGGCCGGCCCGTCGGCGTGATCGTAGGCGACGATCCAGGTGATTTCCTCGCGGTCACGGGAAAGCGGGCGCAGGTCGCCGCCGTCGAGGGCCTGCAGGGCCGCAAGGTCGTCCGCCGCCGCCGGGTCGAGCGGCTGCCACCGCAGCCGCTCGCGCTGGAACGCCACCAGCCGCGGCACCCGGCTGCGCCGGTCGACCAGCGCTCCGGCGACGTCGCACTCGGGGTCCTGCGCGACCACCTCTATCTCGCCGGTGGCCAGGTCCATCCAGACGAGCCGCGCCGCGTTGACGCCCACCGAGGTGGTCAGCAGCAGCCGGGTGCCATCGGCGCTGAAACCGGCGGGACCCGTGGCCAGGCTGTCCTCTTGCGCAACCTCGAGCAGCGGACGCCAGGGCGCATCGGGCCCGCCCAGGTCGCGGACCATGATCGTGCGGCCGCCGTCAGGCCGCGGCGCGACACCGGCCCTGACCCGCAGGCTGGCATCCGTCACCAGCCCCACCAGCCCCGGATTCTCCAGCACCTTGGTCAGCTCGCCGGTCGCCAGGTGTAGCTCATACACGTCGTGCAGCTGCTCGTTGTCCCGGTTGAGGCCGATCAGCATCCGGTCGGGGATGTCGAGGTCGCGGGCGATAACCTGGGCCTGAACACCGTCGTAGGGCGTCAGGTCGCGAATCTGCCCGGTCCGCAGGTTGACGTCGTACAGCCGCCAGTTCTCGTCCCCGCCGCGATCTTGCAAATAGCCCAGGCGCGCGTCGTCCGGGGCCCAGAAGAAGGTTCGGATCCCGCGGTCCGTATCGTCGGTCACCGGGCGCGCGTCGTCCGCCCCGATAGTGGCGGCCCACACGTTGAGCACGCCGTCGCGCGGGGCGATCCACGCCAGCCGGGTGCCGTCAGGCGAGACCTGCGGCGAGATGCGCTCTGGGTTTCCGAAAAGCGATGTACGAGGAATGAGGTCAGCCAGGGTCACCCACGAGAGGCTACTGCCCGCTAGCGGGTGGAGAGCGCAGCGGGCAGGCCGGCAAGACCCGCCAGCGTGGCGCGGTACCTGTCCGGTGTGCCGAACGCGATCGACGCGCTCTTCGCCCGCTTCAGGTAGAGGTGCGCGGGATGCTCCCAGGTGAAGCCGACACCGCCGTGCATCTGGACGGACTCCTGCGCCGCCGCGATCGCCGCATCGCAGCAGCAGGACTTGGCGAGCGCGACCGCGACCGCAGTGTCCGGGTCACCGGTGGCCAGGCACGCGGCGGCGTACCGCGCGGCCGCCCTTGCCTGGGTGACCGACACCCACAGGTCGGCAAGCCGGTGCTTGAGCGCCTGGAAGGAGCCGACCTGACGCGCGAACTGCCGCCGGTCCAGCACGTAGCCGACCGTCATCTGCACGCACCGCTCGGCCAGGCCGAGTTGCTCGGAGCCGAGCACGGCCGCGCCCGCGGTGAGCCCGGCTGACACCGCACGCTCCGCCGTCTCCCCCGCCACGATCGGCCGGGCGGGCACCTCATGCAGCGACAGGTCGCACAACTGCCTGGTCATGTCCAGCGACGTGACCGGAGTCATGGTTACCCCGGCGGCGCTCGTGTCCACCTCGTACAACCCGAAAGGCACGCCGTCCGCCGGCACGAGCAGCACGTCCGCGGGCAACGCGTCCGCGACTCCCGCGACGGTCCCGCTCAGCCTGGCCATACCGGGGTCCTTGTCGGCCGGCTGCGGCCGCGCGAGGCGGGCCGTGCGGGAGACCGGCGCGCCGGGCATGTCCGCGAACGGCACGGCGAGGGCTGCGGTGACGTGGCCCGTGGCCAGTCTGGCGAGCAGTTCCGTGTCACCGGCCGATAGCAGCGCGGCCGTTGCCACGACCGCGCTGCCCAGGTAAGGGACGGGTGCGACGGCACGCCCGAGTTCCTCGGCCGTGACGCAGGCCTCGCGGAAGGAAGCCGCCGCGCCGCCCTGCTCGGCGGGGATGAGAAGCCCGGCGCAGCCGAGGTCGGCGGCGAGGACCCGCCAGAGCCCGGCGTTGTACGGCTCATCGCTCTCGGATCTCGCGAGCACCGCGTGCCAGCCGCAGCGATCGTCGAGCAGCGCCCGCACCGCAGCCCGCAGGTGCTCCTCCTCCTCGCTGTACAGCAGGCTGGGAAGCCGCGGCGCGCCGCCGCCCGCCGCAGCAGATTGATCAGAAGCGTTCACCGCGGCAGTTCCTTCCATGGCACGTCCTTGTCCATCCGGATCTCGGCCGGCAGGCCGAGGACCCGCTCGGCGATGACGTTCCGCAGCACTTCGGAGGTGCCGCCCTCGATCGAGTTTCCGCGCGCCCGCAGGTACCTGTAGCCGGGACCGCGGCCAAAGAAGTTCGCCGACTCCGGCCGGTGCATCGTCCAGTCGTCGTACAAGAGCCCCGCCTGGCCGGCCAGTTCGACCTCAAATCCCGAGATCTCCTGGTTCAGCCGCGCGAACACCAGCTTGGCCGCCGACCCGGCTGGACCCGGCTGCCCGGCGGCGAGTTGCTGGCGCAGCCGTTCGGAAGCAAGCCTTGCCACCTCCGCCTCCACCCAGAACCGCAGCAGGCGGTCATGCAGCCCCGGAGTCCGCAGGTCAGGCCGCTCCCGCCAGGTGCGGGCGGCCGACGCGATCATCCCGCCCTCCCTGGGCAGCGCCAAGCCGCCGATAGCGACCCGCTCGTTCATCAAGGTGGCCATGGCCACCTGCCATCCGTCGCCGACGGCCCCGAGCCGGTGCGCGTCAGGAATCCGCACCTCGCTGAGGAACACCTCGTTGAACTCCGCCTCGCCGGTCAGCTGGCGCAGCGGCCGCACCTCCACCCCTGGCGCCGTCATGTCACAGGCGAAATAGGTCAGCCCGCGGTGCTTGGGCACGTCCGGGTCGCTCCTGGCGACCAGGATCGCCCACCGCGCCCGGTGCGCCTGGGACGTCCATACCTTCTGGCCGGTCACCACCCAGTGGTCGCCGTCGCGTTCCGCGCGGGTGGCGAGCCCGGCCAGGTCGGAGCCCGCGCCGGGCTCGCTGAACAGCTGGCACCAGACCTCCTCACCAGTCCAGAGCGGGCGCAGCCAGCGCGTGCGCTGCTCGTCGGTGCCGAACGCGAGGATGGTGGGGGCGGCCATGCCCAGTCCGATGCCGATGCGTTCTGGATGATTTGAGGGCGCACCGGCCGCGGCGAACTCGGCATCAACGGCGGCCTGCAGCACCCGCGGCGCCCCCATGCCACCGAACCCGGGCGGGTAGTGCACCCAGGCAAGTCCCGCGTCGAAGCGTGCACGCAGGAAATCGCCTGGTGGCATGGTCGCCGGATCGTGGGTGGCGAGAAACTCCCGCACCCGGTGCCTGATCTCGTCCGCCGTCGTTGCCGTGCCCGCTTGCGCGGCCGCTTGCGCGGCCACTGGCGTTGCCGTACCCGCTGGCGCGGTCGTCTCCGCGGCCGGCTCCCCGGCCTGCTGCGCGTCCTGTGCCATCTGCGCCTTCCCTTCGGCTTCAGATCACCTTGCCGGGAAGGCGGCAGCGACGGCAAGTGCGCGGATGCGATCACCTGCCGCGCAAAACGGCATGCCACGCCCGCCGGGGGCGCGGCATGCCGTGCGGCGGCCTGACCGGGAGGGTCAGGTGTCAGATGAAACCCCAGTAGCCGAACTGTCCCTCGCCGGCTCGGCCTTCCGGCGCAGGATCGTTCGCGTGCGGGTGTCCGTGCCGTCCAGATCGTCTGCCCTTTCCTTGTCCACTTCCCCGGCTTCCTTGCCCACTTCCCCGGCCGTCGGCTCGATGCCGGCCGGCCCTGCTTCCCTGGCGCCTATGACCGCGAAGCGGCCAAGCGCAACGGCGGCGACAAAGACGATGACGACGCCAAGGCCGGAGAAGAAGCCGATCTCCTCGACCGTCCGCATGAGCGCGCTTCCTGTCGCCACGCCGACCCGTGGGATGTCGGCCGACCACACGCTGAAGGTCCTGCCGACGACGAACCACGCACCGCCGAGCGCGGCCAGCAAGGCGCCGAACGCGGCGACGGCGCGGTTCGCGCTCGCGAGCACGATCAGCCCGCCAACCGCGGTCGCGATGCCAGGCAGGATCTCCAGCCACCACCGGCCGGAGGTGTAAGCCCAGGCGCGGTCGGGGGTGTAGGCGTAGTGGAAATACGGCCCGATGAACGGCACGAGCCCGCCCCACACACCCAGCAGCACGAGCAGGAAGCCGCTGAGGGCGCCGCGCCTCCGCGGAACACGCAGCATCCCAGCCATGATCACCACTCCCTTTGGTATCAGATTGTGACCGTTTGCCATACCTACCCGGCCAATCGCTGACTACGCGCCTGTCCGCCGATCACCGGGCCTTGCCGCAGGTCACGCGCGGGCCGGCCAATCCAGGAAGCCGCGCTGCCAGTCACGATATGGGACCAGAGTTGTCTATGTTGCTAATGTTCCTGACGAGTCTTCCGTGTCCTAAGTTTCTTGTGTGATTCTGAGCTTAGAGTTCAATCAGTGCCTGTTCCCCCGGTGGTGTGGAGGTGCACCGGACCGCCAGCGCTGATTGCCCTGGGGGGAGGCCGCGGCGGCGCGTTATCGGATTCGTCACCGCCTGGGCCGAGGGTGGCGCGGCCTGACTAGCGCGCGCACAGTCAAAGGCATGAAGGGCGCTCACGCTCAACATCTGGGCGGGGATCGTAGTCACCACGTTAGCTCCCTCGTTATGCGAATGGATCGCGGCGGCAGAGGCCCGCATAGCGCCACGGCAAGCATCGCGACCTCTTTAGGGCATGTCTCGCAGATCCCTGGCGGCGCGGATCGGCGCCCAGACGACGACTGCCGCGCCGCTGGCCCGGTCCGAGGGGAATGCCACGCTGAACTCGACGTCGATCGGCTGCCCTGTCGCGCTCGGCGGTAACCTCACGCTCGGCTCTGGCAGCTTCGACGTGGCAAGCCAGGGCCCGGACGGAAGCTCCGCTGGCGGCCAGGTGCTGCCGAATGCATTCGCCACGACCGTGCAATCGTGCGGGACCGCGGCCCTGACGATCGCCCTGACAGCCGACGTCGGGTCGGTGTCGCCTGGCGGCACGGTCAACTACACGATCGCCGTCACCAACTCCGGTTCGCTGGCTACACGGGCGCCCGACCGGGAGCACCGACGCCCGCTGCTCGATCACGGTCACCGTATCCGGCCTCACGATCTCCCAGACGGCTGGCACCTCGACCGCTGCGCCTGGCGGGGTGGCCCACTACACCATCACCGTGACCAACACCGGCCAGACCCCCTACACCGACGCGGCCCTCACCGACCCGCTGGCCGGCGTCCTGGACGACGCCACCTACAACAGCGACGCCGCCACCACCCCCGCCGCCACCGGCACCCTCAGCTACACCGGCCAGACCCTGTCCTGGACCGGCAACCTCGCGCTCGCCGCCACCGTCACCATCACCATCACCATCACCATCACCATCACCATCACCATCAACAACGCCGACACTACCGGCGACAAAACCCTCACCAACACCGTCATCTCCGACACGCCCGGCAGCAACTGCACTCTACGATCACCTGGGCCGGCGATCTGCGGGTCAACACGTCTGCGGTGATCACCTACTCCGTCACCACCAATGGCGCGGACACCGGCAACACCACCCTCACGAACACGGTCAGCACGACCGCGCCGGGCGCAAGGCGGGAATCTGATCAGCAACGACTACGCGGTGGATGTGCCCTTTGTCGCGCCAGGCGCCTACACGGGCACCCTCGACTACATCGCCGCAGCGAATCCGTAGGGGTGCCTGCCCAGGTCATGTCTCGTGCCCTAGATTGAGCGATCCTCGATCTCCCACGCGTGGTCGAGGACGTGCCAGGCGAGCCGGCGGATCGCGTATCGCACCGGCCAGCCCCTGGGGACGGGCAGGGTCCCATCAGACGGCGTCTCAAGTACCGCCGCGATGGCGTCCCGATGCGCCTCGATCGCGCCCGCGTCACTGATCGCGGGCTCACGGAGCTTGACCCCGACCTTGCGTGCGTACGCAGTCTCCGCGCCGAGGACGTGGGCGGCAATCTTGTCGCGGTCCCGGCCGCCGCCGCGCGGCCCCTTGCGCAACCCAGCTGGCGCGGCCGCGACCACGCGGTCGAAATATGCCCACGAGGCGCGCAGCAGCGCCGTCGACCGGCTCGCCTGCTCCTTGGTCAGCGGCTCGGAGTCGGCCGCCGCGAACGCACCAGGCGCGCCGAAATCAGTGGTCGCGTTCCCTGCCAACCGCTCCTTTACTTCGAAGGCATGTGCTGCTACTTCGAAGGCATGTGCTGCCTCGAAGGTATGTGCTGCCTCGAAGGCGTCACCTGCGCTGGCCGCGAAACCGGCCGCGTCAGAGTCGGCGAGCGCTACCACGGATGCGTACCTGGGGACGTACGCCGCCAGCGTCTCGAGCGCGGCTTCCTCACTCCTGCCGCTGCGGCACCAGCCAGGCCAGTCGAACGCGCAGGCGAAAACGCGCTTCTTCCCCGACTCCAGATAGACCTCCGTCGCCACCATGGCGCGATCCTCTCATCCGGGGCAGCCGTTGCTCAGGGCCGCGCCCATCCGGTCGCAGATCTCGGTGAGGACCGCGCCCGAGGTGGCGAAGTTGAGCCGCACGAAGCCGCCCCCGCCAGCCTGGCTGACGTGCGTTCGCGGCGCGCCGTGATCACTGGGCTCCGGGCGGGCCGCCAGGACACCGCGGAACTCCACGAAGTCAGAACCCGGACTCAGCCTGACGTTCGCCCGGTCCAGGAAGAATGCCGCAGGATCGCCGTCCAGGCCAAGATGACGGCAGTCCAGCCAGGCAAGATAGGTCGCGTCTGGGGGGACATAGCCGATACCCAGCGGCCGGAGCATCTTGTCGATCATCCGGCGGTTCTCCTCCAGCCGGTCGAGCACGGCCGACAACCATGACCCACCGTCGCGCCACGCGGCCAGGGTCGCTGTCACCCCTGGCACGTTCGCGACACCGAACAACTCGGGCGGCAGTGCCGCGAACGCACCGCGGACGGCAGGCGACCCCACATGAGCTACCGCACACCTGATGCCCGCCAGGTTGAACGCCTTGGTAGCGGAGGTGAGGGTGACCGTGCGCGCGGCCGCCGCCGCCGAAGTCGACGCGAACGGTATGTGCTCGTGCGCCGGGTAGGTCAGGTCCGCGTGCACCTCGTCAGAGATAACCAGCAGGTCATGCGTTGCCGCGACCGCCGCCATCGAATCCAGTTCCTGCCTGTCGAACGAGCGGCCTGTCGGGTTGTGCGGGTTGACCAGGATCATCGCCCGGGCGCCGCTCGCCGCGGCGTCGCGTGCGAACCGCTCCGGATCGAACCCCCAGCCGGATGCGGAATGCTCCATTGGGATCTCAACGAGGGGGCGGTTCATCACCGCGAGCGTCTCGAGAAACGGGCGGTACGCGGGCAGATGCATGGCGACAGGGTCGCCCGGCGCCGTCGCGACGTGCAGCACGGCCTGCAGTCCCTGGATGATGTCGCTGAACTCGCGCACCTCGGACGGATCCACCGACCAGCCGAAGCGCCCGGCCATGCGGGCGGCGAAGGCCTCACGCAGCGGCACGGCCTTATGCAGCCACTGGGGGTAACCGAGATCACCGCCCGCCACCAGGGCGGCGAGCGCCTCGCGTACCGCCCGGGGCGGCGGAAAGTCCATGTCGGCCACCCAGGCCGCGAGCCCGTCGGGCCCGACCGACCGCCACTTGAGACCTGGTTTGGCATGCAGCCAGCGCGGGTCGACGTCCAGTTCGGCCGCGTTACCTGTCATCCGCACTCTCCATCCGGCCTTCGCCGCCGCGCACGCACGCGCCCCCAAATCCCACCCTAATAGTCCCTGCGTCAGCATGATCGCCGCGCTGCGGGGTAACGGGCCCGAATGTGCGCGCTTTGGAGCGGGCCCGAACGTGACTGGCGGGCCCCTGCCTGGTTCCTGGCGGATCATGCCGGGCAGGCGGCCGGGGCGGGGCGCCCGGCGGAGCGCCTTCCGGAAGGGCAACCACCCGGACCGCCGGGCGACCCGCCCGCTTAGCACGTGCCTGGACCAAACCAGGGGCGAGCCATGCGGTATCTGATCACCATGACGTTAGGGTCACAGGCATGGAAGAACGCGTACTCGGGCGGACCGGCCGCAAAATCGGAGTGATCGGTCTCGGCGCTTGGCAGCTCGGCGCCGACTGGGGTGAGGTTAGCGACGACAGCGCGCGTGCCACCCTGCTCGCCGCCGTGGACGCCGGTGTCACCTTCATCGACACCGCCGACGTGTACGGCGACGGCCGCAGCGAGCGCGCCATCGGCCGGCTGCTCGCCGACAGGCCGGCCGCGGGCCTGACCGTGGCGACGAAGATGGGCCGGCGGGTGGCACTCGATCCCGCACTCTACACACTGGACAACTTCCGCGCCTGGACGGACCGGTCACGCGCCAACCTCGGCGTCGACAGCCTCGACCTGGTGCAGTTGCACTGCCCGCCGCCGGCCGTCTACTCGTCGGACGCGGTCTACGACGCACTCGACACGCTCGTCGCCGATCGCGCGATCGCCGCCTACGGCGTCAGCGTGGAGACCTGCGCGCAAGCCGTGACAGCCATCGCACGGCCCGGCATGGCGAGCGTGCAGATCATCCTCAACGCGTTCAGGCTCAAGCCGGTGACCGAGGTCCTGCCGCAAGCGCAGCGCGCCGGGGTCGGCATCGTCGCCAGGGTGCCGCTGGCCAGCGGCCTACTTTCAGGTAAATACGACGAGACCACTCAGTTCAACGCCGATGACCACCGTAATTACAACCGCAGCGGCGAGGCCTTCGACGTCGGGGAGACCTTCTCGGGCGTGGACTTCGCCACCGGGCTCGAAGCCGTCAGGCGGCTGGCGCCGCTGGTGCCCGCCGGGGCGGCAATGGCCCAGTTCGCGCTGCGCTGGATCATCGACCAGCCGGGCGTCAGCGTCGTGATCCCCGGCGCGCGCAACCCGCAGCAGGCGCAGGCCAACGCCGCCGCGGCCGACCTCGCGCCGCTGTCCCCCCAGGCGCACGACACCGTCCGTGCGGTATACGACGAGCTGATCCGGCCGCAGGTGCACGACCGCTGGTGATCGCGGCACAAAGGGCCGTGGCACCCCACGCGAGCCGTTAAGGATGTATCGCCCTGGGGGGACGACCCCCCGGATCCCCCGGCGGACTGTAGCGGCCCGCTCACTGCTGGATGAGAAAGTAGAGGATCTCAGACTTGCCAAGTTGCGCAATCCTGAACAAACTGGTCCGGGCGAGTGGTGGCAGGAGGAAGCCCAGCAGTCAAGTGTCGGGCCGTGCCCCGTAGCGCAGCTGATCGCGGTGGTCAGGGCGCGTCAGGCTCGAGCCAGCGTGTGGCACGCCCGCCTGAAGCCCTGGCCAGGCGCCAGGCCGCCGTCAGCTTTCTTCCGCGTCCCGCAGCAACTGGTGGAGCAGGCGCTCATCGTCCGGCGACAGGCCGGTCAGAAACCTGGCGAGCACGGCGGCGTGATCACGCCCTTCCCGCAGCAGGGCGTGCATTGCCTGCGCGGTGTGGGTGGCCTCGTCCTGCGCCGGGCTGTAGGCGTTGCCGCGGCCGGCCGACCGGCGGGTGACCAGGCCCTTGCGGTGCAGCCGGTGCAGGATGGTTGTCACCGTGCTATAGGCGAGGCCGTTGCCCAATTCCGCGTGCACTTCGGCCGGGACGAGCGGCCGGCCCGCCGCCCACAGAGCGGCGAGCACCTCGCCTTCAAGCTCCCCAGCTAGGCGCCGACTGGACCGGCTCGTACCATGATCTGGCGCCGCGGCCATGTGGGCTCCTCCCTACCCCACAAGGTTGCCAGAATCGGCGGCGGCAAAGCACGGGCTGAATGACATGACGTGCGCGATACCTTCCTTTCTGACAGAGTGTGACAGTGCGACTACTAATTGCGCTGGCCGGGGGGAAAGGCGAATGACCATCGAACCGGTATTCGCGTGCAGGGAATGTGGCGAACTGTCCGACGAGGGCGGCGACTGCGCGGCGTGCGGAGGGCACATGTGGCCATCCGCCGTATAGGCGTGCGACCAACGTCCACAAGTTGTAGTAACTTAAGCTGAACGACCGGAACCACCGTGGCCGGCCCGGTGCGGTGCCGCGTCGTCCCATTCACCGTGCCCGCTTCCCGCGGTCGAGCGGAAGGCCTGCCGATGCCCGTCCTGACCTATCCCGAGGCCATTGTGGTTGGCCTTGTGCAGGGAGTGTCCGAGCTCTTTCCCATCTCAAGCCTGGGCCACAGCGTGCTGATCCCCGCGCTGATCGGCGGTCAGTGGGCACGCGACCTGAACATGTCAGCATCCGAATCGCCGTACCTGGCCTTCATCGTGGGTTTGCACGTCGCCACCGCTGCCGCGATGATCCTCTACTTCTGGCGGGACTGGGTCCGGATTATCGGCGGTTTCCTCAGCTCGATCCGCGACCGGCGAGTGGAAACGCCCGACCAGCGCCTGGCCTGGATGATCATCTTAGCTACGATCCCCGTCGGCCTCGCCGGCCTGTGGCTCGAGCATCTGTTCCGTGTCGTGTTCAGCAAACCGATCCTGACCGCGATCTTCCTCACCGTCAACGGGTTCATCCTGTTCGCCGGTGAGCGGATGCGCCGGCGCGCCGCCGCGCGGCCCGGCCAGATCCTCGCGGAGCGGGAGGTGGCGCAGGAACGCGAGATGGCCACCGTCGCGGCCGGGCGCCAGTCATCCAGGCATGATTCCGGCCAGCGCGGGTTGCGGCAGCAGGAAGCGGCCGCCGCGGTACAGGCCGACAGGCGGCTGGCGCGCATCGGGTTCAGCCGTGCCATCGGGATCGGCTCACTGCAGATCCTCGCGCTGCTGCCCGGCATCAGCCGCGACGGAATCGTGATGGTCGGCGGCATGTTCCGCGGGCTGTCCAGGCGGGACGCGGCGCGGTTCTCTTTCCTGCTGTCCGCACCGGTGATTCTCGCTGCGGGCGCGATCAAGATCCCGGACCTAACGGGGCCGCTCGGCCACGGCATTCACGGCCAGATCCTGGTCGGCAGCCTGCTCGCGTTCGCCGGCGCCTACCTAGCCGTCCGGTTCCTCGTCCGCTACCTGTCGGACCCCACCAAGACGCTTACCCCGTTCGCCGTCTACTGCGTACTCGCCGGCCTCGGCAGTCTCGCCTACCTGACCCTCCGCTGACCCGATTCGCCATTACGCGGCCGGCGAGATCGATGTCCGCCGGCCGTGATCATTCCCGCCACCAGTTGCGTGGAAGGCGCGCTGGCAGGCAGACTGTGCCCCTGGCGATGAGGCTCGCCACAACCGCGGGCTATCCCCGATCCCGCTGATGGCCTCTACCACCTGGCCGGTTCACACCGGCTGCTGGAAGGAGGCCACCGTTGGTTATCCATGCGCCCGGGCCACCCGGCGATCATCGCGGCCGGCCTGCCCGCCGTGTGACGCCGCCCGGAGCCGGCCAATGAGCGCGGACCTGCCCATCCCGGCCATTCAGGCACTCCAGGTCCTGACGGTCGCATGCGCGGCCCCTGGCGTGTCCGGCGTCATCGCCAAGGTCGAGGCGCGGCTGCAGGAGCGGCGCGGCCCGCGGATCTGCCAGCCGTACTTTGACCTGGCAAAACTGTGCCGCAAGGAAGCGCTCGCTCCCGAGGGCGCCAGCTGGTTCTTCCTCGCCGCACCACTTGTCGCGGTCACCTGCTACCTCACCGTGCCCCTGCTGATCCCGGTGCTGACCAGTTATCCGCTGCCACTCGGCTACATGGGCGACATTCTCGGCGGCGGGTTCATCCTGTCGCTGGCAAGTTTCGTCGTGGCGGTCGCGGCCCTGGAGACCGGCAGCCCGTACGCGCAGATGGGATCGAGCCGGGCCAAGACCTTCGGGGCGATCACCGAGCCCGTGGTGCTCTTCGTCGTGTTCACGGTGGCGCTGGTGACCGGCACCGACCTGCCGTACGCGCTGGCCGCGACGGTCCGCTCGTCGGCCAGCCAGATCATCAGGCCGGCGCATCTGCTCGCCGCCGCCGCTCTCTTCATGGTCATCCTGTCCGAGACCGGCCGGATTCCGGTGGAGACGCACACCGGGACCAACGAGTTCGGAATGATCGAGGAGGCCAGGCCCTTCGAGCACTCCGGCCCCTATTTCGCGTTGCTCAAGCTTGGCTCGGCGATGAAGCAGCTGATCCTGTTCACCATCCTGGCCAACGTCTTCATCGCCCCCTGGGGGCTGGCCGCGACGACGCGGGCACCCGACGTCGCGCTGGCGGTCGTGGCGCTGCTCGCCAAGGCGGCGGGGATCGGCGTTGTGATCGCCGTCATCGACAACTCGTTCGCCAAGCTGCGCCTGTTCAAGATCACCGAGTTTGCGGCTGGGGCATTCCTGCTCGCGGTGCTCGGCGTATTCACCCTCTACCTGGGAGGTGGCTGATGATTGCCGCCCACCTGGGCCCCGTCGCCCACGGCCCGCCGAGCGTGTTCACCGGCGCCGCGAACCTTGTCGCGGTCGTCGTCCTGCTGCTCGAGTTCGGCATGCTCAGGCAGGCACTGCTGCGCGACCAGGTCCGGCTCTACGCCGCGCAGTCGGCCGCGGTCTCCGCGCTCGCCGTCATCGTGGCGGCGGCGCGGCACCTGCCCGAGCTATACGTGCTCGCGGCGCTTTCCGCGGCGCTGAAGGTCATCGCGGTGCCCGCGGTGCTGCGCAGGCTGCTGCGCGGCACCCAGGACGAGATCGCCGGCAGCGGCGCGCTGAGCCTGGCGAGCACCGTACTCGTGGCCATCGCGGTCGCCGCCTTCGGCTTCTTCGCAGTGGGCACGCTCGGCATCCAGAGCCCGGCGCTGCCCGCGGCCGCGCTCGGCCTCGCGGTCGCCGTCGTGCTCGTCGCGTTCGTGCTGATGATCGTCCGCCGTGACGTGGTCTCGCAGTCGGCCGGGTTCTTCTCGCTGGAGAACGGAGTCTCGCTCGCGGCCCTCGTGGTGGCGGCCCAGATGCCGTTGATCCTCGCCGTCGCGTTCCTGTTCGACCTGCTGGTCGCGGTCGTCGTCTTCGGCGTGCTGATCCGGTTCCATCACGGCCGCGCGGAGTCGCTGTCCACTGCCGGGCTGACCAGTCTGCGAGGGTGAGCCGTGACCATAGGACACATAGCAGGCGCGGCAGGCGCGGCAGGCGCGGCAGGCGCGGCGACCACCTCGAGCCTGGCCATCCTGTTCCTGCTCGTCGCGCCGCTCATCACCGGATTCGCCGCGCTGCGGCTGCCGATCGGCGCTTGCCAGGCGCTGACCACCGCTACCGGTGCCCTGAGCTTCGCGGCGGCGATCGCGCTCATGCCAGCGGCGGCAGAGCGCGACGTGACGGTCGGGCACTACCTGCGTGCCGACGCCATATCCGTGGTGTTCCTGCTCGCCAGCGGCTTCCTTTATGCGGCGGTGGCCGCGTACTCCATCGGCTACCTGCGGCAGGACGCCCGCACCCCGGAGTTCACCCGCTACGCCCGCCGCTTCTACGCCGGCCTGAACCTGTTCGCCTGGGCGATGCTCGCCGCGCCGCTGATGAGCAGCCTGGCGCTGTTGTGGATCGCGATCGAGGTGACCACGGTGATCTCGGCTCTGCTGATTGCGATCGAGGACACCGACGGTGCGGTGGAGGCTGCCTGGAAGTATGTACTGATCGCCTCCGCCGGCCTGGGCATCGCGCTGCTCGCCACCGTCTTCATGTACGCGGCAGGCGCACGTGTGCTCGGCCCGTCCTACGACCTGACGATCATGCCTCTGCTGCGCGCCGGCGCGAACGTCCCGCACGCCGCCACGCGGCTCGCGTTCGTGCTCGCGGTCCTCGGTTACGGCACCAAGGTCGGGCTGTTCCCTGTGCACACCTGGCTGCCCGACGCCCACTCGGAAGCCCCGACACCAGTGTCCGCGCTGCTTTCCGGGTCCCTGCTCGCGGTGAGCTTCTACGCCATCCTGCGGTACTACCAGGTCAGCGCCGCTGTGCTCGGGCCGCGGTTCCCGCAGGCCGTGCTGCTTGTCTTCGGTATCGCATCGCTGCTGCTCGCCGCGCTCTACCTGCTCGACCAGGGCGATCTCAAACGCCTGTTCGCGTACTCGAGCGTCGAGCACATGGGCATCCTGACGATCGGGGTGAGCTTCGGCGCACCCGTGGCGCTGGCCGGCGTGCTGCTGCACGTGCTCGCGCACGCGGCCGCCAAAGGCAACGCCTTCATGGGCGCGGGAGTGCTGGTGCGCAAGTACGGCACCAAACAGGTATCCACGATCCGCGGCGGCCTCGACGTGCTCCCTTGGAGCGGGCCGCTGCTGTTGATGGCCGTGCTCGCGCTCGCCGCGATGCCGCCGTTCGGGATCTTCCGCAGCGAGTTCGAGATCGTCGCGGGCGGCTTCGCCGCGTCCCGCAATGCGGCCGCGGCGGTGCTCGTCGTCCTCGTGACCGTCGCGTTCCTCGGCTTGTCCGTGGCAGCGAACCGGATGCTGCTCACCCCGGCGCCCGAAACAATCCCGCGCGGCGAGCCGAGTGCCTGGATGGTGATTCCGGTGCTGGCCGGCATCGCCGCTCTCGTCGTGCTTGGCGTCGACCCGCCTGGCCACCTGGTGGCGCTGCTTACCCACGGCGCCGCAGAACTTGGCGGCCGGGCATGACGGCACCGACGATCGCTGCGGCATCGCTCGGCAGCACGCTGGCTTCCCGGGTCGCCGCCGGCCAGCGGTTCGCCGGCCTGTTCGGCACCGTGGCGGCTGACGGCGTGCTGATCTCCGCGCACCTGGCAGGCGGCAGCGATGTCGAGACCATCGACGCCATGCTTCCACCTGACGCGGCAGCCTACCCGGCCGTGAGCCCGGTCATCGGCGCGGCGTTCTGGTACGAACGCGAACTGCACGACCTGTTCGGCGTGGTGCCCGAGGGTCACCCTCGGCTCGAACCGCTCATCCTGCCGCTCACTGCCAGCCAGATCAGCGCTGACCGCCTGTCGGCTGCCGGACCTGACGAGCACACCCTGCCCAGGCACGTGACAGGGAAGGGATTGTTCACCATCCCGCACGGCCCGGTGCGGTCCGGTGTGGTCGAGTCCATCGAATACCTCGTCGAAACGCCGGGTGAGGATATCCCGCACCTGAATATGCGGATCTTCTACAAGCATCGTGGCATCGAGAAACGCTTCGAAGGGCTCGGCACTGCCGATGGGACGCTGCTGGCTGAGCGGGCCGAGGGGATCGCATCGGTCGCCCATGCGCTCGCCTACTGCCACGCGATCGAGCGGATCTCCGGCTGTACGGTGCCCTGGCGCGCCAGGCTCGTCCGTGTCCTGCATGCCGAACTCGAACGCATCGCGAATCACCTGGACGTGGCCACCCGGCTGGCGGATGCGGCCGGACTCGCGGTCGCCACTGCCCGGTTCGGCCGGCACAAGGAGCGGGTGCTCCGTCTTGTCAGCCGCCTCTGCGGCAGCCGTTTTGGCCGTGGGGTGGTAGTTCCCGGCGGAGTCAGCCGCCCGCCGCTGGCAGGCCCGGCCGGCATATTCGCGGAGATCGGCCCGCTCGAGCGGGACGTCGCGGCCGACACCGCGGCGCTGATGAGTACCGCGTCCTTCCTGGACCGGCTGCGGCGGACCGGCCCGTTGCGGCCGGACCGTGCGCGCGAGCACGGCGCGGTCGGGCCGATTGGCAAGGCGTCGGGCTATGTTGACGACGCGCGGCTCGCCCGGCCCTATGACGGCTACACCGCGCTCGGCATCCTGCCCGGCGAGCCGCACTCAGCCGGCGATGCGCTGGCCAGGCTGCGGATCCGGGTGCAAGAAGTCAGCCAGTCTTTCCACCTCATCAGGCAGGCATCGGACGAACTAGCGGACGCGGGCGGCGGCGTCGCCGCGCCCTGCGACGCCGGCCAGCGGCCGGGCGGTCGGCTGGGCGGAAGCTCCGCAGGGTGAGGTACTTTACGACGTTCGCGTCGCCGATGGACGGATCACACGCTGCAGGCCGCGTTCGGCGTCGTTCCACAACCTTGTCCTGATGCACGAGGTCTTCGCCGGTGACATCCTCACCGACTTCCCTTTCATCGAGGCGAGCTTCGGCCTGTCGGTCGCCGGTGCGGCACGGTAGAAGGGAGCGGCGCAAATGTGGGTTTTCCGCGGGCTACGCGCAGGTGTGGTCACGACCCGGTGGCCGGATCGGCCCGACTCCCATGCCGAACGGCTGCGCGGCCCGGCCCGCATACTCGACCCGTCGCCAGCAGCGGCGGGAGACCTGGCGCGGCTGTGCCCGGCCGGCGCGATCAGCCACCGGGGAGACGAGGGGGTCCGGCTGGATCAGGGCGCGTGCATCCAGTGCGGCCAGTGTGTGACCGAGCGTCCTGACGTGTTCGGCTGGGCGGAAGGGCCAGGGCCGGTGTCCCTCAGCCGCGGCGGGCTGGTGGTGCCGCAGGCATCAGAGACCCCGCAGAATCTGGCGCGGATACGTGCTGACCTGCGACAGCGCGCCCGCGCCTTGCGGCGATCCGTGCACGTCAGGCATGTGGACGCCGGATCGGACGGGGCCGACGAGTGGGAGGTACTCGCCCTCCTGAACCCCGTCTACGACGTGCACAGGCTCGGGATCTTTTTCACCGCGAGCCCGCGGCACGCGGACGTGCTGCTCGTCACGGGTGCGGGCGCAGCCGGCATGGTGGCACCGCTTCGCCGTACCTATGCGGCGATGCCCGAGCCGAAGCTCGTCATCGCCGCCGGTACCGATGCCATCAGCGGCGGGCTGCTCGCCGCATCCAGTGGCGCTGCCACGTACGGCGGCGTCGGGGATCTGATTCCGGTGGATGTCTGGGTGCCCGGTTCGCCGCCAAGCCCGTTCAGCCTGCTGTACGCGCTGCTGCTGGCGCTCGGCCGGGTAACTGCTGGCGCCGAAGGCACGACGGTGGCACGGTGAGGCCTCGCGGTGCATGCGTCACCCGCCGTCTGGATGGCGCTTTCGGCCTGCTATGCGGCGCGGAGGTCGGACCGTGAGCCTGGTATTCGCCGCTGGCCTCGCGCTGCTGTGCGCGGCCGCGATCCTTGGCGTGATACCCGGATTCGGCGCCACCGCCCGGCAACCCTCCGCCCCTCCGCCACCGGCTGCCACACCACCACCCTCTGCCGCACTCTCTGCCGCACCACCCTCTGCCGCACCCTCTGCCGCACCACCACCCTCTGCCGCACTACCACCCCCCGCCGCGCCACCACCCTCCGCCGCACCCTCGGTCACCCCCCAGTTCTTCCGCGGGCGGTGGGCGTGGATGTCCATGAGAGGCCCGCTCGTGCCGGCAGTCCCGTATCTGCTCGCCGCGGCGGGATCGGCATGCCTGGCGGTGGCAGGCGCCGGCGCGGTCGCCGGGCACACCGCGCGGCTCGTACTCGCCAGTTCACCCGGCTCCGGCGGCCTCGACCTGGCCAGCCTTGGCAGCGTCAGCCTGACCGCGGACCGGCTCTCCGGGCTGTTCCTGCTGATCGCGTTCGGCGCGGCGGTGCCGGTGTCGCTAGTGGCGGCGGGCCGAGGGCGGCAATCCATCAGCGCCGCTGATCACATGTGCTATAGCCCACGCGATCCACGGCGCTGTCGCGGGTGCACAGTCAGGCAGGGACGGCTGGGGGCGGCGTGCGCGCTCACCCTCGTCTCGGTCGCGGTGGTCGTCACCGCCCAGGGCGCCTTCGTGCTGCTGTTCGCCTGGGAGTCCCTGACGATCGCGTTCTACCTGCTCGCGGGATTCGACCGGAGACTGCGCGGCCGGCCGACAGGTGCGCTGTTGACGCTGGTGTTCGGCAAGATCAGCGGCGTCTCGCTGCTGGCCGGCCTGCTGCTGCTCGCTGCCCGCTCTGGCTCACTCAACCTGGCCAGCTTCGCCCACGTCCCACCGGGCCCGGCGCGCACCACCGCCTACGCGCTGCTCCTGCTCGGATTCGCGATCAAGGTGGGCCTGGTCCCCGTGCAGGCATGGCTCCCCCGCGGCTATGCTGCCGCGCCAGGCCAGGCCCGTGCGATCATGGCGGGCGTAGCGGTGAACGCGGGTTTCTACGGCCTGTGGCGAACCTTCGCGCTGCTCGGACCGCCGCCGCGGTGGCTGACGGGGACACTGCTCGTGCTTGCCGGATTCACCGCGATCCTCGGCATCGCCCACGCCGCAGTGCAGGCCAGCCTGCCACGTGTGATGGCCTATTCCAGCGTGGAGAACACCGGACTGATTTTGGTGGGCTTCTGCGTGGCACTCATAGGGGCCACCGGGTCTGATCCGCGTCTCGTCGCGGCCGGGTTGCTCGCCGCGACCCTGCAGGTGACCGCTCATACGGCGGGCAAGTCGCTGCTGTTCACGACCGGCACCAAGATCCAGGCGGCCGCCGGGACGGGTGACCTCGACGCGCTGCGTGGCGCGGCGCGGGGCGCCCCGTGGAACGGGACCGGGTTCGCCATCGGCGCGCTGACGCTCGCCGGACTGCCGCTGACCGCGGGGTTTGTGTCCGAATGGTTCCTGCTTGAGTCGCTGATGCAGCAGTTCCGGGTGCCCGGGCTTGGGTTCCGGCTAGTACTCGCGGTAGCCGGCGCCGCCGTCGCGCTGACCGTAGGTTTCGCCGGGGTGACCTTTGTCAGGCTGGTCGGGCTTGTCGTACTGGGCCCCCCGCTAGGCAACCCGCCCGGTAACCCGCCCGGCGTCCAGGCTGGTAACCCGCATGACACCCGGCTGGGCTCCCGGCATGCCGAGGCTGACGGCGGCCGTAGCAGCACGCCAGACGACGGCTGGCTCGGCAGGGCCGCGATCGCGGTTCTCGCCGCGGCATGCCTGGCGCTCGCCGCGCTGACACCGCTCGAAATCCGGGTGATCGGTGCGGGCCTCGCTCCGCTGGTCCGGGCGCCGGTGACCGCCGGCGCGCTGACCTCGCCTTGGGTGGTCGGCCCGGTGTTCCGCGGGTTCTCGATCCTGTCGCCGTCGTGGTTGTGGATCGTGATGCCCGCACTCCTCACTGCGGTCGCTGTGATCACCTGGCTCGCGGCGGGAACACGGCTGCTGCGGATCCGGCGGGTGCCCGCGTGGCGCTCCGCGAGCGCGGGCGTTGAAGGCGCCGACCAGTACACGGCGTTCGGGTACACCAATCCCACCCGCAGGGTGCTTGCCGGCTTCCTGCTCACCCGTGCCGAACTGCACAGGATCGAGGTCCCCGCCGACACGGGCGGCGAGCCGGGCGCGCCCGTCATTCCCCATCTGCGTTACACCTCCGACGTCGTCGAACTGGTAGAGGAAATCGTGTACCGGCCCGCCGTCCGCCCCGTGCTCTTGGCGGTCCGGGCAGTCAAACGGCTTCAATCTGGCCGCCTTGACGCCTACCTCGCGTATATGCTCATCGCGCTCGTGGCAATGATCGCCGTTGTGGCCGCGCTGAGCTAGCAACGGCACCAGGCGCTGGCAGCGCCCGGCCCGCGCAGCGCCCGGCCCGCGCAGCGCCCGGCCCGCGCAGCGCCCGGCCCGCGCAGCGCCCGGCCCGCGCAGCGCTCCGCTTGGGAGCGGGTGCTAGCTGGGGGACACTGATGGCTGTGTCATAAATCACGGCCGCGGATTTCCCGGCATTCACGGGGAGGGCCGATGTCTGCCGCCAAGCCGTTCCGCCGCTTGCTCGTGGGCTGGGACGGGTCACGGGACGCGTCAGCAGCGCTGCCCGCGGCCGCGGCCATCGCCGGCGACGACGAGGGGCACGTGGTCGCCCTCGCTGTGCTGCAGCCCGTCTGGCATGCGGAGACTGCGCAGGAACGATCGGCGAACGAGATTGCTGCCAGGGACCGGGTGAAAGGGCCGTTCGACGGCTGAATATCGAGCTCGCTGTCACCTGCCAGGCCCGGATAAATCTACATTTCGCCATGAATCAGCATATTCCGGACACCCTCTGCGATTATGCCGCCGAGCACGGATTCGACCTGCTAGTCCTCGGCCGCCGCGGTGACGGTGGTGCCGTCGCGGGCAAGCTGGGCCACGTCGCTGACGCGGTCGCCCGCACCGCTAGCGTCCCGCTCCTGCTAGTGTCCGCGCCCTGACACGCACCGCCCACGGCGGATCACGAACCCGGGCCGGCCTTGGCAGGCCGCCCGCATGTCATAGATCAAGATGGGGCTGTGGATCGCGGCCAGAACATCCCCCTCGCCGCTGCACTCACCCGAAGAGGGTGACGTGCAGCCGTGATGATCCAGTGAGACTGGACGGGCAGGAATGGATGTCCCACGAGGGACGTACGTTGGTCCATGGAGGGTAGTCAAATGTCGTCGTATCCATTGCTGGACGCGTTCTTGACGATGCTGTGGTTTTTTCTCTGGATTCTCTGGATCTTCCTGCTGGTCTGGATAATCATGGACGTCTTCCGCAGCCACGACCTCAGCGGATGGGCTAAGGCCCTTTGGCTCATCTTTATCATCGTGCTGCCCTTCCTCGGCGTGCTGGTCTACCTGATCGTGCGGGGTGGCAGCATGCAGGAACGCCAGGTCCGTCAGGCCCGGGCACAGGACGAGGCGATGCGCGCTTACGTGAAAGATGCGGCAGGTACCAGCAGCGCCGACGAACTGGCCAAGCTCGCCGACCTGCGCGACCGTGGCGTCATCAGCGAGGCAGAGTTCCAGGCGGGCAAGGCCAAGATTCTGACTTGACCCGCTGGCGCGAGCAGGCGGGCCGCGGCAGGGGTTCCGAGGGCCGCCCCCGGGCTGGCGGATAGCACGCCTGGCAATGGCCCACCCGGCCCGGTCCGCCGTTGCCGTCCATCACCCAGGTGACCGTTGCCATTCCACCTCAACGCGGCTCCGCACGCCGGCGCGCTTGACCGCGCGGGAAGTGCGGAGCCAGCCGCGCACCTAGTGCGGAATCGGCCGCGCCAGCCGATTTAATCCGGTCGAACGGGTCCGCATGACAGGCCGTTCGGCCCTGCTCGACTCGGCAGACCCGTGCTGTGGTTTATGTGACGCACAGGGAGGGCCGGTGAAATGGGCACGTCCACAAGGAACGTGAGAGCCGACCGTCGTCGCGATCTCGGCCACAGGTTCGCCGTCCGCGCGGCCATTACGGCGCCGTCAGTGCACAACACTCAGCCGTGGTACTTCGTCAGCAGGAACGACGGCATCAGCTTGTACGCAGACTTCTCCCGTAATCTGCCGCGTACCGATCCGGGCGGCCGGGAGCTTGTGATCAGCTGCGGTGCCGCGCTGTTCAATTTGTACCTGGCCATGCGGCACCTGGGCTTCGCAGCCGATGTCCGGATGCTGCCCGATCCGCACCAGCCTGGCCTGCTCGCACAGGTTCACTGGGGACGCTGCCGCCGGCCGGATCGGGAAGAGGAATTGCTGTTCCACGCGATATCGCAGCGGCATACCCACTGCGGGGCATTCGCCGGGCGGCCACTGCCGCCAATGCTGATGGCCGAGCTTACCGCGGCCGCGGTTGCGGAACACGCGGGCCTGGCGATCATCGGTAACGGTGAGCAGCGCCGTCTGCTCGCCGAACTGATCCGCGGCGCAGAGGAGGCTCAGTGCGCCGACCCCGCGGCCGCCGACGAACTCGCCCGCTGGGCGGCGCCGGCCCGCAATGGCAGGCGTGACGGCGTGCCCGTCCACGGCCGCCAGCCCCAGGCCGTGGCTTTCGCCGACCGTGGTTTCGTATTCGACCACGGGCGGGCGCCCGTAGCCGATCCAGCACTTCAGCTGCCGGCTCATGCCTTCGGCACCACCGTACTGCTGACCACTCGCGGCGACCGGCGGCTCGACTGGCTGCTAGCTGGGCGCGCGCTACAGCGGCTATTGCTCCATGCGGCCGCATCCGACGTCAGCGCCGCGTATCACACCCAGCCACTCGAGCTTCCAGGGCCGCGCAGCAGGATCCAGGCCGAGATCGCGGACGGCGCGTCGCCTCAGGTGCTTCTTCGCGTCGGCTACGCCTCACATGCCCGGGTTACGCCCCGTCGTTCCGTCGCTGACGTACTCGTCGCACGCGTGCCCCGGGCCCGCATCGCCAGCACCGCGGTAGAGCACGGCGTGGCCGTGGGTGCGCTATCTGGCCGGCCGCGTTCATGATCCCTTCCCGGGTTAACCCTGGGTTAACCCGGCTGCGCTATCCGCGGGCAGCTGAAAGCGGAAACGGATCACGCAGGTAGGGCCTGCGTCAGCCGGGTCAGCCGGGTCAGCCGGGTGGCGAACGTGAATACCCCGGCGCGGGCCCCTCCCGTGGCGCAGTAGAGCAACTGGAGCATCGCCCTCGCATACGGCTCCATCGAGCCGGAGATGTCGCACAGCACCACCAGCCGCCGCGGCCGGGTCCGTGGCACGCCGTGGGCAAGCCGGAACGGCTCACCGCCGGTTCGCCGCGCCCTGCGCAACGTGGTGCGCAGGTCGGTGCGGCGGCCGGCCGGTTCCCGCCTGTGCCTGCGGGTCCGCCGCGGCGGTGTGGCGATGGCCAGCTCACGCATGAGCCTGGCAAGCAGCGTCAAAGAATTACCCGGTCACAGGACGCTCCCGGGCTCACGCGGGTGCTTGGCGATGCCCGGCCTGGCCGCGGCAAGCCTTCCTACGTCCTCGGCGTGGTAGCGGGCGAGCAGTTCCTCCTCCTGGTGCTGCTTGGGGAACAGGAAGAAGACAAGCGCCGAGCCGAGCAAGATCGCGACGATCCCCGCCGCATATGCCCAGTTGGCGCCGGTCAGGAACGACGACTTGGCCGCGGCTATGATCTGGCCGGCGTATTGCGGGTATTGCCTGGCGACTTCGGCCGCGCTCGAGAACGACTTCGTAAGCTGGTTCTGGACACTGGTGCTGACCTGCTTGCCATTCGGCGCCGCGCCGATCGCGGTCGCGAACGCTGCCGCATATCCGGCCGTGAGCAGCGCACCGAGAATCGACTGCATGATCGCGCCCCCAAGATCACGCTGCAGGTCGGCGGTGCCTGAGGCCATGCCGGCCCGGTGAACGGGCACCGACCCGGTGAGCGAGTGCGAGGCCGGTGTGCCCGCGAATCCGACCCCGATCCCGATGAACCCGTAGCCGAGGCCCACCTGCCAGAACGGGCTTCCCTCCCGCCAGACAAACAGCATCGTGAGGAAGCCAAGGAGGCAGAAGACGTAGCCGGTAAGCAGCGTGAACCTGGAACCCCGTGAAATGATCAGCTTGGCGGAAAAGGGCGCGACAAGCACCATGAGCGCGGCGGCCGGCAAGATAGCGAGACCCGCCTCAAGCGTCGAATCACCAAGAACGTTCTGGACGAACTGCTGGCCAATGAAGATAGCGGCCATGAGAGAACCGAACACGATGATCCCCGCGCATGCTGCGACCCAGAATACGCGGCGCCCGGCGATGTGCAGGTCGTACAGTGGCCATCTAGCACGGCGCTGCCGCAGGTAGAAAGCGATCCCGGCGGCAAGCGCGATCACCGACAGGCCCAGGGCCAACACGCCCTTGTCCGGTACGGCGGCGATATTGATGGCTAGCACCAGCGCCGCGACGAGGCACACGGATAGGACGCCGCCGAGGTTGTCCACCGGATCAGCGGTCTCGTTGACGTGGCTCGGTACGAACGCGATCGCCATCAACAGGGCCGTGACGGCCAGCGGCAAGGTGGCCACGAAGACCGAACCCCACCAGAAGTGCTGCAACAACCAGCCCGCGATAGTCGGGCTGACCGCGGACATAGCGCCGCCGACGCCGGACCATAGCGCGATCGACCGGGTTCGCGCCGGTCCCGACCACATGGCGGTGATGAGTGCCAGCGTGGTCGGATAGGACATGCCTGCCGCCAGGCCGCCGAACACACGGGCCAGGAGCAGAACGCCGTCCGACGGCGCGAAGGCAGCAAGCAGGCACGCGGGGACAGATAGCAACATGCCGAGGACAAGCATCATCTTGCGTCCGTAGCGGTCGCCAAGCGCACCAAGGTAAATCACCGATGCGGCCAGGCCGAACGAGTAGCCGACCGCGATCAGGTCGAGCGCCGTCTGCCCGGCGTCGAACGCCCTGCCGATAGACGGAAGCGCCACGTTAGCCACGGCAAGGTTCATGTTGGCGACCGCCGCGACCAGGATCAGCGAGATAAGCACCAGCCCGGCCCGTGCCGGGCCGGGCGTCGTTCCGGCCGGACTCGCCGTCGCCCTTGCCTCTGCCATCTCGCTCATTTCCTAGTGGCAACGGGCGGCGAATCCGCCCCGCATTACCAATTCCACCGGTAACGAACCGGCAGGGGGCTGTCGCAGACCACCACGAGGGGCCAGGGCGCAAAGAAGCGATCGCTCGACTTGACAGCCGTTTCGCCGCCAACGCTGGGCGACCGTGGCGGCTCGCCCGCCGGCCGGCGTCGAGATGGAGATCGTCTTCCCTCGGCTCCGATGCTGCGGCAGCCCCATGGGTTCGCAATCATCTCTACCGGGTGAAGCGCCAGGGCATCGCCGTCGCGGTCCTGCGGCTGGCACACGATGGCCCACTGTGGGTCAGCCGTCGCGGTCCTGCGGCTCGCGCACGATGGCCCACTGTGGGTCAGCTACGACACCTGATGGCCCATTGTGTGTCACCGGCAGCAGGTGATCTCGGCCGGTGCCCACCGGGCGAGCTGGCTCCCTTGCTGGCTCCCGCCGCGGCAGGTGATCAGGCACGCGCCGCCGTTGGCTTCCACATGCCCGGCAGGACCAAGTCTCGTATCACGTGCCTTGGCATTTTCACCCATTGGCGCATCGCGCCACCGCCCATGATCGCCCGTTCCGCACCGTCCCGGTGATGTCGCTTACCCAGCCCGGCCGGGCGCCCTGTGGCGGCCCGCCTGCAGGCATGCACAACAGTACGGCGCACGGCTATCACCCGCATCAGGTGAGGCGTATTCGCGCTGGCCGCACGACGATTCTTCTTGGCCGCCCAACCTTGCACCGCAGTCCGGGCCGGGGCAGGGAGGAAACTTGAACCTGCTTCGCCTGCTTGCCACCTGGGCCCCTCATGCCCAGCGGTCCCCTGGCGCCGGTGAGCGCCTGTGACGAGTCCGCCCGATCCCTACGCGCTGTTGCGCAGCCGTGGTTACGTGGCGCTGCTAGTCCTCGCCGCGATCATCGGGGTACCGGTGTCTGCAGTGGCGTATGGCTTCCTTAAGCTGGTCGGCGTCCTTCAGACGTGGCTGTTCACCGACCTCCCCAAAGAACTGGGCTTCCATGGGAGTCCGCCCTGGTGGCCACTTCCGCTTCTTGGCGTGGCCGGCGTGCTGGTGGCGCTCGCCATCAAATACCTGCCAGGCACCGGGGGCCACTCACCCGCCGATGGCTTCAAGGCGGGCGGCGGCGCACCCACGCCGATCGAGCTACCCGGAGTGGTGCTCGCCGCCCTGGCGACGCTGAGCCTTGGCGTGGTGCTCGGACCTGAGGCGCCGCTGATCGCGATCGGCGGCGGGCTCGGCGTGCTGGCGGTGCGCCTCGCCAAACGCGATGCGCCGCCGAGGACGGCGGCGGTGATAGGTGGGGCGGGGAGCTTTGCCGCCATCAGCACGCTCTTCGGGTCACCCATTCTGGGAGCGTTCCTGCTGATGGAGGCAACCGGGCTGGGCGGCGCGACAATGGAGTTGGTGTTGCTGCCTGGCCTGCTCGCGGCCGGCGTCGGCTCGCTGGTTTTCATCGGCCTGAACGCCTGGACGGGGTGGGGAACGTTCTCACTGGCGATTCCCAACCTGCCCAAGTTCACCCGGCCCGATACGGCCGAATTCGGCTGGGCACTCGTCATCGGCGTGGCGGCCGCCTTCCTCGCGGTCGGCATTCACCGGCTCGCGTTGTTCCTGCGGCCTCATATAGAGCGGCGGATGGTGCTGCTCATGCCGGTCGTGGGCCTGGCCATCGCGGGACTCGCGATCGCGTTCGCGGAAGCCACAGGCAAGAGCGCATCGGAGGTACTCTTCTCCGGGCAATCGGCGGTGGGCCCGCTTATCACCAACGCCTCCAGTTACACCGTGGGCGCACTGATACTGCTGCTCGCCTGCAAGGGGCTGGCCTACGGCGGGTCGCTCAGCAGTTTCCGCGGCGGGCCCGTGTTCCCTTCGCTATTTCTTGGCGCGGCGGGCGGGATCGCGTTGTCGCACCTGCCCGGGCTGCCGCTCGTGGCGGGTGTGGCGATGGGCATCGGGGCGATGTGCGCCGGGATGCTGAAGCTGCCGATGACCTCTGTTCTGCTGGCTACATTGCTGCTGCTTTCTGACGGACTCGCAGTCATGCCGCTCGTGATCGTCGCGGTCGTGGTGGCCTATGTGGTCTCGTCCCGGCTTGAGCCCGCCCCGGCCGCTGCCCCGGCGGCAGCTGGCGCGCCGCCTGCCGCCGGTGCTCCAGCCGAGCCTGTGCCGTAGCGGGACAGCGAGGATAGCCAACGCTGCTTGGGGGCTCACCCGCCATGGCGACGCGCGCAGGCTGCTGACCGCCGCCGAGCGGCGGCCTTTCCGTACCAGCTTGGGCGATCGTCCCTGCCGAGCTGGGAAAACTCTCGGTGCCGGCCTGGGGGATCGCCCTGCCGAGCTGGGAACTTCCGGTGCCGGCCTGGGAATCGTCCCTGCCGAGCTGGGAAGACCTTCGGTGCCGGCCTGGGGGATCGCCCTGCCGAGCCGGGAACTTCCGGTGCTGGCCTGGGAATCGTCCGTACCGAGCCAGCGAGACTGTCGGTGCCGACCCGTGGAAACTTGTCGCAGGCTCGCGACGCCGCTGGCCGTCGTGGGACGATCGGGACTTATCTAGCTAAGCGTGCCCGGGCACAAGTTCGTTCAATCAGCCGTTAAACCCATGGGGCTGGAGGTACAGGCGAACCGGGGACGCAGGAGGCAGGTGTTTGGCGTTGGAGCGCGGGCGCGGCGATCAATCGCCGGGGCGGCGGGATCCGTGGCCCGGCCTCTGGTACCTGCTGTGCGCGGTACCGCTCATCGCGGTGGTCGTGGCGTTCTGCGCCGGACATGCCTCGCGTCAGCCGCCGTTCCTCGAGCCACTGCTCGCGGTTCCGCCAGCGCTCGCCGGTATCGGCACAACTAAGGCCAGGCGGCCGCTGATCTATGGCGGGATCAGCCTTGCCGCCGCGGTGGCGGTTGCCACGCGCACCTTCGGCGCGACGCCGTCGCTGGCTGTCACCACCGTGATCGCCGTGGTCGCGGTGACCGCAGTCAGCGCCGTCGGCGCCGTGCTCAGTTCGCGGCGGAACCAGAAGCTAGCCGAGGTCACGACGGTGGCGGAGGTCGCGCAGCGGGCGCTGCTCCGGCCGCTGCCCAGCCGGGTGGGGCCACTGGAGCTCGGCGTCGTGTACCTGGCGGCGACGGCCGAGGCGCGGGTCGGCGGCGATCTTTACGAGGTGGCACGCACGCCGTACGGGATCCGGCTGATCATGGGCGATGTCCGCGGCAAGGGGCTCAGCGCGGTGGAAGTCGCGGCTGACGTCCTTGGCGTCTTCCGCGAAGCGGCGCACGACGTCTACACACTCGCCGAGGTGGCCCGCAGGCTGGACGCGAGCCTCTCCCGCCGCGAGGAAACGCACGAGGAGTTCGTCACCGCGGTCTTGGTCGAGATAGATCCCGACGTCAGCGAGGCGACCCTCTACAACTGCGGTCACCCGCCGCCCATCCTGCTGACTCCCGGCGGACCCGGTGAGCAGCCGCGCCGCCAGGTGAGCATCGCCGACGTACCGATGCCCGCGCCGCCGCTCGGCCTCATGTCGCTGGGCGACTGCTCGGGCGCCGGCCGCAAGCTGCCGTTCAACCCTGGCGACCAGTTGCTGCTTTACACCGACGGCGTTACCGAAGCGAGAGACTCGCGGCGAGAGTTCTACCCGCTCGCGCAGCGGCTGGTGGCGCTGACGACCGCCGCAGGTGACGATGAGCCGCCCGATCTCCTCGAACGGCTGCGCGACGACGTGTTGCGTCATGTCGGTGCACCGCTCGACGATGACGCTGCCTTCCTGCTCGTGCGCGCGGTGGGCACGCCCGCGTCGATCACGCACGCGAGCCCGGCGGGCGGGGATTCGCTCGCACGTGCCGCCGCGCCGCCGCTGCAAAACTGACACGGAGGGCGGAAGCTGGCACACGAGACGCCAGCACGCGAGCGGCGTTCGGCGTGATCGCCGGTCGCGGCCGGTCTGTCAGCCGCCGATCCAGACGGTCTTGATATTGCAGAACTCCCTTATTCCGTGCGCGGAAAGCTCTCGCCCGTAGCCAGAGTTCTTGATACCGCCGAACGGCAACTCTGAGTATGACGTGGTCATGCCGTTGATGAACACCGCGCCAGCTTCAAGGTCGCGGATGAAACGCTCCCTCTCGCCCGGATCCGTGGTCCAGGCGTTCGAGCCGAGCCCGAACGTCGTGGCATTGGCCAGGTCGATCGCGGCGGCTATGTCCGGCACCCGGAAAAGCGCCGCAACCGGGCCGAACACCTCCTCGGCATACATGCGCATCTGCGGCGTCAGGCCGGCGATGACGGTCGGCGGGTAGAACCATCCGGGTCCATCCATCTTGTTGCCGCCGCACAGCACCTCCGCGCCCTTACTGACCGCGTCGTCCACGAGTTCGGCGACATCTTCGCGGCCCTGTTTCGTGGCGAGCGGCCCGACATCGGTGCCCGGGTCCGTCGGGTCACCGGTGGACAGGTGCCGCATCCGCGTGACGAACCGCTCGGCGAAGGCGTCGTAGGCGGCGTCATGGATGATGAAACGTTTCGCGGCGATGCACGATTGCCCGTTGTTCTGCACTCGCGCGGTGACCGCGACTTCGGCGGCCCGGTTCAGATCGGCGGACGGCATGACCACATAAGGGTCGCTGCCACCAAGCTCGAGCACGACCTTCTTGATCTCGCCGCCGGCGACCCGCGCGACGGAGCGGCCAGCAGGCTCACTGCCCGTCAGCGTCGCGGCCGCGACGCGAGGATCCCTCAGCACTCCGTCGACCGCGCCCGACCCGATCAGCAACGTCTGGAAGCAGCCATCGGCGAAGCCGCCGCGCCGCAGCACGTCCTCAAGGTAGAGCGCGGTCTGCGGCACGTTCGACGCGTGCTTCAGCAGCCCGACGTTCCCTGCCATCAAGGCGGGCGCAGCGAATCTCACCACCTGCCAGAGCGGGAAGTTCCATGGCATCACCGCGAGCACGACGCCAAGAGGCTGATAGCGCGCGTAGGCGCGGCGGGCACCCACGGCCTGTGCGTCAGCCGGCTCGTCGGCGAGGAATGCCTCCGCGTGCTCAGCATAGAACCGCATCGCCTTGGCACACTTGGCGGCCTCGGCCCTGGCCTGCGCCAGCGGCTTTCCCATCTCGGTAGTCATCAGCTTGCCCACGTCGTCGAGTTCGGCGTCGAGCAGGTCCGCGCTCTTCCGCAGCCAGCGGGCACGGTCGGCGAACGAGGTCAGCCGATGATTCAGGAAGGTTTCGCGGGCGAGCGCGATCCGGGCATCGACCTCGGCGTGGTCGAGTTCCTTGAATTCCTGCAGTGTCTCACCTGTCACTGGACTGACTGTCGCGATCGGCATGCAAGACCTCCATTCTGCGGCAGACCATATACCTGCCCGGGGCATGCCCGGTCGATCTGCACGTCACCTATCCATTTGACCAGGGCCGCCATAGCTGGCCCTGGCCGGCCTCGCCGACGTCATACCCGCGCGGCCGTGACGCGTGCGAGCATGTCGCGAAGCGCGCGGGCGGTGCCGAGCGAGGTATCAACGGCAAGCATCCGCGGCTCCTCCTCGCCCTTGAGGGCGGCGTTGATGTGCCGGATCGCCGCCGTGTATGAGGGTTCGCCGCCGGCCGCCTGACGGGTGCCTGCCCGGGCTCCGCGAGCGAAAACCTCATAGGTGTCCGCGGGGCCCGGATGGAACGGGTTGGTGAGATGGATCTGCCCCTCCGTCCCTTGCAGCCGGGTGAAGGTGTCATGGACACGGCGGAACCCGCAGGAGAGCATGAGCCTGCGACCGCCAGGGAAATCGAGGATGCCCCACGCCTCCACGTCCACGCCGCCGCCGCCCCACTCGGCATCGGCGAGGACCGCGGTGTGATCGGCCCGGAACAGCTCGCGGGCAAGGCGCACGAGGTAGCAGCCGGCGTGGAGGATCGCCCCGCCCTCGAGATTTCGCGACATCCTGATGTTGCGCGGCTGGCTCACATCGAAGTGGAAGTTCGAGTTGATCTCCCGCAACTCCCCGATGACGCCGCTGGCGAGGATGGCCCGGATGCGTTCGAACTGCGCCTGGAAGGGGAAAACGAAGGCTTCCCAGAGCGACGTGCCCGTCTGCCTGGCGACTTCGAGCACGCGGTCGGTCTCTGCCAGCGAGCCACACAGCGGCTTCTCGCACAGGACCGGCTTGCCTTCGCGCAGCGCACGGATGGTCCACGGCGCATGCAGGGAATTAGGCAGTGCGATATAGAGCGCGTCGACGCCAGGATCTTCGATAAGAACCTGGTAGCCCGCTACCGCTCTTTCGATCCCATTGTCGCTCGCGTACCGCTCCGCCCGGCCCAGGTCGCGGCCCGCGACAGCGACCACGCCGCCACCCGCGGCCCGCAGCCCGGGAAGAAAGGCGGCATGCGCGCCCTCCGCCGTGCCGACGATTCCCCAGCGCACCTGCCCGGCTGTGGCCACCTTCGTCAGCCTACTGCCGGTACCAGCCGGGCAGCGCCGGCAGGACGCCGCCGTCGACTCCCCGGTCCGCCGGCAAAGCCGGTAAGCGCCCGCCCGTTTGGCTGGGCCATTGGCTGACCACATTAGGCGGTGCTGGCGAATCGCCGGCTGGAAAGGCGGCTGCGGCCAGGGCCGGACCGCAAGGCACCGAAGAGCCTGGAGCAGACGGTGCAGACGGTGCAGACGGTGCAGACGGTGCAGACGGTGCAGACGGTGCAGACGGTGCAGACAATGTAAACGATGCAGACGGTGCAGACGGGACGGGATCGAGTGGCCGAGCTGTTCAGCAGTGCGGGAGTGGCGCTCGTGACGATCTTCGACGACCAGGGGCGGTCGATCCGGACGCGGGTGTTGCCCGCGGCGTTGCGGAAATGCACCTTGATGTACTGCTGCGCCGGGCTGATCCCGCCAAGCTGGTAAATGAAGTCCATATGCCAGGAGGCGCGGCGGAACTCGCCGTCGGTAGCCGATTGCAGTCCGGCCTGCTCCTGCATCCGGACCACTTCGCGGATTGCCTCATCCTCGACGGCACGCAGGTCCTCCGGCTTCAAGCGTCCGGCGGCGGATTCCTCCCGCGCGCGCAGCAGCTTGCGGGGGCGGGCTAGCGTCCACGACGCTCACGGTTCCTGAGCAGTATCAGCACCAGCACCATGATGATCAGCAGCACGCCCGCTATCACATAGTCGATCATCCGCCTGCCTCTCCACGATCCTGAGCGTACCTTTTGGTCCGCGTGACGATGACCTCCGGCACCCGATGGTCCATCAAGAGAATCTTGCCGCTGCTTGCCGCTGTGATGCTCTGAACTGCGGGAATGCCGTGCCGGGGCGTGGACTGCAAACGTCCCCCATCCGCCCCCTTTTCAGCTGTGAATTTAGCTGTGCGCCAGACGCGGACGTACCCGCCCCACATTGAGGTCTGACTTGCAGCGCCTGTGGTACGGCTAAAAGCGCGTCTGCGATCATCGCTGCCGGCCCCGGCCCAGCCCCGGCCCGGACTTTACCAATGCCACCGGGTCACCTTTACGGCGCGCTCAGCGTTCGTTGTGAGCCCGCCCGGGGGCAGTTCTGGATCTTGGTCTGATGGCGTGACGACGGCGGCCGTCGTCCTTGGCGCCGCGGTCGTGGCCACGCTAGTGCTGATAGCCGGCACGGCAACCTGGGCTCCGAACAAGGACCGCCGGAAGGCTGCCCGAAAAGTGCTGCACATTCTTTGGCGACGGTGACTAGACGACCCCGCTGAGGGGCAGGCTGGCCCGGCGCGCCAGCCGGCTACATGCCGCTTGCCCTGACCACGAGAGCCGGATAAAGGAGCGGCTGAACAAGGAGATCCACAGGCGGACCGACGTGGTCGGCATCTTCCCCGGCCGTGACGCCATCATCCGCCTCGTCGGCGCGGTGCTCGCCGAGCAGAACGATGAATGGACCGAGGCCCGCCGGTATATGGGGGCCCGGAAATCCTCGCCGCCTGCCAGAGAAACGGAAAGCAACCCGAAATTAATGATACCAGCGTGACAATCGAGGCCATTGGTGCTTAAATAGAAATAGATCTCGAGGTGGTGATCCCATTCACCATCTCCCTGGGCGCGGCCGAGGAGGGGGAATGAGCGCAACACGCTCGCGGGCAGGACGTGTGACGCATTGGCTCGCCGCTGCGCTCGCCACGGCCGCTCTCGTGGGATTCGGCGGCGCGGAGAGCGTGAGCAGCCGAAAGCCGACCGTGTCACCATCGCCGCCGCAAGCCGGGCTTTGCCAGGCCATTGGCCTCCTCGACGGCCTGGCCGTCGACCGGACGAACACGCTGCAGGACAAGCGCATCCGCTATCGCTTTGCCCGCGCCGTGACAGTCAGTGAGCCGGGCCAAGCCGAGATCGTGGCCCGGGCCTTGTGCACCCTTCCCCGCCTTCCTGCGGGGCCCTTTGCCTGCCCAGCCGATACGGGCACGGTTTACCTCTTGCGTTTCTCCACCCGCGGGCGGCGGTTCCCCACCGTGACAGCGGAGGCGACCGGCTGTGAGATCGTCCATGGCCTCGGCGCCGCGCGCTGGACGCCGACAACGCCCGGGTTCTGGTACACGCTCGGCAAGGTGATGGGGATCCACGATCCGGGGCGCACCACCTTCGCTGGCACGGTGCCACCGAACTCACCGCCAGCGGGCTCACCGTTGCCAGCAAATTGACCACTGCCAGCCCACCGCCACATGTAAAGCCGCCGGGCCCGGACCGGCTGATCGCCGTGCCGCCCCCCGATCCCCTACGTGCAATGCCCGCGAGAGACAGCGATGGCGGTGCCGAGAATATGGGTCGCGGCAGGCCCGCGCACTGGCGCCTGGGGGTAGGAGAACCTGTCCACGGTCCGGATGGCGAACCCGGCGTTCTCGATGGCGGCAGCGGTGTCGCGGCCGGTGTGACAGCCGCCGCACAGCGGCGGCCACACGGTCGCGTCCAGCACGCGCTGCAGGCGGCGCATGCTGGCCGATGGCGCCTGGACATGTTCGAAGAAGCGCAACTGGCCACACGGCCGCAGCACCCGGTGCATCTCCGCGAGCGCTGCGTACTGGCTGGATACCGAACACAGCATCAGGCAGGCGACCGCAGCGTCAAAGCTCGCCGAGCTCGCAGGGAGGTGCTCGGCGAGACCGTCGACCACGTCCACGGGTATCGGCGCCGCGGCCGCGGCGCCGCGGGCAAGGTCACGCAGGCGGGCTTCGGGTTCCACCGCGAGGACGCGGGTGACCTCCCGCGGGTAGTGCGGGAAGTTCAAGCCATTGCCGGCCCCGACCTCGATCACCTCGCCGGTGAGCCCGGCCAGCAGCCGGGCCCGGTGCTGCGCCGTTCCCGCGCGATCGAGTCTCGGGCTCGCCCAGGCATAGAACCTCGCGAACCGAGGACGCCCCCGGCGTGAGCTGGCCATCTGAGCTCCTTCGGCTCCCGTCCCCCGGTCCTGATCGGTACCAGTTTCTTACGGCGCCAGCGGAGGGCAACCCCATGGAGGCCGCACACTCCGGAGGCCCTGGTGCCGGGCGGCTCCGGGCCCGGTCCGGTGGAACGGCGAGGACGCTGCGGCTTCGGCTCGGGCGGGCACGGCGCTACTCGCAGATCACCCGGATCGCCATCCGGCACGGCACGGCCGCGGTAGCCGCCGCCGTGGTCAGCGGCGCGACCCGCCCGCGGACCGGGCGCGTCCGTCGTCATCCCCGCCGTCCGCGGGAAGTGCTGCACCCGGCAGGTGCTCGTGACCGGGTGGCTGGACGGCGCGGTTCGGCCTCGGGATCCCGCCCGGGGTAGCCGCGGTCTTCCGCGCCATCGCCACGCTTGAGGGCGCGCTCAGCCAGCTCGCCCCGCAGCAGTGGATGCCGCATCCGCGGCAGCCGTTATGGATCATTCGCGATGCCTGCCGCGGCCGGCGACGGCGGATCGGCTCCCACGCGCCCGATGATGACACCCTGCCAGGGTCCGAGGGCGACGCCGCCGGGCTCGCTGCGCACATCCCCGCCGGTTGACAAGACGACCGGGCCTGCGGGTTCGAACGGCGCCGCGGCCTCGGCCGAGAAATTGGCAGCGACCGTCAGCGGCCCGGCCCGGTAGATCCATTGATCAGGTGGGGAGGGAAGCTGCCGGTAACGCCCGATCCGGCCGCCGAGTTCCGCGCGCCGGAGCGCGAGCAGGCGGCGGCAGAACCACAGCGTCGACGACTGGTCCGCACGCTGGCCGGCGACATTGCGGGCGGCGCTGTCGCCGAGCGGGAGCCAGGGCCGGACGTCCGCCGTAGTAAAGCCGGCCGATGCCGAGGAATCCCACTGCATGGGAGTCCTGGCACGGTCCCTGATACCCCTCCCGCCGAGACCGCGCAGCGTCATCCGGTCCCGCTGCAGCTCCGGCGGGACTTCCACGTCGGTCATGGCAATCTCGTCGCCGTAGTACAGAACCGTCGTGCCCGGCAGGGTAGCGAGCACGAGCAGCGCCAGCCGGGTCCTGCGTTCGTCGCCGCCGCACCAGCGGGTGGGGAAACGGCCGACATCGTGGTTCGAGGCCGTCCACACCGGGCAGCCGCCCGCGGGGAGATGCGCGAGCGTCTGCGACACGACATCGGCCAGCGCCTGCGCGCCGAAATGAGCGAAAATGAAGGGGAAGTTGAAGGCGAGCTGCAGCTCGTCGTCCTGCCCGTAGTAGGCGGCGAGACTGTCGAAATCCCCGACCCATGTCTCGCCGAGCAGCAGGCGTGGCGGCTGATAGCTTTCCGCGACGCCCCGCCAGTCCCGGTAAACGCCATGAGTCTCCGGCCTGTTGAAGTTGTAGACGAACTTGAGCCCGGAGCTTCCTTTCATCCGGTTACTCTCAGCGAGCGGCGGGTTATCCCGCAATTGGGCGTCCTTGTAGAGGCCGTGGGCGACATCAATGCGGAAGCCCGCTACGCCGCGGTCGAACCAGAACCTCAGAATCTCACTGAACGCGTCGTGAACCGCGGGCTCCCACCAGTTCAGGTCCGGCTGGCTGTCCAGGAAATTGTGCAGGTAATACTGGCCGCTTGGCTCGGCCAAGGTCCAGGCGGGGCCGCCGGTGGCATCACGCCAGTTGTTCGGGGGCCCGCCATCGGGGCCAGGGTCGGCCCAGACGTAGAAGCCGCGGTGCGCGGAATCCGGGCCCTTTGCCGCCTCGACAAACCAGGGATGGGCGGAACTTGTGTGGTTGGGCACGAGGTCGAGCAGCACCCGCATACCGCGCTCACCCGCCTCGGCGATGAGGCGGTCCAGATCCGCCAGGCTGCCTAGTTCCGGGTGGACGCCAAGATAGTCGCAGACGTCGTAGCCCCAGTCCTGGTCGGGCGAGGGCATCGTCGGTGACAGCCAGATGCCGTCCACGCCGAGCCACGAGAGGTGGTCAAGGCCCGCTATAACACCGCGCAGGTCGCCGTAGCCATCCTCGTCGGTGTCGAGCCAGGACCTGACGTACAACTGGTAGAGCACGGCGCCGTGCCACCAGCGGCGCCCTGCGAGCTTGTCGTCCATGCGTCTCCCGGTGAGTAGCTGCCATTTCTTCGCTGCCCGAGGGCCCGATCCGGCTTATTGTTTGCTTTCGCCCCTGCGGCGGGCCGACAATTGAAGACGTGCGCATCGCGCTCGAACTCGTGGCCGTGATCCTGCTGCCGACCGCGGTGGGATACGCGGTGATCGGGGGCGTCCGTATGGCCGGGCGACTTTCCGACTGGCGGTATGCCCGCGCCGCCAGCGCCCCCACGGCCCCCGTCGCCGAGCCCATCGAACGGCTTGGCGCGAACCTGCGGCGGCTGCGCGCGGAGCTGGAATCGACGGAAAACCAGATGGGCACGCCGGCCAAGGGCCTTCGCCTGCGGGCGCTGCGGGCAGCGTACATCGACGCCCTGTGCACCGCCTGCCAGCGGCTCGAAGTCAGCCCGCCGCCCAGTACGCGGGGCGGCCAGGCCGAGATCTACCGAGTGGAGGCCGCCTTGCGGCAGCGCGGGCTCGACGTACGGCAGGCGGCACCGCGCTGAGCACCGAACCGGGGTGGCACTCGCCCTGCGTACTATCGGTGTGTGGTCCGGGTTCTCGCCGTTTCCGATGAGGTTGATGAAGCGCTGTGCGCAAACGTCAGCCTGGCAGGTGGGGCCGAACTGATCGTCGGTTGCGGTGACCTGCCGTTCGACTATCTCCGTTACCTCATGAACGCGCTGGACGTGCCTCTCGTCTTCGTGCCAGGTAACCACGATCCGGATCTGTCCGGCTACCGGGTCTCCCGCGCCGGGCTTACGCTCCGGGCCGGGCTTCCCCAGCGCGCGCCGTGGCCCGACGGGGCAAGCAACGCCGACGGCACGATCGTCGATGTGGCCGGCCTGAGGGTGGCCGGACTTGGTGGCTGCCGCCGCTACAGCGGAGGGCCCAACCAATACAGCGAGCGGCAGCAGTCCAGGCGCGCCCGTGGCCTCAGCCGCAGGGCCCGCTGGCGCCTGCCGCGGGACGGCCGCCGCGTCGACATCCTCCTCACCCATGCCGCGCCGCGAGGCACGGGCGACGGCGACGATCCTGTGCACCTGGGATTCACCGCGCTGAACGGGCTCGTCGCGCGGCTGCGGCCCGCGCTGCTGCTGCACGGTCATATCGGGCCAGGCGAGGTGGCCAATCCCGGTGGGCGGCTTGGGCAGACTTCGGTGCGCAACGTGGTCGGGCGGCATCTGCTCGACATCGAGCCCGGCGCGGGTGCCCGGGTCCCGCAAATGGGGCACGACGGTGCGGGCTGACACGGGTTTCCCCCGCGCGGACGTCGAGAACGACTTCCAGCGCGCCAGGCGCCGTCAGATGCTCGCTCGTCTCGCGCACAGGCTGCGCCGCGAGCCAGACGACGTCAACCTCATCATGCCGTTCGAGGAGGTGGTCGCCGCCCTGGGCAGGACGGGCGAGCGGTCCATCGGCCTGCGGACCATCCGGCTGGATTCGGTCGCCGGCACGGTCGATTCCCGGCGCGACTTCGATCGCCGCTTCCGGCCCACGTCGAGCCGGGTGCGCGAGCGCTGGGAGCGGCTGGCCCTGGCCCAGCGGCGCGGTGAGGCGATCCCCCCCATCGACGTGTACCGCCTCGGCGACCTGCACTTCGTCAAGGACGGCCACCACCGGGTCTCGATCGCGATCGCGGCCGGCCAGACCACGATCGACGCCTATGTGACGGAGATCCTTACGGCCGTACCTGCCAAGGGCATCCGCCGCCGTGGCGATCTGCTGATGAAGAGCTACGAGCGCATCTTCCGTGCCCGGGTGCCGCTGCCCGCCCAGGCGCTCGCCAAGCTCACGGTCAGCGACCCGTGGTCGTACGCGGAGCTCGGCGAGGCGGTCGAGGCCTGGGGCTACCGGTGCATGCAGGACGAGCACCGCTTCCTCGATCGGGGCGAGGTTGCCCGGCGCTGGTTCGCCGAGGAATACGCGCCGGTCGTGCGCATGCTCCGCGCGGCCGACCTGATCGGCTCGTGCACCGACGCCGAGGCCTATATGCGAATCGCCCGTGAGCGGTACAGGCTGATGCGCACCCACGAGTGGAGCGACGAGGTCATCGAGCGATTGCGGGCAAAGCTCCAGTAGCCACCCGGGCGGCTTCGACCGCCGCGCCATCTGTCAGCCGGCGCCGGTGCCGTCGGCCGGAGCCGGGGCCGGGGCCGGGGCCGGGGCCGCCGCGCCACCCCCGCCGCCGCTGCCGTCAGCGCCGAGCGCGATGTTCTCACCGCTCGCCGGATCGAACACATGTATCGACCTGACATCGACCCACAACTGCGCGTCATGGCCCTCGCGCACGCCGGTGGCGGTGTCGAGCCTGGCGGTTACCGTGTTGGTGCTCGAACCACTGTCCGCTGCGCCCGAGTCCCGCGCGAGTTCCTCGAGCTCGGCGACGTTCATCGCCTTGTCGCGCTCCTGCGTGAAGTAGACAAAGACGTCCGAGCCCATGGACTCAAGGACGTCGATGTTCGCGCCGAAGGTAATCCCGTGTGGGCGGTTGTCGGCCGAGACGAGCGACGCGTCCTCGAAGCTTTCCGGGCGGATGCCGACGATGACGTCGCGGCCTGCGGCCTTGCTCTCGACCGCACGCCGCAGCTGGTCGCGCAGCGGGATATCGCCAAGCCCGGTGCGCAGTTTGCCCTCCTCGAGCGTCGCGAACAGGAAGTTCATCGCGGGCGACCCGATGAAGCCGGCCACGAAGAGGTTCTTCGGCCGGTCGTAGAGTTCCTGCGGCGATGCCACTTGCTGCAGGATGCCGCTGCGCATAACGGCAACGCGGTCACCGAGCGTCATCGCCTCGGTCTGGTCGTGTGTCACGTAGACCATCGTGGTGCCGAGCCGCCGCTGTATTCGCGACACCTCGGTACGCATTTGCACGCGCAGTTTGGCGTCGAGATTGGACAGCGGCTCGTCCATCAGGAAGGCGGCCGGGTCGCGGACGATCGCACGTCCCATCGCTACCCGCTGCCGCTGGCCACCGGACAGGTTGGCCGGCCTGCGATCGAGATGCTGCGTCAGGTCGAGGATGCGGGCCGCCTCACCCACCTTCTCGTCGATGGTGGCCTTCGGGGTCTTCGCCAGCTTCAGCGCAAAGCCCATGTTCTCCCTGACGGTCATGTGCGGGTACAGCGCGTAGCTCTGGAACACCATCGCGATGTCCCGGTCCTTCGGCGCCTTGTCGTTGACGACCTTCCCCCCAATGCGCAGCTCACCCTCGGTGATGTCCTCCAGGCCGGCGATCATGTTAAGGGTCGTCGACTTTCCGCAGCCGGAGGGCCCGACGAGGATGACGAGTTCTCCGTCGGCTATCGCGAGGCTGACCTTGTCGACCGCGAGCGCCCCGTCCGGGAAGCGCTTGGTCACGTTGTCCAGAGCGATGTCCGCCACTGTCTGCTCCTTATTTCCTGTCTAGCCCTTGACCGCGCCTGACGTCAGACCGGCAACTATGCGGCGCTGGAAGAACAGCACGAAAATGATGATCGGAATAGTGATGACCACCGCCGCGGCCGAGATGGACCCGGTTGGCGCGGTGAACTGCGAACTCCCCGTGAAGAAGCCCATCGCGGCCGGCGCCGTACGGGCGGCGATCGTCGACGTCAGGGAGATCGCCAGCAGGAACTCGTTCCAGCACGCGAGGAACACCAGGATCGCGGTGGTGACCATTCCCGGTGCGGCGAGTGGCGCGATGACCTTGGTGAACGCCTGGAACGGGGTCGCGCCGTCCATCTTCGCCGCCTTCTCAAGCTCCCACGGGATCTCGCGGAAGAACGCCGAGAGAATGTAGATGCCGAGCGGCAGGCCGAAGGCGATATACGGGATGATCAGCCCGGGCCAGGTGTTGAAGATACCGAGCGCTCGCTCGATGCTGAACAGCGGAGTGACCAGGGAAATGAGCGGGAATATCGCGATGAGCAGTGACATCCCGATGAGCACGGACTTTCCCGGGAACGCCAGCCGGGCCACAGCGTAGGCGGCGAGCGACGCGAGCGTCACCGCGATGAAGGTCGCGATGAGGCCGATTCCGATCGAGTTGATCAGTGGCCGGACGAACTCGGATGTGGTGAGGATCCCGCTGTAGTTCGCCCATGTCCACTTCGTCGGCCAGAACGTCGCATTGGTGATCGTCGACGGATCCTTGAAGGACAGCGAGACGATCCACAGGACCGGGATCAACGCCAGGATCACGGCGATCGTGTTGGCGCTTCCCCAGCCGGCCTTCTGGCGTGTGGTCGTGGCGGCCATCAGTGCCTCACCTTCCCGCCGTTGTGCTACCGGGTACAGCTGCGCCGAACCCCCAGATGAACAGGAACGCGATGATCGCGACGCAGATGAAGATCAGGACGGAGATCGCCGACCCGATGCCGAGGTTCAGGGCCGTGAACAGGTTGTCGTAGCCGAGAATCGATACCGAGTAGGTGTCGTTGCCGCCCTGCGTCAGGACGAAGATGTTGTCGAAGATCCTGAACGCGTCGAGGGTACGGAACAGCAACGCCACCAGGATCGCCGGTTTCATCAGCGGCAGGGTGATCCGGTAGAAGCGCTGCCACGCGGTCGCGCCGTCCACCTTGGCCGCCTTTTGCAGGTCTTCAGGGACGAGCGAGAGGCCGGCCATCAGCAGTAGCGCCATGAATGGCGTCGTCTTCCATACCTCAGCGAGGATGATGACCCCGATGGCCGCTGCCGTCTTCGTCAGCGGCGCGCTGTTGCCGAACGCCGCCGACAGGTAGCCCTCATTCGGGGTCCACGCGTATTGCCAGCTGAATGCCGCGGCGACAGTCACGATGCCGTAGGGGATCAGGATGGCGGTGCGGACGGTGCCGCGGCCGAACAGGGTCCGGTACATGAGCAGCGCAAGCAGCATGCCAAGCACCAGTTCGACGGCGACGGAGATAACCGTGATGATCAGCGTAACCTCGAGCGCATGCCACCAGTACCCCGAGCTGAGGACCGCGGCGTAGTTGCTGAGGCCGATGAAATGGGCCAGGTTGGGGAAGCGCAGGTCGTAACGCTGCAGCGACAGGTAGACGGCATAAACGATCGGGTAGGCCGTCACCGCGATCATCACGATCACCGCTGGCGCGCAGAGCAGCCAGCCGAGCCTGCGCTCGGCCCGCGCACCCTCCGACAGCTGCCGTCCATGCCTGCGGGTTCCGGCCGTGGTCTCCTCGGCGGCGACCGTCTGCGTGTTAGTGCTCATCGGCCCCTACCCTTTCTCGCGGCCGCGGCCGGACCGGCCGCGCGGGTGTTCATGGAATCAGGCCCTTCGACTGGAGGGCGTTGTTGATCTGGCTGGCCATCGACTTCTCGGTGCTGACTGGGTTGATCGCGGCGGGCGGCGACACCAGGTGGCTGATGATGATGGATATGTTCTGGTAGGCCGGCGTCTTCGGCCGCACGCTCGCGGTTTGCAGCGCCGCCAGGATGTCAGCGTGGAACGGGTAATCCGCGAACAGCGCCGGATCGTTGTACAGGCTGGCGATGGTCGGCGGCAGGCCGCCCTTGGTCGCGGCTATCAGCTGGTTGGGCTTGTCCCGCAGGCACAGGGCCGCCTGGAAGGCGAGATCCGGATGCCGCGAGTACGTGCTGATCGCGAGGTCAATGCCGCCGATGGTGACGTGGGCGGGATCGTTCGCGTTCACCCTCGGGTACGGCGCCCATTTGAAGTTCTTGAACAGGCTCGGCTTGTCCGCCTTCATAGACGGGTAGACGAACGGGTAATTCAGCTCGAACGCCGCCGAGCCCGACTCCATGGCGAGCCGGTTCTGGTCCTCCATTTGCACCGGCAGCGACGGGTCCGCCGCAACAGACGTGGCGAAGCGCTTCATGATCCCCAGCGCCTGGACCGCGGGCGCACCAAGCGACGCATGCAGCGCGTCCGGCGTGAGGATGCTCCCGCCGGCACTGGCGACCATCGTGTTGAACCAGACCACGACGCCCTCATACTGCGCACCCTGGATCTCGATCAGGTGCGGCTTACCCGCCTTGGCAAGCTGGATCGAGTCATTGATCATCTGATCCCAGGTCGTGGGCGGGTTCGGCACCAGGTCGGAGCGGTACCACAGCAACTGCGTGTTGCTGTTGTACGGCGCTGCGTAGAGCTTGCCGTGCCAGACCGCCGTCTGCAGCGGGACCGCCAGGGTGCCGTTGCTCGCCTGCTGCTTGTACGTACCCGTCCAGGGCAGGATCCAGCCTGCCTCGGCGAACTCGGCCTCCCAGGTAACGTCCAGGCCGAGGATGTCCATGGACGCGTCACCGGCGGCCAGCCGCCGCACCATTTGCTGCCGCTGCCCGTCTGCGGCGTTGGGCAGCTTGTTGTACGAGATGACGTACTTGCCACCGCTCTGCGCACTGCACGTGTTAACTGCCTGCTGGATGGCGCCCGAGTTGTCAGGGAAACTGTAATAGTTGAGCGTGACGGGGCCGCTGCTAGCGCTGCTGCTGCCGCAGGCCGCCAGCGCCGATGAGACGAGCGCGGCGCCGACGACTAGTGCGCCGAGACCGCGGAACCTGGAACCGGATCCGCCGGGACCGCGGAACCGGGAACCGGATCCAAAGCGGCGGAAGCGGGCACCGGGTCTCTCGAAGCCTGGATGTGATCGGGACACCGCTCGCGCTCGACCGCGCCGCCGGGAGGTGGATTCGTGACCGCCGTCAGCCATCATCTTGCCTCCAACGCACTATCGGACGGCCGGTAACCGTCTGCTCGCCCGGCCAGACTTGCCGGGTAATCGTGGCGGACATGCCGGCGCGCCGCGCCAGCCCTGCTGGCGGGAGCGGCCACCGGCCGGCACGCCCGGGTTGCCGATGCCACGACGGGCTGCCGCCACCTCGCCGAGCTCGAGCGGCACACAACCTCGAGCGCCAGCTCCTGCCGCATCGGCCGCACCGGTTCGCCGGCCAGCACGGTGCACAGCCGGCGCGCGCCCTCGGTGCCGCTGCGCTGCAGCGGCTGGCGGACCGTGCTCAGGCCGTGCAGCGCGGCGGCGTCGATATCGTCGAATCCGATCACAGACAGCCGGCCCGGCACGGAATGGCCGGACCGGTCGGCGGCTGCCAGCACACCGATCGCCTGTGTGTCAGAAGCCGCGAAGATCGCCGATGGCGGCCTGCGCAGCGCCAGCAGCTGGGCCGCGAGTTCCGCCGCCATCGGCGCGCCGTGTGCACCGCACTTCACCAGGGCCGCGTCGTAGGTGACTCCCGCCGCGCGCAGCGCACGGCGATACCCGTCCAGCCGCCGCCGCGAGGACAAGAACATAAGCTCCGCTTCGGAGCCACGGACAACCGTGTCGCCGATGAACCCGATCCGCCGGTGCCCCAGGGACAGCAGGTGCTCGGTCGCCAGGCGGCCGCCAAGAATGTCGTCGATGACCGTCCGCGGCACACTGGACGCGTCGGCGTCGATCATCACCAGCGGCACAGTGGCCTGCTCGAAGGAGATCAGGTGCCGTTTGGCCAGCGGCAGCGACACCACCATTACCCCGTCCGCGCGATGCCTGGCGATCAGTGCCTGCAGGTGCCTGTCCCGCTGCTGCGGTGTCTCGACGTTACACACGATGGTGTCGTAGCCACGCTCGTCGAACACGGCCAGCGCGCCCGCGAGCCTGGTCACCACCGACGGCCGGGTCAGATATGGCACCACGATGGCCACGGTGTGCGGCGTTCCACGGGACAACCCGACCGCCAAATGGCTCGGCCGGTAACCCAGGCGGCGCATGACCTCAACGACTTTCCCGCGCGTCGCTTCGCTGACATTCGGCCCCCCGTTGAGAACGCGCGAAACCGTACCCACGCCCACCCCGGCCTGCGCGGCTACATCCGCGATTGTCGCTCGGCGCGAAGTGCCCATGCGCACACCTCTTGAACAGGGAACCGGGCTAATTGGAACCGATTCCAAGTCGGGACGTCATTGTCACTCCCTGGCGCGGCGCCGTCAAGGCCTCCCTCCGCGCTACCGGCGCCGGCGAGCGCAACGACCCTCGGAAATCCGGCAGCCCAAAGAGTCGGAAATCCGGCAGCCCAAAGAGGATGCACAGGTGGGCTGGGCCGGGCGGGCGCGCACCTGACCGGCTCTGCCCGGCCTTGACAGGCCGGCGTTTCGCGTAACCGCGACAGAGCAGGCAAGGGTCGATAGCCGCATCTGACCGCTCGCCGCCGCGCAGCGAGACAGCCACGTTCAATTGAAGCTTCGTTACGATTCAGCCCGAATTCGTGATTTCTTCCCGCGGATCAGCGGCTCGATTGCTCCAATCAGGTCGGCCGCGCGGTTGCGGCGCAGAAATTCCACCGTCGAATTGACGACAACAAGTGGCCATACGAAAGCATACGGTTATCAGCAGCGGGGCGGAGGGGCGAACGCACCAGTCCGAATCGTCGCAGGCATCCCCATCGGCATACGGGGCTCCGGCCACGGGAACCCTGGCCCGCAGGGCCGCCCGCCGAGCACCCCTGGACTTGCCGGCGCGGCCGAGTACGAGGACTGCGATAATCACTGCCTCGCGCCGGATGTCACGGTGCGATCGATCTAGCCGATCCCCGACAGACGGTGCCAGAGGGGCACGTGAGATGATTCCACCGGACGCTTGGCAGCTGCGCTCGAAGGGGGCCCTCCGCATGACCGCCGTTGATGTGCTCGTCGACGCGTTCGGCAGGATCCGAGCGAGCGTCCATGAAGTAGTCGACCTCCGCAAGCCCGGCGAGCTGTCGTACCGCCCGGACGATGCGGCGAATTCGATCGCCTGGCTGGTCTGGCATCTGACCCGGATCCAGGACGATCACATTGCTGGCGTCGCGGGTACCGAGCAGGTCTGGACATCAAAAGGCTGGTTCGAGCGGTTCGGCTTGCCGCTCGACCCCGCGGACACTGGCTACGGGCACGAAAACGACCAGGTCGCCGCGGTCCAGGTGGAATCGGGCGAGCTGCTCGCTGGGTACCACGACGCGGTCTACGAAGAGACGCTCAGGTACGTGCGGGGCCTTGCCGACGCCGATCTGGACCGGATCGTGGACGCGTCCTGGGATCCGCCGGTCACGCTCAGCGTGCGGCTGGTCAGCGTGGTCTCCGACGATCTCCAGCACGTGGGCCAGGCCGCCTACGTTCTCGGACTCGCCGAGCGCCTGGCTCCCTGACATACCTGCCTGACATTCAGCATGACTCGCGGCGCCCGGCAATGACTCGCGGCGCCCGGCCATGGCTTCGCGCCGCCCGGCCATGGCTTCGCGCCGCCCGGCTATGACACGGCCCGTTTGACAGCGCCCGTGCCGGGAAGTGCAATGCGACTCCCCGAACCGGGACCGGAGGATAGCCAGCAAGGAGGCCCAGCGTGAGCGAGGTTCAGACGGGAACGGTCACCACCAAGGTTCCGGCGCGCGTGGATCGTCTGCCCTGGTTCCGATACTCGTCCCGCAAGACTGCAGGGGTCACGTGGCCCCAGGCCCTGCGCGGTACGCCTGGACGCCCCGCCCGCAGTGCTGATTTAGCCTGAACGGCGGTGCCAGGTGGCACACGGGGGCCAGGCGGCGCTGACAGTCCGCCGTGATCGTGCAGGATGCGGTGATCGTGCAGGATAGGGACATGGCCTGGTACCGGTCACGGGATCGGGCACAAGCCGGCGGAGGTCGCGTGAGCCCCGATACGCAAAAGCTGGCGGTCGAGGTCGAGGGCCGCACGCTGACGCTGACCAACCTGAACAAGGTGCTCTATCCCGAGACCGGCTTCACCAAGGGCCAGGTGATCGACTACTACCAGCGCATTGCCCATGTGCTGTTGCCGCACATCGCGGGGCGGCCGCTGACACTCAAGCGCTACCCGGACGGTGTGGACCACGCCTACTTCTACGAGAAGAATGCGCCGAGGCACAGGCCGCCCTGGGTGCCGACGGCGCGGATCGCCTCACCGGGATCCACCAAGGTACGGGACACAGTGGAGTATGTCGTGGCCGGCGACCTGCCGACCTTGATCTGGGCGGCTAACCTCGCCGACCTGGAGATCCACACCCCGATGTGGCGGCTGCCACGCATCGCCGAACCCGACTTGCTGGTTTTCGACCTCGACCCGGGCGCGCCCGCGAACCTCGCCGACTGCTGTCGTGTGGCGCTGCTCCTGCGACCACTGCTCGAGCAGGCCGGGCTGCACCCGCTGGCCAAGACCTCCGGGGGCAAGGGCATGCAGTTGTACGCCGCCTTGTCCGGGATGACCTCGGAGCAGGCAAGCGAACTGGCGCGCGCCCTCGCTGAGCACCTCGAGCAGGCCCAACCGGGCTTGGTCGTGTCCCGGATGACGAAGGCGCTGCGCCCGGGCAAGGTGCTCATCGACTGGAGCCAGAACAACGCCGCCAAGACCACCGTCGCACCTTATTCGCTACGGGCCATGGCCCAGCCCACCGTGTCCACGCCGGTCAGCTGGGACGAGGTCGCCGCGTGCCGGCAGCCCCATGGTCTGACGTTCACAAGCGACGCCGTACTTGACCGGGTGGCCCACAAGGGTGACCTGCTGTCACCGTTGATCACGCCCGAGCCGTCCTGACGGCCCGCCCGCCTGCCACCGGTGACCCTGAATGTGCCATCGCGGGTCCCAGACGACCAGTGACGGTACATCCACGGTCAGATCAGCTTGGAGCAGGCTCGATGAGGCACGTTGACAGTCGTGCTGTTAGCGGGCTAAGCATCACGATCATGGTGGGGAGCGGGCGGGCGGTGCGGGGAAGCCCTTTGTGCTGCATCGAGCTTCGCCCTGAACCGGCTGAGGAGGCGCTCTGCCGTGCCGGCGGCGCGAGCAGCCGCGTCACGGCTGCGCCGGGCATCGCGCAGGGCGCGCGCCGCCTCCGCCTCCCGGGTTTGCGCGTGTTCCAGCTGTTTCTCCAGATCCTCGATCAGACGCTCCGCCGCCTGGCGTGCCTCGTTCGCCTCGGTGACTCGCCGCGACGCATCGTCGAGCGCGGCGGCGGCATCCCTGGCCACCTCTGCCGCATCGCGCACGTCCTGCTCCGCCGCCTGCACGTCGCGCCGCCGCCGTGCCGCAGCCGCGGCCTCGCGCTCCCCCGCAGCGGCCGCGGCGTCACGCTGCTCGGGTGTGCCCCCGTCCTTGCGCTGCCGCGCCGCGGCTCCGTCCTCGCGCTCCCCTGCAGCGGCCGCATCCGTGCGCCGCCGCCCCGCAGCGGCCGTATCCGTGCCCTGCCGCCCCGCAGCGGCCGTATCCGGGCCCCGCTGCCTCAGCCCGGCCGCATCCGTGCCCCGCTGCCTCAGCCTGGCCGCGTCCTCTCGCTCCCCCACCGACGGCGCGTCCTCAGACTGCGCCGCGGCTCCGTCCGCACGCCCGTGCTTGTCCGGCGCCTCCGGCTCTTCCCGCACCGCAGGGCGATCCGGCGACGCATCGGCGTTCCGCCGCCGAGTCCGCTGCGCGGGCGATGAGGGAACAGCCACGGCATCGGCTACGTCGACGCCGCCAAAACCGGCGTAGGCAAGGCCGGCAGTCAGCCTGCCGGAGCGGACCGCCTCGGCCGCGCCAGGGTCGGCAAGCGCCGCTTCGAGCGTGGCCTCGACTTCACGCTCGACCTGGTCGCTGACCGGCCTGCCCGCCTGTGCCGCAAGCTGCCTTGCCTGCAGGGCGAGCGCCTGGATGGCCGGACGCCGCTGCGCCGATAGGCTGCGCAGCCGATCCCCGGCCATGGCCTGCTGCGCCTCGCGCATCGACTCCCCCAGCTCAAGCAGGCGGTCGACCTGGTCACCGGCCTCGCGGACGAGCCTGTTCACCAGCGCGGCACTCGCCGTCGGGCGGCGCAGTTTCTTGATCGCTTCGCTGAGGTCTTTGTTACCCTCGGCCCGTGCCAGGCGCGCGCGCTCGTCCCTGGACGCCGTGAACTCGGCGGGCGGTAGCCCGTAAAGCTCGTCTGCCACGGGCGCTATGTCCACTCCACTGTTGTACCCGGCCACCAGAACCCGCCGACACGCCGTGCGCTGATTGACAGTCAGCCTGGGGGCGCCCGCAAGCGCACCGCAGCTTCACGATCTGCGCGCCACGCGGCCGCCGTTAGGCTAAAGACTCGCGTGTGACCTCAGCCGGGTCCTTGTCGTCGCGCAGCCCCTGGTAGGACGGGGCGCGCATCCGTCCCGCATTAGTCCAGCCAGCGAAAGCCACCTCGGCCACCAGGAGTGGCTCCACCCAGATGGCGCCGCGGGCCTGCGGCGCAGGAACCGGAGCGGCAAACGGCGACAGGGCCCGTGCAAGTGGAGCCAGCTTCCGCTCGAGCAGGCGCAGGGCCTGCTGGCTGAACCCGGTCCCCACCCGGCCGGCGTAGGCCAGCCCGCCCCCGGCCTGAACGCCGACGAGCAACGATCCGATCCGCCCGGCGCGGCCACCTTCGCCTGGGTTGATGCCACCGATCACGACCTCCTGCCTGTGCACGTGCTTCATCTTCCGCCAGTCGCCCGACCGAGCGCCTGAGCGGTACGCGGATACGAGCCGCTTGGCGACGACGCCTTCCAGACCCTGGCTCACCGCAGCCGCAAGCACGTCCTCGCCGGCCGCGTCGGTGAACGCGGGCGGGGTCTGCCAGAACCGGGCGGCCAGGCCGAGGCCGTCAAGCAGTTCGCGCCGGCGTGCGTACGCCAGGTCGAGCAGCGGCCGCCCGTCCAGCTGCAGCAAGTCGAACACCAGGTATGCGACCGGCACCTGCCCGGACAGCCGCGCCGCCTGAGCGGCGGAGGTGACGTGCATGCGCTGCTGCAGTGCCTCGAAGCTCGGGCGGCCGCCGTCGAAGCCTACGATCTCGCCGTCAAGCAACATCTGCCGCGCCCCGGCCGCCGCACCGAGCCCGCCCAGTTCTGGGTAGGCCGCGGCGATGTCACGGCCGGTGCGTGAAAGCAGCCGTATCAGCCGGCCGCCTTCGACGTAGGCGCCCGCGCGCTGCCCGTCCCACTTCATCTCGAACGCCCAGCCCCCGGCGCTGCCTGGCAGGCCGCTTGCCGTCGCAAGCATCGGGCGCACCCAGGCAGGCAGCGGCACCACCTCCCGCTGGATCATTCGCCGTGCGGGATCTCGCCCGCGGCGCCCGCAGCGCCCGCAGCGCCCGCAGCAGCGATGGCGCCGCTGCGCCGCGCCATCGGTTCCTGCGTTCGGGCGGGATCCCGCCGGTGCCGGCAGACCTCGAGGCTCACCCATCTGGCCTACCCGCGATCACCACCCGCACGCAAGCCCGCGCCGGACCCAGCCTTCAGCTGCATTTCTAGTGGTCTGTCAGAGGGATCCTTTGAGCGAACGGCGTCCAGGTGGGTGCATCGCAAGGCGGTGCTTGTCCTCGACGAGCGCTTCGCTGGTGCTTACGCGCGACGACGACAACGCCGCGAGGTGCCCGCATGGGCGTTGTCGTGGACCACAGAGCCGAAGAAGACTCGCCTGACAGACCACTAGGAAGGGCGTGCCGCGGGCTTTCTGGCGGCATTCTGCACATGGTGACTGACGCTGCCGCTGACGACGCACCCGGCGCCGTGCCGCTGCGGTTGCGGCGACGCGGCGACGGGGCACGGCGCCTGGGTCACGCGGGACTCAGCGCGCCAGATCGGAGACGAGGCGAGCAACGTGATTGCCAGTGCCACGGCGAGCACGACGGCGGTGTAACGCACCACGATGCCGACGATCACCAACAGCAATATTCCGCTCGCCAGCCCGGCGGCATTGTGCTGACCAAGCAGGCCGATCAGCACGGACATCAGCCGGATGATCGCCTGGGCGGCGGCAAGTGCCACGGCCGTCAGCTCGCGCGGTAGTCCAGTCATCACGCACACTCCCTACGGGCCCTACCGGCCCTACCGGCCCTACCGGCCCTACGGGCCCTGGGCCCTGGGCCCCACCGGCCACGGAGGGTGCCCGCGGCCGGCGGAACAACCCGGCGGCCGCGACGCCACCGGATTCTCCGCCGTAGCCCACAAGTCCGCTGCCGTAGCCCACAAGTCCAGGGAAGCCGCTACCGGGCGACGACGTGGGCGCACCAGAGGCGGCACGGCTGTCTCATTTGACGCAGCTGGCACCTGCCCGCCGGCCATCGACGTCACCGTCACCAGCCGTGCAAACCGTGGCGTACCTGGCGAATTGAGGTAACACTGAGGTAACACTGAGACGCGGGCACGCGAGGTCAGCCAAACCGGCCGATTCGTGGCGAGGCCTGTCCGCGGTTCCGATCACAGTTCTGCCCAAGAAGGAGATGAGGGGTGCGAGTGCACGAGCGGGCGGGCCAGCCGGCCCGGCAATCCGACCTGGTCGACGTGGCGAGGCTGGTCACCGCCTACTACGCCGAACATCCAGACCCGTCCGTACCCGAGCAGTGCGTGGCGTTCGGTACCTCGGGCCACCGGGGCTCGGCGCTAAGGCTCAGCTTCAACGACGACCATATCGCCGCCACGACCCAGGCGATCTGCGAGCATCGCGCGCGGGCGGGCATCGACGGACCGCTGTATATGGGCCGCGACACGCACGCGCTGTCTGAGCCCGCAGCCGTGACCGCGCTCGAGGTGCTCGCCGCCAACAACGTGGATGTGCTCGTGGATCGCAGAGACGGCTACACCCCGACGCCCGCCGTGTCATACGCCATCCTCGCCCACAACGCCGGCCGGGCCAACGGGCTCGCCGACGGCATCGTGGTCACCCCGTCGCACAACCCGCCAGCGGACGGCGGCTTCAAGTACAACCCGCCCGACGGTGGCCCGGCCAGCTCGCAGATCACGTCGGCTGTACAGGACCGGGCCAATGAACTGCTCCGCGGCGGGCTGCGGGAGGTCCGCAGAATCGGTTATGCCCGGGCAAGGGACGCCGCCACGACCGGCTCCTTCGACTTCCTCGAGGAGTATGTGTCGCAGTTGCCTGAGGTGGTGGACCTGGACGCGGTGCGCTCGTCGGGGCTGCGAATCGGCGCCGACCCGCTCGGCGGGGCCAGCGTCGCGTACTGGGCGGAGATCGCCGACCGGTTCGGGCTCGACCTGACCGTCGTCAACCCCGTCGTCGACCCCACCTTCCGGTTCATGACCCTTGACTGGGACGGCCGGATCCGGATGGACTGCTCGTCGCCGCACGCGATGGCCTCCCTGATCACCCGCAGGACCGAGTTCGACATCGCGACAGGCAACGACACCGACGCCGACAGGCATGGAATCGTCACGCCAGCCGCGGGCCTGCTCAACCCGAACCATTACCTTGCCGTTGCTATCGACTACCTCTACGGGCATCGAGAGCGCTGGCCCGCAGAAGCCGCCGTGGGCAAGACGATGGTCAGCTCGGCAATCATCGACCGGGTAGCCGCTGCGGCCGGCCGCGAGCTGACCGAGGTGCCGGTCGGGTTCAAGTGGTTCGTGCCCGGGCTGCTCGACGGCACCATCGCCTTCGGTGGCGAGGAGAGCGCTGGTGCCTCGTTCCTCCGCCGCGACGGCCAGGTCTGGACCACCGACAAGGACGGCCTCATCCTGGCGTTGCTTGCCGCCGAGATCACCGCGGTGACGGGCCGCACGCCCAGCGAGCGCTACCGCGAGCTCACCGCCAGGCTCGGCGATCCGGCCTACGCGCGCATCGACGCCCCCGCCGGCCGCGCGCAGAAGGCTGTCCTCGCGCGGCTGTCCCCTGACCAGGTCAACATTCAGGAACTGGCCGGTGAGCCGGTGGTCGACCGGCTCACCTCCGCGCCAGGCAACGGCGAGCCGCTCGGCGGCCTGAAGGTCATCACCCGGTCCGGCTGGTTCGCGGCGCGGCCATCGGGAACCGAGGACGTGTACAAGCTGTACGCGGAGTCGTTCCGCGGCGCGGAACACCTCGCCCGTATCCAGGACGAGGCGCAGCAGATCCTCGACACCGTGCTGAAGGAGGCGTGAGATGCCACAGCCGCGAGTGCTAGGAGTCGTCCTGGCCGGGGGGGCGGGCAAACGGCTTGCGCCGCTCACCGCGGACCGGGCCAAACCCGCCGTCCCGTTCGGCGGCCTGTACCGGCTGGTCGACTTCGCCCTCTCCAACCTGGTCAACGCCGGCTGCCTGCGCATCTGCGTGCTCACGCAGTACAAGAGCCACAGCCTCGACCGGCATATCACCACCACCTGGCGGATGAGCACCCTGCTCGGGAACTATGTGACGCCGGTGCCCGCGCAGCAGCGGCTCGGCCCGCACTGGTACACGGGTTCGGCGGACGCGATCTACCAGTCGCTGAACCTCATCTACGATGAGCGGCCCGACCTGGTGGTGGTGATCGGCGCCGACCACGTCTACCGGATGGATCCCCGGCAGATGATCAGCCAGCATGTCGACTACGGCGCCGGGGCGACTGTCGCGGCCATTCGCGTGCCGCGGGGCGAGGCCACGGCGTTCGGCGTGGTCCAGGCGGGCGAGGACGGGCGCTCAGTCGAGGCATTCCTTGAGAAGCCACCCGATCCACCCCCACTGCCAGGCTCGCCAGACGAGACATTCGCGTCGATGGGCAACTATGTGTTCTCTACGGATGTGCTCGTCGACGCTCTGCGCAAGGATGCGGCCAACCCGACAAGCAGGCACGACATGGGCGGCGACATCATGCCCTTGCTGGTGAACGAGCGGCTGGCCCAGGCGTACGACTTCATGACGAACAAGGTGCCAGGAGCGAGCGACAGCGACACGGGCTACTGGCGGGACGTCGGAACCCTCGACGCCTATTTCGACGCGCACATGGACCTGTGCGCGCCGCTGCCCGCCTTCGATCTCTATAACGACCGCTGGCCGATCTACACCGAGGTGCCGTCCCAGCCGCCGGCGAAGTTCGTGCACGACTCCGGCGACAGGGTCGGCCGGGCGATCGACAGCCTGGTCAGCAACGGCGTCATCGTCTCGGGCGGCCTCGTCCGCAATTCGGTGCTTTCGCCTGGTGTGCGAGTCAACAGCTGGGCGACGGTGGAGCGGTCGATCGTGCTCAATAACACGGTCATCGGCCGCCACGCGGTGGTCAGGCACGCCATCCTCGACAAGCACGTGACGGTCCCGGAGGGCGCGGAGATCGGCGTCGACAAGGACCACGACCGGGCGCGCGGCTTCGTGGTCTCCGACGGAGGGATCACCGTCGTCGGCAAGGGCCAGGTGGTGACACCGTGACCGACGACGCGCTGCGAAGGCTGCGGGTAGCGCTGCTGACCCGCGAGTACCCTCCCGAGGTTTACGGCGGCGCCGGAGTGCACGTCGAGTACCTCGCCCGCGAGCTTGGCCGCCTTGTCGACCTGACCGTGCACTGCCAGGGCGCGGAACGGCCAGGCGCCGTTGCCCACCAGCCATGGGACCGTCTGGCCGGAGCTAACCAGGCGCTGCGGACGATCTCGGCCGACCTGTCGATGACCGCAGCTGTCGCGGGCACAGATCTTGTGCATTCCCACACCTGGTACGCGAACCTGGCGGGCCACCTCGCGTCCCTCCTGTATGGCGTGCCGCACGTCGTCACGGTGCATTCGCTCGAGCCGCTGCGGCCGTGGAAGGCCGAGCAGCTTGGCGGCGGCTATGCCCTGTCGTCCTGGTGCGAGCGGGTGGCTGTCGAATCTGCGGCCGCGGTCATCGCGGTGTCGGACGGCATGCGGGCCGACGTGCTCGGCGCCTACCCGGCCGTAGCCGCTGAGCGGGTCAAGGTCATCCGCAACGGGATCGACACAAACGAGTACGCGCCGGACCCGGGCACCGACGTGCTCGAACGCTACGGCGTCGACCCGCGCAGGCCCATGGTGGTCTTCGTCGGCCGGATCACCCGTCAGAAGGGCCTGCCGGTGCTGCTCAGGGCGGCCGCGCACCTCGATCAGGCGGCGCAGCTCGTGCTCTGCGCCGGCCATCCCGACACCGACGAGCTCGCCGCCGAGGTGGCGGAACTCGCCAGCAGCCTTCAGGCGGCTCGCTCCGGCGTGATCTGGCTGTCCAGGATCCCGAACCGCGAGGTGATCCAGCTGCTGACGCATGCCACCGCCTTCGCCTGCCCGTCGCTCTACGAGCCGCTCGGCATCGTGAATCTCGAGGCGATGGCGTGCGGCACCGCGGTCGCCGCGTCGCGCGTGGGCGGTATCCCCGAGGTCGTCATCGACGGCGAGACCGGGTTGCTCGTGCCGCCAGGCGACCCGGCCGCGCTTGCCGATGCCCTCAACACACTCGTCCGCGACCCGGACCTCGCGGCCACAATGGGCCAGCAGGGAAGAAAGCGCGCCCTCGCCGAGTTCCGCTGGACGGCGGTCGCCGCGCAGACCGAGAAGCTGTACACGGAGCTGACGCGCTAAACCTTTCCCTAACGGCGGTGCGTGGTGTCGCGAGCCCGCACCAGGCGCGGCGCCGCGACGACCTCACACATCGCATCCGCGAGCCATTCAAGCCGCTATCCAATAGACTCCGAACCCATTCGGAAAGACGCTCCGGGCAGCGCCCTGGGACCTCACCCAAACGCGTCGAAGAAGGTGCGATCATCCAGTGTCATCCGGCCCGGCGTCCTTGACTCCACCTCGCGGCGACCCCTCGCATCCGCAAGCTCCCGCTGGCCAGCGCGGGCCACACGCCAGCCGCCAGAACAGCATAGGCGCAGCCGAGATGCCTGCGATCCTCGCCGTCGTCGGCCTGGCAGGCGCCGGCAAGTCCGAGGCGGCACGACTGCTCGTGGACAGCTACGGTTACCGCGCCGTTTACTTCGGCGGCATCGTCGTCGGGGAGGTTCAGCGCCGGGGTCTTCCGCTCCAGCCGGCCAGCGAGCGCGCGGTCCGCGAGGAGCTGAGAGCGGCGGAGGGAATGGACGCGATAGCCGCCCGGAGTATTCAGCCTATTCGCGAGCACCTGGATGGCGGCGAAAACGTCGTCATTGACGGGCTCTATAGCACGGCTGAGCTGGCGCGGCTGCGCGGCGAGCCGGGCTGGGACGTGGTGACGCTCGCTGTTCACGCGCCCCGATGGCTCAGGAAGAAACGCCTCCGCGACCGCCCAGTCAGGCCGCTCACCGCAACCGAGGTGGACGAGCGGGATTGGTTCGAACTTACAAATCTAGATAAGGCACCACCTATCGTCCTGGCCGATCTTCATGTAGTCAACGACGGGGGGGTCGACGAGCTCGCGGAGAACATCGACAAAAGCATCAAGGGCTTCATGGATGAAAGCTGAGCACCCAGCAGGGCCCGCGCCGGCACCAGCCCGGCGAGCAGGCACCAGCCGGGCTCGCCCGGGCGGCACAGATAATCTTGACGCCCCTGAGGAGCCCAAGTAGTCTTGACGCCCCTGAGGAGCCCAAGCCGGGGCCTGGGGACGCGGGAGGCCCGAAGCACGGTGCGCCGGGTTAGGCTCCCACCAGTGGCCGGTAAGGCACTAGGTTCCCAAGTCAGGGATTACCGGCCCGCGTAAACCCTGGCCTGATCAAACGCCGGGAGGCTTATATGCCGCAGCCACAGGGTCAGGCGCTGGCGGACATCCGGGCGCGCCGTGACGAGCTACGCCGGCGCTACCTGCGGACCGACGGCCAGCGCAGGCAGACCACCGTGGAGGGCGTGCATCACATCGCGCTTATCTGCCGTGACGTCGAGGAAACCATCCGTTTCTACCAGGAGTTCCTCGGGTTCCCGCTGGTGGAACTCGTCGAGAACCGCGACTACGCGGGTTCGAGTCACTTCTTCTTCGACATCGGCAACCGCAACCTGCTTGGCTTCTTCGACTTCCCGGGTCACGACCATCCGGCGTTCACCGAGACCATCGGGGGCGTGCAGCACATCGCGATCTCGGTGTCAGCTGAGCAGTTCGACGCCGCCAAGAAGCGATTCGAGCAGGCCGGCGTTGAATACCTAGGACCGGACCGTGGCGTTCTCGACAGCATGTACTTCCGCGACCCGAACGGCGTTGGGCTGGAGCTATACCGCGAAGACCTGGGCATATTTGACGGCAGGCCGCTCCTCACCTGATCGTTTAGCGCGGAACGGGCTCACGATCGGCCTGGCCAGGGCATAATGGAGTTAATGAAACGAACCCGCGCCGTGACCCGGCGCCACCTGCCCACGAGCCCCTTCAACGTCCCAGCCGCTGCCCGGCCGGTCGAGCAGTTCGCCCTGCAGGACCAGGTGACGCACGACAAATATGGCCTGGGCCTGGTAATCGGTGTCGAGGACGGCGTCGCGGTGCTCGTTGATTTCGGTTCACGGCAGGAACGCCTCACCACGCCGTACGCCAAGCTGGTCAAGCTCTGAGACCCGCCGGGCGGCACCTGGGCGACGGGCAAACGCCCGGGCTCCGGACGACGCCCCCCGTCCCCCATGGACGTGGCCGGACCGGGGAGGGCAGGCCCGATTCCCGGGGTGGCCCGGCCGACGGGCAAACCCGTTCCTGGGCGTAGCCTGACAGCTATGACCGCCCCACCAGAGCGACGGGACGTCACGCCGCTGCCTGACCTGCTGCATGGACGTTCCCGCGCCGGGCCGGTCCGCCAGCAGCGCCCCGTCTACGTCGACCTGCTGCCCCCGTGCAACGCCGGCTGCCCGGCGGGGGAAAACATCCAGGCCTGGCTCGCACAGGCCGAGGTCGGCCGCCATGAGCAGGCATGGCGCCAGCTTGTCGCCGACAATCCGATGCCGGCAATCCACGGGCGGGTCTGCTACCACCCCTGCGAGCGCGCCTGCAACCGCACCAGCCTCGACAGCGCCGTCTCGATTCACTCGGTCGAGCGGTTCCTCGGTGACCTCGCCCTCGAGCGGGGCTGGTCATTCGACCCGCCAAAGGTCCGCACAGGTAAGCGGGCGCTCGTCATCGGCGCCGGGCCGAGTGGGCTTTCCGCCGCCTACCACCTGGCCAGGCTCGGCCACGAGGTCGAGATCAGGGATGCGGGCGACCGGCCCGGCGGGATGATGCGCTACGGCATCCCGGCCTACCGGATGCCACGCGATGTCCTCGACGGCGAGATTGACCGCATCAAGTCGCTTGGCGTCCGCATCACCAATGACCACCGGGTGGAGGATCTGGACGCCGAGCGGCGCGAAGGCGGCTTCGACGCCGCCTTCGTCGCGGTGGGCGCCCACCTGTCCAAGCGGGTCGACATCCCCGCCAAGGACGCGGGGCCGATCGTCGACGCGGTGTCGTTCCTGCGCAGCGTCGCCTCCGGTGAGCGGCCGGTGATCGGCAGGCGCGTCGCGGTCTACGGCGGGGGCAACACCGCGATGGACGCCGCCCGGGTGGCCCGCCGCCTCGGTGCGAACGACGCGCTCATCGTTTACCGCCGCACCCGCGAGCAGATGCCAGCCCATGCCGAGGAGGCCGAGGAGGCCGAACGGGAGGGCGTGCACATCAACTGGCTGCGCACGATCACCGCCTTCGACGGCCCAGAACTGACCGTCGAGGCCATGGAACTGGGCGAGAACGGATTCCCCCAGCCCACCGGGCGATTCGAGACCCTCGCCGCGGACACAGTGATCCTGGCGCTCGGCCAGGAGACCGATACGGCGTTCCTGCGGCAGGTGCCCGGCGTCGAATTCGCCCGCGACGGCACTGTCCAGGTGTCGCCGTCAATGATGACCGGATGCCCGGGCGTGTTCGCGGGAGGAGACATGGTGCCGGCCGAGCGCACGGTGACGGTCGGGGTTGGACACGGCAAGAAGGCGGCAAAGAACATCGACGCCTGGCTGCGGGACAGCGCGCCCGCCGACCTGCCCAAGCACGAGCTTGTCAGCTTTGACGACCTGAACCTGTGGTACTTCGGTGACGCAGCGCGCAGGCAGCAGCCTGAAGCGCCGCCGGAGCAACGGACCGCGGATTTCGGCGAGGTGCTCGGCGGCCTGTCCGAGCAGGAGGCGACGTACGAAGCACGCCGGTGCTTGTCGTGCGGCAACTGCTGTGAGTGTGACGGCTGCCTCGGCGCGTGCCCAGAGGATGCCGTGATCAAGCTCGGCGCCGGGCATCGCTACAGGTTCGACTACGACCTGTGCACCGGCTGCGGCGCATGCTTCGAGCAGTGCCCGGTGCACTCGATCGAGATGGTCCCGGAGGACAGATGACGCGCACTACAGTCGACGGCAACGAGGCCGCGGCGTCAGTCGCCTACCGGCTCAACGAGGTCTGCTGCATCTACCCGATCACGCCATCGTCGCCGATGGCAGAGCTTGCGGACGAGTGGTCCAGCGAGGGGAGGCCCAACCTGTGGGGGGGCGTGCCGGCCGTGGTGGAGATGCAGAGCGAGGGCGGCGCCTCCGGAGCTTTGCACGGCGCGCTGCAGAGCGGGGCGCTCGCCACCACGTTCACGGCATCGCAGGGCCTGCTGCTGATGATCCCCAACATGTACAAGATCGCTGGCGAGCTCACGCCCGCGGTACTGCATGTCGCCGCGCGCTCGCTGGCCGCGCAGGGGCTGTCCATCTTCGGCGACCACTCGGACGTGATGGCGGTGCGGCAGACGGGTTTCGCGCTGCTCGCCTCCGCATCGGTCCAGGAGGCACACGACCTGGCGCTGGTGGCTCAGGCCGCCACGCTGGCGACCCGGGTGCCGTTCGTGCACTTCTTCGACGGGTTCCGTACCTCGCATGAGCTGAACACGATCGAGTTGCTTTCCGACGACGACTTGCGCGCACTCGTGCCCGCTGAACTGGTCCGAGCGCACCGGGGGCGGGCGCTGTCGCCGGAGCGGCCATTCATCAGGGGAACCGCGCAGAATCCTGACGTCTACTTCCAGGCGCGGGAGACGGTGAACCCGTTCTATGCCGCCGTGCCCGGCGCGGTGGAGGGCGCGATGGCCCGCCTCGCCGAACGCACGGGCCGCCGCTACCGCATGGTCGAATACACCGGCCATCCAGCGGCCGAGCGCGTGATCGTCGTGATGGGCTCGGCTGCCGAGACCGCCGGGGAGACCGTGGCCCACTTGTGCGCACGCGGCGAGCGGGTCGGTGTGCTGCAGGTACGGCTGTACCGGCCGTTCCCTGACCAGGCGCTGATCAATGCGTTGCCCGCGGGCGCCCGGCGGGTCGCCGTCCTCGACAGGACCAAAGAGCCCGGTGCGGGCGGCGAACCACTCTTCCTCGACGTGGTCGCCGCGCTGGCAGAGGCACACAGCGATGGTGACCGCGCCATCCTGCCTGTCGTGACAGGCGGCCGCTACGGCCTGTCGTCGAAGGAGCTGACCCCTGGCATGGTGGCCGGGGTGTTCGCGGAACTGGAGCGCGAACGGCCCCGGCGCAGGTTCACTATCGGCATCAGAGACGACGTTTCCGGCTTGAGCCTGCCTTATGACCCGGCGCTGGACATCGAGCCGCTCGGCACCGTCCGCGCGGTCTTCTTCGGCCTCGGCTCGGACGGAACGGTCGGCGCGAACAAGAACACGATCAAGATCCTCGGGGCCGAAGAGAAGCTGCACGCGCAGGGCTACTTCGTCTACGACTCGAAGAAGTCAGGCTCACAGACCGTGTCGCACCTGCGGTTCGGGCCGCAGCCGATCCGCGCGCCCTACCTGGTGGAGCAGGCCAGTTTCGTCGGCTGCCATCAATTCGGGCTGCTCGACAGGGTCGACGTGCTCGGCCGGGCGGCGCCAGGCGCGACGCTGCTGCTGAACTGCGCGCACCCAGCCGACGAGGTCTGGGACGCGCTGCCCCGCCCGGTCCAGGAGAAGATTATCGCCAAGCGGATCGACGTCTACGCGATCAACGCCGGCCGGATCGCCCGCGATGTCGGCCTTGCCGGGCGGACCAACACCATCCTGCAGACGTGCTTTTTCGCCATTTCGGGCGTCCTGCCTCGGGAAGAAGCGATTGTAAAGATCAAGTCGGCGATCGCCAAGACCTACGGCCGCCGTGGCGGCGCGGTGGTCGAGCGTAACCAGTCCGCGGTCGACCGCGCCCTTGAAGGGCTGGCCAGGATCGAGGTGCCGGGGCAGGTAACCTCCCTTCGTGAGCTTCCGCCGGTCGTGCCGGCCAGCGCGCCTGAGTTCGTCCGCACCGTCACCGCCGAAATGATGGCCGGACGTGGCGACGACCTGCCGGTCAGCGTGCTGCCGGTGGACGGCACCTACCCGAGCGGCACCGCGGCATACGAGAAGCTCAACATCTCCGAGCTTGTCGCGGAATGGGACCCGGAGATGTGCATCCAGTGCGGCAACTGCAGCTTCGTATGCCCGCACAGCGTCATCAGGTCTACCTACTACGACGAGACACTGCTCGCCGGGGCGCCACCTGCGTTCCGTTCCGCTCCGCTTGACGCCCGCGGGCTCCCTGACACCCGCTTCACGCTGCAGGTATACGTGGAGGACTGCACCGGATGCGAGCTATGCGTGCAAGCCTGCCCCGTCGCGGAGCCAGGGAATCCGGCCCGCAAAGCGATCAATCTCGCGGCCCGCGAGCCGCTGGTGGCCGCGGAGCGGGAAAATATCAAGTTCTTCGAGACGCTGCCGGTGGCAGACCGCGCCAGGGTGGACTTCGGCACGGTGCGCGGCACGCAGTTCCTGCAGCCGCTGTTCGAGTTCTCCGGCGCATGCGCGGGCTGCGGGGAGACCCCTTACGTAAAGCTGCTTTCGCAGCTGTTCGGCGACCGCCTGATGGTCGCCAACGCGACCGGCTGCTCCTCCATCTATGGCGGGAACCTGCCCACCACGCCCTGGACGGCCGATGCCAACGGGCGCGGCCCGGCCTGGTCGAACTCCCTGTTCGAGGACAACGCCGAGTTCGGACTCGGGTTCCGGCTGGCCGCAGACAGGCATACGGAGCTCGCCCGTAGCCGCCTCACCGAACTGCGGGACGCAATCGGCGCCGAACTAGTGGACGACATCCTCGGCGCGCCCCAGCTGCACGAGTCCGAACTGCGCGCACAGCGCGACCGGGTCGCCGAGCTGAAACGCAGGCTCGACCGTCTCGGCGGGACTGCAGGCGCTGACGGTCCTGCCGCCGACCTGCGCAGCGTACTGGATCATCTGGTCCGGCGCAGCGTGTGGATCGTCGGCGGCGACGGCTGGGCATATGACATCGGCTCCGGCGGGCTCGACCACGTCCTGGCCACGGAGCGCAACGTGAACGTGCTGGTACTCGACACCGAGGTCTACTCCAACACCGGCGGCCAGGCATCTAAGGCAACACCGCTCGGCGCTGTCGCCAAGTTCGCCGCCGGAGGCAAAGCGGCACCGATGAAGGACCTCGCGCTTCAGGTCATCGCCTACGGCAGCGTGTATGTCGCCCGGGTGGCGATGGGTGCCGACCCACAGCAGACACTGCGGGCGTTCCGCGAGGCGGAAGCCTATGACGGCCCATCACTCGTGATCGCCTACAGCCACTGCATCGCGCACGGGATCGAGATGCGTGACGGGCTCGACCAGCAGTACCGTGCTGTCGCCAGCGGGCACTGGCCGCTGATCCGTTACGACCCGATGGTGCGGGCGGCCGGCGGCAACCCCTTCCTGCTCGACTCGCCCAGGCCACGGATTCCGCTCGCTGACTACCGCGCGCGGGAACTGCGGTTCCGCGCGCTGGCTAACATCGATCCCGCGGAGGCGGAACGGCTTCTCGCGCTTTCACAGCAGGCGGCCGATCAGCGCTGGCGCACCTACGAGGAGATGGCGACGCGCGGTGCGCAGCGGTTCCAGGCCGACCCACGGAAGGATCGCTGATGGACCTTTCGACCCCTTACCTGGGGCTCTCGCTGCGAAACCCGCTGGTCGCCTCCGCCTCACCACTCTCGAACACAGTCGAGGGCATCCGTCGGCTAGCTGACGCCGGCGTCGGCGCGGTCGTGCTCTACTCCCTGTTCGAGGAGCAGGTGCGCCGGGAGGCGGCGGAGAACGCGCGGCTCGCCGACGCAGGTACCGAGATCTTCGGCGAGGCGCTGTCCTACTTCCCGGCCGGGGCGGCGGAGGCAGCAGAAGAGGCCGCCCCCCGCCGCTATATCAGCTTGCTCGAGCGCGCCACGGCCGCAGTGGAGGTCCCGGTGATCGGCAGCCTCAACGGGGTAACGGCCGGCGGCTGGACCGGATACGCGCGAGCGATGCAGGACGCGGGCGCGGCAGCGATCGAGCTGAATATCTATTACGTACCAGGCGACCCGCACATTACCGGGCGCGAGGTTGAGGAGCGGCACCTCGACATCCTCCGCGAGGTCAAGGGCGCCGTGACCGTGCCGGTGGCGGTCAAGCTGAGCCCGCACTTCAGTTCGCCGGGCGAGATGGCGCTACGGCTGGACCAAGCCGGGGCGGACGGCCTGGTACTTTTCAACCGGTTCCTGCAGCCCGACATCGACCCAGAGAGCCTGGCGGTGGTGCCCGCTGTGGACCTCTCCAACCCGGCCGAGGCCCGGCTGCCGCGCACCTGGATCTCAATCCTGCGCCGATGGGTGAATGGCTCGCTCGCGGCGACCACGGGCGTCGAGGCACCCGCCGACGTGGTCAAGTACCTGCTGGCAGGTGCGGACGTCGTGATGACCGCGTCGGCGCTGCTACGGCACGGCCGCGAACACGCGACCGTGCTGCTTGACGGCCTGTCCGACTGGATGGTGCGCAAGGGATTTTCCTCGGTCAGTGAGGTGCGCGGCATTCTCGCCTTGCCCGCGGGCACCGACCAGGCCGCCTACGAGCGCGCGGGCTACGTCCGCGCCGTGCGGGCCGCCAATAGCGCCCGGGGCCCATGGTGACACGCGGCCCGGGTAACCGACGGCAGTATTCGTGCCACCCATTTTGGCGCCCCCGGCCACTATGCGCTCGATCCGGTCCCGGCGGGGCGGTGGGTATCAGGCTCGGCCTGCTCGCCGGGCGGCCGTGGTGATGGGATTGGCCGCCACCACCGCATTCCGCGCGTATCAGCGGGTCACCTGAACACCCGGCCGGCCGAAAAGCGGGCAGAGATTGAGCACCCCGCGGCAGCCGTTCTGGATCAGTTTTCCTAACGGCTGCCGCACATGTGCCACCGCGGGCGGCGGGGCTACCTAGCAAAAGCCCGCCCGGCCCGCGCGCTGGCCACTCAGTCACCCGCTGGCCGATGCGGCCGGCCCGCAGGGATGGCGAACCGTTTGGCCCGGGACTTGCACGGATGACGTCGGCCACCCCTTGCTCGCGCCCTCTCCGCGGCGCGTGGCGCATGACGTACCGCGCCCCGCCTGCGTTCGCGGACGCGGAGGTGGATCTCGCGGCGCGCCCCGCGGCCGGTGGCATCAGCCCAGTGGCGTCCGATTGGCTGATGAGGCGGCAGGCGTCTATGCGGGGCCCTTCCCGCCAGCACGTGCCGATCGGGCCATCCGGCGTCAAGCGGTGGCTGCCCGGCCCGGGGACGGCGGCTATCTGGCCGCGGCGCGCCTGGAAAGCCGGATAAACCCGGCTGCGGGTCCGAGTCCCGCGCCAGAGCGTATCCAATCACTAACGTCCTGTGCAGCAGCCGCCAGCAGGCCTGGGCGGCTTTCCTTATGGTCCGCACCGCGCTCTGTACGGGATGCCGGGCGTGCTTGCGCTTGTGGCCATGCGGCCGGTTGGTGGCGAGCCACCGTTCGTCGGCGCGGGCATGGTCAGGCCAATACCGCATGAATGTTCCCCCCACTACTAAACTACTAACGGGGCCCCTCCCCTTTACGGGGTGCGCCGCAACGACGGCCCCCAGCTGCCGAGACGTCACCCCGCTAACTAAAGCGCTGCACCCGGTTGCTTTGTTACTCCCCGGATTCGGGGATGGCGTGCCGTGCGGGTTTCGGCTAGATTAAGAAGCCGTTAAATCCGACAAAATTGATTCTATTTAGTATTAGCCGCACCTGGCTGCTGCGGCGCTCCGAGGCAGCAGCCATTCCATACTGGCCAACCCCACGGCGGCCGCCAGCAGCATCTTGCTCGTTGCCGCGCCGGCGGCCTAGGCTCACGGGCATGATTACGGCCGTGCATACGCTCGTCTACGCCGACGACGCCGAAGCAGCACGCGCGTTCTGCCGCGATGTCCTCGGCTGGCCGCACATCGATGCGGGCGACGGATGGCTCATCTTCAAGACCGGCCCGTCAGAACTCGGCGTGCACCCGACCTCGGATGACCGCGGCGGCGCGGCCTGGTCGACCAGGCAGCATCATGAGATCTCGCTGATGTGCGACGACATCGCGGCAACCGTCGCAGAGCTCAAAGCCAACGGCGCGGAGTTCGCCGGCGAGATAAGCGACAGGGGATTCGGGCTGACCACCATGCTGAAAATCCCTGGTGCGGGCGAGGCGATGCTTTACCAGCCGCACCACCCCCCTGCCTACATTCTGTGAGTGACTGGTTACCAGCGGGCCGCGTCTGGCAGGCTGCCCCTCACTCTGTCCGCCAGGCCGCCCGTCACGCCGTCCGCCCGTCACGCCGTCCGCCCGTCACGCCGTCCGCCCGTCACGCCGTCCGCCCGTCACGCCGTCCGCCCGTCACGCCGTCCGCCCGTCACGCCGTCCGCCCGTCTGCCTGCTCTGCCGTTTCTGCGCTGCCGTGTCCGCCCTGCACGTACTGCTCAGCCAAGTCGGCCTGCTCAGCCAAGTCGGCCTGCTCAGCCAAGTCGGCCTGCTCAGCCAAGTCGGCGCAGGTATAGCTCAGCCAGGTCGCAGCTGTCCCGCGTATACCCGGCGCCCAGCTCTTGCGCAATGTCCACGGCGGCGTGCGAGCCGATCCACGCGACCAGCAGGAGCCGCCGGAACAGAATGAATGTCCATATCTCGGCCTCGTCCTCTGCTGGCAGGCTGAGCACCCTGCGGTAGCCGGTCAGCCAGCTGTCGAGGAGTTCAGGCACCTGGGGCTGGTGCTCGAAGAAACTCACCGAGGTCCCGGCGTCGTACAGGTACCAGCCGAAACCGGAGTCGTCGAAGTCGATGACACTTACAGTGCCAACGTTGCCGTCACCTCCGGTTCCGCGCGCGCCGTCGGCCACGATCAGGTTGGCCAGCCGGGTGTCCGCGTGGACCAGGCCGTAGCGCTGCGGGCCGGTGCCGAACCTCGCGAGCCGTGCCCGCAGGGTCACGTCAAGGCGCCCGAGCACGTCGTGCTCCTGCACACCGACCCCGGCTCCGTCCTGCCACCGCCCCCACCGCGCCCGGTCACCGCAGGCTGCCTCATAATCCCAGTGGAACCGGGTGAACCAGGGCGGCCGCACCCATTGCCTGGCGTGCCTGTGCATCCGGGCCGTGATCTCGCCAAGCTCGCCGAAATGCTCGATCCCATGTTGCACAGGCTCGCGGCCCGGCAGGTATTCGAACCGCACGCAGTAGCGCTGCTCGCCGCTCGACGGATCGGTCGTTGTGCTAACGCGGCGGCCGTCGAGTGCTGGCACGATGCGCGGGGTGCGCACCCCAGCCTCCGCCCGCAACGCGTCCATCCAGGCGAGTTCGGACTCGATCTCGGGCAACGTGTGGTAGCCGAGCCGGTGCACGCGCAGGATCGAAGGCCCCTGTTCGGGATCTTCGACGAGGTAGGTCGCATTCTCGGAGACGTTGAGCAGCCGTACCGCCGCGCCTGGATGGCAGCCGTAGCCGACGATCGCGCGCTTCGCGCACCGGGTGACGCGCTCGAGGACGTCGCCGCCGGCCGACAGGTCATGTGCCCGCATCTGTTACCTCACCCGTGCTCGCGGCCCTCGGCTGGGCCGAGGACACTGGCGATCTCCTGCTGCGCCACAGCACATCATCCGTGCCGACGCACGCATCCCAAGTGGAAGACCCGGCTGGCACCGCTGCCTGTGCTCGTTGTCCCTGAGAAGACCGTTGTCCCTGAGAAGACGGAGTAGCACGGGCCAGAAGACGGAGTAGCACGGGCTAGCCGGGCGCGGCGCCCGGCGCGCGCCCAAGCCGCCTGACTTCCGCGTGGTCATTGGCCGGCAGCCAGTCGCGTCCCGGGTCGTAGTCGAGCCACCGGAGCCGGCGCCCGATCTGAGCGAAAGCATCGAGCAGGACGGCGAGCAGCGGATGGTGATCCTGGCTCCGCCGCATCAGCGACCATGCGTACAGGGGGGTCTGGGCCGGAGAGCGGAACCGAGCGGATGCCCGCGCCGTCGGGCAGTGGCACGTCGGCCGGCAGCAGGGAGAACCGCCGCGGTCCGGCTCTGATGCGGTCGATCAGGTGGTCCATCCCGAGGTTGGCTCCGCCATGCCCGGCGGGGATCCCGAAATGACCGGCGAAGCGCCGCAGGAAGTCGAGCCAGTCGAGGGCGGCGGGGCGCCACAACGTGCTGTCCCGCAGATCGGCTGGGCGCAGCTCAGGCTGGGCAGCGAGCGGATGTTCCTCGTCGAGGATCGCGTCCACCGGTTCAAGCCTGGCCAGCCGCGAGCTGAGTTGTTCCGATCGGCGCTCGCCGAGCGGGTGGACACGGCCGAAGCCAGCGTCGATCTCCCCGGATAGCAGCGCGGTCACCGCGGCACGCAGATCCCGGCTCAGGCCAACCTCGGCGCTGAGCGCCGGCGTGTCCGCGAGCACATGGCCCACCTGCTGGGTAAGGAACAGCCGCCCGGCGGCCCGGCCGAAGTGCAATTCCTCGGCAGCCACGACGAACGCAGCGAACCTGCGCGAGGTCGAGATCCACGCATTCCACCTTTACCGACAACGGGCAGCTGTCAAACCGGACATAACACTGTTGGACCACCCACCCGGTGCCTTGCTTTCGTGGACCTACGGTCGAGCCTCAACCGCGGGCCCGCGGCAGCAGGGAAGGAATCGCGATGAAGACGCTCATCGGGACCGGACAGCCCGAGGCGATGGTGGCCTTTGCCGACACCGGCATGCCCGCGCCCAAGCCCAGCGAGGCACTGGTGAAGGTGGACGCGTTCTCGGTTAACCGCGGTGAGATATTCCTGCTCGAAGACTATCCGGGTGATGTGCCGCTGTCAGGGAAGTGGCGCGGCCGCGAAGCCATTCTCAATGACTTCCTCGGCAGCCTGGGCGGCCTGCTCAAGCCCGGTTCGTGGGTGCAGATCGAACTCACCAACGTCGTCAGCGACGGCACCCAGGTCGTGGCGGAGTGGACCTCGCGACGTCGACGGCGGCAAACACCGGCAGGCGCGCGGTGGACACGCTCGCCAAGGCGGGCGTGACCGTTGCCGGAGGGTGGCCCGATGGTGTGGATCCGGCGCCGAACTACGAATCGTTCGGTTTCCACGTGCAGTTGTTCTTCGCCGTCCAGCAGACTGGTGATGACTTCGCGAAGCTGCCGGAGTTCATCGGCCACGAAGCCAGGCGCATGGCCGCTCGTGCCGCCTGGAACCGTTATTTCGAGGACATCGACGCGTTCTTGTGCCCGGTGAACTTCACGCCAGCGTTTCCCCACGGCACCAGGCCGTTCGAACAACGCACGATCACGACGCCGGAGGGCGAGCGGCCCTATGACAACACAGGCCTTCTGGGTTTCGCACGCGTCGCTGCCGGGCTTGCCCGCCGTGTGGCCGCACCGATTGGGAACACCCCCGCCGGGCTTCCCGTCGGCGCGCAGATTCTGAGTCCGCTCCATGAAGATGACACGGCAATCACTTTGGCCGAATTGCTCGCCGATGTGATCGGCGGCTACGACCCCCCGCCCATTTAGGCAGTGGTCCGCAAGAGGAGTCTTCTTTCGCTGCACGACGCCCGGGCAGGCACCTCCCGGCGTTGTCGTCGTCGCGCGTAGCACCCGCGAAGCGCTCGTCGAGGACAAGCACCGCCTTGCGATGCACCTGCCCGGAGGCTGTTCGCTCAAAAAGGACTCTTACGTACCACTAGTGGCATGATCCACCCAGCGGAGGACGCCGCTCCGGCTGGATCCGCATCTTCGGCCTGGTCACGAGCCCTGGGCTGTATGAGCGGAAGGTCGCCGCGATCCGTGCGGACCTGCCGGGCCTGAAGCACGTGCTGATCGTCGGCGAGGGACCCGTCCCACCCGGCACGGTCGGCCTGCGCCGGGCGCTGGCAGCGGCATCCGCGGAATTCGATATCCGTATTTCCGAGTCCCCACACGACCTGCAAACAGTGCCTAACCGGGCTGAAGTGCTCGTACCACCTAGGGCTGCCGTGCGAGGTGCCCCATATCGTCCGGACATCGACGAGTACGGGACTGGCCCCGATCGCGGTTCTGCACGCGGACAGGGCGAGAAGCGCGGGCTTGTTGCGGGTCGGAGGATGCCGCTCTGATCAGACGTCGTAGCCTGCGTGCTCGTAGGACAACTCCTGCCAGCTGACGAAGTGGGTGGCCAGCTTTGAGCTTTGGGACCAGGGAGACTTCACGCGCTCCTCGACGGCGTCTTCGCGATCGCCCTGACCTTGCTGGTCTTGGACTTGCCGAAGCCAGGCCACTCGGCTCAGCTTGTACGCGATCTGTTGCACCAATGGCCCTCGTACGTGGCCTACCTCGTGTCGTTCGTGACGATCGGCATCCTCTGGATCGAGCATCACGGAATGATGAGCGCGGTTCGCTCCATCGACAGGCGGTTCCTGGAGCGAATGCTGGCCTTCCTGCTGTTCATCTCCATAATCCCGTGGCCGCACTTGCCGCGAACTACGCCGACCACCGTGTCCCCGAGCCGCGGGCGGCGGCGGTTCTGTATGCGGCGACGACGCTCATGATGGGCGAAGCCGGTGGCCGTGCGTGATCAGTTGGGCGAGGTGTTCGCCGATGAGCGGTTCGCGCAGGCGTTTGGGGTGCGGGGCAAGCCTGGGTGGTCGCCGGGACGGTTAGCGCTGGTCACGGTGTTCCAGATGGCAGAGGATCTTACTGATCGGCAGGCGGCAGAGGCGGTACGGGACAAGATCTCCTGGAAGTATGCGCTGGGCATGACGCTGGATGATCCGGGGTTCGACGCCTCCATCTTGAGCGAGTTCCGTACCCGGGTGGTCGCCCACGGTTGAGAAGAAAGGTACTGGACCTGCTGCTGGCGGCGCTGAAGGACAAGGGGCTGGTGGCGGCCAGCGGGAAACAGCGCACCGACTCCACCCACGTGGTGGCCGCGGTACGCGACCTGAACCGGCTGGAGCTGGCCGGCGAAAGCGTGCTGGCGTGCTTGGGAGGCGCTGGCCGCTGCGGCACCGTCCTGGCTGGCTGGGGCGGTCGAGGTGGCCGAATGGAGCAGACGGTACAGCGCGCGGGTCGATTCGTGGCGGCTGCCCGCCTCCGAGACTAAGCGCAAAGAGCTGGCGTTGGCCTACGGCACCGACGGGCTGGCGTTGCTGACCGCGGTGTATGCGCCCGACCAAACCCCGCAGATGGAACCGGGACGCCGAACGCGCCGGGGTGCCGTTGAAAATCTTCTCCGGCTCAATGTGCGACGTTTTCGAGGACCACCCCCAGGTCACCGAACCCCGCAAACGCCTCTGGGACCTGATCGAGGCGACGCCGTGGCTGCGGTGGCAACTCCTCACAAAGCGCCCGGAGAACATGACCTCGATGGCACCCTGGGGTAACTCGTGGCCTGCGCATGTGTGGGCGGGGACGAGCGTGGAGAACCAGCGCTGGGCCGATGCCCGGATCCCGGTCCTCGCCCAGGTGCCCGCCGCGGTCCGGTTCCGGTCCTGCGAACCACTGCTCGGGCCGATCGACCTGTCGCGATGGCTCGGCACACTCCACGAATGCCCCGGCGTGCAGATGCCGCCAGGGAGTACGGAACTGCGAGCCCACACGGTGAACTGCTGTACGAATCCGGCCATCTCTTGGCTGATTGTCGGCGGCGAGTCAGGTCCGCGTGCGCGGCCGATGCGCACGGAATGGGCCCGATCCATCGTCGCCCAGTGCCGCGACGCCGGTATCGCCCCATTCGTCAAGCAGCTGGGCTCTGTGTGGGCGCGTGGCGGCGGCTACCGCTGGGAGGTTTCCGCACCTCTGCCACCGGCGCTGACGATCTTCCCCGAACCCGTAGCAGCGGCCTCATGACCGCGCCCCGCAAATCCGGGCTCGCTGCGGGTCTCGGCCCTGGCCAGTGGACCGAACCGCCAACACCCAAGGTCAAGAAGACACTCACGCAGCGGCTGGTCGATGGGATCGGCAAAGGCGACCGGCTGGGCAAGCTCGCAGCCGAAACCGACGGCCAGGATCTCCGTCCCTGAGCCCCACGCCGCCGGGTGAGCCCGAAACGCCGGGAACGCGCGGCACCCCCGCCGGCCTGGGCGAATGGGAGGCGCGGTTGCGTAATTGTCAAGGCCCAGGAAATGGCCGATCACAGCCGCGCCGTGGTCGAGCAAGTGCTGCCCCGGTTTACGGGCGTCTCATGGAGGTGACCGTAACCATGGTGATTGGCGCCTTCCCCACGAGAGTTGATCACACGCGGCTGCAACGCGTGGCTGATCTGATGCAGCGCTTCGGCCTGATAACGCATCGCTTCGATATGACCGCCATGACCAATGGTTCCAGTGCCCGCACGGACGGTCAACGGGGGTGATTCGCGCTCCATCAGCCCGCCCGGGTTCGCGCCCGTTCGCCCGCGAACTCGCGCAGGTTCGCGCCAGTTCGCGGGCGGCGGCGGCAACGTCTTCAAACCGGGCCGGGCCGGGCCGGGCCGGGCCGGGCCGGACCGGGCGGCAGCACCCTATCTGGAGTCTGACACGGGGTCGTCGGCTCGCAGGCAGACGCGAGATCGCGTCACGAAATGCCAGCCCTCAGCAGCAGGCAGGGAGAAACCCTCCGCCATCCCTGGCTCGACATCCAAGATCAGCTGGTCGGTGTGCCACGCCGCATACTGCCGGTCATCCATGTAGAAGGGGCAGCCCGCCACCTCGCCGACAAGCACGTCACGCGGGCCGGTCATGTATTCGCCGGCTTCGAAGCACATGGGCGCGCTGCCTCCGCAGCATCCGGCGGAGTGGACGAACATGAGAGGACCCCGGACGGCGCGGAGGCTGATCAGCGCCTCCCTGGCCGCCTCGGTCACCACCAGGCGCGGTGCCGGCTCGCTTTCACTCATTGGGTGCTCATCGGATTTAGAAGAAGCCCATCGGCTTCTGGTCGTAGCTGACGAGCAGGTTCTTCGTCTGGCTGTAGTGGTCGAGCATCATCTTGTGGTTCTCACGGCCGAAGCCGGACAGCTTGTAACCACCGAACGCGGCTCCTGCCGGGTACTGGTGGTAGCAGTTTGTCCAGACCCGCCCGGCTTTGATCGCGCGCCCCACCCGGTACGCCCGGCTTCCGTCACGGGTCCACACGCCCGCGCCGAGCCCGTAGAGGGTGTCGTTGGCGATCTCCACCGCGTCGGCCTCGTCCTTGAAGGTCGTGACCGCGAGCACCGGCCCGAAGATCTCCTCCTGGAAGAGGCGCATCTTGTTGTGGCCCTTGAACACCGTCGGCTCGAAGAAGTAGCCGCCGGCAAACTCGCCATCGACGCTGGCCCGGTGGCCGCCGATCAGGCACTCGGCGCCCTCCTGCCGCCCGATGTCCACATAAGACGAGATCTTCTCGAGCTGCTGTGCCGAGACCTGCGGGCCGATCATCGTTTCTGTGTCAAGCGGATTTCCCTGCCGGATCTGCCGGATCCGGTCGAGGCACCGGCTGATGAACTCGTCGTAGATGCTCTCGTGGATCAGCGCGCGGGACGGGCAGGTGCAGACCTCGCCCTTGTTGAAGGCGTAGAGCACGAGGCCCTCGACCGCCTTGTCCAGGAAGTCGTCGTCTTCGGCCATGACGTCGCCGAAGAAGATGTTCGGCGACTTCCCGCCGAGTTCCAGCGACACCGGGATGATGTTCTGCGACGCGTACTGCATGATCAGCTTACCGGTCACGGTCTCACCGGTGAATGCCACTTTGGAGATCCGCGGGTTGGTGGCAAGCGCCTTGCCGATCTCGGCGCCCGGGCCGGTGAGGATGTTGAGCACGCCCGGCGGGACGACATGCTGGACAACCTCGGCCAGCTTCAGGATCGACCATGGCGTCGGCGAGGCGGGCTTGAGCACGGTGCAGTTCCCGGCGGCGAGGGCGGGCGCGATCTTCCACGCCGCCATCAGAATGGGGAAGTTGAACGGGATGATCTGGCCGACCACGCCAAGCGGCTCGTTGAAGTGGTAGGCGATGGTGTCCTTGTCGATCTCGGTGGTCGTGCTGGTCTCGCCGCGGATAGCCGCGGCGAAGTAACGGAAATGATCAGCCGCGAGCGGTAGGTCGGCATTCAGTGTCTCGCGCACCGGCTTGCCGTTCTCCCAGCTTTCTGTCACGGCGAGCATCTCGCGGTGTTCGTCGAGGGCGTCGGCCATGGCGTGCAGCACCTCGGCCCGCTGCGTCGTGGAGGCCTCACCCCAGGCGTCCTTGGCGTGGTACGCCGCGTCGAGCGCGAGTTCCACGTCCTCGGGCGTGGACTTTGCGACCTCGCAGATCGGCTTGGCTGTCGCCGGGCTAAGGTTGACCGAGTGCGCGCCCTTGACGGGTGGCACCCACTTGCCGTCGATGAAATTCTCGTACCGTGGCTCGACATCGACTATACTATCCGGTTGACCGGGCGCTACATACTTCACGTGTGGGCCTCCTTCATGGGTCACCAAAGTTCCACGTAACGCCGGTCGCGCGGCTACCGATAGGGCCGCAAGTCCTATCCGGCCGATGACAGGTCCCATCGGCCAGCGCGAACCTTCGCAGGCAGCCGCGTAGACGACCGCCCGAGTTCCGGGTGCCGACGCCGCCCGCGTGACACGCCGAGGTCGACAACATGACCCGCCGCCGCGCGGTGCAGAAAGCCCTTGACCGGTCGCGCCTGGGACCATAGCCCAGGTGTGCAGGGCCCAATTGCTCTAACGCCCGGACCCAAAGGCCCTGGAAGTTAGTCACCAGGACGCACGTGGGTGCGGCCGGACCGAGGCTGGGAGTCTCCACGATGAAAGCTGCCGTTGTTACGTCGTTCACCGAACCACTGCAGGTTCGCGACCTGCCGGTGCCGACGCCTGGGCCAGGACAGGTGCTGGTGCGGATCGAGGCCAGCGGCCTGTGCCATACGGACATTCATGCCGCGCGTGGCGACTGGCCGATCAAGCCCACGCCGCCCTTCATCCCGGGCCACGAAGGCATCGGAATCATCGAGGGGGTCGGCGCCGGCGTAGACAGCAGCCGGGTCGGGGAGCGGGTGGCGATCGCGTGGCTCGGATGGGCGTGCGGGCACTGCGAGTTCTGCAACTCCGGCCGGGAGACATTGTGCCTAACACAGAAGATGAGCGGCTACTCGATCGACGGTGCCTACGCGGAATACGCGGTCGCCTCCGGTGACTTCGTGGTGCCCGTGCCCGAAGGCATCTCCTCCTTCGAGGCGGCGCCACTGAGCTGCGCAGGAGTCACGACCTACAAGGCGGTCAAGGTCTCTGGTGCCAGGTCCTCGGATCTGGTCGCGGTGTTCGGCATCGGGGGTCTGGGGCACTTGGCGCTGCAGTACGCCAAGATCGCGGGGGCCAGTGTCGTCGCGGTCGATCTGGAAGACGAGAAGCTTGAGCTTGCCCGCAAGCTCGGCGCCGACTACACCGTCAACGCCCGCACCGACGACCCGGTCGCCGTGATTCAGGGGCTGGGCGGCGCCGACGCCGCTATCTCAGTGGCGGTGTCACCCGAGGCGATGCGCCAGGCCTTCGACTCTCTCAAGCGCGGCGGCCATCTGGTACTCGTGGCATTGCCGAAGGACAACGAACTAGCCCTTCCGATCTTCGAAACGGTGCTCAAGGGCATTTCGGTCATTGGCTCGATCGTCGGCACCCGCCGCGACGTCGCCGAGGTATTCGAACTGCACGCCTCGGGCCGCACCCGGGTCATCGCCGAGTCCCGCCGGATCGAGGACGTCAACGCCTGCTTCGAGGAGGTCCTCTCGGGAAAGATCCCGGCGCGACTGGTGTTCGAATTCTGAGAGCCGCCGGAACGGACTTGCCCGGTGGCGTCCCCTTGTGTTTGCCCGTCCCAGCTCGAGGATCAGGTCGTGTTCGCGCCCGCGACCACAGGTTTCGGGCCCTGGCCCCGGCTGTGACCACCATCAAACGCGCCGACGGGACCTTCACCACTGCACGCGCCGCATCTGCGGCGAAACGCTGATTATCGCACTTTGCCTGCAGTGGAACGAGGTGCGGGCAATGAGGCTGACCTGGAAGGACGCGGTCACGACGCTCTTCATGGGTGCGATCGTCGCCGTGTACGTAGCATTCCTCAACGGAACGAACCTCTGGCTGATCTCCAGCGCGCGAGGCACAACCGCCGCGGTAATGATCCTTGGCCTGGTTGGTGGATGCGCTCTGTCTGCAGGCGCTCAGTCAACCGAAAGGGGCCTTTGGGGCCGTGAGCGCCCGTGACATGCACGAGGTAATCCATCCCGAGAAAACGGCAGGGCACTAGGTGCAGCGCCAGACGACCGGCGGGAGCCCTTCCCGCCGGCCTTACCCTTAGCCCAGCAAACGCGTGCCGCCCGCGGCCCGGTGAAAAGAAACCCTGAGAACGTAGCGGCGCTGCCTATCAGGACGGGCCATGGCACGGGCTCGGCGCACGGGCACGCACGCTGCTCCCGCGCAGCCGTTCTGGATCAATCTTTACAAGGGTCGGCCGTGTGGCGTCCGCGCTCACGATCGTGGGCAGGGCGGTCAGGGGCTCGATGACAGAGGCCCCTGTCGAAAAGTACGCTATGCGCAGTTGGAGGCGGAGGATCACATGGGGTGCGCACGTCGCAGGCTCCGGACTTTCAAGCGCTGTTCGAGTCAGCTCCGGGACTCTGCCTCGTCCTTGACCCTGATCTGACGATCGTCGCGGTGAGCGACGCCTACGCGCGCGGCACGATGACGCAGCGCGATGCGATCGTCGGCGCGCGCATCTTTGAAGTCTTTCCCGGCAACCCGGCCGATCCGGCGGCGGAGGGGGTTCGGAACCTGCGAGCGTCACTGGACCGGGTCCGGCGCGACCGCGTCCACGACGCGATGCCGGTGCAGAGGTACGACATCCGCCGGCCTGAGGCCGAGGGCGGCGGTTTCGAGGAGCGGTTCTGGAGCCCGACCAACGCGCCAGTTCTCGGCCCTGGCGGCGAGCTGCGGTACATCATCCACCGGGTAGAGGATGTCAGCGACTATGTGCGCCTGCAGCGCGCCGACGAGGCCCCGCAACGTGCGGTATTCGCCCAGGGACGCGAGGTCGCTGAGGCCAGCCGCAAGCTCAAGGACGCCAACGCCGAACTGGCCGAGCTGTACAAGCGGACCAAGGAGCTCGATGACCTGAAGAGCCAGTTCTTCGCCAACGTCAGCCACGAGCTGCGCACGCCCCTGACGTTGATCCTGGCCCCGGTCGAGAAGCTGCTCGATGCCAGGCCGACCGGCGACCCCGCGCGCAGGGACCTGGAGGTCGTCGCGCGCAACGCCCGAGTGCTGCTGCGCCACGTGAACAATCTGCTCGACGCCTCGAAGCTCGAGGCGGGCGGCATCGCCGCGATGGCCACACTGGACGACACCGTCCGCGAGATCCGCGCAACGGTCTACGACATAGAGACGCGACCTGCACGCCGCCCACTGCGTGCGGAGTATCAGCAGATCCTTGAACAAGGCGAATCGGGTGACGCCTGACAGCTCGACGTCCCATTTCTTCAGGGTGAAGAGGCCCGTGACGCTTCGTCGTCGAGCGACGCGTCGTGATCGCGGTCCCGACCGGGACAACGGCGGCGCGTGGCGCGTGCCGTCTATCGCCGGGCCACGCACCGCGCGTCGTCACCAGTAACGGCGCCGGTCATCCACCTCGTGCCCGATCGCACCGAGCAGGATGAATATGAGCCCGATCACCAGTGCGACGATCCCGATCGTCCATACGATCACGATCTTGGCGAGAAGGCCGATAAGCAGCAGGACCAGTCCGAGAATGATCATGATGCCTCCTGGTCAACAGTGGCAACTCCCGGATTTCAGCCGACTGCTGTCAGAAGGGGCGGCTCCGACGCTACGTCGGGGCGACGCGATGACCAGCATCGACGTGACGGACAGCCGCGAGGGTCTGGGCGGCGTCATGACGACGAGCGCAGTATGCCCAATGGCGAGCAGAATGCAAAGGCTCAGCGGTCGCGTACCGCGTTGCGTACGACGTCGGCAGAAACCGCCACGAGCGCGCGACGCTGCGACCGCGCCTGAGCCCGCAGATGCGCGTAGGCCGCATGACGCGGCACTGCCAGAGGACCCGCGTCGAAGCCACCAAGCGGGCCAGACTGCACGTTAGTTGAGCATGGGCGAGATGGGCCCGCGCGTCGAGACCACGGAGCTCCATCCCTGTGCTCGTATAGCGTCGAACGCAGGACCACATGAGGGGTATCGGGGAGGTATGAAACGCTTGCGCCGGATCCGCCAACGGGGGCGTGAGCCGATGGGCACGGCGGTGCACACGGTAGACGGCTTTCCTGTGGTCTTCCAGTACGGCCAGCCGGTCCCGTCGTTCGATGTGTTCGCGGACCGCCCGGGAGAACGGCAGTACGTCGACCTTGACGGGCGCTGGCGCTTCGCGTTCGATCCGGCCGACAGCGGCACGCGAAGCGGCTGGATGTCAGCCGGTTTCGACGACAGCGGCTGGCAGGCCGTCGAGGTCCCGCTGCCGTGGGATCTGTACGACACGGCGGGATTCGGCGGCTACGACGGCGGCCGCTACGGCAGCGGCACCGCGTTTCGCGACGGGCACGCCTGGTTCCGCAAGCGGGTGCGCGTCCCAGGCACCTGGTCGGGCCTGTTCGTCAAGATCTGTTGCCTGGCCGTGAACTACGCGGCGCGGTTGTACGTCAATGGTGCGCTCGTGGGCGAGCACGAGGGCGGGCACACCGCCTTCGCCATGGACGTCAGTGCGGTGATCCGCCCGGGCGCCGAGAACGTGCTTGCGATCCGGGTGTACCGCAGGCCGTGGTATTCCGCGACGGGGTCGGCGATCGGTTGCGGCACCGAACTGCCGCACAAGCCGGTGGACTACTGGCCCTACGGCGGGATAACCCGCAGCGTGTTCCTCGAGGCCACCGCTCAGGTTACGGTGAGCAAGCTGGTCACAAGCGCGGAGCATGGCCGGCTGACGGTGGCCGCGGTTGTGTACCACCATGGGACCGAGCCCGCCGGTCGCCGGCTGGTCCTTGATCCTGGGGCTGGCACGGGCGGCACCCCTTTCAGCCTCGACCTGGACCTTGCTCCGGGCGACGTGCGCGTGGTCAGCGCGGAAGTGCCGCTCCCCGACGCCGCGCCGTGGTCGCCGGCCGATCCGCGGCTGTACCGGCTGGCGGCTCACCTGGAGGCCAACCACGCCTCGCCAGACGCCACGAACACGCCGGACCGCACAAACGTGCCGGACCGCACAAACACGCCGGACGGCACGAACGCTATTTCCCGCGCCGCCGACGATGGCCTGGCCGTGCGCTACGGCATGCGCAGCGTCGAGGTGGCAGACGGACGCCTACGCCTGAACGGTGAGCCGATCTTCCTCAAGGGCCTCAACTGGCACGAAGAAACCCCAGATCGCGGGCGCGCGATGCGCGGCCAAGACTACGCCGAGATCCTCGACATCGCCTGTGACCTGGGCGCGAACTTCCTGCGCAACTGCGGCTACACCCGACACCCGGACTTCTACGACGCCGCGGACGAGCGGGGGATGCTCGTCTGCGATGAGACAGACAACTTTTGGGTGGAGACTGCGCAGCAGCGGGTCCAGTGCGGTTACGGCCTGTCGGCCGCACTGGTCACCACGATGGTGTGGAACCAGATCAACCACCCCAGCGTCGTGCTTTGGTCACTGCACAACGAATCGCAGACCACCGACCGGGCCGTCTACCGCAGGTGGATATCCCAGCTGCGCGGCGCGGCAACCGGCATCGATCCCCAGCAGCGGCCGGTGACCTGGGCGTCGGCAACCAGCTGGGATCCCGCCTTCGACCTGGCCGACGTCATCGGCTTCAACGAGTACTTCGGCTACTTCTACGGCGACGACGCCGATCTTGGCCGGACGCTCGATGCCGTCCATCGCCAGTACCCGGCATCGCCCATCCTCATTACCGAGAACGGCAGCTACGCCGACCCCGGGCGGCACGGCAGCCCCGCCGAGACCGGCACCGAGGAATGGCAGGCCGACAAGCTCCGCCGGCACTGGCGTCAGGTAGCCGCACGAGCGGGCGACGTGGCCGGTTACACCTACTGGCTGCTCAGGGACTACAAGCAGCGCATGAACTACAGCCACCACCTCAACGGCATCTCGGCCATGGGATTGATGACCTTCGACGGGCGCCACCGCGCCGCCTACTCGGCCTTCCGCGGCGCCGAAATCCACCCAGGGCCCCATTGCGCAAGACCGCGTAAGTGATGAGGATCGGGCTGGTCGTCGCTGGCTGATACCTGTCGGGTTGCCGGCGGCGTCGTCTAGCGGCGTCTAGCGGAGACGCAGCCTCGTGCTGCCTGGCTTCGGGACTTCAACCGGGAATGGCGAGGGTCGGCAGAGGCGGCTTGGGCCAGCCGTGACAGCTTGGGCCAGCCGTGACAGCTTGGGCCAGCCGTGACGGATAGGACCAGCCGTGACGGATAGGACCGGCGGTTGCGGCTTGGGTCGGCCGTGGCCGGGGGGTGGCTTCCTTCGGGCAGGTTGCTTTCTTGATCGCGGTGACTATTGCGCGAATGCTTCGCCTTGGGTTCAACGGGTCGTCGCAAGGTGCCTGGTAGCTGTTCCATCCGCTGACCGCAAAGGTTGCCTATCCGTGGATGTGGAGCGCGCCGTGTGCTGGGTGGGGTGGGCTGGGCCTGCCCGCGTTTGCTTCTCGCGAGGGGGCGCAGGGGTCCCAGGGGCCAGGACCGGCCGCGGGCGGTCGCGTCGGCGATGCGTAGTGGTCTTGAGGCCAGGGGGCGGCTTCGTAACGTGCGCGGCGCCGGATGGGTGGGCGGCGGCGGAGCGAGCCCGGTCAGGTCAAGAATCGATGGCCCGACGCCGCGGACTTGGGCCGCCATTTGACGAGAGTGACAAAATGTGACGCGTGACACGTCTGGCACCAGCCAGAGCCCGTCCTGCGAACGGCGACGTGGGCCGTGTACTTGACCACCGGCCCACGTGCGCGCCACGACCGTCCCGCCCGCCTGCACCGTGACCGGGATCGAGGCCTTGCGCGCCTGACCTTCACCCGGGCCAGTTGCCGAGTGCGACCGTCCCTGGTTCATACAGGAGCAAGAGGCCAGCCGCGCCAGCGGGGTAACACATGCCGATGGCGGTCAGGAGCCACCCGATGGGGTTCGAAGGGCGCGTCCAGGCGAGGAGGGCGCCGACGGTGGTGAATCCCCCAATAAACGCAACCGCCGCCCCGCCGGTGCCAGGGCTCGACTGGCCGGCAAGGCGGCGGGCAGCGAGTGGGTGGCGTTGTAGGTAAGGGCGATCGAGCTCGAACCGATCGACACCAGCCAAAGGCACCACGCCAGAAGCGATATGGGTCGTACCCGGGCGGGCACCTGGCCATTGAGGGATCTCGCGATCCACCTCGGGCCGCGGCCCCCCTGATTGCCGCCGAGACTGTCGAAGAAGCGGATGCCCTCGCCGAGGAGCACGGGCACAAGGTCCACCCGGATCTCGTCGATCAAGCCTGCCTTCAGGCATTGCTGTGCGACATTGGCGCTGGCGACAGCGACTGCCCTTGCACCGGCGGTGGCCTTCGCCCGTGCCACCGCGCTCTCGACGCCATCGGTGACGAACGTGAACCGCGCGTCCCTGCGTGGCCAGCCATCGGGCACGGCATGGCTGACCACGAACACAGGGACGCCCATCGGGTGGTTGCCGTTCCACCCGCCGGTGATGTCGAATAGGCGACGACCGGAAATCAGCGCACCCACGCTGGTGAGTGCGTCGCGCTGGTGACCCGGAGGTGACCCGCGCTCGCCTCCGACGTGCGAAAGGTCCACTGCGGGTCGGCGGTCGGCGTGGCCATGTCGCCGTCGAAGTACCAGCCGAAGAGCTGATCCACCCCATCCGCGGGGTCGGCGATGAAACCGTCAAGTGACATCGACATATTGGCGACTACCTTGCCCATTTCTCTCCCTATAGTCGTGACGTATTCCTTGCCCGGCGCGGCGAACGGAATTGCTGCCCCGCTATCGTTGCTGGACGGCGGGGCGCCGCTCGCTGAGCTGGCCCGATTCACGGCTGGGCACGCGTGCGAGACGGCTCGGCCACCAGACCCATCGGCCGAGATCCAGGTTGAGCGCGGTGACAAGCACCGAGCGGACAACAATGGTGTCAAGCAGCACGCCGAACGCGACGGCGAAACCGAGTTCGGTCAGGAACGTGACGGGCAGCGTGCCGAGGACGGCAAAGGTGCCCGCGAGCACCGCGCCGGCCGAGGTGATCACCCCTCCGGTGGTGGCCAGCCCGGTCAGCGCGCCGCTGCGCGGCCCGCGGCTTTTCGCCTCCTCGCGCACCCTCGTCATCAAGAAGATGTTGTAGTCGATGCCGAGCGCCACGAGGAATACGAAGACGAACAGCGGGAACGAGGTATCCGCGCCGCCGAAGTTGAACAGGTGGTTGAAGACGAGCGCGCTGACACCAAGCGACGCCGCGAACGACAGCACGACCGTCGCGATGAGCATCAGCGGCGCGACGAGTGCCCGCAGCAACAGCGCGAGCACGACGAACACGACAGCCAGGATCACCGGGATGATCAGGTTCCGGTCGTGCGCGGCGGCGCGCTGGACGTCCAGATTGATCGCGGTGTTGCCGCCGACAAGCGCGTCGGCACCAGGGACCGCGTGCACCGCGGCGCGCACGCGGTCGACGGTGGCATCCGCTGTGTGGCTGTCTGGCGCAGAAGTCAGAGTTCCCTCCAGGTAGGCCTGGCCTGCCTTGGTCACCGGCGGGGTTACGCCGGTGATGCCGGGAGTGGCGCGGAAGGCGGAAAGCAGCCGCGCGGACTCAGACTCCTTGCCGACCACTACGACCGGCTGGCCGCCGCCCGCCGGGAAGTGACGGGCCTGAACCGCCTCGCCAATAACCGAATCCGGGTGCCCGCGGAAGGACTGGGCGTCTGACAGGCCGCTGGCCTTGAGACCGGCCAGACCCAGCGCCATGACGCCGAGCACAAGGGCCGTGGTGACCCAGACAAGGCGCGGCCGAGGCGCGATGCCGCGGCCCACCTTGGCCCAGAAGCCTGTGGTGGCCGGCTCAGCCGAGCCATAGCGCGGCTTGATCGGCCAGAAGACCCAGCGCCCGCAGATGACCAGCAACGCCGGCAGCAACGTGGTCATGGCTACGAAGGCGACCGCGATACCGATCGCAAGCACCGGTCCCATGCCCTTGGTGGAGTTCAGCTCGGCGATGAGCAGCGTGATCAGCCCGAGGATGACCGTGCCGGCGCTGGCCAAGATCGCAGGCCCGGCGCGGCGCAGCGCCTCGGTCATGGCCTCATGCCGGTCTTCGTGGCGTCGCAGTTCCTCCCGGTATCTGGCCGTCAGCAACAGCGCGTAATCGGTGCCCGCGCCGAAGACGAGGACATAAAGGATGCCCGCGCTCTGCCCGTTGACGGTCAGGCCGGCATGCTCGGCCAGCAGGTAGATGAGCGCTTCTCCGCTGGTCAAAGCGATGCCGGCGGAGATCACTGGAAGCAGCCAGAGTACCGGGCTGCGATAGGTGATCAACAGCAACACGATGACGACCGTCAGCGTGGCGTAGAGCAGCGTGCTGTCGACGCCCTTGAATGCCTTGCTCGAGTCAGCAGCGGAGCCCAGTGGGCCCGCGATATGCGTGGTCAGGCCGTTCGCGTTCCGCTGTGCGATGCCGCGCAGCTTGCTGGCGGCCGCTCCCGCGCTGTTCCAGCCATTCTTGCCGAGGTTGACCTGGACGATCGTCTCGGCCGCCTGGCCGTCCCTGGCGTAGTACGGGCCCGCGACCCCGCCGCGCACAACACCGGTGACGCTGGCGAAGGCCTTGGCGTCGGCCGCCACCTTCGCCCGGCCGGCCGGGGTCAGGCCAGCCGATGAGTCGTAAACCACGATGCCCGGGAAGACGTTGGGCGACTGGAACTTCGACTGGAAGTCCAGGACCTTGGTGGATTCAGCCTTGGCGGGCAGCCACGTGCTCGCGTCATTCTTCTCCGCACCGGTCAGTTTGCTGGACAGGGGTCCGGAGACGGCCATGACGACGATCCAGAAAGCGAGGATCACCCATTTGGTCTTCCGCCCCGCTGGGATGCTGGCGATCTTGTGGGCCTTACTCATCGGGTCCCCCAGATTCGGCCGTGAGCACGCAGCCCACTCCTTGCAGGTCCTTATGCAGGTCGCGGGCGGCGAGCCCGCTGAATGCCCTGGTGTGGGCGAACATCACAGCTCCTATCTGCGGGAACACGAGCACGTACTAGTTAGACAGGGTGGCGCGCCGGAACTCATCGGCGGCGCCGCAACCGTCCTTCCCGGATGCGGGCTTCCCGGATACGGGCTTCCCGGCCCGCGGGCCAGGCGCCACGAATGGGTGTAGATGTCCCAGGATGTGGCCGCCATGGGCGGCGAGGCATCCGCCAGGTGGCCGACGTTGTTCGCCGCGAGCGCTCGGCGGCAGGTCAATCACGTGCTGGTCGCTCTTGGCGGTGCTTGGCACGGCGCAGCGCCTTCGCCCGGACAATGTCTGGGTCACGCGGGTCGGGCGGCAGGACCTCAGGACAGGGGCGTTCGCGCCGGGCCTTGTGCCGCTCGATGCGGATGCGCTTCATCGCTTACCTCCTCGGCCAGACGGCGCCGCGAGGAGGGCGAATGCGACATGGCGTTCTCCGGTGATCCTTGCGCGTCGTTGCTGTCTCATGCGCGTCTCTTGCGCGTCGTTGCGTCTCTTGCGCGTCGTTGCGTCTCTTGCGCGTCGTTGCTGTCTACTGTGTGCGGAGCACGCCAGCGCCTACATCGGTCAGGGAAATAAATGACTACCGGCGCTGCGAGAATCGTTCAGTTAGATGACGCTTTCCCATGGCCTAGCGTGACATCGCGCCGCGACCTATGTTGGATCTTGTGCCGCGGGAAGCAACAGCCACGCCGATCTGGCGTGGCTGTTGGCCCGCACGGACGAGTCGGCAAGGGGCCAGCCGGTACGCCGCCAGCCGGCGAGCGGCCAGCCGGTACGCCGCCAGCCGGCGAGCGGCCAGCCGGTACGCCGCCAGCCGGCGAGCGGCAGGCCGGCGAGGGGCTTCCAGCAGCCAGAACACCGGTCCGAGCCCGATGGCGAAGGATCCGGTGTAGATGAGCAGACCGGCGATCGCGATGTAGGCGCCGCTGCCATGCAGATCGCTGCCGCCGATGAGGAACGTGAAGGCGACCACGATCATCCCGGCCGCCATTCCTGTGGTGCCGCCCAGCAGCAGCGGGCGCCGGCCAGTGCGATCCAGGAGCCGGATTGCGACGATCGTCGTCAGGACATTGACAGCGCCATTGACGACGTTGGCCAGCAACGCGGCGGAGTTGCCCAGGCCCAGCCTGTGACAGCAGAGTGGGCGCGTAGTAAATGATGGTGTTGATGCCGGTGATCTGCTGGAACACCGCCAATGCGACTCCGATGATCATGACATGGCGTACCGCGGCGTTGAGGACCTCGCAGAAGCTGGACTTGCGTGCGGACAGTTCACGCACCTCGGCGATCTCGGCGTCGATGTCGCCCTCGGCCCGTACTCGGCGCAACACCGTGCGCGCCTCATCCTCGCGGCCCTGGGCGACCAGCCAATGCGGGCTCTCGTGCTGGAAGAGATGCCCACGAACATCAAGATGGCTGGAATCGCGGCCAGGCCAAACATCAGCCGCCAGTTCTGGCTGGACGCCAATCCGTAGTCGACGAGGTAGGAGACGAGGATGCCGGACGTGATGGCCAGCTGGTTGAAGCTGACCAGGGCGGCGGGACAAGCTCGCCGATGTAGAGCGGCACGGCCATCGACGCTGAGCCGACCCCCAGGCCGATGATCACCCGCGCCGCCACCAGGATGCCGTAACTCGGAGAGAAGGCTGCAAGCAACACCCCGGCGACGAAGAGCGCGGCAGTGCCCAGCACCGTGGCCCGGCGGGGCGTCAACCAGCTCTGCCAGGGCTGCGCCCCGGTCGCGCCGCTCTTCGTGTTCTCGCAGTGCCTCTCGCAGTGCCTCATCGAAACCCATCTGGCCGAACAGCCCGCGGTAACCGGCCCCGAGCGGGACGCCGGGCCGGGCCATCGCGTAGCCGAGCACCTGCTCGCCGAAGGCCCGCCTGGCGGCGGCCACGTCGTCGATGCACACGCGGACATACGTGGTCGTCGAGATGTCGCTGGGATCGCGCCCAGCACGCACCGCGCCCTCGCGGATCCGCACCCGGCTGGCGGCAGTACGTTCCGGTGTGGCCCAGCTGAGCAGCGCGCCGTCGGCCACCTCGCCTGCCAGCCGGAGCATGTGCGGACCGAGCGACTCCCAGAACAACGGCCCGTAGCCGCCGGTGCCCAGACCAAGCACGAACCGCCCTGACGACAGCTGGGCCACCGTCGCCGCCTGTTCCCCGAGCACCGTTTCGCCTGTTACCCGCGATGTCTCAGCGGGTGAGAGCACTGTCCACTGCGCCCGCGTAGAGCTCGGCGGCACGCCAGCAGTACCAGGCCACTACCGGCGGCCGCCACGTAACTGCTGGCCGGGCGGGTGGATCTCGGCCGTTCGGACGGGGTTAAGTCTGCGTCTGTCAGGCGCGTCGTCGTGCGTCCATCAGCCGCAGGATGAGCGGAGTGAAGATCAGCTGCATCGCCAGCTCCATCTTCCCGCCCGGCACGACGATGATGTTTGGCCGCGACATGAACGAGTCGTGCAGCATGGACAGCAGGTAGGGAAAGTCGATGCCCTTCGGGTTGGCGAACCGGATGACGACAAAGCTCTCGTCGGCGCTCGGGATGAAGCGGGCGATGAAAGGATTCGATGTGTCCACCGTCGGCACCCGCTGGAAGTTCACGTGCGTCCGTGAGAACTGCGGGCAGATGTACTTCACGTAGTCCGGCATGCGCCGTAGAACGGTGTCGACCACATCCTCGCTGGAATAGCCGCGCGCGGTCTTGTCCCGATGCAGCTTCTGGATCCACTCCAGGTTGATGATCGGGACAACTCCGACCAGCAGGTCCGCGTGCTCGGCGACGTCCGCCTTGTCGGTGACCGCGGCACCGTGCAGTCCCTCATAGAAGAGCAGATCGCTGTCGGGGTCGACGTCCGCCCATGGTGTGAACGTCCCGGCCTGCTGGCCGTAGACGCTGGCCTCCTCCAGGTCGTGGAGGTACTTGCGGATCTTTCCGCCACCATGCTCGCCGTACTCGCGAAACAGCGCCTCGAGGTCTTCGAGCAGGTTCGCCTCGGGCGAGAAATGGCAGAAGTGGTGGTTGCCTCCCTGCGCCGCTTCCGCCGTGGCGGCCTTCATCTGTTCCCGGTCGAAACGGTGGAACGAGTCACCCTCAACGATCGTTGCGTTGATCATTTCTCTCTGGAAGATGTGCTGGAAGGTCCTGGTCACCGAAGAGGTGCCTGCTCCGGACGAGCCGGTGATGGCGACGACGGGATGCTTGGCCGACATCTGTTCTCCTGCTGGTTAAGTGATCCGGAACAGGGAACGGCTGTTGAAGAGCGAGTCGTCGAATGCTGACTTCTGTCCTCCAGCCTGCTCGCGGTGGTAACGCTCGATCCGCTCGACCTCGTTCCTGGATCCGAGGATCAAAGGCGCACGCTGGTGGAGGCTAGCCGGCTGGAGTTCCATCAGGCGCTCACGTCCAGTGCTAGCGCCACCGCCGGCCTGCTCAACGATGAAGGAGATCGGATTGCACTCGTACATCAGCCGGAGCCACCCCGGCCTGGCCGGTTCCTTGCTGTCCTTGGGATAAAGGAAGACACCGCCGCGGGTGAGGATGCGGTACGTCTCAGCCACGAGCGAAGCGATCCAGCGCATATTGAAGTCCCGGCCACGCGGTCCGGTCTTGCCGGCCAGGCACTCCTGGATGTAACGGCGCACCGGCGGCTCCCAGAAACGCTCGTTGGAGGCGTTGATCGCGAACTCCTCGCAGTCCTCGGGGATGCGCAGCTGCGGATGAGTGAGGATGAACGCCCCGATGTCGCGATCGAGTGTGAATCCGTCGACGCCGTCGCCGGTGGTGAGGATCAGCAACGTGGATGGCCCGTACAAGGCGAAGCCTGCGCAGACCTGAGCGACGCCCGGCTGGAGGAAGTGCTCGACCCGCGGCTGCGAGCCCGGGTCTGGGCTGCGCAAGATGGAGAAGATCGTGCCAACCGAACTGCTGGCGTCAATGTTGCTTGAGCCGTCCAGCGGGTCGAATACCAGCAGGTACTTCCCGCGTCTGTCGGTTGCGGGAACGGGGTAGATGTCCTCCATCTCCTCTGATGCCATCGCCGCCAGGTGACCGGTCCATTCCGTCTCGCCGATCATAACGTCGTTGCTGATGGCGTCGAGCTGTCTCTGCACCTCGCCGGGGACGTTCTCCACGGCGGCGCTTCCTAGTGCGCCGACGAGCGCGCCGCGGCTAACCTGATTGCTGATGATCTTCACGGCCGTTGCCACTGCGTTGAGCAGCCCAGAGAAGTCACCGGTCGAGCCGGGATGGCGGTGTTCAGCCTCGATGGTGTAACGGGTTAGTGTCTTGCGTTCTTCACGCACGGCTCTTCTGCCTCTCGCGGGACATACGCAACGTTGCGGGAACGCGGCCGTGGTGACCAACTGGCCACCCGCGGCAGGGGCCGACGGCCCCGCGCGGTCCGCAGACGCCGCGGGCGCGCACAAATCCAGTCCCCCAGCCGCGCGCCCAACTCCATTGTCCTACGTGCGCCACCTTCTACGAAGAGTTCACTGACGGGGATCAGAAGTTGCCAGGCTCCGCAGGTTCACAGCTTACCGAAGGATGGCTCCTCAGCCCAGGGACCACTGGCCAAGTCATAAGCAAGAGCACGGCGCACAAGGCGAGCCGAGTGTCACCTCGCGGCAGCCGTTCGGGATAAAGGCCGGCAGCCGCGGTCCCGCGGTCCCGTCTCACCGCAGCGCAAACGGGCCGTTCGAATCGTCCTACCAGGGCTGACGCCACGGTGTGACGGCGGCCTGCACGATCGACAGCTCCGGCACCTACGGCCGGCGGATGGAGATGCCGTGCGACCAGGTGCGTGTCCCGCATGGCGGCCTGCCGGCGAGAATGGGTCCGTGATCGACTTCGCCGGCGGTGCTGGACAGTTCACTACGTGGGATGGTGAACCGGTCAGCCGCCGAGGCCCATCGGCGGTGCCGGCCGGCGGCGCTGGCAGCGTCCTTTATCACGGCGTGTGAAGGCTCTGGTTTTTTGCTGACACCAGGGTTTCTGCTGACACCAGGGTTTCTGCTGACACCACCGCGCAGCAGCGGCGCGAGTCCTGCGTCCAGCAGCCAGCTCAGCCTGGCTTGCGGGCTACGACCCGGCGGGCTACGACCCGGGATGTACTGAGCCGGGCGTGATCTGGCCGGCCCGAAGGCGAGCACGACCAGCCGCGCCCCGAGCTTGGCAAGGATCTGCTTGACAAGCGTCTTCACTGTGGCCGCGCTCATCGCCACCCGCGCCCGGCTTCGGCTCGGGGCGAGACGCCCGGCACTCGTGATTTTTCCTGAACGGCTGCGCCAACTGGCGCTCGAATGCCAGCTGGCGCAGCGCCTCCAGCGCCGCCATTTTGAAGGCGCACCGCGCGGTCGAGTTGGCTGCGCCAAAGCCCAGCCGACTGCGCTACCTAAAGCTGAGTCAAATGACGGGCCGGCTTGCCGCATCACTGGCGCACCCACCGCGCGGAGCACGAGGATGGGGGCGGCGGGCAGGCGGTGTGAGCCTTGTGGAGAACATAGCCCACACGACTTTTCCCATGTCGCTTAGCGTCGTGTAGCCCCAGTTGTCGCTGAGGGCGCAGATGATGTGCAGTCCGCGCCCGGTCTCGGCGAGTGAATCCGGCGCTTTGGGCACTGGAGCCACCTCACTCGGGTCGGCGACCGCGCATAGCACGCAGGGCCCAGGCCGTAGCAGGCCGAGCCGGATCGGCCACCGGGGCCTGCTCTCGCCAAAACCTGGCAGCGCGTGCCTCAACGCGTTGGTCAGTAGCTCAGACACGACGATCGCGATGTCCTCGCTGCGTTCTGTCACGCCCCACCGATGAACGGTGTCGATGGTGAAGTCGCGCGCTGCGCGGACCGATCCGGCATCCATGCCTGGCGTGCACGTGGCGATCCGCGGCAAGCAGGTCCAGCCCATGGCCCCCATGGGGGCGGCATCCGGCGATAGCGGCCAATTCCCGCTCGCCACGTGGGCCATCTCCGCAGCAGGCGCCAGCCAGTGGCAGGCGGTGCTGTCTGCCGGGCCCGATAGGTGCGGTGTCATCGCTTTGAGATCAATCCCGTGGCGACAGGAGCGACGACAAGAGGGAATCGTCCACCCGCGTCCTGCCGATGCGCCGGCGGTAGGCCGTCGGCGGCGAATTCTTGGATCGCCAGCCACTCACCCGTGCTTACCAGTTCGCCCGGCACTGTCCGACGGTGGGCGCTATAAGCTGGCTGAGCTTCGGCCGCAATCGGCACCTGGCGGGTCCAGAACCGCCTGATCATGTGCGTTTCTCCTTAACGTTCTTGCGCGCCGCTGCAGCGAGTGTTAGCTCGCAGCCTCCGCAGATGGGTAATCAGCCATCGCGGGCCGGCCGATAAGCAGCGGTTCCCTGCTGACCCGTTGCCGGTGAGGCCGGGGACGTGCCTCCGGGCTGTCAAGCGGCCGCCGCCGCTGCGAGCACGGCGGTTGCGGTGGATCCGGCGAGCTTGCGGCGGCGGCCGGAGGCTGCGCGGCTGGTCACGCCTGCGGCCTGCCGGATGCGCTGATGGCGGTGCCAAGGTTGCGCATCGCGGCGGACATCAGGAAGGCCCTGGCGATAGCCGTGTCCCGGTCCCAAAGCGCAACCGGGTGGGAGGCCCAGAAGCCGGGCCCGCTTTGCTGGCATCTGGGGCAAGCAAGCCGGCCGAGGGCGTCTACGCGCCAGCCGGCGGAGATCGCCCGGGCGCGGATGTCGGCCTCGCCAAGCGCCGCTGGGTCGTCGTGGTGCGAGATGCAGGCACCCATCTCGCACCAAGCGATCGGTATCCGTAGCCGGTCGCCGATCGCGGCCCGCTCCGTAATCTCAACGCGGGGACTGATCTCAAGCCTTGTTTCAAGCCTGGTCGCAGGCAGCGCATCGGCGGCGGTTCCGTGCCTGGCAACACGACTGCCTGCCGGCCCAGCATGGCCATCCGCTGCCGGCCCAGCAAGGCCGTTGCCTGCCGGACCGGCACGGCCGTCGGCTGCCGGGCCGGCACCGCAATCGCCTGCCGGCCCGGCACCGCCATCGCCTGCCGGCCCGGCACCGCCATCGCCTGCCGGCTCAGCGTCGCCGTCGTCACGCAGCTCCGCGATCCAGTCGTTCATTTCAAGCCAGCCGTTCATCTCCAGCAGGCTGGCGTCGTCTGGCCAGATCTTGATCTTCATATGCAGGCCTCCAGTTTCAGCCAGCGGTGAGAACTGCCGTACGGCTACCGTGTCCTGCCTCGGGAACAGGCACGTGCGCCGGGACAACGGAGGCCGGTGCTGTAAGCGCGGCCGACCGCAGCCATGCTGACCGCGGATCATCTCCGGCATGGGAAACACAGCCTGTCGCTAGACAGGGCGTGATTCCCCTGGGGTACAAGTACGTCGTCATGACGCTTCTCCTGCCCTTCAAAGCGTCCAAGCTCACCGTCTGGGCTCTCAAACTCAACGCTCCTGCCCTTCAATCACAGCCGAATAAACATACGGTAACGTTCAGCTCAGTTGTGAGCCAATGCGGCGATTGCATGTGGACACTTTCAGTCTTTCTCCCGTACACAGGTCGTGGATAGTGTTCTCGCAGGTAACTCAACCGCTGCGGGCGTAGCCGCGTGGAAATCCCCAATGTTATCCCCAAAGTTATCCCCAAATTGCGCACAGATTCGCTGCGTGTTTGCACAGGTCATCCACAGGCTTATACACAGAGACGCCAGTCTTGCCGAAGCACCTATCGAGAAACTGTCGCCCACATAAGGAGCCCGCCGCAAACGGGCCTCGCGACACTTAGTAAAAGGTCCGCGACGCTCCGTAGAAGGTTGGGTTTCGGCGACCTTCAGGCCCTCCCCCGAGCGCACGGCACCGCCGAGCCAGCCAGGCAACGTCACCGTTGGCCCGACCTACCGTCTCTACGCCGCGCTCCCACGCGAATTATTGGACCCCGTTCTGGCCGGCCCTGACGAGAAGAACGACTCACGACGGACCATGGCAGCGATTTCCTCCGTATTCCTAGACTTACCTCGGATCCTTGGCCTCAGGGTGGGCAGTCTATGCCACTTGGAAATGGCCCGGCTGAATTCTGCGAAAATCCTGCGCCGGGCACCGGTCACCAGCGCAAGGGCTGTTGGGTATCGCTGCCGCCTTTGCGGCGATTCGCGTCGAGTCCCTACCTTCGGGGAGGAACGATAGGTGCAACGAACTCCGTAGCCATTCCTGGTATTTTGTGCCGACCTGGATCAGTGCCTCCAGGCGCTCCGTCGAGCTACCGGCCACCATCCGCAACGAATTTCACTATCCGTCAGGCGTAATCGGCGATCGAGCGCGGCGTGTCCAGACGAGCCCGCCCCAGCCCCAGGCGGGCCCGCCGCAGCCCGGTACGGCCCGGCCCCGGCCCCGCCGCGGCCCGGTACGGCCCGGCCCCGGCCCGGCCGCGGTCCTCCGGCGCGAACAGGCGCAGCGCCAGCAGCGGCACCGTCACCCCGAGCACAGCGCCGAGCAGAATATCGGTCGGCGCATCCACGCCCAGCCGCATCCGGGACAGGCCGATCAGCGCGACGATCCCGGCAGCGGCCCAGGTGCCGCGCCACCGCCACCGGCCAGCGGGTACCAGCGTGTGCAGTACGCCACGATGACGGCGCATACGGTCTCGATCTCGACCGATGGCAGCGCGAAGCCGCCAAATCGGAACCGGATGGGCACGCCGAAGGGCAGCGGCCGGTGCGCGACGAGCACGAAGACCCTCGTCAGCACGGTAAGCACCTCGTAGCTGACCACCAGGACGAGCAGGTGCCTGAACCGGCGGAGCACGATCAGCGCCAGCAGAAGTGCATATCCCGCCACGGTGAGTCCCGGAAACCGTGCCCCTGCCACTTCCCGGGTCATGGCTTCGTCGATCACGGTGACGTCGACGGCCCAGCGGCCCAGGCCATCGGTGAACACCGCCACCGCCGCGCCGGTCGCCACGACCGCGAGCGTCAGCCAGATCAAGCCACTGCTTTCGATGTGACGCGGCAACGGAGGTGGCGCGCCGGACGGGCGGCGGCGGCCCGCGGGCAAGGCGGGCGCTCGCGCCTCCGGGCCACGGCCGGGACGCGACGCGCCGGCGCTCACACGTACCCCCTCCGCTGAAGGAACCGCCAGGACAGCCAGCCTGGCAGCACCGGCAGCCAGTAAGTGGAGATCCGGTACACCAGGACGGCCGAGACCGCAGGTCCGGCCTGCATGCCCACGCCGGTCAGCCCGGCGACCAATGCCGCTTCGAAAGCCCCGAGTCCGCCCGGCGTCGGAGCGGCCGCAGCCAGCGCCGCGGCAGCAAGATACACGGCGCCGACCACGACCAGGCCGGGACCGGCGCTGAATGCCTTGATCGAGGTGATCAGGCCGGCGATATAGGCCAGCGTGATGAGCGCCGAGCCGCCGAACAGCAGGCCAAGCTTGACGGGGCTTTCAGCGGCCTGGCGGAGGCTGCCTGCCGCCGACCGCAGCCCGGGGATCAGCTGCTTCTTCGCCCACCGGCGGCCGGGGCGGGTTGCGAGGATAACGCCGATCACCGCGATGATCACCGCAAGGATCAACAAGATCTTGCTGCCGGACGGCAGCTTGAACGCCTTCGAGAGGTCGCGGCCGGACATCGTGAAGAAGACCACGAGCAGCGCCACGTGCATCACGGCGCCAGCGAGGCTGTTCACCCCGACCGCTGCCACACTCGCCGGCGTGTCAACTCCGGACTTCTGCAGAAACCGCACGTTAAGCGCCATCCCGCCCACGTTGGCGGGTGAAACCCGGTTGATGAACGAGGAGGCGCCCTGTGCCAGCACGGTTGGGCCGAACGGAATGCGGCCAGGGACGCAGCCGACGAGCGCGATCGCGCTCGCCAGGTAGGTCAGTGCGGAAGATAGGAGGACCAGCGGCAGCCATGCCCAGTTCGCGCTCTGCAGCGCATGCCAGCTGCTGCTCACCTGGGCGATCTGCGGAAGCAGGAAGTAAAAGGCGCCGGCCAGCGCGGCAATCGCCAGCAGGGTCCGCAACCGCACGCGCTGCAGCCGGACCAGGTCCTCGTCGGCCTCGTCACCGCTGGCCGCTATCGCTGCGGCGCGCGTCCGCTTGAGCAGCCCGTCCTGGCCCTTGATCCCGCGCCGGGTCCCTGCCGAGAGCGCAAGCGGCTGCAAGAGCGGAACGGCAGTGGCGACGCCCTCGCGGCCGATGCCTGGGAGCGCGCTGGCCACCGCGCGGTCGGCGCCGATCCGGCCAGCCAGCGAGGTGAGCAGCTCGGCTACGTCAATTGCCATCTGCCGGCCGGTCGCGGCGAGCTCAGCGAAGCTGAAGTCGACCAGCCGAAGCTGACCGTCCCGGCCGAGCATGATGTTGGCGCAGCGCAGCGATCGGTGCGCGATCCTTGCCCGGTGCAGCCGGCCCACCTCGCACCACAGGTCACGGGCCAGCTTGTCGGTGATGCTCTCGGCCGGGACGTCGTCCAGGAACCGGCCGGGTATCAGCTCCATCGTGAGCATTACCGACCCGTCCTCGGCCTTGACGACCTGACCGACATGCGGCACCGCAACCCCGCCCCGCTCCGCCATCACTGCCGTCAGCGCCTCGTGCTCGACCGCTTTGGCCAGTGAGGCCGCAGGCCTGGTGTCGCCGACGCCGCGCAGCCGGATAGCACGGTAGGCACGGTAGAGCAGGTCGGCGTCACGCTGGTCAGAGCCGAAGACCTTAACGAAAAGCGCGCTCCCGTCGTCGGTCACCGCCGCAAACGGCCGTGATCCCTTCGCGGTGACGTCAGCGGCCATCACCTGGCTGACGGGCACGCCCCCCGCGCGGAGGGCTGCCGCCACGCCCGCCGGGCCGGGCCGCCGGTCGGGCACCCCGAACGCCACCAGCAGGCCGGCCCCGACCGTCGCCCCGGCGGCCAGCGCAAGCACCAGTTGCATCGGCGGGAGATCGCCGGTGATCAGCCGTACCGCGCCGATTAGTAGCAGCATGGCCCACGCGGCGCGGCGCCACGGCCGGCTCAGCCACGGCGCCGCTGCCACCGCGACCGCTGCCAGCCCCGCGATGACAGCCGGATCGGGGAAAACGGCTCCGGTCAGCCAGGAAGCGTGCCGCAGCCCAGCAGGGACAGCGAATGGATTGCCGTGCCCAGCCAGATACGTGACCGCGGTCATCAGGGCGGCTGCCGCCAGGAATCCGCCGAGCACAGTGGCGAGCACCCGGAACCGGCGGTACCGGAGCGCGGCGGCAAGCAGGACGAGCGCCGCTGCCGCGATCGTCACCTGGACCAGGCCGGTCAGCACGCGCCCGGCCGCGGTACCGGGCCGGATACCGGTGATCGCGGCAGTGCGCGTGCTGAGCAGAGCATCAGGGGCCAGCGCTGCGATCGCGCCCGCGACAGCAAGCACCGCTACTGCGATGATCAAGCGGATCACGTCGCCGGGGTGCCGGTACCGGGCCGAGGGCAGGACGCGGCTCCGCCGCCGCACATCGGCCTCACCGCCGGCCAGCGGTATCCTGGGCGAGTTCGTCACGGACAGTACTCGCAGTTCAAAGCCACCATTCCGGTAAGCCAGCCGGGACGAGAGGGCGAGGTCACGCTGAGCCGATCCAGCGGCCATAGTGGCCCGGTCAGGCTGCCGGAACCGGGCTGGGCGCTCGTCGGCCTGGTGTGCCTAGCCGTGGCGGGTGTGCTGACCAGCATCATCGCCGTCAGGCCTCCGTGGGTGCAGGCGGCGGACGACCAGTGGCTCAGGTGAGTGCTCGATGTCCGCTCGGCGCCGGGTACGTCCGTAGCGAAGGTGCTCAACGTTGCCGCGGGCGGGACGGTCATCTGGGTCGTCCGGCTGGTCATCGCGGGCGACCTGGCCATCTGGCGGCGATGGCGGCCGCTGACGGTGTTCGCCGCGGCCGAGTTGTGCGCCGAGTTGTCCATCGGGCCAGTAAAGGCGCTGGTGGACCGGCCGCGCCCGCCAGGATCGCTGGTCGCCGTGACCAGCCAGTCATTGCCCTCCGGGCACGTCCTCACCGCGGCGGTGACAGCGGCCGCGCTGGCGCTCATCCTGACCAGGCCCGGCAGATCCCGGGTGCTCGCGCTTGCCGCCGCTGCGGCCTGGTCGATTCTCGTTGCGCTGAGCCGTACCTACCTGAGCGCGCACTGGCTGACCGACGTCCTGGCCGGGTTGCTGATCGGGACTGGCTGGGCAGCACTATGGTTCGGCGTGCTTGGCGCCAGCCGGCGTGCGCTACGTCCACGGGCGTACCGTCCCCCTGGCCCGATGACCCCGACGAGCTGGCTCAGGATGCGAGCGCGTAGCGACGGCGCTGATCGAGATCATGATCTAACTACACGCAAATCTCTACCCATGCCCCAGAACGGGAAAACACCACATGACTCCGCCAACCGCCACAGAACCTGGCGCGGCCCAAGCGAAGGTTCGTCGTTGGCGTGCCTAAATTCTGACGGAGAGGCCGGCCGCCTCAGCGCGGGGATGCCCGCCGCACCTACCCGTACGGGCGCACATCCGGCTGCATTCGCTGCCGGACGCTCCCGGCCGGTGATGTGCCGGCACGCGGCAGCCGTTCGGGATCATTGTCCATTACTACGGATGGCGCTTGGTGTCACGCCGCGCAGCCGTTTTGTATCACTTGCGGAGCGGTGCCATGGCGGATGGCCGCCGGCGACTGCCGGACAGCATTGGGAGCGGTGAAGCGATGACGGCCAGAAGGTCTCAGGCGGCTTGCCGCACGATGGAGGCCGAACCGCTCTTGCACAGCTCAGCGAGCGCGGCCAGCATCGTCAGCCCGACCCGAAGGACATCTCCGGGCCCTACCGCCTCGGCGGCGACGAGATTCGCCAGCGCATCGCCAGAGACCATGGACCCGATGCGCTCCAGCACATCGGCATCGCCCGGCAGCTCGCACCGGTAATGCCCGGCAAAGGCCCCGATAAGCGCGTCCGCCACAATCCGGCCTTCCAACCCCCCCACGCCGTCCACAACCGGCAACAACACAGCGAGCACTTCGGTGATTGGGTCGTCACCAACCACGGCCCATGTTGCGTCCACGAGCGCGCGGACGCCGAGCAGGAACACCGGACCGTCCAGCTCGGGAAACCGCGGCTCGTCTTCGTCCAATTCAGCCCCACCTCGGTGCGGCCAGGCCTCGATAGCCTCGCCATACGCCAGCTCGGCTGCGGCGATGGGAGCGAGCACGCCGAGAAGCGCGCTCACCGCGGGATGATCGACCCCCAGACCGTCGAAAACAACCGCGCGAACCAGCATGCTGGTCGCGACGCTCCATTGCGCGGGATCGGCTGCAATCACGTTGGCATCCGGCACATTGGCAGTCAGCAAGCACGGCGCATTCCGTGCTTCTTCCACATACGAGCAGGAGAAGAATCGTTCGCCCAGCGAACCCTCCGGCCATCGCGTTGCCTCAGCCGGAACGGGCTCCGAGCCAGCACACCACTTCTGGTGCGACGCCGTTCGCCGCTCGCGGCGCGTCTCCATCTCCTGACTCAGCGCCTGCAGGCCGCCGGCAAGCTGGAGAATCGCCTGCTGCGTGGGGGCCCAGGGCCGAGAGCTGTACCCCGCCTGGCGGCGTACCCTCTTGCGGTTGCTTGCGCGGCCCACAACGCCTCCCACGGGGTCGGTTGGCGACGACTCTACAGATTCGGGAAGTGAGAGTGAGTGAACCAAAGCGGCGTGTCGGCGCAGAAGTCGCATCGCCGATGATTTCACGACCCGCGGACGTCCGTACGCGGGTCGTTACCGGCTGACTCGCCGTCGCCCGCGCAGCCGCATGACCGGGCCCACCCGCAATGTGGCACCGACAGCCAACTGGCCCGTGCCAGCAAGGACAGTACACGCCCGCACCTGCGGCTACACGCGGCGTCGGCCCGGGCCGGGCCGACGCGATGCCGCCAGTGACTACCGGGCGGCGGCCCGGCCGCGGGCATGGCCAGGGCGCCACAAGGCACTGGGAGTGGGCAGCAGTTCCTGTTCGATCACGATCCCCGCCTCCCCATATCCGGCCTAGCTAGGCGAGGACGGGCCTGCGCGACGCAGGCCCAGTCCCGTCTAAGTCCGGGTCAAGTCGGTCCGGGGATGATGATCGGCCGTGCTGCGACTGGCCTATCCCGCCATGACGAACACGTTCGCGCCCATCCGTGTGCTGCCGGTGAGCTTGTGCCGCACAGTGGCACGGCGCTGCTGCGACGATTAGAGTCGAGGCCTGCGCTGGCAGAACCCTGGGTCGAGATGGTATGGGCCTGCAGGACGAACACGTCCAGCAGGCCGACCGCCAGGGCCAGTGCCCATGCCGCCCAGCGGGAAGCACACAACATCGGACACGGCCGCGTTGTCGATCAGCAGCACAAGCGTACGCCGATATCGTCAGGGTTCCGTGCTGAGTAGCCCGAATCGCCTCCGGTTCCGGCTAGCGTTTGGCGGGGTTGAGGGTGCTACAAACGCCAGCCAAGAACGCCGCCCGACTGGACGGTAGGCCGGCCGAGCAGACGAATGAGGTATCGGCCGAGCGGAGTATCCAGTGCGGCGTCGGCTACCACGGCACTCGGCTGCCAGCTCCCAAGATCGGCGGCCACCTGAGCCGGGCCCGGTGCAGCGGGCACTGGCGCTGGACCCGCGGCTGTCGCAGTCGGCAGGTCTGCGAGCCGGGCTGCGTTGACGAACGGGCTTGCCGGCTGCAGCCCGGCCGCCCACAGCTGGTCCAGGTACCAGGCGGTTGGCTTGACACCAGCGCCGTTGATGTACGCCTGCCCGCCCTGCCCCGGTCCGATGAAGTACCCGCCGATCATCGCGGTCGGCTCGCCGGTGTCAGCCTGCCAGCGCATCACGGGGGTCAGGTAATTAATGGGAACGGGGACGGCGAGGACCCGGGCGCCCGGGGCCGGCTGCAGTCTCGCTAGAACCTGAGACCAGCCAGCCGGGAGCGGCAGCGTACTGGCCACCGGGAGCGGCCGGGGTAGCAGCGGCAGGCAGGCGAGCACCGCCACCGCCATCACGGCCGCGGGCGCACGTCCCGCCACGGCCTGCCGGAGCCGGGCAGGAAGGCGGCCCCCCTCCGCGCTGGCCCGGTCCGGCGGGATCGATGACTCAGCTCTGCCGCGGGCGGCCAGGCGTGCCCTGGCAGCGTCGATACCCAACGCAAGCAGCGCTGCCGCGGCGCCGTCGGCCAGGATGGACAGCCGGTCCGGCAGCGCAGTGGCGACCACGGGCAGGCGCTCGATCCAGTGCCAGGGCAGGTTCACCGCAGGGTGCGCTTTCCCGCTCACCAGCGGGTGGCCGCCCAATGAGAATACTTCGAGCAGCACGAAGGTGAGAGCCAGCGCCCGGCCGGCTGGTCGGCTCCAGCATACGAGCGTGGCCAGCACGAGCACGACGATCAGCGGCCAGCCCAGGTAGGCAAGGTATTCGGCCGCGCCGCCCTGGTACCGGGCCGCTGCCGCCGCAGAGGCGGCAGTGTGGAGGAACAGGGAACCCTGCGCAGTCACGAAACTGGTGAGGTCATTGACGTAGTAGTCAGGCGGGAACAGCGCACCGTGCTGGGCAAGCGGGCCGTGGAACTGCGTCCACAAGGCCGGGCCTGCCAGCGCCAGCGCGACCCCGACGGCGACCACCAGGCCGGCAGCCGCCGGCCCAGCCGGCGCGCGGCAGCCCGCGGCCGGGCGGCGGTGAGCCCCGCCACCAGCAGCAGGCCGGCTAGCGCAGTTGAAAACGCAATCTCCTCGCCAATGAACAGCTCGGCGGCCACCAGCAGCCCGAGCCAGGCTCCGGCGCGCACCGGCGCTGGCAGCCGGCCCAGCCACCGCATGCGCGCCCGCCGTGCCGGCGCTCGCCGTGCCGGCGGCCGTCGATCACCGGCCCGGTCACCGGTGGTAGCCTGCGGCTGCCCCACGGCCAGGCGCAGGCCCGCGTCGATGATCAGCGGCGCAAGGATGGCTAGCTGAAGGTTGTAGTGGCTCATCGCCGATTGCAGCAGGGCCGGGGAGAACCCGTACACCGCCCCGGCCAGCGCCGCAGCCCCGATGCTGACCCGCCAGCGGCGCAGCACCCAGAACATGGCCGCCGCCGATCCCGCGAAGCCGACCGTGGTCAAGATGGTGAGGCTGACCTGCGGGCCGAACAGGCCGGTCACAGGCGCGAGCAGGACCGCGGGCAGCAGCAGCGGGGTGTTCCACATCAAGTTGACGCCCTGCGGCGCATTCATCCCGGCCGTGATCAGGTCCGGCAGCCGGCCGAGCCGCACGGCCATCGCCGCATACCGCATGAACCAGGCGTACAGGTCGGCATCATGAGGGTTCCCCGCCACCACCCGCGACGCGGGATCTGCCCACAGCCGCCAGGTCACGATGACGGCCGCGAGCAGGAAGAAGCACGGGACCGCGACACCCGCCCAGCGCACCGCGAGTGCGCGCCTGCCCGCCGCAGTTGAGCCCTGCGCCGCAGCCTGGGCATCGATCCCGATCCTGGGAGCGAAAGAAGACAAGCCATCACCTTTGCGTGGAGGCCGCCCAAACCCGAACTGGCCGCGACCGTCGAGGAGGCCCGGGCGCTCCTAGGGGGTAAGGGCGAATGATACCTCCACGACTGAGAGCCGCCAGCCCGGCGCGCTGCGTCTGAGTAGCCCACATGCGCGCCCGTGATGCGATGAAGGAACGTGGATTCGGGTCTGACAGCAGCCGAATGTCGACGGGCGCTCAGCGCCGCAAATCGGCGACGAAGACCGAACAGCTCGTCCGTGCCGAGGGTATCGGTGCTTGCTCAACAGCTCGCAGGCCGAGGACCTGGCCGACGAGCTCGCGCGGCTGTGGCCGGTCGATGCTACCGCGTGGCACTCGACCTCGCCGTCGTCGAGGGCCTCGCCAGCAGGGACGCCGACCGTTATGAGTGGGGAGCGCCCGGCTCCGAAGTTCCTGCCCTGGCGCGCCGGCACGCGTGACTGGCTGGGCGCGGCGTTCTGCAGCTTCTGGTGGGACTAAGGCTGGGAATGTGCAGCCGGGCAGCGGCAGCGGACTTACCATAGCCGGATGGCCGGAGTTCCGCCCGGCCAGACTCCGCGACGGCCACCACGAGGATCAGCCATGGCCTATCCGAACGACGAATGGCAGCGCAACGGCGCAACGCTGAGCGACAAGACCGCCCGCCAGGAGTTCGGGCTGACCCAGGATGAGATCTACGACGCGATCGACGCGGGTACGCTGCACTACCGCCAGGCCGCGATGCACGGGAACCCGTGGCTGAGACTTCTCCGCCGCGAGGTCGAGGCCCTCGCCAGGACATCCCACGGCGACCGGTACGTCAACGAACGGCAAGCCAGAGCCGAGCTGGCGCGCGTCAACCGCGAGATAAGACGCCTCCGGACCGAGCTGGCCGCGCTCGAGGAGCGGCGATCCAAGCTCAGCTCGGACCTCGGAGAGTAAGCGGCCCGGAGACAGATCGTTAAACCGGCGCGGGCCTTCATAAGCGACACGAGGTCGGTGACGTCGTTGAGCCAACGGGTATCGGGCTCATCGGCCGAGCTTGGCGAGCTTGCGGTTGACTTCGGTGAGGCTGAACGGCTCGGGTTCGTGCGGGTTCTCCTCGGATGGGTACTCGACCGGGGAGTCGCCCTGGTAGGCCACGCAGACCGGGTGCGACTGGTCTGGGTCGAGCATGAAGGCCTTCTGCGCCGTGATCTCGTGCTGCCAGCTTGCCCCGAAGTCGTACTCGTACCCGACCTTGACCCCGGGCCGGCAGGCGTCACGTACCCGGATGCCATCCTCGCCGGCCGCGTCTTCCAGGGCGAAGGACGGGTCGCTGTACGTTCTTCGTCCCACCTGGAATGCGTGCAGGTGGTCACCGTCCCAGCCGAACAGGAACTGGATCACCTGGTGCAGGTCGCCGAGGGTGGCGATGACGGGCAACCGCACGCTGCGCCAGATCGCCGGTTTCACGCGTTTCAGCGTCACCTTGAGCTGAACCCCCTGGTCGATGCTCCGCGGCACGCCCGACGCGGTGAACCCGGTCAGCGCGCGTGCCAGTTTCCCGGCCGCAGGATGGCCGGTCGCGCGGACCACGGCCAGACGACCGGCCAGGCCTTCTCCGCGCACGGACTCCCAGACAACGCACAGCGCCTCGTCGGGACCCTTGCCGTCCAGCGCGGCAGCGGCCGATTCGGTGCCGAGCCACTGAAAGTCCTTCTCGCCCGGTTCCGGCCCCTGGTCCCAGGCGTACACCGCGTAGCGGGCGTGCGGCCCGACGTGTGGCGCCGCCGTGAACTCGCGCCAGGCCGGGATGGCGCAGGAGCCCAGCATCCCGACGAGGTCAGCTGCCACGCTGCGCAGCAAGGGCGACATCGACTCTGCGGCTTCCAGGATCTCCCTCAGGTGGTGTTGCTCCAGCCACTCGGACGCGGCCTCCAGCCGCTGCGCGGCGTCGTCGTAAGCCGCCACCTCCGCGATCAGTCCGGCGGCGGAGACCTCCGGGTCGGCCGCGCCGGGTAGGGCGTCCTCCAGCCGGTGCACCGCCCAGCGGCCCAGCGAGGTGATCACGGGCCTGTCCGCGTCACCGGTAACGGCCCCGAAGCCAGCCAGCAACGCCACCATCCCGCCGAGGCGGCTTCCGCCCGCTAGCCCGGCGCGCCGCATCGCCGCGGCTGGCAGCAGGTCCAGATCGTAGATGCCACAAAGATCATCGGATTCTTCCAGCACCGCCTGCCATAGCTCTTTGCCCGCCGGCACCTCCTCGTCTTCCAGCACCGTGAGCAGCGCCAGCGCGAACACCAGCAGTCCAGTGAAGCCGTCCTCCTGCCGGGGATCGGCCAGCGCCCTGCAAACCGCGCGCAGTCCCGCGAACCACGCATCGAGCAATGCGGCATCGCCGGGCGGCCAGCCTTCCAGCGCAGGCCCGCTGGTGACCGTCCCGTCGCTGCTCCGCAGCAGGCCCGTCGCGATTGCCGCGGACCAGGGCCGGTGCAGCTCCGGTACATCGGCGGCCGTCCGCGTATCCGGCGGCACCCGCACCCCGATCGCAGCGCCGGCGGCCGGCAGATCCGCCTTACCCAGCACCTGCGCGGACGTCACCGGCCTTTTCCCTGTCCCCACCCAGCGGGCCAGCGTGACCGCGCGCGCAAGGACGGCGCACTCGCGTGCCAGGCGGGCCGCGTCGTGAAGATCATCTCCTGAAGATGCCCTGTCCACCCAGCGACACTATCTGCTCGCGCTAGGGTGGCTGCTGGCACTGTTGACTCGCGATCGTGCTTCCCGAGAGGCAGAGATGAGCCGTCTGGCCTTCCCCGCGATCATCCCCGTACGGAAAGCGGCCAAAGAAGAACTCGCCGCCGCGGCGCGGGCGTCCTTACCGCTGCAGGCAGGGCGACGGCTGGCCGGCTGGTTCGGGGATGACCCCGTGGACGCGCAGTCCGGCTGGCGTTCGGCACCCGCACAGCGGGAAGCGGCCGTAACGCTGGGCCTGCTCGCGCGCGGCGATGCGATAACCGGCGAGACGACCAGCCGGCTGCACTGGATCTACGAGGTCGCCTACCACGCCGGATACCTGCACACGAGCGAAGACCACGAGCTGATACACCGGGCCGGAACGCTCCGCGACACCGCGGAACGCACAGACACGGAGATCATTGCCGACTGGTGCCGTGCGCTCGATGCCCTGTTCGCGCACGGCGTGCAGGACGCGCTGCCCCCGGGAGCCGATCCGGCACCGCTGGACTTCGCCGGCATCGGCAACTCCCGATCCTCAAGCTTCTCCAACAGCACGGTACCGCAACCGCGGAGATTCTCTCGGCAGAAATCGGCGAGGGGGCCACCGCAGGGATGACGCCCTCCTCCGGCCGGCGGCGGTGGTCGGCGTGGACGGCCAGGTACGGTGACCCCACTGCGGCGTTCCTGCGGCTGGCCGCCGAGTTCGGCGTGATCACCGTCGACGGCCCCGCCGTCTCGCTCACCCCGCTGGGCGCGTGGGCGGCCATCCACCACGTGGGAGCAAAGGTAGAGGTGCTGCCGGCGTCCACGGCACTGACGCCGAACCAGCTCATCATCTGCCGGCTAGGCATGTCAGGCGAAGTGTTCGAGCAGGAACTGCACACCTGGCTCGCGGCACGGGAACCGGCCCGGGCGGTGACCGCGCTGCTGGAAGCGGCGGCAGAACAGGACGCCGCGTACCTGACGGCCGGCGTCCAGATCGCCGCTGCCATTGAGGGGGACACCGAGGCCGCCTGGCTGTCGGCGATGTCGCTGCCCGCAATCCGGCCCTACGCCGTCACGGAACTGAACCGGCGGGCCGGGCGCGACGCACAGCACGACCCGCTGCCCGGCCTCGAGCCATTCGAATGCGACGCCGTGGTCATGGCATCACAGGCCATCGTGGCCGACTATGCGACCAGCGGTTCTGAAGGCGTGGCCGCGGCGGTCCGGCAGGCCGCCGCGCCGGGTTCGGAGACAGTTCTCTTCGAGCAGATGTGGCGCTCCCGCCACCTCATCACCGCGCAGACGCTGATGACAGCCGGGAAGCTGCATCCGGACAAAAAGATCGCGAAAGCCGCACGGGCGGCCTCGATGAAGGCGGCCTCGGTCAAGAACTCCCCGAGGGGCGGCTGACGGGCAGCGCCAAGGGTGTGCTGCACGGCCGGTCTTTCGCGCTGGCCCGCCAGGAGGTCTGGGCGTTCCTCTTCGTCCACGACATGATCGCCCCCATCACCGTCATGCGTCCGGGTCCATTTGGCAAGTCGTGCCACCAGTTGCAGAGCTGGTCATGCCGCATGCGGTGCAGCTCGTTCTCCGGCGCGCATGATCGGTGCGCAGCCGCTCCATGCGAGCCTGCCAGCGCGCGGTAGCCTCAGTGCGCCACGCGCCGATCGCGGCGATGACGGATGCGACCGCCGCAACAGCGCCACCGATAGCGCCGGTCCAGGCCAGCGTGTCGCTTATCGCGCTTCCGCTTCGTCGTCGGCTGGCCGAGGCATGAGGGCTGTTCCGAGGTCCGCGGCCCGCGTAGCCGTGGCAAGGCGGACGGTCTTGCCGTCAGCGGCCGCCTGCTCCAGCAGGCTGAGGCGTAGGTGGTCAGCAACTCGGCCACGCGGCGGTAGTCATGGGGCGTGGCCTCGATGACCCGCAACTCGTCTTCGGCGATCGCAGCGCAGAACTCCGCGGCCAGGCCAGGACGTCCGCGACGCTGCGAGTCGGCGAGCAGATGGCAGACCTCGGTGACCGCCAGCGACGGGACGACCAGGCGGACCAGTTCTCCTGCAGGAACTCGGCGCAGCGGCCGTGGTCGCGGCCAGCGACGTTAAACGCAGCGACCAGCGGCCCCGTATCGCACAAGATCACGCTGACGCAGCCCCGCCGACCTCCTCACGATCGGCGTAGGTCAGGTACTTGCCGTGATCGCGGCCCAGGTCCGCCGGGCCCCGCAGGGAACCGATCAGCGCGGACAGGTGCCTTGGCATGGCGGGACGCTTCTCGGGCTCAGCCGTTTCGTCACCCCGGGCGCTGTCCTTGGTCATACCCGCAGTGTAGAGCCCGGCCGCAGCCGACGTCCTGTCGTGGCCATAGCCGCCTGTTCCCTGCCGCACGGCCGACGGAGAGTCCGCTATACGGCCCGGCCACGCCGTCGGCGAAGCGCGTGACCCCAACGGCCGACCGGGCCACGGTCCAAGTTCCTGCCGCGATAGGGAGGGGTACAGAGAGGGCCGCTGGCCGGGCCAGGTCGAAGTGTCCATTCAGGGGTGATGTCAGGCCGCGACGGGTACCACCGGCAGCCAGGGGTTGCCGAGTAGGGCGGCGTGGATAGCGTCGATTGCGCGTACGCCGTTGTTGCGTGCGGTGGTGAGGTAGGAGCGGACACGGCAGTAGCCGGCGAGCGTGGTGGTGGTGTGCCAGTATCCGGAGACGGCCTGATGTCGCTTCGGGGCTCTTAATGCCTGCTCCGAGGCGTTATTCGTCCAGGGGATCTTGAAGTGGCGGGTGAATAGCCAGACTTGCTCGGCCTTGTCGTGCAGCCGTTTGGCCAGGTTGTAGCCGGGGTGGTTGCCTTTGGCCCAGTCGCGGTGCCGGTTGGTGATCATCCCCCAGTGCACCGCGTCGTCGTAACGTTTCCGCAGCTCATCGAGTAGGTGCGGGTCGAGAGCGGCGAAGTTGCGGGCTTTCGCCTGCTCGACCGCGGCGTTGGCCTCACCGAGCACCTGGCGGACCTGCGCGGCCCAGCCCTGCTGGTCTTTGTGCAGGTCGAGCACGCCTTGCAGGTGACGGAACAGGTGCTGGACGCATTGCTGCACGCCGGCCAGTTGCGCGTCGAACTGGTGCCAGGCGACGTAATCGTCTCTCACCAGGTAGCCGGCGTAGCCGTCCAGCACGCCCAGATCCTTGATCGCCGTCTTGGACCGGGAACCGATCGCCCCGAGCCATACCAGCCGCGCGTCCGGGGTGCGCAATGTGACCACATGCGGGGCGCCCGGCACTACCTCGCCCTGCTGGCCGGTGTCCGGATACACGATGTTGACCGGGGTTTCATCGCCGCACATCACCGGTTCGGCGCGCAGCGCGGTCTTCATCGCCGCATCAAACCCGGCCGCTTGCAGCCGCTGAGCGAACCGTTCCAGGGCGCGGGCTGCGAACCCGCTGGAGACCGGCACGCCCAGCAGCGCTTGGATCACCGTGGCGGTCCGCTCCACCGGCACGTTGCCCTCGTTGGCCAGCAGCACCGCGGCGGCGTTCAGGTTCGGGCCGTACACCACCGCGCCGGCCTGCCCGAACGGCACCGCCGCGGTCGTCGTCTTGCGGCAGCAGCCGCACCGGCGGCGCGGCAGGATCCAGTGGACCTTCTCCAGCTCGATCGGCGGGATGTCCCAGATCTGCGTCCAGCTGCTGCCCGCACCATCGGCGGCGCCGGTCAGCTCCGCACCGCACCCTGAGCACCCGGCCGGCGGATCGGCCTGCCCGGTCCGGCCGGGGTCACGGGCCGGCTCCAGCCCTGACCCCCGGTGGCCTGGCTGCCCGCCCGGTGCGCGGTCTTTGGACCGCACCCGCTGCGAGGACGCCTTCTTCCGCTTGGCCTTGGCCTCGATCGAATCCTTCGATGGCGGGATCGAGGAGTTCGTCGAATCCTTTGCGATCTGTGCCCGCAGCTTGGCCAGCCCGGCCTCTAACGCCGCGATTCGCTCATCAACGCGTTCATCACGGGCGGCCAGCTCAGCGGCCAACTCCAGCTTCTGTGCCGCGACCGCTGCCTTCAACGCGCCGATTTCGGCGTCCTTGGCCTCCACCACCTGCCGCAACCGCGCATTGGCAGCCCAAAGCCGCTCCTCGATCGGCGTACTCGGCGGCGTATCGGACACAACTGACCATGATCACCACAACGTCGGCAACGTCAAGCACCTCCGGCCCCGGCGTGTCGCGCCGCCTCATCCGGCGCCTCATCCACGCACGTCAACAGCACCCGTGATGGACACAGGTCGAAGTCCCTCATCACCAGGGCTCTGGCTGACAGTTACCGCGCGGAGCTGGTCCGCGCGGCCCGTAAAGGGCTGGAGTTCGGCCCGCAACCGGCGAGCCGGTGCTGTGGACTGAGCCGGAACCGGTGACCGTGAGCTGGTACCAGCATGCGGCAGCCTATGCGGCGATGAAGTGGCCGCCCGGGCTGCCATTCGCGAGCCGGCGTGGCCGAAGCGCTCGCCACTGTCACCCCCGCCCTGACTCGCGCCGCTCGAGCGCTGCGCACGGCCCTGTACCAGCACGCATTCAACCCCGCGCGGCCGCCGTCGCCCGGCAGGGCCCGCGTGGCCAGCGCATGGCCGCATTCTTCGGCCGCATGTGCTACGCGGCGCTGCGTCCCGAGAAGGCCGTCGACCTGCGGCGCGACAATCTCATCAGCCTGCCCGAGCACGGGTGGGGCGAGATGATCGTGACCAACTCCGAGCCCCGCAGCGGCACCCGGTCGACCGACGACGGCATGGCCCGCCAGCGCCGCGAACTCAAACATCGCGCTCCCGGCGAGATCCGCGCTGTGCCTATCCACCCCGGCCTCGTAGCCCTTCTCAGCAAGCATCTCGGCCACCACCAACAGTGGCCCAGGAGGGCGGGTCTTCACCGGCCCCGCGGCGGCATCTTCAACGACAGGGCTTGCCTCGGCATTTTCCACAAGTCCCGCGCCGATGCGTTCGCCCCGGCCGAGGCCGCGTCGCTGCTGGCCCGCCGTCCCTACGATCTGTGGCACGCGGCCGTGTCAACCTGGCTCAACGCCGGGGTACCCGCGCCCCAGGTCGCGGAATGGGCAGGCCACAGTGTGGGCGTGCTGGTGCGGGTCTACGCCAAGTGCATAACTGGACAGCACGAAGAGGCCAAGCGGCGCATCGAGGACGCGACCAGTCCAACGGGAACCACGCCATGAAAATCACCAGCGCGCGCAGCGCCGACTCGCGAACGTGGGCACGTATTGGGCACGGCGAGCCGCAAACGGTGGTCTCCGGTCGCATGTCTCCGGTCGCATGTCTCCGGTCCCATACGGCCGCACAAGACAAGATGAGCCCCTGGCCGCGTATCCGCTGGTCAGGAGCCATTTCCGCAGGTGGTGATAGGTGTTGGGTTCGAACCAACGCAGGCTGAGCCGACGGTTTTACAGAACTCTCCTCCGTATCAAGCGACATAGCTATTACCTGCACAAACACCGCTGGATCAACCTTGCCGTGCCGACACTGTCCGCTAAATGTACGTGGCCGCGGGCTGCCGCAGCCCATCGCGCGGACAGCCGCGTACAGGCTCCCGAGGAGGGGCCGCCACACTGGCCCGACCCGCAGGCAGCATCGCCCACACACCCAGATCCCCGGTGGGAATTCGCGAGGGGCACTCGCATCGACCTCACCCCAGGGTAACTATGTATGCGACCTGCGTACCAGGTGACGTAGCCGACCGGGAGACCGCCGTAAACCTGCCGTGTACTTGTGGTGTACCTGCCGTCCACCCCCGGGGACCATGCTTCGCCGGGCACTGAGCTGCGCTTTCCTCGCAGGAGACTCAGCGCGGCATGCCCTGATATGTGAGGGCGACACGTGCCGATCCAAGGCTCTCCTACTCGGCCTGCTCGCCACCTAATGGAGTCCGGTTATGGCGGAACCTCCGATCTGGTCAGTCACTGTAGTGATAACGAGCCTTGAGGATCTTTACCTCTTTGCCGTCGGCCCGGTACACGAGCCGGTGCTCGTCGTCGATGCGGCGAGACCAGTAGCCGGACAGATCACCTTTCAGGGGTTCAGGCTTGCCTATCCCGGCGAACGGGTCGCGCTGGATCTCACCGATCAGGCGCGTGATTCTCGTCGCCATCTTCCGGTCTGCGCCCAGCCAGAACAGGAAGTCTTCCCAGGCGTCGGGGTCGAAGTGGATGCTTCTCACTACTCGCCCGCCAGAGCCTCTACTTCCTCCATGGTCTTGACGACGGCACCTTGGCCTGACTTGTCCCGGGCAATGGCTTCCATGAGCCGCCGGGCGTTGGCGGGAGACCGCAGCAGGTAGATAGTCTCCTGCCAGGAGTCGAAGTCCTCGGCGGACATGAGCACGGCGTCCCCGCCTTTGGAGTTGATCCGCACCGGCACGTGGTCGTCGTTGACCTGCTGAATGAGGGGGAACAGGCGCGAGCGGGCCTCGCTGGCACTGATAGCCACTCCTTACACTTCCCTCCTATATGGTACGGGCTTATTGTACAATATAGGTGCGGGGTTTTGGTACCGATGCAGTCAATTAAGGACTGAGGTCCTGGAGCAGGGTGTCAAGGGTGAGTTCCTCCTCGATACGAAGGTTGCGGTGCCGCATGGCGGCGGCGAGTTCCGGGTCCCACGGCGTCGCGGCCGACTCGCCGACGAGCCCGCCGAGCGCCGCGAGCGGATGCGCCGCCGACACCGCAGCTTGGTAGGCCACGTGGTCATACCGCCACGGCCGCCAGTTCACCCGGTGACGCACCGCGTTGGCGATCCGGACGCCGCCCCAGTCGAAGTCGCCGTGGTAGCCGAACTCCGCGCCGCCGACCGCGAGTAGTCCCAGCAGCCGCCACCCGGCGGCGCAGGGCTGGCCGCCGACGCAAACCAGCGGCTGGCACCGGGCGCCCAGTTCGTCGGCGGCGGCCGCGACCACCACCGGATTCTCGCATATCCGCACCCGGGCGGCGCGCAGCGGCTCGTCATGGCAGCGGAGTTGACGGAGCGTGAGCACCGTCGGCTGTCCCGCCTCGCGGCACGACGCCAGCGTCCTGCCCAGGGCCGTGCGCGTGTCGCCGGGCAGGCCGAGGCAGAGCGCCAGCGACGAGAGCTCGTCGAGGTTAACTCCCGCGGCGGCCCACGCGGCGCGGCGGGCGTCGGCGGTTCCCTCCGCCGCGAACGGCAGGCCCGCCAGCGCACGGACCGCCGACAGCACCAGCGTGCCGGCCGGGCGTCCGTCGTCCAGGGCGTGAGCGTCGCCGCAGCATTCGGCGGCGAGCCGGCCGATGGGTACGCCGCGCGAGGGTAGCCGCCGGAGCACCGCCGCGACCTGGGCGAGGAGCAGCCGTGCATGTTCAGGTTCGGGGGCGAGACGGCGCACCACGCCGGTCGCGTCGAGCCACCCCCGCCACCGCGCCAGCTCGGCACGGCCCTCCACGGCGGCGTCCAGTGACGTGAACGCAGCACCCCAGGCGGCCGCCAGCTCTGCCCGTTCGCGGTTGCGATCCCGGAGCGGACCGGTCAGGCGCATCACCGCTTCGGCCAGCCCGCCCGGCGCGGCGCCGCTGTCTCGCAGGATCCGGTCGACCTCCGTCAGCGACACCGACAGCGACGCGCCGGAACGGACTGCTCTTCCGGTCAGCCGCTCAACCGCGCGCCGTTGCTCTGGGGTGGCGGCGGGCAAGGTAACCGTACCGGTCAGCGGACGTCCGGCCTCCAGTCTGTCCCGTGCCCGCCGCACCAGCCACGCGACCGGCTCACCGCCGAGCAGGCGGTGCAGCTTGGCGTCGGTATCGGTCACACCGCCGCCCGTTCGGCCGGGCGGCGTTCCCGCCCGTCCCACCGCCACGGCGTGACAAGCACCGCGTCGACCCCGTCCTGCCGGGCAAGCTGGCAGATGGCGAGCCCGGGGACCTGCGGGTAGCATCCCCACTCCCGTTCGCTGGTCATGACCACGTCCATGTCGAACGTGGCGAGCAGCCCGAGACACTTCGCGCGAGAGTCGTCGTCGACTCCGGCGAAAGCCTCGTCCAGCGCGATCAGCCGCGGCGCGCAAGGGTTGCCCGCCGACTTGTAATGCGAAGAGGCCGCCGCGAACAGCGGAACCGAGGCGACCAGGGCCCGCTCGCCGCCCGACGCCGGGCCAGTGGCGGGCCGCCACTGGCCGTCGGCGAAGCGCTGGATCACGAACTCGTGCCACTTCCGGTAGTCCAGCGCCGACGTCAGCGCCTCGGTCCACCCGGCCGCCGGGTTGTCCGCATGCTCGGCGGCGATGCGCTGCTGCAGGAACGCCCCCACCGCGGCACGGTCATCGGAGGACCACGCGTCGATCGTCTGCCTGAGCTTGCGCCTTATCTGGTCCAGGCCGTCCGGCGCGTCCCGCACCTGCTGCCAGATCAGCCGCAGCTTCATCCCGGTCGACGTCGGCCGGGCTTCCAGTTCGTCGTTCATCTGCCTGACCTCGGCCTCCGCCACCGTGATCAGCTCATGCAGCGTCCCTGCCACCTCGTTGAGCAGGTGGTTCTCCAGGATCTCCCGTTCCCTGGCGGACAGCAGCCTGGCCCGCTGCTCCGCTTCCTCTCCGAGCGCCGCGGCGAGGCCGGGCACGTCGTGGCTGCGGCCCTGGAAGACCACGTCGACCACGATGACGCCCTCGCTCAGCGTCAGCCCGGCCGAATGCCCGTGCCTGGCCATCGCATCGGCGAGCAGCTTGTGCTCCTCGGTCACCCGTTTCTGTATCCGGTCCCAAGGGCCGTCTGCATCGTCCACCGATTCCAGCCCGGCGTTCACGGCGCGGGCCATTAGCACGGCCGACGTCGCCGCCCAGGGCTGCATGGCGTCGGGAACCTCGAGCGACGGGAGCGCGACGCACAGCAGCCCGGTGGCGGCGAACGACTGGAACTCCGCGACCGCAGCGTCCCGTGTCCGCGCCGCCTCCTCGATCTGGATGCGCAGCGTCTCCCGCGCGCCCTCGGCCTTACCCCGGTCGCCGAGCGCCCGCTGCTCGACGGCACGCGCGGCCTTCTCATCGGCGCCCCGCCGTTCCAGGTCGCGCCGGACTTCCTCCAGCTGCCGGTACAGCTCCTCGACCGCTGCCCCGGCGGTCTGGAGCAGCGCGTCGTACATCGCCTGAGCGGCCGAGGCCTCGTCCCGCGCCACCGTTGCGGCTTCAGTCGCCTCTTCCAGGCGCCCCCGGCTTTCGGCCAGTTCCGCCGAGGCTTCGTCCGCGGCCTGGGCCGCCCCCTGCGATGCCTCGGCGGCCGGCCATAGCCCAGCGAGCGCCAGCCGGTACGCGTCCACCCCGGCCTTAACCTCGGCGAGCTCGCCAGGTTCGGCAGGCAGGCCTACGTCGCGAGCGAACTCTTCGGCGCGTATGACGGCGGCGTCCAGCCCCTCCTGCCGCTGCCCGCACAACGTGACAGCGCGAGCACGCTGCTCGCGCAGTTCGCCGCGCCGCCGACGTTCTGCGGCGGTCACGGTGCGGGCCTCGCGCACCGCGGCGTCCGGCGGCACCGCGCGATGTTCGTCCGCGAGCCGTTCCCGGCGCACGCCCACCTCGGCCAGCGCCACGTCAAGCTCGCCGATCGCCGTACGCTCATGCTCCAGCTCGGCAGAGAGCCGCGCGATCCTGACGCGCCGCGCGGCCTCACGCGCGCCCTCGCCGATGTAGCCGGCGCTGTCCTTCCGCCAGGCGCCGGTCAGCACACCGTTCGCAAACCGGCCGTCCACCGAGACCCACGTCCGGCCCGTTCCGCCGAGCCCTATAGCGGAAAGGACAGCGCCGACGCTCTCGGCGGGCAGCACCCCCGCCTGGGGATCGCCGGAGTCGATCGCCGGGACCAGGACGCGTGCGCACGACGGGCCGGGCACGGGGGCGAGCCCGGACACCACGGTCACATCGCCATCGACGAGGTCCCCGTCGGGCGTGACCCACGCGTCGAGTATCCCCGCCGCCTCCAGCGCGGCTTCAAGCCCCGCGCGATGCTCCTCCGGCACGTCCGGTGCGAAATCGGTCACCCTCCACAACGGGGCACCCGGACGGTCATCCCGGATGCCGGGCTCCCTGGTATGCGGAAGCAGCGGTGCGTCGTGGCCGCCCGCCCGCAGCCGCCCGATCTCCCCCTCAAGTTCGCGCGCGTGACCCTCGTGCGCGGCACGCTGGGCGGACAGTCCCGCCTCGACACGGCCGAGCTCGGTGCCTGCCGCCCGTGCCGCGTCATCGACGGCCGTGACCGCCGGGTTGGCGCCGTCCCCGGTCACCGCCCAGGCTCGCAGGGCTTCGATCAGCTCGTCCGGGTCGGCAACCTGGAGCTCGGTGAGGCCGTCGAGGTAGGCACGGTAGGCACCGGCCAGTTCCCTGGCGTGTTCGGCGGCGACTTGCTCGGCGGCGGCGACCCGGTCGGTCGCGGCCTGGACCTCCGCGGTGAGCCGGTCCGCCTCGGCGCGTGCCGCCTGCAGCGCCGCGCGCCGTTCCCCGGCTTCGGCGAGCAGTATCTCCAGCTGCCCGACGGCCTGCGCCTGCCGGTCGGCAACGGCCTGCGTCTGGCTCCGGGCCCGCGGCGGATCCTGCTCCCAGCCGTCAGCCGCCGTGCGGTGACCCTGCGTGCAGCGGGCGGTTGCCGCCGCCTCCTCGGCCTGGCGCTGCGCGGCGTGCAGAGCGTTCCGCGCCGCTTCGGCCCGCGCCGCGGCCTGGCCGACCCGCGCGGAACGTTTCTGCACCTCGGCGGCGAGCCGGTCACGGTCCAGCTCCCTAATGCTCGCCGTCTCGTCCCGGCGCCGCGCCTCCTCCCGCGTGTACTCGAGCCGCTCGGCGTCCCGCATCGCTGGGTTCTGCTGCAGCGCCTCGCGCCGCGCCTCGAGCTGGGTCCGCCGCTGCTCGAGCTCGTCTAGCTCGCGCCGTGCGGCGCCAAGCTCCGATTCAGCCGCGGTGAACGCCTCCTCGGCTGCGGCGAGTTCCCGGCCGAACTGCTCGTACCGGCTCTGCGCCTGTCGCGGCCCCGCGGCCTTGCGCTTGGCCGCGATCATCGCGTACCTGCCGTAATAGCGGAGGAAGTCGTTCGCGGCCTGACGGGCCTCGGCCAGGGCGCGCAGCGCGTCGCGTTCCTCGTCAAGACCGCGGAACGCCTCGGCCACCGTGGTCACCAGGCCCGGGCTGAGCGGCGGCAGCGCCTCGGTGAGCGCACGCGACAGCAGCTTCTCGTCGGGCTTCTTGGAAAGCTGCGGCTGCCGGAGCTGGATCAGCAGCTTGACCAACGTCTCGTAACGGTGTTCCCCGAGCCCGAACAACGCTTCGTCCACCGCCCGCCGGTAGTCGGCTGCCCGGTCATACACCAGCCCGTATCCGTCGATCTCCTCGCGCAGCTTTTCCCTGGTGAGCGGGACCCGGCTGGCCGGCAGCAGCTGGAGGTGCTCGCCGACGCGCTGTGTCGTGACGAAGAACCAGTGGCGCGCGATGCCGCGCCCGGCGACGGCCTTCAGCCCGCAGCCGACAGTGCGGAACTCGGTGGTCCCGTCAGCGGCGCGGCGGCCGAACTCGAGCCAGGTGTACCCGAGGCGTTCCGGATTGGGATGCTTGCCGCCGAGCAGCAGGTTCCACTCCATATTCTTCTGCCGGTCGCCGTCCGGCTCCACCCGGTGCGGTGCGAGCTCTCCGTCCAGCAGGAACGGCAGCGTCAGCGCGAGCACCTTGGACTTGCCGGTTCCGTTGTTGCCGCGCAGCAGCAGCCGGCCGTCGTGGAACCAGAACTCCTCGGCATCGTAGTAGAACATGTCGACCAGCCCCGCGCGCAAGGGCTTCCACCGATCAGAAGAGGGTGCTGGCAGCATCTGCTGTCGCCTTTCTCGTCTCGCGGATGACCGGCTCGTCCAGGGCGAAACGCGCGATCGCCGGCCGGCTGCGGACCGCGGCTCCGTCCACCTCAACCAGACAGAGCGCCGACAGCTTCTCCAGCGCGGTCGCGAGCAGCTCCGTTTCCGCGCCTGGCTCGGTCACGCCCTTGCGCCAGTAGCTGGCGTGCTCGGCCGCCGCCTGCCGGACGAAAGCATGCAGTTCGTCGAGCGTGGCCTGCTCCCCGCGGGCGAGGTGCTCCGCGACCAGCAGCGTGATGTGCCCGTCGGTGCGCTGCTCGGGCATCCGAACGTCGGTCAGCTCGTCCTCCGGGTCCACCATGGCGATCCCCTCGGCGCGCATCTCCGGGATCAGCCCGGTGGCGTCGGCGATCCGCCGGGTGATGGCGTGCCGCTGAGACAGCAGGTAGGCGCGTTCGTCCTCCTCTTCGAGTTCGTCGTAGTACACGACCGGGTCCTCCAGCAGCCGCCGGGTGAGCCGCCTGCGCAGCGCCTGGTTGCGCAGTTCGTCGCTCTCGGCGACCGGTTCCGCGGTCAGCTCCGCGAGCCGCCTGGGAAACGTCGCGGCGGTCACGGTGGACGGTCCGCGGGTGCCGGACAGGAGCACGCCAAGCACCGGCCTGCGCACGTCGTACAGCACGTCGGTCCCGGCCGACAGGTAGGCGTCCTCGTCCCCCGCGACCCGGCTCAACACTCCCCAGCCGAGCAGCAGCCGGATCACCGCGACCAGGTCGGACCGGTCCACCCGGCTGTCCAGGGTCAGCGTGAACCCGCATCCGGCCAGCTCCGGTTCGGTGGCCGCCGTCAGCACGTCGTCGGCGAGGCTGCCGAGCGTGGTCTGCGCGTCGGCGCGGGCCAGTGCTGACAGGGCCAGGCACAAGGTGACGTACCGGCGCCGGCCGAACGGCTCCTTGTTGCGCCCGCGCGCGGGGTGAGACGCGTCGGACAGCACCGGGGCGGTCTTGAAGAGACGGGCCGTCTCCGAGTCCGCGACCAGGCGCCATCCGGTCTCGCGGTTCAGCCACTCGCGCAGCTCGGTCAGGTGCCGCCGGACCAGGACCAGCTTCTCGCCGTCGGTGTCGGCGACCAGCAGCGGCTTGGCGAGCAGGGCGCGGAGCGCGGCCCTGCGCTGCGCCTGTTCCTCGGCCGGGATCATGACGCCGTCAGATCCGTGATCTCGATGACGTGCTCCGGACCGGTGAGTAGGCCGTCGGCGGTCCGGACGGTGGCCGTTCCGCCATCCGGGACCAGCGAGAGCCGCACCTCCAGCGTGCCGTCGCTCGTCACGGTCTTCACTTCGGCCTCACCCGGCTTGCGGGCCGCCAGCACGTCGCCGAGCAGCGCCAGGAACAGCCGGAACGCCCGGGGATCCAGCACGTCGAGGTCGGACAGCAGCGTCGGCCCGGCGGTGCGCAGGCGCCGCCGGGCCGCGGCGGTCTCGGCCGCCTCGCGTTCTGCCTGCCTGCGCAGGAGGTCCCGGTCCGCCGACCTGTCCCGCACCTGGTTCGGCTTGCCGCGCCGCTCGTAGGTCCCGGTCTTCCTGAGCTGGGGCGAGATGCGGATGGGCGGGGCATCCCGCCAGGCCGTTCCGTATGAAAGATCGCGCCAGACGTCGGCGGTTTCGCTGGTCACCGACAGGTGCCGTGCGGGACATAGGCCGAACGCCGCCCGCCACAGCCGGTGGGCGGCCTCGTCGTCCGGCGCCTCGGCGAACCACCGGGCGAGCGCACGGAAGTCCGCCGAGCGATCCGACCGCCCCGAGCGCCGCTCGTTGAGCAGGCCTACGGTGTCGATGAGCTGCTTGATCGCGGTCACGGCCGCCTGCCGCAGCAGCCGGGCCTGCGACGGGTGCCCCGCGTCCCGCGAGGTGAACCAGTCGTCCAGACCGCGCCACCGGTTGCGCCACGCGTCGAGCGCCTGTTTTTCCGCCTTGGCCAGAGATTCGGCGGCATCCGCGCCCTCGGGCACCGCGTCGGCCGCCTCCCGTCGCGCGGCGAGTTCGAGCAGCCGCTCGTGGCCGACGGCTTCCAGGTCGTTGAGCAGCACCGCGATCTGGGCACCGGAGTTGGCCAGGTCCGCGATGAACCTGTTGATGTAGTCGATCAGCCGTTCCTTGTACGCGAGGAAGCCGTCGACGTCCCCGTCGGAGAAGTCCATCGCGCGCCGCAACGCGGACATGAACGCCTGCGCGTTGTCAGCCAGGGAGGAGAACCGCTCCGCCACGGACAGCAGGAGCAGATGGACCTTGGCCGGGTCGGGATCGTCGCCCGCGGCGAGTACTCTCAGCGAGCGGAGCCGGTCGGCGATGTCGGCCAGGGCCACCGACTGGAGCTGGCCGCGCCGGCCGATGGCCTCCTCGTAGAACGAGATCGCCTGCTCGGCGGCTTGCCCGGCTGCGGTGAGCTGATACAGGGAACGCTTGCGGTGGAAGTCTTCCACCGTAGTGACGCGGCCGGTGTCGACGTCCGCGCGCAGGTTCCCCCACGCCACGAGCTGCTCCAAGGCCTGGGTCAGCTGCTCGTCAGCGTCGATCAGGAGCTCGGCCGTCACGTCTTCCGGCCGCAGGTGCACGATGTAGCGCTCCTTCGCCCGCGCGAAGGTACGCAGCAGGCTCCGGTAAAGGTTGGCGTTCGGGACGCTCAGGTGCATGAACGGTTGTGGCTCGCCATGGCCACGCGCCGGCTGAGGGGCTCCGCTAACCACCACTACATATTGCCGCACCCTACCGACAGAATGAGCGCAACTCGCCGCCCATGGGTGTGAGACGAATTTGTAGGTGACTGGCGGGTAACCTGGGCTGACCTTGATGGCCTGAGTGTGTTGTTGTCAGATGCCGGGTCAGGCCGCTCCTGACTGGCTGCGTGGCTGCCGCCAGATTCTTCTCAGCAGCCGCTGGCTTGCTGGCATCGCAGGGGTGAGGATTCCGGTCGCGCCGCTGCAGGAGCAGCGCATGGATGACAGTTTGAGGCGCTGGCCGATGACCGCTTTGCAGCCGGCCTCGACGGCCCGGGAGCCGACGAACATGCCGATAGAGCGGAAGTGCTAGTAGCGCATGCGTTGCGCGTTGATCTCGACGTGGCCGAGCGCCTTGTCCCGCGCCTTTTCTTTCGCCCCGGCGAGAGGGAACGCGGGGGCGGCGGCGGTGATGGTGCCGATGTCGCCGGCGTCCAGTTCGTCGAGCCGCTCGGCGAGCCATTCCTTGCGATGGTCGCCGAGCATGAACTCCAGCAGCCTGGCCAGCTCGTGCAGGTGCTCGCGGGCGAGGTAGAGGCCGGCCACGTGAAGTTCTGGGCGATCCGGCCAGGCAAAGCCAATACGAGGCGCACGTATGAGATCCGGTGGAAGGTCGGCCACGTCCCGCACTCCCGGACCCTCGGCAACAGGACACAGGCCGACAACTTCCTATCTGAGGCAGTCCGCACGGGCAGGCCCCGCAACAGGGGTCGCCGAGCGCGCCGGGCACAGCGTCGAAGTCCTGCTCCGCGTCTACGCCAAATGCCTCGACGACGGCGAAGCCGTTGCCAACAAGCGGATAGACGCCGCGCTCCAGGCCGCATGATGGGCGAGATCACGATGGCCGGACCGGTGGCACCGGCAGCCCCAGGTCCGCCGCGACCAGGCCAGACCGGGCGGGTGCCATCCCTCGTATATCCCACGACCAGCGGCAGGAAGCCGCTTCCGGTGGCACCTGGCTGCACAGGCCCAGACCGGCTCAGAGACGCCATAGCGTCCGTGAGCTTGGATGCCTGCTGGTGGCAGGTGTTGGGTTCGAACCAACGTAGGCTGAGCCGACGGTTTTGCAGGCATCTTCGGTACCTGCCCTGACCTGCGATTACATCGTCGCGGCACGAGTCTCTCCGGCCATTCTCCGCAGCCGTGTCCTGGCCGGAGCCTTGTCGCTGTCAGGCTGACCGGCGCGCAGCGGGTTCGAAGCTGATCCGTCACTACATGAACGAGGCCAGCGCGGCATCCCCGCCCGCCATCATCCAGCGCACCGGGCTCGGCCCGCTGGCCGCCCTCGGGCGGCTCCGCGGCTACAACCCCCATCCCGAGCACGGCCGGCCGCGTCGGCCGCGGGCGAGCAGGCACCGTGACAGCAGCCGCTCCACGCAGGGCGGAGCCTGCTCACCGGCCGCCCTCCCGGCCGCCTCCAGAGTGAACGGCCCGGCGAAGACCGACAGGCCGGCGAAGGCGGCGCGGTCGGATGCCGCGAGCCTGTCGTGGCTCCAGCCGATGACCGCGCGGATCGCGCGATGCCGGGGATCGGCGGCCCGCCCTTCCCCGGCCAGCAGGTCGAGGGGCTCATCCAGGCCAGCCTCGATCTGCTCGACGGTCAGCGACAGCGCACGGCCACCGGCCAGCTCGACGGCAAGCGGCAGCCCGTCCAGCCGCTCGACAAATGCGCCGCACGGCCGGTCCGGGCAGCACGGCGCGAGGGTTCGTGGCAGACAGCAGCGTCCCTGCGCCGCTGCCAACGGTTCTGCGCCTGCTCATCCGGGCCCAGACCCGCTGCCCGGCAGCCTCCGCGAGGCATCGCCCGGGCCACGGTCGGCAGGCGCCGCTGAACTGCTTCAGGTTCCGGGCATGATCGCACCCGGCTCAGCCAGCGGATGGTTGCCCGCGTCCGCGGGCCCGACCGGGTGCGGTGACCTGCGCGCTGTCCCGGGCCTGTGCCGGGCGATGTGCTGAGCGACGTACTCGGCGTCGCGGCCTACCTCGCCGACGAGCATCGAGCTGAACGCGTACTGGAACAACAGTCCGGCGAAGTAAAGCCCCGGTGCCGAGGCGGCTGTTCCCCGCTCCTGCCGCGGCCACCCGTCCTGGCCGGTGACCGGAAGATGGATCCAGCTGAAGTCAGGCCGGAACCCGGTGCACCAGATCACGTTCCTCACCTCCAGCGGCCGGCCGCCATCCAGGACGGGCAACCCATCACGCACCCCGGCCGTGCGCGCGCTCACGTACTCCACCCCGGCCGCGCCCAGGTGGGGCAGCTTGACCCGCAGCAGCGGCCCGCCGTGCCCCCGGACCTGGGACCGCATCTTCCGGCCGGCGGGGGTCTTCATGGTCAGGACGTGGTTCGCCGCGAACCACAGCAACCGCAAGATCTGGCGGGCTGGACGGCCCTCGATGTCGAACGGGACCTGACCGTGCACGGGGCCGGACAGCCAGGTCCGGTGCTCCGGCGCCACTTCCAGCGCGATATCGGCGCCCGAGTGACTCGCGCCCACGACGAGAACACCGCCGGGAAGCAGCTGTGACGGGTTGCGGTACTCGCTCGAATGCAGCTGCCTGATGCCCGGGTCGAGCTGGCCGGCGAACGACGGGATCCAGGGCACCTGCTGCCCGCCCGTCGCCACAACGACTTGCTCCGCCGTGAAACGGCGGCAGCCGGCCGTGAGGACATAGCCGCTACGCGAGCCGCCGGCCGGCCGCAACCCGTCGACCTTGACGCCGGCCGCCACGGGCAGTGCCATCCCGGTGGCGTAGGACTCCAGGTAGTCGGCCATCTGCTGGCCGGAAGGGAAGCTGTACGGCGGGGCCGGGAACGGCATGCCCGGCAGCCCGTCGTACTTAGCCGGAGAATACAGGCGCAGCGAGTCGTAGCGCTCGCGCCAGCAGTCACCAACACGCTCATGCTCATCAAGGATCACGAACGGCCGCCCGAGCCTGGCAAGGTGGTAGCCGACCGACAGGCCGGCCTGGCCGGCTCCGACGATCACCGTCTCAAAGTGCCCGGCCCGGTTGCCTGCGCCCGAGGCGTGACCCGTGTCGTACTGCGGCTTCATCGCTGCCTCCCCATGTCGCGATCGATGTCTTCACGAGGCTAAAGAGAAGCCGAGGCGCGGCGCGTCGGGCGATATACCCAAAGCTCGCCAGGCGGCATGGGTAGTCCTGCGTACCCGGCAGCGCTAGCTAGACCAGGTCGTGCTCGTAGGCGTAAGCCGTCGCGGCCGACCTTGACGCCACGCCGAGCTTGGTAAAGATGTTGCTCACGTGACGGGCGACCGTCTTCTCGCTCAGGACCAGCTCACTGGCGATGGCGCGGTTGGTCTTGCCTGCGGCCACGAGGCGGAGCACCTGCGTCTCGCGCCCGGTCAGGCCGCCTGTCGCGGTGTCCGCGGCCGCAGTGGCTATCTCCTCCACCCGGGCCACATCCGGCTCTGCGCCGAGCTCGGAAAAGACCCGCCGGGCCGCGTCGAATTCCAGCTGCGCGCCGTCTTGGTCTCCCAGAGTTCGGCACGCCACGCCGATCAGGACCCGCACACGGGCGGCGTCGTAGGGAGCGTCGAGTTCCTGCCAGGCCCGCCACGCCTGGCGGAGGGCCTGGAGCGCGGCCTGAGAGTCACCCTCCGCAAGCAGGACCGATCCCGTCGCGCCGGCCGCGACCGCCCGCAAAGCCGCGGCACCGACGGTGGCGGCGATGCCGGACAGCTCATCTGCCGCACCGCGCGCGGCTTGCACTTCGCCCGCTGCCAGCATGATCTCGGCACACGCGGCCAGCCGCCCGGTCCGGCCCGTGGGATCGCGTGTCTCCTGCACCGCACGGCGGATCGACGCGCATGCCACGCCCACCTGGCCCTGAGCCAGCCGCAGCAGCGCCAGGCCGGGCTGAGGCTCATGGCCGAAGTGATTGGCCTCCCGGTAGGCCTGCTCGGCCAGCGGGAACTCTCCCCGGAGCCGGTGGAGCTCTCCGCGCTGGTAGAACGCCATTCCCAAGGCCCAAGGCCGGCTGCCCCGGCGGCTGCGCCAGCCTCTCACACGCCCGCTGCGCCTCCAGCAGCGCGCCACGCCACGACCCGTGGACCTGCATGATCTGGGAACGGTGAACGAGGCACTGCCCGCGGTACGGAACCAGGTCTGGCTGAGCCTCACACCAGCCGCTCAGGGCGGCAGTCCACTCCCAGGCCCGCCGGAAGTCGAACAGCTCATGGCAGACACTGATCACCGCGCAATAGGCCAGCCCGGCGGTCAGCGGCGACACCTCGCCGGCCGCTACGCCGACCATGACCTCATCCAGCAGCCTGCAACCCTCAGCAGGACTGCCCAGCGCGATCATGGCCTGGCCCAAGCCCAGCCGCCCAAGACTCATCAGATCACGGTCAGCGAACCGCTCACCGATCGCCGCCGCCTCAGCAAACCCCCGGCTCGCCGCCAGCGCGTCCCCGCTGTAAACAGCCCGCACCGCACCAGGCAGGAGCAAGAAGCCGCGTTCCGCGCAATCGGGGTCACAACCCTCAAGAAGCCGGCCAGCCCGTGCCAGCCAGCCGGCCGCCTGAGCCATCTCATCCGCGTTCATCAGCTCGAAGACAAGCCAGAACGCGCACCGCGCCGCCCGATTCGCCTCGCCCCGATCCTCCAGGACGCTGAACGCCCGAGCCCACGCTCGTACGCTCTCGCCGTCCCTGCCGACGAGGTAGCCCGCCACCGCGAGCCGCTCGAGATCCTCAGGACCCAGCGCCGACTCCCGATCGGCCGACGCTAGCCGGGCGAACGCATCAGCCCACTCCTGCCTGCGAAACGACGCCCGTCCGGCGTCGACATCGGCGTCCACGGCGGCCTCCCCAAGCGGCGCGGGCCACAGGCATACGTCGTCAAAACCCGCCGCCAACTCCTATTCCACCCCGCGAGCCGCTGCCCTGTCACGCCGGAAGTGACCATCCCGCCGCCCGGAGAGCAGCCAGCCAGCGCTGTGAGGGTGGAATGCCTGAGCCGGTAATACTCTCCAGGCTGGCACTACCTCGGCGCGAAAGCTCCGCTCCCGCGGCCGGAGGAGCTACGGGAAGTGCTCACCGCGCTCGGCGAGGCGGACACGACGTGTGCCGTGGATTTGCTCTTCGATGGCAAGCAGCGCGCGACCGCCGAGGCGATGACGGAGAGCTCGCCGGCGTGTTTGAGCCAAGGCCCGGCAGAGCTTTTCAGCGCCCCCTCGTACGCGGATACAGCAGCACGTTGTGTGCCAGCCGCTCGGCCGTGGCGGGCAGGTGTGCGTCGCGCCGGGTGCCGAGCGATTCAAGATGACCGGCGGTGTAGTCGATGTCGTCGGCGGCGAGGTCGGCGTGCTTGCGGTTCTTGTGCCGCTTCGGTCCGGCACGGCCTGTAGCGCGAATCTGGGACCCGTTCCGTCACGAGCCATCAGCATCGTGTATTTGCCGAACATCCCGGCATGCTGGTACCCGGGGGCCGCGGCCCAGAAGGCGGCTTGGCGGTCCGGGTCGGCGCAGTCGGGTACCAGGCCCAGCCCTATCCCGGCGTCGGGCGCGGCGGTCATCGGGGTACCTTCGTGTCCGCCCCGGTCAGGGATCGGATGTGTGCGGGGTTGAAGAACTCCGGCACCGGCAGGGCGCCGGCGAACATGCTGGTGAAATCGTCCATGGCTTTCTGGTTGCCGGCGATCGCGCCCAGCAGTTGCTGCATCTGCGGCGGCGGGGGCACGGCCAGGTCGGCGAGCTGGCCGGTGAACTCGTACATGGGCAGCACCCGCTCGTCGCGGTGCTGCTGGTATTCGCCCAGCGCCTCGTCGTAGCCGCGGCTGCCGTGCCAGGCGGCGTCGAGCGCGCCGGCGCACATCTCGGCGTCGTGGAAGGCGTCGGTGATGCCCTGGGCGGTGACCGGGTCCTTGGCGTACCCGGCATCACCGACCAGCGCCCAGCCCGGCCCGTACGGTGTCCGGAACCTGTTCGGCACGCCTTCGCCCACGACCCGGGTTTCCTGCCGCCCGCCGTCGAGCCGGTCGCCGAGGGTAGCGGTGACCTCGCACAGGTAGTTGCCTTGCAGGTCCTGTTTCACCTGGGCCACCTCGGCCTGCGGCCAGGCGGCGAGGACCAGCGTCAGGTCGTCGTTGGTGGGGATCATGCCGAAACCGCGGCCGGGCCGGATCATCCACCGCGCCCCCGCGGCGGGCACGCCGGACCAGTACGCGTAGTAGGCGCTGGCCAGTACCGGGCCCTCGCGGTAACGCGGCGCGTTCACCTGCTCGGCCACCCGCGAATGCACCCCGTCGGCGCCGATGACCACGCGGGCGTACTCGCTGACCTCCAGGCCGCCGCGCGCATGCCCGCGAACGCCGGCGACCCGGCCGCCGTCGATGATCAGCTCGGTGACGCTGAACCCCTCGCGCAGCTCGGCGCCGGCCTTCTCGGCGGCGCGGACGAGCAGGTCGTCCAGCACGATCCGGCGCGGCGCGTAGCCCCCGGCGATGCCGTCGGCGGCGCTCGGCGTCCCGGTGATCACCAGCGGCCCGAAGTCGAAGGTGTACGCCGGCAGCCGCGGGCAGCCCGTCGCGACGAGATCGTCCAGCAGCCCCCACCGCCGCAGCGCCGTCAGGCCTGGCGGGTGGATCACGTGCGTCGAGACGGTGTCGGACGGGAAGCTCGCCCGGTCGGCGAGCAGCACGTCGTAGCCCTTGCCGGCCAGCAGCATCGCGGTCGCGGCGCCGGCGCAGCGGGCGCCGACGACGATCGCGTCGTAGCGTCGCGCCGCCGACGGTGCGCGGTGTCCACCCAGGTCCGTCGAGTTCATGGTTACCTCCTGATCGATCACTGATGCCCGCAAGGGTGCCAGTTCCGGCTTTCACCTCTCTTTCATCGCTGCGAGAATGGGCGCCGATGCACGCAGCACCGGTGTTCCGGGTGCTCGGGACGCTGCAGGCGGACCGGGACGGCTCTGCGCTGCCGCTGCCCAGCCGCCGGCAGCGGGCCGTGCTCGCCGCGCTGCTGACTCGGGCCGGGAGGCCGGTGCCGGCGGACGAGCTCGTTGAGGCGGCCTGGGGCGAGCGACTCCCCGGCCACCCGAAGGCCGCCCTGCAGACCGTGCTTTCCCGATTGCGCACCGCATTGGGCGCCGAACTGATCAGCGCCGACGTTGCCGGATACCGGCTGAACGTCACCGCCGACGGCGTGGATGCGTTGCGGTTCGAAGCGCTGCGCGAGCGGGCCGCGCACGCCCCGGACGCCGCCGCCGCAGGACTGCTCGACGCGGCCCTCGCACTGTGGCGCGGCCCGGCGTATGCCGAGTTCGCCGACCACGACTTCGCCAGCGCAGAGGCGGCGCGGCTGAACGAACTGCACGCAGCCACGGTCGAGGACTACGCCGACCTCTCGCTGCGATCGGGGCGTGCGACCGACGCGATCGCGCACCTCGAAGCGCTGCAGGCGAGCGAACCGTGGCGCGACCGGTGCGTCGAACTGCTCATGCGTGCGCTATCTGGGTCCGGGCGGGCCACCGAGGCGCTGCAGGTCTACGGCCGGCATCGGCGCGGCCTGGCGGCGGAGTTCGGGCTCGACCCCTCGCCGGCCTTGCAGGACCTGCAGGCCCGGATCCTGCGCAACGAGCTGCCCGAGGCACCTCGGCCGGTACCGCAGCCGCCGCGCTGGTTCGCCGTCTCGACGCCATTCGTCGGCCGCGACACCGAGATCGCGACCCTGGTCGGCGCGGTACGCAGCAACCGGCTGGTCACGGTCACCGGCATCGGCGGGGTCGGCAAGACACGGCTGGTCGCCGAGTCACTGGGCGAACTCGCCGCCCAGCTCAAGATGCCTGTCGCGGTGGCCGAACTGGGCGCCGTACCGGCAGGCGGCGTCGACGGCGCCGTCGCCGCCACGCTCGGCGTGGATGCCCGCACCGGCACACCTGGCGCTGCGGTCAGCGAGTACCTCGGCGCGGGCTCGCAACTGCTGGTGATCGACAACTGCGAGCACGTGCTCGCCGACGCGCGCGAGCTGACCGGGGCGCTGCTGCGCGCCTGCCCGCAGGTGCGGATCATCGCCACCAGCCGGCACCGGCTGGGACTGCCCGACGAGCAGGTGCTGCCGCTGGATCCGCTGCTCACCGAGGCCGCGGACGTGCCGGCGCAACAGTTGCGCGACACCGCACCGGTCCGGCTGTTCGTCGACCGGATCCGCCGCTTGCGTCCCACCTTCCCGGTGACCGCAGAAACCGTGGCGCTCGGCGCAGCAGTGTGCCGCCGGCTCGACGGGGTGCCGCTGGCGATCGAGCTGGCGGCAGCGCAGGTGGCGGCGGTCGGGCTGACGCCGGTGCTGGACCGGCTGGGCGATCTGGACGTGCTCGCCGACGCCGACGGCGGCATGCGGGCGGTACTCGACCGTTCCTGGACCCTGCTCACCCGCAGCGAGCAAGAACTGCTGGCGAGGCTGTCGGTGTTCGCGGCCGGCTTCGACCTCGACGCGGCCGAGCATGCCGGCGGCCCGGCGGCCGCAGTGCGCCTGGCCCGCCTAGCGGACGCGTCGCTGCTGCACGTCACGCACGAGCACGGCCAGGCGCGGTACCAGATGCTGGCGATCGTGCGCGCCTTAGCCGCCGAACGGCTCCGCGCCGACGGCGCGGCCGGGCCCGCGCGTACCGCGCACGCCCGCTGGATCCGCGACCTGGCGGAGGCCGCAGCCGCCGACGTCCGCGCAGGAGGTGCCGGCGAGCCGCTGCACCGGCTCCTGGCCTACCGCGCCGATCTGCTCGCGGCGGTGCGCGGGACGCTGGACGCGGGCGAGGTCGAACTGGCCGGTGCGATCACCGCGGCGCTGGGCTGGTGCACGCACTGGGTGCTCGACGGCGAGCTGCTGAAGCTGGCGCGGGACGTGGCCTGCGACCCGCGCCTGCCCGCGACGCCAGTCGCCGCACTCGCGGGAGCGTCCGGCGCGCTCCACGCGGCACAGCTCGGCGACCTGGACGAGGCGCACCGGCTCGGCACGCGGGCGCTGGCAATCGCGTCCACGCCCGAGGAGCAGCGCATGGCGCTGCACGCGCTCGGGGTGGCCTGCGTCTACCGCGGTGAGCACGCGGAATCGATGCGTCACTGGCGGCAGTTGCTCGAACTTCCCGGCGTGCCGGCACCGCTGCGGGTCGACGCGCACGCCACGTTCGCGCTGCTCGCCTGCTTCCAGTCCGACCAGCCGACCGCGCGGCAGCACGCGGAGCAGGCCCTGGCCGTCGCCCGGGATGCCGGCCCGATCGGGGCCTTCGCGACGTACACGATGGGTGAGGTCCGGCTGCTGGAGGACCCCGCGGCCGCGGTCGAGATCCTCGAACTCGCCGCGACCCAAGCCGAGGCCGGCCGTACCGCGCAGATCGCCGAGGTCGCGCGCATCGCGCTCGTCTCCGCCCTGGTCCGGCTCGGCCGCCACAACGAGGCGCTGCGGGTGTTCCCCGATCTGCTGCACCAGCTGCGCCGCCGGAGCGGATGGCCGCAGCTGTGGACCAGCCTGCGCATCCTCGCCGAGCTGCTGGAGGCACTCGGCCGCCCGCAAGACGCGGCGCTGCTGCTCGCCAGCGCGAGCGTCGACCCGTCCGCCCCGCCGGTCACCGGGGACGACGTCCCGCGCTACCGCGAACTGCAGCGCCGGATCATCGCCCAGATCGGGACCTATGCACACCAGCGGCTGGCGGATCAGGCGGCCCTGCTCCCCCGCGTCCAGGTCCTCGACCGGGCGCTTGCCGCGCTTGCTGCGACAGCACACCGATGACCGCCACCGGCCCGATGCTCAGCACGGCCGTGGCCCCGGACTCGTCGACGAGTGACGACGCCCGGAAAAACCGACGCCGGCGTCACACCACCCGGCGCCGGTCGTAGCTCCGATACGGCGCTGGCCCACGCCCCACATCCGCCGCCGAACGTGAACGTGGTGCGCGCGGCGAGGCGCGATCATCACCTCCGGTTGGCGTGCGCGAGGAAGGAGGCGATCGAGGAGGCGGCGAGGGCCAAGCCGGGCTGGCCGAGCCGCCCCGCACGGCCCTGCCGCTCGGCCTGGCGCCCTCGGCGCTCCTGATCGCAAGGAGCACGCCGTCATGTTCGGCCCGGGAGACCGGATGCTGTTCTACACCGACGGCATCAGCGAGGCCCGCGACCGATCAGGTGCCTTCTATCCGGTAGAGCACTGCGGGTCCCTGCTGGCCGGCCCGGACGCCGAGGCCGCCCTGGACTGCCACTACACCGAGGTACTGCGCAACGTCGGCGGACGGCTGCACGACGCCTCCGCGGCGCTTCTCGTCCTGCACGGGGCCTTGCGCCGGTGACCGGCGGGCGCTCCGCCTCTCGCAGGAGGTGGCGGAGTTCGCCGCCTCCGGCGCGCCGTGCAGCTCGACCAGGTGGCCGAGCTGAAGGTCTCGCTGTCCGGCTCCCGTCCGCCGATCTGGCGCCGGGTGCGGCTGCCGGTCATGGCAACAACCCTCGGCGACCTCCACGACGTCATCCAGGTGCTGTTCGGCTGGCACGGCGACCACCTGCACGTGTCCCAGGCGGGGGAAAAAGCGGTACAGCGACCCGCTCATGGACCTCGACGAGACCCGCAACGAAGAGGCGATCCGGCTGCGCGTTGCCATGGCACGCAACGCCGGCAAGATCAGCTACACCTATGACCTCGGGGCATGCTGGGAGCACGAGATCGCGCTGGAGCAGACGCTCCCGCGCGACCGGGGCCAGGACTACCCGGTCTGCGTGGCATACAAAGGCGACTCCCCGGTGGAGTACTGGTGCAAGGACGACCCCGAAGAACCCGAGCCGGTCGACCTGGCCGAGGTCAACCGCAAGCTGGCCGCGCTCGGCGAGGCGGAGGAGCGAAGTGGCACCTCGGGCCATGAACCACGGTCGCGGCGAGCCGCCGCTCGCCTCCCGCATCGAGCGCAGCGCGGAACTGAAGCGGACCCTGGTCGATTTCGCGCTCAGCCCGCGGTTCGAACGGCATCTGGAGCAGTTCATACTCGAGGCCCAGACCCTCCGGTAATCATTAATTGAGTCCTTGGCCTGACCTGGGGTTCGTCGCCTGGCCGTCGATGTCGGGATGTCAGCAATCCACCTCCCTCTCAATCGGGGTCCGCCCACGCTGCCTCGCCGGTGCCCGATCTCGCCGCGCGCGGCCGGTTCGGCCGTGCGGAAAGGCCCTGTGAGCTGAGGAACTGTCACCTTCCAGAGGTCGAAAAGTAAGCCGATCGTGATCGTTAAAGGGGTATGCTGACCTTCATGAACGCCCAGCAGCTCCCCGGCATGCCACCTCCCTGGCGACTGGCCGTCACCCGCACCGGCGACGGCCGCGTGGTCGCAGTGCACGCCGGCCCGATGCTGCTGTCGGCCTTCCGCGCCGACGACCTGGAGATGCGGGACCTGACGATCTGCGCGCTCACCGAAGGCAGCCGCTTCCAGGGCAAGACCGTCGCCGCCACGTTCGGCGTCCTGCCCTCCCAGGTGTCGCGGATCCGCTCCCGCTACCGCGAGCACGGCGCCAAGGGCCTGGTCCACCAGATGGGCCGCCCGCCGCTGCTCAACCCCACCCGGCTGCGGCAGGCCCGCACCTGGGCAGGACAGGGCCTCACCCACGCCGAGATCGGCCGGCGACGACGAGGACTGGGGCTTCGCGATCTACGATCCCGCCACCGAGGCCTACACCCCGGCCCCGCTCCGCACCGGGCAGCCCACCGGGCACCCCAATGACGCCTTCGACACCGCCGCCATCATCCACCTCGCCGACTACCAGCAGTGAACATCACGCACCCCGTAACCCGTAAGGAACTTACGAGGGGCTGCACTAGGGTGGCGCTATGCCAGGTGCTCTCACCCCGACCGTTCATCAGCTGAAAATCGGCCTGCAGGGAGCAGCGCCGCCGCTGTGGCGGAGGATCCAGGTCCCGTCAGCGGCGAGCCTGGGGTTCCTGCACGACGTCATCCAGGAGGCGTTCGGCTGGGACAGCTCTCACCTGCATCGGTTCCAGGACGGACGCGGCCGCGAGTGGGGCGAGCCTCCCGTCCTGGACGGCGGCGGGTACATGGCAGCGGCGTTCGCCGACGAAGAAGAGGCCGAGCTCGGCAAGGTCCTGCGCGCCGAGGGCGCCGCGGTCGAGTACGTCTACGACTTCGGTGACAGCTGGCTCCACCGGATCGAGGCGGAGAAGATCATTCCGCTCGATCCCGGCGTGACCTACCCGAGGTGCACGGGCGGCCGCCGCGCCGCAGCCCCGGCGGAGGACATCGGGGGGATCTGGGGGCTGGAAGAGGTCGTCTACCTGGCCACGCACCCGGAGGCGGATCCTCCCGAGCATTTCCAAGACCTCGTATGCCACCTGCGTGAGAAGGGATATGACCCGGGTGCGTTCGATCCCGCGGAACTGACCGCCAGGCTGTCCGGCCTGACCGTGCGGACGGCGACCAAGGCCACCAGGACACGGAACCGAACGCGGCGCAGGACCCAGCGGCTCACCAGCGAAGACCTTGAGTTCTGCACGTGCGGCCGGTGCCAGGCAGGCGACCCTGTCCGGTCCGTCGATGGCAGCTACCTCACCGAGGAAGTCCCCGGCGACGCGGAGGTGTTTCCGGTGCTCACGCTGCCGCCGCCCGCCGAGCTGGCGGCACAGGCACGCCGGGTGCCGCTCATCGATGATGCCTTGCGCCTGGCTGGATGGTGCGCTCCCAGCAGGCAGGTGACGGCCAAGGGCGTGCTCAAGCCGCCCGCGGCCCGGCAGACCGTCGAGGAACTCCGGCTGTGGCAACGAGATGACAAGCTCACCGACCCACGCACCAGGACCGATGCCCTGGCCGGCCTGCGCAGCGCCGCAGACCTCGCCGTCCTGGACGTCCCCTGGCGGTTCGCCCTCGGGAACGGGCTCATCGCGATCCGCTCCGGTCAGGCCGTCCCCGGGCCAGGCCTGCCCGATCCAGGCAATGCCGGCCAGATCCTGTCCTGCTGGCAGGAGGCGCTCGAGGAGGAGCTGGGCGCGCTGGATGACATGGGCGGGCGGATCCTGCCCGGCATGCTGAGCATGATCGGCGAGCAGTTCGACAGCGTCGTCGTCCCGGTGCTCAAGCTCCTCTACCGGCTCCCGGACGAGGAGTGGCTCGACACCGGCAGCCTCATGTCCTCGCTGGGCGCGGACGCCGGCGAATCCGGCACATCGATCGGGGACGTCTTCATCATCGAGAGCACGGCACGGCTGATGAAGACCCTCTCCGGCTTCGGAGCCGCCGACGTGGACTGGGGAACCACGCAGTGGCGCAGTGATCACGCCGCCGCCACCATGCTCTTCGCCGGCAGCTCGCCCGCAAAGCCTGACTACCGGATGCGGCTGACACCCCTGGGCCGATACGGTATCCGGAACATCCTGGTGAGCGAGGGTCACACTGCGCGCGCCGTCGGCGACCTGGCCGCTGCCGATGCCGCAACCCTGCTCGACGCGCTGCCGGACTACGATCCCGCGGGTTTCGACGCTGAGCTCAGCGGATGGCTGGCCGGCCGCGATGAGGCAGGCGCGGTCGCCCAGCTGCTCGAGGCTGTACCGGGAACCAACCCCGACCCCGACCTCGCGCGGCGTCGCGTCGCCGTGATCGCCGTCCTGACCAAGGTCAAGCCGGACGATGCCCGGGCGATCCTCCGCAGCACGGCCGCGAACGGATCGGACGGCCGCTGTCATATCGCGGCGGGCGTGCTAGCCAACCTCGGCGAAGAACCGCCGCTCTACCGGGAGACAACGCAGCAATGGCTGCTCATCGACCTGCTCACCGCGCTGCGGGCCGGCAACCTGGGCGAGAACCTGACCCAGCGCACGCTGGAAGCCATCAGGTCGCATGCCGACGACCTGTGGCGCAGCGATCACCCGGCCGCGGCCGACGCCATCGAAGCGACCGCAGCCGCGATACGGGACACCGACAAGGGACTGGCGAAGCGACTGCGCCGTTCTGCGCACAAGGCACGCACCCGCAGGTGACCGGCCCGAGCTCGACGACGATGTCGTCCACCATCTGGCAAGCCGAGGGTCAGCTAGTGTCCCGGGTCTTTGATTCGTCGGAGAAGTCGCCCGAGTGATTCGAGGATTTCTTCCGCAGATTTCGTCCAGATGAAGGGTTTGGGGTCCTCGTTCCAGTTGTCCACCCAGGCAAGGATGTCCTTCTCGAGCTGCTTGACGGACTTGTGCACGCCACGGCGCAGCAGTTTATCGGTCAAAAGCCCGAACCAGCGCTCGACCTGGTTCAGCCAGGACGAACTGGTCGGCGTGAAATGAACATGGAACCGTGGGTGCTTTGCCAGCCATTCCTGGACAGCCGGGGTCTTATGCGTGGCGTAGTTGTCCGCGATGATGTGGATCTGCAGGACATGCGGCTCGCCGCCCGGCTCGTCCGGTTCCGTGAGCTGGGGTGCCTGCTTGTCGATCTCCTCCAGGAACTTGATCCATTCCTTCGCCCGATGGCTTTTGCAGGTTTTCGCGATCACCAGGCCGGTCGCGATGTCGAACGCCGCGAACAGGTCAACGGTGCCATGCCGGACATAGTCATGCGTCCGCTTCTCGGGCATGCCGGGCATCATCGGCAGCACCGGCTGGGACCGGTCAAGAGCCTGGACCTGGGACTTCTCGTCCGCGCACAGCACAACCGCGTGCTCAGGCGGATTCAGGTACAAGCCGACGACATCGCAGACCTTCTCCACGAACAGCGGATCGGATGACAGCTTGAACGTATCCGCCAGATGGGGCTTCAGCCCGAAAGCCTTCCAGATCCGGCCGATAGTGGACCGGGACAAGCCCGAACGTTTCGCCATGGATGCCCTCGACCAGTGGGTCGCGTCATCCGGCGTTTCCTCCAAAGTATCGACGACGACTTTTTCTACCTGCTCGTCGGTGATCGTCGGCTCACGTCCCGGACGCGGCTCATCAGCCAGCCCGTCCAGGCGCTTGTCAATGAACCGCTTACGCCACTTCCCGACCGTTGTTTCATGATACCGGAGCAACGCTGCGGTTTCTTTATTGTCGTGGCCTTGCGCGCAGGTCAGGATGATATTCGCCCGCAGCGCCAGGGCTTGTGATGATTTCGCCCGGCGCGCCCATCTTTGGAGAGTGGCCTGCTCGTCATCGGAAAGCGTCAACTCGGCCTTAGGCCGTCCCGTCCTTGGCATATCAGTGACTCTACTGACATGATCAGTTACATTCAGTTGTGACACGCGATGACACGGTGTGACCTGGCTCACCTATACGGTGGTCCAAAGACCCGGGACACTAGCAGCACGCCCACAGCGTCGCGGCTTTCCTGCAGGTGAATGCCGACCGCGGCCAGGGCGGTGCTTGGTGAACGCGTCGAAGACCCCGTCGGCGAGCTGGAGGCGGCGCGTGCGGCTTCTGCGGCGCTGGCAACCCGCGGCGTGGCGATGCAGTCGGCCGAGGTTTCGCCCAGCGCGGTGGCGGCGGTGGTGAAATGCTGACGAACGGGTACGTCCCCACTGGACTTAACCCGCAGGTTATAATCGTGGGGTGAGCTGGGAGATCATCCTGGTCCCCGAGGTCCACGACTGGTTCATGGCGCTGGACGACGTCAGCGCCAGCCTGGTACGGGACTCGGTCGAGTTGCTCGCCGAGCGCGGCCCCGCGCTCGGCCGCCCCGCGGTGGACCGGATCACCGGCTCCAGGCTGCACAACCTCAAGGAACTACGTCCCGGGTCCGCGGGGAAGACCGAGATCCGGATCCTGTTCATCTTCGACCCGCAGCGCCGCGCCGTCTTGCTGGTGGCAGGCGACAAGGCCGGCAACTGGACCCGCTGGTACCGCGACGCCATCAAGCTGGCCGAGGACCGCTACGCCCGCTATCTCGCCACCCAGCCCGAGGAGATCCAATGACCGAGCACTACCGGTGGGAAACCACCCTGAGCGAGCGCCGCCGCGCCGACCCGGGCATCGACGACCCGGCCCGCCGCGCCGCGGCCCGCAGCATCCGCAATGCCCGCGACATCGGCTACCGCCTTGCCCAGATGCGCAAGCAGCGCGGCATGACCCAGGCCGAGGTCGCCCGGGCTATGGGGCTCAGCCAGGCCCGCGTGTCCCGGATGGAACACGGCGACATCGAACGGATGCAGGTCGAATCGATCGCCGCCTACGTCACCGCCATCGGCGGCCACCTGCGCCTGGTGGCCGACTTCGACCAGGCCACCACCACGTTCATCGACTACACCGACACACTCACCGCCTGAGCATCCGCGCCCCGGTCCGGCGCGTTGGCATAACTCGTCATTTTGTGTCGCCATCGTATCGTGCCAGGACCGGGGCGAGCTTTGCGGCGACCAACGCCTGATGCAGCGGAAGGCCTTCTCCAGTCCGCAGGTGCCGGCTGCCCGAACCCCCAACTCAGTCCATGCACGGCGCGATCACCGGGAAATATCCGGGACAACCATCGTTTGCCGCCCATAACCGCATAGGCGGCGGTCCGCGTCGCCCCGCGCCGAACCCGGAGGGCCGTACACATAACAGGGTCATCTGTACCACGGACAGCATGCCCATCAGCGCGACGTCACCTGCGCAGAATCGGCAGGGAGCGAAGCCACGACACCCGGCGCCAATAAGACCGTCACTTTCCGTAACAAGGTTGGCTCCCCTATTGGGGAGCGGAACCCGGGCCCGCAGGTCCGCGTGAGCGTCTGGCGGACCGCTACCTTTGCAGCCGCCGCACCCTCCGCACCCGCGGCGGCGCGTCCAGGGCCGGAAACGTCTACGCGTATTCTCCGTGGCCCGGCTGTCCCGTGCCGGGCAAGGGATGGACCGGCACGCTGACCTGCAGGAACTGCGCAGCACGGCGAAGGCATCCGGGTGTTGGCGGCCACGCTGTTTGTGCACGCGTCGGCAAGTTTTCGTGTTCACGGGTCGGCAGGTCTTGACGGGGATGGGCGCGTGGATTGGCATGCAGAGGCCCTGGGCACAGGTCCGCCGCCTGGCTGCGTGGGAGACAGGCGGCGGGCGGTGATTTCCGGTTCAGGATGCCCGGCGGTGCGGGCGGCTGCGTGATGACAGCGTGGCTGCCGACGTGCTGAGCAGGCCGGCGAGCGCGTCGATGGCTTCGAGCAGCAGGGCGTCGAGGCGGGCCTGCTGGTCTGCGGCGTGGCGGGCGCGGAATCCGGCGACGGCGCGGCGGTGCTCGGCTTGGGCGGCGAGCTGGCGGACCCGTGCGGCGACGGCTGGGTTCATCAGGGTCCGGCGGCCGGGCTGGGCAGCCGGGGCCGGCGGCAGCGCTGATGCCGGGTGGCCGGGCATGGTCAGTCCCGGGTGAGCTCGGCGACGGCTTTCTTGGCGCAGGCGTCGCCGGCAAGGTCCTTGCCGACGGCCACGGCAGCGATCAGCGCGGCGGCAGCGGCGTTGTTGAGCGCGCGGGGCAGGCCGTTGGCGACCCGGTGCAGCCCGGCGATGGCGTCGTCGGCGAACAGCGGCTCCTCGCGCCCGGCCAGCGCCAGGTGATGGCGCAGGTAGGCGGCGGATTCGGCGAGGTCCATCGGCTTGATCGTGAACCGGGTGGCGATCCGCTGGCCGGGGGCGGCGAACATGCCCAAGCGCAGCTGCCGGTTCAAGGTGGGCTGCCCGGCGAGGATCGCGGCGAACGGGGAGGCGAAATCTTTGTCTGAGTTCGTCAGGAGCCGCAGTTCCTCGAGCTGGTCGGGCTGCATGAGATGAGCCTCGTCGATTTTACCGACCGCGGTCTGCCCGAAAGGTGGTGTGACCTGCTGTTTCACGCCACGTACATGTTCGCGACGTCGGCTGCTGACGAAACGCCAGTGCCCGCATCGCAAGATAAAAGATCACCAAGGAGAAGGCTTGCAGGGCCACCGGCTCCGTACGTCCGCTTTCTGTCGTGACGTGGCCGACGTGGCGAACGTCCCCGACCTGGGGGGTTAACCAGTCCGGGACGCTCCTGCGGGGAGGCTCGCCGGACGTCGCGTACGGCTCAGCGGACGGTCGGTAAATCGCAGATGAGCACGACCCGGCGGTGCCTTTCTGCTGCCTCGGCGGCGAGCAGGTCGCCGGCCTAGGCCATCAGCTCGGCTTTCAGGTACCGGGGCTGGGCGCCCAGCGCCCGGACGATGGTGACATACAGGCCCCTGGTGCCGAACGCCGGGTTGGCGATGTAGATGACCTGGTGCCGGGTCAGGTCGAGTCCGGCGACCGCGGTGCGCAGCGCCACCGTCTTGCCGGCGCCGACGTCCCCCGTGACCACTCCCAGCGCGGACTCCACCACGCAGAAGCTGATCCGGGCGATCGCCTCGGCATGCGCCTGGCGGGCGAACAGGTCCCGGGCGGGGATGGATTTGCCGAACGGGGTGCGGGCCAGGCCGAAGTGCGCGGCCCACGGCGCGGCGCTCACCGCCCCTCCTCCTGCTCCCGCTCCTCCTGCTCCCGCTCCTGCTGCTGGCCGGGTTCGCCGGCGGTGAGCCTGCCCAGCTGGGTGAAGTCGATCTTGGCCCCGGTCCCGGCGGCCTCCTCGTGGGCGGCGGCGACCATGCCGAGGTAGCCGGTCCCGGTCGGCGCTGGGTCCGGGCGGGCCGCCTGCGGACGGCGCGGTGCACATGGCGGCGGGTGACGAACGGGGTCGCGGCCCCGGCGGGCTTGCCGTCCAGGAACACCTCGATGCGGGTGAGGTCCTCCGGGTCATACCGCAGCTCCACCCGCCGGCCCACCAGCGCCGGGCCGGCGGCATAGGCGTTGCCTTCAAGCGGGACGGTGGCGGTGCGGGTGACCCGGCGGGTGACCGACCAGCGGAACGCCTCGCGCAGCAGCGCGGGATCGGCCTTCCGGGGTGGCCCGGCGGCCTCGAACCGGCCGATCGGCGTCTGGCCGGTCTCGGCGTGTGTCCGCCGGTTGGCGACCTGCCCGGCCCACGCGGTGAACAGGTCGTTGAGCGCATCGAGGGACTCGATGCCGTGATGGGTCGCTTCGGCCAGGAACGCCTCGCGGATATAGCGGTTCAGCCTCTCCTGTTTCCCCCGGCCTTCCGGTGCGTAACGCTTACTGTGCACCAGGCGGATGCCGAGCACCCCGCAGGTGCGGGCCAGCCACGCATTGGAGAAAGGCGCGCCGTTATCCACGCGTATAGAACCTGCGGGACGCCGCGGCGGGTGACCGCCCGGCGCAGCAGATCCTGGCAGGCGCGGGCGTTCTCGTGCGCGAAGAACCGGCCACCGGCCAGCAGCCGGGAATGGTCATCGACGATCAGGCACAGCCGCGCCCGCGCCGACGCCTCCCGCTTCGGGTACGGCACCCACGGGCCGGCCAGCACGTCGGTGATCCACCGCTCGTTCGGGCGGGCGGCCTCCTACCGGCCGTACGCCTTCGGCTCGGCGGCCAGCGCCGCCCGGTGCAGCCCGGCACGGCGGAGCTGGCCGCGCACCGTCCGCTCCGAGACGGCCACCCCGTGCCGGTGGAACAGGATCGAGGCGATCTGGGCGGCGGAGCGGCCGGGCAGCTCCAGCCGCAGCGCGGCGGCCTCGGCGAACAGCTGCGGGTGCGCGCGCACCACACCGGTGTCCGCCCGCGGCGAGGGCTTGAGTGCCTCCAGCCCGCCCTTGCGCCACGCCCGCAGCCAGCGGTCGATCGCCCCCGCGAACAAGTGCGTGATGAACCGTCCGGGTGCGTGTGAGCGTGGGCGGCGATCTGGCGGACCAGCGCCCCCCGCTCCGCCGGGCTCAGCCGGTCACTGGCCGCCTCGGCAATCACCGCCCAGAGGTGCAACGCGATCTCTTCCTGCCCCTTGTGGTCCATGCTCTCCTCCGTTCATGGCGGTGCCGATGGGATAGGAGTCATGAAATGCCGTCTGCCGACGACCAGCCAGGGCGAGATCGTGCCGGACGCCAGCAGCCTCCCGCCGCTCACCGCCGACGCGAACCGCCACCGGCCCACCGCTGCCCATCCAGGCAGCGCTACGGCCGCCTCGAACGCCGCGCGGATAGCCGCCACGGCGAACCCGGCCGCATCCGCCGGCGGGGCCAGCACCTGCCCGCCCAACTCCACCGCCAGCGCCGCGAACGCCACCCCGGTCTGCGCGGACCGGCACCGGAACCGGCGCAGCCACCCCCGCGCCGTGGTGTGCGGGACACCGGCCCGCTCCGCCGCCGGGCGCGCCCCGGCCCCGCCGCAGGCCACCTCCTCGATCACCCGCCCGGCGGACTCCGCGCTATCCAGCCGCCCCGCCAGCACGAACGCCGGCAGCAGCACATGAGTCACCCCGCACGGGCCGCAGCGCAGCCTCGGCACGAAGATCCGCCAGCAGCGGCCCGCCTCCCGCACCCATCGCCGGTACCCCGACCAGAACACCATCCACCCGGCGCACGATGGGCAGCCCGGGCGCGGGAACTCCACCTGGCGGCCGGCCGCCGCATAGGAATCGACCGGCATCGGGCACGGCCATACGATGGCCACGGCGACACCGCCGCTCCGGATCCCTCCTCGCAATCGGTGGCAAAACGAGGCGAGGAGGGATCCTCACTTTCACTTCACGCGGACAGCAAAATCCTGGCCGCTCAGCAGCAGCCAGGAGGTGACATCGTCAAAGAGCACGGCCGGACGCCCGGCACGGATGCTCAGGAAATCAGGCCGTCAACACCGGGCGCGCAAATCACTCCCTGGTTAGTGAGGGAAACGAACAGGTACTGGCTCTGACGTGCAGTTTTACGTGGTGGCGGGTGTTGGGTTCGAACCAACGTAGGCTGAGCCGACGGTTTTACAGACCGCTTGTTCTAGTTTGGCGACATGCCGTCTGAGCTGCGGTTATCCAGCCGATCACCCGCGACGTGATCTTGCCTGTCCGCTATATGTCCGCACGTCCGGCAGCCCGGGCCGATGAAAGCGCGGACAATCCACGGACAGCGTCCGCCCAAGCCCGCTACCAGGGTGCTTGCACATACCGACACGGCCAGGGCTCCTGATACGCGCGGCTGTAGGTACATCGCTCGCGCATAAGATCTTGATGACCTGAACATCGAGCATGGTGTCGTAATCAGAATCCTGAGTCACGATCGGAACACGATGGGCAATGGCCGTGGCCGCGATCCAGCTGTCGTTGATCGGCACCTTCCGGCCTGCCGCGCGAAGCCGCGATACCAGCAGCGCCCAGGCCTCGGAGACGGCCTCGTCGACTGCCAGCGCCTCGAACCGCTGAGCGAGCTGGTAGGTCGACAGCCTGCGGGATGCTGTCTCCGGGTCCTTAGCCTGCAGTACGCCGAGCCGCAGCTCACCAAGCGTGATCGCCGAGATACCCCACTCAAAATCGGCGAACCTGCCGGCATCGAATCGCGCCGCTTCCAGGCCGATGAACACTGACGTGTCGGCCAGCGCCCGCTGGGCCATCACCACGGCAGATCGTCAGTTGTCTCGGTCAGAGCTGCCCGCAGTTCCTCCGCCAGCCCAGTGGTATCTGGACCCAGCCGAGTGAGCTCGTGGCCGATCTCCGGCGCGGGCAGCCACTGCCGCCGCCGCGACAGCGGGATGATCTTTGCCACCGGGCGGTTGTCTCTCAGGACCTCGATCTCCTCGCCCGACTCCACACGTCGCAGCACCTCCGCCGTGTGGTTACGAAGGTCACGTGCCGGGATAGCGCTCACACAAGGAGCGTAGTCGTTCAGCTACGATCGTAGCAAGTCCGATCAACCTGACCGGAGGCTTCGTTGCGTTGGATCATCTCTGCGCAGCAACGCTGTTCCCCGGCTCGGGCGGCATGATCACCGAGTACGCGCATGCCGCCTGACACACGGAAGCCTGCAGGTCACCTGCCGAATCTTATTTTCGAGCGGGACAGGATCCGCCGACGACAGGTCCTCGGCGGACGCACCCACGAGTACCAAGTCGCAGCATGACAGCCCCGCACCGCGACCAAAGGACGCAGGTCACGCCGCGATCGTGTATTCGAGCCCCACAAGGTAGGCGCCAGCTCGCCGGTGGTGAGGTGCTTGCGGACCAGCAGGATGCGGCAGGGGGAGGCGGTGGCGATCCAGGCCTACCGGTACATCCGGTCTCCCTTGGATCCTTTCCCTGCAGAGCGGGCCTGCCACCACCCGGCCGTCCCGCCCAGCGCGCCGCTCACCGCCTGGGCTGCGGTGAGCCTGCCGCCATCACCGAGCGTCAGGCGGAAGTTCGAGGGCACCCGCAGCACGTAGCCGATGTGCTCGCGTTCGCAGAACGAGCGCAGCTCCGTCACGAGCCATCAGCATCGTGTATTTGCCGAACATCCCGGCATGCTGGTACCCGGGGGCCGCGGCCCAGAAGGCGGCTTGGCGGTCCGGGTCGGCGCAGTCGGGTACCAGGCCCAGCCCTATCCCGGCGTCGGGCGCGGCGGTCATCGGGGTACCTTCGTGTCCGCCCCGGTCAGGGATCGGATGTGTGCGGGGTTGAAGAACTCCGGCACCGGCAGGGCGCCGGCGAACATGCTGGTGAAATCGTCCATGGCTTTCTGGTTGCCGGCGATCGCGCCCAGCAGTTGCTGCATCTGCGGCGGCGGGGGCACGGCCAGGTCGGCGAGCTGGCCGGTGAACTCGTACATGGGCAGCACCCGCTCGTCGCGGTGCTGCTGGTATTCGCCCAGCGCCTCGTCGTAGCCGCGGCTGCCGTGCCAGGCGGCGTCGAGCGCGCCGGCGCACATCTCGGCGTCGTGGAAGGCGTCGGTGATGCCCTGGGCGGTGACCGGGTCCTTGGCGTACCCGGCATCACCGACCAGCGCCCAGCCCGGCCCGTACGGTGTCCGGAACCTGTTCGGCACGCCTTCGCCCACGACCCGGGTTTCCTGCCGCCCGCCGTCGAGCCGGTCGCCGAGGGTAGCGGTGACCTCGCACAGGTAGTTGCCTTGCAGGTCCTGTTTCACCTGGGCCACCTCGGCCTGCGGCCAGGCGGCGAGGACCAGCGTCAGGTCGTCGTTGGTGGGGATCATGCCGAAACCGCGGCCGGGCCGGATCATCCACCGCGCCCCCGCGGCGGGCACGCCGGACCAGTACGCGTAGTAGGCGCTGGCCAGTACCGGGCCCTCGCGGTAACGCGGCGCGTTCACCTGCTCGGCCACCCGCGAATGCACCCCGTCGGCGCCGATGACCACGCGGGCGTACTCGCTGACCTCCAGGCCGCCGCGCGCATGCCCGCGAACGCCGGCGACCCGGCCGCCGTCGATGATCAGCTCGGTGACGCTGAACCCCTCGCGCAGCTCGGCGCCGGCCTTCTCGGCGGCGCGGACGAGCAGGTCGTCCAGCACGATCCGGCGCGGCGCGTAGCCCCCGGCGATGCCGTCGGCGGCGCTCGGCGTCCCGGTGATCACCAGCGGCCCGAAGTCGAAGGTGTACGCCGGCAGCCGCGGGCAGCCCGTCGCGACGAGATCGTCCAGCAGCCCCCACCGCCGCAGCGCCGTCAGGCCTGGCGGGTGGATCACGTGCGTCGAGACGGTGTCGGACGGGAAGCTCGCCCGGTCGGCGAGCAGCACGTCGTAGCCCTTGCCGGCCAGCAGCATCGCGGTCGCGGCGCCGGCGCAGCGGGCGCCGACGACGATCGCGTCGTAGCGTCGCGCCGCCGACGGTGCGCGGTGTCCACCCAGGTCCGTCGAGTTCATGGTTACCTCCTGATCGATCACTGATGCCCGCAAGGGTGCCAGTTCCGGCTTTCACCTCTCTTTCATCGCTGCGAGAATGGGCGCCGATGCACGCAGCACCGGTGTTCCGGGTGCTCGGGACGCTGCAGGCGGACCGGGACGGCTCTGCGCTGCCGCTGCCCAGCCGCCGGCAGCGGGCCGTGCTCGCCGCGCTGCTGACTCGGGCCGGGAGGCCGGTGCCGGCGGACGAGCTCGTTGAGGCGGCCTGGGGCGAGCGACTCCCCGGCCACCCGAAGGCCGCCCTGCAGACCGTGCTTTCCCGATTGCGCACCGCATTGGGCGCCGAACTGATCAGCGCCGACGTTGCCGGATACCGGCTGAACGTCACCGCCGACGGCGTGGATGCGTTGCGGTTCGAAGCGCTGCGCGAGCGGGCCGCGCACGCCCCGGACGCCGCCGCCGCAGGACTGCTCGACGCGGCCCTCGCACTGTGGCGCGGCCCGGCGTATGCCGAGTTCGCCGACCACGACTTCGCCAGCGCGGAGGCGGCGCGGCTGAACGAACTGCACGCAGCCACGGTCGAGGACTACGCCGACCTCTCGCTGCGATCGGGGCGTGCGACCGACGCGATCGCGCACCTCGAAGCGCTGCAGGCGAGCGAACCGTGGCGCGACCGGTGCGTCGAACTGCTCATGCGTGCGCTATCTGGGTCCGGGCGGGCCACCGAGGCGCTGCAGGTCTACGGCCGGCATCGGCGCGGCCTGGCGGCGGAGTTCGGGCTCGACCCCTCGCCGGCCTTGCAGGACCTGCAGGCCCGGATCCTGCGCAACGAGCTGCCCGAGGCACCTCGGCCGGTACCGCAGCCGCCGCGCTGGTTCGCCGTCTCGACGCCATTCGTCGGCCGCGACACCGAGATCGCGACCCTGGTCGGCGCGGTACGCAGCAACCGGCTGGTCACGGTCACCGGCATCGGCGGGGTCGGCAAGACACGGCTGGTCGCCGAGTCACTGGGCGAACTCGCCGCCCAGCTCAAGATGCCTGTCGCGGTGGCCGAACTGGGCGCCGTACCGGCAGGCGGCGTCGACGGCGCCGTCGCCGCCACGCTCGGCGTGGATGCCCGCACCGGCACACCTGGCGCTGCGGTCAGCGAGTACCTCGGCGCGGGCTCGCAACTGCTGGTGATCGACAACTGCGAGCACGTGCTCGCCGACGCGCGCGAGCTGACCGGGGCGCTGCTGCGCGCCTGCCCGCAGGTGCGGATCATCGCCACCAGCCGGCACCGGCTGGGACTGCCCGACGAGCAGGTGCTGCCGCTGGATCCGCTGCTCACCGAGGCCGCGGACGTGCCGGCGCAACAGTTGCGCGACACCGCACCGGTCCGGCTGTTCGTCGACCGGATCCGCCGCTTGCGTCCCACCTTCCCGGTGACCGCAGAAACCGTGGCGCTCGGCGCAGCAGTGTGCCGCCGGCTCGACGGGGTGCCGCTGGCGATCGAGCTGGCGGCAGCGCAGGTGGCGGCGGTCGGGCTGACGCCGGTGCTGGACCGGCTGGGCGATCTGGACGTGCTCGCCGACGCCGACGGCGGCATGCGGGCGGTACTCGACCGTTCCTGGACCCTGCTCACCCGCAGCGAGCAAGAACTGCTGGCGAGGCTGTCGGTGTTCGCGGCCGGCTTCGACCTCGACGCGGCCGAGCATGCCGGCGGCCCGGCGGCCGCAGTGCGCCTGGCCCGCCTAGCGGACGCGTCGCTGCTGCACGTCACGCACGAGCACGGCCAGGCGCGGTACCAGATGCTGGCGATCGTGCGCGCCTTAGCCGCCGAACGGCTCCGCGCCGACGGCGCGGCCGGGCCCGCGCGTACCGCGCACGCCCGCTGGATCCGCGACCTGGCGGAGGCCGCAGCCGCCGACGTCCGCGCAGGAGGTGCCGGCGAGCCGCTGCACCGGCTCCTGGCCTACCGCGCCGATCTGCTCGCGGCGGTGCGCGGGACGCTGGACGCGGGCGAGGTCGAACTGGCCGGTGCGATCACCGCGGCGCTGGGCTGGTGCACGCACTGGGTGCTCGACGGCGAGCTGCTGAAGCTGGCGCGGGACGTGGCCTGCGACCCGCGCCTGCCCGCGACGCCAGTCGCCGCACTCGCGGGAGCGTCCGGCGCGCTCCACGCGGCACAGCTCGGCGACCTGGACGAGGCGCACCGGCTCGGCACGCGGGCGCTGGCAATCGCGTCCACGCCCGAGGAGCAGCGCATGGCGCTGCACGCGCTCGGGGTGGCCTGCGTCTACCGCGGTGAGCACGCGGAATCGATGCGTCACTGGCGGCAGTTGCTCGAACTTCCCGGCGTGCCGGCACCGCTGCGGGTCGACGCGCACGCCACGTTCGCGCTGCTCGCCTGCTTCCAGTCCGACCAGCCGACCGCGCGGCAGCACGCGGAGCAGGCCCTGGCCGTCGCCCGGGATGCCGGCCCGATCGGGGCCTTCGCGACGTACACGATGGGTGAGGTCCGGCTGCTGGAGGACCCCGCGGCCGCGGTCGAGATCCTCGAACTCGCCGCGACCCAAGCCGAGGCCGGCCGTACCGCGCAGATCGCCGAGGTCGCGCGCATCGCGCTCGTCTCCGCCCTGGTCCGGCTCGGCCGCCACAACGAGGCGCTGCGGGTGTTCCCCGATCTGCTGCACCAGCTGCGCCGCCGGAGCGGATGGCCGCAGCTGTGGACCAGCCTGCGCATCCTCGCCGAGCTGCTGGAGGCACTCGGCCGCCCGCAAGACGCGGCGCTGCTGCTCGCCAGCGCGAGCGTCGACCCGTCCGCCCCGCCGGTCACCGGGGACGACGTCCCGCGCTACCGCGAACTGCAGCGCCGGATCATCGCCCAGATCGGGACCTATGCACACCAGCGGCTGGCGGATCAGGCGGCCCTGCTCCCCCGCGTCCAGGTCCTCGACCGGGCGCTTGCCGCGCTTGCTGCGACAGCACACCGATGACCGCCACCGGCCCGATGCTCAGCACGGCCGTGGCCCCGGACTCGTCGACGAGTGACGACGCCCGGAAAAACCGACGCCGGCGTCACACCACCCGGCGCCGGTCGTAGCTCCGATACAGGGCCGGACGCGCCGGGCCGCAGCTCGAGTGGGCCGAAGGCGACGCCAAGCACCTGCCCTTCGGCGACGCCCGATTCGACGTCGTCACATCCTTGGTCGGTGCCACGTGGGCCCCGGACCACCAGCGGGTCGCCGATGAGCTGGTGCGCGTGTCCGGCCTGGCGGCACCATCGGAATGATCAACTTTGCCGCGGACGGCCTGCTGGCGCGGTTCCTCGACATGTTCGCTGGCTCCGCCCCGCCACCGCCGCGCTGGGCATCGCCGCCGACGCTATGGGGTGATTACGATCACGTCAGGCATCTCTTCGGTGGCAAGGTCGCGGCACTGGAGCTCACGCCGGGAACCTATACTCGAGCGGGTCCCCGGCGGCCCGACCGGATACTGCGGGTACTACAAGAAGACCTTCGGCCCGGTCGCCGCCATCTACGCCGCGCTCACCCCCAGCGCAGGCCGCCGCCGCGGACCGCGATTTCCTGGCCTTCGCCGAGCAGCACAAGCCGGGCGGGAAGGCGGACCAGCTGAGCTGAGTTCCAGATCGGCCGCGGCATCGCCCGCACCGCCAGCCGCTGACAACGGCGGTCCAGCGGGTACCAGCCTCGTGCCCTGGCCTGAGCGTTCCCGTTCAGCCCGTTAGGCTCGAACTGCCGGCCCGCGGTAGGAGTGCCAATGTCCGCCAAGCCGCACAGCGATCGCGTGCGCGTCGAGCTGCTCGGGACCTTCCGAGCCAGCATCGGAGGCCGGGCTGTGGCCCGCACTGCGTGGCCGGGACGGCGCTCGGCCGAGCTCGTGCAGCTTCTTGCCCTGGCCGATCGCCACGGCCTTGCCCGGGAACAGGTGACGGAGGCGCTGTGGCCGCATCTGGATCCTGATGCCGGGGCGGCGAATCTCCGTAAGGCTGCTCATCACGCCCGACAGGCGCTCGGCCGCCCGGATGCTGTGGTGCTGCGCGCAGGGCGGGTCACGTTGTTCCCTGCGTGCCAGGTGAAGACGGACGTCGAGTGCTTTGAGCGGACGGCCGGCCTGGCCCTGCGCTCCAAGGACGGTGCCGCCTGCGCCGGAGCGGCCTCAGGTTACACCGGTGACCTGCTGCCCGAGTCACTCTATGAGGAGTGGACGCAGGCCCGCCGCGCCCATCTGAGATCGCTGCAGGCCAAGCTGCTGTGGCTGAGCGGGCAATGGGACCGGCTCGTGGCACTGGAACAGTCTCATGAGGCGGCGTACCAGGAGCTGATGCGGGCCGAATTGGCGGCCTGCTGCTGGCACGCGGCGATCCGCTGGTACGGGCGGCTCCGCACCACCCTGCAGCGCGAGCTGGGCCTGCCGCCCAGTCCGGAGAGCCGTGCCCTGTATGACAAATGCGCCGCGGGGCTCAGCCAGGCCACGACCGTCTTCGCGGGCCGCCAGGCCGAGCTCGCCCAGGCCATGGTCACTCTCCGGTCGACCGAGCAGGGTGACATAGGCGCGCTGGTGGTCCGCGGGCCGCCCGGGATCGGCAAATCCGCGCTGTGCCGCCAGGTCGCCGCGCTGGCCAGGCACCGGAGCTGGCTGGTTGTCACGGTGGCGGCTACCATGGCGAGCAGCCCTTATGCACCACTCGTGAGCGGCATCGAGCAGCTTCTCAGCCGGGATCGCGCGCTGCTCGATGCCCTGCCGGATCGGGCCCGCTCGGTGCTAGCCGAGCTCACCTTGCTGGCTTCGCCGGCACGCCCGCACGACGGTCGTCTCACCCGGCACTCTGTGATCGGCGCGGTCCGGCGGCTGATCCTGGAGTGCCGGGACGTCACCGGCGTGATGCTGATCGTCGACGACGCCCAGCTTGCCGACGACGCGACCACGGAAGCGTGCATGCACCTCGCCCGGGCAGGCGGCGGGCTTCCGTTCCTCATCGTCCTGGCCTATCGCCAGGAAGCAGCCCGGCCGACGCTGGCACGCGGGGTCGCCGCACTGCACCGAGCCGGCAGGGCCGCGGGGATCGATCTGGGCCCGCTGGATCATGCTGATGTCGTCGTGCTCGTGGCGAACGCCGCGCCGGCCAGGCCGGACGCCCGCATGCTCAGCCAGATCGCCGAGGTCGCACAGGGCAACCCCTTCTTCGCCCTGGAACTGGCCCGTCACGCCGCCGCGGGCCAGCCCCTGACGGTCACCAGGTCGGTCTGGGAGGCAGTCACAGCCCGATTCCTCGACCTGGATGAGTCCACCGCCGCCATGCTGCGCCGGCTTGCGGTAGCCGGCGATGATATCGACACGGCCGGAGTGCTGGCGCTGACCGGCTTGCCTGAGCCGGAAGCCTTCGCGAGGCTGGACGCCGGCCTTGAGGCCGGCGCGCTGACCGTCTCGGGAGCCCGCTACCGCTTCCGGCACGAGCTGGTCCGGCGGGCGCTCGTGGAGCAAATTCCGCCGCACCGCAGGATCGCCCTGCACCGCGACGCTGCCCGCCGTCTGGCCGCCGTCGACGCCGAACCAGCCCGGATCGCCCGGCACTGGCTGGAGGGGAACCGACCGGGCGAAGCGGCGGGCTGGCTGCTCGCCGCGGCCCGCAAGGCCATCATGCTCGGCGCGTTCACGGACGCCCTAGGCCAGCTCGAGCCGCTGCTGAAGCATGCGCCCGGGCATGGGGAGGCGGCCAGGCTGCGTGCGGAGGTCCTGGACGCGCTCGGCGACGGCCGGGCGCCGGCCGCGTATGCGGCTGCGGCGCGGCTCGTTGGTGAGCCGGGGGCTCACGATCTCCGGGCGATGCAGGCGCTGGCACAGCTCAAGCTCGGCGACGCCAGCGGAGCGCTGCGGACCCTCGACGGCGTCCGCCCGCCGAGCGTCCGCGGCAGGCTCTGCCACGCGCTCACGCTGAGCGGGGCGGCGGCGATCGGGTTCGGCGATCCCGGCCTCGCGACGACCAAGGCCGCCGAGAGCCGCCAGCTGGCGCTCCAGCTCCGCAATGCCGGCGCGCTGGTTGAAGCCTCGTGGGCGCAGGCGCTGGCTGCGCACTCGCGCGGCGACCTCCGCGGCAGCCTGCGGGCAGACCTGCGCGAAACGCACGCCCTGCCAGAGCTAGCGATGCGGGTCTTCGATGGGCAGCTATGCGTAACCCAGCGACTGCTATACGGGGCGATGCCGTACTCCGATGTCATCGAATTCGCCGACTCGCTGGCTGCTGAGGCCGAGCGGCTCGGTGCCGCCCGCGGGCACGGCTTCGCGGTGACGCTGCGCGGGGAGGCCGAGCTGCTCTCGGGGCGGCTCGATGAGGCGGACGCGGACCTCGCCGCCGGCGCCTGGCTGAACCAGGCCATCGGGGCGGCTACTGGCGAGGCCCTGGCACTGCAGCGGCGGGCAGAAGCCGCCCTGTACCGAGCCCAGCCGGCGCAAGCGGCGGCGCTGGCTGATGAGGCGCTTGCGGTGGCCCGCGAGTCCGAGGCCGGCTTCCATCTCCTGGATCGCATCTACGGCACCAGGATCGCCGCGGCACGGCCAGCGGACGCGCTGGCCGTCGTGGAGGAAGCCGAGTCCGCCATCCGCGGCCCGGCGGAAACATGCCCGGGCTGCAAGATCACCCTCGTCGTCCCTGCGGCCATCGCCGCGGCCCTGGCCGGGGATGCCGAGCGCGCGGTCCGTTACGGACAGGCCGCAGAAACCCTGGCCAGGGTCGTCATGCGGCTGCCCGGCTGGGATGCTGCGGTCGAAGAAGTCAAAGGCCATCTCGCGCGGGCAACTGCCGGCGACCGCACTGCCTCTATTCACTTCCGCGCGGCTGCCGATGGCTTCCGGCAGTCGGGCCAGCCGCTCGACGCGGCCCGCTGCGCCGCGCTTGCGTCCGGCCCGGCCTGACCACCACCCCACCCTCCCGGCCGCCAGCGATCGGCCAGGAACGTTTCGGGAACGTCCGCCTGGCATCGTCGGGCCCGATCGACAACGTTCCTGACGACTGGAGGAGGCACTGTCATGGCCGCCGACCTGAAATCCATCCTCGACGGCACCGCGTCCGCGATCGCGGCCGACCCGGCCATCGCGGCGGCCCGGTTGACCGCGGGCTGCGAGCTGGTTGGCGTCACCGAAGTGGACGTCCAGCTGGACGGCCAGATGATCAAGGCCGATCAGCCGCCCGGCCTCGGCGGCGCGGACGCCGGGCCGAAGCCGGTTGAGCATGCGCTCGCCGCGCTGGGCTCCTGACAGGCGATGACCTACCGGTTCTGGTCGGAGAAGCTCGGCATCCGCTTTGAGACATCCGGGTGAATGTCGACGGCCACATCGACGTCCAGGGAATTCTCGGCCTGCGGGAGGGGATACGCCCGGGATTCGCCGACGTGGCCGTGCAGGTGCTCATCACCGGGCCGGAGCCGGCTGAGCGGTACGAGCAGCTACGGCAAGCGGTCAACAGCCACTGCCCGGTGCAGGACATCTTCACCCATCCGGCGCCGGTCACGACCACCATATCCGCGGGCTGACCCGCCGCCCACCAGCTATCCGACCCGCGCAACAGACCACCAGCAACGAGCAAGGAGAATGTCATGACCAGCACCCTAGCGAGCACGGCAACAGCGAAGGCCGTGATCAGCCTGACCACCGGACTCGAGGACCCCGAACGCGTCACCGTCGCGTTCCTGGTTGCTGTCGCCGCGGCAGAACAAGGCCGCCCGACCTTGATGTTCCTGACCAAGGAAGCAGCCCGTCTGGCGCTGGAGGGCGTCGCCACCGCTGTCGCATGCGAGGGCTGCCCGCCGCTGGCCGAGCTTACTGACCGGTTCGCCAAGGCAGGCGGGCGCTACCTCGTATGCCCCATCTGCTTCGATACCCGCAAACTCGACAAAAGCCAGCTCGTCGATGCCGCTGACCTGGGCGGCACGGCCCCGATGTGGCAGTGGATCGGTGACGACTGCGCCACGACGTTCAGCTACTGACCTCCCCGCTCCTTCTGCGGGATGGCCGGGCAACGTCAGTGTCGCGGGGTCAGGTCTTGATCGCGATGGTCCCGAAGTCGGTCTGCGCGGAACCAGTGACGAACAGCTTGCCCCTGCCGGGGCTGACAGCCATCGCGCTGGCCGTGTCTTCACCGCCTGCCGGGTCGCTGAAGATGCTGACCCACCGCCGGGCGCCTGACTTGGCTAATAACCAGCAACATGCAGGGGGTCAATTTTCAGATGAATCCGCCGGGTCAAGATTGGATCCAGTTTTCAGCCGACGTTGACACACGTCGGTTTAGACCAGTGTCTGCGCGCACGGAACACGCCTGGCTGGTGCCCTGGTAGATCTGGGTGATCCAGCCGCAAGCGCATCGGGCCGGCGCCGTGCCTGTCTTTTCATGCCAGGTACTCGTGCGCGGATCAGGCCGACGGCATCGGTGGCCTCGACGGGAATGCGCAGGTGACAGCGATATTTGACCTCTCGCCAGCATCGATGCCAGATCGCCAGCTACATGCTTGTGGGGTGCCAGAAGTCTGCCTGGCTGGTGAGCTGCAGCGATGCACCGGGGTCAGCGGTAGGCCATGATGATCGCCAGTGTCCCTCCGCCTGCTCCATCTGATCTTCATGTGCGCCACGAGGCGCTGTTGTTCCGGATGGAGGTGAGAGACCGTCCATCTCCTCGCCGTCGCAGCGGCGGGGTGAAGCGGGAGGCGGCCTGACCCGGGGGTCGCCGGGAACGGCGGGAGCAGCCTCGACAAAGTCGGGCCGGTTCAGTACTGCCGGATGGGCCGGGCCTGGTGAGCGAGACGGGAAGGTATACGAGAGAAACCGGCTGCGTTACGCCTCTTGATCAGATGCCAGCTCCAACCCGGTGGATGCGGGCTGGTGGGCGGTGCGTACCCGCCTTTCATGACGGGCGGGGAACTCCAGGCAGGGTCTGTGAAGCCTGGGCCTGGAGGCCACGGTGAATTGCCTGCGGCGTAGCCGTGGCGAGATCGCAGGGGCAGAGCCGGGTGCCTAACCCGTGGACCGGACAACAGTGAACGTGGGAACCATCCGCGTGCGTTCTGCACCCCGTCTTCCGGCCAGGGAGACCGGGATGGATAGGCGCGACGCCTGCCGAAGGCGCGGGTGGGGCGGAGCCGCCGTAGTACTCCGAGCGCGGGAAAGCCGCTGCACATGGGAAGGGCGGCAGCGTGTCAGTTTAAGGAGGGAAGGCAATGTCCGAAGGTGCGCTGGTGAATACCGGCGCCGTGGTGCGAAACCGGACATCTGTCCGCGGGCCGCGCAGGCTCTCCGGTGCGGAATAGATGTCATGACCTCCAAGCTGCCATCCATCGCCGGTCTCGATCTTGGATGCAGTCGCGCGGCGATCGCCCACCCAGCTCAGTCCATAGAAGACGAGCAGGGGTCGTGTCGCTGGCCCGACGGTTGCCGCCGCCCGGAACATCTGCTCCGCCCGCTCCAGGCCGAACAACGTCCGGCGTCGCTCCGCGTTCTCAGATCAGAAGCAGCACCCGGTGGGTCCCATCTGGTTGCGCACAGCCTCTCCCACACAGCATCCGGAGGGGGCGTCAGCGAGCGCGTCACGACCCTGCTCTCATGAATGACACCTGGCGCGCGTATCGCAACGGCACGGTCCGCCACCCTCAGCCCGCACTGTTCACAGGCCTGCTGATGGCCTGGTGATCTTGGGTCACGCGCACATGTAAACGACCCCTTGCCTGATAATGCCGCCTGCCTTCGGCTCGCCTGGGCCGATGGCGGGCGCGCCGCCCGGGTGCGTCCTATAGGTCTGCCGGTCCGGGCTGCTGCCTAAAGCGCCTGGGCCGGGCAGAATGGCGGCTATGACGGACGCTACCCTGATCGTGCCCGCCCGGTTCAACGGCCCACCCGGCTCGGCGAACGGCGGGTACTTCGCCGGGAGACTGGCCGCGTGCCTGCTGGCTGTCTCAGCCGGGGGCGCGCCTGCCGCCGCGATCACCGTCACGCTTCGGAAACCGCCGCCGCTGCAGGAGCCGATGGACCTGGTCCCGGCGGACGCTGCGGAAACCCTGGCGGCGAGAATCGGCAACGTCCTCATCGCGGAGGCAGAACCCTTCTCCGGTGGTTTCGACGAGGTCGAGCCGGTCACCTTCGACGAGGCCCGGAAGGCTGCGGAGTATTACGGCGGCCTGGTCGAGCACCCGTTCCCGACCTGCTTCAGCTGCGGGCTGGCCCGGCCCGGGTCGGACGGGCTTGGTCTTCGGCCCGGGCTGCTGCCCGACCGGGAGGGCGTGACGGCGGCGAGCTGGCAGCCGGACGGCTCGCTGGCCGATTCGGCTGGCAAGGTCCGGCCCGAGTTCGTCTGGGCGGCGCTGGATTGTCCGGGCGGCTGGACGGTCGACCTGGTCGGCCTGCCGATGGTGCTCGGCCGGATGAGCGGGCAGGTACTCGCGACGCCTCAGCGGCGAGCCTTGCGTGGTGATGGGACGGCTGGACGGGCGGCAGGGCCGTAAGGCATCCACCTCGACCACCGCATACGGAACCGGCGGGCGCGTGCTCGGTCATGCCAGGGCGGTCTGGATCGAGGTCTCCGCGCCGTAGGTGAGTGCGAGTCGCCGATCGTGTGCGTGAACCGTTCGCGAAGCGCCGACGGCTCGAGCACCTCGACATCGGCTCCGAGACGCAGGAGCTCCCCGCATCCAGGCGAGCACGCGTGCTCGTGAGGCTGCGTGCCCGGCCTGCGGTGTGGTGTCCGGGCGAGTGCACAGCCGCTATGAGCGGCTGCTGGCCGATACGGCGGGCGGAAGCCGGGAGATATTGATGCCGCGCGCCCTGGCGCCCGCATCGTCAACTCCGAGGCGCCCAGCGCCATGGGCGACGCATAGAAGTCTCGCCAGCCGAAACGCGACGCCCGGTGGGCCGCCGAGCAGTCAGGGAACCTGGCGTGACCAGTCAGGACCGAGGACATTACTGGAGGATCTGATCGACATATGGGCAGGGATGCTCGATGACATCGAGCCCACCACGCGCCTGTATTGCCGCTAACTGGTCGAATTCCACATCCTGGCAGAATTCCAGGGTCGCGAACTCGGGTCGCTCACCTTCGAAGGAAATCGAGACCGGGACAGATCCATCCCCCAGCGGATCAATTCACAGGGCCGACCCTACGCGCGGTCGGTCGCGTCCGCCGCCCGGTCGCTGCCGATCACCATCCTGGGTGGTGCCGTCCAAGCAGGCAAAATCGACCGTAACCCCGCCGAGCGCCGCAGAGGCCGCCGTGGCCGCAAGCGCGCCATGGGCCGGGCGCCCACCCGCGCCGCTCAGCAGCCGAGCTCCAAGGTGATCACCCCGCTCCAGGCTGTCTGTCTGGCAGAGCGATGCGCGCTGCTATGGGGACGCGAGGTCGATTTCGTGATGAACGTATTCGCCACCTGGACCGGCGTGCGGTGGGGGGGAACTGCTGGCCGTGGAAGGCTAGGATAGCGAGTCTAGTCTTCCCCGCTGCAGCTCACCGAGCACGGCATCGCCACCGACGCCGTGGAATGGCAGCTCCGTGAAATCGGCGGCGCCGTCAGCAAATCAGCCCCCAAGGACGGGTCCTACAGGGTCCTGGACCTGCCGCCATTCCTCGCGGACGTCACGCTCTGGGCGGCAGACAACCGGCGGCCCACCTGCCACTGCCCGCTGAGCACTGGCCGCCCGGCCTGCAAGGGAGACGCCCACCCCGCCGAACTACCTGTTCCTCGGCCCCAACGGAGGCCACCCCCGCCGATCCAACTACGCCGACCGTTACCTCACCCAGCCGCCGAGGAACCCTACCCCGCCTACAAGGGCGTGCGCCGACCGGTCTGCATCACCGCCGAACCGTGGCCCGGTATCTCCGATCCGCAGGGCGCAACTCGGAAGGCCAAGGCGGCAGACATAGCGGACGGCGTGTGGCCGAACCTGATCGGCAAACATGCGCCTTGCAACGTGGGCGAGGCCGAACCGGCCTCCTGAACGAGTTCCCAGTGTCCGATCCCAAGATCGATGCGGTGCAGCGCATCTACGAGGCCTACGGCCGCGGCGACATCGAGGCGGTCCTCGCCGAGGTGTCCGACGACGTCGACTGGGCGCCGGTAGCGGCGAGCACCTCGGCGCCCTGGTATGGCAGCCACCCCAGCAAGGGCAACGTGCCCCGCTTCTTCAAGGAGATCGGGACGTCGATCGAGGTCACGGAGTTCACGCCGCTGTCGTTCACGTCCAACGAGACCGAGGTGATCGCGGCCACCCACTGGAGCTTCAAGGTCATCGCCACCGGCTCGCGCGCTGTCTGCTCGGCTGCCTGATGGTGATGGCCCGGCGTGAGGTGTCCAAGGATGCCGAACTCCTTGTACTCAGGCACGAGAACGCGGTGCTGCACCGCCAGATCGGCCGGATCCGCTACCAGCCGGCCGACCGCCTATGGCTCTCGGCACTGTCCCGGCTGATCCCCCGGCGCCGATGGGGCGAGGTGTTCACGATGACCCCGGCGACGCTGCTCGCCTGGCACCGGCGGCTCGTCACAAGCAAATGGGACTACACGAACCGGCAGCGTCCCGGACGACCGTCCACTGCAGCCGCGATCCGCAAGCTCGTGATCCGCATCGCAACCGACAATCCGACCTGGGGGCACCGGCGGGTGCGAGGCGAGCTCGTCAAACTCGGCCACCCGATCGCGGCCTCCACGGTGTGGCAGATCCTGCATGCTGCCGGGATCGATCCCGCGCCCCGCCGCGCCGGCCCGACCTGGAAGCAGTTCCTGACCGCGCAGGCCCGTAGCATTCTCGCGGCCGACCTCGTCCACGTGGACACCGTGACACAGTGAGGTGCAGATCCTGTCCCGCCGGCTGAACCGGGCCGGCCAGCAGGGCATGGAAGAGGAGATTATCTCGGGATTTACCGGCCGCGTGCGCTACGTCTGCGACCAGGGCAGCGACGCCGAGGCAGCGTGTTTCGGCGCGCTGCTGGCGTTCGCGGCCTTCGCGGGCGCCGGCTCGCACACCGCGTACGGGTTCGGTGTCGTTACTCCCGAACTCACCTGGCAGCCCGCGACCGTTCAGGCGGCCAGCCGGTGACCGCCCCGCCGGGCCCGGCGCACCTGCACGCGACCCTAGCGAAGGTAGCCCACCCCGATCAGCTCGCCGCAGCGTGGGTGGACGTGCTGGCCCGCGACCGCGACGACCGGGTGCTCGGCCGGGGCGTGACCCGCTTCGCCTGCGACGCTGAACAGCATCTCGCCGAAATCGCGGCGCAGCTTACGGCTGGCAGCTACCAGCCTGGCAGCCTCTCTGCCGTCGCCTTGCCCCGTCCCGATGGCCAGACCAGGCTCCTGCATGTCCCGTCCGTGCGTGACCGGGTCGTGGAACGGTCGATCCTGGCCGTGCTCACTCCTGTGATCGACCCATGGCTTGGGCCGTTCAGCTATGCCTACCCGGGCGTCCTCCCCGGAGGGTGCGTCTTTTTGAGGGTGTGTCATTCGGGGGTGTTTCGGTCATGCGGTGAGGCGGAGGTCGGCGATGCTGGCCGGGTCGTAGCGGGTCAGGTGGATTTCGTTGCGGTAGCTTGTTTTGTGGTAGTTCATGTAGTCGTCGAGGTCGCCGTTGACGACCACGGCGCGGAGTTTTCAGGATGTCTTCGGCGCCGTCGGGGGACCATCTGGCGCCGGTGATTCCGAAGCGGTCTTCGATGACGAAGCGGCAGGCTGATCGGCCAGCCGGCGGCCAGTGCCTTGTCGTAGCGCATGTGCGTGTGGTTGTTCGTCAGGTAGGTGACCGCCATGTCCATGCCGGTGAGGTCAAGGTGGCAGGTGCGGGGATCGGCGCGGGCCCTGGCGGCAACGGACGCCAGGGTGGCGGCGACGGCCCTGGCGCGGCCGTGCAGCACCCGCAGCCGCTGCCCGCCGGCCCGCTGGCCGGCGGCGGCCGGGTCGTGGGGGTGCAGCGCGGCGGCGGCCTTGCCGAGGTACTGACGTGGATGAAGTCGATCAGGACCGGCACTTTCAGGCCGCGGGCCCTGGCATGGGCGGCGATGGCGGTGATCTGCTGCTTGTTCCCGTCCACCAGGAACACCCGCTGGCGCAGCAGGAGCGGGTCACGGCGGCCGGCCTCGTCGAACGCCGCCCCGATCATCGCGTCGATGCTGCCGGTGATGGAGGCCGCCACCCACTTGCCGCGTGCAGCCGGGCCGGGGTGCGCCTTGCGGCGGGCCGGCGAGGCGCTGATGTCCTCGGGTTCGCGGACGGCGGGGGTGAAGCCGGCGACCGCGACGATCTCGGCCATCTTCTTGATCCCCGGATGGGCGGCATCGGTCCCCTTGCCGGCGCTGCCGCGGTGCTCGGGCCGCAGCGCGATGCCCTTGCCGTCGGCCTGCATCATCAGCACGTCGCTGGCCGGCAGGCCGGCTTCTGCGTCGCGGGACCGCTGGGCGTAGAAGTCATCCACCCAGGCGGCGAGGTCCCCGGCCAGGCCGGCCAGCTGCGCCCGGCCGATCGTCGCCCCGGTCCGGGCCTCGATGACTTCCTGAGCCTGGCCGTAGCCGCCGCCGGCCAGGTGATACGCCGTCAGGGCGCGCATTCCCATGGAGTAGGGGTCGTCGGGCAGTGCCCACTGGGCGTCCGCCGGGTACAGGTTAGCCTCGCGCCGGTTGCGGTAGGCGAGCCGCGTGGCGCGGACCGGCCCGAAGATGCTCACCACGCCCCGGTCATGGCCTGCTTCGGCGCTGCCGTGCCGGATTCCGGCGGCGCGGGTGACCTGCGCGATCCGCTCCTCGCGGGCGCTGTCGATGGTGAAGGTGGCCTCCAGCAGCTGCCGCTGCAGCTCCCGGCCCGACTCGCTGACCACCTTCTCCCGCTCCCCGTGGTCCAGGCCGGCAGCCTCCCGTGCCGTCCAGGTGAGCATCGCGGCGAACTGCCCGGCCGGGCCGGCCAGCGCCGCCGCCAGCTCCCCGTCCGCCGGGCCCTCGCTCCCGTCCTCGCGAACCTGCGTCACCGTCACCGAAACCGCCACCGTCATAGCCGGGCCTCCGCCGCCTGCCAAGGGTCATTTCCGGTCCACGACCGCAAAACCAGCCCCGGAGCCGGGGGACCCGGCAACCAGACGCCACCCCAGGCCCGACCCCAGCAACCCAACCCCACCGCCACTGAACAGCACAGATCACCTTCAGCGACGCCCCAGACATCCAGAAACAGGCAGACGCTCCCAGTTTCGAGATGCTCAGGCGAATATCGGCGTAAGTTCACGCCTCTCAAGAAGACGCACCCCTCCCCGGACGCCCCAGCGGACCTGACCTGCGTAGACGGACCCGGCCGTACCAGCCGGACGCCTTACCCGCGACTACGGATCAGAAGGCTGGGGGTTCGAGTCCCTCCGAGCGCGCCACGACGTATCCGCAAGTCAGGGGCCCTTCTCTCGGGCGTGAGAGGTGGCCTCGACGCTTCCAGTTGTCTTCTTTCCTGCGGTGGGATCGAAGCTAGGTGTGTGCGCCTCGTTCCCAGCTCCGGGAGCCTGCGCGCCCGGGCGCGGGAAGTCAAGGCAGATCGGCCGATGCTTCACGCGACGGGCGGAGGTCCGACCGAATTTTGTGCACCGGCATTCCACGGGCGCACGGAGCCGGGATAATGCTCCAGCGGCTCCAGTCCGGCTGCCCTCATGAAGCACCCTCGATTTCACGGCAGGCCCGGCATGGTCGAGGAACTTGACCGGTCTTCACTGGCCGCTGATCCCGCCGGCTGCGCTTTTCGTCGCGGAAACTGTCGGCGTGCTGCTTTGCGTCGGGCTGGGCGACGGCGTGATGCTCTGCGACGGGGTGGGCGACGGCGCGATGCTTTGCGATGAGGTGGGCGTGGGCGTGCCGCTGTGCACCGAGGATTTCGCCGGCGTACTGCTGCTGTGCGCCGGCGCGGCGCCGGCGGCCCGCTGTGGGTCCTGCCGCTGCTGGTGCCCGTGTCCCCGCTCTTGGCTGGGTGGGAGCTGCTCCCGGAGGACGCCGGATCGCTGGTCGTGGGTCCACCTCGTGGCGCGGCGGCGCTGCGCGGCGTCGTGCCGACGAGGCCGGCCGACCGGCTGGGACCCGGCGTGGTCGCCTCGTTCTTCGTCGCCCCGTGTGAGGTCGTCGAGTGCGTGAACGGGTCGGCGAGCTTGGGCGTGCGGAGCACGGTCACCGTCCCGGCGAGCAGCAGCAGGAGGACGACCGCCGCGCTCAGCACCGCTTTGCGCGAGCGGCGCCGCACCGGCTCATCAAAGCTTTCCTCTTCGCCGGATAGCATCGTGGAGATTTGCGGCCGTTCCGGCGGTACGGCCGAGAGCTGGAACGCAGTCTCCGCGGTTTCCTGGACCGGCGCGGTGGCCGGTGCGAGAAACCGCGCGGCTCCCACCGCCACCGCGGTTTTGGGGTCGGTGTCGATCGCCGGTGCCTGATCGAACTCGGCCGAGATCAACTGGGAGACCAACGGGATCCGGGACGAGCCCCCGATCAGCAGGATCGCGTCAAGCTGCGTGCTATCGACGTTCGCCGAGTCGAGAGCCCGGTGCAGCGCCTCGATGGTCTGTTCCAGCTCTGGCCGGATCATCTCCTCGAACTCGGCACGAGTAACCCGGACCCGCTGCCGCACGCTGCCAAGCACGACGGGGATGGTGGCGTCGGTGTCCACCGACAGGGCCTCCTTCGCCTCCGTGCACTCGCGGCGCAACCGGGCGACCTCGGCGACTATTTCGGGATCGTACGGGTCGATCTCCGTGACCGGCACGCCGGCGGCGGCGCAGACGTGCTCGAAGATCGCCTCGTCGAAGTTGACTCCGCCGAGCCCGTCGATACCCTCGGGCCTGCCGAGGACCGTGAACGTGGCCGGTGAGTCCTTGCGGACCACGGCGGCATCGAAGGTCCCCCCGCCGAGGTCGTAAACCGCCAGCCTGGCCCCGAGCTCGACTCGTCCTTGGCTGGCGTAGCTGACCGCAGCGGCCTGCGGTTCGCTCAGCAGCGCCACCTCGCCGATGCCGGTATCCCGCACCGCCTGTTCGAACAGGCTCGTCTTGTACGGCCCCCAGCTTGCGGGACAGGTCAGCGCGACGCCTTCCGGCAGTTCCCCCTCCTGTTCGACGACCCGCTGCCACACCCAGTGGACAACCTCCGCCGCGAGCTCGTGGGCGTAATACGGCGACCCGCCCACGAGCAGAGGGATCTGGTCACCGATCCGGCGCTTAAACTCCCGCACTACGCGGTCGGGGTCGGTCAGCGCCCGGCGCTGCGCGACCTCGCCGACGACCACCGGACCGTCCTCGGCCAGGAACAGCACCGACGGTGTGGCGTAAGAGCGGCTGCTCAGCGGAACGACCTGCGTCTCCAGCTCATCCGCCGCGGGTCTGCACAGCGCCGCGGCCGTGTAGGTCGTGCCGAGATCTAACCCCAGCCAGTACATCATCGTTATCCCCCTCCCAGAACGCTCCCCCGGCGCCGCGGGCGCGCCACGGAACCGATTCGGAACGTCCTCTGGAAGGACGCCGATCTCCGTCCTCTCGTTGGCGCTGGCGATCCCCCTCCTTTGTTGGGGGGATTGCCTCCCCATTAGGGGAAATCCCCTAATGCCCCTACCGCGTGATGATCGAACCCCGAACGAGCTGACGGGAGATACGGGGCTGCCCCCCGATTGCCGCCGCGCGATTGTTCCCTAGATTTGCCCGCAGCGTTCGGATATCCAGGTCCGTCCGCGCATCTGGCGACTCAGAGGAAAAGCTACGATGAATGCTGTGACCTCGCTCTTGGACTTCGTCCTGAACCTGCTGCGCGACCCGCAGGCCCAGGCGCAGTTCCGCGCGAATCCCGAACGAGTGCTCGCCGAGCATGGCCTTACCGGTGTATGCGCGGGGGACATTCACGAGGCGCTCCCCCTCGTGACAGATCACCGCGCCGTCGAACTGAACAGCAGCGGCAACAGCGCGCCCGCGGGGACGACCCCGCCGCCGGTCCAGCCAGCGCCCGGCGAGAGCGAGACGCACGCTGCGATCAGGTACCTCAACCACATCACCAACACGTACACCTACACCGACAGCCACAACACGAGCATCAACGACTCAGTGCACCAGAACATCTGGGCAGCGGGCGACGTGACCCAGACGTTCGACAACAGCAACGTGGTGGCGTCGGGTCACGGTGCGGTGGCGGCTGGCGGCAGCATCGCTGGCACGGTGACGACCGGCAACGGTGACGCGGTGGGGACCGGCGCGGCGGCGGGCTACGGCAACGTCACCGGCAGCGGTAACGCCCTGGGCACCGGCAGTGTGGCGGGCAACGGCAACGCGGTGGCCAACGGCACCGGGAGCACAATCGGCAACGGCAACACCGTGGCCAACGGCACGCACAACGTGCAGGGTGACGGCAACGTGGTGGGCCACGTCAGCGGCTCCCAGGTGGCCACCACCGGCGGGTCGGTCAGCAGCGACTCGTCTAACCACTCGGTCAACAACAGTGGCAACACCGACCTGCACAGCTACGGTGCCGGCGCCACCAACACCATCGGCAATGGCAACACCAGCTCCACGGCCACGAACTCGGGCAACACCAGCGACTCCCACAACGTCACCGACTCCGGCAACACGTCGGACTCCGGGAACGCCACCACCAGCTCCACCACGACCGGCTCGTACGACGAGAACGGCACGCACATCGGCCACAGCGCCGTAGGAGACAGCTACACCCAGGACAGCGTGCACGACACCTACAACACCCACGACGCCGCGATGGAGCTGCACTTGCACTGATTTTCCGGCAGTGGCGGGCCGGGAAAGCCAACTACCGCGCTCTAGATCCCCGTCTTCTTCACGGTGTGCGATCCCCGACGCGCGGGCGGAAGGTATCGGGTTTTCTCCCCCGATGAAAACGGTCGGCAGCCTGCTGCATGTGGTCACCACGACCGGACATCAGGGTCGGCCGCACAGTTTCTCTCAACAGGAAGAAGAGCAATTATGTCCCAAAACTGGAACTGGAACCACGACGTCCCCCACACCTGGACCTGGGAGGATGTTACCCAGACGTTCGACAACAGCAACGTGGTGGCGTCGGGTCACGGTGCGGTGGCGGCTGGCGGCAGCATCGCTGGCACGGTGACGACCGGCAACGGTGACGCGGTGGGGACCGGCGCGGCGGCGGGCTACGGCAACGTCACCGGCAGCGGTAACGCCCTGGGCACCGGCAGTGTGGCGGGCAACGGCAACGCGGTGGCCAACGGCACCGGGAGCACGATCGGCAACGGCAACACCGTGGCCAACGGCACGCACAACGTGCAGGGTGACGGCAACGTGGTGGGCCACGTCAGCGGCTCCCAGGTGGCCACCACCGGCGGGTCGGTCAGCAGCGACTCGTCTAACCACTCGGTCAACAACAGTGGCAACACCGACCTGCACAGCTACGGTGCCGGCGCCACCAACACCATCGGCAATGGCAACACCAGCTCCACGGCCACGAACTCGGGCAACACCAGCGACTCCCACAACGTCACCGACTCCGGCAACACCGACCACTCATACAACTGGACAGCGACGAGCACCACCAGCGATTCCTACGACAACAACGGCACCCACATCGACCACAGCTCCGTGGGCAACAGCTACACCGAGCACATCAGCGACCACACAATCAACGTCGACACCTGGCACGACCCGGTGAACGGCGTTCACGTGGCAGGCTGAGCACCTGACGCAGCAGAACTACCCTGCTTTGGCCCACCCGCGTATCCGGGTGGGCCAAAGCCATGAGGAGGCAGCCATGCCGAGCGGCATCGCGAGCCAGCATCACGACACCTCCGTGGACGCGCCGCCGTCGCCCGATGACGCGGAGCATCCGCCGGGCGGCAGGGCCGCCACCCCGGCCACGCAGGCCGTCGAGCTCGCGCTGCGGGCGGCAACCGCGTACCGGCGGCCGGATCTTGCGGCCAGGGCCCGGCAGGCGCTGCAGCGCCTGCACAACCCGCGAGTGCGCGTCCTAGTCGTGGGCGAGTTTAAGCAGGGCAAGAGCATGCTGGTGAACGCCCTGGTCAACGCCCCGATCTGCCCGATAGACGACGACATCTCGACGTCGGTGCCAACCGTGGTGCGGTACGCCGCCAACCCGTCGGTGACTCTCGTCCGCGGGTCCGGCGCCAGCGGCGAGGGCGACGAGCGGGAAGAGCGCATCCAGGTGCCGATCGAAGAACTCGCCGCCCACGTCTCCGAAGCAGGCAACCCCGGCAACCACGCAGGTCTGAAGTACGCGGAGGTCGGCATTCCCCGCCGCATCCTCGCCGAAGGCCCGGAACTCGTCGACACACCTGGCGTCGGCGGCCTCGGCTCGGTACACGGCTCCGCCACGATGGCGATTCTGCCCAGCGCTGACGCGATCCTGCTGGTGTCCGATGCCGCGGCCGAATACAGCCAGCCGGAGCTTGACTTCCTCCGGCAGGCTGCACGGCTCTGCCCGAACGTCGCGTGCGTGCTCACCAAGATCGACCTGTACCCGCAGTGGCAGCGGATCGCCGAGCTGGACCGCGGCCACCTGCGCACCGCCGGCATCGACGCGGAGTTGCTCCCCACCTCTTCGGTGCTGCGGATGCACGCCGTGGCCGCCGAGGACCGTGAGCTCAACGCGGAGTCTGGTTTCCCGGCGCTGATCGCCTTCCTGCGTGACCGCGTGGTCGGGCAGTCCGAACGGCTGGCCAACCAGGCCGCGGCGAACGACGTCGTGACGATCACCGACCAGCTCGCAACCGGTATGCGCGCCGAGCTGGCGGCCTGCGAGCACCCGGATCAAGCCCATCGGCTGGTCGCCGAACTGGAGCAGGCCAACCAGCGCGCCACCGACCTGAGGGACCGCAGCGCGCGCTGGCACCAGGTGCTGAACGATGGGATTGCCGACCTCAACGCCGACGTTGACTACGACCTTCGCGACCGGATGCGTGTCATCGTCCGCGAGGCGGAGACCCTCCTGGATGACGCCGACCCGGCGAAGATCTGGGACCAGTTTGCCGCGCAGGTGCAGGACCAGGCCGCCGCGGCCGCGGCGGCGAACTTTCTCTGGGCCAGCGAGCGGGCCCGCTGGCTGGCCGGTCAGGTGGCCGACTTGTTCGCGGAGGACGGTGCGCGGTCGCTGCCGGAGCTGCGCGTCGGCAACCCCGAGGTGCTGGACATGGCCGGTGAGGTAGAACGACCTGGCGGAGAGAAATTCGGCATGGGCCAGAGGGCGCTGACCGGGTTGCGGGGTGGCTACATGGGCACCTTGATGGCCGGCATGTACTCCACATTCGTCGGGCTGACCCTGCTGAACCCGTTCTCGGCCGCGGCAGGCCTGCTGATGGGCGGTAAAATGGTCCGCGACGAGAACCGGCGCCTCCTCGACCGGCGCAGGATGGAGGCCAAGAACGCCGTGCGCCGCTATGTAGATGACGTGTCGTTCCAGGTGGGCAAGGAGTCACGTGACATGCTCCGGCACGTTCATCGTGAACTGCGCGACCATTTCATGACGCGGAGCGAGGAACTGGTCCGATCCGCGCAGGAGTCGTTGATCGCCGCGGAGCGAGCCATCCGGGCCGGCGAGACGGAGCGCCGGAAGCGCAGCGCGGATCTCCGCGCAGAACTCGACCGGATCGCGGCCCTCGCACGACAGGGGCGCGCGTTGGCGCCTGCCGTCGAGTAGGCCGGGCCACTAGTGTGGTGACCGACGCGTCGAGTCTCTCCGCGGTAGCCCGTCGGCTGCTCTACCGGACCATCGAGGCCTACCGGCACTCGCCGGAGACCGAACGATGGCTGCGCGGGGAACTGGAACGCATCGATGCTCCGCTGCGGGTCGCCATCGCAGGCAAGGTCAAAGCGGGGAAGTCGACATTGCTCAACGCTATGGTCGGCGAGATGGTGGCCGCGACGGACGCGGCCGAGTGCACCAAGCTGGTGACCTGGTACCAGTACGCGTCCGCGCCGCGGCTAACGCTGTACCCGAAGCTGGGTCCGCCGCGCCAGCTACCCGCCAGCCGGCGCGACGGAAAGCTGGTCATCGGCCTGGGCGGCACTCCGGTAGGGGACGTCGACCGGCTCGTGGTGGATTGGCCGTCGCGCAGGCTGCAGGCCACCACGTTGATCGACACTCCGGGGATCGCGTCGATGACGGCCGAGAACTCGGAGCGGTCGGCGGCGTTTCTGCTGCCTGAGGACGAACCGACCACCGCCGACGCGGTCGTTTACCTGATGCGGCACCTGCACGCGACCGACTTCGAGTTTCTCGAGGCGTTCAGCGAGTACGGGGTGGCCAGAGTGAGCGGGCTCAACGCGATCGCGGTACTGTCGCGTGCCGACGAGATCGGCGGCGGTAGGCTGGACGCGCTGCTGTCCGCCCGCCGCGTCGCGGCCAGGTACCGATCCGATCCCCGGCTACTTGGCCTCTGCCAGGACGTCGTGGCTGTGGCCGGGCTGCTCGCCCAGGCCGGCCGGGCGTTGCGGCAAGACGAGTTCCAGGCCTTCGCGACGATGGCCAGCGCATCCCGCGATGACACAGACGCCATGCTGCTGTCCGTCGACCGGTTCCTCCATTCTGGTCCGCGCGAAGGCGCCCTGCTCCCGCCCGGCACCAGGCGTGTGCTGCTCGACCGATTCGGTCTTTTCGGGGTGCGGCTGGCGACCACGCTGGTGCGGCAGGGCAGTAACAGCCCGGACCTCCTCGCCGCCGAACTGGTGCGGCGCAGCGGTCTCGACGACCTGCGCAGTGCATTGGCCAGCCAGTTCACGCAGCGTCGCGATCTGCTCAAGGCGCGGTCAGCGCTGCTCGCCGTGGATTTCGTGCTCCGGCGCGAGCCCTCGGCCCAGGGCCGTCCCTTGCTCGCCGAGGTCGAGCGAATCCTGGCGGCCAGCCACGAGTTCGTCGAGATGCGGCTGTTGGCAGCGATCCGTTCGTCGGCGGTGACGTTCCCGGACTCCTACCGCCCGGAAGCGGAGCGGCTGCTCGGCGCGAACGGGACGACCCCGGCACGGCGGCTCGGGCTTGTCGATGACACCGATCCCCAGACGCTGCGCGCGGTGGCGCTGGAGGCGCTGGATCAATGGCGGCGACTCAGCGAGCACCCCGTCTTCCCGCGTGCCTTCGCTGATGCCGCCAGGACGGTGGTGCGTAGCTGTGAAGGAATCCTGCACGCACTGCCCGGCCGATAAGCGCAGCCGCCTCGGTCACTCGCGTCCGTACTCTGAGCCGAGCATGACCTGCAGGTGCCCGAACAGCTCGCGGCGGCTCGTCACCCCCAGCCGCCGGCGAATCCGGGCCATGTGATGCTCCACCGTCTTGGCCGAGATGAACAGCTGTGCGCCGATCTCCTTGTAGGTAAGGCCGGTCAGCACCCGGCGTGCGATCTCCTGTTCCCTGGTGCTGAGCGTGGCGGGAGGCGGAGCATCGGGTCGCTGGCCTCCGTCGGGTGGCGGGCTTTCACCCGGTCGCGCGGGAACCCCCGCGTCCTGCGGCCGGTATCGTTCAGCGGTAACCGTTTCCCGCGTCGTCCCGGGCGCCGGCTCGTCGACCCCCGCGGACACGTCCGGTCGCACCATGCGGGCGCATTCCAGCAGGGTGGTCATCGCCTTACGGTCGGTGGCGCGGATCGCAGCCTGCCCCGCCAACCGGGCGCCCTCCGCACCGAAACCGGCGGCGCCGAGCTGACGCGCAGTCGCGACGACGGTATCGACGTCCGTCGTGCCGGCCAGCACCCGCATCCAGCACGTAGCGGCCGCGGCGAGCACGGCAGCGTACGGGCCAGCCGTCGCCGCCTCGGCCAGCGCGGATACGTGCCGCCTCGCCTCCTCCGGTGATTCGCCGGCTATCGCGGCGTGCACGCCATACCAGTGCAGCGGTACCCGCCACAGTACGGGCTGACCGAGTCGCTCCAGCAAAACCTCCGCCTGGCGCAGGTGCGGCTCGATCCACCACTGCTCGCGCAGCCGAGCAGCAGCCACCGCCAACTCACCGAGTGGCAACAGTACGTACAGATCGACGGGGTGGCGGAGCAATGCCTCGCGTGCCCGCGACCAGCCGCGCTGCAGCGCGGACAGATCGCCTTCGCGCCGGGCCAGGCCCACAGCTACGGCGGCGGCGAACAGCTCGTCGCGGGGTTCCATTGGCATCCGGTCCACGCCCGCCGCGCCGAGCAGTGCATGCGCGTCCGTAGTGTGCCCGCGCATGGTGGCGAGGAAGGCAAGCAGCAAGGTGTGCCGCGTGGTGGGCGGCCCGCCGCCTAGCCTGGCCGATATCGCCCGCTGTAGCACCGAGTTGGCTGCCGCGAACTCCCCGGCATGCATGGCCACCAGCGCGGCCAACGCCGCGGGAGTATCGGGCAGCAGCGGTGTGCTCCCCGCCGACTGCAACAGGGTCGCGGCGCGAGTGAGCTGGGAAAGCGCCGCGACAGGCGAGCCGCTTATTGTCTCTTCGATGCCGTGGGCCATCAGCGACTCGACACCGCTGAGCAGGGTCGGTGTGCTCTCGACGTGCCGATCGGAGCTGGCGAGCACCTTTTGCGCCTCCCCGAGCGCGCCGATACCGGCTAGGACGGGCACGGCGATCATCGGATAATGTCCCGCATCCGCAGTCCCCGCGAGCCGATAGAGTTCGGCCGCGCGAGACAGCAGCCCGCGATGGGCGAGCACGCCAGCGGTGATGCTGAGTGCGCGGGCACGCTCGGCTGCGTGCCCATCGCTCAGCGCCTCGTCCGCCAGTCGCAACGCTTTGTCAAGCCGGCCGCTGCGCGCGGCGGCATCGGCCCGGCAGACGAGCAGGGACGGTGCCTGCGTCCCGGTTGCGGCGGCAGCGGCGAAGAGTTCGTCGGCCAATTCGGGCGCCGAGCCGAGCGCCTCACTGCCCGCAGCCAGCAACGTAGTGGCCACATTCGGGCCGCGAGCGCTGGTCCGCAGCAGGGCTTGGCCCACGGTCAGCATCGAGCCGCCGCGACGTAGCCGCAGGTCGGCCAGCATTTCGCAGACACGGTTCGTGTATGCTGCCGGGGTCAGCCGCAACAGCAGTCGCCCGACCAGCGGCACGACCGCGCCGTCGTCGGTCATGAGCCCGGTAGCCTGAGCCGCCCGGAGCGCGTCATCGATAGCCGGTCCGTCGATGTTCAGCAGGTGGCTGAGCGTCTCGGTGTCGCCGCCCGCGCCAAGATTCGCGGCGAAAAGCACCTGCCGCACCTCGGCGGGCAACGCCTCAATGACATACCGCAACTGCTCCTGGACACCCGCGGGAACGTCGAGTCTGGTACGCGACGCGAGATGGCGCAAGACGTCCATAGTGAGTTGACCGGTGTCCCTAAGCCCCACCACCAACTGTTCAAGCAGCACAGGCAGACCGGCGGTCTGTTCGTACAGTAGCCGGGTCAGCGGTTCCGGGCACGGTGTACCCAACAGTTCGGAGACCCGGGCGGCTGTGGCCGATCTGTCCAAATGACCGGACACGATCGGGGGGCGATGCGCGGTGAGGGCCGTGCCGAGCGCGGTCAACGCCGGGCTCGCCGGCCATCGGCGGTGCGCGACAAGCAGTCGCTGGTCGGCTGACTGGGCGAGCTGCCGTAGCCGGTCGAGGCTGGCGTCGTCGAGCAGGTGCGCGTCGTCGATCAGCACAGATGCCCCGGTAAGGTCCCCGCTCGCCTGGAGATCGCGGATTACCGGCACGCCGGCCTTGGTGTAATGCAGCGCTGCCGCCTCGATCAGCGGCGTCTTGCCGCAACCACCCGGACCAATGATGTCGAGCAGAAGTCCCGCGTCGGGCTCAGCGTTGATCTCGTCGCACAGTATGCTCACCACCGCAGGCATGCCCACACGGTGGTGCGGCGCGGTCGGCACCATCTAGCGGGTTGCCCAGAGACTGTGGCATCGGATCTCGCGCAGCGACTGGTGCCGGATGACCTGCGGGAACAGGTCGAGCTGCGGGCCGCATGGGTCGCGCCGCACCGCCACGGCGATGACACCGCGCCCACCTGTGGCTGAAGTCGCCAGCATTGCTCCTCGGTTTGCTCGGCGAACATATCGCTGCACCGGGTGAGTGCGGACTGGTTCAGCAGGACCTCAAGGCAGCGGCCACGATGCGGGGTCGAGCTGCACAAGCGACCGCCCTTCTCCGCCCCCCGCAGCACAGTAGATCTTATTTCTTGTGCATGTGCAGGTAGATTTCATGTTTCTGTCAGCCGAACCGTGTACTCATGACGCAGCGGTCTCGCTCCGCCATGACCGCCACCCTGCGCCCGCAGCCAAAGCCCCTTCACTGCCTGATGCGGGGAGCTCACGCGAGGCAACGCGCTGGCAAAGCCGAAACGCCCACGCAAACTCTGCAAGGCTACGGTGCGGAGACAACGTTCCGCCGACTTGTCATCCGGACGAAAAGCCCTGCATCAGGATCTGCGGACGATGCCAAAGGTCTGCGGGCTGCATGCCTCCGAAGCACTGATCGCGACAGCGCGGGCCCATACCCCGGCCAGTGACTTCCGGGCCGGTGACATGTTCGCCCTGACGTTCACCGATGACTTGTTCGACGTCGCCACTAGCTTCAACGGGATCTGGAAGGGATGCGAGGACGCGCTGCCGGAGGCGTGCGCTGTGGTGCGGCCGGACGGAACGGTCGAGTTCAGTGCGCTCCGCTTATGCTTACTGTGACGGCGGCAGGACCGCAGCCGACGTCAGCGACGACGGCGCCCGGAACGATTCCTGCGAGTTCCCAGGCTTCGGCCTCCTGCCGCCGAGCCTGTTCGGCCATGAGCCGGTAGCGCTGCACCTCGATGTCGCTGACCGCCAGCGTGTACGCGGTCATCCCGACCTCCTTACACGCTAGGCACGTCTGACGGAGTGGCAGCAATGAGGCTACCGCCTGATTGGGGCGAAGAAGACGGGTCCAGCAGGAGCGTCAGCTGGTGTGACGACCTGCGAGCCTGACTCACCTGCGGGTAGCTGCTGTTCGGTCGGCGCGCCCGCGCCGGGCGGGCCTTCCCGAGGCTGAGCCCGGCAGCGGGCAGCGCAGCAACGCGCGCGCCGGAATCGGACTGGGTCTGGCTCGCCGTGCTCACCCTCTGGCAGCGGTGGTGGCCTGCCAAGCCGTGCCTGGAAACCCTCGACGACAAGATCCAGGACGGCTACGAGACGCTGGCGCCGGACGGTGGTGCTGCCACAGACAGTTGGCTCAATGCCTGGTCCGACGTGCTGGCCCTGTGCGAGGCGGCCGGGGTCACCATTCACCGACTGCGGCCAGCTGATGATCGAGAACTGGCGGCGGGCCATCGCCGAGGCCTGGTTCGGGCTCGGGGACACCGGCAAGGCCGACGAGTTGTACCGCGGCTGGCTGGACGCCGACCCAGCCTGGGGTTTCGGCTGGATCGGCTGGGCCTCGTGTTACATGCCGCCCGGCAAGAGCACTCCCAAGAACTACCAGCGGGCGGAAGACCTGCTGCGCCGGGGGTACGCCGTCAGCGGGGTGCGCGACCGCGACGCGGTCGCCGGCTGGCTGCGGCTGGTGTGCGAGGAGACCGGGCGCGGAAGCACGCGACTTCGCCCGGCAAGCCGAAGCGATCGGCGCCCCCCGCCCCTCCCAGCCCAGCACGCAAGGCCAAGGCCGGGCGCAACGAGCCATGCCAACGCGGCAGCGGTGAGAAGTACAAGAAATGCTGTCTCTTCAACCAGGCAGGAGTGTGATCGCTCACCGCAGCGGTGAGACCCGCCTGCTGGCGGGATGTGCCAGACCCGGCAATGACTGGGCGCCAGTCGGCCAGAGCGGGGATCGAACAGCACGACGCGTCCGGACGGCGTCCGGACAGGGTATGCTGGGGGCATGAAAGATCAGGTCACGGCGCAGCGCAGGCGTCACCGCGTTGAGGTCAGGGTGAACCCTCAGCAGGATGCTCTCATCCGCCAAGCGGCCGATCTGGAGAATACCACGGTGACCGCCTTCGTGCTGGACAGCGTCACCGCGAGGGCAGAACAGGTGGTCCGGCGCCACCGGGACCTGGTGCTGGCGAACGAGGACTTCGACCGGTTCATCGCCGAGCTCGACAGGCCGGCCGCTCCCGTCCCCGAACTGGCCGCGCTATTCGAGCGCCACCCCAAGCTGCCCGAGGCGTGAATCCTCCCGGCCTGCGGCTGGAGCGCCTTGGCGCCCACCACGACGTGAGGGGATACGCGTCGGGGAAGGAGGAACTTGACTCCTGGCTGAGCCGCTACGCCATTGCCGCCCAGCAGATGGACTCCGCCAGAACCTTCCTGCTTATCCGTGGCGGCGAGGGCGCCGGGAACAGGGTTGCCGGGTACTTCAGCTTGACGATGGGCTCGGTGCTGCGGGCACAAGCACCACCGAGGCTTGTCCGTGGCCTTCCCGCCTACCCGGTCGGCATGGTCCTGCTGGCCAGGCTGGCAGTCGACCGCAGCGAGCAGGGAAAAGGGCTTGGTGCGCTGTTGCTGGCCGAAGCGCTCCAAAAGGCTGTTGCCGCCGGCGAGGTCGCCGCTGCCCGGCTCGTCGTGGTCGACGCCATCGATGATGAGGCGGCGAAGTTCTACGTCCGCTACGGCTTCATCCCCGCTCCCGGCCACCCTCTGCGGCTCTACCGGCGGATGAAAGACATCCGCGCCAGCTTGCGCTGACTCCGGCACAGGCACAGAACGCGTTTAAATCTAAACGCCGGCGTCTCGCCTACAGTCCCTGACGGCGCTGCTCGGCCATGTCTCGCCGAGATGGGCCTGCGCTATGGCGCCAGTTCGACGCCACCATGCGTGCTGAGTACGAGCGCGCGCTCACCCTGGCCAAGCAGATCGGGCCACTGCCCACCGCGCCCGGCGGGCGCACCGCGCTGCCGCTGATCGACGGCGACTGGCGGCAGGCCCCCGCCATCAAGGCCCGGCTGGCTGGCGGCTACGGCTGCGCCGAGGCACAGGGCGCCAGCCCGTATGCCAAACATCTGCGAGCACTGTCCCGGCTTCCGCGCCGACCCCAGCCACCTGGCCGTCCTCGCCGCCCAACGCGTCGACGCCCGGGCCGCCGACGCTCGCGGCTGGAGCACCGGAGCGTGGTCATGTCACTAGAGCCGGCCGGCGACAGCGCAATGACCGCAATTCAGTCGGGGACACAGCAGTTCGTTGCCGACCACGCCGCCGGGCGGCAGTAGGGTCCCAATGTGGACATGGCGGTTTCCGGGGATGAGCTTCGCGACGCGGCGCGGCTTGCGCGTGGAAGCGTTGTCGTGGGCCGGGCCGTCACGCTGGCTCGCTGGATCGGGACGGGCCGCCGGTAACCGCCGGGCAGGTGCTGCGCAAGGCCGACGTGCCCTGCGGCGGGCGCGGCTCTCGGCGTGGACGTGCCGCCGCGGCTGCGCACGATGGCCGACATCCGGGCGCTGCACCGGCCCTGGTGCCTCGCGGTCGCCACGGGCCTGCTGCAAGTCGGCGGCGGGTGGGTGAGCGGCGGTCCCGCGCTCGAGCGCTGGCCGCCAAGCGATGCAGACCTGCTCGCCGCGTGGCTGACGGCCCTGCGCGCGGTGTGCGCGGCGGAGTCGTACCCGCAGGACGAAGACAGCGTGCGCCTGCTGGCGATGGCGCTGCTCGCGGTCCTTCGCAAGGACGGCGAGCAGCGCACCGGCGGCCTGTGGGGGCCAGTGCATGCGGCGCTGCATGACCTGTGCGACAGAGGCGCTGCATGACCTGTGCGACATGACCTGTGCGACAGATATGACAAGTCGTCCTGGGAGCCGTTGCACGCGGCCGACAGGTATGACGGCCCCGAAACCAGAACGCCGCTTGCCGGGCTGCTGGCGCTGCTGGCCGAGTTCGGCGGGGTAGCCGGCGACGGGGCAAGCCGCTGATCACCCCGCTGGGCTGCTGGGCGGCCGAGCATCTGGCGGCTGGCCTGCCCGGGCTGGCGGACCCGAGCCTGTCGGCCAGCGAGATGATCGCCGAAGTGGCCGGTTCGGCGACGAGGAACAGCGGGACCATGTGGCATGGGGATGGCTGGCCGAACGCCAGCCCGCCGAAACGACACGGGAGATCCTAACCGCCGCCGAGGGGATGTCGCCGCTGCTGCGCGTCATGGCCGTCGGCGTGGTACAGCGGCTCGGCGAAGACGTGTTGCCGACCTGGCGGGAGCTGACGGCCGCGCCGCGCGTCGGCCCGCACGCAAGCGCGGTGCTGGCCGCCTGGGACCAGGGACCCGAACCCACCGACGCTGACTGGGATTGGCTGGCGGTGGAGGCCGCGGCTGCCGCGCTGCAGGATAAGGGCCCGGATGAGGCGCTCAGCCGCGTCTGGGAGAGCATGCCGGGGACGGACCTGGACACGTGCCTCGCGGAGGTGCGGGCCACGGGTCACCCGGATGCCGCGGAACTCTCGCAGGAGGTGGCGGAGTTCGCCGCCTCCGGCGCGCCGTGCAGCTCGACCAGGTGGCCGAGCTGAAGGACTCGCTGTCCGGCTCCCGTCCGCCGATCTGGCGCCGGGTGCGGCTGCCGGTCATGGCAACAACCCTCGGCGACCTCCACGACGTCATCCAGGTGCTGTTCGGCTGGCACGGCGACCACCTGCACGTGTCCCAGGCGGGGAAAAAACAGTACAGCGACCCGCTCATGGACCTCGACGAGACCCGCAACGAAGAGGCGATCCGGCTGCGCGTTGCCATGGCACGCAACGCCGGCAAGATCAGCTACACCTATGACCTCGGGGCATGCTGGGAGCACGAGATCGCGCTGGAGCAGACGCTCCCGCGCGACCGGGGCCAGGACTACCCGGTCTGCGTGGCATACAAAGGCGACTCCCCGGTGGAGTACTGGTGCAAGGACGACCCCGAAGAACCCGAGCCGGTCGACCTGGCCGAGGTCAACCGCAAGCTGGCCGCGCTCGGCGAGGCGGAGGAGCGAAGTGGCACCTCGGGCCATGAACCACGGTCGCGGCGAGCCGCCGCTCGCCTCCCGCATCGAGCGCAGCGCGGAACTGAAGCGGACCCTGGTCGATTTCGCGCTCAGCCCGCGGTTCGAACGGCATCTGGAGCAGTTCATGCTCGAGGCCGCACGCCGACACCACCGGCATCATCTACGACGAGACCGACGGGCTTAACTTCTTAACGAGTACGGGATGCCGAGCTACCCATCACGTTCGAGCATGCCATCGCCGCCGGCCGGCTTCCGCTGATCCGTCGGGACCCTTTCGACCGGATGCTGGTGGCGCAGGCGCGGTGCGAAGATCTCACCCTGGTGACAAGAGACGCCCATTTCCAGAAGTACGAGGTCTCCATCCTCGCGGCTTGACGGCGCCCAGCCAACGAGTAGCTAACCGGGTAAGCTTCCGGGCGAGATGCCTGCTGAGCAGCTTGCCCGGTTAGAAGCAGCGTCGCCACAGCTCATGGCGGGGCGCGTATCTTGGTCAGGCCTGGTACCGCTGGCGCGGCGCCGGTACCGGCGTGAAAATGGTGCGGTGGCCGGCAGCGGCACAGACCGCCGTCGGCTCTGTTGGCGTGCCTAGCTAAAGTCCTATTTTCGGGTTAGCAGGAAGGGCTGCTCGTTATCCAGCCTGCTTGAGCGTTACAGCCGTTTCGATACAGTCGGTATCGATATCTGACTTCTGGGCGAGGAGATCGGATGAGCGGGGGCTTTCTTGTGGATCTGAGTGCGTTACAGCAGGCCGCCCAGGCTGTGAACGGCACCCTGGATGCGGTGGGCCAGCAGAGCGTGAGCGACATCAAGTGCGACAAGTCTGCCATCGGCCACGACAGTTTGACCGAGGCGGTGTCCGGCTTCTGTGATCGTTGGAACGTCGGCGTGGGCAATCTCGCCACAGACGGGCGCGAGATCGCTGGTCGGCTGAGCCTGAGCGTGAATGTCTACCGCAGCGTGGAGCAGGGCACTCGGGACCACATCAACGGGATCCTGCAACGCTCAACCGGCGCTGATCCGGCGGCACAATGATGGCCGCAGAACTCGGCCAGACGAGCGACCCCACGGCACTCATCCCTGGCGACCCAGACGCGGTGCACGACACCGAATGGTCAATGACTGTCTATGGCGACATGCTGCACGAGGCCGGCGCGGGACTGCAGCGCATCGACACCACCAAGGGATGGAAGGGTGAAGCGGCCGATCAATTCCGTAAGGTATTTCATGGTCAGCCCGCCAAGTGGTTGAAAGCCGGCGACGCGTTCCACGCCGCCGCGGACGCGCTCGACTCCTACGCCTCCACGTTGACCTGGGCCCGGCAGCAAGCAGCTGACGCCATCAGCCTGTGGAATCAAGGACAGGTGGCGACCGGTGAAGCCAGAGCACAACGGGCGCAGGCCGTACAACAAGCGCAGCAAGAAGCAGCTCAGAGGACGGCTGGCGGTATTCCGTCGATCGCGCCGAACATCCCGTTCATCGATCCTGGCGAGGCGAAGCGGCAGGCTGCACGCGAGATGCTCGACCGTGCCCGCAGCCAGCTGGCAGGCGCGGGTGATACGGCCGCCCACGTGGTGGGCAAGGCTCGTGATCAGGCACCGGAGAAGCCGGGATTCTGGACGCAGGTCGGCGACTTCTTCGATGGTCTTGGGCACGACGCGGAAGATACCGGCGCCCATCTAGTCAACGGCTTGGCTTCGCTCGGCAACGCGGCGATCCATCATCCCGGCGGCCTCCTTGCTGCGGCTGGCGGGATTGGGCTCACGGCGCTGAGCGCGGCAGGCGAAGGGGCGGGAGCGGTCCTCGACGCCACAGGCGTGGGAGCCATAGCAGGCGTGCCGCTGGGCGCTGTGTCTGTCGCTGGAATGGCGGCTGGGGTTGGCATCACTGGTGCCGCGGCGGCCAACATCGTGGCACACGCAGCCGGGGACGACCATGTGTCCCCAGTCAACACCGACAACGGCGCGGGTTCGGGCGGGAGAGAGACCACCGAAGGGTACGACCCGCCGAATGAGATCACGGGGCGCACCGTGCACGGTGATCAGCAGGTGCTAAGCCGCGATGGCCACGGCGTGTCAGCCGAGGCGATGAACGACGCCGTGCAAAATCCCATCAAGCCGCCGGACCCACAGCCTGGAGGGAGGTACAAGTACCTCGGCAAGAACGCGACGGTGGTGCTCAATTCAGCGGGCAAAGTGGTGACAGCGTGGGCGAGGAACAGCGGTGGATGGAGAAACCCGTGAGCAACGTACTAGATAGCCTCCCATCGGAGGTTCGAGTTCTTGTCGCCGAGGTCCTCGGCAAGAGGGACGGAGCTCTGCTGGCTGCGCTGCGAGCCCACGAAGAGCCGACGCAGCAGGAACGCAACGCAGTTGAGCAGATCCTGTCGGACGAGTTTTGCCGCAATCTGGGCTCCAGCGACGAGCCAACGCAACGGGGACGCGATATTGACGACGCACTCGGGGTCTTCCTGCTGCGCTGGCCAATCGACGCCTAACTGCCAATCGAAAGCGTGACCCGAACAGCTGCGCGGCGTGACACCGAACCAGCGGCGTCGTCGTATAACCGCACAGGCCCGCGGCGAAATGGAAGCGTTTCTGCCCTTCAAATATCTCGCGTGGCGAGCTCACCGCGCGACGCATCGGAACCTGAGGTCCTGGCGCCGACGGTCAACGCCTTCATCCAGCACGGCGCCTGGGTGTGTGGTCGGCAACCGCGTACGCGTCGTGGCGCCCGACCGCCGCCAGCACTGCTGGGAACGCTGGCCAGAATCACGACGCCGAGCGGCACCATGCCGCAGAATTCGGATCCCCAGTGCGAACGCCAGCCGAGCACCGCAGCTGCACAGAGCTGTCTCGGTCCCGGATGCTCCACACGCACTCAACCACATATCAGCCGCGCCAAGCACGACGAGACCGGCCGGTATGCGGCCACAAGGACCACTCACTGCGCTGACCTGCGGTGCAGCCTGTGCTGGGAGAACCTGCTGATCCCCGACCAGCCACCCCCGTCCCCGCAAGGCTGGGAACGCTGGTTCCTGCAGGTCATCAGGCAGGCGATCAAGGCGGATTACCTGGTCCACCACGACACGCCCTGCGCCGCACGCAGCAAACGAACACACCTCGTACACGCCAGCTGCCACCGGAGCAAGCATCCGCCCCGGGCCGACGGGAAACATCGTGGTGCAGCAGAAGACCTGAACCGCACCAGCGGCTTGCTTGGGCTGTCGTGCGCGGGAACGTGCATGCCCGGTCCTGAGGGGGCTTAGTAGCAGCAATGCACCGGGGCGCTTCGGCAACCACTGCTGGCCGGCTCTACTTCGCCGACGCGCAGGGGCGAATCCGCATCACCACTTCGGCGCAGGCGAATACGGCCAGTCGGAAATGGTTATCCAGCTGCTGCTGGCCGAGGCCGGATCCGCCGGCGCAGGTATGAACCTGGTGTCGGCCGACCCCCGCGGCCTGGAAGCCCCGGCCGACTGGGCCACCCTGAGATCACCGGAGAACTACACCGGCTATGAGCGCACCGAGAACTTCGCCTCCCCCGGCGGCCCAGCGCCGGGCAAGCCGCACGTCTACACCGTCCCGGAGCGGCTGGGGCTCAACCAGTGGGCCCTATCGGGGGACTGGACCATGGGGGAAGAGACCACCACGCTGAACACCGCGGGCGGGCAGATCGCCTGCCGCTTCCACGCCCGCGACCTCAACCTCGTCATGGGACCAGCAGCACCAGAAACCCCCGTGCAATGCCGCGTCCTCATCGACGGACAGCCACCCGGCGAGGCCCACGGAACCGACACCGACGGCGACGGCAACGGCACCCTCCCGCAGCAGCGGGTGTACCAGCTCATCCGCCAGCCCGGCCCCATCACCGACCGCATCTTCGAGATCACCTTCCTCGATCCAGGTGCCCAGGCCTACTCCTTCACCTTCGGCTAGACCGGAGACGAGCCCGCGACGCCAGAGAAGGGGGGCCCGTCCAGTGCCACCCAGGCAAGGAGTCCCCGGCGCGACGACGGCACCGGCGCAGGAGCCGGCAAAAGCCCGACCAGCGCTCTACCTGGTCAGCCAGGACGAACTGGTCGGCGTGAAATGAACATCGAACCCGGTGCTGCAGCCATGCTGGACAGCCGGGGTCTATGCGTGGCGTAGTTGTCCGCGATGATGTGGATCTGCAGGACATGCGGCTCTCCGCCGTGCTCGTCCGGTTCGGAGCGCGGCACCGCTGTCGATCTCCAGGAACTGATCCATCTTCGCCCGGTGGCTTTTGCAGGTTTCGCGATCACCAGGCGGTGCGATGTCAACGGCGAACAGGTCAACGGTGCCGTGCCGACATAGTCAGCGTCGCTTCTCGGAGCCGGACACGGAGCGGCGAGAGGTAGCGGATGATCGTCGCGCAGCTGCGTGCTCAGGCGGAAGACGGCGCGGAGATCGGATGACAGCTTGAACGTATCCGCCAGATGGGGCTTTAGCCCGAAAGCCTTCCAGATCCGGCCGATAGTGGACCGGGACAAGCCGGAACGTTTCGCCATGGATGCCCCGTGACCAGTGGGTCGCGTTATCAGGAGTTTCCTCCAAAGTATCGACGACGACTTTTTCTACCTGCTCGTCGGTGATCGTTGGCGCATGTCCCGGACGCGGCTCATCAGCTAGCCCGTCCAGGCGCTTGTCAATGAACCGCTTACGCCACTTCCCGACCGTTGTTTCATGACACCGGAGCAACGCCAGGGCTGCGGCAAAGTTAGTTGATCATGGCGGTGACCTGCCCCCGACCTGCGGGACTGGCGTTCCGCCCGGGTTTCTGGTACACCTTCGCGGGTGGCCGGTGCCAGTGTCGCGGATGTGACTGTCCGGCCGGTGTCCTGCGGGGAGGCCGGCCGGTTCAGCGCTGAGCTGGATGCGCATCACTGGCTGGGCCACCGGCTGACCGGACAGGTGCTGCGGTACGTGGCCGAGCTGGACAGGCAGTGGGTCGCGGTCCTTGGGTTCGGCTCGGCGGCGCTGAGCTGCGCGGCGCGGGACCGTGCGGGCCGGGCAGCACTTCCCTGCCCCGCAGCCGCTGCATCGCGGCCAGCACACCTGCTGCTGGCCCGCCGGATCCGACAGCACCGCACCCAGCAGCGCCTGCTCGGCCCGGACGGAACGCTGCATGCCGATCCCTTGCCATCCTGACGACGTGCTGGCATCTGACACGTCTTATTTAAATCAGATGTAGTAGAGATGTCAACGCCGCACCGAACCCGGAGCAAGGTCGCGGATCGGCGCCGATGAGCGCAACGGCGACACCGGGTGACGGATCCGCAAGCCCAGGCCCGGCCCTCGCCGCCGACATGCCCGGCTTTCCCCGAGCAGGTCAGCTCGCGGCAGCGGCGGCTACATAGCCGCGCGGACGGACGCGAGCGGGTCTGGGTCAATTGGCGGGCACAAGACGAGGACCTTGAGTCAACGCGGCATCGCGACCTGCTCGACGACCGTTCCTCCTGCTTGAGCACGTCGGCCTGGCTCTGCCAGCAGCCGTCAGCGGGCAGGCGCGAGAATCCGGTAGTTGTAGATGGCGCCGTCGCCGCGGCGGATCTGGTGGTCGACCAGCACCGGCTGGCGGCCCTTCGCATACGCGGTGCGCGCCAATTCCAGCACCACCGAGACCGGCGGCAGCCGCAGCCGCTGCCGTTCCCGCAGTGAGGCGAGGCGGGGCATCAGCTCGTCGCCGAGCTCCCGCGGCGGGTACCCGAGCTCGCCGAGCACGGCCACAGTGTCGACGGCGGACGGTGATGCGAGCGCGGTGTCGCGAGTCAGGTCGTAGGGGTAGTAGGCATCGGCGAGCGACTCCGGTGTCGTCACCGGGGCTCCGGCGTCACCGGCCGGGCTGGTGAACCGGGCCCGGCGGCGGACCAGGACCCGGGCGCCGGGCGGCAGGCCCAGCCGGTCCCCGATCGGCCGCCCAAGGACCAGCGCCGACCCGTCCTCGATCGCCACGGTGATGTCTTCGCGATGGCTGCGGCCCGCCGCCTCCACGTCGGCCGCCCAGCCGTCCAGGACGAGCGGCTCCCGGCGCCCGACACCGGCGGCCGTCATGTTCCACCGCGCCAGGTCCGGCCGGCGCACGAAGAAGCCCTTCTTCGGCACCGGCTCGACCAGGCCCTCCTCGACCAGCATCCGGTACGCGCCGCGGACGGTCAGGTTCGCCACCGAGTTGCTGGCCATCAGCTCGGTCGTGGACGGCAGCCGCTCCCCCGGCTTGTACCGGCCCGAGACGATCGCCTCACGCAGCTCGCCGGCCAGCCGCTCGTACACGTCCAGCTGCTCGGGCATCCGCCCGCCCGGGCCGCCGGTGTTCCTCGGTGCCACGCCGCGCTCCTCCGCCGTCTTGACTACACCAGTTTGCCATCCCGCCGTCTCTGCCATCGCGTTCTTCGGCGCGGACGTTCCCGGCCGCCGTCACGGCGCCCGGCCACACTTGACGAAGCTCTAAGTCATCTGATTTAAATAAGACGACTCGGATTGCTGGCAAGCTGCGGAGGCGGCAAGGAGGCAGGCGTGAAGTACGGCGACAAGATCACTACCCGGTTGCGGCCGGATGTGGACCGCAGGCTGCGGACGTTCGCCCTGGTCCGCGGGGCCCGGATCACGCACGTCATCAACGACGCGCTCGACGAGGCGCTGCCGGGCCTGGACGACATCCGCGCCATGGTCGCCCGCACCGTCGCCGCGGCCGCCGGGGAGGAGGCCACCGATGCCGGCGCGCACTGAGATCCGGAACGGCGCCGCGGGCTGGCACCCGTTCGGCCTGACCGATGACGACTTCGAGCAGGCGCCCGATCGTGGCGGCGTCAAGTGCGTCAACGTCAAGCTCGGCAGCGGCGGCAGCCCGGACCGGTCCGGCGTCTGGCTGCGCGGCGCGATGGCCGCCCTTGCCGTCCTCGCGGTGGCCGCGGCCGCGGTGAGCTGGGAGGCCCAGTACGTTCTGGTCGCCTCCGTCAAGCACGCTCCGGCCATCGCCGCCCTCGAAGCCGGCATCCCCGACGTCGGCGCGGTCATCTTCGCCGCCCTGGGCCTCGCGCTCGCCCTGCACGGAAAGCGCGCGATCCGCGCCCGCGCGCTGAACGTCGCCTGCGTCGGCATCAGCCTGGCCATGAACGCCCTCGCCGCCGGGCACGGCTGGCGCGACCTGGCCATCTGGGTCATGCCGTCCTCCGTATACGCCGCGGCCTCCGACACCCTGATCGGCGTCATCCGCGCCTGGGCGCTGGCCCGCCCGTCGGCGCAGGATTCGCAGTCTGCGCCGGCACGTTCCTCTCGGCACGTGCAGCGCGGTCCGCTGCCGAGGCAGGCTACGTAGCCCCCGCACCCGTGCTGGTCGACCGGGCTTTTGGTGACCTCACCCTCGAGCCAGTCGGCGGACTCCTGGATGGCCTCGCCGTACATGGGCGGCGGGTAGGCGTCCGGCTGGACTGGCTGGCCGTCGGGCCGGCCCTGGACGGCCACGTCGGTGGCCCATCCGTACTCATAGACGGCCTCATCGAGAGACGGCAGGTGGATGATCCGCCTGGACAGCGGTGCGTCGGGGCGTTCGCCGAGCACCCACGTGAGGTAGTCGCGCCCCCCCCGCAACCACGCGGCGTTCATCCAGGCCGCAGGCCAGCGCCACGGACGCCGGGCGTCGTCCGGGTCCATCGGGTCCGGCAGGTCGCAGCGTTGCAGCCCGAGATTCGCCCGGTCGCGGACGCGGCGGATCTCCTCATCGGCGCGGGCGTAATCGTCGCTTGCGCCGGCAAACCGGCCCCGTTCACCGGCACCTAGCGGGATCTCGTCGCTGTCTCCGCACAGCCACAGCAGGACGCGGCGAGCGTGGCGGAGCTGGCCGTCCTCGTCGTAGACGTGCGCGGATTCCGCATCAGACACGTCGTGCCAGCCGGTCGTGCAGGTGCTCGGGCCTGCAGCCGGGCCCTCGTCGTCTGCCCAGGCTTCTGTGATGATCTCGTCCCGGCACGGCGGCTGCCCGGTCGGCATGGCAAACGTGATGGGGAAGGCCTTGTGCCCGTAAGGGCCCACTGCCAGGCGAGCGCCGTCCGGCCGTCCGGCCCCTGCTCAGGCAAGCTGTGCGCGAGCACGGCCTCGACCAGATGCCTGGGCCTGGTGATGGCGGGCGGCATCTGGCCGGGAACGAAAACGACGGTCACGCTTTTCACGGTAATCCCTGGGTACGGCGGCTCGTCAGGCCAACTCTGGCTCGGCGGTGGTTGCTTCACCCTGGGGATCGCCGCGTTCGAGGACTCGTGCGGACGGGACGACCTCGGGCTTGGGCGGCTGGAGTACGGCGTCGCGCTCGCGTCCGGCGAGGACGGCCCACGAGTCGCCGGGCGACAGCTCGCCCTCTTCGGCGCCGCGTTCGGGAAGGTCACGCAGCCAGTCGAGTTTCTCCTGTGCCAGCTGGGCGTTGCGCCGGATGCGCGGACCTGAGCGGGGATCTCGTCGCGGACGGTCTCGGGTGTCAGACCCAGCGCGAACTGGCCCGCTACCTGGGCGTCGTGTTCGGGCATTTTTCCTGAACGGCTTGCGCTGCGTGGCCCTTGATTTGGCAGGTGCACCGCGCCGTCGAGGGTGGGCTGGACCCAGACCTCGCCCGTGGAGGACTCGGGCTCCGGTGCCGGGCCGGCAGTGATGCCTGCGGCCTCGCCCGGGTGCGGGCGCAGCGGCTCGATTTCGGCGTCCGGGTGCCGTCGCCGCAGTTCAGCGTCGGCGGCCAGGGCGGTTCGCCGGGTGGGCTCGGTGACCGCTTCCCACTCGCGGCGGGTGTCCTGAGCGTCGGCGAGCGTAACAGCGACGTGGCCGGCCTTGGCCAGCATGGCCTGCCAGATCGCGGCGAGCTGACGGTGCCGCCCGGCGATCTTCGCATCCGCGGCCGCGTGTTGTTCGTGAACGGCGCGGATGGCCTTCACGTTCGCGTCGCGCTCGGTCATCCGGGCCAGCCGGAGTTGCTCGGCCACATATGGGGGTGCCCACGCGGTCTCGCGTTCGTACGTGCCGCGGCGCAGCCACAGGTCACCGTCGGACAGGCCGCGCAGATCGATGCCGTCGGTGCTGCCGATCGCCGCCAGGGCCGCGTGCCACGCCGCCCGCGCTTCCGGTGAGGTCTTGCCCGGAGCAGGGCCGATCGCGTCGCCCGGGTGAGCGTAGCCGTGCATCTCGCGGTAGGCCGCGACCACGGACGCGCGGTGCTCCCAGTCCGCCCGCGCAGCCGGATCGGCGGGTATGGGGCCGAACGCCCGCCGCGCCCACAGGGGTGTGGTTTCCGTGGTGTGTTCGCCCAGGCGCCGGACCCGGTCGTCCATCGTGTCGGCAAGCTCGCGCATGTAGCGGTCAAGGTCAGGGTCGCCCATGACGGGCACCTGGTCGCGCCACGACCCGGGCAGGGCCGGCTCCCTGCCCTCCAGCACCTTCCGCGCCCGGTGGTCGAGCACGCGGGCGACGTGCACGGCGTCGTCCAGCGGCCAGGACGCGGCGGCCCGCCGCAGCACCTCGCTGCCGTCCAGGCCGGCAGCCTCGGCCTCGCGCAGGGTCCGCCACAGCCAGGTCCGCGCCTTGTCGTCCAGCGCCTTCACCGCCAACCCGGGCGGCAGGTGGTCGCGCAGTACCCGCTCGAACCGGCGGGTCTGGGCCTGGCGGGCCAGGTCCTGCCAGATGGCGCCGAGCACGCCGAGGTGATCCGCGCGGGACAGTTCGGCCCGCAGCGCTTCCGTCGCCGACAGTTCACTGCCGTCCCGGTCCAGCGCCGCCGCCATGACCGCGACCGGATCGAGCTTCGGCGCCTGCTCACCGGCGTCGTCACCGGGCCGCGGGTCACCTGGCAGGCCGGCCTGTTCGCGCGCTAGCCGTTCGGCACGGGTTAGCTCCGGCGCCGCGCGCGTGCCGCCACCGGTCTGCGCGGACCTCGGGTAGTCGGTCACGCAGTACGCGTAGTTGCCTTCCCGGCCGCGCGACATCGCGACATACAGGCCCTGGCGGTCGCTGCGCTCGTCGACCAGCACGTGCGCCGTGTCGACCGTCCGTCCCTGCGCGGCATGGCAGGTCGTCGCGTAGGCCAGCTCACAGTTCTTCGCCAGATACCTCTTGGGGAGCAGGAACGGTGCCGACCAGCGCGGCTGGCTCGTCCGCGGGTCCCGGCCAAGCAGCCGCTCGACCCGGACCTGCCTGCCGTCCGCACCCACGTTCGAGCTCGTCAGCCTGAGAACATCGCGGTTGGTGAGCCACCGCCGGTGCTCACCCGCCTCTACCTGGCGGGCATTGCGCCGCGCCATCAGCAGGTCCCCGGTACCGGCCTGGGCGCCGCCGCTCAGCGCGACCTCGCCGCCGACGGCCACGAGCCCGTAGCGGATCAGATCTTCGCGAGCCCGCCGGGACATCTCTTTGGCCCGGTCGGTGCTGCGAGCCATCAGCAGAGTGTCCTTGCCGGCCAGGTGGTCGGCCAGCCATCCCCGATACGCCTGTTCCATCGCCTCGTCGGGGGTGCCGCCCCGAAGCCTGGCATGCTCCTCGTACTCGGCCAGCACGGTCGCGTCACCGGCCCGCAGCCGCAGCGTCGCGTCCCGCTCCCAGGACTGCTGGAACCGGACCGGCTCGGCGAGCTGCACATGACCCATCCGCCGGGACAGCATCTGCATACCGCCGCCGCCTTCGACCGCGGTTAGCTGCTCATGATCGCCGGTCACCACCACCTTGCAGTCCCGCTCGGCGGCCAGGCCGACGATGGCGGCCAGGTCGGCCATGCTCATCATCGACGCCTCGTCGACGATGATCAGGCTGCCCGGAGCCAGGCACCTCGGGCCGCCGGCCTCCCGGGCGTCCCCGCGGCGGCCGAGGAAGTCGGCGGTGTTCCACGCCCTGCTGACGCCCTCATTCACCAGCACATTGCGGGCTGCCTGCGACGTCGTAAGGCCGATCACCTCGCCCATAGATGCCCGCCGCCAGGCCCGCGCCACCTCGGCCACCGTTCGGGTCTTGCCACTGCCCGCCGGCCCGACCATGATCTCCGCACGGCGGTCACTGGTCAGCAGCAGGAACGCCGCTGCGGCCTGATCCAGGCGCAGGCCGACGCTGGTCCGCGCCTGCGCCTGCTCCGCACTGAAACTCGCGGCGCGCAGTTGCGCCTCAAGCTGCGCCCGGTCGGCGCCCAGCACCTGCGCCGCAATCGCTGGCTCCATGTGCCGGGCGCCGCGCCCTTGCGCCTGCGCCTGCAGGCGCTCCTCCAGGTCGAGTTGCGCCTGTGTGGCGTACCGGGTGGCGCCGTGCGGGGTGTAGACGCTGCGCCCGTCCCGGCGGCGCAGCGCGTCGGGGATGCGCGGCCATTCCGGTGCCTCGAGGGTGACGATGTCGGCGGCCGCGCCAGCGAGGGCCTGGCCGGCGAGGTGAGGCAGCAGGCTGATGGCGTCCTGCGGCCTGAAGCCGGCTGCATCCGCGGGGAGGTGCTCGCCGAGGTGGCGGATCAGGTCGGCTCTGGTCCAGGTCGACTGGGCGGCCTGGCATGCGGCGACCGCCATCTGCAGGAGCCGCCGTGTCTGCTCGCCGGTGAGGCGTGGCGCGGCGTCCTGCACCTCCGCGCTCGGAGGCGATTCCTGGCCGGGCTGGCGCGCGGGCGCGCCGGGCGCAGCGCCCGATCGTGCGCCTCCGCCCTGCGGGCCCGCGCCTGGGCTGTCCCCGGGCGCTGCGCCGGGGCCGCGCCGGTTGGTGGTTTGCGGCATGACCGGCGCGAGCGCGCCTGCCTCGGCGGCGCGGGCCTGCGCCTCCCACTGACGGACCATCTCGGCGCGGTCCGGGATCGTCCCTTCCTTTGCGCGCCGGGTGGCGTGGGCCGCCCACTGGCGCAATTCACCCAGCGCCCGCGCGTCCGGCGCGCGGCCGTGCTGCGCCTCATACGCGCTCGCCAGGTCCGCGGTCAGCGGGTCGATCGACTGACGCCGCGACGAGAACACGTCCATCAGCGCCTTGGACACACCCTTGATCTCCCGGCCGTGACCGTCGGCGCGCTGGATCCATTCGATGCCGAACTCGCGGCTCAGCTCGTTCTCCATCACCAGAGCAGCGATCGCGCTCGCGGCGGCACGCTCGCGGAAAAGAGCCTTGGAGTCCAGCGTCCGCCATTCGCCGTCGGTTTCGCGCTGGACGCGGTTGAGGATCAGGTTATGGATGTGGAGTTGTGGGTCGCCGTCGCGGCTGGTGTGCTGCGGGAATGATGCGGCGACCCATTTGTGGGCGTCTTCCCACCGGCCGGTCTCGACCCCGTCTGGGCGGCGGCCGTGGTAGCCGGCTCTGGTGTACCCGGCCTCATCCTGCAGGTACTCCAGCGCCGCGGCGTTGCCGGCCACGATGGCCGCCCACACCTGTTCCCCAGCGTCCTGCCAATACGCGGCCCCCTCCAGGTCCCCGTTTTCGGCGGCTTGCACGGCGTTGGCGAGCGCCGATGCGTGCAACAACGAAATCGACTTCGACACCGAGAAGGTAGCGTCGAAGAAGTACACCGCCGCCCTCGCCTGGGTCTTCGCCTCGATCTGCAACTGCGCACGGCGCTCGGCGGTCGCCTCCGGCTCGGCGGCGGTCATGGCCTTGTAGATGGCGTCGGCATCCTGGTATCGGCGCGGCGGGCGGCCCAGGTAGGCCTGCCCAGACGGGTCACGAGGGTCGAGGAACTGGCCGTACAGCCGCTCGAAGGGCGCCCGCTCCACGGTGCTCCCTGGCCGGAATCCAAGGTCGGTGACCGCCCGACCGGTCCAACGGCCCGGCGGCTCGCCGCCCTTTTCCGCTGGCGACAAATAGTACGCTGCGCCCCTGTCGCCGCTCTTGGCCGCGCCGGGCTCGGCCGTGCCGATCTGCTTCCACGGGTAGGCGGGATCGTAGCCCGTCGTCACGGTCAAGATCCCGCCCACGGCACCGCCCGTCCATGATCATTAAAATGCCTAGGTGTGAGTCGTCTGATTTACTTAAGATAGCTAAGACGGCAGCGGGAAGAAAGCAAGGCGACAGCAACACACGGGGAGGTGAGGGAGAAGCGATAGCGGGCAGCAGTCATCCGCGCATAGCTAAGGTTCTTGCTACACCCGAAGGCAGAAGAGGAATCAGATGCCAAACGGAGAAAAGCGCTTGTGATATTCAGCCGAAGCCGGGGTCACCCGAGGTCCGCCCGGACAATGGGCGGCGAAGCTTGAGCGCCTGGCTGTCCGCATATGCTCAGCGGGATGTCGCCGGTCCAATCCCCAACACGCACCGCGGACGCTCGCGCGTCCTCAATCTCATCCGCGAAGCGCTCGCGCGACTTCCACGACAGGCCAGTGGCGCGGCTGATGACCCAGACCGAAAATTATGGAAACTGATTGCTAGTTTCCTGATGCAAGCGTAGCGTGAAAGACACGCACCGGACATCAGCCGCCAAGGGCGGCCAGCTACCCGGGGCTACCGGAGGAGCGCCTGCTCATCGGCTTCGTAGTCGTCGCCGTGTTCATAGCACTCGCAGCGCCGCGCATCCGGCTGATGCCTTCGGTGCCCGATGCCAGCCGCCGGGGCCAGATCCCTGGCCTGGCGGCAGCAGATGCGGAAGTGGCACGATGAACGCCTTCACGGCCAAGGATCTCGGGGCCGCGGACCTCGTGGCCCTGGCCCGGCCCGGCGGCGATCCGGCGACGATGATCGCGGCAGCGGCACGCCGCTCCCGCCAGCAGTTCACGCCCGCCCTGATGGGCGCCGGTTAGCGTCGACTCGCCCTCTGCCCGGCGTCGTCCGCCGGGGACGCAGCGGAGGGCCTGGGCGACGCGGCACTCTCCAGCCGCGGAAGGAAACCACGTAATGCCCGAAACGGCCGCACCCGGCCCGAGCACGAGGGGGTGCGGCTGCCCCCGTCCCTCGACGGCTCCGGACCTCGCGCCTGGCCAATCACCGCCGCCCCGGTGCGGATGACCAGCGCGGGCAGGGCACGGATCACACAGCTAAGCCGGATCATGAGCCGAACCGTCCGCCGCTCCTAGCCGGCCGACATGGCAACCAGGCATGATCTGCCGCCCCGCGATGGACTCCTGGGCTTGATCTGCCCAGGCAGCGTGTCCCGCCCGTCTGATCGGAGGTCTGTGATGGACCCAGGCACCGGCGACGCTGTTGGCCTCAGTATTTCCTCCCGGTCTGAGCGCGCCTACGTCATTGCGGCGCTCAGCGGCGAACTCGACATCGCGTGCGCTCCCGTCCTTCGCGAGCAGCTCCTTGGCCTGCTCCGCCCCGCCGCCAGCCGGCTCGTCATCGACCTGTCCGCGGTGAGTTACGCTGACGCCAGCGGCGTCGCCGTACTGGTGCGCACCGGACGGCGCGCCGGATTGCTCGGCGGGTTCTTGCGCCTGGCCGCGCCAGGGCCTGCGGTAGCGAAGGTCCTGCGCACTACCAGCTTCCTCCAGCAGCTCGATATTTTCCCCACAGTCCAGGCCGCGATCGCCAGCCCGGGGCGTGGCCAGCGCCGACCTTACGGCGAAGCAGGCGCGGGGACAGACACCGCCGCCGCGGTGCACACCGAACCCGCGCGCGGGCAAACTGGGCGGACCCGGCACCCCGCCGACGCCGGTGAGCTCCGCCAGGCCATCGCCGCCGTGCTCAAGCATGCCGACGCATGGCGTGACGCCGACCCCCGCCGCCGGTTCACCCCGGCCCTGAGCGCCCTGGCCCGCGCCTATGCCGGCACCAGCCACGCCACTTTGACCCAGGCGGCGGATTCCCTCCTGTCCATCCTCAGCCGTGAGCCCCTCACCCACTCCCCAGCGGTCGCCGCGACCGCTAGCCGTCTTCGCCGCCTCCTGGACTCCGGCCGGCGGCCCGCCCTCACCTGAAACAGACCCCCCGGCGCGCCACCGCATGGAGCGGCTCACCCCCATCGATCAGCGCAATTGACAATGCACGGCATCCATCCAGGTCACTCAGAGCGACTCGTCGCCATTGCGCCCGGCGACACGCTCCAATCACTCCTGCTCGCCGGAGCCATCGCCGGCCCGGCTTCCTGCGAATGACTCTGCGAATGGGAAACCTGCAAAACGAGCGCAGCGGATTGCATCCGGCGGGCGGGATACGTCTGCGCAGGCCAGGAATCTTCGGCCTGGGCGGGTCGATTACAGCCGTGCTCTCCACCACCACCGCCGTCCCGGAACCCGCCGAGCTGACCGAACGGGAACACGACGTGCCATCCAGCAGCCGAGGAGCCGCCAGGCCGGCGAGCGCACACCCTTAACGGACTACAGCGCCCGCACCGTCATCGCCATCCTCGCCGAAGCCACCCGCGGTGGCGGGGGTGACCCTACGCGCGACCCCCGCTAGGTAGCGAAGGCCGATCGCCTCCGCGCGGTCAGCCGGTGCGCGAGCAGTCCGGGCCTAGGTCCGACGCCCGATGGCCGGTGACCTTCGTCCCTAGCCTGCCCGGCCTGGCTGTCGCTGCAGTGAAGAGATGTTCGCCAGCCACGAGCCACGCCCTCGAACGTGAACTGCGCTTCCGGCCCGGTGCCCTCCACATCGACCGTGACGATCTGGCCGGCCCTCAGCTCGCCGAACAGGATCTTCTCGGACAGGTTGTCCTCGATCTCCCGCTGGATCGTGCGCCGGAGCGGCCTCGCGCCGAGCACCGGATCGTAGCCCCGCTCGGAAAGCAGCGTCTTGGCCGCAGGCCGCAGCTCCAGGCCCATGTCCCGGTCCTTGAGCCGCTCATCCACTTTGGCAATCATCAGGTCCACGATGGTGACGATCTCCTCCTGGCTGAGCTGGTGGAACACGATCGCGTCATCGACGCGGTTCAGGAACTCCGGCCTGAAGTGCTGCTTCAGCTCCTCCTGCACCTTGGTCTTCATCCGGTCATACGAGCCTTTTGACTCATGAGCCGGACCGAAACCGACGGAGACGCCCTTCGAGATGTCCCGGGTGCCCAGGTTGGTGGTCATGATGATCACCGTGTTCTTGAAGTCGACCACCCTGCCCTGCGCATCGGTAAGGCGCCCGTCCTCCAGGATCTGCAGCAGCGAGTTGAAGATGTCCGGATGAGCCTTCTCGATCTCGTCGAACAGCACCACGGAGAAAGGCTTGCGGCGCACCTTCTCGGTGAGCTGCCCGCCCTCCTCGTATCCGACGTACCCCGGCGGAGAGCCGAACAGCCGGGACACCGTGTGCTTCTCCATGTATTCGCTCATGTCCAGCTGGATCAGCAAGTCCTCATCGCCGAACAGGAAGTCCGCGAGCGTCCTGGACAGCTCCGTCTTGCCGACCCCGGACGGGCCAGCGAAGATGAACGAGCCCCCGGGCCGCTTCGGGTCCTTCAGCCCGGCCCTGGTGCGCCGGATCGCCTGCGAGAGCGACTTGATGGCCACGTCCTGCCCGATCATCCGCCTGTGAAGCTCATCCTCCATCCGCAGCAGCCGCTGCGATTCCTCCTCGGTGAGCTTGAACACCGGGATGCCCGTGGCGGTCGCCAGGACCTCCGCGATCAGCTCCTCGTTTACCTCGGCGACCGCATCCATGTCGCCGGCCTTCCACTCCTTCTCCCCGGCATCCTTCTTCCCGATCAGATGCTTCTCGGTGTCGCGCAGCGCGGCGGCCTTCTCGAAGTCCTGGGAGTCGATGGCCGACTCCTTCTCCCGGCGCACATCAGCGATCTTCTCGTCGAACTCGCGCAGGTCCGGCGGCGCGATCATCCGGCGGATGCGCATCCGGGACCCGGCCCCATCGATTAAGTCGATCGCCTTGTCCGGCAGGAACCGGTCGCCGATATAGCGGTCCGCCATCTGCGCGGCGGCGACAAGGGCGTCGTCGGTGATCGACACGCGGTGATGCGCTTCGTAGCGGTCGCGCAGGCCCTTGAGGATCTCGATGGTGTGCGCGATCGTCGGCTCGGCCACCTGGATCGGCTGGAACCTGCGCTCGAGCGCCGCGTCCTTCTCCAGGTGCTTGCGGTACTCATCCAGCGTGGTCGCGCCGATCGTCTGCAGCTCGCCGCGGGCCAGCATCGGCTACAGGATCGAGGCGGCGTCGATCGCGCCCTCGGCGGCGCCGGCGCCGACCAGCGTGTGCAGCTCGTCGATGAACAAGATGATGTCCCCGCGCGTCCTGATCTCCTTGAGGACCTTCTTCAGCCGTTCCTCGAAGTCGCCCCGGTACCTCGAGCCGGCCACCAGCGCGCCCAGGTCGAGGGTGTAGAGCTGCTTGTCCCTGATGGTCTCCGGCACCTCGCCCTTAACGATCTTCTGGGCCAGGCCCTCCACGACAGCTGTCTTGCCGACGCCGGGCTCGCCCACCAGCACGGGGTTGTTCTTGGTGCGCCGGGACAGCACCTGCATGACGCGCTCGATTTCCTTCTCCCGGCCGATGACGGGATCGAGCTTGCCCTCGCGAGCGGCAGCGGTCAGGTTGCGGCCGAACTGGTCGAGTATGAGGGAAGCGGAGGGCGCCGTCTCGGACGGCGCGCCTGCCGCGGCTGGCTCCTTGCCCTGGTAGCCCTGCAGCAGCTGGATCACTTGCTGGCGGATCCTGTTGAGGTCAGCGCCCACCTTGACGAGCACCTGGGCGGCGACGCCCTCGCCCTCGCCGATGAGGCCGAGCAGGATGTGCTCGGTGCCGATGTAGTTGTGACCGAGCTGCATGGCCTCCCGCACCGACAGCTCGAGGACCTTCTTGGCGCGCGGAGTGAAGGGGATGTGCCCGGAGGGTGCCTGCTGGCCCCGGCCGATGATCTCCTCGACCTGCTGGCGTACGGCCTCCAGGCTGATGCCGAGCGACTCAAGGGCCTTGGCGGCAACGCCCTCGCCCTCGTCGATGAGGCCGAGCAGGATGTGCTCGGTGCCCATGTAGTTGTGGTTGAGCATCCTGGCCTCTTCCTGAGACAGGACCACAACCCTCCGCGCCGGGTCGGTGAACCTCTCGAACATCTCGTCGCTCCCTCACCGCGCGATCGGGGAGGCAACTGAGGTCTTGCTCGTCCCTTCCACGTGCTAGCCCGCGCGCCGGGCGAAGGACAGTGACGTCGAAGGCAGAACTGTCGAACTGTCAACCTCGGCGGTCCGAGGCGGAGCCTCGCTGGGATTCTCGCTTCTGATTCGTCATGCGATTCGCGGCCGCGCCGCTGTTACTCGTACGTGCTCCACCTCATCCCCATTGTAATTCACCTCGATGAAACCCTCGGGTAGTTCTTCCGGATGCCCGTCGTCGTGAACGCGTAGCGCATCTCCGCATACCGGGCAGTGCGCCTCATATGGTTCTCCGGCGTGGTCAAAGGCTCGCTTGCTCTCGGCCTTTTCCACTTCGCGCAGGACACGAGCCCACGCGTCGCTTGTCTTTGCCTGCTCTTCTAGCCAGCGGCGCTGCTTGTAGCCGAGCGTTTCCGTTCACCTCTTTCGGCGCATTCTTTCCAGTTAATCCACTGCCAGCGCTCGAATATGCTCACGAAACACCGCCCGGCCTGCGCAGCGTGCCCTCTTGCCAACGCGTCCACAAAGGAACGTCGAGGTACGGGCCGCGGTAGTCGTCATCGTTCACGAAGTAGTTTGGCGGCTTGATCATCTTCTCACTCCCCCTAGAAGGCTGTACTCGCCTCCCGACCTCCAACCTACTGAACAGGCCGGGCAAGTCAAACGGAGCGGACAGGTCAAATACGTCAGACAAGCTTGCGCAGGTCACACACGTTTGAGACCGTGGGAAGCATGGCGGAACGATCACTAGAATTCCCGTCTGACCTCGTACTGACTGACCTACGGCGCCGTATCGAGTCAGGCGAGTGGGAGCACGGGGAGCAGATCACGCCCGTTGCTGACCTCGCCGGGGCGTACGACTGTGCAGGGTCTACGGTGGCGCGCGCGCTGGCTGTCCTCGCCGAGGAGGGTCTCTTGATCGTCAAGCCTCGCTGGGGGACGTTCCGGACGTAGCTGTGGGTGAACGGCCAACCTACGCGGGCGGACCTGCAAAGGTAAACAGAGCCTTCGCTATTGGCGCCAACGTCAGGGGCTCATTCGCGCACGAGGCACCGCTCGCCGATGCCTGTACCGCCTCAAAACTCGACACAGGGGTCGTGACCTGCGGTTTGGCCGGATGAGCAGGTTGGGGCAGCGGCCTGGTGATCAGTGCCGGGAAGATGTCCGGGCTGTGTTCAGGCAGCCCGGCCAGCATCAAGCGCGACGACCTCGACGTCATCTGCGCCATGGTGGGCTGCGGGGTGGAGGAACTGCTGATCGCCGAACCCGGCAAGATCACCCGGTCGGCAGACCACCAGGACCAGCACGGCCAGCAGGCCACGGCTCCCTCGCAAGCCGGGCGGCCCGTCACGCCCCGGCGCCGTGACGGGCGCTCGCTCCCGCCCGCTTGATGCCTGCCCGCCCGGTCTGCGATACCCCGGCCACCAGCTGCCCGAACTGCCTGTCATGGGGAGCCTCATACGGCCTGCGGTCATACTGCCGGGCCTGCTACGACTTCACCCGCCGCTACCACTGCGGCGAGTGCGCCACCTGCTGGCGGATCATCGCGGTGAAGAACGGGCACTGCCGATTGTGCTGGCTGCAGGCCGGTATCGCGGCGGCAGGCCGGCGCGGGATCACTCCGGCGGCGCTCCCGGGACCTGAGCGTCACCCGCACGGCCGAGATCCTGGAACTCGCTGGGCTCCTGCACGACGACCGGGCCCCTTCCTCCACCTCGCTTATGCGGGCACGGCTCGCGGGCCCCGCAGCCGCCCCCGCAACACCGACAGCGTGCGGATGAATCTCAACCCGGTTCACCCGCTGCTGCTGCAATGGGCCGGGCAATACGTCCACCTGCGCGAGGTCACCGCCGCCGACGTCATCGCGTGGTGACGGCGTTCGCCGGCCGCAAGTTCCCCCAGCGTGCCTACGGCGGAGTGTGGGCGGGGCAGCTGCGCTGGGGGCCGCTGACCCACCACCGGGTGCTGCAGGTGCTCAAGAACCCGGCCTACGCCGGGGCGTATGTGCATGGCCGGGTCACCACCCCGCACGAGGGTGGACGCCGATGGCAACGTGCGCACAGCCTTGTCCCACTCCGCCTGGCGAGGCTCCCATCGCAGTGATCCCGGTTCAGTGGATCGCCCTTGACTTCTCTACATCATCTGATTTAAATAAGACGTATCAGATGCCAGCACGGCTCCACGGTGGCAACAAGGAGCGGCCTGGAGAAGCCGGCCGAAGCAGGGGAGGCCATGATGACCGATCAACCCGAGCCGGGCGGGCGCGAGGCCCGCACGAAGCTGGTCAACGATGCCCGCCGGTGGGCGCGCCGCGCCGTGCTCGGCATCGTGCGTGCGTCGGGCGGACGTGTCGCCGACCGGCCGGTATTCCGGGGCCGCCCCGATCTCGATATGACAACCACCGAGGCAGAGCCGATGGCGGGCCTCCAGGCGGCCCGCCATCTTGAGCACGCGGCACGGTCGGTCGCCCGCGACTGCATCCGCAATGCCCGCGAAGACGGCCGCTCTTGGCACGAGATCGGCGTCGCGCTGGGTCTCGCCACCGAGACCGAAGACCGCGGCATTTCCGTCGCCGAAGCCGCCTACGACTACGCCGCCGGCGAGCCAGTCATCAGCGATTACGATCCCCGGTCAGTTCCGTGGACCTGCAAGGCCTGCCTGGAAGTCATCGGCGACCGTGGCCCCGAGACGGGCCACCCAGCCGACGCCGAGCCAGGCCATGCCAACGGCTGCACCCGTCTGGCCGCCGCGATCGCTGCCTGGCACGCCTCCCGGGACGAGGAGGGCTGACCGGTGAGCAACGCCGACGAAGAACTGTTCCCGCACGAGGCCACAGCCTGGACGACCGGCCAGCTCCGCAAAGCCCTCGACGGGATACGCGGCGACCCGCGCCTGCGGCTTGTAGTCGCCGAAGAACCGGGTTCGGACTTCGCAGGTAACGGGCAAGTCGTCATCAGCGCCGGACCGTGGAACGACCGCGGCACCGACGCCCTTCCGCCGGGCCATTTCGAGATCACCCGCGAATTCCCCTCCGGCGAGTACTACCGGCGGCGACGGCGATGACCACCGCAGCGGCGAGGTGCCACCGGTGACCACCCGCAGCCGCCAGGCCCAACGGCTGGCCCGAGAACTGACCCAACAGGCCGGGATCCCCGTCGCAGTCGCCTACTCCGACACCCGGCACTACCTCATCCAGTGGGGCAACGGGCCCACCCGCGACGGTATGCGCGACCTGGTCGCCGCCGAGTTGAACTCGGGTGCGTATCCGGACCTGCCCCGCCAGATGCTGACCTGGTCTCGCGGCTACTCGGCGCGGGCATTCGCGGCGCGCGCCGCAGCGGCCCGACGCGACGGCAGACTTGCCCAGGCCATCGAAGAAGGAGCCGCGACACGCCGACGCCTGGGCGTGGCCCAGCCACGGCGGAGCGGGAGCAAGCTCAGCCCTGAGGAACTCACCGCCCGCCAACACATCGAGCACCTCCTCGCAACCACGCCCTACCCCGACCGGCCGACCGACCCCGCCGACGTACCGGTCATCGCAGCGCTGATCGAGACGAGCGGCGCCAACGAGTACGCCATGCTCCCAGCGCTCGTCGCGCCCGACACCACCCCGGGCCCACAGAGCCCGCCATCCAATGTCATCCCCCTCGGCAGCCGCAGGCCACCCGGGCGGAAGGCGACCGCCGACATATACCGGCAGCCGCGGCGTGGCACGCAGGCGGAACCGGAGGCCGGCCAGTGAGCCAAGCCGGGTCCAACGAGAAGCTCACCGTCCGCGAGCTGTGTGCCGAGCTGAAGATCTCCCGCTCGACGTTCTACGACTGGCGCCAGAAGGGCCGCGGGCCACGCTGCATCCGGCTACCCAACGGGGATCTGCGCATCCGTCGCCGGGACCTCGACCAGTGGCTCGGAGCGCAGGAGGTCGCTTGAGTCGCCGCGCAGCCGTCCCGCCACCTGAGGGCGAGGGCCCGCGCCGGATCTCCTACGACGTGCGGATCTGGAAGACGCGGGTCGTCAGCGGGTCCCGGGGCCGCTCGTACCAGGTTCGCTGGACCCTCGCCGGGCAGGTTCACTATTCGACCTTCGCCACCACCGCGCTCGCCTCCAGCCACGAGGCGAAGCTCAGGACGGCTGCCCGCGAAGGGGAGGCGTTCGACGTCGCCACCGGGCTCCCGCTTTCACTGGCCGGGGTCGGACACGACAGGCAAGTCAGCTGGTACGCCTTCGCGTGCAAATACGTGGACATGAAATGGGAGGAGGCCTCCCCCAATTCGCGCCGCGCCATCGCCGACGCGCTGGCGACAGCGACCCCCGCACTGCTGGCGACCGACCGCGGTTCCCCCAGCGCCGCCGACCTGAGAAAGGCACTCTACGGCTGGGCCTTCAACGCAAAACTCCGCGCTACCGGCCTGCCGGAACATCTGACCGCCACCGTGCGGTGGATCGAACACAACACCATGCCGCTCGCGTACCTGGGAGACTCCGACACGCTCCGCCGGGTTCTCAATCAGCTTGGCAGGCGACTCGACGGCAAACCCGCGGCGGCGACGGTGGCGGCGCGCAAACGCGCGGTGCTGTACAACTTGCTCAGCTACGCGGTCGACAAGAAACATTTCACGATGAACCCGCTGCTGTCGATGCGATGGACCGCACCCAAAGTCGCCGAGGCCATCGATCGCAGGCGCGTCGTCAACCCAAGCCAAGCCGAGGACCTGCTGGCGGCTGCAGGCGCCCAGGGACCGATGGGCAGTCACCTGGTGGCATTCTTCGGCTGCATGTACCACGCAGGGCTACGCCCGGCCGAGGCAGTCATGCTGACCAGCGACGAGGTAGAGCTGCCCGCCGACGACGGCCAATGGGGCTGGCTTCACCTCGGCGACTCCGCACCCTCAACGGGCGGCGCCTGGAACGAAACAGGCACCCGCCGGGAGCGCCGCCAGCTCAAGCACCGAGCCGCCAAGGACGTCCGGCCCGTCCCAGTCTCACCGGCCCTCGCGCGGCTGCTCCGCCAGCACCAGGCCGAGTACAGCACCACACCAGACAGACGGCTCTTCCGAGGCGAGGGCGGCGGCCTGCTATCCGACACCATCTACGGACGCGTGTGGGAACGAGCCAGGCAGTCAGCGCTCACCCCCGCCGAGGCTGCCTCGCCTCTCGCCGAACGGCCCTATGACCTCCGGCACGCCCGCCTGTCCACGTGGCTGAACGCGGGCGTCGCGCCCGCCCAGGTCGCCGAATGGGCGGGCAACAGCGTCGCCGTCCTCCTGCGCGTGTACGCCAAATGCCTCGTCGGCTCGGAGCAGACGGCGCTACAGCGCATCGAGGAAGCCGAGGCGGGCCGCGATACTCAACCACCACTCAACCGCGAACAGCCGCCGAACACCGGATCCAGCCGCACATACCCGGACACCAACGAGACAGACCCCCGACCGTAAAATCACTGGTCAGGGGCCGTTTGCCCAGGTGGTGGCAGGTGTTGGGTTCGAACCAACGTAGGCTGAGCCGACGGTTTTACAGACCGCTCCCTTTGGCCGCTCGGGCAACCTGCCGTGCGCCGCCTGATCAGCGGCACAGTGAAGGATAGCGGACTGCGGCGCGTCCATCACATCGGTTGCCACCGGCTACCGCACACCAGCGCCAGTTTGCGTGAGATCGCCGGGCGCGGTCGTCTCGGCTGGGCGGCATCCCAACGCGCCACCTCACCGAACGCGAACGCCACTCATCGGCGGACCAGCGTGATAGCGGGCGGACATACGTCTAACCTGAACTCGTGGCATCCTCCGAGTCCAGCTTTGACATCGTCAGCAAGTTCGACCGCCAAGAGGTCGACAACGCCCTGAACCAGGCAGCGAAGGAGATCGGCACCAGATTCGACTTCCGCGGGGTGGGTGCGTCCATCGCTTGGTCCGGCGACAGCGGGGTGGAGATTCGTGCCAACAGCGAGGAACGCGCCGAGGCAGCTGTGGATGTTTTCAAGGACAAGCTGATCCGGCGTGGTGTGTCCCTCAAGGTGCTCGACGCGGGCGAGCCTAAGCTCACGGGCAAGGAATACCGGCTCAGCATTGAGCTCAAACAGGGCATCTCGCAGGAGAATTCCAAGAAGCTAGCCAAGATCATCCGAGATGAAGGGCCTAAGGGTGTCCGCGCCCAGGTGCAAGGCGAGGAACTTCGCGTGTCCTCGAAGAAGAAGGATGATCTGCAGACCATTATCGCGCTGCTCAAGGCCAAGGAGCTCGACTTCGCCCTGCAGTACGTGAACTACCGCTAGCCCTGCGCTTACCCCCAAGGCTATCGACGCCCCAGGCTTACGAAGCTGGACCACCGTTCCTGTGCAGCAGCCATACGCCGTCATCCTTGGACACGACTACGTCACGCCGGGATGCTTCGACCGGAGCAGCGGGAACTGGAACGCGAGCGCGACCGCCGCTATCGCCATCATCGCCAGCGCGTAGCGCTCGAGCGCTGCGCTTACTGGCCAGGCACGAGCCTTCCCGGAAACCCCAGCCCCCCCGAAAACCCAGTCTCCCCGCAAGCCCCAGCATCCCCGTAAGCCCCACTCTTCCCGTAAGCCCCACTCTTCCCGTAAGCCCCACTCTTCCCGGAAGGCTCAGTCCCCTCGAGAAACCCAGCCCCCTCGAAAGACCCAGCGCTCCCGGCCACCCGGGCCTGCCCGAAAGCCCGAGCATGCCTCGAAGCGCGTAGCCGGGCAAGCCCATCGATAGCAGCCGCGAACACCACAGGCATGACGGTGGCGTTGTAGTTCCCGCCGGTCCCCAGTACGACGTGTCCGCGGAAACAAATCGCGGCAGCAATCCCGGGACCGCCACGATGGCGATCGGGGAACGAAGCGCGGCGAATGCCGTCGGCAGAAGGATCAGCACCAGGGTGGATCTTTACCGCAGGACCGGCGGTGAGGTGCCTGGCGATGGCGGTGACGTGCCCGGCGATGGCGGTGAGGTGCGCGCCCTTGTCCCAGTACGGGTAGCGATGAGAAGCGTTGAAATGCGGGACGATCACATAGATCGCCGGCAGCCACCACCCGGCTCCCCAGAGGCGCGAGCAGCGCCCCGGCAAGCCCGGCCCGATAGGCCAGAACCAGCACCAGGCCAATCGCCGCGACGGTGAGCCCCTGATCCTCCTTAACGAACACAAGCGGAAGCGCCCATATGCAGGCCGCTGTCGTCCTGCGCCGAACCAGGCGGACAACAAGAAGGCGAGCAGCGGCACGGCGAGGGCGACCTCGTGGAAGTCTTACCAGTTCAGCGAGGCCAGGCCCCCACGAGAACCCGTACGCGGCGCCGATCACCCGGCCCGCGTGCGACCGACGAGTTCCACACCGGCCCGCGTGATCGGGACAACAGATACCGCAGTCAGGAGCGCCTGGATTACCAGCAAGGTGACCGGCGATGGGAACAGGCGGAAGACAGGGCCGGGCACCGCGACTGCCGGGTGAAAGTGGTCACCGAGCAGGTCGAACCCAGCGCCTCTGATGGCCACGACGGGCAAGTGGAAATGGCCATACTGTTTCACGGCCTCGGTGAAGATCCCCAGGTCCCATGAGGCAGGGTCACATCGCACGTACCTAAGACACCGAAAGCGCGGTGTAAGCAGCGAAGACCACGGCGACAGTGACCCACATCACCGCGTCTGCGTAACCGGCCCGGCGCACGCTGGCGGCCCGAGGCACTGCCCGCATGGCAGCCGCAGCCATCGGCTCTCGGTGCCATTTCAGTGCCATGCCGCCGTCTCGATGATCTCCCGGCTAACTGGATCAGGGCTTGTGCGCCCAACCAAGGTGACGGTGCGCGACCGCAGTGGGTGGTGCTGGTGTAAGCCGCAGGCGAGGCCGCGCCTCAAACGCCTACCCGGCGGCGCGATCCTGCAGGATCAGCGCGGGTAGCCGGCCATTGCCTCGAGCCGCATGACCCGTTCAGCAGTGGAGGGGTGAGTCGAGAACAGCCGGCCAAGCCCGTCGCCGCGGAATGGATAGGCAACCATGAGGTGACCCACTGACGCGAGTTGCCCGCTGGCAGGAAAAGGCATGTCGGCGACACCCACGTCGATCTTGCGCAGCGCGCTGGCGAGCGCGAGCGGGTCACCAGTCAGTATCGCGCCGGCAGCATCGGCCTGGTACTCACGCGCCCGGCTGATCGACACCTGGATGATCGACGCCGCGATCGGCCCCAGGACGAGCATGAGCAGCAGCCCGAACATTCCGGTGCCGTCGTCGTCGTCAGATCGCAGCGGAATCAGCCACGCTAGGCCCGCCACGAACGTAATCGCCGTCGCGAGCGCGGCAGCCACGGACGAGATGAGCACATCGCGGTTGTAGATGTGCGACAGCTCGTGCCCAAGCACGCCGCGCAACTCGCGCGCGTCGAGCAACCGGAGAACGCCTTCGGTGCAGCAGATCGCCGCCGTGCGCGGGCTGCGGCCAGTCGCGAAGGCGTTCGGCTGCATCGCCGGCGACACGTAGAGCTGGGGCATGGGCTGCCGCGCCGATGTGGAGAGCTCGCGCACAATCTTGTAAAGCTGGGGGCGCTCGACCTCGCTGACCGGCCGCGCTCGCATCGCGGTCAGCGCGATCCGGTCGCTCAGGAAATACACCGTCCCGTTCATCGCAGCTGTGAGCACAAGCGCGATGGCGAGCCCAGGCCCACCGCCTGCCACGGCCCCAGCCAGCAGGATCAGGCCAGACAGCGCCGCCATCAGCGCCCATGTCCTGAGCTGGTTGCCGTGCACCCGCGCCTCCGTCCCTACTATTAAGACAACTGTCGGCCTGCAGAAACGTTCCCGCGACGGTTGCGCACGGGTATGCCCGGGCAAGACAAGGCATATCCTGATACGTGGATCGGCGGATTCTCATCCAGCAGTGAGCCGGCCGCTACAGTCTGCCGGGGGATCCCGGGGGGTCGCCCCCGGGGCAATACGGTCTTAACGGCTGCCGCGGCGCGAACCAGCCGCGGGTCTGCGTGAGATCCCGGGGTTGCCCAGTACCGGCCCGGTCCGACAGCTGCCGCGTGGCGCGGCCGCCGGGAATGCGCGCGGTTACCAATCAGTCGCTGGATGTGCGTGCCTTGCTGCCTGATCCGGGGAGGATGTGACGAACATGGGCCGCGTCCGCGCCAATCTCATGATCTCAATGTCAGGATTGGTGCTGCCCGCCCGGTGGGGTGGGTCCGGTCCGCCGGGGTGACTCTGTTGCGGATACGTCAACAAACCTACCGGGAGCATGGAACCCTGCTTGATCATCGGTAGCGTCGGCGTGGATAGCAGGAACCGGCTACCGCCGCGCGGCACGCTCCGCCGCCGCCACCTCCTTCGGCACCGGCGCGGCCGGGTCGTCGGACGGCGGCGGCGGAACCGAGGGCAGCCAGCCGCGCAGGCGGTCCCGCTCGTGGGTCAGGTCGCGGATGTCGAACTCCGCGTACTCGGATTCCGGCGACCAGAACAGCGCGTCGAACGGGCACACCTCGATGCAGATCCCGCAGTACATGCAGAGCGAGAAGTCGATCGCGAATCGGTCAAGCACGTTACGGGCCCGTGGCCGCCCGGCTCTGGCAGCGCCGGAACTAGCGGAGCCAGGGGCTTGCGAGGTTTCTGTATGCGAGTCGATGTAGATGCACCAGTCCGGGCACTCACGCGCGCACAGCATGCATACCGTGCAGTTCTCCTCGAGAAGCGCGATCACGCCGCGGCTTCTAGGCGGCAGGTCCATGGTCACTCGGCAGATCCCGCCGGCGTGGCGGAACCGCCATGCCCCTCGGCGGAACCGCCGTCACTCGTCGCGGGATCGGCCTCTACGCCGCGCGTCGCTCCTCGCAGGATCGGCCTCCACCCCGGCGGAACCGCCGTCACTCCTCGCGGGGCCATCCGGATCATCCTGGGCCGAACCGCCCTGCGCCCCGGCGGCGTCACCCCAGTCAAGTGGCACGCCCGGGGGGCGCAGCCGCCGCCGCGCCGGCGCACCCCCGGCCGGGTCGCCCGGCTCCTTGCCGCCCGGCCAGGGTTTGGCGACCCGGGCGGCAAGCACGAAATCCTTGCGTAGCGGATGCCCCTCGAAGCCGTCGGGAAGCAGCAGCGGAGACGGATCTGGATGACCGTCGAACACCACGCCGAACATCTCCGCCGTCTCGCGCTCGTGCCAGGCCGCACCGCGGTAGACCGTTGTCGCAGTTGCCAGGTGCGGCCCGTCCCTGCCGATCCGGGTCCTGGCGAGGAGGTGATGCCGGCCCGCCAGCGCGTAGATGTGGACGACGACCGCGAAGCCGTCCGTGAGTTCGTCGATTGCCGACAACCAGTCGAAGAAGTCGCAGCCGAGTTCGTCGCGGGCGAAGGTGAGCGCCTCGATCCACCGTCGCGGCGGCACGTCGACGGTCACCGTGACACCGTGGGCCGCAGTATCGCGGTGGGCCGCACTATCGCGGTGGGCCGCAGTATCGCCGTGGGCCGCAGTATCGCCGTGGGCCGCAGTGGCACCGTGGGCCCCATGGTCGCTGCGGGCCCCATGGTCACCGCGGGCCGCAGTATCACCGCGGGCCGCAGTATCACCGCGGGCCGCAATGTCAGCGTGGACCGCAGTATCGCTGTGGGCCGCAGGGTAACCGTCGGATGCACTGACGCCGGCTGCACTGACGCCGACGAGGTCGCTGGCGTCTGTGATGTCGCTGACCGCACCGGGGCCAAACCGAGCCGTTATCAGGCGGGCAAGCTCCTCGCCCGTCATGGCATCTCCGGGCGGCCCGTCACGGCATCTGTCCCTTGCCGCGCTGGATCTCCTCGCTGGCCGCGGCATCCGCGCCCGCATCCGGGCTGGCCAATGATCTCGCTTCGCCTGCCTGGGCAGGCGCGCCGCTCATTGCTCCGATCTTCTCGTGCAGCCGGGCGAAACCGTGCAGCAGCGCCTCAGGCCGGGGAGGGCAGCCTGGTACGTAAACATCCACCGGGATGAGCTGATCCGCGCCCTTGGTTACGCAGTACGAATCCCAGTACGGCCCGCCGCTGTTCGCGCAGGCGCCGTATGAGATCACGTATCGGGGCAGCGTCATCTGCTGATAGGCCCGCAGCACCACGGGTGCCATCTTGTCGGTGACCGTGCCCGCGACGACAAGGACGTCCGCCCGCCGCGGCTGCGGCGCGAAAGGATTGACGCCGAGCCTTGCGAGGTCGCGCTCGCGCACGGACGCCGCGACAAACTCGACAGCGCAGCATGCCAGCCCGAGATTAAACACCCAGAGCGAGTATCTGCGACCCCAGTCAAGCTCGTACCGCGCGGGTTCAAGCACGCCGCCGGAGCCAGGCAGATCGGAGCCATGCACCCTTCCAGGGTAGACCGGCAGGCGCAGGGGTACCGCAAAAGATCTTTTGCGCTTGCTTCGCGACGACCGAGGGCGAGGCGGCGGCACGATCAAGGTGACGCCCGTGACTGCCGCCAGTCAACCATCCGCGCCGTCGCTGCGTCTTGTTTATCGGGAGGCCACGTCGCGGCACGATCGTGCCACAAAGCGGCCTTCCGCGCGCATTGCACATCCAGCAGTGCGAGATTCGTCACAATGGCATCCATCGCGGTGCGGCGTGAACTTATGCGGCGCCGCGCATCGTAAGATGACTAGGTAAGCCTAACTCGCGCTCCGGACAAGGGGCTGCGCCACAAGCTATCCGCTGCCGTATGCTCCGGCGGCCGATACCTTCGACACCCCGCCGCGGCGGGTTGGCCCTGGCGCGTGGAGGAGGTCTCCGGACTGTGACCAAACAGGTCCAGCAACTCGACCGTGTCATTATCCGATTCGCCGGCGATTCCGGCGATGGCATGCAGCTAACCGGGGACCGGTTTACTCAGGAGACCGCGACGTTCGGCAACGATCTTTCGACGCTGCCGAACTACCCCGCGGAGATCCGGGCACCAGCCGGCACACTTCCCGGAGTGTCCAGTTTCCAGGTCCACTTCGCGGACCACGACATCCTCACGCCAGGCGACGCGCCTGACGTGCTGGTGGCGATGAACCCGGCAGCGCTGAAGGCCAATCTGGATGATCTGCCACGAGGCGCTGACGTGATCGTCAACACCGATGAATTCACCCGCCGTAATCTGGCGAAGGTCGGCTACGAGGTGAACCCTGTCGAGGACGGTTCGCTCGACGCGTACCAGGTGCACGCCCTGCCGCTCACCTCGATGACGGTAAAGGCACTCGAAGGGCACGAGATCAGCAAGAAGGCCGCCGAGCGCGCGAAGAACATGTTCGCACTCGGGCTGCTTTCCTGGCTTTACGCCCGGCCGGTCGAAGGCACCCTGGACTTCCTGCAGGCCAAGTTCGCCCGCCATCCCGAGATCATGAAGGCGAACGTGGCGGCCTTCCAGGCCGGCTGGAACTTCGGCGAGACGACCGAGGCCTTCTCGGTTCAGTACGAGGTAATGCCCGCGACGCTGCCACCAGGCACGTACAGGAACATCACAGGGAACACCGCGCTCGCCTATGGCCTGATTGCCGCATCGCAGCTGTCCCGGCTCCCGCTCTTCCTCGGCTCGTACCCGATCACGCCGGCGTCCGAGATCCTGCATGAACTTGCCAAGCGTAAGCCGTTCGGCATCCGGACGTTTCAGGCTGAAGACGAGATAGCGGGGATCGGGGCGGCCCTCGGTGCCGCGTTCGGTGGTGCGCTCGGCGTCACGACCACCTCCGGGCCTGGCATGACCCTCAAGGGCGAGACCATCAGCCTTGCGGCCGCGGTTGAACTACCGCTGGTGATCTGCGACGTCCAGCGGGCCGGCCCGTCAACGGGCATGCCGACCAAGACCGAGCAGGCCGATCTGCTGCAGGCGCTCTTCGGGCGCACCGGTGAGTGCCCGCTGCCGGTCATCGCCCCCGCCACGCCCGCCGACTGCTTCGACACGGCGATCGAGGCGACGCGGATCGCGCTGAAGTACCGCACCCCCGTGATCCTGCTCTCCGACGGCTACCTCGCGAACGGATCAGAGCCGTGGCGGCTGCCCGACGTCGCCGGGCTGCCCGATCTGCGGGTGGCGTTCGCGAAACCCGGCGAAGCGCCGTTCCAGCCGTACCGGCGTGACCCCCGGACACTCGCGAGGCCCTGGGCGATACCTGGCACTGCGGGCCTTGAGCACCGGATAAGCGGCATCGAACGCGCCAACGGCAGCGGCAACATCTCGTACGACGCGGACAACCATGAACGGATGGTGCGGCTCCGCCAGGCCAAGATCGACGGGATCGCGCACGACATCCCCCCGGTCGAGGTGGACGACCCGGGCGAGGATGCGCGCGTCCTTGTCCTCGGCTGGGGCTCGACCTACGGCTCGATCGGTGCGGCAGTCCGCCGGGTTCGGCTCGCGGGCGGCAAGGTTGGCCAGGCCCATCTGCGCCACCTGTCACCGTTCCCCGCCAACCTTGCCGACGTGCTCACCCGGTACGAGAGGGTGCTGGTACCCGAGATCAACCTTGGGCAGCTCGCGCTCCTGCTTCGCGGGCTGTGTCTCGTCGATGTGATCCCTTATAACCGGGTCCGCGGGCAGCCGTTCCATGCGGCCGATCTTGTCAACGTTATTCAGGATGTGATCAGCCATGTCTGAGGCCGAGCAAGACCAGCGTCCGGCGTCGCTACGGCTGGTGCCACGGTCAGCGGAGAAACTGGCCGGCAAGGACTTCAAGACCGATCAGGATGTCCGCTGGTGCCCTGGCTGCGGCGACTACGCGATCCTCGCCGCGTTTCAGGCCTTCATGCCGGAACTCGACGTGCCGCGCGAGAACGTCGTCGTCATCTCAGGCATCGGGTGCTCGTCCCGGTTTCCGCACTACATGGACACCTACGGGTTCCACTCGATTCACGGCCGGGCTCCGGCGATCGCGACCGGGCTCGCCACCTCGCGCCCCGACCTGTCCGTCTGGGTCATCACCGGCGACGGCGACGGCTTGTCCATCGGCGGCAACCACCTCATCCACGCGCTGCGGCGCAACGTGAACATCAAGATCCTGCTGTTCAACAACCGTATCTACGGCCTGACCAAGGGCCAGTACTCGCCCACCTCCGAACAGGGCAAGATAACCAAGTCGACGCCGTTCGGGTCCCTTGACGCACCCTTCAACCCGGTGTCGCTCGCTCTTGGAGCCGACGCCACATTCGTCGCCCGCAGCATCGACTCCGACCGCAAGCACCTCACCGGGGTACTGCGCGCTGCGGCTGATCATGAGGGCGCGGCGTTCATCGAGATCTACCAGAACTGCCCGATCTTCAACGACGCCGCGTTCGCGCCGCTGAAGGAACCTGCGTCCCGCGACGACCGGCTGATCCGGCTCGAGCACGGGGAGCCGGTGCGATTCGGGGCCGGACGCACTAAGGGCCTGCGGTTCAGCGCCCAGGGTTCACTCGAGGTCGTGAAGGTGCCCGACTCGGCAGCCCCGGACGACCCGCCCAGCCAAGGCCCCACCAGCCGCGGCACCCTCGTGCACGATGTGCAGCGCGACGACCCGTCATACGCGTTCGCTCTGTCGCGACTTGACTCCGAGAGCTTCTTGCACACGCCGATCGGCGTCTTCCGCAAGGTGGAACGTCCCAGCTACGACGCGCTGATGGCAACGCAGATCGAGACGGCCAAGGCTGGTCAGGGCATCGGTGACCTGGGCGCGCTGCTAGCCAGCGGCGACACGTGGCAGATCGGCTGACCGCTGCCGGCCGACCGCAGCCTCCGCATGCGCCAAGCGCCGACACCTCAGCCGCACGGCACCGCGGCGGCCAGCACCGCCGCGGCACAGCACTGGGGCGGCACAGCACTGGGGCACAGCACTGGGGCACAGCACTGGGGCACAGCACTGGGGCACAGCACTGGGGCACAGCACTGGGGCACAGCACTGGGGCGGGCCCCAGCACCGGGAATCGCGGTGCCACAGCATTGCGATTGCGCCGCAAAGCACGGCGGCCCACCAGCGACGCACCATAGGGGTGGACATGGCGGTACGGGCCGAGCGCCGCGATGGAATAACAACGATCATTCTGGACCGGCCGGAGGTGCGGAACGCCGTCGACGGCCCGACGGCGATGGCGCTCGCCGACGCGATGCGGGCCTTCGACGCCGACCCGGCCGCGCGCGCCGCTGTGCTTTACGGCGCCGGCGGCACGTTCTGCGCCGGCGCCGACCTGACGGCAATGGGCGGCCCGGCGAGCAACCGGGTGGCACCTGATGGCGACGCGCCGATGGGGCCCTCCCGGCTGCGGCTGTCCAAGCCCGTGATCGCGGCCATTGCCGGTCACGCCGTGGCGGGCGGCCTTGAACTCGCACTCTGGTGCGATTTGCGGGTCGCCGAGGAGGGCGCGGTTCTCGGGGTGTTCTGCCGCCGCTGGGGAGTGCCGCTGATCGACGGGGGAACCGTCAGGCTGCCGCGGATCGTGGGACTCGGGCGCGCGCTTGACCTCATCTTGACCGGGCGGCCGGTCGAGGCCGCAGAGGCGCTGCAAATGGGCTTGGTCAACCGGGTTGTGCCGGTCGGGCAGGCGCGGGCGGCCGCCGAGCAACTCGCTTCGGAGATCTCGGCGTTCCCACCCGAGTGCCTGCGCAGCGACCGGATCGCCGCGCTTGAGGGGCTGACGCTCGACGAGCCCACGGCGCTGGGGAACGAGTTCGGGCGTGGGGTGGAAACGATCGGGAAAACTGGGCTGTCCGGCGTTGAACGCTTCCGCCGCGGCGCAGGCCGCGGCGGCGTCTTCGACTGAGTGCCAGCACGGCCGGGCCCTGGTCGTGTGGAGATCACTGTGGCAGTTTCCTCGCAGGCGACTGCCGCCTTCCCGCCACACCGATCTCCACAGCAACGATCCCGGCTAGCACCCCCGGTCAGGATCCCGCCTGGGCAGGACCGCGGAGCGGATATCGGCGCGGCAGCCGTTCGGCTGACTGGTTTGCCTAACCAAATTCCTCCGGCAGCGGCCACAGGTCGCGCCATTCGAGATCGGGCGCCGCGCCAGGCGGGCGCGCGCGGGCGGACCGGTTCACCCAGGCGGTCCGCATCCCCACCGCCTTGGCTGGCCCGTTGTCGTACTCGAACCCGAACGCCACGTGCAAGATCCGGTCCGGCGGTGTGCCGATCACCTCGACCGCCTGGCGGAACACCGCCGGATCAGGCTTGTACGCATGGCAGTCCTCCGCTGTGATCACCGCGTCGAACGGCACCTCTAGATGCCTGAGTGTGTGCGCGATGATGTCGCGGTCGGTGTTCGAGATGATCACCAGTTGAGCGCCGCGGGCCCGTGCGGCCGCCATGGCGGGGCGGGTGTCAGGAAACGGCTGCCAGCTGCGCATCGAATTGACGAACGCTTCCTTGTCCGCCTCCGTGACTGGCCAGCCTTGCTCGGCGGCCAGTACCGCAAGGCTGTTCGCGAGGATTTCTTTGTAGGGCCGGTACGCGCCCGCGATCAGGCCAAACTGGATCCGCTCCCAGCGGGCGCGCATGCCCGCCGCCGAGGGCTGCGCGGCGGCCGAGGGCTGCACGGTGGCCGAGGGCTCGGCTTGATAGGCGTTGCGAAGGGCGAGTTGATAGAGAAACGACGCGGCTCCCCCCTCCCAGTCGACAAGCGTGCCGTAGCAGTCGAACGTGACGACCCTGATTCCCGCCATGGATGCAGCGCTCCTTCCGCAAATACGATCTTGTTACGATCGTTCAGTACAGATCGGGAACCGCGGCGTTGCAGGCCGGTCCGCGGTCCGTCTAGTCTGGGGGAAAAATGGAAGGCCGTGCGGGAAAGACCAGGAACATCTTCCTCGTGTGGTTTGTGTGGCAGCTGATCACGCTCGGCATCTATTTCTTCGTCTGGTATTACAAGGTGAACAGGGAAGCACGGGACTTCGATTCGCGAATCGAGGTCGAACCCATGGTCTCGCTGCTCGCCGTGCTGATCGGATGGATCATCATCGTCCCGCCGTTCATCTCGATCTACCGGACCGGCGAGCGGATCGCGAGAATGCAGCGGGCCGCTGGCCTCGAACCCACCTGTAGCGCGATACTCGGCCTCGTGCTGACGTTCGTCTTCCACCTGGAAACGCTGTACTACCAGTACGAGCTGAACCGGATCTGGGATCACTACGGCAACCCACCAGAGGGAACGCCGGTGCCGCTCGCCACCCCCGCCGTCGCCTGACGTAGCCGCTCGGCAGCCACTTCTACCGCACCGCCGCGGTCGCCCGCACAAATGTGCGCCCGGACCGCTGTCAACCAGGCGGCCACCAGTCCCAGTGCGTGCGACAGCGCAACGGCCCTTGACTATCGTCGCTCAAACAGTAGTCCACTAGCTCGCGGACCTGCCTTTTAGTAATGCGCTTCGATTCCCCCTCTGTGCACAGGTTGATCTGCGGGAAAAAGATGTCTTTGAACGCCGCTATCACGCTATCAGCCCCAATAGAGGCTGGTCACCGGCGTTGAACGTTACTCGCATGCTCGCAACCTGCATGATCTTGTCCAGCATGCGGGCGCTCGTTGTGCAGGTGAGCAAGTAGATCCGGCCGCCAGGCTGCACATCATCCGGCAACGCGTCATGCCGCAGCACCGGCTCGCCATGAAAGCCGGCGATCAGCCACCAGCCTTGCCAGCTCTCGGGCGATTTCATTCCGAGGGATTCCGTCATCGAGTCCGCTCCGACCGTTCAGGTACGTCTGGAGTGTGCCTGTAGGCACGGACAGTCGACAGCGTCCTCTGCGTCGCGCAGCGCCTCAAGCGTTGGCTCAGGCACGATCGCTGCGCTGGCCATGATGTATATCACCCGGCCGCTAACTAACCGCCGTACGCACGGTATCGGACGCAGCGGGTGGCCCGCGCTACTCGCGAGTATCAGTCCCGGGCGATCGGTCTCCGGAGGACGAATAGCGTGCCACCCGGCGCATCCTCACCATCAGGGCCGCCGAGGACCACCAGCGACTGGATGGCCTAGCCTGTCGCCGGCAGCGCCAGGGAACAGCACCTTCGCTGCCTGCGGCATCAGCCGTCAGCGCGCACCACACCTACCGGGCAAGACACGCCCGTGCCGTGGTCAGGGCAGTAGCCGTACGGGTTTTTATTGCTTGAAAGGTACTGCTGGTGGTAGTCCTCGGCGAAGTAGAACTCACCGGCCGGGACGATTTCGGTGGTGATCTCGCCGTGGCCGGCTGCAGCCAGCGCGCGCTGGAAGGCCTCTCGCGACTCCTCCGCGGCCGCCTTCTGCTCGGGCGACGCGTAGAAGATCACCGAACGGTACTGCGTACCGGCATCGTTGCCCTGCCGCATCCCCTGAGTAGGATCGTGCGACTCCCAGAACAGCTTGAGGAGGTCCTGGTAGCTAGTCCTCGACGGGTCGAACACCACCCTGACCGCCTCGGCGTGCCCGGTCCGGCCGCTGCACACCTCCTCGTAGGTGGGGTTCGGCGTGTACCCGCCCGCATAACCCACCGCGGTGGTCACCACGCCCGGTGCCTGCCAGAAAACCCGCTCCGCGCCCCAGAAACAGCCGAGCGCGAAGTCCGCGACCTGGGTCCCCTTCGGGTAAGGCGGTGCCAACGGCCCGCCGAGCACCTCGTGTGCGGCGGGCACGCGCATCGCGTCAGGCCGCCCCTTTAGCGCCTCGTCTGGCGTCACGAGCCGGCCCTTGCGAGATCCGAACAAGCTCACTTTGCATCTCTCCTTCTTACGGGCCGGCGAGTGTCCGGCCCGGTGTCACTCCCTACCGGCCGGCGAATGCCCGGCCGGTGTCACCCCGTTCGCTCGACCACGTAGTCGCAGAGCGATTCGAACGCGGTCCGCGCTGGAACATCAGGCAGCGCGAGTACCTGCTTGCGGGCCTTGTCTGCCCACCGGCGCAGGTCCGCTCGCGCGACGGTCATCGCCGGATGCGCACGAAGCAGGCCTAGCGCCTCGGCATGCAGTCGTGGATCGGTCAGGTCAGCGTCGGTGAGCAGCTCACGCAGCCGGTTACCATCGGGGTTTGCCGAACGCAGGGCGTGCAGTACCGGGAGCGTTCGCACGCCCTCGCGCAGGTCGGTTCCGGGTGTCTTCCCTGACTCCACCGACTCGCTCGCCACGTCGAGAATGTCGTCCGACAACTGGAAAGCCATGCCGAGCGCGTCGCACGCGGCCTCGGTGTGGCGCACTACGGCGGGCGGCGCCCCGCCGAACATGGCGCCAAAGCGGCCAGCCGTCGCGATCAGCGAGGCGGTCTTGTCCGCCACCACGCACAGGTAGTGCTCGAGCGGATCCTCGCCTGGGCGCGGGCCGACCGTCTCCGCGACCTGGCCATTGACCAGACGGGTGAAGGTCTCGGCCTGAATTCTGATGGCGTCGCTACCGAGATCCGCCAGGATCCGCGACGCACAGGCGAACAAGAAGTCGCCGGTGAGAATCGCCACCATGTTACCCCAGCGCGAATTGGCCGACGGATGACCGCGGCGCATAACCGCCTCGTCCATGACATCGTCGTGGTACAGCGTGGCGAGGTGCGTCAGTTCGATCGCCGCCGCCGCAGGGACGACCTTCGGTGCGGTGGCATCACCGAACTGCGCGGACAGCAGCACGAGGGTGGCGCGAAATCGCTTGCCACCAGCGTCGATCAGGTGCCGTGCGGCATCGGCAAGAACGCCGTCGACGCTGCAGGCGACACCCTGCAGCGCCGCCTCAACCTGCTCGAGCCCGCTCAGGACCTCGCCGGCGAGCGCGCCCTCGCGAAGGTCCGCAGGGAAAGCAGTGATCACGCAGGCTCCCAGTTATCTATGCGTGCTGTCAGATGCCGCGTGGACAGTTGGGCTGGAACCCAGTCGTCCGCGCTACCCCAACACATCATTCTCAAGGTTGAAGTGCTAGTGCGCATTCCCGGCCCCCCGGCCCCCCGGCCGCCCGGCCCCCCGGGGGAAAGGCCGGGCGGCCGCTTGCGCTGACGCGGGTAGCGCGCGGGCCACGGGCGCCTCAGCCGAGGCAGGGCGCGTACGTCGGGCGAGCCACCGCCGAGTCCGGCATGTCCCTTACCTGCGTCAAGATCGCCCACGGCCGATGACACCATGGCCCATTGGGCGTCAGGATTGGATTGACACACGATGGCCCATCGTGTGTCACTGCCGCCGGAGCAGACGGGCACACGATGTCCACCAAGGAGATCATCCGCTGCTCGGGAGCGCTACGCCGCCCGCGAGCTCTACCGGTGGCGGCATATGCACTGTCTTGCCGATCGCCGCCCGAATCCACCGAGATCTACGACACACGCCTTAGCTGTGCTCAGCGGACGAACAACTGGCTGGCGGCATGATTCGCCAGGTTGAGCAGCGGCTCGGGCGCCACTCCGAATACCAGTGTCGCCAGCACCCCGATCCCGACCGCGCTTGCTGTCAAGGCACTTGGGACGACCACTACGGGGCCGTCAACCACGGGTGCTGAGAAGAACATCAGCACGATCACGCGGACGTAGAAGAACGCGGCGACCGCGCTGCTCAGCACGCCGACGATGACGAGAGGTGTCGCTCCTCCCGCGATCGCCGCCTGGAAGACCGCGAACTTGCCGGTGAACCCGCTCGTGAGCGGAATACCGGCGAAGGCGAGCAGGAAGAACGCGAAGATCCCGGCCACCATGGGGGATCGCTTGCCGAGACCCGCCCAGCGGGACAAGTGGACCGCCTCGCCTGTCGTGTCGCGGACCAGCGTCACCACGGCGAACGCCCCGATCGTGGTGAACCCGTAAACCGCGAGATAGAACAGGCAGGCGGACAGTCCCGCCGTGGTGGCGGCGATCACACCGGTGAGGATGAAGCCCACGTGCGCAATCGACGAGTAGGCGAGCAACCGCTTCACATCCGTCTGAGTGATCGCGATCACCGCGCCCAGGATCATCGTGAGGATGGCTACTATCCACAAGATCGGACGCCAGTCCCAGGTCAGCGTGCCGAAGGCGACGTAGAACACGCGCAGCACGGCGCCGAACGCGGCCACCACCGTGCACGAGGCCATCAGCGCGGTGATCGGAGTGGGCGCGCCCTGGTACACGTCCGGCTTCCATGCCTGGAAGGGCACGGCTCCGATCTTGAAGAGAAGACCCAGGCTGAGCAGGGCGATCCCGCCCGCGAGCAGCGTGGTGTTGGAGGTGTTCGAGGCCGCCGCGGTCGCGATGTCGGACAGCCCGACCGAGCCGGCGAACCCGTACAGCAGGGCGATCCCGTAGAGAAAGAACGCGGACGAGAAGGCGCCGAGCAGGAAGTACTTGACCGCGGACTCCTGGGACAGGAGCCTTCGCCGCCGTGCCAGCCCGCACAGCAGGTACAGGGGCAGCGACAGTACCTCGAGCGCGACGAACATGGTGAGCAGGTCATTCGCCGCGGGGAACAGCAGCATGCCACCGACAGCGAAGAGCATCAGCGGATACACCTCGGTGTGCGAGATCCCCTCGAGCAGCCCTTCGCGCTCTTCCGGGCTACCAGGGATCGCGGCCGCCTGCGCAGCGAACGCGCCCGCGTCGTGTGAACCCTCCCCGACAAGCAGCGCGCTGACCAGCGCAAGAATGATGATCGTGCCCTGGATGAACAGGGTCGGCCGGTCGACAGCGACCGCGCCCATGGCTGCCACGTGCCCCGGCTTATGACCTCCGAACAGGTTGCTCGAGCTCGCGATAATGACCGTGAGGACAAACGCGGCGGCAAGGCTGGCGAGGGTAACCGCCAATTGCACTGAACGGCGGATGCGGCGTGGCGCAAACGCCTCCACGAGCACTCCCGCCACTGCGGCACCGAACACCACGAGCATCGGGGACAGTTGGAAGTACTCGATACGCGGGGGCGTGATCGGCGCGGCCGCCGCGAGTGTCAGGATCACGGAGTGGCTCCCTTCACAGCCGCGGACCCGGCCGGCTTGCTCACCGTCGGAGGCGGATCGGTGGCATGGACCTGCGTCATGGTGTGCCTCACGGCAGGATTGATGATGTTGAGCACCGGCTGCGGGTAGACACCAAGCGCGATGATCAAAGCGACCAGCGGGCCGACCGCCCATAGCTCGCGGGACTTGAGGTCGGGCATCCCCTTGACCTCCTCGCGGGTGGGGCCGTTCATCGTGCGCTGGTACATCCACAGGATGTAGATCGCGGCGAGGATCATCCCCAGGGTCGCGAATACGGCAGGCACCTTGTAGCGGGTGAAGGTTCCGACAAGCACGAGGAACTCACTGACGAAGGTGCTCAGTCCGGGCAGCGACAGCGTGGCGAGACCAGCGAGAAGGAAGAGCCCGGCGAGAATCGGTGCTACCTTCTGCACACCGCCATAATCGGCGATCCGCTGCGATCCCCTCCGGGTGATCAGGAAGCCTGCGATCAGGAAGAGCGCGCCGGTGGCGAACCCGTGATTGACCATGTAAAGGGTCGCGCCTGACTGCCCTTGAGTGGTCAGCACGAAGATGCCGAGGGCGATGAACCCGAAGTGTGACACGGACGTGTATGCGATCAGCCGCTTGATGTCGGTCTGCCCGATCGCGACGATCGCTCCGTACAGGATGCCGATTACCGCGAGCGTGATCACCAGCGGGATGAAGTATCTCGCCCCCGCGGGGAACAGTTCGAGGCAGTAGCGCAACATGCCGAACGTGCCGACCTTGTCGAGCACGCCGACCAGCAGCACCGCGGCGCCGGGCTGAGCGGCGGTTGCCGCGTCAGGGAGCCAGGTGTGAAAGGGCCACAGTGGCGCCTTTATCGCGAATGCGACGAAGAAGCCGAGGAAGAGCCACTTTTGCGCGAACAGGCTCAGCGTCAGGTGGGTGAGGTCGGTGAACAGGAACGTACCCTTGGCTCCGCCATGGGCGGAGTAGACATAGAGGGCGATGACGGCCACCAGCATCAGCAGGCCGCCGAGCAGGCTGTAAAGCAGGAACTTCACCGCCGCGTACTGGCGCTGGCCGACGCCGAAGCTCCCGATCATGAAGTACATCGGGATCAGCATGGCCTCGAACAAGACGTAGAAGAGGAAGACATCGGTCGCCACGAAGACACCGATGATCATCGTCTCGAGCACAAGCATCAGCGAGAAGTAGGTCTTCACGCTGCGCTTGGCGCCGTCAGCGTCGTTCCACGAGGCGAGTACCACGATCGGCATCAGCACAACGGACATCAGGACAAGGACGAGCGCGATGCCGTCGACGCCGACCGCGTAATGCACGCCGAACTGCGGAATCCAGCTGTAGATCTCGTTGAACTGGAACTGCGGACCGCCAGGCTTGAAGCGGACAGCCACGACGATCCCGATGGCCAGCGTTGCCAGCGTGAACACCAGTGCGAGCCATTTGGCTAGCAGCGCACGCACATCTCGGTCAGCCTGGGCGATCCCGGCCGGGTTGGGGATGGCAGCAATCACCAGCGCGCCGACCAGGGGGATTGCGCCCATGACGGTGAGCCACGGAAAGGTGCTCATGTCATCTGCCTCCCTCGCGGTCGGTCGGCCCCGAGGAAGGTCGACAGAGGATTCTCATCGCTGTTAAAGCCTCACCAGGAGCATTGCGGCGACGAAGAGCGCGGCGCCGAGGAACATCGACAGTGCGTACGAGCGGACAAAGCCGGTCTGGATCCTGCGCACCCGGCCTGACGTGCCACCCACCGCGGCGGCCAGCGTGTTGACCAGGCCATCGACGCCCCGGTTGTCGAAGTACACGGACAGCCGGGTTAGCCACTGGCCTGGCCGCATGAGGACCGACTCGTTGACGGCGTCACCATATAGGTCCTTGCGCGCGGCGACGGTGGGGAAATGACCCGCCGGCACCGTCCGCGGTACCTCACGGCGCCCGTACATTGCCCACGCGATCAGGAACCCGGCCACAAGCATGCCGATCGCGGCGAACCCGTACGGAGAAATGATCTTGTCGGGCCGCGGCGGCGGCGGTACGACAGGGGCGAGGAAATCGGCCAGACGGCTGTTCACGATCAGGAACCAGCCTTCGACGATCGAGCCGATCGCGAGCACGATCATCGGCCAGGTCATCACCGGAGGCGACTCGTGCGGATGCACGTCATGATCCCAGCGGCGTTTGCCGGCGAAGGTCATGAACATCACCCGCGTCATGTAGAAGGCGGTGATGCCCGCGCCGAGCAGCGCCGAGCCGCCAAGGATGAGCCCTGACGTGCCACCCTTGTCGAAGGCCGTCTGAATAATCGCGTCCTTGGTGAAGAAGCCGGAGAGCGGCGGCACGCCGATGATCGCGAGGTAGCCGATGCCGAAGGTGACCAAGGTAATCGGCATCAGGCGGGCGAGCGCCCCATAACGGCGCATGTTGACCTCGTCATTCATGCCGTGCATCACCGAGCCCGCGCCGAGGAACAAGCAGGCCTTGAAGAAGCCGTGGGCGAGTAGCAACGCGATTGCGTAGGCGTATCCGGCAGGGCCAAGCCCGGCGCCGAGGAACATGTAGCCGATCTGGCTCATAGTGGAGCCGGCTAGGGCCTTCTTGATGTCATCTTTGGCGCACCCGATGATCGCGCCAAAGAGCAGCGTGACCGCCCCCACCACGGTAACCGCGAGCCGGGCGTCCGCAGAAAGCGCGTAGATCGGGTTGGAGCGGACGATCAGGTACACGCCCGCGGTCACCATCGTCGCCGCGTGGATCAGGGCCGACACCGGTGTCGGGCCCTCCATCGCGTCGAGCAGCCACGACTGCAGCGGAAGCTGTGCGGACTTGCCGCACGCGCCGAGCAGCAACAGCAGCCCAAGTGCCGTGGTAACACCCTGGCTGGCCCCGCTGACGCTGCCGAACACGCCGCTGAACGAGACAGTGCCGAAGGTCGCGAACATCAGCAGTATCGCCAGGGTCAGGCCGGCGTCACCCACCCGGTTGGCCACGAACGCCTTCTTCGCCGCCGTCGCCGCGGTCGGCTTGTACTGCCAGAACCCGATGAGCAGGTAAGAGGCGAGGCCGACGCCCTCCCAGCCGACATAGAGCGCCAGGTAGTTGTCGGCGAGCACGAGCAGCAGCATCGCCGCGATGAAAACGTTCATGTACGCGAAGAAGCGCCGCCGGTCCGGGTCGCCCGCCATGTAGCCGATCGAGTAGATGAGGATCAGCGCCCCGACTCCGGTGATTAGCAGGACGAAGCATATCGACAGCGGGTCGAGCAGCAGGCCCAGGTTGACATGGAACCTGCCGACGGAGATCCAGGTATAGATGTTCCGGTCCCGGCTGCGCTGCGACGCCGGGTAGCCGAGCATCGCGACGAACGCGAACACCGCGTAGCAGAACGCGGCAAGCACCGTGGCGCAGCCGAGCAGGTGCCCCCAGCGGTCAGCTCGCCGCCCGGCCAGCAGCAGCACCGCCGCGCCCGCCACCGGGAACACCAGAAGCAGCCAGGCCAGCGACTGGACGCCATGCGCGGGCAGCGGAGCCACCGGCGCAGCGGCGACGAGCGAGCCTTTCACTGCCTCTCCTTAGGGGGTTTCCCGTGGGCCTCGGTCGTCGCGAGCGGCCATGCGCGAAGCGCTAGGAAAGCAGCGGCAGGCAGCGGCTGGCAAGGCCGCGGCTCGCCCTCGTACTGGTGTGCTGCGCCATTTATGTTAGGCGAGCAGAACTCCGCCAGCGGCTGTCCTGGGCGCCGCGCAGCAGGCCGCAGGTCCACGGGAGACCCCCTTTAGTACTTAAGCAGGTTGGCGTCGTCGACCGACGCGGACCTGCGAGTCCGGAACATGGCCATCAGGATCGCTAGTCCCACCACAACCTCTGCCGCCGCCACCACCATCACGAAGAAGGCAATGACCTGGCCGTCCAGGTTGTGATGCATCCGCGCAAACGCGACGAACGCGAGATTCGCCGCGTTGAGCATGAGCTCCACGCACATGAAGATGACAATCGCATTGCGGCGGATCAGCACGCCGACGCCGCCAATGACGAACAGGATCGCGGAAAGCGCGATGTAATGCGCCGGGCTCATCGCGTCTCCCTCTCGCCGTCCCCGCCGTCCTCGCCGGCCGGTGGCGGGCTGGCCTGGTCGTGGTGCGCGTGGCCTGCCTGTGTCGGAGCCGTTGCCGTGGGCAGTTCCGCAGGCACGGTCGCAGAGCGCGCTCCTGCCGGGCGCCCAGCCGGGAGCATCGGACCCTCGCCCAGCTCGCCGCTGCGGCGGCCGGTGACCACCGGGCTCACCGACAATTCCGACACCCGGCCGTCCGGCAGCAGAGCCGGCCGGTCCACGGCATTGTGGCGCGCGTAGGTGCCGGGGCCTGGCAGCGGTGCCGGGTGGCCGCCGGTCAGCCGACTCTTGGCGAGGTCTCGCTGAGTCGGCTTGGGAGTGGTGCGCTCCCGGTGAGCGAGCACCATGGCGCCCAGCGCCGCTGTGATCAGCAAGGCGCTCGTTACTTCGAATGCGTACACGTACCTCGTGAAGATCAAGCGTGCAATGGACGTGAGGTTCGCCGATCCGTAAGCGGCACCCACCGGAGTGACGCCACCGAGAACGGCATGGCCGACGGTCGCTAGTAGCAGGATGACCAGGGCGATCCCCGCGAACCCCGCCGCCAGCCGCTGGCCCTTGATCGTCTCTACGAGCGAGTCGGAGGCGCTCACGCCGATCAGCATCATCACGAACAGGAAGAGCATCAGCACCGCACCGGTGTAGACGATCACCTGGACGAAGGCGAGGAACGGCGCGCCCTGCGTCGCGTAGAGCACGGCGAGCGACAGCATCACGACCGCGAGCAGCATCGCGCAATGCACGGCCTTACGGGCCACGATCATCCCAAGTGCCGCGAGCACCGACAGCACCGCGAGCAGCCAGAACGTCACCGCCTCGCCCGTGCTCGATGCCGCGGCCGTACTCGATGCACTGGACTGTGCCGCGGCCGCGGCCGCGGCGAGATGCAACGGCACGGCGGTCACGTCGTGCCCTCGGCTGGCGGGCTGCCTGGGGCGTGCCCGGTGACACCGGCCCGGCCGAGGTCGTAATAATCCTTCTCATCCGAGCCCAGCCGCATCGGGTGCGGAGGCGCCTCCATCCCCGGCTCAAGCGGGGCGACCAGCTGCTCCTTGGTCCAGATGAGGCTCTCCCGGTTGTCATCCGCGAGTTCGTACTCGCCGGTCATGGTGAGCGCACGTGTGGGGCAGGCTTCTACGCACAACCCGCACAGAATGCACCGCAGGTAGTTGATCTGGTAGACGCGACCGTACCGCTCGCCGGGTGAATAGCGCTCGTCCTCGGCGTTGTCACCGCCCTCGACATAGATGGCGTCGGCCGGGCAAGCCCACGCACACAGCTCACATCCGATGCACTTCTCCAGCCCGTCCGGCCATCGATTGAGCTGGTGGCGTCCGTGGAAGCGCGGCGCGGCAGGGTGCCGTGCCTCCGGGTACTGGACGGTATCGACCTTCTTGAACATCTCGTGGAAGGTGACACCGAAGCCCTTGACCGGGTTCAGGATGAAATCAAGCACCGGTCACCTCCTTCGCTGCGCCGCTGGTTGCGTCGTCGCCGTGGGCATCGCCGACCGGCCTGGCGCCGGTAGAGCCCGGCCGGCCGCTGCCCGGTGACGGCGGCACGCCGACGCCGTGGTAGTGGGGAAGATCGAAGGGCGGAACAGGGAAACCAGCGGTCATCGGGTCGCTATCCATTGCGGCCACATCCGCCGCCTGCTGCGCCTCGTCCGCGGACCGCCGTCGCTGCACGCCGGCGTCCCATGTCCACCACAGCGCGAAAAGAACCACGAAGACCAGCCCGGCGATGAAATAGGGTACCGGCCCGGTACCTGCCCGGTGGATCGAGCGCACCGAGGCGACCAGCAGGATCCACCCGAGCCCGATGGGGATGAGAATCTTCCAGCCAAGCTTCATCAGCTGGTCGTAGCGGACGCGGGGCAAGGTGCCACGGAGCCAGATGAACACGAACAGCAGGATGAATACCTTGACGAGGAACCACAGCATTGGCCACCAGCCGCTGTTGGCGCCGGACCAGATCGTGATGGGCCATACCGCCCGCCACCCACCGAGGAACATGGTTGTCGCGAGCGCGGCCACGGTTGTCATGTTGATGTACTCGGCCAGGTAGAACAGCGCGAACTTCAGCGACGAGTACTCGGTGTGGAAGCCGCCAACGATCTCGCCCTCGCCTTCTGGCAGGTCGAAGGGAACCCTGTTGGTCTCGCCCACCATCGTCACGAGGTAGATCACGAAAGAGGGCAACAGCAGCACCGCATACCAGGAGGGCGCGTGCAGGGTGGTCCCGGCCAGCTGGAATGGGGTGCCATGCGCCTGTGCGGCGACGATCTGCGACGTGGAAAGTGATCCGGCGTAGAGAAACACGGCCACGAAGGACAGGGCCATCGCGATCTCGTAGCTGATCACCTGGGCGGACGATCGCAGGCCGCCGAGCAGGGGATACGAGGATCCGGACGCCCAGCCGCCAAGGACGATGCCGTACACGCCGATGGAGCTCATGGCCAGCACTAGCAGCACCGCGACGGGAAGGTCGGTCAGCTGCAGCGGCGTCAGCGTGCCGAAGATCGAGACTATCGGGCCGAACGGGATGATCGCGAAGCTGATGAAAGCCGGCGTCACCGCGATGAGCGGCGCCAGGATAAACACCAGCCTGTGCACACCGAGCGGGACGATGTCCTCCTTCAGCCCCAGCTTGATCCCGTCAGCGACCGACTGGAGGAGCCCGAACGGCCCCGCACGGTTAGGCCCCAGGCGATTCTGCATGCGGCCAATCACGCGGCGCTCGGCCCAGATAAGGAACAGCGTCGTGACGAGGAGAAAGACAAAGACAAAGACGGCCTTGAGGAGAATCAGCCACCACCGATCGTGGCCGAAACTCGCCAGCGTCGGATCTTCGGACCTCGTGCCCGCGACCGCCGCATTCGTCACGGCAGCGGCCACCATGTGCGAGATGGGCGCCTGGGCCAGGATGTTCATTGGCCTCTCCCGATGGTCACCAGCGCACCGGCCTCGGCGCCAAGCTCGCGGCGCACCGCGCAGCCAGCCGAATTCGCGGGCAGCCAGACCACCCGGTCCGGCATCATGGCCACCTCGGCCGGCACCGTGATGGCGCCGCGCTCGGTAGCTATGGTGATCTTGTCACCGTCAGCCACTCGGATCTCGGCCGCGGTCGCTGCAGAAAGTCGCGCGGAAACCGGGCGGGCAGTCCCGGCAAGGAACGGCTCGCCGTCCTGCATCCGTCCCGCATCCAGGAGCTGATGCCACCCGGCGAGAACTGCCTCACCCGGCCCGGGTTCCCGGCGGACGGCGGCAGGCAGGCTCGGCGGCAGCGACCGCGGTCCCTTCCATTGGCCGAGCGCCGCGAGTTCACGCCGCGCGGCCGCCGCGTCAGGCAGTCCGAGATGCACGTCCATCGCGTCAGCAATGACGTTGAGGACCTGTAGGTCGGACTGCACGTCAGGCACATCGAGCACCCGGCCGAACGCACCGCCCCTGCCTTCCCAGTTGACGAACGTGCCGGGCTTCTCGACCATGGCCGCCACCGGGAAGACCACGTCCGCGCGGTCGGTGACGGCGCTGGCCCGCAACTCCATGCTCACGACAAACGGCGAGGCCTCGATCGCGTCAAGCGCGGCGCGCGGGTCGGGAAGGTCATCAGGGTCGACGCCGGCGATCATCAAGGCACCGAGTTCGCCCTCGGCGGCGGCGGCAAGGATCTCGCTCGTGTCGCGCCCTGGCGTATCCGGCAGCGCTGTCACGGCCCAGGCCCGCGACACCTCGGCACGTGCCAGCGGATCGCTGACCGGGCGCCCGACCGGCAACAAGCCCGGCAGCGCACCCGCCTCTACCGCTCCGCGCTCCCCGGCCCGCCGCGGGATCCAGGCGAGACGCGCTCCGGTTGCCCTGGCGAGCCTGACGGCCGCGGACAGCGCACCCGGGACGGTCCCAAGACGCTCTCCCACCAGGATAATCGCCCCGCCGTCTCCGCCACGGGCGCCTGCTGGAGGGTCGTGCCTCGCGCCGTCGCGTTTGCCGGAACGACCATGGAGCAGCGCCGCCGCGGCGTGCCCCGTCTTGTCCAGGCCAGATCCGGTGATCAGGTTGCCGAGTACCTCGGCTTCGGCGCCCGGCCGCGCCGTGATCAGCATGCCCGACATCTTCCGCAGGGCCGGGGTAGCGAACGGCGCGATAGTGAACGTGCGCAGGCCCTTCTTCCTGGCTGCCTTGCGCAGCCTCAGGAACACGATCGGCGACTCCTCCTCGGGTTCGAACCCCGCGAGCAACACGACCGACGCCTTTTCCAGGTCGCGATAGCTGACGTCGATACCGTGACCTGCCACCTCGGCAGCGATGAACTGAGCCTCCTCGGCCGAGTGCGGCCGGGCACGCATGTCGATGTCATTGCTGCCCAAGGCGATACGGGCGAATTTCGCATACGCGTAGGCGTCTTCGAGGGTGAGCCGTCCGCCTGCCAGGACACCGGCCCGGCCGCGGGCGTTTGCGAGCCCGGCCGCCGCCACCGAGATGGCTTCTGCCCAGGAGGCCGGCACCAGTACGCCGTCGTCATCGCGCACCAGCGGCCCGGCCAGCCGGTCCGGCTGCGTGGCGTAGGTAAAGGCCCATCGGCCCTTGTCGCAGTTCCACTCCTCGTTGACCTGCGGGTCGTCGCCGGCCAGCCGCCGTGTCACCTTGCCGCGCCTGTGATCGCTGCGGATACGGCAGCCGGACGCACAGTGCTCGCAGACGCCTGGTGTCGACACAAGGTCGAACGGGCGCGCCCGGAACCGGTACGCCGCGCCCGTCAGAGCCCCGACCGGGCAGATCTGGACGGTGTTTCCCGAGAAATAGGACTGGAACGGGTGTCCTGGCGCGATGGCGATCTGCTGCTCGGGTCCGCGCTCGAATAGCTCGATGAATGGATCACCGGCGATCTGCTCGGAGAATCGGGTGCAGCGGGCGCAGGACACGCAGCGCTCCCTGTCGAGCAGTACCCCGCTGGATATCGCGACCGGCTTGGGGAATGTGCGCTTGGTATCGGTGAAGCGAGTCTCGCCCTGCCCGTTGGCCATCGCCTGGTTCTGCAGCGGGCACTCGCCGCCCTTGTCACACATCGGGCAGTCGAGTGGGTGGTTGATGAGCAGGAATTCCATCACCCCCCGCTGCGCCTTCGCCGCCACCTGCGAGGTCAGCTGAGTCCGCACCACCATGCCTTCTGTGCAGGTGGTGGTGCACGAGGTAAGCGGCTTGCGCTGGCCCTCCACCTCGACGAAGCACTGCCGGCAGGCGCCCACCGGATCGAGCAGCGGATGATCGCAGAACCGGGGCACGGGGATGCCAAGCCGTTCGGCGGCACGGATCACCAGCGTGCCCTTGGGCACCGCGATCTCGAAGCCGTCGATGGTAACGGCGATCGTGTCAGGTGGCCGCTGCGCAGGGGCGGACGACGGGTCGCTGGGCTGCACAGTCATTGCTCACTCCCCCCGCCGAACAGGGTGGCGGCGGCGGGGTCGAACGGGCAGCCGCCGCCCTTCAGGTGCTCGATGTACTCGTCACGGAAGTACTGGATGGACGAGGTCACCGGGGCGGCCGCGCCGTCGCCAAGCGCGCAGAACGCCCGGCCCGTGATGTTGTCACAGATATCGAGGAGCTTCTCAAGCTCGTCCTCGCTACCGTCACCACGTTCGAGCCTGCTGAGGACCCGAACCATCCAGTACGTGCCCTCACGGCATGGCGTGCACTTGCCGCACGACTCGTGTTCGTAGAACTCGGTCCAGCGGAGCACCGCGCGCACGACGCATGTGGTCTCGTCGAAGATCTGCAACGCCCTGGTGCCGAGCATGGACCCGGCCTCACCGACCGACTCGAAGTCGAGCGGCACGTCCAGGTGCTCGTCCGTGAGCAGCGGGGTTGAGGAGCCGCCTGGCGTCCAGAACTTCAGCTTGTGACCGGCACGGACCCCGCCCGCCAGGTCGAGCAGCTCACGGAGGGTGATCCCGAGCGGCGCCTCGTACTGGCCGGGCGTCGTTACGTGGCCGGACAGCGAGAATATCCCGAATCCGGTGGACTTCTCTGTGCCCAGGCCGGCGAACGAGTCCGCGCCGTTGAGCACGATCCACGGCACGCTCGCAATCGACTCGACGTTGTTGATCACAGTGGGGCGCGCGTACAGCCCGGCAATCGCGGGGAACGGTGGTTTGAGCCGCGGCTGGCCACGGTAGCCCTCCAGCGAGTCGAGCAGCGCGGTCTCTTCACCGCAGATGTAGGCGCCGGCCCCGGTATGCAGGACGACCTCGAGGTCATAGCCGGAGCCAAGGATGTCGTCGCCGAGGAAACCGGCCTCGCGCGCCTCCCGGATCGCGTGCTGAAGCCGCCGGATGACGTGCAATACCTCGCCGCGCACGTAGATGAACGCGCGCTCGGCCCTGATCGCGTACGCGGTGATCACGGCGCCCTCGATGAGCGAATGCGGGCTGGCGAGCATCAGCGGGGTGTCCTTGCAGGTGCCGGGCTCGGACTCGTCCGCGTTCACCACCAGATACCGCGGCCCGTCGTCACCCTGGGGGATGAAGCCCCATTTCATGCCGGCTGGGAAGCCGGCGCCGCCGCGGCCGCGGAGCCCCGAGTCCTTGATCATCTGAATGATGTCGCCGGGCGGCAGCGTCAGCGCCTGCCGCAATCCGTGGTAACCGCCTGTGCGCTGGTATCCGGCCAGGGTGAAGATCTCCGGGTCGTCCCAGTGCGCGGTGAGTACGGGTGTGAGCTCGATCACCGGTTCTCCTCCTGCGGCGAGAGCTCAGGCGCGGTCCAGCCGTGCTCCTTCGCGATCTCAAGCCCGACGAGACTGGCGGGGCCCGCCGCGGGACCGTCTGTCGCCTGGCCATCTGGGTAACCGGCAAGGATCCTGGACGCTTGCCGCCAGGTGCACAGGCGCCGCGGTCCGCGGGTGGGCCTGACTTCGTTGCCCTCGCGAAGGTCGTCGACGAGCCGGCGGGCGGAGCCTGGCGTCATGTTGTCGAAGAACTCCCAGTTGACCATCACGACAGGCGCGTAGTCGCACGCGGCGTTGCATTCCAAATGTTCCAGAATGATCTTGCCGTCCGCGGTGGTCTCGTCATTCCCGACGCCCAGGTGTTCCCGAAGCTCGGCGAAGATCTGATCGCCACCCATGATGGCGCACAGCGAGTTCGTGCAGACGCCCACGTGGTAGTCGCCGACCGGCCGTCGCTTGTACATCGTGTAGAAGCTCACCACCGCGGCAACTTCCGCGGGAGCCAGGCCGAGCTTGCTGGCGCAGTACTCAATGCCGTCTGCGGAGATGTATCCCTCCTCCGCCTGCAGCAGATGGAGCAGCGGCATCAGCGCCGAACGTGATTTTGGATACCGGGCGATGATCTCGGAGGCGTCCGGGTCGAGCCGTGCGACGAACTCGTCGGTAAACGGCATTACCTGTCCACACCTCCCATCACCGGATCAACGCTGGCCAGCCCTGCGACGACGTCGGCGATCATGCCGCCCTCGCACATCGCAGGCAGGGCCTGCAGGTTGCTGAAGGACGGGTCACGGAAATGCACGCGGTACGGCCGGGTCCCGCCTTCGCTTACCGCATGGCAGCCGAGTTCGCCGCGAGGCGACTCCACGGCCGCGTACACCTGGCCCGCGGGTACCCGGAATCCCTCGGTAACCAGCTTGAAGTGATGAATTAGCGCTTCCATCGACTGGCTCATGATGTGCCTGATGTGGTCGGGTGAGTTTCCAAGCCCGTCGGACCCGAGGGCGAGTTGGGCGGGCCAGCCGATCTTAGCGTCACGGATCATGACCGGGTCATCTTTGGGGCGCTTACCTGACAGCCGGTCCATGCACTGAGAGATGATCTTGAGGGCTTCGTCCATCTCCGCCATCCGGATCAGGTACCTGTCGTACACGTCGCAGCCGTCGTGCACAGGCACGTCGAACTCGTAGGTTTCGTAGCCGCAGTAAGGCTGCGACTTGCGCAGGTCCCAGGGCAGTCCCGCGGCCCTGAGCACCGGGCCTGTGACGCCGAGAGCCATGCAGCCGGCCAGGTCGAGCTGGGCGATACGACGCGTTCTACCCAGGTAAATGGGATTCGCGTCGAGCAGCTTGCGTATGTCCGCCAGCCTGCGCGGCATGATTTCGAGCAGTTCGCGGATGGCCTCGAGCCCGCCCGGCGGGACATCCTGCGAGACGCCACCTGGCCGTATGTAGGCGTGGTTCATCCGCAGCCCGGTGATCAGCTCGAAAATGTCGAGGATATGCTCACGTCCACGCACACCATGGATGAAAACCGTGCTGGCGCCGACCTCCAGCCCAAAGGTGCCGATTGCCACCATGTGCGAGGAAATCCGGTTGAGCTCCATCATCAGCACCCGGATTATGCTCGCCCGGTCCGGGATCCGGTCCTCGATGCCGAGCAGGCGTTCCACCGCGAGGCAGTAAGCCGTCTCATTGAAGAGCGGCGAAAGGTAGTCCATCCGGGTGCAGAACGTGACACCCATCGTCCAGGTGCGCACTTCCATGTTCTTCTCGATGCCGGTATGCAGGTAACCGACGACCGGGCGCAACTCGGTCACGCTCTCGCCGTCGAGCGTCAGGATCAGCCGGAGGACACCATGCGTGGATGGGTGCTGCGGGCCCATATTGACAATGAGCCGCTCCTCGCCGGGCCGATCACCGAGCTCATCCGCGGCGGCGACGATCTCGTCCCAATCCTGGCCGCTGACCGTGTACACCCGGCCTTCCGCGGCGTCGCCGGACGCGGTCACCGCGGAACCGGATCCGGTGGCCTGGGAAGCCGCCGGGGCCCCTGCGCGCGGGGCCGTGGCCGCCCCGGCGTCCTGGGGCGCAGCCCCGGTGCCGGCCGATGGCAAGGAACCCTCCTGGTTACCGGTGGTCATGCGTACGACCTCCGCTCGTCCGGCGGCGGTACCTTGGCACCGCGGTACTCGACCGGGATGCCGCCGAGGGGGTAGTCCTTCCGCTGCGGGTGGCCTTTCCAGTCGTCGGGCATCTCGATCCTGGTAAGTGCCGGATGGCCGTCGAAGATGATCCCGAAGAAGTCCCAGGTCTCGCGCTCGTGCCAGTCATTGGCCGGGTAGATGTCCACGATCGACGGGATGTGCGGATCCGCGTCAGGCGCGCTCACTTCGAGCCGGACCCGCCTGTTATGGGTGATGGACGCCAGGTGGTAGACGGCGTGCAACTCGCGGCCTTCGTCCTCGAGGTAGTGCACCCCGCTGACCCCACTGCAGAGCTCAAACCTGAGCGCGGGCTCGTCGCGCAGGCGCTTGGCCACCTCGTGCAGGCGCTCCCTCTTGACGTGGAAGGTCAGCTCACCCCGGTCGACCACCACCCGCTCGACAGCATCGCCGAAGCCCATCCCCTCCACGGCAAGCGATTGTTCGAGCGCGTCGGCAACCTCGTCGAAGTATGAACCGTACGGCCGCGGCGACGACAGGCCCGGGACGAAGCGGACCCGCAGCCCACCGTAACCCGATGTGTCACCGGCTCCTGACACACCGAACATCCCGGTCCGGACAACACGCTCCGCAAGGCGCTCCTCGCCCGCCTTGGCCGGCAGGCCTGGCTGGCCGTCGCCGGAGTCGTCGGCAGGCGGCACGTCCCGCTCGGTCACTTGCCCACCTCCTGCGAGCCGACACCGGCATCGAGGAGCGGCAGCCTGCGAAGCCGTTCGGCTTCAAGCTCCTCTATCTCGGCCCTGCGGTCCGTACCGAGCTTGGAATTCTGGATCTTGTCGTGCAGCTTCACGATCGCGTCGAGCAGCATTTCCGGCCGCGGCGGGCACCCAGGCAGATAGATGTCGACCGGCACGACGTGGTCGACGCCCTGCACGATCGCGTAGTTGTTGAACATGCCGCCGCTCGACGCGCACACGCCCATCGAGATGACCCACTTGGGCGCCGACATCTGGTCATAGATCTGGCGCAGCACCGGGGCCATCTTCTGGCTCACCCGGCCGGCCACGATCATCAGGTCGGCCTGCCGGGGCGTGGCCGATGCCCGCTCCATCCCGAACCTCGCAAGGTCATGCCTCGCACCGCCTACGGACATTAGCTCAATCGCGCAGCACGCGAGACCGAACGTGGCCGGCCAGACCGAGCTCTTCCGCGCCCAGCCGGCCACCTGCTCCAATGTGGTGAGCATGAACCCGCTCGGCAGCTTCTCTTCAATACCCATAGCGCTTAGTCCCTTAGTCCCACTCCAGCCCGCCGCGCCGCCAGACGTAGGCGTACGCGACCAGGACCGCGCCGATGAACAGAACCATCTCGATCAGCCCGAAGAGCCCGAGCTGATCGAAGGACACGGCCCACGGATATAGGAAGATGATCTCGATGTCGAAGACGATGAACAGCATCGCCGTCAGGTAGTACTTCACAGGGAAGCGGCCGCCGCCCGCCGGCTGCGGTGTGGGCTCGATCCCGCACTCGTATGCGTCAAGCTTGGCGCGGTTCCATCTTTTCGGCCCGGAGAGCGTCCCCAACGTGAGCGAGAAGAGCGCGAAACCCAGGGACAGTGCCGCGAGCACCAGGATCGGCACGTACAGTTTCATCGCCGTCCACCTCTTCTAAGTCGTGCGTCTCTTCTTTGTCGTGCGTCTCTTCTTTGTCGTGCGCCTCTTGTCGCGCGCCCTTTGTCGTGCGCCGCCTATGTGGGTCACCGCGTCCCCTGGCGGCATGGGCAATCGCGCCCGTGTGCGGCGCGGGCGCCTCACGCATGTTCTGCTCACCGCCGGGATTCCCATCCTAGATGCGACGAGTATTGGCCTTGTTCGCCGTGCTAGCAAGCGGCCCTACGAGGAGGTCTTCTTGGCTGCGCGGCGCCGCTCAAAGGACCCCTGTCAGGCCGCTAGGCGGCCGGTGCCACCTTTGACAGGGCGTTGATGACCCGGTCCGCCGCGTCACCTCCCCGTGGTTCGGTGAGGTTCGCCAGCAGTTTCATCGTGAACCGCATCACGGTGGGATGCGGCAGGCCATGCCGGGTGGCGAATTTCATCAGCTCAGGGTGGCCGATCGCCCGCACGAACATTCTCCCGAGCGTGTAATACCCGCCATAGGTATCGCGCAGGATCTGAGGGTACGCGCGCAGCACACGCTCCGCCGAAGCCGCCGGCCCGCGGGCGAGAGCCTGCACGATCACCTCGGCTGCGAGTTCACCCGCCTCCATGGCGTAGGCGATGCCCTCGCCGTTGAACGGGTTCACCATCCCGCCCGAGTCTCCGGCGAGCAGCAGGCCGCGGGTGTAGTGCGGGGTCCTGTTGAATCCCATCGGCAGCGCCGCCCCGCGCACCGGCTGGGTACGGTTCTCCTCGGTGAAGCCCCAATCGGCCGGCATCCCGGCCAGCCAGCGGCTGAGCATGCCCCGGTAGTCGGTGTTCTGGAAGGCGTCGCTGGTGTTCAGCAACCCGATACCGACGTTGCTCGTGCCGTCGCCGACGCCGAAGATCCAGCCGTATCCGGGCAGCAAGCTGTTGCCATCCCACAGTTCCAGCCATGCTTCGAGGTAGTCGTCGTCGTGCCTCGGGCTCGTGTAGTAGGTGCGGATCGCTACGCCCATTGGCCGGTCGTCGCGCTTGCGCAGGCCCATGGCTACCGACAACCGCGAGGAGTTGCCGTCCGCGGCGACCACGAGGCGGGCACGGTAGGTCCGCGCGGAATCTGGCTGCGCGGCGAAAGCGCCGTCGTCCGCCGCCTGGCCGCCCGAAGCCACGGCTTCCGGTACCGCATGCCGCACGGTAACGCCGACGATCCGGCCGGTCCGCTCGTCAAGCACGGGGCCGGTGACGGTGGCCCGCTCGATCAGTTTGGCGCCGGCGCGCTCTGCGGTGCGGGCGAGCGCCTCGTCGAAGCCGAGTCGCGTGCGGACGAGACCGAAATCCGGGTAGCTGCTGAGCTCGGGCCATGGCAGCTCGATGCGGACGCCGCCGCCAATGATCCGCAGGCCCTTGTTCTTGATCCAGCCATCCTCCTCCCGGATCGGCACGCCCATCTTGAGCAGGCATTTCACCGCGCGGGGGGTCAGGCCGTCGCCGCACACCTTTTCGCGCGGAAAGGCTGTCTTCTCAAGCAGCAGGACCGAAAGGCCAGCCTGCGCCAGATAGAACGCCGTTGCCGACCCCGCCGGGCCGGCGCCGACGACTATGACGTCGGCATCCTGATCTGCGTGCGTGGCGCCATCCGATACCGCCGCGGCGCTCACCGAGGCGGCGCTCACTGAAGCGGCGCCATCCACGCGTGGATGGCCGCCGGTGGCAGCGGTGGGAACTGGCTCGGTCACAGACCTGTCCTGACTCTGGGTACGTGAGGCACCGCGCCGCTCATGAGCGGCTCGCGACGGGCACGAGCACGGGCGATTCGCGCTGGGCGCGAGGCTTATCCTTTTGTGAACAGCTTCACAAGTACTCATCGGAAGTGTAGACCTTCGGGATCTGGCTGCGCGAACCGCCCTACGCTCGTCTCGGAGTGCCCATAACTCGGGCCGGCCGCCCGGATCGCCTGCCTTGCGGACGGTGCCGGCGCCGCAGGCACCGCCAGCGTCACGGACAGTGCCGTCACAGGCCGTGCCGTCATGGGCCGTCACGGACAGCACCGTCACGGACAGCACCGTCACGGACAGCACCGTCACGGACAGCACCGTCACGGACAGCACCGTCACGGACAGCACCGTCACGGACAGCACCGTCACGGACAGCACCGTCACGGACAGCACCGTCACGGACAGAGCCAGCATCACGGACTGCGCAATGCACTGCCACGATCCCCAGGGACAGGTTCTGCCAGCGGACCGCAGACCACCCGGCCGCGTGCAGCCACCTGGCAAGCTCGGCCTGGTCAGGCCAGTCCTTGATTGATTCTGCGAGGTATGAGTACGCATCCGGGTTGCTACTCACCTTGCCGGCCACCGAAGGCAGCACACGCTCCAGGTAGCGCTGATAGACCAGATCAGCGGGCCGGACGGGCACATGGCTGAACTCACAAATCACGAGCCGTCCGCCCGGGCGGGTCACCCGCAGCATCTCCCTGAGCGCGGCCCGCGGATCGGCGACGTTCCGCAGCCCGAAGGAGATAGTAACCACGTCGAACGACGCGTCGCGCAGCGGCAACGAGAGCGCGTCACCCGCGATGAAGCTGACGCCTCCGTTGGCGCCGCGAGCCATTCCGCCGTTGCGGCGCATGCCCTCACGCAACATGCCAAGGGAGAAATCAGCTGCCACGCAGGCGGCGCCAGTCGCGGCGAAGGCACGCGCCGACGTGCCGGTGCCTGCCGCGAGGTCAAGTACCCGGTCGCCGGGTCCGGCCGCCACGGTGCGAGCGACGGTCCGGCGCCACAAACGGTCCTGGCCAAGCGACAGCACGTCGTTGACCAAGTCGTAGCGGCGCGCGGTCCTGTCGAACATGGCCGCGACGTCGGCGGGCCGTTTGTCCAGTTGAGCGCGGGTCATTCGGCTAGCTTCGCATACTGTGGGCGTGGCCTTATCGCCGCCATTGCACGATCAGGGAAGAGGCAGACGGCCACGTAGTGGCGGGAGCGTCTGCTCGCGCCGCACGAGACTCAGACCTCCGGCAGTCGGTGAGCCGCAGGCCGCCTGGCCTGTGGTTTCCTTTACCTCAAAGTTATGCGAAACATGTTAAATCTGGGTAGGATTGGGGCATGACCCCAGCCGCCGCGGCCATCCTGGAGGGCATGCCCGACCCGAGCCTGCTGCACCGCGCGGACCGCGACGGGACGACCTGGATCCTGGCCGGGTCGGTGGTGCTGGCCTGCTACCCGTCCGGTGACGCCGGGCTGCGCAACGTCGCGGTGGCGGTGTGCCGGCAGCTGGGTTTCAGCGGCCGGGCGGTGGCCGAGGTGATGGGGCTGACCGAGAACTACGTGGCCACGCTGCACAACCGGGCGCTGCGGGAGGGGACCGCCGGGCTGGTGCGGGCTCCGGGCCGGCCCCGCAAGCTGGCCGTCGGCGCCTGGGAGCAGGCGGCCCGGTGGCGGGCCGGGGGCGCCTCCGACAGCGAGATCGCCCGCCGGCTGCAGGTCGCCCAGTCCACGGTGTTCCGCCGCCTGGGCCCGGCCGCCGTGCAGGAGCAGCTGCCCGGCGGCGGGCCCGCAGGCGAGGCGGAGTCGCAGGTGGGCGGGCCAGAGGCCGGGCCCGCGGCGCCGGGGCCGGGGCCGCGGCCGTCTTCGCGGCCCGCCGCCGGGCCGGGCTCGGCTGCGGGAACTGAGGCGGCGTCGAGCCGGTATGCGGGGGCGATGCTGGCCCACGCCTACCTCGACCGGATCGGCGCCGAGGCGATCCTGGCGGCCGCGCTGCCGCCGGGCCTGACCCGGCCCGGCTACGACGACCTGGCGCTGCTGGCCGCCACGTCACTGGCGTTCGCGCTCGGGGTGTCCTCGGCCGAGGGGACAAAGCACCTGATCCCCGATCAGGCCGGGATCCTGGCCGGGATCGGCCGGCTCCCCGGCCTGCGCACGCTGCGGCCCCGGCTTTCGGCGATCGCCGAGACGTGCGACCCGCTGGCGCTGCAGCGTCAGCTCGGCGCGGCGATGCTGGCCGCCGGCGCTCCCGGCCTGCACGTGTATTACGTCGATGACCACTTCGTCCCCTACGAGGGCGCCAAGCCGGTGCCCAAGGGCTGGAACACCAAGCGCCGGCACGCCCAGCCCGGCCGCGCCGGCACCGTGGTCACCGACTACCGGGGCCGGGCGGTGTGCTTCGCCGGCGGGGAGCCGTCCGGGCTTTCCGCCACCTTGCCCCCCGCCCTGGCCCAGCTACGGCAGGTCCTCGGGCCCGACGCCAAGATCCTGCTCGGCTTCGACCGCGGCGGCTCCTACCCGCAGGTGTTCCGCGCCATCCGCGACCAGCACGCCGACTGGGTCACCTGGCGGCGTGCCCCGCTCGCCCCCGCGGCGGCCGCGCCGCGCCGGTTCCGGGCCGCCCGCGGCGACGGCAAGCCCGCCGAGGTCGTGTGGCTCGCTGATGAGACCGTGACCATCAAGGACTACGGCCAGGCCCGGCAGATTACCTTGTTCGAACACGGCGCGCCCGTCCTGCAGGTCCTCACCAGCGACACCGCCGCGCCCGCGGCGGCGCTGCTGGCCTGGCTGCGCTGCCGCTGGCGGGAAGAGAACCTGTTCAAATACCTCGAAGCCCACTACGGCATCCACTGGCTGACCGACTACCACGCCAGCCTCCAAGACGACACCCACCTCATCGGTAACCCCGAGCGCAAGGCCGGCCGCGCCCGGCTGCGCAGCGCCGAGCAGGCCCTGGCCGCCGCCGAGCGCGAGCTCGCCACCCTGCTCACCACCCCGGAGCTTTCCGCCGCCGCGAAGAACACGGCCATCCCGGCCGCCGAGAACAAGATTACCCAGGCCAGGGACGCCGTCACCGCCGCGAAGGCGGCGCTCAAGCACATCCCCGCCAAGCTGCCCGCCAGCCAGGTCACCCCCGGCGCGCAGAAAGCCATCCTGCGCACCCGGCGCCGGTCCCTGCAGATGGTCCTGCGGCTGCTCGCCGCCGCCGCCGAGCACTGGCTCGGCAACCGGCTCAACGACTACCTGCGCGACCCCGACGAGTACCGGGCCATCACCCGCCACCTGCTCCACCTCGGCGGCATCATCACCCGCACGCCCCGCACGATCACCGTGACCCTCGACCCGCCGGCCGCGCCCCGGATCGCCCGCGCCCTCGCCCTGCTCCTCGAGGAGATCAACGCCACGCCGCCCCGCATGCCCGGCGACACCCGGCCCATCACCTACCAGCTCGCCACGCCAGCCTCGGATTTAACAACGATCAAGGACCGATTGCCGGAGGTCTGAGACTAGGAGCGTTGCTCATGCGCAGACGACTCGCGGCGGTGCTGGCCGCTGCGGTCGCTGGAGTGGCCATGGCGGTCTTGCCCCGGTGTCCGCAGCGGTCTCACAGCCGCACGTAGTGTCCGCGTGGCCGGCCGCCTGGACACCGAACCTCTCGGGTGGGACCGTACGGGGCAACGTGATCGTCGGCAACGAGGTCGTATCTGGCGGCGGCTGCTGCTTCAACGATCCGTCTTGCAAGCCGGTCACGGTCAATGGTGTGGGCGCTGTGAATGCCGCCACCGGGCTCGCGATCAGCACGTGGACGCCGGGCAAGACGCGCGGCCACGGCACTGAGCTGCTCCAGGCGTTCTCCGGCGGGCTGTTCATCGGCAGCGACGGCAACTACATCCATGGCGAGTACCGTGGCGAGATCGGGATGTTCCCGCTGAAGTAGGCCGCTGAACTAGCACAGTCCGGCCAGCGGGCCCTGTTCCAGCTGGCCGGACTGGATTGTGCTAGTTCTCAGCGCTGGTTCTCAGCTCCGCAGGCTTGATCACCGCCGCGCGTGCCGCGTTGCCCTGATACCGAGGCTGAGGCCCAGCCGCGCGTGCGGAAGCAACCTCCGGCGCGGTGAGCACCGGCCTGAGCCGGAATCAAAAACAGCAGCCGCGCGTGCGGTGCCCACCTCAGGCGCGGTGGGCACCGGCCTGAGCCGGAATCGACACACACCAGCCGGTGCTCGCGCTGTCAGCCACCCCCCAGCCGTGACCGCCCAGCGGCCCGATCATCGCCCGCCCAGCACCGACCTGGCGGCCAGGCCAGCCGAGCCCGCAAGACCCCGCAGGCCGCCAAGATCGCCTGCGACCGGTGGCACACGATGGGCCATCAGGCGTCACATCTGCCGCGTAATGGGCCATATGTGCCAGCCGCAGGACCGCGCCAGGCCGCTGATCTTTGTCCGGACTACTGGGTCGCTACGGCAACCGACGGCATTGTCGCCGCCGCCGATAGCTCGCCTATCGGCTCATCAATGCAAGCAGGGTCTTGCCTATCGCCGCCTGGATCACTGCCCGCATCCGCGAGACCTACCAGACGCTCCTAGTCCGTCCCTAGTCCGGCTCCCTAGTCCTGGTCTTCTGAGCGGGCCCCGGTATCGAGCCGCTCGCGGAACGCGCGGACTCGTGAGAACAGCGCACCCGACATGGCGTCGCGCTGACGGGACAGCACGATGAAGCTGATCAGCCCGCTGGCGGCGGCTGCGAGCACGAGCAAAAGCAACCCGCGCGCGCCGGCCAGGTAGAACACGCCGAGCGCCGCGACCAGGAGCAGCAACCTGGCGGAGGTATAAGCAAGTGCGGTACGCATGACGCGTATAGCCTATTCCCGCTGCGCCGCGGGCCGGGCGTGGGGACGCTCAAGGCGCGGTTTGTGGGTCCCGGCTACCCGTGGCCCGTAAGCGGGTCTTCTCTTGGCATCGACGTCAAGATCACCTGTGGCGGCTGACACGCGGCGGCTGACACGCAATGGCCTGTGGCGGGTGATGAGTAGCTTCTACGGCCCGGAAGGCAGATCCGGCTGTGCTGCTCCGCGCAACTTACGCGGCTGGCCCCAGCGCGCAGCGCACGGCACAGTTCATGATCGTTTCGCTCGCCCGGCGCGGCCGAATGGCCATCGCACCTCCGGAAACAAGCCATGATCCGCAGCTATGTTAACTTTCCGGCGCTATCCGCCGGTTAGTTAACACAAAAACGGATCACGACCGCGGCGGGTGGATCGGCTTGGGGGACCTAGGCCATTTAGTCCCATTTGCGCGGTCTACCGGCCATCGCGTGCAACGTGCGGTCGGCGCCGCAGCCCGCCCGGCCCGTGTAGCCGGGCCACCCGAACAGCGCCGCAGCCCGCCCGGCCCGTGTAGCCGGGCCACCCGAACAGCGCCGCAGCCCGCCCAGCCGGCGTAGCCGGGCCACCCGAACAACGCCGCAGCCCGCCCAGCCGGCGTAGCCAGGCACCCGAACAGCGCCGCAGCCCCCAGCCCGCCACGCCCTAGCCCCATCCACCGCGAGCGGCCCGTGAGGCACTCCAGTCTCACGGCCCACCAGGGCTAACACCGGGCTAACACAGGAGCTCCGCGCGCAGCGCGGGGGCAATATTGCCTCCGGACAGGACCGCGACGTAGGTGTCCGCCTTGGGCAGTTCGCCGCGGCGGAAGAGGTAAGCCGCCACCGCGACCGCGCCGCCGGGTTCTGCGATCAGTCGCAGGTCGTCGGCGATCCGCCGCACTGCCCCCGCGATCTCGTCTTCTGTCACCGTCACGATGTCGTGCACATACGCACGCATGTGCGCGAACGGCAGCTCACCGACCTGCTCCACCCGGAGCGCATCGGCCAGCGTCCGCGCCGTCCGGCTGGCGGGCCAGGCAATCCGCCTGCCTTTGCGCAGGGAGTCACGGGCATCGGCGGCGAGCTCCGGTTCAACTCCTACCACAAGTGTGCGCGGGCTGACGGCGCTGATTGCCGTCGCGATCCCGGAGATCAGGCCGCCGCCGCTGACCGGGACGAGGACCACGCCGGTCTCTTGGCAGTCGGCCGCGATCTCAAGGCCTATGGTGCCCTGGCCTGCGATCACCCTGGCGTCGTCGTATGGCGGGATCACGGTGTAGCCGTGGCGGCTCGCAAGCTCCTCGGTGGCGGCCACACGTGCGGTGAGCGATGGTTCGACCTGCACGACCTGCGCGCCGTAGGAGCGCGCCGACTCAACCTTGATTTCCGTGGCGGTCCGGGGTACGACCACGACAGCCTGGCAACCGACCGCTGCTGCCGCGTACGCGACCGCCTGGGCATGATTACCGCTTGAGTGCGCGATCACGCCACGTTCGCGCTGCTCTTCAGGTAGCGCGCTGATCGCGGCGTAGGCGCCGCGTATCTTGAACGACCCGGTCGGCTGCAGCGACTCCGGCTTGACCAGCAGCCGCTGCGGCGTGCGCGGATAGGCCACGAGGGGGGTCGGCACCGCTATCCCAGCCAGGCGCCACGCGGCGGCCCGGACGTCTCCCAGCGTCAGCAGGGGCTCGGAGTTGTGGGTCATATTTTCCGGAATATAGGGAGAAAACCGCCGTTTGCCGGCACACTTGGGACAAGTTTCCGCTACCGAGGTCAGGAAGGGTAGGACGTGGAGGGCAGCAGCGAGCGACTGCTCACCCCCGGAGAGGTCGCCGCTCTCTTCCGGGTTGATCCTAAGACCGTTACCCGGTGGGCCGCATCGGGCCGGATCAGCAGTATCCGGACACCTGGTGGCCACCGCCGGTTCAGGGAATCCGAGGTGCGCGCGCTGCTTCGTGGCGACGCTGAACAATCAGCAGACGCATCCAACGGTTCACACTGGCAGGCGTGAACTGAACGGGCCACCTGGCCTCGCCCGCCTAGCAAAACGCCACCCAGTCAGCAGCCACCCGGTCCCGGTCGGCCAGCCATGATTCACAGGTGGTCTTGGCCCTCGCTGCCAGCACCACGCTGCGCGCGGAACGCGAGGAACTCACGGTAAAGTGCGTCGTCCTCGTGCCGCCAGCGGGTGCGCCGCTCCTCGAGTTCTTCCTCGGTGACGGCCTGGCCCGCCAGACGCTCGTAATCCGTGTCTGCAGGCCCGATCTCGACATAGGCCTGCCCGATGACACGGCCGCCGTCGCCGACGGCAGTCCGTGGCACCTTCAGGTTTCCGTTTGGGAGCCGTATGACGAACATTGTCCGATCATCCTAGATGCCGTAGCGGCGATTGAAGAAGAGCATCACGTTCAGCGCTGCCCTGGTATCTCCGCCCAGCATGTCCACAAGCGCTGGGCGCTGCTTTGAGGCGATCGCGGCGAACGCGTCCGCGAAGAACTCCCTGCGCCCGAGCCCGTGCGGCTGGCGATGGAAGTCACTCACCAGGTACGGAACGCATTGATCATAGAGCGTACGGAATTCGGCTCGGTCAGAAAGCCACTGGCCGGGCGTGTCGATGTCGTCGAGAGCGTGGCCGATCTCGTGGCACATCACGTCGGGCGTCGGCGACGGCTGAGACCCGACGACGATCTTGCGCCCGCCATACGCACCAGCGCAAATGTCCCAGGTCGCGCGGCCCGCCGGCAACGGTACGCCGCGCAGGTGCCGCATGTCGTCCAGGTCGGGAACTCCGCCCGGCCCGACGAAAATCCCGTCAAGGCCTGCGGCGAGTTCTTCCTTCAGCTTCGCGGGAAGCTCCGCCAGGCGGTCGATCGCGCGAACGATCTCAGCAGGCGGCCGAGCCGCGCTGTCCCACTGCCGGTGCAAGACACTTTCTAGATTGCCGCAGTGCCTGCGTCCATCCGCGTGATAACGCTCGTCAGGCCGCCGCGGCGCGGCATAGGGAATGGCGGTGGCCGATCTGCTGTCCGGCCGAGCGCGCTGTTCCTGCCGCGCCACACCCGAGGCCTGTCGGGCAGGCTGCACCGCACTGCCGGGATTGGCCATCTCGTACCAGGGCCGCCGCGCCGCGGCGTCCCTGCCGCTGCGGCCAGCTGATGCACGCCGGGTGTCGGTGCGCGCCGAGCTCGCGCTCGCCTGCTTGTCACGAACGGGTGAGTTGAAAGGCTCGCCGCCGTTCGGTGACTCACGCACACGCGCCCTGGCCGCGCCTGACCGGGCGATTCCTGCTTGATTGCCCCTGCGCGGTTGTTCCCGAGCTGCGGGATCCCTGGGCGCAGCATCCCTGGGCGCGTGATCTCTGCGCGCCGGATCCCAGGGCGCCGGATCCCTGGACGCGGGATCCCCAGGCGCGGGATCCCCAGGCGCTGGATCCCCGGGCGCTGGATCCCCGGGCGCTGGATCCCCGGGCGCTGGATCGCTGGACGCGGGATCCGCGGGCAGCGGATCCCTGGATGCCGGATCCCTGGATGCCGGATCCCTGGGCACCGGATCCCTGTCCACTCGCCACGGCGCAACCGGTCGTGACGGCTCCATTCGCGGTGTGCTTGACGGGCCGTCGCGGCTGGGCCAGCGCGGATCGGCTGCGGGTGGCGAGCGGTCAGGTCCGGAACGTCCGCCCCCGGACCGGTCGTCAGGGCCGACGGGACCGGCCGTCCTGCGGCCGCCGCCCGGCGGAAATTGGTCCGGCGGAAATGGGTCCGGCGGGCCACCACGCGAGTCACGGCCCAGCCAGGCGGGCCGTTCGCCGGCGCTCGCCGGAGCCCGGCGCTGGTTCCAGTCGACAGGCGGGCTCCGCCGATCGGGCGGGCCAAGGTCTCCTGAACCAGGCCAGAGCCGCGGCCCCAGCTCCGCAGGCCGCTGTCTACTAGGCCGGGGGCTGCTGTTATCCCAAGGCCGCGAGCCGCTGCCATCCCCAGGCCCCTGGCTGCCCGCAGGCCCCTGGCTGCCCGCAGGCCACTGGCTGCCCGCAGGCCACTGGCTGCCCGCAGGCCACTGGCTGCCCGCAGGCCGCGAGCCGCTGCCATCCCCAGGCCCCTGGCTATCCCAAGGCCACTGGCTGCCCGCAGGCCGCTGGCTGTCCGCGGGCCTCGCCTGCCAGGTGATGCCACCGAGTCGTTCGGCCCGACCACGCCGCCGGTCGGCGGCACCTCCGCCTTGGTCGGCCGGGCGACGCAGCCTGCTCGCGGCGGCCCCGAACCGGTGCCGGCCCGAACCCCGTGCCCGTTCTAGGACATCCCCGCCATGGCCCTTTTCCGGCTTGCGAGAACGCCTGAAGCGATCGAAAAGCCGGAAACGCACGTTTCCTACTCCTTGCTTCGCCGCGTTGGTCACGCGTTCCGTACCCGTCAGCCTGGCGCCCGCATACCCAGATCAAGCCCGTGCCCGCACCTTGCGGACTGCGGCCCACTACCCGGTCCTGCGAGCGGCCTGGGCCAGCGTACGACGAAATCGCCGAAACAGTCACCTCGCGTGAGCAAATATCACGGCGTGCACTTGGCCTTTGTCCTAGAGGCAATCCAATTGATTCCGGGCGCAGGCCCCCCTGTTCGCCAGCTAGGCTGCCGCCATGCTGCTGTTGGGTGCCCTATTTGCCCTGCTCGCGACCGGGGTATGGCTGTACTGCCTAGTGGATATAGTTCTCACCTCCAGGTCAGGTTGCCGTCACCTGCCGAAGCCGGCCTGGTTGGCCGTGGTCACGTTCACCTACGTGGCAGGAGCTGGAGCGTGGCTCCTGCTGGGACGCCCGGGTGCCGGGCCGTCACGACTTGCCGAGTCACCGCCGCGCCGCCCTGGCCGACCCAGAACTGGCCACGCGAACCCACGGACCGCACTGGCCAGGAGCAGGCATCCAGCAGGGCGGGCACGGCCAATCGGCCCGGACGATGATCCCGCCTTCCTGCTCGAACTTGATCACCTGATCCGTGACGGCCGCGACGCCGGCAACGACCTGTGAGCCCGATTTGTCCGATCGGATGCTCTCCGGTCAGCTGATCCCGGCATAGGAATGCAGCCCGGTGATCCAGACGTTCACCCCGATGAGGTTGAACATCAGGCAGCCGAAAGCAAGCAGCTGAACGACCGCAGCCTTCCTCCCCCGCCATCCCGCGGTGGCCCGGGCATGCAGGAAGCAGGCATACGCCACCCAGGTGATGAACGCCCAGGTCTCCTTCGGGTCCCAACCCCAGTACCTGCCCCACGCCTGATCCGCCCAGATGGCACCCGCGATGATCGTGAACGTCCAGATCGGGAAGCCGAACACCACGGTGCGATAGGCAAGACGGTCGAGGACCTCGGGTCTCGGCAATCGCCGCATGATGCCACCGGCGGCCGACCCGGCCGCGACCTGTGCAGCATTACGCTCAGCGAACAGGTACATCACGGTTGTCGTGGCCGCGACAATGAAGATGCCGGAGGAAATGATCGCCCCGGTCACATGGATCGCGATCCAGTACGAATGGAGCGCAGGCATCAGCGGCCCAGCGGCGGTGTAGAGCACCGTCGCGCACAAACCCAGGCCGAGCACGACGGGAACCATCACGAAAAGGCCAAGGAAATATGCGCGATAGCGCACCACGAGCGCGAGGAAAACGATCACTGCGCCGCAGGTGATCGCCGTGACGAACTCGTACATGTTCCCCCACGGGATCCGGTGCGCAGCCAGCCCACGGGTCACGATGCCGAGGACGTGCGCAGCAAGCCCGATCGCGGTGAGCGCGAGCGCAGCACGGACCCACGGTCCAGCCGGTGCGGCAGGTGCGGCGCTGGCCGACGCGTCCGTGCCTGTGGCGGCCGCATCCCCCGCGCCAGCGCCCGTTGCCACCTGCCCGGCCGGGCCAGCAGGCACGGCCGGACCGGACGGACCGGCTGAACCAGCCCGCACGGCCGATCCCCGCTGACCGGCGCGCGCCGCCGCGGCCCCGGCGAAGGCCAGTTCAGGTTCCTGCTGCTTGGCCATGGCCTTGCCGTGGCGCCGCCCGTATGCGATCTCGCCAGCGTAGGCGAGCATGGCGAGCGAGTAGATCACCACGGTGAACAGCAAAAGATGATCACTGAGCCTGGCCATGCCGATATTGACGGGCACGAGCCTCACTTCCTGTCTGTGCTTGTCGAACTGTCTGTGCTTGTCGAACTGTCTGTGCTTGTCGAACTGTCTGTGCTTGTCGAACTGTCTGTGCTTGTCGAACTGTCTGTGCTTGTCGAACTGTCTGTGCTTGTCGTGGCTGATACATCTAGCGGCGCCTGGCCTGGTGCCGCATGCCGCGTTACGTCGTGCGCCGCGCGCATCGCGGCGGTGAGTTCAGCGAACTCCTCCTCGAACCCGCCCGCCACATCCGAACGGGCCAGGCCGCCGAACTCCACGTCGGCACCGTTCCCTGCCGCAGCGCCTTGCTCGGTCGTTGCCGGGCGCACGCTCACGAAGAGGCGGCGCCTGCGGACCAGGAACGATAGCAGCAGACCGAAAATGGCCACGATGGCGGAGATCAGCGCGGGAACGCGGCCCGGGTCGTAGGTCACCTGCAGGCTGATCCACTGCCGGTATCCAGTGAATGCGACAGCGCCGGCGCCGTTAGGTAGCTTCATCGACTGGCCGGGAAAAAGCGGCCGCGGCTCGATCGGCAGCCGCCGCATGCCACTGGTCTGCAACTGGTACACCGACTGCGGTGCCCCCGAATTGAGGCCAAGGTTGCCCGCATAGGAGACGAGGCTGACCGCCGGGTTCAGCGGCGCGGGGAAGGCGGAGCTGAGCTGCCCGTCGGATGCCACCTCGGTGGGCAGGAAGACGCCGACGAAACCGAGCTGGTGCGGCTGCGCATCCGGGACCTTGATCACACCTTCCGACGTGAAGTCGGTGTTGTCAGCGGGCAGGAAAGGCACCGCCTGCTGCAGTGCCAGACGGCCCTTCCCGTCGGTGATCCGGAACTGCGGCGCGTAGCCATGACCGAGCAGGTACACCTTCGCCCCGTCGACGTTCAGCGGGTGGTTGACCTGCAGGTCGTAGCGGCGCATGGGCCCGCCAGGCTGTTCCTGGTAACGAAGCGAGGCGGCGAACGAGGACGGCTCGCCACGCAACGGGCCGGACGTAATGTAGCTCGCGTTGAACTTGTCCAGCCAGATCGTGAACGGCCGCAGGTCACCGGGGGCGACCGCACGGCCGGGATGGTACTGGTCGTAATCGGCGACCGTATTCGCAAAGCCGTCACCCTCGGTGAGAAGGATATCCGCCTTGTAGCCGAACACCGCGCCGAGCCCCACCGCGGCCAGCAATGCGAGCAGCGCGATGTGGAAGAGCAGGTTTCCCGTCTCGCGCAGGTAGCCCTTCTCCGCCGCCAACCAGCCGTCGCCGGTCCGCAGCCGGAATCCCTTGCCGGAAAGCAGCCGGGTCGCGGCCGCGAGAGCCTCGGCTGGCTGCTGTGCCGTCCGGTACTCAGAGCCGAAAGGCAGCCGCGCCGGATGCCGTGGCGCGGCAGGCGGCTTCGCCCGCGCCGATACCGCCAGGCGGAACGCACGTGGCAGCACGCAGCCGGCGAGCGATGCGAATAGCAGCAGGTAGATCGCGGCGAACCAGGGCGCGGCGAACACGTCGAACAGCGACAGCCTGTTCAGCAGCGGGCCGAGAAACGGATGCTGGCTGATGTACTGCTGCACCTTGGCCGGATCTGTCCCGTTCTGCGGAAGCATCGAGCCAGGCACGCTCGCCACGGCGAGCAGGAAAAGCAAGACGAGCGCCGTGCGCATCGAGGTGAGCTGGCGCCAGCACCACCGTAGCCAGCCCATTATCCCGAACGGCTTCGCGGGCTGGCTCGCCGATTCTTCCTGCGCACCATCCTTGGGCGGATACTGCCCGGCGTCCTGGCCGGCCTGATCGGCCACGCCAGCGGTTCGCGCACCCGTCATGGGCTCATCCGCCACCTTCCGTGGATGACGACCCGCCGGTGCCTGCCGCAGCCAAACCGCTGATCTCGTTCTTGAGGTTCGTGTAGTCCACGGACCCGATAACCCGTGCGGCGATGTGCCCTGCGCGGTCAATCACCAGCGTGCTCGGGATCGCCGCGGGCGGAACAGTGTCACGGAACGCGAGCAGGACCTGCCCGGCCGGGTCGTACAGGCTCGGGTATTTGATCCCGAAGCTCCGCTCGTACGCGGCGCCGTTGGCCTGCCCTGGATCCTTGATGTTGACGCCGATGAACTGGACCCCCTTGGCCTGATAGGTGCGCGACAACTGGGCCAGCACCGGGGCCTCGGAACGGCAGGGTGAGCACCAGGACGCCCAGAAGTTCAGCACGACGACCTTGCCACGGTAATTGCTCAGGCTGAGCTGCTGCCCGGTTAGCGTGACGCCGGAGACCTGCGGGGCCTGCGGGCGCTCGCCGGGCCGGTAGGCGGTGGTACCGACGGTCCCTCCGACGTAATTCGTGTCACCATTTCCTGGGCCGCTCTGGACCGCAGGCCCAGGCGAGCAACCCGCGAGGGCCAGCGTCGTGGGCAGCACGGCAAGCAACGCCAGGACCAGCGTGGCCACGCCCGTCCGCGTGACGGCAGGAGTGGCGCGCAGGGACCGGGGCATCAGGGGGCGCACCGTAGATCTTGGCCTGCTGCGCGACGCCCAGACGATGGCTGGCTGCGTTCGCGCCGGCCCGCGGAGGGCACCGCTACGAGGGCGGGCTGCGGCCTTGCCAGCCGGCGCCTGACCCTGCTGCTCCCAGGCGCTGCGCGCCGGGCCGCTCGCGGGCGACCAGGATCCACAGACACCCCCTAAATGATCTCCTACAGGCGGTAGTTCTCCGCCCTATTGTGCCGGGCGGGTCCACTTCGGCGGACAGCGGGCCGGCGGTTGGCACCGAGCGCCCAGGCCGACCGCGAATTCAATGATCACGAGGCGTTTCCGGGGACATTTACCGGGAACGCGGCGGGATCGGGTGGCTGGAGGCGGCGCGCTCGTTTCAGGCTCCTGGCACGTCCGGGCGGTTGCTTGCGACCCCGGCCGGCTCGAAGTAACCGATGCTAACGACCTTGTTTCCCTCGTAAGTGAAGCTGGTCAGGCTGGCGAGCCCGCACTGACGGCGTCCCGGGTTGTGCCAGAGCTTGACGCCCTCGACCGCGCGCCGCGCGATCCAGATCGGCAACTGGTGACTCACGCAGACTGCTTCGTGCCCGCGTGCCGCGTCGCGGGCGGCGGTCATCGCCGCGAGCATCCTGTCCGCGATCTCGCTGTACGGCTCCCCCCACGACGGGAGGAACGGGTTGCGCAGCTTGACCCAGTACTGAGGGCGGCGTAGCGAGCCGTCGCCTACCCCGAACGTGAGGCCCTCGAAATGGTTGCCCGCTTCGATGAGGCGATCGTCGATGACGACGGGCAGGCCAAACTGCTCTGCCAGCGGCCCAGCCGTCTCCCGCGCACGCTCGAGCGGCGACGAGAACACAGCCGTGACATCGCGGGCGGCAAGATGGCGCGCAGCCACCTTGGCCATCAGCAGTCCCTCGTCGGACAGGTGGAATCCCGGCAGCCTGCCGTAAAGCACCCGGCGCGGGTTGTCGACCTGCCCGTGCCTGAGCAGGTGAACCACGGTCGTGTCGGTCATATCGTGGCCAGCCTACCGGCAGGCCTGGCCACCTCACCGGGGGCCGCCTGCCCGCCCGGCCCGGCGATCTGCGCCGCCGGCCGCCGCGTAAACTGATGTCAGCGTGCGGTTGCGCCTAGGGTTCCGCGCCCGGTCCGCCCGGCGACAAATTACGATCAGGGCCGGTGGCCTGGACCGAGCGGCGCAGGAACTGCCTAAAGGCGGCCAACACCTCACGGGAGCAAAGCCTCGAGGGTCCCAGTTCGACGCGCCCGGATGGGCCTGAACGGACAGGAGACCGCCAGTGAGCCTTACCGCCGTATCGCTGGTCGCCGTCGCCGCAGTCGCGCACGCGAGCTGGAATCTCTTCAGCAAGCAGGCCGCGGCCGCTGGGACGATCGCGTTCGTCTGGATGGTGACCGCGCTCGGCACCGTCATCTACCTGCCTGTGCTCGGCATCGACCTCGCCGTGACCCAGCCGCACCTGCGCTCCCTCGCGCTAGTGTTCCTTGCAGGCACGGCACTGCTGCACATCGGGTTCTTCCTTACCCTGCAGCACGGCTGCGCGTCAGGCGACCTCACCCTCCTCTACCCGCTTTCCCGCGGCCGCCGCCTGCTCGGCGAGAGCAACCTCGGCCGACGGCTCGGAGCCGCGCTGGCCATCACGGCAGGCATAGCCGCCATCGTCGTCGGCTAAGCGGCTAGGGCGTCCCCGTGGATCTCGGTGGCTGCGGGCGGTGCCCCAGGCGGCGATCCGGCAAGGCCCTGCTTGTTCTCCAGGAGCCGAGTGTTGTTCTCGAGGAGCCGAGTGGAACTATCGGCGGCGGCGACAGTGCCGTCCACGACCCCGGTCGTCGCCTTTGCGCCGATCCGCGCCACCAAGGATCTGCGGGACGCCCGCTAGGGCCGCGCAGCCGTTCAGCTATCTCCCAGCGCCTGGGCAGCGGCTTTCGCGGCGCTGGGCAGCGCGGCGGCTACCCGGTCGAGTGCGGCCTCGTCGTGCGCCGCGGACAGGAACCAGGCCTCGTACGGTGACGGCGGGAGGTACACGCCCGCGTCAAGCATCGCGTGAAAAAAGGCCGCGTAGGCGGTGCCGCTCTGGGCTCGCGCGCCGTCGAAGTCGCGCACCTGGCCAGTGACACCAAGGAAAATAGAGAACAGGTTTCCGCCGGACTGGAGGCGGTGGGGCACGCCTGCGGCGGTGAGGGCGTCAGCCGCGAGGGCCGCTACCCGCGCGGCCGCGGAATCGACTCGCGCGTATACGTCATCCGTGCATTCGCGGAGCGTGGCGAGGCCGGCCGCCACCGCGAGCGGGTTACCCGACAGCGTCCCGGCCTGGTATACCGGGCCGGCTGGTGCCAGCCGATCCATAATCCCGGCCCGGCCGCCGAAGGCGGCGGCCGGCAACCCGCCGCCCATCACCTTTCCGAACGTCATCAGGTCCGCGGCCACGCCCTCGCGCCCGTACCAGCCGGACCTGGTCACCCGGAAGCCGGTCAGGACCTCGTCGAGCACGAAGAGCGCCCCGTTCTCCGCGCACAATTCCGCGAGCATCTTGTTGAATCCTGGTGCAGGCGGCACCACACCCATATTCGCCGGGCACGCCTCCGTGATCACGCACGCAATCCCGGCACCGTGGCTGGCGAAAGCCGCCTGGACGGCACCCTGATCGTTGTAAGGAAGCACGATCGTGTCGGCGGCCGCGGCGCCTGTCACACCTGGGCTATCCGGCAGGCCGAAAGTGGCCACCCCCGAACCCGCGGCGGCGAGCAGCGCGTCCACGTGCCCGTGATAGCAGCCGGCGAACTTCACCACCTTGGACCGCCCGGTCCAGCCGCGCGCCAGGCGCACCGCCGACATGGTGGCCTCGGTGCCCGAACTCACCAGCCGGACCTTGTCCACGGGCGTGCGCGAGACGATCTCCTCGGCCAGTTCCACCTCGCCAGGGGTCGCGGTGCCAAACGAGGTACCCCGCTCCACCGCCCGCGCGGCCGCGCTGACGACCGCCGGGAACGCGTGCCCGAGAATCAGCGGTCCCCACGAGCAGACGAGATCCACATACTCGCGGCCGTCCACGTCGGTCAGGTACGGCCCGCTGCCCGACACCATGAAGCGGGGCACACCGCCGACGCCACCGAACGCGCGAACCGGCGAGTTCACCCCGCCTGGCGTGACAGCCGCCGCACGGCGGAACAGTCCGGTGGACAGATCGGTCGTGGTCACCAGTCACCAGCCTCCTCACACGCATCGACCAGGACAGGAAGAACCCGCATCGAATCCGGCAGCGGCCGGCCGGCCGGCGCGCAGATCCAGTGCGCCTGCTGTCCTGAAATATGCCGCGACGGCGGGGCGAGTACGAAACTGTCCCTGCAATGCCAGCGTAGGCCAGGGGCGTCCGCGAAGCCGTCAGGGACGCAGTCCAGGTGACACGACCACCATTCGACCTCATCGATGGGCGCGCCGCGGGTGACGACGAAAAACAGCCACCTGTCCGGGCCGCACGCCGCCACCGGGCCTGGATCGTCGCCGGACTCAGCGAGCCTGCCGAGCGCGAGATGGCCCGCCGCCGCCGGCACGTCGAGTACGTCGAAGACACGGCCCGTTATCAGGAGCAGGTTCGCTTCCGACTGGTCACGCCACCACTTCGCGATCACCGCCGTGTCCACTGTCGCCTGGATCTGCCAGGCCGCGGAGACGGGATGCGCGCCCGGATCGGGGCAGCCGACCCGGTCACAGGAACAGGCGCGGCCGGTGCTGTGCGACAGTCGCCCGGCGGGCGGTCGCTGCGCACCGCGCAGCGGGTATGCCCCCGCGCACACCGGCCAGCCCATCTCGGCGTAGGCGGTCGCAGCGGCGAGCCGCTCGCGGAGCTTTCTGCGCCCGCGGCGCGACACCACCTCGGCCATTTGGCCACCCCTCACCACGGCCGGGCGCACTGCGCCCACGCCATTAAACACTGCGCCCGCGCCATTGAGCACCGCGCTGCGCCATTAAACACCGTGCTCGCAGCATTAAGGACTGCACAGGTGCCATTAAGCACTGCGCTCGCAGCTTAACCACTGTGCTCTTACCCCTAAGCACTGTGCTCTTACCCCTAAGCACTGTGCTCTTACCCCTAAGCACTGTGCTCTTACCCCTAAGCACTGTGCTCTTACCCCTAAGCACTGTGCTCTTACCCCTAAGCACCGTGCTCTTACCCTAAGCACTGTGCTCGCGCTTTTAAGCACCACGCCGCGCCTTTCCCGTCATTATGCCCTTACCCCAGGCCGCACGGGGATCCGTGCATTCGTTACCGAGCCAGGGGGTCCCCGTGCTACCGATGATGCCGGACCTTCCATAAGGCGGCGGTCAAGCCGCGAGCAAACCCTCGGGCAATCATCCGCACGGGCGGTGGCGAGCTGCGCCCGGGTAGCCCGAACTAACCGGCTGACACTGGCCACACGGCTGCTGGAACCGGGTTTCATGATCGCTAACAATAGGTGGCAATGCGGCACAATGTTACCTGGATCAGGAATTGTGCCTTTTGGGCTGCCGCAGGTCAGGTCCGCGGCCGTTAGCGAGCTTTCGTGCACTGCCGTTACCGGGTCAGGTGTTAGCGAGGTGTTAGCGGGTCTGGTGCGTCACTGCCAGCGAGGCGGGCACAGTGCCATTGGCGAATCCCTTTACTGCGCTGGCAAGCCCGCTGCACCGCTATTAGCGGCGCCGACGCACCGCCGTAGCCGAGTCCGCCGCGCCGTTAAGACTGTATAGCCCAGGGGGACGACCCCCGGGATCCCGCCCGCAGGTTGTACCGGCCCGCTCACTGCTGGATGAGAATCCGCCGATTCACGTATCGGGATACCGGGCGCGAATGGTTCAGAGGCGGCGCGCGGCCTCGGTGGCCCAGTAGGTCAGGATCATGTCGGCACCTGCCCGCCGGATCGCGGTGAGCGTTTCCATGATCACCCGATCGCGGTCCAGCCAGCCGTTCGCCGCTGCGGCCTCGACCATCGCGTATTCGCCGCTCACCTGGTAGGCGGCGACGGGCACGTGCACGGTCTCGGCGACCCGGCGGACAATGTCCAGGTAGGCGAGCGCCGGTTTGACCATGACCGCGTCCGCGCCCTCGTCGATGTCGAGCAGGACCTCGCGCAGCGCCTCGTCGGAACTTGGCGGGTCCATCTGGTAGGCAGCCCGGTCGCCGAACTGCGGCGCGCACTCCGCCGCGTCACGGAACGGCCCGTAGAACGCAGACGCGTACTTCGCCGAATACGCGAGCACCGCCACGTCCGGGTAGCCGGCCTCGTCGAGCGCACCGCGGATCGCGGCCACCTGGCCGTCCATCATGCCGCTCGGCGCGACTACCTGTGCGCCCGCCGCTGCCTGCGCGACCGCTATCGACGCGTAACGCTGCAGCGTCGCATCGTTGTCCACCTCGCCGCCGGCGGTCAGCATGCCGCAGTGGCCGTGGTCGGTGTACTCGTCGAGGCACAGATCCGCCATCACCACCGCGCCGTCGCCGACCTCGGCGTGAACGTCACGGAGCGCCAGCTGGACGATGCCGGCCGGGTCGTCAGCCGCCGAACCCCGGCCGTCCTTGACCGCAGGGATCCCGAACAAGATCAGCCCGCCGACACCGGCGTCGACCGCATCAACCGCCGCCTTTCGCAGGCTGTCCCTGGTGTGCTGGACCACCCCCGGCATCGACCCGATGAGCTGCGGCTCGCCGATCCCCTCCTTGACGAACGCCGGCAGGATCAGATCGGCAGGGCGGACGGTAACCTCCGCCACGAGGCGGCGCAGCGCCGCGGTGCGCCTGAGCCTGCGCGTGCGCGCGGCAGGAAAGCTTGCACTCATCACCATCACTCCTCATTCCCCGCCAGTTGCCGTCCCCGGGCCGTGGCCAGCGGTTCTCGCCGTCGCCGCGCCCACGACCGTCACGATGTGGCCGCGTCAGTTGGCCCTTCGCCGGGCGCCGCGGCGGCGCTGGCTCGGGCGCCGCACCTGCTCGCCCGCGGCTATCGCCGCCGCGCGCAGGCTCGCGCCGTGCTCAGCTAGCGCCTCTACCAGCGCGGTGACCGACGGCCGCGGCGCCATCACGTCCACCCGGAGCCCGAACTCTTCGGCCGTTTTCGCGGTCTGCGGGCCGATCACGGCTATCACGGTGACCGCATGCGGCTTGCCTGCGATCCCGACCAGGTTGCGCACGGTTGAGGACGAGGTGAAAAGCACCGCGTCGAAGCCGCCGCCCTTAATGGCCTCACGGACCGGTGCAGGCGGCGGTGCCGCCCGCACCGTACGGTAGGCAGTAACGTCGTCGGTCTCCCAGCCGAGCTCGGTGAGCGCCGCGACAAGGGTCTCCGTCGCGATGTCGGCGCGCGGCAGCAGCACCCGATTGATCGGATCGAGTACCTCGTCGTACGGCGGCCACACCGCAGCCAGTCCCTCACTCGACTGCTGGCCCTCTGGCACGAGGTCAGGAGTTATACCGAAGGCCCGCAGCGCGGCCGCGGTCTGCTCACCGACCGCCGCCACTTTCACGCCCGCGAAGGCGCGCGCATCGAGGCCGTACTCCTCGAATTTCTCCCTGACGGCCCGGACTGCATTGACCGATGTGAACGCGATCCACTGGTAACGGCCGGTGACCAGGCCCTTGACGGCGCGTTCCATCTGCTGCGGCGTCCGTGGCGGTTCGACCGTGATGGTCGGCACCTCCTCAGGTACGCCGCCGTGCGCGCGCAGGCGCTGCGACAGCGCACCTGCCTGTTCCTTGGTCCTTGGCACGAGCACCCGCCAGCCGAACAACGGCCTCGTCTCGAACCACGACACCTTCGCGGCCGCGGCGACGGACGGGCCGGCCACCGCAACCGCAGGCCCATCGGTGGTTAGCGGGCTGACACCGGCCGCCTTCAGATCGGCCGCGATGTGGCCGAGGGTCGAGACGACCGTCCGCTGCGCGGTAGTCGTCCCATTCCAGGTAACAGCGAACGGCGTATCCTCGCTCCAGCCCGCGCCGAAGAGCATCTTGGCGATATCAGCCGGCCCGGTTTCCGCGTCGAGGACCACGAGCGACCCCGGGCTTGCTGGTACGCGGCTCACCTCGGATGCGTGCACGATGCGGACGTCACCGCCGACGTCGGCGCCGAGCGGAATGCCCGCGTAGACGGGAACCCCTGTCGCGGGCGGCACACCGGGAACGACCTCGAACCGCACCCCCGCCTTGGCACACGTCGCGGCGACCTCGGCGCCAGGCGAAAGGGCGAAGGGATCGCCTGGATACAGGCGAACGACGTGCCGGCCGGCCTTGGCAGCCTTGACGATGGCGCGAGCATCACCATTGAGCTCCGCCGGGCCGGTGATTTCCGCATCCTCCGGCATGCGGGCATTGAGCTTAGCGGCAAGATCGGGACTCGCTACGACAAGGTCAGCCTGGGCGAGCAGCTCGGCCGCGCGCAGCGTCAGCAGGCTCTCGTCCCCAGGTCCCGCGCCGACCAGGGCTACCCAGCCAGCATCTTTGGCGGAATTGCGGGCCGCGCTCGAAGTTGGCGACGCGGCGCGTGGCCGGCTGGGCGCCTTCGCCGTGACGTCTGCCCGCGCGGCGGTGGGCGGACGGGCGGGTGGGCTGGCGGCGTCGTGCTGGTCGCCGCCTGGCGTGTTCTGTTCGGGCGTGGGGTTCAAGTCGCATGCTCCCCGATGTTCGACCGTGCGCCGTGCACGGAAATGTGAGCCGCGGCTCCGCGAGCGAGCAACTCGGCGGCAAGCTGCTCGCCTAGTTGCTCCGCCGTACCGGCGGGACCGCTCCTTGACAACCGCACCCCGCCGCAGCCGTCCACCGCTAGGACAATGGCTTGCAGGTGCAGCACATCTGTTCCTGCAGCGTATGCGCCTACCGGCGCGCTGCAGCCAGCCTCCAAAGCGGCGAGTACGCTGCGCTCAGCCGTAACGGCTGCGCGGGTCGCCTGGTCATCAACTGCGGCGAGCTCATGGACGAGCTCCGCGTCATCGCCGCGGCATTCCACGGCCAGCGCACCCTGCCCTGGCGCCGGCAGCATCTCGTCGGGCTCGAAGATCTGCGTGACAGCGTCCTGGCGGCCAATCCGGATCAGGCCCGCACAGGCGAGCACGACCGCGCCGAGATCACCTGAGGCCACTCTCGCGAGCCGGCTGTCGGCGTTGCCGCGGATTGGCACGCAGTCAAGATCGCGGCGGAGCGCGCGAAGCTGCCCCACCCGGCGCGTCGACCCCGTGCCGACCCGCGCACCAGCAGGCAGGTCGGCTAGCTTGGCGCCGCCGCGGGCGGCGAGCGCATCCCGCGGATCGTCCCGCGGCGGCACCGCGGCGAGCACGATGCTGTCCGGCTGCGCCGTCGGCAGGTCCTTGAGAGAATGCACGGCGAGATCGACCTCACCGGCAAGCAGCCGCTCGCGAAGCGTGTTGACGAACACGCCGGTGCCGCCGATGCTCGCGAGGTCCGCCTTGCTGATGTCGCCGAACGTGGTTACCCCGACGAGCTCGACCGCGCGGCCTGTCCTCGCGGTGATCATTTTCGCGACCTGGCCGGCCTGCGTCGTCGCCATCAGGCTGCGGCGGGTGCCAAGCCTCAGCGGGGGCCGGTTCAAAGGGCCGGTCACGACGCCCCGCCCGATTCGCCACCCAGATCCGCGTCCGCGCGGGTCACCGCCTCCACCGCCTTCGGATCGAGGTCGAAAAGCTCGCGCAGGGCCGCCGCGTACGCGTCGCCACCCGGGGAACCCGCAAGCTCTTTCACCCGCACCGTCGGCGCGTGCAGTAGCTTGTCGACTACCCGGCGCATCGCCTGCGCGATCTCGTCAAGCTCGTGGCCCGCCGTGCCCGCGAGGCGTCCGGCCAATCGTGTCAGCTCAGCGTCCACCACGCCGGCCGCTTTCGCGCGCAACGCCACGACCGTCGGGGTCACCCTCGCCGCGTGCACGGCAGATGCGTGCGCCGCGACCTCTTCACCGACGATCCGCCTGACCGCCGCAACGTCCTCGTCGCGGGTAACCGTCGCGTCGCTGCCTGGGGCGCCCCTGCGGCTCGCGGCGCCGATTTCGGTAAGGCCGATGACCACGGCACCGGGCAGGCCAGCGATGGCCTCATCGACATCACGCGGCAGCGCGAGGTCGATGAAGACGACAGGGCCGCGGTGCTGACCGGACGAACCTCCGCCGCGCGCAGGCCCGGAACCTGGCGCCCGACCGCGCGCAGCGAGCGCGTTACGCGCCATCTCGGCCGTGATCACCATTCCCGGGGCTCCCGTGCACGCGATAACAAGGTCCGCCTCGGCGATCAGGCCGGGAAGCTCGGCCAGCCCTGCGGCGCCGCCCCGGATCGATCCGGCGAGCCGCTGCGCGTTAACTGGCGAACGGTTCACTACCACGATGCCGCCCGCACCGGCCCGGTCGGCCGTGGTAGCGGCGAGCGCGCTCATCGAACCGGCGCCCACCACGACCGTGCGCGCGGCGGCCAGCGGCCGCGCCGGATCTGGCGGGCCAGCCGGGTACAGGCTGCCGACGGCGAGATCGATGGCGACACTGACCATGCTCGCGCCTGCCCGGTCGATCCCGGTCTCGCTGTGGGCCCGCTTACCCGCGTGCAGGGCAAGCCGGCCGAGATCCGCGAGCGGGCGCCCGAGCGTTCCCTGCTCCTGTGAGTACTTCAAAGCCTGGCGCACCTGGCCGAGGATCTGCCCTTCGCCCGCGACCATCGAGTCGAGGCCGCAGGACACCGCGAACAGGTGCTGGACAGCGCGCTCCTCGTAATGAACGTACAAGTGCCTCGTCAGCTGTCCCAGATCAATACCCGCGTGCCTGGCGAGCAGTTCCGAGATGGCCGAGACGCCACCGTGGAACTTCGCCACATCCGCGTACACCTCAACGCGGTTACAGGTGGAGACCACGAAGGCCCCGGCGGCGTATTCGGTGGAATGGACATCGTGCAGCAGCTTGCCGACGGCGTCGCCGGTAACGGTCGCGCGCTCAAGCAGCGCGACGGGCGCGCTTTTGTGGCTCAGGCCGACCACTAGCACACTCATGCCCTCACCGCCTACGCCTCGACCGGCGAAGAAACTGCTTCAGCCGACGCCAGCCGCGACCCCAGGTCCGGCACCTCACCTACCGCGGCCCTCGCCGTAGCCAAGGTGGCTATCGCTGCATCATCTGGTACCGCCACGCTCGGCGACAGCGATCCGGCGCGGCGCGGAAATGGGGTTGCGGACCTGCGCTGGGCATGGAAGGCCAGAATCTGGAGCTCGATTGACAGGTCAACCTTACGCACGTCGACGCCGTCAGGCACGCCGAGCACGACGGGCGCGAAGTTGAGAATGCTCGTGACCCCGGCGCCGACAAGACGATCGCAGACGTTCTGGGCGGATCCTGCGGGCGTGGCGATGACGCCGATAGAAACGCCGTGCTGCTTGACGACGGCCTCCATCGCGTCCGCGTGGTGGACCGTCAGCCGCGCGATCCGCCTGCCGACAACCGCGGGGTCGGCGTCAAGGATCGCCGCGATGCGAAAGCCACGGGTGGCGAAGCCGCCGTAGTTCGCCAGCGCACGGCCGAGGTTCCCGGCCCCGACGATGACCACGGGCCAGTCCTGTGTGAGCCCGAGTTCACGGGATATCTGGTACACGAGGTAATCAACGTCGTACCCCACGCCGCGAGTGCCATACGAGCCAAGATGAGACAGATCTTTCCGAAGCTTGGCCGAGTTGACACCGGCGGCGGCGGCAAGCTCCTCACTGGATACCGTCGTGACTCCGCGCTCGGCGAGCGCATGCAGAGCACGCAGGTAGACAGGCAACCGGGCAACGGTCGCCTCGGGAATGCCGTAGCTGCCATTGGGGGACGTTGGACGGCGGGTCATACGCCGGCGCTCCTGTGCGGGATCGACGGCGCGACGGGTCGTCAGGGGTCCGGTGGACGCCTGGCCCGGCGCGTGGACTGTGCGTCAACGGTACGCCTTTGTGAACGTTTGCACAAAGTCAGCGGCGTCCACCACCCAGTGCCGCGCGCAACCGGTCCTCGCTGACCCGCCAGAAATCGTGCTGCACACCGTCGATAAGTGTGACAGGAATCATGTCCCCATACTGGCTCATGTCCGCGGCTGAACCGGTGATGTCCCGCTCCTCCCAGGTCAGGCCAAGATCCGCCGCAACGCGGGCCACGACAGCTCGGGCGTCGTCACATAGATGGCACCCGGGCCTGCTGAGAAGCGTGATCTTGCGGGCCGCTGGATCCGGCGCGCCGGTATCACCGCCGGTACCGCGTCGCTTGCCCAGCACGATGAATCACCCTCCGCCGTCTCGGCTGAACAGCGCGCCGAGCGGCGGCAGAGCCGACACTTTCGCATCGCGCAGGTCAAGTTCGATCACGTTAGTGGCGAGCACATACCGGCGTTGCCTGGCGAAGAAGTCCTCGACATACGGCATGTGCTGGTGATCGCGGTAGGCCATGCGGTCACGGTAAACCTCATAGAAGATCCGCTGCATCGGGGCCTTCGGCACGGTATGCACAACGAAAATCAGCGTGCCGGGTTCCTGCGCCCTGACCGCCTCGACCGTCCGCTCGCTCAGCGTGTCGAAGTCGTCCCCGCTGCCGTCGAGCAAGGTATAGATCGCGATCAGCCCGAACAGCGGCGGCGGCGCACCGGCCGGCTGCCCGAGCAGCGCCGCGGCAGGCACCGGCGGCGTGGCCGACGCCGCGCGCCCCATGGGCACCGCAGGTTCCACCGTCGGCCCAGGCGTCACGGAGGACCCCGTGACCGGGCCGAACTCCCGCGCCGTGGGGAATCGGTCCTTACCAAGCGCCGCGAGCGCACCTGTCAGGGGATCGTCGATCGCGCGGATCGGCCCCACGGTGCCCCCGGTATCCCTGGTCCCCGTCAACTCTTCTGGGCCTTCTAGGCCTTCTAGGCCTTCTGAGCCTTCTGAGCCTTCTGGGTCTATTGGGTCTAGCCAGTCCCTGGCGCTAATCCCGTCCCTAGTGCCCATCGGGTCCACCGTGCCCATCGGGTCCACCGTGCCCATCGGGTCCACCGTGCCCATCGGGCCCACCGTGCCCATCAGGTCCACCGTGCCCATCAGGTCCACCGTGCCCTCTAGGTCCACCGTGCCCATCGGATCCATCGGGTCCATCGGATCCATCCGGTCGATGCTGTCGGCGCCATCGACGATCGGACGGCGGTGCCGGCTGCGCCCGATCTGCGCCGTGGTGGCACCCGGGTCGCCCTCCGCATGCGCGTGATCCAGCCGGACTCGCCCGGACCTGCTTGCCGCGAACCAGATCAGGCCGGCCGCAACTGCCGTCAGCAGCGGATACCCCACGCTCGGCAAGCTGAATCCGAGGCCGACCATGAACAGGACCGCGGCCGCCGCGGCCGCGGCGGACACGAACACGTCCCACCACACCGGGTCGCGCCGGGTTCGTACCGCGGCAATTGACGTAATTAGCAGCGCCACCGCGACGGCGATGACCTGGATCCCGGTGAGCGCCGACTTGGGCAGCAGCATGTAGTGGCCCTCGCCCGGCCATGCCTTGCCGAACGCGGGACCTGAGGTCAGCGGATCGACAATCAAGATCACGCCAGGTACGACCGTCAGCGCGGCCACGGCCAGCCGCGCCCCGAACCTGGCAGGCACGGTGCGCCCAGCAAGTTCCACCAGGCCCCAGGCCGTCCACAACGGGGCAAGCAGCAGCCCGGCGACCTGCACCGTACGGAAGGTGGCGGCACTGAAGCCGAGCGCGAAGCCCATGGTCTGCGCGCCAAGCGCCACCGCAAGCAGGAGCAGCGCGGAAGACCAGGCAGCGAGGGCCATTCGCGGTGCGCGGATGAACCGGCCGGCGAGCATACCCGTGCCCACGGCGGCGACAAGGGCACCGACGAATGCGGCGAGAACGGCAACAGACATCCCGCCTATGGTGCCCGACACGCGCTGCGGATGCGAAGGGCAGCCAGATATCCGGAAATTAACTTGCAGGTGGTGGGGTGTTCACCCGGTGCGACGACGAGCGTGGCTAGTGCGTTTAAGCTGGACGTCATGAGGGGGTTGATGCGGGTCTGGCCCGGCCACACGACGAATGGAAACGAGGCGAACGGGCAGCGGGCCGCGCTGGCCGGCGAAGCCGCTGCCGCCGCCGCCCACGTGGCGACCGTAACACCGGATCCTGATCCTGCGGCCGCGGCGTTCTTCGACGTCGACAACACGATCATGCGGGGCGCCTCGATCTACTACTTCGCGCGCGGGCTCGCCGCCCGCAAGATGTTCGGCACCCGGGACCTGGCCAGGTTCGCCTGGGGTCAGATATCGCTCCGGCTCAGCGGCGAGAAGGCCGATCACCTGGATGCCGCACGTGAGGCGGCACTCGCGTTCGTGGCCGGGCACAAGGTCACGGATATCCGCACGCTGGGCGAGGAAATCTACGACGAGACAATGGCGGACCGCATCTGGGAAGGCACCAGGAACCTTGCCCAGCATCATCTCGACGCCGGCCAGCGGGTCTGGCTGGTCACCGCCACACCTGCCGACCTCGCCGAGACGATCGCGGCGCGCCTGGGGTTCACCGGGGCACTCGGCACCGTGGCCGAGGCGGCTGACGGCAGGTACACCGGCCGGCTTGTCGGCGGACTGCTGCACGGAGAGGCCAAGGCGGCTGCGATCGGCGCGCTCGCCAGCCGGGAGGGCCTGGACCTTTCCCGCTGCTCCGCATATAGCGACTCGGTCAACGATCTGCCGATGCTGTCGATCGTCGGCCACCCGAACGCGGTCAACCCCGACTCTGAGCTGCGCGCGCACGCCCGTCGTGAGGGCTGGCCGGAGCACGATTTCCGTACCGGTCGCAAAGCCACGATGATCGCGCTGCCGGTGGCGGCAGGAGCGGGGGCCATCGCGGGCGGGGTCGCAGCGGGCGCCGCCATCCGGCGCAAGCGGCGCCTGGCGTAATCTGCCCCGCGGAGACGTGCCGTCAGCCGAATGCGTCGCCGCGTTCGAGCAGCAGCTTGTACAGCATCTGCTGAATCGTCTCCCGCACCTGATCGGTGAGCTCGAAGACGGTCGCCGGATCGTCTGCCGCACCCGCCCCGTAGCCGTTGGTCGGCACCGGCTCGCCGAATCCGATGACCCATTTGGACGGCAATGGGATCACGCCGAGCGGCCCGAGCCACGGGAACAGCGGGGTGATCGGGAAGTAGGGGAATCCGAACAGCCGCGCGACCGGCCGGGCGTTGGCGATCATCGGGAATATCTCCTCGGCGCCGACGATCGCGCATGGGATTATCGGCACGCCCGCACGGATCGCCGACGCCGCGAAGCCGCCGCGGCCGAAGCGTTGCAGGTGGTACCGCTGCGAGAACGGCTTGCCGAGGCCCTTGTAGCCCTCGGGGCACACCCCGACCAGTTCACCGAGGTCGAAGAGGCGCTCCGCGTCGGGCGGGCAGGCGAGCGCATGCCCGGATTTGCGCGCCAGATGGGAAAGCACCGGCATAGCGTAGACAAGGTCCGCCCCGAGCAGCCGCAGGTGCCGGTGCGCCGGGTGCTCATCCAGCAGGCCGACCTGCAGCATCATTGCATCGACGGGAAGCGTGCCCGAGTGGTTGGACACGACGAGCGCGCCGCCCTTATCAGGCACGTGCTCCACATTGCGCATCTGAACGCGGAACCAATGCCGGTAGAGCATCCGGACTGCGGGCATTAGTACGGTTTCGTTGAGGTCGGTGTCGAAACCGAACTCATCGATCTCGTACTCACCCTTGATCCTGCGGCGCAGGAAGCCGAGCAGCGTGCGGATCTGCTCCGCGAGTGCGTCGGCCTCATCCGCATGGCCGCTCGGACGTCCGTTGGCGGTGCCGATGTCTGTCATGTCATCGCGCCTTCCGAGTGCGGCGACACCTGGTGAGCGTCCGCGGACCGCAGAGCGTCGAGCGCAGCGGCGAGCGCGCCGTCGGCCGCGGCGACGGGCCGGCCGCAGATGAGCCCGCGGTCCGCGACGAAGGCGGCGAACGCCTCCTCGGTGGTGCGCCGCGGCGCCCAGCCCAGTTCGCGCTCAAGCTTCGTCCCGTCCACCACACGCCCGTACCTGAGCAGGTCACGCTGTTCGGGCGATACATCGGGGAACAGGCCGAGGCCAGCGATGAGGTCGAGGGCGGGCCCGGGCATCGGCACGGGCACGCGACCGCGGCGGCGCAGGCACTGGGAAAGGTACATGGCGCCCCGCCCGGTGACGTTGAAGATCCCAGCATGGTCGTCCGCGACCATCCGCCTGATGACCTCGACGCCGTCCGAGATGTCCACGAATTGGATCCGCGGATCGTAGCCGAGCACGGTCGGCGTCACCGGCAACATGAAATACCGCGTCAGCGGCGAGTCCACGCGATGCCCGAGGAAGTTCACGAACCGCAGCACAGAAACGGCGATGTCAGGCCGCCGCCGCGCCAGGCCACGGACGTACCCTTCGACGTCGAGCACGTCCCTTGCCAGGCCATAGCTCGCCCTCGGCTCCATATCCTCGGTGAAGACGGTGGGATTGCGAGCCGATGTGCCGTATACCGCCGTGCTGGACCGAACCACCAGCTTGCGCACGCTCGGCGACCGCTGGCACGCAATGAGCAGTTGCATCGCGCCGACGATGTTGGTCTCCTTCATCGACGCGCGGCCACCCGCAGCCCCTGGCATGGTGGCCAGGCCGAGATGCACGACAGTATCCGCACCTGTCGCCTTGATCAGATCCCCTAGCTGGTTTGTCCGCACGTCGAGCCGGACAACCTCCTCGTCCGGCCGCATCGCATGTCCCGCAGCCTGCTGCGGCCAGTCGGCTGCCGCCTCAGCCGGCCGCGGCCGCGGCCGCCAGGAAGCATCAGCGGCGGTATCCGGGCCCGCCACCTCGATCAGGCGCTCGATGCCTGGCTCGTCCCGCAAGATCGCGGTCACCTCGGCGCCAAGGTAACCGGAGACGCCGGTTATGAGGACAACTCGAGCCATCGGTGCTCCTAGCCTGGAGCGGCTTGCCTGAGGCGCTTGCCTGGAACGCCGGCCTGCAGGGCCTGCCTGGAGCCTGCCCGCGGACCGCCCAGCCCTGCCCGCGGACCGCCCAGCCCTGCCCCCGGACCGCCCAGCCCTGCCCGCGGACCGCCCAGCCCTGCCCGCCCAGCCCCTGCCCGGGCGGCGGCAGCGGCCAGGTGGCGCCTGGCGCGCCTTCGCTTACTTCTTGTTGCGCCGCTGGATGCGCGTCTTCTTCAGGAGCTTGCGGTGCTTCTTCTTGGCCATTCGCTTGCGGCGCTTCTTGATGACAGAACCCACGACACCACCTTCGCTCAGACCCGAGGGACGGGCACGCATAGATGAACACCAGATACCAGGCGCATGCCCGGAGTAAGGGTACCGCCGCTGCCAGCGCCCTCAGTGCCACGTGTCCCGTCTCACCGGCCTGAGCCGGACCTTGGGATCCCCGCAGCGGAAGACCTACGATGACTGCCCGGTCATCCTAGGGGTGCTCACCCCGTCCCGACGAACGCGTCTTCCAGGTAGTGGTGAACTGCCTGCTCTGGCACACGGAATGACCGGCCTACCCGGATCGCCTCAAGCTCGCCTGAGTGCACCAGCCGGTAGACGGTCATCTTGGACACGCGCATGATCGAGGCAACTTCTGCCACGGTCAGGAACTTAACTTCGCTAAGCGGACGGTCGCCTGCATCCATTGATTGCCCTCTTCCGCACGTGACCTGACGACGTCCGGAATCTGCGCATCAGTCACGCACGTCTCCAGGGTAAGTCCCGTACAGAATGGTGCAACCCTGGCGAGGCAGGTCTTTTGCCCCTGCAGTCTCCGCAGTCCCGGCACGCGAGGTCCTTTCAGGGCTGCGGATCAAGCCCATGGCCAGGGAAAATGGCCGCCCGGGTGGCCATGATGGACCGATCCACGGGATCAGCGGGATCGTAACCATTACCGAATGGCCTGTACACGGCGTCTTCCCCGTCCGTCATCCGCCCAGGCGCCTGCTCGCCCGTGCGCGACCTGGCATAGTCCCGCCACTCCCGCGGCGTCTCGGTGGCGGGATCAATCGGCAGGCCAGCGGCCTCGGCGAGCAGGTGGGTCCAGGCGCGCGGCACGACCTCGACAAGCGCATAACCCCCGCCGCCGGTGAGAACCCATCGCCCGCCCGCCGTCTCGTGCGCCAGCCGGTGCACAGCGCCGTAAGCGGTCCGCTGAGCATCGAGGCTCAGCTCGAAGTGGGCGAGCGGATCAAGCCGATGGCTGTCACAGCCATGCTGGCTGACGAGCACCTGCGGCCGGAATTCGCGCAGCAGCGGCGGCACTACCGCGTTGAATGCGCGCAGCCACGCCGCATCACCCGTGCCAGCGGGCAGCGCGACGTTGACGGCGTAACCCACGCCGTCGCCCGACCCGGTCTCGGTGGGGAAGCCGGTGCCGGGGAAGAGAAAGCGCGGATGCTCGTGCAGGCTGATCGTCAGCACGCGAGGGTCAGCGTAGAAGGCCGCCTGCACGCCATCCCCGTGGTGGACGTCAAGGTCGACGTAGGCGATCCGCTCTGCGCCCTGGGTGAGCAGCCAGGCGATGCCGATGGCCGGGTCGTTGTACACGCAGAACCCGCTGGCCGCACGGCGCATCGCATGGTGGAGGCCGCCCGCCACGTTGGCGGCGTGGGTCGCGGGATGCGCCGCGTTGGTCCAGACGGCTCTAGCCGCGGCCACGGTGGCGCCAGCGACGAGCGCGGACGCTTCGTGCATCGCGCCGAACACCGGGTTGTCCGGCGTGCCGAGGCCGAACGCAGGATCGGGCGCCATTGTCTGGCCTGCCCGCCTGACCGCGGCGATGTAGGCGGGGTCATGCACGAGTTCGAGAAGCTTCTCGCTGGCCGACTCTGCCGCCACGAGCGACACCCCGGGCGAATCGAACACGCGAAGCGCACGGGCGAGCGCCATGGTCAGCTCAACCCGGACCGGGGCCAGCGGATGCCCAGGCCCGAAGTCGTAATTCGCGAGCGTGTCGTCCCAGACCACCTGAAGCGTGCAGCCCGCAGCGGCGTCCGCCATTCCGGGGATCCCCACGGCTCTTCCCTAGCCCTGCGTGCCCAGTTCACGGCCGCGGTCGCGGGCGGCTTCGATGGCGGCGAGGAATGCCGCCCGCACGCGGTGTTTCTCCAGTTCACGTACGGCCGAGGCGGTGGTACCCGCGGGCGAGGTGACGGCCTCTCGCAGCAGCACCGGATGCTCTCCCGATTCGCGCAGCATGGTGGCCGCGCCGCAGACGGTCTGAATGACCATCTCGAGCGCGACACTGCGCGGGATACCAAGCAGGATCCCCGCGTCCACCATTGCCTCGACCAGGTAGTAGACGTAGGCCGGCCCGCTGCCAGACAGTGCGGTCGCCGCGTCCTGCTGCGACTCGGGGATGCGCAGTACCTTGCCGACCGGGCGCAGCAGTTCCTCGGTGCGGCGCAGATGCTGGGCGCCTGCGAACCGCCCAGCCGATATCACGCTCATCGCCTCGTCCACGAGCACAGGTGTGTTCGACATGACACGGACCACGGGCAGGTCATGGCCCAGCTTATTCTCGATGAAGCCCGTGGTGATACCCGCCGCCACCGACACGACGAGGCGCCCGGGCTCCAGGCACGGTGCGATCTCGTCCAATGCCGCGGCCATGTCCTGCGGCTTTACCGCGAGCACCAGCGTGGCCGCCACCTTCGCGGCTTCCCTCGCTGTCACCGCCTCGACGCCGTAACGCGCGCGCAACTCGGCGCCGCGCCCAGGCCGGCGTACTGCGACGATCACCTCGGATGTCGGCCGCCCCGCCCTTAGCAGCCCGGAGGTCAGGGCCTCACCCATCTTTCCGGCGCCGAGAATCGCAATCACCTGGGCAGTTTATCCGCCGCGGGGCGTGCGGCCCATGACCGTGGCTAGCCGGTTACCCCGGTTACCGCCGCGAAGCCAGCGCGCGGACGAAGAACATCAGGTTCGCCGGGCGCTCCGCCAGCCGGCGCACCAGGTAGGCATACCAGTCATTCCCGTAAGGCACATACACCCGCACGGTGTAGCCGGAGGCAGCGAGCCTGCGCTGCGCGGCCGGGCTGACCCCGTACAGCATCTGGAGCTCGTAGCTGCTAGCCAGCCGGCCATTCAGCGTCGCCTGCGCGAGTGCGATCTTGATCATCCTGGGATCGTGCGTGGCAAGCATCGGGTAGCCCCGTCCCGCCATCAGCACACGCAGGCATCGCGCGTACGAACGGTCAATCTGGTGACGGGTGACGAACGCGGCATCGTCCGGCGCCTGGTACGCGCCCTTGCACAGCCGGACCCGGATGCCGGGCCCGGCCAGTTGCGCACAGTCCCGCTCCGAGCGGCGCAGATACGACTGGATCACGCAGCCGAGATCGGCGAACTCCGCACGCAACTCCGCCACGATGCGGAGGGTGGGCTCCACCGCGGCGTGATCTTCCATGTCCACGGTGACAGTGGTTCCTGCGGCGCGGGCGGCCGTACAGATCCTGGCGATGTGGCCGGCCGCGGTCTTCTCGCCTTGACTGGCGAGCCCGAGCCCGACCGCCGACGGTTTGACCGACACCTCGGCGGCGCCGAACGGAGCTCCCGCCGCAGGCCCAGCAGGGCCAGCAGGCCCAGCGAGCCCTGCCCTGGCCAGGCCTTCGATCAGCCCCACGTACTCGTCGGCGACCGCCGCGGCATGCTGGGGCTGCGTCGTGTCCTCACCGAGGTGATCGATGGTGACAAGCAAGCCGCCTCCGCGCAGCCGTTCGGTAACTCTTGCCGCGTCCGCCGCGGTGTCGCCGGCGACGAAGCGGGCGACAACGTCCCTGGTGTACGGCGCAGCGCCGATGAACCTGCGGATGCGGGCGCTTTCCGCCATCGCCGATAGGCTGCGGCGCAGCATTGCGTGCGACCTCCAGGCAGTACGAGGAACGGTGCGCTGGTGCGCCCAGGCTACGCGCGGCGCAGCGACCTGGATGCCGCTCGCAAGCTGACTTTGACGTTTGCGCCCTCGTCAGGAGAGACCACGACCTCCTGCGCGGCGGCGATGCCGGCCGCGAGAAGGTCAGCGTTCACCGGGATGGTCCGCTTGACGAGAGCGAGCGCGATCGGCCCCAGCTCGTAGTGCCGCGCCGCGGAACCGACAAACCCCACCACCGTACCGCCGAGCTCGACAGGGTCACCGTGGCTGGGCAGCCTGTCCACGCTTCCGTCAAGGTGAAGCATGACCAGGCGGCGCGGCGGATGGCCAAGGTTATGAACCCGCGCCACCGTTTCCTGGCCCCGGTAGCAGCCCTTGTCCAGATGCACGGCGGTGGCGATCCAGCCCGCCTCGTGCGGGATTGTGCGCTGGTCGGTGTCGAGGCCAAAGCGGGGCTGGTGGGCGGCGATGCGCAGCGCCTCGAACGCCCACATGCCCGCTAGGCGGGCACCGTGGCCAGTGCCCCGTCGGCTAACATCCTGCCCGCTATCACGCTGCCCGGTACCACGCTGCCCGGTACCACGCTGCCCGGTACCACGCTGCCCGGTCAGCTCCGCGGCCAGCGCCTCCAGCTGATTCCTCATGACGATCAAATCGATACCGAACGGCTGCCGCAGCGTTGCTGCAGCTTCAGGTGCGAGGTCGCCTGCACGCGGGCCCTTCAGGGTCAGCACCGCGAACTGCCCGGTGACGTCCGCGGGCTCGACCCGGAGCATGAAGCGCATCGAATCGAGGAACGAGACCAGGCCTGGCGCCATCCCAGGCTCGACATGCGCCCACACTGCGGCGCCGTCGTCGACGAGCGTGAGGTGGTGCTCGACGTGGCCGTTCGGGCTGAGTACGAGCGCCTGGGTGGCGGCATCCGGGGCCAGCCGCTCAAGGTGCTGCGTGGTCAGGCTGTGCAGCCAGGACAACCTGTCGGGGCCGGTGATCCGGACCACGCCTCGGTTGCTGCGGTCGACCAGGCCGGCGCCGCCGGTCAGCGCACGCTGTTCTGCGAATGGCTCACCGTAGTGCCCGGCGACGGATGAGTCCGGCTCGTCGGCGGCGACCGCTCCAGGTGACCGGAGCAATGGGCTTTCCATGGCGCCAAGGCTAGGGCATATCTCGCAGGTGTCCGGCGGCGCGGACGTGCCGCCCACGACCCCAGACGACGACCGGGGTCGTGGCCGGCACTGGCGCCGTCGCCGCTGGCCCCGCTATCGGCTCCTCGAGAACAAGCAGCGCTTGCCCAGGATCACCGCCTTTGCCCCGGCAGCGCGGCGTGCGCTCAGCAGGTCGCCGCGCCAGCGCCGCCCCTGCTGTGCGTCCTGCAGGCGCCGCAACGGCCGAACACGGTCAGGTGACCCACGTCTGTCTCGAAGCCGAGTTCACGGTCGAGCGCGTTCACCAGGTCGCGCACGATCGCGGGGCTCACCTCCGTCACCTTGCCGCAGTCCCTGCAGACGAGGTGCACGTGATCCGCCTGCGCCGCCAGGTGATAGGTCGGAGCACCGTGTCCGAGATGCGTGTGACTCACCAAGCCGAGCTGCTCGAGTAGCTCGAGGGTCCGATAGACCGTGGAGATGTTCACGCCCCTGGCCGTCAGCTGCACATCCGCGCAAATGTCCTCGGGTGTCGCGTGTTCGAGCTTGTTGATCGCTTCGAGCACAAGCTGCCGCTGCGGCGTGACACGGTATCCCCGCGACCGGAGTTCCTCGTGCCACGTCCGGGCCATGAGCAGAGTCTACGGCCTTCGGGCTGGCGACGCGGCCTGGGCTAGTTTGCGCACATGCCCGCGGGTTTCAACGAGGCGCTACGGAGGTGGGCAGCTGCCCGCCAAATGCTCTTGCCATGTCGGCACCCTCCGACATAGCCTGCGGCTACGCGGGAAAGGAGGTGGTCCAACAGCATGCATAGCAGTAGGACTCGCGAGGTGGCTGTCAGCTAGCCGCCGTCCCGCCTGAACGCAGGCCGCGGATCGGCGGCCGGCGAAGACTAGGCAGACGCCGCACCCCCGGGCTGGCCGGAACTCGTCCATCCGGCCCCCGTACTGAGAGGTTAAGTGCCGTCTTCGGCACGGCCTGCGGTACGGGAGTGGCCCGGGGGACTTTTCTTCCCCTTGCCGTACTCCCGCGCCCCCCTCTGGGGGCGTGTCTGGCAGATCTCTGGCGGCGCGGTCGGTCCCAAGGCGGACGACCGGGGTTGTGGACGGCATTGTCGTCGTCGCCGATAGTTCCACTATCGACTCCTCGAGAACAACCAGGGCCTTGCCAGGCTCGCCGCCTGGAGGACCGCCCGCATCCACCGAGATCTACGCCTAGCAGGGCTTGGCGTGGCGAGGGCCAAAGCGTGGCGATGGCCAAGGAAGGACTCGGCTAGAGACCGCCATCAGCTACGCGCTTGAGCTGTGCGGACACGTGCGGCTGCATAGGCTGGCCAACGGCCGCCATGTCATATGCCCACGCCAGATCCTCACCCACCAGGCCATAGAGCCTGTGGCCCGCGGCGACCTCCTTGGCCGTCGCGGTCCGGGCGACGATATCAGTGCGAAGCTCGATCCGGGTATCGGTTACCTCGCCCAGGTAAACCTCGGCGAGCCCGGTGGGATGCGCGAGCAGCACCTCGACGTCGCCGCCAGGCTGGGGCCGCCAGTAGCCGCTTTCGGTGGCAAGCGGACGCCCGGGGATGCCTTCCTCGTCGAGCAGCCAGGTCCGGCTCACGTAGATAAGGAACGGCTTGCCGTTATGCGTGAAGCTGATTTCCTGCCCGAACCTGAAGCTCTCGATGGTCGGGTATCCGCCGATACCCGCGCCCTCCCACGTGCCGAGCAGGAAGAGCAGCGGAGCCAGGTCCGGATGAGGATCAGCGGCCGGCATCATCGGACGCTACCGCGCTCCGGCGCGCCCGCCGGCTCGGCCAAGTTCACCGGTTTCACCCGAGCCTGCCCGACCGGCCCCGGACCGGCCGGCCCCGGACCGACAGGCTCCGGACCGACCGGCTCCGGACCGCCAGGCTCCGGCCTGACCGGCTCCGGACCGGCCGGCCCCAGCCTGACCAGATCAGGCGCGGCCGCTTGCGCCGATACTGGCTCCGACGACCCGGCCACGTCCGCGGATACCGGCTCCGCCGACCCGGTCACCTCCGCCGCTACCGGCTCCGCAGACCCGGCCACCGGCGCGCCCGGTCTCCCGCCCGCGCGGTTTCTCCCGCCGACGCGGTTCCTCCTCCCGCCGACGCGGTCCCTCCCTCCCGCGCGGACCCTCACGCCCGCACGGTAGAGCCGCGCCGCCAACCAGAGCGCCGCGGCCGCGACTGCGCCGAATACGGCCGCCAGGATGGCCACGCTGAGGACACCGGACATGGCGGAAGCATACGCCGCCCCAGCGCATACGGCGGCGGAGCCATGCCGTCAAGCGGCGAGCTTCGCCCAAGCAGCAAGGTGGCTGGATCCGTCGGGCCAGAGCGAGGAGCCATTGCTTGAGACCTATACCCACAAGCAACCGGCTACCGCAGGCTGATACGTGGGGCGACTGGCCATGCCGGGCCCATACCTCCAGCGAAGGACATCACTTGGCGCCCAGTGATGGGGCATTGCCGGCCCACCCCCCGGGGCGAGGGCCGTCGCCCTCGGCGGCCGGGCTTGTTAGGGTCAGCGCATGGCGACGCGATCACTCGTGGTCAAGGTAACGGCGGGCAAGGACGACGCGGAACGCTGCAACCAAGCGTTCACGGTAGCCGCGACGGCGGTGGCCAGCGGCGTTCCCGTTTCCCTTTGGCTTACCGGTGAGGCGGCATGGTTCGCCCTGCCCGGTCGTGCGGAAGAGTTTGACCTGCCGCATGCTGCACCGCTCGCGGACCTGCTGGCGGGTGTGCTCGCGGGCGGCACCGTAACCCTGTGTACCCAGTGCGCCGCGCGCAGGAACATCGCGGAGCGAGATGTCATCAAGGGGGTGCGCATCTCCGGGGCCACGACGTTCGTCGCGGAGATCACCGCCGAGGGCGCCCAGGCCGTTGTTTACTGACATCCGCAGCCGACACGAAACAGCCGTCGCTCGTTCCAGGCTCGCGTCACCTCGCCACGGCGGCCAGGCGCTCCTCACGCAACCGCCGCGCCCACTCCTCGTCCTGCTCCGCGACCGGCCTCGACGGGCCGGCAGCCCAGGTCAGCAGCAGATCCGCCAGCCCCGGGTTCCGGACAAGCGCGGGGCCATGCAGGTAGGTGCCAAGGACCCGGCCCGCGTAGGCGCCTTCTGTGCCGTCACCGTTGCCGACGCCGCGCACAATGCGCGACAGCGGCAATGCGCCTGGACCAAGCGTAGTGACGCCCTGGTGGTTCTCGAATCCGGTCAGCTGAGGTATGCCGAGCGCCGGGTCCACGTCCGCGAGTATCTCTCCCACACCTCGCATGTCGCCGCGGCCGCTGCGGATATCGAGGAGGCCGAGGCCGGGCAACTGCTGTCCCTCGTCGCCGCCGAATTCCGCACCAAGCAGCTGGTAACCCGCACAGACAGCGAAGATCACCGCGCCAGAAGCCGCGGCGGCGGCAAGCCCGCCATCCGCGCGCAGCCGCCGTGCGGCGAGTATCTGCGGCAAATCCTCGCCGCCGCCCATGAGGTAGATGCCGCCATCGCGCGGCACCGGCTGGTCGGAATTCACGCTGACCGCTTCGGTCGCGATGCCGCGCAGCCGCGCGCGCCGCTCGAGTACTAGCAGATTCCCGCGGTCACCGTAGGTGCTGAGCAGGTCCGGGTAGACCCAGATCAGGCGGAGTGGCCTGCCGGTCACGACACCCTCCCCAAGGTTGCGCGGATCTGCTGGAATGCCGTGTAGTTGGCGAGCACGTCCAGCCTGCCCTCCACCCGGTCCACGGCCTCGTCTATACCCTTCGTCAGCTCGAAGGGAATCTGGTCGGCCTCGAGCCGTACCGCGAGATCGAGACGGCGCTCTCCCGTCAGGAAGACCCGGCGTCCGCGCAGGACCCGGTAGTCGACATCCCACAGCCAGGAGGTGTCCCTGCCGTCAGGCTCCTGCGCGTTCACCGCGAGGACTATCGGCGTTGGCGGTGGATCAAGCACGTCAAACGCTTCGAGCCAGCCGGCCGGATTCTTGGCGAGAAGTAGCCGCACCGCCCTGCCGCGCCGCTCAACCTGCGTATAGCGGCCAGCGACGGAGGTCACCCCGCGCAAGGCGGGCAGCGCCTGTGCGACGTCGACGCCGAAGATATCGCCCACGGCGAGCGCGACCACCGCGTTTGCGCGGTTGGCCCTGCCAGGCAGGGCGAGGTCAAGCTCGTGGGCCCGGCCAGCGGAATCGATCACCTTTCCGCCGTCCAGGACCCAGCTCACCCGGGGCCGGGCACACGAGCATTCGCCGCACCGCCAGTCGTCGCCGTCCCTGCGTAGGTGGGAACCGCACTGCGGACAGCACCACGAGTCCTCACGCCACCGCTGACCCGCCGACACCCAGGTGACGCTCGCTGCAGACGACGCCGCCCACGCCACGAGGGGGTCATCAGCGTTGGCCACGACGCGCGTGCCTGACGCGGCGCCAAGCGCGTCCCGCCAGCGCCGGGCGAGCAGCCAGATCTCGGCCGCCCTGTCCATCTGGTCGCGGCTCAGATTCAGCAGCACAACGACCCGCGGGGTGGTCGCTTTGAGTACCCTGGGCAGATACTTCTCGTCGACCTCGAGCGCCGCGTATGGCGCGTTCGGCGCTAGGCCGAGGGCCGCAGCGAGGCCCTCTTCCATATTCGCGCCGAATGCGTTCGACGCCACCCCTTGGCCGAGCGCGCCGAGACCCGCCGTGACCAGGCGCGTGGTCGTCGTCTTGCCATTGGTGCCAGTGATCAGGACAACCTGCCGCCCGGCCGCGAGCATCGAAAGCAGGTCGGGCTCGAGCCAGAGGCCGATCTTCCCGCCGATGACCGAGCCGTCACCACGACCCGCCATTCGCGACAGCCTGCCGGCCGTCCCGCCCATGGCTGTGGCTAGCCGCGCGCGAAACGGAAGTCTGTCCACTGGCCCAATGTTATCGGCCACAGGTGACAGTCACCGTGGATCCGCGCTCCTTCGCCTGCGCCCCCGCGAACCGGGCGGGCGGATGCTCACGAGGCCCTGCTTCACCCGCGGCGCGGGCACCGGTACGGCCGGCCCGGAAGCGTGGTCATCCAGGGGCCCATGATCGATGTCATCCGCGAGGTCGGCCATGAACCGTCCGGGCCAGGAAAGGAGGCGCAGGAGCCAGATAGTATCCATGCACCGCGCCGCCTCAGCCGCCCGGTCGTGGCCATCGACGCCGACCAGCACCGTGTCGATGTCGTCGAAGAAGGCCGCATGCTCGTCGCTGCCTACCAGCGCGTTCCATGCGGGCAGCCGGTTGCGTTCGAGTTCCATCGACAGCGGGTGCTGCGCCAGGTCCGCAAGCCGGTCCTCGGCCGTTACCCCTGGCCCGTCCGCGATCTGGAGGTCGTAAGTCAGATCAGGCGCCTGATCGGAAGGGCTCGCCGCGGCGAGCGCCTGCTCGATCTCGTGCACCCAGCGGAGCTGTGGGATCACCCACGCCGCTCCTGCCCGCCCGCCCACCAGATCGACGGTGCCATCGAGGATCCGCAGCGCGGTGCTGGCCACGCTGTCCATCAGCTGACACGGATCGTAGGATTCCCGCAGCGAGGTGGCCCGCGCCGCTACCGCGCGGTCGATCACCGTCGCCAGCACGCATTCGCGCAGCCTGTGCTCGCTCTCCAATCCCGCCCATCTGCGGCGTACAGGTTCGGGCACGGCGGGGATCCCGCGGTTGGCCAGGAACGCGAGAACGAGTGTCTCCACCCAGATCCGCAGCCACGCCTCATCCACCGAAGCGGACATAAGCTCTGCCTTGCGCAGCTCGAAAAGGCTGCATGGCCTGCCGTAACGGCATTGCCTCCCGCACGCGGCCGACCGGCTGCCGATTATCGGCGGGGCAGGCCCGGCAAGCACCCGCTCGCGTCCTTCGCCGAGCGGGATGCGGACCCGTAGCGGCCGGTCCATGCCGTCGGCGAACACCGCGGCGATCCCGGGCTCGAGCGAGACGACCTGGCGGGACTGCTCGCCATCAAGGTTCATCGCGGCGCCGACGAGCTCACGGTCGTCATGTGCCGGGAGGCGGTGGACCACCTTTAGCGCAGTGTTCTTCACCACATCGGGCAGCAGCTTTGCGGGGATCTGTTCGGCGACCACGATCCCCTCGCCGTAGGCGCGGATCTCCGCCAGCAGGCCGGCGAAAAGCTCGACCGCATGTGAGCTCGACCGCTCCTTGCCGCGGTTACGGAGCAGCCGGTGTGCTTCCTCGATGACGATGACGTGGCGCAGGCCGCCCGCTTTCTCCTGGCGGGCGCGCAGCCGAAGGTGCTCAACGATCCGGATGATCAAGGTGCCCATGAGAAACGCCTTGTCCTCGTCGTTCGCGACGTCCTCGATGGCGAGCACCACATTACGGCCGAGCAGCTCGCTGATGTCGGCTGGATGGCCCCCCTCGAAGAACCGGCCCGCGGAGCCGATCCGCAGCGAGCGCAGCCGCACATCTACGAAGCCGCGCACATCCGCCTGTAGTTCCTTGCCGTAGCCGACATCCTCGATCACCTCAAGCGCGGTGCGCTGTAGCTGCGCGAGAGTCGGCACCGCGGGCGCCGCGAACGCACCGGGAACCCCGCCGCCGGTTACCACGTCCCAGCCGTTGGCCTCGTACACGCGCTGGAGTGCCTGCGACATGATCTGCGGGAACGGCTCCTCCGCGTCGAAAGCGGCCTGGAAAAGCGCTCGTACCATGTCAATATGCGCCTGGACCGGATAACCGGGCTCAGGCGCGAGCGGGTTCACCGACAGCGGGATCGCCCGCGGGTCGGTTGGATTGATCACTGTGACCTGCCCGATCCCTTCCACCCGGCCCGCCATTGCGGCGTACTCCGACTTGGCGGGCTCGATCGCCAGCCATGGCAGGCTCGCCCGCGTTAGCTGCTCGAGCAGATGCCTGACCGTCTGGGACTTGCCCGCACCGGTCGCGCCGGTGACAAACGCGTGCCTGTTCAGGGTGCCCAGCGGCACGCGGAATGTGCCGACCGGCCGGTCCTGGCTGTCGAGTATCGCGCCGAAGTCGATCATTTCGGGTGCGTGCGGCCGATGGTCCCCGGCACGGCCGTCCGTCTCACTCGTCACGTCAAAGTAACCGGAGTCGATCACCCGAAGACCCGGAACCTCACGGCGGGGAAGGCCCGCGAGTGCGGCGATCGTACCCGCCGTGGTGGGGAAGGGCACGCGCGCGCCATCTCGGCAGTCATAAGCGCCGTCTCCGGACCTGTGCCCGCCGTCTTTGCGGTCGCGCGCGCCGTCTCCGCAGTCGTGCAGATTGGCCGCTAGCGCGTCCGAAAGGCTGCGGGCTTCGAGCCCGCAGCCCAGCCGGTAGGGATGGCGGCTGAGATCCACCGAGCCGATGAGGACTGGGGCGACCCCGCGCAACTCGGCTGGAGTCGCGGCGCCAACGAGGACCCGGACGCTCCAGAGCCCGGCTTCGCGGAAGGCGTCGAGCTCCTGAATCCGGCGCTCGGCACGCTCGACGTCGAGCCTCGCACGCTCCTCCTCGAAACGCCGGATCGCGGTGAGCTGTGTGCGCAGCTGTGCCATCTCCGCGTCGAGCAGCTGTGTCGGCTCGGCGACGATCAGCCAGCCGAACGGACGGTCCATGAGCGTGACAAGGGTGGATTCGAACAGCGTGGGCTGCCGCGTGTCCTGCGGCGGTTGCCGCCCGTCCTCATTTGCCAGCGGCGGAGCCTGCCTGCCCGCGCACGGTGCCCAGACCAGCCGATCCGCGTCTCGGAGCCAGCTGTCACTGATCACCGAGCCGCGCGCGCCGTTCGGGAAAAGCATGCCGGTTAGCTGGCGCGATGACAGTCCAGCTGCGGGTTCGGCAGTTCGCGCGTACGGCTGCAGCCACTCCGGTGCTGGCACCCGCGCGGCGGACGGCACCGTTTCCGCATTCAGCTGATTTACGCCGGACGGCAAGGCCAGCGGACCCGCATTGGTGATCAGTTCGAGCGGCGCGCCTGCGCCGCGCGACAACCAGCCGACCACGAAAGGCTGACCACGTTGCGCAGCGCTCAGCGCCGCGGGTAGAACGGCAACGAAATCCGACTCCGGCGAACCCATCCTGACCGGCGCGGGCACCGCGAGAATGCGGTACCACGGCGATCGCAATGCCGCACAAGGCTCTGCTGTCTCGCTCACGAATTGTGCTTAGCACGATGCCGGCTGTCGCGTCAGCGGAACGAAATTCTGGCTGTGCGGAAGGTGCCCCGCCAAGCGGCGCGGGCGGGCGCGGGCGCAGCGGAATCCGCCATCCGGCTGACCACGACTCCGGCTCGATCCACCAGAGCCAACGGGCTCAGAAGGACTGCGCCCGTATGCGCAAGATAACCCAGTTTGCGCAAGATGACCCGGCCTACGCAAGATGACCCAGCGTACAAGATGACACGGCCATCGCGATCTCGTAGCTGATCACCTCTGGGCGGAGCCCCATAAAACGTGCGGAGCGGCGCGTTCATGATCCGTGATTGCGTTAACCTGCCTGCGCTATTAGCGGGAAATTTAACAAGATTGCGGATCTTGGGGCCGGTCGTCAGCTAATGCGGACGCCGTCGGCGAGGATGGCCCCCAGGAATAGCGAGGATGGCGCCCCAAACAAGAGTTACGACGCTCCCGATGGCAGCGTGACCGGGGTGACCAGGGTGACCAGGGTGACCGAGGGGTCGCCGCCACACACGCCAATCGACACAATGCGGGAGCGCACGCAGGACCGGCGGTCCGGCGAGCGCCCGGCTACGAGGAGTCGCGCCGCCGCCGCTTACGCCAGTCGAGGCGATCCGGCGGCGGGCCCAGATTAGGAGGCGGCTGATCCTCCCCCTGCCAGCTAACGGGCGTGGGCGGTCGACCGGCAAGGCCGGGGGGCCGACGAGGCGGGCGGCCAGCCCCTGAACCTGCCGCGCCTGAACCTGCCGCGCCTGAACCTGCCGCGCTGGTGCCCCCGCCCCATCTGCCGGGGCCACCATAGCCGCCTCGGTCACTGGAACCTGTAGAACCACCCGGACCGCCCACGCCACCCGGACCGCCCACGCCACCCGGACCGCCCACGCCACCGGAGCCACCAGGGCCACCGGCTGCGTCCGACCTGGCGTGGCCACTGCCCTCCCCTGCCTGGTACGACGGCGCTTCCCCGGGGTCGAGCCGGCCACCGTAGTGGGCAGCGGCACCGTAGTAGCTACCACCGGTCTCACGACGGTGGCCGCCGGAGCCATAACCACCGCCAGGACCGTGGTCACCAGGACCGTGGTCACCAAGACCGTGGCCGTCAGAAACGTAACCACCGCCAGGACCGTAGCCACCAAAGTCATAACCACCGCCAGGACCAGGACCCTGACCCCCAAAGTCATAACCACCGCCAGGACCCTGGCCCCCGGAGCCATAACCAGGACCCTGGCCACCGCCAGGCCCAAGCCCACCGCCAAGGCCGGACCCGCCAGGGCCAGACCAACCAGGGCCAGACCCACCAGGGCCGGACCCACCAGGGCCAGACCCACCAGGGCCAGACCCACCAGGGCCGGACCCACCAGGGCCGGACCCACCAGGGCCGGACCCACCAGGGCCAGACCCACCAGGGCCGGACGGTGCCACGCGCGTGAATGGCTGGTAGTCCGCTGGCCGCCACCCTTCAGCTGCAGGGTTCGCTGCCGCCGCAGCCGCCTGCGCGGCCGCCGAGGCCGCAGCCATCTGCGTGGCCGTCTGGGGCGCCATCTGCGCCACGGTTTGTGGCGGCGACAGCATCGCCTCATCCAGGTCCTGCAAGGTGGCCGTCGGCAGCAAGAGTATTGCCGGATTCGCGTCGGCCATCACTACCCGCCGCCCGTCCTTGGCCGCGTACGCGATGATCATCGCGCTAGGCGGAAGTTGCTGCAGCTCGTGCTGTTCGACGAGAAACTCCCTGGACCGCTGCGAGGTGCGGGCAAGCGACTCGTTAACGCCCGTGGCCCGTGAGGTGTTCACACCCCATGCCGTACTCAAGTTGATCCCCTCGGTCACCGATTCGCTGTCACTGGTGCCGTACGCATAGCTCGCGTCCCTGCTGCGTGACTGGGTGGAGCGCCCAAATGGCATCAGTACGCTCTCGTGGCTGCGAACCCGGCCGCGGCTGCTGCCCGCGGTCTCACTCGTCGAGGCCGACATCGAGACCGAATCGGCCGTGCCTACCGTGCTCGTATATGAGCCGCCCGCGGTGTCCGTGACCGAGGTGCCGACGGTCTCGGTGAGCTGGCTGAGCACGAACCGATGCTCCGTGCCGATCTGCTCGCTCGCGGCCTTGGCGTCCTCCGCGTTGCCGAGCCGCATGAACGCAACCGCGGCGTTTCCGCGGCCGATGCGCTCCCGCACGTGACCGGGAACTGACCGGTAGGCGAGCACAAGGCCCGTCCTGGTTTGCTCGCAACTGTCGCAGAGCCGGTCGAGCACATCGCCGCGGAGCTTCTCCGCGCCGAACAGGAATACCGTGTGCTGCCACGGCTGCCCGGCAGGAGCGTGCCGGAGAGTGTGCGTCAGTGCGGTGACCATGAACGTGCCGAGTACTCTATTGCCGAACACGCCCGCGCGCCGGTCTGTCGAGAGCACGCGCAGCCTTGCCGGGGCGAGTGGCGCCGGCGCGGAGCCCAGGTTCTCCAGCTTACGCAGCTGGGATTCCAGGGCCCAGGCACGCTCGATCACGACCCGGTCCGTCGCGCCCCGGCCGAACATCGTTCCTATCCGCGCTAGCTGATTGGGGTCGATGAGACCGAGCCGCACGTCATCTCGCGCGTCACCCATTTGCGCCAGCGCCCGGAGCGCCGCATTGAGCTGAGCGATTGTTGGCTGCCCGCCCAGCACCTCGAGGACACGCTCCAGAATCGAGTTGTCGTAAGACAAGTCCCGCGTGCTCGCCTGCTCTTCGCTCACGTTAACGACGAGGGAGAGCACGTCAGCGAGTTCCACCTTGCCAAGCCCGGTGCCGACGTCCAGCCTGGGCAGGTCGGCCGGCAACACCCAGACAAGCGGATCGATGCCGGACCGCCCGGCCACCGAGATGAGGTCGGCGGCGGCCGCACCCTCGGATAGATCAACGACGGTAACCTCGCCGCCTGAGCTGAGCCTGGCGGCGCCCATCAGGGTGCTGAGCGCGGACCAGCCAGAAACCGTGCCGCCCGCCACATCGACCCGGTCGATCTCGCCGGGTAGCGAGACCGCGTACCACCGCAGTTGCTGTTCGTATGCCGTGCGGCGTGCCTGCCACTCGTGGAACCGCCTTGCGTGCTCCTCCTGCCACGCGAACAGCCGGCTCTCCTGCTCCGCGCGGATCTTGCCGAGCCGCAGGCGCTCCTCACCGATCCTCGACCGAAGCGCCTGCTGACCCTGCCAGAGCGCGTAGCCACTGAGCAGCGCCCCGGCCATGAAGACGAGGATCCCGAAGGCGGCGAGCGGGCCGCCGAGCAACCCCGTGAGCCAGGCGGCGAGCAGCGCCGCGGCGAAGACGAGGGCGACGCAGAACGCCAGCTTCAGCGGCCGGTCGAGCAGATTCTCCTCGCGCCGCTGCGCGGCCACCCACTCAGGATTGAGCTGCTCCTGCTCAGGCGGTGTGGGGCGACGCGGCGGCGGGCCAGGATCAGGGCTGCGCAATATGTACTGCCAGCCGAGGTAGACGCGGTCGGGACGGAACGCGCGCGGGCCGCGATCCGGGGCGGCGGATACAGCGGTCAGGTCGGCCATCGCCGCTGCCCCGCGGGCTGCCTCGGGATCATCCTTGCCAGCCTAGGATCCTGCCGGATGCCTGGGCCCGCTGGTCCGGCTGGCGCCGGGTGGTAACTGTCCGGCATGCCCTGGTGCTGCCTGTCACCACGGGCTGGTTCGAGGCGCTGGCCCGGGTGATCGCCGACCAGGTCACCGCCGCCGGTTGCCGGACCGCCATTGATACCGAACGGCTGCCGCGGTGGCGCGGATTCCTGCTCGGCGGCGCCCGGCACGGCGGGCCACGGCACGGCTGTACCCGCGGCGACGCTCGGCTGACGACGAAATCGGTTACGGTATGGCGCGGCCAGCCGCGCGCGCACTGTTTTTCCGAGCGGAACGAGCCGCCGCAGCGGCGCATTGACCACGAGCACAAACTCCCCGTTGCCCAGGCCGCACAGCGTTTCTGGTGACACGACGGGCCTGTGCACGAAAGCGGCGTCGGCCGGGAGGAAAGCCGGACCGGCCGTCATACCGGCGTCCGCATCACCCCGTGCCCTGACGTGCGCACCCGGACCACGGGCCGCGGCGGGACCTGGTCTCCCGGCGGTCACAGTTGCCAGACCAGGCGCCTGCGGCCGGCCAGCGTCGGCCGGCACTAGCTTGTCGCCGGTGATCCTGGCAAGACGCTCCGCCATCACCGGATCCGTTATCCGGTGCAGCACCACCGCATTGACCTGTCCGGCGAGTTTGTCCGCAGCCTGCGCCGAGGTCGTCGTGAGCACGGCAGGAAGGCCGGCCGTCGAACCGCGCGTGATCAGCTCGGCGAGCATCCTGATGGGGATGCCGCCGCATTGTTCGAACCAGACCAGGCCATCGCCCTCGACGCCGATTCTGCGCAGCTCGTCACTGATCGCGATGACATCCTGAGCGACCAGGCTTGCCACCGCCGTCACCGACTGGCCATGGCCCTCGCCCGCCAGCGAGAACAGCACGACGCCACGCCGCCTGACGGCCGTGCCAAGGTCAATGCTGGAGATTGTGGATGACATCGGCCCGCCCGCGGCAGCGGGTGGTGGCGGCCCAAGCCAGCGGCCAAGCCCCGAGGAGCGCAGCGGGGCGAGCTGGCCCGCCAGGGCAGCCATAGTCTGCGGGTCAGCTTCGAACAGGCTGGCCGATACCTCGACCCGCTCGATGAGCGCGTCACGCTGCGGATGGAATCGCGGCACGTGCTGCGCCCTGGCCCGCAGTGCCGCCGGGTTTAGCAGGTGCGCAAGCTCGTCCAGCATGGGCGTGCGCGGATCACCTGGCGCCGCATCGACCAAGGCGAAAAGGTCGTTCAGGTAGGCGCCGCAGCTGCGGCGGTACTGGTCGGCTGTGCCCGCCCAGTCGATCATCCCGATCACGAGCGCCGCGCGGCGGCCGGGGTTGCCTCCCCGGAATGGTTCGTAGTACGCCGGTCCGGTGGCGGAGAAGACCTGCAGCGGCGCGCCGGTCGCCCCGCACACGATCGCGAACCATTCGGCGAGCTGCCTGCTGCCAGACATGTCCACGGCGATCACCGGCTTCCTGCGCCTGATCGCAGCGTGCACGAGCTGGAAGCTGGTGGATGTAGTGCCGGAACCGCCCGCGCCCGTGCACAGGACGCCCGCGGTTACCTCGGTCCAGGAAAGCGCGGCACGCCTGCCGCTCGGCGCGGCGATACCGAGGCATGCCCCGTCCCTGGTGACGACGGCGCCAGAACTGACCGCACGGGTCAGATACCACCTGCGGATCGCCGTGATCACACCAGGCCGTGGCGCGGCAAGGTTCCACTCATCGGTGTGCAGCCAGCTAAACCACAGGGCGATCGCCGCCTCTGCCGCGCCCGTCACAAGGGCCAGCGGCAACTGCCTGGGCAGCCAGCCGCCCAAACCGCCAAACGCGGCGCCTAGGTGCATCACCCGCCCAGGGGCTCCACCGACGCCTGCCAGGTAGGCGACGATGTTCCGCGGCCCCGCGAGGAATCCGCTCACCGCGGTCGCGGGCGTAATGGCGAGCGCCCAGATCACGCCCGCGACAGCGGGGACGGCAAGCCATTGTGGCCGCCACCTTGTCAGCTTGGTGATCGCATAGAAGACGACGGCGAGCACGATGGTGAGCTGGGCGAAGACGAGATGGGCGAGCACCAATAGGACACCGAGGGCAGCAAGAAACTCGGCGCGCCATGGTGTCGTTTTCGGTATCAGGTAGCGCGCGCGCCGCGATACGCGCTCCCGTGTTGTCGTTGTGCCGGTTGACATCTCGGCTCAAGGATCCCAGCACCTCTGGGTGCCTGTCCAGGCGCCGCTCGTAACCGCTGCTAACGGTGATCGGGGAACTGCCGCCGGCACAGCCGGGTCGAGGTCGTCGTGCCCGCGGGGCCGTACGGACGCGCGGTGTTTCAGTCGCCAGCCGCGCCAGGGCCGCCTCGCAGACCTAGTGGTCTGTCAGAGGAGTCTTCTTCGGCTCTGTGGTCCACGACAACGCCCATGCGGGCACCTCGCGGCGTTGTCGTCGGCCCGCGTAGCACCAGCGAAGCGCTCGTCGAGGACAAGCACCGCCTTGCGATGCACCCACCTGGACGCCGTTCGCTCAACCTCTGACAGACCACTAGCGGCGCGGATGGGCGCCCCGCGGGCCGGCCGGCGTCACCCGCTTCCAGGGTCCTTTAGGACATGTCTCGCAGATCTCTGGCGGCGCGGATCGGCGCCCAGACGACGACCGGCGGCGTTGTCGTCGTCGCCGATAGCTCCCACTATCGGCTCCTCCTCCGCCTTGCCGATCGCCGCCTGGATCACCGCCCGCATCCACCGAGATCTACGCCCTAGGCGCAGCGGTCCCGCGTAAGGCTCTGGCCGATCATCCCCCCGGGGCAGCGCTGTCCAGCACGATCCTGAACATGTCCGGGCGCAATGCGAGCACGGTCAGTGCCACAGGCTCGGCGTCGGTCGCGTCGTCGCCGCAGCTTGCACCTGCTGTTGGGCCCGGAGGGCACGCGGCGTCCAGCCTGGCGGTGACCATGACCGCAGGGATGCCGCTCGCGAGGCGCAGCCTGCGGGCGATCGACCTGGCCGGCGGCTGGATCTCTATCCTGACCAGGCCAAGGCGCAGGGTCATCCGCGCCGCGTCGAGGGCCATGGCGATTGATTCCGAGTCGCCGTTCCTGGCCGTGCGCGACACAGCCGACATCGGGGACACACTCGCCACTCCGGCCGCAGGGGGAACACCCGACGCAGACGCCACGGCGTCGGCATCCGCGAGAAGGTGCGAGTGCTTTTCCGGCACGTAGAGCACCCTAGTGGCGGCCGGCTCACCGTCCGCGGTCCACAGGCAGCGGCGCGCGGTCACCTCCGCCCCTGGGGCCAGGCTGAGCGCCGCCGCGACATCCGCCGCCGCTCGCAGCCGCGACACGCGTACCGCCGTGCACGACACCCGGTGATCCAACGGGTCGACAAGCGAGGAAAGGCCGGGCAGCCCATCGAGGCTGACGAGGTACTCGACGGGGCCGGCCCGATGCACCTCGCCGGTCGGCAGCCGCCGCAGCAACTGCCGGCGGACCAGCTCGTCGACGGCGGCGTCGATCTCGGCCGGAGTCGCCTGGAAGCGCCTCGCGAGGGCGGTGCGGCGGGGCAATGGGTATCCGGGCTCGCGCCCGGTCAGGCCCGCGGCCATCCGGTCGGCAAGTACCTGAACGGGCGGCCGGCCTGGCCGACCGCGAATTGCACCGTCTGCACTGCCTGGTCTCATTCTGCGTGGCGCCTCGAAACCGCGATCACAACCCGGCCTGCGATGATGATTAGCAGCACGAAGACGAGCAGCAGCAGCGCCGCGTCGTAGGACAGGTATACGGCAGACTGCTGCGGCTGGCCGAAGAAGGTCCCGATCGGGTAGGTAAGGTATCCGACCTGGGAGTTGGTGAGCTGCAGCGTCGGGTTCGATTCCGACCACCCCGCAGCGGTGAGCAACGGTGCGGTCTCGCTAACGACAATCGCCCGCGCCACGAGCAGCCCGGTGACGATTCCTGGCAGCGCGGACCTCCCCCACGTTCATATGCACTCACAACCCATTCATGGCCAGTCATAGCCAGCGATGGTTAAGTGGGGGTGAACGCCGGGCGACGTCGAGGGCGAGTCCGAATGTCTAGACAGCGAACGGCCGCGGGATCGCCCTGATCCCGCGGCCGTTCGAGGCGGAAATGACGATTATATTGTGATATCGACCTTTGCCACCCGGCCGTATCCAGCGGAAACGGGCCTGTCCACGGTCACCCCGCCAGGGGCGAGCACCCGGACCGTCCAGTCGCCTGGCGCCGCGAAGAAGGTGAATCCACCCGCTTCACCTAGCGGTACCTCGGCGACGAAGTCCCCGCCGGCGTTGAGCAGCCTGGCGTAGCCAGTGGTGACCGCTGAACCGCCGCGGCTGACCTGCCCTTGGACCACCGCCTGGTTGTCGATGTCGATCCCGGCCAGGCTCGTCACGCCGCCCGCCGGGGCGCCGCATCCGTCCGTCACTTGGCCTCCCCAAGCTCGATGGGCACGCCCACCAGGGAGCCGTACTCGGTCCACGAGCCGTCGTAGTTCTTCACGTTGCCCTGGCCGAGCAGTTCATGCAGCACGAACCAGGTGTGCGCGGACCGCTCGCCGATCCGGCAGTAGGCGATCGTGTCCCTGCCGAAATCTAGCCCCGCCTCGTCGCCGTACAGCGCCCGCAGCGCGTCGTCCGGCTTGAACGTTCCGTCGTCGTTGGCGGCCTTCGCCCACGGCACGTTCTTCGCGGTCGGGACATGCCCGGGCCGTTGCGCCGACTCCTGCGGCAGGTGCGCAGGCGCGAGCAGCTTGCCGCTGAACTCGTCGGGTGAGCGCACGTCCACGAGGTTCTGCTTGCCGATCGCCGCCACCACCTCGTCTCGGAACGCCCGGATCGATGGGTCAGGCTCGCTGGCCACATACGACGTGCGCTGCCGCTGCGGAATGTCTTCCACAAGCTCGCGGGAGTCAAGCTCCCACTTCTTGCGGCCGCCGTCGAGCAGCTTCACATTCTGATGCCCGTACAGCTTGAAGTACCAGTACGCGTAGGCCGCGAACCAGTTGTTGTTGCCGCCGTAAAGGATGACCGTGTCGTCGTTCGAAATCCCCCGCCCGGACAGCAGGGCCTCGAAGCCCGTCTTATCCACGAAGTCACGGCGGACGGGGTCCTGCAGATCCTTCTTCCAGTCGATCTTGACGGCGCCTGGGATGTGGCCCTTGTCGTAGGCGCTGGTGTCTTCGTCAACCTCGACGAGCACCACACCAGGATCGGACCGATGAGTTTCCACCCAGTCGGCGTCCACAAGCGCGTCGGAGCGGCTCATGCGGGAACCTCCTTGTCAGGGTCGGCCGACAGCCCCCCATGGCGGCTCGGCCAGAATTTTCGGATCAACAGATACATCTGGCAGCCCAGGCAGTAGCCGAAGGCCGCGTTGAGGAAAGCTGCGGCGAGCGCCGCAGCGGTTGCGACAATGCCCAGTGCGGTGACGCCTGCCGCATAACCGGCCACGCCGACCGCGCAACAGACCGTGCCCACCGCCTGTGCGAAGCGCGGCGGCGCGGCGGGCTCGAGTTCGGCCGGAGGTCCAAGGCGCGGCCGGACCAGCCAGCGGAAAAGCAGCCCGTACGGTGCGTACTGGAGCCCGAGCAGGGCGCCGGTCGCGAAGACAAGGGTCTGCGCGGCAAGCAGCCACCCGCTGCCTGTGATAAGAATCACGGCGAGCACCACGGTGGAGAGCAGCGCGGCGAAGCGCTGGCCCCGGGGATCTACCTGCATATGTACGTGCTCCTGTGATGGGGGGTTCCGGGCGCGGCACCCGCACGCCCCAGTATCAGGAAACAGGCGTGGCGCCGCGCAGGTAAGGCAGCGGCGCCGGACACAGCGCGGTAGACACGCGGCAGAAGTCAACCGCGCGCCGCTTGGTCAGCAGCCGCTCCGGCCTGCGGCCGGGCCAGCGGCTCCCGCTGGGATGCACGTACCCGATGGTATGCGGGCAGATCCGGGCTGTCACGTCTCAGACCATCGTCTCGTGGCCGAAGGGCCGGCGAGGTTTGCCGCACCGGTGCCCACGGCACCGAGCGCCGCGATCACGTCGGCCTTGCGCGGCTGGCCGGTGCCACGCCGCAGGATGGTGCCATCCGCGCCGAGTACCAGGACGGTAGGCGTGCTGTGAATGCCGAGCCTGCGGACCAGCGGCAGGTTCGCTTCCGCGTCGACCTCCACAAGCGTGACGCCGTCCACCAGGCCGGCGACATCCGCGAGGATTCGCCGCGTCGCGCGGCACGGGGCGCAGAATGCCGTCGAGAACTGCACGATCGTGGCGCGGGATCCAAGCCGGCGACCCAACTGCGCCTCGGTCAGCACCCCGCCGCGCCTCCCTGCCGCAGCGCTCACAGGCGCGCCGTCGGCACCTGGCCGGCCGGCTCCGGCGGCGGGCGTTTCAGCTCCTGCCGCACTCGGGCCGTCACCCGCCGCGCTCGCGCCGCCGTCAGATGCCGCGACAAAATCCCGTCCTGCTACGGCCTGCCGGCGCTGCGCGCCGGCCCAGAGACCACGCGAAGCACGCCGTTACGCCGACGCCAGATCGTGCCGAACACGGTCGCGGAGGCGAGCACCGCGGCGCAGACGACTAGTCCGACAATCACGTTGTGCACAATACGCGCCGGACGCCATTCATTCCCTGGCAGTCACTCCCCAGGCAGTCGCTGCCTGCCAGTCGCTGCCTGCCAGTCGCTGCCTGCCAGTCGCTGCCTGCCAGTCGCTGCCTGCCAGTCGCTGCCTGCCAGTCGCGCTGCCTGCCAGGTCGCGCTCCCTGGCAGTCATTCCCTGCAGGCCAGCAGCCGGCGCTTGCCGCCACCAGAGGCCACTCGCCAGCAGCGCAAGATGGTGCCACGACGCGTGAGCCGTTACGGATCATGCTCGGACGCCACGGCGGGCGGATCGCCGGGTCAGGCGGGAACAGTGACGAGCGTTTTGCCCTGGGAGGTGATCTCGAAGTGGCTTATGCTCTTCGCTGCGACCGACGATGAGCCCGGATACCACGTGTCGTCGGCGTGGTAGAGCGCTTCCCAGCTGCCCGCCATTGTGTGCCGTCCTGACCCGTCAGTCACCACCAGCTGGCATCTGGTGCCAGCCGGCACGCCCGCCAGCCACACGCTTATCTCGGTCCCCCACGACTGCGGGCGGTACCTCACGATCGCGCGGACACTCGTCGCGACGTCGTGTCCTGACCCGGTGTCCCAGTTCGGCGCGGCCGCCACGTGGTGCTGCCCTCCCGCTCCAGAACCGGTTACAAGAGCGTCCACCCCTGCGAACGCACCGACGGCCACCACCGCCGAGGCCGCGACGGCTACAACGCCCATCAGCACGCTGCGCCGGTGCCTGGCCTTTCGCCGCTTCGCCATCTCGTCAAGCATCGAGTCAAGCAGCCGATCTGGCGGCTTCGTCGCTGCCGCCTGGCCGCCCGGGCGCTCCGCCTCTTCCAGGCTCACGCGGCCGAGCAGGGCGGGCAGGCCCGCGAGACCGGCAAGCTCATCCCTGCAGGCGCTGCAGCTGGCCAGGTGCTTGTCGACGACAGACCGCTCGGCGGGGTCGATCGCACCGACAACGTAGACACCCAGCAACTGCCGGACCTCACCGCATCCGGACGTATCCGCGGGTGTCATGGCGCCAGCCCCCTTTCCTCTAGAGCGAGCTTGAGCGCGCGAAGCGCGTAGAACGTGCGGGACTTGACAGTCCCTGACGGGATCCCGAGGACAGACGCAGCCTCAGCAACGGAATGACCCCGGTAGTACGTCTCCACGAGAACCTGGCGGTGCTCTGGGCGCAACGCGGACAGCGCATCTGCGACTGCCCATGACTCCAAGGCCCTCTCCGCCTCATCCTCGGCGGGAAGCAACGCGATTGCCGCGTCCCCGATCTCTGCCGGCCGCGCACGCCGCGCCCGGTATGAATCCACGACGAGGTTCTTCGCCACGGTGAACAGCCAAGGCCGCACCGGCCTCCCAGTCAACGCGTCCGGATGCCGCCACGCGCGGAGCAACGTCTCTTGGACGATATCCTCCGCCGTCTGCCGGTCACCACCTGTCAGGCGTTGAACGTAGCCGAGGAGCGGCCCTCCGTGTTCGGCGTACAGCTCACGGATCAGCTCGGCGTCGGCGACCACGCCGCGCCGCACTGCCAGATCGCTGTGCTGCACACTCATAGCACGTCTGCGAGAGCGGTTGCGGTTCAATGGCTAGCCGCGTTCCTGAAACTCCACATCCTGCGCCGAAGCGGTGACTTCGAAGCCACCCGTCGTCACCCGCACGCTGCGCACCTGCAGATGCATCGGCAGGTCGCGCACCGGCAGGGCGATAGCAAGCCTGCTGCCAAGCAGCTCTGGCGGTACTGCTACAGGCACTCCGCCCGCGACCGTGACGTGGCGCGGTGCAACCTCGATGGCGGAATTACTGACCTGCAAGGACACCGCCGCGGCGACGGGCACGTCGAATCCCAGGTAGCCAAGTCTGCCTGACAGTTTGAGGTCACCGCCGTCCGGCGCAAGCTTGATCCCAGGCGGCAGCCGCTGCTGCACGGATGCGAAGGGGATGAACGCGGTCGCGGTCGCCCGGTCGGCGGTCATCGGCCCTTGCCCGTTGCCGATAAGCCTGCTAAGCGGTGCATCGACCCCGGTAAAACGAGCCTGCATATCCCGCATCTGCATGCCACCCGCGGTCAGCGAGCTCACCGTGATGTCGACTTCGGTGTAATGCCCCGCCAGGACCTGGGTGAGGAACGGAAACCCCTTGATGTGCACAGATGGCAGGGCGGAAAGGTGGTAAAAGCTGGCGAGGCGGCCAGCGATCTTCCGCTGCGCGACATAGGCCGAGATCCTGTCGGCGGCCACCAGAAAGATCGCCAGGACAAGGGGAACAATCAGAAGCTTCCGCATCGCCGCTAAACCTACCCGCCGGCAAATGGCGGCAGGACCTCAATCACTGAGCCCTCGCCTACGGCGACTCCCGCGGCGGGTTTTGCGCCGGCGGGCGCGCCGTCAACGAGGAACGACGACCGGGCCAGCACCTCGCGGAAACGGAGGTCGGCGCCCCGATGCGCGCTCGCCGCGGCGAGCGCTTCCGCGAGCGTGCGTGCCTCCACCGGCTCCTCGGCGACGCCCGCCGCCTCCTTGGCGGCCGCCCAGTAGCGAATTGTCACCGTTGCCACGTCGGTTATCCTCACTTGTGACGGGATCCGGGCGACGCTGCCCCCGGATCCTTATCTGTTTTACCCGGTCGGCGGCGCTTCGGTGGAGGTGATGGCTCTTGAGCAACCTGCTCGTACTCACCAGCGCACTCGAACCGTCGGCTGAGGTGCTGCCCGCACTCGGCCTGCTCCTGCACTCTGTCCGGGTCGCACCTGCGGAGGCATCCGCTCTGGTCGAAACGGCGCCTGCGGACGCGATCCTGGTCGATGCCAGGCGGGAACTCGCGCACGCGAAGAGCCTGTGCCGCCTGCTGCGCACCACCGGCCTGGACTGCCCGTTGCTCGTGATCGTGACAGAGGGCGGGCTTGCCGCGCTCACCGCCGAATGGGGCGCCGACGACGTCCTGCTTAACACGGCCGGCCCGGCCGAGGTAGAGGCCAGGCTGCGGCTCGCGGCCGGGCGCAGAGCCGGGCAGATGGCCGATGCGGCGCCTGATGAGATCCAGTCCGGTGATCTGACCATCGACGAGGCCACCTACGCGGCGCGCCTGCATGGCCGGGTCCTGGACCTCACCTTCAAGGAATTCGAGCTGCTGAAGTTCCTCGCACAGCACCCGGGACGGGTATTCACGCGGGCCCAGTTGCTACAGGAGGTCTGGGGTTACGACTACTTCGGCGGCACCAGGACCGTGGACGTGCATGTCCGGCGCCTCAGGGCCAAGCTGGGCCCGGAGCACGAGGCACTGATCGGCACGGTGCGCAACGTCGGCTACCGTTTTGTGCCGCTGCGCGGCAGCGAGGAGGAGCGGGAGGGCCGTCCGGCGCCGATACCCCGCTGACGTTCATGACGGGAGACGGGGATGACGGAGCCGAGCGGACCGGCCGGTGGCACGGCGGAGCCTGGCAACGTGGCTGACGGTGGCGCTGAGCAGGACAGAGCGGCGGACGGTCTTGCCGAGCGGGGCAAAGCGGCGGACGGTCTTGCCGAGCGGGGCGAAGCGGCGGACGGTCTTGCCGAGCGGGGCGAAGCGGCGGACGGTCTTGCCGAGCGGGGCAGGCTGGCTGACGAGGAGGCGGACGCCGTGCTCCGGCTGGCGTCGGCCGCCGCGGACGAAGACGGGGTCAGGCCGCTGTCGGAGCACGTCATGCTGCACCTTCGCTACGGCGGCGAGGCGCCCGCACGCAACCTGCTGTGGTACGAAGGCGGCGAACTGGCGGGATACGCGCATCTGGACCCGACCGACCCGGTCCAGGGCCCGAGCGGTGAGCTTGTCGTGCACCCGCGCTTTCGCCGCCGCGGCGTGGGCAGGAACCTAGTCGACGCCCTGGTCGCCGCGGCCGACGGCCGGCCGGTCCGGCTGTGGGCTCACGGTGAGTTGCCGGCCGCTACTCAGCTCGCCACGGCGGCGGGATTCGAGCGCATCAGGTCGCTGTGGCAGATGCGGCGGTCCCTGCAGGCCCCGCTCGAACGGCCCGTCTTCGCCGAGGGGATTGCGGTCCGCACCTTCGTAGTCGGCCGCGACGAGCAGGCGTGGACCGAGCTGAACCGGCGCGCGTTCGTCCGGCACCCCGAGCAGGGCACCTGGACGCGTGAAGATCTCGAACAGCGGGAGCGGGAGGCCTGGTTCGACCCGGACGGCTTCTTCCTCGCCGAGCGGGAAGGCCAGCTCGCGGGCTTCCACTGGACCAAGATCCATGGCTCCCGGCCCGGCGCTAGCGCGGGTGCGAGCGGGGACAGCAGCGGGCAGAGCGGCGGCGCGCATGGGCACGACGCGATGGGCGAGGTATACGTCGTCGGCGTCGACCCGGCTCAGCTGGGCACCGGTCTCGGCCGTGCGCTTACGCTCACCGGCCTGCGGTACCTGCGTTCCCGTGGTCTCTTCCAGGTGATGCTGTACGTCGACGAGTCCAACACTGCGGCGATACGGCTGTACGAATCGCTCGGTTTCACGCACTGGGAGACCGACGTCATGTTCCGCCATCCAGGGTCGCCACGCTAGCGCGTCTTCAATGGCGCGTCTTCAATGGCGCGTCTCCAATGGCGCGTGTCCCATGGCGCGTGTCCCATGGATCCGCGCCGCTGGACCTGCGCGGCTGCGTCTGTGCCGCTGGGCCTGCGCCGCTGGGCCTTTGCCAAAGGCCGCCCGGCGCCGCTACCAGGGCCGCCCGTCGTGTCGCCTTCCCGCCGTGACACCGACTGTGGCCCGCAGACCGTTTCGCCTTCCCGTGGGGCAAGGTCAATTAGTAACTGCATGGCGCGGCCTCAGTGCGGCGGCCTCGCGGCGGCCTCAGTGCGGCGGCCTCAGTGCGGCGGCCTCAGTGCGGCGGCCTCAGTGCGGCGGCCTCAGTGCGGCGGCCTCAGTGCGGCGGCCTCGAAGGGTGGCCGATGCATCCGGCCGCGCCACGGTCGGGCGCCGACCGCACACCGAGGACGTCGTCGATCTCCGCTGCGGTCAACGGCCGGTCCGCGATCGCCACAGCGCTCAGCACCTCGGCGTAGAGCTCGATCTCATCGAGGGCAACGCGGTCGTGGACACGTAGGTCGACTCGCTCCGGCATCGTGTCCACCTCCGTTGCCGAGTTATCGCATAAGGTCCCTGGTTACCAGGCTACGGTGCCGCGCGGGGGCGGCGCATGACCCGACAGGGCCATTCCAGCCCCACCCTCATGTAGGGTTTCCCCGCTCACCCGGTAACGATTCCAACAAGCAGGCAACAGGATGGACTCCGATGGGCTAGAGGGTCCCACCCGGCCACCACGCGACCGACCGGTGCAGCCTGGCCCTGGCGACATATCGCTCCGGCGTGGCAGCGAAGGACTCGCGGTCTTCCATGGTGAGCTCCCTGCGGATCCTCGCGGGCACGCCGGCGACCAGAACCCCGGCGGGGATACGGGTGGCAGGCGTGACCACGGCGCCCGCGGCCACGAGCGAACCCGCACCGATCCGTGCCCCGCCGAGCACGATCGCCCCGATCCCGATGAGTGCGCCCGTTTCGACATATGCGCCGTGCACGACCGCGCGGTGCCCGAGGCTCACACGATCCTCGAGGACCACAGGCTCTCCGGGGTCGACGTGCAGACAGCACTGATCCTGAATGTTGCATTCGGCCCCGACCACGATCTCATCCTCATCTGCCCGCAGCACGGACCCGTACCAAACGCTGGCGGCTCGGCCAAGGCTTACCCTGCCCACTACCACAGCGCCCGGGGCCACCCAGGCATCAGGATGGATCGACGGTACGAAGAGGCCGTCACCGCTGGGACCGCTGCCAGCCGGGCCGCTACCAGCCGGGCCCGTGCCGGCCGGAGCGCTTTCAGCCGGGCCACTGCGGGCCACAGAGTTGCCGTCGGCGGGACCGATGAAGCCAGCCATACCAGCCTGTCCCGCGACGCGGCCCGGCGTGCGCTCGCCCGGGGGCACACCAGGATCAGCTTGCGACATGAACGCCATGGTGCCGCATCACGGCCCCGACCGCATCACGGTGCCGACCGCATCGCTGTGAGCCGACCGCATCGCTGTGAGCCGACCGCATCGCTGTGAGCCGACCGCATCGCCCCGAGAGACGCAGGGCGCCTTGCGGGGCCGCGGTGTGCAGCCCGCAATCGCCCGCTATGATCCGCCTACAGACATAAGGCCCGCGCCCGCGCGTGCCTCACATTCCCCCCGAGCGCTTGCCTTAATTGTGGACAAATCAGGATACTCAACCATTTCGGTTGCGCGCACAGCGCAACCGGACAAGAGTCGACCATGTCGTTCCCTCTGATCTGGACTCCATGAGACATGACTGAGCACAGCGAACTCCTCCCCAACCTCCTCGACGAAGACGCTTTCGAAATTCAGATGCGCGGTTACAGCCGTCGGCAGGTCGACGAATTTGTCGCCCGTAGCCGTGGCCAGACCCGCGACCTGGAGGAACGGCTCGCGCGAGCTCTCGACGACAGCGAGCAGCTCCGCCAGCAGCTTTCCGCCGCGCACCAGCAGCCAGGCAGCAGGCCGCCGCACGAGGAGATCAGCGAGCGGATCGCCCAGATCCTCAAGCTCGCCGACGACGAGGCCACGGCGCAGAAGGCTCACGCAAACGAGGAGATCAACAAGGTTCGCAGCGACGCTCAGCGCGAAGCCGAGGCCGCCGTCACCGAGGCCCGTGAAAAGGCCGAGCGCATGCTGACGTCGGCACAGGAGCAGGCGGAGAGTTTCGTCTCCACGGCACGTAAAGAGGCGGACAAGACACGCGAGGCAGCGCGCGCCGAGGCCGAGCAGTCCGAAGCCGAGACGCGTGCGGAAGCTGACGAGCTGCTCTCGTCCGCTAGATCCAAGGCGGAACGGGTGCTCGAGGAAAGTACTGCGCGCGCGACAGCCATCAACGACGGAGCAGCGCGCAGGCTCGAACTCTTGGCGGGCACGCACGCAGAAGCCGCCAGGCGGCTTACTGAGATCCGCGACGTCGTGACCGAGCTGCTGAGCCGGGACTCGGCCAGAGGCTCACTCGAGGACGAGGTGGCGAACGCGGTCGCCGCCGCGATGAGCGGAGCCGCAGCCGATCCGGCCCGCAGCCACGGCCCGGATCAGCCCGCCGACAGCCGGATGGCACGAAAGGCCGCGAAGGGCGCTGGCGGCGGCGCACCCGTGACGCCCGCGGGTGGCATCGGCGCTGGCGCGTCGGCACACCCTGCAGCCAGCCCGGCCGCGCCACAGGCACCAGCCGGGCCGAACGCGCCGGACACCGGCGCGGCGGGTCCGGGGCCAGCAGGCACCGGGCCAGCAGGCACCGGGCCAGCAGGCACCGGACCAGCAGGCACCGGACCAGCAGGCACCGGACCAGCAGGCACCGGACCAGCAGGCACCGGACCAGCAGGCTCGCAGGGTCGGGCGACGTCGGCCGGCAGTGCCGCATCCGTCTCGTCGGCGGCACCGTCAGTCACCGCGCGGCACAGCACTGGCGGCGGACGCCGTCGTTCGATTCCGGCTGCTAGCGCCGACCCACTCGGGCTCGGCCGGGATCGAACCCAGCAGCGGGCCGATACAGCGGACGAGCCTGCGCCATACGTCCGGCCGCCGCGCGACGGCTGAGCGCGCATAAGCCGCCAGGCCTCTACAGGCCTAGTAGCAATGCCGGGTAGTTAAGGGCCGGGCGTGGCGATCAAGCAGTGGTCTCGGCGTGTCGCGGATTGAGTTGTCGTCTCGGGGCCGTTGACGGCGACGGTCAGGGCGGTTACCGGGGTGCTGCGCGCGGGCCGGTGCGGGTCGGCCTTGTTCCAGCGCGATAGCGGGGATTTAACTTTGCGGGTGCTGACCCGGGGGCGGCGGGGCGGGAGCAGGCCGTCCAGGACGGCGCGGCCGATGCGGCCGGTGAGGCTGGCGTCGGCGGTGACCACGCCAGCGGCTTGGGTCAGGGTCTGCCTGGCGGCTTCCAGGGCGATGGTGAAGCTGGCCCGGTCGGGGTCGGTGCCGGGGACCGATTCGGCGGCGGTGGCCATGGCCCGGCGCAGCGCCTGGTAGAGGGCCAGCAGCGCCCACATCTCCTGTTCCAGGCCGGCTGGGTCTTCTGAGCGCAGCACCCGGCCGGCCAGCAGGGTGTGCCGCAGGGCCAGGTAGGCGACCTCGTGTTCCCCAGCGCTCGTGGTAAAGGCGGATCAGCGCGGCGGCCGGGTAGCGGCGGTGGTCAAGCAGGGTGGTGGCCAGCCGGTAGCTACCGGTGTAGGAGGTGCCGTCGGCGCAGGCGACGGTGACGTGCGCTTCGATGATCCGCACGGTCAGCTCGCCGATCCGGGACAGGAACGAGCCATCATCCAGCCGGGCCAGCACCGGCAGCCGGCGGCTGGAGCGCAGCCGGACCAGGAACTGGGCGCGGGTGGCGGCGACCTCGGCCAGGAACGCGGCGGCGTCGAAACCCCGGTCGGCCAGCACCAGCATGTCCGGCCGCAGCAGGTGCAGCAGCTGGCGGGCGTAATCGGCCTCGCCGGTGGCGGGCGGCCCGAACACCGCGCCGAGCAGCGCCCGGGTGCCGGTCTCCACCAAGGTCATCAGCTCCACCGCCGGGTAGCCGGTGACCCCGAGCGCGGCTTTCATCTTCCCCAGCCAGCCGCGGTTACGCCCGGTGTCGGGCACCTTGATGGAGGTGCAGCCGTCGAAGGCCACCGTCCGGTACCGGCCGAACCGCACCCCCGGGGTGCGCGGTTGGGCCACCGGCCCGGCCAGCACCTCAAACAACGCCTTCACCGGCGCCGCGCCGACGCGGCGGCGCAGGTCCCGCAGCGCCTTGGCCGACGGGCATGGTACCGGCAGGGCGTCCAGCGCAGCGGTTAACTTCGCCCACACGTTCTGGTACCCCAGCCGCGGGAACAGCCCCAGCGCCAGCACGAAGTACACCCCGACCCGCGACGGCAGCAGGCGCAGCCGCCGCTCGGTGGCCCGGGTCTCCTCCAGCACCGCATCGGCCAGCTCGAACGGCACCTGCCAGGTCAGCTCACCCAAATGGCCGGGAGCAAACACCCCCGCCGCCACCGTGATCGTCTTAGTGATGGTCGTGACGGCAGCCGCAGTGGCAAACTGAATACGCAACGGAGGTCCTCATGACGGTCGATCTTGGTCGATTTCCCGTCTTACCGGACCTCCGTTGTCTTGTCGATCTACGACACGCCCTTGACAGCAGCCCGCAACCCTTAACTTCCCGGCTTTGGGCCTAGCCCAGGCCTAGCCCAGGCCTAGCCCGGGCCTAGCCCGCGCCATTGTGCGAGTAGCCGTCAGGCCATTACCTGCGCTTCGCCGATGAAAGCGGCCCAGAGCGCGGCGTAGGTGCCTGCAGCCGCGACGAGCTGGTCGTGGGTGCCAATCTCAACGATCCGGCCTTCATCCATCACGACGATCCGATCAGCTCGGGCCGCCGTCGTGAGCCTGTGTGCGACGACCAGGGTGGTGCGACGCGCAACCAGCGTCTCGGTGGCGCGGGTCACAGCCGCCTCGGATGCGAGGTCGAGTGCCGCGGTCGCCTCGTCGAGCAGCAGGATGTCTGGGTCGACGAGCTGGGCGCGTGCGAGTGCGAGCAGCTGACGCTGACCTGCCGACAGGTTCCGTCCCCGCTCACCCACCAGGTGGAGGTATCCGGCAGGCAGCCTGGCAACCATATCGTGCGCGCCCACCGCCCGCGCCGCCGCCTCGACCTCGGCGTTGGTCGCATCTGGCCGCCCATAGGCGATGGCATCGCGCACGGTGCCGGGAAATAGGTATGGCTCCTGCGGTACGACGCCGACCCGGTGCCTGAAGGACGGAAGGTCGTAGTGGCGCACATCAACGCCGTCGATGAGCACGGCTCCCGCAGTCACGTCGTAGAACCGCGCGACCAGTTTGACGAGCGTGGACTTCCCCGCACCCGTCTGGCCGACAAGGGCCACCGTCTCCCCTGGGTCGATCACGAGGTCGACCCCGGCGATCGCGTCAGTGCCGACGCCGTAGCCGAAGTGCACGCCGCGGAACTCGATCCGCCCGGCAAGCTGCTTGACGCGCACCGGCTGAGCCGGTTCCGGCGTGGATGTGGGCAGCCGCAGCAGATCTTTAATCCGCCGTAGTCCGACCACGGCCTGCTGATAACCGTCGAAGACCTGCGACAGCTGCTGCACCGGTGAGAACACCATGTCGATGTAGAGCAGATAGGCGATGAGCGCGCCGACCTGCAGCGTGCCGCTGCTCACCTCGCCGGCCGCGACGAGCAGCACAAGCGCGCCCGCCACGGTGGAGAGCATCTGCACGAACGGAAAGTAGAGCGCGATGTAACGCTGGGCTCGTAGCCTGGATACGCGATAGGCGTCACTGCGGTCGGCGAAGCGGGTCCGGTTGCGTCCTTCACGCCGGTACGCCTGGGTAACCCGCATGCCGGCGACATTCTCCTGCAGGTCGGCGTTGACCACGCTGACCTTCTCCCTGGCTTCCCGATACGCCCGCGACGACTTTGACCGGTACACCAGAGTGGCGACGATGAGCACCGGCATGACCGACAAGACGATCAGGCCCAGCCTGAGGTTGATCGCGAGCAGTGCGATCATGATGCCGACGAACGTCAGCAGCGCGCTGACCATGGTGATCAAGCCGGTCTGCAGGAACGTGGACAGAGCGTCCACGTCAGTGGTCATCCGGGTCATGATCCGGCCAGAAAGCTCACGCTCGTAGAAGTCGAGGCCCAGCCGCTGAAGATGCGCGAAGATCTTAACGCGCAGTGCGTAGAGCAGCCGCTCGCCGGTGCGCCCGACCACCATGGTTTCGCCCATGCTGATCACCCAGTCGGCTAGCACGATCGCAAGGCCAGCGATCGAGACCACGACGATGGCATGAAAGACCTTTGTCTGGACACCGTTGTCGATGCCGTTCCGCACAAGCGCGGGCAGCGCCAGGCCTGCGAGAGCGTCGAGGCCGTCGAGCACGAGACCCGCCACGAGCGCGATCATGAAGGGGCGCAGCAGCCGCCTCAGGGTGAACCTGGGATCCGGAGCACGGGCGAACTCCTGATCGACGTCGGGGACGTCACGCGTCGGCGGTAGTGCGTCTACCTGGGCAAGCAGCTCGGGCGTCGGCGGTACGCTCGCGAGCATGCCGCCGTCGTGGCTCCGCCCCGCGGCGGATGCCGTGCGGGTCGCCGCCGCCACTCCGCCGCTCCCCTCGCCCGGCCTGCCGGCCGCCACCCCAGCGGAACCAGCACCGACGGCCGCCCGGTCGGCCTGCGCGGCGCCGGCGACCGCAATGTCGGCGTGCTGGCCGTCCGTGCCTGCCTGCGCCTCGCCCCACAGGGCCGGCGTGATGCCATCGACCTGCGCGGGCGCTCTTGCTAGCACACCGTCAGGCGCGCCCTCGTTCTCATAGAAGGCGAGTTCGCCCGCGTCGACACCCTCGATGTCGTCACCAGGGCCGGAGAGCAGCAGCCGGTACAGGGGACAGCGGCCGAGCAGTTCCAGATGCCTGCCTGTGTCGGCCACCCTGCCCTTGTCAAGCACAGCAATGCGGTCCGCGAGTTGCAGCGTCGAGCGCCGGTGCGCGATGAGGAGCGTGGTTCTCCCCCGCATCACCCGGCCCAAGGTGGCGTGGATTTCGGCCTCCACGCGCGGGTCGACCGCCGACGTCGCGTCGTCGAGAAGAAGAATGCGCGGATCGGTGATCAGCGCGCGGGCGAGCGCCACCCGCTGACGCTGACCACCTGACAGGGTGAGCCCCTGCTCGCCGATGACAGTGTCATAGCCCTGCGGCAGGTCTGTGATGAACTCGTCGGCCTCCGCGGCATTCGCCGCCGCTAGCACCTGCTCGTCGGTGGCGTCGGGGCGGCCATAGGCGATGTTGGCGCGCACCGTGTCGGAGAAAAGGAAACTCTCCTCCAGGACCAGGCCGATCGCGGCGCGCAACGAATCGAGTGTCAGGTCGCGGATGTCGCGGCCGTCGATCCGGATCACGCCGCTGCGAACGTCGTAGAAACGCGGGAGCAACAACGAGAGCGTGGACTTGCCCGACCCTGACCGGCCGATGACAGCCAGCGTCTCGCCAGGCGATACGCGCAGTGTCATGCCACGCAGCACGGGCTGCGAAGGCACATAGCCGAATTGGACATCCTCGAACTCGACAGCCGCCGCACCCGCGGGCAACTCCACCGCGGTGGGCTTCTCCGTGACCACAGGACGCGAATCGATGACCTCGAACACCCGGATGACGCTTGCTCGCGCTTCCTGGCCGATGGTGACCAGGTTCGTCAGCATCCGCACGGGGCCGACCAACTGGACCAGATACGACGAGAACGCGAGGAACGTGCCGAGTGAGATCGAGCCGTGGATCGCTAGCCAGCCACCGAGCGCTAGGACCCCGATCTGGCCCAGGGACGGGACCGCCTGCAGCGCCGGGTTGAACTTCGCCATCAGCCGCACCGCGCGCACGCGCCCGGCGAACAGGCCCTCGCTGGCCCTTTCCAGCCTCTCAAGCTCCTGTTCTTCCTGGCCGAATCCCTTAACCACGCGCACGCCTGTCACCGCGGCGTCCACCACGCCGGCAACCTCCGCGGACTGCTGCTGCGCATACCAGCTCGCGGGGAAGAGCCTGCGGCGTGAGGCGAGAGCGATCACCCAGAGAGCAGGGCCGACGAGGAACGCCACGATGGTCAGGGCTGGTGACAGGACGAGCATGATGACCAGCGACAGCACAAAAAGCAATGCGCTGCCCAGCATGATCGGCACCATGCTAAGCAAACCTTGCGCCATGTTGATGTCGGAAATCGAACGGCTCACGATCTGGCCCGTGTGCAGCTCGTCCTGCCGTGCACCGTCTAGCCGCGAAAGCGACCCGAAGAGGTCGGTCCGCAGGTCGTGCTGCACGTCGAGCGCAAGCCGCCCGCCGAAATAGCGACGCAGATACATGCCGGCGAAGTTCAGCAGCGCAGCTGCCACGAGCACGATCGCCAATGGCCAGACGGCCTGCGTGTGCGTGACGATCGAATTGTCGATGATGTCGCGCTGCACGAGCGGGATGAGCAGGCTGACCGCGGTGGCGAGCACAGCGCCGCCGAGCGCCACCAGCACACTGCGGCGATAGCGCCAGCAGTAGCCGCTGAGCCGCCGGAGCCAGCCCTGGTTGCTGCCCGGCGTTCGGACAAGACGAATTCGGCTCACCAAGGCCGCTCAGGCACGTTCGTTCTCGTCAAATTCCCTTCGCCTCCGGGGCGCATAACGTCCGCAACGGTGCGTCAGATTCCGGCTGGGTGCGGGCCGCTCGCGTTCCTTAAGATCAGCCAGCCGACGCGCCGCCAGGATTGACGACGCTTGGCAGGCGGGGGCCAGGCAGCGGCAGCCGCTATGGCGGTGCTGGCCCGGGGGACGACCCCCAGATCCCCCCGCAGACCCGGCGGTTGGTACTCGCCGCGGCAGCCGTTATGTATGGGGCGGGTGCTGTTCCGCGACCGTGGCCGGCACTGCCGACGGGCGGGTGGTCGTTCCGCATGACACGATTCGTGACAGGGCACGCACGCGGCCCCTTGGACAGGCCCGCCGGGAGGGGAAGCCGCCAGTCATGAGGAAACCACTGCTCACCGGGGTAGGTGCGCTGATCGCGATCGTGGGGATCCTCTGGACGCTGCAGGGGTTCGGCGTCGTTGGCGGCAGCGAGATGACGGGCCAGACCTTTTGGGCGGTCATCGGCCCGCTGGTCGCGGTTGCCGGGCTCACCATGGTCGTGGCCACCATCCGGCGGTCTGCGCGCTAGACGGCCGCGGCGCAGCGTTTAGGTCTGGGGAAGCGCTAGTCGTCTTTGACTCCGCGCAGCCGCTTTACCTGGGAACGGCGCTGCTTGGCGGTCAGGCGCCGCTCGCGCGCCGCGCGGCTCGGCTTGGTCGGGCGCCGGCGAGGTGGCGGCGGAGCGGTCGCCGCCTCGAGCAATGCGGCAAGCCTGTTCGCCGCGGCCTGCCTGTTGCGCAACTGTGAACGGTGCTCCGATGCGGACACCGTCACTGTGCCGCCAACAAGCCTTCCTGCCAATGCGCGCAACGCGCGTTGCTTGCGCGCCGGGCCGAGGGCGTCAGAGGCCGCAACGTTGTAGGACAGTTCCACCCGGCTGTCGGCAGTGTTCACCGACTGACCGCCAGGACCGGCAGATCTCGAGAACCGCCAGGAAAGCTCGTCGGGCGGGATCACCACGTCGCGGATCCGGACTCGGAAACTCACAGGAACGATGATCCGCCCCGGTACGCCGTCCCGTCGAGCGCCCAGGCCTTAGCCCTGGTCAGGCGCTGGTGAAGTCTTCTTCGGTGCGGGGAGGTGCCGCCGCAGAAATACCTCCGTTCGGTGCCACGCCCTGGCCGCTGGATCCGGCTGGTGGAACATAGGAGCCATCCGATTGTGGAACGCGTGCCCGGCGTCCTCCTCCACGTGGATTTCCACGTTCGGGTGTGCCGCGGCCGCCTCTTCCACCCGCGCCACCTGATCGCGCGGAATGTAAGGGTCACTGCCGCCGAAATGGAACTGCAGCGGGCCGTGGATCTGGCTGAGGGCAGCCAGGTTGCCGGGAACCGCCGAACCGTAGAACGAGACGGCGACGTCAAGCTCGGCCTGCGCGGCGAGGAAATACGCGATCGACCCGCCGAGACAAAAACCGAGCACACCGATGCCGCCATCGGCCTCCGGGAGCGCGGCCAGGTGCCGCAGCGCTACGGCAGCGTCGGCGACGCCCTGCTGGACATCAAAGCGCGACGCAAGCTCCAGTGACTCGGTCAGACCGCTGCGATCATGGGCGGCGCGGTAGCCGGGTTTGATGCGCCAGAACAGATCCGGCGCACCGACCACATAGCCAAGGCCGGCGAGGTCGCTGGCAACGGCCTCGATGTACTCGCTCACGCCGTAGATCTCTTGGATGAGCAGCAGGGCCGGCCCGCTGCCCGCGGCCGGCACCCACACCGGCATGTTGAACGACCCGCCGGAGACCTCGACCGACTCGACGCGCGATGACATGGCTACCCCCTTGCGCAGCGACTCATTATCTTAGGAGCCGCGCTGGCGGTGGCTAGATCTGGGACGGCGTGAGTTCTGCCATCCTCGCCCAGTTGTCCCCTGGAACCTCAACGTTAATGATCTCCGGGGTCTCCGCGATCACTTTGGGCATCCACGCCATGGCGGTCTTGAAGTGGTCGGAGTTCACGTGCTCCGCACCGGCGTCGCCGTCGCGGAACGCCTCAACCAGGACGAACTGGTGGGGGCTTTCGACGCTCTTGGACCACTCGAAGAAGATGTTGCCCGGCTCGTTCCTGGTGGCCTTGGTGAAGGCATCGACGAGCGTGAGCCACTCGCCGCTCCGGTCGGGGCTGATGGTCCACTTCACGACGATGAAGATCATTTCACGGTTCCTTCGGCTTCTGGCGCGGGCCGCGGGGCGAGTTGACCGGTTTGGTACTGGTTATGACACTTTACAAATCTCCGGCCCGGACCGCGCATCCGCAGTGGGAGCGCGGGCAGAAGATGAGGCGCGTCCTCGACCGGCTCGAGCGTGCCGGCGACGTCACGCGGGAGCGCGATACCTCCGACCGGCGCCGCCTCGTCGTCAAGCGCACCGCGGCGGGCGAACAAGCGTACCGGGGTGCCAACGTCGCCAACGTCGCCAACCGGCTGGACGATCCGGAGGCGTTCAGGCGGCTGCTCGTTCAGCTCGTCGCCGGGCTGCTGGCAGCCCGCGGCGAAGGCGTTCCTGACAGCCTGCTGCCAGCCGCGCCGAATCGGCCCGCTACAACGTGCTGATGCGCGCCCACCACTACCTCGGCTACGCCCCGCTGGCCGGCGCCCAGCTCCGCTACCTCGTCCAGGCCGCGCCCGGCACCGTCGCCGCGCTCGGCTTCGGTGCCGCCGCCTGGAAATGCGCCCCCCGCGACACCCACATCGGCTGGGACCCGCCCACCCGCCAGGCCAACCTGCACCTGGTCGCCGGCAACGCCCGGTTCCTCATCCTGCCCCACGTCCGCGTTCGAAACCTCGCCTCGGCGATCCTCGCCCGTGCCGCCCGCCAACTGCCCGCCGACTGGCAAGACCGCTACGGCTACGCCCCCGTTCTGCTGGAAACCTTCGCCGGCACCAACCGGTTCACCGGTTCCAGCTACCGCGCCGCCAACTGGATCTGGGCCGGCTACACCAAAGGCCGCGGCAAGCTCGACCGCCACCACCAGCACACCCAGCCCGTCAAAGACGTCTACCTCTACCCGCGCCTCTACCCGCTGGACCGCGACTACCAGCACATCCTCACAAACGGCTGACCTGAGCCTCGCCGCGCCCTGGCCAAGATCGCCTCACGCCCGGGGACCCGGTCTGGGCGAGCATCGACTGCTGTCAGTTGCTCGAAGCGGCCCGCGCCGGATCCCGTTGCGAGGCGGCGGCTGTTCGGTGAGGTCGGGAACTTTCTGTGCTAACCAGGGGATCGGCATTTGAGACCCGGGTCACACTGCGCGCGGGAGCCACCGGGACCGATGATGGCTGGCACGGCATTCAGTAGGGTCCCGGCCTTGGTATGTTCCGCGGCCGATGGCCGAGTCAATGAAGGAGACCAGGATGAGCAGTGCGCGCGAACCAACTCGCGTCGACTTCTCCAGCAGCGGGCTGACCGTGGCGGCGTACCGCTGGGATCCCGACGGCGCCCCGCGTGCCATCGTCCAGATCACCCACGGCATGGGAGAGCACGCCCTCCGCTATGCCTGCTTGGCCCAGGCGCTGAACGCGCGAGGCATAGTGGTCTACGCCCAGGACCACCGCGGGCACGGGGCGACAGTGAGGTCCGAGGACGAACTTGGCCAGATCGGCGCGCAGGGGTGGACCGAACTCGTCCACGACATCGACCGGCTCCGGGTCAAGGCCCGCCAGGAGCACCCGGCGGTCCCGCTGGTGCTGCTGGGCCACAGCATGGGCTCCTTCGCAGCCCAGCAGTACCTCCTCGACCATAGCGAGGACGTCAGCGCCGCCGTGCTCACAGGCACCGCGGTCCTCGACCTCCTCGAGCCAGCTCTGAACCTGGACGAGCCCATGGACCTCGTGATGTTCAACGCCCCGTTCCAGCCCGCGCGCACCGACTACGACTGGCTCAGCCGCGACGAGGCCCAGGTGGACAAGTACGTCAACGACCCCCGATGCGGTTTCGGGCTCGACACTGCCGCAGCCAAGGCCATGTTCGCGGCCGCCCGCCGGATGGCCGACCGCGACCGAGTCGCGGGAATGCGCACAGACCTGCCGATCTACATCGCGACCGGTGAGCTGGACCCCGTCAACGGGCAGCTCGCTCTCGTCAACGCGCTCGTGGACCGCTACACCGCCGCCGGGCTCACGGACGTCACCCTGAAGGTCTACCCGCAAGCGCGCCACGAGATTTTCAACGAGACCAACCGCGACACCGTCGTCGATGACCTGCTCACCTGGCTGTGCCAGAAGTTCAGCCCTTGATGGCGCCGCCAGCGCAAACCCGGCGCCGCGCTGGGCGCCAGACTGGCAAACGGCGCGGAACCGGCGAAGGCGCTCACGTGCGGCCACGCATATCAGTCGGGCTGGGATTTAGGCTGCCGCCGCCGGCCGAAAGCGAAGTATGACAGTGGCGCGCCGCCGAAGGAGTTGACGACCACCACGACCGCGGCCCATATCCACTTCGAGCCCCGGATCTGGCTCGCTGGCCGGCGTTTGATGTCGATGAGCGCCGCCGTCTTGAGGCTGGTCTCGGCAACTGCTGCGACAATGATCAATCTGCGGCTGCGCTTGCTGAGATCGCTCCACTGTTTCTTGGCGGCCACGACATCCTCCGCATACATAACAGGATCCCTATGGCCTGAACCCTACATCGGTAAGGCAGCCCCCACTGCTTGGACAGCATTCCGGCGGCGCCAAAGTGTCGATCACCGGCTAAGGCCCCCAGGGCTGCACCGCGAGTGCTCGCCTACGCGAGTGTGCGGCTCTTTGCTGATCGGCTGTGCCAGCCTCGCGCGGCGCGTTCCGCGCGCCATTGAGAATTGCCGTGAAGAAAGTCCTCACACGCGGGGGGACCGGCGGTTCGCCCTTGTGCTGGCGGGCTGCATGGTGGTTCCGATCGCCGCGGGCCCGGCGCCCAGTGACGGCGCGCTGTTACCGCTGTTCGCTACTGTGGATCGCATAACGGCCAGGTAGCGGCTGCACCGACCCGTCGATGACAATCCGGGCCCGCTGACGGAAAAGCTAGTGGTGTGTCAGAAGGGTCCTTTGAGCGAACGGCGTCCAGGTGGGTGCATCGCAAGGCGGTGCTTGTCCTCGACGAGCGCTTCGCTGTTGCTACGCGCGACGAGGACAACGCCGCGAGGTGCCCGCATGGGCGTTGTCGTGGACCACAGAGCCGAAGAAGACTCCTCTGACAGACCACTAGTCTCAGCCCGTCCACCGCCAGCGGGACACCTTGGTTGGGCGGATCGGTCCAGCCGTGGCCCAGCCGGGGCGTGTCAACCGGCACCTGGCACTTCAGGCGATATGACAACTATGATCGGGCCCCGGCCTGGAACGGCGCGCACTCGCCGGCGTCCTAGCGCATACCAGCAGCAGGCAGCTGAAGGAGTTACATGACCATCTTCGCGGCGGGACCGCACCCCCCGGTGGCCGTCCGGGCAGAAGACGCTGAATACCTCCCCGGCATAGGCCACCACCTCCTCGCCGACAGCAGCGCAACCCACGGCGCCCTGAGCGCCCACCGTGTTCGGCTCGGCCGCAGCGAAAACGGCGCGGTACCGCATCGGCATAACTACTCCTCAGACCCGAATCAACGAGTAGAACGGCGGCGGTTATCCACAGCCGGGTAGTTGATCTTGGAATGGCCGGCCCCTGCCTGCGGGCATGATGATGGCCCGGGTGTCGCGCCGGGCTCGCGGGTTCGGGGGTCTTTCTGCGGGTGCGGGCCGTGGCGGGCCGGGGCCTGGGGACGGTGTGCCGGTGGCGGCTGCGGGGTGCGGGTGGTGCTGGCCTGCGGCCGGCTAGCCGGGGGCTGGCAGGGCGCGGATCGTGGCCAGGACGGCGGGCAGCAGGTCTGCGCCGGGCGGCAGCCGCATGATCAGCTGCCCGCCGTGGCGGACCAGCCGGGCGGGGACGGCGATCAGGACCCGGCGCAAGGTGGCGATCATGGCCTTGCCGCCGCGGACCCCGTGGCCTTCTACCAGCTCGCCGCCGGATATCAGGCCGGTGAGCTGGTGCAGCCAGGCGGCGATCGCGGCGGCGATCAGCGACGCCCACATCCAGCAGGTGTTGATTTCGGTGGAGCCCGACGGCAGGTGCCGCAGCGCGGCGCCGTGCTTGCTGTCACGGAAGATGTTCTCGATGCTGGTGCGGTGCCGGTACCAGTGCTCCACCGCGGCCGCCTTGGCCGGGGTGGACACGTCCATGCCGGTGCAGATGAAACTGCAGGCGTAGATAGCGGGTTCTTGCTCCAGCTCGGGGAACGGCAGGGCCCGCTGGTCCGGGTGCAGGGTGCGGCGGCGCCGGGACCGGGGGCCGGCGGAGACCTGATCGGGGTCCAGCTTGACCCGGCGGACCAGCAGCACGGTGTCTTCGGGCCAGTCCGCCGGCTTGTACGGCGAGACCGCGACCTGCGCGTTCTGCATGTCTATCGCGTCCTGCCAGGCATCCCCGGCGATCCCGGCCAGTGCCTTCCACATGCTGGTGATCCGCTTGGCGCCGATCGCGAACGCGATGTTTTCTTTCGCGGCGGCGCGGGCCAGTTCCCCGGCGAAGTACCCGGCATCCGCGCGCAGCGCGATCCTCCGCCCCGCCGCCCGTGCGCCATCGCGGACCGCCTGCGGCAGCACGGCCAGCGCCCGGCCCAGCAGCCCCACCACGTGCGAGCGGGGATCCTGGTCACCGGACAGCAGGTCGGCGGCCAGCGGGATCTCCGTCTCCGCCCAGGACGCCACGTGCGGCCGGCCCGCCCGCTGCCCCTGGTAGTTATAGGCCACCCCGCGTTTCTTGCTGCCGTAGACCTCCACGTCGGTGGCGTCGATGCCGATCGTCACCGGGCCTTCGGCCAGCTCCGCAGCCCGCTCGGCCGGCAGCAGGCCGGTCATCGCCGCCGTGGCCCTGGCCAGCCCGGCCTCCGCGCCGCGCCAGTGCTTCTGCGTGAGCCGGCGCGCGATCCCGGTCGCGGTCGAGGTGGCCAGGCCCGGCACCGGTGTCACCAGCTGCCCGGCCTGGTCGGCGCGGATCCGGTCCAGGCCGACCAGGAAGTCCTCCCCGGCCAGCTGCGCGGCGGCCATCCCGGCCAGCACCTGCCCGCCGGTAAACCCGCGGCGGCGCTGCTTGACCGGCCCCATCCCCTCATCGAGGGCCGCGATCAGGCCAAGCCGCTCGCACAGCTCGGTGACCGCGAGCATTCCGCCCGCAGCCGTCAGCGACGGGTCGTCCGCCCCGATCTGGATCCTGCCCCGGGTCTTGCCCCGCATCGCCGCTGCCAGCACCATTCCGGTGACTCCCCTCCTGGGACAATCCAGCACTGTCACGCTCGATAATCCCAGTAGAGCACCGTAGTTTCACAGACCACCAGCGGCGTGTCGCCGTTCTACTCGTTGACTCGGGTCAGAGGGAGTCTGATCTAGGCGTTGTCCTGATTCGTGCACGCACTGTGAAGTATTGGGTTTGAGGTCCCACAGCTTGATGTCATCGTGTGATACGGCTCAGCGGCATGACCAGCCGACTTCCGTACGCCACTGATCTGTCTGATGCCCGCTGGGCACTAATCGAGCCAACCCTGTCCGCCTGGCGGGCAGCGCGGACTACGCCAAGTGGGAGGCCGACGGCACGGCCGAGGCGATCCATGACCTGCTGCGCGCCAAAGTGCGCGAGCGGGCCGGGCGCGCCGCGGAGCCGACGGCAGCGCTTGTGGACGCCCAGCCGGTGAAGACCTCATCCAACGTGCCGGAGCGTTCGCAAGGAATCGACGCCGCCAAAGGGATCAAGGGCCGTAAACGGCACATCGCCACCGGCACACTCGGCCTGCTGCTGGTGGTGCTGGTCACCGCGGCCAGCGTGCAAGACACTCCCGGCGGGCGGGCCGTGGTCTCCGAACTGGCCGCCCGCCATCCCAGCGTGACCAAGACCTGGGTGGACGCCGGATACCAGCGCAGCGTCGCCGAGGCCGGCGCCGCGCACGGCATCGACGTCGAAGTCGGCGGTGGACCTGCTGTTGCACTTCGCGACCTCGACCGAGCAGGGCACCCGTAAGCGCGCGATCGACGCGCAAGACGAAGAAGACGCACTCGTCGCGGCGCTACTCGAAGCGCCCGCCGACACCTTCCCGCACATAGCCGCTCTTGGCATGGAGGAACTCATGTCCGGTTGGGGCCCCGACCGGCTCAGGTGGGGCTTCGGCGTGCTGATCAACGGGGTTCTCCAGACGCCCCGGCCAGAACCGGCAAGCACACCGGGCACCTGACCCGTCAGCGCCTAAAGCCTGGACAGACCCGGCGGTCCGTGGCGGGCCGCACCACATCACCTGACAGCAGCGCCTGGCCATCTGCCTCGCACCGCCATGTTGGCGATCCGAAACCTGATCTTTGACGAAAGCGAGCTCCGCGATGACCACGACCAGCGCGAGCGCGGGCCCCTGACGAGGCCCCGCGCACGCCAGGCACCACACCCGATCCAGACAGCACGGCGTAGCCGCCGCCCACAGCCGATCCCACCCGGCTGACGACCCGCCTGCGCGTAGTCCTGGCCATCGTGCTGATCGCCGACGTGCTGGACCTGATGGACTCGACGATCACCAACATCGCCCCGCCGACCATCGCCCGCGACATCGGCGGCGGCGAGTCACTGATCAAATGGCTGGGTGCCAGCTACGCGCTGGCCATGGGCGTGCTGCTCGTGGTCGGCGGCAGGCTCGGTGACCGCTACGGCAAGCGACGCCTGTTACTGGTCGGCATCGCCGGGTTCACCATCGCCTCGATCGTCTGCGGCCTGTCCGTCGAGCCCGCCATGCTGATCGCCGGGCGGCTGGTGCAGGGCGGTTTCGGGGCGCTATTGATCCCGCAGGGCATCGGCATCCTGATCGGCACGTTCTCACGCGAGCAGATACCCCGCGCGGTCAGCGCATTCGGGCCGGTGATGAGCGCCTCAGCCGTGCTGGGCCCCATCGTCGCGGGTTTCATCATCAGCTCCGATATCGCAGCCTAACCTGGCGGCCCATTTTCCTGATCAACATCGCCCTGGGCGCCACCGGGTTCATCGCCGCGCTGCGGCTGCTGCCCCATGACGGTCCGGCCAGCGCCGTCCCCATCGACGGCCTCGGCTCAGGCTTGCTGGGAGCCAGCTCGCCCTGATCTACGGGCTGATCGACGGCTCGACCGCGGGCTGGACGGCGCTACCGATCCTGAGCCTGGTCGCCGGCGCCGTGCTGCTCGCCGGATTCGGGTGCGGCAGCGCATGGCGACCGACCCGCTCATCCTGCCCTCGCTGCTCACCAACCGGGGATTCACCTCTGGGCAGCTGCTCGGCCTGGCATTCTTCGCCGCGGTCAACGGCCTGGCCTACGTCATCTCGCTGTTCCTCCAGACCGCTCTCGGGCTCAAGCCTTCCGCGGCTGCGATCGCCCTGGGCCCGCTCATGTTCGGCATCATCGTGGCGTCCTTCGTGTGCCGCCCGCTGATCGGGAGGCTCGGGCGGGTTCTCGTGATCATCGGCCTGGGCATCACCCTCGCTGGCGCCGCTGGGCTGTGGGCCACGGTCCTGGCCGAAGACACGGCGGTGAGTGTGTGGGCCATGGCTCCCTCGATCCTCGTGCTCGGCGTCGGCATGGGTGCCTGCTTCAGCAGCATCTACGACGTCGCGATCGGCGACGTCGCTCCCGACGAGGCGGGCAGCGCCAGCGGCTCACTGAGCGCCGTCCAGCAACTGGCCGCCGCCATCGGCTCCGCCGTCGTCACGACCGACTACTTCAGCCAGCGGACCCACCACGGCGCCGGGCACGCCATGACCGTCAGCGTTGCCGTCGTCGGCACGATCGCCCTTCTGCGCCTCTGCCTCGTCTGGCTGCTCCCGAAATCAGCCCCGCAGGAACAGCACTGAGCATCGCTCGGACGCATCTACTCATGCCAATGGGCAGCGGAAGGACCCACCAGGCCCGGATCCCGCAGTACTTTGACGGACTCACGAAACAAGCCAGCCGATGCCACGGGGCATGCCGGACAACGTGAAAGGATTTGCAGGCACTCGGGCTGGTCGCGCTGAACGCGCCAGCTCGCCTCCGTCAAGTGGCGCTGAGGAGCAAGGTGGCGCCTCCGGGAAGCGCGCCAGTTCTTCGGTAGAGGGAGGCCCGCCACGCCGGAGGCACGTCAGCCGATGTGGTGGCGGTGCGCGTAGCCGATGGCGGCGGCCCGGTCCCTTGACCCGGTCTTGGCGAAGATCCGGTTGATGTGGGTCTTGATCGTGTGGTTGCTCAGGAACAGCTGCGCGGCGATCTCCGGATTGGTCATTCCGCGGGCGATGAGGCTGAGGATCTCGACCTCGCGCTGCGTCAGGCCGTCGGGGGGCGCCGCTGCCCCGGCGGGCGCTGCCCCGGCGGGCTCAGGCTTCGAATGCGCCGCCATGGCAGCGAGCAGCGTGCTGTGCACGCGGGGGTCAAAGACTGTCAGCCCGCCTGCAGCCGCGTGCAGCGCCCGGGAGATGTCGGTGCGGTCGGCACCCTTAATGAGGTAGCTTCGCGCGCCAGCATGGAGGGCGTCGAGGACGGAACTGTCGTCGACGTAGGTGGTGAGCCTTACGATGGCGACACCGGGGTGCTCGGCGGCGCGCCGCCGGGTGGCGCCGATACCGTCGAGGACGGGCATATGCAGGTCGAGCAGGATCGCGTCGGGCTTGTGCTCAGCCACGAGCTCCAGCGCCTGCTCCCCGGTCCGCGGCGGCGTCGGCCACGTCGATGTCGGGCAGCCCGCCGAGCAGCAGGACGAGGCCCTCGCGCACGCTGTCCTGGTCATCAGCGATGACGATGCGCAACGGCGCGCCAGCCCCGTGGGAGACGGTCATGACGCCATCTACTCGTTGATTCGGGTCTGAGGCTGGGGACGCGGCAGTTCGGCGGTCACGATCCACTGGCTGCCCCGGCGCCCCGCCTCGAGAGTCCCGTTCAGCAGCCGAAGCCGTTCACACATGCCGGTCAGCCCATAGCCGCCTGATTGACGGTGCTCGCGACCCCCGGGCTGTCAGCGCCGGTGCCCGGGGCTAGGCCGTTGCGAACGGTGAGCATGACATCGGCTTCGCCGTAATAGAGGCGGACGGCGACGCACTGCCCCGCCGCGTGCTTGGCGGCGTTGACCAGGGCCTCCTGTGCGATGCACAGCAGCGCGAACGTAGCGTCCGGCGGCAGTGCCGCGGGGACACCGCTGGTGTCGAAGCCGGCTGCGACCCGGTAGCGCTGCGCGTAGGTGCCGCTGGCCCGGGCGAGTTCCTCATCGAGCGGCAGCGTACCGGCCCGCAGGGCATGAACGGCCCGGCGTTTCTCCACCAGGCCCCCAGCAGCCATCCGCTGGGCCGCGGCAAGGATCTCGCCCGCCCGGTCGACGTCCCCATGGTCGGTCAGCACTGCACGGGCCGCCTGAATCTGGACCCCGAGCGCGCCGAGGGAGTGAGCGAGCACGTCGTGGATCTCACGGGCGATGCGTGCGCGCTCGTCGAGGAGGTCGGCCCGGCGCTGCTCGGCCTGTGTTCGCGCTGGGCGAGCAGTACCGCCGACTGCTCCGGCTGGATCCGGTAGGCGCCCTGGTTGCGCCCGATCACCAGGCCGACCAGCACGAACACCGGCAACCCGAGCAGGATGCCGTAACTGCCGCCGTAAGCCAGTCTACTGACCTCGATCGCGAGTATGCCCGCTCCGGTCACTGCCAGGCCCGCCGCAAGGCCGGTATCACTGCCCGCGGCCAACGCCGCCACGAGCGTGAAGAACACCATGGCAGTACCGCCGCATCCGGCGGCGGACGCCGAGGTGGCCCGGCCGCCGCGCTCGCGCATATGGGCCGAGACATCCTCGACGACGTCCGGGCCGCTTACCAGGTGGGCCTCTGGGCCGGTCTCCTGGCACAGCTCCGGGATGAACCACCGGCCAGTAGCTGCCCATCTTGCGCTATTGCAACTGACTTGCAGGCTTCCTACACTAACCGTGACCGAGCCGCCCGAGGAAGGTGCCCCCGAATGGCCGATCCGCGCGCCCGCCTTACCAGGATCCGTAACGGGCTGACCCCTGCCGAGTGGGCCCGGGCCGGGGCCGTGGCGGCGGTGGTCATCGGGCTGAACGTGCTCGGCTGGATCATGCTGGCCGCTGCCGTCGGGGGGCACTACCACATCACCGGCAAGCAGATCTTCGGGTTCGGGACCGGGATCCTGGCCTACACCCTCGGCATGCGGCACGCGTTCGACGCCGACCACATCGCCGCGATCGACAACACCACCCGCAAGCTGGTCCAGGACGGCAAGCGGCCGCTGTCGGTGGGGTTCTTCTTCTCTCTCGGGCATTCCACCATCGTGTTCGCGCTGGCGCTGCTGCTGAACTTCGGTATCCGCGCCCTGGGCAACCAGGTGAAGAACGACAGCTCCGGGTTGCACAACGTGGCCGGGATCATCGGCACGACCGTCTCGGGCACCTTCCTGTACCTGATCGCGCTGCTGAACCTCGTCGTCCTGGTCTCGATCGTCAAGGTGTTCCGCGAGATGCGCAAAGGCAGGTACAGCGACGAGGAGCTGGAACGCCAGCTCGATAACCGCGGGCTGATGAACCGCGTTTTCGGCGGCTACGCCAAGCGGATCGACACCCCGTGGAAGATGTACCCCGTCGGCGTGCTGTTCGGCCTCGGCTTCGACACCGCAACCGAGGTCGCACTGCTCGTGCTCGCGGGCACCGCGGTGGTCAGCGGCCTGCCGTTCTACGCGATCTTGTCGCTGCCGATTCTGTTCGCCGCCGGGATGTGCCTGCTGGACACACTCGACGGCTGCTTCATGAACTTCGCCTACGACTGGGCGTTCGCCCGTCCCGTCCGCAAGGTGTTCTACAACCTGACCATCACCGGCCTGTCGGTGTTCGTCGCCTTCTTCATCGGCACCATCGAAATCCTCGGCCTCATCGGCCAGGAATATGACCTCAGCGGCGGATTCTGGTCCTTCATGGGGAGCTTCGACATCAACAAAGCCGGGTTCGTCATCGTCGGCATCTTCCTCCTGACCTGGGCCGTCGCCCTGTCCGTCTGGCACTTCGGCCACATCGAGCAAAGATGGGACGTGGCCGCTGCCAGGTCGAACGCCAGCGACTAGCCGCCCAGCCAAGGCCTTGGATCCTTTGGCGGTCCGCTCGTCTCCGCCCTTGGCCCCTCAGGCGTCCGGCCTCATATCCTCCTCCCATGGAGGGCAATCCTGCTTCCCACGGAGGGCATTGACATACTCGGCTCACCTTGACCCCGTCCGGCGCACTCGCAGGGTCAGGTTTCACACTCGGTCGAGACCGTCCGAAGCGCAGCTCAGGCAGGAAGAGAGCAAAATATGCGGGTGGATGTTAATGATCAGGGGGATCCGGAACCGGGCGCAGCCCCCAGCGAGGAAATGCTCGCCGCGATGGGCAGGTACAACGACGAGCTCAAGAAGGCCGGAGTGCTCCTCGACCTCTCGGGGCTTCACCCGAGCGCCGACGGGAGGCGTGTCAAGTTCTCCGGGGGGAACCGCACCGTCATCAACGGGCCGTTCGCCGAGTCGAAGGAACTGATCGCGGGCTACTGGATCCTCCAAGTGAAGTCGATGGACGCGGCCGTCGAATGGGCCAAGCGTGTGCCGTTCGAGGCGCTTTCCCGGATCTACCCCGGGGAGTACGGCGCCGAGGGCGAGATCCGTCAGCTGTTCGAGCTGGAGCGTTTTGACGCATCGAACTAGCGCGACACAGCTCGGGCCTGAAATCACAGCCCTGCGACATTTCGCATGCAGGCGCTGCCGAACCGGATGAGCTGATCATTGAGGATGCCCGGCAACGGGTATGCATTGGTGATGCCCAGCGTGCCCGCTTCGCGGAGCGCAGCCTCCGACATGCCCTCTGCTAGAGATCGGTTGACGGCTACCGGCCACCGGAGCTACAACGGTTCCAGACTTGCCCACGGCCCCCAGACTTGCGGCAGTGGATGCGGCCGCGGTCCACGTCCGGCGGCCTTGTCACCGCAGCCGCCTGCAACCGGCCGCATTCCAACAGGAGAGCCAATGACAGCGGCGACCCAACCTGATCCGGACGAGGATGAACTCGGCCCGATCGACTTCCTCGCGATCGAGTTCCCCGGCGCGCACATCACCGCACCGGGCTTCCAACAGCTGCTCTCTCTCGCCGACCAGGGTGGTAACCCGCCCTGGACATGGGATGAGGTGGTCCCTGCGTGCGATCTCGTAGTCCAGAACGCTGGGCGCAGTGCCACCCATCCACGGGTCACTGAGCTGTCCAGGCTCCAGCAGGTGCTGCCGCTCCACCCTCCCGATCTCGCTCTCAGCGTGGGCGTGAGGCCTCAGGCCAGGCAGCCCCGGGCGCTCCGGAGGCTGCCCGGGCCGGCGCCGACGTGCAATGCGGGCTAAGGGTGCTTCAGCAGCCGTCCGCCCTGCAGGTAGACCAGGGCATGGTAGATGACGGAGACCAGGCCAAGGGCCCAGCCGAGAAGGTGCTGCCCGGCGGCGTAGAGCGCCACGGCCGCCAGCCCGGAGATGGCCAGTTCCTGGAGCAGGCGCAGGGGCTCGGCGAGCCGGCCTGCCCGACGGAAATCGACGCCGCCCCAGAACCCGAATCCCAGCGCCGGGGCACCGACGGCCAGCAGGATCTTCAGGCCGGTACCCGGGCCAGCCTGGTACCCCCAGAAGGCAAACGCGCCGACGATCCCTGTCTCCATCAGGGCTCTCAGGGCGAGGGTGAGCCTTTGCCGCCCGGCCGGCATGGTGTTGCGTCTCGCGCCGTCTGGTCTGCCGGCGCGGGCCGCCATGGCGGGCGGCCGTCTCGGGTTGTCCGTGTTCATGGCGGGTTGTTCCCGGGTGTCCTGGCCGCGGGGTCAGGAAAGGCCGGCTGCCTGGGCCAGGCGGACCGCCTCGGCGGCACCGCCGGTCCAGGGATCCCCGTGGCCGGGCAGCACGGTGCCGGCTGGCAGTTGCCGCAGGGCGCCCAGGGATCGCAGGGCGGCGCGGGTGTCCTGGTTGAATCCCGACGGCATGATCTGCGGGCCGGTCCGCCCGGTGAGCGGGTTGCGGGTCACGATCGTGTCGCCGCTGAACAGGACCCCGTGCCGTTCGAGGAACAAGGCAGCGTTGCCTGGGGTGTGGCCGGGAGCGTGGATGACCCGCGGGCGGCCGGGTACGTCCAGGATCTGGCCGTCGGCGAAGACCGATACCTCGAAGACTGGGACGATCTTCGCCCCGCCGCGGCGCATCAGCGACAGCGTGGTCCGGTAGAACTCGGCCCGGATCAGGTAGCGGGCCAGGCCAGGCGTCGTTCTTTGCAGGCTTGGCGCCTTTCGCCACCTCGGCGTCGGCCTGGTGGACCCAGATCCGGGCGTCCGCCTGGGTGCGGGCGCGTTCGGCGAATCCGGTGTGGTCGGCGTGCGCGTGGGTCAGCAGCACGGCCTCCACGTCGCCCGCGGCCTTGCCGCGGGCGGCCAGCGCACGCTGGAGCAGGCCCCAGTCTGCCGGGGTCCCGGCATCCACCACCGTCAGCTTCCCGCACTCCTCGATCAGGTAGAAGTTGGTAACTCCGCCGCTCAGCCTGCTGACGGCAGGCGTGACCCGCGATACCTGCGGCAGCGCCTGGCCCGTACTCATGACTGTCCTCCCTCCTTGACCCGCTCCTCGGTGGCACCAGTGTGCGTGAGGTGGCATGGGCGCGGCAGCGGTGAGAAGGCCGGCGTGGCCTGTGCGGTTGGTAGCAGCGCGGCGCCGGCCGAATGACGTAGGCAGCCGGCGGGTAGTCTCAGGTGCAGCGAAGCGAGAGGTCACAGCCCACAGCCGGGTGGGAGCCTGTCCCGTGGGGCCTGGCCGGTCCCGGCGGTATGCCGGCCTGACCGAGGCCAGGCCGTGCCGTGGGAAAGGACCCGTGGTAGGAGGGTGCTGAGCCGATGAGCATCCGCGGTGCCGGCCGCCTGGCGGGAGTGATGCCAGGACAGGACCGGCCGCTGCCTGCCAGGGCGGACGGGCCCGGGGCGGGGTTGCACGGTCCATTCGCTGCGGTTCAGCCCGTGATGACTGCGTGGCCCCGGTGGCGGGAGGCAGCCGGGGCGGTCGTGCTGTTCGTGGTGATCGCGGCGGTGCATGCGGCTGGCACCGGGATCGTTTCTGACCTGAGCCGGGTGAGCGCGTCGGGAGAGGTATTGTTCCCGGCTGCCGGGGTGACGATCGCGGCGTTGTTGCTGCTGCCGCGCCGGTGGTGGCCGGTGGTGCTGGCTGCGGCTTTCTGCAGCGAGCTGGCCGCTGATCTGTTGATGAGGGAGACAGCTGTCACCGCTGTCGGCTCGGCGGTGGCCGGCGCGGCCGGGCCGGCCGCGGGCGCGGGGGTGTTGCTGGCGTGGTCGGGCGGGCCGCTGTCGCTGGGCCGACGGCGCCCGCTGGTGGCCTTTGTGGTTGGCCCGGCAGTGATCGGCGCGGGCGTGGGTGCGCTGATCGGGACGGCCGCTGCCTTGTTCACCTGGCCGCACGGGCCGTTTGCCGCCGTGTTTGCCCGGTGGTGGACCAGTGGCGCGCTGGGGGTGCTGATCGTGGGCGGCCTGCTGGTGGCCTGGCTGACCGAGGCCGCCTGGCCAATCCGTCCTCGCTACTGGGCGGTGGAGGTCTGCGGGCTGGCAGTGTGCGCGGGCGTGCTGATCTGGCTGGCGTTCTGGGAGTGGCATCCGGGGCTGACCTACCTGTGCCTGGTGCCGCTGGGCTGGGCGGCGATCCGGTTCGGCGCTCGGGGGGCCACCGCCGTGGCCGCGCTGATGGCGGTGGCGGGTGAGTGGGGAACCGTCACCGATCACGGCTTGTTCGCGGCGATCAGCCACGACCATGTCCACGCGTTGTGGCTGGTGCAGCTGTTCCTGGCGGTCGCCGTGCTGGGCGGCCTGGTGCTGGCCGGCCAGGTCGCCGAGCTCGCCAGGGCCGAGGCGGCGCTGCGGGACAGCGAGCGCGCCGAGCGGGAGGCCCGGCTGGCTGCCCGCGAGGCACAGGCCGCCGAGCGCGCCAGGCTGGCCCGTGACCTGCACGACTCGGTGTCACAGGCGCTGTTCTCGATGACTATGCACGCTCGGACCGCCCAGCTCGCCCTGGCCCGGATCCCGCACTCCGATGGCGGGCCGCTGACCCGCGCCGTCGGCCAGGTGCGTGAGCTGGCGGCCGGGGCGCTGGCCGAGATGCGGGCGCTGATCCTCGAGCTGCGCCCGGACGCGCTGGCCGAGGAGGGCCTGGTGTCAGCGCTGGCCCGGCAGGCCGCCGCGATCTCCGCCCGGGAGCGGCTGCCGGTCACCGTCGAGGGCCCCGATGACCGGTTGCCGCTGTCGGACCAGGCCGCCGAGCACTGCTACCGCGTCGCGCTGGAAGCCCTGCACAACACGGTCAAGCACGCCGCAGCCGGCCACGTTACGGTGACCGTGACCGCTGCGGGAGGCAGCGTGCAGGTCAGCGTGGCCGACGACGGCAGCGGGTTCGATCCCGGCCTGACCCGGCCCGGGCACCTGGGTCTGCGCACCATGGCCGAGCGGGCCCGAGCCGTCGGCGGTGACCTGGAGCTGGTCGCCGCGCCGGGAGCAGGCACCCGGGTGCAGCTCACTGTGCCCGCCCGCCTTGCGGCTGGGGGGGACGGCAGATGACGGCCGGCGCCGGGGACGAGGAAGGCGGGACGCTGCGGGTGTTCCTGGTCGATGACCATGCCATTGTCCGCTCCGGGGTCCGCGGGTACCTGGAGCTGGCCGACGGCATCACCGTCGCCGGGGAGGCCTGCGGCGGGCAGCAGGCGGTGGACGCCATCGCGGTGCTCGAGCCGGCCGGAGCGCTGCCCGACGTGGTGCTGATGGACTTGGTCATGCCGGGCATGGACGGCATCGAAGCCACCCGGCGGATCAAGGCCCGCTGGCCCGGCGTCGAGGTGGTCGCCGTCACCAGCTTCGCCGAAGAAGCCAAGGTGCGCGCCGCGCTGCAGGCCGGCGCCGCCGGCTACCTGCTCAAGGACGCCGACGCCGACCAGGTTGCCGCCGCGATCCGGGCCGCCGTCGCCGGGCAATGCCACCTGGACCCGGCCGTAGCCAAGATCCTCGCCGACTCGCTGCGCGCACCGAGACCGGCCACGGACGCCCTGACGGTGCGGGAACGCGACGTGCTGGCCCAGATCGCCACCGGGGCCACCAACCGGCAGATCGCCCGCCGGTTGGGCGTGACCGAACGGACCGCGCGCACGCATGTGTCCAGCATCCTGGCCAAGCTCGGCCTGGCCTCCCGCACCCAGGCCGCGCTGTGGGCCCTCCAGCACGGCCTGCCCGCCGCACCTCCCCCGGGCTGAAGCCATCCCCGGCGGCCAGCCGTCTCCCGGCGGCACCGGCCATATGACGGGGCGAAGGCCGGCCGGACCGCCGATGCCCCGCCACGGCGGCACGGGCACTATGGGCATGCCGCTATGTGAGGAGGTGCCCTGCCGGTGCCCGAGCCGCCAGATTCCGTCCGGGTCCTGGTCGTCGATCGTCGATCGTGACCCCGGGTGCGCGCTGCGCTGCGCCAGCTGCTGGCCGACGAACCCGGCCTGACAGTCGGCGGCGAAGCCGCGGATACGGCCGACGCCCTGAGCCAGATGGTCGCCCAGCGTCTGGATACGGTGCTGGTGGATCCGCTGCTGCCCACCGCGGCGGACGGAACGCTGGTGCTGCGCGCGGCCGTCACAGCGGGGATCCACGTCGTAGTGCTCGCCTCCGACCGCTCGTTGCGCGGCACTGCCCGCAGCCTCGGGATCACCGCGGTGCTGGACAAGGACGGCCGCCACGACGAGCTGCTTGCCGCCCTGCGCGGGCATCCGGACGCCAGCAGGTAACCGCGCCGGCAGCATCACCCCTGGCCGCCTGCCGCCCGGTCGATCATGCTCGAAGCCGCCCCAGGGCACGCCGTCCAGGCAGCGAGCCCGTCCGGGTACGTCATTGCGCCCAGCCACCGCGGGCCCCATGCCGTACCCGGCTCTGGCCCTATGCCCGGGAAGCGCCCGGTCCATGCGCCGATGCCGAACGCGGCTCCGGCACGAAAGCTGGAACCTGCCGGCACCGGCCCGCCCGATGGCCGGTTCCGGTCCCGTCGCCGCCGCGGCGGACTCGCAGAAGGAGCGGAATCTATGACCCGGGCACAAGAGCGCCGGCTGATCGGCGGAGGGTTCGGCCTGGTGTATGTGCTCGTCAACGCGGGCGGACTGCCCTCACCTGCCGCGCTGGTACTGCGGGCCCTGGCGTTCGCGGCGTTCGCGGCCCTTGGGATCGCCACCGGCCGGACGGTGGCCGAACCCGGCAGCAATGCCCCCCAGGCGATGCCGTTCAGCCGAAGGTAATGGCTCGTGGTCGCCGCCGAAGCAGCAGCCATAGTCGCCGGGGTGGGCAGTGATCACCTTCGCGCTGCATGCCTCCTACGCCGCCGTGGGGTGGATCTCGGTCGTGGTCGGGCTGCACTTCGCCGGGCTGGCGCTGGTCTGGCGGCAGCCCTCCTACAACCGGCTGGGCGCGGCGATCACGGCCTGCGGGGCGGCTGGGCTGACGGCCGCGGCGGTTGGCGCCCCGGCCGTTGCGATCGCAGTTGTCGCGGGCGTCGTCCCCGGCGTGCTCCTGCTCGCGGCCGGCTTGTGGCGCATCGACCGCTTCACCGCCGCCAGGGCAGGGAGCACCCGTCCGGGCGCCGGCACGCGAGCGTCGGCCCGGCCGGACGACCCAGACCCAGCCGCAGGGACGTCAAGCCGAGCGGTGATCGTGATCTCGATGAGCTGGTATCCGGGCAGCGGGGTAGGCGGATGCTGCAGGAGTGAGTCCGGGTCGCGGCGCTATACCGATCAAGACACTGGACATACAGATTTGGGCCTTCTGCGGGCACGGCCGGTATTCCCGCCAGAACGGCGGATCGCGCACGTCAAGCGGTTTACTGCTTGACTACATGGCGTTGCGCTGGCGCGGCCAGCCGGTCCCCGCATGCCGGCAGTGCAGGCTCGCGATACCCGGTTACGAGTTCTCTGCGGCATCCAGGCGGCAGGACCGCTGCCCGGGTAGCCGCGTCCGGGGTACCCGCGGTCGTCGCTTGCCGGGCCCGTGGCCTGCACCCGTGGCCCGCGGAGGCCGCGAACGGGTCAGGCATCTGCCGGCCGCTGTTGCGCCTACCAGCCGACCGCCCGGTCGGTGAGCTCACGGATCAGGTCGGCGTGCCCGTTGTGGCGGGCGTACTCCTCGATCATGTGGACGTAGATCCACCGCAGGGAGCAGGGTTCACCTATCCGGGTGAGGCCGGTGTCGCTGAGACTGCGGGCAGCGGCCGCCTTCCGGCTCGCCTCGCATTCGGCCTGCCATGCCGCCAGTTCGGCTTCCCACTCGGCGCCGTCCATGGGGACCATCTCGCTGTCTTCGATGGCGGGGTCGTAGCAGACGTAGTGCGCGCCGGGCTCCCGCTGCAGGACCCGCTGGAATCAGGAGCGCTCGACCTCGGCCATGTGGCGGACCAGGCCGTGCAGGGAGAGCCTGGAGGTTGCCACGGGGCACGCCTTCCGCGCGTGATCGTCAGCGCCTTCGCACTTGAGCAGCAGCGTCGTCCGGTGGAACTCCAGCCATGCCTCCAGCATCTCCCGCTCGTCAAGGCCGTCTTTGGGTGGCTCGGTTCGCCTCGGGTCCTCGAAGTCTTTAACCATGAGCCGGAGCCTACTGGCTCGCCCGGTTGCTGCCCGGGATCTGCGCCGCCTCCGGGCCCGGCGGCCCGAGCCTGGGTCTTCCGCCGAGACGAAGGAGGGGTCGCGCTCCGGCAGGTGCTCCCGCACCGGATAGAGCAACCCGTCCGCGGGCACAACGGCGACATCGACACCCAAGGGGGATGGGCACGGGGCATGCATAGCCGCGCAGATCAGCCAGTTCAGCAAGCGCATTCAGCGCAAAATGATCAAGTCGTTCAGCGAGCAGCCCGGCGGCTCGGGTCGTCAAGTTATGGGCGGGCTTCGTAATGGAGCGCGATGACTGGGACTGGCAAGCTGAGCAGCGTGTCACTGATGGCCATGGTGTCTGGTGTCAGTGGACGCAGATGACCGGAAGCCATCGTGCATGATTGCCGCGGTGCGCGTACCCGGGCGCTAGGGGGAGGTGACCTGCAGTTCCTGGTACATGCCGTCGGCGTAGTGGTTGGGCAGGTTGCAGATCAGCTCGTAACGTCCCGGGGCCAGGGTCAGCGTGGTCCAGCTCACCGTGCCCGCCCGGATGCCCTCGCTCGCGCCAGCGCCGCAGCTGGCAGATGCCTCGCCCAGGCTTGCTTTCTCATCGACCGTGCCGTCCGGCCCGGGGACCCGCTGGCCGGCTTGGTCTCCCGCGGCGAGCGGCAAGATCACTAGCTCGTGCGTACGCCATCCCCTGTTCTGAGCGACCAGGCTCACCTTCCCGGCGGGCACGGTGGCCGGTACCGCCCGCAGCATCATGTGCGCTCCCAGCGGGGCGGTACCGCCCATCATCTGGGTCATTCCCATATCGGCAAGCGTCACGGTGACCGTGCTCCCGGGCAGATCCGGCGGCGCTGTGCAGGTCAGCGTGGCGAAGTGATACCCAGCGCCAGGCGCAGATCCGCCGCCCATCATCCCCGGGCCAGGCGCGCTGCCTGCGGGTAGTGATGCACCGCCGGCCCCTGCCGGGCCAGGCCCGCCGCCAGAGCCGCATCCGGCCAGCGCCAGGCTCGCGATGGCCACCGCCAGCGCCAGTGTTCTCCCCGCTGCCAGCTTCATCCGCATGCCAGCAGTACAAGCGCTCCGGCCCTGGAACCGGCAGGGCCAGAAGTCCCGGCAACCCGCCCCGGCCGGCACCCTCGCATTGCTTCCGCGGGGGGGCGCCCGTCAGGCGCGCCCGGCCGGCGATGCATGCAGTGCAGGTGAACGTGACCCTCAATTCCCGTTGAAAACGAAGAAAGCGCGCGCGCTGTCACCGAACAGCTCGCGTAGTTTCTCGTCCGCCTCGCCGGGATGAGGGCGCCAAGGCCCCTGCCAAGACCTCGCTACTGCTGAGGCCGCGGTTGAGGAACGCCATCTCCTGCAGCCGCCTGGACAGCGTCTCGAAGTTCCACGCGGTGGTCTCGAATACCGGCTGCACGACGCCGTTGCCTGGGGCGTGCGCGGGGCCGGGGCGGTGCGCCGCAGGGTGGCTCTGACCGGGCAGTTCGCCTCGGTCGATGCGGACCTGACCGCGCGGGAGAATCTCGTGCTGGTGGGCCGTCTCCTGGGGCATTCGTGGCGGGGGGCGAGGGCCCGGGCCGGCGAGCTGCTCGCCGAGTTCGGCCTGGCCGAGGCGGCCGGCCGGCAGGTGCTGGCGCTATCGGGGGGGCATGCGCCGCCGCCTGGACATCGCGGCAAGCGTCATCGTCGCGCCGGACCTGCTGTTCCTCGACGAGCCCACCACCGGGGGGACCCGGTCAGCCGCAGGCACGCCTGGCAGATCGTCCGCGCCATCGGCGCCCGCGGCGCGACCGTGCTGCTCACCACGCAATACCTCGACGAAGCCGACCGCCTCGCGGACCAGATCGCTGTCATCGACAATGGCAAGATCATTGCCGAGGGCACCAGCGGGCAGCTGAGGTCCTCGGTGGGGATCGGCACGGTGCGGGTCCGGCTGGCCGACCCCGCGCAGCGCGACGCCGCGCGGCGAGTGCTGTCGCGGGAACTCGGCGTGCCGGTCCGCCCGGAATCCGACGCAGCGGCGCTGGCCGCGACCATCTCCGCGGGGAACGGGGAACCCGCGATCGGTGCGCGAACCGGGCGCGCGCTCACCGCGCTGGCGCACTCCGGTGTCGCGGTCACCGGCTTCGCCCTCGGCCAGCCGAGCCTGGACGAGGTGTTCCTCGCCCTGACCGGTCACCCGGCCGAGGCCGGGGACCTCCCGGCGGAGGCCCGGACCGCCAGCGGGGAGATGGCCCGGTGAGCTCTCCCGCCGTCACCGCCCGAACCCTGCACGCGGCGATATCCGACCGTCCCCGGCCTGCGCCGGCGGGCGCGCTGTCGGCGTCGGTCACCTTCGCCTGGCGCGCCATGCTGAAGATCAGGCACGGCCCGAGCAACTGGCCGACGTCCTCGGGATCCCGATCTTGTTCACGGTGATGTTCACCTATCTGTTCGGCGGCGCGCTCGCCGGGTCGGCCCGCGCGTACCTGCAGTTCCTTTGCCCGGCAGCCTCGTCCTGGCCGTCCTGTTCCTCACCGTCTACACCGGGGTGACCCTCAACAGGGATCTGGCCGGCGGCGCCTTCGACCGGTTCCGCGCGCTGCCTGTCTGGCGGGCCGCCCCGATCGCCGGCGGCCTGCTCGGCGACGCCGGCCGGTACCTGCCCGCCTCGGCTCTGGTCATCGGCCTGGGCCTGGCCCGGGCTTCCGCCCCCACGGCGGCGCCATCGGCATGCTCGCCGCCGTGGGCCTGGTCCTGCTGTTCGCATCCTGCCTGTCGTGGGCCTGGATCGCCCTCGGTCTGATCCTGCGCACCCCCAACGCGGTGATGAGCGCCGGCTTCACGCTGATGTTCCCGCCGACCGCGACCTGATGTCCGGCACCGCCACGGCGGCGCAGATCGGATGGGTGCTCGCCGAGGCCGCCTGCGCCGCCATCTTCGCCCGGCTCGCCCTGCGCCTGTACCGCGGCAAGCAATGAGCCAGGGCCTCCTCCTGCCGGCGCACAGTGCCCTGAGAGGCGTTCATGACCGCTGACCTGGACCGGCGTGCGGGTCCGCGACGAGATGGAACAAGCTAGGCGGGAGTTCCGCCGGCTCCTGGGCGACGCGACCAAGGCCGGCCTGGCCCGCCCGTCCGACGGGACGAAGTGGACCAACCAGGAGCGCCCCGGCGGGCGGCGGCTGGACCGGCACGGCGCCGGGCGGATCGTCCGGCGCATCGCCCGCCGCGCCGGGATCACCAAGTCCGTCGGACCCCACACGCTGCGCCATGCGTTCATCGCCGCCGCGCTGGACGCCGGAGTCCCGCTACGGGACGTGCAGGAAGCCGTCGCACGCTGATCCGCGGACCACGATGAAGATAGGACCGGGCCAGGACCTCGCTAGATCGGCACACCACTTATATCGTCGCCGCCTATGTAGCCGGAGCCGCCAGGTAACGACGGGCCGCCCCGGCTGGGTAGTCAGCGGCCGGAACCCTCAGCGCGCTGGGCCAGCCTCCCCGCTGCTGGCCCGGCGTCGCTCGCGCCGGCGGCCGCCGCAGATACCCTGACTGTCGTACCGCTGTGCTACCGTCGTGTCATGGCCGTCCGCAAGAAGCGCTCCATCTCCATCCCGCCCGAGCTCGACGCCGAGATCGCCGCGGCCGCTCAGGCTGCCGGGATGAGCTACAGCGCCTGGGTCGCCCAGACCGCGCGGAAGGAATTCATCATCCGGGCGGGCCTGGAAGCGGTCAGCCAGTACGAGGCCGAGCACGGCCCGTTCACCTCGGACGAGATTGCCGAGGCCGACGAATGGGCCACCAGGGTCACCCAGCCATCCGGCGCCCGGCGGACCGCGTGACCGGGGCCACCTACGACTCCGGGGCGCTGATCGCGGCCGAACGGGGTGAGCGGCTGATGTGGGCCCGCCATCGCGCCCTGCTGCTCCGCCGCGTCGTACCGACAGTCCCCGCCCCCGTTGTTGCCCAGTGCTGGCGAGGTACACCCCGCCAGGCGCAGCTCGCCCGGCTCCTGGCCGGATGCGCAGTCGAAACTCTCGATGACACTAGGGCTAGGGCCACCGGAACCCTCGCCGGCCGCGCCCGCACCACCGACATCGTCGACGCCAACGTCGTCGAAGGCGCCCTCCGGCGCGGCGACCTCATCATCAGCTCCGACGAAGGCGACCTAGCCGCCATCGCCGCGGCCGTCAGCCGCCACATCGACATCGACCACCCGTAACACCCGATCCGGACAGCGGCCACCCAGCACTATCAGCGACGGTCCGTGCCGAACGGATGGCCAGCCGAAACACGCGGGAACCGCCTAATGCGCGCCCTTCGCCATCGGCTGGTTACCCTTCGTTGCGCACCCGACCAGTCATTATGTGGTCCGAATGGCGGGGAGGACCGCGTGGGTCATGATGGTCAGGTGGAGATCGTGAAGCGGCCGCGGCGGCCAGTAGGTGTCAGGCGGATCGTGTACCGGCTGCCGCTGTGGCTGTACCGGACAGGACTTGGCGTCCTGCTTGGCCGTAGGTTCGTCCTGATCAACCACATTGGCCGCAAGTCCGGCAGGCGGCGGCAGGTGGTGGTCGAGGTGGCCCTCCACGACCGGGCAACCGGTGCGGTGACCGTGGTGTCGGGCTTTGGCCCTGGCTCGGACTGGTACCGGAACTTGCTGGCCCATCCTGGCGCCAGCATCCAGCTGGGTGCACGCTTCAGTCAGGTGCAGGCGGTCCCCGTGCCGCCCGCTCAGGCCGCGGAGGTGATGGTGGATTACGCCCGGCGGCATCCCCGGGCGGCCAGGCGCCTTTCCCGCTTCATGGGCTTCGTCGTGGACGGCAGTGACGATGACTACCGCGCAGTTGGCCGCCAGGTACCAGTCCTCAGGCTCACGCCGGGCTGACCCTGTGAGCCGCATCAGCGGCCGCCGCAGATCTTATGGGTGCATTCGGCGCGCTGGCCCAGATGAGGAGCGGGGCGACCTGCGCTCAGCCCGCCAGCGGCAACGGCTGTTCGCTTCTTTTGGGCGGCGTCGGCTGCTGGCGGTGCGTCTGGCCCGGATGGCGGTACCGCCGGGCCGGGTGTGCAGGCTGCCGTTATGTCCACGGACGGCGTCCGGCGCTGCTGGGTGATCTTGAAAGTGAGCCGGGTCAGTTCCCTGGAGAGCCGGGGGGCGAAGCCTCAGAGTCGATCATGGACCAGTGGATCATGGTGCGGGAGCGTTCTGGGAGCGTCTCGTATTATCCCGACTGCAGGATTAAGCCGCACAGCTGAGCGGCAAATCGCGTTTGCCCAGTTCAGGAAGGTGCAGGGTAGTCACGGAGTCGGCATAATCCGGGCCCCCCCGAGCCACCTCTCGCCACGCATGGCATGCATGCCTGTCCCAGCGTCGAGGTGCGTTTCCGCTGGCAAGCAGAGGGCTGAACGGCGTCGCGCCGAGCCCGTCTGGTTGCGGTCGCGGATCAGCACGACCTGGACCGTGCGGGTGCCGAATACGCCGTGCCACAGACAGGTGATGACGGCGGCCTGCACGGTGGCGGTCTTGCCGTAGCGGCGCACGGTGACCGGGGCAAAGGACGTGCTGCCGGCGAGGGCGGCCGGGGACGGCAGCCGGTGGCCCTTGGTGCGGGGCCCGGCCCCGCGTGCCGGTGCGCGGGCCGGGCAGCTCATACAGGAACGGACGCGACGTTGGCCACGGTGACATCCAGCTGGGCGGCCAGGCCTGAACACGCTGGATAACGACACCCGCGCCCGGCCGCTGCGGGTGGCCGGCCATCGCGGTAATCGCGGCGGTGACCTCGGGCGTGTCCGCGGCCAGGCCGGGCAGCGCCTCCGGCAGGCCCAGGCGCTCCCGGCCCGCTGAAGCAGGAAGACCAGCACCCAGCTCGCCGCCAGGCTGACAACTGAACCGGCCAGGAAGGCCGCTGCCGCAACCGCTACTGACGTCCCTGCCGATCCTCCAGACCTGGCCAGGCACCAGCGCCGCGTCGCCCCGGCCGGCTCGCCCGGGCCGTCACGCGCTGACCTGAGGTGCATCTGCCGATATAGTTATTATGCAATCGTTGCAGTGAGCAAGTTAAATTGGCGGGCGGGGCATGACTGAGGACGTGGCGGATGAGGCCGCGGTGGACGCGGTGCTGACGGCGAGCCGCACGCTGGTCGCGGTGGCCACCCAGTCGCTGGGCGCGGCCGCGGAGGACACCACGATCGCCCAGTACCGGGCGCTGGTGGTGCTCGCCTCCCGCGGGCCGCAGCGGATGACTGACCTCGCCAGGGCGCTGGATGTCACGCCGTCCACGGCCGGGCGGATGTGCGACCGGCTGCTGCGCAAGGGCCTGATCCGCCGACACCGCGCCCGCGCCGACCGCCGCGCCGTGCAGGTGTCCATCACCGCCGCCGGCCGGCAGGTCGTGGACCAGGCGACCGCCCGGCGGCGGGCGCTGATCGCCGTCATCCTGGGCAGGCTCCCGGCCCGGCAGCAGTCGGCGGTGGCCGGCGCGCTGCGGGCGTTCGCCGCCGCGGCCGGGGAGATCCCCGACAGCCAGTGGCCGGCAGATCCTCCGGAAGCGCCGTCGGCTGCGCCTGCCAGGATGAAACGGGAACCAGCACGCTCCAGCGGCGCAGAGGGACGATCATGACCAGCAAGGCTACGGCGCGCAGGCCGCCGGACACAGTGCCGTGGACCGGCAAGGCGAGCAGCTGGCTGCGGGGCACCCGGGCTGGGCTGCTGGTCATCGCCCTGGTGGTGGGCGCGGGATCAGGGCTGGGCGCGGTCGCGTTCCGGTACCTGATCTACTTCTTCACCTGGCTGGCCACCGGCCATGTCCAGTTCGGCCAGCAAGGACGCGTCGACAGCTCCCACCTGCCGTGGCTCGGGCTGGGGTTCTTCGTCGTGATCCCGGTCATCGGCGGCCTGGTCTACGGGCCGCTGATCTACCGGTATGCCCGCGAGGCCCGCGGCCACGGCGTCCCCGAGGTGATGATCGCCGTCGCCGAGGAAGGCGGCCGGATCCGGCCCCAGGTCGCCGCGGTCAAGGCGGTCGCCTCCGCGCTGTGCATCGGGGTCGGCGGGTCGGTCGGGCGGGAGGGCCCGATCGTGCAGATCGGCTCCGCGCTGGCTTCCAGCCTGGGCCAGTGGGTGCGGATGCCGGAGAGCCGGCTGCGGATCCTGGTCGCCTGCGGCGCCGCCGGCGGCATCGCGGCCACGTTCAACGCGCCGATCACCGGGGTGTTCTTCGGGGTGGAGATCATCCTGCGGGAGTTCTCCATCGAGGCGATCTTCACCGTGATGCTGTCGGCGATGGCCGCCGACCTGGTCAGCCGCCAGTTCCTGGGCAGCGCCCCGTTCCTGTCCGGGCTGCCGTCCGGGATCGCGCTGCACCACCTGACCAGCTACCTGCTGGTCGCGGCCCTGGCGGTGATCGCGGCCCTGCTCGGGCTGGCGTTCGCGAAGACCTTGTATGCGACCGAGGACCTGTTTGACCGGGTGTGGAAGAACCGCCCGGAGTGGGCCCGGCCAGCGGCCGGCGGGATCGCGCTCGGGCTGCTGCTGCTCGCGATCCCGCAGATGTACGGGGTCGGCTACCCGGTCATGTACAAGGCGGTCGGCGGCAGCTACGCCATGTGGTTCCTGATCGTGCTGGCCGCCGGGAAGATCATCGCGTGCAGCCTGACCATCGGCATCGGCGGATCGGGCGGGGTGTTCGCCCCGTCGCTGTTCATCGGCGCGACCTCCGGCATGGCCTTCGGCGAGATCGCCGGCCACCTGCTCGGCCCGGCCGCCGGGCAGCCCGCCCTGTACGCGGTCGTCGCGATGGGCGCGGTGTTCGCCTCCGCGGCGCGGGCCCCGCTGACATCGCTGGCCAGCGTCGTGGAGATGACCGGCGACTACGCCCTCACCCTGCCGGTCATGCTCGCCATCGCCATCGCCACCGCCACCTCCCGCGCATTGAGCTACGGCACGATCTACACCACCAAGCTGCTGCGCCGCGGCACCGACATCGACCACCCCCCGTCAGCCGACCCGTTCGAGGACCTTACCGCCGCCGACGCCATGCACCCTTTCGCGGCGCCGCTCACCATCGCTGCCCAGCCACCCGGCCTGCCGGGCCCGGAGCGCGCCGCGCTGCCCGGGCCGGTCACCCATCAGCACCATCCGCAGGTGCTGTTCGCCAGCGAGTCCCTCACCCAGGCACTGCGCCAGCTGGAGCTCTACGGCCACGACGGCCTGCCCGTGATCTCCGACGACGGACAGCACCTCCAAGGCTGGATCACCACCCAGAACGTGCTGCAGGCCGTCGCCCGCCACATGCACACCACCCCGGCCGGCGCCGCGCAGGCACAGCCCCACGGCCCGCAGGATGATCTCCGCGAGGCGCCGACCCCGCTGCGTGGCTACCAGATCCTGGAGATCACCATCCCCGCCGGCTCGCCCGCCGCCGGCCAGACACTCGGCGGCACCAGCTGGCCGCCCGGCTGGGTCCCGGTCTCGGTCCTGGACAACCACACCCTCCGCGACCCAGACCCCGGCATCACCCTCGCCACCAGCGACCGGATCAACCTGCTCGCCCGCGAACCACGCAGCCCGGAACCATCACACCCGCGCGGCCAGACGGCCAGCCAGGCACACGGCCGCCCCCCAGATGCGCGGCCTGCCCGTGAGGGCCCCGCTCCGGCACCCAGCGAACAACCCTGACGGCCCGGAACCCGGCGTCAAGGTCATGCTGCCGGAGAACCTGATCCAGGTGATCAGCTCGGATGCGCAGGAAGAAAGACAGGGTGCGGCTTCTCCGGCGTCCGTCGGTGAAGGCGCCCGGGCGGCAGGCGGTGGCGCGCCGCCGACCAGGACGGTGCGGGCCAAGCCTAGTTACCGTCCGGCCGACGGGCCGCGCAGCGGTGTGCTCCCTGGACCAGCCCGCGCTGCCCTGCCCTCCGTGATGGCCACCGTACCGGCTTGATGGCCTCCATCGGGCAGATCCTGATGGAACCGCCTGCACAGGACTGGACCCTGCGACACGCTTGGGACTGAGCGTGGGGACTTCAGCGCCTGGATGGCAGTGATGTGACGCTGGACGATCTGCGTTTCTCGATGTCCCGGCGAAGGTTGTCGTTCTCGATGGTGAGGACGTTCATTGCTCGCGCGAAGGTCTCGCTCGCCGTCCGGCACTGGTCTCGTTCCTCTTTCAGCGTCTTGATCTTCTTGGTCAAGGCGGTGATCTCGTCGCGGCCGGAGTTCGCTGTCGGGGACACCGTCGCGGGCGCGACGTTCGGCGTTGAAGAGGTCCTTGAGGTCGGTGTGCTTGTGCGTGAGCTTGTTGCGCTTCAGCCGGCCTCGTCTGCGAGCGTGACTATGTCGAGCTGGCCGACGATCTGAGTGGTTTGCCGGCGAGCAGCCGTTGCATCGCCTCGGTGATGGCCTTGCGTTCGTCCTCATCGGTCATCGCTGGCTCCGCAGGCGGAGATGATCCGGGTCCGGTCGTGCCGCTCGAGGATCGCCTGCAGCGTGGTGATCCGCTGCTTCAGCGTTCACGGAGCGGGATGGGGGTCAGCGGGCTGGTGATCTCCTCGGCGAGCTGGGCGATCTCTTCCTGGAGCTTCCTGATGTGGGTGTCGGTGCGGGCGTGCCCTCGAACCGGACTGCGGCGTCCCTGGCCGCTTTGATCATGCGGCTGGCCGCGGGTCCTGAGACTCCCTCACCATGCTCGATCCGGTCGGGCGGCTGGTCTGGTGCGGTCGGTCCGCATCGACGGCTCCCGCCGCGTTCCCGTCGAAGCGCTCGAAACCTACGTCGCCGCTCTGCTCGACCAGGAGGAAACCACCGATGCCAAAGCTTCGTGACGGTGTGATCAAACGAAGCGGGTCATGGTCCTACGTGATTCGCGTCCGCGACCCTGCCAACGGCGTGACCAAGCCCAAATGGGTCGGCGGCTTCGCCACCGAGGAAGCCGCCAAGGCCGCCCGCGATGAAGCCGCGTCCGAGCCCGGCGCGGCGAATACGTCAACCGGTCCGCATCAACCGTCGCGGACAACCTCGAGGAATGAGTCGAAGCACGCGCCGCGACGGTCAAGCACAAGAGGCAAGGCAGCAGAAGAGATCAGCAGCGACATTCACGCTGCTCAGAGGTGGTCAGGGGCAGGATCGAACTGCCGACCTTCCGCTTTTCAGGATTAGGGACGGCCGTCCACCCAGGTCCATGTCCGGCCATCTGCGCTGCTCGTGAACGGTGCTGGCCGTACGCGGACAGCCCTGGACGTAAATGAATGAGACCCAAACTGAGACCGTCCGGCAAGACAGCTGTCCCTCGATCCAGGCCGCGCACGTACCCGCTGTTCGGTGCGGACATCAGCTCGATGCCGATCAAGGTATGGCGTACGCAGATACGGATGATCTGCGCGCCCCACGCTCGAGGCTGCCCGGCGCCGGTCGTAGCCGATGACAGCGGGTCTGTTCTCGACCTTTGCGGAGTCTTGCTGTGGCTTAAGGGTAAGTGCGGCTGGCCTGGCGCCGGCCGCGGCTCGACCCCGGCCCCGCCACGCCATACTGAACGCCACGGCCACCGCTATCGTCTCTGGCTCTTGGAAGGAACCCGAAGATGATCATGCGGTGGCTGTCTCAGATCACGGCGACACGCCGGACAAGATCAACGATCTCCGCAGGTCATGACATCCGAGGTTAAACGACGAGCTTAGCGTGATGTCGCGAGTCTGGCCTTTGCCTTACTGGGAAGCATTCCGTTACCGGCCATATTTCCCGGCAACCTTGATCAGGGTGGACAGCGACACCGGGCCGGGGGTGTGGCAGTAGAAGGACGCAAGGTCAGCGGAGTTGGGGATGCTGCGCGGAGTAGACCCGTTGGCGGGGTGAGCGGGTCGCGAGCATCGCCCGCTCATGGTCGCGGTGGCCCGTACAGCATCGGCGCTCGCCCCCGGGCTTAGCTCTGGTACCCGGAGCAGTCCAGGCAGAGCCTCTCCTCGTTCACGACCCGCAGATACGGCTCAGCCACCAGTTCGTGACACCCGGGGCACACGGTGAAGCGGACGACCTCCTCGACCGGGCGCCAGCCAGCCGGCTCAACCGGCCCGATCGCGAGCACGTCGTTCTCGGGTGCGGCCCAGATCAGGTCAACCAGCTCCGCCTGCTCGGCTTCCGGGATTTCGTTCGCCGGGATTCCGGCAGCCCGCTTCCGCATGAACGCCGAGGCGCGGATCTGCGGCTGCAGCGTCGGCTTGCAGGAGACCCGGACCTTGCGGCCGGTCGCCGTGTCGATCAGCGTGACGGCGAGCTTGCCGCGGCGCGACTTCTCGATGTTGCCTTTTCCGAACGTGCACTGGGTCGCGTACTGGATCCCGTCCGCGAAGCACATCGCGCCGTGGTGGTCTCCGATCTCCACGACGGCGTGCAGGGACTTCCCGCCACTCGACTCGACGCCGAGCGCCCGCAACGCGGCGGCGCCGGCCCGCACGCCTGCGGTGCTCGCCCAGCAGCGGTGTCCGTGAAAGGCGAACAGGCCCTCCAGCGATCCACGGTCAGCCATCGTCTGCTCCTTCCGTTCAAGCGATCCTTATATGATCACGGTGCCGCACCAGCCCGGCTGGAAGCCGCGCACGATCCGCAGTCCGGCAGGGGCGGAGCGTGCGTCAGGGCACGCCAGGGTTCTGCTCGTCGGCACTCCTTCCGGGTTGCGGCGGCGGTTCAGCGTGGATCGTGCCGGAGAGCTCGCAGGCGGCTGCCAGGGTGTTGGTGATCGTGCCGAAGCGGAGAATGTTGCGGTGCAAGAGTTCGAGCCGGTGGGCGGGCTCGTCGGTTGCGATCGTGAGCGTGTAGCGGGCCCGGACGATCCGCGGCGGCGGCTCCGCCCGTTCGACCTCGACCTCGATCCGCGCCTGCCGGTAGCTGAAGGGGAGGATACCGGCCAAGCGTTCGACGTTCTTGAGCATGCAGGCCGCGAGCGCCGCCGCGAGCAGGTCGGCAGGGCCGGGCAAGAGCTCGCCCGTCTCAGCCGAGCCGTCGAACATGATCCTGCTCGCGTGGCTCTCGATCGTGGCGGCGCCGCCGGGGCGGTTCTCGCCCCTGGCGCGGTAACGGGTCACCTCAGCCTGCTCAGCCGCCATGAGCGAAGCCCCGGCTGGGGACCGGCGGAACGCTCGTACCGGTCGGGCGGCAGCGGTAGCGGCGGCAGACCCAGCCGGCGGCTTTCAGGTAGCCGACGAGCAGCAGGATCTGGAAGATTTGGCGTCGTCGCGGCCGAGACGGCGACCAGGGGCGAGAAGGCGACAGTGGCGGCGACCGCGGTCGCGTTGTTCTTGCCAGTGGAGGCGGGGGCGACGGCCATGTGCTCCCGGGAGGAGAGCCCGAGCCGCCCGTCGGGCCAGGTCGCCGTAAGCAGGGTGAGCGCGATGCCGAGCGCGGCGTCGTAGTGGTCCTTCGCCTCAATCATGATCTCTCTTCTTCGTTACTGAGGGTGGTGTGGCAGGCCGGGGGTGCGGGTGGTGACGGCGCTGCGCCGCTGGGCCGGGGCCGCGGTTCATGCCAGGCTCCAGATGAGCTCGGCGGCGATGCCCCACAGCACGACGCCGATGAGGTACTTGAGCTGGGTGGTGGAGATTTTCGTGGTCATCAGACGGGATCCGGCCAGCGACCCGGCGGCGGCCATGACCACGCTGACGGTGAGCAGGACGAGGTTGAGGTGGCCGGTGCTGATGCGGCCGAGGAAACCTGACAGCGAGGAGAACACCACCGCGAACCCGGTGGTGCCCGCGGCGACCTTGGCATCTAGGCCAAGCTCGCCCAGGACGGGCAGGATGATGTTGCCGCCGCCGACGCCCAGCAGCCCGCCGAGGAACCCGGCGACCGCGCCGACCGCGCCGCCGGTTCCTGCTTCGGCTCGCCGGCTCAGCGGCCGGGGCGGGGCCGACCGGCGATAGAACAGCATCATCGCGCCGGAGAACACCAGGAACGCGGCGAGCAGGCCCAGCAGCACATGCTTGGCGGCGTGCGGTGCCAGCAGTGCGCCCGCCGGCGCCGCCGCGACCGCGGTGATCGTGATCGGCACGCCGAGCCGCCAGTTGACCAGGCCGGCCCGCCAGTAGGTGACAGATGCGAACGACAGGCTGACGGCGTTCAGCAGCAGCGCGGTAGAGGAGGCGACCGGCAGCGGCACGCCGAGCCAGTAAAACAGCGGCACGAAGATGAACGCGGCGCCCAGCCCGGCCATCGACAGCAGGCCGGAAAGAGCGAACACGAGAACAGCGATGCCCAGATAGATCACGGCCGCCCGCACCTTTCCGCCGCATCCGCGGGGCGGCCGGTCTGCCGGGCATGCCCGGCCGGCATCGCCCGGATCCGCGAATCACCCGGCCCGGCGGGCGTGGCGGCACTGCCGGTTGTCATTGCTCAGCTGGCCGCCCGGTAGCCGGCCGTCGGCGCGGCGTCGCGGGCGGCCTGGCAGACGGCCCAGTTCAGCAGCAGCGAGACGGTCATCATCCGCCCGTCCACGGTGATCCGCCCGATCTCGCTGTAGCGGACCTTCGCCAGCACCGGGTACATCATCAGCAGCAGCCCGAGCGCGATCGGCAGGCTGGTGCCATGGATCGCGACCCGGTTTCAGCACACCGTTCAGGCCCGGGACAACCCGGCCCAGCAGCAGGCCCGCCACCATCGCCGCGCCGATCCACACCGGCAGGAACGGGTCCAGCCTGGACAACCGGGCCACCAGCGGCCGCTGCCCGGCCGGGCCAGTGACCTCAGTCCGCGCGTCAGTCACCGCCGCCCCCCTCGCCGTCGTCCTCACATGACGGCCCGCACCACCCGGCGCTGACCCGGTCGCCGGGCAGGGGGATGCCGGCGGCGGGCGCCCGGGCCCACAACGCCGCGAACCCGCCGCCATCAAGGCGGTAGTCAACCCACCGGCCCTGGCGGGCCGCGGTCACCAGGCCCGCGTCGGGCAATACCCGCAGGTGGTAGGACAGCAGGTTCGCCGCGACCGGCACTTCCTCGTGCAGGTCACACACGCACCGCCCACCCTCGGCCAGCACCCCCACGATGCGCAGGCGCACCGGGTCGGCCAGCGCGGCGAAACCGCCCGTCAACTCAACCGGGCTCGAATCAACAACCGTTGAACTGATCACACCCCCACGGTAGGACGAGCTTGCGCGCGGCGACCGGGCCGTTCGTCACCTTCGGCCGGGCCGACAGGCCCCGATCCGCGCCGGGCGCCGCAGGACCCCGCGGCGGAGGGTGCCAAGCCCGGCCGTCCAAGAACGTGAAGCGGCCCGGTCCGGGGCACGGCAGGCATTTGGACGGGCCACCATCAGGTACCCGTACGCGGCCCGCAGGTAGCGCCTGGCCGATGCCGCGGCAAGCCGGTCGTGAGCCGGGCCCGGGATGCCCAGAATTGGATGATCTGCGTGCCCGGGCAGGCGCCGCTGGTGCAATCTTCGACCGCTCGCAATCGGCAGGGAGAGTGTGTGTAGTGCTTCCGGCCCGGCTTCCCTGATCTTGACTGATGGGCGCGTAGGGTCGGGAGCCTGGGTCCCGGCCTGACCTCCGAGTCGGCTGACGCCGCTTCGGGTTGTCTTGCGAAACGATCTGTCGGCCGGGTCCCAGTTTTTTCTGGCACCCACCGGCATTGCCGGGCTGATCTGCCTGGCCTGGATCAGAGGCCAGGGTTTCACAGGTCCGACGCCCTCGGGTGCGTGCCACCCCTTCAACCTCAGAAAAGGGATGGCTGTGACCATCGTAGAGACTCGCGCTGAAATACGCGCCATCACCGGCGGCGTGGACACCCACGCGGACGTGCACGTCGCGGCTGCGCTCGACCCCATCGGAGGGCTGCTGGGGGTCAAGGAATTCCCGGCCGCCGCGGCCGGATACGGCGGCCTCATGAGCTGGCTGGGCGGGTTCGGGACCGTGTGCCTGGTCGGGATCGAAAGTTCCGGCAGCTACGGCGCCGGCCTGGCCCGCCACATCACCACGGCCGGTGTCCGGGTCGTCGAGGTCGACCGCTCTGACCGGCAGGACCGCCGCCGCCAGGGCAAATCCGACTCCCTCGACGCCGTCAGCGCTGCCCGCGCCGCCCAGTCAGGCCTGGGTAGCCCGAGATTACGAGACGCTCCCAGAACGCTCCCGCACCATGATCCACTGGTCCATGATCGACAACATGAGGCGCCGACTCACCGACGAATCCACCCAAACCTGGCGCGACGAGCCCACCGAAACGGGCGAACCACTCCTGACCTAGATCAGAAGCCCTCTCAGTTCCCCACGCGCCTGGGTATTCGCGCCCGGGCTCCTCCTGATCGGGCTCGGGCTCGGCGCACTGCTGACCCCGTCGGTCAACATCGTGCAGTCCAGCTTCGCCGAGGAGCAGCAGGGCGAGATCTCCGGCCTGTCGCGCAGTGTGTCCAACCTCGGCTCCTGCCTCGGCACCGCGATCGTCGGCACCATCCTCGTCGCCGGCATCACCTCGACCCCAGAGCGCTCCTACGGGCTGGCGATGATCGCTTTGGCAGTGGTCGGCCTCATAGGGCTGATGGCCGCGGTATTCCTGCCCGCGGTCATTGCTTCACCGGCCGCCGCGCGGCCACCGCAGCAGAAGCCGCCCCGTCCACTCGAGACGACGTAAGCCTCCGCCCGCGGGTAGCAACGACACACTAGGGCCACGAGGATGAGGGTTGTACCGGCGAAATTCGCGGGCGGCAAGGTGGGTTTGGACGCGCACCTGCGCACGCCTGTCCTGCTGATCAGGCCCAGCCCGCCCAACCATCTACGACGAGCAAGCCTGCCCGGCCTTCCTGATCCTCCCGGAGCCGGAGCGCCCCCGCCGGGGGCGTAGTCATCGTTTCCGCCCTTGACCCCCAGTACGTTGGGGTAGGCGTCTTCGCAGCCCAGCGCGGCTACACGGGTATGACGCGACGTTCGATCACATGCAGGTTGTCCGATTGCGCGCGCGGCGTGTGGTCCCCAAATAGTCCCCAAGTCAGGTGACCTACGCATTACGAGCCCGTCCCTTACCGCCCCGCGCACGTCAACGCCCGGTTTGACCTTGGGTTCGCAGTGGGGCTGATGGTGGTGATTATTGCCTGTCGACGGCTGTCCGGGGGCATCTCGGGGGCACCTCGACGGCGATTGGTTGGCGCGGCGTATCGGCCTCGCCGCGGGCGCAGATTAGACTCGGCCGCGTGTCCGTAGACCCGGCCATCCAGTTCCCTGGCGAGAGAGGCGAGGAGGCGGCCAGCTGCGGCTAGGACCAACGCAATATACCCGGACGGCCACCGGACTTCGTGACCGTGGCGGCGTGGCGCCACAGGTGGTGGCAGCTATCGCATGATCATCAATGGCATGGGGGTCCTACCGGATGCGCAGCCCTCCCATGCCGTGCTCCACTGCAGAGGACTACTCGGTAGCTCCGTGCTGTATCCGGGTATCTTTCCGGTTTCCCGCTGCGCCGGGGTCGAGGAATGTCGAATCAAGGAGATCATATGAAGTCACGACTGGTAGTCGGCCTTCTGCTTGGCTGCCTTGTGGCAGCCGCGGGTTGTTCCAGCAGCAGCTCATCAACAGCCAGTCCGGCCACGACTACAGCCAGTCCGGCCACGACTGGGGCCAGTCCAACCGCGACCAGCACAGCCAAGAACTTCCAGGTCTCCACTCCCGAAGGCCAGGTATCCCTTTCCCTTGACGGCCAGTTGCCCCCGAACTGGCCCAGTCAGTTCCCGGTCCCCGCAGGGGCCAAGGCTGCTGGCTCGGGCTCTCTGGGTGGTTCGAGTTCGGCGACGCTCGTCGCCGCGTACACCACCTCCGAGTCGGCCTCGGACGCGTTCGCGTTTTATAAGGACAACTCGAAGCTCACCACCTCAGGCCAGAAATCGGTGGGTGCCGGGGCGAGCTACGTCGGACGGGCGAAGATCACCGCACCCTACACCGGCTCCGTCACTGTGGTCTCCCACAGCGGCACCACATACATCGTCATCGTACTGACGAGCTCTCCTCGTTCTTCTCCTTCCGCTTCCCCTACCGCCAGTTAGCGCATGACCTGCGTCATACGGGCCGCACGCTTACCGCCGACGCACGCGTGAGCCTGCGTGTACTCATGGAACGGATGGGGCCACAGCAGCATCCGTGCTGCTTCCGGTCCTCGGTCGCTGACGCTCCCTGCGGTCCGGAAGCGGTGCGGCAGGGTGAACGACTGCTTAGAAGATCATCGGCGGCGGCGCTGTGATCTGTCTGGCCGCAGGTCAGAGGGGTTGGATGGCTGTCCGTGATTGACCGTGGGACACCCCGGATGGCTGCCCGATCGGGCACGCAACGGGCACGGCGCGTAGGTCACCGTGCCCGCTCTGCGTGCCTACTCGCCCGCCTCCGGGTCTGTCCGTAAGTAGCTGATCTTGCCCACGGCGTCGGCGCCGGTCATGCCGAGTTCGTCCGCCCATGATTTGATGAACAGCCACCGTCTGTGTGGTCACCGAGACCGCCTGCGACCGTCTCAGCCAGCACCATGGCCGTGATGGCCTGGTTGCGGGTCAGTACCCGGCCCGGCAGCCAGGTCACGGCCCAGCCGTCCCCGTCCGGGCGGGTGCTGTGCGGTGTGGTGTGGTGTCGCTGGTCATCGTCTCGTCGGTGATCCTGATGTTCATCGGGGCTCCTTCCTCGCCGCCTGCCCCCGGTCTTTGCGGCCTGGGCCTTCACCCGATAGGTGCCGGTTCATCGCCTGGAGCGGCGGGGGTCAAGGGTGACCCGCAGAGTCATCGCGCAGCGACGGGAAGATGTTTTGGACGCGTAGAGGCTCCGCGCGGGCCAAGGGGCAGCCCGTTAGGGCTCGGCCCGTGTGGAGGGGCGGGGCCAAAAGATCTTCCCGCCCTTGGCGCCAGATGTGGAGGGCCGATACTCCCTGTAGCGGGTGAAGGCCCCCACCTGCGGTCGGTGTGCTGAGCGCGGTGCTGGCTGGAACCTGCGGGGCGTGCCTGCGTCCTGATCACGGCGGGTACGCCGTGCGTGCGGCGGGTGTCGGCGCCGCCGTCATGCCGGCCGTGTCGTTGCGACTGCCGCTCGCGCCTCCCGTAGCGTCGCGTGCCGAGGATTGAGTGCCCTGGTAAGTGACGGTGATTCGGGTCGTGCCCGGCCCGCGGCGCCGGGTCGGCCCCCTAGGGCCGCAGCCCGGCGGGAGCGGGTCCGGGCACGGCGCCGCGCAGCGGCGCCACTTGATTCATATACGGCCGGATTCTTCGGCATCGGCAGTGGATGAGATCCGGGATGAGATCCGGGCCTTCCGAATGTCCATTCGTGAGAAGCCGACGGTCTCACAGACCGCTCCCCTACACCTCACCACATCGTCGTACCCGTGGGCCGTTCAGGCGGCCAGGGGCGGAACGCGGCCACCCGGGTGCACCTGCCGAATTCACCGCGTCACCACGCAGGGACGAGCGCTGCGAGCATAGCCGGCCGAGTCGTGGCGGGCGTAAATATTCGGCAGGGCGCGCACTGGCTCGCAGCCGTCTGCCGCCACGCCCTGCTCGACGATGTTGTGGACCTACTGGGCCCAGCCTGCTCCCCTGTACCAGCGGAGCCGCCTATCGTCCGCTTGCTTCTTGGCCCCAAACTGAGACCCGAGCACGAGGAAGCGCCCGGATCTCGATCTTGGACCGGGCGTTTTCCCTGGTCAGAGGCTGTGGTCAGGGGCAGGATCGAACTGCCGACCTTCCGTTTTTCAGGCCGGACAATCACCCTGGCCACGGGAAACGGCCCAGCGTGGAAAGTGCCAGGCGCGTGCTCACGGCTGCCTGTGGTTGTCGTCGTTGTCGTCACAGTTGTCGTCGATTTCGCGCGCCTGCCTGACAAGGAGCCGACCCAGGTCTGCGGCAGCGCAGTGCGCGACTAGGCACGAACCCTAACTGCATTAGCAGCTCGGCTGCGGGTCGGGTCGGGCCGTCCGACCTGGTTCCGGCCGTAGCGCCGATCTTCGTGGAACGACGTTGAACGGTGGTGAACTGCAACCCGGAATGCAACCCGTACGGGTGCTCAGAACGCGCTCCTGCGCGCAAGCCTTCCTCTGATCGTCCCGTCTGCCGTCGACCCGCCTGCCATGGAGCGGGCTAGGCCCGAGGGTCAAGATGCAGCGCCCAACTGGACGAACGATCTTGACCCTCGGGCCTAGCCCGCTGGGCTTGCCCCGGGTGGACGGCAGACGGGACGATCAGGCCCAACCCTGGCCGTCCACAGAGACCGTCTAGCCTTGGTGATCATCCCGGAGCCGGAGTGCCCCCGCCGGGGGCGGTTTTACAGACCTACGACCATAGCTCGCTGACCTGCGTAGGTCCTGGGATGGTGCCCGACTTGGGCGCACATCAGGCATGATCAAGCCCTCAGGTCTCCGTGGCAGGGGCCAGGCCCTCGCCTCGAAGCAACAGAGGCTCGCCGCCGAATCGATCCTAGTGTAACGTTTTGTAGTGTTCTGATTGCACTGTGTTGAATATTGCTCCAGTGCTGACACTCCAGGGGAGTCCATGGAGGGTTGAGAGCGGAGGTCCCGGTGTGGCTGCCAATTCAAAGGGGAACCGGTCCAGGTCGGTCAGCGTATACGTCGTGGGGTTCGTGGCGCTGTTCACCTTCGCGGCCGGGGCGGGCCTCGTCGGCCTCGCCGTGGCCGACCATCTGAGCGACCGCCTGCTTATCCTCACGCTCGCCGGTCTTCTGGTCTTTGTGGCGGCCGCCCTGGTGTTCTACCAGCGGGTCGTGCGGCCCATCGCCGAGCTGAGCGCCGGGGTCCGGGCCGCGACAACGCACATGCTGGCAGGCCCGATCACGGTTAGCGGCCCGGCGGAAGTCTCCTCGCTGGCCCACGACATCAACCAGATGATCGCGAAAGCCAGGGCCGACTTCGAGGCGACCTCGCGGCTGGCGGCCATTGTCGGGTCGTCGGCCGACGCCATCATCGGCACAACGCTCGATGGCGTCATCACAAGCTGGAACGCCGGGGCAGAGCAGGAGTACGGCTACGCCCGCGATGAGATCATCGGGCGCAGCGTGTCCGCGCTCTACCCGCCGGACCGGGCCGACGAGCTGGCGCCCATCCTCGACGGCATCCGACGGGGAGAGCGGGTCGAGCATTTCGAGAGCAAACGTGCCCGTAAGGACGGAACCATCCTCGATGTATCGATCTCCGTCTCCCCGATCCGAGACGCGAGCGGCGCAGTGGCCGGGGCGTCGGCCGTAATCCGGAACATGACCGAACGCAACCGCCTTGAGGCCCATCGGCGCGCGCTGGAACATCAGTTGCATCAGTCCGAGCGGCTAGAGAGCCTGGGCCAGCTGGCCGGGGGGGTCGCCCACGATTTCAACAACCTGCTGGCCGTCATCATGAACTTCGCCGCGTTCGTGGCCGAGGAGACGACCGACAAGCCTGCGGTCCGGGCCGACGTCGAACAGATCCAAGCCGCGGCGCAGCGCGCCGCCCGGATTACCAAGCAACTGCTCATCGTGGGCCGACGCCAAGCGGCCCAGCCAGAGGCGCTCGGGCTCAACGCCGTCGTGGCCGACACCAACGACCTGCTGTCCAGCGCCGTCGGCGCGGGCATCGAAATCCGGGTCGACCCGGCGGCGGACCTGCCCACCATCGAGGCCGATCGGGCCCAGGTCGAGCAAGTGCTGCTCAACCTGGCCGTCAATGCCCGCGACGCCATGCCGCAGGGCGGCACCTTGACCATCGAGACGAGCCTCGCCGAGCTGGACGAGCGCCAGGCCCGCTCGCGTCCCGGCGTCAGCCCTGGCCGCTATGCTGAGCTCGCCGTCAGCGACACGGGAACCGGAATGAGCGGGGAGGTCAAAGCCCACATCTTCGAACCATTCTTCACGACCAAACCGGTGGGCCAAGGCACTGGCCTTGGGCTGGCCACCGTGTATGGCATCGTCACAGGCGCCGGTGGTAGCACAAGCGTTTTCTCCGAAGAAGGCGTCGGCACGACCTTCCGCCTTTTGTTCCCTGCCACTGGCGCGGCCGCCCCGGCAACGCCGACCGTTGACATCCCCGACGCCCGAGGAAACGGCCAGACCATCCTCGTTGTCGACGATGAGCAGCCAGTACTAGAGCTCACCTCGCGGATCCTGCGCCAGAATGGCTACGCCACCATAGAGGCTGACACATTCGACGTAGCATTGTCGCTGGCGTCCTCGCAAGACTTCCAGCTTCTCCTGACCGACTCCGTCATGCCCGGCATGTCCGGTCCAACGCTCGCAGAACGCGTCGTCAAGCTGCGGCCCGGATTGCCCGTCCTGTACATGTCCGGCTATAGCGCGGAAGCGCTGAGCGCACGGCGCATCCACGACGAGGGGGCGGAGTTCATCCAAAAACCGTTCACCCGTCACACCTTGCTTGAAAAGGTGGACGCGGCGCTGATTACTTCACCCAAGCGTCACCAAGCGGGCCGTGATGGTGACGACCACATCCCGCCGCCAATATGTTGATCTTGAGACTTAAGCGTCAACAGGTCCGGATCGATTGTCCCCCGTCCTTCTCATAGGCGCCGAATTTGCCGAGGAAGATCACTGCTCAAGGGTGGCGCTTGCGCCATCCTTGACTGTGATCTTTGCTCGGCGACAGGATGGCTGGCGCGTGGAGGACGGCCGCCAGCTTTGGGCGGGCCTGGCCATCGGGAGCGTGGCGGGAGTACCGCCGCGGCGTCGGGTGCGGGGACGGCCGGGCCAGGCGGCTGCCGCGACGGAGGGTTACCACCCGGAGGAAGCGGCGAGCCGCCTCCGCGGCGGCGGAAGCCCCCTGCTCCCGAACAGTCTGCGGCTGGACGCTGCGCAGGTGCGCTCTCGCCGATGCGCTACGGCCCGCTGTCAAGCGAGTGCCTGGCGGTCCGGTTCGGCGCGCCGAAGGCGTGCCCTTGAAGACGTAGAGAAAGTTCTCACAACAGGTGGACGCCGTCGTGATCGCGTATCGCGGGTGCTTCTCCCCCGCCGCTCATGGCGTCCAGGACGCGGACGGCGAAGGCTTCGTCGACCAGGTCGTGGACTTCTCCTGGCGTTGCCCACAGGAAGCCGCACACCTCGTCGTTGGTGGCGAGCTGGCCGCTCGCGGGTCGGCAGCGGAACACCAGGGCTACGATGCCATGAGCCATGTTCTTGTAGACACCGGTGAGCGCGACCGGCTCGACATTCAGCCCGGTTTCCTCGCGGACCTCGCGGCGCACGCCATCGGTTATGCCTTCGCTGAGTTCAAGCACGCCGCCTGGTGGTTCCCAATGCTTGTTGTCCCGCCGCCGGATCAGCAGGGCGCGTCCGTGGTCGACCACTACGCCGGCGACGCTGATCGAATGCCGCGGTCCGGGACTGCTCATCTTGGATACCTCCAGGTAGGCTCAACAGTAGTAGACGTGTGGACGAGTTGAGGAGTCCCGTCATGGACGGCAGCGGCGTGCTGACCGAGCACATCGACGCTGGCAGCGACCGCGCCGTCTACCGGCAGATCGCTGACCACTTGCGCACCGCGATAGCACGGCAACGGCTCCGGGAAGGCGAGCAGCTTCCATCGGAAACTCAGCTCATGGAGCACTATGGCGTCGCGCGCATGACGATCCGCAGCGCCCTGCGGCTGCTGCAGGACGAAGGCCTGATCGTGTCCGAGCATGGGCGTGGTGTCTATGTCCGGGCACGGCCGCCAGTGCGACGGCTTGCCTTCGACCGGTTCGCTCGGCGGCACCGTAAGGAAGGCGAGGCTGCGTTCACAGTCGAGACCGAAGCGTCCGGTGCTACGCCTAATGTCGACATGATCAATGTCCGCGAGGGTCCGGCGCCCGCTGACGTCGCCGAGCTACTCAAGATTGCGGACAGCGAGCCAGTGGTGATCCGCAGCCGCCGGTACTCGCTTGATGGCAGGCCAGTGGAGATCGCCACGTCCTACATTCCGGCCGATTTGGCACGTGGGACACCGGTAGCCAAACCTAACCCCGGGCCTGGCGGGATCTACGCCCGCTTGGAGGAGTACGGGCACACGCTGGAACGGTTCACCGAAGACGTGACCGCAAGGATGCCTACGCCGGCCGAAGCCAGGCTGTTGCAGCTCTCCCCTGGCACTCCGGTGTTCCGCCTCGTTCGTACTGCCTACAGCATCGACGGCCGTGCGGTCGAGGTCTGTGACACGGTGATCGCAGCGGACGCGTACGTCTTGACGTACGAACTGCCTGCGCACTGATACTTGACTGACTTCGCCAACTCCTCTATACAAGCGGTATATGCTCTAGACGAGTAGACGTCTAGTGGCCACAGTGTAGGAAGGTGCCACCGTAAAGAGGAGGAACACAGTCATGCGTCTGAAGATCGAAACCAACGACGTCAAGTTCCGGGTCGCCGCGTCGCCGAAGCCGAAGGCGGAGTCGCGGTCCAACCCAGCACAGAAGAGGACGCCGGACGGGCGGCCGATCTGGTCGGTGCGGCTCACCGCGATCGAAACCGACCGGGACACTGCAGAAACCATCTGGGTCGAGGTGGCCGGAGACGAGCCCAAGCTGACCCTCGATGAAGTCGTGCAGGTTCACGGCCTGGTGTTCGCCCCGTGGGTGAACCGCGAGAACAAGATCGTCCGCGCCTTCCGTGCCGACATGATCACCATGCTGGCCGACGCCCGCAGGGCTGCCTGACTCCAGCTCGGGTCATCCATGCAACTACCCGAACGCAGGCCTTCGCTTGTGCCGTTCAGTCACGGCACCGCAGGCCTTCACCTAACCCGTCATCCCATCCCGTGATCAGACCAGGAGAACCACCATGACCGACAGCGCGATCCAGATCCCCGAGTACGTCACTGTCGTCGAGCCCGCATCCGCGCGGCCCATGCGTGACCTGGCGAATCTCCTCGCCGAAATGTTCATCGAGGACTACGGCCTGCCCAGTCCGCGGAACCTGACCATCTCCGAGACCGCCCAGGAGATCAGCCTGCAATTCGGCGGCGGACCGGACACCTTCCACACGATGGCCCGCTGGGCCGAGCGCTTCGGCGGCACCCTCACCGGCCAGCGGACCACCGGCCATGACGGGCGGCCAGTCGTCCGTTGCGAGGTCAAGTTCCCGTTCCGGGGCGTCCCCGTGGAGGCCTACGCCTACGTGCGACCCGGCACGCCGACCTGACACCCACGCCGGGCCTGGGGGATGGCCGTCCCCCGGCCCGGCTCACCACACCCGTCATCTCATCCCGTGATCAGCGAAACAAGGAGGTGCGTGGCATGTTCCACGCTATCAACGCCTGGCTCGCCCGCCAGGCCCGCCGCGCCCGCGACCACCGGCTCACCCGCGACAACCAGATCGCTGCCGCCAACGGCTGGCAGGTCCAGCGGGCCGCCCGCGGCACCTACTGCTACCGCGATCGCCGCTTCGGCCAGCACCACCAGGCGCTCGCCGACCGGGCCGCCCGGCACACGGCCTGCGGCACCGGCGCCTGCCGCCACGGCTGCGGCAACTGCCTCAGCGAACAGCTGACAACGGCCGCCGGGTGGCGGCCATGAAGGCCGCCAGCGGCAGCCACCGGGTCATCTACCACGAAGCGATCTGCCCGGACTGCGACTCGGCCGACATCACCGAAACCGAGATCGACACCGGCGACGGCATCACCGAACTCGCCCTGCTGTGCCTAGCGTGCGGCACCGCGTGGCCGGTCGCCTGCGTCGTGGACTGGGACGGCCGCCCATGACCACCGCCACCGGAACCATTTACCTGCTGCATTCCGGCCAGCCCTACAAACACGCGCGCCATTACACCGGCTGGACCCTCACCGCCAATCTCGCCGCCCGTCTGGCCAGCCACCAGCGCGGTAACGGCGCACGGCTGATCGCGGTCATCCGGCACGCCGGAATCGGCTTCAGCCTCGCCCGCACCTGCCCCGGCGACCGCAGCAAAGAACGCGCCATCAAACGGGCAGGCGGCGCCACCCGCTACTGCCCCCTGTGCAGTCCTCATCCACGTAACGGGAGGTGGGCCTAATGCCACGCCGCAACCGCAACGCCAACGGCCAGGTCATCAACCCAGACGACCTCGCCAGCGAACTCATCACCGCTCACCGGCTCCTGCTGCTGTGCGCGGCATGCCGCCGCAGGACGGCCACCGACGGCGACTACTGCCTGCCGTGCAAAGGCCAAATCATCATGTCCGCCCGCAAAAACGCCGCGAAAAGGCGGTGAACCGATGCCCAACCACAGCACCCGCCACCACCGCAACAACCCGTACGCCTTCGACGGCATCGCGGGCCGGTTCCACCACACCGCCGCCGGTGCGTTGTGGCGGTGGCGCACCGAACTGGCCATCATCACCACGATCGGCCTGCTCGCCTGGCACGCCCGGCACCTGCCGGTCTGGGCCGCGACGGTAACCCTCTTTGCCGCCGCGCTGGTGGTGGCGCTGCCGGGGCCACGGCGGTACCTGCTGGCTCGCGGCTGGTGCGTCATCAGCCGCCACCGGCTGCAACGGCTGTGCTTCGAAACCCGGATGCACACCCGCAGCGGCAGGCTGCCGCTCATCCTGCGAATCCATCCCACCAAGGTCGGCGAACGGGCGCACATCTGGTGCCGCGCCGGAATCTGCCTGGAAGATTTCGAAGCCCACATCGGCGAAATCCGCGCCGCCTGCTACGCCCGCGACGCCAGGGTCGCCCGCAACACCCGCTGGTCCCAGCTCGTCACCATCGACATCATCCGCCACGACCTACTGTCCCCCGCGCGAACGGTCCCATCCCAGGTCACCGCGAAGACAGCAACCGCCAACGGGCGAGCCGATGAACCTCAACTGGAAACAAGCGGAAATCGGTGACCCCACGCCCTGCGTCCTGCGCGGGAAACCAGCACTGCTCCGGTCCCCGGACAAGGGCGTGCCCTGCCACAAGGTCTGCGCCGAAACCTGGCACATGACCCACCCAAACCAAGCAGCCAAACCAAGCAGCCTGACCAGCGCACCGGGGTCCCGGAGAGAAGCCACAACCCTCCGGGACCCCGGTCCTGACTATTCGACACCTCGGAAGGAGGTGGCACCCGGCATGACCACCGCTACAGCATTCCCGCTATCCATGTTCGACCCGGTGCATCTGGGCATCGACGAAACCGGCGAGGACGTCCACGTCAACCTCGCCGAACGCAACATGCTGGTCGGCGGCGAACCGGGCGGCGGCAAATCCAACGCGCTCAACCTCATCGTCGCCCACGGCGCCCTATCGGCCGACTGCAAGCTCATCCTGGTCGACGGCAAGCAAGTCGAGCTCGGCCCGTGGCGGCACTGCGCCGACATGTTCATCGGCCCCGACATCGCCGCCGCCATCGACGCGTTCACCCGCTTCCAGCAGATCATGAACACCGGCTACGACAAGCTCCTCGCCGACGGCCGCCGCAAAATCACCCGCGACTCCGGTGAGCCGATCTACCTGGTCGTGATCGACGAATACGCCTACTTCTCCGCCACCGTCGGCAGCAAAGCCCAGCGCGAGGCCTTCGCCATGCTCACCCGCGACCTCGTCGCACGCGGCCGGGCCGTCGGGGTGATCGTCATCCTCGCCACCCAGCGGCCCTCCCATCAGGTCATCGACCCGTCCATGCGGGACCTGTTCGGCTACCGGCTCGCGTTCCGCTGCACCACCGACAGCTCCTCCGATGTGGTGCTGGGCAGCGGCTGGGCCGGCGACGGCTACACCGCCGCCGAAATCGACCCCCTCGCCCGCGGCGTCGGCTGGCTGCTATCCGAATCCGGCATCCCCCGGCGGATCAAAGCCGCCTACCTCACCGACGGCGAGATCCGCCACCTCGCCCGCCACGCCGCGCAGCTACGCGCCCAGGCGGCCGCATGACCGCTGCCGCCGCGACGATCCCCCTCAGCCCCGGGCCGCCCGCTACCGGTCTGGGGCTGGGGGAGACCGCCGACGACAGGCTGGCGCAGATCAGGCGCGAGCACTTCGCCCGGTGGGAACGCCAGCACCGTACCGAACTCATCGACCGGGTCAGCCGCGCCGACTTCGACCGGTGGGAACGCCAGCTCGAGAACACCGGTCATTGCCGCCAGCCGATCCGGCTGCGCGGCCATATCCGCGCCGTCGACCTGGCCACCGGCGACACCGGCCTGATCTACGACACCGCCAGCGAGCCTGACGGGGTGCTGCTGACGGCGTGCGGCAACCGCCGCGAGCACGTCTGCCCGCCCTGCTCGCAGGTCTACAAGAGCGACGCCCGGCAGCTCGTCAAAGCGGGCCTGGCCGGGGGCAAGGGCATCCCCGAGACCGTCGCCACGCATCCGTGCGTGTTCGCCACCTTGACCGCGCCCTCGTTCGGCCCCGTCCACACCCAGCGCAGCAAGAACGGAAACCGCTACCGTGCCGCCCGCGCCGGGACCGTAACGCCCGCCGCTGCCCGCACGGCCGGGATATTTCCTGCCCGCACCGCCACCCCGGTATCGACCCGCGGCTCGGACGGCCGCTGTGCCCGGACTGCTACGACTACACCGCCGCAGTGCTGTTCAACGCCAACGCAGCCGAGCTGTGGCGCCGGTTCACCACCTACCTGCCCCGCCGCCTCGCCGCCCTTGCGGGCGTCACCGTCGCCCAGCTCCGCCGCGACGTCCGCGTCCGGTATGTCAAGGTCGCCGAATACCAGGCCCGTGGCGTCGTCCACTTCCACGCCGCCATCCGCCTCGACGCACCCGGCGACAGCTACCAGCCAGCACCCGGCCGCTACGTGACTGGCCTGCTCTCGGATGCCATCACACAGGCCGCCGTAGCCGCCTACGTCGCGGCCGACGACGACAGCGGGTCCGGTAGCACGGTTTTGCTGCGCTTCGGCACGCAGACCGACACCCGGCCCATCCACCACGGCCCCGATGGCCCGCTCACCGCCCAGGCCGTCGCCAACTACATCGGCAAGTACGCGACCAAGAGCCTCGACGCACCTGGCCTGCCCGCAGGGCCTGTTCGCAGCATCGCCGACGTTCAGCGGCTTACCTGTAGCCGCCATTACCAGCAGATGATCACTACGGCGTGGCAGCTCGGCGGCACCCTCGCCGACGGTGGCCAGCGGCTGCGGCGGTGGGCGCACATGCTCGGTTACGGCGGCCACTACCTCACCAAATCCCGCCGCTACTCCGTCACCTTCGGCCAGCTCCGCGCCGCCCGCACCCAGCACCGCCGCGCCCAACGCCACCCATACGGCGAAACCGATCCCTGGGGCCGCGAACTCGACGAGACCGTCGTCCTGGTCCTCACCGAGTGGCAATACGCCGGAACCGGTCACCACACCTCCGGGGATCAGCAACTCGCGCTATCGGCCGCCGCACGCGCCCGCGACCACGACACCTGGGCCGCCCCCGCCGCGTGATCCATGCCCAATCCGACCACCAATCCACCACCCGGAGGTGACCACCTTTGGACGTAACCCTGTTCACCATCGACGAGGCCGCCGCCCGGCTCCGCGTCAGCCGGTGGACCGTCTACAACCTCATCCGCTCCGGCCAGCTCCGCACGATCAAAATCGGCCGCCGCCGACTCGTCACACCCGCCGCGCTCGACGAGTGCGTCGAACTGCTTGGAAAGGAAGCCGCCTGATGACCAGGACCGCAATCGCCGCATCCGCCGAAGAGCCGGACGACCGCAATTCGCGCCGGAGTTCAGGACGCAGGCGCGCTAACGGCGAGGGCACCATCTCGCCACGCAAGGACGGCCGCTATGAGGTGAAGGCATTCGTCCTGACCACGTCAGGAAGGCTGGAGCGGAAGTCGGCCTACGCACGCTCGTATGACGAGGCACGGAAGAAGCTGACGGAGCTGCTCAGCCAGTCTGACCAGGGCATCCCGGTCGCATCCGAGAGCTGGACTGTGGCCGAGTACCTCACGTACTGGCTGCTGCACGTCGTTCGTGAGGAACGGCGGCCAAAGACCTATCAGGGATACGAGGGCGTCGTCCGGCTCCATCTGATCCCCGGTCTCGGGAAGAAGCGGCTCGACAAGCTGACCGCTCGCGAGGTCCGCGTCTTCATCATCCGAGTCCGGGAAGAGTGCCAGTGCTGTAAGCACGACTACGACGCCGAACGCGAGGAGCCGCGCTGCTGCGCGCTCAAGGACGGCGCGTGCTGCCAGGCCAAGCTGTCCACACGGATGGTCCAGTCAATCCATGCCGTCCTGAGAAACGCTCTGGAATGTGCCGTCAGAGAGGAAACCATTCCGCGCAATGTCGCCAAGCTCGTCAAGGTCACCACGCCCAAATACAAGGTCAACCGCGGGCTCACGACATCCCAGGCGCGCACCGTGCTGCGGGTAGCCGCTGAGCATCGGCTCTACGTGCTATATGTGCTTGGCTTGTTCCTTGGCCTGAGGCGCGGGGAGCTGCTGGGCCTGCGATGGGTGGACGTCGACCTCGACGGCGAGAAGCTCGAAGTGGTTCAGGCACTTCAGCGCGTAGGCGGACGACTGCGGTTCGTCCAGCCGAAGACCGGGGACTCCGAGCGCACCGTGCCGCTCCCGCGGTTCTGCGTGGAGGCTCTCCGCGAGCACAAGAAGCGGCAGTTCGCCGAGCGGTCCGAAGCGTGGCCGGACTGGGACGATCACGGGCTCGTGTTCTGCTCGCGCCGGGGAACCCCGATGGAGCCGGACAACCTCCGCCGGAGCTGGGGCACGATCCGCGAGGAGGCCGGTCTCGGCGAGACGCGATTTCACGATTTGAGACATACTTGCGTGACTCTCCTGCTCGACCTGGGCGTCCCGCCACACGTGGTGAGGGAGATCGTCGGCCACTCCGACATCGAGGTCACGATGACGATCTACGCGCACGTCTCACTCGACGAGAAACGCAAGGCTCTCGGGAAGCTGGGGGATGCGCTCGGCTGAGGCCGTTGTCGTCAGCGTTGTCGTCAAAACGCCCGAACCGCGATCATGGTCCGGGCGTTCTGGCTGGTCAGAGGTGGTGGTCAGGGGCAGGATCGAACTGCCGACCTTCCGCTTTTCAGGCGGACGCTCGTACCGACTGAGCTACCTGACCTTGCGTAGACGACGACACCGTCGGCTCTCGGTTACCGTCGCCTGGCCTTAGGGCACCTCTTGTAGATCTTTGGCGCGGATCACCGCCCAGACGACAGCCAACGGCATTCTCCGTCGCCGATAGCTCTATTATCGGCTCCACCTCCGCCGTGCCGATCGCCGCCCGCATGCACCGAGACCTACGAGACAAGCCCTAGCGGTCCTGACGGGATTTGAACCCGCGACCTCCACCTTGACAGGGTGGCGAGCACTCCGAGCTGCTCTACAGGACCAGCGCAGCTAACGCGGTCGGCGTCAGCCGTGCCCCCAACGGGATTCGAACCCGTGCCGCCGCCTTGAAAGGGCGGTGTCCTAGGCCGCTAGACGATGGGGGCCGGACGACGTTGCCGCCGCGACCCGTGGCGTCCGCCGTCGGGGACCGCCCCAGCATAGGGGACAGAGCCGCAATCACCAAAGCCAATGCTGCCCGGCGGTGGATAGGCCCGCAAGGCCATCGGATCCCGATCGTGGGGGTCCGGCCGGAGCGGGCACGGCCCTGCCCCACATTCGGCCCGTCATCCGCCTGCGCTCCTCGCGACCGGCGGCAAGCGCCCGAAGCAACAGGGCCAACGATGATCGCAGCCGGCCCGCCGAGAACCGAAGCCCCGGCGGCCCAAAAACCAGCGACACGGGGTTTCGTTTTGACGCGTTTAGTGTACATTCGCTAACTCAAGGTAAGTGAGCGTGCACCTGCACGGTCACTTGCAAAGTCGCTGAGTTTTCGACACTGTAGGCAACGTAAGAGCAACTCAACGTGACTGGCAGCCTTAGCCAGGCGGACAAGGAACTGTGCGATCGTCATCGGGACATCGCGGGCATGGCAGCCGGGTCAGGGAGCCGGAAGATGGGCCACGACGCGAGGCCGGAGCGCCCGGACGGGCGTCCCGGCCGCTGGGAGGTCGGTCGGGATGGCTGTGTCAGCTGAGTCTGCACAGGCACGTGAGCCGCGCGATGCGGCCGATCGCTCGTTCATGCTGAAGGACGGCGCGGTTGCCCACCAAGCGGCTGACCAAACCATCGGCCGTGTCGCCCTCGCCGCCGCAGGTACGGCTGAGCGCTCGCCACGCCCGGCTCCCGCCGCACCAGCCCGGGACGAGCCCGCCCCGGCCGGCACGACGGTCGGCACGGCAGCCGGCACCACCGTCGGCACGACGGTCGGCACGGCAGCGGACACGGCGGCACGGCAGCCGGCACGACGGTCGGCACGGCAGCCGGCATGACGCTCGGCGCGGCGGTGAGGACGACCGACGAGATGCGCCGGGCGCAGCCGCCCGGCGGGATGCGCGCGGCGCAGCCGCCGGCCACTGGGCTCTCAGCCGGCCCGCAGTTGCCAGCCGGCACAGGGCACGCAGGCCACGTGCGCACCGCAGACGCCGCACTCACCGCTTACGCCGCGGCCTACCCGCCGTCAATCTCCACATCAGCCCAGCCCGATACGCGGGCCGCCGATCGCCAGCTCACCGGACGGCACCGCCGCGCACCGGAACACCAGGCCTCCTACCGTGAGGTCTTTGCGATCCGCGAATTCCGTGGCCTGTGGTCCGCTCAAGTCCTCTCCTACGGCGGCGACCAGTTCGCCCAGGTCGCGATCGCGATCCTGGTGTACCACCGGACGAACTCACCGTTCCTGACGGCACTCGCGTACGCGCTCACCTATCTGCCGCCCATCATCGGAGGCCCTTTCCTCTCCGGCCTTGCCGACCTCATCCCGCGCAGGCGAGTGATGATCGCCTGCGACGTCACCAGGGCGGCCCTGGTCGGCCTGATGGCGATACCCGCGATGCCGCTGCGGTTGCTCTGCGCACTGCTGTTTTGCACCGTGCTGCTCGGTGCGCCATTCTCGTCGGCCCGCACGGCACTGCTCCCCGACGTGCTGCCGGGTGACAAGTTCGTCCTCGGATCGGCGATCGGGAACATGACGTTCCAGGCCAGCCAGGTCCTCGGCTTCGTGGCGGGCGCTGCCGTCGTGGTCGCGATCGACCCGCACCGCACACTTGCCCTCGACGCGGTCACGTTCGCCATGTCCGCCCTGATCATCACATTCTGGACCAAACGCCGCCCGGCGGCGCGACCGGCGCGGCCCGGCCGGCCTTCCCTCTGGTCCATAACCCGCGGCGGCGCAACGCTGGTGTTCGGCAACCGCATGCTCCGCACCCTCGTGCTCTTCGGCTGGCTCGCCGGGTTCTATGTGCTACCAGAGGGACTGGCGGTGCCATACGCCCGCACGCTCGGCGGCGGCACGATGACGGTCGGGCTGCTGATTGCCGCAATGCCGGTCGGCACCGTAATCAGCGCCTTGGTGCTCGGCCGCCTGGTCAAGCCATCCAGCCGGCTGCGGATCATGGGCTGGCTCGCCATATTGTCCTGCGCGCCGCTCATCGGCTGCGCGACCGCGCCGCCACTCGGTGTGGTCCTCGCGCTCTGGATACTTTCCGGACTCGGGAGCGGCTACCAGTTGGCCGCCGCAGCGGCGTTCGTGCAATGCCTGCCAAGCTCGGGCCGCGCCCTCGGATTCGGCCTCGCACAGTCCGGCCTGCTCGCGGCGCAGGGCCTGGGCATCCTGATCGGCGGCGCGGCGACCGAGGCGATCGGCCAGCCGGAGCCGGTGGTCGCAGTGGCGGGCGCGGCCGGGCTCTGCGCGGCCACGTTGCTCGCCGTTGGCTGGAAACATCTGTGCGGCGAAGCGATCTCCGCGGTGCGCCACCACGCGGCGACACCCGCCACGGCTGAGACGGCTGGGACGGCCGAGGCCGCTAAGACCGCTGAGACGGCTAAGGGAGCCGCGACCGAGGCGGCAACGACAGGATGAGCCTGCGGCCTATGGCTGAGCCCGGGGACTTACAACTTGTTCTTGTTCATGAGACCTTCCGCTATTGAAGCCGACTCACCCTCCTCAGGGAGGATCAGCCAGGCCACCAGGTACAGCAGGATGCCCGTGCCGCCGAGGATTGCCAGCCCGGCGAATACCAGGCGGACGATGTAAACGTCGATCCCGAAATAGTCCGCGAGACCGGCGCAGACGCCCGCTAGGACGCGGTCCTTGTGGCTGCGCCGCAGCTGCTTGCCCTTGTATTCATTGCTCATGACAGTGATGATGCCCCGGTGGTGGCGGTTGTGCCTATAGGGGGTCCCCCCGATAGGTCCCTGCCATGTCCCTGACCCGGACGCCGCAGGCGCGGGCCAGCGTGACGCACGGGATCGTACGCTGGCAGTAGCCGCCGTCAGAGAGGATCGCGCCGATGCCGCAGAACCCCGGCCAGCAGGCAAGCACCATACCGGCGAGCAGCGACCTGCTCGGGGTCGATGACCAGCTTCGCGAGGAAGAACGCCTGGTCCGCGACACCGTGCGCAAGTTCACCGCCGACCGGATCCTCCCTCACATCGGCGACTGGTTCGAGGCTGGCACGCTCCCACGCGAGCTCGCACCCGAACTCGGCGCGCTCGGCCTGTTCGGCATGCACCTGACCGGCTACGGCTGCGCGGGGGCCGGAGCGATCGCCTACGGCGTCGCATGCCGCGAGCTGGAGGCGGCCGACTCGGGCCTGCGCAGCTTGGTGTCGGTCCAGGGGTCGCTGGCTATGTTCCCCATCTGGAAGTACGGCTCCGAAGACCAGAAACAGGAGTGGCTGCCGCGGATGGCGGCTGGCCAGGCGATCGGCTGCTTCGGGCTCACCGAGCCCGATCATGGCTCAGATCCGGCCGGAATGCGGACGACCGCGCGGCGCGATGGCTCGGACTGGATCCTGAACGGCACCAAGATGTGGATCACTAACGGCTCGTTCGCCGACATCGCGGTGGTCTGGGCCCGCACCGACGACGGGATCCGTGGCTTCCTGGTGCCGCGCGGCACCAGGGGATTCTCCGCACGCAGCATCGGCAGGAAACTCTCGCTGCGCGCCTCGGTCACGGCAACACTGAACTTCGACGATGCGCGACTGCCCGCGGCAGCCGTTATGCCTAATGCTCGTGGCCTTAACGGGCCGCTGGCGTGCCTCTCGGAGGCGCGGTACGGGATCTTGTGGGGGGTGACGGGCGCGGCGCGGAGCTGCTACGAGGCGGCCGCCGAGTACGCGCGCACGCGTATCCAGTTCGGCAAGCCGATCGGAGCGTTCCAGCTGACCCAGGGCAAGCTCGCATGGATGCTCGCTGACCTGGCGCGCGCGCAGTTGCTCGCGCTGCATCTCGGCCGGCTCAAGGAAGCCGGCGAGCTGACGCCGCAGCAGGTCAGCCTGGGCAAGATGGCGAACGTGCGCGCCGCGATCGAGATCGCGCGGCAGGCGCGGACTATCCTTGGCGCCAGCGGGATCAGCCTCGAATACCCGGTTATGCGGCACGCCGCCAACCTGGAATCCGTGCTGACCTACGAAGGCACCGAGGAGATACACGCGCTCGTTCTTGGCGAGGCAATCACCGGCATCCCGGCCTACCGGTAGGGACTGCCAGCCGCGCGGCGTGCGCAAAGCCCGATCCATAACGGCTGCCGCGCGCTGGCACGCCCCCGTCGTGCGGTGTCGCGCGGTGTGGTCAGGGGCATCCGAATGGGGGCCGTGGCAGCGCGCACGCCGCGGACTCGGTACGCTTCGTGCCGCGGGCGCCGCACGGCCGGCGTCGCGGGGCGTTAGCTCAACTGGCAGAGCAGCGGGCTTTTAACCCGTGGGTTCAGGGTTCGATCCCCTGGCGCCCCACTTGGAAAAACGCGCTGCCGCTGTTGCTGTCACCGTTGCTGTCAGCCGCGACGCCCTGGTCGTGGTCACCACGAAGCTGAGAATCTGCTCCGTTCCTCGGACAGCTCCAGGGCCGCGCGCTCCCACTCGTTGAGGCCCTTGGAGTCGGCCCAGTCGACGCGACCGTCACGACGAACGTGCCGGGCCCGCCCAACCCGCTGTACCTGATGGGCCGCAAGCTCGTCGAGCTGTACCCCTACATCCCCATCGTCATGGGGTTCCGCGTCTCGATAGGGAACGTCTCCTACCTCGGGCGGCTGTTCTTCGGGCTGACCGGCGACTTCGATGCGATGCCCGATCTGGACGTCCTCGCCGATGGCATCCGTACCGGGTTCGACGAACTCATCAAGGAGGCCGCGCGCGCTTGAGGTGCCGCCCTGTGGGGCCCGATTACTCAATCTGGCCTGGGCAGTCTTGCAGGGTTGGGATCATCGCTGAGTGATCTTCTCGGTCGTCTACCTGCTCGCGCGCTGCCTGCTGGGCTGGATGCTGGCCCGGAGTGAGGTGTCCAAGGATGCCGAGTTGCTGGTGCTCCGGCACGAGAACGCGGTGCTGCGCCGCCACATCGGCCGGGTCCGCTACCAGCCGGCCGACCGGCTGTGGCTTTCGGCACTGTCCCGGATGATCCCCCGCCGCCGGTGGGGCGAGGTGTTCGCGGTGACCCCGGCGACGCTGCTGGCCTGGCACCGGCGACTGGTCACCCGCAAATGGGACTACACAAGCCGGCCGCGTCCCGGCTTTCGTGGACGCCTGGCTGCTGCGCGTGCGCGGTCCTGGGCATCAAGCTGGTGCACTCGCGGCCGCGCGGCCGCGAGTGCACCGGGACCGTAAAGGCAGGCGCAGTCATGACTGCGCCTGCCATCTCATGGCCCAGATGACGCCGCCCAGTTCGCTCATGGCCAGCAGCTCTTCATCGTCATGCAGCGGAGCCTCACGCCTCGCCGGGTGAGCCGTCGTCATACGATACGGGCGATCCATGTCCCGGGAGCTGGCCCGGGAATGCCGACCGCCGCGAGCGGGCCGCCGCCGTGACGGCGTCATGCTGTGACCGGGCCGACCTGGCCGCAGCGGTGAACAGGTACCCCTACGCCAGGCCAATCCCAGCACCAGCTACCCGGCCAAACCCGCCGACCCGGCAAGGCGGCCAAGGCCACGCGCGCCGCTGACCCTGGTCATGCTGCCGATAGCCATCCCGGCAGATCCTTAAGTTGAAGGTATTGGGGTCCCCGGCCTCCACCGGAGTGAGGTGAAGACGGGGTTACTCCCCAGGTAGGCGGTCCAGTGTCTTCGGCTGCCGGACGACGACAGGGGGCGCAGGTCGTCAGGTCGGGCAGCTGTCATCCTGGGTCGTTGGCAGGTGCGGTTCGCGGCAGCGAGCGCGCTGCCCTGATCTACCAGCACGAGGCGCGCGGCGCTGCTACGAGGATCACTGGCCTGGGATGTGTCTCTGCCTGCTGTTCATGTGAGTCCGGAGACCCCAGAGTGCCGTTCATCCGCGTGGCTCCCAGCTGGCGGGCACGATAACGCCCTGGTCGTCGTCACCACGAGGCTGAGAGTCGGCTCCGTTCCTCGGACAGCACAAGGGCCTTGCGCTCCCACTCGTTAAGGCCCTTGGAGTCGGCCCAGTCTACGTAGGCGCCGGTGATGCCGTCGAGCGCGGCGACAGCATGATGAGGACAGCCACGGGCTGTGGCACCCTCAGATCTGCGATCGTGACCCGTGCACAGGACTGGCAAGCGGGTTGGTCGGCCCTGGTGAGTGTGCATGTGAGTCGGGATAGAAAGCTATTGATCCGAACGGAGCGTGGTGCGTGCCCGGGAACCACCCTGACGCCGCCGTCGGGCGTGTCACGCCGAGCTGATGAGGGCGATGGCCAGGTAAGCGATGGTGACGGCGAGGGCGAGCAGGGCCGGTGCCATCTCCTTCCAGCCGTCCGCTGCCCGCCAGTGGGTGATCACCGCGCCGAGGAGCAGCAGGCCCATCCCGGCCGCGGCGGCCAGGCCGAGGGGATGCCACCACAGGCCGATCAGGATGCCTGCGGCGGCGGCGAGCTCGGCTACGCCGATGAGCCGGTACCTGGGGCTCCACCGCCGCCACCACGCGGTCCGGGCGCACGACGACGGTCAGCGCCGGGTTGGACCCCAGGACCGCCAGGGCCCCCAGGCCGGCGGGCCGCCGCTCGCGGGCGAGACGGACGTCGATCCAGCCGGCGTCTGGGTCCGCGGCGGGCCGGCCGGGTTGTTCCGGCGGCGTGTGAGCTGCTGATCCGCACCAGGACGAGGCCGTGCCGACGGCACAAGTCCACTAGCCCGGCGTCGGGGCGCCGCGCGGTCAGCACGGCGGTGCGTCCGGCCAGGATCCCGTCCAGCCGGACCGGCGGTCCGTCGCCGGCGGACACCAGCGGGTTAGGGATCAGGCCGCCGATCCGCAGCGCAGAGGGGATGCCGGAAAGGATCAGTCGCCGCGGGGGGCGCTGCAGGGCGCCGGCCTTCAACCGCGGCGTCGCCGTGAACCCCATGGCCCAGCAGACACGTTCGCTGCGGACCGCGGCGGCCAGGGCGATCCTGCGGACGGCGGCGGCCCGGTCCTGGCCGCCGGTCATGGCCCAGCCGATCCTGACGGCTTTTTTCACCAGGGCTTTGGCGTGCGGGCGGCGTTCGGTGTCGTAGCTGGCCAGCAGGTCCTCCCCGGCCCGGCCGGTGAGCACGTAGGCGAGCTTCCAGGCCAAGTTGTCCGCGTCGCGCAGCCCGGCGGCCAGGCCCTGGCCGATGAACGGCGGGGTGAGGTGCGCGGCGTCACCGAGCAGGAAGATCCGCCCCGTCTGGAAGCGGGACGCCAGCCGGGCCCGGAAGGTGTAGCTGGCGCTGCGGATGATCTCCAGGCCCTCGAGGTCGCCGCGCCCGGTCCAGGGCTGCAGCAGCTGGCCGAAGGCCGTGATCAGGCCGGCTTCGTCCTCGCCATCGAGCAGCCGGAACTCCCAGCGGTACCGGTCGCCGGTGACCTGCATGAAGGTGGCGGCCCGGGCCGGGTCGCAAACCTGCTCCACGCCATCCCAGACATCCAGGCCGGTCCCGGCCCGGATGTCGGCCACGAGCCAGCGCTCGGTGAAGCCGAGGTCGTCCATGGTGATCCCGGCCAGCCCCCAGATCGTGCTGTTGGCGCCGTCACAGCCCAGCACAACCCGGCCGGTGAACGTCTGCACGTCCCCGGCGATGCGGGCGTGCACCCGGACCGGGTCCGCGGTGAGCGGGCCCAGGGCGCCGTCCATACCGCAGACCTCGGCCCCGCGGCGCAATTCGACCAGCGGGTGCGCCTTGACCCGGGCGAGCATCAGCTCTTCCAGGTCCGGCTCGCGCAGGTAGCGGGCGTTGCGGGCTTCCTTCTGGAAGAACAGCGTCCGCTGGTGGCCGGTGGCAGCAGCCCGGCGAGCTTCGCGACGGCCTTGCTGGGTGCCTTGAGCGCGGTCCCGCCGGGCGTGCCGGCGAGCAGCAGGTCCCCGGGTGCCATCGGCTGGAACCGGGACAGCAGGGTCAGTGCACGCGGCGGCCGTACGATCATCTCCGCCACCGTGCTGTCCTGCCGCACTTGGCCGTTGACCGACAGGGTGAGCCGCAGCGAATCGAGCTTCGCCAGATCCGCGGCGTCCACGAGCGTCAGCCACGGTCCCACGGGGGTGAACGTCGGATAGGACTTCGCCTCGTAGAACTGGGTCTTGGTGAGCTGGATCTGGCGGGCGCTGACGTCGTTGGCGACCACGAGCGCCGCCACGTACCGTGGCAGGTCGTTTTCGGTCACGGTGGTGCCGACCGGCAGGTCGGCGCCGATGACCAGGCCGAGTTCGACCTCGTAGTCGAGGAACTCGACCCCTTCTGGCCGGATGATGTCCCCAATGGGGCGGTCAGCGAGTGCGAGGTCTTGCGGAAGAAGGCCGCCGGGACCTTGCCCGGATCCATGCCAGAGTCCATGGCGTGCGAACGGTAGTTCACCATCTGCGCCACGACGCGGGCCGGGGCGGTCACCGGGCTGAGCAGGTCCAGCGACTCAGCTGGGACCGCCTCCTGCGGCGTCGCTTCGGCCCCGGCCCGCGCACTGTCTTTCAAGGAGGGGCACTGTGCCAGACACGAACTTGACGCCAACCCGGACCTACAGGCGGCAGGACCTGGAGCTGATCGATGCGTACTGGCGAGCGGCGAACTACTTGTCGGTGGGGCAGATCTACCTGCTGGACAATCCTTTGCTGCGAGAACCGCTGCGACCCGAACATGTCAAGCCGCGCTTGCTCGGGCGCTGGGGCACGACGCCCGGACTGAACCTGCTGTACGCGCACATGAACCGGGTCATCAAAGAACGTGACCTCAACGCGCTGTACGTGACAGGCCCGGGTCACGCGGGTCCGGGGCTGGTGGCCAACGCATACCTGGAAGGCACCTACAGCGAGGTCTACTCCTCGATCGTCCAGGACGAGGACGGGCTGCGGGCTCTGTTCCGGCAGTTCTTCTTCCCCGGCGGCATCCCAAGCCACGTCGCACCCGAGACGCCTGGATCCATCCACGAGGGCGGCGAACTTGGCTACGCGCTGGTGCACGCCTATGGCGCCGCGTTCGACAACCCGGATCTGCTGGTGCTGTGCGTGGTGGGCGACGGGGAAGCCGAGACCGGCCCACTCGGGGCCAGCTGGCACTCGAACAAGTTCCTCAACCCGGTGACCGACGGCGCGGTGCTGCCGGTGTTGCTCGGCCCAGCCGCGGCATCGGGCCTGGATCCCAAGACCGCGGCGCTGCTGCACGTGGCGGTGTGTGTGGCGATCGGGGCGCCGGGGGGTGTGCCTGGAATGGAGCACTGGCCGGGCACTGGCGGCAGGCGCGAGTGAGGACGAGATCGCCGACGTGCTGCCGGCGGTCGCCCCGGTAGCCGGACTCGGCCGGGTCGTCGCCGCCGCTCCTGATGTGGCGACCGCACTCGGGTATGACATCGCGGCCGCGATGGAGGAACTAGACGGTTACTGACGCGGACTTCCGCTCCGGTAAATCGGTACCGGTGCGGAAATCCGCGCTGACAACTCCGCGACGGTCCGGGTCGGTGGGCTGCTTGGCGAAAACGCACCCGAACGGGAGTTATGTTCTCCATACTTCCGAATCGCTGAGAGCCGTGGCAGGCAAGTGACCGCGCCCGGCTGGGACGGCGCGGACGCCCCGGGCCGGACCCCAAGGCTGGAGCCCGGCGCGGGTAGGGCTGGCCCCGGTGCCGCGTACCGGCGCCGCTTAATATGCAGCTACGGCAGTATCGCGGCCTGGTCGTCCCGAAGCCATCCGGCATGCTGAAGGAGCTGCCTCCGGCCGGGCCCGATGAATGTCCGATTTTGGGAGTCGAACGGGAGCGGCGATGCTCAGTCAGACGGCCTCAGACGGCCTCAGACGCGGTGATCGTGTCCTTACGTAGGCCGCTGAACTGGGCGAACGCTGTTCCCTGGCCCTTTTGACAGACTGCGCACTCAGTTCGGTCCGCAAGGACATAGAGAAGGCGGACGACGACCCATACCCCGAAGAACCTTCCGGTTCCCCTCAACATCACGTACCTCACGACAGAAACGCGGCGACCTGGTGGCTGGGTCACTGGATCTTGCCCGCGCTGCCCGGAGGGGTTCCCCCATCTAACGGGGCGCCCGGACCTGGAGCACAGGGCCAGCCGAAGGGGGCGGGGAAACCGGCTCCCGGCAAGCCGAGCGCGTCGGGCCAGGGTCCGCTCGCGGACCCCAAGAAGCGGCGTGCGCTCGACAAGCATGCCATGGACGCCGCGAAGCGTTACTACAAGGAGCAGTGGCACGTCGACGACGTCCACCAAACCAAAGGGGTTCTTGACCTCCGCCTCGTCCACCGCGTCTCGGGTGAAGAACTCCGCGTTGAAGTGAAAGGCAGCTCGAAGGAAGCCAGCACAGTCGAGGTGACCAGGTGGGAAGTCGAGAGGTCCCGTAAAGAAGCCTGTGAACTGTTCGTCCTCGACAAGATCGACTATCAAGACACTGGCCGAGGAGCCGACGACTACACGTGCCAGGACGGGCGCTGTCGAGTAGGGAAGTGGTGTGCGGACGACAAAGACCTCACGGCGAAGACGTACAACTACGTTCTGGGCGCTGACTTTGGCGGCCGCTCCTGCGCGGGCGCGCACCCCGGGGGCTCGCCGCGCCCGGACCCCTGCCCCATGGGGGACTAGTCCCCGTGGCGACTCCCCCTGTAGCCTTACGCAGGCGGCGGCAGGAGTTCCCCGTGCACCCCCATCTCTGGCGGCGACAGCCCGCCCCAGGTTCGACGATGACCAACCTGGGTCCACGACGACACGGCCGGGGAAGGTACACAGCCCTGGTGAGGCTAGGGTCCGGGGATGGCCCGCGAAGTGTACGTGTCCGCCCCTCCAGCATCAAGCGTCACTGTAACCGCAGGACAACGTGTAAAGGTAAACTGCCTGGCCAACGTACACGCGAAGTGACGCTTGACACCGGAGCCTCTACGGACACTCCGGTCAGAAGACAAGGGCCAGGCCGGAGCCTGCCCGGACCGGGCGCGGGCCATCCCCTGCAAAGTGCGGGCGGTCACGATACAGCAGCCGAGTACAGCAACGACCCCCGACAGCGACAAACATGAGCTGTCGCCCACACCCGCCGCGAGCTGGGACAGCGGCCAACCGCCCAGCGGCGCCGCTAGTTCGGGACGAAAAGGCCAGGTGCTAGCGCTGTGCTAACAACAGCAGTTAGCTGTTTTGGTGAATGTTGCGGCGAACCGTAATTAGCGCAGTCACTACTCTTGCCAGCCTGGCCAGAGGGATTGGGCCCTGCTGGCCAGAGTCTGTCCGGGCAGACGCCAGATAGAACCCTAGCTGGTATTGCTCGCCGAGGACGGGCAGAGCAACGCAGATTCATCCGGCGGTTGCTGGATGGGACCGCGTACGGAAATGACGGCGACGCGAGCGCCGTTACCGCTCGCAGCGACGAACGTCCCGTAGTCGAGGATGCCTCCCTGGTGGCCCCAGAACCGCCCGCATGGGAGGCTGGCGGCGAAAATGCCCAAGCCGTCCTCGCTGAAAATGCCCAAGGAGCCTGGCGCCGTTTGCATCATCTTCGCCAGCGAAGCCCGGGAGACCAGGTGACCGGACAGCAGAGCCGAGAAGAAGCGGGCCATGTCCCGGGCATCGGAGACGATCGCTCCCGCCGCCCACGGGAGATTTGGATTGGTGCCCTGGTCATGGAGGTCCGGTAGCCGCCGTGTTGTCACCAGCTCAGTTCGGCTGAGTGCGAGCGGTTTGAGGATGCGCTGCTGGAGTTCCTGGCCGAACGGGTGTCCGGTTACCTTTCGATGACGAGCCCGAGCGCGATGTAGTTGGTGTTGGAGTACTCCCACTCACTTCACGGCGCGAAGAGCAGAGGCTGGGAGGCCGCGAACCGCAGCGCGTCGATCGGCCTGATAGACGGCGATGGCTCGGCCTGGTCCATCCAAGAGGAGTAGTCGGTGAAATTGGCCAGGCCGGAGGTGTGCTGGAGAAGCTCACGGATGGTAATCGTGCCTCCGGCCGGTATGACGCCGGGCAGGTAGCGGCCCACGGGATCATCCAGGCCGATTCTGTTCTGATCGACGAGCTGGAGCACCAGCGTGGCGGTGAGCGTCTTCGTTACGCTCCCGATCCGGAACCTCTGACCCGCTGCCGGAGGCGCTGTCCCGGCGGTGGCCACGGTGCTGTGACCGTGGTCCGAAACGAAAACGATCACGCTGGTGGCGCCGGAGCGGGCAAGCTGCTGCCCGACAATGCGGGCTCCGGCTGACGAGGGTGCGCCCGGCCGGGGGCTTGCGCATCCAGCCAGGGCCACTGCCGCCATCGCCAGAACCATCAGCAGCACAGTCCCGCGGCCCGCAGCGGTGCTGATCTTGAACCGACCTTGGGCTTCGATCTGCTTAACCGCCTGCTGGCGGGCAAGCTCCTCACTGTCGGCAGGAGCATCCGAGTCGATGCCTGCGAGCCTGTCATCAAGGACCTTCGGCATCTCAACCCCCCCTCGCGTCGGGAGCCACCGGAGCTTCGATAGCCCACACCACTCCACTTGACAGGATGACCGGCGAAACTGCGGCCGGGCAGGGTCCTACGCCATCTGCCGACCGGCGAATGGCCCAGGACGGGTACTGGGCTCCGCGCCGCCCGCACCGAATGGTTCATGCGTCACGGACTCGGTGACTGTGGGACATACATGAGATGCGCTGCCGGTTGGTTTCTGGCTGCCAAGGGAGTTCCGCAGGTAGCGGCGCCTGGGCGAGCGAGCAGCGGCCGTACCCGTTGCGTGCCCGACGGCACGGTTAAAATCAGCGGCCATCGCGGTCAGTCGCGGGCAGGTGACCAAGGCGCCGAGTAGGGAATCTCCCAGTCAGATCCAGGCCGAAAATAATCTCCTTAGCAACATGCCGCGCGATCCAGTGGGTCCGGCCGCTGACAGCAACGGTGACAGCAACGGCGCCAGCCAGCCCCTGTCACGGACACACGACAACACCCAGCCACGCTTGGACCTGATCAGCCGAACAGGGAGGCCGCTACGCCTGAAAAACGGACGGTCGAGGGTCGCGCCGCCGCCGCAGTTGCTCGCAGGGGCCGGTCTCGCAATCCGCGGGAGTATTCCGGTTGACTCGGTTCCCGGCGCTGAGAAGACTCGGCGTATGCATGCGGTCGTTGCCACCGTGCGCATCGAGGATCCGGAGGTGGCTCGCGAGGCGCTGGCTGGCCTGAGGTTGAACTTGGTGCCCAGGGCGCCCGGTTTTGTCAGTGCGTACTGGCTGGCACCGGTTGACGGCATCGGCATGTCCGTCATCGTCTTCGAGACGAAGGAACACGCCGAGGCGGCTGTCAGCTATCCGCTTCCGCCACTGCCGGGCGTCACGCCGCTGACGGTCGAGATCCGCGAGGTGTACGCCAGCGTCTGACCGGTAGGTTCTTGGCTGCGCCGGGGTCGGGGGCCAGGACGGCATACAGCACAGGAGTACAGCAACGTCCCCTTCCAGCCGCCACCGGCCACGACCGGCCACACACTGAGCTAGCTGGGACGACGGCCAAACGTCCAGCGGCGCCGCTAGTTCGGGACGAAGAGGCAACCGTCCGGGGGCCCACCGCGACCTGTCCGACTTTGGGAGCGAGATGGGAGCGGCCGTCCCGTGCCAGGCGGCCCTATACGCGGTGATCCTGACCGGAAGTAGGGCTCTGATCTGGGTAAATTCCGGTGACCGGTACCGCCATCGCCCGGCATACTCTGTTCGCATCGAGGTGCTCTCCCAAAGCGAGCGCTTCCCGGCCGCTGTTCAGGTTCACGGCCAACAGATGGCCTAGCACGCTGCGCCCAGGGTATGCGTGGTCCGGCGACAGGTATTTCGGGAGGCTGCGGCATGCCTGCTGGGGGCGGGACGTTTACGACCCCGCTTATTGCGCGACGAGCCGCAGATTTGCGCAGGGAAACCGGAGGATTCGTTCGGGGCGCCCTACCTTCAATTCGACGGGGCGCTGGCCGAGGTGCGCCGCGCTCGCCGAGCCGTCGTGACGGAGCGGGGACGCTGAGTCTGCTGGTGGCACGCTTCACCTTGGCGGTGGTCGGCTGACACCATCGCCAGCACATCGGCCACGAGCCCGGTCCTCGACAGGTCGCGCTGGAGCCTTCCTTGGCCGATGACCCACCATGCGGCTCGAGGTGCCGACCAGAGGCGTCCGCGCCACCCGGGAACGTCAGCGGGCCGGATGGCTGAACCAGGCGCCGCCGGCCGGGAAGAGGTAGCGGTCGGCGACGTGGTTGAGCACCCGCCGGGCCTGGCGGAACCTATCGGCCACCTCGGCGACGACCGCGAGCCGTGCCGTCCGTACCGGCGCCATGGCGCACGCGGCCCGGTACCAGCGAGCGCCGAGATGCTCCAGCAGCTCGATTCCTGTTGCCGCGGCGAGCCGCTGATGGTCGCGGGCAGGCACCGGCGTGGCGTCAAGCAGGCGTGCCACGCTCAACCGGGCCGAAGGCTCGCGCCGTGGCGTAGTCGGGAAAGACGCCGGTCAGGAAGAGGACCACGTCGCCGAGCCTGCGGTACACGCCTGGCCGGTCCGCCTCGCTGACCGCGTCGGCTAGCGCGGCAAGCGCCGCGGGGTCAAGCTCACTGAACTGGCGGGTCCGCGGCCGACCGCCGGCCCGGACCCGGTACGGGCCGCTGGTGACCCGGGTGAATGAGGCGAGCAAATCTGCGAGGAACAGGCCCCGTCGATCCTGCTGGACAAGGTCGAAGACGTCGTGACGGCGACACTGGAGGCAAAACCGGAGGGCGCCACGCACTGGTCACGGGCCTCGATGGCCCGCCGCAGCGGCCTGTCGAAATCGACGATCGGCCGGATCTGGCGCAGGTCCGGCCTCAAGCCGCATCTGACCGGCGGGTTCAAGGTGTCAACGGACCCGCTGTTCATCGAGAAGGTCATCGATGTCGTCGGGCTCTACCACAACCCGCCGGAGAAGGCGGTCGCCTGACCGCCAGTTTGGAGCGCGGACCTTGCAAAACACCGTCGCCGCGCCGCACCGGGGCCTGCCCGCCATCAGGGAGGCAGCGACCGCCTCGCCAACCTCGGCCGGCAGCGCAGCCGTCGGCGGCCGGCGACGGTGCCGCGATCGCAGCTACCCAGCAGCCGCGACACCACCGCGGCATCCAGCCCGCGGGGCAGCGACGCCAGCCGCCGGCCCGCCACCGCCGCCGCCAGCGGCACCGGCACATGCCCGGCCACGTGCAAGAACCGCAGCAGCGCCCGCACCGCGGTCACCGTGGCCTCCGCCGACTCCGGGTTACGGTCGCGGCAATAGCCGAGCATGAACGAGGTGACCTGCGCGGCATCTAGCTGCGCAAGCCCCCATCCAGCGGCTCAGGCAGACCGGCGAGGAACTTGCGGGCCTGCTTGCCATAGCACCCGCACCGTCGCAGCCGACAGGCCCCGCTCCCCGGCCAGCCAGCCGCGGAACTCCGCCAGCAGCGCATCCACCGAGAAGTCGAACAAGAGGTCCGGGCGGACCCCGCCTGTCCCGAAATCCCCGTTCAGTTAACCTGGCAGGACATCGAAGTTGAAGATGGCACCTGTCCAGCCTGTCCAATTGGACTTCATCCGGCGGCGGGACACAGCCCGGCATTAGCCTTGACGGATGCCAGGCGGGCGGATTGAGCAGGGTCCCGGGGCTGCGCGCTGAACCGCCCCTCGCTGAGACAACGGTCATGGTCCGCGGTGGCCCTGACACCCGTGAGAAGCTGGGCCGCCATGCTCAGCGGACCGCCCGCGCCTGGTCGTTGGACGGGCGCCCGTTGCTCGGCATTTCGGTCTTTGTGGTCCTCGACACACCGCTCGACCAGCTACTCAGCGCCCGGTTTGCCACCTTCCGCACCATCTACCTGCCTACCGTCGCCGAGCTAAGCGAACGAGGGTTTGCATTGCTGCCCACCGGTCGGCGTCCGCACTTCACTGTGCGTCTGCAGCGGGCCGACAACCCCGAACTCGGTGAACTCCTGGCCGCGCTTGGCCCTCCGCAGGCAAACCCCCAGTACGCTAAGAGTGCGATCTGGCGGGAGGAGGACTGAGATGTACCGCGTGGACATTAGCGCCGACCTTAACGACGAGGACGACACTGGCTACGTCTGGACCTTCCTCGACGAGGCCCGCGACCCAAGCCAGATCAAGCCTGGGGCTCTCGTTGTTGCAGGCGACGAAGATGCCGCTGCGGTGTGCCAGGTAGTCGATCTGGCACCAGCAGGCGACGGCACGATCGTCCACCTCAAGCTCCTCCCCGGGCTGGTCGACGAGTACCGCCAACTGGTCGAGCGGGCACTCGCAAGCTAAGGGCCTGCCCGCAGCGGCCTGCTGCCTTGGGGGCGCTGGCACGCGAGTGATCCTGCATTCCATTTGTTCATGCGGCTCAGCCGCGTCGGGGCGGGCGCGGGATTCAGAGCGGGACCGTCCGCAAGTACCGGGCCTAGGCGTCGCCGAAGCGGCGGCACGGTGTCCGCTCTTCGGAGCCGATCATGAACAGGTGGAAGAAGATCGCGATCGCACCTGCGCACAGCAGGAGCGGCAGCGAAAGGGCCAACCATGCTTCGCCTACGACGACCAGGAGCGCAGCGATGTAGATGGGATTGGCACCCACCAGCGGCGCCCGGCCGGGGCTGGACACGATGTTGGGACGCGCCTGGCAGCGCAAATTTTCGCGGGACACCGACTGCTCGACCCGCCAGCGGCCATGCACCACCCGCCGCGAGCGAGCCAAACGAACCTCCTGCCGCCTGCGCTCAAACCGCCACCGCCGAAGGTCAGCTGACCGCGGAAGCGCTACGCTGAGTAACTGATCGACTGAACGCCCGTGGAATGATTCGTGGAATGACTCGCTTGGCGATCCCGGTCAACGTGGGCATTGAGAGCAGTTGACTGGGCTGTCGGTGCAGGCAGTGCGCACGGGCGGCGGAGCGGGCTTCTTTTAACCCCTGGGTTCAGGGTTCGATCCCCTGGCGCCCCCAGCGGAAACGTCGTTCTCGGCTGGCCGGCCGTGGAATGACGCGTCCCGCGGCTTTCGGGCGTTTCCTCGGTAAGGCGGCTGTAACGGAAAGTCAGGCAGAGCGACGACCGGACAGTTCCTGGCCCGCCACCGTGCACGCCGGGACCGGGCCGGTGACGAGCAAGCGGCGCTACCTCAAGGTGACCGCATAGACAGCGCGGGCGAGGCAACTCAGGCTCGCCAACCACGACCCCGGACTCGTCCTCAGCTTCATCGATGCCCGTCACCCAAAACCCGCTTCAAACTTTCGCCGGCGGAATCCGCCGAACAGGCCTACGAGGCCGATATACGGCGCAGCGCTGGGCAGGCCGAGGATGGGCGGGGCGCCGGGATCGCCGCCGCGGCTCGGTGGCCAACCCGGCTGATCCGGGCAATCCGGGTACTACTGGTTCTCGGACGGCTCCGCGAGAACGCCGATGAGTCGATTGACCTTTGCCCGTTCATACGGCGCGCCAGGCGAATGCTGAGTCTCAAGCCAGCCGCCGGCCGCTCTTTGTCCTTTCCGGTCAGCTCATTGAACCAGGCACTCAGTTCGGTCAGCTCGCGCCGCGGACGGCGACCCGGCGGATCGCAGGTGCGTTGACATAGTCGTAGCCTCAATCACCTGGCCCGCGGGATTCCCTTGCGGTACATGGTGTATGTCGAATTTATCACCTACAACAGGCCGGGCCTGAAGATGCTTGAAGATCCCGACCTCGTAAGGCCTGACCGGGATGAGGAAGCCGGCAATCGCCCCGCCCGCCAGCACGATCTTGTCTCCGGCGCCGAACGCACCTTCGATCGAGTAATTCGGGTCATCAGGTCAGGAGCGGTAGGCGTCACGTCGGTGATCGATGTCGAGGATGTGGATGGTGTTGGCGTCATCGTCGATCGCATAGCGGATGCGGTACTCGCCGCGCCGGGCTCGCCATTGTCCCTCGAAAGGCTTGCGCAGGGGGATGCCCACTCTGCGCGGCTCTTCGCTGAGGGGGCCGCGAATGAACTCGAAACATGCCCACGCGACGGCTTCGGGTAGTCGGTCGTGAAGCTGGCGAGCTGCGGTCGGAGCGATAATGACCTGGTAGGTCACGGTCGGCGTTTCCCGAAACGTTCTTCCAGGGACCGCGCCACTTCGGCGATGGACAGACCCTCTCCGCGAGCGATCTCGTCACGGGATCGAGCGATGCGCTCTTGCGCCGCCGGGTCGGACAGCAGCTCGAGCGTCGCCTCGATGGACTCAAGATCTTCAGCGGCGAGCAGAACGACGTAGTCTTTGCCGTTCTTGGTGATGTGGACTCGCTCGTGGGTGCGGCCGACTTCGTCGGCAATCTCCGAGAGCCGGGCCTTCACCTCAGACAAGGGCAGCACTGCCATAGACCAGAATTATAGTCGGTTCTGGCAGGGAGGCAAAGTTAGCCACGGCTATGGTGCGGGCCCGAAAATTCGGGTTGGCTGTGCTGGGGGCTCGATTACTGGATCTGGCCTGAATGACCGGTCTTGGCCTTGCAGTGGCAAACCTCAAGCCGGGCACGGGCAAGACCACATCGGCAGTCTGGCTCGCGCACGTTTTCGCGCAGGCCGGCAAGGGCGCATCACGGGCGGCACCGTAGGGGTGTAGTCGGCGCTGATATGGACTGCGCACCTCGCGGCCATTTACGGATCACGTCCTCCGGCCCTCCCGGCGGAGGGTGACTGCTCCGTCGTGGCTGCGCAGGCCGGTGTCGAGCACACGGATGGTGCGATGGAGGTATGCCGTGCGCGCCAGGCCGGCGGTCTGTAGCAGGACGTCGTCAAGAACGAACAACGTGGTGACCGCCCGTGCCGGGCCGCTACGGTTAGGGCCGGGTGGTCGCCGAGGCGCAGGTCTCGCGTGAACCAGAGGAACGGTGCCGCCTGTGCGGCCTGACTGCTCACGTCATGCTGGAACCCACCGGGTCCGCTGCGGGTTGCTCCGCCCGGATGGCGTTGCGGAACAGTGGCGGGAGGTACCGCAGCATGAGCAGGGACCAGGTGAGGTGGGTGAGCACTGGCGCCTGGACACCCCCGGTGGCGCGGCGCTGCAGGCCGAAGATCACACCCATGGCGGCACCTGCGAGGGCGAGAGCGGGATTGCGGGTCGCGGTGATCGCGGCGGTGTAGGCGATCGTCGTCTTGGCGACTGGATGCGGCTCGCCTACGGCGGAGTAGAGGGCACCGCGGAAGAACAGCTCCTCGGCGACCCCGTTGGCGCACGTGGTGAGGACCACCAACGGCGCTGGCCCGTTGTCCGCGAACCGCAGCACGCTGCCGATGGCCTGCTCGAGCGGGGGGATGCGGCGGGCCACCAGGGCCGCGCCGCAGAAAAGCCCGAACGCGCCGGCGCCGGTCAGCACGGGCATCACCACCGGGCAGCGCACGGCGCCGTCCCGCCCTTGGGTCCAGCCCCGGCGCAGCGGGCCCGCGCGGACGGCACCGGCCGTCCAGGTTCCCGCGACGCCCAAGGTGAGCAGGTAGAACTGCGGCGAGCCGGGCCTGGTAGAAAACGAGATGCCGAGCAGGCCCGCGCCCCCGGCGCCTGCGGCGGTGACGACGCGCCGGCGCCACGCCCGGATCGCCGCCGGCTCGCGGCGGGTGGGCGGGACCTGGCCAGACCGTGCCCGGCGCGCGGACTCGGGCAGTGCGGGCGCTCGGTGCTGCCGCCACCACCTCCGTGCGCCGTCCGGTGTCATTCCCGGCGCTCCGCTCGGGCGCGTTCGCCGAGCGCCTGCAGCACGGCCTCGTCGTAGCGGATGAGATCGAAGGGCAGCAGCTCGCGGATCGAGTCGTCGCGCACGACGACCTCGTTGGTCATCGAATCGACCAGCGCGCTGCCGGTGGCCGTATCGACGTCGGTCACCAGGGACAGCCAGAGGGCGGACAAGCGCGGGCTGAGCAGCGGGACGGGCAGCACCACCAGCGGGCGTCCCTGGATGGCGGCGACCCGGCGCAGCATCGTGACGTACTGCAGCACCTCCGGCCCGCCGATGTCGAAGACCCGGCCCGAGGCCTCCGGCAGCGCCAGCACGCCGAGGAGGTACCGCACGGCGTCGTCGACGGCGATGGGCTGGGTGCGGGTGCCGACCCACTTAGGTGTGACCATTACCGGCAGGTGCTCCACGAGTTGTCTGGTCAGCTCCCACGAGATGCCGCCGTGCCCGACGATGATTCCGGCGCGCAGAACGGTCACCGGAACGCCGCCGGACCCGAGCAGCTTCTCGACCTCGCGGCGGCTGCGCAGGTGTGCCGACAGGGCGTCGGCGTCGTCGCCGAGCCCGCCGAGGTAGATGATGCGAGCCAGGCCGGCCCGCGCCGCCGCCTGGCCGAACGCTTCGGCGGCGGCGGCATCCTTGCGCCGGAAGTCCGCATCGCCGAGCGAGTGCACGAGATAGTAGGCCGCCTGGCAGCCGGCCAGAGCCCTGCTCAAGCTGGCCGGGTCGTGCACGTCACCGTAGGCGGGCGAACCCGCACCGTCGTAGGAGCCGGGGTGGCGTGTCATCGCGACCACGTCGTGACCGGTCCCGGCCAGTGCCGCGCACAGCCGGCTGCCCACGAAGCCGGAGGCGCCGCCCACGAGCACCTTCACCGCGGCCACCCAACGTTCTCGGCCTCGGTCACCGGGTCGCCGGTCAGCAGCCGTGCCCCCACGGCGGCGGCGATCTCCGCCGTGGCGCCGGCTCCTGCCAGGGCGAGCGGAGCACGCTGGGCGAGCGCGGTGAGCTGTGCAGCGAAGGGCTCGAGGTTCTCCGGCAGGGTCGCGGCCAGGACGACGAGGTCCGGGCGCCTCGCGCCGACCGTCCGCGCCAGTTCCTCGACCGGGGTGCTCATCCCGAGATAGTCGATCCGCCACCCGTTGCGGTTGAGCACGATGGCGAAGACCATCAGCGCCAGGTCATGAAGCTCCCCGGGGGGGCAGGCGAGGACGGCGCGGGGGCCGTGCCCGTTCCCCCAGCCCCGGGCCAGCCCAGCGAGCCGCCCGCGGATGATGTTGCTGGCGAAGTGCTCCTGGGCGACGCTGGCCGTGCCACGCTCCCAGCGCTCCCCGAGTTCGGTGAGGTAGGGCAGCACAACGTCGCGGAGCACTGCCGTCAGGGAAAGATCGGACACAAGCCGGTCAAGGACTGTCTGTGCGGCTGGCTCGTCGAAGGCGTCGAGGGCCTGACGGAGGGCTCCGGACAGCTCACCCGCCGCCGTCGCGGCGCGGCGCGGCCCGGCGGCCCGGCCGGGGTCCGCCCCGGCCCCGCTGTCCTCCCCGAGCACCGCTCGCGCCGCCTCGGCGGCCGACAGCCCGTGCGCGAGGTGGGCCTGCATCCGGCGGACCCGCAGCGCGTCCGCATCGGAGTACAAACGGAAGCCGCCCGCTGAGCGCACCGGCTGAAGGAGGCCGTAGCGGCTCTCCCACGCCCGCAGCACGTGGTCGCTCACGCCGAGGCGCCGGCTCAGCTCACCGATGCGCAGCACCGGCGGGCCTTCGGGAGTGTCCATGCCAACACTCTACAGTACTTCGACAGACGTTTGACAAGACTGGCCGCGAAAGCTACCGTCATGCCTAGACAAACCCTAGACGGAAGCTGAACATCATGGGCTCCCACGCCATCGGCCCGGCAACCGCCATCGGCTCCGACTCCCAGGAGAACGGCACAGCGGCGGACGCACGGCGGCCGTCCGTTGCCGTGATCGGCGCAGGGGTCTCCGGGCTCACCGCGGCCTACCTGCTCTCCCGCACCCACGACGTCACCCTCTTCGAAGCGGAGGAGCGGCTCGGTGGCCACGCGCACACCCACGGCGTCACGGATTCCGATGGCCGGCAGCACGCTGTCGACAGCGGGTTCATCGTCCACAACGACGAGACCTACCCCTGGCTGCGCAAGCTCTTCGGCGAGCTGGACGTGCAGGTGCGTCCCACCGAGATGAGCATGAGCGTCCGCTGCGAGGGGTGCGGGCTGGAGTATGCCGGCGGCCGCGGGCTGCGGGGCGTGTTCGCCCAGCCACGCCGCCTCATCGACCCCCGGTTCCTCCGGATGCTGTGGCAGGTTAAGCGGTTCCACCGGCGTGCCTTGGCCTTCCTGCGCACGACCGATGACGAGAACCTGACGACCTACGGCGAGTTCCTGCAGCGGGAGGGGTTCAGCGGCTACTTCATCGCCCACTACGCCGTTCCAGTCGTCTCGTGCGTGTGGTCCGCCGGGCGGGAGACGACGCTGGTCTACCCGGCGCGCTACCTCTTCCGGTTCCTCGACCATCACGGCCTGCTCCAGGTCGGCGGGTCACCCCAGTGGTACACCGTGACCGGCGGGTCACGGATCTACGTCGAACGGCTCGCCGGGCTGCTCCAGGACGTGCGCGCGGCCCATGCCGTCACCGACGTCACCCGGCGCGAGGACTGCGTCCAGATCCGGGACGTCACCGGGCAGGTCACCCGCGTCGACCGCGTCGTCATCGCGACCCACGCCGACCAGGCCCTCGGCCTGCTCGCCGACCCGGGCGACGCGGAGGTCACCACCCTCAAGGAGTTCGGCTACTCGCGCAACGTCACCGTGCTGCACACCGACAGCTCGCTCCTGCCGGACGCCGAACAGGCCCGGGCCTGCTGGAACTACCGGATGACGTCCTGCCACCGGCCCGGCCAGCCCGCCGTGGTGAGCTACTGGATGAACCGGCTCCAAGGACACCGCGGCGCCCAGGACTTCCTCGTCACGCTCAACGACCGCGAACGCCTCGACCCGGAGTCCATCGTGGCGACGATGGAGTACGAGCACCCGATCTACACCCCGGAAGCGGTCCACGCGCAGCCACGGCTTGCCAGCCTGGCCACCGACCGCACCGTGTACGCCGGCGCCTATCATGGCTGGGGATTCCATGAGGACGGGTGCCGCTCCGGTGTCGAGGCCGCCCGGCACTTCGGGGTGGCCTGGTGAGCACGGCCTCGCTCCTCACGCCGGCCTCCGCGGCCGCCCGCCCGCAGGTTCCCCGGCTGCCAGCCCTGGTCGTCGGCCAGGTCACGCACCGGCGCCCCGGACCGGTCCGGCACGCTTTTCGCCACCGGGTCTACCAGTGGCTGGTCGACCTGGACTCGCTCCCCCGCCAGCCCTGGTACCTCAGGGCGTTCGCGCACTTCAGCAGCGCTGACCACCTCGGCGACCCCCGCCTGCCGATCAAGCGCAACATCGAGAACTACCTGGCGCGGGGCGGCATCCGGCTCGGTGACCGGGGACGGGTGCTCATGCTGGCCGGCGCCCGGGTCCTGGGCCACGTGTTCGACCCACTGTCGGTCTTCTGGTGCTACGACTGCGACGGCGCCCTCGTGTGTGTCGTCGCAGAGGTCCACAACACCTACGGCGAGCGGCACGCCTACCTGCTGCGGCCGGACGAGGCCGAGGTCGCCGTGACCGGCAAGGCCTTCTATGTCTCCCCGTTCTTCGACGTCAGCGGCACCTACGAACTGCGGTTCACCCTGCGGCCGGACCTGGTCGCCACGACCGTGACGCTGCGACGCCAGGGCGCCGTCGCGTTCTCGGCGACCTTCCAGGGCCTGCCCGAGCCCGCCACCAGCCGGAACCTGGCCCGCCGGCTCATCCGCCAGCCCCTCATGACCCAGCGGGTCTCGGCCCTGATCCGGGTGCACGGCATCTGGCTCTGGCTTCGTGGCCTGCCCGTCCGCGCTCACCCACACCACACCCGGCAGGAAGGGGTCTGACCATGACCGTATCGACCTCCGTCAGCTCACCCGAGACCTTCCGGCGGAGGTGGGAGTTCTACCTCGCACACTCCGAGGCGGGCTTCCGCAGCGGTTACCTCGCCGTGAGCCACTCGAGATGACCCGGGAGCCGGTGTGGAGCTGAACGGCAAGGTCGCCTGGGTCGTCGGCGCATCAAGCGGTATCGGCGCAGCGGTCGCCCGGGAGCTCGCATCCCGTGGCGGCACCGTCGCGATCTCGGCTCGCCGCGACGAGCAGCTTCGGGAGGTGTCGGGAGGGCACATGCTCGTCGTGCCACTCGACGTCACCGACGCTGCGTCGGTTGTGGCCGCCGCCGCGCGAGTGCATGAACAGCTCGGACCCATCGACCTCGCCGTGCTGTCCGCCGGCTACTGGAAGCAGATGGACCCGGCGGACTGGGACATCGAGGTCTTCGACCAGCACATCCGGGTCAACCTCGCCGGGATGAGCAACTCCATCGCGGCCGTGCTGCCCGGCATGCTGCAGCGGCACCACGGCGTCATCGCTGGCATCGCGTCCGTGGCCGGTTACCGCGGGCTGGCCGGCTCCGAAGCCTACGGCGCGACAAAGGCGGCACAGATCAACCTGCTCGAGTCCCTGCGCGTCCACATCGCCCGGACCGGGGTGCACGTGACGACGATCTGCCCCGGCTTCGTCCGCACCGACCTCACGGCCGGCAACCCCTTCCCCATGCCCTTCATCATCGATGCCGACCGGGCCGCACGATCCATCTGCGAAGGCCTCGAACGCGAGCGCACCGAGATCGTCTTTCCCACCCCGATGGCCCTGCTGATGAAGACCGCGCGCCTCGTCCCCGCCCGCGCCTGGACGGCTTTGTGGGCTCGCACCTCACTCGCCTGACCCGCGCCCGGCCCGACCACTTCACCCAAGACCAAGGAGAACCGAAGGACGCCATGAGATTGCAGAAGACCGTCGTCGTCGACAAGCCGCTGGACGCCGTGTTCGACTACCTCTCCGACTTCACCACGACGACCGAGTGGGACCCGGGCACCGTGGTCACCGTGAACCACGACAATGGCGACGGAGGCGTCGGCACCACCTACCTCAACACCTCCACGTTCCTCGGCCGGCAGACCCAGCTGACATACGTAGTGCGTGAGTTCGTTCCCGGTGAGCTCATTCGGCTTCGCGGGGAGAACAAGACCGTCATCGCCGTCGACACCATGAGCTTTCGCAGCGTCGATGCCGGCAGCGAGGTGACCTACACAGCCGAGTTCACCTTCAAGGGCCCGGCCCGTCTCCTCGCCCCGTTGCTCAGGCCCGCCTTCGCGCGACTAGGCACCGAAGCGGAGACCGGCATGCACAAAGCGCTGAACAAACTCTGACCAACCGGGTCCGGCCGGGCATGAGCCAACGCCGAGCTTCTCTGGCAGATGCCCCACCAGAAGACACAAACCTGAACCTATGTGCGGCGCGGGTCCCCCGCCGCCCGCCGGTTTTCGCCCGGCCATTCCATCGTCCAAAGGAAGGCAACCAATGACGACCGCGACCGTTTCCTCACCACGCCCATCGCCGGGCGCGCCGGGCGGGCTGCCCGGCGCGCCCGTCCCGGGCTCGCAGCCGGCTGTCCCGGCCGTCCCGGGCGGCGCCGCCAGCGGGGCCCGGGCACTGGTGGCCCGGGCGCTCCTGCGCCGAGCCGCCACCCGGCTGCCGATCCGGATCCAGATCCCGGACGGCAGCACGTCCGGCGGCGGCCCGGGATCCCCGGTGCTGGTGATCCGCGACGAGGATGCCTTCTACCGGCGCCTCGGCTCCGGAACGGCGGGCCTCGCCGAGAGCTATATGGCCGGGGATTGGGACAGCGACGACCTGGCCGGCCTGTTCACCGTCTTCGCACAGCACGTGACCACGCTCGTGCCGGCGCCGTTGCAGGCGCTGCGCCGCTGGTATGTCCCACGGGAACGAGCCGCCGAGGACGCCACCATCGAGGGCGCGCGGCGCAACATCGAACGGCACTACGACCTGTCCGATGACCTCTTCGCCCTCTTCCTCGACCCCACCATGACCTACTCCAGCGGCCTGTTCGCCCCCGGCGACACCCTCGCCGACGCGCAGCGCCGCAAGATCGACACGCTGCTCGATCACACCCGGACCGGGCCCGGCACCACCGTGCTGGAGATCGGCACCGGGTGGGGAGAACTAGCCATCCGCGCCGCCGCCCGCGGCGCCCAGGTGACCACCCTCACCATCTCACCCTCACAATGGGCGACCGCCAGGCGGCGCGCCGCCGCCGGCGGCGTCGCCGACCGGGTAGACGTGCAACTGCGCGACTACCGCCAGGCCACGGGGCGCTATGACGTGGTCCTGAGCGTGGAGATGATCGAGGCGGTTGGCGAGCGGCATTGGCCCACCTACTTCTCCACCATCGATCGGCTGCTGTCCCCAGGGGGCCGGGCCGGGCTGCAGGCGATCACCATGCCGCATGACCGCATGCTCGCCACCCGCGGCGGCCACACCTGGATTCACAAGTACATCTTCCCGGGCGGGCAGATCCCCTCCCTGCAGGCGATGACCGACGTCCTGCGCGGCCACACCAGCCTGCGCGTGACGGCGGACTTCCCCATGGGCCAGCATTACGCCCGCACCCTGGCCGAATGGCGGAAGCGGTTCCTGGCCGCCGCCGGCGCCGTCACGCAGCTCGGGTTCGGCCCCACCTTCCAGCGCATGTGGAACCTCTACCTCACCTACTCCGAAGCCGGTTTCCGGGCCGGCTACCTCGACGTCCACCAGCTTTTGCTGGAACGTGGCTGGTGACCGGATCGCCGCCCGCGCGCCCGCACCGGCGCCGGACTCCACCGGCCGGCGTCCCGGCGTACCCTCAGATGATGATCGGGGTGTCGTTTCCGCAGCTGGCGGCGCTTGACCTCGGCGGACGCAAAGTAGCGCTGCCGGCCGGCCTGCCCGGTGAGCGCAACGTCGTCCTCATCGCCTTCCGGCGTGAGCAGCAGGGCCTGGTCGACTCGTGGGTGCCCTGGCTGGAACGGCGGGCGGCCACCGACCCCGGGCTCCGGTTCGTTGAGCTGCCGGCGATCGGGCTGCAGTGGCAACCCGCCCGGGCGGCCATCCACGGCGGCATGGCGGCAGCGATCCGCGACGAAGCGGTGCGGCGGCGGACCCTGACGGTGTACACCGACGTCCGCCGGGTGACCGCTCCGCTGGGCATCGATGACCGCAACACGATCTGGCTGTGCCTGGTGGACCGGGCCGGCCGGGTCGCCTGGCGCGGATCTGGCGGCTTCGACCCGGCCACGGCCGCCGCCCTCGACACCGCGCTGGCCACCGCACTGGAGCCGGCCGCCGCCCCAGGACCGGCCGGGCCGGAGGCCGAGCACTTCGAGATGGCCTTCGACCCCCGGTTCCGGCTGCCACTGGCCGCGCTCGGGGTGACCCCGGCGACGGCGCACATCACCGTCGCCGCCGACCGTCTGGTGGCCTGTTTCGGGCCGTGGGCCTGCCGCACCACACCGGCGAACGTGCGAGCGGTGCGCCTCACCGGCCCCTACCGCTGGCACCGCGCGATCGGCCCGCGGCTGTCCCTGGCCGACCACGGCCTGACCTTCGGCTCCACCACCGCCCGCGGGGTCTGCCTGCTACTGCGGGAACCGGTGCGCGGCATCGACCCGCTCGGCCTGATCCGCCACCCGGGCCTGACACTGACGGCCGCAGACCCCGACAGGCTCGCCGCCACCGTGCGCCGCCACGCGGGCCTTCCCGGCTGAATAGAAAACTGGGCGCAACGGGCCTCCTGCCGCTCGGCTCAATCGCCACCACTGAGGTCGGCTGAGCCTCGCACTATTGCGCTGAGTAACCGAAAGCCTCGCTGGCGGGCGAACGATCGTGGAATGAGTCGTGGAATGACTGCTCTGGCAATCCTGTGCGATGGGGGCATTGAGAGCAGTTCAGCGGGCTATCAGTGCACGTAGGGCCGTTGGGGCGGCGGAGCGGGCTTCTTTTAACCCGTGGGTTCAGGGTTCGATCCCCTGGCGCCCCACCAACCAGCGGATACATGGTTCTCTGCAGGCCGGTGGCGGAAGGGTTTGTGGAATAGCTGGCCGCTTCGGGCCTCCCGCGCCGCGCTTCGGAGATCATCGCCGACATCATCGATCGCACACCGGATGCCGCTGCTTCGGCGCTGGCCCGACAGGAGGCAGCGAGCCTCACGATCATGCGTTGTAAGCAACAAAACCGAAGGCGGCTGCTGTCGTCAGGATAGGTGCGCGTACGCGCACGGAGTTGCTGGTGCTGAGGCCCGCCGCCCAGCGCCGCAGGCCGCGGCCGTTGTGCCATAGCGCCGCCGCTCCGCTACATCGCGGTAGGACCGGCCCGCCGGCATTTTCACCTCGACGCCGCAGTCCGGTGTCAGTTGTCGCCGGCTACGCGGCAGCGGAGGATATTCATCGCCGTCAGGTGTAACACGATCTGATCATCTTGGTTGATCAGTTTGGCTTTGGTACGGATGAGACCGCGATCGGATTTCGATCGCGACAGGCGCGCCTCGACGATGGCCGTCTGCAGGCGCAGCGCATCGCCCGGCCGCACCGGTGCCGGCCAGCGCAACTCATCAATGCCCGGGGAGGCGAGGCTGGCCACTCGCGACAGGTAGTGGTCGGCGAACATGCGCATGAGGATGCCCGCGGAGTGCCAGCCGCTGGCGATGAGACCGCTGAAGGGGCCGTTGGCTGCGAAGCCGGGGTCGGTGTGGATCGGCTGCGGGTCGAACCGCTTCGCGAATTGAACGATCTCCTCCGTCGTCACGACAATGCGACCGTATTCATACACAGCGCCCGGTGTGTAGTCCTCGAAGTAGCGATCATCGATCGCAACCGCAAAGTCGGTGTCGCTGAGCGTTCTGGTGCTGGCGGCCTGCGCTGTCATGACCGACAGCATCCCACCACAAGGCCCATGACCGAAGCCCCAACCTCCCCTGCCACCGTAAAAAGTGACCGGAAGCCGACGGGACCGATCCGGGCAGTGAGCTAAGTCGTTGAGGTCGCAAGCGGTCGCCCTGCTTCCCGGCCCAGCCGCCATCCTCGCTGGCCCCACGTTGGGGGAATGGCTCGATTCGGCGCCCTGAGCCAGCCTCCATTTGCCGCGTCACCGCGCGCGAGCCGTTCGGGCCGAGATTTTATCCATAACGGCTGCCGCGGCGTGACACCGGGCCAGCCGGGCTCCCAGCACAGCCGCGGTGAGCGGCGCGTTGTCCCGGAAGTCGGTGTTCATCCGCACGAGCATCTTCGCCAGGGCAGGGCTGGCTGCCCTGATCGCGGCGGCCGCCAGATCGGCGGCGGCGACATGGACCGAGCGGCCCGGCTGACATGATGACCTTAGTGCTGTGCCATCCGTTTCAGGCCCGCCGCCGGAGAACGGACGCGTTTAAGCTTAGGCGGTGGCCAAGGCTGCCCCGTCGCGCACCGCGCTGGTGCGCCGAGCGCGCCGGATCAACCGTGAGCTGGCCCGGCTGTACCCGGATGCGCATATCGAGCTGAACTTCACGTCTGCGCTCGAGCTGCTGGTGGCGACGATTCTGTCCGCCCAGACCACGGACCGGCGGGTCAACGCGGTGACGCCGGTGCTGTTCACCAGGTGCCGGACCGCAGCTGACTACGCCGCCGCGGAACGTGCGGAACTTGAGAAGCTGATCCGGCCGACGGGATTCTTCCGCGCCAAGGCGAAAACTCTCATCGCCCTCGGCCAGGCGTTGTGCGGCCGCTTCGGCGGGGAGGTGCCTGGCACGCTGGAGGAGCTCGTAACCTTGCCAGGTGTCGGCCGCAAGACCGCCAATGTTGTGCTCGGCGACGCGTTCGGCAAGGCAAGCCTCGCCGTGGACACCCATTTCGCCCGGCTGGCGCGGCGGTTTGGCTGGACGGCGCAGGCCAACCCAGACAAGATCGAACACGACGTCGGCGCGCTCCTGCCCCGGCGGGAGTGGACCGCGGCCTCCCACCGGCTGATCTGGCACGGCCGCCGTGTCTGTCACGCTCGCAGGCCCGCATGCGGCGCTTGCGGGGTCGCCCAGCTGTGCCCGTCGTTCGGCGAAGGCCCGACCGATGAGCAGACCGCGCGCAAGCTCGTCAAGACTGGGCCGTTTTCGTGACCGCAGCGGGCGGCGGCGCGTAACGCACCTCGCTCAGGACAAGCGTGACGTACTGTCCCGATTGGCTGGGCTTCGGCGCGCGCAGCCCGGTCAGGCTTGAAAAGTGGCTACTCTGCGTGGCGGAGTCGCCGCATCGCCCCAGCGCGCTGCCGCGCTGAGTCCACTGCCCAGCTCAACGTGCGCGCCGGGGAGTCCCGAGGAATTGATCAGGGGCGGCCACGTCATCTTGGACCGAAGCCATCACGGGTACGGCACAAAGGGGGGGCCGTGTTCCCTCGCTGAACACTGAAGCTGCAGGCAAGGTACGGCAACACGAAGCTTGGAGGATAGCCGGTGGCAATGCTGCATGAAGATGCGGACATGGCTGCTCAGCTCCAGCGCACGCTGATCGGGGCGCATGCCGATTCTGCCGATCTCGGGGAGGCCATGGCCACCGCCGGCCGGATGGCGCCCGTTAACTACGCGCAGTGGTATGAGGAATGGGGTCACACCGCCAGGGTGGCATTGGCCGCTGCGGACGACGCAGCAGCCCGAGGACACCACCAGTTCGCCGCGCGTGGCTACCTGCGATCGGCTGAATGCTGCCGACAGGCATACTTTTTCCTCCGCCACGATCTCGCGGACGATCGCATGAGGTCCGGTTACGAGCGACAGCGCGACGCCTCCCGAAAGGCCATGCCTTACTTTCCGTTCCAGCGTCCTGTTTGACGCGCTCACCTGTGAGAAGCAGTACCACGGGTTCACGGCGGCAGAGGGCGGCGGAGGGCATTGCGAGGAGATGGGCCAACGGCTGTGGCAGCAGGTCGCCTTCTCCTGGCTGAGCGCGATAGTGGCCCCGCGGCTAGCCGGATCACGCCGGGCCGGCGTCGCCGATGGCCGGGCTGTTCCGCATGCTGGGTACCGCGGCCAGAGTTGAATAGGCGGTTGGCAGGCAAGAAAGCCGAGGCGGGAGCCGGTCATGGATCAGGTGGCGTTGTACCTGGATTTCGAGAATCTGGTGATCGGAGCTGCTGTACTGCCAGGGGACAACCCGGTGCCCTATAAGGCGCTCGAGCTGCTGTGCCGCGACTATGGCAACGCCGCCATCCGCCGCGCCTACGCGGACTGGACGCGGCCCCAGTATGGCTCCCGCCAGCAGGATCTGGCGCTGAACGGCATCGAGATGATTCAGGTGACCAGGTTCGGGGTCCAGCAGAAAAACGCGGCCGACATCCTGCTGACGGCCGACGCAATGGAGGCACTATTCACCCGTCCGGAGGTCGCGACCTTCATCCTGGTCGCAGGCGACGGGGACTACACGCCGCTGGTGCAGCGGCTGCGTAGCTTCGGCAAGAAGGTTGTCGGGGTCGGCACAGAAGCTTCAGCCAGCACGCGGCTGGTGGCCGTCTGCTCGGAGTACAAGTACTGGGGGACGCTCGTAGGGGCGGTTGACCCCACGGTACGGGCCGAGCTGGGCACCAAGTTCGACATCGCCGACGCCCAGCGGCTGGTCGTTGCCGCGCTTGAGGAGTCTCCAGACACGTCCGCCACCGGAGCCTGGCTAAAGAGCAAGATGCTCGCACTCGACCCGTCATTCGACGAGCGCAACTACGGCCGCAAGAGCTTCCGGGAGTTCCTCAAGCTCCTGCCAGACGTGGTGAAGGTCGAGCATAAGGCCTCGTCTGACATGCGGGTCTCGCTGATCACTCATCCGCCTGGCGCAAAGCGAGCCTAGACCCGAGCACCCGAACCGAGCGCCGCGCGCAGGCGACCGTAATACTTATGGCCATCGTTTGCCGCGTGGAGGCGGGTGCCAGGCACGCCTTGTTTCAGCCCACCGCCCGGCAACCGCCGGCAACGATGATCGCGTCACTCCTGGGCCGCGGGCACGCCCGGTGACGCGGCGCCCTGAAGCCGGTCGGCGATAGCGACAGTCACGACAACCGCGGCCGCGCATGCCGCAAGCGCCGCCCCTGGCAGGTACGGCGCAGGTATTGCGAGCAACGCGAGCAGCGCGATCGCCGCCAGCCGGGACCAGGGTGTGACGCGCCAGACGATGGCCTTGAATGCCGCATGTCCGGCGAGAAAAAGTGCCGCGCCTCCGAGGACCATCCAGATTGCCGGCGCGGCCCGGAAGGCCAGCGGGGTGGGAGAGCACCTTCTGGTCGGCCGCGGCGCTGACGATGATTCCCGCGACCATGACCGGGTGGATGGAGTGATAGGCCGACCGGCCCAGCCGGCCGGGGTCCGCCGATGCGGCAATGACGCGCGCAGCCTCATCGGCGCTGCGGTCAAAGTAGACCCACCACGAGGCCACGCTGCCGGCGAACGCGGCGGCGAACGCGGCGACCACCGCCGGCGTGACCGAGGGCAACTGTGACAGGGCAGCGCCGATCACGACGATTGACTCGCCCAGCGCGATGATCACGAATCCCTGGCACCTTTCGGCAAAGTGACCGCCCTCGATTGTCCACTCACTGGTCGCGGACCTGCCCAGCCCGGGCGTGTAGAAGCCAGCCGCGCCGCCGAGCAGGTCGACGCCAGCGGCGAGCAGCCAGAGCAGTTCGCGCGTGTGGCCGTGGGCGATCCCGCCCGCGACGGCCAGCGCTCCGCTCAGCAGGCACCAGGCAAGGATCCGCTCGAAGTTCCGCTGCAGGCGTTGCCCGCTCAGGGCCACCACCACGAAGGCGCTCCGGCCAACCTGCATCGTCGCGTAGGCGCCACCCACCGCGAGACCTCGCGTCGTGAACGCTGCTGGCAACGCGGCGGACATGACCAGGCTGACCAGCATGAGCGCGACCAGCATCAGCCTGACCACGATCCGCTCGGGATCCAGCCAGTTCGTCACCCACGTGGTGTAGACCCATGCCAGCCACACAAGTACCAGCAACAACGCGGTTTCCAGAGCGCCTTCCACTGTGGGGTTGGCGAGCAGGTGATGCGAAAGCTGGGTGACCGCGAACACGTAGACGAGGTCGAAGAAGAGTTCGATGCTGGTGACGCGCTGATCGCCTGAGCGCTCTCGCAACAGGCTGGCCTGCCAGGCCCTCGGCACGATAACCCTCCTCACTGCCGCACGGCTCCTCGATCAGTCTCGCGGACCACCCGCCATTCGGGCAGCGACTGGCTGATCGCTGCGGCCGGCGGTGCCGCTGGCGGGCGCGCCGCCGGGTGGTCCGCACATCATGGCCACCAGGCGTGCGGCGAGTTCCCGCAGCAATGCCTCCGTCAGGCCGGCGCTCGGCCGGTTCCTGCGTCCCGGGACAACCTCAATGCCAGACCGGCCGTCTCCCGGGTGGCAGGGCGGCCTGCCCCGGCACTGGACAACGTCGGCAATGATCGACCAGGATGCCGAACGACTGCGTAGATGCGGCGCGTTCGCGCCGCACGATCAGGATGATGCAGACACGCGGCACCCTCGCTGCGCTGCGGATGCGCACCTCGACCGTGGCGCTGACCGTCAACGACCGGGAGAAGGGGTGTCGTGTGCGCGCTCAGGCAGAACCAGCACTTCGACTCGGCCAGTGTGGTCAAGGTCACGATTCTCGGCGCACTCCTGCGCACGGCGATGGAGCAGCACAAGTACCTGACCTCCACGCAGGTCAGCCTCACGACCGCGATGATCACGCGGTCCGACAACAATACGGCGTCGACGCTGTGGGCCAGGCTCGGCCGGGGCAGCCTCCAGCACTTCCTCAACCTGGCCAAGATGACACAGACCAGGCTGGGACCCGGCGGTTATTGGGGACTGACCCAGATCCCCGCGCATGACGAGCTGACCTTGCTGAGGCTGCTGACGAGCACGAATTCCGTGCTGAACGCCGCCTCACGCGCCTATGCGCTCGGCCTGATGGCTCGCGTCATACCATATTCCGGCCGGAACCGCCCACCGGACACCCACGTGTCAAGCCAGCCCCAGCCATCGGCCGCATGCAGCCTGGCCAGTTCCTTGTACTCGAGCAGCAAGGCACCGCGGGATGGTCCACCGTCCGCAGCACGTGTGCCCGGGTCGACGTGAGGCTTATCCCTTCTGCCGCGAAAGCCTTGACGAGCTGCGCAGGCGAATCAGGGTTGACTGCCCGTCCGTGCAGCGCCTCGCGAATCGCCTCGGCAAGCTCAACGAGCCGGCGTGGGCGCAGGCCAGAGGCCGGCCGCGGTCCCAGTAGCTGGGTGAGCAAATCATCGTGGGTGTCGCCGCGCCATGGCAGGCCGGCCGCGGTCATCTCCGCCGCGGCGAGGCCACCCGCTGACTCAGCAGCTGCGAGCAGCGACAGCCGGCCCGGATCAGCGGCAGCGGCAACCCGCCGAAGCTGATCCGCGTGGACCGCGACGACCGCGTCGAGTTCCTCGCGCGCGCCGGCGAAACCGCCGCCTGCGATTCGAAACAGCTCCGATTGCGCGCCAGCGGCGGATGGCGCGGGCCGGCCAGGCGCGGGCGCGAGGCCATGGAGCCGCGCCAATGCCGCTTCAACCGACGGCTCTTCACCGAACCGGCCCTGATGGGCAAGCAGCACCGCCTCGATGAGCTGCACATCGTGGCAGGAGGCCACCCGCGCATCCGCGCCGAGCAGGGCCGGGTAGATCGTTGCCGACGACGCCCATACCCAGCGCGGGCTTGCTTCCCGTTCCAGCGCCGCCACCGCGCTGGCGAGGCTCGTCACCGGCTCGGGCGGGCCAGCAGCGGTCCCGTCATCGTGCAGGCGGCAGATGAGCCCGGCGCCACGGCCGTCACCCGCGACAGCTATTCGCATGAACCCGATTCTGGCTGGCAGCGCGCACGCGGCAGCCGTTAAGGACAATGATCCAGAACGGCCGCCGGAAACTGCCACCACCGCGGACTGCGGTGCGCTCCTCAGCGTCCATGCAGGAACGCGGCAAAACCGGCGGCGATCGCTACCGCGACGCGCTGACGGAACGCCGCACTCGTCAGGCGCGCCGCGTCGATGCTGTTGCGCATGTTCGCGCACTCGATGAAAACCTTGGGCACCTTGGACAGGTTCAGGCCACCGAGATCGGTGCGGACGTCCAGCCCAGCCATGCCGACATAATCCGAGTACGGCTCGCCGGTAGTGGCGTGGTACTCGTTCCTGATGTCCAGGCCGAGCCTGCGGGACGGGCCGATGATCTTGTTGGTGTAACCGGGTACCAGGCCCGGTTCGATGACCTCGAAACCCGATCCGCCGGCGGGCCCGCCGTCGGCGTGAATCGAGATCGCCGCGCTGGCGTGTGCCCGGTTGCCTATGGCCGCCCGCTGGGTGACGCAAGGGCCCACACCAGTATCGCTGTGCCGGGTCAGCACGACCTTCGCGCCGTCCTTTCGCAGCAGCTTGGCCAGCCGGATGGCGACGTCGAAATTGAACGCGTGCTCGGGATAACCGGAGTCGGTTTCCGCGCCAGCCGTGTCGCAGGCTTTCTCTTCAGTGATGACGTTGACGAGCTGGTTGACGGTGTCTGGATGCGTGGCGTTGGCGCCGTTATGGCCCGGATCAAGCAGGATCACGTCGCCGGCAAGCGGCAGCCGGCGCGGCCGGGCAGACACATTCGGGGAATTGCCTGGCGACGGAACCGGCGGCGGGGTCGGCGCGGCCGATGCGGCTCCGGCCGCAGGCTGGCTCGGCCGCGATGTCATCTGCGCTGCGACGCCGGCCTTGCCATCAGCGCAGCCGGCGGCGGCCCCGAGCAGCGCGGCGGCCAGCGCCACGGCCAGGAGCCTGCGCCGGGCCAGCTGGGCACATCCGGCAGCGGCTGTCGCGTACGCCGCGCCGCGCGTGCCTGGACCCGCGAGCGGCGAGCCACGGCGGCTAGCCATAGCTCGTTACCCCAGCAGCATCCGCCAGGTCAGATGATTCCCGCTCGCCGGTTGTCTTCCGCATCGGCTGGACATGTTACCTGCAGCCATCGGCCGCGAGCCGGTCAAACCGGCTAGTGGCAGGCAAGGTTAGCTCGGCAGCCACGTTCACCGAGATCCCGGAGCGTCTCAGTGTTGCCCCTGAGAACGCCCCGGGATCACCGTCGGCGACGACGCCGGCCGTCCGGCGCACAAGAGCCGTCCGGCGCACAAGAGCCGTCCGGCGCACAACACTTGCTAGTGCAGCGAACCGGCCCGGCCCTCACGCTCGTTGTCAGCTGGTTCGCGCGGCCGCGGCGGTACGCCTGGCCCTGGGCGCGGCTTCTGCTCGGGCGTGCCCAGGGCGGCCAGTCCCGATGCCTGCCCGGGTAGTTCGCCCGCCGCCCAGCCGGCGAGTTCGGGAGCTATCGACGGTGCGGGCGCGCTCGGAATGTCCGTAGGCCGCGGGCCAATGGCGGCACGAGCGGCCGGAGCCGCAGACCGGGCCACGGCGCGAGCCGCGGGCGCGCCAGATCCCCCGGGACTGGCCGGCTCGTCGCCGCGGGCGGCAGCGTCAGTTTCCGCCTCCCCGGCGACGCTGGGTGCCCGATCGCCGTCGCGGTCGGCCGGGCTCACCGGCGCCGTCCTTCGCGGTCGGCCTGATACCCCCTTTACGGCGGGACAGGAGCTGCCTACCCATAGTTGGCCGCTTTGGATTCTCAGGTGGCGCCTCGGCTGGCTCGGCCAACAAGCGCGGTAGCTCGCCGGGCGCGTGGCGGCCCGCACTGGCCGCATCGCCCGCATCGCCCGCATCGCCCGCATCGCCCGCACCGGCCGTACCGGCCGTACTGGTCACGCCGGTCACGCCGGTCGCACCGGCTGCAGCGCCCGGACCGGGCACTGCCGCTGCGGCCGCTGCTGCTACCGGTGTCACGGCAGGTGCGGCATAAGGCAGCACGTCCGCGAAGTCAGCCAAGCTGCCGGTGCCCGGATCAGTGGCGGGTTCAGGCCCGACGGCGCGCTCGCCCGCGCCCTCACCTGCTGGCTGGCCGGTCCCTGACCTGGAACCAGATTCGTCACCGGGGCTGCCAGGCTCCGCCGCCACCACCGCAGCGGCGCGGGTCAGGCCGTCGAGCAGCACGGCCAACTGCTCCGCTTCTGCGGCGTCCACGCCAAAGACGACGCGTGGCCGGCCCTGCGGATCTTCTGGCGCGTAGCCCACGTAGCTCGCCACTGGCTGGGCAAGGACGCCGCCAAGACCGTGCCTTGTCCGCCAGCCCTCCCATGCCGACTCCAGGCGCGCAGCGGCACGCTGCGCGCGCGAAACAGGCTCCGTTTCGCCCATTGCTGATCCTCCCCCCGGAACGCGGTGACGCGCTTCGCCACAGCGGGAACCCGGCGAGCCCGCCCCCACAGCGGTCAAGCCGAACGGCTCCCCTAAATCGCGCCGTATGGCCTTGCACGGATTCCAGATACGCCGCCGCCTCGGCGGTTCCGGCCGTGCGGCCTCCCCACCCCCAAGCGACGGGCGCGCCGACCAGTATGGCAGACAGTGCCGATGCTCGCTGAGTACACGCGCAATTACAAGACGTAGCTAACCTGTGCCTCGACTGCGCCGCCCAGCAGGCCGGCCCGCACCGCGCCTCCGTTGCACTAGGGCCGATCTCCAGCCCGCAGCGATAGCACTTGCTGACCCTTAGGCTCGGGCCGTGACGAACAGCGGGGGGACGGGAAAGCGCTGACCCACCCGCGCAAGAGCTGGGGCAAGCAGAACATCAACAATGCGGGTGCCACCGCGGCCCGGCGCCGCCTGCCCGTCGGCGAGCGCAGGGACGAACTCATCAACGCGGCACTTGAACTGCTCGGTTCGCGACCGGCGACCGAGGTTTCCATGGATGACGTCGCCGCCTCGGCCGGCACCTCGCGTGCGCTCGTGTATCACTACTTCGGCAGCAAGCAGGAGTTGTACCTGCCGGCCCAGCGCCGCGCGGCACAACAACTCACTGCGCTGATCGACCCGGGAGGTGACGGTTCTCCCGCCGACAGGCTCGCGGGGGCACCTTCTAGATATTTCGGCTACGTCGAGGACCACGCCGCCGGCTATGTCGCGCTTATGGGCGGTCACACCGGCGTGGCCGGGCCCATGGGTCCGGCCGGGAAGATCGGTAAGATCATCGAAGGCGTCAGGCAGGTGGTGCTCGAAAGCATCCTCAAGGCCCTCGGCGTCGCCGTACCTGACCCTGTTCTTCGTGTCACGCTGCGATGCTGGCTCGCGTGCGCGGAGGCCGCCGGCCTGGACTGGCTAGCGAAACCGCGATCTGCCGCGGGTCACGCTGGAGCGCATGCTGATAGAGCAATTGGTCGCGCTACTACGGGTCGCGGCGACGCGCGACGCCCAGATCACGGCGTTGCTCGAACGACTGCTCGCCGACGCGCGACGGCATCGCGCATGAACTGTGATGACCGGCTGGGCCGCCACTTCAGCCGGATCGACCCCGGCAGCGTCTGCTGGGAACCTCATCAATCGGGTTCCCCGAGACGGTACCCCCCTTATGCGGCACAACGGCCGCCGGGGCCGACCCCCCCTCTCAAATGTATCTCTCGTCGCCCGGGCCGCACGCGTGACCGCGCGTGGCCCGGCGACCCCCCACGTCGGGATGTCGGAAGCGGGAACGTCACTCCGACCGCTGCTGCGGGATACCCGCAAGCAACGCGCGAACCTCGGTCTCCCGGTAGCGGCGGTGACCCCCGAGCGTGCGAATGGAGGTCAGCTTGCCAGCCTTGGCCCACCGCGTGACGGTCTTGGGATCCACGCGGAACATCGTCGCGACCTCCGCTGGCGTGAGCAGCGGTTCGGCCTCGGGTGTGCGTGCAGACATGTGTGCGGCCTCTCCTCCTGGACCGGGATTACGATCCTGCGTGTTAGCTGTACCTGCGCTCCACCTGGAGCTTGTCGTGGATGCCCTGATATGGCCCACGGAGACCATATTGCCATCACCAGACGTGACGAGTCGACCACCTAGAGCAAAGTTTCTGCGTGAGGTTGCCCCCGTTGCTCCGCTGATCTCTGTCACCGTGCGTAATTCTAGCGACACGTTTAGTCGCAACGAGGCAGATTCGGAAAAATGCTAGCCCGCGAGTCGGGCACCAAAGGCCTGGCAGTGAGCTTGTTCCGATCAGTGGCCCGGTGTCCCGAGGCGACCTGCTTTGCGGTTGGCAGTGGGTTCCGCCGGCAAGATCACCTGCCGCAGGTGCCGCCCAATGGCCTCTGGGGTGCCGCTGGGATGTCCCTGGGATGCCAGATCTTGCGCCCAGTGGGCCACCGGGTACCAGCCCGGCCCAGAGCCGCCAGGGGTGCCCGAAGGAAGCCGCGCACCCCGCGCCCGCTATGACCGAGCCCGGCAGCTGCACCGCCACGGTGACCGCGTCCGTGCGAAACCGGTCACCGGGCAGCGCTGGCACAACACCCGCACGGCGCTCACCGACCCCGCAGATACGAAACAGTGACGCCGCGGTGATGGCGCACGCGCTGCCTTCAGAACCCCGCGCGACCCTCAATCCCTGACGCCCACGGCCACGGCAGCAACAGGGACACCCGAACGGAACGCCTGGAGCACCGCCCGCAATCCACCGAGCTCTACGGGACACCAGCCCTAGCTCGCAGACTCGGCAGCTTGCAAGGCCCGCCAGCGGTCGCGCAGCCGCTGGTACATCGCCACTGCCAGCTCGAGCTCGCCTGTTTCAAGCCCGGTGATCGCCGCCGCGACCTCGGCCACCGACTGGTCTGCCCGCAGTGCCCCATCGTCGAGCATGTGCACAAGGCCGCCGTAGTCGAGTTCAACGAGCGAGTGGGGGTGGAACTCCTCCAGCCAGCGCCCGACTTCCTCGATCTCGCCGGCCGCCGCCGATGGGGGCGTCCCGGCGGGATCCGCGGCCGGCCGGCCGGTGTCCGCGTGCCTGGATCTCTCCCCATGCCGGGGCGCACGCCCGTGCCGCGTCGTGTCACCCGGCCGCGATCCGCCCGCGTGCCGCCCCCTGCCCCGGTGCGGGACCGCACCAGGAGGGGCCGTGTCATCGGTGGGAGCCCCGCCGGAAGGACGGCCGGTATCGCCGCCGGAATCCCCGGCGTCGGCCTCGGCGTGATGCCCGCCGCCGGGCCGCCCTTCGCGGTGGGGATGCGAATCAGGGGACAGGCCGCGCCGGACCGCGTCGAGTGCGCGCGCCACCCGCCGCCGCGCCTGCGCCATCGTCGTCACGTAGATGAGCGTGCGGGTGGCCGCGGCCGTGGCCTGGGCCCCATCGCTTCCGGCTCCGCCGCCGAGCACCAGCCACCGCTCCGGTGGCCCGAACGGCACGAACCAGGCGAGCGGCACGTGCCAGGTGGAGGTCAGAATATGAGTGCGAATCGATGGGGCGTGCGAGTGCCAGCGCGCGAAATCGGCCGCGGCCACATCCGCGATCCGCCTGGGCACGAAGGTGTCGGTCAGCGACGGCGGCAGCGTCGCCCGCAACCGGCCAAGCGCCAGCCACGACCGCAGCCGCGTCTGCCACGGGCAGATGTAGACGACGCCGTCGGCCCGCCGAACATAGGCGTCCTCGCTCTCACGCGCCGGAGCCACGATCGGCGGTACCGCGCAGAGCCGTCGCATCGCCTGTTCATGCTCGGCCTGGATCGCGCTTGCCCGGCGCAGGCGCCCGGCAGACGCGGCGTAACTGGCCCAGCGTGACCGGTCAGGCTCGCCGAACGCGGTCAGCGGCTCATACACGCGAAGGTACGCGGCGTAAGGCAGCACGACCGAATAGTGACACGTCTTGGTCTCTGGATGCCGCACGGTGCATAACGAGATCGTCACCAAGTGCCGCGACGGCCCCTCGCCGCCGCCCGGGCTCCGCGGCAGAGCCTGGCTACCTCAAACCAGGCTCCGGTACCAGCCAGCCAGCGGCCGTCATCGCAAAAGGCGGGCCGCCGCCACGGAATAGTCTTAACCCGGACCCGCGCCAACGAAGGCGCGGAACGTAACCAGGAGAGTCACCACCGTGACACACGTGTTCGCAACTCCCCAAAAGGGCACAAGCGCCGAAGTCAGCGCGGGACACGAGCAGGTTACCTTCTGCCAGGACGTGCAGAGCGGGCTGCACGCGATCGTCGCCATCTACTCGACCGCGCTCGGTCCGGCACTGGGCGGCACCCGGTTCTACCCGTACGGAACCGAGGACGACGCCCTGGCCGACGCGCTCAATCTCGCCCGGGCGATGGCTTATAAGAACGCCCTCGCCGGACTCGACCTTGGCGGCGGCAAGGCCGTCATCATCGGAGATCCGGCTACCGGCAAATCAGAGGCGCTGCTGCGCGCCTACGGCCGGTACGTCAAAGCGCTGGGCGGCCGCTACATCACCGCGTGCGACGTCGGGACCTGCAGCGAGGACATGGACGTCATCGCCCGCGAGTGCCCCTATGTCACCGGCCGCACCATCCCCCATGGCGGCGCGGGCGACTCATCGCTGCTCACCGCCTTCGGCGTGTTCCAGGGTATGCGCGCGGCGGCCGAGCACGCCTGGGGCAGCACGGCGCTGCGTGGCCGGCGGGTCGGTGTCGAAGGCGTGGGCAAGGTCGGCCACCGGCTGGTGGACCAATTGATCAAGGCCGGCGCCGACGTCGTCATCTGCGACGTCAGCGAGCAGGCTCTCGATCGGGTCGCAGCCAGGCACCCCGGCGTCGCGGTGGTGGCGGACCGGTCGGAGCTGATCCGCGAGCAGGTCGACATCTACGCTCCGTGCGCCCTCGGCGGCGCGATGGACGACGACACTGTGACGTCACTGCGCGCGAAGATCGTGTGCGGCGGCGCGAACAACCAGCTGGCCCACGCGGGTATCGAAAAGCTGCTAGCGGACAAGGGCATCTTGTACGCGCCGGACTATGTGGTGAATGCGGGCGGCGTGATCCAGGTCGCCGACGAACTCGAAGGCTTCGACCTTGACCGGGCACGAGCCAAGGCAGGCCAGATATTCGGCACCACCAAAAGAGTCTTCGCGATCGCCGATGACGAGGGTGTTCCGCCTGCGGTCGCGGCCGACAGGCTCGCCGAGCGGAGAATGTCGGAAGTCGGCCGGTTGCGAGGCATCTGGCTGCGATCGTGATCGTGGCCGGGGGCTTAACGCCCTGTCTCGGCCAGCGCGCTTGGCCAGGATGGCCCCCTGACGGCGGGACAGCGTAGGCGAGCACGGCGCAAAGCAGGTACGGTTGTAGCAGTACGGAAGCCGACACGCGCCACCTTCCGGCGAGGGAGGGTCGGCGGGTCGGTTTGTCGCGCGGTATGCCCGCAAGCATCTACCGGCAGAAGAGCAGTGAGGCAGGGGCCCTGACGTGGGCCCAGACGTTCGAGGGGGTCGAGCCAATGGGGCGCGGCCGAGCCAAGGCCAAGCAGGTCAAGGTCGCCCGTCAGCTGAAGTACAACAGCGGCGGCACAGACCTGGATCGGCTGCGGGCAGAGATTGTCGGCTCAGACCAGCGCGACGACGAGCGTGAATCCTCCTATGAGGATGATCTCGCCGACCGTTACGCAGGCGAAGAAGACGAGGACGACGGCGAGCCAAGCCGCAGGGACGGTACGGGCTGAGCCGGTCAGGCGGGATAAGACCCGGTTAGCCGTGCGCCACCCGAGCCGGGCAGGATCTCGCCCGCCACCCAGGCACGGACACCCTGCGCCGCGAGCAGCCCGAGGACGCGGGGCACCACGGCCGCCGGGACGACCGCGGTCATCCCGACGCCGAGGTTGAAGACCCGTTCCATCTCCGCGCCCGCCAGGCCGCCGGGGATGGCGCCGCGGTCCGCGAGCAGCCGGAAGACCTGCGGCGGGCGCCACGTTCGCCTGTCGATGACCGCGTCCGCGTCCGCCGGGAGCACCCTGGCCATGTTCGCGGCGATCCCGCCGCCTGTGATGTGCGCGAAAGCGTGCACCAGGGACGAACGCGCCAGCGCCAGGCAGGCCGGCGTGTAGATATGCGACGGGGTGCACAGCTCGGCGCCCAGCGTCCGGCCGAGTTCGGGCTGCTCGCCCTCCAGGTCCATGCCCGTCCTCGCGAGGATGTCGCGCACGAGCGAGAACCCGTTAGCGTGCACACCCGACGACGCCATGGCGATCACGACGTCGCCGACGCGCACGCGGCCCGCGCCGAGAAGCTCATCGGCCTCCACGACGCCCGTGGCCGCACCCGCGATGTCGAAGTCAGCGGGCCCCAGATGCCCGGGGTGCTCCGCCGTCTCCCCGCCAACTAGCGAGCAGCCCGCCCGCTCGCAGCCTGCCGCGATCCCTCCCACGACAGTGGCTACCCGTTCAGGGATCACCTTGCCGAACACCAGGTAGTCCGTCATGAACAGCGGCTCGGCGCCGCAGACGACCAGGTCATCGGCCACCATTGCAACGAGGTCGATGCCGATCGTGTCGTACCGGCCAAGCCGCTGCGCGATCATGACCTTGGTGCCCACGCCGTCGGTGGAGGTGGCGAGCAGCGGCCGCCGGTAAGCTGCGAGCTTGCTGGCGTCGAACAGGCCGGAGAAACCGCCGATGCCGCCCACGACTTCCGGCCGGGCCGTACGCGCCACGGCCGCCCGCATCAGTTCGATCGCGCGGTCCGCGGCGTCGATGTCGACTCCGGCCGCCGTGTAGCCTGCGGCCCCCCCGCTCGTCACGGCACTTCCTCGAGCACATGCTTGCCCCGCTCGCCCTCGGCCACAGAAAGCGGGTACTTGCCGTCGAAGCAGGCGTGGCAGAGCCTGGCCGCGGTCAGGCGCGTCGCTGCGATGAGCCCGCCGAGCGACACGTAGCCGAGCGAGTCGGCTCCGATCGACGCCCGAATCCCTGGCACGTCCAGGTTCCCGGCAATAAGTTCGGCGCGGCTGGCGAAGTCGATGCCGTAGAAGCACGGCCACGACACGGGCGGGCTCGAGATACGCACGTGCACCTCGGTTGCGCCGGCTTCACGGAGCATCGCGATGATCGCCTGCTGCGTGTTGCCCCGCACGATCGAGTCGTCAACGACCACCAGCCGCTTGCCCGTGATCGCGTCACGCAGCGGATTCAGCTTCAGCCTGATCCCGAGCTGGCGGATCGTCTGGCTGGGCTCGATGAAGGTCCGCCCGACATAGGAATTCTTGACCAGGCCCTGCCCATAGGGAATGCCACTTGCCTCGGCGTAACCGATCGCGGCCGGCGTACCCGATTCTGGAACCGGGATCACCAGGTCCGCGTCCGCTGGATGCTCGCCTGCGAGCCGCCGCCCGATTTCCAGCCGGGTCGCGTGCACGCCGCGCCCGGCGATCGCGGTGTCAGGCCGCGCCAGGTACACATATTCGAACAGGCAACCTTTCGGGTCGGCGGGAGCGAACCGCCGGGACCTCACCCCGGTCTCGTTGATCACGAGCAGCTCGCCAGGCTCGACCTCGCGCACGAAAGCCGCGCCCACAATGTCGAGCGCGGCCGTTTCGCTGGCGACCACCCAGCCGCGCGCAAGGCGACCCAGCACAAGGGGCCGGAATCCCTGTGGATCGCGGGCCGCGTACAAGGTCTGCTCGTCCATGAAAACGAGCGAGAAGGCCCCTCTCACCAGCGGCAGCACCGCCGCCGCGGCATCGGCCATGGAGCCGGGCTGGTTAGCGAAGAGCGCGGTGAGCACATCGGTGTCTGACGTGCCGGTGAGACCCTCGGCCGCCGCGGGCGTGTCATCCAGCATGGCGGCGAGCTCGCGCGTATTGATCAGGTTGCCGTTGTGCCCGAGCGCAAGCCCCGAGGTCCCGGTGAACCGGAAGGCCGGCTGTGCGTTGGCCCACACCGACGAACCCGTGGTCGAGTACCTGCAATGGCCGATCGCCACATGACCGCGCAAGGTTTTGAGTACAGACTCGTCAAAGACCTGGGCGACCAGGCCCATGTCCTTGTAGACGACGATACGGATGCCGTCGCTGACGGCGATGCCGGCGGACTCCTGGCCACGATGCTGCAGCGCGTAGAGCCCGTAGTAAGTGAGTTTGCTTACCTCTTCGGCCGGAGCCCAGACGCCGAACACTCCGCAGGCATCCCTTGGCGGGTTGTCACCGCCGGCAGAGCCGACAGAGCGGGCACAACTGGCAGAGTCGGCGAAGTCACTGGTCAGACCGCCACTGAGTTCGGCCACCCGCACAGTGTACTGGTGACTCACCGGCGGACAGGCAGATGCGCAGACACGTCGGCACGCGGGCCGCTCGCCCGGATCGCGCCGCCGTCGACCCCCTCCTGCCAGGTGAGGCCGCCGGTCGCGAGGCGCAGCCAAGTCACCGGGTCCGTTTCGACCACGTTAGGCGGCGTGCCCCTGGTGTGCACTGGGCCCGCTGTGCATTGCACCGCGCCGTACGGCGGCACGCGCACCTCGACCGCCCGCCCGGGAGCGGCCACCGCGAGCAGGTCGAGCAGGTATCTCACCGCGATCCGGAGCGCGCCGGGCTGCGGGCGCAAGCCCGCGCCGAGCGCGGCGAGCACCGCGTCCACGCAGGCGGACTGCAGCCCGGCGAGCCCGGGCGGGCCGCGATCAGGGGGGCCGCAGCACGGATCGCCAAGTTCCGCCAGTTGAGCGGCCAGCGCGGCGAGCACAAGCTCGGGACGCGGGCTTCGTGATGGCACGCAACGGAAGCTACCTCACGGCCCGGACCCACGCGGCGGCCGGCCGACCGGCCATCTTGCCAAGCCTGCGTGGGACGCAGCAGGGTGCGGCCTGGCCGCGGCCTGGCCGCGGCCTGGCCCGGCCAGGCGGGCGGGCCCGCGCATCGGCAGCCGCAATGGACAATCAGCGGATTAGTAATTTATCCCGTAGTGGCTTGCCAGTGAACACCTTTCGTATGTAGGCGTTCGGTATGCCGGGACAGCGGCGAGCGATCCGAGATCAGGTGTCACAGCACTGGACGCGCGCTGCTCGCGGATCCATTGCGCTCGCTACGGTCGTGGGGTTAGCGGTACTCGCCGCTGCGGTAACGGCCGTCGCCGTCCTGCTGACCGGCAGCGGCCCGCCGCGCTACCACCACGCGCTCTCCACGACCCTGGCCAGCCAGCAACTCGCCGGGCTCACCGCCCCTGGCCCTGGGGACGGTACTACGCAGCGACTGCTGGCCCCATCAGGGGCAGGCCTGTCCTTCCTCGCGGGCGGCGGCGGCGGCAGCGTGCTGTCCAGCCAGCAGTGGCAGGCCAACGAGATGAGCGACGGCAGCTATGTGCTTGTCTACGTGCCTGAAGGTAATTGCCTGAACGCGGCCGTCGGCAAGCCGGGAGGAGCAGGCGCCCGCGCGGCGGCTCAGGTCACGCTGAAGCCCTGCGATCTGCGCCTCAGCCAGCGCTGGACCCATCCCTATCTGGGCAAGGACCCCACCGGCCGGGACTACTGGCAACTGCGCAGCGAAGCCGCTGGCCAGTGCCTCACGGCAAGCGGAACCGGCTGGCGAGACGGCACCCGCGCGGGCTTGCAGCCATGCGGCCGCGTGTTCGGCTGGCAGCAGCTCATCGAGTTCTGGTCGGCCTACTGAACCGCGCGGTCATTGGCCGCCGGGTGTTACTGACCACTAGCCACGCCGTTGTCAGCCGAACAAGGCGGGGAGGGTGTGCTCGTGCACGGCGGCCAGCTCGGCCAGCGGAATCGCAAAGCATCCCTCGACATCAAGGCTGTCGCCGCCCACCGCACCGAGGACCATAGCAGGCACGCCGTGGTCCGCGCAGAGCTGGTCGAACGCCGGCTCCTGGCCGGGCCGCACTGCCACCACCGCACGGGCCGCCGACTCACTGAACAGCCAGACGAACGGGTCGCCGGGCAGCCGTATCCGGCAGCCGAGGCCACCACGCAGGCAGGACTCGGCGAGTGTCACCGCCAAGCCGCCGTCGGAAAGATCGTGCGCGGCGTCAACCATGGCGCCAGCCGCCGCGGCCATCAGCGTATGGCCAAGCTGACGCTCCGATATGAGGTTCACCCTCGGCGGGCTGCCGCCCAGATGACCGTGCACCACGTGCGCCCAGGCCGAGCCGCCGAATTCCGGCCGGGTCTCCCCGAGCAGCACGATCCTCGCGCCAGGGCTGGCGAATCCGATCGTCACCCGGTCACGAACGTCGTCGTGGACTCCGAGCACGCCCACCACCGGCGTCGGATGGATCGCCGCGTCCTCAGTCTGGTTGTAGAAACTTACATTGCCGCCAGTCACCGGCATGCCGAGCGTCGCGCAGCCGTCGGCTAGGCCACGAACTGCCTCCGCGAACTGCCACATCACCGCAGGCTCCTCGGGCGAGCCGAAATTGAGGCAGTTGGTGACCGCGAGTGGCCGCGCGCCGGTGGCAGCCACGTTCCTGCACGCCTCGGCGAGGGCGAGCTGGGCGCCCGCGTACGGGTCCAGTCTCGTGTAACGCGCGTTGCCGTCGGTGGCAAGCGCCACCCCGAGCCCGCTCTCCTCATCGATCCGCAGCACGCCCGCGTCGTCAGGCATCGCGAGCACCGTGTTGCCGCGCACATAGCGGTCGTACTGCTGGGTTACCCACGTCTTGGCAGCCAGATCCGGGCTGCCGAGCAGGGCGAGCAGGGTGTCACGGAGCCCGGCGCCGTCGCTGGGCCTCGGCAGCTCCGCCGCGTCGTCCGCGATGAGCGCCTCCTGGCTCGCGGGCCGCTGCGCGGGCCGGTCGTAGACGGGACCCTCGTCGGCCGCTGTGCTTGGCGGGATGTCTACCACCACGTCACCGTGCCAGCTCATCACGAGCCTGCCGGTGCCGGTGACCTCGCCGATCACGGTCGCTGGCACGTCCCAGGCGGCGCAGATGCGCATGAACTCGGCCACGGAGCCCGGTTCGGTAACGGCCATCATGCGTTCCTGTGATTCGCTCATCAAGATCTCGGCTGGGCCCAGCGACGGATCCCGCAGCGGCACCGCGTCCAATTCGACCCGCATGCCGCCCGTCCCTGCCGCGGCAAGCTCGGTCGTCGCGCACGACACCCCGGCGGCGCCGAGATCCTGGATGCCCGTGACGACTCCGGCTTGGAAAAGATCCAGGCAGCATTCGATGAGCAGCTTCTCCATGAACGGGTCGCCGACCTGGACGCTTGGGCGTTTCGCCGCACTGCCACCTTGGGCGTCGCCGAACGTGGCGCTGGCGAGCACCGAGGCGCCGCCGATGCCATCCGGGCCCGTACGCGCGCCGAATAGGATCACCTTGTTGCCCGGCCCGGAGGCGGCAGCTGATTTCAGGTCCTGGTGCCGCATCACGCCCACGCACAGCGCGTTCACCAGCGGGTTCCCCGCGTAGCAACGGTCGAACGCAAGCTCACCGCCGATGTTGGGCAGGCCGAGGCAGTTGCCGTAGAAGGAGATGCCACCGACCACGCCCGGCAGCACCCGGCGGGTATCTGGCGCGTCCGCACGGCCGAACCGCAGCGAGTCCATCACGGCGACCGGCCTGGCGCCCATTGCCAGTATGTCCCGCACGATCCCGCCGACACCGGTGGCCGCTCCCTGGTGGGGCTCCACATACGACGGATGGTTGTGGGATTCGATCTTGAAGGTCACCGCGTAACCGTGACCGACGTCCACGACGCCGGCGTTCTGGCCCATGCCGGCCAGCAGCGCGTCGCTGCGGGGCATCGTCGCCGCGAGCCGCCGCAGGTGCACCTTGGAGGACTTGTAGGAGCAGTGCTCGCTCCACATAACCGAGTAGATGGCAAGTTCGGCGTCGGTGGGCCTGCGGCCAAGGATCGCCACTATCCTCTCGTATTCTCCCGCATCCAGGCCCAGCTCGGCGTACGGCTGCGCACGGTCCGCCGTAGACGCCGCATCCTCGACCGTGTCATGACCGGTGCGGGCCGCCCCTGCCGCCCGGCCGCTCACCATGGCGCCTTCCGCTGCCGCCCTGCCTGGCCGGTCACGCGTCCACCAGCCCGGCAGTGGCGCAGGAAACCGCAGCCGCGAAGAAGCCGAGGCCGTCGGAACCCGGGCCGGTAAGTGTGTCGATGGCGTGCTCCGGGTGCGGCATCAGGCCCACCACGTTTCCAGCGGCGTTCGCAACGCCCGCGATGCCCCCCGCGGAGCCGTTCGGGTCCGTTCCGAGGTAACGGGCAATCACTCGGCCGCCGTCCGTCAGGTCCGTTAGCGTCGCGGCGTCGGCGACGTAGCGGCCCTCCCCGCTCTTCAGCGGCACGACGATCTCCTGTCCTGGCGTGTACTTGTGGGTCCACGCAGTCTTGGTGCTCTCGATGCGCAGCCGCTGGTCCCGGCTGATGAAGTGCAGGCCGGCGTTGCGGGTCAGTGCGCCAGGCAGCAGGTGCGCCTCACAGAGGACCTGGAAGCCGTTGCAGATGCCGAGCACCGGCAGGCCGGCCCCGGCCGCTGGCGCCAATTCGGACATTACCGGCGCGAATCGCGCGATCGCGCCGCAGCGCAGGTAATCGCCGTAGGAGAAGCCGCCGGGCAGGATCACGGCATCGACGCCGCGCAGGTCACGCTCGGCGTGCCAGAGCCTGACCGGCTCGCCACCCGCGCGGGCCACCGCACGCGCGGCGTCGTTTTCGTCAAGCGATCCGGGGAAGGTGACAATGCCCACCCGCACCCCGGACCTTGGTCTCTCGGTCCGCTGCACAGCCGAAGGCTACCCCGCGCGGGCTGGGCCTGCGGATGGACCTGACGGCCGGCCGCCCGCACAGCGGGTCGCGCGCAGGTGCGCCCGATAAGCGATATTCACCGGTATGACCACTGAAGATCAATAGGACTCGCTCCCAGCCCGGAAGGCCGCCGGCGGCCATGAGACCAAGCCGGCTGTGCCGCGGTCAGCCCGCGTGGCGCAGCTTGCGGCCGGAAAGGCCGGCCAGCGGCGCATCCCGCCGCCACGCGACCTGCTTGCGCATCGACACCACCGTGCCGCAGCCGGGACCGCTCTGCAACGTGACGTCGTCCACCAGAGCGCGCATGATCTGCAGCCCTCGCCCCGACTCTGGCAGCCGGGCAATCACCCGGTCGTCCACCCGTGGCGCTGATGGCACGGGACGGTACGGGCGTTCCGCCGTCGCCAGCGCGGTGCGGCGCCGCGCGGAGCGCACAGGCTCGCGAACCGGATCCTTGGCGAGCGCCGCCTTCTTCGCTGGCTCACGACGCCCGCGGCGGCTGTCAGGAGCGTCTGCAACGAGTGCGGGAGCCTTGGCGCGGTCAGTACCTGTACCGCGGGAGGCCCGGGACGATGCCCGCTGCGTCGGCTGGCCGCCGCGCACCCGATCCGCCCGCGCGGCAGCTTGGGTCGCGCGCGCGCCGAACCCGGGGCCAGAATCGACAACTTCTACCAGGCAGCCGCTCGGGCCAACGCTGGTTACCACCTCGTAGCGCCGTGCGCTCCCCCCGTGCCTCAGCACGTTCGTGCACGCCTCGGTGACTGCGACGAGGATGTCATCGATACAGTCATCGACCACGCCGAAATTACGCAACGTGTCGCCGAGGACACGGCGCATCACGGGCACGCTGACTGCCTCGCACGGGAAGGCGAGGCAGAACTTGACGTTCACGGTCAGCTCCTCAGTCCGTCTCACCAGGGCTAGCCCCCTCCCCGGCGTCCTTCGCTATCTCCAGTCAACCTCGTCACATTGTGAAAGGCTTCCCATGACACGCCGCTGATAATCGTGAACTTCTGGTGCCCTCTGGACACAAGGCCCCTCACGGGTTGTGAAGATAGTCACTCTGGACGGAGCGAGAACTCCTCGATCACCGGATTGGCGAGCAACTCGGCGGCCAGCTTGGCGATCTCCGCGAGCGCCGCCTCGTCCGCCGGGCCGCCGATCTCGACTTCGAAACGCTTGCCCTGCCGGACCGCGCTGATCTGACCGAATCCAAGGCGCCCGGCCGCGCTGGCGATGGCCTCCCCCTGTGGATCGTGGATCTCCGGCTTGAGCATCACGTCGACGATCACGCGCGCCACATGTCCTCCATGTCCTTCCCGTCCTTTCTGCCGCCTGGGCAAACTGCCGCCCTGCCCCACGCGCAAACTGCCGCGCCGCGGGTGGCACCTTCAGCCGCAGCAGCCTTGGTCATCCTCCGCGCCAAGGCTCGCAGCGTACTGCCGTCGCGCTCGAACCAGCGGTGGGACCAGGGCGTTCCGTAGCAGGGAACCTGCGGCGTTGGCCCTGCGTGGCTGCCCCGGATACGGGGATATCTGTCACGATGGCCTCTGTAGCCTACGCAGGGCCGCACCGCACAACTGTCTCCGCGAACCGTCACAACGGAGCACGGAGCGGCCGACCGGCCACGTCGCGGCGATCCCGCGGCCGGGCCCCGAGAATGCATTGGAGTGGCACGTGACCGTCGATGTGGACGGTGCGGCCGCCGCCGCACCCCACCCTGCAGGCCTTGACGGGCTGACAGGAGCCGCGCAAGGGCTTGTTCAGCTTTTGACGCCAGAGGGCGAACGAGTCGAAAATCCGCGCTTTCCACTCGAGCTTTCCGTGGACGAAATCCGCGCGCTATACCGCGACCTGGTCCTCGTGCGCAGGATCGACACCGAAGCGGTCGCGCTTCAGCGCCAGGGCGAGCTTGGCATCTGGGCGTCGCTGCTCGGCCAGGAAGCCGCCCAGATCGGTTCTGGCCGTGCGCTCACGCCGCGCGACATGGTATTCCCGACCTACCGTGAACACGGGGTGGCCTGGTGCCGCGGGCTGGACCCGATGAAGCTCCTTGAGCTTTTCCGCGGCGTCAGCCACGGCGGCTGGGACCCTGCCGAGCACAACTTCCAGCTGTACTCGATCGTGATCGGCAGCCAGACCCTGCACGCGACCGGCTACGCGATGGGCATTCAGCGCGACGGCGAAACCGGTGAGGACGGCGCGGCCGCCATCGTTTATTTCGGCGACGGCGCCACCAGCCAGGGCGACGTGAACGAATCGTTCATCTGGGCGTCGGTGTTCAACGCCCCCGTTGTGTTCTTTTGCCAGAACAACCAGTGGGCAATCTCGGAGCCGCTGGAGAAGCAGAGCCGCATACCTCTGTACCAGCGCGCACGCGGATTCGGCTTCCCCGGGGTCAGGGTGGACGGCAACGATGTACTCGCCTGCCTGGCGGTCACGCGCGCCGCGTTGCAGGCAGCGAGAGAAGGCCAGGGGCCCACACTGATCGAGGCGTACACGTACCGGATGGGCGCGCACACGACCTCCGATGACCCCACCCGTTACCGGCTGGCGGCCGAACTCGAGGCGTGGAAGCTGAAGGACCCGATCGAGCGGGTGAAGGCATACCTGGTCCGCGGCGGGCTGGCGGAGGCCCCGTTCTTCGCGGACATAGAGAAGGAGGCCGCAGAGCTGGGCACCCAGATCAGGAGGGCGTGCTTGTCGATGCCCGATCCCAGGCCGGTGCAGATATTCGAGAACGTCTACGCCGAGCCGCACTCGCTGCTGACCGCGGAACGCGAGCAGTTCACCGCCTACCTGAGCTCGTTCGCAGACGAGGAGGGCGCGTGATGACCACGCTCACCCTGGCCAAGGCGCTCAACGAGGGCCTGCGCAAGGCGCTAGAACGCGATCAGAAGGTCCTCATCATGGGTGAGGATGTCGGCAAGCTCGGCGGCGTGTTCCGGGTCACCGACGGGCTGCAGAAGGACTTCGGCGAGAGCCGGGTCATCGACACGCCGCTCGCGGAGTCGGGCATCGTCGGTACCGCGATCGGCCTCGCGCTGCGCGGCTACCGGCCGGTGTGCGAGATCCAGTTCGACGGCTTCGTGTTCCCCGCCTTCAACCAGATCGTCAGCCAGCTGGCCAGGATGCATCTACGCTCGCTCGGTCATGTCAGCCTGCCCGTCGTGGTCCGGATCCCCTTTGGCGGCGGCATCGGCGCGGTCGAGCACCACAGCGAATCGCCCGAGGCCTACTTCGCCCATTCCGCCGGGCTGCGCGTGGTCGCATGCGCCAATCCCGCTGACGCTTTCACCATGATCCAGCAGGCGGTGGCCAGCGCGGACCCGGTGATCTTCTTCGAGCCCAAACGGCGCTACTGGGACCGCGCTGAAGTCGATGTGTCGCTCGACCTTGGCGACGCCCACCCGCTCCACCGGGCGAAGATCCTCACGGCGGGCACCGACGTCACGCTGCTCGCGTACGGGCCGATGGTCAAGACGAGCCTGGAGGCGGCGGCTGCCGCGCAGGATGATGGGCGCAGCGTCGAAGTGATCGATCTGAGGTCGCTGTCACCATTCGACATGGAGACGGTCTGCGCCTCCGTCGAGCGGACCGGCCGGTGCGTGGTGGCGCACGAGGCGCCGGTCTTCGCGGGGCTTGGCGCGGAGGTCGCGGCACGGGTCACCGAGATGTGCTTCTACCATCTGGAAGCGCCGGTACTGCGTGTCGGCGGCTTTTCCACGCCTTACCCGCCGTCCAAGCTCGAGGATCACTACCTGCCAGACCTGGACCGGGTTCTTGACGCCGTCGACCGCACGTTCGGCTACTGAAAGGCCTGTGCCTGATGACTGAGCTGAAGCAGTTCAAGCTGCCTGACGTCGGCGAGGGCCTGACCGAAGCCGACATCGTGAAATGGCATGTGCGACCCGGCGACACGGTGACGGTGAACCAGACCATCGTCGAGATCGAGACAGCGAAGGCGATAGTCGAGCTGCCCTGCCCGTTCGAGGGCGTGGTGAGCGGCCTGCTGGTCGGCGAGGGCGAGACCGTGGACGTCGGAACGCCGATCATCTCGGTCGACATTTCCGGCGACGCTGGCCAGGCGGCAGCGGCCGGACCGGATGCTGAACGGCTGCCGCAGGCCGCGTCGGTCACGGAGCAGGCGGGAGCCAGCACTCCCATTGAGGATCTTGTGCCCTCGCCGCCCGCAGAAGGCGCCGTCGAACCTGGCGTGCATGGCAGCCCAGCGCCGAAGCAGGAACGGCAGCCCGTGCTCGTCGGTTATGGGGTCAAGCTCGGCACGACCAGGCGCAGGCCGCGAAAGCCAGGCGCGGGCGCGTCAGGGCAGGCCCTGCGACGTCCGCCCCCCGGCCCCGCTGCCAGCGCGTGGCCGGCCACCGAAGCCGCGGCGCCGGCCGCAGATGCCGCCGCGCCGGCCGCAGATGCCGCGGCGCCAGCCACGGATGAGACGATGCCCGCGCGGCCGGCCAGCGCCGGCGCGTCTGGCGGGACCGCCAGGGTGGCAGTGCTTGCCAAGCCTCCGGTGCGGAAGCTCGCCAGGGAACTCGGGGTCGAACTTGCCAAGGTGGCGGGAAGCGGGCCAAGCGGGTCCATCACCCGGGCCGACATTCAGGCGGCCGCTGGAGCCGCCGATGACCGCGGGCCGAGCCTGACCGCCGCCGCGGCGCCTGCGGGGCTAGCGCCCGCCGCTCCCGCCGCGACCGACGGGCACGCCCCACGCGAGGAGCGGATCGCCATACGCGGCGTGCGCAAGCACACGGCAGCGGCGGTCGTGGCGAGCGCGTTCACGGCTCCGCACGTCACCGAATTCCTGCAGGTCGACATGACCGCGACCATGGACGCCGTGCAGCGCGTCCGTGGCCTGCCCGAGTTCGCGGACGTGCGGGTGTCCCCGCTGGTTTTCGTGGCGAAGGCCGTGCTGCTGGCGGTCGCGCGCAATCCCATGATCAACTCTTCCTGGGACGACAACACCCAGGAGATCGTGGTCAAGCGCTATGTGAATCTTGGCATCGCGGCGGCGACCGGACGCGGTCTCATCGTGCCGAACATCAAGGACGCGCACGCGCTACCACTTCCCGCGCTTGGCCGTGCGCTCGGCGACCTCGCCGAGACCGCACGGGCTGGTAAGACGCCCCTGGCCGACCTGCTGGGCGGCACGATCACGATCACCAACGTCGGAGTTTTCGGAGTGGATTCCGGGACCCCGATCCTCACGCCCGGCGAGGCGGCGATTCTCGCATTCGGGCAGGTCAGGGACTTGCCGTGGGTACACGACGGTGAGCTTGCCGTACGGAAGGTCTGCACCCTGGCATTCTCTTTCGACCACCGGATCGTGGACGGCGACCTCGGCTCGGCCGTGCTCCGCGACGTGGGGGCGATGCTGGAGGACCCACTGCGGATGCTTGCCTGGGCTTGAGCCTGGCACCGCACTTCGGCTGATTTGACCGGGCGCCGGTTGGCGTCCCCCACATACGCTCAGCCGCGCCCCGGCCCGGCCGCAGCGGCCACGGCGACCGGCGCCCGGCCTAATCAAACACGGCGACCGGCGCCCAGCCCGGCCGCAGCGCCCACCTCAACCACCGCCCGGCCCGGCCGCAGCAGCCACGTCGGCCGGCGCCCGGCCCGGCCGGAGCAGCCACGTCGGCCGGCGCCCGGCCCGGCCGCAGCGGCCACGGCAACCGTCTGCCACGTCAACGTCGATCCGTCGAGCACTCCAAGTCAGTGATCGTTTAGCTTTTCGCGCGGGCCGAATGGCCGTCGTGCCCGGAGGCACGCCATGATCCGCGGCCGCGTTAACTTTCCGGCGCTATCCGTCGGCTAGTTAACGCAAGAACGGATCATGAGCGGGACGGGCGGATCAACCGCCGGGTTGCAGCGGCTTTCGTGCCACTTTCCGGCCTGCCAGCATCGAGCGCGACACGCGGCTGCCAGCCAGCCCGGGCCCGCCAGGGCCCGGGCCCGCCCGGCCGCGGGCCAGGCAAGTCCCGCCGGCTGGGGAAGATCCGTTCGCGCGCGGCGATGATTTCGTTGACCCCGCCAGCCGCACGCCGGAGACCGTAGCGGGAGACCCGCCGGAGGCGGTTGCCGCTTGGATGGTGCCGCCGAAGTTGCAGGTTTTGCCCGGCCTACCAGATCCCGCTGGTCCCGGCGGGTTCCCGATTCGCAGAACCCATGAGTACCGGCCCAAAGGTCCCGCTCGCCCACCAGAACCTACCAAGCCCGCAGGTCCGTCCGGACCCACAGACCTCAGATGCGCGTTTGCGCATGATTGGCACGTCGGCGGGTGGGCACGGACACCTTAGGACCAATGACCCGGTTAAATAGGGACGAAGGTCCTGAATCGGGCAGCGAGGGGGTAGTGCATGCCGCGTCCAGAGCAGGAACTCGCTCCGTGCCGCAGCCCGGCGGCGGAAGGCGCACCGCCGGCGGCCCGGCACCGCAGACCGGGGCTCCCGGCGAGACCACGGAAGCGGCCGAGGGGCTGCTCACGGAGGAACGTGCCAGGATCGGCCGTGAGCTTCACGACCTCGTAATCCGCCGCCTGTTCACAGTCAGCCTGAAGCTGGGCGGGGCGCTCGGGATGATCAAGAACGAGGAAGCGGTGCGGCGGGTGGGCGACGCGATCGCCGAACTGGACCAGACCATCAAGCTCATCAGGACGGTCGTGTTCGCCCTAGAGCACCACCCGCCGCCGAAGAGCTGGCCCACGGCGCAGCCTCCAAGCGGGTAAGGGCCCCCCGGCCTAGCGCTTAGCCGCGGCGGGCGTCGAACCTCGGCCGCGGCGCGGGTATCGTGCGAAGACAGGTACTGATAGCGGCGTCTGCAGGGAGCTGACCGTGGCCAATCAGCTGGGTGCCGGTACCTCCGGCGGATCCGCCCCGCCTCCCGACCGAGCCGAGGTGGTCCTGGCAGAGGCGCGTAAGGCGCTGTTCGTCATGGTCGGCCTCATCGCTGCGATCTGGGTGCTCCAGATAGTGAACTGGTCCAGTCACTACTCGTTCGACACGAGCTACGCGATCATCCCGCGCGACGTACTCCGGCTGCCAGATGTCTTCATCGCACCGTTCCTGCACGTCTCCTGGAGCCACATTGAGGCCAACTCGGGCCCCTTGTTCGTCTTCGGCTTCCTCGCCGCATACCGAGGGGTGTGGAAATTCATAGGCGTGACCGTGCTCATCATCATCACCAGCGGATTGGCCGTCTGGTTGTTCCAGAGCAATGGCGCCACGGTAGGTGCGAGCGGCCTCGTATTCGGCTACTTCGGCTACGTCGTCGCCCGCGGCCTGATCGACCACAACCTTGTCGACGCCCTGGTCGCCGTCGTGCTCGCGCTGTCTTTCGCCTACCTGCTGACCGTGGCCATTCCTGGTACCCCCCACGTGAGCTGGATCGACCACCTAGGCGGCCTCGTCGGCGGCGTTGCAGGAGGCTGGCTCTTCCGCAGCAGGGGGGGCAAGGCGGCGCGGGGGCCGAACAGTGACGCAGGCAAGGGAACCGGCAAAGGGAAAGGCCCGGGTCCGCGCAGCGGTGCTGGGACTGGTAAACCTGGCAGCGGCGGAGGCACCCGCGCGCTACCTGTTGCAGCGGACAATCCACGCGCGGACCTGCATAGGGAACTCGGCGAACTGGGCCTCTAGGGAGTGTCTCGTAGATCTCGGTGGATGCGGGCGGTGATCCAGGCGGCGATCAGCAAAGCGCTGCTTGTCTCGAGGAGCCGATAGCAGGGACTATCGGCGGCGACGACAGTGCCGTCCGGCACCCGGGTCGTCCTTGGGGTACCGATCCGGGCCGCCAAAGATCCGCGAGACATGCCCGCTACGACCTGGCGAACGGAAGGGAGCGTTAATGTTCCGTCACGTGGTGCTGTTCACCTGGAAGCCAGAAGCGACGCCGGAGCAGCGGCAGCTGGTTCCGGCCGAGCTGCGCAAGCTACCTGAACTGATCGCCGAATTCCGCGGATACGACGTGGGCCCGGACGCCGGCGTCAACGAGGGGAACTACGACTTCGCGGTCGTCGCCGACTTCGACGACCGCGCCGGTTATCTCGCCTACCGGGATCACCCAGCCCACCGCGCGGTCGTCGAAAAGTACATCACACCCATCGTCAGCACCCGCGCCGCGGTCCAATACCGGACCGGCGCGGGCCCATGATCACGCAGCGCGGCATGGCGTCCGCCGCGCGCGGCCGCGGGGGTGCCTGGCACCGCCGTCAGAACGCGTCTTCCGCCAGTTCCATGAGGTCGAGCGTGGTCTCCTCGGTGATCTGCCGTTCGGTGGCCAGCCGAGGCAGCACGGTGGCGGCGAAGAATCGGGCGGCGGCGATTTTGCCTTCGTAGAAGGCGCGGTCGGCTGCCGTTCCCGTAGTACCCGCGGTGGCGCCGGCCACGTTTGAGCTGGCCGCGGCTGAGCTGGCCGCGGCTGAGCTGGCCGCGGCTGAGCTGGCCGCGGCTGAGCAGTCCGGCTCTGGATCGAGTCCAACCCCGTCAAGGCGGGCAAGCGCGATCTCCGCCTGACGCGCGAGCAGCCAGCCGATCAGCAGGTCGCCAAGTGCCATCAGCAGGCGGGTGGCGTTGAGGCCGACCCGGTAAATCTCGGGCGGCCGCTCAAGCGAGGCGGCGAGGAAGCCGCCCATCGCCTTCACCATCGCCTCGACATCGCCTGTGGCGCGGGCGAGGGCTGCACGCTCGGCTTTCAAGCGCCCGTTGCCGGCCTCGCCAGCAGCGAACTCCTTGATCTGGCCGAGGAGGTAGCCGAGCGTGTCGCCACCGTCACGAACGATCTTGCGGAAGTACAGGTCCATGGCCTGGATCGCCGTGGTGCCCTCGTAAAGGCTGTCGATCTTCGCGTCCCTGATGTACTGCTCGATCGGGTAGTCCTGCAGAAAGCCGGATCCACCAAGAGTCTGCAGGGCGACAGTCAGCATCTCGTAGGATCGCTCGGATCCGACGCCCTTAACGATCGGCAGCAGCAGTTCATTCAGCCTCGCGGAACGCTCGTCAGCGGGTTCGGAGGCGCCGTGGGAGCTGCCCTCGCCCTGGCGCAAAGCGGCGGCCTGCGCCGTGTCCTGGAAGGTCGCCGTGTAAAGGACCAGCGCACGCAGGCCCTCTGAATACGCCTTCTGCAGCATGAGCATGCGGCGCACGTCCGGATGATGGGTGATCGTCACCCGGGCCGCGGTCTTGTCGGTCAACCGGGCAAGGTCCGCGCCCTGCACCCTCTTCTTTGCGTACTCAAGCGCGTTCAGGTAGCCGGTGGACAGCGCGGCGATCGCCTTGGTTCCGACCATCATGCGGGCGTACTCGATGACCTTGAACATCTGCCTGATGCCGTCGTGCACCCCGCCCACCAGGGTGCCGACCGCCGGGTGACCAGCGCCAAATGTGAGTTCGCACGTGGCGGATGCCTTCAGCCCCATCTTGCGCTCGACATTCGTGGCGTAGACGCCGTTACGGCCGGCAAGCGAACCGTCCGGGCGCACAAGGAACTTCGGGACGAGGAAGAGCGACAGGCCCTTGGTGCCCGGGCCGTGTCCCTCGGGGCGCGCGAGCACCAGATGGAAGATATTCTCGGTCAGATCGTGCTCGGCGCTGGTGATGAAGCGCTTGACGCCCTCAATGTGCCAGGTTCCGTCCGGCTGCTCGATGGCCGTGGTGCGACCCGCCCCCACGTCAGATCCGGCGTCCGGCTCGGTCAGCACCATCGTCGCGCCCCAGCGGTGCTTGATCGCAAGTTCCGCGAAACGCTTCTGCTCTTCGGTGCCGAGTTCCCAGAGCACCGAGGCGAATAGCGGGCCGCCCGAGTACATCCAGACCGCTGGATTCGCGCCCATGACAAGTTCCGCGACCGCCCAGCCAAGTGAGCGCGGCACGCCGCTGCCGCCGAGCTCGACCGGCAGATCCAGCAGGTACCACTCGGCGTCCATGAAGGTGCGGAACGATCGCTTGATCGCTTCTGGCATCGTCACGTAGCCGGTGACCTGATCGAATACCGGGGGGTGGCGGTCACCTTCGGCGAAGGAGTCGGCTAGCGGGCCCGTGGCGAGCCTGTTCACCTCATGCAGGATCTGCTTTGCTGTCTCTTCATCAAGCTCTGGGAACGGGTCCGCGCCGAGGATTTCCTGACGGCGAAAGACCTCGAATAGGTTGAACTCGATGTCGCGGAGGTTGCTCTTGTAATGCCCCATGAAGTGCGTCTCCGACGTCCGGCGGATACCCTACCAGTGAGTAACAAGTCCTATGTTACCAGGTAGTAACCGAATTTGGGGGCGCGATCCTGTTTGATTCTCGTCCCGGCCCCCGCGTGGCACAGAGCACAGCGGCAACTCAGGCTTCGCGCGGCACGCAGGCTCCTGGCCGGCGGCCACCGGGCCGCGAGTGTCGCAGCCGACGTGGGCTTCGCGGGCCAGGCTCACCTGACCCGCTGGTTCGGCCGCTATTACGGGATCACGCCGGACGCCTTCCGCCGCGCATAGAACCCAAATCCGGCGTCTAGCACGCCATGATCTTGGTGATCGGCGCCGCCGGGTGGCCACCAGCTGTCAGAGCTGAGTGAAGCTGTCAGACGTGCGGTGAATGAGACGGCAGGGCAGGCTGCGGTCCGATCCTCGGAGCAACGCGACATTCCGGGAAACCGAATCTCGTTCTAAAGTGTTCGGCGGAGCGGAAGTCGGATCCGAGTGATCGAGGTGGATGATGGCCCTGGGCCTGACAGAAGAACATCGGGCGCTTGCCGGAGCCGTCAGCGGCTGGGCCGGGCGGCACTGCCCGCCTGAGGTCCGCAGGGCCGCCGCGGACGGCGCGGACAGCGGGGCCGCGCACTACCGTGCGTCGCTCGGGCCGAGCCTGGCCGGGCAAGGCGCGCTCGGCCTGCACGTTCCTGCCGATCACGGGGGCCAGGGGTTCGGCCTGCCCGAGCTCGCCGTCGCACTGGAAGAACTGGGCCGTGCCCTCCTTCCAGGCGCCTTCCTGCCCACCGTGCTGGCCAGCGCCGCGCTCACCGCCGCGGACGCGCCTGGCAAGCTGCTTGCCGGCCTCGCCGACGGGTCGCGTAACGGCGCGGTCGCGCTCGCCGCGGGGCTTACGGGCGGTCCGGACGGACGCGGCGGACTGATCATCGACGGCTCCTGCTGGCCCGTACTCGGCGGATCCACGGCCGACCTGCTGATCCTGCCGGTACGAACCGATGAGGGCGAAGTATGGGTGGCGGCCGACACCACTGCCTTCGATATCAGCGAGCTTGACAGCCTCGACCTCACCCGGCCGGTGGCCAGGGTCGCCGCCTGGGGCGTGAGCGTGCCCGCCGACCGGATACTCGGCGGCACCAACCGGACCACGGTCACGAGTCTCGCGGCAACCTTGTTCGGCGCCGAGGCGTGCGGCATCGCCGGCTGGTCGGTGCACGCCGCCGCTGAGTACGCGAAGATGCGCACGCAGTTCGGCCGCCCGATCGGCCAGTTCCAGGCGGTCAAGCACCGGTGCGCGAGGATCCTCACCGCGGCGGAGCAGGCCGCGGCAGCCGTTTGGGATGCCGCCCGTGCACACTGTGACGAGGGAGCGTCGGCCGCGCAGCGGGAACTTGCGGCGAGCGCCGCGGCCGTCATCGCACTCGACGCCGCGGTGTCGTGCGCGCACGACACTATCCAGGTGCTCGGCGGAATCGGGTACACGTGGGAGCACGACGCGCACCTCTACTACCGGCGTGCGCTCTCGCTGCGGGCGCTGCTCGGGCCCGCCGGGGCGTGGGCGGAACGAGTAGCGGGACTTGCGCTCGGCGGCACCCGCCGGATACTTGAGGTCGACCTGCCAGCCGGCGCGCGTGACCTACGCGGCCGGATCCGCGCGGACCTGCGCGCGATAGCCGAAAGCGAGCCTGCGGAGCAAACCCATCTGCTCGCATCGGGTGGCTGGGTCATGCCGCATCTGCCCCGCCCGTGGGGGCGGGACGCCACGCCACTCGAGCAGGTGGTCATAGCCGAGGAACTTAAGGCGGCGCGGCTGCGCCTGCCGGGGCTATTCATCGCCGGGTGGGTGATACCGGCGCTGGTCCGGTACGGCACGCGCGCGCAGCGGGAACGTTTCCTGCCACCAACCCTTCGCGGCGAGCTCAGCTGGTGCCAGCTGTTCAGCGAGCCCGGCGCCGGCTCGGATCTGGCGGGCCTGTCGACCCGGGCGGAACGCGCCGAAGGGGGCTGGCGGATCAGCGGCCAGAAGATCTGGACGTCGCTGGCCAGGCAGGCGCACTGGGCGATCTGCATCGCGCGCACCGATCCAGCTGTGGCCAGGCACGGCGGCATCTCGTATTTCCTCTTGGACATGACGTCACCAGGCGTCGAGGTCCGTCCGCTGCGGGAAATCACCGGCGATTCGATCTTCAATCAGGTCTTCCTCGACGAGGTGTTCGTACCAGATGAGTGCGTTGTCGGCGAGGTGAACGGCGGCTGGAAGGTTGCGCGGACGACGCTCGCGAACGAGCGGGTCGCGCTCTCCGCCAGCTGGGGCTACGGGTCCGGGGTCACGGAACTGCTCGGCTTCGCGGCCAACCGAGGCTCGGGCATGGCGCCATTGCGGTCCGCCGACCTCGAGCAACTCGGCCGTTTCGTCTGCGAGGGCCACGCGCTCGATCTGCTTGGCCTGCGCATCACCCTCAAGCAGCTGTCAGGCACGGAGCCTGGAGCGACCTCGAGCGTGCGCAAGTTGCTCGGCATGCAGCATGCGCAGCGGATCGCCGACTTCTGCCTGGCGGCGCTTGGCCCGGAGGGCACACTCGGCGCGGACCAGCCCGGCACCGCGTGGCGGCCGGACGGCGCGCCGGACTTCAGCGGGCCTGCCGCTGGCGCGTACTGGTCCCGCCAGGTCCTGTTCACCCAGGCACTCACGATCGGCGGCGGCACCACCGACATCCAGCTCAACATCATCGCGGAGCGGCTTCTCGGGCTGCCACGTGACCCGGAACCGGCCAGCGGTCCGTACGGTACGGCTACGTCGTAGCCAACGGGTCGCGGGCGTCGTCCACCAGGTTCCAGGACGGCGCCGGGTTTCCCGGATTCGTCATGGCCCGCCGCTGCCGGCGCCTGCCGCGCCGGGCCTGGACTGTTCGTGCCGGTCGCTGTGCAGCGACGGAGCCTCTGGCTCGCCGACCACGACGAGCCGTCCGTCCGATGCCGTCAGAACCTCGACCGGAGTGCCAAACAGGCTGGTCAGAGTCCTTGTTGTGATCACCTCGGCGGGGGTTCCCGACGCCGCGGCGCCGCCAAGCGCTATGTAGAGCACCCGGTCCACGTAAGGCAGGATCGGGTTCACGTCATGCGCAACCATGACCACCGCCACCGACTCCTCCTTGCAGATCCGCGAGACGAGCGCCGCAACCGCGACCTGGTTCGGCAGGTCGAGACTGTCGAGCGGCTCGTCGAGCAGCAGCAGCGCCGGGCGCTGGACGAGCGCCTGGGCGATCAGCAGCCGCTGCTGCTCCCCACCTGACAACTCGCCGATCGGGCGGCTGGCGTACGCGGAGGCACCAACCAGTTCGGTCACCTCCTCGACCCGCTGGTGCGCCGCGCGCTGCCGCCGTGAGCGGCGCGGGCCAAAGCCGGGCAGCGGGACGCCCCAGCGGTGGCCGTCGAGCCCGAGCCTTACGATGTCCGTGCCCCTGATGCGCACACTGCTGTCGAAGCTGCGCCGCTGCGGCAGGTAACCGATGAGATGATTGGCCCGTCCAGGGCTGCCGCCAAACACGCGGACGGTGCCACCCGAGGGCGGCGCGACGCCGAGCAGGATCTTGACGAGCGTGGACTTGCCGGCGCCATTGGGCCCTAGTACCGCCAGAAATTCCCCCTGGCGCAGGCTCAAGTTCACCCCGGACCACAGCTGTGCCCCGCCCGCCCGTGCCGCGGCTCCGGCCAGTTCGATCACCGGAGCCTGCCCTGCCCAATCGGCCGCGGCGCGCACCCGGGCCGGCCCCGGCGCGCGCGGGCCAGCCGTGTCGCTCACCTCGCCTCGTTCGTGCCTTCGTACCTGGACCTAATCTGGCTGATCAACGAATTGTACGTACCCAGGCCAACGTTCCCGGACTGCCGTTCAGGCTGCTTGAAGTAAGAGCGCCCCACCGGGTCCAGCCAACGGGCAGATCCCCACGCAACGCAAGTCTGCCACGGGCGGTGCTTCACGGCCTGAGGCCTGCCCGACCGGTAATCTGACCGCAGACAGGGGGTGTCGATGGCAGACGACGACCGCTCCGAGCAGTTCTTCCGCGCCCGCACGCCAGTGTCGCGCGGGGAGGATATGCCGGCGCCGCGGCCGGGACGTTACCCCCCGCCCCGTGACCCTCCGCGCCCGCCACGCCGCATCGCCGCGCCTTCACCAGCTCAGCAGCGGCTGATGGACCGAGTCGCGTCCGGGCGCAGGGCTCGCAGGCAGCGCGCCGTACTCGTCACCTGCGGCGTGATTTCCGCACTGGTACTCGTCGTGTCAGGCGGCGCGTGGGCGCTCACCGGATACGTCAACGGCGGCGTCGGCCGCGTCAACGCCGGCACGGCAGGGACACCACCGAGCGGGCCGCTCAACATACTGGTCGCCGGGGTGGACCGCCGAGCAGGACTGACTCCAGCGCAGGAAGCCGAATTGCACGTGGGGCATGACGTCAGCGCCAACTCGGACACGATGATGCTCGTCCACGTGTCCGCCGACCACAACACGGTGACGGTGGTCAGCTTGCCGCGCGACTCCTGGGTCAACATTCCCGGCCACAGCATGAACAAGATCAACGCAGCCTACGGACTCGGCGGGCCGAAACTGATGGTGCAGACCGTCGAGCAGGCAACGGGCGTAACCATCGACAATTACATCGAGGTCAACTTCCTCGGCTTCGTGAAGGTCATCGACGCCCTTGGCGGTGCCGACATCTGCCTGCCGCAGGCGGTGAGCGATCCGGACAGCGGGCTGTTCCTCACCGCGGGAAAGCATCACGTGGACGGCATCACAGCGCTGAAGTACGCGCGGGACAGGCATTCATTCGCCACCGAGGATCTGGCCAGGATCGGCAATCAGCAGCAGCTGCTCGCCTCACTGCTCACCGGGGCGATAGGCGGCGGCACGCTCGCCAACCCGCTACGGCTGTCCAGGTTCCTGACGGCCACACTCGCCGCGGTCAAGCTTGACAGCGGCCTCAATATCGCGGCGCTCGCCGACCGGATGCGCAGCATCTCCCCAGGTAACGTCTCGTTCACCACGGTGCCGATCGCCAACGCGGATTACCTGACATCGACCGGCCAGTCGGCGGTCCAGTGGGACACCCAGGCGGCAGACCGGCTCTTCGGCGCGATCAAGAGCGACGAGCCACTCAGCAAACCGGCGCGCAAGGCGCAGGTCAAGCGTGCCGAGATGCAACTGGACGTCTACAACGGCACCCTGATCGGTGGCTTGTCCGCCTATGCAGGCAGCCAGCTCGCACAGCTTGGGTTCCGGGTCAGCTCCGGCCTGACGTGGCACTCGCAGGACATCAGCCAGACCACCATCTACTACCCGCCTGGGCAGCAAGCGGCGGCGCAACAAGTGCATGCCGTCATGCCCGCCGCGTCAGTCAGCGTGCGCGCGGGCCTGCGCACCATCGAGGTGGTGCTCGGCGTGAACGGCCACGACATCGCCGCGCCCGCGTCCCCCAGCCCAACCGATTCGAGCAAAGTACAGGCGAGGACGGCCACCCAGAAGGCGTGCCGGTAAGAACCCAGCGTCCCGGAGAACCGCACGGCTACGAGCATTGCGCTAGCGCCGCCGACGCCGTCACGTGGTAGGTGTCGCCAGGAAAGGCCGGCGCGTCAGCGAGCTGCACGTTCAGCATGTTCTGCACCTTCCAGGGGCCTTCTTGGATCCACTGACCCTTCGCGGTGCCCTGGTCGATCTCGAATTGGCCGATGCTCGTGCCGGCGGCCAGCGACTTGCCGTAGACCTCGTAGTGGGCAAATCCGGACGACGGGTTGGTGTCTGCGACAAAGATCTTGGCGGTGCAGGTGGCCGGATGGCCAGTGTGGAACGTCCACGTGAAGGTGTCCTCTACCAAGCCCATGGTCCCGCTCTTCCTTGTCGCGATCGCCCGGCCGCCGCACGCGGGCAAGCCACCGCCGACGCGGATCCAGCCATCCCCACCCGGACTGCGAGTTCCCATGACGACGCTCGTTCCCTGGGGGGCACGACAGCCCACGCCGGCGAGCGCAGGGAACTTGGCCACTGCTGGGGTTGCGCCGGTGGATGTCCGTAGCGGAGAAGGCGTGGCGTGCTGCGGGGTTGGGGACGCGCTGGCGAGTGCGGCATGCGCTGAGCGCACCGGTTGGCCGGAATGCCCCGGGCGGAAGACCGCGAGGTAGACGAGGCCAATACCGGCAACCGCCAGGGTGGTGAGTACGCCCACGAGCACGGGCAGCCTGTGCCTGGGACCGCGACCGCCCCGCTCGTGTGACCTGCCACGCTGGCCGGGTCGTGCGGGCCCACCGCCGGCTGCCCGCTGCCACGGCGACGGCGGGACGTCCCATGGCCTCGTGGGCTTGGGTGGGCGGCCGGACTCCTCGAGGGGCCGCCGCAGCGATGGGGATGGCGGCGGCAAACCTGAGCGCGCGGCGGCCTGCTGCTCGCGCCACCTGTGCGGATCGGCCGGATCAGGCGGCGACGCTGGTCCCCTCCCGGCCGCTGCCCAGGGCTCCGCGAGGGGATCGACCAGGGGCGCGCCACGCGGTGGCGCCGCATCCCTCCGCCCAGGTGCCCCTGCCCACGGCTCCGCTACCCGCCCGGCGTCCGCTGCCCACGGCTCCGCGACCGGCCCGGCATCCGCTGCCCACGGCTCCGCGACCGGCCCGGCATCCGCTGCCCACGGCTCCGCTACCCGCCAGGCGTCCGACACGCCGCGAGCAGGCGCAACGGCGCTGCCTGACATGCCCGGGTTCGCGGCGCCCGGGCCTGCGGGTTGCCCGGCCTGAAGCTCGGCGGGCTCACCGGTGACACCAGTGGGCGGGCCAGCCCACCACCTCACCGGTGGAAGCGCCGCTTCCTTGGGTTCTGCAAGCGCCGGATGCGGTTTCGTCACCTGCCCGGCGTCCGCTGCCGCACCGGGCCTCGCACCGGCCTGCGCACGCGCATCCCACAGTGTCGCAGCAGGTGCGGGAACCGGAGCCGTCACCCCGGGCGCAAAGACAGATTCCGCGGCCGGCTGTCCAGGCCGGTGCCCCCCGGGTTCCACCGCCGGCTCGATTACGGGATCCAGTACGGAGTCCCCGGCGTCCGCTGACTCCTGCGCGGACCGCGCAACCGGCTCCGGGGCCGGCTCCGGAGCGGGCTCCGCCCGCAGCGCCCCGGGCCGCTCTGCCCCGAGCTCCGCGGCTGGCTCCGCGGCCGGCTCGGCCCGGAGTGCAGCGGCCGGCTCCACCCCGTGCGCCGCGGCCGGCTCCGCCCCGCGCGCCGCGGCCGGCTCTGCCCCGAGTGCCACGGCCGGATCCGGCCGGTGAGCCGGGTCATCGGGCATGGGGTGACCGGGAGGCCGCGGTTGACCTGGCGGCGACGGACCGCCAAACGTGAGCGGCTCATCTGGCGGGAGGGGTTCACCGGACGGCAGTGAACTCGCCATCGCCAGCCATTCATCAGCCGGCGTCACGTTGAGCCAGCCATGCTCAGGCGGCGCGGCGCTTCCTGGCTCAGCCCGTCGTTCGGCCGCGCGGTAATCGGCCGCCAGGTAATCCCCGGCCCGGTAATCCCCGGCCCGGTAATCCGCGCCCGCCTGCGTCCCTGCCTCGTAGTGCGCCGCGGCTCGCTCCGCCTCGTCGCCGAGCCGCTCCTGAAGAGAATGCCAGCGCCACGCCCATTCCTCTTCGTCGCCTCCGCAGGCGCGCACAAAAGCCAGGGTCATCGCGAACGACGGCACCACCCGCCCGCTCACCGCGGCCGCCACGTCGGATGCTGAGTAATCCGATCGGCGCCCGAGCGCCTCGAAAGAGGGATCGCCCACGGCCCGGCGCAACGCTTGCAGGCCAACGGCGAACTCGGCCAGCGGACCCACCAACGGGTCCGGTGGCTCTTCAGGCCGTCCCATCGCGTGACCCTTCCGCAGAATCCCCCCGGGCAACAAAACCCATCCAAACCCGATCCGGGCCGCAGGGACAACCCGCCGACGCGACGTCACAGAACAGTGATGGTACGAATGACGCCATGACAGCAGGTACGACCGAGCCGGCCGATGCGGTTCACCGCGCCGCGGAAATAGCCATGAGAGACGACGCGGAGCGATGCCTTCGGGCCCTCGCCGGCGGCGAGGCCCGGCTCCGCGATGACCAGTGGACCGCGATCCGCGCACTCGTACTGCAGCGCCGCCGCGCGCTCGTCGTGCAGCGGACCGGATGGGGCAAGTCGGCCGTCTACTTCGTCTCGACCGCCCTGCTGCGACAGCGCGGCGCCGGGCCCACCGTCATTGTCTCCCCGCTCCTCGCGCTGATGCGCAACCAGATCGCCGCCGCGCAACGGGCCGGCATCCACGCCCGCACGATCAACTCGGCCAACACGGAGGAGTGGGAGCAGATCTACGCGGAAGTCGAGTCGGGGGCGGCCGACGTTCTGCTGGTTAGCCCGGAGCGGCTGAACAACCCGGACTTCCGCGACCTGGTGCTGCCGAAGCTGACCACTTCCGCCGGGCTGGTAGTCATCGACGAGGCACACTGCATTTCCGACTGGGGCCACGACTTCCGGCCGGACTACCGCCGGCTACGCACCGTCGTGGCCGGCCTGCCGCCGGGCGTGCCCGTGCTCGCCACCACCGCCACCGCGAATGCCCGCGTCACCCGCGATGTCGCCGAGCAGCTCAGCTCCGGCTGGCGCGGACCAGGCGACCAACCGCAGACGCTGGTGCTGCGCGGTCCGCTGGACCGTGCCAGCCTGCATCTCGCCGTCGTGCGGCTACCGGTGCCCGCGCAGCGGCTGGCCTGGCTAGCCGATCACCTGGACGATCTGCCGGGCTCAGGCATCGTCTACACGCTCACCGTGGCCGCGGCGCACGATGTCGCCAGTTTCCTGCAGGCGCAGGGGTACGCCGCGGTTCCTTATACCGGGCAGACCGAGGCAGCAGAGCGGCTACGCGTGGAGGACGACCTGCTAGGCGGCACGCTCAAGGCGGTCGTGGCGACAAGCGCGCTCGGCATGGGGTTCGACAAGCCCGACCTCGGATTCATCGTCCACCTGGGCGCGCCGCAGTCGCCGGTCGCGTACTACCAGCAGATCGGCCGGGCCGGACGTGCCGTATCGCGGGCCGATGTGGTTCTGCTTCCTGGGGCCGAGGACCGCGATATCTGGGCCTACTTCGCAAGCCTCGCTTTCCCGCCAGAACATGTGGTGCGGGCCACGCTGGCGGCGCTGGCCAGCTCGGACGGCCCGCAATCGGCGGCGGCGCTTGAGACGAGCGTCGATCTCACGCGCAGCCGTTTGGAAATGATGTTGAAAGTGCTCGACGTGGACGGCGCGGTCCGGCGGGTGCGGGGTGGCTGGGAGGCGACCGGGCGGCCGTGGGCCTACGACGCCGGGCGTTACGCCCGCGTCGCCGCGGAACGCGCGCGTGAGCAGGAAGCCATGCTGGGGTACGCGGCCACCGCGGGCTGCCGGATGGAGTACTTGCGCCGCGAGCTCGACGATCCGCAGGCCGGCCGGTGCGGCCGGTGTGACAACTGCACCGGGCGCGCCAGGCCGGCCGAGGTAAGTGCCGCGGCGGCCGCCGCAGCACAAGTCCGGCTGCGGCGCCCCGGTGTCGAGGTAGCGCCGCGGCGGATGTGGCCTGCCGGGATGAAAGCGCTGGGTATCGCGCTCTCTGGGCGCATCCCCGCAGAGATGGCCGCCGAGCCTGGCCGGGCGGTCGGCCGCCTGACCGGCATCGGCTGGGGCAGCCGGTTGCGGCGGATGCTTGCTGAGGGCGCACCCGACGAGCCCGTGCCCGATGACGTGTTCGGCGCGGTCGTGCAAGTGCTCGCAGGGTGGGACTGGCCGCAGCGTCCAGCGGGAGTGGTCACGCTGCCCTCGCGCACCCGTCCGGGGCTCATCAGCGGGCTGGGCGAGCGGATCGCACAGACCGGCCGGCTCCCCTACCTGGGCGGCCTCGGTTATGCGGGGGAAGGGCCGGCCGCCGCCAGCACAACAGCGCGCACCGGCTTTACGCCCTGTGGCAGGGCATTGCGGTCCCTGATTCGCTGCGCGGGGCGGTCGCCGAACTCGGCGGCCCCTTGCTCGCGGTGGACGACCGCATCGAAACGGGCTGGACGATGACGGTAGCCGCGAAGCTGTTGCGTGCGGCCGGTGCGCCCGCGGTGCTCCCGTTCGCCCTCGCCGTCACGACCTGATCACCGGGTCGAACCCGGCACACGATCTGCGGGACATGCCTGCCGGCCAGCCGGGATCGTGATCAGCCGCCGAGCACAGGGAAGACGGGCACGCAGGCCGGCCCTGCCGTGTGCGCCGGATCGAGCGCGTTCAGGACATCATGCAGCGCCACTGGGTCATAGATGATGCCCAGATGGTCGGTGTGGTCGAGGATGCACTGATTCTGGAGGGTGATGTTGGTGACGTCATTGCCGCTCAGGAACGCCGACGTGTACGGCGTCACGACCTCGTCATAGCGGGTTTGGATGACCGTGTAGGTGACGCCGGGAACGGTGTCGCCGCCGACGTTCAGTCTGGTGAGAAACGAGGACCCTGCTGATTGCTCGGTGCAGGCGGCGCAGCGGGCGGTCAGGAACGACGATCCGCCTGGAAAGGCCTGGAGCAGGCCGAACAGGCCGTCAAGGTTGGTGCCGTGGCTGGACGGTGCCAGCGCCACCATCACGCTGACCTTGCTGGCACCACCGAGGAACTTCAAGTAATAACGCGGCATCATGCCACCCTGTGAGTGGCCGACGATGTCGACCTTGCTCGCGCCGGTCGCGGCGAGAACCTTCTCGACGAAGGCAGCGAGTTGGGCTGCTGAATTGGATATCTCCTCGTATCCCTGGAACAGGTTTCCTGACGAGCCGCCGTAGTTGAGCGCGAAAACGCAGTAGCCAGCGTTTTGGAGCAATGGGGACAGAGCCTGCCAGCTATCGGTCATATCGCCGAACGTGCCGTGCACGAGCACAACCGGGTAGCGATGGGCGGCAGTCGGCTTGCAGGAGAAGTCGTTGGATCCGGGCGGAGCGGATCCGGGGCTGAAAAGCCCGGCCGTGATGCCAGCGCCGAAACTGTAGATCACGGGAAGACTGCCTGCTCGCGCAGGCGCGGTGGCGCTCGCGCGCACGGCGGCAGCGGTATGCGTGGTCCTCGCGGAGCTGGCGGTGCTGGCGGTGCTGGCGGTGCTGGCAGTGTTCGCGGTGCTGGCAGTGCTGGCAGTGCTCGCGGTGCTGGCAGTGCTCGCGGTGCTGGCCGGGGCGGCCGCCGCAAGGGCAAACGCCGCGGCGAGACTCAGCGTGGCAGCTAATCGGGTGACAAGCCGTGACTCGGTCGCGACGGATCCGGCCTCCTGATGAGTGAGCGGGGAGCGGGGCATAAGGGCCTCCCGGTCATTCTGAGGAGAAAATTAACCGGAAAGTAACCTACGAATTAGTAACTGGCAAGCGCTACGTTGTTAAAGGACTCCTTTACCCTTGGCGCCTGTTACGAGGAGCCGGGCACCCGCGCAGCCGTTCAGGAACAGGAAGGTGGGCGGCGTTTCAAGGCAAAGAGCACTCCGGCCGGAACGAGCATCAGCCCGGCGAGCGCGCAGGCCAGCCCAAACCTTTGGGCCAGGAATCCGATGGCAACAGGGCCTAGGCCGCCAACCATGCTCGCGGCGCTCGTCAGGGACACCGCAAGTCCGCTTTGACCGGGAAGGCTCCGGTACAGCTGCGCTTGCATCACCGGGTACCAGGGCGCGGTGGCGATGCTCAGCCCGGTGAGGATGCCCAGCTTGGGCCACAGCCCAGGCACAAGCAAGAATCCCGGATACAGCGCGGCTGCCGCGATGGCGCTTACCTGAAGGACCGCCTGGCTTCCTGCCCGCTCGAGGACCTGGATGAGCACGACGTCTCCGGCCAGCCCCGCTGCTAGCCGGATGGTCACGCCGAGCGCCGCCTGGGCAGGCGTGGCGTGGACCACGTCCACCAGGTAGACAGCAAGGAAACCGGTGAGCACGTCGAGCAGCAAGTCGGCGATCTGCAACAGCGCGACCCAGCCCATCGCCTCCCGCTGGCGCAAGACGCCGATCGCCCTATCCGCAACGGTCTTTTTGGCGGACCGGGCGGGATCGTCGTCTTGCTGGGCGGGAGCCTGGCCGGCGGGAGGGTCCGCAGGCTGGGCGGGATCGCCGCCTTGCTGGCCGGCGGGCTTGGCGGCACGAGGGCCGGCGGCCCGTGCCGGAGCGTGGGTGGCGGCCTTTGGATTTGGGTGTGGACCGCTGCGTGCTGCTCCGAGCCAGGTCACGGCGGCGCACCCGGCCAGCAGCAGGTAGGCGGTTCGCCAGGTGCCGCCGTTGCCGAGGACGGCGACAAGCAGCAAAGGGCCGGCCACGGAACCCACCGATCCGGCCAAGGTCCACCGCGCCATGTGCTGCGCTCGGCGCCCGGGATCCGCGTCCATCAACCCAGATTCAGTCAGGCCTACGAAGGCTCCCGACGCGGGGAAGAAGCCAACCAGCGCGACCAGCAGGCCAGTGAACGAGCAAGCCGCAGCCGCGGCCAGCAGGGCTGCGACAAAAACGATGCCTCCGGCGAGGACGGCGCGGCGCCGCCAACGGCTGTCCCCCGCCAAGACCCCGATGGGCAGTTCCAGCATGCTCCCCGCCACCAGCGGCACCGAGGCGAGCAGGCCAATTTGGCCATAACTCAGCCCCAGATCATGGCGGATTAGTGGCAGTGCCGCGCCCTTGACGCCGTCGACAAGCTCGTCGACGAGTTCGACGGCGAGCGCCGCTGCCAGCACCCCTGTGCCGATCAGCGCGGACCGGGGCGTGGCCGTCCTCAGCTTCACATGTCCTCCCTCCTCGTCCAACCGGCCTGGTCGGACGGGGAAGGCGGCCCACGTACTGCGCGGTCAAGTCACGGTCAAGGGAATCCCATGGCGCCGATGTTACGGCGAGGTGCTGGTCCGTTGCCACCAGGTATGAGCTCAAGGCCGGCCGCAGGGCCCCGCGTCACCGCGCGCGCCGTTAGGACTGTGTTGCCCCGGGGGACGACCCCCCGGGATCCCCCCGGACCGTTGCGGCCCGCTCACTGGTGGATGAGAATCCGCCGATTCACGGGTCAGGAACATTCCGTGATACGCACCCTGTGGCCGCTTCCGTGATACGCACCCTGTAGCCGCGCGGGCGTTAGTTCACGTCCACGGGAACTAACGCCGTTAGCGCCTCGGCTGAGGGCCATGAAATGCCGGGCACCCCGGTGCCTACGCTGGTGAGGTGGGGTGCGTGTCGTGCGTGAATCTGTTCGGCCGGCTGTGCCCGGGCTGTCCGCCAGCGGCCCGAAGATCGCCACGGCGGTGCGATCCGGGGATGTCAAGCAGGTGATCGGGCAACTGCCCGCGCGGTCCAGGAGCGCGGTAGGAATGATCACCAAGGCCGCCTTTACCGCGGGCCTGGACAGGATCCTGCTCATAGCGGCGATCATCGCGCTCATGTCAGGCCTGCTGTCCTTCGCCACGATCCGGGGCAAGGACTTCGTGGCGCAGCAGCGCGGTCAAGGCTTAGCGAGCCGGCGTCGCCTGTCCCGGCGCGATGGCCAAGCCCGGGTCCCGTAGGCGGAGGCAGCGAGGCCTCCGCGCAACGAGTGGCCACCGTACCGGAACTTCAGCCCGGAGTCACCGGGCAGTGTGCCACGGTTAGGGCATCACGCCCCGACGCCGAGCGGACCCCGCACGGATCAGCAATACCGGCGTCTGGGTTAGCCTGACCTGGCACGATAGTTCCAGATCCAGCCTTAGGCGTGTCTCGAAGATCTAGGTGGATGCGGGCAGGTGATCCAGGCGGCGATCGGCAAGGCCCTGCTCGCTCCCGAGGAGCCGAGGGTGGAGCTATCGGCGACGACGGCAGTGCCGTCCACGACCCTGCACGCCGTCCGGGCGCCAATCCGCGCCGCCGAAGATCTGCGAGACATGCCCTACGTAGCGCAGGCATGCCGTGACTCCACACCGCAGTGACCCGAGGCGCCGAGCCCCGGCGCTCGGCATCGGCGCGATCATTACCGCGGCGGCAAGTGCGGGCCGCCGCAGCTTCTGGCGGATTGTTGCCGTCGCCATCGTGGTGTCTACGGCGGCGGCGGCGCTTGAGACGGTCGCCCACGATCTGGTCGACCGGACGAACGTGCCTGTCGCCATCGTGGCTGACCTGAGCGCGTCGAGTGCCAGTGTCCTTGGCGTTGTGTTCCTGTCGGGGTTTCTGAGCAAGCTGGTTGGCGAGGCACAGGACCGCCAGGGGCATGCCTCCATCAGCCACGTGCTGCGGAACCTGCCGTGGCGCCGCCTGATCTGTGCGGACCTGATGGTGGTCCTGGTGGTGGTCGTAGGGTTGATCGCGCTGATCCTCCCGGGGCTGATCGCGCTCAATCTCCTGGCAGTCGTCGGCCCGGTGATCGAGATCGAGCACCGGCGGGTGTTCGGCGCCTTGCGCCGATCGGCCCATCTGGTCCGCAAGCACTTCTGGGGAGTGTTCCTGCTCGCGACGCTCCCAGTACTCGTAGCGAGTGAACTGCCTGCTACTGTCCCCAATTCAGCCAATCCAGGCAGGATTCTGGAGTTCCTGGTCATTCATGGAGTCGCGGAGGGCCTGATCGAAGCGGCTCTCGGCCTCGTGCTAGTAGAACTCGGCTACCGGCTGATCGAACTGGACCGAGCGTCGCCGCCCGAGACCAAGGCAGCGAGTACGCCGGGAACCGGCGCCGACGGCGGAGCCATCGGATTACCCGGGCGATGTGGCCGTGTCGGGGAGCGTGTACCGGTGAGGTGCATCTCGATTGGGACGGCGATGCGGCCCGCCGGCGTCAGCCGCGCTCGACCACCCTGAACCTGTTGCCATCAGGGTCGCGGAAGGTGAACATCGGCGGCACGAGATCGCCCATCCGAATAAGCTCCACATCGGCGTCGACCCCGCGCGCACGCAACTCGGCGTGGTCTGCCGCGGCATCCTTGGTTGCCAGGCTCACGTCGCTTCTGGTGGGATCACCCTCACTCGGGGGAATGAGCGCGATGGTCGTCACAGCGCCCAGCGGCGCCACCTCGACCCAGCGGCCGCCCGGACCGTAGGGGGCGTCCATGCGCTTCTCGAATCCAAGCTTGCCCACAAAGAACTCAAGCGCCCGATCCTGGTCGCTGACGGGAACGATCACCGTCCCCACCTGGGTGATCTTTATCGTCCTGGTCGCCTCGGTCATGCCGATCCTCCTGTTCGTAAGGTTCTCCAGCTAATAAGACCGCCCGGCACGGGGAAACTCATCGGAGGTCCCGGTACCCTGCCCACGCCGCCTTGGCGGCGTGGGCACGCGGGCAGGCCGGGCGGCCGGGCCGGACGGGTGAGCAGGGCCCGGCCGTGTGGGCAGGCCGGGCGGGTGAGCAGGGCCGGGTCGTGCGGGCAGGCCCGGCTGCCGGTCGCATGTTGCGCGCGACCGGCAGCAGGCTGACAAATGGTGCGACCTTGCCTATGCACCTTCAGCTGACCTGCCAGTTGCGCCATGATCCCTTCTTGTGTTAACTAACCTGCGCATAGCGCCGGAAAGGTAACACGGCGGCGGATCATGGGGTGTTTCTCGGACACGACGGCCGTTCGGCCGCACCGCGGCACGTCACCGAGACACCAGCGAAGGCGCCGCCGGGGAGCCGAGTGGATAGCGTTGGACGCGTGACTGCTGGTCTGCCCCTGTCCACGCTGCTGTCGCAGGTACCGGTCGCGTTCACGATCGAGTTCGATAACGAGTTCGAGCATCAGATGCCGCATAACACGACCCGTGGCCCCGCAGCCCATTCGCAACGAGGCCCGTGGCTGGTGTCGATGGCTATGTGGGCGAACTTCATGCGGATCATCACCAGGAAGGGAAGGCCCCTGCGTGACGTCCAGGACCGGGCGCGCATGACCAACTTGGCGGGCCTCCAGCGGTGGGGGTACGCCATTATCGAACCGGATCCGGCTGACGGCCGGCCAGACCCGCCGCGCGCGTCCGCATCAGGGACCTTCCGAGGGTGACCGGCGTGCCGGTAGAAGCGATCAGCGCGTCGGCGAAGTTCCTTGAACGGCACGACTGCGTCGTGGTCGAACGGGATCCGACCGCCAGCCGGGCAAAGTTGGCTCGCCTCACCCCGAAGGCCAGAAAGCTCACGACAAGTACCGCCATCTCCTGGGCCTCGTCGAGGAATGCTGGCGGCCGCGGTTTGGCGAAGCAGAGATCGACAGGCTCCGGGAATCGCTTGAGGGACTCGTAGACCAGCGGACGGGAGAACAGTTCCGCCTAGCCCAAGGATTGGTGCCGTACCCCGACGGGTGGCGGGCGCGCGCGCCGTACGTCACCCAGACGAAGGCCATGGTCGACGAGCCCAGCGCGGCGTTGCCCCTTGATCGTCCGGCCGTCGTCGGAGAACGCGGTTCGTGTGTCCGCCAGTGACCGTTGTTCACCCTGACTCGCCGGGGTCAATGGCACGCTAATGGGTGCGCCGATCTTGGTTCGTGGCGTGCTTGACATGGGCGTCTCCGATGCCGCGCTGTGTCACCCGGTACCTGGCACAACCTGCGGCGCACATCGACGGTTGCTGGGTCGCGGGCCCTTACGGTGCCTGCCTACCGGAGCCCGAGGACGGTCAAAAGTGCTTCGTCAATCCCCCATTGCTGTTCAGGGCTTACTCGCCCCACCATGTCCCCGAGCCGCCCAGCGTCTACCGCACCGACTTGCTCGACTAGGACTCGTGTGGTTTCGCCGAGCAGTTCGATCTCCGGACGAAACGACGCGGACCGGGCGCTGCGCGATGTAGGAGCTACTAGCACGACCGATCGTGGCAGCAACTCATTTGCTTGCACCACGACTCCGTAGCGCCGACCGTGCTGTTCGTGTCCCCGGCCCGGTGGCATACGAAACTCGTGGACATCACCCCGCAGCACGCATGCTCTCCATGAAGGCGGCGATCTCACGCATCTCCTGGCGGTCAGCCTCATCCGCTTCGAGCGCAGCTGCCTCGACGGCAAGAGCCTTCCGGCGCTGCAGCCGCGAAGCGCTGTCGATGATCGCCCGGCGGATCGCATCCGACCGGCTCATCCCTGAAGACTCAAGCTGGGTCAGCGCGCGAAGTGCCTCGTCATCCAGTCGCACACTTATGGCAACCGTCATATGGACAATGTATCACGTTACGTCATACGAGTTCGCCGCGCGAAGCATCGACCAGCGCTTGTCCACAACGGCACCACCGGTCGTGGTGGAGCGGGTGAGGAGAATCGAACTCCCACTGTCAGCTTGGGAATCGGACAGATCGTGGCCGATGAGGGCCACGCCCAAGGAGATGGTGTATGAGATGACCACCTCGTGATCTCTATTTCCATTTAAGCAGGAATTGCCTCTATTGTCAATCCAGCCTCATTAGTGTTATTGTTTCCCATGTCGGGCTGGATAGCTTTGCGGCAGGCGGCGAGGATTTCCGTTCCCATGTAGCGGCGGGATTCGGTCCATTCGTCGTTCTGCTCGGCGAGCACCGCGCCGACGAGGCGGATGATGGCGTCACGGCCGGGGAAGATGCCGACCACGTCGGTCCGCCTGCGGATCTCCTTGTTCAGCCGCTCCTGCGGATTGCCGGACCAGATCTGGCGCCAGACCTCGCGGGGGAAGGCGGTGAAGGCCAGGATGTCGTCTCTGGCGTCGTCGAGGTGGGTGGCGGCCTGCGGGAACTTGGCCTCGAGCGCGGTGACGACGTGGGCGTGCTGGGCGCGGACGGAGGCGGCGTCGGGCTGCTCGAAGATGGTCCGCACCAGGGTGGACACCCACGGCTGGGCGGATTTGGGGACGCGGGTGAGCAGGTTGCGGTGGTAGTGGGTCCGGCAGCGCTGCCAGGCCGCGCCGGGCAGCACCGCGGCGATCGCGTCCCGCAGGCCCTGATGGCAGTCCGAGGTGACCAGCGCCACGCCGGACAGGCCGCGGGCGACCAGGCCCCGGAGGAAGGCGAGCCACCCGGCGCCGTCCTCCGAGCTGGCCACCTCGATGCCCAGGATCTCCCGCTTGCCGGCGGCGTTGACGCCGGTGGCGATCAGGGCGTGCACGTTCACCGTCCGGCCGCCCTCGCGGACCTTCTGGGTCAGCGCGTCGATCCACACGAACGTGTACGGGCCGGTGTCCAGCGGCCGGGCCCGGAAACCGGCGACCATCTCATCCAGCTCGGCGGCCATGAGGCTGACCTGCGACTTCGACAGCGAGGTGACGCCGAGCGAGGCGGCGAGCTTTTCCACCCGCCGGGTCGAGAGGCGGCGGCGGGTATCAGGCTGCCTTGCACCACGACGGAGAACACCACTACGACCGCGACGATGCCGTATAGACGTTGAGCATTGGGCACGTGGGCAGCGAGCAGGAAGCCACCCAGCAGGATCGGCACGGCCCCTTTAAGCCCAGCGAACAGCACGAAGTTGCGCTCGTTGTTCTTTAGCCGGGCGGGGATCAAGCACAACCCGACCAGGACGGGCCGGATGATGAATGTGAGCGCCGCCCAGAGGATGAGCCCGGGGATCCACACATCGGCCTGAGCGATCACGCTGAGGTCGATGGTCAGACCAAGGACGACGAAGGCGACGATCTCGCCGAGACTGGCCAGCGCTGAATGGAACCGTTCGATCTCTCGCTTGAACGGAGCGCGTCCATCGCCCACCACGATCCCGGCGGCGAATACGGCCAGGAACCCCGACCCGCGCGCGAGAGTGGCGATACCGAACAGCAGCAGCACGCAAGCCAGCGTTCCCAGCGGATAAAGTCCCTCGCTGGGCAGCGGTACCCGGCACGTGAACCACAACAGCGCACGGCCGCCCACCACGCCGAGCGCCACCCCGACGGCCATCTGCAATAGGAACTCGCCGCCGACATGAGCGAACGCGCCCACACTGAGACCGGCCGCAGTGATGAGGCTCGCCGTCAGCGCGATCCCCACCGGGTCGTTCGCGCCCGACTCCCCTTCCAAGATGGTGCCGCTGCGCCCGGAGACCTCCCGCTGGCCAAGGACGGAGAACACCACCGCCGGGTCCGTCGGCGCTACTGCCGTGGCCACGAGCAGCGAGACGTACCAGGCAAGGCCGAATGCGAAGTGCACGAGGAGCGCACCGGCGATCACGGTCAAGAACGTGCCTAGCACGCCGACGATGGCGATAGGGGCAGCCGCGGACCGGAACCGTGCCCAGCCGATGTTCATGCCGCCGTCGAACAAGATGCAGGCCAGGGCCACGGTCACTACTCGCTCCACCGCGTGTTGCGGGGGTCCGTGCAGGGCGGGGATGACCTTGACCGCGATGGCCGCGCCCACCAGGACCAGCGCGGGTGAGGGGAGCTTTACCCGATGAGTCAGGCGATTCGATAGCACCGCGACCAGCCCTACCGTAGCCATCAGGACTATCAGCAGGGCAAACGGCTCACCGTCAGTCACAGTGGCGCTCCTCCGGGACGGTCATGGGTAAGGCATTACCGACCAGGCTTCCCGGTGGACCGCCGCCGAGCTTAGTCGGTACTGAAGGCGACCCCGCAGCGGCTTGGCCTTGACTCGGAGGATTCGGCCGAGATCATGTCCCAGCGAGGAGGACGGGTATCACCAGCTTGGGAAGACCGCGACCGACCATGCTGGAACAGCTGTCACCCAGGTCGTCGTCATGGCGTTGGTCTTGGGAGTGACCGCGAGTGCCTCTCTGTGACCGCTCAATCGGCACGCAACGGGCACAGTACCCAGTATGGCTCTTCAGCCTCGTTCGGATCGGTTAGTGCGCTCGTTGGTGAACCCCCCTCACGAGCGAGTATGCCAGTGAGTATGGGCAATGTTGCTGCTCGCGTTACTGCTCTGTCCGCTCCCCCGCAGACGCTTGCATCAAGGGCGATCGGAGAGCAATTACCGGGCCGATCACTTGCGGGGTCACCGCCGCATCCGCAGGGCGGCTAGCAGAAGGGCGACGATGAGCACGGCAATGCCGATGTACAGCAGGAACAACAGGCCCTTCGCGGCAACGCCCACGATACCCAGCGCCATCGCCACGATCACCAGCAGCAGAAAAAAGGCAAGCATCCGATCCTCCGCTCAGTCGGTTGGGCCGCGTTCTGCGCTCGGCTGTGGGGCCTGCGGGCTCACACCTTGCCGGGCGTCGATTCCCTGATGTCTGCGAGCCGTTATCCGAAGCTGGATAATCCGGGCAGTTCCGGGGATGACCACGAGCAGGATGCCCAATACTGCGGCGAAAAGGAGCGCCACCCCCAGCGGCAGATGACCGTGAGCGCCGAAGTAGCTGATGTCCACCTTCTGGCTGTTCTCCAGGATGAAGATCAGGAGCAGGACGAGTACGACGGCGAACAACACTGCCGCGAACCACGCCCCGCCCATGCGCGTACGCTTCACAACATGCTGGGGAGGGAGCTGCCCCGACTTGGAGCCGTTCGAGGTCATCGAGCATCACAGCCTTCCAGTACCGGCCGAGATCTGCTCTTCCGCATAGATATGTGCCCCTGGCAGCCTCACCTAATCGGTTAATCACAGGGCCTGCTGTTGGGCTGTGGGCCTGTCGTGGTCCTTAGCTCACCCGCGTCGACCCGTCCCTCTAAGCGCCGCATCCGGCGAGTGGGTGTTGGGTCTAGGTTCGTAGCTAATCAGCAAGCATCAGCGGCTTGTTGCGATCTTGCTGTGTGAGGCGCTGGTCAGTCTGGTTCGAGTCCGGGTGGCATCCAGGTGCTGCCGGCAAACAGGGCGCGGAGGGCGTCGAGTTCGCCGGTGCTCCATTTGGTGGCGGTAGACAGGTAGGACTGGACGAACGCGAAGTCGGCGAGGCCTTGCAGGGCCCGCCAGCAGCCTCCTGAGCTGCGCATTTGTACTTTGGTGGGCCGGATGGTCCGCTCGTTGTTCGATCGAGCCGCGGACTGCTCGTGATGCGGGTGGTGAAGAACATCCTGCCGTGGTGCGTGTGACGCACCGGTTCCATCCGTGGTTTGGCCGGTCGTTGCCGTTTGTGAAGCGGACGAAGGGCTGGCAGGCCGATCGAGTACATGTCATCGATGACGCTGGTGCGCTGGCCTGCCTGCCGGCGGAGTGGACCGATCAGGTCGCTGAGGACCCGTTCGTGGTGATCGCCGCGGGACGGTCGCCGTTCCGGGCGCAGGATCTGCTGGAGCTGGCGGCGCTGGTGGGGCAGCTGACGGGCGGCGGCGAGGGTGTCCAGGGGATTCTGCCATGATAGTCCACGCGATTCTGTCGCGAGCACGCTCGATCGTCCGATTCTTTCCCTACCCGATGCGCGTCAGAGCAGGATATTTGACGAAGATCCTGCTGGCTCGCTGCTCCCAGGCTTGCCATACCGTCATCAAGTGCGCCATAATTACATGGATGTCATTTGGGAGCGGGAGGTCACATGGCCGGCCAGGACGACAAGCGGGCGATGCTGGCGGAGTCGCGGACGCTGAACCCCGGCCCGGAGCGGGTGAGCGCCGCGGCGTTCACCGGCGGCGCGGCGGGCGGCTTCTTCGACGCCGCCGATCTGGTGCAGGTCAAGTACGAGATGGTGCGGGCGGTGGAAGCGGACGGGGCGGGCGTCGCCGAGGCGGCCAAGGCGTTCGGGCTCGCCCGCCAGTCGTACTACAACGCCAAGCGGGCGCTGGCCGAGGGCGGGCTCGCCCGCCTGATTCCCGGCAAGCCCGGCCCCAAGGGCGGCCACAAGGCCACCCCGGCGGTCGTCGGCTACCTGCGGGAGCTGCGGGACGCCGACCCCAGGCGCTCACCGGCCGAGCTGGTCGCAGCCGTGCAGGAACGGTTCGGGATCACCTTGCATCGCCGCACAGTCCAGCGGGCGCTGCAACGGACGCCTCCGGGACACCGCGGCCGACGGCGATCCCGCCACCAGGGAGTCACCCAAAAGCGGCCCCTGACCGGGCCGCGAGCGTCGACGGCCACCCGGCCGGGGACGCCGTGGCAGGCCGTGCCGGCGACCCGCCGCCGGCGGCGGCCGCCACGGGGGACGACTACGAGCAGCTCCGCGCGACCGCCACCGGCGGTACCGGCGGCGGCTGACGATACGGGCGCGACGGGCCGGGCGCTGCCGGCATGGCAGCCTGGATCACCGCGTGGCCCGCCTAGGCCGCCGCCGCCGACCAGCGTGGCATCAGCCCGGCAGCGGCACCGAGGCCGACGCTTCCTCGCCCGCCCACGACCAGTCCATGCCCGCCCTCGGCGCGGAAGGAGGTGATGCCCGCTCGCCGGCCCGCCTGCCGCTGCCGCCTGGCGCTCCGACCGCCATCGTCGAGGTGCTGACGCAGATGACGCTCACGCATGCCCGCACGCCCGGCCCCGCGGCCCGCGGCTACGCCCCGGCCGCACCACCCTGATCGGAGAGCGGGCTCATGAACACCGACGTCACCGGCAAGGTCACCGCGCAGCGGCTCCGCCGCGACGCTACCTCTACATCCGCCAGCCGGCCTCGACCAGGTCGCCGACAACACCGAGTCGACGCTGCGGCAGTACGACCTGCGGGGCCGGGCGGTGGCGCTGGCTGGCCCGAGGACCGCATCCACGTCATCGACATCGACCAGGGCCATTCGGGCGCCTCGGCCGCCGACCGCCAGGGGTTCCAGCACCTGGTCGCCGAGGTGTCCCTGGGACGGGCGGGAATCGTGCTAGGCCTGGAATGCTCCGGCTAGCCCGCGATTCGGCCGACTGGCAGCAGCTCATCAAGATCTGCGCCCACAACGACACCCTGATCTGCGACGAAGACGGCCTGTATGACCCGGCCAGCTTCAACGACCGGCTCCTTTTGGGGTTATCTGCCCCCTGATCACGGCCGTCTTCAACGTCATGACCGGGGACGCCGAGCCCCCACATCCCTCGTTGATGATTTTTTATCTTCCCCTCGCCGACAGCGTCAGCAACGACAGCGGAGAAGGCCTGCGCCGCCGTCCCTGGCAGGTCACCTGCGGCAACAGCCGTGCCCCGGCTGACAATCTTCGACGACGCCACGTCAAAGACGCGTCATCAACGTCGTGACCTGGCACTTTACCGCCCAGAAGTTGATCAAGGTCAGATAACTGGGGTTAAAAGGACAAATGTCCGAAGCAGAACTCCATTTCCTGCGCGCCCGCCTGCGCGGCGGCATCCTGGCCAAAGCCCGCCGCGGCGAGCTGAAACTCCGCCTTCCGATCGGACTGGTCTACGACAGCGCCGGCCACATCGGCTGCGACCCCGACATCGGGGTGCGCCGCGCCATCCAGCTGCTGCTGGACACCTTTGCCGCGACCGGGTCAGCGTTCGCCGTGGTGAAATCCTTCCGCTCCCAGGACCTGACCTTCCCCGCCCACCACCACGGCGGGGCCCGCGGTCCGGCGAACTGCACTTCAAGCCACTCACCCACGACACGGTGCTGAAGATCCTGCACCACCCCGCCTACGCCGGCGTCTACAGCTACGGCAGGGCCCGGCACACCACCGATCTGGACGGCCACCACCACACCCGCCACAAGCCGATCGACGACTGGACCGTCCTGATCAAAGACCACCACCCGGCTACCTCACCTTCGCCCAGTACGAGCGCAACCTGCAGATCCTGACCGCCAACGCGGCCGCTCACGGCACCGACCGCAAGGCCGGCCCGCCACGCGAAGGCAACGCCCTGCTGCAAGGCCTGGTCGTCTGCGGCAACTGCGGACGCCGCATGACCGTCCGCTACCACACCCGCCCCGGCGGACAGATCGTGCCCGGCTACCTGTGCCAGAACGACGGCATCCAGAGCGCCGGCAAGATCTGCCAGCACATGCCCGGTGACCACATCGACGCTGCCGTCGCCGACCTGGCCCTGACCGCGCTCACCCCGCTCGCTCTCGACGTCGCGCTCACCGTCAGCGACGAGCTCATCAACCAGGCCGAACACGCCGACGCGCTCCGCGCCACCCACGTGCAGCGCGCCCAGCTTGCCGCCGACCGCGCCCGCCGCCGCTACCTCGCAGTCGACCCCGCCAACCGCATGGTCGCCGAAGCCCTCGAAGCCGACTGGAACAACACCCTGCGCGAGGTGACCGCCGCCACCGACGACTACCAGCGCGCCAAGACCGCCGCCACCGGCCTTGATGAGCAGCACCGCGCCCGCGTCCGTGCCCTCGCCGCCGACCTGCCCACCCTCTGGAAGAACCCAGCGACCCCGATGCGGGAACGCAAACGCCTGATCCGACTGCTGATCACCGACGTCACCCTAACCCGCGGCGATGAGCACATCACCGTCGGCGTGCGCCTGCCCGGCGGCCAAACCCAGACCCTCACCCTGCCGCTCCCGCTCAACGCCTGGCAACGGCGCAGCACCGATACCGCCGACCTCCAGCAGCTCAACACGCTGCTGGACACCCTCACCTACGCCCAGGCCGCCGACCACCTCAACGCCGCCAGCTCGACCAGCGGCGACGGCCACCCGTGGGACGGCGGCCGCGTCGCCGCCCTGGTCAGCTACCACCAGATCCGCACCCACCACCAGCGCCTGCGCGACCACGGCCTGCTCACACTCCCCGAAATCGCCCAGCAGCTCACCGCCCACCCCATGAGCATCAAACGCTGGCACAAGCTTGGCCTGCTCAGCGGCGAGCAGGCCGACGACCGCGGCATCTTCCTCTACCACCCCGGCCAGACCCGGCCCAGCTACGACCAGGTCAAAGACGCCGGCCAGCAGCTCGGCGACCACCGGTCAGGCCGCCGCAATCCCCACCGCACCTCCGGGCGCCCCAGAACTGTCACAGGCTCCCGCCATACTCCAGTCCCACAACGTGACCAGCGCGCCAGCCCAATGACTGCCCAACGCGCCCAGGAGGTGCAGTATGAAGCCTGATCGTTGCTGAAGATGTCCAGGTCGGGGCGGGTGACAAATCGCAGGATAAGGGGTCTTCGAAACCGCGGGAAGCGGCGGGCGACTTTGGCGGTGGCGGTGCGCCGGTAAAGGTTGGTGGTCAGCCCGGCGGCGGCCAGGTCCCGGTAGCGGGTCAGCAGATCGCTCCAGCGACGGTGGCTTCCAGGGCGGCCTGGCCGCGCCGCTCGGCGCGGCAGCGGCGGCGTCCCTGGCCTCGATCAGCAGGCCTGCCATGTCCTGGCCCAGGACTGCCGGGCGGGCTCGAGGTCGTACAGGCGCCTTCAGATCGCGCAGCAGGTGAACTCGCGCACCAGGCGTGCAGCGCGATGCATACCCCGCGTACCCGTCGCGGACGATGATCCCCGAGTATCCGGGCAGTACCCCGCCGGCGCCGGTGTCATCAGCTGAGCGGGTGCCGGTGTGCAGGTGGCTGAGGTAACGGGTACACGCCAGGTGCACATACCGGGTGCCCCCTCCGGCCCGGGCCGGGGTCTCGTCGACGTGCACCGCCGGGGCGGTCTTCAGCAGGGCGGCGACATGCTCCATGAACCCGCTGGAGGCTACCAGCGCGGCGGCCTTGCCGCGCACCGAGGCCATCCAGCCGGTGGAGACGCTGATCCCGGCCAGCTGCGCGAGCAGGATCGTGGACCGGTAGACAGGGACATGGTAGGCGAGCAGGTTCGCGGCCTGAGCGTGGGTCCCGGGACCGAAACTGGCGCCCGGCCCTGACGTGCCGGGGCAGCTCCCCGAGGCTGGTTGTCCCGCCTCCCGGGGCGCTGTTTGGCCTGCGCGCGGTACCAGGTCACCGATCGGCGCCGGGGCGGGCGCGCATCGGTCACCTGATGGCGCCGCTCAGCACAGACCGGCTCATCCTCCAGGTCCGCGCCGCACCCGCAGCACTCACCCGGCGGGCAGCAGAACGTCTTGTCAGGGTCATCGGCCAGTTTCATCGTCGAGCCCTCAGCGCCGGGCTGCTTACCCGGTGACCGGGTTCCCCGCTCCCGGATCGAGCGATCCGCGCTCTTTCCTGGCCGCCTTCTTGTCCCACACCGGATCACTCGACGGCGGCTTGCCCGAGTCCGGAGGAATCCTTCCCGGCCTTGCGCTCCAGCTCCTCAACCCGCCGGGCCAGCTGCTCGTTCCTGGCCACTAGCAGCAGCAAGCTGGTCCTTCATGGTCTCCAGCTGCCTAGCACTGAGCCTCGATCACATCCCGCAGCCGGGCGCTGGCCTCCAGCGCGGCAGCCAGCCGGGCCGCGAGCTCGGCTGACGGCAACGCCAGCAGCTCAGGAGGCAGCGACAACTCCGGCACTTGACGTATTGATCACCACGCAAGCCCCGAGATCAAGAACCCGCACGGCGTGTCGCCCAGACCATCACAGACCCGCAGGTCACAAGCTCACTCTTGCTCAACAGCTACCTAGGTTCGGCGAAGCCGATCGCGCAGCGACGCCCGCAGGGCGACCTAGACGCGGCGGCCGGGAGCGGGACAATCGATCGCGGAGGAAGACGGCACCGTGCTGCACCGGTTGCGCGGCGGACGAGCCTGGCTGATCGCCGGTGTGCTGAGGGCGTAGGGCAGGCGCGCGCCCGGCCGGGCCTCCCCAAGGCTGAGGCCGGGCGCTGGCGCCGGCACGCGGCGCCGCTTGCGGCGCCGCTCTTGATCTAGTACGGCTCAATTCGGCAACGTAGAGGGCTCACTGTTCTTGGTGCTGCCCGTCACCGGGTGCTGGCAAGGTCGGCCAGGCGTTCCGCCTCGATGAGGGCCAGGCGCCATGGGTAGCCGACGATGAGGGGTTGTACAGCCACGTTGCTGCACTTGTGTGCTGTTCAGCGGCTGTGCAGGCCCCCTGCTTGCACGGTTGCGACCGTGCTCGCCTGACATGCGGTCGCCACGCCACGTGCGCCTAGGGCTACCCGCGATAGACCGTAATCACTGCCCGCGACCGTTGTATCAGGCCCGTAGCGGGCACGGTAGCTCGTCAGCTGCGCTGATCTGTGGCGGGTGCCGATCCGCTGACCTTCCGGTGTCGGGCGTATATGGAAGCTGCATTACTAATCCCACTAGTCAATGTTGTCGACCATATCTTGCTTGCAGGGAACTGGATTTGAGGAAGTGATTAATCATCATCTTCCTCTCTCGAATGGGCAAACTGTCACAATTGCCCAGCCATGAACCTGTGTACATTGCTTGCAAACCAGTTTGTAACCTGGAGCGTCCATCTATAGTCGTAGACGTTTGCTCGTTCGTGGGCGGGGGTGGAGTCGTCAGGTCCTCGTAGCCGGTCGTCGAGTTGAAAGGGGGATTTAGCCGTGGACATTGCCGACTTATCGGTGCCCGGAAAGGCTTTGCTCGCCGACACGCCGCCCGGCGTGTCCGCGCCATGCCTGAACACCGCTGGGAGCGATTCGGACCTGGGCTGCCATCGGGTGACTGACATCGTGATCTTGACCTGGGACTTGAGGCCCAAGCTGCTGAAATTATGTCAAGGATCAAGTCCGGGTCGGGCGGCGCAGCCATGACTATCGAGTTCACGCCGCAGCCGGACCGAGACCCGGATGTCCTCCGCCCCACTCGGGGAGATTACGAACGGCGGCGACCGCAGGTGACCGGCACGCCGCCTGACATTGAGGAGACGCTTCGGGCGCTGGACGTACTGCTGTCGATCTCCACGCCCGTGCGAGACGAGACCGGCACCGCGCCCGTTCCCCGCCTCACCGCCGAAGCTGTCACCGGCAGGAAGCGCCCGGCCATCCCCGTGACCGTGGAGCCGCCCAAGATCGCCCCGCGCGCCCCGCGGCGGCGTTATGGCCCACGCCATTGCAGGGTGCCGGAATTCCACCGAACCAGAAGATCTATTCCAAGCCGACATCATTCCCGCAATCAAAGAGGGACCGGCACCAGCACCGGAAAGGGCGCCGAACGTCATCGCCCTGATCCCGGTGCACAATGAGCTAGAATTCGTGCGGACAGTCGAGGCTGTTTTAGGACAGACGCGGAAACCTGACAGCATTTACATACTGACGGACAACTGCTCCGATCAAAGGATCTGGAAGCTGGCATACCAGTACCAAGTCAGCGTTTCCTGCACAGTCAGCAACTTGCACAGGAAGGCAGGTAATCTAAACAGCGCATTGTCGCTGCTCCTCCCAGGGCTTGAGGAGGATGACATTGTCATGGGATTCGATGCTGACTCAATCCCTGATCGCCATTTCATCGAGAACGCACTGAAGTGGATGAAGCGCGGTTATGGTGCAGTCGGCGCGACATTCCATGGCCGTCAGGGCGGGGGAATGCTGGGACAGCTTCAGCGGAATGAATTCGCCCGTTTCGCGCGCCATCAGCACCGTAAGTCAAAGGCCGACGTGCTATCCGGCACCGGATGGGCGATCCCGGTTGGCATCATGAGGGCAGTCGCGGCAACTCGCCCTGATGGAAAAGTGTACGACGTAAGAAACATCACGGAGGATTTCGAGCTGACTCTCGCCATCCGCCTCGCCGGGGTAGCAGCAGTCGCCCCGTCAGACTGCCAGGTGACCACTGACGTGATGACGACAGTACGGGACTGGATATCACAGCGGCTCCGATGGCAGCACGGCACGCTCGTCACTCTCAAGCATTACGGGTGGTCCAGGGACACCAGAGAGATGATCATTCGACAGATCATGATTTACCTTGTCATGATTGCAACACCGCTGACTATCGTCTACCTCATCTGGTCGTTCCTACTCTTTGGCTGGAACGGGATCAATCCTCTTAATGCGCCATTGTATGCCATCGGGATAGGCATCGTGATCATGGAACAGGCATGGCAGGCGAGGAAGGCGGGTCCGAAAGCTGTCATCACGACCCTTGTCGTCCTGCCTGACTTTATCTATTCTGTTGGCCGCCAACTCATTTACATCCGCGCCTTGTACCATATGCTGCGGCAGAAGTCCAGTGCCTGGGGAGCAGGGACATCAATATGATCAGCAGCCACTGGTCGGTAATGGCTACCGGGCCACAGCTCAGGGACGTTCCCTGGCTCTACACACGTCTTGGTTATGCCATCGCTGGCATCACCGTAACCATGGCCGCTCTCGCACTAACGCGGCTGCGGCCCGCACAACGACGCAGGAGGTTCCGACGCAGGAGGTCTCGATGAGTGGATCAGGAATGCCCCTCCTTACCGGGCTCAGCACTTCAGAGGACAACACACAGCTACTGCAGGCGGCGGCGGCTGACGGGGGATTCACGCTCCCCCAAGGCGTCTTCCCGTACAGCCGGGCGATCAACCCACCAATTGCCTGCACGATTCAGGGCATGAACAGTTACCGCAGCGTCCTGCGGCAGATGACGCCTGGCCAGGCCGGCATAGCGGTGCGGGACGGGCAGAGGCTCACGCTGGCTGGGGTCGGGATCACCGGCCCTGGGGCCATCTCCAAGGGGAGTGCAGCGGGTATCTCACTTACCCGACAGCGGAATGCCGACACCTTTGGTCTGGAATTCGATGATGTGACCATCCAGCAGTTCAGCGGGAATGGCATTGACGCTCCTGCCGCGAATGTCATCGTCAGCGCATTCAGCAGAGTCATCTGTGAGTCACTCGGCGGGTTCGGCTTCAACCTGACCGGCGAGGCAGGTGGCTCAGCAGGCACCTCGGTCTCCATGGTGGCGTGCTACGCGAATGCCATCAAGAAGGCAGGCTACCGCCTAATGAGGATGTGCTACGGCTCCCTCAACGGCGGCGCCTGTGACGCCAGTGGCGCAGGATTATGTGTTCAGGCATGCGAGGGCATCTCACTTAACGGATGCGGTGCAGAGGGCGTCCTGGCGACAGGCACTGATGCGTATTCCGATGGGACCAACTTTCACGTGGACAATTGTGACGGAATCGACTTCGGCGGTGCCTGCTGGGTCTACGCGAACTCACATCTGGTCCTGCACGTATCCGGTAATTCAACGAACATCAAGGTTGGCAGGATTGGCGAAAACTCACCATTGCTCCAGGCGCGGGCCAACTGGCTAGTGGATTCTGGCAGCCAGTTGGCCTAACGCGGATTTCCGGTGCGCCCAGAAGAACGGGAGGTGAAGCCGTGATATAGCGATGGTGGATCTTGCATGTTCGTAAGCTCGTCGTCGCTTGCCGGTGAAAGTCCGGTCCGGGTAGCTGCCAGGAGGCCCGGTAGCAGGCTGGCGGCTTCGTCTGGAAACGGGCGGGGTCGAAGCCCAGCGTCAAAGGCCCTGTAAGGGGGAGCGACGATGCGGTCCGTAGCATGACGCGAAGCCTGCGGCGTCGTTACTGAGTCCCGCCCTGAGGGCGGGACAAGGGAGTGCCGAGCCCCTCGGATCGGGGTGAAGGCCATGGAAGCGGTGAAGAGCCTGGAAGCGCAGCCGTGAGGGACTCCCCGGCGTATGGGGCGCGGAACGTATCGATAGTGGCGGCGGGAACTGGGGAGGCCCTCCCCGGCCCGGGAGCCTGCGGATGTGTGCTGCCGGAGCGTGGCGTCCTATAACCGGTGACCCCGGGAAGTGGATGGCTGGCCGGGTGGGCGTCGGAGGCGGCCGTAGTACTGGTTGAGCCGACCGGACAACACAACCGGCGGTGAGGGAAGGGCCGCTGCTTCGTCGGTGCGTAGTGATGCCAAGGAGGGGCCCGGTGAGTGCCGTTAGGGCTAGTCCCGCCGCGCAGGGATCGGGCCGGGGTATCCCGGCCGATCCGGTCCGCGCCTTGCAGCATGCGCTCTACCGGGCGGCCAAGGCCGATCCCGGACGACGGTTCCACGCGCTGTATGACAAGGTCTATCGCAGAGACGTTCTGGGGCGCGCGTGGGTCATGGTGCGCACCAACAATGGCGCGCCGGGCATCGACCTGACCACCTGGCCCAGGTCGAGGAGTACGGGGTCGCCCGGCTGCTTGACGAGCTGCCCGCCGAACTGCGGAGGGCCGGTACCGGCCAATGCCCGCCCGGCGGGTGTATATCCCGAAGCCGGGCTACGGACGAGCAGAGGCCGCTGTCGATTCCGACGCGCACCGCAAACTGCGCGGCCGCGCAAGCCATGTGAAGTTCCGGAATCTTTCGTCACGGCGACGCATCCGTTCCATCCGCTGACCGGGCAGTTGCTGCGGGTGCTGTTCGAGCGCAGGCTGGCCGGCGGGAGAGCGGTCAGCTGTGAGGGCGGCCCGCTGGGTTCGCTGATGCTGCCGGTCACCTGGACCGATCGCGGCCCGGCGGCGGCGTCGGCGCCGTTGACGTATGAGGTCCTCATCGAGCTGGCCGAGGTGATTTCGGCCGTCACGTCGCGACACGGGCGGTGATGTCGTTGACCGCCGTCATTGTCCCTGCCAGTGTCTTGTGCGATGAGCACACACAAGGCCGGGGAGCTTTCCCAGCTCGCGACGGCCGAGCTGCGCGCACGCCGCGACCGGCTGGTGGCCGGCCTGCCGCGGGCGGACGTGCTGCTGCCGGGCGCCCTGGTCGAACAGCACCGCAACTGCGGGAAGGAGGGGTGCCGGTGCGCGCGAGGCGAACCGCACGGGCCTTATGTGTATCTGCAGGTGGCCGGGCGCTTGATGTATGTGCCCTCGGCGCTGGCGGACGCGGTCCGCGCGCAGGTGCAGACCTCACAGGAGCTGCGCCGGGTGCTGGAGGACATCTCAGCGATCAACCTCGAGCTCCTGTCCCGCCGCGAGCTGGACTAGCCGGTGGAAACCGCGTGCGCTGTGACACCGCCGGCAGGGGCGTGGGCGGAGATGGTCGCATCGCTGGCCAACCGCGAGTTCCCGGGTATCGGCCTCGAGCCGGCCGACCTGCTGGCGTAGCCGCGCGTTGTCGGTCTCAAGCTCGGCGGCCCGCTCCTCCAGCTGGTCTAGGAGGGGGTTGGTGGCACGGCCTCGGGCGACGTCGGCGGTGGTGCCCAGGTCACGGGCCAGCCGGTCGCGTAGCAGCACGAGTTCCCCGGTGAGCCGGCGATTTTGTTCTTTGGCGTTGGCGAGGTCGGCGCGCAGGCTGGCCTCGGTGACCAGTGAACGGGCGGGAAGCCGCGCGGCGCGGTCCACACCGGCCTGGCGCTGACGGTCGCGGGCCTCGGCGATCCGGGTGAGCAGGTCGTTGTCGGCGTAGAGCAGGGAGACGGAGACTCCGGCGCGGCGAGCGACGGCGGGGAAGCTGATCGGATCCCCGGCCTCGGCCATCGTTTCAATAGTGGCCAGCGCCTGGCGGCGTTTGGTCTGGCCGTCGCGCCGTCGCGCCCGCCGAAGTGCGGCGGAGTTGCCGGTCACAGCTCGTCCTTTCGGCGGGTGGGCCCGAGGGTGACCGGGACCATGCGGCGGGCGCGGCGGAGGGTGGCGGAGGCCTCCTCGAGGACCGCCCGCTGTTCGGCGGGCAGATGGTCGAGTGCCGCCTCGTGCGTGCGGATATGGCCGGTGATGACGTCGAGCTGGCGGGTCACGTTCCCGGCTACCCAATCGGCAGCGCCGGCGGCGAGCAGCGCTTCGCGTTCGCGGCGCAGGTCGCCGGCGTAGCCGCGCAGTTCGGGCAGGAACGACGGGTCGGACTCGAAGTGCGCGCAGCCGGCGCATTGGTAGCAGATCGGGCAGGCGCCAAGCTCCCCGCGGGCGGCTACCGGCTGCGCTTCCGGCGGCACGGTGAGATGCGCACGCTACCTGAGGTGTTTCACACGAGAACCGGCAGCCGAGCGGGCGCTGTGGGCGATGGCTAGAGACGGCCCGGCAGACCGCAACTATGACCGTCGCTACCGCGCGCTAATCCTGCTGGCGACGTTCACGAGTCTGCGCTGGGGCGAGGCGACGGCCCTCCGACGCTGCGATCTGGACCTGGACGCGGGTACCGTCCGGCTACGTGCCGCGTTCACCGAACGGTCCACGGGTGAGATCCTGCTCGGCCCGCCCAAGTCCAAGGCGGGGCGGCGCGTCGTAGGCATTCCGGCCGTCATCATCCCGCTCCTGCGGGAACACCTGGCGGTCTTCACCGGGCCGGACCCCGGCGCGCTGATCTTCCCGGGAGTCAAGGGCGGTCCCCTGCGGCGCGGCAACTTCAACCGGTCTGCCGCATGGCCGCACGCGGTGACCACGATGGGCATGGGCGGCTTGCATTTTCATGATCTGCGGCGCACCGGGAACACGTTCGCGGCATCGGGCGGGGCCGGGCTCAAGGACCTGATGGCCCGGATGGGCCACGACAGCGAGCGAGCAGCCTTGATCTATCAGCATGAGGCCCGCGGTGCGGACACAACGATAACCAAAGCGATCAACGCGCATGTCGAGGCCGAGCACAGCGGCGGCCAGGACGACGAGGACGGCCCGGCTGGCGCGCTCGTCTCCGCGGGCTAATGGCACGTTAATGGCACGTAGACGCGTACGATGCCCGGACAAGACAGAAGCCCAGATCCGGATCACGCCCCTGACCTGGGCTTTCAGAACCGAGCGGGTGAGGAGAATCGAACTCCCACTGTCAGCTTGGGAAGCTGATGTTCTGCCATTGAACTACACCCGCGCCGACCGGGCAGGTCACCGCGTCTTCGAAGGTACACGGCACTCCTGCACTGGCATCGCCCCGACATCGTACCGGAACCGGTAGGTTGCCAGCGTGCTGCTCTCCGACCGAGACATCAGAGCCGAGATCGAGTCAGGACGGGTCAAGCTCGATCCCTCCGCACCCGAGCTTATCCAGCCGTCCAGCGTGGATGTCCGGCTGGACCGCTACTTCCGGGTGTTCGAGAACCACCGGTATCCGCACATCGACCCAGCGGTGGAGCAGCCTGATCTGACCCGCCTGGTGGAAACCGCCGACGAGGAGCCTTTCGTACTACACCCGGGCGAGTTCGTGCTCGCCTCCACATACGAGGTCGTGTCGCTGCCAGCTGACCTGGCCGGACGACTGGAGGGCAAGTCGAGTCTGGGGAGGCTGGGGTTGCTCACCCATTCGACGGCGGGATGGATCGATCCGGGTTTCTCCGGTCATGTGACGCTTGAGCTGTCCAATGTGGCGACGCTGCCGATCAAGTTGTGGCCGGGTATGAAGATCGGACAGCTCTGCCTCTTCCGGTGCAGTTCGCCTGCCGAGCATCCGTACGGCTCAGCGGTTTGCGGCTCGCGCTACCAGGATCAGCGCGGCCCGACGCCGTCCCTCTCCTACCTGAACTTCTACCGCTCGAAGATCTGACCATCCGGCGGCCCGCCGCGGCCCGCCGCCGGATGCGGGACTGCAGCCAGGGCCGGGACTGCGGGGAACGGCGGAGGGCTGCGGGGGCAAACAAGCGCCGACCCCGGCCGCACGCTCAAGGACCTAGGGCGTCCCGCAGATCTTTGGCGACGCGGATCGGCGCCGAGCCAGGCGGCCGGGGTCGCGGACGGCACTGTCGTCGTCAGCCTTCGGGGGCCGGCGGTCGTTCCCCTGGCGACACAGTCCTACTACGGCTCCGCGGACCTGCCACCGCACCTGCCACGCGGGGAAGCGCGCAGCGCTTGAGCACAGATACCTTAGTTAATAGAACTACTTGGATCCGGGCCGTCGCCACTCCCACCGCCGCCGCTCGCTCCGCGGCCACTCGCACCCCCGCCACTCGCACCGCCGCCGTTCGGCCCGTGGCCGTTCGGCCGGTCCACCTCAGGAGTGTCGGGCCGCTTCACTGAGCGCATCAGCAACTGCGACACGTCTACCACTTCGAGTGAATCCTTCGCCCCGCCCCCGCCCTTCTTCTCGTTGATCGCATCGCCCAGCATGACCAGGCAGAACGGGCACGCCGTGGACACCGTGTCTGGATTCGTGCTGAGTGCCTCGTCGATCCGCTCGTTGTTGATGCGCTTGCCGATATTCTCTTCCATCCACATCCGGGCGCCACCCGCACCGCAGCAGAACCCGCGCTCGCGGCACCTGTGCATTTCCTGCGCCTCAACCCCGGGCACGTTCGCCATGATCTCCCGCGGCGGTGTGTACACCTTGTTGTGGCGGCCGAGGTAGCACGGGTCGTGGTAGGTGATCTTCTCCTCGATCGCAGTGGCCGGGACCAGCCGCCCTTCTTTCACCAGGCGAGCCAGCAACTGGGTGTGATGGATCACCTCGTACGTCCCGCCAAGCTGCGGATATTCCCTGGCGAGCGAGTTGAAACAGTGCGGGCAGCTCGCGACGATCTTCCGCACCCCCGCCTCGTTGAGCGTCTCGATGTTCTGCTGCGCGAGCATCGAGAACAGGAACTCGTTGCCCATCCGGCGGGCGGGGTCGCCCGTGCAGGCCTCCATCGGCCCTAGCACAGCGAACTTCACCCCAGCGACGTGAAACAACTCGGCGACCGCCTTGGTGGTCTTCTTGGCGCGGTCCTCCAGCGCGCCGGCGCAGCCGACCCAGAACAGGTACTCGACATCGTCGCCGATCTTCCCGTCCACGATCGGGCACCTCGAAGTCGAGGCCCTCCATCCATTCGATCCGCGCCATCTCGGCCATGCCCCACGGGTTGCCCTTGTTCTCCAGGTTCTTCAGCAGCGTCGATGCCTCAGGCGGGAAGCTGGACTCGATGAGCACTTGGTGGCGGCGCATATCCACAATGTGATCGATGTGCTCGATGTCGACCGGGCACTCCTCGACGCAGGCGCCGCAGGTCGTGCACGACCACAGCACATCAGGGTCGATCACGCCGTGCGCCGCCTCGTCGCCCACCAGCGGCCTGGCCGCCTCGGCCTTGACCGCGTCGGTCAGCTTTTCTCTCGCCTCGTCGGAGTCCGCGAGCAGGTACGGCGCCTTCGCCAGGGCATGCTGGCGCAGGTCAACGATGACCATTTTCGGTGAGAGCGGCTTGCCCGTGTTCCAGGCCGGGCACTGCGACTGGCACCGCCCGCACTCGGTGCACGTGCCCATGTCGAGCAAACCCTTCCAGGTGAAGTCCTCGATCTTGCCCCGGCCGAACACATCCGTGTCCGGGTCCGCCTCCTCGAAGTCCAGCACCTTGCCGTTGCTGCGCATCGGCTGCAGCGCGCCGAGCCCGTTCGGCCGCCGCGCGAACAGCACGTTCAGCGGCGCGACGAAGATGTGCAGGTGCTTGGAGCGCAGCACGAAAATGAGGAAGACCAGCATGACCGCGATGTGCAGCAGCAACGCAGTCGTCTCGAGCACGTCGTTCACGCCCGTGCCGAGCGGATGCAGCGCATTCGCGCTCAGGTGTGACATGAACGCCCAGTCGTCGAACGGGAAGCTGCCCGCGTTGACCGAGGCGCCGCGGAACCAGAACATCGTCAAGATTACGAGGAAGATCAGGAAAAGGGTCAGCCAGGCGGCACCGAGGTGCGACCCGGCGAACCGTGACTTACGGCCGAGCCGTCCAGGCGAATCAACGATCCGGATGACCGCGAAGACGATGATCCCCACAAGGACGGCGAGGGCGAAGAAGTCCTGCAGGAAGCCGAGCACGGGCCAGGTGCCGATGCCGGGAATCGCGAAATTCTTGCTGAACAGCGCGCCGTACGCCTCGATGTACACGGTGAGGAGTACAAGGAAGCCCCAGAACACGAAGAAATGCGCGAGACCAGGCACCGTCCATTTCAGCAGCTTGCGCTGGCCGAGTACCTCGGTGACCTCAACTTCGGTGTCACGCCCTGGGTGCTGCCGGGCGGCGGCGAAGCGCTCAGGCGCGGGCTGGCCGCTGTTTGCCACCCGGTACAGCCACCACACTCGATAGCCCGCGAATGCGAGCGCGATCGCTGTCATGGTCAGGCCGATGACGATTCGCAGAGTCACAAGGGCCTCCAGTACGGCGTAGGGTGCCAGCGTACGCCCGCCGACGTACGCTCCCCGATCTTCTTGCGGGCGCGTGCCGACCCGCCAGGGCGGGATACTACCGAGCAGTAACTTCGGGCCGCTTGACGAGTCCACGCGACCTCGCACATGCGACGCGACAAGCAAGACATCACAGCCAGAACACCACAGGCAAGGCGGCTAAGGCCACGGACGAAAGACCCGCAGATAACACGGACGAAAGGCCCGCAGATAAGAGGTCCGCAGAGATTAAGGGGCCACGGCGCAGTACTCCATGTGAGCCAGGGTCAGCTACAAGTGAGCCAGGGTCAGCTACTTTAACCTTAACGGCTGCCGCTGCTGCCACCCGAGCTGAAGATGGCACCATCGGCAGGTGCCCGGCGGCCACGCGGCCGATGCCGGCCCGGTGAGGCGCCAGTCGCCGGCGGACCGGTCACGGACGGCTGGTTCGCTGCCGCGCTGGTTCGCTGCCGCGCTGGTTCGCTGCCGCGCTGGTTCGCTGCCGCGCTGGTTCGCTGCCGCGCTGGAACTGGCGCTCCGGCCAACCCGCCCGCGCGACCTGGAATTTTCGTCCGCCGGCCAGGGTTGAGCCAGTTAGACTCAACTGATTTGACACGTCGGCAGCGGCGCGGCAACCTTTAGTCCGAGCCACTCAACTTCAACAACGATCAAGCTAAGGACTGCTCATGGCACGTGCGGTAGGGATTGACCTGGGGACGACTAACTCCGTCGTCGCGCTCCTCGAAGGCGGCGAGCCCACGGTCATTGCCAACGCGGAGGGGTCACGGACCACGCCGTCCGTGGTGGCCTTCGCCAAGAACCAGGAAGTGCTTGTCGGCGAGGTCGCCAAGCGCCAGGCCGTCACCAATGTGGACAGGACCATCCGCTCGGTCAAGCGCCAGATGGGCACGAACTGGTCTGTAAAGATCGACGACAAGACCTTCAGCGCGCAGCAGATCAGCGCGTTCATCCTGCAGAAGCTAAAGAGAGACGCGGAGTCCTACCTCGGTGAGAAGATCACCGACGCGGTCATCACGGTCCCCGCGTACTTCAATGACGCCCAGCGCCAGGCCACCAAGGAGGCCGGCCAGATCGCGGGCTTCAACGTATTGCGGATCATCAACGAGCCGACATCGGCGGCGCTCGCGTACCACCTGGACAAGGAGAGCGAGGCTACCATCCTCGTTTTCGATCTCGGTGGCGGTACCTTCGACGTCTCACTGCTCGAAGTGGGTGAGGGCGTCGTTGAGGTGAAGGCCACCAGCGGTGACAACCACCTCGGCGGCGACGACTGGGACCAGCGCGTCGTGGACTGGCTGGTCAGCGACTTCAAGAACGGCCACGGGATCGACCTGTCCAAGGACAAGATGGCGCTGCAGCGGCTACGTGAGGTCGCGGAGAAGGCGAAGATCGAGCTGTCGAGCTCTACCGAGTCGCAGATCAATCTGCCCTACATCACCGCCTCGGCCGAGGGCCCGCTGCACTTGGATGCCAAGCTCACCCGCGCCGAGTTCCAGCGGATGACATCCGACCTGCTCGACCGGTGCAAGGGACCCTTCCAGCAGGTCATCAAGGATGCCGGGGTAAAGCTCAGCGACATCCACCATGTGGTGCTCGTTGGCGGCTCGACCCGGATGCCAGCCGTGGTGAACCTGGTCAAGGAACTTACCGGTGGCAAGGAGCCGAACAAGGGCGTCAACCCGGACGAGGTTGTCGCGGTGGGCGCGTGCCTTCAGGCCGGTGTGCTCAAGGGCGAGGTCAAGGACGTTCTGCTGCTTGACGTGACGCCGCTGTCGCTTGGTATCGAGACCAAGGGCGGCATCTTCACCAAGCTCATTGAGCGCAACACGACCATCCCGACCAAGCGCTCGGAGATCTTCACCACGGCCGATGACAACCAGCCGTCGGTGCAGATCCAGGTCTTCCAGGGTGAGCGTGAGATCGCCCAGTACAACAAGAAGCTCGGCATGTTCGAGCTGACCGGCATTGCGCCCGCACCACGCGGCGTGCCGCAGATCGAGGTCGCCTTCGACATCGACGCCAACGGCATCGTGAACGTGACCGCGAAGGACCTCGGCACGGGCAGGGAGCAGTCGGTGACCATCTCCGGCGGCTCGGCGCTTCCCAAGGACGACATCCAGCGGATGATGGCCGAGGCGGAGAAGTTCGCCGAGGAGGACCGCCAGCGGCGCGAGGAAGCGGAGACCCGCAACCAGGGAGATTCGCTCGCCTACACCACGGAGAAGTTCCTGGCCGAGAACGCGGAGAAGATCCCCGAGGACATCAAGTCGGAGGTCGAGGCCGCAGTCAAGGAGCTCAAGGAAGCCCTCAAGGGTAACGACGTCGAGGCGATCAAGAAGGCGTCTGAGCAGACAGCCCAGGTCAGCCAGAAGATGGGCACAGCGATCTACGCCCAGTCGCAGAGCGCGCATGAGTCCGCCGGCTCCGCCGGTGACGGTGGCCAGGAAGCGCCGGGCGCTGGGGACGACGAGGTCGTCGACGCCGAAATCGTGGACGAGGGCAAGGACAAGCGAGACTCAGGGGCTGCCTGATGACGTCGCCTGACGAGACCGATGCGCGGCCGGTCATCCGTGACCGGCGGCGTATCGACCCGGTGACAGGGAAGGTGCGCGAGCCCGCGCAGCAGGATCGCCCGGAGGAAGCGGCGCCGGGCCGCGAGAAGGGCGGGCATGTGCCGCGGCATGCGGCTACCGGAGACGAGGCCGCCGCCGCTGCTGCGGCGCAACTCGCCGCCCAGCTCGCCGAGCGCACCACCGACCTGCAGCGTGTGCAGGCGGAGTACGCGAACTACCGGAAGCGAGTCGAGCGGGACAGGGTCGCCGTCCGCGAGCAAGCCCTGGCCAACGTGCTCACCGAACTGCTGCCAATCTTGGACAACATAGGCCGGGCCAGGGAGCACGGTGAGCTCGCGGGCGGCTTCAAGTCGGTGGCCGAGTCCATCGAGGCAGCCGCCGGCAAGCTCGGGCTCGCGCGGTATGGCGAGCGGGGCGAACCGTTCGACCCGAACGTGCACGAGGCGCTGATGCACTCGTTCTCCGATGAGGTGAGCGAGCCGACCTGCGTGCAGATCCTTCAGCCCGGATACAAGGTCGGCGACCGGATCCTGCGCCCCGCGCGGGTGGCGGTCGCTGAACCTGGCGGGGAACACGACGGCGGCGAGCCGGGCGGCCTTGCGGGCGAGCGTCCCCGGCCCCCGCAGCGGGAGCCGGAGACGCCGCAGGATCGCGGCAGCTGATGCCGCGGGAAACGGATAGCAAGAGGTGAGCACGAAGGACTATCTCGAGAAGGACTACTACAAGGTCCTCGGCGTCGCGAAGACTGCCAGCGCTGACGAGATCAAGCAGTCGTACAGGAAGCTGGCCCGCAAGTACCATCCGGACGCAAATAGGGGCGAAGGCAAGTCAGAGGAGCGGTTCAAGGAGATCTCCGAGGCGTACAACACCCTGTCCGACGAGAAGCGCCGCAAGGAGTACGACGAGGCAAGGACGCTGTTCGGTGCGGACCGTTTCCGCGTCGGCACGCCAGGTGGCGGGCCGGGTGGCGGCGGTTTCAACTTCGACCTCGGTGATCTGTTCGGCTCATCGGGGACCGGCGGGCGCCTTGGCGACCTGCTCGGCGGCGTGTTCGGCGGCCGGGGAGGCACCCAGCAGCACAGGCCGCGCCGCGGCACCGACGTGGAGACCGAGGCGACGCTTTCCTTCAGCGACGCGGTCGACGGCGTCACGGTACCGCTGCGGCTGACTGGCGAAGGCCCGTGCCCGACGTGCCACGGCACCGGGGCCAAGTCAGGCACCGTTCCCCGGGTCTGCCCGTCGTGTGAGGGATCCGGCCAGGCCAGCAAGAACCTCGGCGGTTTCGGCATCTCCGAGCCCTGCAAGGAATGCCGTGGCCGCGGCCTCGTCGTCGACGACCCGTGCCCGTCGTGCTCGGGCAGCGGCCGGGCGATGAGCACCCGTACCATCCAGGCGCGCATCCCGGCAGGCGTTAAGGATGGCCAGCGGATCCGGCTGAAGGCAAAGGGCGCGCCGGGCGAGCGCGGCGGCCCGGCTGGTGACCTGTACGTTCACGTCCACGTGAAGCCTCATCCGATCTTCGGGAGGTCTGGTGACAACCTGACCATCTCCGTGCCCGTCACCTTCCCGGAGGCGGTCCTCGGTGCCGAGATCAAGGTACCGACGCACCGGGGCGTTCCCGTTACGGTGCGCATCCCTCCAGGTACGCCGAACGGGCGCACCCTCCGGGTGCGCGGCCGGGGCACGCGTCGCACCGACGGAACGACCGGTGACCTGCTTGTCACCGTCGAGGTGGCCGTGCCACAGAACGTGAACGGCAAGGCCGCCGAGGCGCTCGAGCGGTTCCAGAAGGCCCTTGGCGGCCACAACCCCAGGGATGACCTGCTGCAGCGAGCGCGTGGGAGCTGACATGACGTTCAGCGACCCGTTCGGCTTGTCCGATGACACGCCGGTCTATCTCATCTCGGTGGCCGCGCAGCTGTCCGGGCTGCACCCGCAGACCCTGCGCAGCTACGACCGCCTCGGGCTGGTGTCACCGGGCCGGGCGGCCGGACGGGGCCGCCGCTATTCGATGCGCGACATCCTGCTGCTGCGGGAGGTTCAGCGGCTCTCGCAGGAAGAGGGCGTGAACCTGTCCGGTATCAAGCGCATCCTCGAACTGGAGAACGACCTGAGGGAGATCCGCCTGCTTGCCGCGGAACTGCGGGCGGAAATCGTGCAGCTGCGAGCGGAGCTCGAATCCACCCGCGCCGTCGCCGCCCGGCTTGCCGGGCTGCGCCGGGCTAGGAACGAAGGGGCCGAGCTTGTCCCGGTCCGCCGCACGGGCGCGGCGGGCCGCCCGCAGACGTGGCCGCTACCAACAACTGAATCAGGAAATACGTGATGGATGAGAAGCTGACGCGCAAGAGCCAGGAGGCGCTCTCGGCGGCGGCCCGCCGCGCCACCCTGGACGGCAACCCGCATGTCGATCCGGCGCACCTGCTCGTGACCCTCGTCGAGCAGCCCGGTGGCACCGCCGCGCCGCTGCTCCGCAGCATCGGCGCCGATCCGGCCGAGGTGCGGCGCGAGGCCGAGGAAGTGCTCGCGAGGCTGCCGCGCGCCGCCGGCCAGACCGTGAGCGTTCCCGGGCTTTCCCGCCAGCTCGCCTCCGTGCTCAACACCGCTGGACAGCGCGCTCGCGAAATGCAGGACGAGTACGTGTCGACCGAGCACCTGCTCGTTGGCCTGGCCGCGGACGGCGGGGACGTCGCCGCGCTGCTGCGCCGCGCGGGCGCGGGCCCTGACGAGTTGCTCGGCGCGTTCCAGAAGGTGCGCGGGAGTGCCAGGGTCACGTCGGAGGATCCCGAGGGCACCTACCAGGCGCTCGAGAAGTACGGCGTCGACCTGACCGAGCGCGCACGGGACGGGAAGCTGGACCCGGTTATCGGCAGGGACTCCGAGATCCGCCGGGTGATCCAGGTGCTGTCCCGGCGGACCAAGAACAACCCGGTGCTCATTGGCGAGCCTGGGGTCGGCAAGACCGCCGTCGTCGAGGGCCTGGCACAGCGGATCGTCGCCGGAGACGTTCCCGAGTCGCTGCGCGGGAAGCGACTGGTGGCGCTTGACCTCGGTTCGATGGTGGCGGGCGCCAAGTACCGCGGCGAGTTCGAGGAACGGCTGAAGGCCGTGCTGAGCGAGATCAAGGACAGCGAAGGCCAGGTCATCACGTTCATCGACGAGCTGCACACGGTCGTCGGAGCGGGCGCTGCCGAAGGCGCGATGGACGCGGGCAACATGCTCAAGCCCATGCTCGCCCGCGGCGAACTGCGCATGGTGGGCGCCACCACGCTGGACGAGTACCGCGAGCGGATCGAGAAGGATGCCGCCCTAGAACGCCGGTTCCAGCAGGTCTACGTGGGTGAGCCGTCTGCCGAGGACACGATCGCGATCCTGCGCGGGCTGAAGGGCCGCTACGAGGCGCACCACCAGGTGCAGATCTCCGATGCTGCGCTGATCGCGGCGGCGACGCTGTCCGACAGGTACATCACGGGCCGGTTCCTGCCTGACAAGGCGATCGACCTCGTTGACGAGGCCGCGTCACGCCTGCGCATGGAGATCGACTCGCGGCCGGTGGCGATCGACGAACTGCAGCGCATCGTGGACCGGATGAAGATGGAGGAGATGGCGCTCGCCAGGGAGGATGACCCGGCGAGCAAGGCGAGGCTCGAGCGGCTCCGCCGCGATCTGGCCGACCGGCAGGAGCAGCTCACCGCGCTCAGCGCCAGATGGGAGCGGGAGAAGGCCAGCCTGAACAAGGTTGGTGAGCTGAAGAAGCGGCTAGATGAGGCGAAGGTGGAGGCCGAACGCGCACAGCGGGAGGGATCCTTCGAGACTGCCTCCAGGCTCATGTACGCGGAGATCCCCGCGCTCGAACGCGAACTCGCCGAGGCAAGCGGGGCCGGCGGGGACAGCACAGCAGGCGGTGCCACTGGCAACGGTGCTGCGGGCGGCGTTCTCGATGGTGGCCCCCCGATGGTCAAGGAAGAGGTCGGTCCCGACGACGTCGCGGAGGTCGTGTCGTCGTGGACAGGTATTCCGGCGGGGCGGCTCCTCGAAGGGGAGACGGGGAAACTGCTGCGGATGGAGGACGAGCTCGGCAAGCGCCTGGTCGGCCAGGCCAGGGCGGTACAGGCGGTGTCCGATGCCGTCCGCCGGGCCAGGGCGGGAGTGTCCGACCCTGATCGGCCGACCGGTTCGTTCCTGTTCCTCGGGCCGACTGGTGTCGGTAAGACGGAGCTTGCGAGGGCACTCGCCGAGTTCCTGTTCGACGACGAGCGCGCCATGGTGCGCATCGACATGAGCGAGTACGGCGAGAAGCATTCCGTCGCCCGCCTGGTGGGCGCTCCGCCAGGCTACGTCGGGTACGAGGAAGGTGGCCAGCTCACCGAGACTGTCCGGCGCAGGCCGTACTGCGTCGTGCTGCTTGATGAGGTCGAAAAGGCGCATCCGGAGGTTTTCGACGTCCTGCTGCAGGTGCTCGACGACGGGCGGCTTACTGACGGCCAGGGACGCACAGTCGACTTTCGTAACACGATCCTGATCCTCACCTCGAACCTCGGATCCCAGTTCCTCGCCGACCCGGCTCTGGACGCGAACGCACGGCGGGACGCAGTAATGAACGTCGTCCGTACCACGTTCAAGCCAGAGTTCCTCAACCGGCTCGACGACGTGATCCTGTTCAGCGCCCTGTCCACAGAGGAGCTTAGCCAGATCGTGGACCTGCAGGTCGAGCGGCTCGCCAAGCGCCTCGCCGATAGGCGGCTGAGCCTGCACGTCTCCGCCGCCGCGCGTGAATGGCTCGCGCTGACCGGGTTCGACCCGGTCTACGGCGCCCGGCCGCTGCGGCGGCTCGTGCAGTCCGCAATCGGCGATCAGCTCGCCAGATCCCTCCTCGCGGGAGAGATCAAGGAAGGCCGCGAGGTTCTCGTGGATCTGGACGAAGCGGCCGACGCGCTGACCGTGCGGCAGGCCGCCGCCCGCGTCAGCTGATCGTGCCGTCGGCGGGATCGAGTTTGTCGAGCAGCCGGTCGTAGCTGTCCTCGGGCAGGCCGAGGTCGTTTCTGATCCGGTAGCGCAGGTTGAGCAGCAGCCGCAGTTCGGCGCTTACGTCGTCGGCAAGCGCACGCGGCGCGCTCGTCGCGCCCCCGGGCAGGCACAGTTCCACGCCGGCCGTCACCCAGGCGAGAGCGCCTGGCAGGTCGGACAGTTCAAGGAGCAGTTCACCAACCAGGTCACAGACCCGTGGGTCGCGCGGGCCTTCCGCCTTGAGCTGACCGACAAGCGTTGCCGCCTGTTCCGATTCGCCAAGCAGGTAAAGCGCGCGCGCGAGTGGCACACGGGGATCGACAAAGGTGTCCCCTCCATCGGCGATCGCCAGCCGGAAGGAGCCTGCCGCCTCGGCTGGATCATCAGCGAGCAGCCACTGTTCCCCGGCGCGTAGGTACGCCTCCGCACGGGACATGCCGCCATCCTGGTCGGCAGTGCCTGCCAGCCGGGACATGCGCAGTGCCGCCGTCAGATGGTCACCACGGCTTGCCGCGTCGAACTCGATCGCGTCGAAGAGATCGTCGGTGAGCTGCACAATGTTGACGCTACCCAGCCACGGCTCGTTTTCAACACCGTACCGGTGCATCAGGTGCAACCGGTTCAAAACCGTTCTAGCGATGTGACCTTTCTAGCGCGTCCCAGAACCCACGGCGCAGCGCATGCCGAACTTCGTCGTGAAGCAGAAAGTCAATCGGCAGCGCGGAACCCTGCAGCAGGCGCGCCTCCAAATCGGAGGGCATTCGCGGTTTTCTCGCAAGCACCGCCTCCAGCCAGAGCGCGGGCGCATCGCGGGCCACAGAATCGCCGAACTCGATCCCTTCCGCGTGCGCGGCCGCCGTGGCGTCGGCGAGCGTCGCGGTGGGCCGCGCCACCGGCGCAGCCCCGGCGGCCGGGCCCGGCTGCGGCCGGTCGTAGAGCGCGCGGGGCGGCGACACGTATGCGGCGGTCGTGGGGGTCACAGGTGCCGCCGGGGTAGCTGGCGTCGTGGGAGCTGTAGGGGCCGAAGGGGCCGAAGGGGCCGAAGGGGCTGTAGGGGCCGAAGGGACCGAAGGGGCCGAAGGGGCCGAAGGGGCCGAAGGGACCGTAGGGGCCGTGGGACTCCTGGGGGGCACTGTGCTGCCGAGCGAAGGTTGTGCTTGCGCTGCGCGGGTCGGGGCGGGCTCTGACGCCACCGCAGGCCCGGACGCCACCACGGGCCCGGACGGCACCGCGGGCCCGGACGGCACCGCGGGCCCCGACGCCACCGCGGGCCCCGACGCCACCACGGGCCCCGACGCCACCACGGGCCCCGACGCCACCACGGGCCCCGACGCCACCACGGGCCCCGACGCCACCACGGGCCCCGACGCCACCACGGGCCCCGACGGCACCACGGGCCCCGACGGCACCGCGGGCCCCGACGGCACCGCGGGCCCGGACGCCACCGCGGGCCCGGACGGCGCTGCCGCCGGCGCCCCGCCTGACTCGGAAATCGCGCGCCGCTGATCCGGCGCGGACGGCGCAGAAGACATGGGCGGCGCGGACACAGGTACCGGCGGCAGTGCCGCGAGCGCCGCTGTTGGCGCGGTGTACAACAGCGGCTGCGCCTCATGCGGCATCTCGCGCGGCACCTCCTGCGACGCGGCTGCATGGGCTGGTGCAGGAGCTGGTTTACGACGCGCAGGCTGGCCCTCGGATGCCTCGTCGGCGGCCGGTCTTGCGACGGGCTGCGGCTGAGCGCTCGGTGGCGCCTGCTGTGACGGCCGCTCATGCCTGTGCAGCTGCCCCGACGCGGTAGCGGGTGATTTGTAGACAGCGGGCGGGCGCTCGTGCAGGTCTGGGCGTCCCGACCCGGCGTGCGCGCCGCGCCCGCCGGGTGCCGCGTGCCCGTTCACGAGCGGCGCGAACGCGTACCGCCCGCCCGGATAGTGACCGTGGTACTGGATGTCGGCATCGGCATCGGCATCGGCATCGGCATCGGCATCGGCATCGGCATCGGCATCGGCGAGCAAGCTCACATATGGTCCGAGTTGTGCGGCGCCCACCTCGATGATCGCATCGCATTCCTGGCGGAGCAGGCGGGCGGTCGTCCAGTTGCCGTCCACCGGAATATGCACCAGCGTGACCCGAACGCCGAGATCCTGCACATCGCCTATGACGTGCGCGAGGTCTTCCTCGGCGCTTACGATGACCGCGTCGCTGATCGCCTGGTTGCGGGCCAGAGTGGACACGTCACGGTGGATCTCGGGGTTGACTCCCTCACGCCGGCCTGGGCGCATGCGGGCGAGCCGCAGCTTTAGCCCGGGCAGGTCGGCTAATAAATCATGATCGGGGGTCCTTCGACCCTCGACCGCCGCCTCGTACCAGTAGCACCGCAGCAACGGAAGTCCGCAGCGCTCGGATGCCAGGTTGCTCAGCAGCTGCAGCAGCCCGGCGTAATCCCAGCAAACAGGCTGTCGGTGCCGGGTCCCATGAACAACCATGGCGCCGTCCGCGAGCACGTAGCCTGCATCCACGAACAGCGCGCACCGATCCATGCGACACCGTCCTTCCCTCGACGCGAGACTCTACCAGCGCCCAAACCGTCATCATGAGGGGCAGCAACCACATAACGAACGTTCCCAAGGCGTAGTGAAGTCCGCTCTTGGCGTAAGCGTTTCCGTCTATCGGGCCAGTCTCGGCAGAATGCCTGGCATGCGGCTTCTTGTGCTGGGGGGCACCCGGTTTCTTGGACGCGCCGTCGTTGACGAGGCGGTGCGACGCGGTTACGACGTCACGACCTTCACACGGGGCCTGAGCGGGGAGCCACGGCCGGGTGCCGAGGCCCAGCACGGAGACCGCACCAGCCCCGGTGACCTTGCCGGACTGGCAAAACGGGATTGGGATGCGGTGATCGACACCTCGGTGCTCGCGCCCGTCCACGTAGCCGCCTCGGCCGGCCTGCTCGCGGACCACGCCGGGCATTACACGTATGTGTCGAGCCTTCGGGCCTACCGCGATTGGCCCCGCTCGGGAGTGGATGAGGACTCACCAACCCACGAGTGCCCACCGGACGCAGCAGGTGACCTGACGTACGGCGTCCTCAAGGCGGGGTCGGAGCGTGCAGCCACCCGGGCGTTCCCCGGCCGTTGCCTGCGGGTGCGGGCGGGCGTCATTGTGGGACCGCATGAGATGCCGCCCCGGCTGCCCTGGTGGCTGGAGCGAGTGGCGGCCGGGGGCCGGGTACTCGCGCCAGGCCGCCCCGGTGACGGTATCCGCCTCATTGACGTCCGCGATCTCGCGGCCTGGATCATCGACAACACGCGCAGGCAAATCCCTGGTGCGGTGGATATTCCTGGCTCGGACCGCAGCACGTTCGGCGATCTGCTCGCGGCTTGTGTGCAGGTGACCAGCGCGCATCGCGTCAGCGCGGCTCCCGAACTTGCCTGGACCGCTCACGAGACGCTGCTGGACGCGGGCGTTCAGCCCTGGTGGGAGTTGCCATTCTGGGTACCCCCAATACCGGATTGGGCAGGCACCTGGCAGGTTTCAGGCGAGCGGGCGCGAATGACCGGCATGCACTACCGCCGGCTGACCGACACTGTCCGTGATGCCTGGACCTGGCTGCGTCAGGAGGCGGCGGCTAGCGGCAGGCCCGCGGCAGAGGTAATCGCGGCGCAAATGGGCGCCACGGCTGGTGTCGGGCTCGATCCAGCCAGGGAACGGCAGATCTTGGCCGCCTCCCCTGAGCGCCCAGTTACCTCCGGCCAATACGCTCATCCCCATGAGTGACCGCGATGATCTGTTGCAGGAAATCCGGACGACGGCGGTCGTGCACGGCGATTTCACGCTTTCCTCCGGGCAGCGGGCCACCTGGTACATCGATCTGCGGCGGATTCTGCTCGACGGCCGGATCGCACCACTGGCCGGCCGGGTCCTGCTCGAGGCCACCGCCGACCTGGACTATCAGGCAGTCGGCGGTCTCACCCTCGGTGCGGATCCTGTCGCATTGGCGATGATGCATGTTGCCGCGAGCCGGGGTATGCACCTTGACAGTTTCGTCGTTCGCAAGTCGGAGAAGGCGCACGGCCTGCAGCGCCGGATCGAGGGGCCCGACGTGGCGGGCCGCAGGGTGCTCGCCGTCGAGGACACGTCCACCACCGGCACCTCGGTTCTGACCGCCGTCGACGCGCTGAGGGAGGCTGGCGCCGAGGTCGTCGGCGTGGCGGTACTGGTCGAACGTGGCGCACGTCAGCGGGTCGCGGAGCATGGCCTGCGGTACCGCGCGGTCTACGAGCTCGCCGATCTCGCCCTCGACTGAGTTATCTTGCCAGACAGCTCGCCGCCTGCACTACTTTCATGATCCGGGAGCGTTTTCTCGGGTATTGAGGGCCCGTCGCATCACCCCGGATCTTCGGCTGCCACCGTGAAGCCCACTGCCGGCCACCGTCGATCGGTGAAGTCAGCTCTGGACGGAGACGATCCACGGCTGCGCCGCAGGCGGACCCTGCCTGCTGCCGTGCACAAATACGTCCGCACACCGGGGATCGCCGATCTGTACCTGCAGTGGCGCCTGCACGAATCGTAGCGTGGCGCCCTGGGGCGCAACGGTGTTGTCGGACTGCAGGATGTTGCCGTTGGCGGAATCCCGCACGAATATCGTGCACGGTTCACGTATCGTGCACGGTTCACGAATGATCTTGATGAGCATTATGGGCGCGGCAGTCGTGCTTCGCTGATCCGCTGCCGGTGTTGACGAGGATGTCGACGCCGGCGTCGTGGTTGACGTATGCGGCGGCTTCTTACTGGCCAGGGCTCCACGCAGGGCGAGCACGCCCACGACCACGAGTACGAGCGCGGCTACCCCGACCACTCCCAGTAGCAGGTAGCGGCCGAGGCCCCGTGGATCTGATCGGTGACGGCCCACAAGGGGGAGAGTAGCCCCTGCTGGTGCCTCTATCGACGCTAGCGCAGCTTTCCCGCCCCACCTTGATAACTTCCCTGACGGCTGCCAGTAGCGAGATGACCAAGATTATCCCCACGACAGCTAACCGGCACTCGCCGATGCGCAACGCTGCACCAAGCTACGCACCGAGAAACCGGCTCGCGGAACGGATCACCCTTGGTGCACGGCGTAATTGCGGCGGCCAAAAAGTGCCTTGACCACCTTGATAACGAAAAATTAGCGGGATACCCACCCGCGATTCCTGAGCGTGCGCGTACCGCTACTCCCCGCAGTCAGCCGGCATTTCGCCCGGGGGTAGGACTGGGGAGATACTAGGGGAACGCCAGTTAGCGCACGCAGCAGCAGAGGGAGATGACCCGAGATGCCGATCGCGACCCCAGAGGTCTACGCACAGATGCTCGACAGGGCCAAGGAGCACGGTTTCGCATACCCCGCGATCAACGTTACTTCGAGCCAGACCCTCAACGCCGCGCTGCACGGTTTCGCGGAGGCGGAAAGTGACGGGATAGTTCAGGTATCCACCGGCGGCGCCGAGTATCTGTCAGGTGCCACGGTCAAAGACATGGTGACGGGCGCCGCCGCCCTCGCGGCTTTCGCCCGCACGGTGGCGGATAAATACCCCGTGCACATTGCGTTGCATACTGATCACTGCCCGGCCGGAAAGCTCGACGGCTACATGCGCCCGCTGGTGAAGCTCTCCCAGGAACGGGTCGCGCGCGGCGAGGATCCGCTGTTCCAGTCGCACATGTGGGACGGCTCGGCGATAGCTCTCGGCGAGAACCTCCGGATCGCCACGGAACTGCTGGCGGAGTGCGCCAAGGCGAAGATCGTCATGGAACTCGAGATTGGCGTCGTCGGCGGCGAGGAGGACGGCGTCGTCGGTGAGATCAACGAAAAGCTCTACACCACGCCGGAGGACGCACTCTCCACCGCAGACGCTCTCGGGCTTGGCGAGCGCGGCCGGTACATGCTTGCCGCCACCTTCGGCAACGTGCACGGTGTCTACAAGCCAGGAAACGTCAAGCTGCGGCCGCCGATCCTGAAGGAGATCCAGGAGGCGGTCGGCGCCAAATACGGCGTGCACAAGCCGTTCGACCTCGTCTTCCACGGCGGATCAGGATCGGCGCTCGAGGAGATCAGGGAGGCGATCTCCTACGGGGTCGTCAAGATGAACGTGGACACCGACACTCAGTACGCGTATACCCGGCCGATTGCCGGCTTCATGTTCACCCACTACGACGGCGTGCTTAAGATCGACGGTGAAGTCGGCAAGAAGAAGCAATACGACCCGCGGGCCCACGGCAAGGCTGGCGAGGCAGGAATGGCCGCTCGCGTCCAAACAGCATGCGAAGACCTGCTGTCGGCCGGCCACCGGCTCTGAGATGGCGCAAGAAAACCTGCTTGCGGGCCCGCCTCCTGTCCTGCTCCCCGACAACCCGCAGGCGAAGGCGGCGCTGGCGGCCGGCACTGATCCGGCCGTCGTCGCAGCCCAGTTCCCCGGCTACCCGGCTGCGTGGGCGATCCTGGCCGAGCAGGCGCTGCAGCGCGGCGAGGTGATCGCGGCCTACGCATACGCGCGCACCGGCTATCACCGCGGCCTCGACCTGCTGCGCAAATCCGGCTGGCACGGTCACGGCCCGATCCCGTGGCAACACGAGCCGAACCGTGGCTTCCTGCGCTCGCTGCACGCGCTCGGCCGCGCCGCCGCCGCGATCGGCGAGGATGACGAGGCACAGCGCTGCGAGCAGTTCCTGCGTGATAGCAGCAAGGAAGCCGCCACCGCGCTCGCGGGCGCCTGAGGAGGAAAGCGCTCGCGGGCGCCTGACAGGGAAGGGGTTGGCTCGGTGCCAGCCATCGTGCTCGCGGGCGCCCAGTGGGGGGACGAGGGCAAGGGGAAAGCGACCGATCTGCTTGGTGACAGCGTCGATTACGTGGTGCGGTACCAGGGCGGCAACAACGCCGGCCACACGGTCGTGATCGGAGACGAGACCTATGCGCTGCACCTCCTCCCCTCCGGTGTGCTCTCGCCGCACGTGATCCCTGTCATTGGTAACGGCGTGGTGGTCGACCCCGCGGTCCTGCTGCGCGAAATCGACGACCTGCGGGCGCGCGGACTATCGTGCGAGCGGCTGCTCATCTCGGCCAACGCACACTTGATCATGCCCCACCACAGGGCACTCGACAAGGTGACCGAACGGTACCTGGGCGAAGCCAGGATCGGCACCACCGGCCGTGGCATCGGCCCCGCCTATGGCGACAAGATCGCCCGGATGGGGATACGTGTGCAGGACCTGTTCGACCGTGGCATCCTGCGGCAGAAACTCGCACTCGCGCTGCGTGAGAAGAACCAGTTGCTGACCAAGGTGTACAACCGGCGCGGGATCGACATCGACGCGGTCGCGGCCGAGTATGTCGGTTACGGCGAGCAACTGCGCCCGTACGTCGCAGACACCAGCCTGCTGCTGAACCAGGCCCTTGACGACGGTAAGGTCGTGCTGCTCGAAGGCGCGCAGGCGACGATGCTCGACGTGGATCACGGAACCTACCCGTTCGTCACTTCGTCCTCCCCGACCGCGGGCGGAGCCTGCGCGGGTTCGGGCATCGGCCCGACCCGCATCACCAAGGTCATCGGCATCCTGAAGGCGTACACGACCCGGGTGGGGGCTGGCCCATTCCCCACCGAACTGCACGACGCGCAGGGCGAGTATCTACGCAAAGCAGGCGGCGAGTACGGGGTGACCACCGGCCGGAGCCGCAGGACAGGCTGGTTCGACGCGGTGGTCGGCAGGTACGCGACCCGCATTAACGGGATCACCGACTACTTCGTGACCAAGCTCGACGTGCTGTCCGGCCTCGAGAAGGTGCCGGTGTGCGTGGCCTACGAGGTTGACGGCGCCCGCCATGACGAGATGCCGATGAGCCAGACGGCCCTGCACCACGCCAAACCGGTCTACGAGTACTTCGATGGCTGGTGGGAGGACATCTCCTGCGCCCGCTCGTTCACCGAACTTCCTGGGCGGGCGCGGGACTACGTGCGGGCGCTCGAGGAAATGATCGCCGCACCCATCGCCGCGATCGGGGTCGGGCCCGGCCGTGACCAGACCATAACTGTCCGCCCGCTCATCTAAGCGCGGATTGGGTCGCGCGGATAGCCCGGCCCCGTCCAGGGACTGCCGGTAGGCTCACCTGGTGCGGGTCCTCATCCTCGGTTCGGGCGGGCGCGAGCACGCGCTTGCCCGCGCGCTTGCGAGTGACCCCGGTGTGACAGCGCTGCACCTGGCGCCTGGCAACCCTGGCACGGCGCGGATCGCCGACAATCACGCCGTCGACCTGCGGGACCTAACGGCCGTGAGCGCCCTCGCCAAGCGCATCGCGCCCGGGCTCGTCGTTGTCGGCCCGGAGGCGCCACTGGTCGCGGGCGTCGCGGACGTGCTGCGGGCCGAAGGGATCGCGACATTTGGCCCCGGCGCCGCGGCGGCGAGGATCGAAGGTTCGAAGGCCTTCGCCAAGGACGTCATGGCCGCGGCCCGGGTACCCACCGCCGCCGCGCGGGTCTGCGCCACAGCGGCGCAGGCCGCGGACGCGCTCGATCATTTCGGCCCGCCTTATGTGGTGAAGGACGACGCGCTCGCGGCGGGGAAGGGGGTCCTGGTAACCACCGATCTCGCCGCGGCACTGGCGCACGCCGCGGCCTGCGGCCGGGTAGTCATCGAGGAGTTCCTCGACGGACCCGAGGTCTCGCTTTTCGCTCTCTGCGATGGTGCCGAGGTACTGCCGTTGCTGCCGGCGCAGGATTTCAAGCGCGCGCAGGACGGCGATGAGGGTCCGAATACCGGGGGAATGGGAGCGTACGCGCCGCTGCCGTGGGCACCGCCAGGGCTGGCTGACGAGGTGGCCGCGGCCGTGATCCGGCCGGCCGTGCACGAACTGCGCCGCCGCGGGACGCCTTATCAGGGCGTGCTTTACGCCGGGCTTTGCCTCACCCGCCACGGGGTGCGGGTGATCGAGTTCAACGCGCGGTTCGGCGACCCCGAGACGCAGGTGGTCCTTGACCGGCTGGCCACCCCGCTGGCCGGTTTGCTACATGCCGCCGCGGCGGGCGGCCTGGCCGGCGCCCCGCCGCCGCAGTGGGCGCCTGGCGCCGCAGTGACCGTCGTGGTCGCCGCCGAAGGGTATCCGGACAGGCCCGTGACGGGGGACCTGATCGAGGTGGTAGCGGAAACTGAACGGCTGCCGCGGGCGTACGTGCTGCACGCGGGCACCTCGCGCGACGCGGGGGGGCACCTCATGTCGGCTGGCGGCCGGGTGCTCAATGTCGTCGGCACTGGAGCAGATCTTGCCGCAGCACGCTCGGCAGCCTACTCTGCCGCGGGAAGTATCCGGATGCGCGGCGGCTGGTACCGGTCTGACATAGCGGAACGTGCGGCGGCCGCGCAATCCAGGGTCGCCGGGCAGGCCGGTCCGTGACGTCGGCGTGGCCGTCGAGCGGCATGGCGGCCTCATCATCGTGGCGTTCGGCGAGTCCGTCGTGGCGATCGGCATCGGCATGGCCGGGCGCCCGGTCACCGCCGGGCTCGCTGCCGCGGCGGTACTCGGCCTAGCCGTGTCGGCGGCCCTGTGGTGGGCCTTCTTCGGCGTGGGGGACGACGAACGTGCCGAGCAGATGATGACGGCCACCCCGCCTGAGGCGCGGCCGGGCATGGCATTAAAGGGATTCTTCTACTCGCACATCCCGATACTCATAGGCATCGTGCTCATCGCGGCCGGTTTGAAGCGGTCGATCTGCCATCCAGGTCACGCCGCCCCCGCATCGGCCCTGGCGCTGGCCGGAGGGGTGGCTCTCTTCCTGGCCGGGGACGTCGCCTTCCGGCGCACGCTGCGGATCGGCCCGTCCGGGATCAGGGCCGCGGCGGCTGCGGCCTCTCTTGCGACGACGGTGATCGGTGCCCTCCTCGCGGTCGAGGCACAGCTCGTCGCGCTTGTCGCCGTGCTCGGGCTGATGCTTGCCGCAGAACGTCGCTGGCTGACCGCCCCAGCGGATGCGCGAGGATAGGGCTGTGATTGAGCGGTACACACTGCCAGAGATGGGCCGGGTGTGGAGCGAGGCGCACAAGTACGAGCTGTGGTCCCAGGTAGAGACGCTCGTCCTCGCCGCGCAGGCCAGGGCCGGGACTGTGCCCGCGGAAAGCGTCGAGCCGGTCCGCAACGCGCTGCCGCCGACGCCCGCGGCCGTCGCCGCTGTCGAGGCGGTCACCGATCACGACGTGATCGCGTTCCTTACCGCCTGGGCGGACAACACGAGCCCGCGCAGCGCCGCGGCCTACGTCCATTTCGGCATGACCTCGTCCGACCTGCTCGACACGGCCCTCGCGGTCCAGCTCACGCAGGCCACCGACATCTTGCTGGTCAAGGCGGACGCGCTGGTCGCCGCGCTGCGCGACCATGCCCTGGCACACAAAGACAGTGTGCGGCCGGGCCGGACGCACGGGATTCACGCGGAGCCTGACACCTGGGGGCACCGGGTGGCCGACTTCGCGTTCGCGCTGGCGCGCTGCCGTGACCGGCTGCGCCGCGCCAGGGAGGCGGTCGCCGTCGGCAAGCTGTCCGGGCCGGTCGGCACGTATTCAAACATCGATCCCGCGATCGAGTCGGCGGTGCTGGCCGAACTGGGCCTCCGGCCTGCCGATGTGGCCACCCAGGTCGTGCTGCGCGACGGCATCGGCGAATGGGTGTGCACGCTCGCGCTGACCGCAACCGTCTGCGAGGCGGTCGCACTCGAGATCAGGCACGGGCAGCGCACCGAGGTCCGCGAACTCGCGGAGCCGTTCGGCCGTGGCCAGAAGGGCTCCTCAGCCATGCCGCACAAGAGGAACCCCATCCGTTCCGAGCGGATCTGTGGCCTCGCGCGGATCGTCCGCGGTCTCACCACCCCGGTGCTTGAAGGGATACCGCTGTGGCATGAGCGAGATATCTCACATTCGAGCACGGAGCGGGTCGCCCTGCCTGACGCCGCGATCGTTACCGACTACCTGCTGCACCTGACCACCGGGCTGATCCGGGATCTGGTGGTCGACACGGCCAGGATGCGGGCGAACGTCGATGCCACCGGAGGGCTTATCTACACCTCAGCGGTACTCCTCGAGCTGGTCAGGGCCGGGATGTCACGGGAGGACAGTTACGCGCTCGTACAAGCGGCGGCGATGGAAACGTGGGAGGCGGGCATACCGCTGCGCGAGACGCTGCGCACGCGGGCGGCGGCCTGCGGGCAGCGGCTCGACGAAGCACGCCTAGCTGAGGTTTTCCGCCCGGAACGCTACCTGGCCAGGCTCGGAACAGTGTTCGAGCGCCTCGCCCGGCTAAGCTGAGATTCGCTCCCATAGCGCGCTGTCCAGCGCCTCCTGCATCATGATCGCTCTGTGAAAGTGGTACATAATGGCCCATTGAGTGCCAGTTCTGGAGTCGTGCGGGTCATTGGGTGCCAGTTGCGGCGCATGACTGCATCATGACGGGGGTTGGCTTTCGTGACACATGTGGCGAATGGGTTGGCACCGGACGCAGCGGAGCGCGTGGGACGACCTCCCGCGGATCCCTCGCAGGCGGCGGGAATGACGTGCCATGCGGCAGCCGTTAAGGCCGTGCTTGTCGCGCGGGACGGCATTCGCAACGATGCGCATTGCCTGGCCAGGACATAGCCGGCGGCTGCGCCAGCCCGGAGGGCGACCCCCGGATCGGCCGGCCCGGGACCCAGCCGACACACAGTGCCAGCCCGGGGGGCGACCCCCCGGATCGGCCGGCCCGGGACCCAGCCGACACACAGTGCCAGCCCGGGGGGGCGACCCCCAGGAACCCCCCGCATCGGCCGGCCCAGGACCCAGCCGATGCAATACTTGGCAAGGTCTGCCGCAGGCCTTGTGCGTCACCTCTCGAACAGGAGCTGCATCCACATGACCATCGGCCCCGAGTTGCGCTACCGAGTGCGGGGAGGCACCCCGCTGCATGGCACAGTCTTCGTGCAGGGCGCCAAGAATGCCGCACTGAAGATGATCGCCGCGTCGCTGCTCGCGGAAAAGGGACGGACCGTACTGCGGAACGTTCCGCCGATCGAGGACGTCCGCCGTGCGGTCGAGCTTGCCCAGGCGGTGGGCGCCCGCGTCGAGTTTCACGAGCCCGAGCGCACCCTCGTGGTGGATGCGTCCCAGCTGACCAGCCCGGTGCTCCCGGCCGAGATCGCCCGCAGATTCCGTGGCGCGGTGCTCTTCGTGCCCGCGCTGCTACACAGGCTCGGCGAGGCGATCATGGAAGGCATCGGCGGCTGCCACCTCGGCAGCCGCAACCTCGATTTCCACTACCGGGGATTCGCGCGGCTCGGGGCGACCGTCGAAGAGGGCGACCACCTCATCCATATAAAGGCTGGGCACCTCCGCGGGGCGCACCTTTACCTCGATACCCCGTCCCACACGGGAACCGAGAATCTGATCATGGCGGCGGCTCTCGCACCTGGCAAGACGGTGATCGACAACACCGCTCTTGAGCCAGAGGTGCTCGACGTCATCGCGTTCCTGAGCAAGATGGGCGCGCGGATCACTGGCGGTGGGACCGGATTCGTCACCGTGCACGGCGTTAACCAGTTGACGGCGGTCGAGCACTCGGTCATGCCCGATCGCATCGATGCCGGCGTATTCGCAATGGCGACGGCCATCACTGGTGGCGAGCTGAGCCTGGTCGGAGCATCCCTGGAGCATTTCGGTGTTGTCCGCTGGAAGCTAGAGCAGATGGGCGTGGAGTTCGCTATCAACGGTGCCATCTTGCAGGTGCGCCAGGATCGGCCACTGCGGCCCATCAACGTGATCACAAGCCCGTATCCCGGCTTCGCTACCGATCTGCAGTCGCCGATCATGGCACTCAGCTGCCTCGCCGATGGGACAAGCTACATCAGGGAAACCATTTATGACGGCCGCTACACCCTGGTCGGCGAGCTCAACAAAATGGGTGCGAAGATCGAGGTGGACGGCAATGTGGCCATCGTGCACGGGCCTGTCCAGCTGCGCGGCACCGACGTCGTCGCCCATGACCTGCGCACGGGGATCGCGCTGGTGTTCGCAGGGCTGGTCGCGGAGGGAGAGACCGTCGTAGCTCCCGGATACCTGATCGACCGGGGCCATGCCAACGTCGCGGAGCGGCTCACCGCGCTCGGCGCGGACATCACGCGCGAAATTGACGGTTAGCTCAGTATTTGGACTGATCAACATCTCAACGTTGCGTTTTACCTGGTCATCGGCGCGGCCAAGCGCATTTGACTACAAACCACACGCAGGCGTGACATCCGTCCCCCTTCGCACGATCTTCTCCATGGGTTACTAAATGTACGATCGGGTGGTCACACCGCGTAGGTAAGTTGGACGTTGGGAGCTCAGGGGACGATGTCAGCAGCGGGCAGCGCGGGCTTAGCGGGCGTGGGCGCTCATGGCCGGTCGGACCGAGGCCAAGCGCGGCTCCGGGGACTCTCGTCAGGGGCCCCGCGATGAGCAGCCACCGGCCGGGTACCGGCGAGCTCACCATCGGGATCGTGGGCCCGCACGACATGGTCGAACGGGTCATGCTGTCCGGCGGCAGCGCAGGAAGCGGCACCTACCCGCCGTCTATCCTGCAGGGCAACGCCACGGGCGCGGTCGGCCAGGTGGGCAGCGCCCTGCAGGGCCAGGCTCCGGCCCCGCCGGCCGGCGCGTCCTGGACGGGCTTCGGCCTCGCCGCACGGCTGGTCGCAGCGGCCTACCGCGACGAACACGAAGCGGCGGAGAAGGCAAGCAGGCTTGGCTCGAACGTCGACGTCTGCCTGTTCGCAAGCCCGGTTCCATATGAGTATGCGCGGCGGGCGGGCGGGATCAACGGACCGGCGACGTTCGTGCCGCTGAACGGCGCCGCTCTGCGCACCGCGCTACTGCGCGCGAGCCTGAATGGGAATTTCGATCTGACCAGGATCAGCCTTGACGTGCTCGCCAGATCCGATATCGACGAGATGTACGCCGAGCTTGGGTTGTCGGCCGAGCACGTGTACGCGCGTGAGGAGGTGGCAAGCGCCGCCACGCTGGCCGCCTTCCACGATCGGCTCTGGCGGCGTGGCGAGACAACGGTCGCACTCACCTGCGTACATGCCGTCGCGCAGCGGCTTGCCGCCTCGGCTGTGCCGGCCATCATGGTCCGGTCAACCGGCAGCGCCATCCGGTCCGCGCTGCATACGGCCGCCCTGCTCGGCGCGCATCACCGGCTCGAAGAAGCAGCGCTCGCCATCGTCGTCGTGGACGTGCCGACGCTACGCGAGACGGCACGCAGGACGGCTCCGAGGTATTGGCGCGACGAACTGCGGCTCACCGTGCACCGCCTGCTCCTGCAAGATGCCCAGCGGATCGGGGCGGCGGTGATGCCGGTGGGCGAGCACTGCTTCCTTGTCACCGCTACCCGCGGGTCGCTGGCGGCGGTTACCGAGGGATTCCGTGTCCCGCCGTTCGTGGAGCGGGCGCAGGCGGAACTCGGTGTCGAGCTCGAGGTGGGTGTCGGCATGGGCCGCAGCGCACAGGAGGCGGAAACCCATGCCCGCGCCGCGCTCACCCGCGCGCAGTCGGGCCGCGGCCAGCACGGTTTCGCACTCGACCGCGAAGGCCGGGCGCTTGTGCCGCCGCCACGCCCATCAGCGCACGTGCCCGCAGCCGGTCAGCCCAAAGGCATCGAGACTCTCGCCAGGCTCGCCGACAAGCTGCCCGCGGAGGAGAACTCCCTGACCGTGGATGCGGAGGCGGCAGGCAAGCTCCTCGGGGTCACGCCCCGCACCGCGCGCCGCCTGCTTCGCGTTCTGGTGGAGGAGGGTCTCGCCTGGCCGCTGCCGCCGAACCGGTCGCCGCAGCCAGGCCGGCCGCGCCAGCTGTACCGGTTGATCGTAGAAAAACTCGACCACCGCCCGCAGCGGCGAGCGTAGCCGCGCGCACTTAGGACACGCGACAAAATAAACTAGGTTTTCGGTTCCGCGACCCCTATCGTCTGTGCTATGGACGCCATTGCGCAGGCCGCGGAGCCGGTGGCGCGGAAGTACGCGGTGCTGCGCCGGCATCTGGACGAGCGGCAGCGCCGGCTGCTGCTCGGGGCGGAAGCCCATGAGCTGGGGCGGGGCGGTATCAAGGCGGTCGCCGAGGCGACCGGGGTGCATCCAGACACGATCGCCCGCGGGATCCGCGAGGTGGAGGGCCAGCCGGAACCGCAGCCCAGGGTGCGGGCGCCGGGCGGGGGGCGCAAGAAGCTGGCCGAGACCGACCCGCAGCTGGCCGCCCGGCTGAAGGCGCTGGTCGATCCCGAGACCCGCGGGGATCCGATGTCGCCGCTGGTGTGGACCACCAAGTCGACCAGGAACCTGGCCGGGGCGCTGACCCGGATGGGCCATGCGGTCTCCGACCGGACGGTAGCCCGGATGCTGGCCGGCCTGGGGTTCAGCCTTCAGGGCAACGCCAAGGTCAGCGAGGGCCGCCAGCACGAAGACCGGGACGCCCAGTTCCGCTACATCAACGACCGGGTCAGCGAGTACCTGGCAGCCGGGCTGCCGGTGGTGTCGGTGGATGCGAAAAAGAAGGAGCTGGTCGGGGATTTCAAGAACGGCGGCCGCGAATACCAGCCCAAGGGCTCGCCGGTGCCGGTGAACGTGCACGACTTCATGGACAAGGAACTCGGCAAGGCGATCCCCTACGGCATCTATGACATGGCCGCGAACACCGGCTGGGTCAGCGTCGACCACGACACCTCCGCCTTCGCCGTGGCCACCCTGCGGACCTGGTGGGATACCACCGGCAAAGCCCGCTACCCCGGGGCGGGCCAGCTGCTGATCTGCGCCGACGGCGGCGGCTCCAATGGCTACCGGGTCCGCGCCTGGAAAATCGAGCTCGCGAAGCTCGCCGCCGAGACAGGCCTTGAGATCACCGTCTGCCACCTGCCGCCGGGCACCAGCAAGTGGAACAAAATCGAGCACCGGCTGTTCTCCCAGATCACCCTCAACTGGCGCGGCCGGCCGCTGACCAGCCACCAGGTCATCGTCGACCTGATCAGCAACACCACCACAGCTACCGGGCTGACCGTCCACTGCATCCTGGACACCGGCGCCTACCCGACCGGCGTCAGGTACACCAAGAAGGACGTCGACACCCTGCCGATCACCTATCACGAATTCCACGGCGCATGGAACTACACCGTCCGGCCGGCCGACACGCCGTAACGATCAGAAGTTACTTCGTCGCGAGCCCTTAGCGAAAGAACGCCGTGCGGATGCATCCGCCGGCCCCGCGTCGCCCGGATACCTGTTAAGGCCCGGGCGGTCGCGGCCCAAACCGGAGTCAACTGCGGCGTTGCGGAACTGCTGCAGCCCGAGCCGCCCCGACCGGCCATTGGTCCTGCCAGTACCAACCCAAGGGCACGCTGGTGTTGCCCGAGCCACCCCGGCTGGCCGTTAGCTGCCAAGGAGCGGCAGGCGACACCGGCTGCGGGCAATGGCCCAGCAGGATGCTCCGCCCGGACAGCTCGAAGAGGAGGAGGAATCCGCACATGGCCCACTATCACGCCACCGTCGGCTCGAAGCGCTCAGCGGATGAGACGTTCGACTACATGGCAACCTTCAGCAACGCGGCGGAATGGGATCCTGGTGTCCTCGCCGGTGACCAGCTAGATCCCGGCCCCGTCCGGGTCGGCACCCGCTTCCGCCTCGTCGTATCCTTCCTCGGCCGCCGCCTGCCGTTGACCTACAGCATCACCGAGTACGCAGCCCACCACGAGGTCGTCCTGGTTGCCACAAGCCGGCTGCTTCGATCCACCGACCGCATCGTCGTGACACCCGCAGGCGCCGGTGCCAGTGTCAGTTATGACGCGGATATTCAGCTGCGAGGACCGCTGCGGCTCCTCGATCCGGTCATGAGCCGAGGGTTCCGCGCCGTCGCCGACCGGGCGGTCGCAGGGCTTGAGCGTACCCTGTCGGCCGCCCCAGCGCCCCAGCGGACGCCGGGCTCGTGATGCCCTTGGCCCGCGCCGTGGACGGGCTTCTCGAAGCAACCGTCGTCGGTAGCTTCTCGCGGGTCGGCCTATTTGTCCGCTCCCGGGTACTGCCCGAGTTCACCAGCGAGGAGCGTCCTTCGTTCGCCGGCCGGGTCACCGTTATCACTGGCGCCACCTCCGGGCTCGGCCGCGCCGCGGCCATCGAACTGGCGCGGCTGGGCGGAACCGTGCACTTCCTTGCCCGTGATCCCGCCCGTGCCGCCAGAGCGCAGGGTGAGATCACCGCTGCGGCCGGCGACGGCAACGTCACGTTCGGCATCGGCGACCTGGACGACCTCGATTCAATCCGCGCCTTCGCCCGCGGCTTCCTGGACACGCATGAACGTCTCGATGTGCTCATCCACAACGCGGGGGCGATTCACCGTGACTATCGCACGGACGACAACGGCATCGAACTCACCTTCGCCGGTCAGGTCGTGGCGCCGTTCCTGCTGACCCACCTCCTGATGCCGGCGCTGCTTGCCGCGGCCCCCTCCCGCGTCATCGTCGTCTCGTCGGGAGGCATGTACACGCAAAGACTCGGCCCCGCATCGCTGCAGATGGAAGCCTCCGGTTATAACGGCGTGACCGCCTACGCCCGGGCCAAACGAGCTCAAGTGGCACTGAGCAGGGAATGGGCCACGCGCCTCGCCCCGAAGGGCGTGGCCTTCCACGCCATGCACCCGGGTTGGGCAGACACCCCGGGCGTCGTCAGCTCGCTACCTAGCTTTCACCGGGTCATGGGACCGATCCTGCGCTCGCCGGAAGAGGGGGCCGATACGATCGTCTGGCTTGCGACGGCTGATCCGGAGCGATTGGGCACCGGGCACTTCTGGCATGACCGCCGCCCCCGATCTGAGTACTGGTTTCCCTGGACCCGCGAAACTGACCCCGCGGCCGCCTCGCACCTGTGGGAACAGATCGCTCAGCCAGCCCGCGTATGACGCCCTGCGTCATTCAGCGCACCACCGCGAATCCTTCTTGTGCTCGCCAACGTGCCGGCGAGGCGTCCACTTATCGCCGAGGTTCTTCCTGGGAACCAGCCTGAACCTGGGCCCGGGATGGTTCAATCGCCGGCCAGTTCCTCGGTCGCGCTTCGCCCGGCAGCGGTGGTGCGGTGAAGAAAGTCGGCGAGCAGTATCAGTTCGGCGTCTGCGTAGCTTGCGCAGATCTGGTCCATGGAGCTACCCATCCCCGCGTAGAGGCGGAACAGTTCGGCGTTGCGGTCGCGCAGTGCCCGGATCACGACGGCGCGGCGATCGGAAGGGTCGCGTTCGCGGGCCACCCAGCGGCCGCGTTCGAGCCGGTCCAGGATGCCGGTCATGGTGGCGGGGTGAAGGCCGGCGCGGCGGACAAGGGCGCTCGGGCTGAGCGGGCCGTGCCTGGCGATGAGGTCAAGGCAGTCGATGTCGACGTCCTTGAGCTCGACACGCACGCCCACCTGGTGGTTGAGCAGGGAGAGCTGAATGCTCAGCTCGCGCAGCGACTCCCTGATCGACATCTGCAACCGTCTACGGCGCCGTGCCACGGATTCTTTGCCAGACGATACCGAATTCATATGATATGTTCCTCGTAGAATATGACTTACGGAATACAAGATAGCCGAAAGGTTGCCCCCTGCGTGCCATGCGGATGGAGGACTTGCCATGATCCTGATCACAGGCGCTGAGGGGTAATACGGTCCGCCGCTACAAGGCGCCGCGAGCCTTAGCTGGTGGTGCCGCTTCCGGCCAGCCAGCGGCAGCTGACTGGCCACCGATGAGTTCGCGGTACGAGATCGGTCAGTACGGGAAACACGCTCAGGTGCCAAGGGAGGACCGATGACGGACAAGGCGTTTACCACATGCCTGTGGTTCGACACCGAAGGCGAGGCGGCGGCGAACTACTACACCAGCATCTTCAAAGACTCCAAGCTCGGAAGGGTCGGCCGCTATACCGAGGCCGGGCCCGGTCCGGCCGGTACGGTCATGGCCGTCGAGTTCGAACTCAACGGCCAGAAGTTCGTCGCCCTGAACGGCGGGCCGCAGTTCACCTTCAATGAGGCCATCTCGTTCCAGATCCCGTGCACGGACCAGGAAGAGGTGGACTACTACTGGAACAAGCTCTCCGAGGGCGGTCACGAAATCGCCTGTGGCTGGCTGAAGGACAAGTACGGGCTGTCCTGGCAAGTCGTCCCCACCGTGCTCATCGACATGATCAGCGACCCGGACCCGGGGAAGGCCAAGCGGGTCACCGAAGCGATGCTGGCAATGACGAAGTTCGACATCGCCGCACTCCAGAACGCATACGCGGAGGAATAAGCGGCTCCCGCGACGGCCGGCCGGAACCAGCCACCCGGAGCCGCTGCCGCGATGGTGGGTCCTCGCGACCGTGAATGATCACGCTGATACCGGCGGACAGTAGCAGCAGGTCAGCCACCTTGAGGCAGCTGGCCGGCGATTTGGCGCTTCGATCGTGTCCACCGCGTGCCTTCGCGGCCGCCTGAACTGGGCTGCCAACGGTTGCGGTGCTCCCGCACGTTCAGTCAAGGCGTTTCGCTGGCGCTCGCGGCGCGCTCGAAGCCCGTGCGGGAGGCCCGCTATCACTTCCAGCGGAAGTGGACAGGCAAAGCCCTGACGTGCTGTGGAACATCACAGCGGACCCTCCGAGGGCACATCGGGGGCACTCGCCGCGCGAGTGAAGAACAAGTCCATCGCTTTCCGGCCGCGCTCATCCGCGTCTGGCATCAAGTGTGCGTAGGTCTCCCATACGGTCTTTACCGTGTCGCCGAGCCACGCAGCCACGGCGACGATGTCCACCCCTGCCGCGAGCCAGGCTGATGCCGCCGTGTGCCGCAGGACATGCATGCCCTGGTCACGCGAGGACGTGATCCCCGCCTTGATCCGTGCTGGCCGCCAATGGCTCTCGTTGAACCGGATGCGATGCATCGCCCTGCCGTCCGGCCGGGTCACCAGCAGAGTGAAGCTGACTGGCCTTCCGTGCGGTACCTGCCACGGCAGCGTCACCGCAGCGGGAGGGTGCAGCCGGATATGCTCGGCGAGGATCGGTGCGAGCGACTCGGCCAGCGGCACATCATGGGCTTTGCCGTTCTTCACTGCCGCGAAGCATGGTGTGTTACCGATTAGTCTCACCTGCCTCCGCACGTGAATCACCTTGCGCAGGAAGTCGATGTCATCGAGGGCCAAGCCGAACAGCTCACCCTGTCGACCGCCCATCCCCGCGCCGAGGTAAGGCAGCACGGCGAACCGGCCGGGCAGCGCATCCGCCAGGGCCTCGACTTGATGGAATGTCCACGGCCGCGCCTTCTTCCCAGGATCCTTCGGCCTGGTCACCGACTTCGCCTGTACGGGGTTCCGGCCGATCAAGCCATCATCGATCGCAGCAATGAAGATCGAGGACACGTCGCGAATCACCTGGCGTGCCGAGCTAGATGAAAGGTTCATCCCGGAGATCCACGCTTGCGTGAGACTTGGGCGCTTTTCCAGTTCCCTCAACGTCCGGTGGCCGATCGCCGGGTACACGTGCAACCGTAGCTCGCGCTCGACCCGGTCGGCCGTTACAACGTCGTGGATCCGACTCCGACGCCAATCCTCCGCGAACTCCTGAAAGGCTGTGTTCGCATCAGCGGGGTTAATGTACGAACCGTCATCGAGCTGACTTCTGATCTTCGCATAGAACGCGTCGGCGCACTTCTCCGGGTCCCTACCGGTTTTCTTAACGAAGTTCCGTTTCCGCTGCTGCCCGTGCTCGTCACGCCAGCGCACTTGCCAACGTCTTTCGCACTCGTAGCATTTGGAAGGAACCCGTTGAACTGAGCCGTCCGGTTGGCGTTCAATCTTCCACCAACGATCATAGACGCTCACGCCGCCTCCTGCTGCCGACGAAACCAGCTAAGGACATCCTCCGGGTGGTAGCGCAGGTGACGTCCCACCCGGCCGCCTTTGGGGCCTATACCGAGATAGCGCCACTGATAAAGCGTTGCTTTAGGCACGCCGAGATAACACGCAGTCTCGGCGACAGTCCAAAGCCGGTCAGTGTCTAGTTTCATGTGTGCATCGCTCCTCCTCCTGGTCGTGGTTTGGCAGGTGTCCGGTCACGCCGCCGTGGCGGTCCAGTCGTGGACGCGAGCGCGGGCAGCGGAAGCCAAGGCGAGTTGCTGATCCCCGGAACTCTGGTAGCCGGTTCCGGCGTATCGCCACTCGGCGAGGACCAGGACGACGGTCTCGTCCAGGTCGCGCCCCCACGGGTCGGTCTCGCCGTCGGGCTGGCGTTCGGCGCGGCGGTGCTGGGTGCGGGCGGCGCGGAGCTGGCCGAAGGTGACCGAGTAGCGGCGCGATTTGGTGAGGTAGTGGCCGCCGTATCCGAGCGTGTGCGCCCACTTGCGCAGCCGCTGGCCACCGTCCGGGAGCGCGCCGCCGAGCTGCCACGCGGTTGCGATCATCTGCTGGTAGTGGCGGCTACAGCTGAGCCGGTGAATGTCGGCGATGCTGCGGATCGGCCGGGCGGGCAGGCCGGGCGCGTCGAGGCTTTTGGTCGCGTATTTTCCGATGTAGTTGGCGACGGCCTGGGCGGTGAGCGGACCGTCCGGGCCGTGGCGGATAGGCCGGGTGTCAGTCTGGGTGCCGAAGCGCAGCAGCACCGTGCTACTGGCGTCGTTGCCGCGATCGGCCGCGAGGTAGGCGGCTGCGGCGGCTTGTGTGATGGCATCCGAGAGCAGGCCGGTGGTGTAGCGGCCGGGTGGCGGCTGGTAGGTGTCGCCGGGTGCGTCGAGGCGGATGACGGCGTGGAAGTGCACAACGCCGCGGGCCTGGTATTCGGCGACCTTGACATACCGGACGCGGACGTCACGGCGGAGCTGGGCCACGGTGACGCCTGCGAGGGCAGCGAGGCGGCGGGGCAGATAGGTGGTGAACCGGCGCCACAGCTCGGCGGCGTTGGCGTTGAACAGCACGGCGGCGGTGTAGTCGTAGCAGTCGGGGCACAGCGGCCGTCCGAGCCGCGGGTCGGTATCGCAGTGGCGGTGCGGGCAGGAGACGTCCCGCCCGTGAGGGCAGCGGCGGGCGTTGGCGTCGCGCCGAGGACGGCACGGCAGCGGCTTGCCGCTCTTGGTGCGCCGGGTGTGCACAGGGCCGAACGAGGGCGCCGTCAGAGTGGCGAACACGCACGGATGGGCGGCGACCGTTTCCGGCAGGCCCTTACCGCCCGCCAGGCCTGCCTTGACGAGCTGCCGCGCGTCACGCTTGTAGACCTGCGAGCAGGGCGGGCAGACGTGCTCGCGGCGGTTGCCGCAGGCGGTCAGCAGCACCCCGTCCGGCTCGCGGTCAGTGCTGTACATCAAGGCCGTGTCGCCGGTGGCCAGGTCGACCGCGCGGATGTCGCCGCGCAGCCGGATCGGCTGGTGACAGTAGCCGGTGTTCTCGAGCTGGCGCTCCCACCGGTCGAAGTCGCCGCGGCTGATTCGCTCGGTGAGATTCTCGCCGCGCTGGCGTTCCCACCGGGCGAAGTGCTCGCGTCTGATCTGCGCCAGCTTGTCGTCGGCGGTCTCCCCCAGCCCCAGGCCCGTATCGGGGGGCCCAGGGCTGAGGGGGATCGTCGCGGCGGCAGCGGTCATGCAACCGCCTGTGCGCGTAGCTGCGCGGCGTGATGGGCGAGGTCGTGGATCTCGTCGTCGGACAGGTAGGCGGCCTTGATGCGCTTGGGGATCCCGGATTCGGACAGCAGCCAGCCGACGCCGCGGGCGAGGGGGTCGATCTCGGCGGCGGTGTAGCCTTCGCCGGCCCAGCCGTTGCCGAGCACCACGTCGGAGCTGGAGTCGGTGGTGCAGCGGAACGCCCAGCGGTAACCGAACAGGTCCCGCATCGACGGGTCGATGACCTGATGGCTGGGCCGCTGGGTGGCCAGGATGACGATCACCCCGGCGGCGCGGCCACGGGCGACCAGATCACGGGACAGCGCGGCGAACTCGCCTTGCTGCTTCTTGTCGCCGACGGTGGCGGAGAAGTAGGCGTATTCGTCGATGACGACCAGGTAGACGGGTTCCCCGGTGTCGCGGGTTATCTTGCGGCGTCCGTCGGCGAGCAGGGTGTCGTAACGGCCGTTCATAATCTGCTGGAGCCGCTGGAAGGTGGCGATGGCGTGGGCGATGTCGGGGCCGACGAAGATCTCGGCGCAGTGCCGCCACTGGCCGAGCTCGACTTGCTTGCCGTCGACCAGGACGAGCTTGCAGTCGGCCGACAGCGCGCCGTGGGCGACGATGAGGTTCAGCGCGTTGGATTTCCCGCCACCCGGTTCGCCGCCCAGCAGCATGTTGCGTTCGGCGAGGTTGACGTAGACGTGTTCGCCGTTCTCGTCGATGCCCAGGTGCACGGGGTCGAACATGGAGAGCGGGCACACCGCGGTGATGCTCATTGCCGGTGACACCTCCTTTCAAGATGTGATCGGGAAGGGGACAGGTCCCGGAGGTTTGCCGTGCTCCGGGACCTGCCGCTGTGGTTGCTTTCCGTTGGCTAGGCGGCGTGGGCTTTGTGCTGCCGCACGCGGCCGTCCGGCCATGTTTCGGCGCAGGTTTTGTGGCAGGGAACGCCTTTGCCTGGCGAGCGCAGTAGCGCGGGCTTGCCACACAGCACGCACGGCGCCGGGCTGGCCACCGTGGCGCGCCGCCAGTTAAGGAAGCAAGGTTGTGGCTGATTACCGTCGGCCGGTGGTGATGGCGGGGTCATGCCGGGTCGCTTTGCGGGCCTGTGGTGGGTGCGGACGCGGCGGCCAGCTCGGCTGCCGGGAGTGGCTGTGTGGGTGATTTGGCGATCTGGGAGGGCACCCGGTGGCCAGCGCTCAGTGGGTCGTGGCGGACGATGTCGATGGTGACCAGCTGGGACCAGCGGATGTTGCGGGTGACGCGGGCGTCGCGGGCGTAGCAGGCAGCCCGGATTTCGCCTTTGTGGGCCTCGAAGTCTTCGAGGCAGATTCCGGCGCGGCACCAGATGTGGGCGCGTTCGCCGACCTTGGTGGGGTGGATGCGCATGATGAGCGGCAGCCGCCCGGACCGGGTGTGCAGCCGGGCTTCGAAGCACAGCCGCTGGAGCCGGTGGCGGCTGATCACGCACCAGGCGCGGGCCAGCACGAACCGGCGTGTCCAGGGCAGCGCCATAGTGATGGTGATGGCGGCGGCGGCCGCGATGGCGATTCCTGCCGGAGTGAGGTAGCGCGATAGCCGCGCGGCGGCGGCCACAGCGGTGCTGGCGAGGGCCAGTTCTGTGCGCCAGCGCCACAGGGCACCGGCGGCGGTGTGGTGGAACCGTCCGGCGATGCCATCGAAGGCGTACGGGTTGTTGCGGTGGTTACGGGTGTTGTGGTTCGGCATCAGGGTTCACCGCCTTTTTAGGGTGGTCTTGCGGGCGGATGAGATGATCTGGCCCTTGCACGGCAGGCAGTGGTCGCCCCCGGCGGCCGGGCTAGTCAGGCAGCCAGCGCACAACAGCGTGAGCGCATGGGTGGCCGCGAGTTCGGTGGCGAGCTGGCCGATTTCGGTGGCCGGGTTGTCGTCGGTGGTGATGGGCCGGGTGCTGGCGTTGCGGTTGCGGCGTGGCATTAGGCCCACCTCCCGGTGCGTGGATGGGTGGTGCACAGTGGGCAGTAGCGGACGGCGCCGCCCGCGCGTTTGATCGCGCGTTCGGTGGCGCGGTCACCGGTGCAGGTGCGGGCGAGGGTGAAGCCGATGCCCGCCTGCCGGATGACCGCGATGAGCCGTGCGCCACCGCCGCGGTGGTGGCTCGCCAGCCGCTCGGCGAGGTTGCCGGTGGCCGTCCAGCCGGTGTAATGGCGCGCGTGCTTGTATGGCTGCTGGAAATGCAGCAGGTAAATGGTTCCGGTGGCCGCGGTTGTCATGGGCGGCCGTCCCAGTCCACGACGCACGCGACCGGCCAGGCTGTGCCGCAGCCGAGGCACAGCAGCGCCAGTTCGGTAATGCCGTCGCCGGTGTCGATTTCGGTTTCGGTGATGTTGCCTGACTCGCAGTCGGGGCAGACTGCGGCGTGGTAGATGACCCGGTGTTCGTGGTTCACCGCCGCCACCGGCTCTCGGCCGCGATGGGCTCGGCGGCTCTTGTTGTTCCGCTGCGGGCCGGACCGGCGGCAAGCGTGCCGAAGCGGGGATCGCGGTAGCGGTAGGTACCCGCCGCGACGCGCTGGACCTGCCAGCCGTTGACGGCCGCGATGGCGTTGTCGCGCGCCAGCTTGTAGTCGCGGGCGCGGCGGGCCTGGCGTGCCAGCCAGGCGTTGATAACGTGGAACATGCCACGCACCTCCTTGTGTCGCTTGATCACGGGATGAGGGCGGATGCTGGCTAAGCCGGGCCGGGGGATGGCAGTCCCCCGGGCCCGGCGCCGGGCTCAGAACGCGGGCTCTACCTCGTCGGCATGGTCCCGCAGGTGGGTACTGGCGCTGTACAGGTAGGCCAGCGCCAGCGACGTGCAGTCATAGGCTTCCTGCAATGTCGCGTTGATGTCGTCGCGGTCCAGCGGCTGGGTGCCTTTGGCGCCGTCGTGGTCCATGACGCGGTTGAATGCCTTGTTGTGCACCTTCTTGACCAGGTGCTCGGCTTCCTTGAGGCAGTCGTCGATCAGGTTGGTCAGGTGGTAGCACTCCTCCTCACGGAGGCGGTTGATGCCGTGCTCACGCTGCGCGGGCACCTGCTTGTCTGCGGTGGTGTCGCCGTTGCTGGCGGCCTTGGCGGTGGTGCTGCTGGTCATGGTTGCTGCTCCTGTTCTTGATCACGGGATGAGGACGGATGCGCGCTCGGATCACGCTGCGCGGCAGGGTCCGGCACGACAGTGGCCGGGTGGTTGCGCATGGTCAGGCACTGCTCAGGCCGCGTGCGCCGTCTTGGAGCCGTTGACCGGCTCGATGCGGTCGGCGCGGAACGACCGGCGGATCTTGCTGTCGCGTCCGACCCACGGCGCGAAGACGAGACCGCGGACCTGGACGGGCTGCCCGGTGGTCACCTTGGGCTGTTCGCCAGCCACCTCGACCCAGAGCACCTCCAGGTTGCGCTCGTCTTGCGCCCCGAGCTTGACGACCCAGATCGAACGGCCGTCCGGCGTCGTGGCCTGCCGGTTCTTGTCCTTGTAGTCAGTCCTGGCCTGAGGGACCTGGCCGACGGTGAACTGGACACCACTCGTGTCGATCAACAGACGCATGATCCTGTTCCTCCTAGCCTGACTTTCCTGGATAAGTTGATCTTGAAGATCTGAAGCGGGTCACAGGCCCCGCCGTCAGCGTGCCCGCCTGCGCAAACTCCGTGTCGGTGCTGGCGTCGTCGTACGGAAAAATGTATTACCCATATATGGCATCGATCGTCGGCAAGAAGCGCGGCAACGCGACCTACTACTACCTGGTCGAGTCCGCCCGGGTGAACGGCCAGCCGAGGATCGTCTCGCAGGAATACCTGGGTACCGCCGAGGAGCTGGCCGCCGCGATGCGCGGCGGGGGGCTGGGCCTGCCCGCCCGTACCCAGCACAAGGACTTCGGCGCGGTCGCCGCTGCCTGGGGCATGCTGGAGGACCTCGGCGTCGCCGGCATCATCGAACAGGTGACCGGGCCCCGGCGGTCCGACGCCGGTGCCAGCACAGGCGCCTACCTGGCGCTGGCCGCCCTGGGCCGCCTGGTCGCGCCGTGTTCCAAGCTGGCCTTCGCCGACTGGTGGGCGGGCACGGCGGCCGGCCGGTTCACCGGGATCGGCGCGCCGGCGCTGGATCACCGCCGGTTCTGGGACGCGATGCACGCCGTCGGCCTGGAGGAACTGGGTGAAATCAGCCACCGGGTCGCGCTGGCCATCATCGGCGCGTCCGGCGTGGACTGCTCCTCGGTCGCCCTGGACATGACCAACTTCGCCACCTTCCTCGATACCGGCAACCAGCGCGCCCCGATCGCCCAGCGCGGGAAGGCCAAGCAGAAGCGCACCGACCTGCGCCTGGTCGGCCTGGGCCTGGTGGTCACCCGGGACGGCGGCATTCCGCTGACCTGGCACGCCTACCCCGGCGACAAGCCCGACGTCACTCAGTTCCCCGCCATGATCGGCGTCCTGGCCGCCCGGCACGCCGCGATCTGCGCCGCCAGCGGGCAGGAGCCGGCCGAGATGACGGTGGTGTTCGACGCCGGGCAGAACTCCGCTGCCAACTTCGCCCACCTGGCCGGGACGGACCTGCGCTACGTCGGGTCGGTGCCCGCCTCCGACTGCGCTGGCCTGACCGGGCTGCCCGCCAGCGCCCGTGCCGTCGTCGATGAGGACCGCTTCGGAGGACTGACCGCCCACGACACCCGCCGCGAGGTCTACGGCGCCGGGCGCCGGGCGATCCTCACCCACTCACCCGAGCTGCACGAAAAGCAGGCCCGCGGGTTCACCGGCACCACCTTGGCCAAGGCAGGCCGCAAACTGGACAAGCTGGCCGCCACCCTGGCCCGCGGCAAGACCCGGCGCGGCAGGGCCAAGGTAGAAGCCGAGATCGGCAAGATCCTGCACGACACCTGGGCCCGCCGCGTCATCACCTGGCAGCTGGCCGGAGACACCCCCAAAGACCACCGGCTCACCTGGCACATCGACCCCGCCGCCCGCGCAACCCTGGAAGAAGAGATCTTCGGCAAGCACGTCCTGATCACCGACCATGACGACTGGCCCGCCGCCGAGGTCATCGCCGCCTACCGGTCCCAGTCCGAGGCCGAAGCCTCCTTCCGGCAGATGAAAGACCCCCGCGTCGCCTCCTTCAGCCCGATGTTCCACTGGACCGAGCACAACATCGTCGTCCACGTCTTCACCTGCGTGCTCGCCCTCCAGCTCGCCCACCTCATGCGCCGCCGCGCCGCCCAGGCCGGACTGCACCTATCCGTCCGCGCCCTGCTCGCCGAGCTCGCCGGCATCGGCGAGACCGTCCTGCTCTACCCCGGCGACCGGGGCCGGCCCAGAGCCCACCGCATGCTCACCGGCACCACCCCGGCCCAGGGCAAGCTCATCAAGATCTTCGGGCTCGACCGCTACGCTCCCAAGCGCTGACATGGGTAATACGCAACCCGGCCCATACGCCCATGCTGACCAGTGCAAACACGGCGAAGATCAACTTATCCAGGAAAGTCAGGCTAGTGCGATGGACGTACGTAGCTCTCCGGATTTGGAGCTACTGACATCCTAGGATGACAGGATGATAGGCACGAGCCTGCGAAGGGTCGCATTTCGGTGATGCCTTGCTTACCTCAGCAGCGCGCGCAGCTCAGCGGCTTCCGCGAGGAGCCGCGCCTCCGCGATCTTCGCCTTTGGCGCAACGGGCGATAGCGGGAACGGATGGCCCGGTGCGGGGTCGTCGGTGAACCGCGGGATCAGATGGGTGTGCAGATGAGGCAGGGAGTTTCCCAGCGTTTCGTAGTTCAGCTTCAGCGGCCGGTACACGGTCAGCAGCGCCCGCGCCACTCTAGCACCTCGGCCCCGTATCCGGCCGCTTCTGCGTCGCTCCAGCTCGGTCGGCTCGGTGACGTGGCGACCCCGCCAGATCACGACGTGTACCCGCGCTGCACGTCAGCCCGCTGAAGGTAGGCATCGCTGTAGCGACCCTGCATGATACGCGCACGCCGTGCGATCGGCTCCGGCCGCCGCCGTCCCGATTCGCACATCTCGCAGCCGATGCCGCGGATGAGATCCGCCCAGTTCTGCGGCCATTCACCCATCGCCGCTGGGCTCCGTCGGCCGACCACTGGAACGCGAACTCGTGCCGGTCACCGGCATACAGGTCATCAGCGATTTGCAACGCCCGGCCGTCCGCGTCGTAGTCGACTGCCAGCATGCGCACCACTGGCACGCCCGGATCCAGCTCCAACAGCGGGCTTCATCCGGGGTGGGCATCCGCGCACGGAGCACCTCAACGCCACGAGCGAAAGTGTGCCCAAGCTGCTCAATCACCGAATCCGGCCCCTCGGGCAGCGCATCGGGTGATTCCAGAGGGCTACCTTCGGCGACCCACAGCGGGTAATAGCTGGTGGATAGTACAGCAGGCACGGCATCCAGCAGTTGCAGCCGCTGCCGGATCGACCAGCCTCCTCGCCTGCCGGAACCTGAAGCCAGTCAGCGATGTCCGCCGGCACCGGCTCCCGGCCAATCGTCAGCATCCGCCGCGATGGCACCTGGCCCTGCTCGATGGCCTCGGTATCGAATTCCGGCTTGCCCGACGCCCGGTGCGACGTCATGCCGATGCGTGGACGACACCCGCCGAAGGGGCGGCCGGTCCCGGACATAGGAGCCATAGCCCTTACGGGTTAGCACCAGGCCCTCAGCAGCCAATGTGGCAAGCGCAGACCGGATCGTCGTCCGGCTCACCCCATAGTCATGCTGAAACTCACTCTCGGTCGGGAGCTGGCTCCCCGGCCTCCTTCGACCCTCGTGGATCTCTGCACGCAGTAGATCCGCCAACTGAAGCGCCAACGGGCGATCGGATCGAGGGTCAAGGCGCTGCGTCATCATCCGCCCTGCTGTGCTAGATTGCCTGTCGTGCTAGCACTACAGGCCAGCGTACAGGCCCAGCCGCGACCTTGAACACCTGCCCGGGGGGCGCCTGGACTGCCTGGAGCCCTTGTGAGAACTTTCTCTACGGGTTCAAGGGCACGCCTTCGGCGCGCCAGGCCGAACGGCCAGCCACACGCTTGGGAGCGAGCCGCGAAGCAACGGCGAGAGCGGGCGGGTGCAGAGCTGAGCCGCAAGGTGTACAGGAGGCATGGGGCTTCCTCCGTGCGGTCGGGCGGCTCGCCGCTTCCTGCGGGTGGCAACCCTCCGTCGCGGCAGCCGCCAGGCCCGGCCGTCCCCGCACCCGACGCGCGGCGGTACTCACGCCACGCCGCCGATGGCCCGGCCCGCCCAAAGCTGGCGGCCGTCCTCCTCGCGCCAGCCATCCTGTCGCCGAGCAAAGATCACAGTCAAGGGCGCCTTCGGCGTCGCTGACGCGATGGCGCAAGCGCCACCCTTGAGCAGTGATCTTCCTCGGCAAATCTCGGCGCCTATCGGAAGGACGGGGAAAGAGCCGCATCGGCCTCTTGACACTTAAGTACGCCACCTCTCCATCTTCTCGGATTCTCGCCCCCGCTGGCGATGCGGCGCGCCCCGATGTCAGACCAACCAGCTCTGCCCTATCAGATTCCCAAGCTGATAGGGCGCCTACCCGCGCCCCACGCGCGGACCAGACATGAACCAAGCGCCTTCTTGCCTTCGGAGCTACGCAGCACATGTCGTTGTTACCGCCCTCGCTATTTGAACATCCAGCGGCTGAATTATCTGTGGACGATTCGGCACAGCTCGGCGAGGGTCGCAGACAACCTGATCACATAGCGTGACTGCCGACGTGACTTAGGGCGCGAGGCGCTGAGAACGACGTTAGCGAGCGCTAAGCTAAGCGCGCTCACCGTACTATTTCAGCGTCGGGCTGATGAGTTAACGATGTTAAGAGCGGAAAGACCCTTGCCGACGTCGCGCAGATGCGTACGAAACGTACCTACATCCACGGAAGGGTGTCTCTGTCACTCGACGGAACCTTGAACAGGGAGAAACAGGATGAGGAAGCTGCCAGTCCTTGCCGTGACCGCGCTCAGTTCGGTGGTCCTCGTCGCCTGCGGAAGTTCAAGCAAGCCAAGTTCGTCGGCAACGACCGTGGCTCCGGCAACGACCGTGGCTCCGGCAACGACCGCAGCTCCGGCAACGACCGTGGCTCCGGCAACGACCGCAGCACCTACCACCGCGGCAAGCACCTCGTTCGTCATGCCGAACGAGGTCGGCAAAAACCTCCAGGCGGCGCAGGATGACATCCAGCGTGTCTCTGGCAACCCGATCTTCATCACCTTCTCACACGATGCGACTGGGCGGGAGCGTCACCAGATCCTCGACCGTAACTGGAAGGTGTGCAGCCAGAACGTGGTATCGGGTACGCAGGTTCAAGACACCACCAGAATCACGTTCAACGTCGTGAAGCTGGATGAGAGCTGTCCGTAAGTTTGGTGTTTGTTGTCACCGCTGCGCCGCCACAACGAGTCCTCTTTGCGTGTCAAGGGCGCTAGACGGGTTTCTTCGGGACTCTTTCCGCGACTTGTCGTCGCAGGCGTCTTGCCTGTTGCAATGCTCCCTGTTCCTTGATTGCGGCCTCAGCCTCGTGCTGAGCGAGCCAACGGATGGAAGCAGGACCAGGGGTAGGTCAACGCAGGTGCGTTCCAAATGACTCAGAGGCAGTCACGATCCGTGACAGCCAGAGCCGCGCAAAAGAGCCCTCCCGTTGATCATGGTCCTATGTGCAGATAAGTAGGCCGCTAACAGTCGGTGCCCAACTATCACCTCCGGAGGCGCAGTCTGTCGATTGACACTTAAGCGTCAACACGCTCGTGTGCAGCACGAGAGTGCCAGCAACCGAGCCGATGTCGAACGATCGCAAGCTGACTCATACGACCGACGCACCTGCGCGGACGACCCTCAGTGACGGCACTGCCAATCGTTCGCATCGAGAGGCGGGCCAGACGGGCCAGGTGATACGAGAGTGAACGGGCAACACTCACCGTCGCCCAGCTAACCAGCGCTCGGTGGTTCTAGAGGCCAGCGCGTCGGCCTTAGGGCTTCGATCTCGCGCAAAGTCCCCTCATCGAGGCTGGCAAGATCAGCCTCCACATCGAATCCCTGACCACGCAAATGATCAACTAGTGCCTTCTCAAGAGCAACGAGCCGGTCAGAGATCCTCGCTAATTCTGCAAGTGCAGCGTCGCGCACCTCGGCACTGGGCACGACGATAGCCCATTCTATGAGGAAGTGGTGCGCGAGATAGTTCCGGGCTTCGACAGCACCATCGACTTCATCAGCGAGACGTTGGGGCAAATGACCTTGTGCCTGAACACCGCCATAGAGGCGACCGAGCGTCGTCCCGTACCATCCTTCCATCTTGCGGAACCGCTGATCCAGCGTCGTCTTAGGCTTGACGCGCTGCATCAGAAATTGCCACAGCGTCAGCTCTAGCGCTTGAAAGTCAAGCATCAGCTTGCCGTAAGCGCCAAACACCATGTAGCGGTTGATCTCAGCGCTATCCTCTTGATCCTCGCTCACAGCGACCATTGTGACCCATCGACCCAACTTGAGTTGACACAGCCAGCCAACGGGGCGCGCCCACGGAGGTCCATGCCACATTCGTGCCAGATGGGTGCTGACGGAGGGTGCACCAGCAGTCATCCAGGGGACAGCCATGGCGGTGGCGGGCTTAGTCTGTATCAGTCCTGGTGTCGTAGGCCACCGATCCACCTTTGCAAGCAAGGGGTCGTCGGCAGCGGACCAGACGTGGACCAAGCATCGTAGAGTTTGGGAGTTAGCTCAGCTAACGCCACGATGGGCCTACCGCCTCCGGAGCCGTGAGCGTGCCCGCCGCCTGGTCGCTCGGGTGATGATCAACGCGGGCAAACAACTTCCACGACTGGAGCCTGCCGCGTGCCACATTTGTGCGACACACCACGGCGACCAGGGGTCAGCCACGGTCACTCACGGGTACTCGCGAGCCTGGCCACCTGCCAAGAAGGCCGAGCCGCGCTAACAACCACCGCTGGTCAGTGACCAAGGGGCCGTTCGCAACCACGGCGAAACACTGGAGTATGCACCAGAGCACCAATGGGCGTAGCCCCAGGTGAGCCGTCATGTCTCGCTGGCGCCGCGGACTCCCTGTAAAACCGTCGGCTAGTGTCACCTTGGCCCAAGCCCATGCGGCGCCAGGCCAGAACTGACCGGCCACACACGGGCCACATGCCAAGCGGACGAAGAGTCAGCCACCGGCACTCACGGATCAGACGGACGATCGCTGGCAGACGGCCCCATCGATGCCCGTCGAGCACTGCCGAATTAGCCCGTACTAGATCAAGGCGGCGCCTGCGGCGCCGCTGGCCCGGCGTCAGCGCCGCCGCTCAGCCTTGGGAGGCCCGCCCGGCGCACGCCGGGCCAAACCTGCCAGGCACGCAGATCAAAGAACGCTCATCGTCGCGCAGACCGGTGGGCAGCCGTCTTCCTCGGCTAATCATTGTCCAGCTCGCGGCCACCGCGTCTAGGGTGCTCCCTGCGGTCCCGTCGCATGCGATCGGCTCCTCTGACCCTAGACCCAGACCTCCGGAAGCTCCCTGTGCGAAAAGGTCGTGTGATTCGCCGAGCTGTTGATCTTCGGCCCGAAGGAAGTCTCTCGATATGGCCACACAGCAACAATTTCTTCGCCACGAAGCACCTTTGGATAAAGAATTTTGATGTTACTCATAAGTAGAGAGTTCGGGGATTAAACAAGTATCCGCAAAGGCATCGATCGCGTTCCCGCAGGTGGTGACGTTGATGATCGCGAACTTCCGGCCGGAGTCTGAGACCCAGCGGCCACTCGCTAGGTCTAGCGCCTATCGAGGAAGATGGAACAAACCAGGCGGCTCACCTGCGCTCAGATCCGAAGAGCCCGTTCCGCACGCACAGTCGCGTGTTCTCGCTGCTAGCCTCACCAAGGAGTCGCGGTGAGCGGGCCCACATGCGGAGAGGATAACCGGTATGGGTATCAAGCGAACCGTGGAGGTACGGGTGCTGGAGCCTCCGGGGGCGGCACTCGCGGCCTTGCGCGAAGGGGCTGAGTCCGCGGGCATGGCCGTTCGTGACGAGTCCGAATCAGGGTTCAGCGCCGCTTCCAAACGGTCCCTACTGAAGAATCGGTGGGCCGCTGAGATCAGGGTCGATCTGCAGCCCTCGGCCTATGCTACGGTCGCTGCGATCACTGTCGATATGGCCGGAACGAAACACCTCAGTCTGGTCAACGAACTGACTGGACCGCTGGCTGGACAAATTGATGATCGCGGCTTGAACGAGGCCAAAGAACGGCTCGGCAAGCCGGGCCGGGTCTTCGGCATGCTGGAGCTACGAGCTCTCACGTATTTGCTCCGAGGTGATGAACGGGTTATCTCCCTTGGCACTGGCCAGTTCGATGGCCGAACGGGCATGGTGTGCCTGACGACGGCGCGCTTACTATTCGTCGACAAGGGGCTTCTCACCGTGTCGCTCAATCACGTCGAGTATCCGCTTCCCACTATCCAAGCCGTCTCGACGAAGCGAAGCCTCACTGGCGAGACACTTGTCATAACCAGCGCGGGTGCGGTCTCGGAGATCACACACCTGGGCCACGGCCAAGGTGAAGAAATAACGCGACAGATCCATAATCTCAAGAGTCAGCCACCGCCCATCTCCGCTCCTGCGGCCGTCTCCGCCGAGGATCCCACCGAAATGCTGAAACGAAAGGCGACGGCGGGACACGACCACCTGCGCAGGCAATCCCAGGCCATCGCGCAGGATGAACGACCCGCGTGGATGCACGATGGTACGGCAGTCACGCTCGTGGAAGGACGTGAAGACCTAGAGGTCGTGGGGGAGTCCTTCTATCAGGAAGATCTCTGGCGGCTAGTGGGTGGTCGGCGCTCTCCCGAAGTGCGCGTCCGTTGTGACATCTATGCGTTGCTGGTAGCCGAAGACGACAATCCCCACGACGCCAACGCCGTCTCCGTCTGGATCCAGGGTTGGAAGGTTGGTCACCTTTCCCGGGAGGATGCCCGGCGCTACCGGCCGGGCCTGCTGGCCCTGCAAGCCCGTTATGGCACCCCGATCGCGCTCGCGGGGGTCATCGTAGGCGGCGGAATACGCGAGGATGGCCCAGGAAAGCTCGGTGTATTCCTTCGCCACGACCCTGAAGAGTTTGGGTTCCGCCGGTCACCGCTGCCTGCCCAACCCGAGTCGCATATCAGGACAGCACTCTCAGCCGCGGCGGCCGCCCAGGCGGACGGCTCCCATGACATGAGCTGGCTGCGAGACCTCCCGGCAGATGACATACGTACCATCCCGGCACTGCGGAAAATGCTCGCACACGAACAATATCCCCTCAACCGGCACTTCATGTATGCGCAGCTGGAAGCCCTTCTCTACCGGTCGAGGGATGCTTTTGCGTCAGCACTCGACGAGTACGATCAGGCCTGTCGCCAGCACGACGCCGAGATGGACGCAATCCGGGCAGCCTTCATGGCTCAGTGGGGACAGATACCTCTGCTGGAGATATACCGGCAGATGACGATCCGCCAGCAGAAAGCCCACAATTTCGATCAAGCACTCTGGTGGGCTGAGCGAGGAATCGCCGTCTACGGGGACGACTGCACGCGACCTGAAGACGTCGAGGACTTGCGTCACAGAACGGCAGCATGTAAGGCCAAGATCGCAACAAGAGCAACAAGAGCAACAAGAGCAACAAGAGCCCAGTCAAGCTAGTGTCCTGAGTCATTACAAGGCACGGATCGGCTCGATCAAGCATCGTCAAGTCATCTGGATCGGGCAGCCAGCAAGACCGGCGTGCCATTAACGTGCCATTAGGTCCCGGACAGCACGGGCCTGGTCAGCGAGAGCCCGGGCACACGCCGGAGACGCGGAACAGGCGCGTCGTGCTCATAACTCAGAAGCTCTGACTGCGGCGCTTCCGTGCATTTGCATGCTGTATAGGATTCAGTCTTGGTTGGCTTGTTATGGCCGGAGGCAAGATCGGTGGGTTGACGACAACTGTGACGACAGCGGCGACAACCACCGGCAACCGCGAGCATCCAGCGACCCCCCTCCACGCTCGGCCCTTCCCCCTCGCACAGGGCGAATGTCCGGCCTGAAAAGCGGACGGTCGGCCCTCGACGTGATCGAGCCGCCGGGCCATTAGCGGGCATTAACCCGGGTGAAACGGGGGCTCTCACGGTCACTCACGGACAGCCCGCTCCGCAGGTCAGGCCATATAGAAGGCCCGGATTGCACAGATTCCCAAGCTGATAGTGGTGATTAGCCGTCGCAGTGCCTCAGTCGCCGAACCATCACCGCGCTTGGCCAGACAGGCAGGGGCACATTCAGGGCACATGACAGCGGGATCAGGCCAGAAATGATGAGAACCACCGAGACCTTACGCCGCAGGTCAGGCCATGAATCCACCAGACATGCCAGGTCAGCAGGTCACCGTCATCACTTCCAGCGGAAGTGGACGAACACGCGGCCGAAGTTTTTCGAGTCCTTTTCCACCCGGTGGTAGAGCGCCCTGATCTCCTTCTGGTCGAGGAATCTGAGCACTCGCTTCTTCAGCTGGCCGGACCCCTTGCCCGGGATGATCTCGACTAGCGGCGCCTTCTTGGCCACGGCCTCGTCGATAATCTGCCGCAGCGCCCGGTCGATGTCCTCGCCGCGGTTGTAGACGTCGTGCAGGTCGAGCTTCAGCTTCACGAGGTACCGCCGTCGCTGCGTGCAACGGCCCCAGCGACGGCGAGGAACGCGTCGTTGGCGCCACGATCGGCCACCGAGACGCGCACGCCGTCACCGGCGAATGGCCGCACGCTCACCCCCTCGCGCTCACATGACGCCGCAAACTCCACGGCTTTGTCCCCCAACCCGAGCCAGACGAAATTTCCTTCTGCAGGCGGCACCTGCCAACCCTGCCCGAGCAATTCCTCACGAACCCGGCTCCGCTCCTTGACCACCTCGTCCACGCGCTGAAAAAGCTCGGCCTCTGCCGCGAGTGACGCCACCGCAGCGGCCTGCGCGATCGAGTTGACCGTGAAAGGCAGCATTGTCTTTCGTGCGGCTTCGGCCACTGCCTGCTGCGCCACGAGGAAACCCACCCGGAGCCCGGCGAGCCCGTACGCCTTGGAGAACGTGCGCAGCACGGCAAGGTTCGGGCGGTCGCGGTAGAGGTCGAGCCCGTCAGGCACATCCGCGTCCCGCACGTACTCCCGGTAGGCCTCGTCGAGCACAACCAGGCACTCCGGGGGCACCCGGTCCAGAAATGCCTCGAGATCGCGGCGGTGGACGACGGTTCCTGTCGGGTTGTTCGGGTTGCAGACGAAGATGAGCCTTGTCCGGTTCGTGATCGCCGCCGCCATCGCCTCAAGATCGTGGGTCTCGTCGCGCAGCGGCACAAGCACCTCCTCGGCACCTGCCAGGCGGACGAGAATCGGGTACGCCTCGAAGGACCGCCACGCATACACGACTTGCGCGCCAGGTTCGCCGACCGCTTCGAGGAGTTGCTGTGTGACGCCGACAGAGCCACAACCGACCGCGATGTGCGCGGCCGGGACACCGAAATGGCCGGCGATCGCCTCGGTGAGCACCTCCGCGCCGTTGTCGGGGTAACGGTGCACGCCCTTCGCGGCCGCCGCGATAACCGCCAGCACCGAGGGCAGCGGCTCGTGCGGCGATTCGTTGGACGACAGCTTGACCGATCTTCCATCGGGTCCGGCGACCAGCCTGCCCGGCTTGTACGCGGCAAACTGGTCGAGCAAGCTGCGGAAGCGAGGCGAATTGTCCTGCATCGTCGTCCTCTCCGGGTGGGCCTGCCCCTACGATAATCCCGCCACGCCGGGGGAGGCGCTCGGCGACATCGTGCGGGGCCCTGCGGGCAGGGCACACGGGCGGACGTGGGTTACGCGCCTGGCGGGCAGGGCCCACACGCGGGCGTGGATTTACGCGCATGGCAGGGCGCACGGGCGGGCGTGGGTTTACGCGCATGGCAGGGCGCACGGGCGGGCGTGGGTTTACGGGCCTGGCGCCAGAATCAGTGGCACGGCGCGGCCTGAGGCTGGCACACGATGGGCCATTGTGTGCCCGATTCTGACACCCTATGGGCCATCGTGTGTCAACTGCCAAAGGTGATCTTGACGGCCTGGGGATCAATCCGGCTCGCCTCGCCCACCGGGGCCGCCGCATGAGCAGTGCCGCCGCATGAAGCGCGGGGCCGGAAGCATCGGCGGACCGCCCCATGAGCAGTGCCGCCCCATGAGCAGTGCGCCCCATGAGCAGTGCCGCCCCATGAGCAGTGCCGCCCCATGAGCAGTGCCGCCCCATGAGCAGTGCCGCCGCCTCGGCGGGGGCGGAGCTTCAGCGGGGCCTGAGCATCGGCGGGCGCAGCAGCTCGGCCGGCCCGCGCTTGTACAGCCGGGCAGGCCGCCCACCGTCCCTGCTGGTCGACGCCTGGGTCGGCAGCAGAAAGCGCTCGGCGCCCGTGACCTTCCTGTGGAAGTTGCGCGGGTCCAGTGGAGTGGCCCAGACAATCTCGTAGACCCGGCGTAGCTCGGCCACGGTGAACTCATCCGGGCAGAACGCGGCGCCGAGGGTTGTGTATTCGAGCTTGGCCCGCGCACGCTCCACTCCGTCACGCAGGATACGCGCGTGGTCGAACGCCATCCCCGCGGCGGCAGCGAGCGATGCTACCGGCTGCCAGCTCATCTGCGCCTGGCTGGGCGCGGGCAGGTCAGGTGCGATGCCGAGATAGGCAACAGATACCACCCGCTGGCGCGGGTCGCGGTCCGGATAGCCGTATGTCTGAAGTTGCTCCAGGTGGACTGGTGCCCCCGCCAGACCGGCTCGGTGCGCGAGCACCCTGGTTGCCGCAGCTGACAGGTCCTCTTCCAGCCGGATGAAGCCGCCCGCGAGTGCCCAGCGCCCCGTATAAGGTCCGGTCCCCCGCTGCCAGACGAGCGCGCACAAGTGCTGGTCCCTGACCGTAAGAATGACGAGGTCAACAGTGACGGCGATGCGGGGGACCTGCATATCGGCACGGTATCGAAGCCGGCACGTCGCGGAGCCCAGCTGGCGGTCGGTCGAGAAGTCGAGAACTGGCATGTATCGCAGATCTTTGACGGCGCGTCAACTGGTGAATGGCCAGGTTATCGTTGTTGATGGCGACTGTATTATGCCCCTGGGGCGGGTTATTGCGGGAGTTACGCAGTTACGCAAACCCGCATCAGCTGAGTCCAGTCATGCATCGCCATACTGCGCTTCCATAGGCGCGAAATGGCCGGTTATGAGACTGTTATTGGCTGCGGTGACCCGCCGCAAACCGCCTAGCGTGCTAGGAGCGGACGAGTCGGGCCACCGCGTCCGTCGCTTCACGCACCTTAGCCTCGGCCTCGGGGCCGCCATGCTCGATGGCCTGCGCTACGCAATGACCAAGATGATCCTCAAGCAGGCCGAGCGCGACGGCCTGAAGGGCACGCGTGACCGCGGAGACCTGGGTGAGCACGTCGATGCAGTAAGCATCATCGGTCACCATGCGCTGCAGTCCGCGCACCTGGCCCTCGATGCGCCGCAGCCGTCTGAGGTAGGCGTCCTTTTCCTGCGTATACCCTCGCATGGCACAGATTCTACCCCGTGGGGGTATGTCGGCCGCGGCCGGTGCTTGACCAGGGCGGCGGGATCGTCGCGGGTCCGGCCACCTCACACTGCGCCGCGCCTGGGTCGATCGCGAGCAACGGCCCAGCAAGCTTGGGCGGGTCGGGGAACGCAGGACGGCGCAGGCCGATCACGTCGAGCATGTGGCGTTCGCGTTGGCATCCGGATAGCTCATCGCGGGCAGCTTCCACCTGGTCTCGACCAGCTTGCAGAGGCTCGAGTGGCCGAATACCCCGTGTGAGACTTGGTGGCGGCGGGCCCACGGGGAGACAACGGCTGATCCTCCCGCCCAGGGCATCGACCTTCAGGGCGGAGTCTCGCAGCGCACATGATCGCCGGAAAACCAGATTCTGGCGATCACACCCAGTCGCAGGCGATCACACCCCAGTTGCAGACGTGGCGGCTTGTCACGTCATGGCTTGAACGCATCGCCCGTTCGGCTGCCCTCGGCGAACCACGGCGGGCCCTCCACACCGGATGCGAACCACGGACGGTATGGGGGCTTGCGTGACTGCGAGCCGCCGCGAGCGGCTGATTGATCACCCTGGCCACGTTGATTGCGCTTGTTGCGCTGATGCTGGGCGCGCCAAGCAGCGTAACCGGGCTGATCACGCTGACCACCTTGCCGCTGCTTGCCGTCGCCATGGGTACGGTCGGCTGATCCACCCGTGGAGCGCCTCCGCAGCGGCGGCAGCGCACTGCCGCCGCCGCGGCGCCATTCAGCCAGGCGTTCGGCCCTGACGTCTGGGCTACGGCCGGCCTGCCCGCCAGGATCGCGCCGCCACGGCGCACCCCACCCAGCGCCGGCCTCGCCCGGCCGCTCGGCGGACCATCCGGCGCCGCGCGGCCCGCGCGGGCCGCCGCCCTGCTCGCCGCCTCCAGCCTGGGAGTCGCGGGCGCGGCCCGAGAAGGGCCACCCGCGCCGTCCGGGTGCGGCACCCGGGCCTGCATTGCCCGGCGCGCGGGGGCTGTCGCCGCTCCCCGACGAGGGCGCCGGTTCGGTGTACCTGGGGGACGACGGATGTTGCGGGGGGAGGCGGCCGAGCCGCTGCGTCATGCCGTCGCGGGATTCGCGTGCCGGCTGCGCGGTGTCCCTCGCTGCAGGTGGCTCGATCCCGCGCCCACCGGATCGGTCGCGCATGCGGCTCTCGCCTCCCAGGCCAGATGGCGTAGTGACATCATCGTCCCGCGCGGCGCCGCGCGCCAGGGTTAGCGGCACCGCACGCCAGGTAATACGTCAGCCGCCGAGCTTGTCGTCCAGGATCGCTGCGTGCCAAAGAGACCAGGACTGGTTCCACTTGCTGGCGATTGGCATTGGACCGCTGCTGCCGCGCCGGCCTATTGTCACCGCATGCGTATCCGGATCATCGACGCCTTCACCAACCGGGCTTTCGCGGGTAACCCCGCCGCTGTCTGCCTGCTCGACGCGGGCACCTGGCCAAACGAGAATTGGATGCAGCAAGTCGCCGCCGAGATGAACCTGGCGGAGACGGCCTTCTCCCGCCCGCTGCCGGGTACTGCCGATGCTGACTGGGCGCTTCGCTGGTTTACCCCTACTGTCGAGGTCGACCTGTGCGGGCATGCCACCCTGGCCACGGCCCACGCCATGCACAATGACCGTGGCGCACCAGGCACCGTGCGCTTCAGTAGCCGCAGCGGAACCCTGATCGCGCACAGCCATGACGACGGCACCATCACGCTCGACTTCCCTGCCGCGAACGCCACCGAGGTAACGGCCCCGCCTGGGCTTGCTGAAGCCCTCGGTTCCACGCCTGACGCGACTTACCAGACCGGCGCCCTGGGCGACCTGCTCGCCGTCTTCCCCGACGAGGCCGCCGTTCGCGAGCTCGCTCCCGACTTCGCCGCAGTGGCCCGGCTCGCGCCCAGCGACGCGATCCGCGGGGTCATCGCCACTGCGCAGGCGGCGGATCCTGCTCGCGGCTACGATTTCGTCTCCCGTTTCTTCGCACCCGCCCAGGGCATCCCCGAGGACCCGGTCACGGGCAGTGCGCACACCGCGCTCGCCCCCTACTGGTCGCGCCGCCTCGGCCCGGACAGGCTCACCGGGTTGCAGGCGTCCGCCAGAACCGGCCTGGTCCGCACGGCGGTGCACGGCGACCGTGTCCACCTCACCGGACACGCTGTCACTGTTCTTGACGGCAGGCTGCAGCACCCGCCCCGGACCGGGTCCGCCGCGCACCCGGGACCCACCGCTGCAGCCGAATCTGCCTTGCCGGGCGTGAGCTGACCGCACCCGGCCGGTAGATGGCCTGGCGATAGCTGATGCTGCCGAGGGTGCCGAGGGTGCCGAGGTCGTCATCGTGCCGCCGCTGTACATGGATGCGTGCTCGGCGAGACATGCCCTAAATGGGCGGGGCGGGGCGGGACCGGTTCTTCGCCCGCTCAGCGGCGGACATTTCCTGATCCCCAGGCGGCCCGGACAACTCGGAACGCCCGGAGGGCCCAGAAGAACCAGAGAGCCCGGAGGGTCCAGTGGGCGCAGCGGGCCCGGAGGGTCCCAGTAGGCGCAGCGGGCCTGGAGGGTCCAGTGGCGCAGCGGGCCTGGAGGGTCCGGTGGGCGCGGCGTTGAACTCCATGATGACCGAGAGCCCGCCCCCTGACGTCTCGTCGAGGCGCGCCGAGCCGAAGTTGGAGCTGACCAGGCGGTAGACGATCGCAAGCCCAAGTCCGGTGCCTCGCGGGCTCGCGGTGGTGAACCTGCCGAAGGCGCGTGCCCGGTCGTTCGCGCTCATGCCGGGGCCGTTGTCCGCGACAACGACCCGCACACCGCCACCGCTGCCCAGACCCGCGCCTGCGCCGGCTCCGCCACCGGCGGATGCCACCCGCGCCCGCGTGCCTGCTGGCGATCCAGCCGGCCAGATGTCCATCGATGCTATGGCCGACACGGTGACATGGTCGCCTGCGGCAGTCGCAGCGAGCGCGTTGGCGATGAGGTTGTCCAGGATCTGCTCGAGTTGGCCGTCGCCGATTGCCGCAGTCACCTGGCCCGTCACCTCGGCGGCGAGGGACACGCCGCGGTCGCCGGCCACTGGCTGCCACGCCGCGACGCGCTCGGTGACAACCGCGCGGACGTCGACAGGCACCGGCTTCGGCACCGCGTGCTCGGCCTTGGCTACCGCAAGCAGCCCGTCGACGAGCCTTGACAGCCGGTCGAACTCCTCGAGCGCGCCGCCGAGTTCGGCCGCGGTCGCCGGGTCGGCGTCTTGCGCGAGCAGGTCAAACCGCAGCCGGAGGGCCGCAAGCGGCGTGCGCAACTGGTGGGAGACGTCGGCAACCATGGCACGATTCCTGTGCACCAAGGTCTCAAGCCGGGCGGCCATCTTGTTGAAGCTGGTGGCCAGACGCTGCAGTTCGGGCGGCCCGGCACCCGCCGCCGCGCGGACGGAGAGATCCCCCGCGCCAAGCCGCCGGGCTGTAGCATCCAAGTCGGCGAGCGGTCGGCTGACCCACCTGGCGAGCGCGAAGGCGAGTGCAGCGGACGCCATGAGCGCTGCGGCCGCGATCAGGGAAAGCGTGAACCAGAGTGCGCGGACCCTGTCGTTCAGCGGGCCGAGCGGGCGGGCAAGGCTGACCGTGCCCATGATCTTGGTGGTTTCGCGGACCGGCACGACGACGCTGACGTATCCGCGTGTCACATCCGTCTCAACCTCACGCCCGCCCAGCGCCTCGTCGACGAGGCCGGCGGGGATGGCGCCTGGCGATCCGACGGACGCGACGACCTTGCCCTTGCCATTCAGGATGACCAGCGTGTCTCCGTCGCGCCGCGCGGCGGCGAGCACGCGGCCCATGTCCGGGCTGGGTTTGTGGTCGGCGAGCTGTTCCTCGGCTACCGCGGCCGCGGCGCGGGCCACGGCCCTGGCGTCATCGACGTATGCGCTCAGTTCGTGCCCCGCCGCCTTGAACCCGAGCGGAATCACCGCCGCGACGAGCACGGAGGTGGTGAGCGCGAGCAGGGCGAACAGAATTCGCCTGGTCACGCCGGGTCACCGAGCCGGAACCCCCTGCCATACACCGTCTCGATCTGCACCTGCTCGCCGAGTTTCTTGCGCAGCGCCGCGAGGTGCACGTCGAGCACCTTCGTCGGACCGTACCAGTGGGCGTCCCACGCGCGCTCGAAGATCTCCGCGCGGCTCACGGCCCGCCCGGGATCGGTGGCAAGGCACTCGAGGATGTCGAACTCCTTCGGGGTCAGCGCGACCTCACGCCCGCCGACCGTTACCTTGCGCGTACGAAGGTCCACGCTGAGCGGGCCGTGACGCAACAGTTCGGCCGAGCTTGGTCTCGTCCGCCGGAGCACAGCGCGGACGCGGGCAAGCACCTCGGCCAGGCCGAACGGCTTGACCAGGCAGTCGTCCGCACCGTGGTCGAGTGCGAGGACGCGGTCACTCTCCTCGCCGCGGGCGGTCACCACAATGATCGCGACGTCCGATACGTCACGTAGCTTGCGGCATACCTCTACCCCGTCCATGTCGGGCAGGCCGAGATCGAGTAGCACGACATCCGGCAGTGGCGGACGCAGGGCGGCGGCGCCCGTATCCACACTGGCGGCCTCGTAGCCCGCCCTGCTGAGGCCGCGGACAAGCTGAGTGGCGATGCCCGCGTCGTCTTCGACGACGAGCACGCGGGCAGGACCTTCCTCCGCCGCCCGCGGCGGCTTTTCAACGCTGGGCGTGCCCACGCCTCACCTCCCCTGAATCCCCTGCCCAGCACACTAGGCGGGCCAGCGTATGCGGGCGGTAAGAACCGGCAGGTACGGGCCGCCTGGCGCTGTGGTGCCCGCCTTACCCTGGAGCGTGCAGATATGGCACCGGCAATTCTTAACCAAATCTGAAGAAAATCTGCAGCAGCCCTTAGCACCCTGTCACGCAGTCTATTGACAGGCGGCCAGGGGCCGGCCCCGCCGGTTTACCGCGGACTTACGTGGCACCGGACATTAAGGGGACGCAAGGAGACCATGGATGAAGCAATCCGACGTAAGGTACGCGATGGCGTCACGCGAGTGGGGCCTGCGCCGTGTCCGCCGGCTGACGTGGGGAATCGCGGGTGGCGGCGCGGTCGGCGCCATCGCACTTGTGGTCGGCTTCAGCGGGCACGCCCATATTCCCAAGATCAACCAGCCCGCCCAGAGCGGCCAGGCGCCCGCGGGTAATCAGGGCACCGACGGCAATCAGCAGGCCGGGAACCAAGACTCCGGAGGCGGCCAGTTGCAGCCGCCAGCGGCCAATCCCGCGCCCGCGCAGGGTCCCGGCCAGGCCGTGTCAGGTGGCTCGTGATCTCTGTGCCGGCCGCGGCCGAGCGCTTCGCCGCCTTCGGCACCTCGGCGGTGCTCATCGTCAACCCGGCCAGCGCCCTGCCGGCAGCACGCGCGCTCGTGGACCGGGAACTCGCCGCCATCGACCTCGCCTGCAGCCGGTTTCTGCCCGATTCCGAGCTATCCGGGCTGAACGGCTCGCGCGGTGCGGAAGTCCAGGTCAGCGAGCTCCTCGCGGAGGCGATCGGACAGGCGCTGCGGGCCGCACGGCTCACCGGCGGTGACGTCGATCCGACGTGCGGCGCGGCGCTCGTCAGCCTGGGGTATGACCGTGATTTCGCGCTGGTCAGCAAGGGCGTCCGGATGATAGGAGCGCCGGTGCCCGCGGGCGGGTGGCAGCGGGTCGGGTTCGACCGCGCCCGCGCAGCCGTTCGGCTGCCTGAGGGTGTAATCCTCGATCTTGGTGCCACCGCCAAGGCATGGGCGGCGGACCGGTGCGGGGACCTGGTCAGCAGCCGGCTCGGCTGCGGTGTGCTGATCGGTCTCGGCGGCGACGTCGCGGCCGCAGGGGCGCCACCATCGGGCGGCTGGCGGGTACGGGTGACCGACCACCACGCGGCAGGCCCGGACGCGCCTGGCCAGACCGTCGCGATTGGTTCCGGCGGGCTCGCTACCTCGAGCGTGACCGTGCGCGCGTGGCAGCGGAACGGGCTGCAGGTCCATCACATCGTGCATCCGGGAACCGGCAGGCCAGCCAGCTCGTGCTGGCGCACGGTGAGCGTCGCGGCGGCAACATGCCTGGACGCGAATATCGCGAGCACGGCCGCGATCATCCGCGGCGAGGCCGCCCAGGCCTGGCTGGCCGGACTTGGCCTTCCTGCCCGTCTGGTGCGCCATGACGGCTCGGTCGTGACTACTCAGGGATGGCCCGGTCTGGCAGCTAGCGCCGCACCGCCGGGGGCCGCGTGATCACTACAGCGCCGCAGGTAGAAGCCGCGGTGGTGACTTCCACCAGCCCGCTCTGGTACGCGGCACGCGCCACCGGGCTAATCGCGCTCGTCCTGATCACCATGAGCGTCGTGCTCGGCCTGCTCACATCGGTCCGTTTCGCCCGGCCGAACTGGCCTCGGTTCGTCACTGTCGGCCTGCACCGCAACATGTCCCTGCTCGTGCTCGTGTTCACCGGGCTGCACATCCTCACCACGGTGACGGACAGTTACGCCCACATCCAGCTGATCGCCGCGTTCGTCCCCTTCGCCTCCTCTTACCGGCCACTCTGGCTGGGCCTCGGCGCAGCAGCCTTCGACCTGCTCCTCGCGGTAACGATCACCAGCCTGCTCCGGGTGCACGTCGGCCACCGGCTCTGGCGCCTGGTGCACTGGCTCGCATATCTGTGCTGGCCAGCGGCGGTCCTGCACAGTCTGGGAACGGGCACCGACACGCCGCAGCGCTGGGTGCTCGCCGTCACGGCCTGCTGCGTCGCCGCGGTGGTGACGGCGGCAGGCTGGCGGCTCGCGGTGGGCTGGCGGGAGCACACGGGAACGCGGGTTGCGCTGGCGGGCATCACCGCAGTGGTGCTTGTCGCGGGCACAGTGTGGCTCGCGGGCGGTCCGCTCAAGCCGGGCTGGGCCCGGCGCTCGGGCACCCCGGCCAGCCTGCTCGCCAGGTCAGCCGGCTCGGCCGCGGTGGCGAAACCCGCGGGCGCCGCCGGCGGCACGCGGTCCACGGCTGCCAAGCTGCCGCCCGTGCCGTTCAACGCATCCTTGTCCGGCCACGTGTCGCAGCGCACGGACTCGGGCAGCGGTAACGCCGTAGTCCGTATCCAGGCCGCCGTGTCACCCACCGGCGGCGGCGTCAACGCTGCGCTCGACATCGTCATCACCGGCCAGCCGGATGGCAACGGCGGGGTCACCATGTCAGGCAGCCAGGTCACGTTCGGGCCTTCCGCCGCGCCGCGCCAGTACACCGGCCAGCTTGCCAGCCTGAACGGAACGAGCATGAGCGCGCGCGTACGCGACAGCGCCGGGCCCGCGCTGCTGCTTGGCATCAGCCTCCAGCCGGACGGCGCTTCCGTGGCGGGAACACTGCAGGTAACAACTGCCGGGTCCGGCGGGGGCAGCGGCGACAGCGAAACGGAAGGCGGCCAATAACCATGCCACTGCCACCGCAGCAACTGCCGAGGCTGCTGCCTGCCGAACCGCTGCACGGGCTGACCGCGCACGTGGCTCGCTACGGGCCGGTGCCGCTGCGCGGCGACCGCCACGGCAAGCGCGCCCGCAGGGGCGAGGGCCTGCTCATCGACAGCGTGGAGCGGGCAGGCCTGACGGGCCGCGGGGGCGCGGACTTCCCTGCGGCTCGCAAGATGCGTGCCGTCATGAACGGCGCACGTCGGACCGTGGCCGCGGTGGTCGTCGCGAACGGCGTCGAGTCGGAGCCGATGGGCTTGAAGGATCACGCCCTGCTCACCGCAGTGCCGCACCTGGTCCTCGACGGAATCTCGCTCGCGGCAGCGAGCGTACGCGCCAGCGAGGCGTTTCTCTGCCTGGACGACCGCAACGACGCGCTGCACCGGCAAGTGGGCGATGCCATCACGGAGCGCCAGCGGGCCGGCACCGACCCGATCCCCATCCGCGTAACGGCCGTCCCAGCTGGCTATGTCTCGAGCGAGGAGAGTGCCCTCATCCACCTGCTCAACGGCGGGCCAGCGCTACCCGCGTTCGTGCCGCCACGCCCGTTCCAGAAAGGCGTCCGGGGCCGTCCTACGCTGGTAAACAATGTGGAGACGCTTGCCCACATCGCGCTGATCGCGCGTTACGGGCCGGCCTGGTTCCGGGCCGTCGGCACGCAGGCAGCACCTGGTTCGGCCCTCGTTGCGGTCACCGGGGCGCTGCACCGGCCAGGTGTACAGGAAATCGCGCTCGGCACCGGCCTGCCCGAGGTGCTCGCCGCGGCCGGCGGGGAAACAGAACCGCCGCAGGCGATCCTGGCCGGCGGGTTCTTCGGCGGCTGGCTACCGGGCAGCGCCGCGCCGCGCCTCCGGCTGAGCGGCCCTGACCTGCGGGCCGCGGGCGCCTCGCTCGGCGCGGGCGTGCTCTTCCTGCTGCCGCGGTCGGCGTGCGGGATCGCGGAGACGGCGCGCATCGCCCGCTACCTCGCCGGCCAGAGCGCCGGTCAATGCGGGCCCTGCGTGAACGGGCTGCCCGCCATCGCCGACGCGCTGGAACATATCGCTTGGCGCGGCAGGGATGCGCGCGCTCAGGGCTGGCTGGCGAACTTGCTCGGGCTGGTCGAGGGCCGCGGAGCGTGCCACTTTCCCGACGGGGCCAGCCGGCTGGTCGCGAGCGCGTTGCGTGTCTTCGCCGCCGACCTGCGCGAGCACCTGCATCGAGGGCCTTGTGACCGCGTCACAAGGCCCGGCGTTGTACCCGTGCCCCAGGCCGGCCAGCAGGGGGCCGGGCGGGATGCGGGCCAGGCCGGGCGGCCCGCGGCGGCGGGAGTGTGACGTGAGCCACCGCATCAGGGTGAACCCGATCGCGTGTGAGGCGCACGGCGTCTGCGCCGAGCTGGTACCCGAGATGATCGGTACAGATCCCTGGGGGTACCCGATCGTCTCTGACCAGCCGGTGCCGCCGCGCCTGGTCAAGCTCGCCAAGAAGGCTGCGGCGTGCTGTCCCACGCTTGCGCTGATCGTGGAGCGCATGGAGGACCCCGGCCGCCGCTGATCGCCCCGCATACGGGACGTGCCGGGTACGCGGGTAACGTCCAGCTCACTACGGATGAGGGTGAAAGGACGGGCAGATGGGTCAGGGGCCACTCCAGGGCGTGCGCGTCGTTGAGATCGCGAGCCTCGCCCCGGCGCCGTTCGGCTGCATGATCCTCTCCGATCTCGGCGCCGATGTGATCCAGGTCGACCGGGTCGCTGCGGGCGCGGTAACGCGGCTGCGTGCGGGCGACCCGCTCCGGCGCGGCCGCCGGTCGGCCGGGCTTAACCTCAAGGACCCCGCGGCGGTCGGCGCGCTGCTGCGGCTCGCGGAGTCGTCCGACGTGCTCGTCGAGGGGTTCAGGCCCGGGGTCGCGGAGCGCCTCGGGTTCGGGCCCGGGGTGTGCCTGGAGCGCAATCCCCGGCTGATCTTCGCCCGGATGACCGGGTGGGGCCAGGAGGGCCCGCTGGCGCACTCGGCCGGCCACGACATCGACTACATCGCGATATCCGGTGCGCTTGCTCCGATCGGCAGGGCCGGGGAACGGCCGGTTCCGCCGCTGAACCTGGTCGGTGATTTTGGCGGTGGCGGAATGCTGCTCGCGCTCGGCGTGCTCGCCGCTCTCGTGGAGCGGGCACGATCCGGTCGAGGCCAGGTCATTGACGCGGCCATGGTGGACGGCTCGGCGTTGCTCACCTCTTTCGTCCATGGCATGCGCGCGGCGGGGATGTGGCGGGACGAGCGCGGCACCAACCTGCTTGACGGCGGCGCGCCCTGTTATGACACCTACGAGACCGCTGATGGGCGGCACGTCGCGGTTGGTGCGCTCGAACCGCAGTTCTACGCCGAACTGCTGCGGCGTCTCGGGCTCGATGGCGCGGACCTGCCCGCTCAACTCGACGCCGCCGGCTGGCCGGTGCTGCGCGCGCGGCTGACCGAGATATTCAGGCAGCGCACTCAGGCCGAATGGGCCGCGGTGTTCGAGGGCAGCGACGCGTGCGTCTCTCCTGTTCTCACGCTCGGTGAGGCACCCAGACATCCGCACAACGTCGCGCGCGGCACCTTCACGGAAATCGCCGGGGTCGTGCAGCCCGCGCCCGCGCCGAGATTCAGCCGCACGCCCTGCGCCGCTCCTACCGCGCCCGCCACACCCGGATCAGACACGGACGCGGTGCTCACGGCCGCCGGGCTGAGGCCAAGCGAGATCGCCGCCTTGCGTGAGCGCGGTGCCGCGGGTTAAGGACCTCCCCGCGCCGGTGCCACTACCGGCCCCGGCGCTTCCATGCTCATGGTGCATCAACCGTCATATGGCGCTGGTCCGCCCTGGGCGTGCGGCTCCAGCGGGGAAGCGCACGCGCAGGGCGGCACTGTCTTTGACGTCTGGGCGTGCGTTAAGGTTCCCGCCCTGCGGCTGTTAGTGCCGCCAGGGAACTTTGGCCGGGAATGATTCGGGGCAACCAGGGGAGGGAACCCCGCATCAGCCTGCAGTGTCAGCGCCGGCCCTGGTGCGTCATCTGAGCTGCGGTGGTAAGAAGTCCACGTCAGGCGGCGAGCGGACGGAGGCGGGGATCGGTGGCCGTGCGCAGAGCAGTCGGTCTTCTCGGGAGCAGACGGGACAGCGACCTTCCGGACACCTTCTGGTACGCCGCCAAGCGACGCCTGCTCGGGCCGCCGATGGTCAACGAGGACCTCAAGGCGGAGCGGCTGTCCAAGCCCCTTGCCCTCGGCGTCCTGTCCTGCGACGGCATCTCTTCGGCCGCCTACGGCACAGAGGAAATACTCATCGAGTTGGTGCCGATCTTCGGCCTCGTGGCGTTCAGCACGGTCCTGATGCCAATGACCCTAGTGATCCTGGTCGGGATAGCCCTGGTGGTGCTCTCCTACCGCGAGGTGGTGACGGTCTACACCAAGGCGGGCGGTTCCTATGTGGTGGCAAGAGAGAACTTCGGCCCCAGGATCGCCCAGGTCGCCGCGGTGGCGCTGCTCATCGACTACGTGGTCACGGTCGCGGTACAGACGGCCGCGGGCAGTGCCGCGATCCTGTCCGCGTTCCCGGCGCTCGGCAACGCGCTCGGACCCAGGACTACATTGACGGCCATCGCGGTGGTTGCGGTCCTGATCATGTGCTACGGCAACCTCCGCGGCATCAGGGAAGCCGGCAAGACCTTCGCCCTGCCGACCTACCTTTTCTCCGGGTCGGTAATCCTCATGATCGTCACCGGCCTGTACCGCGAGGCGTTCGGCGGCGGGCTCGCGCGCGTCCCGCATCAATTGGGGATGTACTGCGTTGGCTGTCACGGAACCGGCGGTTCCGGGCTGCTCACCTTCGCCTCGCTCTACATACTGGCGCGCGCGTTCGCCAATGGCGGCTCCTCACTGACCGGGATCGAGGCGGTATCTAACTCGGTAAGCGCGCTGCGGCCGCCGGAGGGCCGCAACGCCCGCCAGGTGCTTGTGATGCAGGGGTCGATTGTCGCCTTCCTGATCGCGGGCATCTCGTGGTTCGCGCACATCAGTCATGCGACTCCGTATGCCAGCGGCTACCCAACAGTGCTCGCACAGGAAGCCAAGATCATATTTGGCCACACGTTTGCCGGCCAAATGCTGTTCTTTCTGGTCCAGGCCGGTACTGCGACCATCCTGTTCACCGGCGGCAATACCAGCTTCAGCGGGTTCCCGTTCCTTGCCAGCTTCGTCGCGGAGGACGCATTTCTCCCCCGCTGGCTCACTAAACGCGGTCACCGCCTCGTGTTCTCCAACGGCATCATCGTGCTCACCGTGATCTCGGTGACCCTGCTGCTCGCCGTCGGTGCCACCGTCAACGCACTGATCCCGTTCTACGCGATCGGCGTGTTCACCGGCTTCTCGTTTGCCGGTTTCGGAATGGTCAAGTACCACCGCAGGAACAAGGAACGCGGCTGGCGGCACAAGCTAGTGATCAACGCGGCCGGCGGAGCGTACACGGCGCTCGTCGTCGCGATCTTCGCCGTGGTGAAGTTCACCGAGGGCGCCTGGCTCGTGGTCGTGGTGTTCCCGATCATGGTATATGCGCTGATCCGGCTCAACCGCGAATACCGGATGGAAGCGGGCGTGCTTGAGAATCTCGGTGAGCGCAAGCCACCACCAACTCCGCCTAACTATCCCCGCCGCACCGTGCTCGTCTTCGTGGACGACTTCGATCTGGCCACCATCGCCGCGCTTCGGTACGCGCGCGGCCTGCGGCCGACGGCGCTGCGGGGTGTGCACTTTGTCCTAGACAACGCACAGGCGGAAAGGCTACGCGAAGACTGGCTCCGGGCGGACCGCGGCATCCCACTGGACTTCGTCGACTGCGCGGACCGGCGGCTGACCCGCGCCGCCGCCCAGCTCGTCGCCCGCGAGGCCAGCCATGAGGGCACCTTCGTGACCGTGGTCCTGCCTCGCCGCAGCTACTCGCCACTGCTCGGCCGGCTGCTACACGACCGTACCGCCGACAAGGTTGCCCGCGTGGTGAGCCGGATTCCGCACTCCGCGGCCACCATCATCCCGTTCGACGTTCAGGCTCGCGTCGAGGTGCTGCACGAAAGGCAGGCAGGGCGGCCCGCCAGGACGCCCCTTCCCACGCCAGACGCCGACATGGCCGAGCACGACCGGCCCGCGGTCGCGCCAGGTGTGACGCCGATCGCCTCGATCACCGGCCCTGGCCGGGCCACCGTGGAAGGACGCGTGCACAGCGTGGAGATCCGGCCAGTGGAGCGTAGCTGCGTGCTCGCGGTCGCGGTCGCGGACGCGACCGGCGAATTGACCGCGCTGTTCTACGGCCGCACCCACATCGCCGGGCTTGTGCCTGGAGGCAAGATCAGGCTCCGCGGGCCCGTCGGGGTGAGGGACGGGGGCCCGATCATGACCAATCCCGCATACGAGCTGCTGTCTTAGGCTGGTAGATGTCAGGGAGGTAATGCGCCGAATGGGCACCGGGCACCACCACGGGACATCGACGGGCCGGCACCGTGGCCGCCTCGCGCTCGCGCTCGGCATCACGCTGACGATCCTGGCCGTCGAGGTCGCGGGCGCTCTGCTCACCGGATCGCTCGCCTTGTTCGCCGACGCCGGGCACATGGCCACCGACGCGGCGGGTGTCGGCCTGTCACTGGTCGCGGCGCACTTCGCCACCCGGCCCGCCACGACCGAGCGCACCTTCGGTTACGCGCGCGCGGAGATCCTCGCCGCCACGGGCAACGCGCTGCTGCTTTTCGCCGTCGGCGCGTTCATCCTCGTCGAAGGGGTGCGCCGCCTGATCAACCCACCCGCGGTGAAACCGGGCCTGATGATCGTGTTCGGTGTCATCGCGCTCGCCGGCAGTGCCACGTCGGCCCTGCTGCTCAGCCGCGGCCAAGCGGAAAGCCTGAACGTGCGCGGGGCCTTCATCGAGGTCGTCTCCGACACGCTCGGCGCCGCGGCGGTCATCGTGGCGGGCGTCATCATCGCCGTGACCGGTTTCGCCCGGGCGGACGCCATCGCATCACTGGCGATCGGCGCGTTCATCCTGCCCCGCACCTGGCGGCTGCTCAGGGAGGCGATCGACGTGCTGCTCGAGGCCACGCCCAAGGGCGTGGATCTCGACGAGGTGCGGCGCCACCTGACCGAACTCGACGGGGTCTGCGACGTACACGACCTGCATGCCTGGACGATCACCTCGGGACTGCCCGTGCTGTCGGCGCACGTGGTCGTGGAGACGGATGTCCTCACCGGCGGCCAAGGCGCGAAGATGCTTGACATGCTGCAGGAATGCCTGCGAGGCCACTTCGACGTCGAGCATTCCACATTCCAGCTCGAACCCGCCGGTCACGCCGACCACGAACCTTACGTCTGCCTCTGAAGGAACCGCCCCGCTTGCTTGACAAGCTAGTATCATGTCGACGAGGGACCTTCGGTCCCATCCCTCGGGCCGGAGGCCTGCTGATAACAAGCACGTAGCGTGCGAACCTGACTGCGGATGGCGAGTAAGCGTTACAGCCGCGCCGCTTACGCATGACCAGCGCGGACATTCTACGACCGGCAGGCGGCTGAGATGATAGGCCAAGATGGAAAACCCATCCCCGTTACAGGGTGGACGCTTCGCTACGAAGGATTCGTCCCGCAGCAGGAAGGGTTGCGGGAGGCGCTCTGCACACTGGGCAACGGCTACTTCGCCACCCGCGGTGCGGGGACGGAGTCGCGGGCGGACGGTACCCGCTACCCCGGCACCTACATCGCAGGCTGCTACAACGAGCTGCAGACCGAGATCGCGGGCCGTACCGTGGAGAACGAGAGCCTGGTCAACGCCCCGAACTGGCTGCCCCTGACCTTCGCCGCCGTTGACGGCGGGTGGCTCGACCTCAGCGAACACGACGTGCTCGACCATCGTCTTGAGCTTGACGTGCGCCGTGGCGTGCTAACCCGCCATCTGCGGATCCGTGACGGCGAGGGCCACATTACGCGGGCCACGTGCCGGCGGTTCGTGCACATGGGGGCCGCGCATCTGGCCGCCATAGAGATGACGATCGTGCCGGAGAACTGGTCAGGGCCGCTGCACATCCGGTCTGAGCTCGACGGCAGCGTAGAGAACACCGGCGTCCCCCGCTACCATCAGCTGGCCAGCCGCCACCTCATCCCTATCGAGAAGCGCGGCCTCGGCGACGCGGCGGTTTTGCTCGTGACGGAGACCAGCGAGTCGCACATCCGCATTGCCGAGGCGGCCCGCACGCGCGTCTTCCGCAACGAAGCTCACGTGGAGGATGGCCGGACCTTGATCGACGAGCCGGGGCGGATCGGCCACGAGTTCGTCGTCGACGTCGACGTCGAGGACGCGATCACGGTGGAGAAGGCAGTGGCGATCGCCACTTCGCGTGACCACGCGACCTCGGACGCGGCCTTGGGGGCGGTCAGCTGGCTGGACACGGCGGACTCGTTCGACGAAATGCTCGGGCGGCACGTGCTCGCGTGGGATCATCTGTGGGCGCGCTTCGCGATCGAACTGCGAGGCGCCGAGGACGACCGCATAATGCCGGTGCAGCGGCTGCACATCTTCCACCTGCTGCAGACGGTCTCGCCCAACAGTATGGACCGCGATGTCGGCGTGCCCGCACGCGGACTGCACGGTGAGGCCTACCGTGGCCACGTCTTCTGGGATGACCTGTTCGTATTCCCCGTCCTGAACCTGCGGCTGCCCGAGCTGAGCCGGTCACTGATGGCCTACCGCTACCGGCGGCTGCCTGCCGCGCGGCGCGCGGCGCGCGACGCCGGTCACGTGGGTGCCATGTACCCATGGCAGTCCGGCAGCGATGGGCGGGAGCAGAGCGCGCTGCTGCATCTCAACCCGAAGTCGGGCCGCTGGCTGCCCGACACGACGTACCTGCAGCGCCACGTCGGCATCGCGGTCGCCCGGAGCACCTGGCAGTACTACCAGGCCACCGGCGATCGCGAGTTCCTCGCGCTGCAGGGCGCTGAGATGATCCTCGAGATCGCCAGGTTCTTCGCGAGTTCCTCCGCCTACGATCGCGAAAGGGACCGTTACGTCATCCGCGGGGTGGTGGGCCCGGACGAGTTCCACACCAGCTACCCGGACAGCCCCGGGGCCGGTATCGACAACAACGCGTATACCAACGTGATGACGACCTGGCTGCTGCTTCGGGCCGTCGAGGTACTCGACCTGCTGCCAGAACACCGCAGGACCGAGCTCACAGAACGGCTGGGCCTGACCGTCACGGAGCTCGAACGGTGGGAGCACATCTCCCGGCGGATGTACGTGCCGTTCCATCCGGGCGGGATCATCAGCCAGTTCGAAGGATACGACGACCTGAAGGAATTCGACTGGGAAGATTACCGTGCCAGGTACGGTGACATCAGCCGCCTCGACCGGATCCTCGAGGCCGAGAATGACACGCCGAACCGATACAAGGTCTCCAAGCAGGCCGATGTTCTGATGTTGTTCTACCTGCTGTCCGGTGACGAACTCGCCGTACTCTTCGACCACCTCGGATACACCTGGGACCAGGCCTGTATTCCAGAGACGATCGAGTACTACCTGGCCCGCACGTCCAACGGCTCGACGTTGAGTGCCCTGGTACAGGCCTCGGTGCTGGCCTGGTCCAAGCGGGAGGCGGCACTGGACCTTCTCGTTGATGCGCTGCGCAGTGATGTGGCCGACGTCCAGGGCGGCACCACTGCCGAGGGAATCCATCTCGCGGCGATGTCAGGCACCGTCGACGTGATGCAGCGCTTCTTCGCGGGCGTGGAGCTGCGCGGGGACGTGCTACGGCTGAATCCGTTCTGGCCGAAGCGCCTCGGCACCCTCGAATTCAACATCTTCTACCGTGACCACGCGATCACCTTGAGCATTGTCGACCACACTGTGCAGGTCCGCAGCGCCCCGGGAAACCACCCGCCCATCCACGTCGGCTGCCGCGGCGAGATGCGCGATCTCAGCCCCGGGCAGAGTCTGGAGTTCTCACTGCGGAACCCCACGGCCGAACCGGCCGGGCGTCGCTGACCGCGGGACCTCATCAGCGGCCGCGGTAATCGTGCGGCGGGCGGCTGGTGTCCCGAGTAATCCGGCGCGGCCGACTTGGCCAACCGCTCGCGATCAGTCAGGCTCGGGTTGTGACCCAGCGAAGACTGCCAGTTCCGAGGCCGAGGAACGACCCCGCGCAGTACGAGGACCTCGCTGACCAGTGGTGGGAACCACGTGGCGCGTTCGCCATGCTGCACTGGCTGGCGGCCGCCCGCGCCGCCATCATCCCGCCGGCGACGCGGCCCGATGCGGTGCTCGTCGACGTCGGGTGCGGCGGCGGGCTGCTTGCCCCGCGCCTGAACGGAGCGGGTTACGCGCATGTGGGCGTCGACCTATCGCCGTCGGCGGCGGGTATCGCACGGGGCCACGGGCTTCGGCACGTGCTGCGCGGCGATGTGCACGCATTGCCGCTTGCCGGCGAAACCGCCGATGTGGTCGCGGCGGGCGAGATCCTCGAGCACGTGGCCGACCTGAGCGCGGTGGTCGGCGAGTGCTGCCGGGTACTGCGACCAGGCGGAACGCTCATCATCGATACGATCGCCGACACCTGGCTCGCCCGTGTGCTCGCCATCTGGATCGCCGAACGAGTGCCGGGCGGGGCACCGCGCAACCTCCATGATCCCGCGCTCTTCGTCGACAGGCAGGCGCTGGCGGCGGCTTGTGCGCGGCACGGCGTCGGCCTCCGCCTGCGCGGCCTGCGGCCACATGCCGGGGACGCCGCACGCTGGCTGGCCAGGCTGCGGCCAGACGTCCGGATGGTACCTGCCCGCTCGACATCGGTGCTGTTCCAGGGCATCGGGGTAAAGGAACGTGCATGACACCACGCGACGCCATCGAGGCGGCAAGGAAACTGACCCGGCGCCTCGCCGAACGGGCCGCGGGCTACGACGCCGACGGCAGCTTCCCTGCCGACGATTTCACCGATCTTGCCGACGCGGGCCTGCTCGGCCTGATGGTGCCGCCCCGCCTCGGCGGCGCGGGGGCCACCTTCGCCGACTACGCCGAGGTGGCGATGGCGCTCGCGGAAGGAAACCCCGCCACCGCGCTCATCTACAACATGCACGCGTCGGTCACCGGCGCCCTCGCTCTCACCCCCGATGACACGGCGCGCGCGCTGGGCGCGGCCGAGGATTTCTTCGCCTATCGCGACGGGGTGCTGCGCGCCGCCGCGGACGGCGCCCTGTACGCGGTGGCGATGTCGGAACGCGGGGTCGGCTCACGGCTGTCGCGGGTGCGCACCTCATACTCGGCTGTCCCGGCTGGCTGGCATATCACCGGCAGTAAGGCGTTCTGCTCAGGCGCCGGGCATGCAGCGGCGTATCTGGTCGCGGCCAGGCGCGACGACAATGTCAGTTATTTTCTCGTGCCTGCGGGCGAGGGGATCCGAGTCGAGGAAACCTGGGATTCGCTCGGCATGCGCGCGACCGGCAGCCACGATCTGCACCTCGACGTCACCGTGCCACGGGACGCGCTGCTCGGCGGGGTCGAGGGAATCACGCTGCTCATCGCGCAGGTGATGCCGCAGTGGCTGGTGGCCTCCTACGCGGCGGTCTACGCGGGCCTGGCCAGTGCCGCGGTGGACGCCGGCGCCGGAGACCTCGCCCGGCGCGGCCTTGGCAACGCCGCCGCCGTGCGCGCCCGCCTCGGACGCGCCGACGCGCAGGCCTGCGCCGCGCGTGCGGTAGTGCGCCAGGCGGCACGTCAGGTCGACGCCGGGCCAGGTATGCCAGCTACGAGCCGGTGGATCTGGCGCGCCAAGCTCGTTGCAGGCGACACGGCACAGGAGGTCGCCGCTTCCGTGCTCGAGGCCTGCGGCGCCTCGGCGACGCGACGCGGTCATCCGCTTGAACGGCTCTACCGTGACGCGCGATGCGGTGCCCTGCAGCCGGCGACCAGCGATGTGTGCGCCGACTGGCTCGGCTGCGCCGTGCTCGGTCTCGACCCCGACGCGGAGACGCCGCGGTGGTGACGGTGGCCGCGGTCGCCCATTCGGTCCCGCCCGCCTGTCCTCAGCGGGACCTATGGGAGGGGTTCTTCCGCGTGCATTACCGCGGGGACCCGCGCGCGGAACGGATCTGGCACGGCACCGGGGTGCGGACAAGGCACGGCGTCGCGATCCCGCCGGACCTCGACGTATCGGGCTGGGGAACCGGCGACCGGATGACGCTGTACGGCGAGGCAGCGGTGCCGCTTGGCAAGGACGCGGTTGCTGCGGCCCTGGACGCGGCCGGGCTGCGGCCCGACGAGGTCGGGCTCTTCGCCGTCGCGTCGTGCACCGGCTACATCACTCCCGGGCTCGACATCCTGGTCGCGCGCGACCTCGGCATGGCCCCGGACGTGCACCGGCTGCTGATCGGCCATATGGGCTGCTACGCCGCGCTGCCGGGCCTGGGCACGGTGGCGGATTTCGCCTGCGCGCGTGGACGGCCAGCAGTGCTGCTCTGTGTCGAGCTACCCAGCCTGCACGTTCAGCCTGCCGCGCCGGGCCGCGCCGACCTCGCCCAAGTGGTCGCGCACGCGCTGTTCGGTGACGCTGCGGCGGCCGCCGTCGTCACTCCTGACGGTCCCGGCTTCGAACTCGCCGACCTGGCGGCCGTCACCGATACGACCGCGAGCGACCACATGACATGGGACGTGACCGATCATGGCTTCCGCATGGCGCTGTCACCGCGGGTACCCGGCGTGCTCGCCAGGCACGTCCACCGTGTAGTCACCGGGCTCCTCGCGCGCCACGGGCTCGAGCAGGCCGATATCAGCGGCTGGGCCGTGCACCCCGGTGGGCCACGCATTCTGGATGTCGTCGCAGCCAGGCTCGGCCTGCCAGCCGGCGCGCTCGACACCTCGCGCGAGGTGCTCCGCGAGTACGGCAACTGCTCGTCGGCCACGGCGCTGCTACTGCTCGAGCGGCTGCGGCCGGCACTGGCACCGGGAGCCCACGTGGTGACGATGGCCTTCGGCCCCGGTTTGACTCTGCAGACCGCGCTGCTGCGCGTGACAGGCTAACCGCCGGCCGGAGGCGAGGCGCTGGCTCCCTCATCCCGGCAGTCCGGGCCGGCAAAGCGCTCGAGCCGGCTGAAAGTCCGCTCGCCGCCGCGCCGCGCGCCCAGCCTGAGCAGCGGCGGCGCGAGCAAGGAAAGCGCGTATCCGAGCCGCGCCGCCGCGTTGACAGGAACGAGCGCGCGGTTGCTGCGCACCGCGCGTGTCACCGCGAGGGCGACCCTCTCGGGCGGGCAGTTACGCAACGCCAGGGCCCGTGCTGCGCCTGACCGCAGCCGTTCCTCTGTCTGCTTGTCCACGCCGACATAGTGCGTGTTGCGCGCGATCCCGGTACTGGTGATGCCTGGGCAGACCGCGGTCACGCCGATGCCCGCGCCGGCGAGTTCGGCGCGCAGGCATTCGCTGAACATCCGCACCGCCGCCTTGGTCGTGGAGTACGCCGGCAGGACGGCGGACGGGGCGAAGGCCGCGGCCGAGGCGATGTTCACGATGTGGCCGCCCTCACCGCGCTCGGCCATCTGCGCGCCGAACAGCCGGGACCCGCGCACGACGCCGAGCAGGTTGACGTCGAGGATGCGCCGCCAGTCCTCCTCAGTGTGCGCGAGGAACGAGCCGGCCACCACGATGCCTGCGCCGTTGACGACGACATCGGGCGTCCCGAAGCCATCGCGTACCCAGGCGGCGAACCGCTCCATCTCACCGGCAGCTGCGACGTCCACCTGATAGGGATGCGCGGCACCGCCGAATGCGGCGACCGCGTCGCAGGTCTGCTCCGCGGCAGCAAGGTCGAGATCGGAACTGACAATCTCCGCCCCGCCCGCGGCGAAGGCGAGCGCGGTGGCCCGCCCGATCCCGCCGCCCGCGCCTGTTACGACGACAAGATGACCGCCGAACGGCTTCGCGGCGCGACTCGCATCTGCACGGCGCAACGCCCGGGTGGGCGGTTCACCCTCGACATGGTCGGCGAACTCGGCTATCCAGCGTGCGAGGCGCTTTGGATGCGTCCGCGGCACCCAGTGCCCGGCGCGAATCTCGCGGCGCCACAACCGGGGCGCGTAGCCGTCGACGGCAAGCTGCGTACGCCGCGCGATGGACGAGTCCTGGGTAGCCACGACGATCTGGACGGGGACATCCACTGGGTCCGGCCGGGCGGGCGTAGCCCGGGTACCGATGTTCGCACGGTAGAGACCGAGGCCATGCACGGCATCCCTGGTTACCGTGCAGGCCGGATGGCCTGGCCGCGGCTCCACCCCACCGCTGGCCCGCAGGATTCGTCCCCAGTAATGGCCAAGCCCGGCCCGCCAGGTGATCTCCGGCAAGAAGGGCAACTGGAAGAACCCGATGTACCAAGAACGGCTTAGCTGGCTCGCGACATCGGCGAGGCCGCGTGGGCCGCGCAGAGCGCGGCGGCGCAGCCAGGCGGAAATCTGGTCCAGCGAGGGGCCGCCCACCGACGTGAGGGATGCGATCCTGCCGCAGAGCCTGGTCTGGGCGACCGCCTGCCACGCCTGGATGGCCCCCCAGTCGTGGCCGACCAGGTGCACGGGACGATCCGGGCTGACCTCGTCGATGACGGCCTCGAGGTCGGCGAGAAGCCTGGCCAGCCGGTATCCCTGCGTGCCGCGCGGCGCCGTTGACGCACCTGCGCCGCGCACGTCGTAGGTAGCGACGTGAAAGCGCCCTGACAGGCCGGCCGCAACTTCGTCCCACACCGAACTTGTGTCTGGGTAGCCATGCACGAGGAGAATGGGCGGCCGATTTGCGTCACCACGTTCGGTGACGGCGAGACGTACCTCGCCTGTGTCCACTACCCGGTGCCTAGGTGATTCCTGCTCCTGCCGCACCGGCCCTCCTCGTCGCAGACCTCTGCGTACCAGTGACCGTACGCTACATCACGGCTATTGAACACCCAGTGCGACAGCCGCGGCGGCCGCCGCGAATCAGGCTGCTTGTGGCCTGTCGGGGGAGTCTTCGTTTGGCGCCGGGGCGCGCAGGGTGATCCCGGCCACGAGCCCGCCGGGCCCCCGCTGTGCCCGCAAGCACGCGCCACGCGGCAGCCGTTAAGCATCAGGGTTACGGCTGTGCGGTCGCCCACCACGGGTGTGATCGGATAGCCGCATGGAACGGCTGGACGAGCAGTTGCGGTTCATCAAGGAGATCGACCGGCTGAAGAGCGTGCTGCGGCAAAGCCCGCTCATCGACTCCTCCAGGCGGGAGAATTCCGCCGAGCACTCCTGGCATCTGGCCATGATGGCGGTGACCCTCGGCGAGTACGCGCCGCGAGAAACCGACCTGAGCCGCGTCGTCACCATGGTGCTGCTGCACGATATTGTCGAGATCGATGCGGGCGACACGTTCGTCTACGCGACGCAGGCCGCGCTTGCCGAGGCCGAGCGGGCAGAGCACGCCGCCGCGGACCGGATCTTTGCCCTGCTTCCCCCCGACCAGGCAGGGCGGCTGCGGGCCGTCTGGGACGAGTTCGAGCAGCGGCGCACCGCTGAGGCCAGGTTCGCCAGAGCCCTTGACCGCCTGCAGCCCATGCTCGCGAACTACTACACGGGCGGCGGCACCTGGCGCGCGCATGGCGTCACGGCCGATCAGGTGCTCGCGAAGGTGCGCTTTATCGAGGACGGCTCCGCAGAACTTGGTACTTACGCGAGGGAACTCGTCGCCGCCTCGGTCGACAAGGGTTTCCTCGCGCCAGCCGCCTCCGGGTAGCCCGCAGTCATCGCGGTCACCACTCCACGGCACCCAGGGGGCAGCCCGGCGGAGCGCACGGCCCACATTCTCCGCGCTAACAGCCCGGCACCTGGGTACGGACATGTTGTGACCCCTTCTCTTGCCAGACTCTTCGGCCGTGGCACCCGCACCGCTCGCGAGGGCGCCCGGCCGGGCTCACCTAGGCTGCGGCCGGCCGGCGCAGCCGAGCGGATCGAGCGGCTGCGTTCTCTCGACGGCGTGGGCAACACGCTCGCCGAGACGGTACGCCGTAGATTGCCGCCGGGACCGGCGGCGGACGCACTGCACGGCGTCCCGCTCGGCCAGCCCGCCCATCCACGGCTGTCCGGGCTTTCAATGGGCTTCTGGACCTCTGCTGCCCTGCTCGACCTGCTCCCAGAGACCGAGCGCGCCGCGAGTACGCTGATCGCCGCCGGCGTCGCAGGCACCGCGCCCGCCGCGCTCACCGGGCTGGCGGACTGGTCTGTGCTGCACAACGACCAGCAGCGCGTCGGCGTGGTCCACGCCGCCGCGAGCGCGGCAGCCTCCGCGCTCTTCCTCGCGTCGCTGCTCGCCAGGTCGGCGGGTCACACGCGCGGCGGCAGGGCGCTGTCGTTCACCGGCCTCGCTGTCGCGGGCCTCGGCGGTTACCTGGGCGGTCACCTGTCATTCCGGCTCGCCGCGGGGGCGAACCACGCGGAGTCTGTTGCACACCTCGCCTCGCTCGGCTGGCACGATCTGTGCCGGCTAGCTGGATTGCCCGACGGCAGGCCGGTGCGCCGCGAACTCGGCTACATCAGCGTGCTCGTGCTCCGCGACGGCTCGTCGGTCAGCGCGCTCGCCGATCGGTGCGCGCACCTCGGCGGCCCGCTGCACCAGGGTGAGGTCAGCACTTTAGGCGTCGACCTGTGCGTCAGCTGCCCATGGCACGGCAGCACGTTCCGGATCAGCGACGGCACGGTGATGCACGGGCCCGCCACGGCGAGGCAGCCCACGTTCGACACCCGGGTGTCGGCCAATGGGATCGTCCAGGTCAGGCCGCGAAGCTGAACCCGCGCGCCCTGCATCCGGCCGCCGATGGAAACGTGGCACGGCAGGCTCCGGCACGGCGCTTGGACGGAACTCCGCTGCTCAGCCGCGAACGCGGAATGCGGCCCAGATGACCTTTCCGCCGCCGTCAAGCGCGTTCCAGCCCCACCGGTCGCTGCAGGATTCGACCACCTGAAGGCCCCGGCCGCATTCGCGCCAATAGTCCAGGTCACGCGACACCGGCGGGCCGGCCCCGGGGTCCGATACCGTGCACACGACGTGCGCCAGTTGAATAGTCAAACAGAGCTGGATCGGCCGAGCCCACCTGGCAAGTGCAGAGCGCGCCAGGCCGTGACTAAGCGCATTCGTCACCAATTCGGAAATGACCCAGGTCACGTCGTCGCATAGCCCGGGCAGACCCCATCCGGTCAGGATCTCGCGGGCGAAAGCCCGCGCGAGCTTGACCGATTCGGGCCGGCCGCGAAGCCCGCACCCCGCCTTTTCCCACATCCTCGCCCTGCCGACGACCACGTCAGGCGTGTTCCCGGATTCAGCGATTCCTGGCGCTAACACGCCGACCGGCGAACCGGCGCGGGCTAAGCCGTGGGAAACGGCCTCGCGGGCTCTTGGGGGTGCCATCACCGCTCCTGTCGACTGCGTTCCGCAGCACAGCGGAAACCTCGGTCCACGCGCGCTATCATCGCTTTTAACTCTTGCAGATGCAAGGCCCAATGCACGTGCGAACGAGCTGTGCATCAGTTGCCGGTGAGTTGGGAAGAGGCACGGCGCGCGGCGGATGATGCGGATGATGCGGCGCGGTCCGGGGGGGACGCGGAACGAGCCATGGGAGGAGGGGTGATAGAAGTCCAGCCTGAGGGCGGTCCCACCGTTCTCCGCATCCTGCTCGGTTCCCAGCTGCGTCACTTGCGTGAAGCCAAGGGCATCACACGTGACGAGGCCGGTTACACGATCCGGGCCTCCGGTTCCAAGATCAGCCGGATGGAACTCGGGCGGGTCAGTTTCAAGGAGCGCGACGTCATCGACCTGCTCGCGCTCTACGGCGTCACGGCCGAAGACGAGCGCGCAGCACTGCTCGATCTCGCGCTCAAAGCCAACTCCGCTGGCTGGTGGCACCGGTATAACGATCTTCTCCCTGGCTGGTTCCAGGTCTATGTCGGCTTGGAAGACGCGGCCACGCTCATCCGGACCTACGAGGTCCAGTTCGTACCCGGCCTGTTGCAGACCGAGGATTACGCCCGGGCGATCATGAGTGTCGGCCAGGCGGGCGCGGCGGAAGAAGAGGTCGAGCGCAGAGTCCGGCTACGCGCGGACCGCCAGAAACTGCTGACCCGCGGCGGCGGTGCGCCCCGACTTTGGGCGGTGATCGATGAGGCAGCGCTGCGGCGCTTGATCGGGGGCCCGGACGTCATGCGGGCCCAGCTCGAGCACCTCCTCGGTGCGCTGAAGCTGCCGAATGTCATCCTCCAGGTCATGCCGTTTCGCTCCGGCGGGCACGCCGCGGAAGGTGGTCCGTTCACCCTGCTGCGTTTCCCCGAGCCTGACCTACCGGATGTGATCTACGTCGAGCAGCTCACCAGCGCCCTCTACCTCGACCGACATGACGACATCGACAAATACACCGAGGTCATGGAGCGGCTCTGCGTGGAGAGCGAACCCCCGGAACGCACATCCGAGATCATTAGCAGGATCATGGAGGAAATCTAGGTGATTGACGCATACAACGGGATACCCGCCAGGAACCTGCGCGAGGCGGCCTGGGTAAAGAGCCACCACAGCAACTCTCAGGGCACCTGCGTCGAGATGGCCAGGCTGCCCAACGGCCAGGTCGCGGTTCGGAACTCGCGGCACCCCGAAGGCCCAGCGCTCATCTACACCCGTGGCGAGATCGAAGCCCTCATCCGCGGCGCACAGGACGGAGACTTCGACCACCTCATCGTGTGACAGCGACCCCAGCGGCTGACAACTTAATCCCCCATTCCCTTCGCCGGGCGATCTCCCGTCCGGCGCGGAGCTGGGTGCTCAACCAGCGCAAGCACCCGGCCCGCCATGAACCGCGCGGTGCGCACCGCCGTGCGTCACCTCGCTAACTCCGATCATGCCGCGGCGGGTCACCACCTCCACCCGCCGTCCTGCCCGCGTCGCGGTTACCTCATGGCTCCGGACCGCTTCACCAGCGTCGATGACAATCTCGACCCCGTCACCCTTCACTACAGCCTCCGGCCGCGAGAACCGTGGTTCACACTGTCAGCCGGTCAGCTACCCAACGGGAACCTCTTGACGCTGCCGGGCCCGCTGTCCGCATCGTCCACCGCGGGCTCGGCCTGCGGACCGGACCCATCACCGGAAAGGGCACCGTCCGCGCCTGTGAGCGTCCCGAACAAGCCGCCGAGGCCCTCAAGCGCCTTGCTCACCTCACTGGGCACGATCCACAACTTGTTGGCGTTGCCCTGGGCGATCTGCGGCAAGGTCTGCAAGTACTGGTAGGCGAGCAACTGCCGGTCCGGCTTGCCCTCGTGGATGGCATTGAACACCGTAGTGATGGCCTGCGCCTGGCCGCGCGCCCGAGCCGCCTGCGCCTGCGCGTCCGCGTTCGCCCGCACCACCGCGGCCTCCGCCTCGCCAGAAGCCTTGAGCACCGCGGCCTGCTTCTCCCCCTCCGCGGTAAGTATCGCCGACTGCTTCGAGCCTTCCGCGGTCAGGATCGCGGCGCGCTTGTCGCGCTCCGCCCGCATCTGCTTCTCCATCGAGTCCTGAATCGACGTCGGCGGCTCGATCGCCTTCAGTTCCACCCGGCCGACCCGGATGCCCCACTTGCCCGTCGCCTCGTCAAGCTCGCGCCGCAGTTCGTCGTTGATGTGGTCCCGTGAGGTGAGCGTCGTTTCCAGATCGATGCCACCCACCACATTGCGCAGCGTCGTGACCGTCAACTGCTCCACGGCCGTGATGAAGTTCGCGATCTCGTAGGTCGCCGCCTTAGCGTCGGTCACCTGGAAGTAGATAACGGTGTCGATCGCCACCACCAGGTTGTCCTTGGTGATGACCGGCTGCGGCGGGAAGCTGACCACTTGCTCACGCAGGTCGATCAGCGGCCGCAACCTGTCAACGATGGGCACCACGATGTTCAGTCCAGCGTGCAAGGTGCGGTGGTAACGGCCGAACCGTTCCACGATCCCTGCCATGGCCTGCGGCACTACCCGGATCGTCTTAACCACAATGAAACCGGCGAGAGCCACCACGATCAGTGCGACGACGGCGGTCAGAATGGAGTTCATGACGCCTCAGCTCCGTTCATGGCAGCACACGGCTCCATAAGCGCCACCGAGGCGGCGTCCCCTGCCAGCCGCCAGATCCACGCGCAAACAACACCCACGCTACTGATAGTAGGCCGAGGCATCGCTGTCAGTCAGCGCCGATGCGCACTAATATCACCGCGACGGGCCTGACCGGCTCCCCTGGCGAGTCCCTGGCGTGACCGCCGGACCAGTACTAATCGGACCAGTACCATTCGGATCCTATTAGTCTGACTAGTACGGTCGTGGACGGCACTGTCGTCGCCGCCAAAGATCTGCGGGACGCCCTTAGAGGGCCCTCTAAGAGGGCCCTCTAAGAGGGATAGACGGCCCGTGCCGTCCAGCGCGCCTGACGGTGCTCGATCGTCAGCGGCACCCCGAAACACTTCGACAGGTTGCGCTCGGTGAACACCTCCGCCAGCGGCCCGGCCACGACGACGCTGCCCCTGCGGAGCAGCATCGCGTGCGTAAACCCATCGGGCACCTCTTCGACATGGTGGGTGACGAGCACCGACGTCGGCGCGTTGGGGTCGCGGGCCAGCATGCCGAGCCTGCGCACCAGGTCCTCACGTCCGCCGAGGTCGAGGCCCGCCGCCGGCTCATCGAGCAGCAGCACCTCAGGGTCCGGCATCAGCGCCCGCGCAATCTGCACCCGCTTGCGCTCCCCCTCCGACAGCGTCCCGAACCTGCGCCTGATCAGGTGCGCGCAGCCAAGGGCGTCGAGTATCTCGACGGCGCGGGTGACATCCGATGACTCGTACTCCTCCTGCCACCGGCCGAGAACAGCGTAGGACGCGGTCAGCACCAGGTCGATCACCTTCTCACCTGGCGGCACCTTCTCCGCGACGGCAGCGCTTGAGAACCCGATCCTTGGCCGGAGTTCGAAGACATCCACCTGCCCGAGGCGCTCGCCGAGAATCTCTGCCTCGCCCTCGGTCGGGAACAGCAAGGAGGCCGCGACCTGCAGCAGCGTGGTCTTGCCCGCACCGTTCGGGCCGATCACCACCCAGCGCTCGTCCTCGTGCACCGTCCAGTCGACGTTACGGAGCAGCATGTTCCCGTCGCGCCGGACACCGACGCCACGAAGGCGAAGCACCTCGTCGGACATCCAGCCCCCTCACACCGGCGGATCCTGCGCATCAGCCCATTCCGTAACCCCGATCGGGGGAGCCGGTCAACCGGGCAAGCATGGCAAGGCCGCAGCCCGGAGCGTGCCTGGAGGACACGTCGAGGGCGAGAACGCGGCCAGGCGAAAGCCCAGCGGCCGGCGAGCCGGACCGGGGTTCCGTAAGCGGCACTTAAGAACCTACCGCGAGCTTGGCTAACATTCGCTATCTCCGGGACTCCACCGGTGTAACTGGATCAGCTGCGCCTGCCGCGCACCAGTACCGGCGAACAACGCGAGCGGCTGATGATCGCGCGAGCGCCTGCATATCGGTGATCCCGAGACGGCGCACGCTCATCGGCCTTTTCCTGCTGCGGGGCGGCCGGCGCGGTGAGTGACACACCGGCACCTGGAGCGAGCACCAGGTTGCCGCCGGCGGCGGCCCGGATAGCACGTACGAGCGCTTCAGGACCGGCATCCTTGTATATCCGGCGGCGCCCGCGCCATCGCGGGCGTGACAGGACCGGCTCCTGCCGCGCTTGTAAGGATCAACGCCCTGGTGGTGATCCCGCGGTTGCGCAATTCCGCAAGCACCCCGACCCCGTCAAGGCCAGGCATCTTCAGGTCGAGCAGAATGCCGTCGGGTGCCAGCGCCGCGGCACCCGGCCGCGGCGGGCCGTCCGCCGCCTCCCCGACGACCTCTATGTCGTCTATGTCGTCTTGCACGTCGAGGAAGGTCCGCAGGCCCTGGCGGACGACCGGGTGATCGTCCGCTATCAGGACGGTGATCGCAGCTACCGTAAACGGCTGTTGCCCCGGATCTTGGCTGCCGCTCATGGTCCACGGTCCGCCAGCCGCGGCCCGCTAGCGGCCGCCCCAGGGACGGTGAGCCGCACCGAGGTGCCCGCTCCTGGCGCGGACCTGACCGCCAGCGTGGCGCCGATCGACGCGGCACTCTCACGCATCGATGCGAGGCCGAGCCCCCCAGGCCGCGCGCCAGGCGCCGCCGCGGCAAAACCTGGGCCATCGTCAGCGACCTCCAGAATCACGCTGGCCCGGGCGCGGCACAGGCTCACCCGCACCTCGCTGCCGGCCGAGTGCCGCAGCGCGTTATGCAGCGCCTCCTGCGCCACGCGGTAGATCACCGCATCAGGTTCCGCGCCAAGGAATGGCAGTTCCGCCGCGTCAAAGCGCACTTGCCTGCCGTGCGCGCGGCCGGCCACCTCCGCGTACCTGCGCACCGATTCAGCCAGGTCGTACGTGGTCAGGTCAGGCGGGAGCAACCCGTCGATCACCGCGCGAAGTTCCGCATAGGCCTCCACGCCAAGGTCGGCGACGCTCTCGAGTTCGGCCGCGGCCCGCGCCGGATCCCGCCGGTACCAGGATGGCAGCGGCGCGCGCCTTCACCCTGATGCCGAACAGCTTCTGCGACACCGCTTCATGCAGGTCCCTGGCAAGCCTGGCACGCTCCTCGATCAATGACAGCTCGCGGCTCCGCTCGTACAGCCTGGCGTTGGTGAGCGCGATCGCGGCGTGCGCCGCGAAGAGCGAAAGGAGTTCCTGGTCGCGCCCGGTGAAACCGCCTGATACCTGCTTGTTTCGCGAGGAAGATAATGCCAAGCACGTGCTGGCCACCTTTGATCGGCACCCCGAGGAAGTCGGCGAACACCGGATGGGCAGGGGGAAAGTACTCGAACCTGGGATCCGCGCGTATGTCGCCGAGCTGCTCAGGCTTGCCCTCTTTGAGCAGGACACCCAGCATGCCGTGCTGGCGCGGTAGTGGGCCGATCGCAGCCTGCTCGCGCCTGCTCATGCCCGCCACCACGAACTCGGCGAACGTCCCGTCGTTGCCTGGCACGCGTAGCGCCACGTACCGGGCTCCGATCAGCGACCGGGCCGACGTCACGATCGTCTCGAGGGCATCGCGCACAGACACCTGCCTGGTGACTGCGAGCACCGCCTGGCTGACCTGGTAGAGCACCTGGTCGGGGCGGTCACCGTCCGGTAGCCGGGCCCCGGCCCATCCGTCGGCCCGCCCGGCTCCCCCGGCTCGCTCAGCTCCGTCGGCTCCGTCACCTCGGTCAGCTTTGCCCGGCTCTGTCATGCATAATCCAGAATGTACCCCTGCCGCCACCGCCCTGGATCGGTCGCCGGTCCTAGGACCATGAGCGCAGTACACGCTACGGCCACGGCCCGATGCGCGTGCGCGGCCGCGGCGCCTAGCGTCGCTGGCATGAACGCAGAACATGCACCCGTAGCGCTGGTCAGTGGCGCCTCACGCGGTCTCGGCCGGGCGCTGGCGAGCGGTCTCGCCACCCGTGGCTACACGCTCATCGTGGACGCTAGAACGCCGCCGCGCTCGACGCGGCGGTCACTGCGCTTCCTCCGGGTACCCAGGTGCGGGCGGTGCCCGGCGATGTCACGGACCCCGCCCACCGTGACGCCCTGCACCGCGCCGCGCAGCAACCTGGTGGGTGGATCCAGGTGATCTTCGTACCGTCATGCAACAGCACGCCTTCCCTGGTGAGGACATCTCCGACCGGCCGCTGCCAGAAGCGGTGGTGCCCGCATTCCTGCGGCTGATCAGTGAGCGGCTGCCGAGCGGCAGGTACCGGGCCGCGGATGTTGCCGGCCGGGAACGGCGATCGCGCCGCCACATCCGCTGCACCCGCGCATTCTCGTGATCCGTGAATCATCGGATTCTCAGCTAGGGCGTGCCGTGGATCTTGGTGGATGCGGGCGGTGATCCAGGCGGCGACCCGGCAAGGCCCTGCTTTTTCTCGAGGAGCCGAGAGTGGAGCTATCGGCGACGACAGTGCCGTCCACGACCCCGGTCGTCGTCTGGGCGCCACGCGGCAGCCGTTAAGACTGTATTGCCCGGGGGGACGCCCCCCGGAATCCCCCCGCAGGCTGTCGCGGCCCGCTCACTACTGGATGAGAATCCGCCGATTCACGTATCAGGATGATCGAGGAGAACACCGTGACGATCGAATTCACGCTCCCGCGGCGGCGGGAGGCACGCGAACCACCCGAAGTTCGCGGCGAGCGCCGTGACAGCGTGCGACTGCTGGTCAGCCGCCGGCATTCCGGTACGATCACCCATCACGTCTTCACCGACCTCGCCACGGTTCTGCTGCCGGGTGACCTGGTCGTGGTCAACACGTCCGCGACGCTGCCTGCCGCGGTCCGCGCCAGCGCGGACATCGCGGTGCATTTCTCGACGCCGCTTCCCGACGGGGCGTGGATGATCGAATTGCGTGAGGTGCGCTCCTCAGGCACGGCCCCGTACGCGCGCGGTGCGGCCGGAACGGTGATCGATCTTCCCGGCGGCGCCCGGCTGACCCTCTCCTGCCGCGTGACCGGGCGGCTCTGGCAGGCACAACTGTCCACGTCCGTCATCCCGTACCTGCTCCGGCACGGCCGCCCGATCCGCTACTCCTATGTGACCAGGGACTGGCCGCTCGAGGTCTGGACGGACCTTGTCATCTCACCGCCGCGCGGCCCGCACGTTGCGGACGGCCTGCTCACCGGCTTTCACGAACCGCGCTCGTCGCACCTGCTCATGCTCGAGGTGTTCGCTGGGTCGCAGTTCCAGAGCCGCTGTTACACGGCGGCTCTGGAGCAGGGATGCCTGTGGCACGAGTTCGGGGACGTACACCTGCTGTTGCCGTGACCCAGTGCGGCGCCGAGGCTGCATTCCCGGACGCCGGCAGGCTGGTCACGGCGCCCTCCCACACGCGGTAGCGTTCAGTGCGCAATGGATGCCCCTCGTGCCACGCTGCTGATCACTCTGACCGGCCGGGACCGGCCAGGAGTGACGTCCAGGCTCTTCTCGGTCCTCGCCGCCCACCCGCTGACTGTCACCGACGTCGAGCAGGTGGTAATACGCGGTCGTCTAATCCTCGGCGCGCTGCTGACCTGCGACGGTCCGGTCGATCTCACTGCAGCGCACCGGGCGGTCATCCAGGTCGCGGCCGACCTCGGCCTGGAGGCCGAGATCACGATAGGCACCGGCGATGCGCCGCGCGGGCGCGGCAGACGAGGCCGGCTGCACGTGACCGTGCTTGGCAGCCCATTGCTGCCGACGGCCATGGCGGCGATCGCAGGCCGGATCGCCGCGGGAGGCGCCAACATCGACAGGATCGGGCGCCTTGCGCATTACCCGGTTACCTGCATCGAACTCGACGTCTCAGGGGCTGACCCGCACGCATTGCGCGCCGAGCTTTCAACCGAAGCCGTGCGGCAGCAGGTTGACGTGGCGGTGCAGCGCGGCGGGCTGCACCGCCGTGCGATGCGACTGGTCGTCATCGACGTGGATTCAACCCTGATCCAGGGCGAGGTAATCGAACTGCTGGCCAAGCGGGCGGGTTGCGCCGAGCAGGTCGCCGAGATCACTGGCTCGGCGATGCGCGGCGAACTCGACTTCGCGTCTGCGCTGCGTGAACGCGTCGCGCTGCTCGAAGGGCTCGACATCTCCGTCCTCGACGAGGTCCGCCAGGAAGTTCAGCTCACCCCCGGCGCCCGCACCCTGATCAGGACGCTGAAACGCCTCGGCTACCGCTGCGGGATCGTCAGCGGCGGGTTCGCCCAGATCACCGATGACCTGGTGCAGCGACTCGGCATCGACTATTCGGCGGCGAACACGCTCGAGATAAGAGGCGGGAAGCTGGCGGGAAGCCTCGCAGGCCCGATCATCGACCGGGCCGGGAAGGCGAGGGTACTCGCCCAGTTCGCCGCCCACGCGGGCGTCCCGCTCAGCCAGACAGTGGCGATCGGGGATGGCGCCAACGACCTCGACATGATCACAGCGGCCGGGCTCGGCGTGGCCTTCAACGCCAAACCCGTGGTAAGGGACGCCGCCGATGCCTCCGTCAGCGTGCCGTACCTTGATGCGATCTTGTATCTGCTCGGCATCTCCCGCGACGAAGTGGAAGCTGCGGACGCCGAGGACGCCTGAAGGTCATGGCGGGAAGGCCGCTCGCCGCCGCAAAGACCAGCGCCTTCTACTGTCGGGTCTGGCACCTTTCACGCGGCCTGGCGGGTGCCTTCGCCCTCGGCCGGCCTGGCGGGTGCCTTCGCCCTCGGCCGGCCTGGCGGGTGCCTTCGCCCTCGGCCGGCCTGGCGGGTGCCTTCGGCTGGGACCGGCCTGGCTCAGCGAGTGCCACCCTTCGGCGTCCAGAACGTCGCCAAGCGTCCACCCTGCACTGACGTGTCGGCCCACGCACCGGCTAGTTCGATGACGGCGAGCGCGCACGTTGGGAAGTCGATCTCACGATCGCCAGTGAGCGCGCGCACGAGTTCGTGAACTGCCGGGTTGTGACCGATGATCATCAGCGTGCCGGCTGCCGCCGGAGTCGCCCTGATTATCTCGAAAAGATCTTCCATCCCGGCGTCGTAGATCCGCTCGTCGTAGCTGACCTCGCCGACCGCGGCAGCGATGGCCGTAGTCGCGGCACCCGCGGCACCCGCACCCGTTGCTCTCGCGCTCGCGGTCCTCGCACTCGTGGTCCCCGTTGCTCTCGCGCTCGCGGTCCCTGAGCTCGCGGTGCCTGAGCTCACGGTCCCTGAGCTCACGGTCCCTGAGCTCGCGGTCCCTGAGCTCGCGGTTCCAGTAGCTGTGACGTGAGCGGCTGCGGCCAGGTAGTCCCACGTCTCGCTGGTCCGGCTGGAACTCGAGCAGAGCACGATATCGGGCACAATCCCCTGTGTCCGCAAGAACCGCCCGACGGCGGCGGCGTCGCGCTGGCCGCGCCGGGTCAGTGGACGGTTGAAGTCGCTGTAGCCAGGCTCGTGGGTAGCCTTCGCGTGCCGCAGCACGGCAACACGGTTCACTCCTGCCACTGTTCCCCTCCAAATGTCGCGCGAGCAATTGCGCCGACCATGATCCCGTAGCGTTTTCAGCGTAAATACCCTGAAAAACGCTACGGGATCATGATGTGGGGTCATATGGCCCGAATCAATAGACCGCCGTTGGCGGATAGCCCGATCCCGCGCACTTAAGAATCTGCCCCGGCCGAGCGCGTAGCTGACTTGATTGTGATCTCGTACGTCATGGGCCTGTGAGGTTGGCGTGGGCTTCGTGCCGCGTGACGTCAATTGGCACTAAGTCCCCGCCTGCCGATCATGGGCCGGATCGCCACGACCAGGTCATGATCCCAAACCATGTCAATTCGGCTGCAAATAACGCAGGCAGGCGCACACCGTATCGGATCATGGACCCGGCCAGGCCTGGCGGGCCCGGGCAGGCCAACGCGGCCGGCCAGGCGGCCTGGCGGGCCCGGGGGCAGGCCGATACGGCCGGCCAGGCGGCCTGGCGGGCCCGGGGGCAGGCCGACGCGGCCGGCCAGGCAGCCCGGCGGGCGCGGCTTGGCCTAGCGGCCCGGGAAGCGACCTGGCCGAGCGGCCTGGCGGGCGGGCCCACAGAGCGCGCCACCCGCGCCTGGGCCGACAGCCCACGCCGGCCGACTGGATGGCAGCCGGCTGGGCCGGCAGCCCCGGCCGGGGCAGCGCGCTCGCAATCAGAGCAGACCTTTGGCCCTGGCAATGGGCCTTCATGGGCAGCAGGCCGATGTCAGGTCTTGGTTTGGTGCGCCGCCTTGCCGGCCTCGTCTGGCACCCCGGGGCCAGCGACGGTAGGTGAACCGGCTTCCAGAGCACCCGTGCCGCCATCGCCGGTAACAGCAGGACCGCCAGGTACGGCATCAAGCTCGCCTGGTGCCGCCCCACCGGCCGCCATGTGGGCCGCCCGCCGCTTGGAGACCAGGATCGCGCTCACTACGATCCCGAGGGCGATCACGGTCACCAGAATGCGCAGCCACGTCTTGTTGCTGTAGGTCACGACGCTCGGCGCGATCAGTAGTGAGACGAGGTTCATCACCTTGATGAGCGGGTTGATCGCGGGGCCAGCGGTGTCCTTGAACGGGTCGCCGACCGTGTCGCCGATCACCGTCGCCGCATGAGCCTCAGAACCCTTGCCGCCATAGTGGCCGTCCTCGACCAGCTTCTTGGCGTTGTCCCAGGCTCCACCGGAATTGGCCAGGAAGACAGCCATCAGGGCGCCGGCGGCGATGGCACCGACCAGGAACGAGCCGAGCGGTCCGTAACCGAACGCGAAGCCGATCGCGATCGGGGTGAGCACCGCGAGCAGGCCAGGAGTGGCGAGTTCGCGCAGAGAGTCCCTTGTGCAGATGTCGACGACCCGCCCGTACTCGGGCTTCTCCGTGTAATCCATGATCCCCGGATGGTTGCGGAACTGATCACGGACCTCGAGGACCACCCGCCCGGCCGCGCGTCCGACGGCCATGATGAGGAGACCGGCGAACAGGAACACAACCGACGCGCCGACCATCACGCCGACGAGGATGTTCGGTTTGTCCACGGACAAGCTGAATGCGGGGGCCGTCTTGGCGAGGGCACCGACGACCGCCGTTTTGAACGAGCCGAAGAGCGCGGTCGCGGCGAGCACCGCGGTGGCTATCGCGATTCCCTTGGTGATGGCCTTAGTGGTGTTACCGACCGCGTCGAGGCGCGTCAGGACCTGCGCGCCCTCGCCGGTCACGTCACCGGACATCTCGGCGATGCCCTGGGCGTTGTCTGAAACTGGGCCGAAGGTATCCATGGACACGATCACGCCCACCGTGGTCAGCAAGCCGGTGCCGGCGAGAGCGACCGCGAACAGGGCGAGCACGGCATTCCCCGTGCCAAGCAGGAACGCGCCATACACCGCAGCGCCGAGGATCAGCGCCGAGTACACCGCGGATTCAAGGCCAACAGAAATCCCGGACAGGATGACCGTCGCCGCCCCGGTGACCGAACTCCGGCCGATGTCCAGCACCGGCCGCCTGTTGGTCTCGGTGAAGTAACCGGTAAGCAACTGGATCGTGCTGGCAAGTACCAGGCCGATGAGCACAGCGCCGATAGCCAGCCACTGCGGGCTTCCCCCATGCCGCAAGATTGCTGGGTCGGTGACCCCCTTGAGCCCGCTGAAGTGGCTCGGCAGATAGACGAACGCGACTATGGCGACCCCCACCGCAGAGATCACCGCTGAGATGAAGAAGCCTCGGTTGATCGCGGTCATGCCGCTGCGGTCGCCCTTACGCGGAACGACGACGAAGATCCCGATGACCGCGGTGATGACGCCTACCATCGGGACGAGGAGCGGGAACACCAGGCCCTGGTTACCAAATGCGATCTTCCCCAGGATCAGCGAGGCCACGAGCATCACGGCGTACGACTCGAACAGGTCGGCGGCCATGCCCGCGCAGTCGCCTACGTTGTCACCGACGTTGTCGGCGATCGTGGCCGCGTTCCGCGGGTCGTCCTCGGGTATGTGTTTTTCGATCTTGCCGACGAGGTCGGCACCGACATCCGCTGCCTTGGTGAAGATACCGCCGCCGACACGCATGAACATGGCGAGGAGTGCAGCGCCGAAACCGAAGCCTTCGAGGACGCTTGGCGCGTTCGCCTTGAAGCTCAGCACGACGATCGCCGCGCCGAACAGGCCGAGGCCCACGGTGAACATTCCGGCGACGCCGCCAGTGCGGAAGGCGAGACGCATGGCGCGGCGCTCACCGCCGGATTCACGGGCAGCCGCAGCGACCCGGACGTTGGCGCGGACGGCAAGCGACATGCCGGTAAAGCCGGTCAACCCGGAGAAGAGCGCACCCACAATGAAGAAGCAAGACCTCCCGATGCGGACGCCGACCGTGTCGGCAGGCAGCAGCAGGAGCAGGAAGGGGATCAGCACGACGAAGACGGCGAGGGTCTTGAATTGCCTGCGCAGATAGGCCGCGGCGCCTTCCTGTACGGCCCGCGAGATCTCCTGCATCTTCGTGGTTCCCTGATCAGCGGCAAGTACGTTACGCACCAGCCCGCCGGCCACGGCGAGCGCGAGCAGGGCGATCACGGCAACGATGACAACCAGGGTGAAGTTGCTGCCGCTGAGAGTTACCGCGCTACCGCTCTCCCCGGCGACGCTTAGGCTCATCATCCGTCCTCCTCAAGGCGGGCACAGACGTTCCCGCAGGCCGACATGCCCGTGCCGGGCGCAAGGCCTGGGTGCCCCAAGTTAAACAGACCGCACAAGCCTTTGGTGGCGCCATCACGGCACCGGCGGGAGTCTATGCACGGCTGCGCCAGAACGTAACTTTGACACTTTTCCTAACAGTGTCGTAATCCATTCGTTATCTAGATGAGATCGCTACGCGACCATTGCTTCGAATGGTGTCCCGTGGATCCATGGGCGCCTGGATCACCGCCCGCATCCTCCGAGATCTACGAGACACGCCCTAGATCTAGTTCAGGTCCTGAAGGGGCCAGCTCATCCGGATGCTGACGCCATCGCCCGTGGCGGAGATCTGGACATCGTCGGCGAGACCGGTAATCACGGCGAGCCCGATCCCGGCAGGAAAGCGGCCGTTGACGCCACCGCCCTTAGTCGAGGCGGTAGCGGCCGGGCCTCCGCCCGGTGGATCACTCGAGGCCTGTCCCCCAAGCGGCGGGCTGCCTGAGGCGGCGGTCGCTACATCGCGGTCAGCCACTTCTTCTGCCACCAAGCCACCCACAGCGCTTGCCACCGGAAACGCAGGCGGCACCGTCGCGCTGTCGGCGGTGTCGGCGGTGTCGGCGGTGCTGTGGGGCGCGCGCATTGCACGGTCGTCCCCGGAATCTCCCGCGCCACCCGGCACGGCGTCGGTGACCACGACCGCGAAACGCCCGTCTCGATTGGAAAGCTCGATCCGCACGGGTTCGGCAGGGCAGTGCAGCCGATGTGCCTCCACCGCACGAGAGCACGCCTCGCCGACCGCTAGGCGGACCTCATCAAGAAGTGTCTCCTCGACGCCGCTGCGCCTGGCGACTGCGGTCGCGACAAGCCGTGCGGTGCGGACGTGCGCGGGCAGCGGCGTAAAACTGAGCTCGACCGTGGCCATCTCGGGGGGAAGCCAGCCACCGCGGGGGCTACTTCTCCGCCTTCCTGACCTCGATGGCCTCGTCAACGGTGTCATGGATGCCGAAGACCTTCGTCAGGCCGGTGATCCGGAAGATCTTCAGGATCCGCTCCTGCGTGCAAACGAGGTCCAGGGAACCATCGTGTGCCCGTACCCGCTTGAGTCCCCCGACAAGGACACCGAGACCAGTCGAGTCAAGGAACTCGACCTTCTCCATGTTCACGATCAGCCGGAAGTGGCCCTTGTTCACCAGTTCGATCAGCAGCTCACGCAAGCGCGGCGCGGTGTAGACGTCGATCTCACCCTCGACGTCTACAACCTCGTTGCCGTCCTTCGTGTGGTGGTCCAGTTTAAGATCCACAAGTCCTCCATACCACCTATGAGCGCCCCGGCCCACGCGTACGCGCGAGGGTACGTCCGGTGCGTGTCCCTGCAGCGCGCCATTCAACCACGCTCCGACATTGTGTCTACACGAAATTACGATACGCGCCACGTCTGCCCGCGGATGACACACTAGAAACCCGTGCAGACCCTCACAGACTCCCGCAGCGGCTGCGCCAAGGCGGCCCGGCTGCTGGCGGATCGCGCCCGCGGCGGCCGGCTGACCCACGTCGAGCACATCCCCGCCAGGGATGGCCGCGCCGCCGATTGGCCGGACTGGATCCCTAGCCTCGTCACCGCCCGGTTCGAGCAGGCCGGGGTGATGGCTCCGTGGGCGCATCAGGTCGCGGTGGCCGAGCACGCGCACGGCGGCCGCAACGTCATCATCTCCACCGGTACGGCCTCGGGGAAGTCGCTCGGCTACCTGCTGCCCGCGCTCACCGCCGTGCTTTCTGGCGGCACGGTCCTGTATGTCGCGCCGTCGAAGGCCCTTGCAGCCGACCAGTTGCGGGTGATTCGCGGGCTCGGCCTCGGCGACGTCCACGCCGCGGCCGTAGACGGGGACACGCCCGTCGCCGAGCGCGACTGGGCCAGGTCGCACGTCAACTATTTGCTAACCAATCCTGACATGCTGCACCACAGCCTGCTGCCCCGGCATGCCCGCTGGTCCGGGTTCTTCCGCCGTCTGCGGTACGTGATCATCGATGAATGCCACCACTACCGCGGCGTCTTCGGATCGCACATGGCGCAGGTCGTGCGGCGGCTGCAGCGGATCAGCTCCTGTCACGCCCGGCCGGGCGACCTCTCACCGACGAGTCCCGTCACCCCCGTGTTCATCCTGTCCTCCGCCACGGTCAGCGAACCCGGTAGGTACGCCCGGGTCCTCACCGGGCTTGACACCGAGGAGGTGACGCAGGATTGCTCGCCCCGTGGCCCGCTCACGTTCGCGTTCTGCGAGCCACCACTGACCCGGCTACGCGGCGCGGCGGGCGCGCCGATCAGGCGCACAGCAGCGGCCGAGGCGGCCACCCTCCTCGCCGACCTGGTCGCAGGCGGCGTCCGCACGCTCGCCTTCGTAAGGTCGCGCCGTTCCGCGGAAACGATCGCGCTCGCGGCCAGGCGCGCACTGGCGGAGGTGGGCCCCGTGGAGCTCGGCGAGCAGGTGGCCGCCTACCGGGCCGGCTACCTGCCTGAGGACAGGCGGGCGGTGGAACAAGCACTTCGCACCGGCGCGGTCAGCGGCCTGGCCACTACCAATGCGCTCGAGCTCGGAGTCGACATCTGCGGGCTCGACGCGGTCATCGTGACCGGCTGGCCGGGCACGCGGGCCTCACTTTGGCAGCAGGCCGGACGCGCGGGACGGGCCGGTGGCGCGGCCGTAGCCGTGCTCATCGCACGCGACGACCCGCTCGATACCTATCTGGTGCATCACCCCGAGGCCGTCTTCGGCAGCGCGGTCGAGGCGACGGTGATCGACCCAGACAATCCTTACGTACTCGCCCCTCATCTGTGCGCAGCCGCCGCTGAGCTGCCCCTTACCGAAACCGACCTGAAGCTTTTCGGTCCCGCCGCCCCTGCTGTGGTCGCCGGGCTCACTGACCGCAAGCTGCTGCGCCGCCGCGATACGGGGTGGTTCTGGACCAGACGTGAACGAACGGTGATGGCGAGCATCAGGGGCACCAGCGCGATCAGCGTGCAGATAGTCGATGAGGACACCGGGCGGCTGCTCGGGACGGTAGACGAGCCGTCCGCGCACACCATCGCCCATTCCGGTGCTGTCTACTTGCACCAGGGCGAGACGTTCCTGGTCAGCGAGCTCGACCTGGCAGACCGCGTCGCCCTGGTCCGGGCCGGCGACCCTGGCTACACGACGACGGCACGCGAACTGACGGAGATCGAGATCGTGGGTCAGCCGCGAACGGCGCCGCTGGGCGAGGCGGACCTGCTTTTCGGTGACGTGGACGTCACCCGGCAGGCCGTCTCGTATCTGCGGCGGCGCGCGGAAACCGGCGAAGTACTCGGTGAGGACCCGCTCTGCCTGCCACCGCGGACGCTGCGCACGAGGGCCGTGTGGTGGATGATCTCAGCCGCTCAGCGTCGCGAACTCGCCAGCAGGGGGGTGGATCTGGGTGGCGCGGCGCATGCCGCCGAGCACGCCGCCATCGGCCTGCTGCCACTGTTCGCGGGCTGCGACCGATGGGACATCGGCGGCGTCTCCGCCGACCTGCATGCCGCGACGGGACGGCTGACCGTGTTCGTATACGACGGACACGAAGGCGGAGCGGGGTTCGCAGAGCGGGCCTACCGCACGGCGCCTGAGTGGCTCGACGCGACGCGTACTGCGATTGCAAGCTGCGAGTGCATCGATGGCTGCCCGTCATGCATCCAGTCACCCAAGTGCGGCAACGGAAACCAGCCGCTGTGCAAGGCCGGTGCGCTTCAGTTGCTCGACATCCTGCTCGGCTGAGCGGCCCGGTGCAGCGCTGCGGAGCCCGCCCGGCCCCTGACATCCCGACGCGGCTGCGCCCGGTCAAATCCTGAGAAGGGACAAAGGGAACGTTTAGCCCGAAACATCTCAGTTTCACTTGGCGGCCGATGCTGCCATTCGCCAGGAACTGTGGCGAGCAGTAACGGACGAAGTGCTCCGTGATCGCATCGTCGCCGGTCACAACTGTCTGGACACGTCCGGACTGATCATGACCCGGATCGCGAGGCCCCAGCGAGCCAGTGACGATCGATGCTAAACAGCCCTGGACATGTGGCGACCCCCGCCGGGGGGGAGAGCGGGGGTCGCCGTACGGTCCGGCTCCGGGGGGTAGAGCCGGCCCGTTTCCAAGAAAGGTCCGTTCCTTCGGTGCTGCCATCAGTTCTGGGCGTTACACCATATGCTGCCTGATCGTGGACAGTTCCGTCGAGCGGGAGAGTACAGCCGGTGCCGCTTTTTTTCATTTAGATAAAACGATCATCGCGAGATCGAGCACTCTGGCCTTCGGCGCACCCTCCTACCGTGGCGGCCTGATCAGCCGAAGTGACGTGCTCAGAAGCGTCCCCGCACAGTTCATCTTCCGCTTCGATGGCGCCGGACCCGGCCAGATGGAGCGGATCCGTGCGTACATGGCCGCGTTGTGCCGTGGCTGGCCTGCCGAGCAGGTTCGCGCCATCGTCACTGCCAACCTCTTCCTCCGCTTAGCCGGATCGCCGCCTGGAGCACCGCCCGCATCCACCGAGATCTACGCCCCTGGTGCTGCGCGAGGCGCATAAGGGGGGACGGGCGAGATGTCGTCATCGTGAGCACCTCTGGTCACGAGATTGTGCATCCGATCGGCGAACTGCTCGACCATGCCATCGCCACCCGGATGGTGATTGCCCGCGGCCGCTACACGCGCGATTTCGAGCTCTACGCTTACGGCGCGGAGGAGCCGGCGGCCATGCGCCGCCTCGCGGCGGACAAGGGCTACCCGCTGGAGAACTGCTTCGCCTACAGCGACTCGGTGACGGATCTGCCCATGCTCGAGGCAGTAGGTCACCCGCACGCGGTGAATCCCGACCGCGGCTTGCGCGCTGCCGCGGCGGCCCGCAGCTGGCCCGTGCCCGGTTTCGCCCTTGGACCGTCGTTGACGGGGCTGTCACGCAACGCCGGCCGGCGCATGAGAACAGGCCAATCAATCGAGATCACGAATTGGTCACGCAGAGGGGTTTCCAAGCAGGCGAATTCGTCGTAGAAAGGAGTCACGGACCCAGAGGACGTCCGGGCACGGCAGCTAGGTACCCACGCGCGACCAGCCGCGGGAGGCGAGCCGAGGCAGGTAGCACCGAGATGGCGAGTACACCGGCTAATGACTGTACCCGTCCTCTCCGGACAACCTGTCCGGCAGAATTTGGGTGCACGCTTGGTAACCTGGTGTGACGTGTCTTGCGTGGCGGCGCCCCGCTAGCGGGGCGCCGCTGCTGCGCGATTTGGCCGCTTGGGCGGGACACGCCCTGGCGGCCGGCGGCCCGAAAGCCGGGGGTGCGAGCCGCGCCGAAAAGGCCCTGCGGATGCGTCACCCGGGCAGCCTCGCAGCATTAACCGCAACGGCTGGGGTTGCGCGTCGCGAAAGACCACGCTGAACTGTGATCGCGGGCGTCCACCGCATCAGGCGGCGCGCCCGCGACCGGCTTATGCTGATCTATAGCCACTTCGGGCTTGCTGCCCGGTGCGAGACCCTGGTGGCGATGCACAGCGACGGCGTCGCCACATACAGAACGGAGCTCCGCCTTGACTGAGCAGGCACTTTCCAATCTCTTGCATGAGTTGCGGCGCTTCCCGCCCCCGCCTGAGCTTGCGGCCGCAGCGAACGTCAAGGAGGACGGCTATGCGGAAGCAGCGGCGGATCGGCTCGGCTTCTGGGAGCGGCAGGCGCAGCGGCTGACCTGGGATAGGCCCTGGGACCAGGTGCTCGACTGGTCGAGCCCGCCGTTTGCGAAGTGGTTCACAGGCGGCAAGCTGAACGTGGCGGTGAACTGCGTCGACAGGCACGTGGCGGCGGGACGCGGCGACAAGGTCGCCTACTACTGGGAAGGTGAGCCCGGCGATACCCGGGTTATCACGTACGCCGAGCTGAAGGACATGGTCAACCGGGCGGCGAACGCGCTGGCCGAGCTTGGCGTAGAAAAGGGCGACCGGGTGGCCATCTACCTGCCGATGATCCCTGAGACCGTGGTCGCGATGCTTGCCTGCGCCCGGCTGGGCGCGCCGCACATGGTCGTCTTCGGCGGCTTCTCCTCGAGCGCGCTGAGCGGCCGGATCACCGACTGCCAGGCTCGGTTTGTTATCACCGCGGACGGCGGCTACCGGCGCGGCGCCGCAAGCGCGCTGAAGCCGGCCGTGGACGAGGCCCTCGAGGAGTGCCCGGACGTTCGCAACGTGCTCGTCGTGCGCCGCACCGGTCAGGACGTGGCGTGGACCGAGGGCCGCGACGTCTGGTGGCACGAGGTGGTCGACAGGCAGAGCCCGGAGCACACGGCGGAACCGCACGACGCCGAGCATCCGCTCTATGTGATGTACACATCGGGCACGACCGCCAAGCCGAAGGGGATCGCACGTCGCCTCGGAGCTCGGCGCGATCGCCCGGCCTCGCCAGATCATGGTCGTACCCGAGCTGCCGAAGACCCGGTCAGGAAAGATCATGCGCAGGCTGCTGAGGGACATCGCCGACAACCGCCAGCTCGGCGACGTTACGACACTGACGGACGGCACCGTCACGGATCTGATCAAGGACAAGCTGCCCGCCGCGAAACCGGAGGAGTAACAGGTCCTGATACCTGAATCGGCGGATTCTCATCCAGCAGTGAGCGGGCCGCTACAGCCTGCGGGGGGATCCCGGGGGGTCGTCCCCCCGGGGCAATACAGTCTTAACGGCTGCCGGGGTGTGGCGCCGCATGCAGCCTATGTGTTGTCCATGGTGCCGCGGACGAGATGCGCGGCGCGGAGGCGATGCGCCCGCGCTCTCCCGCCGCTAACCGGTAATTTGTGCTACGGAAATTCGCGGTTATCCGCCAAAGTTGATTACTGCGGCTCGCTGGGCAAGTAGCGAGTGAGAGCCACCAAGGAATGGAGACCAAGCTATGGCCGAAACCGGTAGGCCGCGCACTGACCGGCAAACGGGCAACGGCGTGGGCGGTGAGTCACTTGGTGAGCTCGTTTCCCTTGCGGTGAAGGACGTCTCACAGCTGCTCCGGTGGGAGATCGACCTCGCGAAGCTGGAGTTGCGGGACGACGTCAAGCGGCTCGGCATCTCGGGCGTAATGATCATCGGGGCCGCCTTCGTGGGCTGCATTGTGCTCATCCTGCTTTCGTTCGCGGCGGTCTACGGCCTCGTCGCGGCTGGCTTCGATCCCTGGGTTGGCTTCCTCATCGTGTCCGGCGTTTACGTGCTGTTCGCGGGACTCGCGGTGCTTTATGGCGTGATGAAGATCCGCCGGATGAGCGGACTACGGCGCACCCGGGCCTCCGTCCAAGACAGCCTTGCCATGCTGCGGAATGACACCAATGCAGCAGGCAGTGCGGGGGGAGCGAGCTAATGGCCGTTCCGGCGGAATCGGCCGTGCAGGTCGACGGGCCGTGGTCGCACCGGTCGGTGAGCGCGAACGGCACTCGCTTCCACATCGCGGAGAGCGGCGACGGTCCGCTGGTGTTGCTTTTGCATGGATTCCCTGAGTTCTGGTGGACATGGCGGAGCCAGCTGGCATCGCTGGCGCGGGCAGGTTTCCGCGCCGTCGCCGCCGATCTGCGCGGATATGGCGGCAGCGACAAGCCGCCCAGGGGCTACGACCTGGTGACCGCCGCCTCCGACGCGGCGGGGATGGTCCGTGCGCTTGGCGAGGCGAACGCCGTCATCGTGGGCCATGACTGGGGCGGACTGGTGGCCTGGACCATGGGTGCGTACTATCCGAAGGTCGTCCGCAGGCTCGCCGTCGTCTCCGCGCCGCATCCGCTGCGGATGAGTTCCGCGGTGCTGACCGACCCGTTCGGGCAGGGCAAGCGGAGCGGATACGCGCTGCGGTTCCAGCTGCCCGCGACACCTGAACGCCAGCTAGTGCGCGACGACGGAGCAAAGGTCGGCCGCCTTCTCAAGGAGTGGTCAGGGCCCGGCTGGCCCGACGATGAAGCCGACCGCCGGTACCGGGAGGCGATGCGGATTCCTGGCGTGGCCCACTCCGCTCTCGAATACCACCGGTGGATCGTCAGGTCCAGGCTGCGGCCTGACGGCATGCGCTACGTACGGCGGATGCGCGCGCCCATCCAGGCGCCCACTTTGCACCTACATGGAGCACTCGACACGTGCGTGCTGCCGCGTACCGCGCGCGGGGCCGGACGGTATGTTGACGGGCCCTACCGGTGGCGCCTGATAGATGGTGCGGGGCATTTTCCGCACGAGGAGCTACCGGACAGGTTCAACGCCGAATTGCGTGGCTGGCTGGCCGATCCAGAACCGGAACGGTGAACCGCGACAGGGACATCAGCGGCCGGCCACGCAATGCCCGGCCGCGCGACGCGCTCGGACGGCCGCTGCCCCGGGACGAGGCGGGCGAGCCCGGCACCCCAGACGATCTTGAGCTGCCAGCTGCCAAGGCGCTTGCCGAGGCGCAAGGACTGATCGACGCGGACAGGCCTTTCCATGCACACGAGGTCCTCGAGGCGAGCTGGAAGGCGGCCGCTCCGGCCGAGCGCGAGCTGTGGCAAGGCCTCGCTCAGATCGCCGTGGGCCTCACGCACGCGCAGCGCGGCAACTCTAGCGGAGCCGTCACACTGCTGCGCCGCGGCGCAGACCGGATCCGCCCATACGTCGCCCCCGGGGTGCCAGCTTGCGGCGTGGACGTCGCGCACGCCGTTAAGGAAGCGGAACGGCTCGCCGAACGGATCGAGCGCCTCGGCCTGGCTGGGCTGCCGCCTTCCGACCTGCGCCCGCGCCTGCTCGCCTGAGCCGCGCGCGCGGCTAAGCCCAGCCAGGGAAATCAGTGGGTTGCCGGGTGGCGGGCTCAGTCGCAGGTCTGGGTGGAGACCTTCCCAGTCGCCGTCGCAGCGGCCTGCACGTCAGGCGCCACCTCGGCGGCGGTCAGCGCGTAGCCGATGCCGGGCTGCCCGACTGCCGCAGCGAAGACGACGCCATAGACGCCGCCGCCCGGCGCTAGCAGCGGACCGCCCGAGTTGCCTGGTTCCACGTTAGCGCGGATCGAGTAGATCTCCCTCGTGACCTGGCCGGACTGGTAGATGTTCGGGCCACGCGCCTCCTGGAAACCGCCGATGCGGGCCGCGACGGCCGTGACCGTCAGCGCGTTGCGCGGATAGCCGACGACAGCCGCGTTGTCGCCGGTCGTCGCCACACCGGCGAAGTGCAGCGGCGGCGCGTGCAGGCGAGGGACGTAAAGCACCGCGACATCGCGCTGGAAGTCGTAGAGCACGACGCGGGACCTGAGCCGCCTGCCTGTCTCGGTGTACACGTCTGGGCCGTCTGTGACCCCGGCTACCACGTGCGCGTTCGTCAGGACGTGATCCGGCGCGAATACGAAGCCTGAACCCTCGATCCTGCGCGAACATGAGGGAGCCGTGCCGAGTACCCGCACCACGCTCGCACTCGCGCGGCGCAGCCCGCTGCTGTTCAGCACCGCAGTGTCCGGCGGCCGTACCGCCACGACCCCTTCCGCGCCGAGTCCGCCGAACACCTGCGGAAATGGCCCGCTCGCCACGACGCGCCTGAAGCTCGAGAACCAGGTGCGGGCGGTTTCTGGCATCAGCCGGTCGGCCGCACGCAGCACCGCCGAGTTGTTCACCTGGTTGACGATCACAGGGAATGGGGCGTTCGCGACCGAAGTGCCGATGAGCCACGCGATGACGAGCACTGACAGCGTGCTCACAGCCGCGCCGCCTGCCGAGTCGATAACGGTCGCCGACCGCCAGGTCACCAGGTCGCGCATCGCGGCGCCCACGGTGGAGGCCGCGAACTGGCCGATCATCGCGGCGACAAACACGACGACGATGGCGATCAGGGATTGCTGCGCCTGACCCGGCACGACCGACTGCGCGATCGCGGGGGCGATGACCAGGCCGAAGGCGGCGCCGCCGAGAAATCCTGCCAAGCTCAGCGCGCCGATAATAAAGCCTTGCCGGTAGCCGGATACGGCGAAGGCTGCGACGACCCCAATCAAGATCAAGTCGAGCAGGTCACCACGCACGTGCCCAACGGTATAGGGCCCTACGAGTGACGAGACCGCTGAACGGCAATTGCCAGCATTAGCCCAGGATGGTCCCCGACGTCACCGGCCAGGCCACGCCCCGGCTCCAAAGATCTGCGGGCCCTAGCCGAGCGCGCTTGGTGGCAGGTCCTCGACCCGGCTCGCCTCCCAAGGACGTTCCCAGCCGCTGAGCGCGAGCAACCGGTCCAGGATTCCGGCGGTAAAGCCCCACACGAGCACCCCGCTCACCCGGAACGCCGGGCCGGCCAGACCGGAGGGGTGACGGACGGTGAACCGGTTGGCTGGGTCGGCAAGTTCGGCGAGGGGCACCCGCGCGACCGCGGCGACTTCAACTGGATCGCCCGGCCCGACCGGGCTGGGGTGCCACCACCATGCGAGCACCGGCATGACGCGGAACCCGCTGCGCGCCACGAACAATTCTGGCAGCACGCCGACCACCTCCACCCCTGCCGGGTCGAGGCCGGTCTCCTCCGCCGCCTCGCGCAGCGCCGCCGCCACCGGACTGGAGTCGCCAGCGTCGATCGCGCCGCCTGGAAACGCGGTTTGGCCCGCATGCCTGCGCAGTCCGGCACTGCGCTGGATCAGCAGGACGTCAGGGCCTGCCGGCCCTTCGGCGAAAAGCACAAGCACCGCCGAGGCGCGGCCGCCTGCCCGTGGCGGCCGCAGATGTGCCGATACCGGCATCTGCCTGGCGGCACCAGCAAGCTCGCGCAGCCAGCCCGGAGCTGTCCGCCCAGCCGCGTCGGCGCCGCGGGCACGCTCCGGGTGGCTACGCTGCGCTCCCTGCGCGCGTTGCGGGCTCTGCACATGCGGGGTGCTATGAGCATCGTTGCGACTTGCTTCCGTCACGAGAACGGCCCGGTCTTGACCAGCTTGCGCGCCGTCTCCTCGTCGGCAGGCCCTTCGCCGAACGACGGGCAGAGCCGCGCGATCCCGCACGCACCGCAGGCGGGCCTGCGGGAATGGCAGACCCTGCGGCCGTGCCAGATGAGCCGGTGTGAGGCGATCGTCCACTCCGGCCGCGGCAGCAACGCGCCAACATCACTCTCGATCTTGTCGGGCTCGGTTTGCGTCGTCCATCCGAAGCGCCGCGCGAGCCTGGCAAAATGAGTGTCGACAGTGAGCCCCGGCTTGCCGAATGCGTTCCCGAGCGCGACATTCGCCGTCTTCCTGCCAACTCCTGGCAGCGTGACAAGCTTGTCGAGGCTCGCAGGGACCTCACCCCCGAACCTGTCGCACAGCGCCTGACCCAGGCCGACAAGGCTGTTTGTTTTGGCGCGGAAGAACCCGGTCGACTGGATGATCTTCTCCAGTTCGCCTCGGTCAGCGGATGCGTAGTCGGCAGCGGTCTTGAACCTGGCGAACAGCACCGGAGTCACCGCGTTGACCCTCCGGTCGGTGCACTGCGCGGACAGAATCGTCGCCACCAAGAGTTCAAGCGGCGAAGTGAAGTCAAGCTCGCAGTGCGCGTCCGGATACATCAGGGCGAGTTCACGGTTGATCTTACGGGCGCGGCGCACCATCGCGGTCCGCGTCGCGGGAGGGTCGTTCACGGGCCAAGCTTACGAGGCCGACCGCCCAGCTACCGCCACGGTAGCGGCAGGTAATGCCGCCATTGCCGCCATCGGCTGGGCTGCCAAGGCCACCCCTGGTCTGACTGCCAACGCCACGCCTGGCCTGACTGCCAACGCTCCCATTGATCTGGCTGCGGCTGGTCTTGCTCTCGGCGGTCCCACTGATCTGGCTGCCATTGGCCGGGCAGGTCTGGCTGCGGCTCGTCTGGCTGCCAAGACTGCGGCCGGTCTGGCTCCGCGGGCTCCCGATAGCCTGTTTGCCCGGACTCCAGGCCGCCTGGCTCCAAGGCTTCCAGCCCACCTGGCTGCACGTCGTTAACCGCGAGCCGCTGCGAGTTATCCCGGGTGGCTGGCGAAGCGGGCGGGTGCGCGGTCGCGGGTCGAACAGAACGGACCGGCGGTGCTGGTACTGGCCGCCGGGACGACCTCATCGATGGCACACGCGATGGCGAGCGCGACGGAGATCCCGCCGGGCCCGGTGACGGGGTGTACAGCGGCGCCGATGGCGGCACTGACTTCAGCGATGCCGGTGCGGGTGACGCTGGCCATGATCGTGACGATGACAGGGACGGTGACAGGGACGGTGACAGGGACGGCGCGATCCAGGTGGCAGGGACGCTCAGGTTTCCCGGACCGATGATGACCGCACCGCGGCTTGACGTGCGCCCGTTCCTTGCCACGGTCACAACGAGCGTGGCCGTCCCGCCGCGGGGCAGCCAGCCTGCATAAGACCTCAGCGCAAGATCCGCCGACGACGTGCTCGCGGACCAGGCGACCGATCCGCCGATCGCGCTGAGCACAAGCTTGCCGGATGACATCGTGCCGAGGTCAAGTCGGCCCGACGACAGCAGCAGGCGCCCAGCAGGAAGCGGCGCCTGCCCGCCGCGCAACGGCTGTTGCGCCTGGGCCACGGGAAACGGCGGCAGCGGGCGGATTGCCCCGCTCTCGGCCGGGGCAGCGCCGAGGGGGATGGCCGGCGTGATCGGCCGGCCCGCCTCGAGACGGGAGTTTGGCGCCGACGTGACGACGGCGCCGTACCAGTGCGGCCCAGCCGGGCCGGGCAGGATGCGTCGCATCATGTTGTCGAAGCCGCCCATGCCGCTTAGCGCGAAACCGGCACCCAGCGCGGTGGCGGCGATAGCAGCGGCGAGGCCCACCCACAGGTGGGCGCTGGTACGGCGTCTGGGCGGCGCTGCCGCTGCCGCTGCCACCGCTGCCGCAGGACTGAAAGGAAAACCGTCATGTCCGAACCTTGCCGCCCGGCCTGCCACGAAGGCGCGGTACCCAGAAAGCGCGGGATCATTGCAGCAGGAGAGCGTTCGCACCCGCATCCCCAGCGGAAACTCGGCCAGGGGGAGCAAGCCATAGACCTTCGCCGCGGACAAGTTGCGCGGCAGATGCTGGCCGCACGCCACGCAGCGCCCAGCGTGGCTGACCAGTCGCTCGCGCAGCGGCGCTGTAGTCGTTCCGTCATAGTCGGTCAGCATGGCCGCGAGATCCCGGCAGCCGCCCCGGCCCGTGCTCGCCAGGATTTCGCCCGCCAATGCCTGCACAAGGGATTCACGAGCACGAATCAGCAGCAATTCGGATTCCCGCGTGGCGATGCCGAGCACCGAGGCGACGCCGGATGGTTCCAGGCTGTGCCTGGATGAAAGCTCCAGCGCCTCCCGCTCCAGCGGGCCGAGGTCCATGACCGCGTGCCAGGCCGTCAGAATCGGATCAGGGCCCGGCTCCTCCGCGCCCGCCGGCTGCACGTCCGGATCACTGGCCGGCGACGGGTTCCTGCGCAGGCACTCGACGCGGGCGAGCGCGTACAGCCAAGGCTTCAGCAGGTCAGGATCGGCGAGGCGGCCGATATGCGCTTGCGCCGCAATGAGGGTGTCGCGCAATGCCACCTGCGCGGCGTCGGAGTTGCGGAGCACGAACCAGCAGTACTGGAAGAGGCCGCTGGCGTAGCTGTCATGGATGGCCTTGACCGCTCCCGGGCCGGCGGCCTTTAGCTCCGCAACGAGCAGGTGGTTATCCATAGCGAGAAAGTTAGAGGCTTCTTAAGGTAATCCTCTACCGACTTGGCCGAACGGGCCCGCGACATCCGTCTAATTCCCGAGTGTACGAGAACCTGCAGTTACCTGACCCGTACGCCCATCAATTATCCCATTTTAGCTGAATTGCTTTTTATCGGAGTCGAGCCGCCGCCTGGAAATTCCCGCGCCGGCGCATCCCGACTCGAGCGCGTCCGCCCCGAAGGCTTCGATCGGGCCGAGAGCGCCCGCGGGCTGCGGGAATTGCCCGGCAGCCTGGCACGCCGCCCAGGCAAGTATCCCGGCGGTAAACGAATAGGGATCACCGCCGGTCAGATGCGTCACGGCCAGTTCACGGTCGCTGGAATCCGCCGCAACCGCCACCACATCCGACTGAACCCGCTCAGCCGGATCAGGTTCGGCCCTGCTGCGCTGGATCCTGCGAGCGTGAATATCGATGGCCTGCCGCACGCCGGGCAGCCGGCCGAGCGGTGCCGCAAGCGCCGACCCGTATTGGACGAGCCTGGTTGCTCCGCCGAACCAGCCAAGGTAAACACCTACGTCGCTGAGGCCGCTCGCAACCGCGGCGCCGTCCGCCGCTCCCGTTACCCGCTGCAGCCTTGGCAGCGCAAAATGCTCCGATGAGCCGATAGAAAACGCCTCCCTGATCTTGCCGTCAACCTCGAAGGACCTGACCCTTGCCGCTGCGCGCTCGCTCGTGATCCGGCCGCCGCGGAAGGTATAGCCAGGTTCGAGGAGCACGCCGGCCGCCGACGCCCGGGTGCCCGCGCTCGCCGCCCTCCGCATGTCCCCGCGCACGAAGTAGCCGACGTACACGCGGGTCGCGGCCGGTCCAGCGGCAGAAAGCGCGAGCGCGCCCGCCAGGTTCCCCGGCACGTAGTCGTAGCCAAACGCGGTCAGCAGCACCGCGCCTGTCCGCTGTGCGCGCGGGCCGTGCTCCTCGAATACCGCTCGGATGAACGGCGGCTCGCCGCTCGAGTCCAGGTACACCGCGCCCGCATCCACCGCGGCTGCCACGGCTGCCCTGCCGACCTTCAAGAACGGTCCTGCGGTCGACACGAGCACGTCGCCGGCCCCTATGAGTTCCCGTACCGCAGCAGGCTCTGCTGTACCCGCGACCGCGGTCTCGAGCGGTGGGCCGCCCCCGGCACGCGAGAGCCGTGCGGACAGCCCGCTCAACCGGCCAGCGTCCCGGCCCGCGAGCACGGGCCGCGCTCCGCGCGCCAGCATGGCGTGCGCGGTCAGCCTGCCGGTGTAACCCGTGGCGCCGTACAGGACGATTCGACCCGGCATGGCTCTCAACCTACCGGCACGCGCGGCAGCAGTCTCAGCCTCCCGCGCGTGTCCTGCTACCGTCTTACCTGGTAGCGGAGCCGGAGGTCACGGCCTCCAGGTCGCTCACCGCAGCTGTCCGCACCGTATGCGCGAGTTCCCACAGCGCACGGGAAACCGCAAGCTCATCCTCGATCTCCTGAACAACGAGCTCACCGTTGCGGCGTCGCGATTGCCCAATACCGCGCAGCAGCTCAGCCGGTTTCGACGCGTGGCCTTCGGGGACAATCAGGCGGGCCTCGGCCCTGGTGTGATTTCAGGTCAGCGCGACGAGGCCCAGCCGCGCTTCCGCCATGGTCGGGAAGACGGGGAGCCGCTGATCCAGGCCGGTAATGCGCAGCACCTTGACCACGAGCGGCTGCGGTGCGACCAGGCCGTAGCGGCAGCCCGCGGCGTCGGCCTCGTTGGCGATCCTGACGAGGGCACTCAGCCCGCATGAGTCACAGAAGGAAACGCCCGCGATATCGAGCAGAAGCAGCCGGGCCTGGCGGGCAAGCGCCGCGCGGCCCCTGCGGTACAGGCTGTCGGCCGTCGCAAGATCCAGTTCCCCCTGCACGGTCACTACCTGTGTTCCGTCGTCAGGCCCAGTCACCTGGTCCTTGATGCTCCGGCGCATTGTGCCTCCCTCCGGGGCCGGACCCCTCCTACACGTACCGGTCAGAATGACGTGACCATCCTCCGGCTCGTTAGGGTCGAAGGTCCCCTAATGGTCAAGGGCGCGTGGACTGGCAGCAGTCAGGACAAACCACATCACTGGGAAAAGCCAGACGCCGCGTGCGGCGGCGGATAGTAGCTGATGCAAAGCCAACTGGCACGAGATTGCGCACCAAAAGCACAGGCCGGCCGCGCCGCGACCGTAGCGCTCGCATCGCAGTGGATTGTTCCCGGCCGGGACCATGCCGTCGCGGCACACAGGACGAATGCCTCTGCACGGGCCGGCCGCCGTGGGGGAGTCTGCTGGCCCAGGGCCGGACAGACGGGGTGGTGGTATCCGATGGCGCTCATTGTTGTTCTCGTCCTGCTGACGATCACTATCGCGACGATGATGACCTTCGGCGACGGTGGCACGACGTTGCGATTCCGGCTGCGGTTCCGGCGGGCGCGCAGGCGGCTGAAGCCGCTGCCGGCGCCAGGGAGCGCCCTGACCGTCACGTCTCCAGCGCTCATCACGGCCCTGACCTTTGGTGCCGGAGACGCCGAGTGCGTTCTGGTGAGGCAATTGCTGACCGGAACGCTCAGCCAGCGCGACTATCAGCAGCAGATGGCGGGGCTTGCCGCCGCGGATTCAGCCCGCGGGGCACGGCCGTAGGCCCTCCGCCGACAGGCGGTAGCGTCGACCCCGCAGCAGGCGGCTGAACGATTCCATTCCGTCCGTCCCCTCGTCAAGCGGGCCGAGGTGCCTGCCGAGTACCACGACTACCACGCGCGCCGCCCCGGCCAGCTTGAGCGCGGCCGCCGCCGACTGGGCACGTGATCCCGTTGTCCAGGTGTCGTCAAGCAGCAGTACACGCGCCCGCGGTATTGGCCGCGGCGCGGCAAAGCGTTCCAGGCACAGGTCGCGGTCGTCCGGATCGGGCGGGTCCTGGCTTCCTCGCATGGCCAGGCCGGCCCACGGCAGGGCGAGGGTTGGCGCCGCAAGAACCTGAAGCGGATGGGGCCCAGGACGCCCGCGGGTGCTCGGCACAACGGCCAGGTGGGTTGGCACTCCACCACCCGCGAGCCGCCAGGCACAGCCACCGTGATCGCGCAGGAATACAAGCAGCAGGGCAAGCAGGGCCGCCTTCGCGGGCCCGGCGCCAGCGAGCGCGGATTTGTAGATCCACAAATCCTGCGCGAGCTTGCCTCCCTTGGTTGCATACGAGACCGGCACGATGGCGTCCGCGAGCAGCCCGGGTGCGCTCTCCGCGTGCAAGCCGCAGTGGAAGCAACGGAGGTAATCCGGGCGAGCCGGTCCACGGCACGCCGCGCACACCCCGGGGCGAGGCGGTAACGGCGGGTGGAGCGAATACGCCCGCGCGGCCACAGCCCCGCGTAACCTGTCCCAGCCCGCGCTGCTCATGGCGGCCGCACCCGGTCCGGTACCGGCTTACGCATGTCCGCAGACATGGGCCGATCGTAAGAAGAGGCAGTGACATTCCGGTGCCATGTCCCTGCGGCTCTTAAGATCGGCGCGCCATGCGGCAGCCGTTAAGGCATATGATCCGCGCGGTCGCGCTCGCGTCCGCGGCCAATCTTCAGCGGAGCCTGACGCGGCAGCGGGCGTGCGCGCAGGCCCCGCCAGCCAAGCCAGCCGATGGCCGTGCCCGCGATGGTCGAGACGATCGCGAGCGCGACGTGCACGAGCAGGAAGCTGGTGGCGCCGTGGTGGAAGGAACGAGGGTCCTTCCAGATGTTGCGGACGAATGTCGGCCAGATGATCCATGTCCACCCGCCGAAGGCGAGCAGGAAGAGCGAGGCCTGCCTGGAGAGTCTCATAACTTGACCATTGTGCGCCCTGCCAGGTACCGCGGCTCGGCATCCCCCTGGGATCGCACGAAGGCCATGCAGGCTGTGAGCCGTGAGCGAGGCTGGGGTGCATGGAGCGCATCGTCTTGCATGTGGACCTCGACCAGTTCATCGTCGCGGTCGAACTTGTCCGGCGGCCCGGGTTGCGCGGGCGGCCTGTACTCGTCGGCGGCACTGGTGACCCGACGCGCCGCGGGGTGGTGGCGGGAGCCTCCTACGAGGCGAGGGAACGCGGCGTGCGTTCAGGTACACCACTGCGCACCGCGGCGGCGCGTTGCCCGGAGGCGGTGTTCCTGCCGCTGGACCGAGACGCGTATCTGGCGGCATCAGCTGAGTTCATGGCCACGCTGCGGGAGACCGCAAGCACGGTTGAAGCCGCGGGGTGGGACGAGGCCTTTCTGCTCGCTGCGGCCGAGGATGACGCCGACGCCGAGCGGACAGCGCGATACGTGCAAGCCGCGGTGCACGCACGCACAGGGCTGGCCTGCTCTATCGGCATCGGCGACAACAAGCTCCGGGCCAAGCTCGCATCCGGTTTCGCGAAACCGGCCGGTGTGTTCAGGCTCGACGCGGCGAACTGGTGGGCGGTCATGGGCGAACGGCCAGCTCAGGCGCTGTGGGGAGTCGGGCCAAAAACCTCCGCGCGGCTCGCTGCCCTCGGCGTGCGCACCGTACGTCACCTCGCCGCGGCCGACGAGGAATCGCTCGCGGGCGCGTTCGGGCCCCGTACGGGACCGTGGCTGGCAGCCCTGGCGCGCGGTGAGGATTCGGCTCCGGTGCGGGCCGAGCGGCCGCCACCGCGCTCTCGCGGGCGCGAGGTCACCTTCCAGCGGAACCTGACCGACATGGATGCGGTCCGGTCGGAGGTGGGCCGGCTGGCTCGTCAGGTGGCTGCGGACCTGGCCGATGGGGACCTGCTCGCGCGCCGGGTCGTCGTGAAGGTGCGGCTGGCACCGTTCTCCACGCGCACACGCGGGGTGCGGCTCCAGTCTCCGACGCGCGACCCTGCCCTGCTTGAGGGAGCCGCGCTCGCCGCGCTCGACGGGTTCGAGTTGCTCCGGCCGATCCGTCTGGTAGGCGTGCGCGGTGAGGCCGGCCCGGCGGTCGCTCGAGGAGGTTGAAGGGTGGCTCTGGCAAACTGGCCCTGATGAGTCCGGCGCGGCCACCTGGCTGCGTCCCTGCGGCGGCCTGCCCGCGGCTACCTGTTCGCGGCGCACCGCCGGCAGCCGGGGGAGATATCGGCGAACGGTCCAGCCATCCCGATCGTTTGGCAGAGCAGCGGCGCGGGACGCGATGCGTGCCAAAGGGCCAGGGCGATAGGGGGCAGGGCATGAAGACAGGCCTTTTGGAGCGGCCGCGGCGGAAAGAATCCCGCCCGCTGCTGCCCACGGCCGCCCGCCCCCTGGCCACCGCGCTCGTCACGGTGTGCGTGGTGCTCACGGTGGCACTCGGCGTGCGATTCGCCCACCAGACGCGGCCGGGCTGGCTGGACAGGGGGGTCGACACCCGGGTTCAGGCTCTCCTTGGCGCACACCGGGCGATGCTGAACCGCCTGGCCGGGCTCGGTGATCAGATCCCGATGATCACGATGGCCGCGGTGCTGCTCCTCGCCTGCCTGGTGACGCGCAGAGGCCGCGGAGCCGTACTGGTAGCCGTCGCCATACCTGCGGCCGAGGTCCTCACCGAACTGCTCAAGCCTCTCTTCGGCCGGACCTTGCTGGGCAACCTTAGCTTTCCAAGCGGGCATACCACCGGCGTCTTCGCGGTCGCGGTCACCTTTGCGGTACTGCTCGCCGACCCGCCCCGCCCGCGAATGCCCGCCAGCCTGCGCGTGCTACTCGCGCTGGCAGCCCTCTTCGTCGCGTGCACCGTCGCCGTCGCACTCGTCGGCCTGGACGCCCACTACGCCACGGACACGGTGGGGGGTGCCGCGGTATCTACCGCGGTGGTGCTCGCGACGGCACTCATCGTCGACTGGGCGTGCCGCGTCGTCAGGCCCGCCGGCCTGCTTCCTTCCAGAAGGGCTCGCGAAGCTGACCTTTCGCCATCATCCCGGCGGAATTCCTCGTAGGCGCGAGCGGCATTTCGATCGGCTGGTAACCGCGAACCGCAGAAATCACCGAGTAGGTCGTTCACCGGGCCAAGTGATCGAGGCCTGCACCGCGACGTGCACGACGGCCGGTAGCGCGGGCCCGGCCTGCGCGGTGCACGCCGGTAAAGGTTGGTGGTCAGCCAGGCGGCGGCCGGCTCATCCTCCAGGTCCGCGCCGCACCCGCAGCACTCACCCGGCGGGAGATCCGGACCCTGGCGACATCGCCGATGTTCACGGCGCTTGTCACGGTGACCGCGCAGCACCCCTCGATGCTCGATCAGGTCAACGAGGTCTTTGGCATAAAGCCTGACTTCGATCTGGATATTCACCAGCCTGGGCAAACGCTATCCGGAATTGCTACCCGCGCACTGGGCGGCGTCCCGACGCTGCTGGCCCGCGAGCGTCCGGACGGCGTGGTCGTGCAAGGCGGCACAACCACTGTCTTCGCGGCCGCGCTGGCAGCTTTCTACGAGCAGATCCCTGTTGTGCACCTGGAGGCGGGCCTGCGCGCAGCAGACCCCCGCGCGCCGTATCCGGAAGAAATCAACCGCAGGCTCGCAACCCTTCTCGCAGACCTGCACCTCGCTCCGGCCGCCACCAGCCGGGCCAACCTGCTCGCAGAAAACGTGGACCCGGCTTCGGTTGTCGTGACAGGAAACACCGTCGTCGACGCCCTGCGGTGGGCCGTCGAGCGGCCGTTCAGCCACGGCATGCCCGAGCTCGCCGAGCTGGAGACAAGCGGCGCACCTGTGCTGCTGGTCACAGCGCACCGGCGGGAGTCCTGGGGCAGGCCACTTCGTGAGGTCGGCCATGCGCTTGCCCGGATCGCCCGTTCGCATCGCGACCCGCGCATCGTGTTCCCGATTCACCGTAATCCTCTGGTGCGCGGTGCCGTCCTGCCTGCTGTCGACCACATACCGAACGTGACCGTGGCCGAGCCGCTGCCGTGCGGCGAATTCGCCCATCTCGTGATCCCCCTCATCCTCACCGACAGTGGCGGAGTACAGAAAGAAGGCGAGCCTCGGCAGGCCGGTGCTGGTCATGCGCGACACGACGGAACGGCCGGAGGATGTCCGCGGCGGCTGACCGGATCGCCCGGCTGGACCCGGTCGCATTACGGTGCCGCGGCGCGCCCGTCATCTTCCCGCGGCGGTGTCATGCTGACGCGGAAATCAGGTCGTCGTCTGGCTGCCGGGACGGGCCACGAACGCGATGGCCCCCCGCCACAGCGGGGGGCCATCGGATGTGGCCGGTTAGAACCGGAATATGGTGTAGGACACGTAGGTGAAATCCTGATTAACGTCGGCCCGCGATCCGGGCGAGCTGGTCTGCGACGTCTGCGCGAGCTCCGTACCCTGTTGCGCCTGAATGGTGCTGTACAAGGTCTCGTTGTTGCTGTTGTTGCCGTTGTTCGAGTGGGACATCGGACTGTAGGACCTCCCGTTGTAAATCTGACCGGGCCCCCGGGCGATGGCAGCCGACGCGATGCTGGCCATCCCCAGCCCGCCCACTGCGGCGGCTGTAGCCACCGAGGCCGCGTACACCGTTATCCTGTGCATCATTGCTTCCCCCTTCTCGTTGAACGCTGCTTTGACCGCTCCCCGCAACCCCCCGAAGGGGGCCACGGCCAGCGCCTAAGCAGGCGGACCGCTCGCAGCCAGGTCATCCGCTGCGGGCAGGCCCCATCCATCGATACGGAGCGGATGTGTGGCCGGTGAGGGATGCGTCACCGCTTCACGGTCGTGCAGTGGCGGATGGCACATGCCCCGGTGCGGACAGGGGGCTTGCGGGATAGACGAAAAGCGGTTGCCGCCCTGGATACGCGGGCGCAGGCCGCCTTGATTTCGGCCGATGCTGCCGAGGTCTTACCGGGTGGGTGCTTGCCAACGCGACTCCGGGTTAGCGGTAAGCCGACTTGGCGCCGCCACGGCAACGCCGTTAGCGCACGGCGCTCGGTCTTCGTTATACTTTCCCTCACCCGGAGCTCGTCACAGTGACAATGCAGTTCTGGGCGACGTTAATGTTCGCGTTAGGCGAATCGATAAGGCTGATGTTTACGTCGCAGTAACCGACGTTGGACTGGGCGACAGTGTTCCTGCTGCCACCCCTGCTGATCCGGTAGTTGAGGCTCGAACCATCGCGGCTGATGCGGCCCCAGCCCGGCCCTTGGAATCGGTAGCTATAGCTCCAGCCTGCGTTGCGGCCATGACCCACCTGGGCTGCGGACGCGACTCCGGTCAGTCCAAGCCCGCCCACCGCGATGGCGGCTGCTGCCGCGCCTGCGTACATCGTAAATCGGTTCATGTTCCCTCCCATTCGGCTAGCGCTCCAGTAATTGATCGTCCGGCGAGTGATTAATCACGCCCCACTCCTTCTTTCATAAACCTCGCGGTCCCATGTCCTATCACGCCGTGCCGGTTCTGCGCAGGCTCACGTACAAACTTCCTGGCCAGCAATTTACCGGTGGTTACAAGCGTTAAGGCGGCACTGCTGGATAGCCTTTGGTTTGCGTAGATGAAGGCCTTTCGCCCAAGCTGATCGATTGTACCGGTTTCTTGACGGCACCCTTGGCGAGCCGTACCTCAAGGTGACCTCGCCGGTTTATCTGTGGCTCAGCGCGCCGCCTCCGGTTGCGCGCCGTATCTTGCGGTCGGCAGGAAGATTCGGCGAGAACAAATGACTCTTGCATGCTGCTGTTCGATGAACGGTTCAGTTCAGCGCCGTGGCACGGGAATTCCCTGCGTGGTGGGGCCTTCGATGCCTTACCACGCAGCACCGTCACAACGTGGCGGTCAGGCGAAGACGATCGTCTTGTTCTGATGGACGATGATCCGATCGTCCACATGCCAGGCCACCGCGCGGGCGAGTACGGAACGCTCCACATGCCGCCCGAGCCGTCGCAGGTCTTCCACGCCGCAGCGATGGTCGACCCGGACGATATCCTGCTCAATGATCGGACCCGCGTCGAGTTCCGCGGTTACGTAGTGCGCGGTCGCGCCAATCAGCTTGACACCACGTTCGGCGGCGGCGTGATACGGATTGGCTCCCACGAACGCGGGAAGGAAGCTGTGGTGGATGTTGATGACCGGGTGGGGAAACTCCGCAAGGAAACGTGGCGACAGGATCTGCATGTACCGGGCCAGCACGACCAGGTCTACCTCGCCCGCAAGCAGCTTGAGCTGTTCGGCTTCTGCCGCCTCCTTGGTTTCACCCGAGACAGGTACATGGTGAAACGCAATTCCCCACCCGGCAACGATATCGGACAGATCGGCGTGATTCGAGATCACCATCCTGATATCGGCGTTCAGTTCGCCTGAATGTGTGAGCCACAGAAGTTCAAGCAACGCATGGTCGGCCTTGGAAACGAAGATCGCTATTCTCTTGCGTTTTCCTGATAGCGTCAGTTTCCAGCGCATGGAAAATTTATTCGAGAGTTGTACGAACATCTCGCCGAGATCATCGAGCCGGCCAGCAAGGCCAGGCAGGTGAAATTCGACCAGGAGAAAGAAGGTTCCGCCGAACGGGTTGGTCGAGTACTGCTGCGACTCGACGATGTTCGCGCCGCTGTCGAAGAGGAAGCGGGATACGGCGGCGACGATTCCGGGGCGATCTGGGCAGCTGATCAGTAAACGCCCGAGGTCTCGATCAGTATTGTCCGGTGCATCGTCGGCGGACGGACCGTCCAATCGTCGCTGAACTGAGCCGATACGCGCTGGCATAACGACAAGTGTAGGCACTCGCCGGTATGAACAGGCCAGACTTCTGAAGCTTGGTCACGCTTATCTTAAGTGATCGCCCACAAATCAGCCGGTATCGGGCCAGCCCTGACTTTTCACGGGGGTTCGGCGGCTGAGCGGCGCGCCTGAATGGAAAAGTGCTCCTGGCCTGGGACGATAAGGGTTGTCGGGGCCTTTATCACTCCAGGTTCGAGGAGCACTTTCTACGTGAACGCTACAGGATGGTCGCGCGGTCTTGAAGTCACCGACGGCGGCACGGGGGTCGTGCCGCACGCCGGGCTGGCGCTGCTGCGCCAGCTGGCCGACCGGACGGGCCTGACGGCCGGCCTGTCGGCGGCGCTGCCCTCGCCCCTGGGCGGCCACGACCGGGGACGTGTCTTCTCGGACCTGGCGTGCGCGATCGCGGACGGTGCCCGGGTGATCAGCGACTTCCGGGTGATGGGCGACCAGCGGGAGCTGTTCGGCCCGGTCGCGTCGGTGCCGACCGCGTGGCGGGCACTGAGCGAGATCGCCCGCGGCGGGGACCGCAGGAGGGGGAAGGTCACAGCCGCGGTGAACAAGGCACGGCGGCACGCGTGGGCGCAGGGCATCGCGCGGCACGGCGGGCTCCCGCCGGTCCGGGTCGCGGACCGCAAGCTCGAGGGCGTGACCTGCGTCCGGCTCGACGCGACCGTCGTGACCGAGTATAGCGACAAGGAACTGGCAGAGCCGAACTTCAAAGGCTACGGCCATCACCCGATCATCGCCGAGTGCGACAACGTCGCCGAGCCGCTGGCCTGGATGCTCCGCCCCGGCTCCGCCGGCAGCAACACCGCCGCCGGCCACCTGCGGCTGCTCCGCGAGGCCATCGAGGCCCTGCCGCCCGCCCTCCGCCGGAAGCTCATGATGACCTGCGACGGGGCCGGGGCCAGCCATGAGCTGGTGAAGGAGCTGGACCGGCTCGCCTCCCGGCACGGCTACCAGCTGGTCTACTCAGTCGGCTGGGCACTGGGCGCGCGGGAGCGGGACGCGATCGGCAAGGTCCCCGAGGCCGCCTGGGAGGCCGCCGTCGACGGCAAGGGAAAGGTCCGCGAGCGCCGCTCCGACGGCGCCTGCGCGGACCCGCGCTGCGCCCACCGCAAGTGCTGGATCGAGGAAGCCCACGTCGCCGAGCTGACCGGGCTGCTGCGCGAGGGCCCCGACGGCGACCAGCTGAAGGCCTGGCCCAAGACGATGCGGGTCTTCGCCCGCCGCGAGCGCCCGCACCCCGGCGCGCAGCTGTCCCTGCTGGAGGCCGCCGACGGCTGGCGCTACTCCCTGTGGGTCACCAACCTGCCCGCCGCCACGAAAGGCTGGCGCGGGCAGTGCGCGTACGCCGGCGCGGCGCACCGCGTCCACGCTCGCGTCGAGGACGTCATCCGCACCGGCAAGGACACCGGGCTCGGGCATTTCCCCTCGCACGACTACAAGGTCAACCAGGCGTGGCTCGACGCGTCCATGATCGCCTGCATCCTGCTGTCCTGGCTGAAGCTCATCGCCCTGGACGGCGACCTCGCGAAGGCAGAGCCGAAGACGCTGCGCTACCGCGTCCTGCACGCCGCCGCCCGCCTAGTCCGCGGCGGGCGCCGCAGGTGCCTGAAAATCGCCGAGACCTGGCCCTGGGCAGATCCGATCGTCACCGCCTGGCAGCGCATCCAGGCCATCCCGCACCCCACCTGACCAGCGCGAACCCGTCCCGCCGAGCAAAAAAGGAAACCCAGGGGCCGTGGAATCCCCGGCCACCCGGCCCGACAGCCGGGCCACCGTCATACCCCAGGCCAAAAATCCACGTCCAGGAACCAGGCAACCCGCCCGCCAGCGGCAGCCATCAACCCCTGTGAAAGATCAGGGCCAGGAACGCGGAACCGGGGAGTCGGGGAGTCCGGTTGACGTAATTTGAGTTTCACCGCTTCGATGTCGCGTCCGCGGCCGACTTAGCCAGGCAAAGGGCCTGTCGGTCACGGGCGGCACACCGAGCGCCGCCCGTGACGTCCGCCATCTCGCTTGCGGTTCCGCGACTACCAGGACATGATCCCCAATTTGCTCACGGCCTCGCGGTCACGGAATTCACAGCTTTTACTAGAAATGGAAGTAGTACCCGCTGCCACCTGCGCCGCCACCGCCGCCAGAGGCGGCGCCGCCATTGGCGCTAGCGGTGCCCCCGCAGAAGGCGAGGCTGACGCAGCCAATGCTGAGGCCGCCTTGGCCGCCCCAGGCGCTGCCGCCGCCACCGCCGCCACCGCCGCCACCGTAAAGGCCGCCAATGCCGCCGCCGCCGCCGAAGATGGAGCTGAAGCCGCCACCGGGGAGGGGCAGGGCCACGTGGTGCTGGGCCGTCGGCGCGGACGGGGCGGCCGACGCCGCGGCGGCCGTGCCGCCGAGGACGGCTGCAGCCGCGAGGGGCACGGCTGCGTATGTGAGGATTTTCCGCATATGCATTCCTTTTCTTTTTCTGGGCTCTGCCTGAGCCTTGGCAAAGCCTAGCGGAGGAATGGTTCGGCCTGCATCCGCTGGAGCGCAACCGGCGTTTTATTGACGCACTGGACAGGTTATTCCTATTCTATCTTTTGGCTGGCTCGCCCTGCATGAGTCAGCTTTTCCCAATTTTTCGTCACGGATTGGCGCGTGCTGGCCCTTCATAACATTTCCAGCCATCAAATATCGTGCATTGGCACGGCCATGCAGATGGCGAGCCATGGACGGAGATGGCGCGCCATGGGCGGATCGATGAGGTTTCGGGCAATGGCAGCGCGCTTCACCGCCGTGTTCATTTTATGTTAATTTTGAATGGCTGAAGTTCAAATACCTCGATATGCACGCGGGAAATCTCCACAATTGTCAAGCTGCGGTTAGGCGTGATTTCGATCTCGCCAAATAGCAGCTACTGGCAGTCGACCTGTTTGTCCCGATCGCCCACCGCAGCGCCATTTCCGGCGGCGGCGCGCAAAGGCGGCGGCAGCGCGCATGGCCGGTCCGGATGCTCGTGGCCGACGTACATGTCGTCGTGGTAGGCGACAGCGGCGATCGGCACCTGGTTCGCCCGCAGGCGGGCCGGTGGCGGGCCGGGTCGTGTCATCGGACATCAGGGGTGACAATTGACCCGTGCCGCGGCGTCACGCTCGTCGCCATCCTGGCCTGGCCGCCCTACCTGTCGCCCCGCTGCGCGCGCTTGGCTCAGCCTCGGCGCTGTCCCCCACGCCCGAGGCACGCGCCGGGTCACGCCTATCGTCGTTACACAGCCGTGATTTTCTCCACATGGTCGTCCACAGACTGTGCGTAACTTAGCCAACCGGCGCATGAAATGCACGACATATCCACAGCTTGTGGGAAACGGTTGGTTCGTGGCGCCGTTGCGAGCGGGTCGGTGGCCCCCAGCCCCGGCAGACGGTGACGCGGTGCGTTCCAGGTACCGTTGCGACGTCCCGGCGGCCGCGCCGGCACCAACGTGGCGCCGAAGACGCCCTCCCAGGCCGCCCAAGACCGTCCTCCCAGGCCCGCGGACCGGCCTGCGGGCACCCGCGAGGCATGCAAAGGCTATCTACTGTAATGCCGCAGGTACTGCGATACGGCAATACTGTATGCGTACGCATGCTATTCGCCCTGGTCAATTAGGCGCCGGGCGCCGACAACACCAGCTCGGCGTCCGGCGGGTGCCAACCGGGCCGACATGGGCGGTGAGACTCTCGTCGTCAGCTCTCACCCGCCGGTGGTGCCCTGCGGGCTACCCGCGAATGAGCGGCGGGCAGGCGTGGCCCGGCGGTTAATGCCTTCCGCTCGCCGGCTACGCGGGCTGGGCTGCCATATTGGCAACGAAGACAGCGGGGCATTCCTAGCGCACGGATCCGGTCCCTGCGCATCGGCCGCCATTATCGCGGCTAGCTGCCATAATGCGGTGGACACTGCAATACTGCCTGGATGACGGGTCTCAGCATCGCCCTGGTCAACCTCAAGCCGGGCACGGGCAAGACCACATCCGCGGTCTGGCTGGCACACGTTTTCGCCCAGGCCGGCAACACCGTGCTGCTCGTGGACGCCGACCCCTCCGGCAGCGCACTGGAATGGTCCGACCTCGCGGCCATGTACCCCGGGCTGCCGCCGGACGAGGCCTTCCCGTTCCGGATCGTGGCCCTGCCCTCCCGCGACCTGCACCGCCGCGTACCCGACATCGCCCAGCCAGACGACGTCGTGATCATCGACGCCCCGCAACTCGAAGACCACGCCGCCATCGCCCGGTCCGCGCTGCGCTACGTCGACGAGATCCTGATCCCGTGCGCACCAAGCCCCATCGAGATCAACCGCACCACGCCCGTCCGCGACGAGATCACCGAAGTCGAAGCGCTCCGCGACACCCCCGCCCGCTCGGCCATCCTGCTGAACCGCTGCGTCGCCCGCGCCAACTCCACCGCCGACGCCAGAGCGGCACTGCAGGACCTCGGCTACGACGTGCTCGCCACCGCCGTGCCCAGGCTCGAGATCTACGCCCAGAGCTTCGGCCTGCCGATCCCCGACGCCGGCCGCGAACTATGGCGCCGCGTCGCCCACGACCTCACCGGGCGATGCGTCCCCCTCCGGTCGGTGCCGTCATGACCACACCACGCGAGCAGCGAAAAGCGCAGATGGCGGCGGCCGCGGCGAGGCGCGCTGAACCCGACGCGGGCCCAGCCGGGAGGACTGCGATCCGGTCAAAGCCGGTAAGGATCACCCTCGACCTGAGCCCCGAGCTCTACCGGCAGCTCACCCGATGGGCCGACTCCGCCGCTATCGCGCTCGATGTGCCGCGCGTCCCTCTGGCGGACGCGATGCGGACGATGATCCGGATCACAACGGAAAGCCCGGACGCTACTGGAGAGATCATCGAGCGCCTACGCCGCGATCGGGAACCGTAACACGGGAAACCATCACACCCACACGAGCCAAACTTCCGCGGTTACGTTGAAAGCGGCAGACATGCTGTCCGCCAAGAGATGCGCTCTGCGGCCGTGTCATGCTGGCGTATAGCGTCGGGTGGTTCCGAGGCATCTACCGTGCAGAATAGAGGAGCCGACATTGGCTAAGCGATTTGCATCCATCGAGGCGCTGCTCGAGGCCGGCGAGACTGACCTCGGCACCTCGAGCTGGATCGACGTCACACAGGAAGATGTCCGGCTTTTCGCCGATGCCACCGACGACCACCAGTGGATCCATCTGGACACCGAGCGGGCCAAGGCCGGTCCGTACGGGACCACCGTTGCCCACGGCTACCTGGTGCTGGCCTTGGCTGCGCCCATGCTCTTTGAGTTGTTCGCCGTGGACGGCGCGTCGGCAGCGATCAATTACGGCCTGAACCGGGTGCGGCTCCCGGCACCGGTTCCGGTCGGCTCGAAGGTGCGAGCCTCCGCGCGGCTGCTTTCGTGCACCCCTAAGGCCGGGGGAGCCGAGGCGGTGATCGGCCTGACCTACGAACTGGAAAGCGGCGGAAAGCCGCCGTGTGTGGCCGAAGTCGTCGTACTGGTAATTCCCTGACGCTCAGCCGGATCGAAGGACCCGATCGGCAGCGCTTGGTCACGATCACCGCGCCATCGACGGCCTGCGGTGCAGGCGCTAGAGGAGCCCTAGTCCCGCGCCTTAAATTCGGTACATAATTAGGTCAAGAGATGTCCATCCATGGCATGGCCTGCCTGGATATCAAGCCGCATCACGGGATGCTGGCTGGCATGGCAAGGACCGGGCGGCCGAAGGCCGAATTGACGCTCACCGAATGGGAACGGGCCACGCTGGAGCGGTGGGCGCGGCGCGCCACCAGCGCACAGGCGCTGGCGCAGCGGTGCCGGATCGTGCTGGCGTGCGCGGAGGGAAAAGACAACAAGGAAGTCGCCGCCGAGCTGGGGGTGCATCAGGTCACGGTGGGCAAGTGGCGCTCCCGGTTCATCGAGCGGCGGCTGGACGGGCTGGCCGGCGAAGACCGTCCCGGGCGGCCCGCATCGGTCACGCTCGGCCAGGTCGAGGAGGTGATCGTGGCGACGCTGGAGGAGACCCCGAAGAACGCCACGCACTGGTCGCGGTCCTCGATGGCGGGGAAGTCCGGGCTGTCGCGCTCGACAATCGGGCGGATCTGGCGAGCCTGGCCAGGAGGAGCACGTCGTCCCACGACGTGGTGGTGCCTGGGTCGATGTCGATGAGCGCGTATGTGGGGCGGTGCGGCTGGTCGGTGCGGGACGTCCAGGCGTGCCACTCAAGAGCGCCGAAGTTGGCGGCCCAAACGAGCGCGGCCGGCTCGCCGACGACGAGGTAGGTAGTCGTCTCGCCGGCATCGGCCTCGGGGTTCTCCCAGCGTGGAACCCACCGCGGCGCGTGGGGGACTTCGGCCTCAAGCCGCACCTGACCGACGGGGCTGTCGTCAGACCCGCTGTTCGTGGAAAAAGTAGTCGACGTGGTCGGCCTCTACCACAACCCGCCGGAGAAGGCAGTGGTGCTGTGCGTAGACGAAAAGAGCCAGATCCAGGCTTATCCGGTCCCAGCGAGTGCTGCCGATGATGCCCGGCATGCCCGAGCGGCGCACCCACGACTATGTCCGGCACGGCATCACCACCCTGTTCGCCGCGTTCAACGTTGCCGACGGGACCGTCCTCGGCGAGATCCACCGCCAGCACCGCGCCACCGAGTTCAGGAAGTTCCTGGCCACCATCGACAAGACGGTGCCCGAGGGCCTGGATATCCACCTGATCTGCGACAACTACGGCACCCACAAGACCCCCGCGATCAGGGCATGGCTGGCCCGGCACCCCCGGGTGAAAATGCACTTCACGCCGACCGGATCGTCATGGATCAACCAGGTCGAACGGTGGTTCGGGTTCCTGACCGACCAGATGTTCCGCCGCGGCGCGCACAAAACCGTCCAGGCCCTGGAAGCCGACATCCGCACCTGGATCAAACACTGGAATGACGACCCCAAGCCGTTTGTGTGGAAAAAGACCGCCGACGAGATCCTCGACTCCCTGGCACGATATCTTCAGCGGATTTCAGGCGCGGCACACTAGGGCTGGACGCGGCGATGGGTTTGTCTCAGCGTGACACCGGCAGCGTCGGTGCCTCGTTGGGGTTGGGTCGAACTGGGCGATGAGCATGGACCATCAACTGTGAGGCCGGCCGGGCGTGCTAGGTTCCGCGCAGTGCGTGCGGCCGCGGCTCAGCCGGGTGGCGAGATGCTTCCCGGGGAGTTCCTTCTCCAGATGGCACTCCTGCGCTGATCTGGCCGGTGCTGCCTAAGGACGCCGAGACGCTGCGCGACATGTTCCGCCGCCTGTCGGGAGCGTCGCGCCAGCAGCGGTTCCTGACAGTGCTCCGTGAACTCGAGGATCCTTGATCATCCGGCGGCTTGTCGACAGCGTTGACGGGGTGAGTTATACATCGCGCTCGTGCATATTGTGCTGCCGCCAGGGGGCAAGGAGGGGCCCGTCGGGGCCGCCCACCTCCTGCAGGACCCCGACGATCCGACCATCGCGGACATCGCCGACACAGTCATCGACGATTGGCAAGGACGCGGCGTCGGTACCGCGCTCCTCTCGGCGCTGATGGAGCGACGCCCGGCGGCAGTCACGCGGCTGTGCACGGTCGTTGAGGCCGGCAACCGCGCGTCGCTGGCGCTGCTCGCCGGGGCTGGGCGCATGTCGTTGGGCCTGCCTGAGCGGGGCGTACTCAACGTCACGGTTGACCTCGCGTCAACCTGGCTGGCACTGCACGCGTCAGCGCCCGGGCATGCATTGGGAACCAAGCACAACGTCAACAGGCTCGCTGGGCGGGGCGAGGTGCAACCGCCGCGGTGAGAGGTGCAACCGCCGCAGTGACACGACACGCTACGCGCAAGCCTGACCCCGCTCGCTTAGGTTCGGCTGGCTGGCGTCCTGGCACTCCGCAGGTCGCGCCTGACGTGGTTACACGGCTGCAATTTACGCCACGTGGTTGTCCACAGGCCGTGGGCACCCTTGCCGAACGCTGCACGAAATGCACCACGTTATGCACATCCCTGTGGGAAAGGGTGGTTCGTGGCGCGGTGGCGAGCGGTTCACGGCCCGGGCCGCCAGGCGGTCCGGCGGCGGGCTCTGTCGGCAGTTGTCGCGAGCCCCAGCGGCCTCTCGATCACAAACCAGAGCGACCCAAGGCCGGGGAAGGCGCGCCTGCCTTCCGTACCCGCCACCCGCGGCACGGGCATGTGCGGATCACCCGTCAGCATGGCCGCGGCTTCCTCTGCCGTAATGCCGTAAATACTGCAATACTGCCTCCGACGGGCAGCAGCTTGATAGCCGCAGGTCACCTGGAAGCTGGTCGTCGCGGCCGGGACGAAGAGCGCAGGTCACGCCGCATCTACGGGGCAAGCCGCGTAAAAAATCTCGCGGGCTGTTGCGAGCTCATCAGCAATCGGGCTCGGTGGTCCACGCCGACCAGTCCGTCCCGTCAGCAGACATCTTGACCGCAGTCTGAGCACTGACGACCGGGTCGAGGGCGGCCGGATCGTCATGCTCCTGCCACAGCCCGTAATCGCTGGTGGGGGAGATCGCGCCCGGGTTGCCACCCGACTCGTGCTCGGCGATGCAGGCGGCGAATCCCCCGTCGGCGGGCTTGCCCCCTGCGGCGACCCACAGGTGCTCGAGGGCGGCGTAGCTGAAGATACGGCCCTGCCGCGCAGGCGGGGGCGGGGGCGGCGGTGCTGGTGCCGGGGCCGCGGCGTGCCGGGGCCTATATACACGTTTGCTCGCGGGCACACGGTACGCCGTGACACTGGCGGGCGGATCAAGCGGGACGTCCAGCACCTGTCCCGCATAGATCAACCCGGGGCCGCCGATCTCCGCACGGTTCAGCCGATACAGCCACGGCCACGCGACGGCCCGGCCGTAGAACCGCCGCGCAATCCCCGACAGAGTGTCCCCTGGCCGGACAGTGTAAGTTCGAGCCGCCGGGTGTGCGTCCAAGTGGATCACCTGCTTAACTGCCGCCGGGCCACGCGGGGCAGGCTTGTGCACCTGGGGAGCAACCGTGAGCGCTCCCGCCACCGCGATGGCGGGAGCCGCCCTTCCTGCCTTGTGCGCAACCTTCGCCGCGTGAGACGGCGCCATGTGCTGCCCGGTCCGCCTGATCTTCCTGTTCCTGCGATGCCTGACTGAACTCACGCTGGTTCGTTCCTAACGCCGGAATCGAGCCCGCCTACTCGCCTTGCCTCTCGCCGGGCCTCTGCCCGGCAGCATGTCAGGACAAATCTCCCGTGCGCAGCTATTAAATTACATAGGTGAAATTCGTTATCTACTCGTCATATACCGGCCGAATCCTGCCACGACGTTCACAATGACGCCGTTCTGTTCACCGCGACGGGTCTGGCCGCCTGTCCCGCCCTGCCCCCCGGGCGGTCTTCAGGCCGAAGGGGCGATGTCGGTGTCAGTCGGCCTATCGTCATCCGGCGCTGAAGGCGTATCGCCAAGGTCGCCCTAGGTTTGTGGTCCGGGAGCGGGAGGGGCAGAAGGCCTTGGCTGGGCGGCGCCGATGTGGATGCTTAGGTCTTTGCGGTATCGGATGCCAAGCTTGTTGAAAATGCGCCCGAGGTGGAACTCGACGGTTTTGACGCTGACGTAGAGCTCGGCTGCAGTTTCGCGGTTGGAGCGGCCGCTGGCGACCAGGCGGGCCACCGCCTGCACGGCCGGGTGAGGCCGGGCAGGCTTTCCGGTCCCGCGGGCGCGGCAGCGGCGAGTTCCCTGTCGCATGCCTGCAGGTAGGGCCAGGCGCCCAGGGTGATCAGGCGTTGCCGGGCGGACCACAGCCGGGGCGATCCCCGCCTGCGGCTGGCCGGCGGCGCGCAACCGGCGGGCGTCAGAGATCTCGAGCAAGGCCAATTCCTGCGGTACCCGCAGGTCCTGGGCGCGACGCCAAGCGGTCTCAAACGCCGCCGCCGCGGCGGTGTGGTTTCCAGCCGCGGCGGCCAAGCCGCGGCGCAGCCGACCGGCGGCCACCATGGCCGACGTCGAGCTGACCGATGACCGCTTCCTCACCCCATTCGATCGCCTCCGGGATCCGGTCTGTGACCAGGTAGAACCCGCCAGGTGGGTGGCGGGCGGCGGCCACCGCGTCCACGGAGTGTCCCGTGCCGGGTCGTGGGTCTGCCACACCGCCAGCAGCCGGGCCTCGGCCGTAGCCCGCCCGCCCCGCAAGCAAATCCAGCGCCGCCTCGCAACCCGCTCCCCCGCGCCGGCCCGGCTGGCGCTACTCCAACGGCAAATGACAGGCAAGGGACCGGCGGCAAAGCGCCCCTTCCATGATCGGAAGGGGCTCTGAGCTGGGAGCCGCCTATCGGAATCGAACCGATGACCTACGCATTACGAGGAGTGATCCGAGCGTCCAGGGCTCCACTGGATCACTTCTGCCCAGCACGCCGGAGTCCTCAGTCCAGCCAAGTTTGAGGTCGTCCAGGGTCGTTGTTAGCAATCCGTTAGCAAGATCCGACGGATGTTGCCGCCAGTGCTGCTGCATCCTCGCCCTGCCGGGTCGGCCCGCCAGGGCCGCACGCCCGGCACGTTCGGTGGATCAAGCAGACGGTCTACATTCCGCTCCGAGGTCCGTCGACTCAGACCATCAGCTTGGGCGAATGAGCGCTCTGCGCAGCTCTACCAGCCGGGCACCAGGTGAGTGGACGTACTGGCCTACCGTGAGTTGCTGTGAAGCGCAGCAGATAGCCGTCCCATCGGGCAGGCAGCGGGCACGGTCGGCCCGGCAAGAGCATCTGATCCGTAGAGAGCTACAGGCGTGTCCGCTACTTGCCCATTCGTCAGCTGAGCTGCTGAAACACTGCTCACTGATGCGCAGTAGGCAGTGACGTTGAGCGCCGTTGTGCGGCCAAAATGCGGCCAGCTTAGCTGGGTAGCCTCGCCAAGCCGAATCGTCGCTCGACTGTCAAGCAGTTGCCGCAGTCCGGGCGGCAGATCCAGTGCACCTCTTGCAGGGCCCTCGGTCGGCTGCTGGAATCACCGGCATTGGCCGCAGTCTGACACTCTTGTGGGGGAAGCATGCATGTCGATCGCTTCTGCAGGCTGTGAGGGTATCGTTTGCCGACGTCATGTCGGGTTGCTGAGGTGGTGTCAGGCTGTCTCGGCGATGGTGTTTATGGAGACCGGGCCTGAGGGGAGGGTGTTAGCCCCCTGGGCCTGGATCGTGGTGGCCGTGGGCCAGGCTGTTCTGCTGGGCGCGGGTCGCCTCGTCCGCGCGGGCGGTCTTCGCCCGGGCCGTCTCATCCGCGCGGGCCGTCTCTGAGCGGGTCGCCTCGTCCGCGCGAGCCGTCTCCGAGCGGGTCGCCTCGTCCGCGCGGGCCCTCTCCGAGCGGGTCGCCTCGTCCGCGCGGACCGTCTTCGCCCGGGCCGCCTCGTCCGCGCGGACCGTCTTGTCGTCCGCGCGGGCGGTCTTCGCCCGGGCCGTCTCATCCGCGCGGGCCCTCTCCGAGCGGGTCGCCTCATCCGCGCGGACCGTCTTCGCCCGGGCCGCCTCGTCCGCGCGGGCCGTCTTGTCGTCCGCGCGGGCGGTCTTCGCCCGGGCCGTCTCATCCGCGCGGGCCCTCTCCGAGCGGGTCGCCTCATCCGCGCGGGCCCTCTCCGAGCGGGTCGCCTCGTCCGCGCGGGCCCTCTCCGAGCGAGCGGTCTCGGCTTGGGCACTCTCGCGCTGGCCGATCAGATCGCGGTCCTGGCTGACGGCTGTCTGTCCGCGGGAGTGTTTCAGTTCGCGGCGTGCGGCGCGACCGCGGTGTGAGGTCCGGCGCGCACCGGCCAGCAGCAGGCCCAGCCCGAGCATGGCGGCCGCCCCGACCACGATGCCGTAGAGGAACAGCGCGCCGGTGGAACCGGTCACGTGGTAGCCGAACACCGAGAAGCCGTGGGTCAGCGCGTGCCCGCCGCCGACGTTGTTGAACACGCCCGCCACGCCCACGACCACCGCGGCGACCAGGATGATGAGGCCGAGAACGACAAACATGACACTCCCCCAATATTCGCCCTATACCCAGTCAACTCGGAGTTTGAATCAAGTCAACGCCGGGCCCGTACGTGGCCCGGCTCGATCCAGGGCACGCTCTGCCCCGTCCTTCCGATAGGCGCCGATGGTCTTGCCGGGGAAGATCAGAGTCAAGGGTGGCGCGCGGTCTTTGCGCCATCGAAGACGCGACCGTAAGGAGCGCCCTTGACTGTGGGCTTGCGCGGCGAGAGGATGCCAGGCACGGAGGACGGGCCACGCCCGGGTCTTGCAGCGCGGTCATTGTCGCAGCGTAACGGCGGGTACCGCCGACCTGCGGATGGGGGGCAGCCGACCTGGCGGCGGGCCGCGCCCGTCAGGGCTTCCGCCCGAGAGGGCGCGGCATGGCCGCCGCCTCGGAGTCGGACAGTATCCCCTGCCTTTCTCCGCTCACGGCCTGGTGGTGGTGCCCGTCTCAGTCACGCATCCCGGCTCGATGACTTCGCGTCTACCTGCCTGTGCTCCGGGCCACCGGCCCGGCGCTCGGCGTGCCGAAGGCGCGCCCTTGATGACAGTGAAGAAAATCCTCACAGGACGACAGGTCTCGCCGTGTCAGTCCGAACGCTGACGCATGCTGGCCGCGATCGCGGTGGGAGATTCACCTGGCTCTGATGGTGAAAGATGACCGCAGATGCTGGTGGGTTTGGACCGCACCGGTGGTGGTGGAATCCGCGTGTTGGTGAGTTGTGACCGCAGTTGGGATCTGTGGGGTGGGAGCATCGGGATGCTCAAGAGGGAGCGTTGATGCCCCCGATGTCGAAGGTCGAGCTGTATGCGGCGATCCGCCGGGATGCCCGGGCCGGGTTATCCAGCCGGGCGATCGAGCGCCAGCACGGTGTCGGTCGCCGGACGGTGTTGAAGGCGCTGTCCTCGGCGTGGCCTGAGCCGCGCAAGAAACCGCCGCCTCGGTCTTCGAGGCTGGATGCCTTCAAGCCGGTCATCGACGCGATCCTGCTGGCCGATTTGGATGCGCCTCGCAAGCAGCGTCACACGGTGAAACGGATCTTCGACCGGCTCGTGGACGAGCACGGGATGGTGGACGTCTCGTACCAGGTCGTGCGGGCCTACGCCGCGGTGCGCCGGCCGCAGGTGCGGGTCGAGGCCGGGCGCGGGCCGGTGGATGTGTTCGTGCCGCAGACACACCGTCCTGGTGCGGAGGCGGAGGTCGGCTTCGGCGTACAGGCAAACGTGCAGAGGTAGGTACGAGTCAACGTGCAGAGCTCCGGTGCCGCCCCGAGATGTGCGGCTGGCTATCGGGTGTCCCCAGCAAAGTGGCGTACGGCCATCTCTGCACGTTCGCCCGTACCTGGCTCTGCAGACGTACCTGTACGCCGACAGTCGGCTTCGGCGACGTGGTGGTGCGGTTGCGCGGCGAGCCGGTGACGTGTGTCCTGTTCGCCGTCCGCATGTCCTACTCAGGCAAAGCGGTGCACCGGATCTTCGCCTCGGGTGGACAGGAAGCGTTCTTCGAGGGCCATGTGCACGCCCTGGGCGTGCTGGGCGGGGTGCCGGCGGGCAAGGTCCGCTACGACAACCTCAAGGCCGCAGTCGCCCAGGTGCTGGGGTTTACCCGGGCCCGGGTGGAGAACGAGCGGTGGACCGCTTTCCGGTCTCACTTCGATCTGGAGGCGTTCTACTGCCAGCCGGGTATCGGCGGGGCTCACGAGAAGGGCGGCGTGGAGGGGCAGGTCGAGTGTGTCAGCCGCAACCACCTGGTCCCGGTCCCGCAGGTGGAATCCCTGGCCGAGCTGAACGCGATGGTGGAGCAGTGGGACCTCGACGACGACGCCCGCCGGGTCGGGGCCCGCCCCCGCACGATCGGTGAGCACTTCGCCGTCGAGGGCACCGCTGCTCAAGCCCCTGCCGGGCGAGCCGTTCGAGACCGGCCGCTGGTTCTCCCCCGGGTCGACCGCTACAGCCAGATCAACATCCGCACTAACCGCTACTCCGTGCCCGTCAGGTTGATCGGCCGTCAGGTGCGGGTGTTATTGCACGCCTCTGAGCTGGTCATATACGACGGCGGACCGAGGTCGCACGGCACGAACGGCTCCTGGCCAAGGCCAGTGCCCGCCTGGACCTCGATCACTACCTGGAGGCTCTGGTCCGCAAGCCGGGCGCGCTGCCGGGCGCGACCGCGCTGGAGCAGGCCCGTTCAGCGGGCCGGTTCACCGGCCTGCACGACGCCTGGTGGGCTGCGGCCTGCAAAGCCCACGGCGATACCGCCGGCACCCGGGCGCTGATCGAGGTCCTGCTGCTGCACCGGCACATGAACCACGAGCACGTCCTGGCCGGGCTGGCCACCGCCTTGGGCGCCGGCGCGCTGACCGCTGACGCAGTCGCGCTGGAGGCCCGCAAGGCCGCTGAGCATGCCGGGCCGGCCGACGCCCCGCCCGGGGCGCCTGCGCTGGTCCCTGGGCTGACGGTCGCCTCGCTGACCGAACGCCGCCTGGCGCACCTGCCACCCGGCACCCGGCCGCCGCCGTCAGTGGCCGTCTACGACCAGCTGCTGCGCCAGCGGCACACCGCCGAAGAAGGGACCACCCCGTCATGAACACCCCATGAGCGTCCAACGCCACCGCGGACTGACCGAGCAGGCCGCCGACGCCGCCACCGACCAGGCATGCCGGATGCTGCGGCTGCCCACGATCCGCGCCGAGTTCCCGGCATCGCCGACGCCGCGGCCCATGAGCAGATGTCCTACCGCGCGTTCCTGGCCGAGCTGCTGATGGCCGAGTGCGACGACCGGTCCCGCCGCCGCTCCGAACGCAGGATCAAGAGCGCCGGGTTCCCCCGGGAGAAATCGCTGCGGACCTTCGACTTCGCCGCCAACCCCGGTCTGGACCCCGCCGCCATCCACACCCTGGCCACCTGCGAGTGGGTAAAGAAGTGCCTGCCGCTGTGCCTGATGGGAGACTCCGGTACCGGCAAGTCGCACCTGCTCATCGCCTTGGGCACCGAGGCCGCCATGGCGGGCTACCGGGTCAAGTACACCCTGGCCGCGAAGCTGGTCAACGAGCTGGTCGAGGCCGCCGACGACAAGATCCTGACCAAGACCATCGCCCGCTACGGCCGCGTAGACCTGTTGTGCATCGACGAGCTCGGTTACATGGAGCTGGACCGCCGCGGCGCTGAACTGCTGTTCCAGGTTCTCACGGAACAGGGAGGAGAAGAACTCCGTCGCGATCGCCTCCAACGAAAGCTTCGGCTCCTGGACCAAGACCTTCACCGACCCGCGCTTGTGCGCCGCGATCGTCGATCGCCTCACCTTCGGCGGCAACATCATCGAGACCGGCGCCGACTCCTACCGGCTGGCCCAGACCCGCGCCAGCCAGCACGACGACCGGCAGCCACCCCGGCGAAGCGGCCAGGGCGAACCAGGCAAGCCGAAGCAGTAGACCGTGTTCGTCTACCGCCTGAAACGAGCCGATCGACCTGTTCGACGGACTCACCCCGCTGAACCGGTGGCTGGCCACCGCCACCCCCGGCGAGACCGCCTGGGCGATCACCGCCGTCCTGGCCCTGGCCGACGCCAGCCACGACGCCGCGTGGGACGGCGACATGCGCCATCTGCCTCTTGCCGGCGCGCTGCCCACCCGCCCCCAGACCACGCCCTACCTGCTGGTCAAGCGGGACAACAACGGCGACACCTTCCTCGTCACCGACGCCCCGGGCACCTGGATCGGCCCGGCCACCGCGCAGGCGCACCCGCCTGCCCGCCTCATCGGCGGCTGGGAACCCGAACAGGACCACCCCGCGCCGCTCACCTTCTGAACCCCGCAACAGCCCCCACGATCCTCGCGCGAGGCCAAATACTCACACCCCCGCACACCCAGCAAGTCGCACCTCCCTCGCAGTTGCCTGGAACGGCGGCCAGGCGCTCAGAGGTCGGTCAGCTGTCACAAACATTGATCATGACTTTGATCAACAAGTGCGGTCCAAACCCACCGACAACTGCGGTCAACTCTCACCGCCAAAGCCATTCACCCAAGGCGGCAGCGAGCCGGGCCAGGGTCCGGCTGCGGCAGCAGGAGGCTGGCTGGCGTTCTAGCTTGGACACCTGTGCGCGCTGACTCCCGCCAGCTCGGCCAGCTCTGCCTGGGAGAGCGCCCGCTGGCGACGGAGTTCTCGCAACCGCTGGCCATCGACAACGGCTGTCCATCGGTCCGCGTGGCCGGTGGGCCTGATGGCCATCAGTTGGTCCAGTCGAAGCGGGCCCAGATGGTGCGGCTGTGCTGGTCGCCGTCGATGCCGCATTCGCTGGCGAGGGTGCGGACGATGTCGAGCCCGTGGTGCTGGCTCGGGTCCCTGACGGCGGGAGTCCAGGGGCCGCCGTTGTCTTCGACCTCGATCCAGGCGTAGTCGCCTGGGCTGATTTTGGCCCGGACGGTGAAGGTGCCGCCGGGCAGGCGTGAGTGGCTGTGGATCGCGGCGTTGGCGGCGAGTTCGGAGGCGCAGAGGATCACGTCGTCGGCCATGGGGCAGCCGCGGAGTAGGGGCCGCAGGTCGGCCCGGACTGCGCTGACATGCTCGGGGGTGCCTGGGTAGGTGACGCCGGTGGTGCGTAACGCGAGCGCTCGGGGCGCTGGAGAGTTCATCGGTCCTCGCTCGTAGGGCTGGCCTACGACCTCGGTGACGCTGAGCGTACTCTGAGTACTGGAAACGTACAATAAGTACGTGACACTTCGTGTACTGGCGCAGCACATTGAGTGCGAGCATGGCGTCACGCGACCTGGAGGAGACTCATGTTCGGTCTGTTCGTCCGCTTCACGTGCAAGGACGAGGCCAGTGCCGAGGCTTACGACCGGCTGGTTGCCGAGACCGTCGAAGCCATCAAGGCCGGCGAGCCGGGAACGCTCGTGTATGCCACTCACCTGGTGGAAGGCCAGCCGCTGCAGCGCATCTTCTACGAGCTGTACCGGGACAAGGCGGCGTTCGAGGCGCATGAGGCGTCCCCGGCCACTCGCCGTTATCTGGCCGAGCGGGACCAGTACCTGGCCAGCACCGAGGTGGACTGGCTGACCCTGCAGGCGGGCAAGGGCACCAGCGGTTGAGCACACCGGACTATCAGCAGGCCCTCGGCCGGAAGATCGCCGCTGAGCGGCGCCGCCGGGGCCTGTCCCAGCCCGAATTGGCCCGGATGATCGACCGGTCAGTGGCCTGGGTGTCCCAGGTCGAGCGCGGCGTCCGCCGGGTCGATCGCATGTCGGTGCTGGAAACACTCGCCGCCGCGCTCGACGTCCCACTCGCCGAGCTGGCGGCCGAGGCTCCGGTGGTCGCCGCCGTGACCGAGGAACCACGGGGCGCGGGTGAACTGCGCCTCGTCTTGTCCGGCGCTTACGTGCTGCGGGCCATGCTCGGCGGCGGGCGCGCCCCGGCAGTCAGCACACTGCGCACCAGAGCCCGCAAGGCGTGGGACCTGACGCATGCTGGGCGTTACACCGAGCTGACCGAGCTGCTGCATGACCTGGTCCCGGATTTGGAGACGGCGGCCCGGTCGGTGGCCGGGGATCAGCGGGCCGAAGCGTCCGAACTGCTAGCGATGACCTACCAAGCCTGCTCGGCCGCCCTGGCCAAGCTCGGTGAACCGGACGTGGCCTGGATCGCCGCCGACCGGGCCATGGCGGCCGCGGAACGCGCAGGTGACCCATTGCTGGTGGCTGCCGGGGCCTACCGGCTCGTGTTCGTATTCATCGCCGCACGCCACTACGGGCAGGCCGAGGAGACCGCCCGCACGGCGGCCGATGCGCTGCGGCCGATGACCGAGGAGGCAAACCCGCAGGCCATGTCGCTGTGGGGCGGGCTGACCTTGCAGCGCGCCGTCATCGCAGCCCGGGTGAACGACGCCGACACCGCCTACCGCCAGCTTGAACAGGCGGGCCGGATCGCCGGGGAACTGGGCGAGGGCCGCAACGACTACAACACCGAGTTCGGCCCGGCCAACATCGGCTTGTACGAGATCGCTATCGCCGTGGAACTCGGCGACGCTGGCCGTGCCCTGCGCGTTGCCGCCGCCGTGGACACCACCGGGCTGTCCGCTGAACGACGCGCCCGGATGCTCATCGATGTGGCGCGGGCACATGCCCAGCGCCGTCAGGTCGCCGAGGCGGTGCAGCCCTGCGGAAAGCCGAGCAGATCACCCCGGAACAGGTGCGCAGTCACGAGCTGGTCCGCCAGCTCGTCTGACCTGCTCACCATGCAAGACCCGCCCAGCGGCGAGCTGCGCGGGCTGGTCGGATGGCTGACCGCTGCCAACTCGCCTGATATCAAGTTTACTAGGCACGTACTTTTGGTACGTATCGAGTGAGGTCGTTGACGCCTCCCCATCGAGGGATGACCGTGCGAATGCCGGGCCGGTGAGCACCGGGTGCCCGGGTCACGGTGCTGATCACCCCATGCACGCCTGAGCGGCAGGCAACCCTGCCAGGCCCAGTGCGGCAGAGCACCGCTGACTGGATTCCCCCCACCACCCGACCTGCCGCGCAGGTCGCCTCCGCTCGTCCACCCCCGCCCGCAAGGGCAGACGAGAGGAGCACCACCTTTGCCCACCCCCCCCGGCAGTTGGCGTCCGGCACCCCGGCGGATGCCTGCAACCCGTTCTGCTGCGTGGCCGTGTTGACCACATCAACGGAGCTACCGGCGAACTGCTCCACCGCTATACCACCGTTCACGAACCCGGCGGCGTCCTGCCCATCGCGTGCAAGACCCGCCGCGCCTCCCGGTGCCCGCCGTGCGCCGAGGTCTACCGGGCCGACACCTACCAGCTCATCCGCGCTGGACTGACCGGCGGCAAGGGCATCCCCGCCACCGTCGCAGAGCACCCGTGCGTGTTTACCACGCTGACCGCACCCTCATTCGGTCCGGTCCACGCTCGCCGGGAACGCGACGGCAAGGCCCTGGCCTGCCACCCGCGCCGGAACGCCGGGGCCTGTCCTCACGGCGTCCGCATGTCCTGCTCACAGAAGCACGCCCGAGACGATGACCAGCTCGGCGAACCGCTGTGCCCGGACTGCTACGACTACACCGGCTCGGTCCTGTTCAACGCCTGCGCCCCCGAGCTGTGGCGGCGCTTCACCATCACCCTGCGCCGCGCCCTCGCCCGCCAGGCCGGGCTCACCAGCAAGGCGTTCACCGCCCAGGCCCGGCTCTCCTACGCCAAGGTCGCCGAATACCAGCGCCGCGGAGTCGTCCACTTCCACGCGATCATCCGCCTCGACGGCCCCACCGGACCGGCCATCACCCCGCCTGCCTGGGCCACCCTCGGCCTGCTCACCGACGTCATCGCCCAGGCCGCCCGCACCGTCCACATCGAAACCCCCGCCGCCCGAGAAATGCCCGCCCGGACTCTGGCCTGGGGCCGCGAACTCGACACCCGCCCGGTCACCACCACTGGGGACCTGACCGACAGCAAGGTCGCCGCCTACGTGGCCAAGTACGCCACCAAGGCCGCCGAAGCCACCGGCACCCTCGACCGCCGATCACCCCGGCCGACCAGCGCCGAGCTGCCCGTCCGCGACCACGCCCGCCGCCATATCGCCGAATGCCTGCGCCTGGCCAAGCTCCCCGCGTTCGGGCACCTGCACCTGGCCGCCTGGGCTCACATGCTCGGCTTCGGCGGCCACTTCTCCACTAAGAGCCGCGCCTACTCCACCACCCTCGGCATGCTCCGCGCCGACCGTGCCCAGCACCAGCGCGAAACCGCTCAAGCCAGCGGGCTCCTGCCCGACCTCGACAGCGAAACCACGCTGACCGTCACCGACTGGCACTACGCCGGACGGAGCTACCTGCCGTCCATCACCGAGCTGGCCGCCATCGACTCCCGCACCACCTCACCAGTGACGGGAGGCGCGCCATGACCCGGCTCCTGCTGACCGTCCCCGAAGCCGCCGAGGCCCTGGCCATCTCCCGCAGCAAGCTCTACGAGCTGCTGGCCAGCGGCGCTATCGCCTCGATCCGCATCGACGGATCACGACGCATCCCGCTCACCGCCTTGGAGGACTACGTCTCCAGGCTGCTCGCCGAAAGGACCGCCGCGTAATGCCCCGCAAGACCAACCCCAAGCTCCGCGATGGCGTCATGAAACGCGGAGTGACCTGGTCGTACGTAATCCGCGTCAAGGACCCGGGACCGGCATCAGCAAGCCCCGCTGGGTCGGCGGCTACGCCACCGAGCAGGAGGCCAAGGCTGCCCGCGACGAGGCCCGGGTCAAGGCTCACCGGGGCGAGTACATCGACCGCAACAGGGTCACCGTCACCGCCTACCTCGATGACTGGATCGACAGCCACGCCATGGAGATCAAGCCGCGCACCCTGCACGACTACCGCTCCTGCCTCCGGCTCTACGTCACACCGCGCATCGGGCACCTGCCGATCCAGGCCGTGCGGCCGTCCACCATCACCAAGCTCTACCGCGATCTGCTCACCAGCGGCGGCCGGGATGGCAAACCGCTGGCCGTCGCCACCGTTACCCACCTGCACGCGTGCTCCGCAAGGCCTTCCGAGACGCTGTCATCGTTGACGAGTTGATCAGCATCAACCCGGTGGAGCGGGCCAAGCGGCCCCGAGCCCAGGGGGACAAGCCCGGCACCGTCTGGACCGTGGCCCAGCTCCGGGCCTTCCTCGACACAGCGAGACGCCACCGTCTGGGAGCCTTCTTCCACGTCGCCGCCTACACCGGAGCCCGCCGGGGCGAGCTGCTCAACCTCCGCTGGCCAGATGTCGACTTGGAGGCAAAGAGACTCACCATCACCGGATCGACCGCCGTGATCGCGGGCGAGCGCATCGACGGCACCACCAAGAGCGGCCGGACCCGCGTCGTGTCCATTGACGACGAGACCGTCGCCGTCCTCCGCCAGCACAAGGGCGACCAGGTCGCCGACCAGCTCAAGGCGGGCGACTCCTGGCACGGCGTCAAGGATGGGTACGTGTTCACGACCGGCTGGGGTGAACCGATCTACCCCGACACCGTGACCTCGCTGATGACCAAGCTCATCCGCGCCCACAATGAACCCGAGAAAGGCCCGCGCCCCAAGGACCAACTGCCGCACGCCCGGCTGCACGACCTACGCCACATCCACGCCACGACCCTGCTGCTCTCGGGCGTGCCGGTTCACGTCGTCGCCGCTCGCCTGGGCCACGCCGACCCGGCCATCACCCTCCGGGTCTACGCCCACGTCATCCGCACCGCCGAGGCCGCCGCCGCGGACATCTTCGCCGAGGCGGTCAAGGCCGCATAAACGGCACCGACAGCGCCCCGCTGTTAGCAAGCCCGTTAGCAAGAAGGCCCCTTCCATGATCGGAAGGGGCCTTTGAGCTGGGAGCCGCCTATCGGAATCGAACCGATGACCTACGCATTACGAGTGCGTCGCTCTATCCGTCTGAGCTAAGGCGGCGCGGCTGCTGGTGGATGGCACCGGCAGCGCCAAATGAGTGTACCGGCTTAAGCGGGCATGGCGCCCAGGACGCCAGCCACAAGAACAGGACGCCAGCCACAAGAACAGTGCTACGCCGGATCACGGGCACAGAGCCACGATGCGGCGCTAGCACAGGCAAGCATCCCAAGGGCCGGGCCATCCCTTAGCCGCACACGGTTCCGCTCTTAGGCACCCCGCCATCGATGAGGTAGCGATCCACGATCGCGTCCACGCACGAACTGCCCATCACGTAAGCGGTGTGCCCGTCACCGTTCCAGCCGAGCAGGACGCCCGACGAAGGTCGGCGGCGAGGGCCCGCGCCCAGCGGTAGGGCGTTGCGGGATCCCGGGTGGTGCCAACGACCAGGATCGGCGGGGCGCCGACCGCGTGCATCGAAGGCACCGGCGCACCGGCCACCGGCCAGTAGGCGCACGGCAGGCTCCCCCACATGATCGCCTCGCCGAACTGTGGCGCATCACGCTGCGCCGTCAACGCCGCAGCACGCCATGCGCTCAGCGCACGGGGCCAGGGACGATCCACGCAATTGATCGCCATGTTGGACTCGGCGAGGTTCGGAATGTCCCGTTGGTCTTGCGCTCCATCAGCGAGTCGGCGAGTCCGATCAGCAGCGTCCCGTCACCTGCGACCGCATCCTGCAGCCCTTTCCGCAGAATCGGCCAGTACGCCTTGCTGTACAGCGCGGATAGCACCCCGGAGGTAATGAGCGCCTCGTTCCCTGGACGGCCGTCGCCTAGATCGTTGGCGAGCGGTGCGGCTCAGCCCGGTTCAGCAAGGCCTGGAGCTTCGCCACGGCAGCGTTCGCTGCGGCGCCAGAGCCACCTGAACCCGCTGCGCCACCTGAACCCGCTGTGCCACCTGAACCCGTTGTGCCACCTGAACGTGCTGCGCTGGCAGAACCCAGCGGGCAGTCCGGGCGCTTGACACAGTCCGCGGCAAACGACCTGAACGCGACCTGGAAACCCTCCGCCTGCACGATGTTCTGGTCGATCGCCGTATCTGCCGGGTCGACGGCGCCGTCGAGGACAAGGGCGCGAACATTGTGCGGGAACAGCTGGGCGTAATAGGTGCCGAGATAGGTCCCATACGACTTGCCGAGGTAGGTGAGCTTGCTGTCCCCCAGCGCGGCACGCAGGATGTCCATGTCCCTGGCGGCATCCGCGGTGCCCACATAAGGAAGCAGCGGCCGGCCGCACGCGCACACGCCTGCGCGAAGAACCTGCTCTCCGCGATCACCGTGGAGAGCTGGGCCGAGTTGGCCAGGGCGTCGTCAGTGTCAAGATACTGGTCGAGCTGTGGCCCGGTCATGCACCGGATCGCTGGCTGGCTGCCCCGATACCCCGTGGATCGAAGCCAATCACGTCGAACCGCGCGAGCACGGCGGCAGACAATACGTCCCGGGCCTGCCTGGCGTACGTCACACCCGAGCCCCCGGGCCCGCCGGGGTTGAGCACGATCGATCCGATCCGATGCGCCGAGTCGGCCGCGGGCAACCGCACCACCGGCAGCGAGAACCTCGTGCCCGCTGGATGGCCGTAGTCGACAGGCACAAGCAGGCGCGCGCACTGGAACCCGCCAGAGCAGGGCTTCCAGTCGAGCTTCTGCTCGTAGTAACCGGCAAGAGTCACCGGCGCGGGCGATGCGGCGGCGTGCGCGGGAGGACTGGCCGCGGCGCCCAGCGAACCACCACCCTCGCGTACCCCCGTGCACCCCGCAATCACGACAGCTATAGCCGTGATCAGCGCTGCGACAGCAGCGGGCGCGCGGCCGGGGCGGTAGCGCGCGTTCCTCACGTAACCCCCGGATCAGCGCCGTGCGCGCCGCGCGCTCCGCTGGCGCGCTCATAGGCCTGCCGGGGCCCGCAGACGCTCGCCCTGCTGCACGCGCACCTGCGGCCGTCCTCGCTGAGCTTCACGAGGACCTTGTCGGACGGCAGTGTAGCCGACAACGGTCCCGGTCCCCTGCGGCGAATCCACGTCCGCGCCGAGCCGCGGCGCCCGGTCGCGGAACTCCGCGTACAAGGGATGCTCGTACTTAAGGCAGCACATCAGCCGCCCGCAGGCGCCCGCGATCCGCATCGGGTTCACCGGCAGATCCTGGTCCTTGGCCATGCGGACGGAGACTGGTTCGAAATCCTTCAGGAAGGTGGCACAGCACAGGTCACGGCCACACGGCCCGGCCCGATGCCACCCTGCAGCCGAGCCTCGTCCCGTGGTCCGACCTGGCGCAACTCCACCCGCGCGCGCAGACTACGGGCAAGGTCGCGGACAAGCTCGCGGAAGTCCACCCGATGCGGCGCCGAGAAGTAGATCACGAACACGCTGTCGCGGTCCAGGTAGTCGACAGCGGTTACCTTCATCGGCAGCCCGTGGCTGCGCACAAGCCGCTTACTCAGCTTACGCGCGTCCGCGCGCCTCGCGCGGCAGGCCTGGTCCCGCGCCACGTCGTCAGCGCTGGCGGGCCCGGCGCACTGCGGCAGGCCGCCGATATCTTCTGACACCCACTGCGGCGCCCAGATGCACTCGGCCACCTCAGAACCCGCATCCGTGGGCACAAGCACCTTGTCCCCGACCTTGGGCGCATGGGGGCCCGGATCCAGGTAGTAAAGCCGGCCATATCGCTCGAAGCTGACGGCCATCATCATGCCCATCGCCCCAGCCTACGGTGCAGCTGTGCGAGATCGCCGCCGCTACGTTCACCGATCGGTATCCCTAACGGCTCACGCCGGGGATTCCGGGCCTGGAGGTACACCTGGCCCGCGGGCAGCCGGATCCAGCCATTGCCTGTGACGCCTGCGGGACCTGCGCACGCCGCGCAGCCGTTCAGGATCAAGGTTGTCAGCGGGCGCAAATCCGCCGGGCCGCACGGTCTGCGCGGTTCGATCCCTGCGGGACCCTGATCGTCAGCCGGCCAGCAGGGCGAGCGTCATGGCCTCGGCGGCGAGCAGCGGGTGCGCGTTGGCCTCGATCCGCTCACGGCACTGCATGATGGCCTGCATTCTGCGCAGTGTTGACTCCGGCGTGGTCGCCGCGGCAATCCGCCTGATGCCGGCCTCGATGTCCGCGTTCGCCAGTTCGACAGGGGCCCCGA
>CAWGXI010000017.1:0-69066 GCA_963826515.1 uncultured Actinomycetota bacterium
CTGGCTGCGGCCGGGCGCGGCGACCAGCCCGGAGCGCCTGTTCTGCCACGTCTACGGCCGGGGGAAGGGCAATGCGCAGATGATCCCGGGCTGGCCGTACTCGGTGGTGGCCGCGCTGGAGCCGGGCCGGACCTCCTGGACCGCGGTGCTGGACGCGGTCCGCCTCCGCCCGGCCGACGATGAGACCGACGTGACCGCCGCCCAGGTCCGCGACGTGGTCACCCGGCTGATCGAGGCCGGCCAGCACAAGGAAGACGACCCGGACATCCTGGTCGTGTTCGACGCCGGGTACGACGTGACCCGCCTGGCGTTCCTGCTCGCGGACCTGCCGGTGGAGCTGCTGGGGCGGCTCCGCTCGGACCGGGTGCTGTATTTCCCCGCCGCGCCGCGCGCACCCGGCGCGAACGGCCGCCCGTCCCGGCACGGCCGCGAGTTCAAGCTCGCCGGGGCGGGCACCTGGCCGGAGCCGCCGGTGACCACGGTCACTCAGACCAGCCGGTAGGCACCGCGGTGGCGCGGTCCTGGGACCGGCTGCACCCGCGGCTGACGCACCGCGCCGCGTGGGACGGCCACCACGATGGTGAACTGCCCATCCTGGAGGGCACGCTGATCCGGCTGCAGGTCGATCACCTGCCCGGCGACCGCGATCCCAAGCCGGTGTGGCTATGGTGGTCGCGCACCGGGGCGACGCCAGCAGATGTGGACCGGTGCTGGCGGGCGTTCTTGCGCCGGTTCGACATCGAGCACACCTTCCGCCTGTTTAAGCAGGTCCTCGGCTGGACCGCGCCGAAGATCTGCGACCCGGCCGCCGCTGACCGGTGGACCTGGCTGGTCATCGCCTGCCACGCCCAGCTTCGCCTCGCCCGGCCGCTGGCCGCCGACCTGCGCCGGCCCTGGGAGCGCCCCGCCGCGCCGGGCCGGCTCACCCCCGCCCGGGTGCGGCGGGGGTTCCGGAACATCCGCGCGAAGATCACCTGCCCGGCCGGCGTACCGAAACCCGGCAAGCCCGGCCCCGGGCGGCCGCCCGGCTCAAAGAACCGCCGCCCGGCACCCCGCTACGACGTCGGCAAGAACCGCCAGACAGGCGCGGCCAAGGCTTCTCGCGAGAGCCAGACGGGTTAAACGCAAGCTTAGGTCGGTCACGTGCACGGCACACACCAGCCACCTGCCACGACCAGGCAGCCGCCGTGCACTGTCACTTTGCGTTAGCAGCAAGCAAGCGCCCATAGCGGTAGGCGCCCGGCGGCCAGAGACGCAGCACAGAACTCCCAGTCGGGTGCTTCACGGACGGCCATGGGGCAGACCGCGACTGGCGCGCGAGCTGCGGACCAGCGCCGGCCAGTTCAGGCTGCCGCCGAGGTCGGCGGCGCAGTGGCCGGAGCGCACCTGGGCGGCCGGGCGCGCCGGGGCAGGCGGCCCAGGACCAGGAGGGTGCGAGCCAATCCGAACGCGCCCTGATGCGCGGGACCGCTTGCTCCCCGCTACCGGCGCCTCTGCGGTACCAGCACGTGCTGGAGGGCGTCGAAGTCCTCAACGCATTTGCCCGCGCCGAGCACGACCGACTCCAGCGGATTGTCGGCCAGGTGGACCGGCATCCCTGTCTGCTCGCGCATCCGCTCATCGAGGCCGCGCAGCAGCGCGCCACCGCCGGTGAGCGCGATACCGCGGTCCATGATGTCGCCGGCCAGCTCGGGCGGGCACGTGTCGAGCGTGGCCTTGACGATGTCCACGACGGTGCTGACGGGTTCGGCGATCGCATGCCGAACCTCCCCGGCGGAAATCACGATGGTCTTCGGCAGCCCGCTCACCAGGTCGCGGCCGCGGATCTCGGCGTGCAGTTCATCTGGCGACGGGCAGGCCGACCCGACCGCTATCTTGATCTGTTCGGCGGTCCGTTCGCCCATCATGAGCGAGTACTCCTTCTTGGCGAAGGCGATGATCGCCTGGTCCATTTCGTCGCCGCCGACCCGGATGGACTGGGAGGTAAATGCCGCCGAGCGAGATCACCGCCACCTCGGTGGTCCCGCCGCCGACGTCCACGACCATGTTGCCGGTCGGCTCGTACACCGGCAGCCCGGCGCCGATCGCGGCAGCCATCGGCTCTTCGATGATGTACACGCGGCGGGCACCCGCCTGATGCCCGGCTTCCCTCACCGCGCTTTGCTCCACGCCAGTGATCCCGCTGGGCACCGCCACCACCAGCCGCGGCTTGGCGAGGTGCTGGCGGCGGTGGACCTGCTGGATGAAGTAGCGCAGCATCCGCTCAGTGACATCGAAGTCGGCGATGACGCCGTCCTTCAGCGGCCGGACCGCGACAATGTTGCCCGGCGTCCGGCCGATCATCTGTTTCGCCTGGCCGCCGACCGCAACGATCTTGCCGGTGTTCGTGTTGAGTGCCACCACCGACGGTTCGTTCAGCGCGATCCCCCGGCGGCGCACATACACCAGGGTGTTCGCGGTACCGAGGTCGACCGCTATGTCACGGCCGAGGAGCGCCAGCATATTGCCCATGAGAAACGAGCCTTCTAACGAAAACTATCTGCTGATGACGTTGACTGCGGATACCGGGTGCGACGGCGCCGTGTCATACACCGGCCGGCGCCGGAAAGGGTAAACGAGCTCCGGGAAACAAGACCTTGATTTGCCGCCCGGCTGACTCAGATGAGGTGCCAGGCACGGCGTTGTACGTGACGTCCAACGCGTAGTAACCGCGGATCGTGCCCGCCGTCGCCGATCCCGGACCCGGGATGCGACGGCCGGGCCTGTGGCTGGCTTTCAGCGGGCACGGCAGCTCAGCCCAGAAGCCCCCCGGACGTACCGGCCGGGCGCCGTGAGAACAACACCATGCTGGCCGTCGGTGGCCAGCCGGCCGAGGGCGTTCCCGCCGCCGCGGTCATCGTGTCAGGCTGCCGGCCCACGTCCGCCCGCCCAGCCTGCCGCTGACCTGGTGCAGCGACGCGATCAGGTACGGCTGCTCCTCCGGCTCCGCCAGCGTCCCCCGCCACGCACCTGAGCACGACAGGGCGCCGACCAGCAGGTGGGCGGCCTTCCCCCAGCCCCACGGCCGCGGCGGTCCGGCAGCTCGACCCAGTCCCACTGGGTTTCCACGCCCGGCGGATGGTCGATCGCCGCGAACTCGCGCGGCGTCCCGGCCGCCGCGCACCGCTCGCACCGCGGCCGCAGCCCCCGCCGGCGCAGCGCCCGGGTGAACGACGGGTACGCCCCCTCATAGCCCAGCGCGCGGACCTCCTCGAACAGCACGGTGGCCCACAAGTGCGGGTCGCCGTCGAACCGGAGCCGGCAGTACGTCTCGAACGGCGCGAACCGGTCCGGCCCGGCCGGCCTGCACTGCCCCGGTACCCGGTCCCCGTTCAGGTACGCCCGGACCGTCTTGCGGTCCCTGTCCAGGTGCCGGGCGATCGCCGACACCGACCAGCCTCTTTCCCGCAGTGCATGCGCTTCCACTGATTCCCCCTGTGTGAGCATTGAGAACTAGCTCCCCCCGAGCTAACGGACCGTGACAACCCGCAGCATCGGGGGGAGCCCGCCCAGGCCCGAAGGACCCGGACGGCGTGTCGCCCTACTAGGTGGGGAATTTCAGTGAGCAGGCCTGGAGAATTTCAAGTGAGCGCCGACACCATCAGGCAGCCCAGCAGCAAACGGCGCGCGGCAGGTAGACGACCGGGAAGATCACGCCGCGATGATCTCAGCCCGGAAGACCGCGCCGGCACCGGCACAGAACGGTCAGAGGCCAGATCGAGTAATCGAGCCCCACACGATCCTTCCGCTCCCCGCCTGTGCCTGTCCGCTGGACGGGGACTCTTAGGTCACAGCCTGTGGCCAGGTTTTCGGCACCCACAGGGTGGGCGCCGCCTACAGGCGGCCGAGCCTGCAGCTCCACGACCGGCAGGCAGCCGAAGGCCTCGGCGGCGCGGCGTGCAGCGGCTCAGGTTGCTTACTGAGGTCTGCGGGACGGCCGCCAGGGCCGCTGGCAGGCGCCCTGGCGGGTGCCTGACCGGTCAGGCCAGGACCCAGGACCTGTCCCGGCGGCCCAGCCCGGCCTTGAGAAGGGTCCGCAGGTTCAGGGCGGTGCACCGGGTGTGCAGCCAGGCGTCGTTCCTGGCGGTGCCGATGTAGGGCAGCCTGATGCGACGCCCGTTCTGGGTGGCTGCCCAGGCGATGGTCCGTTCGATGGCCGGACCCGGTTGGGTAGACCTGCTTGAACTCCTCGGTGCGGGCCTGTGCGCGGGCCGCTCAGCAGGCCCTCGTGCTGGTGGATGGTCATCGACCGGCCTTCCTTGGCGGTGGTGGACTGGATCCGATCCCGCCGCGGGCAGCCGGTGCACGCCGCACCGAAGGTCACGGTCCGGCTCCGGCTCATCGGGCGGGTGACGCCGGCGGGGCAGGTGACGCTGCCCTCGCCCTCGTCGATGATGAAGTCGTCGGCGGGTGAACCCGCCGGGCACGGGCCACTGGAGCCGGTAGGCGTGCAGCATCGCGCTCGCCCGCGTGCGCCACGCTCAATACACCCGGCTGACGCTCCGCTACTACCACGGTTACCACCGCAGCTACACCTACGTCGTCAGCTGTCCCGTGACACGTAAGTCGGTCCGTCGCCAATTAATGCGGCCCGTTTGCTGGTTTTGCCACTAGAGTTGGCCCGTTCATGATCCTTGCGACGGCTGGGCGGACGGGTGACGGGTGTTGCTGCTGCGGGGGCAGACGCTGCGGATGCGCGGTTCGTGCTGGAGTTCCAGGCTGCCGGCGGTGTGTGGCAGCGGGGACCGCTGGCGTCGTGCTGCACCGTGCGTTTTGAGGATGCGCTGCCGGTCCGCCCGTTCCGTTTCGAGAAAGGGCTCCGGAGCTTCGCGGGCTGGTGGTATTTCGCCACGACAGGGGCTCACGTGGGGTTCGAGTCGTGGCTGGAGCGCGATCACCTGATGCTGATGGATTTCGATCCTGCGGTGCGGGCGGTGTCGTCGCAGCCGTTCTGGCTGCGCTGGCGCGACGGGGACGGCCGGGTCCGCCGGCATGCGCCGGATTTCTTCGCCCGCCGGGGTGACGGGACCGGGGTGGTGGTCGATGTCCGGCCGGATGACCGGATCCCTGAGCGGGATGCGGAGACGTTCGCGGTGACCGGGCTGGCGTGCGAGGCGGCGGGGTGGGAGTACCGGCGGTCGGGGGATCTTGATCCGGTGCTGGTCTCGAACGTGCGGTGGCTGTCGCGTTACCGGCATCGGCGGTGCCTGGTGCCGGGGATCGCCGCGGTGCTGCTGGAGGCCTTCGCCGGCGGGCGGGGCTTGTTCGAGGGGGCGGATCTGGCCGGGGACCGGCTGCGGGTGCTGCCGGTGCTGTTTCACCTGATGTGGCAGCGGCAGCTGACCGCTGACCTGTCCGGCGGGCCGCTGAGCGCGTCGGCGTTCGTCTGCACGGGCGGGCTGCGGTGAGGCGGCGCCGGGTCGGGATCGGCGACCGGATTCTGGTCGGCGGCGCACCGAGCGTCGTGATCAGCGTGACCGGGGCGCGGGTCCGGCTGGCTGACGAGGCCGGCGGGGTGCGCACGGTTACGGCGGCCGAGCTGGCTTCCGATCCTCGGTTCGAGATCGCGGTTCCGGCCGTGTCCAGGGGCCTGCGGCCGGAGATCGGGCTGGAGGGCCTGCCCGCCGCAGCGGTGGAGGAAGCGTCGTGGTGGGAGGCGCACATCGCCGAGGTTGTCTACGGGCTGCGGCCGGACGCGCCTGCGGGGGCGCGGCCGAGGCCGCGGTATGACCCCGGGCGCAGCAGCCTGACGGAGCGGGAAAGAGCGAAGGCCGCCGAGCTGTCGGCGGCAGGCCGGCCGGTCCCGGCCAGCACGGTCAAGCACCGGCGGCAGCGGTGGGAGGCGCACGGCCTGCCCGGCCTGGTCGACCGCCGGCTTGCCCGGCGGATGCGGCCTGCGGGGCGGGCAGATGAGCGGGTCGTGGCGGCGATGCGGCAGGCGATCGGGGAAACGGCAGGGGCGTCTTCCCGCACGGCGGGCTTCGTGATCTGGCGGACCCGGGAGATCCTTGCCGGGGCCGGCGACGACGGTGCCATGCCGTCCGAGCGGACCTTTTACCGGCTGTTCGGCACGCTGTCGCATGGCCGGCACGTGACGGGCTCGGCATCGACCCGCCGGTCGCTGGCCGGGCGGCCGGAGGGCATGTTCGGGTCGCTGCCGGCGGCCGCGCCGGGCGAGGTCGTGCAGATCGACTCCACCCCGCTGGACGTGCTCGTGCTGCTGGACGACGGCGTCCCCGGCCGGGTCGAGCTCACCGGCATGATCGACGTCGCCACCAGGGTGGTGCCCGCCGCGGTGCTGCGCCCCTCAACCCGGTCGGTCGATGCGAGCGTGCTGCTGGCCCGCGCTCTCACCCCCGAGCCGGTGCGGCCGGGCTGGCCCGAGGCACTGAAGATGGCGCACTCGGTACTGCCCTATGAACGACTGCTCTCGATCGACGCACGGCTCGAGCACGCCGCCGCGAAACCGGTGATCGTCCCGGACACGATCGTGATCGACCACGGCAGCGTCTTCGTCTCGGCCGCGTTCCGGTCCGCATGCCGCCATCTTGGCATCTCCATCCAGCCCGCCCACCTGGGCAGCGGCGCGGAGAAAGGCCACATCGAGCGGTACTTCGGGTCGGTCGGATCGCTGTTCTGCCAGTTCGCGTCCGGGTATGCCGGGCGCAGCCCGGACCGGCGCGGCCGCCATGTCGAGGACCAGCCGCTGTGGTCCATGTCCGAGATGCAGGAACTGCTCGATGAATGGCTGGTCGCGTTCTGGCTGAACCGGCCGCACGACGGGCTCCGCGATCCCGGGCACCCGGGCCGGGCGTTCACCCCGAACGAGAAGTACGCCGCCCTGGTCGAGGCCGCGGGGTATGTCCCGGTCGCGCTCGGCCCGGAGGACTACACCGAGCTGCTGCCCGCCGCCTGGCGGGCAGTCAACGCCTACGGGATCAGGCTGAACCGGCGCAGCTATGACAGCGATGAGCTGAACCCGCTGCGGCTGCAGCCGTCCGGGGTGCGGGAGAAGAAGAACCTGTGGGAGGTCCGCCACGACCCCTACGACATCTCCCGCGTCCACGTCCGCGGCCCGGACGGCTGGATCACCGTGTTCTGGAAGCACCTGGACCGGGCACCCGTGCCGTTCGGCGAGCTCGCCTGGGACCACGCCCGCCGCAGCCTGGGCCGGGACGCCACCGAAGAGCAGATCGCCGATGCCGTCGCGGCGCTGCTGCGCCGCGCGAACGCAGGCCCAGATGACCAGGAGAAACCGAAGATGAGCAAACGCGACCGCCGGGTGGCTGCCCGCACGAGAGCATCAGCCCCGCCCGGAAGGCAGGACCAGCCTGAGCCCGGCGATCCCGCACAGCCAGGCCAGGCCCCGGAGCCCGCGGAAGAGGACGCGCCGCTGGCGAAGGTCATACCGATGAAGATCTTCGACCCGTTCGCCGAAGCGGACAAGCGCTGGTGACCACCGACGTCACCAGCCCGCCGGGCCAGGGCACGGGCGATGCGGACAGCGGCGTGCGGCAGCTGACCACGCTGCGCGGCTGGCGTGAGTTCGTCGCCAGCCGGCCCGCCGTCCCGGACCTGCTGCCCGAGGACGCCTGCAGGCTCCTGGACGACGACGGCCGGCTCGGCTACGACGAGGCCCGGCTCGCGCACCACGCGAAGCTGCTGGTGGTCGCCACGTCCACCATCCAGCAGGTGATCACCGAGGGACGCCGGCTGCAGTACCTGAACCGGCACGCCGACGCCGGGCGGTGCGGGCTGATCCTGTCCGGCCCGGCGCGGACCGGGAAGACCACCTGCCTGGCCCAGCTCGGCAAGACCATCGAAACGATGCACCACCGCCGGCACCCGCACGCCGCCGGGCACATCCCCGTCGTCTACATCACCGCCCCGCCGGCCGCGACGCCGCGGATGATCGCGGTCGAGTTCGCCCGGTTCCTCGGCCTGCCGCTGACCCGCCGCTCCAACGTCACCGACGTGCTGGAAGCCGTCTGCGGCGTCTGCCTGGATGCCGCTACGACCCTGGTCTGCGTGGACGAGATCCACAACATCAGCCTCGGCACCCGGCACGGCGCCGAGGCGTCCGACACCCTCAAGTACTTCGCCGAGCGGCTGCCGGTGACGTTCGTCTACGCGGGCATCAGCGTCGAGCGGGCCGGGCTGCTGTCCGGCACCCGCGGCGAGCAGATCGCCGGCCGGTTCTCCATGATCCGCACTGGCCCGTTCGGCCGCGGCCAGCAGTGGCAGGCGCTCATCGCCGCGCTCGAGGGCAGCCTGCGGCTGCACCGCCACCGCGGCGGCACCCTGACCGGGCTGGCCGGCGACCTGCACGGCCGCAGCGGCGGGATGATCGGCAGCCTGCTCCGGCTGGTCCGCGCCGCCGCGATCCAGGCCGTCCTCGACGGCACCGAGGCCATCACGAGGGCGACGCTGGAATCCATCCCGGTCGACATCGCCTCCGCCGGCGAGCACCTGCCCGGATGATCCCCGAGCAGGCCGCCCGGCAGGCCATCTCCCTCGCCGGGCAGGGATGGAACGTGTCCGAGATCGCCCGCCACGTCGGCCACGACCGCAAGACCGTCCGCATCTACCTCAACGGGCACCGGGCACCCGGCCAGCCGCGCCCCCACGCGCACTCCCTCGCGCCGTTCGCCGCATACGTCCGCCAGCGCGCCGGGGACGACCGTCACCTGCGCGCGGCCGGCCTGCACCGCGAGATCACCGCCCTCGGCTATGCCGGCAGCTACTCCGCGTTCACCCGCGAGCTGCGGGGCCACGGCATCAGCGCCGCCTGCCGGACCTGCAAGCCGTGGCAGCCGGTCACCCCCGCCCAGCAGCAGCGCCCCGCGCTGCTGCCGGTGCGCGTCTGCCCGGTCGCGGGCGAGACGATCTCCTCATACCTGTCGCGGGTGGCCGCCGCCAGCCACCTCCCGGCCAGGGCCATCACCGACGTCCTGCCGTCGTGGTTCGCCGCCCGGGCCGCCGCCTGCGACGATCTGGCCAGCCCCAGCCTCCTACAGTCCTCCGGCGCCGGGCACCTGGCCGCGCTCACCGGCATCACCGAAACCGCGCTCCTGCACGCGCTTCCCGCGCTGGCCGGCACCCGCGACAGCAGGCGCCCGCCCGTCCGCGCCGCCCTCGCCTGCCCGCGCTGCGCCACCCGGGCCGGGCACCACAGGCCGGTCCCGGTCCACCTCCCGGCGCACCAGCGAGCCTGCGCCCGGCACCACGCCTGGCTCGGCCGCGCCATCCAGATCGGCCTCACCGGTACCCCGGACATCATCCGGGCCTGCCAGCGTGCTTCCCGGCTTGCCCGCCAGCACGGCATCACCATGCTCATGCTCGCCGAGGCCACCGCCCGCCAGCAGGCCGGCGCAACGACCTGCAGCCCGCACGCACGGCGACTCGCTGCGGCACTAGCCTCATCCAATCCGGGCCTGGACCCCGGCCACCCGGACATGGCCGAAGCAACTGCCTACCCCGAGACGATCAGAATGGCCGCCGCAATTCTCAACGACCCCGGCCGGGCACCCGCCGGGCCGGAATAACCGGCAAAACCCTGTCCCGGCACCCGGCGGGCCAACTTCGATGGCACGTCGCCAGCCACCCTCTTGCCAGTTGAAAAGGCCCGCGCAGGTCAGAGCCACATCACCGGGCCGAGATGCCTGTCACCGGACATCAGCATCGCACGCTGACACCCTCTGGTCCCCGCCGAAGGGAGGAATCACGGAGCCTTATCTTATTCAGAACCCCTTAGATGATCTTGAATAAAGGCCCAGCCGGAACTAAATTCGGAGAATTGTAGGTCGCTCACGTCAAGTCCTGGCGCATTCTCCATTTCTTTCGCTGCTTTTCCTGGACCGAATGTGACCGTCTCGGCGCAGTCATATGTATTACAGTCACGGTTTTCCGGATTGTGTCCGCGCTACCGCTCAGCGTGATGTGATGGTGCCTGGTTACTGGTTACATGCTGTCACCTCCTTCCGGTCGCCGGCTGTTATGTCGCTGCCGCGTCCAGGAGCCGGGCGCTGTGGTGGTGCCAGCGGGCAACAGCCTGGTGCCGTCGTCGCCTGGCGGACCAGCGCAGGGCGAACGCGAGCCGGGCCCGGCTGATCAGCCCGGCGGTGTATTGCCTGGCCAGGGCGGTGAGCCGGGCGGTTTCGGCGACGGACAGCTTGATGGCGCCGATGTGCTGGGGGCAGTGCTGCCCGGCGCGGGCGGGGACGGGTGCGTCGCCGAGCGGGATCCGCAGGTCAGCGTCCTCGATCTCAGCGTCGCCCGCGTCGGCGTGCAGGTCGCCGGGCTGGCCGTCGCTGTCGCCGGCGGGCGCGGCGGGAAGGGTGATGACGCCGGTCAGGGCGTTGCGGATGGCGATCTGGCGGAGCTGGGCAAGGCCGGCCAGCGCGGTGTGCCGGCAGATCCCGTCGAAGGTCCGGATCTGGGACTGGTCCCAGCCGAGCACGTCCTTGCCCGTTTTGAACGTTTCTTCCACCGGCCAGCGGCGGCCGGCGATGGTGATGAAATACGTCATGGTCGCCGGCCGGTCTTCCGGTGCCCAGCACAGGTAGAACGTGTACTGATCCGGGCGGGAAATCAGCCTCCTGATCAGCAGGTACTCACCTGGCGTGCTGGTAGCGGTCAGGGCCCAGTCGCTGAACCGCGGTCCCTTGGTCCCGGTGCCGCACGAGCGCCGCTCGAACACCGCGTCTTTGACCGCGTCCTCAGCACTGGTCACGGCGCCGGAGGGGAGGGTAACCTGCCAGTCGCACGGGATGATCGCCACGTACGCCAGCCCGGCGCCCCGGCACGCTTCCCGCAGCTTGCCGGACCGGCCGTACACCTCATCGAACGCCGCCCACATCAGCGCGAGGCCCGCCGCCCTCAGCCGCCGCACCTGGCCGATCGCCAGGTCAGGTTTGGTGGCGAACGCCAGGTCATCAGGGATCCCGGCCGCCCGGCGGCGCGGCAGGTCATCCGCCCACCGCCGCGGCATGTACACGTCGAAGTCCGCCCAGGCCTGCCCGTTCGCGGTGACGCAGGCGGAGAACACGGTGGTGACGCAGTTCTCCACCTTGCCGGTGCACCCGGCGTGCTGCGGCGCCACGCACGCGGTGGCGTCCCCGTGCTTGAGATGGGCGGTCTCGTCGATCGCGATCCCCGGCCCGATCAGGTCGCCCTCCCGATCAGGGAGCCAGGCCGCGGCCAGCCCCGGCAGCTCCGCCCGCAGATCCTTCCAGTCCCACACGTACGAGCAGAGCAGGGCCTGCATCCGGTGCTGCCCCTCATACCCGGCCGCCTCGGCCAGGTCCCAGCAGTTCGCCCGCGTCCCACGCGACAGCGCGGCCATGTAGCGGAAGGCCGTCCCGATACTGCGGCGCTGCGCCATCACCCGGCCCAGAACCACCCTGACCTGCCCGTCCACACTCGCGGCGGACGCCCCGACATCCTCTATGCTGGCCCACGCGGCCGTGCCGTCGTTGTTGTTTGTCACAAAGCAGCCAACGCGTCACGGCCGCCTCAAGTTACACGCCTGTAGTTCCCGGTCACGTCAGGCAAGAGCCAGGGTTCCCGGAGAGCAGTCACTCAACGTCACGGTTGGCCGTGGCGTCGCCAGCCCATCGACTACTTACAGCGTTCATATCGCTACCTAACGCGAAACAATGACTGTAATATATGGCGGGCGAGGTAGCGCGCAGTGGTGCTGGCCACCACGGTAAAGAACCCAACGGGTGTGCGTCAGGGTCACGGTTCCTTTGGCTTCGACCCGTCCGGGTAGTACCACAGCTCGAAGTCCTCGATGGCGGTCAGCGCATCGTTCAGGATGACTCGCACCACGTCGCCGTTGTGAAGCGTCAGGAATTGCTCGGGCGGGTCGTCGGGCATCATGACGTCGAGGCTGCGGCCCATACCCTGGATAGTGAACGAGACGCCTTCGTTCTCGGTGAGCTTGTAGTTCCCCACTGGCCCGCTGATGTTCCTGGGGCTGCCTGGTCCCGTGCTGTGCAGCCACGCTTCCTGCCCGGCCTCTTCGGCTTTCCGGCGCTGTCTGGCTGACTGCCGCCCGGGCACGTTCTGCGGAGCAGGCCTGCGCCGGGTACTGGTGCTCACCGAGAACGGGCCGAGATGGACGAATCTCATCCTGATCCCCTGCTCCTGACCGATCGCTCCGCTGCCTCGTGCAGTGTGAGTCCACTTATCAGCTTGTTGCGTTGGTCTTGCCAACGGCTACCGCCATTAGTCCCTCCCTTGCCTGGCCGTGCATCGTCTCTCTTGGCCTGCTCAGCCAACAAGCGCCTGCACCAATCCCCCATAAATGGTGAGGGGCGAGCGCCAGCACCTGCTGGAGGTTGTTCGCGCCCTTGGGCCGGAGAGGCGGGACGGTCACGGTGCGCTCGTCCCGGCCGCGAACGTAGACGCCCTGCCCAGCTTCGGAGGTGGCCGCACGTTTGCCCAGCCCGCATGCAGCAGCAGGTCGGCGACATCGCTGCGGATCCCTGGCACCGCGGCGTCAGCATGGTGGATCAGGATGTTGGCGCCGGTCTGCCGGAGCAGCTCACCTGGGTCTGGTGGCAATCCCCTCAAACCGTGGAGACTTCCGATGTAGGGATCTTGAATGGTTTTGACAGGCGCCGCGCGCCTTTGGGGCCGGCCTTGGCCTGCCCGCGCTAGCGGGTCCAGAGATGCCCGCACTGCGCCAGCGACTCCCCCTAAAGGACCTACCTCCCATCGACTGAGCCCACGGCGGAGCCGCCGGATCGGGACGCATCGCGCAGCACGTCCCCGACGACGATCGTGACAGTCCCCGCGCCACCTGACCGACCTCGACACCGAACGGATCCGCCGAAGGTCCGTTCTCAACGGCCTGATCAACGAATACACGCCCGCCGCCTGACCCCCGAAACCCCGCAAGTCACCAGCCGAAATCCTGTTTTCGAGCGGCACAGCATGGCCACGCCCTCAGCTTAGTCCGGTCAGATGAATACCCCCATGACGAAGCTAATCAGACGGCCGAGTGGGATGCCCGCGGCGAGTGCCTCCCGCACCGGCTTGCCGAGCGGCAGGCAGTGACGAGCCGGACAGTGCGGTTGGGGCCGTTCCCATTCGGTTGGTGCTATCGGGGTGAGATACGACGATCAGGCGCTTTGCGGTCCAGGCAACGGCAGAACGAACTTCCGATGACTCCCCCGCCGCCCGCTCCAGGGACAAGCGCGCACGTCGCACAGATAACCTTCGCTGATCATTTGCAAGATCCCGCGCTGGTACACGATCTCCTGGCAGACGGAGCCGAGGGCGGCACCGTCCGTGCGCTCGGCGGTGGCGGTAATCCCCACGGTCAGCGGCCCGTTGTCGGAGAAGCAGCCGAGCCCGGCCAGCACTGCCTGCCAGGCGCCTGCCGTCCCTCTGTGGGCTTCATCGCAGATCACGGTGGTGAAGTCGGCGGTGACCCTCGCGAGCCTCTCCGGGCGGGACAACGTCTGCACGCTGGCGAGGACGATCTGCTTGCCGTGCTCGTCGGCTGACGGCTTCACGAGCCCGGTGTCGAGTGCGGGCGCGACTTGGTGCAGCTTGCTGGCGGCCTGCTGCAGCAGCTCGTCCCTGCGTGCCAGGAACAGCGCGCGCCCGTCCCGCTGGGACAAGGGGCGAGCCCTTGTGAAGCCGAACATCACGGTTGACACTTAAGCGTGCTCGCCACGGCTAAACCCCCGGCCCGGCCCCAGGGACCGCACAGGTGGCGGCCGGCCACCCGCCTCCGCCGACTGGAGCTGCGGGCCACACCGCGGCGCATCCGCGCACTCGCCGCCGCCGCCGTGCTCGCGATCGCCGGGTTCTATGTCGTCGCCAACATCGCCATTGGAAACGCACGGGACGGGCTGCGCGTCATCGGGCACGACGCTGGCCCACAGGTTCTCGCCACGGGCGATCTGTACTTCGCCCTGAGCGACATGGACTCCCAGGTGGCCGGCATCCTGCTCACCGGCCGCGAGCACAGCCTGGGCACCAGCCGCCAGCAGGCGCTCAATCGCTACACCCAGGACCGCGCCACGGCCGACCGCGCCGCGATGCAGGCCGCGGAGCTCTCCGCCGGCGACCCCGCCGACCAGGCAACAGTGCGCTCGATCCTGGATGGGCTCGGGCAGTACGAGCGGCTCGCCAGCCAGGCGATGGTTCTCGACGAGCAGGCGAATCACCCAGCCGGCCCGCCGCCGGGCAATGTCATCGCCGTATACCGCCAGACAACAGAACTGATGAAGCTGGAACTGCTCCCGCAGGCATACAACCTCACCCTCGAGGGCGGTGCCACGGTCCGCGAGGCGTATGAGGCGAAACGCTCCGCGGTGCTGTCCAGCCGGCTCTGGGTGGCACTCGCAGGCCTCGCCGTGATCGCGGCTCTCGCTGGCCTGCAGTCCTTCGTTGCTGCACACTTCCGGCGGCTGCTGAACCCCGCGCTGGCGCTCGCGACGCTCGGGCTGATCGTGCTCTCCGTATCGGCGGTCCGCCTGCTGTCCGGTGAGGCAGCGCACCTGCAAGCCGCCAAGGCCGGCGGGTTCGATTCGATCCTCACGACGTCCCGGGCCCGTGCGATCAGTAACAGCCTGCACGCCGACGAGAGCCGCTTTCTGCTCGACCCGGGACGGGCCGATACGTACTCACTGGCCTACCTGGACAACTCGCAGACCGTCCTCTACGTTCCTTCGGGGAATCTCGGCGAGTACTACGCCGGGCTCGGCACCGCCATGAACGCATATCACGCGAACCCGCGCGCGGTGAGCTTTCTCGGGTTCTACGGGGACGAGGCACGCGCACATCCTGGTCCCGCCGTCACCGCCGTCCTATCGCGCTTCCAGCAGTTCCAGACCGACGACCAGCGCATCCGGCAGCTCGCCGGGGCGGGGAATAACCGGCAAGCGACCACGCTCCTCTCCGGCCGCGCGGCGGGTAACTCCAGCTACGACTTCGATCAATACGATCAGGCGCTCGTCTCCCTCATCGGCCTGCACCGCGGGACCTTCGAAAAGGCGATCCGCACCGGCGACCGGGAGCTCGGGCGGTCCATCCTCGGGAACTGGGCGGGTCTGCTACCGCTCACCGCCCTTGGCGCCGCCATTCTCGTCCTCGCCGGCGTCCGGGCACGGCTGGCGGAGTACCGGTGAAGCGGGAGCGCGCCAGGGCGCGCGGCCGGGCCGGCGCGGCCGCGGCGGTGGCCGTCGCTCTCGCTCTGTCACCGGCCGCGTGCGCGGCCGGCGGGCCGTCTATCGTGGGCAAGCAGACACTGCGGATCGGGGTGAAGGCTGACCAGCCCGGGCTCGGATTACGGCTGCCGGACGGCAGGTTCGCGGGCTTCGACGTCGACGTCGCCCGGTACGTCGCGGCCAAGCTGGGCGTTCACCCGGATCACATCACCTTCGTGCCGGTGACCTCGGCGACCCGGGAGAAGGTGCTGGAGGACGGCTCGGTGGATATGGTGTTCGCGACCTATTCGATCACCCCAGAGCGCGAGACGAAGGTCACCTTCGGCGGGCCGTACTACGTGGCCCACCAGGACACCATGGTCCGCGGCGGCGACACCGCAATCCGCAGTGTGCACGACCTCAGGGGAAAGCGGCTGTGCGCGGCCGCTGGCTCCAACTCTTGGAAGCGTGTCACGCAGGAGCTGAACATCGCGGCGAAATTGGTGCCGGCCGCTTCCTATAGCGACTGCGTCGCCACGCTGGTGGACGGAAGGCTCGACGCCGTCTCCACCGATGACCTGATTCTGGCTGGTTTCGCCGCCCGCGACGGCCCGGCGGTCCGTATCGTGAATGCGCCTTTCTCCGACGAGCGGTACGGCATTGGCATCAACAAGGGCGACCTGAGCGGCTGCGAGGCCGTCAACAGAGCTGTCAGCGCGATGTATCTGGACGGCACCGCGGCCGCCCTGCTGCGGAAGTGGTTCGGCAAGACCAAGCTGCAGCTCGACACCCACGTGCCCCAGTTCGAGGGCTGCGGCTGACCACCGTTATCCGGGCTAGTCTGTAGGATTCGGAATGGTTTTCGCGGTGGCGGAAGCTTGGGCGACCCTGACGGGGTGGCAATGAGCGGAGCGGGGGCAGGCGGCCCTGTGATGAGCCGCGAGGAGGTTGACCGGGCGCTTGACCGGCTGCAGGCTGAGCAGGACGCCATCTCCGCCGCGCTGCTGGCCCTGGACGATCACCCTGGCTACCGCTTCCTCAAGGGCGCCGAGCTGACTGGCGTGACGCTGCAGCGCTGGACCGAAGCGCAGGCCCTTATCTCCGCACTGTGGCAGCAGTTCGACACGTACAAGCGCACCCTCGAATCGGCGGCCGCGCTCCGGGCCCGGCACGCCCGACCGTCGCAGGCGGACCTCAGCGAGCTGACCGGCGTGCTCACCGGCGCCGCGGCCGTGCTGACCGGGGCGGAAGTCCCGCTAGAGCGCCGCGGCTTGCTCGGGCCGGAGCGGCTCACCGAACGCCTCACTCTGGACGCCCTGGTCGAGCGGATGAACACGGCCTACACGGCGGCTGCCCAGATTCTCGCCGACACCGATAACGCCTGGTCGGCCGTGATGGAACGGCTCACCCCGGCTGAGGACGCGTGGCGCACCGCTGACCGCCTCATCCGGTCGCTGGGCGAAGAGCCCGGGGGCAGTCTGGCTGCGCTGGCCGTGACCAGGATCAGCCAGGAAATCGCCGCGGTCCGCCGGATGGTTAGGAGCGATCCCCTCTCGCTGTGGAGCGGCGGCGCAGCGGACACCGGGCGGCTCGAGCGAGCCGCCGCTGAGCTCACGACGCTGCGGCCTGAGCTGGAACGAGCCGTCAGCATTCGGGCTGACTTCGGTAAGCAGTCCAAACGGCTGGAAGCACTGATCGACAGCACAGAGGCGGCCTGCGCCGAGGCCCGCCGGGCACAGGAGCTGGTCGGGGAGAAGATTGCCTCGCCAGCCACGCCAGCCATCCCTGCGCGGACCGCGGTGCTGCGCAGCCGATTCGCGGAACTGGCGGAGCTGTCCCGGCTCGGACGCTGGACAGCGCTGGGCGCGGCCGCCGCACGGCTTGAGCGGGACGCGACCGCCGCGCTGGAGGAGGCGCACGCCGTCCGGGATGAGATCGGCGCGCCGCTGCGTCGGCGAGATGAGCTGCGCGGGCTCCTCGGCGCGTATCAGGCGAAGGCGGCCCGGCTCGGCCACGGTGAGGATCTTGGGCTCGCCGCGCTATCTCAGCGGGCCCGCGACCTGCTGTGGACTGCGCCCTGCGACCTGGAGCAGGCCGACGCGGCGGCCGCTCGGTACCAGGCCGCGATCAACGGCCTCGCACGACAGCGTCAGCCCGGGGGGGCAACCCCCCATACCTCCCGGGAGGGCATGTCGGGCCGATGAGCGCATGTACCCGCCCAGGCTGTTCGGGCACGATTGAGGACGGTTATTGCAACGTCTGTGGCATGGCCCCGGTGGCGGGTCCCGATACATCCGGCCCGGGCGAATCGGCGCCGGGCACATCCGGGCACCCTGCTTCTTCTGGTGCCTCCGGTGCCCGCAGCGTGTCAGGCAGGACCGGCTCCCGGACCGGCCCGACTACGGGCCGAAGCTCCCGCGGGATGCTCGGCATCGGCCTCGTCGAAGTACCGCCGGTCCCGTACCGCGATCCCGCCGCCGCGATCCTGCGGAATCCCGAGGTGGCCGAGTCAAAGCGGTTCTGCAGCAAGTGCGGCCAGCCGGTCGGGCGCAGCCACGACGGCCGCCCTGCCCGAGCCGAGGGCTTCTGCCGTCACTGTGGAACCGCGTATTCCTTCGTGCCGAAACTAGCACCGAACGACCTCGTTGCGGGACAGTACGAGGTGCTCGGCTGCCTGGCGCATGGCGGCCTGGGGTGGATCTATCTGGCCCGCGACCGGAACGTCAGCGACCGCTGGGTCGTGCTGAAGGGCCTGCTCAACACCGGTGACGCCGACGCAATGGCAGCGGCCGCCGCTGAGCGGCAGTTTCTCGCCACGGTGGAGCACCCGAACATCATCAAGATCTACAACTTTGTCCAGCACCCCGACCCCCGTACCGGCGCGCCAGTCGGCTACATCGTCATGGAGTATGTCGGCGGGCAGTCCCTGAAAGAGCTGATGCTGGCCCGGCGCCGGCCGGACGGCCGCGCTGACCCGCTCCCGCTCGGGCAGGCGATCGCCTACATGCTGGAAGTGCTCCGGGCATTCGGCTATCTGCACGATCACGGTCTCCTCTACTGCGACTTCAAACCCGACAACGTTATCCAGTCCGAGGAACTGCTCAAACTCATCGATCTCGGCGGTGTCCGCCAGGTCGACGACGACGAGAGCCCGATCTACGGCACGGCCGGCTACCAGGCACCGGAGATCGCCACCGACGGGCCCTCGGTCAGCTCCGACCTCTACACCGTGGCCCGCACCCTCGCCGTGCTCACCTTCGACTTCACCGGCTACACCAGCACGTACAAAGACCGCCTGCCCGAGCGTGACCAGGTCCCGCTGCTTGCCCGGTATGAGTCTTACGACCGGTTCCTGCGCCGCGCGACTGACACCGACCCGGCGCGCCGCTTCGGCTCCGCCGCGGAGATGGCGCAGCAGCTCACCGGAGTGCTGCGGGAAGTCCTGGCGCTAGCGGATGGCACCCCTCGCCCCGCGGCGTCCGCACTGTTCGGGCCAGAGGTGCGCGCCGTCGGCGCCGACCTGACGGTCCGGCGAGACGGCGAGGCTGTTGTGGTCTTGGCCAGGCCGGATCCGGCCCCGGCCGCCATGGCGCTGCCCGTCCCGCTGGCCGACGGCGCCGACCCGTCGGCCGGGTTCCTGGCAGGTCTTAGCGGAGCCGCGCCCGCGGAGGTGGTCGCCGCCCTCGCCGCCGCCCCAGTGAACTCGACGGAGGTGCAGCTGCGGCTGGCCCGGGCCAGGATCGAGCTCGGGCTGTACGAGGGCGCGAGCCAGCTACTGGACGACCTGACCCGGCGCGCGGGGGCCGGTCCCCCGGAGGGGACGCTGGATCCAAGCGCGTCCGGCCCGGTCCCCAACAGTGGCGAACCGGATTGGCGGGTGGACTGGCTCCGCGGGCTTGCGCACCTCGCGCTCGGTCGGCCGGACGCTGCCCTGGCCGTGTTCGACGACCTGTACCGGCTGCTCCCCGGCGAGGCTGCCCCGAAGCTCGCCGTGGCCTTCAGCGCCGAGCAGGCCGGCGACCCAGCGGCGGCCGCCCGCTGCTACGAGCTGGTCTGGGGCACCGACCACGGGTATGTCAGCGCGGCGTTCGGCCTGGCCCGGGCCCGGCTTGCCCAAGGCGACCGCACGGGAGCGGCGACAGTACTCGATTCTGTGCCTGCCACCTCCAGCTACCACATCAGCGCCCAGGCCGCCTCGGTAGCCGCCCGCATCCGCGGCCGGGCGGCCGGCGAGTTCGATCCCGAGGACGCGATCGAGGCAGGCTCGCGACTGGAAAGCCTCGGGCTCGATCCGCGGCGCCACGAGCTGTTCGCCGCCGAGGTGCTGGAGGCCGCGCTCGGCTGGGTGCTCGCAGGCCACGCCGACGGGCGCCCGGCCGGCACCGCCGGCGGGTCCGGGGGGTCGTCCCCCCTGGCCAGCGCCACAGGCCGCCACCGCAAGGTTCTCGGCTGTGAAATGACCGAGCGGCAGCTGCGCTTCGGCCTGGAACGCGCGTACCGCACCCTCGCCCACCTCACCGACGGCGCCGGCGAGCGCATAGCCTTGGTGGACAGGGCAAACAGCGTCCGGCCGAGGACGGTGCTCTAAACTCATGACGGAGTCCACGTCCTGCCCGGCCTGCGCCGCCCCGGTTGCCGCCGCCGACCGGTACTGCGAGTCCTGCGGCGCCGAGCTGCACCCAGCGGTCATCGCGATCGCCGGCCGCGCTGCCCCCGGCGATGCCGCCACCGCGCCGCGATGCGCGTCCTGCGGCGCTGCCGAGATCAGCCAGGACGGCTACTGCGAGCGGTGCGGGCATCGTCAGCCGCGTGGCCGGGACCATGCGGAACTCGACGTGGGTCTCGCAGCCGGGGTGACGGACAAGGGCCACCACCATCACCGCAACGAGGACGCGTTGGTCATCGCCACCGCCCAGGAACCCGGTGGTACGCCGGTGGTCGTCGTGGTCGTCTGCGACGGGGTATCGTCCACGCCGCGCGCCGCCGACGCGTCGCAGGCCGCTGCCGAAGCAGCGGCCGCCTCGCTGATCGACGCGGTCCGCTCCGGCGCTGCAGCGGAAGAGGCCACCACCGCAGCCACCGCGCGGGCGGGCGCCGCGGTCACCGCGCTCGCCGCAGCGGGGACCGAGCCGTCCTGCACGCTTGTGTCGGCAGTGGTGACCGAGAAGTCGGTCACTGTCGGCTGGGTCGGTGACAGCCGCGTCTACTGGCTCGCTGCCCACCCCGCTCAGCTCACAAAGGACGACAACGTGGCGGGCGCGCTGGTGGCGGCAGCGCAGCTGAGCCAGGCCGAGGCGTATGCGGGCGAAGGGGCTCATGTCCTGACCCGCTGGCTCGGCGCGGACGGCGGAACCACCGACCCCCAGGTGGTGACCCTCACGCCGGACGGGCCGGGCGCAGTCCTGGTGTGCAGCGACGGCCTATGGAACTACCTGCCCGGTGCCGGCGAGCTGTCCGGCGCGGTGCCGGGCGCCGCTGACGCGCCTTTGGCGGCAGCCCGCACGCTCGTGCGGCGCGCCCTCGACGCCGGCGGCCACGACAACGTCACAGTGGCGCTGATCCCTTGCCCGCCTCTAGCCCGGAGCAACACCCCATGACCACTCAGCCCGGCTTCGCCGTCGACGTCTACCAGAACGAGTACCTCCCGTATGGCGCCACTGAGGTGAACGCCATCCTCACGGTCACCTCGAAGGGCGGTGACCCGGAAGCCGCCGCCGGCCAGCCGACGGTAGAGGCCGCCGAGGTAATCGTGGTCGACACCTCGGGATCCATGCTGCATCCGCCCACCAAGATTTCCGCAGCCCGGCAGGCAACGGCGGCGGCCATCGACACGCTGCGCGACGGTGTGGCGTTCGCTGTGGTGGCCGGCTCCCACAAGGCGGAGCTGGTGTACCCGTCCGGCGAGCGGCTCGTTCCCGCTACCGAGCGCAGCAGGGCCGAAGCGAAGGCGGCCGTGGCCGGGCTGGAGCCAATCGGCGGCACCGCGATTGGGAAGTGGCTGACCCTCGCGAACCGCCTCTTCGGCGGTCACCCCAACGCGATCCGGCACGTGATATTGCTGACCGACGGCAAGAATGAGCACGAGACACCGGAGCAACTCGACGCCGCCCTGACGGCCTGCGCGGGGAACTTCACCTGCGACTGCCGCGGTGTCGGCACGAACTGGGTGGTGAGCGAGCTGCGCAAAATTGCCTCCGCGATGCTCGGCACCGTCGATATCGTGGCAGACCCGGGCGGCCTCGAGGCCGACTTCCGCGCGATGGCCGAAGCTGCCATGGCCAAGGCCCTGGTCGGCGTCGCCCTGCGGCTGTGGACCCCGCAGGGCGCCACGGTGCGCTTCGTCAAGCAGGTGGCTCCGGCCGTTGAGGACCTGACGGCGATGCGCACCGCCAGCGGCACGCAGTCCGGGGACTATCCGCTCGGCGCCTGGGGCGATGAGAGCCGCGACTACCACACCTGCGTCGGCGTGAAGGCAGGCGCCATCGGCGATGAGATGCTGGCCGCGCGGGCCAGCGTGGTGCTGCAGGCGGCGGATGGCACCGCCCAGGTGCTGGCCCAAGGGCTCATCCGTGCGGTCTGGACCGACGACACGGCGCTGTCGACCCGAATCAACCCGAACGTCGCCCACTACACCGGGCAAGCGGAGCTCGCACAGGCCATCCAGGATGGCCTCGAGGCACGCAAGGCCGGTGATCTCGACGTTGCCACCGCAAAGCTTGGCCGCGCGGTGTCGCTAGCTGCCGAGTCAGGCAACAACCAGATCACGGACCTGCTGGACAAGGTGGTCGACGTGATCGATCCGGCGACCGGCACCGTCCGGCTGAAGGCCAACGTGGAGCAGGCCGACGAGATGGCGCTCGATACCCGATCCACCAAGACCGTCCGCGTGCGCAAGTAATGGCCACCTGCCCGGCCGGGCACGACTCGGCCACCAGCGACTACTGCGACGTGTGCGGCGCTCGGATGGATGGCGCGGCGGCCGCGCCGCCGCCACATGAGCCACCAAAGGCACAGCGAGAGACCCCGCCGTCCGAGCCGTGCCCGGACTGCGGGGCCGCCCGCACCGGGCGGTTCTGCGAGAGCTGTGGCCATGACTTCACCACCGGCGCTGTGGGCGCCAGCCACGCGGCGCCAAGCGAGCCAACGCCAACGCCGCCCGTGGGCTGGACGGCCATGGCCGCGGCCGACCGGGCCCACTACGACGCCGTCAACGCCCGCAACGGGCCGGACGCCGCGGCCGTCGCGTTCCCGCCGTACTGCCCGGACCGCAGCTTCCCGCTGGCCGGCGAGCAGATCCGGATCGGCCGCCGGAGCGCGTCGCGGGGGCTGAACCCGGAGATCGACCTCACCGGTCCGCCGCTCGATCCCGGAATCTCCCATCTGCACGCCGTGCTCATCGCCCAGCCAGACGGTGGCTGGCATCTGGTCGACCCGGGCTCCACCAACGGAACGTTCATCAACGACGCGCCGGAACCCATCGAGGCCAATGTCGACGTGCCAGTGGGCGACGGGGACCAGATCCACATCGGTGCCTGGACCACCATTACGCTGGGCGAGAATCGGCCGCGGCAGCCGTTGGGCATGTCCTAGGCCGCCGGGTAGCCGGCGGTCTAAATAAGGGGAAGACCGTCTATACCTGCGGTCACGGCGTGTCCATTCATCCCTGAAGGAGCGGGGCCGTGTCAAGTGCATGTCCCGCTTCAGAACTCGACACGGGGGCTGTGACCTGCGGTTTGGCCGGATGAGCAGGTTGGGGCAGGATCGCGGTTTGTGACTCTTTGCCTCCTCTACCTGATCACGATCCGGGTCTTTGGCTGGCTGCTCCTGCTGGGCCGCAGCCAGGCTTCCAAGGACGCGGAGATCATGGTGCTCGGTCATGAGGTCGCGGTGCTCCGGCGTCAGGTCGCCCGGCCGAAGCCGGACTGGGCCGACCGGGCGGTCCTGGCGGCGCTGGCCCGGCTGCGGCCAGCCGCGTTGCGCGCCCATCGGCTCGTCACACCGGGCACGCTGCTGGCCTGGCACCGCCTGTACCGGTTCAGAACTCGACACGGGGGCTGTGACCTGCGGTTTGGCCGGATGAGCAGGTTGGGGCAGGATCGCGGTTTGTGTCTCTTCGCCTCCTCTACCTGATCATGATCCGGGTCTTTGGCGGCTGCTCCTGCTGGGCCGCAGCCAGGCTTCCAGGAATGCGGAGATCATGGTGCTCCGTCATGAGGTCGCGGTGCTCCGGCGTCAGGTCGCCCGGCCGAAGCCGGACTGGGCCGACCGGGCGGTCCTGGCGGCGCTGGCCCGGCTGCTGCCAGCCGCGCAGATCACCAGTCGTGCGCAGGCTGACCCACACGAGCGAGTCGTAAAGGACTGAGGCGTTGTTCACCCGCGGCCCCGTGGTCGCGCGCAGGACGAAGTTGATCGAGTCGGCGTTCATCAGCCCCGGGTAGAACGCCGCCCACCAGAACAAGAAGATCACCTGGCAGGCGAGGTACGTCGCGAGCCGCAGCCGCCACGACGGCCGCACCCTGGTCAGGAGCACGGCGGACCGGCGTGCGATCTGGCGGGGCCAGCGGCGGCCCGCGGAGCGACCAGCCTTGTCCTGCCCCGCGGGCGCCGCGCCGGACTCGGCCGGGGGGGCTATACGGTTGACGCCCGTGAGACTCCTTGGCGCGGTGTGCTGACGGGCAGTAGCGTACGCTCGAAAGGGACAGTACCTAACGCAAGCCTTTGAACGCCCAGGGCCGTTCTCCTGTGGCCACATGCCGGGAAGCCGGTTATTGCTCCTGCAGCCGGGGCTGACCTGGGCATATGCCCCGTCCAAGGATCTGCATGCGATTCGCCCGCACCGTCAATAAGGGCAGACTGCCAGCGGCAGTTCGTGCCAGGCGGTCCCAGATCCTTGATGCTCACCACCCCTGGCTAGCCCCCGGGTCTGCCCAGCCGAGGCCGCGTCCGATGACGGCCGTGTTGCCCTAGACTGGCGGGATTTCAGCTAATGCCGCCACGCTGGGGTCGCACGTCACAAGGGAGTCCGCCTTGCCCGGTTCGGAAGCTCCGCTGCGTGGTCGGCGTGCGATCGCCGGGGGCGACAGGCAGCCAACCGCGGGCAAACCGGCCGCAAGCGCACCCCCGCCAACCGGAGCAGGAGGGGGTTCGCGGTCCTGGTTCGTGCCGGTGCTGCCGGCGATCATTGCGTTCGCCGTCGGCCGCTACGGAATCGCGCGCCCGTCGCTATGGCGGGACGAGGCGTACACGCTTGAAGCCGCCAGCCGATCACCTGGGCAGATCGTGGCGCTGCTCAGGCACGTCGACGCGGTACACGGCGCCTACTACATGTGCATGCACGTCGTCATCGCCCTGTTCGGCAGGTCAGCGACCGTGATCCGGTTGCCGTCGGTGGCAGCCACTGCCGTAGCCGCTGGCTTCATCGCGGTGCTCGGCGTGCGGCTCGCGGCTGCGGGCGGCACGCCGTGGCCGCGCGCGTCCGGGCTGCTCGCCGGGCTGCTCTACGCGGTGGCGCCCTGGGCGACCAGGTACGCACAGGAAGCCAGGTCGTACGCGACGGTGACCGCGCTGGCGGTGATCGCGACGTACCTGCTCGTGCGCGCTCTCCAGGAGCGACGTCGCCGCTGGTGGGTGGGCTACGGCGTGGCCATCGCACTGGCGGGTTTGTTCAACCTGCTTGCGCTAACCATCGTGCCCGCGCACGGCGTGACGATCCTGATCGCGGCAGCGAGGCGGGCACGCGCCGCCCGTATTCAGCGGGAAGACCCCGCATTGGCGGCCCCCACCCGAGCCGCTCCGCCGGAGGCAGGAGATGGCCGCGCACCCGGAGCCGCGGTAGTCCCCGGCGCCAGTGCGCCCGCGTCAGCGTCCGCCTCAATGCAGGCAGGCACCGGGTCAGGCGCCGGATGGTGGGTGGTGGCGGTGATCGCGGGGGCGGTGCTGCTGACTCCGGTCGTCGCTGCCGCGTACGTTCAGCGCGGTCAGACCAGCTGGCTGGTGCGACCCGGCTGGCCGCAGGTGGGTTCCCTTGTGACGATGCTCGCTGGTTCGACGGCATTGATCGCGCCGATCGCGGCCCTTGGCGCCTTGTCGGTGACCGCCGCGGTCATCGCTGGCCGCGACGACCGCTCACTGACCAGCGCCGACGTTGCCGTTCCATGGCTCGTGCTCCCCCCGGTGATCCTGCTGGCTGGCTCACAGGTCCACCCGCTCTACGACTTCAGGTACGTGGTGTTCTGCCTGCCGGCTGTGGCGCTGCTCGCGGCGAGCGGGCTCACCTGGATTGCCGGGCTCACCGCGCGTGGCACCGCGGGACTGGCGTGGAGGCCCGCCGTGACCGCCGTGGCCTGGCTGCCCTCACTGGCCACCCTGGTTTTCATCGCTGCCGCGTCCGTGGCACCGCAGAAAGCCGTCCGCACGCCGTCGTCCAGGCCCGACAACCTGCGCGAAGTGTCCAAGATCGTGCGTGTGTATGCTCGCCCAGGCGACGCCGTGCTCTACATCACTGCCAATTCGCGGACCGTGAGCCAGGGTTATCCACGCCCGTTCCATGAACTGCGCGACATAGCTCTGGCCGCTTCACCGGTCTCCTCCGCGACGCTCAACGGGACGGAAGTCAGCGCGGCCAGACTCCGCGACCGCTTCGCCACCGCCAGCCGTGTGTGGGTCATCAGCGACAACGGCCCTCGGCTACCCGAGGCCCACCACGCGCTCGACGCCGAGAAACTGGCGCTTGTCGCGACCATGCGACCGATTCGGACCTGGCATACTCGGCAAGACCTCCTGATCTTGTTCGCCAGGCGGTAAGGGGTCGGCTGCGGCCCCGCGAAGCCGGGTCTGTGCTGGCAGCCGACGAGCGTGCAACCAGCCCCGCTGACAGAACACTTACCGCCACGCGATCGCCACGGCCGCGGTCATCCCGTGGCCGCTCGGCCTGGGCGGCGGTGAGGATGCCGCGACGTACCGCGGCGGCGAGCACGAAGCCGGGGTGGCCCCAGGGCATGACAGGGCCGTCGGAGGAATCGCCGAGGTCACGGCGGCGGGAGGCGTAAGCGGCGTCGGCGCAGGCGAGGGCCTTCCCACTTCGTTCCCAGCACCGCCGACCGGCGCCACACCTTCAGACCATGCCGGGACCCGCCCCGATCGCCCACCGAGGACACCTGAGGATATCGCGCGAACGCGATATAGTGTGCGTGCGATACTCGGCCGGTGGACGAACACCACTGGGCCGTGGAGATCTCCACGGAGGTCGAAAGCTGGTATGCCACGCTCAAGAGCAAGGACAAAGCCGCAGCCGACCGCGCATTCGACCGGCTCGCCGAACAACGCCCCGCGCTGCGGATGCCACACGCCAGGCCGCTCGGCGGCGACCTGTTCGAGCTGCGGTTGACCTGCGAGGGGACGGCCCGCCGGGTAACTACCTCGACGTGCCGCGGCAGGCCATCACGCTGACGACCTTCCGCAAGCAGCGGCAGGCCGAGCGGCGGGAAGTAGCCAGGGCCAGGAAAGCCCTGCGGGCCGATCAGGAAACCAGGAGGCACTGATGGCGGGCATCACCCTGAACGAACTCCGGGCCAAGTACCCCCCCGGAGGACCGCGAGGAATATGACCGCGCCTACGCCGCCGCCCCCACGCTGGCCGGACAGCTCGCCGAACTCGTCTACACCCTGCGCACCCGGGCCCGGCTGACCCAGACCGAGCTAGCGCGGCGCATGGGCACCACCCAATCCTCCATCGCCCGCATCGAAAGCGGCGGCAGCCTGCCCACCATCGACATGCTCGCCCGCCTCGCCCACGCCACCGGCACCCCCCTGCGCATCGCTTTCCCCGGCATCACCGACGTCGACCTCGGCGGAGCTACGACTCTATTCTGCTCACCTGTGCGTGGCGTCACCTGCGGGAACATGGAGGTGACCTGGTGGCGGAGATACGGATGCATGGCTGGGGGTCAAGGGGTCGCGGGTTCAAATCCCGCCGTCCCGACGAGAAACCGCAGGTAGACGGCCTGATCGTGAGAGCTGACGATCAGGCCGTTGATCATTTGTAGGCCAGTTGTAGGCAGGACCGGCCGTCAGTTCGCGGCCCTGGCGGACACTGGGAAGCGACGGATGTCACACGCCGGGTCCTCGGTGCCTGTCTTCGTTGAAAACACGCGGCTTGATCAGCGGCCGGTGACAGGGATGACCCGGGTCTGGTCGCCGCTCCTGCGCACGCTTAGCCCAGCCCTGCGGTTAGCCCAACCCTGCGGTGCGAGCCGTTGAACGAGCCGGTTCGGCAGTTCCTGGCCGGCCGCATGCGTGCATTCGCGGTTTTGATATGTGTTTGAAAGAAACCGGATGCGAGCCAGTGAGGTGCGGCGGCTACCGAGGGAATGGTGTCGATCTTTGAGGAGACCGGCGGGGCGCAGTCCCCGGTGGCGGTTGACCGCTCGCTGGAGTTGTTCTGCGACGGAAAACAGCCCGAAACTAATGATACCAGCGTGACAATCGAGGCCATTGGTGCTTAAATAGAAATAGATTTCGAGGTGGTCATCTCATACACCATCTCCCTCGGCGCGGCCGGTCCATGACCCTGACGGGCTCACATGGACAGTCAGCCATCCCACGTATATCCCACGACCAGCGGCATAGGGCGGCTTCTGGTGGCATCTGGCTGCAGGGGCCAGAGACGAGCCAGGGACGTCAAAGCGCCCCTGAACTGGTGTTATCACTAGTGGCAGGTGTTGGGTTCGAACCAACGTAGGCTTAGCCGACGGTTTTACAGACATCTGCCATACGTGCCCTGACCTGCGGCTATACCCCGAGCTTCCAAACTTCTCCGGCTATTCTCCGTGCGAGCGCGTCGCCGATGCCGCAGCCCGCATAAGCGGCGATAGAGGGAACAGTTCGCGGACTACGCAGCGAAGTCCAAGCGGCGACCCTGATCGGCGGGACGAATGCCGGGCGGCTCAACTCGATCAGCAATGCGATGCGCGCCGCAGAGACGCAGACACACCCTATTTGCCCAGAGGGGTTGCCTTGAGGGGGGTTGCTTGGCCGCTTGGCCCCACTTGATCCTTGACGGATCGGCTTCAGTTGAACCTTGACATGCCCTAGACGTTTTGCACCCCGCCTCGCCTACGCGGCCAGCGCTCGGCGTTGACTGGTAGCGGGAAAAACCCAGGCAGGGACGCAGCTCATTGATCGTTTGTTGGCCTTCCGCTGGCGGGAGAAGGGGGCGGATTGGAGCAGAAGACGGCCAGGAAATGACGTGCGGCCCTGGCGCCGGGGACCAACGACCCTGTCGCGACCGCGGCCGCGGCACGAGCCTGAAGCGTAGTCAGGTTGTAACATGCAGTAGTCGAACGGGGTGTGTCATGTACGATCCCGTCGCCGATATTGACCGATTAATCGACGCGGCCAAGGTCGCGCCGTCTGTGCTCAACACCCAGCCCTGGCTGTTCGAAATCGTCGCCGGCGATCGCATCAACCTGCGCGCCCAGCGCGACCGCTGGCTCCGCAATATTGATCCAGACGGACGTGAGCTTGCCATCAGCTGCGGAGCGGCGCTGTTCAACTTCCGCCTGGCGCTGAGGGACGCCGGGCACGATCACGTGGTCTGGCTGATGCCTGACGAGAAAAGTGATCCCGACCTGCTCGCATCTGTGGAGATCGTGACCGCCCGTGTGCATCCTCCGACCGTCACCACGCAGCGGCTCTACGAGGCGATCCCGTGGCGGCACACGAACCGTCAGCCATTCGAAAAAAAAGTCGTTGGCGTGAACATCGTGGCCGAGCTTGAACATGCGGCCTGGGAAGAACGGGACTATCTGTGGCTGTTGCACCAGCGTATGACCCGCACGCTGCTGGCCGAGATCGAGGAGGCCAACCGCGAGGAAAAGAACGACGACCCGACATCTTGGGGGTACGAATTTCAGAGGGAACTTGAGGAATACACGAACGAGCCCAAGCTCCGCGAAGGCCTCGGGATTCCGCCCGGGGCCTTCGGCCCGCGGCCGACGAATGGCCGACATTTTCGTCACCACCACGACGAAACAGGCGCACCGCTGGATCCTGGTGTTCCCTACCGTGATCTGGGGTTCAAATGGCACCGGCCTGTCGGGGAGACGCCGCGCGAGGAGGTGCCAGACCGATTCGAGAAGCACACGCGGCTGCTGGTGCTTGCGACGGACACCAACACACCGACCGACTGGCTCCGCGCCGGGCAGGGCCTGCAGCGGGTCCTGCTGACGGCCACCCGCTGCAACTTAGTGGCATCGTTCTATACGCAGCCGCTGGAACCATCCAACGCGAACGGCAGGCCCTCGCATCCGCCCTGGAAGCAGAGGCGTCCCCCTTGGTGGCCGTGGCCCAAGTTCCCCCAGATGATCATGCGTGTCGGGCATTGCAACTCCGACCCGGCAATAACACCTCGACTACCCAACGACCGCCTATGGAAGGACCGGCGACCTAGTGCAAGGGACGTGGACCGGTGAGAGCAAATGATCATGCTAATAGGTCTCGGGATCTTCGCGGCAGCGTTAATCACCATATGCCTAGCGTGGTGGCCGATTCATAGGGGGAACTGGCCGGACGGAAATGGCGGTGGTATCAGGTCGCGCTATTACTGACGCGCTCTGCTCGTGTCACCACGAGATCACAGCTGGGTGTGGGATAGGGCTCCTTGACGGGAAGTAGATCGCTGTGCCGTTGGTGCTGACGCGCCGCGCGGTGGTCGCTGAGCAGCCAATTCGCAGGTCGGCGCTGCTGGCGGCCGTGTACCGCTTCAGAACTCGACACGGGGCTGTGACCTGCGGTTTGGCCGGATGAGCAGGTTGGGGCAGGATCGCGGTTTGTGCCTCTTCGCCTCCTCTACCTGATCACGATCCGGGTCTTTGGCTGGCTGCTCCTGCTGGGCCGCAGCCAGGCTTCCAAGGACGCGGAGATCATGGTGCTCCGTCATGAGGCCGCGGTGCTCCGGCGTCAGGTTGCCCGGCCTTAAGCCGGACTGGGCCGACCGGGCGGTCCTGGCGGCGCTGGCCCGGCTGCTGCCAGCCGCGTTGCGCGCCCATCGGCTCGTCACACCGGGCACGCTGCTGGCCTGGCACTGCCGCCTGCTCAAGCGCAAGTGGACCTATCCGAACCGGCCAGGCCGCCCGGATACCCGCCAGCAGATCCGCGACTTAGTGCTGCGCTGGCGCGGGAGAACCCGGCCTGGGGGTACCGCAGAGTACACGGTGAGCTTTCCCGGCTCGGTCACCAGCTCAGCGAAGCTACCGTGCGGCCGATCCTGCGCGCCCAGCGGCGCAGACCGGCCCCGCGGAAGGTGGACACCTCCTGGCGGGCGTTCCTGCGCACTCAGGCTGGCGGTTTGCTGGCCTGCGATTTCTTCCACGTGGACACGATCTTCCTCAAACGCCTGTACGTGCTGTCTGTCATGGAGGTGGCGACCCGGCACGTGCATGTCCTGGGCGTGACGGCCAGCCCGGACGGCTCCTGGACCGCCCAGCAGGCCCGCAACCTGCTCATGGACCTCGGCGACCGGATCGGCTCCTTCCGCTTCCTCATCCGGGACCGCGCTGCGCCACGTAGCGCAGTTTCATTTCCCCCGTTAAACGGGGAGAGATTGGAGGTATATCTCTGGATCTGATGGCTAACCCAGCTGGGCAGGATGTGGATGCGCGACCTGGACCTGGGGGCCAAAGTCGGGCCGAGCGCTTGCGCCCCATGGAGAGGGTTCGGCGCAGCTTCCGAGTGCCAGGATCGTCGCCGGCGCGACAACGCCTGGCGCCGTTGGCATCATGCCCGAGTGGTGAGACCGCTCAGACCAACTCGCCGCGCTTCCTGCTCAGGTAGGCGCGCTCGGCGGAGTTCTGGGTGGCGGCGATGGCGGCGTCGTACGACTCCTTCGCCTCGGCGGTCCGGCCGAGCCTGCGGAGCATGTCGGCGCGGGCGACGTGCCATGCGTGGTAGCCCGTGAGCGGCAGCCGGTCGACCAGAGTGAGGGCGACCTTCGGGCCGTCCAGCTCCGCGACCGCGACCGCGCGGTTGAGTGCGACGATCGGCGACGGGTCGAGCCGGGTCAGCTGGTCGTACAGTGCGACCACCTGCGACCAGTCCGTGTCCGACGCGGTGGCGGCGTCGGTGTGGACGGCGTTGATCGCGGCGAGTATCTGATAACGGCCGGGTCGGTTGATCGCGAGGCACTCGCGGACCAGGTCGTGCCCCTCGGCGATCAGCCCGCGGTCCCAGCCGGCGCGATCCTGCTCGCCGAGCGGGACCAGCTGCCCATTCCGCACGCGGGCCTCACGCCGGGCCTCGGTGAGCAGCAGCAGCCCGAGCAGACCGGCCACCTCCGGCTCCTCGGGGAGCAGCTGGCGGAGCACCCGTGTCAGCCGGATGGCCTCGCCCGTGAGCTCGGCGCGCACCGGGTCGCCGTCGCCGGTGGCGAGGTAGCCCTCGTTGAAGACGAGGAACAGTACCGCCAGCACGCCGCCGAGCCGCTCGGGGAGGTCGGCGGCCTCGGGCACCCGGTAGGGCACCTTCGCTGCCGCGATCTTCTTCTTCGCCCGAGTGATCCGCTGCGCCATGGTGGTCTCGGGCACGAGGAACGCCTGCGCGATCTCAGCCACAGTCAGCCCACCGAGGAGGCGGAGCGTCAGCGCGATCCGCGCCTCCGGTGCGAGCGCCGAGTGGCAGCAGGTGAACAGCAGCCGCAATCGGTCGTCCTCGACCGGTCCGGTGTGCTCGTGGGGCGTGTCGTCGTGGTACATGAAGGCCGCCTGGTGCTTCGCGTCGCGCTGCTTCTCGCGGCGGATCCGGTCGATCGCGCGGTTGCCCGCAGTGGTGGTGAGCCAGCCGCCGGGGTTGGGAGGTACGCCGGACTCCGGCCACTTCTCCAGCGCGGCCACGAGCGCCTCACCCGCCGCCTCCTCTGCGATGTCGATGTCACCGAAGCGGCGGACGAGCGAGGCGATCAGGCGGCCGTACTCCTCGCGGAAGACCCGCTCGGCGGCCGCCGTTCCGCGTTGCATCGATCAGTCGTCGTTCGGGCCGGCTCAGGCGAGGCCGTCGAACGGACGGACCTCGACCTTGCCCCGGCACGCCTTGGACCCCTGGGCCGCGAGCTTGAGCGCCACGTCGAGGTCGGGCGCGTCGATGACCCAGAAACCGCCGATGACCTCCTTGGTCTCGAGGTAGGGGCCGTCGGTCATCACCGGCGTCTCACCCTGGCCGTCGACGACGGTCGCGGTCGATGCCGACTGAAGCCCACCGGCGAAGACCCAGTAGCCATCGGCGTGAAGCTTGTCATTGAAGGCGCCGGTCGCGGCGAACGCCTCCTTCATGTCCTCCTTGGAGCCGTAGTTGCCGTACTCGTCCATCTCTGCGGGGCCGTGCACGGTCAACAAGTAGTGCGTCATCCCACTTCTCCTCAGTTCCGGGCGGTCCCGATGACCGCCTGCTACTCCCACCACGAACGGCATCCCGCCGATACGACAACCTGCCACAGAAGGCCTTGCGATCGGGTTCCTCAGAGGCCAACTGCCCGCTCGACGCTCTGTAGCAGTAGCACCGGGTCGCAGAGCACCGGACGCTCGTGTGCAGGCACAGCCGCGGCTACGTCCAGCGCGTCGCCGATGGGACTGGCTGCGCCGGCGTCACGGCCGGGACTCGCGCCCTGCCCCTGGCGGTGCTGCGTCACCGGGCATCGACCCGAAGGACACTTCTTCTCGCGACCTGTCGGATCCGTACCCGGTCGTTCGTGGAGGGGGCATGAGCGGGTCGCACCGGGCGCCCCGCCGAGGAAACGGAGCTCGACATGTCCACCACCACGCAGATCCCCACCCGCACGACCCCCAGCGCGCCGACCCCGGCGGCCGAGCGGCAGCCGGTATGGAAGCACGGAGTCGCCTCTGCCGTCGTGGCCTAGGTCGCCACGACCGTCCTCGCGGCGATCGCGTCGGCCGCCCGCGTCTCGTTCGCCGACAGCACAGGCGCGAGCATCCCCGTCGCCGGGTTCGCGCAACTGACGCTGGTCTTCTCGCTCGTCGGCGTCGGCATCGCCGCCGTCATGGCGCGCAAGGCGCGTCGGCCGCGGGCCACGTTCGTGCGGACGGCGGTCGCCCTGACCGCGCTGTCCTTCGTCCCGGATCTCACGTTGGGTTCGACGCCGACTCCGCCGCCACCCTGATCACGCTGCACACCGTCGCCGCGGCGATCGTGGTTCCGACCCTGGCGAGGCGGCTCGCCCGGCCCGGACATGGACCAGGAGGAGCTGGACGAGCTGCTCAACATCCAGGTCGACGTGGTCGGCGACATCGATCCGGTGCGGCACACCGTCGCCATCGACGCCACCATCCGGCGTGGGCGATTCCTCAAGGTGTTCACCATCACCGGCGATGGTGGCGTCCGGGCTAGCTTCGGCGATCAGCGTTACCTGATGGCGACGCTGGGCGGATTCCACCCCGACTTCCATCCGCAGCCAGCGGTCTTCCCGCCACTCAAGCGGATCCAGCTGTCGATCAAAGGCACAGACCTGCCGGGCCCATCGACAAGCTGAGTGTTGCCGCCTACATGGCCGTGACGACCAGCACCCTGCAGTTCGGTGCGGAGCTGACGGCCACCATCAGCTCGGGCCACTGGTCGATCGAAGGCAAGATCGGTGGCGATGCGCTCATCGTGCTGCCCTTAACGTTCGACGTCTCTATATACGGCGGAGTCCACGTCAAGTACCGCGGCCACAACCTGGTCGGCGTTGACTTCAAGGGCGGCATGAGCGGGCCGTCCCCGATTGTGCTGCGTGGCGAGGTATGCGTCTCGCTCCTCCTGTTCGACGCCTGCTGGAGTGACAGCATCAAGCTCGGCAGCGGGGAGGCCGTCTTCGGCGCGCTGATCGCGATCCTGGTCCCCATGCTCGGCGGCGAGCTCACCGTCGCGGCTAACCTGGTCGCCGTCGGCGGCGGGACACGCTGGTGCTGGTGACGTCACCCGGTCCGCGTCTGTTGCGCGTCCCTTCGAGTCGAGGAGATCCGGCTCCCCGGAAACCCGAGACCGCGGCCAGGCATCGGGTTCCCTGACCACCTGCTCGACCGCCTCGATGCCGTCTCGGGCGGGATGTCGATGCGTTCGCGCCCCACTAGGTTCGAGGTGCGCGACGATGGCTTCCGCGTCCGCGCCAACGGGGCCGTGATGACGGCGGGCGCCAGCGCGGTGCAGGCACGCCTGGTGGCCAGGGCCAGCAACGGGGCCGTGCAGCATCCCGCTGACCGGCTGGTGGACGTCTGATGGCCGGCAACCAGTTGAACTTCGGGTGGGTGAGGCCTCCCGGCCATGAGCTCGCGGCCGCGGGCACGGTCACGCCCGGGCGGCTGCCGGCATCGGTCACCCTGACCGCGAGCGGGCGCCCGCTCCGTGGAGACGAACAAGGCGGTTTACGCCGGGCTCGCGGCGCCCGACCTGCCGTGGCGCTACACGCTCGACCGGCCGCACGAGAGGGCCCTGCGGCCGTGGATCGTCGTCCTGGTCGGCGGACCGACGAGATCGATGTGCGCGGAGACGTCGTGCGCTTGCAGCCGCTGGTCCTCGGCGCCCATCCGCTCGCCAGCTCAGCGCGGCTTGCCCACGTCGAATCCGATGCCTCCGGCCACAGCGTCGCGCGGCTGATCTCGCCCCGCGCGCTCGCGCCCGATCGTGCGCACGTCGCCGTGATCGTGCCGGCCTACGACGCCCAGGGGTCGCCGTCGTGGCCAACGCCGGCAACCGGCCCGGTCGAGCTGCCCGCATACCACTCGTGACGGCCCGGTCACCGAGTCGATGGAGCATCCCGGCCGTGCCCTCGACCGCAGCCTGTTCTCCTCGGCCGCCCAGCGCGCCCTCAGGCCCCGGCCTGCGGCTGCGGCGGCGAACCCGCTGAGCTCCGACGTCGGCGGCACGCTGCCGCTCGCCGCTGCCGCGCCGCCGCCGCCGGACCGCAGCCCACCCCGGGCCCTCCACACGGACGCGTTCGCGCGCGCCGCCGGGCGCCGCCCACTCGATGACGTCGTCCATGGTGCCGCTCCGGACATGACCAGGCTGCGGGACGCCACGACGCTGTGCGTGCCGAGAATCGCATCCACGGCTCTGATCTGACCAGCAGAGTTGCCCGCCCGGCGCTCCGCCCGTGACGATCACCGATCATGTGCCTGCGGTTCATATTCCTCCTGATCACGCGACTAGCCGCGTGGCTGCGGCTGTCCCGGCGCGAGGAGACGTGGAAGACCGCCGAAATCTTGATCCTGCGGCCACCAGCTCGCGGTCCTGCAGCGGCGGCCGCGCTGCCCGAAGCTGAACTGGCGGACCGGGCCCTGCTCGCGGCGCTGCTCGGTGTGATACCGAAGGGTCGCCGCCACGGATTGCCGCTGCTGGTCACCCCGGAATCGATCCTGCGCTGGCGCCGCGACATCATCCGGCGCCGCCGGGCCACCAGGTCCATGCGGGGCAAGACCGGCCGACCGGCCACCCGCCGGAACCTCAAGGCCCTGGCCCTCCGGCTGGCCCGGGAGAACCCCGAATGGGGCTACCGCAGGATCCACGGGGAACTAGCCCGCCTGGGAGCCAAGGTCGCGGCGTCGACCGTATGGGAGATCCTGGCCAACGGCATCGGCCCCGCGCCGCGGCGGACCGGGCCGATCTGGCCGCAGTTCCTGCGCTCTCAGGCCGAGGCGATCCTGGCATGCGACTTCTTCACCGTCGACCTGCTCAACGGCACCCACGCCTACGTCCTGGCCGTGATCGAGCACGCGACCCGGCGCATCCGCATCCTCGGCGTCACCCTGCACCCCACCGGGGAATGGACCACGCAGCAGGCCCGCAACCTGCTCATGGACCTCGGCGAGCAGGCGCACCGGACCAAGTTCATGATCCTCGATCGCGGCTCGAACTTCACCGCCGCATTCGACGCCGTCCTCGCCGACGCCGGCATCCGGACCGTGCTGTGCAACGTCCGGACGCCCCGCATGAACGCGATCGCCGAACGCTGGATCCAGGGATGCCGCCGCGAACTCCTGGACCGCACCCTCATCTGGAACCAGAACCATCTGCGGCGGATCTTGCGCGATTACGAGACCCACCACAATCAGCACCGGCCGCACCGCTCCCTGCACGGCGCCGCGCCGCTGAAACCGCTACCCGAACCGGTCGATCTCGACCAGTACCGCGTCCGAAGACACACTCGCGTCGGTGGCCTGATCAACGAATATCGCCTGGTCGCATGACAGGGACGAGGTTTTCGGCACCCACAATGCCGCTTGACCTGCGTGGACGTGCTTTTCCGGCAGGAACAGCGTTCGCCATCGCCTACGCCGACCGGATGCCGACGGCAGAGAATCTGTAACCAACAACACCACTTACACCGTTCGCCGCCGGACACTCCCTATCGTACTGACGTCGATGCCAAGCCGCTCGATGCGCTCGCGGATGGGTTTGAGGTTCCGGAACACGTGCTGGATCTGTGCCCTGCCCTGCGGAGGCGGCATATCGTTGTCGATCCGTTGGAGGGCCGCGAACACCGCATTCAGCGCCTTGTGCCGTGCCAAAACTAGCTCACCACCGCTGACCTGGCGCTTTACGCCCGCTAGGCCGCTCTACGGTATTCGCTGATCAGGCCGCTCACGACACGCCTGCGCTCGATCCGGGCGCTGATATCGACGGGGCGGCCGGGCTGGCCCAGCGGGTGTTCCTGCTGCAGGCCCTGGTGCGGCCAGTGTCCGTTGTAGTGCCTGTACCGCTTCAGAACTCGATGCAGGGTCTCTGAGCTGCGATCTGGCGTGCTCGGCGGGTTGGGGCACGATCTCCGCCTGTGTCTTTCCGTCAGGCCTGGGGATGCCGCGCGGGTGCACGGCGAGCTGACCCGCCTCGGCCACCAGGTCAGTGAGGCGGCCGTGCGGCGGATCCTCCACTTCCGGCGCTGTCGGCCCGCCACGCCAGGATACCTGCTGGCGTACTGGTTGTCATAGATCCGTGCCCTTCGGTGAGTTGACACGCCCGCGACAACTACCACCGCAGCGACGCCGCCGGATCCTGAAGATCCTCCCGTTGATACCCGCCCAGCGAAGGCGAGCCTGATCACGCCCACCCCTGATAACACAGCGTTACGCGATCCGCCCACGCGTAAACATGTCATATCAAGATCCGCATGTCGGGGACACGCCCGCGAGATCACACGAGCCGAGGCAGGTACCGACGAACCAGGGGCTGCCGTGCCACCACCCAAGCGCCCGGTCGTTGCGGCATGGACGCAACGTGTACTACGCTTAGTACATGTCACTGAGAAGGACCAACGTCTACGCGGACGCTGAGGATCTCATGCGCATCAAGGAGGCCGCGGCCCGGCGTGGCATCCCGGAGGCAGAGATCATCAGAGAGGGCATTCACCTCGCGGCCATGTCTGCTCGCGTGTGGGACGAGCCTCTTGACTGGCCGACGTTCGAGGGAAGCGGGGCCCCAGCGCTTGGAGACGAGGTAACCGGGACGGTTGCCCGCGGCGCGGCGCGGTCGTGATCGTCGTCGCCGACACATCCGGGCTGATCGCCGCCTCCGACAAGAACGCCCCAGAGTCCGCCGGCTGCCGGGCGGCCCTTGCGAAAGCCGGGACGGCGCTGGTGTCTCCTCTCGTACTGACCGAAGTTGACCATCTGGCCAAGGCACGGTTCGGCAGCGACGCACGGTCAACCCTCATCGATTTCATCGTCTTCCAAGCACGGCGCGGGCGGTTTCACATCCCGGAGATCACCATCGAACTGCTCGAGACTGCGCGCAAGGTCCAACGCAAGTACGCCGGTCTCGACCTGGATCTGGCCGACGGGGTCAACGTCGCGCTGGCCGCCGAGTACCGCACCTGTTCCGTGCTCACCCTGGACCGCCGCGATTTCCGCGCGATCCGCCCGCTCACCCCGCATCCAGCCTTCCAGCTGCTTCCCGACGACATGTGACCAGCCCTCGCGGACTGGCGCTACGGTTACCTCGTGGGCAAAGGTTCCCGCCCGGATGCCGGAGTTCCGCGTCGCCACCGAATGCGTAAGGCACAGCGCCGCGAATCTGCACGCGCCTGGATCGAATCCGGCGCGGCGGCTACCGTGAAAACCTACGCGAAACGCTACGGCACGGATCGGTATACCGCCTTCGAGGACCTGAAGGCCATCGGATTCCAACCGACCGAGGCGGACGAGCGCTGGGCGGTCCGCCCGGCACCGGTCCCCCGCCCGAAGCATCAGGCCGATCCTCCGTGGGACTGGCGCTTCGACGGCTACCAGATGATGGTGATCATAGGCCACACGCCCGGCGGCTTCCCCTACGGGCCGACCGAGACCGCCGAAGACCACCTGATCAACTGCATGCTCGGCCCCGAGTTCTGCCCGTGGGAGAAGATCTCGAACCGCTAGGGACCGTTGCCTGCCCGTCGGTGTGCGGCCAGGCTGGGGCGACCACGCGGGCGAGCAGCGCGCTGGCTCTGCCCCGTGACCGGCCCCGGCCATCGGCCCCGGCCGACCTTCTCGCCGCAGGAATGATCACCCGCTTATTGCGGCGTTAGGCCGGGAGGCTCAGACCTCCGGAAGTTGCGATAATTCCGGAGGTCTGAGGCTTATGTAAAATTCTCTTTAAAGAAGTAAAGTCCGATGGTTGCACGGAACGTGGACGAGAAGGTCTTCAGCGGCCTTCTGTAATCGGTGAAGAGAATCCGCCAGGTCTTCAATTGGGCGACAGCGCGCTCTACAGGCGCGCGCAGGGAACTGACCTGATTGTTCTACTCACGTTCACGTATGTGCAGTTCACGTTTGGGTGCGGCTCCTGGAGAGGTACCTGATACGGGGTGTCTGGGTGGCGAATCTGTATCCGGCCGACGCGGTGCTGAACCTTCCGGTCGTCAAGCACTCCCATGGGCTGGCGCGGCTGGCGGCGATCGAGGCCCCGCGCGGGTCGTTCGAGCAGGCCACCGCAGCGATCACCCGCGCTACCGGCGTCCAGATCGGCAAACCCCAGCTCGAGCAGCTCGCGATCGCCGCCGCGGCCGATGTGGACGCGTTCTACGCGGCTCACCGGCCCTGTGGGACCCTGGTGGTTAATTCAGTGGGGAATCCGGGTTCGCGCGGTGTGGCGCGTCCGCTTTGGATCTTGTGTTCGGCATGATCCGGTTGCGGCCTTTTTCCCCTTGTGTCTCCTTCCCCTCGCGCGGGCCGCAGACTGGAGCTTGTGGTGTCTGTCGTTCCGCAGCCGTGGCCGCAGCCCGCGCCGCAGATCGCCGCGGCTGTCGCGGCGATGTACCGGGGCAAGCGTGAGCGTCCGCTGCCGGTGCTGGTGCGCGACAAACTCGGCGGGTGGCTGGCCGATGAGCAGTTCGCGGGCGCCTATGGGGTGCGCGGCAAGCCAGGCTGGCCGCCGTCCCGCCTGGCGCTGGTGACGATCTTCCAGATGGCGGAGAATCTGACCGACCGTCAGGCCGCAGAGGCGGTACGCACCCGCATCGACTGGAAATACGCGCTCGGCCTCGATCTGGCCGATCCCGGCTTCGACCACTCGGTCTTGAGTGAGTTCCGGGCCCGGGTCGCCGCCGGCGGCCTGGATCAGGTGGTGCTGGACACGCTGCTGGCGCGGCTGGCCGCCGATGGGCTGGTGGGCGCGGGCGGCAAGATGCGCACCGATTCCACCCATGTGACTTCCGCGGTCCGCGACCTGAACCGGCTGGAGCTGGCCGGGGAGCCGGTGCGGGCCTGCCTGGAGCAGCTAGTGGTGGCCGCGCCGCAGGTGGTGGCGAAACTCCTGGACCACTCGTGGGGCAAACGATATGCCGCACGCGTTGATACCTGGCGGATGCCGGCCTCCGAGGCGAAGCAAGCTGAGCTGGCGCTGGCGTACGGCCGCGATGGGTACACGCTGCTGAAAGCGGTGTACGCCGCTGCGGCCAGCGACCCGGATTTGGCGTTCCTGGCGCGGCTGCATCAGGCCGGGGTGCTGCGGGTCGTGCTCGTGCAGAACTACCTCACCGCCACCGGCGAGCAGGGACGGGAGGTGATCAAGCGGCGGGAGGCGGAGGCGGAGGGTCTCCCGCCGGGCAGATCCCGGATCACCTCGCCCTATGACACCGATGCCCGGTGGGGCGTCAAACGCGACACCTTCTGGAACGGCTACAAGGTGCACGTCACCGAGACCTGCGACACCAACGACGACAGCAGCAGCAGCAGCAGCGACAGCGACGGCGAGGGCGACGGCGAGGCCGCACCGCCACCGCATCTGATCGTGAAAGTCGAGACCACGGACGCGACCGTGCCCGACAGCCAGATGACCGAGCCGATCCACGCCCACCTGGACCAACGAGGCATCCTGCCCGGCGAGCACCTGGTGGATTCGGGCTACCCCTCGGCGGAACTGCTGGTGGGGTGCCTCGCTGGCCGGCTTCGGCATCACCCTGGTCACCCCGATGCTGGCCGACACCTCACCGCAGGCCAGGGCAGGGGCCGGGTTCGACCGGGGCTGCCTTCGCCATCGACTTCGGCGCCCAGCAGGCCACCTGCCCGCAAGGCCATACCAGCAGCCACTGGAACCCCGTCACCCAGCGCGGCACCGACACGATCGTGACCACCTTCGCGAAGGGCACCTGCGGGCCCTGCCCGGTCCGGGCCCGGTGCACCACCTCGGCGTCCGGGCGCCGCCAGCTCACCGTGCACCCCAAGCAGGTCCACGAAGCCCAGCTCGCCGCCCGGGCCGCCCAGGACACCAAAGACTTCCAGGCCAGATACGCGTTACGCGCCGGCGTCGAGGGCACCATCCGCCAGGGCGTGGCCGTCACCGGCATGCGCCACGCCCGCTACCGCGGACTGGCCAGGACCCGCCTGGAACACACCAGCGCCGCGGTCGCACTCAACCTGATCCGGCTGCACGCCTGGTGGAACGGGCATCCGCTGGACCGGACCCGCACCAGCCACCTCGCCCGCCTCGAACTCGCCCTGGCCTCATGAGCACGAATTAACCACCAGAGTCCTGTGGGTGCCGAAAACTATGTCACCCTATGCGACCTTGGCATATTCGTGGATGAGGCCGCCGAGCCGGTCCCGGCGCCGAATGCGCATACTGGTCACTTCCGCAGCCGGATGCGCCCGCCCGGCGGGCGGGTTCTGCCTCAGCGTCCGGTGCGGCCGGTGCGCGCAGTGGTCGGCGTGCTCACTGAGGATTAGTTGCAGGTGCAGTTCGCTGGTGATCAGCATCCGGTCCAGGCACTCGCGGCGGACGCTGCCTACCCAGCGCTCCGCGATCGCGTTCGACCACATCGTCGACTACACCCAATCCAGATGATGGGTACCTGCCTGTCCGGGTGACGCACCGGTTCCACCCGTTGTACGGGCGGGGCTTCGAGTTCGTCGCTCACCGTCAGAACTGGGGTGAGGACCGGGTCCATCTGCATGACGAGAACGGGGAGCTGTTCTCGTTGCCGGCGGGGTGGACCGATGTGGCGCCCGCTGATCCGTTCGTGGTCGTCGCGGGCGGCCGCTGCCCGTTCACCATCGAGGGCCTGCTGGGGCTGGCGGATCTGATCGACCGGTTGGGTTCGCAGCGAGAAGGCGATGCCGCCGTCAAGCGGATTACGCCGTGAAGGTCAACCAGATTACGCCGGATGAGATCGCTGACCGTGGGCTGGAACGTGACCAGAGATGCTGCTGTCTTAAGTAGTTGTCCTGGAGATATCAACATTTCTTCGGCGTGTCGCAGCCATAGCATCGTTGTGTTCCGGCAAAATTGCCCTAACGGCTAAGTCGGCTGGGAGGCGCTATGCCGGTCCGGGAACCCGCGGAAGACCCGAAGGTGACGGCGCTGCGGAAGGCGCGGTGCCTGAACCCGCATCCCGGGCAGGTGACCGATCCGGCGTTCCTGGCCGAGGAGTTCCCCGGCGCCCGGGACGCGGCGCAGGTCAAATACGAGATGGTGCGCCGCGTCACGGTGGACGGCGAGCCGGTCACCGCCGCGGCGGCGGCGTTCGGGTATTCCCGGCCGGCCTACTGCCAGGCAGCCGCTGCCCTGGCGGAGGCCGGGCTGGACGGGCTGGTGCCGGCCAAGCCCGGACCCCGCGGCGGCCACAAGCTCACCGCGCAGATCCTCGGCTGGGCCGAACAGCAGCTGGCGGCCGATCCCGCCCTCAAAGATGACATGCATCGGCTGCTGCCGTAGCGGCTGAGCTGGGCCGGGGGGCCGAAGCTACCCGCTGAGCGGAGACCTCCTCAGCTCAGACGCGTGACGATTAGCTCGGAAGCATTCACGTGCGGGCGCTTTGTGCGCCCTCGGGAGCTTGAGGAGGTCCCGATGCCCATCGTAGGCGGGCTGGACATTCACCGGAAGCAGATCACCTTCGACTATCTCGACACCGCGACGGGGGAGGTGCGGCGCGGGCAGATCGCCCCGGCGGATCGCCGTCATCTTGCCGCGTGGCTCGCGGGGCGTTTCACCGGCCAGGCCGCGGAGTTCGCGGTGGAGGGGTGCACCGGGTGGCGGTATGTGGCCGGGGAACTGGCCGCCGCCGGGATCACCCCGCATGTCGCGGAGCCGGCGGACACTGCGGCGCTGCGGGGCAGGAAGCGGCACGCCAAGACGGACAAGACCGACTCCCGGCACCTGCGGCAGCTGCTCGCCGACGGGCGCCTGCCGGAATGCTGGGTCCCGCCGCCGCATGTCCTGGAATGCCGGGCGCTGCTCGAGCTGTATCACGATCTGCGGGTCGAGCACACCGCCTGGGTGTTCTCCGCGGGTCGTTCCTGCGGCGAGGTCTGCTCCCTCGCGTTTGCGCAGCTCAGAGGCTGATGGTGGAACTTTATCGATCGCGACAGGTGTGGTGCAAGGGCGACACGCGGGGTGTCAGGGTCGCGCCGCGGTGTTGAGCTGGGCCATGAGCTCCCGGTTGGCGGTGCGGGCCGCTGCCAGGTCCTGGTCGCGTTCCTCGAGCTGGAGGCGCAGGTCGGCGGACTGCTGCTCGAGGTGGACGATCTGCTGCCTGAACTGGTCGATGTCGGCGGGCGTGCCGAGCCCGGTCTCGTGCCAGGCCTGGTCGCCGAGCAGCTCGGACAGGCGGCGTTCAAGCTGCCGGACATGTGCGTGGAGGCGGGCGGCGCGTTCCTGGGCGGCGAGCAGGTCGGCTTGCAGTGAGGCACGGGTGACGGCGGGCCCGCTGCCAGGCGCAGGCGGCGGGACGGCTTCCAGGGCGTGGAGCTGCCCGAGAAGGTCGCGGTGCCGGTAGAGGAAGGTGCGGTCCACCGCGGCGGCGCGGGCGATGGCGGACACGCTGATTTCGCTGCCTTCCGTGGCGGCCTTGCTGAGGGCGGCGATGACGCGCTGGCGGCGGCGGGCAGAGTCGGCCTGGCGGCCGGTGAGCATCGCCTCGGCTCGCGCTTTCGCGGGTGCCGCCGGGCCGGTGGCCCCGGCTCGGCTGTTCATGCGGTGGCCTCCTCGATGGTGGCCCGCTGCGGGGTGCGGACGGCGGGCATGCCGAGTGTCACGGTCCGGTGCCGGCGGACGACGGTGACGGCCTCGTCGATGGTGGCGCGCTCGGCGCTGGTGAGCCCGGCGATGTCGCCGCTGATCCTGCTGATCAGCCGGCGGATGCGGGTGATTTCTTCAGTGGACGGGGTGGCCTCGGCTCGTGCCCACTCGTCGACGCCACCGACGGCGGCGGCGAGCCGTTCCCGGGTGCGCAGCAGGTCGTCGAGGTAGGCGGTCAGGTCGGGGAGGTAGGAGACGTCGGTGCGGAAGTGGTCGCAGCCGGCGCAGCGGAACCGGAGGGGGCAGGCGCCGCCGCCTGCCTGGACGTTGGATGGCTCGGTGCAGGTGCCGAACGGGACGGCAACCGAACCGACCGCATAGCGGGCCTGCTCGGAGTCCAGCAGGGCGGCCGCGTCCCGCCAGATCCGGTTGCCGTGGCGGTCGAAGCACATAGCGGTCACCTTGTCGACAGCGTCGCGTCGGCGGGCCTCGCCGACCCGGTAGTAGCGGCGGGTGATGTTCAGATTCCTGTGATCAAGAAGCTCGGCGAGCACGTCGATCGGCACCCCGGCGTCGGCGTGGCGCTGGGCATAGGTGTGCCGGTAGCAGTAGACGACGATCTGGGAGGTGCCGGGCCCGGCGGCGCCGTCGGCGGGCATGTCAAGGCTGTCGACCCAAATGCGGTGGCGTTTGTCCAGCATCTGCCGGGTGATGGGGCGGCGTCCGTCAGGGTTGCGGCGCGGCGAGGGCAGCAGCTTCAGCTCGCTGACGGGTGTTGCGGGGAAACGCGCCCGGACGCTGCGCTGCTGGGCTGCGATCAGCTCCGCTGTGGGCTCGCCGACCGGCAGCCGCCGGCTGGCCCGGCCGGCCTTGGCGTTGTCGTAGACGAGCACGGGCGCGCCTGCGGCGTCGCGGCGCAGGCAGTCCAGCGGCAGCGCGCAGATTTCCTCGGGCCGCCGTCCGGTGTCGATCGCGACCTGCACCGCCACCTTGACCTCGCGCGGTTCCAGCGCGGGCAGGTTCTCGCACAGCATCCGGATGACCTGCGGGGGCAGGTCGCGTCCCGGCTCGCCGGGCTCGCCTTCGGGAGGCACATCCCCGGGCTGCATGATGAAGTCCTCGCCCAGACCGGCGGCGGCCTGGCCGGGGCGGGTCAGGCCCAGCGCCCGCATCCCGGCCAGGATACGGCGGACGTTCCGGCAGATCACGATCCTGCGGTGATGGCTGATCTTTCCGGCTGACTGGCAGTAGGCGAGGCGATTGAGGAAGTTCTCGATGTCGGGCCGGCCTAGTGCAGCCCCGCGTTAATCCTTGAGGGGTTCGCGTGATCTTGGTTGTGGCTCAGGCGGCGAGGGTCAGGGGTTGGGTGCCGGCCGGGGCGGATGTGTGCTCTTCGGTGTGGCGGGCGTGATAGCGGGTGTGGTCGGTGCGGGCGTCGTAGGTCCAGGTGAAGGGCTGGGCGGTGCGGTTGTATCGGACGGTGAAGTTGCTGATCTTTTCGATGAGGTCGGCGCGGGAGGTGAAGTCGCCGCGGCGCAGCAGGGCGCGGGTCAGTATCGAGAACCACAGTTCGGCCATGTCCAGCCAGGAGGCGTGTTTCGGGGTGTAGGTGACCGTGATGCGGGGGTGGGCGGCGACCCAGGCGCGGGTGGCCTTGGAGACGTGGCTTGACCCGTTGTCCATGATCAGGTGGATGTTTAGGTGCGGGGCGATGCACTGGTCCAGCCGGTGCAGGAATGCGATGAAGGTGGCCGAGTCGTTGCGGGTGATCGGCTCGGCAATCACCTGGCCGGTGGCGACCTGCAACGCGGCGATGATGGACGCGGTCCCGTTGCGGATGTATTCGAACTCCCGACGTGCGGCCCGGCCACGTCCGGCGGCGCGCTCCGGGAATTTGCGGCATTTGGCCTGGATTCCGGTTTTTTCGTCGACGCAGATCAGCACGGTGTCCGCGGGCGGGTTCAGGTACAGGTCGCACACCGCGGCGGCCTGGGCCCAGAACTGCTCGTCGTCACGGCGGTTCAGCCAGCCGCGGACCTTGTGCGGCGGCAGTTCCAGATCGGCCAGCACCCGGCCGACCTGCGAGGCGCAGATCCCGGTGTCGGCCAGCTGGGCCGCGATCAGGCGGTGGGTCCACACCGAGCAGCCCTCCGGTGGCACCGACGTCACGGTAGCCACGATCTGTAACCGCACATTGGGGCCGTACACTTCGGGCCGGCCGCTGCGCGGCCGGTCGTAAAGGCCGGGCAGCCCATCGCGGACGAACCGGCGCCGCCAGGTCCGGACCGTGCCCACCGCACACCCCAGTTCGCGCGCGATCTGCTCGTTCGGCCAGTCCTGGAAGGCCAGCAGCACGATCCGGGCCCGCCGCACCAGCGCCTGCGGCGCCGAGGCCCGGCGCACCATCGCCTCCAGTTTCGCTTTCCGCCGAGATCCCAGTATCACGATGTCCGGACTTGATGCGCGCGCCATGACCTGCCCTTGAGACGATCAACGTTGATCGCGGCACAATGCCGCACACGTCACCGGATCTGGTGGCGGCGCGCCGGGGGCGGCGACAATGAATCCATGCCCGTGCCGGCCAAGCGCCTCAAAGAACTGATCGAAGGAACCGTCGACCACCACGCCTCCAAGCGCTGGCCCGCCTTGGAAGAGGTCACGATCACCTGGCGCGGCCGCTACGGGTACCTGATCGGCTACCTCAGCGACGATGACGACGACCAGATCAAACTGTGCCGGATCGAATACCTCGGCCTCGATGATGACTGGGCGTTCGCGATCTGGCAGGCATCCACCGACAGCTACACCGACGCCATCCTGCTCAACGGGCAACCCACCGGCCACCCCAACCAGGCCCTCGACACCGCCTGCACCCTCTACCTCGCGGATACAAGCAAACCCCTCAAGGATTAACGCGGGGCTGCACTAGCACGCCCGGGGAATCCCCGCGGTCGGGCCGGAAGCGCAGGCTGCTGGACAGCCAGCTGAGGCTGCTGACGTCCTCCCGGACGTGGTCGGCGCCGGTGCCGCGGTGCCGGGGCAGCTCCTGGCCGGCCCACCGCCTGGCCGCCTGCCGCAGCCACGGCTGGGTGATGCCGGTGAACGACAGGCTGCCGCCACGGCCGAAGACGGCCAGATCCCACACATCCTTGTCCTGCTCTGCGGCCGGGTCAGCGAAGGCCAGGCGGACATGGCGGGTCATCGTCTTCAGCAGACCCCGCGCGTTCGTGCTGCGGACCTGGCCGGGGTCGCAATCGGCTATGGCGGCGGCTTGCTGGCGGCGCAGCTGGTCGCACACGGCCCGCAGCACGGTCTCGCTGATCTTCGTCCCGGAGCGGTTGTGCTGCTGGATCCCATAGAGCACCTCGGTCACCACCAGCGGCGCAAGGCCCCGCAGGCTGACCAGGCCGCCCTCGGCGACAGCAGGCGCGGTCATCTGCCAGTGCCGCCGATCCGGCCCCGCCCCGGCCGCCCTCACCGTCCGCCAGTCAGCGTGATGGGCCTGGCACAGGCCATGGTGGCCGGCCGCCATCCGGGTGCAGGCCACTACCTGGCACGATTCCCACGCCGGCAGCGGCCGCACCCGCGGGTCATCCAGGAACTCCTCCAGCGGCGGCTTGCCCTTCAGGTAATGCAGGTTGCGGTGCGCCACGCACAGCAGCGACCGCGGCGCCGACGGCGACCGGCCGCAGCCGGGAACCGCGCATCCGGCCGCCCGGGACAGCGCCGCAGGCAGCCGCGCCGACGAGGCGATCGCCTCCTCGGCCAGGCCCTGAGCGGTCAGCCTGCGCCAGCAGGCCCGGCACACGTTGCCGCGGCTGCCCTTCCAGACAGTGGCGGCGCACCCGTCTGCCCGGCATACCGGGCGGCCCAGCAGCGGATGGCCAGGGGGCGGGGCCAGTACCCGCAGCCCCGGATCCCACCCGGCGCCGGTCAGGAAACCCGCCTCCAGCAGCCCCGCCAGGTGCGCTGCATGGCCGTCCAGCACAACCCCGGCCAGCACGTGCGGGAACTGGCCGGCGCGGCCAGGCCGCGGCGTTCCGCGGCGGCAGCCGCGGTCACCGGGTCACCTCCGCCAGCTCGCGGGGACTGGGCGCCATGTCGGCCGCAGCCCGCAGCCGACCCGGATCCGGGTGCACGTATACCTGCGACGAGGACACCGAGGCGTGGCCGAGAAGGTCGGCCACCACGTCGATGCCGCACCCCGCATCAGCAAGGTTGCTGCCGAAGGCATGCCGCAGCTGATGCGGCCTGACCGCCTGCTGCAGGCCCGCCCGCCGTGACGCGGCAGCGATCAGGCTGCCGACCGCGTCCGGGCGCATCGGCGCGCCGGCCGGCTCCCGGAACAAGTTCACCAGCACGAAGTCACTGCCCGCGGCCCGCGGGACGGTCAGCCGCTCGAACTCATAGGCGTCCAGCGCCTGGACAGTCAGGAAATCCAGCGGCACCACCCGCTGCCGCCGTGACTTGGCCCACGCCCCGTTGGGGTTGTCCTCCCGGCGGACCACGTGCACGTGGGCACGTGCAACCTCGCATCCCAGCAGTGAAGAATCCATCAGCAGGTGCACGTCGGAGCGGCGCAGCCCGCACAGCTCGCCACGGCGCAGCCCAGCGCGGGCCATCAGCAGCACGATCAGCCGGTCCCGCGCGGACAGGCACGCCCGCAAGATCGCGACGATCTCGGCATCGCCGGCCCGGTCTACCGGGGTATCCGGCTCGTGCAGCCGGTGCCGGGCCCGCATCCGCCACGACATCCGGGCCTCGTCCCCGCGGGCCGTCTCGGGCAGATCCCGGTCATCGGCCACTTCATACAAGACCGGGATCAGGTGCCCGCTCGCCTGCCCGGTGGCGACCGCGTGCACCACCATGCCGCGCACCGCGGTCAGCACCGCGTTGATACGCCTGGCCCCGCGCACCGGCGGGCTGCCCGGCCCGGCCAGCACCACCGCCTGCACGGCCGTCTCGATACCCGAGGCCGACGGGCCAGCATGCGCCAGCCACGTCATGAACAGCCCCAGCTGCCCGGCCCCCTCCTGCCAGGTGCGGCCGGCCCGGCCGCACCAGCGCAGGAACAGCGCGATCGAGTGCGCGTAACTCTTCGTCGTCGACTCGGCCCCATCCCGGCCGAACCGCACCTGCCGCAGAAAGCCGTCCGCGACGGCCACCACGGCCAGCTCCTCATCCAGAACCGTCCAGTACCCCGCGCCAGACGGCAGCCTCACCGGGAACGCCCGCATCCTCGATCCCCCCGATCTCGTGCTGGGCTGCGTGAACATCTACCAGCCACGAGCACCACACCCGAGGAGACGCGCCGCAGAACCCCGTCACACGTCCCGTCCAGGCAACGTCACGCAACAAGATCACCGGCCCCGGGGAATGGGTGCAGCGCATCCACGCGGTGCTGTTCCACCAGGGCGCGCCGGCGCTGGGTGAGCAGAGCCTGCGCACCGGCGAGGGTGTCGCCGCGCTGAAGGCCATCACCGCCGCGCAGCTGTCGCCGGCCGGGCAGCTGCAGGTCGCCACCGCGCTGGACATGCTGTCGGTCCTGGAGGGCCACCTCGGCGTGCTGCGCCGCCGGCTGCTGGAGGTTGCCCGGCACCTGACCGGCGCCAAAGTGCTCACCGCCCGGCTGTACGGTGTGGGGCCGATCACCGCGCTGGCGCTGTGCTGCTGGCTCGGCGGGGCGGGCCGGTTCTCCTCGGCGCGCAAGGCGGTCCGGTTCGCCGGGCTGGATGTCACCGTCTACTCCTCCGACGGCAAGCGCTCCCCCGGGCACCTGTCCCGGCAGGGACCAGAGGTGCTGCGCTTTTCGTCGGCACTCGCCGTGTCCGGGTGTATCGGTGTCGCGTTTCACCGGCGGTCACGGCGCGCGGGCGGAGCGGTTGTGGTGCCGCCGTTGCGTCTGCTTTCGGATGCGAGAGCGGGTCACGGGTGTGGCGCACGTCACATGGATGGGCTGGGCTCGCGGTGTCTGGCCGGGGAGCGGCGGCGGGGCGGTTCGCCTTCAGCTGCGCGGACCGGCATGCCTGCTCGTGCGGTCGGCGGGTAGGTCGAGGACAGTCCCGCTCGCCCGGGCGGCGGCAGCGTGGCCTGCGCGCAGGCGCTTGATCTCTTCGTGCTGGGCGGCGAGCCGGGACAGGGCGAGGATCTTGAACTCGCCGAGCTGGGCGAGGGCGGACTCGTGCGCGGCGAGGCGATCTTTGAGCCGGGCGTTCTCGTCTTGGAGCCGCAGGACCTGAGTGTCACGCCGGTCGGGAGCGGAGCTGCTGGCCTGCCGTTGGGCGAGCTGGTCTTCGAACTCGGCTTTCAGATGCGGATAGCTGCGGTAGAGCGTGGCCCGGGATATCCGGGCCTGCTTGGCGAGGGTGGTGATGTCGCACTTGCCGCCGGCCGGTATCTGTCCGGCCAGCATGGCGCGGGCGGCGGCCCGGACGCGCTGCTCGGTGTCGCGGCGCCGCTCGTTGCTGATCCGCATGTTTACCGGGTCTCCTCATGGTTGTGCCCGGCGGCTGCGTCGATGGCGTCGAGAACGCGGTGGGCGCGCTCCAGTTCGGCGTTCAGGCGGGCATGTTCGGCTTTGCGGGTCCGGCCGATCTGGCCGAGGAACACGGCGTGGTCTTCGGCCGTCTTGGCCCACGCCGCCCGGTGGCGGGGGTGGTGGGTGGCTTGCGGGCAGCGCGCGGAGTCGCACATCCCGATCAGGGGCTTTCCGGCGCCGGGGGTGCCCGCCAGTTTCAGGCACAGCGCCCGGGAGGGGTCGGTGAACCAGCAGTAGTTCGCCAGGCCCAGGTGCAGCGCTCCGGCGCGCTTGGCGAGCAGGTTGAGCGCCTGCTGGTCGCTGGCGAGCACGTTCGGCGCGGTGCCAGCGTGATCGGCGAGGTCACCGTCGACGCTGGAAAAGAACTCGGTCAGCTCGCGCGCCCCGGGCCCGGCGGGCATGACGCCGTCCTGGTAGTTGCGGAACTCGGTGAACACGAGCTGCAGGTTTCGTTCCGCCTCGTGCTCGCCGATCTCGGCGAGGAGTTTCGCCTGGGCGCCGCCGGGCCGGCTGGCGTAGCCCTCGGTAGTCGCCGCGGACACGTGCTTGAGGTGGATCTTGGCGGCGAGCAGGCCACCGGGACGGTAAGCCAGTTCCCGGGCCAGGGTGCGCCGCAGCATCCGCAAGGTCACGGTGTCGCCGGGGATCGGGGCCAGCCCGAGCCGGTGCCCGCCCGGCCCGTTTACCCACGCGCGGAACCACGGGTAGCGGACCGGGAAAGAGAAGCGGCCGAACACGGGGGCATCGGGCTCGGCGCGGCCGGATAGCTGCTCGGCGACCGCGACCGCCTGGCCGGCCCGCTCGATGACGACCCATTCCTCCTCGGTCCCGCCGATGGGCTGTCCTTTGATGAGCGTGCCGGCCAGCCGGTGCCGGGCGAAGGGATCCCCGGCGGCGGGCGGGCGGCGGCAGCCGGAGCGCAACTCCATCAGCTCGCTCTCCCGCATCCCGGTGAGGGTCGCGACGACCAGCAGGCACGCGGTGCCGGCGAAGCTGGTGAGGTCCCTGACGTCACGTTCATGGAGCGGAAGCGTCCAGGGGACGGGCTCGCCGCTGTCCGCTCGTGGCACCGCCCCGGCGTCCCGGCCCCACGGCTTTTCCGTGCCCACCTTGCTTATGGCCCGGGTGATGAGCGGACGGAGCGCCGGCAGGTCGCCGGGCGTGATCCTCCCCGCGCCGGCCTGCCGGGCCAGGGCGGCCAGGCTCACTCCGAGCAGCGGGTCGTCCGGATCCCAGCCGCGGGCGATCCGGGCCCGCGCCAGGTGGAGCGGCGCTGCCTCCAGCGGCTCGCCGTGGCGACGGTGCCGGCCGAGGACCTCGGCGATGTCTGCGGCGCTGGCCCGGTGCCCGCCGGCGGGAGTGCGCTGCCGGCGGACTTGCTCGCCGAGCGCCGCGACACGGGGACCGATGGTGCCTGCCAGGTAGAGGGCTGCGGCGAGCATCGGCTGCAGGACCTCCTGGCGCACCACCGGGGTCTTGTTGCCTTCGGGCGCGCGCATCCCGGCCACCCGGGCCGACGACCTGCCATCCCAGGGCCGGAAGCCGGGGGTGTAGGCGTCGGCGGTGAACAGCTCGCCGTAGAGCGCGAGCTCGATGACGACCGCGGCGGCCAGGCGAGCCACCGACTCATCGACGCTGCCGAGTTCTGTCCCGTCACGGTCCCGGCGCGCGCGACGGTGGTGCAGGTAGCGGTCGCAGTGCTGCTGGGACACCTGCGACAGCGAGCTGGCGCCGCTGGCGGTGAGCCAGTTCAGCCAGCCGGTTAGCTCGGCGAGCCGGCGCTTGCAGCTGCGCAGCGCGAGCGGGATCCGGTAGGCGTGCGGCAGCCCGGCCACGAGCTCGTGGCCGGGCAGCATCCGGGCCAGCAGGTATTCCTTGGCGACCAGCCGCCAGCGCGGATCGCAGATCGCGGTGAAGTCCATCCGCACGTCGCCCTCGCTGAGCTGCACCGCCAGCCCGTCGACGTCACCGAAGCACCAGACGTCGTCGTCGAAGACAGGCCTGCGTCCGCCGGCCCGCAGCAGCCATCCCGCCCCGGCGCACAGGTCGGTGCCGCAGAACGGCGACGCAGCATCCCCGGGGGCGGCCGCGGCGATGCCGGGGGTCACGAGGTCAGCTCCTCGGCGCGCAGCGGAAGCTCACAGTCGTGGTCGCCGACCTCGGCGGCGAGGGCGGCCAGCAGTTGCGGGGGGTAGCGGCCGGGCACCTGGCCGATGCGGGCGGCGTACGGCCCGAACACGGCCATGAACTGCGCTGCGGGCATCTGCTGCCACTGCCGGGCGAAGAACGCCTTGAGCCGCAGCAGGTTCGCCGCGTGCCGGGGGGTGAACACCGCCAGCGGGCACAGCAGGCACACCCACGGCCGGGCCGGGCATGGCTTGCCGGGCGGGCCGTGCATGCCCGACAGCGGGTCGGCGCAGGCGGCCGCGAACACGTCGCGGGTCCCGCCGGTCAGCTCGGCGATGGCGGTGTCGTCCACGCCGAGCCTGGAGATCAGCTCCGGGTAGCGGCCCGCGAGATCGGAGACGCCGGCGTCGGTCAGGACCACCGCGGGCGCGGCCCGGCGCAGCATGTCCTGCTGCGCATCCTCGATGATCTGCCCGGCCATGTCCTGCTGCGCGGCGGTGGTGGCGGTCAGGTAGTGGTCGCCTTCCACCGCCGGGGAGTGGTTGGGGTCAATCGTCGATCGCGTGCTGCCGTGCCAGCGGCTGCGATCCCGCAGCGCCAGGTAGGTCGTGCGGACCCGCCGCCGGTCCACCTGCACGCCGGTCCGCGGCGGCCAGCCCACCGGGGCGCGGGCGGCGACCCCGCCGCGCCAGCGCGGCGAGGCGAACCGGTTGTAATGCAGCCACAGGCGGCCGGCCAGACCCGCCGGCGCATGCTCGCGGGTCAGCGCGGAATGCTCCAGCCACTGCCCGGGCAGCCGGACCGCCTTGCGTGGCAAGGTCATCGACTCGGCCGCGGTCCGCCGTTTGACGTAGCCGAGCAGGACGGTGGCGTCCCCCGCCCAGTCGATGTCACCCACCCCGAGGTCGGCGATGCCGTCGGGCACGATCCCGCAGTACATGCCCAGCAGCAGCCGGTAGGCGGCGGTCACTTCCACGGTCGGATACAGCTCTTCGCACGCTGACCGGGCCCCGCCACGGGCGGTGACCCAGGAACGGTTCCGGCCCAGCCAGGCGGCTACCTCACTGTCGCCGGCCGGGCCCAGGCGGGTCAGCAGCCACCCCAGGTTGCCGCCATCCCACCCGGCGGCCCGCGGGTCGTCCCCGCCGGCCGCCCCGGCGCGCGCGGCCCGGTAGCGGCCGAACGCCTCGTCCGCCACCTGACGGCACACCCGGTGCAGGCGCTCCCACTCCTGCTCGGTATACGGCTGCAGCGGCGCGGTGACGGGCATCGCGGCGAAGTGCCGGCCCGCGACCAGTGCCCGCACATCCGGCCGCAGGACGCCGGTAGCGGCATCGGCGGCGGCGAGCATCCGCCGGGTCGCCGACTCGTGACGCCAGCCGGCCTGCATCCAGTACTCGGCCAGCAGCACCCGGGTCAGCGCGCCCGCGCCGCCGCGCGCCCCCCGTGCGCGCAGGAACCCGGCCAGGTCCCGGACCCCGGCCAGATAATCGGTGACGGTGCCGGGCGCGTCCACGGGCCCGTGCGGATGGACCAGCCCGGCCAGCCCGGTCAGCAGGTCGCGGACCAGCGGCAGCGGATCTGGGGTGACTACCACGTGGCGGCTGCGCCGGCCGTCACTGAAGGCGCAGGAGATCCCGGCCGGGTCACCGAGCAGCTCGGCCGGCATCAGGAATCACCCCGCTCATCGGCGAATTCTTCGCCGGCTTCCCGCTCCGCGCTCTCCAGCAGCCCGTGATCGGCCCCGGCCCGCTGGTAGGCATCCCGGTAGATGCGGGTCATGTCCAGCCGCCGCAGATACACCTCCGTGGTCAGCACCGAGGAGTGACCCAGCAGGTCACGCAGCACCATCAGCGGGTCGGACTTGGCCAGATACAAGGCCAGCGCCGCATCCGGGCCTGTCCCCGGGCCGGTGCCGGTCACGAGCTGGGCGGCCTGCGCGTAGTAGCCGCCCACCAGCCTCTCCAGCGTGGCCATCGCAAACGAGTGCCTTCTGTCCGCAGTCGCTGTGTGCAGAGGATCGATGTGGCGATTCGAGCAGGCAGTATCCGGGTTGCGGGGTTTGCGTCGGCGGTGATGTCCGGTGTGGCGATTCCTTCGGCTGCCGTGTGAGGCATGTCACGTTGTCAGCAGTCATCGGGGCGCTGGCCGTTGGCGTGGCGGACGGCGCGGACGACGAGGCTGCTGCTGGTCTCGTCCAGGCCGCTGAGCGCGTGCTGGAGGTCGACGGGGATGCCGGCGGCGATGCTGGCTGCCAGGCGCAGGGTCCGGTTCTCCCCGCCGCTGCAGGGAAGCTGGCCGGTGTCGCGGCCGGCGATGGCGGCCTGCCAGTCGATCTCGGCGAGCTCGGTGACGCCGTCGGTGATGGAGATGCCGGTGCGGATGAAGCAGGCGAAGTCGTCGCGGTGCAGCCAGCTGGTGCTGATGAGCAGCTCGCAGGCGGCCTCCAGCGGGTAGAGCCCGGCGGCACCGGCCCGGAGCGCGCCGGCGATGCCGGGTTCTGGCTGCGGGAGGGTGACGCACCGCCCGGCGGCCGTGCTGATCAGGCGGCGGGCCATTGCGGTGGTGCCGTCGGGGAACTGCAGCGGGTTGCGCCAGGTCCGCAGCCATTGGTGGCCCCAGCGGGCGTCGCGGTGCATGCGGGCCGGGTCGGTGACGGCACCGGCGAACCCGAGGGTGCGCCGACTTGTGCCGCCGACGGTGTCGTCGTGGTGGCCGAGGTAACCGGTGATCTCGGCCACGTCGTAGCCGGCGGCGCCGGTGACGGCGCGCCGGATGGCGTCGCCGAGCTGGTCGCAGGGTGGCCGCGCCGTCGCGGCTGGCAGGTCCCAGCGGTAGGGGCTGAACTCATCGCCGTCGCCTTGGTGCAGCAGCAGGGCCGAGTTGGGGGCCTGGATGACGGCGGCGACGCGGATGATGCGGGCGCCGTCGGTGCAGGCGGCGGCGGTCAGGTCGGCGAGCAGCGATCCGGTGATCGGGATGCGGGGCATGGCAGGGCTCCGGTTCGTCGGGGTCGGGCGGGCAGGCTGGAGCTGGCCGGCGCCCGGGGGGCGCGGCCGTGCGGGCTGGCCGGGTCAGGGGGCCACGGCGGGCAGCCGGCGGACGCTGGCTGCTTGCTGGACCTCGCGGCGCAACCGGATGATCTCGTCGTGCTGGGCGGCAAGGCGGGACAGGGCGAGTGCCTTGAACTCGGCGAGCTCGGTGATCGTGGTGTCCCGGCGGGCCAGGCGTTCCTTGAGCGTGGCGGTCTGGGTTTTCAGCCGGCTGATCTGGGCTTCGCGCGGGTCGGGGGCATCGCCGTCCTGGCGGATGGCGGTGAGCCTGGCTTCGAATTCCTCGCGTAGCCGGGCGTAGGGGCGGGTGCCGTAGAAGGCGGTGCGGTCGACCCCTGCTTCGCGGGCGAGGGTCTTGACATCGCATTTCCCGCCGGACGGGATCTGCCCTTGCAAGAGCCGGCCGATGGCAGCCCGGATCCGGGCCTCATTGTGATGGCGTTGCTGGGCGGTCAGCCGCATGGCTGTTTCCCTGCGGTGGCGGCGTCAATCTCGGCCAGGACGCGGGTGGCGCGGTCGTGCTCGGCCTGGAGACGGGACTTCTCGGTCTTGCGGGCGGGGCCGAGGCCACCGATGAACGCTGCGGTCCTTTCCGCGTGCTCGGCCCAGACGGGCCGGTGGCAGGGGTGGTGGGTGGCCTGCGGGCAGCGGGCTGAATCGCACATCCCGGCGAGCGGCTTGCCGGCGTCCGGGGTTCCGGCGAGTTTCAGGCACAGGGCGCGGGAGGGATCGGTGAACCAGCAGAAGTTCGCCGTGCCCAGGTGGAGGGTGCTGGCGCGCTTGGTGAGCAGGCTGAGCACTTCCCGGTCGCTGCGCTGCACTTTCACGTTCCCGGCATCTGCCGGGGTGAGCTTGGCGTCGACGTGGGCGAAGAACTCGGTCAGCTCGCGGGCTCCTGGCCCGGCGGGCATGATGCCTTGCTGGTAGTTGAGGAACTCGGCCCAGACCAGGTCGAGGTTGCGTTCGCTCTCGTGCTTGTTGACCTCGGCGAGCAGCTCTGCCTGGGCTCCGCCGGGCCGGGAGGCGTAGCCTTCGGTGGTCGCGACAGCCACGTGCTTGAGGTGGATCTTGGCGGCGAGCACCCCGCCGGGACGGTAGGCGAGCTCGATCGCCAGGGTGCGCCGCAGGGCCCTGAGATTCACCGGGGCATCCGGGATCGAGGCGAGCCCGAGGCGCTGGCCTGCCGGGCCGTTCACCCAGTTCCGGAACCACTGGTAGCGGATGCCGAAAGCCAGGCGGCCGAACAGCAGGTCCCCGGGACTGGGATTGATGTGCAACCGTTCGGCGAGTCCTGCCGCCTGGTAGGCGGGTTCGATGACGACCCATTCGTCTGTGGTTCCGCCCAGTGGCTGGCCCTTGACGATCTTGCTGGCGAGCCGGTAGCGGATCATCCCGGGGCCGTATTCCTCGGCCGGCCGCCGGCAGCCGACCCGGAGTTCCATCAGTTCGCTGGCGCGCATTCCCGAGACGGCGGCGACGACCGCGATTGCGGCAGTGCGGACGATGCCGACCAGGGCGACGGCCTGCAGCCGGTGCAACGGCGGTGACCAGAGCAGCGTGCCCTGGCCGTCGGCTCGTTCGACGAGACCGCCGCTCCGGGCGAAACTACGCTCGGCGCCGACTGCCTGAAGGGCTGCCTCGATCGGTTCCCTCAGGTCGCGGAGCCAGTGGTGATGGAACCGGTCCGCGCCGGCCTGGCGGGCCAGCAGGCTCAGGGCGATCGGGGCCAGTGGGTCGTCGGGAGACCATCCGGCGGCGATCCGGTCCTGCTGGTGATGTCCGGGGAGAAGGGGCAGAGGCTCGCCGTCGCGGACGTACCTGTCCAGCACGGCAGTGATCGCGGCGACGGGGACGCGGTGAAGGTTCGCGAAGTCCTCGGTTGAGCTGCGTCCCCATCGCCGGTCGGCCTCGTTCACCTGACGGTTGAGGCCGACGGCATGCGGGCCGAGAACCTCGGCCAGGTAGAGGGCTGCAGCGAGCATCGGCTGGAGCACGTCGTCGTTGAGCGGCGGGGTCTTGTTCATGGTCCTGCTGCTGGGCATCTCCGCGATTGCCGAGGCGGTGGCGCCTCCCCAGGGCCGCAGGCCCGGGGCGACCCGGTCAGCGGTGAACAGTTCCCGGTAGCTGACCAGGTCGATGACCGTCTGCGCCGCGGCCCGGCGGGTGGAGGGGCCGAGCTCACCGACCACGGTGTCGTCTTCGTCGAGCAGGTAGCGGCGGTGCGCGAGGTAGGCCTCGCAGCGATCGGCGCCGATGTCGGCGAGACTGGCGACCCCCTGCTGGGTGAGCCAGTTCAGGAACCGGGTCAGCTCGAACAGCCGGCCGTTGGCGGTGCTCAGATGCAGTGCGGTGCGATAGGCGCGCGGCAACGGCGCGACCGCTTCGTGCCGTGGCGCCAGCATGGCGAAGATCAGCTCTTTGGCGACCAGCCGCCATCGCTGGTCGGTGATGGCGGCGAAGTCGAGCAGGCGGGCGGCGCCGGCCATCTGGACCGGCAGCCCGACGACGTCGGTGAAGTCCCAGGCATCGTCGTCGAACATCGGGTGAGGGATGCCGTCGGGCAGGGTGAGCCCTGCCTCGCCGCAGACGTCGGCGCCGGTGAACGCCGACCGCTGTGGTTGAGCGGCATCGGGCAGGCCGGCGGTCATCGGGTGGCCTCTTCGGGGCGCAGGGGAAGCTCGTCATCGTGGTCGCTGACCTGGCGCAGGGCCACGGCCAGCACGGCGTCGTCGTAGCGGTCCAGTACGTGGCCGATCCGCTGGGAGTAGGGGCCGAACACGGCCATGAACTGAGCGGCGGGCATCTGCTGCCATTGCCGGGAGAAGAACAGCTTCAGCCGCAGCAGGTTGGGCGCGTGCCGGGGAGCGAACACCGCCAGCGGGCAGAGCAGGCATACCCAGGGCCTGGCGGGACAGGGCTTGCCTTTGGGCCCGTGCAGCCCTGACAGCTGATCGGCGCAGGCCGCGGTGAACACGTCCCGGGTTCCCCCGACGAGATCGGCGATGACGGCGTCGTCCAGGTCAAGTGCGGCGATCAGCTGGGGGTAGTCGCGGGCCAGGGCGAGAGCGTCGTGCTCGGTGATCACCACGGGCGGGTGTGCCCGGCGCAGCAGATCATGCTGCGCGTCCTGGACGATGGCGTCGACGGCCCGCTGCTGGGACGGGGTCGTGGCGGTGAGGTAGTGGTCGCCCTCGACCTGCGGGCTGTGGTTGGGGTCGATCGTCGCCCGTCCCCTGCCCGCCCAGGAGTTCTTGCCGCGCAAGGAGTGGTGGGTGGTGCGGATCCGGGACTGGTGGATTTTCAGCGGCCTGCCGTCGTCACTGTTCACCCCATGGCGCGCGACCCAGCGCTGGACGGCCATCCGCCCCGCGCTGTCGAACGTCCATGACACCTGCGAGCCTCCGGGGCTCCGCAGCCTCAGCCACAACTGGCGGCGATCTTCAGCGGCGACGTGGCTGCGCAGCAGCGCCGAGTGCGCCAGCCACTGCTCGAGCAGCCGTACCGCCCGGCGGGGCAAGTTCAGGCTCTCCGCCGTGGCCCGGCCCTTGACATAGCTGAGCAGGATCGTGGAGTCGCCGGCCCAGTCGATGTCATCGACCACGAGGTCGTCGATGCCGTCAGGAACGATCCCGGAGTAGACGCCGAACAGCAGCCGGTAGGCGATCACCACCTCCAGATCCGGGAACAGCTCCCGGCACGCCTCGATGATCCCGCCCCGCTGGCGGGCCGCGCCCGCAGAGCATCCCAGGTGCCTGCCGAGTCCGGTGAGGCCAACCGGCCCGGTCCGGGTCAGCAGCCACCTCAGGTTCTGCCCGTTCCACTCACCGCCCGCCGGATCCTGGCCGCGTTCGGCAGCGGCCAGGGCCCGTTTGTGCGCGGCGAACGACTCGTCGACGGCCATGCGGCAAGCCGCCGTCAATGCCTCCCATTCGTTCTCCAGGTAAGGCGGCAGCTGATGGTGGTTCGGCTTAATGTTGTAGGCCCGGCCGGCGGCGAGCTCGGCGACCTCGGCGTCCAGGTGCCCGCCCGAGGCGGCGAAACCCTGGAGAAGCCGGCGAGTGCAGGCCTCTCTCGTGCCCGTGGATCCCATCCAGTACTGCGCCAGCATCGTCCGCCGCAGGTCGCCCGCCCGGCCGGTGAACCCCTTCCGGTCCAGCTTGCGGGCCATGTCGCGGATTGACTGGGCATAGTGGCTGACCGACCCTGCGGCGTCCACGGTCCCGTGCGGGTGGATCAGCTCGGCCAAGCCGGTCAGCAGGTCATCGACCAGCCCCGCGCAGGGCAGCCCGCCCAGCTCAAATCGCGCGGAGCTGCCGTCGCTGAACACGCACTGGATGCCTGGCGGGCCGGTCAGCAATGCGGCCGGCATCACAGCTCATCGCCGTCGGCGTCGCCGGTGAATTCGGCGTCCGCCTCGCGGTCAGCCTCGGCGTCGGCGGTCAGCCCGCCGTCCCGGTCCGCTTGCTCGCAGGCCTCCCGGAAAATCCGCGTCGTGTCCAGCCTGCGAATGTACTTTTCCGTGGTCAGAACGCTGGAATGGCCCAGGAGATCACGCAGGACAAGCAGCGGGTCGGCCTTGGTCAGATACAGCACCAGCGCGGCGTCTGCGTCCGTGCCCGCGGCCAGCTCGGCAGCCTGCCGGTAGTGACCGCTGACCAGGTATTCCAGCGTCCGCATGGCCATCGAGTGACGCAGGCGGTGCGGGTGGACGTGGGGGAACCTCGGCTCGTGACGAGCCCGGATCCGGTCCGAGGTGCGCTCGAACACCGACGCCCACGAGGTGAACGGGCCGCCGCCGTTCTTGACCGCCAGCACGCACGACCCTCCACCCGGGGCGACCAGCCTGCGGCGCTCCCCGGGAGTCAGCGTCTCCCACCGGCAGCGGATCCCGTTGATACGGCCGCCCCGCTCGTCCGGGTCGCTGACCAGCAGCGGCTCGCCCCACCGTTGCGGCGGCAGCCACGCCGTCCCGTCCGCCGTCGCCGGACGATCCAGCTCCAGGTAGTGATGAACCGCTGCCAGCGCGTCATAGGAGATCCACGTGGTACGGAACTTCCGGCCCTTGGTCACCCCGGCCGGCACCGGAAACGCGATCGGCGTCTCAGCCGGCCGTGGCGGCAGCGCCGGGATCTCATAGGCCAGCAGATAAGAGAACTCCTGCAGACGCAGCCCAGTGGACAAGGCCAGCTCGCCGATCGCGCCGTTGCGCGCCAGCTCACGGCCCCGGAACCTGCCATCGGCGCTGCCATCAGGATCCAGGCCCCGCAGGCCGTTCAAGAACAACCCGGCGAAGTCCGGCTCCAGGTACTTGATCGTCACATGCGGCTTGGGAGTGCGGCGCACTGCCATGTTCACCCTGACCTCCCGGCCCGTCCCGGCGAACAGCGCCCTCGCCGTCCGGTAGGTGAACGGCTCCGCCTCGGCGTGCCCCTCTTCCAGCGCCCACCGGTAGAACAACGACAGGACGCTCATGTGCCGGCCCCACGTCGTGGCCGCGAACCGTTCCTTCACCGGCCCGCTCGCCCGGTGCCCCGCGTACTTGCCGAGCGCGGCCTTCAGCTGCTGCCTGGAATCCAGCAGGCCGACCCCGTGGCCGTCCAGGAACTCCATCCACTCCTTGGCAATCCGGGCGTAGCTCTCCCACGAACCCGGTGCCGGGCACCCGCTGGCCGGCAGCTCACGCAGCCACCGGTTCACCACCGTCGCCGGACGCGGCGCACCCGGCCCGTCCTCGAAACGGAGGTCATCATCGATCAGCACCGGCATCCGCTCCGGCAGCAACGGGCGGCGTCCGGCATCCCAGGACTCCCAGCCCCTCGCCGAGAAATAGCTCAAGATCATGAGGGCTGACCATAGGAACACAACATGGTCCTGAGCAAGCCGAAACTAGCCGCCTGCCGGCATTCCAGCGACTAATCGCAACACGAACATAAAGCAGAGAGAAAGTGCCGGAGCCGGTGCGGGTGCACTTGAGGGAACCGCGGCTCGAAGCGGCGCCGGATGCGGTCCGAGGCCCGGGTGAACACGCTGTCCCACGCGGTGAACGGCCCTCCGTCGCCGCGGGCCGCGAGCAGGCACGTCCCGCCGCCGGGGGCCACCAGCCGCCGCCGGTCACCGGGCCGCAACGACGCCCACCGCACCCGGACCCCGTTCACCCGGCCGCCGGCGGCATCGGGCTCGGTCACCACCAGCGGCGCCCCCCAGCGGGCCGGGGGACTCCACGCCGATCCGGCCACGCTCGCCGCCCGATCGAGGCCGGCATAGCGGTGGGCTGCCTCCAGCGCTGGGTAATCGATCCAGGTGGTGCGGAACTTGCCGCCCTTGGTCACCCCGGCCGGGACGCCGAACGGGATCGGCAGGCCGCCATCACCAGGCCCGGGCCTGGGCAGCGGCGGGAGTTCGCAGGCCAGCAGGAAGGTGAACTCCTGCCGGCGAAGGCCGGTCGCCAGCGCCAGCCGCGCGACCGCGGAGTTCCGGGCCAGCTCACGGCCCCGATACGCCGCGTCCGCCGTGCCATCCGGCCCCAGCCCGGCCAGTGCCCGCACGAACAGGTCGGCGAAGCCCGGCTCCAGGTATTTGATCGTCACGTGCCGCTTCGGGACACGCCGCCGGGCCAGGTTCACGCTAGCCCCGCCGACGCTGCCGGCGAAGCGAGCCTGCGCCTGCGCGTAGCTGAACGGCACCGCGCCCGCATGCCCCTCGGCCTCAGCCCACCGGTAGAACGACGACAACACGCTCATGTGCCGGTTCCAGGTCACCGCCGCGAACCGCGCCCCGGCCGGCCCACCCGCCCGGTAGGCGGCATACGCCCCCAGCGCGGCTTTCAGCCGGTCCCGGCCGTCGAACACCCCGATGCCATGAGCGCCAAGAAAGACCATCCAGTCGCGGAGCACCCGCGCATACACCGCCCACGTCTGTGTCGCCGGGGCGCCGCTGGACGGAAGCTCACGCAGCCACCGGTTCGCCGCCACCACCGGCCGGGGTGAACCGTCGTCCTCGAAGAGCAGGTCGTCGTCGGCCAGCACCGGCATCCTGTCCGGGATCGCCGGCCGGCCCGCCACATCCCACGTCTCCCAGCCCGCGCTGGCAAAGAAGATCAGCTGCACGAAGGGCGACCCTAGTGACGCGACACCACTGAGCACAAAGCGAAAACCCCAGCTCAGCAGGAGCACAGAAAGGAGAAACGAGACGCAGTCACACAGCAGAGGAAATGCGCTGGTGCGCCTATGAGGCCGGGAAGGCGCATGCCCGCGGCTCCGCCCCGGACCACCGTTACTACGCGTCGGTGAAGGACCGGATCGACGGCAAGCGCGCCGCCATCTCCGAGGCCCGCAAGATTATCCGCCAGGCGGTACACATCCTCTCCCAGCTCGGCGACGACGCGCTCACCACGAACGCAAACCCAGCACGGTGACCCATATGCCATGACGCGCGGTCCCCGGTAAGGCAACGGGCGCCAATCATCAGCCGATGGGGATCACCGCGGCCAGCTCCCGCCAGGCGGCTGTCAGCCGCTACCCGCCCTGCCGCGCAGGGCACGCGGACGGCCTGCAAAGAATGAGCGGCCGCATCCCCCCGCTGGCGGGGGGACACCCAATAAATCATCATGTCGCCGGGCAATAAGCCCGCGGGCCTAGGTAAGCCTGGCTGCCCCTTCGCCGCCCCCGCCGTCACGGCAGGTCACCCGCCCGCCCTTGCGCTAGGAAGGCAACGCCCCTGTCCACAACCGTCTGACACAACCTCCACACGTCCCAGCTCCCCGCCCCAGCCGCCCACATGATCCGCTCCCGGGCAGCCGCGTCAAGGGCGCCTGCGGCGCCGGCTACGCCGGGCGCTGCGCGCCCCTTGACCCGGCAGCCCGCTCGCAGAACCCGGCAGCTATCCGGGGCAGGGAGCACACTCAGGCACGTCCGCGCCCAGCATCGAACCTGGGTCATACAACAACAAACCGAACCAGTTGCGGTAACGGGCCAATGCAGGTAAGCCGCCGAGCTGGCCGGGCCCATCGCCGCCGAGTTCGGGGTGCGCGTGCACCCCCGTTCCATCGAGCGAGCGCTGGCCCGCCGCCGGGAGCACCCCAAGAGCCTGGTGCAGGCCGTGCCAGGCCCGGACCCGTACTTTGCCGTACCGTGCGGAGTCGCCGGCCAGCTCGACGTCGGGGGCGTGATGGGTTCTTGCGCCGGCCAGCGCGAAACGCTGCCCGTGCCGCCGCGGTGCCCCCCGCTGCCCGGGCGCGCGCGGCCCGGGATCGGCGTAGAACACCCGGTCGCTGCGCAGCCGTGCCAGCACCTGCACCGGCTGGCCGGCCAGCGCATGACAGATGTCCGTGGCCGGGTAGCCGGCATCCAGCATCACCAGCGGCGGCGGGTCAGCTGGCCGCCACTTCCCGGTGGCGGCCAGGTCGCCGAGCAGATCGGTGATCTGCGCCACGGTGGCACCGGCATGGTCCTCGCCCGGGCGCAGCCGCCTGGCCTCGATCGCATCCACCCACGAGGAAGAGCCCCACTGCACCCCCACCAGCACGCTCAGCGGCCAGCCCGGCAGGTACCGGTCTCCGCCCGCGCCGCGCACCTGCACCATCACCATCTCATCGGCGAACACCGCATCCGGGCGGGCCAGCGGCGTCACGTCGATCCCGAACATCAGCGGATCCTCCGGGGCCGCGGGTGCCATCGCCGCCACCTGCAGCCGCCGCAGCCTGCCCGCGTCGATCCGCCCGCCGGCCAGGGCGTCATACACCGACCCGTGCCCCCGGCGGAACTCCGGCTCCACCGACAGCTCCACCGGGGAGCGCACCGGCCCCTCCGCGCACAAGATCGCGTCGGTGAGCTCGGACAGCGCATCGGCGCCTGCCAAAACATCCGTACAGTGCGGAAGGCCACCAGCCGGGCCATCCGCGCCGCCCCGGCCCCGGCACGTTCCGGCGCCGCCGCCTCGCCCCAGTCCTTGTGGCATCAGCCAGACCGGGCTGCGCCCGATGAGGCAGGCGTGCAGGCCCAGGTGCTGTGCATCACCGCCCAGTCTGGGGGCTACGGACCGCGATCATCCAGAGCGTCGTCGTCACCGCTGTCACCGCCACCGCCACGGCCGTCAGCGCCACCGCTGAAGTCTCGTCGGGGCGTTGCCGGACCTGAACGTCGATAAGAGGGCTCCGGCAGGTGAGGATGGCTCTCCGCCGTCTGTCAGGACGGTAATGGTGATCTCGTGACGTCGCCGATCAGGCTGGGCCCGATCTTCAAGGATGTCCCATCGGCGGTGATCTGCGCCGCCGGGGGAAACCGACGGTCAAGGTGACCCACATGACAGCTACGGCGGCCAGCACAGCGACCACGACGCCCGCGCCCGCCCATAAATTCCCCGACGCATACCACTTCGCCGCAATATCCATAGCCAGGCATCTAAGAGGGCATCTGATCTATGTCACGGATGGTTCGCCCGTTTTAGCGGGGTCGTCACGCCAGGTTTGGGTTGATTCGCCAGTGAGCCGACGGCTCATGTAGTCGATCATGGCCCAGTAGATCATAGTTTCGGAGCGTTCTGGGAGTGTCTCGTAATCCCGGGCCAACCGGCGATGCAGCATCCACCAGCCGAAAGTGCGCTCAACGGCCCACCGCTTCGGTAACGGGGTGAACCCTTTCTGGCCGGGATTTTACGGACGACCTGCACGTCGATACCGCGCGCCGCGCCGAGCTCGATGACGCTGCGCTGGTAGCCGCTGCCGGCCCAGGCCTTGACCACGCCCGGGTGACGGGCGGCCAGCGCACCGATCACGTCGCGGCCGCCGGTGGTGTCCTGCACGCTGGCCGCGGTGACCAGCACGACCAGGAGCAGGCCGAGCGTATCGGTGGCAATATGCCGTTTCCGGCCCTTGATCTTCTTGCCCGCATCGATGCCCTGCGAGGACTCCGCCACATTGCCGGAGGTCCGGATCGGCTGCGCATCCATGATCGCGGCACTGGGCTCCTCGCTGCGGCCTGCGGCGGTGCGCACCTGGCCGCGCAGCGTGTCGTGGATCGACTCCGTGGTGCCGTCTTCCGCCCATTTGGCGTAGTAGTCGTAGACCGTCTTGTACGGCGGTAAATCGTGCGGCAGGTATTCCCAGGCAATCCCGGTCCGGTTCACATACAAGATCGCATTCACGATCTCGCGCAGATCATGCACCGGCTCGCTGAGGCCCAGGCCAGCCTCGGCCCGCGCCGCCCGCCAGGCGGCCAGGACCGGCTCGATCAGCGCCCAGCGGGCGTCGGACAGGTCGGTGCGGTAGGAACGCCGGGAGGTCATGACGGCGATCTTTAGCAGGTCATAGACCGAAAGTGCGGGACCTTGAACACAGAGAAATCCTGGTTCAGGACAGACCCGGATCACTGTGGATCAGATGTCCTCTAACAAGATATTGGCTCGCGAAGGTGACGGTCTGGATACCCGCAGTGCCCGGAATGTGGTAAGAAATCGCCGTAGGCCATATCGACGGGCGGGAGGCGTCATGGCCGAGCTGGTTGCTGGGGGTTCCGGCTCGATGCAAGTGTTCTCTGGGTCGCTCCGCTCGGCTGGCGAGCGGGCACAGCAGATTTCGCGGGGTATGGGCGAGCTGGTACCAGATGCCCGGGCATGCCGTCCTCGCGTCGTGGAGGTGAGTCGCGGTGGCGGCTGAACAGCGTGTCAGCATCGACCACCTGCTGAACGGGCCCGTCCCGACTCCGGCTCCTACCCCGGAGCCCGCACCCAGCCCGCCGCCCATACCCGCGCCACCGCCGCCAGCCCCGTGGCAGACCCCAGCGCTGCCGTCATCGGGCGGCACCGGGAGCGTCACCTACACCGAGTCGGCGCTGAAACGCTTCGCCCAGACATCGGATGAGCGTGCCAGCGCTTTCAGGCAGGCGCACGGTCAGGCCGGACACATCCAGGTCAGCCGCGATGCTTTTGGTTACATGTTCGGCGCGCTTGTCTACTCCGCGTACCAGCGACACGTGCAGTCAGTCACTTCCGGCATCGAGTCGGCTGGGACGGCCATGAGCGGCATTGCGGCCGCCATGCGGGACACCGCTGATAGCGTCCACGCGGACAACCAATCTATTGAGCACGACCTGAACCAGATCGGCACAGGGCCGTGAGGCACTGCCGGGACCGGGTAGTTGACGTGAGCAGGGTGGTGGCATGACGGCAGCGGTGTACACCAACGAGCTGGAACAGCAGTTCAGCCGGCTCCCTGGGTTCCTGCAGAGCGTGCTGCGTGACCCGTTCGACTGGGTGGATGGCGTGCTGAAGGGCGTTGCCGGCCAGCCGGATCAGCTCGTGACGGCCGGCAACGCGTACGCCGGGCTGGGCAGGCAGATCCAGCAGCTTGGCGCTGAGCAGGAGCAGGACCGCATGGCGATTCTCGGCGGTGCGTACTCTGGGGCGTCCTACAAGGCGTTCTCCGCAAGGATGGCCGAGGTCGAGCAGCAGATCAGCAAGCTCTGCCAGGCAACCGGGCAGACCCAGCAACTGCTCGACGGTGCTGCGCAGGCATGCGCGCAGAGCGCCAGCATGATCGTTTACATTGTTGAGGGAACGATCTCGTTCATCCTGCAGGACGCGGTCGTTTCTGGCGTGTTGTCGCTGTTCACCTTCGGCGCGGCTGCGGCGGCGGGCGCGGCTGCGGCGATGGCCAAGTTCGCGACGGCGTGCGAGAAGATCGGCGGGATCGTCGCCAAGCTGACAAGCGTGCTGGAGAAGATCGCGGCGCTCCTGGAGAAGGTCGGGCAGATCTGCAGAACGGTTGCCGGCAATCTGGCGAAACTCCAGATGGAGCTTAAGCGGGCCAAGGGGCTCAAGAACTTGATCACGAAAGCCAAGATGGAACGGTCTGCGATCAATGTCGCGGTCCGCTCAACAGTCGGCTATGGCATCGACGGCGGATCTATCCCTGGGCCGGTTGGTGGCGCTTATCATGCCGGTACAAGTGGCTACCAAGGCTGGCAGGACACACAGGGCGCGGCGCAGTGATGCCGGGCGAGGCTGGAGTTAACCCATTGGGCCACCGCGTGGGTGGCCGCCGCTCGGCATCTGCGGGTGCTTGCTGAAGGAGGCTGGCATGCTGGCAAGGACCCTGTTGCTGAGACAGGACCGAGACAAGATCACGCAGTTGCTCGGGCCAGCGGAGCAGCTCCTGGCGCTGACCGTCTTCGAGGTGCCTGATGGCAAGTGGCGGCTCGAAGACCCGCCGGACGACCGGTCCGGCATGCGGAAGGCCGGTGACGCCGCTATCGGCACTGCTGCCTTCCTGGTTACCGGACCCGAGCCGCCATCGCTGGGCAAGATGCTCGGCGGGGTGTCCGCCGCCGGGCACCTCGGATCGTGGGCTCACCAGGTCGCCGCGGCGCAGCGCCGTGCGGGCGGGCTGCCTTACCTCGTGGTTACTGACAAGCGCCTGTTACTGGTCAGCGATGATAAGAGTTCCGACAAGGCGCAGGGGTTCGCGGCTTTTCTGGACATTCCCCGCGATGCTGTGCTCAACGCGAGCAGGGACGGCAGGCCTTTCGCTCGTGGCCGGGTTGTGATCGCGTTTACCGATGGCTCAATGATCGCGCTCAAGCTCGGCAGTGTCCTAACAGGTCAGGCCGACCGTCTGGTGAACGCGCTGACCATCCCAGGCGCGGCCCCCGCAACTTAAGGCCCAACTCGCCGCCAGCCTCGGCGGGCTACTCCAGATCACTGATGCGCCGGTCAGCCTGGTCAAGCTGATCCAGCAGTTCATCCATACGGCGGTCGAACGTGGCTACGCGCACGTCGAGGACCGCCGCCGCCGTCGCCTCGTCATCATGCAGCAAGTCCAGCATTCGCTGCTGCAACCGTCGCGCCTCAGCGAGTGCGCCGTTGGCCGCCGTGGTGATCTGCCCGGCCAGGCCAGCGCTACGCGAGCCGCTCAGCGCAGTGGCCGCGATCTGAACCGCCAGGATCTCGCTCGCGCCGCTGGCGGTCACCGTCACTTCGCCGTCAGGCGAGCCTGCGCTGACGACCCGCCCCGCCAACTGCGCGGCGAACCGCTCCGCAGCGCCGCCCGGCGGCGACGTATCTTCGGCCAGCGCCGCCCGCAGGCCCGGATCGACCGCTTCAAGCATGATCTGGGCCGCCCGCTCCCGCGCAGCACGGACCGCCTGGTTAAGCAACCGGGCCAGCGTCGCCGTGAGCGCAGCCACGCCGGAACGCATCGCCCGAGGCCCCACGTAGATCCCAGTCACCTCGCCACGACCGGTCGCCGTAACGGACACCTCGCTGTGGCCGCCCGCGCCATCCCTTGCCTCGCAGGTGACCGCCCCAGCGGCCACGGCAGCCGCCGACAGCCTGGCTGACTGCTCACGTAGCTGCGCAGCCACCTGGCCCGCGCCGGCTGCTACAGACATCCGGTCATCCACCTGGGGCTCCTTCCCCGAGGTGGCTCCCCACCTGCTGGTAAGGCGACGACGCATATAAGAGATATTCGATTGAAACCCGCAACCCGACAGGAACCACCCCGTCAGCGCAACGCCCGCAACCGGCACACCACGCCGCACTACGTACCGATATGCGCCGGTTACGCTACCACCCACGCACCCGGTCTTCCCAAACCAGGAAGCGCCAGAGAGGCGCATCACAACAGGACTGTCCTTCGCTACCAGGACGTCTCACCGGTGTGCCCCCGGCTGTACGGGACC
>CAWGXI010000018.1:0-335526 GCA_963826515.1 uncultured Actinomycetota bacterium
TCGCCACCCTCTACATCATCCGGGGCATCGACGTCCTGATCGTCGGCGGCGGCCAGGTCGTCGCCAGGTCACAGCTGGGCAGCGTCTCAACCCGGATCCGCGGGTCCGCCGCAAGGCCGTGGACCACCTGATCGAGTGCATCGAGATCACGGAGGCGACCGGCTCAGGACCTGCAAGCTGTGGTTCGCCGACGGCACCAACTACCCGGGCCAGGACTAGATCAGGGCCCGCCGGAGCGGCTGGCCGAGTCCCTCGCGCAGGCGTACCGGCGGCGGCCGGGCCATGTGGATGCTGCTCGAGTACAAGCTCTTCGAGCCGTCCTTCTACCACACGGACGTCTGCGACTGGGGGTCTCCTACAGCCAGTGCCTGCGGCTCGGCGAGCAGGCGCAGGTGCTCATCGACACCGGGCACCACGCGCCCGGCACCAACATCGAGTTCATCGTCGCGCTGCTGCTCGGCCAGGGCCGGCTCGGCGGCTTCCACTTCAACTCGCGGCACTACGGCGACGACGACCTGATGGTCGGTCGGCCGACCCGTTCGAGTTGTTCCTGATCATGAATGAGATCGTCGAGGCGGACGAGCTGTCCGGGTCGGTGGCGTTCATGCTCGACCAGTGCCACAACATCGAACCCAAGATCACCGCGGAGATCCGGTCGGTCATGAACGTCCAGGAGGCCACCGCCAAGGCGCTGCTGGTCGACCGGGAGGCGCTGCGCGCGGCCCAGGCGGCGGGGCAGGTGCTCGAGGCGAACGCCGCGCTGATGGACGCTTCAACACCGACGTCCGGCCACTGCTGGCCGAGCTGCGGGAGGAGATGGGTCTGGACCCCGACCCGATCGCGGCCTACAAGCGGTCCGGCTACGCCGAGAAGGTCGCCGCGAGCGGGTCGGCGGCACGCCTCGGGTGGGGGAGTTGAAACGATGGCAGCAAACCCGCCGACAAACCGGCAGGTAAGCGCGCTGCTGGCGCGAAGCAACCGGCTCGGATCCGATCGCCGCAACACCAACTACGCCGGCGGCAACGCCTCCGTCAAGTCGCAGGACCCCGGCGCCGAGCGCGAGGACGAGATGGTCGCCGCGTTCGACTACTGCCTGCACGGCAAGGGCGGGGCGGCCCCGTCCATCGACACCGCGGTGCACGGCCTCGTCGACGCCGCGCACGTCGACCATCTGCATCCCGACGTGGGGATCGCCCTCGCGGCAGCCGCCGACGGCGAGGCACTGACGAAGGCCTGTTCGGCGACCGGGTCGTCGCGCGCAGGTCCGCGGCCGCAGGCCCCGCGCTGTGCCGGTGCTGGCCAGCTACTACCAGCCGCTGCGCATCCCGGCTTGCCGGTCAGCCGTGGAACGCCGGCGCGACGCCGGTACCGGCAGGTGCTGGCGCTGGCGGACTGGCTGCGCTGCTGGGGCGTGACCGACGTGGTGATGGAGTGCACCGGACGACTACTGGAAGGGCCCGTCTACCGGCTGGAGGCCGAGGGGTTCGACTGCGTGCTCGCGGACGCCAAGCAGGTCCGGCACCTGCCCGGGCGGCCCAAGAACGACCGGGCCGATTCCCGGTGGCTGGCGGCCTGCTTCGAACGCGGCGCGATCACGCCGTGTTTCGTGGCTACCGCGGAGTTCCGGCTGATCCGGCTGAACACCCGGTACCGGCGTGACCTGCCGAGGAGCGCAGCCGGGAAAAGCAGCGGGCGGAGAAGCTGCTGGAGTCGGCGGCGCTGAAGCTGTCGTCGGTCGTCACCGACCTGCACGGGGTGACCGGCCGGACATGATGGACCACCTCATCGGCGGGGAGCGGGACCCGAAGGCGCTGGCCCAGCCGGCCCGTGCCCGCACCGCCCAGGACGCCATCGCCGAGACCGGCATTGAGATGACCCGTTCTGTAACCCGGCGCACCTGGTGTCGTGGGCCGGCCGCTGCCCGGTGGACCAGCAGTCCGCCGGCAAGACCACCCGCCGCGCCAAAGTCAAGAAAGGCAACCGGTACCTGGCCGGCCTGCTGGGCGAGACGGCGGTGGCGGCCGGCCGCACCCAGACCCGGGAAGGCGCCCGCTACCGGCGGCTGGCCCGGCGGCGCGGGAAGGCCAAAGCCCAGGTCGCTATCGGCAACACGCAGCTCAACGTTTACCACACGCTGCTGTCCGCCCAGGCATGCACAACCAGAACCTCGGCGTGGACTACTACGAGCGCCGCAATGTCCGCCGGCAGGTCCGCAGCCACATCCAGCCCATCGCACCACGTGAACCCGGCTCCGCAAGCTCCGCCCGGGTGCTGCCGCGCGCCCAGCCGAGGTCTCATTTTCGGGTCAGCATCTGATCACCAGCGGCACCGATCCCGCCGGCATAACGTCACCAATCCGCTGTCCCGCTCGCTGGCCGGCGGCACCGGGCCGCCCCGGCCGGACACCTCCCGGCTGCGGGCCACCTGGCTGGCCGACTGCGCCCACCTGCTGGGGCTGGCCACGTTCCTGCACGCGGCGGGATCACCGGCAGCAGCGGCTGGGCGACATCATCGCCGCGCTGCAGCCCGGCGATGAGGCCGAGGCGATGAGGCCGAGGCGGTAAGGCTGCTCGGCGGGAGCAGGCGGTGAGCATCCCGCTGACCGTACGGGAAGCCATCATCGAAGGCCCGGGAGCCGCGCTGCGGATCGAGATGCTGCTGCCGATCGGGGTGCGCCACCGCCAGCTGCGCGTCCGCACCTTGCTGACCGGGATGCTGCTCCTCCTCGCTTACCGCCGATCCGCCTACCTCACCGAGGTGCACCCCCGTTTGGCTCCCTGGTTTCGTTAGCGCCGCTAACCTTCAACGAACACGAACGGCAGCCTGAAACTCGCTCTCCTCCCGGCCATGGCGGCCTGCGAGCGATCGACGACGGTGTGCCCGATGTCCCGCCAGAGGGTTTCGGGGTCGGCGCGCCTAGCCCCCGGAAGACACGCTGGCGCAGCACCAGCGGTGCCCATCGCCGTGGTCGGGCGGTGGCGGCATCACCGCGCCGCGATGACCGGCCGCGACCTCCAAGCCGCATGGACCGCCTATCTGTGGGGGCGTTGGCGATGCGCGGTCAAAATGCTTGCCGCCCAGATCTGCGCCCTACGCGTGACCGCGAGCCAGGACTGGACGGGCGGCGCCTGCTTGAATCCCTGGTAAGCCAGGCTGTCTCCGGAGTCGCGGTTGCTGGCAAGTCCAGAGAAATTCGCGCATACTCGAAAGCAAGCAGAAGGCAGGGCAGGAGGTCAGCCGTGACCATCGCCATCGAGGAAAGGCGCGTGCGCAGCTTGTTCGACCGGGTCGAAGCTGTAGAAGACGTGGCCAGAACTCTCCCCGAAGACGATGAGCGCCGGGCGAAGCTGCTGGAGGTATCCAATGCAGCGCTCGCGGATGAGGGCACGATCCGTCCCGTCATCGCGGCCAGGCTGCTTGGCCTGAGTGAGAAGACCGTGCGGGCATGGGCTGCGCAGGGTGTGCTCACAGTCGCCCAGCGAGCCCCCCGTCTACTGCTTGACGTGCAAAGTGTCCACGTAATCAGCCATATCGTTCGTGATCTGCGGGCACTCGGTAAGGACCGGGACCTGCTCGATGAGGTGTGGCGCCGTCTCAGCGATGCGGCATTGCTGGAGCGTCCTGACCTCCTTGAGCGTCGAGCAGATGCGCCGCGGCGAGGGGCGAGTGTCCGCCCGCTTCGCCAGAATGGCGTCGCAGGGCACTAGAGTGCCTGGGCATGCCCACCGAGGTCCTCGCGACTCCCCGCGCGGAGCAGCAGATCGGCAGGCTCAGCCGGAAGCACTCCAAGGTGTTCGAGAACTTCCTGAACGATCTCGCCGTCGGCGGGTGCAGAGCGCTTGCCTACCGGCTCAGCGGCCAAGCACCCGTCGATCATGTATGCGTTAAGCATCTGAGTGGCTCATTACGGGTGGTCGTGGCGTTCGAGACGCCCCGGCGAGCGTGGATTCTCCTGGTCGGCCCACATGACGATCAGGATCCCGTCCTGAACGTCTATGCAGAGCTCTATCGCCTCCTGGGTGCCGAACCGCTACCAGACGCCGGACGCGACAAGCCGCCATGCTGCGACGAGATCGGAGAACTGCCACCAGTCCTGGGAGACGCCCTTACCAAGGTCCTCGACCGTGCGGTGAAGCTCCGCAGGACAAGGCAGTCCCTAAGAGCACCCATCCGCTTATCTGTACCGCGTGAACGCCTGCTCCATGGTGATCGGCAGTCAGCTACGGACCAGACAATACGAAAGTCGTCACAGAGCGTCGCCGATCTCGAGCGATAGCTCTATCACGCACTCCGCACGTCGACTATCTAGCATCCCGACACGGGTATGCCCTCGCGGCAGCCGCCGACGGCGAGGCGCTGACGAAGGCCTGTTTCGGCGACCGGGTCGTCTGGGTTCCGTGGCGGCGGCCGGGTTTCCAGCTCGGCCTGGACATCGCGGAGGTGAAACGTTACAAGCCGGAGGCGATCGGTGTCATTCTCGGCGGGCACGGGATCACCGCGTGGGGTGCCACCAGCGACGAGTGCGAGGCGCACTCACTGGAGATCATCGCCACCGCCCCGCGGTACCTCGATGATCGCGGCGCCCGGAGCCGTTCGGGAAAATTATCGACGGCTACGAGCGCTGCCCGACGCGCAGGCCGCGCTCGCGCCAGCGGACTCGCGCCGGTGATCAGGGGGCTGGCCTCCACCGACCATCCGCAGGCCGGGCATTTCACCGACAGCCCCGCCGTGCTCGACTTCCTCGCCAGGAGCAGCATCAGGCGCTCGCCGCGCTCGGCACGTCCTGCCCTGATCACTTCCTCCGCACCAAGGTGCGCCCGCTGGTGCTCGATCTCCCGCCCGCGGCGAAATCGAGGACGTGACCAAACGGCTGCGCGGCTGCACGCCGCATACCGCGACTACTACCAGCGGTATGCGGACGCAACGTCGCCGCCGATGCGTGGCGCCGATCCGGCGATCGACATGTTCAGCTTCGGCTCCTGACTGAGCTCAGCCAGCTCACCTGTCACGCGACGACGCTGTAGATCGTCCTGGTGCTTGTACTCAACCAGCGCCTCGAAGGTGATTCGCCGGTGTCTGCCGACCTTGCGGTAGGGGATCTTCCCTGACTCCAGCAGGCCGATCAGGTACGGCCGGGACACGTTCAGCATGTCGGCCGCCTGCTGCGTAGTGAGTTCGGCACTATCTGGAATGATCTGCACGCCCTGGCTCTTCGCCAGGAAGTCAAGGATCTGAGCGAACATGAGCGCAGCGGCGCGTGGGACGATCAGCGCATCGTCATCGCCGACCTCGCCCAGAACCTCAATCAAGTCACCCTCCGGATGATTTGCGAGGTAGTCCTTGATACGCCGTGCAGCCCGGCGCGCAACGTCAACGTCGACGTCACCGGGTTTGATCGAGCTAATAGATGCGATGCTAGCCATCACCGCAACCTCCCTGTCATCGCAGTATGTGCAACAACCGCAGTAGCTGCAAGAATCCTTGTAGAAGATTTCTACGCAGCACCAGGCCCGAAACGGCCCGAAGACAGCGAAATCTGGGTGGCACGTTTGGCACGTTCCAATCACCCGCCAGACACTGGCACACGGACTGGCGGACTGGCACAAGGCGGACTGGCACAAGGCGGAGAGGATGCCAGTGAAGCCGCCCGTCGGTATAAGGGACGTGGCCGCGCACGCGGGCGTGTCGGTCGCCACGGTCTCCAACGTGCTCAACCGGCCGGACATCGTCGCGCCGCCCACCCGCATGCGCGTGCTCGCCTCGATCAAGGCGCTCGGCTTTGTCAGGAAGGAGGAGCGCATCACCCGGCTGCAACGGCGGGGCACGCTGGTCGTCCTTGTCGACAGCAGAGCGCCGTCCGGCGGTCAGTGCTCGGTATCCGTCGATGTGCTCGGTGGCGATCTGGCGCTGTGGCACCTGATGGACGCGGGCCACGAGCGGATTGCCTACGTCGGCGGCCCGCTGCTGTCCGCGATCCGCCAGCCCCGGCACGAACTCGGCCGCGCAGCGGCGCAGCTTCTGCTTGGCGAGGCCCGCGACGACGACACGCACCGGCATCGCCAGGTGATCTTCGAGCCCGAGCTTGTGGTGCGCCAGTCCACTCAGGCGCGGCAGCCCGCGGCCAGCACCGGAACCGGAGGGTGAGGCTGATGCGGATCGCCTTGTTCGTGACGTGTCTCGCCGACACCCTCTTTCCCGGTGTGGGCCGGGCGACGGTGGAGTTGCTCGAACGGCTGGGTCACGTGGTCGAGTTTCCCGAGGCGCAGACGTGTTGTGGCCAGATGCACGTGAACACCGGCTACGCCCGCGACGCGCTGCCACTGGTCCGCCACTATGCCGACGTGTTCGAGCCGTACGAGGTGATCGTGGCGCCGTCGGGTTCGTGCGTGGGCGCGGTGCGGCATCAGCACGCGATGATGGCAAGGAACGGCGGCGACGAAGCGCTGGCGCGGCGCGCCGAGGCGGTTGCGGGCCGGACGTACGAGCTGTCGCAACTGCTGGTCGACGTGCTGGGGGTGGAGGACGTCGGCGCGTTCTACCCGCACCGGGTTACCTACCATCCGACCTGTCATTCGCTGCGGCTGCTGCGGGTGGGGGAGCGCCCGTTGCGGTTGCTGCGGAACGTGGCGGGCATCGACCTGGTGGAGTTGCCCGACGCGGACGTCTGCTGCGGTTTCGGTGGCATGTTCGCGCTCAAGAACGCCGATGTGTCGACCGCGATGCTGGCCGACAAGATGCGTCACGTCGTCGGTACCGGGGCGGAGGTGTGCACGGCCGGCGACAGCTCCTGCCTGATGCACATCGGCGGCGGGCTGTCCCGGCTGCGTGCGGGGGTGCGGACGGTCCATCTGGCGGAGATCCTCGCGTCCACCCGGGAGGCCCCATGACAACTGGCGGAGATCGCCGGGTCGAGCCTGGAGGCCCGATGACGGGAGGGCCGATGAAGTTCCTGGGCATGCCGACGGCGCCGCGCGGCGTCGGGCACCTGCGCGGCGCCGAACCGTTCCCCGTGGCGGCGCGCCGCGGGCTTGCCGACTCACAGCAACGGCGCAACCTGGCGAAGGCGACGGCGAGCATCCGGGCCAAACGGGCGGCCGTGGTCGGCGAAGTGCCGGACTGGGAGGAACTGCGCGAGGCGGCGCGGGCGATCAAGGTGGAAACCATGGCCCACCTGGACCGCTACCTGGAGCAGCTGGAAGCTCAGGTGACGGCGCGCGGCGGGGTGGTGCACTGGGCGCGGGACGCGGGCGACGCTAACGACATCGTCGCGGGCCTGGTCCGTGACGCAGGCGCGTCGGAGGCGGTCAAGGTCAAGTCCCTGGCCACCGACGAGATCGGGCTGAACGAGGCACTGGCGGCGGCCGGCATCCAGGCGCACGAGACCGACCTGGCCGAGCTGATCGTGCAACTGGGCCACGACTGGCCATCGCACATCCTCGTGCCCGCGATCCACCGCAACCGCGCGGAGATCCGGGAGATCTTCCTGCGGGAGATGGCCGATGTGGACCCGGGCCTCACCGACGATCCGGCCGCGCTGGCCGAGGCGGCCCGCCGGCATCTGCGGCGCAGGTTCCTTTCCGCCAGGGTCGGGATCAGCGGCGCCAACTTCGCGGTCGCCGACAGCGGCGCGCTGTGCGTGGTGGAGTCCGAGGGCAATGGCCGGATGTGCCTGACGCTGCCGGAAACGCTGATCACCGTGATGGGGATCGAGAAGGTGATCCCCGCGTGGCGTGACCTCGAGGTGTTCCTGCAACTGCTGCCCCGATCGGCCACCGGTGAGCGGATGAACCCCTACACCTCGATCTGGACCGGGGTGACGCCGGGGGACGGCCCGCAGAGCTTCCACCTCGTGCTGCTCGACAACGGGCGAACCGCTGCGCTCGCCGACGAGACCGGCCGGCCCGCGCTGCACTGCATCCGCTGCTCCGCGTGCATGAACGTGTGCCCGGTCTACGAGCGGGCCGGCGGCCACGCCTACGGCTCGATCTACCCGGGCCCGATCGGCGCGATCCTGTCGCCTCAGCTGACCGGCATCGAGGACAACGCGTCCCTGCCCTACGCGTCATCGCTGTGCGGCGCCTGCTACGACGTCTGCCCGGTGAAGATCGACATCCCGTCGATCCTCGTCCACCTGCGCGCCCGCCACGTCGAGGCCGCCCGCGAGGCCGGCGGGCTGCCGAGCCCGGAAGCGATCGCCATGGCCGCCGCGGCGTGGGTGATGGCCAGCCCCGCTCGGTTCGCGTCGGCGCAGCGCGCCGGGCGGTTCGGGCGCGTCCTCGGCCGCGGGGGCAGGATCCGCAGCCTGCCGCCGCCGCTGTCCGCCTGGACCCAGTCGCGCGACCTGCCGCTGCCCGCGGCCAAGACCTTCCGCGAGTGGTGGCGGCATGACCACCAGCCCGGTGAGGCACCCGGGCAGCACGAGCGGGGAGCCCGGATGAGCGCCCGCGACGAGGTGCTGTCGCGCATCCGTGCCGCGATCGGCGGCCCAGCCGGCAGCCCAGCCGGCGGCCCAGTGAGCAGCCCAGCCGGCGGCCCAGTGGGCGGCCCAGCCGGGGGCCCAGTCGGCGGCCCGGCCGGCGGCTCCTCCGGCGAGGTGCCGCGTGACTACCGGCTGCGCCGCGAGGCCAGCGAAAGTGAGCTGACCGACCTGCTCGCGGACCGGCTGCTCGGCTACCGCGCAATCGTGCGGCGCACCACCCAAGGCGAGCTCGCGGCCGCGGTCGGGGAAGCGCTGACCCAGCGCGGCGCGCGGCGCGTCGTGGTGCCGCCAGGTCTGGATCTCCCCGCGCTTCCGCCCGGCGTGCAAGCCGTCACCGACGACGGGTTCAGCGCGCAGGAACTCGACGGCTTCGACGGCGCGATCACCGCGGCCGCGGTGGCCGTGGCAGAAACCGGAACCATCATCCTCGACGGCTCAGCCGATCAGGGCAGGCGCGCCATCACCCTTGTCCCCGACTACCACCTGTGCATCGTCCGGGCCGACCAGGTCGTCGCACTGGTGCCCGAGGCCATCGGACGGCTGAGCCCGGGCCGCCCCCTGACGTTGATCAGCGGGCCGTCGGCGACCAGCGATATCGAACTCGAGCGGGTCGAAGGCGTGCACGGTCCGCGCACACTCCACGTCATCCTGGTCGAGGCATCCTGATCGTTGGCCCCTGGTGGGCGCTCCAGCGCCAGCAACGAGCCAACCACGGCGACGATCATGGGGTGGCGGCGGGAGGGCCCTGCGCCGGTGAGGCTGGCGAGGCCGGTGGGGCGAGCGCCAGCATCTCATTATTCCGCGGTGCCACTCGTATTGCTGGCAATGGCAGCTGCGGCCGGTGCGCAGCCGATGGACGGGGCGACACGGCCAGCGTCCGCCGCGCGTACTCCGGTCAAGAGTTGGCGGTGAGATGGCTTTTCGTGCGGGTTGTCGCTCATGCGTCCCTCGTTACGTTGCACACCCGCCCCCGGCCGTGTGGCGCCTGGCACGCCTTACCTGACATAGAGACGCCCCGGTCGCTCCTGATACATAGAGTCGCTCCTGATACATAGATGCGCCATGCATGTCGTCACCGGGACGCGTGGTCGTTTGCGGCCTGGGCCGGATTCGTGAAACGAGGTGGCAGGCCTGGCGCGGTCGCGCTCCTCGGTTGCCTGAGGAGGGGGGACCGCACCGCAGTCCTCCGCCGCTGGCCCGCGCCAAGGGCGCTACCTGTGCGGCTACGCGTGGGGCCGCCTCGGTTGGGACGCGGAACGGGCCAACCGGCCTGGCGCGTCTCGCCGGGATCAGCTGGTGGCTATGTGGACCGGCAGGCTGCGCAGTCCATGTATGAGGGTGCTGGAGCGCCACTTCAGTTGGCCCGGTTCGCCGGCGAGGGTCAAGGTGGCGAACCGGCTCAGCAGCCGCTGCAACGCGATTTCGGCTTCCAGTCTGGCTAGCGGTGCGCCGATGCAGTAATGGATGCCGTGGCCGAAGGCGACATGCCCGCCGGCGGCCCTGGTCAGGTCGAGCTGCGCCGGGGCGGGGAAACGGTCGCCGTCATGGTTGGCCGCCAGCAAGGAGATCATGACGAACTCGCCGGCCGGGATCGTGGTCTCGCCGGCGGGCACCGGCTCGGTGGTGAACCGGACCGTGGCGATGTGGACCGGGCTTTCGGACCGCAAGAACTCTTCGACCGCATCGGGTACCAGGCCCGGGTCGGACCGCAGCAGCGCCATCTGGCCCGGATTGCGCAGCAGCGCGAGCACGCTGTTGGCGATGAGATTGACGGTCGTCTCGTGGCCGGCCAATAGCAGCAGGAACGCCATGGACACTAGCTCGTCCCCGGTTAGCCGGTCACCTTGGTCGCAGACGTGTACGAGGTCGGACAGCAGGTCCTCGGTAGGGACGGCCCGCTTGGCGGCCACCAGCGCGCGGAGGTAGCCGGTCACCTCGCCCGACGCCCGCTGCCATGCCTCCTGTGGCGCGCCGGAGACGATGGCCCTGCTCCAGGTACGCATCCGGTCCCGGTCGCCGTCCGGCACGCCGAGCAGCTCGCTGATCACAGTGATCGGCAGCGGGAACGCGAACGAGTCCACCAAGTCGACCTGGCCCTGGGCCGGCATGGCCGTGAGCAGGTCGTCGGTGATCTGCTCGATCCTGGGCCGCAGCCGGGTCACCGCACGTGTGGTGAACGCCTTGCTGACCAGCCTGCGAAGCCGGGTGTGGTCAGGCGGGTCCGAGTTGAGCATGTGGGCGGCGAGCGGCGAGGCGTGAGCGCCGGCCGTACCGGCCGGGAACAGGTCGCGTGCCCTGGTCACGTCCTTGCTCAGCCTCCGGTCGTCCAGCAGCGCTCTGGCCTGGGCGTAACTGGTGACCAGCCAGCCCCGCACCCCGTTCGGCATCACCACCGGCTGGACCGGGCCCCCGGCCTGAAGGTCCCGGTAGACCGGTTCAGGGTCTTGTATCAACCGCTTGTCCAGCCGGACCGGATGCTGCGCAACGTCCATATTGGCCCCCTTGACGCTTAACGGGTCCAGGCCGTGCCGCGCAATGGCCGCGAGCGTCCGGCGGCCGCCGCTCCCGACGTGCCGTGAAGCTGGCCGTCGCGATGTGGCCGGTCTTGCCTTGCGGACGGCATCCGCTCGCCGCCGTTGCCCGGGATCTGGGGCAAGCCGAAAGACGCGGTACGCGCGAGCTGGATGCGGAGGATGACGGCTACTCCCGTTCGCAGACTGCGATAACTGCCCGTGTTCGGATTATTACTTCCGGCCGCCCGGCTGGCAATGGCTGATTATCCTGGCGGCCGCTCGGAGCGGCGACGGTCAGGACGTCTGGCGTGACGAACCCACAGCTCGATCACTACGGATTTCAGCTCTGCGAAGAAACCGGGCTGCCCAGCGGCACGATCTACCCGATCGTGGCCCGGCTGGAGCGACTCGGCTGGGTTGCCAGCGGCTGGGAAGATCCCGCGACGCACATCACGGAAGGCCGCCCTCGTCGGCGGTACTACCGGCTCACCGATGAGGCGTCCACCTGTCGGCAAAAGCGCAGATCAACCACGCAATCGAGTATTCGAGCGGTACATGATCTCCGCGGCGGCGTTAACACTACTGACAGTCACTATTTGACTACTATACGCTACCAAGGGGCTGGAAGAACCGGCCTTGACTCAACCTCTACGGAGGCAGCAAATGGTCACGACACGCCTCACGGGCACCATCCGCGCGATCACCGCCCCATCCCGGCTGGCCCTCGCCCTGGCCGCCGCGACGACTGCCCTGATGGGAATGGCCGGGGCGCCGGGCGCGAGCGCGGCCACGGCGCCGGTCTCGCTGGGCACCGCCGCCAACTACGCGGTTCTCGCCGCGTCGACGGTCACGAACACCGGTCCCACCACGATCAACGGCGATCTCGGGCTGAGCCCGGGAACATCGATAACAGGGTTTCCGCCGGGACGGGTCAACGGGACCATCGACGCGGCCGACGGTGCGGCGTTGCAGGCCCAGAACGACCTGACCGCCGCGTATGACGCCGCCGCGGCCAGCCCGACCACGGCCACCATCCCGGTGGAACTCGGCGGGACCACCGTGACCCCGGGAGTGTACGCCTCCCCTGCGGGAACGTTCGGGATTACCGGAACCCTGACCCTCGACGCCCAGGGCGACCCGAACGCCGTCTTCATCTTCAAGGCCGCATCCACGCTCATCACCGCGTCCGCAAGCAGCGTGGACCTCATCAACGGCGCGCAGGCATCTAACGTCTTCTGGGTGGTCGGCAGCTCCGCGACGCTCGGAACCTACTCCATCATCCAGGGAAACATCCTGGCCCAAGCGTCGATCACCGTCACCACGGGGGTCACCGTGGAAGGCAGGGCGCTGGCCCGCGCCGCTGCGGTCACGCTGGACTCTGACACGATCACCGTCCCGGCCGGCATCAAGGCGCCCACCGGCACCACCACCAGCCTGACCACGTCGGTAAACCCACTGCCGGCCGGGCAGCCGGTCACGTTCACCGCCGCGGTGGCTGCCAGCACCGGCGCGGCTATCCCTGCCGGCCTCGTGGCGTTCACCGACAGGTCAGCGCTCCTCGGCGTCGTCGCCCTCGACAGCACCGGGCACGCGGCGCTCACGACCTCCACCCTTGCCGACGGCCTCCACGCGATCAGGGCCGACTACATAGGAGTTGACGGATTCGGGAGCAGCCACTCACCGGAAATCTCCGAACTCGCTGGCTGGAGCTGGCCCGCCTTCCGTGCGACGGCGGCGCACCGAAGCAGATGATCATACCGTGAGCAGGACGCGCGAGCGAAGCAGGCCGGGCCCGCCCGGGCTGCGCACCTGAATTTCACCAGCTCACTGCGATAGCAACGATAGCGTCCGGCGGCCACCGCTGGTGGGTCGACACCGGGCCAGCCCCGTGGGCACAGCGTTGTCGAGGTCGCCCACGCTTCCGACGTACCGTGAAGCTGGCCGTCCCGATGTGGCCGGTCTTGCCTTGCGGACGCCCTCCGCTCGCAGCCAGCCCTGACAGTGGCGACCTTCGCTTCCACCCAGGACGGCCCTTTGAACCCAACCGCGTTTCAGCAAGCCTGTCCGTGCAGCCCTGTCCGTGCAGCGAGATTTCCGACAGGATGGCAGGATCGGCCAGTGCAGGTACAGACAAAGTCCCAGCAGGTCTCACCCACGTCACCTGGACATCACCCACAGCCGGGCATGGGCTGGAAAATTACGAGGGCGTGCCCACGTTCTACGCCACCATCAAGCTGTATGGGCTGTCATTTGCCAGGACCATGGGAGCCACGCGGCTATCACGATCTACTTTGCCTCCGGTCGTCACATGGCGTCGTACTACAGGTGGGTGCAGGGCGAGATCCGCTGTGCCTGCTCGCCAGCCGACCTGAGCGACCCAGGGGACACCTGCACCGAACCGGAACCCCCAACTGCCACTTCCACCAAGAGCCCAACTGGCTGCCCACCTCGGCGACAGACCAACCGGGACTACCGCAATTTCTATTGTGTGTGGGGCGGTGGCGGGAAGACATCGGCGCGGGCTCGCCGACAACGGGGAGGGCGAACATGGGCCTGAGAGACCGGATACGAGGCGAGGCGCTACCGGATGCAGGAGAAGTTGCTGTCGATCGGTGACGATTCGGTCGCGAGCTTGCCGATGAGCGGGATCAGGATCAGGTCGGCCGCGACCGGGGGCCAGCCGCCCGGCGACCGGCCAGGGCAGGTGCGTCACCTGGCCCAGCTTGAGTTCACCCGCGAGCATGAATGCCATGGCCGGCAGGAAGGGCCACGCCCGTGGCCGGCCGCTGAGCAGGGGTCGTGGTGGTGCAGCACGGCGATGGCCGCGGCGTGGAAGTCGTGCCTGAAGTCGAAGGCGCCAAGCACTCCGGGCATCCCCACGTCGTCGACGATGTTGCCGCCGGGAGCGACGCCGGCGGCATTCTGGCTAGGTCCGGCGATTGCCGGGCAGCAGGTCACCCTCCGCCTCGACACGACCACCTTGCACGTCTCCACGAAGGCACACTGATCAAGACCCGCCCGTGAGGCTGGACGCCAGCGACTTGGCCCGCTGCGTGCCGCCGGAGCCAGGCCCGCACGGGACCCATCCGGGACCATCTGATCACGGCCAGTCCACGCGGCCCTGGTTCGCTCTTGAACGCGGTAGGCGGGCGGCCGTGGCGGGCGACGAATCGGTCCACGGTCTTTGGCCTGCCGGTCCACGTCGGACTTGGCCCGCCACAGCACGTGCGCCCCGGCTGCGAGCACGTCGGCGACGGGTTAGTTCCCACCCATGCCACGCCGCCCGGTCCCCTCTCGGAGTTGCGCAGCTCGCCGGCCGCCCGCCGTCTGACCACACGCATGAAGGCGCGTTCTGACTGGCGGCATACCGCAGGCGAGGCGCTCCGCTGCTGACGTCGAAAGGGGTGCTTCAGGGCTAGGCTGTTGGCGCTCGCCGTCAAAAGAGTCATGCACAGCTCGGGGCTGCAACGGCGACCCGGTTCGAAGGCGCCTGAAAGGGGCCGGAACGTCTGGCAGCACCCACGACCTGCCTGTTTCGTCGCTCGCCGCGTAGGCTTGTTGGTGTGGGAGGGAAGGTATGCCGCGCCGTACCAGGCGGGGTCTTCGTCTTGGCCCTATCCCGTTTGTCGGGTTCCTCGGCCGCGAGTCCCTCCCGCGTATCGGTGACCCCGCGCGCAAGCACTACCAGCGGGACCGGCTCAGCGACGCTGACCTCCTGGCCGCATACAAGACAAGATTCGTGGAGCTGGAGCCTGGTGAGCGCGGCATGAGAAGGTTTGTCGGACTGGACGGCAGCAGTACGCGCAACGTGGAAATCGGGGTAGAGAACTACGGAGAGCCTTCGGAGGTCATCTTGCACGCTCACGTGCGGAGGGGGGCTGAATAGTGAGCAGGACAATGAGCACTGCCAGCGATATCAGGCACGAGTTGGATGCCCGTTACGCCAGCATTCCGGCCGGGGAGATCCGGGCGGATCTCCGGGATCTCGCTGCTATAGGGCTCGCTAGCTCGATACCGGACGTCAGCAAGGCAGATATGCGCGAGTTGGTGCAGGACGCGCTGGCCAACGGCCGCAGCTGGGATGAGATCGGCCAACGCCTCGGCGTGACAGCTGCGAAGGCCCGGCGCATTTACGGGAACCAAGCTAAGCCCACGCGGGTCGATACGTCCGTCTGGGCAGAGCTTGCGCTGAGCGTTCTGGAGGCCTTGCAGCGGGCACTGGACCGCGCCGAGGACACAGTCCGCGAGCATTCCCGGCGCTAGCCCGAAAATAGAACCTAGCCCGAAAATAGAACCTACGCTCCGTCCGGAAATAGAACCTCAGTTAGCCCGAAAATAGAACCTCAGCTGGGCACGCGGCAGCAGCCGGCGGCGGTTTGTGCCGAGGTCTCGGGCGAGTCAGGCGGCCTGGGTCGGTTCCGGGTCGTGGTCTTGGGCTGGGCTGGGGCGGCAGAGGGTGACTTCCAGGCCGAGTTCCTCGAGTTCGCGGACGTGACAGGCGATCTTGCGGCGGGTCTGGGCGCGGCGCTCGTAATAGTCCGGGCCGAGATCTTCATATCGCGTGCCGGGGCGCGATAGCAGCGCGTGGTAGACCTTCAGCTGGGTGTTGCCGACCGCGACGCATGCCTTGTTCTTGCCGCGGCTGCGGGCCAGCTTGCGGTAGCGGGCGCCTTCGCGGGTCTGGGTCTTGCCGGCCGCGACGGCGGTCTCGCCGGTAATGGCGCCCAGGTACTTGTTGCCTTTCTTGTGCCGGGCGTGGCCGGTGCGCTTGCCGGACTGGTGGTCCAGCGGGGTGCGGCCGGCCCAGGAGGACAGGTGGCCGCCGGTGGGGAACTTGCTCATGTCGACGCCGGTTTCGGCGACGGCGTCCTGGGCGGCGCGCTGCGCCCAGCCGGGCATCGACTCGGCCTGCTGCAGCTGCTCCTCATACGGGGCGAGCAGCCGCTCGATGATCGCGGTCAGCCGGGTGATCTGGTCGTTGAGGCCGTCGATGCGCTCCAGCATGGCCTTTAGCAGCGCGGCGTGCTCGGCGGTGAAGAACTCGGCTCCCTCGAGCGCCTGTTCCAGCTCGGTGATCTTGCGGCGGGCGCGGGCCCGGGCGAGCTGGGCGAGCGCTTTGGGGTTGCGCTCCCCGGCGATCAGGTGGTCCATGATGTCCCGGCCGGTCACTCTGTGCAGGTCGGCGACGACGGACGACAGCTTGATTGCCGCTGATTCCAGCAGCTTTTCCGCGCGGTTCTTCTCCCGGGTCCGCTCGTCGGTCAGGTCGCGGCGGTAGCGGGTGTGCAGCCGGATCACCCGGAACTCCGGGTCCGGCACGAAGCAGGGCCGGATCGCGCCGCGTTCGAAGCAGGCCGCCAGCCAGCTGGAGTCCGACGGGTCCCGCTTCGGGCGTCCGGGCAGGTGCTTGACCTGCTTGGCGTCCGCGAGCACGCAGTCGAACCCCTCGGCCTCCAGCCGGTAGAACACCGGCTTCCAGTAGTCGGAGGTTGCCTCCATCACGACGGCGGGCACCTGCCAGCACCGCAGCCGGTCCGCCAGCGCCAGCACCCCGCGCTTGGTGGTGGCGAAGCTGCGGGTCTCAGCCGCCCGCCGCGCCGGGTCCGCATCCGACGGCACCCGGATTGTCGCGTACAGCTGGGCCTTGCCGATGTCGATGCCGCACACCCGGTCCCGGTACAGCGGCTCGTCGGTCACCTCTTCCATCGTCCCTGCCTCCTCCTTCCCGGACGGATTCCTCCTGGACGGCCAGCGCACCACCGCGCGATCGGTCCGTCAAGACGGCGGCCGATCGCCCGGTCGACGGCCCGGCCAACGGCCGGTGGCAGCGGGACGAGGACGACCTTGGTGCCTTTGCCGCATACGCGCAGCACCCGGTGGCCGTGTTCTTCGCCAAGGTCGGCGATGTGCGCGCCGCTGGCCTCGAAGATCCGCAGGCCCAGCAGCCCCAGCATGGCCACGAGCGCGCGGTCACCGGGATTGGCGGACTGGCGGGCCGCGGTAAGCAGTGCCTCGAACTGCAGGTGAGTGAACCCGAGGGTCGGCGATTCGGCGGGCACTGAGGGACGGCGCACATGCTCAGCGGGTGAGTGCTCCAGCACGCCGTCGATGACACAGGTCCGGTAGAAGCCAGCCGCGACCGAAAAGCGCCGCGAGACAGTGGAGGGCTTGAACCGGCGGATCTCCTGCATCCACCGGATGTACAGCTCCAGGTGCAGGCGCCGGGCGGACCAGCGGGTCCAGCCCCCGCTCCGCGCACCAGGCGAGGAAGCAGCGCAGATCGGATTCAGCATGCTCGCGGGAGGAGCCCTTGAAACGCGCCAGGTAGGCAGCCACGGCCAGCCGCAACTGATCAGCGACGGGCAGAGGGCGATCGGACGGGACTGGGGCCACTACGGTGAAGTTCGTCATGACCTGGCACCGCGCCTGCTCCCCGCCGCCACGAAGCTCACGAAAACTTGCACCAGGCGCGGCAATTGCGGAAATTCGTAAGCGGCTGGCAATAACGCATAACTATGCACCGTGGTGCGACCTGCGCGCTACGGCGCACGTGCCTAGTCTAGTTTGGCGATCCGTTGGCGAGGTCGGCGAGCACCAAGCGCTAAGAGAAGACCGCTCCTTACACCGATTGCCGAGAGAACGGCTGTGATTAACGGCTACGTCGGAGTATTTCCCGAAAGGCATTGAGATCATCGGTGACATCACTGTCTTCAGCCCGTGCGGGACGAGATATATGACCGACCCCGCGCTATAGTCTGGATTCAGGGTGCCAGCAGAAGTGCGCGCAGAGCTCCTCCCTGCGCTGATATCCCCGGGGATAACATCAGCTCAATTGCTTCCACCGGTTGAGACCAGCGAAAAAGAAAGGACCTGAAAAGTGAGCTTTGGCGTTAGCGCCAATCGCGCGGCCGGGGCCGGTGGACCCTGGCGCCGCACGCAGGGCAGGGGGTCACGGCGTGCCCGGATCCGCCTAGGCGTAGCCGCAGCGGCCGCGCTGGGCGCAGCCGTCTTGATCGTGGCTGCGTCGGCTGGTGCCAGCACGAGCAGCGCCCGCACCGTCGGCTCCGCGACCGCTGTTGTTCCCCTGACCCTGCGGGCAATGCCGGCCGGAACGGTCAGCTTCGGCAGGGGAAGCCATGGCTACCTTACGGTCCACGCACACATGTTCGGGCTCACGCCCGGCTCGTCGCACAATGTGAATCTCGTGATTCCTGGCCGGTCCCGGACTATCCGGTTCGGCACGCTCACCGCCGATAGCGTCGGCCAGGCCGACAGAACCCTCCAGAGCAAGTTCACCGGCCATCTGCCGCGCGGGAGCCGCGTGGTGATCCGCATGGCAGTGCGGGGCGGCCGCATCGCCAGGGAGCCGATCGCTGAGACCAGGCGGCTGAGCCGCCCGGGCCGGCGGCCGCACCGGCTTATCGCGGTCGAAGTCAGCCCGGCCGGTATCAGCTATGGCACGCCGCGGGGACGGGCCACCATCTCCTATAACGCCGACCGCCACACGCTGGCCGTCTCCGTCAACGCCAGCGGGGTCACTCCCGGGCCCCATGCCGCCCATATCCACCTTGGCAGCTGCATGAGCCAGGGACCGGACAAGTACATGCTGCGGAATCTGGTGGCCAACCGCCAAGGCAGGATTGTGCACGCAGTCCGGGTATTCACCAACGTGACCACGCCGATACCAGCCAGCGGCTGGTACCTCAACATTCACCAGGGGAACAGCGGCGACATCCTCAGCGGCGGCCAGCCGACCATCTTCTTCCGCCCGCTGATCTGCGCGGACATCCGGCCGGACTCTTTCTCCTCGATTCTGAAGGCTGGGGACGTCGTCACCGGTGTCCGGGGCACGACGAACGGAAACGTCATACTGACGGGCGGGGCGGCGACCGGAAACGGCACGCAAAATGATCCGTTCCTCTACCAGGGCGCTCTCACCAGCGCCGCGGCGGGAGCAGCAGTATCGGTGCGGACGCCATCGTTCCCTGGCGTGACTTCGGCGTCGTTCTACGGCCCCGATACCCACTCCTTCAACCCGACAATGATCCCGAGCGGCCAGGTTCGCGCCGTCGGGAGCTACGCGTCGTCGTCGGCCCCCGCCGGTGTCCGCAACCAGGGCATGATCTACCTCGGGCCGGTGAGCGGATCGGGCGGATCATGGACATCCATCGACGTGCCAGCGGGCGGCGCCCATACGGTCGGACACGTGCGGGCGTGTCCCAGGGCCCGGGCCAACTGTTTCGTGATGGACACCATCGCGCACAGCACCATGGGCAATCTGGTGGTGGGCAACTACGACCTCAACCCCAGCGCGCCTGGCGGCGTGATCTCGGCCAATGCCTTCATCTACAACATGTCCAGGCACCAGTGGACACTGCTCGACCTCGGCGGACGCTTGTCGAGTCAGACCACGCTCTATGGCATCTGGCAGGACGGCGGTAACAGGAGCCCGAACTACACTCTCGCCGGCGGTTCGGCGGCCAGCGGTCACAAGCGGGCCTTCGTCATGAACTACAACGAACGGAGAGGGACCTTCGGAACGCCGAAATACTTCCGCTACGGCAACGGCCCGGCGCTGGTCACGCACTTCGAAGGGATCACCGCCGTGCCGGGCGGTTTCAACCTCGTGGCCATGAGCTCGGCTCAGGATGCGTCGATGGCCTTCATTCCCGTCAACTCCCGCAACGGGTCCTTTGGCACTGCGAGGTGGCATCCCGTCAATGCCACGGCAAGTTCCCTGTGTTCAGGTGGCTGCAGTCTTGTGACCGGGAATGCCGTGTATAAGAACAAGGTGATGGGGCTCTACGCCCCAGTTGGCACCGCTCTCCCTGGTACCTACCTCGCCACCGTCTCGAGGCGGTAACAACGACCGGGCTAAGGTAACTCCCCCAAGGCCTGGACAGCAGGTTGCTTGGGTGCGCAAGGCGTGCGTTCGATCCAAACAAAAGCCAAGAATCGGAAAATCGTCGCCTGCTGGCGGTGCTAAGCATCGATCGCGCGGCGGGGCCCCAGGACTCCTGACATGGTGACGATCATGTCAGGAGTCCTGGGCCCAGGACACCCATAACCGGATGATATGCGCACGACCCCGCACCCGGGCTGCACTTGCTGTCAGCGACGCATATTCGGCAGCCGTGTCCCGTGATGCATGACAAAACGCCAGGCCGCTAATCCCTGCGGAACTGCGGCCAGTTCTCAATGCGACGAGTGAACATGCCGGTGTCGGCGCGTAAACATGCGCGCACGCAACGCTCTCAATTCGGCAAGCGGGCAAGGTAGGCGGAGGCTGCCAGCCTCAGCACGTCGGCGCGCGGCCCAGGTGCCGCGACGGGGGCAGCGGTTGACTCTGTGCTGCGTCGTGCCGTTCGCGGCTTTCCTCGAACGTCAGGTTTTCCGGGGTGGGCGGGCGAGATCCGGCGTTTCGCAGCGGCTTCCGGCGTTCTGGACCGCCGACTTTGGCCGCCTGAGGTGGCGAGCAATGGTGATCTGGTCTGGCCTCTTATGCAGGCAGCTGGCGCTGCCGGTCTTCAAGCTGGCGGAAGATGTCGCTGTAGCTGCCATGCATTTCGTGCGGCACCCGCCATATGTCGATTGTGCCAACGCAGCCGAGTGCCCGAACGTGGATGGTCGGGGCGTCCGGGCGGCCGACGTCGCGGCCCCACTCGAGGCGGTGACCGAGGATGGTGATTCCGCTGACGTCGACGTTGACGCCTTCCGGTACGTAGATATCGACGTTACCGAAGGCCGCCAGCACGGTCACGGCTACCTGCGGATGATCGATAGTGGCCTCACGCAGGTCGAGGTCGAGGTCTCCCAGGGCGCTGACGGCGAAGGTCCACCCGCGGAGCCTTATCCGTCCGCGTCGCGCGACGTGACCGAACAAGGCCGATGTGAAGCGCGCGGGCTTGCGGCGCGAACCAGCTCCAGTAGCGGGCACCTCCGGCAGGTCTTCCTCGACACTCGCCAGTTCCCCGCCAAACCTGGCCCGCAGCGCGAGCCCGACTCGTTCGGAGAACTCATCCAGCGTCAACCGCCCTGCAAGAAGATGATCGCGAAGCGACATGACAGCCTGCTCGCGCTCGGCGTCCGAGACACGAAGGGACGCATCGTCCGCCCTGCAAGAAGATGATCGCGAAGCGACATGACGGCCTGCTCGCGCTCGGCGTCCGAGACACGAAGGGACGCATCGTCCATAGCCACCACGCTAGACCACGTTCAAGTCATGCGGCACCGGCCGATGTCACGGCGTTGTCCGGATCCACGCCCAGCGCGGGCTTCGTGAACACGGTGGCCATCGGGACCGTCAAAGCCGCGGCCTCCGGAGCTGCCGCTCCGAGCGTCCGCCAGGGCGGCCAGGGCGGCCGGACCCGTCACAATCGGGCGCTGCTGGCGGGTGGTGATAGACAGGCTGCATGGCAACGATCCTCGTCTCGGCTGAGCGCACGGTGGACGCGCCAGCGGCGGCCGTGTACGGCTACATCGCGGACATGCGCGAGCACCATCCGCACTTCCTGCCACCAGCGTTTTCCGATTTCGAGGTTGAGTCGGGCGGGGTGGGTGCGGGCACGGTCACGCGGTTCACGGTGACAGCCGGCGGGCGCACTCGCCAGTACCGGATGAAGGTCGCCGAGCCAGAACCTGGCCGCGTCCTCACCGAGTCCGACACCGGCTCCAGCCTGGTCACGAAGACCACCGTCACCCCGCAGGGCGGCTCGTCCCTGGTGCAGATCTGCACGACCTGGGACGGCGCGGGCGGGATCGGCGGCTTCTTTGAGCGCCTGTTCGCTCCGCGGGTGATGCGCGGCATTTATACGGACGAGCTGGAGCGGCTCGACGCCTACGCCCGTGAGCACCCCGATATCTGACCCGGGCCAGTCCTCGGGAGCCTGTTGCCCGCGCTGTAAGCCCCGCGGACCACAGGTCTTGGCTCAGTGCAAAGCATGCATGCCCGCGTCCGGCATCGAATATGGATCGTTCGACGACCTTGCCGGCACGCCTGCCGACGCGGATAGCGTGCGCGCTGCGCTGGCCCGCCCACCCATGCTGAATTGACACGATAATAGAGGCTATGAAGCCGTTAGAGTCGCAGCGTGTGATGCCGAGCGTGTCGTATTCGATCACGGTGCGGCTCGACGTGGCATCTTACGGCCGCGCGGCCAGCGAGCTCACCCGGGCTGTGGAGCAGGCTGGCGGCCTGGTCACCGCGCTCGACCTGCAGCCATCAGGTCCCGAACGGCTCCGCGTGGACGTCACGTGCGCGGCACGCGACAGCGCACATGCCGACGCACTCGTGACGGCACTCCTGTCGGTCGAAGGCGTGGTCGTGCACAAGGTCAGCGACCGCACGTTCCTGCTGCACCTTGGCGGCAAGATCGAAATGCGGTCGAAGATTCCGCTGCGCACCAGGGATGAGTTGTCGATGGCCTACACCCCTGGTGTGGCCAGGGTCGCACTCGCCATCGCGGCCCACCCGCAGGACGTGCGCCGGCTGACCATCAAGCGCAACAGCGTGGCGGTGGTGACCGACGGCTCGGCTGTGCTTGGCATCGGCAATGTCGGCCCGTACGCCGCCATGCCGGTAATGGAGGGCAAGGCCGCCCTGTTCAAGCGCTTCGCGGGCATCGACGCCTGGCCGATCTGCCTGGACACCCAGGACACGGACGAGATCGTCCGGTCCGTCCAGGTGATCGCGCCCGGGTTCGGCGGGATCAACCTGGAGGACATCAGCGCACCGCGCTGTTTCGAGGTCGAGCGCAGGCTGCGCGAACTGCTCGATATCCCGGTGTTCCATGATGACCAGCACGGCACGGCGATCGTGGTGCTCGCCGCGCTGACCAACGCGCTGCGTGTGGTCGGTAAGAGCCTCGCCACCGTGCGGATCACGATGGCAGGCGCCGGCGCCGCGGGCAACGCGGTGCTCCGGCTGCTCGTCGCGTCCGGTGCGACGGACGTCGTGGTCTGCGACCGCCTGGGCGCACTGCACCGCGGCCGCCAGGACCTGGACGAGGGCAAGCGCTGGATCGCGGAGCACACCAATCCCGGTTCCTACGACTGCGATCTTCGCGGCGTGCTGCGCGGCGCCGACGTGTTCATCGGCCTGTCCGCGCCCGGCATCCTGACCGGTGCCGACATCGCCACCATGGCGGGCGACGCGATTGTTTTCGCGCTCGCCAACCCCGATCCCGAGGTCGCGGCGGAGGCAGCGCGCGAGCACGCGGCTGTCGTGGCCACCGGCCGCAGCGACTACCCCAACCAGATCAACAACGTGCTTGTATTCCCTGGGGTGTTCCGCGGCCTGCTCGACGCCCAGAGCCGGACGATCACCGAGGCGATGCTGATCGCCGCCGCGCGCGCCCTCGCCGGGGTCGTGACGGCGGGCGAGCTTGGCCCCAATTACATCGTGCCCAGCGTGTTCCACCCGAACGTGGCGTCCACCGTGGCCGCAGCAGTGCGCGACGCCGCCACCATGCAGAACGCGGCCGAGGCGAAGGCCGCGGCAACCTCGGCCCCATCCAGGCCGCGTTCAGCGCACCAGCCGAAGTAGATGCGCAAGTCCGATTCGGCGGTATCTCGCCAGCCTGGCCCAACCCTCGCACGCATCGAGATGTTCCTGCTGCGAAGTATGCCCCGAGATGGCATGAGACTCACCTAATAGCCCGGCAGAGACCCGCGACGTTCATGGTTCCGAGGCTTGCCGCTGGTAGTGCGCAGGTTTTGGCGCGGTGCCGGTAGCGCACCGCCACGCTGGCCGACGCGGCGGTGCTGCGCGCCAGCGGCGACGAGGCGGAGCTGTTGCTGCCGTGCGGGATCGTGGGCAAGCTGACTGTCCCTGAGTTCCGCTGCCTGAGCGTGCCCGCGGTCATCGGTTTGCGCGCTCGCCCTGCAGCAGATGAGGTGTCTGGGATAGGCACCTCGGCCAACGCAAAGCCAACGTCTTGGCGGGATCGTGTTCCTGGCGATGACAGTTCCGTTGTTCCTTGCTGCCGGGCCGCTTTCAGGCTTGGTGGCCTGCCTCGGGGCCAAGCCGGGCACGCCGTGCCTTGACAGGCCGGCAGCCTCAGCCGCCAGCGCGGGCGGGCAGTACGGTGGGTGAGGTGACCGATACCGACACCATCGCCGAGCACATGCTTGCCACCTACGACACCATCACCGTCGTAGGTGCCAGTGCCGCTCCAGCGAAGGCAGCGCACTACGTCCCCGCGCACATGCAGCAGCACGGATGGCGCATCATCCCGGTCAACCTGCACGCCGACACGATTCTCGGCGAGCGTGTCTACCGGAAGCTCCCAGATGTCCCCGTGCAGATTGGCCTGGTCAATGTATTCAGGCCACCCGGGCAGACGCCGGATATCGCCCGCCAGGCTGTGGCAGCGGGCGCAACGGCCTTGTGGCTGCAACTCGGCATCGCGTCGCAGGAGGCCCGTGCCATCGCTGAGGAGGCCGGGCTGCTCTACGTAGAAGATCGCTGCTTGATCATCGAACAACGCCGCCTGAAGCTGCAAGCACCCAGCCCGCGGTAACCAACCTGGCAGGCCAGCCGCGTCAGGCGCGCGCCCCGCATCATGAGCGGGCATCGATCGACGACCTTCTCGGCCTGGTATCGGGTCGCGTACCCGGTCGCGGTAGCCGCTACAACATCCACATCCGGGACAACCGGTCTTCTCAAACACCTTCCGGCGGCATGAGAGTGAAACCTCGGGGTGCGCTCAATGAGCAGCCATGATGGCGAAATCGTGCAGGCCCACGTGAGATCTGGGATATGTGCCGCTTAACGCGCCGCGGGCTCGAGCAGGAAAAATACATCGGTTCGCCGCTTCACGGGATCGTCGTCCCAGTCGCCATAGATTTCCCAGTTCACTCCGGCAGGCCGGCGTCCGTTGTCCGTGCACCACTGTTCCAGTGCCTCGTATGCGCCAGCCAGGTCCGAATACTCGCCGTGATGAACCGTCGCGGCCACGTCGCCCGACGGCGTGGACACGCGCCGGACTTCGCCGCGGTCTGCGGAATCCGTGAACACCTCGACACCGGCGTCACGTCGACCGGCAGATCCGCCACCACGTCGGCAAGCTCGGCGGCCTCGGCTTCGAAGTCACCCTCGCACGCCTCCCCAGCCCCGACCCCGATCCCAGCGGAACAGGCAGCCAGGCCGCCTGAGCAGCGCCGGCACCGAACCCGGCTCCGCAAGCTCCGCCGGGTGCTGCCGCGCGCCCAGCTGGGGTCTCATTTCGGGTTAGTCGCTATGGTTGGCAGTGCCGAACCAGATTGGCTGATCTGCGCGCAGCACCTACGTCCAGCGAGGGCGTGATCAGCGATAAAGACCCAACGTGCGCTCTTTGCCCGCCCCGCCCTGCTCGGGGGCCAACGGCTCCATTGCAACGTTCTCTACTGGCCGACCTGTGAAGCATGTTGGCCGAAGTGGTTAGCGGATGTGCAGACGAGGCGATCGGCGCGCCTGATCGGTATTGGCTAAGGCTGTCTGGAACGACTGCCGCTCAACAGGAAGAAGAACCGCAGGTCGTTCAGCCCGGCCCAGATGTTGAAACGTCACCGTTCCCGGTGCCGTGGTTCTGCCGCATACTGGTCCGGTGGAACCGGCAGCTGATTTCGTCGGGGGGCAGATCCAGCCCCCCGCGGGCCGCCGCAGGCGGGCACGCCGCCCGCGGTTAGCAGGGCCATCCGACCAGGCCCTGCACCGGCTGGCCGGCTGGTATGCGATCGCCCTGCGCCTCGGCGGCGCGGTCTTGTTCACCGCGGTAGCCGTGCTGGCCGCAACGAAGCAGATCTCCGGCTGGTGGCTGGGCGCGCCGCTGACTGCGCTGTGCTTGTGGTCAGCCTTCTTCACCTGGCGGGTCCGGCGGTCCGGGTTGACGCCGACCGTGGTACTGGCCGACGCCGCGGTTATCTCGGCGCTGGTGCTGGCGCAGCAGCACCTGGTCCCGGCCGTGCTGATCAAGGACAGCACGACCTGGATGCTCCCGCTGGCCTGCACGTCGGTGTACATCCTGCAGATCGCGCTGCCGCCGTGGCTCGGGCTGCCCGGGGCCGCGATCGTGGTCATCGCCTACGGGCTCAGCGTCGGCCACCCGGCCGATGCCTGGCTGCTGGTGGTGGAGACGATCGTCGCCGCCGGGCTGGTGACGGTGATCCGCGGCGGCGCCCGGCAAGCGGACGCGATCGTCGCCGCCGGCCTGGAGACCGAGCGGCAGATCCGGGCCGAGGAGGCGCGGCGCGCTGACGAGCGAGAGCAGCACCGCCAGCTGCACGACACCGTCCTGTCGACCCTGACCATGGTCGCGGCCGGCGCCTTTGCCGAACCGTCCCCGGCGCTGACCGCGCAGGCGGCCCGGGACCTGCGCGTGCTGCAAGGGCTCGCGGGCGCCCCGGCCGTGCCGGGCGGGTTGGCGCCGCTAACTGACCTGAGACCGAAGCTGGAGCGGACTGCGGCCAGCACCGATGACCTGGCCGTGCGGCTGAAGCTCGTCCCGGTCACGCTGCCGTCTCCGGTCGCGGATCAGCTCGTCGCCTCCGTCGGCGAGGCGCTGCGCAACGTCGAGCGGCACGCCGGAACCGGCCAGGCGGAAGTGACCGTCACCGGCGGTGCGGGCTGGGCGGTCGTCAAGATCACTGACCGCGGCCGCGGGTTCGACCCGGCCGCCACCCCGCCATCCCGCCGGGGCATCCGCGAGTCGATCACCGGGCGGATGCTGGCGGCCGGCGGCCGGGCCGCGATCGCCAGCCGTCCCGGCGCGGGCACGACCGTCACCGTGAGCTGGCCGGCATGACCGCCGTGCAGCCGACGGCGATGATGTCCGGCCGCTATCAGCGGGCCTTCACCATCGCTGTGGTCTTCCTGGTCGCGGGCTGGCATCTCGCCGGAGCGGGCGGGCAGCTGCTGCATAACCGGCCGGCCTACGGCTCGTTCGCCTTCCAGTGCGCCATGTGGCTGGTCATGGCGCTGGCGATCACCGCCGGGTCGGTCCTGGTGCTGCGCGGAGCGCCCGGCTGGCGCCCTGCCTGGGCGGTGGCCGTGATCGCGCTGGCCGCCAGCACGGCAGCGGCGGCGGCCAGCCCGGCCGGCCAGATGCTGGCGGTCAACTGGGCGTGGGGGAGTGCCGGCTGGACGGGCGTGCTCGTGCTGCTCCGCCGCCGGTTCGCCGAGCTTGCGTGGTTCCTCGCCGCCGAGGCCCTGGCCATCCTGGGCGTGCAGGTGCGGGACGGGCTGCACCGCACCGACCTGGCCGGGTTCCTCGCCGTGCTGGCCTGGTCGACCGGCGCCCAGGTGGCCGTCGCCGCCGGGGTCAGGGCGCTGGATGCCGCCGCAGGCCAGGCCGCCGCGGCGGCGCGGAGTGAGCACGCCGCGCGCGAGCGGGCCGCCACCGCGGAGATCATCCGGGCCGCCCGGCACGCCCGCTGGCTGGTGCTGCAGGAAAGTGCCGTCCCGCTGGTCGCCGAGCTGGCGGCGGGGACGGCTGACCCGGGCGACGCGCAGGTGCGCATCAGGTGCGCGGTCCAGGCGGCCCGGCTGCGCCGGCTGCTGGCCGAGGGCGATGAGGTACCCGGATCGCTGGTGCACGAACTGCACGCGAGTGCCGACGTGGCCGAGCGGCGCGGGGTTGCCGTCGAGATCGAGACGGCCGGGCCGCTGCCGCAGGTGCCCGGCCCGGCCCGGCGGGTGATCACCGACGCTGCCATCGCGATCCTGACCGCCGCGCGCAGCCAGGCGAGGATCACCCTGGCGGCGGTGGCCGCCGGAATCGCCGTCAGCTTCGTCGCCGATACCGGCGCGGTCGTCCGGCTGCCCGCAGCCGGCGAGGGGGTCGCCATCGAACAGCAGCAAGACGGAGGCATGCTCTGGGCGGAGGCGCGATGGAACAGCCGGTGACGGTGGCGATCATCGAAGACCATCCGGTCGTCACCGAGGGGGTGGCGTCCTGGATCCGGTCCGATCCCGGCCAGCGGGTGCGGCTGGTGCAGACGGCGCGCGACCTGACCGGGCTCCGCGCCGTGCCGCGGCCGCCGGCCGACGTGGTCATCCTGGACCTGGAGCTGTCCGGCGAGCTGGTCACCACGGAGATCCCCGGGCTGGTGGCGGCCGGATACCGGGTGGTGGCCTTCTCCGGGCACAGCGATCCGGCGATCGTGATGGAGACGCTGGACAACGGCGCGCACGCCTACGTGTCCAAGGAGGAGGGCCGCGACCATCTGGTCGAGGCCGTGCTGGCGGCTGCCGCCGACCGGCCGTACGTGACCCGGTCGCAGGCCAGGGCGATGCTCGCCGACCAGCGCCCGGCCCGGCCGGCGCTGTCGGAGCAGGAGCGGCAGGCGCTGCTGCTGTGGTTCCAGGGCATGTCGAAAGCATCGGTCGGGCGGCGCATGTCGATCAGCGAGAACACGGTCCGGCAGTACATCAGCCGCGCGCGCGCCAAGTACGCGGCCACCGGGCGGACCGCGCCGAGCAAGGACGCGCTGCTCGCCCGCGCGATCGAGGACGGCGTGATCAAGCCGGGCGAGATCATGCCGTACAAGTCATTCGCCCGCGCCTCGGCCGACCGCCCCAGCCTGGGTGCCCCGGGCCGGTGAATGGCCCGGGACACCCAACCCCCCCCGGAGCTGCCCCCCCCAGGCGAATCGGCCGCAGGCCGACGCCGGGCTGCATGGCCTGGCGCCGCAGCGTCACCAGATCGCGGTCTGGCGCACAGTCAGCATTCCCGATCGAGGGCGACACTGTCATGACGCCCGATCGGGTGACACGACGGCGGGCTGGGCTAGCCGGCGACGAAATCCCGGGCGAGCCGGGGCGGCGCGCACGCCAGCCAGCCGTCGGTGATCGCCTCGCGCAGCGCCGCCCCGGTCACTTGCGGCAGCCGGATGAGGACGGCGCGGTAGCCGTCGAAGTGCGGGATCGTGAAGAAGCTGTCCGAGTGCGCGGCGAGCGCGGCCTCTTGGTCGGCGCGGCGAGATCGGCGGTCCTGTTGCCCGAATACCTCAAGTCGATGACCTCGCCCTTAACGCTGATAGCCGGCTCCTTGCACCGGTCGCAGGCGATGATCTTCCCGTCCAGGATGACATGCGAGAACCCATCCTTGCTGGCTCGCTCCAGGGCGTCGCGCAGGTCCGGTGCCCGGGCCGCCAGCACCGCGATGACCTCGCCGAGGTAGCCGTAGGCGGTGGCCCGGGAGATGCCATGATCGCGGGCCAGCGCATCGGCACTGGTGCGGTCGCGGAACCACCGCAGGCGGCTCCGTGCGCCACGGCCCGCGGGATCGTGGGATGGCGTGCGGGATGACGAAGGGGATCTCTAGCCCGTGGACGGCCCCCGCTCATCGGGCCGTTCCTGGGGGACGACCCGCCGCAAGAACTCGCCGACACCATGCACGCCGCCTGGGTGTCGTTCGCCACCAACGGCGACCCGGGCTGGCCCCAATACGACCTGAGGCGCAGGGCCGCCATGCGCTTCAACACCACCTCACAGGTGGTAGACGATCCCCGATCATGGGAACGGGCCCTGTGGGAAGGCATCCGCTGGCTTGCGGGACCGGTAACCCTCGCCGGAAATGTGCCCAGGCGACAGCCAACAACCAAACCGGTCTGCCTCAAACAGGGGTGCCGGTAAGAAACGTGTCTGCAGGGGCAAGCTAGCGTGACCGTACTGGTCAGACGGGGAAGTTGCCGCTAATGACCCGCCGCGCAAGCCCAGGCCGCCGAGCTGGCCGAGCGGCAGCGCCTGGCCCGCGAGATGCACGACGTGCTGGCCCACTGCCTGTCCGGCCTGGTGCTGAACCTGGAGACGGCCAGGCTGCTCGCGGGCCAGGGCGGCGCGGACCCGCAGGTCGGCGACGCGATCGGCCGGGCCCACCGGCTGGCCAGCACCGGGCTGGAAGAGGCGCGGCGCGCTATCGGCATGCTCCGCGATGACGCGCTGCCCGGTCCCGAGCGGCTGGCCGGCCTGGCCGCCGAGTTCGAGCGCGACGCCGGCGTGCCCTGCAAGGTCGCCGTGACCGGCTACAACAAGCGGGGCCTGGGCACCGACGGCCGGCTGACCTTATACCGGGTCACACAGGAGGCCCTGACCAAATATCCGCAAACACGCCCGCGCCGGCCAGGTCGAGATCTGCCTGGCATATGAGCCGGCCGGCACCAGGCTGACCATCGAGGACTTCGACGCCTGCGGCGAACGCCCGGCCCTATCTGATGGGACCGGCTATGGGCTCACCGGCATGAGAGAACGAGCCGAACTGCTCGGCGGCACACTCACCGCCGGGCCCACCGGCGGCGGGTTCCAGGTCGAACTGTGGATGCCGGCATGAACACCGCCATCCGCGTCCTGGTGGCCGATGACCAGCGCGTGGTCCGCGAGGGACTCGGCACCCTCCTCGGGCTGCTCGCGGGGGTCGAAGTCGTAGGCGCCGCAGCCGACGGCGCCGAGGCACTCGCGCTAGCGATCCGCTGCGGCCAGACGTCGTGCTGATGGACCTCCGGATGCCGCACCGCGACGGGGTCGAGGCCACCCGCCGCCTTCGCGAACACGACGCCAGCATCAAAGTGCTCGTGCTCACCACCTACACCGATGACCGCTCCGTCATCGACGCACTGCGCGCCGGCGCCCGCGGTTACCTGACCAAAGACGCCGGCGCGGAGGAAATCCGCGAAGCACTCCAGCGGGTCACCCGCGGCCAGGCCGCCATCGACCCGGCGGTCCAGCACCATCTGGTCAGCGCCATCGCGACGGGCCCATCCACCGCGGCCACACCGCAACTACCCGCCGGGCTCACACAGCGAGAAGCCGAAGTGCTCGCACTGATCGCCCGGGGACTGTCGAACATTGAGATCGCCGACCGGCTGGTGGTCAGCGAGACCACAGTAAAGAGCCATGTCAATCATCTCTTCGCCAAGACCGGCGTCCGCGACCGGGCCCAAGCCGTCACCTACGCCTACCAGCACGGGCTCAACTGAACCGTCGCCGAAACGTCCCGGACCGTCCCGCAAGGGAGGCTCATCTGTGCTCGCGACTCACCTCCCGCGCGGACAATGCGCCCGCGATCATGATCACGCGTTGTGAGTGCGAACTACTTTCGGCATGACCGAGCGCGCGATACGCGGCATGAGCGGTCAGCGTGGGTCTTCGAATAGTGGCCGTAGAACCGGCGTCCATGGTCAACAGGTCATCTGAGTGGGTCCGCGTGGACGCTGTTCCCCCGGTTTTCTGTAGGGTGCGTTGTCAGACGACTGCTCCGTACGGCAGGCGCTGGTTGTGAGGAAGGTGCCGATGCATCCGATCAGTGACGACCGGATTTATGGCGAGTTGCGTGCGTGCACGGCGGAGCTCGCCGAGATCGTCAGCGGCGACCTGGCGCGTCCGGTGCCGACCTGCCCGGAGTGGACGTTCCGGCAGCTGGCCACGCACGTCGGCCGGGGTCACCGGTGGGCGGCCGAGATTGTGGCCACCCGGGCGGCCGAGGCCATCCCGTTGCGCCAGGTGCCGGACGGGAAGCTGCCCGACGATCCGGCGCGGCACGTGGAGTGGCTCAACGCCGCAGCGGCCCGGGTCATCGCGGCGGTAACGGCCGCCCGGGGCGATCTGGTGTGGACGTTCCTCGGCACGGGGCCGGCGCTTCTGGGCACGCCGCCGGGCACACGAGGTCGCGGTGCACCTTGCGGACGCGCAGCTGGCAACCGGTCGTGACGTGGACCTTGCCGCCGACCTCGCCGCGGACGGGGTCGACGAATGGCTCGGCCTCATCGCCGCGGGCACGGAACGCCCCACCGAACTGGCGCGGGCACAATCGCAACCACTGCGCGGGGACGGGCACACCCTGCATTTCCACGCCTCCGACGACGGATTGGACGGCGCCGGGGAGTGGCTGGTCCGGCGGACGCCGTCCCGCATCACGGTCGAGCCTGGTCACGCCACGGCCGATGTCGCTGTCCGGGGGCCCGCAGTCCGCCTGCTGCTCGTGCTCACACGCCGCCTGCCGCCTTCCGACCCTGCCATCGAGATCCTCGGCGACCACACGCTCTTCACCGACTGGCTCGACCACACGCCATTCTGAGACGCCAATCCAAGTAGCCTCGCTCCGCCACGCGGCATGAGAGTGAAACCTCAGGGTGCGCTCAATGAGCAGCCATGATGGCGAAATCTTCGTTTGCCATTCCGATCCGGTGATGCCTGGGCGGTTTTCCTGGCACACTCGGCGCGAAGACGGTCGGTAGGTGTGCGGTGAGCACAGCGGGCGAGGCTGCTGATGGACGGGTGCGGGTCGACGCGGCGAATTTCGTTCGGGCCGAGTCCGATAGGTACTTCGACTCCCTGCTGGCCACGGCGGGCGGGCTGGGCCGCTGGCATCACATTCGGGAGCCAGCGCCGGTTGACGAGCAGCTGGTCGTCCGGATGAACCGGGACACTCTCTATAGCTCGGTCATCGTCGACATCAGCGAGGGCGCGGAACTGACGATGCCTGAGGCCGGCGGGCGCTATCGGACCGCAATGGTAGTCGACCAAGATCACTACATCGGCAAGGTCTGTGACCGTCCGGGACTCCACCGGCTCGAGCCGGACGAGTTCGGCACCCCTTGGGTCGCGGTCGCCGTTCGCACGCTGGTCGATCCCGCCGGCCCCGAGGACTTGACGGCGGTGGCCGCGCTGCAGGACCGCCTGGCGGTGACTGCCAGATCGGCGAAGCCCGTCACACATCCGGCGTGGGACGCGCAGAGCCTGGCGAGCACCCGCAAGCCGCTGCTGGAACTCGCCTGCGGGCTCGCTCATATGAGGGGCGCGTTCGGCTCCCGGCAGCAGACCGATCCGATCGCGCACCTGCTGGCGACAGCCGCGGGATGGGGCGGCCTCTCCGAAGACCAGACGATCTACCTCGGCGTCGAACCCGGCCTGCCCGCCCAGCACTACAGCCTGACTGTCAGCGCGGTGCCGGTGCGCGGCTTCTGGTCGGTCAGCGTCTACAACCGCGACGGCTACTTTCAGGAGAACGAGCAGGGCCGCTACTCCGTCAACAGCGCCACCGCTGTGCCGAACGGCGATGGGTCGGTGATCATCGACTTCGGCGGCGACCCGGATCTGCCCAACCAGATCCCGATCATGGATGGGTGGAACTATACGGTGCGGCTGTATCAGCCCGAGCCGAGCCTGAGCTTCTCAACGGCAGGTGGACATTCCCGGCCCTCGATCAGCTGCGGTGACCAACAACAAAATCGACTAACACACACTCAATTCCTCAATTCAGGCATGTGCGGTCGGTCGACCCAGAACACCCTTGGCGGCTCGCCCACGCGCGCAGAACGACCTCATCTGTGCGCCCAACCGCGTCCAGCACCAAACCGTTGATTCCGCCCATATCGGCTCGGCGTGCGTTCTCCCCGACTTTTCTATCACTCAGCGTGATGCCATCTATCGACGTAGCCAGATGGTGATCGACTCGGTGCGGCGTGACGGGGCCTCGTGGAGTCCGCGTGCTGGCCCGGTGCCGCCGGTAACCGCCGAAGAGGAAGACCTAGAGGCTGCCCTGCCGTGAGTCCGCCGCGTTCGCGTTGGGACATGCAGAGCGTGTATGCGGCTGCGGACGGCAGCGCGAGCCTACTCCGCCTGGCCAGGGCTGACAGCGGCCGAGCCACTCCGGCAGGTGTTGCACGATTACTTCGCCTGGGCCACCACGACGACCATGTCGCGCTACCACGAGTCTGCTGACGATGTCCCCGCGGGCCTGAGCATTCCGCGATGGTCATGGGACGGACTGCAACGCTGAGCCGAGCACATCCCGCTCCTGGCCGCTGAAGCTCACTCTCCCAGGCTGGCAGACCCCGGCCAGCGCCTCCCCGACGTCAGGGGATGTCACGCCGCCAGCGGCAAATGAGTAAGTTCGCTGACCATTGCGCACCCTCGGCACGCGGCGCCAGGCTGGCCGCCGGCGTGCGAAGGGGGATGGTTTTGACTGCCGTTGCAACCGTAAAGTGCGGTCATGCCTGCTGACGCTTTGGACCGGGATCTGCCGCGGCTGTACCGGGACACACGAGTGCGCGTGGGCTCGCTGGTGTCGGTGGTCGATGACGCTGGTCTGGGGGCTCGGGTGCCGGCGTGTCCTGCGTGGTCGGTGCGGGACATGGTCGCGCATCTGGCGGCCGTCGCCGGCGATGTGGTCGCTGGGCGGCTGACCGGCCCGCCGTCGGAGGAGGAGACGGCCGCTCAGGTAGCCCGGTTTGCGGGCCAGCCACTGGCCGACGTCCTCGCCAGGTGGGCTGCGATCGCGCCGGAGTTCGAGCACCTCATCGGCGAATTCCAGGTGCGGGCTGCGGTGATCGACATCGCGAGCCACGAGCACGACATCCGCGGCGCGATCGGCCTGCCCGGAGCCAGGGACGCCGAGGTGGTCTGGCGTAGCGCCGGCTGGCTGCTCACCGGGCTGCGGCCGCCGGTTCCGCTGCGGGTGGTGGTGGAGGATGCCCAGTTCCGGCTCGGACCCGGCGGCGGGACGGAGCTCAGGCTCACCACGAGCCGGTTCGAGGCCTTCCGCTGGCGGATGGGCCGCCGCAGCCGGGCGCAGCTAGCCGCTCTTGACTGGTCCGGTGACCCGGCCGCGGTGATCGACCACTTGGTGGTCTTCGGCCCGGCAGCCCACGACATCGTTGAGTAATCCGGTCGGTGACAAGAAGATCGCGCCAGCAGATCCGCGACCCGCGCGGCACCATTTGCATCGTCCCTCAAAGACCTGGTCAGATCCCCTCGGCTCGTTCCAGCCAGATGAGCGAGTGACGAACGCCTCCGTTGACGTTGATGCCGAGGCGCGGCTGGGCTGTTTCGGCTCAAGGCGCCGAGCCGCGGATGGCCGGTGAGGTGACGGGCGGCGGACGGGTTTCGGCTGGGCGCGGCACTCGACGAGCGCGCCTTTACCGCCTCCGGCGGGAAGGACGTCAACGGTGGTGCTGCCACCGTCCAGCAGTACCTTCGTGCCGGGCTCATCGACGCCCTGCGCCTGGTCATCGCCCCCGTCCTGCTCGGCGACGGCGAACGGCTCTTCGACCAGCTGGACGGCGGCGCAGCGGGCTACGAATGAGTCGAGTTGATCAGTTCGCCCGCCGCCACGCACGCCCGGCTCTCCCGGGCCGGCGGCAGCCCCCTGGCCACGTGACCGGCTGTGGCCGGGCTGGCCACCGTCCCCGGACACGAAAGAGGGACCAGTCCGCAGCGCCACCAGGCGCCACCAGGTCCTCGCAACGAGGCGTCATCGGCAAGATCACCCCGACCTGGCGCGCGCGCCCGCAGCGGCATGAGAGTGAACCTCGGGGTGCGCTCAATGAGCAGCTATGATGGCGAAATCGTGCAGGCGGACGTGAAATCTGGGATATGTCCCGCTTGGCGCGCCGCCGGCTCGAGCAGGAAAAATACAAGCTCAGGCCAGACCATGTCGAGCAGGCGCACAATGTCGGCGCTTAGCCACACCGTTGGCGTGGGCCGCGCGGTCAGCGGCAGATGAGGACGCTTGGCGGATGGGGCCTGACGCCGTCCCTAGTGTCTCGTGCAGTGATCGGCGTGAGGTCCGGCAATGACCGCTGGGATCGGATCAGATACAGGATCGGCAGTGAAGCCGGATCTCGGTACGCCGTATCAGCGCGCCCCCAGGGGCGTCCTGACCGATAGTGACCATATGCACGATCGCGCATGCGTGCGCCGATTGAGGTAATCTCAGGCCAGCCACGGCAACGAAATGAATGATCGTGCATATGGCGCCTGGGGTGGGGCCGACACAAGAGGGTAGACTACCCGTATGCACGATCGTGCAAATGACCCGGCCGTCTGGGCGGAGGAGATCCGGCGTCGGCGACTTGAGCTGGGACTCCGCCAAGACGAGCTCGCTGCGCTTGCTGGCGTGTCCACGCGCTTTGTCCATACCCTTGAGCAAGGCAAGCCAACCGTGCGGCTGGACAAGGTACTCGCCGTGCTGGGCCAGTTGGGTCTGGATCTGGTGCTGGAGCCTGGTACTGGCGTTATCCGCCATGGTAAGGGCTGAGTAAGTTGGCCCGCACCTCCCTGCGCCAGCTGCGGCTTGTCAAGTACGCCGACGTCTACAAGGCAGGCGTGCTGGCCGGCGTCCTGCACCGGCTGCCGGACCGAACAGAGTTCCGCTACTTGCCGGAGTACCTCGACGCCGGGGGGCCGCCGGTGGCTTGGAGCCTACCCGCGAGGGCGGAAGCCTTTACCGCACCCGCAGCGGCGGTGGCTGCGTTCTTCGCCGGATTGCTGCCAGAGGGCAGGCGATTGACGGCGCTGCGCCGCACTGTGGGTACCTCAGCCGACGACGAGTTCTCGATGCTGCTAGCGGTCGGCGGTGACACCATCGGCGACGTTCAGGTCCTCCCGGCTGGCGATACACTCGCCGACACCAGGCCGATCGTTGTTGATGACTTCAGCAAGGTCGTCTTCGCCGACCTGTTCGCCCAGGCAATTGGCCAGCGGCCGGATCGCATCGCTCTGCCGGGCGTGCAGGACAAGATCTCCGGACAGATGCTGAACGTGCCTGTAAATGGCCGGTCACGCGCCTACATCCTGAAGCTCAACCCGCCGGAATTCCCACATCTCGTGGAAAACGAGTACTTCTTCTTCCGCGCGGCCGCGCGCACGCGGCTGAGACTAGCCGATGTCGAACTGGCACATGATCGGCTAGGGGCGCCGGGCCTGCTTGTGCGCAGATTCGACCGGATCCCCGAAGGGGACCACCTGCGGCTGCTTGCCGTCGAGGACGCCTGCCAGGTTCTCGGCCGATGGCCCGGCGACAAGTACGTGATCTCCACCGAGGACGCCATCACTGGTCTTGCACGGTGCTGCCGTGCACCCGGCGTGGCTGCCCTGGAACTCTACCGGCTGCTCGTCTTCGCGTACCTCTCAGGCAACGGAGACCTTCACGCCAAAAATCTCGCGATACTAAAGGACCAACGGGATGAGTGGAGAGTCGCCCCGGCGTACGACCTGCCCTCCTCAGCCGTCTACGGCGACCGCACCATGGCACTGCCCATCGGCGGCAGAATCCGTCAGCAGATCTCCTGGCCGATGCTGCGAAGCCTCAGCGAAGCCATCGGCATTCCCGGACGGCTAGCTGCCGACGTCGTCCGCGAGCAGGTCGCGGCTGCCGACACCTGGATCGAGGAAGTCAGCCAACTCCCCTTCGAAGCCAACACCATCCGCAACCTACGGCGACTCGCCCGTTCCCGCATCCGTCACATTCAGCCTGAGACACAGCAGCGCACCCAATAGCTGACACAGTCGGAATAGCTAACCGTCGATATGGGGCAATGCGTCACCCAGTCCGAACGGCCGACGTACACACTCACATCTGGCATTATCTGGCGTCCGCTTCGCGCGCTTCGTGCACAGCGCTGTACGATCCGTCGATCGGCGATCTGGAGACAACCAGGTGGTCCAGGGCACGCTACTCGGCGAGTTCATCGACGGTGAGTTCGTGACGCGCCTGCTCACGGACTGCTGGCCCGTGTCCGCATGAGCCAACCGCAGTCACCGGGCGCCTGCTGCCCCGCCGCCGAGGGGTATCGCGACGAACACGGTCTTGCCGGGGCCGTTGCGGTCCTCCTCGACTCCCCGCACCGGCGCCGTGGACCATCGCGTTCGTCACCAGCTCACTCACGATGAGCTCGGTGAGATCGGCATGCTCGCCAAGTCCCCGCCAGGGAGCGTCTTGCGGGCTTGCTCGCGGGCTCGGCCGACCTGGATCGGCTCCCGGTCCAGCAGCTGACGGCAAGCTCATGCGGTGTGGCCACCAGCATTCACGCCTCCTCACGCCCGCGACAGCGCCCCGGGAGCCCAGATCCAGCCGCCGGGCGCGACGGGTCCGGCGTTCGGCGCGGCCGTCGGACTCACCCGGTGGAAAGATCTTCAAGCTGCGCCGGACCGTGGCCGCACTTCGCCATGGTGGTGCGATCGTCGTTGACGACATGGACGTCACACGCGACGAAGATGAGCACCTTCGGTCCTATCATCTGGCCGGCGGGTGCCACCGACCTTGGTGAGGCCGGTGGGCGGCACAACGTCGCGTCCCGGCGAGCGGCGCGGCAGAGGTCGTGGTGTGAATTCTGCTACTGCTGCGGACCGGTCCGCGCGGGCTGAGTGCGGCCGGCGTCTAGCGTCCTGCGAGGGGCGTTCGGCTCTAGGTAGGGATCGCCGCGGCTGTCATGGTTGGACGTAGGAGCCGGGGGAGCGGGGAGGCGGGAGAGTGGCGGCGGTGATGTCCCTCTTGGGCGGTACGCGACGGGCCGCGAACGCGGTTGGCGACCCGTCGGGGATGGCGCGCGCGGCCGGCGGGGTCACGGTGGGCGTGGAGGAGGAGTTCGTGCTGCTGGACCCGTCCACCGGGGACGCTGCTGCGGCCGGCCCGGATCTGGTGCAGATGCTCGACGGGGAGCCGGGGGTGGGGCCAGAGCTGATGCGGTTCCAGGTGGAGATCGCGACTGGGGTGTGTACCGGCCTGGACAGTGTCGGCCGCGAGCTGGCCCGGCTCCGGCGGCTCGTCGCGGACGCTGCGGCGCGTCTGGGCTGCCGCCTGGTGGCGTCGGGCACCGCGCCGTACCGCACGCCCGGGCTGGCCGCCGTGACGGACCAGCCCCGTTACCAGGAGCTGGCGCGCCGGTACGGCCAGTTGGTGGCCGATGCCGGCGGCACCTGCGCCTGCCACGTGCACGTCGGGGTTCCCTGCCGGGATCTCGGTGTCCAGGTGCTGGCGCGGCTGCGGCCCTGGCTTGCCACGCTGCTCGCGATCACGGTGAACTCGCCGATCGCGGGCGGTCGCGACACGGGATGGGCAAGCGGGCGGTACCCGCTGTGGTCACGCTGGCCGACGGCGACGGCGCCCGCGGTGTGGCCGGACGCCGCTGCCTACGATGCGGTGGTCCGCCGCCTTGTCGGGCGGGGCGCGGCGCTCGACGAGCGGAGCGTGTACGTCTTCGCGCGGCTTTCGCCGCGCTACCCGACGGTGGAGGTCCGGGTCGCGGACGTCTGCCTCGACGTCGATACCGCAGTGCTGCTGGCCGGGCTGACCCGCGCTCTCGTCGCGACCGCCCTGGCGGAGGTTCGCCGGGGGACGCCGGTGGCAGCGGCGCCGGCCCGGTGGGTCGACGGGGCCCTTGCCGCTGCGGCACGGCACGGGCTCGCCGGAGCCGGGGTCGATCCGTTCACGGGGCAGGTCGTCGATGCGCGCAGCCTGCGGTCCCGCCTCCTCGATCATGTCCACGCCGCGCTCAGCGACCGGGGCGACGCGGAGACCGTCACCGGGCTGCTGCACCGGCTCGACGACCGGGGCACCGGGGCCGACCGCCAGCGAGCGCTCTTCGCCGGCGCCGTGTCCGCGCCCGGGTTCGTCGAGGCGCTCGCCCGCGCGACACTGTCCGGCGGCGAGCCGGCTTGCGGCGGCCAGCCGAACACGGGATCCAAGCGGCCGGCGCCCGCGTGGACGCCAGGGCCGGCTCCCGCCGTCCCCCTCACGCGAGCGCGGTGGTCCGCCGACGATTTCTATGTCTGAGGGTGATCGGGATGAGCGACCAGACAAGCACCGATCTGCGCGAAGAGGTCCGGTCCCGGTACGCCGACGCCGCGCGCGCCGTCTTGGAGCCGCAGGCCGGCGTCACCGCCTCGTGCTGCGGCAGCTCGGCCACGGACCCGTGCTGCGGCGCAGGGTCGGCAGCTGCGGAAGCGGTCGGCGGCTTCAGCGAGGATCTCTATCGCGAGGGGGAAACCGATGGGCTGCCGCAGGAGGCGGTGCTGGCGAGCCTTGGCTGCGGTAACCCGCTGGCGGTCGCGGACCTGCACGAGGGAGAGCGGGTGCTGGACTTGGGCTCGGGCGGTGGCATCGACGTGCTGCTCTCAGCCCGGCGGGTCGGCCCGTCCGGGTTCGCCTACGGCGTGGACATGACTGACGAGATGCTGACCCTGGCCCGCGCCAACGCCGCCAAGGCCGGAGCTGAAAACGTTGAGTTCCTCAAGGGCGAGGTCGAAGCCCTGCCGCTGCCCGATCAGGCGGTGGATGTGGTGATCTCCAACTGTGTGATCAACCTGTCCACCGACAAGCCCGCGGTGCTCGCCGAGATGTTCCGGGTCCTGGTTCCGGGCGGGCGGATTGGCATCACCGACGTGGTCGCTGAGGACCACCTCACGCCCGCCGACCGCGCCGCCGCCGGCTCCTACTTCGGGTGCATCGCCGGCGCCCTGTCCCGCAGCGAGTACCTCGACGGGCTCACCGCAGCCGGGTTCACCGGCGCATCGGTCACCTTCACCACCGAGGCTGCCCCCGGCATGCACTCAGCCATCATCCGGGCCGTCAAGCCCGCCGCCACCTGACCGGTGCCTACGCCGCCGCCACGAGCTACGTCCCCCTGCCACCCCGAATCCAGCAACTCGCCCACCACGCTCAAGCAAGTAACCGGCCCCAACGGAAGCCACCTCCTCAGCTGACCGTGCCGCGTGCGCGGGACACCGGAGGCAAGCCCGCTGTCGGCGACCCTGATGCACTCCGCGGGTAAGGAGAACACGCACCGAACCGAAGTTCGGTGCACCAGCCGGCGCATCCTCATGTGTGCGCTGAGGTCTTGCGGGTGCCCGGGCACCGGCTTCGGTCACTGGCGTGCACCTGATGACGCTGGTGCTGGGACGGGGGCTGGCTGGGCGGGGACGGGACACCTCATGACGATGTCGGCCGTGGTGGGGAAGCAATCCACGCACGCGTCGTTGATCCGGTAGTAGGTGGCCGCGCCCCGATGCTCGAAGAGCAGGAACTGCGCCTCCGCCAGCACCTTGAGATGAGCAGAGCCGGTGGACTGCCGACGTCGCCGGCGGCGACGATTTCGCCCACGTTCACCGGCCCGGCCCGGCGGGCGAGCAGCGAGACGAGCTGGAACCTGGTGGGGTCGGCGAGCGCCTTGAACCAGCTGGCGTACTCGGCGGCCATGGACTGGTCGAGAGGCTGATCGAGGTGCTTCATCGCTCATCGTCGATGACCGATGACTGGTGAGAACGGAAGAACTCCGGCGCCAGGTATACCGTGATGAGGTAGGCCATCCTGTCAGGTATGGCCCGGTCCCGCGGGGCCTCATGGCGGCCCGGGTTACTGTGGCGGGTCTCCGATCAGCGCGCCGAGGCTGGCCAGCGCCTCTGTCCGGGCCCGGTAGTAAACCCATACGCCACGCTTCTCGCGGTCCAGCAGGCCGGCGTCGTGCAGCACCTTGAGGTGGTGGCTGATGGTCGGCTGGGACAGGTCGAAGGCGTCCGTGAGGTCGCAGACGCACGCCTCGCCGCCTTCTCGGGAGGCGACCAGGGACATCAGCCGGAGCCGGACCGGCTCCGCGAGCGCCTTCAGCAGCGGCGCTACCTGCCCGGCCTGCTCCGGGGAGAGTGGCACCTGGGACAGCGGGGCGCAGCACACGGCCTGGCCAGCCTGCTGGGACGGCAGGTGGACCTGCGTCCCCGGGGCGCAGCAGGCACCGGCCCTCGCCTGGTCCAGTACCACGAGAGACTTCGACATACGTATATATTGACAGACTCAAATGTCTTGTGGCAAGCTCGGCAGCGCAAGTAGACATAGACAGCTATCAATACCTAGGGGAGGTCCTGTCATGTCCCGCCGTTTCCAGCTCGCCCTCAACGTCAATGACATCGGCGAAGCCGTCACGTTCTACTCCAGGCTGTTCGGCACCGAGCCGGCCAAGGTACGGCCCGGTTACGCCAACTTCGCCATCGCCGAGCCTCCGCTCAAGCTCGTGCTGCTGGAGAACCCCGGCCAGGGCGGCAGCCTCAACCACCTGGGCGTCGAGGTGCCCGACACCGATACCGTCGAAGCTGAGCAGGCGCGTCTGGCCGGGACCGGGCTCGCCCCGGCCAGGGAGCGCGACACCACCTGCTGCTACGCCAGGCAGGACAAGTTCTGGGTCCAGGGCGCACCCGACGGGGAGTCCTGGGAGATCTACACCGTCCTGGCCGACAGCCCGACCTTCTACGGCGAGCGTCACGGCGCGCAGTGCTGCGGCGGCCCCGGCGGCCACGGCGGCCAGCCGGCCTCCTCACTGGCCCAGTGCTGCTAGGAACCTGCTGGCGGCTGAGGACAGGCCCGGCGGGTAGCCGCCGGGCCCGTTCCTGATCCGCCTGCAGCTGGCGGCAGCGGGCGGGCCGGCGACCTAGCGGGCGGGCCGGCTACCTGCCTGGTGTTGAGAGCAGCGCGGCCATGCGCTCCAGCGCAGCGGGGACGAGCCAGTAGTAGACCCAGGTGCCGCGGCGTTCGGAGTCGATGATCCCGGCATCGCGCAGCACCTTCAGGTGGTGGCTGATGGTGGGCTGGGTCAGCTGGAACGCGGTGGCCAGCTCGCAGACGCACACCTCGCCGCCCTGGTGCGCGCCGATCAGCGACACCAGCCGCAGCCGGACCGGGTCGCCCAGGGCCTTGAACACCTGCGCCAGCCCGGCCGCGGCGTCCGCGCTGACCGGCTCACCGACCAGCGGGATCGCGCACGCCTCGACCACGGCCTGCAACGCGGCTGCGGGGACGAACTCGGCCACGGGCGGATCCGCCTGCTTCGACATGACTCTATCTTGACGGGCATCTATCCAGCCTGGCAAGCTGACCGCATCTGCATAGACGTTTATCGATGGTGCGCAGCCGGGGAGGACGGGCAAGCGGTGGCGGGCAACGTGAGCGGCGTGATCCGCGTGACCGGCAAGGCCGCGCGGTGAGCGAGGTGGCGCTGTGGCGGCGGCTGCTGGCCGAGCTGCTGGGCAGCGCGTTCCTCGCCGCCATCGTGGTGGGGTCGGGCATCGCCGCGCAGCGCCTGTCCCCGGGTGCCACCGGCCTGGAACTGCTGGAGAACGCGGCCGCCACCGCCGCTGGGCTGTTCGCCATCATCCTGATGTCCGGGCCGGTCTCCGGCGCTCATTTCAACCCGGTGGTGTCCTTCGTCGATGCCGCATTCGGCGGGCTGCGCTGGCGCGGCGCCGCCGCCTATCTCCCCGCGCAGGTGGCCGGCTGCATCGGCGGCGCGATAGCGGCGAACCTGATGTTCGCCTCGGCGGCGGTCAGCATCTCCACCAAGCAGCGGGCCACGCCGGCGCATTTCCTGTCCGAGGTGATCGCCACCCTCGGCCTGGTCCTGGTGATCTTCGCGCTGGCCCGCTCCGGCCGGTCCCGGTCTGCCCCCGCGGCGGTTGGGGCGTATATCGGCGCGGCGTACTTCTTCACGTCCTCGACCAGCTTCGCCAACCCGGCCATCACCGTCGGCCGGATGTTCTCGGATACCTTCGCTGGGATCGCCCCAGCCTCGGCCCCGGCGTTCATAGCCGCCCAGGTCACCGGCGGTGCCCTCGCCGTCTTGGTGATCCGGGCTCTGTATCCCGGCGTCACCCCGGCGCAGGCCGCTGACATCATCTTCCCCCACCACCAAGGCAGCACCGGGCCGCCGGACGGCATCGCGGCCAGCGACGGCGCCTCCCAGCCCGCCGGCCAGGTCCCCGGCCCGCAGTCCCGGTAAGCCACCACAGAAACGGAAGCTAGCCATGCACCTGGTCATGATCGGCGGCAGCGACGCCGGGATCAGCGCCGCGCTGCGGGCCCGCGAGCTCGACCCGGGCGCCGAGGTCAGCGTGGTCGTCGCGGACGCCTACCCGAACTTCTCGATCTGCGGCATCCCCTACTACGTCTCCGGCGAGGTGACCCACTGGCGCAACCTCGCCCACCGCACCACCGCCGACCTGGAAGCCACCGGGATGGACCTGCGGCTGGACACCACCGCGCAACGGATCGACGTGGCCGGCCGCAAGCTCCTCGTCACCGCCCCTGATCGCAATGAGGAACTAATCGCCTACGACAAGCTGGTGATCGGCACCGGCGCGGTCCCGGTCCGCCCCCCGATCACCGGCCTGACCGGCCCCGATGCCCTCGGTCCCGGTGACGGCGTGCACCTGCTCCACTCGATGGGTGACACGTTCGCCCTGATGCGCACCCTCGAGGAAGCCACCCCGGCCACCACGGTGATCGTCGGCGCGGGCTACATCGGCCTGGAGATGGCCGACGCCATGGTCACCCGCGGCCTGCAGGTCATCCAGATGGAACAGCTGCCCGAGGTGCTGCCGACCGTCGACCCCGCCCTCGGTGCGCTGGTGCACGATCAGCTCACCGCCCATGGCGCCGAGGTCCTGACCGGCACCACCGCCCGCCAGATCACCCGCGCTCCCGCCGGCGAGGCGGGACGGCTGCGAGTCGACGCCACCGCCGCCGACGGCAAGGCGGTGGCGCGGCTGGCGGACATGGTGCTGGTCGTCGTCGGGGTACGCCCTGACACCAGCCTGGCCGCCTCAGCTGGAGCCACGCTGGGAGCTAAAGGCGCGATCGCTGTGGACCGCGGCATGCGGACCCATCTCCCCGACGTGTACGCCGCCGGGGATTGCGTGGTCACCCATCACCGCTTGCTGGGCGAGACCTACCTGCCGCTCGGCACCACCGCCCACAAGCAAGGCCGGGTCGCCGGGGAGAACGCCCTCGGCGGCACCCGGGAATTCGCCGGCAGCCTCGGCACCCAGGTCGTGAAGATCTTCGACCAGGCCGCCGCGCGCACCGGGCTGCGCGACCACGAAGCCGCCGCAGCCGGGTACGACCCGGTCACCATCGAGTCGGAAGCCGACGACCACAAGGCCTACTACCCCGGCAGCCACCGCATCACGATGCGGTTCACCGGCGACCGCGCCACCAGGCGGCTGCTGGGCGTGCAGCTTTTCGGGCACCGGCACGCCGAGATCGCCAAGCGGATCGACATCGCCGCCACCGCCATCTTCCACAGCATGACCGTCGACGCGGTCAGCGACCTGGACCTGTCCTACACCCCGCCGCTCGGCAGCCCCTGGGAAGCCATCCAGATGGGCGCCCAGGCCTGGCTCCGCGAAGCCAGCCAGCCCTAACCGGCCGCACCTTCAGCAAGGGAAAATCATGCCAGCCAGCGACGGACGGCATCACCACATCACTCACCGTGCACGAACCAGCACCCTCAGCGCATGTGCCGCGATCATCACGCTCGCCCTGGCCGCCTGCACGGCCACCACCGCCAGCAGCAGCGGCACCGCCTCACCAGCGCCAGCCGCCGCCGCGGCCAGCGGCCCGGCGGGGACGCTCACCGGGGCGGGCTCCACCTTCGACGCGCCCTTCTTCGACCTGGCATTCGCCAAATACCATCAGCAACACCCGGCTGTGACAGTGAACTACTCCGCGGTGGGCAGCAGCGCGGGCATCGCGGCCTTCAGCGCCAAGCGTGCAGATTTCGGCGCTTCCGACGTGCCCATGACCGCCAGCGAGCAAGCAGCAGCCCGCGGAGGTCCCGTCGTCCAGGTGCCCGTCGACCTGGGTGCTGAAGGGGTGGTCTACAACCTGAGCCTCCCGGCGGGCTCCCGGCTGCACCTGACTGGCCCTGTGCTCGCCCGCATCTTCCTCGGGCAGATCACCACCTGGCACGACCCGGCCATCACCGCCCTCAACCCGGGCGTCAACCTCCCGAGCGCGCGGATCTCCGTCGTCCACCGCTCCGACGGCAGCGGCACCACCTACATCTTCAGCAACTACCTCTCCAGCGTCTCCCCGGCCTGGGCGGCCAAGGTCGGCACCGGCAAGACACTCCACTGGCCGGCCGGGGAGGGAGCAGAAGGCAATGCCGGGGTGGGCGCTGCGGTATACCGCACCCCCTTCTCGATCGGATATCTCGAGCAGGCATATTCGAAAGGCTTGCTACTGCCTTTCGCCGAAATCCGCAACCAGGCCGGCCACTACGCCATCCCGTCCACCCAGTCCGTCACAGCGGCCGCCGCCCAGAAACCAGACATCACGCCGACCGACTTCTCGATCGTCAACCAGCCTGGCGCCAGCAGCTACCCCATCAGCGGATACAGCTGGGCACTCGTCTACACCCACCAGCCCAGCCAGACCACCGGGCAGGCACTCACCGCCCTCCTGGACTGGCTCACCCACGCCGGACAGGCCTACGCCGCCGCCACCCTCTACGTCCCACTGCCATCCCGGATCCAGGCGCTCGCCCGCAGCATGCTCCAGCAGGTCACCGGGCCGCAGGGGACGCACTTCCTGGGCTGAACGCCGCAGGCAATCCCGGGCCCAGCCCGGCGCTGATCACGCTTACGGGCAGGCATGGCTCCGGCCCCTGCTCAGCCAGCCGACGCGTAGCTCGCGGCAGGGGCGGCGTCGCGGGCGGCCTGGCATACGCCGCAGCGGATGCTGCGCGCGGGCGGCTCGATAGCGACGACGCGGTTGATCACCATGGTGCGGGTCAGCCAGCGGGCCGTGACGTGCGCGTGGTCGTGGCAGACGGCGGCGCCGCAGTCGGTGCAGATGGCGACGGCATCGGCGTGGCCGCCAACCGCTGCACAGTCGAAGCAGTTCATGGCGTTGCCTCCTTTGCGGGATAGAAGCGGCGGGCCCACAGCGCCACGTAGACCAGCGCGAGCATGACGGGCACCTCGATGAGCGGCCCCACGACGCCGGCCAGTGCCTGCCCGCTGGTCACCCCGAACACGCCGATCGCGACCGCGATCGCCAGCTCGAAGTCGTTGCTGGCCGCAGAGAACGCCAAGGCGACGGTGCGCGGGTAGGACAGGTGGAGCCGGCGGCTGACCGCGAACCCGCCGAACCACATGATCACGAAGTAGGCCAGCAGCGGCAGCGCGATGCGGGCCACGTCGAGCGGCTCGGAAGTGATCTTCTTGCCCTGCAGGGCGAACAGGATGACGACCGTGAACAGCAGCCCGTACAGCGCGACCGGCGCGAGCCTAGGCAGGAACTTTGCCTCATACCATTCCCGGCCCTTGGCGCGTTCGCCGATGGTGCGGGTGAGGTACCCGGCCACCAGCGGGATGCCGAGGAAGACCGCGACCGTGCCGGCGATCTCGGCGATGGACACATGCCAGCTGGTAGTCGGCAGGCCCAGCCAGCCGGGCAGCACCTGCAGGTAGAAGTAGCCAAGCACGGCGTAGAGCAGGACCTGGAAGACCGCGTTCAGCGCGACCAGCACGGTGGCCATCTCGCGGTCACCGCACGCCAGGTCGGTCCAGATCAGCACCATCGCGATGCAGCGGGCCAGCCCGACCAAGATGACACCGGTCCGGTACGCCGGCTGATCCGCCAGCAGCAGCCAGGCCAGCGCGAACATCACCGCGGGGCCGATCACCCAGTTGAGCACCAGGGAGGCGGTCATCATCCGCCGGTCGGCGGTTATCCGCCGGATCTCGGTGTAGCGGACCTTTGCCAGCACCGGGTACATCATCAGCAGCAGCCCCAGCGCGATCGGCAGGCTGGTGCCATGGATCGCGACGGCGTTCAGCGCGCTGTTCAGGCCGGGGACGACCCGGCCCAGCAGCAGGCCGGCTACCATCGCCGCGCCGATCCACACCGGCAGGAACCGGTCCAGCCTGGATAGCCGGGCCACCACCGGCTGCTGCCCGGCCGGGCCGGTGATCTCGCTGGTCCTCGTGTCAGTCACCGTGGCCCCCCTCGCGGTCGTCCTCGCAGGCCGGCCCGCGCCGCTCGGTGATGACACGATCGCCGGGCAGCGGCAGGCCGGTGGCGGACGCCTGGGCCCACAACTCGGCGAACCCGCCGCTGTCGAGGCGGTAGTCGACCCACCGTCCGCGGCGGGTCGCGGTCACCAGCCCTGCGTCGCGCAATACCCGCAGGTGGTAGGACAGCAGGTTCGCCGCGACCGGCACCTGCTCGCGCAGGTCGCATACGCACCGCCCACCCTCGGCCAGCACCGCCACGATGCGCAGGCGCACCGGGTCGGCCAGCGCCGTGAAACCGCCCGTCAGCTCAACCGGGCTCGAATCAACAACCGTTGAAGTGCTCACACCACCACGGTAGGGCGGGCGTGCGCGCGGCGACCGGGCCGTTCGTCACCTTCGGCCGGGCCGACAGCCCCGACCCGCGCCGGGCGCCGCAGGACCCCGCGGCAGAGGGCGCCAAGCCCGGCCGTCCAAGAACGTGAAGCGGGCCCGTTCCAGGGTTCCGGGCAGTACGACGGCTACCAGGGCAACTGGGGCTACCAGCGTTCCGGCCAGTACGGCAGCGGCGAGGATCCCGTCGATCAGGGTGACCCGGCCCTCGGTCCTGAGTACGGGGTTACCCAGTGCCCGGCAGGTTCGGGCCTTACCGGCGGCCAGCGCAAACATCACCACAGCGGTGACCGCGGTCCAGGTGATGCCCAGCGGGCGAGTGCCGCGGGTGGTAACCGGTGGCCAGCACGACAGTGGATTGCGCCAGAAGATAGATGGCCAGGACCGCGAACGCGGACCCGATCAGCAGCAGCGCCCCGCCGGCGCTGCTGGCCCGTGCCGGACAGCTCCCAGATCACCCCGGTGGACGCGCCGATCTCAATCAGCGAGTCCAGGCCGCATCCTGCCAGCGCCACCGACCGGGCTGATATGGCCGCGATGGCCAGGACGACGATCCCGGCCACGTTCCAGCCGAGGGTCGCGTATTCGAGGGCGAGCCCGCGGTGCAGCAGGGCTTTCCGGGCCCTGTGATCCAGGACGGTCATGGCCTGAGTCTGCCAGCCCACCTGGTCCGTCCCGGGGCCGACCGTGCCTGGGTACATGGCCGCTCGGCAGATCCGGTGTACCTTCGCAACCGCCCCTGCCGAGCCTGTGATGAGCGTGCTGAGTAAGCAACAGAACAGGTGACTCTGTGCGCCACTTTATCCAGGGCAGCGCGGTCGATGCCCGCGCGTTCGTAGGCGATCAGGACGTTCGTATCCAGGATCAGGCGCCTGCCCACGGATCGTTCCCATCGTTCGAGATCAGGGCCAGCAGCTGCGATTCCTCCGGCGAAGATGTCACGGCGCAGGGTCATGAATGCCTCCGAACGACTCCGGGCCGTGTCACCTGCGATTAACGAAGACGCTACCGGAGTCGTATAGGAGCTGATATCTCTTGCCGGTCAGCAGCGAGGAGCACCTGCGCGACTTCGCAACCTGTGGCAGCGGTAGACGTGCTGGATGTGGCGTCAGGGTGGGCTACTCACCGGCGGCCAGAGCGTGATCACGCGGATGGCTTGTGGAAGTAGTGGCCTTGGTCGAGGTCGTCGATGAGCCCGGGATGCGTGGGCTGCCATCCCATCAGCTCACGGGTTAGTGCACTGGAGGCCGGGCTGTCGTCAGTCGCTGCCATCACCCTAGCACGCGATGTCAGTCGCTGCCGTCACGTAGGATCGGCGCATGGCGCGTTGGGAGCCGGACAGTCGGGGCAGGCTCGAGCAGGCAGCCCTTGCTCTCTACGGCGAGCGCGGGTTCGAGAACACCACCGTTGCGGAGATCGCTGCGCGCGCCGGGTTGACCGAGCGGACGTTCTTCCGGCACTTCGCGGACAAGCGCGAGGTGCTGTTCTGGGGCGGGGGCACGCTGCAGGAGGTGCTCGTGAGCACCGTCGCCGGCGCGCCTGATGCCGCCGCGCCGATCGACGCGGTCGCCGCGGCTCTCGAAGCCGCCGGCGCCCTGCTCCAGGACCGTCCCGAAAGCGCCCGGCAGCGCCAGACCGTTATCGCTGCGAACGCTGAGCTGCGGGAGCGTGAGCTGATCAAGCTCGCATCACTCGCCTCGGCGCTCGCCGGCGCGTTGCGCCGTCGTGGCGTCACAGACCCAGGCGCGCCGCTGGCCGCCGAGGCGGGAATCGCGGTCTTCAGAGTCGCGTTCGAACGCTGGATCAGCGAGAGCGGCCAGCGAGACTTGCCGCAGCTCATCCGAGAGTTGTTCGACGAGCTGAAGGCCGTAACCGCCGGCAAATGATCATCGGCGCAAGGTCGAGCGCGACGTCGTGTCTGCCGGCGCAAGGTCGGCGCGACGTCGTGTCTGCCGGGCGCAGCGCCGCTCAGCTTCGTGGTGGGCGCACTCGGCTCCGGCAAGATCGCAGGCGAGGCGTACGTGCACGGGCTATGAGCCCGCGTGCAGGCACGGGAGAACAACCAGACTGCTTCTGGCCCGGCCGGGGTGCTTGCCGGGGTGGCTGGGACCAGTCTGCCCGGGCATCATCAGCGGTCGCGCTGGGCATACCAGCGCTCGGCCGCGCGGTGGAACGGCATGGCTCGCTCATGATCAGAGAAGCCGGAGAAGATTGCGTGGTAGGCGGCATAGAGCGGCCCGAACCCGGGAGGCTGTCGTAATCGCCGAGCATGTCCCGGACAACGGTTCCTGGTAACCGTCGTCCATCCGTGGCGACGCGTTCGTGATCACCAAGCGGGCCACCCGGTCAGGATGCCGGCAGGCGTACACGAGGCGGCCGGTTAGCCCGGCAACCGTGCGTGATGCGCTCAGCGAAACCCGGGCCGCACGGGAGAGCGACTGATGGTCAGGGCGCGTACTTCAGTACCAGGTCGCCGACGTGCGGGAGCGCAGCCTCGACGTGCTTGACTGCTCTGCCGCGGACAGCGCCGTACGCCTTGATGACCGTGGGCAGGCCGGAGGCCGCCGCGCGGGCGTCGGTCACCGAGAGCAGGGCCTGCGACACCTCCTCGCCGCGTTTGGCCAGGTAGTCGCCGAACTCAGAGCCGCCAGAGGTGCTGAAGTCCGCCCAGTACGGTTCAAGCTTGTCCACCAAATCCGGAAGCAGGGACTCCACCATGTGGCGGATGTGGCCCGGCAGGACGGTGTTCACCGTCTTGTAGGCGAGCTTGACCGCGGTCCCGGAGACACCCGACTTCTCCGCGACCTCGTGCTCAATCAGCGTGTAGCAGTCGGCGATCACCTTTGGCTGGGTGTCCGGTGCAAGCAGGATCTCCCGAAGCGTGGCTGCCATGGGTATGTTCTTCTCCTGTCGCCGGGGCGTTGCCCATTGGATCCCGCACGCATACGCAATGCGCCGTCCGTCACTAGACGGCGACCGCCCAGCTACGGTTTACCGCTTCCCGGCATGACCAGACGGCGGCCGCGCCTGCAGACCCGCACAGATCACCCACAGCCGCGGCCGGTGGCGGGCTTCGAGGGTGGCGCAGGCTTGCGTAACACGCTAGACAGGCTCTGGAGCAGGCGATAGGCAGGCTCGAGAGCGGGCGATGAGCAGGGGAGGACCCTGATGCTGCTAAACGGGGTAAACCACGTGGCCATCTTGACCAAGGACACCGATCGCCTGGTCGCGTTCTACCGTGAGGTGTTCGAAGCCGAGGTCAACGAGCAACTCGAGGAGTTCGACGGCCCCCTACGCCTTACGTTCATCCGCATCGGCGGGACCGCCGAGCTGAACGTCTTCCAGGTGGACGGGAACACCGAAGCTGACCGCCAAACGCCGATGTTCGGGCGGGGCCGGATAGACCATCTCGGATTGCAGGCCGCGTCGATCGACGCGTTCGACCAGATCCGGGATCGGCTGATCGGCCTGGGCGCCAGCGACCACTTCGTCACCGATTTCGGTCCCGTCCTCAGCGTCTTCTTCCGAGACCCGGACGGCCTTGAGGGCGAGGTGTGCATTCCCAACCCCGACGCCGTGCCCGGAGTGACCAACCCGCCCGGCACTCCCGCCGCCCGTTACGCCGCCAAGCCATAGCCGCCGCGCAGCCCGCCGGAGCACGTCGGCCGGAGCACGTCGACGGAGCACGTCGGCCGGAGGAGCCCTATTCACACCAGGTACGTACTCAATCACCCGCTCTTTGGCGGTAAGAAGGTCATGTTGCCCTCCGAAGCTGGACCAGCGACAGTACGGCATTTCAAGGAACGGATTGAGTCCGGAGAATTCAAGCCGCTCATCGACAGGCGGTATCGGCTGGGCCAGATCGTTGCTCCCGTATCCGTTGATGGCGTCTACCGCCGGGAACCGGCCGGCCGCCCGGCAGCTCGGCCCGCCCCTGATCGGCAGGCCGGCACCCTTTACCGGATTCAGTGCTGAGTGGCGTCAGTAGCGCGGGGCCGGGGGCGGCGTCCGGTCGGGCGGGAGCCGGGCCAGTCAGGATGCGGGTCATCGCACGGTTGGATAGCGGCTGATGCTGGTCGGGGGCGCCGCCGCGGGCTGGTCCGCTAGCGCGACTTGGTCGCCGTGCTGGACGCGCTCGGCTGGGAACAGGCACACATTTTCGGCGCCTCGCCCGGCGGGATGATCGCCCGGATCTGTGTCCATCTGCCGGGACGGCGGTGATGCGGTCCGTCGCATCGCCCGGCCCCGGAAGAGATCCAAAGTGCTCAAGATCGCGGTCAGGTAGCCGGCGCGGCAGCAGCCAGTGCTGCGCACGCCCAGCGGGATCCGCCGGAGCCCGTTCGGCACGGCTGGTGGCTGGCGTGGCGCGTGGGAAAGGGCAGGATGAGGTGATGGACACCGAGTCTTTCCTATCCGCTGCCAGCGAATTGCTTGCTGTGCCGTCCACGGCTGGTCGGCATGACGACCTGCGGCGGGCCCTTGACCTCGTGCTCGGCTTCGTCGGACCTGGGTTCACGGTGGAGCGCTTCGAGTCGGGCGGCAAGCCGAGCGCGCTGGTCTATCCCGGCGCGAACCGGCCTCGCTTCCGGGTCATCCTCAACGGTCACCTCGACGTGGTACCTGCACCGCCGGACCAGTTCCGGCCGCGCCGGGAGGGTGTGCGCCTGTACGCGCGGGGTGCGCAGGACATGAAGGTGTCGGCCTTGGTGCAGGCCCAGATTTTCCGCGAGCTAGCCGGCAGCTTGCCGTACCGGATCGCGTTGCAGCTTGTCACCGACGAGGAGGTCGGTGGGCGTCACGGCACGCTGCATCAGATCGAGCAGGGCGTCCGCGGCGATTTCGTCATCATCGGCGAGCACAGCGGATTGGATATCGTGACCGACTCCAAGGGAATGGTCACCGCGACCCTGCGTGCTGTCGGCCGCGGCGCCCACAGCGCGTACCCGTGGCTTGGTGAGAACGCCCTGATCAAGTTGCACCGCAGCGTGGATAACGTGCTGGCCAAGTACCCTGTGGCCACCGAAGAGGCCTGGCGGACCACCGTCAACCTGGCGCGGATCCAGACTCCCAACCAGGCGCGCAACCAGATCCCGGCCCTGGCTGAAGCATGGCTCGACATCCGCTTCCCACCCGAGGACGGGGACCTGAACGGCAAGACCGTCCAGCAGATCACCACCTACCTGGCGGGGTTCTGCGAGCCTGGCGTGACACCCGTCGTTGATCATGCGGACCCGCCGCACCGCGCCAATCGGGACCGCCCCGAGATTCGCAATCTCCAGCAAGCTGCTCGTAATCAGGGTTACCGCGGCGATTTCCTCCGCAAGCACGGCGCAGGCGATGGACGTTTCTATTACGAACGGGGCATGGACGCCATCGCTTTCGGCGTCGGCGGCGACGGCCAGCACGGCGCCGACGAGTACGTCGATACCACCACGATCGTGCCCTATTACCAGGCGCTCAAGGAATTTCTCCACAATCCGGGCCGAGAGCAGGCCCGGGCGAGGGATTCCGCATGAGCGCGGGGTGGTCAGTGCCTGGTCAGTGCCTGGTCAGTGCCGGGCATGAGTAGGCAGCACGGCGGCCCGCCCTTCCGGTACTAGACGTCATTTTCTTCCATTACCCGGTGTAAACTTGAGGTATCGCGGTGACCGTCATCGATGCCACTCATGAACTTGGCTGCTTGGCAGATGCCACTGCGCCGCCCGGTGCGAAGGCAGCTGTGGAAAGGTGAGGGTCATGAGCGATCAGGAGAACGGCCCGACGCGCATTCTTGACGAGCGGCTGCGGCTCGGGGCCGGCTTTGCCGCCGCCGAACGCGCCCACTTGCTCGATATCCTGTCCAGCCTCGACAGGCACCTGGCTCATTGGGGGCCCGAGCGGGTAGATCTCGAGATCTCCGTCAAGCACCGCCGCGGTCCCGAACAGAAAGTCACCCTCGAAGCCTGGCTGCCCCGATGGCATTCGCTCGTGGCTACCTCGGCCGAACGCGAGCTTGATCACGCGCTGGTCGACGTCAGGAAGGACATGATCCGCCAGATCGAGGATGAGAAGACCAGGCGTGCCCCGCACAAGGGCAGGGCGGTGCGCGAAAGGCCGGCCTGAGCGGGAACGTGATGCCCGCGGTGGCCCGCGCGGGCTTGGCCAGGGAACGCTAGAGCCCGGCAGGCAAGAGCGCCGTCCCGCAGAGTGGCGCGCCAGCCGCTAGCAGGCTAGCCGCTGGCAGGCCAGCCCAAGCGCGGCCAGCCCAGAGCGGCCAACCGCCAGCGCGGCCAGCAGGGCCAGCGGCCAGTCGGCCAGCACGCCAGCCGCCAGCGCGGCCAGCCGCCGGCGCGGCCAGCCGCCAGGCCCAGGCCGCGGGGGCCTGGAAACGGAGGGCTGGCCCAATCCGTGGCGCACGCTTAGCCTCTCAGTAGGCGGGGCGGGTGTGCGGCTGCCGACGCGTCACCCCGGCGCCACGGCTGGGTGCCACGGCTGCGTGCCGCCTCACGGCTGGGAGGCACGCGAGCGATGGTGAGCAACAAACCGTCACCAGGCCGCGACGATGCGGGGCGCACGACAGGCATGCCGGGCAGGCGGTCATTCCTGCTGATGACGGGGGCGGCGGTCGGCGCCGGGGCGTTGTCCTCCTGCATGAGGGTCGCCGCTGTGCAGGCGGGCGCGGCCGGTTCCGCTCACCTGACACGGGCGACGCGGCTGGCAGCTGCCGTCGCCCCGGACTGGGCGGCACTGCGCCGCGATCTGTCCACGCACAAGCTGATCCAGCCGGGTAACCGCACTTACCCAGCGTCGAAAGTGCTGTTCGATCCGCGGTTCGACGGCCTGGAGCCCGCCGGCATCGCGTACTGCCGGACACCCGGCGACGTCAGCACCTGCCTTGCCTTCGTGCGCAAGTACGGCCTGCATGTCCGCGCGCGATCCGGCGGCCACAGCTACGCGGGCTGGTCGAGCGTGACGGGCGGCCTGGTCGTGGACGTCACGGAGATGAACTCGTTCAGGGTGGGCAACGGGAACGTGCGAGTGGGCACCGGAACCCACCTGATCGATCTCTACAATCATCTGGCCGCCCATGGCCTCGCCGTTCCAGGCGGATCCTGCCCGACGGTCGGCTCGGCCGGGCTCACGCTCGGCGGCGGTGTCGGCGTGCTCGGCCGTGCGTACGGCCTAACCTGCGACAACCTTGAGTCGGTGCAGGTCGTCACCGCCGATGGCCTGGTCCGGGAGTGCAACGCCGGCAGTAACAGCGACCTCTACTGGGCCTGCCGCGGCGGCGGTGGCGGCAATTTCGGCGTCGCCACGGCGTTCACGTTCCGCACGCACCGGCTGTCCCAGCTGGTGCTGTTCTTCCTGTCGTGGCCATGGTCGCATGCGTTCAGGGTGATCGCCGGGTGGCAGGCGTGGGCGCCGTCCGCGCCCGACGCGCTGTGGTCGAACCTGCACCTGGCTGCCTCGCCCGGCGGCACGACGCCGTCTGTCACAGTCGGCGGCATCTACCTGGGCAGCGTGGCGGGCGCGGCGAGCCTGCTGAACAAGCTGTATGCCGCGGTCCGCTCGTCGCCCTCCAGCCATTTCCTGGCCGAGGAGTCCTACCTGAATGCGATGCTGGTGGAAGCCGGCTGCGCGGGCCTGAACGTGAACGAATGCCATCTGCCGGGGCAGGCGCCCGGCGGCACGCTGACCCGCCAGCCCGAAATCGCGAAGTCCGATTTCTTTACCAGGCGGCTGTCCGTGTCCGGCGTCAACACCCTGCTGGCTGGCGTGGAGAGGCTGCAGCGCGTGCGCGGCGCCGCGGGCGGCACCGGTGGCGTCGCGCTCGACGCGTTCGGCGGTGCCATCAACCGGGTCGCACCCTCGGCGACCGCGTTCGTGCACAGGAACGCCCTGTTCCTGGCCCAGTACACGACCGTGTGGCGGACGGGCGCCGCCAGCGGCGGCGTAGCGAACCAGCACGCGTGGCTGCGCTCCTTCCACGCGTCGATGCGGCCATTCGCGAGCGGGCAGGCCTACCAGAACTACGTCGACCCAGACCTGACGAACTGGAGCCAGGCGTACTACGGTGCCAACTACCCCAGGTTGCAGCAGGTCAAGGCGAAGTACGATCCGCACCGGCTGTTCAACTTCCCCCAGGCGATCACACCACATGCCTAGCTTGGCTAGGGACATGCCGTAATCGGGGCATCATGGCTGACCGCCTGAGGCTGAGGCTCAGCCTGGCAGGCATGGGGTATACCGCGCAGCCGTTATGGATCAATGTCTTCCGCTGAATCAGCACGGCCTGGCGGCAGGATTCGACGAACGGCAGCGGCCCTCACGTCACACCGCCACGCGGGGCCGGCTGCAACCGGTGCCGCCGGCTCAACCGGTGCCGCCGGTACGGCCGGTGCCGGTGCGGCTGCTCCGCCAGCTTGCGCGGACCTCGGCACCTGGCTCAGCACCAGGCGCGCGAGGCTTGCGATCCCCTCTGCGGACTGGGGGCGGACTGGGGGCCTGCATGGCGGCATTGACCTGCGGCCCCAGTCCGGGGAGGTCCAGGTCGCGCCGGAAACTCGTACCTCCGCCGTCCACGGTCATCAAAATGATGCAGGTCCATCGCCGCAGCCTTGCCGGTTTGCGCGATTTGGCCCTGAACCGGATCACGGTGAGCACGCCGGTGTTCGTTGGCGGCCAAGGAGACGGGCGTGAACTCCTCGACCTCCATGGTGGAGCCGAACGCCGCGAAGAACTCCGCGACGCCGTCCTTGCCGTGACGCACGCCGTACCAAGGTGCGGCGGTCGAGGTGGTTTCCGACGCCCAGTCAACATCGCCGGCGACGGCGTCGAGGATCGCGGCGACATCGCCGCGGCCGAATGCCTCATATACCCTGCGCGATGGTTTTGATCTTGACGTCAGCGCTCATTGGAATGCCCCTCCTGCCCGGAAGCCGGTAGTGCCGCTCCTGCCGCGCCACGCGGCGAAGTTCGCTGCGCACCAGATCCACCGCGCGGTACCGGGCCAGCACGATGAGATAGGTGCGCAACCTCCCGGCCGCTGGGTCATACCGATCGGGATGGCTCCACAGCTCGACGAATACGTCCTGCACGACGTCCTGCGCCGCGAGTGCACTCCCCGAGAACCCGCAGCGCGGCGCCGTCCACGCCCGGCGCGACGCGGTCGAAGGCCTCGGCGAGAGCGTGATCGTCTCCGGCCCTCAGGCGCGCCGTCGATAGCGCGTCCGTACCCCCATGTCCTGGACGCTAGCGCGGCTCGCGGCCACCAGACAACGCTCCGGCGCCGGCCGATCCGCGACGGAGCCGTCCGGGCACTACTGGTAGAGCGTCGCGGGCACCGCGCCTCCTACGCCAAGGGCCGCGGTCGCGGATACGTCGCCGCGCCTGTGACCGGATCAGTTTCCGCGGTGGTCATCTGACGCCTCCAGGCCGAGCTGAGACCCGGAGCGGCGCCGGGGTGGCGTAGCCGCCGGCCTTCCCGGCGTCCGGGCCGCGCCCTGAGTATGACTGATGACCGCAAAGGCGGTTGAATGGTGCCAGAAGGTTGGGTGGTTGCCACGTGATCGCCGCGTACATTCTGATCCAGGTCGAAGCCGGCAAGGCTGCCAACGTAGCTGCCGCGCTCCGGCGCGTGCCGGGCGTCTCGCTGACGGCGAGGGTGGCCGGGCCCTACGACGTCATTACGCGCGCGGAGGCGCGGGACATCGACGAGCTGGGCAAGCTGGTAGCAACCAGGGTCCGGACTCTTGATGGCGTGACAAGGACGCTGAGCTGCACGGTCATTCACATTTAGGCACCGGCGCACCCAGCCGGCAGGCGGCGCGAGGCGGGCCAAGGGCGCCCCCGCGTTCAATCCGGCCGCGAAGAATGGGTGCGCGGAGGGGCGGCTGACACCCCAGGAGCTTACGAGCCGGGCCGGCCAGGCCTACTCCGCGCGCACCCGCGCTCAACTGGCCGCGCTCCTCACCGACCTGCCAGGTGAACGGCAGGCCCCGGCTCGGCGCTCACCGGGCGTGGGCAGCCGCCGACGGTGGCTGCTCGGCCTTGTCGGCGCCGGACACGAGCTCTGGTCAGAAGCAGGCACTCATACCCGGCGGATGCGCCGCCCGCTGATACGGGTGGGGGTGATGCGAAGGAACAGGTCCCTGACTCCGCCGGCCCATGGTTCGACGCCCGCCGCCACAACGGCTGCCAGCTCGCTTTCCGACTCCACGTGGTGCGCGGAACCGTGGATGAGCACGCTCCACCCTTCTCGCGCGGCAAAGTCGATTTCGTCGATCTCGAAGGCCACGCTGTACTCCGCGTGCGCGATTCCGGTGCGCAGGTCCTCGTCCGTAGGGCTAGCCTGCGCGGTCCTGAACACGATGGTTCCGTCGAGTACCTTGTAGTTGACCGGATGCACGGTCAGACCGAACCGGCCGGAGTAAACGAGCCTGCCGAGGCCGCCTGGTGAGATCAACCGCAGGCATTCGGCCTCGTCCAGCCGTTCAAACACCGGCTGCCCGGTCCCCGCGTCATGTCCTTGCTCAGGACGGGCTGAGCTGTCGTCTGCCTTGCCGGTCGTGCGATCAGACATGAGTCGTCCTGTTCACGTGCGGGCGGGAGGACATCGACCCGGACCAGGGACATGCCCAGCCCTGTGCCAGCTAAATATAGACTCGGCACTGTGCCAACCGCGCACCGGCCGTCGCTGGCGCCACCGTCAGAAGCGCAGTGGACGGCGCTTGACGACGACGGTGTGCTGCGTGACATGCGGCTGCGCATCGGGGCGCTGATCGTAGGTTCCGCCCTCCTCGTGGCATTGTCAGCGGTCTTGATATCCGGGCCCGTCCGTGCCGATTGGGCATTGGCATCCGGCGCCGCCAAGATCGTCAAAGCGAACGTCGTGGGCTCGCAGAACGTGCAGAACGATCATCGGGCCTGCACCATGACGCAGGTCAACGTCGTCTGGCCAGCGTCAGGTGGCGGCAACCGTGGGCATTTCACGGTCTGTGACAACGCCGCGTCAAGGTTCCCGGTAGGCGCGGTCGTCAAGGTAGCCGCGACCCGCGGTGACACCAGCGTCCTGCAGGGCGAACGCAGAGGCGACGCCATCCTGGCCGTGCTCGCCGACATGGCGGTGCTGCTTGGCCTCCTGATCCTTGGCGGCCTGGCCGTACGGCGCTGGCTCACCCTGCGCGCTGCGGGCCGCCGGTGGCGGACCGCGCCCTGGCTACCCGGCGACCTGCGGCTCGGCACATGGCCGGGCAGGCTTCACTCCGTGGTGATCTGCTTTGATCAGGCCGCCGCGCCGTGGGCGCCCGCGCAGCCTTCGTGGCCGCGACGCGAGGATCTCCCGGCCGGCCTCGAGTTCCGGATTCAGCCACGCAACGACGATCAGCGGCTGGCGGACGGCGACCCGGTATGGCTGGTCCCAACCGGCCGCTCGCTCATCGGGCGCCGCAGGATTGCGCCGTATGCGGTGGTCCGTATGACCGACAGGCGAGTCTTCTGGGGCAAAGGAAAACCGATGCCGGGCACAGGCTGGTAAGCGCCGGCTGGTAAGCGCTGGCTGGTAAGCGCCGGCCGCCAGTTGGCCGAGCACTCATCAGGCCGGGCGCACGAAGCGGCAGGTGGTGGCTGCGGCGCACTCACCACGCCCGCGGATAACTACCTGGTCATCCAGGCCATCGCCGAGTGGCACGGCCTTGGCCAAGTGGGAGGCCGAGCGCGGGCGCAAGGTTGCCGAGGCCGAACCACCGAGGAGATCATCGCGCCGATCGATGACGAGGAGTCAACGTGACGACACAGCAGGACTTTGAAGTCCCGGGCAGTCTCCCGCTGACCGCCGGAGACATCGCTAAGTGCATGACCATCGCACGCCGGCTCGGGTGACACGCGACCAGCTGGTGGCGGGCCGCCGGGGAGAGCCGACGGTTAAGATGACCCACACGACAGCCACGGCGGCGAGCCCGCTACCACGACTCCTGCGCCGGTCCATAAGGCCCCGACACATAATTTCTGGGTCGCACCTCTCGGCACCAGCTCGTGCCAGTTCGCGGCATGTAGTGCGTGGCCCCAGTCGTCCCACGGGTTGAGGGTCCAGCGCGTGGAAGCGATTCGTCCGGCCGCCGTCAGCCTAGGTTGGTGATGAGCGGCCTGCCTGCCCATGACCTGGCGCCATGGCGGGACCACGTTGGAGAGTGACGGTCCTGATACCTGCAGTGCCGGAATGTGGTAGAAAACCACCGTAGGCCATGGAGATGGGCGGAGAGCTGGTGGAAGCGGCCGCCGGGGGTTCCGGTTCGATGCGGGTGTCCCCTGGGTCGGTCAGGTCGGCTGGCGAGAAGGCACAGCAGATCTCACAGGCGATCAACAAGCTGGTGCCCGAGGTGTCACCGGCGTGTGCCCCGGCCGCGTCCGCGCACGCTGGCTGGCAGTTCGGCGCGGCGCTCGCGGCGCTGGTTCCCCGGTGGGAACAGCACCTCGCGCAGCAGGCGTCGGCGGTCTCGGCGGCCGGGACCAAGCTGACCGGGTCTGCGACGGCGTACACCACGGCCGAAGATGGCCTTGCATCGAGGGTGCGTGCCGTCTCCGGTCTGGTGAGCCCGTGAGGAGCAGGCAAGGACTATGGTCGATCTCGCGGCGTTACGGTCAGCCCGGCCGGACCTGCTCGACCAGGAGGCTGCGGAATGGTCACGGATCGGTGCCGGGTTCGGGACTCAGGTCAGCGCGCTGCGCAGCGACGTAGCGCAGCCGTTATTCGACGGCACCACCTGGACCGGGGCGGCGGCCGATGCCGCCAGCACCAGCTTGAGCGGCCTGTCGTCGCAGCTTGGCACCACCGAGGAGTACACCTCCACCATGGCGACGCTGCTGCGGGACGCGGCAAGTGGTGTCCGCGACGCCCAGTCTGTGTTGCGGGCCGCCGAGGAGGTGGCCGCGCAGAACCGGCTCACGATCGGGCCGGACGGCAGCGTGTCAGCCAGCTCGCCGTCACCGCTGATGGGCGCGCAGCAGGCGATGCTGGGCGCTGCTCCGTCCCCGGCCATGAGCGAGGTCGCTGACCTGGTCCGCCGCGCGCTGGCGGTGGCCGGCGAAGTAGATGCGCAGATCACCGCCCGGCTGAGGGCGCTTCAGACGTTCCCGGCGACCGCGAACAAGGAACTGATGGATACCGGGCAGCTCGCCGGGGTGTTCGACCATTCCATGATCCCGGCCGAAGGCACTAATCCGGCCGAGGTAAATGCCTGGTGGAAAGGGCTGAGTGCGTCGCAGCAGCATGGGCTCCTGCACGAGTTTCCGGCCCAGATCGGCTGGCTGGACGGGCTGCCCGCGACGGCGAGGGACGAGGCGAACAGGATCACCCTGGCCGCCGACAGGCACCAGCTTCAAGGACAGCTTGCGGGCCTGGACGCGCATGAGCCGCCGGCGACCGTCACTGGCGGCGGCCGGTTCGGCACCGAGCAGATGCCCAACCCGGCCTGGCAGCAGTGGCACAGCCAGGTCACCGCCGTCCAGGGCAAGCTCGCCGAGATCTCGGCGGTCGAAAGGAGCCTTGCGCTCGGCGGCAAGAACGGGTATCCGGACAGCTATCTGCTGGGGTTCGACACCGCCGGCAACGGGCACGTCATCGTGTCGTTCGGTGACCCCGGCACCGCGGACGATACCGTCACCTACGTGCCGGGCCTGGGCTCCAAGCTCGCCGGGGCTTTCGGTGACAGCAGCCGCGCCGCGGCGCTGTGGGCGCAGGCACAGAGGTTCGCGCCGGGCAAGACCATCTCCTCCATCTACTGGCTTGGCTACAACGCACCGCAGCTTGGGCTCAGCGAGGGGCTTCACAATCTCGATGTCGCCTCCACCAGTGACGCGATCGCCGGGGCGCCGGCGCTGAGCCGGTTCCAGGCCGGGCTGCAGGTCACCCACCAGCCAGGTGTACCCAGCCACACCGTGGTCCTCGGCCACAGCTACGGGTCGCTGGTGGTCGGCGAGGCCGCCGCCCGCAACGGCGTCCACCCCGGCGACGTGATCTTCGTCGGCAGCCCCGGAGTGGGGGTGAACGACGCCAGCCAGCTCGGGGTGTCCCCGGTCCATGTGTGGGCGGGCGCGAACATCAATGACCCGGTGCCCAACCTGCCCCCGGCGGATCCCGCTGGCTGGCTCAACAACTATTCCGGCCACTTCGGCACCGACCCGACCACGCCCCAGTTCGGCGGCAACGACTTCGCCGCCAGCTACGCGCCCGGCACACCCAGCGGGTTCGACCCGTTCTACTACGCCACCCTCAAGGCCCACTCCAGCTACTGGGATCCCAAATCGGATTCGCTGCTGAACATGGCTCACATCGTCGACGGGCAGTACAACGCGGTGACGCTAGTGCCGCACCCGGCGCCCCATCCGGTACCGGGGACGGCCCCTACGCCACCGCCTGCCTACGCCGGCCCGCAAGGCGCGATGCCGCGGCCCAGCCCCCAGCCGCAGCCGCCGCCATCTGGAGCCGGACGATGAAGATCCGCCCGGCCGCCGCGCACGGCACGCCGCCCAACCGCGGGAATTCACGGCCCGCGATCACCGGGGCATGCGCGCTGGTTCTGTTTCTGGCAGTTGCCGTTTCCGGTTGTTCGGGGAGCAGCGTGAACCGTCATCCGACCATGACCCAGCAGCAGGCCGCTGCGCACGCTGAGCAGATCGTGCGCGATACGGCCGACGCCCTGACCCCGCGACCCACGCTGGAGATCTACCAGCCCGGATCCACGACCAGCGCCTGCCTGGACGACACCAACCCGCAGTCGGCCCAGGGCCTGGTCGTCGTCAGCAGAACCTACTGGCTGCGCGGTATCCCGCACACCAGCAACACGGCCATCGGCGAGCAGGTCCTGCGGCTCTGGAAGCAGAAAGGCTGGGTGATCAACAGCACCAAGGGCATCGGCACCAGCGAACCCCAGATCACCGGCATCGCCAAGCCCTACGCGTTTGGGATCAACCTGGAATGGAGTTCAGACGGCTCGCTGTCGATCCAGGCCAGCTCGGTGTGCATCTGGCCCAATGGCACCCCTCCGCCTGCTAGCTGACCGGTAATCCAGGGTCCTGATCATCCGCGTCCGCCGCCGGTGGGCAGGGATGCGTGGGAGCGGCTGACAGCGCGCCTGGCGGCCCGCCGTGTGCCTCATATCGTGCAAGGTCCAGTTGGTGCCCAGCAGCGCATTCGCCCGCTCCAGGGGACTTGACGCATCGCCCAGTACGTCAGCGGGCGATCCGCCCCGCGCAGGGCGCGCCAGACCGGCGTTCCCTCGATGCCGACTCTTCCGAGTTCGATGCCGGGTTTCTGAAGATCTTCTGATTCAAGATCAAGGTCCGATCACCTCGGCGGCGCACACTTCCCCGTGAGCGTGGCGAACACTCGCCTCCCGCCTATGGCGAAGATGACGATGGCTCCCACGGCACTTGATTAAGGGAACCGTAGTCTGATGGACCTAACCGCAGCGTAGGGCCGCCGTCGCGATCTCTGAGGTCACCGTGGCAGCAAACATCTTCGGTGTGATTGGGCTGGACGGACACAACGACGGCTCGCCCACCTCGAACGCGTCGGCGACCGGCGCATAGAAACCTACCTGGACCTACTGAAATGGCTCGACTGTGCCGAGGCTCAAGCTCGGCGGGTCGAGGGGGCGCTCACGGGCCATGGCCAGCCAGCGGTCAGCAATCAAGCTCGGGACGAGGCAGGCACTTGCCGCGGGTGAAGTCCCAAGTGCTGTTCCCGTAGGTGAAGTACTCCACGATGCGGTACGGGCCTGTTCAGGTAGACCGTGATGGTCGCGTGGTCGCCGCGCAGTCTGATGGTCAGGCCCAATCGCCCTGCGCCGGGCGGTGGCGCGGCTGAGCCACGCCCCATCCGTGCGCGCTCGGGCGGTGGCGCGGCTGAGTCACGCTCATCGCCGTGCGCCGCGGCCGTCTCAGGTCCACGGGAGCGCGACCGCGAGCGTCACCAGCGCCACCGCTGTGACCCCTACAGTGATCAACAGCAGTCGCCTGGGCCGGTCGGCCTCGTTTTCCGCGTCCCTGAGCAGGTGGCCCAGCCACCAGATCAGCGGGCTGATGGCGACCACGATGAGGCCTGCCGCGATATTGGACTTGAGGATGGCACCGCCGACCGCGGCGAACGAGATGGCGGTCCTGGTCCAGGCCAGCTCGGTTCTCTCCTCGGCCAGGCCCGGATGGATCTCCTCGGGATCGTCGGGTGGCGCCATCAGTGCTTCAGTACGGCGGACATTATGACCACGACCGCGGCCACGACCGACAGGCAGGTGATCGTCACCGCCAGGATCCGCGGCAGCAACGAGCGGGGCAGCGGCTCACTGCGGCGAAGCGCCTGCTGGCAACGCACCCAATCGCTGTAACTTGCCACCGAGATGACAGCGCCGAGCACGATGAGCGGCACGCCGAGGAGGTGACGGCCCCACGGGACGCCAGGGAACGGCGGCAGGAGCTGGACAATCGCGAGGCCCCCGACGACAAAGGCGAGCGCTGTGCGCGTCCAGGCCAGAAAGGTGCGCTCGTTCGCGAAGGTGAACCGGGCGTCAGGCTCGGTCTGGCCGCCGCCTCCCGATTCGGCGGCACCTTCGGCGGGGCCGGCACCTTCGGCAGTGCCGACTTCTTCGGCGGGGTCGGCGGGGCCAGCAGGGTCGGCAGGGCCAGCAGGGTCGGCAGGGTCGGTGGCGCCCGTCACTTCCACCCCCTTCCCGCGCTGAATATGAGCGCGTCAGCCCCCGGTAGGACGAAGTGCGCGACGACCCCGAGGGAGATCCGCTGCTCACGCTCGCCGATGCGGGCGTCGTTCGCAACCTGACTCGCCATCAACATCATCCGGGCTGGCGCGCAGCATCAGCCGGCTGGCGGACAACGTCAGCTAGCTGGCGGATGTCGCCGCTGGCACCGCGGTCCCATGATTGGAAGGTCCCGGCCGCCACGGAGCTGAACAGATGACCATTCACCAGACTCTGCTTACCGCGATCTACCTGCTGGCATACGACACAAAGAAGAACAAGCTCGCCAAGAAGGCGTGGCTCGACTATCTGGTGCACCGCGCCGCGCTCAGCGAACTGGCCCTCGACGGCTACCTACAGCCATCGGCGGGCACGCACAGGCCACGGCCGTCGGCGAGCTGGCAGGCCGTCCCTGGTGCGCCCCGGCGAACCGTTACGGTAACGCTCGAAGAACACCATGGAATGTTTAGGCCACCGGCCGGCGTTGTCGTGTATAGTCGCTATAGCAGCGTTCCCCCGCAGCAGGGGTCGCTGCCTCTGTGAGAGGTTTCAAGCAGCTCCGCCGATAGGCCGACGATTTTCGGGCGAGGCGTTGAGCTTCTGCCAAAGAGTAGCGGTTCCCGCTCCGGTACTTGGTGGCGCGTACTCGATGACGCAGTATCCGATGACGCGGTATTTGACGACGCAGCATTTGGTGTAGCGGCACTCGGTTCTGAAGTGCTGGACACGTCCGTATCTTCCGCGCCGAGACGGCGCGTTCTCTCGCGTATCCAAAATTACGCTTGGAAAGGAAATCACCTGTATGACAACAATCACTCAGCAGCGCGCGACCCAGTCGCGTCCTGCCCAAACCCAGGAACCCCCGCTGACCCGTGTGTCGGGAATCCTCGACATCAATGACGCCCACGGGTTCGTCCGAACCCACGGTTACCAGCTTGGCCCTGACGACGTCTACCTAACCACTGCCCAGGTCCGGCAGTACGGACTGCGCAAGGGCGATCACGTGGAGGGTGCCGCCCGGCCTGCCCGACAGGGCAAGGCGCGGGAGAAGTTCGGCGCACTTGTCCGCGTCGATACTGTCAACGGCGTCGACGCCGACCGCGCGATGGCGCGTCCCGACTTCGCCGACCTGACACCTCTGTACCCGCAGCAGCGCCTTCGGCTTGAGTCTCCGGGCTCGCCGACGACGCGGATCATCGACCTGATGACCCCGATCGGCAAAGGCCAGCGTGGTCTCATCGTGTCCCCGCCGAAAGCAGGTAAGACGATGGTGCTGCAGGCGATCGCCGCGGCCATCGCCGCCAACCATCCCGAGGTGCACCTGATGGTCGTGCTCGTTGGCGAGCGGCCAGAAGAGGTCACCGACCTGCAGCGTTCTGTGCGCGGCGAGGTCATCTACTCCACCTTCGATCAGCCCGCCTCCGATCACGTCATGGTCGCGGAACTGGCGATCGAACGCGCCAAGCGGTTGGTCGAACTGGGCCGGGACGTCGTCGTCCTGCTCGATTCCATCACCCGGCTTGGCCGCGCCTACAACATCATCGCCCCGTCGAGCAGCCGCATCCTGGCCGGGGGAGTGGCGACGAGCGCCCTCTACCCGCCGCGCAAGTTCCTCGGCGCCGCAAGGAACATCGAGTACGGTGGCTCGCTGACCATCCTGTCCACCGCGCTTGTGGAAACCGGTTCGCGGATGGACGACGTGTTCTTCGAGGAGTTCAAGGGAACCGGGAACATGGAGCTTCGGCTGCGCCGCGAGCTCGCGGAAAAGCGCATCTTTCCCGCCATCGACGTGGTGCCCTCAAGCACCCGCAGGGACGACTTGCTGATGTCGGCCGAAGAACGAGACGCGGTCGTCAAGCTGCGCCGGGTACTTGCGGGGCTCGACGCGCAGCAGGCGCTCGAACTCCTGCTGGACAAGACACGCGAAACCTCATCAAATGCTGAGTTCCTTCGCCAGATCCAGGGTGGCGGCGACCGCGTGCCCTTGCGCGCCGCCCGCAACGGCTCCAGCGCCTAGCTGTCCCTGGCCATCAGGCCCCAGCCACCGCCCGCCCCGGCACCGCCCCGGTGGAGGAGGTCAGCCGAGCCGGCTCGATCCCCGGGATCGTCAAGATCACCCGCGGCCGTGACGCGCAATGGGCCATCATGGGTCGTATTTGACCCGTAACGGGCCATCATGGGCCGGCCACAGGCCCAGGCGTGCCAACGGGTATTGACGCCGGCGGCAGCACGCGCACACCGCAGTCTCATTCACCGCACCGGCCCCAGGGTCATGGGAGCTTTACACGCCACTGGCCGAGCGGGGATTTGCTGGTACGGCGCCCGGCTGGGAAGATCGGTGCGCTGCCGGACTCGGGGCCCGGCTGATCAACTGGGCACTGCCGAGCAGCTAACCGGGCATCGCACACAGCGGGAGGCGCTGGTGGGGGCAATCCCGGCAGGTGAACCGGAGCCCGTCACACCGACTCAGGCCCGTAGCAGACGGCGGGCCGCGGGCATATACGGCACGATCATCACCGCGGCGATTCTCGCCGCCGCCGGGGCTCACCTGCCGACGCTGCCATTGGCGGTCTCGGTGGTAGTCACGCTGCTGGTGTACTGGGTGGCCGAGGAATACGCCGAACTTCTGGCTGAGCAGGTCGAGGGCGGCCGCTTGCCGACATGGCCGCGCATTCGCGCGGCGCTCGCGGCCACCTGGCCGATGGTCACCGCCTCCTACCTGCCGCTGCTTGCGCTCGTGCTCGCCGCGGTTGCCGGCGCCTCGCTTGCGGCCGCCGCCAACACCGGGCTCACGGTTGCCGTGGTGCTGCTCGTCATCCACGCCTGGTCGGCCGGCCGCGCTGCCCATCTGCAGGGACGCCAGCTACTTGTCATCACGTCGGTCGCGGCCGTTTTGGGGATCGTGATGGTTCTGCTCAAGGACGTGGTCCTCATCTACCTGCACTGAGCTACCCGGCACCCGTTAAGGCTGTGCCAGCCCGGGAGACGACCCCCCGGAACCCGCGCTTGCGCCGCGGGCGGCGCGCCGCGCGGCGGCCGTTAAGGCTGTGCCGGCCCGGGGGGAACGACCCCCCCGGAACCCCCCGCTTGCGCCGCGGGCGGCGCGCCACGCGGCAGCCATTAAGGATAATTGGCCGACCGGCGACCTGCATGCGGCTGCGCCGTGGGCGTTTCTGTGCCGTTTATTGGCTATGTTCGAAAGCGCGGGCACCAGGCGGGCCCGCGCCCGGCGGATCGTCCCCCAACCAACCGTGGAGCGATAGGAATGACAGTGCGCGAACCGGCATCGGCCAGCGGGCCTGGTCACGCGCGGGGCGGTGCCGGCGGCCCGTCCTGGCGGCCGCCTGGTGGCAGGCGCGGTCCCCGCCGGCCGGTACGCCGCGGTCGCCGGCTGCTCCGCTGGCTGGCGATGGCCGTCGCGGCCGTGATCCTGCTCGGGCTTGTCGCGTTCGGCGGGCTGCTCGCTGTCACGCCTTCCGCAGGCAACGCGCAAGAACTGGCGCGGGCACAAGACCGGGCCCATCACTCCGCCTATCCGGGCGCGCCGGTCCCCGCGCGTTTCGCCGCATCCCTCGTCGCCACCGAGGATCACAGGTTCTACTCCGAGCCGGGGATCGACGTGTTCGCGGTCGGCCGGGTGATCATGGGCAGCGTGACCGGCGGCGGTGACCAGGGCGGCGCGACGCTGTACCAGCAGTTGGCCAAGTTGCTCTACCCGTCGGCGGGTTCTGGGACGGCGGCCAAGGCGGAGCAGGCAGCCCTCGCCGTCAAGCTTGACCAGGCCTACACCAAGGCGCAGATCCTGCAGATGTACGCCGCAGTCGTCTATTTCGGCCACGGCTACTACGGCCTGGACGCCGCCAGTTGCGGCTATTTCGGGCAGCAGCCCGCCGAACTTTCCTGGGCGCAGGCGGCCATGCTCGCGGGCCTGGTGCTCGCACCGTCGGCTGACAATCCGGTCGATCATCCTGCCAAGGCCAGGGCGCGCGAACAGCACGTGCTCGGCCGGCTTGCCGCCACGCACGCCCTGACGAGTGCCCAGGCCGCGGCCGCATTCGCGCATCCGCTGCAGCTGGCCGCGGGCGGGAAAGCAAGCTGCGCGAACCCGCTTTAGCCGATGGCCGGCAGATGGCCGGCAGATGCTCAGGGATTATCGCCAAGTGCCAGACGTGCCGCACTCACGTCCTCGCGCCCAAGCCCTTGCGCCACGGCGGCCTGCCACTGCCTGGACAGGGCCGTGAGCAGCGGGAGGTTGTCGCCGCGCGCCGCCTCGAGCGCCAGTTCGACGTCCTTGAGCGCCCACTGGAGCGGGAACTCGGGCTCGTAGTCCTGGTCGTCGATCTTGCGGAGCTTGGCAAGCGCCAGCGGCGCGGCCAGCGGGCCGCCCTCGAGGGCCTCGGTGAGTTGCCGTTGGTTCACGCCCAGGCGGTCCGCAAGTTCTGCGGCCTCGGCAACCCCCTCGATCAGAATGGCCAGGTAGGCGTTGAGGACCATCTTCATCCGCGTTCCCTGACCGGCTTCGCCGAGCCAGACGGTCTTGCGGCCGAGAACGGAGAACACCGGCGCGAGCACCTTCTGGGCAGGCTCAGGTCCCGACGCGAGGATGCTCAGCTCGCCACGCTCGGCAGGGCCCTTGGTACCGGAAACTGGTGCGTCCACGAACGCGACATCGGGCCGCTGGACCGCCACCCGCCGGGCGATTTCGAGCGTTTCTTCCAAGCCGACGGTCGCCATCTGGGCCCACACGCAACCCTGGGCGAACCCGTCAATGGTGCCTTGATCAAAGATGACCGAGTTGATCGCCTCAGGGGTGGCCAGCATCGTGATCACCACGCGCGCGTCCTTAACAGCCTCGCGGGCCGAGCCGGCCCCGATTGCCCCGGCCGCCACGAGCGGTTCCACAGGTGCGGGCGACCGATCCCACACGCTGGTCCTGAACCCGGCGTCGAGCAGGTTCCTGGCCATCGCCGCACCCATGATGCCGGTCCCGATGACGGCGACGGACCTCGCATCACCTGGCTGATCTGAATGTGCCATCCCGCACGTCCTTCCCGAAGCCGTGGCTGCACGTCCTCCCCCCGAACCAGTACCCGCTCGCAGCCGTCTGGGGTCGTCCCGGGCGCGGTTTGCCTTGGGTGCTCCCGCGCCCGCGTGAGACACGGGCCGCGTGGCATGAGCGAATCGGCACCAAAAGTGAGACACTGCATAGCGTCGGCAGCGATACGGCGGATTACGAACAATGACGGTAGAACAGATTCGGACGAACCTCCCTCAAGAGCCGAATAGCTTCATCGGGCGCGAGCACGAGCTTGATGAGCTATGCCGGTTCTTGGCCGTAACGCGCGCTCTGACGCTCTGTGGGACGGGCGGCATCGGAAAGACCCGGCTGGCGCTGCGCATGCTCGCCGCGCTGGCTGACGAATTCCCGGACGGGGTATGGCTGATCGAGCTGGCTGACCTGCGGCAGCCTGACCTGGTCATCTCCCGCCTGGCGTCGGTCATCGGTGTCGACGAGGAACGTGGCCGCCCGCTTCTGGAGACACTCGCGGACGCGCTCAAAACGCGTCGTTTGCTCGTCGCGCTCGACAATTGCGAGCACCTGATCGACGCGTGCGCACGCGTGTGCGAGCGGTTGCTCGCCAGCTCGCCAGGGCTGCGCCTGATCACGACAACCCGCGAGCCGCTCCGCGTGGCAGCCGAGACCGTGTGGCAGGTGCAGCCGCTGACTGTCCCGCCCGCTGACTCGGTTGCGGTATCCGTAGAGCCCGACCGCTACGAGGCAATCCGGCTGTTTGCCGACCGCGCCGCGGCATCACTTCCTGGTTTCGCCATCGGCCCTGACAACGCGGCCGCCGCAGCCACGCTCTGCCGCTCGCTCGATGGCATACCGCTGGCGATCGAGCTTGCCGCGGTCTGGGTCCGGGTGCTTTCCGTGGAGCAGATCGCGGCGCGCCTGGCTGATCGCTTCGGCCTGCTCACCATCGGCGACCGCACCGCACCGCCCCGCCAGCGCACGCTTCGTGCCACCATCGACTGGAGTCACGAACTGCTCACTACCAGGGAGCAGGTGCTGCTCCGCCGGTTGTCGGTGTTCGTCGGCTTCTCCCTCGAGATGGCGGAGCAGGTGTGCTCCGATGACAGCCTTCCTGCTGCCGACATGCTCGACCTGATCGCCGGGCTGGTGGACAAGTCGCTGGTGGTGCTGGAGCCTGAGGCGCTCGGCCAGGCCCGATACCGGCTGCTCGACACTATCCGCGAGTACGCGGCGGGGCGGCTGGCTGACGCTGGCGAGTCCGCGATCTTCCGGCGCGGGCTGCGCGACTACACGCTGCGTGTGGCGGAGCGGAACCTGGCGATCGGGATGGCGCAGATCGAGGCGCCTTGGTCGGCGAGGATTGACGTCTTCCGCAGGTACGACGTTGACGCGGGCAACGCATGGCAGGTGCTGAGCTGGTGCCTGGCGGACGGTGACGCGGAGACTGGACTGCGGATCTGCACGGGGGTCCGGCCGTGCTGGATCGTGCGGGGCTCCTTCGCCGAGGGTGGCGACTGGCTGGACTCCTTCCTTGCCCTCGATGTGGCTGACGTTCCCCCTGGAGTCCTGGGCCCCGCCCTGGTGGGACGCGCGCAGCTCGCTCTGTCCAGCGACCCGGCGGCGGCGGAGTCTTTGGCGCAGGAAGGGCTGGAGCTATGCCGCGTCGCGGGTGCGGAGTTCTGGACGGCTGCCGCGCTCAACGTTCTGAGTGAGACCGCGCTGCACCTGCGGCGGACGGACGAGGCGGCGTCACGCGCGGCTGAAGCGCTGGCGATCGCCCAGGCGGCGGGCGACGGCTGGAACGAGGGATACGCTCTCGCCACCCGGGCCGCTATTGCCGGGTTGCAGGGCAGGCTTCGTGAGGCGCAGGAGTGCGCGGACGCCTCGATCGCCGTCATGCGCCGTATCGACCATCAATGGGGGGTAGCGCGGACACTGCTCGGTCTCGGCGACCTGGCCAGGTTGCGCGGGGACCCGAGCGACGCGCATAACAGCTACCTGCGGGCGCTTCCTATCCTTCGCGGGATCGATTCCCGGCCGGAAATAGCGCGCTGCCTGGCCGGCCTCGGGCGGGTGGGCCTGGATCAGGGTGAGATCGGCCTGGCGCGCAAGCACCTCGCCGAGAGCATCAGGCTGAGTCAGTCCACCGGGGCCCGGATCGGCGTGGCCCGGGGACTCGAGGGGTTCGCTGCCCTGGCGATCCTGGAGGATCGGCCTGAGCAGGCCGTGCGCCTGGCCGCCGCCGCAGCCGCATTGAGGGAGGCGGCAGGCATTCCGCCGCTGTCCGGTGCGCGGACCGAGCGTTACCTGACGCCGGTGCGCCAGGCTCGGCGAACCGGTCATCGGGCGGCTGTGGGCGCAGGGTTTCGCCATGGCGGCCAATGACGCGGTGGCGCTGGCCCTGCAGCCGCCGCTGCACACGGCCCCGCTGGGTGGAGGCGGCTCCGCCGACCCGGCAGGCCCGGCCGGCGCGCCGGATCCGGCCGCAGGCTCGCCGGATCCGGCGGACCCGGCCGGTCAGCCGGACCGGGCCGGTCTGGCTGGCTCGGCGGATCGGCCGGCCCCGGCCCATCCGGCTGGCTTGGCGGATCGAGGGGCCCCGGCCGACCCGGTGACTGCCGCCCTGACCGGATCCTGGAAGGTGACAGCGACACCGCCGGGGATGCTCACGCCGCGGGAGCGCGAGATCGTCGCGCTGGTCTGCGCGGGCCGCAGCAACAGGGCCATCGCGGAGGAACTGTTCATCAGCCCGGCCACCGCGGCGAGGCACGTCGCCAACATCCTCGCCAAGCTGGGATTCACCTCGCGAATCCAGATCGCCGCATGGGCGGCCGACAAGCATTTCGATATCGACGGAACCAATGGCGAGGATCGCTCGCGACCTTAGCCTCCAGGCTTCGTGATCTTGAGAAGCGCCCTTGTCCACGGCGTCACATCCAGCCGGGCCACGCCACGATGCCAGATGCCACCTGGGCGAACGCGAGAATAAACAAGCTCACACCGGCAGCACGATAATTACCGGCAACGGCAGCCAGATTCTTCAACAAGATCCGAAAATGGTGGCGGGCCGTACCCGTAGCCCCAATGGTGCCATGGCCCGTGCCCACACCAGCAGTGCCCCATGCCACGCCTCCCTCAGCCCTTCACGCAGGGATCCGGCGACAGCAACCCGCCAGAACCCCGTCACTTGCTCCAGGCCTCTTCTGATATCCAGGATTTCCAGCGCAGAGCGGTTGTTCAGGGGCCTAAGGTCCCATCGGCGCAGGAATTCGTCCCTCCGCGCCAGGCGCACGCGGGGCAGGCGCCGGTGACCTCAAGTTCATGTTCAATGCCGCGGTAGCCGTGCTCAGCGGCGACCCATGCTATCCACCCTTTCACAGCGGGGCTAGCGATCTCGGCGGTGCGGCCCGCCGCAGCACGTGATCCCGGACCGCCTTGTCCCTTCGATGTCGACACCAGCGTTCCCGACGACGCCGAATTGTGGAACGGGTTCTCGGGGTCGGCCGTGCGTGACCAACAAAACCGGCTCGTCGGACCTCGGCTGGCAGGACACAGTCCTCTGGTTGGACGACCCCGACAAGTACCTCGCTCGCGGTCTGGACCTTGGGACGCTGGGAAGGGTTCTCGGCGACGATCCGACCGTCGTGGTCATGGCAACCATGCGTACGAGTCAACTGGAGGCCCGCCGGAGTGAGGAGTCCCGCGCGGTCGCTGCCGGCCGCCACCACGACTTCATGTCCGCGCACCGGCAGGGCCGCGAAACCCGCAAATACCGGGGCATCGCCATCGCCATCTGCGGCGGGGGGCGCTGATCGCCGGGCTGGTGCTGTGGCTGGTGGCGCCGCACTGGATCTGGCTGCTGCTCGCCGGCGCCGCCGTCCCGCCGCTGGCCCGGGCCGGCGGGCCGGAGACCAAGCGCATCATCGAGCAGGCCATCGTGCCCGCCGAGGTGCAGCCACCGGACCCGGATGTGATCACCCGGGCGCTCGGTGCGCTCGGCATCGCCAAAATCGACCAGGCTATCCGGGACGGCCGCGGCCTTAGTTTCCCTCCCCGGTCCGTGAAGACGGGCCAGGGTGGCCGGCCGAGGTCGACCTGCCCTACGAGGTCACCGCCACCATGGTGATCGAGCTGCGGGACCGGCTCGCCTCCGGACTGCGGCGCCCCCTCGGCGCGGTCTGGCCGGAGCCCGTCGACGACGAGCACACCGGCCGCCTCGAGCTGTGAGTGGGCACGTGCCACCAGGTGATGAGCCGGCCGCCGACGACGAACACGCCCCAGGCGGCCCAGCCGGTGGATTTGAGCGCGTAGGAGGGGCGCGCAGCCCGTGGTATGCGGCGCGGTGCGCGTGCAGGGCAGCGCGCAGCACGATGTGGTGTTTGGTAATTTCCCAGCTGCGCCAGTGCTCCGGGATGAGCGGCCGCCGTTTGGGGGTGGTCAGGTCCGCGTAGATCCGCTTCGCGCCGGTGCCGGCTTGAACCGCTCGCCTATATCCTCGGTGGCTGCAGAGAACCGTGGCTGAGCGCAGGAGCAGGGCCGCGTGGAGCGGGCCGCCGCTCGCCGCGGCGTCCGCGACCGGGCGATCGTCGCGACGAAGCACGTGGCCGCCTGGTTCAATGAGCGCTACCCACGACGGCCCACTGTGGACCGGGCAACGTGGCCGGCTCACCATCTCAGGGATCACCCAGGTCATCCTGGCCGTCGGCGAGGACGCCGGAATCCCCGGACTACGCCCCCACCGGCTCCGCCACACCTGCGCCACCCGCCAGTTTGCCAAGGCGGCGCCGACTGGCTGTAAGTCTGTCCAGGTTTCGCGCAGCACACCGTCCACGACATCCAATACGTGACGACAACCCGTGTTCAAGGCATCAAAGCTTTTGCCGCCATCCAGGTAGACGGGATGGTTCGCCCATTCATCGGCCATGTGGTCATCGGCGAGGAACACCTGATGAGCGGGGGGCAGGTGGCTTAGCAGCGCGGTGACCATCCGGCGCTGCAAAGCTAGCGGGCCGGCCTGGCCGCCGATCACGCCCAGGCGCTGGCGCTAGGCCCGCAGGCCCGGCAGCTGGCTCAACCCGGTCACAAGCCCCGCGTCGGCGGGCGCCAGGTGCCCGGCCTGCTCGAGGGTCAGCGCCCCCAGCGTGAACGACATCGCGGTGGCGTTGAGCACCGCCAGGTCGGCGGCGCCGTCGGCGCCGGCCAGGCCGCAGCCGGCCGCCAGGATGCCGGCCGCGCCGATCGCCGAGGTGAACGCGTGCGTGAGCATCGCCGCGGCGTACCGGCACCGGTATGCCGCCGTGGCGGCCGGCTGAGCGTGGTACGGCCGGCCCGGCGACGCGCCGTTCCCGCCCCCGACCCTCTCCTCCGGGGCCTGTCCCGCCGGTGCCGGGTCCTCCTCCGCGGTGTGGTCCTCCGCCGGCGTGACGGCGTGTTCTGCCGCGCTGGCCCGCGACGGTGCTGCCGCCGTCGTCGGCGGCGGCGGGCAGCTCGTCTTGCGGGTACAGCGGCCCGTGGCTGCCGAGCACGGCGACGATCAGGGGCCGGGACACGCCGAGCCGGCGGGCGATCTCGCCGTGGGTGACCCCGGCCCCGGCCCACAGCCGCGCCAGCCGGGTCTGCGCGGGGGTCAGCGCGGCCGGCCGGCCGCGCTTGCGGGCCAGCCCCGCGGAGCCATGCTGGCGGTAGGCGCCGCGGATCCGGGACACCTGGCCATCACGCTGCTCGCGGGAGGACGTCCCGGAAAGACCCGCCAGTCAGGATGCGCGCAAAGAGGTTTACGGCACATTCTGTCCAAAGCCCCGCCTGCGCCTCCCGCGGCTTCGCCGGATGATCATAGGATGGTACAAACGCGAGGATCAGGGCGCCGGCGACCGCGCCGATGATGGTGCCGATGCCGCGCTGCAGCGCCCGGCCGAACACCGGGCCGAAATCTGGCTTGAGCACGATCGCGACAGTGAGAACCACCCAATACGACCGCTGGATGGTCAGCACGGCCCAGCCGCGGCCATGGATGAGGCCGCCAATCGTGATCCCGGCCGCACCACCAAACACCGCGCAAGCCGCTATCCGCCTGACCCGGGTGGGGTAGCCGCCTTCGCGGTCCACCACCGTGACGGGCAGGCCGCCCATGGCGCGCCCATAGCGTGTCAAGGACCGCGTGCCGGGATGATTGCGGGCGTACCGCGTTGACCTGCATGTTCACCTGCACCGGGCGAGGTGAAACCGGTCGGAACGGGCAGGGTGAAGGGTGCGGCGTGCCGTGCCAGTTAGGTGAATCACGGGGAAGCCTGCGTGGCGCGCCCGATCGGGGGCATGTCATGCGCAAAACCGCGATCTCCTGCGGTGTGGTTGGGGTGATCTTCCTCGTCGCCGCGGCGCTGCTCGCATTCTGGATAACCCCCAAGCTCATCGCCCGCCTGCCGAGCGACTCCAACACCACCCGAACCTACGACGGCCAGATCCGCAGCCTGGTGAATCCGGTCGCTCTGCAGCAGGGCAACTTCGCCGCGGCGGTAAGGGTCGGGCTCGCGGAGACGCTGCGCCGCCAGGTCCAGGTGCTGCAGACGTCGGGCAATACCGCTCTGGTACGAGATGCGAGGAAGGCCACCGCCTCCGGTCAGCAGATCGGCGCGATCACCTCGCAGTACGCCCTCGACAGGCGCAGCCTTGAGGCGACGGCTAGTCATCCGGGCAGCTGGACCGTTACCAACGCCAAGGGCCTCACGGTCAGCTGGCCGTTCGGAGCGAAACAGCAGAACTACACCGGATGGGTCGACTACACCCAGACGACCACTCAGCTGAGGTACGTCAGGCAGGAGCAGCACGGCGGCGTGAACACCTACGTGTATCAGTCGGCCGTCCCGGCCACGTTGATCAAGAATCCGCAGGTGCTGCAGGGTTTGCCGATGGCGTTGCCTGTCACCGTGATCGAGGGCGCAGGCAAGGCTGGCCTGATTCCGCCGAGCCTGCTCACCAGCCTCGCGAAGGCATTCCCGCACGCGGCCCAGATCCCACTCGGCTACACGTATGAGAGCACGAGCACCTACTGGGTCGCGCCGGCCACCGGGATCGTCGTCGACATCAGCACCAGTGAGAAGCAGACGGGGGGAGTCGCCATCCCGGGCGGGAAGATCATTCCAGCGCTCCCGGTGCTTGTCGACAGCTACAAGGGCAGCCAGGCCAGCGTGCAGGCGGCCGCCACCGACGCGAAGAACGGCGGTAACACCATCCAGACGATCGGCACGACGGTGCCGATCGTGGCCGCCGCCATCGGCCTTGTGCTTGTCGTCATTGCCGTCATCCTCTGGATGCGCGGCCGCAGGCGTGGGGTTCCCGAGGTTGCGCCGCCGCCCGCCGACGTGCCTGCCTGAGCCGGTGCACGGCCTGCGGCCCGAGACGAGACTGGGCTCCAGCGGGCACGCGGAAAGTTGTCTCCGGCCCGGTGGCACCCAGCCCTGGGCCAACCGAAACAGCGGCGCGCTGTCTACCGCCCGCTGGCCGTGACTGCCCGGCGCCCCGGCCGTGTGCCAGCCCTAGGACCCAGCGTCCATCGCAAACGGCCTCAACCGGGCCAACGGGTACCGATGGTGGCAGGTCACCTGCGCCTTCCAGCCGGCCGCTGCCTCTGAGCGCCTGGGACAGGCTGCGCAAGTCGCCTTCGGCAGAGAAGAGTCCTGCTCAGGGCAACCAAGCCCGCGCGGTCCCTCGGCCAGTCGTGGGGCTTGGCCCGGTGGCGGGCTGTGGCCCGGTGGCTTCGCTGCCCAGGTGGGTTCAGCGGCGGGGCAGCAGCAGTAGCGGGGCAGCCGCGACGCCGAGCGCTGCGAGCACCCCGAGCGCCCGTAGCCATAGCCAGGCTGGCGCGTGCTCGCCGAGCAGCACCGTCACCGCGGCCAGCGGTAGCGCCAGGCCCAGGGTCAGGCCGAGCCGCCGCGCGTGCATGCTGAACAGTTCCCGCTCGACGCCTGCCTGCACAGGGACCGTTGTTGCCAGGGCATACAGCGTGTGGATGACCCAGAGGGCTGCCCCGAGGCTCACCGCACCTGCCAGCCGTGCCGCCGGTCCGGCCGGGGCTGAGGCGACCGCGTAGGCGGCGGCGAGCAGCGCCAGTGTGGCGCCCGTCCACGGCCAGGCAGGGGCGACTGCGCCGAGCACGCCCGCGAACGCGGCCAGCGCGGACAGGACCGCGACGCTGGGCGACGGGTTGGCGCCCAGGATCGCGAGACCGGTGACCAACGCAAGGCCGCACGCTGCTACCCGGATGCCAAGCGCGGCGCGCGTTGTCCCGAGCCTGCGCAGCGTAGGAAACCTCATCGCAGCGCCGGTCTCGGGGCGGCGGCCATCCGGGCGAGATCGTGCAACACGGCGTCCAGGCTGCCCGGGCCATCCCACCGCACGACGGGCACGCCCAGGTCGCCGAGCCGCTCGATCACCATCTGCCGTTCGAGCAGCCACAGCCGCCTTGCGACCTCGCCAAGCTGGTCCTCGGAATCGGGTAGCGCACCGCCGGGCAGGGTGTCCACCGCGAGCACTGCCGCGCCGCGGCGGCGCAGCACCGCGAGATGGCCTGCCGCCTGCTCGTCGAGCAGCGGCGTGAGCGCGATGACGAGTGCGCGAGCCGTTCGCAGGCCAGCCAGCCATCCCGTGGCCGCAGGCGCCGCCGCGGACAGTGGCGGGCGGACGTCGAGCAGCCATTCGCGGGCGCTGGCGAGCTGACGGCGACCGGCCGCGGGCTCGAGCGTGCGGTTCTTCCCTCCGTACTCGACCAGGCCGACCTTGTCGCCAGCGGCGAGATAGTGCTCGGTGATTCCGGCGGCGAGCCGCACCGCGACGTCGAGGATGGCCGAGCCAGGCGGACCGGCGTTGTGCAGCGAGTCGATGAGGACGAGCACCTCGGCTGCGCGGTCCGTGAGCGTCGCGTTGACCTGCAGATCTCGGGTTCGCAGCGTGGCGCGCCAGTTGATGCGTCGGGGCCGGTCGCCGGGGCCGAAGGGCCGCGTGCCTGCGAACTCAACCCCGGGGCCGACGATCCTGGAGCGGTGCCCGCCCCCGTAGACGAGGGCCCGCGGCACCGCCTCGCCGGCCTGGAAAGACTCGATCCCCGGCATGACCGTGATCGTGACAGGCGGCACGCCGACAAGCGGAGCGCTCTGGCTCAGCAGCCCCACGCCGTATGCGCGCACGACGACAGGTCCGATATGCGTCCTTCCCCAGTGGCCGGCCCGCAGCCGCAGGCGCACGGTGGCCGGCGTTCCCGCGGTTACGGACGTCACCCGTGACAGCGGCGCCCCGGCCGCCAGGAATGTGGGCGCGGCTAGCACGACCCGGACCGCGTCCAGGTCGGTGTCGGCGCTGAGCGTGACGGTCGCCTCGATGACGTCGTGTTCACGGACCTGGACTGCCGACAGGCGCAGCGTGGTCCTTGGTGGCCGGGCGTGCACGCGGCCCGCGGCGAGCGCCAGGCCGATGAGGAAGGGTGCGGCAAGCGCGACCAGGTCGGCCCGGCCGATCGCGAGCCCGACGACGACCAGGCCGGCGGCGAGGACAGCGCATCGCCGCTGTTGCCGGGCTCAGGACCGGCTCCACGCGGACCCGGTTCCTGCAACAGAGCCAGCGCCTCCGGCACGGCCAGCCGCTCCGGCACGGCCAGCCGCTCCGGCAGCGCCAGCACCTCCGGCAGCGGCAGTCCCTCCGGCAGTGCCAGTACCTCCGCCAGCGCCAGCATCTCCGGCAGAGGCAGTCCCTCCGGCGGGCTTACCCCTTCCGGTGGACCCAGCCGGTCCTGTGGCATAGCTCGGCAGCGCCGCGGTAGCCGGGACAGGGACGTCGCCGAGGGTTGCGCGTACGACGTCGTCACCGCTTGTCCGCCGCAGGAAGGTTTCCGGGCGCAAGGTCAGCCGGTGACCCAGGGCGGCGACGGCGACCGCCTTCACATCGTCGGGGGTGACGTAGTCTCTGCCGCTGATAACCGCGAGCGCGCGCGAGCAGAGCATCAGGGCGAGCGCGCCGCGCGGTGACGCGCCGACAAGTACCTCAGGGCGGCTGCGGGTCGCGGCGGCAAGCTCGACCATATACCTGCCCACGCTGGCTTCCACGTCGATCCGTTCCACCGCCGCCTGCAGGGCGAGCAACCCGGCCGCGCCGTCACCGGGCCGAGTCTGATCTCCTCCTGGCGGCGGCCGATGCGGCGGGAGATCACCTGCCATTCCTGTTCGGGTTCGAGGTAGCCGAACGACACCCGGAGCAGGAACCGGTCGAGCTGTGCTTCAGGCAACTGGTAGGTGCCCTCGTACTCGATCGGGTTCGCGGTCGCGAGCACGATGAACGGCGGATCGAGGCGGCGAGTGACACCTTCCACGGTCACCTGCCGTTCCTGCATCGCCTCGAGGAGCGCGGCCTGGGTGCGCGGCGGGGTGCGATTCACCTCGTCGGCGAGCAGCAGGTTGGTGAACAGCGGGCCGGGCCTGAAGTCGAACTCCGACCGGCGCTGATCGTAGATGAATGAGCCCGTGACGTCCGCGGGAAGCAGGTCAGGGGTGAACTGAAGCCGGCGGAAGCCGAGACCAAGAGTCTGTGCGAACGACCGCGCCGCCAGCGTCTTGCCCAGCCCAGGCAGGTCCTCGAGCAGCACATGGCCGCCCGCGAGCACCGCGGCGAGCACCAGCCGCAAATCCGGGATCGTGCGCTGCCGCGAGCGGTCGCACGCCAGGCACGCGTAGCCGCCTGAAGACGTGGCCTGTGAGCACGAGCGCGGCGACAAGGCCGACGGTCCCATATGGCGAGAGCTTGCGGCCAAGAGAGTCCGCCATGGCGAACAGGAGCGCGGCAAGTATCGCGGCCTGCAGCAGCCCGGCAAGCACCTCGCGGCGCAGCGCCCTGCTCATGGCAGGCCGCTGTTCACGGCGCGGGTCCTGTCGGCGCGGTCCCTGTCGGTGGCACGGCTCCGGCCGCGGCCCCGGAAGCGGCCCCGGAAGCGGCCCCGGAAGGCATGGATCCTCGCTCGATGTCACGGCGTAACCAGGCCAGCGCGGCTCGAGCCTCTTCCCTGGCCCGCGCCGGCACCGGCGCGTTCGAATAGCGGGCATCCTGATAGAGCCGGTGCAGCCGATCGAGCGGCGGCCGCTCGACCGCGTACGCCACCAGCACCCTGCGGGCAAGTTCCGCCGAAGTCTCCGCGGCCGCGCGGGCGGCGCCGGTTCTTGCCACCGCCTCCTCGAGGCGGCGCCAGCAGCCGAGCACGGCCTGGCGCGCGTCTGCCGCCTCGTCCAGGTCAGCGAGGGCGGCGTCGACAGCGGAGCGCAACCGGCGGCGCGTTGCCGCCGCCGCGGCGCCAGCGGCGGCGGCAGCGTCAGTCCCGAACTCGTCCTCGTCGGTGCTCGTCCGTGCGACAAACCGGACCCGGCGGATTAGGGCGACCGCCGCTACAGACAGCAGGACGGCGAGCAGTGCCACCGCCACGACGGCCCAGATCGTGTTGACCGTGGCGCTCGACCCCGGCAGGGCTCCCGGCTGGGCTCCCGGCTGGGCTCCCGGCTGCGGCGGCAGCGTGACCGGATGCACAGCCGGCCTGGCCGGGACGGGCAAGTGAAGCACGCCGCGCGGCCGGGGCGCACGCGTCGAGGTGATCAGCGGCCCGGCTCCTGCAGCGGCACCAGCCACGATGAGGACAGCGGCGGCGGCAGGGACCTGCCAGCCGGTGCCACCCACCCGCGCCGCCACGCCTGGCCTCCGGGCTTCAGATCGCAGAACCGCTCAAACTCTAGCTCTTTCCCCGCATCCGCACAGCGGGCCTGGGGCCGCCCGAGCGCTCTCGCTTTGCCGGTGGCGGTAAGTAGGAGGCACGATAGAGCGGCCATGACCCTCACTTCACTGCTGCCAGCAACACCCGACCCTGACTCCGTATTCGATGCCTTCGCTGGCTGGGCGAAGCAGCAGGGGCTCGCGCTTTATCCGCACCAGGAAGAAGCGCTCATCGAGATCGTCTCAGGGGCGAACGTGATCCTGGGCACGCCAACCGGGTCAGGCAAGAGCCTGGTGGCCGCGGGCGCGCATTTCGCCGCGATGGCGGACGGCAAACGCACCTTTTATAGCGCACCCATCAAGGCGCTGGTGTCGGAGAAGTTCTTCGCGCTTTGCGACATGTTCGGGCCCTCGGAAGTCGGCATGATGACCGGCGACGCCAGCGTCAACCCCGGCGCCCCGATCATCTGCTGCACCGCCGAGATCCTGGCCAACATTGCCTTGCGGGACGGGGCGCGGGCCAATGCCGGCCAGGTCGTGATGGACGAGTTCCACTTTTACGCCGATCCCGACCGCGGCTGGGCTTGGCAGGTCCCGCTGCTCGAACTGCCACGGGCGCAGTTTCTGCTGATGTCGGCGACCTTGGGCGACGTCACCAGGTTCAAGGAAGACCTGACCCGTCGCACCGGCAGGCCCACCGCCGTGGTCCGTTCTGCCGAGCGGCCGGTGCCACTGGTCTTCTCCTACGTCACGACGCCGCTGCACGAGACCGTCGGCGAACTGCTCGTGACCGGGCAGGCGCCGGTCTACGTAGTCCACTTCACCCAGGTGGCCGCGATCGAGCAGGCGCAGTCACTGATGAGCATCAACGTCTGCACCCGTGCGGAGAAGGACGCCATCGCCGGCATGATCGGCAACTTCAGGTTCACCGCGGGCTTCGGCCGGACCCTGTCCCGGCTGGTTCGGCACGGTATCGGCGTGCACCATGCGGGCATGCTGCCCAGGTACAGGCGCCTGGTGGAGACCCTGGCCCAGGCTGGCCTGCTGAAGGTGATCTGCGGTACCGACACCCTTGGAGTCGGGATCAACGTGCCGATCCGTACGGTCGTGTTCACCGCCCTGTCCAAATACGACGGGACGCGTACCCGCCATCTTCAGGCGCGTGAGTTCCACCAGATCGCTGGCCGCGCCGGCCGGGCGGGCTACGACACCGTCGGCAACGTCGTCGTGCAGGCACCCGAGCACGTAGTGGAGAACGAGCGCGCGCTCGCCAAGGCCGGTGATGATCCGAAGAAGCGGCGCAAGGTTGTACGCAAGAAGCCGCCTGAGGGTTTCGTCTCCTGGGGCAGGCCGACATTCGAGCGCCTGGTAGCCGCCGAGCCTGAGCCGCTGACGTCGAGCTTCAAGGTCAGCCACGCCATGCTGCTCAACGTGATCGCCCGGCCGGGTAACGCATTCGCCGCCATGCGCCACCTGCTGACAGACAACCACGAGGAACGCAGCGCGCAGCGGCGGCACATCAGCCACGCCATCGCGATCTACCGCGCGCTGCTCGCCGGTGGCGTGGTCGAGCGGCTCGCCGAGCCTGACAACGACGGCCGCTGGGTGCGGCTCACCGTGGACCTGCAGTTCGACTTCGCCCTCAACCAGCCGCTGTCGCCTTTCGCCCTGGCCGCGATCGAGTTGCTCGACCGCGAGTCGCCGTCCTACCCCCTCGACGTCCTGTCGGTCATCGAGGCCACCCTGGACAACCCCCGCCAGGTCTTGTCCGCGCAGCAGTTCAAGGCGCGCGGCGAGGCGGTTGCCCAGATGAAGGCCGACGGCATCGACTATGAGACCCGGCTTGACCTCCTCGATTCTGTCACCTATCCGAAGCCGCTCACCGAACTCCTCGACGCGGCGTACGAGATCTACCGGCGCGGCCATCCGTGGGTCGCCGACTACGAACTCGCGCCCAAGTCGGTGGCCCGCGACATGTATGAGCGGGCGATGACCTTCGTCGAGTACATCGGCTACTACGGGCTCGCCCGGTCAGAGGGTCTGGTCCTGCGGTACCTGGCCGACGCATACAAGGCGCTCAGGCAGACCGTGCCTGACGAGGGGAAGACCGACGAGCTGATCGACCTGATCGAATGGCTCGGCGAACTCGTCAGGCAGGTCGACTCCAGCCTGATCGACGAATGGGAGCGGCTGCGCGACCCGGCCGGCGACCCGGCCGCCGCGGCCGCCGCCGAGCGGCCACCCGCGGTCACCGCGAACATCCGGGCGTTCCGCGTGCTCGTCCGCAACGCCATGTTCCGCCGGGTACAGCTAGCGGCGCTGCGCCGGTATTCTGATCTTGGCGAGCTCGACGCCGGGGCCGGGTGGGATGCCACGGCGTGGGCGGACGCGATCGAACCCTATTTCGGCGAGCACGACGAGATCGGTACCGGGCCCGACGCGCGCGGACCAGGGCTGCTGCTTATCGACATGCGGCCGGACCGGTGGGTGGTCCGCCAGATCTTCGACGACCCGGCGGGTGACCACGACTGGGGGATCAGTGCCGAGGTGGACCTGGCCGCCTCGGACGAGGCGGGCTCCGCCGTCCTCCAGGTAACAGAGGTGGGCCAGTTGCAAGGAATAACGGCATCCGCAGGAATTCGGCAATGAACGTGACAGTGGACAGGCAGCAGGCGGACTGGGTCGCTGCTTACGAACGTGCCTGTGCCTGGCGTGCACAGGAGACCGCGCCGGTTCTTGCCCGGCAGGTTCTTGCCCGGCAGGGGTGCGAGCCGGGTGGAGGATAGCAGCGCACTCGGCGAGATCTCCGCGCAGACCCGGCACACCGCATGCGAAGAAGCCATCTACCGGAATGTGACGGCGTGCTTCCGTAGGGACTCAAAATAACCTGGGAAACGGCTCAGGCAGGTGTTACTTCGATACTGTGGAACTGTGAACTGTATGGGCACCTACCGCCGGGGCCCGTTCGCATACCGCACAGAGCCCCGGCGAGTGCCGTTTCAACGTGCTGACTCGTACTCCGCAACGATAGAGGCGGGTATACGCCCACGCTCGTTCACTTTGAGGCCGCGGCTCTTTGCCCACTCCCGGATCTGGGCGCTTTGCTGCTTGCCCGCGCTCGGCTGGGGCTGGCGCTTGCGGCCACGGCCTTGCCCCGACGCCCTGCGGGCATGTTCCACGAACGGGCTGATCTTGTCGTGAAGTTCCTTCGCATGCTCGGGACATGCGTCGATCTCATAGGCGGTGCCATCGAATGAGAAGGCGACGGTCTCCTGACCTTCGGCCTCGCCAGTGTGAGGCAGGTCGCAGATGACAGACACCTGGACTTTCTGAGCCATTACTCTCTCCTGACGTCCGGCTACGCTTGGTCGTCCATTATTGTCCAAACCAGCAATGGAAAGATTATCGAGGCACAATCGATTGTCAAGTCAACTTCTGATTTAGCGAGTTCACGTTCCAGGCCGGCGTCGGCGCACGGATCTCTTTGTGGCCCTTCGACGTTGTTGCCGGCCTAGGGCGCGCGACATCCCGCGTGAGCCGTTAGGGATCTGCTCTGTCCGCACTGGAATTCCCATCCCGGACCCGGGGGAGCGCAGGCGCGCGCACGGCCGGCTGTTTCGCTGGCTCCGGCTACCGCTGGGCCCTTGGTGCGCCCTTGGCGGGGCCCAATGAGGCGCATGCCTTCGAACCAGGCGTCGCGGCGGGTGCGGTTCGGCTACGGGCTGGGTTCATTCTGTACCGGCACCTTCGGCGCGGTTCCTGGGCTGCTGCTGCTTTACTACCTGACGAACATTCCCGGCGTCCGTAAGGTGATCGCGGGGGCCGCCGTGTTCGTGCCGAAGGCGTGGGATCAGTTCATCGCCTTCGCGACAAGCATCGTCATGACGGCGCGGTACGACCTGACGGCCTGGCTGGCGCACCCGCGGGCCACATCGGCCGTGCCCGAGACTGAATCAGAGCTCGCCTAAGCCCGGCGTCATCGGCCGCGAGCACGGTGCAGCCCGGATCTGCGGCGGGCCCGCGAGCCAGCTGCTGAACGGCTGCGCGGCCGGCTCCACCGTGACCGGTGGCCCGGTAACTTGCGCCGGGCCAGCAGCCAGCCGACTAGCAGCGAGATGGCCGCGGTCCCGACGAGCGCGAGCCACAGCGGCATCGTCACGACCGGCACAATCACGCGGATGGAGGTCTGCTTGGTATTCCCCGCGATGAACGCGATGACCGCGGCGGCGAGTACGAGGATCACGATGAGGCGCACCGAAGGCCGCCTGCTCCGGACGGAGCCCCGCGCGCCCTGCCCGCCTTGCGCGCTTTGCGCGCTTCGCGCGCCCCGGTCTGCCCGGTCGCGTGCCTGTGTCATGCGATCAACGTGACAAGCCAAACACTGAGCGTCATCACCCGTTGAGGGTGAGGTGGCCGGGGCCGCCGCACCCGGCCACGGACGGCAAATGTCCAGGTCAGGCCGGTTTTGCGAGGATAATTGCGCAAGAATTTTGTGCGCGCCCGGTCACCCTGCGGAGCCGCCAGCGCGTCCCCTCTCTTGTGGTCCTCCCGCAGGCCACTGGGCCCGCGCCGCGGGCTCACCGTGAATCGATCACAAGGAGGGACTCATGTTCTTAGGCGTGCGCAAGCTTGCCGCGCTGACTGGCGCAGCAGCGATCGCAGGAGTGACGGTTCTCGCAAGCGTGACCGGAGTGGCTGGTGCGGCGGCTCCGCCGCCCCCATCGCCGGTAAAGATCTACAAGGTGTACTACAACCCGCCCGGGCCCGACACGCATTCCAACGCCCAGCTCAACAGGGAATATGTGGAACTGAAGAACCGCGGCAGGCAGCCGGTGCCGCTGACCCACTGGACGCTGCGCGACAGGAAAAACCACATCTACCGGTTCGGGCGCTTCACCCTTAAGCCGGGCAAGGTCGTTTACATTCACACCGGCAGGGGCCGCAACAACGCGGTGAACTTGTACTGGGGCAGGCGGTGGTACGTGTGGAACAACACCGGTGACACGGCCACGGTGCGCAACGCGCACGGCGCGACCGTCGACGCCTGCCGCTGGACGGGCACCAGAAAGGGCTACGTGTTCTGCTGACACGCCGCTTCACTGATCGCGGTGGGTTCCCCGCCGGTTTGACACGGGGCACCCGCCGCGGCCACGGGCAAGCCGTCAGGCGGCCGGGTCAACCCTGTCGAGGCGCTCGGCCACGACGACGGGACCAGCCGCCGCGGGACCAGCCGCCACGGGACCAGCCGCCGCGGGACCAGCCGCCGCGGGACCCAGCCGCGACGGGACCAGCCGCCAGGCCGCGACCGCGAGCACGGCAAGGCCGGCCAGCACGTAGGCGTCGCTGTAGCCAAGCTGGAGCGGATCCAGATGCAGTTCAGCATGCCGGCCCTGGCCGATGGGCACCTGCCAGATGATCCTGGACCAGCCGACGATGGCGAGAACCGCCGCCGCCGCGATCAGCGAGCGGGACCTGCTCCGCCAGCCGCTGACAGCACAAAGCAGCAGCGCGGGGACGGCCAGGACCCAGTGGTGCGACCACGAGACCGGCGAAATGAGCAGGGCGGTTACCGCGCAGAGCGAGAATCCGGCTGCCTCGTCGCCGCCGCGCGCGGCCGCAACCGCGAGGCCGAGACCAGCCACGCCGACGACGACGGCCGCGGCGAGCCACCATGGCTGAACGTTCGTCGTGTGCAGTACCCGCGCGAGCGCGCCGCGCACGCTCTGGTTCGCGGCGTTCTCGATCCTGCCGATACGCGCCGGGTTCGCGAAGGTGCCCGCCCAGAACCTGGCCGAGTCCGATGGGGCGGCGGCGAATCCCGCCAAGACCGTGAGAGCGAACGTGCAGGCGGCCACGGCCGCGGCGCGGTAGCGGCGGGTCGCGGCCAGATACAGGACGAAGATCGCAGGGGTGAGCTTGAGCCCGGTGGCGAGCCCGATGGCGGCTCCCTTCAGCTTCGCCGAGTCTTTCCTGCTGAGGTCGTACAGGATGAGCGCGATGATCACGAGGTTGACCTGGCCATACGCCAGGTTGGTCCGCACCGGCTCCAGCCAGACCGACGCGGCCGCGGCGGCGAGCGCGACGGTAGCGGCGCGACGGCCCTCAATCCGCGGCCGGCGTGCCTCGAGCGGCGGCCGGCGTGGCTCGCGCGGCCCGTGTGGCAGCTGGAGCGCGAGCCACAACGTCACCGGGAGCAGGACGACACTGATCGTGGTGACGATCGGCGGCACCACTTGCCACGGAATCGCGGCTAGCGAGGTGAAGACGAGCGCGGCGAAAGGCGGGTAGGTGAAGCCGAGGTCCCAGGCGAACCGCAGGTCGTAGAGCCGGGCGCCGTGCAGTACGGCCGCGCCGCCTGCCCGGTAGATGTGCAGGTCGGCGAACGGTGCGTGCCCGTTGCTCGCCAGCATGCAGCTGACCGAGGCGGCGACGGCGTAGCACGCCCCGGCGAGCAGCGTCCCGCCATCGAGATGCAAGCGGCTTGGCACCCAAGTACGGTCTCATGCCGCGCATCGCGCACGGACCGCAGGCGCAGATCATTTTCCCGAACGGCTGCCGCGGTGCGAACCACCCGCAGGGCTGCGGGGGATCCCGGGCGGTCGGCGGCTGGGGTGTTCGCGTCCGCCCGGACCTGGGTGGCACCTCCGGCCTTGCGCCCTCTGCCGTGGCAGGCTGTCGGCCGTGACGTGGACCGAGGTTGGCGACCGTGTGTGGTACCGGCGGTACCCGGCCTGGGACGTCAATGTCGGCGTGATCGCCGGCGCGGCCGGGCTGGTCGTGATTGACACGCTGGCATCGCCGCGCGAGGCACGGACGCTCCGCGCCGACCTGGCCGGGCTACCCGGCGGCGCGGATGCGGTCCGCTGGGTGATGAACACGCACGCGCATTTCGATCACTGGTTCGGTAACGCGGTGTTTGCAGGCGCGCGGATCCTGGCGCAGGCGCAGATGCCGCGGGACGCGGCGGGCACGCTCGCGGAGCAGAAGGCTTTCCTCGCCGCGCGGGGAGAGCCATGCGCGTCCGATATGGCGTCGCTCGAGCTTGTGTGGCCTGACGAGCTTGTCGCGCGGTCAGCCGTGGCCGACCTTGGCGACCGGCAGGTGCGGTTTAGCTACCTCGGCCGTGGCCACACCGGCCACGATCTGGTAGCCAGCGTGGGCGGCGCGGGTTGTGCAGCTGCCGGGGCGGTCCTGTTCGCCGGAGATCTCATCGAGTCGTCCGCGCCGCCCGCATTCGGCCCCGACAGCTTCCCGCTCGACTGGCCTCGCGCGGCGCGGGCCCTGTGCGGCCTCGCCGAAGGTGCCGTGGTAGTGCCCGGCCACGGCCCGCACGTAGATGCCCCGTTCGTGGCAAGCCAGGGCGGGGAACTGGACCAGGTCGCGAGCCAGATTCGCGGCCTGCATGCCGCCGGGGTGCCGGCACGCGGCGCGCTCGCGGCAGGATCCTGGCCGTGGGACGCCCGCCTGCTCGAAGACGCCGTGCGGCGTGGTTACGCGCAGCTGGCGGCTACCCGCGGCTGAGCCGCTGACTCGGGCGGACCGGGCGCGATCGTGTGCTCCAGTCATAGATCTCGCGGCGACTGTCTTGTGGCGACGCGGGCGTGAGATTTCCGCCGCGAGGCATCAGGCGCATCGTGCCAGCGTGCCGAACCGGGCAAGCAAGCATGCGCGGCGCGGCACGCTGGCACGGGTGGAGCAGGGCACTGACCTTGGCCAAGAGCCGGGGCCTCAGATCCGGCTCCAGGCCTCGGTCAGCACCGACCGCAGAACCTGCTCCATCTCATCGAAGTGTTCCTGAGTGCACACGAGGGGCGGCGCCAGCTGCACGACCGGGTCACCGCGGTCGTCGGCCCGGCACACGAGGCCGGCGTCGAACAGTGCCTGCGAGAGGAATCCTCGCAGCAGCCGTTCAGATTCGTCGTTGTCGAATGTGGCCTTGGTGGCCTTGTCCTTGACCAGTTCGATCCCGTAAAAGTAGCCGTCACCGCGCACGTCACCCACGATCGGGAGATCGTGGAGCTTCTCCAGCGTCGAGCGGAACGCTCCCTCGTTCGCCCGCACGTTCTCGAGCAGGCCTTCCTTCTCGAATACGTCGAGGTTGGCGAGGGCGACAGCGGCGGACACCGGATGTCCGGCGAACGTGACCCCGTGCAGGAAGGTGGCGGCGCCCGCGGCGAAGGGCTCCATCAGGTGCTCGCTGATCAGCATGCCGCCCATTGGTGCGTAGCCGGACGTGACTCCCTTGGCGAAGGTGATGATGTCGGGCGTGTATCCGTACCGCTCCGAGCCGAAGTAGTAACCCAGCCTGCCGAAGGCGCTGATGACCTCGTCCGATACGAGCAGCACGCCGTAGCGGTCGCAGATCTCGCGGACCCGCTGGAAATACCCTGGCGGGGGCGGGATACAGCCGCCGGAGTTCTGCACCGGCTCCAGGAACACGGCCGCGACAGACTCCGGGCCCTCACGCAGGATGGCCCGCTCGATCTCGTCGGCCGCCCACCTGCCGAACGTGGCGAGGTCGGCGGAGACGAAGCCGGGCGCGCGGTAGAAATTGGTGTTCGGCACCCGGACGCCGCCGGGCGGCAGCGGCTCGAACGGCATCTTGATCCCGCTGAGCGCGGTGATGGCCAGCGCTCCCATCGAGGTGCCGTGGTACGCGATGTCACGGCTGATCACCTTATAGCGGTCAGGCTGGCCGACCGCCTTGAAATACTGCTTCGCCAGCTTCCACGCGGACTCGACCGCCTCGGATCCGCTCGTGGTGAAGAACACCCGGTCAAGGCCCGCGGGCGCTCGGTCGGCGAGGCGCTGGGCGAGTTCGATGGCCCGCGGGTGCGCGTAGGACCACAGCGGGAAGTACGCGAGCTCAGCCGCCTGCCGCGCCGCGGCCTCCGCAACCTCCTTGCGGCCATGCCCGATCTGGCTGACGAACAACCCCGACAGGCCGTCAAGGTACCGCTTGCCGTGCTGGTCGAACACGTACGGCCCGGAGCCGCGCACGATCAGCGGGATCTCGCCGTCGTCGTATGCGGACATCCGGGTGAAGTGCAGCCAGAGATTGCGCTTGGCCGCGTCCTGCAGGGCGGCGGCGGAAAGACCTGTCGGCTGGCTGGGAGCCATCTGTGCGCCAGGCGGATCGGTCATCTGGTCCCCCATGAGTAGGTCTGCTTGCGGAGCTTGAGGTAGACGAAGGTTTCCGTGCTCGTCACCGACGGGACCATCCGCACCCGGCTCAGGATTTCCAGCAGGTGATCATCGTCCTCGCATACGACTTCGACGAGCAGGTCGAATGAGCCCGCGATGATGACGACATAGTCGATTTCTTCCATACCCGCCAGGTGGTTGGCGACGCTCGCCGGGTCGCCCTCGCACTTAATCCCGATCATGCATTGCCTGCGGAATCCGAGCGTGAGCGGGTCAGTAACGGCGACGATCTGCATCACTCCTGCCTCGAGCAGCCGCTGAACCCGCTGCCGGACGGCCGCCTCGGACAAGCCGACTGCCTTGCCGATCGCCGCGTATGACCTGCGGCCATCCTGCTGCAGCTGTTCGATGATCTGCATCGAGATTCCGTCGAGCACAACAGCGGGCGCGAGCGTGACGGTTCCGGCCTGGGCGCCGCCGGTGCTGGCTGTGCCGGCGCGCCTTCGTCCCTTGTCAGGGGCCGGCTGCTCATCCAGTTCGCCCGCGGCTGGGGTGGTCCCGGGGGTGTGGGCCATCGCATGCCTCCTCGCTGGGCAATGGTGCCACGCGAGGCTAAAATGTCAACCGATTCCGTTGCGATTAGCTAACTGGACGACGGAATCGCTTGCACCTCTCGCGATGATCTGCAAAAGTTCAAGACCCGGCCTGACCAGGCCAGGACGCGCTCGGCCGCGTGGTCTTTGAGTCAGCCGCGTGCTAGGAGGCCAACCGTGACAAGCACCCTGCGTAACTTCGTGAACGGCGAGTACGCCGACGCCAAGTCAGGGCGTACGAGCGACGTGATCGACCCGTCCACCGGCGAGGTCTACGCGCAGGCTCCGGTATCAGGACCCGAGGACGTGGACGCCGCCCTGCGCGCCGCTGCGTCCGCCTTCGGAACCTGGCGTGACGCCGTGCCTGCCGAGCGCAGCCTCGCCCTTTTGAAGTTCGCCGACGCGGTCGAGGCGCGAGCCGATGAGATCGTCGCGGCGGAGTGCAGGAACACCGGCAAGCCTGTAGCGCTGACCATGTCGGAGGAGATACCGCCCGTCGTGGACCAGTTGCGGTTCTTCGCCGGGGCGGCGCGGCTGCTCGAGGGGCGCGCGGCGGGCGAGTACATGCGCGACCACACCTCGATGATCCGCCGCGAGCCGATCGGGGTCTGCGCCCAGGTGACGCCGTGGAACTACCCGATGATGATGGCAGTCTGGAAGTTCGCCCCCGCGCTCGCGGCCGGTGACACGACGGTGCTTAAGCCATCTGACACCACCCCGGCGAGCACGCTGCTGCTCGCCGAGATCGCCTCGGAGTTCCTGCCCCCCGGCGTATTCAACGTGGTGTGCGGTGACCGCGACACCGGCCGTGCGCTCGTCTCGCACGAGATCCCGCAGATGGTGTCGATCACCGGCTCGGTCCGCGCCGGGGTCGAGGTCGCCACGGCCGCCGCGGCTGACCTCAAGCGCGTGCATCTCGAACTTGGCGGCAAGGCACCGGTCATCGTGTTCGACGACGCCGACTTGGCGGCCACCGCGGCCGGAATCGCCGGCGCCGCGTACTTCAACGCAGGTCAGGACTGCACCGCCGCGACCCGGGTGCTCGCAGGGCCTGCCGTGGCTGACGAACTCACCGCGGCGCTCGCCGAGCAGGCGCGCGGCACCAAGGTCGGCGGGCCCGATGTGCCCGACGCGGACTACGGCCCGCTCAACAACGCGAATCAGCTTGCCCGGGTACAGGGCTTTCTCGACCGCCGCCCGGGCCACGCCCAGTTGGTCACCGGTGGCCAGCGGGTGGGGGATCGCGGCTTCTTCTTCGCCCCGACCGTCGTGAGCGGGCTGCGGCAGGACGACGAGATGATTCAGGATGAGATCTTCGGCCCAGTGATCACCGTTCAGCGGTTCAGTTCCGAGGACGAGGCCTTGAGCTGGGCAAACGGGGTGAAGTACGGCCTCGCTGCAAGTGTCTGGACAAAGGACCACGGCCGCGCCATGCGGATGGCGCGCGGGCTCGACTTCGGCGCGGTCTGGATCAACACGCACATTCCGATCGTCGCGGAGATGCCGCACGGCGGCTTCAAGCATTCCGGCTACGGCAAGGACCTGTCGATGTACGGGTTCGAGGACTACACGCGGATCAAGCACGTCATGAGCTACATCGGGGGCTGAGAGCCGGGGGCCAAGAGATCAGCAAGGACAGGCCAGGACCCGAGATCGTCCTCGGCTCCGCGTTGCTGACCTTCTTCATCACGCTGAAGCTGCCGGTTGGCTATCTGACGATGCTCGCCTGCGCGCTGGTGCTGGCAGAGCGGCCGAGGGGAACTGCTGTCTGGTGATAAATCTGCCGCGCTCTGCCCCGCACGGCGGGGACGTCTCCGCGGAGACGCTGGCTCACGTCTGCGCGGGAACGCGGCCGCCGCGCGGGGGACGCCGGCCGGTCAGGAGGGGACGAGCGCCGTAGCCCCGAGCAGGCTCTTGATGTCCGCCATGAAGCTGCGGCCCAGCTCGACCGAGAACTCGGAACGGTCGATGAGCAACGGCTCTGGACACATGGGTCCACGGGGGGTGTTCTCCCCCGGATACGTGGTCGGGGGAGTGGTGTCCGCCCGCTGGGCCTCGCGGGGCGGAGGCGCGCTGCAGATCCCGAAGGTGCCGCGCCATGCGCGGTGGTCGCCGATCCTGCTGACCGTTTCGGCGGTCACCTGTTACGCCGACGCCTCGTGATCAGGGGCGGCCCATCGCTGCCGCGTGGGTCATGAGCAGCGACTGGGGCGGCGCGAGGTCCACACCGTCCGGATTGTTGAGGTATCCGGCGGCCTGGCCAGGCACGCCGTCGTGGCCGTACTGCCACACGATCCGCTTGGTCGTCGGGTCGATGACGATGACCCGGTTGTTGTAGTCGTCGTTGACGACGATGTTGCCGTTGGGCAGCGGCAGCGCGAGCGAGGGATGGTTCAGCCCGCCGGCACCGGTGGGCCGGAAGCGCCAGAGCGTGTGCCCGGCGCGATCGAAAATGACGATTTGGCCCGGATAGGAGTAGTCGGCGACCACGTATCGGCCGCGGCCGATCTGGTTCGCGTCGGACGGGTACGCGACGCCCGGGGGGTGGGCGGACCAGTAGATGTGGCCGTGCAGGCTCATCTCGTCGACCCAGTCCCCGTTGATCTCGGTGATAAGGAAATTCCCGTCGCTCAGCGGGAAGGCGCCGTTCGGGCTCCCGAACCCAGCCGGCGGGTTGTGCTTGCAGGCTCCCGTGGCGCCGAAGCGGCGAATCACCTGGAACCGGCCCGGCCCAAGTACGAAGATCCTGCAATTGATGATGTCCGGGACCAGGAAGTCGCCACCCGGGAGCATCATCGCGTCGTCGGGATGGCTGAAGAAGCCGGGCGCCGATCCTGGCACGCCGGGGTGCCCGTAGCGCCGGATGATCCGGCCCGTGGCGATGTCGACCACCGAGACGGTGTCGTCCTGTTCCTGCGTGACGATGATCGCACGGCCGTCCGGCGAGACGAAGGCGTCATCGGGGAGGAGGAAGCCCTGCCCGCCTGCGAGATCCCCGCGGCGCGGGAACTGCCAGCGGATCCGCCCCTGCGGATCCACGAGCAGCAGGCGGTTGTTGTTCTCATCGGCGATCAGCACATCGCCAGGGAGTGCCAGCGGGTCGGACCCCGGCGCGAGATGGCCGCGTCCGCTAGCGGGCGACAGGGAAAACAAGTTGGGCGGCTGCGGGCGCGGCGTCGAGGTCGGCGTGACTGGGACGGTGGAGACAGCCGCGTCGGCCTTCTTGACCGGAGCGGGCGGTTCGGGCTGGGATGACGAGCACGCCGAGGCCACCATCGTGAGCGCTGCGGCCAGCGCGACCGCGGCCATGGCCGCGCCGGGCCGACGGGCGGCCATCACCCACCTCCTTCTAGTGTCACACGCCTGCAAATTTGCGTTCCAAATTGGCAGGATTTTCTGTATGGTGCGCAATTTTGCGCACCGGGCGTGCCGCCGCCGGGTTCGTGCTGACCGATGACGAGCGTGACCAGCTCGCCCGCTGGTCGGATGGGACGTCGCCGAGGCTGGCCTCGTGGCCCCGGGTCGTGCTGGGTTGTCCTCGGGTTCCACGGGCGTTCGTGGACGACCCAGCTGACGAACGCGTTCTCCGCCCTCCACACCGAGAGTAGCTGCTCGCCCTCCACAAAGGCCTTGCGGCTTCCCGATCCCACTCACCGCAACTGGATCCCCAGCTCATCGGCCAGAGACAGCCCAGGGTCTTCCGCAGCATCGAGCCCTCGGCGTTGCCAGTGTGGTGCGTCGGCAGCCGCTGCCGCAAGGCTCCGCTGACTGAACGCGTGCCCGTTTCTGGGCGGCAGGCGTGGGCTGAGCAGCGCTCGTCGCACGGGTTGATCTGCACATACGAGCCCACAACGGTGGCGATGAAGAACAGTCCCGGCGAGTCCCCGCACTGCCTGCACCGCAGGGGTGTGCTGGCGCCCCGGGGCCGCTGGGGCGGGCCGGGGATGGTGCGTTCGCGCCGCTCGCGGCGCCGGGGGTGCTAGCCTTCGGCCGATGCCATGCCTGGGCACTGTCACGACTCGAGTCCTGGCGCTCCTCGTCGTTTCCGGGCTTGGTGCCGCCGGGCTTACCGCCTGTTCTGCCGGGGCCAAGCCGGCGGCAGCGCCCGTCACGCGCCGGCCCTCCGCCACGCCGCATGTGTCCGTGCGTGACGCCCTTGTGCTCCGGGCGACAACCGCGCCGTGGCATCTGCCCGCCCCGATATCCCGCGAGGTTGTACTCGCCCATGGCGCGTCGTTGCTGATGTCCGGCGGCCTGCGGGGTGACGGCGTGTCCTCGGCGGCTGTCTTCAGCCTCGACCCTTCGACCGGCGCCTCCCGCCATGTGGCGAACCTCGCCGCGGCCACGCACAACGCCGGCGGGGCGGTGCTGTCGGGGCACGATGTCGTCTTCGGCGGCGGGTCCACGATGTCCGTCCGAACGGTCCAGGCATTCGCGCCGGGCACGCCGGGGATGGTCATCGGCCACCTGCCGCAGCCGCGTTCTGACCTTGTCGCCGCGACTCTGGGCGGCGTGGCCTATATCGCCGGCGGATACGACGGCCAGACGATGACGCGGACCGTGCTTGCGACCAGGGACGGCCGCGCTTTCAGCCCCGTCGCGAATCTTCCCGTTGCCGTCAGGTACCCGGCGATCGCCGCGGCCGGGCACGTCCTGTGGCTGTTCGGCGGCGAGCGTGGCGGTACACCGGTGGATGTGATCCAGCGCGTCGACCTGGCGTCCCACCGCGCCGTCGTGGCTGGCCATCTGCCCGGCCCGCTCGGCGAGGCGACAGCTGTGGTGCTGGACAGCCGCATCTACATCGCTGGCGGTCTGACCGCGGGCGGCCACGCCACGTCGCGGGTGCTCGCGTTCGATCCGGCGACGCTGCAAGCCGATCCGGCGGCCAACCTGCCCGCACCGGTCGCCGATGCGGGCAGTGCGGTGCTCGGCGGCGCCGGTTACCTGCTCGGCGGTGAGACACCCGTGGCCACCGCGACGGTGACGCAACTGCGGCTGGTCAGCGTGGCGCCAGCGCCGCCCCGTCCGCCGTTCACAGCCCGAAGGTCCCGGGCAGCGGCCCCGGTTACCTTGACCAGCCCGATGACGCGTTCCTGCTGAAAAATGGCCGGGTCGTCGTCGCGGATGCGCTGAATTGCCGGATCCTCTTCATCACGCCGCGCGGCCGGCCGGCCAGCCAGATCGGCACCCCGGGCAGATGCGTGCACACGCCGCCGCGCTCACTTGGCTACCCGAACGGCGACACGCCGCTGGCCAACGGCGACCTGCTCATCTCCGAGATCCACGGTTCCTGGGTGAGCGCGTACACCCCGTCGGGGCACCTGGTCTGGACCGTGCACCTGCCCATCACCTACCCGTCCGACCCACAGCAGATCGGCCCGGACGCATACCTCGTAGCCGACTACGCAAGGCCCGGCGGCCTGTACGAGTTCACCCACACCGGGCGCGTCCTATGGCGATACCGCTTCGGAGGTTTATGCCGACCCCCGGATTATGCCGCATAGTCGGCTGGGAAATGGCGTCTGCCCAGCTCAGGCGGTTGAGCTCTGCCTGCGGAGTCGGCATAATCCGGATGTCCCGAGCCACCTCTCGCCGCGCTCGGTGCCCATGCGTGTTCTGGCGCCGCTCTATTCGTGGATCCGGGTCTGTTCTGCCTGGTCCGGCGCTGTTCAGGAACATCTGGGCGACCGCCAGCGGGCCTTTCAGGTTGCCGTACCGGCGTTCGACGGCTTCCTGGGCTTTGTAGCGCAGCAGTACCGCGGCTGCGGTCTCGGTGGCATCGAGGTTGGTGAGCAGGGCGTACCAGCCGTCGGTGGCGGTTTCGGCGTCGATGGCGGCCTGGCCGGACCACCAGGTGAGGCCGGGTTTGCCGGGTCCGCCGCTGCCGGTGCCCTGCCAGGTGTCCGCCGGGCCGGGTCCGGTCGCTTCGGGGGTACCGGCTCCTGGCGGCTCACCTGGCAGGTGCTGGTGCTGCCGGGGCCGCCGGCCGGGGCGGAGCCGATGCTGTAGCGCAGGCAGGGGGAAACCGGGCCGGGGCCAATTGCCCTGCCGCGGCATCGGGCGCGGAGCCAAGCGAAGATCCCGCGCGGTGGAGTCTCGCGATCACGGATGAATGTTCCGGCAGGTTATGATGAACTCTCCATCCAGCGAGGGGCGCGGGAGGTCCCGTGAAAATTCGCAGGACCCGTGTGCCGTTGTTCGCAACTGGTGCGGTGTTCTCGCTCATCGCGCTGTTCGCTGCGGGGTGCAGTAGCGGGTCGGGCTCAAGCACGAGCACGACGTCGGTAGGTACGCCGTCCGGCCAGGTCAGTTCGATCGCCGCCCAGGTGCCGGCCGCCATCAAGGCGAAGGGCATGCTCACCGTGGCCGCGGACGCCACGTACGCCCCGAACGAGTTCATCGGGTCCGACGGTCATACCGTGGTCGGCTGGGACGCTGACCTGGCGAAGGCGCTCGGGCAGGTGCTCGGCCTAAAGATCAACATGGTCAACGCGACGTTCGATACGATCATCCCCGGCCTCGAGTCAGGCAAGTACAACCTGGGAATGTCGTCATTCACCGACACCAAGGAAAGGGAGAAGACGGTCGACTTCGTCACCTACTTCGTGGCCGGCACCTCTTTCTACGTCAAGTCAAGCGGCGGGCCGACCATCACGTCCCTGGCCGACCTGTGCGGGCGCAAAGTCGCGGTGGAGAAGGGCACGACACAGCAGGCGGACGCGGAGGCCCAGGCTGCCAAGTGCAAGTCGGGGGGTAAGGCAAACGCCAAAGTTTTGGTCTTCAACGACCAGAACGCCGTCAACCTGGCGCTGTCCTCGGGCCGGGCGGACGTGGCCATGGCCGACTCGCCGGTGGCCGCCTACCAGGTGAAACAGTCGAACGGCGCGTTCAAGCTTTCGGGTCCGCCCTATGGCACCGCGCCGTACGGGATCGCGATCCCGAAGGACAATGGGATGGCCAAGCCCGTGCTGGCCGCCCTGAAGCAGCTCATGGCAGATGGCACGTACGCGAAGATCCTTGACAAGTGGGGCGTGCAGGGCGGTGCCACTTCCAGCCCGGCAATCAACGGCGCGACCAGCTGACCGACCGCGCTCATCGGGTCCGGGCCCCATCAGCCGCAGCCGGAGCACAAGTTGACGACACCGCAAGCCTCCGAGAGCACCGGACAGGCCGGGCAGCCGGAGGAAATCCAGGCCGTCCCGGTCCGCCACCCGGGACGGTGGCTCGCTGCGGCCGTCGTGCTCGGCCTGGTCGCTATGTTCGTGCACACCCTGGTGACGAATCCGCGCTTCCAGTGGAACGTGATCCGGAGCTACTTCCTGTCCAGCCGGGTGCTTGATGGCCTGGAGATCACCATCCTGCTCACCGTGGTCGCTATGGCGATTGGCATCGTGCTCGGCGTGGTCCTCGCGGTCATGCGGCTGTCGGCGAACCCGCTGCTTTCCTGGGCGAGCTGGATTTACATCTGGTTCTTCCGGGGCACGCCGGTACTGGTCCAGCTGCTGTTCTGGTTCAACCTCGCTTTCCTGTACCCGCGCGTCTCGCTCGGTGTGCCGTTCGGGCCGTCATTCGTGCACGCCAACGCGAACGACCTGATCACCGCGCTCACCGCGGCGATCCTCGGGCTCGGGCTGAACGAGGGCGCCTACATGGCGGAGATCGTGCGCGCCGGCATTCTCTCGGTCGAGCATGGCCAGGTCGAGGCCGCGCAGGCGCTGGGAATGAGCAGGGCCAAGACCATGCGCCGGATCGTCCTGCCCCAGGCGATGCGCGTGATCATCCCGCCAACCGGTAACGAGACGATCTCGATGCTCAAGACCTCATCCCTGGCGAGCGTCATCACGGTCACCGAACTCCTTTACGCGGTCCAGCTCATCTACGCGGTGAACTTCAAGACGATCCCGCTCCTGATCGTGGCCAGCATCTGGTACCTGATCGCGACCTCGGTGCTCACGGTCGGCCAGTACTATATCGAGCGGCACTTCGCCCGCGGCTCCGCGCGAGAGCTGCCTCCAACCCCGTGGCAGCGGCTCCGCTCCCTGTTCATGTTTCACGCCCCGGTGCCCGCGCCGCCGTCGCAGCTCCCCTCGCGGGAGGGACGGTGAGCACCCTTGCCGGGACGCCGCCGGTCCCAGCCGCGGGTGGCACGCCCATGGTGCTCGCGGAGCGCCTGCGCAAGAGCTTTGGTCGGCTCGAGGTGCTGCGTGGCATCGACCTTGAGGTGGCGCGCGGTGAAGTGGTGTGCATCATCGGCCCGTCCGGCTCGGGCAAGTCGACCCTGCTGCGCTGTGTCAACCACCTGGAGAAGATCAATTCGGGGCGCCTGTGGGTCGATGGCGAACTGGTCGGCTACCGGCAGCGCGGTGGCAGGCTCTACGAGTTGCGTGAGCGGGAGATATGTGCGAAGCGGGCCCAGATCGGCATGGTCTTCCAGCAGTTCAACTTGTTCCCGCACATGACCGCCCTGGAGAACGTGATCGAGGCGCCGATCCGGGTGAAGGGCATATCGAAGGCCCAGGCGGCTGAGCTCGCCGGGCAGCTACTCGACCGCGCAGGCCTGAAGGACAAGGCGAGCGCGTACCCCAAGCAGCTGTCCGGTGGCCAGCAGCAGCGTGTCGCCATCGCCCGGGCGCTCGCCATGCAGCCGAAGCTCATGCTATTCGACGAGCCGACGAGCGCGCTTGACCCCGAGCTCGTCGGCGACGTGCTCGCGGTGATGCGCGATCTCGCCACCAGCGGGATGACGATGATCGTAGTGACACATGAGATGGGGTTCGCCCGTGAGGTGGCAGATGCCCTGGTTTTCATGGACGAAGGAATCGTGGTCGAGGCGGGCCTGCCGCGCGAAGTGCTCAGCAACCCTCAGCACGAGCGGACCCGCGCTTTCCTGTCCAAGGTGCTCTGAGGCCCAGGGCCAGGGCCGTACCGTGTTCTATGCCTCCCACCGTGCTCGCGGAGGTCGAGCGGATCGCCGACCGGGTGGGCATCGTGCTGTCCGGCCACCTGGCGGTCGTGGTCCCTAGGTGCCGGGGAAAGAACCTGGTAGCCAAGGACCCAGAAGGAACCGTACCGCCATGCCCTCGCCGCGACCCGACATCCCCGACCTGCTCGAGGTGGCCATCCCGCCCGGCAGCAAGGTGATCGCGGTCAGTGACCTGCACTTGCCCCCCGTCCGCACCGACGTGTCGGGGCGGTCCTGCGAGACACTGGCCCGCCGCCTGGCCGACGAGGCCGGGGCGCTCACCGTCGTGCTCGCCGGGGACGTGGTCGAACTGCTCGGCTCGCCCGGGGCGACGGCCACCGACATCCTGCGGGCACACGAGGACCTGTGCGCGGCGCTGACGGCGGTGACGCAGCGCGGCGGGCAGGTCGTGTACACGATCGGCAACCACGACGGGGACCTGGCCTGGGACGCCAAGGCGGCGGACGCGGTCCGGGAGCTGACCGGGGCGCGGCTGTGCCTGGCCGCGGACCTGATCCTGGCCGACGGCAAGAAGATCAAGGTTGAGCATGGCCACCAGTTCGACCCCTACAACTGCTTCCACGACGCGCGCAACGCGCTGGACACCCCGATCGGCCATCACATCGTCAGGGAGGTCATCCCCCGCATCGAGTGGCTGGGCCGAGGCTGGGTCGACGGCGCGCACGAGATGGCCGACCCGACCGATTTCCCGTCTTTCGTCGGCTCCCGGCTCGTCTACCGCAAGCTGGGCCGCCACCTGTGGTGGCTGATCGCGATTCCGCTCGCCATCCTCATCCTGGTGCGGATACCCGAGTTCACCGACTTCAGGTCCCGCTATCCGGACACCAGCCTGTGGGTGCACCGGGGGGTGGTCCTCGGCTACGGCGCGGTGGTCGATCTCATCGTCATCGCCGCCCTGGTCGTCGTCGTGGCCCGGCGCGCCTGGGTCTCGATCAGCGCGCTGGCGCTGGACGAGCGCGGCTACGGGCAGAACCAGGCCGCGCGGCAGCGCGCCGCCGACCTGGTCGCCGACGGCTACTGTGGGTTCGTTTCCGGGCACACGCACCACCCGGAGCTGGCCGCCGCCGCGACCGGGTTCTACGCCAACTCAGGATCATGCACCTCGGTCGTCGAGGCGATCGGCGGGCACCTCGGCCTGCCTCCGGCGTACGTCCGCACCCAGCAGATCTGCTGGGTGGAAATCGCCGGGGGGAAGGCGGATCTAGTATCGGCCCGGGTCGAGCTGCCGGGCGCGACCAGGATGGAGCGGTTCGCCGCCCGCGGCCGCAACCCGCAAGCTGACACGCCAGTGCGGGTCGCCTCCTGGCCGGCCGGACCCGACTGGCCACCCGCGGGCAAGAAGGCCGGCCGCAAGAATGCCTAGTAGTTCTGCGATGATCAGAAAGTGCACGTCGTTCCAGCCGATCGCCGCAGCCGCCGCATCCTCGACGCCGGGCGAGTATGATGCCGCGGTGTCGTACAGGGTCTGCACGTTCTGGCCGAACCTGGCGGCATACGAGACGTCGGGTGAGCCGCCGCCTGCTGGCAGCCGCCGATGACGCCGATCACCGTTCCTTCGCCGGTGGCCGCGTCGATGCCAGTCAGGAACGGGCCGCCGCTGGTGCCGCTGGTGCAGCCGGCGCAGTCGAACTGCAGCTGGCTGGCGCTGAACGCGATGGGTGCGGTTCTGGCAGCTGACCGGCTGTTCTTGGGTGCCCGGGTAGCCGATCACCCGCACGGCGCCGGTGGCCGGCTGGCCGATGCCCTGCCGCTCGGCGCCGGTGAGGTTTTCGATCTTGGTGGCGCTGCCGGGCTGCGCGACGGCGAGGAAGGCCACGTCGTCGTCGGGATCGGCGGCAAGGGCCCACGCCGGGTCGGCGAGGATGCGGGTGACGGTCCAGACCCCGTAGGGGGCAGTGCCATCGTCGTAGCCGGGCGCACGCTTGCCACGCCGTTGATCATCCATGACGGACCGGCCCGGTGCACAGAGCGGCAAGCCCGCGTTCGCCCCGGCCTTGGGCCAAGGTCAGCGGCCCGGAAGTCCGCCGGCACCGCGGCCTTGGGCCCGGTCAGCGGCGGTGCGGTCGCCGAGCTCGGCGCGGCTGCGCGTTCACGGCCGTGGCAAGCCGGCATACAGCCGCGGTGATGCCCAGGTGAGCATCTTGGGCACGGCGGGGATCCAGGCCGCGAAGGTGTGCCCCACTCTCGGGACCAGCACCACGGGGACCCGCTCGACTGGGCGAAGCAGCGTGGACATGGTCCGCGCGCTCAGTACATCCGCGTGGTCGGACTTACCTGCCATCAGCCAGAACGCGGGCAGCGGCTGGCCCGCTCCGTGCCTCTCCGCGAGCCACATCGGGTCATTGGCGAGCCGTGCGACCGCGTTGCCGGAGAATGGGTCGGTGCCGTCGATGGGCAGCGGCTGGAAGTAGCCGCTCATCGAGGCGGCGGCACCGTAGCTCGCCGGGTGCCGCAACGCGAGGTTCGCGGCGCAGAAACCGCCCTCCGAGTAACCGGCGATACCCCAGTGCGGCCCGAGGGGCTGAGCACGGAAAACGGCCACCACGTCGGCCGGCACGTCGACAGTGAGGTAGGTGTCAGTCTGCGGCCCGGGCCGCCCGTTCAGGCACTGCGAGGACGGCATCTGCACGCCGCCATTGATATCGGGCATCACCAGGATCATGGGGAGAGCGTGGTGCTTGCTGACGAGGGTATCGAGCGCACTCGTGACGTGCAGGGCACCCACCCAGTCGTAGGGTTGCCCGGGTGAGCCGTGGATGAGTTCCATGACGGGGAACCGGAAACTGGCATAACGGCCCTGGAAGTACTGCGGCGGCAGGTAGACCAGGCCGGTCCTATTGATCTGGCTCTCCTGCCCTGCCAGGTCGAGACTGATCAGGCGGCCGTTCTTGGCGGCGTCAGGTCCGCCGGCGACCTGCTGTAGCCTGCCGGGCGGTGGGACCTCCGGCAGCGTGATCACACCAGGCTGCGCGCCGGTGACGTCGGTGACGATGTTCCCCCAGGTCTGGTAATAGTCGTAGAACCTGTTGACCGCGGCCATCCCGAAGAGCGCGGCAGCGACGAACGACATCGCCGCCACGGCGATCCTGACGGCAACGTACTTGCTCCGCCGCTGCAGGTAGGTTCCTGCCGCGAAGACGGCGACGAAGAGACCGAAAATGACGTAGCTCTGTGGCCCGAACACCGCTTTCCACGTCCTGCTCTAGACGACGACCCGGGGTGCGGTAATGACGAGGACTGCAGTGTAGTCTCGCGCGGCCTGCGCGTAGACGACACGAGAGAGCGCGCCGGCTAAGCCGCGGCTAAGCCGCGGCTAAGCCGCGGCTAAGCCGGCGCAGCTTGCGCATCAGGGCGTGGACCAGTCCCGCCGCCCTGCGGGGCGGCGGGAGTGGTAAGGCCAGCCGCCGCGCCGGTGTCCAAAACGCTGCGCCGGGCGCTGCTAACCCGGTGGTCCATCGCGCGTGCCGACGCGAACGGAGGCCGCCCCAGCCTGTGGCTGCGCGCTCTCGACAGATTCGGCCTCGGCTTCGACTCGTGATCCGGCCTGCGGCCGGACATCTTTTCGCTCTCCATAGCTTGCTGACCTGCGCGGAGGTTACGATGATCAACTGGGCGGGCTACCGTTCGCCCAAGTTGCGCCGCCGGCCCTCCATGGGGTGCGGGCACGAGGGGGAGGGAGACGCCATGGGCGTCGCCGATCAAGCTTCTGTGCCGGTGGATCGGCCTGGGGAGAAGGGGCTCAAGACCGGTGCGCTCGGTCTCATGTCCGGCATCGTGATCGGTGTCGCGTCGACAGCGCCCGCCTACAGCCTCGCCGCCACCCTTGGCCTGGTGGTCGTGGCGGTCGGCCTGCAGTCACCAGCGGTGGCCGTGCTCGCGTTCATCCCGATGTTCCTGACCTCGATCGGCTACAGCGAGCTGAACAAGGCCGACCCGGACTGCGGCACCACCTTCACCTGGGCGACGAGGGCGTTTGGCCCGCGGACCGGCTGGATCGGTGGCTGGGCGATCGTCGCCGCCGACGTGCTTGTCATGGCGAGCCTCGCGCAGGTGGCGGGCCAGTACGTGTTCCTGCTCTTCAACGCGAAGAGCATTGGCACCAACCCGACCAGCGGCTGGGTGCTGCTCGTCGGCGTCCTTTGGATCATCGCGATGACCTACATCTGCTACCGGGGAATCGAGGTCTCGGCGAACTTCCAGAAGGCACTGCTCAGCATCGAGGTCGTCATGTTGCTGGTGCTCTCGATCGTTGCGCTGGTCAGGGTCGGTACCGGCCACCACCCGCCCGAGTCGATCACCCCGGCGCTGTCCTGGTTCAACCCGTTCCACGCGAACATATCGTCGTTCGTCTCCGGCCTCGTGCTGATGCTGTTTATCTACTGGGGCTGGGACACCGCCGTCTCGATCAACGAGGAGACTGCCGAGCGTGACAAGACGCCGGGCCAGGCCGCGATCATCTCGACCATCCTGCTGCTCGTCACCTACGCGCTTGTGATCGTCTCGGCCCAGTCATTCGCCGGAGTCGGCACGACCGGCATCGGGCTGGCCAACCCGAACAATGTCAGCGACGTGCTGTCGGTGCTCGGCGGCGCGGTGTTCGGTACCTCCGGATTCGGCTCATTCCTGAGCCACCTGCTCCTCCTCATGGTGCTCAGCTCGGCGGCGGCCTCCACCCAGACGACGATCCTGCCGACCGCGCGTACCACCCTCTCCATGGCCGTCTACAAGGCGCTGCCCGCGATCTTCATGAAGATGCATGGCCGCTATCTCACGCCCACGGTGTCGACGATCGTCATGGGCGCGGTCTCGATCGCCTTCTACGTCCCGATGAACTACTTGTCGGGTGGGAACCTGATCGCCGACGCGGTCACTGCGATCGGCCTTTACATCGCCTTCTACTACGGCCTGACCGGCTTTGCCTGCATCTGGTACTACCGCTCGACGCTGCTCCGCAACTCACGGGACCTCTGGATGCGTGGCATCCTGCCGGCTCTTGGCGGTGTCATGCTGTACGGCGCCGGGATCTGGAGCCTTTGGAGCGACTGGGACGTCGCCACGGACAACAGCTATACCTCGTGGCTGATGCCGTTCCCGCCGTACTGGCGGATCGGCGGCGTCTTCATGATCGCGTTCGTGGCGCTGCTGATCGGCGTCGCGGTGATGATCGCCTTGCGGTTCACTCAGCCAGCCTTCTTCAAGGGGGAGACGCTCAGCCGGGCGACGCCGACGATGGTGCCCGAGCCAGGTGCCGAGGTCTGAAGGTCCCGGCCGGCCCCGCAGGCTGCCGCAGCGGCAGGCGTCACGGGTGATTCTGCCCACCGGGGGTTACGCTGGATTACAACCTCGGGGGTGAGGAGATGTTCTGGCAATACTTAGTCGAGATCCGGCTATGGTTCGCGATCCTGGTCGCGGCGGCGCTGGTGGGATTCGGGTACGGAGCCTGCTGGCTGCTGGTGGGCCGCCCGTCGAGGAAGCATTGGGCCAGGGCGGAGCGCAAGGCGGAAGCTCGCCTCGGCGATACGAACCGGCTTGCAAGGGCGAACAGCCTGCTGGAGGCAGAAGTAGCCAAGCTTCGGCGCGAGCACGTGGAGCAGGAAGAAGAACTCAACCTGGCGCGCAGCCGCGAGCGCGTTCTGGTTGCGTCGCAACGACCGCAGCCGGACGATGCAACGACGCCCATGAAGGCATTGGACCCTGCGGTCTCGCAGATCAATGGGCAGCAAGATGGCTCTGGCGGCGGCTCTGGCGGCGGCGCGGACAGCCGCCCGGACCGCCGCCCGGACCGCCGCCCGGACTCTGGAGTGGCTGGCGATCCCGACGCGTCGACCGTGGTCTGGATGCGGCCGCTCAAGCCGCCGAGATCTTGACGATCGTGGTGCAGATTCCGTCAAATGAGCGGGGCAAAGCACCACGATCATCAGAAATGCGCCCGGGAAACCCCTGGCTTCAGCCATGGGGAGGAACTGGCGCGCCTCACTTCACAAAGCCGCAGGGCAGAATGTGATGCATGGCGCAGCAGGTCAAGCGGGCGGACAAGTACCGCTTCTACCCGGCCGGCGCGCAGGCTCAGGAGCTTGGGCGGACGTAGTACCCCAGGTTCAAGTCGCGGAAGCATTCCCGCGCGTCGGCGGAGTACACCCGGTCCGCGTTCCGGTGGCGCGACGGGCATCTGTGGCTCGCCAAGATGGGCGCGCCGCTGGAGCGGCGGAACCGGCTGGCCACGGCGCAGCGGCGGCTCGCCCGCAAGGCCAGCGGCTCGGCCAGCCGGGCGAAGGCGCGGGTCAAGGCCGCGCGTGCCCACGCGCGGATCGCCAACCGCCGGCGCGACCATCTGCACAAAGACCCCAGCCGCGTAAGCGGGGCGGGCAGTCGTCGGCGAAGCAGGAACCCCAGCGGGTGACCGCGGGAATCCCCCGGCTTTAGCCGTGGGGAGGATGTCAAGAAAGTACCCGCGGCGCGTCGCGCGGGTAGCCCGGTGCCCGCTCGATCGAGTCCAGCGCCAGCAGGGCAACGTGCAGGGACAGCCGCGACTGCGCCGATCCGAGGTTGGCGCCCAGCACGCTCTCGATCTGCCCGAGACGCTGATAGAGCGTGGGGCGTGCGAGCCCGGCGCGTGCGGCCGCCTCGGCCTTGTTGCCCCCGGCCTCCAGGTAGGCGGCCAGCGTCTCGGTGAGCTTCGTGCGGTGGGCGTCGTCGTAGGTAAGCAGCGGGCCAAGCTCGCGTTCCGCGAATGTCTGCACCCGCGGGTCGTCACGGAGAAGGTGCAGCAGGCCGCGCAGGCGCAAGTCGGGTAGCCGGTAGAACAGCCGCCCGTCGGGATTAGCCGCCGCGGCGTCCGCCACCTGTATCGCCTCCATGAATGAGCGCCTGACCTCACGAAACGAGTCAGTTACCGATCCAGAGGCGACGACGGGCGCGCCGCCGAGCCTGCCGCGCAGCCGCTCCGCGAGGCGAGCGAGAACTGGCTCGGGGTCGCCGGGCTGCTGCAGCGCGAGCAGAGCGCCCACCCGGACGTCGTCGAGCGAGCCCACCAGCGCAGGGACCCGGATCTCACGGCACACCGCTGCTGCCGCGTCCGCCACCGCGAGCGCCCGCCTGTGCGCGAGCAGGCCCTGTGCACCGTCAGCGCTACCGTCGCCGGCCCTTATCACCACGCCGAGCAGCCGCCGGCCTGCGACGGGCACGCCGAGCGCGCGGGTGCGGACCGCCGCGTCCTCGGGGTCCGCGTAGGCGTGCGCGAGGATCCCTGCCAGGACCGTGCGATGGGCCTGGCGCTCCAGGCTCTCCCGCTGGTGTTCGAGCAGGCGGGCCAGCGCCAGCGTGGTGGCGGCCCGCTCGATGAGCACCGTGTGGCGCGGCTGCGGCGGGCCGCCGCAGACGAAGATCAGCCGCCCCCAGTCCTCGCCGCGCGCCCCGACCGTGGTGACCAGCCAGCCCGACACCCGGTCATACGCGGTCCGCCTCGCGGGCGCAACGGCGCGGGCCCGCGACTCCCAGCCAGCGAGCAGCACGGCGGGATCGGCGGTGGCGGGCTCACAGGCGAGCACGTGATGGGCCAGGTTCTCGAGGACCACCGGCTTGCCCGCAAGCGCGGCCGACTGCCTGACGATCTCCTCGGCCCGCGCGCCAGCCACGGCAAGCTGGGTGAACACCTCGTGCAGGTGTTCCGATTCGCGTAGTTCGGCCATCTGCGCGTCGATGATCCTTGCGTGCACGGCTTCCGTGATCTCGACGAACGCCGTCTCGCGGGCGAGCGCGATCAGCGGCAGCCCGTGCTTGCTTGCGGCGTCCACCAGCGCCGGTGGCAGGGAGCGCAGGTAGCGGCGGCCGAGTTCGACAACCAGCCCGCTGGCCCCGACAGCGGCAAGTTCTGCCACGTAGCTGGCGAGGAGGCCGGGCGCGTCCGGCAGGCCGATCCCGGTGGCGAGCACAAGCTCGCCGCCACGCAGCAGGCGCGCGGCGTCGGCGAGCTCGATCGCGTGCACCCAGCGCACCGGCGCGTCGAGCCGGCCGGTGCCGGCCAGCACCTCGGGCTCGCCGCGGCGGACCGGGTCGAGCGCGAGTACCTCGGCGAGAGTTGGCAGCATGGGTGTCCCTTCGCTGGTGTGCCAGCTGCAGAGTGGTCCGCCCCGTGGGCGTGCCATGGACACGGCGGGCGGGCTTGGCGGCCGGTCGCGCCGCTTCCCTGTCACCCCGTGGGTGTGCCAGCTGCGGGAGTGGTCCGCGCCGCGGCAGCCGTTATGCATCAGTGTTTTATACACATTGTAAGCACAGAGCAACATTTGCTTACACTTCGTCAGTTGGCAGCCCCTTCGTGGCCGGGCAGACTGGTGGAATGGCAGACTCTGACCTTCTCGCCCGCCACCGCGCGGTCATGCCCCACTGGGCGGCCCTCTACTACGAGCACCCGATCGAGCTGGTGCGCGGCGAGGGCAGCCGAGTCACCGACTCCGGCGGCCGCAGCTATCTGGACTTCTTCGCCGGCATCCTGACCAACATGATCGGCTACAACGTCCCCGAGGTGCGTGAAGCGGTCCAGCGCCAGCTGTCCACCGGCATCGTGCACACATCCACGCTCTACCTCATCAGGCAGCAGGTCGAGCTGGCCGAGAAGATCGCCCGGCTGTCCGGCATCGAGGACGCCAAGGTCTTCTTCGTCAACTCAGGCACCGAGGCGAACGAGACCGCACTGCTGCTCGCGACCTCCGCCCGCCGCAGTGACCAGGTCCTCGCGATGCGGGGCAGCTACCACGGCCGCTCGTTCGGCGCCGTAGCGATCACAGGTAACCGCGGCTGGAAACCATCCTCGCTTTCCCCGCTCAACGTGCACTATCTGCACGGCGCCGACCGGCAGCTGCCAGCGTTCGCGGGCATGCCGGACAGCGAGTACATCGCGGCCTGCGTCGCGGACCTGCGGTACGTGCTCGCCACGGCGACGGCCGGCGACGTCGCCTGCCTGATCGCCGAGCCCGTGCAGGGCGTTGGCGGGTTCACGATGGCGCCTGACGGGCTGTTCGGCGCGTACAAGGAGGTGCTCGATGCCCACGGCATCCTGCTCATCTCCGACGAGGTGCAGACCGGGTGGGGCCGCACCGGCGACAGTTTCTGGGGGATCGGCAACCACGGGGTGACCCCTGACATCATGACGTTCGCCAAGGGCCTGGCGAACGGGTTCGCGATCGGTGGCGTGGTGGCCCGCGGCTCGCTGATGGACGCCCTCCCCGCCGCGGGGATATCCACCTTCGGCGGCAATCCGCTGTCCACCACGGCCGCGGCCGCGACCCTCAGCTACGCGCTCGATCACGACCTGCAGGCCAACGCGCGCGCGCTGGGCCGGCTGATCATCGACGGACTACGGGAGCAGGTCGGACGGCTGCCCGTGGTCGGCGACGTGCGCGGCAAGGGCCTGATGTTCGCTGTGGATCTTGTCGAACCCGGCACCGGCGAGCCGAGCCCGCGGCTGGCCACGCGGGTGCTCGAGGAGACCCGCACGCGCGGGCTGCTGATCGGGAAGGGCGGGCTGACGGGAAGCACGCTGCGGATGGCGCCGCCGATGGTCCTGTCGGAGGCTGAGGCGAAGGAGGGTCTAGGCATCCTGGCCGAGGCGATCAGCGGCGTCAATAGCCAGGCCAACGCCGAGGCGGCCGCCGCACGGGGCGGACCACATGACTAGCGCCGGTCCCGGCGGCGACTTCGATCCCGGCCGCGCGCCGCGCCACATCACGCACTGGATCGGCGGCAAGCCGTGGATGGGCACGGCGCACAGTGCACAACCACAGCGCAGACAACCACGGGGCAAGCAAACAACCGGGCACCGGGCAAACAACCACGGGGCAAGGGGCCAGCGGCCAGGAAGCGCAGCGCTGCGGCGAGGTCTACAACCCGGCCACCGGCGAGGTCGCCGGGCTCGTCGACCTTGCGTCTGCCGCCGAGGTGGACGCCGCCGTCGCGGCCGCCTCCGCCGCCTTCGCGACCTGGCGCGAGGTGTCGCTTGCCAAACGGGCGTCGATCCTGTTCGCCTTCCGCGAGCTGGTCAAGCGCGAGTCCGCCGCGCTGGCCGCGTTGATCAGCTCAGAGCATGGCAAGGTGGAAACGGACGCGGCCGGTGAGGTCGCACGCGGGCTTGAGGTCATCGAGTTCGCCTGCGGCATCCCGCACCTGCTGAAGGGCGGCTTCTCGGAGAATGTGTCCACCCGTGTGGACTCGTATTCGATCCGGCAGCCGCTCGGCGTCGTGGCGGGCATTACACCGTTCAACTTCCCCGCGATGGTGCCGATGTGGATGTTCCCTGTCGCGATCGCATGCGGTAACACCTTCGTGCTCAAGCCGTCGGAGAAGGACCCTTCCGCGTCGGTGCGGATCGCCGAAATGTGGGCGGAGGCGGGGCTGCCTGACGGCGTGTTCAACGTGGTCCAGGGCGACAAGGTGGCGGTCGACGCGCTGCTGCGCCATCCCGGCGTCAAGGCCGTCAGCTTCGTCGGCTCCACGCCTATCGCGCGGTACGTGTACGAGAACGGGACGGCGGCGGGCAAGCGGGTACAGGCCCTCGGCGGCGCCAAGAACCACATGGTGGTGCTCCCCGACGCCGACCTGGATCTGGCCGCGGACGCCGCGGTGTCCGCCGGGTTCGGGTCGGCAGGGGAGCGGTGCATGGCGATCTCGGTCGTGGCGGCGGTTGACCCGGCTGGCGACGAGCTCATCGAGAAGATCAAGGACAGGGTGGCCAAGCTCCAGGTCGGCCCGGGCAGCGACGAGCGGTCAGAAATGGGCCCGCTGGTCACCGGCCCGCACCGGGACAGGGTCGCCGGATATCTCGACACCGGGGTCAAGGAGGGTGCCACGCTGGCCATCGACGGCCGCGTCCACCCGGTCATCGGCGGCGACCCGGCCGGGTTCTGGCTGGGGCCTTCCGTGCTCGACCATGTCGCGCCAGGCATGAGCTGCTATGCCGACGAGATATTCGGCCCTGTGCTCTGCGTCGTGCGAGTGCCAAGCTACGAGTCCGCGCTCGGGCTGATCAACGCGAATCCTTACGGCAACGGAACGGCGATCTTCACCAACGACGGCGGTGCCGCGCGCCTGTTCGCCAGTCAGGTCGAGGTCGGCATGATCGGGATCAACGTGCCTATCCCGGTCCCGATGGCGTACTACTCGTTCGGCGGGTGGAAGGCGTCATTGTTCGGTGACACGCATGTGCACGGCACCGAAGGGGTGCACTTTTATACGCGTGGCAAGGTTGTCACGTCGCGCTGGCTGGAACCGGGCCACGGCGGGGTCAACCTCGGCTTCCCGGTAAACGCGTGACGCCTGAGCCCGGCTGCGTAAGTGGCATGGCCCGGGCCCACGTAGGAGCGCCGCGGATCGCGTGCGCTATAGCACCTGCGATCCGCGGCGCTGTTGCGGGGGCACCTGGCCGCTGCGCGAAAGCGAGATGCCTGCGACGACGAATAGTGCGACGGCGACGACGAGTGCGCCGATGCCGCGGATGGTGTGGTGGCTCTTGGTCTTGGCGAGATCCTTGCCAGGAAGGAAGCCCGGTATCGTCGCTGCCGTCTTGGTCAGATAGATCGCGCCTGCGATCAAGAACAGCACCGCGATCACGGCCATGACCACGGCGAGGGCCATCGTGCCGCCATGCCGACCACCCGATGCGCTGACAGAGCTCAACGTGTCCTCTTCGGGAAACCATTTCTGCGTGCCGCACGCTACCGGCTCGGCCGGTCGCTGCGGGTAGGGTCGGCCAAACGCCTCACAACGCCCTGACGCATTGCCGCACGTTTACGGGCTGGCCCGGCACATCTGTGCGGGCCAGCCCGTTCGGCAGGCTCTTCCCTGGCTAAGCCGGCGGTCCCGCCGGCTTGCTACCGCCTCGCACTGCGATCCCGGCGCCAACCAGGGCGATTACCGCCACAACGAACGCGCCGATGGCGCGGAGGCTGTCGTGACCCGTGTTGCCCTCTCGCCGCCCAGGCAGGTAGCTGGGCAGCGACTCCGAGGTCTTTGCCAGGTAGATGACGCCGACGATGATCGCGAGGATGGCGATGATCACCAAGATCACGGCAAGAGCCATCGACCCTGTCCGACGCCCACCCGATGCGCTGACCGAACTCATGTCTCCTCCTCGGCGGAGCCATTCATGCGTGCCGAGGTTACTCCTATGGCGCCGGGGCGCGACGTAAGCGGCCGCATCGTTGGCGTAATGATGAACGTTACGTTGGCTATTCGTGGCTGAAAGCGTCCTCGAGGATGGCCAGGCCCTCGTCTATCAGACCGTCGCCGATTACCAGCGGCGGCAGGAAACGCAGCACGTTGCCGAACGTGCCGCAGGTGAGGACCATGAGGCCGGCGCTGTGGCAGGCCGAGGCAACGCGCTTGGCGACGTCGGGAGCGGGCTCGATGGTCCCTGGCACGGTTAGCTCGACGGCGAGCATCGCGCCGCGGCCGCGCACGTCGGCGATCACCGGGCAGCGCGCAGCGAGTTCTCGCAGGCGGGGCCGCATCACCGAGCAGATGTGCCGTGCCCGCCCCGCAAGGTCGCCGCTTTCCATCGCCTGTATCGCGCCGAGGGCGGCCGCGCAGGCAATCGGGTTGCCGCCGTACGTACCGCCCAGGCCGCCCGCATGCACCGCGTCCATGAGGTCGGTGCGGCCGGTCACGGCGGCAAGCGGCAGGCCGCCCGCGATCCCCTTCGCGGTGGCGACCAGGTCGGGGACGACGCCTTCGTGGTCGCAGGCGAACCAGTCGCCGGTGCGGCAGAAACCGGTCTGTATCTCGTCGGCGATGAACACGATGCCGTTGTCGCCGCAGAAGTCCGCGAGCCGTGGCAGGAAGCCGCTTGGCGGCACGATGAATCCGCCCTCACCCTGAATCGGCTCGATGATCACCGCGGCCACGTTCTGCTCGCCGACCTGGGTGTGGATCAGCTCCGCGACCTCAGCGAATGCCTCCTCCGCGCAGTGCTCTGGACCGGTTGGCCAGCGCAGCGGGTAGGCCATAGGCATCCGGTAGATCTCCCCCGCGAACGGCCCGAACCGGTGCTTGTACGGCATGTTCTTCGCCGTTAGCGCCATGGTCAGGTTGGTGCGGCCGTGATACGCGTGGTCGAACGCGATGACGGCAGGGCGCCCGGTGGCGTGCCTGGCGATCTTCACGGCGTTCTCCACCGCCTCGGCGCCCGAGTTGAACAGGGCGGAGCGCTTGTCATGGTCTCCTGGGGTCAGCCGGGCGAGTTCCTCGCAGACGGACACGTAGCCCTCGTACGGCGCGACCATGAAGCAGGTGTGGGTGAACCTGCGTACCTGTTCGGTTACCCGGTCGACTACCTCGGGCGCACTGTTGCCGACGCCGGTGACGGCGATGCCGGAGCCGAAGTCGATGAGAGAGTTGCCGTCGGCATCCACGAGCACGCCGCCGCCCGCGGCAGTGACGAACACGGGGAGCACATGGCTCACGCCTTTGGCGACACTATGTGCCCTCCGGACGAGCAGTTCGCGCGACGCGGGTCCTGGGATCTCGGTGACGAGCCTGCGTTCTTGCGGCAGTGCCGGGCCGCCGGTCGCCACCTGCTGTCCCGCTATGTTCGCAGTCATAAGCCGACAATAGATGGCCGGGTCAGATTGGCCGCCAATGACCCTGTGCCGGCCCGTGGCCGGCGTGGGGGTGACCTGCCCGGGGGCCCCGCCACTCGCCGGGCCTGGGCGAATCACCGGATGGGCAGGGCCTTCGTGATGGCGGGGCCTTCGTAATGGCGGGGCGTTCGTGATGGCGGGCGTGGTGGCGGGGCCTTCGTGACAGTGTCAGCGGTGCTCCGCCCGCCCTACGGGCCCTGCGGGGTGTGCCACGTAGCGTCCCTACGGGCTAACCATGCCGCGAGGAGCAGGGCCAACAGATGGGAGCAGGCTGCACAGGCGAGGAGCACCTCGCACAGCCGGGCTGATGAGGCATCCATAGGCACGCGGTGGCCTATAATCATAAAAATTCGGGGTTGACATACCCGGTGAGGTGTGTGACTTCCGCGCAATGGCACGGCGCGGGCGGTGGCATGGGTTCCTGGGCGCGAGCCCAGTTTTACGTTTGCCACTGGACCGCTGGATTAGGTGTCTGCTGGCATGTGCTGGTCCACCCTCGGCGGGCGGTCCTAGGTTCGATGATCGGGAGCCGTACGGAGGAGCCATTCGGGCTTGAGATGCAGTCGATCAATTACATAGCGCGGCTAAACGCAGGTGGCGCTGTGCGTCGTTCGCCAGCCGGACCTGCGGCTGCAACCTTGGCATCGGTAGCGGCGCGGATGGTCGTGTTGATCAGGTGCATTGCGGCGGCGTACATCGTCGTGCAGGTCGGCATCTGGCACTCGTTCTATGCGGCGCAGACATGGCGCCTCGCCGGGCCGGCCATTGCCGTGTGCTGGTCCGCCGGGCTTGTGGCCTGGACGGCCCGCCATCGGGCCGCGGCCTGGCTCGTCGCGGCCGACTCGGCGGTGCTCGTCATGCTCGCCTTGTCCGGTGCGTGGTCGGTGCCGCAAGAGATGCGTGGCGACACGGCGAGCTGGCTGTACATCCTGCTCGCAGCGCAGTCGGTGTTCCCGCTGTGGTGCGCACCGCTGGCACTGGGCGGGCCGCTGGTGCTGGCTTCTGGCGCTGCCTACTGGGCCGGAACTGTCTTCCTGGCTACGCCGCTTGCGCCAAACAGCGCTCCCGGTGCCTCAACGGCGCTGTTCTTCGTCGTGGTCACGGTTGCCTTGGCTGGTTACCTGATGCTGGAGCGCAGAGCCATCGGGGCCGACACCGCCCTCGCGGAAGCGGACGCCGCCGAGCATGAGCACTACGTCGCGTTGTGCCGGAGCACGGAGCGCCGCGAACACGAGCGCCTGCTGCATGACACGGTCCTCAACACGCTCACTGCGCTCGCCCGCCTGGGCAAGACGGAGAGTCCTGGGGAGGTCGTCGGCCGCTGCAGGCACGACGTGGCCCTGATGGAGTACGTGCTCGGCGGGGCACGTGAGGGTGATCAGGGCTCTGCACGTAACGGTGATCAAGCAGCCCGAGAGCGGGGACCACACGGCCCGCTGACCGTCGCGATTGAGGCCGTGGCCCTGGAGATGCGCGCCCGCGGCCTTGACGTGCACGTCCGGGTGAGTGCCCGCAGCAGCGCACCCAGGCAGATGCCGCCGCCGGCGCCGCCGGTGCCGCCCGTGCCGCCGGTTCCGCCGGTTCCGCCGGTGCCGCCCGTGCCGCCGGTGCCGGTGGCCGTTGTCGCCGTGGTCGCCCGCGCCGTGCGCGAGGCGCTCGCCAACGTAGTCCGCCATGCAGGCACGGCAGAGGCCTGGGTCGAGGTAGGCCTGCCGGGGCCGGGCCCCGCCGCGCCGGTGCGCGATGGGCTGGCGGTGCGCGATGGGCTGGCGGTGCGCGATGGGCTGGCGGTGCGCGATGGGCTGGCGGTGCGCGATGGGCTGGCGGGCGCGATGGGCTGGCGGTGCGCGATGGGCTGGCGGGCCGCGATGGGCTGCCGGTCGGCGACGGGCTGACGGTCACGGTGCGGGACAGCGGCATCGGGTTCGACCCCGGCCGCGTCGGGCCTGACCGGCTCGGCATCAGCCGCTCGATCGTGGAACGGATGGAGGATTGCGGCGGGACGGCGTCGGTGCGGTCCGTGCCTGGACGCGGCACCACGGTGACCCTGCACTTGCCCGCGGCGGCCGACGTGTTCGTGTCACCGCACACGCCGCCGGTGGGCTGGGGGGCGAGATGAACCGCGACGCGGTGGTGCAGGAAGTCTACGAGTCCGAGTTCCCGCGGACCGCAGCCGCGGTGGCCGTCATCTGGCAGCTGACCTTGCTGCTCCAAGTGCTCGCCTACCTCGGCGATTTTCATCAGCCGTTCGTACCTGTCGCGGTGTGGCTCGGCATGCTCGCCGCTGCGGCGTGGCTGGTGCCACGCGCCCGCGCGGGCGGACTCACCGGGCCGCAGTCAGCGATCGCCGTCGGCGTCGCCGCTGTGGCGGTTCTGCTTGTGGGTTTGGAGCGCCGCGGGCACGGTGCCACCGGATCGGTCGACTGGTCGGTGCTCGGCTCCGGCTGGTTGCTCGCGCTCGTCGCCGCGTGCCGCCGGGCGTGGGAGTGGATCTGTGGTGCGCTCGTGGTCTTCGCGATCCACGCTGTCGTCGCCATCCGCGTCTTCGGTGTGCACGCGCTCGGCCTGTCCCGGCTGTCGGTCACCGCGTACACCTTGCTCGTGATACTCGTGGCGTTCGCCGCGGTGCGGCCGATGTTCCGTGCGAGCGCCCGCATCGCCGCGCGCCGGGCGCACCTTGCGAGCTGGTCGGCCGCCGAGCGCGCGGCCGCGGCGGCCGTGCATGACGACAGGCGCCGCCGCCTGGCCGTGCTCGAACGAGAGGCTCTTCCGCTGCTCCGGGCGATCGCCGATGGAGGCCTGGATCCCACCGCGGCAGCCGTTCAGGAGCAATGTGCGCAACGTGCGGCCAAGCTCCGGCAGGCGCTGGCGGATCGGGCCGGTCCCGGGGCAGAACTGCTGGCCGAGTTCGAGCCCGTGCTGCGCGCGGCGGGCGACCGCGGCTTGCCGGTGGAGACGCAGGTGGTCGGCGACCCGGGGCACGCTGGAACCCAGGTGATCAGCGCCACGAACGCGGCAGTGGATCAGGTACTGCGGGTGCTCCCGCCGCAGCCGGTGCTCCTCACCGTCCTGGCGAACGTTGATCAGGTCGAGCTCTACCTGATCTTCCGTGGCCCCTGGCCCGGGCAGGCGGATGCGATCGATATGCGGGCGGCGGCGCCGCCGGTGTCTGGCTGGCATGCGAGGGTCGATATCGACGAATGCGGCGCGGGCTGCCTCGAGGTGCGGTGGCCGAAGGCGGTTCACGCGTGAGCGATCCCGGCAGGCCGGCTGCTGTCATCAAGGTCGCGGCGGTCGACGATCACCCCATCGTGCTTGGCGGCATCGTCGGCTGGCTCGACAATGAGCACGGCGATATCCGCGTCGTGGGCACCGCCACCACGGTCGATGGCCTGCTCGCCGGGCCTGCGCGGCACGCCGACGTCGTGCTGCTCGATCTCGACCTGGGCGACGGCACCTCTGCAGAACGTAACGTCGGCGCGATCCTCGCCGCCGGCCCCGCCGTCCTGATCCTGGCTGCCTCAGATAGGCCGCTGTCCGTCCGCGCCGCGATGCGTGCGGGCGCACTCGGCTACGTACTCAAGAACGAGGAGACCGATGCCGTGTGCGCCGCCATCCGCGCGGCCGCCGCAGGTGAAGCCTGGGTCTCTTCGAGCCTTGCCTACATCCTCGCCACTGACGACGCTCCCGACCGGCCCACCCTGAGCCCGCAGGAAACCCGTGCACTGCAGCTTTATGCCACTGGCATGCCGCTCAAATCCGTCGCCCGCAGGATGGCGATCGGCGAGGAGACCGTAAAGCAGTACCTGGGGCGCGTGCGGGAGAAATACGCCCGTGTCGGGCGCACCGCGACGACCAAGCTGGAGCTTTACCATCGGGCGGTCGAAGACGGGCACCTCCCCCCTCCCACTGCGGAGTATCCAGGCTCCTGACCGCTCGGCGCCCGGTTCCGCCAAGAAGTCCCCGCCCTCGACGCCGTCGGACGGTCGAGGACGGGAACCATCCCCCAGAAGATACCCGCCCTCGACGTCGTCCGGCTGTTCGAAGACGGCTATCTCCCCCCCATGCTTCTGTGGGGGTCGCGGTCTTACTGCTGGTGACCGGATCCCCTCGAAGATGCCGCCCTCGACTCTTGCCGATGGGATCGATGCTAGTTTGCGGTGGCACGGGGCGCACGACCCCTAATCGGGGGTCACAGACCTCAGCGCCGGGGTCAGCTACCTATGGCCAAGCTCACGCCGCTTCGGCCAGCGCGCGCTACTTTGACCAGCGCGCGCTACTTTGACCAGCGCGCGCTACTTTGGCCAGGGCACGCCACTTGACGAGCGCACGGTACTTTGACCAGGGCACGCCACATGACGAGCGCGCGCTACGAGCGCACGCTACTTGACCAGCTCGCGCGCGGCCATCTCGATGAGCGGCTCAGACAGCAGCACCGTGGCGGCCGCGTCGCCGGGCGGGATGAGGCTGTCCGCACTGGTTACCCGGGCGACATGGCCCGCGAATCTCGCGTCGGCGAGCGCGGCGATCACTCCTTCGGATACGCCGCCGGCGTGCCTGGTCTCGTCGGCGACAAGCACCCGCCCGGTGGCCGCTGCCTCGCGGAGCACGTCTGCCACCGGTAGGGGCGCGATCCACCGGAGATCCACCACCCGGCAGCCGGCCGCGGCGCCAGCGGTGCCATAACCTCCGCCGCGGATGACAGGCGACGTGCTCCCATCACCTCGCGCGCCGCGGCGAGGACCTGCGCACGTACCGCCTCGTACCGCACGAGGACCTCGTCAGCGGTCAGCGGCCCGGCATCCACGAGCAGGCGCGCCGTGCCCGTCAACGGGTCGAGCGCGAGGTCAGCCGCGGGTCTTTGCCGGGCCCGCGGGTCTTTCCTGGGCCCGCGGGTCTTTCCTGGGCCCGCGGGCCCAGGGGAGGACCCGCGGAAGTCGCGTCGCTGACGATGCGGGTCGTTCCATTGTCCGCCGCGATCGTCGCACCAACCGAAATCTGTGCCCCGGGTCAGTAGCCTTACCCGGGCAGGACGCGGACGGCGGTGGCGTCGATGTCAGCGATCCGCGGCCGGCCCGCGAGCGCCATGACCTCGCTCAGCTCTTCCCGCAGCAATGTGAGCACCGCGCCGGCGCCTGCCGCTCCCGCGTGCGCGAGGCCCCAGAGCACCGGCCGGCCAACAAGTACGGCGTGCGCGCCGAGTGCAAGCGCCTTGAACACGTCTGTGCCGTTGCGCACGCCGCCATCGACAAGCACTGGAATGCGGCCCGCGGCGGCGGCGACCACCTCGGGCAGGGCGTCCATGCTTGCGATTGCCCCATCAAGCTGCCGGCCGCCGTGGTTGGACACCACGATCGCGTCGACGCCGTGATCAACGGCCAGCACCGTGTCCTCCGCCGTCACGATCCCCTTGAGCATGACCGGCAGCGTCGTCTGCGCGCGGAGCCAGGCGAGATCGGCCCAGGTGATGGTCGGGTCGAACTCGCTCGCCACATGGCGCTGCAACGCGGATGCGCGCGGGTCGCGCTCGTGCGCCGCGGCCATTACCGACGACTCGACGTTCACGGCGCGGATGCCAGGCGGCAGCGTGAACCCGTTACGGATGTCCCGCAACCGCCGGCCGAGGCGCGGTGTATCCACCGTCAGCATCAGTGCCTTGCAGCCGGCGTCCGCGGCCCGCCGCAGCATGCGGCCGAGGACCTCACGCTGCCTCAGCCAGTAGACCTGAAGCCACCAGGTGCCGCCCGCCGCGGCGGCGATCTCCTCGAAGCTGCGGCTCGCCATCGTGCTCGCGATGAACAGCGAGCCCACCTCGCGCGCGGCCGCCGCCGCCGCGACCTCGCCGTCCGGATGGGCCAGCCGCTGGAAGGCCATGGGCGCTATCGCGACAGGGAAGTCGAGCGGCGCGCCAAGCAGGGTCGTGCCTAGGTCGCGCGCGGAGATGTCGACGAGCACCCTGGGACGCACGATGATCCGCTGGAATGCCGTCAGGTTGGCGGCGAGCGTGGACTCGGTGCCGCTGCCCCCCTGCAGATAGTCCCAGACATCGGCCCGCAGCCCGGACCGCGCCGCCGTTTCGAACTCTTCCAGCCGCAGCAGTTCCATGCCAGTTCGCGCCCTTTGCTATCCGGACCGATAGAGATCGCCTGCACTTCGCCGGCCATCACACAGAAGATGTTCGAGATTTCCTGACCACCGTAGTCAAGGTGCGAAACGTGCGGCAAGCCGCCCCAAAACGTACTGATCAGGTGCTGGGCCGGATCGATGATTTCAGCCGCTACCTGAGGGTTTCGGCCGAGGGCCGGGCCAGGCGTTGGTGCAGGCTCGGCCCGGGCGTCGGCCCCCAGGCATCGGCCCAGCCGTGATCGCGGCCGGGGTGGTCCAGGGAATCGATTTAGCAATTATGCGCGGATCGTGAATCTTTAATTATTAAGTAATCCTGATAATGGCAGCGGCGAGGCAACCCGCAATGGCGTTCGCGCCGTCTTAACAGATATGGGAAATTCACGTGTCGCCGTCGCGGCCGCCGTTGCGGCGGCGCTGGCCGTCACTATGCCGGGTTTGGCTGCGGCCTCGCGGCAGCCGCATGCCCGCGGCGAGATGGGGCAGCGGCTCAGGCCGCTGCCTGAGCCGCGGCCTGGGCCGCTGCCTGAGCCGCTGCCTCGCCCGGCGCCCGCTGCCGATCCACGGCCATATGCGGCCGCGGACACGGCGTTCGGGCTTGATGCGCTCGCCGCGTGGTGCAGACGCGATCCGCAGGCGAACCTGGTCTTCTCGCCCGAGAGCCTCGCCACCGGCATGGGCATGGCCTACCTCGGTGCGCGCGGCCACGCGGCGGCCGTCATGGCGCACACCTTCCATCTGCCGCCCGCCGCGGCCGTAACTGCGAGCGCCGGGCCGGCCGCTGACCGCGCGCGGTCGGCGTTCGTCGCAGGCATGCGGGGCCGTTCTGCGGCGTTGCGGGCGCTCGACGGGCCGGGCGTCGCTGTCCTCGGCAGCGACCATGTGTGGACCGACAAGGGAATGCGGCCGGAGGCGAGCTATCTCGGCGACGTCGCCGCGGCCTACGGCGCGGGTGTTTCCGTGGTGCCGCTGCTGACCGACGTCGAGTCGGCCAGGCGGACCATCAATGCCACGATCACGCGGGAGACCGGCGGCCAGATCACCGATCTGTTCCCGGCGGGATCGATCCACAGTGACGGCTGGGTCCTCACCGACGCGATGTACCTGAACGCCTTGTGGGCAAGGCCGTTCGACAGCGCTAGGACCGCTAGGGGTCCCTTCACGACGGCGGCAGGGAAAGCCGTGCGGCCCGAGTTCCTGCACGGCATCGGCGTGTACTCGTATGCGCACGCCGATGGCTGGACCGCGGTGTCGCTGCCGTACCGCGGCGGGAGGCTCGAGATGGTGGCGCTGCGGCCCGACAGCGGCCGCGCTGCCTGCCCGGCCATTGGCCCTGCCGCGCTGAACCTGGTGATAAGCCGGCTGGCCGCCCAGTCCGTCGGGCTCGCGATGCCCAAGGTCCGGCTCGCCTCGAAGGCTGACATGGCGGTTCTTTTCGGCAGCCTTGGCATGGGCACGGCCTTCGGACCGGCCGCGGATTTCAGCGGCCTCTCGCCGAACGCCGGCGGCCTTAGCGCGGTGGAACACGCCGCCACGATGGGAGTGAACGAGACGGGTACGGTGGCGGCCGCCGCCACCGGGACCGGTATCGGGGTGACGGCCGTTCTCCGGCACAGGAATGTCGTGTTCGACCGGCCCTACCTGCTGCTCGTCAGGGATTCGGTAACTGGCGAGCCACTCTTCCTCGCCCGCGTGGCCGACCCTTCGCAGGGGTAAGCCGATCCTCCGCGGGGGTGCGCCGATCCTCCGCGGGGGTGCGCCGATCCTCCGCGGGGGTGGGCCGATCCTCCGCGGGGGTGCGCCGATCCTCCGCGGGGGTGGGCGCCGATCCTCCGCGGGAGTGAGCCGACCCTTCGCGGGGTGCGCGGGCCCCTCCTGGCAGACTGGCGCGGACAGAGTCCGTCCCAGTCGTCCCAGCCGTCCCTGAGGAGGCCCGTATGCTGCCGTGGTCGGCTGATCTTGCCGGGCGCGTCGACCGGCACGTGATCGCGAGCGAGGTGCTGCGGGGGAATCCGCTGGGGGATCCGCACGAGCGTCCGCTGTGGGTCCAGGTGCCGCCCGGCTATGACGACGATCCCGGGCGCCGTTACCCATCTGTCTATGTGCTCCAGGGGTACACCGGGCACCTCACCATGTGGGCGAACAGGTCGGCTTACAGCCAGCCGTTCCCTGAACTGGCCGATGCGATATTCGCGAGTGGGCAGGCGCCGCCGGCGATCGTGGTCTACGTGGATGCCTGGACTGCCTACGGCGGCAGCCAGTTCGTCGACTCGCCTGGCACCGGGCGCTATCACACGTATCTGTGCGATGAAGTCGTACCGTGGGTCGACGGCAGATACCGCACGCTCGCCAGCCGCGACCATCGCGCGGTGAGCGGCAAGTCCAGCGGCGGCTTCGGCGCGATGATCACGCCGATGCTGCGGCCAGATCTGTTCGGAGCGCTTGCAACGCATGCTGGCGACTCGTTGTACGAGATGAGTTACATCCCAGGTCTCGCCGAGGCGGTACGGCTCTTGCGCGGCTACGACGGTGACATCATGCGATGGTGGGACGACTTCCGCTCGCGCCCAAACGTGCAGAAGGACGGGGACATCGATCTGCTCATGCTGCTCGGCGTCTCCGCCTGCTTCTCGGCCCGCGCGGATGGCGCGCCCGAACTCCCGATGGATCCGGGGACGGGCGTGCTGCGGCAGAAGGTCTGGCAGCGCTGGCTTGACTGGGATCCGGTCCTGATGGCGCCGGCTCATGCGGACAGCTTGCGATCACTGCGCGCGATCTGGATCGACGCAGGCACCAGAGACGAGTTCTTCCTCGACCTGGGTGCGGCGGCGTTCAGGCAGGCACTGGCCAATATCGGCGTGCGCGAGGACGTTATTCACTTCGAGCTGTTCGATGGCAAGCATGGCGGTATCGGTTACCGGTATCCGATAGCACTCGCCTGGATCTGCGAACGCATAGCGCCATGACAAACCCTGGTTAGCCCAGGTCGTCGAACTCGCCGTCCTTGACGCCGGCGATGAACGCCCGCCACTCGGCTTCTGTGAAGGCGAGCACAGGCCCGTCCGGGTTCTTGGAGTCGCGCATGAGGATTAGCCGGTCCTCATCTGCCTTGTGCCCGGATACAGCTGCCGCGTCTTGTGTCACCGTCACCTCGACGGATTCTGTATCCCCAGTGTCATGGCCGCTTTCGCGCCATCCGGTGCCGGAGTTGTCCATCCCGTATACCCGCGCTTCCGTTAGCTGACGGCTCCGTCAGGAGGCTATCGATCAGGAGGCTATCGCGTTTGCCGGCCTCGTTGCGCCTTGGAGTGTATAAGTGGTGGCCGTTGTAAGGGTTATTGTTTGGCCATGCCGCAAAGTGCCGCAAAGCGCCACCTTACGCAGGCCGCCAATCCGGCCCGTCAGCTTGTTTCGGGTGGCGGCTTCCTCGTGCTCGCCCGCCCGCTGTTGTTGCCGGGCGCCACGCGCGAGATCAGTGCGGAACGATCACGTTGAGCGCGGCGGGCATCGCGCGGATGCGCAGGGGCGGCCGGACCGCGAGTAGCTCGCCGTCCGCGCCGGCCGGCATCGGCCGGTCCACTGTCATCGTGATCTCGGCCGCGCGATCCGTGCTCACCTGGTCGAGGGCGATGTGCGAGCCGTCCTTGATCTTCGTCAGCACGCGGGCGAACGTCAGCTTCGGCCCATGACGCATCGTCACGATGTCGAGCAGGCCGTCGCTGTAGTGTGCGCCGGGGGCGACCTTCATTCCTGCGCCGAAATACGGCATGTTCGCTACCACGACCGCATAACCGCGGAATTCCGAGGTCGCCTTCTTGCCGTCGGCGCTCGTCGTCTCCAGCCGGAATATGGTGGGCCGCCAGGCCAGCAGCGCCCGCAGCGCCGCGATGTTGTAGACAAGGGGCCCGCGGATGAGCCGGGCCCGGTTCGCGATCTCGCCGGCCACCGAAGCGATGCCGACATACACGCTGCCCGCGACGATGGCATGGGTGCCGGCGGCGCCGGTCACCGCGATCAGGTCCACCGGCTGGAGCCGGCCTTCGAGGAGCAGGCGCGCGGCGGCGGCGGGCTCGAACGGTATCCGCATCGTCCGCGCGAAGTCATTGCCGCGTCCGGCCGGAATGAGGCCGAATGCGGCGGCGGGCCGGGTGCTCGCGACTTGGCCGGTGAGGACCTGGGCTGGCTCCGCAACCGCCTTGCCGCCTGCCCATCCACCCGCCGGCGTCGCCCCCGCTGCCGCCTTCGTGATCGCGCCCGCCAGGGCCCCGGTGAGGCCGTCCCCGCCGAATGAGACCACGGTGTCTCCGCGGCCTGCCGCTTCGGCCGCCAGCGCGCGGGCGTGCTCCAGGCTTGTGCTCTCCGACACCGTGTAGCTGGCTCCAGCGGCGTCGAGGACCGCAGTGACCTTGGGCATGTGCCTGGCGGGCTTGCCGCCACCGGCGGCAGGGTTGACCACGAGGGTGAGCGAAACGGTCATCGGCTGCCTCTCAGCGTGCCCGCCCGCGCTGCTTACCGGGGCGGGATGAGCTTGCCAGGGTTGAGCACACCGCCGGGGTCGAGCGTGCCCGCGACCGCGCGCAGCCCGCCGTCGCCCGGCTGCTTGCCGCTCATGGCGCCGGTTTCTCACCCCGGGCCTGAGAGGTGTGTGAACCGCCCGAGGCCCATACTCCAGGCTCCCAGGCGCGCGGTGTTCACGGTCAGCTCCGGATCGCGGCGCTGGCCAGGTCAACTCATAAATCCTGACGTCGGCGGGTATCAGTTCAGCCGACGACCCTGTTCAATTGGTCCTGCGGGTCACCGATCGGGATCATGCGCGTCGTGACGATCGCCAGCACCGCATCTTTCGGAGGAGGCCCGATGGCGCATCGTGAGGTCCGGGAACTGATGACGGCCGAGGTAGTCACGGTTACGTTGGAAACGCGGTTCAAGGAACTGGCAGGCCTGATGGCCATACACGAGGTTAGTGCGCTTCCCGTGCTCGGCCCCGGGGGGCAGGTGGCGGGCGTGGTTTCCGAGGTTGACCTCCTGCGCAAGGAGCAGTTCCAGGAAGACCCCGGCCGCAGTGCCCGGGACGTGATGACCTCGCCGGCCGTCACCGTGACACCGGATGCCACTATCGTGGAGGCTGCCCGGCTGATGGACCGGCACCGGATCAAACGGCTGCTCGTGGTCGATGCCGATGGCCGTCTGGCTGGCATCGTCACCCCGCGTGATCTGCTGCGTGTCTACCTGAGGTCGGCCGACGAGATCCGGGCCGAGATCGTCGATGAGGTGCTTGGGAGCTTTCCGACCAACCCGGCCCTGGTGAACGTGACCGTCGCCGATGGCGTGGTGACGCTGGATGGTGAGGTCGAGAGGAAGAGCATGATCCCGCTTGCGGCCCGGATGGCGTACGGGGTCGATGGGGTGGTCGGCGTGGTGGACCGGCTCAGCTTCGCAATCGACGACACCAACCTGGACGATCTCCATCGGTAGGCGCGCTCCGCGCGCTACGGCACCCTCCGGCGCTACGCGCGCTACGCGCGCTACGCACGCTACGGCGTTATTGCGCCCTCGCGCGCTACAGCGCGCTCCCGCGCACTCAGCCAGTCGCCAAGGGTCACCGAACACTGTGCCCCGCAGATGTGCCCCGCAGATGGGCGCAGGCGAGGTCGCGCAGCGTACGATCAGGTGTCATGACGGGCCAGGCTCAGGATGCTCACGGCGGCGACGCAGCGCTTGCCCACGACCCTTCGCTTCAGGAGACTCCGCCGTCTCCGCTTGCCGGGCCTTCGCTGTCTTCTCCGCCATCTGTGGAGTTCCTCCAGGTGCAGACCACGACGGACTCACGGTCCGAGGCGATGGAACTCGCCCGGGCCGCCGTGGCCGCGAGGCTTGCCGCATGCGCTCAGGTCGCCGGGCCGATTGCCAGTACGTACTGGTGGGAGGGGGAAATGGAGCGGGCGGAGGAGTGGCTGGTGATGCTGAAGCTTCCCGCCGACCGCTACGCGGAGCTGTGCGCGTTGCTAACCAGGCTGCACAGCTACGACGAGCCGGAGATTACCGCCACCCAGATCTGCACGGGCTCCCCCGGGTACCTCGGCTGGATCCGTGCGGAGACAAGGCAGGCCGATACGACCTGACCGGCTGCAGGCATGGTTAACCTAGAGCAGAACGCAGTTCTGTGAGGGGGCCAACAGATGGCCATGCCCAGTGGGCCGGCGGGTCCCGGCCGCGAAGTCTCGACCGATGATGGCCTGTTCGGCCCCGGCTCCGTGACATGGCGGATCATGGGCGAGCCGATCATGTGGGTGGCCGGCTTTCGCGCCCTCTACCTGCAGGCACTGCACCCACGGACGATGCGCGGGACCTGGCAGAACGCGACCCTGGCCGATCCCAGGCAAGCGTGGGGGCGGCTCGCGCGGACGACCGGCTTCGTGCGGGTGCGCACGTTCGGCAGCCTGGCCGAGGTGGACCGTGCTGGGCGCCGCATCCGCAAACTCCACGCCTCGCTCACCGGCGTCGATCCCGACGGCACGCGCTTCCGTATCGACGAGCCGGAGCAGCTGATCTGGGTGCACTGCGGTGAGATCGGTTCCTACGTCGACATCGCGCGGCGCAGCGGGATGCCCCTTTGCCTGCACGATCTGGACAGGTTCGTGGATGAGCAGCGCAGATCGGCGGCGCTGGTCGGCATCGACCCGGCGGACGTGCCGGCCTCGGTCGGGGAACTCGACGCCTACTTCGACAACATGCGGCCGAAACTGTCCGCCTGCGCCGAAGCCAAACGGGCGCTCAGGATGTCCTTCAACCCGGCGGTACCCCGGGCGCTGGTTGCGCTCAAGCTCCTCGCGCCACCGCTGAACACGCTCGCGTTCGCCTCGCTTCCGCGGTGGGGACGCAGGATGTACGGTGCGCCGGGAAGCCCGCTCACCGACCTGGCGGCCACGGTGACCCTGAGCGCGCTCTACCGCGCGACCCACGGCCTGCCGGAGCAGATCCGTTACACCCCGCCGGTGCGGGAGGCGCGGCGGCGGATCCGCGAATACGAGGAACTTCAGCTGCAGCGGCTGCGCGCGGTTTCCTGACCGTTCATCACCCGTCCCTGCCGCTGTCCGCGGCAACAGGCACCACCCGCAGATCACCCACATGCTCCTCGAGCACGCTGCGCGCTTCGCCGCTGATCAGGCTGTCCATGACCAGTGTGCTCACCGCTTCGAGCGGAGCTATCTGGCTCAACCCGATCACCCCCCATTTCGTGTGATCAGCCACCACGATCAGCCGCCTGGAGGCCTCGACGAACGCCCGGTTGGTCTCGGCCTCGGTCAGGTTGGGGGTGGTCAGCCCGGCGCGCGCATCGATCCCGTGTACGCCCATGACGACGACGTCAAAGTGCAGCGACCGGATGGTTGACACTGCCACCGCCCCGACCAGCGCTTCCGACGGCGTCCGCACGCCCCCGGTCAGCACGACGGTAAGATCCGCCCGCTCGTTCTGGTAGAGGATCTCGGCAACCTTGATCGAGTTGGTGACGACTGTGAGGTTGGGCACGTTCCTGAGATGCCTGGCCAGCGTCCATGTGGTCGTGCCCGCGGTGAGCGCGACGGCCGATCCTGGCTGGATGAGGGCCGCCGCCTGCGCGGCGATCGCCTCCTTCTCCTGCGGTTCGCGGATCGACTTCGCCGCGAAGCCTGGCTCGTCAGCGCTCCCGTACTCGACAGTCGTCGCGCCACCGTGCACCTTGGCGACCAGGCCCTGCCTCGCGAGTGCTTCGAGGTCCCGCCTGATCGTCATGTCCGAGACCCCGAGCATCTGGCTGAGGTCGCTGACCCGGACGCCGCCGGCCTGCTTGACCTGCTCCAGGATTTTCGCCTGCCGCATGGCGGCGAGCATGATTAACACCCTCTCTTCGCACGAATGCATTCAGCCGGTCCAGGCCGGGCTCTGCCGCTGCCTCCGTCTGCCCGTTGCCGGTATCCTCCGTTACGGGCAGCGTGCCCGATGAAAGCAACCAAAGTCAACAGTAACGAACAGTCGTCTGTTCGGCTGAACGGGTTCACTTGTAACTAGCTTCAGCCGGCGCGCTCCGGGGTCCGAAGCTTCAACGCCCTTGTGACGGACATCCCTGGACGGAACGGCAGAGACAATGCCGAGCGGCGGCACGGCGCGGGCAGGTCATGTGAGGAGATGATCACCAGCACCTACTTCTGGTCGAGGTTGTTCGGTTCCGCGCACCATGATGCGGCCGGAGTAGTGTTCCGGATGGCCAAGCGGACGCTCCCGGGATCATGGAACGGGCGGAATGTTCCACCCGGCAATAACCGGGTAGTCATGCTCGGTTCCGAGGGTCGAGAGCGTCCCTGTATCGAGGCGGTACAGCCGTCCCGCCGACGGCTCGAGGCCGAGCCAGCGCGCGGTGAGCACCCGAAGCACATGGCCATGCGCCACGAGCACGACGTCGCCGGAATCGAGCAGCGGGCGCACGCGCCGCAGCACGGCGTCGGCGCGCTCGCCGACCTGTGCCACGGTCTCGCCAGGATGCTCGGCGTCGCCTGGGATAACTCCATCGCGCCACAGATACCAGCCAGGCCGCTGCTGCCTCAGCTGCGGCGTGGTGAGTCCCTCGTATCCGCCGTAGTCCCATTCCCAAAGGTCAGGGTCCTGCTTGGCGCTGTCGATGCCGGCCAGCTTGGCGGTGCGGACCGCGCGCTCGGCCGGGCTCGTGAATGCCGCATGGATGTCATGGTCCGCGAGTGCGGGACGGAGCGCGGCTGCCTGGGCCTCGCCGCGGGCCGTGAGCGGCACGTCGGTCCTGCCCGTATGCCGGCCCGCCGCGCTCCATTCGGTCTCACCGTGCCTGAGCAGAATAAGCTCTCCCATTGCTCCATCATCCGGTGTCATCCGCGCTGTCCTACCGTGGGGGCATGACGAGCATGACGCCTGAAGAGTTCAGGCGCTACGGGCGGCAGGTGGTCGACTGGATCGCGGACTACTGGGAGCGGGTCGAATCGCTGCCTGTGCAATCGCGCGCGGCTGCTGGTGAGATACGCAAGCTGCTGCCCGTGCACCCCCCGCAGCACCCGGAGCCGTTCGAGGCGATCCTGGGCGACCTGGACCGTGTCGTGCTCCCCGGCGTGACGCACTGGCAGCATCCGCGGTTCTTCGGCTACTTTCCCGCCAACGCTTCAGGGCCCGCGGTGCTCGGCGACCTCATCTCGTCAGGACTTGGCGTGCAAGGGATGCTCTGGGCGACGAGTCCTGCATGCACGGAACTCGAGCAGCACGTGCTCGACTGGCTGGCGGAGCTGCTCGGGCTACCGGACCGGTTCCGCTGCGACGGCCCCGGTGGCGGTGTTATCCAGGACAGTGCCTCAAGCGCGGTGCTTGTGGCTCTCACCGCGGCTCTGCACCGGGCGACGAACGGCGCTTGGCGCACGAGTGGCTTGACTGGCGGAGGCTCCGGGAGCGTTGTGGCTGCCGGTAGTTCTGTGGCTGGCGCTCCGGCGCGGTACGCGGTTTACATTTCCGAGCAGGGGCACTCGAGCGCGGACAAGGCCGTGGTCGTCGCCGGGCTCGGCGAGCAGGCGCTGCGCAAGGTCAGGGTGGACCCGCTGACGCTCGCAATGGATGTGAGCCATCTGCGCGCCCTGATCGCGGCCGATGCCGGCGCGGGCGTGCGCCCCGTGATGGTCGTGGCGACCGTCGGAACCACCTCCACAACCGCGATCGATCCGGTCCGGCGCATCGGCGAGGTGTGCCGCGCGCAGCGAGTCTGGCTGCACGTCGACGCGGCCTACGCCGGTGTGGCCGCGGTCTGCCCCGAGTTTCGCTGGGTCAACGACGGCGTCGCCGCCTGCGCGGACTCCTACGCGACCAATCCGCACAAGTGGCTGCTCACCAACTTCGACTGTGACGCCTTCTGGGTCGCCGACCGTGGGCCGCTGCTTGCCGCCCTGTCGATCCTGCCGGAGTACCTGCGAAACACGGCCACAGAATCCGGCCAGGTCTGCGACTATCGTGACTGGCAGATACCGCTTGGCCGCAGGTTCCGCGCGCTGAAGCTGTGGTCGGTGATCCGCTGGTACGGAGCCGAGGGGCTGCGAGCGCACATCCGCCGTCACGTCGAGTCCGCCGCGGAGTTCGCCGCCTGGATCGGTAGCGATGATCGGTTCGAGGTCGCGGCGGCGCACCCGCTCGCTTTGGTCTGCTTCAGGTTGCGGCTGCCCGATCTCGCGCCGCAGCAGCAGGATGCCGCCAACATGGCGCTCATGGAGCAACTTAACGGCTCCGGTGAGCTTCTCCTCACCCACACGAAGATCGGCGGCAGGGTGACGCTCCGGCTTGCCGTCGGCGGCACGTTGACGCAGCACAAGCACGTCCAGCAGGCGTGGGACGCCATCAGCCGGGCCGCGGGCGCGTTCAGGCCGGCCTGAAATCGCTTACCCCGCCGAGCCCAGCCTGACCGGATGTCAGCCTGACGCGGCGCCACCAGGCTGGACCAGCCTGACCCGGTCCCGCAAGCTCAGCGGCTTTCGCCCTCTTCGGCGTACACGCGCGTCGCGTACTCCTCAAGCACCTGCTCGCAGCGCTCGAGCGCGGACACGGCCGCGGCCTGGCCGGACGCGCCAAGCACATCGCGGGCGCGGACCTTCCCGAACCAGTTCCGCAGCTTCACCAGGTCCTCGTCGTTCTCTTCGAGCTCGGCGTAGGTGAAATGCTCCCCCACGTATTCCTTCTCCACCTGCGCGAGGAAGTCCTGGCAGCGGTCGACGATCTCCTCGTACTCGTCGTCCCTCGCCGCGTTGAATGCGCGCTTGATGTCCGCCTCGCCGGCGAGCACATCGGTGCTGAGCAGGTAGGCGCTGCCTCCCATCTCAGTGATCTCTTTGCGCAGCGCACGCAGTGCACGCTCCGCGCCGACGGCGTGGGGCAAGGCCGCGGCCGAGTTCTGCAGGTAGATGGCTCCGAGCCCCTTGATGCGCCGCCAGACGGCTGCCCGCAGCCTGGTCGGCTCGGCGGGGATCCGGTAAATAAGCAGCAGCCACCTTCTGCCGGGGGATCCCGGCGAGTCGCTCCCCGGGCTGGCACCGCTGCGGGGCGCGCCAGGGGCCTGCTGGTTAGCCACGGCCGCTCACGACCTCAGCATATGAGCCGTCAGCCTTTGGCTCTCGTGATCAGATGCCCGCGCCGGGCCGCACCGGCCGTGATCTGCTCACCCCGGAGCCACACAGCCCGGACGACGCCGGCGAGCACTCTCCCCTCGTAAGGTGTCACCGGATTGAGGTTAAGCAACTCGCTGCCGTGCACGGTGAACTCGGCGCCTGGATCGAAGGCCACCAAGTCCGCATCGCAGCCGACCGCGAGCCGCCCCTTCGACGGCAGCCCGGCGAGTGCCGCGGGCCGCTCCGCCATCCAGCGGATCACGTCGGCGAGGCCGTGCCTGCGCCGCCGCGCCACCGTCCACAGGGCAGGGAGGCTGAGTTGCAGGCCCGCGATGCCGCCGCGGGCCGCCCCGAAATCGCCCGCACTCGCGCGCGCGGCCGTGCTCGACTGCGCGGCGCGCTGCATGCCGTGCGCGCGCGGATCCGTCGGCTCAGGCGCGGGCGGCGAGTGACCTGACGAGACGCAGTCGATCACACCTGCTTCGAGCCCCCGCCACAGCGCCTCGCGGTTGATCCCATCCCTGATCGGCGGCAGGCACTTGAACTGGGTGGCGCCGTCTGGCACCTCCTCCGCGGCGAAGAACAGGTAGTGCGGGCAGGTCTCCGCGGTCAGCGCGATTCCTGCCGCCTTCGCGCCTGCGATAAGGGCGACGCACTCGGCCGCGGAAAGATGCGCGATGTGCGCCCTGGCTCCCGTGGCGGCCGCGGCGGCGACGACCCGCTCTATGGCGCGCCGCTCGGCACGCGGTGGCCGGGAGGCGAGGTACGTGGCGTAGCTGCGGCCGTGTGCCTGCCGGATCTCGCTCCAGTCCTCGGCGTGCACCGCCATCAGCGTGTCTGGGGCAAGGTCGGCGAGGCGGGTGAATGCGGCCCGCAGGTCCGCGTTGTCGAGCGGAACTAGATCATCCGGGCCGCTGTCTGCCCAGCCCTCGGCGCCGGCCGAGTACGGAGCGTTGCCACCGGCGAGGAAGCACTTGAACCCGACGACCCCTGCGTCGCGCAGCGGGCCAAGCTCCGCCAGGTTGCCTGGCACCGCAGCACCCCAGAACCCGACGTCGACCGCGCACCTTCCCGCCGCCGCGGCCCGCTTGGCGTGCAGAGCCTCGACGGACACGGCGGATGGCAGCGAGGCGACCGGCATGTCCACGATCGTGGTCACGCCACCGGCCACAGCGGCCGCGGTCGCCGATGCGAAACCTGCCTCGCCTGCGTCGGCCAGGCCCGGCTCGTAGGCGTGCACGTGCACGTCGACCAGCCCGGGCAGCAGCGCCAAGCCTGCGAGGTCCTCCTCGCGCGCCGCGTCGAGCGGGGCGTGCAGCGGCGCCACGGCGGCGATCCGGCCATCACGGACGGCCACCGCGGCCGGCGTCTCGCCGCCGGGAAGCACCACGCGGCGGGAGCGCACAACAAGGTCATACCTTAGGTCTTGGGTCACGAGGGTCCGGTCCTTTCCGCGTTGGCCGGCGGCTGCTGCCCGCAGAGCCAGTCATGCGCAAGCCGTTCGGCTAGATCTTCGAGCAGTTTGCCTGGCTCGGTCATGCAGCGCCGCAGGTCGGGCTCAATGCCCGTCAGCGCGTACGCGGCCGAGATGCCGCTTCGGTGCAGGTCGCTTGCTGCCAGTGTCGCTACGCCCGCGACCGCGACGACAGGCACGCCTGCCGCGGCCGCCGCGCGGGCCACGCCCGCCGGGGCCTTGCCGCGCAACGTCTGCGCGTCCAGCGACCCCTCACCGGTGATGACCAGGCGCGCGCCCTCGATCCGGCTGGCGAAATCGAGGCAGTCAAGCAGCACGTCAATACCGGGCCGCATGCGGGCGCCGAGGAACGCGAGCGCGGCGAAACCGAGGCCGCCCGCGGCGCCCGCGCCCGGCAGGTCGCGGTAGCTCCGGCCGAGCGCCCGCTCGGCCAGGTCCGCCCAGCGACCGAGCCCTTCCTCCAGGACTGCCACGTCATGCGGCGAGGCTCCCTTCTGCGGGCCGTACACGGCCGCCGCGCCATGCGGTCCGAGCAGGGGGTTGTCCACGTCGCATGCCACGGTCACGTCGGCCAGCGTCGCGGCGCCCGATGTCGCCCGCAGCGCAGCGAGTTCGAGGCGGTACAACGCGCGCAGCGCGGCCCCGCCTGGTGGCAGGCGCGCGCCTGAGCGGTCGGACAGCCGTCCGCCGAGGGCCGCTACCAGCCCGGCGCCGCCGTCGGTGCAGGCGACGCCGCCGAGGCCAAGTACGATCCTGCGGGCACCTGCGTGGACCGCCGCGCTGATGAGCTCTCCGGCGCCGTGGCTCGTGGCGGTCAGCGGCTGGCGCAGACCGCCAGGAAGGCGCCGCAGCCCGCACGCCTCAGCGGCCTCAAGGATGGCGTCGGCAGCGCCTGCCGTGCCTGCGGGCTGGCTCGTTCCCATGTCGCGGCTCGCCGCCGCATCGCGGCTCGCCGCCGCATCGCGGCCCGCCGCCGCGTCGCGGATCGCGAACGAGGCGCTGACGAGTTCGCCTGTCGGCCCTTGCACCGTGGCGCCGACACGGCGGTAGCCCGCCGCGACGGCGCTTTCGACCGTGCCGTCACCGCCGTCCGCCACCGGGAGCGTCACAACAGGCACGCCCGGGCAGGCTCGCCTCAATCCGGCCGCCACGTGCTCGGCGACCTGCGGCGCGGTCAGCGTTCCCTTGAACTTGTCCGGCGCCACGACCACATGGCCTGGGTTGTCCGGCATCAGCGCGATCCTAGGTCGTCTTTGGACCCAGCGTGGCACATCCCGCCGCGCGCATTACCAGGTAGCCGGGTAGGTTCGTGGTGTTCGGGATTGGTGTTTGGTGGCGGCGGGGATCTGCGAGGCTTGCCCTGGCCCGGCAGCGAGGACGACTGCGGATGAAAATGTGCGCGCTTGGACGCGGCGGCCCGGAGGTGTCCAGGGTCGGTCTCGGGCTGATGGGGATGTCGGGAATCTACGGCCGCGCCGACGACACGGAGAGCATCGCGACGATTCACGCCGCCCTGGACGCCGGGATCACGCTGCTCGATACAGCCGACTTCTACGGCATGGGGCACAACGAGTTGCTGCTTTGCCAAGCCCTGACGGGCGGGCGGCGCGAGAGCGTGTTCATCCAGGTGAAGTTCGGTTCGCAACGCGATCCGGCGGGCGCGTTCCTCGGCAACGACGCCAGGCCGGCGGCCGTGAAGACCTGGCTCGCCTACACGCTCAGGCGCCTGGGGACGGACTACGTGGATCTGTACCAGCCCGCACGGCTGGACCCGCACGTCCCCATCGAGGACACCGTGGGCGCCATCGCCGAACTCATCCAGGCGGGCTACGTGCGCCACGTCGGGCTGTCGGAGATGGGCGCGAACACCATCAGGCGGGCACACGCGGTGCACCCGATCACCGCGCTGCAGATCGAGTACTCACTGATGAGCCGGGGGATCGAGGCGGAGGTTCTGCCCGCGTTGCGCGAGCTTGGCATCGGTATCACCGCGTACGGCGTGCTGTCGCGCGGGCTGCTCGACGTCTCCACCGCGCGATCACTCGACGACGCCGATCCGCGCTCCCGTTTCCCGCGGTTCCAGGGCGAGAACCTGGCCCGCAACCGGGCACTCGCTGAGGATCTTGACAAGATCGCTCAGCAGGTGGGCGCGACGGCCGCGCAGATCGCCCTCGCGTGGGTGCTATCCCGCGGCACTGACATCATTCCGCTGATCGGCGCGAAGCGAGAGCAGCGGCTGCGTGAGTCGCTCGGTGCGCTCGATCTGGCGCTGAGCGAGGCGGATCTGGCGCGGATCGAGGCCGCGGTGCCTGCTGACCTGGTGGCGGGCAGCCGTTACGAGGCTGCGCAGATGGCAGCCCTGGACAGCGAACGCGGGTAGCGCCGGGCCGAGGCGAAGGGCCGGGCCGAGGCCAGCGTCTGCGGCTGGGCAAAGCCGGAGGTGGCCGCGATCCACCGGGTACTGCGCTCAGGCGCCGGTGCCCGGCTTGAACGGTGTCACATCGATCATGCCGTGCTGGCAGACATTGCCGCCAGGCCAAGAGGTGCGCAGCGTCGCGGTCTCGTCGGGCGGCGTCACAAGGAGCACGCTGGGGACCGGTTCGCAGGTGGCCGGGGTCTCGCTGGTGCCAGGGACGATCGTCCAGTGCAGCAGCGTGTAGGCGCGCTGACCCGGCGTCAGGGTCACCAGCTGCGGGGTCGCGGCAACCCGGCTGACCTTGGTGACAATGGGCTGCGATGATGCGTTCGCGAGCTGCATCCCTGGATAGCCGGAAACCTGGCACGTGACGCCCGAGGTGTTGGTCAGGACGAGGAATGCGTAGCGCTGGCCCGCGCCGGGATTACCCAGGGTCACAACGGCGGACAGCATGCTGGTGTGGCATCGGCCCGGGCGCTGAGCCTGGGTGCCTGAACTGCCTGCGCTGGCGGTGGACCCGCCATTACCCTGCGCGGTCGCCGCTGGCGTCACCGCCGCTGGCGTCACCGCCGCTGGCGTCACCGCCGCTGGAGCAGCCGAGGAGCCACCCGCTGACTGGCTCGCCGTCGGCGTCTGGGAGGCAGCCATCCCGCTCGAGCCACCACACCCCGCGGCAAGAACCACGGTCGCGGCGGCCAGGACGGTGGCCGCTGCCTTCGCATGAACCTTCATCGCGCCTCCCAGACCACTGGCGTCGTGTGATGATCTTTATGACGACGCAGGCCGCCAGGCGGTGGCCAGCAATCGGTAAGCGAAACGCCGCAGCAACGCCGCCCCCCGCCGTTCACGGCGCCCACTGCGTTCACTGTGCCCCTCTCGTTCACTGTGCCCTCGCCGTTCACTGTGCCGCCCGGCGTTGACGGAGCCCCGCGTTCACTGTGGCCCCCCTGCGTTCACTGTGCCTTTGTCGTTCACGGCGCCGCCCGCCGTTCACGGCGCCGCCCGCCGTTCACTGTGCCCCCGCCGTTCACTGTGCCCCCGCCGCTCACGGCGCCCCCGGCGCTCACGGCGCCCCCGGCGCTCACGGCGCCCCGGCGTTGACGGTGCCCCGCAGTTCGCGGCGCCACCGTTGTTCGCGGCGCCACCGTTGTTCGCGGCGCCCCCGTTGTTCGCGGCGCCCCCGTTGTTCGCGGCGCCCCCGTTGTTCACGGCGCCCCCGTCGTTCACGGCGCCCGTCGACGTCCGTCGCGCCGCGACCGCCTTCAAGATTCGTTTCTTTGTTAATCTGCCCGCCGTATTTGCCGGAAACTCAACACGATTGCGGATCATGGGGGCTGGACCACCTTAGCGGGCGCCCGCGGTGGCCCACTGATATGTGCTCAACGGAGCCCGGTGGCCTGATGAAGCTTTCGCCGGCGCCGCGTGCGAGAAGGTCTTCGAGGGCCTGCTCGACGGCGCGCCGCTGACCGGCCGGAACTCGAAGTGGATCACGTTCGCGACCTGGCGGCACCGGATCTGCGGCGCGCAGCTGGCGCTGCTCGGCGACGCGGCGCGCACGGCGCGCTTCTCCATCGGCCGGGGCGCCAAGCTTGCCATGGAGGAGGGGCTCGCGCTCGCCTGCGTGTCCGAGCACGCCGATCCGCCCACCCTGGCCGCCTATGAAGCCGAACGGCTACCGGTGGAGCTCAGCACCCAGCGTGCGGCGCAAGCGAGCCTGGACTGGTTCGAGGACATCGGTCACGGCCGCCAGCGGCATACCAGGCATCGCCGCTGGCGACCGGACGTGTGAACAGGCCTCAGGTCCGGCTGCGCCGGGCGCGCCCGCGCTCGTGGCCGCTAAGCCGCAGCAACAACAGCAGGACAATGGCACCGATTATGGAGCCGATGATGCCGGTGGCATGGAAGTTGTGGATGGAAAGCGTGCGGTACTGGACCAGGTTCTCCAGGAAACCGCCGACGAACGATCCGACGACGCCAAGGACGATGGTGCCGAGGAGCCCGATCGGGTCGCGGCCGGGCACGAGCAGTCGCGCGATCGCTCCGGCGATCAGCCCGACGACCAGCAGGATGATAATAAAGGTGACCATGACGCGCTCGTGCCCATATCGCGGCCAATTACGCATAGCAGGTAGCAATTCGTACTGCCGCGCCGCTCGCGAAACGTGGCACTGGGGGTCCCGCTGGGCAGCAGGCTATTTTCTGACGGCCGCGTTCGCGGGCCGCGGCCGTTCCCCGGCCGGGCTGGCTGGCCGTTCCCGGCCGGGCTGGCTGGCCGTTCCCCGGCCGGGCTGGCTGGCCGTTCCTCGCCCTCGGTCGCGTGGTCGGCTTGCCACTTCCCGATAGCCGGAGCCTCTTCCCGATAGCCGGAGCCTCTCCCGATAGCCGGAGCCTCCAGGCAGGAACCGGCCCTCCCGGTCGCCTTTAGGCGCCGGGAAGGCCGTCAGCGGCGCCTAACTGCGACCGGGTGGCGCAACGCCCACGGCGGGCAAGCGCTCCTGGCGTCGGGGGAGGCGTTCAGCGGGGCGGCCGGGGGCGCTCGTGGAGCGCGCACCGGACCAAACGAGCCGCAGGGTCGGAGAGACCAAGCAGAGCCAGCACTCCGCAGCCTTCAATTGATTCATCCGAAGCCTTCAATAGAGACGAGCCCGCCGCGGATCCCCCTGGAGTGAGTTGAGGCGCCGCCTGCGGAACGTCGCGTGGCCGCGACGGGCTGCGGGTAATCTGAAGAAACATTGGACTTCTAGCGGTGCGGGCGTGCGCCAGACGCAGGGGATTGGTGGATGGGACTCACGATCGGCGCCGCCGCGCGCAGTCGTGAGCCACATCAGGGCCGCGGCGGCAGCGCGATGACCGCCAGCGCGATGACCGCCAGCGCGATGACCGCCAGCGCGATGACCGCCAGCGCGATGACCGCCAGCGCGATGACCGCCAGCGCGATGACCGCCAGCGCGATGACCGCCAGCGCGATGACCGCCAGCGCGATGACCGGCGATGCCATTGAGGCGCCCTGCGACGTTGCGGCGGTCGGCGAGACGATGGCCACCGCCCAGGCGGGGCGCAACCGCGGCCATCCGGTGGGCGCGGGCACAATGCTGGCACCGGGCCAGGCCGAGCAGGCGAGGGCAGCAGGCGCGGCTTTCACCGTGGCACCGGGCTTCAGCCCCGACGTCCTCGCCGCGAGCACCGCCGCGGGCCTGCCTCACCTGCCAGGCGCGGCCACGGCCACCGAGGTGCAGCGGGCCCTCCCCGCAGGCTGCCACTGGCTGAAGGCGTTTCCCGTGAGCGTGCTCGGACCAGCCTGGTTCCGCGAAATGCGCGGCCCGTTTCCTGACGTGAGCTTCGTCGCGACGGGCGGGATCACCGGCGCGATGGCTGGTGAGCTCCTTACCGCAGGCGTCAGTGCGGTTGGGGTCGGATCCGCCGCGACCAGCCCAGGCGGGCTCGCCGAACTGCTCGCTGCCGTGCGCGACACGGCGGGAGCAACAACGGAGGCGGTCATCCGTGGCTAACCCGGCCGGCATACTCGTTCTGCGCGAGGGCGACGACGTCGCGGTCGCGCTCAGCGATCTTGCTCCTGGCGATGTGGTCGCGAACGGCCAGTCCTCCGGCGTCGCGGTGCGTGCGGCCGTGCCCGCCGGTCACAAGGTCGCCACGCGGGACCTGCCCGCGGGAGCGACGGTACGAAAGTACGGCGAGGTGATCGGGGCCGCGACGATCCCGATAGCGGCAGGCCAACACGTGCACGTGCACAACCTGGCGTTCGTCCCGGCGAGTGGCTCCGGGAACTCGAGGCACCCGGCAGGCAATCGCGCCGGCGCGGGTCAGCACGGCGCCCAAACCAGCCAGCACGACATCGCCTCCGGTCAACATGGGACCCGGCCGGAGACCGCGGCCGCCACTTTTGACGGGATCGTGCGTGCGGACGGCCGGGTCGGGACGCGCAACTACCTCGGCGTGCTCACGTCAGTGAACTGCTCGGCGACCGTGGCGAAACTGATCGCCCGCAAGGCGCAGGCCATGGTGGACGCCAGCCCGCACATCGACGGGGTGGTCGCGCTGACCCACGGCACGGGTTGCGGGATGGCCGCGCCAGGCGAGGGCCTGGACATCCTGCGGCGGACTCTGACCGGTTACGCGGCCCACCCGAATTTCGCCGGGATCGTGGCCGTGGGCCTCGGCTGCGAGGTCAACCAGCTTGCCGATCTCGACCTGGCCGGCTGCCCCAACCCGGTACGCACGCTCAGTATCCAGGAGGCTGGCGGCACGACCGCGGCGGCGCAGGCGGGCGTCGAGGCCCTGGCAAGCCTGCTGCCCGAGGCGGAATCCGCGCGCAGGGCGCCGGTCCCGGCCAGCGCGCTGATACTCGGGCTGAACTGCGGCGGTTCTGACGCGTTCTCTGGGATGACCGCCAATCCTGCCCTCGGCGCGGCGGTGGACCTGCTCGTCGCCCAGGGCGGCACCGCGGTCCTCGCCGAGACGCCCGAGATCTACGGCGCGGAGCACCTGCTCGCCGCACGGGCGGCGACACCGGAGGTAGCCGGCGATCTGCTGGCGCGGATCGCCTGGTGGGACGCGTACACGGCAGCGTCGGGCATCACCATGGACGCCAACCCTTCGCCGGGGAACAAGGCAGGCGGGATTACCACGATCCTGGAGAAGTCCCTCGGCGCGATCGCCAAAGGGGGAAGCACGCCGCTTCGCGCCGTCTACGAATACGCGCAGCCGGTCAGCGCCAAGGGCATGGTTTTCATGGACACGCCCGGCTACGACCCGGTGTCGGTGACCGGCATCGTGGCAGGCGGCGCTCAGCTGGTGTGCTTCACCACCGGCCGCGGTTCGGTCTTCGGCGCTAAACCGGCCCCGAGCCTCAAGCTCTGCTCCAACTCGCGCACCTACGCCGCGATGGCCGAGGACATGGATGTGAACTGCGGCGTGATCGCGGACGGTGAGGCCAGCGTGGCTGACGTGGGCCGGAAGGTCTTCGATCTGGTTCTGGCCGTGGCATCCGGTCGTGCCACAGCCAGTGAACTCCTCGGTTTCGGAGACGAGGAGTTCACCCCGTGGCAGCTGGGTGCGGTGATGTGACCAGCGGCGGCACGGCAGACCGGCTGCGGTACGCGACGCTCGGCAAGATCCCGCCACACTTGCGTCCTGACAGCGACCCGCGCGGGCGCAAGGTCGGGGTCGTGCATCTGGGCGTCGGCGCGTTTCACCGCGCCCACCAGGCCGTCTACACCGAAGCGTGCGGCGGCTGGGGCATCGCGGGATTCACCCAGCGCAGCAGCAGCGTGGCCGACCGGCTTGTCCCGCAGGATTGCCTCTACAGCGTGCTTGTGCGTTCCGCCGATGAGGTGCGCCCGCAGGTTGTCGGAGCGATCCGCGAGGTGGCGTTCGCCGGAGCGGATCCGGCGGAGCTAGTCGCCAAGATCGCCGAACCCGCTGTCACCGTCGTCACGCTCACCGTCACGGAAAAGGGGTACCGGCATGATCCCGCCACCGGCCGCCTGCGGCTTGCCGACCCCGAGGTCGCCGCCGACCTGGCTGGGCGGCCGCCGCGCACCGCGGTCGGCCAGCTTGCCGCCGGGCTTGCCGCTCGTGCCGCGGCGGACGGGCCGCCGCTGACGATCGTGTGCTGCGACAACCTGCCGTCCAACGGCCGCACGCTGCGCGGCCTCGTCGAGCAGTACCTGGAGCGCTGCGGGCGGAACGCAGGTGCGGCAACGAATGCCATCGCCGACTGGATGGCGGCGGCGGCGCGGTTTCCTGCCACCATGGTCGACCGCATCGTCCCTGCCGCCACGGAAGCGGATCGCGCCGACGCCGCTGCCCTGCTTGGGGTGCGGGACGAGGGAACGGTCGTCGCAGAGCCCGGCTCGCACTGGGTCATCGAGGATGACTTCGCCGGGCCCCGGCCGCGGTGGGAGCAGGCGGGCGCGCTGCTCGTGCCCGACGTAGCACCCTACGAGATCATGAAGCTCCGCGTCGTCAACGGCGCGCACTCCGCGCTCGCCTACCTTGGGGGCCTGGCCGGACACGAGTACATCGCCACCGCGGCCGCGGACCTCGACCTGGCCAGCTACGTTATGCGGCTGCTCGCCGAGGACGTCGCGCCGACGCTTGATCCGCCCGCGGGCGCCGACCTGGCCGCGTATCAGGAGCAGCAGTTGCCCCGCTTCGCCAACCCGGCCCTGCGCCACCGGACCGCGCAAGTGGCCATGGACGGCAGCCAGAAGCTGCCGCAGCGGTTGCTCGGCACCATCAGGGACCGTTACCGCGCCGGGGCCGAGCCGATCTGGGCGTGTCTGGCCGTGGCAGCCTGGATGCGGCATGTTGCCGTCGGCAGGAGCGATGATGGGCGCCCATTCGCCGTGGACGACCCGTTGGCCGAGATTTTTGCCGAACGGCTGCGCGGTGTGTCACGCGCAAAGGACGTGACGGCAGCCTTGCTCGGTGTGCGTGAGCTGTTCGGTGATCTCGCCGGGAACACCGGGTTCGAGGATCTGCTCGCAACCCACCTCGACCGCCTCACCCGCGACGGCGCGCGCCAAACGCTCTGCTCCCTGCTAACGGACTCCGGCGCGGCCTCGCCGGTCCCGTCGTCAGGTCCAGTAAGTCGTCAGGTCCAGTAAGTCGTCAGGTCCAGTAAGTCGTCAGGTCCAGTAAGTCGTCCAAGTCTAGTTAAGTCGTCAGTCCAGTAAGACGTGCGGCCCTGGCCAGATAGGTTGCCGCGATGGAGCATGGGTACCGGGATCCGGCGAGGCACGGGCGTACGCGGCGCGATCGCGACATCGCGATAGTGACACAGGGAGTGGTCGAGATGACTGAGACCAAGGCAGACGAAGGGGTCGGCCGCATGACCGCTGAGCGGGCGCGGGTCATCACCGACCTGTTCCGGGCCACCCACCCGAGCGCGGCGGCTGAGATCGGTAATTTCGTCCACGGCATCATCCACGCGCTAGGCGATGACGTTACCGACCTTGATGAGCCCGGCCGGGACGCGGAGGCGCCGGTTTCCATCCGGTCGGCGAACGCAGCGGTCGAGTTCGTGATGGCAGCGATGCTGAGGGCATCCAGGTGAAACGGCTTAAGCGCCACGCTCGGCGCATCTAACCTGATCCCGGTTAATCGCAGATCCCGCCGAACAAACGGTGTCGCGTGCCATGGGGTCTTACCGTGGGCTTGTGATCTTGTCGCCACGCGGCGGCATTGAGGCGTTCAAGGCGCTGACGCGTAGGCATACCCGACATGGCGACGTGCCGGGTATTTGCCTGATCGGGTAGCTCGGCTGGTTGCTCCCGAACGTGAGGGTTTGAAGCGGTGCTGCCGACGCAGCGCCAGCAGGCAACCAAACCCGACCCCCCGCTCACGCCTTAGCATTTGAATAGCTCATCGCCCCCCCTTATTTCAGACTTGCCAAACGCTCGATGCGATAACGGACCTCGATGCGGTAACGGACCTCGATGCGGTAACGGACAGAGCAAGCACCGCGTTCGCGGCTCCTGAACGTCACTTGACCCATTCGCCTGAGTGCGCAGGAGTTAAAGATTCCTGAAAGTCGGGCCGTCGGGCGCTGTCCCTGAACAAAGGTCAAGGCACGTACTGATGGTCTCAGAACGGAAGCAGGGACTCGTCAAAGTCGATGTGACTTTATGTGATCGGATGACGTGACGGTTTCGCGGCGCCGGGCCGGTTTGCGGCGGGGTGCATGGCTCTGCGGGCCGTGACAGTGCGTGAGCGCTCGCGGTGCCGGGCGGGCGGGATCGCCCGCGACACGGGGGTTTGCGCGGCCGGATGTGCTTGATCTGGGGGCACGGCCCCTGCTGATCATTTGGGTGTCTAAATCCGGATGATCCGCAGAAAGGCCGTGCCCGTGTATGCATCATCGCTGATGGAGATTGTCCGCTGCCATCTGGGGGCGGCGGGCGCGCCGCCGGAGCGGGTGGCGCTCCGGGAGGTGCTGGCGGAGCGGCTGACCGATCCGCGCAAGCCGCGGGGGATCCGGCACTCGCTGGGCTCGCTGGTATCGGTGCTGGTGGCGGGGGTGGCGTGCGGGGATTCCAGCCCGCTGGCGATCGCAGGGGCGGCGGCGGGCTGGGACCAGGAGGTGCTGGCCGCGCACGGGACCCGCCGCAACCCGCGGACCGGTGCCAATGAGCCGCCATCGGCGTCCACGCTGGACGGGCTGCAGGCTCTGCTGGACGCTGATAGAGCTGGAGGCGGCGCTGTCGGCGTGCCTGGCGGCCACGGCACTGGACCCGCGGCTTTATAGTAATATCGCCACGCGGGACGCGGCGGGCAAGGCGGCCGCCACCGGGAAGAAGAAGCGGCGCCGCAAGCCGCAGGCAGGCGAGGCGCTGCGCGAGACCAGGGCGGACGGCTGGGTGCGGGCCGCTCCCGGCCACCCGTGGCTGGATCCCGCTGTCACCGGCGACCGGCGCACCACCGGCCCGGCCCGCCGTCGGCGTAGACGGCAAGGAACGCAAGCTCGCCAAGGGCGGCGGGAAGAAGAAAGTGCACCTGCTGGCGCGCAGTCACCCACGTCACCGGGCTGGTGATCGGCCAGGACAGGGTCGCCAAGGCCGGCAAAGCTAACGAGGTCACGCACTTCAGGCCGCTGCTGGAGCCGCTGCCCCTGGACGGCGTGGTCATCACCGCCGACGCGATGCAGGCCACCAGGCAGAACGCCCGCTGGATACGTGGAGGGCAAGCACGCGCACTACCTGGTCCCGGTTCTCGGCAACCAGCCCGGCCTGTACGCCGCGCTCGACGCCCTGGACTGGGAGAACACCCTGGCCGCCGCCGCTACCAGCGAGATCACCCGCGGCAGGATCGAAACCCGTGCCATCCGCGTCCTGCCCGCCCCGGCAGAACCGGGCTTCCCTCACGCTAGCCAGGCCATCCTCATCGAACGCTACGTCACCATCAAGAAGAACGACCGCTGGATCATGCGCAACTGCGAGGCCGTGCTCTACGTGACCAGCCTGGACGCCAGCCAGGCCAGCCCCGCCGACCTGCTCGCCCTACATCCGCGGTCACTGGACGATTGAACACCTGCACTGGCTACGCGACGTGATCTGGCACGAGGACAAATCCACCATCCGCACCGGCAACGCCCCCCAGGTGATGTCCGCTCTCACCAACCTCGTCATTAGCCTGTTCCGGCTACAGGGAGTAATCAAGATCAAGGACGAGACACGTCTCAACGCCCAGAATCCACGCCGGCCACTCCAGTTACTCGCCCTCCGACCAGGCTAAACAGGCCCCAGGACTTTGACGAATCCCTGAGAACGGAAGCACGCCATGAAACTGACCAAGATCTTTCCAGTCACGGCCCTCGCACTCGCGCTAGGAGCGCCCGCAGGCATTGGCCTCGCCACGGCATCACCCGGCGCGGCGGCCACCTGGCCCGCTGGCTGGGTGCTGCCTAACCACCACCTGACCCCCGGCGCGTGGGGCCACAGCATGGCGGCGATCTGCCCGCACGTCAGCCCCGCGCTGGAGAAGGCCAGGCCGAGTGAGAAGGTCAAGCTCCAGGTTTATGCCGAATACAAGATCACCGTGCACCCGGCCGGCAAGTACGAGATCGACCACCTTGTCCCGCTAGAGCTTGACGGCTCGAACGCCAAAGCGAACCTGTGGCCCGAGCCAAACAACCACCCCAACGGCTACCTGAACTCCAAGGACCGCCTCGAAAACAAGCTGCACGGCCTCGTCTGCGGTCACAAGGTCGGCCTGGCGACCGCTCAACACGACATCGATAGCGACTGGAGGACCGCATACGTCAAGTACGTCGGCAAGCCGTGACATAAGACCTGGTTCACAATCCCGGTAGCGCCCAGGGGCTTCAACGGGTAGATACTCGCCGATGCCTCTGTACTACCAGGACATAACTAACCATGACTACTCAGCTTGTGATTTAAGGATCTTGTTTGACTGCCTTGCTGTCCGCCGTGCGCCCGTTGTCGCTTTTACGGTAGATCGTCGGCCGGGCTTTGGGCCGGTTCTTGGAGCCGCTCGGGCGGCCCGGGCCGGGCCGGGTGCTTTTTGCCGTCCTGGCGGGAGTGCCCAGGTGCGCGCGGAGACGGCGGAATCCGAGCCGGACCCGGTAGGGGCTGAGCACCTGTCCCTGCTCGGGCTGCTTATGCCAGGGCCGGCGCAGGTCATCGACCAGGGCGGAGGCGAGCCGTAGCTGGGTGTAGGCGGCCATCACGAGTGCGACCCACCGGTCGGTGGCCTCGGCGCTGGCCAGGCGGGCGGCGTCCAGGCCCAGGTACACCTTGGCGAACCGGTGGAAATGTTCCTGGCCGGACCGGCGGAGGTAGGCCTTCCACAGCAGGTCCACCAGGCCGGCGTCGGCCTCGGCCGGGCCGCAGTGCCACAGCCACAGGTCCCTGGGGGGCTTGCGGCCATCGGGCAGGCGCTCCACGGTGACCCGGATGACGGTGCCCTTCACGACCGGCAGCTGCTCATCCCTGGGGTAGTCCTGCCACCGGCCGCTGCGGTCGAGAGCCTGGTGCAGGCCGTGCCAGGCCCGGACCCGTACTTTGCCGTACCGTGCGGACTCGCCGGCCAGCTCGACGTCAGGGGCGTGATGGGTTCTTGCGTCCGCCAGCGCGAACCGCTGCCCGTGCCGCCGGGGCGCGCCCCGCTGCCCGGGCGCGCGCGGCCCGGGATCGGCGTAGAACACCCGGTCGCTGCGCAGCCGTGCCAGCACCTGCACCGGCTGGCCGGCCAGCGCCCAGGAAATGTCCGTGGCCGGGTAGCCCGGCATCCAGCATCACCAGCGGCGGCGGGTCAGCTGGCCGCCACTTCCCGGTGGCGGCCAGGTCGCCGAGCAGATCGGTGATCTGCGCCACGGTGGCACCGGCATGGTCCTCGCCCGGGCGCAGCCGCCTGGCCTCGATCGCATCCACCCACGAGGAAGAGCCCCACTGCACCCCCACCAGCACGCTCAGCGGCCAGCCCGGCAGGTACCGGTCCCCGCCCGCGCCGCGCACCTGCACCATCACCATCTCATCGGCGAACACCGCATCCGGGCGGGCCAGCGGCGTCACGTCGATCCCGAACATCAGCGGATCCTCTGGGGCCGCGGGTGCCATCGCCGCCACCTGCAGCCGCCGCAGCCTGCCCGCGTCGATCCGCCCGCCGGCGAGGGCGTCATACACCGACCCGTGCCCCCGGCGGAACTCCGGCTCCACCGACAGCTCCACCGGGGAGCGCACCGGCCCCTCCGCGCACAAGATCGCGTCGGTGAGCTCGGACAGCGCATCGGCGCGCCTGGCAAAACATCCGTACAGTTCCCTGCGGAAGGCCACCAGCCGGGCCGTCGGGCGCTGCCCCAGCCTGGGCCTTGACCGCAGCCTCCTGCCACGCCATGCTGAACGCCACGGCCACCGCCCTCGTCTCCGGGATCTGTGGAACGAACCCGAAGATGATCAAACGGTGGCCGTCTCATGTCACGGCGACACGCCGGACAAGATCGGTGATCTCGGTCAGGCCGGACAGCCCAGGTTAAATCTCAAGCTCAGATACGTGGAACTTGGGCGGGGACAGCATCGACGGGATGGATTGCAACTCATGGGTGGCCGGATACGCCACTACCGCCAGCATTGCTTTCGGTACGGTTAGTGACTGCAACGCCAGCGCGACGGACCTGAAGGAGGAATCATGACCATGAAGAACTGGGTCTTCTGGAAGGGACCTGACGAGCCGATCGTGCGCCAGGACTTTGAGGACTGATCGCTGCAATTGCTCAAGCGACACGGGATTGCCTGCGTGGTCAGGAATCTGGCTGGTAGCGGTAGCCCATGCCTGGTTCGGTGAGCAGGTAGCGCGGCCTGGACGGATCTGGTTCGAGCTTGCGCCGCAGCTGCGCCATGTACAGGCGGAGATTGCCGCCCGCGTCCGCGTAACCCGGGCCCCACACCTCGGTGAGCAACTGGCGCTGGCTGAGCAATTTTCCCGGGTGCCGCAGCAGCACCTCGATCAGGTGCCACTCGGTCGGAGTGAGCCGGACATCATTGGTCGTCCCGTTTTCCGAGCGGGTCACCCGCAGCGCGGCCAGGTCCACCGTCGCGGTTCCGAGTGTCACACTTGGCGCAGCTTCGTGCGGCTGGATGCGGCGGGTGACGGCCCGCATCCTGGCGAGCAGTTCGTCCATGCCAAACGGTTTCGTCACGTAGTCGTCCGCACCGGCGTCGAGCGCGTCCACCTTGTCCGTGGCGTCGGACCGGCCGGAAAGCACGATGATCGGCGCGTCGGTCCAGCCGCGCAGTCCTGCTATCACCTCCACACCGTCCAGGTCGGGCAGGCCGAGGTCGAGCAGAACCACATCGGGCGGGTGGCGGGCGGCGGTGCGCAGCGCCTCGGTGCCTGTGGCGGCGGTGTGTACCTCGAACTGTCGTGCCCGCAGGTTGATCCGCAGGGCACGGACGATCTGCGGTTCGTCCTCCACCACGAGCACGCTCGTCATGCCCGCTCCTGCTGCCCGGCCGCGCCTGCGGACTTGCGGCCGGCTGACCCGGCCGGGCCGGCTGACCCGGCCGTGCCGGCTGACCCGGCCGTGCCGGCTGACCCGGCCGGGCCGGCTGACCCGGCAGTGGCGTCTGTGCGGTGTGTGCCCAGTGTGCTATTTGTGTCCGGTGTGCCTCGTGTGCACACGGGAAGCGAGACCATCATGGTCAGGCCACCGCCGGGGGTGTCTTCTGGCGTGAGCGTGCCGCGCATGGCCTCGGTGAGACCGCGCGAGAGCGCCAGCCCGAGCCCGGCGCCGGCGGGGCTCGCGCCACCGTTGAGGCGCTGGAAAGGCGCGAACATCCGGTCGCGGTCGGCTTCGGGGATGCCGGGCCCGCGGTCGATCACCCGCAGCTCCACCCGGTCACCGAGCGCGCTCGCGGTGACCGTCGGTGGCGCACCAGCGGGAGAGTAGCGAATGGCGTTGGTGAGGAGGTTCCCCAGCACTCGTTCGAGCAGGGCAGGGTCGGCGAGGACAAGCGGCAGCCCGAACGAGACGACCAGTCTGATTCCCCGCGCCTCCCGCCCGAGGTCGGCCAGGGCGCGCGCCACGATCTCCTCGATGCTCGTCGGCATCGTCTGCATGGACAGCGCCCCGGCCTCCAGCCGGCTCATGTCGAGCAGGTTGTCCAAGAGCCTGGTCAGCCGATCAAGTGACTCGTCGGCGCTCGCGAGGAGCTCACCCGACTCGTCCGGGGTCCAGATAACGTCGCTCGACCGCAGGCTGGTGACGGCGGCTTTGGCGGCGGCGAGCGGGCTCCGCAGGTCGTGACTGACCGTTGCGAGCAGTGCCGTGCGCAACTTGTCTGCCGCCGCGATTGGCTTGGCGGCTTCCGCCGCCTCGGCGAGCCTGTGCTGCTCGAAAGCGGCCGCCGCGTGCGCTGCGAACGCGCCGAGCACTCGCCTGTCCTCGGCCGGCAGTGAGCGTCCGCGCAGCGCAAGGCAGAACTCGTCGCCGACGGGCACGTCCACGTCGGCGTCCTCAGGCCGCGACGCGGGGTCGGCGCCCGCAGCAGCGGTGACGTTCCAGGTGCAGCCGGGACCGCGGGAGGTGCCCCCGGCGGCGCCGGCCGACCGCTCGAGCAGGCTGGCCGACCTCATCGTGAAAGCCTCGCGGACCCGCTCGAGCATGGCGTCCACAGTGGCCTCACCACGCATGACGGTACCGGCCAGCGTTGCGAGGGTCTGGGATTCCGCGCTCGCCCGGGCGGCCTGCCTGGTGCGCCGCGCCGCGAGGTCGACCACGGAACTGACCGCCGCGGCTACCACGATGAAGACGCCAATGGCCAGCGCGTCGTTCGGGTCGGAGATGGTCAACGTGTGCAGCGGCGGGACAAGAAAGTAGTTGATCAGCAGCGAGGCGGCGATGGCGGCGGACAGGGCAGGAAACAGCCCGCCGACGAGGGCCACAATGATCACCGCGACGAGGAAGCACAGCACGTCGCTGACCAGGTTGAGGCTGCCGCGCACGTTGGTAAGCACCAAGGTGAGCAGCGGCAGGGCCACGGCGGCAATGGCGAAGCCGTATATCCTTCGATGCAGGCTCAGCGCGCCGTGCATATGGGCTGGCCGGCGCCTGCTGCCCATATGCGGGTGGGTGATGATGTGCACGTCGATATCACCGGACTCGTGGATCGTCCGTGAGCCGATTCCGGGCCCGCTGAATATCGCGGCCAGCCATGACCGTCTGCTCGCCCCGAGCACGAGCTGGGTCGCGTTCTCCGCTTGGGCGAACGTCAGCAAGGCCGCCGGGACGTCGTCACCGATCACCTGATGGTAGGAGCCGCCGAGGGACTCCACCAGGCGGCGCTGGGCGGCGAGCGCCGCAGGGTTCGCGCCGGTCAGCCCGTCGGATTTGGTCACGTGCAGGGCGAGCAGGTCGCCGCCGACCGTGCGGCCGGCGATGCGCGCCGCCCGCCTGACCAATGTCTCGCCCTCGGGGCCACCTGCGAGGGCCACGACCACCCGTTCACGGGCCTCCCAGGTAGAGCCGATGTCGTGGTCTGCCCGGTATTTGAGCAGGCCTTCTTCGACCCGGTCGGCCACCCACAGCAGCGCAAGCTCGCGCAGCGCGGTGAGATTGCCCACCCGGAAGTAGTTGGAAAGCGCAGCGTCGACCTTCTCTGGCGCGTAGACGTTGCCGTGGGCCATCCGCCGCCGCAGCGCCTCGGGTGCCATGTCCACGTCCTCGATCTGGTCCGCGGCGCGGACGACAGAATCGGGGACCGTCTCCCGTTGCGGCACCCCGGTGATCTTCTCCACGACGTCGTTGAGCGACTCCAGGTGCTGGATGTTCACCGTGGAGATCACATCGATGCCGGCCGCGAGCAATTCCTCCACGTCCTGCCAGCGCTTGGCGTTACGCGAGCCTGGGACGTTCGAATGGGCGAGTTCATCGACGAGCGCGACATGCGGTTTCCGCGCCAGCAGCGCGTCGATATCCATCTCCTCGAACGTGGCGCCCCGGTAGCTCATCACGCGGCGAGGCACGACTTCGAGGCCTTCGAGGAGTTGCGCCGTCAGCGGCCGGTTGTAGGTCTCGACGAACCCCGCCACCACGTCGGTGCCGCGGTCAAGCCGCCGGTGCCCCTCGCCGAGCATCGCGAACGTTTTGCCGACTCCGGGCGCCGCTCCGAGGTAGATGCGCAGGTGGCCGCGTTTCATGCCTCAAGCATGCCCGATTCTTGTCAGCGGAGCGCCATTCATGCCAGCGGGGAGCGAGTCATGCCAGCCGATCGGGCTGCCTGAGCAGCCGAAGCTTGTCAGCGGCCTGGCGGGCTGCCGAGCCGAGGACCGCGGCGACCGCGGGCAACGTCGAGGGCGAGATGGCGGGTGCCGCCACCGGCGACAAGGACGAAAGACTCAACCGCGCCGCCGCGCTCGCGGCCATGGCCCCTACAGCTCCTGAACGGCTGCGCGGTTATTTTCTACGCGTTTTGGCGCGACGGGTTACGTGGGCGGGCCTGCGGCCGTACGAGCTGAGCGAGGACCGTTTCGCCTGGCTCGTGCCCAGGCTGACCCGCACCTACCGCGGCGTCGCGTTCACCGAGATGGACGTGGACGCGGTGCTCGCCAGAAGGCCCGAGGTTGCGCTTGTCGACGAACTAGCTCACACCAACGTGCCCGGCGGGCGTAACGAGAAGCGCTGGCAGGACGTTCAGGAACTGCTCGACGCGGGCATCGAGGTGATCACAACTGTCAACATTCAGCACCTTGAGTCCCTCAACGACGTCGTCGAGAAGATCCCGCTTCCGATCAGCGGGTGCTGACCGCCTTCGCTGCACAGGTCGGGGTCGCCCTTGAGCAGGCCAGGCTGGCGGTAGCGGCGGCAGCGGCGGCAGCGGCCAAGCCGCTCGCGGAAGCGGACCGGATGCGTACGGCCCTGCTCGCAGCGGTCAGCCACGACCTCAGGACCCCGCTCGCCTCGGCCAAGGCGGCCGTGACGAGCCTGCGCAGCCACGATGTCGACTGGAGCCTGCTGTCGCGCGGCCTTATCGAGGCGATGGGCGGAAGCCTGGAACCCGAGGACACGCCGGGGGGAGGCCTGACCATGGTCATCAGCTTGCCCATGGCAGACAGCGCCGGACAACAGGTACAACAGGTACAACAGGTACATTCATGCCACTGGGCACAACCGGCTCAGCTGGCACAGCCGACCCCGCGGACACAGTCGGCTCAGCTGCCAGCGCAGCCGATCCAGCGGGTACCGCGGGTACCGCGGGCATCACGGGCATCACGGGCACGGGCACGGGAACCGCGCACATCACGGGCACCACGGGCACCACGGGCACCACGGGCACCACGGGCACCCGGGCACCACGGGCACCGCGGGCACCACGGGCACCGCGGGCACCGCGCGTGCCGCCGCGGACGTGGGCCAGATGCTTGCGTGGGGGGAGGCGGCGGGATGACCCGTGCTTGTTGCCGACGACGAACCACAGTTGCTGCGTGCGCTCCGGATCAACCTGCGCGCACGGCACTACGACGTGGAGACCGCGCCTAACGGCGCGGCGGCGCTGGCGGCTGCTGCCCGGTGTCCGCCTGACCTCGTCATTCTGGACCTCGGCCTGCCAGATCTCGATGGCGTGCACGTGATCGAGGGGCTGCGCGGCTGGACTCGCGTCCCGATCATCGTGCTCTCGGGCCGGGCGGATCCCGCGGGCAAGGCCGACGCCCTGGACGCAGGCGCGGACGACTATGTGACAAAGCCGTTCCACATGGATGAACTGCGTGCCCGGGTGCGCTCAGCGCTCCGCCGTTCTGTTGGTGGCACCGAGGTCGCCTCATTCACGCTTGGCCACCATGTGATCGATCTCGCTGCTCGCACGATCACACCCGCAGAGGATGTAAGCGGCAGCTCAGCCGGATCCGCGGCAACCGCTGGCGGCGCCCCGGCCGGATCCGCGGCAACCGCCGGCGGCGCCCCGGCCGGATCCGCGGCAACCACCGGCGGCATCCCAGCCGGATCCGGGGCAACCACCGGCGGCAGCTCAGCTGGATCCGCGGCAACCGCCGGCGGCGCCCCATCCGGATCCGAGGCAGCCGCCAGCGACACCCGGCCTGGACCCGTCCGCCTGACCCCGACAGAGTGGGGGGTACTCGAGATCCTGCTCCGCAACGCGGGCAAACTCGTTCCCGCCCGCCAGCTGCTCAGCGGTGTGGGGGCCCAAATACCAGCATGAGACCCACTACCTTCGCTTCTACCTGGCCAGGCTGCGCAGGAAGCTGGAACCCGACCCATCTCGCCCGCGCTATCTGATCAACGAACCAGGGATGGGTTATCGCTACGAGCCGTAGCTGCCGGGCGAGAAGCCCTCGCTGGTCAGGGAGCGGCGCTGGTAAGTACGGAGAATGTCGCGCCGAAGGGGTCGATGAGCACAGCCATACGCCCGACACCTTCGACATCCTCAGGCGGCATGGGCACAGTGCCGCCGTGTCCGGACGCCTTTGCAACCACGGCGTCGCAGTTAGCCACCTCGACGTAGGGCTGCCAGCGTGGCCGCATCCCTGCGCTGAGCATCTCGTCGGTCATCCCCATGATGCCGCCTTGGCTGGCTTGCTGCCCGCCGCCCGTCGGTGACACGACGGTGTAGGTGAACTCGCCCATCGGCACGTCCTCGGTGTCCCAGCCGAATACCGACTGATAGAAGGCCATCGCTGCGACCGGGTCCGTCGTATGCAACTCGGTCCAGCACAGCGTGTTCGGGACGGTGACCGCGTCCAGGCCCTTGGTCTCGCCCGGCTGCCAGACGGCGAACTGCGCACCCGCGGGGTCGGTGAAGCCGGCCATCCGGCCCTGCGTGAGGACGTCGAACGGGGCGAACCGGACGGTGCCGCCAGCCTGCTCGACCGCCTTGGCTGTGGCGTCCGCGTCGAAGGTGTGGAAGTACGTTGTCCAGGCCGGACTCGCCCCCTGCTCGGTGAGCGGGCCCACTGCGGCGACGGTCTTGCCCGCTAGCGTGAACATGCCGTAGCCCCCGGCCTCGGGTCCTGCGGACCAGAACTCCCAGCCGAACAGGGCACCGTAGAAGGAGGCCGCGGCCTCGACGTCCGTCGTGCCGAGGTCGAGCCAGACCGGAGCCCCGGGCACGTAATTGGTGGTGAGCATGGCGTTGACCCTCCGAGTCGTTGTCGTCGCGGGCCGCCCGCAAGCGAGATCGGACGGGCCGCTGTCGAAGCACAGTCAGAGCATGACAGCGGCCTCTGACATTTTCCGGCGCATGCACCCACAGGCCTGGCACACCGCAGCTCAGCCGGGACCCGCGTCGTCCCCCTGCGCATGGGTGAGCGGCGCCCATGGGTACATATCTGCTAATCGTGGCCAACCACAACATTCCACTGATCAGCTTCCGCATCCCGTCAACGCCCTGCAAAGCCATCGCACTGTGGCTTGCATGGACTCAACCAACAGGGAAAGGTAAACATCGGGCATGTCGGTTCTATAGGTGCGGGCGCGGGAGGGGGCCCGCACCCGCTTGGACACGGTAAGTGATCGAAATCGAAAGACGGTACGGGGAGCGGCTATTCCTGTGCGGATAACGGCCCTTGGGCCGGAACCGGCCAAGCTGGCCCAATCACGACGGATCCGTAACCCGCGCTGGCGCGATCTTGCCGTCGCGGTAGGTGTCATGGCCGCGGTTGCGCTGATGGCACAGATCCGCTACTCGCCAACCACTGGTTCTGCTACTGGGACGACACCGCCAACACGTGGATGCCGACCTGGGACCTGCTTGGACAGCAACTCGCGGCGGGGCACTGGCCCACGCTGATACCGGGCCTGTGGCGTGGCGGGAACCTGGCCGCCGAGGTGCAGTACGGCATCTGGAACCCGGTCATCCTGGGCTACGCGCCGTTTATCTACAAGATCGGCCAGCTGGCGGTCGCCGCGGCAATCGTTAAGACCCAGCTATTTACGCTGCTCGCACTGGGTGCCTACCTGGCCGCACGTGAGTACGGTGCTCGGCCCGGGCCTGCCGCGGCCATCGCGATAGCGCTCCCGTTCGCTGGTTTCACCTTGTATGCGGATTCGACCGCCTGGCTGGACTGCCTGCTTGGCATCACGGGGACCGTGCACGTCCTGTGGTCGGCACGGCGCCACGCCAGGGGCGCGCTCAACCCACTGGTGCCTATCGTCATCGATTACCTGGCCCTGACCACCGGCAGCCCCTTTGGCGCGGTCGGCGTCGGGGTCGCTCTGGTCGCCGTGGCCGCGGAACGGGCCGCAGCGCGCGACTGGCGCGGCCTCGCGCGTATCGCCGTATCCGGCGCGATCATGTGGATGTCGTTCGCTGTGGTGTACCTGCCGCTGCCTTTGAGTGCCGCGGTCACCAACAGGTCCGTCGCCGCGGGCGTGGCCAATACCGGCCAGCTGACCTGGGACCTCACCGGTGTGGCCGCGGCGAGCGCGCCACTTTTCCAGGGGGTGGTGGGCTGGTGGGGGCACTTCGCCGGATTCGGTAAGGCTGTCCCTGCCGACTACATGGGATGGTTCGTGCTGCCGCTGCTCCCGTGGTTGCGGTGGCGCAAGCTGCGCGATGGCCTGCGCGAACGGCTTTGGCTGCTGGTGTTCGGAGCCGTGTTCCTGCTGCTGACGCTCGGGCCTACGCGCAATCCAGCCACGCTGGCCCGTGCCGCGTGCGGCTGGTGGCGGCCAGGATCAGGTCACGGTGAGCAGACGCTGAAATGCGCCCTGTCCTGGGCTGGTGACGTTGCGCGCGCCGGTGCCATTGGCGAAGGCGCTCCGGGCTGGGCTCGACATCCGCTCCGCCGACCGCGTCAGTTGAGGACTTGACGTGACGTCCGTTTCGCTCCAGGCTGACAATGGCTCAATTTCCGGGGAATAGTCCTTTATTCCGCGCTAAAACGGGCGGAATCAACCCGACCGCTCGTGCAACCATTTCATCCCGTTACAGGCGAAATTGGCTAGCTGGAGCCTGTTGCCGCCCGTCGGGCGGATCACCCCGGCCGGCATGTAACCCGCGCCGGAGACGATCACGGCGCCCCAGTCCTGTCGCGACGAGTAATGTACTCTCCGTGCTCTACGGCACGGCACTCGTGACGCTGTCTCCGGGCAACTGAACCGCGCTGCCGCTGGCCACCGCTGCCTGTGCGGGGCTGGATTGGACGGCGGCCGCCGGGCCGCGAAGGATGGACGGATGAAACTGCGGGCGGCACGGCGGTTGGCCGCGCTCAGCCCCCGGCGCCGGCTGCTCGTAAGTGCGTCCTTGTTGCTGGTCGCCGTGCTCCTCGTCGTGGGCGCGCTGCGGGCTATGCAGAATGGTGACGCGACCGCGGCGCGAGACCCAGGCACGTCACAGCCCGGCGAGTCACATCCAGGCACCTCTTCCGCCGGTGCTAGATCACCTGGTACTTCACGGCCTGGCCGTTCTCAGCATGTTGCCGTGGTCCTGGTGCCCGGCTACGGCGGTAACACCCGATCGCTGCGCACCCTCGCCGAGCGGATCCGCGCCATCGGTGACACGGCCACGGTCGTGACACTCCCCTCCGGCGGCACCGGCGATCTGGACGCGCAGGCCGACGTTCTGAACGGGTACGTCAACGGTGCGCTGCGCGACGGCGCCACGGTGGACGTGATCGGGTACTCGGCCGGTGGTGTCGTCGCACGGCTCTGGGACGTACAGCACGACGGCGCGACCAAGGTCGCGAGAATCGTCACGCTGGGGTCCCCGCTGCACGGCGCGGAACTTGCGGCAGCCGGCGTGGCCGCCGATCCGGCGGCTTGCCCGGTCGCGTGCCAGCAACTGGTTCCCGGCAGTTCGCTGCTGACCAGCCTCGCCCGGATCCCGTTCACCGGTAGGCCGGCCTGGTTGTCGCTGTGGACCAGCAACGATCAGACCGTGCGGCCGCCTGATTCGGCCCGGCTGCCCGGTGCGGTGAACGTCCCACTGCAGAACGTCTGCCCCGGCGCCGTGATCCAGCACGGCCAGCTGCCGTCGGATCCGCTTGTCGTCGGGATCGTGCTGCGAGCCATCGGCCCGGCCCCGCTGACCGCTCCCGCCACCACCGACTGCGGCGCACTCCGGGCGCTCGGCGGCTCCTGATTGCTTTTTTCAGTGGACGCCTTGGCCGCCAGCACGGCGGTTGGCGGGTCAGGTCGTGATGTCCTTGGTGGCGAAGTTGGCCCACGCCGCCGCGAGGAACACGGCGACGTAGACGACCTGTATCCCGAATCCTCGCTGGATGTCGCGCCAGAAGACCGGCTGGCGGAAGAAGTCGATCCATGCCAGCCAGTAACGGGTCGGCACGTACGGCCGGATCGAACCTGCGGCGTCCAGGGTGGCCAGGACCTCGCTGGCGATGAGCACCGCGAGCCCGCCGAGCGCGGAACCGAGCGCGGAATCGGTGACCGTGGAAAGGAAAAGCGCGATCGCGGCGACACCGAGCATCGACACGGTGATGAAGACGATGGCGCCGCCGATCCGCTCGATGAGCTGCAGTGCCGTCAGCGGGGGGCCGGAAAGCGACGTGGCCGGCGAGCCTGCCTGGATGCCGCTGGGCTGGCCGACCGCCGCCGGCCCGCCCGCGCCAAGCAGCAGCACTCCCGTCAGGTAAGCCGAGATGGCCACGGTGACGACGGCCATCAGGACGAACACGATGATCGCGATGAGCTTGGCGATCAGGAACCGGGTGCGTCCGACCGGCCGGATCAGCAGGTAGCGCAGCGTTCCCGCGGTCGCCTCGCCCGCGACAGCGTCGCCCGCCACGACCGCGACAGCGACCGGCAGGAACACCGGCAGCACAAGCGCGAGCGCGGCGGCCGGGTAAAGCGAGCCATTCTGCAGGATGGCGGACAAGAACGCGGTCCCCTGGCCAGGGGGCGGCGCCACGTGGGTGACGGACACGAAGATCGCGACGGCGACCGGAAGCGCGCAGATCAGGCAGATGCTGATCCACGTGCGCGGCCGGCGTATCAGCTTGCGGAGCTCAACGGCGATCATCGCTTGGGCTCCTGCGTGGTCCCGCGAAGCGGCGTATCCGCGTCCTTCGCTGCCCGCTTCCTCGAATGCGCGCCTTTGCCCAGCGAGATTTCATCCGCGGCGCCATCCCGCGACGCCTGGCCAATGCCGGTCCCGTGGGGACGGCCACGCGGGATCCCCCCGCTGCCGCTCACCTGGCCGGGCCCGCGTTCGACCTGGTCGGTACCTGCGCTTGTGGTCTCGAGCATGAGTTGTTCAAGCGAACGGCGCTGCGGGCGGATCTCGGTGACCCGCACCCCCGCACCCACCAGCCGCGCGTTGAGCGCGGCCGCGTCCTCGTCGCGCACCACAAGCTCGGCGCCGTCCCTGGTCGCGACCCGCCCGCCGAGCAACGCCGCGACGCGGTCCGCATCAGGGCTTTTCACGACGACATGTCCGGTCGGCGCCTGAAGCGCGGACAGGGTTTCCTGGATCACCAGCCTGCCGCGGTCGAGTATCCCCACGTGCGTGCACACTTGCTCCACCTCGGAGAGCAGATGGCTGGAAAGTAAGACCGTGGTCCCTGCCTCGTTCAGCTCGATGAGCAGATCCCGGATGTCGCGGATGCCGCGCGGGTCGAGGCCGTTGGACGGCTCGTCGAGGATGAGCAGCCGCGGTGCACGGACCAGCGCGGCGGCCAGCCCGAGGCGCTGCCGCATCCCGAGCGAGTAGGCGCGGACCGGCCTCCGGTCGACGCCCGCGAGACCGACGCGGTCGAGCGACGCGTTGATTCGCCTGCGCCGTGTGCGCCGCTCCCCTCCGGGCCCTGCGGCGTCGAACAACGCCAGGTTGGCACGCCCGGACAGGTGGGGATAGGCGGCAGGCTCCTCGACAAGTGCGCCGATGTCGGGCAGTACCCGCGCCGCATGCTTCGGGATGCCCAGGCCCATGATCTCGATCTCACCGCTCGTCGCGTAGACGAGGCCGAGCAGCATCTTGACCAGCGTCGTCTTTCCTGAGCCATTCGGGCCGAGCAGGCCGTAACGATCACCGTCTGCCACGGCCAGATCGGCAGAGTCGACCGCGACGATCTGGCCGAAGCGCTTGGTGAGAGCGTGCGTGACGATCACAGGTCACGGTCCGGCTTCGCGGCGAGCTGTGCTCCGGCTTTCGCAAGCAACTGAGGACTGGCCAGGCCAGCGATCAGAAACGTGTCGAAGGAGGCGTAGGGATGTACCAGGTAGACCGTGATCAGCGGGGTGGCGATCTGCACGCCGAACCCCTGGGCGAAGGCCACCGGAGTTCCTCCGTTGTTTTGAGCGCTGCGAAGGTCGCGCACGCCGATCCGGCCCCGCAGGGTGATGACCGCGAACGTCGACAGGCCGCTGCCGTAGATCCCGATTTCCCTGAATGCCGCGGGCGGCGGTACCCGGGGCCGGCCCGCGAGAGAACCTGGTAGCTGTTCGTCATCCAGGTTGCCGACGGCGCTGGCGATGTCGCCCGGGCTGGTTACGGTGAAACCTGTGCCAGGGCCGTGCGCGGGGGTCAGCACCTCGGTGGGCGGCCGGCCGAAGGTCAGCTGCAGGAAGCGGCTCCTCAGGACCACCCGGCCGCTGCCCCGGCCGGTGATCTCGACCTGCAGGGGCAGGCCGCTCACAGCATCGGCCCAGATGTTGATCTGGCCGATCGTCGTCGCCGGATCCGTGGGCACCAGCCGCAGGCCTGCCGCATCCCGGCCCGCGATCCGCTCAGCGGGCACGCTCGTCATCCGGGCCGTGCTCCCGGCATCACGTAGCAGCCGCAGGGCAAGTGCGGGCGGGATAAGATCGGCCGCACGCGGGAGCCGGACCGGCTGGCTGCCGATGACCTCGGTGAGCAGTTCACTACCTGAATCCCAGACGTACGTCTTACCCTGCAGCTGATAAGTGTCGTGCTCGCCAATGTCGGAAAGCACGTCGGCCCGCCACGCCGACGCCGAGTCCTGCCAGACCCGCATGTGGGTCGTGCCGTCCAGCATCGTGGTGATGTCGCTCAGCTCGCTCAGATTCGGGATGCCGAGCGCGCCGTTGGTTTCTGCATATCCCGAGTAGGGCTGGTTCACCGAGGCGAGGATCCGCGAACGCAACTGCGCGGCGCCCACTGTGTGCCCGGCCGCCACCGGCAGCGCGCTGACAAGCACGGGCAGCGCGCAGATGATCACCAGGCCTGCCGCGACGAGAAGCCATCGCCGGCGTGTCTGACCTGCGACCACGCTCACGGTTACCGCCGGAGCGCGGCTGCGGCGGTCATCGATGTCACGGCAGGGTGAGGATCTCGTGGCCCGAGTCGGTCACCAGGATGGTGTGCTCGAACTGCGCGGTCCGCCTGCGGTCCTTGGTGACGGCGGTCCAGCCGTCCGGCCAGATGTCGTAGTCGATCGTACCGAGCGTGAGCATGGGCTCGATCGTGAACGTCATCCCCGCCTCCATGATCAGCGGGACGGACGGGTCGTCGAAATGCGAGACGACCAGTCCGGAGTGGAATGTGGTGCCGATGCCGTGCCCGGTGAAGTCCCGAACCACGCCGTAGCCGAAACGGCGCGCGTACGACTCGATGACCCGGCCGATGGCGTTCAGCGGCCTGCCCGGCGCTACCGTGCGGATGCCGCGGTACATCGCTTCCCTGGTGCGCTCGACGAGCAGGCGTGATTCATCGCTGACGTCGCCCGCAACGAACGTCGCGTTCGTGTCGCCGTGCACTCCGCCGATGAAGGCGGTGATGTCCACGTTGACGATGTCGCCTTCCTTGATCACCGTGTCGTCGGGTATCCCGTGGCAGATGACTTCGTTGATCGAGGTGCAAAGCGACTTCGGGTAGCCGCGGTAGCCAAGCGTGCTCGGGTAGGCACCGCGGTCGCAAAGGAACTCGTGCCCGACGCGGTCGAGTTCGTCCGTGGTCACACCCGGCTTGACGGCGCGGCCAACCTCCTCGAGCGCGAGAGCGGCGAGCCGGCCAGCGACGCGCATGCGCTCGATGACGTCAGCGGACTTGACGTCCGGCTCCCCCGTACGCGGGCGTTTCTTGCCCACATACTCCGGCCGCGGGATGCCTTCAGGAACCTGGCGTAGCGGTGATACCCGGCCTGGCTGGAGTACGGTCGTCATGTGCTGCGAGTCTAGTTGACATGAATGAATCGAAGCGCTGGTGGTACTGCCTCAAGCACAAGACCGTCGAGCCGGAAGCCGGTTGCCCCGCCAAGGACCGGCTCGGCCCTTACGCGAGCAGGGAAGAGGCCGAGCACGCGATCGAGATCGCCCACCGCCGCAACGAGGAATGGGACGCGCAGGATCGGGATTGATCAGATGCTTGACGGGCGCAGGCCCCGGCGTTCATCCGCAACCACTCCCTCGCCCGCGCGATTCCCGATGCGAGCTGGTCAGGGCTGCGGCGGCAGTTGGAGTACAAGGCGGACTGTACGGCCGGACTGTGATCTCGGTCGACCGGTTCTATCCGTCGAGCAAAACCTGTTCGGCGTGCGGCCACATCGCCGCGGCAATGCCGCTGAACGTCCGGGAATGGACGTGCGCCGCTTGCGGTGTGCTCCACGGCCGGGACGTGAACGCGGCGAAAGTTCTGCGGGCCGCCGGACTGGCGGTTGCAGCCTGCGGAGATGGTGTGAGACCGCCCCGCACATGGTGCAGGGAGGCAACCGTCAGTGAAAACAGGAACCCCAGCCCGCGAGGGCTGAGAATCCCAGTCCTTCAGGGCGGGGAGAAGTCAACTGATCCGCACAGGCGGCGGGCCCCGCGCCGCGCGGGCCTGGCGCTGCGTGGGTCGTGGGCGGGGGCCCGGGCGGCGGGGGCCCCGCGCGGCGTGGGTCGTCCGAGGGGGCCTCGGGCGGCTGCCTCGTCAGTGCGCGGTCCGGACGCCCGGTAATGTGTGGCGTCTGCGAGAGGGGTTGCGCATGACTGGCTACCAGCCCGGGCAAGGGCTGCCGCCCGCCGCGCAGGCTCGGATGGCCGAGATCCGCGGCAGTGGCACGTGGGGGTCCGCGTTGACCACGGCGGAGTTCGCCGCGATCCGCTCCGCCGGTTTCGAGCCTGTCGGCCAGGTGCTTGGCGCCGCGGTCTACAACATCGGCTATTCCGGCGGGTACTACTGCCCCGGCGCGTGGGCCGGCGGGGGAATGGGCTACTGGGGCGGCGTGACGCTCGCGCAGAGCGAGACGCAGGTGTCCGGGCGCGGCGGCTCGGCGTCGTTCGGGCCCCTGGTGCAGACAATGTACGAGGCGCGGCGGACCGCGATCGGCCGGATGAGCGCGGAGTGCGCGGCGCTCGGCGGTCACGGCGTGGTCGGCGTGACACTGGACATCGGGCCATTCCCGGCTGGTGGCCTGGAATTCAAGGCGATAGGCACCGCGGTGCGCGCGCCGGGCGCCGTCTACCCGAGGGCCCCGTTCAGCTCCCATCTGACCGGCCAGGACTTCGCCAAGCTGATCGCGACCGGCTGGGTGCCTGCCGCTCTTGTCCTGGGCATTTCGATCGGCTCAAGGCACGACGACTGGCGGACCATGAGACAGAGCGGCTGGGGCGCTGGCAACGTCGAGATCTCCGGATACACCGAACTGGTGAATGCGGCGAGAAACGACGCGCGGGTCCAGCTGGAGAAGGACGCCCGCGCTCACGGTGCCGATGCCGTCGTCACCTCGCGCATGGAGTTGCGGATGCGAGAGCGTGAGTGCCCGGCCCAGGAGGGCCGCAGGGACCACATCGCCGAGGCGACCTTCGTGGGTACCGCGATCGCACGTTTCGACCGCTCGGCCCAACCGCCGCCGCCGAGCCTGGCCATACTTTCGCTCGATCCGCAGCGACGGCAGGCGGCCCGCGTCAGGCTCGGGCCCTGACGATGCCGGCGACGGAACAAGGACACACGGTCGTGCAGGTCACACACGGTCTTACAGGCACACGGAGCACGCAGTCGAGGGAGACGCGATGACGGAGCAGCAGGGGGCCGGCCTGGCCGCGCAGGGCGTACCGCAGGACGCGATGCGCCGCCTCGCCGAACTTCAGCCGGGCAGGCCGGGTTCCATTTTCACCTCCGACCTGTCGGTGAACGAGTTCCTGCTCGTACGTGAGGTTGGCTTCCGGCCCGTCGGCCTGGTGCTCGGCAGCTCGATCTACCACGTGGGCCTGCAGGTCGGCAGGTGGGGGAAGAACCAGGAGCTCGACGTCCTATCCCAGGCCATGTACCACGCACGCGAACTGGCGATGACCCGCATGGAGGCTGAGGCTGACGCGCTCGGCGCGGACGGGATCGTAGGTGTCAGGCTGGATGTGGAGATAAAGGAGTTCGGCAACGACATCGCCGAGTTCATCGCCATCGGCACCGCGGTCAAGGCCGAGCCAGGGGCGGGTGGCAGCGCGGGCAGCGGGGTGACCAACTGGCGGAACAACAAGAACCAGCCGTTCACGTCCGACCTGTCCGGCCAGGACTTCTGGACGCTGATCCGGGCGGGGTACGCGCCGCTCGGCATGGTGATGGGTTCGTGCGTCTACCACATCGCGCACCAGCGGCTCGGTGGCGTGCTCGGCAACATCGGGCGGAACGTCGAGCTCGAGCAGTTCACCCAGGCCTTGTACGACGCGCGCGAGCTGGCCATGAGCCGGATGCAGGCGGAGGCGGAGGCGCTGCACGCGGAGGGGATCGTGGGCGTGCAGCTACGCCAGCACAGCCACCAGTGGGGCGCGCACACTACGGAGTTCTTCGCGATCGGCACCGCGGTGCGCCCGCTGCGCGAAGATCACGTCATCGAGCCGCCGACGATGGTGCTCAGTCTCGACGCCTGAGCCGCCGTTCCCATGATCGGAAGCCGTCTCGCGGGTGGGTCACCGTGCCGGAGGTGGCGCCACTATGGCCCATCCGGGCGCCAGGTCCCTCCACGACAGCCGCACCAATGCGCCGTAGGGTCGCGGCCGGCAGTCGCGCCGGGTCCTGCCCGCGTCAGTCCTCGGCCGGGCCGCTGACGGCGTCTAGCAGCCGGGCCAGCCGATCACGCAGTCCCGGTTTGCGGTCACCTGCCATGTCGCCGGCGGCGGCGCTGACTAGGTGCTGCGCGCCGTCGAATGAGACGGGGGAGGTGGCGGGGGGCACGGCGAGCGCCTCGTGAGCCAGTTGCTCGAGTTCGCTGTCTCCTTGATCGAGCGCGACGACCGTGGCGCCGATCCGCTTTGCGTCGTTCACCCTTTCAAGCAGCGGAGCCGGAGCGGCTTCCACCGCCACGACGAACAGTGTTTCGCCGCGCTGCGCCGCCTCAAGCCGCTCCAGACCGATCCGCAGGTGCGCCGGCCCGCCGGGGGGCGGTGACCAGCGGATCAGGGTCGGCATCAGGGCCGGCATCGCACCCAGCCGGGCCTCGTCCTCCAGGTGGGCGGTGACGTGCCAGGGGTCCTCGCCTGGCGTGCCGACGACCAGCAGGCCGCCCGGGCTGCGGGTGCAGCCGCGCAGGGCCTTGCCGAGCCTTCGCGTGCGTTCGAGCCATCCGGTCGGCGCGAGCAACTCTCTCAGCGCGGCCACCTGGTTCGCGTCCATTCCCTTATGGTGCCCGGCACGGCCAGTTCAGCGCACCATTACGGGCCGACGGGGTGCCGATACGGGCCGGCGAGGTGCCGAGCGCGGTGCCAAGATCCGCGTCCGCGTTAACTTTCCGGCCGATAGCGCAGGCAGATTAACACGATTAGGGATCATGGATGCGGCCTCCGGTGCAGGCGCGTTCCCCCGCACGTCCGCGGTCCGGGCCAGCGGCCATCCCGGCGGGCCCGCGGCCATCCCGGCGGGCGGCGGCCGTCCCGGCGGGCCCGCGGCCATCCCGGCGGGCGGCGGCCGTCCCGGCGGGCGGCGGCCATCCCGGCGGGCCCGCGGCCATTCCGGCGGGCCCGCGGCCATTCCGGCGGGCCTGCGGCCATCCCGGCGGGCCCGCGGCCGCCCACGGCGTCGCCCGGGGCGGCGGCCGTCCCGGCGGCCATTCGGGCGGGCCGGCTTCCATTCCGGCGGCCCGCGGCATCGCCCCGGGCGGCCGTAATGGCAGGATCGGTGCATGGCGAAACCGCAGCACGACAGCAGCCCGGGTGGCGGCGGGGCGGGTGGCGCCACCGGCCTGCGCCCGCAGCAGCCCGGCGCGGCCGGGGAAACGGTGCAGCCTGCCGTGGCGGACCTGGTCATCGGGATCCTCGGCGGCACAGGTGCGGAAGGCCGCGGGCTCGCGCGGCGGTTCGCGCTTGCGGGCCACACCGTCCTCATCGGCTCGCGCAGCGAGGATCGTGCGGCCGCCGCCGCAGCGGGCCTGGACGCGGGGCCGAATGTGCGAGGGCTGCCCAACGCCGCCGCCGCGCGCGAGGCCGGCGTCGTCATCGTGGCGGTGCCGTGGGATGGTCACGCCGCGCTCGTCGCGTCGCTCGCCGCCGAGCTCTCCGGCAAGATCGTTATCGACTGTGTGAACCCGCTGGGCTTCGACAAGCAGGGCGCGTTCGCGCTGCGGGTCGAGGAGGGGAGCGCCGCGCAGCAGACCGCGGCGCTGCTGCCGGATAGCCGCGTGGTGGGCGCGTTCCACCACGTGTCCTCGGTGCTGCTGCTCGACCCGGACATAGCCGAGGTGCCGATGGACGTGCTCGTGCTTGGTGACGACCGCGCGGCGACCGACGTGGTGCAGGCCCTGGCCGCGCGCATCCCCGGAATGCGCGGTGTCTACGCGGGCCGGCTGCGCAATTGCGCCCAGGTGGAGGCGCTGACCGCTAACCTCGTCGCGATCAACCGGCGTTACAAGGCCCACGCCGGCCTGCGTATCACCGATGTATGAGGTTCGGATTCAGAGCCTGATACGTGAATCGGCGTATTCTCATCCAGCAGCGAGCGGGCCGCTACAGTCTGCGGGGGGATCCCGGGGGGTCGTCCCCCCGGGGCAATACAGTCTTAACGGCTGCCGCGGGCTGACAGACCGCATTGGGGCGCGCCCGAAGGGTTACGCCCATGATCGTGGTGGAGCCTCAACGCACGGGTCGTGCGCCACGATCGCGGGCGTAAGCGATGGGGGCCGGGGCAGCGTCAGCGGTAGGCGTTCTCCTCGGTGGGGAACGCGCCGCAGCCGACGTCCGCGGCGAAGGACTGGGCCGCGGTACGGAGCGCGCCCGCCACGTCGGCGTACTTCTTGACGAATTTCGGCGTCCGCGCCGAGAGCCCCGCCATGTCCTGCCAGACAAGGACCTGCGCGTCGCAGTCTGGGCCGGCTCCTATCCCGATGGTCGGGATCGACAGGGAAGCCGTCACCCGGGCGGCGAGTTCCGCGGGCACGCATTCGAGCACGACGGAGAACGCGCCCGCCGCCTCGAGTGATTTGGCGTCGGCGACAAGCTGCTCGCCGTCCTCGCCGCGTCCCTGGACCCGGTAGCCACCGAACGCATGCACCGACTGCGGGGTGAGGCCAAGGTGTGCCATGACCGGGATGCCGGCCTCGACAAGTTCCTCGACCTGGTGCAGCACGCGCCGGCCGCCTTCGAGCTTGACGGCGTGGGCGCCTGACTCCTTCATGAACCTGACAGCGGCGGCGAGCGCCACTTCGGCCGACGCCTGGTAGGACCCGAACGGCAGGTCGGCGACCACCATGGCCCTGCTGGTGCCGCGCACCACGGCGGCGGCAAGCGGGATCAGATCCTCCAGTGTCACTGGGATCGTGGAGTCGTAGCCGTAGACGACCATCGCGGCCGAGTCACCCACGAGCAGCACCGGGATGCCCGCCTCGTCGAAGACGCGGGCGGTGAGCGCGTCGTACGCGGTGAGCATCGGCCATTTCTCGCCGCGCACCTTCGCGGCCGCGATGTCGCGGACAGTCACGCGCCTGTTCGCAGTGCCGCCATAAAGCGCAGCGGGCTGACCGGATGCGGCAACGTGTGCAGTAGGAGCAGTCATGACGGAAACCTCCTGGCCTCGAGGCGCCCTTGCTGGCGTCCCCGGACGCTTCGAGCATGACATGTCCTGAACTGGCATCCAACCCCCGTGCGCGGCTGCGGGCCAACTCAGGACTTCCGGCCCTCAAGCCCGGAATAGATTCCGAGACAGGACCGTTCCGTATCGCTGAAGCTTGTTACGGGACGCGCCTCTCCAAACTTGAAAGACATCATGCCTGAGCACAGCACTGCTTCAGGCGGGCGCATCGCCCCCGGAGCAATACCCCAGACTCCGGCGCACGCCGCCGCGCAGTCCGTGACATCCGCACGGGTGTATCGTCGCCGCTGGCTGATTCTCGGTGTCCTGGTTGTCGGACTGCTCGTCATCGTCCTCGACAACACCGTCCTGAACATCGCGCTGAAGACCATCGCGGATCCGAGGGGTGGCCTGGGCGCGACTCAGAGCCAGCTCGAATGGGCGATCAACTCCTACACGCTGATGTTCGCCGGCCTATTGTTCACGTTCGGTGTGCTCGGCGACCGCATCGGGCGCAGGCGGATGCTCATCATCGGCCTGCTCCTTTTCGGTGTCGCGTCGCTGCTTTCCGCATATTCACACACGCCTGATCAGCTGATCGCGGCTCGGGCGGCCATGGGCTTCGGCGGTGCCGCGGTCATGCCGCAGACGCTGTCCATCATCTCGAACGTGTTCGATCCTCGTGAGCGCGGCCGGGCCATCGCCATCTGGGCCGCCGCCGTCGGCGCCGGGATCGCCATCGGGCCGGTCCTCGGCGGCCTGCTGCTCAACCACTTCTGGTGGGGCTCGGTCTTCCTGATCAACGTGCCGATCGTCGCGGTCGGCGCGCTCCTCGTGCTGCTCATCGTCCCCGAGTCGCGCAACCCCGACCCAGGGAAGGTCGACGTCCTCGGTGTGCTGCTGTCCGTTGCCGGGCTCGTGCTCGTGGTCTACGGGATCATCCAGGGCGGGGACACGGGTTCGTGGCTGCGGCTTGATGTGCTCGGCCCCGTCGTCGGCGGGCTGGCGGTACTCGTCGTGTTCGGCTGGCACGAGTCCCGGATCAGTCACCCGTCGCTGGATGTCCGGCTGTTCCGCGACCCGCGCCTGTCCGCATCCGTCGGCGCTATCGGGCTCGTGTTCTTCGCGCTGGCCGGCGCGATCTTCTTCATCAGCTTCTACATGCAGAACGTCCGTGGTTACAGCCCGCTTGACGCCGGGCTGCTGACGCTGCCGCTCGCCGCGGGGCAGATGCTGTTCTCGCCACGCAGCGCGACGCTGGTGCGGAGGTTCGGGGCCAAGGCCGTGACAACGACTGGCATGCTGCTGGTCGCCGCGGCACTGGGCGGCTACTACCTCCTTGGCGTGGACACCCCGATCTGGGTACTCGGCGTCCTGTTCTTCGTCCAGGGCGCCGGGATGGCCAACGTGATGCCGCCCGCCACCGAGGCTGTGATGTCGGTGCTGCCGCGCGAGCGCGCTGGGGCGGGTTCGTCGCTGAACAACACCGCACGCCAGGTGGCCGTCGCGCTCGGTGTCGCCGTGCTCGGCTCGATCCTCGCTCAGGTTTACCGTGGTCAGCTAAGCCCTTCCCTGGGCGGCCTGCCGGCCGGGGCGCGGGGGACCGCGACCGCCTCGATCGCGGGCGCGCAGGCTGTCGCGCAGCAGCTAGGCCCGGCAGGCAACCGGCTGCTCGTCCCGGCGAACGAAGCGTTCGTGCAAGCCATGCACGTCACCTCGCTCATCTCGGCCGCCATCGCGCTGGTGGGCGCCGCCGTGGTGTTCATCTGGATGCCCGGGTTGGGTGGCCGCGCCGAGGCGCGCCAGGAGGGCAGCGAAGGCGTGCAGAATCAGGTGCACGAAGTGCACGAAACGGCCACCGAGCCAGCGGCCGTGTAAGGATGTGACACAATGACCAGCGCAGGCATGGACTCCGTTGTCGTGGCTGACGCACCGGGCGCCGCCCGCCGTCCCGGGCGGCCCCGAAGTGAGGAGGCCGACCGGGCGATCATCGACGCCGCGCTCGATCTGTTCGCGGAGTCGGGCGCAGGGGGCCTTGGCATCGAGGCCGTGGCCGCCCGGGCTGGCGTCGGCAAGAGCACGATCTACCGGCGCTGGCCGGGTAAGGAAGAACTGCTCGTCGACGCGCTCGCCACGCTGAAGGCCCCGCTGCCCGAGCCGTCGGGCGAGTCGGTGCGCGATGACCTGGTCGCGTTGCTCCGGGTCATGTGCGAAGACGCCGCCGACCCGAGGCGGGTCCGTGCGTCCGCGCTGCTGCACGGGGAGGGCATCAAGTACCCGCGGCTGATGGAAAGGTTCACCGCGTCGGTCGTCGAACCACGCCGTGAGGTGTTCAGGAGTGTGCTGCGCCGCGGCATGCAGACCGGTGAACTGCGCGGCGACCTCGACATCGAGGCGGCGCTGTTCATGATGACGGGCGCCATCCAGGCCATGGCGCGGTGCGGTGTCGAGCCAATTCCGGTCACTTATGCGGACCGGATCGTCGACGAGTTGCTCCAGGGCCTGACACCCCGCTGAACGGGCGCCGCGTCGCGCGCAGGGGTATGAGCCCGCGGGGCGGTCGGATGGCTGGGCGTCTGCCTGTGGGTACACGTCAAGTTCTGTCCGTGGGCTGCGGCACGACACCGGACCAGGCATTCGACGGCGTCAACCCCGCGCACTGGTACGTCGCGTCCTACCTCACCGTGGTCATCGCGGCCACCGGCCTGGTGATGCTGCCGGTCCACATGGCCTCCTATCGCGAGCGCGGAGTGCTGCGGCGCTTCGCCGCGGCCGGCTTCCCGCGCTGGTCGTTCGCGATCGCCGAACTCGTCATGGGACTGGCGATGATCATGCTCGCTGCGGCGCTGCTGCTCGCCGTCGCGGCCCCGGTCTACGGCATACCGCCGGTCGAGCACTGGTGGCGGGTGCTCGTGGGGGTCGTTTTCGGCGCGGTGGGTTTCGTCAGCATCGGTGTGCTCCTCCGCTCGCTCCTCCCGTCGGCACGGTCGGCGCAGGCCGTAGGACTGCTCCTGTTCTTCCCTTCCTTCCTGCTCGGCGCGGGCGGCCCGCCGCCGCACGTGATGGGATCGGCGCTGCGGCAGGTGGCCGACGTGCTTCCGGTGACCCTGGTGACCAACTCCATCCGCGTACATGGCTCGGCCTCGGCAACTCCACCGGCACGATGATCGAGGTGGTGGCGCTGTCCATCACGGCATTCGCCGTGGCCGCTCGCCGGGCAGCGCTCTGACCGGACCCGGTCATGTTGGACACTCGTAGCATGCGCGGCGTGCCCGGTCGTGGCGGCGTGCGCGCTGGTGGTGACCGTCGCCGCGGCGCTGCTCATGGATCCCGGCCGGCCGGCGCTGCCGCCGGTCTTCGCCGCGCTGTCCGCGGCCGGTATGGCCGTGCTCGGCAGCGGCAGCTCCTCCGACGTCGGCTGGTTCGGCGTCTGCGTCCTCGTCGGGTGGTGCGCGTTCACCGCGAGCACGCGTGCCACCGCCGCGTTGTGGGCCGCATTTGTGATGATGTTCGGCCTCGAGTGGCTGTTAACGACCGACGACCTCGGCTGGGCGTGCTGGATCGCCGGCACCACGTTCGCGGCATTCGCCTGCCTGCTCGCGCGCCGGCAGCGGGACCTCACCGAACGGCTGCGGAACGCCCAGGCGGGGCTGGCCGACCGGGTACGCGCCGAGGAACGCAACCGCATCGCCCGAGAGTTGCACGACGTGATCGCGCACTCGCTGACCGTCTCGCTGCTGCACGTGTCGAGCGCGCGCCTCGCGGTGGAGGAGGACCCCGCGGAAGCTGTGCGGGCACTTGCCGAAGCCGAGCGCCTCGGCCGTGACTGCCTTACCGAGGTCCGGCAGCCGGCCCGGCGGACGGCGGCTGGCGGGACCGGGCAGAGCTTCCGCTGCAGCCAGCAACGCGCCCGGCGGCGTACCCGTGATCCGTGTCCTGCTGGTAGACGACCAGGAACTGATCCGCACCGGCCTGCGCGGCATCCCGCGGGCCCGGTTCGGCTTCGAGATCGTCGGAGAGTGTGCCGGCGGGCGCGGCGTCGGGGCGGCGGTAGCGAAGCCCAACCCCGGATGTCCAGCGAGGGCACCATCAAGACACATGTGAGCCACATCTTCGCCAAGCTGCAGCTACCCGACCGCGCCGCTGCGATCGTCTTCGCCTTCGACCACGGGCTGGTCGCCCCGTCGCCACGCCGGCAGCTGTAACCCGCGTGCGCACGTCACTCCCATCTGGAGAAGGCCGCACGGAAGTATCGCCCGCACGGAAATATCAATTGCCGGGGCGGCGCTCGCGCCAGCGGCTGGTTATCGGCAGCCGCCGGTCACGGCCGAAGTTCTTCGGCGTGATCTTCGGCCCAGGCGGGTACTGGCGCCGCTTGTACTCGGCGGCGTCGACCATCCTGATCACACGTTCCACCAGGTCAGGCTCGTACCCGGCGGCCACGAGCTGCAGCGCGCCCAGGTCCTTGACCACGTAGTCGTCGAGCAGGCTGTCGAGCACCTCGTAGTCGGGCAGCGTGTCGGAGTCGAGCTGGCCTGGCGCAAGTTCCGCGCTCGGTGGTTTGACAATCGAGTTCTCAGGAATGGGCGGTGTCTCGCCGCGCTCGCGCGCACGGTCGTTACGCCAGCGCGACAGCTCCCACACCAGCGTCTTCGTCACGTCCTTGATCGGCGCGAAACCGCCCGCCGAGTCCCCGTAGAGCGTCGAGTAGCCGGTGGCGAGCTCACTCTTGTTCCCTGTGGTCAGTACCAGGTGGTTGTGCTCATTGCTCAGCGCCATCAGCGTGGTGCCGCGGACGCGCGCCTGCAGGTTCTCGGCGGCCAGTCCATGCAGGTCAAGCTCGCGCCCGAACGCAGCAACGATCCCGGCGATCGGCACCGTCACCGCGTGCAGGCCCTGCCGCTTGACCAGGTCCTCCGCGTCGCTGACCGAATGGGCGCTCGAGTACCTGCTCGGCATCAGCGCCACGTGTACCCGCTGGGCGCCAAGCGCGTCCGCCGCGATGGTCGCCGTCAGCGCCGAGTCGATACCGCCGGAAAGGCCGAGGATCACCGAGCCGAAGCCGTTCTTACGCGCATAGTCGCGGACCCCGGTGACCAGGGCGCTGTACACCTCCGCCAGGTCGTCAAGGCGGGGCAGGCACTCGTTAACTGGCGTGTCGCCGCGCGGCAGCCGTTCGGGATCAGCGTCAACCGCACCTTCCGGCGCCGGCAGCGTGAGCCGGTGGATCGTGATCACGGTGCCGTCCCGTGCGTCGGCGGGACTGGCGCCGTCGGCGAGGGCCGAATCGGCGGCCGGCAGTTCCAGGTCCGCGACGACAAGCGCGTCCTCGAACTGCGGCCCGCGGGCGATCAGGGCGCCCGTCGCGTCCACCACAAGCGAGTCGCCGTCGAACACAAGCTCGTCCTGGCCGCCGGTCATGTTCACGTAGCCGAGCGCCGCCCCGGCCTCGCGCGCGCGGCGGGCGCAAAGCTCCAGGCGCACGTCGTCCTTGCCGCGCTCGTAGGGTGAGGCGTTCGGGACAACGAGCAGCGCCGCCCCGGCCTGCCTGGTGACCGCCACCGGTCCGCCGTCCTGCCACAGGTCCTCGCAGACCGCGATCGCGATGTCCACGGGGCCGCCGGCGCCGTCCCGCTCCGCCTCCAGCCGGAACACCGGCAGCGTGTCGCCAGGGACGAAATACCTGTACTCGTCGAACACGCCGTAGTTGGGCAGGTGATGCTTGGCGCTGCGGGCCGCCACCCGGCCCTGGTAAATGAGCGCCGCGGCGTCCAGCGGCGCGCCAGCCGGCTGGCCGGTACGCGGCGCGGCGCCGGTGCGCCTGTCCAGGTAGCCGACGACGACCGCGAGGTCGCCAAGGCCGCAGGCGGCCAGCCGCGCCGCGACGTCATCAAGCGCTGCTACCGAGGCATCCACGAAGGACGCGCGCAGGGCAAGATCCTCCACCGGGTAGCCGGTGAGCATCATCTCGGGGAACACCGCGACGCGCGCGCCCGCCTCGGCAGCGCTGCGCGACCAGTCAAGTACGAGACCGGCGTTTGTCTCCAGGTCTCCGACCGTGGCATTCACCTGTGCGAGGGCGATCCTTAGCCGGGTCACGCATTCAGCTTAGAGCGCCGGCAGGTGGACACCAGATCCCGCGGATGGGGGGCATCTTCACCTCGCCGGCGCGCCGGCGGCGCTCGCGGTCGCCTCCGATCAGGCGCGCCCCCCCGTGGGCCAGGTCCTCGACCACGAGTAGTACAGCGCGTTGTCCCTCGGGCTACTGGCTGGGACCGGGGCGTGTGATCGGCGGCTGGCTGCCCTGCGACTGCCCGTGCGCCCGGCAAGGGCACGACGCCTTGGTCACGCCTGCCGTCGGTGCCCTGGCCTGCCAGGACGACGGGCGTGACGTGGTCCGCTACTGGCGGCCGCATAGAGCCGAGCAGGTCGTGCCGGGTGTCGCCGGGGACCTGGTCGTGGGGGACCTGGGTCCCATGAGGCAGGTTTGACTTGTGGGAAAATGGGGTACCGTGGGCGACTTGTGCAGGAGTGTCCTGTTCTGAACGAACACCCAAGGAAGGAATCGCCTAGTGATTGCCGCACTAGCAGCCACCACGATCGTCGTCCAGCCCGGCCAGACCCTCAGCGGGATCGCCGCCAATGCCGGGGAGTCCCTGGCCTCCATCGAGGCCGCCAACCCGCAGATCCCAAACCCGAACCTCATCTATCCGGGTCAGGTGATCCAAGTCGGAGGCGCGGAGACGGACGGGGCCCCTGCCCCGGCGCCGATCCCCAGCCAGGGCGACGCCAGTAACGGGACCAGCGCCGCTGTGGCAGCCCCAGCGCCCGCACAGGCCAGCCAGGTTGCCAATCCTGGCAGCTTCCAGGGCTGCGTCATCCAGCAGGAGTCGGGCGGCAACGCCCAGGTGATGAACAGCTCTGGGCACTACGGCCTGTACCAGTTCGACTACTCCACCTGGGTCGCCAATGGTGGCAGCCCCGGCGACTTCGGGAACGCGAGCGCCGCCGAGCAGTCCTCGGTGTTCAACCAAGCGTACAGCTCTTCCGGCAGTGCCCCGTGGGCCGGGGACGGCTGCTGAGCCCCAGGGCCTTGGGCGGGCAGGGCCTCAGGCGGAGGACTACGAGCCCCAGGGCTTTAGCCGGGCCGCAATCGTGCGCCGCACACGGAGCCTGCGGTCGCTGGCCCACTCGGACGGCCCGGAATCAGCCGTGGACGCCATCGCCCGGAGTACCGGACAGCGCGGTGGGATGTCCAGCCGTACCATCCCGAGGTCTGGATCGAGAAGGAACCCCCTGGCCGGCGTCATCCAGCGGGTCTGCCGCGCATGTCGAGGGCGGCGGCCAGGGAGGTTCCGGATCGACCAGGCCCCGCCACCCCCGGGTCTCGCCCCGCCGCGCACCATGATTGAGGAAAGCGTAGTCCCCCTAACCAGACGGTCCCGAGCCTCAACGACGCGCGACCACGGAGGTGGGAAGGTGACCAACGCTGCTCGCCCGGATGTCGTGATCCGGGCAGATGCGGAGACAGGCGAGGGGCCGGTTTGGGACTACCGGACGGGCGAACTTGCCTGGGTGGACATTCCCCGTGGCATCTTGCACCGCTCCAAGGTCGGCCCTGCGGCGGCCGGGCCTGCGGCGGCCGGGCCTGCGGCAGCCGGGCCTGCGGCGGGTCCTGGGACTGCCAGTGGCGAACTTGGCACAGCCGTCCATGGCGCCGTCACGGACCGGGCGGTTGCCGTGGGCATGATGCTCGGCGCGGCCGTGCCCGACAACGCAGCCGGGTGGGCGGCCGCAGTCGAGGACGGCTTCGGCCTCATCGACGCAGATGGCCACCTGGACCTGCTCGACCTGGCCCTTCCCGAAGCCGCCAGGCGGATGAACGACGGCGCCTGCGACAGTCACGGCCGGCTGTGGGCTGGCAGTCTCATGAAGTCCTTCGACCCCGGCGCGGGAAGACTGCACTGCTGGGTGCACGGGCAGCCGTCCCGGGTCGTCATCGATGGCCTGACCTTGCCGAACGGGATCGGCTGGAGCGGCGACGCCGCGCGCATGTACTTGGCCGAAACCAGCCAGCGGGTGGTGTTCGCTTACGAGTTCGACCTCGATGACGGCCGCCTCGGCGCGCGGCAACCGTTCATCGAGGTGCCAGCGGCCAATGGCCAGCCCGACGGCCTGTGCGTGGACGAGGACGGCTGCGTGTGGGTCGCGCAGTGGGGCGGCTGGCAGGTGTGCAGGTACGATCCGGGCGGCCGGCTGATGCTGACCGTCGAGTTTCCGGTGGCTCAGCCGAGCAGTTGCGCATTCGGCCCGGATACCACGCTCTATGTCACCTCGGCGCGGGAGGGCCTGCCGCCTGGTCATGGCCAACCGCTCGCCGGCTCGGTCTTCGCCTTCGACGCTGGGGTGCGCGGCGCGCCCGTCGGGACTTTCCGCCTGTGACCGTGATGTCCAGCGGCCCGGCGCGATCCGGCTCCCGGCCCGGCGCGATCCGGCTCCCGGCCCGGCGCGATCCGGCCCCCGGCCCGGCAGGATCCGGCGCTCTGGCCCGGCGCGATCCGGCCCCCTGGCCCGGCGCGATCCGCCACCGGCCCGCCAGCCGGCCGCGTAACCTGCAGGAAACAAGGGACCGGCAGACTGGGAAGGCGAGATCCAGTTGAGGGCTTCGGGCCGCATGAGGTCCGTGACCACAGGAAACCCAAAAACAAATGAGGGCCACATACCAAATGAGGGCCAGGTACCACACGGCGGCCCGGACCACACGAGGCACCTGGACCGTCATGCGCACCGGGCGAGGCGGGCAGGGGCGCTCGACCGTCGAGGGTGATGGCCGTGGATAGACAAGTCGAGTTCGTGCTCCGCACGCTCGAAGAGCGAGACATCCGATTCGTCCGGCTCTGGTTCACCGACGTGCTCGGCTACCTGAAGTCGGTCGCCGTCGCACCCGCCGAACTTGAGGGCGCGTTCGCCGAGGGCATCGGCTTCGATGGATCGGCGATCGAGGGATTCGCCCGCGTCTACGAGGCGGACATGCTGGCCAAACCCGACCCGGCGACGTTCCAGTTGCTGCCATGGCGCGGCGAATCACCCGGCGTAGGCCGGATGTTCTGCGACATCATGATGCCGGACGGATCCCCGTCGTACGCGGATCCGCGCTGGGTGCTCAGGCGCGCGCTTGGCCGCGCAGCCGAGCTTGGATTCACCTTCTACACCCACCCAGAGATCGAGTTCTTCCTGCTCAGGGAGCGACCGGAACTGGGCGTCATGCCGCGGCCGATCGACTCGGGCGGATACTTCGACCACACTCCGCACACGATCGCGCACGACTTCAGGCACAGCGCGATCACGATGCTGGAGTCAATGGGGATCTCGGTGGAGTTCAGCCACCACGAGGGTGCCCCCGGCCAGCAGGAAATCGACCTGCGTTACGCGGACGCGCTCACGACCGCGGACAACATCATGACGTTCCGCCTGGTGATGAAGGAGGTGGCCCTCGAGCAAGGGGTGTACGCGACGTTCATGCCCAAGCCATTCACCGATAATCCGGGGTCGGGCATGCATACGCACGTGTCCCTGTTCGAGGGCGACCGCAACGCGTTCTACGAGCCGGGTTCCGGATACCAGCTGTCCAAGCTTGGCCGGGCGTTCGTCGCCGGCCTGCTCAGGCACGCGGCCGAGATCACCGCCGTCTGCAACCAGTGGGTCAACTCCTACAAGCGCCTGTGGGGCGAGACAGAACGGACCGCGGGGGCGGGCGGCGAGGCGCCCGCGTACATCTGCTGGGGGCACAACAACCGTTCTGCGCTCGTCCGGGTACCGATGTACAAACCGCACAAGGGGAACGCGACCAGGATCGAATTCCGCTCGCTCGATTCAGCGTGCAACCCGTATCTCGCTTTCGCGCTGATCCTCGCCGCCGGCCTTCAAGGGGATCGAAGAGGATTACGAGCTCCCGCCGGACGCCGAGGATGACGTGTGGGCGCTGACGTCCGCGGAGCGGCGCGCGCTCGGCATCAAGCCGCTGCCGCAGAACCTGGACGAGGCGATCCGTGCGATGGAGGGCAGCGAGCTTGCCGCCGAGGCACTTGGCGAGCAGGTGTTCGACTTCTTCCTGCGGAACAAGCGAGCCGAATGGTCCGAGTACCGCCGCCAGGTCACCAGGTTCGAACTGGACCGCTACCTGCCCGTCCTCTGACGGGCGGGCACCTGGCGCCACCGCGCCAGGCGCGGGAGCTGTGCTGGCTGCCGATCTCGTCAGAATCCCGAGGCCCGGCTCGCGCCGCGCCCAGGTAGGTCGCGCGGCCTGCCTACTCGCGCCGCCCGACGACGCGGTCGCAGAACGCCGCCGCTGCGGCCAACACACTGGCCCAGTGTGTCACGGCCGCGGGTGATCTTGACGATCCCGGGGATCGAGCCGCTGGGCCTGCGGCCGACCCATGATGGCCCATCACGTGTCAAATACGACCCATGATGGCCCATTGCTGCGACGTGAGGCCGCACGTGGTGAGTGAGTGCGTCGAAGAAGGCTGGCTGATGCCAGGGACGTAATCCGGGCAGTGTCCAGGGTCCGCCGGGCACCTTCACCTATCGGCGCAAAACGGTCTCAGGCGGCGCTGTAGGCCCCGCCTGGGGGCCTGCATCCATAGCCCGATTGCCTCACCCCTTGTGATCAAGACCGTTATGCTGGTGACCGTTCCCGGCCGTCGCCCGGCCCAGGCTGCCTGGTCGCCGCCAAGCTGACCGGCGAGGCCCAGAGGCCAAAGGTCCCAGTCGGCAAGGCGGAACGGCTCTAAAACGGTCCGGCCGCCTTCTGCGATCCTGACATTGGGAAGTCCGCACCTCACAGTGCGTGGCATCCCATGCGCCGCACCTCACGAGCTATGCCAACGTGGGTCACAGGACCTACGGGCCCCGAGCCCTGTCCTGCACCCTCGTGATCCCTGGCTGTGACCCCCGGCCGCTAGTCAGAGCACAAGATCGCCTGCTGCCTGCCAGCAGAAGACCTTGTCACACGGATCACTAAAGCTGGAACGAAAGCTCATGCAAACAACTAATCAAGAGCAATTCCGCCGCCCGCTCGCACATGGACCGGTCGAGAGCAGTACGCCCGATGGGATGACGAGAATCGGCTGTGCGGATTCGGGCTGCGCTGTCTGGGACCCCGGCCCCTTTGAGTCGCGGGCCGAGTCGGTGTTCTGGTACGACCGGCACATCTCCCAGCCCCTTACGCGCCATCTTTGGCTGTAAGCCCCGGTCGGCAGGTTTGCGGGAGGCGCTAAGCCGCTCGGCGCCTATCCGGTCGGCGCGGTTTCCGCGGCTTGGCCGGCTGCTCGTCGCTGCTCCTCCTCGGCGGACCCCGCAGATTCATCTTCCGTATCAGCCACCGGGAGCCCGCTGCCTATCGGCGCAGAAACAGTGCCGGTTGTCAGGCTCTCCGCTGGTCTCAGGTATCGGTTGTTGTTTCATGCATAGGGTGAATCAGGGCAAAGGCCACCGTGGACGAAGCTGATCATGGCCATGAGGGCGGTGGCGCTGCGGAAGCCCCGGGCTTCGGTGATGAGGGCGTTGACCTGGGCGTTGAGGGCTTCGGCGCGGCCGTTCGATCGAGTCGTCGGCTACGCATGAACCGGCAGAAGGTCCAGGTAGGTTTCTATGCGCCGGTCGCCGACGCGTTCGAGGTGGGCGAGCCGTCGTTGTGTCCGTCCAGCCCAATCACGCCGAAGATGCTTGCTCCCACGGCTCCACCGAGGCCGCCACGGCGGCCCACGCTGCGGTTAGGTCCATCAGACCACGGTTCCCTTAATCAAGTTCCGTGGGAGCCATCGTCATCTTCGCCTTTGCCGGGAGGCGAGTGTTCGCCACGCTCACGGGGAAGTGTGCGCCGCCGGGGTGATCTGATCTTGATCTTGAACCAGAAGATCTTCAGAAACAGGTGAGCGACCGTCCTCGGTATTGCCCGCATGGGCATCCTCTTCTTGGCCCGGGGAAGGTGATCGTCGGCTGGACGCCTTGCGACTGCGCGCTGGCCTGGACGCACACGAGCGGGGAGCCGGGATGGGTCACACATGGACACGTTGGCTAACCTGCGCACAGGAAGGCCGGAACACGATCCACTACGATCCCCCGCACCGCGCAGGACCATGACCCCCCGGCAGGCCCGTTTCCGCGCGATCAGGATGGCGGCTGGTAGGTTCCGGGCATGACCGCGGTGTCAGTGGGGGGACAGAGGGTGACGGTAGCGTTCGCCTCAGGGGCTTACCGTCGCAGCCGCGACGGGTGGCCGAGGAAGGTTTCCGCGCCAGCAGGAGGGCGGCGCCAGGTCTGCCGGTCAGCTCGGGGTAGTAACCGGGGTACTACTTGCCCCCCAACGCAGCCACATCAACCCACCCCTTTTTTGGTGTCTTCGCAGGTCAGGCAGCATACAGCCCTATCAGCCAAGATCGCCAGGGACGATGGCCCATCGTGTGCAACGCCGTCTCGCCGCATTACCGTTCAAGGGTGAGCACATCGCGCACGGGCACGTTGGCCGGAACGCTGGCCCGGATGGGATTCGCCGACCCGCCGCGGGCAGAGCAGCTGATCGCAGAGGAGCTCCGTTTCGACGCCGAGGGCGCCGACGCCGGCGTGCTTGCGGCGATCGTGGCCGCGGCCGATCCCGATCTCGCGCTTGCGTCGCTCGCCGGGCTGCTGCAGCGCAGTGGCCCAGCGCTGGCTGCCGAGTTGCGGGCCGCGCTGCGCGCTGAGCGCGGTTTCCTTGACCGGCTTACCGCGGTGCTTGGGACGAGCGCGGCCCTCGGTGATCACCTGCAAAGGCACCCCGACGATTGGCGCGTCCTGCGCGGACCCGACGCGCTGCGTCGCCCAGCGATGGGGGAGTTGCGCGCCGCCCTGCTGTCCGCGGTGGGGGCGCAACCCTACGACGCGCAACCGGTTGCCGCGGCGCGCGACCCGGCGCACGCAACCGACCAGGTGAGCGCGCTGCGGCTGGCGTACAGGCGGCGGCTGCTGCACCTGGCGGCACGGGATCTGACCGGCGCCGCCGCATTCGACGACGTCACCGCGGAACTGGCCGACCTGGCCGGCGCGGCGCTTGAGGGCGCGCTGGCGATTGCCCGCGGCCAGCTGCGAGCCGAGGACACCGGCCGCGGTGACGGCCAGCCCTCCGATCGCGCCCTGCCTTACCGCCTGGCCGTGATCGGTATGGGCAAGTGCGGTGGCCGCGAACTCAACTACGTCAGCGACGTCGACGTCATATTCGTCGCGGAAGCAGTGCCAGCCGAGTCGGGTACGAAAGGTACGAAAGGTGCGAGAGGTACAAGAAGTACAGGAGACAAAGGAGAGTCAGCAGGGTCAGCAAGGATAGAAGGGGCAGCATGGACAGGAGGGACAGGAGGGACGGCAGGGACAGGAGATGAAGGAGGGTCAGCAGGGACAGGAGGTACAGGAGGTAAAGGAGGGTCAGCAGGGTCAGCGAGGACAGAAGGGTCAGCAGGTACAGGAGGCACGGGAGCGAAAGCAGGTACGGACAGCGCGGCTAGGACGGAAGGTACCGGCGAGGCGGCCGCCCTCGCCGCGGCGACCAAGCTGGCAACCGCGATGATGCGCATCTGCTCGCAGAGCGCGCCGGAAGCACCGCTCTGGCAGGTGGACCCCAACTTGCGCCCGGAGGGGCGCAGCGGCCCACTCGTGCGCACACTGGCCAGCCACCGCGCCTATTACGAGCGGTGGGCGAAGACGTGGGAGTTCCAGGCAATGCTCAAGGCACGGCCCATCGCGGGCGCTCTCGAACTCGGCGCGAGTTATGTCGAAGTGGTGGCGCCGCTGGTCTGGCACGCCGCACAGCGTGACAATTTCGTCGAGGATGTGCAGGCGATGCGCCGGCGCGTTGAGGACACGGTGCCACGTGAGCAGGTAGGGCGCCAGCTCAAGCTTGGTCCTGGCGGGTTGCGCGACATCGAGTTCGCGGTGCAGTTGCTGCAATTGGTGCATGGCCGTACCGACGAGAGCGTGCGGGAGCCGGCCACCCTGCCTGCGCTTGCCGCGCTGTCGCGCCGCGGTTACGTGGGCCGCGACGACGCAGCTGACCTGGCCGCCGCCTACCAGTTCCTTCGCCGGGTGGAGCATCTGCTGCAACTGGAGCACCTGCGCCGCACGCACGTCATCCCCGCCGAGGCAGACACGGCGGGCCGGCGCAGGCTGGGCCGCGCGCTGCGGGCATACCAGCTACTTAACGGTGACCGGCCGGACACAATGCCTCGCAGTGCGGACCCAGCGGCGGAGTTCACCGCACAGTGGCGCAAGCACACGCTCGTCGCCCGCTGCCTGCACGAGAAGCTCTTCTACCGCCCGCTTCTGCAGGCGGTGGCGCGGCTTCCTCACGAGGCCGTACGGCTGACGCCGGCCGCCGCCCAGGCCAGGCTCGAGGCTCTCGGCTACGAGGATCCGGCCGGCGCGCTCCGGCACATCGAGGCGCTCACCGCGGGCGTGTCACGGCGCGCGGCGATCCAGCGCACGCTGCTCCCTGTCATGCTGGGCTGGTTCGCCAGCGCCGCCCAACCCGACGCGGGTTTGCTCGCCTTCCGCCAGGTCAGCGACGCGCTGGGGGAGACGCCCTGGTACCTGCGGCTGCTCAGGGACGAAGCCCAGGTTGCCGAGCGGATGGCGTTCGTCCTCGCATCGAGCAGGTACGCCACTGGATTGCTGCTTCGCGCGCCCGAGACGGTGCAATTGCTTGCCGACGACGCCGAGCTTAGGCCGCGGCCGCGGGAGGCGCTGACCGCCGAGGCGCTCGCCACCGTGGGCCGGCACTTCGGCGCCGAGGACGATGTCGCTGCGGTCCGCGCTCTGCGCCGCCGCGAGCTGCTGCGCACCGCCGTGGCAGGCATTCTCAGCCGGATCGGGGTCGAGGAAACAGGTGAGGCGCTCACCACGATCACGGCGGTGACCGTGACGGCGGCGCTTGAGGCCGCGATCAAGAAGGTCGAGCTTGAACTGCGGGCGCCGTTGCCGACCCGCATGTCGGTGCTGGCCATGGGCCGTTTCGGCGGCCATGAGATGGGCTTCGCCAGCGACGCCGACGTGATGTTCGTGCACGAACCGCGGCAAGGCGCGGACGAGGGCGAGGCCACACGTGCCGCGCACGCCGTCGCCGAGGAACTGCGGCGGCTGCTTGCCAGGCCTGGCCCCGATCTGCCGCTGACCATCGACCCTGACCTGCGCCCCGAAGGCCGTCAGGGACCGCTCGTGCGTACCCTCGCCTCCTATGCGGCGTACTACCAGCGCTGGTCGGTGCCCTGGGAGAGCCAGGCGTTGCTGCGCGCGGAGCCTGTGGCGGGCGACCCGGAGCTCGGCGAGCGGTTTGTCGCGCTCGCTGAGCGGTTGCGCTATCCAGACGGTGGCATCGACCGCGCAGCAGTTAGGGAGATCAGGCGGATAAAAGCACGGGTCGAAGCAGAACGGCTGCCGCGGGGTGCCGATCCGGCTAGCCACCTCAAGCTTGGGCGTGGCGGCCTGGCCGACGTCGAATGGGTCGTGCAATTGCTGCAGTTGCAGCATGCGTACGCGATCCCAGGGATGCGGACTACACGCACGCTCGCGGCGCTTGAAGCGGCGGCGGATGCCGGGCTGATCGCGGGTGAGGATGCGGAGGTACTTGCCACGGCATGGCGGCTGGCGACCAGGCTCAGGGACGCGGTCGTGCTGGTCCGCGGCCGCCCAGGTGACACGCTGCCATCCGCGCCGCGTGAGCTTGCGGCGATCGCCCGGGTGCTCGGCTACCGGCCGGGGGAAAGCGGCAAGCTGCTCGACGATCAGCGGCGGGTCGCTAGGCGGGCACGCGCGGTGATGGAGCGGATCTTCTATGACTAGGCGTGTTCCGGTGCAGCATGACCCGGCGCGGCCGTCCGCCCACCGCGGCCACTCGGGAACGCGGGCCCGGGAAAGCCTGACCGGGAACGCGGAGCGCGGGAACACGGGCCCGGGAACGCGGGGCCCGGGAGCGCCGAGCCCGGGAACGCAGCGGGCGGGCCTGGCCCAGTGGCCATGCCCGCCCGCACGAATCGAGGTGACTCGTTACCGCTGCCTGCGGCTGCGTGATCGTGCCCCGATCAGGGCCAGGAAGCCTAGGCCCAGAAGCCCGGCCGCGACGAGTGCCGCCTGCAGCAGCGGCGCACCGGTGGTCGGGAGCTTCGGCGTCGGCCCGTAGTTCGGGCTAGTTGGGGAACCCGGGTACTTCGGAGAACCCGCGGACCCAGGGGAACCCGGGTACTTCGGAGAACCCGCGGACCCAGGGGAACCCGGGTACTTCGGAGAACTCGCGGACCCAGGGGAACCCGGGTACTTCGGAGAACTCGCGGACCCAGGGGAACCCGGGTACTTCGGAGAACTCGCGGACCCAGGGGAACCCGGGTACTTCGGAGAACCCGCGGACCCAGGGGAACCCGGGTACTTCGGAGAACCCGCAGACCCCGGAGAACCCGGAGAACTTGCCGAGCTGGGGGAGTTGTGGGAAGCGGGGGAGCTGGCGGAGTTCGGGTGGTCCGTAGCACCGTGATCGCAATTAGAGCCAGCGGAGCTTGGGCCCGCAGGCCCGGTGGAGCCTTCAGATCCGGCAGGACCCATCGAGCCGGTGGCGCCCGTCGAACCTGTGGTGCCCGTCGAGCCGGTGGAGGCCTCGGATCCGGTAGAGCCCATGGAACCTGCTGAGCCGGCGATGCACGGTGGTGTGGCGTTATGGCGGTGTGTGGCCGGGGCCGCTGGCGTGGCCGGCTTTTCCGCTGGCTTCTCCACAGTAGTGATCTTGGCCTCAGGCGTGCTGACCTTTGGCATCGGGCCATAGCACTTGACCACGCTGACCCGTGCGATTACGGGTGCCGTAGCACACCAGCACCGGGCGAGTGGTCCTGTGACCGCCGCCTTGACAGTCACCGATGCGCTGCGTCCCGCGTCGATCTTGGAGAACTCGCAGGAGGCCTTGTGGTGCGTGATCGTGCACGTACCGGTCTTCGAGGCCAGTGTCAGGCCCCTCATGCCTCCTGGGAGGGTCACCGACAGGTGGACCGAGCGGGCCGCATACGTACTCGGGTTCGCGACCGTCGCGGTGTAGCGCAAGATCTGCCCGGTGGTAGCGCTGTCCGGTCCGTTCAGCTGGACCTGCACGCCGTTCGTGGGCCCGGCGTGGTACCGCTCATTATGCCGTTGCAGCGAGTGGTGCGACCCCTTGATGGCGTGAAGCCGGTTGATGACCTGAAGCCGGACCGATGTCGTTGCGGCCCTGCCCGTGACGTCTGATCCCCGGGCGCTGCGATGGACCCTCCCTTGCCGCGCGGGCAGGTAGGGGGCGGCGGCGAAGGCCGCGGTCACCATGCCGGGCGCGGTGCCCAGGAGGGAATAGTCGATCTTCGTGGCTGTCCCGGGCTTGACACTGAACCGGCACTCGGACGTGGTTGTGCCGCGTTCGAATGCGCAGTGGCGGGCCAGCATGACCGCGAGCCTGTGGCTGGCCGCGGCGTTCTGCAATTGCAGGGTGAGGATTCCCTGCTGCGGTTGTCCCGTGTTGTTCCTGACGGTGACGGTCATAGGTATTTCGCGGCCGACGGGAATTCTGGCCGACGCCGGCGTTACCGTCAGCGAGAAGACCGGGAACGCCCGGTGGGCGTGGTGCCCGGCGGTCGGCACTGCGGCCATCGCGAGTGCGGGTGCGGAGATGACCATGCCTGACACGGTCACCACCATGGTTAGAAGGCGGCGCATGTATCCCCCGAATGACTTCAGAGCACGTTCAGGTAATTACATTGAGTGACCAGCTTAGGGCCGCCGCGGTCGTCGGTACGGTATTTCGGCCTCCGGTGCGTCGCGGTGGCGGCGCCTGGCGCGGGCCCGCGCCAGAGTCGCGCCCGGCCCGAGACGGCCCGCGCAGAGTCGCGCCCGGGCAGCTGGCCCGCGTCAGAGTCGCGCCCGGCCCGGGTCGGCCCGCGTGGAAGTCGCGCCCGGCCCGAGGCGGCCCGAGGCGGCGGCTACGCGGCTTGGTCTGTGGCTACGACGTCGCCGGTGGACGTTGCTGTGCACGAACAGGTGGACAAGCACGATGCCGGGGGATAACGGCTGGTGTCCCGTGGAAGGCGTGGCGGCGTGCTGTAGATGGCGAAAGAAACTTCACGTCGATTGGGGTAAAGCGCTTGTGCCGCAAGTGAAGAGGCAGTAGAACTGCTTTCACCGCTGGAAACGGGCACCATCCGGGGGAAGACCCCGGAACGCGGGGAGAGCTGGGAGACCGGTTTTTCCGGCGGGTGTGCGGCACCGGCGGGTCCCGCGTCACGCGCGGTGGCCGGGCGACCGGCATGCTGGCCCGCGGGACAGGGCGAGGCCCCTCCATCTCATACATGGAGGGGCCTCGTTCCTTTGGTACCCAACCCGAGACTGTTTCCGCACAACCACGTGCACCGCAACAGACTGGCCTGCGGCCGACGGAACCGCGACCGAAGATCTCGGGTTTCCTTGCCTGTTGTTCATTGTGCCTGACCGGCTATCAGCCCTACCGCATCGACACGCGGGCAATTCCGAGGGCGTGGCGTCGCGTCTGGCCGCCGCGCTCACCGCTGCGGGCGACCCGGCCATCTCCTCGGGCCGACCGGCTGGTATACCTCCAGGAGTACAGTTCGCCGGTCTCTATGCGGCGATGGCCGGCGGCCAGAGGTCTTGGTACCCAGGTGGGCGTTCCGTGGCGGTAAATCCGGGCCGGGACGGGGCGGCGCATCGCCTACATTGAGGCATCGGCCGGCGCCACGTGTACGACGAGGGGGCACATATGAAGCGAGCGGTGATAGCTGCCGCCGCAGCCGTGGGCGTGATACTGGTAGTTGTGGTGGCGTTCACGCTCCGCCACTCCATCACGCCAGCCAGTCCGGTCACGCACGCCCGGGCCGTCGCCACCACGGCAACCCGAATGCACGCCGTGGACAGCGCCACGACCCTTAACAGCACGCCATCGGTGCCATGCGCCCTGACTAACAACGGCTTCGCCGTCGCTGGGAATCCGGGCGGGAACTCGGTGCCCGGGCGATGCACCGTCACCGTGGTCAGCACGTCAGGAAACGGCAAGATCAAGCTGCATTGGCCAGGCGGGCATGGGACCCGGCCGGTGACCACGACGTACGTCCTTGGCGCGCCTGCGCGCTGAGCGCGTGTGCATGCCTTTGCGTCGTCCCTGGTGCGCCGGCGCCAGGCATGAACGCGCCAATGGCGCCAGGGCCCCCCGATAGCTCCACTAGCGGCTCCTCCAGAAGAAATAGGTCCTCGCCGGCCGCCGAGCCACCGAGGTCGAACCCGACCACGTTCCATGATCTGCCGGAGTCAGCGCGGCATGCCCTGATGAACGAGGCAGGGGCCATCGTGAACGAGCTCGTCGCTTCCGGCGAATGGGTTGGCGGCGAAGGGCTCGCCGACCCTGCCACCGCCGCGTCGGTACGGGTGCGCGACGGCGTCCCGGCCGTGACGGACGGTCCCTTCGCCGAGCCAAGGAACAGATCGTCGGGTACTGCATCGTCGATTGCGACAGCAAGAAGCGGGCCGTCGAGATCGCCACCCCGGTGGCCCGATGCGCGATTGTGGGGCATGGAGGTGCGACCCATGCTGAGCCCGGACGGGGCCGGGATGTGATCGCCCGCGCCAGGATCGAGGGCCGGAGGCGCTACCTCGCGTCGTCGGCCTTCCGCGTATCCGTCCCAGCTTGCCACAAGTGGATGATCTTCTTCACGAGCTCTCCTCGTCGCCCGGGATCCTGTTCTGGACTACCTACTTGCGCGCCCAGGTGGCGTGCCAGTTCTTACCGCCGCTGAGAATGGAGACCTTGTCCCTGTTGCGGCCATGATGGTTGATCATGACGACCCTGGCCGGATGGAGGGTTCCGATAGCTGACCCGTCAACGGTGGTCCTGGTGAAGCTGACGGTGCCGAAATCCGTAAGTGGCTGGAGGCCACTGCTGGACGTGGGCGCTTCCACGATCGCCTCTGCCGACGACCGCGCCGCACCGTTGCTGGTGGCGTGAACTGTGTGCGCCCACCCCTGGGTCACGTCGGCCAGCTGAAGGGTGTAGCTGCTGTTGCCGTTGTAGGTGACAGAACCAACGAAGTGATCGCCTGCCGCCACTGTCTGGGCGATCCTGATCGAGGGAGCAGGGAAGATCTCCGTCCAGGCGCTGTACACGGGGCGACCGGCGTTGCACCCGACGGAACTGCCGGTTTGCTCGACGGTGTGGTTGCCGAAGCCGTCCAGGCCTACCCAGAAGCCGGCGGCGCGCGGCTCGACGTTGTGACAGGTCGCTGCCGGCTCCACCCAGTGCGCGGAAACGCTCCGGTAGGTGGTGCCGCTCGCCACGTAACCGCTCCAGTTGTGGCTCTTCAATCCGTTCAGTCCGTAGCTGATCATGTGGCCGGACGACACGGGACCTGGTGCCGGTGCGTTAGCCGAGATCACGGGTACGAGGAGGGCTCCGGTCACCGCAAATATTGCGGTCATGACTGTTGTGATTTTCATTTTGAGTCAGCTCCCGCTTAACTCCATTGGTGCCGGTCTTCAGCACGGACGGCCGTTTGCTCATTGATGCCCCCTTAGCGGTTATCGTGGCCGCACGGTCGACCACCCAGGTGGCGCTGGAGCCAGCATTCAGGTCGGCAGGGCCCGAAATGACCTGCTGGCAGGCCGTCGTGGCCGGGCTCTGAATTATCAGCATTTATCCCCATTTCATTTTGAGGTCGGTTCAATAACGTTCAGCGTACGCCTGAAGAATGCAAGTTTAAACCGACCTATCTCATTTCAGTGACTGAAATCGCGCTAGCCGCGCAGAATTCCTAGCTGGTGCCGCGTCAGGCAACGTTGCCCCGTTGTGGCGTGCCGCGCCGCCTGGATGGTGGTCTTGGGGGCGCGTCACGGTCAGGCTGTCTTGATGGCAGAACGAGTATGCGTACGCGAAATCGATGATTAAGAGGGGCAGCGGCTGCTGCGGATCATCCGCACAGGCACTAGGTGGTGGTGACCTGGCGCGGGCGCAGAGATGGCACTGCTGCCCGCGCAGGGCATGCCGGTGGCCAAGATCGCCGAGGTGACGCTCACCAGCGCGGACCGGGTCCGGGAGGTGATCCGCAACTTCAACGCCGACGGCTTGGACTCGCTCTACCCCAGGTACTCCGGCGGGCGGCCGAAGAGGTTCACCTTGTCCGAGCGCCGGGAGATCAAGAAGATCGCCAAGTCCAGGCCGGCCGAGCACGGTCTGCCGTTCTGCTTGTCATAGAAGCCGTCACGTTCTGGGGACTGTGCCGGCAGTGCCGTCCGGAGGGAGGCTAACCGCGCGGGCACGCTCACCTGCTCGACCCGTGCTCGACCACGACCCTCTCGACGTCGCGCTGGACGCGGGCGATGTCGAGATCCTTCGGACTGAGGAAGTCCAGGCCGGCCGTTGCGGGCCGACCTGGACGTCATGATCAGGCGAGGTCGAACCGGTCGAGGTTCATCACCTTGTCCCACGCCGCGACGAAGTCGTGCACGAACTTCTCCTTCGCGTCATCGCTCGCGTAGACCTCCGCGAGCGCGCGCAGCTCGGAGTTCGACCCGAAGACGAGGTCGGCACGGCTGCCGGTCCACTTGACCTCGCCCGTGGCGGCGTCGCGGCCCTCGAACGTGTCCTCGGACGTCGCCCGCCACGTCGTGCCCATATCGAGCAGGTTGACGAAGAAGTCGTTGGTCAGCGACCCGGGGGTCGTGGTGAAGACGCCGAGCGGCGCCTGCTGGTAGTTCGCGCCCAGGACGCGGAGGCCGCCGACGAGGACCGTCATCTCGGGGGCGCTCAGGGTCAGCAGGTTCGCCCGGTCGATCAGCAGGTACTCGGCCGGCAGCCGGTTGCCCTTCCCGAGGTAGTTGCGGAACCCGTCGGCGGCCGGCTCGAGCACGGCGAACGACTCCACGTCGGTCTGCTTCTGCGACGTGTCCGCGCGGCTGGTCGTGGTTGTTGACCTCCCAGCCGTTCTGCGGCTCGGGCCGGATGCGCGCACCGTTGGCGCCGCCACGCTTGTCGCTGCCACGGAAGGACGAGGCCGACGCCCACGCGGTGGACACGAGCTGGGGCAACGGCAGGCCCGAGGCGAGGATCTGGCCCTTGAGGGCGGCGATGTCCTCTGCGTCGATGAGCTCGTGCGTCACCGCGGGGAGGGGGTCCTGCCGCATCGCGGCGGGATGAGTCCCGCCCATAGGCGTGGGCAATGCGGCGAAGTACGCTTCACCCGGCCGATGATCGTATTACGCCGTCCGCTCCGGTCAAGCAGCGGCCAACCGCTTGATCCTTTGTCCTGGCTTCTCCACACGAACGGCTCTGTCGTATCTGGCCGTGTGCGAAAGCGACGCCATGCTGAAGCTGGGGGAGTTCCAGACACTGCCGAGGTGGCGCGGCACCGCACTAATTTGCGGCGCTATCCTCTTACCCACCAACGGATCATGCTGCGACCTGGACGGACGCGGCTGGGTGCGTCGGCTTCAGGGCCGGGGCCCGACAAGAAGTTATCTTGGCCGCCGACGATAAGGAACGACGAGTCGGCGCGCGCCCAGGGCTGCGCCGATCTCACCGACCATTACCCGCGTGCGGGCCGCAGGCTTTGACCTCCTGCATACATGTACGGCCTTGGATGGCGGATGGAAGATCCGCTCTGGCCGCGAGGTGGGCGGGCGCCTATAGGAGGACGGGGCTGTAGGAACGTGTGCATCGACCAGCCCTGGGCCCAGAAGTCGCGCTCTTCCACGACAAGCCCGTCGGCGCTAAAGCGCAGCGATGACACCCCTGCCAGATCCTCGGCGCCGCCATGGGGCCGCAGCCACCCTTCCCAGCCGCCGGGTCGGAAAGCTGAACATCCTGCGCGCTATCGTCACGAAATGACGTCGCGCACGCCTTGAAGAGCAAGGCCGGCCACAGGAGCCCCGTCGGCGACCGGTGCCAGCCGGCATCAGGCGATCGCGGTCGCAGGCGCGCTCCGCCCGCAGGTGGCGATCATCGACGTGACTCCCGGCGACGGCAGGGGTTGGTCATCGCGGCCGGATACGGGTGCTGCCGCGCCCTCCCAACGTCGTGCCCGCCTCAAGCGCCGAACGGGTTCGTCGCCAAGGCAAGACATTCGCCGGCGTGCATCGCAGCACCCAGGTCGGTGACGAACCGGCCGGGCAGGTTGTTGAGCTTGTCTTCGTCGATGGCCATCGTGGTCTCCCCACGTCGGGCGCCGGGTATGGCCGGCGCGTGCCGGTGGCGAGCCGATGACTGCCGCTACGGGGTGATCTCGATCCAGGTCCGGATCATCTCCGGGGTTGCCATGTCGAGCAACGCGGGGTGATCGGTACTGATGTGGCTGCGGGTAAGCGCCACCACCCGGTCCTCGCTGTCGTCGCGAATGACGTACCCGCATTCGCAGGTCACCTGGCTGGCCATCGGCTGCCCTTTCTGCCGACGATTGTCCGGTCCGGTCGTTGTCGCTATCTTGGCCGAAAGGTTGTCGAAACGTTGAAACGAGCGTTGCGGGGCATGGTCCGGATTCAGCTGTGCGGGCGATTTGCCGTCGTGGTTGACGGGCAGCCGATCGAGCCGCGGCTTCCCGGCCGGCAGGGCCGGCTGCTGGTCGCTTACCTCGCTGCTCATCGTGCCCAACAGGTGGAGCGGACGGTGTTGCTTGACGCTCTATGGCCGGACGGCGGCGCCGGGGCGGCAGGCCCGCTGACAGTGCTGTTGTCAAGGGTCCGCACGCTGCTCGCGCCCGCTGAGATCCGGGGCCGGGCGCACCGTGCAACTCCTACTGCCGGCGGGCTCGGTAGTGAACCTGGACACCCCGGATAACCATCACCCATCCCGCTGTCCACACGCCCGGCCAGCAACCGCAGCCGTTGCTGCGGGCCCAGAGTTGCACACAACCCGGGCCGGTCACCGGCATGCGCTGGAACCCACCCGCCACACCAGCGCGCACCAGCTACCAGGCCCGCAGCGAACCTCCGCACCACAGGTGGCCCCGGGGCCGCCGCGCACAACCGCCTCTTGCCACGTAGCGGGCCGCCGATCGATTGGGCGTCAACTTCGGCGGCGCCAGGCAACCGCGTGGCCGACGGCCAATCAGACGGTTCCGGCCGCCGAGCCGTCGGCGCACTTGTCTTGGGTGGTAGGCGCCGGATGGACAATGTGCGTTGAGCCCCACGATCGGGCTTTATGATTTCGCGACTAGAATTGCACCTGGGCGGCAGATCCGAATAGCCGCGTGACATGGTAGCTGGTCAGCTGCCCGTGCCCCAGCCCGGCTATCGTCGTCCGGTGCATGGTGGTGATACCGACCGTGTGGATGACGTGACTGGTGGCGCCGAGGAGGTTGACCCTCGGCACCAGCAGCGTAAATGTAGTGTCGCCGGCGTCTACGGTCCTGACGATCGTCACGCTGGCCAGGGTGCCGAGTGTGGTTTCCTCGAGGGTGATCTCCTCGCCACTGAAACTCTGTGATTGGTGGGCATCCTGATAGCTGAAGTGCGGCTTCCCGTCGAAGCCACTGAGCGCCAGGCTCACAGTGAGGCCGCCGCCGCTGAGGGTGAAGAGATTCGGGGCTTCGATCGGAAGCGCATTTACCTCGGACATCGCCCACCTCCTAGAGTTCTTCGCCGACTGGGCCGATCTTCTTCTCCGCTGCTGGTGAAACTCAGCCCCTTGCTGAATCAGAGGCGCAAACCCCGCCGCAGATACATGCCAACACGGGCCCGGCCGGCGCGCCCGCCCCGGCACCGCCAGCCGCAGCCATCGAAACCTGCGCAGTCAGATAGGACGTAGGCCGCTGACCTGCAGGTCGCTGTACCGTTAGGTCTGGCTGCTGGCAGGATCGGGGTTCATGACGCTGCGCACGAGGGTGCGGTCCAGGAGCTCGCGGCGGCATCCCCCCGATCCAGCGTTCCATGATCGCGTTCATGCGGGGCGTCTGCACGTTGCAGAACACGGTGCCGATGCCAGCGCCGGCCAGGACCGCGTCGAACGTGGCGGTGAAGTTCGGTCCGCGATCGCGGATCATGAACTTGACGCGGCCTGCCTGGTCGCCGAGGTCCATGCGGAGGTTGCGGGCCTGCTGGGCGGTCCACGCCCCAGCGGGATGCGGCGTGACGCCGAGGATGCGGATGCGCCGGGTCGCGCGCTTTTATCACGGCCAGTACGTATGCGGCGGCCGTCTGCGGGGCCGCCGGATGCCGGCCCGGCGCGCTGGAAGGGGGAAGGCGATCATGAAGTGGAATCTTCGTCTGGCCGCGGCCAGCAGAGGCATCTGGAAGGGCAGCGAGCTGCTGATCCCCGAGCCCGTCCCGGCCGCACGCCCCAGCGACGACGCCCACGCAGGCCCGGCCGCCGCCGCGCAGGCGGTGATGCCCCGGCGCCGCGACCATGGGCCGCCTCGGCGAGCACCAGCCCCGAGCTGGAACAGGCGCGCAGCATCGCCGCCAACCCCTACCTGATCATCAACCAGCAGACCGCGATGAGCACCCGCCGGTCAGCGACTAGTGGCAAGCCGAGGCGTTCCGCGGGCTGGACGCCACCCTCAAACAGCTGGGCATCGACCGCCAGCTCGACGAAGCGATCACCAGCGGCCCCGACCCGCTCGCTTGCCGCTCTGGTAATCGACCAGCTCCAGCGCCAGTCACAAGTCAGGCGGCCGCACCCGCACTCGCGCCAGTTTCTCTTTGGGGTTAGCGGGCGGCGGGCCAGGGCTCAGTGATCTTCGTGTAGGCGGTGGCGGGAAGGTCGAGCAACGCCAGGATCTGGAGTTGCAGCTCGGTGAGTTTGGGTTCGAAGACCTGGACGAGCGCCCCGTGGAAGCCGCGCCGATCTGGATCAAGACCATCCCGCGCATCGAGGCGATCTTCCTGTGCCACTTCATCGCGCTGCTGATCAGCGCGCTGATCGAACGGCAGATCCGCGCAGCGATGAAGACCGCCGAGATCACCAGGATCCCGATCTACCCTGAGCTGCGCGGCTGCGCCGCCCCGTCCGCCGACCGGATCTTCGAGATCTTCGCCCACGTCGCCCGGCACGAACTCCGCGACTCCACCGCCACGATCCAGGCGCTGTTCGTCACCCGCCGGACGGAACAGGGCCTGAACCAGCAGGATGCCCGCTAAGGTAGCCGCAGCTCAGCGGCACTGACCTCGCTAGCAGTCGAAGTAGAGCTCGAATTCGTGTGGGTGCGGGCGGAGCCGCATCGGGTCGAGCTCGTTCGCCCGCTTGAAGTCGATCCAAGTCTCGATCAAGTCGCCTGTGAATACGCCGCCTTCGAGCAGGTACTCATGGTCGGCCTCGAGCGTGTCGAGCACCTGCTCGAGCGAACCGGGTACCTGGGGCACCGCCTTCGCCTCGTCCGGCGGCAGTTCGTACAGGTCCTTATCCAGCGGCTCCGGCGGCTCGACCTTGTTCTTGATTCCGTCGATGCCCGCCATGACCATTGCCGAGAACGCGATGTACGGGTTGCAGGACGGGTCGGGAACCCGGAATTCGGCCCGCTTGGCCTTGGGGTTGCTGCCGGTGATCGGGATGCGAACACACGCCGACCGGTTCCGCTGCGAGTACACGAGGTTGACCGGCGCCTCGAAGCCAGGCACCAGCCGGTGGTAGGAGTTCGTCGTGGGATTGGTGAAGGCGAGCAGCGATGGCGCGTGCTTGAGCAGGCCGCCGATGTAGTACCGCCCGATGTCCGACAGCCCGGCATAACCGACCTCGTCGTAGAACAGCGGCGTCCCGTCCTTCCACAGGCTCTGGTGACAGTGCATGCCTGAGCCGTTGTCATCGAACAGCGGCTTGGGCATGAAGGTGACCGTCTTGCCACGCTGGCGGGCGACGTTCTTCAGCACGTACTTGTAGGTCATCAGCTTGTCGGCCATCTTGAGCAGTTCGTCGAACCGCATATCGATCTCGGCCTGACCCGCGGTGCCCACCTCGTGGTGATGCATTTCCACTTCGACGCCGCAGTCGATGAGGCCACGGACCATCGCGGAGCGCAGGTCGCTGTAGTGGTCCATCGGAGAGACGGGGAAGTAGCCGCCCTTGTACCGCGGCTTGTAAGCGAGGTTGCCACCGGCCTCCTCGCGGCCGGTGTTCCAGGCGCCTTCGATCGAGTCGAGGAAGTAGTAGCCGGCCGAGGGGCTCGTCTCGAAGCGGGCCGAGTCGAAGATGTAGAACTCCGCTTCGGGTCCGAAGTAGACGGTGTCAGCGATTCCGGTGCCGCGCACGTAGTCCTGGACCTTACGGGCGATGTTGCGCGGGTCGCGGCTGTAGGGCTCGCTGGTCAGCGGATCGTGCACGAAGAAGGTCAGGTTCAGCGTCTTGTGCTCGCGGAACGGGTCAAGGTACGCGGTCGTCGGGTCGGGCAGCAGCAGCATGTCGGATTCGTGGATCTGCTGGAAGCCGCGGATCGAGGAACCGTCGAACATCAGGCCTTCGTTGAAGACCTTGGCGTCGAACGACTCGGCGGGCACAGTGAAGTGCTGCATGATTCCCGGCAGGTCGCAGAACCTGACGTCGATGAACTGCACCTGCTCGGCCGATATGAATTCAAGTACCTCGTCGGCGCTTGTGAACATCCGCCCTCCCTCGAAAACCCGCGCTGATATGTAAGCCCGTGGCCGCAGTGCCGCGACTTGGACGCTATTCGTTAGCGGTTTCCATGCCGTGTCCCGAGTGTTTCACGTGTGTTACGGCAGGAGACCACCACTTGGCAATGCCGTGACCGGGAGTATGCAGGCCGCCGCCGGTGGCGGCCATCCGGCGCTCGGATACCGTGGGTGCGTGTCGGAACGACGTTGGGCCGGGTCCTGGCTGACGGGCGCAGGCCAGGCCGGAGCCGGAAATGACTACCCGGGTGCGCGGCTCGGGCTGCCGGAGCTCGGCAGTGGTGCTGTCGCCGGCTACGGCCCGCGGTTCTTGGCCCTGTTCATCGACTGGGCACTGTGCAGCGTCATCGCCCTGACCTTGCTGCATTCGCAGTGGTGGACCTATGCGATCTTCGCCGCGGAGGTGTACCTGCTGACGGCGCTGACCGGGTTCACGGTAGGCAAGCGGCTGATCGGCCTGCGTGTCGTACGCCTTGATGGCAGGCCGGTCGGGTTCGGATGGGCCCTGGTACGGACGGCACTGCTGCTCGCGGTGATTCCCGCGGTCGTGTTCGACCGCGACACCCGCGGGCTGCACGACCGCGCGGCAAACACGGTCGTCGTCAAGGCCTGACCGGCAGAGTCGTCAAGGCCTGACCGGCAGAGTCGTCAAGGCCTGACCGGCAGAGTCGTCAAGGCCTGACCGGCAGAGCGGATCAGCGTATTTTTGGCTTCGGGCCCTTCGGTAGCCTGGCGCCCCTGGGCAGCGGGCCGCGGGGGGCCTGCAGTGTCTGCGGCAGCGCCTTGAGCCGGTAGTTCAGCTCTGCGACCTGGCCGCCTTTCAGGTTGCGCGGCAGTTTCATCACGCGCTGCTGCAGTTTCCTTATCGGCAGCTGGCCCTCCGCGTTGCCCACCTGGAAGTCGTAGATCGGCACGTCGTAGGCAACCCGTGAGATGCGCTTCTTCTCCGCCGCGAGCAGGCTCGACAACCCGCCTGGGTTACCTTCGCCGACCAGCACGACGCCCGCCCTGCCGACCACGCGGTGCACCACGTCCATGTTCCTGTTGCCCGTGACGGCCGGGGTGACCGTCCACTTTCCTCGGAGCGTCTGCAGTATGGCGGCGGCGGCGCCAGGTTGTCCCTCGAGCTGGGCGAATTGCGCGGATTGCGCGAACCGGCCGAACATGATCACGCCGGCCAGGATCCCGGCGAGCACGCCGAACGGGATGAGGAACGACGCAAGCCCGGTCAGCAGGCCGACAACGACGAATACCGCGATGATGCCAATCGCGACCAGAGCGATGATCGGCAAGGCGCGTGGATTGGCCTCCCTGACGATCTTCGCGACCATCCGGATCTGCGCGATCCGGCCTGGCTTGGATGGGTCGCCTCCGGCGCTCTTGCGTGTGCTGGCATCAGCGGGCTTCTTGGCCATGGACGGCAGGATACGAGGCCGCGGGGTCAAGGCGAAATGGCATCCGCAGGACGGGTCAATGATCCCGCGCCCGCACCGCTGCGATCGGCGGCGGCCCCCGCGCCGCCGCGCTGTGCGATGGCCTCCTTGTACAGCCGCCCGGCACGGTAGGAGGAACGTACGAGCGGCCCGGACATCACTCCGGCGAACCCGAGCGCGAGCGCGTCCTCGCGCAGCTCCGCGAACTCCTCGGGGGTCACCCACCGCTCCACCGGGTGGTGCCGCAGCGACGGCCGCAGGTATTGGGTAATGGTCAGCAGGTCGCAGCCTGCCGCCCGCAGGTCGGCCATTGCCTGGCGGATCTCGCCGGTTTCCTCGCCGAGGCCAAGGATCAGGTTCGACTTTGTCACCAGGCCAGCGGCACGGGCACGCCTGAGCACCTCGAGTGATCGCTCGTAGCGGAATGCCGGCCGGATCCGCTTGAAGATGCGCGGAACGGTTTCGATGTTGTGCGCGAGAACCTCTGGACGCGAGGAGAACACGTGCGTCAGCCGTTCTGGATACGCATTGAAGTCTGGAATGAGAAGCTCGACGCCGCAGCCTGCCACGGCAGCGTGAACCTGCCTGCAGGTTTCCGCGTAGAGCCAGGCGCCGCCGTCGGCCAGGTCGTCGCGGGCGACGCCGGTCACCGTGGCATACCGCAGCCCCATCGACGCGACCGATCCCGCGACCCGGCGCGGCTCGCCCGTGTCGAGCGGCGCGGGCTTGCCCGTGTCGATCTGGCAGAAGTCGCAGCGCCTGGTGCACTGGTCTCCGCCGATCAGGAACGTCGCCTCGCGGTCCTCCCAGCACTCGAAGATGTTCGGGCAGCCGGCTTCCTCGCACACAGTGTGCAGGCCCTCACGGCGGACGAGATCCTTCAGTGCCATGTACTCGGGGCCCGTGCGCAGCCGGGTCTTGATCCACGGCGGCTTCTTCTCGATCGGAGTCTGGCTGTTCCTCGTTTCCATCCGGAGCAGCCGGCGTCCCTCGGGTGCGACAACCACCTGATCAGCCTATGTGGTCGCGAGGGGTGGCGCCGCGGCGAGCGCCGGCGCGAGCAGCGTGTCCGTGCCCTGCACCACGCGCCAGCCCGAGGCGCCGAGCGCGGCGGCCAGATGCCGCTGCACGACCGGGATCACGTCGGTGACGCCGAGGGTCCGCCCGGCCTCCGCGGACAGCGTGGTCACCTGCGCATCACGGATGCCGCAGGGGACGATGCGATCGAACCAGGAGAGGTCGCAGTCGCAGTTGAGTGCGAAGCCATGCATGGTCACGCCGCGCGCGACGCGGATGCCGATCGCCGCCACCTTACGATCCGGCGCAGCATTCCCGTCCGGCGCGGCCGCCGTGCCGGTCACGGCCTTCCTGCCGGGCGCGGCGGCCGTGCCGGTCACGGCCTTCCTGTCGGCGGCGGCCGTGCCGGTCACCCAGACGCCGCTGCGTCCGTCGACCCTTCCTGTGACCACGCCGAACTCCGCGCACGCCCGGATCAGCGCCTCTTCGATGGCCCGCACGTGTGCGACGACGTCGATCGGGTCGGGCAGCCTGATGATCGGGTATCCGACAAGCTGCCCGGGTCCGTGCCAGGTGATCTTCCCGCCGCGGTCGACGTCGATTACCGGCGCTCCCGGGTCACCGATGGGCCTGTCGAGGACTCCGGTGCGCTTGCCGGCCGTGTAGACGGGTTCGTGCTCAAGCAGCAGGCAACTGTCCGGGATCTGATCGCCAACCCGCTGCTCGTGCAGCCGCCGCTGCAGTTCCCAGCCAGCCAGGTAGGGCACTTCCTGCGAACCGGGTCCAAGCTGCGCGAAGACGAGATCTGCCGCAGTTTCCACCCTGCTAGCGTAGCCCCGCGCGGCCGCCGCACGGCCGTGGCAGGCCGCGGCCGGCGCGACCCGCCGGCCCGCCGCGCCGCTGCGCGGTCAGCGAATACCCTTGCCGGCCAGCACCGGGTGCGGCCAACAATCGCGCGGTGACCAGCTTCACGTCGCGCGGGTCGGGGCAGGCAGCAGGGCCGGGCGGGCCGGGCCGGGGCAGGCAGCCGGCCGGGACGGGCGAGCCGGACGGGACGGGCGAGCCGGGCTGGCCAAGCGGGCCAGGCGGGCCGGCCCAGGCAGTCGACCGGGCCAGGCAGTCGGCCGGGCGGCGCGGCCGGGTGGCGCTGCCCGGCAGCCGACCGGGCCAGGCAATCGGCCGGGCGGCGCGGCCGGCGCCCGGGCGGACCCACAGGGCCAACCCGATCCGCCAGTCTGCAGTCATGATCCGTTCTTGTGTTAAGTAACCCGCGCATAGCGCCGGAAAGTTAACACAGATGCGGATCATGGCGTGGTTGAGGACATCTGACGGCCAGCCGGCCGCCGCGCGGGAAGCGAAACAATCATGAAGCCGTGCACACCCGATGGCAGTCCGCCCCGTGGGCCCGTGATCGCTACGGCGCTTCAGCACCTCGCGGCGTGGCGCCGGTGCCAGCCCGCGGGTCAGGGCAGGACGACCCACCGCAGCGTCGAGCGCACGATCTGGCCACCGTGGCCGCGCCATAACCCGCAGTATCCGCCCGTAGGCCTGGCCGGTGTCACCCAACCGTAGGCCTGGCCGGTTTCACCCAACTGGCCGGCCGTTTAGCGCTCGGATGTTGAACAGGTTGAAGGCCGCCGCAATGGCGCTATGTTCGCTGATAGACCAGCCGCCACGGTCAGTGCTGCGAGGAGGTAACCCGGGATGCAGTTGAACCGGACAGGCTCACAATGGATGAGCTGAACCCCCGGCTGCGGGCCGTGTGTGATCTGAGCATCGCGGAGGTCCGTGAGCAAGCAGGGCGCCACGAATACGACGGCCAGATTCAGGACCTGTCTCCGGACGGCGTCCAGCAGGGCCTGGCCCGGCTGGACGGAGCCGCCGCGCGGGCCGGCGAGTCCGACCCGCACGACGAGGCGCATCTCGCCGCATTCGAGCGATACCTGCGGGTGAGCTTCGCCGACCTCAAGCTGCACCGCAGCAATCCCTTGCCGCACTTGAGCGCGCTGGAGCTAGCTTGCTACGACCGTGCCTACGCGCCGGAGGCCGAACGCGACGATGCGCGGGCCGCGCACCTGCGCGGCTGGCCGCAGGCCGTGGACGCGGCCGTCGCGGCACTTGATCAGGTCAGCGCGGAAGTGGCCGGAGCGCTGGTGCCGGTGGCGCGCGCATTGGCAGACGGCATTCCCGCCCACCTGGACGTGGTGCTTCGTACCGGTGCGGTCGCGGCCCAGGAACGGCTCATCGGGCACCTGGAGCACGCGGCGGAGCACTCGAGTGCGCCGACAGCGCTCGGCGGCGGGCTTGCCGCGCTGATGGGCAGCGGCGAGGCCATCAACGTCGATATCGGGAAGCTCGCGGGGCAGGCGGACGCCGAACGCGACAGGCTCCACGCTCTCCTCGCTGAAAGCTGCGCCAGGATCGACCCGTCACGCAAACCCCTTGAGCTGGCGCGTGAGCTCGCCCGTGACCATCCCGGCAGCGACGGCGTGTTCGAGGCGGCGCGGTACTGGACCAAGCTCGCGATCGAGTTCACCCGTGATCATGATCTGGTGCCGTATCACGACGGCGAGTGCCTGGTGGGTCCCGCGCCGGCGTCGCGCCGCTGGGGGATGGCGATGATGGCCGCGACCGCGCCCGGTGAGCCCGAGAGCCCATCGTGGTATCACATCACCCCGCCCGATCCTTCCTGGCCGCCGCGGCAGATCGAGGAGTGGCTCGAGGTCTTCAGCACAACGACGCTGCCCACGATCACCGTGCACGAGGTCGCTCCTGGTCATTTCTCACACGGACGTGCCCTGCGGCGGGCGCCAAGCGCTATCCGGCGGATTTTGCAGTCACCCGCTTTCGTGGAGGGCTGGGCGCACTACGCGGAGGAGGTCTGCGTCGAGGAGGGGTTCTGTGCTGGCGACCCGAGGTTTGCTGTCGGGGTGTGGCTTGAGGCGCTCGTCCGGGTCACCCGGCTGGCGTGCGCGATTGGCGTGCATACCGCCGGAATGACCGTGGCCGAGGCGGCGCGGCGCTTCGAGGCCGATACGCAGCTCGCCGGGCGGGCGGCCCTCGCCGAGGCGCAGCGGGCCAGCTTCGATCCGTCATACGGCCGGTACACCTGGGGCAAACTGATCATTATGGCGCTGAGGGACCGTGCGCGCTCGCAGTGGGGCGCTGGTTTCAGCCTGCGCCGTTTCCACGGCGCTCTGCTTGAACTCGGGGCTCCGCCGCTCGGGCTGCTTGGCACCGCACTGGAGCGGGGGTGACCGCCACGCGGAACCGGCCGCCTGGCGGCTCAGGGTGACCGAAGTTCGCCGGTAATGGCGCTGTCTATGTCGGCGTATTTGAACTCGTAGCCGGCGTCGGTGAGCTGCCCGGGCAGGATCCGGGCGCTCGTCAGCAGTTCGCCCGCGGCCTCGCCAAGCGCGAGGCTGAGAACGGGCGAGGGGACGTGCAGTATTGCCGGGCGGCCGAGCGCCGCGGCGAGTGCCGCGGTGAACTTGGCATTCGTTACCGGCTGCGGCGTCGTGAGATTGACCGGGCCAGCGACACCGGGTTTCTCGAGCAGGAAACTGATCGCGCCCACCACATCGGCGAGCGCGATCCAGCTCATGTACTGGGAACCTGACCCGAGCCTCGCGCCTAGCCCTAGCCGGAACAATGGCACCAGCCTGCCCAGTATCCCTCCGCCGCTGGCCAGAACGATGCCGGTCCGCAGGTGCGCAACCCGGATTCCTGCCTGCTCTGCCGCACCGGTTGCCGCTTCCCAGTCCCGAACGACGCCGGGCAGAAATCCATCGCCGGAAGGCGCCGACTCGGTCACGGCGCGATCGCCGGTATCGCCGTACCAGCCCACCGCCGAACCGGACAGCAGCACGGCTGGGCGCCGACGCAGTCCAGCTAGCAGCGCGGCGAGCGCCTGCGTCCCGTCCACCCTGCTGGCCCGGATCTCTTGCTTTCTCGCGTCCGTCCACCGGCTGCTTGCGATCGGTGCGCCGGCCAGGTTAACGACGGCATCGACCCTCTCAAGGGCCGTCAAGGCCGACTGGGGCGGCACGGCCGTGCTGCCCGTGCTGCCCGTGCTGCCCGTGCTGCCCGTGCTGCCCGTGCTGCCTGTGCCGCCCGTGCTGCCTGCGCCGGCTCGCGGGTTCCACTGGACCTCGTCCACCGCCTTCGGTGGCCGGCGGACCAGCCGCATTACCTCGTGGCCGCTGCCCATCAGGTGACGTGCCAGCGCGGTGCCGATCAGCCCTGACGAGCCAGTAATCGCAATCCTCACCTGCGAGCCTCCCCCGTGGTCTCCCCTAGCTAGGGCTTAGTCCCGTGGATCTTTGGCGGCGCGGACCGGTGCCCAGCGGGCGACCGGGGTCGCGGACGGCACGGTCGTGGACGGCACGGTCGTGGACGGCACTGTCGTGGACGGCACTGTCGTCGTCGCCGATAGCTCCACTATCGGCTCCTCGAGAACAAGCAGGGCCTTGCCGATCGCCGCCTGGATCGCCGCCCGCATCCACCAAGATCCACGGGACATACCCTAGTGGTCTGTCAGATCAGAGGAGTCTTCTTCGGCTCTGTGGTCCACGACAACGCCCATGTGGGCACCTCGCGGCGTTGTCGTCGTCGCGCGTAGCACCAGCTACGCGATCCTCCTCCGCCTTGCGATGCGCCCACCTGGACGCCGTTCACTCAAAGGACGCCTCTGACAGACCACTAGAGCCCAAGCTCAGCCTCGAACGTACCCTCCTCCAGGCGGACCTGAACGGTCGCGAGGAACCGCGCCGCGTCGGCACCGTCGACGAGCCGGTGGTCGTAGGTGAGGGCCAGGTGGACGATGGAGCGAACAGCGATCACCTCACCGAGATCGGGGTCGTCGAGCACGACTGGGCGCTTCACGACCGCGCCGGTGCCGAGGATCGCGACCTGAGGCTGGTTGATAATCGGCGTGTCGAAGATCGCGCCTCGGCTGCCCGTGTTGGTGAGCGTGAATGTACCGCCGCTCAACTCGTCCGGGCTGACCTGGCCGGACCGGGTGCGGCGGGCGAGATCGTCGATCTTGCGGGCGAGCCCGCCGATGTTGAGGTCGCCGGCGTTGCGGATCACGGGTACGAGCAAGCCGCGCTCGGTGTCGACCGCGATCCCGAGGTGCTCCACGTCGTAGTAGGTGACCTCACCCCGCTCCGTGTCGATCAACGCGTTGAGTTTGGGGTGCATCTTGAGAGCTTCGAGCGTGGCGAGTGCGAAGAACGGCAGGAAGGACAGCTTGACGCCTTCCCGCTTCTCGAAGTCGGCCTTCGCCCGCTCGCGGAGCCGGGCGATCTTCGTGACGTCGGCCTCGATAACGGTGGTGAGCTGTGCGGAGGTGTGCAGCGAATCGACCATCCGCTGCGCGATCACCTGACGGAGCCGCGACATCCGTTCAGTCGTGCCGCGCAGCGGCGACGGCTCGACGGCCGGCCGTGCGCCCGACGCGGTCGGGGGGCCGCAGGCGCGGCCGGTGCCCCGGCCGTCGGTGCGGCCCCACCGGGCTGTTGCGCCACTGGCTGTTGCGCGGCGGGCTGTTGCGCGGCGGGCTGTTGCGCGGCGGGCTGTTGCGCGGCGGCCTGGCCTGCCGCGGGCGCAGAGGGGACGGGCCCGGCTGGGCGGCCCGTCCCTGCCGGGGGAGTGGCACTCGCTGGTTCGGGCGCCGCGTGCGCCGACGCCGCACCTGAGGTGGATGCCGGCCCGGCCGGCTGTGGGCCGCGCTTCGCACGCGCCGCCTTGACCACGTCCTGCTTGCGGATCCGGCCGCCGACGCCGGTGCCTTCCACCGATCCGAGGTCAACACCGTGCTCCGCCGCGAGCTTACGAACCAGCGGGGTGATGTAGGGACCTTCCCCAGCGCCAGGAAGTGGCGTCGGCGGAGCGTACGGCTGCTCCGCCATGGGACGGGCCGGCGGGCCGGTGGTGGGCCCTGACCGGGCGGCCGGGGGCGCCTCTGCCGCGGTCGCCCATGACGGCGCGCCTGCCTGGCTGTCGACGCCGGCAGGTTCCGCGGCTTCGCCAGTCCTTGCGCCACCCGCAGGCGCTTCGTGCGCGGGCCAGGCCGTCGGCGACGTGTCCGCGGGCGACCCCTGGGCGGACTGCGCCTGGTCTTGGTGCGCCACCTCGGGGGGTCTTTGCGCGGCTGGTGCATCAGCAAGGGGCGGCACCGCGGTCGGCCGCGGATACTGCTCCTGCCGCGGCTGGGCCGCCGACGGGGCAGCAGGCTGCCCGTCCGACGACTGCCCATCCGGCGGCTGCCCATGGGCAGGCTGTGCGTCAATAGGCTGTGCCTCAATAGGCTGTGCGTCAACAGATGCCGCGGCGTAGGAGCCGGCATCTGCCGGTTGCGTGCCTTGCTCGTCGATCACTGCGAGTTCGGCGCCCACCTCGACCGTCTCTTCCTCACCGACCGCAATCCCTCGCAGCACGCCTGAGGCGGGGGAAGGTATCTCCGTGTCCACCTTGTCGGTCGAGACCTCGAGCAAAGGCTCGTCCGCGTTGACGAGGTCGCCCTCCTTCTTCAGCCAGCGCGTGACGGTTCCCTCCGTGACGCTCTCACCGAGCTGAGGCATTCTTACCGAGACCGACATGGCTTTCAGCGACTCCTTTGACAAACGATTTTTAGTCGCGGCGCTCGTTCTGCTCGCACCGCTTTTCAGCCTGGTTCTTAGTCTGGCTCCGCACGCAGGCGGCCGTGCCCGATAGCCGCACTAATAGCCCCGCCCTACCCATGCACGTGCAACGGCTTGCCTGCGAGCGCCAGATGCGCCTCGCCAATTGCCTCGGACTGCGTCGGGTGCGGATGAATGAGCTGGGCGACCTCGGTGGGCAGTGCCTCCCAGTTGTAGATCAGCTGACCCTCTGCGATCAGCTCGCCGACCCGGCTGCCGACGAGGTGAACGCCGACCACGGGGCCGCCGCCTGCCGTCGCGATAACCTTCGCCGCGCCCCGCGTCTGCAGGATCTGGCTCCTGCCGTTGCCGGCCAGATCGTAGGTGAATTCCTCCACCTCGATGCCCCGCTGCGCCGCCATGGCCGACGTGATGCCAACCGAAGCCACTTCCGGTTCGCTGTAGGTGACGCGCGGCACGCCGTCGTAGTCGATCGGCGCGGGATTGAGCCCGCCAAGCCGCTCGGAGACCATGATCCCTTCGGCGAAGCCGACGTGCGCGAGTTGCGGGGTAGCGATGAGATCGCCGACCGCAGAGATCGTCGGGATGTTCGTCCTGCAAAGCGCGTCGACCTTGACGAAACCGCGCTCCAGTATCAAGCCGGCCTCTTCGTAGCCGAGCCCGGCGGAGACGGGACCGCGGCCGACAGCGACGAGGAGCAGTTCCGCGTCGATCGTCTTGCCGCCCTCGAGAGCCACCGTCACGCCGTTGCCCGAGGTCTTGGCGCTCTCGAATCTCGTGCCTAGTTCGTAGGAAATGCCGCGCCGCCTGAACGCCCGTTCGAGCAGCTTCGAACTCGATTCCTCCTCTGCCGGCACGAGGTGCGGCAGCATCTCGACGATCGTCACCTCCGCTCCGAAGGACCGCCAGACACTCGCGAACTCCGCCCCGATGACACCGCCGCCGAGAATGACAACCGACTGGGGCACCCGTTCAAGCACCAGCGCCTCGTCGCTGGTGATCACGCGTTCGCCGTCGAGTTCAACTCCCGGCAGGCTCTTCGCCTGGGATCCAGTCGCAAGCACCACCTGCGTACCCTCGTACACGGTGTCGCCGACTCGGACCTGAGTCGGCGAAACGAGCAGTCCTTCGCCTTGGACGAAGTCGATGCCGTGGCTGCGGACGAGGCTCTGCAGCCCCTTCCATAGCCTGGTGACGACCCTGTCCTTGTAGGCGTTCACGCCCGGCATGTCCACGCTGTCGAACGTGGCCTTGATGCCAAAGTGCTCGCTCTCCCTCGCCTGGTCAGCGATCTCGGCGGCGTGCAGGAGAGCCTTGGTCGGAATGCAGCCGCGGTGCAGGCACGTGCCGCCGACCTTGTCCCTCTCGATGAGGGCAACGCGCATGCCGAGTTCTGCCGCGCGGAACGCACACGCGTAGCCGCCGCTGCCGCCGCCTAGGACGACGACGTCGTAGGCGTTGCTGTTCACCACGGGGGGCTCCTTATCGGTTTCCGTTATGGTGCGTACCCGGTCCAGCGGGCGTCATCCAGGTACGGCCCTGCGGCCTTCCCATGGCGCCGGCCGGTGGCCGCCCGTGCCCGGCGCGTAGCCGCCAGCCACGTCAATTGTCGCCGTTACAGCCGCCCGTCCGCCACGTCCTCGGCAATCTGGATCAGCGTGCGAGTGGCCGCGCCTGTCCCGCCTTTGGGGGTGTATCCGTAGGCGGCGCCCGCATTGAATGAGGGGCCGGCGATGTCCAGGTGTGCCCAGCGCACGCCGTTCGGGACAAATTCACGGAGGAACACTCCGGCGACGAGCATGGCCGCGTTCTTATCCGGCGCCACGTTCGCGATGTCGGCCACAGTCGAGTCGAGCGACCTGCGCAGTTCACCGGGCAGCGGCATCGGCCACATCGTCTCTCCGGCCCGCGTCGCGGCGCCCACCACCGCTTCGCGCACAGCGTCGTCACTGGCCATCACGGCGCTGACGCGATCGCCCAGGGCGACGAGCTGGGCGCCGGTCAGCGTGGCCACGTCGACGAGCAACGCCGGTTCGTCGTCGGCGGCGCGGGCGAGGACGTCTGCGAGCACCAGCCGGCCCTCCGCGTCGGTGTTGAGTACTTCGACGGTTCTGCCGCCATAGATCGTGAGCACGTCGGACGGCCGCTGTGCCGTGCCGCTCGGCATGTTCTCCGCGAGCGGCAGATAACCGACCACGCGCACGGCTGGCCGCAGCACGGCGATTGCCTGCATGGCGCCGAGCACCGCCGCGGCCCCGCCCATGTCGGATTTCATGATCTCCATGGAGCCAGGCGGCTTGAGTGACAGCCCGCCGGAGTCGAACGTAATTCCCTTTCCGGCGAGCACCACGGTTCGCTGCGCTGCCGGGTGGGTGTACTCGAGGCGCACGAGCCGCGGCGGGTTGACCGATCCCACGCCGACACCCAGAATTCCGCCGTAGCCGTGTTTGGTAAGTTCCTCGACCCCGAGCACTTCGGCGCTCAGCCCGCACGCCTCGGCCACCCGCTGCGCCTCCGCGGCCAGGTCCCCGGGCGTCAGGTCCACAGGCGCGGTATTGACTAGATCGCGCACGAGCCCGATCGCGTCCGCGATTACCCGCGCTCGCTCGACACCGTCGACGGCGTCGTCGCCGTCGACGAGCACGACTAGTTCGGGCTCGGGTGACCGGTCCTCGGTCCGGTACCTGCCGAACTGATATCTGCCGAGCAGCGCGCCGAGCGCGACGTCTGCCGCTTCCGCGTTGTCCCTGGCGGGCAGTGCGAAACCGATGCGCCGCTTACTTCTGCTGTCCGCGGTGCCCGGATGCGCGCTCGCACCGAGCGCGCGCACTGCGGCGCCCGCCGCTCGCCTGAGTGCCTCGCGGCCCTGGAGATCATCGCCTTTGTGGGCCTTCGACCCCAGCCCGACGGCGGCGATTAGGGGAGCCTTAAGCCGGCCGCCGCTCGGCAGCTTGGTGACTTCCTCTGCCTTGCCTGTCGCGCCGAGCACAGCAAGGATGCTCGCGAGTTCGCCGCCGAGCGCCTCCGCCACCTGCTCCGCGCCTGGCGCTAGACGTGGGCCGTCCTCGCCTTCGACGACGCCGATCACAATGGCGTCGACGTCAACCGAACGGGGGGATGTGGACGCTGCCGAGATCGTCGCCGCGGCCCTCGAGATCGTCGTACTCACCATGCCGATGTTAGTGCCCTGCGGCAGATGCCCAGCGCAGGGCACCTACGGGCCGCTGGCCGGCCATCCGGACGGCGATTGGCGCCGGCGCATCAGCCGTCGCCGCGCTGCGGTGCGCGGGGTACGGCGCGTCCGGTAACGAGCGGCGGACCCTGGTACGAGCGGCGGACCCTGTACGAGCGGCGGAGCCTGGTACGAGCGGCGGAGCCTGGCAACGCGCGGGGGACAACGGTGCGCCTGATAACGAGCCAAGGGAATCGGTCTGATCGCGGTAGCGGCCACGCAGGGTCTGCTCACACGCGGGATCCCATCAGCGGTTGGCCCCTCGCGCCATCACCAGCCAGGTGTCCACCACTTTGCCCTCACGCACTATGAGCAGTTCATCGGCGAGGTTGACCGCGGTGCAGACGTGGTTGGGCACCACCGCGACGACTTCGCCAAGCTCGGGTGCCGCGGAGCCCGGCGGAAGCTCGACCGTCGCATGGTGCTCAGAGATAGCCACGATCCGTGCCTCCGGCCAGTTCAGTAGCCGGCCGAATCCAGTGCTCCACTGCTGGCGGTCTGTGCCGAGCACCTTGCTGCCAGCATCGAGGACGAACCGGCTGGCTTCGTGGCGGCTCACCACGGTGGCCGCGGCGGCGAGCGCGATCTGATCGCTGCCGCAGACACCGAGTTCCAGTTGCTGCGCGTCGTTGAAGACGTACACGCCGGGCCGCAATTCGGTAAGCGGCGGCTCGGCACGCAGTGCCGCTGTCGGCGTCGATCCGCCGCTGCGCTCAGCGCCAGTGCAGTCGTCGGCGTGGGCGCTCTGCTGCCCGGCGTCGCGTCCTGCGGCGTCCTCGGCGCCGCTGCGTTGTCCCGCGCTGCCGGCGCCGCTGCTTTGCCGTGGGCTGTCGGCGCCGCCGCGCCGGCCCGCGTCCTCGGCACCGCCGCGCCCCGCTCTCCTGGCGGCCACGGCCTCGATCCCGGCCGCACGCAGCGCTACCGAGGCTGCGGCGAGCGCCGCAGCCTCGTCCTCCGCCGCCTGCGCACGGGCGCCAGGTGCATAGCTGTGACCAGGGAACGTGAAGACTCCCGCGACAGTAAGGCCCGCTCGCGCCACGCCGATTGCCACCTCGCCGGCCTGCGCCGGCCCTACTCCGGTCCGGTGATGCCCGCTATCCACCTCGATGAGGATCTCGGGCGGCCTGGGCAGCCTGGACAGCGGGGCCAGGCCTGCCGCAGCCTCGGTTGACTCGACCGCCAGCCGGAGCCTGGTCCGCTCGGCAAGGGCCTCGATGCGGATAAGCCGCGCCGGCGACGGCCATACCGGATAGGCGACGAAGAGGTCGGTCATGCCGGCGTCTGCGAAGTGCTCGGCCTCGCTGATCGTCGCGACCGTCAGGCCCACCGCACCCAGGTCGAGCTGGCGCCGCCCGATCTCCGCCGTCTTGTGGGTCTTCGCGTGCGGGCGCAGACGCGTTCCTCGCCCTGCGGCCGAACCTGACATGTCCCGCAGATTTCGGTCGAGCCGTGCCTGGTCCACAACGAGCACCGGTGTCGTGATTTCCGTGGGCAGCAGCATCAGGGGATCCAGACGCCATCCGGCCGCGCTCGGGCCGCGCCTGCGGGCGCGGCCACGCCGCCGTAAGGAGCAGCCACCTCGTCATAAGAAGCGGTCACGCCGTGCGGCGCGGTCAGGTCCAGAACGCGAGCTAGCCCTACGGGGCGCGTCCCAAGGAGGCGCGCCCCCGCGGGGCCGAAGCGCCGCCTCAAGGTTTGGGCGGAACGGCCGAACTCGGTACTTGGCACCCACACCCCGCATCGGTTCATGGTGACCCGGCCATGGTGACCCGGCCATGGTGACCCGGCGATACGCCAGCGCCGGGACGCGGTACTCACGCCGCAATTACTATCAGGCACACGGTCATGGCTATCTCGGAGAGCGCACCCAGCACGTCACCTGTGATTCCGCCCAGCCTGCGCACGGCATGGCTGGCCAGCGCGAAGGAAACGGCAAGCCCTGCGATGATGCCCGCGGGCAGCAGCCAGCCATCTGACGGAGCGGCGAACAGCCAGCCGCAGAGCGCGGCCATGCCCAGTACGGCGGCGGTGATGAGCGCGGGTACCGTCGGAGGCAGCGTTCCAGCGACGAGTACGCCAAGCCCTCGTGGCCGGGCGGCCGGGACGCCCCGGCGGCACGCCCAGGTGATCGCCAGCCGGCCCGCCACGGTCGCGGCCACGAGGGCCGCGGCGCCGCGACCGGCCGCCGCCATGCTGCCCACGGCGCCGGCCGAGCCGACTGCGCCGATCGCGCCCGTGGCCCCGCGAGACTGCGCCTGGGCGAGCGCCGCGATCTGAGCCAGCAGCGTGAGCACGAGTGTCGCGACGCCGAATGGCCCGATTTCCGGGCGCTTCATGATGTCGAGCGCCTGCGGCGGGGGCTTGCCGCTGCCCAGGCCGTCAGCGAGGTCGGCAAGGCCGTCCAGGTGCAGTCCGCGGGTCAGCAGCGCGAGGGTGGCGATGGCGAGCACGGCGGCGAGCAGTGGCCCGGTATGCAGCAGGCGATCCGCTCCCACCAGCACCGCGGCCGCAGCCGCGCCGAGGCCGAGCCCGACGGCAGGGGCCCAGGCCATCGCGGCTGCGGCGGTCTTTCTGCCGACCGTGCTGTCGGTGCGTCCCCATGACGGGAACACCGACAGCAAGCTGATCGCGAGCCTCAGGCCGTCCCAGATCATGTCCGACCAGCTTAGAGCCTCTTTGCGAACCCTCGCTCGCCGCGAGCGGCCCGGCACGCAGCGCCAGCAGCGGGCCGCGCCAGCAGCGGGCCGCGTCAGGAGCCGGCCGCGTCAGGAGCCGGCCGCGTCAGGAGCCGGCCGCGCCAGGCGGTGGATGGCAAGGCAAGCAGGGATCAGTCGGGCGGCAGAGCCTGAAGCGCCCGTGACCGGGCAACAGCGCTGGTCGGGGCGCCCGCCAACCCGACGGTGCCGCCGGCCGAAACCTGGGCGCCGGGCAGCAGAACTCTGGGTATCGCAGACAGTTCTTGCGGCAGCGCGGAACCGCGGAGCCAGCTGATTCGCGCGTCGCGGCGGCTGCGCACCGCGGCAGTGTGGTACCGCTCCTGCCATCCGATCCGCCTGTAGTCGGCCGCGCAGGTGAAACCTGGTCCCCTGACAGTGCAGGATGGATCCATGAGGGATACCCGAGCTACGGCCGAGGACCTGCGTGCGACAATCGAGCGCACCGGATACTACCCCGGCCTGGTCACCGACGCGGTCGCATCTGCGCTCGGATCCGAGCCGGTCATGGCCTACGTCGTGCACCACGACGCCATATTCGACCCCGCCATGGAAGTGCGCCGTCACATCACGGTGCTTGTGCTCACCCCGAGCAGGCTGATTTACAGCCACACCGACGAGCATCCCGCGGAGGAGAATGAGGCGCCGAGCGCCGAGACGAGCACTGAGGCCGTGCGGTTCTCAAGGATCCAGTCCGTCGCGATCACCCGCATGGTGCCCGATCCTGCCTCTTATATAGCAGGTGCGACGATGCCAACCGAGGTGGTGCTCACCATCGGGTGGAACGTGTTGTCGCACGTGGAACTCGAGCCGGCTCACTGCGGCGACGAGAACTGCGACGCCGACCACGGCTACACAGGTACCATCACGACAGACGACCTAACTCTCCGGGTCAGCGAGGCCGCTGACGGCGCGGATGGTGTCACGCAAGTGCTCGCGTTCGCGGAGGCGCTTTCCTCGGCCACCGCCAGGCTGGGCGCCTGACAGGTCAGCGCTGACGACGCGATCAAACCCCACTTACGAGCAACCCGCACTCGAACGCCCGCGCCTTCGCGTCGCGCACCGCCGCTCTGCCCCACGGCATGCGGCGGCGGGACGATGATCAGGACGACGGCAGACGGCAGACGGAGGATTGCCCCCGCATGACACACGAGCCGATGTCGCTTAACCCACCGCCCTACGGCAACGGCACACTGCCGGACCTGGGCTGTTCCCTGCTCGCCTCGCTACGCGTGCCCGGCGAGCCTGACGTGCTCGGCCTGCCGCGCGCTGACCGAGTGTGCCTGCTCGTCGTCGACGGCCTGGGCTGGGAACTGCTACGTGAACACCAAGCGGCGGCGCCGTTCCTTTCCGAGCTCGCCGCAACGGGCGGGCCGATCTCGGCTGGCTTCCCCTCGACGACGGTGACAAGCCTGAGCTCGCTCGGCACCGGCCAGCCGCCTGGCACCCACGGCATGCTCGGTTACCAGGTGGCAATACCCGGCGAGGGCAAGCTGCTCAATGCCCTGCGCTGGGACCCTAAGGTAGACCCGGTCAGCTGGCAGCCCACGCCGACGATCTTTCAGCGCGCCACCGCGGCAGGGGTTAACGCCAGCTACGTGGGTGCGACCGCGTTCCGTGGCAGCGGGTTCACCACCGCCTTCGCCCGCGGCGCCCGCTACCGCGGCGCGAACAGCCTCGGCGAGCTCGCCGCGGGGGCTCAGGAAGCGCTGCGTTCTGGCGCAGGCGACCGGAGCCTGGCGGTCGTGTATCACGGCCACCTTGACGGCACGGGGCACGCGCACGGGATCGCCTCTGACGCCTGGCGTTACGAGCTCGCCCACGTGGACAAGCTCGCCGAGCAACTGGCGACGGGAATGCCCGAGGGTTCTGTGCTGCATGTGACAGCCGATCATGGCATGGTGGACGTCGGGCATGACGACCGCGTGGACGTGGACGCCGTCCCCGCTCTGCGCGAAGGCGTGGCGCTGCTCGGCGGCGAGGCGAGAGCGCGGCATTTGTACGCAGAGCCAGGTGCCGCGGGTGACGTCCTCGCCGCTTGGCGTGAGCTGCTCGGTGACCGCGTCTGCGTGCTATCAAGGGACGATGCGATCGGGCACGGCTGGTTCGGCAAAGTGGTACCCGAGTTCGAGCCACGGATCGGTGATGTTGTCGCAGCTCCCTATGGCCCGACGGCGGTGGTAGCGACCAAGGCCGAACCGCGAGAGTCCGCGCTCGTTGGCATGCATGGCTCGTTGACCCAGGATGAGCAGCACGTGCCGCTGCTCACGCTCAGCACCACGTGACCGGGCGCACGAACTGACGGGCCGGTGCACGTGAACATCGGCCCGCAGCCGCTGATTGACGCGGCGTCGCTGGCCTGTGCGCTCGTGCCGTCGGCGCCGTCGCGACCTGTCGTGCTCGACGTGCGCTGGCGGCTCGGCGGTCCACATGGCGCGGCGGGCTACCGCGGCGGCCATCTGCCTGGCGCGGTTTTCATCGACCTCGACACCGAACTGTGCGGGCCGCCCGGGTCCGATGGCCGGCATCCGCTGCCGCCTGTGGTCAGCTTCCAGGCCGTAATGCGGCGTGCGGGGGTGAGCGCAGGCAGGCGGGTCGTCGTTTACGACGACACCGACGCGACGGCGGCGGCCCGCGCGTGGTGGACGCTGCGATACTTCGGCCACGAAGCGGTCCAGGTGCTCGATGGCGGCTACCCGGCCTGGATCGCCGCGGGCCAGCCGGTAGAGCGTGGCGACCGCGCCGGGGCGGCGGGTACCGGGGCTGCCACGATTTCCGGGGGAGAATTCACCGCGGCACCTGGCGGGATGGCGGTGCTTGACGCGGGCGAGTCAGCCCGCGTGGCCCGGTCCGGCGTGCTGCTCGACGCGCGAGCGGCCGAGCGGTACCGGGGTGACGTAGAACCGGTCGACCCGGTGGCCGGGCACATCCCTGGTGCGGTGAGCGCACCCGCCGCCGCCAACGTGAGCGCGGACGGCCGCTTCAGGAGGCGGGCGGACCTGCGGGCGCGATTCGCCTCATTCGGCGCAAGCGCGGGTTCGCCCGTGGGCGCTTACTGCGGCTCAGGCGTGACCGCCGCCCAGGAAGTGCTCGCGCTGGCACTGGCAGGATTGCCAGCCGCACTGTACGTCGGCTCCTGGTCGGAATGGGTCACCGATCCCGCGCGCCCGGTCGCCGTGGGCGCCGAGCCTGGCTGAAGCCGGCATGGCGGCTCTGCGGTGCTCGGCCGAGCTGGCCACGCTGCTCAGCCAGGCTGAAACTCCCTGCGCCCTGGCACACGGTGGCCCATTGTGTGCCACATGTGACACCTGATGGGCCATCGTGTGTGTGTGACGCGCGGACGCGCCTGTGGCTGGCTGAGGACCTCCGGCTCAAGCCGCGCCCGCCGCGCGCCGTCCTGGTGGCGGGTTAGCCTGCTTGAGGTCACGGCGTCGAGACCGCACGGGGGTGCGGCGGACCCATCGGCCGGGTCTGGATGGGAGGAATGATGGTTCTGCCGACAAGGCCGCTCGGTACCAGCGGCATGGACATCACCACTGTCGGGTTCGGCGCATGGGCGATCGGCGGTGGCGGCTGGCAATTCGCCTGGGGACAACAAGACGACAAAGAGTCGATCGCGGGTATCAGGCACGCGGTCGAAGCGGGGATCAACTGGATTGACACCGCCGCTGTCTATGGGCTTGGCCATTCCGAGGAGGTCATTGCCGACGCGCTGGACGGCATCCCTGCCGCGGACCGTCCCTACGTATTCACCAAGGCGGGCGTGATCTGGGATCCTGCGGACCGGGCGGCATCAACGCGCCGCCAGATGAATCCGGCCATCGTGCGGCGCGAGGCGGAGGCTTCGCTACGCCGGCTCCGGGTCGACCGGATCGACCTCTACCAGGTGCACTGGCCACCCCGCGATGACGGGACACCGATCGAGGAGTACTGGCAGGTGATGGCCGAACTGAAGGCGTCGGGCAAGGTGCGCGCCATCGGGCTGTCCAACCATGACGCAGCGCAGCTGCGGCAGGCGGAGAAGATCGCACATGTCGACTCGCTGCAGCCGCCATTCTCGGCGATCAACCGCCTTGCTGCCCCCGACATCGCCTGGGCGCACGCGCACGGAACCGGCGTCATCGTGTACTCGCCGATGCAGTCCGGCCTGCTCACTGGGGCGTTCTCCGCTGACAGGGTGGCAGCGCTGCCGGCCGACGACTGGCGCCGGACCCACCCGAACTTCACCACTGACCTGCCGGCCAACCTGGCGCTCGCCGACGCGCTCGCGCCGGTCGCGAGGCGCCACGGCGTGCCCGTCGCCGCGGTAGCCGTGGCGTGGGCGCTGGCGTGGCCGGGCGTCAGCGGTGCGATCGTCGGGGCAAGGCGGCCCAGCCAGGTGGAGGACTGGCTGCCCGCCGCCGCGCTGCAGCTCACCGACGCCGATCTGGACGAGATCGGCGCGGCCATCGCGAGCACAGGAGCTGGCGAAGGCCCCGCACACTCGTAGCCAGGGCCGGTTCATCGACCGCCGTTTCCTAGAGATCTGACCCACCAAGGGCCCATGGGGGCCAATAGCCCCGGCGATGGGCCATGGATGGGTGATGGTGGCTTGCCCGGCGCACCTGGCGGCGCGAAATTGGCGGCACAAGCGTTGGTGATCGCGACGATGAGCAGGCTTTGCTCACCGGCTGCAGGCGAGGTGCCGTCGGACTTTAGCCGACGGGATCGCTCAACTGTGGACACGGTCTAACAGATGTGTTACAAGATGAACGTTTGATCTCCCGGTAGACCCAGTGCCGCAGAGACCCACTGCCGCAGAGACCCACTGCCGGAGAGACCCAGTGCCAGAGACCCAGTGCCAGAGACCCAGCGCCGCAGAGACCCAGTGCCGCAGAGACCCAGTGCCGGTGGAGACAATCATGCGCCCCGCTGACGACCCGCCTGGCCGCAGAGGATATCGCCGGGCCACGGAGACCTGCCGCAAGGCCACGGCGATCTGCCGCACGCCGCGCCGAGGCTGCGCGGGCACGCCATGATCGGGCGCCGCAAGCTTCTGACCGGCGCGGTGCTCGCCGCGGGTGTGGCGGCGGCCAGGCCGCCGCCACACCCGCGCGGCAACGCGCCGCGCCCTCGCCGCCGGTTCCGGGCTAATACCCGCCACAGGCGGCGGGTCGTCGCACCAGATCACGTTCGACCCATACTCGCTGATGATCGACGGGAACCGCACGTTCATCTGGTCAGGTGAGTTCCACCCGTTCCGGCTGCCGAGCCCATCGCTCTGGTTCGACGTGCTGCAGAAGATGAAGGCGAGCGGCTACAACGCCGTCTCTATGTATTTCAACTGGAGCTACCACTCCGCCGCGCCAGGCGAGTACGACTTCACCGGCGTACGCGACATGGACGGGGTCCTTGACATGGCAGCGGACGCCGGGCTTTACGTCATCGCCCGGCCGGGCCCCTACATCAACGCCGAGGTCAATGCGGGCGGCTACCCCGGGTGGCTTACCAATACCGCAGGGCAGGCGCGCACCGACGATCCGGCGTATCTGGGGTATGCCGACGAGTGGCTGACAGCGATCAACGGCGTGCTCGCGCGCCACCAGTTCACTGACGGCTCAGGAACCTTGATCCTCTACCAGATCGAGAACGAGTACGCGACCTTTGCCGGCTCGCCGGCTGGCGTCAACTACATGGCTCACCTTTATGCGAAGGCGCGCGCGGATGGCATCGCCGTGCCGATCTTCCACAATGACAAGGGCCGCAACGGCTTCTGGACGCCCGGCAGTTTCCCCGCGCCCGACGGCAACTACCTGTACGCCTTCGACGGCTACCCCTCGGCCAACGGCGCGCCGCCTGACTGGGGTTACTACGGGCCAGGGGGCTCCAAGGGCGGCGCGTCCGCCAGCCCGGGCACGCCAGGCTTCGCGGCCGAGTTCGGCGGCGGCTACTTCGACACGTGGGGTGGCGCGCCGTGGGACGGCCTGGGGTACGGCCACGAACGCGGTTTCGATGGCCCAGCCTACGAGCGGACCTTCTACCTGACCAACGTGGCCAACGGCATCAAACTGCAGAACGTGTATATGACCTTCGGTGGCACGTCGTGGGGCTGGCTCCCCGCATCGGTGGTGTACACCTCCTACGACTACGGCGCGGCGATCGACGAGGCGCGCCAGCTCACGGCGAAGATCCCCGCGATGAAGCAGATGGGATACTTCCTGCACAGCGTCCGCGACATCACCAAGATCACGCCAGCGGCCGCGGTGAGCGCGTCAAATTCCCTGGTCAAGGTGTACCACCTGGCCAACACCGGCACCGGCGCGCACTTCTACTTCGTCCGCAACGACCACCCCCCGGACCTGACTTACACCCTGCCGATCGCTACCGCGGACGGGTCCTACACGCTCCCGAGCAGCGGTTCGCTGGAGCTGCACGGCAAGGACATGAAGGTGCTCGTGGCCGGTTACGGCATGGACTCGCAGCGCCTCGTCTACACCACCTCCCACCTGATGACGCACGCGCCTATCGGTGGTCAGGACGTCGCGCTGCTGACTGGGCGACCTGGGGAAACCGGCGAGACCGTGCTGCGCTGCACGTCGGAGCCGGCCGTCAGGGTGCTCGCGGGCGCTGGCGTTTCGTCGTGGTGGAACGCCGCAACCGGCGACCTGCTCATCGGCTACGCCCACGGCGTTGTCACTGAGATCCGCGTGACTCCTGCGGCGCGCGCGGGTCAGGCAGGCGCGGGGGAGATGAGCGCAGCGCGGCCACTACTGCTCCTCGTGGCCGACGACGATGCCGCTGCCACCTTCTGGCGGCATGACACACCCGCGGGAGCCGTTCTGGTCAATGGACCCGATCTGGTCAGATCGGTGCGGCTGGACGGACCGGCCCTGCTGCTCACCGGCGATACGGCGGCACCCGCCCCGCTCGAGGTGTGGGCGCCAGGGCGGCTCGCGTTCATTCTGTGGAACGGCCGGCCGGTTGCTTTCGCCAGAACAGCGTCGGGTAGCTATGCCGCGCGGGCGCCGCTGGCCGGTCCCGGCGCCGTGACACTGCCGGCGCTTGACTCTTGGAAGGTCGCGGCGGAGAACCCGGAGTCGCAGCCCGGCTTCGACGACAGCTCATGGGCCGTCGCGGACAAGACATCCTCAAACAGCACGACACGGGTACCGGCCGGTCAGCCGGTGCTGTTCTGTGACGACTACGGCTTCCATTACGGCGATGTGTGGTACCGCGGGACATGGCAGGACCCGGGTGCGACGTCGGTGAGCCTGACCTATCAGAGCGGCCAGGTCGGCATGCTGCTTGCCTGGCTGGACGGCCAGTTCATCGGCTCGCACCAGATGCCAACGCCCACCTCGGGCCAGTCCACCCAGCAGGGCTGGAACGCGACCGTGACAATGCCGATCCCCGCACCTTCGCAGGCCGCAGGCCGGCACGTGCTGGCGGTCCTGGTCCGGCCCATGTCGCATCAGGAGGACGGCGGCGCGAACGACGCATTCAAGCAGGCGCTCGGTCTCATCGCGGTCACGTTCGCCGGCGCGGCCCCGGCAGTGCGCTGGCGCGTTCAGGGCGCCGCGAACGAAGCGAGCGGCGCGGCGGCCAGCAGCGCCCGCGTGCGCGGTCCCCTCAACAACGGCGGGCTGTACGGCGAGCGGCAGGGCTGGCACCTGCCCGGCTATCCAGACCGCGACTGGGCGGACGTCGCACTGCCCGCCACCGACCGGCGCCCTGGCGTGGCGTGGTACCGCACGACGTTCCGCCTCCAAGTGCCGGCGGGCACGGACGCATCCGTTGGCCTGACCATCAGCGACGACCCGCCGAAGGACTATCGTGCGCAGATCTTCCTCAACGGCTGGAACGTCGGCCAGTACGCGTGCGGCGTCGGACCACAGTCCACGTTCGTGCTACCGGGCGCCATCCTCAAGTTGCGGGGCGAGAACACGCTGGCGATTGCCGTCATCACCAATGGCACCGCCGGCGGCGGGCTGGGCAGTGTCTCCCTGACCCGCCTGGCCGTGATGGCAGGCGGCGTACCGCAGGCCGTCGTGTTCTCACCGCGCTACACGGCCGGCCGGGCCGGCTCCTAGCGCTAGCGCGCTGTGCAGGTGACCCCGCTCGCGGCCCCGCTCCGGATGCTCCCGTATCGCCGCTAGGCGGCCGGTCTTGGGCCCGCGCGGGCTGCCGCTGCCCCGATCACGGCCAGGTGCGCGTCTGTTGCGGTCGCTGGTGGGCCCGCAGGAGCGCCTGTGCGGGTCCTGCCGGGTCGCTGCCTGGCTCGGCTGGCGTTCGTCACCCAGGTTCCGCGGCCGGTAACCGGCCGTCCAGTCCGGGTCGCGCTGGCGGGCGCGGGCCCGGGCCAGCTGCTCCTCATACGGGCCGGCGTAGACGCTGCGCCCATCCTTGGCGGTGGTGCGCTGCGCGGCCAGCGGGCAGCGGCACTGCCGTCCAATGCATCGTCCAGCTCCCAGCACGCTCGATGAATCGGCTCATCAGAAACACCGGCGAAACGGCAGGAGCCAGCCGGGGGAACTCGTCGATGGCCTGGGAGAGCGGGTAGCCACGGCGCGCGTGTTGGTGGCCAATGGGCCAGTCAGGCCGGCGCCGTCCACGCTGGATCGCGGCCAGAGAAGGCGACGAGGCGTTCCCAGGACGAGGCATCCGCTGGGACGGCATGCTCGGCACCGAAGGCGCTACCGCGGTACTCCGGCCGCAGCGCTCCGCGCATCCACCGAGCGGCGAATTCGGCCGCCGCCTCGTCGATGCCGTGCGATTGGCCGGTCGCTCGCTCGAGGTCCCACGTGTGGATCGCAAGCTCGGCAATGGTCTGACCCGCGACGGGCCCATCCGGATCAGGGGGATGGGATCGCCAGGCCTCAATCAACGCGTCGGCGCCGGCGCGAATGGCATCGCTCCAGTTCGTGCCGGGGTCGATGGGCGCCCGTGTCCAGTCCGGCTGACCTCCCTCGGCGCGAAGGCGGAAATTGGCAAGGTCTACCAGGAGATGGCCGGCGAGGTCACGCACTGTCCAGTCCGGGCAGGGGGTGCGGAGGCCGGCCTGCGTCGGCGCGATCGCATCCACCACTGCCTGGGTCCGGCGGAGGGTCGTCGCGAGCAGGTCGATGGGGTCGGCAGGCATTGCGTGACTTTCTGATCAGACGTGCGTAGCAGTGTACTTCCGAACTACACGCCGGCTGCGTTAGCCAGCTATTGAGCCGGGGCGTGAAGACTGGACCGGGCCAGCTGGCGATGCATGGTTACAGACGCCTCGGTTTTACTCGTTGGAGTTCCAGGCGATCTCGAAGAGATGACCATCGGGATCGGTGAAGTACCCGGAGTAGACGCCGAACGGGCGCATATGGGCGGGTGCTGTCAGCCTGCCGCCGGCGGCTCCGGCCTGGCGGAGCAGTTCGTCGGCCTCCGCCTGCGATCCGGCGGCGATACCCAGGCTGAACTCGGTTGAGCTGGGCGGTCCGGGCGGCAGGCTGGCGTCCTTGGCGAGGTTGGTGCGTTCGTACAGGCCGAGCATCAGGCCCCCGTCGAGGGTGAACAAGGCGATGGTTCCGTCGGCGCCGGTGACCTCGTCGTGGAACTCCTGGCCGACGATGCCCTCGGTTTGCCAGCCCAGGCCGTCACGGTAGAAGGCGACCGATCGGCCGAGATCGTCTACGGCCAGGGTGATGAAGCTGATCTTCGCTCGCATTGCCATCTCCTATCGGGACCGGCCGCCGGCAGGTGCCTGGCCGTCGTGGATAGCAACAGCTTGCCTGCCGCCACCGACAATCCGGGCGTGCTGTTGGCTGACCCGGCGTGGTGGCTTGATCACGCGCGAGATCGGCTGATCATGGTGACTGGTGCCGCGACGCGCCCGCATGTCTCGCCGGGAGCTGGCAGCGCGCCGCGCGCGGGTTGCGGAGCTTGAAGCCCAGGATGAGGCCATGCGGTTGGGCCAGCGGCTGGCCGACATGCACGCGGCGCGGGAGGCCGAAAGCCGCGACCCGGCCACGCTGCGCCGCACCGTCGGCATGGACTGCGAGTCGACTGATCCCGACCAAACCGGCGGCGGGTTGTTCGCCGGCCTCGTCGACGAGCTGGCCCGTGCGATCGACGCGTACGAACGGCGTGACGAGGAACGCCGGGGGATCGCTCGCCGAGCCGCCGTAATCTCAAGCCTTGCTTGGGGGTGTCGACGACGTGGCTGACGCGGGCATTATGTGCGCCATGGCCGCGAGCACCACGATGGTCAGCGGGGCGGTGGAGTTGGCGCGCCTCGAGCCGAGCCAGGTGTTCAGCAGGGGCCGGCCAGGGTGGCGGCGGAGGAGCAGGCTCAGGAGGCGCCTCGGCGGAGCCGGCGGTGTGCGATGAGTTCTGGGGCCCGGCGGGGTCTGCCTTACCAGGCCATCGGCGAGAAGGGAGACTCAAGGTGGGCGTGCCTGAAGTCCTGATGGAAGGAGTCGTGTTCGGCGAGTCACCGCGCTGGCACGACGGACGACTCTGGTTCTCTGACTGGGGGGCGAACCAGGTGATCGCGCTCGACACCGACGGCAGCCACCAGGTGGTGGCGACCGTCGCATCGTTCCCGATGTGCATCGATTTCCTCCCGGACGGGCGGCTGCTGGTCGTGGACTCTGCGCAGCGGCGGCTGCTGCGCCGTGAGCCCGACGGGTCGCTGGTCACGCATGCTGACCTGTCCGGAGTATCGGCCAAGCCGTGGAATGACATCGTGGTCGATGATCGGGGCAATGCCTACGTCAATACCATCGGCTTCGACTTCCCTGGCGGCGAATTCGCGCCGGGCCTCGTCGTGCTCGCCGCGCCGGACGGCAATGTCCGTCAGGTCGCCGGCGACGTCGCGTTCCCGAACGGGATGGCGATCACCCCGGATGGCGGAACGCTGATCGTCGCTGAGTCGTACGCCAGCCGGCTCACGGCATACGACATCGGCGCGGACGGCGGCCTGGGCAACCGGCGGGTGTGGGCGGAGACGCCCGGGGACCACCCCGACGGGATCTGCATCGATGCCGAGGGCGCTGTCTGGTACGCCGACGTGGGCAACCAGCACTGCGTGCGGGTGCGCGAGGGCGGCGAGGTGCTGGCAACGGTCAACCTGGACCGTGGCGCCTTCGCCTGCGCGCTCAGCCGGGGCCCGGACCCGCACCTGTTCGTCGTCGGCCAGGACTTCGGCGGACCCGAGCCGGCGCAGCCCAGCGGGCGGGTCGTGGCGTTCCCGGCGGCCGCCCCGGGCGCCGGGAAGCCCTGACAAGGTGGGGGCGGTCGGCAGTGGGTCGGACAGGCCGAATCCGGGGTAGTCCGGGGCGGCGACGTGCCAGCGGTCGGCGAGCCGGTCCATGAGCCGGAGGTAGTGCCGGCTGCTGGAGGGGAAGCCGTGCAGCAGAACGAGGGCCGGGCGGGATGGCTCGCCGGCCTCGCGGACGAATACGTTGATGCCGGAGACTCGGATGGTGCGGTGACGGATAACTGACATGGGGATTCCGCACAGGTCGCGCAGGTGCGCGGTGGACTGGCTGGGCCTGCGGCCGCCCAGCAGGCGGACGGCAGGTGAATGGTCAGAAGCTCGCGGCGGCCGCACGTGCGGCGGCGTGTAGGTAGTCCAGCTCTGGGAACTCGGGGCGTCGCTCGTCCGGGGCTGAACCGGGGGTTGTCGCGAATCCGCCCGGAAAGTGGTAGCCAACGGTTCCGCTGCCCGGTCGGGGGAGCGCGAGCTTGGTCAGGCACTGCAACCGGCCGGCGCGGCGGATGCTGCTCACCAGGCGAACTGGGGCAGTGTGCAGCACCCGGGCAAACTGCGTACCAGGGTTGGCGGAGGCACCGGTGAGCGCGACCCGGCCGTCCATGCGGGAACATGCCGGCCACGCCGGGGGCGGCGCGGCTGGGTTCACCGATGCCTCCGTCAAGGCGTCATGCCGCCCTACGGCCTGATCTCGAAGACGAGATTGAATGGTGTCTGTGCGGCCCGGCGGAACCGGGTGAACCCGGCCTGTTCGGCGATAGCGCGGGCGGCTGCCTCGCCGGCCTGGTTGCCGAGCGCACCGGCACCCGCGCCCTGGGATATCGCCGCCGGTACGCACACGAAGGTGGAGAAGTTGTAGTACACCCGCCCGACCGGGTTCATGTTGTCCGCCGGATGGTCGCCGGCCTGCGGCTCGACCAGCAGCCACGTCCCGTCATCGGCGACCGCGCGGCGGATGTGGCGGGCCGCGCCGAGCGGGTCGCCCATGTCGTGCAGGCAGTCGAACGTGGCGACCAGGTCGTAGCCGGACCCGGGGAAGCTGGCCGCGGAGGCGACCTCGAAGGTGACGTGGTCGCCGGCCCCGGCGTCGGCGGCGGCCTTGCGCGCTAGCCGGATAGACGCGTCGTGGTAGTCGAAGCCGGTCACGCTCGCCTGCGGATATGCCTCCGCGATCAGCCGGGTGGAGGTGCCGAGGCCGCAGCCGACGTCGGCGATCCGGCCACCGGCGGCGAGCTTGCCCGCCACGCCGTCGAGGGCGGGGATCCACTCGGGGATGAGATTGGTGACGTACGCCGGGCGGAAGAACCGCTCACAGCCGGTGAACATCTCCGGGTCGTGCTGGTGCCAGCCGACGCCATTCCCGGTGCGGAAGGCCTCGGTGATCGACGCCTCGTCCTTGAGGCAAGCGAGCGCGAAAAGGAAACCGCCGGGCATCGCGAGCCCCGCCGGATCCGCAAGGGCCAGTGCCTGCTCCTCGCTCAGGCAGTACGTCTCGGCGTCGGCGTCATAGCTGATGTACCCGCCGGCGGCCTGCCCGCGCAGCCACTCGCGCACATAGCGTTCGGCTGTTCCCGTGCTTGCGGCCAGCCGTTCCGGGGTTGCCGGGCCGAGCTCCCACAGGCTGCGGTAGAGCCCGAGCCGGTCACCGATCACGGCGTTGCCGGCGTGCATCGCAGCACCCAGGTCGGTGACGAACCGGCCGAGCAGGTTGTTGAGCTTGTCTTCGTCGATGGCCATCGTGGTCTCCCCACGTCGGGCGCCGGGTATGGCCGGCGCGTGCCGGTGGCGAGCCGATGACTGCCGCTACGGGGTGATCTCGATCCAGGTCCGGATCATCTCCGGGGTTGCCATGTCGAGCAACGCGGGGTGATCGGTACTGATGTGGCTGCGGGTAAGCGCCACCACCCGGTCCTCGCTGTCGTCACGAATGACGTACCCGCATTCGCAGGTCACCTGGCTGGCCATCGGCTGCCCTTTCTGCCGACGATTGTCCGGTCCGGTCGTTGTCGCTATCTTGGCCGAAAGGTTGTCGAAACGTTGAAACGAGCGTTGCGGGGCATGGTCCGGATTCAGCTGTGCGGGCGATTTGCCGTCGTGGTTGACGGGCAGCCGATCGAGCCGCGGCTTCCCGGCCGGCAGGGCCGGCTGCTGGTCGCTTACCTCGCTGCTCATCGTGCCCAACAGGTGGAGCGGACGGTGTTGCTTGACGCTCTATGGCCGGACGGCGGCGCCGGGGCGGCCGGCCCGCTGACAGTGCTGTTGTCAAAGGTCCGCACGCTGCTCGCGCCCGCTGAGATCCGGGGCCGGCGCACCGTGCAACTCCTACTGCCGGCGGGCTCGGTAGTAGACCTGGACACGGCCGCCACGTCCCTGCACTCGGCCGAGTCCGCCGTGGCACTGCGGGACTGGCGCCGCGCCTGGCCAACGGCGCTCGCCGCCCAATACATCTCCCGCCGGCGGTTCCTGGCGGAGTTCGAGGCCGCCTGGATCGACGAGTGGCGCCAGCACCTGGACGTGATCTACGAACGAGCGCTCGCCTGCTACGCCGAAGCGTGCCTGGGCATCGGGGGAACCGAACTGCCGGCCGCCGAACGGGCCGCACGCCGCCTGGTGACGCACGCCCCGCTGGCCGAGACGGGACACCAGCTGCTCATGCGGGCGCTGGCCGCACGCGGAGACGCCGCAGCCGCGCTCGCCGCCCACGACCAGCTACGCAAGCTGCTGCGCGAGGAACTCGGGGTCTCACCGAGCCCGGCAACCCAGACACTGCACACCCAGCTGCTCCGTGGGCAGCTGCTCGACGAACCAGCCAGGCCGGCTACCCACTCCGGATAACCATCATCCATCCCGCTGTCCACACGCCTGGCCAGCAACCGCGGCCGTTGCTGCGGGCCCGGAGTTGCACACAGCCAGCCCGCCAGCGAGCCCAGCCCGTAGGCACCGCGCCCACATGTGCCAGGCGGTACATGTGGGCGATCACCCGTCTGGCCGCAGCGTAAGCCAATCACAAGAGGAGGCACAATTCATGACACTCACCTCAGCGACCTCGACGACGCAAGCCGTCGTCAACCACCATCTGGAGCGTTTTGCTGCCCTGCCCTCGACTTGCAGGGCGTTGTAGCGGACTACGCCCCGGACGCGGTGATGATCGTGCCGACCGGCGTGCTGCGCGGTGTGCACGAGATAACGCCACTCTTTCAGAACTTGTTTGCCGAGTTCGCCAAGCCCGGCGCCACGTTCGACTTGCAGCAGCAGGTCATCGAGGGCGATGTCGCCTACATCTGGTGGGTCGCCGAGAACGCCTTTAGCATCGACCTCCCCGGGTTCGGGTCGGGCACCTCTCCTGTCGCATTCACGCGCCACGCCCTGCGTGCCCGCTGAGCTTCTCACGAGACGGGGTCCGGGGCTGGGCTGCACGCGCGGGGGACGCGTGACACGGCCCTCACTGGACGGTTTTTAGAGCCGCTGCATCTTGCCGGCTGTGTGCGCGTTGCGCCACCCAGCGTGAGCCGTTCGGTATATATCCCACCGGCTGTTATTGATCCAGAACGGCTGCCGCGCGGTGGCACCCGAGCAGCAGCCGCATGTTTCGGGTCAGCGTGGTGAGGGGTCAGCGTCAGGCGTACTTGCGGATGAAGCCGAGGGCGGTGTCGGCGACTTCCCGCCAGCCGTGGTCGATGGTGAGGGAGTGCCCGCGGCCGGGGATCTTGACGATCTCCGTCACTCCGGGGTTGCGCTTCTGGCGCTTGTAGGAGGCGTTGGCAATGGCCCACGGCACGATGTTGTCCTGCTCGCCGTCGATGATGAGCAGCGGCCCGCGATCGGGGTTCTTGGTCCGCACCTTCGCCTCGGTCCACGGGTTGAGGTTGGCGGTCGCCGCCTGGAAGAGCGGGACACCCGAGCCCGGCACCGCGTAGGTGGCGTAGAGCTCCTTCGCTTCGGACTCGGTGACGGCGTTGGCGAAGGCGAACCGGAACTGGTCATAGGTGAGCGGGACACCGCGGCCGTGATTGGCGGGATTGCCGATCACGGGGGCGGCCGACTTGAGGGCGGAGATCGGCAGGGGCAGTACCCCGCGGAACGGCGCCGGGCCGATGGCCACCGATACGGCGGCGACCCCCCGGCCGGCCAGGATCTGGGTGAGCAGCCCGCCGAAGGAGTGCCCGATCAGGGCCGGCTTCTTGGTCGAGCCGGCCGATCACGTCGCCGAAATGATCGGCGATCTGCCCGACTGACTTATGGGCGAAGACCTCGGGGTGCTTGTTCGCATCCTCCACCGTGTTGGGATCATCAGGCCAGCCGGGCGCGAGGGTCGCGTAGCCCGCCTCCTGGAAAACCATCCGCCAGCGATCCCAGCTGGACGGCAGCAGCCACAGACCGTGGACGAACACGACCGGAGTGAGCCCGGAGGAATTGGTTTGCTCGATCTGGTCTGCTTCGTAGTCCGTGATCTCTGACATGGCCCTCTCCTTCGCAGGTATGGGTTCGCAGGTATGGGTTCGCAGGTATGGGTTCGCAGGTATGGGAACGCGGCCTGGCGGGCCGGACGTTTCCGGGCGCGCCCGGCGGGCCGGACGTTGCTAGTCTGCCATCCGCGCTCCCACACAGCTCCGGGTCATATCTGGCAAGATCTCCGTCACCATGGGTCTGCGGCGATCTTGTGCGAACAGTACCTCCGCTGCTTGCCCCGATCCAGGGCCTGCGGCCGCGCGCCTGGCCGAGCAGGCACACATGCAACCGGTTGATCAGGCCAGATTGGCTGCCGCCTGCGGCCAGCAGGGTCCCGGTTCAGGCCGTGCGCCGACGCAACCAGGACCTCCGCCACGACGTCGGCACCAGGTAGTGCGAGGTTGCGGCGCCGTACCATGGGCCGGCCACCGAAAGGCGAGATTTTGCTGCGGCCGGGCGGGTAGGCGCGACCGCCACGCCCAAGACTTCGCCGAGCGCCGCGGGTTCACCTACACCGCGCTCAGCACCGGACGGAACCATGGACGGGCGTTTGGGACGGGTTGTGTGAACGTGGCCGTCCCGCTTGCGACGAGGGCCGCCTTCTTTGTCACGGCGTGGGTATTCCCCGCCAACCGTGCACCCGGTCGGGACGGGGGTTCGACTGCCGGGTGGAATATCGCTTCCTGGCGAGCCCTCACCCAAAGGCGCTACCGGGCTGGCTGGGGATCGCCCCGCAGATCCGCTGGTGGTTCGCGCCGCAGGAGTTAAGGATCATGTACGTCCCGGGCGGTAGCCGCCGGGGGAGCCTCTGAAGATGGTGTGGCGCCGGTGGACAGCCTGAAGCAGGCCGATGGCGATCATGTTGGCGAGCGTCGCGGTTCCGCCGTAGGAGACGAAGGGCAGCGGCAGGCCGCTGACTGGCATGATCCCGACGGTCATCCCGATGTTGATGAATGCCTGCACCGCGAACCAGCAGGTCACACCGCTGGCGATGAGTAGGCCGAACTGGCTGTCCGCGTGCGCCGCGATCCGCAGGGCTCGTGCGAGGACCACGCCGAGCAGTGCGATGATCGCGATCGCGCCGACGAAGCCGAGTTCCTCCCCCGCGACGGTGAAGATGAAGTCGGTCTGCTGCTCGGGAACGAATTGACCGGCGGTCTGGGCGCCGTGGAAGAGGCCCCGCCCGAACATCCCGCCGGACCCAATGGTGATCAGCGCCTGGCTGGCGTGGTAGCCGGAGCCGCTGGGGTCGGCGGTCGGGTGGACGAAAGAGGTGATCCGCTGGATCTGGTACCCCTTGAGCAGGTGCAGCTGCCACACGACGAGCGCGGTCGCGACCGTGATAAGGAGCAGGGCCGCGATCCATCGCAGCCGGGTGCCGGAGACTACGACCATGCCCAAGATCACCGCGGCCATGACGATGGCCACGCTGAGGGCGGGCTCCAGGAGAACCAGGCCGAGCGCGGGTAGCGACACGGCGATGGCGAGTGCGAGATCGCGCCCGCGGGGCGCCTCGTCGCCATCGCGCAACTCGCCGAGCGCCAGCGCGAGGACAAGGATGAGCGTGACCTTGGCAAACTCCGAGGGCTCGAGTTCGAATCCGGCGCCGATCACGATCCATGACCTTGCGCCGTTGATGGTCGCGCCGGCTGGCGTCAGCACGGCGAGCAGGCCGAGGCAGGCGAGCAGGTAGCCGATCGGCGCGTAGGCGCGCAGCATCCGGTAATCGAGCATGCTGACCGCGCCGAGCAGGGCTAGCCCGATGACGACGTTGAGCAGCTGCTTCTTCAGGAATGCCTGCGGGTCGCCGCCCGCCTGCAGCAATTGCGGCCTGGTGGCGGACCAGATGAGCAGCGTGGACAGCACGGTCAGCCCCAGCACGGCGCCGTTCAGCACCCAGTCCAGGCTCCGCACCGGCGATCCACGCGCGGCGGCGCGGGCGAGCAGCGAGCGGCGGCCACCGAACGAACCGGCGCCGGGAGTGCGGAGCGCGGGCCGCGCAGCTTCGAGCCGGCCGTAGCCCGCAGGTGGAAACCGGTTGCCACTTGAGAACGGTGACCGGAAGCCGGAAAGCATCACCGGCCACCCTGGTAGCCAGCTGGCGGGGAGATCGTCCCGTCACCGTGGATCACGGGCGGGGCCGACGGGCGCTGGCCGTCCGGATACGCGGCCTTGTGTCCCTTGAGACCGTGGATCCCATCCCAGTTCTGCCGCGCGGCCGGTGCGGAAACGTCCGCATCCTCACCCGGCTGCGGGACCATGATGATCATGACGTACTTCGGGTTGCCAGCGGCCCGAATGGGGCATACACGCAGGTGGCCTGGCCCCCTGCGGCCTCCGCGGTGCCGGTCTTGCCCGCGACGAATACCTCGCTGAGCGGGAAGCTGGCGAACGCGCCTGCGGCGGTGCCCTGCGTCGTCGCGGCGCCGAGCGCGGTCCTAATGTAGGCAAGCGTGCTTTGCGGGACCCGCGGGTGGCCCGCGACCGGTGGCGTGATCCGCTGCTCGGCCTTGCCGGCCGGTGAGATCAGCGCTTCGCCGATGCGCTGGCTGTACAGGGTGCCGCCGTTGGCGAGCGCGGCGTACGCCCTGGCAAGCTGCAGCGTGGTCACCAGCACATCGCCCTGGCTGATGGCAGCGTCCACCGCGTCACCGGGCAGCCACATGTAACCGGCCTGGCAGTCGTCGGCCTCGATCTGCTGCATGTATGCGCAGCGAGTCGTAAACGTCACCGTGTCCCTCCCTGTGAGGTGCCGGGGCAGGCGGCCGCCCGCTGGTCTCCCGGGCAGCACACCGCCGGTGAGTGCAGGCGAGCTGGGGACGATGTGCAGATGGTGTGTAGGTCTCTGCGGGGCGTTTGGGTAGCCGGCAATTTCGGCCGGCCTATTCGCTGGACCGGCCCCGCGCCTCCACACGATCTTCAAACCTAGGACGTCAAACCTTCATGTCCTCCGCCTTTCCTGGAAACCGTTCCCAGGCCGGTGGTCTCGAAGGACAAGAGACGCTGAAGCGGGGGGTTATTGGAGGCGTGTCAGTCAGGACGGGCCGCCGGCCGGATTCGCCAGTCGCGTTCCCTTCGGGACGTGGTCGGAGAAGCGTTCGGTAACACCGCCCGCGGTGTACGCGGCGCGCAGACGAGTCCGCCGCTCGACCCGCAGGGCAGGCAGCTGGCCTTGGCGCCCGGCGGGAATTGTGCGCAGTTGGAGGTTCGCACCCTGCCCGCCGCCGTGCCGGCGGGCGTCGCTGGGTAGCTGGCGGTCCTGGTCGGCTGATGTCATGCTCGGTCTCGCGCGATATTTCCTCGCGCTCCTGGCTGGGACTAGCCGTGAGGCCTGTGGTGAACGTCCTCACTGAGGCGGCGATCGCGAGGAGCCGACATGAACACACCGCTTACAGCGGGGCCGTGCTGCTGGCGGGGGCAACGGCGATGACAAAGCCAGCTCGGGCCGGTCCCTGCGCACGCGGCGGGTTCTGGCGATGAATCAAACGCTGGTCCTGCGCGCAGGGCAGGTGTTCGACGGAGAGCGCACGCTCGGCCAGGCCGCGGTTGTCATCCGGGACGGGAGGATCAGCGACCTGGACACCAGCGGCGCATTACCTCCGGACGGGGCCGAGGTCGTCGACTTCGGCTCAGATGCTTGTCTGCTGCCCGGGCTCATCGATGCTCACGTGCATCTTGCCTTCCACGCCTCGGCCGACGTGGTCAAGTCGCTGGCGGCTTGCGACGACGGCGCCCTGCTGGAGCACATGGCGGCCGCCTCGGTCCGGGCTCTGCACGCGGGGGTGACCACGGTCCGCGACCTGGGTGACCGGAACTACCTGTCGCTGATGCTGGGCGGCCGCCTTCGGTCGGCGACGCTCCCGCACATCGTCGCGGCTGGCCCGCCGATCACCACCAACGGCGGGCACTGCTACTTCCTGGGGGGCGAGGCCGAGGGCGAGACGGCTTTGCGGGCCGCGGTGCGTGAGCGCGCCGAGCGGGGCTGCGACGTTGTCAAGGTCATGGTGAGCGGGGGCAACCTCACGCCCGGCAGCGAGCCGCACGAGTCTCAGTACGACCTGGCCGCCCTTCGGATCGTGGTCGATGAGGCCCACCGGGCGGGCCTGCCCGCGGCCGCGCACGCCCACGGGGCCCGGGCCGTCGCAGATGCCGTCGAGGCGGGCTTCGACACGCTGGAGCACGTCACGTTCTTCACCGCCGGCGGGGTGGGCGCCGACCCGGCCCTGCTGGACCGGATCGCGGCCAGCGGCGTGGTGGTCAGCGTCACCGCGGGCAGTATCCCAGCCGGACCCGCGCCGCCAGCGGCCATCGCCCAGCGCCTGGCCGCCATCCTCGCCAACCACGGCCGGATGTTCCGGGCCGGCGCCACGATGGTCCCCGGGACCGACGCTGGCGTGTCGCCGGGTAAGCCGCACGACGTAATGCCCTACGCGCTGCGGGCGCTGGTCGAACAGATCGGCATGACGCCACTGCAAGCCCTCCGGGCAGCCACCACCATTGCTGCAAGCGCCATTGGGCTGGGGGAATCGAAGGGCCGGATAGCCGCCGGTGCCGACGCCGACGTGCTCGTGGTCCGGGGTGACCCGGTTGCCGACATCGGATCGATCACCAACGTGCAGGCCGTCTTCCGGGCCGGGCTCAGAGCCCGGTAACAGCCCCAGGAATCTCACGCCAGCACCGCGGCAGCGCGCCCCCTGTTGTGCCATAGCAAACGGCACTTGCGCGCACCGGGACCTCGTGGAGGGCCGGTTCTCCTGACGCTGTGTAATTGGCCAGATCTGGGCGAGGCGCGCACTGCCGCCGTCATCTCAACGGCGCCGACCTGGTCGCCAGCGTCGCCGCCTCTGCCGCGCCCGAACGGGGTGATCTGTGCGGCGGCGGTAGCCGGGTGGCCTGGAGTTGCCAACAGAAGAAAGATGGTTAGCCTGTCGGTGCGGACGTTTCGGTGTCAACGCCCAGACCAACGGAGGCAGCGCATGGGCACGATCACGACGACCGATGGCACGGAGATCTTCTACAAGGACTGGGGCTCGGGCCAGCCGATTGTCTTCAGCCACGGCTGGCCGCTTTCGGGCGACGACTGGGACACCCAGATGCTGTTCTTCCTCCAGCACGGCTACCGCGTCATCGCCCATGACCGGCGCGGGCACGGACGCTCCACGCAGACCAGCGACGGTCACGACATGGACCACTACGCCGACGACCTGGCTGCGCTGACTGCCCATCTCGATCTGCAGGACGCCGTCCATGTCGGGCACTCCACCGGCGGCGGCGAGGTCGTGCACTACATCGCCCGGCACGGTGAGAGCCGCGTGGCGAAAGCGGTACTGATCAGTTCGGTGCCGCCGCTGATGGTGCAGACCGACGCCAACCCCGGCGGCCTGCCGAAGAGCGTCTTCGACGACCTCCAGGCCCAGCTGGCCGCCAACCGGTCCGAGTTCTACCGGGCCCTGCCGTCGGGCCCCTTCTACGGCTTCAACCGGCCCGGCGCGGAATCCTCCGAAGCGATCATCGAGAACTGGTGGCGCCAGGGGATGATGGGCGGAGCGAAGGCACACTACGACGGCATCGTTGCCTTCTCCCAGACCGATTTCACCGAGGACCTCAAGAAGATCACGGTGCCGGTCCTGGTGATGCACGGCGACGACGACCAGATCGTTCCGTACGCCGACTCCGGACCGCTATCCGCGCGGCTCATGCAGAACGGGACGCTGAAGACGTACAAAGGATTCCCGCACGGCATGCCGACCACCGAGGCTGAGACGATCAACGCTGACCTGCTGGCCTTCGTGCAGTCCTGACCGGCTCGGCGGCCGGGCGCCGGCGGTGGCTCTGCACTGTGTGCACTCGAACAAGAAGGGCTCTCATCCGAGGACGGACCATCCGGTCATGCCGCTACGGGAGCGTGCCCAGCCTTGGCCGAGACTGCCGGGTACAGGGCAGCCTGGCTGAAGACGGTGGAGCGCTCATCGATGCGCAGTGGGACAGCGGTGAACCAGGCACCGGTCGGTGGCAGCTGCGCGAGGCCGGTCAGATGCTCGACGACGGGAATCCCGGCGGCAGGCAGCAGCGTGTGCGCGGGCCGTTCGCCGTCGGCGGTGCCGTCGATGTTGAGCGCGTCGATACCTACCAGCGCTGCGTCATGTTCGGCGAGCCAGGCAGCGGAGGGAAGGCGCGGAAGGCCCCTTCCGGCCAGACTTCCCCGCCGTCATCGAGGCCGGCGACGGGGCCGTGATCATGGTTGAGTGGCACGGGTATGGCCGCGCTTACCCCCCAGGACGCCGTCAGATCGTCGGGGCATTGTTCCACCTGGCCGACCGCGAGCCCTACCGCCGGCTGAACGACGCCGTCTGCGTGTGCACCGGCGAGGTCCGCACGCCTAGCGATCCAGGCCAGCCCGGACCCGATCTGGTTATCGATGTCGCCGAGCTGATCTGGGAACCCATCGCCGGCTGGCACCCCGGCAGGCCGTCCCGCTCGCGGATCCCCGTCGCAACGGCCGGCGACTTCACCGCTGCCAGGCCCAAGCCGGCCATCCTCACGGCCATCGAAAAGCCGGGACAGCCCGACTTATCATGCATCGTGAGCGGGTTGATGTTGAAGTTGGCTCGTGCCGCTCCGCGGGTCGGCGCAATAGCCCACGAGCCCTGGGGGAACCTGATGGCCGAAGTGATTGACCGGCTGGTCGTGGCGATGAACGCACATGATCTCGATGCGGCGGCCGGTCTCATCAACGAGGACTACCGCAGCGAGCAACCGGCGCACCCGGGCAGGGCCTTCGCCGGGCGGGCCCAGATGCGCGCCAACTGGGAGGCCATGTTCGCGGGGATCCCCGACTTTCACGCCGAAATCTGCCGGTCGGTCCAGGACGGTGAAACGACCTGGACCGAATGGCGCTGGTCGGGCACCCGCAGCGACGGGCAGGCCTTTGAGGTGCGCGGGGTGACGCTGTTCGAGATCGCTGACGGTCAGATTGTCGCTGGACGGCCGTACCTGGCGGACGTCGGGCGGGACGTTGCCGGTATCGAGCAGGCCGTGGAGGCCCTCTCCGGTCGCCGGCCGCGACCCAGGCAGTAGCAGGACAGTGTTCTCCGCCGTGCTGCTGTACCGGCTGGCCACCTACTGGCTCCCCGTCGCACCGGGCTGGCTGTCCTGGCGCGTGCTGCAGCGGCGGGAGTACCTATGAAAACGCGCGCGATGTTTGGCGTGGCCTGCATAGGGGTGACGGTCGCGCTGGCGGCCTGTACGTCCTCAAGCGGCAACGCCCCGTCCGCGGGTGGGCGCCCGGCCGGACGGCATGGCGTGGTCATCTCGGTCGGGTCGTTCGATTTCCCCGAAAGCGTCCTGCTCGCCGAGATCTACGGCCAGGCACTCGCGGCACGTGGCTACCCGGTGCGGATCCTGCCGAATCTCGGACCCCGCGAGCTGGTCGATCCTGCGCTGATGAAGGGCCTCCTGCAACTTGTGCCCGAGTACGCCGGGTCGGCCCTGGAGTTTGCCACCCTCGGACGTCTTTCTGCGACGGCCGACGCCGCCGCGGCCAACAGGACTCTCGCCGAGTCGCTGGCGGGCCGGGGGCTGCTGGCCGCTCGCCCGGCCGCCGCGCAAAACACCAACGCCATCGTGGTGACGGCGGCGACAGCGGCGCGCTACCGCCTGCGGTCGATCACGGATCTCGCCAGAGTGGCACCGCGCCTCGTGTTCGGCGGTCCGCCAGAATGCCCTGAGCGCGCCTATTGCCTGCAGGGCCTGCGGCGGGCCTACGGTCTGCACTTCAAGGCGTTCATCGCCCTCGACGCCGGCGGCCCGTTGACGCTCCAGGCACTGCGTGCCGGGGACATCGCAGTAGCGTTGCTCTTCACTACCGATCCGAACATCTCGGCGCAGCATCTGGTGGTACTGGCCGATGACCGCGCCTTGCAGCCGGCCGAGAACATCACGCCGGTGGTGCGGCGTGATGTGGTCGCCCGTTACGGCACCCGGATGCTCACGCTGATCAACGCCGTGTCCGCCCGGCTTACCACCGGCTCGCTGCGCTCTCTCAACGCGCAGGTTGTGCTGGACGGGCGCCGGCCTCGTTCAGTGGCCGAGGCCTGGCTGCGCGCACAAGGGCTCATGCAGACAGGGGGTGTTGTGCATTGAGCGAAAATAGCGAAAATATCGAGCCGGTGGCCACGCGCGATGGCCCGGCCAGCCTGCAGCCGGGCGCCTCCGGCAAGACCCGCCGTCAGCGCCGCCCGACCGGTGCGCCGCCGCCGCTGCCGCACCCAATAACCATCAGCATGACCGCGTGGCTGATCCTAGGGGCGGTGGTCCTCGCCGCTGCGTTCGTGGCCTCACAGCACACGCCGTGGCTCCGGGTCGATGATCGGATCAGCACCTGGATGCTGCGCCAGCTTGCGGCGATACGGACGCCGTGGCTGACCCATGTGGCCAAGGGGATCAATGTGGCGGGCTCTGGATGGGGGGCCAGCGTGCTCGGCCTGTCGGTGGCCGCCTTGCTCATGGTGTTCCGGCGCTGGCGGCACCTGCTGGTGTTCATCGGCAGCGTGTTGTTCCTGGAGCAGATCGGGACAGAGATCTACAGCGGGCTGTCCAGGCCACGCCCCTACGGCGTGCAGATCGTCGCAAGCTGGACCGGGTATGCGAGTGCGTCGCCTCCGGTGGCAGTCCTCACGATCTTCCTGGTGGGCGTCATCTACTGCCTGGCCGTGCCGGGCCGCGCCCGCTCCTATACCAAGGCGGCTGTGGCCGCCGTGGTCGCCCTGTTCAGTCTCGCCCGCCTGTACCTGGGTGTCGATCACCCGGGCGATGTGCTCCTTGGCGCGACGTTCGCCGTGGCGATCGCGGTCACCGCGTTCCGCTTCTTCACCCCGGACGAGGCGTTCCCTGTCGTGTACCGGCGCGGCCGCAGCGCGCACGTCGATGTGACGGGCCGGCGTGGGGAGGCGATCCGCCAGGCCGTGCGCGACCAGCTCGGGCTCAAGGTGACCGAGATCAAGCCGGTCGGCCTCGAGTCGTCCGCGGGCTCAACGCCGCTGCGGCTTCGGGTCGAGGGCGCCCCGGATGAGTTCCTGTTCGCCAAGCTCTACACCAAGGGCCACGTCCGCGCTGACCGCTGGTACAAGCTGGGGCGGACCCTCCTCTACGGCTCCCTGGAGGATGAGTCCCCCTTTAAGACGGTGCGGCGGCTGGTCACGTACGAGGACTATGCCCTGCGCCTGCTGGAGGATATCGGGGTTCGCACAGCCAGGCCATACGGCGTTGTCGAGATCACGCCCGAGCGCGAGTACCTGATGGTCACCGAGTTCTTCTCCGGTGCCGTCGAAATCGGCGAGGCCCACGTCGACGACGCTGTGATCGACCAGGGACTGCTGCTGATCCGCACGCTGTGGGACGCCGGGATCGCCCACCGCGACATCAAACCGGGCAACCTTATGGTCCGCTCCGGGGAGTTCCTGCTGATCGACGTGGCATTCGTCCAGGTGCGCCCGTCTCCGTGGCGGCAGGCGGTCGACCTGGGCAACATGATGCTGGTGCTCGCGGTACGCACCGACCCGCAGCGCGTCTACCAGCGGGCGCTGCGTTATTTCACCCCAGCCGAGCTGGCCGAGGCGTTCGCGGCGACCCGCGGGGTCGCCAGCCCGACACAGCTGCGCGCCTTCATGAAACGGGATCCGCGCGACCTGCTCGGCGAGTTCCGCGCCCTCGCCCCGCAGCGGCCGCCTATCGTGCTGCAACGCTGGAGTGTCCGCCGGATCGCTCTGGTGGCCGCGGTGCTCGCCGTCACAGTCGTTGCCGTGAATCTCGTCTATCAGACCTTCTTCCCGTTTAATCTGGGCGCCTCCCCCCCTAGCTGCGGCACCGGCAACTCGATGATCCTCAGCGCCCAGGCAGTCCCGCCGGCGGCCATGCTGCCGTGTGTTGCCGCGCTCCCGTCTGGCTGGAGTATTGGCCGCGCGGACATCTCCAGCGGTAGGTCCAGGATGTGGCTGGACTCCGATCGCGCCGGCATGCACGCGGTCACCGTAACCCTCACCGCGGCCTGCGACACCTCGGGCGCCGAGCAGATATCCTCCGACCAACCCGGCACGCGCAGATTCGAGCGGCCGCTGAGCCTGGCGCCGCAATTCTCCGGGATTCGCTACTACACATTTCCCGGCGGCTGCGTCACCTACGATTTCCGCTTCAAACCAGGAGCCCCCTCGGTCCTTGCCGTCGCCGTCGACAGCGCGCTGGCGTTCCAGCCCCGGTCAACGCTTGTCGACTACATACGCCACACCGAGGGCCTTGCCCTGTGCGGGCGCGGTGCCGCGTGCCCAGGATGAGCGGGGAGGCGGCACAAGGGCGCGCCGAGCAGCAGCTTTTCGCCAGACCTGGCCTGGTCGCCCTCGTTACCGCCGTCGTGGTGGCGATCACGGCAGGCGTGTTCGCCGCGGTTGCCGGCCACGCCACGCTCATCCGCGTCCAGCGGCTGGACGACGCGTGGCTGCGCCTGATGGTCTCCGGCCGGTCAGCGTCGATCACCGCCGTCGCCAGGCTCTTCAACCTCATTGGGCTCGTGTACGTCACGCTGCCCGTGCGGATCGCCATCGTGGGCCTGCTGGCCCTGCGGCGTCACTGGTGGCATCTGTCCGCCTTCGTCGCGGCCGTGGTGATGTCGGAGGTATTGATCGGCCTGCTGAAAGGGATCTATGGCCGGGCCAGGCCGCCCGGGTCACTCGTCGCCACCAGCGGTGCGTCCTTTCCGTCCGGGCATTCGGTCGCAGCGTCGGTCACCGTCATGGCCGCGGTCATCGCCCTGGTTCCCCCGGGACGACGGCGCAAATGGTGGTTCTTGGCCGCGGTGGTCTTCTCGATGCTGATGGCGCTGTCCCGCGCCTACCTCGGCGCCCACTGGCTGTCCGATGCGTCAGCCGGGATCCTGCTCGGGACGTCGTGCGCCCTGGTTGCCGCCTTGGTAACCGGCCAGTTCCAGCGCCGGCCGCAAGGCAGGCGGCCGAAGCGGCCGGCTGGAACCCAAGGCCCGGTTGCCCTGCCCGTGCGGGATCCCGCGCAAGGACCTCTGCATCGGGGCACGGGCAATCGGGGTACGGACATGAGACCGCCATAGGGCGCCTGGGAGGAGACACGGCGCGAACATGGCGCCGCGGCATGACGGCGCGCCGTCTTGCAGGTTCGGCGGCCGGGCACCGACGGTGCCGCGCCCGCCGGGAGATCATCAAGAGCCGCCGCAACCCGCGATGATCAGAGCGTGGCCGTCCCGCGCCCAGGACCACGCCGCAAGATCAGATCTATCCCGGCATTCAAAGGGTCACAGGCTCCGCCGCAGCGTGCCGTCAGATCTCGCCGGGAGCGTTCGTGCCGGGCATCGGTACGACGGCGAAACAAGCAGGTGCCACGGCGGGTGAAGTGGTATCGGCGCAGGTCACCGATTCGGTACGATGTGACGGCGGCCCCCAGGCTGAGCTGCGGGTGCACGGATCAAAAGCCCAGCACGAAATGCCGGACCTTGCGCGACGCCGGGGCTAGTGGTTGCGTAAGAGTGTTCTGCGTGGTGACCGGCTGCGGGTGGATCGGAGGAATCGATGAGCAGAGCACGAGGGATCGCAGAGATTCCGGCCGGGAGCTGGACCAAGTGGATCGTTGTGGGCTTCTGGGTGGTCGTGCTCGTCGTGGCCCTCCCGCTGTCAAACAAGCTCATGGGTGCGGAGAAGAACGACGCCAGCGCCTGGCTGCCCGCGGGCGCCGAGTCGACCAAGGTTCTCAACGTGCAGGCGCAATTCCAGTCGCCCAACATCTTCCCCGCGGTCGTTGTCTACCAGCGCGCCTCGGGTCTCACCGCCGCGGACCGGGCGAAGGCCGCCGCCGACGCCAAGAATTTCGCCGCCCTCCCCGGCGTCGGCGCAGGCCAGGTGGCAGGCCCGATCCCATCGGCCGACGGCAAGGCCATCCAGACCATCGTCCAGGTCGACCTGGGCGACAACGGCTGGAACGGCGCGGCGAAGGCCGCGGACTCGATCCGCGTGATCACGGCGTTGAACGCGAACGGCCTGACCTCCCACCTCACCGGGCCGCTCGGGTACGCGGCCGACAACAGCAAGGTATTCAACGGCATCGACAGCACGCTGCTATACGCGACCCTGGCGGTCGTCATCGTGATCTTGCTGATCACCTACCGGAGCCCGGTGCTCTGGCTGCTGCCGGTGGTCTCGTCCGGAGTGGCGCTGATCACCGCCGAGGCTGTGATCTACCTGCTCGCGGCGCACGCCGGCCTGACGGTCAACGCGCAGAGCGCCGGCATCCTGTATGTGCTGGTCTTCGGCGCTAGCACGGATTATGCGCTGCTGATTGTCGCGCGCTACCGGGAGGAACTGCGCCGTCACGACCGCCGCCACCCGGCGATGGCCGAGGCGCTGCGGCGCGCGGGCCCGGCGATCATCGCGAGCGGAAGCACCGTCATCCTCGCGCTGCTGACGCTGCTCGCCGCGGACCTGCAGTCGACGAAGAGCCTGGGTCCGGTGCTTGCCATCGGCGTCGGGGTCGGCATGCTCGCCATGCTCACCCTGCTGCCGGCCTTGCTCGTGACCTTCCCCCGCGGGGTCTTCTGGCCGTACCGGCCGAGTTACGGCACGGCCGAGCCGACTGCCCGCGGGCTGTGGGCGCGGGTCGGCTGGAGCATCGCCCCGCGGCCGCGGAAGGTATGGATCACCACTGCCGTGGTGCTGGGCGTCATGGCGCTGGGGTTGACCGGCCTGAAGGCTAATGGCCTGACCAACGCGCAATCCTTCCGCGGGCATCCCGATTCTGTGATCGGCGAAACCGTGCTCGCCCGGCACTTCCCGGCCGGCGCGGGCCAGCCCGTTGTCGTCATCGGTAATGAAAGCGCGGCCGCATTGCGGTCCGCCTTCGCCGCCACCCCGGGCATCGCCAGCGTGACGCCACCGGTGGCCCGGGCGGGCCACGTCTACCTCGAGGGAACGCTGACCTCGCCGCCGGACAGCCAGGCGGCGTACGACACGATCGACCGGGTGCGGTCCGCGGCCCACGCGGTACCCGGTGCCGATGCCCTGGTCGGCGGCACCACAGCGATCAACCTGGACGTGGCGCGCGCATCCGCGCACGACCGCAATGTCATCATCCCGCTCATTCTCGTCGTGGTGTTCATCATCCTCGGGCTGCTGCTGCGGTCGCTCGTGGCCCCGTTGATCCTGACCGCCACGGTGGTGCTCTCGTTCGCTGCCGCCCTCGGCTTCAGCGTCTTCTTCTTCAACCACGTGTTCGGGTTCGGCGGGGCCGACACCGCGTTCCCGCTGTTCGTGTTCGTGTTCCTGGTCGCGCTCGGCATCGACTACAACATCTTCCTGATGACCCGGGTCCGGGAGGAGGCGAACAGGCGCGACGCCCGGCGCGGCGCGATCGTCGGCCTTGCCGCGACCGGCGGGGTGATCACCTCCGCCGGCTTCGTGCTCGCTGGAACGTTCGCCGTCCTGGCCACGATCCCGTCCACGTTCCTGACCGAACTGGGGTTCGCGGTCGCGTTCGGCGTCCTGCTCGACACGATCATCGTGCGGTCCGTGCTCGTCACGGCGCTGAACCTGGACATCGGCCGGTGGATGTGGTGGCCAAGCAGACTGGCACACAAGCTGGACCCGGCACTGCACGAACTCAGCCAGGAGCGTGTCGCCGCCCTGACGCCGACTGACCAGGTGACCGCGGGCCGGACGCCGTAGGAAGACGATCATTATGCCGAACGGCTCCGCGAGCTAACTCTGCCAGCGTTAGGCAGGCAGCGGTTCACCGCCGCGCCCTCGCCTCTTCGGCGACCGTGCGCAACGCGGTGCTGTCAGAGCGCACATTGCCGCCGTTCGGCGTGGCTATCCCCGGCCTGACGCTCGCCGTGAGTGCCGTGTGGAACAGGAAGCCCTTCGCCGGGCAAGCCACCATGCGGCAAATTCTGCCCTTCGGCTTCCCCCCGCCCGGCCACCACCCCTACTGGACACCGGAAACAATCGATTGCAGGCGGATCATCCGAACTCACGTCCGCCACCATGGAAGTCCGGCCTGGCCATGGCGCCATCCTTGCTCGTGCCGTTCAGGGCGGCCAGGTAGTCCCGCCCGACGGAGGCGAACCGATCCGAGTGTGTGCTGGGATGCACTGTCATGCCGCTGGTTGCTCGTTCCCAATGGGATGCGCAATCGGCCGCATGACGTTGATCAGCCGCTCAGATGCGGCACGTCACCGCCCACGCCGTAGCGCTGACCTCAAACGGCCCAGCCGGCAGCAGTTGCCGGCATCGTTCACGAAGCGCGCAGCGGCGCTCCTCATCCAGCGCCGTTACGTACGCGCCCGCCGGGCCGACGCCGAACGTGAAAGGTTCCCACCACTGCTCGAACGTGGCATGCCGCACCCGGGCGGTAAGCGTGGTGGCCTGCGGACCGGCGAGTCCGGCCTGTGCGAACAGCCGGGCCAGATCGCCCTCGCTGACACCAGCCATGCCGGACTCGTCGCGTGCTGAGCGGTCCAGTTCACGGACAGCTCGCCAGAACGTGGTCAGCGGGCCGCGGCCGCCGCCGTGATCCCACACGCACGCCGCAACCATCCCGCCGGCACCGGTAACCCGGCCCATCTCCCGCAGGCCAGCCACCGGGTCGGCCATGAAATGCACGACCAGCTGCGCGAGAGCGACATCGAAGACGCCATCGGGGAAGGGAAGGTGCTCGGTCGCCGACAGCCGGATGTCCACGCCTGCCAGGCGCTCACCGGCCGCCGTGGCAAATGACCGCGACGGATCCACTGCACAGACCGCGGCCGGGCCCAGCCGGCGGACGAGCTCGGCCGTCAGGGCACCCGGCCCGCACCCCACATCCAGTGCCCGCTGCCCGCGGCGGACATCGGCCAGATCGGCGAAGCCCACCGCGAGCGGCTCCGAATACCGGCCCATGAACCGCGTGTAGGCGTCGGCGCTGACGTCGAAGGTCACACCCGGAACCTACCCGCCCGTTTCCTCATCGAGGAACCCGGCGGGCTCGGCCGCCGCATCTCACCGAGGGTGGCTTGTCACAGCGCCGTTGCGCGGTCGACCCGCCGTCTGCTGAACACAGATCTGCTACTCCATAACGCCTGTTATGGCGCTCGTTGAGGCAAACTCACGGTCAGTCCTCTGCCGACTCGGTGCTTGCCCCCGGGAGACCGGCCGCGCTGGCCATCAAAGTGGGAGCGGCAGGTCCCTGTGGGCAAAGATGGGCGGATGGGAGTAATCCAGTTCAAGGCGCAGCGGCAGTCCCGTGGCCCGGCCGCCGCCGTTGTGCTCGACGGTGCTCAAGTTGCCGCCGTTGGGGAAGGCACCAAGCGGTTCCCGGTCGTGGCGACCGTCAACGGCTGCACGTGGCGAACGAGCGTGGCCCGCATGGGGGGCGAGTACGTACTGGGCCTGAACCGGGAAGTGCGCCAAGGGACGGGCGTGCAAGCCGGTGACGAGGTTGAGGTGACCGTCGGCCTCGAGCTACTTCACCGGCATCCTGGACGGCTCGCCGGGCCGGACGTACACGGTGCGGGCCGACGACGCGGCGTGGCGGGTGCGGGACCGGCCCGGCGCTGTCCGCCGTCCAGGACGGCGCCAGCTCGGCGCGTGCCCCCTGTTCGGCAAGCCGGCGCGTGACGGCGGCCTTGACCTGCGGAGCACTCGCCCGATGGGACACGCAAACCGTCGCGCCGTGGCTTGCCGAGCGGCGGCAGCGCCGGCCGCTCGGGACGCGCCCGGTGCACTGCCGTGTGATGGGCCGATCGATGGGTCGCTCGCCGTTGCCCCGATCGATGGGTCCAGTCATGACGTTTGTCCTTCGCGAGAAGCGGGATGGTTGTCTCGGCGCGCTGCGGCCCGTCGCCGTAGAGGGCCCGCCGACTTTGGTAGATCGCGGCGAGGTTCGCGGGGCCGTCGGCGCCCAGCCCATCACCGGTCGCGGCGGCAGGACCGGCGCGCCAGGCGTGAGCCGTTCTGGATAATTCATGCCGAACGGCCGCGCGGGTGTGGCACCGGACTGATCCCGCACCGCCGTCAGCGGCTGGGCCGGGCGTCCTCCGGCGTCGGGGCCTTCAGCCCGCGGGGTCAGGCGTGACTCGCCGCCATCCGGTGAGTGCGCTGATCGCGGCCGCGGTGATGCCCAGCACGGCCAGCAGGATCGGCTCACGATGGTCAGATGCCGTGGGAAGAAGGGGAACGGCACGCCGCTCATGTCGACCGCGGCCGCGAGCACGGCCGCGTAGACGGTCTTGGTGACGACGAGGCGGGCGACGCGCTCTATGTTGGCGATCACCCGCCGGTTCCTCGGCCAGCACCTGCGGTATCGCGGCGAAGGTGCCGTCGAGCAGGACGATAGGGCCACCGACCTGCTGGCCTGGCCGCCCGAGTCCATCGCGATGCCCAGATCGGCCTGCTTGAGCGCTTGGACATCATTGACCCCATCACCGGTCATGGCCACGACGTGAGGCGGGATGCCTGCCCTGCGGCTGTCGCCGCCGCCTTCGGCGCGTCGCCGGAGAGCACGACGATCGTAATGCCCTGATCGAGCAGGCAACCCACCGTAGCTTCGGCGTCATCCCTGAGGCGCTCGGCAAAGCACAAGCAGCGCCACCGGCGTGATCATCTTGGGTGGTGCCGTTCTGCCGGCGGGCGAACCCGCAGCGCCGAGCAGGACAACATGTCCACCCGCGCCAGCCCCTCTATGGCCGCCAGCTCCTGGACCAGTGAAGGTGCAGGTGCGCTGATCGCTGATGCTGGGCGGCGGGCTACGAAACGGCCGCCGTGCCGGGGCAGCCGCCATTCGGCCACGATGCCTGCGCCGCTCACTGTCAGGCGCTCGATCGTCGCGGTCGTGTTCAGCCCGAGCAGCCTGGCAGCGGGAAGGCCGCGGCCGGTGCTGAGGACTTCGATGCCTCTGCAGGTCAGGGGCTTTTTTCGCTCGCGTATCCGCTGACCGTGTAGTCGGAAAAATGCCACTCAGGTGCCACTGGGTGTTGCATCCCGGACTCTGATCATGGGGACGGGGGCCGTCCCGGGTCGGCTGGTGACCGTTTCCGGTGCGGCCTCAAGGGCACGTTCGGCGTACTTTTCTGCTGCCCGCCCGCCCAGACCTGGCACTGGTTCCTGAAAGCCGCGAACACCCCGCGAGTAAACGATCTCGCGGGCGGCTGAGCCGCAGGCGGCCATCCGTGTTCCTGGATCAGCGCCACGGCGGCGTCGATCGCCAGACCGAGCGAGGCGCCGCCGACGATGTCGAGCGGCAGGTGAGCGCCGACGTAGACGCGCGACAGGCCCACGATCGGCACGATCGCGGCGGTGATGGCGCGGCCAGGTGTGCTGAACCTGGGCAGCGCCGCGACGCCAAGAGCAACGGCCACGCCGGCATGCCCCGACAGGTATCCGAGCCCGGAAGCCTGACGGCCCCTGCAGCGGGTGCCGGTGAGGAGCATGGCGGGGCGCGGCCGGCGCACCTCCGACTTGACCGCCTTGGACAGGGCCCAGGTGGCCAAGCCGCCGGCGAGCTGCCGCCTTGCCAGCTTCCTGTCATTGGCCGCCCACGCGGCCGCGGCCGCAGCGGGCACCGCGCCGAGCGTGCCGAGCTGCATGATTATCCAGGCTGGGGCGTGCAGCGAATCGGGTAGCCCGTTGACAGCACGGAACAAGCGTGCCTCGCAATGACCGACCCGCTCCCTATGCACTGACCGGGTGGTGACGAGCGTCATCGCCACGCCAACGGTGAGCCGGACCCGGGGATCGGCGAGCAATTCAGCCGCCGGGCGCCGCCGTTTCTCATCGGTCCGCAGGCACGGCGCTGCCACGGCCGCACCTGGCAGCTCGCGCGGGCCCACGTGCGGCGTCATGGGTCGAGCTCCACGCCGAGCTTCTTGCGAAGGTTGAGCCGGAGCTGCTGCCGTGAATACAGGCCCGTAGCGGTCTCGAACTGTTCCATCAGCGCGATCTGCGATCCGAACTCGAAGTCGAAGCTGTAGGTCACGCAGCCACCTGGAAAGACGTCGTAAAGGTTACCGGCGAACCGGGGAGCGGTAGAGCTGAGCCACAGGTAGCTACGGACGCCCTCGCCGCGGGGCGGCGACGGCTTGGCGCTCCCGATGCTGCATGCGACGGCCAGCCGGACCTTCACCGGCCGCCCCGGGGCGCGGTCGGAGTTGAGCAGGAAGCTTGTGCCGCCCCGGGTGGCGTCGAACCCCGAGGCGCTCCATCCCTGCGGCAGCTGGCTGATGCAGGGAACGTAGGACGCGCCGGGAACCGACTGAGCCACGATCGCCAATTGCTGTGGGTCGCCGCAGCCGGGTACCGTGCCCCGCAGCGCGCTGCAGCCGCTCAAGGCCGCCGCGGCGGCGAGCGCGGAGACCATGCAGGCGAGGAACGGGCGCAACGGCCTGCGGCGGGCGCATGGACTGTTCGCTGGTTGTGGCCTCACAGCAGTCCAGCCACCCTGAGATAGACCGCCACGACGGCCACCGCCGCGGCAAGCGCCGCCAGCAGGCCCGCTGTCACCGCGGCGCGGCGGATACCCCAGAGCTGGATCGGGACCGGGCGCCGCTGCGGAGCCAGCCGGCGGAACTGCCCGATCAGGTCGCGCCGGTCCGCGCGGAGCATTGATCGCAGCTGGCTGGGGATCGTGATGCTGCGGCTCGCGGCGAAGGCCTCGGCGACATCCTCAGCCGCGAAGACCCGCAGGGCCCGCTCGTAGACGTGCTCGGGCGTACTCGCGAGCGCCAGGGTGAGCATCATGTTGGCCAGGTCCACCGCCTGGCGCCACGGCGTTGGCCGTACGGTCGCGAACGCCACGTCGATGAGCAGCACCCGCCCGTCGCGGACGAGGACGTTCGACGGCTTGATATCGCGGTGCGCGACCCCGGCATCCCACATCCGCCGCACGATGCCGAGGGCGTCGTCGATGACACGGTCATCGACCTCGGCATTGCCGATCTCCGCAGAGCCCTCCAGGAACTCCATCACGATGAGGTACTCGCGCTCGGGCGTGATCTCGACAAATCCGTACGGTTTCGGCGTGGGCAGCCCAAAGTCCCGCATGAGGCGAAGCAGGTGGTCCTCGTACTCGACGAGCCTGCGCACGGTTGAAAACGGCTTCTCATCCTCCAGCCGCCCGTAGATGACGGTCCTGGTCAGCTTGTACCAGCGGTCAGATCTGAGGTGGCTGAGCGCGTACAGCTTCCCGAAGAGCGTCGCGTCGCAGCCGCCGTCGCGCGCTCTGGTCCGCAGCCGCAGCGGGGTCGAGCCGGCGGAGGCCTCCAGGCCAAACGGCTCGGCGGCGACCACGTCGAGACCGAGTTGCTGGTCGAGGGCATGCACGATCGCCTCTCCGCGATGTCCTCCGACATCGAGGTGGGCCTTCTGCCTGCCGCCGTAGGAAACCGGGAAGATCTCGTTCGGCGCGGCGAGGCGGAATGCCGCCACCGGCAGCGACCAGCCAATGATCAGCGCCGCCACCTGGTCGGTCGGATGGTCGACGGCGAGGTAGAGCCTCGCGGCACACAGTGCGCCGAGGACTACTGCGGCGGCCCAGTTCCCCCGGTTCCGCCACGGGCCCGTGGGGACCAGCGTGTAGAGCACCCCCGCGAGGACGATGGCCAGGGTCGCGACAGGTCGCGACGGGTGAGCGTAGCCGTCCCAGCTCCCAAGGATCTCAATCCCGGCCGGGCGCATCCGGCCGATCTCGACGGCCATGGTCGTGTTAAGCAAGGCCGCGATGAGGAAAACGACCAGATAGACGGCGAGGTGCCGGAATCGGCGGAAAACGACCAGTGCTGCGATCGTTCCCCAGGCGATGACGCGAACGGTCCACGACCAGCGCACTGCGTCGATGTCCAGCATCACCCGGGTCAGCGGTTCACTGCGCACCGCCGCCACCTCCCGCAGCACGGCAAGATCGCCACGGGTAATGAGGCCGAGGACCGGCGGGATCGACAACGCGACCCATAGCGCTCCCACAAGCCCCACAAGCAGCAGGTACCACCGGGTGATGTAGTCGATACGGCGAGGAAGCGGTGGCGGCTCCCCGGAGGGCCTGCGTCGCCGGCCTAGCGGCGATGTGGCGATCACGGGGGACACCCGCGCGCCCTCGGCGGCTTCCCTCGGCGTCGGTACTGTATTCACGACGGCCGTGCCACGGTGGAGTCGAGGGGCGGTCGTCGCAGGCGGCACACCGGCAGAGTGAAGAAGGTGACGCCGTGCGTGGGCAGGGCGGGCGCTGCAGCCGGGTGGGCGCTATTGCTGCGTGCGCGCTGACGGTCGCGCTTGCCGCGTCTTGCCAGCCGGGCGGGACCGCAAGACGTCACGCGCGCGTGGATGGCGGCGCCGTCGTGGTGGTGGCGTCGTTCAACTTCGCTGAGAGCGAGTTGCTTGCGGCGATCTACGGGCTCGCCATTAAGCACGCGGGCATCCCCATGCATCTGCAACTCGACCTCGGCCCGCGCGAGCTCGTGCAGCCCGCACTGGAGGAGGGCCTGGCCGATGTGGTCCCCGAGTACCTGGGGACGGCGCTGACCAGCCTCGAACCCAACGCCCGCGTGGCCATGTCGAATCCGGCGGCAGTACGCGGTGAACTCGCGCGCGCATTTGCGCAGTGGCACGTGCAGGTTCTCGAGCCGGCCGCGGCGCAGGACCAGAACGGCTTTGCCGTCACCCGCGGCACCGCTGACCAATTCCATCTCCGCACCGTCAGTGACCTCGGCCCGGCCGCCGCACGAATGACCATCGGCGGCCCAGCGGAATGCCCCGGCCGGCCGTATTGCCTGATGGGCCTGCATGCGGTGTATGGCCTTCGCTTCGCGAAGTTCCTGCCGCTCGACACCGAGCAGCAGCGCGTCGCCGCGCTCCAGAGCGGCGTGGCGGACGTCGCGGTGCTGTTCACCACCGACGGTTATCTGGCGACCGGCGAGTTCACCCTGCTCTCTGACAACCGCCGGCTGCAGCCCGCGGAGAACGTGGTGCCGGTGGTGACCACCAAGGCCGTGGCGCGCTACGGTAAGCGGCTCGTGGACGCCCTGGGCGCCGTGTCGGCAAGGCTGGCAACGAAGGACCTGATCTTCCTCAACTGGCGGGTGACCGTCGCCGGGAAGAACGTGCTGGCGGAGGCGCGCGGCTGGCTCGAGCGCCACGGCATCGTGCCCCGGCCAGATTGAGCCGCGCAGGCCGGTCATGGCGCGAACGCCCGTGCTGCCGCCGCCTCAAGCCGAGCCGCCGAGGCGTTGACGTCGCGGGAGATGAGGAAGTCCTGAAGGATCTTGCGCATGCCCTGGTGCTCGGTTCCGCCGAAGGAGGCCGGCTCCAGGTCGGAGAGGCCGAAACGGAATTCGTCGCCGGCCTCAAGGACGCTGCGGGCGATCGATCTGCTGATCTCGTCCGGGTAGACGGATAGATCGAGGTTGATGTTGGGCGACACGAAGCCGCCCTGGGCTGCCCAGATGGCCGCGGCCCGCGGACTGGCCAGGTAGCGGATGAATGCCTCTCCTGCTGGCGAGCGCCGCATCAGGACGGCGGCATCGCCCCCGCCTACCACTGTCGGGCCAGATTGCCCGATGGTGGGGAACGGGAAGACGTCGGCGTCGACGCCGAGCGCGCCGCGGGTCGCCCCGCTGATGAGGCCGGCCACGAAGTCGCCCTCGAATACCATTGCCGCCGCCGGTGGAGTGGCGAAGGCGCGCTTGACCGATTCCTCGTACGTCGTCGCCGCCGCCCTTCGCGGGCCCCCGGCGATGAACCTCGGGGCCAGGACGGCGGCGAGCAGCCGCAGGGCCGCCTTGACGGACGGGTCCGTCCAGCCGATCCGATGCTCGGCGAGCAGGTCGTAACGCGCCGGGCCGGCGAGGCGCAGGTACAGGTTCTCGAACCAGTCGGCCAGCGTCCAGCCGTCCCCGCCGCCCACCGAGAACGCGGTAATCCCTGAGGCAGCAAGCGTGCGCGCCAGGGACATGAGCCCGTCAAAACCTGTCGGTGGTACCACGCCGGCCCGCTCGAAGACGCCGATATTGTACCAGATGAGCGACTTGTTGGCCGCTTTGAACCACACCCCGTAGAGCTTGCCGCCGACGGAGCCGAGGCGCTGCCACACCGGGCCGTAGTTGTCATCCACGACAGAGCCCGCGATGCCGTCGAGCGGGACCAGCAGGTGCGCGCGGGCGTACTGGCGGAGCAGGCCGGGCTGCGGGAAGAAGGCCACGTCCGGGGCCGGCCCGCGGCCAGCCGGGCCTGGAGGAAGTCGGGGACGCTGTGGCCGGCGGGGACGTAGCTGACCGATGCGCCGGTTTCACGTTCGAAGTCGCGCAGCACCTGTTCGAAATGCTGCTGCTCCACGCCCGACCACACCGCGAGGACCTCTAGCCTGCTCCCGCGCAGGTTCCCGTACGCCGCCACGGCCGGTCCACCCGCGCAGCCGGAAAAGAGCACAGCCGCGAGCACGGCGCCGAGCGTCGCTGCCGCAGTTGCCCGGGCTGACCTGCGCCGGCCTTGTCCATCCACGTTCCCGGCCCTCGTCTCGCCAACGGATCCTGTCCTGGCCCGCGCCAGATCCATCGCCCCAGCGGAGCCGTCTTTCCCAGGCTCAGCGGTCGCGAAGGCGCGCGGGCAGGGCCCTTCGGCCCTACGGCCGGTGCCCTTCGACTCGTTGGGCGGGCCGATCGGGCGGTTCACTCTGGCGGCAACCGAACGACCGCTACTCGCGCACCTTCACGGCGGAGGCTGGGGTGCGCCGCTATCGGGGCCTGCCCAGACGGCGTGCCTTTACTCCGCGCGGAGGGGGAGTCTGTCGTCGGCACCGTCGCAACCCCCCAAGCGCCTGGCGTGGGGCAGAAAGCTGCGGCCCGGACCGAGGACGCCGTCAAGGTCTATGGCAAGGGCCAGACCGAGGTTCGTGCCCTGGACGGCGTCTCCGTCAAGTTCAGGTCCGGCCGCTACGCCGCCATCATGGGCCCGTCCGGTTCAGGGAAGCCGACCCTGCTGCACTGCGTGGCCGGCCCCGACAGCCTCACCTCCGGCAAGGCCTTCATCGGCGACGCCGACCTGAGCACGCTGAACGACCAGCGTAGCCCGGGCGCTCGCCAGCCGTCCGGAGATCATCTTTGCCGACGAGCCGACCGGCAGCCTCGACTCGCGAGCGGGTGCCGAGGTGCTGACCTTCATGCGCCGGGCCGTGGACGAAATGCACCAGACGATCGTCATGGTGACGCACGACCCGATGGCCGCCAGCTACGCCGACCGCATCGTCTTCCTAGCCGACGGGCGGATCGTCGACGAGATGCACAAGCCCACGGCTGAACGGGTGCTGGAGCGGATGAGGCGCTTCGGGGAGTGAGCCGAAATGATCAGGATCATCATCGAGGGGCTGTTCGCCCGCAAGCTGCGGCTGGTCACCACGGCTCTTGCCGTGACGCTCGGTGTCGCCTTCATGGCGGGAACTCTGGTTCTGACCGACACCATCAGCAAGACGTTCAACGACCTGTTCGCCACCGGCTACCAGGGCACCGACGCCGTCGTCCGGGGTGCATCGGCCTTCAACGGGCCGCGGTTCGCTGGCCAGCAGCGCCCCCTTTTCGGCGCATCCTTGGTCCCGGCGTTGAGCCGGGTACCGGGCGTCGCCGCCGACGAGGGCGAGGTCACAGGGTACGCGAGGCTGGTCGGGAAGAATGGGAAGGCCCTCGGCAACCCCGCCACGGGCGCACCGACGCTCGGCGGCAACTGGAGCACCTCACCGCAGCTTAGCCAGTTCCGGCTGGTGGCAGGACACGCCCCGCAGGCCGCGAACGAGGTCGTGATCGACAAGAAGAGTGCCACCGACGGCCAACTGCCGGTCGGCGATACCACCACGGTGCTCGTGCAGGGTCCGCCGCTGCCGGCCCGCATCTCGGGCATCGCGAGGTTCGGCACCGCCGACAGCCTCGCAGGCGCGTCCATAGTGCTGTTCACCGCGCCGGCCACACAGCAGCTCATCGCCTGGCCCGGTATGTTCACCGAGAGCCACTTCGCCGCCCGCGCCGGCGAGTCACAGGCTGAACTCGTCAGCAACCTGAGGCGCGCGATTCCCCCGGGAACCGAAGCGGTCACCGGTGCCGCTGTCACCAGGGAGCGCAGAACGTCGTCAAGCAGTTCCTGACGTCTTTCGACACGTTCCTGCTCATCTTCGCCGTCGTCGCGCTCCTCGTCGGCGCATTCATGATCTTCAACACGTTCTCGATCACCGTCGCACAGCGCATCCCGGCCGGCGGGCGATCCGGCCCGCCCGGGCATGCCGACGGTTACGCGCCTCCATGGCCGGGCGATCCAGGCCGACCGCGGCCGCGCCGTCCTCGGCGCCCGCGAACCAGCGGGCATGCAGCGCCCGCCACATCCACAACGGGACCGGCAGCTGCACCTGTTGCACCTGGTGGCCCTGACCGGACAGCAGGTCGGCGACCTCGCGGGCGGCGCCCGCCCAGTGCCGGTCGACCCGCCCGCCCGGCACCAGCGCACCGCTGACCAGCGCGATCCGCACACCCGCAGGCCGCGGATCCACCTGGGCCAGCGCCGGGTCCCCGGCCATCACCGGCAGACCCAACGCCGTATCGGCCACGGTGGCGGCGATCGTCTCGTTCTCACCCATCGAGGTCGAGTTGTCGCCGCCCAGCTCAGCCCCGGTCCAGGTGCTCACCGACCACCTCAACCGCACGCGCCCGGCCCGCCCGCACATCCGCCGCGATCTCGGTCGCCGTCCGCCCCACATGCACCTAACCAAGCCTGGCCGCCACGCCGCCTCAGTCGCGCCGAATCGGCAGGGCGCGGGGCGCACAGCGCCAGCACACGGCGGATGCTCACCTTCGCGACCGTGACCATGCCCGTGACAGTCCCGTTTAGTGTGGGTCACGGGTAGGTCTCGGAATGGCTCGTGTTCACCGAGCCTGGCCGGTTGGATGGGCACCAGCTAGCTGAACCAGCAGTGTGTGTTTACCAGTACTTCGTAAAACACAGATGGTGTTCCTACCGCTGCCACATCGCCCCGCCCAGGCTGCCCGGCTCGCCGCCGGAGCTGGGCTTCGGGTCCGCAAGGGCGCGGGCAGCGGCAATGTGGTCTTGTGCGATCCCCGTACCGCGCTGCAATTGCGTCTGTGAGCCTCATATCGTTCAGCCCATAGGCCGGGCCGTTGTGATCGGCTAGGTTCATCAGGTGACCGCCTGATCGTCGGCAGCGGATCGGAGGAGCCATGGCTGAGCCCTTGGTGCTGATCAATGCGTTCGAGGTTCCACCAGAGGAGGCTGAGCAATTCATAGCCGCCTGGGAGAAGACACGCGATTACCTGAAATCGCAGCCTGGCTATATTGATACCGCCCTCCACCAGGCGGTCGCACCGGGTGCGGACTTTCAGTTCGTGAACATCGCCCACTGGCGAACCGCCGAAGAATTACTGGCGGCGACGCAGAGCCCCGGATTCCTGCAATCAGCCGTTGGCCTCGCGGGCTACCCGCTTCACCCCAGCCTCTACCGGGTCATCCGCACCTGAGAGCGTGGCACCGCCGCAAGAAGGCTCAGGAACCATCACAGCCAGACGATCCCCTGGCGTCCAGCAACGCGCGCTTGTGGGCGACTCGCGCGCAAAAGAACAGCACCAACGGGCCCGCGCAGGAGGGCGGGCAACCATCCGACTCGGCCGCAAGTCGCGCATGGTCTGCCCTGAGGCGCGCGCGGCCGGAGGTGTCGTCCGGCATGCCGGCCTGGCACTATTTCGGCCTGAGAGGAAGTCATCATGAGCGTGACCCAGCCAGCGCAACCCGCACAGCCTCCGCCCGCGCCCGCGGCGCGGCCTCGCAACGGTCTGGGCGTGGCCGCACTCGTCATCGGGGTGGCTAGCCTGGTCGCCGGGATCTCGTTCGTCTTGTTCCCGCTGGCCCTGGTGGGAGCGCTGGTCGGCCTGATCCTGGGGATCATCGCGCTCACCCGTGGAAGAAGCCGGGGAGCGACGAACACGGGCCAGGCCATCGCCGGTGTCGTGTGTTGCGCTCTTGCGCTCATCATCGCGATCGACCTGAGCGTAAGCGTGGGGACGTGGGTCGCCCGCAACACCAATGTGTTCGCCCGGTTCGATAAGTGCATCGCCCAGGCCGGAAACAGGGGAGAGGTCTCGACGTGCATCAGCAGGTTCGCCAATGAGGTCCGGCCGTAGGGGGAAGCGACGCGTCCGGGTCTAGCCTCGGCACGTCCCGGTAGCCCAGGCCGGATGGCCGTGGTGACCGTCGGCGGCAGGCCGCTGCGATCATGGCAGCGGCAGGGCTCGGCGTGGTAATCCTGTGCGGTGCGCTTGTGGTAGGCCGGATCATTTCAGCTGCTGATGCCGCGGTGTTCCGCTGGATGAACCACTGGCCGGGTTGGTGCCTCTACCGGCCAATGTGGGTTGCGCAGTTGTCGGGGGTGATCGGATCTCTTCCGCTGCTTCCCATCCCGGCTGTGCTCTTCCGCAGGTTCCGCCTGGCCGCTGAGCCAATTGGGGCGTGCTGCGCCGCTAGGCCTGCGGGCTGGTGACGACGAAGAACTTCGCTCGATGGCCGGGCCACGGCGGGGAATGCCGCACGGCGGCAATCAGTGCCGCTCGCGAGGAGCACGCTCGCGATGGGGTCGCGAACCGCCCCTGCCGCGGAGCTGGCCACCCGCGGCCGGGCCGAGCCACGCGGTCACCACTGAGGGTCAGCTGTCACCCAGCGTGGCTGCCCTCGCCCGGGGACGCCGGTTCCAAGCGCGCCGGATCCGCCTAATTGTCATCTGGGCGGGATCGCTGGGTTAGCGGGTCCGGCGGTTACAGCCAGAATTGGCTGATCAGTGGCGCCGCCTCCCGGGTGCTGGTGTGGTGGCAAGACGAACGGGCTCGGAGTGGGTCGCATTCTGACAGGTCTTGTCGGCTGTCCTTGATCGCGGTGCGCTAGTGATCGCTGCTGGTGACCGGGACCGGCAGGCGTGCGGTGATGGCGGTGCCCCGGCTGGGAGCGGACCGGACCTCCAGCTGGCCGCCGAGTGCGGCGAGCCGGTCGGCCATGTTCCGCAGGCCCGAGCCCATCGGAGTGTGGCGGGTGTCGTCGCCGGCCCCGTCGTCGGACACGGTGAACTCGGGGTCCCGTTCACACCTCCGCCCGACCTCCCAGGATCGAGCGGTGCGGCGACCCGGGGAAGCCCAGGTCATCGATCCGGCGAGTGGCTCTTACGACCGCTACGACCGCGCGCGCGTGCGCGTAGCCGATCGGACATCTGTTGCGCTCGGGCGGCGTTTCGCAGCGGCCAGGTACCGAGGGCACGCGCGAGCAGGGCGCGCCGGTTGCGGGTGGCGGTCTTGACGAAGATCGATTTGAGGTGGTCTTGGACGGCGTGTTCGGAGACGAACATGTGCGGTGTTGTGCCCCGGGTGGCGGCTCCGGTGACGAGATGGCGCAGTAGTTCTATCTCGCGCGAGGTCAGCCCGGATGCCCGGGCGAACACCGGTACGCGGTCGCTGGGCGCGGCGGGTTAGATGCTGATGGCAATGTCGCGCTCGTGCGCTGGCTGGGTGGTGTCCATCCTGGCGGCGCGAAGCGTCAGCCACCGGCCGTTTGCCGGGTGCGCGCGGGCCAGTGGCGGATTGTCACTGACGCCGGTTTCGGTGGCGAGTAGTTGTGCGGCGACGTTGTATGCGCTGGCGGGCGATAGGTGCCTGATCTTCTTCGTCCCGCGGGACGAGTACCCGCAGGTACCGCTGGGTCTGTGGGGTCTGCGCCCGCACGTCCAGGGCGGGCGATAGCAGCAGCACGACCGGGCCCGCGGGCATCTTCTCGACGGCGGCGGCGGGGACGAAGGTCTTGGCTTGGCTGTGCCGCAGCGCCGTGGTGACTGGCCCGGCGATGTGGTCGAGGAAGTCGATGTCTGCGGGCGAAAATGGCGGTGCCCCCTGGGTGCGCCAAGGCCGAGGAATCCCCGGCAGCTGAAACGGTCCCGGTAGACCGACGAAACAGCTCACACCGGCCTGACCTCACCGGGAGCCCCGCGTCTCGGCGGGCTGGTCATCCCGCCGGGTGAATCATAGCCGCGGCGGGGTTGACGGGGGCGGCCATTCCACTACGTGAGTATTCACATGAACGGCGCAGGGGGCACGGAAAGCATGGGCGCGCCGGCCATTTTCGTGCCCTTGTGACCGGCCGCGTCACGTTAGCGGCAGCCGTTCGGGATAAATCTGCTGAACGGCGGGCGCGGTGGCACAGCCCACCGTGGGACCGAGCGTCGGCATGTCGCGGGTCGGTAAAGACCTGCCGCCGCCCTGCGCATCACAGCTGCGCGCCCGCGCTCTGTTGTAGTGACAGCCTGGTCAGGCTGGTCGGCCGTTCTCGGCTGGGTCGGACAGGGGGAGGCGGGACGCCGTGATCGAACAGGGGTCGCGGCCCGCCGGACTTGCTGCCAATCCCCCTGACCGGAGTGGCGGGGGCGCGGACGCATGAAACCGTCTCGCTGGGCAATGACCGGGCGTTGCCGGATAGTCGCCGGCCTCCGCGTCGTAGGCCGGGCCCTGCTCACGCCGACGTCAAGCCGGTCCGGCGATGGCCGCTTCGTGAGACACCTCACGTCTGCCGGGGGTAGCAGGAAGGAGCGTCTACCCGCGGCCGGTGGAGCGGCCCTCGTCGTTGGGTCAGCCATCGCGTTCGCCCTGGACGGCCCGGTGGCGCACGCCGTGTACCTGCGGGGCCTGGACCCGGTGGGGTTCGGCTTCTGGCGGGCGTCGGTCGGCGCGATCGTGCTGGGCGGCTGTGTCGCCACCCGGCCGCGGCCGGGCGCTCTTGCTGCGGTCCGGCAGCTGCGCCGGGCGGCCGCCATCCGGCTGGCGCTGGCGGCCGCGGCCGGGCTGGGCCTGAACCTGGCGTTGTTCGAGGCGTTCGCGCGGCTTCCGGTGGCCGCCGCGGTGGCCACCTTCGGCTGCTACCCGCTCCTCGTCGCAGCCTGGGAGGCCGTGTCCGGGCGGCACACGGTGGGCGCCGCTGCGTTGGGTGTCGCGGTGATCGCTGTCGCAGGACTCGTGTTGCTCATCCGGCCGGACCCGTCGTTCTCAGCCCCAGCCACGGGGCTGCTCCTCGCACTACTGGCTGCCGCGCTGCACGCCGTGTACATCCTCCTCGGACGCGGCGGCTGGGGTGACGTCGGCGATGGCGCGGCAACGTTCGTGGTCGTCGCCACCGCGGCCCTGGGGCTCGGTGCGCTGGCGGCCTCGACGCGGGCAGCGACGGTGCTGGCGCCGGTCAGCGACCTCGGCCTCGCCGGGCTGCTGCTGCTTGAGGGTGTACTGGCCGGCGCAGCCGCCCCGCTGCTGTTCCTCGCCGGCCTGCGACGCATCGGCGGGACGCAGACCGCAGTGCTGTCGCTATGTGAACCGCTTGCCGCCACGCTGCTCGCTGCCGTGATGTTCGCTCAGCTGCTGGCGCCGTTCCAGTTGCTCGGCGGTGCGTTGCTGCTCGGCGCCGGCGTCGCCGTGCAGGCAGCTCCGCTCACCCGGCGCCGTAAGCCAGGCGGCGGCCGAGGGCACCGACGCAAGGACCGCCCGTCCGGCTGCCGCGACTAGCCACCGCGAGGCGATCGTGTGCCGCCTGGGACCACGGCAACAAAGACGACGAGAACGAACCACGCGAAGGTGGCCGCGAACTCACATACGAACTGCGCCCGGCCACTCGTAGCCCCTCGTGCACCTGCAGGTGGGGTTTGTGGTGGTCAGAGCTGGCCGGAATGACCTGCTTGTATGCATGCGGCCCGCCCGTTCGGCGGGTCAGCGGCAGGATCGTCGTCCCGTTGCGGGTGATCGGGTGGGCATGGATGCGCCGCCACGATCATCGCAGGGCCTTGGCGAGCCGCTGCAGCTTCAATGCGCGACTCGATCGCGGCAACGTGGTCGTCTCGCCCGACCAGCACCGCAGAAACCGCCACGCTCATTCGCTGCCGTCACCAACACGTGCGCTACCCCTACCGATCGATAGCCCAGGTGGATGGACCGACTCCGGCGCCCACCGCGAAAGCAGAGCAGCTCACAGCACTCGGACTGCAAGTCGTCGACCCCGTGATAGCCGCTGATTACCTCACCCGTTTCCAGCCCCTGCCACTTGGATCGCGCGAGGTGACCGGCCCCACCGCACCGGATCCACGGGTCGCTAGCTCTGCTGTTTGGGCAGCTGCGGGATCAGCCAGCCGACGAAGTCGGCCGCGCTGCGGGTCTGGAGCCAGAGCGTGCCGGGGCCGGTAAACGTGGCAACGAGTCCCTCGCCCGACAGTAGCGTCGATTTCCAGCCGCCGACCTTGTTGACCTGGTAGCCGATGTTCTCCTCGAAGGCCACGATGTGTCCCGTGTCGATCTTCAGCACCTCGCCCTGAGCCAGTGCCCGGCGCTCGATCGCGCCGTAGCTCGAGACGATCATGTCGCCAGCGCCGGTGCAGCGGAGCAGGAAGAGGCCTTCACCCGAGAAAAAAGTCCTTCGGCCGCCCCACTTGGTGTCGACCTGCACATCTGGATCCGAGGCAAGCCACGAACCGGACTGCACCATCAGTGCTGCCGAGTTGCCGACCGGCATGTGCACGACGTCGCCCGGCAGTGTCGGCGAGACCGTGAGCTCACCGCCTGAGGGAGCCCGGAACGTGTTGATGAAGAAGCTCTCGCCACCCAGTACCGATCGCTTCAGACCTGCCAGCATTCCGCCTTGGGCCTTCGTCTCGATCTCGACGCCACCCGACATGCTGGTCATCGCTCCGGCTTCGGCCTTGACCTCGCCGCCGGGCGGCAACGTGATCACCGCGAGCGCGAACGAGGGGCTATAGCGGATTTCAACATTCACGCGTGCCTCCTGGAGAGCGTCACGCAGTTTACCAACCCACTCTGAGCTTGGCGCCGACGCGCCTGCACATCCGCGTCTGACGCTGATCGCAGAGCGTGGTCGGCTAGCCGGGTGACAGCCGCGCGCGTAGCCGTTCGGTACGTCAAGATGACCCGCCTCAGTGATCACGGATGAAGTGATCAGAATCATTGGCTGCCCGCCCGCGCTCGTCCACGGCAAGGATTGCGCCTGCCAGGTACGACACGTGCCGGCACGCCTCGTGATGGGCCGCCCGAGGTGTCCGCTCAGCGGTGTTGGGCGGTACGGTCACTGGCTCCGCTGTTGTATCTCAGACGTGATCCTGGGCTCTGTTCCTTGGGTGGCAATTGCACGACGGATGCCCCACCAACGATCAGCCGCCCGCCAGGGGCGCTGATCCTGAGGATGACGATGTTCCCCGTACCGCAGCAGCGGGGCACCCCCCAAAGGGGTGGCCTCAAATGACCCCGAACCTGCCGCTCCGCGCCGGCCTGCTGGCGCGTTGCCCCAGCTGCGGTGCGCCGCTGGACGGCGGGCCGGTCCTGTACCGCTGCGAGACTTGCCACCGGGCCGTGGCAGCAGCCGACGTCGACACCGAGTACCACGCCCCGGCAGGGCGCACCGCCGCATGATCCCCATCGCAACGGCTGGCCGGGCGCGGCGATAGCTAGCTGCTCTCCAGCAGCCCTGCGGGCTGAGCTACGAGCAGGTCCTCGATGTGGTCAGGATCACGTAGCCGCTACGCCCGAGTCACACAACGCCGCGTCAGGCGCAGGCAATCACCCGTCGTCCGGCCCGGCGATCAACGCGTCCCTGGCCGCCAGCTCTTCGCAGTAAACCCTGTCCATCACCGCCATCCGCCCGCGCAGCTCGCCGATCAGCCGCTCTGCCGCCTCCAGCCGCGCCCGCAGCCCGGCCACGTCCCCGGCGGCATCGGGCGAACTCGGCGAAGACGGCATACGCCCTAATGAGGCGCTCGACCGGTTCGCCGAGCTCTCCGGAAAATGGGAGAAACGCTACCCCGCTATTATACGGCTATGGGAGAACGCGTGGGCGGAATTCGTGCCATTCCTGCGCTTCGACCGGGAAATAAGAACCGTGATATGCACGACCAACGCGATCGAGTCGATCAACGCACGCCTCAGGCGGGCCGTGAACGCCCGCGGCCACTTCCCATCAGGCCGCCCTCAAATGCCTGTACCTGGCGATCACGAGCCTGGACCCATCGGACGCGGCCGCCAGCGCTGGACCAACCGATGGAAGGCCGCCCTCAACGCCTTCGACACCACCTTCGACGGACGCCTGTCCGCAGGCCGGAAGTAGAACCCACAAGATTAGTTACACCGGAGACTTGACAGACCCCCTCCGACTGCCAAGAGACTCACGGTCGAGTCGCTCTCTTCGGCAGTCGCCGGGTCTACCTGTCGGCGGTCACCTGGCGGCGGGGGCCATGACGGTCAGCTTGTCACGCAAGGTGATCGGGATCCGGAGGACAGGGTTCAAGTAACCGCCGTTAGGCGTGCTTCGGCGCCGCTGTCGGCAAGCGGTTGCGGACGTGCAGATGAAGTGATCTGCGCGCGGGTCAGCCCGATGGGTTGAGCGTCCGGTCGCCATGACTGCCCGGGACCGTACCGGTGGGCCACGTGGCCTGTGCGGCATTGACTGTGTCCACCGTGTCGCACCCGCCGATGATCGCGGGTGCCGGGCGCGCCGGCCTTTGGGGGCACCGTATGGTCATCTGACTGTCAGGGTTCAGCAGCGACGGGTGCAGGATAGGCAGGCAGATGTCCGACCTCATAGGCGCCAACTGGGCGCTGGAATCTGCGAGCCTCGTCGAACTGTCGGTCAACCGGCTGCGTGAGGAAATTCTCAGCGGCTTGCTCGCGCCTGGGGAACGACTGGTCGAAGAGCGACTTACCCGTCGTTTCGGGATCAGCCGGGCGCCCCTGCGGGAAGCGCTGCGACTGCTGGGCCAGCAGGGCCTTGTCGAGCACCTGCCGCGACGGGGCGCCAGGGTGGCGCGGCTTTCCAGGACCGATGTTGATGAGCTGTTCAGCCTCCGGGATGTACTCGAGCGGTTCGTCGTGGAAACGGCGCTACCCGTGAAGGGCAAGGCCGATCTTCGCGAACTCGAGGCGGCGCTTGAGTCGATGGCGTCGGCCGCCGAGTCGGGCGCCGCCTCGCAGGAGGCCGCCGCGCATTGCCGCTTTCACGTCGCGTTGGCTGCCCTCGCCGGGCACCGGCAGCTGTTGCTCGTCTACGAGCCCATCATCGTGAAGCTGCAGCTCTACATGGCGGCAAACCTGCGCCGGGAGGCCGAGCTTCGCAGTCCCGACGAGGGGGTGCGGCGCCACCGCCGGCTCTTCGAGGCCGTCGCGGCGGGCCATCCAGAGGGCGTGCTTGCCGAGCTGGCACTGCACGGCAGCCGTGATTTTCTTCCTTGAGCTGCGAATTGTGCCGGGCCTGAGGACCCTTGGCAGCCGGTAAGGCCCAGGGAAACCGGAAACTCTGTTGTAACAAGACGCGATAACGTCCGTTACGCGGCCGTCGACAATCGACAATATGCGGGCGGAGTCACGGAGGCCGGTGCGCGTGCCCGGCGTGCGTGCCCTGCTCGGGGCGTACGCCGACTGGCGGGCCGATCCGCGTGACGTCATCGATCTTCTGCTGAGCTGCGGTCCTGGCGAGAATCCCGTCTGGATCTCCCGGATGCCCGATGAGCGGCTGCGGCGGCGAGCCGATGAGCTGGCCCGGCTGCGCCGCGAACGGGCGGGCGACATATCCGGCCTGCCGATGTTCGGCATCCCCTTCGCGATCAAGGACAACATCGACGCCGCGGGCCTCCCGACGACCGCGGCATGTCCCGCGTTCGCATACTGGCCCGCGCGCAGTGCCGAATCGGTGCGCCGCCTGCTCGGTGCGGGCGGGATCCTCGTCGGGAAGACCAACCTCGACCAGTTCGCCACCGGGCTGACCGGGGTCCGTTCCCCGTTTGGTGCCTGTGAAAGCGTTTTCGGCGGGCGGCTCGTCTCGGGCGGATCGAGTTCCGGGTCCGCCGTGGCCGTGGCGGCTGGCGAGGTCTCCTTCGCGCTGGGCACCGATACGGCCGGGTCGGGCCGGGTCCCGGCGGCGATGAACGGGATCGTCGGCTGTAAACCGACCCGGGGCCTGGTCTCCACAGCCGGTGTGGTGCCCGCCTGCCGCTCGTTAGATTGCGTCAGCGTCTTCGCGGTCGACGTCGGCGATGCGGCGGCGGTGCTGTCGGTGATCGCCGGATACAACCCAGCCGACCCGTGGTCACGGCCTGCGCCTACGCCGTCGGCTCCAGCGGGACCAGCCCCAGCGTCGCCAGCCCGAGCCGCACAAAGGGTGCGGATCGCGGTCGGCAGGGACCTGGACTTTTATGGCGACGACCCGATGCGTGCGGCATACCATGCCTCGGTCGGCAAGGTGGCAGAGGCTATCGCTGCAGCCGGGGAAAGCGGGCTGGCCGGGATCGCCGGGTCCCCGAAGGCGGCCGAGCCGGCCGGGAGCACGCGGATAGCCGAGATCGCCGAGGTAGACATTGCGCCGCTGCTCGAGGTGGGCGACCTGCTCTACCGCGGTCCGTGGGTCGCTGAGCGGCTCGCGGACCTGCAGCAGTTCTTGCTGGCCCATCCCGAGGACGTGCTCCCGGTGACCCGCCAGGTGATCGAGAGCGGCCGCCGGCATGACGCCGTGGCCACGTTCCGCGCCATGCACCGGCTTGGCGAACTACGCAGGTGGACGGACCTCCTGTGGGAGCGGGCGGACATGCTGCTGCTGCCCACCGTCCCCACTACCTACACCATCGAGCAGATCGAGGAGCAGCCGATTGAGCGCAACAGCCGGCTCGGCAGTTACACCCAGTTCGCCAACCTCCTGGATCTCGCGGCAATCACCGTGCCGGCCGGCCGGACTTCCGACGGCCGGCCCGCAAGCGTCTCCCTGATCGGGCCCGCGTTCTCCGATTCCGTCCTCGCCGAACTGGGCGCGGATCTGCTGCGCCCAGCGTTGCCGGTCACTTACTGTCCCTGAGGAGAAGACCATGCCAACTCAAGCCAGCTCGCTGACCGAGCACGGGTTAACGCCTCGCGACCAGGCAAAGCCCCACGGCCAGCCGATTCCGGCTGCGACGAAGACGCCGCGCTTCCATATCGGCCCGCTGGCCGCAGATCCCTACACCTGGCCGTACGACGGCTCGGTTCCCGCCGAGCGCGTCGCGTTGATGTGCATCGACTGGCAGGCCGATTTCTGCGGCCCCGGCGGCTACGTCGACCGGATGGGCTACGACATCGGCCTGACCAGGGCGGGGCTGCCAGGAACCGCCCGGATGCTCGCGCACGCCAGAGCCGTCGGCATGCTGGTCATCCACACCCGGGAAGGTCACCCTCCCGACCTGTCCGATCTCCCCGCCAACAAGCGATGGCGCTCGGCCCGCATCGGGGCGGAGATCGGCGCGCCCGGCCCGCGGGGCCGGATCCTGGTGCATGGCGAGCCCGGCTGGGAGATCGTGCCCGAGGTGGCGCCCGCCGCTGGTGAGATCGTCATCGACAAGCCTGGTAAGGGCGCCTTCTACGCCACCCGGGCCGACCTGGTGCTCCGCGCCAAGGGCATCACCCACATCATCCTCACCGGCATCACCACGGACGTCTGCGTGCACACCACCATGCGCGAAGCCAACGATCGCGGCTACGAGTGCCTCATTCTGAGCGACTGCACCGCCGCGACAGAAGCGGCCAACCACACCGCCGCGCTGCGGATCGTCACCAGGCAGGGCGGAGTCTTCGGCTGCGTTGCCCGCTCGGGGGACGTCATCGCGGGAACCGTGCGGGCCGACGGCGCCGACGAGCGGGACGGAGCCAGCCATGCCTGACGACGTGCTCATCGACGCCGACCCGTCCACATACGCCTTCCTGCCTCAGCACGCTGCGCTGCTGGTCATCGACATGCAGCGTGACTTTGTCGAGCCGGGCGGCTTCGGGGAGACCCTCGGCAACGATGTGAGCCAGCTCCGCCAGGTCATCCCGCCACTGCAGCGCGTGCTGGCGACCACAAGGTCCGCAGGGCTAACGATCATCCACACACGGGAAGGTCACCGGCCGGACCTGTCCGACTGCCCTCCGTCGAAAAGGAACAGGGGAAGACCCGCGCTGCGTATCGGAGAAACAGGCCCGAAGGGCCGCATCCTCATCCGTGGCGAGTATGGCCACGGCATCATCGACGAACTTGCGCCGGTCGACGGCGAGACCGTGATCGACAAGCCCGGCAAGGGCGCGTTCTACGCCACCGGCCTCGATGAATTGCTGCGCGCCCGGGAGATCAACAGCCTCGTCGTCACTGGCGTCACGACTGAAGTATGCGTGCACACGACGATCCGGGAGGCCAACGACCGCGGCTACGAGTGCCTGGTCCTGTCCGACTGCGTGGGTTCCTACTTTCCCCGGTTCCAGCAGGCCGGCCTCGCGATGGTCGCGGCTCAGGGCGGGATCTTCGGCTGGGTTACCTCCGCCCAGAAGTACATCGACGCCCTCGGCCTGGCCACCGTCGGCGCCGCCCTCGGCAGCGAAAGGGGCTGATCACCATGACCGCACCTACCGTGTCGTTGCCCGCCGCGCAGCGGCTGCGCCTGCCGCTGTGGGTCAGCGGGGACACCAACGCCTTCTTCGGCCTGGGGTTCAACGTCCTCGTCAACGTCCTCGTGCTCACCTCGCTGTGCCTAGCCGTCGTGCACATCCCGGGCCGCGAGGTGTTCGGCGTCATCCTGCCCGCGCTCGGCATCCAGTTGCTGATCGGCAACGTCTACTACACCCACCTAGCACGCCGCCTGGCGCGCCGTGAGCACCGGACCGACGTGTGCGCGATGCCGTACGGGCCAAGCGTGCCGCATATGTTCATCGTCACCTTCGTGATCATGCTGCCCACCTACCTGGCAACCAAGAATCCGCTGCGGGCCTGGGAGGCAGGCCTGGCATGGGCGTTCATTATCGGCATCATCGTGCTGATCGGCGCCTTCATCGGCCCGGTCATCCGCCGCTTCTCGCCAAGGGCAGCCCTTCTCGGCACCCTCGCCGGTGTCTCGATCGCCTTCATCTCGATGCGGCCGGCGGCTCAGATGTGGGAGGCGGCCTGGATCGCCCTGCCCGTGCTGGCGATCATCCTGTGCGGCTTCCTGGCCAACGTGAGGCTGCCGGGCAACATCCCGGTCGGGCTCGCCGCGCTGCTGGTGGGGACGGCGATCGGCTGGATCGGCGGATACATGTCCCCGCCCGACGTCGCGACCGCCGCGAAGGACATCGCGGTCAGCCTGCCGACCCTGCATATCGGTCAGCTCGCCCACGGGCTGCAGGCGGTCTCGCCGCTGCTTGCCACCGCCATCCCGCTCGGCATCTACAACTTCACCGAGGGCATGACGAACGTGGAAAGTGCAGCGGTGGCTGGCGACAAGTACAACCTGCGCAGCGTCCTGCTGGCCGACGGTACCGGCGCCATCGTCGGCGCGGCACTCGGGTCTCCCTTCCCGCCGGCTGTCTACATCGGCCACCCGGGCTGGAAGGAGGCAGGCGGCCGGACCAGTTACTCGATGCTGAGCGGCGCCGTCATCGCCCTGCTGTGCTTCCTTGGCATGTTCGCCCTGCTCGGCGCGCTGATCCCGATACCGGCGATCGTGCCGATACTCCTCTACATCGGGCTGCTCATCGGGGCGCAGGCATTCCAGGCGGTGCCGCGGAAATACGCGGTCGCCGTGGTCGTCGCGATCATCCCGAACATCGCCGCCTGGGCGCAGGGGCAGATGGCCGACGTGCTGTCCGCCGCGGGCACCTCAGCCCAGAAGGTAGGCGAGGCGAACCTCGTCAACGCCGGCGTCATCTACAAGGGGACGCAAGTCCTCGGTGGAGGCGCGATCCTGGCCGGGCTCGTGCTCGGCTCCATCGTCGCATTCATCATCGACCGCGCGTTCACGCGAGCCGCGATCTACTGCGTCATCGGCGCGATCTTGTCGTTCGCCGGGCTGATCCACGCCGCCCAGGTGGCCTGGAACGCGGGCGGCCAGGTCGCCCTCGGCTACCTCTTCTTCGGACTTGTCTGCCTCGGGTTCGGCTGGGCAAACACCCGGCGCCCCGTGGCCGCTCAGGAGGCGTCATCAGCCGATAGCGCCGAACAAGTGCCAGGACGACTGATAGCGGCGGAGCCGGCTGGTGAGGCCGCGATCTCAGGATAACAACCAACATCGTGCTGCCGCTCTGCGCCGGAGCGCACCTGGCAGTTCCGCGGCCCATCTGCCGCCGCCCGGATGGCGCGCAATGTGCCCGTCGTATCTACCGCGCCAACGCCCGAACGCGCCGCTACGACCGTCTCCGCCGCCACGCCACAGCGGTCGGGAACCGACCTCTGAGGGCGGCTTGCCTGTCCAGGGGAATGACCAAGCGTCGGGGCTGCCGAACTCAACCGTGCCGCCAGAGAACTCGGCGCGGCCGACGCCCGACCCCGCCGCCCGAGAACACGGACGGCGGGGATCGCAGCGGAGCAGTGCTCATGGACGCCGACATGGCAGGCGCGACTCTTCACGGAGCATGGCTGGCCGGCTGCCACCAGCAGGCTGCCGCCGCAGCCTAGCCGCCGCAGCGCAAGCGGCGCGAGGGCGCCGTGTTCTCCGGCGTCTGGGTCTACTTCGGCTTCGCCGCATTCTCCGGCGGCATGGTCAGCTTCGGTCCCCGAACGAGCAGGCCACAGCCTGTGAGGAGCCACATCGTGACCACCTGGTGTCGGCGTACAGGTACGTCTGCAGAGCCAGGTACGGGCGAACGTGCAGAGATGGCCGTACGCCACTTTGCTGGGGACACCCGATAGCCAGCCGACCATCTCGGGGCGGGTGCCTTCGATCGGCTCGCGTAGCGAGCCGATCGAAGGCACCGGAGCTCTGCACGTTGACTCGTACCTACCTCTGCACGTTTGCCTGTACGCCGACACCTGGTTTAACGAATTCATCCAGATGCGGTTCCGGGCCACCGCCGGCTTGCCCGTCCACTTCGCCGAGAGCGAGGATCGGGACGGCGGCCCCCCGGATCAGGTTCGAGACCACGATCGCCTTCACCGAGCACAATAGGTTCGTGGTCACCGGCGGCGGCAGCCGCCGCAGAAGACGGCAACACCGTGCTCAGCCGGGTGCAGCGTCGGCATCGAGGCTGTTCAATCCGGCGTGGAAGGAGGCGGCCCGCATGGGTGAAGGTACAGCTGGCCGCGGTGCCGAGAGCCGCACGGCCGCTCCTGACCGGGCCGGTGATGGCGGGCGGTAATTTCCTGATTTCTGAGCCGGGCCGCTCCCCGGTTCTGGACGCGGCCCAGCTTGACGTGCTGCGCAGGTACGGTACCGAGCGCGAAGTGGCCGCCGGCGACGTGCTGTTCGCCGACGGGGACGAGAACTGTGACCTGATCGTGATGCTGGATGGCACCGCCGAGATCATCCAGGGCTACGGCTAGCCGAGTGCGACGCTCATCGCCGGTTACGGCCGGTCCCAGTTCCTGGGCGAGATCGGCATGATGACCGGGCAGCGCGCCTACCTGACTGCGGTGGCCACGTCTGCCGGGCGGGTCCTGGCGGTTCCGGTCGCGCAGCTGCGCGCCCTCATGGCCCACGAACCCGGGTGGGCGACCTGATCCTGCGCACGTTCTTGCTCCGGCACTCGATCCTGATGCGCCGGGGCGCGGGCCTGAGGCTGATCGGATCACGGTTCGATCCTGACACCCGGCGGCTGCTGGAGATACTGGCGCGCAACAGGCTGGTGTCGACGTGGCTGGTGGGCGGGGCGCCGGCCGGCCTGGCCGCTTCGGTCTACGGCGCATCCGAAGGGCTGGTCACGACCCTGGCCGAGGAGACCGCGCTGGGAGGTCAGGCGGGAACCTCGTCGCGGATAGAGAACATCCTGGGCTTTCCCGCGGGCTTGCCCGGCGAGGAACTGGCGGCACGCTCGGCGTTGCAGGCGCAGAAGTTCGGCGTCCGCATTTAGCTGGCCGCCAGGGCGGTGTCACTGTCGTCGGGCAGCGGCCTGCACCAGGTCAGCTTCGACGACGGCGAGACCGTGCAGGCCAAGTCGGTCATCATCGCCACCGGAGCCCACTACAACCGGCTACCGCTGGACCGGCTCGAAGAGCTCGAGGGCGTCGGGGTGTATTACGCGGCCACCCGGGCGGAAGCCCAGGCCTGCGGCACCGGGCCGGTTGCGATCGCAGGTGGCGGCAACTCCGCTGGGCAGGCCGCGCTCTTCCTCAGCCGCACCCAGGACACCGCAGCTGATCTACGTCCATGTGCGAATTACCCGGCTAGCACGACGGGCAGGCCAGGCGGGGCACCTGGCGGATGGGTCACTGGTCCCGGGCCCTGTGAAGCCGGCGGTGGCGAAGAGCGCCCCGTCGCTGATGACCCTGTTACCCTTCACCGGGCGAAGGTAAGGCTGGCACAGACTGCTGCCGCGCTGCCCGGCCGGGGATCCGATCGGGCCCCCGTTGCGGCGTTTCTTCCTTGTCGTGGCCTTCACCGGCAGGAGGAAATTCACGTGCGGATCGAGAACCGCCAGGCCGTGGCGAGCTTGCGGCATTCCGCTTCAGCTGCCCGGGAAGGCTGCTCCGCCCCGGCCCGCTGCGAGCGCTTGGTCCGCCAGCATGAGGATGTCCCTGAACGGCTCCACGGCCCGGCGGTCACCGGCCGGACGGGACGGGGCTGACGGTGCGGGTTCTGGTCGTCAACGCCGGGTCCTCCAGCCTCAAGCTGCGCCTGCTCGACGCCCGGAACGCCATTGAGCATAGCGCTGACCTGCCCGCCGGGCCAGGCGGATTCGACACCTCCAGCCTCGCCGGGGTCCTGCAGGGGTGGGGTGAGCCCGATGTGGTCGGTCACCGTATCGTGCACGGCGGGACGATGTTCACCGGCCCGGTCCTGATCGACGGTGCGGTGCGGGAGGAGTTGCGGGACCTGACCGACCTCGCCCCGCTGCATCAGCCCAAGTCCCTGGCCGCGCTCGACGCGGTCACCGCGCAGCTGCCCGGCGTGGCCGCAGTCGCCTGCTTCGACACCGCCTTCCACGCCACCATCCCCCCGGCCGCCGCGACCTACGCGGTTCCCCGCGAATGGCAGGAGCGCTACGCGATCCGCCGCTACGGCTTCCACGGGCTGTCGCACGCCTATTGCTCCAAGCGTGCCGCGCAGCTGCTTGGCCGTCCGGTGGCCGGCCTGCGGATTGTCACCTGCCACCTTGGCGCGGGCGCCTCGCTGGCGGCCGTGCTCGATGGCCGCAGCGTCGACACCACCATGGGTTTCACCCCGCTGGAAGGGCTGGTCATGGCGACCCGTTCCGGCACCGTGGATCCTGGCCTGGTGCTCTGGCTCGAAGAGCACGAGCACCTCCCGCCGCACGAGGTCGCCACCGCACTGGAGCAGCGGTCCGGGCTGCTTGCCCTGGCCGGGACCGGCGACATGCGCGAGGTGCAGGCCGCGGCGGATCGCGGTGATCCGGACGCCCGGCTGGCCATCGACGTCTGCATCCACCGGCTGGCAGGCGGCATCGCGGCGATGAGCGCCGCGACAGGGGGAATCGATGTGCTCGCATTCACCGGCGGCGTCGGCGAGGGCTCAGCCATGATCCGGCGCCGGGCAGCCGAGCGGCTGGCCTACCTCGGCGTCACCGTCGACATCCACCGCAACGATCATGCCCGCGGCGGCGACGACATCACCGCTGCCGCGGCGAGGGTGCGGACCCTGGTGATCACCGCCCGCGAAGACCTGCAGATCGCCGGCGAGGCGCGGCGGCTGCTCAGCGGCCCATAGCGCCAGAGACGAGCCTCGCCCGGCCGTGATGGACCCGGTCCGCCGTTCGCGTGCACTGCCTGGCCCCAGCAGGCTCCTCCGGCCGCAACTGGCACCGCCTCACGGGTGGCGGCCCTGCCCGTGAGGCGGGACGCCTGAACCCGGGCAGGCCCAGGTCGCAGAGCTGTTCCATATCCAGAACGACGAGGGCCGTGCCTGGGCTGCTACCAGACCGGGCAGGTCGTCCTGGCCAGCGACATCCTGACGGCCTGAACCCGGCGGTGACGCAGCGCCAGGGCGCTTGCCGACGTTCCCACGATCGGGATCGTGCGGGAACGCCCGGTCCACGCGCATGAACTCATGACCAGGCAACTGTCGGCCGCGCTGTGCGGCCGCGTCATGATCGAGCAGGCCCGGGGATCCTCGCTGAGCGGCTGCACAGGCTCCCGGCGAGGTCTTCGCTATGCTGCTGCGCTCCGACGCATGCAGCCACGACTTCCCCTCACCAGCTGGCCGGCGATGTCGTCCGCTGCGCCGCCGGCGTCATCCGCAGCCAGGCCGCGGCCCGGCATCAGATGCCGGCTGACTTGAGCGCACCGGCCCCGCGGCGGCCTTATTCACCGGACCTGCAGGGGCGGATCAGCGGGCTTCGCGCCCTTCGTGGTTGAGCGCCGGGCCGGGCAGGCAGTGCTGTCCGGCTCTCAGCGGCTGAGTGTGCCGGCGCGGGGCGGTAGCCGTAGCCGGGCATACCGCCCCGCTGTGGACGGCATTGCCTCATGGCACGTCAGCCTGGTGAATATCGCGAACAGTGACCCGAGACGGAGATCCTTCTCCAGGAGCGTCTTCTCGATTCCGCCCAGTGCCCGCTGCTGGCTGCCCCGCAGGCTCATCAGCATGTCCCGGCAGGCCTGGCCCGCTGCCCCGCCGCGGGCGCGGCCATGGCCCTGAGCCCGGCGGCGGCCGCCGGGTTCACCGCCCCGGCGGACAGGCCGCCGGCGCGCCAGCGGGATGGCTCGCGCATGGCACGGCGTTCTTCCCCGATGGTTCCGCCCCAGACGCCGTCCTGCGCGGCGCGGTGGACGCCCAGGACACCCTGGTGCTGGGCGAGTTCCTGCGCGACGTGACGCCGGGAGAGGTGCACATGATCCCGCTCTTTCTCGCCGCCGAGACCGGCCACCTGCAGCTGGCCTATGACTACCCCGCCGAGGCGGCCCTGATGGACCTCGACGACCTGGAGCACGTCGCCTTCGACGAACAAGGGCTCCCAGCCGCAGCCCCGCAGGAATTGCCCCAGTTCCTCGTCGCCGATGCGGGCCAGCACCGTGGGGTTGCTGATCTTGTAGCCGTTGAGGTGCAGGATCGGGAGCACCGCCCCGTCGCTGATGGGGTTGAGGAACTTGGTGGACTGCCAGGAGGTGGCCAGCGGGCCGGTCTCGGCCTCGCCGTCGCCGATGACGCAGGCGACGATCAGGCCGGGATTGTCGAACGCGGCGCCGAAGGCATGGCTGAGCGAGTACCCGAGCTCACCGCCTTCGTGGATCGATCCCGGAGTGGTGGGCGGGACATGGCTAGAGATCCCGCCTGGGAAAGAGAGTTGCTTACAGTTTCTTCGGCCCGGCCTCGTCCTGGCTGACGTCCGGGTCGACCTCGCTGTAGGTGCCCTCCAGGTAGGTGTTGCCGACCAGCGCCGGACCGCCGTGACCAGGCCCGGCGATATAGAACATGTCCAGGTCGTGCTCCTTGATGACCAGGTTCAGGTGCACGTAGATGAAGTTCTGGCCCGGTGTCGTGCCCCAGTGCCCGACCACCAGCGGTTTCACGTCCGACAGTTTCAGGTGCCGTTTCAGCAGCGGATTGTCGTAGAGGTAAATCTGGCCGACCGACAGATAGTTCACCGCCCGCCAGTGCGCATTCATCCTGCGGAGCAAATCCGGGGAAAGAGGCCCCGTCACCACGGTATCCATCGTCGTCATGGGTCAGTCCTCCATTTTGTCAGCGCACGCAATCATGGACACGGACTGGCGGCCGGGCCGGTCTGCCCGGGGGCGGCGACTGCTCGGAGCGCCGGGCCTGCCCTTGTGTCCCGGGACGTTTTCACGTGCCGGGTTCCGCCGCGGCGGGGCCGGCGGGGGCTCCGGGCGGCGCCTCGGCCTCAAGCTCGGCCTTGGCCCGCAGGAGTTCCCGCTGGGCGGCCTCATCCATGACCGGGTAGCGCGGGCCGATCTCGATCAGGGTGGCGGCGATGACCGCTGCGGCGCAGACCCGGGTGAACCATTTGTGGTCGGCGGGCAGGACGTGCCAGGGAGCCCAGCCGGTGCTGGTGTGGGTGAGCATCTCGGCGTAGGCCCGCTGGTAGTCATCCCAGTACCGGCGTTCCCGCGCGTCGCTGGCGGAGAACTTCCAGTTCTTCTCCGGCCGGTCGATCCGCTTGAGGAACCGGGTCCGCTGTTCCTCCTTGGACACATTGAGGAACAGCTTGACCACCCGGATGCCGTTATCGGTCAGGTAGTGCTCCCAGTCGTTGATCTCCCGGTACCGGCGCTTCCATATGTCCGCGCCCCTGGCCTGCGGAGGGAGTCTCTCGCGGTCCAGGTTCTCCGGGTGCACCCGCGCGATCAGGACCTCCTCGTAATGGGATCTGTTGAAGATGCCGATCTCGCCGCGGGCGGGCAGCCGGCGGGCGTGCCGCCACAGGTAGTCGTGATCGAGTTCCTCCGGCGACGGCGCCTTGAAACTGGACACGCTGACTCCTTGCGGGTTCACGCCGCTCATCACGTGCCGGATCGTGCCATCCTTGCCGCCGGCGTCGACCGCCTGCAGCACGACCAGGACACCGTAAGTGTCTTGCGCGGCCAGCCGCCGCTGGTATTCCTCGAGCAGCTGCTGGCCCCGGCGGAGGAGCTGTGCCCCGTCTTTTTTCTTGTCCAGCCCGAACCGGTCACCGGGGTCGAAGTCCTCCGGCAGCCGCACCGTGGAGCCCGGCTTGACGCGCAGCGGCCCGGCGAACCCGGGAGCCCAGTCAGTGTCCTGATCGGTCATCCGTGTCCTCCCCGCCCGCCGGTGCTCTGTCCGGGTGATCGATGCCCACCGGCGGCAGGCCCTGCACCTCCCGCTTGGTGATGCTGAGCCGGATACCGTCGTCGACTCCAGTCACGGCGCCGATCGGGATGGCCACTTCCTTGCGGCCCCACAAGTGCCCCTCCTGGAGGAGGACATGGGTCACGTGGTTGTTGCGGGGGTCGATGACGAGCCCCTGGACTTGCCCGATGTCGCCGTCGGTGGCATGGACGTGCTCGCCGCGGCGCACGTCCACCTCACCCAGCGGGACGGAGTCGTAAGTGACCGTCCGCGGCAGGTCCCCCATGCCTATGCCCACGCGGCTCCCCACGCCGTAGTGAGGCCAGGAGAACACCTGTCCGGGCCGGTAGCCCGAGTAGAGGCCGCTTTCCGGCAGGAAGTGCGTCTCTTTGGCCCAGCCGAGCCTGGCGAACTCGGCCAGGGTGCAGCGGAGCCGGATCTCGCCGGTCGTGGCGTCGGCAAGGTCAACAGGAACAAGCCGGCCCGGCCCGTGCGGATGCTCCGGCCCGACCACCAGATGGGTGACCGCCCGGGCGACGGGGTCGACGACCACGCGTCTCACCTCTCCGCAGGCCCCGTCGCTGCAGCTGACCTCAGCCCCGATCGTGAAATGCGCCGTCTCTGCCATGGCCATCCTCCTCCTCTCCGTCAGACCCTGACCGCATGGTGGGCGCACCAGCCGCACCGGCGGCGCCCGTCCGTGCCTGGCGTGTCGTTGCCATTGCGCTTGATTTCTTGCCCGTAGGGGCAGTCGCTGTTGTCGTGATTACACCGGGTCGCCGGGATCGGTGCCGGTATGGGACGGGGCCGCCTTCGCCGCGGGAGCGGCCTCCCGCGGCAAGCCGGCGGGCGGGCCGGGTTCGGTCGCGGGTGTGCCCGCGCGTGCAGATGCGCTGGTTTCGACCGGGTCGAGGATCCGGTAGGCGAGCAGTTTCACCCGGTCGGTCAGCAGGAACCAGATCAGTGCGTACCCCCAGACGAACAGGACCCAGTTCCAGCCGAGGGGTGTCATGAAGATCCCGAACCCCGCGAGCAGGGTCGCGATCAGTTCCGCGCCGGTCACGGCTAGCACCAGGATCCGGGCCGGGCGGATCGACCAGAACGGGCCGCGGGTGCGGGTGAGGTAGATCGTCATCGACCCGGCCACTGACAGCATCAGGTACATCAGTGTCTGCAGATGCGCATGGTTGAGGTGGTACACCTGGTCGCCCAGGTAGAGCAGGCCGAACGCGGCAATCGGGCCGACGACGCCCAGTACCGTGGCCATGCCTATCACCAGGCGCATGTTCCAGGCCTCGGGCTGGTTCTTGTAATGCACATTGTCGTAGGCGATGGACAGGATGGAGCCGTCGTTGAGCAGCGCCAGCACCACGATCATCACCGCGGTGACCGGGAAGAAGTTGAAGATCAGGATGGCCAGCGTGACGAACAGCAGCACCCGCAGCGTCTCGGCGATGCGGTAGATCGCGTAGCTGTTCATCCGCTGGACGATTCTGCGGCTCTCCTTGACCGCGTCGATGATCACCGACAGGCCGGGTGTCATCAGCACGATGGAAGCCGCCGCGCGCGCCGCGTCGGTCGCGGCCGACACGGCGATGCCGCAGTCGGCTTTCTTCAGCGCGGGGGCGTCATTCACCCCGTCGCCGGTCATGCCGACGATGTGGCCCCGTCTCTGCAGGACGTCCACGATGTGGAACTTGTGCTCGGGGAACACCTGGGCGAAGCCGTCGGCGTTCTCGATGGACTCGGCCGCCTCTGTCGTCTCCTGGCGCCCGGCGTCGCCCAGGCCGGCGGCATCGAGGATGTTTGTGCCCATCCCAAGTGTCCTGGCGGTCTCCTGGGCAATGGCCACCTGGTCGCCGGTGACCATCTTGACGTGGACGCCCAGCTGCCGTGCCGTCGCGATGGTCGACTTGGCATCTGTCCGCGGGGGGTCGGACAGGGGCAGCACGCCGAGGAACTGCCAGGGGCCTTCTCCGTCGGCGCGGGCCACGCCCAGCGACCGGAAGCCGCGCGCCGCGAAGTCGCTGACCGCCTTGTCAACAGCCGGTTTCACCTGCACGCTGTTAGCCGACAGCGCCATGATCACCTGCGGTGCGCCCTTCGTCACCTTGAACGAGGTTCCGTCCGCGGCGGTGACGGCAGCCTCGGTGCGCTTGTGCACCGGGTCGAACGGCTGGAAGTGGGCTACCTGGTAGCCCTGCAGCGCCTGGTCGTCGTCCAGACCGGCCAGGACGGCCAGGTCGATGGTGTCGTCATCGTCGGCCCGCGACGCCAGCGCGGCATTAAGGATCACCTGCCCGGCGCCGACCTTGGTCACGGCGAAGGGATCGCCCAGGGTCAGCTTGTTCTGGGTCAGAGTGCCGGTCTTGTCCGAGCACAGCACGTCCACGCCCGCCAGTTCCTCGATGGCCACCAGCCGGCTCACAATGGCGTTCTTCTTGGCGAGCAGGCGCGCGCCGACCGCCATCGTCACCGACAGCACCGTCGGCATCGCCACCGGGATCGCGGCCACGGTCAGCACCAGGGCGAACTGCAGCGTGTCGAGGATAGGGTTGCCGCGGACGATCGACACGACAGTGATCACCGCCACCATGGCCACCGCCAGGATGATCAGGTACGTGCCGATCTTCAGCACGGCCCGCTGGAAATGGCTGACGGTGTGCGCGTCCTGGACCAGTTCCGCGGTCTTGCCGAAGTAGGTGCCCGTACCGGTGGCGTAGACCAGGGCGCCGATCTCGCCCTGCCGGATGATCGACCCGGAGAACACCGCGCCGCCGGGTCCGGCCGTGACGGGCAGCGACTCCCCGGTCAGGGCGGACTGATCCACCTCCACCGGGTCGCCCGCCAGCAGCCGCGCGTCCGCCGGCACGATGTCGCCCATCCGCATCCGGATGACATCGCCCGGCACCAGCTCACCCGACGGCGGGGTCACCCACGTCCCGTCACGTATCACCCGGCACTTGACCGCCAGCTGGGCCTTCAGCGCGTCGATGGCCTTCCCCGCCTGATGTTCCTCCCAGAACCCGACCATGGCGTTGGCAACAAGCAGCAGCAGGATGATGAAGAAATCCGGCCAGTGCCGGAGCACGCCCGACAAGATCACCGCGGCTTCGATCATCCACGGGATGGGCCCCCAGAAATAGGTCAGCAATTTCAGGAGCGGACTGGCCTTCTCCTCCTCGATCTCGTTAGGGCCATATTTGGCCAGCCGCTCCTGAGCCTCGGCCTGGCTGAGGCCGTCCGGCGACGACCCCAATCGTTTCTCCACCTCCGGCAGCGGAAGGGACTTCAGGTCGTCCTTCGCATCGGGTTTCGATGCCGGCCGCAGCTCGGCAGCGTTGGACCGGACCATATTAGGCTCCATAGGATGGTGTGCCCGGCGTCCTTACGCACTTCCGGTTCGACGATCGGGCCCAGTCCGGTATCCCCGCGCAACGCGGCATAGGAGCCAGCGCCTGCGCGCTGGCCTTGACGCAGCCCCTGCCGCGCATACCGTCGCCGGCCCCGATCAGCACGTGCCGCTTCGCACCATGGGCGCCCATCGAGCCAGCGCGCCATTGCAGCGTCCTCGCAGTGACGAGAACCTCCTGGGCGATCATTTGGTGTCACCCCACGCCCAGTTCCGGATTTCCGGCATGTCCTGACCGTGCTGGTTGATGTACCGGCTGTGCTCGACGAGCTTGTCCTGCATCATCTGCTTGAGATAGTCGCCCGTGGCGCCGAGCTGCGGTAGCCGGTCGATCACGTCCTGGACCAGGTGGAACCGGTCCAGGCGGTTCTGCACCCTCATGTCGAAGGCCGTGGTGATCGTGCCTTCTTCGTTGTAGCCCCGCACATGCAGGTTCCGGTTGCTGCGGCGGTAGGTGAGCCGGTGGATCAGCCAGGGGTATCCGTGAAAGCCGAAGATGATGTGCTTGTCCCTGGTGAACAGCGAGTCGTAATCGGTGTCGCTCAGCCCGTGCGGGTGCTCCGCGGCGGACTGCAGCTTCATCAGATCAACGACATTGACCACCCGGATCTTCAGCTCGGGCAGATGCTCGCGGAGGATCGAGACGGCGGCCAAGACCTCCAGCGTGGGCGTGTCCCCGCAGCACGCCATCACGACGTCCGGCACCGCGCCCCGGTCGTTGCTGGCCCACTCCCAGATGCCGATCCCCTCGGTGCAGTGCACGACCGCCGCGTCCATGGTCAGCCACTGGGGCAGCGCGTGCTTTCCCGCGACGACGACGTTCACGTAGTGCCGGCTGCGGAGGCAGTGGTCAAAGACCGACAGCAGGCAGTTCGCGTCAGGCGGCAGGTACACCCGCACGATGTCGGCTTTCTTGTTGACGACGTGGCCGAGGAAGCCGGGGTCCTGGTGGGTGAAACCGTTATGATCCTGCTGCCAGACGTGGGAGGCGAGCAGGTAGTTCAGCGAGGCGATATTCCGCCGCCACGGCAGCTGCGAGGTTACCTTCAGCCACTTGGCATGCTGGTTGAACATCGAGTCGACGATGTGAATGAAGGCCTCGTAGCAGTTGAACAGCCCGTGCCGCCCGGTCAGCAGGTAGCCCTCCAGCCAGCCCTCGCACTGGTGCTCGCTGAGCATCGAGTCCAGCACCCGCCCGGCGGGCGCCAGGAACTCGTCATTCCCTGCTGTCCGCGCGTCCCACTGGCGGCTGGTTACCTCGAAGACCGCGCCCAGCAGATTCGAGAGCGTCTCATCGGGACCGAAGATCCGGAAATTCCGCTCAGCCTCATTGACCGCGGCCACATCACGCAGGAACTTGCCCAGCACGAGGGTGTCCTGGGCTGTAACGGCGCCGGGCGACGGCACATCGACGGCGTGCACACGGAAGTCCGGCATCCGCAGGTCGCGCAACAGGACACCGCCGTTGGCGTGGGGATTGGCACCCATCCGCCGGTCCCCCTCAGGGGCCAGCTGGGCCAGGTCCGGCATGAGCCGGCCGCCCTCATCGAACAGCTCCTCTGGCTTGTAGCTCTTCATCCAGCTTTCCAGCTGGGTGACGTGCCCGGGATGATCGGAATCCACCAGCAGCGGCACCTGGTGCGCCCGGAACGTGCCCTCGATTTGCAGGCCGTCGACGACCTTCGGGCCCGTCCAGCCCTTCGGCGACCTCAGGACGATCATGGGCCAGCGCCGCCGCGCGGGGTCGCCGGTGGCGCGCGCGTCGCCCTGGATCTGGCGGATGCCATCGATGGCTTCCTCCAGCGTGCCGGCCATGAGCTGGTGCATCTCTTCCGGCTCGTCGCCTTCCACAAAGCGGGGCTCCCAGCCGCAGCCCCGCAGGAACTGGTCTAGTTCCTCACCCTCGATGCGGGCCAGCACGGTCGGGTTGCTGATCTTGTAGCCGTTGAGGTGCAGGATCGGGAGCACCGCCCCGTCGCTGATGGGGTTGAGGAACTTGTTGGACTGCCACGCGGTCGCCAGCGGACCGGTCTCGGCTTCACCGTCGCCGATGACGCAGGCGACGATCAGGCCGGGATTGTCGAACGCGGCGCCGAAAGCATGGCTGAGCGAGTACCCCAGCTCACCGCCCTCGTGGATCGACCCCGGCGTCGTCGGCGCGACGTGGCTGGAAATCCCGCCGGGAAAAGAGAACTGCTTGAACAGCCTTTTCAGCCCGGCTTCGTCCTGGCTGATGTCCGGGTAAATCTCACTGTAAGTGCCCTCAAGGTAGGTGTTGCCGACCAGCGCCGGGCCGCCGTGACCGGGACCAGCGACATAGAACATGTCCAGGTCGTACTCCTTGATGACCCGGTTCAGGTGCACGTAGATGAAGTTCTGGCCCGGTGTCGTGCCCCAGTGCCCGACCACCAGCGGTTTCACGTCCGACAGTTTCAGCGGACGTTTCAGCAGCGGATTGTCGTAGAGGTAAATCTGGCCGACCGACAGATAGTTGGCGGCGCGCCAGTAGGCATCCATCTTGTGGAGCAATTCTGGGGGAAGCGGTCTTGCCTTCATGGGTCAGTATCCGTTCCTTGGAACTGCGCGAATCGTGGGCTGCGCCGGTGAGGTGAGCCGGCCGTCGCAGCACGAGGCCCATCCCTCGTCCCATGCCAGACCCGGACCGGACCAGCGACCGCGACCGCCGGATGAGCAGCTGCCGCGTTAGCGAAAGTGCCGCTGACGGCTTCTTGTGCCGCGCTGCACCCTCCCGGGTGCCTGGCAGGCGGGACCCAACAGGGCGGCGGTGTAGTCGCCGCGGCGTTCCACTGCCGGCCGGGCCGGTCCACCGTCAGCCCGGGGTTCGCCGGTGCCTTTCCGCGCCCCGCAGCGCAGGGGGGACGACGCGGTCCGCGTGGGCGGGGAAACCAATGCCGAACGCCCAGTGGCGGTCACAGTTTCCGGGACATCCTGGCCGGACGACAAGCACTCACCCACAGTCCCGGCGAATCGCCTGGCAGCCCGTTCGCAGCTCATCCCGCCCGGCTGCTCGAGCAGACCGCTGTGCGTCTGCAACCGGTCTGAGCAGACGGGGCCGCTCATAGACACCCAACAGTTTCTTCCTTGCGTGACTCAACGACGTCACCAAGGTCTGGAGCGACGTTCTTCGGGAGTCTGCGCCGCAGACAGTGCCCCGGGCGACCAGGGCAAGTACTTGTTCCCAGCGTACATCCCAACGGCCGCGGTAACGGGCGTCAGCGTCTGGTAAAGCCCGCTCCCCCCTGACCACGACATGACCCAATGAGGAACCCGACAACCCGGAGAAGCAACCCGTCGGGCACTGCGCGGTTGAGCAGCGACCCGGCCAAGGATCTGGCTTGGTGCCGCCGTGCGGTGGTGCGGCCGGGGCGGGGTCTGGTGGGGTGGGCGGCTACGTTCGCGGCGAAGGCGATCATCAGGCGCTGAGATGCAGGGCGGCTCCGATGGAGCGGGCGAGCGCGTTTGCGGGCTCGTTTGAAGCTGACCTGGCATGGGTCGATGCCGGCTTTGGCCAGCGGCGTCGCCGGCCAAGCCGGCCGATGACCTGATAGACCGCCAGCAGGGACCAGATCTCGGGGGTGGCGTCGTCGTCGTTCTCGGAGCGGAACACCGGCGTCTCCCAGCTGCACAATCCCTGCAGCTACGAACCCCCCTGATGCGGCCGCTGCGCGCCGGGAGCGCAGTCCATGCCGAGCTGCGTCCTTGGCCGCGGGACAACCACCGGCTGGCCGTCACGCTTGGCCGTATCACTGCACGCAAGTGATCTGGGCAGGAAGCCTCTCATCGACCCGGCCATGCTCGCCGACCGGACTGTCCACGCCGTTACCAGCATCGCCCCAGCCTGGCAGCGGACGATCTGGGTACACCGGCCTCCCTCAAAGCAGGGGCACGTAGTGAGCGGTCTTGGCTTGCCGCTGGCCGGCGGCGGGCCGATCCCGGGTGGTGAACCCTCCGGCACCCGCTGGTAGCGGATGCCGGGGTGCCGCCACAAGCGAGCCAGTGCGGCGCTCGACCCGGTCGGCGGCTGCCAGTCGGAGCCAGTGAGGCGAGCGTAGGCAGCCAGGCGCGCCGGGGAGTCCCTACCCGGGTCGACGGTGACCTCGGCAATGCCGGGGCCCCCGAACTTGCCCGGCGTGACCGCGCCCCGTCTGGTTTTGGAGGCGGAGGCGGCCGGGACCGGCCGGTCCTGGACGACGCCGATCGACGACGATTATGACCCAGGCGCACTGGCAGCGCCCACGACCCCGGCTGCCGGCCAGATGGCCGGGCCGGCGACGAGCAGAACGCACGCCACGACCACCCGCCGGCTAAGGGCTTTCGACGACCAAAGAAATACCCGTAGTCCATGTAATCATTACCTAGTGCATACAAATCTGCTTCCGCCCCAGGCCGACGAAGACTCGATGGTCGGCGCGGTGCTCAGCGCCAGCCGGGTGCTGGTGGCGATCGCCGCCCGTTCGCTGTCCGATGCGGGCGAGGAAGTCACCCTCACCCAGTACCGGTCACTGGTGATCCTCGCCGCGCGCGGGCCGCAGGGAGTCGCAGCCCTGGCCGAGGCGGTGGCGGTCACTCCGCCGACCGCCTCACGCCTGTGCGACCGGCTGGTGCGAAAGGGGCTGGTCCGGCGGCGGACGGACCGCCGCGACCGGCGTCAGGTGCGGGTCGGGCTGACCGAGGCGGGCTGGCGCCTCGTCGACACCGTGACCGAGCGCCGGCGCCGCGAGATCGCGGGCCTGCTGGCATCGATTCCCCAGCAGGATCAGCGGCCGGTGGCCGCCGCGTTGCAGCAGCTGGCCAAGGCCGCGGGTGAGGTGCCCGAGCAGGACTGGAGCACCGGGTGGGACCTGTGAGCGGGGATGATCCGCCGCCTCGCCCGAGCCACGCGGTGCGGGCCCGGGCCGCCGCGGCCGGAGCGGCCCGGTGGGTGTCGGCGGCGTCGTACCTGAAGAAATGGATCGTGCTCGGCGTGGTCATCGGGGCCGTCGCCGGGCTCGGTGCCATTGCCTTCTTCGCGGCCCTGGTCGCCTGCACGCACTTGCTCTTCGGCGTGCTCGCCGGCTGACCAGGTCCCGACCCCGGCCGGAGAGGGTGGCTTCGCCGGGTCCGGGTCAGCCGCGCGTCCCTGGTCGCTCACGCTCATCGCGGGCTCCGGGGCGCTGCTGGGGGCGGTGCTGGTCTACCGGATCGCCCCGGAAGCCAGGGGCACGGCACCGACGCGGCGATCTCGGCCGTCCACCACAACCCGCGGTGGTGCGGTCCCGGGCGGTGTGCTGGTCAAGATCGTGGCGTCGGCGCTCACCATCGGCTCGGGTGGCTCGGGCGGCCGGGAGGGGCCGACCGCGCAGATCAGCGCCGGCTTCGGTTCACTGCTTGCCCGGGTGCTGGAGCTCGAACCCAACACGATCTACCGGGCCAGCTCAAGAGCCGCGCCGCCGCGCCTGCCCAGCGGCTGCTCACCGGCCTGCCCCTGCTCGCCGCCATCCCGGCAGCCCGGGCCATGGCCAACCCGCTGCTCGTGCTGACGGCAGGACAGAGCGTCGATGAGGCCCGCCAGGCGCTGCAGCGCGCCGCCGTGACCGCTGCCCCGGTCGTCGACGCGGCCAGCCGTTTTGAGGGCACCATCACACGAACCGGCCTCGACCGGAAGGCCGGGCCAGATCACCGGGTCGGTGATCTGGCAGATGCGGGTGCCCCCACAGTGTCCTGGTCGAGCCGGCTCGGCGTGGCATCCGAAGCCCTGACCGCAACCCCGCTGTCGTGGGTACCGGTGCTCGACGGCGACCTCCGGGTCGTCGGCACGCTGTCGGTTTCCGACCTGATGCGCGCCTACCGCCGGGAGCTGATGGCGAGTGTCGAGCGCATAGGCGGCCTCGGCCCCGGATCCGGCCTCTTCGAGGTGAGGATCACCGCCGATTCGCCAGCGGCGGGCAGCAGCCTCCGCGACGCCGGGCTGCCCAACGGCGTCCTCGTCACCTCGATCACCCGAGACGGTGACGTCGTGGCGCCTTCCGGGGACGCCGTGATCCTTGCCGGAGACCGCCTCTCGCTACTCGGCGAACACACGGAGATGCAGACCATCGGCGAGATCACCCCGCCCGGCCCAGCGCTGCCTTGACCCCTGGCGCCGGTCATCGTGACGTCCCCGGGCCGGGTCTGACCGCGGCGGATGGCGGGGCCTGCACGTTCAGGGACGCCATTTGATGGCCTCGCTGCCCAGGTGGGACCATGCTGCGGTAGTTTTGGTGGCCCTGCACCACGTGCAGGGCCCGGCGGACCATCGAGATAACGGATCTTCAGGCGCCGCGTGCTTACCGCTCCAAGTCCAATTGTCCGCTGATCCGCACGCCGTCCGACCGCGGTACTTCGCACACCGGGCCTGGGCGAAACCGGCCGCCAGATGATCAGAACGACAAGAGCCGTGTGACGGAAAACTACGTCACGTGCGGATCCGGGAGGAGCCCGATGAGATTCCCCTGGGCTCCCCGGCCCATGTCATTTACGTCCATGTTGAGAACACCGCTCACGCTGCCGACTGACCTGCCTGGCATCACTAACCGGCCTGCCCCACCGGGCTGCCGAGCCTGCAGATCCCGGGCGCGACGCTCATACCCGTACCACGCGGGTCCAGCCTGCCGATCCCGCATCCTGGCCAGTAACCGGCCTGCCGAGTCCCGGACGGAGCGGCCGCGACCGGAGGCTCGCGCTGCACTGTCCGAGAGACGGTCCCAGCGGCAGGCGCGTGTGCGCCCATGGAGTCCTGTCGCCGGGGCCCTATGCCTGTGGCCCTCGATATGTGCATGGTGTCTGTAGAAATAGCAGGGTTCGCGTGCGACTCGAATGTTACTGATCGATCGTCGCCGGCTCTGGCGTAGGCGGCATGCATGCTGGTAGATCAGGGAGCGTGCGGCCGGCGCGCGTACGCTGGCTCTCTACGTAGTGCTGGAGGCCACTATGACCCTGCGAATCGTCGTCGGCCTGACCATGACCGCGATCGTGCTGGCACTCGCGGGCTGGCGGGTGTGGTGGCTGTACCGCATCGCGGCCAGCGGCCAGCCCGCGCCCGAGCGCTTCACCGTTGTCCGGCGGCACCCAGTGCGCGACGCCGAAGTCGAGCTCAGCCAGGTGCTCGGCCAGCGAAAGCTGCTGCAATGGACGGTCCCTGGGCTCGCGCACTTCTTCGTGTTCTGGTCGTTCGCCATCCTGCTCACGGTCTACATAGAGGCGTACGGCGCGCTGTTCAGCAAGACCTTCGCCATACCGTGGATCGGCCACTGGGCGGTGCTCGGCTTCCTGCAGGACTTCATCGCTCTTGCCGCTCTCACCGGGATCATCGTGTTCGCGATCATCCGGGTCGTTGACTCACCGGAGCGGCTGGGCCGCAAGTCACGGTTCGCCGGCTCGCACCTCGGCGCCGCGTGGCTGGCCCTTTTGCTGATCTTCCTTGTCATCTTGACGATGTTCTGGTTCCGCGGTGCGTCGGTCAACGCGGGCAGCTTCCCATTCGGGAACGCGGCGTTCATGTCGCATCTGGCGGGGACGGCGCTGCACCCGCTCGGCCTGGGCGTGAACGAGGGGCTGGAGACGACCGGGCTGCTGCTGCACATCGCGGTCATGCTGGTCTTCCTCATGGTCGTGGTGCGCTCCAAGCACCTGCACATCTTCATCGCCCCGCTGAACGTGCTGTTCGCGCGGCGGCCGAACGGGCTCGGCGCGCTGCAGCCGATGCGCAGCAACGGCAAGGTGCTGGACTTCGAGGAGGCGGACCCGGACACGGATGTGTTCGGCCGGGGCAAGATCGAGGACTTCACCTGGAAGGGTTTGCTCGACATGGGCACGTGCACCGAGTGCGGGCGGTGCCAGTCGCAGTGCCCGGCCTGGAACACGGGCAAGCCGCTCTCACCGAAGATGGTCATCATGGACCTGCGGGATCATGCCCTGGCGAAGGGGCCGTACCTGCTGGCGGGTTCCGAGGAGGCGCGCGAGAAGCTGCCCGACGCGGTCAAGGCCGAGGCGGCCAGGCCGCTGGTGGGCGACGAGGCAGCGCACGGCGTGATCGATCCGGATGTGCTGTGGTCGTGCACGACCTGCGGCGCTTGCGTCGAGGAGTGCCCGGTCGATATCGAGCACATCGATCACATCGTGGATATGCGCCGCCACCAGGTGCTTGTGGAGTCCAGTTTCCCGCCTGAGGCTTCGGTGCTGCTGAAGAACCTGGAGAACAAGGGCAACCCGTGGGGCATGGCCGAGATGGCGCGGATCGAATGGATGGAGGGCCTCGACTTCGAGGTGCCCGTCGTGGACGGGAAGATCGGCGACGATGTCGAGTACCTGTTCTGGGTCGGCTGCGCCGGCGCGCTCGAGGATCGGGCCAAGAAGACCACCAAGGCGGTCGCCGAGCTGCTGCATATCGCCGGGGTGAAGTTCGCCGTGCTCGGGCCGATGGAGGCGTGCACCGGCGATCCAGCGCGCCGGATGGGCAACGAGTTCCTGTTCTCGATGCTCGCGCAGCAGAACATCGAGACGCTCAACGAGGCGGGGGTGCGGAAGATAGTCGCGAGCTGCCCGCACTGCTTCAACACGCTTGCTAAGGAATACCCGCAGCTTGGCGGGACCTACGAGGTGATCCATCACACCCAGTTGCTGGCTCGCCTGGTAAAAGAAGGGCGGCTCGTCCCCTCCACTCGGGTGGAGGAGAAGATCACTTACCACGATCCCTGCTACCTCGGCCGCCACAACAAGGTGTACACGCCGCCGCGGGAGATCATGGCGAACGTGCCCGGCGTTGAGGCACAGGAGATGCACCGGTGCAAGCAGCGCGGGTTCTGCTGCGGCGCCGGCGGCGCCCGGATGTGGATGGAAGAGCGGATCGGCAAACGCATCAACAACGAGCGGATCGACGAGGCGCTTGGCACGGATCCGGACACGGTGTCCACGGCTTGCCCGTTCTGCCTGGTGATGCTGGGTGATGCGATCAATGACAGGAAGGGCGAGGGTGCCGCGAAGGAGTCGCTCGAGGTAGTGGACGTGGCACAGTTGCTGATGCGCTCGGTGACGCAGCCTGCCGCGGTGCGCGGCGACGGGAAACCCGATGCCCTAGGTGGCGACCGGAAACCCGACGTTGCGGGCGGCAACGGGAAACCCACAGCTCCGAATGGAGACCGGAAATAGGCTGCGGCACCGTCGGCGCCCGCCCTCATCGGCGTCCACCGCCTTGTAAGCCTGCTGCATCTGCGCCTCATCGGGGACGGGCTCCCCTTCGACCATGTGCACGGCGAGCAGATACTGCGTCATGTCGAATTCTCCCTTCATCCGGGCCGGCCCTCACCACTGTTCACGAACTGGGACCGCCGCAATCGACACCCGGCACGGAAGAATTATCCAGGGAAGATCCGGTAACCACGGCGATTATCCCTCATGGCGCGAAACGGTGTGGGCGGGCGCCGGAGGCGCCCGCCCACACCGTTTCGTTGCGGTGATCAGTGCTGAGTCATTGCGTGGCTGTCGCTCGTTTCCGCAGTCAGTACCTAAAGCCGGCGGACGTGTGCGGTGTGCCCAGACCGGTCGGGCCGTCATAACCCTGCACGCCTTCGCACAGGTAGGCGTGCGAGCACCTTCCGTTGTGGCCGCCTATCACGTCCCACAGACGGCTGGCGTGCCTGTACGGGTAGCGAGCCGGATAGGTGTTCCTCGCCGGGTTGCCTGCCCGCGCGTACAGCGCCGCGATGATCGGCGACGAGGCGCTGGTGCCGCCCGCGACATTCCAGCCGACTTTCAGGCCCACGGCCGGATCGGGGACGCTGTCGTAGAGCGCGAGGCCCGTGTTCGGGTCGGCTACCGCCGAGACATCCGCGGCGGTCTTGTGCGTCGGGCAGCCTCTCCGCTTGGCCTGCCAGCCAGGTTTGCCGCTGTACTTGGAACAGCCCGATCCAGCGCCCGACCAGGCATGCTCGGACCAGCCCCGCTTGTTCCCCGCCCGGTGCAGCGACGTTCCCCCGACCGCGGTGACGTACCGCGAGGACGCGGGGAAATCGACGCCATAGCCGGAGTCACCCGCGGAGGCCGTCACCGCCACGCCCGGGTGGTTGAAGAAGTGGTTGTACTTCGTCGGCTCGCCCTTGAACTCGCGCGCGCCGTAGCTGTTGGAGACGTACTTCGCCGTCAGCCGTGTGGCCGCGTTGACGGCGGTGCCGAGATCGTTGATCGTCGTCGACTTCGCCTCGAGGAGGAGGATGTAACAGGCGGGACAGGTGGCGCTGACCATGTCGAGGTCGAGCGAGATCTCGATCGACCAGTCGGCGTTGGCCGGGGGAAGCGGGCTGGTCTTGCCGTTCTCATTGACCTTGCGTAAGCAGCCGTTCGCAGTCGTGCAAGCCGGGAGGCCGTAGGTGTGGCGGTAGACAGCGAGGTCGCTCTCCGCGTTCGGGTCGTCGAAGGAGTCCACGATCGCGACGGTCCGGCGCGCGCCTGCCGTGGCGGATGTCAGGTTGTAGGCGCTCCGCAGGCCCGCAGGCCCGAATCCGCGCGGACGTGCGCCCGGCGTCGCCACATCGGGCGTCATACCCGTGCTGACAATGGCGAGGCAGGTGAAGTGGCCGGCCTGTGCCTGCGGGCAGGCCTCGCGGTAACCCGCCTGGCTGCCGCTTGCCGCGCTGAGCCGAGCCTTCGTCACGGATGCGCTGCTGATCCAGGCGAGCACAAGCGCGGCGGAGGCGACGAGCGCGACGGCTGGCAGCAGCCAACGTAAGGAGATGCGCATATGTCCTCCGTCGTAGGGCGGCGCACCCTGAACCGGAAGGAGGCCGCCGCGGGCGTTGCGGAATCAGGCCACCGCGCACCCACGGTCGTGGCGCGGCAGCGTCCCGGATGGACCGGACCCTAGCCAAGCCGGCCCTCGCTGCGTGACGTATCGCCCTAGATCGAGACATTTCAGGAACACCACCGGACCCCCTCCGCCCGCGGCCTCCGCGGCCAGGGCCGCTCGTGACATCGCAACCTTCACGTTTCGCTGGCTTTGCCCTCGCAAAGTAGTCGCCTACAACGCCCGGCGTCCCGGCCCATCGGCGGGGGCGCGGAAACGCATCGCGGCGGCGTCCCCGTGCACGACGACGGCAGCGCCGGCGAGTTCACCGCGCAGCCGTTCAGCTAGGGCGTGTTCCGCAGATCTCTGGCGGCGCGGATCGGCGCCCAGACGACGACCGGCGGCGTCCGCGCCGGCCGGGCCGTGGTGGCGAGCAGCCTGCCGCGATCTGGCGGACAATCGGGTTATGGCGGTAGGTCGCAGCATGGCCAAGCCGGTCAGGTACGCGGTCCTGCTCGCTGGCGGCCTGCCGGCCCTCGCGTTCCCCGCACCGAACCTGGAGCCGCTCGCCTGGGTCGCCCTCGTGCCCGGCCTGACGCTGATCCACAAGTCTAGGTCGGCGCGGGAAGCGGCGGTACGTGGTGGCTGGTTCGGCGCCGGCTACCTGCTCGCCACCATCTGGTGGCTTGCGCCAAGCATCGGCCCCGGCCTGCTTTGCGTCGCCATCGTCCTCGGCGCGCTGTGGGACGGTGTCGGCCTGGCCACATGGGGCCTGCTGCGCCCGCCTGTCACGATCCGCAAGGCTCTCGCCGCGCTCGTCGTCGTGCCGAGCGCCTGGCTGGTGACCGAGCTGATTCGTTCCTGGCAGGCACTGGGCGGCCCGTGGGCCCTCTTCGGCGCCACGCAGTGGCAGCATCCGGCCGTGCTCGCGCTTGCCGCAGTCGGTGGGGTATGGCTGGTGAGCGCCGCGCTTGTAGCCGCGAACACCGGCGTGTTGATCGCGATTGTCTCAGCTAGAACGGCTACGCGGGTCGTCGGTCTCCTTGCCGCTGCGGCGTGTATCGCGGCAGGCCCGCTCGCTTACGCGCGCACCGCGCCTGCCGCCACGGTCAGGCACGTGACTGTCGCGTTGGTGCAGCCCGGCGTCGTGCACAACCCGAGGATCAGGGTGGACGCTAGCCAGCGGATCACGGCGTCGCTGGCGGCAAACCGGCTGCCGGTCCGCGCCGACCTCATCGTCTGGGGCGAGAGCAGCGTCGCATACAACCTCGACCGTGACCGATCGCTGCTCACGCAGATCCGCGGCCTGGCGGCGCGGATGGGCGCGGAGATCCTGCTCAACCAGGACGCGCCGCGCGGCAGCGGGCATATCTCCAAGGTCGCGGTCCTGGTCAGCTCCGCGGGCATCCAGGGCAGCTACGAGAAGACGCGGCTGGTGCCCTTCGGCGAGTACATCCCGTTCCGGCGCTATCTCGGCTGGCTCACCAGCATAAGCAAGGCCGCGAGCTCGAACCGGATACCGGGTGACGGTGAGCACCTGCTGCTCGTGACCGGCAGGGCCGGGCGCCCGCTGCCCATCGGCATCCTGATCTGCTTCGAGTCCGCGTTCCCCGACATGTCCAGGGTGGCAGCGGACAAGGGCGCCCAGATGATCGTGTACCAGTCGGCGACATCCACCTTCCAGAACAGCTGGGCGCCCGCGCAGCACGCCTCGCTTGCCGCGCTCCGCGCCGCGGAGACCGGCAGGCCCGCCGTGCAGACGGCCCTGACAGGCGTGAGCGCCGCGTTCGATGCCCGCGGCAGGAACCTGGCCTGGTTCGGGACCTCGCGGCACGGCGTCGTGGTGGTACGGCTCGCACTGCCGTCAGGTTCCGCGCGGACGCTGTACGACCGGCTCGGCGAGTACGTGCCTTTCACCGCGGTCGGGATATCGGCCATCGCGGCCGCGTATGGCGTGATCTATGTGCGCAGGTTCCGGCGGCGCCGGGCCGGCCCGGTCGCGCAAGACCAGCCGGCCGACGCCGTCACGCCCTGAGCGGTACCGGCGCCGCGCGGTTCCTCGTGTAGCGCGGTGCACGGGGCGGTTTCAGGCGCGATTAAGGGGCGGGGCAGGCCTCGGCGGGCACCAGGCCCGGCGGCTGAGCAAAGCGCCTGCAGGGGATCCGTCCACGAGTTTCATGATCCTGGTACCCGACCCGCGCTATGAACGGGCCAGGTACCACGATCATGAAAGCTGGCTGTCGCTGGTTATGGCGACGCGATCATCTCGGCCGAAATCCAGCGCGATCACGGGCGGGGGAGCGCTTCCTCTGGCACCAGGCCTGGCGGTGCGGTGGACAGCGTGGTCAATATCGCCTGTGCGAGCGCCAGGGCGGAGCCTGCCGTCAGTTCCACCGCGACCCGCGCGGAAGGTCCCTCACCCGGGTTCAGGAAGTCGACGTTGAGCGTGTGATCGGCCGGGGCGTGCACTGGATGGTCAAAGTAGACGGTCGCGTCGCTCAGCCGGAACCAGCCCCGTGGTCCCTTGCCGCTTCCCTGGATCTCAATCTTCTCGGTGTGGTACGTGCACATGCCGTTGCTCCCTACGCCGCCAGGTACCGGCCGAACCAGTCCCAGATCCGCTGCCAGCCGTCGACCGCCGCCTCCGGCCGGTATGCGGGCCTTGTCACCGCGAAGAACGCGTGTCCAGCTCCTTCGTAGGTGTGGAACTCGTGTGCCTTGCCCTCCGCGGCGAGCACCTTTTCAAGCTCGGCCACCTCGTCCGGTGACGGATGAGAGTCGTCGGCGCCGAACAGCCCGAGCAGCGGGCAGGACAGGTTCGGCGCGAGCCCGATGATCGGCTCAACCTTCAGCGGCGTTCCCTCGGGGGGCTTGCCGATGATGAAGGCGCCATAGCAGTCGACGGCCGCGTCAAGCTGCAGGCTGCACGCGGACAGGAATGCCTGGCGACCGCCGGAACAGTAGCCGATCACGCCGACCTTGCCGTTGGCGGTGGTGAGCGACCTCAGGTACCTCGCGGCGCCGTCGACGTCGCCGACCAGCCGCTCGTCTGGCACCCCTCCGGCCGCGCGCGCGGCCGCCGCGGCGTCGTCAGGGCTTGCGCCTGGTGCCTCGCGCGAGTAGAGGTTCGGGCAGATGGCGTTGTAGCCGTGGTAGGCGAATGTCCTCGTAATTTCCTTGGTCATGTCGTCGTAACCCGGCGTGTGGTGGATCACCACCACGCCGCCCCTGCGACCCTGGCTCATCGGCCGGGCCAGGTACGCCTCGATCTGGTCGCCGGCCCATCCGGGCGCTGCTACGGTCTCGGCCATCATTGCGTCGTATCCAGTCATGACGGCATCTTTGCACTCTGCTCAAGGACACATGGCGGGGGTTCTGGTGCCGCCGGGGGTGGTGAGGCACAATGTGGCGTGGACAGTCGGGTGATTTAGCGGTTTGGCACGGCGCGTATCTGGTCGGAAGGCGCCGGCGCCAGACCCGCCGCCCGATCGTCCGCCGGTAGTGGAGTATTGTCGGCGAACGGATTTCCTTAAGCGGAGCCGAGGTCGTTGGGGAAGGCGCATCTCGTCCGCTGCCAGGAGGTCCGGTGTCTGCACGTGGCGTTGTATACGTCCATTCCGCGCCCCCGGCGCTCTGCCCGCATGTCGAGTGGGCGGTGGCCGGTGTGCTTGGCGTGTCCGCAACCTTTCCGTGGGTCAGCCAGCCAGCGGCTCCTGGCATGATGCGTGCCGAGCTTGCCTGGCAGGGCCGCCAGGGAACGTCGGGGGCGATCACATCGGCCCTGGCAGGCTGGAACCGGCTGCGCTTCGAGGTGACTGAGGAAGCGAGCGAGGGATGCGAGGCCGTGCGCTACAGCTACACGCCGTCCCTGGGCATGTTTAGCGCGATGACGGGGGGCAACGGGGACATCCTTGTGCCAGAGAACCGGTTGCGCGCGGCGATGGCGGTCGCGGCTGAGGGCCGAACCTCGCTCGAGAACGAACTGAGCTGCCTGCTTGGCCAGCCATGGGACGCCGAACTCGAGCCGTTTCGCTACGCTGGCGATGGCGCTCCGGTCCGCTGGTTGCACGCGGCCGGCTGACCTCAGGCGCAGCGTCCTCGCCCGGTGTCCGCCCCAGCGTGTTGGCTGGCCGTCGTGCGTGATGACAGCCGCGCGCCCCCCGCAACGTGCAGCACGCAGCACGCGGAGCAGGCCGGGCGGGCGGCAGGCTGGCCAGGCAATGAATTATCCTGACCGGAAAGCGAAGCGATCTTCGCGTCAGCACGGCGTCCCAGGCCAGGGATATCTCGACTGTGCGTGCATCGGCGGATTTCTATCGAGCCGCAGCCTGCTCCCTGCCGCCGAGGAGGCGGTGACCGCGTGCGTGACGATCACGATCGTGGACGGGCTCGTCCTCGCGCGGCCGGGTTTCGAGCATGGCGTCAACTACCGCAGCGCAATGATCTACGGCCCCATGCGAGCGATCACCGAGCCTGCCGTCAAGCTTGCCGCGCTTCGCTGCCTCAGCGAGCGCCTCGCGCCAGGACAGTGGGACTACGTCCGCCGGCCGAGCCGCAAGGAACTTGCCGCGACAACCGTGCTGAGCATGCCGCTCACCGAGGCGTCGGTGAAGATCCGGCGAGGGCCGCCCGACGACGGAGACGGCCCGGACGCCGCCCTGGGCCTGTGGGCCGGCGAACTCCCGCTGACGGCAACCTGGTAACGGCCAGTACCAGATCCGGCGATCTCCGACGCCGCGCCAGTGCCGCCGCACATCGCGCGCCGCGCAGGTACCCGGGCGTTTCCTGAATTAGCGCCCTGAACACTCAGCGCTGGCGCAGTTACCGCGCATCGAGGCGGGGTGTGGAGATCAGTGTGGGCGGGATGTGGCAGTTTTGTGCGACGGGGTGGTCACAGTGATCTCCACAGCGTGGGGAGCGCGGTTGGGGGGGCGCGGTTGAGGGACGGGGCGCGGTTGCGGGGCGCGGTTGCGGGGCGGGGTGCGGTTGAGGGACGGGGTGCGGTTGATGGGCGGCAGGCTCAGAGCGGGATGTTGCCGTGCGCGCCACGGGTGGGAAGCGCTTCCGCGATCGCCTTCGCGAGCGCCTGCCTGGTCTGGGCTGGCTCCACCACCTCGTCGACCACGCCCAGGTCGCGGGCCCGCTGCAGGCCGCCAGCCACGTTCTCGTGTTGCGCGGCGAGTTCTGCCTCCACCTCGTGCCTGTACTCGTCAGGCACCTCGGCGAGCCGGCGCCTGTGCAGGATCCGTACCGCGGCGACCGCGCCCATGACGGCCACCTCGGCGGTCGGCCAGGCGAAGACACGTGTCGCACCGAGGGCGCGTGAGTTCATCGCGATGTACGCGCCCCCGTAGGCCTTCCTCGTCACAAGGGTCACCCTGGGCACCGACGCTTCCGCGAACGCGTGCAGCAGTTTCGCGCCACGGCGCACCACGCCGTCCCACTCCTGGCCGACGCCGGGCAGGTAGCCTGGCACGTCCACGAGCACGACCAGCGGGACCCCGAAGCTGTCACACATCCGCACGAAACGCGCGGCCTTCTCCGCCGACGTGGCATCGAGGCAGCCGCCGAGCCGCAGCGGATTGTTGGCGATCACGCCGACGGTGCGCCCGGCCAGCCGGCCGAGTGACGTCACAACGTTCGGCGCCCACTTCGAGTGCAGTTCCAGGGCGGGCGCGTCAAGGAGGCCGTTCACGAGCGGGTGCACGTCGTACGCGCGCCGCGGCGAATCAGGCATCAGCGCGCTGAGGTCGCTGCCGCCCGCGTGCCCGGCGTCCACCTGTCCCTGGCTGCCCAGGAGCGCGGCCAGCCGCCGGGCCTGTGCCAGGGCCTCCGCGTCGGTCTCGGTGACCACGTGGACGACGCCGGACCGCCGGCTGTGCGGCTCCGGGCCACCTAGCCGTGCCATGTCAACGTCCTCACCGGTCACGCTGCGTACCACGTCGGGCCCGGTGACGAAGATCCGGCCCTGCCCGGAAAGGATCACCACGTCGGTGAGTGCGGGGCCGTATGCCGCGCCGCCCGCCGCCGCCCCGAGTACCACAGATATCTGCGGCACGACACCTGACGCCCTGGTCATGGCGGCGAACACGGTGCCGACGGCGTGCAGGCTCTCCACCCCCTCCGCCAGCCGGGCCCCGCCGGAGTGCCACAGGCCGATCACCGGCACGCCATGCTCGACCGCCGCCTCGTACGCATGCACGATCGCGGCGCAGCCAGCGGTGCCCATGGCGCCGCCCTGCACCCGCGGGTCGCTGGCGAAGGCCACCGCCCTGGCGCCGTCGACGCGGCCGATGCCGGCCAGCACACCGCTGTCATCGCGCGGCGTGATCTCCCTCAGCGTGCCCTCGTCGAACAGCGCCGTGAGGCGCACCCGCGGGTCGCGCGTCAGGCGGGGCGCGCCCGCATCGGCGCCCGGCCGGGCCGGCCCGGCCGGGACGACCACAGCGGGCGCGGGCTTGTCGAGGACGGTCACGGTGTCTCCTCTGGCTAATGCCGGTCTGGCGTGGGCAGCAGATCAGGTGACGTGCGCGGTCAGGAGCGTGGCGGGGTTTTCGCGGGTGCTCCTAGACCGCGGTGAAGACGAGCGCGACGTTGTGGCCGCCGAAGCCGAACGAGTTGTTCAGCGCGGCTGCTGGTCCATGCCCGCTGTGGTGCAGCTGGCGTGGCTCGGTGGCGATGTCAACGCCTGCGGCGGCGATCTCATCGTCGAGATCGTCTACGTTGATGCTTGGCGGGGCGACGCGGTCGCGCAGCGCGCAGATGGCCGCCACCGATTCGAGCGCTCCCGCCCCCCCGATCAGGTGTCCGGTCATCGACTTGGTGGCGGACACGACGGCGTCGCCGATCTCACGCCTGATGGCGAGCGCTTCCGGTCCATCGCCCGCGGGCGTCGACGTCGCGTGCGCGTTAACGTGCATGACCTGATGCGGCTCCACGCCGGCGTCGGCGAGGGCGTGGCGCATGGCCAGGCCGGCACCCGTGCCGTCGGGCTCGGGCTGTGCGATGTGGTGGGCATCCGCCGAGTAACCCGCACCTGCCGCGATCGCGATGACGCGCGCGCCGCGCCGCGCCGCGTGCCCGGCCGATTCGAGCACGACCGCGGCGGCTCCCTCGCCGAGCACGAAGCCGTCCCTGCCCTTGTCGAAGGGCCGCGACGCCCGCTCGGGCTCGTCGTTGCGAACGGACAGGGCCCGCATCGCAGCGAAGGACGCGACGTGCAGCGCGTGGATCGGCGCCTCGGTCCCGCCCGCCACGACCACGTCCGCACGGCCGGATCGGATCATGTCCATGCCGTATCCGATGGCCTCCGCGCCCGACGAGCACGCGCTCGCCGGGGCGTGCGCACCCGCGCGGGCACGCAGTTCCAGGCTGATCCAGCCAGCGGAGCCGTTCGGCATCAGCATCGGGACGCTGAACGGCGAGACTCGCTGCCAGCCCTTCTCCTTGAGCGTGTCGTAGGTGTTCAGCGTGGAGATCAGGCCGCCGACCCCGCTGGAGAACACCACGCCGAGCCGTTCGGGCTCGACTTGCAGGTCGCCGGCGTCGCGCCACGCCTCCCGTGCCGCGACGACGGCGAACTGCTCACAACGGTCCATCCGGCGGGCCGTCACCCGGCCGAGCACTGTCGCCGGGTCGACGGCCGCCTCGGCCGCGATCTTGACCGGGAGGTCAGCTACCCACCCGTGGCTGAGCCGCCGTACCCCGGAACTGCCCGCGAGCATCGCGGTCCAGGTCGACGGAATGTCCCCGCCCAGCGGAGTGGTCGCGCCGAGCCCGGTTACCACGACGCTGACCTGGTCTCTTGCCACTTGCTGATCGCTCCCTGCTGTAGTCCTGGCCTAATCGCCACGCGGCTCGCGCCGCATGGGCGAGGTCAGGCCGATACCGCCGACCGCTGCACGTAGCTGATGACGTCCTGAACGGTCCCGAGGTTCTTCAGCTCATCGTCGGGGATCTCCACGCCGAACTTGTCCTGCGCAGCGACCGCGATCTCGACCATGGAAAGCGAATCGATGTCGAGGTCATCGACGAAGTTCTTGCTCGGGGTCACCTCGTCGGCGGGCACCCCCGCGATCTCGTCGATGATCTCGCCGAGGCCGGCAAGGATTTCCTGTTCGGTCAGCGCCATGTTGCGTGTTCTCCTTCTCGTAGGTTCTCGTAATGGGTCATGAAATGATTTCCTGCTTACCCAGCCACCGGGCCCGTAGCCCCGGAAGGCGATCAGGGCATGAGGATTACCTGGGCAGCGTAGGTGAGCCCGGCACCAAATCCGAGCACAAGCACCGGTGCGCCCGAGCGGAGGTGGCCCTTCTCCGTCATCCTGGCAAGCGCGAGCGGGATCGAGGCTGACGACGTGTTGCCGGCCTCGACGATGTCGTCGGCCACCATGACATGAGGCACGCGTAGCTGGCGTGCGATCGCCTCCACGATGCGCAGGTTCGCCTGGTGCGGGACGAACGCAGCGAGTTCTGACGGCTCGATTCCGGCCCGCTCGCAGGCGGCCATCGCGACCGGCGCTAGCGACGTGGTGGCCCAGCGGAAGACCGACTGGCCCTCCTGGAAGAGAAAGGACTCACGGCCGGGGATGACGATCTTGTCCGCGTGCTCGCCCGCGCTGCCCCACACGACCGGCCCGATCCCGGCTTCCTCGGCCGAGTCGGTCGCCGTCACCACCGCGGCGCCCGCGCCGTCGGCGAAGATGATGCAGGTCGACCGGTCGGTCCAGTCGACCCACGAGGACAGCTTCTCCGCGCCGATGACGAGCGCCGACCGTGCCGACCCGGCCCGCACCCCATCGCTGGCGCTCGCGAGCGCATAGCAGAATCCGGCGCAGGCGGCGTTCAGGTCGTAGGCGCCGGGCGCGGTGATGCCGAGCCGGTGCGCCACCGTGGCGGAGGTGTTGGGAATCTGCGCTTCCTGCGTGCACGTCGCGACGATGACCAGGTCGATATCGGCCGCCGGCAGTCCGCTGGCGGCAAGCGCCTTACCACCGGCCGCCACCGCCATGTCCGCGACACTCTCCTCGGGCCCGGCGATCCGCCGGCTCGAGATGCCGACCCGGCTGCGGATCCACTCGTCGCTCGTCTGGATGGTGGCGGCGAGGTCGTGGTTGGTGACGATGTTGGCGGGCTGGTAACCGCCGAACGCCATGATCCGCGCGGCGGGTGCGCCAGCGGGCAGGTGCATGTGAGTCCCTCTCATTCCGCTGTCTCTGGCTGAAGCCTGACCAGGGGCTGACCCGCGCTGACCGGGTCCGCGTCCTCGACCAGCCACTCCAGCACATGACCCGCGCATGGCGCGAGCACCGGGTGCTTACTGCCGCGCGCGTCTACGTGACCAATTTCCGCGCCGGCCTGCACCTGCCCATCCCCGTTCAGCGCCGTGTGGCCGGTTGTCATTCCTGGTCCGGCGCGGAACGTGCCGCCGAGGGGTGCGACGAGCAGCCGCCACTCTGGCGTGTCCGACGCGGTATGCACGGCGTGCGCGGCGACGAGGCCGCGGGCCGCGTCAAGTTCCGCTGGGGTTTTCAAGGCAAGCAGCGCCGCGCCAGGCAGCGCGCGGCGGGCCAGGGCGGTGAGGGTGCCGGCGGGTGGCAGCTCGATGATGGCGCTGGCCCCGAGGCCGGCCAGCGTCCGCATGCACGCATCCCAGCGGACCGGCTCGCTGGCCTGGGCCACGACCCGCTCCAGCCATTCGGCGCCTGTGCGCACGGCTGTCCCGTCGCGATTGGAAAGCAGCGTGGTGCGAGGGTCGCTGACCGTGATGCCTGCTGCCGCCTGGCGCAGCGCGCCGGTGGCCGGGGCCATGTGGCGGGTGTGAAACGCGCCCGCGACCTGCAGCGGGCGCAGCCTCGTGCCGGCCGGCGGATCGGCGGCGAGCGCGTCAAGCCGCGCCTTCGTCCCTGCGGCGACGATCTGGCCTGCGCTGTTCACGTTAGCCGGGGTCAGCCCGTTCGCGCTCAGCACGGCGAGCACGGCCTGCTCTTCGCCGCCGAGTATCGCCGTCATGCCTGTCTGCTCGGCGGCCGCGGCCCGGGCCATCGCCTCACCGCGCACGCGGACCAGCCGAATTGCGTCGGCAGGACTGACCACCCCTGCGATGGCGCCCGCGGCGAGTTCGCCGACGCTGTGTCCTGCGACGGCGCCTGACAGCCGCCACGCCTCCTCGATGTGGCCGAACAGCGCCCCGGCAGCGGCCATCGCGGCCGCGACAAGCAACGGCTGCGCGGTCGCCGTGTCGCGGATCTCGTCGGCACTGGCGGTGCTGCCGCAGCGCGCGAGATCGCGGCCGGCGAGTTCCGACCACGCGGCGAGTTCCGCTGGCACACCAGGAAGCTCAAGCCATGGGGAAAGGAAACCCGGAACCTGGGCACCCTGGCCGGGAGCGACGATGACGAGCATGCTTCCACCCTGCCCTGTAGAACTCCGCTATAAGAATGCAGAGAAGTACGAAGTTGGCTGCTCAGACCTTGTAGGTATTCTACAAGTCTTGTGTGCTTGTGATCGGTGTAGGCGACGAAATGACCCCGTTAGCCGTCTTGTCCAGGCCCACGACCCGTCCCTTGGCATGCTGCCTGGCCGCGAGCCGGCCCATCGTCACCGCGATCTGCAGCGCGAACGTGCCGCGGCCGTCGCCGGGCAGGTGACCGGTGAGCTCGGCGATGCGCCGCAGCCGGTAGCGGACCGTGTTGGGGTGCACGAAAAGGAGCCGGGCGGTGGCTTCGAGCGACAGGCCCTGCTCCAGGTAGGCGGCGAGCGTGTCGAGCAGCGGCGAGCCGCCCCGCAGCAGCGGTTCGTAGACCTCGCTGATGAGCTTGTCGCGGGCCTCCTGATCGCCGTCGAGCGCGCGCTCAGGCAGCAGGTCGTCGGCTTCCACCGGGCGCGGGGCGTCCGGCCACGCGGGCGCGGCGCGCAGCCCGGCCAGGGCGGCGCGGGCCGAATGGGAGGCCGACTGCAGGTCGGGCACGGCCGGGCCGACGACCACTGCGCCCGCACCGAACCTGCCCGCGAACTGCGTGGCCGCCTTGACCGGATCGGACGCGCCGCCGACCAGCACGATCAGCCGGTGTCCCTGCACGCCGGCGAGCAGGTCAAGCCGCGCACGGCGGGCAAGAATCCGCAGCTCGTCGATGACAGCCTCAGGCTCTGCCTCATCCGCATGCCCCACGATGGCCACCACGGGTGACGACGACCACCGCAGCGCCGAGGTCCACGAGTGCATGCTGTCGTGCACCTCGCCGTGCAGGAGTTCATCCACCACGAGCGCCTCGAGGCGCGCGTCCCAGGCGCCGCGTGCCTCGGCGGCCCGCGCGTACACCTGCGCCGCGCCGAACGCTACCTCCCTGGTGTAGCGCAGCACCGCCTCGCGCAGTTCCACCTCACCGCCGGGCGCGGCGAGCTGATCGACCTGGGCCTCCACCACGTCGATGACGACACGCACCATCTCCACGGTCTGCTGCAGCGACACCGCCCTGGTCAGCTCGCGCGGCGCGGTGCCGAACACCTCACCGGTGACGGCCGGCCGGTCCTTCTCCGGGTGCTTTATCCAGTCGACGAATGCCGCCACGCCGGCCTGGGCGACCAGCCCGATCCAGGACCTGTTCTCCGCCGACATCGCGCGGAACCAGGCCAGCCGCTGCTCCATCGACGCCACGGCCGCCGTGCCGAGGCTGCCCATGGCACGCTCGAGCCGTCGCACGGTGGCGGGACGCACCCGGCCGCCCTGTCGTTGGGGTGGGTTGGCTCTCATCACCACCACCCTGCCACTTCGGGAAAGGGGCTGCGCCGCGCAACCCGCCCGGTAGAGCCCACTTCCTGGCGTACAGAAGCCCGGTGACGGGCGGGCGGCGCGGACGCCGGCCGCAGCATGCGCCGTGGCGGCAGCCGTCGCCGCGTTCGGCTGGCGCGGGTTACGCCGGGTGGGGTTCTTCACCCTGTGGACCTTGCGCTGATCCCGGCTAAGGTCGTCGGATGGAACCGGTCCAGGCGCTACAGAAGATCGCCTTTCTGCTCGAACGTGCGAACGAGCCCACCTACCGGGTGCGCGCGTTCCGCCGCGCCGCTGACGTGGCAGCCAAACTGCCCGCGGCGGAGCTCGCCGACCGGGCCAGCAGCGGCAGGCTCACTGACCTGCCGGGGATCGGCGACGTGACGGCGGCCGTCATCGCCGAGGCGCTCGGCGGCGAGATCCCCGTCTACCTGCGGCGGCTGGAGGCGACAGAAGGCACCGAGCCGGCCGGCGCGGCGGCCGAACTGCGCGCCGCGCTCCGTGGTGACCTGCACACCCATTCCGACTGGTCCGACGGCGGCAGCCCGATCGGGGAGATGGCGGCGGCGGCACAGGCGGTCGGCCATGGGTACATCGCGCTGACTGACCACTCGCCGCGGCTGACCGTGGCGAACGGTCTTGATCCCGAACGGCTGCGCGGGCAGCTACGACTGGTCGGCGAACTCAACGAACGGCTGGCGCCCTTCCGGATCCTGACCGGGATCGAGGTCGACATTCTCGATGACGGCTCGCTCGACCAGGAACCTGACCTGCTCGACCAGCTTGACGTGGTGGTGGCGAGCGTGCACTCGAAACTGCGGATGGAATCTGAGGCCATGACAAGGCGGATGGCCGCCGCCGTCGCCAACCCGCGAGTCGACGTGCTCGGGCACTGCACGGGCAGGATCGTGCAAGGCGGCGGCAGGCGCGCTGGCGGGCGGACCAGGCCCGAGTCGCAGTTCGATCCCGGCGCGGTGTTCGGCGCGTGCCTTGAGCATGGTGTCGCGGTCGAGATCAACAGCAGGCCTGACCGGCTCGACCCGCCGAAGCGGCTGCTCCGGCTGGCCTTCGAGGCGGGCTGCGTGTTCTCCATCGACTCTGACGCGCACGCGCCCGGACAGCTCGACTGGCAGCCGAACGGATGCGAGCGCGCCGCGCTCTGCGGCATCCCCGCCGAGCGGGTGGTCAACACCGGGGCCCTGGACGATCTTCTCGCCTGGACCAGCCGTAGCCACTGACACGTTGTGCCAGAGCCGGCGGGTATCCACAGAACCTCGTTCGGCCACGCCATCCGCTTGACAACCTGTCACGATCATGGATTCTCCTGAAGTGGCCGGGAGAGGCCACAGTGGCTCTAACCTGCGACGATGCCAGAATCCGAGTGGCCCGGAGTGGCTGGTGGAGTGTGGATCAGGGCGGGTTCTGATCCCCGTTCTGCTCCCCGGAAACCGTCATTCGCCGCAGCTCAGCGGCGCGCTCCTCCGGGGTCATCGCGCGGAGTTCAGCGATCCGCTGGCGGCCCAGAGCCCGTGGCCCCGGCTGGTCCCCGGTGTATTGATTCCGGCCTCGGGCGAGGCGGAGCTTGTCCGCCTCCTCCTCGGTGGGGGTGCCCCAGCAGATGTTCTCCGGGTAGCGGTTGTTGCCGGGGTCGCCGTCGAGGTGGCGGCACCGCATGCCGGGCGGCTTCGGCCGGTGGAAGGCCTCCAGCACGAGGCGGTCCACGAACAGCCTGTGCTTCGTGAACACCCAGGCGTACTCGCTCAGCGCCCGGTCCAGCAGGGCCTGCTCGGCTTCGGCCTTGTCCCCGCCGGACGCCCGGTCACCACCGCGAGCATGCCGCGGGTGGAGGCATCGGTGACCGGCAGGTCCCGCAGCTGCGGATACGGAGCCGAGTCATCGGATGTCGCGGACCCTAACTCCGCCCGGTTCGCCGGGGTGTCCGGCATCCGGGTTACTGAACCGTCGATGGACCCCAGGTGCAGGCCGCCGACGGCGACGGCGCGGTAATCGTGGTCCAGGTGCTCAGCGTCCGACGCGGCAAGCGCCATGCCCTGCAGCAGCAGGGCCGGCTCGGCCGGCCGCGTCCCGCCACGTGGCCAGCACCGTGTCCGTCGGCACCGCGAACGGCACGTGCCAGGGCAGCAGCGCCAGGTCCCCGAACAGCGCGGACAGGATCTCCCCGTAGCCGGCCTCCGGCATCAGCGCCATCAGCAGCACCGCCCGCAGCGCCGCCGCCATCGTCATCGACCGCCTGGCGGTGCCCTTGACTTTCCCCCGCGGAATCACCTGCGCCGCGACCTGGCCGATCACGCCGGGCTGCCCGGTCATCGCATCCAGCTGCCGCTCGATCACCCCGAGCCGGGCGTGGTCAGCCGGATGGCCTCCTGCCTGGACCCGCCCGTCGCGGCGCACCACCGCCGGCGTGACCGCCACCGGCTTGAGGAACACCACCACGTCGCCCGTGCGGATCTCCCCAGCTTTCCGCCGTCAGCGCGGTCCGCTCTCCTTCCCGCAGCGGCCGGCGCAGCGGCGACCGCAGGTCAGCGACCCGCACCGCGACGATCCCCGCACCCGCCAGGCCACCAGGCCACCCGTCAGGGACGGCAGCGGCAGTAGCGGGAAACGACACGGCAGGGTACAAAGGCACGAGGGACTCCGGGGATCAGAAGCGGCGTCAGCAACCACTTCTCTTACCGGGAGTCCCTCCCGAAAGCCCGCAACCACGGGCAAAAACCTCCCCGCGTGTCGCACCGGCAAGCCCGCCGCCTCAAACGCGATCACGCACCGTAGCCAATCGCCGGAGCTCCCGCCAGCCCGTGAACAGGCTCATCTACATGGCATTGGGACGGCCCGGTCGGGTAGGTCAGTCACCTATTAGGCGGAGGAGTGCCGTTGGGCCAGATACATGGTGAGGTCGTGCCAATCGACAGCGAGCCGTCTGAGCTGTACTCCAGCGAGATTAGGAAATTCTCTGCTCGTGTGTAGCCGTGGATGTTCGGTGCGTCAGTCCCCATGCCAGGGTGGTCGGTGATCACGTAGCCTTTCTGCTTCCAGAATCGCAGTACCTGCTGGCCGACGCTGGCGTTGTCCTGCTTGGTGATCCCGCGCAGCCAGTAGGTACGGGTCACCTGGACGCGCTTGTCGCTGGTGTCGTTCGGATTGATCAGGCAGGGCCCGGTGATGGAGCCCGGCTGGTACACCTCCAGGCGCGGTGGCGGGATGATCGCACCAGCGGTCTCGTGCAGGATCTGCTCGGCCCTGGCGATGGCGTGCTGCTGGGTCATCGTGGGATGGGTCACGCCGCTTCCTCCTGAGCATCCGCCGAGGATCAGCGCGCTCAGCAGCGCTGCGATCCCGGCGCGCCACGTGGCCGAGGTGAGTCGCCGTCTCATGCCGGAGTCCTCCCCGCGCCGACGATCACAGGGCACCTGGGCCGACAATCAGACCTGGATCAGGGACCAGGCCTGGGGTGGGCGCGGTCTGCACGGTCACGCTCCCATATTGCGCGTCCACGATATGTGCCATGTTGAAGAGAGAAGATGAGCCTTGGTCCCAGTAGGCGGAGTGGGCGCTGAGGTCAAGGCCGGAAAAGGAACGGCCAGGATCGTAGTTGGCGTTGAAGGCCTGCCCATTGAAAGCCGAGGTAGCCGGGTTGTTACCGAAGTGGGCCGCGTCGGGATTGGTCAGCGCGGTGACCGGGTTGGTCGGCGGCAACTGCGGCACCGGATTGTGAACGTTGGCCCCCGCCCAAACGTGGGCCGAGGACATGCCGAGCTGGCTGGCGGTGTTGACACCGACGCCGGGGCTGCCGACGAAGATCAGATCGCTGGGGTGCAGGCCATCGCGGGCAGCCGCCTCCCCGACCACCAGCGAGCCGTAGCTGTGGCCGAGCACCACCGCGTGGCCGGGCACTCCAGGCTGGTGCGCGGCGCTCAGCCCGCGCTGGAACCGGGTCAGCGATGAGGCCCCCGCGATGGCATCGCTGGTGGAGGTGACGTCGAGATTGTGGAGCCCCTCGCTGAGGCCGAGCTGCGGGGCGTTGTAGCCAAGCCAGTAGACCGAGGAGATCTTCTTGCCCGGTGCGAACTTCGCCGCCTGCGCCCACAGCGCGGCGGCGCGACCGCTGTCTCCGACAGCGCCGGTGATCTTCGAGCCCAGGCCCGGCACGTAGGTGACGGTGTCGTTGGCAGTGTTGGGGTCACCGAATGACACGATCGCGCGCCCGTTGCCGATGGTGTCGAACCCCAGCAGGTAGCTGTCCGGGTACCCGTTCTTGCCGCCGAGCGCCAGGCTGTTCTCGACCGCGTCGATCCCGGCGAGCTTGCCCTGAATGGCGGTGACCTGGTCATGCCACTGCTGCCAGGCCGGGTTGGGCATCTGCCCGGTGCCGAACCGGCCGCCGCCAGTGACGGTCGCCGGGGGCTCGTGCGCGTCCAGGCCCGCGAGCTGGCCCTGAAGCTGCTGCTTGCCTGCCGCCAGGGTGATCCTGTTCGCCTCGTCTCGCGCCGTCGCGGGCAGCCCATCCAGCCAGCCGATCTGCGCCGGGAACTCACGCAGAAGGCCATGCTGCTGCGACGTGCTCAGGGCCTTCCACCAGGCATTCACCTCAGCCGGATTAGTGCGCTCAGCCGGGATCATGGCACGGTCGAAGACCCCGGCGAGCTGCCCGGCATCCAGCAGCTCCTTGCTCGCAGTCGCCGGGAACACCTGGAGCGCCTTCAGCCGCGCGGTGATCTGCGCATCGATGTCGGCCGCCACCACCAGCGCGCGGCGGACCAGGTCAGCGACCTCGCCCATTGCCGGGCCTCGCCCAGCAGCGCCTGCTGCGGACCCATCAATGGCGGCGGCGAGCTGGCCGACACGCTGCCGTCCGGCCCGATCGTAAGCCGGTTCTGCGCGGCCACCTCTTCGGCGGCCCGCAGCACAGACTGGGCGTCACGGACACCGGTCGCCGCGTCCCGCAGCAGTGACGCCATGGTGGAGGCGTACTCCCCGGTCGTATCAAGCTGCGTGGACAAGTTACTCAAGCTCGTGCTAGCGGCATCTGCGGCCATCCCGGTCCACGTGGTGCCGTCGAACAACGGCTGCGCCACCTCGCTCCGGAACGCGCTGACCTGGGTCCCGAACCCAGCACCGATCCGTGACCATTCCGCAGCCGCCTGGTCGAGCAAGTCCGGCCGGGCTGACCGTAACGCCGCGAGATCGACCATAGTCCTTGCCTGCTACTCACGGGCTCACAAGACCAGAGACGGCATGCACCCTCGATACGAGGCCATCTTCAGTCGTGGTGTACACCGTCGCGGTGCCGGTCAGCTTGCTCCCGGCCGCCGAGACCGCCGACGCCTGCTGCGCGAGGTGCGTTTCCCACCGGGGAATCAGTCGGTCGAGCGTCGCGCCGAACTGCCAGCCATTGTGGGCGGACGCGGCCGGGGAACACGCCGATGAGACCTCGGGGACCAGCTTGCGTATCGCCTGCGAGATCTGTGTTGCCTGCTCGCCAGCCGACCTGACCGACCCAGGGGAAACTTGCACCGAACCGGAACGCCCGGCAGCCGCTTCCACCAGTCCTCCGCCCGTTGCCATGGCCTACGCGGGCTTTCTACCACATTCTGGGCACTGCGCGTATCAGATCCGTCACTCATGAGCGATCTCTGGCATTGCATCGCCGAGTTCCCCAGACTTCTATCGACTACGTTCCCACGCACTCCAGTTGGGCGGGTGGCCGAGATCGCGCCAGAGGAATGCTTGAAACCTGTGGATCTGCCGGGAAGGGGGTGTACCTTCCCGGATCATCCAGAACAGGCTCTCAAGCAAGGCCGGCGGGCCAACGCCGGCCGGGAAGGCACACCCGGTGCTTACAGTAATCCCTGACCTGTCCGGCGCGCTGTCGGCGGACGGTTCTTCCTCGTCGCTGATCGATCAGATCGTCCGCGAGGGCGCCCGCCGGATGCTCGCCGTGGCGCTGCAGGCCGAGGTCGAGGCCTATATCGAGCGGTTCGCGGGCGAGCGTGATGAGAACGGTCACCGGCTGGTGGTGCGCAACGGGACCGCCGAATCGCGCACCGTGGTGACCAGCGCCGGGGCGGTCGGGGTGACCGCGCCGCGGGTCAACGACAAGCGCGCCGACCCGGCCACGGGCGAGCGGATGCGGTTCTCCTCGGCGATCCTGCCGCCATGGGCACGCAAGACCCCGCAGGTCACCGAGGTGCTGCCGCTGCTGTACCTGCACGGCCTGTCCTCCGGCGACTTCGTACCGGCCCTGGGTCAGTTCCTGGGCACCAGCGCGGGCCTGTCCGCGCCGGTGATCACCCGGCTGACCGAGGACTGGAAGGGCGAGGCCCGCGCGTTCATGGACCGTGACCTGTCCGGTGTCGATTATGTGTACGTGTGGGCCGACGGCATCCACGTGAACATCCGCCTCGGCGAGGACAAGCTGTGCCTGCTGGTGATGATCGGGGTCCGCGCCGACGGCCGCAAGGAGCTCATCGCCCTGGCCGACGGGTACCGCGAATCCTCGGAGTCGTGGGCTGACCTGCTGCGCGACTGCGCACGCCGCGGCATGCGCGCCCCGGTGCTGGCCGCGGGGGACGGCGCGCTGGGCTTCTGGAAGGCGCTGCGCGAGGTGTTCCCCGAAACCAGGGAACAGCGCTGCTGGTTCCACAAAATCGCTAATGTGCTCGGCGCCTTGCCCAAGTCCGCGCACCCCGGCGCGAAGAAGGCCCTCGCGGAGATCTGGAACGCCGAGGACAAGGACCACGCCCGCACGGCCGTGAAGGCCTTCGCTGCCGCCTACGGCGCGAAGTTCCCCAAGGCCACAGCCAAGATCACCGGCGATGAGGACGAGCTGCTCGCGTTCTACGACTACCCGGCCGAGCACTGGGTGCACCTGCGCACCACCAACCCGATCGAATCAACGTTCGCCACCGTCCGTCACCGGACCAAGGTCACCAAGGGACCCGGCTCGAAGGCGGCCGGGCTGGCCATGGCCTACAAGCTCATCGAGTCCGCCCAGCGCCGCTGGAGGTCTGTCAACGCTCCCCAGCTCGTCGCCCTGGTCCGCGCCGGCGCCGTCTTCGTCAACGGCAAGCTCGTCGAGCGACCCGAAGACCAGTCACCTGCCGCAGCTGAAACGGAGGTCCCGGCAGCCGCCTAAAAGATCTTGATCCACAGGTATTGACAATAACTCTCGCGCCATCCTGGCACCCCTCTAGCCCCGTGAAGCTTAGGCGTTGCGCGGGTAATGGCGGCTGCTGACTTCCAGCCCTTTGCCAGGTCAGCGGCACATTATTGGCCCGGCGGGATCAGTGTGGCTCAGCGGTGCTGGCGGGAACAAAGTGAAAGCAGTCGGCAAACATGACGGGGGAGCTACGATGAAGATCAAGATCGTCACGCTCGCAGTAGCGGCGTTCGCCGCGCTCGCGATGTCACTGGCACCAGCACTGGCACCGGCCGCGTCGGCCGCTGCAACGCCAGTCGCCTACACACAATGGAGCTACAAGGGTGCGCAGGTCAGGCCCGCCTACATCCCGGTGTACATGGGCAACGCCCTGTCCGCGCATACCTGGAAGTGGTCGTCCTGGAAGCGCACCTACGCTTACAGCCTGGGCACGCTGCATGTCAACCAGTGTCGGCCGTATTGCGCGGCGGGGCACTACAAGTACTACACAGTGGGCGTCACGCTGAGCGCTGTGAAAACGCACGGCGCGACCAAGTACTTCAGCAAGATGGTCCTGAGCTTCTGGGCGAGCGGCAGACACCACGTGAACACCTACCACTACAAGGGGATGTGGGGCTGAAACCAGCACCGCGCCCCGCCTCCTAATAGGCTCAGGCGGGGCGCTCTGCTGTTCAGCGATGCCGCCCCCCGTCCGCCGCGCCGATTCGGCTCGCGGTCGGCCGCCTCGCGCTTGAGTTTCTGATACTCCCGCCGAACCCTGACCGGCAACCTCGCCGGTGAGAGCGCCTGCGGGCCGGGCCGGTGGATGGTTAACTACGCGGTCACGGCCCACCCTTCCAATATGTATTTGGGCCCCATGCATAGACGTAATTCCTCTGGTGGCCGTGCCAGTAGCGTAGCGTCAACCTGGAGAAATAGACCTTGCCGTTGTGCGTCTTCGGATTGGACAGCGTGACGCTCGCGGCGTAGTAGTTGTAGTGTCCGGCTGCGCAGCTTGGTGAGCACTTGTTGACCCAGAGGGTGCCCAGGCTGTAGGCCGACGTTGCCGACCAGTGCGACCAGGCGGAACTCAGCTTCGCCGACTTCACCCGAACGAGCCTCGGGCGGGCGAACGCCAGGCTGACTGCCGGGTTCGACCTCAATTCCCAGGTTGACCACGGCCTTCCGCGTCCAGCCTGGACCTTCGCGCCGCCGATTCGATGTCGTGACCTGAGTCCCCGTGTCGTCGCTGCTTCCGGTCGAACATGACTGCCCAGACCAGCAGAGCGACAATTGGGACTAAGAAGACTAGCAGATAGATCATTATGATCCCCCTCCTGAAATGTCCTCAGCGTACGCCTCTTTAGGCAGGCCTGCCTACTTCCGGCACTCTGCCTATGCGGAGACGGACGGAGAGATCCTTCGGAACCACGGGACATGCATGGCTGTCTGGTCAGCTCCGTGGCTGACCTCCTGCGGTAAAGGCCGAAATTCGGGCGGCCTGTCGAAATTTATGTGGGGTGTCGGCAAGACGCCGGGCGGCAATGCGGCCATCGTGGGCGTCGCCCACGCCGATGGCCTGGCGGGGCCGAGAGCATCAGGGACGCCCACGCGGCGCACCTGGACAGCGATCCGGCTCCCTTGACCGAGACCATCCTGGGCGAGGTCAAGAACCCCGTCACCGGCGAAGAATCCGATGCCGTCGCCACGCCAACGTCACCGTCTCGCTGGGCGGCAGCGGTGCCGATGGCGGCCGCCTGGTGATCGTGAATTCGATGGTGCTGGCGAAAGAGCGTTGAGCAGCCGGGCAAGACCCGCAGCATCGGGCGACCTACAGCATTGAGGGAACCACCGGAGAACACGACGTTGAGATCTTTTGCAGCCGGGGGCAGAAGCACACACACTGCGTGCTCCCGGCAGCGGCTACATCGTGGTTCAGGCAGGTCGCTGCGAATGCGACGGCAACGCGGGCGGGTGCAGCCTCCCCCAGGTCAACTGCGGTATGTGCGAGGACGGCACCTGCGCTCGCAGCTCGCAAGCATTTGCTCACAAGGCAATTCCCCGAGAGGTCCGCAAAGACGGGCTCATGGTCCTTCGATTGGGACCTGCTCGCGGAGCTACAGGCACACGCCAAGAATGCGCTGGAGCTGGGTTCGTATGGGATCCCGCCCGCCCATCACGGCGCAGGAGATCGAGTCCCCCGCAGAAAGGTCGGTGTCGTGAACGTCAGCTCCGCAAGTCACGAGCCGGACCCCGACCCCTCCAACAACCGGCGGACCAATCTGCGATGGGACACGCACAAGCGCAACATTAAGGACCAGGAGGACACACCGACAAGCGCCCGCCGCGACACCACCAGCAGGATGGCACGGGACCGGACGCGCGTCGCGGCGCTGGCCAAGGATCTGGCCGCACAGGGGCCCGAGGCCAGAGACCGATGGTGCAGCACACCGCATACCCCGGCCAAGCCGACACGGACCTGCCTCCAATGCGGCGGCCCCACCCCGGCGAAGCGCAATGCGGCAGCACGCTTTTGCAGTCCCGCCTGTGGCCAGCGGTATCGTGCCGAGCACAGGCCTCCATCGCCGAGGTGATGACCATCCCGGGACTCCCGTCAACTCGCCACATTCCAGCCCCCCGTGGGCCCAGCCCACGGCCGCAGGATGCCCGCTCCGGGCCTCCGGGTACTGTCCGGCTGTTGATCCTTGGGGAGATGGAGGGCGATCACAGCGTCGCTCTCAGGGCGAGAGGTCGAGGTCGCTCTCAGGGCGAGGGGTCGAGGGCCAACCGTACGATCCCGTCAGCGGTGCTGGTCGAACGGCGCTTCAAAACGCACCCCCATCCTCTCCGCGAGCACTGTTGGGGGTGCGTTTCAGGCAGCCAGCCTGACGGCGGCGGCGCGGGCCCCCCTACGTCTCAATGTCTCAGATATGTCCCGGACCCCTTGGCTGAAGGCCCGCTGGGCTGGTCCGCCGTCGCCGCCCTGCCTGACCTGGGCTGCTCCCCGTTTCCGGGCGTTCTGCTCCCTGCCTGCTCCCCGGAATCCTGAAGCCCCTGCTACGTAAGCACTTCTGGCACCCAGAATCTTGACAACCTGGCAAAATCACAAGTAGGGCAAAGCCCCCAGGGCGGGTGGGTCCTGGTTAGACGTTGGTTAGACGATGACTCGATGCGGTTCGTTACCCGGCGGTAAGCGCCTCGCTGACGCTGAGATCCAGCTTGTACCTGGCGATGGCCTCGGCGAGCGCCTCGTGCTTGATCTCACCACGCCTGGCCAGCTGGGTCAGGACCGCGAGGGTGACCGACTCCGCGTCGACGTGGAAGAACCTGCGCGCAGCGGCCCGCGTGTCCGAGAAGCCGAAGCCGTCCGTGCCGAGCGAGCAGTAAGGGCCGGGCACCCAGCGGGCGATCTGATCGGGCACCGCGCGGATCCAGTCACTGACGGCGATGAACGGCCCCGGCTCACCGTCGAGCGTCCGGGTCAGGTACGGCGCCCGCTGCTCGCCATCCGGATGGAGGAGATTCCACTCCTCGCAGGCGATCGCGTCCCTGCGCAGCTCGGTCCACGAGGTCGCCGACCACACATCCGCTGCCACGTTCCAGTCCTCGGCGAGCAGTCGCTGCGCGTCCAGGGCAAAGCGAAGCGCCACTCCCGAAGCCAGAATGTGCGCGCGCGGCCGTTCGGCTGACTGGTCATCAGCCTGCGCGGGCGCGGTGCCGGCTGGCGCGTCCGCGGCCGCTCCGCTGCCCGCCAGTGCTGGCCGGGGGGGACGACCGCCCGCGGGCTCCCCGCTGTTACCTGTGCGCGCGGGGCTGTATCTGTACAGGCCCTTGAGAATGCCCTCCTTGAGGGCGGCGCGCCCGCCGGGGTAGTCCGCGGGCTGCGCGGGCTGGACGTACGGCTCGTTGTAGACGGTGAGGTAGTAGAAGATGTTCTCGCCGTCCGGGTGCTCCTCGGCGGGGGAGTACATGCGGCGCAGCGCGTCCTCGACGATGTAGCCGATCTCGAACGCCCAGGCGGGATCGTAGGCGACGCACGCCGGGCTGACCGAGGCGAGCAGCGGCGAGTGCCCGTCGTTGTGCTGCAGGCCCTCACCGGTCAGCGTGGTGCGGCCGGCCGTCGCGCCGAGCAGGAAACCACGGCCGAGCTGGTCGCCGAACGCCCACATCATGTCGCCGGTGCGCTGCCAGCCGAACATCGAGTAGAAGACGTAGACCGGGATCATGTGCGTGCCGTGGGTCGCGTACGAGGTGCCCGCGGCGATCACCGACCCCATCGCCCCAGCCTCGCTGATGCCCTCGTGCAGGATCTGGCCGTCGGTGGCTTCCTTGTAGGACAGCAGCAGGTTGCGGTCCACCGCGTCGTAGGTCTGGCCGTACGGCGAGTAGATCTTCGCGGTCGGGAACAGCGAGTCCATGCCGAAGGTGCGCGCCTCGTCGGGAATGATCGGCACGAACCTGGCGCCGATGTCCGGGTTCTTCATCAGGTCCTTTAGCAGCCGGACGAAGGCCATCGTGGTGGCGACGGGCTGCCTGCCCGACCCCTTCGTGAGATCGGCGTACGGGCCCGCGGCTGGCTCGGCGGCGGGCAGCTTCAGCGGCTTGGCCCTGACCACCCGCCTCGGCAGGTAGCCGCCGAGGGCGGCGCGGCGCTCGCGCATGTACTCGATCTCGTCCGAGTCCTCGCCCGGGTGGTAGTACGGCGGCAGGTCCGCTTCAAGTGCGGCGTCGGGGATGGGCAGGTAGAGACGGTCGCGGAACTCCTTCAGTTCGGCCTTGGTGAGCTTCTTCATCTGATGTGTCGCGTTGCGTGCCTCGAAGTCCTTGCCGAGCGTCCAGCCCTTGATGGTGTGGGTGAGGATCACGGTCGGCTGCCCGACGTGCTCGCGCGCGGCCTTGAACGCGGCATAGACCTTGTGGTAGTCGTGGCCGCCGCGGGACAGCTTGCGCAGGTCGTCGTCGGACAGATACTCGACCATTTTGCGCAGCCGCGGGTCGTCGCCGAAGAAGTTCTCGCGGATGTACTCGCCGGTTTCCACGCCGTAGGTCTGGAACTGGCCGTCGGGCGTGGTGTTCATCTTGTTGACGAGCACGCCGTCCACGTCCAGCGCGAGCAACGGGTCCCAGTCACGGCCCCAGATGACCTTGATGACGTTCCAGCCCGCGCCGCGGAAAAAAGCCTCGAGTTCCTGGATGATCTTCCCGTTGCCGCGTACCGGGCCGTCGAGACGCTGCAGGTTGCAGTTGATCACGAAGGTCAGGTTGTCGAGTTCCTCGCGGGCGGCCACCCCGATCGCGCCGAGCACCTCGGGCTCGTCGGTCTCACCGTCGCCGAGGAACGCCCATACATGCGAGCGGCTCGTGTCCCTGAGCTGGCGCGAGAGGAGGTAGCGGTTGAAACGGGCCTGATAGATCGCGTCGATCGCGCCGAGGCCCATCGAGACCGTGGGGAACTCCCAGAAGCCGGGCATCAGGCGGGGATGCGGATACGACGGCAGCCCGCCGCCCCGGTGCGAAAGCTCCTGGCGGAAACCGTCAAGCTGGTGTTCGGTGAGCCTGCCCTCGAGCATGGCGCGTGCGTAGATGCCCGGCGCGGCGTGGCCCTGGATGAAGACCTGGTCGCCGGACTCGCCATGATCCTTGCCGTGGAAGAAATGATTGAAGCCCACCTCGTACAGGCTTGCCGCGGACGCATAGGTCGCGATGTGGCCGCCGACGCCAAGTCCTGGCCGGTTCGCCCGTGACACCATGACGGCCGCGTTCCATCTGATGTAGGCGCGGATCCGCCGCTCCACGTACTCGTCACCCGGGAACCACGGCTCGCGCTCCGGCGGGATCGTGTTGATGTAGTCGGTGCTGCGCAGGCCGGGCACGCCGACCTGCTGTTCGCGTGCGGCCTCGAGCAGGCGGAGCATGAGGTACCTGGCTCGTCCCCGGCCGTGGGTCCGCACGACCGAGCTGAACGAGTCAAGCCACTCCCGCGTCTCGTCGGGGTCGACATCGGGCATTTGGGTGGGCAGCCCATCCGAGATGATCGAGAATCGCTGGGGTCCTGAAGCCACAGGTTCGTTCGCCTTCCAAGATTGTTGGGGCCGGGCACTCGCAGGCGGACTGTTGGTCCAAACCAATCGTCGTACCAGGGGCGGAAAAACGCATCTCTACCCCTGGGTAACCGCAGTTGGAGCGACCGCTGGCCGCTGCGGGCGCACCCGCCACTGCGCACGGCTGTGGCACGTGCGCCCGGCTGATTCTGGCGGTCGCTGCGGGCGCACCAATGCGGTATCTCCACGCTACCCGCGCGGCAGGTCCTTGCTGCGTGTGACGGGTTTCGCCCGCGGCGGAACTGCCATCTGGCGGCGCGGCGCCCGCACAGTGAAGCGGGCCCTTCGTCCCCTTTGCTGGTAGGTTGCGCCGTGCCACGCTGAGGTATTCGAAAGGGTAGGAGGCCTGACCCTGGTATCGGATACTCGGGACACGGGTAGGACGCCCGGCAGTACGGGCTTCATCGGAAGGGGGTCGGCATGCAGGCGACTGTGGGAGACAGGCTGCACGTGCACGGCAACATCGTGGGCTCCCCGGATCGCTCCGGGGAGATCGTCGAAATCAAGGGATCAAGCGGGGAGCCGCCCTACCTCGTGCGGTTCGACGACGGGCACACCACGCTCGTCTTCCCCGGCCCTGACGCGGTGATTGAGCCGGTTGGCAGCCATTGACGCTGGTGCATCCGGATGGTTCAGGTGGAGCGTGGCGGCGGCGTACCGCCCCCTCCGGCGGCGGAGGATGCCCGCGGGAGCCGTTCGGCATCTGGGTTCGCCCGGCCGGCGGTGCCGGCCGGGGGCGCGGGAGCCGCCGCTGCGCTGAAGTGGCCCCAAGTAAAGCCCGGTCCGGTGAAGCCCCGCCCGGTGATGCCGGGCCCAATGAGGCCCGGCACCGTGAGGCCCGGCACCGTGAGGCCCGGCACCGTGAGGCCCGGCACCGTGAGGCCCGGCGCCGTGAGGCCGGGCACTGAAGTTCGGTATGAAGTCGGTATGAAGACTGACGTGATCGAGGTGCACACCGGTGGACGCGAGGCCGTCCACGACATCACGGGCGCGTGCGAGGAATTCGCCCGCGAAATGTCCGGGGGAGGTGATGGGCTGCTGCACGTGTTCGTGCCGCATGCCACGGCGGGGGTGGCGCTGATTGAACTCGGCGCGGGAAGCGACCGGGATCTGCTTGCCGCACTAGGTGAACTGCTCCCGGCCTCGAACCGGTGGGCGCACGCTCATGGCTCACCTGGCCATGGGCGTTCACACGTGCTCCCCGCCCTCGTGGCGCCTTACGCCACGCTTCCGGTTATCGGGGGCAGGCTGGCGCTCGGAACGTGGCAGTCGGTGGCACTTGTAGACCTAAACGCGGACAATCCGGAACGCCATGTGCGGCTCTCGTATCTCGGCTAGTTGCCGTACGCGGTATACCGCCGCCGTCTGTGGAAGCCGGTCGGCGGCGCGGTTCGGGCTGGTTTTCTATCGCGTCCGGTATTGCCACTTGCGCGCCGGGCCGACCCAGTGTGGACTATCCGAGCAAGTAGTGCCGTCGCTACGGCCGCCGTCGCGGGTGACCGGAATCGGTGTCCGCGGCTGGGCGGTTAGAGCGGGAAAGGTTGCGAGGAGGACGTAAGTGAGCGCGACCGCGGGCCAGACGCAAGGTCAACGTGGCCTGGCCGAGCAGCTCGGGATTAAACCGGGCCAGGTGGTGCAGGAAATCGGCTACGACGACGACTGCGACGAGAGGCTGCGCGACGCCGTATCCGGCGTCGAAGCAGTAGAGCTTGTCGACGAGGACTACGAGGATGTGGTTGACGTCGTCATGCTCTGGTGGCGGGATGGGGACGGTGATCTTGTCGACGCGCTCGTCGACGCGCTCACCCCCCTGACCGACGGGGGTTACATCTGGCTGCTCACGCCGAAGGCGGGCCGGGATGGCCACGTCGAGCCCAGTGACATCGGCGAGGCGGCGCCCACCGCGGGCCTGTCCCAGACAAGCAGCGTGAGCGCTGCCCGCGACTGGTCGGGCAGCCGCCTTGTCGCACCAAAGGCGCGGCGCTGAACGGCCGGCTGGCGCCAGCGGCGGCCGCGGTATCGGCCGTGACGGCTGGCGCCAGCCGACGCTGTTACCTGATCGTGTGTTCCGCGGTCGGGCAGCGAATCGGTGGCAGACTTGACTGGTGGGAACCGGCGCGGGCCGGGCCGGACGGGACTGGCGCGGGCCGGGCCGGAGGGCAACCCGAGGACAATGGAAACCTGGGCGATGCCGGCCAGGTTCCCACCTGCAGACCCGGCGGTGACGCTCGGGCGAGCACCCCTAGGACTTCGTCGGAAGGATCCGCACATGGCGGTCGATGTCGGTCAGCAGGCCCCCGGCTTCGAACTGAAGGACCAGCACGGCAGCCCGGTTAAGCTGTCGGATTTCCGCGGCACGAAGCACGTTGTGCTCGTCTTCTACCCGCTCGCGTTCAGCCGCGTGTGCAGCGGCGAACTTTGCGCTTTGCGCGACGACTTCCCTGAACGCTCCCGTGACGACGTGCAGCTGCTGGCGGTGTCGGTGGACTCCAAGTATGCACAGCGTGTCTGGTCAGATCGGGAGAATTTCGGCTTTGTCCTGCTGTCTGATTTCTGGCCGCACGGGTCGGTGGCAAAATCGTACGGGGTGCTTGACGAGAACACGGGCGTCGCGACCCGCGGAACCTTCATCATCGACAAGGACGGCGTCGTGCGGTGGAAGGTCGTCAACCCGATCCCGCAGGCGCGCGACCTCGCCGAGTACCAGAAGGTGCTCGCGGGGCTTGGGTAACCACAGCGGCCGCCGGGACCGGCGGCCGCCGATCACTAATCGCGGAGGATCTCCGGCGATGCCCTGCTACCGCTGCGGATCGCGGCAAGTCGATCCGGACCGGGGGCCGAGCCTGTGGCAACGGGGTGTGCGCCATGACCGGCAGGTGCTGGTCTGCCCGGGATGCCAGGTTGCCCACGACTGGACGGCCGAGCTTGACCTCTGCGCCTCATGCGGCAGCGTCCGGCTGATCTCCCGTCTCGGCGAGGTGGAGTGCAGGAATTGCGGCTGGGTCAGGCCCGCTTCGCCTCCCGCGGCGGGCGAGGACGCTGTCGTCAGCGAGATCGCCCTGAGCGGGACGGCGGACCTGGCGGAAGAGGTGGCCGAGGCACTCGCCCGGGTGCTCGGCAAGCCAGTCATCCAGCCGCGCCGGTGACGGCCATCCGGCAAAGATGACGACATTCCGCGGGGACAAAGACACCCCCGGAGCGGCGGTAGCATCCACCTCGCCGGCCGCAGTGACTCGTCACCAGATCGCGATCGACGGTTCGTCGCTGACCTGCGCTCAGGTGGCGGCCGTCGCGCGCGACGGGGCGCAGGTACGGGTCGCTGATACGGCGGTGACCGCCGCACGAGCCGCCTGGCGCGTCGGTGCCGAGGTGGCCGCGCACCGGCCCGTCTACGGCCGCAATACCGGCGTGGGCGCCAACAGGACGGTCGATATCGGCGAGGCCGACGATCCGGACCACGGCCTGCGGCTAATCCGTAGTCATGCGGCGGGAGCCGGGCCGCTGCTCGCACCCGAACTGGCGCGCGCCATGCTCGTCGTCCGGCTCAACCAGATCGGCGCCGGCGGCTCGGGCGTCGATCCGGCGCTGCTGCTTGTGCTCGCCGACGCCATCGACCGCGGCTTCACGCCGCCGGTGCCCATGTACGGCGCGATCGGCACTGGCGACCTCACCGCCCTAGCGTCGACCGGCCTCTGCCTGCTCGGCGAGCGGGCATGGCAACCGGGGACGGGGCCGCCGCCCAGATTTCCGCTGCGCTCCGCGGACGCACCCGCGTTCATGAGCAGCAATGCGGCCACGCTTGGCGAGTCGGCGCTGGCCTGTAGCGATATGGCCGGCCTGCTCAGGTCCACGGTGGTTGTTGCCGCCCTGTCGCTGCTCGCGGCACGCGGGTCGCTCGAACCCTACGCAGAACAGGTGCACCTGGCGTGCCCGCACCCAGGCCAGCAACTGGTCGCGGCGAGCGTGCGCGCCCTGATGACCGAGGTGGCGCCACCGCCTGCCCGGGTACAGGACCCGTACGGTTTCCGCGCTTTTCCGCAGGTCCATGGCCCGGCGGTGGATTCTGCCGGTTACGCGGAAGGCGTGGTTACCAGGGAATTGAATGCCGCGGGCGAAAACCCGCTCGTCGACGTCGCTGGCCGGACGGTTTGGCACAACGGGAACTTCCATGCCGCCTACGTGGGTCTGGCGCTTGACGCGGCGCGGGCGGCGCTGTTCCAAACGGCCGCATTGTCAGCGGCGCGTCTGGGCATGCTGGTAGAGCCGTCGTTTACCGGCTTGAATGCGTTTCAGGCGGAAACGGAGACCAGTTCGGGAATCATGGTGCTCGAATACGTCGGGCAGTCGGCGGTGGCCGACATTCGCAGGTTCGCAACGCCTGCCGCGCTCGGCAATGCGGTGCTATCCCGCGGCGTCGAGGAGCACGCCGGATTCTCGACGCAGTCCGCACACGCCACCATGGACGCGGTGGGCGCCTACCGGGTCGTGCTCGCGTGCGAGCTTGTCGCGGCGATGCGCGCGCTGCGGATGCAGGACCGGGTGCCCGCAGGCGGCGCTTTGCGCAGCGCTTACGACGTCGCCGACGTTGCCCTCGACCCGCGGATGGCCGACCGCCCGCTGGACGGTGACCTCGCGGCGGCGACGGGCATCCTGGGGGAATATGCGTCGCTCTGCCCGTGATCGTGGCGTGCGGCTGCGCCGACCGTCGCGTCGCCAGGCAGCCTTGCCCGGTTCACCGGGTCCTGCTGGTGACCGCCCGCCGGATCCGCCGCTTCCCGTCCGGGGTGCAGCCCAGCGAGACGGCCCCGACCCGGCGCAATCCCCCTATCTGCGGGTGCCCGTCCTGACCTCGCTGCGTGGCTCAGACGCCGCCAGCCTGACCATCACCGACGTCGATCTCCCGGAGTGCCGGTTTGCTGGTGCCCGGCTTCTCGACCAGCTTCGCTTGGAAGGCCGCTGCATCTTCGACCGCCCCCACGAGGGGTGCGTACCGGGTGGGCGTGGCAGCCCGTATGGCGGTAGAGCAGCCGCCAGAGCATCGCCGAGGAACGCGCCTGGCGGGCCACCACCCGCCAGCACGCAGGCTGGCAGGACAGCCGGTCCGCCGAGGCTGCCGAAGTGGGCCCCGTCACCCGCAGCCCGGGTAATCGCACCCGGGTCGACGCCACGCTTGACACCGCGGCGCCGCGGCTCCCGCAGCCGGAACGTATCGGCATGTAGCGACGCGCCCGGTCGCTTCTTGGGCAGCTTGCCCTGGACGGACGATATCTGTCGTGGCGGTTGACGGTGTCGTATGACGGGGGACGGGCCGGCGTTTCCGAGGTCGCGCGCCGTTACCTGCGGTCGTGCACGTGCCCGTCCATCCGGTGACACGCTCGCGGTTTTCCACTTCCCAGTGGCCGCGGTTGCCGGCCAGGATGTCGGCGGGGTTGGCCTGCCAGGCGGTGCGGCTGGTGATCCCGTGCACGGTCTCTGGCTTGCGCAGCGGGTTCCAGTTCAGGTCGTAGATCTGGCGGTGGATGCGGAAGGCCTGGTAGACGCCGGGGAAGTCCAGGCTGGCGACATCGGATGAGCACCAGATGGAGCGGATCTCGTTGCGGCCGTCGCCGCGGTCAATGGTGATGCGGTGAGGGGGGGAAAGCCCCGCTGTCGGCGGGGCTGGCAGGGAACAGGGCGGCGATGTCGCGTTCTAGGGATGGCATGTTGGCTTTGACGGTCAGGATGTAGTCGCCGCCCCGGTCGGTGACCTGCTGGATGTTGTCGCGGTGGACGTGGAGCGCGTCGGCGGTGATGGTGGTCCCGTCCAGGTCGCCCTGGTCGCCGCCGACGCCGTCGCCATGGCGCTGTCGGTGTCTGCCGACACCGTGTACGCGCTCATCAGGACCGGCGAGCTGAGGTCGGTGCTGGTGAAAAGGCGCCGCGTCCTGCCGCGAGACGCGATCCAGCAGCTCCTCGCCGACCGGGTCAAGCGAACGTTAGGCTGGGGGAGTTGTGCCGGGGGCTGCCTGATTCTGGTGGCTTGTTGCTTGGCTTGAAGGCCGTAGCCCCCGGAGGATGTTTCCCAGTTCAGGGCGCATAGCTCAGCGGTAGAGCACTCGCCTTACAAGCGAGGGGTCGGTGGTTCGAAACCGCCTGCGCCCACCGAGGTCAGACCCCGGTTGCGATCATTGTTCGAGCCGGATCTGGCACCTGTGGGAGCGCGACTGGGCGAGGGCTCACAGGTCAGACGACATTGTGCCCGCTAGGTCACAACGCTGCGAGGTCATAGCAGGCGCTCTCTGACTCGCGATTTGGGAGCAAATGGGAGCTTGTCCCGCCCCCGCCTCGGCCTGACGTGCAGGCCCGCTGCCAGAGCAGGAGGATCGTCTAGTGTAGTGTCTCGCAATTGACTTCGCGGTTGTGGTACCGTGGCTTATGAATCATCCAGCTGCCGCGCTGGCGCTCACCGAAGGCCAGCGACGCGCCCTCGAGATCATCGCACCCGGATCGCGATACAGGCCGGGGTGTCGGCGGTCACGGTGCGGACCTGGCGGGAGCGCTTCGCCACCGACGGTCTGGCGAAGTTCGGCCGGGTGCGGGAGGGCCGGGGCCGCAAGGTGTCGATCCCAGCGGAGAAGGTCGAGGCGGTCGTGCACGCCACCTTGCACGATAAGCCGCCCGGCGAGACGCACTGGAGCTGCCGGTCGATGGCGAAAGCGCAGGGGGTGAGCAAGGCGACGGTGCAGCGGATCTGGAAGGCCCGCGGCCTGCAGCCACACCGGGTGAAGACGTTCAAGCTGTCCAACGACAAGCGGTTCGAGGACAAGCTGGTCGACGTGGCCGGCCTGTACCTGAACCCGCCCGAGCAGGCAGTCGTGCTGTGCATGGACGAGAAGAGCCAGATCCAGGCGCTGGACCGCACCCAGCCGACCCTGCCGATGAAGAAGGGCCGGGCTGGCACCATGACCCACGACTACAAGCGCAACGGCACCACCACCCTGTTTGCCGCGCTTAACGTGCTCACCGGCACGGTGATCGGCCAGTGCCTGCCCCGCCACCGGCACGGCGAGTTCCTGAAGTTCCTGCGCGCCATCGACCGGCAGGTTCCCAAGGGCCTGGAGATCCACATGATCCTGGACAACTACGGCACCCACAAGCACGCCAACGTCCAGGCGTGGCTGGCGAAGCACCCGCGGTTCCACCTGCACTTCACGCCGACGTCAAGTTCCTGGCTGAACCTCGTCGAGCGCTGGTTCCGTAACCTCACCGACAAGGCGATCCGCCGCGGCGTGTTCAAGTCCGTGCCCGATCTCATAGCCGCCATCGAGGAATACCTCTCAGCCAGCAACGACGACCCAAAGCCATTCGTGTGGACCGCCACCGCCGAGGACATCCTGGCGAAGGTCCGGCGCGGGCGAGTCACCCTCAAGGAACTAGCAAGCTAATAGAGAGACGCTACACTAGCATGCTCAGATCAATGTCGCCGCGCGCGCTGGAACTGCTGGATCGTCCGTAGCCGCAGCCGGGCCCGCCGGGCGTTGTCGTCGTGGCGGCTGGCGTGTGCGGCGATGATGCGCTGGCTGCGGGCGACGAGCAGGGTGGCGATGCACAGGGTGATAGCGGTGAGGCCCATGAGCCGGCACCAGCCGCGGGAGATGTCGTTGCTGGCGGGGTCCTTGGCGGTGGAGAAGGGGCGCGGACGGCGAACGGCTCGCGATGCTAACCGGCTACGCCGTAACGCATCAACACCGCCCAGGACGAGCGGCACCACCGCAGCGCGGCGGCGCGCTGCTGGTCGAGCGGGCCCATTGCGGACAAGGCGGCGATCAGCGGCTGGCCGACCGGATCTGCGGTGTGCTCGTGCCGCTCGTGCTCGGATTCGCGGCGCTCACCCTGGCCGGGTGGCTCGCGGCCGGGAGTTCGGCCGGGCATGCGGTCAGCGCCGGTCTTGCGGTGCTGATCATCGCGTGCCTCTGCGCGCTGGGGCTGGCCACGCCGACGTCCCTGGTGGTTGCCTGCCGGCGCGGCGCGCGGCTGGGCATCTTCACGAAGGGTTATCAGGCGCTGGAGTCCACCCGCTCCATCGGCGCTGTCGTCTTGGACAAGACCGGAACGGTCACCACGGGCCAGATGTCGGTGACCGGCGTGTCGCCCGCCGCGGGGATCGGCCGTGGGTAATCTCAACGCGGACAAGGATCGGGGTCGAGCATGATGGTGCCGGAAGCGTCGTAGACCAGCAGGCCGGCAGGCGGCGTTTCAGCTCGCCGCGGCGGGCCCACGACGTTCGATTTGCCAAGGCGAGGATATCCTTGGGCGTGTCCGCAGGCGGACCGAGACAGCGGGCCAGCTGACCGGCGTGCGGCGCCGCGCCCGTAGGGCGCCCGCCCGGCAGGGCGCGGCAAGCCACCGCCCCACGGTCGGTGAGTGGCCCCCCAGTTCCACCGCCTGGTCCTGGTGGCACTCCAGTCGCCCCGCTCACGCATTCTTCCCCGATGACTTCGCGGTCCGTCCATGCGGCGCAGGAAGTACGGCCTGGCGGCGCCCGACCCGTGCGGCTGCGATGGTGAGTATCTGGATCTTCATGGTTCCCCACCTCTGGTGCAGGGGACTGCGCTGTCCCCGTCTTCCTCACTGCCGACCGATCAGGGGGTGCCCGGGGTACTTGGGCAGAGGTCCTGTGCGGTGATGGAGTCGTAGCTGGCGAGATGCGCCGGGAGGATCCCGCCGTTCAGCAGGAGCTGATCCGTGGTAGGGGTCGTCTGCCCGGCGGCCCAGTCGGAGCACAAGGCCTGGCCAGTCGAGTCGATCCAGCTGACGGGCGCGGTGATCCCCGTGTTCAGGATGTCCTGGGCGTAGGCATCTACGGGGTTTGATGACCCCGCGCCGGGGTTTGATGACCCTGCGCTCAGAATCGCCGACGTCGGCCCTGACCCTGTGGACCCGTTGCGGGTCTCGGTGTACGCCGTGAACTGCCCGCCGACGGGATCGGACAAGGTGATGGTCGCCGAGACTGGCGTCTCCGAGCCCTGAGCGCAGTTGGGCACGCAACCCTGGATATTGGATGTGCCGGTGCCGGTGGCGCCGGTCGCCGTCCACGACGCCCAGGTGATCGAGGTGACGACGTTTCCGGCGTCGCCACTGAAGCCAATGTAGGCGGGCTCGGTGCCCGTGTAGCTGCCCACGGTGAGGACGGGCAGCGCGGCCGGGGGCGGCGCCTGCTGGGTCACGGTGACCTGCGGTGCCGGGGATGAGGCGGCCGGGGTTGCCGACAGCGTATGGGTCACCGTAACATCCGGGACTGCCGACGTCTGCGCCGCCCTCGTCACTGTATGCGAGCCGCCGCATCCGGCGGCGCCGGCGGCGAGTCCCGCCGCCACGATGGCAGCCGCAACGCCGCGTGTCTTCATCAACCTCATGACGCTCACCTCGATGGCAGGGGACTGCACTGTCCCTGCTCTCACCCCCACGAGGCGCACCCCGACAGGACCCCGCTGTGTTTGGTACCGACGCTATGGGTGTAATTGAGGGTTCTTAGAGTCGCACGTCCTGCCGGGAGTCCCTACCTGGCCTCCGCTGGCAGTTCGAGTAGGCCATCCCGCCCAGCGAGACGTGCTACGAATGCCAGTGGCCCTAGCGCGGCCGTCCAAGCGTCACCGGTATGGCCGGGCGCTTGATATCCCCTTGCCGCTGGTTGCCACTGCTGTGCCCGCGTGGCCCGCCGAGCCGACGCTACCAGGCTCATTCCGCTACAGCTCATTCCTTGGAGGTGGTGCCCGATGCCGTTCACATTGACGCACCGCCCGTAAAACCGCTCCATCTGCGGGGCCAAATCAGGTTGACACAGCCACACAGTCGACCGGGCGAGACCTGGCAGGAGGATTCAGAGTCGGAAGGTCGTGACCAATGGACCCTGTGGCTTTGCGGCAAGGCATGGCATGGGCGGGACGGTTCCCTGTCGGGCCGTCCCGCAAGGCGAGGAAGTTCTGTGTCCCCGTCTAGCTGTTGCTGGGAGTGACGCTGAGGGTGACCCTCACGCTGTTCACCCAGATCACGCCAGGGACGTTGGCGATCGAGAAGCCGTAGCGCGGCTCAGACGTCGGCACGGCGCTGTGACGGTGCCGTCATCATTTGCCAGGGTCACCGTACGGCGCCGACTGGCCGCGCCCGGGCTCGTCGGAGTGCGCGGTTCAGCACGCTGTCCCGGTTGATGGCAGGCCGGGCGGCGCGGGAACTGGCCACCCGGGGCCGTCAGCCGCTGACCGCTGCGAAGCGGCGCGCGGTCGCGAGCATCGCTGCCGGGGTGCCGGTGGGATCTGGCGGCGCGGTCGCGGGCCTGGATGCGGCCAATATCGGCCTGGTCGCCGATGCGGGGTCACCTGATCCTCCACGCGGCGACGGCTATTCGGGAGGCTGCGGCATGCCTGCTGGGGGCGGGACGTATATACGACCCCGCCTTATCTGCGCGATGAGCCGGAGATTTGGGCAGGGAAACCGGAGGATTCGTTCGGGGCGCGCTACCTTCAATTCGACGGGGCGCTGGCCGAGGCGCGCCGCAGTTCGCGTTCGAGCCCGCCAATGGGGACGAGGTTCTGTGGTGCGCGCGGGTCCTTGTGCGGCGCGCTCGATAGTGGTGGGATCAGCCGTGCGGTCAGGTTGGCGACACCGCGTTCGCCGCGCCCTGACAGGCGAATCGCAGAGCGATCACCGGCGGCTCGCTCGCCTCGGTCCCGATCGAGGACCAGGACCACGAGGACGACCGGCGATGCCGCATGACCAAGATCCCGTTTACAAATCCGTTACAGGACGCATGGAAGAAGGCCCGGAGGATCACCCTCCGGGCCCCTGAGCTGGTAGCGGGGGCGGGACATGAACCCGCCACCTCTGGGTTCTGGGCAGCCGCGTCTCACGCCACCCGGCGCGCCGCGCTTCATGCCCATCTACCAGCAGCGCTACGGCCGGGGGGTGTCTCACCACATCTGACACGTCGCCGCACCGGCGCCTCATCGTGGGGATCGCCTCCACCGCCGGCACCTGGCCGGCCCGGCCCGCTGCGATGGCCTCGCTGATCAGCGGCTCCTGCCCGCACAGGTTGGGCAGGCCGTCGACGTATCCGGCAAGAGTGTCCATGGGCTCGCCTCTCGGTCGGCTCACTTGTGGCGGATGTGCTCGTAGATGTTGAGGTAGTCCTGTCCGGGCTGGGCCCACGAGTAGTCGGCCCGCATGGCGTTGATCATGAGCTGGCGGAACTGGTCCGGGTAGGCCTGCCATAGTCCAAGCGCGCGGTGCAGCGCGGATTCGATGGCCGGGTTGTCGGCGTGGTGGAATACATACCCGTTCCGCTCGCCGGGTGGGCGGTCGGCAGTGGTCGCGGTCGAAGACGGTGTCGACCATGCCGCCGACGGCGCGGACCACCGGGACTGTCCCGTAGCGCATCGCGATCATCGGGGCCAGCCCGCAGGGTTCGAACATGCTGGGCACCACCAGCAGGTCGGCGCCGGCGTAGATGAGGTGGGCCAGTTCCTCGCTGTATCCGATCTCGAGGTGGCAGTCGGGGTTGTCATTGAGATAGTGTTTGAGGTGCCAGAAGTGGCTGCCGATGCCGTTGTGGTGGAACGCGTCGCCGAGCAGCACGAACTGGGCCCCGCTGGCCAGCGCGTAAAACAGCGGCGTGATGCACCAGGTGCATGCCCTTCTGCGGGTCCAGTCGGCCCACATACGCGACGATCGGGCTCCAGTTCTTGCGCAGCCAGAACCGGTCCCGGAGGCGTTCTTTGTTGTCGTACTTGCGGTCCAGGGTGCCGATCGAGTAGCGGGCCGGGATGAACGGGTCGATCTCGGGGTTCCACACGTCGTAGTCGACGCCGTTGAGGATGCCGCCGAACTTGACGTGATGCACGTTCAGGGACTGGCCGAGCCCGAAGCCGCCGTCGCCATGGCGGGCCTCACCGGCGTGGTTGGGTGACACCGTGCTGACGAAGTTGGAGTACACCACCCCGCCCTTCATCAGGTTGGCGGCCTGGTGGTGGGTGTCGTCGCCCAGCCGGTCGCGGTCCAGGAAGTAGTCCGGCTGGCCCAGCTGGGGGCCCGCCAGCACCTGCGGGCCGCTGATGCCCTGATGGGCAAAGTTGTGGATCGTGTAGCAGACCCGCTGGTAGGGCAGCACCTCGCGGTACTGCTCATACAGCAGCACCGGCACCAGCCCGGTCTGCCAGTCATGGCAGTGGATGACATCCGGCCGCATATCGGACTTGAGCATGAACTCAAGGGCCGCCTTGGAAAAGAAGCTGAACCGCTCGGCGTCGTCCGGGTACCCATACAGCAGATCCCGGTCGAAGAAGTTGTCCGGCGAGTGCGGCTCGATGAAAAAGCACTTGCGGCCATACACGTGGCCAAACCACACCGTGCAGCGGATCGCCCCGCCATGCCAGGGCACCCACAGATCCGCATAGCTGACCTGCAGATCCCAGATATCGCCATAGCGCATGCCGACATACTTCGGCAACACGATCTCCACCGCGTGGCCCCGGATCTCCAGCTCCCGGCTCAGCCCGGACACCACATCACCCAGCCCGCCCGCCTTCGCCGCGGGAGCACACTCGGGCGCCACCATCACGATGTACACGGCTGTCCTCAATACGCCAGCTATCTTCCCCCCAGACCCTCGTCACGATCTGGCCCCATCAGTCTCCCCCGGCACGCGGTACCGGACACATCACAGATCACAAGCACGTTCGCCCCTTCCGCGACCGACGTCGGCGGTGAGGTGAACAGCCGGGCACGGCTCACTGCCCGGGGGCTGGCTCCCGCCCCAGCGCGAGCACGCACTCGCGCACGCTGGAGCGTCCGGCCCGCGGCCGCGGACCGCTGCAGCGACTCCACCTTTGACCGCGAATTCGCCGGCCGCAAGCGACCGCTTGCACCCGAGGTGGCATCATCCCCGCAGCCGGACCAGGCTGGCAGCCAGGCGTACCGGGGGCCGCAGATGAGCCGCTGCCATTCCGTCCCGCCGCGACAACGCCACGATTGCGCTCACCATCCAGACCGGGCTGCGGATATCCACGCGGGCCGGACCGGGCGCCGCCGACCTCGTGCCCGACACCGGGCCATCGTGGCGAAGGCTGCGCGCGGATGCCGCTGCCACGATGGCGGCCAGAACGCGAATACGGCATCGTGCGGCGAGGGCTCCAAAGACGACCGGGATTACGACCGGGCGTGCCCGGCCACCGCCACACCATGCTGGCTTGTGCCCGCTGGCTCCTCTTGACCAGGTCATACCTGCAACCAGCCTGCAACCAGTTGGCAAACCGCGCGGCTACCCGCGGGTAAAAGCCTGTGTCTATGGGCAACACCGAACCAACCGTCAGCCCGGGAAAGATCCTCCTCGTCGAGGACGATCCGGACAGCACCCTTGCGGTCCACACCGTGCCGGGCGGCGCACAAGATCACCTCAACGGCCACCAGTCCGACCCCGTGGCTGACGCCATGTACCGCGAGGGCCATCATGTCCGTGAGGCCTACCGGACCGCCATGGGCACGCTCTCACGCGGCGGTGCTGGCGGGAGCATGGCCCCCCGTGACCCCGCGTGACCGGCGCCAGAAGACGTCACCGCTGACCGGGCCCTGCTCTCCCCCGGAAAGGAGAGATGAAGGCAATGCAAGCAAGACCATGCAGGCCACTCCCTTGGCGAACACAGCTCAGCTGAGGCACTTAGGGCTCGCGCAGCAACTATGTGGTGTTGTCCGAGATATCCCCTGGTGGTTTGTGGTAAGCTCGGCGGGTGCTGAGGGTCTGTCAAGATAACGGTGTAACTTCTTTCTCTGTTGTTACTTCCGTCCCGCGCTGAGGCGGCCGTCGAAGGTGATGTCGAAGGCGTTGAGGGCTGCCTTCCACCGGTTGGTCCACCGCTGGCGGCCCTTCCCGGTGGGTCCAGGCTCGTGATCGCCAGGAACAGGCACTTGAGGGCGGCCTGTTCGGTGGGGAAGTGGCCGCGGGCGTTGACGGCTCTCCGCAGCCGGGCGTTAATGGATTCGATCGTTATCTCCAGCCTTAATTGGCGTGTCTTTAACGTCCGGCACGAGCGTCCTCACCTGCCCGGATGGGGGCTGATGCGTGGTTATCTCCTGCCTTGTCCATGACGTTGTTCAAGGAGGAGACGATGCTCGTGCATCCGGTGGTGGTCCCCGGTTCGGGGACGCGATCGTGGACCGTTCTGGGGGACGACGACGTGCCGGTCGTCCCGGTCGACCGGTTCCTGGCCTATCTCACTGACATCGGCCGGTCGCCGAACACGGTGAAGGCGTACTCGCACGATCTTTTCTCTGCTTAGCTGCCGTGTCTCAGCGACCGGCCAGTAGTGCCATGGGCTGGACGTTTGCGGCTTGCACTGGGCGGTGTCGCGTCCGTAGGGTCGCCGCTCATGCAACTGACCTTCTTTTCGCGGACCGGCTGGCAGGACTGGGATGTGGCGGCCGAGCCAGCGTTCCCGGACCGGATGCCCGTGCTGGCGGACGACGACTTGCTCTTCGAGGACGCGGGCGTGCCGCGGCCGAGCGTCGCGGTGAACCGCTGGCTACGGGAGCTGCCGATCAGCGGTTCGCCCTCGCCGGGCACGTGGGCGGTGTATGCGCGGGCGATGCGGAGCTGGCTGATGTTCCTGGCCTGCCTGGGCGTGGCGGTGTTCGACACCCGCCACGATTTGAAGCGGGCGCTGGGGGCGTATGCGGCGAACCGGGCCAGCGGGCCGGTGCAGTTCCGGTTCGCCGCGTCCACCTGGAACCAGCACATCTCGGTGCTGTCGTCGTTCTACCAGTGGGCGGTCGCCGAAGGGCACGCCAGCGCGGTGCCGTTCAGCTACGCCCAGGCCCTGTCCCGCTACGGCGACCAGGTCCGCCTGGCGCGGGCGAACCTGGCTCGGCGGCGGGCCCCGAAGCCGCATGTGACGATCAAGTACCTGGAGGCGGACTTCGCCGCGATGTTCCTCAGCGCGCTGGCGGGGCTGGCGCCGGACGGCACCGCGGATGCGGGGTACCGGGGCCGGGAGCTGGCCCGCAACACGGCGATGGCGGGGCTGGCGCTGGCGACGGGGCTGCGCCGCCGGGAGTTCACGTTCCTGCTGGTGTTCGAGGTGCCCCCGGCTCCGCCGGCTTCGCATCCCCCGGGCCTGCCGGTGTTGTTTCCGGTGCCGTCATCGCTGGCCAAGGGCGGCAAGTACCGGACCACCTGGATCGACGCGGCCACTTTGCACGCGGTGCACGGTTACATCGGCCTGGACCGGGCGGCGAGCACGGCCGGGTCGGCGTGGTCGCCGCCGGCGCGTCTGGGTGAGCCGCTGCTGGTGACCGATCCCGGCCCCGATGGCGGGCGGGTGAACGGCCGCAGGGTGAAGTGGGCGTCGCTGACCGCCGCTGAGCGGCTGCGGCTGGTCGCGCCCGGCGGGGGGTGCTGCCTGCTGGCGGTGCGCGCCGACGGGGGCCCGTTCACCGCGTGGGAGAGCGTGTTCACCCGCGCCGCCCAGCGGATCCGGGCACGTTTCGAGCCGCGGTTCCCGCTGGTACATCCGCACCGGCTGCGGCATTCGATGGCGATGGCGACGCTGGAACGCCTGGTGGGTGGCTTCTACGCCCAGGCCGCGCAGCTGGCCGCGGCCACCGGCGGCGGTGGCACCGGTGCGGGCCCGGATGCGGCGCTGGCGCTGTATCTGGCCAAGGCCGATCCGCTGATGGTGCTGCGGGACCTGCTGGGGCACTCCTCAGCTTTGACGACCGAGTCCTACCTGCGCCGGCTGGACATGACGCGGATCTACGCCGACGCCTACGAGCAGGCCGTCATCGGCGCGTCTGCGGGTGCGCTGGCGGCGGCGGCCCGGGAGGCCGGCGCCGAGTTCGATACCGGCGGCACCGAAGGCGAGGGTGCGTGATGCCGGCGGAGCTGCTGAACGATCCGCCGGGGATCGCGTGCGCGTTCAGTGACGGCCGCCAGAAGCGGTGGCTGTCCGGCGGGGCCGGTGATCCGGCGCTGGTCGCCGACCTGCTGACCGGGCTGGCCGGACAGGTCCACCCGCACGGGACGGTGAACGCCCCGGGCACCGTCGAGTCGTATCTGATCGGGCTGCGGGACATCGCCGTGTTCATGACCGGCCGCGGGGTCCGCGGCGGCGCTACCGCGCTGACCCGGGCGGTGCTGGCGGAGTACTGGATGCAGGCCGGGGGCATGCGGGAGTCGACCACCAGGGCGATGCTGGCCGGCTACGACACCGCCACCGGCGCCCTGGACCCGGGCGTCCGCGCCCTGGTGAACGGCCGGCGTTACTCCCCGTGGCCGTCGGACAATCCGCTGGTGCCCTATGACCAGCAGCAGTGGGAGCGGCTGCGGGATACCTGCCGGCGGATCGCCGATGACGCTCTCGCCGCCCGCCGGCGGGCGCTCGCCGCCGCGGCCGCCGGCCAGGACCCGGGGCAGGCCGGGTGGAGCGGAGACAACCTGCGCTGGCTGCTGGTGCACCGCGGTCCGCTGAGCACCGCGCGGGTTGCCGCGCACCTGGGCGTGTCCCCCGCGTGGGTCGCCAAGCGCGGCGGCATCCGCACCGCCCTGACCGACCTGTTCCCCGACGCCGGCATCGTGATCGCCTGCCGGGTGCTGCTGGGGTCCTACTGCGGCGTCGTCCCGGACGGGATCGCGGATCTGGGTATCGACGACATCGACTGGGCTGGTGACGCCGCGGTCCTGCTCGGCTATGTCAAAGGACGAAGTGCGGCCGAATCGGTGACGCTGCCGCGCGGGGCGGTCCGGCTGCTGGAGCAGTGGCTGGAGCTTTCGGCACTGGCCCGCCGTCACGCACCCGCCGGGCTGGCCGGCGTGCTGTGGCTGCACTGCGGCCACCGGCGCGACACGCGCTGGCGGACCACGATCAATCCGGGGACCCACCGCGCCTGGGGCAAGAAGCACAGCATCGAGGTGGACCGGCGGCGGATCCGCACCACCTTTGAGTCGCTGCGAGACCGCCAGGCCTGGCACGGCTCGCCCCGGTCGCTCATCGACCCCAACCACAGCCCCCAAATCGAGGCCGACCACTACCTGACCGCGGCCACGCCAGCCCAGCAGGACGCGGTGCAGGCCATCATCGAGCAGGCGCAGGGCGACATGGTCCGCCGCGCCCAGCCGCCGGTGGTGGTCACCGCCGGGCAGCTGGCCGAGCTGGCCGCCGGACTGCCCGCCGCGATCGCCGCGCTGGGCCTGGGCGAGCCCGCCGCCGCGGAGATCGTCTCCGGCGGCCAGGACGTGTTCACCGCCGCCTGCGCCGACCCGCTGTCGGGCCTGCACGGCCCGGCCGGCAAACCCTGCCCGGCCCGCCCGTGGGTGTGCCTGCTCTGCCCGCTGGCGATCTTCGCACCGAGGCACGCCGGCAACCTGCTCCGCCTCAGGGGATGGCTGTCCCGCCAGTGGCGGCAGCTGCCCGCCGGGCAGTTCATGGCCACCTTCGGGCCCTATGCGGCCCGCATCGACGAGGTCCTGCAGCACTACCCCGCGCCGGTGCTGGCCGCCGCCGCGGCCACCATCCGCGACGACGATCACGACTTGCCGCTCCGGCCCGAGGAGAGCACCTCATGACCCGGCCCGGCCCCCTGGCCGACAGCGACGGCGCGGGCGGACACCGCTCGCCGTTCACCGGATCGGATGTGTGCACGGCCGCCGGCCTGCGGATCGTCCCCGGCGGACGCACCGTGCTGTTCGACCTGGACGTGTGGGACTTCGGCGACGTCGACGGGCTGGCCATCCACCTGCACCCCAACGAGACCCGGCTCGACTTCACCGCCATCACCGCCCGGCACTGGCAGCTGGCCGCCAAGGAGTACATTTACGCCCGCCTGGCGCCCGCCGACCCGGTCGTCGCGGTGCTGCCCGGCGCCTACCGGGTCCCGCTGACCCCGCAGTCCTGCGGGAGGCGGCTGGCCGAGGCGGCCCGCTGGCTGAACTGGCTGACCGGACAGAAGATCGCATCACTGGGGCAGGTCAGCCAGGATCACTGTGACCGCTACCTGATCGAACGCGGCCGGCGCCAGGACGCCGCCGGTCAGGTCATCGGCACCCTGGAGGACACCTCGCTGCGCACCGCCGCCGCGGTGGTCATCGACTTCGCCGATTATGGCGAGCTGTTCACCACCGACCGCTATACCCGCGGATTCACCCCATGGCGGGGCCGGACCTCCTCCCGGGTGCTCGGCGTCCGCTCCGGCGGGGAGAACAAGACGCCGCCGCTGGACCAGCAGCTCCTGCGGCCGCTGCTCGCCGCGGCGTTCTACGTGACCGAGCACCTCGGCGCCCATGTCGTGGCGCTGCACCACACGATCCGCCAGCCGCACATGGCAGACGCCGGCCCGCGCTACTTCCTATCCGACCCCGATCAGCTCACCGTCGTGCTGGAGGGTCACCTGACCGCAGGCGACCCGCTGGAAGCGACCAGCAACGGGAAGATCAAGGCCCGCCTGGCCGGCGGATGGGATCCCCGCGACCCGCTGCTACCCGTCAGCTTCGCGGCACTGGCCCGCGCGGCAGGCGCGCAACGGCTCAGCCCGCGGGTCCTCCACGATGCCCGCCCGGCCATCCTCGACGCACTCCGCCAGGTCGGCCTCGCCAAGCCGTGGGCACGCGACGCCGCCGCCATCGTGCCCGCCGACGGGTCGGCCCCGATCCCGTGGACCATCCCGCTGAGCGTGCTCGAGGTGCGCGACCTGCGCTGCTACCTGCATACCGCCTGCCTGATCATCACGGCGATGATCAGCGGGATGCGCAGCTGCGAGCTGAAGGAACTGCGCATCGGCTGCCGGCGCAGCACCGTCACCGGACCCGGCCTGACCCGTTACCGGCTGGCCGGCAAGCTGATCAAAGGCCAGGGGCTGGGCGGCACCGACGACGAATGGGTCGTCGTCGAAGAAGCCGACCGCGCGGTGGCCCTCGCCGAGCAGCTATGCGACGACACCACTCCCGGCTCCCCGGTGTTCGGCGCCTTCGCCTTCGGGAGCCGCTACCCCAGATTCCGCGCCTGGGTCAACGGGCCGGCCGGGCAGCGCCTATGCCTCGCGCCGATCCCCGGCGGTCCGGCGACATTGCGGATGATGCGAAGGGCTCTCGCCCAGGAGATCGCCTACCGGCCCGGCGGCCTGCTCGCCGCGAAGATCCACTTGAAGCATGTCAGCGCGGCGACCACCGAGGGCTACACTGCCCGGCCCGGCGGCGCGCAGGCCAGGCTACTCGCCGAGATCGGCGAGTTCGAGGCCGAACGGAACCTGAACCTGGTCCGTGAAGAATACGACAACTATCAGGCGGGGATCATGCCCGCCGGGCCGGGCGGACGGGAGCTGACCGCGTTCTTCGACAGCGTCGACGGCAAGATGGCCGCCGCCGCGCCGAACGTCACCGCCACCGACCAGCACCTGCTCAACCTGCTGTCCAAGCGGGCCAAGGTGCTGCACATCGGCGCCGCGAATTTCTGCTGGTTCACCGACCCCAGCCGGGCGCTGTGCCTCATCCTCGCCGGCACGCCAGCCGCAGACGCCCCGCTGATCGGCATGTGCGACTCCGCCCGCTGCGCGCAGGCCACCCACCATCAGCGGCACCGCGCCGTCTGGGCCGGCACCGTAACCTCCAGCACCGTGTTCCTCGGCACGCTCGGCCGGACCCGCAAGACCGAGCAGGCCCGCCTGCAGGGCGAGGTCGACCGTGCCCAGCGCGTCGTGGACGCCATCGACGCCGCCCACCGGACCGACACCGGCCCGACCGGAAGCGAGTAGCCATGCCCGTCCCCGACGACAAGCGACAGCAGGCCGAACACCGCATCCGCGTCGCCGCGGCCGCGCTGCTGGCTGGCGACATCCCCGACGGCGGCCGCTGCGACATCACCACACTGGCCCGCCAGGCTGGCGTGTCCCGCGCCACCCTCTACCGCAGCTACCCGCACCTGAAGCAGCAGTTCGAGCACGACATGGCCGCCACGGTGGCATCCGGCGGCCATCCCGACCCCCGCGACGCCCAGATCACCAGGCTGAAGGCCGAGCTCGCCGCGCTGAAGACCCGCTGCGCCGGCCAGGACCAGGCCATCACCGCCCTGGAAGACCAGCGCACCCTCGCGCTGTCCCGCCTGGCCGCACAGCACGACGAGATCCAGCGCCTGCGCGCCGCCGCGGGCACCGGCAACGTCCGCGACCTGCGCACCGCCCGCGCCAAGGGACAGTCCGGGCACCGCTGACCACCAGCACAAAGCACCCGGACGCCGACCCCGATCATCGACTACGAGCCGAGCACCCCATGACCTTCCCCGACCCCGAGGACCTCCCGAACGCGCTGATCACCCACGCCATGGGGCTCACCGCCGCCAGCGCCACCGCCGAGCTGATCTGCGCCCACGCCAGCTGGCTCACCAACACCGACTTCACCGCCAGCTACATCACCACCGGCACCCACGCCAGCGGTCTGCCCTACGCCTACATTCACTGGGACGAGGCCATCGCCGCCCTGGATGACCGTCAGATCGGCGGCTCCAGCTCCGCCAGCAGCATCCTGCGGATCGCCGCCAGCCTCGCCGACCACCACATCCCCGTCCACCTCGCCTGCTGCCTCGGCAACCTCGATCACGTCAACATCGGACTCGTCACCACCGCCATCACCCGAGCCAACGGCCGCCGCCCGGGCTGAACCTCCCTGCACCACGCGTGAAACAAGGCCCGCCATTCGCTTCGGCGGGCCTTTTCCATGCCGCGACCACGCGGCCCATTTGGAGCCCGCTGGCCTGTGACCGCAGATCCCGCCAGAAGGTGACTTCCATCACGGTCGACCCGCCATTCCGGCCCGCCAATGAGACACCCGGCCAGCAAGTGGTGCGACACATCTACAGCGAACGCGCCCCCGCTCATACGAGACACCGAACATCGTGGACACGGCGAGTGCAGACAAAAACGACCTGAAGGACTTCTGGGAGTTCCTCGGCTTCCGGGGACTGGACTGGCTCGAGGCCCGGCTGGAGGATGTCGGCGAGTTCGTGGTCTGGCTCCAGTTGCCGTCGGCGGGCCGTGCGGGCGAGGTCGCGGTGCTGCCGTCCGTGACGGCTGCGGTGACGGCGTCGACGGTGAACCGCAAGCTCGCCGCGGTGAGCGCGTTCTATGCGCACCAGGCCCGCAATGGCGCCGGGGTCGGTGACTTGCTGGCCGTGTGGCGGACGGGCGGGCGGGGCGGGTGGAAGCCGTTCCTGCACCACGTGAGCAAGGGCGAGCCGTATCGCGGGCGGGCGATCACGCTGAAGGCAGAGAAGAAGCTGCCGCGGATCCTCACGGCTGCCGAGATGCAGGCGATCCTGGATGCCTGCACCCGGCTGCGGGACCGCTTCTTCTTCGCCGTCCTTCACGAGACAGGCTGCCGGGCCGGCGAAGTACTCGGCCTCCGGCATGAGGACATCGCGGCAGCGGAGCAGGAGATCAGCATCGTGCCGCGGGAGAACGCGAACGGGGCCAGGGCCAAGTCCGGCGGCCGGACCGTCCCCGTCGGGCCGGAGCTTATCCGGCTCTATGCCGACTACCTGCACGAAGAGTACGGCGGCATCGACAGTGACCATGTCTTCGTCAATATCTGGGCCGGGCCGAAGGGACACGCGTGGTCCTACCGGGCCGCTTATGACCTGGTCCTGCGGCTGCGGGCCAGGACCGGGATCGCCTTCGACCCCCACTGGTGCCGGCACAGCGCGGCCACGCGCTGGCTGCCTGCGGAACGACAGACACCACAAGCTCCAGTCTGCGGCCCGCACGAGGGGAAGGAGACACAAAGGGAAAGAGGCCGCAGCCGGATCATGCAGAACACAAGATCCAAAGCAGGTCAGCCACGCCGCACGAGCCCAGATTGCCTACGGAATTAACCACCAGGGTCGAAGTTACGGGGAGGCCGAGACCCGGCACTGCCTGGCATGCCAGCCGCACGAGCACATCATCGACGTCAGCTGCTCCTGCTCGGGCAACGGTCCGCTGATCACCGGCCAGCCCCCTGAACTCCGCGGCCAGCTCCCAGCCCCGCGCTGGAGTGGCTACACGCCCGCGGCTGGCAACTCCATCCCCAGCCGCTATGTCCCGAAGATCACAGATGGCCAGGGCATAAAGTCCCTGTGACGCTCTGGTAATCGGCGCGCTTTCCTTACAGTGAGGTTGATCTCACAAAATAGATATATCCGGGCGGGCGGTCGTGGTCAGGACCTTCGCCTCTAGTACTACAGCCGCACTTTGCGAGAGGCACGCCTCTGACCTGCAGGTACTTCAAACGATCTTGCGAAGGGTGCTGGGGTGGCATCTCGGTGACCAGCACGTTCTCTCGGGGCGGCTCGAAAGTGCGGCTGTAGTACTAGCACGTCAGACGCCGAGTCAAACATGTTGGAAATAACCCATATCGCATTTACCGGGGGAGGGGCCATGATCGATATACTCTCTTTTTCGCCCCCTATGGCGCTACCTGACTGGGTATGGCCAGCCTTTATAGGCCCAATCGTCAGCGTATTCGTGCTGCTTGTCCTCCTGATCACATACCTTATTTTCCGGCACCGGAAACGGATGAGCAGGCCTGTCTGACACAGGCTGTAGTGATTCTGCCCCGGCCGCCCTTTCTGCCAGCTGGTCGGTGACAAGCACCAGCACCCCCCGTGAGTGCCCCGATCATTGGATAGTCCAGGGCACGGTCCTGGAGCCTGAGTACTCGCCGTTCCGCTCACACGGGCTCAGCGGGGGCCTGGCGGCACGTTGACCGTTCCGCGGAAGCGCAACACCATCAGGCTCACCCCGAGCGCCGAGCACGAAGCCCCTCCAGACCGCCTCCAGACCCCAGAATCATCTTTAATACCAATCAGCAGCAGGCGCGAACTCGCCACTAGAGGCATACGTCCTCCGACACGGCCGCCGTCCCGCGGCTGGCGCCATGACCCGCGGGCGAGGCTCCATGGTGTTCGCCGCAGCAGTGCGCGGTGAACATCCTGCGCCGCTCCTTCGGGATCGCCGCCGGCGTCGAGATCGACACCGCCGGCGCCGAGGGTGTGCTCCTGTGCTCGGCGGTCTCGGCGGCGGTATCGCCATGTACATCCAGGACCACCGCCTCCACTTCGTCTACAACTGGGTCGGCGAGAAGTTCCAGAAGGTCACGTCCGACGTCGAGATAGCGCCCGGTCGGCACGTCTTCGCCGCCGCGTTCGAGAAGACCGGCGACGACCCGAGCGGCAATGCCATCGGGACGCTGAACCTGCTGATCGACACGGACCAGGTCGGCAGCCTCGAGATCCTGACGCAGCCGAGCTACTTCGGGATCACCGGCGACAACGTCAGCGCCTGCCGCAACGCCGGCTCGCCGGTCTCGCCCGACTACAAGCCGCCGTTCGCCTTCACGGGCGGGACGATCGACCGCGTAGTGGTCGACGTGTCGGGTGAGGAGTACATCGACTACGAGAAAGAGGTCCTCGCCTACCTGATGCGCGATTGAGCTCATGCGACGGCCAGGCCGACGTTGCGGAACACGTGGTCGCGCCCGATCGCCTCGAGGAGGCCCGACTTCGCCGCCATCTCCCCGGTCGGCTTGTGCAAGTGCGCCACGGCGAGGGTGACACCGCGCCAGCCGAGGCGCGACGCGAGCTTGGACAGAGCTTCGGTGCTGGTGATGTCGCCGCGCCCCGTCACTGCGCCCCCCACGCCCGCTCTTCGGGCTGGGATCGTGGCGCTGCTAGTGGGGCATGTCGTGCTCCAGCGATTCTTCGTGGATCTCACGCTTGTAGAAGATCTGCTCGAACGCCCCCGTCTTCTCGTAATGCTCGACGGGCTTGCCCTCCTGGTAGCAGTTCAAGCTCGTGGCCGCCAAGAAGCGCATGTATCCACCTGGGTATCGGATCAGCTTGAGCAGCTCCTTCCGCCATCCCTTGGCAAAATCAACCCACGTGTAGGCTACGAGCGTCTTCTGGCGCGTGAGGGTCAGCTCGTAGCGCGTGTCTCCGTCCTGATAGTCGAAGCAGATTTCATCCGGCATGGGCTTCCCGGTGTTCTCGTTGATCTCGGCTCCGTGCGTCGTGAAGGTCATCTTGGACCCATCGTCCGCGATCGGCTTGCCGTCGCGGGCCAGCATGTACCAGTGAAACGGCGTGTAGCCGTACTTCTCCGTGGCCACGATGTGTGCCGCGATGAACGTGTACGGACCGACCTCCCCTTCGCCCACCACCAGTGGTCGATGAGGTGCCCGATGTCGGTGTTCGTCCAGTTGTGGTCGTGATAGCCCTGCCCGTGGCCTCATGGACTTCGTCGCCGATCTTGTAGGTGGCCGTCACCTTGCCGAAGGGCACGAACGGCGTCCAGGCGAAGAAGTATTCGTCATTGGGCCCGAAGAGCAGATTGCCGGTCTCCGGACGCCATGACTCCGTGATCCCTTCGAGCCGGATGTCGGCCCAGAGTTCATCGGCCGCGCCCGTGATCCTGTACTCGTGCAGGTCGCCGGTGAAACGATAGGGTCCCATCCGGACGTCGCAGCCGTCCTTGGACGCGCTGAACTCTTCGGGCTTGGGGTACCAGGACCGTACCAGCCTCGTGCCGTCGGGCAGGGTCAGGTCGATCTCGAGCTGCGGCTGGAAAGGCTGGTGAAGTCGGGTGCCATCCTTCGTGGCGAAGATGATCGCAAGCCCGGTGCCGTCGTCCAGGTCGGCGTCGCAGTACCACCATTCCAGGTTGGGCGCGCGGGTGTCGATGCGTATGCCGTCCTCCCACTGTTGGATGTGGCGTCCCTCGAGATTGAAGTGCGCATAGTCCTCGGGCTTGTCGCCCAGGCGGGCCGGTTCGTGATGTGTGGTCATCGGAATTCCCCCCTCTTCGTGATAATTCTCGTACTGAACAAAGCATCACAGTGCCGCACCCCCCGCCAGCTGGGCGTACGCCATTCCCTCAGGGATGAGGATCGCCGTGACGGTCAGCCCGGCAAGCGCGTCGGTCCCCAACCACGAGCGCTGGCACCCGTGCCGCCAGCTCGCTACCGGAAGGAGCGTGCCATGTGACCCCCCTCCCCGGCGTCCCGGTCGCCGATCTCCCGGCATCGGCATGGCCTGCCTCTGCACAGCCTGGCCGCTACGACCCATACCGGGCGGCCTATCGGAGGAAAGCCGACTTCACCGGGCCTGTGCCGGCCAACCAGGTGACAGCCATCAGCCGGGTACACGGCCCCCGCCTGCTATCAGGAACCCTCCGCCAGGCAGGCGTGGCAAGAGGGCGAAGGTCGGGGTGGAAAGCCCACCATCCCCCTTGCCTGCTCAGCGCCGGAGCAACAGGCCAGCCCCGGGCCACCACCGGAACCGCCCCTGCCCACCACATAGACATGCGGACGGACGCGTCAGCCGGGCAGCACCGGGCTGCCCCTGCCGCGGCCGGGCCACGCACAATCACCATCCGGTACGGCTTGACCGGCTCCCGCTTCCCAGGCGACGTTCATGCAAACCGTTATGGGGGGGCAAGTCGGCGGCAGGGCCGTCCGTCCATCCCGCGGAGAGCGATCATTGTGTGGCTTTGAAGGGAGAAGGCGCGCATTGCCGCTAGGTGGGGTACTGATCCGGCCCGCTACCCAAGGATCCTGCAGGCATGTCCACGGCCGTCGGGACCTGCCAACGGCTGATGGGAGGCCGGCCTGTGGCCTGGGCGGGCGGCCAAAGGCCCTCCCTCCTGCGCAGTGCCCCAGCAAAGTCGTTTAGCAGTTCATGATCGCCTGGAGGGGCGGCTGGGCCGCCGGGCGTGGTAGCGCAGGGCGGCGGCGATGTTGGTGGCGCCTGCCAGGCGCAGATCGTGATGGCGAGGTTGCGCAGGGCCGCCATGATGTGGGGGCCGCTGGCGGTGCGAACCTGGGAGCGGTCCTCGTCGAAGTCCATGTCGCGGACCCATTTGGAGGCGGTCCTCGATGGTCCAGTGGCCGCGGATGATGGCGGCGAGCTGGGTGGCGCTGGCCTGGGTGACGGTCAGCGACGTGACCGCGTAGCAGGTTTCGGCAGACCACTTCTTGCCTTTGAGCCGTCGGCGGCGCACGATCTGGATGGCCTGGGCGGCGTGGGGGAAGGCCAGCCCGCGGGCGACGGCGGTGACCTTCAGGGTGCCCGCTCGGCCCGGCCGTGGCTGCGCTCGCGAGTGTCGCAGGCAACCGGCACCTGCCGCCAGGGCAAGGCGGCGAGCTGGGCAAACAGGCCGGGCTGGTTGCGCTTGACCTCAACAGGTAGTGCGCGCCGCGCCCGGCCAGGTAGGTGGCGTGGCCGCGCTGGGCGTGCAGCGCGTCCGCGGTGATGACCGCCCGCCGATGGCGAGCGGTCCAGCAGCGAGGTGAACACGGGGATCTCGTTGGTCTTGGCGTCCCCATCAGCCTGGCCCAGCACCACACCGTGGGTGTGGTCCAGCGCCGCGAGCACGGCCGTCGCCCCGTGGCGGAGCCGCGTAAGGTCTTGCCGTCCACCGCGATCACCCGCCGTCCCTCGGCCCTGGCGCGGTGCGCGGCTGCGCCCACTTGCCGGGCCAGGTCATCAAAGGCATCGGCGTCCAGCCGCTGCAAGGTCCGCCGGAACGTCGATTCCGATGGCACGCCCCGGTGACCCCCAGCGTGTCCAAGGTAGCCCGGTCAGCGTCGGCAGCCCATTCGGCGATCGCGGTGAACGAACGCGCCCCGGCCAGCACCGCGCACACCGCCAGGCCCAAAATCACCGCCAGCCGGTAGCGCACACTCCGCCGATGCCGCGGATCGGCCACCTTGGCCAGCACAGCCAGCAAGCCCGGCGGATCCGCCGGGGCAGCTTGAGCAGGGCAGCCAGGTGGCCGATAGCAGGGTCAATCGGTGATGATGGCGGGCGGGCATGGTCCCTCGGCAGTGATCCGGCAGGCGTAGGAACCGCCATGATCACCACAAGGACCGTCCCGCGCCTACCCGCCCATCACCAGCGTGTCGCACAGATCCCGGTCACCCATCAAAGAGCCAACCCCCTGCCCTCCTGGGACCTTGTGCTGTTTCGCTCGCTGAAGCCCAGGGCTTGACTGCTCACAGCAGGGCAGCCCGTCTTGGGCGCCGTTGCGGCTGGGCCAGCGCGGCCGCGCCGCAGGCCTGCACAGGGCGAGGAGGACGGGGGAGGCGAGCGGCGATGACCGGAGAACCCGGCATACCAGGTGGAGCAACACCACGATGAACGCAGCGGCTGACCCAAACGAACTCCCGCTCGCCAACCGCCCGCGGCTGGGCCGGGCTAGGAGGCTGGTTTTCGAGCTTTTTCACGCAGAGTAAAAATGATCAGCATAGTTGACCAGTGAGTATTACGGTACGTATCCACCTGCGCAGC